>NZ_LMEY01000032.1 GCF_001426665.1 Rhizobium sp. Root1334 | reverse complement strand
GATTTTGGTCCAGGCCATCGTGAACTCCATCGAATCTTTGCAAATCCGAAGGAATCATAACCTACTGAAATCACCCACCTCTTTTTGAGGCAGCCTCTAAGAGACCATTGAGATTCTATCATGCGCGTGTTTCTACCATGAAGGGATTGTTATACCCCCCCCCTGAATTCACAAAATCTGTTTTTCACGTACGCATATTGAAATTTTACTTACGGAATGTGGATCGAATAATTATAGTATATTAAGTAATATAAACATCGAAAATGGAAATTATTAGCAATTAATATATTTTATATTCTAGGTAATTACACTTAAATTGTGGCTAAGTGTTTTGAGTGTCGCCCAATTAAATTTGAGGTCCTGGGTGGAAACAGAAATGTTTCGTATAATGTCTTCTGAAGAAAATTTATACTGGTATAAACCATAATGATCACATAGCGTCCGCGATGCAACCGGAGCGGACTGAATGGCAATTTCCCGTCATATCAATTGGGTTATAAATGATGGAGTTAAAGGATGGAATGATCGCCGCAAACGCCGTCATTTTGTGCCAAGCCTTATGCATACGCATAGTTTGGCAGGCCTTGATTTGTCTGGGATAAACTTCAGGGGAGCCCAGCTTCGCGGAGCAAATCTTAAGGAAACAATTCTAAAGGGAGCAAATTTAATCGGAGCAGATTTGACTAATGCAAATCTTAGCGATGCAGATCTTAGTGGAGCGCAACTAACGGGTGTTACGCTAAAAAAAGGACAATTGACGCGCGCAAATCTTGAGAAGGCGGATCTCATGGACGCAGATTTGACCGGCGCGACATGCTTTCAATCCAATTTTAGAAAAGCCTTTTTTGTTAGGACAAACCTTACCGAAGCATTCTTGTTAGACGCAGATATCCGGAGCGGACCCAGTCCTACCGACGTAACCAGACTCAACCATACAACTGGACTGACCCAAGCTCAAGTTGAGCAGATGGTGGGCGACACAGGAGTGGCTCTGCCTGATTCGATGGCTTTCCCTCCTCACTGGCCACTTTGGGAAGGTCTCCCGATAGATGACCAGGAAGGTTTGAGAGCGGATTTTTCGACATTCGCATTCATTTCTTATGCTCATGGCGACCGCGATATCGCGAACCTGATCCGTAGCCAATTTGAAGTGTCTCGAATTCCGACGTGGTGGGATCAAGAGCTTTTAGCTGGCGAATCTTGGCGTGAAACTATTGGGGAGAGGCTCAACAGTGCAGCAGCTATAGTAACTCTTTGGACAGAAAAAAGCAGCACTTCCAAGGCAGTTGTGGAAGAAGCGTCCCGAGCACAGAAGGATGCAAAGCTCGTCCATGTCAGACTGGATAGCGCCGAGATTCCATATGGTTTTTCGGAAACCCAATATGCAGACCTAAGAAAGTGGGATGAAGAACTCGATCATCCCGAAATGCAAAAATTGATTCAAGCGGTCCGAGACAAACTGTTTCCGCCGTCCCGTGAAGATATCGCAGCTCGCGTCACCTCGGCTGCGCCCGTCGCAACGATAATTGAAGACGGTTTAATCACAGCGAAAGATAGCCCCCCATATGCGGCCCCTCAGCGGCAAGATCCTAGCGATTTGGAGGGGCGGCTTACCGCTCAAGAGATATTGGCCCGAAAAGCCCTTTCAGCGGTACAGCATCTTGATAATAACCTCGGCGAAGCTTTGCGCTTTGATCTAGAGCACTTTTTATCCCAAATTACGTTTCGGCCTGCTTCCTGGTACATTTTGTCTGACAGCATTGACGATTTGAAAGTCCATTTATCTATAGAAGGAAATTGGCCTGGAAGTACTAAAAATTCGATCGAAAATCTCTGCAAGGGTCATGAAGCTTTACGACCATTGCTTCAACCTGTTCAGCCGCCCCTTTCATCCCTAGATGCCCCGCTGATCCCTCCTGAGCTGAAATCGGAGAAGTTGACTGACGCAACGCTGAAAGAAATCGTCACCACAACGGAAAACATTTTTGCAAGCGCCGACGCTGAAGTTGTTTTAGCGGAACCCGCTTTGCGCGCAGGTGAATATTTGGCTGTTGAGATCAGCGACGCTCGGACATTCGTGGCATTTTCGGAGTCATCAGCCGCGCAGCGGTTGCGCAAGATCCGTAAGGCGATCCTGGGTCTTGCGGGACTAGTTGGAACCGCCATTACTTCTATATCCCTTGGAATAACCGGAAACCTACTAACATCTCCGGATGCGGCCGGTACCTTGCTACAAACGCTGAAGAAACTATTCGAGATATTAGTATCGCTGTTCTAATATTTGCATCGAGCAACGGGATCTGGAAGGGCCGTTTTGGCAGATTGTAAAATCCTGGTTGTTTACGGAGCAGCTTTCTCCTAATGCTGGCCATCTTTGAACGGGGGTTTTCATGGCAAGCAGTCAAGATATCGACAACAAGATCGCGGAGTTTCCGGCCTCGGAAAATAAAGCAAATACAGAATCTAACTATACAACATTTGTGTCGGAACGAGCAGCATTTGAAGAATACGAATTACGACAAGCAGATATTAGAAGAACGTTAGTTATTATTACCACTTATTTTAGTGTTTTCACTGCAATATTTTTGATTCTTGCTTGGGTTTCTTTTGGAAACCCAGAAATATATCGTATAGACTCAGAAACGTTATCTCTATTAAATAGCGGATTCAATGCTATACTATTGCTGACAATGCCGTTTTTACTGGGCGTCCTCGGTGCAGTCGCAAGGCTGCTTTTGTCCGGCGTGAGAGTGATGGCAGAGTTGCCGCTAGCCGTGGGATCGGGGTTGATGGCCACCTTCTCCTGGGTCGGCATCAAGAGCGGTGTATTTATGGCCGTAGTTGCACCCCATATGGCCAAACAAGGCGTGGCTGATCAGGCTGCCTTTGCTAAGACGCCCAGTGATTTCTATACTCTTGTGCTAGTCGCTGTGTTTGTAGGTATGTTTTCAACGAACCTGTATCTTTTTATAAGCCAGCGCGTTGAACAACTCTCAAGCAGAAAAGCAGAGCATAGAGAGCGATGAGGTATGTGGTGTAACAACCAAGTGGAGCCTGGAGTCGCTACCTGCAACTAGTGTGTTTGCTCTCAAGGTTTGATGGCGGGGGACATGTGCATTAAGCCATCTGCGTTGCCGGACATGCGGTAACAGGAACTCTAATCTTATTAATGGGATGGCACTGCCAAGCTAGGGCGGAGTCAGTGGTGGCTCCCTTCCCCACCGTTAGGGAAGACGGAGCAGTGCCTTTGCGGCCTCGATGACCGCAGGCAGCCACTGCAAGCCCGGAATATTCTGCATTGCACCCAGCACGGAAACGATGCCAGCAAGGATAATAGACGCGATGTTTTTTCTACCCGTGTCTACGACAGCCTTGCCCAAGGACTTGAACACCGCGGAAGCCAAATTACCCAAGGTTCTTGCCATCGCAAGGATGCGCCCGCCGCGTGATCTCTTTCCGCTCGCCCGCCACTGAGCTGCTTCATTCAAAGAGCTAACCACCTCGGAATCAACCGTCGGAATGGCGGCGAGAGCGCCCGACAATACAATAAGAGAGTCCGACATCGCTATCTCGTCGTCGTTGCTCACTGCTACGTCGGTGCTGCTACTGACGAAACTGCGCCAGTCTTCAAAATTAGAAAGATACCGGTCTAGCCCCGACAATTGGTTTCTTAAGAGTGCGGCGAGATGATCCATGAGAGAATTCTCTTCCGCAAGGAAAACCTCCTGAGCAGTCGCCACCGCCTGCCCGAGAAGTAGGATGACACCCTCATCTTTAAGCTTGTTGCCAACCAACGCGAAAACCCATTTTAGCTGAGCACTGCAGTTGCTGCTGGCCAGAGACATCGTTATCTCCGCCGCTACTTCCATAAGATGCGCACGTTGGGCTTCAACAAAGCGCTCCCTTTCTCCATCAGTCACCGAATGCAACGGCAAGACAAATAGGCCCGTTTCTGTCATCTCATACTGAAACGGCGCAATATCTTGGGAGGGCGTCTTTTCCGTGATTTCCAGTCGGAGTGCATCCGCCACAAAGGGAGCCAAATAGGAATCGTACTTTAAGTCGGTATGAATGGCGGTTTCTACATACCCAGCTTCGGCATATCGGTTTCGACGGCTTTCTTGCGTCACCTCTTCCATGGCGGCTTGTATAATGTCGGTGTAGGTGACTAGATGAGCATGTAGTGCCGACATTTCCGTCCGCTCGGCTGGCGTCAAGGTCTTTTCCCTCATCGCTTTTCCGAAGAAATCAACGCGTATTCGGATAACGTGCGGAAACGCTTCAAACGGCACAATGGCCTTCGCTAACTCGCTCTCGTCTGCCTCAAAGCTGTCGAGAAGGGCGAGGGTGTCTCCAGCAAAAGTAGCTAAATCTCTTAAACTCCGGAAGATATCCCCGACTGGATAATCAACGGAGACGAGCCGATGCATATCCAGCAACGTAGCCTTCATTAAGTCATACGCACTCGCCTTGTTGGGTGCCATTCAATCCACGCTCTCCGCCAGAATCGCCCTCGGTCTTGGCTCGATATAGAGCCTCACTTTGGTCTTTGCTACAACCGTTGGCGGCAGCGCAAACTGGGGAAGATTCAAACGGCACTATTGGGGAGTATTGATCCGGTATCGACAGAATGGTGAAGATGGCGTTGGCAGGCGAAACCAGCGCGTCAAATTTACCTACCGAGAGGGCCTAATCAATCCGTTGAAATTAGCGTCATCCAATGCACTGCCTGTTGGTTAATGTCGGCATGCTAATTAACGCTATAGCGATTGCCTACAGAATTATTCCCTGAAGAAGTGGAATAAAGGCTGGCGTTCAGTTGTGTGACGAATGGGTTTTGTGATGGCATCCAAAAATCCCTTCAGCTGTTAGCCAGTTCCTTGAAGGGCAAGCTGAAAAGCACCTTGCCATATCTATCGCATACTTCGAATGCCTCATCGCCGATTGGCAATCCGGTGGCAATCTGTTCTTGCATCAGGTCGTGAACAGCAAGTCTTCCTTGCTGAATTGCCGTATCCAAGTCGGGTAGCTCAATCCCGATGGTGTCTTTCTCGATGTATTCGCCATCTCTCAGGTTGAAATAGAACTGTACCATAACTGCACACTCCCGTTTGTCGCGGGAACGCGAGCAAGCCCTGATTGTTCCGAATGTATTTTAGTAAATCATAATATTTGCATCTGGCAAAGCCATCACGGTTGATGCGACCGATCTTTTCCCGTCGACTGTGAACGATTGACGCCGGCTGAACGGCTGAAGGGGCACGCAAACGAAGTGCCCGACTTTTATTGGATTGACGAAGAGAGGGTTGGTTTGAAATCCTGATTGACCAAGACGGCTGCGGCGATCCCGATGGGCTGCAACTGATTTTGGGTGCAGAAGTTTGTCATCCAGACCTCGACGGCATTCGCGTCTATGCCGTTCAGCAAGTCGATTTCCGCCGATTGACGAGGTACGTTCTGCCAACGGGCATAGTTCGTCGCCGAGACGAAACCCAACACCCATTGCATATAATCGCGCCGCAACTCGGGGTTTTCCACCCATGTACCGCAATGGGCAGTACCTACTCCCCGAACCGTAACATCCCCTGCATTCACTATTGTCGGAAGAAACATCAATGAAATTGTTGCGGCGCAAACGGCTCGTTTCATGATATATTCCTCTAAAACCTTGGAAATATTATTATATCGTTCGCAATTCGCCTCTTAAATATTAGTTTTTACTTGTATTGTTTTGTATGGGCTCTGGCAAGTGCGTATCGGCTGTAGCGCATTATTTCCCTGCTATGGTTTCGGCGTTGAGGCGGCGGCATCGATTTTATTTGAATGGCAGGATCACCGCTGATCGATTTGACTGGTTTCGTTTTTTCAACTCATCAAAAATTGTCTCATAGTCCAGAACCACACTATAGGCGATTGAGATGCTTTTTTGATGCATACGCCTACTTTGGTCTACCTCTAGCTGCTTCTCCTCCAATGCGCTTCGGAGGTCAGCAAAACGCTTTTCGGCATCCTTGAGCTTCTTCCGGTCATCGGCGTTTGCGCCAAGCCCAAGAGCTGCACCGATAATAAATGCGACGACCACGATGGTTACGAATGAAGTGAACATTGAAAGCCATCCGTTTAAGACACTGACTACAATAAACTCATTGATCCATGCGAACTAATGGTCCGCCGATTGTCGGATGTGAGATGAATTGCATCCCGACAAGATGTCACATCTTATTAGACAGGTCTAATAATTCAATCTGTTTCACAGCACGACGCCACTACACTAAAAGTGGTACGCGGCACTAGCGCAATCCCAAATTGTTCGTGAATGGTTCGCTTATCGTTTTCGTAAGTATCAGTTTGTGCTGTTATTCTTCCATCGCTGCTGATGCAGCGAATTGCAATCCAGACCGTATGTGTCAAATTAGCGGTGGCTTATAGTGGAGTCCCCCCACCAAACCCCGATAAGCCTATTCACGGCAGATTGGTGAGACAGGGTCACCAATCTGCCGTTTCTTTTCGGCGTTCGGCTTGCTCTTAACAGCCATACCAAACGTCACCGATATATTCGGGCGCGACCTATCACAGCCGCCGCCAACAATGTCGCCAGCGCAATGGCATCCCTGAGGCCGATAGCTCGATGGCGCAGATAAGTTCGCAATGTTGTTACGTCCCTGAATTTTCGGCGGACTTCAGGTTGCGGACGAAGTTAGAACTCTGTCGTCAATTTTTGAAATGCCTCTTGCATTTCTACATCAAGTCTTTCTGACCAGCCCTCGGGGAGTTCAAATACCAGCGAAAAATAATGCTCGCCGCTAACATCCTGCTGCGCGAAGATTGATCGGATGAAAACAGCCATCTCGGGTAACCGCCTTAGCGGGAATAATGCCCCCTCGACCAAGCCTGCGGCTAGGCCGTCGAAGTAATCTGGCAATGCCGTAAATCGCACCTCATCGGCTATAGCCACCATATGCTCGGCGGCCTTCCCAAAAAGCTGACAAACATGCTTTATTGTGGCCGGATCACCCGCTTCTCCGGGAGCCCCCCACGCTACCTTAAGTTCCTCAATAAGTGCGACCATGACGCTCGGAACTTGAGCGAGTTCTGCGATCTTGCGACTTAACCAATTCGGAACATCTTGAATAATTACAGGTATTTTCGGTTTGGTGATCAATCCTAATTGCAAGTCTCGTGCGGACCGCATTACAGGTTTTATATAGAAGTCCAACAGTTCTGCGGTTAGCAGATACTCCCAATGGGCAGGCTTTTCGCGAACGAGCTGTTCCGCATAGAGGGGAATATCACCTAGGAAGCGCAGTTCTCTGTCAGTTGCCAGCCGCCGAATGAGTTCGCCCGGCTTCCCAATCTCGTTCAAAAGTTTTTCCTCGTGCTTTTCCCGCCAAAAAGCAATAAGGTCTCCGGAAAACGAGCAGGGTCCTTATCTATTTGACCGTGGCAATCACTGCAAAGCCAGATGGCATTTGTGATTAAAGCGCGTTCCTCATCAGACATCTCAGAGCGATAGCGTGCGGCTCCAGGGCGTGCACCGTAGATATGAGCGGCTTCACCTATGTTAGTCGCCTTAATATTGTCTGTGTTCGGACCGGTGGTGAGCTTATCACAGTCAGGATTGCTGCATCTTAAAGCCGCACGGCGCGAAAGGGTATCAACGGTGCGAGTTGAAAAATCTGGGGCCATTACGCGACAAAGCCGGAAGTGGGGGACCGACGATAATTTTGCTCAGATCGGAAGCCCAAAGCAAAATCTTCTGAACACGCCCGGCACCTAAACAACCTTTGTTGCGTAGGGGTATTGTGGCTGAATTGGAGAACGGATTTTCGCTGTGTCTGGAAGCAGTTGGCGCAGACCAAATGGTGGGGCTCACTGTCAACAAGTTCTGTCTTGAGTTCATAGGCATACGTGCCTCCGCCAAAATCCTTGAGCAGATAGCGCGCAGCAGTATCTTCCCATTGTTCCACCCTGCTCAATTTTGATTGAAGTTCAAAATTTTCCTGCATCATGCCCATCAGTTGAGCTTGTGTTGATACCACTGCGCTGTGCGCCGCGAGTATCAGATTCGACATCTCGGTAAGTTTCTTCTTAAGCGCAGAAAAATCCTCTACATCCTTGGCCGACGATGCCAAGTCTGAAGCAGTCTTCAGGGTGCTAACGGCATCAGTAATTACATTGATGTCTACCTTCATAGCTCACTCCGCGATTTTCAGTGGTGCATATCCATCAGGAACATAGAGGGAACGCAAGAGGTTGCGCACGCAGAGCCACTCCAAACCACAACTTTACCCGCTTAGCTGGTCCAGACGGGCCGTTATGAATGGCTGCAACCCGTCCGGCAATCATCGGCGGCTGCTGATGAGCAATGATCCCGCATCCCGTAGGGGCGGGAAGTAGAGGCAACTTTGGGCCTCCCATCCAGACAACTGCGATCAAATCGGCCTATCCCTTAACCGGGGCGGGCTTTTTTTATGCCGATCCGGTTATGACAAAGGAATATATCTAGTGATAACTCATTGATTTTACTGAAAATTGGCGGAAGAGGTGGCATCTTTGCTCGCCATGTCGTAGCTGCAAAACTCGGATCGAGGACCGTGGCGACCGTAAGGCGTTTAAGCGCGTCACCAAAGGCTACACTGCGGACGGCGTTCCAATGGGAGGATGGGGGAGGGCGGGAAGGAAGGCAAGCCTGAAAGGCGCGGCAGGAATCCGTGTCCGTGGTCCGCGTCGTCTCTGCGCCCGCTGTCGCGGGTTCTTCCCGCCCTAACGGCAGCGGGCTTTTTCAATCTGCTTTCATGCAGGCGAGATAAGTCGCTGCTGGCTACAATGTGGCTACTATTTTTATAGCCAGAAGACTTACCGGTATCTAAGTCTTTGAAAACAATGGTCGGAGCGGCGGGATTCGAACCCACGACCCCTTGACCCCCAGTCAAGTGCGCTACCGGGCTGCGCTACGCTCCGAACCGAAGAGAGCCGTATATAATCGGGACTTGGCGCGCAAGTGTTGATTTCGGAAAACGGCGTAAATCTCCGGAAAAAGCGGCACGTTTTTTGTTGTCGGGAAAATTGCGGCGAACATGCGGGACGGCGGCTGATTTTCTTGATGCTTAAAGTTTTCGGCAATCCCTTGCCGCGATAATACGCGGGCGAAAAGGGGATTCGGGTAATGGCGAAGACGGCGGTCAGAAAAGGCCAGAAGCGGCGCACAGGCCGCAAACAGGCCAAAACGAGCATGTGGCCATGGTACCTGGCCGGCGTATTGTCGGTGAGCGCGGTCCTTGCTTACGATCACCGGGCACAACTTTTGCCGATGACGGCGCCGTTTTACACGGCATCGATCGCCAAGCCGCGGCCCGTCGAAAAACAGCCCGCTGTGGAAAGGCAGGTAGAGAAATCACTACCTTCCGCAAAACCTGCGCTTGCGATGCCGGCCGTGCGGCCTGTGGAGCAGGCAGCCGTGGATGTTGCTGCGCTGAAAACTGTTGGTGAGCAGACGGCTTCTGGCCGCAAGCCTGGGACTTTCTATTTCTGCACCGAAACGCTGGAAAACTGCGTCGTCGATGGCGGCACCTTCTGGTATGGTCGGCAAAAAATTCAGATCGCCGGCATCCAGGCGCCAAAAATCAAACAGGCCAAGTGCGACGACGAGCGCAAGCTGGGCTCCCTGGCGAAAAAGCGGCTCTGGGAGCTTCTCAATGCCGGTGACATTCAGTTGGCCAACGTCTCCGGTCAGGATGCCCGGGTCATGGTCGGGCAGGGGCGTTCAATCGGCGATATGCTGGTCTCAGAGGGACTTGCACGGCGCACGTTCGGCGGCAAACAGGGCTGGTGTGCTCAAGGGTGAAATCATACCGTCCCCTGCGTGGTTGATGGGCATTTCAGCGTTTTCAATTTTTATACAGGTGCCTCATCTGCGCCTGCCGGTCTGCCCAGCCCATTGTCCCGTTGGTTTGACCTATCGTGCTGTGGCCAACCGCCGGTACACCGCTTCGGTTCTGTCGATCATCTGTCTCATCGAAAAATTCGCCATCCGGCCAATCGCTGCCTCGGTCAGTTGGCGATATCGGCCCGGATCAGCACTTTCCACCATGGCATTGGCGAGCTTGGCGGTGTCGCCGTCATTGGGCACGATCAGGCCGCTCTTGTCCTTTTCGATCGCGGTCGATGCGCCGCCGACATCGGTGGAGATGATCGGTTTTCCCGATGCGGCAGCCTCCAGCATGACATAGGACATCGCTTCATAGCGGCTCGGCATAACCAGCACGTCGAAGGCGGGGACAGCCTGCGGGCCGGTGAAGGCCGAGGTTAGGCGAATACGCTTCTGCACGCCACTTTCGGCGATGGCTGTGCGGACTTCCGGTTCAAGGTCACCGGAGCCGACCATGATCAATTCGGCGCCTGGCAACCGTGAGGCGGCATTGCGAAAGGCCTCGATTAGACGCTCGGGTGCTTTTTGATAGGACAGGCGGCCGACGAAACCGAAGACGAACGTATCTGCCGAAATGCCGAAGCTCGCCCGCACCGTGTTTGCCATGTCGAGCGGTGGCGTTGTCACGCCGTTGATGATGACCGACAGTTTTCGCGCGGGCATGCCAAGCGACAGGGCATGGGCATGCTCGTCGTCGGACACGCAGATCAGGTGGTCGGTAAACAGTTTGGCCAGGATGGTCTCTATGCCGCCGAAGATCAGCCTCCCGATCCTGCCGAGCGTCGGGTCCATGGTGCGGAAGGCATGCGGGGTGTAGACGCGCGGGGCGTGGACGCCGGGAAGGCGCAGGCGGGTCAGCGCGCCGGCCTTCGAGCTATGACCATGGACGATGTCAAAGGGCGTGCCGCCATCGATGATACGGCGCAGAGCGCGATGCGCGGCAATGTCGGACAGACCCGGAGACCGCTTCATGGCGACAGCATGCACGGCGGGCAGGGCGAGCGATTTCAATTCGCGGACGAAAGCGTCTTCTGCCCTGAGCGGCGAATAAACCGCTTCTACATGGTGGCCGCGCTCATGCAGTCCGCGGCAGAGATCGAGGAAATGGCGGCCTGATCCGCCGCCGCTCGGCTCAAGCACCTGGACGATGCGCAGGCCGTTTGCAGCACCGGGGATAAAGGGGTCGATGTTCATTCTGACAATCCGCCGCCGGTCCCGATATGGAGCCGATCCATTCCCCTCTGTGTACAGGGTTGACGTTAACGCAGCGTTGGCGACGGACCAGGACGGTGCGTTTGCCCTTTGTTCAGGCTGCGCCGGTAGCGGTATTCGAGCGCGCCGCAACCCCAGACAACACCGAGCAGCAGGAAGAAATGCCGCCAATGATCGGTATCGATGACATTGCCGATGGCGGCATGGCCGATCAGCACGATCCAGGCGATCATCAGGTAGGGCTGCCAGGGACGGTCGAGCAATAGGAACCGGAAGCCCATCGATATGGTCCAGGCTATCAGCGTGACATAGGAGACGAAGCCGAGCCAGCCATAGGAGGTTAGCGACTTCAGCCAGATATTGTGCTCGTCCTCGGGAAACATCGTGCTGAACACCATCGGGCCGATGCCGAGCGGTTTTTCCATCGACATCAGAAAGCCGAACTTGTGGCGGGCGAAGCGTCCGAGATGGCCGCCGTCATATTCCTGGACGAGCTGGGTGCGGCTGGAAAATAGGTCGGCAACCTGTGGAATCTGCAGCGCAACAACCAGAGCCACGACCATCAGCAACGCACCGCTAAGGGCAAGCACAAGGATCTTCAGCCGGAAGGCGCCTGTCCGTTCCTTCAGGAGCATGACGAGGACGAGGGCGCAGGCGCAAAACAGATAGAGCGCCCAGGCTGCACGCGAGAAGGAAAGGAAAAGCCCGAGCGCCATGATCAGGATGGCGGCGGCCCTGAGGGGGGCAGTGGTTATACGCTCCGTCAGCAGGCGGTACATCAGGTAGATCGAAGGCGCCACGAGGAAGGGGCCGAAGACATTGGGGTCCTGAAAGGCACCCTTGGCCCGGTCGTAGAGCGTAAAATTCGCAGCGCCCGGAATGGCGCCGAAATAGCCTAGAATACCGAGCAGCGAGGTGATGACGCCAGCTGCGACCCAGGCATCGAAGATCAGCTTCAGCCGCTCATGACGGGCTTCGATGATGGCGGCGTAAAACACGGAGGATAGGCAGAGGAAGCCGGACACCGCCATATACATCGGTGCCGTGGCGAGGTCGCTCATCACTGTCAGGGAGAGAATGCCTCCGGTCATAAACAGGATGAGCAAGGCCAGAAGCGGCGCAACCGAGCGCGAGATTTTCAGGCCGAAGATAAACCAGACCCCGATAAGGCCCGCCATGAAGACTTCGTAAGGCGCAGGCTCCGCGATGACGAAGCCCGACAGAAAGACGCCAAACGTTACCATGGCCGAGCCGAGCATGGCGACGGCAGCCATCTGCGGGCGAAATCCCGCGGCAGACGTGGCGGCTGGCGTGTTCAATAGGCATTTTCCGTGTTGAGAAGCCGGATCGGCGTTAGGAACAGGATCTTCAGGTCCAGCCAAAGCGACCAGTTTTCGATGTAGTAGAGGTCGAAAGCGGTGCGGAACTTGATCTTCTCATCGTTGTCGATCTCGCCGCGCCAACCATTGATCTGCGCCCAGCCGGTGACACCCGGCTTGACGCGGTGGCGGGCGAAATACCCTTCGACGACGTCGGAATAGGTGCGATCGGCGGTTTGGGCAAGAACCGCATGCGGGCGTGGGCCGACCAGCGATAGTTGACCGCGCAGCACGTTGAAGATCTGTGGCAGTTCATCGATCGAGGACTTGCGCAGGAAGCGCCCGACGCGTGTGACGCGCGGATCACCCTTGGTGACGGCATTGCGCGCCGTCGGGTCGCTCATGTTGGTATACATCGAGCGGAACTTGTAGACGTCGATCGTCTCGTTGTTGAAGCCGTGGCGCTTCTGCTTGAAGATGATCGGGCCCGGCGAGCTAAGCTTCACGGCAATTGCAGCACCGATAAACACGGGCCAGAGCAGGAGCAGCGCGACGATGCTGAAGAAAACGTCGAAGATGCGCTTGGCGACCGAATCCCAATCGGCGATCGGTTTGTCGAAAATGTCGAGCATCGGCACCTGGCCAACATGCGAATAGCTGCGCGGGCGGAAGCGCAGATTGTTGGCATGGGCTGCAAGCCGGATGTCCGCGGGCAGAATCCAGAGCTTTTTCAGGAGCTCAAGAATGCGCTTCTCTGCCGATAGCGGCAAGGCGATGATCAGGATGTCGATGCGGGTGAGACGGGCGAAATCGACCAGTTCAGCAACGGTGCCGAGCTTCGGGTAGCCTGCGATGATACCCGGCGAGCGGCGCTCGTCACGGTCGTCGAAGATGCCGCAGATGCGGATATCGTTGTCAGTCTGCTGTTCGAGCGAGCGGATCAAATCCTTGGCCGGCTGACCGCCACCGACGATGACGGCGCGGCGCTCCATAATGCCGTTACGAGCCCAGCGGCGGATGGAGAATGCGATGAAGGCGCGTTCCGCGGCCAGGAAGACGGCGCCCAGCACGTACCAGCCGCCGAAGGAGAGGCGCGAGAAAGTCTCGCCGGTCTTGAGCAGAAACAGCACCAGCGTCATGGAGGCGAAGGCCAGAGTCCAGCAGCCGATCAGCCGGGGGATGGCCCGGGCGGCGGACCGGAGCGTTGGGACCTGATATCCGTCGCAAAGCTGCAGGAACATCACAGTCAGCGCCGCGCCTCCGGCAATCAGCCCGCAATAGGCGAGGATTTCCTCGCTCGGCGGTGCGACATAGAGCATGTGGATGGCGTAGCCGATGGCAAACAGTGCGGTGAATTCGAACAGCCGCATCAGGCCGATGATCATGGCGGGAGAATAGGTATCGGTGCGGAACTGCGACGCAATCCTGCGCGCCAGCGGGTTGAGTTCGCGCTTCGGTTCCTCGCCGCGTTTCTCTCCGGGCGCAATGGTCCGGATCTCCGAAATCTTCTTGCGCAATGCGTCGGTGTCGAAAGATTCCGGTTTGTCGATCTGGTTCATGATATCCGCCCGGGCCGTTGTGTCCCTTCGGGATAGCAGAAAGCCCCTAAGAAACGTTTACGGGTTTTTGGCGGGTGTTCCGCGTCCGGTGACCTTTTCCGGTACAAGCTGGCGGTAGAGCCGCATCATGCTGGCAGACATCGTCGAGGTTGCAAAGGCGGCCTTAAAGATACCGGCCTCCGGCATCACCTTCGTGGCCCAGTTCTTCTCCGTCATCGCCGCCGTCATCACTTCGGCAAGCGATTGCGCATCGCTGGGCGTGGCAAGGGCAGCATTTTGGGTACCGAGAATTTCCGGAATGCCGCCTACGCGTGCGGCGATCACCGGTTTGCGGGCGGCCAGAGCCTCCAGAACGATATAGGGCATGGATTCGGCGCGCGATGGTACGACGACGTTGCGGGTAAAGGCGAAGGCGTCGCGTGCCTTCATGGCTGGCAGCATCTCGATGCGGCGGCCAAGACCGCGCTCCAGCATCATCTGTTCATACTCGTCTTTTTGCGGGCCATCGCCGATCATCATCGCGGACAAGGGCCTGCCGATAGCCCGCTCGGTTCTGGCAAAGGCATCGATGAAGAGATCAGGTCCCTTCAGGTCACGCAGCATGCCGATGTAAAGAAAATCCACCGCATCGGCGCGGGCATAGACAGTCTCGAAGTCACGGTCGTCGATACCGTTATAGATGCGTTCGCTGCGGGTTTTCGGCTTGCCGACCTTGGCCTCGTAGGTCTGGCGTTCGAAATCGCAGACAAAGACGATGGCGTCCGTCAGGTATTCCTGGAGACGCTCGAGCAGGAATACGATCTTTCCCGAGGGCTTCGCTCTGCTATAGTGCAAGCTGCCGCCGTGCGGCGAATAAAGGCGGGCAACGCAATACCTGTTCACCCGCAAGGCTGAGCCGATTATCCGGGCCAGAGCGCCACCTTTGGCGCCGTGACCATGCAGGATATCCGGCTGCAAACTTCTGATTTCCTTGTAACTTTTCCACATTGCTGCGAAATCTGCCGGGCCGATGGACCGGCGGATCGGCAAACGGACGAGACCGAGTGCCAGAAAAGGTCTTATCTCGTCGAAAAGTGCGTCCTCATAGCTTCCGCCCGTCGTGCTGTCGCAGACGATGCCGACCTCATGGCCCTGCCGCGCGTGTGCTTCCGCCAGATCGCGGACATGGCGGAAGATTCCACCGATCGGTGATCTGAAACAATGGATGATGCGCAGCGGCTGTGGGTCCGGCATGCCGTCAGAACAGCCGCTCGCGTACATAGATCGTGTCGCCGGCCATGATCGGGTCGGAGATCGACACGCGGCCGGTCAGGATGCGGCCATTGATCTTGCGGGTAACATCGACATTGGCCTGGTTGGCGCGTGGCGAATAACCGCCGGCAACAGCGATGGCGTTTTGAACCGTCATGCCCGGCACATAGGAATATTGCCCGGCCTGGCCGACTTCACCCATGATGAAGACGGAGCGGTAACGATCGACCTCGATCGTCACGTCCGGATCGCGCAAATAGCCTTCGCGCAGTTTGCTGGCGATGGTCTTTTCCATTTCGGGCAGGGTATGCCCGCGCGACGGAACGGCGCCGATCAGCGGGAAGGCGACATAGCCTGCCTGATCGACGGTGTAGCTGCCGGTGAGGCCCGCCTGTTCGAAGACGCTGATGCGCAGCCGGTCGCCGCTATCGACGCGATAGGGCTGGATGGTTGCTTCATGGAAAGCCTTCGGCGCGGGCTGGTAGCTGCTGCACCCTGAAATTGCAAGGCACAGCGAGAGTACGGCCAAGGCGGGGCCTGTTTTCATGCGGGCGGATGTCATCGGGCTCTCGCGTTCCGGAAACCATGTCATGGACTGATGTTATCAATCCGTTAGGGTTAATAGCCGGTAAAGGCCGCAAAGATTTTCAGGAGAGGAGATGTGTTTGCGCCTTCGTCGGGTGCGTTGCATAAGTTGTACTGCCGAAATCGCATTAACTGTTGCGTTACCATGTTTGTTTACGGTGGCGCAGAGTTGTGAAGGTTCGAGGTAAAACGCATGCCGGGCGTCAACGACGGTCATCAGGATGTAGATATCGATCTCGCCGGGCTTTTCCGCGCCATCTGGCGTCGGCGGGGCAGGGTGCTGTTGGCAACCTTTGCGTTCAGCGGTCTGGCCTTTATAGGCGCCAGCCTGATGAGCCCGGAATTCGAGGGTGAGGCGCGGCTTCTGATCGAATCGCGTCAGGCCGAGTTCAGTGGCGCCAATCAGGCGCCGCCGCAGACGGCCGATAGCCCGTTCGACGAATCCGGCATTTCCAGCCAGGTGCAGGTATTGCGCTCGGCCGATCTGATCAAACAGGTCGCCCGCGAGATGAAATTGTACGAGCTGCCGGAGTTCGACCCGACCGCGAAGCCGTCGGCGGTCTCCGATGTGCTGGTGATGTTCGGCATCAAGAAGAATCCGCTCGATATGGCGCCCGAAGAGCGCGTCCTGAAGGAATTCCAAAAGAAACTGCAGGTCTATCAGGTGGAGAAATCGCGGGTAATCGCGGTGCAGTTCACGTCGGAAGACCCGAAGCTGGCTGCCGCTATCCCGAATGCGATGGCCAAGGTCTTCCTGTCGCTGCAAAGCGGCGCCAAGCTCGATTCCAATTCGGAGGCTAGCCGCTGGCTGGAGCCGGAAATCGCCAATCTGCGTGAAAAGGTGCGCGATGCGGAGGCCAAGGTTGCCGATTATCGCGCCTCGTCCGATCTGCTTTTGACCGGCGAAACCGGCGGCACATTTGCAACCAAGCAACTGAACGACATTTCGACCGAGCTTGCCCGCGTGCGCGGCGAGCGAGCCAATGCCGAGGCGCGTGCGGAAAACGTCCGCACTGCGCTTGCCAGTGGCCGGGCCGTCGATACGCTGAACGATGTCGTCGCCTCGCCGATGATCCAGCGGCTGAAGGAAACCGAATCCAATATCCAGGGCCAGATTGCCGATCTGTCGACGACACTGCTTGATGGGCATCCACGCCTGAAGGGGCTGAAATCCCAGCTTCAAGGAATCAGGACGCAGATTCTCGGTGAAACCAAGAAAATCCTTGGCAGCCTCGAAAATGAGGCGACGGTTTCCCAGTTGCGGGAACGCCAGCTGGTTGCCCAGCTCAACACGTTGAAGGCAAGATCGGCCAAGGCCGGCGAGGACGAAGTCGGATTACGGGCGCTGGAACGGGAAGCCACGGCACAGCGGCAACTGCTGGAAACCTACCTGGCGCGCTATCGCGAGGCGACGTCGCGCAGCGGTGAAAATGCGGCCCCCGCCGACGCGCGCGTCATTTCGCAGGCGGTTGAGCCGACGGAAGTCAGCTTTCCCAAAGTCCTGCCGATCACGATCGTCGCTGCCTTTGCCAGCTTCCTCGTCAGCTGCGTCGTCATCATGCTCTCCGAACTGTTCAGTGGCAGGGCCTTGCGTCCGGTTGGCCGCAGGGGCGAGGAGATGTTCGACGAAGAGCCGTTCGAAGTCCAGCCGGCGGAAATCCAGCCGGTGCCGGAAACTGTCACCCGTCCGGTGCCTGCGCAGGCGGCGCCGGTTGTCGCGCGGGAACCGATACCCGCAGCGGCAGTTGCAGCCGAACCGGCAGAGCTTGAAATCACAGCGCCGGAAGAGGACGATTTTTCGATTGCCTCCGTTGCCGGCCATCTGAGCGCCGACGACGTGCGTGTCGCGATCTCCGTATCGCCGGCGGGCGACGAGGGCTCAGTGAATGCAGTGGCATTGGCGCGAATGGTGGCTGAAGAGGGGCGCAAGATCGTGCTGATCGACCTGACAGGCTCTGCTTGCCCGACAGGCCTGATGACCCAGACGGCGGATCTCGCCGGGATCACCAATCTGTTGGTTGGCGAAGTTCCTTTCACGGAAACGATCCATGCCGACCGGTTGTCGGATGCGCATATCATTCCTCAGGGCGATGCCGATCCGCTACAGGCTATGCGCGGCATAGAGCGCCTGCAGATGATCATCGATGCCCTGTCCAACGCGTATGACACGGTGCTGATCGAATGCGGGCCGGCCGATGTGAATGCGATCCGCAGGGTGACGCGCGCGCGCGATACGCAGATCATCATTTCGGCGCCAGATGTCGACAACGAGGAGATCATCGACCTCATTACCGGTTTCGGCGAAGCGGGTTTCGGCGAGATCGTGTTGATGACGGGAACGGGCTATCCGCAACCGGGAAGTTCAGGCCGCCGGGCGGCCTGATCGATAGCGATCGTTTCAGTCGCCGTCCGTGTCCGGCACAGCTGCCACGCCCGGCGCTTGCCGGCGCTGGCGCAACCGCTGCAGAAAAGCATAGGCCTTCCTGTTTTTCTTGATGCCGGATTTCATTCGGACAACGGCGCGATGCACTGACGCGGCCAGGCGCCCGCGCAGCGTTAATGGCAGGACGATATCACGCTGGATGGTCTCGACCGTGCACCAGGAGCGCTTGTAGCCCTGGTCGCCGATGCCGAAATCAAACAGGCTGATCCCTTCGGCATTGCATTTGCGGATGATCAGGTAAAACAGCAGCTCGCCCGGGCTGGCGTCCGCGGCGATATCCTCGTCGATCGATCCGAACTGGCAGATGACGTGATCGCCCTTGCGTGACAATCCGGCAATGGCAACGATGCGGCCATTGCCGTGTCCACGCAGACGGATCGCATTGAGTTCAAGCGGTTGGCCGTCACCGGTTGGCTCCACGGCCGCGAGCGCATGGAAAAAGGCCTGCGTTTCCATGTCCTGAAAGACGTTGGGCAGGCCAAGCGCCTTGAAGCGGATGGCCTTCTGTTCGAAGAACAGGTCGAGGATCTGCCGCCGTTCCGTGCAGGTGGTGGCAACAACGTGCTCGTAGCCTCCCATTGCCTCCAGCCGCTTTTCCGAAACGCGGAATTTCTTGCGCCGCCGTTTGGCATTCAGCTGCGCGAGCGTCGCTTCGAAATTTTCAAGAAGCGGCAACTGGAACGATGCATTCTGGTTGCGAACCGCAGGCAGGGAGGCGAGCGGGTGGCGTGTGCCATGCCAATCGAACGGCATTTTCTCCAGCGTCACGATATCGGCAACCCGCGACAGCTTGGCTGAGAGATCGGCAATCAGCTCCGCCGCCAGCTTGGGGCAGGTGACCGGATCGAAATCCTCTGCGAAAAGGCCGGTATTGATGTTGCTGTGCGGTGAGCCGATGAAACGGGCCGTGCGGAAGAACCGGCCGCGAACAAGCTCCAGCGGCAGGATGAAGACTGTCTTCTGGCCAATCCTGCCACGTACCAAAAGCAGCTGATTGGCATGTGTCGCAGCCCAGGCGGCGCACCAGTCGAAGCCCTGATGCAGGGATGCGGCGGAGGAGGCCTCCAGCGCGCGCCAGTCCACCTCCAGCGCGTGCATGTTGACATGCACGCTCAATGTCAGCCCCTCGGCAACCGCAATGTCGCGGACCTGCTCGCGCCGGCCATGCATGACATGGCGGCGAGCCTTGCTCACGGGCATGATGTTGAAGTCCACGTCGGTCATGATCGTTTGCGGTTCCGGGCCGGGATGACGTCTCATCTAGACCGAGCATGCGCTTATTTTCATTTAAATGGGACGGGCAGCCGACGAGCTACCCCGGATTTCATCAAATGCGGTTACCGAATGGATAAGATCAACCGGCACCTGTAGGCGCGCTACCGGGGCTGCCGAAGCGTTGGATTTTTGACGCCATCCTTGTTACAACCGATGTCTGTTTTCATGGAGAGACCGATGCGCCACTGAACGAGGTTTGGACAATTCGCGGCAATCCCTGCGCGTTTCCAGGCCGCTCTATGTCACCATGACCGTTGGACATAAAGGTGGAGTATCCCCATGCCTGAACATCAAGACACGCCGGATTCCGGCGCGGTCCATCCCGTTGCCGCTTTCCCGCAGGTCGGCTTTCTCAAGAACATCATCCGTTCACCGCTGATCAGCGCCGGCGATTTCAGCTATTACGACGATCCGGCCGGGCCGGAGCATTTCGAGGAAAAATGCGTCCTCTACCACTATGATTTCATCGGCGACCGGCTGGATATCGGCCGTTACTGCGCCCTGGCGCAGGGTGTGACGTTCATCATGAACGGTGCCAATCATGCCATGCAGGGGTTTTCGACTTATCCCTTCAGCGTCTTTCCCGGTGCATGGCGCGATGGTTTTGACCTTAGCCTTTATGCCAGCGGCTACCGGGGTGACACCACGGTTGGAAACGACGTGTGGATTGGAACCAAGGCCACGATCCTGCCGGGCGTGACAATTGGCAATGGTGCCATCATCGGCGCTCACGCGGTGGTCGCCAAGGATGTGCCGCCCTACAGCGTCGTCGCCGGAAATCCGGGCAGGGTAATCAAACAGCGTTTTCCTGACGATATAGTCGAACGCCTTCAGGCCGTTGCCTGGTGGAACTGGCCGGTTGACAAGGTCACCCGTCACATTGCCGCAATCACCGGCGCGGATATCGAGATGCTCGAAAAGGCCGTTTAATCGCCGACCCAGCCCGTGGCGAGCGCGTTTGCCCATGCGGTGCGGCCGCGTGAACGAGCAAGTTTCGACATCGCCATGTGATCGTAGGAAACACGCCGGAAGGCAACGGTCCAGTGACCGTCCGTCTTTTCAAGAATGGCGTAGGATGCGTCGGGCGAGCCGGTCTCGACTTTGTGGAAAACCGGTTCGTCATCGTCATATCCCGGACAGCCAACGCTGCCGGGGTTGACGATCAGCCGGCCGTCGGCAAGCCGAACGGCGCGGGGAATATGGGTGTGGCCGCAGAGGATGACGGGAAGGTCGATCCCTTTTGCTAACTCTTCGATGCGTTCCCGGCTGGACATGTGCACCACGCCTTCGGCCGTCAGGTCCTCAAGCCAGTAGGTGAGGTCGTCCTTGGGCGTCGCATGGCAGAGAAACAATTCTTGGCGGTGAACCAGTGTCGCGGGCAGGGCGCGCAGCCAGTCGAGATGGTGCGGCTGCAGTTCCGCATGCGCCATGCTGTCGGAAAGCCCCATCTTGGCCGTTTCAAGCGACACAAGCCAGCGATCGTGGTTGCCGCGAATCGACGGGAAATCGCGTGCCATCAGAATGTCGGCGGTGCGGGCCACATTCATGGGACCGCTCAGGTGATCGCCGAGATTGACCACGTCGCCGATGCCCTGCGCCGCAATGTCGGCAAGCACGGCTTCGAGGGCAAGGTCGTTACCGTGGATATCGGCGATCACTGCGATCTTCATGATTTCGTCTTTCGGTTCAGCGTGGTTTGGCGGGCTTTTCCATCCACTTGATGATCAGCATCGCGGGTAGAATCCACAACAGGCCGGTAAAGAAGAAATAGGCGAGATGGATCCACCACGGCGAGGTGCCAAGCAGAAGCGAGGCAAAAGTGGTGGCCGCCAGCGCATAGACGATGACGAGGATGATGATCAGGACCGTGCCGATCAGTTTTCTCAGGCGAACAGGCATTCAGGACTTTCCGGTTGGCAGGTTTCGCAGGACAAATTGCCGCGACGGCATGCCGCAAAGGGGTAAGCCTTGTTTTGCATGCTGCTCTGGTGCAAATCAACGGCTTTGATGCATGCGCCCCAGGACAAAGTGCCTTTAACCGGCCCGGCCATGTATTTTGATAAGTGGAGGCCTTGATGGCAAGCGCGGATTTGGCGACGGAACGGCGCCTTTTGAACGAGATCGATACGGTAAGCCGCAATCGCATCCAGATCAGGATCTGGCTGGGCATCGTCGTTTTGGTGCTGTTCGGACTGGTGCTTGTCGGCGGCGCGACGCGGCTGACGGAATCCGGCCTGTCGATCACCCAGTGGAAGCCGATCCACGGCGTCATCCCGCCGCTCACCGCTGCCGAATGGCAGGAGGAGTTCGAGCTTTACAAGCAGATCCCGCAATACGAGCAGATCAACAGCGACATGACCGTGGAAGGGTTCAAGACCATCTTCTGGTGGGAATGGGCGCACCGGCTGTTGGCTCGCTCGATCGGTCTGATCTTCGCACTGCCGCTGGCCTTCTTCTGGATTCGCGGACAGATCGAGCCGCGGCTCAAACTGCCGCTGCTCGGCATTCTGGCGCTGGGCGGGTTTCAGGGCTTCATTGGCTGGTGGATGGTCTCCTCCGGCCTTGCCGATCGCACCGAGGTCAGCCAGTACCGGCTGGCCATCCATCTCATCATCGCCTGTCTGATCTTCGTCTCCTGCATCTGGATCGGCAGGGGACTGGCGCCGCATGCCAACGATCTGGCACCGACGAAAAGCTCGAAGAAGATGGCTGCGATCATCGCCTGCATGGCGTTGTTCCAGATCTATCTGGGCGCGCTGGTTGCAGGACTTGATGCCGGCCTCTCCTACAATACCTGGCCATTGATGGACGGCGCATTCGTGCCGTCGGACCTGTTCATCCAACAACCCGCCTGGCTCAACCTGTTCGAAAATCCGAAGACCGTGCAGTTCGTCCACCGTATCGGTGCCTATGTGCTGTTTGCGTTCGTTCTGATGCACATGATCGCCTCGTTGCGCAACGCACCGGAAACGACGCATGCGCGCCGGTCCGTTCTGCTGTTCGTACTGGTGACGATCCAGGCGATGATCGGCATCATGACGCTGCTTTTGCAGGTGCCGGTCGGCTGGGGTGTGGCCCATCAGGGTGGCGCGCTGGTCGTGCTCGGTTTTGCCATCGCTCACTGGCGGGCGTTTATCGGCGAATATCCGCGGCCGCTGGAAATCGAAGTCCGCACCTGATCAGCGCAGCAGCCCGTCCAGCGCGGGCATGCCGAGAATGGCGGATGCGCCGATCAGGACATAGCAGATGATGCGGAATGTCGATGGTTTGGCGAGGCCGAACAGGCGGGAGCCGGCGTAAAGACCGCCGGCATAGAGCGGCAGGACGACCAGCGTCAGCGCAAAGACCTGTTCGACGAACAGGCCGCCGATCAGGTAGGTTACGGCTGTCAGCGCCGAGGAAATGACGAAATAGAGCATCAGGTTGGAGCGGATCACCAGCATGTCGCTGGCGCCGCTCAGCCAATAGGCGACGACCGGTGGGCCGCCGAGTTGCGCCGCGCCGCTGAAAACTCCGGCTATGCCGCCGACACCGGCCGTCAGCGGCGCGCGCGGTTGCCCGTGATAGCGCCAGCCGGAGACCAACAGGATCAGCATCAGTGCCGAAACGACCGTGATCGCCCAGCGCAGGATCAGAGGATCGGCGAGTGCCAAGGCCGCTGTGCCAAGCGGCACGCCGATCAGTGCGCCGGATGCCATGGTGAAGACCTCGCGCCGGTTGGCACCGCGCCAGGCGGCTGGAAGCATACCAGCTGCCGCAATCGTATCGATCACCAGCAGAACTGGCGAAATGATCTTCGGGCCTACGATTGAACCGCCGACCGGGATCAGGATAAGGGCGGCACCAAAGCCGGAAAAGCCGCGGGCAAGACCGGCAATGAAGGTGCAGACAAGCAGCGCATAGAGCCCGTGCTCCGGCAACGCGGTGGCGATTCTTGCCAGAAGGGTCGCGAAAAAGCCGGTATCGCCCATGTCAGTTCAAATACCCCTGCGCGCGAGCGAGCGCCCGATGGGCGCTCCGTGCTGCTATGTCTCTCAGGCCGACAGCATCAGGTCCATGTTCTGCACCGCAGCGCCCGAAGCGCCCTTGCCGAGATTGTCGAGCAGGGCAACCAGATTGACCTGTTCGCCGCCGTCCGAGCCGAACACGAACAGCTTCATCGTGTCCTTGCCGGCAAGCTCGACGGCATCGACGCGCGCCATCTTCGTGCTGACGTCCAATGGCACGACCTCGACGATTGATTGGCCTGCGTAATGGGCAGAGAGAGCAGCGTGGATGGTCTCGAGTGTTGCGCTGCCGTTCAGCTGATCGAGGAACAACGGTACTTGCACGATCATGCCCTGCGGGAAGCGGCCGACGGAGGGCGAGAAGATCGGCGCGCGATCGAGCATGCCGTGGATCTGCATTTCCGGCACATGCTTGTGCTTGAGCGTCAGGCCGTAAAGGAAGTTCGGCGAGCTGATCCGATCGGGATTGGCCGGGTCTTCCATCTGCGCGATCATCTGCTTGCCGCCACCGGTATAGCCGGAAACGGCATTGACCGTGATCGGATAGTCTTGCGGCAGGATACCGGCTTGGCGCAGCGGGCGGATAAGGCCGATAGCGCCGGTCGGATAGCAGCCGGGATTGGCGACGAGGCGGGCATCGCGGATTTTCGCCGTCTGCGCCTTGTCCATTTCGGCAAAGCCATAGGCCCAGTCCGGCGCGATGCGATAGGCTGTCGAGGTGTCGATGATGCGCACCTTGTTGTTGCCTTCGAGCATGGTGACGGCCTGTTTTGAGGCGTCGTCCGGCAGGCAGAGGATCGCGACATCGGCGCTGTTCAAGAGATCTTCGCGAATGGCGGCATTGCGGCGTTCCGCTTCCGGAATGGACAGCAGTTCCACATCCGAGCGGCCAGCCATGCGGCTGCGGATCTGCAGCCCCGTTGTGCCGTGTTCGCCATCGATAAAGATCTTCGGTTTCATGGTTTTATCCTGTCCTGCCAAGGGATTATCGGGTCTTCCGGAATCACTTTGGCATGCAATTGAATCAGTTTGACAACAGGGCGGCCCCAGTCGCTATCCGCGCCGCTCCGCCAGCTGTTCGGCATGAAGGCCGAGCATATACATTGCGATGGTTGAACCGGCAATGGCGGTGATATCGGCATGGTCATAGGCGGGTGCCACCTCGACGACATCGGCGCCCTTGATCGTCAGCGCGCCAAGTTTGCGGATCACCGAGAGGATCTTTGCCGAGGACGGGCCGCCTGCGACCGGTGTTCCGGTACCTGGCGCATAGGCGGGGTCGAGGCAGTCGATATCGAAGGTAAGGTAGGCCGGACGGTCACCGACATGGCGCAGGATGACGTCAGCAATGTCACCGGCACTCATTTCCTCCAGATCGTAGCCATAGAGAATGCGGATCCCGCAATCATCAGGCGCATGCGTGCGGATGCCGAGTTGGATCGAGCTTGCTGTGTCGATCAGGCCTTCGCGTGCCGCGCGGCCGACGAAGGAGCCGTGGTCGATCCGGCCCTTCTCGTCCGCCCAGGTATCCTGATGGGCATCGAACTGGACAAGCGAGAGGGGACCGTGCACGGCGGCGTGGGCGCGCAACAACGGCAGGGTGACGAAATGATCACCGCCGAGCGTCAGCAGGAAGGCACCACTTTTCAGAATGGTTTCCGCTTCTGAACGGATGGTTTCCGGCGTGGCGGCATGATGACCGTAGTCGAGCAGGCAATCGCCATAGTCGATCGTCGCCATGTCTTCGAACAGGTCGCGCTCGAACGGGTACTGCGGATCATTGTCGAAGATCGCGGAGGCGCGGCGGATGGCCTGCGGCCCGAAGCGGGCGCCGGGCCGATTGGAGGTCGCCGCGTCGAACGGGATGCCCCAGACGACGGCATCGACGCCCTTCAGGCTCTTCGTGTATTTCCGGCGCATGAAGGACAGGATGCCGGCATGGGTGGGATCCGTTGCGGCACTCTTCAGTGATGTGGCGGTGATTGCGTGGTCTATCGTCTTGTTGGCCATGATCGGTCCCGTCTGTTGTGTGGCCAGACGTTGGACAATCGGTGGCGGGAAGGCAAGACCCGGATTATCGCAATCGATCTTTCAGGAGGCCTTGGCTTCGTAAGTCGGCGCGAAATCGCCGAGCGATTTTGCCTTTTCAATCATCGCGCCGATATCCTGCTCAACGATCGCTTCCAGATCGGCAAAGCTGTCGATGACATAATAGATCGGCTGGACAATATCGATGCGATAGGGGGTTCTGAGCACACTCATCAGATCAAATGGCCGGAATTCGCATTCCGTGCCGTCCATCGCCGCCTTTGCTTCGCTGGGCGATGAAACGATGCCCGCGCCAAAACAGCGGCGGCCTTGCGGCGTGTTGATCAGGCCGAATTCGACCGTGAACCAGAAGATGCGGAACAGGTGCCAGGAATAGCCCTTGCCCAGCTTGACGGCGGCTTCACCGAAATGGCGGACGAAATTGGCGTAGCTCTGGTTGGTGAGCAGCGGGCAGTGGCCGAAGACCTCATGGAACAGGTCCGGTTCCTCGATATAGTCGATATGCTCGCGGCGGCGCAGAAAGGTGGCGAGCGGGAATTTGCCTTGGCTCAGCAGTTCGTAGAAGCGCGAGGGTGGAATAAGAGCTGGCACGCCTTCGACGCCAAATCCGGTCGTCTCATGCAGGCGGCGGTCGACATCGGCAAGCTGCGGCACCTTGTCGGCCTTGAGCCCAAGGGTTTTGACCCCATCAAGATATTCCTGGCACGCCATGCCGGCAAGCAGCTTCATCTGGCGCTCATAGAGTTCGCCCCAGATGGCATCCTCTTCGGCGGTATAGGGATAAATCCCGTCCGGGCCGGGCAGTTTGGCGGTGTAGCTGCTTTCCTTGGTCATGGCGTCGATCCTCCCAGATGCACGTTTCCCTGCAATTATGCTCCGGGATCACAGGATTTTTCTTTCTTTCATGCTGGATATCTCCATAATCTTGGGAGGATTTTTCGGGGATATCTTCAAAAATGAAAGAATCTGGGAGTTTCCATCGCAAGCTTCTGCAGCTTGTCCAGGCCGACGGCAGCCTGTCTTTGGCCGATCTGGCGGAAAAGGCCGGCATGTCGCAGAGTTCGGCATGGCGCAAGATCCAGGAACTGGAGGCCGACGGGGTCATCCGCAAGCGCGTGACGCTGCTCGACCCCGGTAAACTCGATCTGAAGCTCTGCGTTATCGCGCATGTGACGCTGGAAGATCATCACGAGGAGGCGGTTGCCTCGTTCGCATCCGTGGTGCTGGAGCGGCCTGAAATCATGGAATGTTACGCGCTCTCCGGCGCTTTCGACTACATGCTGAAAATCCGGGCGAGCGATGTGGAAAACTATGAGGCGTTCATGACGCGCTATCTGATGCGCAATCCGCATGTGCGCACGGTGGTGTCGAGCTTCGTGCTGCGGGAATTGAAGTTTTCGACGGAACTGCCGCTCTAAGCACCGGACAAAGAAAAAGGCGGGACAAAGCCCGCCTTTTCCAAATCGTAATTCCTGAAACGATTAACGCTTCGAGAACTGGAACGAACGGCGGGCCTTGGCCTTACCGTACTTCTTACGCTCGACAACGCGGCTATCGCGGGTCAGGAAGCCACCCTTCTTCAGGACCGAGCGCAGGCCCGGTTCGAAGTAGGTGAGGGCCTTCGAGATGCCGTGACGAACGGCACCGGCCTGGCCGGAAAGACCGCCGCCTGCAACCGTTGCATCGATGTCGAACTGGCCGTCACGGGCAGCAGCAACGATCGGCTGGCGCAGGATCATCTGCAGAACCGGACGTGCGAAGTAGTGAGCGAACTCCTTGCCGTTGACGGTGATCTTGCCGGAGCCCGGCTTGACCCAGACGCGGGCGACGGCGTTCTTGCGCTTGCCGGTCGCATAGGAGCGGCCCTGAGCGTCAACTTTCTTGACATGAACCGGAGCCGAAGCTTCCGAAGCCGTGCCGAGGTCTTTCAGAGAAGAGAGATCAGCCACGATTAGGCGCTCCTTACGTTCTTGCTGTTCAGCTTGGCGACGTCGAGGACGGTCGGCTGCTGTGCTTCATGCGGATGGTTTGTGCCTGCGTAGACGCGCAGGTTCTTCATCTGGCGACGGCCAAGCGGACCACGCGGAACCATACGCTCGACAGCCTTCTCGAGAACGCGCTCCGGGAAGCGGCCTTCGATGATCTGGCGCGCGGTGCGCTCCTTGATGCCGCCCGGGTAACCGGTGTGCCAGTAGTACTTCTTGTCGGTGTACTTCTTGCCGGTCAGGACTGCCTTCTCGGCGTTGATCACGATGACATTGTCACCATCGTCAACGTGAGGAGTGTAAGTTGCCTTGTGCTTGCCACGCAGGATGTTGGCGATGATAGTGGCGACGCGGCCAACAACGAGGCCTTCGGCGTCGATGATGATCCACTTCTTCTCCACCTCTGCAGGCTTCTGAACGAAGGTTGACATGTTAAAACTCTTTCGTTGGAACCCGATACGTTGCCGCCGGGCGTTTCTTGTTGCTTGAATTTGGCAGGCTTTCAGCCAGCCAAAAATGAAAGCGGCCCCAAGGGACCGCGATCTGGTTCGGCTTATACGCAAACCGTGAAATGCGGTCAAGATTGCCGTTTGGGCCAGTTTGAAAAAATGTCTTTATAAAACAAATGGTTATGATTGTGGTATTTTTATACCACAAATTATCTCGGTGGAATCGAATAGGTGGCAGTAGCGTGAGCGACTAATTCAACGCCATCAAGTTCTGAAATTGCGGCATCGAGCACCGCCAGCCGTTTGCCGAGCTTCAGGATGCGGCAGGTGCATTGTAGCGGCCCGAGCCTGGGTTTTCTGAGGAAATTGATATTGAGATTGGTGGTGACAGCGAGCGCCACCGGGCCGATATGGGCAAGCAGCGTAATGTAGGCTGTGACATCGGCTAGAGCGAAAAGCGTCGGTCCGGAGACGGTGCCGCCGGGGCGCAGGTGCTTTTCCTGCGGATCGAGTCGCATCGTCGCGAAACCGGAGCCGGTAGCGATGACCTCGAAGATCTTGCCATCGGTATGCACCTCGGAAAAATCCGTTTCGAGAAAACGGTTGAGATCGGCAACGGTGAGGATGGGTTCCAGCGGCATGGTCACTCCTGATATATAAACGTTTTAGAAGGCGAGGGATCGTGGGAGCAAGCCGGACGAAAGTCCTATCGAGTTCAGGGTGCTTGAAACGGCGCCTGCGGCAGCGTACCAGACGCTGACCCGGCAAGCGCAATGGCAGAGCTTACAAAGGAGAAGAGAGATGGCGGATATCGTTCCCCTGCACAAGGAAGAACCCAAAGGCCCGGTGCTGCGCGAGCTTTCTGGCAATGTGCTCCGGCTGACACTCAACAATCCTCCTGCCAACGTCCTGTCGATTGCGCTCCTCGAAGCGCTGAGCGCGGAACTGGACGCTGCCTCTCAATCCGATGACGTTAGCGTTGTGATCCTTGCCGCCTCTGGCTTACTCTTTTCGGCCGGTCACGACCTGAAGGAATTGACCGCGCATCGCACTGACGCAGACGAGGGCAGGGCCTTCTTTGAAAAGTCGCTGCGGCTCTGCGCCGATCTGATGCTGAAGATCAACCGGCTGCCGCAGCCGGTGATCGCCGAGATCGATGGCCTGGCAACGGCGGCCGGCTGCCAGCTCGTTGCAAGCTGCGACCTGGCGATCTGCACCGACAGTTCGACCTTCTGCACGCCCGGCGTCAATATCGGCCTGTTCTGCTCGACGCCGATGGTGGCGGTCTCACGTGCGGCTCATCCCAAGCAGGCGATGGAAATGCTCCTGACCGGTGAAACCATCGACGCCTCGACCGCCAAGGATTTCGGCCTCGTCAACCGCATCGTGCCAAAACAGTACCTGCAGCAGGTGGTCAACAAATACGCCGCCGTCATCGCCTCGAAATCACCGCAGGCTCTGCGGATCGGCAAGCGGGCGTTCTACCGGCAGGCCGAGATGAGCATCACCGAGGCCTATGACTTTGCCACCGGGGTGATGGTGGAGAATATGCTGAAGTCAGATGCGAAGGAGGGGATCGAGGCGGTTCTCGGCAAGCGGACGCCGGAGTGGAAGGGAGATCAGGAATAGTGGCTTCGGCAAGCCGCGATTTCAAGCGTCTGGTTTTCGGTGGGGCCTGAAACCCGGTAGACAATCCGATGTTCCTGCGTCATCCGGCGAGACCACCAGCCCTTAAGCTCATTTCGTAGAGGTTCAGGCTTTCCTGTGCCGGAAAATGGGGTCCGCTGGCACTCTTTCAGTAGGTTCAGAATCTTCTGCAGGGTTTTGCTGTCAGTCGCGATCCAGTATTGCAGGTCTTCCCACGCATCCTGCGAGAACTGGATTTTCATTTGCCGGACAAAAGTGCGTCGAAATCGACTTCGATGCCTTTGCCCTCGTCAAGCTCGGCAATGGATCGCAGTAGCCGTTCTTTGTTGACGGGGTTCGATGTGAGATACATCGTTTCCTTCCAGCTTTCGAAATCGCTGAGCGACATGACGACCATCGGCTCGCGGTTTTGCCGCGTCACGATCAGTTCGTCATGATCTTCTTCGACGCGGTCGAAGTGCTTGGCCATGTTGGCGCGGAGTTCGGAAAAGCTGATGACTTTCATGACCGGTCCTCTGTACGTGATCTTGTACATATGCCGTTTCGACGTTTTTCAAGCCAGCTTCAGCATAAGCGCGCCCAGCGCGATCAGGCAAGCAGCGGTGATGCGGAAGATGCTGACACGCTCCTTCAGGAACACGATCGAGATGACGATGGCAAACAGGATCGAAGTCTCGCGCAGCGCTGCGACCGTCGCGACTGGCGCCTTCGTCATCGCCCAAAGCGCCAGGCCATAGGCGCCGATCGAGCCGCCGCCGCCGATCAGCCCCCGCCACCATTGATGGCGGACGTGGAACAGCACCGGCGCAAAGCCACGTTTGGCAAAAGCCCAGGAAAACAACAGCACTGGGGGCAAAAGCGCCATCCACAGCGTGTAGGAAATCGGGTTGAGAGCCAGCCGCGCGCCGATGCCGTCGACATAGGTATAGCTGGCGATGACGACGGCATTGGCGAGGGCCAGCAGGATGGCGCGTGTGCCGCCTTTGCGGGCTTCGAAGGCGAGGGTGAGCACACCGGTCGAGATCGTCAGTACGCCGGCGAGCGCGCCGCTGGAGAGGTTTTCGCCGATGATCGCGCCGCTGCTTGCCGCGACCAGCAACGGAGCAACGCCGCGCATCAGCGGATAGACGAGACCGATATCACCAGCGCGATAGGCTGCGGCGACAAGCTGGAAATAGGCAAACTGGAACAGCGCCGAGACGAGAATGAACGGCCATGCATCCGGATGCGGCAAGGGCATGAAAGGCAGGAACGGCAGGGCAACGACGGCTGCTCCCAGCGCGATCATCGCGGCATCGAGCGATTTCTCCGTTCCGGCCTTGACCAGTGCATTCCAGGTTGCATGCAGGAGCGCTCCGAACAGAACGAGAGCGATGACGTCGAGAGGCACGGGAAACCTTCAGAAATGCGAGAAGACGGAGACAGACGAGAGAAAGGTGTAGTCGCCGAGTTTTGCGGCGGCGAACCTTGAAAAGCAATGTGATTTTGACCACACAGCCAGATTTGGCCACCCGGCAGCCGTTGCCTCCCGCGCATTTACGTGCAATCGCGAATGTGATCGGTTGACACCGTGAAATGCTGTTCCAATTATCGACCCAAAGATTGCAACCGCGGAATTCGACGATGAATCATGACGTGTATCCGGACTACTATCTGACCGACATTCTGCGCTCGACGAAAACCATCGCCCTGGTTGGCGCGTCGCCTAATGCCGAGCGGCCAAGCTATCGCGTCATGGCATTCTTGCTGCGCAAGGGCTACACGGTGTTTCCGGTCAATCCGGGGCAGGCGGACAAGGAAATCCACGGCCAAAGGGTCTATGCCCGGCTCGCGGATATTCCTCAGCCGGTCGATATGATCGACGTTTTTCGTGCTGCAGATGCACTTCCGGCCCTGGTTGACGAAATTCTTGCCCTGGAAAACCGGCCCAAATTCATCTGGACGCAGCTGGCCGTGCGTGATGACCAAGCTGCCGCAAAAGCTGAAGAAAATGGCATTCAGGTGGTGATGGACCGTTGCCCGGCGATCGAATATCCACGGCTGGTCGGGTGATTTTCGAGGCATCACAACGCCGTTTTGGAATTCCTTGGTCGCCCGGCGTGCAAATCGGGCAAAACAGTCTTTGACCGCACGGTATCGCCTCTGAAATAGTGCGCCGAACTTGATTCAAGGGAGGACACATCCATGACGAATAAACCCGGTTTCAACACGCTTGCGGTTCACGCGGGCGCCGCACCGGACCCGACCACGGGCGCGCGGGCAACGCCGATCTACCAGACGACCAGCTTCGTCTTCAATGATACCGATCATGCCGCCTCGCTGTTTGGCCTGCAGGCTTTCGGTAATATCTACACGCGAATCATGAACCCGACTCAGGCCGTGCTTGAAGAGCGCGTGGCGGCCCTTGAAGGCGGCACGGCAGCGCTGGCTGTCGCCTCCGGCCACGCGGCGCAGCTTCTGGTGTTTCATGCGATCATGAGCCCCGGGGACAATTTCCTGGCGGCCCGCCAGCTCTACGGTGGTTCGGTCAACCAGTTCGGCAATGCCTTCAAGTCGTTCGACTGGCAGGTGCGTTGGGTCGATACCAACAATATCGCCTCGTTTGAAAGCCAGATCGATGATCGCACCAAGGCGATTTTCATCGAGAGCCTTGCCAATCCGGGCGGTACCTTCGTCGATATCGCGGCCATCTCCGCTGTTGCCAAGAAACACGGCCTGCCGCTGATCGTCGACAATACGATGGCCACGCCTTACCTGATCCAGCCGATCGAGCACGGCGCCGATATCGTCGTGCATTCGCTGACGAAGTTCATGGGCGGGCACGGCAATTCGATGGGCGGCGTCATCGTCGATGGCGGCACGTTTGACTGGTCGAAATCCGGCAAATACCCGATCCTGTCGGAACCGCGTCCGGAATATGCCGGCATGGTGCTGCATGCGACCTTTGGTAACTTCGCCTTTGCCATCGCCTGCCGGGTGCTCGGCCTGCGCGACTTCGGACCGGCGATTTCGCCGTTCAACGCCTTCCTGCTGTTGACCGGCATCGAGACGCTGCCGCTCAGAATGCAGCGCCATTGCGACAATGCGCTGGCCGTCGCCAAATGGCTGAGCAGCCATGACAAGGTTGCGTGGGTGAAATATGCGGGCCTTGAGAGCGACGCCAATTACGCGCTGCAGCAGAAATATTCCAAGCGCGGTGCCGGCGCCGTCTTCACCTTCGGCCTGAAGGACGGTTACGAGGCCGGCAAGCGTTTTGTCGAAGGCCTGGAAATGGTCTCGCATCTTGCCAATATCGGCGACACCCGCTCGCTGGTCATCCATCCTGCCTCGACCACGCACCGGCAGTTGACGCCGGAGCAGCAGACGGCAGCCGGCGCTGGCCCGGAAGTCGTTCGCCTGTCGGTCGGTATCGAGGATGTCGCCGATATCATCGCCGATCTCGAGCAGTCGCTGGCGAAAGCCTGATCCATCCGGAGGTGGCCGGTTCGCCGGCCACCTCTTTGTCCATTGCGGAGCATTCATGACCCACGCACTGACATTCGACCCGGCGTCCATTGAACCCGAAGCAGGCGCCCCGGCACCGGACAGGCTGATCTCCGGCACGCCCACGTTTCGCACCTGGAATTTCGAGGAAGCCGAAGGCGGCATCTATGCCGGTATCTGGGAAGCGACCCCCGGAAAGTGGCGGATCGCCTATGACGAATGGGAGTATTTCCACATCCTGTCCGGGGTTTCGATCGTGACCGAAGACGGCGGTGCCGCAACGCATCTGAAGGCCGGCGACAGCATGATTCTCCGACCCGGCTTCAAGGGAACCTGGGAAGTGATTGAAACGACTCGCAAGGACTATGTCATTCGGATTTAGCTCTCCTATATCCGATGGAGGTTATCCCGGGACGGTGCTCACCGTCTCTTCCATCGTCAGGAGAAAATCCAATGCCTCAAGCCGACAAACCTGTCTGGTTCATCACCGGATGCTCAACCGGTTTTGGCCGGGAACTCGCCCAGCAAACGCTGTCACTGGGCTATCCGACGGTTGTGACTGCGCGCAATCCGGCGCAGGTTGAAGACCTCGTCAAAGGCCATGAAGACAAGGCGCTTGCCTTGAAGCTCGATGTCACCAAGCCTGAAGAAGTCGAAGCCGCGACGAAGGCGGCGCTTGCCCGTTTCGGCCGCATCGACGTGCTCGTCAACAATGCCGGGATCGGCTATTTTGGGTCGATCGAGGAAAGTGAGCTGGACGAAGTCCGCCGCATGTTCGAGATCAATGTCTGGGGCCTCGCTGCAATGACGAGAGCGGTCTTGCCCGCCATGCGCAAGCAGCGCTCCGGCACCGTCGTCAACATATCGTCCATCGGCGGCATTCGAGGTGGCCCCGCCGTCGGTTTCTACAATGCTACGAAGTTTGCCGTCGAAGGCCTGTCCGAAGCCTTGTCCCTTGAGGTGGCACCACTCGGCATCAAGGTTCTTCTGGTCGAGCCCAGCGGTTTTCGAACCGACTGGGCCGGGCGCTCGGCCAATGAGGCGCCGCAATCGATTGATGATTACCGCGATACCGCGGGCAGGAATGCCTCGGTCATCCGTGAACGCAGTGGCAAGCAGGCAGGCGATCCCGAGCGCGCCGTCAAAGCCATCATCAGGGCCGTGGAGGCAAAAGATCCACCGCTGCGCCTGCTCTTGGGCAAGGGGGCGCTGGCCGGTGGCCGGGCCAAGATCGAGACGTTGCGCCGCGATTTTGAAGCGTGGGCCGATGTGACCGAAGGGGCTGATTTTCCGGAGTAGAGAGAGGGAATGGCGCGGCGTGACAGCCGCGCCCTATCGTCTACCATTCCAGATGCAGCTTTTCCAAGCCGTGGAAATGATAGCTGTCCTTGATCTGCGCTTCGCCTGTCATTCGAAGGCCGGGCAGCCGTTCGAACAGGATCGGCAGCGATAGCTTCAACTCCAGCCGTGCCAATGGCGCACCGATGCAGAAATGCAGGCCGGCGCCGAACGATACATGGGCGCCCTCGTTCCTGTCAGGACGGAAGGCGAGGGGATCGGTAAATTTCTGCGGGTCGACGTTTGCGGCACCCAAAAGCAGACCGATCTTGTCGCCCTTTTTCAGGCTGATGCCGTCTTCGAGTTCGATATCGGAGAGCGCATAGCGCTGAAAAATGTGCAGGGGGGCAGCATAGCGCATTGTTTCTTCGATGGTGCGTTCGGTGGCCGTATCGCTGGAAAACACGTCTTTTGCTGATGTTCCTGTCTCAAGCAGGGTCCGCACCGCGTTGCCAAGCTGGTGCACGGTGGCCTCGTGCCCGGCATTGAGCAGCAGCACCGCCGTTGAGATCAGCTCGTCGTCAGACAGCCGTTCGCCGTCCTTCTCCGTGGTGATCATATGGGTCAGGAGATCGTCGGCCGGGTTCTGGCGCTTCCAGTCGATGATGCCCTTCAGGTAATCGGCAAACTCGGCCGAAGCGGCGTTGGCATCGTGTTCGGTCTCCAATGATGGATTGAACACATACATCTTCACCATCCGGTGCGACCAGTCGAGCAGTTTTGGCGCCATCTCCACCGGCACGCCGAGCATGCGGGCAATCACCGTGACCGGCACGATCTCGGCATAGGCTTTCAAAAGCTCGACCTGACCGTCCTTCTCGAACCCGTCGATGAGGGAATGGGAAAGGGCTGCGATTTCAGGCTTCAGCTGCTCGATCTGGCGCGAGACGAAGGCGCGGTTGATCAGCGTGCGCAGCCGCGTATGGGCCGGCGGCTCAAGCTCAAGCAGGGAGTTGGCCTCCAGCCGGTCGAAATCCGCCAGATGCGGCTTGGGTTCCGGCAGGCCCAGTTCCTCGCGCGTTGCCACATGCAGGATCTGCCGGCCGAAACGGCGGTCACGCAACAGGCTGTTCACCTGGTCGTAGCCCGCAAAATACCATTGTTGCTGCTCTTCCCAGAAGAACGACGGACATTGCGCATGCAGCTGCGCATACGCTGCGAGCGGGTTCTTGTAAAATTGCGGATCGCGGACGTCGATGCTAGCGGAGCGGGTCGAGGGCGTGATGGAAATGGCGGAAGGTGTGGGCATTTGCATTCTCACTGGATGTCATGGCGTGCTACGCTCTGATCTATGGCCAGGATGGTGGGGCGACAAGGAGATTGTCACGCCACTGCCAGATTTCCCCACGCGGAAAATCACCGGCCGGATGGCGAAAAACGCGCTCGCGCCGGATATCGTCTTGCCTTGCTGAGCGACATGTCTATGTCTTGGATGATGAACGGCAACGACCAGAGAGAGACTATGGCTTCGTCGCATACCAGCCTTTCAGGGGGCATTCTGGCCGCCATCCGCGGAAAGCGCGTGTCGCTGGCGGGCAGGGATCCGGCAGGCGAGCGTGGCGATACGGTGATCGCCTCCTACAACATCCATAAATGCGTTGGCACCGACAATCGCTTCGACCCCGGCCGCACCACCGACGTGATCAGCGAAATCGGCGCCGATATCATTGCGCTTCAGGAAGCCGATCAGCGGTTTGGCGAGCGGGCAGGGCTGCTTGATCTGGAGCGGCTGCATCGCGATTGCCACCTGATTGCGGTGCCGATTGCCGCTTTCTCCGCCAAGGGGCACGGCTGGCACGGTAATGTGCTGCTGCTTCGGGAGGGTGCCGTTGCCAAGGTCAATCAGTTGAAGCTGCCCGGCGTCGAGCCGCGCGGTGCGCTGGTTGTCGATCTTGATCTGAAGGCCGGTCCGCTGCGCATCGTTGCTGCCCATTTCGGTCTGCTGCGGCATTCCCGCGCCCGCCAAGCGGAAGCGATCATTGCCGCGATCAGCGAGGCGGACGAGCGGCCGACGCTGTTGATCGGCGATCTCAACGAGTGGCGCATGGGCCGCCGCTCGGCGCTGAGTTCGCTCAGCCCAATCTTCGATCATGCGGCAACGGCGGTGCCGAGTTTCCCGTCACGCTTTCCTCTCTTGGCGCTCGACCGGGTGATGGGCAGCCCGCACAATCTGGTCACCGCTGTCGAGGTCCACAACACGCCGCTGTCACGCGTCGCCTCCGATCATCTGCCGATCAAGGCCTATATCGATCTCAAGGCGGCGCTGGGCAAGGGAAATCGGGCCGAAGCGGTTTCCGCCGCTCAGCCATGATCGACAGGCCGTAGTCACATGCGCGCCCATATCGTCGCTCTGTCCGCTTCTGTGTTCGGTTTTTTGGCGCTGGTTGCCGTCTATACTTATGGCCGTTTCGGGCGGCGGCTCCAGGGACCGGCTTCGTCCGCGCTGCAGCCGCAAGGCGTTGAAACGGAACTCGATCGGCTGGCAGAGCCTCTTTTGGAGGAACATGCCGGCCTTAACGGAATTGCGCTGATCTCTGACAATGTCGCTGCCTTTGCATTGAGGGCCGCCTCGGCGCGCCGGGCCGGGCGCAGCCTGGACCTGCAATATTATTACTGGAAGAACGATCTGACCGGGCGGATGCTGATCCGCGAAGTTTTGGCCGCTGCCGATCGGGGCGTCCGAGTGCGGCTCTTGCTTGATGATATCAATGCCGGCCTGCATGACCGCATGTGCCTGGCGCTGGATGGTCACGACAATATCGAGGTGCGGCTCTTCAATCCAAGCCGTGCGCGCACCGATCGCTTCAAGCGCGGGCTCGAAATGATGATGCGGCCTTTTCGCGCCACGCGGCGGATGCACAACAAGCAATGGATTGCCGATGGGCGGCTGGTGATCGCTGGTGGCCGCAATATCGGCGACGCTTATTTCGACGCGGACGAACAGTCGAATTTCCGCGATCTCGATGTCTGGATGCTGGGGCCGGTCGCCGACGATGCGGCTGTGGTCTTCGACCGCTACTGGAACAGTCCCGTGGTCGTGCCGATCGGCTCGCTGCGCACCCCGCGCGCGCACTATCTGCCAGCCTTCAGAACCAAGCTGGAAACAGTCGCGGCGACGCCGGGCGGCCGGCATTATCTCGCCCATGTCGAGGCCGTGATACCGGACGGGGTCTTGTTGCCTGGCAATACGGCGCTGCATTGGACGAGCGCTGCCATGCTGGTATCGGACCCGCCGGAAAAGGCATTTCTGCAGAAGCGCAACAACTGGGTCATGCGGGAGCTGATGCCGGTCCTGACATCGGCGCAGCATGGGGTCCGGGTGATTTCGCCCTATTTCATTCCCGGCGTGCAGGGGATCGCCGAAATCACGCGGATGGTTGCGCGGCAGGTCCGGGTCGAGGTTCTGACCAATTCGCTGGCCGCCACCGATGTCGCTGCAGTTCATGGTGCCTATGCCAATTACCGCAAGGCCCTCCTGAGGAGCGGGGCGGTCCTGTTCGAATTGAAAGCCACGCACGAATTCGGCGATCCGCAGCGGATGTCGCTGTTCGGGTCGCGCGGCGCCAGCCTTCATACCAAGGCGTTTACCGTCGATGGAAAGTCCGGGTTCGTCGGGTCAATGAATTTCGATCCGCGTTCGGCGTCGCTGAACACGGAAATGGGAGTGCTCTTTACCCACCCTGCTTTGGTCAAGGAGGTCGAGGCAATTTTCGATGCCGAAACCAGCCCGGAAAACAGCTTTCGTCTGTCGCTTGAAAAGGGACGTCTGCGCTGGCACGATCGCGAAGGCGATGAGGTGCGTGTCCTTCGCCGCGAGCCGGAAGCTGGCTTCTGGCGGCGCCTGATTGCCGGCGTCATTGGCATTCTGCCGATCGAATCGCAACTTTGATCCGCATTTACCGATTTTTCACTCAGAATGCGCCAAAGCCTGTGTGGAAAAGCGGAAATGGCGGCCTGCACTCTATCCTGATCGTTAGAACTCGCTAAACCATCCTCTAGGCGCTTGGCGTGCAACGTTGCGGTTCGGGGCGTGTATTAACGTTATGAAGACTTCGCGACTTGAAGTCGGGTACTTGGACACTCTATGTATGGACAAGAGATATTCCCGATGATTCCCGGCGTGCAAAAGGGTTTGCGCGCCAGATTGACAAAGGTTTGACATGAGAAATCCCGTTGATACCGCTATGGCTCTGGTGCCGATGGTCGTTGAACAGACCAATCGCGGCGAGCGCTCCTACGATATCTTTTCGCGTCTCCTGAAAGAACGCATCATCTTTTTGACGGGGCCTGTCGAAGATCACATGGCGACGCTGATCTGCGCCCAGCTGCTGTTCCTCGAGGCGGAAAACCCGAAGAAGGAAATCGCCCTTTACATCAATTCGCCGGGTGGCGTCGTTACCGCCGGCATGGCGATCTACGACACGATGCAGTTCATCAAACCGGCTGTTTCGACGCTGTGCATTGGCCAGGCCGCATCGATGGGCTCGCTGCTTCTGGCCGCCGGCCACAAGGACATGCGTTTTGCCACGCCGAACGCCCGCATCATGGTTCACCAGCCGTCCGGCGGCTTCCAGGGGCAGGCTTCCGACATCGAACGGCATGCCCGCGATATCCTGAAGATGAAGCGCCGCCTCAACGAAGTCTACGTCAAGCACACGGGCCGGACCTATGAAGAGGTTGAACAGACGCTTGATCGTGACCACTTCATGACGGCGGACGAAGCCCTGAGCTGGGGTGTTGTCGACAAGGTCATCACGTCGCGTGAGGCCATGGAATCAACGCCGGACGCATAAATTCAAGCTTTTGTGTGCGGATAGATGCATTTGTGACACAATTGTAACTCTCATAGGGCTTTATCCGCAGGCCAAAGCCGTTAATATCGACCGTTAATGCTATGTTGAAGTTTGAAGTCCTAGCATTCGGTATTCGGTGGGAGATTCGTTGCTGCCGGACATCAAACATGGTTGTTTGAAGCCGGTTCGTACTCCCGAAAGCGCCGTCATTTTGCGCATGAAGGCGGAAAATGTGCGGAGCGGGTTGAGTAGTCCGTTTCACCTTGCCAGAGGTGTCCGGCGTGCTGGAAGGAAAGTGATATGAGCAAAGTCAGCGGTAGCAACGGCGGTGACTCCAAGAATACCCTATACTGCTCCTTCTGCGGAAAGAGCCAGCACGAGGTCCGCAAGCTGATTGCTGGACCGACGGTGTTCATCTGCGATGAATGCGTCGAACTCTGCATGGACATCATCCGCGAAGAGAACAAGACTTCGATGGTCAAGTCCCGCGATGGCGTTCCGACGCCGCAGGAGATCATCAAGGTTCTCGACGAATACGTCATCGGCCAGCAGCAGGCCAAGCGCATCCTGTCGGTTGCCGTCCACAATCATTACAAGCGTCTGGCGCATTCCGCGAAGGGAAGCGACATCGAGCTTGCAAAGTCGAACATCATGCTCGTTGGCCCGACCGGTTGCGGCAAGACCTACCTTGCCCAGACACTGGCCCGCATCATCGATGTCCCGTTCACGATGGCTGACGCCACGACACTGACCGAAGCCGGTTATGTCGGCGAAGACGTCGAGAACATCATCCTGAAGCTGCTCCAGGCTGCTGACTACAATGTCGAGCGGGCGCAGCGCGGTATCGTCTATATCGACGAAGTCGACAAGATTTCGCGCAAGTCCGACAATCCATCGATCACCCGTGACGTTTCGGGCGAAGGCGTGCAGCAGGCACTGTTGAAGATCATGGAAGGCACGGTCGCTTCCGTTCCGCCGCAGGGTGGCCGCAAGCATCCGCAGCAGGAATTCCTGCAGGTTGACACGACCAACATCCTGTTCATCTGCGGTGGCGCTTTTGCTGGTCTCGACAAGATCATCTCGGCGCGTGGCGAAAAGACCTCGATCGGCTTTGGCGCTTCGGTGAAGTCTCCGGAAGACCGCCGCGTCGGCGAAGTCTTGCGCGAACTGGAGCCGGAAGATCTGGTCAAGTTCGGCCTCATCCCGGAATTCATCGGCCGTCTGCCGGTTCTGGCAACGCTCGAGGATCTCGACGAGCCGGCACTGATCCAGATCCTGTCTGAGCCGAAGAACGCCCTGATCAAGCAGTACCAGCGCCTGTTCGAAATGGAAGACGTCGAACTGACCTTCCACGAGGATGCCCTGCGCGAAATCGCCCGCAAGGCGATCATCCGCAAGACCGGTGCGCGCGGCCTGCGCTCGATCATGGAAAAGATCCTGCTCGATACGATGTTCGAACTGCCGACCCTGGAAGGCGTTCGCGAAGTGGTCATCTCCGACGAGGTGGTCAAGGGATCTGCCCGTCCGCTCTACATCTACTCGGAGCGTTCCGAGGAAAAGGCCAACGTTTCGGCCTGACCGGATCGGAAGTTTTTTTAAAAGGCCCGCCATGTGCGGGCCTTTTTCATGCGTAGAGTTTCCGGTACGGCGTACACCGTGCCTGCCGGTCAGCGCGCCTAAGCAATAAGTGCAGGTCAGCCCTGCATATTCTGCGGATATCCATCGGTCGAAAGCTTGACCGCTGGATGTCACTGCGGGAGGAATATTCGCGAGAATCAGCGATTGCTAAAAGCGGATAACAACGCGATTATGTAACGATTCTGTGTCGATGTGTCCGGCACGAAGCGTGTGCGTTAACTCCTGCGGCAAGGCCCGCAACAGTCAGATGCCGTTTACTATCCGGCTACGCCGCCTCCCAGGTCGGTAGTCGGCGAAAGGGTTGAAAACAGACGTCACACACTCCACTTGACAGTGGAAAGAATGAGGACCGGAAGCGCCCTTGAACGCTTCGGGTAACGGGCCCGGAAACGGGACGGAAAGGAAATGACATGACGAGCAAAACGTCTCCGGCAATCGAGAGCGCGACCTATCCGGTGCTGCCGCTGCGCGACATCGTGGTATTCCCGCACATGATCGTGCCGCTGTTTGTTGGCCGTGAAAAATCGATCCGTGCGCTGGAAGAAGTCATGGGCACGGACAAGCAGATCATGCTTGCCACCCAGATCAACGCCAGCGACGACGATCCGGAACCAGGTGCGATCTATCAGATCGGCACTATCGCCAATGTGCTGCAGTTGTTGAAGCTGCCTGACGGCACCGTCAAGGTTCTGGTCGAAGGTCGCGCGCGCGCCGAGATCGACGGCTATACAGGCCGTGAAGAATTCTATGAGGCAATGGCACATCCGCTTTCCGAGCCGGAAGAAGATCCGGTCGAGATCGAAGCGCTGAGCCGTTCCGTGGTGTCGGAATTCGAGAGCTATGTGAAGCTCAACAAGAAGATTTCCCCGGAAGTCGTCGGTGCCGCCAGTCAGATCGAGGACTATTCGAAGCTGGCCGATACCGTCGCATCGCATCTCTCCATCAAGATCGTCGAAAAGCAGGAAATGCTTGAGACGACCAGCGTCAAGCTGCGCCTTGAAAAGGCGCTCGGCTTCATGGAAGGTGAGATTTCGGTTCTGCAGGTCGAAAAGCGCATCCGCTCGCGCGTCAAGCGCCAGATGGAAAAGACCCAACGCGAATACTACCTGAACGAACAGATGAAGGCGATCCAGAAGGAGCTTGGCGACGGCGAGGAAGGCCGCGACGAGATGGCCGAACTGGAAGACCGTATCTCCAAGACCAAGCTGTCCAAGGAGGCCCGTGAAAAGGCCGATGCGGAAGTCAAGAAGCTGCGCCAGATGAGCCCGATGTCGGCGGAAGCCACCGTCGTGCGCAACTATCTGGATTGGTTGCTGGGCATTCCGTGGTCGAAGAAGTCCAAGGTCAAGACCGATCTCAACCATGCTGAGCAGGTTCTCGATCTCGATCACTTCGGTCTCGACAAGGTCAAGGAACGGATCGTCGAGTATCTGGCGGTGCAGGCGCGCTCGCAGAAGATCAAGGGGCCGATCCTGTGCCTCGTCGGTCCTCCGGGTGTCGGCAAGACCTCGCTTGCCAAGTCGATCGCCAAGGCGACCGGCCGCGAATATATCCGCATGGCACTCGGTGGCGTTCGTGACGAAGCCGAAATCCGCGGTCATCGCCGCACCTATATCGGTTCGATGCCCGGCAAGGTCATCCAGTCGATGAAGAAGGCCAAGAAGTCCAACCCGCTCTTCCTGCTCGATGAAATCGACAAGATGGGCCAGGATTTCCGCGGCGATCCGTCGTCGGCGCTCCTGGAGGTGCTGGATCCGGAACAGAACTCGACGTTCATGGACCACTATCTGGAGGTCGAATATGACCTCTCGAACGTGATGTTCATCACCACGGCGAACACGCTGAACATTCCGGCGCCCCTGATGGACCGCATGGAAGTGATCCGGATTGCCGGTTACACGGAAGAGGAAAAGCTGGAGATCGCCAAGCGGCACCTGTTGCCCAAGGCAATCGCCGACCACGCTCTGCAGCCGAAGGAATTCTCGGTGACGGATGGTGCGTTGTCTGCGGTGATCCAGACCTATACCCGCGAAGCTGGCGTTCGCAGCCTGGAGCGTGAGCTGATGAAGCTCGCCCGCAAGGCTGTGACCGAGATCCTCAAGGGCAAGACCAGCAAGGTCGAAGTCACTGCCGAGAACATCAACGACTATCTCGGTGTTCCGCGCTATCGTCACGGCGAAGCCGAGCGTACCGATCAGGTCGGTGTCGTCACCGGTCTCGCCTGGACGGAAGTCGGCGGCGAGCTTCTGACGATCGAAGGCGTGATGATGCCCGGCAAGGGCCGCATGACGGTGACCGGCAACCTGCGCGACGTGATGAAGGAATCGATTTCGGCGGCGGCATCCTATGTCCGCTCGCGTGCGATCGACTTCGGCATCGAGCCGCCATTGTTCGACAAGAGCGACATCCATGTGCACGTGCCGGAAGGTGCTACACCGAAGGACGGTCCGTCCGCCGGTGTGGCCATGGCAACGGCGATCGTGTCGATCATGACCGGGATTGCCGTTAACAAGGACGTGGCGATGACGGGTGAAATCACCCTGCGCGGCCGTGTCCTGCCGATCGGCGGCCTGAAGGAAAAGCTGCTTGCAGCGCTTCGCGGCGGCATCAAGAAGGTGCTGATCCCGGAAGAAAACGCCAAGGATTTGGCGGATATTCCGGACAACGTGAAGAACCTCATGGAGATCATTCCGGTCTCCCATATCGGCGAGGTGTTGAGCCACGCGCTGGTACGGGTTCCGGTTGCGATCGAATGGGATCCTTCCAAGCAGGCGGCACCGATTGCAACGGCCGATCCGGCCGATGACGCCGGCGTGTCGATTGCCCACTAAGGGCTTGACTTGAACTTCAAGCAGTGCCTGCCGCAGGTTGCGTACTGATTTGGAGCAGAAACAGTGGAAGACCGGCATTTTTGCCGGTCTTTTTTATGTAAAACTCCGCGCAAAGCCTTGCATTCCATGGGATTCGGAGCGATTGGGTTTGCCAAGGCGGGGGGCGCGCGTATGCTTCCCTCGGCTTGAAAATTGAGTCGTTTCGAACCAGTATTGAAAGGGGTGGAAACATGAACAAGAATGAGCTCGTGTCCGCAGTTGCCGAGAAGGCCGGACTCTCGAAGACAGATGCATCTTCTGCAGTTGATGCAATCTTCGACGTTATCCAGGCAGAACTGAAGAACGGCGGCGACGTTCGCCTCGTTGGCTTCGGCAACTTCTCGGTCAGCCGCCGCGAAGCATCGAAGGGTCGCAACCCGTCCACCGGCGCAGAAGTCGATATCCCTGCCCGCAACGTGCCGAAGTTCTCGGCCGGCAAGGGTCTCAAGGACGCCGTGAACTAAGTTTCATGTTTCGTCTGCAGCACCGTGGTGAAAACGCCAACGGTTCGATAGCAGGTTGATTTGAGGCCCGGGTTTTTCCTGGGCCTCTTTTCATTTGCGGACGCGTTTCGCCATCGGTTCGTGCCCAATGTCTAATCTGTTCATCCTGTCATGCGCCTGTTACAGAGCGCGATCAAAACCCCCCGGTATCCGATTTACCAAGGGGGTTTATCATGAAGAGATTTTCGTTGACTGCGGCACTCGCCGCAGCGCTGGCCGCCTCGACGGCATCCGTGGCTCTCGCCGAGCCGGTCTTCAACCGTATCGCGTCCTTCGCGGTCGCCGACAACCTGCCTGAGGGCAAGGACAAGGCGACGCCGACTTCGGCCGAAATCATCGCCGCTTCCGAAGACGGCAATACGCTTGTTTACTCCGACAGCCCGAACAAGGCGATCGGCATCATCGACATCACCGACGCCAAGGCTCCGAAGGCAGCCGGTTCTGTCACCTTCGAAGGCGAGCCGACGTCAGTCGCGGTTGCCTCGGGCAAGGCGCTTGTCGCCGTCAACACGCGCGAAAGCTTCGTCAAGCCGTCGGGCCTCATCGCCCAGGTCGACCTCGCTTCGAAAAAGATCGACACGACCTGCGATCTCGGTGGTCAGCCGGACTCGATCGCGCTGAACAAGGACAGGACGATCGCTGCCATCGCCATCGAGAACGAGCGCGATGAAGAGGTCAATGACGGCGACCTGCCGCAGATGCCGGCCGGTGATCTTGTTCTCCTGTCGCTCAAGGATGGCATGGTCGATTGCGGTTCGATCAAGCATGTCACGCTGACCGGTCTCGCCGACGTGGCTGGCGAAGATCCGGAACCGGAATTCGTTTCCTTCAACAACCTCGACGAAGTTGCCCTCACGCTGCAGGAAAACAACTATGTCGTCATCATCGACGGCAAGACCGGTACGGTGAAGTCGCACTTCTCCGCCGGAACCGTCAGCCTCGAAGGTGTCGACACCAAGAAGGACGGTGCGCTGAAGTTCACCGGCGAGATGAAGGACGTTGCCCGCGAGCCTGACGCCGTGAAGTGGCTGGATGACAACCGCCTCGTCGTTGCCAATGAAGGTGACTGGAAGGGTGGCGCGCGCGGCTTCACCATTTTCAGCAAGGACGGCAAGGTTCTCTATGAGAACGGCGCGGGCTTTGAGCGCGAGATCGCCAAGATCGGCCATTACCCGGACAAGCGCAACAAGAAGGGTGTCGAGCCGGAGGGCTTGGAAGTCGCCAAGTTCGGTGACGACAACCTGTTCTTCGTTCTGGCAGAGCGCGCCTCCATCGTCGGGGTCTACAAGGACACCGGCGCAGAGCCTGAACTTCTCCAGCTTCTGCCGTCCGGCGTAAGCCCGGAAGGTGCCGTGGCCATCCCGGGCCGCAATCTTCTGGCGACCGCCAACGAAGTTGACCTCGTCGAAGACGGCGGCGCACGCTCGCATGTGATGCTTTATGAGCGCGCGGAAGGCGAGGCGGCCTATCCGCAGATCGTCTCCACCGAAAAGGACGGAGAGCTGATCGGTTTTGGCGCGCTTTCGGGCCTCGCACCGGTCAAGGACAAGCCGGGCATGCTCCTTGCCGTCAACGATTCTTTCTACGCTTCGCAGCCGACCATCTTCACGATCGACGCGACCGCCAAGCCGGCGAAGATCGTCGATGCACTGCGCATCACCCGCAACGGTGCTGCAGCTCAGAAGCTCGATAGCGAAGGTGTGACGCCCGATGGCGAAGGCGGCTATTGGCTGGCCAACGAAGGCGATGCCGACAAGCTCTACTCGCATGCCATCATTCATGTGACGGCGAAGGGCGAGATCGATAAGGAAATCGCCATTCCTGCCGAACTGCGCGCTCACGAAAAGCGCTTTGGCTTCGAAGGCATCACCAGCGTCGGTGAAGGCGACGACATGACGCTGTGGATGGCCGTGCAGCGCGAATGGGGCGATGACGAGAAGGGTTTTGTGAAGCTGGTTTCCTACAAGCCTTCGTCGAAGGAATGGGGCGCTGTGCGCTACCCGCTCGAAAAGACGGAAAGCGGTTGGGTCGGCCTGTCCGAAATCACGGCTCATGGCGACTATGCCTATATCATCGAGCGCGACAACCTGATCGGCCAGGCTGCCAAGCTGAAGAAGCTGTACCGCGTGGCTCTTGCAGATCTGAAGCCAGCCAAGCTCGGCGGCGACCTGCCGGTCGTCAAGAAGGAAGAGGTTCGCGACTTCATCCCTGACCTGAAGGCCACCAACGGTTACGTCGTCGACAAGGTCGAAGGCTTTACCGTCGATGCGGCCGGCAACGGTTTCGTGGTCACCGACAATGACGGTGTCGATGATTCCTCGGGCGAAACCCTGTTCTTCTCGATCGGTACGATGAACGCGATGTAATCGCTTAAGTCCTGGAAACGGAAAAGGCCGGAGCATGATGCTCCGGCCTTTTCTATTTGGTCTGTTCGCAGGCAAAAGGCTGTGGCGAGCGGGACGTTTATTCGGCGGCCTTGCTGCCAGCCTCTTCGGTTTCCTTGCGTTTGCGAATCTCTTCCGCCTTGACCACAAGCCGGCTGACGATGTCGTGCATCTGGTCGAGCTGCTGATCGTCAAGCGCCGAGAAGATTTCCTCGATCAGTTGCTTGCGCGGATGTTCGGCGGCTTCCAGAACGACGCGTCCGACATCGGTGATCGACACGATCTTTGCCCGGCGGTCTTCCGGATCCGGTTTGCGCACCACCAGCTTGTCGCGTTCCAACCCGTCGATGGCTTCCGTCACCGTCCGCGGCGCAAAATTCAGCGCGCCGGCGATATCAGTCGACCGGCAGGGACCAAGCTTGCTGAGGAAAAACAGGAATTTGCTGCGCGCCAACGACACGCCTTCCTCCGTCATCGATTCGTTGATGAGGCGGTGAACGCGATGGTAAAGCTCAAAGAGCTTGTCGGAGACTTCGAATGTGGATTTCATGATGTTTCATATGGATATTGTGAGGGGCCATGTCAAATGACGGTATTGTTAGCGTTATAGTCAAGTCTAATTCGGGACCCTTGCGCCAAGGTCCCGCATTTCCCCAATAATGTTGCTGTGTTGAAAGCGCTGAATAGACCCTGCGGCGAGGCATGTGTGGCATTGACGCAAGGCCGGACGGCAGGCCATGGTCCGCCATGCCCTTTCGTTTTGTCCATACCGCCGATCTTCATCTCGATTCACCCTTGCGCAGTCTTGCGTTGAAAAATCCGGAACTTGCGGCACTGGTACGCGGTGCGACCCGCACCGCCCTTGCAAGGATCGTAGACCTGTGCCTGGCAGAGAGTGTCGATGCCCTGCTGATCGCTGGCGATCTCTACGACGGATCCCAGACATCGATGAACACGGCGCTCTATTTGTCGAGCGAACTGCGCCGGTTGGAGGCGGCGGGGATCAGCGTGTTCCTCATTCGCGGCAACCACGATTCGCAGTCGGCAATGACCCGCGAGCTGACCTTTCCGTCCAATGTGCATGTGTTCGCTGGCCGGGCAAAGCCGGTGCTTGCCAAATCTCTCGGCGATGGCCGTGGCGTCCATATCCACGGCATCAGTTTTGCCAATCCGCATGCGCCTGACAGCCTCTTGCCATCCTTCCAGCCGCCGGTTGCCGATGCCGTCAATATCGGCATGCTGCACACCAGCCTTGCCGGTACGCCGGGCCATGATCCCTATGCGCCGACAAACGTGGCCGAACTGGCGCGACACGGTTTTGATTATTGGGCGCTCGGCCATGTCCACATGCGGCAGGTTCACTGTGAGAACCCGTTGGTCGTCATGCCTGGCATGCCGCAGGGGCGTGACATCAACGAGGCGGGGCCGAAGACAGTGACACTGGTTACCATCGGTGATGATGGTGTACTGGGGTACCGCGAGCATCCAATCGGACAGGCGGTATTCGAGCGTGTTGCGATCGACCTGACCGGCGTACAGGACTGGCGGCAAATGCTGGAGAGGGTAGGCGAAACTCTGCCGTCGCTCCGGAACGGGGCCGATGCTGACCATCTCATCCTCAGAATCTCACTGACCGGTACAACGCCGCTGGTCTGGAAGCTCAGGCGTGATCCCGATTTCCTCTTGGCCGAAATCACCAATCTTGGCGCCGGTCTCAATGGGTGCTGGATTGAGAAAGTCGATATCGATTGCCGGGGCATGGACGCAGAAACGACCTTGACCGGCCCTGACCCGGTGGAGGAACTGGCCAGCCTGATCCGCACCGACGTACTGACGTCCCACGCCTTTCGCCAGGAAGCCAGCGCAGTGCTCGATGAACTGTTGCTGCAGTTGCCGCGCGAATTGCGCGAAAGCCTGGCCGGGGACGAGAAGGCGGCCGTGCGGTTGGCCGAAACTGTCGCTCTTGCCGGCAGTGATGATGTGCTTGCCTATCTGCATGGCAGTGATGCGGGGGCCGATCTCTGATGCGTCTTAACCGTCTCGATCTGCTTCGCTATGGAAAATTCACCGGCCGCAGTCTGAATTTCGGCGACGCACGCCCCGGACATGCAGATTTTCATCTCGTCTACGGCCCGAACGAGGCGGGAAAATCAACGCTGTTTTCCGCTTTCCTCGATCTGCTGTTCGGCATCGAGCGGCTGAGCGGCTACGGTTTTCTGCATCCCTATGCGACCATGCGGGTCGGCGGCGTCATCGAGACCGGGGGCAGGGTGCATTCCGTCTCGCGGGTAAAGCGCAATCAGAACTCTCTGTTGGGGCCTGACGACCAGCCGCTGCCGGACAACCTGTTTTCAGCGGCCCTGGGTTCGATCGACCGGGCGACCTATCAGATGATGTTTTCGCTCGATGACGACAGCATCGAAAAGGGCGGCGAAAGTATCCTGAAAAGTGAAGGGGAGCTTGGCGCCCTGTTGTTTTCGGCCAGCTCCGGCTTGCCGGACAGCAGCGCCATCTTATCCGGGTTGAAAGCTCAGGCGGATGCTTTCTACAAGCCGCAGGGCCGGAAACATAAGCTGGCGGAGTTGAAAGCTGAGCTTGAGGCACTGAAGGACGAGAAAGCCGCCATCGATATCAACGCCCGCGAATTTGCCGCTTTGCGCAAGGTGCGCGACGCAGCTGCCGAGCGGCATGATGCCTCCGCAAAGGCACGGGCTGAACTGCGCGTGTCTCTCGATCACGCCCGCGACCGCATCGAAGCGCTGCCGATTCTCGCCCGATTGCGCGGCCAGCGTTCCGAGCTTGCTGCTTTCGCCGACCTGCCGGAGCCACCAGCCGCCTGGCATGCCCTTTTGCCGCAATTGCAGCGTGAGGAAACCACAATCGACGCCCGGTTGGTGCAGCTGGACGCCGATATCGACCGCAGAGCCGCTGAAGTCATTGCCATCGAGCGGGATGAGGCGGTGCTGGCGCTGGCTGGGGATATCCGCGATCTGGAAAATTCAGGTCTGGAAGCCCGCCACCGGACGGCTGCCAGCGATATGCCGAATCGGCTTGACGAGCGTGCCAAGATCGCCGCCGACATTGCTGTCCGTGTCGGTCGCCTCGAGCGGGCTGACATGCCTGATGCCGCTGCACTCATCCTGCCCGCCGCGATCGCCGGCCGGCTGCAAGATCTGGCACAGAAGCATGCCGCGCTGAACGAGCGGCTGGATGCTGCCCTGCGGGAAAAGACGCTTTCCGAGGCGGAAAATGCGGAAGCGCTCAAGGTTCAGGCGGCACTTGTGTCCGGCGGCTCTTCGCAGGGCGGGGAACCCGCTGCTTTGACTGACATGTTACGGACTCTGCGTCAGAATGATTGCCTGCTGCGGCAGCAGACGGCCAACCGTCAGATCGCAGCGCTGGAAGACCTCCTGGCTGACAAGCTTGCAACGCTGTCGCCCGCTTCGTTCGACGCTGATAGCCTGACGGTCATTTCCGTCCCCGAGGAAACCGACCTTGCCGAATGGACGGAGCGGCGGGCAACGCTGACGGAACAGCTGAAGCGGCTTGACGACCGTATTGCCGAAGAGGCGGCGCTGACGGCTGGCGATGAAGCCAAGCTTCACGAATTGACACGGACAGGCGGCTTTACTGCCGACGATGCCGCCTTGACGCTGCGCCAGGAGCGCGACCGTGCCTGGCAGGCGCATGCGGCACAACTGGACGCTGACAGCGCCCGCGTTTTCGAAAACGTGCTCAAGAAGGACGACGAGGCAGCGGCCCTCAGGCTGGCGCATTCGCAGGACCTTGCGCAGGCAAGGGGACTTTCGCTCTCCGTCGCCGAGCGTAACGGCAAGCTTTTGGCGTTCCGTCAGCAACATGAGGCGGCGCATGCCGCGATTGCCGCGCTAAGGTCGGAGATTTCGGCTGCAGCTGTTGAATGTGGATTGCCCGAGAATACCAAGCTGAACCAGCTGGTGGCGTGGCTTGGGCGGCGGGTGGCGGCGCTTGAGGTGCGTAACCAGCTGCGCACAGCCCAGCAGGACGCGCGGCTTGCCGTGGCGGATGAAGCCAAGGCCATGCAGCGACTGACAGAGGTGCTGGAGCACGGCGGTGTGGTGAAGGGCATGCCGGCGCGGTTGGAGGATGCGATTGCTTTTGCCGAGCATATTATCCACGATCTGCAATCCGCCCACCGGGCGCATGTCACGGCTGCGGAAACGGTGGAGCGGGCCGGGGCTGCGCTGCGCTTGCGCACGGCCGCATGGTCGGCCGCTTCCGAGGACATGGCGGAGTGGAGCACGCGTTGGCAGGAGGCTATTGGTGCCACGTGGCTCGCCGAGGCAACAACGCCCTTGTCGCCACAGGAGATTACGCCTGTCCTGACAATCCTTCAGGATCTGGACAAACTGATCCAGCGCAAGGCTGATCTCGATCATCGAATCGATGGCATGCGAAAAGATCAACTGGCCTTCGCAACCATTGTCCGGACGCTGGCTGAAAAACTTGCCATCGCAGTATCGGATGAACCGCTCCTCGTTGTTCAGACGATTCGCGACCGGTTGGCCGGTGCCGAGCGGCAGGAAACGTTGTTCCGGCGTCTTTCGGACGAGAATGATGCTCGCATCGCGGAAAGGCGGGCGCTGGGCGAATCGCGCGAACGCCACGACGCACAGAAGCGCGGCATGCTGGATCTGTTCGACAGCAGCTCGCTGCTGGAAGTCGGCGCCCATCTGGAAACGGTCAAGGCGCGTCAGCGACTGCGCGAGCGGATTGCCGAGGCTGAGGCCGATCTGGCCGCCCGGCTTGGTGTTGGACGTGCCGATGAAGCGGAAATGCTGCTGAGTGCCGTCGACGCAGACGGCCTACGGCTGGAAATGGCGGCCTTGCAGGCCCGGTTTGAACAGGCCGAGCGCGACGGTGCCGAATTGCATGCTGAACGGCGCGATGCCGAAAGGGCGCTGGCGGCCATCGGTGGCGGCGATGCAGCGGCCCATATCGAGGAAAAGCGCCGCACGGTGCTGGCGGAGATCGAGGAGCGCGCGACCGCCTATCTGCGGCTGCGCATGGGCATTCTGGCTGGTGAAACGGCGCTCAGGCTCTACCGCGAGCGTCATCGCAGCGCGATGATGCGCCGGGCGTCAACGGCGTTCAGCGTCATCAGCGGCGGTGACTATGTAGGGCTGACGACACAGGCCGAGAAGGGCGAGGAATTCTTGATCGCCAATGCTGCCGGTGGTGGATCGAAACTGGCGCGCGATCTTTCCAAGGGCACCCGCTTCCAGCTCTATCTGGCGCTGCGCATGGCCGGCTATCACGAGATCGCCACGACACGCGAATCGCTGCCTTTCATCGCCGATGACATCATGGAGACCTTCGACGATGGACGTGCCGGGCACGCCTTTTCCTTGATGGCGGAAATGGCAGGGGTTGGGCAGGTGATTTATCTGACCCATCATCAGCATCTCTGCGACATCGCCCGCACGGCCTGCCCGGACGTAACGATCCATACGCTGTGATTGTGGAGTTTGCTGAAGCGTGGTCTCGGATGTGACGGGGAGACATTGGGCCGGAACGCGCTATGTTCCGCCTATTAGTGACGTCCGCCGGATGGCGGCAAATATCAGGGAGCCTATCGCCATGGAGATCAAAGCTTGCGGATCGCGCCCATCCGTTCGCCCACCGGCAGATTATTTTACCGGCAACGTTCGGCAGGACCCGATACATGATGCGCCGGAGCCGGCCCGCATGCGCTGCGTGTCCGTCACCTTCGAGCCGGGAGCAAGAACGGCCTGGCACACTCATCCGCTCGGTCAGACGCTGTTCGTTACATCCGGTAGTGGCCTTGCCCAGACCTGGGGTGAGCCGGTTCGCGCAATCAAGGCGGGGGATACCGTCTGGTTTCCGCCGGGTGAAAAGCACTGGCACGGCGCCACTGCCACGACCGGCATGACCCATATCGCCATCCAGGAAGCGCTTGACGGCAAGGCGGTCGACTGGATGGAACTGGTGAGCGAAGAACAATACCAATCGGCGTGATGCGTCCCGGCACGCGCAGAACAAAACCAGGCCGACGATTCTTGCCGTTTCCGCGTTGCAATAGGCGGGAGAACACAGCTATCTGAAGACGAAGGTTTACGTCGCGGGAGCATGCGCCCGCAGACTGCCGCTGAAGGGTTCCGCCGATGTACAATTTTCATGTTGGGCAAAAGGTCGTCTGCATCGACGACAAGTTCAAGAACGTCTCGATCGATCAGGGCATCCGCAAAGGCCAAATCTATACGATTCGCTGGGTCGGGCCTTACAAGCATTACATCGATGGGGAATTCATCGGTGTGAAACTGGCCGAAATCCACCGGGGCAATGACGACGGGCCGGAAGGGTATGGCGCCGCCGACATGCCCTATCGCGCGACGCGGTTTCGGCCCTTGCTCAGGGACCGTCTGTCGGCGCTGAAAAACCTCCTGGCGCCGACGCCGAAGGGCGAAAAGCCCTATTTGCCGGACGCTCCGGAAGAACCCAAGCGCAAGGCGCCGGTCCGGAAAAAGGAAGAGGTTTAGCCAGCGACAGCGTCGCGCCTTGGATTTCAGGCCGTGAAATTCGTCCGCGAAGGCGGGCGGATTTAGTTGGGGTCGACGATTTGCTCCCTGCGCACGAGCCTCAGAGAGCGGTCAGGCTGGATGATGTAGGTTTCCTCGGCGCGCTTGCCATATTGGTCGTTCAGCTGGTGATGAAGGACGCTGCCGACCGGGGCTTTGGTCAACTTGGTTGCCGGCTGGCCGCCATAGGTGATGCTGCCAGGGATAGGGCTTATTTCGGGCATGGCGTTACAGGCAGTAAGGCCTGCAGCAAGCGTCGCTGCCAGAATTGCTTTCCTCATGTGATATTTCCCTCTTAACGCCTCGATACCCAGTCCCGGCTGTCCAGTCCGTGGAGGGGCAGGCTCCTTAATTTTGCTCGCCACAGATGGCAACGCCTCTGCCATATGGCAAGAGGCTCTGATGCTGCTGTTTAAGGAAACGCGCAAAAACACCCGGATGGAGGGATGCTGTCAAATTTAGATGAAAAGAAAATGGTGGGCGATGAGAGACTCGAACTCCCGACATCCTCGGTGTAAACGAGGCGCTCTACCAACTGAGCTAATCGCCCTTCGCGAAGCAGAAGCAGTGTCTGCCGCGTCGGTGGCCGTGATCTATGCGTATCGGCGGAAAACCGCAAGAGCGGATTGGAAGATTTTTTCGTTTTTTTTTCAAAGTCCCGGTATCGCTGGCTGTCGCCTGACAAATCGGATGTGGAAAACCGGCATTGCTACTGTGGAGACAAAAAGGGGAAGGGCGGCGGGACAAATTATGATCGAAACGGAGGTGCGTTGGTTGCTCCTGTGAAATTTTGAAGGACGCTTTTTCGAGCCTGTGGAAACAATTCGATGGCTGTCACTGTTTTGTCTCCAAACCTGCTTGACACCCAAAGACGAACCTCGTAGTTAGCCGCTCATCGAAACGGCCTAGCCGCTTCGAGCGGATGCAAAAGCATCTGGACGACTTGAAATGAAATGCGCGGGTGTAGCTCAGTTGGTTAGAGTGCCGGCCTGTCACGCCGGAGGTCGCGGGTTCGAGCCCCGTCACTCGCGCCATTTCAAGAATAGCAGTTTCTGCTTATGTCCGGGTGGTTTGTACTATAATGCGCGGGTGTAGCTCAGTTGGTTAGAGTGCCGGCCTGTCACGCCGGAGGTCGCGGGTTCGAGCCCCGTCACTCGCGCCATTTTCCGCTAAGATTTCAAATGCAAGTGTGATTTGAAAGCCGACGGGACCTCAGGTCCCGGTCGGTTCTTGCCGTCTTTTGACATGCGCGGGCGGCCGCATGAAGCTCGCATTTCCGCATGACGGCGGGGGAAGGGGCAGCCCACGATTCCTTCACGGTACGCAAATCTTCCGCTGCACCTTTGCGGGTAATGACGAAATTTGCGGCGGATGCCTATCGGGCAGGCCGGCCTCCCGCTATGCTAATGACGGGCCATCGTGATCAGGTGTTGATAGAGCGCGGCTTCACATAGATATGCGCTTCGATCGCCGCGGCGATCAGATCCTGCCGGACAAGTTCGGGCGGTTGTTTCCCTCGAAACGAATCGAGGCAGGTCATAACCGCCAGCTTGTAGCTGGGTCCACGCTTCTTCGGCCACTTGTTGAGCAGAAGGTCTGCGGCTTCCAGCGAGCTGGAGACGGTGATCACGTCTTGACGGTCGTTCAATTCGAATAAAACACTCTCATGCCAGGGAATATCGTCCATGAGCCGTCCCTCTATTAGGGTGATGTTGCCTATACAAGCTTGCGTGAAGGTTGTGTTTGTTCTTCAGGGTTGCGAAATGCGCTAAAGACAGCCTTCGGTGTTGCGCGGTCAGCCGTGGATTTTCGGGCGGAAGTGGGGCGGGCTCCATCGCCACCCATGCAAAACGCGGATAGGGGCCATGCAGTCTTGTTGCAGCTCCCGTTGGTCCGCCAGGTACGCTTTCATTGCTCCCGTCCGGGGTTTCTGCCTTCTGATTTCAATCGATTTTAGCGAGCGCGACCATATGTCCCCGGCGTTGCGGCGCAAGGGCTTGGCGCTCTGTCTTGCAAAGGGCTGCCGCGATTCCCCGGTATTTGCGCCTGCCCACCGGAGATGCTAGCTTTTGGCCGGTCTTCATTCCCGCGACACAAGGGGGTGAAAACCGTTCTCAAGGCTTGCACAGCGGCGCTGGCTGCGCTAACCACTTTGGCGTTGCAACATATTTTTCGGCCTGTGAGCCTTTGTTTTGCGCTTCTCCAGCGCGCCTCGCAGGCAGGGACGGATACAATGACAGATCTTCTCGGCTCCTACATTCCGATCGCGATTTTCATCGGTATATCGCTGGTTATCGGGCTGGCGCTGCTGATCGCGCCGTTCGCCGTCGCCTACAAGGCGCCTGACGACGAAAAGCTTTCGGCCTACGAATGCGGCTTTAATGCCTTCGATGACGCCCGCATGAAATTCGATATCCGATTCTATCTCGTGTCGATTCTCTTCATCATCTTCGATCTTGAAGTGGCGTTCCTGTTTCCCTGGGCGGTATCGTTCAAGGATATGGGCTGGTTCGGCTTCTTCTCGATGATGTCGTTCCTCGGGGTGCTGACCATCGGCTTTATCTATGAATGGAAGAAGGGAGCGCTGGAATGGAACTGACATCCAGCACGACGCTCGTTGCGCCAAAGCCGAAGGGGATCGTGGATCCCTCAACCGGCCAGCTGATCGGTAGCAACGACAAGTATTTCGGCGAGATCAACAATGAGCTTGCCGACAAGGGCTTTCTGGTCACGTCGACCGACGAACTGATCAACTGGGCCCGGACCGGCTCGCTGATGTGGATGACCTTCGGTCTGGCCTGCTGCGCTGTCGAAATGATGCAGATGTCGATGCCGCGTTACGATGCGGAGCGCTTTGGCTTTGCACCGCGCGCTTCACCGCGTCAGTCTGACGTGATGATCGTCGCCGGTACGCTGACCAACAAGATGGCTCCGGCTCTGCGCAAGGTCTATGACCAGATGCCTGAGCCGCGTTACGTCATCTCGATGGGGTCCTGCGCCAACGGTGGCGGGTACTATCACTATTCCTATTCGGTAGTGCGCGGCTGTGACCGCGTTGTGCCGGTCGATATTTATGTGCCGGGCTGTCCTCCCACGGCAGAAGCGCTCCTTTATGGTGTGCTCCTGCTGCAGAAGAAGATCCGCCGCACAGGCACGATCGAACGGTAAGGGCAGGGGACTTGAACATGAGTGAAGCCCTGAATGGACTTGCTACTTACATTCGCGAAACACGCGGTGCGTTGATTTCGGATGCCGTCATCAGCTATGGCGAACTGACGCTGACATCCACGGCCGACAACCTGATCGCGCTTCTGACGTTCCTGCGTGACGATGCCCGCTGTGGCTTCGTTAACTTTACGGATATTTGCGGCGTCGATTGGCCGCAGCGTCCGGACCGGTTCGACGTTGTCTATCACATGCTGTCGCCGAAGCAGAACCTGCGCATCCGCGTCAAGGTTGCGACCGGAGAAGATCAGCCGGTGCCCTCGGCCTGCGCCGTTTACCCCGGCGCTGACTGGTTCGAGCGGGAAGCCTACGATATGTACGGCATCCTCTTTACCGGCCATCCGGACCTGCGCCGTATCCTGACCGACTACGGTTTTGAAGGCTATCCGCTGCGCAAGGACTTCCCGACGACCGGTTTCGTCGAGGTTCGTTATAATGATGAAGTCAAGCGCGTCGTCTATGAGCCCGTCGAACTGAAGCAGGAATTCCGCAATTTCGATTTCATGTCGCCCTGGGAGGGAACGGATTACGTTCTGCCTGGCGATGAAAAAGCAAACGCGAAGTGAAATGAAGGCCGAGGGCTCGCGAACATGCGGGCTTGTCAGGCTTGGAGCAAGCGGCAATGAACGAACATAACGTCCGCAATTTTAACATCAATTTCGGACCACAGCACCCTGCGGCGCACGGCGTTTTGCGGCTTGTTCTCGAGCTTGACGGCGAAATCGTCGAGCGTGTCGATCCGCATATCGGTCTTCTGCATCGCGGTACCGAAAAGCTGATCGAGACCAAGACCTATCTGCAGGCTGTGCCCTATTTCGACCGACTCGACTATGTCGCGCCGATGAACCAGGAACACGCCTATGCGCTGGCGGTCGAGAAGCTGACGGCGACGGAAGTGCCGATCCGCGGCCAGCTGATCCGTGTTCTCTACTCGGAAATCGGCCGTATCCTGTCGCATCTCTTGAACGTTACGACACAGGCCATGGACGTCGGCGCGTTGACGCCGCCGCTCTGGGGCTTTGAAGAGCGTGAAAAGCTGATGGTGTTTTACGAGCGTGCCTGCGGCGCACGCATGCACTCGGCCTATTTCCGTCCGGGCGGCGTCCACCAGGACCTGCCGCACGAGCTGGTCGAAGATATCGGCAAGTGGATCGATCCGTTCCTGAAGACCGTTGACGATATCGACGAACTTCTGACGGGCAACCGCATCTTCAAGCAGCGCAACGTCGATATCGGCGTCGTGACGTTGGATGATGCCTGGGCCTGGGGTTTTTCCGGCGTTATGGTTCGTGGATCCGGCGCCGCTTGGGACCTGCGTAAGTCGCAGCCCTATGAATGCTACGCTGACATGGATTTCGACATTCCGATCGGCAAGAATGGCGACTGCTTCGACCGCTACCTGATCCGCATGATCGAAATGCGCGAATCGGCCAAGATCATGCGCCAGTGCGTCAACCGTCTTCTGGGCGATGCCAAGGTCGGACCGGTGTCGTCGCTTGACGGCAAGATCGTGCCGCCGAAGCGTGGCGAGATGAAGCGGTCGATGGAAGCGTTGATCCACCATTTCAAGCTCTACACCGAAGGCTATCACGTGCCGGAGGGCGAGGTTTATGCGGCCGTCGAAGCGCCGAAGGGCGAATTCGGCGTCTACCTGATCTCCGACGGCACCAACAAGCCGTATCGCTGCAAGATCCGCGCCCCGGGCTACGCCCATCTTCAGGCCATGGATTACATCTGTCGCGGCCACCAGCTGGCGGACGTTTCCGCCATTCTCGGCTCGCTCGATATCGTGTTCGGCGAGGTTGATCGTTGATGCGCAGGATGGTCCTGACAGTTTTGGCCTCGATGCTTGCTGCGGCGCCTGCATTTGCGCAGGAAACCGCGCCGAAGTCCGGCGAACCTGCGATGAGCGGTTCGTCGGGTAGCGGCATGGGCAGGCTTCTGAGCCAGGGCTACGAGATCAGGGCCGCAGTGCCGAACGGCACGCGCTACATCGTATTTTTACAAAAAGACCAGTCAGCCTATGCCTGCGAATTCGTCACCCTGACGACATCGCGGTGCGGTTCGATTAACTGATAAGGTGCGGGAAGAATGTCCGTTCGTCGACTAGCCGAAGAAAACGTCCAGCCAGCGGCCTTTGCGTTCAGCAAGGAAAACGCGGTCTGGGCCAAGGCCACGATCAAGAAATATCCGAAGGGCCGCGAGCAATCTGCGGTCATTCCGCTTTTGATGCGGGCGCAGGAGCAGGATGGCTGGGTCACCAAGGCGGCGATCGAAAGCATCGCCGACATGCTGACCATGCCCTATATCCGTGTACTTGAAGTCGCGACCTTCTACACCCAGTTCCAGCTGAAGCCGGTCGGCACGCGCGCGCACGTCCAGGTGTGCGGAACGACGCCGTGCATGCTGCGCGGCTCGGAAGACCTGATCAGCCTGTGCAAGAAGCGCATTCACCCCAATCCGCTGACGCCGAACGAATCCGGCACGCTGTCCTGGGAAGAAGTCGAATGTCAGGGGACCTGCGTCAACGCCCCGATGGTGATGATCTTCAAGGACACCTATGAAGACCTGACGGTTCCGCAGCTGGAATACATCATCGACCGTTTCGACGCAGGCAAGGGCGCCGACGTCAAGCCGGGCCCGCAGATCGACCGTATCTTCTCGGCTCCCGTCGGTGGACTGACCACGTTGCTCACCCCGGAAAAGAAGCCGGCAGCGCCGCGCGCCAAGAAGGCCAGCGATGACGCCGCCGTCAGCGTGCCGCCATCGAACGCCGCCCGCCCGAAAACGGATGCTCCGGAAACCGATCCAGCATTGAAGACGCCGGCGACGGCAAAGTCCGAATCCGCTGCGAATGACAAGGTTTCCGGCGAGACCAAGGCTGAAGGCGGCGCTTCTGCAAAGCCGTCGCTCGAGGACAAGAATCGTCCTGCAGGCATTGCCAAGCCGGATGCTCCGGATGACCTGAAACTGATCTCCGGCGTTGGCCCGAAGATCGAAGGTACGCTCCACGAACTCGGCATCTTCACCTTCACGCAGGTTGCGGGCTGGAAGAAGGCCGAACGCGAATGGGTGGACGGCTATCTGAATTTTAAGGGCCGTATCGAACGGGACGATTGGGTCAAGCAGGCCGAGGCGCTGGCCAAGGGCGGCGAAGCCGAATACATCAAAGTTTTCGGCAAGAAGCCGCGATAAGTTAGGTGAACCATGCTCGACGATAAAGATCGCATTTTTACCAATATCTACGGCCTTCATGACAAATCGCTCAAGGGCGCCATGAGCCGTGGCCACTGGGATGGCACCAAGCAGATCCTGGAAAAGGGACGTGACTGGATCATCAACGAGATGAAGGCTTCCGGCCTTCGTGGCCGTGGTGGTGCTGGCTTCCCGACAGGCCTGAAGTGGTCCTTCATGCCGAAGGAAAGCGACGGCCGCCCGCATTATCTCGTCGTCAACGCCGACGAATCCGAGCCCGGTACCTGCAAGGACCGTGACATCATGCGCCACGATCCGCATACGCTGATCGAAGGCTGCGTGATCGCGAGCTTCGCCATGGGTGCGCATGTCGCCTATATCTATGTGCGCGGCGAATATATCCGCGAGCGTGAAGCGCTGCAGGCGGCGATCGACGAATGCTATGATGCCGGTCTTCTCGGCATCAACAACAAGCTTGGCTGGGACATGGACATCTACGTCCATCACGGCGCCGGCGCCTATATCTGCGGCGAGGAAACGGCACTGCTCGAAAGCCTCGAAGGCAAGAAGGGGCAGCCGCGCCTGAAGCCGCCGTTCCCGGCCAACATGGGCCTCTATGGCTGCCCGACGACGGTCAACAACGTCGAGTCGATCGCCGTTGCCCCGACCATCCTGCGCCGTGGTGCGTCGTGGTTCTCGGCGATCGGCCGTCCGAACAATGTCGGCACCAAGCTGTTCATGGTGTCGGGCCACGTCAACAAGCCTTGCACGTTCGAAGACGCGATGGGCACGCCGTTCCGCGAAATGATCGAGCGTCATTGTGGCGGTATCCGTGGCGGCTGGGACAATCTTCTCGGCGTCATCCCGGGCGGCTCGTCCTGTCCGGTGGTCAAGGGCGAGGACATCATCGACGCGCCGATGGATTTCGACGGTATGCGCGATGTGAAATCGTCGTTCGGGACCGCCGCCATCATCGTGATGGATCGCTCTACCGACATCATCAAGGCTATCTGGCGTCTCGCTGCCTTCTACAAGCATGAGAGCTGCGGCCAGTGCACGCCGTGCCGTGAAGGTACCGGCTGGATGATGCGCGTCATGGAACGCATGGTTCAGGGCCGCGCCCAGAAGCGTGAAATCGACATGCTGTTCGACGTGACCAAGCAGGTCGAAGGTCACACCATCTGCGCGCTCGGCGATGCGGCCGCATGGCCGATCCAGGGTCTGATCCGCAACTTCCGTCCCGAGATGGAAGCGCGCATCGACGAATACACCCGCAACGCCTCGTCGCATGGCGCGGTGCTGGCGGCAGCGGAGTAAGCGGCATGGCCGGGCCGGGGAACGAAACGGGGAGGGGGACGCAGACAGGTTCTGCCGCAACCTCATCCGGCTCTCCGGTTGGCAACGAGCCATTTGGCATGGCTGAGTGGCTGAAGAACGTGCCGATGGGGCAGCTGCATCCGCTGATGCAGCACCCGGCGGCGGCAATGGCGGCGGTAACGGCGATCGGCTTCGGTATGACCAGCCAGATTGCCGGCTTCATGCTGGGTGCGATGCAGGGGCTGGCCGAAACGGCGCAGAAGACCGGCGTTGCGGCGGATGAAATGCCGGTAGCAAAGGTGGCCAAGCTAGCGGAAGCGCCGGTGGTTGCCGTGAAGGCTGCGCCGGTTGTGAAGCCGAAGGTGGTTGCCAAGGCTCCGGGCAAGGCTCGGCCGGTAAAGGCCAAGCCCGTTGCTGCGGAGCCGGTTGCGGTTGTTGCGGCCAAGGCCGAGAAGCCGAAGCGGCAGACGGTTGCCCGCGTTGCCGAAACGCAGACGGACGACTTGAAGCGGATTTCCGGCATCGGTCCGAAGCTGGAGCAGGTTTTGAATGGAATGGGCGTGCGGCGTTATGCCGATGTCGCTTTGTGGAGTGATAAGGACGTGCAGCGCATCGACGACCAGCTTGGTTTTGCTGGCCGGATCGCGCGGGACGGCTGGGTCACGCAGGCAAAGGCCCTGATAAAGGGTTGAGATTGAGTTTCGGGCGGAAACCGGTGGTTTTAGCTCAAAGATTGGCGTGCCTAATAATATCTGTTCGCCGCTGACGCTGGTGAACGAAAGACAGGATTGAGACTAAGATGGCAAAGCTGAAAGTCGACGGAAAAGAGATCGAGGTCCCGGATCATTTCACGCTGCTGCAGGCGTGCGAAGAGGCGGGCGCTGAAGTTCCGCGCTTCTGTTTCCACGAGCGGCTGTCGGTCGCCGGAAACTGCCGCATGTGTCTGATCGAGGTGAAGGGAGGGCCGCCGAAACCGGCAGCCTCCTGCGCCATGGGCGTGCGCGACCTGCGTCCCGGCCCGAATGGCGAAGCGCCGGAAGTCTTCACGACCACGCCGATGGTCAAGAAGGCCCGCGAAGGCGTGATGGAATTCCTGCTCATCAACCATCCGCTCGATTGCCCGATCTGCGATCAGGGCGGTGAATGCGACCTGCAGGACCAGGCTATGGCCTTCGGCGTCGATTCGACCCGCTACAACGAAAACAAGCGCGCCGTCGAAGACAAGTATATCGGTCCGCTGGTCAAGACTGTGATGAACCGCTGCATTCACTGCACGCGCTGCGTCCGCTTCACCACGGAAGTCGCTGGCATTGCAGAGCTTGGCCTGATCGGCCGCGGCGAAGATGCCGAGATCACCACCTATCTGGAACAGGCGATGACGTCCGAATTGCAGGGCAACGTCGTTGATCTCTGCCCTGTCGGCGCTCTGACCTCCAAGCCCTACGCCTTCAACGCCCGCCCGTGGGAACTCGGCAAGACCGAATCGATCGACGTCATGGACGCTGTCGGCTCCGCGATCCGCGTCGATACCCGTGGCCGCGAAGTCATGCGCGTCATGCCGCGTGTCAACGAAGAGATCAACGAAGAGTGGATTTCCGACAAGACCCGCTTCATCTGGGATGGCCTGAAGACGCAGCGTCTTGACCGCCCTTACGTGAAGAAGGATGGCCGCCTGCAGCCCGCCAGCTGGAACGAAGCCTTCGCCGCCATTAAGGGCGCGGTTGCCAAGACCAGCGGCGACAAGATCGGCGCGATTGCCGGCGATCTGGCGTCTGTTGAAGAAATGTATGCGCTGAAGGCGCTTATCACCTCGCTCGGTTCGGAGAATATTGACTGCCGCCAGGATGGTGCTGCGCTCGATCCTTCGTTTGGCCGCGCAAGCTACCTGTTCAACCCGACGATCCAGGGCATCGAAAGCGCCGACGCGCTCCTGATCATCGGATCGAACCCACGCTTTGAAGCCTCGGTTCTCAATGCCCGTATCCGCAAGCGGTTCCGGATGGCCAATTTCCCGATCGGCGTGATCGGCGAGCCGGCCGAGCTGCGTTACTCCTATGAGTATCTCGGCGCGGGCACGGAATCGCTGGCCGAACTGGTGAGCGGCAAGGGCAAGTTCCTGAGCGTGCTGAAGAAGGCAGAGCGTCCGATGATCATCATCGGTCAGGGCGCTATCTCCGGCGGTAATGGGGCTTCGGTTCTGGCCGCAGCCGCCAAGCTCGCAGGCGCCGTTGGCGCCGTCACTGCAGACTGGAACGGTTTTGCCGTTCTGCACACCGCCGCCTCGCGCGTCGGTGGTCTCGATCTCGGCTTCGTGCCGGGTGAGGGGGGCAAGAGCGCCGCCGAGATGCTTGATGGCACGGACGTTCTGTTCCTGCTTGGCGCCGACGAAATGGATTTCTCCGGCAAGACCGCAGGCTTCACCGTCTATATCGGCTCGCATGGCGACGAAGGTGCTCATGGCGCCGACGTCATCCTGCCGGGTGCGACCTATACCGAAAAGTCCGGCCTCTGGGTCAACACCGAAGGCCGCGTTCAGATGGGCAACCGCGCCGGTTTCGCACCGGGCGACGCCCGCGAAGACTGGGCGATCATTCGGGCGCTGTCCGACGTGCTCGGCAAGAAGCTTCCGTTTGATTCGCTTGGCGAATTGCGCGGGAAACTCTATGCGGCGCACCCGCATTTCGCTGCGATCGACATGATCGAGACGGGTGCAAGCGGTGAAATTGCCGCACTTGCACAAAAAGCCGGTGAGATGGGCAAATCGGTGTTTGCGTCTCCGGTCAAAGACTTCTATTTGACGAACCCAATAGCACGAGCTTCCGCCGTCATGGCCGAATGCTCGGCTTTGGCACGCAACAACTTCAAAGCTGCGGCGGAATGAGCGCGAAGGAATAAGACGAAAATGGACGCTTTCATTTCGACCTATGTCTGGCCAACGGCCATCATGATCGGCCAGTCGCTGCTGCTTCTGGTCGCGCTTCTGGTCTTTATCGCCTACATCCTTTTGGCTGACCGCAAGATCTGGGCGGCGGTGCAGATGCGCCGTGGACCGAATGTGGTAGGCCCGTGGGGACTTTTCCAGTCCTTCGCCGATCTTTTGAAGTTCGTCTTCAAGGAGCCGGTCATCCCGGCCGGCTCGAACAAAATCCTGTTCCTGCTGGCGCCGCTGGTTTCCGTGACCCTGGCGCTCGCTGCCTGGGCGGTCATTCCGCTGAATGACAACTGGGTGATGGCCAATATCAATGTCGGCATCCTCTATGTTTTCGCCATTTCCTCGCTTGAGGTTTACGGCGTCATCATCGGCGGCTGGGCATCGAACTCCAAGTATCCGTTCCTTTCGGCGCTGCGCTCGGCCGCCCAGATGGTGTCCTACGAAGTCTCGATCGGCTTCGTCATCGTTACCGTTCTTTTGTGCGCCGGTTCGCTGAACCTGACGGATATCGTTGATTCACAGCGTGATGGTCTGGGCACGATGATGGGTCTGCCGGGATCCTTCCTGGATTGGTACTGGCTGCCGCTGTTCCCGATGTTCATCATCTTCTTCATCTCGGCGCTCGCTGAAACCAACCGTCCTCCCTTCGATCTGGTCGAAGCGGAATCGGAACTGGTTGCCGGCTTCATGGTCGAATACGGCTCGACCCCGTACATGATGTTCATGCTCGGCGAATATGCCGCCATCTGCCTGATGTGCGCGCTGACGACGATCCTTTTCCTCGGCGGCTGGCTGCCTCCGGTCGATGTATGGTTCCTCAACTGGGTTCCGGGCATCGTCTGGTTCATCCTGAAGTCCTCGATGGTGTTCTTCATGTTCGCCATGGTGAAAGCCTTCGTGCCGCGTTATCGCTACGACCAGCTGATGCGTCTCGGCTGGAAGGTCTTCCTTCCACTGTCACTCGCCATGGTCTTCATTGTTGCAGTTGTGCTGAAACTGGTGGTGTGGGCCTGATGTTTACTCACCGTTTCGCAAAATCAGCCGGCGCCTCCCAGGCCGGCACGTTTGGAGGTTGATGATGGCAAGTTTGTCGCAAGCCGTCAGTTCGCTGTTCCTCAAGGAATTCGTCAACGCGTTTTTCCTGTCGATGCGCTATTTCTTCGCACCGAAGTCGACGCTGAACTATCCGTTTGAAAAAGGCCCGGTCAGCCCGCGCTTCCGTGGTGAACATGCGCTGCGCCGTTATCCGAACGGCGAAGAACGCTGCATCGCCTGCAAGCTGTGCGAAGCGATCTGTCCTGCCCAGGCGATCACCATCGAGGCTGGCCCGCGCCGCAACGATGGCACGCGCCGCACGGTCCGTTACGACATCGACATGGTGAAGTGCATCTATTGCGGTTTCTGCCAGGAAGCCTGTCCAGTCGACGCGATCGTCGAAGGCCCGAACTTCGAGTTCGCCACCGAGACGCGCGAAGAGCTTTACTATGACAAGGACCGGCTGCTTTCCAACGGCGACCGTTGGGAGCGTGAAATCGCCCGCAACATTGCAATAGACTCGCCGTACCGCTGAGACTTTGCATAGGGACTGCGCCAGCCGGTTGAGGCTGGCGTTACACTGATCTTGGGCGTGGCCGGCATGAACCGGTGCGCCAGTGGGAAGGATGGCCTGGTTGCCATGCCTGCCCGGGGAAGACGAAAAAGGCACCGATCATGGGTCTGCAGGCTCTTTTTTTCTATCTTTTTTCATTCGTCGCGGTTGCGTCGGCGTTCATGGTGATTTCTTCGCGGAACCCTGTTTATTCCGTGCTGTTCCTGATCCTGACGTTCTTCAACGCCGCCGGCCTGTTTCTTTTGACGGGCGCCGAGTTCCTGGCGATGATCCTGCTGGTTGTTTATATCGGCGCCGTCGCGGTTCTCTTCCTCTTCGTGGTGATGATGCTCGACATCGACTTCACCCAGCTGAGGTCGGGCGTGCTTGAATATGCGCCGGTCGGCGCGCTGATCGGCCTGGTGCTGGCAGCCGAGCTGATCATCGTGGTCGGCGGCAGCTCGTTCTCGCCGGAAATCGCCAAGTCGATCTCGATGCCGATCCCGGCGGTTGCCGATCGAACCAACACCGCTGCTCTCGGCGACGTGCTCTATACGCACTATGTCTACTTCTTCCAGATTGCCGGCCTGGTTCTTCTGGTCGCCATGATCGGCGCCATCGTCCTGACGCTGCGCCATCGCGACAACATCAAACGCCAGGATATTCCCACACAGGTTGCCCGTTCGCCCAAGACCGCTGTTGAAGTGGTCAAGGTGAAGTCGGGGCAGGGCCTTTAAGACGGACGCGAGGTCAAGGAACTCATCATGGAAATCGGTATTTCCCACTATCTGACCGTCAGCGCCATCCTGTTCACGCTGGGCGTCTTCGGCATCTTCCTCAACCGGAAGAACGTCATCATCATCCTGATGTCGGTGGAACTCATTCTGCTGGCGGTCAACATCAACATGGTTGCGTTCTCGTCGTTCCTCAACGACATCACCGGCCAGGTGTTCGCCCTGTTCATTCTGACCGTCGCGGCCGCGGAAGCCGCCATCGGTCTTGCAATTCTCGTCGTCTTCTACCGCAACCGCGGCTCCATCGCCGTGGAAGACGTCAACATGATGAAGGGCTGAGCGGCCAATGAATACGATTATTCAAGCCATCGTCTTCCTGCCGCTGATCGGCTTCCTGATCGCGGGTCTGTTCGGCACCTCGATCGGCGCCAAGGCTTCGGAATACGTTACCACCGGCTTCATGGTTATTGTCGCAGTCCTGTCCTGGGTCGTGTTCTTCCACGTCGCGCTCGGCGAGGCGGAAATGATCAAGGTCACCGTGATGCGCTGGATCCAGTCCGGCAGCTTCGATACCGAATGGGCTTTCCGCGTCGATACGTTGACGGCCGTGATGTTCGTTGTCGTCAACACTGTGTCCTGCCTGGTCCATCTCTATTCGATCGGCTACATGCATCACGACCCGCATCGGCCGCGCTTCTTTGCCTATCTGTCGCTGTTCACCTTCGCCATGCTGATGCTGGTGACCTCGGACAACCTGCTGCAGATGTTCTTCGGCTGGGAAGGCGTTGGTCTGGCGTCCTATCTGCTGATCGGCTTCTGGTACAAGAAGCCGTCCGCCTCGGCGGCCGCGATGAAGGCGTTCATCGTCAACCGCGTCGGTGACTTCGGTTTCGCGCTCGGCATTTTCGGCGTCTTCTACCTGTTCGGCTCGATCAGCTTCGAAACCGTGTTTGCCGCTGCTGCCAGCTATCTGCCGGCCGAAGGCGCTGCTGAAGGTGGCGAAGCCGTCATCAATCTGTTCGGCATGCATCTCGACAAGGCCCATGCGATCACCGCCGTCTGCCTGCTGCTCTTCATGGGCGCTATGGGCAAGTCGGCGCAGTTCCTGCTGCACACCTGGCTGCCGGACGCCATGGAAGGCCCGACACCGGTGTCGGCGTTGATCCATGCCGCAACCATGGTGACCGCCGGCGTCTTCCTCGTCGCCCGCATGTCGCCGCTGTTCGAACTGTCGCATACGGCTCTGGTCGTCGTTACCGTCATCGGCGCGATCACCGCGTTCTTTGCGGCGACCGTCGGTCTGGTTCAGAACGATATCAAGCGCGTTATCGCCTATTCGACCTGCTCGCAGCTCGGCTACATGTTCGTCGCACTGGGAACTGGTGCCTATGGCGCTGCTATCTTCCACCTGTTCACGCATGCGTTCTTCAAGGCGCTGCTGTTCCTATGCGCTGGTTCGGTCATCCATGCCGTCGATGGCGAGCAGGACATGCGCCACATGGGCGGGCTTCGTCCGCACATCAAGTGGACCTTCTGGATGATGATGATCGGCACGCTGGCCATTACCGGTGTCGGTATCCCGTTCTCGGGGATTGGCTTTGCAGGCTTCATTTCCAAGGATATCATCATCGAGGCCGCCTACGCATCGCATTCCCCGGTTTCCGGTTTTGCATTCACGATGCTGGTTATCGCTGCCTGCTTCACGAGCTTCTATTCGTGGCGCCTGATATTCATGACCTTCTATGGCAAGCCGCGCGCTTCGCACGAAGTCATGCATCACGTGCACGAATCGCCGATGGTCATGCTGCTGCCGCTGTTCATTCTGGCTATCGGCGCGATCGCCGCCGGCATGGTGTTCGGAGGCTATTTCTACGGTCACGACTATGCCGAATTCTGGCAAGGGGCGCTGTTCACGTCGCCTGAGAACGAACTGCTGGAGCATTTCCACCACGTTCCGGCTCTCGTTGCACTGAGCCCGTTCATCGCGATGATCCTCGGCTTTGTCACTGCCTGGTACATGTATATCCGCTCGCCGGAGACGCCAAAGTACCTGGCCGAGCAGCATCGTGGTCTTTACCAGTTCCTGCTCAACAAGTGGTATTTCGACGAACTCTACGACTTCCTGTTCGTTCGTCCTGCCAAACGCATCGGCACCTTCCTGTGGAAGGAAGGCGATGGCCGGATCATCGACGGCTACGGCCCGAACGGCATCGCCGCTCGCGTCATGGACGTGACTGACCGCGTCGTTCGCCTGCAGACCGGTTACCTCTATCACTACGCATTCGTGATGCTCATCGGCATTGCGGCGCTCGTTACCTGGATGATGCTCGGGAGCTCCTTCTGATGACCGATTGGCCCATTCTCTCCGCGGTCACCTTCCTGCCGCTGGTCGGTGTTGCTCTTCTGCTTCTGACGCGTGAAGACAGCGCTTCCGGCCGCCGTAATATCCTGAACATCTCGTTGTTGACGACGATCGTTACCTTCCTGCTATCCTGCTGGATCTGGTGGAGCTTCGATAATTCGAACCCCGGCTTCCAGATGGTCGAGAAGCATGCCTGGCTTGGTACTGGCATTTCCTACCATCTCGGCATCGACGGCATTTCGATGCTGTTCGTGGTGTTGTCCGCCTTCCTGATGCCGTTCTGCGTCGTGGCCAGCTGGCTTTCGGTCGAAAAGCGCCTGAAGCAGTACATGATCGCCTTCCTCTTGTTGGAAGTGTTCATGATCGGCGTCTTCGTGTCGCTCGATATCGTACTGTTCTACGTGTTCTTCGAAGCCGGCCTGATCCCGATGTTCATCATCATCGGCGTCTGGGGCGGCAAGGAGCGCGTCTACGCGGCCTACAAATTCTTCCTCTACACGCTGCTCGGTTCGGTGCTGATGCTGCTCGCCATCATGGCGATGTACTGGCAGGCCGGTACGACAGACATTGCCGAACTGCTTGCCTATCAGTTCCCGGCGCAGATGCAGACATGGCTATGGCTGGCCTTCTTCGCCTCGTTCGCGGTGAAGATGCCGATGTGGCCCGTCCATACCTGGCTTCCCGACGCGCACGTTCAGGCGCCGACGGCGGGCTCGGTCATCCTGGCTGGTGTTCTGCTGAAGCTCGGCGGTTACGGCTTCTTGCGCTTCTCGCTGCCGATGTTCCCCTTGGCATCCGACTATTTCGCCCCCTTCGTCTTCACGCTGTCGGTCGTCGCGATCATGTACACCTCGCTGGTGGCGATGATGCAGTCCGACATCAAGAAGCTGATCGCCTATTCGTCGGTCGCCCACATGGGCTACGTGACCATGGGTATCTTTGCCGCCAATACGCAAGGCGTGCAGGGTGCGATCTTCCAGATGCTGTCGCACGGCCTGGTGTCCGGCGCGCTCTTCCTCTGTGTCGGCGTCGTCTACGACCGTACCCACACCCGCGAGATCAGCGCCTATGGCGGTCTCGTCAACAACATGCCGAAATACGCAGTGGCCTTCATGATCTTCACCATGGCCAATGTCGGCTTGCCTGGTACGTCCGGGTTCGTCGGTGAAATCACCGTGCTGCTCGGCACATTCCGGGCCAATACCTGGGTTGCGTTCTTCGCCACCACCGGCGTTATCCTGTCGGCGTGCTATGCTCTTTGGCTCTATCGCCGGGTGATCTTCGGTACACTCGACAAGGACAGCCTGAAATCGCTGCTGGATCTCTCCGGCCGTGAAAAGGCGCTGCTCTATCCGCTGATCGTGCTCACCATCTTCTTCGGCGTCTATCCGGCTCCGGTGTTCGATGCGACGGCAGCCTCCGTGGACGTGCTTATCAACAACTACACTGCGGCCGTGCAGGCAGCGCATGACGTTGCGCTTTCGGCGAATTGACGACAGGACGGGATTGAAATGACGACTGAAACATTCCTTCTGAGCCTGCACCTGTCGACCCCCGAGCTGATCCTTGCGGTCGGTGCCATGGTGTTGTTGATGATCGGCGTCTTCTCCGGCGAGAAATCGTCGGGCATGGTGACGTGGCTGGCGGTTGGCCTGCTGGCCGTTTCCGGCGCCTGGCTGGTCTGGCAGACGGGCGACGGTCAGGGTTATAACGGCGCTTTCCTCTCCGATCCGTTCGGCAAGTTCATGAAGGTGCTGACGCTGTTCGGCTCCATCGTGGCGCTGATCATGTCGGCAGGCGAGGCGCGTTCGAGCGGTATCGACCGGTTCGAATTCCCGGTGCTGATCGTGCTGGCAACGCTCGGCATGCTTCTGATGATTTCCGCCAACGACCTGATCTCGGTGTACCTGGCGCTCGAACTGCAGTCGCTGGCGCTCTACGTCGTTGCCGCGATGAACCGCGACAACCTGCGTTCGACTGAAGCTGGCCTCAAGTATTTCGTGCTTGGCGCGCTGTCTTCCGGCATGCTGCTCTATGGCATGTCGCTGGTCTACGGCTTCACTGGTCATACCGGTTTTGAAGGCATTGCCGCTGCCCTGTCGGCAGAGGGCCGCTCGCTTGGCCTGGTCTTCGGTCTCGTCTTCATTCTGGCCGGTGTTGCCTTCAAGATTTCCGCCGTTCCGTTCCATATGTGGACGCCGGACGTTTACGAAGGCGCTCCGACACCGGTGACCGCGTTCTTTGCGGCTGCTCCGAAGGTTGCCGCGATGGCGATGCTGATCCGTCTGGTGATCATGCCGTTCGAGCCGATCGTCACCGACTGGCAGCAGATCGTTGTGTTCATCTCGATTGCCTCGATGCTGCTCGGCTCGTTTGCCGCCATCGGTCAGAAGAACATCAAGCGACTGATGGCTTATTCGTCGATCGGCCACATGGGTTATGCGCTCGTTGGCCTGTCCAGCGGTTCGATGGCCGGTGTACGCGGCGTGCTGATCTACATGCTGGTCTATGTGGTCATGACGCTCGGTACCTTTGCCATCATCATGGCGATGAAGCGCAAGGACGGCAATCACGTCGAAAGCGTCGATGACCTGGCTGGCCTGTCGCAGACCAATCCCTGGATGGCGACGGTTTTGACCATCATGATGTTCTCGCTGGCTGGCATTCCGCCGCTCGCAGGCTTCTTTGCCAAGTATTTCGTGTTCATGGCGGCGATCGAAGCGCATCTCTATGCTCTGGCGATCATCGGTGTGCTCGCCTCCGTCGTCGGTGCTTACTATTATCTGCGTGTCATCAAGGTGATGTGGTTCGACGAAGCCAAAGGCGAGTTTGCCCGTCCCTCCGGCATGCTGCGTTTGGTTTACACGCTCTCGGGTCTGTTCGTTCTCGCCTATGTGTTGATCGGTGGACCGATCGGTACGGCGGCTGAAGTTGCAGCGCGGACATTCTTTTGACAGGACAGGACCGGATCGGCAGGGTTTCGATCGATCAATTCCGGCATACGGCCCTTGGCGATGTCGGATCGACGAACACGGAATGCCTGATCCGGGCGCGTGCGGGTGATCCGGGGTTTCACTGGATCACCGCCGCACGGCAGATTTCCGGTCGCGGCCGCCGCGGCCGTAGCTGGGCTTCGGAGCCGGGCAATCTCTATGCGTCGCTGCTGCTGATCGATCCGGCACCGATGGATAAGCTCCAATCACTGCCGCTCGCGGTCGCCGTGGCGGTGCACCGCGCGATACAGGCCGTGATGCCGGCAGGCTCCAACCCGGTCTCGATCAAATGGCCGAACGATATTCTGATTGCAGGCAAGAAGTGCTGCGGTATCCTCTTGGAAGGCGAGGGGCTGCCGGATGGGCACCATGCGCTGGTGATCGGCTGCGGCATCAATGTCGCGCTGGCGCCGGATCACGGGCTCTATCCGGTGACCAGTTTGCAGGCGGAAGGCGCCGGCGTTTCGCCGGACGAGCTTTTTGCCCATCTGTTCCGTAGCATGAGTGATGTGCTGAACACCTGGAATCGCGGCGAAGGCATTGCAGAGATTATTGCACAATGGCGGTCCGCAGCAGGCGGCATCGGCCAGAAGATTACAGTCAACCTGCCGGATCGCTCGCTTTCCGGCAGGTTTGAAGGCATAGATGAAGACGGCCGGTTGATGCTCGATATTGGAGCAGGCACGGTTCAGCGCATCGCCGCGGGCGATGTATTTTTTGGATAGAACCCATTTCGGGTGACATAAGGCGCAATCAATCAATGAGCAAACAAGACGAACTCGTCTTCCTGCCGCTGGGCGGAGTGGGGGAAATCGGCATGAACCTGGCCCTTTACGGCTACGGTTCGCCCTCCCATCGCCAGTGGATCATGGTCGATTGCGGCGTGACTTTCCCGGGCCTTGATCTGCCCGGCGTTGATCTCGTGCTTCCGGATATCCGCTTCCTTGCCGAAGAGCGCAAGAACCTCAAGGGCATCATCATCACCCATGCCCATGAAGACCATTATGGCGCGCTGGCCGACCTGTGGCCGGGGCTCAACGTACCGGTCTATGCCTCGCCGTTTACCGCAGGCATGCTGGAAGCCAAGCGCTCCTACGAGCGCAGCCGCGCCCAGGTGCCGATCACCATCTTCAAGGAAGGTGACCGTATCAATGTCGGTCCGTTCGAGATCGAAGCCGTCGGCGTCAACCACTCGATCCCCGAGCCGATGTCGCTGGTGATCCGCACGCCGCTCGGCAATGTCGTTCATACCGGCGACTGGAAGATCGACCATAAGCCGTCGCTCGGCCCGTTGACCGACGAGGCGCGGTTCCGCGCCATCGGCGATGAGGGCGTGCTGGCGCTGATGTGCGACAGCACCAACGCGATGCGCGATGGCGTATCGCCCCAGGAAGAGGAGGTTTCGGCCAGCCTCACCAAGATCATCCAGAATGCCAAGGGACGGGTGGCAATCACCACCTTCTCGTCCAATGTCGGCCGCATCCGCTCGATCGCCAAGGCTTCGGCCGAAGCCGGCCGCGATGTGCTGCTGCTCGGCAGTTCGATGAAGCGCGTCTGCGATGTCGCCCGCGATGTCGGTCTGATGGAAGGATTGAACCCGTTCATCGCCGAAGACGAGTTCGGTTACATCCCGCGCGACAAGGTCGTGGTGATCCTGACCGGCAGCCAGGGCGAATCCCGCGCGGCACTCGCCAAGATCTCGCGTGACGAGATGCGCAACGTCGCGCTGACGGCCGGCGATACCGTGGTGTTTTCCTCGCGGGCCATTCCCGGCAACGAGAAGGCCATCAACGACATCAAGAATGGTTTGATTGAACAAGGCATCCACATCGTCACCGATAACGAAGCCTTGGTGCATGTCTCCGGCCATCCCCGCCGCAACGAGTTGCAGCAGATGTACCAGTGGACGCGTCCGCAGATGCTGGTGCCGGTTCATGGTGAAGCCGCACATCTGACGGCACAGGCCGAGCTTGGCCTTCAGTCCGGCATCAAGACTGTCCCGCGTGTTCGCAACGGCGATATTCTCCGCCTTGCACCGGGACCGGCGTCCGTCATCGGCGAAGCGCCGCACGGCCGGATCTACAAGGACGGCAGCCTGATCGGTGACTTCGAGGAGATGGGGATCGGCGAGCGCCGCAAGCTGTCCTTCGCCGGCCATGTCGCGGTGAACGTTCAGCTTGACGCGCGCTACGATTTCGCCGCCGATCCGATCGTCGTTCCGATCGGCTTGCCCGAGTTTGACGATGAGGGCGAAGACATGAACGATACGCTCTATGACGCGGTGCTGGGTGCCGTCGAAAGCATCCCGCGCGGCAAGCGCAAGGATATCGCCATGGTGACGGAAGCGGTACGCCGGGCCATCCGTGGCACGGCTAATGACGTCTGGGGCAAGAAGCCAGTCGTCACCGTGTTTATCAATAAACTCTGATAGCGAGGAGCCGGCGTACGATGCTTGGACGTGTCAACCATATCGCGCTTGCTGTTCCGGATCTTGCCGAAGCGGTCGAGCGATACCGCTCGGTGCTCGGCGCCTCGGTGACCGAACCGGAAGCGCTGCCGGAACACGGCGTCAACGTCGTGTTCGTCACGCTTGAAAATACCAAGGTCGAACTGCTGGAGCCGCTTGGCACAGACTCGCCGATCGCAGCCTTTCTCGCGAAAAATCCGGCCGGCGGCATGCATCATATCTGCTACGAGGTTGAAGACATCCTCAGCGCGCGCGATAGCCTGATTGCTGCCGGGGGAAGGGTGCTTGGCGACGGCAATCCGAAGACCGGCGCGCATGGCAAGCCGGTGCTGTTTCTTCATCCGAAGGATTTCTTCGGCACGCTGATCGAACTCGAGCAGGTGTGACAGAAGACCGCGTGCCTGTATTTATCGGGCGCAGTATTTGTCGCGCAGAGGCGAAAGCGTTATAACGGCGCTTACACGCGCGATGCCAAGAGGTGAGACATCCATCTCCCTTCGTAACGAGAGACCCCAATGCCGATCTTTTCCACCTTCGCGATTTACTTCATCATCTGGTGGTTGTCGCTGTTCATCGTCTTGCCGATCGGCTTGCGGACGCAGGCGGAGGAGAATGAGGTGGTTCCTGGCAGCATCGAAAGTGCGCCCGCCCGTTTTCGCGCACTGCGGGTCTTTTTGATGACCTCGGTGCTTGCTGCTGTCATCCATGCCATATGGTACGTCCTGTCGGTCCGAATGGGCTACGGCCTGGACTCTATTCCGCAATTTGCACCGAAGTTCTATTGAGGCGATAACCGGCGTTGCCGCGGCTGTGATAGCGGCGGCTTACCGCCTGCATGGCCGGTGACCCGATATGCGCGCCACAGAATTGCCGCGATTCAGGCGGCATCAATTTTTTCTTCTGATGTCTTCAGTATAAAAGTCAAAAAAAAACAAGGCCAGAAGCCTTGTTCTTTAAAGTATCGCGTGATCCTTATCCGTTACCGGTGGCTGCGTGTAACCGCGCCTAAGATCTTATCCTCCCAAGACTTGACCGCGAAATCGACAAGAATTTAATCTCCCTGCCTCTTTTGTGGGCCAAAACTAGCCCAAACATTATGCGTTGTCATCCGATTTTTTTGCATTTTTGCTACACTCTAGTAAAATTTTTCCGTTGACAACTTCTGTCAAAATCCTGTTACTACCGTGCCTTTTTGACGCAGGTATTTTTGTTTTTCCGGACCTTGAAATCCTCCGTCCCTTCACCTGTTACGCCAAACAAGATGACGGGTTTTCTTCCTGCCGCGAAGCGTCTATGAACGCTTGAGCGCGGTGCATCCCCTTCTGGAATCAGCTGGCCGGATCGTCGCGGCAAACAGTCAAACGGCAGTGTCCGGTTTGCGCGCTTGACGCGTGCGCGGCCTGCAGGCTCAACGTTATTTCGCCCGATTCCAAAGATAGTGCGAAGTGCTTTTAATTTCTGGAACCTGTTCATGCGCCTGTCCCGCTTTTTCATGCCCATTCTGAAGGAAACCCCGAAGGAAGCGGAAATTGTTTCGCACCGGCTGATGCTGCGTGCGGGCATGGTGCGCCAGCAGTCGGCCGGCATCTATACATGGCTGCCGCTCGGCAAGCGGGTTCTCGACAAGGTGACCAGGATCATCCGGGAAGAGCAGAACCGCGCCGGCGCCGTCGAACTCCTGATGCCGACGCTGCAATCGGCCGAACTCTGGCAGGAAAGCGGCCGCTACGACGCTTACGGCGACGAGATGCTGCGGATCAAGGACCGCAACAAGCGCGACATGCTCTACGGTCCGACCAACGAGGAAATGATCACGGACGTCTTCCGTTCCTACGTAAAGTCCTACAAGGATCTGCCGCTCAATCTCTATCATATCCAGTTGAAGTTCCGCGACGAGCGCCGTCCGCGTTTCGGCACCATGCGCTCGCGCGAATTCCTGATGAAGGACGCCTATTCCTTCGACCTCAATCGTGAAGGCGCCGTGGACAGCTACAATCGCATGTTCGCGGCATACCTGCGCACCTTCGCACGGCTTGGCCTGCGCGCCATTCCGATGCGGGCCGATACCGGCCCGATCGGCGGCGATCTCAGCCACGAGTTCATCATCCTTGCCGATACCGGTGAATCGGAGGTCTTCTGCCACAAGCACTTCCTCGATTTCGACATTCCGGCCGACGATACCGATTTCTGGGACGCAGCCGCGATGAAGGCGATCTTCGACAAGTGGACGTCGCTCTACGCCGCCACCTCGGAGATGCACGACGAAGCCGCCTTTAACGCCATCGACGATTCCCAGAAGGTCTCGGCCCGCGGCATCGAAGTTGGCCACATCTTCTATTTCGGCACCAAATATTCCGAAGCCATGGGCGCCAAGGTTCAAGGCCCCGACGGCAAGGAGCACACGGTGCACATGGGCTCCTACGGCATCGGCCCGACCCGGCTGGTTCCAGCCATCATCGAAGCCTCGCATGACGAGAACGGTATCATCTGGCCGGCCTCGATCGCACCGTTCGACGCGGTTGTGATCAACATGAAGTCCGGTGACGAAGCCTGCGACGCGGCGTGCGAAACCATCTATGCTTCGCTCAACAAGGCAGGATTCGACACGCTGTACGACGACAAGGATGATCGCGCCGGCACCAAGTTTGCGACCGCCGACCTGATCGGCGTTCCCACGCAGATCATTGCCGGTCCACGTTCGGTGGCGAACGGCGAGGTCGAGCTCAAGGACCGCAAGACCGGCGCCCGCGAAACATTGACGATCGAGGCTGCCATCAACAAGCTGACTGCCTCGAAATAAGGGACCAGGGAATGAGCGCCGCGACGCTAGAACAGGAAAAGGCAGCGACCGCGCAGGCGCCGTCGAGCCGTCCGTTTTCCACATTCGAGCGCATGGTGGCCTGGCGCTATCTGCGCTCGCGCCGCAAGGAAGCGTTCATTTCGGTGATTGCCGGGTTTTCCTTCATCGGCATCATGCTCGGTGTGGCGACGCTGATCATCGTCATGGCTGTCATGAACGGTTTTCGCACGGAGCTGATCTCGCGTATTCTCGGCATCAACGGCCACATGATCGTCCAGCCACTGGATGGGCCGCTCGATAATTATGCCGACCTCGCGACCAAGTTTTCCGGCGTCAAGGGTGTCACCATGGCGATCCCGATGATCGAAGGCCAGATATTAGCCTCAGGCCAGGGAGGCGCCAGTACCGGTGCGCTGGTTCGTGGCGTGCGGGCTGACGATCTTGCCAAGATGAAGTCGATTTCCGAGCACATTCAGGCGGGCGATCTCGTCGGGTATGCCGCGGGAACTGGCGTCGCGATCGGCTCGCGCATGGCTCAACAGCTCGGCGTCACCGTTGGTGGTACGATCTCGCTGGTGTCGCCGGAAGGCGACATCACGCCGATGGGCGTCAATCCACGCATCAAGGCCTATACTGTCTCGGCGATCTTCGAGATCGGCATGTCGGAATATGATGCCTCGATCATCTTCATGCCGCTGGAAGAAGCACAGCTCTATTTCAATGCCGAAGGGATAGCGCAGTCGATCGAGCTGTTCGTCACCAACCCGGACCTGGTCGATGAGTTGCGCCAGCCGATCGAGGATGCGGCCGGCCGCCAGGTATTGATCAGCGACTGGCGTGATCGCAACAAGACCTTCTTCTCAGCCCTTCAGGTCGAACGCAACGTCATGTTCATGATCCTGACGCTGATCATTCTGGTGGCGGCGCTCAATATCGTCTCCGGCCTGATCATGCTGGTGAAGGACAAGGGCAGCGACATCGCGATCCTGCGCACCATGGGCGCATCGTCGGGCTCCATCATGCGGATATTCTTCATGACGGGGGCAGCGATCGGCATTGTCGGAACCATTGCAGGCGTCCTTCTAGGCGTTGTGGTTTGTCTCAATATCGAGTCCATCCGCCAGTTCTTTTCCTGGATTTCGGGAACGACGCTGTTCAATCCCGAGCTCTATTTCCTGAGTCAGCTTCCGGCCGATATGAACCTGGGTGAGACCACGTCGGTTGTCCTCATGGCCATTGGCCTTTCCTTCCTTGCCACGATCTTTCCGGCCTGGCGCGCCTCGCGCCTCGATCCGGTTCAGGCTCTGCGCTACGAATAATTGGGGATTTCAGACACGATGAATGCGCGCGTGGCATTGCAGCTTTCCGGCGTCGAACGCCATTACAGCCAGGGCGACGAAACCCTGTCGATCCTCAAGGGGGCGGACTTTTCGCTTTATGGCGGGCAGACTGTGGCGCTTGTTGCCCCGTCCGGCACCGGTAAATCGACGCTGTTGCATCTGGCTGGGCTGCTGGAACGTCCCGACGGCGGCGAAGTCCTGATCAACGGCCAATCCTGCGGCGCGCTTGGCGACGAGAAGCGCACGGCAATCCGCCGCAACGACATCGGCTTCGTCTACCAGTTCCATCATCTGCTGCCGGAATTCACGGCGATCGAAAACATCATGATGCCGCAGCTGATTGCCGGTCTTAACAAGGCCGAGGCGCGTGAACGCGCGGCCGCATTGCTGGATTACATGCGCATCGGCCACCGTGCCGAACACCGTCCCTCGGAGCTGTCCGGCGGCGAGCAGCAGCGCGTCGCCATTGCCCGCGCCGTTGCCAATGCGCCGCTGGTTCTCCTAGCTGACGAGCCGACCGGTAACCTCGATCCGGAAACCGCCGGCTATGTCTTCGAGGCATTGGAAGCATTGGTGCGCCAGTCGGGCCTGGCGGCAATGATCGCCACGCACAATTATGAACTGGCCTCCCGCATGGACCGCCGCGTCACAATCGAGGACGGCAAGGTCGTCGAGCTTTAATCTAGCCGCTGCCCGCTTTGACAGGCACCGGGCTGGCTCTATTCAAGCCCGCACATGCTTTGACCTCGATCATCCGTCCAGTCCTTGAGGAAGATCAGCTCGCCGGTGATCGCGACCGGCTTGCCGTTACGCATACCCTTGCCGGTCAATACGTTGAAATCGCAGTCCGTGGTATCATCCGGGTTGAGCGTGTCATAGGACGCATAGGTATATCCGGCGACGGCGAAATCGAAGTTGCGATAGGCAATCGTCAGCTTCTGTTCCCAGCGGTCGCGGCCGACGGAATCGTTGTGGGTGGTGATCAGGATCGAGCCGTTCGCAAGCGCAGTGATCGATGGCGCCCGTCCGACCATGGTCAGGTCTCCCCAGACCTTGTTCGGTACAACGCTCTTCAGTTTCAGCCGGCCGGTGTCGCCGTCATTGAGATAGATGTAGACTGCGTGGTCCTCGTCGCTCCCTTCGGCCGGGGCCACCAGCATGGCGAGGTCGGAGCTGCCGTCCTTGTCCCAATCGCCCGTCGCAGCGAAAGCGATCCGATCCGGGTCGATGGTTTCCGCAGCCTGCGCCGTCGTGGCAGATAGGCCGAGCAGTGCCGTCATGACGGCCAGTGACATCTTCATCAATCATCCCCCGATTTGCATTGCCGGCCAGACTAGTTGGCCTGCCTGCTGACGTCCAGATGCCGGGTTACCTTGCCGCAAAGGCGGTCAGAAAGTGTTTACCATCTCTGTTTCCTGGCAGCAGAAGATTTGCTGTTGCTGCTTGACGCATGAACAAATATGGAACAATATAAGAACATAAAGGAAAGGGAGCCAACCAATGACTGACTTCATTCGTGATCTCGCCGCTTTGACCTCCATCGCCATGTTCATCGCCAGCTTTTCGATCATTGTCATCGGGATGTAGAACGGTGCCAGGCACCGGCCATTTTCACGCATTCGCTGCCGTGTGGAAATGAAGAGGGCTAGGACTGTGGACAAGCCAAGCCCGGTTCGAAAATACTGCCGCATAGTGGATGAAAACTAGACTTCTGTGGATGGAAACGGGATATCCTGAAGCCTTCACAGGAATCGGGGTGTGCCATGGCAGATGCGGTAAACGACAAGCGGCAGGATGGTGCCGCCCCCGGTGGCGCTTCACCCCAGTTCGTGCATCTTCGCGTTCATTCCGCCTTTTCGCTTCTCGAAGGCGCTTTGCCGGTCAAGAAGATCATCGGCAAGGCCGTCGCTGATGGCCAGCCGGCCATCGGCATTGCCGATACCAACAACCTGTTTGCCGCGCTCGAATTCTCGCAGAAATGTATGGACGATGGTCTGCAGCCGCTGATCGGCTGCCAGCTTGCGATTGACATGGAAGATGAAGGCGAGGGCGAGAAGCGTGGTCATGCCCAGCATCTGGCCAAGCTGCCGGCCATCGTTCTGATCGCAGCGACGGATGCCGGTTATGTCCGGCTCGTCGATATCGTCAGCCGGGCCTATCTCGGCGGCGAAGGCAACCAGTCGGTTCGCATCGCTCTGTCCTGGCTGCAGGAAGGCGGAGCGGAAGGACTGATCGCGCTGACCGGTGCTTCGGGCGGGCCGGTCGACATGGCCTTGAAATCGGGACACCATGCGCTGGCGGAAACGCGGCTGGTGGCGCTTGCCGCGGTTTTTGGTGACCGTCTCTATGTCGAACTGCAGCGTCACGGCAAATATGATCGCCGTCAGGAAAACCGGGTCATCGATCTCGCCTACAAGCTCGAACTGCCGATCGTGGCGACCAATGAGCCGTTTTTCCCGTCGCCGGCCGAATTCGAGGCCCATGACGCGCTGATGGCTGTCGCCCACAATGCGATGGTCTCGGACGATAGCCGCTTCCGCCTGACGCCGGATCATTACCTGAAGAGCCGCAAGGACATGGCGGCGTTGTTTGCCGACCTGCCGGAGGCGCTGGACAACACCATCGAGATCGCCAGACGCTGCTCCTTCGTCTTGAAGACCCGCGGACCAATCCTGCCGCGCTTCACCGGCGCGACCGATGATCCGAAGGAAGCCGAGCGCGCCGAGGAACTTGAACTGCGTCGTCAGGCCATCGAAGGCCTGGAAGACCGGATGCAGAAGCTCGGCCTTTCGGCCGGTTATACCGAGACGGATTATCGCGAGCGGCTGGATTTCGAGCTCTCCGTCATCGAGAAGATGAAGTTTCCCGGCTACTTCCTGATCGTTGCCGACTTCATCAAGTGGGCGAAGCTTCAGGATATTCCGGTCGGGCCGGGCCGTGGCTCGGGTGCCGGCTCGCTGGTTGCCTATGCCCTGACCATCACCGACGTCGATCCCTTGCGCTTCTCGCTGCTGTTCGAGCGCTTCCTCAATCCGGACCGCGTCTCGATGCCCGACTTCGACATCGACTTCTGCCAGGACCGGCGCGAAGAAGTCATTCGCTACGTGCAGCGCAAGTATGGGCGCGAACAGGTGGCTCAGATCATCACCTTCGGATCGCTGCAGGCGCGCGCGGCGCTCCGTGACGTCGGCCGTGTGCTTGAAATGCCCTATGGCCAGGTCGATAAGATCTGCAAGCTGGTGCCGAACAACCCGGCAAACCCGACGCCTCTGTCGAAGGCCATCGAGGAAGAGCCGCGTTTCCAGGAAGAAGTCGACAAGGAGCCGGTGATCGGCCGTCTGCTCGATATCGCTCAGAAGATCGAAGGTCTTTACCGCCACGCGTCCACCCACGCCGCCGGTATCGTCATCGGTGACCGGCCGCTGTCGCAGCTGGTGCCGATGTACCGCGATCCGCGATCCGACATGCCGGTCACCCAGTTCAACATGAAATGGGTCGAGCAGGCCGGCCTCGTCAAGTTCGACTTCCTCGGCCTGAAGACGCTGACCGTGCTGAAGGTCGCCGTCGATTTCATCAGGAAGCGCAATATCGAGGTCAATCTCGAAGCATTGCCGCTTGATGACCAGAAAACCTACGAGATGCTGTCCAAGGGCGATACGGTCGGCGTGTTCCAGGTGGAAAGTGCCGGCATGCGCAAGGCGCTGATCGGCATGCGGCCCGACTGCATCGAGGACATCATCGCGCTGGTGGCGCTCTACCGTCCCGGCCCGATGGAAAACATCCCGGTCTACAATGCCCGCAAGCACGGCGAGGAAGAGATCGAATCGATCCACCCGAAGATCGATTATCTGCTGAAGGAAACCCAGGGCGTTATCGTCTATCAGGAGCAGGTGATGCAGATCGCCCAGGTCCTGTCGGGCTATTCGCTCGGTGAAGCCGACCTTCTGCGCCGCGCCATGGGTAAGAAGATCAAGGAGGAGATGGACAAGCAGCGCGCCCGTTTCGTCACAGGTGCCGTCGACAACGGTGTGTCGAAGCCGCAGTCCGATCTGATCTTCGATCTGCTCGCCAAGTTCGCCAACTACGGCTTCAACAAATCGCACGCCGCCGCCTATGCCATCGTCTCCTACCAGACGGCCTACCTGAAGGCGCATTTCCCGGTCGAGTTCCTCGCCGCGTCGATGACGCTGGATATGTCGAACACCGACAAGATCAACGACTTCCGCCAGGATGCCAGCCGGCTCGATATCGAGGTGATCCCGCCATCGGTACAGACCTCATTCCGCCGCTTCGAAACCGGCGACAACCGCATCTACTATTCGCTCGCCGCCATCAAGGGTGTCGGCGAAGCGGCCGTCGATCATATCGTTGACGTGCGCGGTGATGAGCCTTTCGCTAATCTTGAGGATTTCTGCCTGAGGATCGACCCGAAGCTTTTGAACCGGCGGGTGTTCGATAGCCTGATCTGCGCTGGTGCCTTCGATTGCTTCGGCTACGATCGGGCGGAACTGGTGGGCGGCCTCGATCGCATTCTCGGCTTCGCCCAGATCGCCCAGGCCAACAAGATCAGCGGCCAGAGCGATATGTTCGGCGCGGGTGCGGCGACTGGTCCGGAAAAGATCAACCTGCCGCCTTATTCGCCATGGCTGGCGTCTGAAAAGCTGCACCGCGAATTTCAGGTTCTGGGCTTTTATCAATCGGCCCATCCGCTCGATACCTATAACGACCTGTTGTCGAAGATCCGTGTTCAGACATTTTCGGATTTTGCTGCGTCCGTAAAAAAAGGCGCAACGGCGGGCCGTTTGGCCGGAACGGTCACGTCGAAGCAGGAGCGCAAGACCCGCACCGGCAACAAGATGGGCATCATTGCCTTCTCCGATTCAACCGGACAGTTCGAAGCTGTGCTGTTTTCGGAGGCGCTCAATCAGTACCGCGACCTGTTGGAGCCCGGAAAATCGCTGGTCATGACGGTGCAGGCCGAGGAGCGGCCGGAAGGCATCGGCATGCGCATCCAGACGCTGCAGTCGCTGGAAGAGCGGTCGCTGCAGATGCAGAAGGCGCTGCGCGTCTATGTCCGTGATAGCGGTCCGTTGCGCTCGGTCGCCACGCATCTGAATGCGCGCGGCGAGGGGCTGGTGTCGTTCATCGTCATCAAGGACAACGGCCAGCGCGAGATCGAGGTGGAATTGAACGAGCGATATCGCATCTCGCCTGAGATTGCGGCGGCGCTGAGGACCGCGCCGGGCGTCATCGATGTCGAACTGGTCTAGCGCTGGACCATCAAGATTTTGATCGGGTTCGGGTGACGGTCACGAAGTCCGTACCGGCGCCTGTTTCCTGGCCAAGGCCCATGTCGGAAATGGTGAGGGACGAACCCTCGGCGAGCAGTTCTTCGATCCGTTCGCGAGTTTCGTCCGGCACCGTGATCCGGGCCAGTGTGCGCTGGGCTGCATTGAAGGCCATCGGGTCTTCCTCGATGGTGATGCCAAGGCGCTTTTTCATCGGTCCAGGCAATGTGTTGTCGAGCGTCATGGCGAACCATTCGCCCTTGCCGGTGGAAGCGTCGATATCCTGGAACTGGAAAAAATGCGTGCCGAGTGCGACTTCCGGCCGGTCGATCAACACGGGTGTTTCGAACAACGGCTCGAAATCGCGGCGAACGAGAAGCTGGCCGTTTGGCGGCTTGCCCTTGCCCGCCTTGGCGTAGAGTGCATCGATGAAGGTGGCGGTCATCTTGCCGTCGACAGCTAGTTGTTCCGCAGTCTGGAACGCTTTGATGGCGTCAGCGGTCTGCATACCGGCATAGCCGTCGGCGAGCCCGGCTGCATAACCAAGCTCGTTGAGCAGGCTCTGGATGTCCATGGTGATTTCGCGTGTGCCGCGATGGGTGATCAGCATCCGGATCGGCGGCTGCTTTTCCATCTCGACGGCGGCCGGTTTTTCCGGCGGGGGCTCGATCGTGGCAACTTCGACGGATTGCGTCTGGACCTGCGAAACGCTCAGCCGCAATGTAGCGTCCGATAGCAGTTCCGGCTCTTTCCCTTTGGGCTGGAACAGGAACGGATCGGAGATGGCGGCCGGCGTCAACTGGCGATCGGAGACCAGCACATGCAGGCCACGGCCGGTCATCTTGAAGAGTTGCTTGGCAAAGGCATCCGGCATCCGTATGCAGCCATGCGAGGCCGGGTAGCTGGGAACGTGGTTGGAGGCGTGCAGCGCAATGCCTGACCAGGTCAGCCGCTGCATGAACGGCATCGGCGCATTCGAATAAATGTTCGACTTGTGGGAGCGGCGTTTTTCAAGGATCGAGAAAATGCCGGTTGGCGTCGAATGGCCGGCCTTACCGGTCGAGACATTGGAGGTGGCGACCACCGTATCGCCGTCATAGACCACGAGTGACTGCTGGTCCCTGGAAACCACGATCTGCAGAGGAGCTTGCTCGCTTGCAAACGCAACGCTGGCAGACAAGGCGAGGGCGAAGCCGAGACCAAATGTAAAACGCAAAACCATCAGGAACATCCGGACGCAAGAGACAGAAGATGAGCCTAGTTTGATAGGTTTAAGGAAGCTTTGCCGTTCCGTCTGGAACACGAGAATGTGAAGCCTGCTACTTTCGCCGGTCCTTGCCGAACGTATAACCGGTCTCGACCGTCGCCTTGCCGAACTTATCGCGCAGCGTATTGATCGCAGCTTCCGCAGCCGCGCGCCGCGTCGCCTGCGTATCGACGAGATCCGGCGGATCGGCCAGATCGGGATTGGAAAGGTCGGAGACGCCGATCCCGATCAGCCGGAATTTTGTCCCGTCGGTTTCCTTGTCCAGAAGCTGCATGCCGGTGCGGAAGATGCGGTCGGCAAGCCGGGTCGGGCTGTCGAGGCGGCGGTTGCGCGTCCGGCTCTTGAAGTCGGCGGTCTTCAGCTTGAGCACCACCGTCTGGCCGGCAATGTCGGCCTTGCGCAGCCGGTGGGCCACCTGTTCGCTCAACCGGCGCAGATGTGTGACCAGATCGTCATAGTCGCACAGGTCATCGTTAAAGGTGGTCTCCGAGGAAACGCTCTTGGCTTCGCCGTTGATTTCAACGCTGCGCTCATCCTGGCCACGCGACAGCCGGTAGAGACGCTGGCCCAATGTGCCATAGCGCTTCATCAGGACGGTTTCGTCCATTGTCTGCAACTGGCCTATGGTGCGGATGCCGTCGCGCTCCAGGGTTGCCGCAAAGGCCTTGCCGACGCCCCAGATCAGCGTCACCGGCCTGTCCTTGAGGAAATCCAATGCTTCGGCAGCGCCGATCACCGAAAAGCCGCGCGGTTTCTGCAGGTCGGACGCCACCTTGGCGAGGAATTTGCAATAGGACAGGCCGACCGAAACAGTAATGCCGATCTCCTGTTCGACCCGGCGGGCAAATCTGGCCAATGTCCGGGCAGGGGGATCATGATGCAGCCGCTCGGTGCCCTGGAGCTCCAGAAATGCTTCATCAATCGACAACGGCTGCACCAGCGGCGTCAGTTCCTGCATCAGAGTGCGCACCTGGCGGCCGACCCGCACGTATTTTTCCATGTCCGGTTTGATGACAACGGCTTGCGGGCAAGCCTCCAGCGCCTTGAACATCGGCATGGCGGACCGTACCCCGTGAATGCGAGCGATATAGCAGGCGGTAGAGACGACGCCGCGCTTGCCGCCGCCGATGATCACAGGCTTGTCGGCCAATTCGGGATTGTCGCGTTTTTCGACCGAAGCATAGAAGGCATCGCAATCGATATGGGCGAGTGTCAGCTGATAGAGTTCGGAATGATAGAGCAGGCGCGGGCTGCCGCAGGCCCGGCACCGGCGAATGCCGGCCGGTTGGCCTGTGAGGCAGTCTCGGCAAAACCCCGGAAATTGCTGCGCGTCTGTTTGCATCGATCGGAACAAAAGTTGAACATTTTCACGATACGCCCTAAGCTGACGAGTCTCAAGGTATGGAGAGGCAATCTTGATGGGCTTCAAGGGAAAGATAAACGGCGGCTGTTCTTTTGCCCGGGATCGGTTCGTTGCCCGCCGTTTAACCCACCAGATGGGCACGGATGATCCTGTCCGCATCCGTCCAGCAGTCCGCCTTGGCGATTCCGCCGCCCGGGTCCGGCGCCATGGCCCGGAATTGGGCGTTTGCCATCAGGTTGATCAGCAGACAATCAGGCGCATGGGTCTGAACGGACTGCAGGTTGCGCAGGATATCATCGATGAAGACCAGCGGCACATCCCTGGCATCGTGCAGGCGCTTGATGATCGGGCCCTTGGGTTCTTCGCTGGCAAGCAGGGGATAGTTCAGGCCATGGCGGTCGAGCAGTGCCCGGCGCACGCTGGTGTGGCGGGGTGGCATCGCCGTGAGAAAGACGACATCGGCATCGGTGGAAAGCCCGGCCAAGGTATCGACTGCGAGATCGGCAGGTGTCTGCCACTGGCCCTGCAGGCGAAAGAACGTCTCCAGCAGTTCGCTCGTCATCGCATCGTCGACCGGCAAACCAGTGTCAAGGTCGATGACATTGCCATGCAGGCGGAAGGAGCGGGGCAAAAGATCACGGCCGCAGGAGCGCAGGAAGTTGCGAAACGGCGTCAGGAATTCGAGCACGAATTCGTCGATATCGCAGACGATCAGCGGCCTGTCCGTCAGACGGATATGGTCGAAATCGAGGATATCCGTCACGGTCAGAAATCCCCGGGATTGTCTGGTCCCGACAGCATGAGATGCGCCCGCACCACATCCTCGGGCCGTGTGCCGGTTGTCTCGCAAAAGGCCAGCAGCGTCGGTTCGTGGCCCATCAGGAAATCGACGACGCCGGTAAGGAAGCCTGTATCGGCGGCGGCGTGGCGCAGCGACGATGGATCAGTGCCCGTCAATGCCAGGAAACGCCCCAGCAGTTCCGGCTCGTTTGCAAGCCAGCCGAGGATGGCAATCGCTGTTTCTTCGGATGAGGTCACGCGCATTCGTCCTTGTCGGATTGAGGTAATTTTTTACCGGATATTACCGGTTTTTCAACCAAATCGCTGTAGCTTCAAGCTTCCGGGGCCGTGAGCTCAGTCGCGCCGCAACTTATAGCGATGTGATGGTCATGCAAGCCGGAACCGTAAATCAAGGGATCGAAATGCCCAAGCAGGTTATGATTGTTGAAGACAATGAGCTGAACATGAAGCTCTTTCGTGACCTGATCGAGGCATCGGGGTACACGACCATTCAGACCCGAAATGGTATGGAAGCCCTTGATCTTGCTCGTAAACATCGGCCAGACCTGATCCTTATGGACATCCAGCTTCCGGAGGTTTCCGGGCTTGAGGTGACGAAATGGCTGAAAGAAGATGACGAATTGCATGTCATCCCCGTGATAGCCGTTACGGCCTTCGCGATGAAGGGTGATGAAGAGCGTATCCGGCAAGGAGGCTGCGAAGCCTACGTTTCCAAGCCGATCTCGGTGCCGAAATTTATTGAGACGATCAAAACTTATTTGGGCGATGCCTGATGCGGCGCCAGGGGCTTCCAATAAGAAGCCCCTTAACGATATTCTTGCGCATGAGACGAATTTGAAAGTTGAACCGGCTTTCTGTTTCAAGCGCTTATAGGCAGGAAAGATTGCATGACTGCACGGATCCTTGTCGTCGATGACATACCGGCCAACGTCAAGTTGCTCGAGGCACGGCTTGTCGCCGAGTATTTTGACGTCCTGACGGCATCCGATGGTTATGAGGCTTTGGCAATCTGCGAGAAGCAGCCGGTGGATCTCATCCTGCTCGATATCATGATGCCGGGCATTGATGGATTCGAGGTCTGTGAGCGGCTGAAGTCGAACCCGCGCACCGCGCATATTCCCGTCGTCATGGTGACAGCTCTCGATCAGCCGTCGGATCGGGTGAGGGGGCTGAAAGCCGGCGCCGACGATTTTCTGACCAAACCGGTCAACGACCTGCAGTTGATGTCACGGGTCAAAAGTCTCGTCCGGCTGAAGAATGTTAGCGACGAACTGCGCCTTCGCGCCGAAACTGCCCACAATGTCGGCCTGCAGGATATGACCGCATTGGATCGGCCCGACGAGTTCGGCAATGTCCTGCTTGTCGATGGCCGGGGGAGCTCGCAGGAGCGCATCATCCGGGCCTTGAAGCCGATTGCGGAAGTGACGGCGATGTCGGATCCGCAGGCAGCCTTGTTTGAGGCCGCCGAAAACAGTTTCGATCTCGTCATCGTCAACTCGAATTTCGATGACTACGATCCGTTGCGGCTCTGCTCGCAACTTCGTTCGCTGGAGCGCACGCGCTATATTCCGCTCCTCATCATCGCCGAGCAGGGGCATGACGAGATGGTGGTTCGCGCACTCGATCTGGGCGTCACCGACTATTTGATGCGGCCCGTCGATCCGAACGAACTGGTTGCCCGCAGTCTGACGCAGATCCGCCGCAAGCATTGCAATGACCGGCTGCGCGCCAGCGTCAAGCAGACGATCGAGCTGGCGGTCACGGACGGGCTGACCGGCCTGCACAATCGCCGCTATCTCGACAATCATCTGAAGCTTCTGATCGATCGCGCTCTTGCGCGCGGCCGGCCGCTGTCGATCTGCATCACCGATATCGATCGCTTCAAGAGCGTCAATGATACCTATGGTCATGACGCTGGAGACGAGGTTCTGCGTGATTTTGCTCATCGTGTGCGCTCGACGGTGCGTGGCGCCGACCTTGCCTGCCGGTTTGGCGGCGAGGAGTTCGTTGTCGTGATGCCGGATACACCGGCGGATGCGGCCGCAGCGATCGCCGAGCGCTTGCGCTCCATTGTCGAAGACAGGAGCTTCGTTCTGCCGAATTCCGATAGGCGTCTCTCGATAACGGCGTCACTTGGCATTGCGACGCTAAACCCGGAAGGCGATACAGCGGAGGCTTTGCTGAAACGTGCGGATACGGCGCTGTATCAGGCCAAGAACAATGGCCGCAACCGGGTAGTAGCCGCTGCTGCCTGAGAGGGATTTGAGCGGGATATCGGCCTTTTGCGCGGTTTTCCACAGGAAAAAGACGGGCTTGTTCGGACGGCGCGATAAGCTGACCGGAAAGCGTGCTCGTGGATGGTTTGTCGCGCAAAAGTAGTCAGATTGGCCCGTAATCTCTGCCATGTAGACGGGAAAAATCACGGGTGATTTCTAGTATCACGAAATAAAATATACAATTCAAATATTTAAACATTTCGATTGCCTTAATGAGGCTTTTCGCATTGCCATTTCGTCATTCTATGAAAAAGTAATACTACATTTAAAAACAATCTTTCGAGGATCGGCTCACCGCAGAATCAGCTCTGGATGGTCCATTAGGTAATGGTTAAATTAACCATGGCCGGGCGCTCTTGCGCGCCGTAGTTAAGAATTCATTGATTTTTTTTTGTTTTCAGTCAATTCTCTGGGGCAAGGGAGAAAGCAACTCCCATCAGTTACCCCATGATGTCAGGTCCGCCGCATCTCCTGGGTCGTGGGGTTTGTCGGCTGATCTGTTGCCAATGCGGTTCCTCGTGCCGCGGTAGCGGTCAGCCGACGCCCATTAAAACGCTGTCCCTGTCGTGGGGGCAGCGTTTTTGTTTTAGGGCCTAATCCCGGCTGTATCGCCGTTTCACCCGTACCACACTGGGCGACAAGAAAAAGGCGCCAGGCTTTTCAGCCGACGCCTTCTTAACTCCACAAGAAAAACCAGATCTTACTTGATCTTGGTTTCCTTGAATTCAACGTGCTTGCGTACGACCGGGTCGTACTTCGTGAAGGACATCTTGTCCGTCTTCGTACGGCTGTTCTTCGTGGTCACGTAGAAAGTACCCGTGTCGGCCGTCGACAGCAGCTTGATCTTGATTTTTGCAGCTTTCGCCATGGTCGTCCTGCCTTTATAAAAAAACAAAGCCGCGGACTTCCAAGGGAAGGGTCCCGGCAAACTTGGCGCGAAACTACAAATCGCACCCGAAAAGTCAAGTCCGTTTTGGGTTGAAAACGATTCTCACCACGGAAAGTACCACATAAAGCCCGAAGAATCCGGCGATTGCCCAGGCAAAACCGTTATTCCCAGAAATATCCATGGCGGCACCGATGGCCTGCGGTCCTGCCACCGTTCCCACCGCATAGGAGAAGATGAAGGCGGCATTGGCGGCGGCGAGATCGGCACCGGTCAGGCGCGAACCGAGATGGCTGAGACCGACCGTATACAGGCCGGAGACGCTGCCGCCCCAGAACAAGAGCACGACAGCCATCAGCCACCAGTTGCCCTGCAGGAGGGGCAGGCACAGCGCGCCGATCAACCCGACAACGGTCATCAGGGCCAAAAGGTTGCGCCGGTCCTTCATGCGGTCGGACAGCATGCCCAGCGGAATCTGAAAAATCACATTGCCGATGCCCATGACGGTCAGGAGCAAGGCTGCCTGCGATTCGGTGAAGCCACTGCGGGTTCCGTAAATTGGAAAGAGTGACAGGCCACCTGATTCGACAGCACCGAAAATGAACACGGCGGCGGTGGCGGTCGGCACCAGGAACACGTAACGCATGAAATGCAGTTCGGGTTTTTCGTCCAGAACCGGGCTTTCGTTGCGGGCTAGGAAGATCGGTATGGCTGCCAGCAGAATAACGCTGGCGCCAAAGGCAAATGGCAGGATGCCCTCGCTGCCGAGGATTGAGAAGAGCAGGGGGCCCGCGGCAAAGCCGAGCGACAGGACAGTGCCGTAAATCCCCAGGACGAGCCCGCGGCGGCTCGGTGGGGCTGTGGCGTTGATCCAGAACTCGGAAAGGACAAACAGCACCGTGATCGCGCCGTGAAAGACGACACGCAGCGGAAACCACAGCAGGAAATTTTGGATGTAATAGAAACCGAGCGCACTGATCGCGGCAAGGACGATAGCGAGCAGCATGGTATTGGCGACGCCGAAACGGTGGGCGATCTTCGCCGTGACGGTCGCTGCCGCCATCGAGGCAAGACCTGCCATTGCCGAGTTCAGGCCGATCATCGTCGAGGAGATACCGCGCTTTTCCATGATGATGCTGAGCAGCGGCAGGCCGAGGCCGATTGCGATGCCGACGGCCGTGATGGCGGCAACGGCGGCAACCAGCGATGGCCAGTGTATTTCCTCAACCGGCGCAGGCGTGCCGGACGGCGGCTGTGACATGCAATGAAATTCCCTAAAGGAGGTCGCGGACAAAGCGCCCATGACGGGTGTAATAGAACGGTACCGGTCTTCCGAAGGGCAGAGATGCGTCCGATTGAAGGCTTGCCCTCAAGTCGCCAAGGATGATTTCGGTAATGTCCGGCAACTGCACTGCCGAAACATCGTTCACATCAATCCATCTCAAGTCTTCAAGCTCCCGGCTGTCGCGGATATCACCCGGATCGATCCCCGCTTCGTCCGTGAACAGGGCGAAGAAATGGGTGTCGAAACGGCGCGGATGTCCCGGCGGCGTAATCGCCCGTGCCATATAGCGCAAGTTTGTCAAATCGGGAAGGAAAGGTAACAGAGTGTTTCCGCAGCCTGAAGAACCGACTGCGATGCTCGCCTCTTCATGCAGTTCGCGAATGGCGGCAAGCGCGATGGCGCGAAGGCGGCTATGGGAGGCAGAATGCTTGTAACCGGTTTTCAACCGCTCCAGCACAGCGGGTTGCATATCGCCGCTAAAGGGGAGCTTGTGGTCGTCCCTGTCCCGGCGGCCGCCGGGAAAGACATGCAGGTTTGGCATGAAGACATGCGCCTTGTGCCGGCGCCCGACGAGGACGCGCACATGAGCCTGCGAGCGGTCGAGCAGCATGATCGACGCGGCATCGCGCGGCCGCGGCGACCGTATTTTGACATTATCGAGGGAGGGGCCGTCGTCCGGCCCGCCACTACTGGCTGTCACGCAGTCCGGTCCGGGACCGGCAGGGCGTCTGCCGGTTCGTCAGCATGGCCGCCGAATCCGTGCATCTTCAGAGCCCATTGCAGGCCGACGACACCGCCCTTGACCGGCTGCATCATCGCGAGCGAGCCGATGATCGTGATCGGCACCCAGATCGCCAGATGACCCCAGTTCGACATCGGCAGCAGCATTTCGGTTGCCATGAAGCCGCCGAGCACGATGTGGCCCATGATGGTGACGACGATATAGGGCGGAAAATCATCGGCGCGATGCTGGTCCAGCTGCTCGCCACAGGCCGAGCATTCATGCACGGTCTTCAGGAAGCGGCCAAACAGCTTGCCGCTGCCGCAGGCCGGGCACTTGTTCAGAAGTCCGCGCTTGATCGATCGTCCAACCGGACGATCGGCTTCGCGTGTCTGCTCGAAGCGGACTGTTTCCGGAGTGCTGCCAGTTGCCTGCATGTCCATATCCTCAACCTGTGGACGCAAGGCGCATCCCTCACATCCTCTATCGCTTGCCGCGCGGTGGTCGCGTTCCCGGCATCTTGCGAGCGCCGCTGCGATCCCTGCGGCCGGACTTGTGGAAGGAGCGCGTTGCCGTCGGCATCTTGCGTCCTTCGCTGATCATCTCGAAGCGGAGCGCGCCGGCAAGCGGCACGGCTTCCACCAGTTTGACGCGGATCTGATCGCCAAGACGATAGCCAAGTCCGGTTTTTTCGCCGGAAAGGGCCTGGTGGGCTTCGTCATAGATGAAATAATCGCGTCCCAGCGTAGATATAGGCACGAACCCGTCTGCGCCATAGGCCGGAAGAGTGACAAATAGTCCCGCCTTGGTCACACCTGATATGCGTCCGTCGAATTCCTCGTTGACCCGGCCACTCAGGTGATGGGCAATCAGCCGGTCGATGGTATCACGCTCGGCGGCCATTGCCCGGCGTTCGAACGTGGAAATCTCGGCTGCAATATCATTGAGTGCCGCTTCCTCGGCCGGCGTGATGCCGCCTTCGCCAAGCCCCAGCGTACCGACCAGCGCACGATGCACGATCAGGTCGGCATAACGGCGGATCGGCGAGGTGAAATGGGCGTATTTCATCAGGTTGAGGCCGAAATGGCCGATATTTTCCGGGCTGTAGATTGCCTGGCTCTGCGAACGCAGCACCATCTCGTTGACCATGGTCTCAAACGGCTTGTCTGCAGCCTGCGACAGGATGCCGTTGAAATGGTTGGAACGCAGGTTGCCGCCCTTGACCAGCGAAAGGTCGAGCGTCGCCAGAAACTCGCGCAGCGTCTCCTGCTTGGCGAGCGACGGCGCATCATGGACACGGTAGACCAGCGGCTGGCGCTTGATCTCGAGCGTCTCGGCTGCGGCCACATTGGCCTGGATCATCATCTCTTCGATCAGCTTGTGGGCATCGAGCCGGTCCGGCACGAAGACGCGATCGACAGTGCCGTCGTCTTTGAGGACGATCTTGCGCTCGGGCATGTTGAGTTCGAGCGGTTGGCGCCGGTCGCGGCCGCGCGTCAGGATCGCATAGGCGTTCCAAAGCGGCTTCAGGATCGGCTCCAGCAGCGGTCCGGTCTGATCGTCCGGATTGCCATCGATCGCGGCCTGCGCCTGGTTGTAGGAGAGCTTGGCAGCACTCTTCATCATGATGCGATGGAAGGTGTGGCCAGCCTTGCGGCCTTCCTTGGAAAACCGCATGCGAACGGCAAGCGCCGGCCGATCGACGCCCTGCTTGAGCGAGCAGAGTTCATTGGAAATCCGCTCCGGCAGCATCGGCACGACGCGGTCGGGGAAATAGACCGAATTGCCGCGCTTGGCTGCTTCCTGGTCGAGCGCCGATTTCGGCCGCACATACCAGGAGACATCGGCGATCGCGACGGTGACGATGACGCCGCCTTCATTGTCGGGCGACGGGTCGGGCTCGGCATGTACGGCGTCATCATGGTCCTTCGCGTCGGCCGGGTCGATGGTGATCAACGGCAGCGAACGCCAGTCCTCGCGGTGCGACATGCTGGCGGGGCCAGCGGCATCGGCTTCCTTGATGACGCTGTCGGGGAAGATGTAGGGAATGCCATGCGCATGGATGGCGATCATCGAGATCGCTTTTTCGGTAGCAACGGAGCCGATGACGTTCTTGACTGCGGCGCGCGGCAGACCAAAACGGCCGGAGCGGACGATTTCGACCTCGACCAGGTCGCCGTCCTTGGCCGGTCCCTGGTGCTCGGCATCGACCTGCATTTCCTCGCCGCGCTTTTCGATCGGCATGATCCGGCCACCGCCGCCGGGCATTTCCCGGAAGACGCCCAGTGCTGCGTTGTTGTTGCGCTTGCGGTCGAGCACCTTGATGATGCGCGCCGTATAGGCCGGACCGCCGCGATCCTTGGCCGGGAAAATCTTCGCCAGAACCCGGTCGCCGATACCGCCGACGGGCGTCTTGCCCTTGGACTGGCCGACACTCGACTGACGGATCGAAACGGCGGGTGCCACGCCCGCATCATCCGGCCATTCGGCCGGACGGCCAATCAGCTCGCCATCCTTGTCGCGGGTGGTGATGTCAAGAACCGTGACGGGAGGAAGGGCGCCGGGGCGCACAAGCGAATTACGCTTCTTCTCCAGGAGCCCATCCTGCTCCATCTCGCGCAAAAGGGATTTCAGCTCGATGCGGGTTTCGCCCTTCAGGCCAAAAGCCTTGTAGATCTCGCGTTTCGACGCCTTGTCCGGATTTTCCGAAATGAACCGCATCAGCACATCACGCGGCGGCACAGCGCCGTGAATGATCACGGTGTCGTCTGTGGGCATGATGACCTTCTTGCCCGCGCGTCCGATCCGGACTGCGGGTTTTCCGGGCCGTTCGGTTCGATCGCGCGGGTTTCTGGTCACGTTCAGTCTTTCTTCGCTTTTGCAGCTGTCTTGGGCTTGGCCGCAGCCTTAGGCTTTGCCGCGGCTTTCGGTTTCGCCGCTGCCTTGGGCTTGGCCGATTTGGCGGCCGCCGTGTCGGTTTTCGCTGCAGCTTTTGGTTTGGCAGCGGCTTTGGTTGCCTTGCCCTTGGCCGGCTTGATGCCACCCTTGGCTATGCGCTCGGCAATCAGCAGCAACGCATCTTCCATCGACACCGACACCGGATCCTTGCCCTTCGGCAGGGTCGCATTAACCTTGCCCCAGTTGACGTAAGGGCCGTATTTACCGTCCTTGACGGTAATCGGTCCGCCATCCGGGTGGTCGCCGACTTCCTTCAAAGGAGCAGCCGATGCGCCGCGTCCGCCCGGTCCCTTCGCCTGCTTGTCGGCAAGCACCGAGACCGCGCGGTTGAGACCAATCGAGAATACGTCCTCGATGCTTTCGACATTGGCGTACTTGCCGTCATGCAGAATGAACGGCCCATAGCGGCCGAGGCCGGACGAGATCATCTTGCCGGTTTCGGGGTGCGCGCCGATATCGCGCGGCAGCGATAGCAGCGCCAGTGCCTTTTCATGGTCAATGCTGGCCGGTGTCCAGCCTTTCGGCAGGCTAGAACGCTTGGCTTCCTTGCCATCACCACGCTGGACATAGGGGCCGAAGCGGCCGGAGCGCAGGGTGATTTCCTCGCCCGTATGCGGATCCTTGCCGAGTGCCAGCGGCTCGTTCGAGACTGCCGCTTCATCGCCGCCATTGCTGTCGGATGACAGTTGACGGGTGAAGTTGCATTCCGGGTAGTTCGAGCAACCGACGAAAGCGCCATACTTGCCGAGTTTCAGCGACAGCTTGCCGGTGCCGCAGACCTGGCAGATGCGCGGATCGCTGCCATCCTCGCGCTTGGGGAAGACCAGCGGTGCCAGTTCTTCGTTCAGCGCATCGAGCACGTTGGTGACGCGCAATTCCTTGGTGTCTTCGATCTGGGCGAAGAAATCCTTCCAGAAATCGCGAAGAACGTCCTTCCAGTCGAGTTCGCCGGCAGAGATCTGGTCGAGCTTTTCTTCCAGCGACGCCGTGAAATCATATTCGACATAGCGCGCAAAGAAGCTCTCAAGGAACGCCGTGACCAGCCGGCCCTTGGCTTCGGGGATCAGCTTGCGCTTGTCGTTGACGATGTATTCGCGATCAAGCAGCGTCGTTACGGTCGCGGCATAGGTGGAAGGGCGGCCGATGCCGAGCTCTTCCATCTTCTTGATCAGCGATGCTTCCGAATAGCGCGGCGGCGGCTCGGTGAAATGCTGGGTCGAGTTGATCTTCTGCTTGGCGAGGTTTTCGCGTGCGTTGATTTCCGGCAGGCGGCCATCTTCATCGTCGCTCTGCTCGCCATCTTCCTTGGCATCGGTATAGGCCGCAATGAAGCCATCGAAACGGATGACCGATCCGACGGCGCGCAAGCCAGCCTTCTCGCCCTTGTTGTCGGCGGTGATCTCGGCCGTGGTACGCTCAATCTCGGCTGACGCCATCTGGCTGGCAATACCGCGCTTCCAGATCAGGTCATAGAGTCGTAGCTGGTCAGCGTCGAGAAAGTTGCGCACCTGGTCGGGAGTGCGGGTGAAGTCTGTCGGGCGAACCGCCTCGTGGGCTTCCTGGGCATTCTTTGCCTTGGTCGAATAGAGGCGGGCCTTTTCCGGCACATAGCGGCTGCCGAACTGGTCGCCAATGGCGCTGCGCGCAGCATCGATCGCTTCAGGCGCCATCTGCACGCCGTCGGTACGCATATAGGTAATGAGACCGACGGTCTCGCCGCCGAGTTCCACGCCTTCATAGAGCTTCTGCGCGACCTGCATGGTGCGCGACGCTGAAAAGCCGAGCTTGGAAGACGCAGCCTGCTGCAGCGTCGAGGTGGTGAACGGCGGCGACGGATTGCGTTTGACCGGCTTGGCTTCGATGCTCTCGACCGTATAGGCGGCCCCATCCAGCAAGGCTTTCAGCTTGCCGGCGTCCTCGCCATTGGTCACGCCGCGGGGCGGCAGACGGTTGCCGCCGGTGGAAACCAGGCGGGCCTCGAACTCGTCGCCACGCGGTGTCTTCAAAAGCGCCGAAAGATTCCAGTATTCCTCGGACACGAAACGCTCGATTTCGGCTTCGCGGTCGCAGACGAGGCGCAGCGTGACAGATTGCACACGCCCTGCCGAACGGGCACCCGGCAGCTTGCGCCACAAGACCGGCGACAGGTTGAAACCGACGAGATAGTCGAGCGCCCGGCGCGCCAGATAGGCGTCCACCAGCGGGATATCGATGTCGCGCGGATTGGCCATCGCGTCGAGCACGGCCTTTTTGGTAATCGCATTGAAGACGACGCGCTGGACAGGCTTGCCGGCGATCAGTTTCTTCTTGTTCAGAAGATCCAGCACGTGCCAGGAAATGGCTTCCCCTTCGCGGTCCGGGTCGGTTGCGAGAATGAGACGATCAGCCGATTTCAGGGCGTCGGCGATATCTTTCATGTGCTTGGCGGATTTGGTGCTGACTTCCCAGAGCATGGAAAAATCATCATCCGGAAGAACCGAGCCGTCCTTGGCCGGCAAATCGCGGACGTGACCGAAGGAGGCGAGAACCTTGTAACCGGGGCCCAGATACTTGTTGATGGTCTTCGCCTTTGAAGGCGATTCCACGACGACGACATTCATGGTCATATTCTCAAAGCAACCGTTCAAAGCTGTGCCAGGCCGGGAAGAGGCGGCACAATGGGAAATATCGATGCCCCGACATGGACAGGGATTCGTCTGCGGTCAAGTGCTGCGCCCAAAATAACCGGCCACAACGCGATGCAACCTATAAGTGATTACGTGCGTATTGCAATTAAAGATAAATACGATATCGTCTTTGAAGTGTAATTTCCATCTCGCGGGGCACTGGCAGAAAGCGATGCTTCTGCACTCTTGTCTCGCGGTGGCAGTCCACACGACCGAACGGTGCTGTATGGCGTTCCGCTCGACCAATGCGTGCCTGTCTACGGGCGGATTTTGAATGCACCACAGGGAAAACCGATGATTCCGAATTCAACGGGGGCCGGCAGACGAGAAGCACAGGCTCGCGAAAAGGTCGCCTATATCCGGCATATGCTCGGAGAACTCCGTGGTGTCGCCGCCAACGAGCGCGCCGATATGCTGTGCTACCTGATCGAAATGGCGTTTGTCGAAGCCGGCGATATCCTGTCCGGCAAAAGGCAGTTGTCATTCTCCAATGCTGAGGGAAACAAGGCCGCCGGGATGCCGGTGAAGCCGTCCGGCAAGATCCAGTTCTAAAAGCACCAGATAGACGGCCGATGCCGAAAGGCCGGTGTGGCGGATGATGTCGTCGATCTCGACGGGCGTTGGTCCCAGCGCATCGGTGATCTGCGCCCGATCGTTCTCGTTCGGCGGCGGTGCCATCGGTCCAGCATCATGTTCGCCCGGCTCCTCCGCCTGCGGTGGCGTGAACAGATCGATGCGGCTGAGCGGTGCAAGCGCCTGCAATATGTCCGCCGCTTCCGTGGTCACGATCGCGCCATCCTTCAAAAGCCCGTTGGTACCGTGACAGCGCGGATCGAGCGGCGAACCCGGCACGGCAAAGACCAGCCGGCCGAAATCGGCGGCATAACGCGCGGTAATCAACGAACCGGACCGTGAGGCCGCTTCGACGACGGCAAGCCCGAGGCTGACACCGGCGATCAGCCGGTTGCGCCGGGGAAAATCGCGGGCACGGGGTTCCCAGCCGAATGGCATCTCGCTGATCGCGAGGCCATTACCATCCGTGATCTCGTCCAGAAGACCGATATTTTCGGGCGGAGGGTTGATCCAGACCACCGGCCAGCGCTGCGATCGTTCCGGTCTCCAGGCTGGCGCGATGCGCTGCCGTGTCGATGCCCCGCGCTAACCCCGATATAATGGAGTATCCGGCCCGTCCCACATCGCGCGCGATCATAGCCGCAAATTTCGTGCCGCTGATCGAGGCATTACGCGAGCCGACGAGGCCGAGGGAAGGGACGGTGCCGGTGATCGCGTTGCCCTTGACCGCCAACAACGGTGGTGCGCCATCGATCTGGCGCAGGGCCGGGGGGTAATCGGGCTCGCCGATGCCGATGAAACGGGCGCCGAACCGATGGGCGGCCGCGAGTTCTTTCTCAGCCTCTGCCACAGAGGCGATGCGGATCGTACGGGTTGAACCACCGCGCCGCGACAGTTCGGGCAGCATTTCAAGCGCTGTTTCGGCTGAGCCGAAATGGTTGATGAGGTCGCGAAAGGTCGCAGACCCGACATTGTCGCTGCGGATCAGCCTCAGCCAGGCCGTTCTTTGTCGTTCCGAAAGCGCAATCCCGTTTCGTCCTGCGCTGCCGTTCGACATTCTGACCTATCCCTTTTCGCCGATCCGGCCTTCCGTCCCGGCCAGGAGCCGCCGGATGTTTTCGCGGTGCTTGATCCAGGTGATGATGCTCATCACCACGAACAGCAGGCCGATCTTTCCGTAGCCTGAGGCTAACAATACAACCGGAACGATCACGGTTGCAACCAGTGCCGAAAGAGAGGAATAATGGGTGAGTTTGGCCATAGTCAGCCAGATCGCGGCAAACACCAGAACCATGATGGGGGCTAAGCCGAGCAGGACGCCGATATAGGTTGCAATGCCCTTGCCGCCCTTGAAGCCGAGCCAGACAGGATAGAGATGGCCGAGGAAGGCGGCAAAGCCGGCGGCAATACCCGCTTCGATCCCCCAGCGTGAGGCAATTGCCGCAGCGGCAGTTCCTTTCAGGGCATCCAGTAGCAGCGTGGCCGCGGCGAGCTTCTTGTTGCCGGTGCGCAAAACATTGGTCGCGCCGATATTGCCGGAGCCGATCTTGCGGACGTCGCCAAGTCCGGCCATGCGGGTGAGGATCAGGCCGAAGGGGATGGAGCCGAGCAGATAGCCGAAAATCGCAACACCGGCCGTCAGCGCCAGCCCGAGTTGCCAGGAAAATATGTCAGACACCTATTGCCTCCCCAATTCCGCCGCGACGGATATTGCCCCTCATCCTCTCCCCGCAAGTGGGACGAGGGAACGACGAAGCTTGCCGTTTTTCCTTCTCCCCGTCTGCGGGGAGAAGGTGCCCGTTAGGGCGGATGAGGGGCAAGCCACGCGCTCAATTAAAGCGAATGAACCAGTTTTCCGGCAACATAGGTTTGAACGGCCCGGCCGGTAAAGCGGGCATTTTCAAACGGTGTGTTTTTCGAACGGGACACGATCGCATCCTTGCCGAAAATCCAGGGCTCTTCCAGATCGATCAGCGTGATGTCGGCCTTGGCGCCGGGTTTCAGTGTGCCGGCATCGAGCCCGAAAATCTGGGCTGGGCGTGTCGATAGGGCATCGATCAGCCGCATCAGCGGCACGGAGCCGCTGTGATGGAGGCGGAGCGCAGCAGCCAGCAACGTCTCCAGCCCGATCGCGCCGTCGGCAGCGTCGGCAAATGGCAGACGCTTGGTGTCGACGTCCTGCGGATCGTGCGATGAGACGATGATGTCGATCGTGCCATTGGCCAGCGCCTCGACCATAGCGACACGGTCGTCTTCGCCACGCAGCGGCGGCGAGAGCTTGAAGAAGGTCCGGTATTCGCCGATGTCGTTTTCGTTGAGGGTCAGGTGATTGATCGAGATGCCGCAGGTAACGTTGGCGCCGCGCTTGCGAGCGGTGGCGATCGCTTCTGCCGATTCCGGCAGCGAGATCTTTGCCGCATGATAGGCGCCCTTGGTCAGTCCGGCGATGCGCAGGTCGCGCTCCAGCGGAATAATCTCGGCTTCGCGCGGCACGCCGGAAAGGCCGAGCCAGCTGGCAAGCAGTCCTTCGTTCATGACGCCACCGGCACCGAGATATTTGTCGCGCGTCTCGAGCGAGATGACGGCGCCGAATTCGCGGGCATAGGTCATGGCGCGGCGAAGGACGAGCGTGTCGTGCACCGGGCGGCGGCCATTGGTGAAGCAGACGGCACCGGCTTCGCGCAACAGCCCGAATTCGGTCATCTCTTCGCCATCGAGATGTTTGGTCAGTGCTGCGGCCGGGTAGACATTGACCAGCGCCTTGTCGCGCGCCGTCTTCTGAACGAACTGCACCAGCGCGATATCGTCGATGACCGGATCGGTATCCGGCATGGTGATGATAGAGGTGACGCCACCGGCAGCGGCAGCCCGCGATGCTGATTCTATGGTCTCGCGATATTCGCCGCCGGGTTCGCCAACAAAAACGCGGGCATCGACCAGGCCGGGCACGGCAACGAGGCCGGTGCAATCCTTGACCTCAGCACCATCCGGAACACCCTGGTTCTGGGCGGATTGTCCGGCAGCAACGATCAGGCCGTTTTCGACAATAACAGTGCCGGTTTCATCGAGATTGCGGGAGGGGTCGATGATGCGCAGGTTTTTCAGGACGAGGGCGTTGCTCATGTGCGTGGCCCCTGGTTCTGCGAAAGAAGAAGCGTTTCCATCACCGCCATGCGCACCGCGACCCCCATTTCAACCTGCTGCTCGATGACGCTCTGCGGCCCGTCGGCGATTTCCGAGGCGATTTCGACGCCGCGGTTCATCGGGCCGGGATGCATGACGAGCGCGTCTTCCTTGGCAGCTTTCAGCTTTTCGGCATCAAGCCCATAATAGCGGAAATATTCGCGCACCGAAGGAACGAAGGAGCCGGCCATGCGCTCACGCTGCAGGCGCAGCATCATCACCACGTCGGCGTCCTTCAGGCCTTCTTCCATCGAGTGATAGACCTCGGCACCCATGTCGGCGATGCCGGAGGGGAGGAGAGTTGCCGGGGCAACGACACGGACGCGGGCGCCCATCTGGTTCAGCAGAAGAATGTTGGAGCGGGCAACGCGCGAATGCAGGACGTCGCCGCAGATGGCGACGATGATGCGCGACAGCTTGCCCTTGGCGCGGCGGATGGTCAGCGCGTCGAGCAGCGCCTGGGTGGGATGCTCGTGTTGTCCGTCGCCGGCATTGACAACGGAGCAGGAGACCTTCTGGGCAAGCAGCGCTGCCGCACCGGCGGACGAATGGCGCACCACCAACACATCCGGATGCATCGCATTCAGCGTCATCGCCGTATCGATCAGCGTTTCGCCTTTCTTTACCGAGGAATTGCTGACCGACATGTTCATCACGTCGGCACCCAGCCGTTTGCCCGCGAGTTCGAAGGAGGATTGTGTCCGCGTCGAGGCCTCGAAGAACAGGTTGATCTGCGTCAGGCCGCGCAGAGTCGTTGTCTTCTTCTCTCTCTGGCGGGAAATCTTGACGGCTTCGTCGGCCCGGTCGAGCAGGACGGTGATATCCTGTTCGTTCAGGCCCTTGATGCCGAGCAGGTGGCGATGCGGAAAGAAATCCATGGGGAGCCGCCTCATTTGGTGAAGTTGCGAGGGTCTATAATGACTGCGGCGTCACCCGGCAAGGCAAAGGCTGCGCAAACCCGCCGCATACCCACGCTTTTGTGGCCATAACGCACCGCGCGCAAATTGTTGCGGGAAGCGGCATTTATCCCGTCGCGATGCTGTTCCTAAGCATGTGGACTTGGGTTAGAAACGCGGCATGACTCTGAACCGCACCGAACAGAAACTCGCCGATCTGAACCAGCCGAAACCCTGGTCGGGGATCAATGCCTTCCGCTCCGACCCGCTGCTGGTCGACATTGCCGCGTCGATGCCGCGCTCCTTGCGCGACGATTTCGAGACGATCGGCCGTTACGTGACCTCACCGGAAGCGCAGGATCTGGCGCGCATGGCCAATGAGGGCGTACCGAAGCTGCGCACCCATGGGCCGCGCGGCGAGCGGCTGGATCAGGTGGAATTCCACCCCGCCTGGCACGCGCTGATGCGCCGGTCAGTAACATCTGGTCTGCATGCGTCTGCCTGGGAAAACATCGCCGATGAGCGCGGACGTTCGCACAAGGCACGGGCGATGCGCTTCTATTTGACGGCGCAGTTGGAATGCGGCCATCTCTGCCCGTTGACCATGACCAGCGCGTCGGTCGCCGCGATCTCGGCGTCGCCGGCTGTTCAGAAGGAATGGGCTCCAAAAATCCTGTCGCGAAAGTATGATTCGTCCAATCGTCCGTGGATGCAGAAAGCCTCCGTGACCGTTGGTATGGGCATGACGGAAAAGCAAGGCGGTACGGATGTGCGCGCCAACACCTCGACGGCGGAACGGGTGGGCGAGGGGATCTATCGCCTCAACGGCCACAAGTGGTTCATGTCGGCGCCGATGAGCGATGCCTTCGTCATGCTGGCACAGACCCGTGATGGTCTCGGCTGCTTCCTTGTTCCGCGTCTTCTCGAAGATGGGTCAGCCAATGGCCTCCGCTTCCAGCGCCTGAAGGACAAGCTCGGTAACCGCTCGAACGCTTCATCCGAGGTGGAATTTTCCGATACGTTCGGTTTCGTGCTTGGCTCGCCGGATGCCGGCATCCGCACCATCCTCGACATGGTGACGCTGACGCGGCTGGATTGCGCGTTGGCCTCCGCCGGTATGATGCGGGCGTCGCTGGCCGAGGCGGTGCATCATGTGCGCGGCCGCAAGGTCTCCGGCAAGCCGCTGGTCGCTCAGCCGATGATGACGCGGGTTCTGGCCGATATGGCGCTCGATGTCGCTGCCGCCAGCGCCTTGTCGTTCCGTCTTGCGGAAGCCTTTGACAAGGCGCGCGACAGCGCAGAAGACGCGGCCTATGCGCGGATCATGACGCCGGTTGCGAAATACTGGAGCTGCAAGATTGCGCCCGGGCTGATCGCCGAGGCGATGGAATGCATCGGCGGCAGCGGTTATGTCGAGGAACGGCCGATTGCCCGGCATTATCGCGAAGCTCCGGTCAATGCGATCTGGGAAGGCTCCGGCAATGTCATGGCGCTGGATGTTTTGCGCGTGCTCACCCGCGGCAAGGATCTGTTCGAACTGCTGTTCCAGGTGATCAGCCGCGATCTCGGCCCATCCGCCAAGAAGACCGTCGACGTGCTGCGCGCGGCGGCATCACTCTGCGAGCGTGACGAAGGGGCCGCCCGCATGCTGGTCGAGCAGCTGGCACTGGCTGCCGCGGCCGCAGAACTTTACCGTCTGGGGGCAGGGCGGATTGCCGACGCGTTCCTGGAATCGCGGTTGGCTGCCGGTTGGCGCTCGACCTATGGCATGCTCGATTCGCGTTTTGATTCCACCTATATCGTCGACCTGCTTTATCCGGCGGCGATATAACCGGTCACCGTCAGGACGAGCGGAATCGTAAAGAACGACACGACTGTCTGGATGGTGGCGACAGCGGCATAGAGCGGCGCGTCGCCACCCATCTGTTTGGCCAGCAGATATCCGTTCATAGCCGTCGGTACGCTGGCGCCAAGCGCGATCACCAGCAGGGCATCGCCGCGAATGCCGAGAGAATAGGCGGCACCGACCATGAACACCGGCATGACGATCAGTTTTAGAAAGACCGCGAGCAGGGCGGTCATGCTTGGCCGCAGCGCGTCGGAAACCTTGAGACCCGCCCCGACCATCACAAGGCCGAGGCTGAGCGAAGCGCTCGCCAGCATCTCGACGGCGGTCAAGATTGGCCCGTAGACGGGAACCTGGACGAAGTTCAGCACGATACCCAGCACCGAGGCGACGATCAGCGGGTTGGTGGCGATCTTGAAGGCAAAGAATCGCAAGCCCTTCGGACCGCCGTTGAAGCCGATCAGCACGCCGATATTGTAGAGATTGATCGGGATGATCACCAGGGTCATCACCAGCGCCGTCAGGCTGAGGCCCAGTGGCCCATAGAGTTTCTGGGCGATCGCCAGCGCCATGAAGCCGTTCCAGCGCGTCGCCGTCTGGAAGATCGAGGTGAAGGCGGCGGACGAGACGTGGCGGGCACGCAGCAGCGGCCAGAGCAGCAGCAAAAACGCCGACATCAACGTGATGCTGCCGATTGTTGCCAGTGCTGTCGCATCCGTCTTCATACCGGCAAAGTCGGCCGTCGCCAGCGTCGAAAACAACAGGGCCGGGAACAGGACGTAGTAGCCGAGCTGTTCCAGCCCTTCCCACAATGTGTTGTCGACCAGCGATGAGCGTTTCAGCCAGACGCCCAGCGAGACGAGCAGGAAGATCGGCAGGATGCTTTCGAAGATGATCGTCATGAAAAAGGCGGCCTGAATAAGGGAGGAGCCCACCGATAGCCGCTTGCTCACAAAGCGGCAACCGCGCCGCCCGGAAATTAACCTTAACAATTGGTTTACGTTGCGCGGACAGGGTTAACGGGCAAGAGTGGCACTGAAGAGATTTTTAACGCTTTCGGAATGGAGCACGTTCGGTGAGAACTGGCTTGGTCATCATCATGACGATGTTTTTTGTAAGCCTTGCGCTCGATCTGGCGGTTCCGGCTCTAATCCTCGTGAGCTTGCTCGCTCTGGATTGGCTGTCGGCGCAGATCAAGCACGGCATATTCGTGGAGGGGAGAACAGTATGAAGTGGTTCCTTATCCTCTGGGCCTGCCCGGTCATCCTGCTCACCGGCTGGTACGGGCTATCCTATTACGACATGAGCTTCGGCATCTTCATGCTGACGCGTCAGGCGCATGATCTGGTGTTTGCGATTTATGGCAATGTGCTCGGTATTCCGCCGGAAACCATTCCGCCGCTGGTGGCGCGCGCCATCGTCTTCGACAGCTTTTTGGTGTTTGCCATCATTGCCTACCGCAAGCGCCGCGACATCCGCGCCTGGTATAACAAGCGTTTTCCGCCGGCTCAGAAGGACGAATCGGGTTCCGCAGCCTTTGCCAAGGATGCCAACCTGTCGAGCGCGCCCTGAAGAATGAACGAGGCGGCGGCCGAATCGATCCGGTCCGCCCGCTTCTTCCTCGAAACGTCCATCTCGATCAGCACCCGCTCGGCCGCCACCGTCGATAGCCGTTCGTCCCAGTAGATGAACGGGATAGCGGTTTTTTTCGCCATGTTGTGCACGAATGCCCGGGTCGCCTGGGCGCGGGGACCGGCGGAGCCGTCCATGTTGATCGGCAGGCCGATGACGAAGGCGGCAATCCTTTCCTTCTCCGCGACGGCAAGTAGCGCTTCCGCATCCAGCCCGAACTTCACCCGCTTGATCACCTCACGCGGCGTTGCAAAGCGGCGTCCGAGATCGGAAACCGAAATGCCGATAGTCTTGGTGCCAAGGTCGAGCCCGGCGATGGCCTGATTGGGCAGGAGGGCGGTTGCGAGGTCTTCGATGCTGAGAACAGCCATGTGATTTGCCGATTCGGTCTTTTAGGATTACTCGGGTGATCCATATCCCTATCCTGCCGCCAAATCATCCCCGCTGTAAATCAAGGAGTATTGTCATGAAGATCAAGTGGCTCGGACATTCCGCGTTCCATCTGGAAACCGCCAAATCGAAAATCCTCATCGATCCGTTCTTCACCGGCAATCCGTCCTTTGACGAATCTTCGCGCAAGGATGCGGCTGCTGGCCTGACCCACATTCTTCTGACCCACGGTCATGGCGACCATGTCGGCGATACGATTGCGCTTGCCAGGGAAACCGGTGCGACCGTCGTTGCCAATGCTGATCTCGCGGCATGGCTGGGCTCGAAGGGCGTCCATGCGCTCGAAATGGGCAATACCGGTGGCACCATCCATCTCGATGGTTTTTCGACCACCTTCGTCAATGCGCTGCATTCCTCGGCGCAACTGACTGAAGATGGCGTCTCACATTCGCTCGGCAACGCCAACGGTCTTGTCCTGCATTTCGAGGACGAACCGACGCTGTATCATATGGGCGATACCGACATCTTCTCTGACATGGGATTGATCCACGAACTGCACCAGCCGGAAATCGGTCTCGTTCCGATCGGCGACCGGTTTACCATGGGCGGTGCCGTGGCAGCCCTTGCCTGCCAGCGCTTTTTCAAGTTCGCAACGGTTCTGCCTTGCCACTATGGTTCGTTCGGCATCATCGACCAGACGCCGGATCTGTTCATCGCCGGCATGGATGGCGCGTCAGTGAAGGTGGAAGCGCCGGCTGTTGGCGGCATTGTTGCCGTCTAAGACGGCTCGGCATGCATTCCCCCGTTGCGTGGGCGCACCGCGGCTATTATAGCGGGGGGAAAGTTCCTTGAAGACCGGAGACACCCATGTCCGTAGACCTCGCCACCGTGAAGCGCGTCGCGCGCCTTGCCCGCATTGCCGTCACCGAAGAGGAAGCGCAGCGCATGACCGGCGAACTGAACGGCATTCTCGGTTTCGTCGAGCAGCTTTCCGAGGTCAATGTCGATGGCGTCGAGCCGATGACATCCGTAACTCCGATGGCAATGAAGAAGCGCACGGACGCCGTAACCGACGGCAACAAGGCGGATGACATTGTCGCCAATGCGCCGATCGAGGATCGCAATTTCTTCCTCGTCCCGAAGGTTGTCGAGTAATCTTTGCCGCTGCCGCCGCCCGAACGCACCCGATTTTGAAAGCCTGCCCATGACCGACCTGACCCGCCTGACCATCGCTGAAGCGCGTACCAAGCTGAGCTCCAAGGAAATCTCCGCCGTCGAACTGACCGAGGCCTATATCGGCGCGATCGACGCGGCCAATGGCGCGCTGAATGCCTATGTCGTCACCACGCCGGACAAGGCCCGCGAGATGGCCAAGGCGTCGGATGCCCGTATCGCCAGCGGCAAGGCCGGCGCGCTCGAAGGCATTCCGCTCGGCATCAAGGATCTGTTCGGCACAGAAGGTGTCCACACCCAGGCCTGCAGCCACATTCTCGACGGCTTCAAGCCGCGCTATGAGTCGACCGTCACCCAGAACCTGTGGAACGACGGTGCCGTCATGCTCGGCAAGCTCAACATGGACGAGTTCGCCATGGGTTCGTCGAATGAGAGTTCCTATTACGGCCCGGTGAAAAACCCCTGGCGCGCCAATGGCTCGAACCTTGATCTGGTTCCGGGTGGCTCCTCCGGTGGTTCCGCTGCTGCCGTGGCCGCCTTCCTCTGCGCCGGTGCGACCGCGACCGACACGGGCGGCTCGATCCGCCAGCCTGCCGCCTTCACCGGCACCGTCGGCATCAAGCCGACCTATGGCCGCTGCTCGCGCTGGGGCATCGTCGCCTTCGCGTCGTCGCTCGATCAGGCTGGCCCGATCGCCCGCGACGTGCGCGATGCGGCGATCCTGCTGAAGTCGATGGCATCGGTCGATGCCAAGGATACGACCTCCGTCGATCTACCGGTCCCCAATTACGAAGCCGCGCTCGGTCAGTCGCTGAAGGGCATGAAGATCGGTATTCCGAAGGAATACCGCGTCGATGGCATGCCGGGCGAAATCGAAACGCTCTGGCAACAGGGCATTGCCTGGCTAAGGGACGCCGGTGCCGAGATCGTCGATATCAGCCTGCCGCACACGAAATATGCGCTCCCGGCCTATTACATCGTCGCCCCGGCAGAAGCCTCGTCCAACCTTGCCCGCTATGACGGCGTCCGCTACGGCCTGCGTGTCGATGGCAAGGACATTGCCGACATGTATGAAAAGACCCGCGCTGAAGGGTTCGGAACCGAGGTCAAGCGCCGCATCATGATCGGCACCTATGTCCTTTCGGCAGGCTACTACGATGCCTATTACCTGCAGGCCCAGAAGGTCCGCACGCTGATCAAGCGCGACTTCGAGCTGGCCTTCCACGCCGGTGTCGATGCGATCCTGACACCAGCAACCCCGTCCTCCGCTTTCGGCATTGCCGACGAGGATTTGGCATCCGATCCGGTCAAGATGTACCTCAACGACATCTTCACCGTGACGGTCAACATGGCCGGCCTGCCGGGCATCGCCGTCCCCGCCGGTCTCGACCACAAGGGCCTGCCGCTCGGCCTGCAACTGATCGGCAAGCCGTTCGAGGAAGAAACGTTGTTCAAGACAGCGCATGTCATCGAACAGGCCGCGGGAAAGTTCCAGCCTGCCAAGTGGTGGTAAAGACGGCCTTCCATCTTCGCAACATGACTGCCTCGGACGCCGGGGCAGTTGCGCGGATCGGATATGAAGCCTGGAAATCGAACCGTGTTCACCAGAGCTGGTTTGAACCCAACGTCGAAACGCGTGTCGAAGATGGTTTTCTGACCTTCGCCGGCAATCCGGATGCTGACGTCATTGTCGCTGTAGCTGCAGGCGAGATTATCGGCTGGGGCGCCCGCGATAGCCGCGAACATCCCGGTGACCGGTCTCGCGGCTGGAATTATATCTCAGACATCTGGATTGCTCCGCATTGGCAGGGCAAGGGAGTCGGCTCGGCGCTGATTGGCGAACTTCTTGCGCGGATGCGGGTTGAAGATCTCGGTGTCGCCGGCATCGAGACTGATGCGTCCAACGATGCGGCTCTGTCTCTCTATAAAAGACTGGGATTTATGCAGGTCTGGCACGGCACCGATTTTTCTCCGTCGCTCGGTCTCGATCAGACCAAGGTGCGTCTGGAAAAACCGCTTCCGTGATGCTCTACTTGCGGCGGAAGGGGATCGCTGCATGATGATTGTTCGCCTCGCGCGCGAAAATGAGGTTCCGGCTCTGGCCGCGATCGGGCTTGATGCCTGGGAAAAGGCGGTTTCCGGTGTTGCCGATGCGCAAGCCATGCGCCGCGTCGCCGAATTGTCCTTCCTGTCCTTCCTGCGTTCGAACTGGTTTTCGGTGAGCGTCATTGAAACGGGCGGTGCCGTGGCGGGATGGGCCGCGCGTGAAGATAAGGACGGCACGATCTCTGATCTCTGGGTTGAGCCATCTCTGCAGCGAAACGGCCTTGGCTCGTCGCTGCTTGCCGATCTGGAGCAGAGGATTTTCACCGGTGGTTTCGAGGCTGCCATGATCAGAACTCATGTGCAGAATGCCCAGGCTATCGGTTTCTTCCAAAAGCACGGATACGCGATCAGCTCGCTGTCGACCGCCTACGCGCCGAAGCTCGATCGCGATGTCGAGTCTGTTGGTATGACGAAGATGTTTGTGGAGGTGGCTGCTCAACAGGGCCAGCAATGGTTCTGAAGAGAAACCGGCGAGACCGAATGAACGGCCCCGCCGGTTTTGTTTTGTCAGCGGTTGTTTAACTGCGCACGCACGAGAAGGAGGCCGCGCTCAGTAATCCGATAGGGCTTGCCACCGGACGATGAGATCGCCTTCTTTCGTTTCAATTTACGAAACATCTCCAAACCGAAACCGGGATAGAGCCAGCCGTCACGGGTGAAGCACCGGGCGCCGCCGATGGTTTTACCGTCCAGGCGCAGGATTTCGATGCGGCCGCCTTGGGCCATAAGGTGAAGAATACGCTGTTCGTCGCGTGAAATATCCATTGATGTTGAGATCCGAAAAGCGTTCGCATGAACGCATGAAAACGGGTCTGCCGTTCAGTCGAACGTCAGGGCTTCGTTTTCGTGGCCCGAGCGCACAAGCAAACTTGCGCGCAGGGGCCTTCAGGCAATCTCGGATATCGAGAACATCAAAACTCCAAAAGGGACGGTCACTTTTAAGCAAAGCACAACGATGCCGTCAAGAATGCCCTGCGAACATGAGCGATTGATGCATACCAAGACCGGCCATGACGCCATCGGCGGAAACAAGCGTGATGTTGCCGAAGGCGCGGGCATTATCCCCGGCCGCGTAGACCCCGGCGACGTTGGTTGCCTTGACGGCATCGATTGTGAGGATCTTTCCGGCAGGTGTGTCCTGCAGGGTGCAGCCAAGGCATTCGGCGATCGTACCGCGGATATGCAGTTCAGCCGCGACGAAGAGTGCCTTGACGTCGAAGGTCCGGCCACTCTCCAGCCGCACGCGCAGCCTGTCGCAGGTGCCTGCCTCGACCACGCTGACCGTGCCGGGCTGGAGCCTGACGTTGCGGCGTTCGAGAAGGGCAAGTGCCTCCTCGTCCGGCTCCGGCATGCCATTGGTAAACAGGGTGACATCGCCCCAGTCGGCAACCACAGCTGCCTGATGCGCCGACATCGGCTGGGTCGCCAGAACCCCGATCGGCCCGCCGCCGATTTCGTAACCGTGGCAATAGGGGCAATGCAAAACCGTCTTGCCCCAACGCTCGGCCAGGCCGGGGATGCCGGGCAGGCGGTCTTCGATGCCGCTGGCCAGAAGCAGTCGTCTTGCGGCAACCGTGCCGTGGCCGGCTATGCTGACATGAAAGTCATCGATCTTGCCTCCCGCAGAGTCAGCCTCGCCCTCGATGAAGGTTACGGTGGGGTAGGCAGCCAGCTGAGCCCGCGCATCGGCCAGTATCTCCAGGCCGGATTTGCCATCATGTCCCAGAACGCCGTGAGAATGGGCTGCGAAACGGTTGCGTGGCGTACCGCTGTCGATGATGGTGACGTGGCGCCGGGCTCGGGCGAGGATATAGGCGGCGGATAATCCGGCGAAACCGCCACCGATGATGACTGCGTCCTGTTGCATGCTTGTTCCTTCCATAGCTCCGCCCGCCGGAAGTTTTGGGAAGTCCGGGGGCGGGAGACTTTTTGTCGGTGTTGAATGTCAGCCGGGCTGGTTCAGTGCGGCCCGATGTTCGGCAAAGCGCCGTTTGAAGTCAGCGGCGAGGGTTGCGAGCGTCACCTCGCCAAGCCGTGCAATCAGCATGGCCTCGGCATCGCGAAAAGCGTCGTCAAGCGCGTGGTTGACCGCCTGTTCGACAAGGCAAGCAGGGTTTTCCATGGCGTTGCCCATCTGGAAGAGCATCGGTTCGCCAAGTGCTGTATAGATGTCGCGCATGGTTACATCGTCCAACGGCCGTGCAAGCGTCCAGCCGCCGCCATGGCCGCGGCCGGAGGTGACGAGACCTGCTTCGCGCAGTCCGGCCATGGTACGCCGGACAACGACAGGATTTGTCTGCAGGCAGGCGGCCAGCTCGTCCGACGTCATCGGGCGCTCGCGTTCTGCCATATGGAGCAGCGCATGCAGCACTGCGGAAAGTCGGCTGTTTCTTTTCATGTAATAATAATAGTTACGAATCGAGGCGTAAGTCAAGTTGCGATGGCCAGGTGAGGGAAATCAGTCAGCGGTGAGGCAGCCTTCAAGAATGAAAAACATGGCCGGCGAGCACCCATGGCAGAGCCAGAAGTCCCACGGAGGCAACGGCGGCGTGCAGAACGAGGATCGCCGTCAGTCGGGTGCGGAAGGGTTCCTTGCGCGTCTTGTGACGCAACAGCCGCTGGGCGGCAAAGGCGCCGAGGCTTCCTCCGAGAAACGCCAGGCTTAAAAGCTTGTTTTCCGGAACGCGCCATTTTCCGCCGCGCGCCGCAGCCTTATCCCACCAGAAGACGCAGAACGTCACGATGTTCAAGACAAGAAACAGGGCGATGAGCGAGAGACAGGTGGTCATGCCGATAGAGTGCCGCAAAAAATTGAACAGATCGCAAACGCCCGGCGATAAGGCCCAAACCGTCACACCGGATGTGACAAGCCTTGCACGCCATAGCCAATTGTTCTACCCAGAGACACACGAATTGAAGCTTAAAGAAGAGCATTCCATGACACTCGTCGACGTCCGCATCTCCGAACCGAAACGCTATATTCCTGGCGCCACTGGCGATTGGGAAGTTATCATCGGCATGGAAGTCCATGCGCAGGTGCTCAGCAATTCGAAACTGTTCTCGGGTGCCTCGACAACGTTCGGCAATGCGCCGAATTCCAATGTGTCGCTGGTCGATGCCGCCATGCCTGGCATGCTGCCCGTCATCAACGAAGAATGCGTCAAGCAGGCCGTGCGCACCGGTCTTGGCCTCAAGGCGCAGATCAACAAGCGTTCGATCTTCGACCGCAAGAACTATTTCTATCCGGATCTGCCGCAGGGCTACCAGATTTCCCAGTTCAAGGATCCGATCGTCGGCGAAGGCCAGATCGTCATCTCGGTCGGCCCGGACCGCCAAGGCCAGTTCGAGGATGTCGAGATCGGCATCGAACGCCTGCATCTGGAACAGGACGCAGGCAAGTCGATGCACGACCAGAGCCCGACCATGTCCTATGTCGATCTTAACCGGTCCGGCGTGGCGCTGATGGAAATCGTCTCCAAGCCGGACATGCGCTCGTCGGATGAGGCCAAGGCCTATATGACCAAGCTGCGCTCGATCGTGCGCTATCTCGGCACCTGTGACGGCAACATGGACGAAGGCTCGATGCGCGCCGACGTCAACGTTTCCGTGCGCCGCCCGGGCGAAGGCTTTGGCACGCGCTGTGAAATCAAGAACGTCAACTCCATCCGTTTCATTGGTCAGGCGATCGAATACGAAGCCCGCCGTCAGATCGGCATTCTGGAAGAGGGCGGCTCGATCGATCAGGAAACCCGCCTGTTCGACCCGAACAAGGGCGAGACCCGCTCGATGCGCACCAAGGAAGATGCGCATGATTACCGCTATTTCCCCGATCCGGACCTGTTGCCACTGGAATTCGACGATGCGTTCGTTGAGGCGCTGAAGGCCGATCTGCCGGAACTGCCCGATGACAAGAAGGAGCGGTTTGTCCGCGATCTCGGTCTCTCCGTCTACGATGCTTCCGTGCTCGTTTCGGAAAAGGCGATTGCGGATTATTTCGAGGCTGTAGCCGCTGGCCGCGACGGCAAGATTGCCGCCAACTGGGTGATCAATGACTTGCTCGGCGCCTTGAACAAAGCTGGCAAAGCCATTGAAGAGACTCCGGTTTCGCCGGCCCAGCTCGGCGGCATCCTGGACCTTATCAAGTCGGAAGTCATCTCCGGCAAGATCGCCAAGGACCTATTCGAAATCGTCTGGACCGAGGGCGGTGACCCGGCCGAGCTGGTCGAAAGCCGTGGCATGAAGCAGGTGACAGACACTGGCGCCATCGAAAAGGCCGTCGACGAAATCATTGCCGCCAATCCGGATCAGGTCGCCAAGGTTCAGGCCAAGCCGTCGCTGGCCGGCTGGTTTGTTGGTCAGGTGATGAAATCAACCGGTGGCAAGGCCAACCCGCAGGCCGTGCAGGCGCTGGTCAAGGCCAAGCTCGGCATCGAGGACTGAGCAATTCCAGGAAAAGTGTGACGCGGTTTTCCGTCCGGAATTGCGATTGAAAGGCCCAAAACATGTTCTTCGTCCGCACAGCCACGGAGCGGGATCTGGCGAAAGTCTCGGCGCTTCTCGGCGAGACTGCCCACGCCACCTATGATGCGCAATACGGTGCCGAAAAAATCAACGAGATGACGGCGAAGTGGCACTCCGTGGCGGCGCTGAAGGCCAATCTTCAACGCAAGAACGGCGAATTCCTTGTCGCCGACGACGGCAAGGTGCTCGGCGGTATGGGCTTTGCCTCCATGTCGGAAACGCTGCATGAAACTGCCGTGTTGCACCAACTTTATGTCCTGCCGCAATTCCAGCGGCAGGGAATTGCCCGCGATATCTTCGCCGAACTCGAAACCTGTTTCCCTTATGCAGGTACGATGCTGGTGGAAGTCGAGGAGAACAACGCGAAAGCCATCGGGTTCTACGAGGCGCATGGCTTCGTCAGGGCAGGGACCGGAACAGATACCTGGGGCATTGCGACGATCGTGATGGAAAAGCCTCTCGACTGAGGCTGAGCTGAGTGCTGGCCGCGCCCTTGTCACATTTCCTTCTTCATCCGCTGGCAAGCCACGGGTAGAAATCGGGAATCGGAAGACATGCACGCACCAAAGCTCAATGTGTCGATCAGGCTGGCCAAACGCGAAGACCTCACCGACATCATCGCCCTATTCGCTGCCGACATGATCGGCGGTCATGGCGATACCACCGCTCCAGATGCCTTCCCTGACTATCTCGCAGCATTTGACCGGATCATCGCCACACCGAACGAGTCGCTCTATGTCGCCGAACTTGATGGCGCGGTGGTCGGTACGTTTCAAACCACGGTGCTGACGACACTCTCCGGCCGGGGTAGCTCCAACCTGCTGATCGAAGCGGTGCAGACCCGGAAGGATATGCGTGGCAGGGGGATTGGAGAGACAATGATGCGGTTTGCCATCGAATCAGCCCGTCAGCAGGGTCTTTCCAAGATCCAGCTGAGTTCAAACAAGGCGCGTGTCGATGCTCACCGGTTCTACGAGCGGGTCGGGTTCGAACCTTCGCATCTGGCCTTCAAGATTCGGTTGAAATAGCGGCTTTGCCACGGAAACGCTGGACAAGCGGCGGCCTGCGCGGCATAAGCGGGGCAGTATTCTAGGACATTCCGCGCATTGTTTGGCGCGGTCAAGGACGGACATCATGAAGTCTCTGCTGCAGATTTTTACCTGGTGGAATGGACAGACGATCGGTACCCGCTTTCACACCTGGCGCTTCGGCAAAAGGGTGGGCGAAGATGCGGCCGGTAATGTCTATTATCAGGGTGGCAAGGACTCCGAAGGCCGCACGCGCCGCTGGGTGATCTACAACGGTTATGCCGACGCTTCCGCCATCCCTCCGGGCTGGCACGGCTGGATGCATCACCGCACCGACGTTTCGCCGGCTGATGAAAGCTACAAGGCGCGCGAGTGGCAGAAGCCGCACCAGCCGAACGGCACTGGCTCCGCTCAGGCCTACCGGCCGCCGGGCTCGATCAACGCCACCGGCGAGCGTCCGCGCGTCACCGGCGACTATGATGCCTGGACGCCACGCTCCTGAACCGGATCTGCAAACAGTTGTTCGCGATTGCACCGCAGGCATCATGCCGCGGCCACATTTGATGTTTAGCGCCTGATACCCGGTGATATGGCCGGGGATTGCGCGGGAGACGGGCGTTAGAATGGTAGTTTCAAGTCAGCGAATTCTAAAGCGCCGGTTTTTTGCGGCAGCCTCGCTGTTCGCGATTGCCGGCACCGCCGTTCTTTCCATGGTGACGGCCGCCGACGCAGCCCGAATTACCAATCCGGTCGCCGTCTTTTCCGGCATCGATAAGATCACCGGCCGCATTACCACCTTTGATGTCTATATCGGCGAAACCGTGCAGTTCGGCGCGCTGCAGGTGACGCCGCGCGTCTGTTATAGCCGCGACGATACCGAAGCGCCGAAGACCGACACGTTCGTCGAAGTCGACGAGATCACGCTCGACCGCAAGATCCGCCGCATCTTCACCGGCTGGATGTTTGCCGACAGCCCGGGCCTGAATGCCGTCGAGCACCCCGTCTACGACGTCTGGCTGAACAGCTGCAAGGCAAAATCCGACCTGCCGCCACCGGATTCCGCAGCCAAGCAGTAAACCGGTTTTCGGCAACCCAGTTTTCGATTGTCAGAATTTCAGATGCGGCGTTGCGATTGCGCGCGCCAGCATCTTTTCATAGCGCGCCTTCGGCACGTCGATCGCGCCAAAATTCTTCAAATGCTCGGTGGTGAATTGTGTGTCGAGCAGGAGAAAGCCCCGCTTTCGCAAACGTTCGACCAGATGCACAAGGCAGATCTTCGAGGCGTCCGTGCGGCGTGAAAACATGCTTTCGCCGAAGAAGGCCGAGCCGAGCGAGACGCCGTAGAGGCCGCCGACCAGCTCATCGTTCTCCCATGCCTCGACACTATGCGCGTGGCCCATGCTGTGCAGCGTCGTGTAGAGCGAGCGGATCTTGGCGTTGATCCAGGTGGTCGGGCGATCCGGGGCAGGGGCGGCGCATCCTTCCATGACATGTTCGAACGCCGTGTCGTAACGGATATCGAACGGTACGCGGCGGATCGTCTTGGCAAGGCTTTTGGAAACGTGGAAATCGTCGAGCGGGATGATGCCGCGCAATTCGGGCTCGACCCAGAACAATTCGGGATCGTCAGCGCTGTCGGCCATCGGGAACAGCCCGATGGAATAGGCCCGCAACAGCAAATCCGGTGTAATGTCCGGCTGCCTGCTGCGGGTCCCTTTCATTCAAAACCTCATTCGGCCGATTTGGCCAGGTAGTTTTCCAGCCAATGGATATCGTAGTCGCCGTTGGCGATGTCCTGATTGTTGATCAGGTCCTGGAACAGAGGCAAGGTCGTCTTGACGCCATCGATGACGAATTCATCGAGCACGCGGCGCAGGCGCATCATGCACTCGACGCGGGTGCGTCCGTGCACGATCAGCTTGCCGATCAGGCTGTCGTAATAGGGCGGGATCTTGTAGCCCTGATAGACGCCCGAATCGACGCGAACACCAAGGCCACCCGGCGCATGGAAATGCGTGATCGTGCCGGGCGAGGGCACGAAGGTGCGCGCATCCTCGGCATTGATACGGCATTCGATGGCATGGCCGGAAAAGACGATCTCGTCCTGCGTCACCGAGAGACCACCGCCGGAAGCAACGCGGATCTGCTCGTGAACGAGGTCGATACCGGTGATGGCTTCGGTGATCGGATGCTCGACCTGCAGGCGGGTGTTCATCTCGATGAAGAAGAACTCGCCGTTTTCGTAGAGGAATTCGATCGTGCCGGCGCCGCGGTATTTCAGCTTGCGCATGGCATCAGCGCAGATTTCGCCGATCTTCATCCGCTGCTCGACATTGAGCGCCGGTGAATTGGCTTCTTCCCAGACCTTCTGGTGGCGGCGCTGCAGCGAGCAGTCGCGTTCGCCGAGATGAATGGCATTGCCTTCACCGTCGCCGACGACCTGGACCTCGATATGGCGCGGCTTGCCGAGATACTTTTCCATGTAGACGGCGTCATTGCCGAAAGCGGCAAGCGCCTCGGCACGGGCGGTCGATACTGCCTCGGAAAGTTCTTCCTCGTTCTTTGCCACTTTCATGCCGCGACCGCCGCCGCCGGCAGTCGCCTTGATCAGCACGGGGAAGCCGATTTCGCGGGCGATTTCCAGCGCGTTTTCCGGCTTCACTTCGCCGGCAGAGCCCGGAACGACAGGAATACCGAGCGATTTCGCGGTTTCCTTCGCGGTGATCTTGTCACCCATGATGCGGATGTGATCGGCGGTCGGTCCGATGAAGGTAATGCCGTGCGCGTCGAGGATATCGGCGAACTTGGCATTTTCCGACAGGAAACCGTACCCCGGATGCACGGCGTCGGCGCCGGTGATCTCGCAGGCGGCAACGATCTGGTGAATGTTCAGATAGCTGTCGCGCGATGGCGGCGGGCCGATGCAGACGCTCTCGTCGGCAAGGCGCACGTGCATCGCATTGGCGTCGGCGGTCGAATGAACCGCAACGGTGGCGATGCCGAGTTCCTTGCAGGCGCGCAACACCCGAAGGGCGATTTCGCCGCGATTGGCGATGAGGATCTTTGAAATCATCGGCGCGGCCTATTCTATGACGACAAGCGCTTCGCCGTATTCGACCGGTGCGCCGTCTTCAACGAGGATTTCGGTGACCTTGCCGGAGCGCGGCGCCGGAATCTGGTTCATCGTCTTCATGGCTTCGATGATCAGGATGGTCTGGCCTTCCTTGACGGTCGCGCCGACTTCAACGAACGGACGCGAGCCGGGGGCAGGCGACAGGTAGGCCGTGCCGACCATCGGTGCGGTAACCGCGTTCTTGGAGGTCCGTGCGGGTTCCGCAGCCGAAACCGCGGAAATGCCAGCGGAGGCGATCTGGGCCGGTGCTGCGACCGGAACCGGAGCGGACACGTATTGCGGCGTACCGGCGCGCGAAACGCGGATACGCAGATCGTCCTGTTCCACTTCGATCTCGGTGAGATCGGTTTCGTTCAGGATGTTGGCGAGATCGCGGATCAGCGACTGGTCGATGCCGGGTTTCTTGTCAGCCATGGGATATGAGCCTCGTGTTCTTTTTATTTCGTCTGTTGTGTGAGTGTCTTTAGCGCATTGAGCGCCAGAATGTAACTGTCGGCGCCAAAGCCGCAAATCACGCCCTTCGCCGCTGGTGCCAGCATCGATTTGTGCCGGAATTCCTCGCGGGCATGAACATTGGAGAGATGTACTTCGACGACCGGAATGCCGATCGCCTTGGCCGCATCGTGCAGCGCGATCGATGTGTGGGTGTAGGCACCGGCATTGATGGCGATGCCCTGTGCGACGCTGCCTGCTTCATGGAACCAGTCGATGAGGTCGCCTTCATGATTGCTCTGGCGGCAGACAACATTGAGCCCCAGCAAATTGCCATGCTCGACGCACATCGCCTCGATGTCGGCCAGTGTCTGGCCCCCATAAATACCGGGCTCGCGTTTGCCGAGCGCGTTGAGGTTGGGGCCGTTCAGCACGAAAATGGTCGATGGCATATGGGATCCGGTCCGATAGTCGAGCGCTACCTATAGACCGGCGAACAGCCGAGGAAAAGCCCTTTGACCCCCCTCGGCATTTGTCCACAAGCCATAACGGGCTGCTTTGCTCAAAGTGGGCTTAGCAAACGGTCTTGCCGCAGGTACGGACGTTGGTGACTTTCGTTTCAATCTCTTCGGCGCCGACGGCACCGTAGACGGCTTCCTTGCCGATCACGTAGGACGGAGTGCCCGTGATGCCGAGATCGTTGGCCAGCGTATAAACTTCCCTGACGGCGTCGTCCTGCGTGTTTTCTGCCATCTTCTTGCGCAGATCCGCTTCGGAAACGCCAAGGCCGGTCGCCACCGCCATTGCGGTCTCCTCGTTGGCGCGGTCTTCTCCGCCGAGCAGGGCGCGATGGAAATCACCGTATTTTTCCGGCGCGATGGCGCGGAATGCGGTACTGACCTTATGCGCCGCCATCGAGTCCGGTCCGAGAATCGGCAGCTCCTTCAAGACGAAGCGGACGTTCTTGTCCTTTTCGAGAATGGTTTCCATGTCGGACAAGGCGCGTTTGCAATAGCCGCAATTGTAGTCGTAGAATTCGACGATGGTAACATCGCCGTTGGGATTGCCGAGCGTCACGTCATAGGGCGACTGGAAGATCGCCTTTTCATTGTCGGTGATGGCGGCCTGCGCCTGCGCCGACTGTTCGTCGGCCTGCTTCTTCTTCAGCGACTGCTGGGCCTCGAGCAGGATTTCCGGATTGGCGACGAGGTATTCCCGGATGAAGTCACCGATTTCCTGCTTCTGTTTGGCATCCAGCGCGTAAGCTACCGGAGTGGTCGCGGCGCTTGCCGTCAACAGGATAAGCGAAGCGGTGATGATCTTGCGGGCGTTAAATGCCATGATGGTCCTCGTTGTCTTTCGTTGCTGCAGTCTGTCGTTCAAGTACTAAGGCCACGTCAACAGGCGTGTTTGAAGGACAACAGAATATCGCCGCCGACCATAGGGTGGCGCGGCGCCAAACGAAACCGCAAAATCGGCGGAAATGCGGCGCTCGCGCACTTGTGAAGCCCTTTGCGATCAGGCACATGCCTGTCACGTCAAAAATATCGAGGATGTGCCGTTGAAGCCCCTTTCCGTTCGCAGTTCCGTCGAACCGTTCCATGCCATGGACGTTCTGGCCGAGGCTACAAAACGCCGCGAGGCGGGTTATCCGGTGATCTCGATGGCCGTTGGCCAGCCGAGCCATCCCGCACCGAAGGCCGCACTGGAGGCCGCGCGAACCGCACTCGATCACGGACGCCTCGGCTATACCGATGCGCTCGGCACCTCGTCATTGAGGCTGGCAATCGCTCGCCATTATCGCACCCGCTATGGCGTCGATATCGACCCGCAGCGCGTTGCCGTGACAACGGGATCGTCGGCCGGCTTCAATCTGGCCTTCCTGGCGCTGTTCGATCCAGGTGATTGCGTGGCCATCGCCCGCCCGGGTTATCCGGCCTATCGCAATATCCTGGCAGCCCTCGGCCTGACTGTTGTGGAAGTCGAAGCGGATGCCGAGAGCGGTTTCACGCTGACGCCGCAGAACCTGGAAGCTGCGGCCAAGAAGGCGGGAAGGCCGCTGAGCGGCGTTCTGCTCGCCAGCCCGGCCAATCCGACCGGCACGGTCACGGGCAGGGCAGGGTTGAAAGCACTTGCCTCCTATTGCCACGACAATAATATCGCCTTCATCTCGGACGAGATTTACCATGGCCTGACATTCGCCGGCGAAGAGACGACTGCACTTGCGGTGACAGGCGAGGCCGTGATTATCAACTCGTTCTCGAAATACTACTGCATGACCGGCTGGCGGATCGGCTGGATGGTCCTGCCCGAATCCCAGGTCCGCGCCTTCGAGCGGATCGCCCAGAGCCTCTACATCTCACCGCCGGAACTGTCGCAGATCGCTGCTGAAGCGGCACTCGGCTGTGAGACGGAACTGGATGTCTACAAGGGGTCCTATAGCGTTAATCGCGACCTGCTGCTGAAGCGCTTGCCGGAGATCGGCTTTACCATCGCCTCGCCGATGGACGGGGCTTTCTATGCCTATGCCGATGTCAGCCGTTTCACCAATGACAGCATGGATTTTGCCCGCAAGATGCTGGCTGAGATCAATGTCGCGGCAACGCCGGGGCTGGATTTCGATCCTGTCGAAGGCCATCGCATGATGCGGTTTTCCTATGCTGGTGCACGCGCCGACATGGTCGATGCGATGGATCGCATCGCCCGCTGGCTGGCGTGATCCCGTAGAAATTTCAGGCTGTTAGCGGACTTTCCGGATTCTGTCTGTCACGGCTGTGAATCGGATTGGGAAGTGGCCTGACTTCGATCCACCCGTGCTCATGCGCGCCCAGCGGACGCGCATGCCGGCAATGGATGTCTAAGGGGCTAGCTCAGCGGCAAATGCGAATCTTCCGGATGACGCGGTTACCGTACTCGTCCGTCTTGCGGACTGTCCTGATCACACAGACTGGTTCAAAGGCCGTGTCATAACTCTTGTAGTAAAAGTCGTTGTAGCGCTGGCGGCTCGTGCTGTCAGCTTGTGATGTCGCTGCAAGCGAAATCGTGGGAATGGCGACGAGCGCGGCTGCGACAAGGAAACGTCGCATGATTGCCTCCTCCTGTTGGCACTGGACGAGCCCATCTCGTCCAACAGAGAACACTCTGCCGCAGCCGATGTATTTTCACAGTTCCTGATGTAACAGGCCGAAACATGAAAAAACCGGCCAATCGCTTGGCCGGTTTTTCATCTTTCAGATATCTGTTTCGGCTCAGAAGAAGCCGCGCTTCTGCCACCAGCCGCCCTTCTTGGGCTTTGCCGGCTCGGTATCACCTTCGTCCTTCTTGACGGTGGACGACTTGACGACCGGCTCGCTGGCAATCGCGTCGATGTCGCGGTTGGCGCGCACCGGCTTGGTATCTTCGAGGTCGGCAGCAGCCTTCTCGACAGCCGGTTCCTCGATGGCGGCAACCGTTTCCGGCTTCGCTTCGACTGCAGCCTGAGCATCCGCATCGGCAGTCATCACAGGTGCCTGTTCGGCAACGGCCTCTTCAACAGCAGCGACGGCTTTCTTGCGGCTGCGCTTCGGCTTGGCGGGCTTGGCTTCTTCCACGGCAACAACCGGGATTTCGACGATTTCTTCGGCGGCTACAACTGAAACAGCGTCTTCGGCTGAAACGGTAGCCACGGCCTCCGCTTCCGGTGCATCCACCGAGGCTTCTTCACCAGCGGTCTCGTCGTCGGCTGCCAGATTTTCACCTTCTGCCTCGTCCGGACGGTTGCGGCGACCACCACGCTTGCCACGACGGCGGCGTTTGCGCTTCTGACGCTCTTCTTCGCTCAGGCCTGCGTCCTGTGCGTCTTCGGCACCCGCCTGTGCTGCAACGTCATCAGCTTCGTCCTCGTCGCCATCCTCATCGGAGGCATCCTCGGAGCGCACACCGGCCTCAGCACCCTGGTCGCCGCCCGGGCGGCCACCACGCCGGCGCCGGCGGCGCTTGCGCTTGCGGTTGCCCTGTTCGTCGCCCTCGGCGGCAGGTGCCCGTTCGCTGCGCTCGGCCCGTTCTGCGCGTTCCGGCTTGGCTTCGGCCACGAGTTCTTCATCGTCCTCGATATCCTCTTCGATGATGATATCGTCGTCTTCATCGATTTCCGGCTCGAACTGGATGATCTGCTCGATCTTGACCGGGTTCTCGACAGCTTCGCCGCGATCGATGGCAAAATGCTGCGCACCGACATGGGCGTCCGCCTCGATGATGATCTGAACGCCAAAGCGCTCTTCATAATCGATGATCGTGCCGCGCTTGTGGTTGAGCAGGTAGAGCGCAATATCCGGCGTTGTGCGCACGGTGATGTTGTGCGTGGTGTTCTTCAAGAGATATTCTTCGACGCCGCGCAGGACATGCAGGGCAACAGAGGACTGCGAACGCACGTGGCCCGTGCCGTTGCAATGCGAGCAGACCTGCATCGTCGATTCGAGTACCGAGGCGCGAATCCGCTGGCGCGACATTTCGAGCAGGCCGAAATGCGAGATGCGGCCGACCTGGATGCGGGCGCGGTCGTTCTTCAGATGATCCTTCAGACGCTTCTCGACAGCGCGGTTGTTGCGCTTTTCTTCCATGTCGATGAAGTCGACGACGACGAGACCGGCAAGGTCACGCAGGCGCAGCTGGCGGGCGACTTCTTCGGCAGCTTCGAGGTTGGTCTGGAGGGCCGTGTCTTCGATCGAGTGCTCGCGGGTCGAACGGCCCGAGTTCACGTCGATGGCGACCAGCGCTTCGGTCTGGTTGATGATGATGTAGCCGCCGGACTTCAGCGTTACTTGCGGCACCAGCATGCGGTCGAGCTGGGCTTCGATACCCGAGCGCGAGAAGATCGGGTGGACGTCACGGTAAGGCTGAACCACCTTGGCGTGGCTCGGCATCAGCATCTTCATGAAGCCCTTGGCTTCCTTGTAGCCTTCTTCACCGGCGACGATGATCTCGCTGATATCCTTGTTGTAAAGGTCGCGGATCGAGCGCTTGATCAGTGAGCCTTCCTCATAGACGAGGCAAGGGGCAGTGGAGGAGAGCGTCAGGGTGCGAACATTCTCCCACAGGCGCATCAGGTATTCGAAGTCACGCTTGACTTCGACCTTGGTGCGGTTGGCACCGGCGGTGCGCAGGATGACGCCCATGCCCTGCGGCACGTCGAGCGCGCGGGCAATTTCCTTCAGGCGCTTGCGGTCCGGCAGGTTGGTGATCTTGCGAGAAATGCCGCCGCCACGCGCCGTGTTCGGCATCAGGACCGAATACCGGCCGGCCAGCGACAGATAGGTGGTGAGGGCTGCGCCCTTGTTGCCGCGTTCTTCCTTGGCCACCTGCACCAGAAGAATCTGGCGGCGCTTGATGACTTCCTGGATGCGGTACTGCTTGCGCGGACGGCGGTTGACCTGCCGGTCCGGCACTTCTTCCATCGCGTCTTCGGCGCCGACGGATTCGATGACTTCCTTTTCTTCGTGATGACCGTCGTCATCATCGTCGTCATCATGGCCGCGGCGTCCACCACGCGTGTCTTCCGAAATGCTGTCGGTATCGACCATGGCAGCCATTTCGCCGCCATTACCTTCTTCGCCATCTGCGTCGGCAGCAGCGGCTTCGGCTTCGGCGGCGGCAGCCTTCTTGGTGCGGCGCGGACGCTTGGCCTTTGCTTTCGGCTTTTCTTCTTCGGTCTCAGCGGCCATTTCCACGGTCTCGACCGGCTCGGCCGCCGTTTCAATGACCTCGACGACGTTCTCTACAACCGCCTCGACTGTTTCCTCTTCGGAATCAGGGCCGAGATCCGTGCCGGTTTCGACATGCTCGATGTCGTCGTCACGGCGCGCTTCCTCGGCTTCCTGCCGCAGGAGGGCCTGACGATCGGCGAGCGGGATCTGATAATAGTCGGGGTGGATTTCAGCGAACGCTAGGAAGCCGTGGCGGTTGCCGCCGTAGTCGACAAAGGCCGCCTGCAGCGACGGCTCTACGCGCGTTACTTTCGCGAGATAGATGTTGCCGCGGATTTGTTTCTTGTGTTCGGATTCGAAGTCGAATTCTTCTATGCGGTTTCCGCGTACGACAACGACGCGCGTCTCTTCAGCGTGAGACGCATCGATAAGCATTTTCTCTGCCATGGAAGTGGTGCTCCTCGGCGCACCCTGGAAACAGCAGGAAAATAGCGTCCCGGAGGAGACTTTCCATGCAGTTCAGGTTTTTCGCCGGATGTGAATGTTCCTGTAAGGTTGGGGAGATCGTCCAACAGCCAGACGGCAGCCGGAACACTTGCGTTCCGGGGCCTGTTTACTTCTGACCGATACTGCTGGGACAACGTTAATGACCAAACAAGAATGCCAATGTAGTAGGCCCTGAAGGCCCGATGAATGTGCCCGGTCACGGGCCTGCGGTGATCGTCACCATAAACGCTCCGGCCACCGCCGGAATTTCTCGATTCAGCATGCGAAGAAAAAGTGGAGCGACGGCGGATGAAGCGCGACTGCTTGTCCGAGACGTGATCTGCGTTGAAGCGGTTTTACCCGTCCCGATCACGCTCTGGCGCCAGGGTTTTAAACACCCTTTGGCTGCCGGTCGTCGATTCTATCCCGTCAACACTTTCTCCCTGCAAGGCTTTTATGTTTTCTATGTCACAATGGCAAGGGAAAAGCCGGAAGCGCCATAATATTGATTGATTCGCTTGTCGGGGTGTGTACTGGCGAAGTGCTGGTTTGCTGCGGTCTTGAGGCTCGTTAACGGCGCTGGAAAAGGGCAGGCGGCGTCCCTTGAATATGGAGAGCGCAAGGTTTGGTTAACCATATGGCGTCATGGATACTGCAGGCAGCAACGCGCCAAGTGTACGGGCCATGTCCCGAAATGAGATGTCGCGACCTGGTCGTCGGCGACGCTACCACCGCGGTACCGGTGGGCGTATGCAACAAGGAAGAGCGGATTTGATCCTGTCAGCGATGATACGACGGTGCCTGCTGGGCCTCCTGCTTCTTTCGGCGGCGCCGGTCGCTCATGCTGCCGATGCACCATTGCTCGCTTACGGTGCGCGGATTGCCGGCGACGACGCCCGCACCAGGGTGGTGATTGATTTCGACCGCAAGCCCGTTTTCTTCGTCCACTATGTCGCCAATCCGCCCCGTGTCATCGTCGATTTGCCTGAGACCTCCTTTGGTCTGAAACCCGAGGATCTGAAAGCGCGCGGTCTGTTCACCGAAATTCGCTATGGCGCGATGGGGCCGGGCAGCGCCCGCGTGGTGCTCACTGCAAGCAAACCCGTCGCCGTCACGGTCGCCGATGTGAAGGCGGATGAGGAAGGCAAGGGATTTCGCCTGGTGCTTGATGCGGAACGGGTGACCGAGGCGCGTTTTTCCAGCTTGATCGCAGAGCAGACATGGACCGGTACTGTCAGCGCTGCAAAGACCGACAGGCTGGTCGAGCCGGCCGCACCCGGAGCATTCATTATTGCCGTCGATGCTGGTCACGGCGGTATCGATACCGGCGCCATCGGCAGCGAGACCAAGATGGAAGAGAAGAGCGTCACGCTTGCCTTCGCCGCGCAGCTTGTCGAGACGCTCAACAAGGAGAAGGGCGTCAAGGCATTCCTGACGCGCGACAAGGATGAGTTCCTGTCCTTGCCGGAACGCGTCCAGGTTGCCCGTCAGCACAGCGCCAACCTGTTCATCTCCATTCACGCCGATACGCTGAAGCAGCGTGATATTCGTGGCGCCACCGTCTACACGATCTCCGACAAGGCATCCGACCATCTGGCAGCCAATCTTGCAGCCCGCGAAAACCTGTCGGATGAGATTGCCGGGGTCACCTTCAAGAGCGAACCGGCCGAAGTCGCCGACATTCTGATCGATCTGACGCGCCGCGAAACGCAGGCGTTCTCGGTCAATCTCGCCCGTTCCGTCGTTTCGTCCTTCGAGGGGCAGATCAACCTGATCAACAATCCACACCGCCATGCGGGATTCCGGGTTCTGCAGGCGCCGGATGTGCCATCGATTCTGCTGGAATTGGGTTTTTTGTCCAACAAGGAAGATGAAAAGCTCCTTGTCGATCCGGTCTGGCGCAGCAAGGTTGCAGATCTTATTGCGGCTGCCGTGCGCGGCTATCGCGGCGAGGCCGTCGCAAACGGTGGTTGAGCACGGTTTGGAGGAAGTTCCATCCGTTGCCGCTCAATGGCGTGAACCGGTAATAACGTCTGTTGTGATTTGTGTCGCCGGAGTAACAGCGATATCGTTTTCAACGGGATGACCCATGTTTAATCTGCTGCAAGCCCTATTTTACTCACAATCCGGTCGCTATCCGGAAGTCTGAATTGCACGGCGGTGATCCGAAAGACGATCGCTGGCCGTAAACATGCAACGTGGGGAAGCGCCGCCGGCCATCCGGAACGCATTTCATTCGTTGTTTAATGCGTTGGCGTGATTGCATTCGGGCAAGGTGCGGGGTAGGCCCACCGGCAGCGTATGTTCCGCATAGATAAACGATAACTGGATACCGGTACCTGGCTGATGATCAGACTGATTGGATATTTCTTCGGCATTGGCGCATTTCTGGTGCTCGGCGTTGCCGCAGCCGCTGCCATCTATCTTGGCCATGTGACCAAGGACCTGCCAGACTATGAGGTCCTCAACAGCTATGCGCCTCCGGTAACAACCCGCGTCCACGCCGGCAATGGCGCGCTGATGGCTGAATATGCCCGTGAACGCCGCCTCTATCTGCCGATCCAGGCCATTCCCGATCGCGTCAAGGCGGCCTTCATCTCGGCCGAAGACAAGAACTTCTACCAGCATCCAGGCGTCGATATCACCGGCCTTGGCCGCGCCATCTTCGTCAACCTGCAGAATTTCGGCTCCGGCCGCCGTCCCGTCGGCGCTTCGACCATCACCCAGCAGGTTGCCAAGAACTTCCTTCTCTCCTCCGACCAGACGATCGACCGCAAGGTCAAGGAAGCCATCCTGTCGTTCCGCATCGAGCAGGCCTACAGCAAGGATCGTATTCTCGAACTCTATCTCAACGAAATCTTCTTCGGTCTGAATTCCTACGGTATCGCTGGCGCCGCACTGACTTACTTCGACAAGTCGGTCACCGAGCTGACCATTGCTGAAACGGCCTATCTCGCAGCACTGCCGAAGGGGCCGGCTAATTATCATCCATTCCGCAGGGCCGAAGCTGCCATCGAGCGCCGCAACTGGGTCATCGATCGCATGGTCGAAAACGGTTACGTCGCCAAAAGCGATGGCGATGAGGCAAAGAAGCAGCCACTGGGTGTCAGTGTTCGTCGCGGTGGATCGCATCTGTTCGCGTCTGACTATTTCGCCGAGGAAGTTCGCCGCCAGATCATCCAGCGCTACGGCGACAACGCGCTTTACGAGGGCGGCCTGTCGGTCCGCACATCACTCGACCCGCGCATTCAGGTGGAAGCGCGCCGGGCGCTGCAGAACGCGCTGGTTTCCTATGACGAGCGCCGCGGTTTCCATGGCCCGATGAAGTCGATCGAAATTGGTGGAGACTGGGGCGAGCCGCTCGGCAAGCTGAATGCTTTGTCTGATGTGCCCGAATGGAAACTGGCCGTCGTACTCTCCGTTGACGGTAACGGTGCCGACATCGGCATCCAGCCGGAAAAAGAGGCCGGCGGCAAAATCGGCGCCGACCGCGTGACCGGCCATATCACCGCCAAGAACATGCAATGGGCCTACCGCTCTTCGACCGGTGAGCGTAAGACGGCAAAGTCGCCGGAAGGCGTCGTCGGTCCGGGCGATGTCGTTTATGTCGAGCCGACTGATGCTGCCGGAGAATATCGCCTGCGCCAGCCGCCGAAAGTGCAGGGCGGCCTTGTCGCCATGGACCCGCATACGGGCCGTGTTCTGGCCATGACGGGTGGCTTTTCCTACGGCCAGTCTGAATTCAACCGTGCAACGCAGGCCATGCGTCAGCCGGGATCGTCCTTCAAGCCCTTCGTTTACGCGGCAGCACTGGACAACGGCTATACGCCCGCATCCGTCATTCTCGACGCGCCATTCGAACTCGTAACCGGCGGTCAGGTCTGGCGTCCGGAAAACTATGGCGGCGGTTCGGCCGGCCCTTCGACACTGCGTCTCGGCATCGAAAAGTCGCGTAACCTGATGACGGTGCGGCTTGCCAACGACATGGGCATGAACTTGGTGGCCGAATATGCCGAACGTTTCGGCATCTACGACAAGATGCTGCCGGTGCTCGCAATGTCGCTCGGTTCAGGCGAAACGACGGTTCTGCGCATGGTGTCGGCCTATTCGGTGCTCGCCAATGGCGGCAAGCAGATCAAGCCGTCGATGATCGACCGCATCCAGGACCGCTACGGCAAGACGATCTTCCGCCACGAAGAGCGCACCTGTGACAATTGCAATGCGGCTGATTGGGAAGATCAGGAAGAGCCGGTTCTCACCGACAACCGCGAGCAGGTTCTTGACCCGATGACCGCCTACCAGATCACATCGATGATGGAAGGCGTGGTTTCCCGCGGTACTGCGGCCGGCAAGATCAAGCTCGACCGTCCGGTTGCCGGCAAGACCGGAACGACCAACGACGAAAAGGACGCCTGGTTCGTCGGCTATACGCCGGACATGGTGGCTGGCCTCTATCTCGGTTTCGACAGCCCGGCGCCGCTCGGCCGCGGTGCAACAGGTGGCGGTCTGGCGGCTCCCGTGTTCAATGATTTCATGCAGGCCGCAACGCAGGGTACCCGCCCAAGCAAGTTCGTTGTGCCGGAAGGCATGAGCCTCATCCCCGTCAACCGCAAGACCGGTATGGCGGCGGCAGACGGCGATCCGGATACGATCATCGAGGCCTTCAAGCCCGGCACCGGCCCGGCCGATACCTTCTCGGTCATCGGTGGTGCCGATCAGTACATCCCGCCGGAAGAAATCCTGAAGGCGTCGCCGCAGGCCAATGATGCGATCAATCGCGGTTCCAGCGGCCTGTTTTAACCAGCCCCTTCCCATTCACCGGCGCCCGCCGCTGTTTACACGAGCGGCGGGCGCCGTTATTCACGGCGCACATTCCATACGAACGCAAGAAGCGGAACCATGCGGACTGAAATCGAGAACATTGTCGACGAAATCAAGCAGGCCATAAGCCTGCTGAGGAGGCATCTTTGACTGGGATCAGGCGGTAAGACGGCTGGACTGGTTGAACAACAAGGCAGAGGATCCAAACCTCTGGAACGACGCGTCGGAAGCTCAGAAGCTGATGCGCGAACGCCAGCAGCTGGATGACGGCATCAATGGCGTTCGTGCTTTCGAGCGGCAGATGCAGGATGCCATCGACCTCATCGAACTCGGTGAGGAAGAGGGTGACGCTGACATCATCAAGGAAGCCGAAGATGCGCTGCGCGCACTGAAGGTTGAAGCCGCCCGTCGCCAGGTGGAAGCGATGCTCTCCGGCGAAGCTGACAGCAACGATACCTATCTCGAAGTCCATTCCGGTGCCGGCGGTACCGAGAGCCAGGATTGGGCGAACATCCTCTTGCGTATGTACACGCGCTGGGCTGAGCGCCAGGGTTATAAGGTCGAGCTTCTCGAAGTTCATGACGGTGAAGAAGCGGGCATCAAGTCGGCGACGCTGCTGGTCAAGGGGCACAATGCCTATGGCTGGCTGAAGACCGAATCGGGTGTTCATCGCCTTGTTCGTATTTCGCCATTCGACAGCAATGCCCGCCGCCACACCTCGTTCTCGTCGATCTGGGTCTACCCGGTCATCGACGATTCGATCCAGATCGATATCAACGAGAGCGATTGCCGTATCGATACCTACCGTTCGTCCGGCGCCGGCGGCCAGCACGTCAACACCACCGATTCGGCCGTGCGTATCACGCATATTCCGTCCGGAATCGTCGTGCAGTGCCAACAGGAGCGTTCGCAACACAAGAACAAGGCCAAGGCCTGGGACATGTTGCGTGCCCGCCTCTACGAAGCGGAGCTGAAAAAGCGTGAAGACGCGGCCAATGCTGAAGCCGCATCGAAGAGCGATATCGGCTGGGGTCACCAGATCCGGTCCTACGTGTTGCAGCCGTATCAGCTGGTCAAGGACTTGCGTACCGGCGTCGCCAGCACAGCGCCTGACGATGTGCTCGATGGCGATCTGAACGAGTTCATGGAAGCTGCACTCGCACACCGTGTCAACGGCGGCGCCGATGCCGTGGTCGACGATCTGGCCTAAGCCGGGTTTCCATCTCCAAAAAAATAAAAAAAGCCGGGCGCATCCATTGCCCGGCTTTTTCTTTTGGTTATGTCCGTGTGGTCAGTTCGTCTCCCGCTCGACCTTGATATCGCCGATATCATCGATCAGCACGGTCCAGGTCTCGGGTTCCAATGCGGTCGGGTCCGTTTTCAGATAGACCGTGGCAAACAATCCCGGCTGGGCGGCAACGCCATCGGATGTGTCCGGCCTGATATCCGTGACATAGGCCTTCATCGCAGAAAATTCCTCAAGCTCCGCTGAGGAAATAACCTTGGGACCTGCAGCATCCAGTACCACCTGCTGCAGGAATATGTGCGCGTTGCCCTCCGGCTGGCGCACCGCAACGAGCTTGTAATAACCCCGTTGCGTGGGAGATATCGTTGCCGATTGATTGTCTGTAGCCGTGCCGGCCTTTGGATCCAGGGCGGATAGCGGATCGCCGCTTTCCTCCCAATATCCCGTGCTTGTCACGAAGATAATGTTGGCAGGCATCAGGACGGTTTCATCCGCGCGGGCAGCGGATCCCTCAGCAAATGGCAGAAACAGAACAAGGGCTACAAGACACTGAATGGAAAGCAAGGCTGTGCGCGGCGTGGCGCCAGACACACGCAGCTCAGGCGTGTTGAAACGTTGGATAGGGAGCATCTTCGTCGCCTTAGATAGGTTCGTGTAAACAGCTGGATGCTCTCACCTCGATCCGTTGCAGGCATCAAGGCACGCTCAACTCTGCCACAATTTTTGGCGGGAATCGATTCGAAATCAAGGCATTGCGGCAGGAGACCGCGTCTATCGCTTCTAGTTGGAAAATTGTTCGGCCAGGATACGGTCCGACCAGGAGTAATCCGGATCGGAAAGGATGTGCGCCGTCTTGTTTTCCGATTCAGCAATGCGAACCTTCACCACCGATTTGACCTCGACATGATCGGCGACCGCGTTGACCGGACGTTTTTCGGGTTCGAGAATGTCGATATCGACGGTGACCTTGTTGGGCAAAAGTGCGCCGCGCCAGCGCCGTGGCCGGAATGGACTGACCGGCGTCAGGGCAAGAAGGGGGGCTTCCAGCGGCAGGATAGGCCCATGGGCGGAGAGATTGTAGGCTGTCGAACCGGCGGGCGTGGAAAGCAGGACACCGTCGCAGACAAGCTCTTCGAGCCGCACCCGGTCGTCAACGACGACCCGGAGCTTGGCTGCCTGATAGGATTGCCGGAAAAGATAGACCTCGTTGATCGCCAGCGCCTTGAACGTGTTGCCGTCAGCGTCTGTGGTTTTCATCTCAAGCGGCCGGAACGTATTCTCGACGGCCGCAGCCAAGCGCTCGTGCAGATTTTCCGTGCTGTAACGGTTCATCAGAAAACCGATCGAGCCACGGTTCATGCCGTAGATCAGCTTGCCGGAATTCATCGTCTTGTGCAGCGTCTGCAGCATGAAGCCGTCGCCGCCAAGCGCCACGATCACATCCGCTTCCGCCGGGTCTTCCTGGCCGTACAGAGCGATCAGTGCCGCTTCTGCCGCCTGTGCCTCGTCGGTTGCCGAAGCGGCGAAGGCGATGGTTTTGAACGTGCGAGCCATGAAATGCCTGTCTGTTTTATAAAATGGGCCGCTCAATGAGGAGAGGCCCGAAATATGGTCCACCTGTAAGTCCGACAGAAGGCGTCGCTGCGGAGAATGCCGCCATTATCATGCACAAAAGAACATTATGGGGAAGGGAGGATTGAGGCTATTCCCGCCAATGATCGGCGACCCACGGCGTTGGAAGGATATACTGGCGCAGGTATTTGAACGGCGCCTTGCCTTTCCTTCGGCTGGCATCAAACACCCCCAAAACGTGGTTGAGAGGGGTTGTGGCACGTCCCTTCAAGCCGAATTGGCCGTCGATTGCATGCTGCGGGAAAAAGTTGCGCGGGAATAGGACGACCCTGGCATCCGAGGGGAGACGCGGAGCGAGGAAATAGTTCAGAGGAAACGGCCAGCGGCAATCCTGTTTGAAATGCAGGACCCAGCGGCGCGGGAAAAACTTGACGCCGCCCGGCGCGTTTCGGGTAACGAACCGCTGCTCAAATTCATATTTGTCGGCGACGCCCTGCGGGTCGGCGCGGAACTTTTCCTGTAGCGGAACAAGTTTGCCGACCGGGAACCGGAACAGCGACGTCTGGCCGAGACGCTCGAATGGCGTCGTCTGATTCTGGGCGATCATCACGTCATCCGGTCCGCCTGTTTCGAAGAAGGCATCAAGCGAGCCGACGATCACCAGGTCGAGGTCCAGGAACAGGACCGGGCCGCTGAGGTTGCTGAGTTTCGGTCCCCAAAGGCGTGCCTTGGGCCAGATACCCTTGGTCTTGACCGGCATCTTTTCGATGTCCAGCGGCGGCAAGTCCTCCAGGTGAATTTCCGGCCGCAAGCCCTCCCTGTTATCGGTGAAGCAGGTGAATGTGAAAGGGGGAGTGATGTTGCGTGCCACCATTGCATAAAGCCGGTTGATAAACGGCGCGCCGTACTTTGTACCCCAATTGATGCAGATAATCTGCTTCACGCCGCCGCTTGCAGCCAGAACGTCCGCCGTCATGCTTGTCATTCCTCATTTCGCGCCGGGCTTGCCGCATCCGCGCTCAAGCCCATACCGGCGGTATATCGCGATTGCATATAGGCTTACAGCGCTCTGATTCTAAGTGGGGGGTGCAAATCCTGCAGAGGCGCGAAAATCTGGCAAAATAAACAGCAAGCTTGCCAAAGAAGTCCGATAGCCGGGAAATTTAAGCAGAAAAAAATGGTGCCCCCACCAGGACTCGAACCCGGGACCCCCTGATTACAAATCAGGTGCTCTACCAACTGAGCTATAAGGGCAGCACTTGCGGCAGGGAGTTACCATATTCTGATCGCGTGTAAAGCGAAAATACGGCTCGGCGGCTGCTTTTCCAGTGATTGACCTGTTTGGTGCGCGGTGGGCTGCTGCACGGCACCCTGAATCGAAGTGAATTTTGGGAGTTATGCAGCGAATCTAAAGCGCTGCGGCGCGTCGTGCACGCCATGAATACCGTGCGGCCCTGGTTGTCTTTGCACTCGTGTGGGACTGGTGGTCAAAGGCCAGGTCTTGCTGGCCGAAAATTTGTGGCTTGGGGCGGCGTACGCAGGGCGAGGCGTTTCTGCAGCCGCGGTGGGATGAAGAACGCAAGAATCGCAAATACCGCCGCAAAGGCGGATATTATCCACAGCGCATCCGCGCCTAGCGCCCGTTCGAGAAACGCGCCGCAGATGCCGCCGGATATCATTCCGAGCCAGGGAACGATCTGCAGGCCCCAGTCTGGCCGTGCCGTCCCGATTATCCAGTTGCCGATGCCTTTGCCGAAGCGGGAGAGGGCGCCGGTGACATAGGTCAGCCCGACCGGCAATCCCGCCATATGTTCGACTGCGGCATTGACCAGCCCCATGGCCAGCACGATTGCGTAGAATTGCAGTGTAGCAAGGCCCGGTTCAGTGATGATGGCAGCCAGCGCCAAAAGCAAGGCCGCGCCGATGAGGATGCGGAACGCACGCCGGGCTGCATTGTGGGCAATGACGACCCCAAGTGCGTTGCCAGCGACGAACATGGCAAGACCACCCACCAGAATAGCCGCCCCAACTGCTTGCCCATCCACAAGCGCCACGGCGGCGCGGGTGGTATTGCCGCTCATGAAGGAGACAAAGCTACCGGCGATCAACAGGCCGGCAGCATCCGTCATGCCGGCCAGAAACGAGATGGCTGCGACGAGAATGATGCCGGTGACCGTGCGCTGTCTTAAGATGATGCCCCGCCGCCGCTCTCGAGTCATGACTATGACTTTCCCCCGTCAATTCTGATTCGGTCGTCTGAAACGTCCGTCATCATATGTTGGGCAGCCTGAGAGGCGCTATCTATTCCGCAGCGTCGAGCATTGCCGGTTTAGGGTCGATTTCCGTGCAGCGCGACATTGCGCCCGGCAGATTGTCGGCCAAGAAGTCGATGAGCGCGCGGACCGACGGCAGCAAGCCATGGCGCGACGTGAAGACCAGATGGGCGATGGTGGTGTTCGAGCACCACTCCGGCAATACCGGCACCAGCACACCGGTCCGGATCCCCCGATTGCAAAGATGATCTGGCAGGAGCGCAATGCCGACGCCTTCGATGGCTGCCCGTTCGAGAATGCCGAAATCGCCACATCCAATGACGGGTTGATGACTGATGTCGCGTTTCGTTCCGTCGGTATGGTTCAGCTGCCAGGTATCGGTTGGATGCTGCTCGTTCATCGACAGCGTCGGCATGCTGCCCAGCGTATCGATCGTTACATTGCCGATCCGCGCCATCAGCGCTGGACTTGCCACGAGAAACTGGCTGGCTTCGCCGAGCTTGCGGATGATCAGGTTGTGGTCCGTGTCCAGTTGAGCGCGGGCGCGGAGCGCGATGTCGATGCGTTCTTCGACCAGATCGATCCGGCGGTTGGTGGTGGTGATCAGCAGGCGGACACCCGGATAGTGACGATGAAAGGCCGGCAGGATGGCGGCGACCATCGGCGTGAAACCGATCGGGCAGGCGAGGCGAACTACCCCGGCCGGTTCACTTTTGGCCGCAGCCACCACTGCTTCAGCAGCCTCGACGCCAGACAAGATCATTTCGCAACGTTCATAGAAGGCCTGCCCGATCTCGGTTACCCGCAGCTTGCGGGTGGACCGTTCGAGAAGACGTACGTCAAGCTGCTGCTCCAACCGGGCAACATGCTTGCTGAGTTTGGACTTCGGAATGTTGAGGGCACGGGCAGCGGCGGAAAAACCCTTGTTTTTCACCACGGCGGCAAACAGCGCGAGATCGTTCAGGTCCTGCATGTCACACCTTCATGTCCATCGAAAATTGACCATCATTGTTTCTATCAGGAAACGGCTTGTCGAAAAAGGGCCGGCTTATCAGTCGATTGTTTTAAAATCATATGTGATGCACCAAACGCCACCCGAGCGTACACCAAACAATCAAACGAAGGTGCCTACCATGAACATTCTCCATATCGACTCAGGTATTCTCGGCGATCATTCCGTTTCCCGCCGCCTGACCGCATCGATCGTCGCACGGATCAAGGCAGAGCGTCCCTCTGACACTGTTACCTATCGCGACCTTGCCGCCGCCCCACTTGCCCATCTCAGCGGTTCGCACCTGATGGCCGCTTCCGCCAATCCGGAAGGTCTCGATGCGACGCTGGTTTCCGAGCTTGATGCCGGCCGCGCCTCGCTCAACGAATTTCTTGCCGCTGATGTCGTCGTCATCGGCGCACCGATGTACAATTTCGCCATTCCGAGCCAGTTGAAGACCTGGATTGACCGCATTCTCGTTGCCGGCACCACATTCCGCTACACCGCGGAAGGCGTCGAAGGCCTTGCCAAGGGCAAGAAAGTGATCGTCGCTTCGACCCGTGGCGGCCACTATTCCGGTTCCTCGCCGATCAGTGCCATGGACCACCAGGAAACCTATCTTAGCACGGTATTCGGTTTCATCGGTATCACTGATGTCGAATTCGTCCGCGCCGAAGGCCTTGCCATCAGCCCGGATTCCAAGGAAGCCGCGATTACCGAGGCTGAAAAGGCCATTGCCGGCCGCGGCCATTTCGATATCGCCGCCTGATCCTTCATCCTGATCCCTGTGATAGAAAGCCGGGCACCGTTCGTTGCCCGGCTTTTTCGTTGCGCGCTGCACCCACGGTAGCAGAGGCTGGACAGGCCTGCATTGAGGGGATAGAGCCGCACCGAAGGGCCTTGCCCTCAGATTAAAGATTGGAATGACACTGACGGATGTCAGGGACAGCAACGGCACAATCCTCTCCGAGGGAGACAATGTCAGCCTGATCAAGGATCTCAAGGTCAAGGGCACTTCCGAGACCTTGAAGCGCGGCATGATGATCAAGGGCCTGGTGTTGCGCACGGAGTTTCTGAAGAAGGCCTGAGTTGCCGTCGGTCTGCAGACTAGCACCGGCGCGCCGTTGCGTACCGGGCGCCAATCCGCTGGACGTCCGGATTTTTTGTATTACACTTCGCTTATGAAAAGCGTTCCGGCACTTTTGATGGTCGCGCTTGTTCCGGTCCTTGCCGGAACGTCTTCTGGCGCGTCCTTTGCCGCCGATCCGATCTGCACCTGCAGAAACAAGGATGGTTCGAAACTCGAACTTGGACAGACCGCGTGCATCCGCGTGGGCGACACCGCCTATCTGGCGCGGTGCGAAAAAGAACTCAATGTCATGACCTGGCGCAAGCTGCGGGACGAATGTCCCGAAGCGCGATTGTCGGTTGCCGCGTTGCCTTTGACGCAGTAGCGGCCGGTCAGGCCTTGGTCAGGTGACCGCGGGCCGCATACATGGCGATCGCGGCCGCATTGGAGACGTTCAGCGACTTGATGGCGCCGGGCATGTCGAGGCGGGCAAGCGCGTTGACGGTCTGGCGGGTCTTCTGCCGCAGTCCCTTGCCCTCGGCTCCCAGAACAAGCGCGATCTTTGCGCCAGAAAATGTCTGTTCAAGTGGCGCCGGCCCTTCCGAATCAAGACCGATCGAGACGAAGCCGAGCTTGTGCAGTTCTTCCAGCGCATCGGCGAGATTGGTGATCTGGATATAGGGGATCATTTCCAGGGCGCCAGAGGCCGATTTGGCCATGACGCCTGATTCTGTCGGGCTGTGACGCTGCGTGGTGATCAGGGCGCCGGCGTTGAAGGCAACGGCGGAGCGCATGATGGCGCCGACATTGTGCGGATCGGTCACCTGGTCGAGGACGAGAATCAACGGGCTGTCGTTGAGTGCCGAAAGACGGCGCACAGGCAGCGGAACGGTTTCCAGCATTGCGCCCTGATGGATGGCGTCCGGTCCGAGGATCTTGTCGAGATCCTGCGGCGTGACGATCTCCACCGGAAAATCCAGTTCTTCGACCGGGCCTGTTTCCAGCCGCACCAACGCATTCTGCGTCACCGAAAGCTTGGTGATTTTGCGCTCGGGATTGTCGAGGGCGGCGCGCACCGTGTGAATGCCGTAGAGCAGCACCTGGTCGGGCGCCAGTTGCGGCGCCTTCCAGTCAGGTGCAGCACTTCTCTTGCGCTTGTCCTGTACGGGGGTCGGGATTTCGCCGCGTTCGCGCTTGGCGTCGCGATGCGCACGGCGAAGAGTGGCGTAATGGGTGTCTTTGGCGTTCTTGTCGCCCGGATTATCTTTGCTCATGCTTGTCTTATACTGATGATGCCGTTCGCGTGGAACCGTTTTTCGCGAAATCGGCGGCTTGCAATCTTTATCACGATTTTCCCAACTTTTTCTGAGGCGCCGTGTTGACAGGATGAAACGGGGCCGTCATATACCCGGCGCAGATTGAGGGAACGGATTGCCCCGGCAAACAACACCTTGATCTGCAATACTTGGTCGATTGATCCCGACAGAATAATGGAGGGATGCCCGAGTGGTTAAAGGGGACGGACTGTAAATCCGTTGGCTCAGCCTACGTTGGTTCAAATCCAACTCCCTCCACCATTCTGTCACACGGATCTTGACCCGCGGGTATAGCTCAATGGTAGAGCAGCAGCCTTCCAAGCTGAATACGCGGGTTCGATTCCCGCTACCCGCTCCACTAAATGCCCCAATATCTCCGGTCTTTGTTGTGCTGCTTTAAGACAAGCCGGCAAATGGCTGATTTGATCGCGTTTCCGCGTTTGGCGTGATGGCCATTGGAAATGTATCCTGTCATCCCCACATAGGCATCATCCGGGCCTTAAGGGCCTGACGGAGCGCAAAATAATTAAGTCTTGCGCATTCCGCCCGAAACCCTTAAACGCCTCCCCAAACCGGCGCCGCCGGTATGGTGCATTTTCATTGATCACAGGAAACTTGACCCCATGGCAAAGAGCAAATTTGAGCGCAATAAGCCGCACGTTAACATTGGCACGATCGGCCACGTCGACCATGGCAAGACGTCGCTGACGGCCGCGATCACGAAGTATTTCGGCGAGTTCAAGGCGTACGACCAGATCGACGCAGCACCGGAAGAAAAGGCCCGCGGCATCACCATCTCGACGGCACACGTCG
>NZ_LMEY01000031.1:148172-202570 GCF_001426665.1 Rhizobium sp. Root1334 | reverse complement strand
GGCGCGACAAGCGGGGATGACGTTCTCACCGGCACGGCAGGGATCGACTCGATTGACGGCCTTGCCGGCAATGACACCATCAGCGCCCTTGCTGGCAACGACACGCTCAAGGGCGGGGCGGGCAATGATATCCTGGATGGTGGTGCAGGCGCCGATAAGCTTGATGGCGGAGCAGGAACCGATACGGCGTCCTATGCGAGCGCGAAGACTGGCGTGACCGTCAGCCTCGTCAACCCCGCCATCAACACTGGCGATGCCAAGGGTGACACCTTTGTGTCGATCGAGCAGCTGACCGGTTCAAGCTTTGCCGACAAGCTCTACGGCAATGGTAGCGCCAATGTGCTTACCGGCGGGGCGGGCAATGATATCCTGGACGGTGGTGCAGGCGCCGATAAGCTTGATGGCGGAGCAGGAACCGATACGGCGTCCTATGCGAGCGCGACGGCTGGCGTGACCGCCAGTCTTGCCAATGCTGCCATCAACACGGGCGATGCCAAGGGCGACACCTATGTGTCGATCGAACAGCTGACCGGGTCGAACTACGCCGACAAGCTTTACGGCAATGCTGGCGCCAACCTGCTCAGTGGCGGTGCGGGCAATGACACCCTCGACGGCGGAGCAGGCAATGATGTGCTGTATGGCGGAGCTGGGGCCGATGATCTGACGGGAGGCGCTGGCGCCGATACCTTTACCTTCAAGGCGCTGGCCGACACGACCGTGGCGGTGAGTGGCCGCGACACGATCTTCGACTTCTCGGGCACCGGCGGTGACCGGATCGATCTGTCGGCGATCGATGCGAACACCGCAGCATCCGGCAATCANGTGGCGGTGAGTGGCCGCGACACGATCTTCGACTTCTCGGGCACCGGCGGTGACCGGATCGATCTGTCGGCGATCGATGCGAACACCGCAGCATCCGGCAATCAAGCCTTCGCCTACGTCGGCACCGCGGCGTTCACCGGCAAGGCCGGAGAACTGCGTTACGTCAAGGCTGCCTCCGACACCTATGTCTACGGTGATGTCAACGGTGACGGGAAGGCCGATTTCGCCATTCACCTGGATGATGCCGTCTCGCTCGCCAAGGGATATTTCGTGCTGTAACGCAGTGAGGCCGCTAAAGCGGCCTCATCCCCATTTAAACCAAAACAGAGGCGGCCCAAAACCGCCTCTGGATGCGACCTATATTTCAGATTTCAGCTGATCAGTTGCTCAGCGCGAACCGCGAACCTTTGGCGAGCGTTGCGCGCTGTTTCACGCAGATGCAAGAGGCGCCGCATCCGCATCGGCAACAACGCCTTCAGGTGTTCCCGGCCTGAATCAAGCGCCACGATTGGTGCGAACGGCGTCATGACTGTCGTCTCACCGGCAGGATGGAGGCGCTTGAATTCACCGAAGTTGGTGAACGCTTCGTGATTGTTGGCCTTGAGAAGGAAGGTTTCGGCAGCGACTCCCTCCGCCAGGATCGCCTCGTGGGTATCAAGCACGATATGGTAATACTCAATCATCTCCCGATCATCCGGAAGCGCGGGTGCAATGGAGATGCCGTTGACAAGATCCTTTGCTCTGATGAGCACACCATCAATCAAGAGAGCGTGTCCCGGAGAGACATAGAGATCCCGGCGTGGTGTCTGCTCGTCAATCGCGTGCCGCGCAATGCGGATCGGGACGACGCTCGCTTGCCAGGACGTACCGTTTCGCTTGTAAAGGTGACGGCCGATCCATTTGACTGCCATGTCCTTGCCACGCGCGGTTTTCACCAAATCACCGACTTGAAGGCTCTCGATGCTGGCTTCACCTCTCGGAGTCATGATCGACGTGCCGCACAGAAAGCACATGGGATTTCCGCCTCCGTCGCCGCCTTTTTTCCACCACGGCGTCCCCATCGCCTGGGCAATCGAGGCCGGCAGTATGGTTGTTGCTGCCAAGGCACTCAGTGCCGCAACTTTCGCCCCAGTCGCTGCGGCCAAACCGAGAAAATTCCGCCGCGCACCATTGATTTGCGTCTGTTTCTCTTTGCTTGACGACATTGTCATCTCCTTTTCGGTTAAACCCGATAAATTGCCCCTGATGAACAGATAAGCATCCAGCATATTCTCTCCTTGCCAAAGCAGCCATCGCTGCAAGGGGTGAAGGCGGCCTGTCTCTTTGGAGTAGGTTGTACTTCCCGATTATGCTGTCTGTGGAGTGCTTCCCCCGAGAATGGAATGGCAAGAAGAGGCAAACCAGCCGCTCTGGAGGGCCACTTCAAAAACTACCTATTTGAACAACGGTTTGACGGCCCATCAACGAATGATGAGCGCAGGCGGGAGCCTGGCTGCGCGAACGCCGTTTGCCTTGTATCGGCACTGTCAGTTTTGTTCGCCCTTTGAAGGAACCTGATTTTCCACCTCCTCTGCGTAGAGGATGAGAAGCGCTCCAAGCTCCTTGGCCGCAGTCGGAGACATTGCCGTCTGAAACTGATGCGGCGAGCGGTCGGTATCCTTGTAGGTGTCCCATTCCCACTTGGAAACAGCATATCCAATCCGCAACATGACATGATACGGTTCGCCAACGGCTACACCCCATTCCAAGAGGGTATAGGCCTTCAGCTTGTTATCGGCGTCGACCTCCCATTTTGACATGTCGTTTTCGCTCATGGCGTGGGCTTTCCATTTGATACTTACTCAAACATTTGCCGGCATTCTTGAACGGAGATTTTCGGAGCAGATATCTTTAAGGCGTACACAAGAGAGACCAGCCTTAACCGGCTGGTCAGCGATGGGCAGAACAGTGTTGTCCAGCGGCTCTCCAGCAGGGCCGGTAGCTATCCGTAGCGGGCTGACTTGCGACGAACGCTGGGCCAGCATCCACTACATTACCACATGCTTATCAAAAGAGGCTGATATTAAGCAGCAAAACCGCTCATCGTCCGTGCAACGGCTGGCGCTTGAGGGGCACCCGGTCCAGCATCGAACTCATCCGGTCTTTCTCCCAGCGCGAAGAAATGCTCGATCGCTTGGACTGACCGCATTGCGGCCTGCCCGTCTCCATAGGGATTCACGGCGCGCGCCATCTCCTGATAGGCCCGCCGGTTCGTCAGCAATTCGGTCACTTCACTAACGATACGGTCCTCATTCGTTCCAACCAGCCGCACTGTGCCGGCGGCAACGGCTTCAGGCCGCTCAGTGGTTTCGCGCATGACGAGAACCGGCTTACCAAAGGTGGGGGCTTCTTCCTGCACACCACCGCTATCCGTCAATACGATAGAACAATCGCGCATGGCCTTGACGAAGTCACCATAATCGAGCGGCTGCGTAATCTGAACATTCTCCAGCCCCTGCAGCGGGGGAAGCAGAACGCTGCGCACTGCCGGGTTGAGATGAGCAGGAAGCAGAAAGGAAATCTCCGGAAATTTTTGTGCTAGCCGCGCGATGGCGCGAGCGGTTTGCGCCATCGGCTCGCCCCAGGATTCGCGCCGATGCGCCGTGACCAGAACGCTCCTCCGGCCCGTGATCCGCTGGAGATCCTGATTTTCGGTCTGAGTGTTACGCCCGGACACATGTAGCAGAGCATCAATGACAGTATTGCCCGTGACGACAATATCGTCGGCTGTGACGCCATCGTTAAGGAGGTTAACCTTCGAGGTATGGGTGGGCGCCAGATGCAGTGCTGCGAGCTGAGTGGTCAAGCGGCGGTTGATTTCCTCTGGAAAGGGGTTGTCGCGCTCGCCCGTTCTCAGTCCAGCCTCCAGGTGGATCAGGGGAATTTTTCGATAGAAGGCGGCCAACGCGGCGGCAAAACAGGTTGTCGTGTCACCCTGGACCACAAGCGCGTCGGGCGCTTCGATTTCAATGACATTGGAAACGCCGGCAAGAACGCGAGCGGTGACACTCTCAAGCGTTTGCGCCTGCGTGATGATGTTGAGGTCATGGTCGGGTTGAATTTCGAACAGCCGATTGACCTGATCAAGCATTTCACGGTGCTGACCGGTCACTGCGACGATGGGCGTGCAATGGCGCGAGGAAGCGAGTGCATGGACCAATGGAGCCATCTTGATCGCTTCCGGTCGAGTGCCATAGACGACGAGTATTTTGCGCATGCCAATTTCCTTTGATCCAGCGTTGGCAATCACTTTGGCGGGTAAGAACAAGAGACACTCTCACCCCTATTCGGATTTCGTCATCAATCGGTGCAATATCGGCACTTGTTCAAAACAACCCCGAGCATGTTCGTCCGCTCGGACAGATACCGCTCGCAACGATCGACCTCGGTAAACGTGCTGTGTTCTGCTGCCGCAACCAGAATTGCGCAGTCCACATTCGGCAGGAATGCTGTCACGTCGTCGCTAGAGAGCATTGGGGGCAAGTCGTATAAAATAACGTCTGGCCCCATGCGCACGCGCAAGTCCTGCAATATCCTTGCAGCCTCCAAACTCTGCAGCAATTCCGCAGAAAACTGCACCGGTTGATGGTTGGTACCTACGGCCAGGTTATCGCCGTAGCGCCGGAAGACATCGTGGATCTGCGCATCGCCCTTCAAGAAGTCTTCCATGGAGGTCTGGCCATCAACATCGAGCATCTTGCCGATTTGCGGCCGCTTCAGATTGAGATCGACCAGCAGCGTTCGGCAGTCCTGTTGGTGTGCGAGGCTAAATGCCAGATTGAGCGCAACCAGCGATTTCCCGCAGGACGCTGTCGGCGAGGTGATCGCAATCGACGTCCAGTTGTTTTGACGCAGGCTTTGCAGAACCCTTGTGCGCATCATGTCGAAGGGAGCATGGGCCGGATCGGACCGATCTATCGTGACGATCCGGCTTCGAAAAGTCGTACTCGGTGCTGGATCCAGCTCCTCGAGACTTGCCCATGCGATTTCAAATCCCAGCCGCGTGCATGCCTGCATTGCCTGCTCCGCCAGTTGATCACCACTTTGCAATCTGAGACTGTCTTGTAGGGATGCTCTATTTTGATCCATGATTTAAACTCTGCCTCTGACGAAGGTTTCCGCTCTCGAAAGGGCGGCATCCCATTCTCTCTGCGCTTCGACGGTGCCGTGGCTGGGGAGCCGCCGCCACACTGAGCTTTCAGTGACCCCAATGAACGAAAGCGGCATCAGGCCTGCTGCAAGCAGCGCCGCTATCCGGCGCTTGTGACTTGGGGAACGCATCTTGCCCGAGGTTCTAATGCTGGGAATCGTGGCGAGCGGTTGCGACTGCAGCAATTGCGCAAGTTCAGCCGGCCGGCGGATTGTTTTATTGAGCAGTTCGAGCAACACGACGATGGCCAGCCCAAGCCCAATTCCCCCCAGGCCGCCGAGAGCAACAATGCGGGTGCGTTGGGGGCTGATTGCCCTGACGGGCGGCGTCGCCGATTCAAGAAGTGAAAACCGGCCGCCGTCTGCACGCATTTCTATTTGCTCGCCGGTCAGGGCCTCTGCGCGCCTGGCGATGGCGGCATTGTATTGCATTTGAATATTCTGGCGGTTTCGCTCCATTGAATTCAGGGCGGTTTCGCTGGCGGCGGTGCCAGCAATCGAGCGGGTCAGATCTTCGATGCCACGGATGACGGAGGTCTTTTCTGCGTCCACGGCCTGGAGACGATTATCGATATCCGCCAGCTGCAGATCGAGACCAAAGGGAGCGGCCTGTCTGGCAGGAGGCGAATTTTCGCTGTTTTTCCCCTGCGAAGGCCCGGACAACAGGTTATTCTGCAGCGCCGCGATCCTCGCGCGCAAAGCCTGTATATTAGGGCTTGTCTCCGAAAAGATTGCGAGCTGCTCCGCGAGCGACCGATTGAGATCCGCAAGAATTTGTTGTTCCGGCGTGAGCGGAACCGCTCCGACAAACTGCCCGGCATTGGTATATGTCGCGACTAGGTTGCCTCGTTTCATGCGAAGATCGGGTTCTTCGCGTTCAAGCGAAATCAACCTTGCCTGTAGGCTACCCTGCTGTGTACGGCGAAAATCGAGACTTTCCGGAAGGGTGTCTTTGTTTTCGGTCTTGAATTTGAGGATATCCGTTTCGAGCTTGTTCAAATCGGAGGATAGCCTTGCGACGGTCTGGTTGAAGAATTGCAACGTGCTTCCGGCACGATCCGTCCGTTGGCGCTGATTTCTGTTCAGAATCATTGCAGCCAGTTCGTTGGCCACTTTGGCCGCCATATCAGGCTTGCCGGCCAGGAAGGACACACTGAAAACAGTTGCTCCCTGATCGCGGCCCGGTGTGTCAAACTGCAGCTGCTCAAACTTTATCCGGGACCGCATATCTCTGACGATATCGTCCTCGAGAGGCTTGTTCTCCGCACTGTCGTAGACTGCCAGCCTGGTTGCCAGCGCAAGCAAATCGTCTCTGGTGGTGATTTGCTGCTGGAGTATCTGCAGTTGTTCAACTGCGCCGAGCGGAACGGTTGAACGTGCAAGTTCAGCCGGAATCTGTGGCGCCTCGGACAGGATTTTGGCACTCGAACTGTAGACCGGTGAAATGAAACGCGTCGCCGCGATAGCCGACACCAAGGCCGCGATCACAATCGCCATGAGATAAGGCAGCCTTCGCAGCAGGATCGAGAAGTAGAATTTTAAGTCTATATTACCCATTACGCAGACACCCAACTTCTGAGCCAGACCAGTACTGTGGCCATGTTCATTGTTCAGTGGTTCGAAATCGCGGAACAGATGGTCAATGTAGGGTGAGTGGCAGAGCACCGCCTGCTAAATTAGTACTTTTGGACGTACCTGATCTACCTATCCTGTAGATCGCCTCTCAGTCTGCGTGGCTGCCAATCAGCGTCGGAACGCCTCACTCCAGGCAACCCGGCGCATTCGAGGCTTTGCCGGCATGTGACAGGAGGTAAGCGGAAACTCCGCTTATGCCCGGCCGCCCACCGAAAGGCTTATCCGGTTTTCTGGCGCAGGACCGGGTCCTCCTAAAGTGCATGGTGAGACTAATCTTGATGCGCCTCAAGGCGAAGACCAGACCGTCTTCCTACGCTCGGTCATTCCGTTCATCCTGTGAGGAGCACATTGACGATCGGCCGTAGTGGAAATTGGCAGGTGTTGCCGTGGCCGGGGGTGCATCGCTGTCGAAATCAAAGCCTGGCCTGAATCCAGTAGGAAACCCCTATTATGCTACCTCCTTTGCAGCTCAGCGTGATTGTGCCTCACCTCAACGAACCGGACGATCTGCGCCAGTGCCTTGTTTCTTTGGATGCACAACGCGCAGATGGCATTCCGTTCGAGATCATTGTGGTGGACAACGGCTCGGCGGAAATGCCTACGGCGGCATGTGCCGGTATTCCAGATCTCCGTTTAGAGCGTGAGACTGTTCCCGGCCCAGGACCGGCGCGCAATCGTGGCGCCGATCTCGCGCGCGCGGACCTACTGGCTTTTATCGACTGTGACTGCGTCGCTCAGCCCGGCTGGGTAAAGGAGATCGTCAGCCTGATGGCGAACAAGCCCGACGTCGCTCTTCTCGGCGGCGATATCGGAATTTTGGTTACGGACCCCCGATATCCGAGCGCGATTGAATCCTATGAAAGTATCTATAGCTACCGCGCACGCGCTTACGTCGAACAATACGGATTTGCCGCAACAGGCAACATGGCGGTCAGAAAGAAGGTTTTTCAGTCAGTAGGCCCTTTCGGCGGGATCTCGACGATGGAGGATACCGACTGGGGACAACGGGCAACGGCGAGAGGCCACCGCATTATCTTTCTGCCCGAGGCAAGAGTTCTTACCCCCTCGTGCAAGTCGTTTGCCGATCTGGCGCGTCGATGGGACCGGCACGTGGCACACGAATTCCGCAAAGTTGCCGGAGACCGAGGGGCGATGCTGCGCTGGCTTGTCGATGGCATCCTTGTTGTCGGCTCACCGTTGGCCGAGACCTTCAAAATCCTCACGACGGATCGCGTATCTGGCATCCGAAATCGCATGCTCGCGCTCGCATGCTTAACCCGTATTCGGGTTCATAGAGGTCGCCGGATGTTCGGCCTAGTGTTTCATGGCGATGCAGGCCGCTTTGTCGAAAACTGGAACCGCGAAGGATCTTGAGCTATCTCCACGTTGCATGCTTCCAGGAAATCGGCCTGCAACAGGCACGCTCACGTCCCCTTCCAACCCTCACACGGCACGCGTTCAAGCTGACAGAACTTGGTCGAATGCACCTTGCGCGCCGTTCCAAAGCACCCTGCGCCGGTGAGGTCGCCGTGCCTTTTCCTGTCATCCACCCGGCCGCAACCTCTCGGATGAGCGGATAATCCCTGAATTTAAAATCCGGACATTTCTCACGACAACCAGACATACATCGAATTGTTTAGATTAGATTTATTGAGATTTTTCCACCAATGGTTAATATCTGATTAATAACGGCTATTGGGGCAATAAACACGAAAAAGAGGAAATACATATTCCTCCAAATTCAATGTTATACTAAATTTTGCACGCCCCTTGTGCGGTTCTTTTCAAAAAGAAGCCATTTTGGAGGCGTTATGTCGGAAAGCAATCTAAGATATCCATTACGGCTTGTTGCACATAGCCCGACATACAACCGAAAAACCAAACCCCGGTCGCTCTACCTTACAGCCAAACGTTTTTTTGACGTCACTGCGACGTTGCTGGCAGTGCCATTCGCTTTGGTGATCGTCGGAGTTTTTGCCCTGCTGATCCAGGTGAACGGCGGAAAGGCCTTCTTCTCGCAACCACGCGTTGGAAAGGGCGGGAAGATCTTCAATCTGTGGAAGCTTCGGACGATGGCCGTCGATGCGGACAAGAGGCTGCAAGAATATCTGGATACCGACCCCTCCGCGAAGGCGGAATGGGAAACCAAGCAGAAGCTTGAGAACGATCCCCGCATTACGTGGCTGGGAAAGTATCTGCGCAAATATTCAATTGATGAACTCCCGCAACTGCTGAATATCCTTGCTGGAGATATGAGTCTGGTTGGCCCGCGTCCAATGCTTCCCGAACAGCGGCAACATTATCCCGGAACGGCCTACTTCAACATGCGCCCCGGCTTGACTGGCCTATGGCAAATCAGTGAGCGCAATGCGTGCACCTTCGTCGAGCGCGCGATGCATGACACCCGCTATTCGGCCATGATGTCCTTCAGTGCTGATTTGTGGATTCTGTTCCTGACGCCAATGGTTGTCCTCAAAGGGACGGGTCTTTGAAAAAAGGCCCGCACTAAAAAGCAAAGCACCAAGACGACCTGGTGCTTTGCTGATTATTTGACACTGATTATTTAACGAACGGACCAAATCCAAATGATCTTCTTCCCAACATACATGAAGACCAGCCGGGATCAGAATTTTTGGATGTTAGTGCTCACTTCCCTTCATCGTCTCATTCCGTCCTTCGTTGGCGGAAACAGAAGAAAGCGGGAAGAGATCTTTGATCTTGTAAGCGACTTCGGTCCTGTTGGTCGCCTTGACCTTCTTCATGATGTTGCGGATGTGCACCTTGACGGTGCTTTCCCGCAAATTGAGTTCGTAGGCGATGATCTTGTTGGCCTTGCCACGCCGTAGTGCCTCAACGACTTCGGCCTGCCGTTCCGTGAACATGCCTGTCAACGGACGCGCAGCCGGACTTCCGGTCTCAATTGCCTGTCGCATTGCAAATACGCTGCTGGCCGGCACGAAGATACCGCCTGCCATTGAAAGAGCGATCGCTTCAATACAGACGTCGATACTGACGGAAGATGGAATATAACCCTTTGCTCCGCATTCCAACGCCTTCATTATTTGCGGGAGGTCATCAGCATCAGCGAGAACAATGATGGGCGCTTCAAAGGCTGAAGACAGCCTGGTGATTTCCTCGGACACCCCAGTATCACCAATTTTTTTCCCGCCTACATTCAGCAGGACGGCAGCCAGTGGCGGGTAGTCATGCCGCTTGCGCTCCCATTCGTTCACCGAACCGAAAGCGAGAACATCCATATCCATCTTATGGGCAGAGATGCAGTAAGCAAGGCATTGCCGGTCAAGTGCGCGATCGTCAATAATTAAAAGCGAGCGGCCCCGTGGCAACTCACCGGTTTTTTTATCATTTTCAGTATGAGGAGGATCAACTGCTAGAGAATGAAAAAGGTTACTCGATATGTCCTTGCCATTTGTCATTAATAGTGAGCTCATACGTATTTACTCCCAAAACGCACATGCAACAGCCCTTGTCTTTTGCCAAGGTCGTTAAAAAACGCACGCGCCAGCCCCAGATTCTTACTATGACTTCAACCTGTGATACATTTCTAAAAAATCAAAATATCTATTCGCAGTTCCTTATATTACACAAATTACCGGCGTTGCCTAGTATTTGAATGATTCCTTAAATTATTTGTTTTCCCTGGCAGAAAGGAATCCATTCCAGAAGGAATGAAGAAGGGGGCCGTTCGCGAAAATGGCCAATACCTTTCTACGGGTTTTGCCAGCACAAGCTCGCCGGCCAAAGACTGAAGGGGGGATTTTGCAAACTCGCCGAGACTGGAGAGACCCAGCATATTCAATGAAATCACAATGATGCGAATAACGCTGAAGTATTTTAAATATTAAATTTGTATTATTACTGTTTCAGGAGATGCGCCCAGCAGATTCAAATCAGGTTCCGGGTTTGCCTTTTCCGTGGACAATTAAGCGCACCAGCTGACGGCGCTACGCTTGCAAAATCGTCCACCGCGCCAGCCCGACAACTTGCCCTTCATCGCCACGGTAAACGTGGCGACCCGACAGCCTATACTCCTGCGCGTGAGAACGGCGCCTTCATTCGCCCACCGGTCCCCATCGAGCGGAATAGCTTTTCGAGAAGATAAATCTCTCGACATATATATCGCCCTTGGGAAACAGGGCTCTGACTTCGCTGTAGGACAGGAGGTTAATCCGATCCGTGTGGTAACGCCGCACGGCGATGTCCGAAGCGCCATAGTCCCTCGACAATTTAAGAGCGGCACGGCGGATGGGTGGAGCAAACCAGTGCAGGAAAGGAAGCCGGAAATGCGGCTCGATGGGAAACTCCCAGGCTGGCGTCTGTATCCATCCGGAAAGCCCTACACGTTGCATTTCCGATGCCATCGCGCTCATGTCGGGCCACGCACCGACATGCTCGATCACCGAGTTGGAATGAACCAGGTCAACCGACTTATCGGCATACCCTTTCAAGTCACGGGCATCGCCGATCTCACTGGTAAAGAGATTCGACAATCCGTGCCGGTCGATCTCGTTCTCATCTATGTTCAAAAGCCGGATTTCGCTAATACGCTCATGTCCAACGTTTTCCCAATAGTCCGGCCGCCCGCCAACGTCCAGAATGGCGACAGGCCTCCCCAGGTGATCGGCAAGTCTCTCGATCTGACGTCTTAGAATGCGCCCGCGAGCAGTTCTGAAGCGGCTAATCGTTAGGTCCTTCATGTCGTCTGGGCCCCCAATGCGTGCCAATTGTTATTGGTTCAATATTGTTCCAAGTTTATCGTCAAAATTTCCGGACCAATCCGGAGAATTATTGTGCATAGATGCGTACCCATAATAACCTTTTCCCATTCTGTTATTGACGAATAAGACATTTCGTATTTCGCCTCCGCCGAATTGACCGTCCGAATAGACCGTATATCCGCCGCCGACGAGGCGATTTCCTTCAACGCGCACGCGCGCGATCGGCCCGAAATAATTGCTAAGCATGATCGCCGACGTCTGCGGGTGCGGATTGACGATGGTATTCCCCTGGATGAGAACATCAGCGATCCCGCCATCCGTGGCAATTCCATCAAAATGAGGACCGTCCCACTGGGATTGCAGGTCATGGATATAGTTGTTTTCGATACCTATTTTTGATGAGCCTGTGAGGTATATGCCGTCTTCCGTATGATGGATGTTGCAGTGGCGTATCGTGACGTTACTGCCGGAAATGCTGATACCCCGGATACCAGGCGCGGCTTGACCATCGATCTCGCAATTCTCAACGGTCACGCCATCTGCACGGATGTCCAGCACAGCCCAGCCGTTTGCCCTTATCCTGCAATTGCGAAGGGTGACGTTCGGTGCGGTTATCGAGACAGTTCCGGCAAAATCCAGGCCACTGACTGTCACTCCGGGGACGTTCAGAGTTAAAGTGGCCGCTCTATTGAGGGGGGTGTTGGCAGGGATACCAGTATTCGTTTCATCAGGGTAAGCGTCCTTCGTCATCGCAACAGCAGATGGCTGTGTCAGGATCGCTGGCTGACTCGACGCTGAAGGCGCGCTCTGTACCACAGCCGCCGCGAGCAACCAGGAAATTGCATGCCACCGAGGTTTGATCCAAAATCTCATCACGGTGTTCGCATTCGGCCCGTACGCTTTGAGCCGGCTTGTATGCGCTGGCCTTCGCCGCCTCTAATATCCTGCATCCAGGATGCGCTTCCCAGATAAAACATGATCAGCAGATAGGGGGCGTTCCAGAAATGGACCGTCCACCCCACCGTAAAGATGCCAATCATGGAAATCAGGTAAGCCGTCCGGTAGTCATTTTGCTGCGCGGTCAGCCCTTCTTTTAAGGCAGTGCTGAAAAAGACCCATGCGAAAGCCAGGAACATCAGGATGCCACCGGGATATCCGAAGCGCACGAAATTGATCAGCCAGAACATATCGATGCTTGGCTCCATCCATTCCGGCCGCTGGTACTCGTGAAAGCCTATGCCGAATATTGGATGATTAAAGATCGAAAGCCATCCGTAGTGCCAGATGCGAATACGATCCCATCCCGTATCTTGGCTGAAGGCAAAATAGTGAACGTAAAACTCAAAAAAGGATTGGTTTGAGAGCAGGGAGATCCCCAGGTAAAGCGCAGCAAAGCCCCCCGCGAGAACATGCCATCGATAACGGAAGTCCCGCAGAATCCATCCCCAGGACATCAAAAGGGCCTGCATCACCAGTGCGCTCAATGGGCCGGACGACATCGACAAAAGAGTGGCCACGAACACCAACGCCGATCGACCCCATCGCCGTATCAGTGAAAGGTTCCGCCCCAAAACCTTGTGCACGAGGGCAAAAACGAATGTGCAGAATACCCCGTATAAAATCGGATGATCGAAGACCGACTGCACACGGCGCAGGCCCCATCGCGGCGCCATCGCATAATCGATCTGAGTGGGTAAAACAGCCCTAAACGAATTGAGCGCTATATTCGAACCTGTTACCGATTCATAGATTGAAAAGGGGAGAAGAAGCAATATTAACAAGAAGATGGCCTTAACCATTCCGTAAAACTGCCTCTCGTTTCTAACACACACGCGAGCAAGAAAATAAGCTCCCATCGTTTCAATCGCCATCATCCCGCCAGACTGGACTGAAGTGGCAAGGTCATGGACTGCGGCAAGACTGAGCGAGCACCAGAGGCAGAACAAAATCACCAGAATATCAGGCGCCCTGATCCGCCCGGCCTTACCGTTCATCCACATGACCAGACACGGGATGATCGCAGCAATCAGGATGAGGCGGGAAACTGACAGGCGCAACGAGCCGAGCTCGATGATCCAGGGAATGATCAAGCTGACCAAAAATAGAACGGCCGGCCAAGACAAGGCATTTTGGCTCGCTGACTCGGCAATTCTCTCAGACCCTGCAAGCGCGCGAACAACGACCGCACGATCCGCGCTGCGCGCAGAGACAGGCCGAGCGTCGGAGCCAGGCTGCCGTGGCTGCTCGGGAAACTCCGCCCGCCGTCTTGCGACACGCTTCGTGTGCATTACTGAGGAACCCGATTTGAAAGGGTAAACCCAAGCCGAGACGGTTGCCTCAAGCCATGGCCGGATTTCCGGCTTACCTTGGAGGCGCGGCACGCCGTGCTGGAAACTGCAATCTGCAGGAGATTAAACACAACTTCACTCCGTGACGCCGGAACCCGTTTGAATGAGGTTGCAGTCTGTCAAAGTCCTTGCGCGATAAGAACCTGGATTTTGGTCGAGAGGGGGCGGGGTTTTTGCCGAAACAGCTACCTCTTATGCGGCCTGCCGTTTCAGTCGACAGCTGAAAATCACCTATCGGGCGATCGCAGGCTCCCCCAAATGACGGAGCGTCGGCCACGCTGCATCCCGTCGCCTCCCCTCTTGGCGACCTGCTTATGAATAAAGCTAGATTGCGCTGGTCAGGGCGGTCCCTTACGCCGGAACAGCTGGGTCGCGCTCGTCATGGGACTTGAACCGCGGTCATTGCATAGAGGTCGCCTCGAGGCCAAGCGTGCTGACGCAACACATTTACGATGCCTCTACGATGCCTCTGTCGTTTGAATATGTGGAAATTAGTTGATGACGATATCGGTTATTCTGCCCACGTATAACAGGAGCAACTGCCTCGCTGCAGCGATCAACAGCGTCATCACCCAATCCCATCAGGATTTGGAGCTGATTGTCGTCGACGATGCATCGACGGAGGACGTCGAAAGTGTCGTGCGCAGCTTCAGCGATCACCGTATACGCTATGTAAGACGCGCTCGAAACGGCGGTGCCGCCGCTGCACGAAACACCGGACTTTGTCACGCAAAAGGCGAATATATCGCGTTCCAGGACAGCGACGACCTATGGTTACCCGGCAAATTGCAGAAGCAGTTCGCGCTGTTTTCCAAGATTCCCGGCCACGTCGGTGTCGTTATCGGCGCGAAAATTGTCTATGGGCGCGACAATCAGCGAAATTACGGATCCGGCCGGGTGGCTTACGACCCTCCTCCCGAAGGGCGCCTGTCGCTTGACGACGACCAACTCGGACGCCTCCTCACACAAAATCGGATCAGCTTGCAAAATGCTCTGTTTCGGAAGGACTGCTTTCCGGATGCGGAATGGTTCGATGTCTGCGCCCGGGCCAATGAAGATTGGGACTTTGCCATCAGGCTGGCCCAGCACACGTCAATCTATGAAGACATAGAACCGGTCGTGCTCGGGTTCATTTCGCACGACAGCATTTCGATAAATCGCCGCCGGGAAATCATCGGTTTGCTCCGCATCCTGAAGAAGAACAGGCAGGTGCTGTGCGGGCGCAAGGAACAAAGATCCTTGATGCTGATCGATGTCGCCCGCTATTTTTATACCGCGGGAAAAACGCGGAGCGCCGTGAAATTTCTGACTGCCGCGCTCGGAGACTATCCCCGCCATATGCACCTGATCGGCACTATCGCGGTTGGAAAATTGTTCAAACGGCGGCCTCAACGACCCATCGCATAGTCCAAAACTTGGCTCAGGCTGTGTTGACCGGACGCTCTCCGTCCATGCCAAAAACCCGCAACGCAATGGCACGTTTCAAGCAAAGTAAGGCGCCCTGATATATCGCGGCACCGGGCGCATCGCTTGCTCTTACCTCTGGTCCATCAAGCCGAACGCCTTTGCCCAGAATGCAGGCCAGGCTAACACACTCAGCTTGCCATAGGTGCACGGGAGGGATGCCCTGCAAGCCCCCTTTTGATGGAAGCATCCATGGCTGGAGCCGATAGGTGCAATCCCCGCAACAGGAAGCATCAACACCCCCTGCCCGGCTACGCCTTTCGAAGTGCGGATTACCGCATTTTGTTCCCTTTACTCTCCGGTCGAAAGGAACTCTTCTGAATGCGGAAGAATTCAAAAGCAACGGGGCAATAACCGATGGTTTAGCGGCAGAAACCGCCGCATCCAACGCGTTTGAATTCAGCATAGTTGGCGGCTTGGGGTCTTCGCGGCATGATCGCATCGAGTGTCATTTTGGATGAAGGGGTGATTGTTCACCACCCTGATCTGGTCAATCTGTACGGATGCAAAGTGGGGGCAGGCTCGCGCATCGGTACATTCGTCGAAATCCAAAAAAACGCCGTCATCGGCCGGAATTGCAAAATCTCCAGCCACTCCTTCATCTGCGAAGGTGTGCAGATCGAAGACGGCGTCTTTATCGGCCATGGTGTCATGTTCACCAACGATCTCTACCCGCGTGCCGTCAATTCCGATGGCGAGCTGGTGACTGACGGCGAATGGGAAGTTGTTCCCACACTGGTCAAAAGTAAGGCGGCGATTGGCAGCAATGCGACAATCCTGCCGGGGGTGACGATCGGCATCGGTGCGGTCATCGGCGCGGGCGCCGTGGTGACAAAAGATGTTCCAGACTGGGCCATCGTCGCAGGTGTTCCAGCAAACGTTATCGGTCGCGTCCAGGGCGCACCGGCCAAAATCCCTTTATCCAGGAGAGTATAATGATCGGCATAGCGGTGATCGGCTACGGCTATTGGGGCCCCAATCTTGTCAGAAACATAGCGGAGGTACCCAATGCGCGCCTTCTGTATGTTTGTGATCTTATGCCGGAGCGGCTGACGACCGTTAAGGCGCGCTATCCGGCCGTGGAAATCACCAGCGACTTCGAAGAGGTTCTGCGCGATCCCCGCGTCCATGCGATCGCTATCGCCACGCCGGTTTCGACGCATTTCAAGCTTGCCATGAAAGCAATGATGGCGGGCAAGCACGTCTTCGTCGAAAAGCCGATGGCCTCGACGGTGGATGAGGCGCGCCGGATGGTCGATGAAGCTGCGCGCCGCCGACTTGTCCTCGCCGTCGATCATACGTTCGTTCATACGGGCGCCGTCCGCAAGATGCGCGAAGTCGTCGAAAACGGCCTTGGAGACATGTATTACTATGACTCGGTCCGGGTTAATCTCGGCCTGTTTCAGCACGATGTCAGTGTCATCTGGGACCTGGCCGTCCACGATCTCTCCATCATGGACTATGTGCTGCAGGAAAAGCCGGTCGCCGTTTCGGCAACCGGGATGAGCCATGTCGCCGGCGAACCGGAGAATATCGCCTATCTCAACCTGTTTTTCGAAAGCAAGCTGATCGCCCATATCCACGTCAACTGGCTCGCACCCGTCAAGGTGCGCCGGACACTGATCGGCGGTAGCAACAAGATGATCGTCTACGACGACCTCGAGCCCAGCGAGAAGATCAAGATTTACGACAAGGGCATTACCCTCAATGGCAACCCGCAGCGCAATGGCGAGAAGGTGTACCAGATGCTGGTCGGCTATCGCACAGGTGATATGTATGCGCCGCAGCTGGACATGACCGAGGCGTTGGGCCGTGAACTCAAACAGTTCGTCGATTGCGTGGAAGAAAACCTGCAGCCGATCGTCGATGGCAATGCCGGTCTGCGTGTCGTGCGCATTCTTGAAGCGGCAACCCAGTCTCTTGCGCAGCGCGGCCGCGTGGTCGAGCTGGAACAAGCGAGGCTGATCGCATGATCCCGTCCCTTGATCTCAAAGCACAATACGCCTCGATCAAGGACGAGATCGACGCTGCGGTCCTCGGCGTACTGGCTTCGGCACAATATGTGCTCGGTCCGGAGGTTGCTCAATTTGAAGAGGAGTTCGCGGCTTACTGCGACGCGAAACACGCCGTAGCCGTCAACACCGGCACAAGTGCACTCCACCTGGCCCTGCTCTCCGCAGATGTCGGCCCCGGCGATGAGGTCATTACCGTTCCATTTACCTTCGTCGCGACCGTATCGGCGATCTGCTATGCCGGCGCATTACCGGTGTTCGTCGATGTCGAACCTGTCACGCTGACCATGGATCCCGCCAAACTTGAAGCGGCGATCACGCCGCGCACAAAGGCAATCGTCCCTGTTCATCTGTACGGCCAGATGGCCGATATGGACGCCATCATGGCAATTGCCGCCCGCCACGGTATCGCCGTTATCGAGGATGCCTGCCAGGCACACGGTGCGGAATACAAAGGCCGCCGCGCAGGTAGTATCGGCGCTTCCGGTTGTTTCAGCTTCTACCCCGGCAAGAACCTCGGCGCCTGCGGCGAAGGCGGCATTATTGTCACCAACAATGATGCCCACGCCAAGACCATGCGCATGCTGCGGGATTGGGGCCAGGAACGGCGCTATCACCATCTGGTGAAAGGGTTCAACTACCGCATGGACGGCATCCAAGGTGCGATCCTGCGGGTAAAGCTTCGGCATCTCGACGCCTGGACCGCGGCGCGCCGGACGCATGCCGCACGCTATTCTTCGATGCTCTCCAATCTGGACACCGTGGAAACACCCGTCGAAGTGGCGTATCGTCGGCACGTCTATCATATCTATGCCGTCCGCTGCCGGGATCGGGACGGCCTCCATCGCGCTTTGGAAGCCGAGGGTATCCAGTCCGGTCTGCATTATCCCATTCCGGTTCATCTTCAAAAGGCGCACGAAGACCTCGGATACCGGCAAGGTGACTTCCCGGTCTCGGAGGCTGCTGCACGCACGGTTCTGTCATTACCGATCTATCCTGAAATGACGGCAAGGCAGGTCGAACAGGTGGTCGCCGCGGTGGAGCAAGACGCCTATGTCAGCTGACATCACCTCGGTTGCCCGGATCGTTCAAGCGGTCCACGGCCGTCGCGAAATCCATAAGGACCCGGATTTCCAGCGTGAACTCGCCGCCGAACTCAAGCGCTCATATGGTGCCGCTGGCCTTGTCGAGCTCTATGGCCGCTTTTCAGCCGGGGATGGGTATGTCGATGCCTTGATGCGCAAGGCGATCTGGCAGGCAGCCACGCGCCGGTGCGGTGGCGGCCTGAATATTGGAAGCGGTGCCGGCTTCAAGCATCCCGAAACGTTCGAGGTCGGCAACGGCGTGTTCATTGGAGCGCAGGCCTATGTTCAGGGCCGGTATGATGGAACATGCGTGATCGGCGACAATGTCTGGATCGGTCCGCAGGCGTTTCTCGATGCGCGCGACCTTGTGATCGAGGAATGCGTCGGCTGGGGGCCAGGCGCCAAGCTGCTTGGCTCCAGCCATACTGCGGTTCCAATCGACGTACCGATCATCCGCACGGACCTCGAAATCAAACCGGTTCGCGTCGGCGCATGGGCCGATATTGGAACCAATGCGACGATCCTTCCCGGTGTCACGATCGGCAAGGGCGCGATCGTCGGCGCGGGAGCGGTTGTCGTTTCAGATGTCGCACCATTCTCGGTTGTCGCCGGTGTTCCGGCAAAATTCCTGCGCTGGCGAAGCAACAGCGACACGACGGTAGCCACATCCTGAACGTTGGGGGCAGATCATGAAAGACAAGCGGATACTCATCACTGGCGGTGCCGGTCTCGTTGGATCACACATTGCTGATCTCGTTGCTCTCGAACAACCGCGCGAAATCCTGATCCTGGACAATTTCGTCCGCGGACGGCGCGAAAACCTCGCGCAGGCTTCGGCGGCCTTTCCATTGACAATCATCGAAGGCGATATCCGCGATCGCGCGTTGCTGGAAAAACATTTCGATGGTGTCGATATCGTCTTCCACCAGGCAGCAATCCGGATCACGCAGTGCGCCGAAGAACCGCGTCTTGCCTTTGACGTTCTGGCAGGGGGAACATTCAATGTTCTTGAAGCGGCGGTTAAGGCCAAGGTGGAAAAAGTGATTGCCGCCTCCTCGGCGTCCGTTCTAGGGCTTGCGGACAGTTTTCCGACAACCGAGGAACACCACCCCTACAACAACCGGACGATCTACGGTGCCGCAAAGGCGTTTAACGAAGGGCTGCTGCGCAGCTTTGCCGAAATGTACGGCCTGAACTATGTCGCGTTGCGTTATTTCAACGTCTACGGTCCGCGCATGGATGTCTACGGCGCCTATACCGAGGTGCTGATCCGGTGGATGGAGCGGATATCGGCGGGACTGCCCCCGCTCATCAACGGGGATGGCAGCCAGACGATGGATTTCGTCCACATCCACGATATTGCTCGCGCAAACATGCTTGCGGCACAGTCTGATGTAACCGACGAGGTCTTCAACGTCGCGAGTGGTACGGAAACCAGTCTTCTGGAACTCGCGAAACTGTTGACCGGCGTGATGAACGCATCGATGGAACCGCAACATCAAGCGGCGCGGAAGGTGAACGCCGTGCCGCGCCGGCTCGCCGATACCAGCAAGGCCGAACGTCTCTTGAACTTCAAGGCCGAGATTCCACTGGATGATGGACTTCGCGGCCTCGTCGACTGGTGGCGCAAGGAAAGAGCGCTGGAAATCGGGGGGCAGGCCGCATGAGCCAGGCGCTCCCGCAGATTCCCGTCGCCAAGCCCCTCCTCGATGAATTGGAGGTAGAGGCAGTCCGCCGTGTCGTCTTGTCCGGCTGGGTTACACAAGGTCCGGAGGTTGCTGCATTCGAGAGTGAGTTTGCGGCTTACGTTCAAACCGAACATGCCTGTGCGGTTTCAAACTGCACGACGGCTCTGCACCTTGCGTTGAAGGCTGTTGGGATCGGCCCGGGTGATGAGGTCATAACTGTCAGCCATACGTTCATCGCAACCGCAAATGCCATCCGGTATCTGGGCGGAGTTCCCGTTTTCATCGACATCGAAACCAGCGGATTCAATATTGATCCGGAGCTGATCCAGGCGGAAATCACACCTCGAACGAAAGCGATCTTGTGTGTGCACCAACTCGGCATGCCCTGCAATCTCGCAGCAATCGTCGAGATCGGCCGGAGCAATGATATTCCGGTCATCGAGGATGCGGCTTGCGCGACCGGGAGCGAAATACTCTGGAACGGTCAGTGGGAAAAAATCGGCCGGCCGCGCGGCGATATTGCCTGTTTTTCGTTTCACCCCCGAAAGGTCGTCACGACCGGCGACGGGGGCATGCTGACAACCGCGAATCCTGAATATGACCGCAAGTTTCGTCTGTGGCGGCAACACGGCATGAGCGTGCCCGATACAGTCCGCCACGGCTCGCGCCGGGTGATCTATGAGGGATATCCGGAGCTCGGCTACAACTACCGCATGACCGATCTTCAGGCCGCGATGGGCCGGGTACAATTGACCCGGCTGCCAGAACTGATATCGCGACGGCGTCATCTCGCCGAGCTCTATCGACAGGTGCTTCGCGATATTACCTGGCTTGAAACACCCATCGAGCCCTCCTGGGCACGCAGCAACTGGCAGAGCTATTGCGTCATGCTTCCGCCTTGGCTCGACCAAAGGGAAACCATGCAGGTGCTGCTGGACAAGGGAATTTCAACCCGGCGCGGCATCATGAACATTCATCGCGAAGACGCCTATGCGGACAGGACCACGCATCGGGTCGCCGTAAGCCAGCTTCCGAGAAGCGTGGCAGCGCAAGAAGGAGCGATCATTCTACCGCTGTTTGCGCAGCTAACCGACGAAGACGTTTTGTTCGTGGCGGACGCGCTTCGCAAGCTGTGCGTGGCACCGCAAAGGGCGACCGCTTGATCTCCTCCTCACATCAAATCTTCTAATTGAAAAACCGCGCGCCTCTTGCGAGCCCATCTCGTCAAGGGGCGCTCTGCGCTGGATGGTGTGTTCGGCGGCTCCCCCCGGCTCGGGCCATCTCTCAAGTCGTTCGGAGAACCCACCTTCTGATCGGCAGCGGAAGCAATTCCGGCGGCAATAGACCTATCAGCATTTTCAGCGAATACAGCCCGCTCAACACCACGGCGACAGAGCCCAGCGCAGTGGCGTGCCAGAACGGCAGGACAAGCGTTGCGCTAAAAATCAGTGCCGACGCGACGATGAAGATCAGTCCGATTTTGAGATTGGCGGGGGACCAGCGGAATCCCGTGAGTTTGCGTGCGAAAAAGTAAATGAGCAGACTGTGCCAGAGGTAAAGCCCAAAAAATGCGGCCGCCGAGCCAATCAGGCCGAATTCCGACACCAGCAACCAAGCCAGACCAATATGTACCACCGTTGCGGCAACTTCCGTCCAGAGAAAGACACCCTGTTCGCCTTTCGCCAGCACGATGTAGCCCATGGGCCATGCAATGATGCGAAGCAGCATCCCCAGGCAAATCCAGCGCAGGAGATCTGCAGCGCCATAAAATTCAGGGGAATAGAACAACTGCATGACGATAGGCGCAAACGTCAACGTTGCGAGAACCCCGGGGAAGGCCAGCAGGATGCTGACTCGCGCCTGCTCGTTGACGAGGCGGTTACATGCAGCATGATCGCCGGCAACCGCTGTCAGACGCGGATAGAAATCAGTACCCATCGCCTGAAGGATGAAGCCCGCATAAAGGCTGCCGAGCGCCCAAGCAGCCTGATACAGCCCGGCCGCGACAATGCCGCCGTGCTGCAGGACGATGATACGCACGACATACGCGGTCGCAAGAGTGAGCAAGCCGCTGGCCATGAAGACAAGGCCAAGTTTCAAAAGCCCCCCCAGTTCCTGCCTGAACTGCCGGGCAGACAGATTGGTTGCACCTTGCGATATCTTCCTGCTGTACCACCAGGAAATAAGCAGTGTCAGCGCGGCGGAGGCGATGAGAGACGGTACAACCCCTTCAAAGCCAAAATAGTAGATAAGGGGAATGGTGACCACTGTTGACCAGAATGCCCCCAAGAGGTTGATGCGGGCAAGAATTGAGATTTCCCGCATTCCTTGAATCATTGCGGTCTGCCCCGCCGAAGCAAGCCGGAAGAAAATCGCAAGTGAGAGGAACGCAACGCTGGTGGCGTGCTGATGATCTCCAAACGTGAGGCGCGCAGCCGGAAATGCGAGGGCAGCAAGCAGGACCGTACCGGCAATACCCAGCACAATGGATATTCGCTGAAGAATGAATGCTGTTCCTGCTATCTTTTCAGCATCCCCCGTCCCAACCGCCTCGGCAATTTGACGCACGCCACTCGACTGAACCCCCAAGCCTGCAACGGCCTGGGCGATGTCGGCGATCGAGCTGTAGATAGCCATCAACCCCACACCTTCAGGTCCAAGGATCAGGGCCATCGCCTTGTTGCGGATGATGGAAAATCCCACGGTTATCAATGACGACCCGCCCATCAAGGCTGTCGACTTGAGAATCTGCGTGTAAGTTTGGCCCTCGGACGGGGTTTCGCGTGCATTCATGGGATTTCAAGCCTTATGCTTGCCGTGCACCGGCGAAGAGAAACGGGGGTAGTCCCTGTCGATAATGCACCGGACAACCGTTTCTACGCTCGATTGCCAGCTTGGCGCTCGCTGGCCGAAAGCTCTTTCGAACTTGTCAGTTGAAAGGCATGAGTTCGCTGGGCGTTTGGCCCGGGTGCGGTAAGCGGAAGACAGAATGTCTTCCACGTCTGCGAAAGGACCGCCATGGACCCGGCTCACCTCGAAAACATGCCGGGCAAAACCTGACCAATTTATCTCACCCGTCCCTGTGAAGTGATAGATGCCGGTATAATGTCTGTCCGGATACGTCGCGATGAGAAGGATCGCCTCCGCCAGGTCCAGAGCTGATGTCGGATTGCCCCACTGATCGGAAACAACGCCAATACTCTCCCGTTCGGTGGCGATGCGCAGCATGGTTCGCACAAAATTGGTGCCGAACGGACTGTAGACCCAGCTTGTCCGCAGGATTATGTGGCGAGGATTGACGCTTGCCACAGCGCGCTCGCTGCGCAGCTTGGTATAGCCGTACACGGTCTTCGGTTCGGCCTCGTCATCCTCCAGGTAAGGATAGGGATCCGTTCCGGAAAAAACGTAGTCGGTGGACAGATGAATGATCGGCACACGCAACGCGGCAGCCGCCTCCGCGACAGCTGCGGCGCCTGTCACGTTGATTGCGTACGCAAGGTTGCGTTCATCTTCGGCTCGATCGACCGCTGTGTAAGCGGCGGCCGACACAACCATTTCAGGTTTCGCTGCGAGTATTGCCTGCCTGACCGACGAAGGATCTGTGAGGTCGAAATCCGGCCGGCCAACGGTGATCAACTCTATGTCATCCCTGGCCGCGGCAGCCTCGACAAGGCTGGTGACAACCTGCCCCTTCAAACCGGTCACCAGGATTTTCATTGCACGGCTGCCAATCGACCGAGGCGGGCGCCAGCATAGGTGCCTTCGCGAATAGGCTTCCACCACCAATCATTCTCGAGATACCAGGCAATTGTTTTGGCCAGTCCGGTTTCAAAAGTCTCCTGTGGTTTCCAGCCCAGATGACTTTCTATTTTCGCTGTGTTCATCGCGTAACGGCGATCATGGCCGGGCCTGTCATCCACGAAACAGATAAGATCGCGGTAGCTTCTTTGGCGGCCGCGAGGCTTGGTGCGGTCTAGAATGTCGCAAATTGCCTGCACCACCGCGAGATTGCTGCGCTCACAGCTTCCACCGATGTTGTAACTTTCGCCGATCGTGCCCTCGCTTGCGATCAGCGCGAGCGCGCGCGCATGATCCTCGACATAGAGCCAATCACGGACGTTCGTGCCAGCGCCATAGATGGGCAACGGCTTTTCGTCGAGGGCGTTCAAGATCACGAGGGGGATCAGTTTTTCCGGAAAATGGTATGGGCCGTAGTTGTTCGAGCAATTGGACATCACGATCGGCAGGCCAAATGTCTGGTGCCATGCGCGAACCAGATGATCCGATGCCGCTTTCGACGCGGAATAGGGCGATGACGGCGCATAAGGGGTTTGCTCGTTGAAGGTGCTGCCGTCGAACGGAAGGTCACCGAAGACCTCGTCGGTGGACACGTGATGGAAGCGGAATTGTTGCCTTACCGCACCAGATAGCTGGCGCCAGTATTTCAACGTCGTCTGGAGCAGCCGGAACGTGCCGACAATGTTGGTTTCGATGAACTGGCCCGGCCCATCGATCGACCGGTCCACATGGGTTTCGGCTGCCAGATGGATGACGCGGTCGATCCTTTCCCACCTCATCAACTCGCCCAACACCACTTCGTCACCGATATCGGCGTTGACAAAGCGATAGTTGGCGCAACTCTCGATGGATCGGAGCGAGGCTAAATTGCCGGCATAGGTAAGTTTATCGACGTTGAGGACATTCTCGCCGGCGGAAACCAGATGCCGGCAAAGTGCCGATCCGATAAAACCGGCACCTCCTGTCACGAGAGTTTTCATTGCCCGCCCTCCCCGTGCATATCGAAGACTTCCGCTGTCTCCAGGGACGGCGCCAGCCGGTCATTCTCGGAAAGCTGAAACGTGGAGGCGTTCATCGGCCAGATGATGCCGATGTCGGGATCATCAAAGCGTATGGAGCGGCTATGGCTGGCCGAGTAAGGATTGGTGACCTTGTAGACCACCTCGGTATCCGGCTCGAGCGTCAGAAAACCGTGGGCAAAACCCCTCGGGACGAGCACCTGGTTCCATTTGGCGGCAGAAATCCGCAGAGCGGTCCAATGCGCGAAGCTGGGAGAACCGCGCCGGATATCAACGGCCACGTCGAAGATGGAGCCTTTTATCACACGGACCAGCTTGTCTTGCGCATATGGCGGCAGCTGGTAATGCAGGCCACGTAGCACCCCCGTTGCGATGGAGCGGGAGTGGTTGTCCTGAACAAAACCGAGTTTCACACCGTGCTCACAAAGAAGTTCTGCGTTCCACGTCTCGGAAAAGAAGCCCCGATCGTCTTCGAATTTCGGCGGAAGGATCTCCATCACGCCATCGAGCCCGAGGGATTTAATCTGGAAGCTCATGCCGCGTAATCCTCCACACACTGGCGAAGATAGGTGGCATAAGCTGTTTTCCCGAGGAGACACGCACGCCGCATCACGTCCTGTGGCTGGAGCCACCCCATATCCAAAGCAATTTCCTCCGGGCAGGCGATCTGAATACCTTGCCGGCGCTCGACAGTACGGACGAACGAGGAGGCATCCTGCAAACTGTCGTAGGTGCCGGTATCCAGCCAGGCATAGCCGCGGCCGAGCTGGCAGACATGCAGATCGCCCCTTTCAAGGTAGATGTTGTTGACGGCGGTAATCTCAAGCTCACCCCGCTCAGAGGGCTTGATGGAGGAGGCAATTTCGATGACATCGTTGTCATAGAAGTACAGCCCGGTCACAGCCCAATTGGATTTTGGTTTGGTAGGCTTCTCCTCAATCGTCATGGCCCTGCCTGTTGCCCTGTCGAAGCTGACCACGCCGTAGCGTTCCGGATCTTCGACGTGGTAGGCAAAGACGGAGGCACCTTTTTGCCGTGCAGTCGCCTGCCGGCAAATGTCCGGAAGCCCGTGTCCGAAGAAAATGTTGTCGCCGAGGATCATCGCGACGTTGTCCTTGCCGATAAAGTCGCGGCCAATGATGAAGGCCTCGGCCAGCCCGTTCGGATGGGTCTGTTCGGCGTAGGAAAGATTCAGGCCGAAATCGGAACCATCACCAAACAGCTCTCGAAAGCAGGGCAAATCGCGCGGTGTGGAAATGATGAGAATCTCGCGGATTCCGGCAAGCATCAAAACGCTCAAGGGATAGAAAATCATCGGTTTGTCGTAGATTGGCAGCATCTGCTTCGATACCGCGATTGTCAGAGGGTAGAGACGTGTGCCGCTACCACCGGCAAGTATGATCCCCTTCATCTTTATGCCTTGCTCTCTTTGTCTCGTTGCCCCGATTGGTCTGGTCCACGCAGCGTGTCGGTCGCCAGGCAAAGTGCCCGGTTCCTCATTGACTGGCCTGTTCGGATTGCGCGTTCTGCTCAGCCGTCCGAGCCGTTGCATCAGCAGGCGCTGGAGACATTTTGCGAAGAACCCGCACGACATCACCCGGCAGAAGGACGGTTGAATCCGAGGCTAGAATTTCCCGGACGCCAGAGCCTTCCTGCCGCATGATGCTGAACGCCAGCATCACCGCGCCGGCGCCGGCTTGAGAAGTTGCGTCCCCCGACAGCGCCTCCAGCAATAGCTTCTGCGTTGTTTCACGCTTCAGGTTTTGCTGGTCGAGGCTGGCCTGTTCCGATTGGAGTTCAACAGCGACTTCCGTACGCTGCTTGTCGTAAAGGCCATCCAGGTTGCGTGTTGTTTCGGCGATGTTTTGGCGAGCCCGCATGATGGCGGTCGATAGATCCAGCCGATTTCCATGGTAGCTGCGCAATGTGCGTTCAAGGTCCGACTGACGCGTCGGAAGAGCAATGCCCCGCTCGACCATGCTTTTGACATTGGTCAGTTCTTTTTCGACCGAAGCGATATCCTCATCCGTACTGTCGATCTTCTTTCCGATCGTGGCTATTTCCAACGTCAATAGATCGCGCAGTTCAGTGTAGGACTTTGATTGGCGATCCATGTCATTCATGCGAGCGGCGAAAATAATCTTTTCCTGCTCGAAAATTGCCGAGGCGACCCCATGGCTGTCCTGCATTTCTGGCGCAAGGCGCATTTCCTTGGCGCCTGAAATTTCAGCCTGCAGCCGGGCAATCTTGACCTTGCTGCGCAAGATTGTGTTGCCGATCTCCTGCAGTTGACCGACATAACCCGTCTTGTCTGCGCCCGCCTGCGACGCGTTTGATGACCTCAATTCCCCGCCGCTCATCGCTAAGGATTGCAGAACCGTCAGCCCTGGATGAAATTTGTATTCGCCGGGCTTGTTGACGTCACCAACCACATAGATCGGCGGCTGTTCGAGAATCTCGACGGTCGCCTCGGGGGTCTGCACCAACCCGATTTTCGTCTTTAGCTGCTTGGCAATTTCCGCAGCAAGACCGGCGCCATCGAGATGTCCGACTGACATCGTGCCGATGATCGGAAGCGACACCGTCTTTTCCTGCGAAATCAGGAAATCGCCACCAAGCGCATCCCACTTTTCATAACTGCCCTTTGTGGGCAGCCACTGGACGACCGTTAAGCGAATTTTTGTTTGCGGCGGCAATTGATCACTGTCCGCCAGAACGGGGGAAAACGCACCGCCGAGAACACTCAAAGTGGCCATAGCGAACATCGTTCGAAGGAAGCCACCGTACCGCCAGAAAGATACAATCAATGTATTCTCCAAGCTAAAAACACCAAACTGTCCCAGGACGGGATGCAGCGAACTGGTTTCAGTGTGCCGATTGGACAGAGATTGAGAAGGGGGAAGAGCGGCGGCTTTGCTTCATCAATATGGTTGAGAACGCAATGCACGGCGCGCAGTGGGTATGATGGCATTTATATCGATTGATCTAGACCGATCCAAAGGCGGACGGCGGTAGACGAGAGGTAAAGGACGAACACAAGTGCTTACCACCGCTGGGAGACTGGGTATGCTACCCACTTCGTCCATTTGGATAAGGGTCATGCCGCAATCTCTCCGGGCGCATTGAACATCGCCGGTCCAGTCTCAACCCTTTTGGGCCGTCGCGGATGTTGGCGACGTAAGATAGTGTGCCCCGACGCGTGGATTCCGTTCGCTCTGTAGCCATTACCAGCGCAGGCGAACTGAGAGTGATGGGTAAAGATATGATGCTGTTGGACGGGAATGAGCATGACGCCGCAGGAGCCAGAAGGCATCTTGAGCCACAACGCGTCATTTTGATCCTGACGAACAGCGGGAGCGTCTCAAAATCCCTTATCAACGCGATTGAGCGTGAGTTCCCGTGGGTACGGGTCGAACAGACTGATACTGTCGAAAGTGCATGTGCAGCCTTTGCTCATCCCGTCGGACTCATCCTGGTCGATGTAACCTTGATGAGAAAAGCCGAAGCAGCCTCAGCGGAACTCCTGCGCATGCATCCTCACGCATTGGCCGCCGTTATAGAGCCCTATGATAAAGTCTTGGTCACGTCCCTGAGCGATGTGCTTGCCTCTTCGCTCATTCGCAGTGTGCTACCAATGGACCTCCGGCTCGATGTCTGGTTGTCAATCGTACGCTTGCTGCTGTGTGGCGGGGAGTACCTGCCTCCCGGATTGATCCTTCAGGCAAAATTCCGCGGCCAGAATGCCCCTTATGCAAAAGATGGCGTTGCCCAGAGCCAAACTGCCAATATGGCAGAACTAACCACCCGCGAATCGCAGATACTCGGAATGGTTTCTCACGGTCTCCAAAACAAGTTGATTGCTGCCGAGTGTGGACTGTCCGAGCATACCGTCAAAATCCACCTGCACCACATCATTCGGAAGTTGGGAGTTCACAACAGGACAGAGGCCGCGGCAAGGTTTCGCAGCCTCCACGAATCCGCCGGACGATAAATGGAACGGTGGCCCGAGTGACGTCATGCCTGGATGGCGCCAGTTTGGCAATGTGACTTCGGCCGGTATGGAAGCTTTGCGGATCGGGCGCAGTCTTGTCTCCGGCCTTTTTACGCGACGTGTGGTGACCGCTGGCCCCGATGTTTCCCGCGTAAGCCGATCCCTATCACGTTGACGTGCTTTTGTTACGCGAGATATCGCTGCAGGTTCTTCAGTTCGCGCGGTCCATTCCGCTATGCCGTCACATCCTGCGTGACCTTGACCAGTTGATAGATGAACTGATCGTGTCCCATGACGTGGTGTAGCTTAGACGACCACGGCTCATCCCAGAGGGCCGGATGAGTGTCAGCTTGCGGCTGGCAGGCTGATGAGGGGATCATCGCTCATCGTGGCGATTGTCTCAAGTGTCATGTAGCGGGATCGCTGGACAGCCCATTCATCGTTCTGTTCGAGCAGCAGCGCGCCGACCAGGCGCACGATGGCTTCATCGTTGGGAAAGATGCCGACGACCTCTGTCCGCCGCTTGATCTCGCCGTTCAATCGCTCGATCGGGTTGGTCGAGTGCAGCTTGGTCCAGTGGGCCTTGGGAAAGGTCATATAGGCGAGCACGTCCTGCTCGGCGCTGTCCATGAGGGTTGCAAGCTTCGGCACCTTCGGCCTGATCTGGCCGGCGACATTGCGCCATTGAGCGCTTGCCGCTTCTGGCGTGTCCTGAGCAAATGCCGTGGCAATGAAGGCGGACACGACGCGTCGTCCGCTCTTTCCGGCATGGGCAAGCGCATTGCGCATGAAGTGGACCCTGCACCTCTGCCAGGTGGCGGAAAGCACCTTCGACACTGCGGCCTTGATGCCCTCATGCGCATCGGAGACGGCGAGCTTGACGCCGCGCAGGCCTCTTCTTGTCAGCTTGCGCAGGAATTCCGTCCAGATCGCTTCTGCCTCGGATGTCCCGATTTCCATGCCGAGCACTTCGCGTCGGCCGTCGGTGTTGACGCCCACCGCGATGATGACGGCAACAGAGACGATGCGCCCGCCGCGACGAACCTTCAGATAGGTGGCATCGATCCACAAATAGGGCCATTCGCCCTCGATGGGGCGGTCGAGGAAGGCTTTGACCTTGTCGTCGATCTCCTCGCAGAGCCGGGACACCTGGCTCTTGGAGATGCCGCTCATGCCCATCGCCTTGACGAGGTCATCGACGGATCGGGTCGAAACGCCCTGGATAAAAGCCTCCTGGATCACAGCAGTCAGGGCCTTCTCGGCCATGCGGCGCGGCTCCAGAAAGCTCGGGAAATAGCTGCCTGTGCGAAGCTTGGGAATGCGAAGCTCGACTGTGCCAGCCCGCGTCTCCCAGTCCCGGTCGCGATAGCCGTTGCGCTGGGCAAGTCGAAAGCCATTCTTCTCGCCGTAGCCCGCGCCGGTCTTCGCCCCGACTTCCAGCGCCATCAGCTTCTCGGCAGCAAAGCCGATCATCTCGCGTAGCAAATCGGCGTCGGCGCTCTTCTCAACGAGTGAGCGCAGGTTCATCATGTCGTCGGTCATCGGTGGTGTCCTTCAGGTTGGATCTAAGCAACCCGACCCTACCGGAAATCACCGATGGCTATGAAATCCAGCTACACCACGCGCTGGGACACGATCGATGAACTTGGCATACCAGCCGATCATTCCACGATCTATCGTTGGATACAGCAACACACGCATGGGTTTGAAAAGCGGCTGCGTAGGCACTGATGCCGATCCAATGGAAGTTGCCACCAACCAGATCGCCGGGATACCGGTTGCCTCAACCTGGCTTGGCGGTGTGCGGCAGAGGCTGAGATAACTTTCTATTGCTAGGGCTTGGCTGCGCATTGTGATCACGCATTCGCGACTGACCCGGGCGAACCAACGCCATGATGTTCATGGCGATCCGCTATGTGCGTTTTATGTCGCCAATATGATAGAAATCCGCACCGGTTGTTTTCTTGTAAAAAAGATCGATAATATCGTTATTGATCACGGTATTGTCCAGCCACAACTCGGATTTTCCGGCCCGCTAACTGCATCTGAGTTGATCTCCTTTTGGCGCTCTAAACACAATGCGCCAGCAACTGCACGGCCGCTGGACCGTGCCTTTCAACCAACTCAACTCGACACATTCATACCACAAGAAGCGCCCTGCTTGGTACACTGCAGAGCGCCATCCCGCTTATTCCTCGTCACCGGTTGGCATTTCGGCGACTTCGCGGCCTGCCGACAAGATCGACCGTTTGCCGACATGATTTGCCGATCCCACCAGTCCTTCCCGCTCCATCCGTTCGACCAGGGAGGCTGCTCTGTTGTAGCCTATCTGCAGGCGACGCTGGATGTAGGACGTGGAGCACTTCTTGTCGCGTAGCACGACCTTGACCGCCTTGTCGTAGAGGTCGTTGCCATCCTCTTCTGCCATTGCCCCCTTGTCGAACACCGCAGCGTCCTCTTCGGCTGTCGCGTCCATTTCCTCCGCATCCTCTGTCACGGTGCCCAGATATTCCGGACGGCCTTGCGTCTTCAGATGCGCGACGACCTTTTCGACTTCCTCGTCGGAGACAAACGGTCCGTGAACGCGGGCGATCCGGCCGCCGCCCACCATGTGCAGCATGTCGCCCTGCCCCAGCAGATGCTCGGCCCCCTGCTCGCCCAAAATGGTGCGGCTGTCGATCTTCGAAGTGACCTGGAAGGAAATCCGGGTCGGGAAGTTTGCCTTGATCGTGCCGGTGATGACGTCAACCGACGGGCGCTGCGTTGCCATGATCAGGTGGATACCCGCGGCACGGGCCATCTGCGCCAGGCGCTGGATCGCGCCCTCGATCTCCTTGCCGGCGACCATCATCAAGTCAGCCATCTCATCAACGATGACCACGATATAGGGCATCGGGGCGAGATCCATTTCCTCCTGTTCGAAGATCGGCTCGCCGGTCGAGCGGTCAAAGCCCGTCTGGACACTACATAGGATTGTTTCGCCCTTTGAGCGGGCCATTGCAGCACGCGCGTTGTAGCCGTCGATATTGCGCACGCCAAGGCGCGACATCTTGCGGTAACGGTCTTCCATTTCGCGCACGGCCCATTTCAGTGCCATCACCGCCTTTTTCGGGTCGGTGACCACAGGTGTCAGGAGATGCGGTATGCCGTCATAGACCGACAGTTCCAGCATCTTCGGATCGACCATGATCAGCCGGCATTCCTCCGGCTTCAGCCGGTAGAGCAAGGACAGGATCATCGTGTTGATCGCCACCGATTTGCCAGAACCCGTCGTGCCCGCGACCAGCAGATGCGGCATCTTGGCGAGTTCCGCGATCACCGGTTCGCCGCCGATGGTCTTGCCGAGGCAAAGCGCCAGCTTGAAGCGTGTTTCCTCGTAGTTTTCAGACTCGATCAACTCGCGGAAATACACCGTTTCGCGCACCGGGTTCGGCAGTTCGATACCGATGACATTGCGGCCGGGTACGACGGCCACGCGGGCCGAGAGCGCCGACATCGACCGGGCGATGTCGTCGGCAAGGCCGATGACGCGCGACGATTTCACGCCTGGCGCCGGTTCGAATTCGTAAAGTGTAACGACGGGGCCTGGGCGAACATCGATGATCTCGCCGCGGACGCCAAAATCCTCAAGCACACTTTCGAGCAGGCCAGCACTCTGCTCCAGCGCTTCCTGGGTGATAACGGCCGTTTCCTGGACGGACGGCTCCTGCAGGAGGTCTATCGGGGGGAAGACATATTCAGCTGCACCGGGTTCTGCCGTCATTTCCGGGATAGTTACGAACGTATCGGGACGGACGGCCCGGATCGGCCTGGAAACCGCCACCGGCGGCTTTGCGACACGTACAGCTTCGGCAGGACTTGCGGCCTCGGCCACAACCGGTCGGATTTCTTCGATGATTGGCGCGGGGGTCACAAGGGGTGCAGGACGGTTAGTGACTGGCGCAACCACGCGGCGCTCGGACGCCCTGATCCCGATCTCGCGGTAGAGCGCAGTTACCGAACCGGCCGGAGAATGAACCTCCGGGGGCTGCCAATGCACGAGTGGCGCCAGAGCCGTAATATCAGCTTCCATATCCAGGGTGTTCCAAAACACTTCGTCGGAGACGTGCTGGAAGGAACTGGCATGTCTGATCGCCGTTTCCGGAACATCTAGAGCCACCGGCTCCTGTTCCGCCGGAAAGCATGCCAAGTCGATATCGGCAAGGCCTGTATATTCGGCCGCCGCTGGTTCGGTCAGCGATGTCTCAAGCTCCTGCCTCAGACGAAGTGAAAGCAATTGAACGCCGGATACAACCGTCGCTTCCTCAGCGACGGGCTCGATGACCGGCAATTGTTCTGCGATTACAGTGACAGTCTCCACCGCTTCGGAAACCGCCTGTTCAACCGGGCGAATGCCTTCCGGTTCCTTGCTTGCATCACTCGCGGGCCGTTTCGAATAGACACTCTCCGGTGTTCGGGTAAAACGCACATTCGGTCCAAGCACAAAGGCACTCTGCCAAACGGGTGCATCCCCCCGCCCTTCGATCTCAGCCATCGCGTCCGTATCGGGCTCAAATGGACCTTCGTCGCTTTTCACATCGACGGGAGCGCCGTAGATCCGGCGCTGGGGCTCCGCTTTTCCCAGACGATTTTCCGGGTCTGCGGGCTGATCTCCTGTGTTATCGAAGCCGTTCGAAAAATTGGTTCGGGAAAGACGCATAGGGACCTGCTCACTCAAAATTCACGCGCAATGGGCACACCCTTTTCAATAGAAAATAAAGGTTAATCACCTCTTTCCAGCGGTCCTTATTCCAGTGAATTTCCATCCACCCCGCAAGCGAGATAGCCACCGTTACCCCAGAAAATTCGGCCTTTTCCGGCCGTCGGATCAGGTTCCGTGGTCGCAAAAGCAGTTTTGGCCGTGGTAATCACAATGGCCGGTGCCGGGGCTACGCATGCCGCTATCTGTCGAATACGCGAACTGAAGGTCATCCATTCTGATTCCGGCGGCTGTTCTGAAACAGAAGAACCGTGGCGCATCGAAAATCTCTCAGGACTGCTCCAAAGCCGCCTGGTCGGGCCTGACTTCCTCCTTGTGAACCAATGGGCGGTGCTTCGTTCACCCCTCCCCTAACCACATTTAAAACGGTGCGGAATGATGACGATGCACCTTCGTGATGCAGCAGAGACACTGAAGCCAACTCGCTGAAATGTTATCAAAATACGGGATAACGTACGGCGGCGTGGCCTGACATGAACATACCACCTGTCCCAAGTGCGCCAGGTCGAGCCTATCGAGACTCAACCGGCATTCGCGCGCCGACAGATACCAGCAATTACGGCAAACCAACCGAGATCCGGGTGCTGGTGGGTCCGGTTAACTCCTGCGCAGGTAACAAGAAAATCGGTTTGCTTGTGCAAAGCGCCCTACTCCCGTTAACCGTCTGTTAACCTTAAACGTCTGGACGGATTTGCAGAATCGTGTTCTATCTTGGCGGGAACCAACCGGCAAACCGACGAAAGACCGACAAGAGGAACAGATGGCGATAGCAAATCGAGTGGAATCAAGTGTCGGTTCGAAGGAAGATGCTGGCAGCAAAATCACGCGCCATGCAGGGCTTCTGTCCGGGCAACTGCAGCAACTCAGAACTCGCATGTATCCGCCAAAATCGGAAAAGGCGCTCCGTCCATTTTTGACCAACGAAGTGTCGAAATTGACGTCAATACCTGATTCAACCCTGAAGCTCATGTCCACTGAAGGGCGCGGGCCGGTTCCCAGCCGGCTAGAGAATAACCATCGCGTCTACACGCTACCTCAGATCAATGAATTGCGCGAGCTATTTGCCAAGCAGAAGCCCTTGGATGCGTTGCGATTCCTCCCTCGCCGTCAGGCCGGCGAGCACCTTCAAGTGCTTGCGATAGCCAACTTCAAGGGCGGGAGCGCGAAAACGACGACATGTGTTCACCTTGCGCACTATCTCGCTCTTCATGGCTACCGCGTCCTCGCATTGGACCTGGACCCGCAGGCATCCCTGTCGGCATTGTTCGGCGCCCAGCCGGAGATCGATGTTGGATCGAATGAAACGATCTATGCCGCTCTGCGCTACGACGAAGCCGAGCGCCGTCCAATCCGCGATATTATTCGCAAGACATATTTCGATGGCATCGACCTCATCCCTGGCAATCTAGAAGTCATGGAGTATGAGCACGAAACGCCGCGGATGCTGGCGAACAAATCCAACCCTGGCGCAATTTTCTTCGAGAGGCTGAAACTTGCCCTGTCGGAAGTCGAGGCTGACTACGACGTTGTAATTCTTGACACTCCGCCGTCGCTCGGCTTTCTGACCTTGAGCGCGATTTACGCCGCCACCAGCATGATCATCACCGTCCATCCAGCCATGCTGGACGTGGCGTCGATGAGCCAGTTCCTTCTCATGATGGGCGACCTGATTAGCGTTCTGAATGAGAACGGTGCCCAGTTAGACCAGGACTTCATCCGTTACCTCGTCACACGTCACAACCCAAATGACGCACCCCAATCGCAAGTGGTCGCGATGCTCCGGCATTTATTCGGTGCAGACGTGTTGTTGCCGACGGCCATCGAAAGTACAGCCGTTGAGGCCGCTGGCTTGGCAAAAAGGTCGATATACGAGCTTGAGATGGGACATATCGGGCGCGATACGCACAAGCGTGCTCGCGAAGCGGTGGATGCCGTGAATGACTCAATTGTTCGGCTCATCAACGACAGCTGGGGGCGGACATGAGCAAATCTCCTCGCAAGTCGATCGTCGCCAATTTCGGGCTGCTGTCTGCCGCACTGGAGAACGAGCTGACAGACGACCAGCAGCCAGCGGCCCCTGCCCCCTCGCCCAGCAATCGTGTCGGAGCCGGTGTCATCGGTGCAGCTCACCGTGCGATCGACGATATCAGATCAGAGCGGGATCGTTTGAAGGCTCTCGTTGAGGCAGGTGGCGGTACGGTTCGCGAGTTGGATCCATCGCTTATCGACCCCTCCCCTTATCCGGACAGACTGCCGGATGATGATGGAGCGAGCTTTGAAGTGTTCAAGCGGTCGATAGAGACCGAGGGGCAGAAGGTTCCAGTTCAGGTCCGAAAACACCCATCATCGCCCGGCCGCTACCAGATTGTCTACGGGCATCGGCGTTGGCTCGCAGCCAAACAGCTCAACAAGCCAGTTCAAGCTATCGAGGTCGAAATTTCCGACCTCGATCTCGTCCTCGCCCAGGGTATCGAAAACGCAGGCCGCCAAGACCTGACCTGGATTGAGCGCGCCCTATTTGCGTCGCGAATGGATGATGCCGGAATTAAGGCACGTCACATCTACGCTGCGCTCTCCATCGAAGATGCCGAACTCGCTCGTATGCGGAATGTCTACAGAATTGTTCCGGCAGATATTATCGAGGCCATCGGTCGCGCACCGAAAATAGGACGGCCGCGCTGGCTTGAACTTGCCAAGACGGTTGCCGGCGGCTCGGGAACGCTTGAGGCCATGCGGGCGGTGTTGGCAAAGAAGGATGGCGAGGCCGAGACTTCCGATCAGAGGTTCCAGCGCGTGCTGAACGTCATCAAGCCAGCGTCCGGCGCTCGCCGCGAACCCAGCCCGATCACGGATAAGGCAGGCACACGGCTCGGTGCACTATTGGTCTCCTCGAAAGAGGTTCGAATTTCCGCCGAAGGTTCAGTCGGGATCGAATTTTTGAAGTTTATTGAGGCGGAACTCCCAGCGCTCAGCGAGCGCTTTGCCCGTCTGCGAGAGCAAGGATAACTCTGACAGCTGTCAGGATTTCGGAGTTAAAGAAAGGAAACGCTGCAAAAGAAAAAGGCCCCCTAAACGTTGCCGTCTTGGAAGCCTCTCTCTCTGTGTGACAACTAGAGAATCGCATTTCCTCGAATCGCAGTCAAGAGTTTTGGCACCGTTTTTTGGTGAGCGGACTTCTTTTGCCGAATAAAAGGTGAAGGAAATGCAGATTAGTCGTGTGACGACGCCCTTTGGGCGGCGGCCGATGTCGCTTGCCTTGGTTAGGAGTCAAGTCGCCCTGACCGAGATCAAGCCGGGTAAGTCGGCTGATAAATGGAAAATCTTTCGGGACATCTCCGAAGCCAGGGAATTGCTTGGTCTACAGGATCGCAGCCTGGCAGTGCTTGACGCGCTGTTAAGCTTCTATCCGGACAAGGAACTCCGCCAGGATGCCAAACTCGTTGTCTTCCCGTCGAACGTTCAACTGACCGTCAGGGCCCATGGCATTGCCGGCGCAACTCTTCGAAGGCATCTCGCCGCTCTCGTGGAGGCGGGTCTGATCGTGCGGAAGGATAGTGCCAATGGCAAGCGCTTCGCCAGAAAGGATCGAGCGGGCGATATCGAAGCCGCATTTGGCTTCGATATTTCACCTCTCCTTCTCCGCGCTGAAGAATTGGCAGGCCTTGCGCAGCAAGTGGCAGCCAATCGCGCTGCCTTTCGCCGAGCCAAGGAGAGCCTGACAATTTGTCGACGGGATGTCCGGAAGCTTATCACAGCCGCAATCGAGGAAGGTGCACCCGGCAACTGGCAGACAATTGAAGGCGCCTACATCGACTTGGTTGCCATAATTCCGCGTTCTCCAACACTCAGCGACGTGACGTCAATTTTGGCCGAGATGAGCCTGCTCCAGCACGAAGTACTTAACTTGCTGGAAATGCAACGAAAAGACCACATTATAAGCACCTGTGATGCTCAGAATGAGCGCCACATACAGAATTCAAATACAGAATCTCATAATGAATCTGAACCTCGCTTAGGAAAAAGATCTGAAGAAAAACCGAATGAGCCCATCCGGTCGCAGAATCGGAACATTCCTGCATTCTCGTTGGGGTTTGTTTTGAGAGCTTGCCCTGAGATAGCCCTTTACGGTCCCGGGGGCGGCATCGACAGCTGGCGTGACTTGATGGCGGCGGCGGTTGTTGTCCGCTCCATGCTCAGAGTTGATCCGTCCGCCTATCAAGATGCCTGCGAGGTGATGGGGCCGGAAAACGCCGCGGTAGCTTTGGCCTGCATTCTTGAGCGAGCCGCCCATATAAATTCGGCTGGCGGATACCTTCGCGATCTCACCTCGCGGGCAAGACGTCGAGAATTTTCACTCGGTCCAGCGCTTATGGCGCGGTTACGGGTTAATGGAGAGAGCAATTGCAGGGTGGGATAGTTGGTCCAATGAGTTTCTGTCAGGTGCCAAAACCCTGACAGCTGTCAGGGTTTTGTTCCGGGGGTAATCACGCTTGCCTTCGCGCAGGCTATCTAACCCTTTAACATGACGAACAGGCACAAACATCGCTCCATATTGGCAGTCGTGGTTACGAGCGTGACAGAGTTGTTTAGCAGTTTCAGCGGTTGCTTTGTTCTTAGTCTCGCACCGTCTTGACCAAGAGGTACCAAAACGCTGTGAGAAGCTTGGTCATAAAAAAGGTACTGATCCAATTCAGACAGACAACGCCTACGCCAGAACCGACGTGGCGCTTGTATCGAGACCTAGGTAAGATCGGCTTGTGCGCACTTTCATCGTATCGTCGCAAAATTCTCTCGAACGACCACCATGACAGTGGACTGGATACATCTGCCAGAAATTCCACCCGCTTTGGCACCTGTATCGCAACGCACGGCATGGTGTTTGCTCATCTTCAGCATGTGGATGAGCTAGGGAGTTCCACGAGCCAGCTGACAGCCAATAAATGCCGTGGCATGCTGATCGACAAGGTGTTCGCGAAGGAGACGGCGGAAGCCAGTGGGGCGCAATCTCCGTAGAGCCCTCAACGAGATCCTGAGGTCGGGGGCTGGATTTCTATCGGGGTAGAACTCAGAGAGACATCCTCAAGGCGGTCAGGTCGAGAGACCCAAACGGTTGGGTTGGCGCGAAAGTGCTGCAGCAACGTTGTTCCTAGCATGAGGTTCGCTAACGTCCGTCGCTGGTCAACAGATGAACAGAAATCGTGGTAACTCCGATCCATAAGGGCGAGTGAGCACAAGAGAATGAAGGGGCGATAATTCAGTAAGATTTAGCGGTGGCTGTTCGAACCAAACTGACAATTCCTTCCACTCGGTCATCATCTTTGGGCAACCAAGTGACCGCGGTCAGCTACGATACACTTTGCGATGTTGCCGCTGCGTTCGTTCGCTAGTTTGACTGACTAGCTCCTGAAGGAGCACAAATATTGGCTCAGCGACCAGAATCTGGTTGTGGTACGGCAGTCTGCAGGACAGGCGATCGACGGCATGATAATCTGGGAAGCATCGAAAACCATACCGCCAGAATGCATTGCTCGGGCCTGTTGGAAAGCGAGATCGTGTTGCGAGATGCAGCAACGCGTCGAGAGCTGGTGGAGGACAGAGCTTGATGAAGATTGCGCTGTATCGCAGCCCGGAAAGCGCGGAAGGGGAGGTTCCGGCCGCTTCACTACCCTCGCTCGAGCCAGTTGAACTCGTATCGTCAACTGCGTTGATCAGCCATTTTTGTCTTCGCCACATGTTGTGGCCTGCCGAGCTGGGTGACAGGCAGGCGCCTGCTGCATGGCGACTTAAAGCAGAGTACTGCGATTGGCGGCTTCGCTCATTTAGTCGAAATGCAGGTTATCTTTACAGGTGCGAGCCGGGTCATGGTTCTTCAGTAAAATGGCCTGAGCGCCGTCATCAGCGAGTGCCGGTCGGCTGCGATCAGCCGGATGATCGCACAGGATAGGCGTTGGACGCGATCCGATTGGTACGCATGCTATTCGACTGGTTGTGCCTGAACATTACGGGCAAGGAGACGGTAGCTGTCCTGTCTGCCGGACTTCAGGGACAGTGTTAGGTATTGCAGTATCGAGGCCTCGGTTGTGCTCGTTCACCAGATATTGATTCTTCATGAATGACGAACAGAAACAGCCGGCGGTCGTCGTAACGATCTTCCATTTCGGAAGTGACGCGCTCCTCGGAAAGGGGATTCGACGCGATCAAGACGATCGGGACCCAGATCAATTGGACCTGATTTTCAGCACCGCAATTGCGGTGCGGACGTTAATGCCGGAGAGCAGAGAAGGGGCGTTTGCCGCCCTCGCCACGGGACGAAACTGGCGCCGGACGGAAAACTGTTCATTGTGCGAACCGCACTTTGGCTTACCGTTTGGCCGCTCGCCGAACTTCGCAGGAGCGGACCGGCTGTTGTGAAGCGCATTTTTTTCCGTGCATGGCAAGCCGTCCGTTGATCGAGCTGATCATGACAAGGCCGACGTGAAGGAGGATTTTCGTCACAAGGAGACGTTCGCGAGACCGGGGGTGATCGTCTTATGGGCCGGGCCCCCGATCGCGAATGAGACCGAAGCGGCGGGCTTCGTCCAGCAATGCCCTGACGGTAGATGCTTGCCATTTGCGGCCGCCACGCGGCGGCCTCTCCTGCATCCGATCCAATTCAGCCCCAATATCACGCAGCGACCGACTGGGATCGGCAATCGCGATGCCGGCAACCAACCGCATCAGATCATGTTCAGGGGGCCGACGCGGCGACCGGCTCAGCAACTCAGCCTCTGCAAGGTTTTCGTCTACCATGCGGTGGACCGCGCGCCGCAAGCGCTCGACTGTCCAGTCTTGGCCCCGACGATTGAGAATGCCGACGACATCGTCCCAACTGTGCCGTGGACGCAGTTGCCGCACGGTCGGCAACCATGTCTGTGCCGACGAAATCAGTTCATCGAGGTAGGCCCGCCGGCGCGCGACCGAAACGGCCTGGATTGCCTCCGGGCGGCGTTCGCGAAGTCCGGGGTTGCCCGCGAGCCTGCCTTGGGCCTTGGCAATTTTCATGCCGGACTGGGTTCGTTCCACAATCAGTGTCCGTTCGAGCCGGACCACAGCAGCGAGCACCCGCAAGGAAAGCCCCCCGTGTGGGGTCGTCGTGTCGATGGGATCGTGCAGCGAGCGGAAATACACTCTGCGATTCTCCAGATCTTCGAGCACGCCAAGCAAATGGCTGACCGAGTGGGCGAGACGGTCCAAGCTAACGACGAGAAGGACATCGCCGTCAGCGAGATCTTTGAGAAGCTTCGCAAGCACGGGCCTTGCGCCTGGAGCGCCGGATCCTTGTTCTTGATAGATGCGGTCGCAGCCGGCCGCTCGCAACTCGTCGATCTGCGTGTCATTGAACTGATTGTCCGGCGAAAGCCGGGCATATCCAATTAACCTTTGCGGCGGGGGAGGGGGGCCAAGATTTGCGGTTGCCGCCATCGGTTTCTTTCAAGTGTTCCAGAGGTTTTTGTACACATATAAATGCGTGAGAAAACTATCCTTTGCAAGCATGTTTTATGGTGCAAAAGGAAGGCCATCAGACTCGATACACAACTGCCGACGATGAGGAACCGCATCCGCAAAAGAAAACGCGTCAGAGGGCTCTTATGGCGGAAATTCAGCGCGGCCGACTGCGTTAGAAGGGGAGGGGGCCGCATTGCTGTTCAAGCCGATCAGGAGAAGATAAAACACCCGGTAGCCGTTGGTAGATCCGGATGATCGGACCGGCATCACTCCACTGACCAGGCAAATGAGGCTGCCAAACAAGAACGGGAAGCCGGAGTTTAGGGGCTAACCGCATTCTGTCCCTCGTATTGGGAAAAGGATGGGGATTCGCAACCCATTATCGATCCTATTTACACGTCGACAGGCGGTGCGGTTTCCCAGGAGATATCCCAATAAAACGCACTATCACTACTAAGGTGGCATCCTCAAAAGTCAGATCGCACCAGCGAACCAAAGCAATCAAGATCTCCCGGGCTTTGGTGTGCCGGCTGGACTTGCTTTGGAAAAGTGGAAAGGCAAATTAGATTAGACGGTCCGTCTCTCGAACTGTGTGGGGCTTGTGTAGTGAAGCGTCGCGTGCGGGTGGGATTGTATAAGCCACCGATTGCGGGAAATGCAGTTATCGTAGCAATTTCCCTTCGTGACATCCAGATCAGGATGCGATTGCTGCGCACGCGCCGCCGGCACCAGCTTCATGCGGTCGGCAATCACTTTCGATAAAAACTCGATCCGCTGCAGATCGCGCTCGCTTATCGCTATCAATCCCATCTGCAAACTCCCACGCATCTTTCAGGCCCGGGGAGTGTGACATTCCAGCTTTGCACATACGGACATTCCAACCTTGCCGCCACGAGGCATGTGCGCATCGTTCAATTCCACTCGAGAGCTAAATTTACAATCAATTCACCATGAATCGGGAACTGAACGGCAGGCTGGCCGCACCGACGGCCTTTGGTGCGACGGACGTTCGGCCGACAACCGCATTGACGAACGGAATCTCCTGCTGGACGAGCTTGCACAACGCGGTACAGATCTCGGGCGGAACGAAGGACGACAGCAGGACGGTTTTGAGCTCGATAAATTGCAACAGCGCCTGCGTCGATTTGATGAGGCTTTCTGCGCAGGCCTGCTGCCAATCGGCCAGTGCCGATCCCATCGGCGGCCACGCCGGATGTTGTTCCCAGAGCCTCGCTGCACTCGGGTCGCCGGCTGGCAAGGCACGCTCCAGCGCCAATACGCCGACGTCGTAGCTCAGCGGTGAATTTCCATTGTAGATTTGGTGGTTGAGCACGAGGCGGCCATGCAGGCGGGCGCCGAGATAGAAGAACAGGAAGTCCTGCAATTGCCGCGCCGTGCCAAACAGGCTCTCGCCACCCGCCGCCGCCGTGATGTCGTTCTGTACGAAGACGGGAAGGCGAAGCTCGGTCTCCAGATAGCGGTGCAGCACGTCATGGTCCGGGCCGGAGCGTATCGGCGGGGTCGGCAGGGCAAGGCCAACACCGGCGATGCGGCCCTGCCGGCTTTCGGAAAGGCCGGCGATGGCCTGGTGGATTTCAAGCGCCAGCGCCTCCGGGGCATCGAAGGTATCGGCCGTCTTGTGCGGCATCACGCGCTGGTGCTGAACATTGCCGACGAAGTCGACGACGACGATATGGGTATTGCGGTAGCCAACACTGACGCCGACGGAATAGGCGCCTTCGGAATTCAGCATCAGCGGTGTGGTGGGTGGGCCGACGCGGCCCTTTTGCGCCTCGCCGCGCACGACGAGGCCTTCCTGTTCAAGCGAGCGCACGATGACGGAAATCGTCTGTGCCGAAAGGCCGGTCTTCTCGCCGATTTCGAGGCGTGTCGTCGCCTCGCTCTGCAGGAGCAGCGAGAGGACCAGGCGCTCATTGTGGCTGCGCACGCTCAGCGAATTGAGACCGCTGGCACGATCGGCGATGCGAAGCGGGTTGGGCGGCGCGAAACGCATATCAGGCAAGGGCGCGCTCCTTCCCGGAAAGGGCGATGATCAGGGGGCAGGGCTTATGCATCGGCCCACCCGATCGCCAGAACTTCCTGTGCCAGCGCTTCTCCGAGCTGGCGATGCGCTTTCTCGTCGATATGGAAACCATCGGCCGGCGAGCATTGGCAGACCGTGCCGGCGTCGAAGAAATGCGCCTCCAGCGAATCCGCCATGATCTCGAATTCCAGCCCCAGCTTGCGGGATTTCTCCTGCGCGCCGGAGAAGATCGATTCCCATTCGCGCAGGTCGTCGAGCATCGGCGGCGGGGCGACGATCATGATTTCCGGGTCGTGGCCGGCCGGTCCCGGCGAAAGTTCACGGATATCGTGCACGAGGCAGCCGATGCCCATGGCGACCTCCGAGGGCGGCATGTTGAAGCGCCGCTTCAGGTCATTGGTGCCGAGCATGATGATGATCAGGTCAAGCGGCGTGTGGCTTTGCAGGCAGGGACGCAGATAGGTGCGGCCGTTTTTCAGCACGCCCTCAATCGGGTCGTCATGCACGGTCGTGCGGCCGCTCAGACCTTCTTCGATCACCTGCCAGCCGGGGCCGAGCAGGCTTTCCAGCACGCCGCCCCAGCGCTGCCCGCGGGCGTAGCGCTCAAGCGGTCCCCCGCCCGGAATTTGGCCGTGCGTGTTGGAATCCCCAAAGCATAGAACGGTCCGCGTCACTGTCTCCTCCACCGGGCTGCGTGCCCGCTTTTCGGGTTCAGACTTCGCATCCGCAAGGGCGATTTGCAAGGATGGCCTATTATTCATTCAGTCTGAATAACTATTGACAGGCGAAAGCGCCAGTGCTTTTGTGACGCTCGGAGGAAAGTTTCGGGTCGTTTCAAAGGCTGTGCACGAGCACCGGACATGTGTCGCGGGCTGGCGATGCCGCATGCCTTTCGGCGGGCCTTCCCCCTCGTTAGACGCCTGCTTTGGAGGAGAAGTATGAGCAGCATCATCAGGAAAATCGGCCTGTCGGTTCTTTTGGCCGGCGTGGTCTTCGCAACGAACAGCTTTGCGCAGGAGGTGCCCCTGCTCGACGGTGTCACGACCCGTGCGGACAACAATCCGACGGTGGAAGAGGGCAAATACAAGAAGGACGCGCCCTGGATCATCGGCATGAGCAGTTTCGGCGTCAATGCCAACACCTGGACAGTGCAGGTGGCACATGAGGCGCAGGCCGCCGCCGACCGCGACAAGCGCATCACGAAGTTCGTGTTGCTCGATGCCGGCTTCGACCAGAAGAAACAGGTCGCCGATATCGAGGACCTGATCGCCCAGAAGGTCGATGCGATCATCGTCCAGCCGGTCACCTCGACTTCGGCCAATGCCAGCATCGAGAAGGCTATTGCAGCGGGCATCCCGGTCGTGCTGCACACCGGCCGCATTGAATCCGAGGCCTATACGACGGAAATCCAGGGCGGCGCCGAGCATTTCGGCAAGGTGATGGGTGACTTCCTCGTCAAGGAGCTTGGCGGCAAGGGTAATATCTGGGTGCTGCGCGGCCTCGCCGGTCATCCGGAAGATACTAACCGCTACAACGGCCTGAAGCAGTCGCTCGAAGGCACTGAGATCAAGATCGCCGCCGAGGAACATGGCGACTGGCAGTACGACAAGGCCAAGAAGGTTTGCGAGACGCTTTATCTCAACGATCCCAATGTCGCCGGCATCTGGTCGTCAGGTGCGGATATGACGCGCGCCTGCGTCGACGTCTTCAAACAGTTCGGCGCGCCGATCCCGCCGATCTCGGGCGAAGGCAATAACGGCTTCTTCGGCCAATGGATCGCCGATGGCTTCAAGTCGATCTCGTCGGAATACAGCCCCGCCCAGGGCGCTGCCGGCATCCGCGCTGCGGTCGCCCTTCTGGAGGGCAAGGCGCTGCACAAGCACTACGACTACAACCCGCCGGGCTGGGACCTCGAAAAGGTCAAGAAATACTACCGCGACGACCTGTCGGCGAATGTCTGGTGGCCATCGGAACTCTCCGAAGAGCAGCTCAAAGAGTTCTACGCCAAGCAGTAAGGCGGACCACGCCGGGAGGCGGGCATGCGCCGGCCTTCCGTCACCCGGACAGAGGAAATCCATGTCGCATCCTATTGAAATGGCCGGAATATCGAAGGCGTTCGGCGGTAGCGCCGCGCTTCGAGACGTCTCGCTGGCGCTGGCACCCGGAACCGTGCACGCCCTGATGGGCGAAAACGGCGCCGGCAAATCGACGCTGATGAAGATCCTGGCCGGCGTGCATCAGCCGGATAGCGGCGAGATCCGCCGTGCGGGTCGCACCGTCAGCTTCGCCAATCCGCGCGCGGCGCTGGAGGCCGGCATATCCACGGTCTTCCAGGAACTGTCGCTGCTTCCCAACATGACGATTGCGGAAAACATGTTTCTCGGCCGCGAGCCCCTGGGGCGGCTTGGCGGCATCGACCGGCGACGCATGCGCGAGGAGACGAAGGGCGCGCTGGCGCGTCTTGGCCTTGCGCTCGACCCAGACACGCTGGTCTCCGAACTGTCCATCGCCGAGCGGCAGTTCGTCGAGATCGCCCATGGTATCGACGCGGATGCCGACATCTTCATTCTCGACGAGCCGACCGCAGCGCTCAATGCGGCCGACGTTGATGTGCTCAACCGGCATATCCGGACGCTGCGCGAAGCCGGTAAGGCCATCGTCTACATCTCTCACCGCATGGATGAGATTTTTGCCATCTGCGACGTGGTGACGGTGCTGAAGGACGGCCAGCTGGTCGGCACACGACCGCTCTCCGAGATGACGCCGGCCTCACTGATTGCGATGATGGTTGGCCGCGAACTGGAGGATCTTTTCCCCGAGCGCGGCGAAGGAAAGGGCGCCGCTGCGCTCGCTGTCTCCGACCTCAGGCTTCAGGCGGATGCAAAGCCTTTCTCCTTCATGGTGAAGAAGGGCGAGATCGTCGGCTTTGCCGGGCTTGAAGGGCAGGGGCAGCAGAAAGCGTTGCGGGCGCTGGTCGGGCAGTTTGCGCCGGTCGAAGGAACGGTGTCACGCCGTGGAAACACCATCCGGCTTCCCGTGCCCAAGGAGAGCGGCGTGCGGCGCTGGCAGGCGCTCGGCGGGGCCTTCGTGCCGGAAGACCGCAAGGATGAGGGCCTGTTTCTCGATCACTCCGTCGGCCAGAACATTGTTGCGGCCTTGCATGGTGGCCGCCCGGCTTTGAAGGCGGCAAAGCGTTACAGTTCCGTGATTGCGGAAACGATGCGGCGGCTGAACGTCAAGGCGTCGGGGCCGTCCGACACGGTCGGCGCGCTCTCCGGTGGCAACCAGCAGAAGGTGCTGCTGGGGCGCTATCTCGCCACCGATGCCGACCTGCTCCTCATCGAGGAGCCGACGCGCGGCGTCGATGTCGGCGCCAAGGCGGAAATCTACCGGATCCTGCGGGACTTCGCGAAAGCGGGCGGTGCGGTGCTCGTCCTGTCGCGCGAGACGGTCGAGCTGATCGGCCTCTGCGACCGCCTCTACGTGATCCACGGCAACACGATCGTATCGGAAATGCGCGCTGCTGAGGCAACTGAGCACGGCATTCTCGATGCGGCGCTGAGCGCATGACGAACGGAAAAACCTGATGACATCCCCTTCTTCCACCCTTGGGAAACTGATCACCGGCCGCGGCAGCCGGCAGGGCCTGTGGCTTTTGCCCTTCATCATTGCGATTGCCATGGCGCTGTGGCTTGCCATCACGACGAGCCAGTTCGGCCAATGGAGCAACCTTACCAATCTCGTCGCGCAGGGCATGCCGTTGCTGATCACGGCGGTCGGGCAAATGTTCGTCGTACTCGTCGGCGGGCTCGATCTCTCGATCGGCTCGGTCGTCAGCTTCACGACGGCCATCCTCGCGCTGGATTTGCCGGGCTATCTCACCATTCCCGGTGTCTTCCTGTTCGCCGGCCTGATCGGCGCCACCAACGGCTACTGCATCACCCGGCTCAACGTGCATCCGATCGTCGCGACGCTCTCCATGCAATATGTCGTGCTCGGCATTACCCGCGTGTTGCGCCCGGTTTCCGGCGGCACCGTGCCGGACAGCGTGCGTTGGCTGGTGGAGGGCTCGATTTTCGGCCTGCCGCTACCGCTCTTCTGGGGTGTCGTCACGCTCCTCGTCGCCTGGAAGCTGCTCTACGGCTCGCGTTACGGCCTGCATCTCTTTGCCATTGGCGGCGGTGTCGCCTCGGGCTCGAATGATGCGGCACGCAACTTCGGCATTCCCGCCAACCGCAACATCTTGCTCGCCTATGTGATCTGCTCGCTGTTTGCCGCCCTTGCCGGCCTGTTCCTTGCCGGACGCATCGTCTCCGGCGATCCGAATGTCGGCCTGCTGATGGAGCTCGATGCGATCACTGCGGTTGCCATCGGCGGCACGCAGCTGTCCGGCGGGGTCGGCAGCCTGCATGGCACGGTCATTGGGGTCGCGGTTCTCGCCTTGCTGTCGAACGGCATGAACCTGCTCAATGTCACGCCTTTCGTGCAGACGGCGATCAAGGGCGTTCTGCTCATGGCGGTCGTTGCCCTCCAGTCGCGCAAGAAGATCGGACTCTGATCATGTCGGCTCTCGTCAACTCGACCCTGTTCCGGCGCGTTTCCAAGGTTCCGCCGTCCTATTATCTGCTCGTCGTGCTGCTGGTGATCCTCTTCATCGCCCGCCCGCAGATGCTGAACGCCAATGTGCTCGGCGTCTTCGTCCGCCAGGTCGTGCCGCTCGGTATTCTCGTGCTCGGGCAGCTCCTGGTCATGCGGGTGAAGTCGATCGACCTTTCGGGCGGCGGCGTCATCCTGCTCATCAATTACTGCATCTCGTCCGGCATTTTTCCCGGCGCCTCGCTCGGCTTCTATGTCGTGCTGGCGCTCGCGATCGGCCTTGCCATCGGCCTGTTCAACGGCATGATGGTCGCCAAGCGCCGGGTTTCCGCCGTCATCGTCACGCTGGCGCTCTCCATCGTGCTCGTCGGCTTCGTGCAATATTTGTCGAGCGGCAAGCCGCCGGGCGACGTGCCGAAGATTTTTGCCGAACTGTTCAACACCCGCTTCATCGGCCTGCCGAGCCCGGTTCTGTTCTGGATTGCACTCACCGCGCTGATGGCGCTGCTCCTGTCGCAGACTGTCTTCGGCCGCTGCGTCGCCGCCGTCGGGGAAAGCATACCGGCCGCGCATTTTTCCGGCGTGCCGGTGGAGCGCACGGTCATCCTCGCCCACACGTTGGCCGGGCTGATGGCGGCCATCGCAGCCCTCGTCCAGACGGCCTCCATCGCGGTCGGCAGCGTGCGCGTCGGGCTCGACCTGCCGATCCTGTCGGTCGCCGCGACCATTCTCGGCGGCGTGGTTTTCGGGCGGGGCGAGGGTGGAGTCTGGGGGCCGTTCTTCGGCGTGCTCTGCTTCGCCTTCCTCTTCGTCGTGATGACGATGTTCGGCGTGGGCGATGCGGGAAAACTCGTCGCCCAGGGCCTGATCATCCTGTTTGCGGCCATCTTTTACGGCCTTCGCGCCGGCAAGTGACATCAACAGCCATTCAAGGAGGACCAAATGGCCGAAAAGCGCTCAATCCTGTGCTTTGGAGATTCTTTGACTTGGGGCTGGATTCCCGTGAAGGAATCCGCCCCCACCCTGCGCTATCCCTACGAACAGCGCTGGACCGGCGCCATGGCTGCACAGCTGGGAGACGGCTACCACATCATCGAAGAGGGCCTCAGCGCCCGCACCACCAGCCTCGACGATCCGAACGATCCGCGGCTGAACGGCAGCGCTTACCTGCCTTCCGCGCTCGCCAGCCACCTGCCGCTTGATCTCGTCATCATCATGCTCGGCACGAACGATACGAAATCCTATTTCCACCGCACGCCCTATGAGATCGCCAACGGCATGGGAAAGCTGGTCGGACAGGTGCTGACCTCGGCCGGCGGCGTCGGCACACCCTATCCGGCGCCGAGGGTGCTGGTCGTCGCCCCGCCGCCGCTCGCGCCGATGCCCGATCCCTGGTTCGAAGGCATGTTCGGCGGCGGGTACGAGAAGTCGAAACAGCTCTCCGGCCTCTACAAAGCGCTCGCCGACTTCACCAAAGTCGAGTTCTTGGCTGCCGGTGATCATGTCACGACCGACGGTGTAGACGGCATCCATTTTTCCGCTGACACCAACATCAAGCTCGGACACGCCATTGCGGACAAGGTCGTGGCGCTGTTCTGAGCAATAGCCACTTCGGCGGCGATGTCATGTTGTCCTGGGCTTAAAGGTTGTTGGATAATGCGTCTGAGATGACCCCGCCGCCGATCAGTTCCAAGAACCACCGGTTTCCACCGCAGATCATCGCCCGCGCGGTGTGGCTGTATTTCGGGTTCCTTTAAGCCTGCGGATGTTGGAAGAAATGCTGTTGGAGCGCGGCACTGTCGATTCTTACGACAACAATACGACGATGGGGCGTAACCGACAGCCTGTCTCGGCCCGATGCAACGCCATGACTTCAAGGGCAGAGCCGCGCGTCATGACGGCTTCGCCGTCGAGCATGCAAGCGCGGCTTTCGTCCTGGGCCGGACTCCGAAGATGAGCAGGCTTGCGGTGGCAGACAGCCAGACGCCTGCTGCGCCGTAGATCATGACCCAGCCAAACCCATTCCGCAGCGCCGTCTGGACAGCGGTGTGAGACAAACCATAGTTGGATGACAGCATGCTGCCGGCCGAGATTTTCTCGGCGAGCATGCGCTGCTCCATGCCGGCCATTTGGCCGGAAAGCACGGTGCCCAGCGATGACCGCACGCCTTCGACCAGAATCAGGCCCATCAGCGCGATGTTGATCGCCAGCGAAATCATCCGTGCACTAGTGTCGATGCCCGAGGCCATGCCGGCGCGCTCGGCGGCAACGGCGCCGGTCGCGACATTGGTGACGGTGGTATTGGTGAAACCGAGGCCGATGCCGGCCAACAGGCATCCCGGCAGCATCGTCAGCCAACTGACGTTTTCAACACTACTGCCGGCTTTCATCAACAGGAAGCCGAGACCGATCGTGAACAATCCGGCCGGGATGACGATGCCTGGGCGAAAGTGAAGCATCAGGCGCTCGGCAAGGGGCGGGACGATGAGGGGGGGAAGCGTGTAGGCGAGCAGAGCAATGCTTGCGGTTACGCCGTCATAACCAAGGCCGGCCTGAAACAAGATAGGCAGATAGATCATGAACGGCCAGAAGCTGATGTTCATGCCCACCGACCCGAACAGCGCTCCCGAAAAATCGCGGACGCGGAACACCGAAAAATCGAACATCGGCCGAGTACTGATTTTTTCAGCGATGACGAAGGCGAGCAAGCTTATGACGGCAATTCCGAGGATCGACAAAGCGGCCGGGCTGGAAAAGCCCAGTTCAGGCCCTTGGGTGATGAAGTAGGAGATGCAGAAGACGGCGGCAGACAAGGTCACCATGCCGGTGATATCGAGGCTTTCGGCATCCGGATCGCGCGATTCCTCGACGCCGGCGAGCGCCAGCGCCATCGTCACGCCGGCAAGCACGACATGGACAAGAAATACCCACTCCCAGCTCATCAGCGACACGATCGCGCCACCGACGATCGGGCCAAAACCAAGGCCGATGCCAAAGATGATACCCCACCAGCTGAACGCGATCCCGCGCTGACGGCCGGACTGGAATTGGTGCGAAAGGACGGCGATCTGGCAGATGAGCATTACCCCGCCGGCCATGCCTTGAATGAAGCGGGCGGCGATCAATACCGATACGTCCTCTGTCAGTCCGCAGATTAGCGATGCGATGCCGAATGCGACGATACCGGCGACGAATATGCGCTTGCGGCCGTAGCGATCAGCCAACGTGCCGGCCGCCATCAGGACAGCCGTTACCGCAATGGTGTAGGCGTTCATGATCCATTGCAGCTGTTTGAAATCTGCGCCGAGCACCTTCTCCAGCGTCGGCAGGATTGCCGGGATGCTTGAAATCTCAAGACCGAACATCAGCGAGGAAAGGCAGACGGCTGCCAATGCCAGCGCGCTGCGGCGGGTTATCGGTTGGTTCATTTTCGTAGACTTTCGATGCCATGGCGGACATCGCGGATTTCCGTTGCCGGTCTTCCACGGTACCCGTCGAAGTTGATCTCGCGTGGGTTCGCGGCACCATAACCGGACCTTGATCATAACTGAATTGGATGCTTATATATTTCAGAGATAACAAAATCGGATGGTTCCAAATGACGACGCTGGATGTGGACGCTGTTCAGGCCTTTGTGGCGATTGCCGATTTTCAGAGTTTTACCCGGGCGGCGGAATTCCTCGGCAGCACGCAGGGCGCAATCAGCGTCAAGTTGAAGCGGCTCGAAGAGCGGCTCGGCGTCAGGCTGCTCGAGCGTACGCCACGGCAGGTCCGCCTTTCGGCACAGGGCGCCGTCTTCATCGAGGGCGCTCGCGAATTCCTCGCCGCCCATGATCGGGCCATTGCAGGGCTTTCGTCAACGCGGCGCCGGTTCGGCCTTGGCATCGCTGCTCATGTCGCCGGGCCGGAAGTTCCCACATTGCTGGCGCGCCTCTACGCCCACGATCCGGGACTGTGCATTGAGGTGCGGCTGGAAACATCGCGAAACCTGCTCGAGGCCTTCGACCGCGGTGAACTCGACGCCGTGATCATAAGGCGCGACGAAGACCGGCGCGACGGTGAAACCCTCGGACCGGAGCATTTCGGCTGGTTTGCAGCGCCCGGCTTTCAACGTGTGCCGGGCGAACCGTTACGGTTGGCAGCGCTTGCGCCATTGTGCGGCGTACGGGATATCGCAACCCGTGCGCTTGATGCGGTTGGCATCCCTTGGGTGGAGGTCTTCGTCGGCGTGTCGACTGCGGTCAACGCGGCCGTTTCGGCGGGGCTCGCCGTTGCCCCCTTCTCCTGCCGCCTGGCGCCCTCCGATACGGTCGAGGTCAGCAAGCGGTTCGGTCTTCCGGACCTTCCGTCCTCGGAGATCGTCTTGCATTCGAGCTTGACCGATGCACGCTCGAGAAAGGCCTTGCAGACCCTTGTCGCCACTTTCAGGGAGCGGCATGCAGCGTCGGCCGAAACCGCCACGGCCGCCCAAAAGACATGGCCAAAGATCGAGCTATCCGCATTCTCGGCGCTGCGGGGACAACAACACCGCAGCCTCGATATTGGCGAGGTGAAACTGACATCCAATCGCATCAAACCTTGATCACGGCCAGAAAGTCGACAACGGTTTTAGGACTCGACACACTGAAGATCGGACAGCGGCGCAACCGCGCTGCTGCCCGATCTCACAAAGGTTTTATCAAAACTGTTTGGCCGCTTTGACGCCCGCACCCGCTGATGTTTCGCCGCCGTCGGCGATATTGAGGAGCAGGCTTAGGTCCAGCATCCAGAGGTTTGTTGTCTGCAAGGACAGACCGGCGGTCACCGATCCGAAGGCTCCGGTTCCGTCGAGACCGGAGAAGCCAGCCGTCACGCCTAACTTCGGGGTGAGCGCCGCGCCGTTTTCCAGCGTAAAGGACCGGGCGACCTCGGCACCGAGGCTGACACGGAACTGCTCCTCATCAAACCCGTCGATATCGATTGCCGCGCCGGCGTCGTTCTTGACGGCGTAGTCATCCACGCTTTCCGAGAAATAGACAATGCGCAGATTGGGCGTGAAGGTCGTATTCTCGTCGATGTTCCACTGGCCCTCGATCGAAGTATCGGCCATCCAGCGAGTGGTATCGAATGTTCCATCCCAGTACCGCGTGTCGATATCGTTGGACGAACCGCCGTATCGTAGGCTGGCGTTCCAGAAGATATTCCGGGCAACTTCGAACGAGGCGTAGGGACCGGCCAGCCAGCCATTGCCCGTTAGTTCTGCATCCGCATCCGTCGGATCGGTCATCCTGTCGTAGTGGAACGACAGACCGACGAGTGCCTTTTCTGTTATCAGATAGTCCGCCCCCGCATTGATCATGGCGAAGCTGCCCCAGCGGCGGTCATTTTCATCCCGATTGTGCGCGAGGAAAACCCCATCGATCCAGATATTGAATGGCGGCGCCATTGCCCCGCTAACGCCGTCGGCCGCGTCCCGAGCGGCCTCGATTTGATTGAGGCTGGTCGAGAAGCTCGCAGTCATTCCTTCTTGCGACGGCATCATGCGCGCAGTGACGGGATCGGTTGCCTCCATCATCTGCCGGCGCTCCAAGAGGCCCGGAACACTGATCGACGACGAAATCATGTTCTGCCGGGTCCTTACAAAATCGTGCACAAGCGTGTTGATCTCGTCGACGACCTTGTCGGCGTCATATGCCAGCCTGTAGGTGACAATGCCGATGTTTGAGGGCCCAAGCGCTCCGATGAGACGGTATCCAACGCGCACGTCTCCAGAATAGGCCGGATCGGGCACGAACTTCAGATACCAGCCGGCTGGCGCACCGGAAGCTCCAGCCTGTGCCAGCTCTCCGCGGATAATAGTTGCGCTGCCCGCACTGGGGGGGTCAACGGACACTGCTTCCGCACCGGTGAACGGCCCGCCGGTCGCGCCGCGATTGAGATAGACATTGCCCGGCGCAGATCCAGCCGGCACTTCGATGGTCAGGTTTGGAACCGTTACCACCCGAGGTGTGACTTGCAACAGGAAGGTCGCCGTTCCGGTCGCGCCGTTGCGGTCGGATACCTGAATGGTGAAATCATAGTCGCCGGAACCAGCGTCTGCGCCGAGTGGACCACGGAGTTCACCCGTCGAAATGTTCAGCACCATCCCTTTCGGCAGCGTGCCGGAGACAATTCTGTACAACAGAGGTGCGACGCCGCCTTTTGCCGTAATCAACTGGCTATAATCTTCTCCGGCCATAGCCTTGGTCAACGTGCCGCCCGGAGGCGTAAACACAAATCTCACGCTGGATGACTTTACCTTCAAGGTATAGGCGGCAGAACCCGTTGCGCCGTTCGCGTCAACCGCCGTGACGATAAAGTTGAAGTCACCGCTCGCAGTCGGTCTGCCGGCGATTGCACCTGTGGAACCGGCGATAGCCAGACCGGCCGGAAGTGCACCGGCCGTCACGCTGTACGCGTAGGGGCCTGTCCCGCCGGAAGCGCTGACAGTTTGGCTGTAGCCCGCATCCACCGAGCCGTCTGGTATGGCGCCAGCTGCAGGAGATAGGGTAATGACAACGGTAGGAAGAGCACGGGTAACCGTGACCGTATAGGTCTTGGCCGTGGTGCCGTCCTGAGCCGTCGCCACCGTCGTGATCGTATTGGTACCGACAGCAAGCGCGATGGCGCCTGAGGCAGAACCGGAGACAACCGTCGCACCATTGACGGTTACCGTTGCAGCCGGATCCGCGACCATTGGCGTAAGG
>NZ_LMEY01000031.1:0-148144 GCF_001426665.1 Rhizobium sp. Root1334 | reverse complement strand
GGCGTAAGGGTGATCGATGCAACGCTGTTGGCGACCGCCGCCGTGTAGCTTGTCGTTCCGGCAGCGAAGGATGGACTAAGCGTGCCRCTTGACAACGAAAGGCCYGACAGGTCGGCATTCGCCGATACGGGTGCGGCACGGGTAACCGTGACYGTATAGGTCTTGGCCGTGGCACCATCCTGAGCCGTYGCCACCGTCGTGATYGTATTGGTACCGACAGCAAGCGCGATGGCGCCTGAGGCAGAACCGGAGACAACCGTCGCACCATTGACGGTTACCGTTGCAGCCGGATCCGCGACCATTGGCGTATTGGCGTAAGGGTGATCGATGCAACGCTGTTGGCGACCGCCGCCGTGTAGCTTGTCGTTCCGGCAGCGAAGGATGGACTAAGCGTGCCGCTTGACAACGACAGGCCTGACAGGTCGGCATTCGACGCAAGCAAGCGCGTGACCGCCACCGTATAGGTCTTGGTCGTCGTGCCATCCTGGGCAGTTGTCACGATCGTGATCGTATTGCTGCCGACAATCAAAGGTATGGCTGCAGAGGCGGAACCTGAGGTTACAATCGTACCGTTTATCGTTACCGTGGCCGTCGGGTCGGCGGTCGCCAGCGTGACCGTGATCGTTGACGTACCGTTGGGGACGGAGGCTGTGTAGCTTGCCGTGCCCACGTTAAAAGACGGGCTGAGCGAACCACGCGATAAGTATAGGGATCCGAGGCCGGCATTTGTAGACGGCGCGCGGCTGATATCAACCGTATAGGTCTTCGTGGTCAAGCCGTCTTCAGCAGTTACCAGGATGGTCACGGGGTTGGAGCCAACGGCAACATTGATCGCGCCGGACATTGCACCGGAGACCACCGGAATGCCGTTCACTGTTATCGTTGCATTGGCGTCTGACGCATAGGGCGTGACGCGTATCGCGGGGATGTTGTTTGCGACTGTAGAATTATAGAACAATGTTCCGGAAGAGAAGGCAGGGCTGAGGCGGCTGTTTGAAAGGCCGATCCCCACAAGTGTCGCATCAGACGATGCCGGCGGCGGCACGGAACGGGTAACTGTCGCCGTATAGGTTTTTGTTGTCGCGTCGGCCGCCGTTACCACAGTTGTGATGGTGTTGGCGCCGACTGCCAGGCTGATCGTCCCGGACGCTGACCCCGAGGTCACCGGTGTGCCGTTGACGGTGACCGTGGCCGTCGGGTCCATCACTGTTGGCATTGCCGTGATCGACGACACGCTATTGGCGACAGTGGCCGTATAACTTACCGTGCCGGCTGAAAAGGACGGAGAGAGCGGCACGCCTGACAATGTCAGGCCTGCCAGGTCGGCATTCGACGACAACGCACGATTGACGGTGATGGTATAGGTCTGCGTTGTCACGCCGTCGGCGGCAGTCACCAAGATGGTGACGGGGGTGGCGCCGACGGCAAGACTGATCGCGCCGGACGTCGCACCGGAGACTACCGGGCTGCCGTTCACCGTTATTGTTGCATTCGCCTCGGATGCATAAGGGATCACGCGCATGGATGGGATATTGTTGGCGACAAAGGCTGTATAGCTTGTCGTGCCGGGCGAAAAGGCGGAACTGAGGCTGGCGTTTGTCACACCGATCGCCCGCAGGCTCGCATCCGACGAGGGCGGTGGCGGTGCGGATCGCGTGACCGTGACTGTATACGCTCGCATGGTCGTGCCGTCCTGGGCCGTCACCACCGCGGTGATGGTGTTGCTGCCTTCGACGAGGCTGATCGAGCCGGAGGGTGAGCCCGACGTTACGCCAGTGCCGTTTACCTTGACCGTGGAGGTTGCGTCCGCGACAATCGGCGTCACTGTAACCGATGTAACTTCATTGGCAACCGTCGTCACATAGCTCACTGTACCTGAGTTGAAGGAGGGACTGAGCGAACCGCTCGACAGCACGAGATTATTGAGATCGGCATTGGCCGGGGGGCCTGCGCGGTTGTAGACCACGTTATAGGTCTGCGTCGTCGTAGCGTCTTCAGCCGTCACCTTTATGAGGATCGTGGTCAGACCGACAGGAAGACTGATGACACCGGACGAGCCATCGCCCGCCACTGGCGTTCCATTCACCGTTACGGTGGCATTCGCAGCAGATTTATAGGTCCATACCTTGGTTGCAGGCACGCCATTCGGAACGGAGACCGTGTAGTTCAAAGTACCCGCAGAAAAGCTCGGGCTCAGCGAACCCTGCAAAAGCCCGATTGCGGAAAGATTTGCGTCCGTCGAGGGCGCGGCATCGGATGACGCAGCCAGGCCGAAAAAGGTTAAAAAAAGCACAACGGCAAAAATTGCCACAGAAGTGAAACTGCGGCCTGCCCGGCCGCACTGCGAAATAAACTGATACATCTAAAACTCGCCCCCAAAAGGCTTTCCGCGCGCTCCCCAGCGCGCATAGGCCACTACAACCCGATAAATTATCGATTGATATCGTCGTAGTGATTGACGCGCGTATACGCAACTATACATAGCCAAAAAATGCAAATTACCCCAGAATTGGATTATTCATACAAGTAATGGGTCGTATTAGATTATCTTTACATAAGCACTTCATGTATCGCCTCCAGCAAGTTTTACAACCTGACTGCAACCGGATTGGTCGGCCTTTGTATGCTGAATGCAGAGATCGGCAAGCTGAATCGCAACAACGGCGCCACTGGGATGGGTGGCGTCGCTTTAACGGATTGTGGCCGCGGTAAGGCACTCACCCGGAATTTCAGAACACGGTCTGGAGTGAACCCCTCGGGCTGGACCAGCGATGCGCATCAAACTAAGCCGTCTGCTGGGCAAGTTGGGTTTCAAATTCTTCTGGTGATCGATAGCCGAACGCCGAATGAAGACGCCTGGAATTGTAGACCTGTTCAATGCCACAACGATCGTGGCGATTATCGATGCGATGAAGGATACCAATAAACCGGATGAATGCATTGCCAAATTTATTGGGGCGGTAGAACCAAAAGCAGATCCTTGGCGTCCCCATCTTCTGAATGGCTTGAGCTGCCCGCCCGGGCGATCGCGAGTCCAAGTGCCGGCGAGCTTGAGCGCAATTACTTCCACGGGCTTTATTTCGGGAGTGGAATTTTGTTCAAAGCCTCGGACGACGCTTCGGTCTTTACCATGTGGCAACCTTCCCCGAATCTCGGCGACCAACACACGCTGCGGCCGTTCCTTGAGGACCGGAACGCATCAATCGAAGTAAGATTGAGCCCCTCGAATGACATGAAGCCAACGGCTATTGCTTTCGCAGCTATCTTTCATGTTACGAATTGCATTGGCTTGGCCCAGTTGGGGCTTTTCAGGAGAATGATATGGCAGAGGCAGGGATTGCACAGACGCTTGGACCGGTGGTTGTCCTTCTCGCCTCGGCAGTGGTCGCGGTGCCCGTGTTCCGCAAAATCGGGCTCGGTTCAGTATTAGGATACTTCGCCGGCGGTCTCCTGGTTGGTCCATCGGTGCTGGCGATATTCAACGACCCCTCTACCATCCTGCACGTCTCCGAACTGGGCGTGGTGATGTTTCTGTTCCTGATCGGAATAGAAATGCGCCCGCAAAAGCTATGGGCGTTAAGGGCTCAGATCTTCGGGCTTGGCCTTGCTCAGGTCGCGCTCTGTATTGCGCTCTTGACCGGGGCCGGCCTTTTCCTGGGATTACCTCCGGCAGCGGCTTTCATCGCAGGATCTGGCTTCGTCCTGTCATCGACGGCAGTGATCATGTCTATTCTCAAGGAGCGCGGTGAGCTTGCCAGCAGCCAAGGGCAGCAAGCCGTTTCGATTTTGCTGCTCGAGGACCTGATGATCGTGCCGCTCCTGGCAATCGTCGCCTTCATGAGTGTTCCTGCAGGTGGAGAAGACCAACGCGGCATCGACTTTATCGCAATCCTTGTCGCGTTGGGCGCCATTGCGGTGGTGATTGCCGCCGGGCGCTGGCTACTCGACCCCTTCTTTGCGCTCCTCGCCCGGGCACGCAATACGGAGGTTCTGACGGCCGGCGCGCTCCTTGTGGTGTTGGGATCGGCCCTGCTGATGGAGGTAAGCGGCCTTTCGATGGCAATGGGGGCTTTCCTCGCGGGCGTTATGTTGTCGGGGTCCAGCTATCGCCACCAGATTGAAACGGATATCGATCCCTTCAAAGGCCTGCTGATGGGTTTGTTCTTCCTGGCGGTCGGGATGTCGCTTGATCTGACCGTCGTGGCCGGAAACTGGTGGATGATCCTTGCGCTGCTGGTCGCCTATGTGATTGTGAAATCGATCGGAATCTATGCTGTAGCGCGGATATTCGGTACCGCACACATTCAGGCGCTGCGTCGCGTCTCGCTGTTTGCACAAGGCGGCGAGTTCGCCTTCGTGCTCTATTCAGCTGCTACGGGTGGTGTGATTGGAGCGGCGGAGAACGCCGTCTTCTCAAGTGTCATTATTCTGTCCATGGCACTCACGCCACTGGTCCTCATCGCCGCCGATCGTTTTCTCAAGGACAAAGCGGCCTCGATGGATGGTATCGAAACCGCATATGCACTGAAGGGCCGTGTGCTGATGATCGGCTTCGGCCGCTTTGGCCAGATCGCCTCGCAGATGATGCTTACACAAGGCATTGAAGTCGCGCTCATCGATAATGACCCCGATCGCATCCGGGACGCTGAACGGTTCGGCTTTAAAGTATATTTCGGCGACGGCGCACGGCTCGACATTTTGCGCCAATCCGGCGCTGAGAATGCTGACATGGTTATGGTCTGTGTCAATGACGTAGAAGCTACGGATCGCATCGTCGAGTTGGTGGTTGAGCACTTTCCATCGTGCCGCCTTCTTGTGCGCTCTTATGATCGGGGACATTCAATCAATCTACGCAGTGCAGGGGTCGACTACGAAATCCGCGAAACCTTCGAGTCGGCACTCGTGTTCGGCGGTGCGGGGCTGAGGGTGCTCGGCATGACAGCACTTGACGTGAGTGAAGTCACTGAAGACGTCCGTCGGCGCGATGCCGAACGGCTCGATCTACAGGCACAACAGGGGCTTTTGGCGGGGGGCGACAGATTGCACGTCAAGCCGAGACCCGAGCCACTCGTTCAGCCCTGATCGTGTGGGTAAACTTGCAGTTCGGGCCGCCCTCGGCGCTGCAGCCTTCGTGTTTCCTTCATTCTCAGCATGAACGCCTATGCGACACCAGTCCTGCCCGGCGGCCTGAATTTTCCCATGACGGCGCCGATGGGAGGATGAGATTCTCGGCGCTCTCCTTCGTCCGGCCGCAGATTCTGAGCGTCGCCAGCAGCATGTACATTTCCAAGCGCTGCAATTATTCGGAATAGAGACCCAATCGAATTCAACCATGCGCCGCCTGATGACGAGCGCACGCCCCGAAGAGGAAGCCCCGTTATGAGTGCCCCGGAATACAAGTCCTTCGAACAGTCCTTGTCGGAATTCGAGAACATCGCCGCCGCCATCCCGCCGATCTCGATAAAGGAACTGAGCGCCCGCATCGCGAAGCTGCAGGGCCTGATGAAGGCGCAGGGCGCCAAGGCAGTCTATCTCGACACCTCGACCAGCCTCACCTATTTCACCGCCATCACGCTCGGTGCCAGCGAACGCCTGCATGGTGCGATCATCCCGTCTTCCGGCGCGCCGATCTATATCAGCCCGGCCTTCGAGGAGCCGAAGACCGAGACGCTGATCACCATCCGCGGTGAAATCGCCGTATGGGAGGAACATGAGGATCCGGCTCTCTTGGTCGCCGATCTGATCTGCGGGCTTTCCGCCGAAGGCGACACCCTCGCCTTCGATCCGGCAACGCCCTTCGTCTTTTCGAGCGCGATCACCAGCCATATCGGCAGCCGCCTAAAGATTACGGGCGCCAAGGAGATGATCGCTGGATGCCGGCAGATCAAATCGGCGACCGAGATCGCCATCATCCAGGCCGCGATGAGCGCCAGTCTAGGCGTCCACAAGGCCGTCTGGCAGGGTTTATATGTAGGCGTTTCGACCACTGAAGTGACTAATTTCATCTCCGCCGCACATACCAAGCTCGGCATGCGCCACATCTTCGCCGCCGCCCAGTTCGGCGAGGCGACCGCCTATCCCCATGGCGTGCCCTATCCCCAGATCTTGAAAACCGGCGACATGGTGTTGATCGACCTTGGTGCCCATATCCACCGCTATTGCTCGGATATCACTCGCACCTATGTGTTCGGCGAGCCGACTGATCGTCAACGGGAGCTTTGGAGCCTGGAGCATAAGGCCCATCGTGCGGCCTTCGATGCCGCCACGCTCGGTGTGCCTTGCGAGGACGTCGATTTCGCAGCTCGCAAGGTCCTGACCGATGCTGGCTACGGTCCGGATTACAAGGTGCCCGGTCTACCGCACCGGACCGGCCACGGGCTCGGCATGGACATGCACGAAGATCCCTATATCGTCCGAGGCAACAAAATGCCGCTGGAGCCTGGCATGGTTTTTTCTGACGAACCGATGCTCGCCCTTTACGGTGAGTGCGGCGTGCGTTTGGAAGACATTATCTACATGTCGGAAAGCGGCCCGGTCTTCTTCACCGAACCGGCCGTGTCGATCGATAAACCATTTGGCTAACCGGCTCACCTGTCATGCGACCCGGGTGACCTGACGAAATCAGACATCCTTTATCGCTACCATTTCGAACTCACGAAAGTTCAATGCGCGGCAAGCAGCTTCAATCCGGTCGAACGCCTTTGCGATTTTGGTACACGCGGCATGGGCATGCTCGAATTTCACCCGACCACGTTCAAAGCCGTCGCACAGGTCGAAACGGGTCGACATCGACGCCCTGACCGCGCTTGCCAATCAGGTTCTCAATAGCCGCGAGGCTCTTGCCGGCGTTGTCAGAGGGGACGACGACCGGGAGATGCTGGACGAGATTCTGCGCGTCGGCACCTCGGCGGGCGGCGCGCACTCCAAGGCGATCCTGGCCTGGAACGAGGAAGCCGGCGAGTTCCGTTCCGGTCAGGTGAACGGCCGGGGAAGGCTCACCTACTGGCTGATGAAGTTCGTTTAGCGGACAAGAGGCGCAAATCGGTGTTTTCGTGCCTGTAACGGCCCGGCGATCCCATGCCAGTAAGCTCTGCGATCGCATCCGCGACGGTCTCCGCTGGGATCGCACCGTAACGAGCGAGCGGACCAAACAAGACAGGCGTGAGCGTCGCGAAGATATTTTGACCGATCGACTCCCACACACGCCGCTCGCTACGACCACCGATGAGAAAGCCCGGACGGATCAGGTCAACTCGCTCAAAGCCGAGATTGCTCACTGACTCTTCGATCTTACCCTTCGTCTTGAGATAGAAGCCCGGCCCACCGGCCCCAGCCGATGTCACAAGAATAAACTGGCGTGCCCCAAGCGCGCGAGCGCCTTTCGCGACGGCAAGAACGTAGTCGTGGTCAATGCGAAACATAGCGGGTTGAGACCCGGCGGTGCGGATGGTCGTTCCCAGGCAGGAGATCGTCGTGTTGATGCCACCGGGCGCGACGTTCCCGAGGATATCCTTTGGCGATTTACAGAGTTCTTCATAGTCGATCGCATGACCAGGTGCCCCTGAGCCATGCCGGACCAGGTTCGTGAGCTCCGTGCCTGATTGCCCCGCGAGGCGGGCCTTCACAAGTCCGCCAACCAGGCCGTTGCTGCCGGCAAGAACGACGCGTTGGTTCATGCAGTGTCTCCCTCGGTAGGTTCCGGGCGCCGGTCCCCTGGTATGCAAAGTTGTCGTTCAATGAAGAGCGACTGGCACCGTGGTATCATGTCTGGCTGTATTCATCTCGCGCCAGCGGTTGGGTGACATGCCCTCCCATTCGCGAAAAGCACGATAGAAAGAAGTTGTGTCCTGATAGCCGAGCAGGCAAGCGACCTCTTCGATGTCGGTCGTCGGGTGAGGCTTCCAGTTCGCCGAGCGCAGCGCTGAAAGCCGGCGTCAGCATCTCCAGCATATCGTCCGCGCTCGATGAGAAATCTGGCTAGGCAGGCAAGCGATGACCGTCGTCGGTGTCAACCAAAAATTCTCGTCCTGCATTGACCCTGACAACATTAACGAGCCCAGCGGCGCAATTCGGCTTCTTACCTGCTGACGATGCCGCTATGATCGGGGTATGGAAACCCGTGATTGCACCGAGATCGCCGCCTGGTTGGCCGAAGCCGGCCTGCTGGGCATTCGAGACGAGGCCTCGCTGACGCGGGCATTCTGCGAACGATGCGTCGAGGCCGGAGTGCCGCTCGGCAAAGTCTTCGTGATGATCGACACGCTTCATCCGATGTATGAGGCGCGCGCGTTTTTTTGGGACGAGGATCCCGAAAACCCTTTCCGGGAAGAAGACCAAGTCGGCAGTCATGATCCGGAAGGTGCGGGTCAGTGGTCGCGTAGCCCCTTCCTGCAAATGCTGCGTCGGCGCGAGACCTCGTTGCGCTGTCGGCTCGAGCGCGGCGAAACGCACGGCTATCCAGCGATCCAGGAATTGTGTGACGCTGGTCAGACTGACTATCTGGCATTCGTCTACCGCACGCGGCAGGCAGTGCGAGTCGAAGACGTCAATGCCTTCTATGCGCGTTTCACCACGGCTCGGCCGGGCGGTTTCAGCGACGGTGATGTGGCCTGCCTGGCGCAACTTACGCCTCATCTCGGCCTCGCCATCAGGTCCGCTGCCCAAACCCGGCTGACGAAGACGCTCGCCGAAGCATATCTTGGTCGCGATGCCGGCCGGCGTGTGCTCAGCGGCGCGATTCGACATGATGCTGTGAGGCGTATCCGGGCCGTCCTCTGGTATTCGGACATCACCGGCTACACCCATCTCTCCGAGTCCGTGCAGGTCGATCAGTTGATCCCTCTGATCAACGACTATGCAGAGGGGGTGATTGAGGCGGTCAAGTCGGCCGGCGGTGATGTTCTGAAGCTGATCGGCGACGGTGTGCTGGCGATGTTTACGAGTTCCCGGCCGGAATATGCGTGCCGGGCGGCCGTTGACGCGGAGCACGATCTACGGCTGCGGCTCGGCCAGCTTGAACACCGCCGCAAAACAGAGGGCCTGCCTGTCGCTGACATCCATCTCGGTCTACATGCGGGCGATGTGTTCTACGGCAACATCGGCACGCCCGACCGGCTCGATTTCACTGTGGTTGGCCAGCCAGTCAATGAAGTAAGCCGCATCAGCGACATGTGCCAGTCCACAGGACGAAACATGCTCTGCTCCTCGGAGTTTGCCGATCTCCTGCTGGGGGAGGAACGAGACAAGCTCGTTTCGGTCGGGCGATTTGCGTTGAAAGGTGTTGGAAAAGCCAAGGAATTGTTCACGCTCGATCCAAGCCTTGCAGCCGCGGATACGACGCCGAAAATGAAGACCTCTCGCCGGCGGGCATCTGTGGCGAAGCATTGACGGGACAAGACTTGTCGCTGCGTCTGGACCCCCTGTATCAATGTGCTTCCACTGAGCGCATGCGCGTATTGGAGATCGGATGCGGCTGCAGTCCGCGACTTGCGGCGAGCCTTGAACGCCCGCTTGATAAGGACCTAGACCAAAAGCTGATAGTCCGACGACTGCCCCAAATCGGCCATTCGTACACACAAGGTTCCTATCTTCGGTCTAAAGAAGTTTTTGCAAGAAATATGTCGTGCTGGGCTCCCTAAATTGGCATCTGAGGAGAAAAAGCAGAGATGAATCCGCGTGCAATGAAAGACAGCCTTTGCCATCAACGCGCCTAATTTACGCTGTTGTTCCTCTAAGTGGCAACTTAAGCCTGTTAAAGGTGATGCAAAATTATCGATTTACCGTTGATCTGTCTTGTCTGCATACGGTAACCAAAAATCGCCTCGAGATTGTCTTTGGTCAAAACCTCGTAGGGCGTGCCGTCGGCGATCACCCGCCCATCACGAAGTGCGACGATGCGATCCGCGTAGGCTGCCGCTTGATTGATGTCGTGTAGAACGATGATGGCGGTACGCTGCTTTTCGTCGGCAATCGTCCGAAGCGAGCGCATTAATTGCCGGGCATGGAACATGTCGAGGTTATTCAACGGCTCGTCTAGCAGAAGATAGTCCGTTCCCTGGCAGAAGGTCATCGCGACCATGGCCCGTTGTCTCTGGCCGCCGGATAGCGTGTCGATGAACCGATCAGCGAGTGACTGGAGTTCGAACTGCGCCAGAGCCGCATCGACCAGTGCGAGATCGTTGTTGTCCGGCCGCCCATGATGGTGCGGAAAACGGCCGAAGCCGACCAGTTCGCGGACGGTGAGACGGCTGGCAACGGCGCCGTCCTGGCGAAGGATGGCGAGGCGCTGCGCAAGGATGCGGCTGGGCGTGGTATCGACAGGCAACCCGTCGATCACGATCCGGCCTGTCTGAAGCGGCTGCAACCGCGCGATCAGCGAAAACAGGCTGGATTTTCCAGCGCCGTTTGGTCCGACCAGTGCCGTAATGCCGCCCTTCGGCAAGGACAGGTTGATATCGCGCAGGATCGGCGCATCGCGATAGGATAGCGAGACATTCTCAATCTGGATCATTTGCGGCTTCCGGTGACTAGCAATAGCAGAAAGACAAGGCCGCCGACGAATTCGATCACCACGCCAAGCGTCGAGGCGCCTCCGAGGCCGTGCTGCAGCATTGCCTGCCCGCCGACCAGGATGATGATGGCAATCAGAGTTGCGGTGGGCAAAAGCAGGGCGTGGCGCTGGGTCCGCATCAGGCGTTCGGCAAGTGCCGCTACCAGCAATCCGAAGAACGCCACCGGCCCGACGAGTGCCGTCGAGACGGCGACAAGCAAGGCAACGAGTAACAGCAGGCCAGCGGCGGCCTTCGTCCAGTTGACCCCAAGACCGATGGCGGTCTCCCGCCCCAACCCGATAATGTCGAGCACATGCCGTGCGCGCCAACAGAGAACGGCGGCACTCAGGGTCGCAATCGTTGCGAGGATGGTGAGGTCGGCTCGCAGCGTGTTGAAGTTTGCAAAGCTCGCTGTCTGCACCACGGCAAAGACATTGGGATCGAGCATCCGGGACAGAAGGGTCGACAGGCTGCGAAAGAGGAGTCCCAGCGTGACGCCCATCAACAGCATCAGGTTCATATCCATTCGCGATCTCAGCAGTGGCCACAACAAAAGCATCGCAAGGGCGATCATCAGCAGCACTTCGGCGCCAAACTTCATGCCGCCGTTCAGGCTGATATAACCGATGCCGCCAAGCGAAAAGACCAATGCCGTCTGGCCGAAAAGATAAAGAGCATCGAGCCCCATGATCGATGGCGTCAGGATGCGATTTGCCGTTACCGTCTGGAACAGTATCGTCGAGAGGGAAATCGAAACGGCAACCTGCACCAGTGCCAGCAGCTTCAGTCCCCGCAATTGAAGCACAAACGCGATATTGCCCCTGAGCCCGACGGTCATGAAGGCAAGCACGGCGACGAGGGCAGTGGCCGTGAGCAGAATCAACCGGCGATCAGGCATGTGCCGCCCGGCTGAACATCAGCCGCAGGAACAGGAAGGCGCCGACGACGCCCATGACCGTTGCGACAGGGATTTCGTAGGGATAACGCAGCACGCGCCCGAGCACGTCGCAACCAAGCACCAGCGTGCCGCCACTCAGCGCCACCCACGGGATCGTACCGCGCAGGTTGTCACCCATCAGGCGCGACACGAGGTTCGGCACAACAAGGCCGACAAACGGGATGATACCGACGATCACCACCGTCAGCGCCGAGATGATCGAGACGATGACTAGCCCTAGCTGCAGCGTACGCTGATAACTGAGGCCGAGCCCGATGCTCACATCGCGGCCAAGCGAAAGCACCGTAAGCCGGTCGGCGGCCCACCAGGCGATAGCCACCATGATCGCAGTTCCCCAGAGCAGTTCGTAGCGTCCGCGCACGACGCCGGAAAACTCGCCATTGGTCCAGATATCGACGAACTGCAACAGATCCGTCTGCCAGCCGACGAACGTCACAACCGACCCGATCACGCCGCCGTATACGAGGCCGAAGAGCGGCACGAGATAGGGCTGTGTCGGCGGCAGCCGGTGGGCGGTCATCATGAACAAGGAAGTGCCGAGCAGGGCGAGAGTGCTGGCAGCCAGCATTTTCACGGCGAGCGTTGCTGCCGGAAAAGCAAGCGTCATGATCAGGATGCCGAGGGCGGCACTCTGCGCCGTTCCGGCGGTCGAAGGCTCGACGAAACGATTGCGCACCATGGCCTGCATGATGAGGCCGGCAATGGCGAGTGCAGCTCCGGTCAGCACTGCCGCAATCGTTCTCGGCAGGCGGCTGGCGAAAAGCAGCTGGATCGCGTCCGGATCGGCGAAGACCCGCGACGGCGAAAACTCTCCGGCACCGATGAAGATACTCAAGGTCACAAGCACGCCAAAGGCCGCACAAGCGGCCAGTTTTGCCAGACCATGTTTTGTTGTCTGTCCTACGGTCATTGCGCCTTGGAGTATGCGGCGGTGATGACAGTGAATACCCGGCTCATCGCCTGGACACCACCGGCTGCGATGTAGAAATCCCCGGCCGGCAGGTAGATGACCTGGCCCTTTTTCCAGGCCGTGGTTTCTTTCACCAGTTCGTTGTCAAGCGTTGCCTTGGCGTTCTGGTCTTTCGATGCGATCGCGGCGGCTCGGTCGAGAACGAGAAGCCAGTCCGGATTGGCATTGCGGATGAATTCAAACGATACCGCTTCGCCATGGGTTGCCGCCTCGACATCCGGGACCGCAGCCGGCAGGCCGAGTGCCGCGTGCACCCAGCCGAAGCGCGATCCCGGTCCATAGGCAGTCACCTTCGGGCCATTGGTCATGATGATTAGCGCCTTGCCCTTGCCGGTAACGGCGGCGCGGGCTTTGTCGACCACAGCGTCCAGCGCCTTTGCGGTGGTCTCAGCTTCCGCCTGCCTGCCGAACAGCGCCCCATAGCTCGACAGCCGCGTTTTTGCCTGCTTCAGAAGATCATCGCCATCCATGGTCATGTCGATTGTCGGCGCGACCTGCGACGTCGCTTCGACCTGTGGCGAGGATCGCCCGCCAAGGATGATGAGATCTGGCTGAAGCTCGCTCAAGGCCTCGAGATTGGGTTCGAAAATGTCGCCGACGACCGTCGATCCGTCCTTCAGATGCGCCAGTTCCGGCAAGTAAAGATTGGATGGAAGGCCGGCGATCTTGATGCCGAGGCTATCCAGCGTATCGATCGCCGCGATGTCGAACACGGCTATCTTGGCCGGTGTCGCCGCGATCGAGACCGGGCCTTTCGCCGTCTCGAGATCGGCGGTGATGGCGTTGCCTGCAAAGGCGAACACCAGAAGTCCTGCGAGGGATGTAGTTTTAATCCTGATCATCTTTGTCTTCCTAGAAATTGACTGTCGCCGAGCCGGCCGGATACCAAACGAGCGGGCCGGCATTTTCTCGGAATGCAAACCGCAGGAGATGATCCTCGATGACGGATTTCGTATCGCTCAGGTTGGTGTCGTCGGGGGAAAGCACGCGGATATGCAATCCATCGGACTTCGCTTTGAGATATCCGGTTCCGCATGAAAACCTGAGTTCACCTTGATCCCCTGATTGAGTGACGCCGATCTTGTGGGCAAAATGCTTGCAGAGCTGGGTCAGATATTTCTGGCCATTTTCCGTCGCAAAACGGGTTGTCGCTTCTCGCATCGGAATTCCTGTTTTTCAGCTTTTTGGTCGCAGAAAGCGGGGCCCCACCCCGCTCCCTGTAGTCTGTGCCGGCGTTGTCGGGCATTCAGATCGAGATGATCAGAACGTTGCCTTGGCCGTTAGGATGAAGGCGCGGCCTTGTTCGTAGAGCGGGGTGACAGTTCCGAATTCCTGTCCGTACGTGGCGCGATCGGAATAGGTTTCGTCGAAGATGTTTTTCAGATCGGCGCGGAACGTCAGGTTCGGCCGGGCCGGCGGCCTGTATTCGACGAAGGCGTTGAAGACCTGGTAGCCGTCAAACGGTTTGCTGCCGGCCGCGACGTCATCATAGTCGAGCGCAATTTCGGCATCGGCCCCAACCGTCACGCCCCAGTCGGTAAACGTATGGATCGCCTGTAGCGTGATGATTTCGCCGGCCGGTGCAGCCAGATAGGTGCCGAGATCGGAATCAGCCGGCTGGCCGTTGATCTCAACGTCGATATTGGCGTACTTCACCTTAAAATTGCCATCACCCCAACTGTAGCCGCCGCCAATTTCAAACCCTCTTGAGCGAACGTCCTGCGTCCTGATGGCAGGCAGGTTCGGGTCGCCGGCGGGAAGGGAGTAACGCGGCGAGCGGGCGTCATCGAGATTGGTCTGGAAGATGCTTCCTTCAATCGTGAAGTCGTTGTAGTTGGCTTCCAGCCCTACATTGTAGTTGTCGGCGGTCACAGGTTCGGGACCGCTGCCATAATCCCAGTTGGGATTGACGATGAAGTTTTCCGCAAGCGGAACGCCACCCCAGACATGCGAGTAGCCGGCTTTTGCGATGAGGACGTCCTCAATGAGATCGTACTCGCCGGAGACGTTACCGCTGAAGCCAGAGTTGTTCCATTCCTCGCCGGTCGTACCGGTGAATTTCTGGGTATCGCCGCGTCCGCCGAAGGAAAGCCGCGTTCTTTCCCACGGTTCGATGCGGGCCTGCGCATAGATGCCGACATTGCGGGATTTTTCAGTGCCCGGATCGAACTGGTCCTCGAGTTCCGCCTTGTCGTTGTAGAAATCCACACCCGCGATGACATTGCCGATGTCGAAGGAAAATTTGTTTTCGAACTTGCCGTTGAAGCTTTCCGTGGTGCCCACGGCGTCATAGGGCGGGAGGGCCAACCGTGGGGGCAGAAAGACCGGAATTTCCAGCTCCGTCTTACTGTAGGCAAGCACGAGCTTCGGATCCCACCAGCCCTCTGGCGTGCTGTCCGTGTAGGTAAATACGGTGTTCTGGCGGTCGAGTGTATAGTCGCGAACCCGCGGTTCCCATGGCGGACGGCCATCAATGAACCCGGTATTGGCGCGGTAGGGCCGCGGCGCATCGTCGTGCACACGCTCGTGGCTGATTTCCACCCGGTCGCCGCTCTCGAATTCGTAGGCCAGCTTTCCGAGGCCGCTCAGGATATCGGTGCTGGTTCCTTCGACATCAATGCCGTTGCCCGCCTTGAAGTCGTTGCCTTCGCCAAAATTGAAGGCGCCGAGGAATTCCAGCCCGTCGTGCAGGCCGTAGGCGGCAAGGCCGGTGGTGACCGTATCGCTGTTGAAATTATAGCTCGAGGTGACGAACCCGCCGAGGCCGTCGCCGTCCAGGAGGTCGCGGGCGTCCTTGGTCTCATAGGCAATCGCACCGCCGAGCGCACCCGGACCGGCATCTGCCGGTGCGACACCAGCATCGACGCCGACAGCCTTGAGCAGGCTGGGATCGATCAGGTTGGTTCCGCTATGATGGAAAACCTTGTTGTTCTGGCGGCTGCCGTCGACTGTTACCGCGAGATTGGTTTCCTCGATGCCATGGACATAGACCTTCTGTGCCATCGGCAGGGAGCTTCCGACGGAAATGCCCGGCTCGCCGGCAAAGACGTCGGCGATATTGGCGGGATTCTTCTGCTCAAGGTCTTCAGCCGAAATCTGGATTTCGCCGGCCCCAAGACGGCCGTTGCCGCCGAAAACGGAGATCGGGTCGAGTGCCGTGGCACCGGCAACACTCACCCCTCCGTCCGCGCCACCGGCAGTCGAAGTTGCCGATCCGATGACCGCTGTCCCACCGGAAATCTGATAGGTTATGCCTGTGCCGGATAGGAGCTGCGCCAGCGCTTGTCGCGGCTCAAGCGTCCCGTTGACGGCGTTTGACTGGACGCCCCGTGAGGTGGAAGCGGCAAGCGTTACCTGCAGGCCGGATTGCCGGCCGAAGGCATTCAGCGCGCTGGCCAGCGATTGGGAGGGGATGTTGAATGTACGGGCGTTGCTGATGCGCGCGGTTCTCTCTTGAGCGGACGCGCTATTCAGCGAGCCCATGGCAAGGGCCGACAGTCCGACGATCGCCGTTGTGGCAAGCAGGCGCAAGCCGATGGCACGACGGCTTCCTGTTTGCGAGATTACATTTCCATTCCGGCATTTCGGCGAACCCATCTTGACCCCGTCTCGGTTTGCGGCGCGCTGCCCCAGCGTGCGTTTCCCACCAAAGACGACCAGCTGCGGATTTTTTTTCACCCTGTCCGCATTTTTGCTGATTATTTTTGTCAGCTTAGAATCTGGTCAGCACGCGCCCGTAAGGCGTTGCCTCCCAAATCCTGCCGCCGAACGGCTTCACCATGGCCTCAAGAGCGCTGTCGGGATTGTCGAGATCGTAGAGCCCGGTCACTCTCTGGCCGGCCAACGCCGCGTCAGGCACGCTGATCCAGGCCGGATGATATCGCTGCAGCCGCTCGGTCGCGACGGCGATCGTGACGTCGTTGATAAACATCTTTCCGGTTCGCCAGGCGCCGATTTCCTCCGGCGCAATGGTCCCGCGTGTTACGATACCTGTATCGCGGTCGACCGCCGCTATCTCGCCGGGGGCAAGCTCGAAGTTCTGTTTGTGGTCCCGTTCGCCGTAGGAAACGGCAACGGTGCCGCGCGCCAATTCGACTGTTGTTTCATGCCCTCCCAATTGCACGTCGAAAGCCGTTCCGAGGACGGCAACGGAAACCCCGCCGGCATCGACCGTAAAGGGGCGGCGTTCGTCATGGGCGACATCGAAGAAGGCCTCGCCGGACAAGAGTGTCACGCGCCGGACGGATGCGGTGATCTCGGTGGTAATGGCGCTGTCGCCGCCCATCTGGATGACGGTTCCATCCTCGAGCCTCAGCGTTCGGCTCTCGGCTGTCTCCGTTACGTGATCGGCTCTTAGCCGCAGAAGGACGGAAGGGCCGGCAAGAAGGGCGACTGCACAGGCTGCAAGCGCCAGCGTCGCCCCGGCGACGGTCCTTTTCCATGTACGGCGCACCGGCACGGATGCTGCGGTGAGAGCTTTCGGCTTCCAGAGGTGCTCATAGGCTGGCGCGCCTTCACCCAGCAGTCTCCAGGTCTTCAGCGCCTGTTCAAAGGCGCGTTCGTGCTCCGGCGAACGGGAGATCCAAACCTGGAAGTCCTGGTGCGTCTGCGGACAGTTCGGCCGATCCTTGAGGTCGAGAAACCAACCCATGGCTTCTTCCAGTATTCCTGGCGATATGTGGTTGTCCTGGTTCAAAATACTTCCTGCGCCGCTCGGGCCATGTCCTTTGGGACATTTTCTAACCGAATCATCCCCTATTCTACAAAGACGAACTGCGGCCGATTTTTTTTCACCCGCATTGCGGTATTCTACGATGCATTCGCCATCAACATGGTTGCCACCCGCAACATGGCCGTGCGCACATGGCGATGGGCGGTTGCAACCGAGATGTCCAGATACGCGGCGATTTCTTCCAGATTGTAACCTCCGAACCGGTGCATCTCGAGGGCGATGCGGATATCGGCTGGAAGGTCGCTCAGAACCCGCGCGATCTGTTTTACTTCATCCGCGACAACAACAAAGTCTTCCGGTGTGGGCGCTGTGGTCGGTATCGACCAAAACGGTGGTTCGGTCTGCTTTTCGCGGATCTCGATTTTTTGACGCTTGAGAAAATCGAAGCAAAGATTGCGGACGATTTTATAGAGATAAGCAAGTGTTTCTGCTGGAGTGCCGGTATTTCTGTTGGCCGGGGCGAACCGCAGGAAGGCATCTTGTACGACGTCCTCCGCCACCTCCCGTGATCCGAGAATGCGCATGGCATAGGCAATTAATGCCGTTCGGTTGGCGATGTAGACCGCGTGGCGTGTTTCAACGTCGATCATGGTCCCAGTCCAAGCAAGTCAGGTTCGATCCAATGGGAGTATTGGCGCATATCGTCTCTACCGGTACTCATCGGTTCATCCTGGTTGCTGCCAGGCTCGAAAGAGCATCGGCTCTGGAAATATGCATTATTACTGGATTGTAATTATCATGTTTATTTTTGGGGTCCACTCCCGTTTCACAGTTTTGCCGACCGATAACCGTTGGTTCGCGGGTTGTGCGTTCCAAGGGCCATCCGTATCCTGGCCCCGCCAGGCCGTAACAAATGGCCTGTGTAGCGGCGGCACATGCTATTGCCGCCACGGTCCGATCCACGCGATTGTCTTGGATGGCCGGCCCGTCACGAGATATTGAATTGATGGAAGGAATGTGGCTCTTCAGAATTGATTGCAAACAGGGATGGTGAAAGAAGGCAGCGCATCTCTTTATGTTGTCAAAGAGCCAAATCGCCCCCATACGGCGATCATCCATGGCGCCATATCAAGAACTGGATCACAGCTGAATGCGCATACGTTATGGCCTGCTTTCAATTTTTCTGGCAATCGCGCCATCGGCATATGCTCTGGAGGCTGGGCTGCCGCCCGTTTTGGAGCCGCTGCAGCAACAGGCGCAAGCTGCTCGCTTAAGTGCGCAATTTCTCACGCGTTTCGGTTACAGGCCAATACCACTTGATGACGCCTTATCTGCCAAGATTATGACTCGATTCATCAAGTCTCTGGATCCGGAACGGATGATGTTCCTCCAGGCAGACATCGACAGGTTCACGGTTGACAGCGCCAATATTGACGATGCGATTAAACGGCAAGACTTGCGAATCCCGTTTTCCATTTTCAACGTGTTTGAACAGCGCATCGTCGAGCGTATGAAATATGCACGCGCCCTGCTCAAAACGAACTTCGATTTCGGTGTGCAGGAAGTTTACTCGGTGTTGCGCGATGATGCTCCCTGGCCGCAATCGGTGGCAGAAAGCGACGATCTTTGGCGCAAACGTGTCAAGAGCGATTGGCTTCGGCTGAAACTGGCGGGAAAATCAGATGTCGCCATTCGTGATACGCTTGACAAACGCTATCAGAACTTCCTTGAGCGCGCTTTCAAATATAAGAGCGAGGATGTCTTCCAGTTTTTCATGGATGCCTACACGGGGTCGGTTGATCCACACACGGACTATTTAGGCGCGAGGGCTGCTGCTGAGTTCGATATTTCCATGAGGCTTTCGCTTGTTGGAATTGGGGCAGTGTTGCAGGAACGTGACGACTACACCACGATCCGTGAACTCGTCCCGGGCGGTCCGGCGCAATTGTCCGGAAAACTCTTGGTCGGTGACCGTATCACTGGTGTCGGACAAGGCCAGAATGGTCCGATCAGGGAAGTGGTTGGCACACGCCTTGATGAAATCGTACAAATGATACGTGGTAAAAAAGACTCCGTCGTGCGGTTGGAAATATTGCCTGCGGATGCAGGACCAGACGGCAGCCATCGCGTCATCACTCTTACGCGCGATAAGATAAGTCTTGAAAAACAGGCCGCGAGAAAATCCATTCTATTCATAAAGGATGGCGGCACGCAGCGCAAAATCGGAGTGATCACTCTGCCGGCATTTTATGAGGATTTCGAATCGCGGCGAAAAGGCGACCCCGATTATAGAAGTGCCAGCCGCGATGTTGGAGAGCTTCTTGACGAACTGAAGCAGGACCGTGTCGATGGCGTTGTTGTCGATCTGCGCAATAATGGCGGCGGGTCATTGACCCAAGCAATTGAAGTCACCGGGCTCTTCGTCGGGAAAGGTCCGGTGGTTCAGCAACGCGGTGCCAATGGCAAGGTGGAGGTGGGGAGCAATAATTTCTCCAAGCCTGCATGGACAGGTCCGGTTGGTGTTTTGATCAATCGCGGTTCGGCATCCGCCTCTGAGATTTTCGCCGCAGCAATTCAGGACTACGGCCGCGGCGTGATCGTCGGCGAGCCCAGTTTTGGCAAGGGCACCGTGCAAACTGTGGTCAATCTTGACAAGACGGCGAACAACAGCAAACCGAAATTTGGCGAGATGAAATTAACGATCGCTCAGTTTTTCCGGGTAAACGGCGGGACAACCCAGCTGCGCGGCGTGACCCCGGATATCAATCTTCCGGGTTTTTCGGACCCGAAGAGCTTTGGTGAAGCAAGCTACGATAATGCACTGCCATGGCAGCAGATCAAACCTGCGAAATATGTACCGGCCGGAAATTTATCAGCTGTGCTACCGCAACTGCAAACCCGTCACGATGCCCGCGTTCGCAACGATCAGGATTTTCAGCGCTTTGTTGAAGATATTGCCGAATTGAAAGCCCAGCGCGAGAAAAGTGTTGTTTCCCTCAACCTAACCGAACGCCGGAACGAACTGGCTGCTCAGGCAAAGCGTTTCAAGGCAAGACCGGAAATCAATGATGGTGTGAACCTTGATGCAGATGATGGGCTGCAAGCAAATGAACGCAGCCTGAGCGCCGATATTGCAATCGAAAACGCCCGTAAGAATGCCAAGGATGTGCTGCTTAACGAAGCTGCCGCCATTCTTGCCGATGGGGCGGATTTGCAGAAAAGTGTGCGATAAGCCGTTCAAGCTGCTGACGATATCCCGGGCGATGCCGTGTGCGTCGGCATGCTGGCTATACCGAGTGCCTCGATCGTCCGGCGCGCATCGCCGGCATTGGTCCGTTAGGGTGCTGGCTTCAGAAGCCGAGGCATTGTGATATTGAACAGCTGTTCCGTCCGAAAGCACACTGAAGCAAGCTTCAGCCGCAAAGTGGTTTTACATCTGGGTTATTATGGCGACGCGGCACCTTCCGAACCATATCTACTTCTGGAATACGCCCAGATTGATAAGTTGTACACGCCTGTTGCTTGAGGCGGCATTGTCGGACCCAGGGATAGGAAGGTACTCTCCCACGCCGATGGAATAGAGGCGTTTTGGGCCGACGGCGAATGTGGTTGCCAATGCTTCCTTTATCGCGGCTGCGCGCTGATCGCTCAGTTCGAGATTGTGTTTCTCATTCCCTGTAGAGCTGGCATGACCGACAACGAGGAACTTGTAATCCCACAAGTTCGGATGGTGCAGCGCATCGGCAAGGAGCCCAAGCGTGCGATACGATTTTGGATCGATGGCGACTGAATCGTTTTCGAAATTTATCTCGACGACCATCTGGGGTAGTTTGGCGATTTTCTTCCAGTTGGGAAGCGCCGACATTGGTTGGTCCCGGCCGTCGATTGCCTCCTGCCGAAGAATCTCTAGGTCTATCGCCGGCGCAGCCATGGTCAGTTTGCCGAGCCCTTCGACAATCCGCTCTTGGGATACCTCCTGGCTTAATGCAGCCGCTGGGGTGAGAAATGTGGCGGCGACAAGGAACAGTATTTTTGAAAGAGCCTGGCGCATCGGCTTATCTCCATCCCGCATCGGTAAGCACCTGACTGCATTCTTCACTGACCCGCTTTTTCTTGATCAGGCAATTGAGGATAAAGCCATCTCCCTCGACACCGCCGCAACTCTTGATCATATCCCGCTGACACACTTTTTCATATGAAGTCTGGGCATGCTCGCGCTTGGTGATCGATTGGAACACATCAGCGATCGTCCCCTTGCATGTCGGCGAAACCCGGTCCGAGTTCTGCTGCAGGCACGCAGCAATTCTACCGCTGCCAAGGTTCAAACCTCTGCATAGCTTCTTGATATCAGAACCGCAGTCGTCCGCGAGTTTCGTGACGGCGTCTGCGTAGCTTAGTGTCTGTGCAGGCGCGGGCGCTGCAAAGTTGAGTGTCGAGAAGACAAACGCTGCGAAAAGAACCTTAGTTGTCAACTTTTTACCCTCGTTTTCGCACGGAAGCGAGTGACGTCGATGAGCAAGACTTTACATGGCGTGATGGGAATGAGGACGTATGTTACGGTAATCCATACCTGTTTTCACAAGTGGCCTGTCGGTAGGGCCAACCGTTCAGCGGAGTAGCGTATAGCGAGGTAAGCTGCCGATTTTCCTTGATCAAGGCGGTTGTGTCCTCTCCTGCCGTCGCTGATTTCCTGGCGAGGTATGGCGGCGACACATCAATAGTGTGCATGAATGCCACAAAGCCTGGCGCGCGAAGCTCTCATGACCGGCTGGAATACAGGGTCGTATGCTGCTGGGGTAGGGTCACTTCGCCCAGTCTAGCCGAGAGTTGGAACAGAGTACGCGGATTTAGCTGCGCGCTGCATATTCGCCGTGGAGTGGCAGGACGCCGACACATTTGCGATCTGCGAGCACCAGAAATCGAAAAAACGTCTAAAACTATTGAAACAATTGGGGGGATGCCGGTGTGCGTTGTATTCTTCGCCATGCGACTGCAGCACTTGGTGCCGGCATCTGATCAAAAGGCGGCGGTGGAACGTCGAAAGCGCATCGCTGCCCCGATGTTTGGCGTCTCTTTTCGTAAAATAGGTTTAGGCGCAATGGGGCGCCGAAACGCTCAAGGCCCATAGTGTCAATCAGATAGTCGTATGATCCGGTATCATACGTCCAAACGCACACAGACACCGATTACTCTGAAACCAGGGTTCTCGTGCCGCTCGGTTCGTTTAGGGGGACAATCATGCGTAGAATTTTCGCCTATCTTACGATTGCCTCATTTTTCTCGACCTCAGCGTTCGCAGATCCCGCGGTGCTGACCGCAAATGTGAATTTCAGAACGGGTCCCGGTACCGGCTTTAGCGCGATGCGGATCATTCCGCAGGGCGAGGAAGTCGATATCAAGGAGTGCGACAGCCAGGCGTCATGGTGTGCGGTAAGCTATTCCGGAGAGAATGGTTTTGTCGCCGGCAAGTACCTCAACCAGTCGGAATCCGATGCTCCTGCCTGGCCGAGGGTCTTCAACACGCAATCCGGGGCAACGGTTACGCTTTTTCAACCGCAGATAACCGAGTGGGCCGATTTCCGCCGGCTTGCCGCACTTATTGCCACCGAACTCAAGCTGCCAGCTGAAACGAAGCCAGTTTACGGCATCATTGGTGTCACAGCCAATACGGTTGCCGATGATGACGCCGGGAATGTCACGTTGAGCGATATTAAGACCACGCGCTTGGACTTTTCAACACTGGACCGCAAGCAGCTATCGGACCTTACTCTCCAGGTTGGAGCCCTGATGCCGACGGACCCGATTGTCGTTTCGCAGGAGCGGTTGACGGCGAGCATCGCGGATTACAAAAGGCTGGCCAACATCACCGACATCAAGGCGGATCCACCGCCGATCTTCACGAGTGAAACGTCGGCGGTCTTGGTTCAGACCAACGGCAAGGCGGTTTCGGCCCCGGTGAAAGGCGTAGAGGGGCTTTCCTTTGTTGCCAATACCAATTGGGACCTTTTTAAGATCGACGCGACTGGCTCCTACTACCTCCGGGACGAGAAGAACTGGCTGACATCAACCGCTCTAGAGAGCGGCTGGGTCGAGGCTGACGCGGTTCCGGATCTAATTTCCAAGCTGCCGGCCGACGAGAACTGGAAAGACGCGAGAGCAGCGCTTCCGCCGGTCCGTTTCTCCGAGAATTCGGTGCCAAAGGTATTTTATTCAGACACGCCGGCAGAACTGATGATTTTCGAGGGGCAGCCAGTCCTTGAGGCGGTACCGGGCACAGGTCTCGAATGGGTATCGAATTCGACGGGAGCGATCTTCTATCACACGGCAAGCAAGACCTGGTATACGCTTCTTTCCGGGCGATGGTTTTCGGCGACGTCGCTCGACGGTCCGTGGGCGTTTGCGACAACCAAATTGCCCGCCGGCTTCCTAGCCATACCTGACGATACCTCCTATTCGGCGGTGCGGGCTTCGATCCCAGGAACCTCGGAGAGCGCGGAGGCGCGCCTGAAAGCCAGCATTCCCAGAATGGCGCGCGTATTGACCGACAGATCGGTCAAAGTAGAGGTAAGTTACAGCGGGGAACCGGTATTCGAGCCGATCGAAGGCACGTCCATGTTCTATGCAATCAATGCGAACGAACAGGTGATCAAAGTCTCGGACAAGTACTTTGTGCTCAAGGACGGCATCTGGTTTGTTGGAGACGCGCCCACCGGACCTTTCGCGGTCGCACATACCGTCGCCGAAGAAATCTACACGATTCCCCCGTCGTCGCCGGTCTACAACGCCACCTATGTCCGCATTTACGAAGCAGAACCGGATGCCATCTGGTATGGGTACACGCTCGGCTATCTCGGCGTCTACCTGGCTTGGGACACCCTCGTGTGGGGATCAGGCTGGTATTATCCGCCCTATTGGGACGATGATTACGACGGCAACTGGACGCCTTACCCACCGCCGATCAGCTATGGAGTGGGCGCCTACTACAACCCCGCCTACGGGACTTTCGGGCGCTACGGCTATGCCTACGGGCCGGAGCGGGGCTTGGTTGCCGGTTCTGCATACAATCCGAGAACCGGAACCCATGTTCGCGCCGGTGCGGTCGCCGGACCGAGCGGGCAGCGGGGGTTCATTTCGGCCTACAATCCACGCACGGGCAACGCTTTTGCTGCGCGAGGAGGTCAGAACGTCTATGGTTCCTGGGGCAGTGTTTCCGTCAAGCACGGTGGCGAATTCGCGCGTGTCAGCGGCGGTTCCACGGGTAGTGCAGGCGGCCTGCGCTGGCGCAACACGGAAGGCGATAAGGGCTTTCTTGTCGGAAGCAAGGGCGGCGATGTCTATGCCGGGCGGGATGGCAATGTTTATCGCCGCCAGGACGGACAATGGCAAAAGCACTCGCCCGACGGCTGGAAACCGGTTCAGCGCCCGGATGGAGAAAATCTCAAGAATGCGGGGCAGCGTGACGGTATAAAGCGACCGCAAGCGGCGCAACGTGGGCAGAACCTGCGCGACAGTCCAGCGGTGCGACGCAATCAGCAGCGCGCCCCCGACCATCTCAATTTTGACCGGAACGGCCGACAGTTCGGTAATCAGTACGAACTTAACCGCAACTATGGCCGGCGCTCCCCGCAAACCGGCGGAAACTTCCACAACTTCGACCGTGGTGGCTTTCAAGGTGGAGGCAGGGGCAATGGTGGCTTTTACGGCGGCGGCGGCCGTGGCGGCGGAGGAGCAGTTTTACGGGGTGGCGGTGGCCGGGGTGGCGGTGGACGCGGCCGATGAACCGCGCAATTTTCCTGGGGTGATGCCGATCCGGCTGCTACCACAGCGGAAATAAACGGTCAGCGACGTCGAACGCAGATTTAGCAACGTTAGGGTTGCGAGAACTGGCCGAACCAATACGTTTGCTCTGAGGGCGAGGGGCTAACCTGCTACCAAGTCCACCCTTAAGCCGGTTTAATGCAACGCCAAGTCATAGCGCCGCTATTCGAACAATTCGCGGTTATCCGCTTCAATCTGCGGCAGATCATTGAGGATGCCGTTCAGGTGAGCGCGCATGGCGTCGGCGGCGGCATCGGCATTTCGAGCGTCGATGGCGACAACGATCTTTTCGTGTTGTTCGATGAGATTGTTCATGGAAGCGGGGTTGCGGAGCTGCAGATTGCACACCCTATCCATATGCGCCTTGATGTCTGAAATCGCATTCCAGGCGAGACCGCAGCCGGCGCCCTCGGCAATGGCGATATGAAATTGCTCGTCTTCCCGGCGGAAGGCGTTGTGATCATGGTCTGACATGGCCATACGCTGCCGTTCGAGAATGCTGTCGATCTTCCGGCGCGTCCACGTATCGAAGCTTTCGCTCGCGCGCCGGGCGACAGCCACCTCGATTGCCTCGCGGACGAAACGGGCCTCCATCATTTGGCGCGCCGAGATACGAACGACAACGGTGCCGCGATTGGGGCGGATTTCGACCAGCTTTGATTTTCCAAGCGCAATCAGTGCCTCGCGCACGGGCTGCCGGGACACGCCGAGACGGGAGGCGATTTCCTGTTCGGACAGGCGGGAGCCTGGCGCCAGCTCGAGGCGGATGATCGCCTCGCGCAAATCACGCTCGACCTGAGCAGCCGTCGTCTCCCCGGTCTCGATCTTCAACGGATCAATCTTCAAAGTTTCAAGGTTCATGCTTTTCGCCACCGCGGTCTCGTTGACATTCGTTTTTAACCACCATACAGTACCATACAACTTGACGACAGCACAAGCGCGGCGCTCGAAGCGCCAAGCCAGGATGGAGGAGCCGGGACGTGAAAATCCCGGTCAGTTGATGACGATACATTCCAATTTCATAAGCCCAGATTCTAGTGATCCGCGTCTGCAGAGTAAATCCCGCTACAAGATGCTTATCGACGGCAAGTCGGTTGATGCGGCATCGGGAAAAACCATCGACCGTGTGAGCCCGGGGCATGCCGGCGTCGTCGTCGGCACCTGGCCGGAGGCTTCCGCCGATGATGTTCGCTTGGCGATTGCTGCTGCCCGCCGCGCCTTCGACAACGGTCCATGGCCACGCATGTCTGGCGCCGAGCGCTCACGCCTCATGTTCAAGACGGCGGAACGCATTCTGGCCAATGTCGAAGAACTCGCCCTGATCGAAAGTCTGGAGGTTGGAAAACCGATCGCCCAGGCTCGCGGCGAAATCACCTTTTGCGCCGATCTCTGGTCCTATGCGGCCGGGCAGGCGCGCGCACTGGAAGGCCAGACGCACAACAATATCGGCGATAACCGTCTTGGCCTCGTGCTGCGGGAGCCGGTCGGTGTTGTCGGTATCATCACGCCCTGGAATTTCCCATTCATTATTGCATCCGAGCGTGTGCCGTGGGCGATCGGCGGTGGCTGTACAGTCGTGTTGAAGCCATCGGAATTTACCTCCGGCACCTCGATCCGCATGGCGGAGCTCGCCCGCGAGGCCGGTATCCCCGATGGCGTTTTCAATGTCGTCACGGGATACGGTGACCCGGCGGGCCAAGTCCTCGCCGAGGACCCGGGCACGGACATGATCGCCTTTACCGGTTCTGGCCGCGTCGGCGTCAAACTTGGCGAAATCGCCGCCCGCAGCGTCAAGCGCGTCGGTCTCGAGCTTGGCGGCAAGGGGCCGCAGATCGTTTTCAATGATGCGGACCTCGAGGCGGCTGCCGATGGTATCGCCTATGGCGTCTACCACAATGCCGGCCAGTGCTGCATTTCCGGCAGCCGCCTCCTCGTACAGGAAGGCATCCGCGACGCGTTGCTCGATCGCCTGCTCGAAATTTCCCGCAAAGTTACCTTCGGCGATCCGCTGAACGAGCGCACGAAGATCGGTGCGATGATCTCGGAAGCGCATGCTGCCAAGGTGCACTCCTATGTGGAGGCCGGGCAGGCTGCCGGCGCCGAACTGCTGCTCGGTGGATCGAGGGCCGGCGAGGGCGCCGGGCTCTATTATGCGCCGACAATCTTTTCCGGTGTCACCGCCGACATGTCGATTGCCCGCGAGGAGATTTTCGGGCCGGTCCTATCGACCTTGACCTTCAAGACGGCAGATGAGGCTGTCGCGCTCGCCAACGCATCGGAATTCGGTCTTTCGGCCAGCGTCTGGTCCACCAATCTTGAAAACGCACTTCAGAGCATCCGCCGTATCCGGGCCGGGCGCTGCTGGATCAACAGCGTCATCGACGGTGCGCCGGAACTGCCGATTGGCGGTTACAAGAAGAGTGGTCTCGGGCGGGAGCTCGGCCGCTACGGCTTTGATGAATATTCGCAGTTCAAGGGCATTCACGTGACCTTGGGCCGGCCGGATCCTTGGTTCGGGTGAGATTGCTCACCGGACACTGAGGCAGAGGAGGAAAATCTCGGCTGGCGCGATCTTTGGTCGGAGCCCGCCAGCCGAGACATGGGTCTTTCGACCCCGATTGCACATCCAAAGGGAGGATACGCAAAATGAAATTGACCAGACTGAAAACCGCAATGCTTGCGGCATGCGCAGCTATGGCTTTCACATCATCCGCCATGGCGGCCGATGTCAAGGCGACGATGATCATCTACCTCGATCCGAGTGTCCAGTTCTTTAACCCCGTCGTGAAGGGCGCACAAGATGCTGCAGCACAGTTCGGCGTCGATCTCGACGTTCAATATGCCAACAACGATCCGGTACGCCAGAATGACCTGATTGAGAGCGCCACGGCGAGCGGAGTCGATGGCATCGCCGTCGCTATCTCCTCGTCTGACGCTTTCGACGAAAGCATCTGCAAGGCGGTCAAAGCCGGCATCATCGTCATCGGCTTCAACAACGACGATCTCGACGGTGCCAAGGGTAATTGCCGCCAAGCCTATGTCGGCATGGATGAATTTGCCTCGGGTTATGAGCTCGGTAATCGCATGGTCGAGCAGTTCGGCCTGAAGGAAGGCGACATGGTCTTCAATCCGCGCGAAATTCCGGAAGCCAGTTTCGCCGTCGCCCGTGGCGGCGGCATCGAAAAGGCAATGAAGGAGCATGGCATCAAGGTGGAGACGGTCAAGTCCGGCCTCGATCCGGCCGAAGCGCAGAACATTCTCGCTCAGTTCCTCATCGCCAATCCCAACACCAAGGCTCTGTTTGGCACAGGCTCAGTTACCTCGACCGTGGGAGCGGGCGCCATCAAGGACGCTGGTGTCAACATTCCGTTCGGCGGCTTCGACCTCGCGGTCGAAATTGTCAACGCGGTGGAATCAGGTGCCATGTTCGCGACGATGGACCAGCAGCCCTACCTGCAGGGCTACTATCCGATCGCCCAGATCGCGCTGGCGAAAAAGTACGGCCTGACCCCGACTGACGTCGACACCGGCCAGGGCGCTTTCCTCGACAAGTCGCGCATCTCGTCCGTCAAACCGCTGATCGGCAGCTACCGGTAAGCGAGACGCCTGAAGGCCTTCCGGCGACAAGCCGGAAGGTCACCGCGATCCCTGGAACAGAGTAACGACAGTGACCTACGCCATGACCGACAGTGCCGTGCCGAAATCGCGCACGAAAAAACAATCGCTGCTCAAGCAGATCATGACCATGCCGGCCGGAGCCATTCTCCTGGTTTTCGTCTCCTTGCAGATCGTCTGCATCGCCGGTGCGCTCATTTATCCCGACAGCTTCCGTTATCTCTCGCCGCAGAACCTGACAATCCTGATGAAGGCTATTCCGGTCCTCGGCTGCCTGGCGCTAGGCGCCGGCGTGCTCATGATCGCCGGAGAGTTCGATCTGTCGATCGGCTCCGTCTACACCTTGACCGCCGTGCTGATGGCGAGCCTTGTCGATAGCGGCATGAGCGCTTTTCTTGCCGCGCCGCTCGGTATTCTCTTGGGCGTGATGATTGGTCTGCTCAATGGCGCGATCACGCTGCGCTTCGGCCTGCCATCCTTCATCGTCACGCTCGGCGGCCTGCTGTTCTGGCGCGGTGCCGTGCTGCTCTATAATGGCGCAGTCCAGGTGCGCTTCGATCCGGAGCCCGCCTTCACCAGCCTGTTTGCCGGAACGCTCCTGGGTATCAACGCCGCTTTCATCTGGATCGTCCTGTTCGTGATCGGCTTCTATCTGCTGATGCACCGCCATAAGTTCGGCAACCATGTGTTCGCCACCGGTGGCAATCCAGCCGCGGCAACGGCAATCGGCATCAACACCGACCGCGTCAAGATGATCGCCTTCGCCATCGCCGGCGGTATGGCAGCGGTCGCTGGAATCCTTGCCACGGCGCGTGTCGGCAGCGTCCAGCCGGGGCAGGGCGCCGGTCTTGAATTGCAGGCGATCGCGGCCTGCGTCATCGGCGGACTTTCCCTGCGCGGTGGCCGGGGTTCGATCATCGGCATCTTCCTCGGTGTCATGCTGATCCACACCATCACCGACGTGCTTCTGCTCCTGCGCGCACCCGGCTTCTACCTCGACATGTTCATTGCAACCCTGATCGTTGTTGCTGCCGCCTTCAACCATCTTATCGAACGCCGGGGGGCTGCGTGATGTCCGCGTCCAATCTACTCGAACTGCACAATATCTCGAAAAGCTTCGGTGCACTGACGGCCTTGCGGGATCTGAGCTTCCACGTCGGCCCAAGCGAAGTGGTTGGCCTTCTTGGCGATAACGGCGCCGGCAAGTCGACCACGGTCAATCTGATCTCCGGCATCCACAAGCCGACCTCCGGCCATTTGAGCGTCGATGGGCAGAAAACGCTCTTCACTTGCCGCTCGGATTCTGCCGATGCCGGCATCGAAACCATCTATCAGAACACTGCTCTGGTGGATTCGCTGTCGATCACCCGCAACATCTTCATGGGCCGCGAGCGCACCAATGCCTTCGGCTTCCTGAAGCAGGCGGAGATGCGCGACATCGCCATGGAGGTGCTGAAGAAGGCCGTTCATATCTCCGGCATCGATTCTCCTGACAAGCTGGTGGGTGATCTCTCCGGCGGGCAGAAGCAGGCGGTCGCCATTGCGCGCGCGGTCTTCTTCAAGCGCCGCGTGCTGCTGCTCGATGAGCCGACATCCGCTCTGTCCGTCCGCGAGACCGAGGCGCTGCTGTCCCAAGTGCTGAAGCTCAAGGCCGAGGGTGTCTCCAGCGTGCTGGTGACCCACAATCTCTATCACGCCTATCAGGTCTGCGACCGGTTCGTGATCATGAGCCATGGAACCAAGGTTTTCGACGTCAAGAAGGCCGATACGACGATCAGTCAGCTGACGGAATACGTCGTTCTCACCTGACAATCCCATCCAACGCCAAGAGGCAAATCCGTGACAATTTCCGTAAATGTGCGCCAGGTTGTTGGCCCCGAAGACGCTGCGAAGCGCGATACGAGCGGCCTGCGCGACGGGTTCCTCATCGAGGGGCTGTTTTCCAAGGGCCGTATCAATCTCACTTACAGCCATCTCGACCGGATGATCGTCGGTGGCGTCGTCCCGACGGGTGAAGACCTGACGATCGCCCAGGTCAAGGAAACCGGCACCGACCGGTTCCTTGAGAGACGCGAAGCCGCCATTCTCAACATCGGCGGGCGCGGTACGGTTCTCGTCGGTGAAACCGAATACGCCCTCGGCTTCCAGGATGCGCTCTATGTCGGCATGGGCGAGGGGGATCTGACCTTCAGAAGCGATGATCCAGCCAGGCCGGCCGAATTCTATGTCCTCAGTGCACCCGCGCATCGCAGCTGCCCGACCGTGCTCATCACGCTCGACATGGCCAAGAAGGTGCGGACCGGTTCCGCTGAGGAGGCCAATGCCCGCACGATCAACCAGTATGTCCATCCGGATGTCTGCGAAAGCTGCCAGCTTCTGGTGGGGCTCACCATGTTCGAGCCGGGCTCGGTCTGGAACACGATGCCGGCGCATGTCCACGACCGGCGCATGGAGGTCTATCTCTATTTCGGCATGGAAGAATCGACGCGCATCTTCCATTTCATGGGCGAGCCGCATGAAACACGGCACCTCGTGCTGAAGAGCCATGATGCGGTGCTGTCGCCGGGGTGGTCCATCCACTCCGGTGCCGGCACCGGCCGCTACTCCTTCATCTGGGCGATGGCGGGCGACAATATGAGCTTTACCGACATGGACAAGGTACCGATGGACAGTCTGCGATGAACCCGTTCGATCTTTCCGGCCGCTGCGCCATCGTCACCGGTGCCAATACCGGTATCGGGCAGGCGATAGCCGCCGGTCTTGCGAGAGCGGGTGCCGACATCATCGGTGTCGGCCGTTCACCGATGGAGGAGACCGCGAGCCAGGTGGCGGCGACAGGCCGCGTCTTCCATTCGCTTCTGGCCGATCTCTCACGGATGGAAGAGGTGCGCGCCGTCATAGACCGTGCTTCGGCCCTCCGCTCACACCCGGAGATTCTGGTCAACAATGCCGGGATTATCCGCCGCGCCGATACGATCGATTTTACCGAGGACGACTGGGATGCCGTCATGGATACCAATCTGAAATCGGCGTTCTTTCTTTGCCAGTCCTTCGCGAAGATCGCGATCGCTGACCATATGTCCGCCAAGATCATCAACATCGCCTCGCTCTTGTCGTTCCAGGGTGGCATTCGCGTGCCGTCCTACACGGCGGCGAAGAGCGGTCTGGCCGGACTGACACGGCTGATGGCCAATGAATGGGCGGCGCGTGGCATCAATGTCAACGCCATCGCACCTGGCTATGTCGAAACCAACAACACTACAGCGCTCAGGGCGGATACTGAACGCAATGCCGATATCCTGAAACGTATTCCCGCCGGGCGCTGGGCGCGCGCGGATGATATGGCGGGTGCTGCTGTTTTCCTCGCGTCGCGTGCGTCGGACTATGTGCATGGTACGATCCTGCCCGTCGATGGCGGATGGCTGGCACGATAAAGGAGTTAATTATGATGCCTGATTTCTATACCCTTCCAGAAGGCCTGACATGGACGGAAACCTCGCCTGGTAACCGCCGGGCGGTTCTTGCGCACCGCCCCGAAATGATGCTGGTCGCCTTCAGCTTCGACAAGGGGGCGATCGGCGCTCTCCATTCGCATCCGCATACTCAGGTTAGCTACGTGGCCAAGGGGAGTTTCGAGGTCACTGCCGATGGCGTGACCACGACACTGCCGGCCGGCAGTAGCTTCATCGTCGCGCCAAATCTCGTCCACGGCGTCGTGGCGCTGGAGGACGGGTTGCTGATCGATACGTTCACGCCAAGTCGTGACGATTTTCTGTAGCGCATTCTCAAATTCGGAAAATTGAGAATAAAAGCTCTACTGCATTTTAGTCCGGGCGGCGGGAAGATCCTCTCAAGAGCTTGTTTGTCCGACCAACGCGAGTTTCGTTGGATTCAAGCAAGAATGCTCAGTGGCTTCCCACCTAAATCTGAAATCCGCCGGAGACCTCGGGTCTTTTATTTCAAGCGTATTGATGTTCATGTGGCATTCAAGGCATTGACGCCTCCTCGATTAGCCAATCGATGAACGAGTTTACCTCGGCAGTCTCCCGTTTCGCTTCCGCGCAGATGCAATAGTAATTGTGAAGGGCTGGGACGCTGAGTTGAAGCGGTTGAACAAGGCGTCCCTCATTGAGATCGCGCGCGGAAACGACTTCATCGCTAAGCGCCACGCCAAAGCCATCTCGGGCGGCTTGGAGCACGATGCCGAAGTCGTCGAAGTGCACATCGGCCTCACCAGCATAGGGAATGCCCGCTTCAGCCTGCCAGCGACGCCATTGCGAACCGTCGTCTTCGTGCAGCAGTCGATGATAGGCGAGATCGGAGGGTTGTCGGATGGCGTTCGGTCCGCGCAGGAGCTGGGGGCTGCAAACCGGAGTCATGCGGATTCCGTGGAGCAGGCGCCACCAGAAGCCCGGCCACGGTGGCATGCCATAAACGATCGCGACATCGGTCTTGCGCCAGTCAACGTCATGGAAGCGGCTGGAAGTAAGAACCTTCAATTGGAAACTGGGGCTTTCCTCCATAAAAGTGAAAAGTCGGGTGGCAAGCCAGGCAACACCATGAACTTGCGGAATGGAGATGGTCAGGGCCTGCTTTGGTGCTCCGCCATATTTATGCACCGAGAGCTGGCGCACGCCGGTGTGAATGGCGTCCATGGCGCTTGCCACCGAGCGCTGGAGTTGGCTTCCGCTCGGGGTCAAAGCCAGTTGTCTGCCGCGTTTCTGGAAGAGGTCGACGCCCAGTGTCACTTGCAGGGCCCGGATCTGCTGGCTGACAGCACCCGGCGTCACATGCAGCTCCGCTGCCGCCGCACTGACATTACCGAGCCGCGCGACGCTCTCAAAGACACGAAATGCATGAAGGGGTGGCAGCGACATCGAATTCTTCCTCAATCGGCGTTCAACGGATCAAGCATTTTGATCCCGTCCTGGACGCAACTGCTCGACCACACGATCGGCCAGCGTCCGCAGGATGGGGTCGTTCGCGCGGTCAACCGGGCAGACAATATAATATTCCCGCGCCGCATTGATCGTAGTGGAGAACGGCTGGATAAGCCGCCCTTCGCTCAGGAAGTTTCGCGTCAGCACATCCGAAACGAGTGCCACGCCGCGGCCCTGAACAGCGGAAGCGATCGCCTGCGCTACTGAGTTCACCCGGACACGTGTATTGCCTTCAAGGGCGATCCGGGCCGCGACGGACCATTTCGCCCATTCCCCGCCGTCATCTTCATGTAGTAGCGCGACGGAGCTTAGTTTCCCGTCGCGATTGCGCAGGTCGAGCCGAGGGAACAAAGTTGGCGAACACACGGCGCAGAGCCGGACCTCGCTAAGCGAGCGCCAGTATTTTCCGGTGAACGGCGGATTATCGTAGACGATCGCCATGTCGTTTTCCGCCCAATCGACCTCTGCTGCGGTGATCGCCTCGTTAATGGTGAGGTTGGAAATGCCGTGCCCCTGAGCAAAATCGACGAGGGTCGCTGTCAGCCATGCGATCCCGAGCGCAGTCGGTACCGAAACCGACAGTGATGCGGGATGGTCTCCGGAGATCAGTTTCCGCGATGTCCGCGTGGCCGTATCGAGCTGGCCGAGGGATATGGCGACGGTCTGCGAAAAATCCCTGCCTGCCTGGGTGAGCGCGACATTCCGGCCTGACTTCCGGAGCAGGATGATGCCTGTCGCATCGCTCAGCTTCTTGAGTTGCAACGAAATCGCGCTCGGACTGAGGTGCAATTCCGCCGCCGCCTGCCTCACGCTGCCGAGGCGCGCAGTCGCTTCGAACGCGGGGAGATATTGCAGGTAGGGCGGGAGGCGGCTCATCTGGATATCCGGCTGATCGTTTAGTATTATAGAACGATATTGGTGATTTTAAATTGATTTTTTAAAACTGTTAAGGGTGCTATCCAATCTGCAAAGAGGAGCTTTCTAATGATCTCGGCAAAACCATTCGACTATCCCTATGACGGCAATCTCGATGCTCGCAAAACGGCGCTTGTTGTCATCGACCTGCAGGAGGATTTCCTTTCCACCACGGGTTATTTCGCCCGCCAGGGTTATGATCCAGCGCCCCTTCGCGCGATCCTTCCCGCGGTGAACCAGCTCATCGCTGCCTGCCGCGAGGCGGGCATCCTGATCATTCAAACCCGGCAGGGGTATCGCGAAGACTTTGCGGATATGACCCCTTACGAAAAATGGCGCCGGCAGCGGTCGGGTCTAGAGGGTACGACTGCGCTGCTACGGTCCAGCCCCGGTTTTCAGATCGTTCCTGAACTCGACGTGCGTCCGCAGGACATCATTGTCGACAAGACCTGCAACAGCGCCTTCACCTACACCGATTTCGAGCATGTGTTGCGCGCGCAGGGCATTACACACCTGCTTTTTTCCGGCTGCACCACCGACGTTTGCGTCCACACGACACTGCGCGAAGCCTGCGACCGGAATTTCCAGTGCCTGACAATCTCGGATGCCTGCGCCAGCGGCGATCAATATGCGCATGAGGCTGCCTTGCACATGGTCACAGTCGAGAACGGCATTTTCGGCGCGCTGACCGATACCGCAGCGGTGCTCGCTGGTTTGAAAAGACTGGAAAATTCCAAACGATGAGCGAGATCCGAAAATACGTCTCCCTGATGCGCCTCACGCAGAAGGGGCTCACCGAACTGACCGACAGCGCAAAACGCCGGAAGGTAAGCGAGGACCGCGTCGCAGCTCTCGGCGGGCGGTCGATCGCCTTTTACGCCCTGCTTGGAAACTATGATTTCATGCAGGTTTTTGAAATGCCGAGCAATGAAGCGATGATGCAATACGTCCTCACCGCGCGCCGCGACGGACATGTCGAGCCGCTTATCCTCCCGGCATTCGACACAGAGACATATGGCCAGATTCTAAATGCCGTAGGCTAGCGAAAAGTTTAGTTTTTCTGCGGATTTTTGATGAAAACATTTAGCTTGTTTGCGAATGGCGCTCGTATACGACTTCACTAAAGGCTGATCCAAGAAACCAAAAACAAGGGAACACGACCACGATGAAAGCAACACTGGGAACGAAATTGACTTTTGTGGCAGGTACAATGTTTGCCGCTTTTCTCAGCGCCGGTACAGCTCTTTCCGCCGACCAAAAGCCCGATTTTGTATCGGGCGGCATCTTGAAGATATGCACCAGCGGCGAATTCCCGCCGATGGAGTATTATGAAAATCCCGGTGATAAGGACCTGATTGGCTTCGAGATTGACGTCATGGACGCGATCGCCAAGCGCTGGGGTGCTAAGGCCGAATATGTCGTCGGCGACTTCAAGGGCCTGCTTCCTTCGCTCGATTCCAAGCGCTGCGACCTTGTTGCAAGCGGCATCATGATCACGCCGGCCCGCCTGGAAAAATATGACGGCATCCCGTATTTCGGCTCTCACGTCGTACTGGTCACTGCGGCGAACGACTCGGAGACAAAGGTCCCGGCCGATGTTAGCGGCAAGATCATGGCGATCGAGGCCGGCACGACTTACGAAAAGACGGTGGCCGATCTCAATGCCGAATTGGAAGCTGCCGGCAAGGAGCCAATCCAGGCGCAGACCTACCCGTCCGCGTCCGGCGTGATCGAGCAAATCCTGGTCGGCCGCGCGACCGCAACGATCACGCAGGATACGACAGCTGCATATCGTATGCTTCAGGTGCCGGGTCGACTGGCCATTCCTTATACTTACGATGAAAGCGAAAACTACGGCATCTACCTGCGCAAGAGCGATGGCGACCGGCAGATGCTGAAGGAGGCGATCGAGGCTCTGCAGGCGAGCGGCGAGATGAAGGCGTTCCTCAAGAAGTGGAACCTGCCGGAAGCTTCGACCGACGTTGCCCACGACGTGAACTGACGATAGGTGGTCCACGTTGTTCGACCTCGACCTCTTCCTGCAGGCGATCTTCAGTGCCCCCCTTTTTAAGGGGGCACTCCTGACGATCGGCCTCTCTCTCTGCGTCATGGCTGTGTCCCTCGCGCTTGGCATGGGACTTGGCTCCATGGCAGGCTCACCGCGCCGCTCTGCCCGATGGCTGGCAACGCTCTATGTTTGGCTGTTTCGCGGCGCACCCGCACTCCTCGTTCTGCTGTTTGTGTGGAACGGCCTGCCACAGATTTCCGAAATCTTCCGGGCAGGCTGGTTCACGCCGTTCTTCGCGGCCTTCTTGGCGCTATCGTTGATCCAGATCGCCTATCTGGCAGAAATCCTGCGCAGCGCCTTTGCCGCTGTGGGGCATGGACAACGAGAGGGCGCGGCCGCGCTCGGTATGCATCGCTGGCAGATCTTTCTGATTATCACCATGCCGCAGGCGCTCAGGATCGCGGTTCCCGCGCTGATGAACGAGTTCATCTCGCTATTGAAGGCCACGTCGCTTGCGACCGTGATCTCGCTGAAGGAACTGATGACCGTGTCGCAATTCGCGATCGCCACCAGCTTCCGCTTCCTCGAATGGTACGGTGCAGCCCTTGTCTACTATCTTGTCATCGTTTCTGTGCTGACGCTCGCCCAGAACCGCATCGAACATGTGCTTTCGCGGGGCTACCGCTGATAGCCGTAAACCCATGGGGTGGATATGAACACGCAAACCGCAATTCAGGTTTCTGGCGTCAGCAAATGGTACGGAACTTTCCAGGTCCTTAAGAGCATTGATTTGGCCGTGAACAAGGGCGAGCGCATTGTCATCTGCGGCCCATCAGGCTCGGGAAAATCGACGCTGATCCGCTGTATGAACCGTCTGGAGGAGCATCAGCAGGGCTCGATTGTCGTCAATGGCGTCGAGCTCACCAGCCACCTCAAGCGCATCGATCGCGTGCGAAGCGACGTGGGCATGGTCTTTCAACACTTCAACCTGTTCCCGCACCTGACGGTTCTGGAAAACTGCACGGTTGCCCAGCGCTGGGTGCGCAAGCTGCCGAAAAAGCAGGCAGTCGAGGTGGCGATGAAATATCTCGAACGTGTGCACATTCCGGAAAAGGCTGACAAATATCCGGGCCAGCTTTCCGGCGGCCAGCAGCAGCGGGTCGCGATTGCACGTGCCCTCTGCATGAACCCAAGCATCATGCTGTTCGATGAGCCGACCTCAGCACTCGATCCTGAAATGGTCAAAGAGGTGCTCGACACGATGATCTCGCTCGCAGCTGACGGCATGACCATGGTTTGCGTCACCCACGAGATGAATTTCGCGCGCGAGGTCGCGAGTGAAGTCGTCTTCATGGATGGGGGCCAGATCATCGAGCGCAACAAGCCCGGCATCCTGTTTTCCGCACCGACACACGAGCGCACAAAGCGCTTCCTCGGCAAGCTGCTGCATTGAGCGAGGCCATGTTGACCAACACGAACTGGTTTTCAAAGGAGAGGATTTCGGATCGGCTCACCCGCGTCTGGGAGCCTCATGTCCATAAGTTCTTTCAGGCCAATGTATTCCATGTCATCGGCAAGGACGCCGACCTCGTCATCGATTTCGGCGTGGGCCTCGCCAATCTGGGGAGCGCGTTAGGCATTCCTTATGGCAAGCCGGTGCTCGCGGTAGCAACTCACGTTCACGTTGATCATGTCGGCTCGTTCCACGAATTCGAAGACCGGCTTGGCCACACAGTTGAGGCCGAGGCCTTCGCGCTCATGCCGGATGCCGACACGCTCGCCGGCTATTTTCGCAGGCAGCCGGACGCCTTGATCGCAGCAGCTCCCGGGGGAATGACGCCGGCAACCTACAGAATTACACCCGCACCGCTCACCAGGGTGCTGGCGGAGAACGACGCCATCGACATCGGCGACGCCTGTTACACGGTTTTGCATCTTCCCGGCCATTCTCCCGGATCCATCGGGCTGCTCGACCAGAGGACGGGGGAGTTCTTTAGCGGAGACGCCATATACGAAGGAGGTCTGGTGGATGATCTGCCGGGATGCAACGTCGAAGACTACAAAGGCACCATGAAACGACTGGCAGAGCTTGACGCAGACCTCGTTCACGGAGGGCATGGACCGGCGTTTGGGAGAGAGCGGCTGCGCGAGATCGCCGTGACTTACCTCCATTCGAAAGGATGCTGAAAGGACCGACCTCTTCCCGCGCGATGAAAGTCTGAGCATCGTGAGCACTGCCAGAGGGGCGCGGTCCACGCCGAAATCGCGCAGCCGCGCGTGCGATCTAAGTTACGTCTCACCACCTAACCTTTCGACGTGCTCTAACGATGTCAGCAATGGGGTAACTTCGAAAATTAGCGCACAGCGGTCGCATGACTACTTTCGCCTTCTACTCTGCCAAGAGCAATCGGCGGCGAAGATAAAGAGGATCACGGGTAAATCTGGTCATCCCACCAGATCCCACATTTTGATCGATGCTCTTCAGCTTTGACGAGGATGCGCTTTATTTGTTCGACGCGCAGACAGGATTGGCGCTAGGCTGACCGGGGCTTCCGGCCAGCCTAATCCTCACCAGGAAACGGCTTGTCCATCGAAGGCGCGGAAGCCGGCACTGTCCGCCAGCGTGGCTCCATCGATGATACGGCGCAATCCCGTAGCGCTATCTGCGACGGGCACGACGGCGTCATCGCCGCCCATGTCGGTTTTCACCCATCCCGGATGCAGCGACACAACTGTGATGCCGTCGGCACGCAGGTCCTGAGCGAGTTTGACGGTTGCCATGTTTAGGCTCGCCTTTGAGCAGCGATATGCATAATCACCATCGTCGTCATCCAGCGTGCCCTCGGCGATCGAGCCGGCACGGCTGCTGATATTGGCAACAATTTTTCGTTTGCCGGACAGCAGGTTCGGCAAAAGCGCGCGTGTCACGAGCAGGGGCCCGATTGTGTTGATGCGCATGACCTCCAGGAAATCGTCAGGCTCCAGCGATTGAAGTCCGCCGGTATCGCCACGGATGCCGGCATTGTTGATCAGCACGTCGATCGGCATACCATCCAGGCGGCGCGCCAGATCGAGAATGGATGCCGGGTCGGCCACGTCGAGCGTCTCCGGCACGATGCCGTCTTCGGCCGCCGGTGTCATGGCGCGGCAGCAAGCGATCACACGCCAACCGGCCGCTGCATATTGCTGTGCCATCACGCGGCCGAGGCCGCGCTTGGCACCTGTAATCAACACCGTTGACTGAATGCCTTCAGCGGCCACTACCAGCGCTCCTTGCCGATTCCGAATGGCTCTGTGCTGCGATCCGGCCGTAGATTTCGCCTGAATATTTGATCGTCCTTACCTGCGTATCGAAATCAACATGGGTGATGCCGAACGGCGTCGTGTAGCCATAGGCCCATTCGAAATTGTCGGTCAGCGTCCAGGCGAAGTACCCCTTGACCGGCACGCCTTCGCTGGCGGCCTTGGCGACATAATCGAGATGGTCGACATAATAGGCGGCGCGAATGTCGTCCCAGACATGGCCGTCAGCGGATACGGTTTCCGGTGCGGTGGCAACGCCGTTTTCCGAAATGTAGATTTCCTTCGGTCCGTAATTCTCATGCACATAGTGCAGCACATCGTAGATGCAGCGCGGCCAGATTTCGTAGTTCACCGCGGAATAGGTGCCTTCCGGCTGTACGCGCTGGAAATTCAGCGGGGCCAGCTCCGTGCCTTCGGCCATGACGGACCTGCGGTAGATATTGACGCCGAGATAATCGACCGGGGCGGCAATGATGGCATTGTCGTCCGCATGGATCGGGGGCAGCAGATCGCCATAGAGGTCGAGCATGTCCTGCGGATAGCTGCCCTTGAACACCGCATCGAGGAACCAGCGGTTCTGGGCGCCGTCGAAGCGTCTGGCTGCAGCGACATCGCGCGGATCGCCGGTTGCGGGCTCCGTCACGTTGAGATCGAAAACGATGCCGACCGCGGCGTCCGGAACTTCTGAACGAATGACGGGCACTGCGCGGCCATGGGCGAGCAGAGCATGATGGCTGGCGGTGACGCCGCCCTTGGTGCCGTCGAAAAGACCGGGCGCATCCTCACCGCTGGCATGACCCGACCAGCAGAATGTCCAGGGCTCGTTGAGCGTCGTCCATTTCTTGACGCGGTCGCCGAAGGCGCGGGTGGCGACGGCGGCATAATCGGCGAAATGCTCAGTTGTTTCGCGATTGTACCAGCCGCCGCGATCCTGCAGCGCCTGCGGCAGATCCCAGTGATAGAGCGTCGCATAGGGCTCGATCCCGGCGGCGAGCAGATCGTCGATCAGCCGGTCATAGAAAGCAATGCCCTTCTGGTTGACGGCGCCGGAGCCGTCCGGGATCAGCCGTGCCCAGGCAAAGGAAAACCGGTAGGCGCCAAGCCCCATGGCTTTCAGGACAGCGATGTCATCGCCCCAGCGATGGTAGTGATCGCAGGCGACATCGCCGCTGGACGCGTCGACGATGACGCCAGGCACCTTGCAGAAGCGGTCCCAGATGCTTTCGCCCTTGCCGTCTTCAAAAGGCGCGCCCTCGATCTGGTAGGCGGAGGTGGCGGCGCCGAAGACGAAGCCCTGCGGCAGTACGAGACCTGCTGCGTGTGCTTCAAGAATCTTGCGGTCATTAGCGATGTTTGACGTCATATTTTCTCTCGATGGTGTTGACGAGGCTTGCCGCGGCAAGCGTCAGGACGATGTAGAAGATGGCAGCCGAGTTGTAGGGAGCAAACGGCAGGAAACTTGCCGACTGGAACTCGCGCATGCGCTGGGTGATATCGCGGATCGACAGGATGGACAGGAGCGAGGTGTCCTTGAGAATGGCGATCAGCTCGTTGCCGAGCGGCGGGATGATGATCCGGAACGCCTGCGGCAGGACGACGAGACGGGCCGCCTGCCAGCGGGTAAGGCCGATACTATACGCGGCCTCCACCTGGCCTGCGGGAATGGCGTTGATGCCGGAGCGGAAGATTTCGGCAAGATAGGCGGAATAGGCGACCGCCATGGCGACGATACCGCGCACGAGGTTCGGCGGATCGACGACACCCTGCGTCGCATCCTTCAGCGCACCACTGAGCGGCAGGCCGACATAGAGCACGATCACCAGCATCGGGATGCCGCGAATGGTATCGACGATGAATTCCGAGCCGATTGCCAATGGATGCCTTCTGTGCAGAAAACCGCCGAAGGTGAGCAGGCCGAGAATGATCGCCAGCACGGCGATAGTGATGCCCGTCGAGCGGTCACGGTCGTTCAGCGTTTCCGTCTGCCAGAGCACGGGCGAGCCGGCTGGGACTGAGGCAGCTGGTAGAAGGGCCGCGCTGACATCTTCTTTCTTTGCGAGCGCGGCGATCGCTTCGGTGGGGCCGAGGAAGGTTCTCACCGGCGTTTCGGTCGCCGGTCCGCCCGGATACTGGCCATAGCGAACGGCGCCGATCAGCGATGACGGGGTATTGCTGACGATAGCGACCTTGCCGGTCAGTGTCCCGGTCAGCACGAAGCTGTCGCGCGGCTGGGTGAGGAACCAGGTGGCTGCCAGTGCCAGAAGCAGCGTTGCGGCCGTGAACAGCTGGCCCGTCCGCTTCTTGTAATGCAGTTGCAGCAGTCCAACCCAGACCAAGCCCATCAGTGCTGCGAGAAGATAGGCGGCAACGGCGGCGCGAATGGTCGTGGCGACCCCGGCGGCAAAGGCAATATGGGCGAAGAAGAACAGACCGGCGGCGCCAGCGCCATTGATCAGGCCGATAATCCAGCGTCCGGTGCGGCGCAGACCGTTCTCGGGGCCTTTGTGCCGTGCTGCGATGAAAAGGCCAAGGCCAATCAACGTCAGGATAAAATAGGCAGGGTAGAGGATGGCTTCGACCTGGCGCAGCGTGAGATCGGCGGCCTCGGTCAGCTGCCGGGGGGTGACACCCTTGACGACGAGTGTCGAGGTAAAGGAATCCACGCCATTGGCAACGACCGAAGCGGCAAACGGATGAATGGCGCCGCTGGCAAGAATTGTTGCCGCCGCCATCAGATTAAGCGCGGCGCAGCCGAGCGCCAGCTGCTGCCGGTTTGACTTGGCGCGCGAGAAGGCAAGCAGGGCAATGCCGGACGAAAAGGCGATCGCCAACGCCAGGAAACCGGGCACGAAGGCGGACGAACCATTCTCGACGCCAAGGATGGCGCGCAGCGAGCGCTGATAATCTGCCGAGGACGTGAACAGGTAGATGATGAAGGGTAGCGCGGTCAGGATGATGAGATTGCTGGGCCGCACGCGTTTCAGGAATGACATTCATTCCTCCGCAGGAGTGGTTCGGAAACATTTTGGAGAGCGGTTCCCGGAGCGCGAACGCTCCGGGTTCGCCGGGCTTACTTGAGGCCCCAGTATTTGCCGATCAGCTGATCGAGCGTGCCGTCGTCCTTGATCGCCTTCAGGCCTTCATTAAAGGCGGCGATGTTGGCGTCGTCCTTGCGGAAGACGAGGCCGAGCGGGTCGGACTGCAGATCCTTGATGGCGACGACAAGTTCGCCGGCAAACTCGCGCTCATAGGCCGCAGCGTTGGCGCCATTGATGACGACGCCGTCGACATCCTTGTTCTTCAGGGCGATGACGGAGGCTGAGAAGCTATCGTATGCGGCGACGTTTTCCTTGCCCACGATGCCTTCGGCAACCTGTGCGTCTGTCGTATTGGCCTGCGCCGAGAGCTTCTTGCCCTGCGACTTGAAGTCATCCAGTGAAATTCCTTGGTCGGCGACGCGCATCAGCACGGCCTGACTGTTGACGATATAGGGGTCGGAAAAGTCCATCGCCTTCTTGCGTTCGTCGGTGATCGAAACGCCGGAGGCGACGAGATCGAAGCTGCCCTGATCGAGTGCCGCGAAGATGCCGTCCCAGCCGGTGGTGACGAACTCGGCCTGGCAGTTGATCTTGGCGCAGATGGCATTGACCACATCGACGTCGAAGCCGACGATCTGGCCGCTGGCCGGATCGATGCTTTCCATCGGCGGCGAGGTTGTGTCGGAACCGACCTTCAGAAGCTTGCCGCCGAGATCGGCTGCATGCGAAACGCCGGCCGCAAGTGCTGCCATGGCAAGGGCAATCAGATATGTCTTCACGTTCGTTCTCCTCCGTTTGTGAATGGGTGTCAGGCCGGGCGCGCGCCGAGATTGTCGGGTTGCCTTTCGATCAGGGTTGGCCTGAAAACCTGTTTCAGCGTCTGCGGATCTCCTCCCGCCATCCGCTGCAACAGGAATTCTCCGAGCGTCCTGCCGAGGACTTCGATGGGTTGGTAAAAGGTCGTGATCGGCGGCGTGAAATAGGCGCTGACATTGATATCGTCGTAAGCGATGACGTCGATATCGGTGCCCGCCTGTAACCCGAGGCTGCCAAGCCCCGAGAGTACGCCAAGCGTCGTGGATTCGTTGATGCAGATGAAGGCTGTCGGCGGTTCCGGCCGCTGCAGCAGGTCAAGCGCACTTTCGCGGCCAAAGCGGGTCGACAGGTCCCCTTCGGCGATCAGGTCCGCCGGTGTCTGAAGCCGGGCTTGCGCAAATGCGCGGGAAAAACCGTCGATCCTGTCCATCGCGTAGGAGAGGGGGCGCTGAGGGTTGATCAGCGCGATGCGGTGATGACCGCCGGCAATCAGCCGTTCCGTGGCGGCAAAGGCTGCCCATTCATTGTCGATATCGACATGCGCGTAGGTGAGCGGCTTGCGGCAGCGGCCGAGCGACACGAAGGGAAAGCCGCTTTCGACCAGAAGATCGATGCGCGGATCGTCGGCGAGGATACCGGAAAAGATGATACCATCGGCAAGGCCCTGATCCATGATCCGGCGCGCCATGTCGCAGCCATCCTGGGTGTCACGGATGACATGAACGGAGATGCGATAGTCGGACCCTTCCAGCGCCTGGCTGATGCCGCTGAGGATCTGGGTGTATTCGACACCGTCCCATTCATACTCGCGCACCGCGGTCACCGGCATCAGCACCGCCGCCTGATAGGTCTTGCCGGTTCGAAGCGCCATGCCGCGGGCATTGGCCTGATAGCCGACCTCCTGTGCCGCCTTGAAGATCGCATCCTTGGTTGCCTGAGCAACGACGGGCGAGTCCCTGAGTGCTTTGGAAATGGTGGCGATGGAATAGCCGGTGAGATCGGCCAGCGTCTTGATGGTCGGCGGTGTACGGCGCGCTGATTCAGTTTCTGCCATGCATGCCTCCCAGCTCGCCGACCTGATGACGGGACTCGTATCAGGCAATAAAAACGTTTTCAACAAGAATAAAATCGTTTTTATTTTGAGATCTACGTGAGAGGCAGGTGCATACGTGGCGAACATACGAGCCATCCGAGCATTTGATAGAGAGACGAAATTGCCAGCGTTATCAACATTTTAGGAAATTTTAATATGGATCTCCGTAGGCAATGCAGAGATAACATTTCGGCGGGTCACATCTGCGAATGTTTCGGAAATTTGTGAATTGAGCGAGAGTCTTCCCCGAAGAGCAGAGGGAGTTTGTCGCTGACAACGGGCGGTCGATTGCAGAAGGTTTCTGCTCGGAATCGGCTTGATTCCCGGGGATTTATGGCCGATCGCTGCCTGAAACGCGGATGTAAATCCTCACCGCGAATTGCGACAAGTTAAGGCAGCGCCAACCTTTAACGAAGTCGGCTTAAATCGGCCGGGCGATTGTTGATGATCGCTTCCATCGAAAAGAAGCCGGTGACAGTGGCAAGATCGAAGTTCGTGATGAGTTTCTGGTAAAAAGCGTCATATCCCGACATGCCGCGGGTCACGACCTTGATCAGGTAGTCCCAGTCACCGCCGATCCGGTAGAAGTCGATCACCTCAGGCAGGCGTTCCACATGGGCGCGAAAACCATCGATCCATTCCTTTGAATGGTGGCGGGTGCGGATCATCACAAAAACGGTCAGGTCGAGCCCGAGAGCCTTCAGATCGATCTCACTATGCGTGCCGCGGATGAGACCGGATGCGTGAAGGCGCTGCAGGCGGCGCCAGCACGCATTTTGGGACATACCGACCTTGTCGGCGAGGTCACGCTGCGACAGGCTGGCATTGCTTTGCATGGCGGACAAAATCTTCATATCAAAATCATCTATTTTGAATGATTCACCGCTCATATGACACGTTCTCTCGTAAAATAGGCAAAAAATAGGTGACTTATTTGATCGTGGAGCAGGATACGATCTGCGTCAATAGATTGATGTCAGGAGATCACCGTGGACCTTGCTCAACCCGTGCCGAAACAGAGCTCTCCTCTGACGAGGTTTCGTCAAAGCCTGAATGTTGCGGACGTTATTGCCGAGTTGCGCGATGGTCTCGTTGGCGCGAAGGCGAGGGTTTGCGGGCCTTATGGTGACAAGCCGCTGGTCTATGCCGACTATGTCGCATCGGGTCGAGCGCTTCACCAGATCGAGAGCTTCGTGCTTGAGGAAGTGCTCCCCTATTACGCCAATAGCCATACGGAAGCGTCCTATTGCGGTGGCTTCATGACCCGTATGCGTCGGCAAGCACGCGCACTGATCGGTGAACTCTGTGGTTCGACGGACCAGCATGCGGTGATCTTTACCGGCTCCGGCGCGACCGCGGGTATCAACCGCCTAGTCAAACTGTTCGGTGTCACCGCGATGGTTGCGGCTGGCAAACATGCCCGCGTCATTATCGGCCCTTACGAACACCACTCAAACATCCTGCCCTGGCGCGAAAGCGGCGCGGAGATCATCGAAATCGCCGAGCATCCGCAGGGCGGTCCTGATCTGTCGCTTCTAAAGGCTGCACTTGAGGACACTGGCGCGGATCTGACCATCTGCAGCCTGTCTGCGGCCTCCAACATCACTGGCATCATCAGTGATGTCGCGGCGATCACTGCGATGGTCAAGGCCGCGGGTGCCAGGATGATCTGGGACTATGCCGGCGCCGGTCCCTACCTGCCGATTTCCATGACGCCGGCACCCGGCGCCGAGATCGATGCGATCGTGGTCTCGCCGCACAAGTTCATCGGCGGCCCAGGTGCCTCGGGCATCCTGATCCTTCGCCGCGACAGCCTGGCAACTGACAAACCCTCGTGGCCGGGCGGTGGAACGGTCAAGTTCGTCTCGCCACAGACGCATGATTATTCCGACAGCGTTGAATCCCGCGAAGAGGCAGGCACGCCGAATGTCGTCGGCGATATCCGTGCAGCACTTGCCTTCATCGTCAAGGAGGCAATCGGTGCCGAAGCCATGACCGCGCGCAACCGCGAACTGGCGCAGCGCGCGTTCGATGCCTGGAAAGGCCTGCCGCAACTGGAAATTCTCGGTCTCGTGGAGCCGGATCGGCTGCCGATCTTTTCCTTCCGTGTGAAGAACAGCAAGGGGGGCCATGTCCACCAGCAACTGGTGACCCGCATGCTGAGCGACCGGTTCGGCATCCAGGCCCGCGGCGGCTGTGCCTGTGCCGGCCCTTACGTGCATCGGCTGCTGTCGATCGACTACGAACAGTCCGAGACTATCCGTCAGGCCATCCTGTCCGGTGATGAAATCGAAAAGCCGGGGTTCATTCGGCTGAACTTCAGCGTTCTGCTGCCAGACGACAAGGTGCAGTTCATTCTCGATTCGGTCGCGCAGATCTCCATGGATGCTGCGGATTTCGAGGCCGACTACGATGTCGATCCTAGCCGGGCGATCTTCTCTCCGCGAGCAGAAGTCAGGAAAGGCTCCGTTCATGCTGCAGCCTGAGGTCAAAGGCTTCTACGATGCCCGTACCGGCAGTATTCAGTATGTCGTCGCCTGTCCGAATACCCGCCAGTGCGCCATCATCGATCCGGTTCTCGATTTCGACGAGAAGTCGGGCTCGACGGCCACCGCCAACGCCGACGCCATCCTCGACCACGTTCGTAGCCACGGCCTTCAGGTCGTGTGGATCCTGGATACCCATCCGCATGCGGATCATTTTTCCGCAGCGCGATACCTGAAGGCCAAGACCGGTGCCCCCACCGCGATCGGCGAGCATGTCAGAGACGTGCAGAAAATCTGGGCGCAGATCTATAACTGGCCGGATTTCGCCTGCGACGGGTCGCAATGGGATCGTCTGTTTGCCGGCGCAGAAACCTTCAAGATCGGTGATCTCGACGTTCGAGTGATGCATTCGCCGGGGCATACGCTGGCCTCGATCACTTATCTGATTGGCGACGCCGCCTTCATCCACGACACGCTCTTCATGCCCGATAGCGGTTCCGCGCGCGCGGATTTCCCCGGCGGCAACGCCACCGATCTTTGGAAATCGATCAACGATATCCTGAACCTGCCCGAGGAAACCCGGTTGTTCACTGGCCATGACTATCGGCCAGGCGGGCGTGAGGCGCTTTGGGAAAGCTCTATCGCCGAGCAGAAGGCTAGCAATCCCCATGTCGCAGGCCGGTCCATGACGGACTTTGTCAGACTGCGCGAGGCGCGTGATGCAACCTTGCCAATGCCTAAGCTCATACTGCATGCGCTGCAGATCAATATTCGCGGCGGAGAACTGCCTGCCTGCGAGGAGAACGGCCGGCGTTACTTGAAGATCCCGCTCGATGCCCTTCCCGGGTCGGTATGGGGAGCTTGACCACTTGGACGGTTCGCTCCACCAGGTCCTTCTCGCAATCGCTTCCGGATCGCTGATTGGCTGCGTGCTGGGTCTGATCGGAGGCGGCGGGTCGATATTAGCGACGCCACTCCTCGTCTATGTGGTTGGCATCCGCGACGTTCATACGGCGATCGGAACCGGGGCGCTTTGCGTCTCGGTTAACGCCTACCTCAATCTGATCGGCCACGCGATCAAGGGCCATGTCTGGTGGCGCTGCGCACTGATCTTTGCATTTGCCGGCGCCCTCGGCGCCTATCTCGGTTCTAGCTTCGGTAAATTCGTGAACGGCCAGAGCCTGTTGTTCGCCTTTGGCCTGTTGATGATGTTCGTCAGCTTTGCAATGCGCAATGTGCAGAACCAAGCGGACATCACCGCTCGTTCGTTGACAATACAAACGCAGGGCAAAACTGGTGCGGTCGCGCTCGCAACTGGGTTCGGTTCCGGGTTCTTTGGCATCGGAGGCGGGTTTCTGATTGTGCCTGGGCTGCTGCTATCGACCCGAATGCCTCTCATCAACGCGGTCGGCACATCCCTGTTCGCCGTCGGCACGTTCGGGCTCACGACAGCGGTGAACTATGCCCTGTCGGGTTATGTCGATTGGCTGATGGCCGGATACTTTATCGCCGGAGGCATGGGCGGGGGGATCGTTGGGACGATTGCGGCCGGCCATCTTGCCAGCCATCGCACCGCACTAGCCGTTATTTTTCGTTGGGTCATCTTCACTGTCAGCATCTACGTGATTTGGCAAAGCGCTGCTGCATTGTGATCGAAAGGCACGCCAGCCTGCCGTTCACTGTGGCACCATTGCTCTCTCGTTGAAATCATTGCCAACGCCGTGTGGCTCAATTTCAGCCTACCTCTCTGCCTGCGAATGGTCGAGGGCTTGCTGGCTGCCCGTGGGGTCTTGGTCTCGCATCAAAGGGTCCGGCTTTGGGTGGCGAAATTCGGGCGTGGAAAGGTTGATCAGATCTGATCCCTCTTAGAGGAGCAGGGTCGCCACAACGTGCATGACCCCGGTTCGTCCGGCAATCAGGAACGTCTCCTTCAGGTCCAGGCAAGCTTCGCCGTGAACCCTGCGAACCAGATTCGCCCTCAATGGCCGTCCATCACAATCAGGTTGACCTGACATTACGCCTAATTTGGAGGGCCAATGGCCATCTTCTTTCGCACCTTCATAGATGCAGATGCTGCGTTCGAGAGAATAGAGACTTCTCTATCGGGAACTCCGGCATTCGACGGTTACTTCAGTGTCCACGGCGGCCATACCTTCTCACGGCCGAATGATATGGACGCAGAAGAATTCAAACAGGAAGTCGTCGATGCGTTGCGTGGCATCTGGGAGAAGGCGCAGTTTTGGACTGTATATTTATGCAACGACCAGCAGAGCGGGCCGTCGCTTAATGAGATCACCGCGGCGGCGATCCAGCTTGGCTCAAATTATCCTGGCGCGGTCGTTGTTACGCTGAGCATTCTCGGGCGTGTAGATAGCGATTCCGATCTTGAGTTGATTTTCGTGTGCTTTGTGCAGGATTCCGAACGCCGGAACTTCCGCGCACGCTACGAGGGGAAATTCGTTTCGAGGTAGAAGCCACCAGGCAAAATGGTGAAAGTTCCGCTGGATTGCCTGATGAGCAACTGCTTGGCGGCCTTCGTGTCACGCCGGTCTCGCGCCGGAGCTTCATTGCAAGACTGCCGGGGCTGTGAAGGTATAACCAACGCCATAGACCACCTTGATTGGCACTTCCAGGTTGGTCTGCTCGCCTATCTTGCGGCGAAGGCGGCTTACGACTGCATCCAGGTGCCGGTTGTCGAAATGGGTTTTGGGGCGGGCAATGGTTTCCGCCAGCTCCTTGCGCGCGCAAACACCACCGTCATGTTTGCAAAGCGTCCTGACAAGCGCGAACTCGGTTGCCGTTAGCTTGAGTGAACGCTGGTTCGGCGCCGTGAGGGTCCAGTTTCTGCTGTCCAGCGCCCATTTACCTGCCGTGTTGTCCGCAAAATCAGCCTGATCCCCTGTTCGCCGAAGCAGGCTCCGGATCGCGGCTTCGATCTCCCGCAAGGTACTGTGCTTGACGAGATAAATGTCAGCACCGCTTTCAAAGCCTCGAATACGGTCGTCGCCGTCGCCAAGAGCTGTCAACATGATGATTCCACAACGATAGGTTCCGCGGATTTCGCTGGCCAGGTCGAACCCATTGCCATCAGGCAGCCCGACATCGAGGATGATCACGTCAGGTGGCTCATCATTTGCCAGTGCCCGGCGCAAGCCGTCTGCTGTCGCAGTCCCTTCGGCCGTGAAACCGCACAATCCCAGGAAATCAACCAGATCCTTGCGCAGCCGCTGTTCGTCCTCGACGATCAAAATGCGGGTCAAGTCACCAACTCCTCTTGCAGGGCGGGCTCTGTCGCTCCGTTCAACACAGGCACGCGCGCCACAGCCGCCGTTCCCCCTCCTTCACGGGGGTGCAACTCCAATGCGCCGCCATGATAGGCCAGAAGCTTACGGGAAGAGTAAAGACCAAGCCCGGTCCCGCTTCCGGCCTTGGCGTTCGAGGCTCGGAAGAAGCGGCGGCCAATCTTGTGCAACTCAGCTTTCGGTATGCCGATACCGCGATCAGACACCTGGATAACGACGGAGCCATGTGCCGACAGGGTATCAATGTGAATGGGCTGGGTCTCGGGCGAATATTTGAGCGCGTTGTCGATGAGATTGATGACGACGGTTGCCAGCATATCGGGATCGACGAAAATCGAAGTTGCTTCGCCGCCCGTCTTGAAATGCAACCGTTCACCCCGCCCGGTCATGTCGAAATGCAACTGCACATCGGCCAGGAGAGATCCGATCTGCATCGATTGCGGTCGAAAGCCATTGTCGCGGTCGTTCGTCATGAAGCGATCAATCAGCGAGAACAGCCGGTCCAGCGCCTCACCAATTCCGGAAAGCCGTTCCATTGTTGCTTCACGCGATCGGTCTCCGACAAGGCCGATCATGTCGGCGGCATTTCGGATGACCGCCAGGGGCGTCCGAAACTCGTGACTGACAATGCGCATGAAGTCGGCCTGTTCTTCACGAAGGGCGCGTTCGGTTTCGAGGCTGGTACTCAATTGCTTTTCAAGGCTCCTGCGTTCCACCACTTCCCGGGACAAAGCGTCGTTCTTTTCGCGCAGGGCCGCTGATAGTCGCGAACTGACCATGAAGAGGAGGCAGGCGAACAGAGCGATCAGAAATAGAACGCCCTGCAACAGGTACCACGCGTTGCGATTGTCGAGGACCGTGATGTCTTGGGCCGCTGCCGGATTCCAATACTCGATGGCGCTGTGAACTATACTGGCTGCGATATATTCGCCCAGTACCACAATCGTAAACCATCGTAAAAGCCAGGGTTGTGTCCGGTCACGCAGGAGCGCCAGGCACATCACGGACATCATGATGATCGTGAAAAGGGTCGATGAGTGGATGCGGTGGGCAAGGTTCCCCGGATCGACGGCAAGGGCGATGCTCCAGACCACGACCTGAAAAATCAGCAGCGAGATTCCGATCCAAGTGTGGCGGGGTTGGCCCAGGAAGCGCGCCAGCCCTTCGGCGAGCAGGACTAGACCAAGTTTGATAACCGTGTTGTGCAGCACGATGGACCATGCTGCCGGTTGTTCGGCCCTCAAAATCATCAAGAGAAGCCCTATGGCAATTGCGGTAAACCCCGCTGCAAGAAGCTTGAGTTCGTAGAGATGCCGCCAGGCAAGCCAGACAAAAATCCAGACGACCGCCTGCAGGCTGGCAGTCGCCAGATTAACGACCAGGATTGTCTTGAGATCAAGCATTCTTGAGCATTTTTACAGTGGCTCCTGCTGCTGCAAGTCACGTAAGAAAACAACATATAGCTGGCAGGAGACGAGCTCGGACGCAAGAATAATCAAGTGATGTAAGAATTTGTAGGAATTCAGCTGAATTGATCGAATGATGTTTGGTTGTCATCGACCGGCAAATCCCAAGGAACGTACACCGAACGTCGCATGCAGGATTTGGTCAGAATTGAATCGTTTTGTTCGGTTGAATCTTCTGTCCTTGTCGCCTTATCGTTCGCTTCACTTTTGGGGGGCTCATCGCATGAGGCATGTTGTACGCACCGGAAAGATCCGTCACAGATCATCATCCCTCCCTTCATCCAGGCGTAGCGACCAGGCGGCAGTCTTGTCCGATCGAAACACATCGCGTCTGCTGATGGTGCTGGCCTTGGGTCTCGGCGGCGCAACCGTGGCCGGCAATGCGTATGCGGGCTGCACCGGGGCCGCGACCCAGACAATCGGCCAGGCCGACTATGGATACACGTGGTCCGCCTGTTGGGGCGACAGCGGTGCTGATGAAGACGATAAAAAGGACGGCGAGCCCGGGGCGAACATAACGCTCGACACCCAGGCCTCGTATACAGCCGGCGCAAGCCTGCCTTACACAGTGCCGTCGGAATCCGTCGGCGGCGTCATCATGACCTATACAATGGGTGGCGCAGGCGTCGACGAGGGAAGCGCTGGCGCGGGCGGTTCCGTGACGATCACCAATTCCGGCTCCATAACCCTGACGAGCTCGACAGATCCAGGCTCGATCGGCAGCTTGATTTCGGCGACGAGCTTCGGCGGCGACGGGGATTGGGATAACGACAACTACAAATCCAACGGCGGGGCTGGAGGGGCTGGAGGCGCGATAACGATCACCAACTACGGGGCGCTGGCCGTAGAATCTCTCAACTCGAACACGTCGAGAGGCATGGCCGGCATCTTTGCTGTAAGCAAGGGCGGTGTCGGCGGCGAACAGAATAGCGGCGCGGCGGGCGACCAGTCGGGTGGTGCCGGCGGCGGCGGCGGTACCATCAATATCACCAATACCGGACAAGTGAATCTCGGCAGCGAGACCAACCCATTGAACGGACTGGACTATGTCTGGGGCCTTGCCGCCGAATCCACCGGCCAAGCAGGCGGCGACGACAACGGCGCGGGCGGCGCGGGCGGCTCCATCGATATCGTGAACAGTCCGTCCGATAACGGATCCACCGGCGCGATCAGCATCTACGCGAACGACGCGGGCAGTGTGCGCGGCATCTATGCGCTGAGCCAGGGCGGTGACGGCACGGATTCTCATGACTCGTCTGACCATGGCGGCGACGGCGCAGACGGTGACCAGATCAATATCAGCACATATTCCGATATAACCGTGGTTGCCACCGGTGTCGGCATGAACGAACTGTCAGGCGGCATCGTTGCGATCAGTCAGGGTGGTGACGGCGGCGAGGGTACGAAGTCAACGACCGGAGGCCGCGGTGGGAGCGGCTCCGCCTTCGACTCGACCCTGACCCTCCAGTCGGGCGCCACGGTTTCGACCCAAGGTGACAATGTTGTCGGCATAGCCGCGCTGGCTTTGGGCGGGCGCGGTGGTGACGGCGCAAACGGTGAGAAGGACAGCTCGGGCGGTAACGGCGGTGCCGTCGGCGAGATTCAGATGAACGTCCACGGCGCCATCAAGACCGATGGCGACCAGGCCTACGGCCTGCTGGGCGGGAGTATTGGCGGTCAGGGCGGCACCGGCGGCGACGATACGGCCGTTGTCGGCACGAGCGGCGGTGGCGGCTACGGTGGCGATGCCGGTTCCGTTGGCGCGTATATGACGAGTGGCGCCCAGATCACGACAGTTGGGGATTTTTCGGCTGCAGTCACCTTGCATTCGATCGGCGGCGGGGGCGGCACCGGCGGCGACTTCACCGACGTGCTCGGTGGTGGTGCGGGCAATGGCGGTAACGGCGGCAATGGTAACATCGCGACCATCAACAATGCTGGCGGAACGATCAACACCTCGGGCGAGCATTCCTACGGCATTCTGGTGCAGTCGATCGGCGGCAGCGGCGGCACCGGCGGGATCGCCGATGGGCTGACGCTCGAGCTGGGCGGTGATGGTGGCGACGGCGGGGAAGCCGAGACGGCCAGTGTCCAGAATTCCGGCGTGATCACCACCTCCGGCTATTCGGCGCACGGCATCATCGCGCAATCGATCAGCGGCGGCGGCGGTGCCGCCGGTATGACGGGCGGCATCCTGTCGATCGGCGGTTCCGGCGGCAGCGGCAACTATGCCGGCACTGCCGAGGTCGAGAGTTCGGGCGCCATCAGCACGGCCGGCGACGCGGCGATCGGCATCATGGCACAGTCGATCGGCGGCGGCGGTGGTTCGGGTGGCGGAGCGAAGGGCATCGCGACCGTCGGAGGCTCGGGCGAGGCTGGCGGCTCCGGCAGCCATGCAAACGTATTGCTGACTGGCGGCTCGATCACGACGCAGGGGGAGATGTCGCATGCGATCATGGCACAATCGATCGGCGGAGGCGGCGGCAACGGCGGCAATGTGATCGACCTGTCGGTGGGTGTTCCGGCACTGGGCGTCGGCGGCACGGCCTCGGGCGGCGGTAGCGGCGGATGGGTCTGCGTCACCAATGTAAATTCCGGCGGCGATTGCCCCACAGTCTCCGGAGCGCCGCAGGCCGTGACGGTGGCGACCGCAGGTTCTGGCGCTGTCGGCATTCTCGCGCAGTCGATCGGCGGCGGCGGCGGCAATGGCGGCAACGCCACGGGCGGCGATGCCGGGCTCGGTAGCTTCCAGATCGGTGGTGGCGGCGGCGGCGGCGGCTACGCAAACACTGTGAATGTCGCCTTCCAGGGCCTGTACCTGACGACCCAGGGCTCGCACGCCGCGGGCATCGTGGCGCAGTCGATTGGCGGCGGCGGTGGCAATGGCGGTTCCGCCAGCTCCTATGCCGCCGATATAGGCTTCACGGCATCTGTGGCAGTGGGCGGCACCGGTGGGTCCGGCGGCTACAGTCAAGAAGTGGCCGTACACCTGACCGATAGTGTCATCCAGACCGGCCAGGACGGCGGCGACGTGACTGACGCGATCGGCGTGCTGGCGCAGTCTATCAGCGGTGGTGGCGGCAATGGCGGTTCCTCGATTGCCGATGCACTCACCGTGGCGGTGCCGACCGGCGAAGACGTCTCTCTGGCGATGAGCGTGGCCACGGCCGTTGGCGGCAGCGGCGGATCGACCCATACCGGCGGCGACGTGTCGCTGACACTGGACGGCAACACCGGGATCTCCACAAAAGGCGCGTCGTCGCATGGCCTTGTGGCACAATCGATCGGCGGCGGCGGCGGCAATGGCGGCAGTGCGTCATCGATGGCAGCGACCGCCGGCACGGTGGACACGATCAGCGCCGATATCGGCGTCTCGGTCGGTGGCTCAGGCAGCGGCGGCGGCGACGGCGGTACTGCCACGGTCGATCTCAACGACACCGCCTGGGTGGCGACTGCCGACGACTATGCCAATGCAGTCGTGGTGCAGTCGATCGGCGGCGGCGGCGGCAATGGTGGCATTGGCAGCGTCAACAGCAAGCAGATCGGCAGCGGCTTCAACCTCACGGCAAATGTCGGGGTCGGTGGCTCGGGCAGTGGCGGCGGCGCCGGCGGTGACGCGACCGTGCAGTTTGAGAATGGCACCAACGTGCAGACCAATGGTTCCGGCGCCCGCGGCCTGCTCGTCCAGTCGATCGGCGGCGGTGGCGGAACATCGCAAGGCGTCAGTGTCGGCCTGTCGGGCAGCGCCAGCCTGCCCGGCGGCGAAGAGGAAGGGGCTGATCCGGAAGCACCCGACGGTGAGATTTCCGCCAACGTCACGGTTTCCGTCGGCCGTACCGGTGGTGGCGGCGGCGACGGGGGTGTCATCAACGTCAAAACAGCGGGCAATATCGCTACTTTCGGTGGCGATGCCGACGGGGTGCTGGCTCAGTCCATTGGCGGTGGCGGCGGGCTCGGCGGTTCGATGGCGTCCGCCACGTCCGACGATTCGGACGAGCCCGATGACGAAGACAGCAAATACAATTTCTCAGTTGGCGTGGGTGGAGCAGGCGGTACTGCCGCCCATGGCAACACGGTTACACTGACACATGCAGGCCACATCACCACCACTGGTGACTGGGCTGACGGCATCGTCGCGCAATCAATTGGCGGCGGCGGCGGTACAGCCGGCACCTCCAGCATGTCCGGCAGCAAGGCGACCGCAAGCATTGACGTGGGCGTCGGCGGTCACGGCGGCGGCGGCGGCAATGGTGGCGCGGTGACGATCACCTTCGACAGTGACCAAGGCACCGCTGGTATCGCTACCGCTGGTTATAGCGCGCATGGTGTGCTGCTGCAGTCGATCGGCGGTGGCGGCGGTCAGGGTGGCGATGGCTCCGATCAGGCAGTCGGCGGGATCACGGTCGGCGGCGGCATCGGCGGTAGCGGTGGCGCTGGCGGCGATGGCGGCAAAATTACAGTCGCTGCGGCAAGCTGGCTTTCGCTGCAGACCAAGGGCGACGATTCGATCGGCGTCCTGGCCCAATCGATCGGTGGGGGCGGTGGTGTCGGCGGCGCCGGAAGCAGCAACGCGGCCGGCGACGACGATAGCCACGCCATCGATCTTGTTGTCGGCGGTAGCGGTGGTGTCGGCGGCAGTGGTGGCGAAATCGATCTGAACTACGGCGGCAGCGTGGACACCTATGGTGACCGGGCCCATGGCATTGTCGCGCAGTCGATCGGCGGTGGTGGCGGCATCGGCGGTGCCGGTGAAGCCGACAGCATCGGCTCGCTCGTCGTCGGTGGCGCGGGCGGTGGAACAATAGACGGTGGTGTCGTCATGGTCGATCTGACCAACGACAGCGCGATCCATACGGGAGGCCTGGCCGCCCATGGCATTGTGGCCCAGTCGATCGGCGGCGGCGGCGGCATTGGCGGCAGCGTCTCGGGTGCTTCGCTCTCTTTCAACGGAATGAGCCCCGGCAATAACGGTGACGGCAACGACGTCACCGTCATGATCGACGGTGATATCATCACGACTGGCGACTACGCCTTCGGCGTCCTGGCGCAGTCGATCGGCGGCGGCGGCGGTTTCGGCGGTAACGCGAGCGGCGCCTTCATCGGCTCCAATGGCAATCTCTCGTCGACCGGCAAAAGCGGCGATGTGACGGTGTCCCTTGATGCCGGCAGGAGTATCCAGGCGACTGGCAAGGATTCGATCGGCATATTCGCACAGAGCGATGCCGGGACGAACAACAACGGCAAGATAAACGTGACCGTTGATGGTTCTGTGACCGGCGGCTCCGGCGACAATGGCGCTGGCGTTTTGGTCTCGGGAGGCAAGGACAACCTGCTGACTGTCAATGCCGGAGGCAGTGTCTCGGCTGCTTCAGGGATCGCCGTCAAATATACCCCCGGTAGAACGTCGCCAGCGGGCAGCACCCTGACTGCATTCAACTACGGCACGATCAGCGGCAGCGTGAGCCAGGTGAGCGTGGAGGGTGACGCGCCGACCGGCAAGATATCCACCGGCGACGCCATGCCGAAGGCGGGCCGCGTCGGCCAAGACATGGCCATCTCCATCGTCAATGGGACAGGGGGCCTGTTGACGGATGCGGAGATTTACGAGGCTGACGTGATGAATCACGGCCGGTTGATGATCGGTCACTCTGATGGCGTCGACGCCACAAGGATCACAGGCGACCTCACGCAGGACACAGGCGGCATACTGGCGCTCACCGCCGACTTCGCCGGCTCCCGCATGGATCGTCTGACCATCGAGGGTGACGCGACGCTGGACGGCAAGTTCGCGGTGAACGCCATCAGCGTCCTGCCTGACATCAGTCTGCCGTTCCTCACCGTCGCAGGCACCCTGGACCATTCGCTGAGCGCCCAGTCGGCACTCTTCGACTACGCCATCACCCAGGCAGGAAACGAGCTGTCGGTTTCGGCGGAGTCGGCACACTTCGCCGAACCCGGCTTTACGCTGAACGAAGACCAGAGCAACGTCGCCGATCACCTGCAGGAGATCTGGGATATGGGCGGAGGTTCCTTCGGCACGCTATTTGGCACGCTCGGCTCCCTCGCCGACGACACTTCCGCCAGCTACCGATCGGCCCTTTCCGATATATCGCCCGGTATTTCGGGGGCGGCCGCCGCAGGCAGCATCGCGTTAACGCAGCAACGCCTTGACCTGCTTTTGAGCTGCCCGATGTTTGCCCCCGGCACCTTGTTCCTGACCGAGACGAGCTGCGCATGGAGCCAGGCAGGCGCCCAGACACTCGATCAGAAGGCCATGGACGGGGTGTCGGGCTTTAATACCAAGACTTATGCAATGCAAGCCGGGGTCCAGGTCGAGGTATCGCCGGACTGGTTCGTCGGTTTTGCCGGCGGCTACGACCGCAGCGCCATCCGCGGGGACGACGGCAGGGTCAGTGCTGACGGTGATATTGTCTATGCTGGTGCCTCGCTCAAGCATCAGGCTGGCCCCTGGCTGTTGTCGGGTGCCATCGCCGGCAGTTACGGCTGGTACGACAACACCCGCGCGATCCGTATCCCGGGCTTCGCCGGTCAGGCCGAGGGCGATCCGAATATCTACAATGTCAGCGCCCGTGTGCGTGCGGCCTACACCTTTGCGCAGGGCTCGTACTATGTGCGGCCATTGGTGGATCTCGACCTAATCTATTCTCATGCTGACGGCTATCGCGAGTCGGGAGCCGGCGCGCTTGATCTGCTGGTCGACGGCGCTGGTCAATGGAGTTTCCACGCGACTCCGGCCATTGAGGTCGGCACACAGGTGGAGGTCAGCGAGACGACATCCATGCGGGCGTTCGCCGCCGCGGGAGTGAGTTTCAGCAGCGTCGATAGCTGGGATACGTCAGCGCGGCTGGCCAATGCACCGGCCGGGATCGGCACCTTCGACAGCGCAGTGCCGCTGGCCAATGTGGTGGGCCGGCTGACTGCGGGCATCGATCTGACGAGCGATGACGGGCTTAGTTTGCGCATGAGTTACCAGGGCTCGTTTTCCGACACCTACACGAGCCACGGCGGTACGCTACGCCTGGGCTACAAATTCTGACGGGAGAGAGGGCCATTGCGACTTTCGCCGGGGATGGCGCATCCACGATGCAGAATTCGAAAGGCGAGGAAGTATGCGATGGAAAGAGCCCGGAAGCCTTGGATCCGGCTGTCGTCGGCCGCTCTTGTGACGGGCCGCCGATTGCCCTTCGCCTAACTTTTCCTCCAACCGTCCGGCGGATAACGATGTGCACTTTGGACACCTTCATTGCCAAAACCATCAAATGGTTTCTCATTGTTTTCGGTTTGGCGACCTGTGGGACATTGCCGTTTGCGCTCGACGTCAAACTCATCACACCGATGCTCGGTGGACTTGTCGATTTCACGCCTTCCAGCGTACCGGCCCTGCGACACTGGGGAATCATGATCTTCGGAATTGGCGTGCTGATGGTGGTCGCGGGGTTCCGTCCGTGGTTGCGATTTGAGACCATGGTATTCAGCATCCTCGAGAAGGCATTCATGGTCTATCTGTATTTAAGTAATCTCGGGGAGCCGTGGATAGCGGGTTATTTTGCGGCCTTCCTTATCGATTCCACGGTTGTCGCATACGGCGTCCTATACTTCATCAGTTCCAAGGGTCGGTCCCGCCGCTGGACCGTGTTGGACAGCGCTCTGAAAAATGGTCCGTCCTGAAGGATGCCCATGAGCCAGTGAGCCGCGATGAAGCAGCAAAAACATATGGCGCAAATGATCGCCATGAAGCTTCGTCAGGCCGACGGGATGATACTTTCAGAAATTGCCGGGGGCTTTTTAGCTCGCTCGCGGCCGAGCTTGTCGGATTCACACAGCGTAAAGTCGTCAAGGCACCGGATGATGAGGTAGCATTGACCGGCGCCCAAAGTGGTCGATAGGCTATCGATGCAAAGCTGCATCAAGCGGATCGGGCGGACCGACGGTTCCGGCAGGCCTGCGGCCGGCCTCATGATGCGCGCTACGTCGTGGATCACATTTACTGATGTCAACGCTTATCGCGTGGCAGTCAATTTGTTTCTAAGAGGTACTCATGCACACGCCGCCTGTCGTCAGCGACCTTGCCTCTGTCATACAGACATCCCTTGCACCAGTTTTTTTGCTTGCTGGTACCGCAGGCTTTGTCAGCATCTACACGACTCGCCTCGGGAGAGTATCGGACCGGCTGAACGAGGTTGCGGATAGGGGCAAGCAAAGCAAGCTGTCACGAATGCAGCTCGCGTATCTGCGGCGACGGGCACTTGCACTTGAGGTTGCGGTGGTACTTGGAGTGATGGCCGGCATTTGCACCGGCGGCGCAATCTTGAATCTACTCGCCGGCGCTCTTGCCATGGGACTGCGCCAAGAAAACCTCTTTTGGTTCTTTGGTGGTGCCATCATCTCGCTCATTGGATCGCTCGTTGCATTCCTGTTTGAACTGCTTATCGCCGGACGGAACCTGTTGCGGCAGATCCGCATTGACCGAGTATTCGAGGACTAGAATAGCGTTTGTGCTCGGATTTGGAGCATGGCGGATTTCGATCCTTGATGACGTGGGCTACGCTAACCTTGGCTTGCCGCGATCGGATTTCGGGGGCACAGGCAAGCATTCGTTTGAAGGCAACTCAGCCAAGGCGGTCTTCGACTGCTGAGCACGAGACGACTTGGCGCAGCGGCAGGCCGAACAACAAGCCCAGGGTCAAAGCGGTCCGGATCGTCAGATCGGAAGAACGGTGCTGGCCGCCACGGGTCTTGCGGCGTGACGCCGATGTGACATCGCATCCCTCAATCCAGCGTTCAGATTGAGGGAGACACAAATCAACACGCCAATCCGGACACCCGCGCAAAAGGCGCTACCGGCATCCGTCGTCGCGCCACCGGTTCACTTCAGCAACGCTTGCCTTGCCACTGCGCGGCCCATGGATAGTGACCGAGCGGGAGGCTGCAGCGACGGCGAAGTCGAGTGCTTCGTTGAAATGTTGGCCTTGCGTAAGACACCAGGTCAGCGTGCCGCCAAAGGTGTCGCCGGCGCCGGTGACGTCGATGACATCGACCTGAAATCCCGCCGTGTGCAGAACTGTCTCGCTGTTGCGCGCCTCGGCGCCGTCTGCGGCGAGCGTACGCACGACCCAGCCGATCTGGTGGTCTCGCATCCAGTCGCCGATACGGTTGATGTCGTCATGACCGAAAGCGGCGCGGAAGCCAACCTGATTGAAAATGACGACGGCAGCACCAATGAGATAGGGCATGTCTTCGAGCGTACAGCCACCAACGTCGAGATCGAAGATGGTGAGGCGGCCATGGTGACGTAGATCGGCCAGAAGCGCTGCCTGCTTCAAGACGTCATTCTCGGTTTGCGCATGCAACCGGCGGGCACGGTAAAGCGTCGTGTAGAGAAAGCCCGGCTGGCGCAGCGACTCAAGAGTTTCAGATGCCAGCCACATCGGCTGCTCGCCCATTTCGACGGTCAGCACGATATGCTCTCCGTCGACGAGAAAGATCAGATTGCGCGATTCCGGAATGCTCTGATCTGTCAGCATGTGATCGACACCGACGCCGTTCTTCCGCAGGTCGGCGATCAGCCGCTGTGACAGTGGGCTATCGTTCAACAACGAGATGAACTGCGTCTCACCGCCCAGCCCCGCATGGACAACGGCGGCATTGGCGATGGAGCCGCCGATTTCGGCGGGCAGTTCGGTGACCATGCCCTTGTCGGCCCGGCCTGGCCAGCGATCGGCGGTGTAATACTCGTCGATTGCCACGTCGCCGATGAAAAAGGCGGTCATGTATTTTCCTCCGGGTCCGCTTGAATTCGCCTTGGCCCACCTGCAACCGGGACCCAGGGGCTTTCGCCGAGACCGCAAACCGCCATCCAGTAATAGGCCGTAGGATCGGAAAGGCCCCGGCAAGCGTCGTGCCAGACGCCACGATGCATCACCACCGCCTGACCGGGCGCAATCACAAAAGCTTCGATTTCGTCCCGTTTGGCTGCATTGGTGTCCGATGCGGGGGCAACGGCAAGAATGACCGGCTGGGCAGCGCAGAAGATCGCTTCCTCGGTACCCGGATGACGTTCCATTGCCGTACAGTTCCACGGGGCGCCGCCGCCACGCGTCACCCCAAGATGGCCGGAACCCTCGATCAGCGATGTTTTGGTAAAACCATCGCTCCAGCCGTCGCCGGCGGTCCAGATCGCTTTGGGGTCGGTATCATTGGTGAGATCGTAGACCCTGCCGAAACGGGCAAAATTCTCGGGCGTTACCGGACGAGCGACAATGGTATCCGGCGCGCTCATGCGGCATGCCTTGTGGCGCGAACAGCCCGCATCAGACGGGCGACATGGGCGGCCTCGACGCGGCCGGTATCCTTGTGGTCGTGCTTGAACCAGCTGCCGACGACGGCGCCATCTGCATACGCCAGTTGTTCGGCGGCGTTGGTTTCGGTCAGGCCGGCGCCGATCAGGAGCGGGACGGTCCCGCCGGTTGCGGTGCGAAAGCGTGCCACCTTGTCCATGTCGGTCGGCTGGCCGGTCGCGTCCGAGGTCACTACCAGGCCGTCACAACGGGATGCGCCGATACGGACGTCCTCTTCTTCGGGCCGTCCCGACAGGATCGGCTGGTATTTGAACCGGACGCCGCCGAGCAGCAGCGCTGAAACGCTTTCCCGATGCGCGGCGAGATCGGCGGCGAAGGGCGCATCCTGTTCCAGCGGCAGATGACCGGCGACGGAATCGACCTGGATGAACGAGACCGGAAACCGCTTGGCGAGTGCGAAGGCGCGCACGTTGTCCCGCAGCACATTGACGCCAATACGGGTGCCAAGATCAAGGCCGCACAGTCGCTCCAGCACTCGCTCGACATCCTCGGCATCGCCGAAATAATTCTCGACCACGAGACCGTCGACTCCCTCACCGGCCATGATGCGGGCTTCTTCCTCGGCCTGGGTGAGCTTGGCCTTTGGGCCGTCACCAGCCAGATGCAGCATCCCGAGAATGGGTTTTGGGTTGATAAAAGTCTCGTCGAAACGGCTCATAAGTTGTTCTCCTGCGTCGCGCGGCTTTCAAGCCGGCGCGGTATCACGCCCCCAGCGGGTGGCGAATTTCATCTGGACGGCCGGCGAGTAGACGATCGACGTACGCTCCACCAACCGGTCGTCGGCGTCGAGTACATCCCCGCTGGCGCAAAGATAGCCCGGCACATCCAGTGCCGGGGCAAAGACCTCCCGCAGGCGATCGGACGGCGGCACGACGGTCAGCAGCAGTTCCGAGCGGAGGGGGTGGCGATCATAATCGCGGCGCAATACCTCATAGAGCGATTGCGCCGCGAAATCGTTGCGGTCGATGCCGGGGTAAAGGGCAAGATCCAACCGAGATCTATCGACGTTCAGCCAGTTTATCGTTTCATCATTGGCAAGGCCGCGCGCACGCACCAGCAGCAGTTCACCGTTTTCCACCCGGTGTTCGAGTACCCGCGTAACCGGACGCAGGCCTTGCCGGCGCGCCAGTTCGGTAAAGCTGCCGAAATTCCAGATATTGTGGCTGATCGGCCGATGCGAAACGATCGTGCCCCGGCCACGAACCTGCTGAACCAACCCTTCCGACACCAGAAGCGCCATCGCGTTGCGCACCGTCGTTCGGGCGATGCCGAACTGGTCGCGCAACTGGTTTTCCGAGGGAATGGCTTCCCCCTCGGAGAAATCACCGCTGAGAATGGCGGCGCGCAATGCCCGGTAAAGCTGCCGGTAAAGCTGCTCGCTCGAATAGAGGTCGAGGCGCAGCCGGGACAGTCTGTCATCGGAGCGTTCGTCTGTTGCGATGGAGGCGTCTGGTATGGAGGGGTGGGTCAAGGCAGGCTCCCGAACGGTTCCGTTACTTCGTGGTACCGTTTATCTTGAACTCTTCCACGCCGGCCTGTTTCAAGCCGTAACGGTCAAGGATCTGTGTATAAGTCCCATCTGCCTTCATGGCGTCGAGCGCGGCCAGCACGGCATCACGCAGACCGCCATTCGCCTTGGCGAAGGCGATGCCGTAATGGTTGACGTCGCCCACGTCGCCGATCTGGTAGAATTTTCCCGGTTCCTGCTTCATCAGGTCGAGAAGCCCTTCGAGGCCGATCACCGAGGCCTGCGCGCGGCCCTGGCGGATCTGCATGATGTGTTCGGCCTGGGTCGGGATCTGGATGACGGTGATCAGCTTGTCGGCGGGGCAAATGGACTTGCCGAGTTCTTCCGCCCAGGTGACCCAGCTTGTGCCGGTCGCCACAGCCACGGTCTTGCCGCAGAGGTCGGTCTCGGTCTTGATCTCGGCCTGATGATCGACGGACGAATAGAAGACGTTGCCGGTTCTAAAATAGTCAATGAAATCGAGCTGCGTCTGGCGTTCGACCTTGTCGGAAAATGCGGTCATGATCAGGTCGGACCGGCCGGTGACGACCTGCGGGATCAGCTGCGGGAATTCGACGTTCTGGAACTCGGCCGCGAGGCCGAGGCGCTCGGCGATGGCCTTGGCGAGATCAATGTCGAAGCCTTTCAGCTCCGTCGAACCAGCGTCGTTATATTCCATCGGTGGATAAGCAAGGCTGATCGTGACGTTTAGCTTGCCGGCGGTGCGCACGGCTTCCGGCACGGCGGCCGCCAGCTTTTCGTCGGCGGCGGCGTGGACCGCGCCGCTTGCGGCAAGGCTAAGGAACGTGGCTGAGGCGAGCGCCAGGGCCATCGGTAGCAGTCGTTTCATTTTCTCTTCTCCCATTGTTGAACTGTGGATATCAAGCCAGCACGCGGCTTAGGAAGCTGCGCACACGCGGATCGCCGGGATTGCTGAGCACCTGCCCAGGCGCGCCGGTTTCGCGAATTTCTCCGTCGATCATCACCACGACACGGTCAGCCACCTCACGGGCGAAGCCGATCTCATGGGTGACGACGATCATGGTGGTGCCGCCGCGCGCCAGGTTGCGCATGACTTCCAGCACCTCGCCGACCAATTCCGGGTCAAGCGCGCTGGTCGGTTCGTCAAACAGCATCACGCGCGGCTCCATCGCCAGCGATCGGGCAATTGCCACTCGCTGCTTCTGACCGCCGGAAAGCTGCGACGGGTAGCTGGATGCCTTTCCCGCCATGCCGACCTGTTCCAGCAGTTCCATGGCGCGGGCTTCGGCCTTGGCGCGGCTGAGACCGCGCACGACCATTGGGCCTTCGATGACATTGCCCAACACCGTGCGATGAGCGAACAGGTTGAAATGCTGGAACACCATGCCGAGCTGACTCTGCTGGGCGCGCAGCTGTCTGATCGGCAGCTCCTGGAGGGCGCCGCGATGGAGCGCGTAACCCATGATGGCGCCGTCGATCCAGACATAACCGCTATTCGGCGTTTCCAGATGGTTGATGCAGCGCAGGAAGGTACTCTTGCCGCTGCCTGATGGGCCGAGGATGCACAGCACCTCGCCATAGGCAACCTCAAGGTCGAGGCCCTTGAGAACCTCGTGGCTACCAAAACTCTTGCGGATTCCGACCGCCTTGACAGCGAGACTCATACTTCCCCCTCGACGGCTGGACGTCGAGCCCAACCCTTGAACCAACGCCGGTCCCTGGTGGTGGCTGCGGTATCGCGGCCGAAATAGCGTTCGAGATAATACTGGCCGATGGAAAGCACGGTTGTTCCGGCCAGATACCAGACGGCACAGACGAACAGCAGCTCGATAACGGCGCCGTTGATGAAGTATATCCGTTGTGCGGCGTTGAGCATTTCGCCCATGGCGATGGTCGCGGCCAGCGACGAGAATTTCAGCATGCCAATGGCGCTGTTGCCGAGAACCGGCAGGATCAGCCGCAGGGTCTGCGGCAGGATAATACGGCGCATCGTCTGACCCGGTGTCATGCCGAGCGTATGAGCCGCTTCCTTCTGGCCGCGATCGACGGAGCCGATACCGCCGCGCACCACTTCCGTCAGATAGGAGCCTTCGTTGACGCCGAGGCCGAGAACAGCGGCGACGAAGGGTGTCACCACATCGACCATGCGCTCATCGACAAGGCCCGGAATGTAGAGCCGCGGAAAGACAAGGGCGATGTTGAACCAGATGAGAAGCTGCAGCAGAACCGGGGTGCCGCGAAATATCCAGACGTAAAGCCAGGCTGCGAACCGCAGGATCGGATTTTCCGAATGCCGCATGATGCCGAAGACGAAGCCAAGCACAACGCCGAGCACCAGCGCGCAGGCCGAGATCAAGAGGGTCCAGCCGAAACCTGTGATGATGACGCCGGCTGTCAGGAATTCTCCGACGACGGGCCATTGGATTTGCCCAACGGCAAAAGCGCGGCCGATCATGGCAAGAAGCAGAATAACGGCGATGCCGCTGAGCCAGCGCCCAGGATGGCGCAGCCGGCGAATGGGCGTGTCCGGTCCCGGCAGATCCGGCAGGGACAACGCGGACGTTGGTTTGGGGGGCGATTGGGTCATGGCATCCAATTGTAGGGTTAGGCCTACAACTTACTAGGCACGTTTCAGGAGGGAGTCAAGTCGGATACCGAACATTCGGTACCGGTCGATTGCATCGCTGGTTCGATGCGCATCCTGCAGGCTCGCCGTCGCCTCTGCCCGGCCGCAAATTTCAATTGCCATCCGAGAAAATTTCAGTGCGGTTTGCGCGCGCTTTCGGTAATGGTCTGCGCCAATGTCTCCGCGGCGCGAGAAGGCTTTTTGCGCGGATAGACGATGTGGAACATATCCTTAAAGGTCATGCGCTCGGGGGCCAGAAGCCGCAAGCGGCCGTTGCACACCCACTCCTCGGCATAGTGATCGGGCAGGAAGCCGATATAGGCGCCGGAGAGGAGAAGAAGCAGCGTGCCCTCCATATGCGGCGTCGCCGCCGCCCACCTGAAGTCCACGCCGCAGATCGTCTCGTTCAGCATATAGGTGCGGCCCGCGAAGGATTGGGCCTCCAGAAGCGTATCGGTGATTTTGGCGTCGGGTGTGTCGAAGAGCGGATGGTCTTGAGAACAGTAGAGTTTCTGCACCTCGGAAAAAACCGGTTGGGTCCGGAAATGCGGGGTGACGCCGCTGACCGAGGGTATGAGCACAATCTGGTAGGAACCGTTCAGCAGGCCCTGGTGCAGGACCTGCATAGCAAGCCTTGCAAAAACCGTCCCTCTTCTCGCATTGGCGGTGCTTTGTGTGAGCACGGGCGATGCGATGGCAAAGCCAACCTACCTTGCGGCTCTGTCCGTCCATGTACCGGAAAACCGCCAAGGTGTCGTCATGGGATCTGCCCAGTCACTTGGCGCCCTGACGGACATCGTCTCCCCATTGATCGGCGGTTTTATCCTCGGTCACAAACTCTATGGCGTCTGGATAGGCCTGGCGATCGCGGTCGCTGCCATGGGCGCCGTATTGGCTGCAGCGAGACTTCCCTCGACGGATCCGGAAACACGGAAATCGTAAACAGAGCAGCTGTTAATCAGTCAGTACTCTCCGGCTTGCCAGCGTAAACGCGGCGCGGTTTCCCCTCTCCAATGGAGTCATATGGATGATGAAACTCTCACTTCGAGAGGGAGCTCAGCGAAAGTGTGTGAAGACGCCTCTTGGAGCCGCGCTCGCCAGCATCCTGGTCTTTGCCGTGGTTATTTCAACTGGATGTGCGGCGCCAGAACGTCTGACGTACAGTGCATCTGAAGCTGATCGCGCCCAGATTTCCGGATTTGAGAATATCAGGACTCATGTTGATGATCCAAGATCTCCTGCTTCAACGCATGACCCATGGAAACCGGTCATCCTGAAGGACAAGCCGACTATGCTGGCCATTTCGGGGGGCGGCTCCGGTGGAGCTTTCGCAGTGGGCATATTGTCTGCCTGGAGTGAACTTGGGACCCGCCCGAGGTTCGAGGTGGTAACGGGAGTGAGCACAGGTGCCTTGATAGCGCCCTTCGCCTTTCTCGGCTCCGATTATGATGAGCAGCTCAGGCGACTCTATCTATCGGGGGAAACGCGAGATCTCATAGACATCGAATGGAAGGGAGCCGGCATCTTTTCTCCTGGCCTTCTCAAGGGAAATGCTCTGCGCAGCAACGTAGAACAGAACATCACGGGCGAAATATTACGCCGAATTGCGATCGAACATCGCGGCGGGCGTCGGCTCCTTGTGATGACGACAAACCTTGATACCCAGCGGGCCGTCGTCTGGAATATTGGAGCGATTGCTGACAGTCGTAGGCCGGATGCTCTGCCCCTGGTTCGGCAGATACTGATCGCATCCGCAAGCGTCCCGGGAATTTTCCCCCCTGTATCGATAAGAATAGTGGTCGATGGAAGGCAGATTGAGGAACTGCATTCAGACGGGGGTAGCTCGGCGCAGCTTTTTACCCTGCCTGAACACTTGCTCGTTGCGCACAACGATCAGGCGAAAGGTCAAAACCTGCATATCTACGTGATCGTAAACAACGCCCTCATTCCAGAGTTCTCCATGTCACGTGAGCGGGCGTTGCCGATCATGGGCAGGGCTTACGGCATACTCCTCAAGTCACAGACAAAACAGGGTCTTATCGCCCTTTACAATTTTGCGAAACGCGCCGGTATCGACCTCGATATCGCATCGATCGATGAGCAGGTTCCCTATTCCATGCTAAATCCGCTCAGTGCCGACTACATGCGCTCGGTGTATCGCATTGGCTACGAGAAGGCTTTGGGGCAGAGTCTGTGGGCCAAATATCCGGTTTTTAGAGTCCCGGATCGGAGATTGGAAAATCGACGATGATACGTGACAAAGCGATCGCAACTCCGGATTGCTCATCTTGGAGATGCGGCCAAGACGCTTCTTGCCGCGGCTGGAATGGCACCTCTGGTGCCAGGCCTATCCAGGCAGCAAAGTACCTGGCCGATTTAACGCCGTCGAGATCAGGAACAAGCGCTTTGACGGCCATCGCAATAATGGCCCCGGCGCCGCGCATTGCCGCCAGGCGACGCAAGTCGGCGTCTCGCTTGGCCAACGGAAGGCTATCACCGGCGCGGCGGCTTGACAGCAGGCTGCCTGCGACAAAGACCGCTTAACGCTCGATAACGTGACGACTCCCAAATCTGATTTGGGAATCCGCTTCGATTCAGAAAAACACGGATACTCCAGCCACAGCCGGCCACTTGCGGCGTGCTTCGCCGGGGGCGTATGGAACGAGGATATCGCTGCCGCGGGACGGAGTGGCGATATCTCCCATGCTCCACGAGGCGATCAACCATGAAGCACGAAATCATTGAAATTCCTGTCATTTCCGAAGCCATCCGCAAACTCGGCGCGCCGACCTCAGCTTTGACGCGGGTCGGCGGACTGCTCTACACCTGCGGCATGCCGCCAATTGACCTCAAGACGGGTGAGATCGTCAAAGGCAACATGGACACCCAGGCGCGAGCCTGTATGGAAGCGCTTTCCTTCACGCTTCGGCACGCCGGCTCGTCGTTCGACAACGTCTTCAAATCGCTGGTCTTTATCACCGACAACGATTTTGCCGCCGAGATGAACGCGGTCTATCGCGACTATTTTCCGAACGGTTTTCCGGCCCGCAGTTGCGTTGCGATCAAGCCGTGGGCGCATTTCGATATCGAGATCGAGTGCATCGCGACGGCGGGATGACACGGTCGTTGTGCACAGGAAATCGCCGCCGCTCTCATAAGCGGGCGCAATGCTTGCCATTGGGCCGGGCTATTTGCGTTGAGCCAATCACGGCCGCCTTATGTGCCAAGAATAAACACAACAAATGAGGGTGCTATGAAACTGGGCATATCGAAATTTTCGCGCGGCTTTGCCGCAACAGTGATCGCTGGCATGGTCGGCCTCTCCGCCCATACGGCCGCTCTGGCTGAGACGACGATCCGCCTCGGCCATGTCCTTGCCGACACGCACAGCTGGAACAAGGCCTCGGTGGACTTTGCGAAGGACGTCGCGGAGAAGACCAGCGGCCGCGTCAAGATCGAGATCTACCCCTCCGGCCAGCTCGGCACGGAAAAGGAAGTCATCGAAGGCATGCAGATCGGCACCATCCAGGGTGGCCTGATCGGCAGCGGTTCGTTCCAGTTTGTCGAGCCGAAGTTCGGCGTCATTGAGATGCCCTATGCCTGGACCAGCCGCGAACAGGCTTTCGCCGCTCTCGACGGTAAGCTCGGCACCACGCTTGCCGATCTCCTGCGCCCGAAGGGCATCGAGATTCTCGCCTGGTGGGAGAACGGCTTCCGTAACATCACCAATAATAAACACCCGATCGTCAAGCCGGCCGATCTTTCCGGCATCAAGATCCGCGTCACGCCGGACAAGGTGCGCCTCGCCACCTTCGAGGCGCTCGGCGCGCAGCCCGCGCCGCTGGCCTTCGGCGAGCTTTACTCGGCTCTGCAGCAGGGCGTCTTTGACGCGCAGGAAAACCCGCTGTCGATCATCGATGCTTCGTCCTTCTACGAAGTGCAGAAATACGTCTCGATGACCGGCCACATCTGGGGTGCGGCCTGCCTGACAGTGTCGACCACGACCTGGGCGCAGGTTTCTCCCGAGGACCAGGCCATCGTCAAGGAAGCCGCGGTCAAGTGGGGCAATGTGCAGCGCCAGATGGTCGCCGACAACGAGGTCGCGCTGATCGAGAAGCTGAAGTCGAAGGGCATGCAGTTCAATGAGGTTGACAAGGCCGCTTTCGTCGAAGCGCTGAAGCCGATCTGGGAAAACGAAAAGGACGTCTTCGGTCCCGAACTGCTCGAAGTCATGGATAGCTACCGCAAGTAACGTGTGCGTCCCGTCCGCCAAGCGCGGACGGGATTTCCTTGCCCGCCCGGCGGGCACGCCACGTTCTTATCAACACCAGTGAGGCTGCCATGCAAGACGCGCCAATACCGCGCTCGCGGATTTCCAATGCCATAAATAGCGTAGCCGGTGCCCTGGGCGGCCTGGGCATCGCCACCTTCACCGCCATCATCGTCTACGTCGTCATCTGCCGATACGCGTTTTCCTTCACGCCGCGCTGGTCGGAGGAAGTCCCACGCCTGCTGCTCGTCTGGGTGACGTTTATCGGCGCGGTTTCCGCCTTCGTCCGCAACACGCATCTTTGCGCCGGCCTGACCGACCTGATGGTCAAGCCCGGCCGGTTCAGGTCGTTCCTGGCAGCTCTCGCGCGGCTGGCGTCCTTCCTGTTCCTGATCGTCGTGTTCTGGTCCGGATGGCAGATAACCGGGCTGACCTGGTCGCATGAGACGACCGTTCTGAGCTGGCCCGCCGGGCTTTCCTATCTGGCGCTGCCGGTTACCGCGGCTGCCGCCTTCATTGCCCTCGTTGCCGCGGAGTTGCGCAAATGAGTCTCGCACTCCTCGTTCTTTTTGCCGTCTTCGTTCTGCTGCTGTTGATCGACGCGCCGATCGTGATCGCGCTTGCGCTGTCCTCGGTCGCCTATCTGCTGGTCGGTGATGCCCTGCCGGTGATGGTCGTCGCGCAGCGCATGGTCGCGGGCATCGACAGCTTCACGTTGCTTGCCATCCCGCTGTTCCTGCTTGCCGGCTTGCTGATGGTTCATGGGGGCCTGGCCCCAAGGATCGTCAATCTGTGTGCTGCCGTCGTCGGTCAGCGCACCGGCGGCCTTGCCATCGTGATGATCGCCGCCTGCATGATGTTCGGTTCCCTCTCGGGCTCGGGCGTGGCGGATGTCGTGGCGATCGGCTCCATGCTGCTGCCGGCCATGAAGGAGCGCGGTTACCATCCGGGCTTCTCGGCAGCCGGCCTCGGCTGCGCCGGCTCGCTCGGCACGGTCATTCCGCCATCGATCGTGCTGATCGTCTATGGCACGGCGACCGGCACGTCGATCGGCCAGCTCTTCATTCATTCCATCGGCCCCGGAATCCTGCTCGGCCTCGGCCTGATGGTTGTCGCCTGGTGGATTTCCCGCAAGAACGGCTGGAAGGGCGGCGAGCCGTTCAGCTGGGGGCGTCTCGGTCAGGCCCTGCGCGAATCCGTGCTTGCGCTGCTGGCACCCGTCATCATCGTCGGTGGCATCCGCTTCGGCATCTTCACGCCGACGGAAGCCGCAGGCATCGGCGTCGCCTATGCGCTGGTGGTCGGCCTCTTCGTCTATCGCAAGCTGACACTCTCCAAGATTTTCAGCCTGCTGCGCGACACGACGGAAATGAGCGGTTCCATCCTTATCGTCATCGCGGCCGCCTCGGTGTTCGGCTGGATTCTAACGGTCGAGCAGGTTCCGCAACTCGTCGTCAATGCCATTACCGGCGCGACCGAGAGTGCCACGATCGCGCTCATGCTGATGATGGTTGCCGTCCTCGTACTCGGCACCTTCATGGAATCGATTGCCATCATCCTCATCCTGGCGCCGGTCTTTTTGCCGGTCCTGCGGGTCTACGAGATCGATCCCGTCTATTTTGGCGTGCTGTTGACCATCAATCTGGCAATTGGCGCCAATACGCCGCCGCTCGGCATCGACCTGATGGCGGCGTGCCGCACCGGCGGAATTCCGATGTCGGCCTCCTTCCGCTACCTGCTGCCGTTCATCGGCGTCATGACGTTCATCATGTTCCTGTTCGTTCTCTTCCCAGGTCTGATGACGATGATGTCCTTCGGCATGTGAAGCGTTTCGTCCGCAATCGCATTTGAAAGGTGAACCATGTCGTTCGCACAAGATACCCGCGTCAATATCGATCGCTTCTGGTCGACGATCGAAAGCTCCGCCGAGATCGGCAAGGGACGCCCCGGCGGCCTCGCTCGGCTCACGCTGACCGACGACGACCGCCGGATGCGTGACATGTTCGTCAGCTGGTGCCGGGATGCCGGCCTCAGCGTCGAGATCGACGAACTCGGCAACATCTTCGGCCGGCGCGAGGGTCTTGATCCCTCACTCGCGCCCATCCTGATCGGCAGCCATCTCGACACGCAGATCAACGGAGGCCGCTTCGATGGCATTGCCGGCGTGCTCGCCGGGCTTGAAGTCGTTCGCACGCTGAACGATGCGGGCCATATCACCCGCCGGCCCATCGTCGTCGTCGACTGGACGAACGAGGAGGGCGCGCGCTTCTCGCCGCCAATGGTCGCCTCCGGCTGCTTCGTCGGGGCTTATCATGTCGATTGGGTGAAGGACCTGATCTCCGACGATGGCGCGCGTTTCGGCTCCGAGCTTGAGCGCATCGGCTATGATGGCAACAGGCCCTGCCGCGCCGGCGAGATCGACGCCTATTACGAGCTGCATATCGAGCAGGGGCCGATCCTCGACCTTGAAAAGCGCGATGTCGGCGTGGTGACGGGCGGCTATCCGAGCTATGGCATGCGGGTGCGCTTCACCGGCAAGACCGCCCATACCGGCCCGACGCCGATGGACCTGCGCCGCAATGCGCTGGTCGCCGGTGCGCGTTGGCTGACGGCGGTGGACGATATCGGCTGGGATTTCGCCGTTGGCGACGGCAAGGCGACGGGCGCGCGGCTTGCCGCCTGGCCAAACAAGCCTGGTATCCTGTCCGATACCGCCCAGGCGATCTGCGATGTCCGTCATCCCGATCCCGCGACGGCGCGGGTCATGGGTGAAAAGATGCGCCGCGCAGTTTTCGAAAGTGCGGCCCGTGCCGGCTGCGAAGCGGTCATCGAGGACGAATGGTTCTGGGGCGGCGACATCTTCGATCATGCGATGGTCGATGGAATTCGCGCGGAAGCAGTGCGGATGAACTACGACTGGCGCGACATCCAGTCCCAGGCCGGGCATGACGCCTATTTCCTCGCCCGGCATTGCCCGACGGCGATGATCTTCACGCCCTGCAAGGGCGGCATCACCCACAACAATGACGAAGACTGCGATCCCGACGACCTCGCACCGGGCCTCAATGTCCTGTTGCACGCTGTCGTGGCGCGCGCCGACCGCTGATGGAGCGAGGGTGCCGAACAGGCACCCTCAATGCATATCGGGATAGAGCGCACGCAGTTCCTGCACCAGGTCGATGAAATGCTGCTCCGCGCGCGAATAGGCGCAGTCGGGATGCGTCACCAGGAAGACGTCGGCGCCGAGCGGATAGCCCTTGATTTCCAGCGGCCAGAGAAGGCCGTTCGCCACCTCGTCATGCACCGCCGTCAGCGGCAGGATGCCGATGCCGAGCCCGGCAACAATCATCCGCCGCACTTCCTCGAGGTTGGGGCTTTGCCCGCTGATCCGCTCGCCAAGGCCAAGGCTCTGGCTGAGCACCGACATGGGCTCGAGACCCATCCCCCCGGTGGCGCAGGTGAAGGACACGAAGGATTCCTGGCGCAACTCCCGCTTTTCCACTTCCTTTCGGCCGAAAAACGGATGTTCCGCGCCGCAATAGACGCTGAACTCTTCGCGAAACAGCAATTCGCACCTCAAGCTGAAGACCGGGCGTGCCAGCAGGCAGAGGCCTATCCCGCATTTCTCCATCTGGATCCGCTTGATCGTGTCCTGACTGTTCTGGACCTCCATGATCCAGGTGACGGAGGGATAGCGCTGGTGGTAGAGGCGTAGTGCCTCGTTGACGAGCGGGGATTCCAGGTTCGAGATGATCTGGATGCGCACCTCGCCGAATTCTTCGACGGTTTTTTCCTGCGTGAGATGGCCGATGCGTTCCACTGCGCGGAAAATCTCGCCGCATTCCTCGTAAACCTTCTGTCCGCGCGCCGTCAGCTCAAACTTCCGGCTCCCGCGCAGCACCAACTGACACGCCAGGTATTCCTCCAGCCGCTGCAGCGCCTGGCTAACCGATGGCTGGCTCATGTTCAGCCGGGCTGCTGCCCGCGTGAGACTACGCTCCTCGGCGATCATGAAGAACGACCGCAGGAGATTGAGATTAAGATCTGTCAACATCGGGCCAACCTAGCGGTTAGCACCGAAGCCGGCAATGCGATGTAAGCAGAGTGAATGGAGATCCGTGTGCTTTCGGCGCGAGTTGTGCGCTTCCATCCGCATCGCCTAAACCCGTTGACTCTGGTCAGCACCCTGAAAAATAATCCTTTTTAAAGTTTCATATTCCAGCAGCGGCTCGCATTTGCTCTTGAAAGAGCTGCATTGAACGGCCACATAGGGCTTATGCAAATAGGCACGATTATCAGGATGTCGAGGCTCATCGATCAAGCATGCTCCCCTACCCGGAGCAGGCAGCCTTGATTCTGTAACGCCGCCACAGACCCGCCGCTCCGGGAACCACACGATCAAGCAGTGCGGTTCATGTCGCGCCGTCTATACGGCGCACCAATGGAGCGTATCCATGTCCGTGTTCCGGTCCCGTCCGATCTGCGTCACCTGTCATCATCAACTTCCCGGCGCTGCCACCCGGTGCCCCTGGTGCAAAACGCCCGCCATTACTGGTCGTCGTGTGTCCAGCGCCGTTCGCGAATGGAATGTTCGACCGCCCCGTTCCGGTTGTTTCGACGGGGGCGACGGACGATGAGCTATTCGATGAAAGCCGACGACCCCCCCTTGAGAGCCAGCGGCGTGGACGATTTGCAGCAGGTCGGCGTTTTTCCCTGGCGCATCCGAAGCGACGGCGAACTGAGGGTCCTGCTTATCACCTCGCGCAGGCGGGGGCGATGGATCATGCCCAAGGGATGGCCGATGAAAGGTTGTTCGCCCCTCGTCGCGGCTTCGCGGGAAGCCTTCGAAGAGGCCGGGATTTTCGGGGATATTTCGCCGAAGCCCGTAACGACCTATCGCTACGTCAAGGCGTTGGACGACGGCTCGCGGGCTCCCTGCCGTGTTGCCGTGTTCGGTATGAACGTGCGTGGCACGCTCAGCCATTGGCGCGAGAAGGAGCAAAGGCAACGCCGGTGGTTTTCCCTGGCGGCCGCAGCAGACCAACTCGACGATGCCGAGCTTGCCGCGTTCGTGAGGACACTTGATGCCGCGCCGGAGCGTCTGGAAGCCTTCAGCCGGTCCGGCAGGCACAATCTGCCCTTCAACGCCCTGCGTACGACCGGCAACTGAGGACGCTCCGATGTTTCCAACGGGTTTTGTCCGCCGCTGCCGACGGGCCTTCATCTCTCCCATTCGCAGGATCAGCACCGGACGCTGACAGCCTGGCGCCACTACCTGCGACGGCAAGAGTGGCGCCAGGAGTTTGCCAGATCCGAGACTATAACCTGCGGAGCAACGCCGGCCCATTCTTGCCCGGCCGTTGCTCATTTTTGAGAAAGAGCCAACAATGAGCTTCCGATACACCCACTCGTTCCCCATCAGCGGCCCGAACAAGCTGCCCCGCTTCAAGCAATGGGCGACCGAAAACATCCCGGGCGTCGCCCTGTCCCTGCCGCCGCAGGTGCCGGTCAAAAGCATGGCCCTGACAGTGCGGCTGAAATCCATCGAGGACCGCAACCTGCTGATCGGGAAACTGGAAGGCGTTAGCTTCTAGGAACGTTACCAGCAAAAGTGCCTGGCGAGTTTGTGAATAAAAACGCGCCAGGCACCTGAGACGGCGGCGAACGACTGGCTTTTTACCGCTTCCTAAACATTCGGTTCCACAAGGATGGTTATGGGAGTGCCGTGTCGTTCGCCGTTTATGCCTACACGCACCCCGATACACCGACATCCCTCGACATCAGCGACTTTTCGGATCAGACATCATGGTAAAGGCCTTCGTTTCCAATCAACGCTATGCAGCGTTTCTCTTTTTCGGCGCGGCGACGTTTGCCTCCCTCGGCGGGGCCCTGATCTACAATGGCTGGCTGCTCGTTGTCGCTGCGATTTGCGGCGCGTTGTTCCTTCTCGGCGTTCACGATCTGCGCCAGCGCAAGCACGCGATCCTGCGCAACTATCCGGTGGTTGGGCATCTGCGCTTCCTGCTCGAAAGCATCCGGCCGGAAATCCGCCAATACATCATCGAAAGCGACAATGACGCGGTTCCGTTCAACCGGCAGGATCGCGGTCTCGTCTATCAGCGCGCCAAGGGTGTGGAAGACAAACGGCCTTTCGGCACGATCGAGAATGTCTATGGTTCCGGTTATGCATGGCTCACCCATTCCGCCACCCCGGTCACCATTGCCGATACGGATTTCCGGGTGCGTGTCGGCGGCCCGGCCTGCAAGCAACCCTATAGCGCCAGTCTCTACAACATCTCGGCCATGAGCTTCGGTTCACTCTCGGCAAATGCCATCCTCGCCCTCAATACCGGGGCAAGGAAGGGTGGTTTCGCCCACGACACCGGGGAAGGCAGCATCAGCCGCTACCACCGGCAGGGCGGCGGTGACCTGACCTATCAGATCGCATCGGGCTATTTCGGCTGCCGCGGCGATGACGGCCGGTTCTCTGCAGAAAAGTTCGCAGAGCTTTCCGCCGATCCCCAGATCAAGATGATCGAGATCAAGCTGAGCCAGGGGGCGAAGCCTGGCCATGGCGGCATGCTTCCGGCCTCGAAGATTTCGCCCGAAATTGCCGAGGCGCGCGGTATCCCGATGGGTATCGACTGCATGTCGCCTGCCGCGCACAGCACATTTTCAACGCCGATCGGCCTGATGCAGTTCGTCGGCCAACTGCGTGAACTTTCGGGCGGCAAACCGGTCGGGTTCAAATTGTGCATCGGCCATCGTCGGGAATTCATGAGCATGGTCAAGGCCATGTTGCAGACCGGGATCGTTCCGGATTTCATCGTGGTCGATGGCGCGGAAGGCGGGACGGGTGCTGCCCCGGTCGAGTTCGCCAACCGTGTCGGCATGCCGATGCTTGAGGGCCTCACCTTCGTTCACAACACGCTGCGGGGCGCAGGCATTCGTGATCAGGTCAGGATCGGGGCTGCGGGCAAGATCGTGTCGGCCTTCGACATCGCCCGCACGTTGGCGCTCGGCGCGGACTGGTGCAATGCCGCGCGCGGTTTCATGTTCGCGATCGGCTGCATCCAGGCGCAGTCCTGCCACACCAACCAGTGCCCGGTCGGAATAGCCACGCAGGATCCGGTACGCCAGCGCGCGATCGACCTCGGCGACAAGAGCGACCGCGTCGCCCGCTTCCATCGCAACACCATGCGGGCGCTGGGAGAAATCGCCGGTGCCGCCGGCCTGAACGATCCCAGCAATTTCATGCCCTACCATTTCATGTTCCGGCAGAAGGATAACGAGTTTCTCGACGGCAACGAGGCCTTTCCCTATCTGCCCGAAGGCTTCCTCGTATCGGGCGCGGAAATTCCGGAACTCGCCGATTGGCACGATCGCTGGGACCGCGCCGGCGCCGACAGTTTTGCGCCACCCGAAATCCCGCACGGACCGTTTCGAAAGCGCAAGGCGGCGTAAAGGCCCGAGGATTGGGGCCGCCCAGGTGTCTATTTCGAGAGCTGAGCTTTTAGAATGGCGTTTGCGCTCGGATCTGGAGCGTGGTGGATCCCGATCTTTGATGATGTGGGCTGCGCCAGTCTTGGCGTGCCGCGACCGGATTTCTGGCGTGTACAAGAACGCGTCCGGTTGAGGACGACGAACGACAACCGCAAACGGTCGCGGGGACATCCGGCGCCCTTCCAGCCATCGGCCTGCTGTTGCTCCGTCGTTGACACAAACCGCGAAAGGGTTACACCCAAGAGACGGATGCCCTTGGGCCGGAAAGACCGGTTGTGTTTAAACGCTGAACGTTACCCCTTTCGGCGCCGATGCTGACCGGGGAAGGCAGATGATGATGGCGGTAGAGATTCAGACTTTTAACGTGCGAACGGGGCAACCTTCAACGCCTAGGGTAGGGTGAGCCCGCGTGCCGGAACTCGGCCTGCGAGCCGCCATCAAAGTCGATATCGTGGTGATCGGTGCCGGTCAGGCGGGGCTGTCGTCGGCCTATCACCTTATGAAGCTCGGCCTGCGGCCTGGCCGCAATTTCATCGTCCTCGACAAAAACGAAAAGCCGGGTGGCGCCTGGCAGCATCGATGGCCGTCGCTGACCCTGAGCACGGTCAACCGGGTTCATGATCTCCCGGGCATGGCGTTTTCCGATGTTGTCTCTCCTGGCGAGACCGAGGTGAGGGCATCGGTGGCTGTGCCAGGCTATTTTGCCGCCTACGAGGAACGGTTCCAACTGCCGATATATCGTCCTGTTACGGTCAGAGTGGTCTGCGACCGCTTGGACCGGCTTCGGGTGGAGACGGATCGCGAGGCATTTTCGGCCGGCGGGATTATCAACGCCACCGGGACATGGGAGACGCCCCAAATTCCAAGCTACCCCGGTGCCGAACTGTTTGAAGGTCGCCAGCTTCATTCGCGCGACTATCAGACAGCGGCCGAATTCGCGGGCCAGCATGTGGTCATCGTCGGTAGTGGTATTTCCGCTCTCCAGCATCTCGACGAGATTTCGCAGGTGACGACGACGACCTGGGTTACGCGGCGAGAACCGCAGTTCCGCGACAAGCCTTTCACACCGGAAGATGGCCGCGCGGCCGTCGCGATTGTTGAGGACAAGGTGAGGAACGGGCTCGTTCCGGGATCGGTCGTTTCGGTCACCGGCATTCCGTGGACGCCTGCACTCAAGGCGGCAGCAGCGCGTGGCGCGCTCAAGCGCTTGCCGATGTTCAGCGAAATCACGCAGCATGGTGTCCGCTGGCCTGACGGTACGGAACAAAGAGCCGACGTCATCCTTTGGGCAACTGGCTTTCGCAGCTCTCTTGATCATCTCGCCCCTTTGCAGCTGCGCGGCGAAAAGGGCGGTATCGTCTTGGGGGGGCGACTGGCAACCGAGGTCGAGAAGGATCCACGCGTCCATCTCGTTGGCTACGGGCCCTCGGCTTCAACCATCGGCGCCAATCGCGCTGGCGGCGCCGCCGCGCGGGAACTTGCCACCCGCCTTGGCCTGGTCTGATCCACTGGTGGCCGGGTGGTCAAACTTGCGATCGGTTCACAGAGAGCACAATGCCAATTCAACTCTGCCCGATGTCGTCTTAGGATTGCTTGCCCTTCGAGAGAAGTCCAATATAATGGACATTTGTCTGTTTTATTGGATTGACGTCTGCAGGACTAGCCGTCATAAATTGTTTGATCATTTTCAATGATTCTCGAAGCGGGCGACCGCCGTCAGCTTCGTTCTGGAACGACAACGAAATCCCGATTGAAGCTTTGGCGGAAGGCATACGGAAGGCGCTACGCGGCAAGCCACGAGCGCCGTGAATTTACAACGCGTTGAAGCGGCCAAGGTTCGCCGGACTTTTTACCGGCGGGACAGCTTGGTTTGGGCTGTCATCAGCAGCGGGCTTCGTCCTGCTGACGACGTCAGCTCACAACCAGCCCGACGCGACACAATCATAGTCATTCTAAATTTTGAACAATTTCAGGAGCGGCTCATCGTGCACCTTTCCATCTGGACTTACCCGTGGGACATTCAGGATCAAGGAATTGACAACTTCGCGAGCGAAGTGGGCTCCCGCGCCGGCGTCAATACGGTGAGCCTTGCGACGTCCTATCACGCTGGCCGCTTTTTTCAGCCGCGCAGCCCAAAACAGAAGGCCTATTTTCCGGAGGATGGTACTGTCTATTTCCGGCCCGACGTTACAATGTGGCAGGGAAAGGAAATCCTTCCACTCACAGCCCAAAATGTCATCGATCGGGGCGACATGCTGGAGGGGCTCACATCTGCACGGGAGAGCACGGGCCTCAAGGTCTCGTGCTGGACGGTATGCCTTCATAATACGCGCCTTGGGATGATGCATCCTGAACACGTCACGCGAAATGCATTCGGCAATGCCAACTATTACAACCTATGTCCTTCGAGCCCAGCGGCACGCGACTACGCTATCACGCTCGTCCGGGATGTTACGACACATTACAAGCCGGACATGCTGGAGCTGGAAAGTCCAAATTTCATGGGCTTTGCACACGAATATCATCACGAAAAGGACGGAGTTGGCCTCAATGACGAGGATGATTTCCTGTTGTCCATCTGCTTTTGCAGACACTGTATGGAACGCGCCAAAAAGGCTGGAGTTCCGGCGGAGGACGCACGCGAGACGACTGCTAAATTCATTGCGGAAACCTGCGACCGCACAGTGCCACAAAAACAGTTTCCAAACTTCCCGCAGGCTGGCATCGACGCCTTTCGCGACTATCCTGGCCTGCACGCCTATCTTGCTTGGCGCACAGAGCCTGTAACGAGTCTGGTTGGGGAGATAAAAGCTGCAGCTGACCCGGCGACCAGAATTGTCCTGATTGACCTGAAGGATGGCTGGCAGGGCGGGGTTGATCTGGAAGCAGTCGGCCGCGTCTGCGACGGAGCAATTCTATGCTGTTACGACATGAAGCCAGCAGATATTGCAGATGTCATCCGCAATGGCAGAGAGCAGTTGGGGCCGGATAAATTCCTGGCTGTTGGCTTGCGAGTCTTCTATCCGGAGGTGAGTGAGCCGTCCATACTGGCCGAACGCGCCAAAGCCGCCGTGGATGCCGGGGCGGATGGCGCCAATTTTTACAATTATGGCCTCATACCAGCCGGCCGCCTCGATTGGATCAGGGCGGCCTGCGCTGCAATGGCGTAACGCAGAAGAGGGCCTGCTCTGAGGATGCGTCCCGGCTGCTGAAGGTATTCATGTGAGCCCGTCGAACAAGATGCCGTCTGTCGCTCCTGTGTTTCAACCATCAGGGCGATAGACGGGCATCGCCCGATCGGCGCCGATCCGAGCTAGGCGGACGACGCCGATCAAAAGATTGACACGAGACTACAGAGCGCCTGTGTCATCGTTGCTCTTTAAGTGGCCTCACGACGTTGTGATCTCTGCAACCTGTATCAGGCAGTCACCGGATTGGCTGTCAGTATGCAGCCGTTGAGAAATGACGATACCGCCTTCGGCGAAATGCAATTCCTGTTCTGGCAGATCCAGACGCTCGAGATCGTGATACCAACCGGCGAGACTGCCCGCCTCGACTTGCGAGCCGAGCGGTACTGCCGGTTCGAACCAGCCGCGCCGATTGGCATAGATGCCTTGGCTGTGCCGGGAGAGAGACAGGATTTGCCGCCCCGACGACACCGGGAGCGGCCCGCGTGACAACTGCGGCACATCGACGATACCCATTGCCATCAGCAAGCGGTCGATCGCGGCCGTCGTGAAGGCCATGCTTTCAGGTGTTACCGTGCCGCCGCCGCCGAACTCGCCCGAAAGTCCGATCGTGCCTGCACGGCTGGCGGCACCCATCGAGGTCGGCGCCGCCGGCCCATTGTTGGCGATGAAGGCATGGGCGGCCCCCATAGCCTGCATCAATTCCAGAGAACGCGCAAAGCGGACAGCATCCGCCTGCCGCTCGATGAGCGTGCAGGCCAGATGTGCCATGGAGGTTCCGCCCGAATGGAGATCCAGCACGGCATCATGCCGTGGGAAGAGATCGTGCTCGAGGAAATGCGCCATGCGCGCCGTCGGCGTGCCCGTGGGGTCGCCCGGAAAGGCCCGGTTGAGATTGCCGCCGTCGAAGGGCGAGCAGCGCTTTGCCGCCATTACGGCCGGCAGATTGGCCATCGGCAGGATGGTGACAGCACCGCGCATCGTCTCGACATCGAGCCGGCGCATCAGCCGGCCGAGCTGAAGCTCGCCTTCATATTCGTCGCCATGGTTGCCCGCCATCAGGAGCAGGCTCGGCCCCGCGCCGTTTTTCAGGCGCAGGATCGGGACGCGGATCTGGTAATAGGGGGAACGATCGATCGAATAGGGAATGGCGAGATGCCCGGCCTGACGGCCGTCCCTGTCGAAATCGATTGGATTGACGAGGCCGCTGTGCATCGCCGTGCCTCAGAGTGCCGCGACGGCGGTCATCTCGACGCGCAGGTCCGGGTCGGCAAGGCGAGCCTCAACGCAGGCGCGGGCCGGTGGGTTTTCCGGGTCGATCCAGACATCGTAGACACTGTTCATCGCGTCGAAATCGACGATGGCAGGCAGGAAGACGTTGACGGCAAGCAATTTCGATCGATCCGTTCCGGCTTCTTTCAGGAGGGCGTCGATCTTGCCGAGCACGTCGCTTGTTTGGCTTTCAATGCCAGCCTTGCGATCTTCCGCGACCTGACCGGCGATGTAAACGAGCCCGCCATAGCTGACGGCCTGGCTCATACGCGAACCCTTCTGGTAACGCTGGATCATGGGAGTGGTTTCCTTTTCTTGCCTTGGGAGGAGAGATTAGCCGAAGCTGGTGAGATAAGCCGTCGTGACCATGTGGTCGGAAGCGAGGCCGTACAGAATGGCGTGCCGGTCGAGGCAGGTGCAGGGATGCGAAATGCCGAATTCAACGACATCGCCGATGGCGACATCGGTACCGGCGGGGATCGCCACGAAGGCGTGCTGGTCGTTGAGCCGAAGCACGGTAGCCGCGGCGATGTCGGCAAGCGGCGCACCATCCCGATAGAATGCGAGCGGACGCGGCGGGCCCTGGTCGATTGCCACGTCCCGCAGGCCTATGCCGCAGATGGCAAGGCCCGGTTCGGGCAGTGAAAGCACCTCTGCCCAGACCCGGAGCGCCGGTTTGAACTCCTGCGACGCAGAACGGGTATCCGCGCCGATGCGAAACCCTTCGCGGGCATCAAGGCCGGCAAGTCCGCGCTCGTAAATGCCGTGATCGTGGAAGAAGATCGCGCCGCTGCGCAGGATAAGCCGGCAATCGGGATCGGCGCCAACGGCTGCCGACAGGCCACCAACGACCCGATCAAAGAAGACGGAACCGCCGGCGGTCAGAATAAGCGGCCGGTCCTTGCCGATCCGGGCCCGAACCTCCGGCAGGAAGTCTGCGGTCAGCCCCATCAGCCCGTCGATCCGGGCAAGCGTCTCTCCGGCATCCGCGGTCGCAGCGGCTCCCTCATAGGCGGCGACGCCGGTGAGGCGGAAGGATGGGTTTTCGGCAGTAAGAATGACGTCCAAAATGTCCGTCGCGGCTTCGACACTGCGGGCACCGGCGCGGCCGGCGCCGAGCTCGATCATCAGGCCAAGCGGCGGGAGATCAGAGCGCGCTTGCCACACATCGCGCAGCGCCGCGGCAAGCGGAGCGGAATCAATGAAGATATGCAGGTCGGCATCGGGATAGCCGGCAAGCAGCGCCGCAAGGCGGCGGGCGGCGGCGGGGCCACCGATCTCGTTGGCCAGGATAAGCCGGCGCTGGCCAGCTTTCAAAAGCACAGCGGCCTGGCGGATATCGGCCACCGTCGTGCCCCAAGCGCCGGCGGCGAGCAGCGCACCGGACAAAGCGGTGGACATCGGCGTCTTGGCGTGCGGTGCGATCTCGACGCCGTGGCTTTTCACATAGGCCATCATTGCCGCGACATTGCCTGCAAAGGCCGACTGATCGAGCGAGATCAACGGCAGCGCCATCGTTCCATCGAACGGCTTCCAGCCTTGTTGGCCGATCGCCTCGAGCGGCAGCGCGGTATGGCCCGGCGGAAAGCCGCGGATGCGGTCGTCGATCAAGATTGCGTTGGCGTGAAGGTCAGACATGCAGTTCTCCCTTGGCCGGGGCAGGCTCGGCCAGTTCGAGACGGTAGGTTTCATTGGCGGTCGTGAAGAACAGCGCTTGCTGCTCGGTAAGCGAAAGCGGTGCGGCCAGCGTGCGGAAGACGTCGTAGATTTCATCGAAGGTGGCATGCAGGCCGGCGACCGGGAAATCGCTGGCAAACATCGCACGCGTCGGACCGAAACAATCGAGGCAATGCTCAATAATCGGCGACAGGCTCGTAAGCGTCCAGTCATTGTCGTAGGCTACGAGGTCGGAAATCTTCAACCGCACATTCGGTTCGCGACCCAGCGCACGCACGCCGCTGCGCCAGGTCGCCATGCCGGTCTCGTTGCGGTCGGCCGGGCTGCCGCCGTGATTGAGCACGAAGAGGGTGTCGGGAAAGGCGCGCACGAGATCGAGCGCCTCGCCCATCTGCGCGGGATAGAGCATCAGGTCGAAGACGAGGCCGTGGCGGGAGAGTTCGGCAAGGCCAGCCCGCCAGGCGGGATCGGCCATGCGATGGGCGCACGGGGCAAAGCTTTTCGATGGTTCCGGATGCCAGCTGACGATATCGCGGATGCCGACAACGGCAGGATTGGCGGCCTCCGCCTCGATCAGCCTGATGGCATCGGGACCGTCCAGCGGCACGCGGGCGATATAGCGGCTGGCCACGCCGGTGCTGCGATCGAGACCGTCAAGCCAGCGGCTTTCCTCCAGCGGACGCGCATCCGACCACCCGGCTTCGACATGCACCGTGGCCACGACGTTCTGATTTGCCGCATCCCTACGGTAGTCCTCCACACCATAGTCGCGGAGAATGGGTGCGAGGCTACCGAAGACCATCTCGTCGCCTGTCGCCCGCGCCTTTTCCAGCCACGGATGGCGGTTGAGCGAAAGGTTCCAGAGATGGTGGTGCGGGTCGATGACCGGCCCGCTGTAGCACGCCGTCATCGCCGCGCCTCGCGGCCGGAAATGAGCAGCAGTGCGAGGATCAGCGTGCCGAACATGATGGAACGCCAGCCGGGAGAGGCATTGACGACGGTGATCAGCGCGGTCGTCGTGACGAGCAGGATGGCGCCCGGAATGGTGCCGGCATAGGTGCCGCGCCCGCCGAGAATGGAGCTGCCACCCAGCACCACGGCGGCGATCGACGTCAGGAGATAGGGATCACCGATGCCGACATAGCCCTGCCGGTTCATGCCGAGCACCAGGATGCCGGCAAGGCCCGCGAAAAAGCCCGAGAGCGCATAGAGGATCAGCGTGTTGCGCGTCAGGCTGACGCCGGAGAGGCGGGCTGCGAGCGGATTGGCGCCGATGGCAAGGAACCGCGCGCCGATCGGCATGCGGTGGATGAGGGCAAGCACGACGGCCGAGACGACGAGCCAGAGCAGCACGCCCGAGGGAACCCCAAACGGCCGCGCTTGACCGAGCAGGATGACCGCGGGATTGCTGACCGTGACAGCGCTGCCGCCGGCGACCACGACGAGCAGACCTTGAAGGAACGTTGCCATGGCGAGCGTCATGATGATCGGCGGCACACGCAGATAGGCCGCACCTGCACCATTGAGGAAGCCGATGCCGGTGGCGATGGCGAGCGCAAGCGCGATGCCGACGAGGCCGGTCGGATCCCAGATGGGTGAGATCAGCGGCAAAAGGATCGCGGTGACCGTGATGACGGCGCCGACCGAGAGATCGATGCCGCCCATCAGGATGACCAGTGTCTGGCCCGCGGCGACGATGCCGATGACGGCGGCAAGCTCCAAGAGGTAACGCAGGTGCCCGTAGGCGCCGAAGCCCGGTAGGGTGAGGCCGGCGACGAGCCAGACGAGCGCCACCAATACGAAGGTGAGCAATGGCGGATTGCGGAAAATGGATTTCACGGCATTCATCGTTTCGCCCTCCACGACTTCAGAAGCTCCGGCACGGCGACAGCGCCGACAATGATCAGGCCTTGCGCTATGTATTGCGCGACCGGCGGGAAACCGAGGAAGAACATCACGTTGATCATGACCGAGAGCAGCAGGCTGCCACAGATCGCGCCACGCATCGTGCCCTTGCCGCCGAGAAAACCGACGCCACCGAGAACCGCCGCCGCGATGGAATTCAACGTAAAAGGCGTGCCGATGACCGGGTCACCGGACCCCGTCTGGGCCGCGACGAAGAGGCCGGCCAGCGCCGCCAAGAGGCCGGACAAGGCGAAGGCGACGATCTTCGCCCGCTCGACCGGTACGCCGGAGCGGAAGGCACCGACGGGATTGTCACCGGCTGCATAGATGCCGAGGCCGAGCGGCGTCGCCAGGAATGCCTTCCAGGCGAGGAGAACGACGACGAGTAGGAGGAAGGCGACAGGCGTATGGCCGGCCAGCATGTTCGACAGCCAGTCGGGAATGAAGCCGCCGGGGCGCGGCAATAGGATCAGCGCGACACCGGTGATAATGAAGGAGCCGGCGAGCGTGACGATGATCGCAGGCAGCCTCAGATGCGCGACGATCGCGCCGATGACGGCGCCGATGGCTAGGCCGGTGAAGGCGACAGCGACGATGCCGCCGGGCACGCCGAACACACCTTCCATCGTCGTTGCCGCGATGACGGCGCCGAGGCTGACGAGCGGGCCGATGGCAAGCGTGATGCCGCCATTCAGCATCAGAAGTGCCTGCGCCATAGTCACCAGCGCAAGCGGGAACCAGTTCTGCGTGAATTTCGAGAAGCCGCCGACCGAGAGGATACCCGGAAACAGCACGGCATAGAGGATGAGAAAGGCGGCGACGACGAGGTAGAGCCCGCCGAGACCGCGGTTGCGGCGGCGCTGGATGGCGCCATAGAGCCAGCCGGAGGATGAAACAGCGCTCATGCGGCAGTTCCCTTTCTGTCGACGCCCATGGCCGCGCCGACGATGGCCTCTTCGCTGATCGCTTCACCGGCGAGTTCCGCGGCAACACGGCCCTCGCGCAGCACCACGACACGGTCACAGAGATGGACGAGTTCCGGCGTGTCGGAACTGGCGATGATGACGAGCCGCCCTTCGGCAGCGAAACCGCGCAGCATCAGGTAGATTTCCCGCTTGGTTTCGATGTCGACGCCGCGCGTGGGGTCGTTGAGCAGCAGCACGGAAGGATCGAGCGGCAGCCATTTGGCAAGCGCCACCTTCTGTTGGTTGCCGCCCGAAAGCGCCTGTACGGGGCGGGCCACGTCGCCCTTGATGGTGAGCCGTTTGGCAAGTTCGGCGATCAGCCGCGTTTCCGCGCCGCGATCGCGAAAACCGTTGCGGGCGAGACGCCCAAGCGAGGGGAGGATCAGGTTGGACGCGATGGAATGGGGCAGGACGAGCCCCTCATGCTTGCGGTCGGCCGGCACATAGACGAGGCCGGCGGCATTGGCTGAACCGACATGGGCGGGCAGGCCCGGTTTCCCAGAGACTTCCGCCTTCGCGGCCCGGGCAGGAATGGCGCCATAGAGGCCGAGCAGCAGGTCTTCCTGCCCCTGTCCCACCAGGCCGCCGATACCGACGATCTCGCCGGCCCGGCCGGAAAAACCGATATCGCGCACGAGACCGGCGGAAAAACCTTCGACATTGATGCGCAACGCGCCGGGATTGGCGGCGGCACGCGGCGGGAAGAGATCGCCCGTCTCACGGCCGACCATCAGGCGCACCAGCCCCTCGCCGTCGATGCCCGACAGCGACTGGTCCGCCGTGACGCCGCCGTCCTTGAGCACCGTGACGTGCGAGCAAAGCGCCTGCACCTCGTTGAGGCGGTGGGAAATATAGAGAAGGGCGGTTCCCCGGTCGCGCAACGTCTCGATGACGCGCGCAAGAATGCCAGCCTCATGCGCCGAAAGCGAGGAGGTTGGCTCGTCGAGGATCAGCACGCGCGGCCTACGAAAGAGCGCCTTGGCAATCTCCACCATTTGCCGCCGGCCGAGAGCGAGATCGGCAACGGGCATGTCGAGCGGCTCGGTGAGGCCAACCATGTCGCAGACATTTCGCACGCCGCGATGCAGTTCGGCATAGTCGATCAGACCGAAGCGGCGCGGAAAGGCGCCGAGACCGATATTTTCGGCAATCGACAGGTCCGCCGTGAGGCTCAGCTCCTGCTGCACCACGGCGATACCGGCCGCACGGGCCGCGGCCGGGCTGAAACGCCCGACCGGTTTTCCGTCGACGGCAATCGTGCCGCTATCCGGCTGGAGAGCGCCGGAGAGAAGGTTGATCAGAGTGGATTTTCCCGCGCCGTTCTCTCCGAGCAGGGCGTGAACCCTGCCCGGGTGAAGGGCGATATCGACGCCCTTCAGAACGGGATTGCCAAAAAATCCCTTGAACACCTGCCGGGCTTCCAGCAGGGGTTTTTGATCCGTCATGACGGCTTCCTTTGACCGGGAATTACTTCTGGGCGAGCAGTTTGTCGAAGAGCGCCTGGTCGTAATCCGAGTAGATGTAGCCGTCTGCAGGGAACTGATCGGCGCGGGCGAGGTAGCTGTCGATCGTGCTGTCGTCGATGACCGGCAGCGGTACCTTGATGAAGGCCGGCACGTCCTTGCCTTCCAGCGCCTGCACGGCCGTATAGACCGAGAGCGCACCGAGCCAGTTCGGCTGCATAGTTGCCCAGCCCTTGAGGCCTTTCTCCTTCCAGAGTTCCAGGAACTGGCGGGCATTTTCACCCGTCACCGGCACCTGCTCACGGCCCTGGCGATCGAAGGCCATGATGGAGCCGGCCGAGATTGCGCCGCCAAGCGACAGCACGCCGTCGATTTCCGGATTGGCGAAGAGCAGGCTGGTCATTGCTTCTTGCGCGGGTGCTGCGTTGTATTCCGTGTTCGTCTCGGTAATGATTTTCAGATCCGGATTGGCATCGAGCACCGGCTGGGCGCCCTTGCGGCGGTCGTCGCTGACGGAAATACCGGCCGGGCCGTTCATGACGATGATCTTGCCCTTCCCGCCGAGCTGGTCGGAAAGCCACTTGGCAGCGCCAGCGCCCCATTCGCCGGAATCGGTGTTGATCTTCGCCGTCACCTTGTCAGTGTTGACAAGGCTGTCGAAGTTGACGATGGCGATGCCCTTGTCGCAGGCGTCCGAAATCACGCGGTCAAGCGCATTGGACGAACCGGCGATGACGACGATGGCATCGACATTGGCGTCGATCATCGACTGGATGTGCTGGATCTGCGTCTGCGCATTGCCCTGCGCGTCGGTGATCATCAGGTCCTTCACGAGACCCGCCTTCTTCAGTTCCTCCACTTCGGCGGCAATCGTGCCCTCCGTCTGCTTCATCCAGGTCGGCACCGAATAGATGTTCGCCCAGCCGACCGTATAGGGCGCCTTGCGATCACCCTTGATGCAATTGGCGGCGGCCGATGCCGTGCCGGCCGAAAGCGCCAGCAGGCCCATCGCCATGGCGGCGCCTGCGAAGAGGCGGCTGCGTAGCGAGGCGGACGGGTTGTTTTCAAAAGTCTTCATTGTAGTTCCCCTTTTTTGTAGGCGGCAGCAGAACCGGGCTTGCCATCCGTCAATGTCCATTATAATGTACATATGATCTAAATATTGGACGTCGCGATCTTATGCTGATTTTTGCCGCCCGCAAGAGGGGCTGCAAAATTTCGTTCAGGCGTTGCGAATGCGCGGGTTGACAGATCGGCTGGCTCACATGACAAGCTTGACCGACGACACGCAGGGAATGGGACGATGGATTCAATTGCCGACGATGCAGGGGGAAAGCGGGCCCGCGGGCTCGATCGCGCCTTCGAAATCCTCGATTTCCTGCGGCAGAACCGGCGAGCGCTTAAGCCGAACGAGATCGCCGCTCAAATCGGCGCACCGCGCTCATCGGTCTACGAGTTGGTCAACCTTCTGCTGCGCAATGGTATCCTCGAATTCACGGGCGGCGACGGCCGCGTATTTCTAGGCCGAAAGCTCTATTTCCTAGGCGCGGCCTATGAGAACCATTTTGACTTCACTCGCGAATGCGAGAACGCACTGGAGTGGCTTGCTGGCGAAACGCGCGAGACGGCGCAGTTCTGCATGCTGGATGGCAACAAATACATGGTCGTGCGTGTGAAAGAAGGCGCTCGCCCATTTAGAATCGCGACAGATGTGGGGCGCTTGATACCCATCCCGTGGACGGCCTCGGGGCGGCTTCTCGTCAGCCATCTCAGCAATGAAGAGATTCTTGCCTTCATCCCGAAATCGGATTTCCGGCTTCCCAATGGCGAATGGCTCGAACCGCAAACGTTTCTGGCGGAAGTGCGCCAAGCCGAGAAGGACGGATTTTTTACCTTCAACAGTATCGTGGACAGTTTCACGCACTGCTTTGCGGTCCCCCTGAAGGACGAAAGCAAACATCCCGTCGCTACACTATGCTTGGTGACGCCACGGGATGATGGTCTTGCCAACCGGGATCACTATCTCAGTTGCCTGATGAAGGCGGCAGTTTCCCTGCGCGATGCGACGCGCACACAACCCTCTTAGGACTGCTGAAAAGATAGATACGAAAAGACAAGGACCGAGCCATTGAGAAGCGCAACATTTCGAAAAATTACCGCCATCGCCTGCGTCCTGATCGCCGCCGTGTCTCTGGTCAGCTGCGCGCGGAACTCCTGCCGGGATTGGCCAGGAACATGTATCATTCAATAAAGAATAGTGCTGTCGTGGGCGACATTACGCTGTCTGCGGCTTACCAATCTTCATTGATCAGAAGCCATTGGGACATTTCCCACGACCGATGGAGACGGGGCGTCACCACAATATCTGCCGTTGTTGTCTTTGATTGATGAGGCCGCGTGCGATTTTTTGAAATCTTGTTTCGACCTCAAAAAATCGGAATTGCGATCTATGTTCTCAAATGAGCGCAATTCCGCTTTCGTGTCGTCAAGTTTTTCGGTAGCGTAACGACGCTCTTAATGGGAGAAGTAGCGTAATGGCGCTTGATATTGCGAAAGAACTCGGTTCGCAGCTGCAGACGACCCGTAAAGCAAGGGCGATGACGCAGCCGGATCTTGCGCAGCGCGTGGGCCGGGACCGTGCGCGGATTTCCGAATTGGAACGAGATCTCGTTCATAGCCGCAAGGGCAAGGACCGATTGACCCTTCTTCTCGACTGTTGCGACGCTTTGGGTGTCATGCCGCTTCTGGTGCCGAAGGAACGATATGCGGATGTAGCGGAGTCTTTAGCCCCGAGACGGGCCTCGTCAAAAAGGGGTGATGAGCACAACGAAACGTTCGAAAACCTCTTTGTTGATCTTTCCGATGACGAGGAATCTTGATGGCGAAGGAGAGTGCAGTTTTAGCCGTTAGGCTGGTTCGGCCCGACCAAAGTATGGTTCGCGTCGGTACACTTTCGCGCGACAGCACCGGCGCGTCCGCCTTCTTCGTGGACGAAGCATATTTTCGCGATGACCAGCGGCCAATTGTAAGTTTAAGCTGGTATGTCCCCGGCGACGAAGAAGCGACCCGTAGGCGTTTGGCTGGTCGCGGTGACAAAATCGGTCTCAATGGCTATCTGCCGCCATGGTTTTCCGGCCTATTGCCCGAAGGCGCACTGCGTGATCTCGTCATGAGTGAGATGGGACCTGGCGATCACGACCAGTTCGATCTCTTGATCCGTCTCGGGGCAGATTTGCCGGGAGCAATTATTGTCACGCCTGAAACAGCGGTGCCCTCGTCTGTTGGTCCGATCGAAGTTCAAAGTATCCGCGGCGTGGCCGCCCCTTTGCCTGAAGGAGCCGTGAAATTTTCCTTGGCTGGCGTTCAACTCAAATTTTCGGCAATTGCAGATGGCGATCGGCTCACTGCGCCGGGGCGCGCCGGCGAAGGCCGGTGCATTTTGAAAGTACCAACGAAGCAATATCCCGGTCTTCCAGAGGCCGAGTATGCCGCGATGACCGTCAGCAAAATGCTCGGGATTGACACGGCAAATTGTCGCCTAACGTCGACCAAGAATATCTACGGCATAGATGAGAGGCTTCTCAGCGAGGGGGAAAACGCCCTTGTCGTCGATCGCTTCGACAGGCCTGGTGCAGAGCAACGCATTCATATGGAGGATGGTGCTCAAATCGTGGGTGCGGTAGGGGAGCGGAAATACACCATGGCGACCTATGAAACGATGCTGAACATGATAAAGCGCTTTAGTACGGACTGGCGTGCTGACGTCCTTGAGGGGTTTCGCAGGATGGTTGCCGATGTCCTCATTGGAAACGGTGACAACCACCTGAAAAACTGGTCTTTTATTTTCCCAGCACCGGGCGTGGTACGGCTGTCGCCGGCTTACGATATCGTCCCTACAGTCTTGTTCGCCCCTGGTGATCGGCTCGCATTGAAAATGGCGGGAACTTACGATTTTTCCAAGGTCAGCCTGCATCGTTTTCGCCGGATTGCCGACTTCCTGGAGTTGGAACCGGACTGGATCGAAAAAGAAATCAAAAAGTCGGTGAGGATAGCTCTCGACAACTGGCCTGATATGCTGAGGACATTGTTGCCGATAAAGGCCGCGGAGAACCTGTTATACAGAATGAACCAAATGCCGTTAGTCGCCGAAAGCAAGTCGTAGGCTTACCGCAGGAAGAACTCCCTTTGCCAGCTCTCGATCGGAGCGTGCTCGAATGGAGCGCGTCTTACTGGCAATGCCCCAAGGGGGCACCCGGTTGGAATGTTGGCGCAAGCTCGGCCTGCTGGCCACCGCCGGCGTTGAAGCCCGCCCGTTCCCGAAAATGGAACCTGCCGCAAACGCGTTCAGCCACTCATAGTTGCCTGCAGTCGCGGCGTCTCCACTGGAGAAAAACCGAAACGCTTCTTATAGCAGGTGGCAAAGTACTGGCTGGACGAGAATCCGCAGTCGAAGGCGACGTGGGTAACGGATTGCTGACCACTCTCGAGCAGTTGGCGTGCCGCCGTGAGTCGCAGCATCTGCAAATAGCGAACAGGCGTCATGTTGGTTAGTACCTGGCAATGCTGGGTGAACTGGGTGCGTGAGAGATTGCACTCGGCCGCCATGTTCTCCAGCGTCCAGTCTTCGTCGAGCGCGTGTCGTAGTCGTTTCAGGAAAATCTCCACGGTGCGTTTCGAGCTCGCAAGGGCAAGGTCCAGCACCGGCGACTGGCTTTCCAGCATCTGGCGGAACTGCAGCAGCATCATCGAGATCAGCAGGCGCAGCCTCGCTTCGCCGCCCTCGATGTCGCCGCCGGCGACCACCTCGTGAATCTCCAGGAAGGTGCGCGTGACGTCGCGTGAAGCGAGATAGGAAATCTGCTCGTTTTTCGACAGGAGTTCGCTCAGCCTTTTGCGATCCCGCTCCGGCCAGCCGATCCAATCGGGCCATAGCCAGGTCTCGTGCGGGCGGCGCACGCCCATATCCATCAGGACCCAGATGATATGACTGGCGCCGATGGTCGGGTCGCCGAGCGCATGCAATTGCCATGGCCGCACGACGAACATCTGGCCTTCGTTGAGCGTGGTTTTACGGCCATCCATCGTGACGGTCAGCGAACCGCGCGCCAGATAAGCGATCTTGACACCCTCGTTGCAATGTTCGCGCAGGCCCCAGTCCTGCGGCGTCGTCGCGTCCCAGCCGCCGACAGAGCAGACTTGTGGCAGCGCCTTGCCGAGGTCCGTCCCCGGATAACCTCGCCTCGTCCAGGCATTGAGCGCGACCTGTCCGGCAAGCGACGCCTTCATCAGGTCCTGGCAGTTGCCGGCATAAAGCAGGGCGCCCGGCTCACGGAAAACAGCGGGCCGGCCGACGGCCCGTTCGTTGTTGGCTTTGTTCATCACTCTCCTCCGCCGATGTTCAAAATTTACCACTCCTCTATTTCGAACGCGGGCAACGATTTATTGCGCAATACTTGACCATCATCAAGTGACAAATCGAAGCACTGATGATTTGCCGTTGAAACTCAATGGCATGGAGGGGAAACAGGGAGGATTTGCCGGTGCGGATAGGCTTCCACACGGACGCGTTCAATTCGGCCTACTGGTCGTTCGAAAAATGCTTGCAGTGGGCGAACGACAACGATGTGCACTTCATTGAGTGCGGCCTGATCGACGGCGTGAGCTGGATTCACGGCCTCGGCTACCAGCCGCATGTCGCGCTCTACGAAGACCCCGCGCTGCTTCGCCGCAAGATGGACCGATACGGCGTGCGCTTCTCCCAGGTCGATGCCGCCTATCCGCTTTCCGGCGAGGACGGTCCGCTTAGGGGTGTACCCTATGTGCTGAAATCGATCGCCTGGGCCGCGCAGGCCGGCAGCCCTTGCGTCGACACGACGGATGGGCTTCACATGCCGGAGGGCTTGAGCGAAGAGGAATCGATGGCGCTGATGAAGCGCAGCTACGAGAAGATCATCGAGGTCGCGGAGGCACACGAGATCATCGTCAATATCGAGCCGCACGGGCATTTCACGACACGCCCGGAATTCATGGCACGCATGCTGGACTTCGTCGATTCGAAGTGGCTGCGTATGAACATGGATACCGGCAATACCTTCATCGCCGGCCAGGAGCCGACCGAGTTTCTTCCGCGTTTCATCGACAAGGTCAGCCATGTCCACGTCAAGGACGTGTCGCAATCGCTGGCAGATGCGGTGCGCGGCGGGCTGACCGGCATTGCCGTCAGCCATTGCGCGCTCGGCGACGGGGTCAATGCCGACAATATCAGGGCCTGCCTCGCCCAACTGCGTGACCATGGCTATGATGGCGTGCTCAGCCTTGAATGCGAAGGGGCGGCGGGGCCGATGATCGAGAAGTCGCTGGCCTGGATCCGCGCCACTTGCCGTGATCTCGGCATCAAGCTGCATTGAGCGCGCCATGAAACTCGGCATCAACCTTCTGTGCCTGACGGATTTCGTCGAGGACAGTCATTTCGATAGCATCGGTCGGCTGCGCGATCTCGGTTACGACGGCGTTGAGGTGCCGGTCCTCAAGGGCGAGGTCGCTCACTACGAGCGCCTGGGCAAAAAACTCGATGCCCTCGGTCTTGGCCGCTCGACCACCTCGATCGTGCCGACACCGGGGGCCAGTCCCATCAGTGGCGATGCCGAGGTTCGGGCGCGCGGGCTTGCTCATCTCGACTGGGCGCTCGATTGCGCCATCGCGCTCGGCGCTGAAAGCATGGGTGGGCCTTTTCATGCGCCGATCGGCGTCTTCACGGGCACCGGCGCCAGCGAGGACGAGTTAAAATACGGTGCGGATGCACACCGCGCGCTGGCCGAGCGGGCAGCTGCCCACGGCATCTATCTGAGCCTCGAGCCGCTCAACCGTTTCGAGACCTATTATCTCAACACGATGGAACAGTCCCGCGCCTATGTCGACCGGGTCGGGCATCCCGCCTTCAAGATCATGTACGACACGTTCCATGCCAATGTGGAGGAGCGCCGGCAGGAAGAGGCCATCCGGCTGATCGGCCCGGATATAGGCGTTTTCCATGTGTCGGAAAACGACCGTGGCATCCCAGGGCGGGGGCACATAGACTTCGCGGCGATATTCACCGTGTTGAAGGAAATCGGTTATGACGGTTGGTTGACGCTTGAGGCCTTCGGGGCCGGCCTGCCGGCGATTGCGGCGGCGACCCGCGTCTGGCGGCCGCTGTTTCCGGATTTCGAGACGCTTTTCTCCGAAAGCGCAACGTTCATTCGCAAGACATGGGCAGCAGCATGAGCAATCCCGCAATCGAGATGCGCGGCATCACCAAGAGTTTTCCCGGTGTGAAGGCGCTGAAGAGCGTAAGTTTTTCCGCTTATCCGGGCGAAGTGCATGCGCTCGCCGGTGAAAACGGCGCCGGCAAGTCGACGCTGATGAAGATCCTCTCCGGCGTCTACCGGCTGGATGGCGGCGCCGTGGTCGTCAGCGGCGAGGAACGGCATTTCACCCACCCGCTGGAGGCGATCCGCGCCGGTATCGCCGTGATCTACCAGGAATTCTCGTTGTTGCCCGAGCGCACCGTCGCACAAAACATCTTTCTCGGCCGCGAGCCGACACGGTTTGGCCTGATCGACCACAAGGCGATGAACGCGGAGGCACGGCGCGTGCTGGCGCTGTTCGGCTCGGCGCACCGGATCGAGCCGGATACGGTCGTGGCGGACCTCGATGTCGCGAGCCAGCAGCTGGTCGAGATCGCCAAGGCAGTGTCGCTCGATGCGAAGGTTATCGTGATGGATGAGCCGACCGCGGCGCTCAACGAGGCGGAATGCGAGGTGCTGTTCGGCCTCGTCGACACGTTGAAGAAGCGGAATGTCGCGATCATCTATATTACCCACCGCATGCGCGAGATCACGCGGCTTGCCGACCGGGTGACCGTTCTGAAAGACGGCGAGACGGCCGCGAGCTTCGATCATGTGCCGGAACCCGATACGATCGTGCGCGCCATGGTTGGCCGCGATATAGGCGATTTCTATGCGGCACCTGCGACACCGCAGGAGATCGGCGACGTCGTGCTGTCCGTGCGCCATGCCGGCAACGACCGGCTGAAGGATATTTCCTTTGAGCTGAGCGCCGGGGAGATCGTCGGTTTTGCCGGATTACAGGGGGCAGGGCGGGTGGCGCTCGCCCAGGCCATCTTCGGTTTTTTGCCCTTCACTGAGGGCGAGGTTTTGCTTGCCGGCAATCCGGCGCTCTTCACCAATCCACGCGACGCTATCCGCGCCGGTATCGGCTTGCTTCCGGGCGATCGCAAGGCCGAAGCGCTGGTGCTGATGCAGTCGGTCGCGGATAATGGTTTGCTGACGGCAAGGGCACTTTCCGGGCTCGCCGGCAGGGCCGATGCGACGCCGTTTACCTCAGCTGAAGAGATGAACAAGCTGCTGCACGATCTTGATGTCAGGGCCGGCAGCTTCTCCCAGGAGATCAAGGCGCTTTCGGGCGGCAACCAGCAGAAGGCGATTGTGGCGCGCTGGCTGGCGCTGGCACCGCGGCTGTTGATTTTCATTGAGCCGACGCGCGGCATCGATGTTAATGCCAAGGCCGGTATCTATCACCTGATGCGCGATCTCGCGCGCAAGGGCACGGCGATCATGATGGTGTCGTCCGACCTGCCGGAAGTGCTGGGCGCTGCCGACCGCATCCTGGTGATGCGCGCCGGCGAACTCGTGGCCGCATTCCCGCGCGGCGTGTCGGAGGCCGATGTCATGCTCGCGGCGACCGGCGAAGAGGCGGTGGCGGCATGAACACGGCGACCCTCACCAAACGTCCCGCCTGGCGCATGGAACGCTATGCACCGGCTTTGCTGCTTGCAGCAGCGCTCGCCATCTATATCGCGATCGCGCTCGGCCTCGGGCTCACGCGCTTCCTGACGCCGGAAGCGGCGGTCTCCATCCTCAACCGCTCCATCGCGCTCGGCATCACCGCCGTCGGCCAGACCTTTGCGATCCTCGTCGGATCGATCGACCTGTCGGTGGCGCATCTGATCTCGGCGTCTGCTGTCGTCTCCTCGGCGATCATGAACGGCGATCCGGCGATGATGGTACCTGCCGTTCTCGCTGTGCTGCTGATGGGTGCAGTGGTCGGCACACTCAACGGGCTGATGATCACCAAACTGGAGGTCAATCCGCTGATCGCGACGCTCGGCATGGCATTGATCATCCAGGGCTGCCTCGCCTCGTTCCATGGCCGGTTCGGCGGCTCGGTGCCGGATGCGTTCCAGTATTTCGCCTATGGCGAGGTGATCGGGCTGCCGGTCAGCCTCATCGTGCTGGTGCTCCTCGTGCTGGCGGCCTGGGCCGTGCTGCGCTTTACCCGCTTCGGCTCGAACATCTATTCGGTCGGCGGCAATCGCGATACGGCGCGCGCTGCCGGCATCAAGACGACGCGGGTGGTGATGGCAAGCCACATCATCTGCAGCCTCTGCGCCTCACTCGCCGGCCTCTATCTCGCAAGCCGTCTGAAATCCGGCTCGCCGTGGATAGGCACGGAAGGCGCCTATGACCTCGAGTCGATCGCGGTGGTTGTCATTGGCGGTACGATCCTGTCCGGCGGCAAGGGTGGAATCTGGGGTACTGTCGCGGGCGTCATCATCTTCTCGCTGATCGATTCGATCTTCAATCTCGCCGGCGTCGATGCCTTCGCCAAGCAGGTGATGCGCGGCATCATCATCGTCGCCGCCGTCGCTTTCTACGCCGTACGTTCGAAGAGGATAGTGGCATGATCCAGGAAACCGTCGGTTCCGCAAAGGCGCCCGGCGCGACGAACAGCGGTCGTCTGCCGAAGATCAATCCCGTCTTCTTCGTGCTCGCAGCGCTGCTTGTCGCCATCACGCTGTCCAACCCGAATTTCGTCGAGCCCACGGGCTACATGAATTTCCTGAAGCGGGCCGCACCGCTTGCGATCCTTGCTGCCGGTCAGATCTACGTCATCGTCTCCGGTGGCTTCGATCTCTCGGTCGGCTCGGTGATCACGCTGACGGTGGTCGGTTCCTCTATGCTGCTCAACAACAATGCCGATGCGACCTGGTGGGTAATCCCGGTCATGTATGCCGTCGGGCTTGCCGTCGGCGTGGTCAACGCCCTCGTTGTCAGCTATCTGCGGGTGCCCTCGCTGATTGCGACGCTCGGCATGATGATCACGCTGAATGGCGCGGCGTTCATGTGGTCGAGCGGTTCGCCGCGCGGCTACCTGCCCGATACGTTCCGCTTTTTCGGGCGCGTGAACATTCAGGGCATTCCGCTCATCCAGTTCCTGCCGGTCGCATTGCTCGTGCTTGTCGTGGTCGGCCTCTGCCTGTTCTGGCTGATGCACCGCACCAATCTCGGGCGTCTGTTGCATGCGATCGGCGACAATCCGCGCGCGGCACAGATGTCGGGCGTTCCCTTGGAGCGGGTACGCATCATCGCCTTCGTCGTCTCGTCGCTAAGTGCCGTAACGGCTGGCATCCTGCTTGGCGGCTTTGCCGGTGTCTCGACCGATGTCGGCGTCGGCTACGAATTGCAGGCGATCACCGCCTGCGTCATCGGCGGGGCGCAGCTTCTCGGCGGGCGCGGCTCGGTGCCGGCCTCGATTGCCGGCGCGCTGACGCTGACGGCGATCTTCACGCTGCTCAATTTCATCGGCTTGCCGAAACCGGTGCGCGACGTCGTGCAGGGCGTGATCCTGATCGTCGCCGTCGTGCTTGCCACCTACCGGCGCAACCGCGCCGGCCGGACCTGAATTTCGCCGGCCGCCGGCCGCCGGGAGGAACCTGACCATCATGATCAAATGGGAGTGAGACATGAAAAAACTGCTGACCGCCGCCCTTTCTGTTGCCCTGCTTGCCAGCACGGCACAGGCCCAACAGCTGAACTTTGACGACCCCGCGGAATTTGCCCGCCAGCGCGAAATGCTGACGGCAAAAGCCAATGGTCCGGAGGGGGAGCCATGGGTGCAATATTACGGTGACCAGATGGCCGACACCACGCAGTACAAGAAGGAAGGCCCCTACACGATCTGCTTCTCGAATGCCGGCGTGAACAATGCCTGGCGCGTGACCGGCTGGACCAATATGCAGGCCGAGGTGAAGCTGCATCCGGAGATCAAGGAGCTCATCCACGTCGATGCCGAAGGCTCCGACGACAAGCAGATTTCCGACATCGATGATCTGATCAACGGCGGCAAGTGCTCGGCGCTGATCGTCTCGCCGAACACCACGGCCGCACTGACGCCTGCCGTCGAAAAAGCCTGTGCGCAGCTGCCGGTCATCGTCTTCGACCGCGGCGTCAACACCAAGTGCCCGGTGACCTTCATCCATCCGGTCGGCGGCTACGGTTTCGGCATCCAGGCTGGCGAGTTCGTGGCGTCCACCGCACCGGCCGGCGCGAATGTCCTGATGCTGCGCATCGTGCCCGGCGTTGACGTGCTGGAGACCCGCGCTTCGGCGGCCAAGCGCATCTTCAAGGAGAAGGGCCTGAACGTCATCGGCGAGGAGTTCACCGAGGGCGACAACGCCAAGACCAAGTCCATCGTCGAGGACTATCTGCAACGCGGCTCGATCGATGCGATCTGGATGGATGCCGGTGCGACAGCGGTTGCCGCACTGGAGGCCTTCGAGGACTCCGGCCTGCCGCTGCCGATTATCACGGGCGAGGACCAGCAGGACTTCCTGATGAAATGGAAGGCAGAGGGCTTCAAGGCAATCGCGCCGACCTATCCGACCTATCAGTGGCGCACGCCGGTCATCGCGGCGGTCAAGGTGTTGAAGGGCGAGGCGGTGCCGGGGCCAGAATGGGTAATGCCGCAGCCGGCGATCTCCGCCGAGACGCTTGACCAGTATGTGAACGACAAGATGCCGCCGCTGCACCACGCGATGTGCGGCTGCGAAAAGCTGCCCGACTATCCGGCAGCCTGGGGCGGGAAGTAACGACAATCTTCGAGCCGCGCGTTCCGTGCGGCTCGATCCCCCACGTGCAGTCACGCCTGCTCTGAGCCCAATCAACATTTTGCCAACATGCAACACGCACTGTAGTCACAAGATCCCTTCAAATCTTCACAGAGATACAGTCGGCTGGCCACTTCGATCGGCTTATCTCCAACGGCCGTCCGTTCTTGTCGATATTGCGTCCTTCAAGAACGATCAGAGGCTGACCCCGCTGCATGCATAACAACTGGATTTCTTCTTTCTCCGGAAGACGGCACGTCATTGTGGTGTCGCTGCGCTTATAATCCTCGATACCGTACTCCATGAACAGACCGCTGACGCTTCGTACGGATCTTACCTTCTCGTCGAGACCAGGAAAACGGCTGGCAGGGACGGTGTGATGGGCGAGGCAAATCGGTGTGCCATCCAGCACGCGCAGGAGCGTAAATTCGAAAACCCGCTCTCCTCGCTGCAAGGAAAGACTGCTCCAGATTGCAGGGGTGCCGCGCTTTTCTTCAAAGTCGATCAGGCGGATATCGGCCCCCTCACCTCTACCGCGCACCATGTCTGACCAGCGCGTGCGGCTCTTGATACGGTAGTCGAGTGTCAGGCGGCGTACGAACATGCCACTCCCATGCCGGGTTGTGACGAAGCCCTCCCGCACCAGCGTCTCGATGGCCAGCCTCACGGCATGACGGTTCGCGCAATAGTCGGCGGCAAGTTGCCTCTGTGAGGGCAGGCGATCACCGGCCATCAAAACGTGCGAGCGAATGCGCCGGCGAATATCGTCGGCTATCCGCGCAAAAGATTGCCCATCTTCAGGATCATCGTTCCGGCCGAGGCTCACGGCTGTATGGTTGCTACCTGTCATATCGCCCAATTAGAGATTGGGCGTGAATGTCTTGTGACATTAATGCAATCGGAACATGGAGGCCTGCGCTTGTCACGGGATTGTCATTGGCGAGGCGATTAGTTCACCGGAGGCCTTCCACAGATTGGTCGCCAGCATTCAGGCAAGGGCGACATACGTAGAAGAGCCTCGTTCGGCATCAGCGCTGTGGCAAAGCTGGTTCACTAGAACTGGACACCAGACGTGGCGCCGATCCATCGAGAAAATCTATGGTAGCGATAGATATATAAGATTTGTCTATCTCAAGCCAACCAAGCGACAATGGGACCATGTTGAAGTGGTCGATGGAGGTCAGAGCATGCACAGCATAACAAAGAGAGATTTCTTGCAACTCATTGGCGTGGGAGCCTCGGCTCTTGCCGCTTTTTCGCTGATCGGAAGCTCTGCCGCCTATTCAGCGCAATTGCCGGCCTGGGCCGCATTGCCGGAGGAGGCCGCGCCGAAGACCGGAGGTAAACTGGTCTACGGTCAGACCTATCCCAACTGGGCAGTCGGTACGTCCGATAACGGCCGGCATCCGCATTTCTGGATCGACTTGCTAACCCGATCGATCTGGAATTGCCTGCTTTGGGTCGATCACGATTTCAACTTGCAGGGAGAACTGGCCGAGAGCTGGGGCCCTACGGACGATACGCTCACGGTGTGGGACTTCAAGTTGCGCGAAGGGGTCACTTTCCACCACGGTAAGGAAATGACATCGGAAGATGCGGTTGCGTCCATCAATGAGCACATTGCGTTGAAGGGTAGCTCATTCCTCAACAAGTGGTTTGCAAAGGTCGAAGCGCAAGGCAAATACGGACTGCGATTCACGCTGAATGCGCCCTATGCGGAATTCCCCTACGCGTTGGCGGAGTATCGCCTGACGATCGGGCCGGCCGCGGCCTCTGGTGCGATTTTAGCAGACGGCATCGGCACCGGGCCGTTCAAACTCGTGCAAGTCGACAACCGGCGTGGCTTTCAAGCCGTCCGAAACGAGAATTACTGGCTTAAAGGCCGCCCTTTCGTTGATGAGTTGGAAGGTTATGTCGTTAATTCGCAGACGGCCATCAACGGCTTCCGGTCTGGGCAATTCAATGTGGTCTTCAACATCGATCCAACGACGGCCGGCCAATATGAAAGCTCTGGCGGTCTGGTTCACAAATCCAAGGGCGGCGATCAATTTCTCATCAGCCTGCCCAAGAACCTTGATCTGGTATGGAACGACCCGCGCATCCGCGAGGCGATCAGCCTCAGTATCGACCGCGATGCGATCAACACGATCGTCTACAACGACCCTGGCTCCTGGGTCGGCAACGATACACAGATGTCTGGCTTGAACCACGAGTTTCTGCCGCGGGAGAAGCCATACGATCTTGAACGCGCAAAACAACTTCTCGCAGAGGCGGGGCACCCAAACGGGCTGGATCTTCCGACGATCGTCTTCTGCCCCTCCTTCCCCGAGGAGCCGCGCGTCATGGCGGTGGTGGCAGAATCACTCAAGAAGGCCGGGATCAACGTCGAGATCAGAGAAATGCCGTGCGACGGCTTCAGCGCGTATACCGTCCAGGTCAATGCACCGTTCGGCAGACCTGCGCGTTCGCTCGTGGGTCCTCGCAATCCCGCCATCAATCTCGGACGTCTCGTCACCAATGACAGCGAGGCGGCTGCTTGGACGGGAGCCAAGGCCGATGCGTTCAAGAAGCTCTATGCAGAGACGATCGCCGAGCCGAGCGCTGAAAAGCGAGTCGAAATGTACCGTGAATGCCAGCGTATCGCTCAGTCGGATACACCTGCCATCGTGCTGGGAGGACGGCGCAACATGCTGGCGCATGCGCCTGGCGTGAAGAATATCAAGTCGCATTCGCAAAACTGGGGCAGCCGTTTCGACGATGTGTGGATCGAGTCCTGAAATTAGAGAGGCGCGCCCCGGTGCGCCTCTCATACTCATCGGGAGGGAACTGCATTGATACAAATTCTTGAAATGATGGGCCGGCGTTTGCTGATGTCGTTCTTCATCTTGAGCTTCACGGCGCTGATTGTCTTTCTGGGAACCGAGGTGCTGCCGGGCGATGCGCTCACAGCGACAATTCCGGCTGACGAACTGGCGTTCATGCCGGCGCAGCAAATTGAGGATATGCGGCGAGAGTTGGGGCTCGACCGCTCTATCCCCGTTCGTTTCCTGGAAGTCTGGACGCGTCTGATGACGTTCGATTTCGGCACGACCATCATCAAGCGTGAACCGGTGTTCGACCGTATCATGCACCCGATGGTGAACTCGGCGATCCTGGCCGGAGTGGCATTGATCGTCATGTTGGTGATCGTCATCACACTTGGTGTGCTTGCCAGCTTCAAACCGGGCGGACGACTGGACAATGCCATCAGCACGACGACACTTTTTACCTATTCGATGCCCGACTTCGTCGTCAGCAACATCTTTGTCATCGTATTCGCCGTCTGGCTGGGTCTCTTGCCGGCGGTAATCCTCGCTCCCACCAACGCGCCCAAGTTGACCATTCTGGCTGCCGCCATCCTGCCGGTTATCGCGCTGTGCGTGCATGGGGCGGCCTATCAATTCAGGCTGTTACGAGCCGGCATGATGGAGGCTCTCAACAGCGACTATGTCGAGCGCGCAAGGTTGGCGGGCATTCCGACATGGCGCATCAGCATCATGCATGCCCTGCCATCGGCCATGATCCCGATGCTCAGCGGCACGGCCACCTTCGTCGCAGGGCTGCTTTCCGGCTCGGTGGTGGTCGAGGCGGTATTCAAATATCCGGGGGCGGGGGGCGAACTGCTGCGCGCGATCTCGCAGCGCGAAATACCGACGGTTCAGGCGATCGCCTTTCTTGCGGCACTCGCGGTGATCGTTGCCAACCTGATCGCCGATCTGGCGATCCTAGCGCTGGACCCGCGCGTCCGCACGAGGTTTCAAAATGGCTGATATTTCGCTCTTTACACGACCACCCCAGCCGCGAAGGGTTTTCCGGTCGCCGCGCCTGCGCCGCGCATTGTCGGAACCGGCGGTGCTTCTCGGACTAATTCTGGTCGTGGCACATCTTCTGATCGCGCTACTTGCGCCGCTGATCGCTCCGCATGACACGAGTGCACTCGTGGGCGCCCCCTTGCAACGGCCATCTTGGGATTTTCTGATGGGTACCGATCAGATCGGCAGAGACTACTTTAGCCGCATGATCGCGGGCGGCCGCATCGCCCTGTTTGTATCGTTTCTTGGTGTGACCATCGCATTGGCGGTCGGAACTGTGCTCGGCATGGTCGCCGGATATCTAGGCGGCCGCACGGATGAAATCATCATGCGCATCGTCGATGCCATGATGGCCATTCCGGATCTGATCCTGATCGCCATCCTGACACTGGCTCTGGGCAAGGATATTGTTTCGCTGATCCCGGTTGTAGCTGTCGTTTACACCTGGGGCGTCGTACGCGTCGTTAGAGCCAAGACGATCAGCCTGGCAAGCCTGGACTTCGTGCGCGCCGCAGAGCTTCGAGGCGAAACACGCTTCGCGATTCTGATGCGTGAGATTTTTCCGAACCTGATCAGTTTATTGGGCGTTGAACTCGCAGTTCGTGTTTCCTCGGCCGTTCTGCGCATCAGTGCCTTGTCCTTCCTGGGGCTGGGCATCAGCCAGCCGACGCCGGATTGGGGCCTTATGGTTCAAGAAGCCATGGGCGTCGTTTTCACCGATCCGTGGTTCCTGCTTCTCCCGGCGATCATGCTGTCTAGCCTCATCATCGGCGTCAACTTCATGGTCGACGGTTTTGCGCGCGCCTTCGGCATCGCAACGGCGGAGCTCGGTTGACATGAATCAGATTCCTCACATTGAAGTGCGCAACCTCACGCTTGTTTACAAGACTGGGCCCACCACCGAGTTGCCAGCTGTCGATGACGTCAGCTTCTCGATCATGAAAGGCTCAACGCTTGGCATCGTTGGTGAGAGCGGCTGTGGAAAGTCTTCGCTCTCTCGTGCCTTTCTCGCCTATACTCGACCGGGTGCCCGCATCGCGCAGGGTGCAATCACTGTCTCCGGCGCGGACATTTTCAATCTGGGCAATTCATCCCTGCTCAAGTTCCGCGGTGGACAGGCCGCGATGGTGCCTCAAAATCCCCTGTCATCCCTGACGCCGCACCGCACGATCGGTGAGCATCTGACGGAGCTCGTCAGACAGCACAATGCAGCGGGTGGGCTGCCGGTTAAGAACAAAGCTCTGGATATTTTGGCCGACATGGAACTTCCCGATCCGGCTGCTATCTTCGATCGCTATCCGCACCAGCTCTCTGGTGGGCAGCGGCAACGCGTTGTCATCGCCGCTGCGCTCGTTGCCGAACCTGAACTGATCGTACTCGACGAACCGACCACTGCGTTGGACAAGACGGTGGAATCAAACGTTCTCGATCTCATCAGCCGGCTGCAGAAGCGCACCAAGACAACGCTGATCTATGTCAGTCACGATCTCAATGTCGTTGCGCGCATGTGCGAGCGGGTGCTCGTTATGCAAGACGGTAGGGTTGTTGAGGACGGCCCGACATGGGAGGTCTTCAACAATCCCAAGACTGAATACGCAAGAGCCCTTATTTCGGCCATTCCCAAGCTAAAGTCGGATGCGCGGCCGGAGCCGCTGACCGTAGCGAGCGAAGCGCGGGTGCTCACCATACGGAATCTGGACTTCACCTATGGCGCCAGTCGCCCCAATGTCCTCCGTCGCATCTTGCGGCGCCCGGCGGCAGCGTCGACGCTCAGCGATATCTCCCTGTCAATTTCTCCCGGTTCTACGCTCGGCATTGTCGGTGAGTCAGGCAGTGGCAAGTCAACACTTGCCAGCCTCGTCGCCGGCCTGGTTGACGGCAATGGCGGTAAGATAGTCTTCGATGGCAAGCCGCTTTCTGGACTTGCCGTCGACCGCAGCCGTGAGCTCCGCCGGCGTATCCAGATGATCTTCCAGGATCCGGCCTCATCACTGAACCCGCAGCATACCGTCGAGGAAATTGTCTCCCGGCCCTTGCAGATGTTCTTCGGGATAACGCGTGCGGCCTGTCGCGATCGTGTTGTTGAGTTGCTCGAGGAACTCGATCTCAACGCGGGCCTTCTCGCACGTTCTCCGCGCCAGTTGTCTGGAGGCCAGCAGCAACGTGTGGCAATTGCCCGAGCCTTTGCCTGCAAGCCAGACCTGGTTTTGTGTGATGAGGTTACGTCCGCACTGGATGTGACTGTTCAAGCCCAGGTGCTGAAACAGATGAAACGGCTTCAGCGCGAGCACAACACCGCCTATCTGTTCATTTCGCACGATCTACCGGTCGTTGCCGACATGTCGGATCAGATTCTCGTCCTCGAAAAGGGTGAGATTCGCGACTATGCCGATACCGGCACGATCCTGACCAACCCGAATTCCGCCTATACCCGCAAACTTCTGGAGGCGTTCTCAAGTGCTTCCATTCACACTACGCAAAGGACTTCCAAGCATGTCAGTTAACGCATTCTCCGCCCCAGGGAGCTTCTTCAAGGGCAATCTCCACACGCATTCGACGCGCTCGGACGGCATGATCAGTCCTGAGGAGGTGTGCAGGCGCTACAGCGAGCGGGGTTATGACTTCATCTGCCTGTCGGATCATTTCACCCATCACTACGACTATCCGATTACCGACACCACGCCATACCGCACCAACGGCTTCACGACGATCCTCGGTGCGGAATGCCACGCAATGGGGACTGAAGGCGGAGAGCATTGGCACGTGCTTGCGGTCGGGCTTCCGCTGAATTTCGCACCGAATATGCCCGATGAGACCGGGCCGCAGATTGCCCAGCGTTGCCTCGACGCCGGCGCTTTTGTGGCAATTCCGCATCCGGAATGGTACGGACTGACGGTTGCAGACGCCCAGACAATCCCCGGAGCACATGCCGTTGAGGTTTATAACCATACCAGCCAGGTTCGACAGGCCCGCGGTGGCGGTGCCTATTACCTTGATGACCTGCTTAAATCCGGGCGACGGATCAATGCACTGGCTGCCGACGACGCGCATTGGGTCGTAAAGGATGATGAGAACCGCGACGCCTTCGGTGGTTGGGTGATGGTAAAGGCAGAGCGAAATGAGCCCGAGGCGTTGCTGGCGGCGCTGAAGGAGGGTAACTATTATTCGACACAGGGACCTACGATTAAAAATATCAGCCTCGACGGCGAGACCGTGGAAATCGAATGCTCATCGGCAATTCAGATCATGGTTGTGGGGCGCGGATCGAAAAACGAAGCAATCTCCGGTGCTGAGATCACGTCAGCGCAGTTCCCATTGAAAAAATTCATCGGTGATTGGTGCCGTGTCATGATCATGGCAGCCGATGGAAAACTCGCCTGGTCCAATCCCATTTATTTGTAAAACCGAAGACACGCGCGCCGCTTGGCCTTCAAACCGGCCAGCGGCGCACGTCAAACAGGATTGGCTGGTGAAACCCCGTGCCGAGGGAGGGTTGCTTACCCATACCGCGCTGGGTCGCAACGGTGCAGCGTCATAGAACAGTGGCAAAGAAAGCCTTGATTTTGCGCGACCATTGCCGCTCGCGCAGGCAGGCAAGCCGGTATTCGGTCTTAACGTCGACATCCGCGATCCGAATGGCCTTCAATCTTGGATGCGAGACAAATTCGAAATCCGCGACAACGCCGATGCCGAGACCGCGTTCCACGGCCTTCCACACTCCTTCGCGGCTACCGATCTCAAGAAACGGATTGATCTCGATATTTGCGCTTTCGGCCGCGGCCTCAAGAGCGCGGCGGGTGGTGGACCCTGTTTCCCGCAGGATCAGAGGTTGTCCGACGAGTTCGCTTATGTTGATTTCATCGCGTTGATACCAGGGGTGCTCGCAGCAGACGAAGACGACGACTTCATGTGTGCTGAACGGGATTGAGTGAACGCGGGGATCCTCGACGATATGCGCCAGAATGGCGACGTCGGCCTCAAGGTCGATGATGCGCGAAAGCGTAAGGTCCGAGTTCCCGAGCAGCATCTTGATATTGAAAAGGGGATACTGCGAAAGGAAACGTGCCACCATTTCCGTGGCGTGAAACGGACCGACTGCTGCGATCTTCAACTGCCCCGTCATTAGGTGCCCGCTGCTCGAAAGCAGCTCGTCGGCCTCCTCGTGGAGTTTCATAATCCGGGCACTGATTTCGAAGAGTGATCGCCCCGTTTCCGAGAGCTCTACACGGCGGCCCTGCCGCAAGAACAGCTCGACACCATAGCGCTCTTCCAGCTCCTTCACTTGCGTCGTCACCGTCGGTTGGCTGACACGCAATGCCTTGGCGGCAGCCGTGAAGCCACGATGCTCGGCAACCGCATGAAAGGATCGAAGGTGCGTGAAAACAATAGCCATGTGAAACAACGTCATATGTTTGCGGAGGGAAAACCGACAAATCAGCATCCTCAGTATGACTGGCACCCGGCCTTTCGTCCATAGGTTTTGTATATGGAAATCCAATAAACTACCAATTGGACAAATGATAATCGTGGCGCTTCAATAGGTGGGACAAAAGCTTGTGGGAGATTTTCGCCATGTCACAATCCTGGAAATACCTCAATCCCGTCAATGTGACGTTTGGGGTGGGAGAGGTCGCTTCTCTCAAGGAGACAGTAAGGGGGCGGAAATACTGCCTGCTGACCTACAATGATCACCCGTTCTTCGATCACCTGGTCGATCAGGTCTCGCTGAGCGCTGGAGAACCGTCGGTAATTGTGCGCGACGTGGAGCCCAATCCAAGTTTCGCAGGGTTGCGGACGGCATGCCGTTCCTTTGGCGCCTGCGAAAATACACCGGAAGTCATTGTTGCGCTCGGTGGTGGTTCCGTCATCGATACCGCAAAGGTTCTTGCCGCGTCCGGCAAAGACTTCGCACGGGTTCAGGCCTACCTCGAAGGCCGTGCGGGCGCCGATACGCTTTTCAATGTACCCATTATCGCGGTTCCGACGACAGCTGGAACCGGAAGCGAGGTTACCTGCTGGGCAACGGTCTGGGATACGGAAAACAAGAAGAAATACTCTCTCGCCCGACCGAATCTTTATCCGGAACATTCGATCGTCGATCCACAGTTGACCCTTCAGGTGCCGCATTCTCTGACGCTCAGCACCGGCTTGGATGCCCTGTCGCATGCTCTCGAAAGCATCTGGAACGTCAACGCCAATCCGGTTTCGACAAACCATGCTGTTCGTGCTGCAAGGGAGATCATCGCAACCCTGCCGGCGTTGCTGCGCAACCTTCAGGACATCAACCTGCGCGAGCGTATGGGACAGGCGAGCCTGTTTGCAGGGCTGGCCTTCTCCAACACCAAAACCGCGCTCGCCCATTCGCTGTCCTACTATCTCACCCTTCATCACGGGACGGTCCACGGGATTGCCTGCTCCTTCAGCCTGCCGGCGATCTTGCGCAGTGTGATCGGCAAGAACGCCGCCTGCGATGCGGCTTTGATGCAGATATTCGGAGACGATCTCGAACAGGGGGCGACGGGTCTCGAGGCATTCCTCGCCGATCTCGGGGTTTCGACGCGGGCGACCGATTACGGCGTCACACACGAAAATTGGGTCGATGCAATCAACGATGCACTGTTGGGTGAACGCGGCCGCAACTTCATTGGCAGCCGCGAGGCAGTTCTCGCCAACGCCGCCTAAGGAGACGATCTCATGAATACTATTGCGCATATCGGCATGCACATCATTGCCAATGGCCGCAGGTACAAGCGACCTGACGAACCTGTGGTCGTAATTTGCATAGACGGATCCGAGCCCGGATACATCGAAGCGGCAATCGCGGCGGGCCTTGCCCCCAATCTGGATCGTCTGCTCAAGACCGGAACAAACACGACGGCACTTTCGGTCATTCCAAGCTTTACCAATCCGAACAACCTCTCGATCATAACCGGGCGGCCTCCGGCCGTTCACGGGATCGCCGGAAATTATTTCTACGACCGGGAGAAGGGCGAAGAGGTGATGATGAACGATGCACGCTTCCTGCGTGCGCCGACCATCCTCGCCGAATTCCAGAAAGCCGGTCTCAAGGTCGCGATGGTAACTGCCAAGGACAAGTTGCGGACGCTTCTGGGCAAGGGCCTGGATTTCTCGGCCGGTACCGCGATCGCCTTTTCCTCGGAGAAGGCGAACCTGGCTAATATTGCCGAGAACGGCATAGAAAATGTCCTCGAATTTGTCGAGCAACCGCTTCCCGAGGTTTATTCGGCGGATCTATCCGAATTTGTCTTTGCCGCAGGGGTGAAACTGTTGAAGACGTTTGGACCTGACGTCATGTATCTGTCGACGACGGACTACGTACAGCACAAGGCTGCACCTGGCTCGAAGACCGCCAACGACTTTTATGAAATGCTCGACCGGTATGTCGGCGAGCTCGATACCGCCGGATGTACGCTGGTCCTGACCGCTGATCACGGAATGAACGACAAGCACTTGCCGAACGGCGAACCGGACGTCTTGTATCTTCAGGAAATTCTTGACGCACGTTTGGGGGCTGGGACAACGCGAGTCATTCTGCCGATCACCGATCCTTACGTGGCACATCACGGCGCGCTCGGTTCCTTTGCAACCATTTATGCTGACGCCGAAAACTGTGCCGAAATCATCGATATCCTGAAGGCGATCGAAGGAATAGAATTGGCGATTTCCGCTACGGAAGCCTGTGAGCGTTTCGAGTTGCCGGCCGACCGAATTGGTGACGTGGTGGCTCTCTCGTCCCGCCATAAAGTGTTGGGGACGACGAAGAGCCGCCACGACCTGTCGGGGCTGACGGAACCACTGCGCTCACACGGTGGCTTGACCGAGCAGACGGTGCCGATGATAGCCAATCGGAAGTTTGATGTGCCAGACGGCCGAACCCTTCGCAATTTCGACGTCTTCGATGTCGCGCTCAATCTGGTGCGGTGATCCTATGAACACCAACGTCAATCCACCGTTGCGCCGCGAAGCCATGCGTATTGCCGGGAAACTGGTCCAGACTGATGAGCAGATCGAAGTTTTCAACCCCTATGACAACACGGTGGTCGGCACGGTGCCAGCCGCGCGCGCGGAGCACGTTCGCGATGCCTTTGCCAAGGCACGCGCTTTCAAACCTGCGTTGACCCGTTTCGAGCGTCAAAATATTCTACAGCGAACCGCGGAACTGTTGCATGATCGGCGGGAAGACTTCGCACGGCTGATCACTGCCGAGTCGGGGCTCTGCTGGAAAGATTCGCTCTACGAAGCCAGCCGCGCCTACGATGTCTGGTCATTTGCCGCCCAGCTGACGATCAAAGATGACGGCGAGATCTATTCCTGCGACATCTCGCCAAACGGCAAGATGCGCAAGATCTTTACCACACGGCTGCCTTTGCTTGGCGTTATCTCTGCCATCACGCCGTTCAATCATCCGCTCAATATGGTCAGCCATAAGCTTGCGCCGGCAATCGCGACCAACAACAGGCTGGTTCTCAAGCCAACGGAATTGACACCGCTTACCGCTCTTGCACTCGCCGATGTCCTGTATGAGGCCGGCTTGCCGCCAGAGATGCTGTCGGTCGTCACGGGTAATCCGTCGACGATGGGTGACTCGATGATCACGGATCCGGATGCGGATCTCGTGACGTTCACTGGGTCGGTTCGCGTCGGCAAACACATTGCGGCGACCGCCGGTTACAAACGGATCGTGCTCGAACTGGGCGGAAATGACCCCTTGATCGTCATGGAGGATGCCGATCTCGACAAGGCTTCAGACCTCGCTGTAAGCGGTGCAACCAAAAACTCCGGCCAGCGCTGCACGGCGGTAAAGCGCATCCTTGTTGTCGAGAGCATCGCAGATGCGTTTGCCGAACGCGTTGCGCAGAAGGCAACGCTGCTAAAGTGCGGCGATCCGATGGATCCCCAGACCGACGTTGGCACAGTCATAAACGAGCGATCCGCCGTTCTCTTCGAGAACCGTGTGCGGGACGCGGAGAGCCGGGGCGCTGTCGTTCTCCACGGCGCCCCGCGCCACGGCGCATTGTTTTCTCCCACAGTCGTTGATCACGTGCCCTTCGACTGTGAGCTCGTTCGTGAGGAAACCTTTGGACCGGTCATCCCGATTGTGCGGTGCCCGAACGATATTGCCGAGGTCATTCGCGTCTCGAATTCCACTGCCTATGGCCTATCGTCAGGGGTCTGCACCAATCGGCTTGACTACGTGTTGCGGTTCATCGGCGAACTTGACGTTGGAACCGTCAACATCTGGGAAGTTCCGGGCTACCGCATCGAGATGTCACCGTTCGGCGGGATCAAGGATTCAGGCCTTGGCTACAAGGAAGGCGTCGTTGAAGCGATGAAGAGCTTCACCAATGTGCGCACTTGGTCCATGCCCTGGCACGGCTGAAACCGGGACCTCGCGCAACAACGCAAACAGAAAGACGACCGTAAATGTTCGCAACTGGGCCTTGATTAGACCGCGCAGGTGGCAACAAGTTGCCCGACAACGTGGTGCGCTATGCAGCAGCACTGGAAGATGTGCAGGCCGTGAGCGAGGTGCTCGGGCCATTTCGCGCGGCGACATATGCATGGGCGGGTCTCGTCCCCTTGGAGGAAAAATGAAACTGGAACACAGCATGAGAGCGGCGGTGCAAAATTCGACCACGGTAGCGGCGGGATAGTCCCGCTTCGGGCAGAGTAAAACTCGGCCACCTATTTACCCTTCTGCGACGAATGCAGGAGGGTCTGGGGATCTACACCGTGGAACTTTATCTGAAGGTACGATTGGCTGTCTCGGAAGGGATGAGCCGGCGACAGGCTGCAAAGCAATTCAACATATCGCGCGACAGCGTGGCCAAGATGTTGTCGTCTTCGACGCCGCGGGGCTATCAGCGTCAGTTGCCGATCCGGCGGCCGAAGCTGGATGCGTTCGTCTCGACAATTGATCATTGGCTCGATGAGGACGTGAAGGTGCCGCGCAAGCAGCGCCACACGGCCAAGCGGGTGTTCGACCGGCTCCGGGACGAGCGCGGCTTCACCGGTGGCTACACGATCATCAAGGATTACATGCGCGAGCGGGATCAGCGCCGCCAGGAGGTGTTCGTGCCGCTGGCGCATCCGCCCGGCCATGGGCAGGCCGACTTCGGTGAGGCTCTGGTGGTGATCGGCGGTGTCGAGCGGAAGGCCCACTTCTTCGTGCTGGATCTGCCGCACAGCGACGGCTGCTATGTACGGGCCTATCCGGCGGCGGTGGCTGAGGCCTGGGTCGATGGCCATATCCATGCGTTCGCCTTCTTCGGGGCCGTGCCGCAATCGATCGTCTACGACAACGACCGCTGCCTGGTGGCGAAGATCCTTCCCGACGGCACGCGCAAGCGCGCTGCGCTGTTCAGCGGCTTCCTGTCCCACTACCTGATCCGGGACCGCTATGGTCGTCCCGGCAAAGGCAACGACAAGGGCAGTGTCGAGGGCCTCGTGGGCTATGCCCGGCGCAATTTCATGGTGCCGATCCCGCAGTTTGCGACATGGGATGCCTTCAACATCTGGTTGGAGGAAGCAATGCCGCAAGCGCCAGCGCGATAGGCTGCGGGGCGAAAGCGAGACGATCGGCGAGCGGCTGCAGCGCGATCTGGCCGCCATGCTCCCCTTGCCGGCATCTCCATTTGATGCCTGCGACCAGGCCAGCGTCAAGGTAACGGCACAGTCACTGGTCCGCTACAAGACCAACGACTATTCCGTCCCGGTCGCCTATGGCCATCAGGATGTCTGGGTCCGGGGCTATGTCGGTGAGGTGGTGATCGGCTGCCGCGGCGAGATCATCGCCCGCCATCCCCGGAGTTGGGAGCGGGAGGACGTCATCTTCGATCCCCTGCATTACCTGCCGCTGATCGAACAGAAGATCAATGCACTGGATCAGGCGGCACCTCTCCAGGGCTGGAATCTGCCCGAGGAATTCGCCACGCTGCGCCGCCTGATGGAAGGCCGCATGGCAAAGCATGGCCGGCGTGAGTATGTGCAGGTCCTGCGCTTGCTGGAGAGCTTCGAGGTTGCGGACCTGCATGCGGCGGTGAAGCAGGCCCTCCAACTCGGCGCAATCGGCTTCGACGCCGTCAAGCATCTGATCCTGTGCCGAGTGGAGCGCCGGCCGCCGAGACTGGACCTGTCCATCTATCCATACCTGCCGAGGGCGATCGTGGAGCAGACCTCGACCAAGGCGTATATGCGGCTTCTGTCTAGCGATGCGGGAGAAGCCGCATGAGCACGGAAGCACCCGAGATCCTGCATTCCCATTATTTCAAAACCCTGAAGCTGCCGACCTTCCATCGCGAGTATCAGAAGCTGGCCCGACAGTGCGCCACCGAAGGCGTGGACCATGTCGGATACCTCACCCGGCTTTCCGAGCGGGAAATGATCGAGCGGGACCGCCGCAAGGTCGAGCGCCGCATCAAGGCGGCACGGTTCCCGGTCGTCAAAAGCCTGGACAGCTTCGACTTCGCCGCCATCCCCAAACTCAATAAAATGCAGGTGCTCGAGCTGGCACGCTGCGAGTGGATCGAGCGACGCGAGAATGTCATTGCGCTTGGTCCCAGCGGTACCGGGAAGACGCATGTTGCACTCGGTCTCGGCCTGGCCGCATGCCAGAAAGGCGTGTCCGTAGGCTTCACTACGGCCGCCGCTCTGGTCAGCGAGATGATGGAGGCACGTGACGAACGGCGTCTGCTCCGCTTCCAGAAGCAAATGGCTGCCTACCAGCTTCTCGTCATCGATGAGTTGGGCTTTGTGCCGCTGTCCAAGACTGGTGCGGAATTGCTGTTCGAGCTGATCTCACAACGCTATGAACGCGGCGCGACCCTGATCACCAGCAATCTTCCGTTTGACGAATGGACAGAGACCTTGGGATCGGAACGACTGACTGGTGCACTGCTCGATTGCATCACCCACCACGTCAACATTCTCGAGATGAACGGCGACAGCTATCGTCTCGCCCAAAGCCGCGCCCGAAAGGCAGGCTGAAACCCTTTCAAAAATCGACGCGCACGCATGAGACCCCCGCTCGGGTTACGCCCTCCCGGAGGTCTCATGCGTGCGCCACAAGTGGCCGACTATTGCTCCGCCGCGTGGCCGGTTTTTGCTCCGCCGTTGACATCGCCGTTGGGCTGGGAGCATATCAATATTATTAGCGATTACGTGTGGTCTGACGCCCTGGAGGTCGATCAGGAAGGCTTTCTGCCAATCAGGTTGGCACCATCCTGAACCGAAGATCGTCTACCGTATATCTGGGTCCCAATAATGTACTGGGGCCATCCTGATCCAAGAGGCGGACAATCACTGGATGTCTATGGTTCAGCTAGAGCATTCTCGCAGCGCGTCCCGTTCGCTGCGTGGCATTATTGTAATAGCTCGACGCCTGCTGTACCGACCGGTGTCGCGACTGCTCCATCGCCTCGGGGAGGGGAATGCCGCGGTTTGCCGCCTCGGTCAGATATCCCGAGCGCAGCCCATGTGCAGAAAACTCCGATGCTGCCAGCCCGGCCATGGCAGACCGCTGTTTGACAATATCGTTGATCGCTTTCGGATCGATAGCGCGCTTCGAAACGTTGCCCCAGCGATCGATCGCCCGAAACACAGTGCCGCTCTCAATTCTCGCGGCAACAAGCCAGGCATTGAGCGCATCAACCGGCCTGCCGGTCAGATAGACGACCTCATCATCCTGGGCACCGCTGGTTTTGGTTCTGCCGAGATGGATCGACAGAGAGGGGAGCGAAGATCCGCCTTCGGCAGTCACCGGAGCTTCAATGGTCAATTGCTCCCTGCGCAGACCGGCGATCTCGCTGCGGCGTCTTCCTCCAGAGGCAAAACCGACCATGAGAATGGCCCGGTCGCGGAGATCGCGAAGATTTTCGCTGGCACATGTAGCGAGCAGTTTGGCCAGCACATCCCCGGTTACGGCTTTGGCACTCTTGCGCTTGCGTGGTCTCGGTGTTGCGCGCACGGCCAGCCGGATTGCAGATTTCACAGCAGGCGAGGAGAAGGAACCGGCCAGCCCACGCCATTTCGTCAACGTCGACCAGGTGGCCAGACGCCGGCGTACTGTATCGGGCGCGTGTGGTCCGGTAGTGCGGAGAAACCCTTGGTCACGCAGGCTCTCCTCAACTCCGGCCGGCATGCCGTGGTCCGGATTGAGCTCTCGCTGCGCCCGATCCCACAGGTGATGGGCGACGAATTTCAGGAGCAGCGCTTCAGGCGCCGGCCAGGGGAGAGAGTTTTTCGTCGTGGCGAGCGACCATGCCTGTAGGTAAGCAAGGTCAGAAGTCAGAGCGCGCAGCGTGTTTTCGCCCATACCCTCATTCACGAGATGGCGAAGCGTCTCGACATCCTGGTCGGTCAACAGCTCCGCAAGCTCATCGCGCCGCTTGAGCGGCAGCACGGCTGCGATGGTGTCCAACGTTTCGGTGCGTTTTTCGATCGAACGTGACGACGATCTGGTCATTTGGGCAGCCCGTTCTCTTCATAAAATTCGTTGTGGTTCGAAGTCTGGTCACTATTCGCAGGTGTTCCCACGGCCATCTCAATCAATATCTCCAACGCTGTTGCGCTTCACCAGACCCTTTCGTGCAGAATCGCGTCGAACGCCAGATCGGTCGAGATGAAGGTGCAATGCTCCAGCCGCACCTGGGCCGCAAGAATGCGGTCCCACGGATCGCGGTGATCCCAATCGAACGCGGCTGCGAGCTCGGCATGCAGATCCGAGATGGCAAGGGTCTGCAAGCCGCTGGCTGTGACGGCTGCTCGCAGTTCCTGCGGCTTGAGGTCGAGCTTGTTCAGGCGCATCTTATTGTCCAGCTCATAGAACGATACTGCGCTGACGAGGACACTGTTGGCCTTGTCCTCGATCAACGTTCGTGCCCTCGTGGAGAGCCGATCGCTGCCGATGGTCCACCAGTACATTGCATGGCTGTCGAGTAGGATCTTCATTGCGGACTGTCGCTGTCACCGGGTTTGCCTTGCCAGATGCCGGTATCGTCATTCCAATCACCAGCGTCGATGGCTGCCTGCTCGGCATCTGTGGTATCGAACAGATCATCGGGCAAGCCACGGTGGCCAAGCAGGCCAAAGGGACGCTTGCCGCCGTCGGCGGCCGGACCGATGCGAGCATAAACTTCGTTGCCGCGCATGATGACGATTTCCTCGCCTTGGTTGGCGCGTTCGAGGACTTCTGCGAAATTCTTGCGGGCTTCGCTGATCTTGTAGCTAGTCTGGGGCATCAGGACCTCCGAATTTGGGCCGTGAGGGCACTGTATCACGGCCCTATCACGCGTACAAGTATGACGTACGCATCACTTCCGATAAGGAATACTTATCGATGGTTATACCCTCACCTTCCAATCGTACCATGTGAGGAACCATAACATTCCAGTAGAGTTCGTATGCGGTTTTGTTTATCATGAAATCAATGGCTTATGATCTCGGCAGATTGGAAATTTCGAGTTTTTTTGAACCGGCTTTCCGTGCCGGTATCGCCTTAACGCGTCTCGACGAGCGCATCGCCCGCTCGCCGGTCGGGCAGGGCTGGATTGAGCGCACCCACTTTGCCGACGCCTGCGCCTCGCTGTGGATCGACGGCGAACTCGTCCATCTCGAAGACCTCGTCCTCCACGACGATGTCCGCGATATTCGCACACCGACCCATGAGCTGACAATCGCCCGCGACGTGCTGCGCACCCGCCGGCGCATTGCAGCTCAGCTCCCGGCCTGGGCCTTGTCTGCAGAAGGTATCCGAACTTTGCGACAAACGTCGGACATCACGTCGACCGGTGCAGACGAGGGAGAGACGGCCGGCGGCATTCGGCGCGCGGACGCGTCGGATCCGGAAGGTGAGGGGGACGATGTCGATGACGTCGAAAGCCTCCCGGGTGTCGACTATGCCGCGATCGATGCGGTGCTGGCCCGGTCGGAAGCGGCAATCGCGAACGCAAGGCGGCCCGGGCGTGGCGGCGGCCAGGACAAAGATCCGATGATCTACGATCTCGACTGGGACGAGGATGCCCGGCTGGACGAATGGCGCGGCGTATTGCGGCAGGTGCAAGACCTGCCGGCGGTGCTGCAGGCGATTGTCGCCCTCGATGCCTGGAACGAGCTTCCCGTGCTACAGCACGCGCCTTGGCTCGGTCGGCTGCTGGCCGCCTCGATCCTTCGCGAAGCCGGCATCACCACCGGGGCTCATCTGGCGGCCATCAATCTCGGCCTGAAAACCATTCCGGTCGGTCGGCGCCGGCATCGTGATCGGGAGACCCGGTTGCTCGCCATCGCCCAAGGACTGATCGCCGCCGCGGAGACCGGACTCAAAGAACATGACCGGCTGATGTTGGCAAAAACGATGATGGATCGAAAACTGGAGGGGCGGCGGACGTCGTCCAGACTGCCGGAGCTGGTCGAGCTGGTGATGGCCAAACCGTTGGTGTCGGCAAAAATGGTGGCGGAGACGCTCGAGGTCACGCCGCAGGCGGCGCGGCGGATTGTTTTGGAGCTGGGCTTGAGGGAGATGACGGGGAGGGGGAGGTTTCGGGCGTGGGGGGTGGTTTAAATATCGAGCTATCCACCGTCCAATGTCGCGGTAGAATGGAATTCTCGGTTTCAGTATGGATTTTTTTTCGCTAAGAGCAGCCGTCAGTCAAAAACAGGTAGTGGGTATGGCTCTGCACAAGGACGAGGTCCTAAATTCTCTCGCGGCAACCGCAAACGTGGCGCAGTTCGTCAGTTTTCGCCCGTCGTCCAAGGGGGACATGTCGCAGAGTTATTGCCGCGTCGCAGGATATCCTGAAAACCACAGGTTTGTTGACGTGAAGGAAGCCGTCGCTGCGTTGTTGGCCGCCAGCTCTGACAACATGGTCAACGTGAGAAGCTATGAACCCAGTAGCCCTCGAAGCCGTGAGTTTGTTTATGGGCTCGAAACTGTTGAAAGCGTCCTGGAAATAATCTCGCGCCTTTCAACAGAGAACCTGCATCTGATTGTCAATGAAACCATCGATATCCATGACGGCGGCGTATCGGGCGTGCTTCAGGGGCAACTGATAGAATTTGCGCCGGATGATACCCCGAGATGTGTCGAGAAGCCGGGGATTGCTTCGCTTCCCATGCATATGGGGGAGCGCATCCTCCACACGGTTTATGGTTTCTCCCCTGACCTGAATTTTCCGCCGAACGCTCGCGTCGAATTTAGCGTTCACCCGAAGAAGAGAGGGTATCATCAGCGGCACACTATTGTTTGGGAGTTCGAACCAGACGTTTCGGATTTTTTGCCAGCTGCCGTTCACTGGCCAAATCGATTCAGTCAGCATCTGGGCGACAAGGTATATGGCCTTCTAGTCGCCGATAGCCTCGGTCTTCCGGTTCCCAAAACCACCGTCATCGCTCGGCGGACGGCGCCTTTCATCTTTGGCAGAGAAACCGGTTCAGCAGAGGTTTGGACGCGGACCTCTCCGCGCGAGCCGCAGCCTGGTCTCTACACGACGGTCAAAGGCTGGATCGATCCGTTCACCCTACTCAAAGAGGAGGATCCGGACGGTCAGAACATTCGTTCGGTTTTGTGCCAAGCTGCTGTACGGGCGAAATTCTCAGGTGCTGCCGTTGCAGGCCCTAAGGGGCATGTCATCATCGAAGGTCGACGCGGCGAGGGTGACCTCTTTATGCTCGGCCATCAACCACCGGAAAACCTTCCTACATTCGTTGTCGAAAACGTCCAAGCTACTTACAAGGTCCTATCCAACCGGCTCGGTCCAGTTCGCTTCGAGTGGGTGCATGATGGCGATATAGTCTGGATCGTTCAGCTTCATTGCGGAGCTACGGGTTCTGAGGCCGATGTGGTGGTTCCCGGCGAAGCTGCGTCTTGGATCGAGTTTGATGTGGCCGAAGGGCTCGACGCCCTTCGGAAGAAATTGATATCCGTTGAAGACGATCAAGGCCTGCTGATCTTAGGCGAGGTTGGCCTGACGAGCCATGTTGCGGATTTGCTAAGAAAGGCGAAGCATCCAGCACGCCTGAAAGCGAGATCAACGATCTAGGGATGATCGTTGTCGCCCGCCCGATCGCTTTTCCAGATTTCCTCGATGATCTCCGTCCCGCGCACCTTGTGGACCGCCAAAACGTGCGCGGCCACATCCGGAACGGAGTGGTCGACTACCAGTTCAACGACATTGTTTTGCTTCGGTCGCTTGGATCGTTCCTTGAAGGGAAAGTCTTCAATCCTCTTGAACGTGTCTTTGCCCCGCGGTTGAGGTTTGAAGAGCGTCGAACCACTGTTCAATGGGCTCAGCCAAATCCGATTTCGGTGTGCCGCAATTAGTCCTGCTGAATCGATAGTCAGAACCGTTTGTGATTGGTTCCTGTACGCACGGGCCTTGAGAAGTCCCCAGACTCGAGAGGCCGATAGCCAGAAGAAGCTTCGGGAGTTGAGAAGCTCATACCAGTCTTTGGGCGTCAATTTATCTTGCAGGCAACGCGTCAGCAGATGGTCCTGCATAGGCTTCTGATCTCGGATTACGGCGCCAAGCAAGTTCGCTTTTGTCAACGGGACCGACTCCGGCCGGCGCTGAGATTCCAGTGCGAAACGTGCTTTCCCTGATACCTCGTAAAGGTCGAGGAGCGCACTTGCGCTCAGCAGCCCATGCTTCTGAATTGCTGGCCAAGCATCGTCGTGCGCCATGTGATATAGACGGGGATATGTAGCAATCAACTCTTCTTCAGTCATTCCAGGTCCTTCGATCAATCAGGCCCGCGCGGCCAAAGCCCTTGGAAATAAGTGATACGGGCAGATTACATATACGCTCGACATCCGAAATGAACTTTCGGCTCGCCACGTTAAGCTCATCAAATTTTGACGCGGCAGAATTATCTGCACCAAGGTAATCCACAAACGTCAGGGCGATATCAGTCGCGCCATTCCAATAGGCTGATCTTCTGATCTGCTCCCAGTTAAATTCGGCCATTCTCCTCGTTTTTCCGGAAACGCTTCCGATCTCGGTCTTATTGATGGCCTCTACGGCAAGCCCTGACCGCTTGGCAATTTCTTCAAATGTAACCATGGTTCCCATTGGGCCAGACTCGCCCCCTACGCGGATCGGATATGTCCGGGCGACGAGAATGACCTTTCTTAGTCGGGTGAATGGTATTCCTGCGTCTGACAGGCACCCCGCCGCCGAGGTCTCGCGCGAGGTAACATGTGGGTAAGAGCCATGATGAATGCTGAGGTCAGTTCCCTGGGTCCCCTCAAGCATAACCCTTCTTCCTGCCGTCAGTGCTAACTCCACTTTCTCGCGGATGTCGGTGATGTAGTTAGCAAGCTCTGGAATATCTCTGGCCAGCCGGACTTTAGGCCCCCAGGACAAATCAACATCCCGGCCCATGATTTTTCGCGCTGCCGCCGCACCAACACCTTGTTTCGTGGAGGAAATCCCATCAAGCAGCTTCTCCTCCAAAGCGATGTCGTCGTCTTCGATAATCATCGCCTGCGGATCGATAAATAGACCAGCTTCTTTGAGGCGTGGATGGGCGTCCAGTTCGAGACTGAGTTGCTTCAGCGAGATCGTCGAACCTGCAGCAATACAAACATCCGCGCTGGGATTTGAGCCCGTGCCGGATGGCAGCTGCCTGTAAGTGTATTCGGGATCCTGCACCTTATGGCCTGCGTTCGGACCGCCTACCCGGACCAGCAAGTCATACTCTTTGGCCAGCAATGCGGAAATATTGCCTTTTCCCTCGCTACCCCACTGCCCGCCCACAAACAAGTCCACGAAACCAGCCGGACCATCAACCGACAAAATGCCGGCCGTCGAAAAGGTCACACAAGATTTGACGTCAAACTTTTCCGTAGCGACAACGACATCAGCGATGTCTGATAGACGGTTCACCTCAGACTCGGTCTGATCTGCCGTCGCCTTATCATAGGTCGGAGCTTCCCGCAGGTGAGCAGGACGCTTTTCGAAGCGCTCAACAAGGACATCACGCGGTGCAGTGAGATGTATGTGATGAACGTTTTCTCGGCCGAAGCGTTCTCGTAGAAACTCTACCTGCCCGAGAGTGCGAGCTGAATCGATGAGAAGGTACTTTTTATCAGGAGGCAAAATGGTGTCTGTCGCCGCGTCCGAAACCCAAGCGCCACCCGTTTCACGATCCAATTCCGCCCCGGCGTCCTGAAGGGCTTTCCGATCACTTGGAACTTCCTTAACTCTAAGGATATATTTTCCCGTGGAAACCTTTTCGCAAGGGTAGCGCCGCATCAGTTCATCTGAAAATGCTGTTTTGCCCACAGCAATCGGGCCCGAAAGGACGACTATCTTTTTCAACCCTTGCTCCTACCCAAACAGTGCGTAACTATCACTCATAGGTAGCAGTGTTGAACTGATTCGCTCAAGTGAGATAACGATGAATGCTCAAGTTGCCGTAAAGATGAAATCTGGCCCGAGTATAATGCTTGCTAGTGGAAAATGGTTTGATCTCCTGGATCCCTGGAACAGCGACTTTTCTATTCGCGACATCGCACAGGGATTGGCAAACATTTGTCGCTACTCGGGGCAGTGCAAGAGTTTTTATTCGGTGGCTGAACATTCGATCCATGTCTCGGATATGGTCGAAGACTTCAAACTCGAAGCCCTAATGCATGACGCGGCGGAGGCATTCCTTGGCGACATCACGCGTCCGCTGAAGCAGCTATTACCTCAATACAGAGAGATCGAGGCCTCTGTTGAGAATGCCATTTTTACTCGCTTCGGTTTGGATGCGAGCTCCAAGGCAGAGATCAAGGCAGCCGATCTACGAGTCCTGGCTGCGGAGCAAAGCCAAGTAATGCCTGCCGGTACGGACTATTGGGCCGCGGGTTCTGGCATTCAAAAAGCGAACATCCGCGTCGAGTTCCTTTCGCCAGCGGTTGCCTACGACCGTTTCATGGCGAAATACAGTGAGCTAACTAGCGCGTGATGCGCTCATTTGCGGGTCGGTATGCTTGTGCGTCAACCAGAAGCTTAGGTCCTGGTTGACGTGAAATGGGGGATACTTTCCACGCAGATCGCTCCATGGAGGTCAACAGGCAAGCCGGGATGAAGCGGCCTGCCGTAAGGTCTATCGCTATACACCGAGGGAAGTGAGCCAAGTCCAGGCACGCCCCAGCGCTGCCAGCACACGCTGCAGGAAGGACAGACGCTTGGGATCGCCCTTTGCATGACGTGCGATCTGTTCGCGCATTACCGCTTCCGATAAGGCCGGATTGAAAGCTCGCAGCCACTCAACCTCGCCGGCCGTAATGATGTAATGCGAATTGCATGGTGCATCGCAAACAGCAATCGACGGGCGCACCGTCGCCATTCCATCCCGTTCAGTGACTCGGTGGCTGTCTGGCACCAGCAGCGAGACACGATGACCGCAGCCGCAAGCGCACAACAGGGCTCCGATCTCGAATTCCTCGCTGTGGTAGACGACACCGGGCATCAAAGGCTTGGGCATGCGCTCGACAGCTTCATAGCGAAATCTCATCTGGGTTCCCTCACCGGTTCCATCTCGAAGGTTACGGTGTCGAAGATTGTGGCAGTCGCAGCGCTCTCCCGGTCCAGCAGCCCGAAATGCTGCTTGAAACGGATCACGGCCATGTTGGCATTCAGGGCATTGAGTTCAGGAATCTGCGCCTGCTTGCGGTATTCGTCAGCTTTCGCGTTCTCGACAGGAAGACGCACCGTGCCCCGATTGTTGTCGAAGGCTTCACGGTCGGTGCCCGTAATGCGCACGAAACCGCTGAGCCCAACGGTTGAGCGATTGAGGCCCATGCCGCAATCGACGAAGGGAATGTCATTCTCACTCAGCCAGTCCACGATAAGCAGCCGCGCCGGCCCCTCATCGACCGAGACGAAAACGAAATCGAATTCGCCAAGCCGTGTGACATTGTCGGCCGTGATGCGTTCGGCGACCGACACAATGCCCGCATGCCAATGATCATACTGTGTGGCCAGGGCCTCGACCTTTAGCTTGCCGATGGCGCCGGGTATAAAGCCCGGCCATCGGAAGATCGTGTGGAGATGGACCTTGTCATCATCGAACAGCGCGATCTGCGCGAGATGGGTACGGACCACGGAATCGAGAATGAAGGCGCCTGTTCCGCCAAGGCCAACGATCGCAACTTTCTTGCCGCGCAAGAGCGCCGAAAGATCATTAAGATGGTAGCGCGCGGACATGGTGTCAGGAAAGCGCAGCGGCGAGCCCTGGACAGCGGCCTTCACAGCGATGGCGCGCAGAGGCGTTGCGTTCGGATAGGCATTGATCGCCGGCGTCGTAATCGTATCGATGTAGGTCCGCACCTTTTCCTCGAATGACTGATATGGGCGCATCGCGCCTTGCTCATCAATCAGTTTGTACGAAAACGAACTCGTCGTGATCAGCTCAGGCGTCACGGTAACGACACCGTCGCCACCGCCAAGCCGAAGCGCCCGCCCCTGCTGGTCGTAGGGCCTGACGCCCCGCCACCATGCCTGATGATTGGAGGGCGGGCCGATGACCGCTCCTTCCAGATCTAGAGGGCTCACCCAGTCGCCATAGTGCAGCCCGCCTTGGCCATCCAGATAGGGCAGACCGTAGATCACGAGATACCCACCGACAAAGTCGATCAGATATCCCGTCTCATCCAGATCCCTGAGGAAGGGATTATGATTCGCCAGTTCCGGCAACCCGAAAGCGCATTCCATCTTTCACCTTCACTTTCTGACCGGGTGCGAGCGTGCCGCTCGGGTTTTCTACCGGGCCGTGGGAGTATTTGACGAGATATTCGTTTGAGGGCTGGCCGCCCTGCCCAAGATAGAGATCGACCACGCGCGCGTACGTAATGTTGTTGGTATCGATCTCGTGGTCGTCGCCATTAACGAGAATGTCGAAGACTTTCTGGCTGTAAAAATGCTGATCCCGCTTCAAATGGACCGGCGTCTCATCGCGCGGAATTCGCTCATCTTCTTCATCGCCCGCAACCTCGCGATAGAGCTTTTCGCGCTTCTGGATTTCGGCAAGCGCATAGAGCGCTTCGCCCGTCGTCGGGTTGGGCGACTCGATCGCCACGCGGTTGATATGGATGCGCACGATGTGCGCCAGGTCAATGTCCAGCACGATGTAAGTCCTTTTCCGCCTTTGGCGGTGCTTGCGTTTCGCCCTGGCCGGTGGCATCCTGGTGTCCGGCCGGACAACATAGAGGGCTCAAAAGAAGCCCTGGTCTGGTTCGATCAGATCAGAGCCTGTTGTCCAGCTAGACAACAATGGGGCATCACGTAGAGTTTGTCAAGGAGGACGAATGCCGGACACAGCATTGGGCGTGTGGTTGAAAGGCCTGAGGGAGGAAAGAAAGCTGAGCCTGAGAGATCTCGGCCAGCGCAGCGAGGTCGATCACGCCTACATCTACCGACTGGAAACAGGCGCGAAGGAAGCCCCGTCAGAAGACGTCGTGGAAAAGCTTGCAAAAGCGCTGTCAGCCTCAAAGCGTGATCACGACATTCTGCGCCATCTCGCGCGCCAGACGAACGTCGATCCGAATATCCTAGAATTTGTCCGTAAGGATCAGAGCATTAGCTCCGATGAGCTTCAGATGCTGTCCACCGTTGCGAATCGCGGCGCGCGGGCGGACTATGCGACCTCGCTCGCGCGTATCAGGCGCATGATGATGGATGACGAAGATGGATGAGCTGTCAGTTGTTTCAGCAGCACGGGCGTTTATCAGCAAATGCGGCCCTCTTGCGCAGCCGATCTCGGTCGAGACCTACGCGGTAGCAATCGGCGGCACGATCAAAAAGGAAGCCTTGAACGATGGCGAAGACGGCTGGTCGTTCAAGACCCCGAAAGGAAAGTACAATATCTGCGTGAACTGCAATCAGAATGGCAGGCGCCAGCGGTTTACCGTCTGCCACGAGGTCGCCCACGCGGTTTTGGACATCGCTCCCGATCACAGCCAGCCAAGCTGGAGTTTCAGCAAGCGACCCCAAGGCGAGGTTTTCTGCGACATTTTCGCCGCCGAGCTGCTCCTGCCTTACAAACTCTTCAAGCCGCAGGTCGACATGGCGGAAATGGGGATGGCGGCCGTCGGTACCCTGGCCGATGATTTCGACTCCTCACTTCTTGCGACCGGCTCGCGTTTTGCAACCTTCTCGAAAAATCACTGCGCGTTCGTCGTTTCCGAAGGCGGCAAGGTTCGCTATAGCGCCCGCTCGGCAGGTCTACGTCAAGCCAAGGCTTGGATCAGGCCCGGATCGCTCCTGCCAGAGGGTTCCTATAGTGCACGCGCACGAGCGGGCGAAAAGCCGTCAGGACCTGAAGAAGCTAAGGCCGATGAGTGGTTCGAAGACTGGGACCGCGATGGCGATCTCTTCGAAGACGTTCTGCATGTCGATCAGTGGGATCAGACGCTGACGCTGCTGTGGTACGAAGAGGATGATGTTCCACCCCCGCGTCTCGAGCGAAAGCAGTGGGAGGAACAGACCTACGGCCTGCGTGAGCTTGACGGCAACCTGCCCTGGCCGGATCGCAGGAAGCGGCGATAGGAGGCACCTGAACTTGTTGCTAGGCTGGCGAATTGGTTACATCGGCCGCCACAAGCAGAGCTTTTCAAATGAACTACGAAGCACCCCCTCGTGACGAATACTGACAAATTTGCCTGCGGCGTGCCGAGTTGCTCGGTCGCGGTCGATAGTTGATATTTCTTCGCTGGCGCCATAGCCGCGGCGAAGCTTTACAATTGCGGCGGAACTAGGTTGCGGCATTGAGAGGCTGCTGAAAAATGGCTCTCGCCCGCTTATACGTCTGTCAAGGAGAATCGCTTAGAGTGATCGACAGACGGGAGACATATTGTGGCGGTTCTATCTGATTCCGAAATCTTGAAATACATAGATAATGGACATCTGGTTCTTGGAGGGGAAAAGAGCCGGGCTACCGAGTGCTCCTACTCCTTCGTTTCCGGAGTGGCCTTCATTCCCGGCGAGACGACAGGCCCTATCCAGTTTCCAGGGACGAACGGCAATGCCGAGGTCACCGTCAAGCCTGGGCAAATGATTTGGATTCGAACGCGGGAGAGCGTCAAAATCCCCCAAGACCTCGTTGGCTTCTGGTGGCAGACCAATTCGCTGTCCCGCAAGGGGCTGATGCTCGTCAACATGAGCATGGTCGAGCCGGGATATGAGGGCGATCTTGCTTGTTTGTTTGTAAACTTCGCCAAATCGACTGTCGTGATTAGCGCGACAACACCCATCGCCAAGATGATATTCATGCCCTTGATTGGTGCGGTCGCCTCCCCATTTACCGGCCATACAAGCCGCCAACGCTACGATGACGCGCTGCGGCAGCTCGCAATCGACCAACCCAAGAGTTTCTTGCAGATTGCCGAACTGTCGACTGAGCTTGGAGAGGCAAAAGTGGCGGCGATCGCAGAAATCCGAAATTTTGCACAGGATTCGGTGACCAAGGTGCAAGCGGATGCGAAGTCTGCGAAGGACGAAGCGGTTGCTGATTTTAAAAAAGACATCCCGGCGGCGATCAGAAATGCGTTCGGATGGGCACTAGCCGCTTTTGTGCTTTTGGGATTGGCGACGGCAGGAGTAGACTTTGCAAAAGGGAAGTTATTCCCGGATGTAAAGGAGATCGCGCGATCGGAAGCAGATGCTGCGCTCAAGGAGCGCATTACGATCAGCGGCGAAGCTGACAGCAATGAGGTAAAGGCTATCCTTGAAAGGTTGTCTGCGATTGATGCCAGAATAGGATCACTTGAGAAGTCGAAATGATAAACGCAACTTCCGAGATATTTGAGGTCGAACGAGCCTATGATCTGGCTGCTTCCCGCTATGATGGGTGGAAGTGGCAGGATTTTTGGCGTGCACATGAAACACCTTTCGCCCTTAATCAGATCAATGGTCGGCCATCCGCAACCTCCAATGACAGGCTTCTGGATCTCGGTTGCGGCACTGGCTCCTACCTGCTGGCCACGCGTGAGCGCTTTCGCGATTCCGTTGGCGTCGACGTCAGTGGTGAGATGTTGTCAATTGCCCGGCGCCGGTCGCCGTCCTCTCGGTTCGTCCACGGATCGATCGAGACTTTTCATTCGGCCGACCAATTCGATGTTATTCTGGCGACACGCGTCATTTCGCATGTCAGGGAGTGGAAGCCCGTATTTGCTTCGGTCCGTCGCATGCTTAAGCAGAACGGACTCTTCATCCTAACGAATGTTCATTCTGCTCACGATTATGCCTCTACGCGATTGCCAACTGAGAAAGGCGCAGTCAGCGCGAGCACCTACAAACACGATGAGCGTGAATTGTTTGAGTTTCTGCAGCAGCAAGGCTTTCGAGTGCCAAACTACATCGAGATCGAGGGCGATGGCCGTTGCGGCCAAAACGGCGCATCTGCTGTGGCTCCTGTGGGATGGGCGGCGACCCTGCAATTGGGCTGATGTAATTTGATGCCGAATTGGCTTTCGAGCAGGGTGCTCGCTCGGAGAGAGCTCAACAAGAATGACAATTATTCATAGGGCAGTTCCCCGAAGAGCCCGATCATCAAATCATTATTCAGCTGCTTGAATGGGATTTCGACGTATTGGCTGGGGTGTCTCGGCTTTGCCGGTCCGTCTTTTGGCGCATTCCGAGTGTGACCTTTCACATGGTCGCCGTTTTCCTTGATGAACGGGAGAATGACCAGTCGCCCGTGGTTGGCAGACACGATGGTTCCCTCTGGCCACAGGGTATTCTTGTCTTCAGTCTGGCTTCCACCGGTTGTCTTTACCTGCCATCCAACCTGACCCGCTTCCTCATACCAAAAGACTACACCATTGCAGACGAGAACCTTCTCACCTCGTGCGAGTGATTCGTCTAGCAGTCTGCGAACACTGGCGAGCTGCAGCAACTGGTTCGCGCGGGGAAGCAGCATCCGGCGGATCTCTGCTTTGACTTCGCCCCAATGATCGGTCGGGTTCAACCCGAAACCGGATGCGATCTTCGACCGCTCAATTAGTAGAGCGCCCCTTTTAGACAGCACGCCGTCGACTACATCCCAGACGCCTTCGTAGGATTTGATCATCGCAGTCCGGGTGCTCAGAGCACCGATACGAATGCCTGTAACGTAGGGAAATTCCGCCAGCGCGGCTGCCAGTGCGGCGCGATATTTCTCGGCTTTCGGTGTTAATGCTAGCTCCTCTGCTTTAGGAGCTCGTAATGCCGCATTGCGGCGTCTGGCCTCGGCCAGCATGAGCGCTTCCTCCGATCGCAGGCGCTCCTTCCCCTGAAGTGCTTTAGAAGCTTTTAGCTGAAATGAGCGTCGGAGATGCTCTTCCATGGGGTTCTGGTTCAGGTCGGCTGCAAGCTGGGCGTTTATTCGAGCGCTCTCGGATATCGCAATGTCTCCATCCGTATAGCGATCAACACTCACGCCTCCCGACGGCGACGGAATTCTTCTCTCTCGCCATCTGGGAACGCCGTTCCTATTGACCGCGAGTTCCTCCATAAACCATACGCCGCTGTACGGTTCGTAAACAGGCCAGATGGCTAGGATCATATCAAAATCTCGTTTGCTATCGCCCCATTTCATCTCGACATTGACCTCGCTTCTCTTAACTTCGTGCCACCCCGTTGGATCCCCCGGCAGCTCGCTAGCGCCTGGCGTTCAGACCGCATGAGCAGGGCACTCCCGAACAGTCCAACCCCTGGCCACGAGCTGCGCCCGTTCGTTCGCTGAAAAAACATCCGAACGCATAGCGAGGCAAAGAAGCTTTGCGGGCCGGGTCATCGCCACATAATGAAGCTTCAAGCGGCCTTGGATTCGAATGCCCTCGGCGCCTTTGCCTGCCTTATCGCCTAATATCCAAGGTTTGAGAGCGCTCAGGTGATGGTCATGAAAAAATGAATCCAAAACCAGCGTCGCGGTATGAGTTTCCCCTTTGACAGAGTGAATTGAGCCAAGACGGATTTTTACCTTGGGGTCTGCGGCTGGGTGAGCGAAGATGTTTGACGCGACAGCGGGCGAGCCAGCAGGAACGTCGTCGACCTGCTTCCAATCCAAAAACTCGAGGAAATCCCTCGTGCCTATCGCTTTGCCCACCGTTTCCTCGGCAATGACCCCGAGGATAACGCTAACAAAGTCTTTCCATAGCGATGGACTGATTGAGGCCACATTCACTACGAGAAAATCGAGAACTTGCCTGTAGCGTACAAGAGCCTCGCCGCTCAGCGCTGTAAGAAGGAATGCGTGTGGGTTCCTAGGCTTCCTCTCCGAGAAATCATGATCGGCCCGGTGCAAGAGCTCCAGCATACCTTGAGCGACCGCGCGGGCAACGGGATGGGAAAGCCGAGTGCGCTGCGCCTCTTTGTAGCCGGACATAAGGAACTGGCTGAAGGTTGATGGGTAAGCCTCTCGACTTGAAATATCCGGATCATAGGCTGGAGCATAATGCCCCATCCACCGTGGTATCCGGTCATCTTCGCCGCGTTTGTGCACCCCTGCGACGGCGGTGAACACGCCGGCAGAAAGCTCCTGGTCTGAAAAGGTCTCCGTCAGAAGGCAACCGTACTCCGGCAGCACTGATCGCACCGAACCGTCGTCGAAGAGGAGTATCGTTGGCGGATGGTGCGGTCCGGGTGCGAGACCTGCCAGGCCTTGCGGCGTCAAACCCAAAGGATTCGCCAAATTCGCAATACTTCCGCCGAACCTAAAACTGTTCGGTAAATCGGCTCGAACGGCGCCTGGGAACGTGTCGGTGGTGGCGCCCGTTGTTACTGCGGCAGACTGATAGATCGCCTGGTTGGAATCGCCAAACCGCTGGCGACGGCATGGGTCGCCGCCTTGCATGAAAACCCGATAGAGCAGCGATGATTGGCTTTCGTCGTTGTCTTGCACCTCATCGATGAAGAGCATCGGAAACCGGGCACGAAGAGAGGCTGCGGCACCCTGCTGCTCATCAAGAAGCCTTCCCGCCCAGATAAAGAGTTCGTCATAGCAGAAATAGCCCTCGCGAGAGCTCTCTTCGCAGATGTTGCGCACCGCTGCGTAGGTCGGCGTATGCTCTCCAAGCGTTGACATCTTGCCTCCGCCGAAATCGGCGCGGCTGTAGCGCAGGAAAGCGCGGCCATCGCCGTTATTTTTTCTGTCCAGGAAGCTCTTCGTCGCTCGTGGGACCTTGGCCCAACGTCGGCTTAATGCGATGTCCGTGTCGATCATCTTGATCGGGTTTCTCTTTGAACGAAGGTAGGGGATCGCAAGGAACTCGTTTGCGAACCCGTGGATCGTCCCGATATAGTGGGGATATTGAAGGAGAGCATCTCCTTCTGGGGATGCGCTTAACCGGTTCGCGATCTCGTCCCGAGCCGCATTCGTATGGGAAAGCACGCACATTCCCGAGCGCGACCAACGCCATCGACGCGCCATGATTGCCAGCTTTGCCACCAGCAAAGTGGTTTTGCCGCTTCCAGGGCAGGCTTCTACATCGACACTATCGGTTCGTCTGAGAACAGCCATGCGTGGATCCGTCCCGTCCAGACCTGTAAACGCATGTTTCGGCAGCCCCATGACGCCACAGACCCAATCGACATCGTCGACAATGATATCTGGAGGGATGAACACTTACGCTGCTCCCTCGAATGGCGACGTTACGTGTTCCACGGCGTTCAAAAGATAGGACGGGAGCAACCGTCTCAGCCCGTCCGGTGTTAGACTGCCCTTTGCCACGGCGTCAGCGAGAATGCTTGCCAGATATTGGGCTGCAATGGCTTTCGAAACACCATCTTTTGCGAAACGCGCATACACTTTTGAGCAAAGCTGCTCGTTCGATGGGACTGACCCGGCTATATTACTGAAGTCGCTTTTTGCCTGTACGACTTCGGCGTCAAAAGTCTGAGGGGCGACGAGTAGCGCATCGTCGTTATCGGCCAGATGTGCCGCGATCCAGACATATTCGCTTAGACCGGAGAAGGCTAAATCATACTCCAGCGTCCATTCATTGGCGACAAAGGTTCGAACGCGCTGCCCGCTCGCCCGCGCTTCGATGGCGACACGTCGTTCGGAGAGCCCATCTCCAGGAAAATCCCGCTTCGCTCTCCACTTTCGCCTCGAGCCCTGCAGCTGAGGGAAGGGGTCTTCTTCCTTCAGGATGCCGACCAGCCAGGGTGCGCAGTCAGGCATCACATCCATGTCCGTTATGCAGCTCACGGGGATGCCGATCTCTCCGTCTACTTCCGGATTTGCACGTTGCAAGATTCGCGCGAACCGTCCTAATCCCGTACCCTTCACGTCAATCAAGGAAACCCCGTAGCGCTCGAGGTTCCGGCCCAACAGATCCGCCAGGGTTGGAAGAAGTATATTCTCTGCCGGCCCTTCGACCACCATGACGCCGCGGGCAAAAAACAGGTTTGATTTTGTGACGTCGAGATACCGCTCCAGAAACGGGTAGTCGGAATCCGTCAGAAGAGTTTTTCCCTTTGCCAGAAGGAATGCCTTTCGATCTTTCAGGAGAGAAATGTTCTGAAGGCTTATTTCTGATGCGAGGTTGGGGCTGTGGGTGGTGACGATTATCTGTATCTTCTGCCCGTCAGGCCTAACCTTCTCGACCTGGCTCTGCAGGAAATCCATCAATCGTAATTGCCTCTGGGGGTGAAGGTGAGCCTCTGGTTCTTCAATGATCAGCAGGGGGAACCCATCCGCCTCACCGGCGAGAAGCAGCAGCTCACACGCCATGAACAATATATTGTTCGAACCAAGCCCCCTGCCGAGCGAACCATCGCTAACCCCCGGAGCGTTTGCGATAACATCGAGCTTCTCCAGAACCTGTCTAAGTCGGACACTGTCTTCGCCATTTCCGTTGACGGAAATGTGGGCGGTCAGCTTGTCCGTCACGAAGGACAATGGCTCCAAGAAATCGTCATTGAGCCGCGCCTTCGTCTTCTTTATGCCCTCATTCTCTTGGAAATGATGGTTCGTGTAGTCGGCAAGACCGAGCAGGCTAAGGGTTTTCGGGTCCAGACCCTCCAACGCATCTTTGTCGAAAGGCACTCCTTCCGCCGTGATTTCACGCGTGTTCTGCAGGATCTGGGCTAGGCGGGATCCTCTGCCGGCTGAGAGCGCCCGTTCAGCATCCCGGAGAGGGCGCAGATAAGTCGCAGTGAGCAACGCCCGCGCCCCTGGATCGATCACCGGGCCTTCGCCGTCAATTCCCGATCGCCACTCGGTCGCGTTGTATCGTCGAGATCCGCCCGGCGCTTCTTGGCGCTTGGCAATCCAGTTGACCTGAAAAAGGGGAGCACCACCATCTGCAGGATAGGACAAGTGCTCAACGAAAGCCCCACGATCGGCAGGGGTGAGATCAGAAAATGTGCAGCATATCCTGATCTGCTCTGCTCGAATGCCATCCGCTATTGAGAAATGGAAATCAGATGGTTGCACCCGCAGGTATTCTTGATCTCTCGTGCCAAGCACCATGCGAATAGCGTCGACGATTGCGGTCTTACCGGCGTCGTTTTCTCCGACAAGCGCGGTTATCCCATTATTCAATTCGAGAACGAGCGAATTCGCGCCCTCTCCAAAATGGCGAAAATTAGAGATTTCAAGTTTTGACAGAAACATGCGATTCACCCCAACAGCCTAAAAGCTGACAGGTCGCACGGGGGTGTCAACCTAAGCGAGCAGATAAATGTGTGCATGAAGTCAGCCGAATGCCCGGCTTTTGGGCTGGTTCGATGATAACGGGATCCACCTGAAAGCCATCGATTTTCCAGATGTTTGATCAAATTGGGCTTGGCGGGCGGTGGGTTCGAATCCTTTCAAGGCGTCCATGTTCCACATCTGTCAAAGCGGCCCATGGTCCAGCCGCGGCAGGACATTGCGGGCGAAAAGATCGGCCTCAGTGGCGTGTGGATAGCCCGACAGAATGAACGCCTCGATCCCTTCGGCGCGGTAGGCCTGCAGTTTCGCCAGAACTTGATCGGGATCGCCGACGATCGCCGCACCGCAGCCGGAACGGGCGCGGCCGATACCGGTCCAGAGATTATCCTCGACATAGCCCTCGTTGCCGGCCTGTTCGCGCAATTCGGCCTGGCGCCTGACGCCGACTGACTGGCTGTCGAGTGATTTCGCCCGGATGGCCGCTCCAGCAGCGTCATCGAGTTTCGACAGCAGCCGGTCGGCAGCAAGGCGGGCTTCGGCCTCGGTTTCGCGCACGACGACATGCACGCGGTAGCCGAACCGGAGTGCCCGGCCACGCTGTTGTGCCCGGCCGCGAAGATCGGCGATCGTGGCACGGACGGTTTCCATCCGGTCTGGCCACATCAGGTAGATGTCGGCGCCTTCGGCGGCGGCCTCGCGGGCATCCTCGGACAGGCCGCCGAAATAAAATTGCGGGCAGCGCCCTGCAACCGGCGCAAGCCGCGGCGGATCGACCTTCAGTTTGCAGAAGGTTCCGTCGTGATCGAGCGGCTTTCCGTCAAGCAGCGTGCGCAGGATCGACATGGCCTCGATGGTGCGGGCATAACGCGGGCCGCTCGCAAGGGTTTCGCCCGGCATCTCGCTGGAGATGATGTTGATCGACAGGCGGCCGTTGGCAATGCGGTCGATGGTGGCGATCTGCCGTGCCAATTGCGGTGGCCAGTTTTCACCGATGCGAACCGCCATCAGCAGCTTGATCCGGCGGGTAACGGCAGCCATAGCCGACGCAAAGGCCGTCGTATCGATGCCGAGCGCATAGCCGGAAGGGAGCAGAATATTGTCAAAGCCGCCGCTTTCAGCCTGCAGGACGATATCGCGACAGTGTTCGAAGCTCGATTGCAGCCGCGGATCGGGAACGCCGAGGAACTCGTAGTCGTCGTCGCACAGAGCGGAAAACCAGCTTACTTCGCAGGCGGTGGTCATGAATGGGTGTCTCCGGTCTCGTCGGCGCGATTTCTCGCACCATTTCTCTGTCGGCTCGCGTCCGGCGCATGCGTCTCTGGTTATCAGCCGTTCCCTGTCGAAGGAAGAAACGGCGCTTTTGCCGTTCTCCCGTTTCGTAGATCAATTTTCGAAGCGGAATGGCAGGGCAGGGTGGATTGTCTTTGCTCAGCTGCTTTGACGGTGCAGCAGCGTGAAGCGGGTATCGATGACCGTGGGCGTTCTTTCGCTGCCATGGGCGATGCGTTCGAGGATCAGGCGCGCGGCCTCGGTGCCGATCAGATCGCCCGGCGGGCGGATGGTTGTCAGCGAAGGATTGGAGGCGGCACTGAAGCTGAGATCGCCGAAGCCGACGACCGAGAGCTGTCCCGGAATATCGATCCCGAGCCGCTGGCATTCGAAGATCACGCCCAGCGCCACATGGTCGTTGGAGCAGGCAATGCCATCCACCTGCGGAAATTTCCGCATGGTTTCACCCAAAAGCATGGCGCCCACTTCGGCGCTCGACGGCGCGGGATGCTGGATGATTTCGGCGGTGACGCCCAAGGTTTTGCGGGCCTCCTCCACAAACCCCTCGGCACGATGCGTCGCTCTTTTGTCTTCCTGCAGGCGGGCGCCGAGAAAGACGAGGTTGCGGCGATTTCGTTGAACAAGGTGCGCGGCCGCCGAGCGGCCAACCTGTTCGTGGTGAAAGCCGACGGCCATCTCGATCGGCTCGGAGCCGAGCTCCCATATCTCCACCACCGGCACACTGCTTCCGCGCAAGAGCTTTCTGGTGGCACTGCTGTGGGCAAGCCCCGTCAGCACGATCGCGGCGGGCGCCCAGGAGAGCGCCATGCGCACGAGGTTTTCCTCCTCGCGCTCGCTGTATTCTGTGTGACCGAGCAGGACCTGCAGCCTTTCCTTGCCGAGTTCCGCCTGCATGGTGGCGACGGTTTCAGCAAAAAAGGCATTGCGCACGGAAGGCACGATGATGCTGACGGCGCGGGAAGATGCGGCCGCAAGGCCGCCGGCCATCAGGTTCGGGACATAATTGAGCGCGTCTATGGCCTTGGCGATCGCCTCGCTTGCCGAGGCCGAGACCGCATCCGGCTTGCGTAGGTAGAGCGAGACAGTGGAGGGCGATGTTTGAGCCCGCGCAGCAACGTCCATCATCGTCACACGCTGCATCTTGCGGCGTTTGCGCGTCGGTTTCACGGAGCGTCCGGTGTTCACTATTTTTCCAGTCTAATAATAGCGCTATTATCTATGTGCATGATAGCGCATGGTTTTCCACCGGACAATTCCTCCTTTCCGGAAATGACCTATTTAACTGAAGTAACTTGATTTTCCCGCTGAGCAAGAGCTTTGATCCCAATTCACCAATGCCCGGGCAGGCGATTTTACAGGAGCCTGCTTGCCAAAATAGAATCGTAGCGCTATTATTGATGCAGGAAATAGCGATCGGCACGGGATGGGTTGCCGTTTTCGGGAGGTTGAAATGGCGGGAGTGAGTCTGCGGGCGCTGGACAAGAGTTACGGCGCCCTACGGATCGTCAAGGGCATTGATCTAGAGATCGCCGACGGCGAGTTCGTGGTTTTCGTCGGTCCTTCGGGTTGTGGGAAGTCTACCACTTTGCGCATGGTGGCCGGGCTGGAAACGATCACCGGCGGCGAGGTCAGGATCGGCGATCGTGTCGTCAACCGGCTGGCGCCGCGCGAGCGGGATATCGCCATGGTCTTTCAGGATTATGCGCTTTATCCGCACAAGACGGTTCGAGAGAATATGGGCTTCAGCCTCAAGGTCCGCGGCATTGCCGCCGGCGAGGCTGCGACGCGGGTCGATGAGGCGGCCAACATGCTCGGCATTTCCCATCTACTCGATCGTCGGCCGGGCCAGTTGTCAGGCGGACAGCGCCAACGCGTCGCCATGGGCCGCGCCATCGTGCGCCGCCCGCAGGTGTTTCTCTTCGATGAACCGCTGTCCAACCTCGATGCGAAATTGCGGGGTCAGGTCCGCACCGAAATCAAGAAGCTGCATCAGACGATCGGCACGACGATCATCTACGTGACGCATGATCAGGTCGAAGCCATGACGCTGGCCGACCGGATCGTCATCCTGCGCGGCGGCGAGATCGAGCAAGTCGGAACGCCGGACGAGGTCTACAACCATCCGGCCAGCGTTTTCGTCGGCGGTTTCGTCGGCTCGCCGGCGATGAATTTTGCGAGAGCCAAGGCCGATCGCGACAACCTGGTCTTCGCCAACGGTGACTGTCTGCCGCTCTCTGCGATCCGCGCCGCCGGTCATGCAGGCGCCATCGATGGGCGCGAGTTCATCGTCGGTATCCGCCCGGAACACTTTAGCGCCAGCGCATCCGACGTCGCCCTGACCTGCCATGTGCAGGTCGTCGAGCCGCTTGGCTCCGATACGCTGGTCCATTTCGCCGTGGGCAACGAGACGCTGACGGCCCGGATGCCGCCGGAGACGCGCGTCAAGGCCGGCGAAACGCTGAAGATCGGCGTGGATCCGGCAAAGATCCATCTCTTTGACGCCGCAACGGAACGCGCCGTCCAGTGACGACCCCGCGCGGGGAGGATGCCAAGACCGCGCGACCAAATATTCAACGGGAGGAAATCATGACTTTTTCGAAATTAACAGGCGCACTTTTCTGCGGGACGATGCTGGCTTTCGCGATGCCGGCTTCGGCCGAGACGGCGCTGAACATCTACATCTCCAGCCAGCACCAGCCGGACGTCTGGCGCAAGGCGCTCGACAAGTATGAAGCCGCCAATCCGGATGTGAAGGTCAAGATCGAGACCGGCGGCAATACGTCCGAAGCCCAGGCACAGTATCTCAACACCGTGATGTCGGCCAAGGATACTTCGCTCGACGTCCTGATCCTTGACGTCATCCGCCCGGCGCAGTTTGCCGCTGCCGGCTGGACAAGTGATTTCGCGGATAAGGACATGTCGTCTTACCTGCCGGCCTATGCGGGCGCCAACACCGTCAATGGCAAGGTCATCGCCCTGCCGGCCTTCGCGGACTCCCAGTTCCTCTACTATCGCAAGGATCTTTTGGAGAAATACGGCATCGAGCCGCCCAAGACCTGGGACGAGCTGAAGGTTGCGGCGAAGAAGATCGCCGAAGGCGAGGGCAATGCCGATCTGCAGGGCCTGTCCTTCCAGGGCAAGGCGATCGAGGGTGCCGTCTGCACTTTCCTTTTGCCGTACTGGAGCCAGGGCAAGATGCTGACCGACAACGGTCGCCTGACCTTCGATCGCGATGCGGCGATCAAGTCGCTGAGCCTCTGGAAGAGTTTTGCCGATGAAGGCGTTGCCAAGAAGAACATCGCTGAAGTCGGCACCGACGATACGCGCAAGGAATTCCAGGCGGGCAACGTGATCTTCGCGGTCAACTGGTCCTATGCCTGGGCGCAGTCGCAAGGTGCTGAATCCGCAGTCGCCGGCAAGGTTGGCGTTGCCAAGCTGCCGGCCATGACGGGCGGCGAGCAGGCAACCTGCCTTGGCGGCTGGGAATGGGGCGTGTCTGCCTATTCCGAGCATCAGGACGAGGCCAAGAAACTGATCGAATACCTGTCGTCTGAGGACGTTTCGAAGTTCATGGCCATCAATGCCTCGCTGCTGCCGACCTATGTGGGTCTTTACCAGGATGCAGAGGTGACGAAGAGTGCGCCGTGGTTTGCCGATGCGCTGCAGGTTGTCGAGACCGCCAAGCCGCGCCCGGTGACACCGCGCTACAACGAAGTCAGTGAAGTGATCCGCACCACGGTCAACGCGGTTCTCGCCGGGGTGACGACGCCGGAAGATGGCGCCGACCAGATCGAGGCACGCCTGAAGCGCATCCTGCGGTGAGGCGCCCTTAACGCCTTGCTCCATCCCCTCCCTGTGCTGCGAGAGGGGAGATCTTCTCAAGAGACGGGACGAGCGGCCATTCGGTCGCCCGGGGTGGGGCATGGGCCTTGCCGTCCAGACCTCTCAACGCTTCGGAACGAAACCATGGCGACGACAACCACATTCAAGGCAACGGACATAGGGGAAGCCCCACCCGCGGGCTGGACACGCTGGCTTGATCTCAGCGACCGTTCGCTGGCCGTGCTGCTTCTGGCGCCGGCCGCGATCCTTCTGGCGCTGATCATCGTCTATCCCGTCTGCCGGCTGGCCTATACCAGCGTCTTCAACCTCTCGCTCACCTCTGGCCTTCCTGCCGAATTCGTCGGGCTGGAGAACTACCGGTTGATGATCGACGATCCGGTGTTTTGGGAAACCACGTGGAATACGGTTCTGATCACCCTGATCACCGTTCCCGGTGCCCTGCTGGTCGGGCTCGGCCTCGCGCTGATGGCGAACCTTCCGTTTGCGATGCAGTGGCCAGTGCGCCTGTCGCTGCTGATCCCCTGGGCGCTGCCGCTGTCCTTCGCCGGCCTGATCTTCGCCTGGTTCTTCCATTCGGAATATGGCGTCGTCAACGACGTGCTGAACCGTTTCGGGTTTGAAGGCATCATCTGGTTCAACTCGCCGAACTGGGCCTTCGCCGCCATCTGTCTGACCATCATCTGGAAAACGTCGTCCTTCATGGCGCTGATCATCCTTGCGGGCCTGCAAACCATCCCGCGCTCGCTCTATGAAGCAGCGGACGTGGACGGCGCCGGGCGTCTGCGGCAGTTTTTCGAAATCACGCTGCCGCTGCTGAAACCGTCGATCGTCGTTGCACTGATCTTCCGCACCATCACCGCTCTGCAGACCTTCGACATTCCTTACATGATGACGGGTGGCGGGCCGGGCACGTCCACCTCGACGCTTGCCATGTACATCCACCAGAACACTGTGTCCTTCCTCGATCTCGGCTACGGATCTGCGCTCGCCGTCGTCATGTTCGCGCTGTCGATGTGCGTGACGGCGGTCTACCTCCGCATGATCCGGACCAAGGAGTAATCACCATGAGCACGCTAACCGCCCCCGGTTCGACATCCTTCCTGTCCGGCAAGCCGCTGCGGTTCATCGCCGCCGGCATCCTTCTGGTGAACGGCATGTTCCCGGCGCTCTGGATCCTGTTCACCTCGCTGAAGACCGAGGCCGAGCTGACCGCCAAGCCGATCACCTGGATTCCACACGCGCCTACCGTGCAGAACTATGTGCAGGCCTTTTCCGACCAGCCGTTGCATGTTTTCCTGTTCAACAGCTTCATGGTGGCGCTGCTTTCGACCGCGCTGACGCTGCTCGTTTCGGTGCTGGCAGCCTATGCGCTCGCCCGGCTCAACCTGACCTATCGCGGCCTAATCCTGTCGCTAATCATCGCGGTCTCGACATTTCCGCTGGTGACGCTGCTGGTGCCGCTGTTCGAAATCATGCGGACGCTCAATCTTTTGAATAGCTGGACGGCGCTGATCCTGCCCTACACGGTGCTGAGCCTGCCCGTCTGCACGCTGATGCTGGTCTCCTTCTTCGAGGGCATTCCGCGCGATCTGGAGAATGCCGCGATGATCGACGGCTGTACGCGCATGGGAGCGCTGTTCAAGGTGGTGGTGCCGCTCTGTGCGCCGGGCGTGTTCACGGCGGGGATACTTGCATTCGTCAACGCGTGGGACGAATTCCTGCTGGCACTGTCCTTCAATTCCAATCCATCGCTGCGCACTCTGCCGGTCGGCATCCAGCTCTATCAGGGCGAGTTCGCCTTCCCCTGGCCGGTGATCTCTGCAGCGCTGGTCGTCGGCATCGTACCGGTGGCCATCCTCATTGTCATCTTCCAGGAGCGCGTCGTCTCCGGCCTGACCGCGGGCGGCATCAAGGGATGAGCGACGTGAAGAAAAGACGCGATCTTTCGGAACTGCGCAGCCAGCGCTGGTTTGCCTCGGACGACATGCGCGGCTTTGCCCACAGGCAGCGGACGCAGCAGATGGGCATGCGCCGCGACGAGTTCATGGGCCGGCCAGTGATCGGTATCATCAACACCTGGAGCGAGATGAGCCCCTGCCATGCGCATTTGCGCGACCGGGCGGAGGCGGTGAAACGCGGCGTTTGGCAAGCGGGTGGCTATCCCGTCGAGATGCCGGCGCTGTCGGTCGGCGAAGTCATGGTCAAGCCGACGACAATGCTCTACCGCAATTTTTTGGCGATGGAATGCGAGGAGCTTTTGCGCTCGCATCCGGTCGATGGCGCGGTGCTGCTCGGCGGGTGCGACAAGTCGACGCCGGCGCTCCTGATGGGCGCGATCTCCATGGATATTCCAGTTATCTATTGTCCGGCGGGGCCGATGTCGAATGGCCAGTGGCGCGGCATGAAGACCGGCGCCGGCACCCACACCAAGAAATACTGGGACGAGCTTCGCGCCGGCAATATCACGCAGGATGACTGGGTCGATCTCGAAAGCCGGATGACGCGGTCGGCCGGCACCTGCAACACCATCGGCACGGCCTCGACCATGACGTCTATCGTCGATGCGATGGGGCTGACCTTGCCGGGCGCGTCCTCGATCCCGGCGACCGATTCCGGCCATCCGCGCATGGCGTCTGCGTGCGGCGTGCGCATCGTTGAGATGGTCTGGGAGGATTTGAAGCCGTCAGACATCCTCGACAAGGCCAGCTTCCAGAATGGCCTTGTTGCCTATATGGCGCTCGGCGGCTCAACCAACGCGGCCGTGCATCTGGTCGCCATGGCACGCCGGGCCGGGGTTGACCTGACGCTGGACGACATGTCGGCGATGGCCGGCAAGGTGCCAGTCGCTGTCAATGTCTTTCCGTCGGGCGAATATCTGATGGAGGATTTCTACTTCGCCGGCGGCCTTCTGGCGCTGCTGAAGAAGTTTTCCCATCAGCTCGATCTGTCGCGACCGACCGTGAACGGCAAAAACCTTGGCGAAAACATCGCCGGGGCCGACTGCTGGAACGACGATGTCATTCGTGGCGAGGACAATCCGGTGGTGCCGCTGTCGCGTGGCAAGACGCTCGAAGTGCTCCGCGGCAATCTGGCGCCGAACGGTGCGGTGATGAAGTCCTCAGCGGCCAATCCGAAATTCCTCAAGCATGTCGGCCCGGCGATCGTCTTCGATAATCCCGGCGTCATGAACAAAACTCTGGACGATCCCGATCTGGATGTCACCGAGGATACGGTGATCGTGCTGCGTAATGCCGGCCCGGTCGGCGCGCCGGGCATGCCGGAATGGGGCAATCTACCAATCCCCAAGAAGCTCTTGAAGCAGGGTGTCCGCGACATGGTGCGCATCTGCGACGGCCGCATGAGCGGCACGCATTACGGTACCTGCATCCTGCACGTCTCTCCCGAAGCTGCCATCGGTGGACCGCTGGCGCTGCTCAAGACCGGCGACCTGATCGAACTCGACGTGACGGCCGGGACGATCAACATGAAGGTCGATGAGGCGGAAATCGCCCGCCGGCGTACGGAGTGGAAACCCGCCCCGCCGGTCTACCAGCGGTCCTTTGCGGCGCTTTACCAGAGCCATGTCAGCCAGGCCGATCAGGGCTGCGATTTCGATTTTCTGAGCGGAACGGCCGTCGTGCCCGATCCCGCGATCTATTGAGGAGACGACCATGAGCCTGACCAACCATTTCAAGGCATGGCTTGCCGAAAAGGACCGGGCAACACCGCTCGGCACCTGGTTGATGGCGGCGGCACCCTCAACGGCGGAGGCGCTCGGCTATGCCGGGTTCGATTTCCTCGTCGTCGATATGGAACATGTGCCGGTCGAGGTCTCGGACGTCGCTGGCATCCTGCGCGCCATCGGCTGCACGCCGGCGGAGGCTGTCGTGCGGCTCGCCTGGAATGACCAGGTATTGGTCAAGCGCGTGTTGGATGCCGGCGCGCGCACCGTCATGCTGCCCTTCGTCCAGACGGCGGAAGAGGCCCGCGCCGCCGCGTCCTATACCCGCTATCCGCCAGAGGGCATACGTGGCGTGGCGGCGATCCATCGCGGTTCGAAGTTCGGCACCATCCCGGACTACCTGAAAAAAGCCAATGGCGAGGTTTGCACCATCGTACAGCTCGAAACGCCGGAGGCGATCGAGCGGCTGCCGCAGATCGCGGCTGTCGATGGCATAGACGCGCTGTTCGTCGGTCCGGGCGACCTGTCAGCCGCCATGGGCCACATCGGCAACATCGCCCACCCGGAAGTCCAGTCCCTGATCGAGAAGGCGGCGAAGGACGCGCATGCGGCCGGCAAGCCGGTCGGCATCGTCGGTCCCAATCCCGACATGGTGAAGCGCTTCCTCGACTATGGCTATGATTTCGCGGCCATCGCTTCCGATATCGCCATGATGACCGGCCGCGCCAGCGATTGGCTCGGCGTGCTGAAGGGCCAGGCGGCTCCTGTCGCGGCACCAGCCGCTGCCTATTGAGGACACTGTCTTGCAAACCGGCTTCGATCTCGTTCTCGACGCAAAGACGTCTCTCGGCGAATGCCCCTTGTGGTCGGTGGCCGAGCAGGTGCTGTATTTCGTCGATATCAAGCGCTGCTGCATTCATCGTTTCGATCCGGAGGCCGGCGGCTTGACGGCGCTTGAGCTTTCGGAAGAAGTCGGCTGCATCGGACTTGTTCCAGCGGGCGGTTTCGTGGCGGGCTTGCGATCGGGGATCTGGCTGATCGATGCGGATGGCAAGCCGGTTCGCAAGCTGGCCGACAATCCCGAGGACCAGGCGATCAGCCGCTTCAACGACGGCATGGTCGATCCGATGGGCCGATTCATTGCGGGAACCGTGGATGAAAGCCGCGAAAAAGGCATTGCCGGACTTTACCGGTATGACCGCAACGGATTGGCGCAACTGGCCGATGGTCTGCTGACCTCGAACGGCCTCGCTTTCTCGCCGGATGGCCGGCGGCTCTATCACGCAGACACACTCCGCTACACGCTCTACACCTACGATTACGCGCCTGAAACCGGCACCACGTCCAACCGGCAGGTCTTTGCCCGCTTCGGCAGCGAAACGGACAGGGGCCGCCCGGATGGCGGTGCGATCGATCTCGACGGCTGCTACTGGACGGCGCTGTTCGAGGGCGGACGGGTGCAGCGCTACAGCCCGGACGGCGCGCTGCTGGCCGAATATCCGCTGCCCGTCAAATGCCCGACAATGGTCAGCTTCGGCGGTGCCGACATGTGCACGCTCTATTGCACCAGCGCCAGCGTCGGCCGCTCCGAGGCAGAGCTTCAAGCATTCCCGCTGTCCGGCGGTCTCTTTGCCATGCGCACCGACGTTGCGGGGCTGTCAAAACCTCTTTTCAATCCGGAAGTCTGATCCATGCCAGCCACCTATGACACCGTCCGCTATGCATCTCTTCAAGGCCGCGCCGTGCTGATTACCGGTGGCGCTTCGGGGATCGGCGCGGAAATGGTCAAGGCATTTTCGGCGCAGGGCGCGAATGTCTCTTTCATCGATATCGATGCGGTCGAAGGGGCAAGGGTTGCCGCAGAAACCGGTGCCACCTTTTCCGCCTGCGATATCACCGACATTGCAGCCTTGCGGGTTGCCATCGCCGGGATAGAGCAGGCGTGCGGCGGCATCGACACACTCGTCAATAATGCGGGCAAGGACGATCGTCACGCGATGGCCGATGTCGAACCGGACAGCTGGCGCAGGGCGCTGTCGCTCAATCTCGATCACCAGTTCTTCGCCACGCAGGCCGTCAGCCCGCGCATGGCGGAGAATGGAGCGGGGTCGGTCATCATGCTCGGTTCGATTTCCTGGATGCGCGGGCGTCCGGGCATGGTCGGCTATACCACCGCCAAGGCTGCCATCAACGGCATGACGAAGACGCTTGCCCGCGAACTCGGCCCCTCCGGAATAAGGGTCAACTGCATCGTGCCCGGCGCTGTCGTCACCGAGCGGCAGCTGAAACTGTGGACCTCGCCGGAGCAGAACCAGCAGTTCATCGATCTGCAGGCGTTGAAATTCAGGCTGGATGCAAGCCATGTGGCGCGTATGGCGCTGTTTCTCGGCTCCGACGAAAGCTGTGGCTGCACCGGCGCGAACTTCGTCGTCGATGCCGGTCTCACCCAGAATTGAACATGCAAGACGTGAAAGAAATTACGATGAAACTCGAACAGACGGAAACCGGCTTCACGCTCTCTTTCGGCGGCCGGACAATTCTCGATCATAGCGCCTTAGCGCCTGCGATCTTTGCTGGTCATGGCGAGGAACGCATGGAGATGTATCGCGGCAATTTCGAAATCGAGGACTATGTCGTCGAGCGCCGCTCGCTTGCCCATGCCGAGATAGAAGGCAACCGGGTATTCCTGTCGGATGCGCCGGGCCGGCCGCCGTGTCTCGTGCTGATCGTGGACGCGGGCACCATCGGCCTCGAGGCGCTTGATGCATCGTTGAACCGGCTCTGGATTCGCGTCGTGGCGGATCAGGACGAACATGTCTGGGGCGGCGGCGAGCAGATGTCCTATCTCGACATGCGTGGCCGCCGTTTCCCGATGTGGACCTCCGAACCCGGCGTCGGTCGAGACCGGACAAGCGAGATCACCTTCAAGTCGAACGTCAAGGACAGGGCGGGCGGCGATTATTTCAACACGAACTATCCGCAGCCGACCTATGTTTCCTCGGCGCTCTACGCGCTGCATGTGGAGACGTCGGCCTATTCCGTCTTCGATTTCCGCCGCAAGACCTTTCACGAGATTGAGATATGGGCGATCCCCGAGCGAATCGAGCTTTTCGCCGCGCCGACATTCGTCGAACTGCTCGAGGTGTTGTCAGACCGTTTCGGCCGCCAGCCGCCGCTTCCCGACTGGGTGTATAACGGCGCGATCATCGGCCTGAAGGATGGGGAGAATTCCTTTTCGCGGNTCGAGGTGTTGTCAGACCGTTTCGGCCGCCAGCCGCCGCTTCCCGACTGGGTGTATAACGGCGCGATCATCGGCCTGAAGGATGGGGAGAATTCCTTTTCGCGGCTTCAAGCGATGCGCGATGCCGGTGTCGCGGTCTCCGCGCTCTGGTGCGAGGACTGGGTCGGCCTGCGCCAGACCTCTTTCGGTGCACGTCTTTTCTGGGACTGGCAGGCCAACGAAGATCGTTATCCGGGCCTGCGCCAGAGGATTGCCGAGCTGAACGATGACGGCATCCGGTTCTTGGGCTACGTGAACCCGTATCTCTGTGTCGATGGCCCGCTGTTTGAGATCGCGGAGAAAGCCGGTTATTTCGCGACGGATGCAGCCGGCAAGACCGCGCTCGTGGACTTTGGCGAGTTCGATTGCGGCGTCGTGGATTTCACCAATGCGGCTGCGGCCGAATGGTTTGCCGAGGACATCATCGGCAAGAAGATGATGGACTACGGCCTTTCCGGATGGATGGCCGATTTCGGCGAATATCTGCCGATCGACGTGCATCTTTCGAACGGCATCGATGCCAAGTTGATGCACAATCAGTGGCCGACGCTCTGGGCTGAGGTCAATGCGAAGGCGGTTGCAAGCCGTGGCCAGACGGGTGAGGCGCTGTTTTTCATGCGCGCCGGCTTCACCGGCGTCCAGAAACATTGCCCGCTGCTGTGGGGCGGCGACCAGTCGGTGGATTTTTCCCGTCACGACGGGCTGGTCACCGTCATCTGTGCGGCCCTGTCTTCCGGCCTGCTCGGCAACGCCTATCACCACTCGGATATCGGCGGCTATACCAGCCTGTTCGGCAATGTCCGCACGCCGGAGCTGTTGATGCGCTGGGCCGAGATGGCGGCATTTACGCCGGTCATGCGCAGCCACGAGGGAAATCGCCCGCGCGAAAACGTCCAGATCGATCAAGATCCGCAGGTGTTGTCGCACTTTGCCCGGATGACGCGGATCTACACCCATCTTGCGCCCTATCTCAAATCCCTGTCCGATGAGGCGGTTGCGCGGGGTCTGCCGGTGCAGCGGCCACTCTTCCTGCATTATCAGGACGATCGCGAGACCTATGCGATCCAGGACAGCTACCTCTACGGCGCCGATATGCTGGTCGCGCCGGTCTGGGAGGCCGCGCAGGCGGATCGTGTCGTCTATCTACCGCGGGGCGAACGCTGGGTTCACGCCTGGACAGGCGAAACATTCGCCGGCGGCGAAAAGGTTCGGATTGCCGCGCCGCTCGGGCAGCCGCCCGTCTTCTACCGGCCAGGCTGCGCAAATGAGGCGCTGTTCGCCGGTCTTCGGGGCCTGTGACGGTGAGTGCTGCCGGTCTCGCGGGGCTTCTGGTGCTGGCGGGCGTTGCCGCCTATATGCAGACCCTGACCGGTTTTGCCTTCGGCCTGATTATGATGGGCGGCATTGGGCTTTCCGGGCTAATGCTCCTGCCGGAAGCCGCCGTGCTCGTCGGCTTCCTGGTGCTCGTCAATGCCGCGCAGGTTCTGGCACGCGGCTGGCGCGACATTGCCTGGGCTGAATTCTGGCCGGTCATCATCTCCAGCCTTGCTGCGCTTGCTGCCGGATACTGGCTGCTGGGCGTGATGGTTTCGGCGTCGATCGACTGGCTGAAGCTTGTGCTCGGCATCGTGATCATTGCCTCGAGCCTGCAGCTTGCACTGAAACCTCAGCCGCTGGCGGTGCGGTCGTCGACCGCTTCCTTCGCGTTTTTCGGCGCCGTTGCCGGTCTCATGGGCGGGCTGTTTTCCACCGCCGGTCCGCCGCTGGTCTACCATCTCTACCGGCAACCATTGCCGGCGGTCAGCATCCGCGAAACGCTGGTGGCGGTCTTTGCCGTCAATGCCGTCATTCGACTGGCCATGGTCGCGGCCGCCGGCGATGTACCACATGGCGGCTTCTGGTGGGGGCTGCTCTGCGTTCCGGT
>NZ_LMEY01000030.1 GCF_001426665.1 Rhizobium sp. Root1334 | reverse complement strand
AGCTCGTCAGGCTCATAACCTGAAGGCCGCAGGTTCAAATCCTGCCCCCGCAACCAAACAAAAAACAAAAGCCCGTGATCAGAAATGACACGGGCTTTTTGCCGTTCATAGGCAAAGCAGAAGCAGGAATGACAAGCCAACGGGCGATCAGCGCCGGTATGAGACGCGCCGACATCAGCCCGGCTCATAAGTTCTTTGCGAGATAGGGCTACGATGCTGCCCCGAAGAAGGCGAGGCGGGTGAAGATCGTATAGTGCGATTCCGATACCATCAGCGCGACGAAAATCAGCACGAGTAGGGGGGGCAGCAGGATGGCGTAGACGAGTGCCAGCCGTTCCCAGGCCATGTGCATGAAGACGGCGACGATCAGGCCAGCCTTCAACATCATGAACAGCAGGATCAGCGACCACCGCAGATAACCCTGGATGCCGAGATAATCGACCATGTAGGAAAAGGCGCTGAGCACGAAGAGCAGGCCCCAGACGACAAGATAGAGCCGGATCGGATGATGCTGTCCGCTTTGAGCTTGAGCCTGTGCGTGCATGTGCGCCGTTGTTTCACTCATGACCTTCTTCCTCACCACAGATAGAAAAATGCAAAGATGAAGACCCAGACCAGGTCGACGAAGTGCCAGTAGAGGCCCATGATCTCGACGGCCTCGTAGCGGCCCTTGCGGCTGGTGAAAAAGCCGCGCCGTTCGGTGTCGAAGTCACCGCGCCAGACCTTGCGGGCGACGATGAGGAGGAAAATGACGCCGATCGTGACATGCGTGCCGTGAAAGCCGGTGATCATGAAAAAGGCCGAGCCGAATTGTGCCGCGCCGAATGGGTTTTCCCATGGGCGCACGCCTTCCGATATCAGCTTCGTCCATTCGAAAGCCTGCATGCCGACGAAGGTTGCGCCGAGCAGGGCGGTTGCGAGCATCAAGACTGCCGTCTTGCCGCGTTCGCGACGATAGCCGAAATTGACCGCCATCGCCATGGTGCCGCTGCTTGAGATCAGCACGAAGGTCATGATCGCGATCAGGATCAGCGGAACGTCCTGCCCGCCGATATGCAGCGCGAAGACCTCGCTCGGATTGGGCCAGGCGACGGGCGTCGACATGCGGGCGGTCATATAGGCCAGGAGGAAGCAGCCAAAGACGAAGGTATCGCTGAGAAGAAAGATCCACATCATCGCCTTGCCCCAGGAGGCTGTTTTGAAGGCGCGCTGGTCCGAACCGAAATCGGTGGCGATGCCCCGCAGGCCTGCCGGTTGGAGGCCGGGATCGCTGTGTGTCTGGGCGGACTGTGTCATCTGAAAATCCCCTAGCTGAGCAGTTGGCGGCAGAGATCGACGAAATCGTTCGCCCAGCCGGCAAAGAGCGCGAAGAGGACGAGCCAGACGGCAAGCATGAAATGCGAATAGGTGGCGCAAAGATCGACGCTGAGGCGTAGTTGGGTAGGCGGAACATTGGCCGCGAATGCCCGGACGGTGGTGCGGCCGGTCACGGCAAGACCACCGAGAATATGCAGGCCGTGCAGGCCGGTCAGCAGATAGAAGAAACTGTTGGCGGGGTTGTCGGCCAGCACATAGCCGGCCGCGGTCAGTTCCCGCCAGGCCTCGATCTGTCCTGCGAGAAAGAGCGCGGCAAGGAGGAGGCCGGTGGTAAGTGCAGGTTTCAGTGTCTCCATGCGGCCGTGGCGGGCCTCGGTTTTTGCCCATTGCAGCGCGGCGCTGCTGGCGGCGAGCAGGCCGGTGTTCACCCAGAGCAGCCCAGGCACCGGCATTCCCCACCAGTCAGAGGAGGCCATGCGCATGAAATAGGCGCTGATGAACAGGCTGAAGAGGGCGCCGACGACGCCGAGGAAGACATAAAGGCCGATTTTTATTGTCGGAGCAGCCGGATCGTTCATGCTGGTTGCCGTTTGCACCGGGCTCGCTTCGAGCCAGGGTTTTGACGTCAGCCGCTGTCCCGCCATCCACCAGGCGATGATGGCGCCGATGACGGCAAGGAAAAGCAGCGTGACGTTCATCTCATGACCTCCCGCGTTAGGCCGCCGGTTGCTGGTTGGGTCTGCGGAATGAAATCCTCGGGCGCTCCCGGCACGCTGTAGTCATAGGCCCAGCGGTAGACGACCGGCAGGTCCTTGCCCCAGTTGCCATGGGCGGGTGGCGTTTGCGGCGTCTGCCATTCGAGTGTCGTGGCGCGCCACGGATTGCCGCCGGCCTCCTTGCCGCGGAAAAGGCTCCAGATCAGGTTGAACAGGAAGACCACCTGTGCTGCTCCAACGATGAGGGCCATGATGGTGATGAAGATGTTCAGCGTGTGGGCCGAAGGCGGAACGAAGCTGGTCTCGCCGATCTCGTAGTAGCGGCGCGGCACGCCGAGCAGGCCGAGATAGTGCATCGGAAAGAAGATCGCATAGGCACCGAGAAAGGTGATCCAATAGTGGATATGGCCGAGCGCGGTGTTGAGCAGGCGCCCGGTCACTTTTGGGTACCAGTGATAGATCGCCCCGAAGATGACGAGGATCGGCGCCACGCCCATCACCATGTGGAAATGGGCAACGACGAACATCGTGTCGGACAGCGGAACATCGACGACGACATTGCCGAGAAACAGGCCGGTCAGTCCGCCATTGACGAAGGTGACGATGAAGGCCAGCGCAAAGAGCATGGGCAGCGTCAGGTGAATATCGCCGCGCCACAAAGTCAGCACCCAGTTGTAAACCTTGATCGCGGTCGGGACGGCGATGATCAGCGTCGTGGTGGCGAAGAAGAAACCGAAGGCGGGGTTCATGCCGCTGACATACATGTGGTGCGCCCAGACGACGAAGCTCAAGGCTGCGATGATGACGATCGCCCAGACCATCATCCGGTAACCGAAGATGTTCTTGCGCGCATGCGTGCTGATGAGGTCCGAGACGATCCCGAAGGCAGGCAGCGCCACGATATAGACCTCCGGATGCCCGAAGAACCAGAACAGGTGCTGGAACAGGATCGGGCTGCCGCCGCCATGCTGCAACTGCGTCCCCATTTCAACGATGGCGGGCATGAAGAAGCTGGTGCCAAGCAGGCGGTCGAACAGCATCATGACGCAGGCGACAAACAGGGCCGGGAAGGCCAGAAGCGCCATCACCGTTGCGGTAAAAATGCCCCAGACGGTCAAGGGCATGCGCATCAGCGTCATGCCGCGCGCACGGCCTTGCAGAACGGTGACGACATAGTTCAGCCCACCCATGGTAAAGCCGATGACGAAGACAATCAGTGAGGACAGCATCAGGAGGATGCCCCAGTCCTGGCCGCCGGGTGTGCCGGATAGAACGGATTGCGGCGGATAAAGCGTCCATCCGGCCCCTGTCGGCCCGCCGGGGGCGAAAAACCCAGCAACCAGGATAAGGACCGCGAGCAGATATATCCAATAGCTCAGCATGTTCGCATAGGGGAACACCATGTCGCGCGCGCCGACCATCAGGGGGATGAGGTAATTGCCGAAACCGCCGAGAAACAGCGCGGTCAGCAGATAGACCACCATGATCATGCCGTGCATGGTGATGAACTGGTAATAGTGATCGGCGTCGATGAAGGCAAAGTATCCGGGAAAGGCAAGCTGCAGCCGCATCAGCCAGGAAAGCACAAGTGCCACAAGACCGATCGAGATGGCCGTGATCGCGTATTGCACGGCGATGATCTTGGCATCCTGGCTGAAGACATACTTCGTCCACCAGCTTTTCGGATGGTAAAGCTCCATGTCTTCGACTTCGGCGGCCGGGACCGCGTCTGCGCTGCCGGCTGGAATCTCGACCATGATCTTTGCTTCCTTTCGCTCCGATGCCTTCCTGCCGTGTTCAGTTTGCTGGCTGCGGCTCTGCCGATGCCAGGAGCTGGGTGAATGTCTGTTGCTGCGCCAGCCATGCCTGATAAGCCTCCGCTTCCTCGACCACGACAGTCCCGCGCATTTGCGGATGGCCGACGCCGCAAAGTTCGGCGCAGAGAATATCGAAGGTGCCGGTTCGTGTCGGCGTGAACCAGAAATAGGTTATCATGCCGGGGATCATGTCCATCTTGGCGCGGAATTCCGGTACGTAGAAATCGTGCAGGACGTCGATGGAGCGCAACAGGATGTGGACCGGCTTGCCGACCGGCAGATGCAGCTCGCCACCCTCGATGATGACGTCGTCAAGGCCGGCCGTATCGTTCTTGTTCACGCCAAGCGGATTTTCCGGGGTGATGTCACGCGTCTCCGACCGGCCGAGCTTTCCGTCTGCGCCCGGCAGCCGAAAACTCCATAACCACTGCTGGCTGACAACCTCCACCGGTGCGGCATCGTTGGGCACGGTGATGAACTGGTTCCAGACGAAAAGGCCTGGCACAAGCATGGCGGCGACACCGACGGCTGTTCCCGATGCCAGCAGCAACTCCAGCTTCCGGTTTTCCGGCTCGTACGCCGCCCGGTTGCCCGGCTTGTGCCGGAAACGCCAGACACAATAGGCTATGAAGGAGACGACCGCGACGAAGACGACACCGGTAATCCAGAAAGTGGCGATGAGTGTGTTGTCGATATAGGTCCAGTTGGACGCGATCGGTGTCCACCACCAAGGGCTTAGCAGGTGGAACAGCACGGAGCCCACCACCAGCAAGGCGAGGATCAACACGACAGCCATTTCCGACCCTCCCTGAGCCGACCCGGCCGTGAACCGAAAGCCGCATCGACAGAATATCGGTTTAGTGTCCTGCAAGTGAGAAACGCAGCAATTAAAGCAGTTTGTGGATGGGCTACATGCCCGTCACGCAACCTGTCACTTGGAATATTGCTTCAGATAGGCGATGAGATTGCTTATATCCTGATCGTCCTTCAGGCCGGCGAAGGCCATCTTGGTGCCTTTCACCTTTACTTTCGGATTGTGCAGATAGTCCCGCAACGTCGTCTCGTCCCAGACGAGGCCACCGTCTCCGGCCGCCTTCATCCCAGCCGAATAGGCGAAATCCGGATGTGTTCCGGCTTTTCTGCCGAATAGCCCGTTCAGCGACGGGCCGACCTTGTTCTTGTCGGTATCAACGATATGACAGATCGCGCATTTCTTGAAAACGGTGGCGCCTACCGTTGCATCGCCCTCTTCGGACCGGGCATCAAACGAAGAAAGAGCGATGATGGATGCGCTGATCAGCAGAATATCACGATAATCCATGGCAAACCTCATCCTCCTCAAGGATGCCTAGCCACTTGCACCATCCGCAACAATTCCCGTGCGCATAGTGTTCGCTATCCCCGAAAGCTTAATCCTTCGCGGTAGCAAGTCAATCGGTTCCACAATTTTGCGGCGGGATCGAAAGAGGGGGGGCTCAGGCATCGATGTCGCGGATGGAATCGAGTGGGCCTTTGAGCGCGGTGCGCGGATGGACCAGCTCCGGCTGGATCAGGTGGATCTTCACGGCGGGGCGGGTTTCTTCGATCAGTTCGAAGGCCTTGGCCAGCATGCTTTCCGTGTCCTGCCGGATCATGATCACCGGGAAGGGCAGGAAGGAGCCGAAGGGATCATAGTCGTAGCAACCGACCACGATATCGGCGAAAGTCTCGTGCGGGTGCTGCGCCATGAAGCGGAGCAGGCCTTCGAAGTTGATCGACGAATTGATGAACAGTCCGCGCGGTAGCTTTCCCTCACGCTCGTAAAATGCCTCGAAGGCTTTCTGCGTCATGCCCGGCGAATAGCCGGTCGGCTGGATGCAGTCGTCGCTGTCGTGGCCAAGCAGTTCGGTCTTGATGTCGCGAAAGCCCTTTATGCGCTCGCGGCTGGCATGGTCGTTGCGGCCGCCGAACAGGAACAGTTCCTGCGGCCTCAGGGGCGCTTCGGCATCGTCGAACCGCTTGATGATCGCCTGTGTCAGGAGCCGCGCGCCCTGATAATTGTCGCTGATGACGGACGGCGCCTTTGTGCCGGGAAGATCGATATTGATATGGCGGATGCCTGCGGCTTCGCACAGGCCATGGACGCTGTCGGGATCAGTGGCACCGGCAATGAACAGTTCGTCGATCGAATAGGAGATCAGCGTTTCGACGGTCGCCAATTCTTCCTGCGGATCGCGTGACGCGCTGACAACCACCGGGCATTTGCCGTGGCTGCGCACCTGCGCCTCAAACGTCTGGGCCATGGAGGAAAAATAGCGGTTGTCGTGGACGGGCAGAAGCAAGCCGACAAGGCCGGAGCGGGAATTGCGCAGGCCGCGCGCCTGGAGATTGGCGGTATACTGGTGCTGCTCGGCAAGGCTTTGAATGAGTTCGGCCGTGCTTTCCTTGATCCGGCGCTTGCGCCAGGTGCCGTTGAGCACCGCGCTGACGGTGGACGCTGAACAGCCGGACAGGACCGATAGATCGTAGATCGTCGCCTTCTTTTTTCCCTGCGGTTTCATCGATTCCTCCCTTCATTTGCTTAGTGCCAATTTCCTCTTGACGAAAGTTTAAATCCAAAACATATTATTTGCACCATCGATTGTGCAAAAAAGAAATATCGATTGTGCACCATGGTCCGCTTGAGGAGGCGGTGAAGTGGAGGATGCGATTTCCCGCGTCAATCCGAACTGAACTGACAGGGAGCGCCAGCCGGGCGCCCCGGGCCTGTTTCCGTGCGCGGAAACGTTTGGAGGAGGAAGAGCATGAAAAAGTTTATGATTGCGGCGCTCGCTGCATCGCTGTCGCTTGGCGTTTCGTTTGCGGCGATGGCCGCCGACAAGGTTGGCGTCGTCGTCAAGATTGGCGGTATTCCGTGGTTCAACGCGATGGATGCCGGGATCAAGGAGCAGGGCGCCAAGCTCGGTCTCGATGCTTTCATGGTTGGCCCGACCAGCGCTGACCCGGCGCTGCAGGTGCGCGCCATCGAGGATCTGATCGCGCAGGGCGTCAAGGTGATCGGTGTGGTCCCCAACGATGCCAAGGTGCTTGAGCCGGTGCTTGCCAAAGCGAAGCAAGCCGGCATCTTCGTTATCACTCATGAATCGCCGAGCCAGAAGGGGGCCGACTGGAATTTCGAGCTGGCCTCGTCGACCGGTTTTGGTGAAGCGCATGCCAAACTCCTGGCTGAAAAGATGGGCGGCAAGGGGGAATATGCCGTGTTCGTCGGCTCGCTGACTGTTCCCCTGCACAATGCCTGGGCGGATGCGGCCGTCGCTTATCTCAAGTCCAACTACCCGGACATGAAACTGGTCGGCGAACGTTATGGCGTGGCCGAGGATGTCGACAAGAGCCGTTCGACGGCGCTTGATCTGATCTCCGCTCACCCGGACCTGAAGGGCTTCCTTGCCTTCGGCAGCCAGGGGCCGATCGGCGCCGGACGTGCCGTTGAGGAACGCCGCAAGACCGGTGAAATCTTCGTGCTCGGACCATTCTCGCCCGGCCAGGGCCAGAAGCTGATCAAGTCCGGTGCGATCTCCGGTGGCTTCATGTGGAATCCGAAACAGGCCGGCGAAGTCTTCGTCACCATGGCCGCCCGCCTGATCAAGGGCGAAAGCGTCAAGGATGGTGACGATATTCCGGGTCTCGGCGTCATCAAGCCTGCTGGTAACGACATCATCGTCGATCAGCTTTTGCCGATCAACAAGGATACCGTGGACGAGCTTGCAGGCATGGGCCTGTAACGCGCTTCCCGAATGGGTTCTCCCGGGCTGCTGGGCTGGCTTCGGCCGGCTTGGCGGCGCCCGGAAGTTCTAAAAAATCAGCATTTCACAGGTTGAACCGATGACTGGACGCGAGAGCGCTAAGAGTGGCCAAAAGCCGCTTCTGTCCCTGCGCAACATCAACATGACGTTCGGTGGCGTCAGGGCCTTGAAGGATGTCAGTTTCGACGTCCTGCCGGGCGAGGTGCATTGCCTGGCGGGTGAAAACGGCTCGGGCAAGAGCACGCTGATCAAGATCATCACCGGCGTCTACCGGCCGCAGGATGGCGCGGTGATCGAGTTCGACGGGCAGACCTATTCGCATATGTCGCCGGTGACGGCGCAGAATTCCGGCATTCAGGTGATCTGGCAGGATCTGGCGCTGTTTCCGGAAATGACGGTGGCCGAGAATATTGCGTTCCAGACGCTGCTCGGCCGCTGGCCGCGTTTCGTCAATTATAACGCCATGCGCGAGAAGGCGGTCAAAGCCCTGGCGCGGCTGGACGTGACGCTCGATGTCGACCGGCCGCTGAAGGACTATGCCATCGCCCAGCGCCAGATCGTGGCGATTGCCCGGGCGCTGGTCGGCGAAGCGAAGCTCGTCTTCATGGACGAGCCGACCGCATCGCTGACGCAATCGGAAACCGACCATCTTCTCGATATTGTCCGCACGCTGTCTGCCTCCGGTGTTGCCGTTGTTTTCGTCAGCCACCGGCTGGCCGAGGTGCTGGAGATTTCCAGCCGACTGACGGTGTTGCGCGATGGTGCGCTGGTTGGCGCCTATTCGACCGAGGGCATGACCCAGTCGCGCATTACCGAACTGATGACCGGCAAGACCTTCGACCAGACGGTTCGCGCCCGCAATGTCAATGCCAATCCGGTGGTGCTGGAGGTGGAAGCTCTTTCGCGGCCCGGACAGTTCGAGGATATCTCGTTTGCCGTGCGGCGGGGCGAAACCCTTGGCATTACAGGATTGCTGGGGGCAGGGCGCACTGAACTGGCACTCTCGCTGTTCGGCATGCTGAAGCCGCGTTCCGGCACCGTCAAACTCGAAGGCAAGCCGGTTCATTTCTCTTCCAATCGTGACGCCATCGCGGCAGGGATCGCCTATCTCTCTGAAGACCGGCTGTCGCTCGGGCTGATCCAGCCACAATCGATCGCCGACAATCTGGTGATTTCCTCGCTCGACAAGATCATCTCGGGCGGACTGTTGTCCGACAGCCGCAAGCGCGATCTCGTCGCTCAATGGATCGCTGATCTCGGCGTCAAGATCGGGCTGCAAACCGATGCGATCTCGACATTGTCTGGCGGCAACCAGCAGCGCATTGCGATTGCCAAATGGCTGGCGACCGATCCGAAGCTGCTCATCCTCGATGCCCCGACCGTCGGCGTCGATGTCGGCGCACGCGCAGGCATCTTCGATATCGTCGCGAAGCTGGCGGAGACGGGCCTCGCGATCATCCTGATTTCCGACGAGGTGCCGGAAGTCTATTTCAACGCGGACCGCGTGCTGCATATGGCCAAGGGGCGTGTCGTCGACCAGTTCCTGCCAGCGGCCTGCTCGCTCGCCGAGATCGAGGCAGCCGTCTATGCGTAAGGCTGTTCAATCCCATGCGACGGAATTTGCGCTGATCGCCGTCATCGCTGTCATCAGCCTGTTCCTGTCCTTTGCAACCGACCGGTTCTTCTCGCTCGGCAATGCGTTCGATCTGCTCAACACCAGTTCCGTCAATATCATCTTTGCCGTCGGCCTGCTGGTGGTTCTGATTGCGGGTGGCATCGATATCTCGTTCGCGGTTGCTGCTTCCGTCGTTCAGTATGTCGCTGCACTGATGCTCGGCTGGATGGGCGGTGGCGGGTGGATCAGCGGATTGTTGATCGCCGGGGCGCTCGGCGTCTTGCTCGGTGCGGTCAATGCTTTCCTGATCCATAAATTCCGGATCATTTCGATCGTCGCGACCATCGCCACCTTCAACATCTATTTTGGCCTGCTGATGTTCTTCACCCGCGGGGTGTCGATCTACAATCTGCCGGACTGGTTGACGTCGCGGGTCATCCTGTTCGAACACGAAATGGCTGACGGCAGCTGGATCGAGATCACGCTTCCGGTGCTGGTCATGCTGATCTGCGTGGTGGCGACCTGGGTATTCATCACCCGTACCACGACCGGGCGGCAGCTCTATGCTTTCGGTGACAATCCGGAGGGCGCGCGCCGGTTCGGCATCAATATCGGCGCGATGCAGTTCATCGCTTTCGGCTGGCTTGGCCTGATGGCCGGGATCGGCGGCCTGATCCAGGCGCATTATGCACAGGAAGTGGTGCCGAATGCACTGTATGGCCGAGAACTGGACGTACTGGCCGCCGTTGTTCTCGGTGGTGCGCGGCTCGGCGGCGGCAAGGGCTCGGTGCTTGGCTGCGTGCTCGGCGTTCTTCTGATCTCGATTACCCAGAACGGGCTCAATCTGGCAGGTGTTTCGCCCTACGCTTTCAAGATGATCGTCGGCGCCATCATTCTCGTCGCCATTACCCTGTCCAATACCAGCATCGAAAAGCTCTTGCCGTTCATGCGCCATGAGGAGGGCCGCAAATGACCGCAATCCTCAATCGCATCAAGGTGGCACTCGGGCCGGATATGGCCGGGCCGGGATTTGCGCTCATTGCCGTACTGGTGATCTTCAGCCTGGCCTCGCCGCAATTCTTCAGCTGGGCGACCTTCGGCTCGGTGGCTTTCCAGCTGCCGGAACTCGGGCTTCTGACCCTGGCGATGCTTTTGCCGGTGCTGACAGGCGGCCTCAACCTTGCCATCACCTTTACCGCCAATATTGCCGGGCTGACGGTTGCCTGGGTGCTGCAGCAAAATGGCGGTGCTGATGCCGGACCGTTTGCCTTTTTCCTCGGCTCCGTCCTGGGGATTGGCGTCGGAGCTTTGAGTGGCGTGGTGATGGGGTTGGTGATTGCCTATACCCGCGCCCACCCGATCCTTGTGTCCCTGTCGATGATGATCTTCCTGCGCGGGCTTGGCGAGTTCCTGACGCGTGGCGGCGATGTCTCAGGTTTTCCAGCCTTCCTGCAGCCGCTCGGCCATGGCAGCATTCTCGGCTTTCCGGTGCCGCTGCTCGTCTTCATCGGCTGTGTCCTGATCTGGCATCTGCTTTTGACCCGCATGAAGCTCGGCTTCAACACCTACATGATCGGCTCGAATATCGAGGCGGCGCGGTATTCCGGCGTCAATACCCGCAAGGTGCTGGTGCTGGTCTATACGCTGTCGGGGGCGATGTGCGCGATTGCCGGCATCATCATGCTCGCCCGGTTCAACTCGGTGCGTGTCGGCCACGGCGAGTCCTACCTGCTGATCACCGTGCTTGCCTGCTTCCTCGGTGGGGTCAATCCGTTCGGCGGCTTTGGCCGTGTCATTCCGGTGGCCGTGGCGTTGGTGGTGCTGCAGCTCCTGTCTTCGGGCCTCAACATCCTCGGCGCCAATCAACATCTGGCGACGGCCGTCTGGGGCATCCTGCTCATCACCGTGATGATCCTGCGCTTTGCCGCAGGCCACTTCCAATCTCTCAAGCGTAAAAAAGGATAGAACCATGGAAGGTTTTGGCGTTCATACCAGTATGTGGACCATGAAATGGGACCATGCGGGAGCGGAAAAGGCGATTGCCGCCGCGGTCAAATACGAGATGGATTTCATCGAAATCGCGCTTCTCGATGCGCCTGCGGTCGATGCTGGACATAGCCGCAAGCTGCTCGAAAAACACAAGCTGCGTTCGGTTTGCTCGCTCGGGCTGCCGGAACATGCCTGGGCCTCGGTGCATCCGGAAAAGGCCGTCGAGCACCTGAAGGTCGCCATCGACAAGACGGCGGATATGGGGGCGGAAGCTCTGTCCGGGGTCATCTTCGGCGGTATCGGCGAGCGCACCGGCGTTCCGCCGACCGAAAAGGAATATGACAATATCGCCCGCGCCCTACAGGCGGCAGCCAAGCACGCCAAGACGCGCGGCATCGAACTGGGCGTCGAGGCGGTCAACCGCTACGAAAACCACCTGATCAATACCGGCTGGCAGGCGGTCGATATGATCGAGAGGGTCGGTGCCGACAATGTCTTCGTGCATCTCGATACCTATCACATGAACATCGAGGAAAAGGGCGCTGCCAACGGCATTCTCGATGCGCGCGAGCACCTGAAATATATCCATCTCTCGGAAAGCGATCGCGGTACGCCCGGTTACGGCAACGTGCCGTGGGACGAGATCTATGCAGCGCTCGCTGCCATTGGCTTCAAGGGCGGCCTTGCCATGGAAAGCTTCATCAACATGCCGCCGCAGGTGGCCTATGGGCTTGCCGTCTGGCGGCCGGTGGCCAAGGACAAGGCTGAAGTGATGGGCAACGGCCTGCCGTTCCTGCGCAACAAGGCGCGGCAATACGGTTTGATCTGACAACAGGACCGGGTTGTTCCCGCACGGGCGGGAACAGCCGCTAACTGACAGACAATGCGGGATGCGGACATGGCGGACGGGCGGTGGAGCGAAGGAAGGGGGGACGGGCAGGAAGCAACTGTCGCGGTCCTCGATGTCGGCAAGACCAATGTGAAGCTTAACGCGGTCACAGCATCCGGCACCATTCTCGAAACGCTGTCGGTTGCCAATCCGGTGACTGAAGACGGGCCGTGGCGGCATCACGATCTGGATACGCTGAGCGATTGGGTGTTCGGCACGCTTGCCGGTCTTGCAAAGCGCCATCCCCTATCGACCTTCGTTTCCTCCGGCCATGGCTCCGGCGGCGTTCTCGTTGGACCGGATCCCGATGCCGGCGACGGTACCGCCTTGCCGATGATCGATTACGAACAGGCTCTGCCGGACGATATCCGCCGGCGTTATGCCGCCTTGTCCGGCTCGTTCTTCGACCGGGGCAGCGCCATGATGCATGGCGCCACCCATCATGCCCGCCAGATGTTCTGGATGCAGCAGGCCGATCCTGCAGGTTTTTCCCGGGCAAAGTGGTTTCTGGGCGTGCCGCAATACTGGGCCTGGCGATTGTCGGGTGTGGCGGTGTCAGAAGCCACAGTTCTCGGTGCGCAATCGCATCTCTGGAATGTGGCAGAGCAGCACTGGTCGCCTATCGTTGCATCGCAGGGCTGGCAAAACCTGCTGCCGCCTTTCGCCAGGGGGTGGGAGGCGCTCGGGACGATCCGTTCGGTTGTCGCGAAGCGATACGATCTGCCACCGGACATCCGGGTTCTCGCCGGCATTCATGACAGCAGCGCCAACTTCTATCGCTATCAGGCGGCAGGGTTCGATGATGCGACGGTGGTTTCAACCGGGACGTGGATCGTTGCGCTGAGCGGCAAGACGCCGCTTGACCGACTGGACGAACATCGCGGCATGACTTGCAACAGCGATGTCGATGGCAACCCGGTCGGCGGGGCGCTGACCATGGGCGGGCGCGAGTTCACCCATGTTGCCGGGCGTGACGATAACCGCCTGAATGCCGAAGCGGCTGCCGTCAGCCGGATGATCGGGCAGGGCACGATGGCGCTGCCATCTTTTGGCGATGACGATGGGCTGTTTCCCGGCAGCGCGGGCAAGGGGCATATTGCCGGGCCGCCTCCGGCCGATGCGGCGGAACGCAAGGCATTGGCGGTGCTCTATACGGCGCTTCTGACGGTCGAATGCCTGGATGCGCTGAGAAGCAGTGGCCGGGTGATCCTCGACGGAAGCTTTCTGCGCGATCCTCTGTATGCGGCGCTGGTTGCGGCGTTGCGGCCGCAGGGTGACACGGTTTCCAGCCTCGATACCTATGGCGTTGCCTCGGGCACGGCGCTGCTCGCCAGCCACGGAACCCGGTCCGCCCGGGCGGCGATCGCGCTCGAAAAACCACCGGTCTTCAACCATCCATCCGCCGATCTGGCGGCCTATGCCCGCCGTTGGCAGGCCACGGCCAGACAGGCCACAAATTTCAACGTGCTTTACGAAAGGTCCTCCCTATGAGCACTCAACACACCGATATTGCCGCGCTGCGCCGCGACATGGTCGACACCTGCCGCAAGATGAACGCCAGCGGCATCAATCAGGGAACGGCGGGGAACCTCTCCGTGCGCACGGCCACCGGTTTCCTCGTCACGCCATCCTCACTTGCCTACGACACGATGACGCCGGGCGATCTGGTGGAGATGGATTTCGACGGCACCTATACCGGCCGCCGGCCGTCTTCGGAATGGCGCTTCCACCGCGACATTCTGAAGAACCGGCCGGATATCAATGTCGTGCTACACTGCCATTCGATCTACGCCACGACGCTTGCCTGCCATCACAAGACCATTCCGAGCTTTCATTACATGACCGGTGTCGCCGGTGGTACGACGGTACGCTGCGCGGAATATGCCACATTCGGCACGCAGGCTCTTTCGGATCATGCACTGGTGGCGCTGAAGGACCGGCTCGCCTGCCTGCTCGGCCAGCATGGCCAGATTTCGCTTGGCAAGACGCTGGAAGGCGCGCTCTGGCTGGCGATCGAAATCGAAACCTTGTCGCGCATGTATGTGCAGGCGTTGACGCTCGGCGAGCCGCCGGTGTTGCCGGACGATGAGATGGCGCGAGTGATCGAGCAGATGCGCAAGATGAGTTACGGCCATGCGCCGGATGCGGAAGGGGTAAACGATATCGCCCGGCCGAAGAGCCTGGTGTCCTGAGCCGCCGGGTGACGTCTGTAACTGGCCGGTGCCGCTGATCAGCCGGAAAGACCGTAGACCTTTTCGAGCATTTCCCAGTTCTCGTCCATCGCATAGGTGGGCGAGAGGAAAGGGATGCTGAAATGGCCAAAGCGGATCGACAGTTGCCGCTCAGCTATGTCTTCATCGACGCCGGCAATGCGGTTGAGATAAAGGACGGAGGCAAGGCCGGTCCGGTCGGCGCCGGATTTGCAGTGGATGAGAATGGGCGTGGGCGCGTCGCGCAAGACTGTGACGAGCTTGTGGGCTTCTTCCACGCTCAATTCTCGGGTCGCAATCATCTTGAAGTCGATATGTTTGATGCCGAGGGCCTGGGCTGCTGCAACTTCGTTTTTATACCATGCGGCGTCTTCGCTGCTTCCGCGCAGGTTGACGATGGTTTTGATACCGTAGCGCTCAGCATAATCGGCCACTTGCAGGGCCGTTGGCTGGTTTGAACGATAAAGCGCGCCGGGGACAACCTCGGAAAAATTGCCGGTGGCCTGAATGGTGAAGAGATAGGTTCCAAGCCCCACAGCGGCGGCGCAACCTGCCAGCCCGGCCAGCTTCAAAAATCTGTACATCGTTCCACCAACGGCTGTTTCGATCAGCCACCTCTGACGTTTTGGGCTGACAGCAGCCTGAACGCCGTGTGATGATGGATGAGATGCCGGGACGGGAGTGGTCTTGCTGGGGGCGTTGACAGTAAAAGGCGGAGCTTCGTTATCCGAATATGTGAAATATATTTCAAAGTATGAATTATATTGACAGCGCTTCGCCGTTGCGATTATCTGCCCATACCGGACTTCGAGGAGGAACTCCGGTCTTCATTGGATCATCGGGCCGCCTTTCAGGCGCCGCCGGGTATTTGGGAGGGGCTTCGGCCTCAAGGAGGAATCTTGCGCAAATTTCTAAGCACGACCGCATTGGCGGTCCTTGCATCCACGCTGTTCGCCGGCGCTGCCAGCGCTGAAACGGAAAATCCGTTCCGCTGCAAGCCGGGCGAAAAGTATGTCATGAACGTCATGGTCTCGGGCGTCGAATACTGGTTCCCGGTCTATGAAATGTTCAAGCAGGCGGGCCAGCAGTTCGGTTGTGAAACCGCCTATACCGGCACGCCGGAATATGACGTCAACAAGCAGATTGCCACATTCGACCAGGCGCTGGCCCAGAACCCGGCCGGTATCCTCGTTCACCCGATGAACTCCGACCCGTTCATCGAGCCGATCAACCGCGCGATCGACCAGGGCACGGCTGTCGTGACCTTCGCCGCCGATGCGCCGCTTTCCAAGCGCATCTCGTTCATCACCTCGGACAACACCCGCGAAGGCACCTATGCCGCCGACGCGATTGCCGAAAAGATGGGCGGCAAGGGCGAATATGCGGTTCTGGAAAATCCAGGCCAGGACAACCACGACAAGCGTATCGCCGCCTTCATCGCCCGGATGGGAGAAAAATATCCGGACATGAAGCTGGTCGGCCGTGCGGCTTCCAACCAGGATCCGACCAAGGCCTATCAGGCGCTGTCGAGCCTCATCCAGGCCAATCCGAACCTTGGTGCCGTGTTCATGCCGGAAGCCAACTCGGCGATCGGCGCGTCGCAGGCCAGCAAGGAAAACGGCGGCAAGATCCTCGTCATGTGCGCCGACGTCAACGCCAACATTCTCGACATGATCAAGGCGGGCGAAGTGTTCGGCTCGATCAACCCGAACCAGGGCATGCAGGGTTACATGGGCTTCATGCTTCTGTGGCTCGCCAAGCATCCGGAACTCATCGACCCGATGAACGACGCCAAGCGCGCCGGCTTCAACCCGATGAGCATTCCCTTCGTCGATAACGGCCTGTCGATCGTGACTGCCGACAATGCCGACGACTTCTACTGGGACAAGTACCTGAAGCGGCGTGGTACGAAGGGCATCGAGGAGTAAGCCTTTTCGTGCCGGCTGCCCGGGGCATGATGCTCCGGGCAGCCACCGCAAGCGTATCAGGGAGAATGTCATGGCGCCGGTGCCGGTCTTGGAAATTCGCAATGTCAGCAAGCACTTCGGTGCCGTGAAGGCGTTGACGGATGTGAGCTTCAGCCTGGAGAAGGGCGAGGTTCATGCGCTGTGTGGCGAAAACGGCGCGGGAAAATCGACGCTGATGAACATCATCGCCGGTGTATTGCAGCCGACCGAGGGCGCAGTTCTCGTCGATGGTGTGCCGGTGAAGGTGACGTCGCCGTCGGTGGCGCAATCGCTCGGGCTTGGCCTCGTGCATCAGGAAATTGCGCTCTGCCCCGATGCGACGGTGGCGGAAAACATGTTCATGGCAGCTACCAACCGGCGTCGCTCGCCTTTCATGAATTATGGCAGGCTGGAGCGCGAGGCTCAGGCCGTGATGAACCAGCTGACACCGATCGACGTGCGCCAGAAGGTGGCCGAGTTGCCAATTTCCAGCCAGCAGCTGGTCGAGATCGCCAAGGCGCTGACGCTCGATTGCCGGGTGCTGATCTTCGACGAGCCGACGGCCGCATTGACGGAATCCGAAACCCAGGTGTTGTTCGGGATCATCCGTGATCTGAAGGCACAGGGTATTTCAATCATCTATATCAGCCATCGCATGGCCGAAATTTTCAGCCTTTGCGACCGGGTCACGGTCTTCCGCGACGGACGTTATGTTTCGACGGAGAAGGTCGCGGATCTGACGCCGGACGATATCGTCCGCCGCATGGTTGGCCGCGAGATCACGCAGCTCTATCCGGAAAAGCAGACTGCGAGCGAGCGGACGAACGAAACCATTTTGAGCCTCGGCAAGCTGGGCGATGGCAGTCGCTTTCACGATGTCAGCTTCGACTTGCGCAAGGGCGAAATTCTCGGGATCGGCGGTCTGATCGGATCGGGCCGCACCGAGATTGCGGAAGGCATCTGCGGCTTGCGGCCGGTGACAGAGGGCGACGTGACGCTGCATGGGCAGCGGCTGAACGCCCGGTCCTATGCTCAGGCCGTCAAGGCTGGTGTCGTCTATCTCTCGGAAGATCGCAAGGGCTCTGGCGTTTTTCTCGATCTGTCCATCGCCCAGAATATTGCCGTTCTCGACCTGAAGTCGCTGACGGGACCATTGGGGCTTCTGAATTCGAAGACGGAGGCGGAGCGCGCCCGTGATCTGACCAGGAGGCTCGGCGTGCGCATGGGCGGTATCGAAATGCCGGTCTCGTCGCTGTCGGGCGGCAATCAGCAGAAGGTGGCGATTGCCAAGCAGCTGGCGGTCAATCCCAAGGTCATCCTGATGGACGAGCCGACGCGCGGCATCGATGTCGGCGCCAAATCGGAAATCCACCGGCTGCTGCGCGATCTCGCCCGCTCCGGTATCGGCATCGTCGTCATTTCGTCGGAACTGCCGGAGCTCCTTGGCCTTTGCGACCGGGTTCTGGTGATCCGCGAAGGCACGGTCGCCGGTGAGGTCGAGGGCGAGGCGATGACGGAGGAGGCAATCATGCGGCTCGCATCGGGGGTCGGCGATCACAACACTTCAAAGGCATCAGAGCATGCCGCATAAAGAACAAGCAGGGGCAGGAGACAAGGTCATGGCGGATGCTACATTGGCAACGGCACATCAGGCGCGGGCGCCGGGCTGGAAGCGGCTGGGGACGATGCGCGAGGCAGGACTGATCGCGATCATCCTGGCGCTTTGCATCGCCATGACGTTTGCCTCGCCGCACTTCCTGACGCTCGGCAACTTCCGGGCGATGATGATGTCCTTTTCGGTCGAAGGCATCGTCGTCGTCGGCATGACCATCCTTTTGATCGTCGGCGGCATCGATCTGTCGGTCGGTTCGGTCGTCTGCTTCTCGATGGTGCTGTCGGGATCGCTGTTCCTGATGGGGCTTGATCCGTGGAGTGCATCGCTGATCGGCATCATTGCCAGCGGCCTGATCGGCTGCGTCATGGGCTTCTTCGTCACGGTGGTGGGGCTCAACCATTTCATTACGTCGCTTGCGGCCATGGTGATCGTGCGCGGTATCTGCCTGATCATCACCAAGGGCACGCCGCTGTCGCTGTTTACCTTGCCACCGTCGTTCAAGGCGGTCGGGCAGGGGACGTTCTACGGCATCCCCTATGTCATCCTGATCTTCGTCGCGGTCGTCGTGCTGTTCGATTTCCTGCTGCGCCGGGCAACCGCGTTCCGCAAGGTGTTCTATACCGGCAGCAACGAGAAGGCGGCGCTGTATTCCGGCATCAAGACCAACCAGGTGAAATTCTGGGTCACCGTGCTCTGCGCCACCCTGTCCGGTGTTGCCGGCGTCATATACATGTCGCGCTTCGGTGCCGCGACCCCGACGTTCGGTGTTGGCATGGAACTCAACATCATCGCAGCGGCCGTGATCGGCGGCGCTTCGCTCAACGGTGGCTCCGGCACGATCCTGGGGGCGATCCTCGGCATCGCTCTGCTCTCTGTTGTCACCAGCTCGCTGATCCTGCTCGACGTGTCCGTCTATTGGCAAGACATGATCAAAGGTTGCATTCTGCTCGCCGCTGTTTCAATCGACCATTTCCTGCACAAGCGGAAGGCTGCCTGATATGTCGCCCAATAGGCCGATTGCCAAACTGAAACCCGCCAATGCGCCGCGCGAGGAGATCGTCATTGCGCGGCAGATGCACCAGGCGCTGGTTCTGCATTTCCTCGAAGGGCTGACGCAGGCGCAGATTGCCGATCAGCTCGGCATCTCGCACGCCACCGTCAATCGGCTGATCAAGCGCGGCCGCCAGCTGGGCCTCGTCGAAATCAAGATCAAGTCGCCGGTCGAGCCGCTGGTCGATATGGAAGAACAGCTGCTGGCGCTCGGCGGTATCGGCCGCGCCGTGGTGGTGCCGACGGTGTCGGACAATCCGCAGACAGCGCTGCAGGCGGTCGGCGAGGCGGCGGCCCGGCTGCTTTTGGAAGAGATTATCGATGGCGATACGATCTGTATTACCGGTGGCAAGGGCGTCAGCGCCGTCGTTGCCGGATTGCAAGCGCAGCGCCGCTTTGATGTCGAGGTGATCCCCGCGACCGGTTGCGTCCAGGGCAAACATTACACCGACGTCAACCACGTCTCGACGATGATGGCCGACCGGCTGGGCGGGCGTTCCTACCAGATCCATGCGCCGCTGTTTGCCGATAGTGCGGCCGAGCGCGGCATGCTGATCAACATGCGCTCCGTTGCCGACGTGTTCAAGCGGGCCCGCGAGGCGAAGATCGCCGTGGTCGGCATCGGCTCGATCCTGTCGGACGACTCGAGTTACTACGACCTGCATCCGTCTTCGAGCACCGACCGCGCGGCCATCGAGCGTTCCGGCGCATCGTGCGAACTGCTGGCGCATCTGCTCGACGATCAGGGGCAGGTTTGTGACTACAGCCTCAACCGGTCGCTGGTGTCGCTGACACTGCCGGAATTTGCCTCGATCCCCACCAAGATCGGCGTGGCGAGCGGACCAAACAAGGCAGGACCGATCCTCAGTGTTCTGAGAGGCAATCATCTCGATACGCTGGTGACGGACGAAGCGACCGGTGCGCGCGTGCTGGCATTGGCGAATGGCGAAGGAAAATGGGCATGAGCGGACAACAGTTGACACGCGAGATCGGTGCATCCGGCGTTTCCGCCTCGGCGGTCGGGCTCGGCACATGGGCGATCGGCGGCTGGATGTGGGGCGGGACGGACGAGGCGGAATCCATCGCCGCAATCCAGGCTTCGCTCGATGCCGGCGTAACGCTGATCGATACGGCGCCGGCCTACGGGCTTGGCCGTTCGGAGGAGATCGTCGGCAAGGCCTTGGCTGGCCGCCGCGACAAGGCCGTCATCGCCACCAAATGCGGTCTTGTCTGGCACACGCAGAAAGGCCGCCACTTCTTCGATCAGGACGGCAAGCCGGTTCATCGCTATCTCGGCCGGGACGCAATCCTGCACGAGGTCGAGGAGAGCCTGAAGCGGCTCGGAACCGACTATATCGATCTCTACATCACCCACTGGCAAGACCCGACGACGCCGGTCGAAGAGACCATGCGGGCGCTGGAAGACCTGCGCGCCTCCGGCAAGATCCGCGCCATCGGGGCGAGCAATGTCAGCCGCGATGATCTCAATGCCTATATTGCGGTGGGTGGTCTCGATGCGATCCAGGAACGGTTCAGCATGATCGATCGGGAGATCGAGGTGGATCTTCTGCCAATGACCAAGGCCAACGGCATCGCGACGCTCAGCTATTCGTCGCTGGCGCTCGGGCTTCTGTCGGGCACGATCGGTCCGGACCGGGTGTTTTCCGGCGACGACCAGCGCAAGGATAATCCCCGCTTTTCAGTCGAGAATCGGAAGAAGGCAGCGGCTCTGGCCGACGCCATCCGGCCGGTTGCGGAAAAGCATGAGGCCAGCATCGCCCAGACCGTGATTGCCTGGACACTGGCGCAGCCTGGCGTGACCTTCGCGCTGTGCGGCGCGCGCAATCCGGCGCAGGCGATCGACAACGCGCGGGCAGGCACCATCCGGCTCGACGCGGCCGATCTCGCGGCCATCGATACGGCGATAGCGGCGAAACTGACTGATATGGACAGGTAGCGGATCGCCATCATGAAACGTGAAGAAATATTGGACGGGCTCCGCCAGAGCCCGAAGGTGGACGTGTGTGTCATCGGCGGCGGCATCAACGGCATCAGCGTCTTTCGGGAACTGGCGCTGCAGGGGCTGAACGTGCTGCTCGTCGAAAAGCATGATTACTGCTCGGGTGCCAGTGCCGCGCTGTCGCGCATGGTGCATGGCGGGCTTCGCTATCTGGAAAATGGCGAGTTCAAGCTGGTGCAGGAATCGCTCGCCGAACGGGACCGGCTGTTGCGCAACGCGCCGCATTACGTGGCGCCGCTACCGACGACGGTGCCGGTCTTCGATATCTTTTCCGGTCTCGGCAATGGTCTCGTCCGGTTTCTGGGTTTGAGCCGCAGCCCGAGCCGCAGGGGCGCCATTGCCATCAAGGCAGGTCTCAGTATCTATGATTTCCTGACACGCAAGCGGGCGATGATGCCGCGCCATCAGTTTCGCGGACGGCGTTCGACGCTCAGCAAATGGCCAGCCCTTCATCCGGGCATCAAGAGTTCTGCCACCTATTTCGACGCCTGGGTCAGTCATCCGGAACGGCTTGGCATGGAACTGTTGCAGGACGGTCTTTTGGCGGCACCCGGGGCCAAGGCGCTGAACTATGCGGAGCTGCGCCGCACGGAAGACGGCCGGTATCGCGTGGAAGACCAGATTGGCGGTGCATCCGTTGCCGTTGAACCGGCGCTGATCATCAATGCCACTGGTGGCTGGATCGATATCGCCAACCAAGGCCTGTTTTCGCCGGACGCGCTCCCCGCACCGCTGATGGGCGGCACCAAGGGATCGCATCTGATCATCGACAATGACGCGCTGCGCGGCGCGCTCGCCGATCACATGATCTATTACGAAAATGAGGACGGGCGGATTTGCATCCTGTTTCCCTATCTCGGCAAGGTGCTGGTCGGGTCCACCGATATCCGCGTCGATGATCCGGAAACCGTGCGCTGCGAAGCCGACGAGCGCGATTACATCCTGCAATCGCTCGCCTTCGTCTTGCCGGATATCAAGATCAGGCCGGAGGAGATCGTCTTCCAGTTTGCCGGTGTGCGGCCGCTGCCTGCCAGCACCGATAGCTTTACCGGCCGCATTCCGCGCGATCATTTCTGCACGGTCGTGGAGCCGAAGGATGGTGGTCCGCCGGTGCTGTGCATGATTGGCGGCAAGTGGACGACGTTCCGGTCGTTCGGGGAGATGGCCGCCGATATGGCGCTCGAACGGCTAGGCAAACGCCGCCGTGTTTCGACAACCGACCGGCCAATCGGCGGCGGGCGGGCCTTTCCGGCCAATGCGCCGGTCTGGCTTGCGAACACTGCCACGGCCAAGGGGCTTTCCGGAGCGCGCATGGCCGAGCTGTTTGCCCGTTATGGCACCGATGCCGAGGCCGTTGCAGCCTTCATTGCGGCAGGCCCCGACGCAGCGCTGCCGCACGCCGGTTATTCGGTACGCGAATTGCAGTTCCTGATCCGCGGCGAAGCGGTCGAGCATCTTGACGATCTGCTGTTGCGCCGGACGGCGCTGGCGATTTCGGGCGAACTGTCGCTGGATATGGCCGATGCGGTGCTGGATCTGCTGGCGCAGGAAAAACACTGGACACCGGCGCAGCGCGCTCAGGAGCGCAGCCGTTTTCTCACCCTTCTCAACGGGCGCCATGGCGTCGATGAAGATATGCTTTCCGCAAGGAACGAACCAAGGAGCACAGAATGCGAAACAACAGCAAAGTCCGGATGAACCGGCTGTTCGGCAATGGCCGCTGCCTCGACGTGGCGATAGACCACGGCGTATGCAACGAGCCGTCTTTCCTCGATGGACTGGAAAACATCGAAGCGGTCGTCAAGGCGCTGGTGTCTGCCGGGCCGGATGCGATCCAGATGAACTACGGCCAGGCGGACCTGCTGCAGGATATCCCTGGCAAGGACAAGCCGGCACTGGTGATGCGCATCGACATGGGCAACCCCTATAACCGCATCCGCCACCGCGACATGTGGGCGGTGTTGCAGAACGAGGCCGAGCCGCTGATCGGCGCGCTCGAGATGGATGCCGCCTGCGTCGTCGTCAACCTGTTCATGCTGCCGGACGAGCCGGACCTGTTCCGCCAGTGCGTGCAGAATATTTCCCGCGTGCGGGCCGATTGCGACAAGTATGGCATGCCGCTGATGATCGAGCCGCTGGTGATGCAGCCGGTCACGGAAAAAGGCGGCTACATGGTGGATGGCGATGCCGACAAGATCGTCACGCTGACGCGTCTTGCCCGCGAGATGGGTGCCGATATCGTCAAGGCGGACCCGACCGACAATGCCGCGGATTTCCACCGGGTGGTGGAGGCGGCGCGCTGCCCGGTTCTGGTACGTGGCGGCGGCAAGGAGGATTTGCGGGCTGTGTTCGATAAATCGGCGGCCTTGATGCAGCAGGGCGCCATGGGCATGGTCTATGGGCGCAACATCTATCAGCATGCCAATCCGAGTGCCGTGGTGCGCGGACTGATGGCGATCATTCATGAGAATGCCAGCGGCGAACAGGCGTTTGCGCGTTATCAGCAGGGGTAAGGAGCAGGTTCTTTCTTCTCCCCAACGGGGAGAAGTGCCGAGCTTAGCGAGGCGATGAGGGGGCGGCGAGTTCAGAGCCTGCCGCCCCCTCATCCGGCCCTTCGGGCTACCTTCTCCCCGTTGGGGAGAAGAGGAAGTAAGGCCTGTGTTTTCGGCCCGATCCGCGCAAAACTGTCAGAGCCTTGGGAGGGGTTTAGAATGAAAGACTATCTTTTGGGGCTCGACGCCGGAAACACCGTGATCAAGGCGGTGATTTTTGACCGGGCGGGCAACGAAATCGCGGCCGCTGCCGAGGAAGGCCATAGCCGCATGCCGCACCCGGGCCATGTCGAGCGCGGTCTCGATGAACTGTGGACCAATGCGCGGCAGGTTATTCGCGCCTGCATTGAGAGAGCGAAGATCCAGCCCGAGGAAATTGCCGCGATCGGTTGCGCCGGGCATGGCAACGGTCTCTATGCGCTCGATCGCGATGGCGCACCGCTCATCGGCATCCAGTCGCTCGACACACGGGCGTCCGGCCTGGTCGACGAATGGCGTGGAACTGGCGTCGGCGAGCGGACCTATCCGATTGCCCGCCAGCGTCCCTGGCCGTCGCAGACGCCGACCTTGCTCGCCTGGCTGAAGCGCCACCGGCCGGAGCAGTTCAGCCGTATCGGCACTGTGTTCTTCTCCAAGGATTTCATCGTCAACCGCCTGACTGGCGAGCGGGTCAGCGAGGTTTCCGACATGTCCGGCGCGGGGCTGCTTGATCTTGCCGAACGCCGCTACGACAAGGCGTTGATGGAGGCCTATGGCCTCGGCGATTGCATGGACCTTCTGCCGCCGCTGATCGAAAGTGCCGATATTGCCGGCATGGTAACGGAAGAGGTGGCGAGCCAGACCGGTCTTGCCGCCGGCACGCCGGTGGTGGGCGGGCTGTTCGACGTGGTCGCCTCGGCGCTCGGGTCGGGCGTCACGCGCACCGGCAGCGCCTCTATCATCGCCGGGACCTGGAGCATCAACCAGGTGATCATCGACGGTCCCGATCTCGATGGGCCGGTCTTCATGTCCTCCACTTTCGACCGTGGCCGGTACATGGCGATGGAAAACAGCGCTACTTCGGCCGCCAATCTCGAATGGCTGGTCAGGGAGTTCTTTGAAGGCGAGCATGCGGACGGCGTTTCGCCCTTTGATGCAGCTTGCGCGCTGGCCGGAGCAGTCGAGCCCACGGCCGACGATCCGCTTTACCATCCCTATCTTTACGGCGCCCAGCAGGACGGCCATGCGCGGGCCGGTTTCTACGGCATCGCCGGCTGGCACACCAAGGGGCATCTCGTACGGGCGCTGCTGGAAGGCGTTGCCTTCGGTCATCGCCAGCATATCGAGACGATCCGCAAGGCCGGTGCCGTGTTCAACGAGGCTGTCCTTTCCGGTGGCGGGTCGCGCAGCCTGATCTGGCCGCAGATCTTCGCCGATGTGCTCGGCGTTCCCGTCACCGTTGCCCGCTCGCGCGAAACCGGTGCATTGGGAGCTGCGATCGCCGCTGGAACCGGCGTCGGTATCTTTGAGGATTTCGGTGCGGGTGCCGCAGCCATGGTGCGCACCGAGCGGCATTATCGTCCGAACGTCTCGCTTGATGCACATTATGCCCGGCGCTACGCTCTCTATACCGATATTGCCGAGGCGATGGGGCCGCTCTGGCGGCGTCTGACAGCGGTTGAGCCGGTTGTTGCTGGAGTGGCGGCGTGAACATGCATGTGAATGACCAGACCTTGGATGCGGGAACCTACGACTTCATCGTCGTTGGGGCTGGATCGGCGGGATGCGTGCTGGCCAACCGGCTTTCTGCAGATTCGAAAAACCGCGTGCTTTTGCTCGAGGCTGGCGGCAGCGACCGGTATCACTGGGTGCATGTGCCGATCGGCTATCTCTACTGCATGGGCAATCCGCGCACCGACTGGATGATGAAGACGGCGGCCGAGGCTGGGCTGAACGGCCGTTCCTTGCCTTATCCGCGTGGAAAGGTGCTCGGCGGCTGCTCGTCGATCAACGGTATGATTTATATGCGCGGCCAGGCGGCCGACTATGACGGCTGGCGGCAGGCAGGCAATACCGGCTGGGGCTGGGACGATGTGCTGCCCTATTTCCTCAAATCCGAGGACAATTATCGCGGCAAGTCGCGGATGCACGGGGCGGGTGGCGAATGGCGGGTGGAAAAACAGCGGCTGTCCTGGCCGATCCTTGATGCCTTCCGGGATGCGGCTGAAGAACTCGGCATTCCGAAAACCGACGATTTCAACGATGGCGACAACGAGGGTTCCGGCTATTTCGAGGTCAACCAGCGCGGCGGCCTGCGCTGGAACACCACCAAGGCTTTCCTGCGCCCGGCGATGAAGCGGGCCAATCTGCGGGTGCTGACCGGGGCGGAAACCGAGCGGCTGGAGTTCGACGGCAGAATGGTGACCGGCGTGCGGTTCCGGATGAACGGGCAGGCGCATGTTGCCCGCGCCAGCCGCGAGGTCATCCTGTCGGCCGGTGCAATCAATTCGCCGAAGATTCTGGAGCTTTCCGGGGTCGGCAGGGCGGATGTGCTGGCGTCCGCTGGCATCGGTGTTACCCATGATCTTCCGGGTGTCGGCGAAAACCTGCAGGATCATCTGCAGATCCGCACGGTGTTCCGCATCGAGGGCGCCAAGACGCTGAACCAGCTCTACCACAACCTGTTCACCCGGGCGGGCATGGGGCTCGAATACATGTTGCGCCGCTCCGGGCCGCTGTCGATGGCGCCGAGCCAGCTTGGCATTTTTGCGAAGAGCGATCCGGCGGTGGCTACGGCCGATCTCGAATACCATGTGCAGCCGCTGAGCACCGACCGGCTGGGCGAACCGCTGCACAAGTATCCGGCCGTCACCGTATCGGTCTGCAACCTGCGGCCGGAAAGCCGGGGGACCGTGCATGTCGCCGGGCCTGATCTTTCCGTCGCTCCGGAAATCCGCCCGAACTACCTTTCGACGGCCGGGGACCGGATTGTTGCGACCAATTCCATCCGCCATGCACGGCGCTTGATGGAAGCCGGTGCCATCGCCAAATACCGGCCGCAGGAAATGCTTCCGGGTACGCAGTATCAGAGCGAAGAGGACCTGATCCGCCGTGTCGGCGATATCGCCACGACGATCTTCCATCCGGTCGGCACCTGCAAGATGGGCAGCGATCCGCTGGCGGTGGTCGATCTGCAATTGCGGGTGCATGGCCTCTCAAAACTGCGGGTGGTCGATGCCTCGATCATGCCTTCGATCGTTTCGGGCAACACCAATTCGCCCGTCATCATGATCGCGGAAAAGGCGGCGGAGCTGATTGCCTCGGCTCGATAGGCATCCGATACGGCGAGCGACGAGTGGCTCTGCCTGAGCGGCAAGCCTGCTGGCAAACCTGATGCGCCGGGATTTCACGGCGTATCGGGGGCGTCAGCAAAGCTCCGATAGGCCATGCGCTTATAGGCTTCGATGAGGGCGCGGCCTTCCGGCTCGCCGGTCGAGATCGCCAGCCGCATGACGCACTCGCAAAAATACATCACCAGCAAGGCCGACGCCTGAAGCTTGTCCACGTTCTCGCCCGGCAGCGCGCGCTTCAGCGCCCTGGTGAGAAGGATGGCATTCTGCCGGCTGGCCTCAAGCTCGATCTCGCGCAATGCCTTGTCCGCCTGCATTGCCGACCAGATGTCGCGGATCACCGGCTCGGCCAGGAATATCCCGTAATACTCATCGATCAGCGCCGAAAAGGCCCGTTGCAGGTCTGCCATCGTCCTTACATCGGCGAGGCCATCGGTGATGCAGGTGCGCGAGATAGCATTGTAACGCTCGGCCAGCGTCCGGATGATCGCCGCCTTGTCGGGAAAATACTGATAGAGCGAACCGATCGAAATGCCGCTCAGCTCGGCCACTTCGCTCATCCGCATCGTGTCGCTGCCACGCTCGGCAATCAGCCGTGAGGCACTCGACAGAATAAGCTCGACCCGTTCGCGGCTGCGCTTTTGCGTCGGCGATTTGCGCATTGCCCCTTCGTCTTCCGGTGCCGGCGAGGGGGCTGTCTGGTCCAGGGCCAAGGGTCATCCTTTCGATATTTCGCTTGACGATCAAAATACGAGGGTTTATCACATTTAGCAAATGTGAGGGTTGCTCATATTGTTGAGGCCAAAGGGAGCAGGTTGATGAGCGCAGAAGCAAGCGGAACGATTGTGATCCTGGGCGGTGGCGGCAAGACCGGGCGGCGGGTGGCGGAGCGCCTGGCGGCAAAGGGCAAGGACGTGCGGCTTGCGTCGCGCTCGACCGCTCCGGCATTCGACTGGACCGATCCTTCGGGCTGGGCGGCTGCGCTCGACGGTGCCGATGCCGCCTATGTCAGCTACCAGCCGGACCTTGCTGTTCCAGGTGCCGTCGAGGCGATCGGGACTCTCTGCCGGATGGCGGCCGACAAGGGCGTCAAACATCTGGTCTTGCTGTCTGGACGCGGAGAAGACGAGGCTCTGGCGGCGGAAGAGACGCTGAAACGGTCCGGCGTTGGCTATACCATCATCAGCGCCAGCTGGTTCTTCCAGAATTTCAGCGAGGCTTTCCTGCTCGACGGCATCCAGTCCGGCGAGTTGTTCCTGCCGGTCGGCGCTGTGAAGGAGCCCTTCATCGACGCCGATGATATTGCCGATGTTGCGGTTGCCGCTTTGACGGAGCCGGGGCACACGGGTAAGACCTACGAGGTGACAGGGCCGCAGTTGATGACGTTCGGTGAGGCGGTGGCGGAGATCGCCCGGCAGACGGGCCGCGATATCCGCTTCACTACCGTCGGTATCGATGACTATGCCGCCATGCTGGAACAGGCGCAGATTCCGGCTGATTATATCGGACTGGTGCGGTATCTGTTCACCAGCGTTCTCGATGGCCGCAACGAGAGCCTGACGGACGGTGTCGCCCAGGCGCTTGGCCGTCCGCCGCGTGGTTTTGCCGGTTTCGTGCGTGAAACTGTTGCAACCGGTGTCTGGGAGGAGCCGAAATGATTGCCGCACTTTTTCCCTGGCTGATCTTTTCGGCCGTGATCGGCGCCGGGCTCAATGCCGGCCTGTTCTTCATCTTCTCGGTCTGCATCATGGCGTCGCTGGCGCGGCTGCCGGCCGAGCAGGGCATCGCCGCAATGCAGGCGATCAACGTGGTGATCCTCAATCCATGGTTTCTGCTGGTCTTCATGGGAACGGCGGTTCTGTCGTTGATCCTCGTTGCCGGCGGTTTCATCCATGGCGGGCCGGCGCGGTTCTATCTGATCGCTGGCGGGCTGCTCTTTCTCGCAGGCGTCATCCTGGTGACGATGATCGTCAATGTGCCGATGAACAATGCGCTGGAAGCACTGCAACCGGGCAGCGACGAAGCCGCCCGCCTGTGGGCATCCACCACGCTCGTCGACTGGGTCTGGTGGAACCATGTGCGCACATTGTCGTCGATCGGTGCATTGGGGTGTTTTGTGATGGCTTTCCGCACGGCCTGAACACGTCAGTGCCGTGAGCTAAACTGCCTTTTCGCGCCGTTTATCCGCCGAACGCGATGGTGACGAGCACGAGGACACTGCCGATCGAAGCCATGGCAAAGGCCGTTGGCCAAGGTTTCCGTCCGGTATATCTGCCGATCTGAGCGCCGATGATAAACAGCATGACTAGCGATGTCGCGTTGGACACGCGCATGGCCAAGCGCAATTCGTCGATAAAAAAGAAAGGGATGCTCGGAGGCAGTGTCGAGGCGACGACAAGTCCGAAAATCAGCACAGCAGCCTTGAAATCGCCAAGCGTAACCACTCTGCCGCCTTGTACCTCCGGCTTCGCCCGCATGCATGAGAACAATGCCTCAACCTGGCTGTTGTCGAGGCATGATCCGATCTCATCGGGAAGGTGCTCAAGAAAAACCTGGCGGGCTTCAGGCACAGCATCTTTTCGGATCGATGTCATCAAATGTCGTTTTCTCGCCCGCTCCACTGCGACCGCAAGCACGAACATCACGCTGTCCACGATGCCCCACGCGACATTGCATCCCAGCGCGGCAACCAGCACGCCGCCGACCTGTTCCCCATCGGCTACGGCCGCACTCATCGTTCCGGTAAAGGAAAGCGCCATCAGTAATCCGAAGACAATCTCGGACATCCGGTCGACCGGATCAAGAACAGGCCGGGCACGCTCAACAATCGTCATTGAAAATCCCTTTATCCCGCTTCGAAGAAACTCGTTCTACCGTTCGTGCCTTCGTCATCCACCTGGCGGTGAGACCGATACACTGGCAGGGCTGCTTGACCGCTTCGGGCCGAAAGCTGACCGTCCTTTGGTGCAAGTTCATGCGGCCCGGCCCTCAATCCAGCGCGTTGGCCCGCGTTTTCAGGATCGCCGAAAAACGCGGGTCGAAGGCGCGGCTGATCGGTTCGGCGGCTGCACCGAGCGCCACCGACCAGGGGTCGGTCATGCCCAGTTGCAGGCGGGGTATCGGGCGGCCCGGGCGGTTGGCGTTGGACGGAAGCAGGGGGTGGATGGCCTCCAGAAGTTTGCGGGTCAGCGCTTCCGGCCCGGTTGAGCAGAGAATGACGGTCTGGGGGTCGAAGATTGTCTCGATGATCTGCACCCCCCAGCGCAATTCTTCGGCGGCCGCATCGATCCACGATGCCATCGCAGGATCGCCGGTGTTCACCAGCATGTTCAGGTGTTCTGGCAGTCCGGGATCGGACGGGTCGGCGCCGAGATGCTCGTAGAGCGAGGCAAGCGACGCGCGGTGCTCAAGCGACGTCTGGTCCGGCCGCCGCTGGGTGGGAGGTAACAGCACCATGCCGATTTCACCGGCATTGCCGTTGGTTCCGGCATAGAGTTCACCATTCAGAATAAGGCCGGCGCCAATACCGAAACCGACATACAGACAGACGGCATGATCGATGCCATGGGCAGCACCAACCATGCGCTCGGCAGTGGCGCAGGCGGCGGCGTCGTTCTGGAGTGCCACTTCCAGCCCGGTGCCGGCGGCCAGTGTCTCGAGCAGCGGAAAATTCTGCCAGGCGGCCATCATCCACTGATCGTCGTTGTCGGTCGCCAGCCCGAACGGGCCGGGCATGGCGACGCCAAGGCCGACCAGCCGTTTCTCGGCCTGATCGGCAATGCCAGCCAGTTCGGTACGCACATGTTCGATCAGGTCGAGAATGACCTTGGCGCCATTGGCCGGGCCGCCCGGTGGCAGGTTTGCCTGGGCGCGCACCAGAACGGTGCCAACGAGATCAACCGCGATGGCCCGCGTCACATGCCGGTCGATCTGCAGGCCGATGGCAAAGGCACCGTCCGGCACCAGCCGGTAGGGCGTCGAGGGCTGGCCGCGGCCGTTGCGGACTGCCGCCAGCGAGACCACCAGTCCGTCGCGCTCCAAATCCTCGATGATGTTGGAGACTGTCTGCTTGGTGAGTTTTGTTGCCCGCGCGAGATCGGCACGCGACAACTGCCCGTTCAGTCGCAGCGCGTCGATCATGACGCGGCGGTTATGGGCGCTGGTGCCCTCCTGATTGGTGCCGCTTTTGGCCCGGATCGGTCGCATCTCGTTCATCCCGCGGAACCCTCTTGACACCATTAGAATATTGAACAAGAATTAAGTCAAAGCAATTGACTTAATAAAAAAGAGCCGCAGAGCTTTTCGGGAACAAACGGCATTACGGGACAAGTCCTAGTGGCCGCACAACACTTCGACAAGGCATGCCGGAAGCCGCTTCACGCGGTTTCGCGGAGAGGCGCGCGTTTTGCGGGCCGAGAAGACGACTGTTGTTTAATAATGGAGGGAAAAGACATGTTGAAAGCCAAACGTAATGCGCTCATGGGCGCCGCTCTGGTCGGTGCATTTTTTGCGACCAATGCCTATGCTGAAACCACGCTCAATGCTCTGTTCATGGCGCAGGCCGCCTATAGCGAAGCCGATGTCCGGGCCATGACCGATGCCTTTGCCAAGGCTAATCCGGACGTCAAGGTCAATCTCGAATTCGTGCCTTACGAAGGCCTGCACGACAAGACCGTGTTGGCGCAGGGTTCCGGCGGCGGCTATGACGTCGTGCTGTTCGACGTGATCTGGCCTGCCGAATATGCCAGCAACAAGGTTCTGGTTGATGTGTCCTCGCGCGTCACCGACGACATGAAGAAGAACGTGCTGCCCGGCGCCTGGACGACGGTACAGTATGACGGCGCCTATTATGGCATGCCATGGATCCTTGATACGAAATACCTGTTCTACAACAAGGAAATCCTTGAAAAGGCAGGCATCAAGACGCCGCCGAAGACCTGGGACGAGCTGGCCGAACAGGCCAAGGCCATCAAGGACAAGGGCCTTCTGGCCACCCCGGTCGCCTGGAGCTGGTCGCAGGCGGAAGCTGCGGTCTGCGATTACACGACGCTGGTCAGCGCCTATGGCGGCGACTTCCTGAAGGACGGCAAGCCCAACTTCCAGACCGGTGGCGGCCTTGATGCGCTGAAGTATATGGTGTCGAGCTATTCGTCCGGTATCTCCAATCCGAATTCCAAGGAATTCCTCGAGGAAGACGTCCGCAAGGTGTTTGAAAACGGCGAAGCCGCGTTCGCGCTGAACTGGACCTACATGTACAACCTCGCCAACGCGGGCAAGGACAGCAAGGTGGCAGGCAAGGTCGGCGTCGTTCCGGCTCCGGGCGTTGCCGGCAAGAGCGAGGTTTCGGCCGTCAACGGTTCGATGGGCCTCGGTATCACGGCGACCAGCAAGCATCCGGACGAAGCTTGGAAATACATCACCTTCATGACCTCGCAAGCTGTGCAGAACCAGTATGCCAAGCTCAGCCTGCCGATCTGGGCTTCATCCTATGAAGATGCGTCCGTCAGCAAGGATCAGGAAGAGCTGATTGCGGCTGCCAAGCTGTCGCTGGCCGCCATGTATCCGCGTCCGACGACGCCGAAATACCAGGAGCTTTCGACAGCCCTGCAGCAGGCCATTCAGGAAGCATTGCTTGGCCAGACCAGTCCGGAAGATGCCCTGAAGACTGCCGCCAAGAATAGCGGTCTCTAAGGCGCCGGGGTCACCCCTTCGCCGTGCATCCACCGATCTCCGGGCGGCACCATGTCTGCCGCCCGGCCTTTCGCCCCCCTTGCATCCCATGATATTTTCAGGAAGAGTTGCCCCATGTCCGGGACATCGATGACCACACGTGCATGGCTGCTGATGCTACCGCTGCTCGCCGTCATGATCGCCGTCATCGGCTGGCCGCTCGCCGATACTGTCGGGCTCTCCTTCACCGATGCCAAGCTGGTCGGTACGGCCGGTAATTTCGTCGGCATCGACAATTACGTGAAGACGCTGACCAGCTCCAATTTCCAGCGCACGCTGACGACGACGACGATCTTTGCCGTCATCTCCGTCTTTGCCGAAATGGTTCTCGGCGTTCTGGCGGCACTTCTGCTCAATCAGCAATTTTATGGACGCACCGTCCTGCGTGCGCTGATGATCCTGCCCTGGGCTTTGCCGACCGTCGTCAACGCCACGCTTTGGCGGCTGATCTACAATCCGGAATATGGTGCGCTGAACGCAGCGTTGACCCAGATCGGCATGCTCGATGCCTACCGCTCCTGGCTGGGTGAGCCCGGCACGGCGCTGGCTTCGCTGATCATCGCAGACTGCTGGAAGAATTTTCCGCTGGTGGCGCTGATTGCGCTGGCCGCCCTGCAAGCCGTGCCGCGCGACATCACCGCCGCATCGCTGGTCGATGGCGCCGGCCCCTTTGCCCGTTTCCGCTTCGTCATCCTGCCCTATCTGGCCGGGCCTTTGATCGTGGCGCTGGTGCTTCGAACCATCGAGGCGTTCAAGGTGTTTGACATCATCTGGGTGATGACCCGGGGCGGACCAGCCAACAGCACGCGCACGCTGTCGATCCTCGTCTATCAGGAGGCATTTTCCTTCCAGCGGGCGGGATCCGGTGCCTCGCTGGCGCTGATCGTCACGCTGCTGGTGGCTGTTCTGGCAGCTGTTTATGCCATGCTTGTCCGGCGCACAGCGGGGAGCACGGCATAATGGAACGCAAGAGTTTTCTCTTCTCCTTCTTCATCCATGCCTGCGCTCTCTTGCTTGCGGTCATTATCCTTGCACCGGTTCTGTGGCTGTTCGTCATGAGCATTTCACCGGCCGCTGACTTGACGGCAAAGCCGCTTGTCTGGTGGCCGCAGTCGGTGGACTTCTCACGCTATGCGACGTTGCTTTCCAGCGTTGAAAACAGCGCCGGTGCCGCCTTCGTGGCGTCGCTGACCAACAGCATTCTCGTTGCCGGCATGGCGACCATCGCTGCGCTGGCGCTTGCCATTCCCGCGGCCTGGGCCGTATCGCGCACGCCATCGGTCGGCTGGTCGCTCTATATGGTGATCGCCACCTATATGTTGCCGCCGGTGGCGCTGGCGGTGCCGCTTTATTTCGGCCTTGCGCATCTTGGCCTGCTCAACAGCGTTTTCGGGCTGGCGCTGGTCTATCTGACCATCCTTGCCCCCTTCACCACCTGGCTGATGAAATCCGGCTTCGATGCCATCCCGAGGGAGATCGAGGCGGCGGCGATGATGGACGGGGCAGGGCTGTTTGCAACGCTGCGGATCATCACCCTGCCACTGGCTGCCCCCGTGATGGCGACGTCGGCGCTGTTTGCCTTCCTGCTTGCTTGGGATGAATTCTTCTATGCACTGCTGTTCACCTCCGACCTGCGCGCCAAAACGCTGACCGTTGCCATCGCCGATCTCGCCGGTGGCCGTGTTTCCGATTACGGACTGATCGCAACCGCGGGCGTGCTTGCCGCCCTGCCGCCCGTGGTGATCGGCCTCGTCATGCAACGCGCCCTGATCTCCGGGCTCACCAGCGGCGGCGTCAAGGGATGACCATGACCTCCAACGATTATCGCCCGATCGGACTGCAAGCGATCGATCGCGAAATGGCACGGCAGAATGCCGATGCGATTGCCTCCTTCGAGAGCGCAGGCGAGAGAGCCAAAGTGATCGCCGCGTCACTGCGCGAGACCGGCGGCCTGCTTTTGCTCGGCATGGGCGGGTCGCATGCGGTCAATCGCGCCGTGGAACCGTTATATCGTGCGCTTGGCATTGAGGCGATTGCCGTCACATTGTCCGAACAGCTCGGCATGCCGCTGGCGATCGAAGGCCGCACCGTTTTGATCACCTCGCAGTCCGGCGAGAGTGCTGAGGTCCTGCGCTGGTTTTCAGAAACCGGTGGATCGGAAGATACATTCGGACTGACGCTGGAGGGGACGTCCTTTCTGGCTGGAGCCACGCCCTGCCTTGTCGGTGCCGGTGGTACGGAACTGGCCTTTGCCGCGACACGCAGCCTGACGGTCAGTTTCGCGCTGCATCTGGCAATTCTCGCGGCGCTCGGCGAGGACCCGGCCCCGGCGCTGGCTGTGCTTTCGGCGCCTGTTGAAAATGATGTGACGGCAGCGCTTACGGCTTTTGAAAACATCGGCGCGGTGGTCACTTCGGGGCGCCGCCTGCAGGGGCTGGCGGAAGCGCTGGCGCTTGGGCTGACGGAGCTTTCGCGTTATCCCTGTTTCTCGCTGGAGGGCGGACAGCTTCGGCACGGTCCGATGGAAATGCTGGGTCCGAAGATTGGCGTCGTGCTGTTTCGCGGTGATGACGCAACCGCCGATCTGGTGACGGCGATGGCTGTATCGGCGGTGGAGACAGGCTCTCCGGTTGTTGTTTTCGATGCGTCGGGGCAAGCGCCGGTGGCGGGGACAACGACGCTGAGCTTTGCGCCGGCGACGGGGTTTGCGGCCATCTTCTCGATGCTGCCGGTTGCCCAGCGCTTCATGATCGCCTTTGCCGAGGCCCGCGTCGAGAATGCCGGAACGCCGGTGCGCTCCACCAAGATTACCCGGAGCGAATGACATGCGTCCGCTTGCGGTGATCGGAAACGTCAATGTCGACCTGATCCTTGGACCGGCGGAGCCCTGGCCGAAGGCCGGCACCGAGATCATCGTCGATCACGATGAATTGCGTGTCGGCGGTTCAGCCGGCAATGCGGCCCTTGCCTGGAAGGCGCTCGGGGTCGATTTCGAGATCGCCGCCAATACCGGCACCGACGAGTTTGGCCGCTGGCTACGCGAGTCCTTCGGCTCTCAGGCGGAGAAATGGCCGGTTCGGCCGGAAGGGACGACGCTTTCGGTCGGCATCACCCATCCCGACGGCGAGCGGACGTTTTTCACGACCCGCGGACATCTGCCGCGGTTTTCACTCGACTGCGTGTTTGCAGCCCTTGACGGCGCCCGGCTGTCCGGTGGCTATGCGCTGCTTTGCGGCTCCTTCCTTACCGATGATCTGGCGGCGGATTACCCTTATCTGTTCGATTGGGCCGATACACACGGCATCACGCTGGCGCTCGACACCGGCTGGCCGCTCGACGGGTGGACCGAGAAAAACCGGCAGGCGACGCGCGGATGGCTATCGCGCTGCGGCTGCGCGCTATTGAACGAGGTGGAAACAACCACACTGTCCGGCCTTGCCGACCCCGTTGAAGCTGCCCGTGAACTCAAACGCCATATGCCCAAGGATGCCATTGTCGTCGTCAAGCGCGGTCCGGATGGGGCTCTTGCGATCGGCGCCGATGGTGCGCTGGTGTCTGCACCGGCACCGCCGGTCAAGGTCGTCGATACGATCGGTGCAGGCGATGTCTTCAATGCTGCGTTTCTGGCGGCGCTTGCCGAAGGCCTGCCGCTGCAGGAATGTTTGCAGGCCGGAACCACTGTTGCCTCGCGCGCCATTTCCACGCTTCCCCGCAACTATGGCGGCCCATTGTTGGCCGCGACCGGAGAGACCGCATGAGCGCGCTCGAAATCGAGAATATCCGCAAGACCTACGGCGCGCTGGAGACGCTGAAAGGCATCGACATATCGCTGGAAAGCGGCGAGTTCCTGGTGCTGCTCGGTTCCTCCGGCTGCGGCAAGTCGACCTTGCTCAACATCATTGCCGGTCTTGCAGAGGCATCGGGCGGCGATATCCGGATCGGTGGGCGCTCTATCCTGGGGGTGCATCCGAAGGACCGTGACATCGCCATGGTGTTCCAGTCCTATGCGCTTTATCCGAACCTCACGGTCCATCGCAATATCGGCTTCGGGCTGGAGATGCGCAAGGTTCCGGCCGCGGAGCGGGAAAAGGCGGTGCAGGAAACAGCCAGACTGCTGCAGATCGAAAATCTGCTGGATCGTAAGCCCGGCCAGCTATCCGGTGGCCAGCGTCAGCGTGTGGCGATCGGCCGGGCGCTGGTGCGCAAGCCGCAGGTTTTCCTGTTCGACGAGCCGCTGTCCAACCTCGACGCCAAGCTCAGAATGGAGACGCGCACCGAACTGAAACGGTTGCACCAGATGCTCGGCACGACGATCGTCTACGTTACCCATGACCAGATCGAGGCGATGACGCTGGCGACACGGATCGCTGTCATGCGCAACGGCCGGATCGAACAGCTTGGCACGCCGGAAGAGGTGTATGACCATCCGGCGACGCTCTATGTCGCTGGTTTTGTCGGCTCGCCGCCGATGAACGTGCTGGATGGTGTGGTCACGGGCGAGGGCGTGCAGCTGGACGGATCGGCTACGGTCATCACTCTGCCGGCGCGCTTCAAAAATGCAGCATCAGCCGAGCGGCGCGTCAAGCTGGGTGTCCGTCCGGAAGCGCTTCGCCTGACGGATGATGCGGCGGACAATCCCGTGCTGCAGGTGGAGATCGAGGTTGTCGAGCTGACTGGCCCGGAATTGGTGGTGACGGGTCGGGTCAGTGGACAAAAGGTCACCGCCTGCCTGCCGCCGCGTACCAAGCTGACGGTAGGCATGAAACAGGCCTTTGGGTTCGACGACGACGCTCTGCATCTGTTCGATGCGCAGACGGAACTCGCACTCGGCTGACCGGGCACCCGGTTAGCGCAGTTTGCAAACTACCCGGCAGGGCTGGTTCCCAACGGTGGTGCTATGTTCTAGAAACGCATCTGATGAAGATCGCATTCTATAGCCCGCTCAAATCCCCCAATCACCCCGTTCCCTCCGGCGACCGGCTGATGGCGCGCCTGCTGATGGCAGCGCTGGTCAAGGCAGGCCATCAGGTGGAAATTGCTTCAGAGCTTCGGGCTTTCCTGCCGGATGCTTCGGCTGATGCAATCGAAACACGGGCCGCAGCGATGGCCGCAGAACGCGCGCGGATTTCGGCGCTCTGGCGCGAGCGCGGCGCACCGGATCTCTGGTTTTGCTACCACCCCTATTACAAGGCGCCGGATCTGATCGGCCCGGCGCTCGCCCGGAAATTTGGCCTGGGTTATGTGACGGCGGAAGCGTCCTATTCTGCCCGGCGCAATCAAGGGCTTTGGGCGGATATGCAGCAACAGGTGCTGGATGCCGTGAAACAGGCATCGGTGAATATCTGCCTGACCCGGCGAGATTTCGATGGGCTTGCAGCGGCAGGGCCGGAGGCACGCCTGGCGCTTTTGCCGCCGTTCATTGACCCGGCACTATTGCTTGAGACGCAACCGCACCCTCAACACGGACGGTTGGTCACGGTTGCGATGATGCGCTCCGGCGACAAGATGGACAGTTATGTCATGCTGGCCGATGCGCTTTTGCGGCTGACGCATCTGCCCTGGCAGCTTTCCGTCGTTGGCGACGGACCGCGTGCTGCCGATGTGCGTGCATTGTTTGCCGGGTTCGATGCGGACCGGATTGTCTGGCACGGCGAAAAATCGGCAACCGAAATCGCCGATCTCCTGTCGGGATCATCGCTCTACGTTTGGCCGGGGTGCGGCGAGGCTTATGGTCTAGCCTATCTCGAAGCACAAGCCGCAGGGTTGCCTGTTATCGCACAGGAGATTGCTGGCGTGCCTGAGGTGGTGGTGCAGGGGAAAACGGGCCTGTTGACACCGCCGGGAGATGTCGATGCCTATGCGCAGGCGATCGGGCGGCTGCTGACGGATGACGGCGAGCGGCAGGCGCTTGCCGGCGCGGCTAGATCCTTTGCTGTTGAGGAGCGTTCGCTTGAGCGGGCGGCGGTGCGGTTAAGTGCGATCCTCGACGAATATATAAAAGCGGGTACCACATGATGGGTGAATTCGAAGCAGCGATCGTTGGCGAACTGGATCGCTGGCATCAGGCGGGTAAGGTGGCGCAGTTCTGGCTGCGGGATGACGATGCCATCGAGCCAACGGGAGCCCTCGACCGGTTGCTGGATGTATCAAACAAGTTCGCAGTGCCGCTGACGCTGGCGGTCATTCCGGCGCATACCGGCACGGCGCTGGCCGAACGGCTGCAGGCGGAACCATTGTGTTCCGTTGTAGTACACGGCTGGTCACACCGCAACCATGCAAGCGCCGACGAGAAGAAGCAGGAACTTGGCCGGCATCGCCCGGCGGAGGACGTCCTTGGCGAGTTGAAGCGGGGTTTCGACCAGCTTGCCGCGCTCTATGGCGGACAGTTTGTGCCGATGCTGGTGCCGCCGTGGAACCGGATCGATGCAATACTTCTGCCGGAATTGACGGGACTTGGATTTCAAGCCCTGTCGGTCTATGGCCCGGAAAAGCCGACCGCCTTGCCGCTGATCAATACGCATGTGGATGTGATGGACTGGCATGGGACGCGGGGAGGACGTGACCGGCAGGCACTGGCTATCGAGATTGCCGCGCGCTTGCGGTTCATGTTCGATCATGGCGGGGCAATGGGGCTTCTGACCCATCATCTGGTGCATGACGCGGCGGTCTGGGATTTCATGAATGCACTGTTTGCCGTGACCGCAGGCCATCCCGCCTGCCGGTGGACCCCGGTTGCGGATATCCTTCGGGAGCAGCAGGCCTCAACCGTCTAAGGCTGCCTCAGAGATCGATCACCTGACCGTCACGGGCGGTAATCGCGCCGTTGAATTCCCGGCCAGCCAGCCGCTGGATTTCGTCGAGTTCGGTGTCGGTGCGCAGCGGCGAATGGTGGATGAAGGCGACCTGCTTGGCCTTTGCCGTCTTGGCGAGCCGGATGCCTTGCTGCCACGTGGAATGGCCGTAGCCGACATGGCGGTGCATTTCGTCGTCGGTATACATGCAATCGTAGAGGAAGAGGTCGCAGCCATCGATCAGGTCGAGCACGGCGGGATCGAGCGTGCCGGGCTTGTGTTCGGTATCGGTGACCAGCGCCACGGCGCGGCCGCCCCATTCGACGCGGTAACCGATGGCGCCGCCCGGATGATTGAGACTGCCCGTACGGATCGTCACACCAGGATAGGGAACAAGCGCATCGCCGGAGCGGAAATCGCGGCAGTTGATCGAGGCGCGGCAGATATCCGGCTCCACCGGGAACCACGGCGGCCGCATGAATTCGCCGATCATCTGGCGGGTGGACATGCGTCCGGCCAGATGTCCCGACCAGAGAGTTACCGATGCATGCGGGTCAAACAGCGCCGGCAGATAGGGCAGGCCGACAATGTGATCGTAATGGCAGTGGGTGAAAAACAGGTTGAAGTCGGAAACGCCTTCGGATTTCAACGCCTGGCCGGCAGGCATCAGGCCGGAGCCGGCATCAAACAATAGCCTATGCGGCCCGCATTGCATCTCGATGCAGATGGTGTTGCCGCCATAATTCTGGAACTCGGCCCCCGAGACCGGGAGGCTGCCACGCACACCCCATAACCGCACCCGAAACACGTTTTCGTTCACTCTCTCGCCTCAGTCACGGAAAACTATCTTGCCTTTCCGTCTGCAACTGTCCCACTTAACTCTTAAGGTCGTCTTTTTGTCGTGCTTGATTAACCAAGCCGCATTTCCGCCATGTTAGCTAAACTGCTTGGGTTAAGCGAGACTTCAATTCGCTTTTTCTTTCCACATATGCGAGAGACGGAGAGAAACGAATCCGGTTTGAACGTGCAGACGGAAAATACCGACAGAATGCCGACCGCAGAGCACCCGCGCATCGCCATTGTCGCCGATGCGCATTTCCATGATCTCTATGCCGACTACGGCTTTGCCGGTATCATGCAGGATGACCGCCGGCTGACGTTCCGGCTGTTGGCCGACACGGCCCGCTCGACGCGGGTTTTCAACGAAAGTTATTTCGCGCTTCATTACACGCTTGATGATATCGCGGCACGAGGCATCCGCCATGTCGTGCTGCTTGGCGATTATTCCGATGACGGGCAGGTGGAAACCGTCAAGGGTGTCAAGCGGGTGCTCGACAATTACACGGAGCGGTTTGGCATGCGGTTTTATGCCACCACCGGCAATCACGATATTTTCGGGGCGGATGGGCGCCACCGCGCCAAGCGCTTCCTCAACGAAGACGGTGGCTACAGCATTCTCAGCAGCGACCCGCATCTGCGCGACCGGGGTGCGCATGCGGTCATCGCCAGTGATCGGATGTATTGCCAGGGTTATCCGGACGGGCTGGATGCCATGGCGGATTTTGGGTTTTATCCGCGGCCGGGCGATCTGCACTGGGAAACGCCGTTTGGCATCGATGGCGATCCAGCAGCACGGTTCTACGCGGTCCATTCGCCGGATGGAAACACCACGCGCCGGCTGATGGATGCGTCCTATCTGGTCGAGCCCTTTCCCGGCGTCTGGCTGCTGATGATCGATGCCAATGTCTTTGCGCCTGTCGATGGGGTCGTCCCCGGCGAAGCCGGCGATCTCGCTGACAGCACCAGCGCCGGCTGGAACGCGATGCTGGTACACAAGCGGTTCGTTCTGGACTGGATGGCCGATGTTTCCCGCCGGGCGCGGGACGAGGGCAAATGCCTTTTGGCGTTCTCACACTATCCGGTTCTGGATCCGCTTGACGCAACTGTCGATGACGAGGTGGCACTGCTTGGCCGGACAGGCATGGCGGAACGCATTCCCCGCATCGACGTTGCAGAGGCGTTGATCGACGCGGGTATCGATATCCATTTCAGTGGGCATCTGCATGTCAACGATACGGCGCAGTACCGCAGCGGCGAGCGCTTCCTCACCAATATCGCCATGCCGTCGCTTGTGGCATTTCCGGGCGCCTACAAGATCATCACCATCGGAGAATGCAATTTCGGCATCGAAACGGTTGGCCTCGAGGCGATGCCGCTCGATGATGATCTGCGGCAGGCTTATGGCAGGGAGATTTTACCGTCGCGGCTGGAAACCGGCGGCCTGCTGGATGTGGACAGCTATGGTGATTTCCTGTTCGAACATATCGGCCATCTGGTCGGACGGCGTTATCTCAAGCGGGAATGGCCGAAGGATATTGCCGCGCTGATCCGCGGTCTCGATCTCGCCGATCTGGCGGCTCTGGCGTTGATCAATGTGCCGGTTGGCGCTGAGGATGCAATGATGGCAATCACCTCTGCCCGCGACGACACGGAGCTGCAGCAGCGGTTGGCCACGCGCTTGACTGAACGCGGAACGGAGATCGGGACACTCCGCGGAATGCCAGCGCTGGCATTTCTGGCGGACTGGTACCGGGTCCGGATGGGAAGCGAACTTGCGCTGGACTGGATCGGCGCAGACAAGATTTCAGCCTACCTGGCCGTCGGGCAACTGTTTTCGGATCGCGATAACAAGGAGCCGGGCGCAGTGCAGACGCAGTTCGCCGTGATATTCCGGATGTTGGCGAAATACCTCTCCGGCCTGCCGTCGCGAAACTTCAGCATCGACCGGAAAAGCGGAGTGATCGAACTGTGGAAGCCTCCCGCAGGCTGACGCTTTGGCGACCCTTGCGGAGTTCGAACCTGCGACAACCTGCTTAGAAGACAGGTGCTCACTCAGTGCAGGTCAGAGTCCTTGCGTGCACGGCTGCGGGCTTCGGACAGCTCGCTGGTCGTATGGCTGAGGCGATCAGCCAGGACGCGCATGATCTCGATGGTGATTTCGGGGAAGTCGGTGAGCAGCTTGAGGAAATGTTCCTTGCGGATGCGCAGGGCTTCCAGCGGCGTCGTTGTCTGCACTGTGGCGGTTCGCGAAACGTCGCAAAGGATGGCGATTTCGCCGACGATGGAGTTGGTCTCGACTTCGGCGATTTTGATCGGGCCGGTCGAGGAATCGACCAGGATATCCGCTCTGCCCGCCAAGACGACATAGGCCGCATCACCGGTATCGCCCTGATGGAAAAGCGCTTCGCCCGGATCATAACTCACGCGGTCGGAGGTGAACGCGAGAAGTTTCAGTTTGCCCGGTTCGACATTCGAAAACAGCGGCACGCGCCGCAGCATTTGAACTTCATCCTTCAACAGCATAGTCGTGCCCATTCCCCATTTTTTTCTTCCTCCCGGATCATCCGCCGGTGACGGTCACCGGCGTTGGCATCGCGAGGATTGCCCTGCCTGCATCCCCGTCGCACGCTTGGACTTCTCCACTGGCATTATGATGACACAAGCTCCTTAAAGATACCGTTATTCTTGACCAGCGCCGCATGCGTTCCTTCTTCCACAAGCAAGCCGCGGTCAAAGACAAGCACACGGTCGAACAGACTGGACAGCGCAGTGTTTGAAAGGACCCAGACGACTGCCGGATCGCGCCCGTCCCGGCGCACCAGCTTCAGCACGTCGCGGACGATTTCATCCTGAAGACGGTGATCGAGGCCGGGCAGGGGCCGGTTGAAGATGTAATATTCAGACTTGCGGACCAGGGCACGCGCCAGATTGAGTTTCTGCCGCTGCACTGCAGTCAGCCGTTTGCCGCCGGCACCCAGATTGAAATCCAGGCCGATATCGATGACGCGTTCGAGCAGGCCGAGCGAGTTCAAAAGCGAGCTGACGATCGAGCGAATGCGCTTCGACCCGTCGCTATGCTTGTGGCTGATGCGGCCAAACAGGATGTTGTCCATCAGGCTTGCTGACGCCAGATAGTGTTCCGGGTCGTAGCGCTCGATATCGCCACGCATATTGTCGGGCAGGCCGTCGTGGAACTGACGGCGCACATCGACGATCTTGGCCATCAGTTCGTCCGTCAAAAGACCGAAACGATGCCGCGGTTCGACATAGCGGAAGCTCAGGCGAATGATCTGGCCGCGATCATCTTCCGAGGCGGCATCAAAGCCCTTGCCCTTCAACTTCTGCAGCAGCAGCTGATAATCGGGAATGTCATCCGCCGTCATGAAGGTCAGCTGCTGGAAGAACGGATGATCCGGCGGCAGGTCGGCGAACAGTTCCACCGCGTTCTCGGCGATGCTGTAGCCCATGTCGAACAGGATGCGGTCTAGGCCGGAACGGCCGACGACGGAGCGGAAATAGGCGTTCTTGCCGATTGCCTTGCCGATGAATGCCGGGCCGGTTGCAGTGCCGAACAGAAGGTTTTCGCCGACTGTCGCCTCGGTATTGTAAGCGCCGGGCTCGAAGGAGACGACGAGGCTGCTGAGGCCAGCCTCTTCCAATTCGTCGCGAAGGGCGTGGCGCATTTCGACGATGCCCTCGGCAAGGCCGGGGTGCTCGTCAGGGGACACGGTACTGCGAAGCGCGAGGTCGAGAATGTCCTTTGACAGTTGCACCGTGTCGAGCACCGACAGGACGGGCGTGAAGAGATCGTCGCGGTTCGTCGCGTTGGCGGCCTCGTAGTCGATCCAGTCACTGTTTACGTCGTAGTCCGGATTGCCGGCGAGTTTGGCCTCGGCGATCTGCCACTTGCGATGCGCAGCGCCGCTGCCTTCATAAACGGCTTCCTTCAGAGGCGCGTGCTTGAGGCCGTAAAGCAGATTGTCGCGAAGGCTTCCGTAGAAGAAATAGGCATCGGAGGAAACATAGGAGATCGCCCGGCCCGTGACCGATTCCGGTATTTCCAGCAGATCATCGCCACCTGCCGTTACCTTGCCGCTCTCTGGCCATGTGAGCCGCGCAAACGCTTCCGCCAGCATGTCGCCGCCACCGGCGGCACCACCGACGATGGCAACGGTTTCGCCGGGATGGATCTGGACCGACACGCGCTCCAGAAGCTTGGCGCCGCTATCGTCGGCCAGCGACAGGTTGACGGCTGCCAGCGGATGCTTCAGCGAACCGGCGTCCTTGACGGCGATGGCCTGGATGGCCGGATCGATGGTCTTGTCGACGCTGAATTGCTCGACGACCTGAACATACTTGACCTGAACATCCTGGCGGGTCTGGTCCCAGTCGATCAGGTCCTTCAGCGGGCCGGGCAGGTCCTTGTAGGCGCTGATCACGGCGATCAACTGACCGATGTCGAGACGGCCCTGCAATGCGAGGTAACCGCCGATGCAATAGAACAGGAAGGGGGTGAGCTGGGCGAGGAAGTTGTTGATGAACTTGACCAGGAATTTCCACTGGTAGAGGTCGTAGCGGATCTTGAAGATGCGGCCGAGGCGCGAGGCGATATCGGCGCGCTCAAAGTTGGATGTATCATAGGCGTGGATGGTGCCGATGCCGTCGACAATCTCGCTGACGCGGCCGGCGAGTTCCCGGGCGGTGATCTGGCGTTCGCGGCCGAGCACCAGCAGCCGCCGGCGCATGCGCGGAATGATCACGGCCTGGACGCCGACCATGACAGCGGCGATCAGGCCAAGCCAGGTATTCTGCATGAAGATGAAGAACAGGGCCGTCAAGGCCTGGCCGCCGAGCAAAGCGGGCTGGACGAAGGCATCGCCGGTGAAGCCGCCAAGCGGCTCGACCTCGTCCTTGACCATGCTGGACACTTCAGCGCCCTTCATCCGCTTGAACTGGCCGGGCGGGAAACGCAGGATCCGGTCCACGAGTTCGAAGCGGATGCGGCGCAGCAGGCGTTCGCCGAGCCGGCCCTTGTAGGTGTTGATATAGAACTTGAAGAGGCCGTTGATGATGACCAGCAGCAGGAAAACCATGCTGAGGGCAAACAGGGTCTGCATGCGGGTCAGTTCGACGCCGTCAAACAGCGTCACGGTTCCGAGCCATGGCAGGTCGAAACTGATATTCATGAACGTTTGGGTGGCACCCGGCTGGTCAAACCCCTGACCCTGGATCGGCCCGTTGACGATCTGTTTGGGCAGGTCGAACGACAGGAAATAGGGGATCATCGAGACGGCGACGACCAGAAGGATCCAGAGCTGCTGGCCTCTCGTGTGCGTCCAGATGTAGCGGGCTATGCTTTTTTCCATGGGGAGATTCAACTGGCCGTATAGCGGGTGTCAAGGACGTAGAAGCGCCGGGCAGCATAGGGTGTGCCGGCGATCTCCGGGTCGTGCAGATGAAGATCGAATTGTCCACGGACCGTCACCGCCGGACGGCTGACGATATGCGGGACCTGGGAGGCGGCGCGTTCGAGTTCCGGAGCGTATTCGATAACCACGATCTTGGCGTTTTCGATCAGCGAGAACAGCAGCTCGCCGAGCGGATCCTTGCGGCCGAACGGTTTGAGTGAATAGCCGAGCAGGACGAGACCATAGCTTCCGGGCTGATAATGATAGTCGATCTGCTGGAACTTGGCCGGAATATGCCGCACATGGCATTGCTGGCCGTTCAGCTCGTTTGCCTCATAGGCCTCCGTCTTCGGATCGACGGAGGTGACCGATAGCGGATGATGGGTCAGATAAGGGGTGATTGGCCGGATATGGCCGCCGATTTCCAGGATGTGCGGGCAGTCGCGCATGAAGTGGGCAGCAAAGACCTGCCGCATGGTTGCGCCCAGTCCTGCCAGATGCGGTATGTCCTTTCCCGCCTCCAGGGGCGGCGAAACGGAGGTGGCATCCTTCAGGTTGACTTGCATTCCTTGCACTCCAGAAAAGTCCAGACTACAACACGCGCATGATGAAAACCACCCGATCAAACGAAGCAAACACAACAGATTGGCACGAGAGTGCCTTCGATATCATCCGCGGTCTGTCCGCCTATACGGGAAGCTCTCTGATAGAAGGCCTTGCGAAAGTCATCGCCAAATATCCGGATGCGGACCTCGGCACGGCCTTCAACCACAAGCAGGTTGGAAGCAAGATATGGGCACGCGAAAAGCTGTTTGAAAGCCTTGGCGGAAAATTTAAGCACATCGTCCTGCTCGGCGGCTGGTACGGTGTGCTTCCGGCCATGTGTTTCGATGACAGCCGCTTCGACATCGACCTGTTCGAGAGCATCGACATCGATCCGGCCGTCGCCGAAATCGCTGAGACGTTGAACGCCAAAGTTGGTGAGCGTTTCCGCACGACCACGCACGATATGTATACTGTCGATTACAGCACCCGCGGCGCCGATCTCGTCATCAACACCAGCTGCGAGCACATTGCCGATCTGCCGGCATGGCTGGCTCTATTGCCACGCGGCACCAAGGTGCTGCTGCAGTCGAACGATTATTTCAGCGAGCCGACCCACATCAACTGCGTGCCGTCGCTGGAGGCCTTCAAGGAGCAAACATCGCTTTCGCACGTCGCCTTTGCCGGGTCGCTGAAGATGAAGAAATATACTCGCTTCATGGTGATCGGGACGGTCTGATCTTCGATCAGATCAATCCGCGCAGGATTTCGGCGGTGCGCTGGGCGCCGTCGAGATCGAGCGTGTGCGGCGGGCGGTTCGTCGCTGCAAGCGCTGTTTCGATCGCCCGCGTCATGCTTTCTGCCGACAGATCGTCCTCGGTCAGGATATGGGCCAGCCCAAGCTTTTCGAGGCGCTCGGCCCGAACTGTCTGCTCGGTTTCGCCGCCAGCCGTGAAGGGGATGAGCAGGGCATGGCATCCGGCCCGCAGGATGTCGCAAACCGTGTTGTAGCCCGCCTGTGATACCGACAGTTTCGCACCGGCGAGAAGGCCCGCGAAATCCGGACGGAAGCGGTAGACGCTGACATGGGCCGGCGCATCGGCCGAGATCGCGTCGAAATCGGACTGTGGCAGGTTGGGGCCGGTGATCAAGGCCCAGGACAGTGAACCGCCGATCGATTTTGCCGCTTCGAGGGCGGCGCGGATCAAGGCATTGCCGACGGCGCCGCCACCGGCCGAGACGATAACGTCGAAACGCTCTGTTGGCTGCGCAGGGGCGGGGGCTGCGACCAACCCGGTATAGATGACTTTGTCCGTAATTTCGGCAGCCAGCGGAAACGTGTCTTCCAGCCGGGCGAAGGCCGGGTCGCCATGCACCAGAATGCGATCAAAGTATTGCTTCACCAAGGCAACCGTTTCTTCGTCGCGGCCGGGCTTGGAGCGTTCCTGCAGGATATCACGCAGCGACGTGACGACCAGCGGCTTGTTTTCCATCGCCGCGATCGCCTCAAGCAGCGGCAAAAGTTCGAACCGGACCTGACGGCGGCCGAACGGGAATGCTTCGATGATGACGATATCGGGTTGGCTTTGGTGAAAGGCGGCGAGCAGTTGTTCCTTGCGGCTTTCCTTGAAGGCGTCATCGACCGGATTGCCATTGATATCGGCGAGCCCCGAAAAGCCGGCATCACCTGACGTGATCGGCGGCAGGGCGACATGCTGGACGAGTGGGCCGGGGAAACCGGGCACCGGGGTGCCGCCGGTAACGACCGTCACCTCGAAACCGTCTTCGGCCAGCGCGCGGGCGATACGGCTTGCCCGGGCAAGATGGCCGATGCCGAGCAGGTGCTGCACATAGAAAAAGGCGCGGGGGCCTCTTGGTCTGCTATCGGTCATTCCGCCACTCACTCTCAAACAGGTCTTTCAATTGGCGGATGCTGGTCTGATGGTCGAAGTGACCACGGACCTTGCGTTCGGCAGCTTCACCGAGACGCTTGCGCAGCGCCGGATCGCGGATGGCTTGCTCCAGCGCGCGTGAAAGCGCTTGTGGGCATTCCGGCGGGACAACAAAGCCGTTTTCGCCATCGGTGAGAAGCTCGGGTATCCCGGAAATATCCGTTGATATGCAGACCAGCGCCTGGCTCGATGCCTCGACGATCACGTTTGGCAATCCGTCCCGGTCACCATCGGCGGTGATGCGGCAGGCAAGCGCAAAGATATCGGCGGTGCGATATTGCTGCAGCACTTCGGTCTGCGACAGGGATCCATGCCAGACAATTTTCTCGGCGATGCCGAGTTCGGATGCCAATGCCTGCAGCTTTTTCAAGAGATCGCCGCCACCGATATGGACGAGCCGCCAGTTGAGACCGGCAGGCAAGAGGCTCAGCGCCCGCAAAAGGATATCGAAGCCCTTCTTCTCGACCGCGCGGCCGACGCTGACGATCGTGACGGGGCGAGCCGGATCGGAGCCGTCATAGTCTGGGCGGGCGCCGTCAAATGGTCCGAAACGGCTGAGATCGAGGCCGTGGTAACTCAAGTGCACATGGGGCTTGCCGCCGGCAAGATGGCGCAGGTGCTCAAAGCCGGTTTGCGTGCAGGTCACCGTCCAGCGGGTGCTGGCGAGCTTGCCGGCCAGTTCCCATTCCGGGGATGTCCAGATGTCCTTGGCATGGGCCGAACAGGTCCAGCCGATGCCGGTGATCATGCTGGCATAGCGCGCAACGGAGGCCGGGGTGTGGATGAAATGCGCGTGCAGCCATTCGCCGCCCTTTGGCCATTCGGCCGACAGAACCATCGCCTGGCCGAAGCGGCGAACCCGGTTGCGTGTCCGGTCGCGCCAAAGATCGCTGACGAACGTGGGTAAGGCGCTCCAGAAACCGGGTTTGGGCAGGCAGCGGAAGAGCGCACGCGCGACCCGAAGCGGTTCCTCGTGCAGATATTCCGGCAGATAATGGACCGGAGCGCGGATCTCGTCATGGATCGGATGGCGCTTCTTGTCCGTCGGCCGGCGCAGTGCCACCAGCTCAAGGTCGAAGCCCGCGCGTTCCAGTCCAAGCAGTTCCTGGGCGATGAAGGTTTCCGACAGGCGCGGATATCCCTTCAGCACCACGACGATCTTGCGGCGTTCAGTCAATTCTGGCTCAATCCCTTAACGACCTTCAAATGCTCGCGGTCGCGGCGGCCAAGCCATTCTCCGACGATCTGCGAGATGTTCGCAAGACCTTCAAGCGTCATGCCCTTGGCGCTCTTTGAGGGTGGATCGCGCTCGGGCAACGCCTTGAGTGCGGCGGCAAAGCGCATCGGGTCGGCCGCCTCTTCGGGCAGAAGCATGTCGATCAGCCCAAGCTCTGCGGCGCGGCTGGCGCGGATAAGCTGTTCTTCGCGCGGCATGACCCTCGGGACGATCAGCGCCGGTTTGTCGAAGGACAGAATCTCGCAATAGGTGTTATAGCCGCCCATAGCGAGCACGGCCTTGGCGCCAGCGATCAGCTCTTCCATGCGGTTGTCGAACTCGATCACCTCGAGATAAGGGATCTTCGCGCATTTCATCAACAGCTTGTGGCGCTGCTTGACCGGCATATAGGGACCGAGCACGACCAGCGACTTGTGCGTCAGGGTCGGGTCTTCCTGGTAGGCATCGATCACATCGTGGATCAGGTCGGAGCCGTCGCCGCCGCCGCCCGTGGTGATCAGAATATAGTCGCCCTTGGGCTTGTGTTCGGATTCGACATCCTGCGAGACGCTTCTTTGCAGAAAGCCGACGAAATCCATCTTGCTGCGCACGGTCGGGGGTACGTCGAGGCCGACGAGGGGATCGTAGAAATCCGGTGGGCCATAGACCCAGACGCTGTCGTAGAACTGGCCGATCTTGCGCATCACGTCATTACGCTTCCATTCCGCATCGAGCAGATGCGGCGCGTCCATGACTTCGCGCAGGCCGAGAACCAGGGTCGTTCCCTGTTTTTTCAGATAGGCGAGGGTGTCCTCGACTTCGCCCTGCAGCCCCATTGGTTCCTTGTCGACAATGAAGATGTCCGGCTGGAATGTCTCTGCCGTGTGACGTATGATCGATTTGCGCATCTTCATCGTCTCGTGCAGGTCGATATGCCTGTCCATCGAGGTGTATTCGCCGTTGCGCAACTTGATGACGCTGGGGATTTTGACGAAATCAACGCGGGCCCGATAATCGAAGGCACCGGCTATGGTCGCGCCTGAAATGATCAGGATATTGACGCCGCGATAGTCCTCGACCAGCGAATGCGCGATCGTCCGGCACCGTCTGAGGTGACCGAGGCCGAACGTGTCATGGCTGTACATGAGGATGCGGGCGTCTTCGATCCGGCGCGTCATAAGCGGGGCCTCTTATCTCCCATGGCGTTGCCAATCTCCGGAAGGAGCGTCCTTAGCATATGGGTATCCACTTCACTTGTACGGATCGGCTGCATCGCGCAATCCGTCGCCCAGGAAATTGAACGCCAGAATCACGAGGATGACCGGGATGGTTGGAAACAACAGCCATGGATAAAAAGCAATGACGCTGACGCTGCGGGCTTCGGTCAGAAGAATACCCCAGCTGGTGATCGGCGGGCGAAGACCAAGGCCAAGGAAGCTTAGCGCCGTCTCGCCCAGGATCATGCCGGGGACCGCGAGCGTCGCCGTTGCAATCAGGTGCGACATGAAGCCCGGCACGAGGTGGCGGCCGATGATGCGGCCTGAGCCGGCGCCCATCAACTGGGCTGCCTGCACGTAGTCCTCTTCGCGCAAGGCCAAAAGCTTGGAGCGCACCGCGCGCGCCAGCCCTGTCCAGTCGAGCAGGCCCAGAATGGCGGTGATGCCGAGGTAGATCAGGATCGGGCTCCAGGTCACCGGCATGATGGCCGCAAGCGCCATCCATAGCGGAATGCTCGGTATCGATTGCAGCACCTCGATGATACGCTGGACGATCAGGTCGAAGACACCGCCGTGGTAGCCTGCAAGTCCACCAATGGTGATGCCCAGCACAAAGCTCATGGTGATGCCGAGCAGGCCGATGGTCAACGATATCCGCGCTCCATAAAGGATACGTGACAGCACGTCGCGGCCGAGCCGGTCGCTCCCCAGCAGGAACATTTGCCCGTCCTTGGCGGGGCAGGCCAGATGCACATTGGTCTGCACCAGGCTCCAGAATTTATAGCCATCGCCGCGGCAGAAGAAGCGGATCGGTTCGACCTGATCCGGCTTTTCGGTGTAGATGCGGCGCAGCGTATCCATATCGAGCGTCATCGTGCGGCCATAGACGAACGGTCCGACGAATTTTCCATCGTGGAAAAGATGGACGCGTTGCGGCGGCGAATGGATGAAATCGACGTTGCGGGTATGCAGGTTGTACGGGGCCAGGAACTCGACGATCGCAATGGTCGCGTACAGGAAGGCCAGGAAATACAAGGAAAACAGCGCCAGCCGGTGCTTCTTGAATTTCCACCACATCAGCCGCAATTGCGAGGCCTGATAGATCCGCGACTGCTCTTCCGTCATCGCATCGACGGAGTGCGGATCGAACGGTGCCGTTGAAACGTAATGCGACAGCGGTTCGCCGGATTGAGGGAGGGATACCGTCACTTGGTGCTACCGCCTTGCAGTCTGATGCGCGGATCGAGCAATGCGAGCGCGATGTCTGAAATCAGCACGCCGATCACGGTGAGGAAGGCCAGGAACATCAGGAACGAACCAGCAAGATACATATCCTGACTTTGCAACGCTTTGATCAGCATCGGTCCCGTCGTTTCGAGCGAAAGCACGATCGCCGTGATTTCCGCCCCTGAAATAATTGCCGGCAGGATCGAGCCGATATCCGAAATGAAGAAGTTCAGTGCCATGCGCAGCGGATATTTGACCAGTGCGCGGAACGGATGCAAGCCCTTGGCGCGGGCAGTCACGACATATTGTTTCTGCAGTTCGTCGAGCAGATTGGCGCGCAAACGGCGGATCATGCCGGCAGTGCCTGCCGTGCCGACGATCAGCACCGGTATCCACAGATGTTCGAGAATGGACTTCGCCTTTGCCCAGCTCATCGGTTCGGCCAGATATTTCTGGTCCATCAGATGGCCGATCGAGGTGCCGAACCAGATATTGGCGAAATACATCAGGATCAGCGCGAACATGAAGTTCGGAATGGCGATGCCGATCAGTCCGATGAAGGTGAGGCCGTAATCGCCCCAGCTGTATTGATGCGTGGCGGAATAGATGCCGATCGGAAAGGCGATCAGCCAGGTGAACAGGATGGTAACGAAGGAGACCAGCACGGTCAGCCACAGCCGGTCGCCCACCACCTCGTTGACCGGCAGCTGGTATTCGAAGGAATAGCCATAATCGCCCTGCACCAGGCCCGCGGCCCAATGGAAATAACGCATCACCGGGGGTTGATCGAAGCCGTATTCCTTACGCAAAGCATCGATCTCGGCGGTGTCCACGGCTTCGCCCTGGGCACGAAGTTCGGCAATGTAGCTCTCGAAGTAATCACCCGGCGGCAGTTCGATGATGGTAAAGACCAGCGCTGAGATGATCACCAGCGTCGGGATCATCGCCAGGATACGCCAGAAAATGTAACGCAACATGGTCAGCTAACCTCTTCGCTGTACCAGAACGTATCTGGCATGTAGACCCCGAGATAGCAGGTCGGGTCGAAACCGTAGAGGCCTTTTTCGGGAATGTTGCGGATATAGGCGGAGTGCATGATCGGCTGGAGTGCTGCGTTGACGATGCCGATCGAGAAGACGTTCTGTGTATAGATTTCCAGCATTTCGTGCCAGATACGCGTTCTGTCTTCCTTTTCGACGGTTTTTCGCCATTCCTTGAGCAGATCGATCAGCTTGATTGCTTCGGGCAACTCTGGCGCACTGCCGTTCTGTCCGATGGACAGGTAGTACATGCCCCATGCCGGCCACTGAAACTGGTCGTCTCTGCTGGGTGCAAGATCGCCGGGGTTCATATCGGCTGTGGGCACACCGTTTTCGATGCCTGACCACATCGACATCATGATCTCGCCGCTCATCGTCCGGCTGCTGAAAACGTCCCGTTGCGAGGTCTTGATAAAAAGCGCGAAACCGATTTTCGCCCAATGGTCCTTGATGAGTTCCAGCACGTCGGTCTCGAGCGTGCTCTCACCGGCGGTCTCGACGACGATCTGGGCTTCCCGTCCGTCGGGCAGGAGACGGATGCCGTCGCTGTTGCGTTGCGTCAGGCCGACCTCGTCGAGCAGCCTGTTGGCCTGATCCGGATCATGGCTGGCCCAGGCCGCCGCGTATTCCGGTTTGAACAGCGGGCTGTCCGGCAGGATGGTATCGGCACTTTCGCTGGCAAGGCCGTAAAAGCTGACCATGTTGATTTCGTGCCGGTCAATCGCCAGAGACAGGGCGCGGCGGAAGCGGACGTCCCAGAACAGATCGCGCCAGACCTTGTCGGCACAGTTGAGGTTCGGCAGAAGGGTAAGGCGGGAGCCTTGAATACGTTTCCAGAGATTGACCTTCACGGGATAGCGTTTTTCCGCATCCTTGAAGAAGGCGTAGTCGGAAAAATCGACGCCGGTGGACTGCAGGTCGGTTTCACCGGCACCCGTCTTGGCCGCGATGATTTCCGACGAGCTGATATTGAGCAGCCAGCGATCGATATAGGGCAGCTGCAAGCCGTTTTCGTCGATCCGGTGGAAGAACGGGTTGCGCTCGAACACGAACTGCTCGGCTGGCGGGGCCGTGCGCGGAATCCACGGATCCAGCGACGGCAGGTCGGGATTTTCAGGCCGGTACTGGCGCGACATCTTGATGTGCAGATCGGCCCATTTCTTGACGCGATACCGTTTCATCAGCGCCGAGAGGCGGAAATCGTCCTGATACTTCTTGTGGAAATGCCGCATATAGGCCGACGGCATCAGGATGACGACCGGGGAAGCGGCTGCGAGGCCCGGCAGGAAATCCGGGTTCGGCACTTTCCAGGTATAGCGTACGGTCAGTTCGTCGATGATCTCGAAAGTCGGCCCTTCGCCATCGGCGAGAAGTTCGCGCTGGACGCCGCCTTTGCGCAGATCCTTGTTGAGGATGACATCTTCCCAGGTATAGCGGAAATCCTCGGAGGTCAGGTAGCTGCCGTTCGACCAGCGGTGGCCATCACGGATCTTGAAGGTGAAGATCCGGCCTTCCTGAACGTCGAAGCTTTCCAGAATATCGGGCTGGAATTTCAGGTCCTCGGTATAGCCGACCAGACGGGCATAGCCGTTGATCGTCATCATCCGGATGTCCTTCTGGCTGCCGATCAGCATCCGGACGGTGCCGCCATACTTTCCGGGCTCACGGCCCATGGCGGCGAGATTGACGCGCCGTGGGTTTTTCGGCAGGCGATCCGGCAGGTCAGGCAGGGCCTGAGCCCGCAGAAAGGGCCTCAGGAATGGCGGCTCCGGTGTCGCTCGTGCGATGCCGGGTACGAGGGCGGTAGCAAGCAGGCCAAGGGTAGTGCGCCGTGTGATCATGGTACGAGCTCCCTGACATCGGCGCTCTTTCGCGCCAGAACAAGATGACCGTTGCCGAGGTCTGCCGTCCCCAGCACATTTGCGTCTCCATCATCGGAAAAATGCTTGCCCCAGCTGCGCTTGTCGGCGGCGCCACTGGGATTGAGCAGCGAAAAGTCGAGTGGCCGGTCGAGATCGGGGAAGGGCACGGCGGCGAGCAGCGATTTGGTGTAGGGATGAACGGGCGCTTCCATCAGCGTCTCGCGCGGGGCGATTTCCACAATGCGGCCACCACACATCACCGCGATCCGGTCGGCCATGTAGTCGACGACGGCGAGGTTGTGCGAGATGAACAGGTAGGTAAGTCCCAGCTCCTTCTGCAGATCCTTCAGCAAGTTGAGGATCTGCGCCTGAACCGACACATCGAGCGCCGAAACAGGCTCGTCGCAGATCAACAGGTCAGGTCCGAGCGCCAGTGCTCTGGCAATGCCGATGCGCTGCCGCTGGCCACCCGAAAAGCTGTGTGGATAGCGATTGAGGTGGCGTTCGCTGAGGCCGATCGCTTTCAGCAGCGCGGTCACTCTTTCCACGCGGGACTTGCCATTGCCGCGGCCATGGATTTCGAGTGGTTCGCTGAGGATGTTCTGCACCGTCATGCGTGGCGACAGCGAGGAAACCGGATCCTGGAACACCATCTGGACTTTGGTGCGCAGGTCCTGCAATTCCGAACCTTCCGCCTTCAACACGTCGATCGGGCCGTCGCTGCTGTTGAGCATCACGGCGCCGGTGTCCGGCGTCACTGCGCGCATCAGGATCTTGCTGAGCGTGGTCTTGCCGCAGCCGCTTTCGCCCACCAGCCCAAGACATTCGCCGCGCATGATGTCGAAGCTGACGCCGTCGACGGCCTTGACAGCGGCTGCCGCGTCCTTGCTCATCCAGCTCGATTTGCGGGTGGTGAAGGTCTTGCTGACATCACGCACGGATAGCAGGATTTCCGGCTTTAGCGCTTCGTCGGCAGCAATGATCTTCTTCTTGCCAAGCAGGCTGCTTGTATTGACAGGGACCTCGCGCAGTGCCTTCAGGCGTTCGCCGGGCTTCATGTCGAAATGCGGAACGGCTGCCATCAGGCCTTTGAGATAGGGATGCGAGGGATTGCGGAAAATCGCCTCCACCGGTCCGGCTTCCATGATCTCGCCGTGATAGATGACCACAACCTCGTCGGCGACATTGGCGACGACACCGAGATCATGGGTGATCAGCAACATCGCCATGTTCAGCTTGGTCTGCAGGCTGCGCAACAATTGCAGAATCTGCGCCTGGATGGTCACATCGAGCGCAGTCGTCGGCTCGTCGGCAATCAGAAGCGCGGGATTGCAGATCAGCGCCATGGCGATCATGGCGCGCTGGCGCATGCCACCCGACAGCTCGAAAGGGTACATATCGAAGGCGCGTGACGGCTTGGGAAACCCGACCAGTCCCAGCATTTCCTCGGTGCGGTCGCGCCGCTCGCGGCTGGACATATGCGTATGGATTTTCAGGGACTCGCTGATCTGATTGCCGACCGTGTGCAGCGGCGACAGCGAGGTCATCGGCTCCTGGAAGATCTTGCCGATGCGGTTGCCGCGCAGATTGCGGATTTCCCGTCCGTCGCGCGGCATGGCCAGAAGATCGACCGGTTGTTCGTCCTGGGCAGGATCGCAAAAGAGAATGCGGCCGCTACAGGTGGCGGATTTCGGCAGGATGCCCATCACCGCCTGGCTGATCACAGATTTCCCGGAGCCGGATTCGCCGACCAGCGCAGTCACCTTGCCTGGCAGGACGCGCAGGCTAGCATTGCGGACGGCATCGATCTGCCCACCGAGCATCGCGAACGAGATATTCAAATTCTCGATCCGCAGCAGGTCCGCGCCTGATTTCATGCGAGCAAGTGTCCTTGTTTCACGGCGGCCCGCGATCTTGCGGAGCGCGCTTCCGGGCTTTAACCCGGTTCCTCAAAAAAGGAGACTATCCCACGGAAATTGACGTGTCCATGACCTTCGGCTGGTAAAGTGCGCACGGATATACTCGCAGCGGCGGTTGACCGGCGCGGTGGGGAAATGTCAATCATTCGAGCGGGATGCTTCTGCTCTCTATCCCGCCAATCAAGCGCTGATCTTTACTGCAGCAGCTTGTTCCAGAGCAGGTCTCGCGGCTGCGGTTTCTTGCTGTTACGGTAGAGCAGCATGACCTGCTCTGCCTCGGATCGCGTCTCCATTGCATTGTTGCGGATGGCTTCGCCATCGTCGAGCTTCATATTGTCCTGCCCCGGCAGCAGCACGGTGACCTTCTGGCCAACGCCGCGCAGCTTTTCCTGGCCAAGCGTCACCCAGTCGCCGCCGCAATAGGTTGCGAAAGATTGGCTGGCCACGATCGGCTGGGCATACTTCTTCGTGAGCCCCTGCAGTCGCTCCACTTCGTTGACGGCAGCGCCGAAGGCGGAAAAGGTTAGGCGGTCGTTGAGGCCGACATTGCCGAACATGACATTGCCGACATGCAGCCCGATGCCGTATCGGACCTCCGGGAGGCTCTGCCTTAGGCGGCCGGCATTGAGTTCGCCCATATGCGCTGCTGCCTGACGCACGGCAGCCATCGCGGCAAGGGCTGCGACCTGCGATGGTTCGCGATGGCGGCCGCAGGGATAGACGGCAAGAAAACCATCCCCGACAAAACTGAGGATTTCACCGCCATTGCGGCTGAACGGGGTGGCGATCGCATCGAAGAACTGGTTGAGCGTGTCGATATAGACTTGCCGCCCCTCCTTTTCGGCGAGCACGGTCGATTGACGCATGTCGGCCATCACCAAGGCTGCGCGGATGGTCTCGCCATCGCCGCGCCGGGTCTGACCGGAGAGCACGCGTTTGCCGGCATTGGCGCCGAGATAGGTGGTCAGCATATTGTCGGCGAGCTTGCCGAGAACGGCCATCTTGGCGGCGACGGCCAGATTGTTCTGGATACGCAGTAGTGCCTCGATGACATTGTCGCTGAAACCGCCGTGGGCATCGGTCGACCAGGAGCCGATCATGCCCTGGCCGGAGGTTTCGCCGAAAGACTGGACGAAGGCGATATAGTCGGTGACGCCCATCTCTTTCAACTCGTCGAATATCGGAAACTCGGACGGACCCGTGAGGTCGATCTGGCGGCGCATATGTTCGAGATTGTTGCTCAGGAGATAATAATAGGGGCTGAGCAGAAACCGGTCCGGCTTCTCATCGGACGGGTCGGCGCGATAACCTTCGACTGTGACGCCCTGACCGCGCAACCAGGTGAACCCGAGCGCGTCGTAGAGCGGATGCAGCATCGAAAAGCTCAAGTGGACGCGGTTGAGCGGCAGGCCGGAGGCGGCCAGCCTTTCGCAAAAGCCCGTAACGACCGTTTCGAGCGTTTCACCATTGAGGGCGGCCTGTTGCAACCAGTTCGATACGCGGTCCAGCAGGTGAGTGGAAACAGTGGTTCTGTGAATATTCATTGGGCGGCGTATCGCTTTCTCAACGAAATCCCGGCGCCGCCCGAAGTCCGGTCTGCGTCGCGATAGATCAGGCGTTTGCACCCTCCCCATATAAGTGGCGAAAATGGCAAAACCAGATTCCAGCCCGACAAAAATTGGATAATTGTTCCGGCCGCGCTAACAGGTGAAACCGGTGCGGTTCTTGACTTCGGGCCAATTTATCCTCAACTGACCCCCATCCGCAAAGGCGCTTCAGTGCGCCACGATCAGTCGAGAACACGCATTTGACCGTCCATTCTTCCGTGAGCGAGGCCCTCCTTTCGAAGATCGCAGACCGTAGCGCCCGTGCGGGTGTGATCGGGCTTGGCTATGTCGGCCTGCCGCTGGCGATCACCGCTGCCCGAAACGGCTTTTCTGTCACAGGCTTTGATATCGACCCGCAGAAGATCGTCGCGATCGATGCAGGACGATCCTATATCGATGCGGTTCCGGATGCTGTCCTGGCAACGGAAACCGGGGAGGGGAGGTTCCGGGCAACGACCGATTTCAGCCAGCTGTCCGGCTGCGACGTCATCGTCATCTGCGTTCCAACGCCCTTGACGAAACATCGCGATCCGGATCTGTCTTTCATCACCCGTACGTGTGATCGCATTGCCGAGACACTGAAGCCCGGCCAGCTGATCGTTCTGGAATCGACGACTTATCCCGGCACCACGGACGAGGTGGTGAGGCCGATCCTGGAAAAGACTGGTCTCAAATCGGCGCAGGAGTTCTTCCTTGGTTTCTCGCCGGAGCGCGAGGATCCGGGCAATCGCGATTTCCACACGTCAAGCATCCCGAAGGTCGTGGCCGGTGACGGCGAGGCGGCCGCGGAGCTGATGAAGGCTTTTTACGGCGCCGTCGTCCACACGGTCGTGCCGGTGTCGTCTCCCGCGACAGCCGAGGCAGTCAAGCTGACCGAGAACATTTTTCGCGCGGTCAACATTGCCCTCGTCAACGAGTTGAAGGTCGTCTACGAGGCGATGGGCATCGACATCTGGGAAGTGATCGACGCGGCCAAGACCAAGCCTTTCGGCTACATGCCGTTCTATCCCGGCCCGGGGCTCGGGGGGCACTGCATTCCGATCGATCCTTTTTATCTCACCTGGAAATCGCGCGAATACGAATTGCCAACGCGTTTCATCGAGCTTGCCGGCGAAATCAATTCGGCCATGCCAAAGCATGTCGTCGGGCGGCTTGCCGAGGCACTGGATATCCATTGCGGCAAGGCGCTCAGCCGGTCGAAGGTGCTGGTGATCGGTCTTGCCTACAAGAAGAACGTGCCGGATATCCGCGAAAGCCCATCATTGAAGCTGATCGAATTGATCGAGGAACGGGGCGGAAATGCCGCCTATCACGATCCGCATGTCACCGAGATTCCAAAGACACGCGAATACATGGCGTTGAAGGGGCGGACATCGGTGTCGCTGGACGAGCAATCGGTCAAGGGGTTTGATGCGGTTCTGATCGCGACTGATCATGATGCGGTCGACTATGCAGCGATTGCCCGCTGGTCGCCGTTGATCGTCGACACGCGCAACGCCTTTGCCCGCAGAGGGATCGAAGGCGCCAATATTCTCAAGGCATAGCTGGCCGCACCGCCGCGATAGGGGAAGGGGCCGGCATATGCTTCTTCAGCCGGCTGGCGGCCATGGCATAACCGCCAGCTGCACCATCGATGAAGTGCATGTGGTCGCGGCTGAGCGGTGTCGGTACGATACAGGTCATCAGCGCCGAATCCTGCCGGTGCAGGCCGAAGCGGCAGATACCGGCGCGTGCGGCTTGCTCAAGCCGCGCCTCGATCAGGCGAAACCGTTCCGCATCAACATCGATGGTCATCTTCAGGCCATCGTCGAACTTGCGGAAATCGGTATTGCGGGCAACATCCTGCCGGTATGCCCTTGGGTCGAAACGGCCAAGTGTCAGGCCAAGCCGATAAAGGCCGACGATCAGGAGATATTGCGCCAAAATGAACAGCCTGTGGGTGAAGCGTTTTCCCTTCGGAGCTGTTTTCGTTTCCGCAGCCAGCCCCGCCATCGACAGTCCGATCTGCGGGCCTTCGGCTGCGACCGGATGGCCATCCCGTTCTTCGCCTGCGGCCAGCGCAACGATGTCGGCCACCAGAGCCTGGAAGGCGGTTAGGTTGTCCGATCCGGCAGGAATTGCGATGATGGAGACGATTTCGCCATGCCGGGATTGTATCGGGTTCCATCGGCAAGAAAGGCCGGTCAGGTCCGGCCGTGCGCCTGACGGTGCAGGTGGCACGGCAAACAGGCCTTCCTTCATCCGCGCTTCCGCCCAGCTTGAACCGCCACCGGCAAACATCGCGTAGGACACATCGGGGTTCACCTGGAACCGGGCGACACGAACGGCAAGGCCCGCTGCGATGACGTCGGCTACGGGCACCAGTGCTGCGCGCAGCGTCAGTTGCAATTCCTCGCCGACCCAGCCTTGCACTGCCGAGAGCGCATCGCGTGCCTTCTCTACGCCGGACGGCGGCACGGCGACCATGGCGCCATCGCCGCCAAAGACGAAGGGAAGGTCGTTATTGCCCAGCGCATTGAGAATCGCGGAGATGACGCTGGCTCCCGCCATGTTGACGGCCTTGTAGCGGCCCGCCTCGATCGCACCGGTGGAATCGACGATGTCGGCCGTTGCCAGCGCCCAGTCAGCGGGCAGTGCCCGGTAGTTGTCGCTGTTGGCGACGCCTTCGAATTCGACGAAGACCGGCAGCGCGCTGAAGAATGTTTCGCTGGAAAGCTGGCTCATGTTTGAAGGCTAACATATTCGCCAAGGGCAGGCGATGTCGTTTGATAAGGAGGAACCGGGAAATCACACGGGAAACCGACCCACGAGCGTCTGGTTGAGTTTACCGATATTTTCCCGCTCTCATGGTCGACCAGGCGCGGGCACTCGTGTTAAGCGAGGCGACTGGCATGATTTGAATGGATGGATGGAAATAGATGAGTCGTCTTGATGGTTTTATCTCCCGCATGCACTCGCAGCGCGCTGTTCTCAACCATATCAAGGAGGCTTCGATGGTCGCGCCAGATGGCGTGATTCTTGAAATCGGCCTTGGCAACGGCCGGACCTACGACCATATCCGCGAACTGTTTCCGGACAACCGGATCATCGTTTTCGACCGCGCCGTCGGGTCGCATCCGGATTCGACACCGCCGGAAGCGGACCTTATCCTTGGCGACATCAAGGAGACGATCGCCCAGTTTTCCGGAAAGGGCATCGCGTTCGCACATGCCGATATCGGCACGGCGTATCGGGAAAAGGATGCCAAGACCTTGACTTGGCTGCCGCAGTCGATCGCCGCCGCGCTGAAAACCGGTGGCGTGGCCGCAAGCGGGTTGCCGCTTGATCATCCTGAACTTGAGCCGCTGCCACTGCCTGCCGGTGCCGATCCGGGCCGGACCTATTTCTACCGGAAGCGCTAATCTGGCTGCCGCTGCCCGTCTATCTGGCGGACGGGTTGCTCAGGGCAGGAGCAAAACGTCGAACTGATCCTTGCCGATGGGCAGGGCTTTGACCTTCATGTCCACCTGGCTGTCTTCATAGAAAACGATGCAATTTTCATAGAAGCCTGCCAGATAATTGACGAATGCCTGTGATCCCGCCGGTCCGTAGAAGACCGGCGAAAATTCCATATAGAATGGCACGCGCCTGGCAAGAAGCGGCTGCATGGACCGGCTTGCAACCGGCTCGTAACCCTCGATATCCATCCAGATAAGGCCGATATCGTCAGGCGCAACGCCTGCCTCTGTCAGCATGGCGGTAACCGGTTTTACGGGAACCTTGATCTGGATGTCCCGCTCACTTTGACGAAGCGCACTGCTCTTGCCGTGGTTATCCCTGTGCATGAAGAAATCGAGCGTGCCTTCGCTTTCTCCGGCAGCGACATTGATCGCCGTAATCTCTTCATGGAGATTGTTCTGGTCGATATTGGTACGGAGAAGTTTGAAGTTGCGCGGGTCTGGCTCCACCGTAACAATGTGGCGGAAGGCTTTGCTCAATGCGAAATAGACCGTCTGCGTACCGATATTGCCGCCGAGTTCGAGCAGAACCTTTTCCGGTTGCAGCAAGGCCCTTTGCCGCAGGACGCTGAGGAGCCGCACGACATTTTCGCGCTGGAAATGGCCCTTGCGGTAGATCTTCCGGCCAATGTAGTCGTGTGGGGAGAAGGTCATCAGATGGTCGCCGCAATCTGCCGTCATCGACAGGATTTTCGGGCTCACTGCGTTGACGAGCATTTCGCGGCCGATGCGGGTGGCGAGCAGGCGTTTTGCCATGCGATTGCGCCACTTGCGCAGCCGGCGCTTCCAGGATTTCGTCACTTGCATGCCTTGCCCGTCTCCATCGTGTGCTGATCTTCTTCAACACGAGATTGAGCGGGAAATGAAGGCGTTTCTGCGAAAACGCCAGGCTATGCCGGTTTCCCTGTCGTGCCGCGGCGCACCAGCGGGCCATCGACCTTGATTGTCATCGGCCGTGGCTGCTTGCCGTGGATTGCCATGTCGATAAGGATTTCGGCGGCCTTCTGGCCCATCTCGTAGTTGGGCAGCACAAGCGTGGAGAGGGGCGGGTGGGTGTAACGGGCCAGTTCCTGGTCGTCATAGCCCATGACGGACAGGTCCTCCGGCACGCGTAACCCTTTTTCGGCGGCCGCCTCCATGACGCCGATCGCCATCAGGTCGTTGCCGCAGAGGATGGCGGATGGGGGATTGGGCATCGAGAGCAGGTCAAGTCCTGCCTCGTAGCCGCGTAAGGGCAACCAGTCGCCGTCGCGCACCAGCGTTTCGTCAAAGGCGATATCGGCGGTGGCAAGCGCCTGCTTGTAGCCCTTGAGGCGATCCATGGCGGCATCCATCCAGGGCTCGCCATTGATGAAGCCGATGCGTTTGTGGCCAAGACTGGTCAGATGCGCGGTTGCGGTAAAGCCGCCGGCGACTTCTCCGGGCACGATTGCCATATGCTGGCGCGGTTCCGAATAGCAATTGAGCAGCACCGTCGGGATGCCCTTCAGCTGCGGCGGCACGGTGACCTTGCGGGTGAAGATCGTCGCGTAGATGACGCCGGCGATGGAGCGGTCACGCAGGACCGAGCGCAGAACGGCATCCTGCAGGTCGGGATTGGAGCGGGTGGCATGGGCAGAGACCAGCAGCCCCTGTTCGAATGCATAGTCACGGATACCGTCGAGGCTGACGACGGGATGCGGGCTGGTGGAAATCTCGTCGACGATGAAGGCGATGGTGTCCTTTTCCACATGCGGGACGGTATCAACCTCGTTTCGCGTCATTGGTAATTTATAACCAATTTTATGAGCTGCCTCGCGCACCCGCATCTGGGTCTCGGCTGAAATGCGGGCGCCGGACATCTCGTTGAGCACAAGTGAGACGCTGGATTGTGACACGCCGGCAATCCTCGCCACGTCCGTCATGGTTGGCCGGCCTGTCTCTCCCTGCTTGTTGGAAGCGCTGTTCCGCCCGTTTCCTCGTGCCATCGTCCTGTCTCGCTTCCATCCCGGTTTCTGCTGCGATGCAGAATTATTTTTTGTGCGCATGCTAATAAATTAGCGCTTGACTGATAATATTATTAGCGCAAGATTTACGTATGTGAAGCGGAAAATGCTCACTGCCCGGTAGAGGAGTACCGGTAAATTTCGGAGGAGAAAATACCGATGTCCATGATTTCACGCCGCACGTTCCTGGCTGCCGCAACAGCCATGGGCGCCATCGCGCTTGCCGGCACCGTCGCTTACGCGGAGCTGCCGGCTCTGGCCAAGAAAGATACCTATAAGGTCGGCTTCGCGCAGACCGAATCCAACAATCCCTGGCGCATTGCCCAGACCGAAAGCATGAAGGCGGAAGCCCAGAAGATGGGCTACCAGCTGGTCTATACAGACGCTGCCGGGTCTGCTGCCAAGCAGGTGGCCGACGTCAACTCGATGATCGCCCAGGGTGTCGACGTGATCTTCCTTGCCCCGCGCGAAGAAAAGCCGCTGATCCCGGCCGTCATGGCTGCGAAGAAAGCCGGCATTCCGGTCATCCTGCTCGACCGCAACGTCGATCAGTCGCTTGCCAAGGCAGGTGAAGATTATGTCACCTTCATCGGTTCCGACTTCATCGACGAAGGCAAGCGTGTAGCCGAGTGGCTGGCCAAGAACGCCAACGGCAAGTCGAAGATCATCGAGCTGGAAGGCACCACCGGTTCATCGCCGGCCAACGATCGCAAGAAGGGCTTTGACGAAGCCATCACCGCTGCCGGCGGTTTTACGATTGTCGCATCGCAGACCGGTGACTTTGCCCGTGACAAGGGCCGTCAGGTTGCCGAGGCTCTGCTGCAGGCACATCCGGATGCAGACATTGTCTATGCGCACAATGACGAAATGGCGATTGGAGCCATTGCAGCCATCGAAGCTGCCGGCAAGGTGCCGGGCAAGGATATCCTCGTCTTGTCCATCGACGGTGGCAAGGAAGCCGTTCAGGCGGTGGTCGATGGCAAGATCAATGCCGTGGTCGAGTGCAATCCGCGTTTCGGGCCAAAGGCTTTTGAAACGATGACGCGTTACGCCGCTGGTGATAAGATCGAGCCATGGGTCATCAACACAGACAAGTTCTACGATGCATCCAATGCATCGGCCGAACTGTCGAGCGCTTACTGATCTCCCAAGACTGTCGCTTCCGGCCGGGGTGGCATCGCCATTCCGGCCGGCTTTTCATGTCTGCTTATTGAGGATGGAGGAAACATGCTGCTGTCCATGCAGGATATTTCCAAGGCGTTTTCCGGCGTGCCCGCCCTGCGATCAGCCTCGCTTGAAATCGCCGCGGGCGAGGTCATGGCGCTGGTCGGCCAGAACGGCGCTGGAAAATCGACGCTGATCAAGATTTTGACCGGAGCCTATCAGCGCGATACCGGACTGATCCGCTTCGAGGGTGAGGACGTCGTTTTCGCAACGCCCGGCGCCAGCCAGGCGCGAGGCATCGCGACGATCTATCAGGAAATCAATCTGGCGCCGCAGCGTTCAGTCGCCGAGAATATCTATCTGGCACGTGAACCGAGAACGGGCCTCGGGCTGCTTGACCGGCGGGCGATGCGCGAGGGGGCAGCCTCCGTGCTCAAGACTTTCAATCTTGATATCGATGTCGATCTTCCCGTCGGACATTTCAGCGCCGCCACCCGGCAGATGATTGCGATTGCCCGTGCCGTGACGCAGAAGGCCCGGCTGGTGATCATGGATGAGCCGACATCGTCCCTTGACGAGCGTGAGGTCGCTATTCTGTTCGAAACGATCCGGACGCTGAAGAGGAACGGCGTCTCCGTTCTGTTTATCGGCCACCGGCTGGATGAACTCTATGAAATCTGCGATTGCGTCACCATCATGCGCGATGGCCAGACGGTGGCGCATAGCGCCATGGCAGATATGCCGAAAATGGAACTTGTCCGCCATATGCTCGGCAAGGAACTGGCGGCCTTTCAAGCGATTGCACGCGATAGCGATGACGGCGAGATGAAACCGGTGCGGCTCTCTGTTGAAAGTGCCGGGTCCGGCGTGCGGGTCCGCGATGTCAGCATGAGTGTGCGCGAAGGTGAAATTTCCGGTCTGGCCGGTCTTCTCGGTTCTGGCCGCACGGAAACGGCGCGGATCATCTTCGGGGTCGACCGGATGGAAAAGGGCGCGATCCGGATTGATGGCAAGGAGCGCCGCTATTCCGAGCCGGCCGATGCCATTGCCGACGGGATCGGGCTGGTGTCAGAGGATCGTAAGATCGACGGCATCATCCCGGACATGAGCATTCGCGAGAACATGACGCTGGCGCTGCTGCCGAAGCTGAAGAAGGCCGGCATTGTCGACCGTGCCCGTCAGCAGGAGATTGTCACGCGGTACATCAAGGCATTGGGCGTCAAATGCGCTTCCCCTGATCAGCCGATCAAGGAGCTGTCGGGCGGCAACCAGCAGAAGGTGCTGCTTGCCCGCTGGCTCTGCACCGATCCGCGCATTCTGATCATCGACGAGCCGACGCGCGGCATCGATATCGGTGCCAAGGCGGAAATCCTGAAGCTCTTGCGCAGCCTAGCCGACGAAGGCCTGAGCGTGCTGATGATCTCCTCGGAGCTGGAGGAGCTTCTGGCGGCCGCAGACCGTGTCACGGTGCTCAGCGACGGCCGCTCGGTTGCGGTGTTGAACCGGAACGAACTCAGTGAGACGGCGCTGCTTTCCGCCATGGCCCATCAGGTGAACTGACATGACGACGATCGATACATCCGCTCCAGGAGAGCGTGCCGCCCGCCCCAATATGGCGCAGTTTCTCAGCCGTTACGGCACATTTGCAGCCTTCATCCTGCTCGTGCTGTTCAACCTGATCGTCACGCCGAACTTCCTTTCCTGGCAGACGCTCAACGTCAACCTGACGCAGGTGGCAACCATCGTCATCGTCGCCGTTGGGATGACATTGGTGATCGCCACCGGTGGCATCGATTTGTCGGTCGGGTCTCTCATGGCGATTGCGGGTACAGTTGCACCGATGATCTTCATGGGCAAGGTGCTGCCGATCGAGAACATGGGCATTCTCATTCTTCTCTCGTTCATCCTCCCGGTTCTGCTGGTCATGGCATTTGGCTGGTTCAACGGGGTGCTGGTGACGCGGTTTTCGATCCAGCCGATCATTGCCACACTTGTCTTGTTCATTGCGGGGCGGGGAATTGCCCAGGTCGCCACCAACGGCAATCTGCAGGTTTTCAAGAACCCGGATTTCCAGTTCATCGCCATGGGCCGTATCGCCGGTATTCCGGCGCAGGTGATCATCATGATCATTGTCGCGGTGCTCGCTCATTGCCTGATCCGCTACACGGTCATCGGCCGCCAGATCATCGCCGTCGGTGGTAACGAGAAGGCGGCGCGGCTGACAGGTATTCCGGTGCGGCGGGTCAAAACCTTTGTCTACATTGTCAGTGGTGCTCTCGCCGGTGTTGCCGGGCTGATCGTCGTTGCCCGCAATTCGGCGAGCGACGCCAATCTGGTTGGGCTCGGGATGGAGCTTGATGCCATCGCCGCGGTTGCCGTTGGCGGCTCGCTGCTGACGGGCGGCCGGGCCAATATCGTCGGCACGGTGTTGGGCGCCTTCGTCATCCAGCTGGTGCGCTATACGCTTCTTGCCAACGGCGTGCCGGATGCGGCGGCATTGATCGTCAAGGCAGGCCTGATCGTCGTCGCCGTCTTCATCCAGCAACGTGCCAAGGCATAACGGATATGACCTCCATGCTGAAAACCCTCTCGCGGCCCTTCATGGCCAAATCCTCCGGCGACTTCGCCCGCCTCGGCGTGCTTCTGGCGCTGGCGGGCCTGATCCTGTTCGGCGCGCTGCGCTATGACAATTTCATCTCGCCGTTCAACATCCTGAGTTTCCTGCGCTACAATTCGATGTTCGCGCTGATCGCGCTCGGCATGGCCTTTGTCATCATCACCGGCGGCATCGACCTTTCGGTCGGCGGCGTGGCGGCGATGGCGAGCGTGGTTGCCGCCTATCTGTCGCCGTATGGATGGTTTCCGGGATTGGCCGGCGGTATGGTTGCCGGGCTGATTGCTGGCGCAATCAATGGCCTGATCATCACCCGGATGCGGATCCAGCCGTTTATCGCAACGCTGGCAATGATGCTGGCTGCCTACGGGACAGCGTTGCTGCTGGCCAACAACCAGTCTGTTTCGGTGTCCTATGACACCGGATTCACGATGATCGGGCAGGACGATTTTCTCGGATTTCCGATTCCTGCCTGGATTGCCGCGCTCGCCTATGTGCTCGGCTGGGTCTTTCTGGAGCGGCATCCTGCCGGGCGGCATGTGCTGGCGATCGGTGATGGTGAGGCGACGGCCAATCTGATGGGATTAAAGGTCGAAAAAACGCTTTTTGCCGTCTATGCGCTGTCCGGTCTGCTTGCCGGTCTTGCCGGGGTTATCCTTGCCTCGCAGTTCGGCGCGGGGCAGCCGACAGAGGGCGTGGGCTGGGAACTGTTTGCTATTGCTTCTGTCGTGGTCGGCGGTACGTTGCTGACCGGCGGCTCCGGTTCGGTCGGCGCGACGCTGGCGGGGGCACTGCTGCTCGCCATGGTGTTCAACGTCCTCAATTTTGAAAACGGTCTCGGCTGGATTTCGCTCTCGGCCTACTGGCAGTCCGTTATCCGCGGCTCTTTCCTTCTCGTCGTTGTGGTACTGCAAGCCCGGCTGATGAAAAAGACCGAGGCGTAAGCCTAGTCTTCCACGCCTCTCTTTTTTCCAGCGCGTCCGGGCAACCGGGCGCGCTTTGCGTTTGTCCACAGTCACGCTCTTTAAGGCTGCAGGTGCATATCGAATTGGTGCGCCGCCGCATCGAACGTGCTTGACAAATTTTTCATTGCGTGAAAATTCTTTCATCAACAGATAAAAATATCACCTAGTGAAAAAAATAGCAGGAACGGGAGGCGGGGTATGGTTCAGGGCGGTGGCTCCTTCAAGGACGATGAGTCAAGCATGGCGACGCGTGCAGCATGGCTGCACTATGCCGGTGGATTGACCCAGTCCGAAGTTGCCAAGCGCCTCGGTCTGACATCGCTGAAAGCCCATCGTCTGATCACCAAGGCCAACCAGGAAGGTCTGGTGAAGGTCTATATCGACGGCGAAGTCTCCGAATGCGTTGAACTGGAGCAGAAACTGTCGGCGCGTTATGGCCTCGACTATTGTGAAGTCGTTCCTGATTTCGATCCGGAGGACCTGCCGCTGAAAGCGCTCGGTATCTCCGGTGCGCAGTTCCTCAAGCGGGAGATCGAGAAAGAGGGACCGGTGCTGATCGGCATGGGGCATGGCCGCACACTGGCCGCTTGCGTCGAATATCTGCCGCGCACCACCAATCACGACGTCCGCTTCGTCTCGCTGCTCGGTGGCCTGACCCGCCGGTTTTCCGCCAATCCCCATGACGTTATCCACCGGCTGGCCGAGCGCACGGGGGCGGAGGCCTATGTGATGCCGGTGCCGTTCTTTGCCAATACCGTCGAGGATCGCGATGTTCTGTTCAATCAGCGCGGCGTGCGCGAAGTGTTCGATCTTGCCAGCAGCGCCGACCTTTTGCTGGTTGGCATCGGCACGGTCGAGCGCGAAGCATCGCTGGTCTCCACCGGCATGATCGAAAAGAGCGAGATCGAGGAAATCAAGAATGGTGGTGGTGCCGGCGAATTGCTTGGCCATTTCTTCGACGACAGGGGCCAGCCGATCGAGACGTCGCTATCGAACCGCACATTCACGCTGAGCCGTGAGGACCTGAAAAACCGCCGTACGGTCGCTGTTGCCGGCGGCAAGGTGAAGGCGCGCGCCATTCGTGCCGTGCTGGAAAGCCGGTTTCTGAGCGGGCTGATCACCGACGAGAAGACGGCGCAGACATTGATGGAGGATGCCGCCTGAAACGGCGCTGTCCCGCATAGGGAGTGACGGCTTGCGACTGATCCGGGGAGTGGTTCGGTTCAAGCCTTTCGCAGCTGCATCCCGTCCGGCACCGTGCCGCGGGGTGCACGCGCTGCGATCTGGAGGAAATACCGGTCGGGTAAGCCGGTACGGCTCAATGGATTGAGCATGTTTTGCCCGTGAAGGAGGAGAAGACCAATGCATGAGAAAGAGAAAGACCTGATCAGTGCATTCCTGCGTGGAGAGGTGGACCGCCGCGGAATGCTGAAGGGCCTCGGCGCCATGGGCGTTACGGCTGGTGCGGCGGGCACGCTGCTCAACATGATGTCCACCAGGGCAATGGCTGCCGATTTCGACTGGAAGAAACATTCCGGCAAGACCGTAAAGCTGCTTTTGAACAAGCATCCCTATGCCGATGCGATGATTGCCAACCTGCAGTCGTTCAAGGACCTGACCGGCATCGACGTCAAGTATGACGTGTTTCCGGAAGACGTCTATTTCGACAAGGTGACCGCTGCCCTGTCATCCGGCTCCACCGAATATGATGCGTTCATGACCGGCGCCTACATGACCTGGACCTATGGTCCGGCCGGCTGGATCACCGACCTCAAGGAATGGATCAACGATCCGGAAAAGACCAACCCAAACTACGCCTGGGACGACTTCCTGCCGGGCGTGAAGAATTCCTGCGCCTGGAACGGCCAGCCCGGCGGCGCGCTGGGTTCGGACGACGCTAAGCAGTGGTGCATTCCGTGGGCGTTCGAGCAGAACAACATCACCTATAACAAGTCGATGTTCGACAAGGCCGGTGTTTCCGTGCCGAAGAACCTCGATGACATGATTTCCGTGGCGGCCAAGTTGCAGAAGGATGTCGGCGGTATCTACGGTATCGGCGTGCGTGGCTCGCGCTCCTGGGCGACGATCCATCCGGGCTTCCTGTCCGCCTACTCGAACTTCAACGAGAAGGACCTGAACGTCACCGACGGCAAGCTGTCGGCAGCGATGGGAACGGCAGGCTCCAAGGCCTTCCACGCCAAATGGGTGCAGATGATCCAGGAAAGCGGCCCGAAGGATTGGTCGACCTATACCTGGTATCAGGTCGGTACCGATCTCGGCGCCGGTGCCTCGGCGATGATTTTCGACGCCGATTGCCTGGGCTACTTCATGAACGGCGGCGACAACAAGATGGCCGGACAGCTGTCTTATGCCGCCTTCACCGCCAACCCGGATGCGACGGCCTCGACGCCAAACATCTGGATCTGGTCGCTTGCCATGTCCAATTTCTCCAAGGACAAGGACGCCACCTGGTACTTCCTGCAATGGGCGACCGGTCCGGAGCATGCGATCTTCGGCGCCACCAAGATGGATTTTGTCGATCCGGTCCGCCAGTCGGTCTGGAAGGACGAAGCCTTCCGGACCAAGCTGAACAAGTATCCGGGTTATGTCGACATGTTCGACGCATCGGCGGCCGGCGCTTCGATCAAGTTCACCCCGCAGCCATTGTTCTTCGATGTCACCACCGAATGGGCGGCGACATTGCAGAAGATGGTCGCCAAGGAAGTTCCTGTCGACGAAGGTCTCGACCAGCTGGTCGAGAGCATCGATCGCCAGCTGAAGGAAGCCGGTCTCGGCTGATCTGCCTCCCAAGCAGAGCCCGGCGCTCAATAGAGCGCCGGGCACCCGCACACCGGCTGACAGCCGCCTTGAGACAACGTGAGATGCCGATGGACTGGCGCGGGACAAACCGCGTGCCGCGCGCTTTCTTCAAAGACAAAGAACGGAGCTCGACATGGCTTCAACAGCAACCCTCCGCAAACCGGCTTCAGGTTTCCGCATCAGCCGGAAGATGCTGCCTTATGTGCTGAGCCTGCCTGCCCTGCTCGTCTGCATCGGCATCCTGATCCCCTTCATCACGGCCGTGATTTATTCCTTCCAGCGCTACCGGCTCAGCCAGCCCTGGGCGCGGCAGTTCAACTGGGGTGAAAACTATCTCAACTTTTTTACCGATCCGGCCTTCTGGAACACGCTGAAAGTCTCGCTGCTTTATGCCGGGATCACGGTGACGCTGGAGTTGTTGCTCGGTCTCGGTATTGCGCTTCTTCTGCAGCGCCGCTCGACGGTCAACAACTTCATCTCGATCATGCTGCTTCTGCCATTGATGATCGCGCCAGCGCTGGCCGCGCTGATGTGGAAGCTGATGACCAACCCGAGCTTCGGCATCCTCAGCTACCTCGCCAGCCTGATCGGCCTGCATGATTTCCGCTGGGCATCTTCCCCGAGCACGGCGCTGTTGACCGTCGTTCTCGTCGATATCTGGGTCTATACACCCTTCATCATGATCCTTTTGCTGGCGGGCCTGCGCTCGCTGCCGACCCAGCCGTTCGAGGCGGCAGCCCTGGATGGCGTGCCACGGACCTTCGTGTTCTTCCGCATTACGCTACCGATGCTGACGCCCTATATCCTGACGGCCACGTTGTTCCGTCTGCTCGACAGTATCCAGCAGTTCGATATCATCTACGCGATGACGCAAGGGGGGCCAGGCAATACGCTGACCGTTTTCCAGGTGGAAGCCTATCTCAACTTCTTCCAGTCGACCAATGTCGGGCGCTCCGCGGCGCTGATGGTCATCCTCTGGGCGATCACCTACCTGCTCTCCAATATCTTCATCAAGAACTGGCTGCGGCTGCGCGAACGCGCCCGCGGCGAAGCGTGAGGGGAAAACCATGGAAACCACATCCACGCTCGAAAAGACCCTGCGGCTGATCGCGCTCTCGCTCGTCGTCATCTTCTTCATGTTCCCGATCTTCTGGATCTTCCTGATGTCGTTCCAGACCAACGAGACGATCCTGGCGATCCCGCCATCGGTGATCTTCACGCCGACGCTGTCGAACTATGCGGCACTAATCACCGGCAAGCTGACGACGGCAGCCGGCACGCTCGACATCGCCTTCATGCGCAATCTCGGCAACTCGATCTTCCTCTCGGTGACCTCGGTCGCCCTGGCGCTCGTCCTTGGCGTGCCGGCCGCCTATGCCTTTGCCCGCCACAAGTTCAAGGGCTCGGAAGACATTGCTTTCACGCTTTTGTCCTTCCGGTTCGCACCGCCGCTGCTCGTGCTCCTGCCGCTGACCCAGTATTTCCAGTGGCTCGGGCTATCGGACACCTATTTCGGACTGATCTGGGTTTACCAGCTGATCTGCCTACCGCTCATCCTGTGGATCGTCCGCGGCTATTTCGAGGATATCTCGGCCGACGTCGAATATGCCTACCGGATCGCAGGGCATTCGTGGTTTGCCACCTTTCGCAAGATCGCCCTGCCGCTGGCAGGACCGGGGATTGCGGCTGCCGGTCTGTTGGCCTTCATCTTCGCCTGGAACAATTTTGTCTTCGCGCTGGTGCTGGCCTCGGCTGACAAGCAGCCGGTGACCGTGGGCGCGCTTGCCTTCGTCACGTCTTCCGGCATCCAATACGGCCAGATTGCCTCGGCCATCGTGCTGTCGGTGACGCCGACACTTGCACTTGCACTCTACGCCCAGCGCTATCTTGTCGAAGGCCTGTCGCTTGGCGCGGTGAAGGGATAAATCATGACAACACTTCAGCTTAAAAACATCGTCAAGCGCTACAAGACCAACACGGTCCTCGACAACCTGTCGCTGGATGTGGCCGATGGCGAAACGCTGGTGCTGTTTGGCCCATCGGGTGCGGGCAAGACGGTGCTGCTCCGGCTGGTTGCCGGTGTGATCGATCCTGAAGAGGGGCAGATCCTGATCGGCGGCGAGGATGTCTCCGATATCGATGCCGAGCATCGCGGCATCGGCATGGCCTTCCAGAATTTCGCGCTGTTTCCACATATGAGTGCCTTCGACAATATTGCCAGCCCGCTGACGGCGACGAATTCGACGAAGGACGCCATCTCGGCGGGCGTGCATAAGGTCGCCAAGCTGCTCAAGATCGACCACGTGCTGTCCCATCATCCAAAGGCGCTGTCGAATGGACAGAAACAGCGCACGGCGCTGGCCCGCGCGCTGGCAGGTTCGCCGCCGCTGCTGTTGCTGGATGATCCCTTGCGCAATGTCGACGCCAAGCTGCGTTTCGAGATGCGTTTGGAATTGCCACGACTGCTGGCCGCGCAGGGTGCCACGGTTGTCTACGTGACGCAGGATTACAAGGAGGCCATGGCGCTCGGCGACCGCATCGCGGTCATGTCACAGGGCCGTATCCGCCAGATCGGCACGCCGGAGGATATCTACAATACACCGGCCGATATCGAGATCGCCCGACTGTTCGGCGATCCGACCATCAACCTCCTGGATGTAACGCCGAAAGCCGGACCGGAGGGTATCCATGTCGAGCTTTCGAACGTGAAGGTGGTTTTGCCCGGCATGCCGGCGGACGTTGCCGGAAGAGCCTGCGTCATCGGCCTTCGGCCCGAAGCCATAGCCTTTACGGATGCTGGTGCGCCGGGGGCTATTCCGGTGACGGTGGAAGCCGAAACGCCGCTCAATGAAAAGACGGTAACGCTGGTCCTGACCGCACGTGGCCGGGAAATCCTGGTGTCGCGCCCGGCGGGGACGCCCGGCCCGGTCTCCGGCCCCGCCCATATCGCCGTCAACGGACGGGCGGCCTTCCTGTTCGACAAGGAGAGTGGCGGGCTGATCCGTTCCGCCGCAACCCCGATGACACGCAATGGAGAAGCGGCATGAGCGAGACCGCACTGTTCATCAAGGGCGTCGACAAGTTCTATGGCCCGATCGATCATGGCGTCCATGCTGTCAAACAGCTGAACATGGACGTGAAAAAGGGAGAGATCATCGCGCTTCTCGGCTCGTCCGGCTGTGGAAAGACCTCGACATTGCGCATGGTCGCTGGTTTCGAAGCCGTGTCGCGCGGCACGATTTCGATGAAGGGACGCGAGGTTCAGACCTTCGCTCCCGTCAAGCGCAACGTCGCCATGGCGTTCGAGGGCTACTCGCTCTACCCGCCGCTGACCGTGCGTGAAAACATTGCCTTCGCGCTGAAGGCCTCTAGGCTGTCGCAGAGTGTCGTCGATGAGAAGGTCGCCAGTATCGCCAAGTTGCTGGAGATCGAGGATATCATGGGCCGCTATCCAAGCTCGATCTCGGGCGGCCAGCAGCAGCGTGCATCGCTCGGCCGGGCGCTGATCCGGGATGCCGACCTGCATCTGCTCGATGAGCCGATGGGGCAGCTGGAGCCGCAGTTGCGCGCACTTTTGCGCGGCCGTATCAAACATTTCATCAAGGAACGCGGACTGACCGCTATTCTCGTCACCCACGACCAGACGGAAGCCAATGCGCTGGCCGACCGGATCGCCGTCATGGAGGGTGGCGTACTCCAGCAATTCGATACGCCGCAGATGATCAAGGAGCGTCCGGCCAACCTGTTTACCGGCACTTTCGTTGGCGAACCGCCGATGAACGTATTTTCTGCGGGGATTTCAGGGTCTGGCGATACGGTCTCTTTCGGCCTCAACGACGGTGTCAAGCTCGATTACAAGGCGTCTGACTTTTCCCATGAAGTGCGGGCCGAACTGATGAAGCGCAGCAAGGTCGTGCTTGGCATCCGGCCCTATGCGGTTCGCCGCAGTGAGGGCGGGGTCGGCGCGAAAGTGGCGGTCAACCAGTGGCTTGGGGACCAGACGCATATCGCCACTGATTTTGCCGGCGGCACGATGGTGCTGGTCGAGCATGACCGGACGAACCTGGCGATCGGCGAGAATGTCGGTATCCGCCTTGACCCATCGAGCCTGCATGTGTTCGACGGCGATAGCGGCAAGGCGATCAGCCATGGGCAGGAGCTTGCCTGATGCGCGATATCCTGATCGGGATCGATGCGGGAACCTCCGTCATTAAGTCCGTCGCTTTCGATCTTGGCGGCAAGCAGATCGCGGCTTGCGCCATCGCCAACAGCTATGAAAGCGAAGGCGGTAAGGGCGTTGTGCAGGACCTCGACCGGACCTGGGCTGATACTGCAAAGACGCTTGCCGATCTCGCTGGCAAGGTCGAAAATCTTGCCAGCCGGGTTGCGGCGATATCGGTGACGGGCCAAGGCGATGGCACTTGGCTGATCGACAAGAACGGCGACCCTGTCGGCAAGGGCTGGCTTTGGCTTGATGCCCGCGCCGGCGATACGGTGGAGCGGCTGCGGCAGGACAGGGGTGATGCCGCCCGCTTTTCCCATACCGGTTCAGGTCTTGCCGCCTGCCAGATGGGCTCGCAGCTTCGGTGGATTCTGGAAAACGCACCGGAGATGATCTATGGCGCGACAACAGGGTTTCATTGCAAGGACTGGCTCTATTTCAAGCTGACCGGAAAGCGCGCGACCGATCCTTCCGAGGCCAACTTTACCTTCGGAGATTTCCGTACCCGGCAGTATTCCGAGGATGTCATAGACTTTCTCGACCTGCGCAAACAACGCTACCTGCTGCCGGAGATCGTCGATGGTGCGGTGACACAGCATGCTTTAGGCGACGCCGCGGCAGCTTTGACCGGGCTTCTGGCCGGAACGCCCGTCGTGCTCGGTTACGTCGATGTCGTCTGCACGTCGCTCGGCGCCGGTCTCTACGAACCGGGAACCGATACCGGTTGCTCCATCATCGGTTCGACCGGCATGCATATGCGGCTGGCAAAGAGCGCCGATGATGTCCAGCTCAACAGGGATCTGACCGGTTACACGATGTGCCTGCCGATTGAGGGCCATTATGCGCAGATGCAGTCGAACATGGCGGCGACACTGAACATCGACTGGATACTGTCGCTTGCGGGCAGCGTGCTCAAGGGCATGGGTATCGACAAGAGCAAGGCCGAACTGCTCGGTCATGTCGAAGGCTGGCTGTCGGAATCCAAGGAAACCTCGCTGCTGTTCCATCCCTATATTTCCGAGGCAGGCGAGCGCGGTCCGTTTGTCGATGCCTCGGCGCGGGCGTCTTTCATCGGGCTCGATCTGAACCACGGCTTTGCCGACATGGTCCGTGCCGTCTTCAACGGTCTCGCGATGGCGTCGCGTGATTGCTACGTCGAGATGGGACCGCTGCCGTCGCGGGTGCGGCTGACCGGCGGCGCGGCGCGCAGCGCATCCTTGCGGCGCATTCTCGGCGGCGCGCTCGGCTCATCGGTGCAGACCAGCGAGCGCGAAGAGGCGGGCGCTGCCGGCACGGCGATGATCGCCGCCGTTTCGCTCGGCATCTACGGCTCGATGGAAGACTGCGTCAAGCAATGGGTCACCCCCTATCAGCGGCCGGCGGAACCGGCCGACACAGCCATGGCGGCGCGTTTCAACGCGGCGTTTCCACTCTACAGGCAATCGCGCCTGTCCCTTCGTCCGGTCTGGCACGCCCTTTCCCACGGCACCGCCCCGGCAACTGAACAGGAAAGACTGAAATGAAGAAAATCGCCATCATTGGAGACCGGTTCATGCTGCCAACGGTCTTTCGCGACAAAGTCGTGGAAGCTTGTGGCGACGGGCATGATATCCGGCTTCTCGAACAGCCCTGGCCGGATGAGCCGATGGAGCACGGCTATGCCGTCGAGGGCATGGACGGCCTGAAGGAATATGTCGGCAAGGCCGACGACATCGTCGAGTTCGTTGGTGACGCTGAGATGGTCATCACTCAGTTGGCGCCGTTTTCCCGCGGCATGTTTTCCCAGCTTCCTGGCCTGAAGTTCATCGCAGTGTCGCGCGGTGGACCGGTCAATATCGACATGAGCGCCGCGCGGGACGCCAAGGTTCTGGTGGTCAACACGCCCGGCCGCAATGCCAGTGCGGTTGCCGAATTTACACTCGGCGCCATCCTTGCCGAAACCCGGCTGATCCGCTCCGGTCACGAGTCCCTGCGCAAGGGGGAATGGCGCGGAGAGCTTTACCGCGCCGACAAGACCGGCCGCGAACTTTCCGAAATGACGGTTGGTGTCGTCGGCTACGGCAATATCGGCACCAAGGTGGTGCGGCTGCTGCGGGCGTTTGGAACCAAGGTTGTGGTCTATGATCCCTATGTCCAACTCTCGGCCGATGACCGCAACGCGGGTGTCGAGCATGTCAGTTTCGACGATCTGTTGTCACGCTCCGATGTCGTGACGCTGCATTCGCGGGTGTCGGAAGAGACACGGCATATGATGAATGCCGAGAGCTTTGCGAAGATGAAGCCGGGAGCGATCTTCGTGAATACGGCGCGTGGGCCGCTTTGCGATTATGATGCCCTGTACGAGGCCTTGGTGAATGGCCCGCTCGGGTCTGCAATGCTCGAAACGTTCGCCGTCGAGCCGGTGCCGGAGGACTGGCCGCTCTTGCAACTGCCGAACGTAACGCTGACACCGCATATTGCCGGGGCTTCGGTACGCACCGTCACCTATGCCGCCGAGATGGCGGCCGAAGAGGTGCGCCGCTATATCGCCGGCCTGCCGCCGGTCAACCCGTGCTGAGGGCAGGACGATGACAGAGAATTACGTTCGCCAGTCGATCATCGACCATTGCCGTAAGATGAATGCGCTTGGCATCAATCAGGGAACATCCGGCAACATCAGCGCGCGCTATGAAGACCGGATGCTGATCACCCCGTCGGCAGCGCCCTATGATGAGATGACGCCGGACATGATCGCCTCGTTGCCGCTGGAGGGCGAATACGGCGCCTGGGATGGCCCGCGCAAACCTTCGACGGAATGGCGCTTTCATCTCGATATCATGAAGAGCCGGCCAGAGGTTCATGCGGTCATCCACACGCATGCGATCTATTCGACCATCCTTGCCATCGCCCACAAGCCGATCCCGGCCTGTCACTACATGATTGCCGCCTTTGGTGGCGACGACGTGAAAGTCTGCGACTATGCGCGCTATGGGACCAAGGAGCTTTCGGACAATATTCTTAAGGCGATGGAGGGCCGTACCGCCTGCCTGATGGCCAATCACGGCATGCTGGCCACCGGAGCAAGCCTTGAAAAGGCGATGTGGGCGGCGGTCGAGCTCGAAACCATTGCCAAGCAATATTACCATGCCTTGTTGATCGGCGGCCCGGTCGTGCTTTCGGCAGAGGAAATTGCCGGTGTCCGGAAGGGCTTTGCGAGTTACGGATTGCAGGAGAAACGATCGTGAGTGCTGAAGCCGGCATCATCGACCTGTTTATCATCGGCGGCGGTATCAATGGGGCAGGCATTGCCCGCGATGCGGCAGGGCGGGGCATGTCCGTCGTTCTTTGCGAAAAAGATGATCTGGCGCAGGGCACCAGTTCGCGATCCGGAAAGCTTGTGCATGGCGGGTTGCGTTACCTCGAGTATTACGAGTTCCGGCTGGTGCGCGAGGCCTTGATCGAGCGCGAGGTGCTGCTCGAATCCGCGCCGCATATCATCTGGCCGATGCGCTTCGTGTTGCCGCACAGCTCGTCCGACCGCCCGGCCTGGCTCGTTCGTCTCGGTCTGTTTCTCTATGATCATCTGGGCGGCCGCAAGCGGTTGCCCGGTACGCGCACGCTTGACCTGCGCACGGCGCCGGAGGGCGCGCCGGTCAAGACGGACTATCGCAAGGCGTTCGAATATTCCGATTGCTGGGTGGATGATGCCCGGCTGGTGCTGCTCAATGCGCTGGATGCCAAGCAGCGTGGCGCCAAAGTCTACACGAGAACTGCCTGCACGTCGGTGCGCCGCAATGGCGATCTCTGGGATATCGAGATGACTCAGGCCGGCACGGGCCGCAAGAGCGAACTGAAGGCGCGATGCGTCGTCAATACCGCAGGGCCATGGGTCAACGATGTCATCGGCCGTATTGCCGGGCTGAATTCCCGCCGCAATGTCCGGCTCGTCAAGGGCAGCCATATCATCGTGCCGAAATTCTGGGAGGGTCGGCAGGCCTATCTCGTCCAGAACCCGGACAAGCGGGTGATCTTCATCAACCCTTACGAAAATGATCTGGCGCTGATCGGCACCACCGATATTCCCTATGACGGCCGGCCGGAAGATGTGAAAGCCGATGCCAACGAGATCGATTATCTGATCAAATCGGTGAACCGCTATTTCAAGCAGCAGCTCGCCGAAAGCGATATCGTCCATAGTTTCTCCGGCGTGCGGCCGCTCTATGATGACAATGCCGAAAATCCGTCAGCCGTAACGCGGGACTATATTTTCGAGGTTGATGCGGAGAGTGGAAAAGCGCCGCTGCTTTCCGTGTTCGGCGGCAAGATCACCACGTTCCGCAAATTGTCCGAACATGCGCTGGAGAAGATCAGGCCGTTCTTTCCGTCGATGAAACCGGGTTGGACCTCGAAAGGTATCCTGCCTGGCGGCGATATGCCAAAGGCGGATTTCGATCAGTTTCTCGGCGATCTGCGGGCGCGATATCGCTGGCTTCCGGCCGATTTGGCCAAGCATTACGCAAGACTCTACGGCACGCGCGCCCATGACCTGCTCGGCAACGCGGTATCGCTCGACGATCTCGGTACGTCCTTCGGCAAGCTGTTGCGTGAACGCGAAGCGCGGTTCCTGATCGAAACCGAATGGGCGCAGACGCCGCAGGACATTCTGGAGCGCCGCACCAAACACGGATTGCACATGACGCCGGCAGAACGCGAGGCTTTCGCCGCCTGGTGTCTGCGGCAGTCGCAGGCGGCTTGAACGATATCGGAGACAATGGTGAGAAGTTCTGAATTCGAAGCCCTTCTGGATGTCTCGGCCCGGGTCGGTGCCGATCCGGCGCTGGTGCAGGCAGCTGGCGGCAATACCTCGATCAAGGAGGGCGGCACGCTGTGGATCAAGGCGTCGGGCCTTTGGCTGATGCAGGCAAGGCAGCGCGATGTGATGGTGCCGGTGGCGCTCGATGCGTTGCTCGACGCGCTGGAGCGTGATGATCCCTCGACCGAGAAAGCACAGGATTTCGTCATCGCGGACCGCAATCCATCCGGTTTGCGCCCCTCGATCGAAACGACGGTGCACGCCCTGATGCCGCAGAAAGTCGTGATCCACGTGCATTGTGTCGAAACGATCGCGACCGCTGTGCAGGTCAACGGCGAAACCATTGCCGCATCGAAACTATCGGGTATTCCGCATGCGTTCGTGCCCTATGCACGACCCGGCCTGCCGCTGGCAAAGGCGATCGCCACGCGGATTCGGCCGGATACCAGTGTGCTAATCCTCGGCAATCACGGGCTGGCCGTGGCAGCCGAAACCGTTGCAGAGGCGGAATTGTTACTGGCTGAGGTCTCAAACAGGCTGGCCCTGCCACGGCGCAAGGCGCCGGACGCCGACCTTGCGGCCCTCTCGCGGCTTGCCGTCGGCAGCAATTTCGCGCTGCCGGAAGACAGCCTGATCCATGATGCCGCGACCGATCTGGCAAGCTGCCGTATTGCCGCTGGTGGTAGTCTTTATCCGGACCATGTCATCTTCCTCGGCCGCGGATCGTTTGTTGCAGCGCCCGGCGAAACGGCCGCCGCGATCGAGGAACGGCATCGCGGCGAGGGAGTGTCCGTGCCGCCAGCACTGTTGTTTCCAGGCAAGGGCGTCCTGGTCTCCAAGGAGGTCACGGCCGGCGCGCTGGCCATGGCCCGTTGCCTCTCGGACGTCCTTGGCCGTATCAACGAAGGCGCGCGGTTGCGCTATCTGACGGATGCCGAGAATGCCGAGTTGCTTGGGTGGGACGCGGAAAAATACCGGCAGGAACTGAACCGGGCCGGAAAGACGCTGCAATGACCAGTGCCGCAAACAGGCCTTTGGTGATCGGTATTGATATCGGTACATCCGGCGCCCGCGCTGTGGCAATGGATGCGGATTTCGACATAGCCGCATCCGGGGCATCCAGACTTGCCGATTTTTCCGCCGACCATCGCGATCCCGTGATTTGGTGGCAAGCGGTACAGACCGCGCTTGGGCAGGTACTTGGTGCCATCGACCGGACACGGGTCCGGGCAATTGCGATTGACGGCACCTCTGGCACCGTGCTGCCAGTCGGCCCAAACGGCGCGCCGTTGGCGGCGCCGATGATGTACAATGATCCGGTCGAGGATGCGGATATTCTCGCCCGGATCTCCACCCATGCGCCGAAGGAAAGTGCGGTGCATGGGGCGACGTCCGGGTTGGCGAAAGCGCTGGTGTTTCAGTCCACTCCCGGCGTTTTCCGGATTATTCATCAAGCGGATTGGTTAGCCGGGCATTTCACCGGGCTTTATGATGTTTCCGACGAGAACAACGCGCTGAAGACCGGCTACGATCCGGTATCGCGCCGCTGGCCGGACTGGATCGCGGCAACGGGCGCGCGGCTCGATCTGCTCCCGGACGTGCTGCCTGCGGGTGCACCGATCGCCGGGATTTCCCAGGAGGCGGCGAGTGCGTTCGGCCTTGCGGATGATGTCGTCATCGTCGCCGGGACGACGGATGGCTGTGCTTCGTTTCTGGCAACCGGTGCCGGTCAGCCGGGCGATGCCGTTTCCGCGCTTGGGACGACACTCACGGTAAAGATGCTGTCCGACCGGCCGCTGTTTGCGCCGGAATATGGTCTCTACAGCCACCGGATCGGCGATATGTGGCTGGCTGGTGGTGCTTCCAATACCGGCGGCGTGGTGCTGTCCGCCCATTTCGACAACGAGAGGATCGCAGCGCTTTCCGCGGAGATCGATCCGGCGACGGATACCGGGCTCGATTATTATCCGCTGATCAAGGATGGTGAGCGCTTTCCGGTCAACGACCCGGCGATGAAGCCGCGCATGACGCCGCGGCCGCAAAGCGATGCCGAATTCCTGAAAGCGATCTTCGAGGGCATCGCGGGCGTCGAGGCTTTAGCCTATCAGCGGCTGGTGTCGCTCGGCAGCCCGGCCTTGGGTTCCATCCGCACAGTCGGCGGTGGTGCGAAGAACGCGGTCTGGACGGCGATCCGCAACCGGAAGATATCCATTGCCTTTCTGCCGGTGGCTTCGGAAGAGGCGGCTGCGGGAACGGCGCGACTTGCCCTGACCGGCGCGAAAGCGGCGGGCGTGCTATGAAGGGCGGGCCACTGACAATATCGGGCCTAGCTGAGATCGAAGAGCGTTTCGATGCCTTCCTGATCGATCAGTTCGGCGTGCTGCGGGATGGTAAAGGGCCGTATCCCCACGCTGCGGAGACACTTCTGCGGCTGAAGCAGGCTGGCAAGATGATCATCATCCTGTCGAACTCGGGAAAACGTTCGGCGGAAAATGACCGCCGCCTTGCCGCTCTTGGTTTTGATCCGCAGAGCTGGGACTGGTTTTTGACGTCCGGCGAGGTCGCCTGGCGTATCCTTCAGGCCGAAATCCGGCAGGAGGCCGGAAACACCGCACGCAAATGTCTGTTGATCAGCCGCGATGGCGATACCTCACCGCTGGACGGGCTTGATCTGACACGGACCGATCGCGGCGAGGATGCGGATTTCATCCTCTTGGCGGCAAGCGAAGGTGATGCATATCCGCTGACGTTCTACGAAACGCTCCTGGCGCCCGCAGCCGCGCGGGGTGTGCCATGCCTGTGCACCAACCCGGACAAGATCATGTTGACGAAGGACGGTACTGCCTTCGGGGCGGGGCGTATTGCTGAACTCTATGAAGATCTGGGGGGCACCGTGCGCTGGATCGGCAAGCCATTCGCCGACATCTATACAACGGCGCGTGAATTTCTGGGGGACGTTTTCGCGGAGAAAATCTGCTGCATCGGTGACAGCATCGAGCACGATATTGCCGGTGCCGCCGGGGCGGGGCTCGCATCGATCCTGGTGACGACCGGTATTCTCGAAACCGCGTCCGACGCTGATCGCCAGGCGCTGTTTGCCGAGCATGGCGCAGTTCCCGATTTCATCCTGCCGGCATTCATCTGGTCTGAGAGGTAAGGCTTATGGCGTTCACGCTGTCGCTCAACACCAATCCACTGGTCAACCGTTTCGCCGAGGCCGATGACCTGATCGATACGATCGCCGAGAAGATCCGCATTGGCTATGTCCAGCTGACCCACGAGTTCGTCAATCCGGGCTGGCCGGCTGCAACGATCGTCAAGCAGCTGCGCCAATTCAAGCGGGCGCTCGGGCGAACCGGCGTCAAGGTGACTTCGGGCATGACTGGGCCTTATGGACGGCTCAACCATTTCGGCCATCCCGATATCGATGTGCGCCGTTATTATATCGACTGGTTCAAGACCTTTGCCGATATTTCCGCCGAACTCGGTGCTTCCGGCATGGGCACCCAATTCGCCATCTTCACCCACAAGGACTATGACGACCCAGCGCGCCGCGAGGAACTGATGCGGATCGCCATCGATTGCTGGGCCGAAGTGGCCGAGCATGGCAAGGTTGCCGGTCTCACCTATCTGTTTTGGGAACCCATGTCAGTCGGCCGCGAGTTCGGCCATACGATCGCAGAATGCCGCGCGCTCGACGGGCGGCTGGCGCAGTCGGGCCTGCCGATTCCAATGAAGATGATGGTCGATATCGACCACGGTGACGTCACCTCCAGCAATCCGGACGACATCGATCCCTATGCCTGGGCGGAGGCGTTTCCGAAGGAATCGCCGATTATCCACATCAAGCAGTCTTCGATGAACAAGGGAGGGCACTGGCCGTTCATTGCCGTCCATAACAAGGACGGCCGGATAGTGCCTGAAAAGCTGCTCGACACGGTTCGCCGTGGCGGTGGTACCGACAACGAAATCTGCCTTGAACTCTCCTTTCGCGAACGCGAGCCGACCGATCATCTCGTCGTCGATATGATCCGCGAATCCGTGGAGTTCTGGGAGCCGCATATCGATACGGGCTTCAATTCCCGGCGCAACTGATCTCCCTGATGCGCCGCGGCCAGGCGCCCGGTAGCAATGCCGGGCGTTTTGGCATGGGATAGAACCCGAAGCCCAGCGACCACTCAGGACAACGCGTCTTTGAAAAGCTTGTCCAACCCCCCGATTTCAATGCTTTTCGTGATGGCCTCGTCACCACCACGCGCAAACTGCCGCCCATCCTCAATGCCATCATTCGGGATCAGGCGACATGGCAAAGCACTTCCGGAAAGACATCGCTCATCGACTCGCAGCCGCTCGTCACTCGCCGCTGGGGAGAAGGGGAATGTCTGCTATTGCCGAAGCCCTCAAACCCCTTGCATCACCAGAAACGCCTTCATTCGCTCCATAGCCATATCCGGCATATCCAGCACGTTGGCCTTGTCGGCCAAACGGAAGATATTGGCATAGTGCAAAACGCCACGGGCCGACTGCATGCCAGCCGGCATGGTGAAATGTCGTTGGTGGCCATTGAGCCAGGCGAGAAAAACCACGCCGGCCTTGTAATATTGCGTCGGCGCTTCGAAGATTTTTCGCGACAAAGGCACAGTCGGTTCGATCACCGCGCGGAAGGTGGCGGTATCGCCAGCGGCAAGCGAGGCCAGCGCCTTGGAGGCGGAGGGCGCCACGGCATCGAAGATGCCGAGCAGGGCGTGGCTGTATTTCTTTCCATCGCCTTCGATCAGTTCGGCATAGTTGAAATCATCGCCGGTGAAGCAGAGCACATCGTCGGGCAGACGGTTACGCAGGGCGACCTCGTAAGCATTGTCGAGCAATGAAATCTTGATGCCCTCGACCTTCGCCCTGTTCTCCTCGATGATCGACAGGACCGTATCGAGCGCCGTTTCGAAGTTTTCCGATCCCCAATAGCCCTTCAGTTGCGGGTCGAACATGTCGCCCAGCCAGTGCAGCACAACCTTGTCCCTGGTTTGCGACAGGATGCGGCCATAGACCTTGCGGTAGTCATCCGGCGATGTGGCGATGCGGGCGAGTGCGCGGCTGGCCATCATGATCGAGCGGCCGCCTTGCTGCTCGACGAAGCCGATCTGCGTTTCATAGGCGCGGATGACATCGTCGAGCGAGCGTGTATCGGTGGGTAAAAGGTGGTCGGTTCCGGCACCGCAGGCGAGATCGGCGCCCGGCACCGTGCGGGCTTCGGCCAGCGATCGGCGGATCAGTTCCTGCGCGCCTGCCCAATCCAGCCCCATGCCGCGCTGCGACGTGTCCATCGCTTCGGCGATCTTGAAGCCGAGAGCCCAGAGATGATGGCGGAAGGCCATCGTCCGCTCCCAGTCGATGGCCGGGCGGCCCCATGGATCGAGATCGCGCAATGGATCGGAGACCACGTGCGCGGCGGCATAGGCGATACGATTGAAGGTGGGGGCCGTTTTCGGCCGCGAGACCGGTGTTCCCGTCAAACGGTAAATCTCAAGCGAGCCATCGGCGTGTGGCAGCGACAGGGTGGCGGACATGCGGGCTCCTCCTTGGATATTGAAAGCCGAATAATTTAGATCGTTCCAAATTTCAAGGAAAATTTGCGTGCCAAACCGAAGCTTCGAATGCGCAGAGAGTAGATTTTTGGACTGACGTCGAGTTTCTTGTCGTTGTATGTAAGGCGCCGTGTTTTAAATTAACAAGCTAATATCAATGGCTTGTCTATTTCTGTGTTCTTCGATCCGGTTTCGCTGTCTGTGGATAAAGGGGAGCCTGATCGAGTTTGGCGAAATCCGCTTGACAAAATTGGAACGTTCCAATTATTTTGAGCATGCATGCTGAGGTGGAAGACCTTGGCCGGGAGGGTGATGTGGTAAAAGACCGGGTGACAGTGATCGATATTGCGCGCGCCGCCGGTGTGTCGAAGTCGACCGTGTCGCTCGTGCTGCAGGCGAGCCCGCTGGTCAATGAGGCCACCCGCGCCAAGGTCAATGCGGTCATTCGCGATCTCGGCTATGTCTACAATCGAGGCGCCGCCAACCTGCGCCAGTCCAATTCCAAATCGAAGATCATCGGTATCGTCGTCAACGACCTGACCAACAGTTTCTTCGCCGAGCTTGCTGTCGGCGTCGATATGGTCGTGCAGTCGGCCGGTTACGTGCAGTTTCTTGCCAATACCGCCGAAAGCGTCGACCGCCAGCGTGAGGTAATATCCTCGATGCGTGAGCACGGTATTTCCGGGCTGATCCTGTCGCCGGCGCGTGGAACAGATGCCAATGACCTGAAGCCGCTGGTGGCGAGCGGTATTCCCGTCGTCAATGTCGTCCGGCAGGTTACCGGCGCCAAGGTTTCCTCGCTGATCTCCGACAATCATGCCGGCATGCGCGATGCCGTCCGCCATCTGGCCGGGCTTGGCCATCACCGTATCGCGTTCCTCGGCGGCTTTCCCGATACGGCCGTTTTCAATGAGCGGCTGCAGGGTTATCGCGACGCGCTGTCCGATATGGATCTAGCTCTTCATGACGAACTTGTGGTCAGCTCGGCGCCGTCGCGGGCAGGGGGCGTCGCTGCCATCGAGCGGGCGTTGCTGCTCCGCGAGCGGCCGACGGCGGCAGTGTGTTTCAACGATGCGGTCGCTTTCGGGGTCTGCGACGGCTTGCGCGCCCATCGTCTTGATCCAGGTGAGGATTTTGCCGTGATCGGTTTCGACGACGTGATCGAGGCGCAGACGGCGGTGCCGGCGTTGACGACAATTTCGGTTGATCCGCAGGGCATGGGGCGCCGGGCGGCGCAGCTTCTTTTGAAACAGATCAATGCCGGACGGGCCGATGCGGAAGCGATCGTCAGTTCGGTGCGGCTGGTCGTACGCCAAAGCTGTGGTGCCGCCATCGACAAGCGGGAAAGGCTATCCTTGTTATGACACGTTGGGGTTTGATCGGGGCAAGCACGATTGCCCATGAATGGGTAATCGACGCGATCCGCGCCGTTGGTGGCGAGATCGTTTCGGTGATGAGCACCAGCGCCGAGCGCGGCGCCAAATATGCCGCAGACCACGGCATTGCAAAATCGGTGACCAGTGTTGACGAGCTTGTTGGTGATCCTGATGTTCAGGCCGTCTACATTTCCACCACGAATGAACTGCATCGCGACCAGGTGATTGCGGCGGCCAAGGCCGGCAAGCATATTCTCTGCGAAAAGCCGCTGGCGATGAGCCTTGACGATGCCCATGCCATGGTCAAGGTGGCACGGGATGCCGGTGTCGTCATGGCGACCAATCATCACCTTCGCGGTGCCGCAACCCATCGTGCCATGCGCGATGCGATTGCCGACGGAAAGATCGGCAAGCCATTGGCGGCCCGCGTCTGCCATGCCGGTTACCTGCCGCCGCATCTGCAGGGCTGGCGCTTGGACAAGCCAGAAGCGGGTGGCGGGGTCATTCTCGATATTACCGTGCATGACACCGATACGCTGCGTTTCGTGCTCGGCGACGATCCGGTCGAGGCGGTGGCGCTTGGCCAATATGGCGGCATGGCAAAGGCAGGGCTTGAAGATGCGGCGATGGGTATCCTGCGGTTCAAATCAGGCCTGATTGCTCAGTTCCATGATGGTTTTACCACCAAATATGCAGTTACCGGCTTTGAGGTGCATGGCTCGGACGGATCACTGATCGCCCGCAACTGCATGAGCCAGAAGCCGGTTGGCACGGTGACCTTGCGCAATGTCGAGGGTGAAACGGAGCTGCCGCTCGACCACCGCAATCTCTATGAAAACACGCTGACTGCCTTTGACAACGCCATTGCTGGCAAGGGCAAGCCGCTCTGTGGCGGCGAGGATGGCATCTGGTCGCTGGCGACGGGGCTGGCGGTGATGAAATCGGCGCAGACCGGAAATGCCGTCGCTGTCGAAACGGGGCTTTGAGGCCATGATTGGCGAGACGGTCGAGCGGCTGCATGCTTTCCTGGGGGAGGTGATAGCAGCTTCCCACTTCTCCCCAGTGGGGAGAAGTGCCGAGCGGGAGCGAGGCGATGAGGGGGGCCGCGTATCGAGTATCGAGGCAGCCGCCCCTCATCCGGCCCTGCGGGCCACCTTCTCCCCGCTGGGGAGAAGAGGGGGCCAGCCGCAACTGAAGACCATGATGATTTCAACAGAGTTCTGTCTATGAGCAAGCATATCACCCCGGCTGAGGCCGCCGCTTTGATCCCCGATGGCGCGACCGTTTCTGTGTCGTCGTCGAGTGGGCTCGGTTGCCCGGACCTGATGCTGAAGGCGATCGGAGAGCGTTTTGACGCGACCGGCCATCCGCGCGATCTGACGACACTGCACCCGATTGCCGCGGGTGACATGAGCGGCATCAAGGGTGTCGATTACATCGCCAAGAAAGGGCTTTTGAAAAAGATCATCGGCGGCTCCTATCCCTCCGGCCCCTCGACATCCGAGCCGCCGCTGATCTGGCAGATGATTGGTAGCAACGAAGTGGCTGCTTACAACATCCCCTCCGGCGTGCTGTTCGACATGCACCGGGAAGCGGCCGCAAAGCGTCCGGGGGTGCTCACCAAGACCGGTCTCGACACTTTCGTCGATCCCGCGCGCCAAGGCTGTGCCATGAATGCGTCGGCCATGGCCGAACCGGTCGTCAAGAAGATGGAATTCGAGGGCGAGGACTGGCTGTATTTCAAGGCGATCGTGCCACAGGTGGCGATCATCCGGGCAACCACCGCCGATGAGCGCGGCAACCTGACCTATGAGCACGAAGGCGCCTATCTCGGCGGTCTCGACCAGGCGCTGGCCGCTCGAAACAATGGCGGTATTGTCATTGCGCAGGTCAAGCGGATCACCAAGTCCGGTTCGCTGAAGCCGCATGACGTGCGGGTTCCCGGCATGCTGGTCGATTATGTCATCGTCGATCCCGACCAGAAGCAGACGACGCTGACGGATTATGATCCGGCGATCTCAGGCGAAATCTTCCGGCCACTCGACAGTTTTCGGGTGCCGGAATTCAATATTCAGAAGGTCATTGCCCGCCGTGTTGCGCAGGAACTGCAGGGTGGATCCTGCGTCAATCTCGGCTTCGGCATTTCGGCCAATGTGCCGCGTATCCTGCTAGAAGAGGGCCTGCACGGCTCGGTCACCTGGGTGATTGAGCAGGGGGCGGTCGGTGGCGTGCCGCTGCTTGATTTCGCCTTCGGCTGCGCCTCGAATGCCGACGCCTTCATGCCGTCGCCTTACCAGTTCACCTATTTTCAGGGCGGCGGCTTCGATGCCTCGCTTCTGTCGTTTCTTGAGATCGATAAATCCGGCTCGGTCAACGTCTCGAAACTGTCCTTCCGGCCACACGTGACCGCAGGGGCGGGCGGGTTCGTCGATATCACTGCGCGGGCAAAGAAGATCGTCTTCTCCGGCATGTTCAACGCGGGGGCTAAGCTCTCGATGACCGACAGCAAGCTGGTGATCGAAAAAGAGGGCAAGCTGAAGAAGCTGGTCAACGAGGTCGAACACGTCACCTTCTCCGGCCGCCGCGCCGTTGAGCAGGGGCAGGATATCACCTATGTCACCGAGCGTTGCGTGATGAAGCTGACGCCTGAAGGCATCATGCTCACCGAAATCGCGCCGGGTGTCGATCTGCAGACCCATATTCTCGACCAGTCGGAATTCCCGCTGATCGTGTCTGACAAGTTGAAGGTCATGGATGCGGCGCTGTTTCATGAAGCGCCGATCGGGCTGACGTTGCCGCAAAAGCCGGTTCGGACGCTGGAAGGAGCGGCGCATGGCTGACGAACGCATCCGTATCGAGACCGAGGGGGCGATCGCCATCCTCACGGTTGCACGGCCGGACAAGTTGAATGCCTTCGATATCGACATGCTGAAGGCACTCTCGGCAGCCTGCGATACGGTCGAGGCCGATGCGACCATCCGCGTCGTCATTTTGACAGGCGAGGGCAAGGCCTTTTCGGCCGGGGGCGATATCAAGGCCTGGGGGGCGATGAGCCCCAACGAATTCGGTCACGCCTGGGTGCGTTTCGGCCACCGTGTGTTCGAGCGGCTGGCGACCCTGCGCATGCCGGTGATTGCCGCGATCAATGGCCACACACTTGGCGGCGGGCTGGAACTGGCGGCAGCGGCGGATATCCGCATTGCCGAAAAGCAGGTGAAGATCGGCCTGCCGGAAACGAGCCTCGGTATGGTTCCGGGCTGGTCGGGCACACAGCGTCTGGTCCGGCGGTTTGGCGCGCAAGTGGTGCGGCGCATGGTGCTGGGCGGCGAGATGTTTACGGCCGATGAGGCGAAGGCACTGGGGCTGGTCGATGCCGTCGTGGCGACTGGGACGGTGCGGGATACGGCGAAGGACTATGCCGGGCGCATTGCCAAGCGCGGTCCGGCGGCACTGGAAATCTGCAAGCTGATGATCGCGTCCGCCAATGGCGAAGACAACGGAACGGCTGTGGAAGCGCTGGGATCGATCCTGGCGGCCAAGACCGGTGACATGAAAGAGGGCGTTGCGGCTTTTAGCGGCAAACGCCCTGCGGAATTCAAGGGAGAATGGTAATGACGGTTCTGGTGAAGCCCAAGGCTTTGACTGACACGAAGGTGCGCGACTTCCAGATGCTGATTGACGGCAAATGGGGCAATGCTGCCGAGGGCCGGACACTGGAGCGCGTGGCGCCCGGTCATGGCGTCACCGTCAGCCGCTATCCGGCTGCGACGAAAGTGGATGCGGAGCGTGCTATCGCTGCAGCCCGCAAGGCATTTGACGATGGTCCTTGGCCGCGCATGACGGCATCGGAGCGTTCGCTTGTGCTGCTTCGCGCTGCTGACATGATCGCGGCGCGTGCCGATGAACTGGCCTATCTCGATTGTATCGAGAGCGGTAAGCCGATCAGCCAGGCCAAGGCCGAACTTGGCGGCGCCGCCGATATCTGGCGCTATGCCGCAGCGCTTGCGCGCGATCTGCACGGCGAAAGCTATAATACGCTCGGCGATGGCACGCTCGGTGTCGTCCTGCGCGAAGCCATTGGCGTGGTCTCGATCATCACACCGTGGAATTTCCCCTTCCTGATCGTCAGCCAGAAACTGCCGTTTGCGCTTGCGGCCGGCTGCACGACGGTGGTCAAGCCGTCTGAACTCACGTCCGGATCGACGCTGGTGCTGGGCGAAATCCTCGAAGCAGCCGGTGTTCCCGCAGGCGTCGTCAACATCATCACTGGCACTGGCCCGGATGTCGGCGCGATCATGACCTCGCATCCCGACGTCGAAATGGTCTCCTTTACCGGCTCGACCGGTATCGGCAAGCTGACGATGACCAATGCCGCGCAGACGCTGAAGAAGGTTTCGCTGGAACTCGGCGGCAAGAACCCGCAGATCGTCTTTCCGGATGCCAATCTCGATGATTTCATCGATGCGGCGGTGTTCGGCGCCTATTTCAATGCCGGCGAATGCTGCAATGCCGGTTCGCGGCTGATCGTTCACAAGGAGATCGCTGAGGACGTGATTGCCCGTGTCGCCGCGCTTTCGGCGAAGGTCAAGGTCGGCGATCCGCTCGATCCGCAAACCCAGGTCGGGGCGATCATTACGCCGCAGCATCTGGACAAGATCGTTGGCTACGTTTCGGCCGCCTCCGGCAATGGGGCTAAGGTTTCGCATGGCGGCGCCGCACTTGATCTCGGCTCGGGCCAGTTCATGTCACCGACCATTCTCTCGTCCGTCACGCCCGACATGGCCGTGGCGCGGGAAGAAGTGTTTGGTCCGGTGCTTTCGGTGCTGACCTTCGAGACCACGGCGGAGGCGATCCGGATTGCCAATTCGATCGATTACGGTCTGTCGGCCGGTGTCTGGAGCCGCGATTTCGATACTTGCCTGACGGTTGGCCGGAAGGTGCGGGCCGGAACGATCTGGATGAACACCTTCATGGATGGGGCCTCGGAGCTGCCATTCGGAGGCTACCGCCAGTCCGGTCTTGGCCGCGAACTCGGCCGCCATTCGGTGGAAGATTACACCGAGACCAAGACGCTCAACATGCATATCGGCGGCCGCACCGGCTGGTGGATGCCGCGTTCATAAGGGAGATTTGAGCAGAGGCGATGAGAGGAGGGGAGGGGGCATGGAGCTGAATTCGAGTTTGGAACAGGGCACTGGCCTCATTCTCAAGGTCTCACGTTGCCGGAAAATTGATCGTCGGCTTCAGCATGACTTGCATGTCGGCCGTGTTCGTTCCAGCAATCCGAGCCATGAGGACGCGGCCCATCTGTTCACCGGTATCCGTCAGATCCTCATAGATCGTCTCAACCTTGGGCTGGATGTTGACCAGCAGTTTCGAGGTCTGTTTGGCGACGATGTCATATTCGACGCCGAGCGCCAGTCCGTGATCGCTCATGCCGGTGATCGTCGCCAGCGCCGAAACCTCACCGCCGCAGACAAAGCCGTCGGGCGCGTCCGGTTGCCCGGCGCGGCGGCTGATGAAGTCACGGATATGGTCGATCGGGCTGTCGAGATGGATTTCTTCGGGGATTTCGTAAGCGACGCCGGCCTCGCGCACAGCCGTCATGAAACCGTGCATCAGGTGCTGCGAGAAGGTCATGCGCTTCGGCGGCAGGATGATCGTCGGCTTTCGCCGGCCGCGCGTAATCAGCCGCTTGGCTGCCTCGTAGGCGAAGGAGAAATTGTCATAGTCGACATAGGGGTGAGGGGTGGAAAGCTCCGTTCTCCCATGGCAGACGAAGGGAAAATCGTTTTCGAGCAGGAAGCGCACGCGCGGGTCGAACGGTTCGGTGCGCGAGAAGATCAGCCCGTCAGCCATACTGTTGCGGACGATGTGGCGCACCGCATCGAGATTGCTGTCGTTCATGAAATTCGGCGTGACGATGATGTGGTAGGGCGTATCGGTCAGCGCCTTGGCAAGGCCGAGCATCAGCGAGGTGCCGTAGCCGAGGATTTCCTCGTGCGGGTCGAGAAGAACGCTGATGACGTTGGTTCGGCCGGTCTTCAGGCGCTGCGCCGCCCGGTCGGGAAGGTAGCCGATTTCTGCCGCCACCTCATGCACGCGGCGCCGGGTTTCGGCCGAAATCTGCGGTGCATTGCTGAGTGCCCGCGACACGGTCGTCACGGCAAAGCCGGTGAGATCGGCGAGGGTGCGCAGCGTTGGCTTGCCGCTTTTCGGTCTCGTTTCGGCAGCGGCGGATTTGGGAGTGTCAACCAATGAAATACTCCCTTGAGGCGACGACAAGGCGTCTTTGTAACGTCAGACGCACACATGCGCAATGTGTGTTTATGCAAACGTTACAAATGCGCATTGCTAGTAAGGATTTGCGGCGGTGCGGCATTAATTTCACGGCTTATAAACACTGGAATTCAAAGTGTTAATTCGAATTGTCTGGCTATGGTGTGCGGTGCTTGACTTGAGCCTATTTATAACGTTTTAAATGAACCGGCGGTGGAGACCGCAGACCAATTGCTTCCCTGTTTGAGCGGGGATGGCATTCAACGGCGGGGGAGGAGTTTCCCGCTATCCGACTTGCAAACGGGAGGACTACGATGCGCAAGTTTATGACGACGACAGCAATTGCAGCATTGATGATGACGGGTGGCGCGGTGATGGGCGGCTCTGCCGTGCAGGCTGCTGAAAGCGTTGAAGTTCTGCATTGGTGGACATCCGGCGGCGAAGCGGCCGCTCTGGACGTCCTGAAGAAGGATCTGGAAACCAAGGGTATTTCCTGGACCGACATGCCGGTTGCCGGTGGTGGTGGTACGGAAGCCATGACCGTGCTGCGCGCCCGCGTCACCTCGGGCAATGCACCGACGGCCGTTCAGATGCTCGGCTTCGACATTCTCGACTGGGCCAAGGAAGGCGCGCTTGGTAATCTCGACGAAATCGCCGGCAAGGAAGGCTGGGACAAGGTCATTCCGGCCGCCCTGCAGAAATTCTCCAAATACGACGGTCACTGGATTGCCGCTCCGGTCAACGTCCACTCCACCAACTGGATGTGGATCAACAAGGCAGCCCTCGACAAGGCAGGTGGCAAGGAGCCGCAGAACTGGGACGAGTTGGTCGCTCTGCTTGATAACTTCAAGGCACAGGGCATTACCCCGATCGCAGCCGGTGGCCAGCCGTGGCAGGATGCGACCCTGTTCGATGCTGTCGTTCTTTCGCTCGGCACCGATTTCTACAAGCAGGCCTTCATCGATCTTGATCCGGCAGCTCTTGGCGGCGACAAGATGAAGACCGCCTTCGAGCGCATGACCAAGCTGCGTTCCTATGTGGACGACAACTTCTCCGGCCGCGACTGGAACCTGGCATCTGCCATGGTCATCGAAGGCAAGGCCGGCGTGCAGTTCATGGGCGACTGGGCAAAGGGCGAGTTCGTCAAGGCAAAGAAGGTGCCCGGCACCGACTTCGTCTGCATGCGTTACCCGGAAACACAGGGTTCCGTCACCTTCAACTCCGACCAGTTCGCGATGTTCAAGGTTGCCGCTGACAAGGTTCCGGCCCAGATGCAGATGGCCGCTGCGATCGAAAGCCCGACCTTCCAGTCGGCCTTCAACGTCGTCAAGGGTTCGGCTCCGGCCCGTACAGACGTATCGAACGAAGCGTTCGACGCTTGCGGCAAGAAGGCCATCGCCGATCTCGCCGACGCCGACAAAAACGGCAAGCTGTTCGGTTCCATGGCTCACGGCCATGCCAATCCGGCTGCTGTCAAGAATGCGATCTACGACGTCGTGACACGCGAATTCAACGGTGAACTCACCCCCGAAGAAGCCGTCAAGGAACTGCCGGCCGCTGTTGCTGCTGCGCAGTAATCGTTCTGCGAATAATGCCACTCATCCGCCCTTCGGGCATCTTCTTCCCGTCGTAACGGGGAGAAGGACCGGGCGGCGACCTCTGTAATCCCCTCTCCCCGCATGCGGGGAGAGGGCTAGGGTGAGGGGCATCTTGCTTTATTCAATTCACATACAACGGTGGTATTCGCTATGGATAGCCGAAGCCGGCTGCAGGACCTTGTGCCAAAACTGGTACTTGCCCCAAGCTTTCTGATCGTCATTGTCTTCGTGTATGGCTTCATTGTCTATACCGGCTATCTGTCGGTCACCGACAGCAAGATGCTGCCGTCCTACAATTTCGTGGGATTGAGCAACTATTCCAAGCTCTGGGCTCTGCCGCATTGGTGGCGGGCAATTTCCAATCTGGCGATCTTCGCGTCGCTTTACATTCTCATCTGCTCAGTGCTGGGTCTGGGCCTTGCCATTCTTCTCGATCAGAAGATCCGCGCCGAAGGTTTGCTGCGGCCGATCTATCTCTACCCGATGGCGCTGTCCTTCATCGTCACCGGCACGGCCTGGAAATGGTTTCTCGATCCGGGCATCGGCCTTGAAAACACCATGCATCTCTGGGGCTGGGAAAGTTTTACCTTCAACTGGATCAAGGATCGCAACTACGCGATCTATTGCGTGGTGATCGCAGCCGTCTGGCAATCCACCGGCTTCATCATGGCGATGTTCCTGGCCGGTCTTCGCGGCGTCGATAACGAAATCATCAAGGCGGCGCAGATCGATGGCGCTTCGACCACGACGATCTACCGGCGGATCATCATTCCGCTGATGCGTCCGGTGTTCCTGTCGGCCTTCGTCGTGCTCGCCCATCTCGCCATCAAGGCCTATGACCTGGTCGTGGCACTGACGGGCGGCGGGCCGGGGCAGGCGACCGAACTGCCTGCAACCTTCATGTATTCCTACACTTTTACCCGCAATTCGATGGGCATTGGCGCCTCGTCGGCCATCGTCATGCTGGCCATGATCTTCTCGATCATCATCCCCTACCTCTATTCCGAAATCAAAGGGGAGAAGCGCGCATGAGTGTCCAGAGCCCTGACAACGCCATTTCTTCCGGCCGCCTGACGCGCGCGCTGATCTATACCGTGCTGATCCTGTTTGCGGCCTATTCGCTGCTGCCGCTCTATGTGATGCTGGTCAATTCCTTCAAGCCGCTGGACGAAATCCGCCAAGGCGGCATGCTGAACCTGCCGATGAGCTGGACGCTGGATCCCTGGCGCTCCGCCTGGTCGACGGCGCAGATCGGTGTGCAGCCGACAGGCTTGCGTCCCTTCTTCATCAATTCGATCCTGATGGTCGTGCCGGCCGTGGCGATCTCGACGATCATCGGTGCGCTCAATGGTTATGTCTTGACCAAGTGGCGGTTTCCGGGCTCCGGCATCTTCTTTGGCATGCTGCTTCTGTCCTGCTTCATCCCGTTTCAGATCGTCCTGATCCCGATGGCGCGCATGCTGGGTATCTTCGGTCTTGCCGGATCGGTCCCTGGCTTGGTGATGGTGCACGTCATCTATGGTCTCGGTTTCACGACGCTGTATTTCCGCAACTACTATGAGGCGTTTCCGACCGAACTGGTGCGGGCCGCACAGATCGATGGCGCCAGCTTCTTCCAGATCTTCCGGCGCATCCTGCTTCCATCGTCGGGTCCGATCATCGTCGTCTCGGTTATCTGGCAATTCACCAATATCTGGAACGACTTTCTGTTCGGGGCATCGTTCTCCGGGGCGGATTCGACGCCGATGACGGTGGCGCTCAACAATCTCGTTTCTTCCTCGACCGGGGTGAAGGAATACAACGTCCATTTCGCAGGCGCGATCCTTGCCGCCTTGCCAACGCTTGTCGTCTACATCGTTTCCGGCCGCTATTTCGTCCGTGGCCTGATGTCCGGCGCCGTGAAGGGTTAAAGCCATGTCCTTTCTGAAAATCACAAACCTTCGCAAGTCCTACGGCTCGCTGGAAATCCTGAAAGATATCAATCTGGAAATCGACGAGGGCGGCTTCCTGGTGCTGGTCGGCCCGTCCGGTTGTGGCAAGTCGACCTTGCTCAACACCATCGCTGGGCTGGAACCGATCACGTCAGGCGAAATCTCGATCAACGGCAAGTCGGTGGCGGGCCTGCATCCCTCCAAGCGCGACATCGCCATGGTCTTCCAGTCCTATGCGCTCTATCCGAACATGACGGTGGCCGGAAACATCGCCTTCGGCATGGAAATCCGTGGCGTGCCGAAAGACGAGCGTGACAAGGCTATCAAGCAGGTTGCCGACATGTTGCAGATCGGCCATCTGCTCGACCGCAAGCCCAGCCAGCTTTCCGGTGGTCAGCGCCAGCGCGTCGCCATGGGCCGAGCGCTGGTGCGCAATCCGCAGGTCTTCCTGTTCGATGAACCATTGTCCAACCTCGATGCAAAGCTGCGCGTCGATATGCGCACCGAGATCAAGCGCCTGCACCAGCGCATGAAGACGACGATCGTCTATGTGACGCATGACCAGATCGAGGCGATGACGCTGGCAACGAAGATCGCCGTTCTGAAGGACGGCATCCTGCAGCAATTCGGCACGCCTGCCGAAATCTACAATAATCCGGCCAACCTGTTCGTCGCCGATTTCATGGGCTCGCCGGCGATGAACCTGTTGACCGCAACGGTGGAGGGCGGCGGCAATGATCTGCGTGTCTCGCTGGTTCGACCAGATGCTGAGCCGTTGCATCTGCCGGTCGCCCAGGTGTCTGGCCTTGCCGCCTATAGCGGCAAGCAGGTTGTTTTCGGTATCCGGCCGGAAGCGCTGACCGATCCCGATGGCGCCGATCGCAACGCCCGCTCTCTGGTGGAAGGCGATTGCTTGATCGAAGTGGTGGAGCCAGCCGGTTCGGACACGTTCGCAGTCACCAAACTTGGCGGCAAGGAAGTGGTGGCGCGTCTGCGCGCCGACGCCCGTATCGCGCCCGGCCAGAATACAAGACTGGCCTTCAATCTGGACAAGGCGGTGTATTTCGACCCGCAAAACCAGCAGCGCATCGGCTGAGTTCCGTCATGGTCAACCAGCCCGACATCGTCATCATCGGTTCCGGCATCGGCGGAGCGACGGTCGCTTCGGCGCTTGCCGGGTCGGGCGCACGCATCGCCATCCTCGAGCGCGGCGAGCGCCTTCCCGACACGCCGGAAACGCGCAGCTATAAATCCATCTTCGTTGATGGACACTTCCGGCCAAAGGAGATGTGGCGCGAACCGGACGGGACGGCGTTCAATCCAGGGAATTTCTATTTCGTCGGAGGCAATTCCAAGCTCTTCGGCGCGGTCCTTCTGCGCTACCGCGCCGAGGACTTTACCGAAATGCAGCATCTCGGCGGTGTCTCGCCGGCCTGGCCCTTTCCCTACGAGGAACTGGAACCATGGTACGGCAAGGCGGAACGGCTGTTTGCGGTGCGCGGCGAGCTTGGTCAGGACCCGACGGAACCTGCGCACTCGACGCCCTATTCTCACGGCCCGGTACCGGACGAGCCCGCAATCGCCCGCGCCCGCGCCGAGTTGAAGGCGCAGGGACTGCATCCGGCGACATTGCCGCTCGGCGTCGATATCGACACCTGGCTGGCCGGCGGACGCACGCCGTGGGATGGCTTTCCCAACACGGGCAAGGGCAAGAAGGACGCCGAGACCGCGCCGCTTGCCGTCGCGCTGAAGGACCCGAATATCGAGCTGATCACCTCCGCTTATGTCGAGACGCTGGAAGCCGGGCCAGGCGGGCGGATCGAGGCGATCCACTACGTCCACAAAGGCGAGAGGAAACGATTGTCCCCGAAGCTGGTGATCCTGTCGGCCGGCGCGATCAATTCCGCCGCGATCCTGCTGCGCTCCGGCGATGGCAAGGGAATTGCCAACCGCTCCGATCAGGTCGGCCGCAACTTCATGAACCACAATTGCAGCGCCATGCTGGCCATCAACCCGTTCCGGCGCAACGACAGCGTCTACCAGAAGACGCTGATGCTGAACGACTACTACCTCACCGGTGGGCGTGATGGCTTGCCGCTGGGCAATGTCCAGCTGCTCGGCAAGATCAACGGAGACATCCTCAAGGCCAATGCGCCACGTTACGCACCGCGCTTCGCCCTCGATTTCATGGCTGGCCACGCCATCGATTGGTACATGATGACAGAGGATCTGCCGAATCCGGAAAGCCGCATCATGGTCGATGGCAAGGGCATCATCATGCAGTGGCGGCGCTCCAACATGGAGGCACTGTCCGGGCTTGAGGCGAAGATGCGCGCCCACTTCAAGGCGGCGGGTTATCCGATCGTGTTGTCCCAACCGTTCGACAAACGCACACCGTCGCACCAATGCGGCACGGTGCGCATGGGCAACGACCCGGCGTCTGCGCCGCTCGATCCGTACTGCCGGGCCTTTGATCACTCGAACCTTTATGTTGTCGATGGCGGCTGCCTGCCGACATCGGCCGCCGTCAATCCGGCGCTGACGGTTGCCGCACAGGCGCTGCGTGTAGCCGATCACATCATCGCGAAGGATCTGGCGGCATGAGCAATCACAAACGCCCTGTCGCCATCGTCACCGGCGGCCGCCGCGGAATAGGTCTCGGCATCGCCAGGGCACTGGCGAAAACCGGTTTCGACATTGCCATCACCGGTATCGGCGATGCCGATCAGGTCTCGGGTGTGCTGGAGGAGCTTGCTGCGCTCGGCGCCAAGGCGATTTTTCTGAAAGGGGATCTCTCCGAGTTGTCCGGTCATCAGGCGACGGTCGATGCGGTGCTGGCAGAATTCGGCGGGATCGATTGCCTCGTCAACAATGCCGGCATGGCATCGGTGGTGCGGGGCGATTTCCTTGAGCTTGCCCCGGAAAACTTCGACACGATCATCGGCACCAATCTGCGTGGTACGGTGTTTTTCACTCAGGCGGTGGTGAAGGCGATGCTGGCGGGCTGTGCCCGCGGGCCGCGTTCGGTAATCAACATCACGTCCGTATCGGCGGTGATGAGTTCGCCGGAGCGTCTGGACTATTGCATCAGCAAGGCGGGGCTTGCATCGTTTTCGCAAGGGCTGACGCTGCGTTTGGCCGATACCGGTATCTCGGTGTTCGAGGTTCGCCCCGGCATTATCCGCTCCGATATGACCGCCGGCGTGTCCGCCAAGTACGACGCGTTGATAGATGGCGGGCTGGTGCCGATGAAACGCTGGGGCGAGGCGGATGATATTGGCCGCATGGTCGCGGCATTGGCCAACGGCAGCTTCGGCTTTGCCACGGGCTCGGTGATCAATGCCGACGGTGGGCTTTCGATCGGGCGATTGTAGTGAATTTTGGCTGGGAAGGGCAGGGCGTAATCCTCTTCTCCCCAGCGGGGAGAAGGTGGCCCGAAGGGCCGGATGAGGGGGAGCCAAGCACACGCGAGTTTGCGGCGACACCCCCTCATCGCCTCGCTGCGCTCAGCACTTCTCCCCGCTGGGGAGAAGAGGGAGCAGACGGCTTGCCCCGTTTGAGATCGCCGCAAGGCGACAACGTTTTAAGGACGACGACATGACCTATGACTACATCATCACCGGTGCCGGACCGGCCGGTTGCGTGCTTGCCAACCGGCTGACCGAAGACGCAGATGTCAAGGTGCTGCTGCTCGAGGCTGGCGGCAGCGACTGGAATCCTCTGTTCCATATGCCGGCTGGCTTTGCCAAGATGACCAAGGGTGTCGCCAGCTGGGGCTGGGAGACCGTGCCGCAGAAGCACATGAAGAACCGGGTTCTGCGCTATACGCAGGCCAAAGTGATCGGCGGCGGCTCGTCGATCAACGCGCAGCTTTATACGCGCGGCAATGCGGCCGATTACGATCTCTGGGCCAGCGAGGACGGCTGCACCGGCTGGGATTACCGCAACGTGTTGCCCTATTTCAAACGCTCGGAAGACAATCAGCGTTTTGCCGACGATTACCATTCCTATGGCGGACCGCTCGGCGTCTCCATGCCGGTCTCAGGGCTGCCGATCTGCGATGCCTATATCCGCGCGGGGCAGGAGCTTGGCATTCCCTACAATCACGATTTCAATGGCAAGCAGCAGGCAGGCGTCGGCTTCTATCAGCTGACCCAGCGCAACCGCCGCCGCTCGTCGGCGTCGCTCGCCTATCTCAACCCGATCAGGGATCGCAAGAACCTGACCGTCCGGCTCGGCGCGCGGGTGACGCGGATTGTGCTGGAGGGAATGCGCGCAGTTGGCGTCGAGGTCGCGACTGCAAAGGGATTGGAAACCATCCGCGCCGAACGCGAGGTGTTGGTCTCTTCCGGGGCTATCGGATCGCCGAAACTGCTGCAGCAATCGGGCATCGGCCCGGCCGATCATCTGCGTTCTGTCGGCGTCGATGTGAAACATGACCTGCCGGGTGTCGGCAGCAATCTTCAGGATCATCTCGACCTCTTTGTCATTTCCGAATGCACCGGCGATCATACCTATGACGGCGTCGCGAAACTGCACCGCACCGTCTGGGCCGGTCTACAATATGTGCTGTTCCGCTCCGGTCCGGTCGCCTCATCGTTGTTTGAGACCGGCGGCTTCTGGTATGCCGATCCGAATGCACGCTCACCCGATATCCAGTTCCATCTGGGGCTCGGCTCCGGCATCGAGGCCGGTGTCGAGAAACTGAAGAATGCCGGCGTGACGCTGAATTCCGCCTATCTGCATCCGCGTTCGCGCGGTACCGTCCGGCTGTCGTCTTCCGATCCGGCGGCCGCCCCGCTGATCGATCCGAATTACTGGAGCGATCCGCATGATCGCAAGATGTCGCTGGAAGGCCTGAAAATCGCCCGCGAAATCTTCCAGCAGCAGGCGCTGAAACCTTACATCATGGCCGAGCGACTGCCCGGGCCGCAAGTGATGACCGATGACGAGTTGTTCGAATACGGCTGCGCCAATGCCAAGACCGATCATCATCCCGTCGGGACCTGCAAGATGGGAACCGGTGCTGACGCCGTCGTCGGGCTGGATTTGCGGGTGCATGGACTGGAGGGGCTTCGCGTCTGCGACAGTTCGGTCATGCCGCGCGTTCCCTCTTGCAATACCAACGGGCCGACGATCATGATGGGCGAAAAGGGTTCGGACATTATCCGTGAGCGGCAACCGCTTCCGGCCACCATCTTCAGCCATGAGCGCAACGATCAACGGCCGCGGGCGCGCGCCGATATCCGATAGGAGCCTGCCATGATCCGCCATTGTGTCTTCATCCGCTTTCAGTCAGCCGTTGCTGATTCCGAGCGGCAGTCGATCCTGTCTGATATCGCCGCGCTGCAGGCGTTGGTTCCCGGCTATCTTAGTTTTACCGCTGGTCCCAATGTCAGTCCGGAAGGCCTGGGCAAGGGCTATAACAGCGGGTTTATCATCGATTTTGCCGATGCGGCGGCGCGCGATGCCTATCTTGTCCATCCGGCGCATGAAAAGGCGGGCGGCCGGATCGTTGCCGCGACCGAGGGCGGCGTCGATGGTGTCTTCGTTTATGATTTCGAGATTGCAGGCTGATTTGATGATTGCTGACCCCCGTGCCTTCCTGACGAGCTTGTTTGAGGCGGCCGTCGAAGCAGCCGATCCGCTTGCCGCCATCCGTGCCCACCTGCCGGAAAAGCCGAAAGGGCGCACGATCGTCGTCGGCGCAGGCAAGGCGGCAAGCCAGATGGCAGCGGCGTTCGAAAGCCTGTGGGATGGGCCACTGGAGGGCGCTGTCGTTGCGCGTCATGGTCCGATCGCCGTGTGCGAGCGCATCCGCGTGCTGCAATCGGCCCATCCGGTGCCGGACGAGGCTGGGCTTGCCGGATCGGCGGAGCTGCTGCGGCTGGTCGAGGGGCTCACACCGGACGATCTGGTGGTGGCGTTGGTGTCCGGTGGTGGCTCGTCGCTGTTGCCCGCGCCGCCGCAAGGTCTGACCTTGGCTGACGAAATTGCCGTCAACAAGGCCCTGCTTGCGTCCGGCGCGCCGATCTCGGCGATGAATGTGGTGCGCAAGCATGTCTCTCGCATCAAGGGTGGGCGGCTGGCTTTTGCTGCTGCACCGGCGCGGGTCGTCAGCCTGATCGTCTCCGACGTGCCCGGCGACAATCCGGCCTTTGTTGCCTCCGGCCCGACGATTCCCGATATGTCCACGCCTGCTGAGGCTTTGGCCATTGTCAGCCGTTACGGCATGACACTGCCGGAAGCCGTGATGCAGCATCTGCGCTCGGAGCAGGCCGCTGCACCCACCCCAGATCATCCGGCATTTGGCAATCAACAGCACCATGTCATCGCATCAGCCAGCGTCTCGCTGGAGGCGGCAGCGGCGAAAGCGCGCGCGCTGGGCGTCGAGGCGGTGATCCTGTCGGATGCGATCGAGGGGGAAGCCCGCGATATCGGCCGGATGCATGCCGCCATCGCCCGGGAAACTGCGCTGCGCAACCGCCCGTTCTCAAAGCCGGTGGTGATCCTGTCCGGTGGCGAAACCACGGTAACGATTGCGGGCGATGCCTATGGCAAGGGCGGCCGCAACAGTGAGTTCCTGCTTTCGCTTGCGCTGGATATCGACGGTGTCGAGGGTGTTCATGCGCTGGCGGCCGATACCGATGGGATTGACGGGTCGGAGGACAATGCCGGTGCCTTTGCCGACGGTTCAACTGTGAGCCGTATGGGGGCGGCGGGCGCCGATCCCCGCGATCATCTCGCCCGCCACGATGCCTGGAGCGCATTCAGCGCCAGCGGTGATCTGTTCGTGCCCGGCCCGACTGGCACCAATGTCAATGATCTGCGGGCGATGCTGGTCGTCTAGCGGCCTGTCTGGAGGCATGGGACACGGTGTGGACGTGTTCCTGCGCGGGAGGCGCGCCCGGCCATTTTTGCGAATCTGAAACCGGAACAAATCGGTGGCATGTCCGTTCCTGCCGTGTGGTGGAGGTGGCACATGTTTATTCGGTTGGGTTACGAAATAGGCATCAATTGCAGTCAACCGACCCCTATGATGACCTTTTTGTCTGTGGATCGCACAAGGCGGCACGATATCGTCAGCGAGTGCGGGCCGATTTCCGATCCGGTGATAAAAATGGGAGAGGTTACCGACCCCTTCGGAAATGTCTGTATGCGGATGGTTGTTCCCGCAGGCGGCCTGCGCTTGACCTATGATGCAGTAATCAAGGATAGCGGGTGGCCAGATTCCGTGAACCGAGGGGCTCAGGCTGTGCCGGTCGAAAAACTGCCACCCGAATGCCTGCCCTACCTGTCAGCCAGCCGTTATTGCGAAACCGACCGTTTCGGTGCGCTTGCCTGGCGCCTTTTCGGTGAAATCGAGCCCGGTTGGGCGCGTGTTCAGGCGATATGCGACTACGTGCATCAGCGCCTGACCTTCAGTTACGGCTACACGGCAACGCTACGCACCGCGATGGAAGCACATGAGGAAAGGGCAGGGGTGTGCCGCGACTATGCGCACCTTGCCGTGACGCTCTGCCGCTCCATGAACATGCCGGCGCGTTACGTCAACGGTTACATGGGCGATATTGGCGCAACGGACAATCCGGCACCGATGGACTTCAATGCGTGGTTCGAGGTGTTTCTCGATGATCGCTGGTATACGTTCGATGCCCGCCACAATGTGCCGCGTATTGGCCGTATTGCCGTGGCGCGCGGCCGCGATGCAGCCGATATCCCGTTGATCCAGACATTCGGCAAGCATGAGTTGACGACCTTCAAGGTATGGACATCCACCGAGACGGACGGTGCGTTGACCAAACCGCACAGTCAGGCGGATGTTTCCCTTTTGACGCCGTGGTTCAGCGAACGCTGGTCCCGGCTTGTCCAGCAGAGGGCGCTTGAGAGGGGACATTGAGAACGCGGTGGCTTTCATCCGGTGGAGACGGGCCTTTGGGTTGGTTTTTTCCTGCGGGGCGCCAAAAGCAGAAAATAATATCTATAAACTTGGTGTAAAATAACGGAGAAAACGTATGGCGCTGCGGCCGTGATGGCGGCAGACATCTGCAACACTCTCGTGGAGGACAATATGCAAGGTTCGAAACCAGTCATGCAGAAAAGTCCGGTGAGCTTTGGCGCGCATTCTGCGCCGCATTTATCCTGGACGATGGCAGCGCAGGCCACTGCATTGGCCGCTGCCTTCCTGTTTGTGACCGCAATGGTCTGCGGCGCGATCTGAGTTTAACAGACAGCATAACATCGATGTTTGTATCAAGCCCCTGATCCCTCTGGATGCAGGGGCTTTGGATTTTCAGGAGGCGCGGGAAAGGTGCTCGTGGACGGCGAGCCATTTGCCGTCCGGCTGTCTTTCGAAAATGATCGTTTCCCGTTCCTGACTTGTGATGGTTTTACCGCCGAATTCCGCCCGGGTTTCAACATCATGGGTGAAAATCGCTACGCTCCCGAGCATCTGGAGGTTGCGATCACTGGAGGTGCAGGAGAGAACCTTGAAACCGTCGCGTTCCCAGAGCGCCCATTCCGCTTCATAATCCGCGCGGCTTCTCAACGGGCGATCGAGATTGTGGAAGATGAAGGTCGCGTCCTTTGAAAAGGCCGCGAAATAGCGATCGCGGTCATGTTTCGAGAAGGCCTCGACGAGGCTGTCGGCAGCTGTAAGGACCGCAGTGTCTGTATGTTCCATCCCTGATATCCTGATTGTTATTGTAGTTTCGGACTACTGATCAGTGTTGCCAGCGGCCGGTTCTGCCTGCTGACGATGTCTTTCAGTGCGTCGAGCGTCATCGCCTCGTCCTTGACGAATTCGATGAACATCATGTTGAGATTGTTGAAGAACATCTGGCCGGTGGCGGCCGTGTCGATACCCGGCATGACACCGCCACGCCGCTGCAATTTGGCAATCAGCGTCGAGACCTGGTCGCAGAGCCGGCCGTCGAGCTCCGTATAACGCCGGCTGAACGGGCTCTCCGGCTGCTGGATCGAGATCGCCATGGCGGTGCGCCACATTTCCTTGCTGAGATAGACAAGGGAATGATCGTAATATTGACCAATCAGGACTTTCAGCGCCTCGCCAACGGTCTCGGGCGGGCTGTCAACGATCGCTTTACCGGCTGCAAGCACTTCCTCGACTTCCATGGACACGGCGGCGACCAGGATATCGCCCTTGTTCTGATAGTAATTGTAGAACGTGCCCACCGAGACTTCCGCGCGCTCGGCGATATCTTCGATGCGGGCGCTGTCATAACCAACTTCCCGAAAAAGGATTGTCGCTGCCTGCAAAATGCGCCGGTTCCTATCGGCTTTCTGTCGTGCACGAAGCCCGGTCATGCCGCCTTTTTCCTTTTTTTGAATGTCCTCAAAAATGACATTGACTTAAAAATTGAATTCATTCAATCTTTTTGTGAAGGCGCCGCAATGAGCGCTGTAAACCAGAGGGCAACGCGATGATCACTTCCGTGAATGGCGCTTTCGCGCGTCGATTTTTCTCTTCCGTGGCTGCGGTCTCGCTCGCTGCCGTCTCCACCGTCACCGCGCCTGCACCGGCGTTTGCGACCGAAGAACTGAATGCCCTGGTCTGGTGCGATCATACGGACCCGGCGCTGGTCGAGCCGTTCGAAAAGGCCAATGATGTCAAGGTCAACCTCAAGGACTACGAGGGAACCGGCGCGGCATTGTCGATCCTCGAACAGTCGCAGCCAGGTGACTGGGATGTGCTCGTCATCGACGGCGTCGATGTCCAGCGCGCCGTCGGTCTTGATCTTCTTGCCGAAATTCCCGCCGACAAGCTGCCGACGGCCGATATCTTCCCGGAAGTGCGGATGGAAGCCAACAATATGAAGGACGGCAAGACCTACGCCGTCACCGAAAAATTTGGCTACAACACGATCTCCTTTGACAAGACCAAGGTCGATCCCGCCGACATGAAGGACCTCTCGGTCATCTGGTCAGACAAGTACAAGGGCCGTATCGCGCTCTATGATTATTATCTCCCGATGATCGGCCTTGTGGCGCTTGGCCTTGGCAAGAAGACCGCCGAGCTGTCCGACGCGGACATGCCGGCTATCACCGAAAAGCTGTCGGAGATGAAGAAAGTCTCCAAGCAAGTGAGCGACGTCGTCTCGTCGCAGACGGCGCTGGCAACCGGTGAGGTCGATATTCTCGTCGGCGGTGGCGAATGGATTACCGCTGCACTCTCGGGCGAAAAGCCCAACCTCGACTGGACGGTGCCGGATCAGGGCGCGGTCCGTTGGGCACAATCGATTGGCGTGATGAAGGCATCGAAGAAACAGGATCTGGCGCTGAAATTCGTCCAGTATATTGTCAGCCCCGAAGGGCAGGCGCGGCTGGCGACCTCGTCCTGCTACTGGGCAATGCCCGCCAACATGAAGGCCGGCGAGCACCTGACCGACGCCCAGAAAGCGGCGCTGCGCTGGAACGACCAGGCCGAATATCTGAAGAAGACGCAGCTTTATCCGATCCCGAGCGCCGAGCTTGACCAGAAGATGCAGGATGCCTGGACGGACATGATGCAGCAGTAACAAGACTGCGCAAGCATTGCCCCTCACCCTAGCCCTCTCCCCGCTTGCGGGGAGAGGGGACGACAGAGATTTCGGCATCTCCCTTCTCCCCGTTGACGGGGAGAAGGTGGCCGGCAGGCCGGATGAGGGGCTATTCCGGCACTGGAGCTATTATCATGTCCACCATCACCCTCGAAGATACCGAACGCCGCAAGGCCTGGGGTTTTGTCGCGCCGGCACTCTTGTGGACGATCGCCTTCTTCGTCTTGCCGTTCCTGTTCATGGCGGCGATGAGCCTGTGGTCGCGGGAGAGCGGACAGATCGTCCGCGCCTGGAATCTCGACAACTACATCGCCTTTTTTGCCAAGGATTCACTGTTCAAGGGACTTATGAATTCGCTCGAAATCACCCTGATCGTCACGGTGCTGTCGGTGCTTCTTGCCTACCCGCTCGCCTGGATCATCGCCGAGCGGGTGCCGAAACGGTTTCAACGTTTGGCGCTGATCATGGCGGTTTTACCGTTCTGGACGTCCTATGTGGTGCGGTCCTATTCCTGGCTCTTGGTGCTGTCGAAGAACGGTGTGATCAACCAGACGCTGATGACGCTTGGTGTTGTGGCCGAACCGCTGGAGATCGCCAGCAACCGGACGGCAACGGTGATCGGCTTCGTGCATTTCTTCGTCATGCTGCTGACGCTGACGATCTACGCCAATCTGATCCAGCTCTCGCCGAACTATCGCCGGGCGGCGGCCGATCTCGGCGCGAATGGGCTGCAGACCTTCTGGCATGTCATCCTGCCGCTGACATTGCCGGGGATCATGACCGGTGCGTTTTTGACCTTCGTCCTTTGCATCGGTGACTATGTCACGCCGCAGATTCTTGGCGGCAACAACGAGCTGGTCTTGCCGCAGATCGTCATGCTGCAGCTTGGCCGCCGGGCGGATTTCCCGATGGCGGCGGCGCTGTCGATCATCTTGATGCTGGCCGTAACCGCAGCTTATGTGCTCTGCGCCCGTTGGCTGAAGATCGAAAGGGCTTGAGATGCGCGATATGATGACCAGGATCGCCTCATATGCCTATGCTGGCCTGATCTACGGCTTCATCTTCCTTCCGGTTGCGGTGCTGGTGCTGTTCTCCTTTCAGGATGGCCGCCTGCCGGTGCCGCCGTTCAACGGCTTTTCGCTGCAATGGTACGAGGCTGTCTTTGCCGATCGCAAGCTGATGGCGGCGCTCGGAAACTCCTTCATTGTCGCCATCGTCTCGTCGCTGATCGCCTGCCTGCTGGGTTTTCTCGCGGCCTATGCGCTCGCTCGTTACAAGCTGCCGGGTTCGGCGTTGCAGCGCGGTCTGCTGATAGCGCCGATGACCGTCAGCTATCTGATCATCGCGCTCGGGCTCCTGACGGTGCTCAATACATTCGGCATCAGACTGTCGCTATGGACTGTCGGGATCGGCCATGTGGTGATCAACCTGCCGCTCTGCTTTGCCATCATCTATTCCTCGATGGGCGATCATCACATCAACATCGAGCGCGCTGCACGAGACCTCAGCGCCAGCGATATCAAGGTGATGGTGCTGGTGACCGCGCCGATGCTGATGCCGTCGATCCTTGCTGCATTCTTCCTGTCGGTCACCTTCAGCTGGGATGAGTTCATCATCGCGTTCCTGTTGTCGCGCTTCGACGTGACGCTGCCAGTTGAAATCTGGAGCCTGCTACGCTCCGGTCTTAACCCCAAAACCAACGCCATCGGCTCGCTGGTCTTCCTTGTATCCGTCGCGGTGCTGGCGGTGTTGGAACTGACCCTGTTCGGAAGGACGAAAAAATCATGACCGCTGCGGTTTCGGTTCATAACGCCACCAAGACGTTTGGCGCCTTCACCGCGCTGAATGACGTTTCGCTCGATATCAAGGCCGGTGAGTTTATTGTCCTGCTCGGCCCGTCGGGCTGCGGCAAGACCACATTGCTGTCGATCCTTGGTGGCTTCCAGTCTCCGACCAGAGGCAAGGTGATGATCGGTGGCAAGGACATGACCAGCGTGCCGCCGGCAAAGCGCCCGACGACGACGATGTTTCAGGATTATGCGCTGTTTCCACACATGAAGTTGCGCGACAATGTCGGCTTTGGGCTCAGGATGCGCGGCGTGGCAAGGGCGCAGAGGGACGAAAAGGCGCTCGGCTTTCTCGATCTTGTCGGCCTGAAATCATCCGCCGACAAGAAGCCGCATGAGCTTTCAGGCGGCCAGCGCCAGCGCGTCGCCCTAGCCCGCGCACTTGCCGTCGATCCCGATGTGCTGCTGCTCGATGAGCCGCTGGGGGCGCTTGATCTGAAACTGCGCCGGCAGATGCAGGATGAATTGAAGGCGATCCAGAAGCGGGTCGGCACCACCTTCGTGCATGTGACCCACGATCAGGAAGAGGCGATGGCGATCGCCGACCGGATCGTTGTCATGAACCAGGGCCGGATCGAGGACTTTGGCCCGCCCGCCGATATCTACATGCGGCCGCGTTCGGTCTTTTCCGCAGGTTTCATGGGGGAGGTGAATTTCATCCCGGGCCAAGTGAAAAGCGTCGATGCGGCGTCTGCTCTCGTCGAAACGGCGGTTGGCTCGATAGCGCTGCCGATCACTAGCTTTACGGCTTCAGTGCTGGTTTCCAGCCAGCGGGTGGTGCTCTGTATCCGGCCGGAACATTTTCGCCGGGCGGGGGAGGCCGACGATCCGGTCGTGCCGCTGGGGGAGGCCAAGGTCACCGGCAGTGCCTTTTTCGGCACGCATTACCGCTGCCATCTGAAACCGGCGAAGGCTCCGGATCTGTCCATCGTGGCGCATATGCCGCAATCCGCAGCGGTGGCTGACGGCCAGATCGTCCCCCTTGCGGTCAGTCTCGCCGATATCGTAGCCTTGCCCCAGAGCAGGAATTGAACATGCAACGCATCAGCGCGGACAAATGGTATCAGGTGAAGCGTCTCGATGACGATGTCACCGCCATTTCCGAGCCGTTCATCCAGGAATTCTACCGTTGTAACATCTGGCATGTGCGCGGCCGGGACCGCGACATGCTGGTCGATAGCGGCATGGGCGTCGTCTCGCTCAGGGAACATGTGCCGTTGGTCACAGGGCGCGATCTGATCGCTGTCGCGAGCCACACGCATTTCGACCATATCGGTTGCCATCACGAGTTCGAATGCCGCGCCGTGCACTCGGCCGAGGCCGGGCTGCTCGCCAATCCGACGCGGGAAAACACGCTTGCCGATCCCTATGTCACCGACGAAATCTTCGATGCGCTGCCGCCGGAGCCGTATTGCTCGAAATGCTATGCGGTGAAGAAAGCGCCGGCGACGCGCATCCTTGAAGATGGCGATGTGATCGATCTCGGCGACCGGGTTTTCGAGGTCATTCATACGCCCGGTCATTCGCCCGGGGGGATTGCGCTTTACGAGAAGGCGACCGAAATTCTGTTCTCCGGCGATATTCTCTACGACGGCCCGTTGATCGAGGATACCTATCATTCCGACGCCGGAGACTATCTCTCCTCGATGGAGCGCCTGTTGAAAATCCCCGTCCGCATTGTGCATGGCGGTCATTTTCCAAGCTTCAGCGGTGAACGCTACCGCCAATTGATCAGCGATTGGCTCAACGAAAAACAGAAGACGATCTGACGGGAAGGACAAGAAGCATGCTCGATAAACGCAAGTTCTACATCAACGGCGAATGGGTCGCTCCGCTGGTTGCCAATGATCTCGAGGTTCTGAACCCTGCAACCGAAAAGCCGGTTGCGGTTATTTCCATGGGAACGGCAGGCGATATCGATCGCGCTGTAGCCGCCGCCAAGAAGGCGTTTGCCACCTATAGCCGGACGACGACGGAAGAGCGGCTGGTACTTCTGGAAAAGCTGCTGGCCATCTACAAGCGCCGCTATGAAGAGATGGCGCAGACCATCACCATGGAACTCGGCGCGCCGATCACCATGAGCACCGAGCAGCAGGCCGATGTTGGCGTTGGCCATCTCCAGGGCTTCATCGATGCCCTGAAGCGTCTGCATACGCGCGAAGTGCTGCCGAACGGCGACGTCATGCTGCGCGAGCCGATCGGCGTTTGCGGGCTGATCACACCATGGAACTGGCCGATCAACCAGATTGCGCTGAAGGTCGTTCCCGCCCTTGCGACCGGCTCGACCTGCGTGTTGAAACCGTCCGAATTCACGCCGCTGAACGCGATGCTCTATGCCGAGATGGTGCATGAGGCTGGCTTCCCGGCCGGTAGCTTCAATCTCGTCAATGGCGATGGCCTGAATGTCGGTGCGGCCCTTTCCAAGCACAAGGACGTCGACATGATGTCGTTCACGGGCTCGACCCGCGCCGGCATCGCCGTCAGTAAGGATGCGGCCGAAACGGTCAAGCGCGTGACGCTGGAGCTGGGCGGCAAGTCGCCGAACATCGTTTTCGAAGACGCCGATCTCGAAGACCGCGTTGCAGGCAGCGTGCTGGAATGCTTCAACAATTCCGGCCAGTCCTGCGATGCGCCGACCCGCCTGCTCGTCCAGAAGTCGGTCTATGACAAGGCTGTCGAAATCGCCACGCGGGTGGGTAAAGAAGCCAAAGTCGGCGATCCGACCAAGGAAGGCAGCCATATCGGGCCGCTGGTCAGCGACGTTCAGTTCGGCCGGGTGCAGGCGCTGATCGAGGCGGGCATCGCCGAAGGCGCGCGCGTTCTCGTCGGCGGTGCCGGAAAGCCGGAAGGTTTTGAGACCGGCTATTTCGTCAAGCCGACGATCTTTGCCGATGTCAACAATGGCATGCGCATCGCCCGCGAAGAGGTGTTTGGTCCGGTGCTGGCCATCATGCCGTTCGAGACAGAAGAAGAAGCGATCGAGATTGCCAACGATACCAATTACGGTCTTGCCGCCTATGTCCAGACGGGTGACCCCAAGCGTGCCGAGCGCGTCGCCTCGCGGCTTCGCGCAGGCATGGTCCATATCAACGGTGGGCCGCATCGCTATGGCAGCCCGTTCGGCGGCTACAAGCAATCCGGTAATGGCCGCGAAGGTGGCATGTTCGGGCTGGAGGATTTCCTCGAGGTGAAGACGGTTCACCGGCCGGATGCGGCCTGAGACCGTTCGTCTGATTTGAGCCGATGCCCGCAGACGCAGCGTCTGCGGGCCTAAGTTCACCGTTTCTGATCATTCCATGTATGGAAGTTGCTGTTTCCCCGCGAACCGTTCTGATAGTTTCGGGGCCCTATGGTGTGGCACGTGCTGCGCCCGTTTTATTGGACAGCTTTCGTGTCAGACACCGCACTTCCCGTATCCTCCACGGCCTCGCCATCTGCCAACCGGCTTGCACTGATTGCCCTTCTGATCGGTGGCGCTGCGATCGGCGGTTCGCCCATCTTCGTGCGCCTTTCGGAAGTCGGGCCGATGGCGACGGCGTTCTGGCGAGTGGCGCTGGCGCTTCTGCCGCTTGTGATCTGGTCGAGGACGGCCGGGAATACGGTGACCGATCAACGTCCCGCCGGACTGGCGGATTACGCTCTGCTTGTGTTGCCGGGTGTCTTTCTCGCTGTCGATCTCGCCGCCTGGCATCTGGCGCTGCACATGACATCGGTTGCCAATGCGACGTTGCTTGCCAATCTGGCCCCGATCTTTGTCACGCTCGGCTCATGGCTTTTGTTTCGCGCCCATGTCAGTGGTGTGTTCATTGCGGGTCTTGCGACAGCGCTCGCGGGTGTCGTCATCTTGAAGGGCGGGCCGGCAGCGCTCGGTGACGGCCAACTGGCGGGTGATGCGACGGCGGCATTGGCTGCGGTCTTCTATGCCGGCTATATCCTGTCGATCGGCCGTCTGCGCAGCCGCTTCTCCACCAACCGGATCATGATCTGGAGCACGGGATCGGCCGCCGTCTGCATGCTTCCGATCGCGTTCTTCTTCGAGGCGAGTTTCATGCCGACCGCATTGTTCGGCTGGGCGATCCTGTTTGGCCTTGCCTTCATCAGCCATGCGGGCGGGCAGGGGCTGATCATCTATGCGCTGGCCTTCCTGCCGCCGGCGTTTTCATCGCTGACGCTGCTGTTACAGCCGGTCGTGGCGGCAATACTCGCGTGGCTGTTGCTCAGCGAGCCGGTCGGGCTGATGCAGGCCATCGGCGGAGCGGTGGTGCTTGCCGGTATCCTCATCGCCCGCCGGGGCTGATTTTCCGCTGATCAGATTCCCGGCAGGTTGAAGCCCGACAGCCGTTCCTCGAGTTTCAGGATGGTCGGCGCATCGGCATTGGCGAAGGCGAAGCGCAGATAGCCTTCCTGGCCTTCGCCGAAATAATCACCCGGCAAGCAGACGACGCCAGCGATCTTCGCCAGTTTTTCGGCGACGAATTCCGAACGGATATCCGGATAGGGATGGCGGATGTAAGCGAAATAGGCGCCGATCGCCTGCAGCTTCCAGCCTTTGAGCTTGCTCATCACCTCTTTCAGCGCATCGGCGCGGGTGGCGATCTCGGCGCGGTTGCCCGCTCTCCATTCGCCAAGTGCGGGAATGGCCTTGGCAACGGCTGCCTGGGCCGAGCGCGGAGCGCAGATCTGTAGATTGTCCATGATCTTGGCAACCTGCTCGACCATGGCCGGTCCGGCAGTGATGGCGCCAAGCCGATGGCCGGGGATGCAGAATGATTTGGAGAAGCTGTAGAGGCAGACGAGACTGTTTTGCCACCCCTTGACAGACAGAAGATCGTGCGGTGCATCGCTGCCTTCCGGCAGGAAGTCGCGATAGGTCTCGTCGAGGATCAGCCATGTGCGGTTGGCGCGGCAAAGGTCATAGATTCGGCGCAGCAGCGCGGGTGGATAGACGGCGCCGGTCGGGTTGTTTGGCGTCACCAGCGCCAGCGCGCGAATGCCAGGCTTCAACGCTGCGGCAATGGCATCGACATCTGGCAGGAAACCGCTGCCTGCGTCGCAAGGCACCAGTTCAATACCGATGCCGAGCATCGCCAGCGTCGTCTGCTGGTTGAAATAGAAGGGGTTGGTCATCAGGATCGTATCGCCCGCACCGGCAATCGCCATGGCCGTGCAGATGAAGGCCTGGTTGCAGCCGGAGGTGATGTGGATGTTACCAGCGCTGACTTTGGCATTGTAGAGGCCGGAAACATGTTCCGCATAGGCGCTGCGCAAAACCTGTTCGCCTTCGATCGCGCCATAGCCGGTGAATGCGGGGGAGGCGGCGGCTTCACCCAGCCAGTTCAACATGTCCGGATGAGCGGGATAACCGGGAACGGCTTGGCTGAGATCGATCAGCGGTCCGCGCGACCCATCATATTCCTTGGCCCAGGCAAGCACGGATGGCACCGGTGGCGGCGAGAGCTTGGCGATCAGCGGGTTGAAATGCGGCATCGGCTTGTCCTGTGGTTATAAGGCTTGGCTATTCTTAAGATTTGGCGCGGCGTTTCGGCGCGGGTTCCGGACGCCTGTTGCGGGCGGGAGAGGATACCGGCTGAAAGCTGTCCTTGGCGGATTGTCGTTCCGGCGCACTGACCTTGTGGGTGCGGGCGCGGATGATGGTGCGTGCCGAGGTCTGTAACTCCGGCATCGGGTCGTTTTCAAGAGCGGAAAACAACCAGTCGATGAAGACCTTGACGATCGGGGCCGCGCGCACCTCGTTGCGGCAGGCGACATAGAAGGCATCGTTGGCCGGAACGGTGAGATCGAACGGGGCGATCAGTTCACCCTTGGCAATCAGGCTGCCGGCGGTAATCGTATCGCCGAGCGCTACGCCTTGATTATGCAGGGCGGCCTCGGTCGAAAGCCGGGCGTCGCTCATGAAATGCTGGCGGCCACGCTGGATATCGATGCCGTTGGCTGCTGCAAGCCAGGTGTTCCATTCGCGCCCGTCGTCACCGTGCAGGATGACGTGATCGCGCAGGTCGCGTAGCGACCGCAACGGCCGCATGTTGAGAAGCGTGGGGCTGACCACTGGAAACAGTTCCAGCCGGCTCCACAGCCGCGCCCAGCAGTCCGGCCAGTTGCCGTCGCCATAGAGCAGGCAGATATCGACATCGGCGGAGAACAGATTAGCGGCGTCATTGGAGGCGATCAGCGTCAGCTGCACGTCCGGAAACTGTTCGGTGAACTGGTGCAGGCGCGGGATCATCCAGAAGGACAAAAGTGCGGGCACGCAGACGATGCGCAGCTCGCCGCTGGTGGTCGGCCGGGTCATCGCGGCGGTGGCGGCGGCAATGCCCTCGAAGGCATGGGTGACGGCGGGCAAAAGCAGCGCACCTTGCGAGGTCAGTTTCAACCGCTTGCCGCCGCGCTCGAACAAAGCGGCGTTGAAGGACAGTTCCAGCGCTCTTATCTGATGGCTGATCGCACCATGCGTAACGTTGAGCTCGCGGGCTGCTGCCGAAACCGAACCACGCCGGGCAGTCGCTTCAAAAGCGCGCAAGGGGTTCAACGGGGGCAGGCGGCTGGACAAAAATGCGCTCCACGGCATCGAAATCGATGTTAGTTTTTCTCACATCAAAAGCTATAACAATGTCAATTGATTTTCCAATCAATTTGTTTCCTAATGAGATCAACAAAGGCAAAAGCCTGGGGAACATGCATCCGGTACCATCGCTGGCAAACAACGGCGGTTTTCCGGCTTTAGGCGCCACGAGCAGTCTCATTTTACGCTCGCCAACTCGCCCAAAAATCGCACGTCTTCCAGGCCCAACAGAAGGTCAAGCGGACATGGCGTGGGATGACAGCAAGCTCAACGAACTGAAGGCGAAGTACGGCGAAGCCCATGGCGGCGAGATGTTCGATCCGACCTTCCGCAAGGTGGCCGACAAGATCTTCTCCAAGAACGGCACCCGTCTTGCGCCTTACTCGGGCGTTCCGACCTTCCTGATGGCGCCGCATATGCCTGTTGATGCCAATGAGCCGGATTTCGGCAATCTTCAGGTCGCCATCGTCGGCGTGCCGATGGATCTCGGTGTCACCAATCGTCCGGGTTCGCGTTTCGGGCCGCGCGCCATGCGCACGATCGAGCGCATCGGTCCTTACAACCACGTTCTCGGCTGCGCGCCGGTGCATGACCTGCGCGTCGCCGATATTGGCGACGTGCCGTTCCAGAGCCGCTACCGGCTGGAACTCAGCCATGACGACATCGAAAAGCGCATCAACCAGATCGTCGATGCCGGTGTGGTTCCTCTTTCTGTCGGCGGCGACCATTCGGTCAGTCATCCGATCCTGAAGGCCGTCGGCAAGAAGCGCCCGGTCGGCATGATTCATATCGACGCTCATTGCGACACCGGCGGCGCCTACGATCTGACCAAGTTCCACCATGGTGGGCCGTTCCGCAACGCAGTGCTCGACGGAGTGCTCGATCCGACCCGGACGATCCAGATCGGTATCCGTGGTTCCTCGGAATATCTGTGGGAGTTCTCCTACGAGTCCGGCATGACCGTTGTTCATGCCGAGGAAGTGACCGGCATGGGCATTCCGGCGATCATCGAGAAGGCGAAGAAGATCGTCGGCGATGGTCCGACTTATCTCTCCTTCGACATCGACAGCGTCGATCCGAGTTTTGCGCCGGGCACCGGTACGCCGGAGATCGGTGGTCTCACCACCCGCGAAGTGCTGGAGCTGATCCGTGGCTTGAAGGGTCTCAATCTGGTCGGCGGCGATGTCGTCGAGGTGGCGCCGCAATACGATTCGACCACCAATACCGCGCATGTTGGCTCGCAGGTCCTGTTCGAGATCCTGAGCCTGATGGTGTTCAGCCCGTTCGTCAACGGCACGCGGGATTAGAGACGTTTCCCTTCTCCCCTGCGGGGAGAAGGTGGCCCAAAGGGCCGGATGAGGGGGCGGCCCGCTCGATACTCGATGCGCGGCCCCTCATCGCCTCGCATACGCTCGGCACTTCTCCCCGCTGGGGAGAAGAGGCAGCAACCAACATTTCCCTCGTCCCGATTATGGGGTGAGGGGCAGACGCCACACACTCAGCCGTGCCTATTGCAAACAAAAATCACAAAGGGGAATACAATGGCCAAACTCTCGACTTTCAAATCCGGCCTGACCGCCGCCCTGATGCTCAGCGGCGCTGTTCTCGGCTTCGCATCGGCTGCCAATGCCGATGCCATCGACGACATCACCAAAGCTGGCGTGCTCAACGTCGGTGTCTTCGCCGATTTCCCGCCTTTTTCCTCGGCCAGCGCCGATATGAGCCTCAAGGGCTATGATATCGACGTCGCGCAATACATCGCCGACAGCCTGAAAGTGAAGCTCAATCCGGTGCCGGTCACCGGTCAGAACCGCATTCCGTACCTCACCGAAAAGCGCGTCGATATGCTGGTCAGCGTCGGCTTCAGCAAGGAACGCGCCGAAGTCATCGATTTCGCAGCCGCCTATGCGCCATACTACATCGCCGTGATCGGCCCGGCTGCAACGGAAGTGAAAGGCAAGGAAGATCTTGCCGGCAAGAGCATCGCGGTCAACCGCGGCACGCTGGAAGACACCTCGCTGACGGAAGCAGCCCCCAAGGATGCCGATATCAAGCGTTTCGACAACTATAACTCGGTGATCCAGGCCTTCATCTCCGGCCAGACCGAACTGATGGTGGTCGGCAATGACGTCGGTGCCCAGGTTTTGGCCCGTCAGGAAGCCCTGAAGCCGGAACAGAAGTTTCAGCTTCTGACCTCGCCCTCGCATCTGGCGCTGAACAAGGGCGAAGACCGCCTGAAGACGGCGATCAACGATGCGGTTGCCAAGATGCTGGCCGACGGCAAGCTGAATGCAAGTTCGGAAGCATGGCTGAAAGTGCCGCTCAATCCTGAAAACCTGAAGGATTGATCCTTTGGGCTATGTGCTCGATTTTGGCTGGCTGGGCGATGCGGTTTCGCTGATCGCCAGCGGCGCGGCCATGACGCTTTTCCTGATCGCGGTGTCGGCTGTTGCCGGCATCGTGCTCAGCGTTTTGGGTGCCGCAGGACGTCGCAGCCGTCATGCGTGGCTGCGCCGCGCGATCGCCGGTTATGTCGAGCTCATCCGCAACACGCCGTTTCTGGTGCAATTGTTCTTCATCTTCTTCGGGCTGCCAAGTCTTGGCATTCGCCTTGATCCGGTAGCCGCCGCCATTCTTGCGATGACCTTGAACATGACGGCCTATACGACGGAGATCGTCGGTGCCGGTCTTGACGCGGTACCGAAAGGGCAGCGCGAGGCGGCACTTGCGCTCGGTCTGCGGCCGCGCCTGGTGTTCATCAAGATCGTGCTGCCGCAGGCGCTGAAGGTGATCTATCCGGCGCTGACCAGCCAGATCGTCATCATGATGCTGGAATCGGCCGTGGTCTCGCAGATCGCCGTGCGCGAACTGACCTATGAGGCGGATCTGCTGCAAGCCCGGACATTCCGCGCGTTCGAGACCTATTTCGTCATCACGCTGGTTTATCTCGCCATGAGTATCGGCCTTCGCCGCCTGCTTGTCGCCGGCGGTAACCGCTTCCTCTCCGGAGGCGTGTCGTGATTGAATTCACCCTCTGGGACATCATCCGCAATCTTCTGCTGGCGGCGCGCTGGACGATCCTGTTGTCCGCCGTTGCCTTCGCAGGCGGCACCATCGTCGGCTTGCTGATCCTGTTCATGCGCATTTCCAAGCGGCTCTGGGTGCAGCGGTTTGCCGAATATTACATCGGCCTGTTTCAAGGCACGCCGCTTCTGATGCAGCTGTTCCTGCTGTTTTTTGGCCTGCCGCTGCTGGGCTTGCGTATCGAACCCTGGACGGCGGCGGTGCTGGGCCTGACACTCTGCGCAAGCGCGTTCCTGGCGGAAATCTGGCGTGGGGGTGTGCAGGCGGTGCCGGTCGGGCAATGGGATGCCGGAGGCAGCCTTGGCCTGCATTATCTGAAGCAATTGCGGCTGATCATCCTGCCGCAGGCCTTTGCGATGACGCGGGCGCCGACGGTCGGTTTTTTGGTGCAGCTGATCAAGAGCACCGCGCTGACATCGATTATCGGCTTTGAGGAGCTGGTCAGAACGTCGAATGCGATCAACAATGCGACCTTCGAACCGTTCAAGGTTTATGGCTTTGTGGCGCTGATCTATTTCGCATTGTGCTTTCCGCTGACGCGTTACGCAAAGATGCTCGAACTTCGTGCTTTAAAACACTGATCAAACCATGGTCCGGGGCTTGCAAGCCGGACCAAAACTTGGGAACAGACCGGAAGCCACAAAAGCGGCACCGGCATAAACAGGAGAACCATGATGACAGATTTTCTCAAGCAGCCCATCGGCCGGCGTGCCGTACTCGGCGCCGGTCTTGCCGGTGCATCGATGCTGGCGATGCCGTCGATCCTGCGTGCGCAGGACAAGTCGCTGAAGGTCGGCGTCTACGGCGGTTATTTCAAGGATTCGTTCGACAAGAACATCTTCCCGGACTTCACCAAGGCAACCGGCATTGCCGTTGAAGCGATTGCCGAGCCGACCGGTGAAGCCTGGCTGGTTCAGCTGGACCAGGCCGCCAAGGCGGGTCAGGCTCCGGCCGACGTCTCGATGATGTCGCAGGTGGCGATGTTGAAGGGCCAGGCGACCGATCTCTGGGCGCCGCTCGACATGGCCAAGATCAAGAACGGCTCCAACCTGATCGACCGCTTTGTCAACAAGTATCCAGACGGCCGTGTTGCCGGTATCGGTGCCGTTTCCTGGTACATCACGCTTGTCACCAATACCGACGTCTACAAGGAAGCCCCGACATCCTGGCAGGCATTCTGGGACCCGGCAAACGCCGACAAGCTCGGCCTTCTTGCGCTCGTGTCCAACTCGTTCCTGCTCGAAGTGACGGCGAAGACGTTCTTCGGCGGCACCAATGCGCTCGATACCGAAGAAGGCGTGCAGAAGGCGTTCGACAAGCTGGCCGAGGTCAAGCCGAACGTTCGCCTCTGGTATCGTGATGAAGCCCAGTTCGAGCAGGCGCTGAAATCGGGCGAAATCCCGATGGGCCAGTATTACCATGACGTCACCGGCCTTGCCGCTGCCGATGGCAATCCTGTCCGCTCGACCTTCCCGAAGGAAGGCGGCATTCAGGACTCGGGTTGCTGGGCGCTGTCGCGCGCATCGACGAAGGTCGAGGAAGCACATGTCTTCATCGATTACATGAGCCAGCCATCGATCCAGGCATTGCTGTCGCGCAAGGTCGGCACGTCGCCGACGGTGAAGCGCGAGCTGATGGACCTGACGGATGCGGAATTCGCAGCCGTTTCGTCCGACATCGAGCCGATCATTCCGCGCTACGATCTCTACCAGACGAAGTCGGATTGGCTGAACCAGAAATGGACCGAACTGATCGTCGGTTGAAGGGGGAAAGCCCCTTATCCGGCCTTCGGCCACCTTCTCCCCGTTTACGGGGAGAAGGGATATGCGGAGTGCTCCGTCATCCCCTCTCCCCGCCTGCGGGGAGAGGGTTAGGTGAGGGGCTTTTCTAACCACCATGTTTGAGAAGCAAAAACAATGTCAGGCCTCGCCCTCAACAATGTCACGAAGGAATTCGGGACTTTCACCGCGGTCAACAATGTCGAGTTGACGGTGCCGCATGGCACGTTCGTCTGCATGCTCGGACCGTCCGGGTGCGGCAAGACCACGCTGCTCAGGATGATCGCCGGCCTCGACCTGCCGACCGGCGGCGCGATCCGGCTTGACGGCGAAGACATCACCCATGTTCCAACGCACAAGCGCAATCTCGGCATGGTGTTCCAGTCGCTGGCGTTGTTTCCGCACCTGACCGTCGGCGAGAACATCGCTTACCCCTTGCGCATTCGCGGCGTGCCGAAGGAAGATCAGAAGAAGCGTGTCGATGAGCTTCTGTCGATGATCCACCTTTCCGGCTATGCCGACCGGCCGGTAGCAAAACTCTCCGGTGGCCAGCGCCAGCGCGTCGCGATCGCCCGGGCACTGTCGATCTCGCCCAAACTCTTCCTGCTCGACGAGCCGCTGTCGGCGCTCGACGCTAAGCTGCGCGAAGCGATGCAGGTAGAATTGCGCCAGCTGCAGCAGAAGCTCGGCATCACCACCATCGTCGTCACCCATGACCAGCGCGAAGCGATGACCATGGCCGATACGGTGGTCGTCATGAAGGGCGGCGAAATCCGCCAGGCCGCTTCGCCCATCGAGATCTATCGCCGTCCGGCCGACACGTTCGTTGCCGACTTCATCGGCTCGACCAATCTTCTCGAGGCGGAAGCCGACAGCACTGGTGGCGTCACCGTTCTTGGCCAGCCGGTGTCCGGCGTTTCTCTCGGGGGAGGTGTCCGCAAAGCGACGCTGTCGATCCGGCCGGAAGACGTGCATCTGACGGCACCCGGCAATGGCGCGCTGTCCGGCACCGTCACCTTCGTGCGCGATCTCGGCGGCACGATCGAAACCTTTGTGGATATTGCCGGCCGTCAGCTCGTTGCAGTCTCGACGCCGCGCGCCCGCCCCGATGTCACCGTCGGTCAGCCGGTCGGCGTGGTGCTTTTGCCGGACGTCTGCGTGGTGCTGGCCAAATGAGACGCGAAGCCCCGCAAAAACTTAGCGATTACGGCCCGTTGTTCTTCCCGGCGATGATGCTGATCGTTTTTTTCGTCGTGCCGTTCGCGACGATGATTGCCGTCTCGTTCTTCCAGCGCCAGCAGGGCGGCTTCTATGTACCTGCCTTCCAGTTCGCCAATTATGAGCGCTTTCTCAGCCTGTTCTTTGCCAACGTGCTCGGCTTCTCGCTGATGCTGGCGGTGACGGTGGCGATCTGCTGCGTCTTGCTTGCCGTTCCCTTCACCTATCTTCTGACCCGCATGACGCGGAAAGTGCAGATCGTCTGGCTGGTGGCTTTGCTCTCGGTTCTGTCGCTGTCGGAAGTCATCATCGGCTTTGCGTGGTCGACGCTGTTTTCGCGGACTGCCGGGATTACCAACCTGCTCGTCATGGCGGGTATCATGAGCGAGGCGAAAGCTCTTTTGCCGAGTTTCGGAGCGGTGTTGACCGGCATGGTCTATCAGGCCTTTCCCTACACCGTCCTGGTGCTGTATCCGGCCCTCGTGCGGCTTGACCCGACCCTGACCGAAGCGGCCCGCACGCTGGGCGCTTCGCCAATCAAGGCGTTCTTCACGGTCGTCGTTCCGGCGCTGCGCAACACCATTACCGCAACACTGATCATGGTCTTCATCTTCGCGCTCGGGTCTTACCTCCTGCCGCAGCTTCTCGGCCGGCCGCAGCACTGGACGCTGTCGGTGCTGATCACCGATCAGGCGATCTACCAGTCGAACATGCCCTTTGCGGCAGCAATGGCGGTGTTCCTGGTGCTGGTGACGCTCGGCCTTGTTGCGTTAACGGTTCTTGCCGGACGCAAGGGAGAAGCCGCATGACCGGTGCGCTCAGCAAAGTCTATTTCTTCCTGATCGGCCTGTTTCTGGCCTTGCCGATGATCGTCGTTGCCGGTGTGTCGGTGAACGCCAAGCAGACGCTGGCCTTCCCGCCGAAGGGGTTTTCGTTGTCCTGGTACGGCGAAATCTTCCTCAATCCGGAGTGGCGCAACGCCCTGTTTGCCTCGCTGACGCTCGCCATCCTGTCGGCGGCTCTGGCCGTTGCGATCGCCTTGCCGCTCGCCTGGTTTCTCTGGCGGCGGATCGCGCCTTGGGCGAACATCTTTCAGCTTCTTGGCATCGCGCCGTTTACGCTGCCGCCTGTGATCACAGCCCTTGGCCTTTTGACGTTCTGGGCGACGACCGGTTTTTACGGCCAGCCGTGGACGGCCGTCGTCAGCCACGCGATCTTCTTCGTGACGCTGCCGCTGGTGACCTTGTCGCTCGGTTTTACCGCGATCGACCGCTCGCTGGTCGAGGCCGCCGCAACCATGGGCGCCGATGACAAGACGATCTTCCGCACGGTCGTGCTGCCGCTGATCCTGCCCTATATCGTGTCGGGTTATGCCTTTGCCTTCGTGCTGTCGCTCAACGAATATATCGTTGCCTACATGACCGTCGGCTTCACCATGGAAACGCTGCCGATCAAGATCTTTAATGCCCTGCGCTATGGCTACACGCCGACCATGGCATCCGTGACGATCCTGTTCGTGGCGACCGCCGCCATCATCTTCTCCCTTGTCGCGCGGTTCGGCGATCTGCCAAAACTGCTCGGCGCCATGTCATCGGACGACACATGATCACCATCGCCGCTTTGCAGATGAAATCGGAAAGCGGCGATATCGCCGCCAATCTCACCCGCATCGAACAGGCGGCGCGGGACGCGGCGGCCAAAGGTGCAAGCCTGCTGATCACGCCCGAACTCGGGCTTACCGGCTACGGCGCCGGTGATATAATTCGCGAACTGGCGGAGCCGGTGGACGGACCTCTGGTACGGCGGTTGCAGTCGATCTCGACGGAGCTTGGCATCGCGATCATTGCAGGTTTCGCCGAGAGGGCAGAGGGCACGGTCTTCAACAGTGCCGTTTATGTGGATGGTCCGGCGGCCCCCGTCATCTATCGCAAGTCCAATCTTTATGGTGATTACGAGCGGGGGCTGTTTGCGGCTCCCGAACCGGGCACCGTCCTGTTCGATCACCGTGGTGTCAAATGCGGCATGCTGATCTGCTACGATGTCGAGTTCCCGGAAAATGTCCGCCGTCTTGCCTTGGCGGGGGCGGATGCGGTGCTGGTGCCGACGGCGTTGCCGGCCGGTTACTCCGGTACCTTCATTGCCGATCACATGATCCAGACACGCGCCTTCGAAAATCAGGTTTTCGTCGCCTACATCAATCATCACGGTGCGGATGACCGATTTACATTCGCCGGATCGTCGCGGATCGCAGCACCCGATGGCAGTCTGCTGGCAAAGGCACTTCCACACGGCGAGGCCTTGATGCTCACGAGCATCAACCCTGCCGATTTTCAGGTCTCGAAAACCGAAAATACCTATCTCACCGACCTCACGCATCGCGCCTGATCCGGCGACTGATGTTTTGGCTCAGGGTTAAAAGCCTGACACCTGTCCAAACCGGCTTGATGCAGCAAGGCCCAAATCATCGTTCACATATTGTGAACGTTCTGTCCGCGCAGGGCATCTTTATAAAACAGCTCATGCAGCCGATATTCGCTCCAGACATAACGAATGGAGGCAGCCATGAGCTTGCAACTGACAGGAATTCATCACCTCACCGCGATCACTGCGAACGTCAAGGAAAACGTGCGTTTCTATACGCATGTCCTCGGCATGCGTCTGGTCAAGAAGACCGTGAACCAGGACGATACCACCGCCTATCATCTGTTCTATGCCGATGGTGAGGCAACGCCGGGTACCGACCTGACGTTCTTCGATTGGCCCGTCAATCGCGAAACCCGCGGTACTCACAGTGTTTCGCGCACCGGTCTTCGTGTCGGCAGCCCGGAGAGCATCGAATGGTGGAAGGCCCGCTTCGGCGAACTGAGCGTCGCGTCCGGCGATGTCATCGAGATCGACGGCCGCCTGTCGCTTGATTTTGAAGACGGCGAGGGCCAGCGGTTCCGCCTGATCGACGATGGTGGGCTTGCGCCGTCGCATCCCTGGGATCGCAGCCCGGTTCCAGCCGAACACCAGATCAAGGGTCTTGGCCCAATCACCATGAGCGTTCCGGATATCACCAATACGCAACTGGTGCTGGAGCAGGTGATGAACATGACGAAGCAGCGCCAGTACCCGTCGCCGGATGGCAATGGCGAGGTGCATGTGTTTTCGATGGGCGAAGGCGGCCCGGCCGCCGAACTGCATGTTGCTGTTCAGCCCGGCCTGCCGACGGCCCGCCAGGGAGCCGGTGCCGTTCACCACGTCGCGTTCCGCGCACCGGACGAGGCTGCGCTGCACGCATGGACCGAACGTCTCGAGGGCTTCCGCCTTCCGTCGAGCGGCGAGGTCGAACGGTTCTACTTCCGCTCGCTCTATTTCCGCGAGCCGAACGGCATCCTGTTCGAGATCGCCACCGACGGCCCCGGCTTCGCCGTGGACGAGCCGATGGAAACATTGGGCGAAGGCCTGTCGCTACCGCCGTTCCTGGAGCACAAGCGTGTCCAGATCGAGGCCCGGCTGAAGCCGCTGGTCTAACGACAACAAAAGCCGGGAGCAAAACTCCCGGCTTTTTTGTCTGTACTTTTCTGCATTTCGCAGCATTCTTCCGGCAAAGTATGGAAGGATTCTCCCGCATGACAAAACTGATCGGCATTTCCGGAAGCCTGAGAAAGGCGTCGTTCAACACTGCTCTCTTGAAATCGGCTCTGACGCTTGCGCCTGATGGTGTGGCGTTTACATCCGGCACCATCGAAGGCATTCCGCTCTACAATGCCGATGTCGAGCGTGAAGGCGTGCCGGAGGCCGTGCAATTGCTGAAGGATCAGATCGCCGCTTCAGATGGTGTCATCCTGTTCACGCCGGAATACAACAATTCGATGCCCGGCGTGTTCAAGAACGCCATCGACTGGGTCAGTTCGTCGATGACCGGTGCGCCGAATGTGTTTGCCGGACGCGCTTTTGCCATTGCCGGGACGTCACCTGGACCTTTTGGGACGCTGCTCAGCCAGAACGCGTGGCTGTCCGTGTTGCGCACACTTGGTGCGGATCTCTGGTCCGGCAAGCGATTGATACTGCCGAAGGCGGCGTCGCTGTTCGACAAGGAAGGCCATCTGACCGATGATGAGGCGAAGGCGAGGCTGAAGGCTTTTGTTGAGGCCTTCGCCAGCTATGTTGCAGAAAAATCGAAGTAAGGCCGTGCGGGGGCGTCAGCCCCCGATCGTTTTCAGCCAATCGCGAACCGCGTCTGCGTCCATCGGACCAATCTCGTGGCCGGCATCCAGGGTGACGGTTGCAAGTGTTGCGCCCGCGTCGCGCAACACGCCCTCCAGCGGTGTGGCATAGCGGGAATAGCCATCGGTCTTTCCCGTTACCAGCAGGATCTCAGTGCCGGATAGATTCACTTCCGGTACTGTTTCCAACGGGTTCATCATGCGCAGCAGCGCCGCTTTGCGGATCAGTCCGGGGTGCAACAGCATGGTAGCGATCAGCATGTTGGCGCCGTTAGAATAGCCGACGAAAACCATCTTGTCGCGATCAAGGCCGTAGCCCGAAACAGCCCCTTCGATCATCGCCACGAAGGCTTCGGCTTCCGAGGCGATGTCCTTCTGATCAAAGGTGAAGGGCGTGATCCGGCGGAAGAACCGGGGGTGTCCTTCCTCGGTGCTGCGGCCGCGCAGGCTGAGAAGCAGCGCGTTCGGCGCGATCTGGCGGCCGAGCGGCAGAAGGCTGGTTTCGTTGGCGCCGCTGCCGTGCAAGAGCACCAATGTCGTGCCATCGGGATCATCCGCCTGGTGCAGGCGGTGAATGAACGGCAGGTCGCGTTCCGTGAAACGTTCCTCGCCGGGCAGGCCGAATTGCGGCAGCATGACGAGGTTGTCCTGCAGATTTCCGCCAAAATGCTCGGGCACGAACAGTTTCGTTCCCAAGGTCTCAAGACTTTCATCCACCGTCATGCCTGGCGTGTCGGTGGCAAATTCGAACAGCGTGCCGCCAGGTTCGCGGACATAGAGCGAATAGAAATACTTGCGGTTATGGGCGTTGATTTCGCCCGCATCTTCCGCCTCAAGCTGCATGCGCAGCTCCTTGACAGCCGCCACGCTTGAGGCGCGGAAGGCGATATGGTCGATGGTGCCGGTGCCGGGGGCCGCCGTCCAGAAGCCGCCGGCATCGCGGACATCGATGATATCGCCGGAATCGGAGACAAGGCGTTGGATCGCGTCCGTTCGGTCCGCTTCGGCATAGCCGAAATGCCGCGTCACGAAAGCGGCTGTGCCATCGGGCGTGGCTGTCAGGATGGTTGCGCCGCGCAGCCGCCGGATCGCGTCTTCCTGCGGAATATCGGCCGTTACATGCGGAGAGGGGCTGGTCACGGCATCGCTGCCGACGAGCTTGACGATGACGCCGTCGGGATCCTTCAGCCGGATGACCGGTTCGCCGAATTCATGTGTCGGGCCAGTTGCCGCCACATTGTACCGAAGCGCCCGTGTCAGCCAGAAGCCGAGGCTTTCCGGCGCAATGACAAAGGCGATCTCGCTCGGCTGGCCATAGCCGACGCGGCCGGGTGCGCCGTCCTCCCAGACGAGAAATGTGACCAGCGATCCCGGCGAACCAGTCTCGTCACCGTAAAGCAGATGAAGTTGTGCTGCGTCCTCAAACCCGGCTGTGCGCTTGACGAGGCGAAGGCCAAGGAATCCTGCATAAAAATCGACATTCGGCTGTACTTTGCGCGTGATCAGGGTGATGTGGTGGATGCCGCTTGTCATATCTTCCAATCCATTGCTTTGGCTGCACAAAAGCAGCAAACAGAGTGCGGTGCCAGCGCTTCTGCGTAAACACATTGTCCACCGAATGGGCGTCCAAAAGGGCACCTATCGCAGCCGTCTTAGCTGATTCCAGGTCTGTCCTTTACAAGGAAGGCCTTGAAGGCGTCAGCATAGTCCGGATGCCAACGCGATAGTGGAGGGCGGTTTTCGATGATATCCCCGGCCGCCCAGAGAATGCGTTTTTCATCGGTGGGGCGCGCCACGTCATTGTCCGGGCAGAGAATGTAGAAATCGCCGCCCTCAAGGCTTTGCATCATGAAGTCGACCGTCTCCTGGGACGTCCAAGCTGCGTCCGGCTTTTCGGTGCGGCCGTTTGCGGTCAGTCCGGTATAGACGAAGCCGGGGATCAGCAGATGGGCAGTGATGTGGCACTCGGGCGTGTTGCGCAGATCGTGCTGGAGCGCTTCGGTGAAGGCTTTGACGCCGGCTTTCGCAACATTGTAGGCGGGGTCGCCAGGCGGAGTGGTGATGCCCTGCTTGGAGCCGGTATTGATGATCAGGCCCGTCTGGCCGTGGGCGATCATGGCGGGAGCAAAGACGCGCGAGCCGTTGATAACGCCCCAGAGATTGACCGCGAAGACCTTTTCCCACGCATCCTGTGCACCCAAAATTGCGCTGCCGGGTTGGATGCCTGCATTGTTCATCAGCACATGTACACGGCCGAAGCGTTCAATGGCTCCGGCTTCCAGCGCCTTGAGAGAGTCGATGCTCGATACGTCCGTCGCGATCGCAATGACACTTCCGGCCCCATGCGGGGAAAGGGCTGCTGCTTCCCGGGCGGCCTTGTCCAGACGCTCACCCGGTAGATCAGCGAGAACAACGTTCATGCCAAGTCCGGCAAAGCGCCTGGCAGCCGCCAGGCCGATCCCGGACGCCGCTCCGGTCACGACGGCAACATGGTGATTGGCAAAGGCTGGATGATTCATCGCTTCCATCTCGTTTTCGAGGGTATGGTCATGGATGGAAAACTAGGCAAGCTGGCGGGATAAGTCCACCATTGCCGTGGGCCGTCCTCTTGCCGGAAGGACAGGCGGCCCTAATTTTTACAGGAATTCACTGCCCTGATTTTCCGTCCGGGCGTTGCGCAGAGGAACCCAATGGCCACATCGAAGACCCGGAACAGCCGGCAGACGCCTTGCGAACAATGTCCTTTGCGGGCGCTTCCGCATTTCCGCGAATTCAAGCCGGATGAACTGGAATTCGTTTCCAACTTCAAGACTGGAGAACTGGCGGTCGACGCGGGAACCACCATCCTGGTGGAAGGGTCGCATAGCGCTCATCTGTTTACGGTTCTGTCCGGTTGGGGTTTTCGCTACAAGATGCTCGATGATGGCCGCCGCCAGATCCTCAACTATATGATGCCGGGAGACCTGATCGGCCTGCAGGGTAGCCTGATGGGCGAAATGCAGCATTCGGTCGAGGCGCTTTCGCCAGTCACTCTGTGCGTTTTCGAGCGTGACAAGCTTGGTGCACTCTACCGCAACTATCCGGATCTTGCCTACGACCTGACCTGGATTGCTGCGCAGGAAGAACGAATCCTCGACGAAAATCTGCTGAGCATCGGCCGGCGGTCAGCGCTCGAACGGGCCGCCTATTTGCTGGCCTTCCTCTATCAACGCGCCAAGGCAAGCAACCTGTTCAAGGGCGAACGTGTTTCCATTCCGATCACGCAGCAGCATGTGGCCGATACACTCGGGCTTTCCATCGTTCACACCAACAAGACGCTGAAGAAGCTCGGCGAGCGCAAGCTCATCCGCTGGGCCGACCGCGGCTGTGATATTCTGGACGACGACGGGCTGATGAAGATTTCGGGCTGGGAGGGGTATCGTGAGCAGCACCGCCCGTTTATCTGAGTGGGGTGTTGCCCAATTGCGTCGGTACGTGTCTTATTTAAATGCCGTGACCGCTTCGTTGTCATACGTGTTGGTTTCAGGGCTTGCGCTCGAATGGTGCAGGCGATTCGCGGACAGGGACTTATCGGTGACGCTCACGGAAATTCCAGTCTCGATCAAGCGTGTATTGGTGCTCGAAGACAACTTCATTATCGCCATGGACGCCGAGGATGTTTTAAAGTCGATCGGCATTGAGCATGTCGACATTGCTGGAAATGTTGCCGAGGCGCAGGCGCTGATCGAGGAGAAGTCTTTCGATTTTGCGCTTCTCGACGTCAATCTGGGTACTCAAACAAGCTTCGACTTCGCCACGATCCTCATCGAGCGGGCCATAGACTTCGGTTTTGTCAGCGGTTACGGCGACGACTTCGTCTTTCCCCCCGAACTGCGCGACATATCCCGCATTACCAAGCCTTTCAACGAGAGCTCCGTGGCTGGTCTTCTCGGCGCGGGACTGGCCAACCGGCGCTAGACCTTTCCCCCCGGCAAGCATTTTCCCGCATAGCCATTCCCCTTGGGTCTCAACCTGCGGTTTTCGCTATGCTTATGTAAAAAATCCGCATAGCCTCCCTACTGCCGTCAATGCAGCGAGGAGCATGCTTGCTCATCTTGTAACGAATGATTTCCGTCGATCCCATCCGCTTGTCATTGGGGTGGGTCGCGTATATTGAGGGGCCACAATAAATGGTTCAGCTTGAATATCGGAATGAGCGGGCGCAGATGAGTGAGAAACGAAAACTCCGCCGATCCGGATGGTGGTTGGCATCGTTCGCAGCCTTGGCCCTGACATCCTGCGAGGGCGAAACGAAACAGCCGGAAGCGGCAAAAATCACTGTCCGGGTGCAGACTGCCGAATTTGCCGATCACCGGCAGACAGTGACGCTGACCGGCGAGGTTGTCGCTCATGTCCAGACCAATCTTTCGTTCCGCGTCAGTGGCCAGATAACGGAATGGCTCGCGGATGTCGGCTCGCATGTCTCCGCCGGCGAGGTTTTGGCGCGCATCGATCCGAGCGAACAGAAGGCCGATGTCGAGGCCGCGGAGGCTGCTGTGAGGGCTGCCGAAGCGCAGGTTCGGCAGGCTTCCGCTGCGTTTGAACGGCAAAAATCGCTGCTGGCGAAGAATTCCACCACGCAGGAAGCCTTTGATCAGGCACAGACCGCTTTGCAGACGGCGCAAGGATCGCTTGAATCTTCGAAAGCGCTGCTCGGCACGTCCCGGGACGCGCTCTCCTATACCGAACTGAAGGCTGATGCGGATGGGATCGTCACGGCACGCAATGCCGAGACGGGTCAGGTGGTTCAGGCCGCGCAAACGATGTTTTCCGTCGCAAGGGATGGTCCCCGCGATGCAATATTCGACGTTTATGAATCGCTGCTGTTCGAAAAGCCCGCGGAGCCGAAAATCCAGCTGGCGCTCGTCAGTGATCCTTCCGTCAAAACTGAGGGAACGATCAGTGAGATCTCGCCGACGATCGATACGGCAACGGGAACCGTTCGCGTCAAGATTGCCATGGACACGACGCCTGATCGCATGACGCTCGGCGCGCCGGTGACCGGATTTGCCAGCTCCAAGCCGTCAAAGCTGGTCGTGCTGCCATGGACATCGCTGTCCTCGCTGGATGGAAAACCGGCCGTCTGGGTGGTCAATGACAAGGACAACACGGTTAGCCGCAAGCCTGTGAAGGTGGCATCTTACGAGACAGGCCGCGTGCTTGTTGCGGAAGGCCTGTCCAACGGGGAGGCCGTGGTGACCGAAGGCGGAAAGATGCTGCGCCCCGGCCAGACCGTCTATGTGATCAAGGAGCGGGCGAAATGAACCGGATATCCCTCGGCCTGCTCGTTGCGCCATGCGCATTTCTAATACTTGCCGGTTGCCAGGAAAAGGAAGAGCAGGCTGAACCGGCAATCCGCCCGGTGCTTTCGCAAATCGTTGTGCTGCAACGGCTGCCTGCTCCCAGCTTCGCGGGCACCGTGCAGCCAAAGGTCCAGACCAACTTCGGCCCTCGCGTGACGGGCCTGCTGGTTGCCCGGGATGTCGATACCGGTGATACCGTGACGCAGGGCCAGCTTCTGGCCGCGCTCGATCCAACAGCGCTTGAGCTTGCCGTCGGGTCGGCCCGTGCCGATCTGGCAAATGCGGAAGCGACGCTTGCCAATGCCGTTTCGGTCGAGCGGCGCACGAGGGCGCTGTTCAAGATCGGTACGGAAACCCAAGCGTCGGTGGAAAGTACCGAACAGGCGAGTGCCGCGGCGGAAGCGTCGGTTGTCCAGTCGCGTGCGGCGCTGCTGAAAGCTGAGGAGCAACTCTCCTATGCACAGGTGAAGGCCGCCTTCGACGGCGTGGTGACCGAGACCGGGGCGGAGGTGGGCCAAGTGGTCGCCGCCGGTGCGGCAGTCGTGACTGTTGCCCGGCCGGATGCCCGGGATGCGGTGGTGGACGTTCCAGACGGCAATGCGCTTTTGCATGTGGGGACGCCATTCCTTGTTTCCCTGCAGATCGATCCAGCGATAACGGTTAGCGGCCTTGTCCGTGAGGTCGCACCGGCAGCAGATCCGGCAACACGCACGCGCCGCGTCAAGATCGCGCTTGAAAATCCACCGGCAGCTTTCCGGCTTGGCACCACGATCACCGCCACGCTCAAAGAAGCTATTGTCGAGCAACTGGTGCTGCCAGCAACCGCCATCCTCGTGCGTGACGGAAAATCCTATGTCTGGGTGGTCGATGAGGGCGGCGTAACGGTCGAGACCCGCGAAGTGGTCACCGGGCCGCAGACGGGCAATGTGGTCGTCATCACCTCCGGCATCGATGCCGGCATGCGTGTGGTAACGGCAGGGGTCCATAGCCTGGAGGACGGCCAGAAGATCAAGATTGAAGACGAGGCGCAGTCATGAAGAAATTCAACCTGTCCGACTGGGCGCTCGATCACGCATCGATGGTCTGGTATTTCATGATCGTCTTCGGCTTGCTTGGTTTCTTCTCCTACCTGAGCCTTGGCCGCGAGGAAGATCCATCCTTTACCATCAAGACCATGACGATCTCGGCGCAATGGCCGGGCGCTTCGGTCGAGGAAACCACCCGCCAGGTGACGGAACGGATCGAGCGCAAGCTCGAGGAACTGGAATCGCTGGACTACACGCGCAGCATCACCACGCCGGGGCAAACACTCGTCTTTGTCAATTTGAAGGACACGACGAAGGCCCGGGATGTTGCGTCGATCTGGGTGACGGTCCGCAACATGATCGGCGATATTCACGGCCAGTTCCCGTCCGGCGTTGTCGGGCCTTCCTTCAACGACCGCTTCGGCGACGTGTTTGGCAACATCTACGCGTTTACCTCAGACGGGCTGACCCAGCGGCAATTGCGCGATTATGTCGAGACTGCGCGCCGCGAAATCCTGACGGTTCCGAATATCGGCAAAGTCGATATCGTCGGGGCGCAGGACGAGGTGATCTATCTCGAATTCTCGACACGGCAACTGGCAGCACTCGGCATCAACCAGAATGATGTCGTTGCCACGCTGCAGGCCCAGAACGCGATTGCGCCTTCAGGCGTCGTACAGGCGAAGGGTGAGCGCGTCAGCGTTCGCGTCAACGGTCAGTTCTCCTCAGAAGACAGCCTGCGCGCCGTCAATCTGCAGGTCAACAACCGTTTCTTCCGCCTCACCGATATTGCTACCGTCACAAGGGGCTATACCGATCCGCCATCGGCGCTGTTCCGCTACAACGGCCAGTCGGCGATCGGCCTTGCCATCGGCATGAAGCAGGGCGCCAATCTTCTGGAATTCGGCGATCACGTCGAGGAAAAGATAAAGCAGGTCGAGGCGGAGCTGCCGGTCGGCGTTGGTGTTCACCTGGTTTCCGATCAGCCGCTGATCGTCGAGGAGGCCGTCTCCGGTTTTACCCGCGGTCTGGCGGAGGCCGTCATCATCGTTCTTCTCGTCAGCTTCGTCAGCCTCGGGGTCCGTGCTGGGCTGGTGGTTGCCTTGTCGATCCCGCTGACGCTGGCCATTACCTTCGTCGTTATGTCCTATTTCGACATTTCGCTGCAGCGGATTTCGCTCGGCGCCCTGATTATCGCGCTCGGTCTCCTCGTCGATGACGCGATGATTGCCGTGGAGATGATGGTGGCGCGGCTGGAGGAGGGCGACTCGCTGCGCAAGGCGGCGACCTATGTCTATACGTCGACGGCGTTTCCGATGCTGACCGGCACGCTGGTCACCGTTGCCAGCTTCATTCCGGTTGGCCTCAACAACAGCGCCGCCGGCGAATTCACCTTCACGCTGTTCGTCGTCATCGCTGTTTCGCTGGTGGTGTCCTGGATCGTCGCGGTGGTATTTGCGCCGCTGCTTGGCGTCACCATCCTGCCGAAAACCATGAAACAGCACCATGAGCAAAAGGGCCGTCTGGCGCGGCTTTTTTCCAGCGTTCTTGGCTGGTGCATGCGCTGGAAATGGACGACGATTGCGCTGACGATAGCCGTCTTCGGCCTGTCGCTGTTCGGCATGACCAAGGTCCAGCAGCAGTTCTTTCCGTCGTCGGACCGGCTTGAGCTCATCGTCGACTGGTCATTGCCACAGAATGCGTCGATTACCGATACCAATGCACAGATGGCGAAGTTCGAGCAGGACAAGCTGGTCGGCAATCCCGATGTCGAGCGCTGGTCCACCTATGTCGGGCAGGGCGCCGTGCGCTTCGTTCTGTCCTTCGATGTCCAGCCGCCGGATACGTCGTTTGGCCAGACGATCATCGTGACGAAGAGCCTTGAGGTTCGTGACAAGCTGCGTGCCGACCTGCAGAAGTACCTGAAGGAAACCTTCGTCGGCACGGATGCCTACGTGAAACTGCTGGATATCGGGCCGCCGGTTGGCCGCCCGGTACAGTACCGGTTGAGCGGCCCGGATATCGGCAAGGTGCGCGAGCATGCACTTGAACTCGGCAGCGTTCTCGGCCGCAATCCGCTGCTTGGCGATGTCGTCTATGACTGGAACGAACCGGCACGTGTCATCAAGGTGGATGTCTTGCAGGACAAGGCGCGCCAACTGGGCGTCACCTCGCAGGATATCGCCTCAGCACTCAACGGCATCGTCGGCGGAACGACCGTGACGCAGGTCCGTGACGATATCTACCTGATCAATGTCGTTGCCCGCGCCAAGGCGTCCGAGCGGCAATCGATCGAGCTGCTGCGCGACCTGCAGCTTCCCGGTGCGAGTGGCAACTCCGTGCCGCTCGCCGCCGTTGCAAGCTTCCGCTACGAGATGGAGCAACCAGTCGTCTGGCGCCGCTCGCGTCTGCCGACGCTCACCGTCAAGGCGGGTATTCTCGATGCGACACAGCCGGCGACGATCGTCGCGCAACTCTCCAAGGAGGTGAACGCGTTCGCGGAAAAACTGCCGCCCGGATACAAGATCGATGTCGGCGGCAGCGTCGAGGAGAGCGGCAAGAGCCAGGCGCCGATTGCCGCCGTCGTGCCCTTGATGCTGTTCGTCATGGCGACGATCCTGATGATCCAGTTGCAGAGTTTTTCACGGCTATTCCTGGTCTTCGCCGTGGCGCCGCTGGCGCTGATCGGGGTCGTCGCCGCCCTGCTATCCAGCAATTCGCCGATGGGTTTCGTCGCCATTCTCGGCATTCTGGCGCTAATCGGCATCCTCATACGAAACTCGGTCATTCTTGTGGTACAGATCGAACATCTGCGCACCGAGGGCGTTGTGCCCTGGCAGGCGGTGCAGGAGGCGACCGAGCACCGGATGCGGCCGATCATGCTGACGGCGGCTGCCGCCAGCCTGGCGCTGATCCCGATTGCCCGGGAAATCTTCTGGGGGCCGATGGCTTACGCCATGATGGGCGGCATCATCGTCGGTACCGTTCTGACACTGCTGTTCCTGCCAGCGCTCTACCTCGCCTGGTTCCGCATCAAGCCGCCGGAAAAGACCGAGGAAGTCACGCTGGAAGGATCGGCGGTCGCGACCACGGATGATGCTGTTCCGGTCTAGGCGTTTTACAGCATCACCACCGTCAGCTCGGTCTTGTCATAGGCAAAATCGAGCGGTGTGGTTCCCGTATGTTCCAGCACCAGCCAGTCGCCGGCGTTGAGGATCGCCATACCGATGGCGCAGTTGCCGTAGGATGAGGCAGCCGCATCGTTGTCGTTGATGCTGGCGACAACCGTCGTGCCGTTGACCTTAACGGTTACGGAAAAGGTGCCCGCCGGATTGGCCTCGACGCCGAGGCAAATGAGATAGGGGCCTGAAACAGGCACGACGAGCCGATTGCCGCTACCCGTGGCGGCGGCGCCGAGGGTGAAGCCGCCCTGATTGATGTTCAGGATGGAAAAGCCGGTTTGCGAACCGGAAGCCGGCATCTGCAGACCGCCGCCGAGCGTGGCACGCGCCAATGGCCGCTGCGGCATGCTGACCTGTCCGTGACCGGTGATCACCAGCGCCGATTTCCAGGTGGATCCATCAGGACTGACTTTGATGGCAAACTCGTCCGATCCGGCAAGCCCCATTTCCGCCCGGCCGGACCAGCCCGACTGGAACAGCAGGCTTGCCGTGTCGAACGCCGCCGCCTTGTTGACCTTCACCTGATGTCCGTTGCCGTTATGGGTCAGCAGTGTGGCAGCGGCTGCGACAGCGAGCCGGTTGGTGCTGTCGGCGGCGGTGTTGATGCCGAGAAACGCGGGCGTGCCGATCGCGTCGAAGGTTGCCCAGTCGGTGCCGTTGTGAATCTTCAGCTTGTCTTCGGCCGTAAACCAGCCGCGCCAGCCATCCTTCGGCGTGATGAAAATCCAGTCGCCATCCTGGCGGAAGGCAAGCTTGCCGCTCTTTCCGGCCCACGCTGCCGTGGGTGATGCCGTGACATTGAAACACGTTCCCTCCTGCGGATCCGAGGGCGGGGTCGAGAGCGAAGCGATGATCGTCAGTTGTGTCAGCGCATCGAGGCGCTGCAGGGCTTCATTATGGGTGACGTGCTTTTGAGCCTGCGACGGCAGGATATAGGGCAGTTCCAGGTTGACGGTTGTTTCGCTCATCGGGTCCGTTCTCCTTTGCGGTGAGGAGAAGGGTAGCCGCTGATGGAATGCAGGGGATGCGGAGGCTGCCGTATCGTTGTTTTAAAAGGGAGATTAAGGCCGCGTATGCCCGCCAATTCCCCACAGGGGCCGCTGGCAGGAGTCAGTCCTTGCCGCGCGAGACAAAATGCGGATTGGCGAAATCGGCGTCGGATGCTTGGTTGCGTTTGCCGTAGGTGAGCGGATTGCCATCCATGGTCACGGTTTCGCCGCCGGCGGCGCGCAGGACGGCGTCACCTGCAGCGGTATCCCATTCCATCGTCCGGCTCAGCCGCGGATAGATATCGGCCAGTCCTTCGGCGAGAAGACAGAATTTCAGCGAAGAGCCGATCGCTTCATAATCGGTGATGCCATGCTCGGTCAGGTAGGAGACGGTTTCCTGGCTATTGTGATGCTTGCTTGCCAGTGCCACCAGCCGGTCACCACGGCTGCGGCAGCCAATGATCGTTGGCGGACCGATATCGTTTTGGCCGGTAACGACGGCCTTTTTAGCCTTGTTGCGGTTGGCTGCATAGAGAATGCCGAGCGCGGGTGCATAGACGACACCGGCAACCGGTTCGCCTTTTTCGATCAGGGCGATGTTGACGGTGAAATCGTCATTGCGGCAGACAAATTCCTTGGTGCCGTCGAGTGGATCAACCAGGAAGAAGGATTTTCCTTCGATATCGGGGACGTGGCCCGCAGCGACGGCCTCCTCGGCCACGACGGGGATATCGGGGAAGGCGGCTGCCAAAATGTCGAGGATGATCTTTTCGGCGCTCTCGTCGGCATCGGTGACGGGGGAACTGTCGGCCTTGTAGCTGACTTCCGGTCCGGCGTGATAGACGTCGAGGATCGCTTTCCCCGCAGCCACCGCCGCTCCTTCCAGAATGTCGAGCATCTGTGCTTCCTGTGCCTTGCAGCCATCCACGGCTATCGTCTCCGAGTTTTTCACGGACGTTGAATTTCAACGTCCGGAACGCGCATCATACATCCGCATTCCTTACCGGTCTTTTCAAGATTCGCGCGTGAAATTTTGCCGACTGTGCCGCATTTGGCACTGTGTCTTTTGCGCTGGTGCGGTAGAGCTGCGATTGCACTGCAACAGGATGGGTGGAACTGGGACTGGCATGCGTTATTCGGCATTCTCCATCGTTAAGAACGCGCTGACGGGCAACGTCAACTGGAAGCCGGCCTGGCGCCAGCCGGAACCGAAGCCATACTATGACGTGATCATCGTTGGCGGTGGCGGCCATGGGCTGGCGACAGCCTATTATCTCGCGAAAGAATTCGGCCTCAAGAACATCGCGGTGCTGGAAAAGGGTTATCTCGGCTCTGGCAATGTCGGCCGCAACACCACCATCGTGCGCTCCAACTACATGCTGCCCGGCAACGAGCCGTTCTACGAGTTTTCGATGAAGCTCTGGGAAGGTATGGAGCAGGACCTCAACTACAACGCCATGCTGTCACAGCGCGGCATCATCAACCTCTACCACAATGACGGCCAGCGCGATGCCTATATCCGCCGCGGCAATGCCATGTGGATGGAGGGTGTTCCGGCCGAGTTGCTCGACCGCGCCGCCTTGAAGAAAATGTTGCCCTTCCTGAATTTCGATCATGCCCGCTTTCCGATCATGGGTGGTCTGTTACAGAAGCGCGGCGGCACGGCGCGTCATGATGCCGTGGCCTGGGGTTATGCCCGCGCCGCCGATCGTCTTGGTGTCGATCTCATCCAGAATTGCGAAGTCACTGGCATCCGCCGCGACAACGGCGTCGTCACCGGCGTCGAGACATCCAGAGGTTTCATCGGTTGCGGCAAGCTCGGGCTGGCGGCAGCCGGCAACACCTCGCGCGTCGGAGAGATGGCCGACCTGAAGCTGCCGATCGAAAGCCACGTCCTTCAGGCCTTTGTTACTGAAGGACTGAAACCTGCTATCAATCATGTTATCACCTATGGCGCCGGGCATTTCTACATTTCCCAGTCGGACAAGGGCGGCCTTGTTTTCGGCGCCGAGATCGACGGTTATAATTCCTATGCCCAGCGCGGCAATCTGGCGACGGTCGAGCACGTGATGGAAGAAGGGGTGACGATGATCCCCGGCCTGTCGCGGGTGCGTGTGCTCCGCTCCTGGAGCGGCGTCATGGACATGAGCATGGACGGCTCGCCGATCATCAGCCACACGCCCATCGACAATCTCTATCTGAACTGTGGCTGGTGCTACGGCGGCTTCAAGGCGACGCCGGCATCCGGATGGTGTTTTGCGCATCTGATCGCCAAGAACGAAACCCATCCCGTCGCCCGCTTTCTGCGCCTCGATCGCTTCGAACGCGGCTATCCCATCGATGAACACGGCGCTGGTCCACAGCCCAACCTGCATTGAGATCTGAAAAGCATGGCGAGCCTCATTCACTGCCCGCATTGCGGCGTCCGGCCGAAGGAAGAGTTTTCGATCCGCGGCGACGCGTCGCTGGTCCGCCCCGATCCGGAAGCGTCCGACGAGGCCTGGAACGATTACGTCCATATCCGCAGCAATCCGCGCGGCCGCTACCGCGAGCATTGGCAGCATGTTGCCGGTTGCCGCCGCTGGCTGGTGGTCGAGCGCGATACATTCACCCATGAGGTGTTTTCCGTCACGGATGCTGCCGCTGCCACTGTTGCGCGGGAGGCTGGCCGATGACAGCGTATCGCCTTGCCTCCAGCGGTCTGGTCGATCGCAGTGCGCCTCTCGATTTCCGGTTCGATAACCGGAACCTGACCGGATTTTCGGGCGATACGCTCGCCTCTGCGTTGCTTGCCAATGATCAGCTTCTGGTCGGCCGCAGCTTCAAATATCACCGGCCACGCGGCATCGTCACCGCCGGGCCGTCCGAACCGAATGCGCTCGTCACCGTCGGCAAGGGCGCGGATAGTGACCCGAACACCAAGGCAACGGTTGCCGAACTTTATTCCGGTCTGGACGCCCGCAGCCAGAACCGGTTCCCATCGCTGAAATACGATATCGGCGCCGTCAACGGCCTGTTGTCGCCGTTTCTTGGAGCAGGTTTCTACTACAAGACGTTCATGTGGCCGGCGGCCTTCTGGGAGAAGATCTATGAGCCCATCATCCGCAAGGCGGCAGGGCTTGGACGCGCAGTGCTTGAACGCGATCCGCAGGCCTATGAAAAATGCTGGGCGCATTGCGACCTGCTGGTTGTCGGCTCTGGCCCCACGGGGTTGATGGCGGCGCTTGCCGCTGGCCGCGCGGGCTTGCGGGTCATTTTGGCGGACGAGGATTTCAGGCTGGGCGGTTCGCTGCTTGGCGAGACTGCGCGGATCGGCGACGCTTCTGCGCAGGATTTTGCCGAGAGGGTCCTCGCGGAACTCCGTTCCTTGCCAAATGTGACGATGATGCCGCGCACCACTGTTTTCGGTTGGTACGATGACAATGTGTTTGGCGCGGTCGAGCGGGTGCAGAAGCATGTGGCGCTGCCGCAGGCGAAACTGCCGGTCGAACGGCTTTGGCGGATCATCGCAAAGCGGGCGTTGCTGGCGACAGGTGCCGAGGAACGGCCGCTGGTCTTCGGCGGCAATGACAAGCCGGGTGTGATGATGGCCGGCGCCATGCGCACCTATGCCAACCGCTTCGGTGTGGCGGCCGGAAAATCGGTGGCAATTTTCACCAATGGCAGCGCCGGTTACCGCACAGCCGCTGATCTTACGGCGCATGGTGTCGACATTGCTGCGATCATCGACAGCCGCGCTGATGGTTCTGATCGTGCGCCGGACGGCGTTCGGGTCATTCGATCGGCGTCGGTCATCGACACCAAGGGGCGTCAGCGCGTAGCCGGTGTCGTGGTAGAGCGCTCGGGCTTCGAGCAGACGATTGCCTGCGATGCGATCGGCATGTCCGGCGGCTGGAACCCGATTATCCATCTTGCCTGCCAGCGCGGAGCCAAGGCCGTCTGGTCCGAGGATTTGAAGACGTTTCTGGCGCCGGACGTTGGCAATGGGCTTGTTGTCGCCGGGGCCGCGGCGGGGCGCTACACTTTGGCTGGCTGTCTGAAGGACGGTGCGGACAAAGCGGCGGTTCTCGCTGCCGATCTCGGATTTTCGGCCGTTTCCCACACGGCGCCTGCCGTCGAAGGCGAAATCGATCCCTCGTTTACGGCGCTGTGGTATTCGCCGGGCGCCAAGGCAAAGGCCTTTGTCGATTTCCAGAACGATGTCCACGTCAGGGATATCGGGCTTGCCCTGCGAGAGGGCTTTGGCCATGTCGAGCATGCCAAGCGTTACACGACAAACGGCATGGCGACCGATCAGGGCAAGCTCTCCGGCATCAATGCCACTGGCCTTCTGGCCGCGATGCAGGGCATCAGTCCGGCCGATGTCGGCACGACCACGTTCCGGCCGTTCTACACGCCGGTCGCCTTCGGCGCATTGGCGGGAACATCGCGCGACGAGCATGCCGCGCCGGTGCGCAAATCGCCGTTGCATGGTTGGGCACAGCGAAACGGTGCCGTGTTCGTCGATTCCGGCCTGTGGTTCCGCCCCGCCTATTTTTCGCGCGGTGGCGAAAAGACCTGGCGCGAAAGCACCGACCGGGAAGTCCTCACTATCAGAGAAAATGTGGGTCTCTGCGATGTCTCGACGCTCGGCAAGATCGAGATCTTCGGGCCGGACGCTGCGGAATTTCTCAATCGGCTTTACTGCAATCCGTTTTTGAAGCTGCCGGTCGGCAAGGCACGGTACGGCTTGATGTTGCGCGAGGATGGCATGGTCTATGACGATGGCACGACCAGCCGGTTGTCGCACGAGCATTTTGTCATGACTACCACCACGGCGCTGGCCGGCGGCGTCATGTCCCATATGGAATATTGCGCGCAGGTGCATTGGCCGGATCTCAAGGTGCGCTTCTGCTCCTCGACCGATCAATGGGCGCAGATGGCGATTGCTGGGCCGAAGGCGCGCCTGGTCCTGCAAACGCTGGTCGAGGATGATATTTCCGACGCGGCCTTTCCGTTCCTTGCCGCCGGTACCGTCACCCTGAGGGGCGGACTGAAGGCGCGGTTGTTCCGGATCTCGTTTTCGGGTGAATTGGCCTATGAGCTTGCGGTGCCTGCGGGGCTTGGTGAGGCCGTTGCCGATGCCATCATGGAAGAGGGCAGGGCGCATGGGATTTGTGCTTACGGGCTGGAGGCCCTGAACGTTCTGCGCATCGAAAAGGGACACGTCACGCATGCCGAATTCGATGGCCGGGTAACGCCTGACGATGCAGGCTTCGGCCGTATGGTCTCGGCGCAGAAACAGGACTTCATCGGCAAGCGGCTTTCGACCCGTTACGGTCTGACGGCCGCCGACCGCATGCAGATGGTTGGATTGAAGCCGGTGGAAACGGACCAGCATATCCGCGCCGGAGCGCATCTGTTGCGCGAGGGTGCAAAGCCATCGACACTGAACGATCAGGGGTATGTCAGCTCCGCCTGCTTCTCGCCGACGCTTGGACACGATATCGCGCTGGCCTTCCTCAAATCGGGCCGCGAGCGCTATGGCGAACGGGTCGTCGTCTGGGACAAGCTGGCAGGCGCCGAGACGGTGGCGGAAATCTGCAATCCTGTCTTCGTCGATCCCGGCAACACGAAACTGAACTCCTGAGGCGGATGCGGACATGAGCAGAACCTATATTTCCCGCCATCCCCTGGATGATCTGCTGCCGCTGGAACCGGGCATTCGCGCGGTTGACCATCTGGATATTCCGCGCGTTGTCGCAATCGTTTCGGTTATGGCTATGGACGGCGAGGAGGCTTCTGTGGCTGCTGGATTGGCTGCTTCGGGCGATGCGTCAGCCCGCTTTTCGGGACCCGGCGAGTGGCTGGCTGTGTCGCAGCCGCAAACGGCGGAAAGCCTGCATCGCAATTTGTCCCTGCTTTTGGCAGAGACGGCCTACATTGTCGATCAGAGCGATGGCCGCGTCGTTTTCAGGCTGTCCGGCCCCAATGTCCGGCGGATCCTTGCCAAGGGCATTGCCACCGATCTGCATCCGGCGATCTTCGAGACCGGGACATCCGTCAATGTGCTTTGCGGCCATATCAGCGTCAATCTGGCCCGCACCGGTGAGAACGAATTCGAGCTGATCGTCATGCGCAGCTTCGCCGTCGCGCTCTTCGATGATCTGAAAGTGATGGGCCGGGAATTCGATCTCTCCGCCGGTTTCTCCGTCCGGGGATAAAAGCGGCATCGCATGACGTTTTTACGGCGCTCCTGAAGTAGCCGATGGCGGGAATGGGCAAGACCTGTTCGCAGGGATATCTTTCACAGCGGCGGCTTTGCCGGTACGGTTTCGACAGCCAAGATTTCGCTTAACTGAGCGGGATGCTTTTCGCAAGCAATCCCGAAACCGGAGAATATCCATGAAAAGCCATGCCAGGGTCGTCGTTATCGGCGGCGGCGTCGTCGGTTGCTCGATCCTTTATCATCTGACGAAGTTCGGCTGGACCGATGTGGTACTTCTGGAGCGCTCGGAACTCACCTCCGGTTCCACTTGGCATGCGGCCGGCGGCATGCACACGATTAATGGCGATCCGAACGTCGCCAAGCTGCAGAAATATACGGTCGAACTCTACAAGGAAATCCAGGAGTATTCCGGCCAGGACATCGGCCTCCACATGACGTCCGGCATGATGCTGGCGGCAACCAAGGAGCGGTTCGACTGGATGAAGTCGATCCTTGCCAAGGGCCGATATATGGGGCTGGAAGCCGAGCTTTTGACGCCGAAGGAAGCGCATGAGCTGATGCCGCTGCTTGATCCCACGCAGTTCGTTGGCGCCGTGTTCGATCCGGTCGAGGGCCATCTCGATCCCTATGGCACCACCCATGCCTATGCCAAATCCGCCAAGAAGAACGGCGCTGATATCTACCTGCACACCAAGGTGGAGGATCTTGTCCAGCTGGAGGACGGCTCATGGCGGGTGATCACCAACAAGGGTGAGATCATCGCCGAGCATGTCGTCAACGCCGCTGGTCTGTGGGCACGCGAGGTTGGCCGCATGACGGGGCTGGAACTGCCGGTGCTGGCCATGGAGCACATGTATCTCATCACCGAGGACATGCCGGAAGTCATCGAATTCAACCAGACGCGCGGCAAGGAACTGATGCATTGCGTCGATTTCGATGGCGAGATTTACCTGCGCCAGGAACGCAATGGCATGCTGATGGGTACCTATGAAAAGGCCTGCCGCCCGTGGTCGCCGATCACCACGTCATGGGACTTCGGCCATGAATTGCTGGCCGAGGATATCGAGCGTATCACGCCTGAACTCGAAGTCGGTTTCCGCCACTTCCCGGCCTTCAACAATGCCGGCATCAAGAAGATCATCAACGGCCCCTTCACCTTCTCGCCGGACGGCAACCCGCTCGTCGGCCCGGTGCGTGGCCTCACCAACTACTGGTCGGCCTGCGCCGTCATGGCCGGGTTTAGCCAGGGCGGTGGCGTCGGTCTGGCGCTGGCCAACTGGATTATCTATGGCGACCCGGGCTTTGACGTGTTTGCCATGGACGTCTCGCGTTACGGCGATTTCGCCACGCTCGGCTTCACCAATGCCAAGGTGCGCGAAAACTATTCCCGCCGCTTCTCGATCCGCTATCCGAACGAAGAATTGCCGGGTGCGCGTCCGTTCCTGACCACGCCGATCTACGACAAGCTGAAGGACGCAGGTGCCGTCTTCGGGGCCTCCTATGGGCTGGAAGCGCCGCTGTGGTTCGCGCCGAAGGGCGAGGAGGACAAATTCTCCTGGCGCCGCTCCAACGATTTCGACGTTGTGGGTGCCGAAGCCAAGGCTGTGCGGAACAGCGTTGGTGTGATGGAGACCTCCGGCTTTGCCAAATACACGATCACCGGCAAGGGCGCGGAAGCCTGGCTCGACCACATGCTGACCTGCCGCATCCCGGCTATTGGCCGGATGTCGCTGGCGCCGATGCTGAAGGACGACGGCAAGCTGATCGGCGACTTCACGCTGGCAAAGCTCGGGGAAGGGGATTTCCTGCTGATCGGCTCAGGCATTGCGGAAGATTACCATATGCGCTGGTTCGAGAGCCATCTGCCGAAGGGCGGCTCGGTGACGCTGAAAGCGTTGAACCTGCAGTTGGTCGGGCTGTCGATTGCCGGCCCCAATTCCCGTGCGCTGATTTCCAAGCTGACGCATCTCGATATGTCCGACGAGGCCTTTGCCTTCATGGATATCCGCCGGATGGATCTCGGCATGGCGCCTGCAATCGTCGGCCGTGTCAGCTACACCGGCGATCTCGGTTATGAAATCTGGATGAAGCCGGAATATCAGCGCTATCTCTACGACCTGATCATGGGGGCTGGTGCAGAATTTGATATCAGGCCGTTTGGGCTGCGGGCGCTTAACGCGCTGCGAGTCGAAAAATCCTTCGGCAGCTGGTCGCGCGAATACCGCCCGCTTTACGGGCCATTCGAAGCCGGGCTCGGGCGATTCGTTGCCCTGAAGAAGGATGCTGACTTCATCGGCAAGCAGGCGGCGGCCAGGGAAAAGGCCGAAGGCGGCACCTTGCGGCTACGCACTTTCATCATCGAGGCCAGGGACGCTGATGTGATCGGCGACGAGCCGATCTCGCTGAACGGCAAGGTCTGTGGCTGGGTGACATCGGGCGGCTATGCCCATGCGTCCGGTGTTTCGGTGGCGATAGGCTATGTTCCAAAGGAGGTTGCGGATGAGGTCGAGGGGTGGCAAGTTGAATTGCTGGGCGAGATGCTGCCCGCCCGCCTGCAGATGCAGCCGCTTTTCGATGCCAACGGTTCGCGCATGCGATCCTGACCGTTCGATTGCAGTCGCGGCATTTCATAGACCCGGCTGGCGTTGAACGCGCTCGCCGGGGCGAGGCCATGTTTAACCGTATAATTCACGGTCTTATGCCCAAAAACAGGGCGTAAACTGCACTATTTTTGATTTTTCGACTGTTTAAGCGTCAATATCACTAAAATGGGAAAGAAATTCAGGAAAGCATCATTTTAAGCTTCACTTTTGGTCTGAAAGCATTATGGAATCCTCTATCGAAAAGGCTCAGAAAGAGCCACGAAAAGAAGAGGTCTGACCTACTAGGATCAGACCCGGGGGATATTGATGGAGTATTTTGTCCAGCAGCTCGTCAACGGGCTGACTCTTGGCTCTATTTACGGTTTGATTGCCATTGGTTATACAATGGTTTACGGCATTATCGGCATGGTGAACTTCGCTCACGGCGATATCTTCATGCTTGGCGGTTTCGCAGCACTTATTGTTTACCTGGTTCTTGTGGGTTTGTTCGGCGGTGTTCCGATCGCACTTGCCCTTTTCGTCATGATCATCGTGGCGATGCTGATGACCGGGTTGTGGAACTGGGTCATTGAGAAGATGGCTTACCGCCCGCTACGCGGTTCGTTTCGCCTCGCGCCACTGATTACCGCGATCGGCATGTCCATCGCTCTGTCGAACTTCATTCAGGTGACGCAAGGCCCGCGCAACAAGCCGATCCCGCCGCTGGTGTCGTCGGTTTACAATGTTTTCGGCATCTCGATCTCGTTGAAACAGATCATCATTGTTGTGGTGACTGCGGTTCTGCTGACGATCTTCTGGTATATCGTCAACCACACGCCGCTTGGCCGTGCGCAGCGCGCCACCGAGCAGGACCGCAAGATGGCGGCATTGCTGGGCATCGACGTCGACAAAACCATCTCGATCACCTTCGTCATGGGCGCGGCGCTGGCTGCTGTCGCCGGAACCATGTACCTGATGTATTATGGTGTCATCGTCTTCACGGATGGCTTCACGCCGGGCGTCAAGGCCTTCACGGCCGCGGTTCTGGGTGGCATCGGCTCACTGCCGGGAGCTGTGCTGGGCGGTCTGATGATCGGGCTCATCGAGTCTCTGTGGTCTGCCTATTTCACCATCGACTACAAGGATGTCGCGACATTCTCGATCCTCGCCATCGTGCTGATTTTCAAGCCGTCTGGTATTCTGGGTCGGCCGGAAGTCGAGAAGGTATAATTCAATGGCAAACATTACCAACACACCTGAGAGCGCCGGCAGCAATCTGATGGCGCGGGCTCTGCGCGAGGCGTTTTATGCGGGCCTCGTCGCCCTTGGCCTGTTCGTTCTGTTCGTCGGCCTGAAGACCGACCAGAACATCCTGAACGAGTTGGTCCTCGTTCAACGCTGGGGATTGCTGGCGGTTTTCGTCGCCATCGCCGCGGTTGGACGCTTCCTGTCGGTGGCCTTCATCCGTCCCTATCTCGCTGAGCGCAAGGCTTCAAAGGCCAGTGCAGGCGTGAAGGAACCCGGCTTCGTGACGCGCAACTTCAGCATGATCGCGGTCGCGGTCCTGCTTGTCTATCCGCCGATCATGGTCGCCATTTTCGGCTTCCAGGGCTCGTTGAAATGGGTCGATAATTTCGGCATCCAGATTCTGATCTACGTGATGCTGGCCTGGGGCTTGAACATCGTTGTTGGCCTCGCGGGCCTTCTTGATCTCGGTTATGTCGCCTTCTATGCTGTCGGTGCATATTCCTACGCATTGCTGTCGTCTTACTTCGGTCTGTCGTTCTGGGTCCTGTTGCCGATGGCCGGCATTTTTGCGGCTCTCTGGGGCATGATCCTCGGTTTCCCGGTTCTGCGTCTGAAGGGCGATTACCTGGCGATCGTGACGCTCGCCTTCGGCGAAATCATCCGGCTGGTTCTGATCAACTGGACCGCCGTTACCAAGGGTACCTTCGGTATCTCCGGTATCGCCAAGGCCTCGGTTTTCGGTATCTGGTCGTTCGATGTCAGTGCATCGAACAATTTCGCCAAGGTATTCGGGTTGCCGATGTCGTCGGCATACTACAAAATCTTCCTGTTCTACCTGATCCTGGCGCTCTGCCTGCTGACAGCCTTCGTGACGATCCGTCTGCGCCGCATGCCGATCGGCCGTGCCTGGGAAGCATTGCGCGAAGACGAGATCGCCTGCCGCTCGCTCGGCATCAATACGGTGACGACCAAGCTCACGGCATTCGCAACGGGTGCCATGTTCGGTGGCTTTGCCGGCTCCTTCTTCGCCGTTCGCCAGGGCTTCGTCTCGCCGGAAAGCTTCGTCTTCCTGGAATCGGCTATCATTCTTGCCATCGTGGTTCTGGGCGGCATGGGCTCGCTGATCGGTATCGCTGTTGCGGCGACGCTGATGATCGGTGGCACCGAGTTGCTGCGTGAAATGGAATTCCTGAAACATATCTTCGGGCCTGATTTTACCCCGGAACTCTATCGCATGCTGATCTTCGGCCTGGCCATGATCATTGTCATGGTGTGGAAACCACGCGGCTTTGTCGGCTCGCGCGAACCCACGGCATTCCTGCGAGAGCGCAAGAATGTCTCCGGCAGCTTCACCAAGGAAGGTCACGGTTGATCATGGCCGGAACGAATACGATGACGAAAGATCCAATCCTCAAAGTCGACCATTTGTCGATGCGCTTCGGCGGCCTGATGGCCATCAACGACCTGTCGTTCGAAGCCTATCGTGGCGACATCACTGCACTGATCGGCCCGAACGGGGCCGGCAAGACCACGGTGTTCAACTGCATCACCGGCTTCTACAAGCCGACGATGGGCATGATCACGATGCGGCAGAAGGCGGGCAAGGAATACCTGCTCGAGCGCATGTCGGATTTCGAGGTCAACCGCGACGCCAAGGTGGCTCGTACGTTCCAGAATATCCGGCTTTTCTCGGGCCTGACGGTTCTGGAAAACCTCCTGGTTGCGCAGCATAACAAGCTGATGCTGGCATCGGGCTACACGGTTCTCGGCCTTCTTGGATTTCCTGCCTACAAGCGGGCGGCGGCGCAGTCGATCGAACAGGCAAAATATTGGCTCGACAAGGCAAACCTGATTGACCGGGCCGACGATCCGGCGGGCGATCTGCCTTACGGCGCCCAGCGCCGTCTGGAAATTGCCCGCGCGATGTGCACCGGGCCCGAATTCCTCTGCCTCGACGAACCGGCAGCTGGACTCAATCCGCGCGAATCGCTGGCGCTCAACGAGTTGTTGCGCTCAATCCGCAAGGATACCGGAACCTCAATCCTGCTGATCGAGCACGACATGTCCGTGGTCATGGAAATTTCCGACCATGTCGTCGTCCTGGAATACGGTCAGAAGATTTCGGATGGCAATCCGGACCATGTGAAGAACGATCCGAAGGTTATTGCGGCCTATCTCGGCGTTGAAGATGATGAGGTCGAAGAGGTGATCGAACAGATCGAGGAAATCGCCGAAGTTGCGCCGGGAGATACGCACAAATGAGCGGTAACCTTCTGCATGTAAAAGACGTCGAGACTTATTACGGCAACATCAGAGCGCTTGCGGGCGTCGAGGTGGAAGTCAAGCGTGGCGAAATCGTCTGCATGATCGGCGCCAACGGTGCCGGCAAGTCGACACTGATGATGACGATCTGCGGCAGCCCGCAGGCCAAAACCGGCTCGGTTATTTTTGACGGGCAGGACATCACCCGGATGCCGACGCATGAGATCGCGCGGCTGCGGATCGCCCAGTCGCCGGAAGGACGGCGGATATTTCCGCGCATGACGGTTTATGAAAATCTTCAGATGGGCGCCAGCCTCGACAATCTGAAATATTTCAACGAGGACGTGGAAAAGATCTTCACGCTGTTTCCGCGCCTCAAGGAGCGCCAGGCGCAGCGCGGTGGAACGCTTTCGGGCGGCGAGCAGCAGATGCTGTCGATCGGCCGCGCGCTGATGGCACGTCCGAAACTGCTGCTTCTCGACGAGCCTTCGCTTGGTCTGGCGCCGCTGATCGTCAAGGGCATCTTTGCCGCGATCAAGAAGCTCAATGAAGAGGAAGGCCTGACGGTATTCCTCGTCGAGCAGAATGCCTTTGCCGCCCTGAAGCTGTCGCACCGTGGTTACGTCATGGTCAACGGCAAGGTGACGATGAGCGGCGGCGGCAAGGAGTTGCTGGCCAATCCGGAAGTGCGCGCCGCCTATCTCGAAGGCGGTCATCATTGATGGCATTCCGGCCCGCGTCAGAGGTTTCCTTGGAGCCGGGCCGGTTTGCCTATCCGATATATTGGAGCGTTCGCATGCGGTTTGAAAATCGCACGGCGCTTTGAAGGGGAGAAACGGAATGCAAGGCATTCTCTACGAAGAACCCTCGGTTCTGTACTTCGCGCTGATCACCATCGTGATGGGTGGATGGACGGCGTGGCGCACCGGAAAGAGTGCGGCCGAAGGCTGGAGCGGCTACCGGGTCCTGGTATTCTATACGCTACTTCTGGGTGTGGCGATCCGGTTCATCCATCATGCGCTTTTCAACGGCAGCATGTTGACTTTACAGTACTATGTCGTGGACACGATCATTCTTTTGCTGTTTGCTACGGCTGGTTATCGTTACTACCGTACGCAGCAGATGACCAACAATTACTACTGGCTTTACGAGAAGGTGTCGCCTTTCTCGTGGAAGTCAAAATGACAGAGGGAACCCCGCGTCAGAGCCTTTGATACTGGCACGGAGATAAGAATACCGGCGCGATTATGGTGGGTATCGTGACTGGTTTAAAAAGGCACCCGCTCAATTTTTTTGGGAGTAACAAGATGAAAAAGTCACTTTTGTCAGCTGTTGCGCTGACTGCAATGGTCGCTTTCAGCGGCACTGCATGGGCTGACCTGCTGGTTGGTGTTGCTGGCCCGCTGACGGGTCCGAACGCAGCCTTCGGCGCACAGCTCCAGAAGGGTGCTGAGCAGGCCGCAGCAGACATCAATGCTGCCGGTGGTATCAATGGCGAACAGATCAAGATCGTGCTCGGCGACGACGTTTCCGATCCGAAGCAGGGCGTTTCCGTTGCCAACAAGTTTGTTGCTGACGGCGTCAAATTCGTAATCGGCCACTTCAACTCCGGCGTCTCGATCCCGGCTTCGGAAGTCTATGCTGAAAACGGCATCTTGCAGATCACTCCTGCATCCACCAACCCGGTCTTCACCGAACGCGGCCTGTGGAACACCTTCCGTACCTGCGGCCGTGACGACCAGCAGGGTGCTGTTGCCGGTGCTTACATCGCTGCAAACTTCAAGGACGCCAAGGTTGCCGTCGTTCACGACAAGACGCCTTACGGCCAGGGCCTTGCTGACCTGACCAAGGCTGCGATGAACGAAGCCGGCGTCAAGGAAGCCGTCTACGAAGGCATCACCGCTGGCGACAAGGACTTCTCGGCTCTGATCGCCAAGATGAAGGAAGCCGGTGTATCGCTGGTTTACTACGGCGGTCTGCACACGGAAGCTGGCCTGATCATGCGCCAGATGGCTGACCAGGGCCTGAAGGCAACCCTGATGTCCGGCGACGGCATCGTCTCGAACGAACTTGCTTCGATCGCTGGTGACGCAGTCAACGGCACGCTGATGACGTTCGCTCCGGATCCGCGCAAGAACCCGGCTGCAAAGGAGCTCGTTGAGAAGTTCCGTGCCAACGGTTTTGAGCCGGAAGCCTACACGCTCTACTCCTACTCCGCTCTGCAGGTTATCGCTGAAGCTGCCAAGACCACCGGCGGCAACGATCCGCAGGCTGTTGCCGAGAACATCAAGGGCAAGGGTCCGTTCAAGACCGTTATCGGCGAGTTCGGCTATGACGAAAAGGGCGACATCACCCGTCCGGACTACGTCATGTACACCTGGAAGAAGGGTGACGACGGCAAGTACAGCTACTTCGAAAACGACAAATAATCGTTCTCAGGTGAGCACTGATAGTCCTTCTGGACTGCGAAAGGCTCGGCATTGCCGGGCCTTTTTGCATTCGGCATGCGTCATCGCCGGTTGCCGTTTTTGGCAAGTCTGTTTCAACAAACCAGCGGCTGGATCGCGGGCCGTCCTGTGTTAGATGTCTGATTTGAAGTTTTGAATCGGAGCAGACCATGAACGGAAAACCACGCATTCTTGTGACCCGGCGCTGGCCGGATGCCGTCGAGCGTGTGCTTGCCGAACGGTTCGACGCATCATTCAACACCTCGGATGTTGCTATGGATGCCAAAGCTCTTGCCGAGGCGCTTCAATCGTTTGATGCCGTGTTGCCGACGGTGTCCGACCGTCTGCCAGCGTCGCTGTTTGAAGAGGGCGATCTGCGCACCCGAATCCTGGGGAATTTTGGTGTCGGTTACAATCACATCGCTATCGCGGCGGCAGAACATTACGGGATAACCGTCACCAACACGCCGGGGGTACTGACCGATTGCACGGCCGATATCGCCATGTCGCTGCTGCTTTCGGTGGCGCGCCGGGCGGGGGAAGGTGAGCGGGAGGTTCGTGCCGGACAATGGACCGGCTGGCGGCCAACGCACATGATCGGGACTAAGGTAACTGGAAAGACGCTGGGCATCATCGGCTTCGGGCGGATCGGCAAGGCGATGGCCAAGCGCTGCCATTTCGGGTTCGATATGGACGTGGTTTTTTACAACAGATCGAAGATCGATCCGGTGGAAGCCGCACGCTATGGCGCACGGCAATTGGATACCGTGGAGGACGTGTTGGCGGCTGCCGATTTTGTGTCGCTGCACTGCCCGGGCGGCGGCGAAAACCGTTATTTGATCAATGCGCAGCGGCTGGCAGTGATGAAGCCGGGCGCCTATCTGATCAACACGGCACGCGGCGATGTGGTGGATGAGACTGCGTTGGTTACGGCGCTGGAAACCGGCACGATTCGGGGCGCAGGGCTGGATGTCTTCGAGGCGGAACCGAATGTTCCGGAGCGCCTACGGGCGTTGGAGAACGTCGTTCTCCTGCCGCATCTTGGCAGTGCGACCGAAGAAACGCGCACGGCCATGGGCATGAAAGTGGTGGAGAATATCACCGCGTTCTTCGAAGGCCGGGAGCCGCCCGACAAGGTTGCTTGATCGACTATTCCTGGCGCAACGCGTTTGCGGCCTTCACAGCCGCAGACGCCCGATTTTCAACGCCGAGCTTCACATAGATCTGTTCCAGATGCTTGTTGACGGTGCGGGCGCTCAGGCCAAGAATCTCGCCGATATCGCGATTGGATTTGCCCTTGGCGATCCAGAGCAGGACCTGCCCCTCGCGCACCGTCAGTAAGAAATTCTGTCGAAGGATTTCGTCGTCGCTGGTTTGGCTGACGCCGGTCAGCCGGAACAGGAATTCGTCACCGCCGATTGCTCCGAGATAGGCGAGTTGCAATACCGGCTGTCCGTTCTGATGGATCATCAGCGGGCCATCCTTGGATACCCCGTGTTTTTCACGTTCCTGCAACCAGCCGCAAATATGCACCGCCAGCGTATCCAGGCCGTCGTCGCGGCCTGTTGCAGCATTGACAAGGCGGGTCGCCTGCGGTGTCGACCACTGGATGGTGCCATTGCTGCGCACGGCAAGCAGATGCCGCCCTGCCGCGTCCAGCGCCACCCGGGCGCTTTGTGCCGAGCGCGCATTGGCGAGATGAACGCGGATACGGGCGCGCAGTTCGTCGATATTGATCGGCTTGGAGAGGTAATCGACGCCGCCGGATTCGAGTGCGTGGACGATGTGTTCGGTTTCGGTCAGCCCGGTCATGAAAATCACTGGCACCTGCGCCACGGACGGATTGGTCTTCAGTGTCCGGCAGGTTTCAAAGCCGTTCATGCCGGGCATGACGGCATCCATCAGGATGACGTCCGGCGTGATGCGGTCGACGACATTGATGGCCGCATTTCCAGAGGTGGCGATCAGCACGGAGAAGCCGGATTGCTCCAGTGCGTCGGTGAGAAAACCCAGTGTTTCCGGGGAATCGTCGACGATGAGCACGATATCGCGCGGATGCACTGCTTCATTCACCGGCCGATCCCCCCTGTTTGTTGATGTTCTGCAGGAAGTCGGCATAGCCGGCAAGGTCGAAAGCTTGGACATAGGTCTTGACCGCATCGGTAAACGGCTGGTTTTCCTCCTGCCGGGCGAGATCGGCGAGTTTGGCCTCGATACCCCGGACATAGCCGATTTCACCGAGCCGGATCAGTTCCTCGACATGGGCAGCGCCGGGGTTCGTCATGGTGCGTTTGGGCTTGGCCTTGAACGCCGGTTGCACCGTGTCGCGATAGATCCATTCTAGGGTCAGATGCACCGCCAGCTTGTCCTGCAACTGGCGGATATCGAAGGGTTTGGCCAACGTATCGTTGTGGCCCGTATGGGTGTCGGCGGCCGTGCCGTCGCCGATATTGGCCGACACCATGATGACCGGCGCCGTTTGTTCATGATCGCGCAGCCGTGTGACCAATTGCCAGCCGTTCATACCGGGCATCGAGATGTCGATGAGGAAAAGGTCAGGTTTGATCCCCTCGATCAAGGTCAGGCATTCCATGCCACCGGCAGCCGTCAGCACGACGAAATCGAGCGGCATCAGCACTTCGCGCATCAGGTCGCGATGATCCTCGTTGTCATCGACCACGACGATGGTGCGGCGTGGTCCGGCGTAGCCGGCGATCTTGCGGACCGAGGGAAGGGTGGCGGCCGGGCGATTGATCGCCGACAGCATTAGCCGCACCCGGAAGGTCGACCCCTTGTCGCGCTCGCTATCGACGACGATCTCGCCGCCGAGTGTCTGGGTCAAAAGCCGGGTGATTGTCAGGCCGAGGCCAAGGCCGGGCATCGGCCGGATATGCTCGGCCTCGCCGCGCTGGAAGGGTTCGAAGATCCGCGGCAGGTCGGCCTGTGATATGCCGCGGCCGGTGTCGGAGACCGTGAAGGCCGCCACCTGGCTGCGATAGGCGACGTCGAAACGGATGGTGCCGGTATCGGTAAATTTTATGGCATTGGAGAGCAGGTTGACGAGAATCTGGCGCAGGCGCTTCTCGTCGGTGCGGACATATTGCGGCAGGGCGCTTGCGCGTTCGTGCTCGAAAAACAGCCCTTTGGCCTGCGCTTGCGGGCGGAACATATCGGTGATCTGGTCGAGGAAATCCTGGATATTGATCTCGTTGGAATAGACCTGCAGGCGCCCCGCCTCGATCTTGGAAATATCCAGCAGGCCGTCGATGAGGCCGGAGAGATGATCGGCGCTGCGCTTGATGACCTTGATCGCCGACTGGCGTGGGGCGGGTATCGTTTCGTCGCGCTCGAGAATTTGGGCATAGCCGAGCACGGCGTTGAGCGGCGTGCGCAGCTCATGGCTGAGGCCAACCACATAACGGCTCTTGGCCCGGTTGGCGGCCTCCGCCGTCTCCTTGGCATATTGCAGGGCGGCGTCGGTCTTCTTGTGGGCGGCGATTTCCTTGAGCAGCAGGGTATTTTGGCGCGAGGATTCTTCCTCGGCCACCAGGCGGCTGTCATGCGCCAGCACGTAAAACCAGCAGACGACCCCGGTCACCACGGCAAAAACGAAAAAGACCACGCCGACGGTGCGGTTGATCACCGAGGCTGTCTCCGGCGAGGCCGTGCCGGTCTGATGGGCGATCATCGCCAGAATGATACCGATACCGGCAACCGACAGAACGACGGCGATGCCATATCGGCCGAGCCGGGTGGACAGCGTTTCCATCACCTTTTGCGGCAGCAAGGCCTTGGCCGCCACCGCTGTCTGCGCGTTGAAGCGCGCATGCGGTTTGCACATGTCGTGGCAGCGGCTGTCGAGCGAGCAGCACAGCGAGCAGATCGGCGCGGAATAGGCAGGGCACCAGGCCATGTCCTCCGGCTCGAACGGGTGTTCGCAGATCGAACAGGTAACGGTCGATAGCGTCTTCCAGCTCTGGCGCGGCTTGCGGGCCAGGTAATATTTGCCCTTTGTCACCCAGGCGATGGTGGGCGAGACGAGGAAGGCGGTGATCAGCGCGATATAGGGCGCAAGCGACGCGGCCATGGCGCCAAACACGCCGAAATGCGCCGTCAACGCGATCAGCGCCGATGCCGTCATGGCACCAGTGCCGACTGGGTTGATATCGTAGAGATGGGCGCGCTTGAACTCGATGTTGGGTGGTGCCAGCCCCAGCGGCTTGTTGATGAACAGATCGGCGGAGATCGTGCATAGCCAGGCCATGGCGATGATCGAGAAGATGCCGAGCGTTTCTTCCAAGAGCTTGTAGATGCCGAGTTCCATCAACAGCAGCGCGATGGCCACATTGAACATCAGCCAGACGACGCGGCCGGGATGGCTATGGGTGAGGCGGGAGAAGAAATTCGACCAGGCGAGCGAGCCTGCATAGGCGTTCATGACGTTGATCTTCAGCTGCGACACGACGACGAAGGCGGCCATCAGCAACAGCGCCGCATTGTGCCACGGGATCATGTAGCCGAACGCTGTCAGGTACATATGCGCGGGGTCGGCGGCATCCTCGACCGGAACGCCGGCGCTGAGACAGAGGACGACCAGGAACGAACCCGCCAGCAGCTTCGGCGCGCCGACGATTACCCAGCCGGCGCCGGCCAGGAATACGGCAAGCCGGTGATGCAGCTTGCGCTGGCCTTCCGGCGGCAGGAAGCGGAGGAAATCCACCTGCTCGCCGATCTGCGCCATCAGGGCGAGGATAACGGCGGAGGCTGCGCCAAATTCCAGCAGCGAGAACGGTGCGAGCGTACCGGGTTCGCCGAATGGCTTGCTGGTGCCGGGAAAGGCAAGCCAGAGGTCGAACTTGCTCCAGTCGGCCAGCGCGATGAAGGTAAAGGGTGCGATATTGAGGATGATCCAGAACGGCTGGGTCAAAAGCTGAAACTTGCTGATCAGCCGGACACCATGGGTCACCAGCGGGATGACCATAACGGCGCTGATGATATAGCCGATCCAGACGGGGATGCCGAGTGCCAGCTCCAGCGCCGCCGACATGATCGAGGCTTCGATGGCAAACAGCATGAAGGTGAACGAGGCGTAGATCAGCGACGTGATCGTCGAGCCGATATAACCAAAGCTGGCGCCGCGCGTCAAAAGGTCGATATCGACGCCGTGGCGGATGGCATAGCGGCTGATCGGCAGGCCGACGCCGAGCATGACGAGGCTGGCGACGAGAATGGCGATGATGGCATTGGTGGTGCCGTAGGACAGCGTGATGGCGCCGCCGATCGCCTCCAGCGCCAGAAACGAGATCGCCCCGATCGCCGTCTGCGAAATGCGCTGCGAGGAGAATTGCCGGGCGCTCTTGGCGGTGAACCGCAGCGCGTAGTCTTCCAGCGTCTGGTTGGCGACCCAGCGATTGTATTCGCGGCGGACCGGGATGATGCGCTGGCGTGCGGTCATGCCTAATTTATATTCCCGTTCTTTATGTGATCAATGATTGGGCAATGTCCTCCGGTCTACGATTTTTTGCAAGTGCGAGATGCCGATTGATTTGGGGATGGGGATTTGTTTTCACCGCAGGGACGGCGAACGCGGAACCGCTTGCCACGGGCGTCCGGTGAATGTCGTCCCAGCTGTATTGCAGTGCACACTTCGCCCCGGCGACTACGTTAATTGACGTATACAGAATCCGGAAACCCGGGCGGATAGTTTCCCTACGAACGGCAAAGGTCTCCCAAGCGCCGTCGTCAAAAGAACGAGAGGGGTTCACATCATGAAATTCAAATCCCAGATTCTGGGCGCGTTTCTGGCTGGCGCGCTCGCCACAACAGCATTTTCCAGCGTTCATGCCGCTGAAGACACCATCAAGGTCGGCGTGTTGCATTCGCTCTCCGGCACCATGGCAATCTCCGAGACGACGCTCAAGGATGCCATGCTGATGCTCATCGAAGAGCAGAACAAGAAGGGCGGCCTTCTCGGCAAGAAACTCGAGGCCGTCGTTGTCGATCCGGCCTCTGACTGGCCGCTGTTTGCTGAAAAAGCCCGCGAGCTGATTTCCGTCGATAAGGTCGCTGCTGTCTTTGGTTGCTGGACGTCGTCGTCGCGCAAATCGGTCCTGCCGGTTTTCGAAGAGCTGAATTCGATCCTGTTCTACCCGGTCCAGTACGAGGGTGAGGAATCCTCGCGCAACATCTTCTACACCGGTGCCGCTCCAAACCAGCAGGCCATCCCGGCCGTCGACTATCTGATGAACACCGAGGGTGTCGAACGTTTCGTGCTGGAAGGCACCGACTACGTCTATCCGCGCACCACCAACAAGATCCTCGAAGCCTATCTGATCGCCAAGGGTATCCCAAAAGAGGATATCATGATCAACTACACGCCATTCGGCTTCTCCGACTGGCAGACGGAAGTGACGAAGATCAAGGAATTCGGTTCGGCCGGCAAGAAGACGGCCGTCGTTTCGACCATCAACGGCGATGCCAACGTGCCGTTCTACAAGGAGCTCGGCAACAAGGGCATCAAGGCAACCGATATCCCGGTCGTCGCCTTCTCCGTCGGCGAAGAAGAGCTGGCCGGTCTCGATACCAAGCCGCTGGTTGGTCACCTCGCCGCGTGGAACTACTTCCAGTCCGTCGATGCGCCTGCCAATGCTGAATTCATCAAGCAGTGGCATGCCTTCACCAAGAATGACAAGCGCGTCACCAACGATCCGATGGAAGCCGCCTATATCGGCTTTAGTGCCTGGGTAAAGGCCGTCGAGGCTGCTGGAACCACCGAAACCGATGCCGTTCTCGACACGATCATCGGCACCAGCGTACCGAACCTTTCGGGCGGCTACTCCACCGTGATGCCGAACCACCACATCACCAAGCCGGTGCTGATCGGTGAAATCCAGGCCGACGGCCAGTTCGAAATCGTCCAGCAGACCCCACAGGTCGTTGGCGACGAATGGTCGGACTTCCTGCCGGACTCGAAGGATCTGATCTCCGATTGGCGCAAGCCGATGTCCTGCGGCAACTTCAACGTTGCAACGGGCAAGTGCGGCGGCAAAGGCTCCTGATGTCAACGATTACCCGCTGATTTCATCAAGCTCAGCATATTCCGGCAACGGCCTGACGGCCATTTCCCAGAAATCATTCTCATGACGTCTTGATTGAAATGCCAATACCCTCCGTCCAGACCCTGTCTGGGCGGAGGGACCTGCATCCCGACATCTGGCATGTTTTCTGCTTGGCTCAGTTGGGACGCGGCTCCTGGATGCCGGTCCCCATCGATGTGCTCGTCGAGCGAGCGGAGTGCGGAAAACTTAAGCAACAGCGCCGGCATAACGTGTGTTTCGTCAATGCACGGCGCCCGAGCCAACGGAACAAGAAGAGCTCATGTATCGCGCCATCCAAACCTTCCTTGTTGCTCTCTGCCTGCTGATCAGCTGCCTGGCAACGGGCCTGCGCGCTGAGGAGAACATCCGGCCGCTGGTCGATGCGCTGGGCGCTACGGCTTTCCCGCAGAAGATCGAGGCCGTCAAAGCGTTGGCCGCATCGGGTGATCCTAAGGTCGGTGACATCCTGAAGAACCTCAGCGACGGCAAGCTTTATGCGCCGAAGACCGGCGGTGCGGTCTATCTCGAAGGTTCGGCCGACGGTACCTATCTTGATGTGCTGACAGGGGCCGCGGTCTCTGATGCTCCCGGAAACCTTGCGAAAATCCGGTTGAACAATGGCCTGCGCGGGGCGATCGGCACGGCGCTCAGCCAGTTGACGCTTCTGAGTCCGGATCGTTCCGCCCGCCTTGCGGCGGCGCAGGACCTGCTCAAGGACGCCAATCCGGACAATCTGACCCTTTTGAATTCGGCACTGGTTGAGGAAAAGGATGCCGAGATCAAATCGACCATGGAAGCGGCGCGTGCCGTTATCCTGCTCAAGACCGACGCCACAGCCGAAGACAAGAAAGCCGCTATCGACACGATTGCCGCGCGCGGAAACCGCGACGCCCTGACGATTCTGACGGCAGCGATGGCCAATGCGCCTGATGACCTGAAGCCGGTGATCCAGACCCATGTCAATGCGATCGAGCGAAGCCTTGCCGTCTGGGATATCGCCCAAAACGTTTGGTATGGCCTGTCGCTCGGTTCCGTCCTGCTTCTCGCGGCCATCGGCCTTGCCATCACCTTCGGGGTCATGGGCATTATCAACATGGCCCATGGCGAGATGGTCATGCTCGGGGCCTACACGACCTACGTGGTGCAGCAGACGATCGCTGCGGTCGCGCCGGGAATGGCCGATTTTTCGCTGGCGTTTGCGGTTCCTGCGGCCTTTCTCTTCACCGGCCTGGTTGGCGTCGGCATCGAACGCAGCGTCATCCGCTGGCTTTATGGCCGTCCGCTCGAAACGCTGCTGGCCACCTGGGGCATCTCGCTGATCCTGCAGCAGGCGATCCGCACCATCTTCGGCCCGACCAACCGTCAGGTCGACAATCCAAGCTGGATGTCGGGTGCGTTCGAGATCGGCGGGCTTGCGATCACCTACAATCGCATGTGGATCATCGTCTTTTCGCTGGGTGTCTTCGTCGCCTTGCTGCTGCTGCTCAAACGCTCCAAGTTCGGCTTGCAGATGCGCGCGGTCACCCAGAACCGGCGGATGGCTTCGTCGATGGGTATCCGTACCCCCTGGGTCGATGCGCTCACATTCGGGCTCGGATCCGGCATTGCCGGCATGGCGGGGGTGGCGCTCAGCCAGATCGACAATGTCTCGCCCAATCTCGGCCAGAACTACATTATCGACAGTTTCATGGTCGTGGTCTTCGGCGGTGTCGGCAATCTCTGGGGGACGCTGGTGGGCGCGCTGACACTTGGCATCGCCAACAAGTTTCTGGAGCCCTATGCCGGTGCGGTGCTCGGCAAGATCCTCATTCTCATCTTCATCATTCTTTTCATCCAGCGGCGGCCACGCGGCCTGTTCGCGCTCAAGGGAAGGGCGGTCGAACAATGATCACGCAAATGCTTTTCAGCCAGCACGAAAAGAAGACGGTCTGGGCCGTTTGCCTCATCCTGCTTGCCGCAATCCTCGTACCGCTCGCCAATCTTCTGATCCCGGAAGACAGTGTCTTTCATGTCCCTGGCTATCTGGTGCCGCTGCTTGGCAAGTATCTTTGCTATGCGCTTCTGGCCTTGGCGCTTGATCTCGTCTGGGGCTATTGCGGCATTCTTTCGCTCGGTCATGGCGCGTTCTTCGCACTCGGCGGATATGCCATGGGCATGTATCTGATGCGCCAGATCGGCGATCGCGGCGTCTATGCTAATCCGCTGCTGCCGGATTTCATGGTGTTCCTCAACTGGCAGGAACTGCCGTGGTACTGGTATGGCTTCAACCATTTCGCCTTTGCAGCGCTGATGGTGCTTTTGGTGCCCGGATTGCTGGCCTTCGGCTTCGGCTGGTTTGCCTTCCGCTCGCGCGTTACCGGCGTCTATCTGTCGATCATCACCCAGGCGATGACCTATGCTCTGTTACTAGCCTTCTTCCGCAACGAGATGGGTTTTGGTGGTAACAATGGCCTGACCGATTTCAAGGAAATTCTCGGCTTCAACGTTCAGGCCGGTGGTACGCGCGCCGCACTTTTTGCGGCAACCGCCATCGCGCTGGCGTTGGCTCTGGTTCTGAGTTCCGCCATTGTCCGCTCAAAATACGGCAAGGTGCTGGTCGGCGTGCGCGATGCGGAAAGCCGGACCCGGTTTTTGGGCTACCGGGTCGAGAATATGAAGCTGTTTATCTTCACCGTCTCGGCGATGATGGCGGGCGTGGCCGGTGCGCTCTATGTGCCGCAGGTCGGCATCATCAACCCGGGAGAGTTCGCCCCGGCAAACTCGATCGAAGTGGTGATCTGGACGGCGGTTGGCGGGCGCGGCACGCTGATCGGCCCGATCATCGGCGCCATCCTCGTCAATTTCGGCAAAAGCGTGTTTACCGCGGCCTTCCCGGAATTCTGGCTGTTTGCACTCGGCGCCCTGTTCGTCGCCACGACCTTGTTCCTGCCAAAGGGCGTGGTCGGCACGGTCCAGCAGTTCCTCGCCCGGCGCAAGGAACAGAAACAAGCAGATGCCGCTGAAAAAGTCTATCAGGACAAGGCTGCGGCCAGGGCCGAAAGCCGGCTGGCCACGCTTGAACCCCTGGCTGCGGAGTAAGATCGATGGATGCAAAGACCTCACGCAGCCTGCTTTATCTCGATGGCGTCTCGGTATCGTTCGACGGGTTCAAGGCGCTGAATTCGCTGTCCTTCGTGGTTGAGCCCGGTGAACTCAGGGCTATCATCGGCCCGAACGGGGCAGGCAAGACGACGATGATGGATATCATCACCGGCAAGACCCGGCCGGATAGCGGCCAGGTGTTTTTCAACGGCGATATCGATCTGACCAAGAAGGACGAGGCCGACATCGCCCAGCTCGGCATCGGCCGGAAGTTTCAGAAGCCGACGGTGTTCGAAAGCCATACCGTCTGGGACAATATCGAGCTGGCGCTCAACCGGAAACGCGGCGTTTTCTCGACCCTGTTTTACCGGCTGACGGCGGAGGACAAGGTGCGTATCGAGGAAATCCTCGAAACGGTGCGCATGACCGCGCGCAAGGACGATCTGGCCGCCAATCTCTCGCACGGGCAGAAACAGTGGCTGGAGATCGGCATGCTGCTCGCGCAGGAGCCGAAACTGCTTCTGGTCGATGAGCCCGTCGCCGGCATGACCGATGCGGAAACCGCCGAAACCGCCATCCTGCTCAAGGAAATCGCCAAGACCCGCTCGGTCGTCGTCGTCGAACACGACATGGGCTTCATCCGCGATCTCGGCGTCAAGGTGACGTGCCTGGCGGAAGGCTCGGTGCTGGCCGAAGGCTCGATCGATTTCGTCAGCAACGATCCGAAAGTGATCGAGAATTATCTGGGGCGGTGAGATGCATTATAACGTTTCGATGTTCTGCGGCCGGTGGATGCCGGTTTCACCCCCCTCTGTCGCTTTGCGACATCTCCCCCACAAGGGGGGAGATCATTCTCTTTCCTCGATTGCGCTGATGCCAATGGCAATCTCCCCCCTTGTGGGGGAGATGTCGACGCCGCCGACAGAGGGGGGTGAAGCCACAACTTCTGAAGGTGATCAACTATGCTGACCGTCGACAACATCAATCTCCATTACGGTGCGGCTCAAGCCCTCCGTGGCGTTTCCATTACAGCGCCCATGGGCAAGATCACCTGCGTTCTCGGCCGCAACGGCGTCGGCAAGACCAGCCTGCTTCGGGCGATTACCGGCCAGCATGGGCCAAGCGCCGGCACGATTACCTTCAACGATACGGTGCTGAACGGCATGGCGCCCTACAATCGGGCCAAGCACGGCATTGGTTTCGTGCCGCAGGGGCGCGAGGTCTTTCCGCTGCTGACGGTCAAGGAAAACCTGGAATCGGGCTATGCGCCGGTGGCGCGCAAGGACCGGTTCATTCCGGAGGATATCTTCAACCTCTTCCCCATCCTGCGCTCGATGCTCGGCCGCCGCGGCGGCGATCTGTCGGGCGGGCAGCAGCAGCAGCTGGCGATTGGCCGGGCGCTGGTCACCCGGCCCAAAATCCTCGTCCTCGATGAGCCGACGGAGGGTATCCAGCCATCGATCATCAAGGATATCGGCCGGGCGATCCAGTATCTGCGCGATTCCACCGGGATGGCGATTCTGCTTGTGGAACAATATCTTGACTTCTGCCGGGAGCTTGCAGACCATGTTTACATCATGGACCGTGGCGAGATCGTGCATGAAGGCCCGGCCGAGACGCTGGATACGCCGGAAGCGCGCCGCCACCTGACGGTTTGACGGCAGATGGCTGAAGTAGCAGCAGGGATCGCTCCGCAAAGGGCGTGGGGCAAAGGGCGGCTGGTGGCAAAGCCGTTTGCGGGGCGTACCCGGCTTGCCGAATTCTATCAGGAAGGCTGCGCCAAGATCCGGTTGCCGGACACATTCGACACCACGATGGAAGCGGTGCTGATCAACAGTTCCGGCGGTCTGACGGGGGGCGATCATATAGAATGGTCGTTTGCAGCCGGTGACGGCACCCACCTGACATTGACCACCCAGGCCTGCGAGAAAATCTATAAAGCCAGCGCCGGGACGGCCGCGGTGAGTGCGCGGATTTCGCTGGGGCAGGGAGCCACAGTGCATTGGCTGCCGCAGGAAACCATCCTGTTTGACCGGGCCTCGATATCGCGAAAGCTGGAGGTCGATCTTGCTGATGGGGCGGAATTTCTGGCGGTCGAGGCCGTGCTTCTGGGGCGCAAGGCGATGGGCGAGGCGATGCGGGAAGGCCTGTTTCAGGATCGCTGGCGCATTCGCAAGAATGGCGCGCTGCTGCATGCCGAAAATCTGCGGCTTTCCGGCGATATCTCCGGTTTGACGCAGGAACGCGCGGTGCTCGGCGGGCAGGTGGCTTTCGCGACCGTGTTTTACACCGGCGCTGATTGCGAGTTGCATCTCGACAAGCTGCGCGGTCTGATCGGCGGCATTGCGGGCGGCGTGAGCTGCTATCGGGTGGGAGGCGAAGACAAGCTGATTGCCCGCCTCGTTGCCGCCGATGGTTTTGCCTTGAGAAAAATCCTCATCCCGGTCATTTCGCACTTGCGCAAGGGCGCCTCTGTGCCGAAAGTCTGGAACCTGTAATTGACCCATAATCCCGGTGACCACGCATGAACCTGACACCTCGTGAAAAAGACAAATTGCTGATTTCGATGGCAGCCATGGTCGCCCGCCGGCGGCTGGAGCGCGGCGTCAAGCTCAACCATCCCGAAGCAATCGCCCTGATCACCGATTTTGTCGTCGAGGGTGCGCGCGATGGCCGCTCGGTGCCTGACCTGATGGAGGCGGGCGCTCATGTGATCACCCGCGCTCAGGTGATGGAAGGCATTCCCGAGATGATCCACGATATCCAGATTGAGGCGACGTTTCCGGATGGGACAAAGCTTGTCACCGTCCATGAACCCATTCGCTGAGGAAAGACCATGCTGCAACTGAGACCCAATTGCGAATGCTGCAACAAGGATCTGCCGCCTGGCAGCCGCGAAGCCATGATCTGCAGCTTCGAATGCACCTTCTGCACGCAGTGCGTCACCGATGTTCTCGATGGGCAATGCCCGAACTGTAGTGGCGAACTCGTGCGCCGCCCGGTTCGTCCAGCAGCCAAGCTCGGCAAGTTTCCGGCCTCCACCGAGCGCGTTCTGAAAGCCGAAGGCTGCGCGCCGATCAAGGCTGCCTGAAGAGGAGAGACGATACGATGATCCCCGGTGAAATCCTTGCGGCAGAGGGCGAGATCGAGCTGAATGCCGGGCTGGACACGGTATCGCTGGAGGTTTCCAATAGCGGTGACCGTCCCGTCCAGGTCGGCAGCCACTATCATTTTGCCGAAACCAATGCCGCCTTGCTGTTTGACCGGGCCGTGGCACATGGCAGGCGCCTGGATATTCCAGCCGGAACCGCGGTGCGCTTTGAGCCGGGACAGACGCGTAGCGTCACGCTCATTCCTTTTACCGGCAAGCGCGAGGTTTACGGCTTCCGCCAGAAGGTCATGGGCAAGCTATGAGGCGTTTCCTCCTCACGTCAGTTTCGCTTGCGGTCACGTTGTTTCAAGGCGTTCTCCTTGCACAGGCGCAAGAGGATCCGCAGGTCGATTGCGCCAATGCAATGACCCAGGCGGATATGAACATTTGCGCCAACAAGGATTATGAGGCGGCCGATACGGAGCTGAACGCGGTCTACAAGAAGGCCATGGCGGCGATGAAGGATACCGACAAGGAAATGGCCGGTATCGCCCCCAGCTATGTCGGTGCCGTCGAAGCTCTGAAGAAGGCCCAGCGCGCCTGGATTGATTATCGCGACGGCCAATGCGAACTGGCCGGTTTCGAGGCGCGGGGCGGTTCGATGGAGCCGATGCTGGTCTCCGGTTGCCTGGCGGACCTGACCAAGAAGCGAACCGAGGAACTGAAGGGCCTGACGGAAGGTGCTGGAAACTGAGGTGTCCGTGACCGCGAGCCGGACCATCATGATCGTTGGCAATGGTCCGGTGCCGGATGGTGCGGCCGCCATCATCGATGCGGCTGATCTGGTGATCCGCTTCAACGATTGCCGTTCCTGCGGAGCGGGTGGGGAGAAGACGGATATCGTTGCCGTCTGCAACACCGGACGTCCGGCGCTGGCCATGCTGGGGGGCGGGATGTGGAAGACGAAAGCGGCGGTGCGGCGGGCAAGCGCGATCTGGTGCGTTCGTGATGGAGACAAGTTTCAGGCGTTGCGGCCGCAGCTGGCTTTGACGCATCCGGATCTTGATGATCTCTGCGACGATTATACCGATGGTTTTCGCACCTTTGCCCAGGCGACCGGCCGCGCCTTTCATACGATCCCGGCGTCTACGCATGAGCGTGTCGATGCGGGGCTGAAGCCATTCGACCCCGGCGAATATGTCGTGCCGAGCAGCGGTTTGATTGCGATTGCCGAAGTGCTGGCTCATTGGCGCCGCCCGACGAATCGCGTGGTTCTTGCCGGTTTTGGCCATGCGGGCTGGGAGTGGCATCCTTTTTCTGCCGAGCGCCGTTATGTCGATGACCTGATTTCCAAGGGGCAGCTGTTGCGCCTCGATCCGACCAGTTTACCCGCCTTTGCTCAGGGAGCCTGAAAGCCATGTCCTACAAAATGTCGCGCGCGGCCTATGCCAGCATGTTCGGCCCCACCACCGGCGACAAGGTTCGGCTGGCCGATACCGAGCTGTTCATCGAGGTGGAAAAGGATTTCACCACCTATGGCGACGAGGTGAAGTTTGGCGGTGGCAAGGTCATTCGCGACGGCATGGGCCAGAGCCAGGCCACGCGGGCGCAAGGGGCGGTCGATACCGTCATCACCAATGCGCTGATTGTTGATCATACCGGCATCGTCAAGGCCGATATCGGCTTGAAGAACGGCCGGATCGCTGCGATCGGCAAGGCTGGTAACCCGGACACCCAGCCGGGGGTGACCATCATTGTCGGTCCGTCGACGGAGGTGATTGCCAGCGAAGGCAAAATCATTACGGCAGGTGGCATGGATGCCCATATCCATTACATTTGCCCGCAGCAGATCGAGGAAGCCCTGATGTCGGGGATCACCACGATGCTTGGCGGCGGCTCCGGCCCGGCGCATGGCACGCTGGCAACCACGTGCACCGGCGCGTGGCATATCGAGCGGATGATCGAGAGCTTTGATGCCTTTCCAATGAATCTCGCGCTGGCTGGCAAGGGCAACGCCTCGCTTCCGGCGCCGATCGAGGAGATGATCCTTGCCGGGGCCTCCAGCTTGAAGCTGCACGAGGACTGGGGCACGACGCCAGCCGCCATCGACAATTGCCTGTCGGTTGCCGATGCCTTTGACGTGCAGGTGATGATCCACACCGATACGCTGAACGAAAGCGGTTTCGTCGAAGATACGATCGGGGCCATCAAGGGGCGCACGATCCATGCCTTTCACACCGAAGGCGCGGGCGGCGGCCATGCCCCTGATATCATCAAGATCTGCGGCCAGCCGAACGTCATCCCGTCCTCAACGAACCCGACCCGGCCCTACACGGTCAATACACTTGCCGAGCATCTCGACATGCTGATGGTCTGCCATCACCTGTCGCCGTCGATCCCGGAAGACATTGCCTTTGCCGAAAGCCGTATCCGCAAGGAGACGATCGCAGCCGAAGACATCCTGCATGATATCGGCGCGTTCTCGATCATTTCGTCCGACAGTCAGGCCATGGGCCGCGTTGGCGAGGTGGCGATCCGCACCTGGCAGACGGCCGACAAGATGAAACGGCAACGGGGCCGGCTGCCGCAGGAGACCGGCGAGAACGACAACTTTCGCGTCCGGCGCTATATCGCCAAATACACGATCAACCCCGCGATCGCGCAGGGCCTTTCGCATGAGATCGGCTCGATCGAAGTCGGCAAGCGTGCCGATCTGGTGATGTGGAATCCGGCGTTCTTCGGGGTGAAGCCCGATATGGTGCTTCTTGGCGGCATGATCGCGGCTGCCCCGATGGGGGATCCGAACGCCTCGATCCCGACGCCACAGCCGGTGCATTACCGGCCGATGTTTGGCGCCTTTGGCAAGGCACGAACCAATTCGTCCGTCACCTTCGTATCGCAGGCATCGCTCGATGGTGGGCTGCAGGCGCGGCTCGGTGTTGCCAAGCAGCTCGTTGCGGTGAAGAACACCCGTGGTGGCATCGGCAAGGCCTCGATGATCCACAATAGCCTGACGCCGCATGTTGAGGTGGACCCCGAAACCTACGAGGTTCGGGCCGATGGCGAGCTCTTGACCTGCGAACCCGCAACGGTGCTACCGATGGCGCAGCGCTACTTCATGTTCTAGCGCGGTTGTTGATCGAGAAAGAATGCTGATGTCCTGGAGACGGCCCGTGCGCTGGCTGGCGGCCGCTGTGTTTACCGCGGTCTTGGCGATTGTTGCCGGGACATTCGTGCCTCGGCCTTTGTGGCATACCGCGAAAGCCGATGCGGAAACGAGGGAGACGCATCGGATTCTTGTGCTGTCCAACCCGATCCATACGGACATTGCCATTCCAGTCACTGCCGAAACGCTGGGCCGTTTTCCGTTTCTCGCGGAAAGCGGCATGCCGGTTGCGCATCCGGACGCACGCTGGCTGGTTTTCGGCTGGGGTGGCCGGGCGTTTTATATCGAGACGCCCACATGGTCGGAGTTGAAACCGGTGCCATTGTTCAAGGGGCTGACGCTTGATCGCTCGGTCATCCATGCCGATGTCGCGGGCGAGATTCTCGAGCCCGCGGATCATGTTGCGGGTTTTGAGATCGGGCCGGATGAATACGAACGGCTGCTATCCTTCATCGAAGCGAGCTTTATGTCAGCAGGCGGCCGAATCGAGGCGATTCCGGATGTTGCCTACGGCGCCAATGACCGTTTTTTCGAGGCCAACGGCTGGTTCACTGCTGTCCTTGGCTGCAATACCTGGACGGCCAAGGCGCTTCGCGAGGCAGGGTTGCGAACCGGCTGGTGGAATCCATTACCGATTTCCCTGTCGGCATCGCTGGCGCTGTATAATTGAAATAATTGACTTTTTGTCGCAGGCACAGGCATGCGCTGAGTGCAGGTCAGCCATGCGGCGAGTGTTTTTCGTCGCCTTTGTGCTGCATCGCAGCAGCCATTGCTATAGAAAAAGGGTCACTTCCTGCGCCGGGTTCCTCCCAAGACCTGCCGCGCGGGACGTTTATCTTTCAAGGAGTATCCATCATGATCATTGGCAGAAAAGTTCCGTCCGTTACCTTCCGCACGCGTATTCGCGACGAAGCCGTTGGCGGTGCCAATCCATTCCGCTGGCAGGATGTTTCGTCGGCCGATTATTTCGCCGGCAAGCGCGTCATCCTGTTTTCGCTGCCGGGCGCGTTTACGCCGACCTGCTCGACCTTTCAGCTTCCCGACTTCGAAAAGCTGACGGCTGATTTCCGTGCCGAGGGCATTGATGAAATCTACTGCATCTCCGTCAACGACGCCTTCGTGATGAATGCCTGGGGCAAGTCGCAGAACCTCGAAAACGTCAAGCTCATTCCTGATGGCTCCGGCGAGTTTACCCGCAAGATGGGCATGCTCGTTTCCAAGGACAATCTCGGCTTCGGTATGCGTTCCTGGCGTTATGCCGCCGTCATCAATGACGGTGTCGTCGAACAGTGGTTCGAGGAAGAAGGCTATTGCGACAATGCCGACAACGACCCGTATGGCGTCTCGTCGCCGCAGAACATCCTCGGCGCGCTGCAGTCGGAAAAGATCGCTGCCTGATTTCAGGCAAGGGTGATTTTCGTCAAATCCGGCGCCGGGCCTGTTTGGTCTGGCGCCGGATTTTTTTGTTGTTACAGTCATATGATTGAATTTGAAGGCTCGTTGAATGCCCTATCGCTCGACTGAGATCCTGTCGCCCGGTCCAACCGACAAGACAGCGCTGCATACGATTGCTCTTGCCCATGACAAGCGGCACCTGCGCCGCAAATTGCTGCATCTCGACAATGACGATGTGGTGATGCTTGACCTGAAGGAGCCCGTCATGCTGGCTGATGGCGATCTTCTGGTATTGGACACCGGGGAGTATGTCCGCATCGCTGCGATTGATGAGCCGCTCTATGACATTCGCCCGCGAGATCCCCTCCACCTGATCGAACTCGCCTGGCATCTCGGCAATCGGCACCTTGCCGCAGAAATCCGGCTGGAGCGGATTTTGATTCTGCGTGATCCGGTGATCAAGGCGATGCTGGAAGGTCTGGGCGCTGCGATCAGTGAGGTGACGGAACCGTTTCAGCCGATGCGCGGTGCCTATCATGGCTCCGGTGGACATTCGCATGGTCATGGCGGCCACCATCACGCCCATGACTGATCATGCCGACACCAAAGCGCTGCTGCGGCTGGTGACATGGTTGTCGCCAGCCTTTCCGGTCGGGGCGTTCTCCTATTCCGGTGGGCTTGAGCAGGCGGTGCACGATGGTCTGGTGCGTGACGCGCCGGGGCTTACGCGATGGCTGAAGGCGTTGATCGAACATGGTTCGAGCTGGAATGATGCCGTACTTCTGGCCGAGAGTTATCGGGCTTGTGGAGATACACCTCGACTGGCGGAGTTAAGAGAACTCGCTGAAGCCCTTGCCGGATCGCGCGAGCGCCATATGGAAACCATGCTGCAAGGAGAGGCGTTCCTGATGGCAGCTGCCCATTGGCCGCATCCGGTGCTCGATACCCTGACAGGTGCGGTTGCCTATCCTGTTGCCGTTGGGGCGATTGCGGGCGCGCATGGCACGGGACTTGAGCCGCCGCTGGCTGCCTACCTGCATTCGACGGCATCCAATCTGGTTTCGGTGGCAATCCGTTGCGGGGTGATCGGGCAGACACACGGAGTTGCTGTGCTTGCCGGGCTGGAACCGGTGATCGCTGAAACAGCGGCACGGGCTGCGACGAGCACGCTGGACGATCTTGGTTCCGCGACCATCACGGCCGATATTTCAGCGCTGCGCCATGAGACTTTGCATTCGCGGCTCTTTCGGTCCTGACAGTTTCGAGCCCGCTTTCTTGAAAGGAATATTACGATGAAATCTGCCAATGGCCCCCTTCGCGTCGGAATCGGCGGTCCAGTCGGCTCCGGCAAGACAGCGTTGACCGACAAGCTCTGCAAGGCGATGCGCGAAACATATTCGGTCGCCGTCGTCACCAATGATATCTACACCAAGGAAGATGCCGAGGCGCTGGTACGCATGCAGGCACTGCCGTCGGACCGGATCGTTGGCGTCGAGACCGGCGGTTGTCCGCACACGGCAATCCGGGAAGATGCGACGATCAACCTGCAGGCCATTGCCGATCTCAACCGGCGCATTCCGGATCTCGACGTCATCTTCATCGAATCCGGTGGTGACAATCTGGCAGCGACCTTTTCGCCTGATCTTGCCGACATCACCATCTATGTCATTTCCGTCTGCCAGGGCGAGGAAATCCCGCGCAAGGGCGGACCGGGGATCACACGCTCGGACCTTCTGGTGATCAACAAGAAGGACCTGGCGCCCTATGTCGGTGCCGATCTCGACGTCATGGAGCGGGACGCCAACCGTATGCGTGCTGCGCGGCCTTTCGTGTTTTCCGACATGAAACGCGGCGACGGTATCGAGACGATCGTCGATTTTCTGAGGGTTGAAGGCGGGCTGTGAAGAGAGCGCTGTTTCAAGACGAAAAAGCCCGGCCGCATTTATGAGGCGGCCGGGCTTTTTGAGGGGGGCGAGCTGGAACTATTCCGCTGCGAGCGCGGGGTGGTTGATGACGTTGCCGCCGCGTTTGGGGGCTTCCAGCTTGTCGAGCCGTTTTTGCAACTCGTCGATCGTCTTGCCCTGATCCGTGACGATGCCCGTCAATGCTTCGTTTTCAAGCACCTCCAGTTCCTCATCCTTCTTGCCGACCATGCGGCCGAACAGCCAGCCCATCAGGCGGGATACGTCGTCCATGATCAGGAAGAACGACGGCACGACGAGAAGCGAGAGCACGGTGGATACGATGATGCCGCCGATAACGGCGATCGCCATCGGTGCGCGGAACGAACCGCCTTCGCCGACACCGAGTGCTGAGGGAATCATACCCGCCGACATGGCGATGGATGTCATGATGATCGGCTGAGCGCGTTTGCGGCCGGCCTCGATCATGGCCTGGACACGTTCCATGCCCTGACGCTTCATCTCGACGGCGAAGTCGACCAGCAGGATGGCGTTCTTGGTGACGATACCCATCAGCATCAGGACACCGATCATGACCGGCATCGAGAATGCATTGCGGGTCAGGATCAACGCCACAGCGACGCCGCCGATTGCCAGCGGCAGCGACAGGAGAATGGTGAAGGGCTGGATCACATCCTTGAACAATAGGATGAGCACCACCAGCACCATCAGCAATCCGAGCAGCATGGCGTTGCCGAAGCTCTGCATCATCTCGCTCTGGATCTTGGTATCGCCGCTCTCGGCAAGCCGAACGGTCGATGGCAGCTTCGTCTCGTCGACGATCCGCTTGAACTCTGCGGTCGAGGTATCGAGCGCGGTCCCCTGCGGCACATCGGAGCCGATCGAGGCCACCTTGTTGCGAGCATTGCGCAGGATTGAGCTTGGTCCTTCGGAATAGCTGATATCGGCAACGCTATCGATCGGAACCGTCGAGCCAGACGCGGTCTTCACCTTCAGGGCGCCGATCGCTGCGAGGTCACGGCGAACGTCAAGTGACGTCTGTACCCGGATCGGGATCAGCCGGTTGTCGAGCGAGATCTTGGTCAGTGCTGCATCGACATCACCGGTCGTAGCAACGCGGATCGTCTGGGAAATCTGCTGCGGCGTGATGCCGAGACGTGCGATTTCATCCTTCCGCGGATGAATCTGCAGTTCCGGCCGGGGCAGGGCGCCTTCCGAGCTGACGTTGGACAGGATGGGTGACGCGCGCAGTTTGCCTTCCAGCAGGCTGACGGCCGCATTCAGGTCGTCCTCGTTGGACGACAGGAAGTTGAAGGTCAGTTCACGTTCGCCGCGATCGTTCAGCTTGGTGATGCGTACATCCGGAATGCCGCGCAGGTTGGCGAAGATGTCCTTTTCGACGTCCCACTGCGGACGTGTCCTGCCATCCATCTTCATCTTCGGCATATACTGCCCGATCAGCGGAAGATTGCCGAGACCCTTGTTGACCAGGGTTTTGACAAGCGAATGGTCGATGGTCCCGAGAATGATGCGGACCGTTGCACGGCGCAGTTCAAGATCGCCCTTCGGCGAGGCGCCGCCGAGCACGAAGACGCTCTCCACGCCATCGATACCGCGCACAGCGTTGTAGATCTGTTCAGTTGTGGCGTCGGTTTCAGCAAGAGTTGCGTTTGGCGGCAATTCGACCGACAGCACGACGCGCGATGAATCGTCCGGCGGCATGAAGCTGCCTGGCACCTGCGCCATCAGAGCCAGGGAACCTGCCAGGAAGGCGAAAGCGGCGAGCATCGTTGCGTAGCGCATATACCAGCGCCGGGTCGTGGCGCTGACCAGCCAGGTATAGCCCTTCATCATGCGCCCATCATTGTCATGATGGTCGTCAACGCCGTCCTCGGGCTTCATCAGGTAGGCTGCCATCAGTGGCGTGATCAGACGCGCGACCATCAGCGAGAAGAAGACGGAGAAGGCGACCGTCAAGCCGAACTGAATGAAATATTGTCCGGCAATACCGGGCATGAACGAGACCGGCACGAAGACGGCGATGATGGTGAAGCTGGTGGCGATAACCGCTAGCCCGATTTCGTCGGCGGCGTCGAGCGAGGCCCGGTACGGCGTCTTTCCCATCTTGATATGCCGGGCAATATTCTCGATTTCGACGATCGCGTCATCGACGAGAATACCCGTCGCCAGTGTCAATGCCAGGAAGCTGACGAGATTGAGCGAGAAGCCCATCAGATCCATGATCCAGAATGTCGGGATCGCGGACAGGGGCAGGGCAACCGCGGCGATAAGCGTCGCCCGCCAGTTTCTCAGGAAGAGAAGCACGACGATAACGGCAAGGATCGAGCCTTCCAGCAGCGTGTGCAGCGCAGCTTCATAGTTGCCGTAGGTGAAATAGACCGAGTCATCGACCATTGCGATGTTGACTTGGGGATGGGCGGCACGAACCGTATCGAGGCTTTTCGCCACGGTTTCTGCGACGGTGACTTCGCTGGCGCCCTTGGATCGGAACACTGCGAAGGTGACCGATGCGTCACCATTGAAGCGAGAGAAGGATTTCTGCTCTTCATAGGTATCGGTGACGGTGCCGAGATCGGAGAGCTTTACGAACCGGCCATTGAGCAGTGCGATCGTCGTATTGGCGAGTTGGGCCACGTTGCGAGCGTCGCCGAGTGTACGGATGGTCTGCTCGTTTCCGCCGATCTGGCCGCGGCCCGAGCCGAGGTCAACGTTGGTGCTGCGCAGCTGATTGTTGACATCCGGGGCTGTGATGCCGAAGGAATCGAGCTTGTTCGGATCAAGCTCGACCTTGATTTCCCGGTCGGAGCCGCCGTAACGGTCAATCCGGCCAACGCCGACCTGACCCTGCAGGGCGCGCTTGATGGTATCATCGACGAACCAGGAGAGTTCTTCCAGCGTCATATCAGGCGATGTGACGGAGAAAGTCTGGATGGCTTGGCCTTCGACATCGATCTTGGTGACGACAGGTTCTTCAACGTCGGCAGGCAGATCGCTGCGGATGCGGTCGATCGCGTCCTTGGTGTCCTGGACGGCTTCTTCCGTGGGCTTTTCGATACGGAAAACGACTGAAGTGACCGACTGTCCGTCGGTAACCGTGGATTGGATTTCGTCAACACCGGCGATCGAGGCAACGGCGTCCTCGACCTCCTTGGTCACCTGCATTTCCAGTTCCGACGGCGAGGCGCCGTTCTGGGTCACGGTGATCGCGACCACCGGGACGTCGATGTTCGGGAACCGGGTGATCGGCAATGCGTAGAACGATTGAATTCCCAGGTAGAGCAGGAGCGCGAAACCCAGGATCGGCGCGATCGGGTTGCGGATGGACCAAGCAGAAAAGTTCATCTCTTTGACCTCGATCAGTTCGATACGGTTTCGGCGGCCGCCAGCACGGGTTTGATGCGATCACCGTCGCGCACGAAGGCGCCGGCTTTCGTAATCACCCGGTCGCCCTGCTTCAGCCCGCTGCGGATTTCGATATATCCGTTATCCTGTATGCCGGTTTCAACTTGCGCAACATGCGCCACGTCACCCTCAACCTTGCGGGCGACCATGCCGACCTTCGTATTGGTGACCGCCGAAAGCGGCAGGACGAGCGCCTGTTTTTCCGTGACGATGATCTGCGCCCGAGCATACATGCCAACCCTGGCTTTTTCGGGTTCCAGCAGGCTGATATAGACACTGCCGAGGCGGGTCTGGGTGTCGATCACCGGCGAAATCAGGCGGATTCTCCCGTCGATCTGCGTCTTGCCGTCGGCAAGCGTCACCTTTGCCTTCTGGCCGATCTCAAGCTTAGGCAGGTCGGTTTCGATAATTTCCGCCTTCATCTCAACGGCTCCATCGCGAATGATGGTGAACAGCGGCTCACCGGCGCCGTTCGCAATGGCCCCGACCTTTGCGGTGCGTGCCGAGACCACGCCGGTTACTGGCGTTTTCACATCCGTGCGGACAAGCCGCAGATCGACATCGGAAATCTGCGCCTCGACGACCTTGATATCCGCCTTGGCGACAGAGACCAACTGGTCAGCCGAGCGGACGCGCGCAAGCGCTGCGGTGGCGGCGGCTTTTTCCTGGTCACGCTGCGCTGTCGACATCGAACCCGCCTCGGCGAGCTTTTTTGATCGTTCGCTGACCCGGACGGCTTCGTCCGCATTGGCCTGCGCTTCCGCAAGTTGTGCCTGATATTGGGCAAGAGCGGCCTCAGCCTTGGCAAGGCTTGCGGCATATTGGCTCTTTTGCAGCACAAGCATATCCTGGTTCAGGGTCGCGAGCGTGCTCTCTGCCTCAACCCGGTCACCGACATCGGCGTTCAGCGTGCGAATGGAAAGCCCGTCGACCAGCGGGGAGACATAGGTCTCATCGACGGCTTTTACCGCACCGGTTGCCACGACCCGATCGACAATCGGCCTGGATGCCACCTCGGTTACGACAATGGACGGCAATGTCTGCGTGGCTTCCGGCTTGGCGGCCTCCTGCGCGAATGCCGTGCCGGATAGCAAAGTCAGCAAAAGAGCAGTGGAAATTCCAAACGCAAACGTCGTGTTACGGGCCATCGGCTCACTTTCCTCGAATTCCGGATAAATCAGTTCGCTGACGCCGAAAACATTGCCTGGATGGGCCGGTCGCCGTCATATGCAGGAAAGGAAGGAAATAGCGCGCCGGTTGCAATTACGTTACGCGTAAATTTTCTCCCGCATCCTCCTCAGAATGCCTTCGGGCTCTATTTAGTTAGAGCCATTCGGCTATGCAAGATCATAGAAATAAAGAATGGTGCCTCATTATTTTATTTGTTGGGTGCCATCAATGCAACTTCCGTTTTATGTCTTTTTGTTGCGCAAACGTATTTGCAAGTGTTGCAAATGAGAAACGCGCGGGAACCAGCCCGCGCGTTTCTTCTGTCAAAAGTATTATAAAAATGCCTATTTGAGAGCGGCGTCAGTAATCTCATGCGTGAAGGCGCCTGATGGTTCCTTGCTGATAACGGGGTCGGATCCACCCTTCAGCAGCGAAGCAACGGTGCGTTTGTAGTCGGCGTCATCCAGCGCGCCGTTCGAGCCTGCCGTCAATTTGGCAACTTCACTCATCATGCGCTTCTGGTGTTCTTCCGTCTGGGCGCCGGTAGCGTCGTTCTCAAGAACGATGCCGGCGGCTTCGTCGGTGTTTTGCTCGGCGTATTTCCAGCCCTTCATCGAAGCGCGCACGAACTTGACCATCTTTTCCTTGAAGGCCGGATCCTTGAGCTTGTCTTCAAGCACGTAGAGACCGTCTTCCAAGGTTGCGACGCCCTGATCCTGATACTTGAAGACCACCAGGTCATCCGGCTTGATGCCGGCGTCGATGACCTGCCAATATTCGTTATAGGTCATGGTCGAGATGCAGGCAGCCTGCTTCTGGATCAGCGGATCGACGTTGAAGCCCTGCTTCAGGACGGTGACGCCATCCGGGCCGCCATCGGTCTTGAGACCGAGTTGGCTCATCCAGGACAGGAACGGATATTCGTTGCCGAAGAACCAGACGCCGAGTGTCTTGCCCTTGAAATCGGCAGGAGAGGCGACGCCGGATTCCTTCAGGCAGGTCAGCATCATGCCCGAGGACTTGAACGGCTGGGCGATGTTGACGAGCGCCACGCCCTTTTCGCGGGTTGCAAGCGCAGATGGCATCCAGTCGACGACGACATCGGCGCCGCCACCGGCGATGACCTGCGGAGGTGCGATGTCCGGGCCGCCCGGCTTGATCTCGACATCGAGACCTTCGGCTTCATAAAAACCCTTGTCCTTGGCGACGTAATAGCCGGCGAACTGGGCCTGCGTGACCCATTTCAGCTGCAGCACCACCTTGTCGGCGGCCATGGCATGGAATGCGGACAGCGAAAAAGCGCTTGCCAGCAGCAATGATGCAAGTCTTGTCTTCATGTCAGTTCCCTCTTTTTTGTTGTACCCGCCCACCACGGGCAGGTATTTTTTAAGCCGTCCGCGCATTCCGCACGGACGGATGCCAGAACGTGACAGCCCGCTCGATGAGCGCGACTATCCCGTAAAAGGCGGAGCCAGCCACCGCCGCAACGGCGATTTCGGCCCAAACCATATCGACATTCATGCGTCCCACCTCGGTGGAAATCCTAAACCCCATGCCGACGATCGGCGTGCCGAAGAATTCCGCGACGATCGCGCCGATCAGCGCCAGAGTGGAGTTGATCTTGAGTGCGTTGAAAATGAAAGGCCATGCCGCTGGAAGACGCAATTTAACAAGGGTTTGAAACCAGCTGGCGGCATAGGTGTGCATCAGGTCGCGCTCCATCGAACTTGCCGCAGCAAGGCCTGAAACCGTGTTTACCAGCATCGGGAAGAACGTCATGATGACGACGACCGCCACCTTCGATTGCCAGTCGAAGCCGAACCACATGACCATGATCGGTGCGACGCCGATGACGGGCAGGGCGGAGACAAAATTGCCGAGCGGCAGAAGGCCCTTCTGCAGGAAAGGCGAACGGTCGATGGCAATCGCAACGAGGAAGCCGAGCCCGCAGCCAAGCGCATAGCCGGTGATGACGGCTTTTAGGAACGTCTGCTGGAAATCGGCCCAAAGTGTCGGCACCGAGTTGATCAGCCGCGTCCAGATCATCGACGGTGGCGGTAGCAGCACCGAGGGAACATTGAGCCCGCGCACCAGTCCTTCCCAGAGAACCAGAATGCTGACGCCGAACAGCAGGGGAACTGCCAGACGAACAACGCTGTTTGCTGACGGGATGCGGAATTTCCTGCGCACCAGCCATTCATTGGTTGCCCAGGCCGCAAGCCAGAAGACGATGGCGCCGAACAGAAGACTATAGTTCATGGTTTCATCCCCATGCGCTTGAGGACGGCGGTGTGGGCAAGCCCGACAATGATCACCAGGGTTGCGGCGAGCGCTGCCGCCATGAACAGAGCCGACCAGATCTGCACCGTCTGGCCATAATAGGAACCGGCGAGCAGGCGGGCGCCGAGACCGGACACGGCACCGGTCGGCAATTCGCCGACGATGGCACCAACCAGCGAAATGGCGATGGCGACTTTCAACGAGGCGAAGAGATAGGGCATGGACGACGGCCAGCGCAGCTTCCAGAAGGTCTGCGACGGGCTGGCATAATAGGTGTGCATCAGGTCAAGCTGGATCTGTTCAGGCGCGCGCAGCCCCTTCACCATGCCGACGACGATCGGGAAGAAGCTCAGATAGGTGGAGATCAGCGCCTTGGGCAAAAGCCCGGATATGCCGACGGCATTGAGGACGACAATGATCATCGGCGCGATGGCGAGGATCGGAATGGTCTGGCTGGCAATGACCCAGGGCATCAGTGAGCGATCCATCGCCCGGTTATGGACGATGCCAACCGCCAGCAGGATACCGAGCACGGTGCCGATGCCAAACCCGAGCAGTGTGGCGGAGAGTGTGATCCAAGCATGGTAAACGAGGCTTCGCTTGGAGGTGACCGGCATTAAAACCGTCGTGTTCCAGATTTCGGCGATCACCTGATGCGGGGCAGGCAGAACCGGCCGTTGCTGGAACATGGTTTTCGGCAGGATTTCGGAAAAGGTAATCTCCGTTCCCGCCCGCGCAGCCGTGTCGCGCTCGAATGGCGCGTTGAGGAAGACTGCGGAAACATACCAGATAATCAGGACGGCAAGCAGGATGACGCCCACCGGCATGATGCTGTCTTTGAAAAGGTTCGGCTTTTCCATGTTCAAGCCTTTCCTCCCGTGGGCAGCAACATCAACCCCATGGAGACGACACCCAGCGCCACTCCGGCCAGTTGTGGCAAGGTCATGCGCTCACCGAAGACGGCAAAGGCGATGAAATTGACCAAGAGGAGTTGGGCAATAGCCGATGCCGAAATGGCAAGCCCGAGCCCACCCTCACGCATCAGCCGCACCATCATCAGATTGCCGAGGCAATAGAGCCCGAGCGAGAACAGGAGGATAAGGATGTTATTGGTGGAAACATAATAACGCGATGCCGTGGCGCCGCCAAGAAAGATCGCCATGGAAGCGGCGAGCCAGAGAATGAAGGAGAGGTTCATTGGTTTGGCTCGGCCTCCAGAAAATTCGAAATGGCTTGTTCTATTGTTAAGAAAACATAGTCCGGGCCGTCGATTACCTGAGCGTTGTCAAAACGGAGGACGCTAAAGCCCTGGGCTTGAAGAAACCGATCGCGTTGGTTGTCGTGTCTCCGTCCATCTGTCGTTTCATGGCTATCGCCATCGACTTCAATCACAATGCGCGCCGACAACCAGGCAAAATCAGCGACATAAGGACCAATCGGAGTTTCACGGCGGAACCGTGCGCCGCGTGAACGGAAGTCGCGCAGCATATTCCACATTCTGGCTTCGGCTTTGGTCAGTTCGGTGCGTAGTTTCTTGGCCCTCGTTCTGGTTTTTGGGTCGATATTTGAGTGCGGCAAGAAAGACCCCTCCCGGTTCGCTGCGCTCACCACCCTCCCCACAAGGGGGAGGGAGAAAACCGCGGCGCCTGCATCGCCAAACTGAAAATGCATCGCCTGCGGCGATCCCTCAAAACTCGAGTTAGAATTTCTGCGCATCGTACGTGCAGCAATTTTGTCTTGTTGGAAGTCTGAAAAAGCGAAAGGCCGACCGGTCGAGCCCCTCCCCCTTGTGGGGAGGGGTTGGGGAGGGGCCTTCGCCGCAATCTCGGACGCCCTACTCATCATAACTATGCCCCGCTCTCAGACCCTCGCGCACGCGATGGGCGATCGCGAGGAATTCCGGGGTTTCGCGGATGCCCAAGGGGCGTTCGCGTGGCAGGGTGGATTCGATGATGTCGGTGACGCGGCCGGGACGGGGGCTCATGACGACGATCTTGGTGGAGAGATAGACGGCTTCCGGGATCGAGTGGGTCACGAAGCAGATCGTCTTGTTGGTGCGGTCCCAGAGTTTCAAGAGCTGCTCGTTCAGGTGATCGCGGACGATTTCATCGAGTGCGCCGAACGGTTCATCCATCAGGAGAAGATCGGCATCGAAGGCGAGCGCGCGGGCGATCGAGGCGCGCTGCTGCATGCCGCCCGAAAGCTGCCACGGAAATTTCTTGCCAAAGCCCGTCAGGTTGACCAGTTCGAGGGTACGCTCGATCCGCGCCTTCTGGTCCGCGGCGCTGTAGCCCATGATTTCGAGCGGCAGAGCGATGTTCTTTTCGATGGTGCGCCACGGGTAGAGGGCGGCGGCCTGGAAGACATAGCCGTAGGAGCGGTTTTTGCGGGCGTTTTCCGGTGTCGTGCCATTGACGGTGATCGCGCCGGATGTCGGCTTTTCCAGATCGGCGATGACGCGCAGGAAGGTGGTCTTGCCGCAACCGGAGGGGCCGATGAAGGAGACGAAATCGCCCTTGTTGACGTCGAGATTGACGCCTGTCAGCGCGTTGACCGGGCCGTCGTTGGTCTCGAAGGTGAGGCCGAGATCGCGCGCCGAAACGACGGATGTTGCTGTGCCTGTCATTGTATCCGGTGCGCTCCGCCCTGAATGCCATTGGCTGGAAGATTGGTGTGACGTCATTCGGTTTTCTGCCTCCGATAGTCGTACTTCATATTTTTTGAATGGGGTATGCTGCCTGCGGCGTTCCTGCGGAGGAGATATGAAAATGTTGCAATCATCGAAACCCACCTGCCGGATCGTCCGTCCCGGCCAGACCTATGATGGTAAGCAGGGGTTCAGTTACTTCGAGGGGATTTCGGCAGAGGCTGTCGGATCGGCGGGCATCTGTATGCACCTTCTGACCATTCCGCCGGGTGGCCGGGCCAAGGCCCACAAACACGAAACCCATGAAACGGCGATCTACATGCTGTCTGGCGAAGCCCATACGTGGTTTGGCGAAAGGCTGGAGAACCATGTGATCGTGCGCGCGGGCGAGATGTTTTATATCCCGGCTGGCGTGCCGCATCTGCCGGCCAATCTGTCGGATCAGGCCGCTTCGGCCGTCATTGCGCGCACAGACCCGAACGAGCAGGAAAGCGTCGTCCTGTTGCCTGAACTGGAGGCCCTCGTGCCGTTGTAATTGTTGTCTTGCGTGAACGGGCTGGTATCGCCGCTGGCCCGCCGGCCGGCGACAGAGCGATCTGGAGGATGGGGGCCTGCTCACGTGCATTTTTTCAAAGCCCCCTCGTGTACGCCGCCCTCACCATCATACCCCGCTGGCCGGAATGCCGGTGCGCTGGACTTTGCGCGGTGCGGTGATCTCCTTCCAGGTAGAGAGCGCCTTGTTGACGGCGGTGAAAGGTTCGCGCTTGACGAATTTGCCTTGGCCTTCGCGTGTCTTGACCGTCGATTCCTCGATGGCAACCACGCCGCCGGTCAGCGTGTAGCGCGGCAGGCCGGTCACCTGCTTGCCCTCGAAGACGTTATAGTCGATCGCCGATTGCTGGCTTGAGGCCGAGATGGTCTTCGAGCGTTTCGGATCCCAGACAACGAGATCGGCATCGGCACCGACGAGGATCGCACCTTTTTTCGGGTACATGTTGAGGATCTTGGCGATGTTGGTCGAGGTCACAGCCACAAACTCGTTCATGGTGATGCGGCCGGTGGCGACGCCGTTTGTCCAGAGCATCGGCATACGGTCTTCAAGCCCGCCGGTGCCATTGGGGATCTTGGTGAAGTCACCGACGCCGAAACGTTTTTGTTCGGTCGTAAAGGCGCAGTGGTCGGTCGCGACCACCTGCAGGGAACCGGCGGAGAGGCCTGCCCAGAGGCTGTCCTGATGCTGCTTGTTGCGGAACGGCGGCGACATGACGCGGCGGGCGGCATGATCCCAGTCGGGATTTGCATATTCGCTCTCGTCCAATGTCAGATGCTGGATCAGCGGCTCGCCGTAGACGCGCATGCCGTTTTGGCGGGCGCGGCGGATGGCCTCGTGCGCCTGTTCGCAGGAGGTGTGCACCACATAAAGCGGTGCCCCCGCCATGTCGGCGATGATGATGGCGCGGTTGGTCGCCTCGCCTTCGACGGCGGCGGGGCGGGAATAGGCGTGGGCTTCCGGGCCATTGTTACCGTCTGCCAGCAACTTTGCCTGCATCTGCGCAACGATATCGCCGTTTTCGGCATGCACCATCGGCAGCGCACCGAGCTCAGCGCAACGCTGGAACGAGTGGAACATCTCGTCGTCATCCACCATCAGTGCGCCCTTGTAGGCCATGAAGTGCTTGAACGAGTTGATGCCCTTGTCCTGAACGATGGTCTGCATCTCGTTGAAGACCTGCTCGCTCCACCAGGTGATCGCCATGTGGAAGGAGAAGTCGCAATTGGCCCGCGAGGTCTTGTTGTCCCACATGGTGAGCGCTTCGAGCAGCGACTGGCCGGGCGCGGGCAGGGCGAAATCGACGACCATGGTCGTGCCGCCGGACAGGGCCGCGCGCGTCCCGCTTTCGAAATCGTCGGAGGAATAGGTTCCCATGAACGGCATTTCGAGATGGGTATGCGGATCGATACCGCCGGGCATGACATAACAGCCGGTCGCATCCAGCGTCTTGTCGCCCGAGAGATTCGGCCCGATCTCGATGATCCTGCCACCGTCGATCTTGACGTCGGCCTTATAGGTGAGGTCGGCGGTGACGATGGTGCCGTTCTTGATGACTGTGGTCATGATCTTGTTACCTCTTTGGTGTTCGCGAAGACGCCTGCGGGCGAGAAGCGGGCCGCATCGCAGCGTGCGGAAATCTCGCCGGACAGGACTGCGAGTATGGTGTCGAGAACCGCGCGCCGTTCCCGAAGAATTTCGTCGTTCCAAAACCGCAGAACTGAATAGCCGTTCTGGTTCAGCCAGCGTGTTCGAACAATATCGGAAAGCGAACCTGAATGTTGCGCGCCATCAAGTTCGATCACGAGGCTTTTTTCGCGACAGACGAAGTCAGCAACATAAGGTCCAAGCGGCACTTGCCGTGTGAACTTGTACCCGTTGAGTAGGCGATTGCGCAGTTCACTCCAGAGTTTGTATTCGGCCTCTGTCTCTTCCTGCCGCAGGTGGCGAGCCTTGGCTGTTGCTCCGCTGCGGTGCTTGGTAATGTCGTTGTTCTTTTGGGCATTCATCGGAAGGCCCCCTCATCCGACCCTTCGGGCCACCTTCTCCCCGCTGGGGAGAAGAGGGAGTGCGTGGAGGCCCCGCGCATTACGGATAGTTCTGAAAGCGCAGAGGTAAAGGGCGATATTGTTAGCACGGCAAACACCCTCTTCTCCTCAGCGGGGAGAAGGTGGCTCGAAGGGCCGGATGAGGGGGCCACGGCCACGGTCTTCACCCCACGATCCCCGCAGTCTCCACCACCGCGTGGAACAGCACGTCGCAGCCGGCGGAAGCCCATTCCTTGGAGATCTCCTCGGCCTCGTTGTGGCTCAACCCGCCGACACAGGGGCACATGACCATGGTGGCGGGGGCGACTTTGGCGGCCCAGCAGGCGTCGTGGCCGGCGCCGGAGATCAGGTTCATGTGGCTATAGCCAAGTTTCTCGGCGGCGGTGCGTACGGCGGTCACCAGCGCCGGATCGAAGGTCACCGGCTCGAAATGGCCGATGGCCTCGATGGAACAACCAACGCCGAGCGCTTCCGTGATCTTCGGTGCTTCGGCCTCGATCTTCGCCCGCATGCGGTCGAGCTTGGCCTTGTCGGGCGAGCGGATGTCGACGGTGAACACAACCTTGCCCGGCAGCACGTTGCGCGAATTCGGCGAGAAGAACACCTGGCCAACGCCGCCAACGGCACCCGGCTGGTTTTCCATCGCGACCCCCTGGACCATTTCAACGATCCGCGCCATCGCCAGCCCGGCATTGACGCGCAGGTTCATCGGCGTCGAGCCGGTATGCGCTTCGCGGCCCGTCAAGGTGAATTCCAGCCACCACAGGCCCTGACAGTGCGTCACCACACCGATAGTCTTTTCTTCTGCCTCGAGGATCGGGCCTTGCTCGATGTGATATTCGAAATAGGCGTGCATTTTTCGCGCGCCAACCTCTTCCTCGCCTTGCCATCCAATCCGTTTCAATTCGTCGCCGTAGGACTTGCCGTCGGGATCCTTGCGGCCATAGGCGTAATCCAGCTCATGGATACCGGCAAAGACGCCGGAAGCGAGCATGGCGGGCGCGAAGCGCGCGCCTTCCTCGTTTGCCCAATTGGTGACGACGATCGGATGCTTCGTCTTGATGCCGAGATCGTTCATGGTACGCACGACCTCCAATGCGCCCAAAACGCCGAGCACGCCGTCATATTTGCCGCCGGTTGGCTGGGTATCGAGATGGCTGCCGACATAAACGGGAAGGGCGTCGGCATCGGTACCGGGGCGGGTGGCAAACATCGTGCCCATCTTGTCGACGCCCATGGTCATGCCGGCGTCTTCGCACCATCTTTGAAACAGGTGACGGCCTTCGCCATCTTCGTCGGTCAATGTCTGGCGATTGTTGCCACCGGCAATGCCGGGGCCGATCTTGGACATGTCCATCAGGGAATCCCACAGACGGTCGGCGTTGACGCGCATGTTCTCGCCCGGTGCATGAGCCATGACGGTTCTCCTCATTCTTTTTAAGGGAGGCAGATTTGGCTGCGCATCCCATCGTTCCCGTGGTCAAATCGGGGCATCTGGTTTTTTCGATTGCCCTGCGATCAGCCGTTGCGTTTGAGTTTGAACTGACTGATAATTTGACCGGTTGGTAAAACATTACAACTTCCGTTGCCGCACTCAAGACGAAAAACAGAAAAAACGTCAGTGCCGTCCGAATTTTTGGACCACGCGGTTTTCGGAGGTTTTCAAGCCGTACGCCGGCGGCGATTGGTGAGAAGACTGGGGGAAAGATGGTACTTCCGAGGGCAGCCCGAACGCAACGGCGAACCCGCATCCAGGAGGAGAAGGAAGAACTGATTCTCGAGGCGGCGCTCGACGTCTTTGCCACCCACGGTTTTCGCGGCAGCACCATCGACCAGATCGCTGAAGTGGCGGGCATGTCCAAACCCAACCTGCTCTATTATTTCCGCACCAAGGAAGCAATGCACCGGGCGCTGATCGACCGGGTGCTCGACAACTGGCTCGACCCGTTGCGCGAGTTCGATGCGGAGGGGAGTCCGGTTACGGAAATCCGGAGTTACATCCGCCGCAAGCTGGAGATGGCGCGGGATTTCCCGCGCGAAAGCCGGTTGTTCGCCAACGAGATCCTGCAAGGTGCCCCCCATATCGAGGACGAGTTGAAGGGCCCCTTGAAATCGCTTGTCGACGAGAAGGCCGAGGTGATCCGCAGTTGGGCCAAGTCCGGCAAGATCGCCAAATGCGATCCTTATCACCTGATCTTCGCCATCTGGTCGACCACGCAGCATTATGCGGATTTCGACGTTCAGGTGCGCGGAGTGCTCGGCGAGGAGCACTCCGGCGAAGGGCGTTTCGAAGATGCTGCGCGGTTCCTCGAGCAGCTCTTCGTCAGTGGGCTGGAAATCCGCAACGGTGGCGCCTGATCCGGAATTAGCAGTCGTCGCTGACGATCCGGTTGCGGCCTTCCGCTTTTGCGCGGTACAGCGCCATGTCGGCTCGGGTCAGCATTTCCTCGAACGACAATTTTGAAGTGCTGCTGCAAACGGCCAGGCCGCCACTCACCGTGATCGACAGCGTTGTTCCATCGCCGGCATCGATTTCCAGGCGCTCGACGGCTTGCCGGATGCGTTCCGCCACCATTCTTGCGGCGGCTGCCGAGGCCCTTGGCAGCACCACGCAGAACTCTTCGCCTCCGGTCCGCCCGAAGAGGTCGTCTTTCCGCAGCGTTGAAGTGACGGCGGATGAAAAGGCAATTAGCGCATTGTCGCCGACCGCATGCCCGTGCTGATCATTGACCGATTTGAAGTGATCGATGTCGAGAACGAGAACGGCCGAGCCATCGACGTTGCCGCCCTGCGAAATGGCGTTTTCGCTGCGTGCCATGAAGGTGCCGCGGGCGAGCGTGCGGGTCAAGAAATCATGGTCGACAGAATCCTGAAGGCGCTGCAGCAGCCCGTTTCGGGTCGTCGTAATGCTTGCCACCGAAAGCGGGGCCATCGCAATCATGCCAAGGCCCAGCCGGATGGATTGCATCCACAAAAGAGGATCCACGGCCTCTGGTGCACTCGTGCTGAAGGTCATCATACCCCAGATGCTGAAGACCATAGTCAGCAGGGTCATCGGAAACAGCGAGAAACTGGTGGCGCACCAAAGCAGGGCCGGAACTGGAAACGCGAAAGCTCCGGGGCCGCCGATGAAACTGCTGGCGAGCATCGACAGCAAAAGGGCCGCCAAGGGAAGAGCATGGCGTCTCTCTGACAGCGCCGTTCGGCTGGAGGCTGCCAGCTTGGCAGGCCATTCGCGGAACGACGGCGCGATGAGTATCACGGGCAAAATGACGATGAAATTCACAAGCTCTGTAACCAGCCAGAACCAGAATCCGGAAAAATAGGTTTGCCCAAGCGAAAATCCTGCAGCAAAGCCGCCGACAAGCCCGCTGGCGAGGGCCGCAACGCTGCAGATCGCGAACATGATGATGACGGACTGAGGCTCGCGAAGGCGCTGGTGACCACGGCCGGCGAGACGATAGAGCAGACTGCCGGCAAAGACACCGGTAACGTTGGCGCCGGTAAGCCAAAGGGTCTTGGTCAGGGTGCCGCCGGTTATCATGTCGGCGGCAATGTAACCGGCAATGGCTCCCGCCCAGCCAAACGCGGTAGCAAAACCGGGGCGCCGGACCATCACGCCCAACAGGACGGCGTTTGCGGGCCACAACAGGGCAAGCAGGCCCATCGGACGCGTCAGAATACCGAGGAGAGCCGCGACGAAGACGATACCGGCCAGAATAATTGCATCCCGGGCGGTTCCAGTCAGAGTGCCCTGTGACGATTTCCAGTTCTGGGCGATCAGTGGAGGCATGGCAGCCATATATACGTTGGCATAGTATCGTCGCTCTTGTGCGTATTTGTTGTACGCAACGTCAGTTTAATCAAACAGTACCATTAAATTCTAGGGGTATTCTGCACTCCTGTCGTCACCCGCGATTGGATTGCAGGCATGCACGCAGTGCATGCAATAGTAACTCCCCGCGCTATCCTGCGTCAGGCCGGCGGGCTGGCTTGGTGCTTTTCCGCGTCCATCATCGCCTCGATGTCGGCTGCGTTCTGGATGATCAAGGTTTCAAGCGTGCCCCTGCGGCCCCGGATGGAAATGTTGTAGCTTTCCCGGTCACTGACGTTCAGCCCGGCATATCGGACCAGGTCGGCGGAAACGGCAAGCTGGGCATCATATTCCTTGGCAAAGCCTTCCAGGCGGCTTGCCGCATTGATCGTGTCGCCGACAGCGGTCAGCGACGAGGCCTTGCCATAGCCGATCTGGCCGATAATCGCCGGGCCTGCATGCATCCCCATGGCGATGCGCAACGGCTTGTCCAGTTCGCTCATGAAATTGCGGTTGAGGACATCGATTCCCTTGGCGATGCGTGCGGTCGCGGTCAGCGCCTGTGCGCAGGCCTCCTCGATGCTGTTGTTCAATCCGAAAAGTGCCAGCGCGCCGTCGCCGATGAACTTGTCGATCACGCCGCCCGACTCTTCTACCGCTTCCCCGATAGTCTCGAAATAGCGGTTGAGCAGGAAGACCGTATCGAAGGGCAGCTGCTTTTGGGCAAGCAGCGTGAAATCGCGCAGATCGCAAAACAAGACGGCGATATGGCGTTCACGGCCGGCTGCCTGTTGCTCGGTCGGTTGAGCCTTGAGGCCGATATTGTCGCCCCCAAGAATGGGCGAAATGGACAGATTGTGGCTCGGCCGCAGCTGGCAGGCGAGGCGCACATTGTCGGGCGCGCGGATACGAGTCAGCGTTGCCCGTTCGGCGTCGCCGGCCGGTGGCTGGCGTTCCAGACCTTCGGTTACGCGCACCCGGCAGGTCGAACAGCGGCCGCGGCCGCCGCAGATCGACAGATGCGGGATACCGGCGGCGCGGCTTGCCTCCAGTACGCTGAAGCCTTTTGCCACCGAAATGACCCGGTCGGGATAGGTAACACGGATTTTTCCCCGTACCGGAATGGCGCGCAGGATCAAGGTTCCACCGATCATCGCGAGCAGGCCTGCAACGATGGATGTCCTGATTTGTCCGAGCATTTCGGGTGGGGTGCGGTGAGGCATAAACCAGGTTGTCGATGGTAGGCCCACCTCCAGCGACCGGGCGCTGACGGCAAAGCCCAGGAGAGCCAGCAGTGGAACGAGGATGGCGAAGGAATAGAAAAACAGGAAATAGCGTGGATACCAGCTGCGGCCTCGCATCCAGAACCAGGCACCCAGGCACCCATGCGCCCAGGCGAGAATCAAAGCCAGCGATTGCCGTGTCGCGTTGTAAGAACTCGACCAGAGCGCGGGTAACACTTGATAATAGCCGTCGCCGTAGCCCGTAAGCATCCACTCGACCCGGGTGCTCACTACATGGCTGACGATGAGGAAAGGGAAGGTAAGGCCGAAGATGATTTTCAGCGCCTCGCGCATTGGCATGCGTAAAGTCTGGCGGCGATAGAGGCTTTCAAGCGCAAGCACGAAATGGACGAGCAGGGATCCGTAGAGCAGCACCGTGCCCGGCCAACTGCGCCAAATCATGTTGAAAATCCGGCGCGCGTCTTCCATGGTGTCGATGGAAATAAGGCCGAGGGCGTGGTTGGAGAAATGCGTCAGCAGGAAAAAGCCCAGGCAGGCGCCCGTCAGCAGATGCAGCCTTTTGCGGGTTCGTGAGGAAGCGATCTTCAAGCAGGCATCCGGTGTTGGCGGCCAGGCCGCATCTCGTCATATCCTCTTATTGACGAGTTCGCGGTGAGGGGCAACGCACGTTTTTGTGGACGCAGCGTCGCAATTTCGTGTCCAATCCGGTGCCTGGCGGCACTGCCGTAAAATCCCGCCGTATTTGTCAGGGTTGAACGGCGATCAGCCGCCTCGCATTTCCAGCGAGGCGGCTGATACGTCATGCCCAGAAGGTTTATTCGGCGGCCTGACGGGCCATCGGGTTGTTCGGATGGGTGGTCCAGTTGGCGTAGTTCGGATCGACGGTCTTGCCAGTCCGTTCGTCCAGCACGCCCGGCTCAAGGCCGACCATGGTGATGCAGTCCTGCACGGGACAGACGTTGACGCAGAGATTGCAGCCGACGCATTCGTCTTCCATCACCTCGAAATGTCTCTTGCCATCGACATACTGGGTGATCGCCTGGTGCGAGGTGTCCTCGCAGGCGATGTGGCAGCGGCCGCATTTGATGCAGGCATCCTGGTCGATCCGGGCTTTGGCGATGTAGTTGAGGTTGAGATACTGCCAGTCGGAGACGTTCGGCACGGCCCGGCCGCAGATGTCATCGAGGGTGCGATGGCCCTTGGTATCCATCCAGGCGGAGAGGCCGGTGATCATTTCCTCAACGATCTTGAAACCGTAGGTCATCGCCGCAGTGCAGACCTGCACGTTACCGGCGCCGAGAACGAGGAATTCGGCCGCGTCCCGCCATGTGGTGATGCCGCCGATGCCGGAAATCGGCAGGCCGTAGGTTTCCGGATCACGGGCGATCTCGGCCACCATGTTGAGTGCGATCGGCTTGACCGCCGGGCCGCAATAGCCGCCATGGCTGCCCTTGCCGTCAATCGACGGTTCCGGTGAGAACGTGTCGAGATTGACCGAGGTGATCGAGTTGATCGTATTGATCAGCGACACGGCATCGGTGCCGCCGGATTTTGCCGCACGCGCCGGCTTGCGGACGTCGGTGATGTTCGGCGTCAGCTTTGTGATGACCGGCATGCGGGTGTACTGCTTGCACCAGCGCACCACCATCTCGATATATTCCGGCACCTGTCCGACCGCAGCGCCCATGCCGCGTTCCGACATGCCGTGCGGACAGCCGAAATTGAGTTCGATACCGTCAGCGCCTGTCTCTTCCACCAGCGGCAGGATCGATTTCCAGGCATTTTCCTCGCAGGGCACCATGATCGATGCGATCAGGGCGCGATCCGGCCAGTTCATCTTCACCTGCTTCATTTCGCGCAGGTTGGTGTAGAGGTCGCGGTCGGTGATAAGTTCGATATTGTTCAATCCAAGCAGGCGGCGGTCGGCGCCCCAGATCGCGCCGTAGCGCGGGCCGTTGACGTTGACGACCGGTGGGCCTTCTTCACCGAGCGTCTTCCAGACCACGCCGCCCCAGCCCGCCTTGAAGGCGCGCTCGACATTGTAGGCCTTGTCGGTCGGCGGTGCCGACGCCAGCCAGAAGGGGTTCGGAGACTTGATGCCGACGAAATTGTTGCGCAGATCAGCCATTGTTCATTCTCCCCTTCACGCGACGGCAACGGCCGGCTGCGAAGCAGCGGCGAGCACGTGGTTGATCGATTCGGCGGCGTCGCGGCCTTGTGCCACGGCGGAAACCGTCAGGTCTTCGCCGCCAAGAACGCAGTCGCCACCCGCCCAGACGCGGTCGAGCGATGTGCGGCCTTCAGCATCGACGACGATGCGGCCGGACTGCAGGGTGATGATGCCGAGGCCGTCAGCCTCGAAGGTCTGGCCGATGGCTTTGAGAACATGATCGGCTGTGAGGACGCCGGTTTCACCGGTGGTCGTCAGGCGGCCGTCGGTGATGCTCGTATAATCGAGTTCGATGCCGGCAACCTTGCCGTCGCGGGCAATGATCCGCTTGGGCTGCAGCCAGTGGCGGATTGTGACACCCTTGGCGGCGGCGAGATCCTGCTCGAATTCGGAAGCGTTCATGTGCTCCTTGCCGCGGCGATAACAGATGGTCACTTCCTCAGCACCGAGCAACTTGGCCTGTACGGCCGCATCGACGGCCGTCATGCCGCCGCCGAGCACGACGACACGGCGGCCGATGGCGATGTCGGCCTTGGTTGCTGATTGCCGCAGCGCTGCGATGAAATCGACGGCATCCTCGACGCCTTCTGCGGTTTCACCTTCCGCCCTGAGCGCATTGACGCCGGCAAGGCCGAGGCCGAGGAAGACGGCATCATGCTTGGAGAGCAGGTCGCTCAGCGAAAAATCGCGCCCGAGCATCTGGTTGTTGCGGATTTCGATGCCGCCAATGGCAAGCACATAGTCGACCTCGGCCTGGGCGAAATCATCGACCGCCTTGTAGGTGGCGATACCGTATTCGTTGAGGCCGCCGGCTTTTTCGCGGGCATCGTAGATGACGACGTCATGACCCTTGACGGCCAGACGGTGGGCGCAGGCAAGGCCAGCCGGACCGGCACCGATCACGGCAATGGATTTACCCGTCGGTTCGGCGCGCTGGTAGAATTGGCGGTTTTCGCGCATGGCAATATCGGTGGCATAACGCTGCAGTCGGCCGATCTCGACCGGCCGGTGCTCGGCCTCGTTGCGCACGCAGGCCTGCTCGCAGAGCGTTTCGGTGGGACAGACCCGGGCGCACATGCCGCCGAGAATGTTCTGGTCGAAGATGGTGTTTGCCGACCCGATCGGGTTTCCAGTCGATATCTGCCGGATGAACAGCGGGATATCGATGGAGGTGGGACAGGCCGTCATGCACGGCGCATCGTAGCAGAAATAACAGCGGTCGGAGGCGACCAGTGCTTCATGCTCATCCAGCGGTGGGTGCAGATCGGAAAAATTTCTCTCGTATTCGACGGGAGACAGGCGCCCGCTCAGTATTCCAGTTTCAGTCGTTCCCATTGTTTGCTCCCAAATGTCGTGCCTCAGGATGTCGAAACGGTAACACGCTTTATTTTTTTATCAAACGGTAAAATTTTAAAATGAAAATAGCAGGAATCCCAGCGCCGTAGGGGTTTGAAAGGGTCTGTCAGGGAAGGTGCCAAGGTCTGTGTTTGACAGACGCCGGGAAAAAATGTCAGCACATCGCACAGGGAGTACGGACAATGGCGCGTAGACCGGACGGCAATAACAGGCTCGATGACGCCGCGCGTGCGGGCTGGCTCTATTACGTTGCCGGGCGCACACAGGACGAAATCGCGGCCACGATGGGTATCTCGCGCCAGTCGGCGCAGCGGCTCGTTTCGCTGGCCATGGCCGAACGCCTGATCAAGGTCCGCCTTGATCATCCGATCGCTGCCTGCCTCGAGCTCGGGCTTCGCCTCAAGGAGAAATTCGATCTGCGGCAAGTGGATATCGTGCCGAGTGATCCCGGTTCTTCATCGACGACGGTCGGCATTGCCGAGGCGGGGGCGGCCGAGATCGAGCGCTGGCTGAAATCGGCCGATCCGATCATTCTGGCAATCGGCACGGGCCGAACGTTGAAGGCGGCGATTGATCAGTTGCCGGCGATGGAATGTCCGCAGCATCGCATCGTGTCCTTGACCGGCAATATCGGCCTCGATGGATCGGCTGCCTATTACAACGTCATCTTCTCGATGGCGGATGCGGTGAAGGCGCGGCATTTTCCGATGCCGCTGCCGGTTCTGGTCTCTTCACCGGAGGAGCGTGCGCTGTTGCACAATCAGGCGCTGGTCAAATCGGCATTGCAGCTGGGCTCGGAAGCCAATGTCGCCTTTGTCGGCGTCGGCGAACTCGGCCAGCAGGCGCCTCTGTGCGAGGACGGTTTTCTTGCGCCGGACGAAATGGCGCGGCTGATGGAAGAAGAAGGGGCCGCAGGCGAGATCTGTGGCTGGATGTTTGACCGCGACGGACAGCTCTTGCCTGGCAGCATCAACAAGCGCGTCGCCAGCGTGCCGTTGCCGTCGCGCGATTCGGCGACCGTCATCGGTATTGCCAAGGGGCAACGGAAGTACGTGGCGCTCAGGGCGGCACTCCGGGGGCGCGTGATCAACGGTTTGATTACGGACGAGTCGACTGCTGAGTTTTTGCTCGCCAACTGAGCGAATAAACAGAAATTTTCCTGAACAAAATCAAGTGAGCCATCGGACGTTTCTGCACTGCAGCAACGAATGCCGATTGACATTTTTCGTAGTTGTGTGAGTAATTGCCCACGAGCAAGGCAAATGCTCACAACTCTTCTGGGAGGAAGATATATGAACTTGAAAACTTTCCTGCTGGGCACATGCTCGGCAATCGTCATCGCGGGTTTCGCCCAGGCTGAAACCCTCACCATTGCCACGGTGAACAATGGCGACATGGTCCGCATGCAGACGCTGACGGACGATTTCACCAAGGCCAATCCGGACATTCAGCTGGAATGGGTCACGCTCGAAGAAAACGTGCTGCGCGAGCGCGTCACCACCGATATCGCCACCAAGGGCGGCCAGTACGACGTGCTGACGATCGGCACCTATGAAGTCCCGATCTGGGCCAAGCAGGGCTGGCTTCTGCCGCTCGACAATCTCGGCGCCGATTACGATGTCGATGACTTGCTTCCGGCCATCCGTTCGGGCCTGACCGCGGACGGCAAGCTCTATGCGGCACCGTTCTATGGCGAAAGCTCGATGGTCATGTACCGCAAGGACCTGATGGAAAAGGCGGGGCTCACCATGCCTGATGCTCCGACCTGGGAGTTCATCGGCGATGCTGCCCGCAAGATGACCGACCGTGCTGCCGGCATCAATGGCATCTGCCTTCGCGGCAAGGCTGGCTGGGGTGAGAACATGGCGTTCCTGACGGCGACGTCCAACGCTTTTGGCGCACGCTGGTTCGATGAAAACTGGAAGCCGCAGTTCGATCAGCCGGAGTGGAAGAACACGCTCGACATGTATGTCAAGCTGATGAACGATGCCGGCCCGCAAGGCGCTTCGTCCAACGGCTTCAACGAAAACCTGGCGTTGTTCCAGCAGGGCAAGTGCGGCATGTGGATCGATGCCACGGTGGCTGCTTCGTTCGTGACCAACCCGAAGGACTCGACCGTTGCCGACAAGGTCGGTTTCGCTCTTGCTCCCGATACGGGTCTTGGCAAGCGCGGCAACTGGCTGTGGGCCTGGAACCTGGCCATCCCGGCAGGCACTCAGAAGGCGGAAGCGGCCGAGAAGTTCGTGTCCTGGGCAACCAGCAAGCACTATCTCGACATCGTTGCCGCCAAGGAAGGCTGGGCCAACGTTCCTCCGGGCACGCGCACCTCGCTTTACAACAACCCCGAGTACCAGAAGGCGGCTCCATTCGCCAAGATGACGCTCGACAGCATCAACGCTGCCGACCCGAAGAACCCATCCGTGAAGCCCGTGCCTTACGTTGGTGTTCAGTTTGTCGCCATCCCGGAATTCCAGGGGCTTGGCACGACGGTTGGGCAGCTCTTCTCGGCGGCTCTGGCCGGCCAGATGACGGTTGATGATGCGCTGGCGCAGGCTCAGCAGGTAACCACCCGCGAAATGACACGCGGCGGCTACATCAAGTAGGTTCCTTCCCAAGGACAGGCGGCCCGGACTACCATCCGGGTTGCCAACTTAAACCTGGCGTTATTCGCTGCGAGGCCTGTTGTCGCCGCGCATGACGCCAGGCTTTTCTTAAAAGACGACCAAGGCGGCCGGATTGCTGCCCTCCCGGCGGGGCGGGTGTCCGTACCGGCATCAGAGGGAGGGTGTTGAAATGGCAACGCAGAACACGCGTGCGCTTGCGCGCTGGATGATGGCCCCGTCCGTTGGGCTTCTGCTGATCTGGATGATCGTGCCTTTGGCGATGACGCTGTGGTTCTCGTTCCAGAATTACAACCTGCTCAACCCCGGCAATGTCAGTTTCGCTGGCCTGTTCAACNTCTGGATGATCGTGCCTTTGGCGATGACGCTGTGGTTCTCGTTCCAGAATTACAACCTGCTCAACCCCGGCAATGTCAGTTTCGCTGGCCTGTTCAACTACCAGTATTTTTATACGGATCCGGCTTTTTTCCAGTCCATCTGGAACACGCTGCTTATCGTGTGCGGCGTGCTTTTTATCACGGTCATCGGCGGCATCGCCATCGCCCTGATGCTCGATCAGCCGATGTGGGGGCAGGGGCTTGTCCGCATCCTGGTGATCTCGCCGTTCTTCGTCATGCCGCCGGTTGCGGCACTGGTCTGGAAGAACATGATCATGCACCCGCAATATGGGGTGTTTGCCGATATCAGCCGGTTCTTCGGGCTGCAGCCGGTCGATTGGTTCGGGCAGTATCCGCTGTTTTCNTGGAAGAACATGATCATGCACCCGCAATATGGGGTGTTTGCCGATATCAGCCGGTTCTTCGGGCTGCAGCCGGTCGATTGGTTCGGGCAGTATCCGCTGTTTTCRATCATCATCATCGTTGCCTGGCAATGGCTGCCGTTTGCCACGCTGATCCTTCTGACGGCACTGCAATCGCTGGATGGCGAACAGAAGGAAGCCGCGGAAATGGATGGTGCCGGTTTCGTCAACCGCTTCATCTACCTGACGGTGCCGCATCTCGCCCGCTCGATCACGGTTGTCATCCTGATCCAGACGATCTTCCTTCTGGGCGTCTATGCCG
>NZ_LMEY01000029.1 GCF_001426665.1 Rhizobium sp. Root1334 | reverse complement strand
TTCTTATAACTAACTGATTTATATGAGATATTTCATAAACAACCAAAACAACCCACAAAATCCACCAAAAATACCCGGAATCCAACAGCCAAAATCTTTCCCAAATGGTCAAAATTAGGAAACGGGCCGGTTGGCCCCTTTCTCCAGTTATGCCCAGCCCGCACAACATCAAAACATCCCGTCCTTTGGTCCCCTTAAAAACTCCTGTTAATGTCCATCGACATTTATCATGGGAGAGACAGATGTTGGTCCTGAATGAAGCCGAAACACGCGCCGCCCTGCCCTGGCCCGATCTGATCGCGGCACTGCGCATAATGTTTCGCGACGGTTGCGAAATGCCGGTGCGCCATCATCATGATGTGAAGGTGCCAGGAGAAGATGCCGCGACCCTGCTTCTGATGCCGGCCTGGCAGCCGGGCAGCTATATCGGGGTCAAGATGGTGTCGGTGTTTCCAGGCAATAGCGCGCGGAACCTGCCGGCCATCCATGGCAGTTATCTGCTTTCGTCCGGCAAGACCGGTCAGCTTCTGGCGATCATCGATGGCGCGGAGCTCACCGCCCGCCGGACCGCCGCCGCTTCGGCGCTTGCCGCAGACTACCTCGCAGCCAAGGATGCGCGCCGCATGTTGATGGTGGGCGCCGGCCGGCTGTCGCAGAACCTGATCGAGGCGCATGCTTCAGTGCGGCCGATTTCCGAGGTGACGATCTGGGCCCGCGACAGAAGCAAGGCGGAGGCAACGGCGGCACAACTCGATCTCCCCGGTATCACCGTCTCCGTTACCACGGATATAGAGGCCGCCGCCCGCCAGGCCGACATCATCTCCTGCGCAACTCTCTCATCCGAACCACTGATCCGCGGCGGCTGGCTGAAGGACGGGGCGCATCTCGACCTTGTCGGCGCCTTCAAGCCCAGCATGCGCGAGAGCGACGACCGCGCCGTCGAGCGCGCCACACTGTTCGTCGATACGCGCGACGGGGCACTCACCGAAGGCGGCGACCTGGTCCAGCCGTTGCGGGCCGAGATCATTGCCGCAGGCTCCGTTCGGGCGGACCTGGCCGAGCTGACCGGCGGCCGTCATGCGGGCCGAACCAGCCCGGACGAAATCACCCTGTTCAAATCCGTCGGTGCAGCGCTCGAGGATCTCGCTGGTGCTGTTCTTGCCTTTGAGCGGTCACGGCGCAGCTGAATACCCGTCACCGGATCGTGATGGCGGTTGACACCTGCCGGCGTTGACGGATCGCGGCCTTGGCTTAGGTTGGAGCGCACATTTCAAGCGCAGGTTGGGGGAAGAATGATCAGGTCGACACGGCGGATGTTCATACAGGTGGCGCTTTTGGTTCCGCTTGCGCTCACGGCGACTGGACCGGCGATGGCCATAGATGCGGCCAGGTGGGATCAGGTGCTGGCCGAGGCGCGCGGCGAGACTGTCTATTTCAATGCCTGGGGCGGCTCGGCCAATATCAACGCCTATATCCAATGGGCCGGCGACTTGGTGAAGGCGCGCTACGGCGTCACGGTCGTGCAGGTCAAGCTGGACGATACCGCCAAGGCGGTGACGACGGTGCTTGCAGAGAAGGCGGCCGGGCGCGACCAGCACGGGTCCGTCGATCTCATCTGGATCAATGGCGAAAATTTTGCCGCGATGAAGCGCCAGGGCCTGCTGTTTTCTCCGGACTGGGCAACGAAGCTACCCCACTGGGGTCTGGTCGATATCGACAACCAGCCGACCACCCTGACGGATTTTACTATTCCGACCGATGGGCTGGAAAGCCCCTGGGGGGCAGCAAAACTGGTGTTCTTCTATGATGAAGCCCGCACGGCACGGAAAGACCTGCCGGATTCGGCGAGGGACCTGCTGTCCTTTGCCCAAGCGCATCCCGGCCGGTTTTCCTATCCGCAGCCGCCGGATTTCATCGGCTCGTCGTTTCTGAAGCAGGTGCTGAGCGAATTGATCGCCGACAAGGAAAAACTGCAGAAACCGGTCGATGATGTGACGTTCAATGCGGATGTGGCGCCGCTGTTTGCCTATCTCGACCAATTGCATCCATTCTTGTGGCGCAAGGGCAAGGCTTTCCCAAAGAACTATCCCGATATGAAGCAGAAGCTGGCCGATGGTGAACTCGACATCATCTTCGCCTTCAATCCGGCGGAGGCTTCGGCCGGAATTGCCGCCGGTGAACTGCCCGGCAGCGTCCGCTCCTTCGTGTTTTCGAAGGGAACGCTCGGCAACACACATTTCGTTGGCATCCCCTATAATGCCAACGCCAAGGCAGGTGCTCTGGTGCTGGCCAACTTCCTTTTGTCGCCGGAAGCGCAGGTGCGGAAACAGGACCCGAAAGTCTGGGGGGACCCGACGGTGCTGGCTTTGGGCAAGCTGCCGGAGGCCGACAGGGTGGCGTTTGCAGCACTTGATCTGGGTGTCGCGACACTGCCGCCGGACAAGCTCGGGCCGGCGCTGGCCGAACCGCATCCCGACTGGATGACGCGCATCGAGGCCGAATGGATCAAGCGTTATGGAGCGGCGAACTGAGGACCATCCTGGCCGGCCGCTGGCCAACGGCAAAACCGTGAGCCGCCGGTTCAGCCTATCGGGTGTCGTACTGGTCATGATCGGCCTGCCGATCCTGGCCGGGCTAGCGGGTACGGTCGGACCTGCCTTCGGTCTGTTGCCGGCACTTGGCGGCGATCATCTGACCCTTTCCCATTTTGCGGAACTTGCAGCGCAGCCGCACCTGCTGCGCTCGATGCAGATCAGTTTTTCGACGGCAATCGTCACCACCGGCCTGTCGCTCGCCATCGTCATGCTGTTTACCGCCGGATATGCCGGAACCCGGATGTTTTCCCGCATCCAGCACCTCGTTTCACCATTGCTCGCCATCCCGCATGCCGCCGCAGCCTTTGGCCTTGTTTTCCTTGTCGCACCCTCTGGCCTGGCGATGCGTCTCGTCTCACCCGATCTCACCGGTTATGTCAGCCCGCCCGACTGGCTGGTGCCACAAGACCCGCTGGGATTGACGATGATGGCGGGGCTGATCGTCAAGGAAATGCCGTTTCTGTTTCTGGTGACGCTGGCGGCCCTGCCGCAGGTGCCCCTCCTCCAGGCGCGGCAATTGTCAGCCAGCCTTGGCTATGGCCGCATCCGGGGTTTCCTGATCAGCGTCTGGCCGCTTCTCTACCGCCAGATCCGGCTACCGGTCTTTGCCGTTGTCGCCTATGCCAGCTCGGTCGTCGATGTGGCGATGATCCTCGGCCCGGCGTTGCCGGCGCCACTGGCCGTACGCATCACCGAATGGATGGCCGATAGCGATCTGCGGATGCGGTTCCTGGCATCGGCGGGGGCGCTGTTACAGTTTGGGCTGACGATGGCGGCGATGGTGACGTGGCTGGCCCTTGAGCAGATCGGATCCGTGCTGCTGCGACGGATGTCCGGTTCCGGTGTTCGCAAGGCTGACGACCGGCTGTTACGCCGCTCAGCCTGCGCCGTCATGGCCCTGTCGGCGGGCCTCGTCTTCCTCGGTCTTGCCACGCTCCTCGTCTGGTCGATTGCCGGTCTCTGGCCGTTTCCCGCGCTGCTGCCGGACAGTTTTACGCTTCAGCCCTGGTTGCGCGCCCTCCCGCAGGCCGGGGTGGCGATCACAACGACGATCTCGCTTGCCGGCAGTTCTGCGGCCATCGCCCTTCTGCTGGCGATTGGCCTGTTGTGGCAAGGCGGCCATCGCGACGGCCACCCGATGGGCAGCGTGCTCTATCTGCCGTTGATCATGCCGCAGCTCTGCTTCGTCTTCGGCCTGCAGATCCTCAGCGTGACGCTCGGGTTTGCCGCGTCCTTTCCTCTGCTTTTGTTCGTGCACCTGATTTTCGTGCTGCCTTATGTCGTTCTCTCCCTGTCGCAGCCCTGGCGGGCGCTCGACCGGCGTTACGAAACGCTGGCGGCAGGGATCGGCAAATCGCCATTACAGATCCTGCTGCAAATCCGCCTGCCGATGCTGACGCGGGCATGCCTGACGGCCTTCGCCGTCGGTTTCGCGGTTTCTGCCGGGCTCTATCTCCCGACGCTTCTGATCGGCGCCGGGCGGATCGTCACCATCACCACGGAGGCGGTGGCCCTATCGTCCGGTGGCGACCGCCGGGCGATCGGGGTCTATGCGCTTTTGCAGACGCTGGTTCCCTTCGGCGGATTTCTGATTGCATCGCTGGTGCCGCACTTGCTATTCCGCGGCCGGCGCGCGATGAGGATTTGAATGACACCCAAGACGACAGACGGCCTGCATCTGGAGACGATTTCAATCGCCCTTGACGGCCGGACGCTGCTGTCTTTGTCGGCCCATGTCCGGCCGGGCGAAATCCTGACGGTGATGGGACCATCCGGCGCCGGGAAATCGGCGCTGCTTGCTTACATATGTGGCTTTCTTGATCCAGTTTTCACCGGCAGCGGCCGTATCCTGATCGATGGAGGCGACCTGACCGGCATTGCCGCTGAAAAACGCCGGTGCGGCATGCTGTTCCAGGACCCGCTTTTGTTTCCGCATCTTTCGGTTGGCGGCAATCTCCTGTTCGGGCTGACCCCTTCGATCGCACAGCGTGACCAGCGGCGGCGAATGGTCGAGCAGGCACTCATCGATGTGGAGCTCGAAGGGTTTTACGACCGGGATCCCGCCACGCTCTCCGGTGGGCAGAAAGCCCGGGTGGCGCTGCAGCGGGTGATGCTGTCGGCGCCGCGCTTGCTGCTGCTTGATGAACCCTTTTCCAAACTTGACAGCGACCTGCGACAGCAAACCCGCGGACTGATCTTCGCGCGCGCAAAATCCGCTGGCCTGCCGGTTGTTCTGGTCACGCATGATCAGGCGGACGCGGACGCCGCTGGCGGACCTGTCATCGTGATCGGCGAGGATAACCGCCGATGAACATGATGGACGCACTCCCCGATCTGCCCGTTAAAGCCATTTTGCCAGCACTCGGCGAAGCATTGGTGCAGGCTCCGGCGGTCGTGCTGTCGGCGCCGCCTGGTGCAGGCAAGACGACGCTTGTGCCGTTGTTTCTACTGGACCAGCCCTGGCGCGGCGATGGCCGGATCATCCTGCTTGAACCACGCCGGCTGGCGGCCCGCGCCGCTGCCGGGCGCATGGCAAGCCTGCTTGGCGAAAGTGTTGGCGATACGGTCGGCTACCGCATGCGGCTCGACAGCCGGATTTCGGCAAGGACCCGTATCGAGGTGGTGACCGAAGGCGTGTTTGCCCGGATGCTGCTCGACGATCCGGAATTGCCAGGAGTGTCGGCGGTGCTGTTCGACGAGTTTCACGAGCGCTCGCTGGATGCGGATTTCGGGCTGGCGCTGGCACTCGATGTGCAGCAGGTGCTGCGCGACGACCTGAAACTGATCGTCATGTCGGCGACGCTGGATGTCGGCCGGGTGGCGCAGCTGCTGGACGGAGCTCCTGTGATCGAGAGCCAGGGGCGCAGTTTTCCGGTGGAGGTTCGTTATCGCGAACGGCCATCGACGGAACGCGTGGAAGATGCCGTGACCCGCGCCATCATCGAGGCACACCGCGAGGAAACCGGCTCGATCCTGGCTTTCCTGCCGGGACAGGCGGAAATCACCCGCACGGCTGAACGGTTGACCGGCCGGTTTGGCGCGGAAACCATCATCGCGCCGCTGTTCGGTAACCTCAGCCAGAAAGAGCAGGACGCGGCAATCCGCCCAGCTGCAGCGGGAACGCGCAAGATCGTGCTGGCCACGTCGATCGCCGAGACATCGATCACCATTGATGGTGTACGCATCGTCATCGATAGTGGCCTGCAGCGGCTTCCCGCCTTTGAGGCTTCGACCGGGATCACCCGGCTGGAAACCGTGCGCGTGTCACGCGCCTCTGCCGATCAGCGGGCGGGTCGCGCCGGGCGCACCGAGCCTGGCATCGCCATCCGTCTCTGGCATCAGGGACAGACGGCGGCTCTGCCAGCGTTTACCCCGCCTCAGATTCTCTCAAGCGATCTATCGGGTCTCGTGCTGGATCTCGCCCATTGGGGTGTGACAGATCCATCCGGTCTTGGCTTTCTCGATCCGCCGCCGGTGACGACATGGCAGGAGGCAAAGGCGCTGCTTGTTCAGCTCGGGGCGCTCGATAGCACCGGCGCATTGACGGCGCGGGGAAAACAGATCCGCCAACTGGCACTGCCGCCCCGTCTTGCCGCCATGGCTGTTGCCGCAGCGGATGATGGTCAGGCATACGAAGCATGCCTTCTGGCCGTGGTTTTGACCGAGCAGGGTCTCGGCGGCAACAGCATCGATCTCGAGGACCGGTTGCGGCGGTTCAAGTCCGAGCGCGGCGACCGTGCCGATGCCTCGCGGGGGCTGGCCCGCCGGATGGCCAAGGGCTTGAGTGCGAGAAAGGATTCCAGCGAGGCGGTTCAACCTGGCATTCTCTTGATGCAGGCCTTTCCCGACCGGATCGCATTGCAGCGCGGCGGCCGCGGACGCTTCGTCATGGCCAATGGCCGTGGAGCCGAACTGCCGGAGACCGAGCGGCTGGCCGGCGCCTCCATGCTTGTTATCGCCGACCTGACCGGCCGGGCGGGCGGGCAGCGCATTCTCGCCGCAGCGGAAATCACCCGCGCCGATGTCGAAGCGCATATGCCGCAAGCAATCGTCCAGGAAGACCAGACCTTCTTCGACCGGCCGAGCCTACAGGTCCGGGCGCGGCGGGTGACGCGGCTTGGCGCGATCATTTTTGACGAAACGCCACTCAGCAAGCCAAAGGGCGAACCGGCCGCCCGCGCGCTTGCGGATGGCGTTCGCCAGCTTGGGCTTGCGGTTTTGCCATTCTCCAAGGAAGCCGCGCAATTGCGCGACCGCATCGGCTTTCTCTATCGCACCCTCGGCGAGCCTTGGCCGGATATGTCGGATGAGAGCTTGCTGTCGCGGCTGTATGAGTGGTTCGTTCCCTTCCAGCGAGATACACGCGGTATCGACGATATCAGCGCGGGCAGCCTTTCCGAAGGGCTGCAGTCGCTGGTGCCGCATGATATCGCCCGCGATCTTGCACGTTTGGCCCCGACCCATTTCGAAGCACCGACCGGACAGCGCCATCCGATCCGCTATGATGGCGACGAGCCGGTTCTGTCGATCCGCGTTCAGGAACTGTTCGGGCTGAAGACGCATCCGTCGATTGGCGGCGGGCGATTACCGCTGCTTCTGGAGCTGATCTCGCCGGGCCACAAGCCGATGCAGATGACGCGTGATCTGCCCGGTTTCTGGGCCGGGTCCTGGAAGGATGTTCGCGCCGATATGCGTGGCCGGTATCCGAAACACCCCTGGCCGGAAGATCCGGCAAACGCGCCGCCAACGACACGGGCAAAACCGCGTGGTACATGAGGCTTCAATGGCAATGACGACAGGAAACCGGATGACGACGGCCGCACTCGACGGGGAAGAAGCCACCACAAGCCGCGTTCTGCGTCTGCAGACAATCGTGCGGTTGCGCTGGCTGGCGGTTGGCGGGCAATCGATCGCGGTGACGATCACCGCCTTCTGGCTGCAATTTCCGCTGCCGTTGATTGCCTGCTGCTCGCTGATAGCCCTTCTTGCCTGGGTGAACGCTTACCTCACCATCCGCTATCCTCCGACGCACCGGTTGCAGCCACCGGCCGCCTTTGCGCTGCTCGGTATCGATCTTGCCCAGCTGACGGCACTTCTGTTCATTACTGGCGGTCTTGCCAATCCTTTTGCGCCGCTGGTCTGTGTTCCCGTCATCATCTCGTCTGCCTCGCAGCCGAAGTGGCACAGCATTGCTTTGGCAAGCCTTGCCATCCTCGGGATTACCGCACTTGCCTTCTCACCCTTCCCGCTACCCTGGTATCCCGGTCTCGTCCTCCAGATGCCAACGGTCCTCACTGCCGGCATCTGGTTCGCCATCGTTGCGACCACGGCATTCGCGGCCTTCTACACTTATCGCGTCTCTCTGGAAGCCAGCGAGTTGTCGGAAGCACTAACCGCGACGGAACTGGTCTTGCAGCGCGAAAAGCACCTGTCGCAGCTCGACGGCCTTGCCGCCGCCGCCGCTCACGAACTCGGCACGCCGCTCGCCACGATCAGCGTCGTTGCCAAGGAGATGGAGCGGGAACTCGGCGACGACCCGCGCTTCGGCGAGGATGTTCACCTGCTGCGCAGCCAGAGCGAACGTTGCCGTGATATTCTGCGGCGTCTGACGACCTTGTCTTCGGAGAACGAAGATCACATGCGCAACCTGCCGCTTTCCTCGCTGGTGGAGGAGGTGATGGCGCCGCATCGGGAGTTTGGCATCCAGATCAACCTCGTTGAACGCGGAGACCGTGCAGCCGAACCCGTCGGCAACCGCAATGCCGGTATTCTCTATGGGCTCGGCAATCTGCTGGAGAACGCCGTCGACTATGCCAAGAAGGAAGTGACGGTGACAGTCACCCATACGCCTTCTATCGTTTCGGTAGTGATCGAGGACGATGGCGACGGATATGCGCCGGATATCCTTAGCCGGATCGGCGAACCCTATGTCACCAAGCGCCAGAAGGACGACAGCGCCGGAGGCCTGGGCCTTGGCCTGTTTATCGCCAAGACGCTGCTGGAGCGATCGGGCGCCAAACTGACCTTCGAGAACCGCGGCCCCGAGAAGCCCGGCGCCCGTGTCAGCGTCGAATGGCCGCGCAGTTTGATGGATACGAAACTGTCAAAATGACTTTACGCCGTCCGGTAGCGCGAATAAGCGAACTTACATAGAGTGCAGGAATAAGAGACTGCATCAAGGATTGCGACATGACGGAAAAACTTCCCGAACAGGCAGACGCCGCCCCGAGTGATGCTGCGCTGATCGGCACTGACACGTCCCTTTTGATCGTCGATGACGACGCACCTTTCCTGCGCCGTCTGGCCCGCGCCATGGAAACCCGTGGCTTTGCCGTCGATATCGCCGAATCGGTTGCCGAAGGCATCGCCAAGGCCAAGACTCGTCCGCCGAAATATGCGGTCGTCGATCTGCGGCTCGGCGACGGTAGCGGCCTCGACGTCATCGAAGCGATCCGCGCCCGGCGCGACGACACACGCATCATCATGCTGACCGGCTATGGCAATATCGCGACCGCCGTCAACGCGGTGAAGCTTGGGGCCGTCGACTATCTCGCCAAGCCTGCCGATGCCGACGATATCTTCGCAGCACTGGTGCAAAGGACCGGCGAGCGCGCCGAACCGCCGGAAAACCCGATGTCGGCCGACCGTGTGCGCTGGGAGCATATTCAGCGCGTCTACGAAATGTGCGAACGCAATGTGTCGGAGACCGCGCGCCGGCTCAACATGCATCGCCGTACGCTGCAGCGAATCCTGGCCAAGCGCGCGCCGAAGTAACGGCGCGCCTCAGCTTTCGCCGTCCAGCGAGCCCGAAACGATGTCGCGCATATTCGGACTGGTGTCGCCTGCCCTGTCTGCCGACCATTCCGCCAGCATCAGCCGCTGGGCGGCGACGCGGGCGAAATTCGTGGTCACCGACTTGCGGGTTGGCGCAGGCAGCTTGTGTTCCGGCGCATCGCGGATCATCTCGGCATCATAGCCATCCGACAGCAACAGCCCGCATTCTTCCGGAAAGATATCGAGCGGCACGCCGCTATGGGTGGCGAAGTAGAGCCGATCGGAATGCATCCGGTAGTCCGGCCATTTGCGGTCGACCTTGAAATCCTCGATCGACGTCTTGATCTCGACGATCCAGATATCGCCCTTGGGGGAAATCGAGATCAGATCGGCACGCCTGCCGCTGGCAAGCGTCAGTTCCGGCAGCACCGCATGGCGCATTTCATGCAAGTAACGCTGGACACCGCGACGCACCATCATGGCGCGCTGCGACTGACGGCCGTCAATCAAAGGACTATCGTTGTGGATAGAGAGAATCGCCATGCTTTAGACTCTGGCACAAGGCCGCTTTTGTTGCAAAAAAACACTCCGTGGAGTTTTTGAATCATCCTGCAGGCATGCTGCACCGCATTCACTTGCAATCATGAGACCAATCGAAAATAAACCATAATCGCTGATGGTCGAATCAGCCCAGATATTCTTAACTTCATTACAAGAGACACCCATGCGCTTCCGCAATGCAGTTCTGCTGTGCAGCCTCGCGGCTACACTCGCCTTGGCCAGTTGCTCCACGGCGCCGATCGCTCCCATCGGCGAAAAAGTAGCGACAAACCAGATTTTCTCGGACGGCTACGGCCCGGTCGAAGATCATGGCTACGCCCTCCCGGCTATCCCGATTAACAAGGTCAACGAGCGTTTTCACCGCCAGATCGTCGACTATGCCACGGCTGAAAAGCCCGGCACGATCATCGTCAACACGCCGAACCGCTTCCTCTATTTCGTGCTGCCCGGCGGCAAGGCCGTTCGCTATGGCATCGGCGTCGGCAAGGCCGGCTTTGCATGGGAAGGCCGCGCCTATGTTGCCTGGAAGCAGGAATGGCCGACATGGCATCCGCCGAAGGAAATGGCCGTGCGCAAGCCGGACGTTGCCCAGTATGTCGAAAACGGCATGGGCCCGGGCCTGCGCAACCCGCTCGGCGCGCGCGCCATGTACCTGTTCAACGATGAAGGCAAGGACACGCTGTTCCGCATCCACGGTTCGCCGGAATGGGCCTCGATCGGCACCGCCGCTTCGTCCGGCTGCATCCGCATGATCAACCAGGACATCATCGACCTTTACGCGCGCGTACGTCCGGGCAAGAACACCCACGTCATCGTCCAGCAGTAATTGCCGTTCAAACCATGTAGCGTTTTCAAATCCCCGGCTTGTCCGGGGATTTTTGTTTTTGACACAGCGATTTAGCTGCACATCCTGGCGCTGCGAAAAGACACCAATACTTCGAGGCCCTCCTCATTCCTCGAGGGAGATAAGAAGGGCCTTGAGCTAAGTGTCGGAATTGGGCGGGTTTCACGTGGAACAGAAAGCCTTGCTAAGCAGCCTGGCTTGCCTTCAGCTCCAGACGGCGGCGGTGCAGGACAGGTTCGGTGTAGCCGTTTGGTTGCTCGCGTCCCTTCAGGACCAGTTCGAGCGCCGCCTGGAATGCGATCGAACCATCAAAGTTGCCGGCCATCGGCGTATAGGCTGCATCCCCGGCATTCTGGCAGTCAACGACCGCAGCCATGCGCTTCATCGTCTCGACGATCTGCGCTTCGGTAACGACGCCATGATGCAGCCAGTTGGCCATGTGCTGGGCGGAGATGCGCAGGGTAGCGCGGTCTTCCATCAGGCCGACATTGTTGATGTCAGGCACCTTGGAGCAACCGACGCCCTGATCAACCCAGCGCACGACGTAACCGAGAATACCTTGCGCGTTGTTGTCGAGTTCGCGCTGGATTTCGTCTGCCGTCCAGTTCGGCCGCGAGGCGACCGGAACCGAAAGGATGTCGCTCAGTTTCGCCCGAGCCCTGCTCTTCAGGTCTGCCTGAACGGCTGAAACATCGACCTTGTGATAGTGCGTCGCATGCAGCGTCGCAGCCGTTGGCGACGGAACCCAGGCGGTATTGGCGCCAGCCTTCGGATGAGCGATCTTCTGCTCCAGCATCGCCGCCATCAGGTCGGGCATCGCCCACATGCCCTTACCGATCTGCGCATGCCCGGACAGGCCGCATTCCAGGCCGATATCAACGTTCCAGTTTTCATAAGCCGCGATCCAGGCCGCCTGCTTCATGTCACCCTTGCGGATCATAGGACCCGCTTCCATCGAGGTGTGCATCTCATCGCCGGTGCGATCGAGGAAGCCGGTATTGATAAAGACGACGCGCTCCCTGGCAGCGCGAATGCATTCCTTGAGGTTGACCGTCGTGCGGCGCTCCTCGTCCATGATACCCATTTTCATGGTGTTCGCAGCCATGCCGAGCGCCTGCTCGACGCGGCCGAAGATTTCCGAGGCGAAGGCAACCTCTTCCGGGCCGTGCATCTTCGGCTTGACGACATACATCGAGCCTTCGCGCGAGTTCATCCGGCGTCCGTTTGGTCCTATATCATAGAGCGCGATCAGGCCGGTGATCATGGCATCCATGATGCCTTCCGGAACCTCGTTGCCATCGCGATCGAGGATGGCCGGATTGGTCATCAGGTGACCGACATTGCGCACCAGCATCAGCGCGCGGCCCTTCAGCGAAATCTCGCCACCCTGCGGCGCCGTAAAGCCGAGATCCGCATTGAGCTTGCGCGTAAACGTCTTGCCGCCCTTTGTGACCTCTTCCTGCAGATCACCCTTCATCAGGCCCAGCCAGTTGCGATAGACGACGATCTTGTCTTCGGCATCGACGGCAGCAATCGAATCCTCGCAATCCATGATCGCCGTGATGGCCGATTCGAGGATGACATCGGAAATGTGGGCGAGATCGTCCTTCCCGGTTGGCGTCGAGGCGTCGATGACAATCTCGATATGCAGGTTGTTCTTCTTCAGAAGAACGTGTGACGGCGAGGCCTTTTCACCCCGATAGCCGGCAAATTGAGCGGCGTCCGCGAGTTTGACCGCGCCTGAGGCGGTCGAGATCGACAGGACTGCGCCATCGACGGTCAATGCCGTGACGTCACTCCAGCTGCCGGCCGACAGCGGTGCGCTGGCATCAAGAAAGCTGCGCGCCCAGGCGATGACCTTCTGGCCGCGGACCGGGTTGTAACCCCTGCCCTTTTCCGCGCCGCCATCCTCGGCAATTGCGTCGGTGCCGTAGAGCGCATCATAGAGTGAACCCCAGCGCGCGTTGGCGGCGTTCAGCGCATAGCGCGCATTCATGACAGGAACGACGAGCTGCGGCCCGGCAATGGTAGCGATCTCCGGATCGACATTGCTGGTGGAAACCGTGAAATCCGGACCTTCCGGCAGGAGATAACCGATCTCCTTCAGGAAACCTTCGTAAACAGCCATATCGACCGGCGCGCCGTTCTGGCGGTACCAGTTGTCGAGCTTTTCCTGCAACGCATCACGCTTGGCCAGCAGCTCGCGGTTTTTCGGCGCGAGATCATGGACGATCTGCGAGAAGGCCGCGAAGAACTGATCCACATTGATTCCGGTGCCGGGCAACGCTTCCTTGACGAGGAATTCGTGCAAATCCGCATCGATTCCCAACCCATTCTTTTCTATCCGGCCCATCGGCAACTCCATGAATTAACGCTTGAATTTGAGAGGCCGCAGTCTCTCACGGTTTCATTCTCTGTCAATCCAGCAAAAATGCGAAGAATTATTTCCAAATCAGAACAAATCAATCATTGGCCACACGCGGGCGGCCGCTGGCAGTCGCGGTGAACCGCGCCTCGATCAGCTTTCGGCTCCCCTCAGTTTCCGGAGCGTCGATTTCCTCCCGCATGACCAAGGCCGGCTCGTCTGCGCCGTTTGACCGGGCCGATGCCAAGGCTGCGGCTTGCGCCCGATCGCGGGCGAACGCGAAAGACTGTTCCTGATCCAGGAACCGGCTGCTCGGACCGGCACCATTGACGATGAAGATACCCTCTTCCGGCGCCGTGACAAACACCGTAACCGAAGCCCGCACCTGGCCGACGACGGCGCCGACGGCATTGGCGACCCCGGCCTCCGGGGGGATCGACGATTCAGCGCCGAGCATATCGGCGATTGCCGGATAATAGACCGGGGCGGACGCCCCAAGCCCGACCAGCGGACGATCGAGCGACAGCGAAAATGCGACAATGCCCGGCTCACGCTTCAACGCCCGGTCGACGGCTAGCGACACAGTGGGATCGATGGCCGCTCCGTCTTCCGCCAGGCAGGAGGAGAGAATGACTTCGGCGGACTGGCGGGTCAGGCGGGCGACGATCATTTCCGACAGCACTTCCGCAGAAGAAGCGATCGGCTTGCCGGATCCATCCTTGATGCGGGCTGCAAGTTCCGCGCCCAGCCGGGCCGCCGTGGCGTTCCACTGGTTCTGCCGCCCCAGCACATGCATGGCATCGGATGGGGTGAAGCCGCAGATATGGACGAGGCCACGCGCCACCAGCTTGTCCAGCGTTGCTTTCTGCAAGGTGCTGGTCAAAAGGCTCTCCAGCGCCACGGGCACCGCGCCGATCCGTTCGTACAGAGCCGTTTCTTGCGGCTGCAGGCCGCTAGCCAGATGATCGGGAAGCCCGGTCCGCACGGCCAGGCGGCCATCGTGACGCCCGACGTGGGCCGTACGCAACTGGCGCTCGAGCACGGAAATAACCGCATCCTCATGCTCCACAGCCGCAAGGCTGAGCGGCAGGAAGCGGCGCGGGCCGAGATCGATCTTCGCCTGCAGGCCGCGATCGTTGATACGGATTTCCGAATCGCCGCCGAGGCCAAAGGTGCGCATCGCCACCGCCTCAACCATGGTGCGAAACCCGCCGACGACAGCGCCTTCGCCATCCAGACGGGGACGGCCCTGATCCAGCACCGCGACATCGGTGGTGGTACCGCCGATGTCGGAAACAACGGCATTGTCGAGGCCAGTCAGATGCCGGGCACCGACAAGGCTTGCAGCGGGGCCTGAGAGAATGGTTTCGATCGGCCGCAGCCGCGCCTCCGACGCCGATATCAGCGCGCCGTCGCCACGCACGACCATCATCGGTACATCGATGCCGCGACTTTTCAGGAAACCTTCGCAGGCGCCAATCAGCCGGTCGATCATCGAGACCAGGCGGGCATTGAGAAGGGTCGTCAGCGCCCGGCGGGGGCCGCCAAGTTTGGAGGACAGCTCATGACTGCAGGTGACCGGCAGATGCGACATTTCGCGGATACGCTCACGCACGCGCTGCTCATGAGCCGGATTCCGCACGGCGAAATAACCGGCCACGGCGAAGGACGCGACCTGTGTTGCAAGCTCAGGCAGGGCTTCGTCAAGCAGCGTCATGTCGAGCAATGTTTCGCCGCCATGGACATTATGGCCACCGGGCAGAAAGATCACAGGATCGGAGCCCAGCGCTTCCTGCAGGCCATCCCTCTTCAGGTCTTCCGGACCAAATCCTATCATGACAAGACCGGCGCGGCCGCCCTGTCCCTCAACCAGCGCGTTGGTCGCAAGCGTCGTGGACAGAGACACAAGGCTGATCGCCGATGCAGGCGCCTTTGCCTGTTCCAGCACGGCCTCCACTGCACCGGCAATACCAACAGAAAGATCGTGGCGCGTTGTCAGTGCCTTTGCCTTGGCGACGACGCCTTCGGTTTCACTGAAAAGAACCGCGTCGGTATAGGTTCCGCCGGTATCGATACCGAGGAGAAGATGATCAGTCACGAGAGCGTCCATTCGGGCAAGACCGGAAACCCGGCTTCAAAGGATATGCACGAGGTGATATGACATCTATCAGCGAAAGGCCATCGCTTCGCCGACATAGCAACGAGGCTGCGCGACACTGTCAAAAGCAAGGATAATGGCATGACTGGTTTCTCACGCATGCTCTTTCTGGCTCTTGCGATTGCAGGCGCGCCTGCGCTCTCGCTGCCCACCTTTGCGCAGGAGGCCAACGACGACGAAGAATACAAGCCGGTGCTTCCGGATGTCGCCATCTACAAGGCGATGCTGGATGCCAATAAGACCACCGGCTGGATCCAGTTCCGCAATTACGACGACAAGCAGCTGATCTATTTCACCGCGCTGCAGACCATGCATTGCCGGCTGTCTGAAATCCGCTACTCGGTCAATTCCGACGCGCTCGACAAGCGCTTTCCGCTTGGCAAATGCAATCCGCAGATTCCGTTCAACCTGCCCGACAGCAGTACCAACGAGTATATCTACATCTCGCTGCCGGCCGGAGAGGCAAAGACGCTCGCGATCCAGGCCGTCTGGGACGATGGCGCCGGCAGCGAAATCGTCGTCTACAAGCCCTGCGAGGGCGTTGGTGACGCAACCTGTGCGGCGATCAAGACGATCAAGCGGCCAAAGAAGCAGATGCAGGAGCCGGTGGCTTCCGATTCGCCGATCCGCGCCGTGCAATCGGAGACGCCTGGAAAAACCTTCAGCGCGCCGACACCCTCATCGGCAGCCCGCCCCTAGGCTGGGTGGTCAGCCGCTGAACCGGCCAGGGCTTTGTCTGCGGCGTCACATCGAACCGGAAGCGCTTCATCAACACGCCGAGCGCGATCACCGCTTCCTGCAGGGCAAACGTCGCGCCGATACAGATGCGCGGCCCGGCTCCGAACGGCAGGTACTGGAACCGGTGCAGCTTGTCGCGATTTTCCGGCAGGAAGCGCTCCGGCATGAAGGCACGTGGCTTTTCCCAATAGAGTGCGTGGCGATGCAGGGTCCACGGCATGACCAGAACCGCGATGCCCTTGGGAATATCCACCCGCTCGCCATCGGGCGACGTCCAGGAATCGGCCTCGATGGCGGCGCGATTGATCGAGGGCGCCGGCGGATAGAGCCGCATCGCCTCTTCGAAGGAAGCACGGACATGCGGCATCAGGTCGAGCCAGTCGACCGGCTCGGCGCCGCTCGACAGCACGGTGTCGATCTCGGCTTCCATGTTTTCGCGCACATGCGGGGAATTGGCGACGCAGTAAAGTGTCCAGGCGAGTGCCCGCGCCGTGGTTTCATGGCCGGCACCAATAAAGGTCAGGATATTGTCGGCGATCTCGTCAGTCGAAAGGCCCTGTGGCCGCTCCAGTTGCAGCAGCAGCGTCAGGAAATCCTGTGGCGCTGCTCGCGGGTCCGTGCGCATCAAGTGCCGCCGCTGATCCATGGTTTCCGCCACGATGCCCTGGAACTCCGCCATCACCTTAGCGCCGCCGATGCGGGTCAGCCGCGGCACCCAGGACGGCGCGAGCAGAATATCCATCGGATCGACACGGCCCATGCGGTGCAGCAACCGCTCGACGCTATCGGCAAAACCCTCGGTCTCGGCGGCAATCTGCCCGGAAAACAGGGTTTCCGACAGGATCTGATAGGTCAGCTCTGTCATATCGGTGGCGATATTGACGGTTTCCCCGGCCGATGCCGCCTCGTCATATTTGGCGGCATATTCCTCGGTCTTCGACAGCATCTGCTTGGCAAAGCCGCGTGCGTGGCGTGGCGTGAACACCGGCGCCATGGCCTTGCGCGACCGCTTCCAGACCTCCCCTTCGGCCGTGAGCAGCCCGTCGCGCAGGATCGGCCGCAGGATGAGGCGGCGAACCTTGGACATCTCATAATTCGAGGCATTCTCGACGAGGATATAGCGAATCAGATTGGGATCGTTGACGATCAGGGTGCGCTGGGTAACGAATTTCGTATTGATCCATGGCAGCGTGTAGGAAGGCTCGCCCCACAGTTCCAGCGGATTGCGCATGACCGTGCGGATGATCTGCAAACGCGACGGCGGCACCGTGCGCGGGATTGGCGCAGGTGGTTCGAACGGTTCGGGTCTCATGTCCATGGGGCGACAGCTTTCCGGACGCCGCCACCGGCTGGCAGCTCCAGCCGCAACCCTCGCACGAAGGTGTGGCTATTTCAGGAAAACTAGAGCAGGCCCTTCAGCTCAGCAAGCTTGTCGTTGACCAGCCAGCCGTAATAATTTTCCTCCGGCCACTGCACCGCGCCGCCCTTGTTCTTCGCCGCAAGTGCAGCGGCGCGCTGGTCGGGATTGCCGACATTGTAGAGAGTCGAGGTGATGCCGGGATTGTCGGAAATATCCATACCGGCAATCGACTTATAGGCGTCGATCGAATGACGGATCGAGGCAGCCATATAGGCAAGCGACTGGTCCGGATCCATGATGGCCTTGTAGACGCCCGCCGCATCGTTTTCGTCGAGACGGTCATAGCCGGACACGCGCGACACCATGTCGGTCAGCATCAGGGCGGTCAGCGGATTGATCTGGCCAAGGCCGAAGGTCTGGCCAGCGAAGAACGGCTGGAAGAACACTGCGCTGAAGCGATTGTTCGGATAGGACGTGCCGCCGACCGTATTGCCGCGGAACTGGCTGTCCCAGACGCTTTCGCGGCAGGTCCACAACGCATAGGAGCTTTTCTTGGCTTCGCATTTTGAAAATTCCGGACGCGCCACGAACTGCGCTACCGTTTCGCCTTCATAACCAAAGCGGAAACTGTCGCCGGCATAGGCTGCGGCCTTGACGTAATAGGACTGCAGCCGGTCATAAGCGTCGACATTATAGGTATGCTCGCCGACGATGGCGCCGATCATGTGGATCGGGTCGATACCATAGGCGCGCGCCGTCGATTTGATCTTGCCCATCAGCTTGCCGTCATTGGCCAGCAGATTGCGCACCTTGTCGTATTTCGCATCAAACGAGGTCTTACCGGCCTTGGTCCGGCGCACGGATGCGCCCGGGACATTCGGCTGCTCCTGATACCGGTTGCCCTCAGGCACCACACGAATGCCGTCCGCCATGGCGGGGCCGGTAACGGCAATCATTGCCGCGACGAGAAGCATGTGAAGGATGGGGCGCACGCTCTGTTTCCTGTGAAGCAATCTTGACGTTCCGGATGCACCGGGACGCTGCGGCAAAATCGTGCCGGAATTGTGCCCGGCACCGGCGAAAGCCTTATCGCGTATGGATATCACAAACAACAAGGGCACCAGCCATTATAGCAAGTGCCCCAATCGTTAACAAACGTCCGTTGCAAATTTACAGAATGTAACGCGACAGGTCCGTATTGGCGGCGAGATCGCCAACATGCTTCTGCACATAATCGGCATCGATCTTCAGCGCTTCGCCGGACTTGTCCGGTGCTGCGTAGGAGATTTCGTCGAGAACCCGCTCCATCACCGTCTGCAGGCGGCGCGCACCGATATTTTCGACGCTGGTGTTGAGCTTGACCGCAACATCGGCCAGCGCATCCAGCGCGTCTTCGGTGAAGTCCAGATCGACGCCTTCGGTTTCCAGAAGCGCCTTGTACTGGCGGATCAGGCTGACCTCGGTTTCCGTCAGGATGCGGCGGAAATCTTCCTTGGTCAGCGCCTTCAGCTCGACGCGGATCGGCAGGCGGCCCTGCAGTTCCGGCAGAAGATCCGACGGCTTGGCAACATGGAAGGCACCGGACGCGATGAACAGGATATGGTCGGTCTTCACCGGGCCATACTTGGTCGCGACCGTCGTGCCTTCGACCAGCGGCAGCAAATCGCGCTGCACGCCTTCACGTGAAACACCGGCGCCCATGCCGCCATCGCGGGCAGCGATCTTGTCGATCTCGTCGAGGAAGACGATGCCGTCATTCTCCGCCGAACGTACCGCTTCGCGCTGGATCTCCTCATTGTCGAGCAGCTTGTCGGATTCGTCGTTGATCAGGATGCCATAGCTTTCCTTGACGGTTGTACGAACCTTCTTGGTGCGCTGTCCCATCGCCTTGCCGAACATTTCCGACAGGTTGAGAACGCCGATATTGGCACCGGGCATGCCGGGGATTTCGAAGCCGCCGCCCGGCGTTGCCGTATCAGCGATCTCGATGTCGATTTCCTTGTCGTCCAGCTCATTAGCCCTGAGCTTCTTGCGGAAGCTGTCGCGGGTGGCGGGCGAGGAGGTCGCGCCGACCAAGGCATCAAGCACGCGTTCTTCCGCGTTCAGATGCGCCTTGGCCTTGACGTCAGCGCGCTTCTTTTCGCGCACCAGGCCGATGCCGACTTCGACGAGGTCACGAATGATCTGCTCGACATCGCGGCCGACATAGCCGACTTCGGTGAATTTCGTTGCCTCGACCTTGATGAAGGGCGCGCCGGCGAGCTTGGCCAGACGGCGGGAAATCTCCGTCTTGCCGACGCCGGTCGGGCCGATCATCAGGATATTCTTCGGCATGACTTCGTCGCGCAGCTCATCAGAAAGCTGCTGGCGGCGCCAGCGGTTGCGCAAGGCGATGGCGACGGCGCGCTTGGCATCGTGCTGGCCGATAATAAACCGGTCGAGCTCCGACACGATTTCGCGGGGGGAAAATGTGGTCATGGTCTTCTTTCAAAAATACGCCGGTTACGCGGAACTGCGTCGCGATTACGCGGCATCGAGCTTTTCGACGATGATATTGCCGTTGGTGTAGACGCAGATATCGCTGGCGATCTCCATCGCCCTGCGGGCGATTTCCTCGGCGCTCTTATCGGTATCCATCAGCGCGCGGGCCGCCGCGAAGGCGTAGTTGCCGCCCGAGCCGATGGCGATCGTGCCGTGTTCCGGCTCAAGCACATCGCCGTTACCGGTGATGGCGAGGGTAATGTTCTTGTCGGCCACCAGCATCATCGCTTCGAGATTGCGCAGATACTTGTTGGTGCGCCAGTCCTTGGCAAGCTCGACGGCGGCGCGCATCAACTGGTCCGGATACTGCTCGAGCTTGGATTCGAGCCGCTCCAGCAGCGTGAAGGCATCGGCCGTTGCACCGGCAAACCCGGCGATAACATCGCCCTTGCCGAGGCGGCGAACCTTGCGGGCATTGCCCTTCATCACGGTCTGGCCGAGGCTCACCTGGCCATCACCGGCCATCACCACTTGTCCGCCCTTGCGGACGGTAATAATCGTTGTCATGAAACCACCCTGCCCGGCTTGCGGGCTTTTCGAAGAGCCGTACATCGGCCCTGTTGAAACCTATGTAAGAGCGCTTTTGCCGATTGCAAATAGCCCACGCCGCGCTCCCATGCTCCGCCTCGATCCGGCACCATTTCGCGCTTGCGAGAATCATGGCGGCAGTTCTGGATATTTCGCCCACCGCCTGATAAGGAGCGGCTCTATTACATTCGGGAGAACCTGATGGCCGACAAGCAAGTGAGCCGCACCGGCAGCGTTTCGCGCAAGACCAACGAAACCTCGGTGACCGTGTCCGTCAATATCGATGGCACCGGAACGTCGCAGATTTCCACCGGCGTCGGCTTTTTCGACCATATGCTGGAGCAGCTTTCCCGTCATTCGCTGATCGACATGGATATCGTTGCCGAGGGCGACCGCCATGTCGACGACCACCACACCGTGGAAGACACCGGCATCGCCATCGGCCAGGCCCTTTCCAAGGCGCTTGGCGACCGCCGCGGCATCACCCGCTACGCTTCGCTCGATCTTGCCATGGACGAAACGATGACCCGTGCGGCCGTCGACGTCTCCGGCCGGCCGTTCCTCGTCTGGAACGTCGATTTCTCGGCGCCGAAGATCGGCACGTTCGATACCGAACTGGTGCGCGAATTCTTCCAGGCGCTGGCCCAGCACGGCGGCATCACGCTGCATGTGCAGAACATCTATGGCGCCAACAACCATCATATCTCCGAAACCTGCTTCAAGGCCGTTGCCCGCGTGCTTCGCACGGCAACAGAGATCGATCCGCGCCAGGCAGGCCGCGTTCCCTCGACCAAGGGTACGCTGGTCTGATCCGGCCCAGTTTGAAAGTTGGCTGATATGGCCTCCTATCTGGTTCTGACATCTCCCGGCGCACCGCGAACCGACGTGGACGCCCGGTTCATCGCCGACAAGTTTTCCTGGATTGCCTTCATCTTCCCGGCAATCTGGCTTCTGTTCCAGCGCCAATGGGTGGCAGGTATTGCTGTCGCCATCCTGCAGGGGCTGGTTGCCTTTGCGACCCCGGAGCCGAGCCTGGCCGGTTTCCTGATTGAGTTGGCCTTGCGCCTGCTGGTCGCGCTTGAAGGTCCGGCCTTTATTGCCCGCCGCCTGGAGGCTGCGGGCTGGACATTGCAATCGGTCATCACCGCCGATGACCTGCCGACCGCCGAAATGATCTACGACCACACAACGGCGGAAACCGCCGATGCCGCCGATACCTGGCAGCCGCCGGTCTTGCCGGCCGCTACGACGGTAGCCACCGGCGGCAATCGCGCTGCTGTCGGCCTTTTTGAGAATTATGGAGAACGCTGATGCGCGTTGCGATCATCGATTATGGATCCGGCAATCTGCGCTCGGCCACCAAAGCGTTCGAACGGGCTGCACGTGAAGCGGGCATCGACGCCACGATCGAGCTGACCGACAAGGCGGACCGGGTTGCCAGCGCCGACCGGATCGTTCTGCCCGGCGTTGGCGCCTATGCCGACTGCCGCCGCGGCCTTGATGCTGTCGACGGCATGCGCGAAGCACTGGCGCACGCCGTCGAGCAATCCGCCCGTCCGTTTCTCGGCATCTGCGTCGGCATGCAGCTGATGTCGGCGCGCGGCCTGGAAAAGACCACTACGCAGGGGCTTGGATGGATCAAGGGCGACGTCGTCGAAATCGTTCCCTCCGACCCATCACTGAAAATCCCGCAGATCGGCTGGAATACGCTGACACTCAGGAAGCCGCATGCGCTGTTTGACGGCATCACCACCGGCGAGGACGGATTGCACGCCTATTTCGTCCATTCCTACCATCTGGCCGTCGAAAACCCGGACGACCTGATCGCCACCACGGCCTATGGCGGCACGGTGACGGCGTTTGTTGCCCGGGACAACACGGCAGGCGCCCAGTTCCATCCGGAAAAGAGCCAGACGCTCGGCCTCGCCCTCATTTCGAATTTTCTGCGCTGGAAGCCCTGACATGATCCTTTTTCCCGCTATCGACCTTAAAGACGGCCAGTGCGTGCGCCTCAAGCTCGGCGACATGGAACAGGCGACCGTCTACAATCCCGACCCCGGCGCCCAGGCCAAGGCCTTCGAGGACCAGGGGTTCGAATGGCTCCACGTGGTCGATCTGAACGGCGCCTTTGCCGGTGAGACCGTCAACGGTGCTGCCGTCGATGCCATCCTGAAATCCACGAAGAACCCGGTGCAACTCGGTGGCGGCATTCGCACGCTCGACCATATCGAGAACTGGCTGTCGCGTGGCCTCGCGCGTGTCATTCTCGGCACCGTTGCCGTGCGCGATCCGGCGCTGGTGATCGAGGCCTGTAAAAAATTCCCCGGCAAGGTCGCCGTCGGTATCGATGCCAAGGGCGGCAAGGTGGCGGTCGAGGGTTGGGCAGAAGCCTCCGAACTCGGTGTCATCGAACTGGCGCAGAAATTCGAAGGGGCCGGTGTTTCAGCCATTATCTACACCGATATCGACCGTGACGGCATCCTGACAGGCATCAACTGGGAGTCGACGCTGGAACTGGCCGATGCCGTTTCCATCCCCGTCATCGCCTCGGGCGGCCTTGCCTCAATGGACGATATCCGCCGCATGGTTCAGCCGGATGCGGCAAAGCTCGAAGGCGCGATCTCCGGCCGGGCGCTCTATGATGGACGCATCGATCCGGCCGAAGCGCTGGCACTCATCCAGAGTGCGAAAGGAAAAGCGGCATGACCCTTAAAGCCCGTGTCATCCCCTGCCTCGACGTCAAGGACGGCCGTGTCGTCAAGGGTGTCAGCTTCCTTGACCTGATCGATGCCGGTGACCCCGTCGAATCGGCCAAGGCCTATGACGCTGCCGGTGCTGACGAACTCTGTTTCCTCGACATTACCGCCTCCTCCGATAATCGCGACACGATCTTCGATGTTGTGGCCCGCACCGCCGATCATTGCTTCATGCCACTGACCGTTGGTGGAGGGGTGCGCAGCGTCGCCGATATCCGCAAGCTTCTGCTGGCCGGAGCCGACAAAGTGTCGATCAACTCCGCTGCTGTCAGCAATCCGGATTTCGTCGCTGAAGCAGCCGACAAGTTCGGCAACCAATGCATCGTCGTCTCGATCGATTCCAAGAAAGTCTCGAAGCCTGGCGAGGAAGACCGCTGGGAGATCTTCACCCATGGTGGCCGCAATGCGACCGGCATCGACGCGGTGACGTTTGCGGAAAAGATGGTCAAGCTTGGCGCCGGTGAACTGCTTTTGACCTCGATGGACCGCGACGGCTCCAAGGCCGGTTACGATATCGCGCTAACCCGGACCATTGCTGACCGTGTGTCCGTGCCGGTCATCGCGTCCGGCGGCGTCGGCACGCTCGATCATATGGTCGAAGGCATTCGCGACGGCCATGCGACCGCGGTGCTGGCGGCGTCGATCTTCCATTTCGGCACCTATAGCATCGGCGAAACCAAGCGCTATATGGCAGAGCATGGCATTGCCATGCGGCTCGATTGAGCTTCAGGACAAAGACAGATGAGCAATTTCAGCCTTTCCGACCTTGAAGCGATCGTCGCCACGCGGGCAAAAGCGTCACCCGACGAATCCTGGACCGCCAAACTCGTTGCCCATGGGCAGGCGAAGGCCGCCAAGAAGCTTGGCGAGGAGGCCGTCGAAACCGTGATCGCGGCGATTTCCAATGACCGGACCAACCTGATCGCCGAAAGTGCCGATCTGGTCTATCATCTGATGGTCGTATTGAAAATTGCTGATATTCCGTTGCAGGATGTGATGGATGAACTCGAACGGCGCACCAGCCAGTCGGGCCTCCAGGAAAAGGCAAGCCGGTAGACGTCATGACCATCGCCGCAAAAGACATCGCGCCGGCCGATATTCCGGATCATTTCGACAACAAGGACTATTCGCCCTACCGGTTCTTTTCGGCTGAGGAATGGTCGCATTTCCGGGCAGACACGCCGCTGACCCTGTCGGCCGATGAAGTCCAGCGGCTGCGCTCGCTGAACGACCCGATCGATCTCAGCGAAGTCCGGCGCATCTACCTGTCGCTATCCCGTCTTCTGTCGACTCACGTGGAATCCTCGCAAAAGCTGTTTGCCCAGCGCCAGGCTTTCCTCAGCATGTCGAACGATGCCAAGACGCCGTTTGTGATCGGCATCGCCGGCTCCGTTGCCGTCGGCAAATCGACGACGGCGCGTATTCTGGCCGAGCTTCTGTCGCGCTGGCCATCGAGCCCGAAGGTCGATCTGGTGACGACGGACGGTTTTCTCTATCCCAACGCGACGCTGCTGCGGGAAAACATGATGGACCGCAAGGGCTTTCCGGAAAGCTACGATATCGGCGCGCTGCTGCGTTTCCTGTCGGCGATCAAGGCCGGGCAGCCGAATGTCCAGGCGCCAAGCTATTCCCATCTCAGCTATGACGTTCTGCCAGACCAGTTCCAGGTGGTGGACCGTCCCGACATCCTGATTTTTGAGGGCATCAATGTCCTGCAGTCACGCAATCTGCCCGCTGACGGCAAGATCGTGCCGATGGTGTCGGATTTCTTCGATTTCTCGATCTATATCGATGCGGAAGAGAGTCTGATCCACACCTGGTACGTCAACCGCTTCATGCGGCTGCGCCAGACCGCTTTCCGCAATCCGGATTCGTTCTTCAAGCGTTATGCGCAGGTGAGCGAAGAGGAAGCCCTGACGATCGCCGAGGGGCTTTGGCAGAACATCAACCTGAAGAACCTGCGCCAGAACATCCTGCCGACCCGGCCGCGTGCTGATCTTATTCTTCAAAAAGGCCCCAATCACCTGACCGAGACAGTGGCGTTGCGCAAACTCTGACGCTTACAGCGTGACGCGGCGGAGCGTCAGGTTGATGCGGCCGCCGTTTTTCAGCAATGTCGACGTGTTGGGGTAGATCTTGTCGACGCCGTGAAAGGCGAGACGCCCCTCGCCGCCCAACACGACGACATCGCCGCTCGACAGCTTGAACGACAGCGTTCCGCCGCTGCGCTCGGTGCCGCCGACGCGGAACAGGCAGCTGTCTCCCAGCGAAATCGACACGACCGGCGTTTCCAGATCCTTTTCGTCACGATCCTGATGCAGGCCCATGCGGGCATCATCGGCATAGAAATTGACGAGGCAGGCCTCCGGCTCCTTTGAGGTACCGGAAACCGCGCGCCAAATATCGAGTAGCACATCGGGCATTGCCGGCCATGGTTTGCCGGTGACCGGATGGTGCGGCTGATAGCGATAGCCGCGTTCCTTGTCCGTCACCCAGCCGAGCGAGCCGCAATTGGTCATGCGCACGGACATCGGCTTGCCGGTGCGGGGCATGGCCGGAACGAACAGCGGGGCTTCCGCCACGACGGTCCGGATGCTCTCGACCAGAGCTTCCTGTTTTTCCCGGTCGAGAAAATCCGGAATGTGCCGGACACCTTGGGGCAGCGCCTTCATCGGAAACCTATTCCAGCCCGAGCAAGGCAGCGGGAACGCCGTAACGCTGCTGCCAGTCGGCGTAACCGACGTCGGTCGGGCCGACCATATGGTCGATCAGGTTCCAGCGGCCGGCTTGAAAGCCCATCAACCCATAGACCGTCAGCCCGTCCATCATGTCGGTATCGCCGGCAAAACCGGTTTCCTCGGGATCGATCACGCCGCCGCCGGGGCGTTGTGGCTCGACCTGCACAAAGGCCCAGTTCGGCGTCACCCGGATGGTGGTGACCACGAATTCGACCGGGCCGCGCATCTCGGCCTCCACCGCCGGGCGCAGGGTATCCATAATGGCAGCCCGCTCCGCCGATCCCTTGGCGGGCTCGCGGAACGTCAAAGCCAGCGCAGGTCCGCTGAATATCGCTGCCGCAGCAGCCAGGAAAACCAGCAGAACCGCGCTGAGCCTTTTCATGAAGCTTAATCCAGCGCCGGAATACGCAGGACCTGGCCGGGATAGATCTTGTCCGGATGGGTCAGCATCGGCTTGTTGGCTTCGAAGATGACGGTATTCTTCACCCCCTTGCCCTTGCCGTACTGCGATTCGGCGATCTTCCAGAGGTTGTCGCCCTTCTTTACAGTGTAGAAGACCGGCTCCTTGGCCGCGACGGGCGCCGCAGCACCATCGGCGACCTTGAGCTCGGCGGCTTCCACCTTCGAGATGCCAAGCGTATTGCCAACGGCAACAACGGCCTTTTCAAAGGCGGACTGGTCCTTCACCACGCCGGTCAGCACGATCTTGTCGCCTTCGACCGCAACATCGACCTTATCGGTGCCGAGATCGTGGGAGGCCAGCTCCTTCTTCACCGCTTCGACATCCGGTGCGTCGTCATCGCCGCCGATGCCGAGCTTCTTGCCGGCATTCTTGATAAAGCTGAACAGACCCATGGCGCATCTCCTTTTGCGGGTTTCTTCAACCCTAACAGAGTGCAGTGATGGGAAAAAAACAAGGCCCGGATGAAAATTGCCGCGATCAATCGTTCTGCGGGCGGCCGCGCATCTTCTTGACTTCGCTCCGCCCGGTCTTTTCCTTCAGCCGCCGCTCGATCGAGCCCTTGGTCGGTTTGGTTTTCCGGCGCGGCGGCGGTGGCGGCTCGGCGGCCTTGAAAATCAGCTCCTTCAACCGTTCGCGCGCATCCTCGCGATTGCGCTCCTGGCTGCGGAAGCGGCTGGCCTCGATCATCAGCACGCCATCCTTGGAAACCTTGCGGCCCGCCAGTTTGATGGCGTTGTCGCGCACCCGCTCCGGCAAGGCCGGCGAAGCGGCGATGCCGTAGAACAGCTGAACTGCGGTCGAGACCTTGTTGACGTTCTGCCCACCAGGCCCCCCGGCCAGCACGAATTGCTCCGTCAGCTCCCAGCCGGCGATCACAATGCGGTCGTTGATGTAAAGCGGATCGCTGGCCATGTGGTTTTCATCCTTCCATCGCTCTATCTCACAGGAAACAGGCGTTGAAAACGCGCGAACCCACCGGCAACGCAAAAACCCGGCACTTTCGTGCCGGGTTTCACGTGAATCATCATCTGCAACCCTCTGTGAGGGTTGTTTTATTCCGCTGCGAGCTTCACGCCGGGAGCCGCGTCGCGGACGCTGCCGTCGACATGGTTTTCGAACTTGGCGAAGTTGGCAACGAACATATCAATCAGCTTGCGGGCCTGCGCGTCATAGGCAACGCCGTCACTCCAGGTGGAACGCGGATCAAGGATGCTGGTATCGACGCCCGGTACCGCAACCGGCACGGCAAAGCCGAAGTTGCTGTCGGTGCGGAATTCGGCCGAGGCCAGCGAACCATCAAGCGCTGCAGCGAGCAGCGCCCGCGTTGCCTTGATCGGCATGCGATGTCCCGTGCCATGGGCGCCACCAGTCCAGCCGGTGTTGACCAGCCAGCAATTGACACCATGTTCGGCGATCAAAGCCTTGAGCAGATTGCCGTATTCCGACGGATGACGCGGCATGAACGGCGCACCGAAGCAAGTGGAGAAGGTGGCTTCCGGCTCAGTCACGCCCTTTTCCGTACCAGCAACCTTTGCGGTGTAGCCGGACAGGAAGTGATACATGGCCTGGTCTGGCGTCAAACGGGCGATCGGCGGCATGACGCCGAAAGCATCGGCCGTCAGCATGATGATCGTGCCCGGATGCCCGGCTGTTCCCGACTTGCTGGCATTCGGGATGAAATCGAGCGGATAGGCGCAGCGGGTGTTTTCGGTCAGCGAACCATCGTTGAAGTCCGGCTTGCGGTTTTCATCGAGAATGACGTTTTCAAGCACTGTGCCGAAACGGCGGGTGGTCTCGAAGATTTCCGGTTCGGCTTCTGCCGACAGACGAATGGTCTTGGCGTAGCAGCCACCTTCGAAATTGAAGATGCCATCTTCGCCCCAGCCATGCTCGTCATCACCGATCAGCGTGCGCTTCGGATCGGCCGACAGCGTCGTCTTGCCCGTACCCGAAAGACCAAAGAATACGGCTGCGTCGCCGTCCGGACCGACATTGGCCGAGCAGTGCATCGGCATGACGCGCTTGGCCGGCAACAGGTAGTTGAGCATAGTGAAGACAGACTTCTTCATCTCACCGGCATAGGACGTGCCGCCGATCAGAATGATGCCCTTGGTGAAGTTGCAGGCAATCACGGTTTCGGTGCGGCAACCATGACGGGCAGGATTACCCTTGAAATCCGGCAGGTCGATGATCGTCAGCTTCGGCGCGAAGTTGGCGAGCGACGCCGTTTCCGGCCGGATCAGCAGGTTGCGGATGAACAGGGAGTGCCATGCAAATTCGGTGATGACGCGGGTCTGCAGGGCATTTTCCGCGTCGGCACCGCCGATCAGATCCTGCACATAGAGCGACTTGCCCTCGGCATGATCAAGCATGTCCTGGTGCAGGATGGCGAAATGCTCCGGCGACATTGCATTGTTGTTGTCCCACCAGATTTCGTCCGCGGTATTTTCGTCGCGAACGACGAACTTGTCCTTTGGCGAGCGGCCGGTGTGCTGGCCCGTCAGGGCGCGCACGGCCCCGTCTGCGGTCAGCTGCGCTTCGCTGCGGCGCAGGATTTCCTCGTAGAGTTCAGCGGTGCCAAAGTTGTACCGAACCGTGTCCAGGTTGTTGAAACCGATTGATTCCAGCCCAAGGGATGGGTTGCGAATGCCGAGCTCCTGCATGGTCCAGCTTTCCTCCGTGGTTTGCCGACAGAACGTTGAATGTTAGCGACCATAAAAGGACGGAGGCAAAAAGACAAGATTGCTGTCGTAAAAAATATAATGATTTCAGTATATTAATCGATTTAAAAGAAAATATCGCTTTTTTAATCGGTTGAATCGCGCGTTTTCAGACATCCTTTTTTTGCCGGAAACACCCTCTCGGCATCCGGCTCGTTGCTTTTGCATTTTACTTCGCCACAATTTGTTCCACCTTTATACTCATGAAACGCGTCTTGCCGCAGCAGAGCCCGGACAACCGGGCTGGCCTCGGAGGCGCAGCGAAATGGTGGAGCCCTATACGATGCAGACGATTGCACTTGTCGATGACGACCGGAATATCCTGACCTCGGTGTCGATTGCACTGGAGGCGGAAGGCTACAAGGTCGAAACCTATACCGACGGTGCCTCGGCGCTCGACGGTCTGCTTGCCCGGCCGCCGCAGCTCGCCATCTTCGATATCAAGATGCCGCGCATGGACGGCATGGAGCTTCTGCGCCGCCTGCGCCAGAAATCCGATATTCCGGTGATCTTCCTGACCTCCAAGGATGAGGAGATCGATGAGTTGTTCGGCCTGAAGATGGGCGCCGACGATTTCATCACCAAGCCATTCTCGCAGCGACTGCTGGTTGAACGCGTCAAGGCGATCCTGCGCCGCTCGGCCAACCGGGAAGCAGCGGCCGCCGCGAGCACTGGCAGCGGCGCGGCCAAGAGTGCAGCCGATATCCAGGCCCGCTCGCTGGAGCGCGGCCAGCTGTCGATGGACCAGGAGCGCCACACATGCACCTGGAAGAACGAACCCGTGACCCTGACGGTCACCGAGTTCCTGATCCTGCATTCGCTGGCGCAGCGCCCCGGCGTGGTGAAAAGCCGTGATTCCTTGATGGACGCTGCCTATGATGAGCAGGTCTATGTCGATGACCGCACCATCGACAGCCACATCAAGCGGCTGCGCAAGAAGTTCAAGATGGTCGACAACGACTTCGACATGATCGAAACGCTCTACGGCGTCGGTTACCGCTTCCGCGAATCCGCCTGAAGCCCAGCCTTGTCTCCTGACCACGCCGGGCATCTACCCTGATGTGCATGTCTGGCGTGGCCAAGGACGGAGCTGTATGATACGGCTCCGCGCCAACGTGAGATACAAGAGCGTAATCTCCATTCCGCCCCCGGGCGGACGGCAGTAACCTGCCATTGACATACAGGGGCCGCGAAAGCGGGAGTTGAAGGCTTGGTCGAAGTCTTGCGAAACATCGATATGGATGACAGCGAAACACGGGCGGCAGCGGGCCGCAAGTGGGCGCATCCCTTCACGCTGATTCGCCGCATCTTCGGCAACGCCGTCTTTTCCAGCCTGACGCGCCGCATCCTGTTCTTCAATCTCGTCGCACTGGTCGTGCTTGTCGGCGGCATCATGTACCTGAACCAGTTCCGCGAGGGGCTGATCGATGCACGCGTCGAAAGTCTTTTGACACAAGGAGAAATCATCGCCGGCGCCATTGCGGCGTCTGCTTCCGTCGATACCAACTCGATCACCATCGATCCTGAAAAACTCCTGGAACTGCAGGCCGGCCAAAGCATCACGCCGCTGCCCAGCGACGAGGATCTCGAATTCCCGATCAATCAGGAACGTGTGGCACCGGTGCTGCGGCGGCTGATCTCGCCGACCCGCACCCGCGCCCGTCTGTTCGATGCCGACGCCGACCTGCTGCTGGATTCCCGCCATCTCTATACCGGTGGCCAGGTGCTGCGTTTCGACCTGCCACCGATCGAGCCGGAAGCCGCGACATGGTCCGAACGGTTCAACTCCTGGTTCAACCGCGTGCTGCAACCGGGTAATCTGCCGCTTTACAAGGAACCTCCGGGCGGGAACGGCGCGATCTATCCCGAAGTCATGAATGCGTTGACCGGTGTTCGTGGCGCTGTTGTGCGCGTCACCGAAAAGGGCGAGTTGATCGTCTCTGTTGCCGTGCCTGTTCAGCGCTTCCGTGCGGTTCTCGGTGTATTGCTTTTGTCAACGCAGGCCGGTGATATCGACAAGATCGTTCACGCCGAGCGGCTGGCGATCATTCGCGTCTTCGGCGTCGCCGCCCTCGTCAACGTCATCCTGTCGCTGCTCTTGTCGAGCACCATTGCCAACCCCTTGCGCCGGCTGTCGGCAGCTGCCATCCGCGTGCGGCGCGGCGGCGCCAAGGAGCGTGAGGAAATCCCGGATTTCTCCTCCCGCCAGGACGAAATCGGCAACCTGTCGGTTGCGCTGCGCGAAATGACGACGGCGCTCTACGATCGTATCGCCGCGATCGAGAACTTTGCCGCCGATGTCAGCCACGAACTGAAGAACCCGCTGACTTCGCTACGCAGCGCCGTCGAGACGCTGCCGCTCGCCCGCACCGACGATTCCAAGAAGCGGCTGATGGACGTCATCCAGCACGACGTGCGCCGCCTCGACCGGCTGATCAGCGATATTTCCGATGCCTCGAGGCTCGATGCCGAGCTTGCCCGCAGCGACGCAAAAGCCGTTGATCTGGAAAAGCTGCTCGGTGGCCTTGTCGATATCTCCCGGCAGATCCGCAGCGGCAAGAAGGCCGTCGAACTAAGCTTCGTCGTCGAGCGCAAGGACAATCCGAAGGCGCGCTTCGATGTGGGCGGCTACGAGTTGCGCATTGGGCAGATCATCACCAACCTGATCGAGAATGCCCGGTCATTCGTTCCGGACCAGGGTGGACGCATCGTCCTGCGCCTGACCCGGACCCGCAGCCGTTGCATCATCTATGTCGAGGATAACGGCCCGGGCATCCAGGCCGAAGACATCGACCGGATTTTCGAACGCTTCTACACGGACCGTCCCGACGGCGAGGATTTTGGCCAGAATTCGGGCCTTGGTCTTTCCATCTCCCGCCAGATCGCCGAAGCCCATGGCGGCTCGCTGAAGGCCGAGAACATGATGGATGCGAGCGGCAAGATTACCGGCGCCCGTTTCATTCTTTCGCTTCCGATCGAAAGTCACGCATGACCCACCCGGCGGTCAATGTTCACGCGACCGCCGTGGTGCTTGGAACCCAGGGTTTTTTGTTTGTTGGCCCGTCCGGCGCAGGCAAGTCAATGCTGGCGCTCTCTTGCCTGTCGGCGGCAAGGAATTGCGGGCTGTTTGCGGCGCTCGTCTCGGATGATCAGGTGCTGATCTCAGTGCATGACGGGCACATTATCGCCCGCCGGCCCGCCGCGATTGCAGGCCTTGCCGAAGTCCGCGGTGCAGGGATCTTTGCCGTCGAGACGATACCGGCCGCCGCAATCGATTTTGCCATTCTGCCGGTCAAATCGCCGTTTGAGCCGCGTTTACCCCCGGAAAACGAGAGGTTTTCTTTGCCGTCCGGTGATTTTTTACCCTTGTACCGCCTTCCCATGGCCGAAGGCTTGAATTCCTTTGAAATTCTGCGGCTTATTTTACCTCAAAATGCCAATTTTCAAGGACTTTGATGCCTTTTAAAGCAGCATTTGCGGATTTTTAACTTGCCATTCGGCTTTTCCTTGCCAAGATGGCCGCCCTAAGGTGGACGAAATTGCTGCATTGCGATATCTGACCCTCCTTATAGATTTGCAGATGCAGTTGGAGCGAAGACACCATGATCGGACTTGTGCTTGTCACACACGGCAAGCTGGCTGAAGAGTTTCGTCATGCGCTGGAGCATGTCGTTGGTCCGCAAAAGTCAATCGAGACTGTCTGCATCGGCCCCGAGGATGACATGGATCAGCGCCGGCAGGATATCCTGCACGCTGTTCTTGCTGCCGATGAAGGCAATGGCGTTATTATCCTTACAGACATGTTTGGCGGCACGCCGTCCAACCTGGCAATCTCGGTCATGCAGAGTGGCACCGTTGAAGTGATTGCCGGTGTCAACCTTCCCATGCTGATCAAACTGGCCGGAGTCCGAGGCGAGAGCGATATGGACAAGGCACTCGTCGAAGCGTCCGAAGCAGGCAGGAAATACATCAATGTCGCAAGCCGTGTCCTCAGTGGAAAATAACGGGACTCCGGTCATGACCCTCTCCCGCGACCTCCTGATCGTCAATAAGCGCGGACTGCATGCCCGCGCGTCTGCCAAGTTCGTACAGACGGTCGAAGGCTACGATGCCGAAATCCACGTCTCGAAGGACGGTATGACTGTCGGCGGCACTTCGATCATGGGCCTGATGATGCTGGCTGCCAGCACCGGCTGTTCGGTTTCCGTCACCTCCAGCGGCCGTCAGGCACAGGAGGCTCTCGATGCTCTCGACGCACTGGTTGCCGACAAGTTCGGCGAAGAAATCTAGGCTCGGGCGGAAACACATAAAGACATAAAGACTTCTTTATGTCCTGTTGCTCCTGTTCACTTTTCCTGATAATTGAGGAACAAACCTCCTGCAGACTGCGGGAAGTGCCGAATTATAGTGCGCCCTGCCCGGCCCTGCCAAAACGTCAGGACTTCGTGCATGGCACCAGCCCGGAGACTCTCATGAGCACGAAAAACGACTATGTTGTTGCGGATATCGGCCTTGCCGATTTCGGCCGCAAGGAAATCATCATTGCCGAAACGGAAATGCCGGGCCTGATGGCCTGCCGCGAGGAATTCGGCGCGTCCAAGCCGCTGAAGGGCGCCCGCATCACCGGTTCGCTGCACATGACCATCCAGACGGCTGTCCTGATCGAGACGCTGGTCGCGCTCGGTGCGGAAGTTCGCTGGGCCTCCTGCAACATCTTCTCGACGCAGGACCATGCTGCCGCCGCGATCGCGGCATCTGGCGTCCCGGTCTTCGCCATCAAGGGTGAAAGCCTGGAAGACTACTGGACCTACACGGACCAGATCTTCCAGTGGGCCGACGGCGGCGTTTCCAACATGATCCTCGATGACGGCGGCGACGCCACCATGTACATCCTGCTCGGTGCCCGCGCCGAAGCCGGTGAGGACGTTCTCTCGAAGCCGGAGTCGGAAGAAGAAGAAATCCTCGTTGCCCAGATCAAGAAGCGCCTGGCCGCTTCGCCGGGCTGGTTTACCAAACAGCGCGATGCCATCCAGGGCGTGACCGAAGAAACCACAACGGGCGTCAACCGTCTCTACCAGCTGCATGCCAAGGGCCTGCTGCCCTTCCCCGCGATCAACGTTAACGATTCGGTTACCAAGTCGAAGTTCGACAACAAGTATGGCTGCAAGGAATCGCTGGTCGACGGCATCCGCCGCGGCACCGACGTCATGATGGCCGGCAAGGTTGCAGTCGTTTGCGGTTACGGCGACGTCGGCAAGGGCTCTGCTGCTTCGCTGCTTGGCGCTGGCGCCCGCGTCAAGGTCACGGAAGTTGACCCGATCTGCGCCCTGCAGGCCGCCATGGACGGTTTTGAAGTCGTTCAGTTGGAAGACGTTGTGTCTTCGGCCGATATCTTCATCACGACGACCGGCAACAAGGACGTCATCCGCATGGACCACATGCGCGAGATGAAGGACATGGCGATCGTTGGAAACATTGGCCATTTCGACAACGAAATCCAGGTTTCCGCACTGCGCAACCTGAAATGGACCAACATCAAGCCGCAGGTTGACCTCATCGAGTTCCCCAAGGGCAACCGCATGATCCTTCTGTCGGAAGGCCGCCTGCTCAACCTCGGTAATGCCACCGGCCACCCGTCCTTCGTCATGTCGGCTTCGTTCACCAACCAGACGCTGGCCCAGATCGAACTGTTCACCAAGGGTGATCAGTACGAAAAGGGCGTTCATATCCTGCCGAAGCACCTCGACGAGAAGGTCGCACGCCTTCACCTCGCCAAGCTCGGCGCCAAGCTGACCGAGCTTTCGGAAGAACAGGCCGGCTATATCGGTGTTAAGCCGCAAGGCCCGTTCAAGGCTGAACACTACCGCTACTAGTCCTTACCCGGATAATCCACAACATATAGAGGCCGCGATCTTGACAAAAGATCGTGGCCTCTTTTTTTGCCCTGCCCTTCCCGAGGATTCCCCGAAGGCGTATGTTTTTGGCACAATGATTCGTGACGAAGATGCGGAACAGACGCGTCGCGAATGGGATGTCTTGTCGTTGAGGCGGCAAACAGACGAAGACATGCCGGACTGCAATCGGATTTGAACGAGGCCTGCCCTGGCGGGATTTCGATTTGGTACTGCGTGGCGATTTGCACCCAGGCGAATGAGCTTTGAACGTTACCTGGCCGAAAGGCCGGGGCACGCTTCAAGGTATTGAATACACAGATGATCACGTGATTCGGGTTTTCCGGCACATTGGTCATATGTGGTGCAAACGGGGAAGCACGCCATGGAAACAGGTCCTTTGAAACGCGTCGGCAGCCGGATTCCGTCCCTGTTGCGCCGGTTCATGGCAAGCTCGACGCTCGTCGCTTTTGCTTGCCCTGCTTTTGCGGCGGCTGAGGGCGTCGCAACAGCCAACCTCTTCGGTTCGTCCGAAGTCGTCACCTTTTCCGTGCTGATCGGCATCGTTTCTGCGGCAATGCTCTCCGCTATCTGGCTGATCCGCCAGCGCGGCAATATGGAAATCGACAACCGGGAACTGAACACGGCGCTGGCCGATGCCAACCATCGGATTTCGCGATTCCAGGCGCTGATCGCCGACAAGAACCGGCGCATTGTCGTCTGGGAAGGCCAGTCGAACAAACCCGAATTTCTCGGCCAGCTACCGGCCGAAACCGGCGCACCCCAGGATGACCGTGACTTCCTCGCTTTCGGCCGCTGGATGAAATCGCAATCGGCATCCGAGCTGGAAAGAGCCATCGAACTGCTGCGCTCCAATGCCGAGAGCTTCGACCTCATCGTCGAAACCAGCCGGAGCGAAATCATAGAAACCCAGGGCCGCGTTTCCGGCGGCCGTGCCTTCGTCCGGTTCGTGGCGCTGAACAATCTGCGAGCCGAGCTTGCGGAAGTGAAAATGGAACGCGACCGCCTGCACGGCTCGCTTTCTAACCTGCACACGCTGCTCGATGCGATCGATCTGCCTGTCTGGCAGCGTGGGCCGGACGGCGCCCTTCTGTGGGTGAACGACGCCTATGCCGAAGCCGTTGAAGCCGCCGATCCGTCCGCTGCAGTCAAGGAGAGCCGTGAGCTTCTGGCAACTGTAGCCCGTGAGAAAATCCGCGTCATCAGCACTTATGATTCGCCCTATCGCGACAAGGTCTCCACCGTCGTGCGTGGAAACCGGACGTTCTTCGACGTGGTTGACGCCAAGAGCACCAGCGGTTCTGCCGGCATGGCGATCAACGTCTCCGATGTCGAGGCCGTTCGCGAGGAGCTCAACCGCACCCTGAAGAGCCACGCCGAAACGCTCGATCATCTTGCAACGCCCGTCGCGATCTTCGATGGCAGTCAGCAGTTGCAGTTCTACAACCAGGCTTTCCAGCGCCTGTGGGACCTCGACATGGGCTTCCTTGAGCGCAAGCCCGGCAATGGCGAAATCCTCGACCGGCTGCGCGCCGCCGGCAAACTGCCCGAACAGTTGAACTGGAAGCAATGGAAGGATGGGGCGCTCGCTGTCTATCAGGCGATCGAGACGCAATCCGACCTCTGGCATCTGCCCAACGGCCAGACCCTGCGTGTGTTCGCCACCGCCCGCCCGCAAGGCGGCGCAACCTGGGTGTTTGAGAACCTGACCGAGAAAGTCGATCTGGAAACCCGCTACAACACGCTGGTCCAGGTCCAGGGCGAGACCATCGACCATCTGTCCGAAGGCGTCGCCGTGTTCGGCCCCGACGGCCGCATCAAGCTATCCAATCCGGCCTTCCGCGCACTTTGGGGCGTCACCGAGCTCGAGGCAAAGCCAGGGACGCATATCCGCTCCATCGAGCAGGCCTGTGCGCCGTCCTACGACCAGCCGGATGGCTGGAAGCAGTTTTCGCATCTTATCACCAGCTTCGACGACGAACGCCCGTCCTGCCAGGGTATTCTCGAATTGCGCACCGGCCTGATCCTCGATTTCGCCGTCATCCCGCTACCCAACGCCCAGACGATGCTGACCTTCGTCAACATCACCGACAGCGCAAGGGTCGAGCGCGCACTGACCGAAAAGAACGATGCGCTGCGGATGGCGGACCATCTGAAAAACGATTTTGTCCAGCACGTATCCTATGAACTGCGCTCACCGCTGACCAATATCATCGGCTTTGCCGACCTCCTGAAAACGCCCACCTTCGGATCGCTGACGGAACGGCAGGCGGAATATGTCGATCACATTTCCACCTCGTCCTCACTGCTTCTGACGATCGTCAATGATATTCTCGATCTGGCAACCGTCGATGCGGGCATCGTCGAGCTTGACCTCTCGGAAATCAACCTGACCGACTTCCTCGATGAAGTGTCGCTGCAGATGGCCGACAGGCTGCAGGAAAGCGCCGTCACCCTGCAGATCGATACGCCGGATATGCTGGGTCTGTTCGTCGCCGATCATCAACGTCTGAAGCAGATCCTCATCAAGCTTTTGACCAACGCCGCCAATTTTGCCCCTGACGGCAGCACCGTCAGCCTGAAGTGCCGCCGCGAGGGCAGCGATTTTGTGTTCAGCGTCACCGACAGCGGCGCCGGCATTCCGCAGGATGTGCTCGACACCGTATTCAAGCGGTTCGAAAGCCATGGCCAGCATGGTGGCGCCGGCCTTGGACTGTCAATCGTCGAAAGTTTCGTCAGCCTGCATCACGGAACTGTATCAATCCGAAGCCGCGAAGGCGAAGGAACGGAAGTGACCTGCCGCATCCCATCCGGCGAACTGCCACAGATCGCCGCGGCGGAATAATGCAGGTGATCGAGCTCACCCTCAAGGACGAGGCGGCGACCATCGAGCTCGGCGAAGACCTTGCGCTGGCCTTGAAGGCCGGCGACTGTCTCGCCCTGTCGGGCGATCTTGGTGCGGGCAAATCGACACTGGCACGCGCCTTCCTGCGCGCCATGGCCGACGACGAGATGCTGGAGGTTCCAAGTCCGACCTTCACGCTGGTCCAAAGCTACGACCTTCGTATTCCGGTTTCGCATTTCGATCTCTACCGGCTGGCCGACGTTTCGGAACTCGACGAGCTAGGTTTCGACGAGGCCCTGTCCGAGGGTATCTGCCTGGTGGAATGGCCGGAAAATGCCCTGGCAGCGCTGCCGAAGTCACGGCTGACCGCCACGTTTTCTCATCTTGGTGACGGACGCACCGTCACGATCACCGGCGAAGCTTCCGCCCTTGCGCGGATTGAACGCAGCCTTGCCATCCGCGCTTTTCTCAAACAGCAGGGTCTTGGCGATGCCAAGCGCCGGCATCTGAGCGGCGACGCTTCCGCACGTGCCTATGAACGCATTCTCATGCCCGGCGAACCCGCCCGCATCCTGATGGACTCGGCCCGTCACAAGCCCGGCCCCATCCTTCAGGACGGCAAATATTATCAGCAGCTCGCCCATATCGCCGAAGATGTCATCCCCTTCGTCGCCGTCGCCCACGATATTCGGACTAAGGGCTTTTGCGCACCGGATATCTATGAGGCCGATCTCGATGCCGGCATCCTGCTGATCGAAGACCTCGGCAGTGAGGGTATTCTCGACGCAGAGGGACAACCGATTGCCGAGCGTTATCTGGAAAGCGCCCGCGTGCTGGCGCATCTGCATGCGCAGCCCGTGACACGGGATATTTCCCTCGGCGCCGTCACCCACCACATCCCCGATTTCGACCGCACGGCGATGAAGATCGAAACCAGTCTGCTGCTCGACTGGTACCTGCCCTGGAAGCGCGGCGAAAAAGCTTCCGATGCCGAGCGTCATGGTTATTTCGCGGTCTGGGACCAACTGATCGATCTGTTGGGTTCGTCAGAACAGAAACTGCTGCTGCGGGACTTCCATTCGCCGAACATCATCTGGCGCGGTGATCACGCAGGTTTTGAGCGGATCGGCATCATCGATTTCCAGGATTCGATGATCGGCCCGACCGCCTATGACGTCGCCTCGATCTCGCAGGATGCCCGCGTCACGATCGAGCCAGAGCTGCGCGATGCGATGCTGTCGCTCTATTGCTCCGAACGCCACGCTCTTGGCTCCTTCGATGAAGCGACATTCCGGCGCGACTGGCATCTGATGTCAGCGCAGCGTAATTGCAAGCTCGTGGGCATCTGGGTGCGGCTGATGCAGCGTGACGGCAAGCCTCTCTACATGAAGCACATGCCGCGGACATTTTCCTATCTCGAAGTGGCGCTGCAACACGAAGCGCTCGCACCCTTGCGCGATTGGTGCATAAAGGCTGGAATCCTTTAAGCCGAATCAACGGCTGAAGCTTCAGCGGAATGCGTGTGCCCATGTCCATCATCGAAAACGCCATGGTGCTTGCCGCGGGGCTTGGAACCCGTCTGCGCCCCATTACCGACACCATGCCGAAACCGTTGGTTCCGATCGCAGGCATGCCGATGATCGACTATGTGCTCGATCTTCTGGAGGCTGCAGGCGTGACGACGGCGGCGGTCAACGTCCATCATTTTGCCGACCGGATGGAAGCGCATCTGGCTGAGCGAAGCCGGCCAAACATCGTGATTTCCGACGAGCGGGCGGCGCTGATGAACTCCGGTGGTGGGTTGGCCAAGGGATTGAAGCTTCTGCCGGAGGGGCCGGTTCTGGTGATGAATGCCGACCTGTTCTGGGTCGGAGAAAAGTCGGATGCGCCCTCCAATCTCGAACGGCTCGCATCCTTCTTCGATCCCGAAACGATGGACATGGCGCTGCTTTGCGTGCGCAACGAAGATACGACCGGACACAATGGCAAGCTGGATTTCTCGCTCGATCAAGAAGGGCGACTGTCGCGTTACAAAGACGGTATGGACAATCCCGTCGTCTATGCCGGCGCCATCGCGCTGCACAGTGGCCTTTTCGCTGACGCTCCGGATGACGCCTTCAACCTCAATATCTATTTCGACCGGGCAATCGCCCGGAACCGGCTTTCCGGCATCGTTCTCGATGGTCACTGGCTAACCGTCGGCACGCCCGAGGCGATCGGCCAGGCCGAAGATGCGATCCGCCAGCTTGTAACAGGAGCCTGATGACGTGACGGACGCGGTCTCCAACGTCTTCACCATTCCGCCCGGCCTTCCCTTCCTGAAGACCGTTGTCGAGAAGCTGTGTTCCGGCGAACTGGTTCCGGGTTTCCGCTACGACACGGCCGACCCGCTGTCGCTTGCTGGCGTCACCATTTTCGTGCCGACCCGGCGCTCGGCCCGCGTGCTGCGCTCTGAACTGGTGGATTGCCTTGGTGGGCGCTCGGCGATCCTGCCAATGATCCGGGCGCTCGGCGAAACCGATGATGACAGTGGCTTCTTCGATGCCGAAATCCCGGCGATCCTCGATCTCGCACCACCCTTGCCCAACATTGCGCGGCTTATCGAGCTCGGCTGTCTCATTCTTGCCTGGCGAAACCAGCTGCCGAAGGCCGTGCTCGACGTGCACGCGGAAAGTCCGCTGATCGCTCCGGCAAGCCCTGCCGATGCCATCTGGCTGGCCCGCAATCTCTCCGAAATCATCGACGCGATGGAGACGGAAGAGCTGGATTGGAACGCGCTCGACAAGCTCGATGACGCTGACCATGCACTCTGGTGGCAGCTGACGCTGGCATTCCTGAAAATTGCCAGCACCTATTGGCCAGCACGGCTGGAGGAACTGAAACAGTCCTCTCCCGCCCGCCACCGCAACGCCATCCTTGAGGCCGAAGCCTTGCGGATCGCGAACGGCAAGGTCACCGGTCCGATTATTATTGCCGGCTCCACCGGCTCGATCCCGGCAACCGCCAAGCTGATCGCGGCGGTCCAGAAACTTCCCAATGGCACCATCGTCCTTCCCGGCCTCGACCAGACGATGAGCGACGCCGAGTGGATGATGATCGCGCCAGAAACCGGGACGCTGACCGGCAGGCCGGATTCGGCCAGCCGCAGCCATCCGCAATACGGATTCTTCCGCCTGCTGAAGCTCATGGAGGTTTCGCGTCAGGACGTTTCGGTTCTTGGCAACTCGGAGCCTGATCTCGATTACCGGGCTGAGCTGATCTCCCATGCCCTTTTGCCGGTGCAGGCGACCAGCGGCTGGACGGCTCTACGCGGTGATATCGATCCCATTCAGCTAACCGCTGCGTTCTCCGATGCGGCGCTGATCGAAACGACCAATGAGCGTGAGGAGGCAACGGCTATCGCAATAGCCTTGCGGCTTGCGCTGCATGGCAACGATGACAGCCAGGCGGCGCTGATCACGCCAGACCGCGATCTGGCCCGTCGCGTGGCCACTGAGCTGATGCGCTTCGGGATCGAGGCCGACGATTCCGCCGGCACGCCGCTCTCGTCCACCGGACCAGGCAGCCTGACCCGTCTGCTGCTTGAAGCAGCGTTGCGGCCGGGCGACCCGGTATCGATTGTGGCACTCCTCAAACATCCGCTCGCCCGTTTCGGCCTCTCGGCCGAGGCGATGAACGCTGCCGCCACGACGCTGGAGCTGATGGCGCTGCGCGGCGGCACTGGCAGCGCCGATATTTCGGAGCTGGAAACCCTTCTCGATCAGACGCTGCAGCACGAAATCGGCAAGAAACACCTGCCGGAATGGCGCGGCCAGATCGATGACGCGGCCATCGAACAGGCCCGCGATCTTGCCCGGCGCATTGCCGCGGCAGCCGAGCCGTTGGCGGGGACCCTAGTGCGCCATCACAGAAGCGGCAGGGGGCTGACGGCAGCCTTGCCGCTGTCGCAATGGGCCGAAAAAACCGGGGTTGCTCTCGAAGCCGTTGCCGTCGATGAACAGGGCAGTCTCGCCGGGCTGTGGTCAGGTGAAGCCGGCGAAGCACTGGCAACACAGTTGCGCTCCGTCATCGAGACAGAAGGCCAGCTGATGGCAGACGGGCCGCAATGGGGCGATATTGTCGAGGCCTTGTCGGCAAGCGAATCGATCAAGCCGCGCTCGATGCGTCATCCGCGTGTGTTCATTTTCGGCGCACTCGAATCCCGCCTTCAAAGCGTCGATCTGGTCGTTCTCGGCGGCATGAACGAAGGCACCTGGCCCGGCCAGACGGCAAACGATCCCTTCCTGTCACGCACCATGAAAACATCAATGGGGCTTGAACCGCCGGAACGGCGGATTGGCCAGCTGGCCCACGATTTCCAGATGGCTTGCGGCACGCGCAAGCTCATTCTGACCCGCGCCATGCGCAAGGGTGCCACCCCGACCGTCGCCTCCCGCTGGCTGCAGCGGCTTCTGGCGGTCGGCGGCAAGCCGTTTGCGGCAACGCTTCGGGACAACGGGCGGGATTATCAGCAATGGGCCGGAATGCTCGATCAGGGTGTGACCCAGCCGCTGGCCAAACGGCCGGAACCGAAACCATCGCCAGAGCACCAGCCGCGCAGCTATTCCTTCAGCGAAGTGAGCCGGCTACGGCGCGACCCCTATGCCGTCTATGCGCGGCGCATCCTGCACCTGCAGCCGATTGATCCATTCAACCGCGATCCGGGTGCCGCCGAACGCGGCACGCTGTATCACAAGATCGTCGAGCGGTTCGTGCGTGCGAAGCTGGATGCCGCATCGCCACAAGCGCAAGAGGAAATGAGCCGGATTCTTGACGCGGCTTTTAACGAGCAGGCCCTGCCCGCTCATATCGACATCGTCTGGCGGCCGCGCTTTGCCGCCGTCGGCAAGGCCTTTATCGACTGGGAAATCAGCCGCCAGGCCGATATCCGGAACAGTTTTACCGAACTCTACGCATCGATGGAGCTTGGCGTGTCCGGCATCAAGCTGACCGGCATTGCTGACCGCATCGATATTCTCGGCGATGGCAGCGCTGTCATCATCGATTACAAGACTGGATCAAATCCCTCGACCAACGAGGCTCGCGCCTTGCTGGATCCACAGCTGGCGCTGGAAGCCGCAGCGCTCAAGGCCGGTGCCTTCCAGAAGACCGGGGCAAAGCATCCGCAATCACTGCTTTACGTCCGCCTGAAACCCGGCGAACGATTTGCCGTTCAGGAGGTCAACAACGAGCATGCCAAGGAGCGCGCCAATGTCGAGAACAAGTCGGCCGAGCAATTGGCCGAGGATTCGCTGAAGGAGCTGACCGGGCTTCTGGCTGCCCTGATGAGCGGCAAATATGGCTTCGCCTCCCGCCTGATCGTCCAGAAGGAGCGCGATTACGGCGGCGAATACGACCATCTGGCCCGCGTTGCCGAATGGGCAACGGCGGAAGGCGAGGATGACAGCAATGACGGATGACGATTTCGGCCCGCTCGAGCCGACGCCGCAGGCCTGGCTCGACTGGACCTCAGCCAAACAGGCGCTCGCTTCCGACCCCGCCCGCTCCGCCTGGGTGTCGGCCAATGCCGGCTCGGGCAAGACGCATGTGCTGACGCAGCGGGTTATCCGGCTTCTGCTCTCCGGCTGCCGGCCTTCGGCGATCCTCTGCCTGACCTATACCAAGGCGGCGGCGTCGGAAATGTCGAACCGGGTATTCGAACGGCTGGCCGAATGGGTGACACTGGATGATGACGCCCTGGACGACAGGATCGCAGCGATCGAGGGCGAGCGGCCCGATCTTCTGAAACGCCAGGAAGCCCGCCGCCTGTTTGCGCGGGCGCTCGAAACACCCGGCGGCCTGAAAATCCAGACGATCCACGCTTTCTGCGAAGCCCTGCTGCATCAATTTCCGCTGGAAGCGAATGTCGCCGGTCATTTTTCCGTTCTGGACGACCGCGCTTCTGCGACATTGTTGGCCGATGCACGGCGGGCGCTGCTGACGGCTACCGCAAGCGAGGACGACCACGAGTTGACCGAGGCCTTTGCCACGGTGCTCGATCTTGCCGATGACACCGGGCTGGAAAAACTGCTGTCGGCGATCGTTGCGCAACGCACGCCGATCCAACTGTTTCTCGATGATGCCGCCAGCAAGGGCGGCATCGATCCGGCGCTTCGCCTGGCTCTGGGGCTCGAACCCGATGAAACAACGCAAACAGCAATAGCCGGCTTCTGGCCGTTGAAGGGACTGAACGGCGCGGCGCTAGAGCGTTACATCGGCATTGCACTCTCAAGCGGTGGCACCAAGGTTACGGATTTTGCCGATGGCCTGCGCGCAGCCGCCAAGCTCGTCGAGCCGCTGCAACGCTATAACGCGCTGAAGGACCTGTTCTTCACCAAGTCCGGAAAACCGAGGGCCGATTCGACGTTCCTGTCCAAGGGAATACGCGACAAGGCGCCGGATCTGGAGGGCATTGTCAATGCTGCCCGCGATCATGTCATCGCTGCCATAGACAGGCTCAACCTGATTGCGATGTTCGACGCAACCAAGGCCGCGCTGGTGCTCGCCGACCGGCTGAACAACGACTATGAGGACATCAAGAAAAGCCGCAGCCAGCTGGATTTCGATGACCTGATCAACCGCACGGCGACGCTTCTGTCACGCGGTGATGTCAGCCGCTGGATCCACTACAAGCTCGACCAAGGCATCGATCATATCCTCGTCGATGAGGCGCAGGATACCAGCCCTGTACAATGGACGATCATCCAGTCGCTCGCCGAGGACTTCTTCTCCGGCGAAACGGCGCGCGGCGGCAACCGGACGATGTTTGCCGTCGGCGACGAGAAGCAGTCGATCTACTCGTTCCAGGGCGCCCGGCCCGAACGGTTTTCCAATGAGAGCATCGAGACCGAGCGGCGGGTTCGCGATGGCGGCAAGATCTTCAGCCCGATCCGGCTGCAGCTCTCCTTCCGCTCGACCGAAGATGTGCTCTCAGCCGTCGATACCGTGTTTGAAAATCCGGTCCATGCCCGTGGCCTCAGCGCCCGCAATGATGCCGTGGTGCACGCGTCCAACCGCATCGGCCATCCCGGTCTCGTTGAGGTCTGGGAAGCAATCGCGCCGGCCGACAGCATTCAGGAAGACGACTGGACAGCAGCCTTCGACGCAACGCCCGAAGATGCACCGGCCAATATTCTGGCGCAGCGCATTGCCGCTGTGCTTGCCGACTGGATCGGCCGGGAAACGGTGATCGAGAAAGGCGTCAAACGGCCGATGCAACCGGGCGATGTCATCGTTCTCGTGCGCAAGCGCGACGCGTTCGTCAATGCGCTGACCCGTGCTCTGAAGACCCGGCAGAACATTCCCGTTGCCGGTGCCGACCGGTTGGTGCTGACCAACCACATCGCGGTGCAGGACCTGATGGCGCTCGGCCGTTTCGTTCTTCTGCCACAGGATGACCTGTCGCTGGCTGCCCTGTTGAAAAGCCCGCTGTTCAACCTTGGCGAAGACGATATCGCCGCGTTGGCCGTGGGAAGGTTGCCATCCGTCAGTGTCTGGAAAAGCCTTCTGGATTCCGGCGCCGACGAGGCGAGCGGTTATCATCCCGCCCTGCAGAAGCTGCAGCGCTACAGGGCTCTATCGCGCACCCTGCCCGTTCATGATTTTTACGCCCAGATTCTGGGTCAGGACGGTGGACGCGCCGCCTACCTTGGACGGCTGGGCAGTGAGGTCAGCGATATCCTCGACGAGTTCCTGACCTTTGCCCTCGACCACGAAAAGAACGGCCTTCCCGGCCTGCAGGCGTTCATTTCCGGCCTGGAAATGGAAGCGCCGACGGTCAAGCGCGAGCAGGACAAGGAGCGCAACGAAGTCCGCATCATGACGGTCCACGCCGCCAAAGGCCTGGAAGCGCCGGTCGTCTTTCTGGTCGATGGCGGCGGCAAGGCCTTTAATTCACAGCATGTCTCTGGCCTCAGGATGATCAAGCAGGGCGATCACGCCATGCCGCTGCCGGTCTGGCGCCCGCCGGGCGCCACATCGAATGCGCTGGTGGATGCGGACACCGACCGGCTGAAAACAGCGGCCGAGGAAGAATACCGCCGGCTGCTCTATGTCGGCATGACGCGCGCCGCCGACCGGCTGATCGTCTGTGGCTATCAGGGCAAACGCGCCAATCCCGAAAGCTGGCATGCCATGGTTACCGCCAGCCTTTCCGCCGATGAGCGCGGCCGCAGTGCACCAATGACATTTGCCGCCAGCGATCAGGAGTGGACCGGTTATCGCTGGCAGGTTTCCGCGTCCGGCCGGGACCTGCAAATGCAGGAACAGGACGGGGAAACCGTTGAGGTTCAACGCGTCGGCCTGCCGCCGGCGCTGTTGCAGCCGTTGCCGCCGCAAAAGCATCTGCCCCGGCCCCTCAGTCCTTCCGGCGCAGGTGCGGTGATCGATGAGGAGGATAGCGGAGCTGTCGTCGGCTCAGCCCTGTTCTCGCAAAAGCCCGGCGCCGATACGTCACTACTGCGCGGAGCGATCCTGCACCGGTTCCTGCAGGTGCTGCCGTCGATCGCACCGGAAGAACGGCGGGCAGCAGCGGAACGTTACCTGCTTCGCTCGGTGCCGCGCTGGTCCGCCCCGCAACGGCAAGCATTGACCGAATCGGTGTTGAGGGTGATCGATCACCCGGAACTCGCCGAACTGTTTTCCGAAGGCAGCCGGGCGGAGGTGTCTGTCATGGGCACACTCAAACTCGGCGCCAGGGACTTTGCGGTGTCGGGCCGGATCGACCGGCTGGCAGTATCGGCAAACACCATCATCATTGCTGATTTCAAGACCAATCGCGAGATTCCCGCCTCCGCTGAAGCCATCCCTTTCGTTTACCGCGCCCAGCTGGCCATTTATCGCGCGCTGCTGCAGCCGCTCTATCCTGATCACAACATTCAATGTGCTCTGATTTATACCGGAGGTCCCACCGTTCTCGCGCTGCCGGAGGCGATGCTGGACAGGAGTCTTGTGGACCTCGCGACAAAGTGAGATAGGAATGGGATTGAAAAGCTGACGCTCAACCATCACATGATGGGTAACCGTTCGAAGAACGCCGATTTCGAAACCAAGGAGCAGCCTATGGCTACCGTAAAAGTCGATACTTCCAATTTTCAGGACGAAGTCCTGAACTCCGTCGAGCCTGTCATCGTTGATTTCTGGGCCGAATGGTGCGGCCCGTGCAAGATGATCGCTCCGAGCCTGGAAGAAATTTCTGTTGAATTGGCCGGTAAGGTCAAGGTTGCCAAGGTCAACATCGACGAGAACCCGGAAATCGCCGCCCAGTATGGCGTTCGCTCGATCCCGACACTTGCCATGTTCAAGGCCGGCGAAGTTGCCGACATCAAGGTTGGCGCCGCACCGAAGACAGCCCTGACCTCGTGGATTTCCAACGCTGCTGCGTAAGTGAAATTCCAAGTGGAATCAAAAAGCCCGGGAAACCGGGCTTTTTTCGTTTATCAGATCATTCAGCGCCGGTTGCAGGTTCCAGCAATGGAACGTGTGGTGCGGCGGTTTTCGGCAGCAGGCCTGTCAGACGCGGATCATCGTGGACCTCGACCATCAGCTTGTAAGGCTTGAAGCCGGAGCGCTGATAGAAGCCGACGGCGGCCGGATGATCGAACGTGCAGGTGTGCAGCCAGAACCGATTTATTGGATGCGCCCAGGCCTTGGTAATCGCCTGGTTCATCAGAAGGCGTCCCGTACCCTTGCCGATCGCATCTTTGATCACGCCGAAATAGACCACTTCGCATTCGCCGGACACGCGGAAATCGAGTTCGAGCAGGCCGACATCACGGCCACCGTCGCGTAACGAATAGGTCTCCATTGACGGATTGGCGAGAATGCCGCGCACGTCCTCATCGCTGACATCAAGCATCGAGCCCCATAGCCAATCCTCGCCGACCTCGCGAAACAGCCGCCGGTAGATATCCAGATTCTCAGGGCCGAGGCGCATCAGCGTCAGTGGCAGTTCCGGCAAATCAGCCATTTCCGCCGGACGCTGACGCATCTCCAGAAATGTCACCACATTGGCAACCTTGCCGGCCGGCACAGGCGAATAGCCCTCTGGCAGTTCAGGATTCTTGTCGCGCATTCATCTTCTCTGTTCAAAAATTCAGAATGGTGGCGCCGCCGCTTTATTTCGGCGGTGTACCATTGTCGGCCAGAACATCGCCAACCAGATAGAGCGAGCCACCGATCAGGATACGCGGCGCGACCGGATCGTCATCGAACATTGCCGTGATCGCGGCCAGCGCCTCGGCAACCGAAGACATAGCTCCGGCTTCAAATCCGGCCGATGCTGCATCATCGGCGAGCGCCACCGGGTCAATGCCCGCATCGGAACCGCGAATCGGCACGGTAAACACCTGTTCGGCGAGCCCCTTGAAGGCCTGGAAATACCCGGCCGGATCCTTTGTATTGATCATGCCGATAATCATGAACAGCGGCCTCGGGTCTCGCTCTTCCAGATTGGCCATGGTTTCGGCGATAACCTGACCGGCGCCGGGATTGTGCCCGCCATCAACCCAGATTTCCGACCCTTCCGGCGCCAGACGCGCCAGATTGCCTTCTGTCAAGCGCTGCAGGCGGCCAGGCCATTCAACAGTGGTCAAACCTTTATCGATGACAGTATCGGAGATATCGAACCCGGCAGCTTTCACTGCCCGGATGGCGGCAGCCGCATTGGCGTATTGATGGCGCCCGGGCAGACGCGGTACCGGCAGGTCGGCCAGACCGAATTCATCCTGATAGACCAGACGTCCGAATTCCTCATGGGCCATAAAGTCCTGCCCATAGACCGAGAGGGGGCATTTCAGCCGTTCGGCAATCGAGATCAGAACATCCCGCGCGGTGTCTTCTTCCTGATGACCGATCACCACCGGGCAGCCGCGCTTCATGATCCCGGCCTTTTCGGCAGCAATCAATTCGACGCGATCGCCGAGGTAGGCCTGATGATCGAGCGAGATCGGCATGATCACGGAAACGGCCGGCGCCTTGATGACATTGGTCGCATCGAAACGTCCGCCGAGGCCAACTTCGATGATGACGACGTCGGCCGGATGCTCCGCAAACAATACGAAGGTGACGGCTGTGAGAATTTCGAAAACGGTGATTTTTTGCCCGGCATTGGCTTCGCCGACACGGCGAACGGCATCGGCCAAGACGGCATCGCTGACCAGCGCGCCGCGTTCGCCTTTTTTGCCGAGACGATAACGCTCGTGCCAATTGACCAGATGCGGCGATGTATGGACGTGGACGCTGAGGCCGGCGGCCTCAAGGATGGCGCGGGAAAAGGCCGTGACCGACCCCTTGCCATTGGTGCCGGCAACATGAATGACCGGCGGTAGCCTGTCCTGCGGATTGCCAAGCACATCGAGAAGCCGGGTGATCCGGTCAAGCGAAAGATCGAAGCCCTTCGGATGAAGCGCCAGCAGCTTGTCGATTTCCTGCCCCGCTTCAGAGACCTGTACCGCCGTCATCACCGCTCCTCCAACTGCCGCTGGAGCGCCGGGCGCGCATTCAAGCGCGCTCAAGACGCGCCAATCTCAAATGATTTAAATAGCTTGCGGGCGACCGGTCAATCCCGACCGCCCTACGCGTGGCAACTCAGGCGCTGGCTGCCATTGGAATGGCGGCAAGCGCTGCACTGCCGTTGAGCTTTGCAGCATCCACCGGCTTCTTCGTCAGGATTTTCAGCACGCGAGCCAGCGTGTCTGGAATATCGTGACGCTTGACCACCATGTCGATCATGCCGTGTTCCATCAGGTATTCCGAGGTCTGGAAACCTTCCGGCAGCTTTTCGCGAATGGTCTGCTCGATGACGCGCTTGCCGGCAAAGCAGATTTCAGCACCCGGCTCGGCCAGATGCAGATCGCCCAGCATGGCATAGGATGCCGTGACGCCACCCGTGGTCGGGTTTGTCAGCACGACGATATAGGGGAGGCCTGCTTCCTTGAGCATCTGCACCGCAACGGTCGTGCGCGGCAGCTGCATCAGCGAAAGGATGCCTTCCTGCATGCGGGCGCCGCCCGAAGCCGGGAAGATCACCAGCGGGCACTTTTCAGCGATGGCCTTTTCGAATGCCTTGACGATCGCTTCCCCGGCAGCCATGCCGAGCGAGCCGCCCATGAAGTTGAATTCGTGCACGACGCCAACCAGCTTGACGCCGCGGCAGCGGCCAACACCGGCGACGATCGTGTCTTCCAGATCAGTCTTGATCCGGCTGTCACGCAGGCGATCGACATATTTCTTCGAATCGCGGAACTTCAGCGGGTCCTGCGCCACCTTCGGCTGCGGCAGGGCCTCGTAGACGCCATCATCGAACAGGTCCTTCAACCGCGCCTTGGCCGGCATCTTCATATGGAAGCCAGAGGCGGGGATGACCCACTTGTTTTCCTCGAGATCGCGGTGAAACACCATCTCGCCGGTTTCCGGGCATTTGATCCAGAGATTTTCCGGAACTTCCCGGCGGCCGAGCATCGAGTTGATCTTCGGTCGAACGTAATTTGTGATCCAGTTCAAATCCAAACTCCTGAATAGTCAAAACCGGTCGTGGCCCAGAATATGGGCATTTATTCGGCCGCGACAAGTTTCGCGGAACGAACGCCGGCTGCGAGGCCACGAACCAGCGTTTCCACGCCTGGCACCGTTGCCCCTGTTGAGTGTCCGTCCTCGGTCAGGCTGGACGCCACCTGGTTGACGATGGCGGTGCCAACAACAACACCATCCGCCGACGCGCCAATGGCGCGGGCATGTTCAGCCGTCTTGACGCCAAAGCCGACACAGACCGGAAGTTTCGTGTGCCCCTTGATCCGCTGCACGGCACCGCCGATGAGGGCGGGATCCGGCAGAGCCGAGCCGGTGATACCGTTCATCGAGACATAATAGACGAAACCGGAGGTATTTTCGAGAACCTTCGGCAACCGCTTGTCGTCGGTGGTCGGTGTTGCCAGGCGAATGAAGTTGATATCCTTCTTCAACGCCGGGATGCACAGCTCGTCATCCATTTCCGGCGGCAGGTCGACGACGATCAGGCCGTCGATACCCGCTTCCAGCGCATCGTCGAGAAAACGGTCGACGCCGTGGATATAGATCGGGTTGTAGTACCCCATCAGAACGATCGGCGTGTCCTGGTCGTCGGCGCGGAAACGGCGGGCGATTTCCAGCGTCTTGACCAGCGTCTGGCCGCCCTTCAGGGCGCGCTGACCGGCCAGCTGGATTGCCGGGCCGTCGGCCATCGGATCAGAAAAGGGCATGCCGAGCTCGATAATATCGGAACCGGCCGACGGCAGCGCCTTCATGATCGCCAGCGACGTCTCGAAATCCGGATCGCCTGCCATGAAATAGGTGACCAGCGCCGGCCGGCCTTCGGCTGCCAGATCGGCAAATCGTTTGTCCATGCGTGCGGTCATGCTGTTACAGCCCCATTCCAAGCAGTTTTCCGACGGTGAAGATATCCTTGTCGCCGCGGCCGGAGAGGTTCATCAGGATGATCTCGTCCTTGCGCATTTTGGGCGCGCGCTTGATCACTTCGGCGATCGCGTGGCTCGGCTCCAACGCTGGAATGATGCCTTCGAGGCGCGTCAGCGTCTGGAAGGCTTCCAATGCCTCGTGGTCCATGATCGGCACATATTCGACGCGGCCGATATCGGCGAGCCAGGAATGTTCCGGGCCGATGCCGGGATAATCGAGGCCGGCCGAAATCGAATGGCCTTCCTTGATCTGCCCGTCGCTGTCCTGCAGCAGATAGGTGCGATTGCCATGCAGCACGCCCGGCGATCCGGCCGTGATCGATGCGCAATGCTCGTCGCCTTCCAGCCCCTTGCCACCAGCCTCGACGCCAACGATCTTGACAGATTCATCGTCCAGGAACGGATGGAAGATGCCGATCGCATTCGATCCGCCACCGACAGCCGCGACAACCAGATCCGGCAGGCGGCCTTCGGCTTCCAGCATCTGCGCGCGGGCCTCCGTGCCGATCACGGCCTGGAAATCGCGCACCATTTCCGGATAGGGATGCGGGCCAGCTGCCGTGCCGATCAGATAATAGGTGTCGTCGACATTGGTGACCCAGTCGCGCAGCGCCTCGTTCATCGCGTCCTTCAACGTGCCGGAACCAGCCGTCACCGGCTTGACCTCAGCGCCGAGCAGCTTCATGCGGAAGACGTTCGGCGCCTGACGCTCGACATCGGTGGCGCCCATATAGACGACGCAAGGAAGACCGAAGCGAGCAGCAACAGTGGCGGAGGCCACGCCATGCTGGCCTGCACCGGTTTCGGCAATGATGCGGGTCTTGCCCATGCGCTTGGCGAGCAGGATCTGGCCGATGCAATTGTTGATCTTGTGCGAACCGGTATGGTTGAGCTCTTCGCGCTTGAAGTAGATCTTGGCGCCGCCAAGCTCGGCCGTCAGGCGCTCAGCGAAATAAAGTGGACTGGGGCGGCCGATATAATGGGCGCCGAGATGTTTCAGCTCAGCCTGAAATTCCGGATCGGTTTTCGCCTTGTTCCACTCGTCCTGCAGGTCGAGGATCAAGGGCATCAGGGTTTCGGCAACGAAACGGCCGCCGAAAATGCCGAAGCGGCCATCCTCGTCGGGTCCGGTCTTGAACGAATTCAGGTTTGGCGTCTCGTTCACTTGCTTCTCCCTGCCGATGCTCCGGCCATATCCGCTTCCGCGCGGGCGATGGCATCGAAAAATTCTTCCATGCGGCCCAGATCCTTGACACCCGGCGCGCTTTCGACACCGGAGGACGTATCAATGGCCTTAGCGCCGGTCAAAGCCAGGGCTTCACCGATATTCTCCGCGTTCAAGCCACCGGAAAGCATGTAATCGACGCTTGCGTCAAGCGTATCGAGAAGCTTCCAGTCGAAAGACACACCGTTGCCACCCGGCAGATCGGAGCCTTTCGGCGGCTTGGCGTCGAACAGAAAGCGATCGGCAATCCCTATATAGGGTTCGATCCGCTTCAGATCATCAGCGTCGCGAATGGACAGCGCCTTGATGACCGGCAATCCGTAGACCGCCTTGACGTTCAGGACACGCTCGGGGCTTTCGTTGCCGTGAAGCTGGAGAATGTCCGGCGACAGCGCCGAGACGATTTCGTCTAGATCGTCATTATCCGCATCGACGGTGACCGCGACGATCTTCGCCTTGCCTCGAATGCGCTCAGCTAGCCGGCCGGCATCATCAGGCTCGATATTACGCGGGCTCTTCGGAAAGAAGATGAAACCCGTGTAGCCCGCACCGAGCGCCACGGCCCGATCCACGGCCTCTTCAGTCTTCAGTCCGCAAATTTTGACTTCCGTTTTCATGCACAGCGAACTGACATGAAATTCCGTCGGAGTCGAGCGCAAAACACGGCAAAAGGCGGCGTGAACGGGCTTCCACCATTGCATATGCAGGATGGTGGACCCATATCGCGTTTGACGATCACGGAGACCATCATGCGCCTTCTGCTTGCCCTCATCCTGCCCTGGCTTCAGTTTTTCACCATCGGCCGGCCGATTGCCGGCATTGTCTGCCTGATTCTGCAGATTACGCTGATCGGCTGGATTCCAGCCGCGATCTGGTCGGTCTATGCGCTCAGCCAGTACAAGACCGACGAGAAGATCAGGGAAGCGCTGGGCAGCCAGTACCGGCGCTAAGGCCACACGGGCTCAATCGAAGTCGATTGCATGCAGCATCGTGCCATTGCGCTTCAGCCAGCGCTTGGCATCGTCCATCGCCGGGCAAAGCTCTTCACACAAATCCCAGAAGTCCGGCCCATGGTTCATCTCGCGCAGATGCGAGACTTCATGGGCGGCGAGATAGTCGATCACTTTCGGCGGCGCCATGACGATGCGCCAGGAAAAGCTCAGGGCACCATCGGCGGCGCAGGAGCCCCAGCGGCTACGGGTATCCTTGAAGCTCAGCGATTTCACCTTGCGGCCGACCATCCGGGCATAAACCGACACCAGACGCTCCAGATCCTTGCGGGCTTCCTTCTTCAGGAAATCCGCAATCCGGCGGCGTAGGTGCTCCTCGGCACCGCTGACGAGCAAAACCGGTTCGTCATCAATGGTTACGGCTTCCGTCAATCCGCGCAGCTTGCCAGTCCGCTCGATCCGGTGGGCAACGCCGCGCAACAGAATAGTGCCCCCCTCTTCCAGAACACTCTCGCCGGAAAACCGGGCAAGCTTGGTCATCAGCCATCCCTGATGGCGATCGAGAAAAGCGTTGATCTCGCGCTCAGGCAATCCGGCCGGAATGGTCATCTTCAAGGCGCGGCCACCCGGTTCGATACGCAAGGTCATCCGTGTTGCCCGCGCATTCTGGCGAATGGTCAACGGCATCACCTTGCCGGCAACGTCAATCGTCCGCGTCACCGGTGGCGGCGGGGATTTGGGCTGACGCGGCTTTCGAAGCAGGGAGAACATGAGTGTCTTGATAACCGATTCGTTTGAAGGACGCATGATCCTGAACAAGCAAGACCGCATAGAAAAGAAAAACCGGCACCTTTGCGGATGCCGGTTTTGTTTGTTTTGCGGATGACCCGATCAATTGGCCGGGAAGCCCGGGACCGAGCCTGAACCGCCGGAATTGCGATCGCGCATGAAGCGGTCGAACTCTTCCTGATCCTTGGCGCGGCGAAGTTCGCGGGCGTAGTCGTCGAACTGTTCGCGCATTTCGTCGAGCTTGCGGCGTTCCTCGTCAAGGCGGGCGAGCTCGGCATCGCGCCAGTCGTCGAAGGCGACATTGCCGGTGCCGAAGTTCGGACGGCCATAACGCTGGCTTTTGCGCTTGAAGGACGAGCAGAAGCCATCGACGCTGTTGTTGGCATCCCTCTTGAAGCCCTTCAGCCGTTCGCCGAACAGGATATAGGCAAGCATGGCAAGCCCAAGCGGCCAGAAAATCACGAAACCGAGCACCATCATGGCAATGGTCGCTGGCGTCCAGTCAGGACGGATCAATGCAGATTGGTTCATGTTCAGAAGTCCTCGCTAAAAGTGGGCCTCTCCTTGGGCCCGCTTATTACGAGATGGGAAGAGGCCCAGCGGTGTACAAGACAATTGTCCGCAAAATCCGGCAAGCCTCTGATATCCATCCATGAAATCGATATGCTATGCGCTCAGGCGGTTTTGCCGCCCTTGATGACCCGGCGTACCGGCTTGGCGCTGCGGGCATGTTCGCGTTGGAACGCGGCGATGCGCGGTGCGATTTCGCGGCGGAAACGCGAACCGTTGAAAACACCATAATGGCCAACATCCGGCTGCATGTAGTGCAGGCGCATACTGTCGGGGATATTGGTACAGATCGTCTGCGCCGCCTGCGTCTGGCCAACGCCGGAAATATCGTCGTTCTCGCCTTCGACCGTCAAAAGGGCCACTTTCCGGATCGCCGTCGTATCCACCCGCTGGCCCCGATGCATCATCTCGCCCTTCGGCAGCGCATGGCGCATGAAGACGGTTTCGACGGTCTGCAGGTAGAATTCCGCCGTCAGATCCATCACCGCCATATATTCATCATAGAAATCGCGGTGCTTTTCGGCAGCGTCGCCGTCGTTCTTGACGAGATGTTCGAAGAAATCCTTGGTGGCTGTCAGGTGGCGGTCGAGGTTCATCGACATGAAGCCGGACAACTGCAGGAAGCCCGGATAGACCGGACGCATGAAACCCGCCTGCGGAAACGGCACCGGCATCACCACATTATCGCGGAACCACTTGAGTGGCTTGTCCTTGGCGAGCTGATTGACTGCTGTCGGGTTGATGCGCGTATCGATCGGCCCACCCATCAGCGTCATCGAAGACGGCGACAGCGGATCGTCATTGGCTTCCATCAAAGCAACTGCCGCCAGCACCGGCACCGCCGGCTGACAGACGGCGATAACATGGGTGTCAGGCCCAAGGAAATGCAGCATCTGGATGACGTAGTCGATGTAATCGTCGAGATCGAACGTCCCTTCGGTCAACGGCACCGTGCGGGCATCGATCCAGTCGGTGATGTAGATATCCGACTGCGGCAACAGCGCTTCGACGGTACCGCGCAGCAGCGTGGCGTAGTGGCCGGACATCGGCGCGACGATCAGAACCTTGGGATCGGATGCCCGGCCCTTCGGTAACGCGCGCTGGAAATGGATAAGATTACAGAACGGCTCGCGCCAGATGATCCGTTCCCGCACCGCAACCGGGACTCCATCGACAACGGTTTCGGGCAGGCCGAACTCCGGCTTGCCGTAGCGGCGCGTTGTGCGTTCGAAGACTTCGAGACCGGCAGCGGCCGCCCTGCCCATATAGGTATGTGAAATAGGATTGAGCGGATTGGCATAGGCCAGCCGCATGGCGTCGGCCGCAGCGCGCCAGGGGGCCATCATTGCATGGTTCAATTCGTAAAGCTGGTAGAACATTGGAAGCGTTCTCCTTGTTACCGTAAACGACAACGCCGCTCCCAACCGGACGCAACCTTGCAATTCTTCTTGTTCGTGTCCGCAAGCGAGGCCGACACTAGCACTTTTCTTGTGCGACGCAATAAATATGCCGCAACGCTTCTGTGACAAGGTTCAGCCTGCCACAGAGGACTTGATAGTAAGTAAAGGTGCTTGCCCGAGACTATCGACGCGAGAGACCGCATCGCTCAACCATTTGGCTAAGAGGAAACCTTGACCACAGCTTTGATCAGTCCGGCCTTTTCATGCGCCCAGCGTGGCAGGTCGGTGACGACGGCGTCCAGAGTTGTCCGATGTGTGATCAGCGAGGAGACCGGAACATGCCCGGCACGGATGGATGCCGCCACATGCTCGAAATCCTGCCGGGTGGCATTGCGGCTGCCGACCAGCATCATTTCTCGCTTGTGAAATTCGGGATCGGAGAAGCGGATGTCGTCCTTCACGACGCTGACGAAAACCAGACAGCCACCGTGGGCAACGAACGAGAAGGATTTCTCCATCGAACCGCCAAAGCCGGTGGCGTCGAAGACAACATCGAAACCGTCGCCACCTGTGACCGACAATACGGCGTCCAAAGCGCCATCCCCGGCCAATATTCCTTCCGCAAAACCCAACCGTTCTTCGGCCATCTGCAAACGCTCGGCGCTGGCATCGAGCAACGTGACCTGATGGCCGGCGATGCGGGAGAACAGCGCAGTGCCGAGGCCAATCGGCCCAGCGCCGATGACCAGAGCCCGTGACCCGGCAGGCACCAGCGAGCGTCGAACCGCATGGGCACCGATGGCCAGGAACTCAACAGTTGCCGCCGCTTCCAGCGAAAGATCGCCAGCCGGATAAAGATTGGTTTCGGGGACGAGGATTTCCTCGCAGAGCGCGCCATCCGTATGCACGCCCAGAACCTTGATTGCGGTGCAGCAGTTCGGCTTGTCCTTGCGGCAGGCGACGCAGGTCCCGCACGAAAGATACGGATTGACGATGACGGCCGTGCCCGGTGTCAGCGAAACTCCTTCGCCGGATTCGATCACCGTTGCCGAGATTTCATGCCCCATGATCCGGGGATATTCGAGATAGGGATGTTTGCCCTCGAAAATATGATAGTCGGTGCCGCAGATGCCGACATGGCTGACCGCCAGCCGCGCCCAGCCTTTTGGCGGCGCGCCCGGCGCTGGTCTGTCGATGATATCCAGGCGCCCGGGTTCCGGGCAGATAGCCGCTTTCATGGCAGGCAGTTCCTTGCAGTCTCTATTCACAGATGGGTGGATGGCAGCAGCACCCGACCGGGATAGAACCGGCCGGGTGCCGGATTGGTCAGCGCGAACCGCGGCGGCGCAACTGATCGAAATAGACAATGACGATGATCAGCACGCCGGTGATGATGCGCTGCACGAACGCATTGACGTTGAGCAGATTGGCGCCGTTATTGATGGTCGCCAGAATGAAGGCGCCGAGCAGAGGCCCATGCACCGAGCCGACCGCGCCGAACAGGCTGGTACCGCCGATGACCGAGGAAGCAATCGCCTGCAGTTCCCAGCCTTCAGCCTGGGTGGCGTTACCGATGCCGATACGCGAGGCGAGCAGCAGGCCGACGAAGGCGGCGCAGGTGGAAGACAGGATATAGGCGAGATAGATCGTCCGGTTGACATTGACGCCGGAGAGACGCGCGGCTTCGCTGTTGGAGCCGACGGCGAAGAGATAACGGCCCCAGCGGCTCAAGTGCAGGAAGATGTAGGCCGGTATCGCCACGGCGATGACCATCCAGAACAGGCTGGGAATGCCGAGGAAATCGGCGCGGGAAAAGTTGGTGAAGGCCTCGTTGCTGATCGAGATTGTCGAGCCATTGGTCACCAGAAGGCCGATGCCGCGGAGCGAAGTCAGCGTCGCCAGCGTGATGATGAAGGCGGGAAGGCCCATGCGGACGATGCCGAAGGCGTGAAAGGCGCCGATCGCCACGCCAACCAGGAGCGTAATGCCCATGGCCGGCCAGAGCGGCACGCCTTGCTGCAACAGCCAGGCAACGGTGACGCTGGAGAAACCGACGACGGCACCGACCGACAGATCGATACCGGCCGTGATGATGACGAATGTCTGCCCGACGGCAAGGATCGCCGTCATAGACCCCTGGCGCAGCAGGTTGCTGATATTGTTGGAGGTCCAGAAACTCGTGGTCGAGAGACCGAGAAGCAGCCAGAGAAACAGCAAGAGCCCGAGCAGGGTCAGGCCGAACAGGATGTTCATGCCCTTCTTCGGCACCGGTGCGGTTTCCGTTGTTGTCTCTACGCTCATGATTTCCCTCCACGCATTTTCTTGTCCGGTCTTTTCTGAATTTTAAACGCCGATGGCCTGGGTCAGCACTTCCTCGTGCGAGGCGCTACGATAGGTGTGGCTGGCGACGAGCCTTCCCTGGCGAAACACATGCAGCCGATCCGAAAGCTCATAGACTTCCGGTAGATAGGAGGAGATCAGGATGATACCGGCCCCCTGTTCCAGAAGCCGTGCAAACAGCCGATAGATTTCCGCCTTGGTGCCGACATCGACGCCAACCGTCGGCTCGTCGAAGATGAACAGCTTGGCGCCATGGCTCAGCCATTTGCCGATGACGATCTTCTGCTGGTTGCCGCCGGACATGGCTGAAGCCAGTACACGCCGTGTCGGCGTCTTGATTTTCAGATCCTTGATCTGCCGGTCGGCGTTCTCGATCTCACGCCCGCGATTGATGGTGAGACCCCGTGACAGCCGGTCGAACACCGGCAGGTTGATGTTAAGGCCGATCGGCAGATTGAGGCAGAGCCCTTGATCGCGGCGGCTTTCGGGCGCGAGCGCAATACCGAGGTCCATCGCATCACGCTCGTTGCGGATCCTGACCTTGTTGCCCTGCCAATGGACTTCCCCGGCACTCAGCGGCTGGCGGCCATAGAGCCCGAGCGCAAATTCGCTGCGCCCGGCACCGATCAGGCCATAAAGCCCGACGATTTCCCCTGCTCGCACCGATAGCGAGACATCCGTGAAACCTGGACCTGACAAGCCGCGCGTCTCGACAATCGTCGCGCCGATCGGCAGCGTTTCCTTGTGATAGATCTGCTCGATGGTGCGGTTGATCATCATCGAGATCAGTTCGGCATCATTGGTTTCGGCAATCTTGCGCGTGCCGATATGGGTGCCGTCGCGCAGCACCGAAACCCGGTCGGCCAGCTCGAAAACCTCTTCCATGCGATGGCTGATATAGACGATCGTCACGCCTTCAGCCTGTAGCCGGCGAATGAGGCGGAAGAGCTGTGCCGATTCCTGGCGGGTCAGGTAAGCGGTCGGCTCATCGAAAATCAAGAACTGGGTACCACGCATCGCCGCGCGCGCCGTCGCCACCAGCTGCTGCTGGCCGATCGTCAGGTCGCTCAGAAGGGCGGCAGCCGGCAGATTGAAGCCGAGATCGTTGAGCACGGCCTGGGCCGCATCGGTCATGGCGCGCTTACGCATCAGGCCGTTCTTATTGATCTCGTCGCCGAGAAACATATTGGCCGCGACGGACAGGTGGCGGCAAAGCACGACTTCCTGATGCACGGCATTGATACCGCGGGAAATCGCCTCGTTCGGCGTGGCGAGCTGCACCGCATCGCCGCACCAGAAGACCTCGCCGGACGTTCGCCGGATAACACCGGTCAGAAGCTTGATCAGGGTCGATTTGCCCGCGCCATTCTCTCCGACGATGGCGTGGATTTCGCCCGAAAGGAAGGTGATATTGGCCGGTTTCAGGGCCTCGACAGCACCGTATTTCTTCTGCAGGCCGCGCAATTCCAGGATGGGCTGCCCCTTGGGGACAGGATGCTTGGCAATTGTTGTCGCGCCATCGTCGTGCCGGTGGCTGACATCATAAAGTCCTGTCATGGCGGCTCTCCTCCCCAATCCGATATCTGCTTCAACACGGTCAGGCCTTGCTGAAACAGGTCCGGATGGTGTTATGCGACAGTCGGCAGGCCGCTTTGAACGGCCTACCGCGTTGTTTCGATCAGTTGACCTTCGGGTTCAGAAGAGCGTCGATCTTCGGATCGGCCATGTTGGCCTTGGTCACCAGATTTGCACCGGTATCGACATTGGCCTCGACCTTTTCCTTCTTCGAAGCGGCAAGCGCGGTTTTGATGCCGTCATAGCCCATCCGGTACGGATCCTGGACGACGAGGCCAGCCAGAACGCCTTCCTTGAGGAAGCCGACCGTCTTTTCGTCGCTATCGAAGCCAATGACCTTGATCTTGTCGCCGAGCTTGTTTTCAGCAATCGCCTGGCCAACACCCTGTGCCATGATCAGGTTCGACGCGAAGACGCCAACGAGGTTCGGGTTAGCGGTGATCAAGTCAGTCATCATGTTGAGGCCGGTGGTTGCCTGACCGTCAGCATATTTGTCAGCCACGACCTTGAGGCCCGGATACTTGGCTGCGATGACTTCGACGAAGCCTTCGTGGCGCTGATCGAGCGAACCGACGCCCGGCAGGCTGGTGATGATGGCGATTTCGCCTTCTTCCTTACCGGTTGCTTCCTTGATGGCGGCAGCAAGACCGTCAGCGGCGATGCGGCCACCTTGTGTGTTGTCGGTAGTCAGGAAGGACGTGAACGCTTTTGAATCGGCGCCGGAATCGATGCCGATGATCGGCACGGCCTTGGCCGCCTCATCGATCGGCTTGCCGAGCGCCTTGAATTCGGTCGGCGAGATGACGACGGCAGCAGGTGCGCCGGCAACGGCATTTTCCAGAATGGTGATCTGGCCGTTGATATCCGATTCCGACTGAGCGCCGAGTTCTGGCACGTTGACGCCGAGATCCTTGCCGGCCGCGCGGGCGCCCGCCAGAACGATCTGCCAGTAGAACGATGTCGTATCCTTGACGATGATCGGGATCGTGACGTCCTGCGCGAACGACGCCACCGGCATCATGGTTGCAAAGACTGCAGCGCCGGCCAGGCTGGTAAAAGCGCGACGGGACAGGATATTCTTCATAAGGGTCATGGTGTTGTTCTCCTCCAACAACGTCTTGTTCAGTTCTCCTCAGACCGGGCTGCAAGACGCTAACAGTTCGATCTTTTATCCATAAAAAACATTTCGCTTTGGCAAGCTATCTCAGCATTTTCGAAATTGCAAGCGTTCGAAACTTCCCTTGAACATTGTTTTCCTCCCAACGCCAAGTCTTTGTTTTTCATCACGAAGATGAACCGGCCCACCTCCATGGGCCGGGTTGTATGCCGCGTCAGACGCGGTAGAGTTCCTGCGGATGCACAACGCCCTTCTTCAGGATGATATTGCCATACAGCCGGAATTCGGTCGTCGCGACGATATAGGCTGCCTTGCGCGAGCGCTCGTAGAAGGCAAAGCGCTCGATCGGTACGACCTTGAAATCACCGGCGAGTTTGGTGACCAGATTCTGGAATTCGACGCAGACCTCCGGCACCGCCTGCGGGTCACCGACAACTTCCATGCGCCAGGCGGATTCATCCACGAATGTGTCGAGCGGCATATGCGCCAGAATGGCCTCGGTAATACCCAGCGCATCGACACCATCGGCGCGCACGACCTTTGGACCCATGCTGCTGGCCGGGAAATTGGCATCGGCAATGACGATTTCGTCCCCATGCCCCATCGTGCGGATCGCATGCAGCAATTCCGGGCCGAGCAATGGATGTATTCCCTTGAGCATTCGGTTTTCCTTTGTCTCTTGAAAGCCGGCTAAACCCGGACGGCATCCGTGCCGAGTTCCGGGGCGACCAGCGTATGTGCGTCATAGGCCGTGAAATCACCCGGCTGCAGACGCTGCTCCGTCAGTTCCATATTGCGCATCAGGCTCGACGGTTTGGCCGTACCGAGCAGGACAGAGGCGACCGCTGGGCTCTGCAACGGAAACTGGATGGCGGGTGCCGCCAATGGCAGTCCCTGTGATCGCGCAATCGTTTCCATCGCCCTCACCTTGTCGAGCACGTCCGGCGTCGCCGGCATGTAGTCGAAATGCGATCCCTCGACCGGACCGGTGGCCAGAATACCCGAATTGAATACGCCGCCAACCACCAGCGATGTTTTCTTTTTCTCACACAGCGGCAACAGTTCGGCGGTGGCGGTGCGATCGAGAAGCGTATAGCGCCCGGCCAGAAGAATGCAGTCGATATCCGCCTCGCGCATCACATCGAGGCAGACCGGCACCTCGTTGACACCCAGCCCATAGGCGGTGATGGCGCCGCTTGATTTCAGCTGTTCCAGCGCCTTCAAACCACCATCCAGCAGCTGGCGAAGATAGACCGCGTTACGCTCGGCGCCATGCGTGTAGACGCCGATGTCGTGGACGAACAGGATATCGATGCGGTTGAGGCCGAGACGGGCATAGCTGAAGTCCACCGACCGCATAATGCCGTCATAGGAATAGTCGTAATCGGTATCGAACGGCAGCGGATCGACAAAACCGTAGCTTGGAACTTTGTCGTCGGGTACAGGCCGCTGCAGTCGGCCGACCTTTGTCGACAGAACATAACTGCCCTTCGGCTTGTCGCGCAGGAAATCACCGACGCGGCGTTCGGCAAGACCGAAGCCGTACCAGGGCGCGGTGTCGATGAACCGCAGCCCGGCAGACCAGGCAGCCTCCAGCGTTTCCATCGCCGTTTCACGCGGGCAGGCCCGGTACATGCCGCCGAGCGGCGCCGTGCCAAAGCTGTATTCGGTGACGGACAGATCCGTCCGGCCGATTTTTCTGAGTTGCATGATCTTCTCCTCCGCTCCGACAGTTCCCCGTCAGAGTGTCGCGCCCAGATGCCAGGGCACGAATTCATTGTCGCCGTAACCAAACAGCTCGCTCTTGGTTTTCTTGCCGGACGCCGTGTCGATGATCAGGTCGAAGATTTCACGGCCCATCCCGGCAATCGTTGCATCGCCGGTAGCGATGGTGCCGCAATCGATGTCCATGTCCTCTTCCATGGCGCGATAGAGCGCCGTGTTGCTGGTCAGCTTGATCGACGGACAGGGCCGCGAACCGAAACAGCTGCCACGGCCGGTTGTGAACGTGATGACATTGGCGCCGCCCGCCACCTGCCCCGTCGCCGAGACGGGATCGTAGCCGGGTGTATCCATGAAGACGAGGCCATGTTCCGTCACGCGTTCGGCATAATGATAGACCGCCGTCAGCGGCGACCGGCCGCCCTTGGCGACGGCCCCCAGCGATTTTTCAAGGATGGTCGTCAAGCCACCGCGCTTGTTGCCCGGCGAAGGATTATTATCGAGCGATGCGCCGTGCATGGCGACATACTCTTCCCACCAGGTAATCAACCCGTCGAGCTTTTCCGCGACACCATCATTGACAGCGCGGCTGCGCAACAAATGCTCGGCACCATAGATTTCCGAGGTTTCCGACAGGATAGCCGTACCGCCGGCACCGGCGAGAATATCGACTGCCGCACCCAAAGCCGGGTTCGCCGTGATGCCGGAAAGCCCATCCGAGCCGCCGCATTGCAGTCCGACGATGATTTCGCTGACCGGGATCGCGGTGCGCTTCGCCGTCCCGACCTCCTGGGCGATTTCTTCGAGCACGCCAAGGGCGCGGGCGACGGCGCGGCGCGAACCACCGGCATCCTGAATATTGAAATGCCGTTTGCCGGCACCGGCACCCGACTGACCGTACAGCGTCAACTGGTTGACCTCGCAGCCGAGACCGACCATCAGCACGCCGCCAAAATTTACATGGCGCGTATAGCCGGCAAGGGTGCGGTGCAGGTTCTTCATGCCATCGCCAGTCGAACTCATGCCACAGCCCTGATCATGGACGATCGGGACGAAACCGTCGATGCCGTCATAACGCGGCAGGATGACCTTGTTGGCCTCCTCCGCGATGGCACGGCAGACGGTGGTGGAACAGTTGACGCTGGCGATGATGCCGATGAAATTGCGGGTCGCCGCACGGCCGTCGGCCCGGCGATAGCCCATGAACGTCCGGGCCTTGTCCGCGATGCTGGCGGCTTCCGGCGGCACCGGCGCGCCGATCGACAACCGGTCCTGATCGAAGGCGAGATTGTGCGAATGGACATGGTCGCCCGCGGCGATCTCGATGGTCGCACGGCCGATCGCCTGGCCGTATTTCACCACCGGTTCACCGATATGGACGGGATGGATCGCCACCTTGTGGCCGGGATCGATCTTGCCGTTTGCGCGGACGCCGCCCGGCAGTTCACCACCTGCCTCGATGGCCAGCGACGCGACGGCGATATTGTCTTCCGGCGACAAAACGATGAAGGAAGGTGCGGTCACCCTTGGTATCTCCCTGGACGGTTTTTATCCGAATGAGCCTGTCATTCATTTTGTCTTTTATCCACAATAGACAGTTTGCCGTCAATGGGTATTATGGGGCCGCGGCGCGGTACCAATCCGCAACCACTGCACCAAAACAAAATCAGGGACGAAACACGTGAACCGCAAGAGCAAAATCGAAGACAGGATCAAACGGACCGGATAGAGCAGCCTGAAAACCTGCCCCCAGTTGGGCTGACAGAAACTCCTATCTGGTCGATACAGCCATGGCGAAACAGAATACCGTCTTCAAGGACGCCTTCAACCGCTGCCTCAAGCTGCTGGCGGAAACCTCCAGCCTGCCGTCCGAGCCCGAGCTTGGAACGACGCTCGGCGTCAGCCGCACCACCATCCGCGCCATCCTGACGCGCATGGAAGAGCTGCAGTTGCTGGCCTGGGACAAGCGGGCAAAGGTGGTTCTGCGCCAGCCGAAGCCGGAGGATTATTATCCGGCGGAAGAAACCGATTCGCTGTCCGATATCATCGAGCGCAGTTTCATGCGCCGGATTCTGGCCGGCGGCGCCGAGCCCGGCATGCAGATCAACGAGCTGGAACTGGCCCGCGATATCGGTACCGGCACGACCAGCGTACGCGAATTCCTGATCCGTTTCAGCCGCTTCGGCCTGATCGAGAAACGCCCGAACAGCCACTGGATCCTCAAGGGGTTTACCCGTGAATTTGCGCTGGAACTGACGGAAGTCCGTGAAATGTTCGAGTTGCGCTCGGCCGCCAGCTTTGCTGCTCTTGCCCCCGATCATCCGGCCTGGGCGGACCTCAACCGGATCGAGACCCTGCATCACGAAATCCTTGCCGACATCGACAATCGCTACAAGGAATTCTCGGAACTCGATGAGCGTTTCCATCTCCTGGTGCACACATCGTCCAGCAACCGCTTCATCGTCGATTTCTACGACATCATCACCATCGTCTTTCACTATCACTATCAGTGGAACAAGACGAATGCGCGTGAGCGCAATGCCCGGGCGCTCGAAGAACATCTCGACTATATCGCCGCGCTACGGTCCCGTGATCCGGCACGCATCGAGACAGCTTGCCGCCGCCATCTGAAATCGGCACGGGAAACCCTGCTCCAATCCATTCAATAGCCGGATTCACCAATATGATGATCACACCCATCGTCCAGTTTGGAACCAGCCGCTTCCTGCAAGCCCATGCCGACCTTTTTGTCAGCGAGGCGCTGGAAAAGGGTGAGGCACTCGGCAAGATCACTGTCGTCCAGACCACAGGCTCGGCGGAACGCGCCGGACGGCTGAAGGCGCTGGCGGCCCCGGGCGGTTTTCCCGTTATCGTTCGAGGGATCGTCGAGGGTACCGAAATCGATCGTATCCAGCAGGTGGCAAGTGTTGCCCGGGCGCTGTCCACGGCATCCGATTGGGAGGCGATCAAGCGCATCGTCGCCACGGAAGCTGAAGTGCTGATCTCAAACACCGGTGACACAGGCTATGCCGTCGGCAACGACGACCTGGAAACGGAAATTCCAGCGTCATTTCCCGGAAAATTGCTGTTCCTGCTTCACGAACGCTATCGCGTCGAAGGTAAGCCCATCACCGTGCTGCCTTGCGAATTGATGAGCCGCAACGGCGATACCTTGAAGGCTGTGGTCCTGCGCCTTCAGTCCGCGCGAGTTGCGGATGCGGGTTTCGCGCAATGGCTGGAAACACACGTCATCTGGGGGAACACGCTGGTCGACCGGATCGTATCGGAACCTTTGGATCCGGCTGGTGCGGTGGCGGAACCCTATGCGCTCTGGGCGATCGAAGCCCAGCCTGGATTGAAACCGCCTTGCACGCATCCTTCCATCCAGGTGGTGGACGACCTCACCCCATACGAAAAGCTCAAGCTGCATATCCTCAATCTCGGCCATACCGTGCTGGCCGATATCTGGCTGAAGACCGGCCGTCCTCAGGATGAAACCGTGAAAGCCATCCTGAAAGACCCGGTCGTGCTCGCCGCTCTGCTAGAAATCTATGAAACCGAAGTGATTCCCGGCTTTGCCGCGAAGAATCTCGGCAGCGAGGCTACCAGTTACGTCGCTCTGACGCTCGACCGCTTTCGCAATCCGTTTCTGGACCACCGCATCCGCGACATAGCCAATCACCATGCGGAAAAAGTCACCCGGCGACTTGCCGATTTCAGGGCTTGGAGCCCGGATGTTGGCATGCCGAATCTCACTGCGATCATTGAAAGCCGCTGATCAGTAGCCGGCAACCGGCTTGGCATCACCTTTCCCGCCGGCCAGGAAATCGTCACGCAGTTTTGTCGTGGCGCTGACAAGAAGCGTCACATCGGTTCCGATCGCCATGAAGTCCGCGCCCATCTCCCGGTACATATGGGCTTGGTCGAGGCTGAGCGTCATGATGCCACGCGCCTTGCCCACCTTGCCGATGCGATCAAAAGCGTCCTTGATTGCCGCGGTTACGTCTGGATGCCCCGGCTGGCCAAGATAACCCATGTCCGCCGCCAGATCGGATGGGCCGATGAACAACCCGTCGACCCCATCAAGCGCTGCAATATCATCAAGTGCTGCGAGACCGGCACGGCTCTCGATCTGCACGATCAGGCAGATTTCGTCATTGGCGGTTTCGAGGTAATCGCTGATCCGGCTGAACTGAGATGCGCGGCCAAGCGCTGCGCCGACACCGCGCACCCCATGCGGCGGATAACGCACGGCACGCACCAGAGCCTGCGCCTGTTCGACACTTTCCACCATCGGGATCAGCAATGTCTGGGCACCCGTATCGAGGATCTGCTTGATCAGCCAGGTTTCGCCGACCGGAAGCCGGACCATCGGATGGCTGCCGGAGCGGGCGACAGCCTGGATCTGCGCCGACAGAAGCGGAATATCGTTCGGCCCATGCTCGCCATCGATCAGCAGCCAGTCATAGCCGCTGCCTGAAACGATCTCCGCCGCATAGGGACTGGCCAGAGCGACCCAGAGACCCAGTTGAAAACGGTCCTCACGGATCGCGGCCTTGAACGTGTTTTTTGGGGCGGGCATGGCTGTCTCCTGCTGTCACTATGGCTTTGTACCGTCAAACGAAAAAACCGGCCAGAGTTATCCGGCCGGTTCGCTCCAAAACCTGACTGGCAGATCAGGTCTCGACCTGCAAATCAGGCAATGCCACCGAGGCAGACATATTTGATCTCGGTGAATTCCTCGATGCCGTATTTCGAGCCTTCACGGCCAAGACCGGAGAGCTTGACGCCACCGAACGGCGCTTCGGCCGTCGAAATCAGGCCGGTATTGACGCCGACCATGCCGTATTCCAGCGCTTCGGCAACCCGGAAGACGCGGGACAGATCCTTGGCGTAGAAATAGGAGGCGAGGCCGAACTCGGTATCATTCGCCTGCTCGATAACATCCGCCTCAGACTTGAAGCGGAACAGCGGCGCCAGCGGACCGAAGGTTTCTTCCTTCGCTACCGCCATGTCCTTTGTGACATCGGCAAGAATCGTCGCCTCGAAGAAGGTGCCACCGAGCGCGTGCGGCTTGCCGCCCTGCAGGATGCGCGCACCCTTTTTCAGGGCGTCGGCAATGTGCTCCTCGACCTTGTTCAGCGCTGCCTTGTCGATCAGCGGCCCAAGAATGACACCCTCATCAAAACCGTTGCCGGTCTTCAGCTTGCCGACGGCTGTTGCCAGCTTTTCGGCGAAGGCATCGTAGACGCCGTCCTGAACATAGATACGGTTGGCGCAGACGCAGGTCTGGCCATTGTTGCGATACTTGGCGATCAACGCGCCATCGACGGCCGCATCGAGATCGGCGTCATCGAAAACGATGAAAGGCGCGTTACCGCCCAGTTCGAGGCCGAGCTTCTTGATGGTCGGGGCGCTCTGCTTGTAAAGCTCGGTGCCGATTTCCGTCGAGCCGGTAAAGGTCAGCTTGCGGACGGTCGGGTTGGAGGTCATTTCGCCTCCGATGGCGGCGGCCGAACCGGTGATGACGCTGAACAGGCCCTTCGGCAGACCGGCACGTTCAGCCAGAACCGCGATGGCGATAGCCGAGAACGGCGTCTGCGAAGCCGGCTTCAGAACCATGGCGCAACCGGCAGCAAAGGCTGGACCGGCCTTGCGGGTGATCATCGCATTGGGGAAATTCCACGGTGTGATCGCCGCGACGACGCCGATCGGCTGCTTCATCACCATGATACGCTTGTCCGGCTGATGGCCGGGGATCATGTCACCATAGATGCGGCGGCCTTCCTCGGCAAACCATTCGATGAAGCTGGCACCATAGACGATTTCACCGGTCGCTTCCGCCAGCGGCTTGCCCTGTTCAAGCGTCAGGATGCGTCCGAGATCGTCCTTGTTTTCGATCATCAGGTCGTACCATTTGCGCAGGACGGCGCAGCGATCCTTGGCTGTTCTTGCGGCCCATCCCTTCTGCGCAGTGCGCGCCGCCTCGATGGCTGCCTTTGTTTCTGCTGCACCGAGCTTCGGCACCCGGCCGATGATCTCTCCAGTCGCCGGATTGTTCACCTCGATGGCATTTTTCGGGTCGGCTTCGATCCAGTTTTCGCCGACGAGCGCGGCCTGGCGGAACAGCGAAGGGTCTTTCAAGGTCACGGTCATCAGCAGCAAATCCTTTGCTTCGAAAAATCTACAGAACTTATACAACTTTTTTCTGGCGTTCGACAATAACCCAGAAGAACGTTTCTGCAGTCTGTTTCGCCACGTCCCCGGCAGTCGGCCACGCAACCGCTGTCGCCGAATTGGAAACAGTCCATCAACAAACTGGAGTCTATTACTAGACTATCCAATCGCTATATGCGGACTTCGTCCGCTAATCGAATTCCGGCCCTCCGACCTCCCAAGACAGGAACATGCCATGACAACAACCAGCAACTACCGCCAGGCAGACTATCCCATCGAGCCGAGCTTCCTCAATCGCTGGTCGCCGCGCGCCTTCACCGGCGAGACCATTGCCGAAACGGAATTGCTGACAATTCTCGAAGCCGGCCGCTGGGCGCCTTCCGCCTACAATTCCCAGCCATGGCGCTTTGTCTATGCTTTGCGCGGCACTGAACAATGGGACAAGATCTTCCCGATCCTCAACGAGTTCAACCAGGGCTGGGCAAAATCCGCGTCGGCACTGGTGATCCTGGTCTCCAAGACCCATTTCGCAGCACCGGGTGCTGCCGAAGAAGCCCTGTCCTATAGCCACAGCTTCGATACCGGTGCCGCCTGGGGAGCGATCGCCCATCAGGCCCATCTGCTTGGCTTGCAGGCCCACGGCATGACCGGCCTGCATTTCGACAAGGCTGTTGAAATCCTCGGTATTCCGGAAGGCTATCGCGTCGAAGCCGCAGCCGCTATCGGCCGCCTAGGCGATAAGGCCCAGTTGCCGGACTATCTGCAGGCCCGCGAAACGCCAAGCCCGCGCCGCCCGCTTTCGGAAATTGCCTTCAATGGCACGTTCATCGCCGGCTAAGTTAAAAAGCAAAAACCGCGCCTTCCAGATGGGAGGCGCGGTTTTCAATAAGTCACAAGGGAGGCTGCGCCTACCTCAGATATCCAGGTTGGCGACGCTGAGCGCGTTTTCCTGGATGAAATCGCGCCGCGGCTCGACCTCGTCACCCATCAGGCGCGAGAACAGACCATCGGCATCGGTGGCATCGTATACCCGGACCTGAAGCAGCGAACGGACGTTCGGATCGAGCGTCGTTTCCCAGAGCTGCTCGGCATTCATTTCCCCAAGACCCTTGTAACGCTGCATCGACAGGCCCTTGCGGCCGCTGGCGAAGATGGCGTCGAGAAGCGCGCGCGGACCGCTGATCTCGATCGCACCGTCCTTGCGCTTCAAAACCGGCGGGATGGCATAGATTTCCTTGAGGCGCGGAGTCATCAGATCAATGTGACGCGCATCCTGCGATCCGATCAGCGCCATGTCGAGCGAGGCGACTTCCTTGACGCCGCGCACCATGCGCTCGAATTTCAGGCCACCATCACCAGCAACAACGGCCGTCCAGCCGCGCTCTGTTTCCTCGGCGATCAGATCGAGGCGCTTGGCAACCTCGGCTGCCGTTGCTGCCGACTGCTCGGCATGCTGGTTGAGTTCCGGATTGAGCGCGCCGGCAATTGCCGCCTGCTCGACAACGGACCGGCTGTAGCGCGAATGCAGCGCTTCGATCAGCGTACGCAACCGCAACGCATCGATGATGACTTCACGCAGATCCTGCCCGACCCGGACTTCGCCGGAGCCGAGTTCAAGGGCCGCGTCTTCGAGGCCTGTGGAGATCAGATAATCTTCCAGCGCCTTTTCGTCCTTCAGATATTGCGCCGACTTGCCGCGCGCCACCTTGTAGAGCGGTGGCTGGGCGATGAAGAGATGCCCGCGCTCGATCAGTTCCGGCATCTGCCGGAAGAAGAAGGTCAAAAGCAAGGTGCGGATATGGGCGCCGTCGACATCAGCATCAGTCATGATGATGATCTTGTGATAACGCAGCTTGTCCGGATTGAACTCGTCCTTGCCGATCGACGTGCCGAGCGCTGTGATCAGCGTGCCGATTTCCTGGCTGGACAGCATCTTGTCGAAACGGGCGCGTTCGACATTGAGGATCTTGCCGCGCAGCGGCAGGATCGCCTGGTTTTCACGCGAACGGCCCTGCTTGGCCGAACCGCCGGCGGAATCGCCTTCCACCAGGAAGAGTTCGGATTTGGCCGGATCGCGCTCGGAGCAGTCGGCGAGCTTGCCGGGCAGCGACGAAATGTCGAGAGCGCCCTTGCGGCGGGTCAGTTCGCGCGCCTTCTTGGCTGCTTCGCGAGCAGCGGCGGCCTCGATCACCTTGCCGACGAGGATCTTTGCGTCGCCCGGATGTTCTTCAAGCCAGGTGCTGAGCGCTTCGTTGACGAGGCTTTCGACAACGGGGCGAACCTCGGAGGAGACAAGCTTGTCCTTGGTCTGCGACGAGAACTTCGGATCAGGCACTTTGACGGAGAGAACGGCGGTCAGGCCTTCGCGGCAGTCTTCGCCGGTGAGCGTGACCTTTTCCTTCTTCATGATGCCGGAGCTGTCACCATAGGAAATGATCTGGCGCGTCAAGCCGCCACGGAATCCGGCCATATGGGTGCCGCCGTCGCGCTGCGGGATGTTGTTGGTGAAGCAGAGAACATTTTCATGATAGCTGTCGTTCCACCACATCGCCACTTCGACGGTGATGCCGTCCTTTTCGCCGCGAATGGCGACAGGCCGGTTGACCAGCGGCTTCTTCGCCCGATCGAGATAGGCAACGAAGGCTTCGAGGCCGCCGTCATAGATCATCTCTGTCTCGCGGATATCGGAATGACGCTTGTCTGTCAGAAGAATGCGAACACCCGAATTCAGGAAAGCGAGCTCGCGCAGGCGATGCTCCAGCGTTCCATAATCGAACTCGATCATCGTGAAGGTTTCGGTGCTCGGCAGGAAGGTGACTTCCGTGCCAGTCTCGCCGTTGCTGTCGCCGATCACTTTCAGGGGTGCGTCGGCGACGCCATGGGTGAAGCTGATCTCATGGATCTTGCCTTGACGCTTGATCTTGAGCGTCAGCTTGACCGAGAGCGCGTTGACGACCGAGACGCCGACGCCGTGCAGGCCGCCGGAAACCTTATAGGAGTTCTGGTCGAATTTGCCGCCCGCATGCAACTGCGTCATGATCACTTCGGCAGCCGAGATGCCCTCTTCCTTGTGAATGTCGGTCGGGATGCCGCGGCCGTTGTCAGTCACGGTGACCGAACCATCCGGATTGAGCGTCACGGTGACGATATCAGCGTGGCCAGCCAGCGCCTCATCGATGGCATTGTCCACGACTTCGTAGACCATGTGATGCAGGCCGGAACCGTCGTCGGTATCGCCGATATACATGCCCGGCCGCTTGCGGACGGCATCAAGGCCCTTCAGAACCTTGATGGAATCGGCACCATATTCGGCGCTTGCGCCGGCTTCGGTTTCAGGCAAATCGGTCATTCGGCTATAGGTCTTTCCAGGTTACGATGCCATGTCTTCGGGATCGGATTCCGTGCGAATCACCCCTCGATGGCGCTCCCCGAATATAGGGATTTTGTCCATAGTTCCAAATCCCATGCAGCCTGAAAGCGGCAGAAATCAGGGGATCATCAGAGTTCCTTATCAGGAAAGCGGGCTTTTTCCAAAACATCTTCCAGAATGCGGATGGTTTCGCCGGATAGGCCACGGATACAGCCGGCAAGTCGGTTGGCAAAGGCCGTGTGAGCCGACGGTAAACCGGCAGTATCCAGCACTACTTTCGGGTCGGAAAGGGCGGCAATCCCGAACAGTTCGTCGGCATCGTCCCAGATGACGTGGAAGTAACCGGCGACCCTTTGCTGGAATTCAAAGCTCGGCGCACCGCGCTTGCCATGCTCCAGAGCCGAAAGATAAGCGGGCGATACGCCGATCGCCGTTGCCATCTGTTTTTGCGAAACACCCTTCTTTTGCCGTAGCCGGCGCACCGCGTCGCCGAAGGGGGTCATGGGGCCACGCCTCTCGGGCGCGACAGACGGACATAGAGCGCGCCGTCGCCACCGTGATTGCGGGCGGCCGGCTCGTAGGACGAGATCAGCATGCGGAATTCCGGCAGCGAAAACCACATCGGCACCGCTCGCTTGAGCGCGCCATCGCTGCCAAGCGACGTTCCCTTGCCAGTGATGACCAGAACATGCCGCAGGCCGCGATCATAGGCGCGCATCAGGAAATGTAAGAGCAAACCATGCGCCTCGCTCTGGATCATGCCATGCAGGTCGATCCGCGCCTCGATGGCGAGATGGCCCTTGGCAAGTTTGCGCTTCACCGGCTTTTCCAGTGGGTGATGCATACGGACGGTCTTTTTCGGAGCCTCGGGCGGGGCAGCGCCGAAAGCTTCGGCAAGCGATTTTCCCTCCTTGATCACCGGCATCGGCAATTTTTCGGGCTGGGGTTCGGGCTTTGGCTCTTCGAATTCCGCCAGCTCATCCATTCGCCCCGGCAGCGGACGCGTCGTGCGCGCGACCTTGCCCCACAGGATGCGGTCTTCGCTGGTGAGCTTCTTTCCCTTAACCATGGCCGTATCTTGCGGCTGCGGCCTTCGGAATGAAAATGAAAAAATCAGCCTCGTTGCGCACGGCACCAGCCAGCCGTCCGGCCTCGTCACCGGAGCCGGTGAAGATATCGCCCCGCGCAGGACCGACGATGGCCGACCCGGTATCGAGCGCCAGCATCAGCCTTCGAAAAGGCCGGCCACCCTCGATCGAGGTCAGGCTGTCGCTGGAGATGAAAAAAGGAACCCCGAACGTATGAATGAGCCGGTCGACAGCGAGCGAACGGCCAGGTTCCAGCGCTACCTTTGCAGCCGCGACCGGTCCGAGCCCGGTATCATCGACCTCGGCCTCACGGAAAAAAATGAACGACCGATTATGCCACAGAACTTCGCCCGCCTCGTCCGGATGATCGTCCAACCATTGCTTGATCGTTTGCATCGACACGGTTGCGGCGTCGATCTTGCCACGCTCGATCAGAAGTTTGCCGGTGGCGGAGAAATAATGGCCGGTCTTGGCCGCATAGGTCACCCGCTTCATCGCGCCATCGGGATAGACGAGCCGGGCGGCACCCTGGACATGGGCAAAGAACACGTCGGTTTTGGATTTGGCATAGGCGATCTCCAGCCCGCGGCCGGCAAGGTATCCCTGCTCTATCGCCTTGCGGTCCGGATATTCGGAAATTTGCCCATCCGTCTGCTGCCCAAAAGCAAAATACGGATCCATGCCGCCGGGGCGGTTGCCATCATCGATATCGATGAGATCGTCCGGACGGCTATAAAAAGGGAAACGGAAGGTCTCGTCCCGTGTCGCGCTGACCAGAACTTCGGGCTCGAAAAAAGCCGTGACGAAGCCAAGCTTACCATCATGGCGAATAATCTTGAACGGAACGAAATGCTGTTCAAAGAAAGCGCGGGCTTCGCTCGCATTGCGGGGCTGTGTGGCTTCGGCCGCTTCATAGGCCGGCATCAGATCGGCAGTGGAAATGCCAAGCGATGCCGTCTTGTGTGGCTTGACCTGGGTGACCTGCCGGCGACAGCGTTCAAGCGCCGGCAGAAGCGGGGATGGATCGTCGGACTGCCAACCGGGAAGGTCGGAAAAGTCGACCCGTTGCAAATCGAAATCCATCGCCGCCGCGCCTTACGTCCTGATCAGTTTTCCGATTCCGTCGCGATCAGCTTCCAATTCGGATCGCGGGAACGGGTATCGCGCGCGAAGGTCCAGAGATCGTTAACCTCGGAAACCGCTTCGGCATCGCCATCGACGATCGCGCCGGCCTTGTCATAGGTCGCGGAAATCAGCTGGCTGATGATGCGCAGCGTGATGTTGGCTTCGCTATCCTTGATCTCGGCATGCACCATATCGGCCTTCTCGATGCCGACGAAGGTAGACTTGACGACTTCGCCCTTGCTTTCGCGTTCGGAAATCGCGGCGTCGAAACCGTCATAGACGTCGCGGGACAAGAGACCCTTGAGCGTCTTGCGGTCGCCATCGGCGAAAGCCATGACGATCATCTCATAGGCCATCTTGGCGCCATTGACGAATTCCTTCGGATCGAAGGACGGATCGTTATCGACCATGCGGCGCAGTGCGTCGTTCAGCGGCGTGCCAGCCTTTGTGAAGGCATCAATCTCGGCGTAACGGGAAATCTCCTCGCCGGCGCCATCGCGGCGTGGCAATTGCACCACTTTGCCGGACGCTTCAGGGCCATCGGCGGCTTCGCGCGGCGAATAGGGATCGACCGGCGGACGTTCGTTGCCGGTCCGCTTGCCCAGGACGCTGCGCAGTTGGAGGAATATGATCACCGCGGCGACCAAGAAAAACAATGTGACGAAGTCGAAAGAGCCCATTTCCACCCAGAACCGCTGTTAATATGCCGTGCGATCATCCCATATAGTCTGCATGACACGATCATTCAAATGGCTATATCACTTCTTTGCAATTGCCGGTGCGGTTCGGCTCAATCATATTCACCTGAGTAGATATCAATGCGCTCCCTGATCATCCCGATTCTTTTCCTTTTGATGCCGATCGCGGAGATCGCGACCTTCATCGTCGTCGGCCGTGAAATCGGCGTCGGCATGACGCTTCTTCTTGTTCTGGCCAGTGCCGTTGCTGGCGCGCTTTTGTTGCGTATCCAGGGGTTCGGGGTTCTTAGAAAGATACAGCAGGCATCACAAACCGGCACGGATCCAGGCCGGCAATTGGTGCACGGCGTCATGATCGTGATCGCCGCCTTGCTGTTGATCATTCCGGGGTTCATCAGCGACATCATCGGATTGCTGCTGTTCATACCGGCGGTTCGGGATCTTGGCTGGTCGTTCGTCAAGAACCGCCTGACGATCGTTACAACCGGCATGGCGGGAGGCTCGCGTGGCTTTTCTCGCGGCCCGGAACCGGAGCGTGGCGCTTCCCGCAATGGGGGTCCCCAGGTGATCGACCTCGACGACGACGAATTTTCCCGCACCGATGGCCGGGGCCGCACCGATCCCAACGAGCGCGACCGCCTCAAGTGAACGGCGGCACCGGGTTGTAAGCCCGGGTGCGAAATGCTAGATGCCTCACCAAATTTCATGTCCGAAGGAAATGGCCTTATGACCGATACCGCATCCCCGACAAACGGCTCTGCCGAAAGCCCGTCCCTGAACATCCTGGCCCAGTACATCAAGGACCTTTCCTTTGAAAACCCGGGTGCGCCGCGTTCGCTTCAGGCACGCGAAAAGGCTCCGGCGATCAACATCAATGTCAACGTCAACGCCAATCCATTGTCGGATGCGGAATTTGACGTCATCCTGACACTGAACGCAGAAGCCAAGGACGGCGACAAGATGCTGTTCAATGTCGAGCTTTCCTATGGCGGCGTTTTCCGCGTTACCGGTTTCCCGCAGGAACACATGCTGCCGCTGCTCTTCATCGAGTGCCCGCGCCTGCTCTTCCCGTTTGCCCGCCAGATCGTTTCCGACGCGACACGCAACGGCGGCTTCCCACCGCTGATGATCGACCCGATCGATTTTGCCCAGATGTTCACCCAGCGTATGGCTGAGGAAAAGGTTCGCTCGCAGGTTTCCACCACCGCGAACTGATTTGGCTGAAATCTGGATCTGATTGTTTCAATGCCCGGTTTCGACCGGGCATTTTTATTTGGCCGGTTCGTATTTTGCCCAGATAGCCTTGGCGCCCATCTTCGCGACAAGGGCTGCATGGGCGTCGGCCTCGCCAACGGTGAGGCGCGCACCAAGCGGACGTGGCCGTTGCCCGGCAACCGCGATAGCCTCGTCGGCTTCGTCAGCCTGACCGCCATTGTCGCTGGAGTGCAGACCGAACGTTGTCTGCCGCCCGCCGATCAGCTCGATATAGACTTCCGCCAGAAGCTCGGAGTCGAGCAACGCGCCGTGTTTCGTCCGGTGCGAATTATCGACGCCATAGCGACGGCAAAGCGCATCGAGCGAGTTCGGACCCATTGGATGCTTGCGGCGCGCGAGTGCGAGCGTATCCGTGACCAGATCGTTGGTGATTACCGGTAGGCCCAGCCGGGTAAATTCGGCATTCATGAAACCCATGTCGAAGGTTGCGTTATGCGCTACCCATCGGGCGTCACCAAAAAATTCGAGCAGTTCATCGACGATACCGGCAAAGTTCGGCTTGTCCTTCAGCGACTCGTCGGAAATGCCATGGATAGCCAGCGCGTCCGGATGCACCTTGCGGTCGCCCGGATTGATATAGACGTGAAAGCTGCGGCCGGTTGGAAAATGATTGTCGAGTTCGATGCCGCCAATTTCGATGACCCGATCGAGCTTGTTGTCGAGACCTGTCGTTTCCGTATCGAAAATGATTTCGCGCATCATGGCCTCTTCTGGCTTGTCAGCCTCTGGACGATCGCCGCCACCTGGTCGCGGGCCGAATCAAGTCCGTGGCCCGTATCGATGATGTAATCGGCTTTCGCACGTTTTTCCTGGTCGGGGACCTGACGCGAGAGGATGAGGGCGAATTTTTCCGCCGTCATCCCCGGTCTTTTCAGCACCCGCTCCCTTTGGATCTCCGGATCGCAGGTGACGACGGCGACGGCATCGACGCGGCTTTGGCCATTCGTCTCGTACAGAAGCGGGATGTCGAGGAGGACAAGTGGCGCACCGGCCGCTCGATGATGATCGAGAAACGCCCGCTCCTTCTCGCGCACCAGCGGATGGACAATCGCTTCCAGCGTCTTGAACAAGGATGGATCGGCAGCCAACTGCCGGGAGAGTTCGGTCCTGTCGACCGAACCCGCCTTCGCCGTTCCCGGAAATGCCGCCTCGATCGGCGCCACAGCTTCACCTTGATAGAGGGCGTGCACGACCGCATCGGCATCATTCACCGGCACACCCATCTCGGCAAACATCGCAGCCGTGGTCGACTTGCCCATGCCGATCGATCCGGTGAGCCCGAGGATGATCATGCGTGGCTCGCCATATCATCGATGATGATCTGGCGCAGGGTCTCATCGATCGTCGGCCTCTTGCCGAACCATTTCTCGAACCCGGGTGCGGCCTGGTGCAGCAGCATGCCAAGCCCATCGACCGTGGCAAAACCCTGTGCCTCGGCTTGTGCGAGGATCGGCGTCTTCAGCGGCACGTAAACAATATCCGTCACGATACTGCTGGAAGCCATGACCGTAAAATCGATCTGCGGCACTTCCGTCCCATCCATCCCGAGCGACGTAGTGTTGATGAAAAGGCCAGCTCCGGTCATGACCTCGGCCAGCGCAGCCATCGGCTGCGCATGCACGGCTGGCCCAAACCGGTCGGCGAGTTCCCGGGCGCGATCAACCGTGCGGTTGACGACATGGATTGTCTTGACGCCCCGATCGCGCACCGCCTGGATCACCGCCCGACTGGCACCGCCAGCGCCAAGAATGACAGCGGTTTGACATTGGTCCCAGCCCGGAGCGCGTTCATCAAGGTTGGCGCTAAAGCCATGCCCATCCGTATTGGTCGCATGCACCAGGCCGTCTTCGATCCACAATGTGTTGGAAGCGCCGAGTTCAGTGCTCAACGCATCCGGCCGGTCGGACAGGGCGAAAGCCAGCTCCTTGTGAGGGATCGTCACATTGCCGCCCGTGAAACCGGATTGGCCATTTTTCAGCGACGCGATGAAATCGGGGAACCCCTCCGGAGATACGGCATGAGCCTTGTAGCTTCCCGGCAAACCAAGCTGTTTCAGCCAATATCCATGGATCAGCGGAGAGCGCGAATGCTTGATCGGATAGCCCGTGACGAAGGCGTGGTTAACAAATGTTTCACGTGAATCACGCATCGATCACCCGTAGATCCCTGAGTTTTGCGAGCAGCGGCAGCATAGGCAGCCCGAGAATGGTGAAATAATCGCCGTCGATTTTATCGAAAAGTTGGATGCCCTCGCCTTCGAGCTGATAGGCGCCGACGCTGGAGAGTGCCTTTTTTCCGACGCGGGCGAGATGCGCGTCGATAAATTCCGGACTTAGAGCCCGAACCGACATCCGTGCCGAAGACACATGCTTCCAAAGAATGTCATGTCCGCGTGTCAGCACAATGCCGCTGTTCAACTGATGAACCCGGCCGGACAGCGATAGCAGATGATCGCGCGCCTCATTCATATCGCGGGGCTTGTGGTAGACCCTGGCACCGAGCGACATGGTTTGGTCCGAGCCGATGATGATATCGTCCGGAAAAGCCTCCCCGACATTTCTCGCCTTGGCTTCGGCCAGGATCAGCGCAACCTCTTCCGGCGACGACCCCTGCCGTTCGACCTCGCCTTCAATCGCCCGCTCGTCAATATCGGCTGCTTTCGCCTGGAAAGCGATGCCGGCATTTTCCAGCAGCATGCGACGGAACGGGCTCGCCGAAGCGAGGACAAGAGAACCTGCCATTGTCATTTATCCTGTTTGACCGGATTCGCCTTAACGCAGGCGGGGCCGTAGGGCAACGATGGCGGCGGCGGTTTCCTCGATCGAGCGGCGCGTCACATCGATCATCGGCCAGTTGTTGCGGGCGCAAATCGACCGCGCATATTTCAATTCTTCAGTAATAGAGGCACGGTCGACATAGTCCTCGGCGTGATAACTATGCGTCGCAGTACCCAGGATACGGTTCTGGCGAACCTGTGAAATCCGGTCCGCCGTCGCAATCAAGCCCACCACCAGCGGCTTGGTTGCTTCCATCAACCGGTCCGGCAGCGAGACGCCGGGAACGATCGGGATGTTGGCGGTTTTGATGCCGCGATTCGCGAGATAGATGCTGGTCGGCGTTTTCGATGTCCTGCTGATCCCGACAAGCACGACATCCGCATCATTGAAATCCGCCGGCAATTGGCCGTCGTCATGATCCATGGTGAAATTCAGCGCATCGATGCGGGCAAAATAATCGGCGTCCATCACATGCTGCGCACCGGACCGCCGCCGCGAGGTCGCGCCGAGATAGGATTGGAAGAGATCGATGATCGGCTCCAGAACCGAGACGCAGGGCAGCCCCATCTCCTTGCAGGTCACATTGATAATGTCGGCAAGCTCGCGATCGACGATCGTATAGAGCACGATCCCAGGCGCGCCATCGACCGCTTCCATCACCTGCATCAACTGCTTGCGATTGCGGATCAGCGGATAGACGTGCTCAAGCGCATGCGCCGACTGGAATTGCGAGGCGGCCGCCCTGCCCGCGGCGATCAGCGTTTCGCCGGTCGAATCGGAGATCAGGTGCAGGTGGAAATAGTTTTTCTGGTTCTCCACGCTATTCTCCGAGGGCTGTTGATAAACCGGGACAGCGATAGCTAAGGACCGGCGAGGTTCAAAGGCAAGGGGAAAACCTGCGGGTTATTCACAATCTGGATTCCGGGGAACTGGATTCCTGAAGCATGTGGAGAAGACTCATCACGCTTTGAAGCCGCAACGTTATCCACAAGCCATCCACATTCGTTTGCCGACGCACATGATGAGCGAACCTTATGACTCTTCATCATTTTTTCAAGTTTGTTCCCGCTCCTATCTGTCGCATGGCAAAATCGGCCAAGAGATTCTATTGAACGGGCCAGCATGTGGAAAAGAGTCGGACGGGGTTTAATCCTTGATAGTCACAGACTCTAAGAAATAGAATCCTTAGATATAGATATCTTTTAGAATGGGAGAACGTGTCCGGTGACTGCGCAAAGCCGTAAGGTCCTACAGGTGTTGAAGGGTGAAACACTCTCACCTCCCCCAATCTGGCTGATGCGGCAGGCTGGTCGATATCTTCCCGAATACCGGCAGACACGAGCCAAGGCCGGAAGCTTCCTCGATCTCTGTTATTCGCCCGATATGGCTGTTGAGGTGACGCTGCAGCCAATCCGGCGTTATGCGTTTGACGCAGCCATCCTGTTTTCTGACATCCTCGTCATTCCCGATGCCCTGAAGCGTAATGTTCGCTTCGAAGAAGGGCATGGACCACGTATGGATCCGATCGACGTTTCGGAAATTGCCTCACTCGATGTGAAGCCCGTATCCGCCCATTTGCAGCCGGTCATGGAGACGGTTCGCCGTTTGCGCCGGGAACTACCGGATGAAACGACACTACTCGGCTTCTGTGGCGCGCCCTGGACAGTTGCCACCTACATGATTGCCGGGCACGGAACGCCCGACCAGGCCCCGGCACGGCTTTTTGCCTATCAGAACCCCGAAGCGTTCGATCGGCTGCTGGCGGTGCTTGCTGAGGTCTCTGCGGACTATCTGGTCGAACAGATCGATGCCGGTGCGGATGCAGTTCAAATCTTCGATTCCTGGGCCGGCGTTCTGGGCGAGGAAGAATTCCGCCGCTACGCCGTCAATCCGGTGCGCCGGATGATCGACAGCGTTCGTTCCCGTCGCCCTCAGGCGAAGATCATTGCCTTTGCCAAGGGCGCTGGAATTCTGCTCAAGGATTACCGCCAGGCAACCGGCGCCGATGCCATCGGTCTCGACTGGTCCGTGCCATTGTCGTTTGCCGCCGAGCTGCAGAGGGATGGTCCTGTTCAGGGCAACCTCGATCCGATGCGGGTGGTGGCCGGCGGACAATCGCTGGATGACGGGATCGATGCGATCCTGCAGAAGCTTGGAAATGGGCCGCTGATCTTCAATCTCGGCCACGGTATTACACCACAGGCCAATCCCGACCATGTTTCTCAACTGGTCGCCCGTGTTCGCGGGATGGGCCAATGATCGAGCGTCAGACGGATATCCGGCCAGGGAAAAAAGCGCGTACCCGCGCCTTCATCGCGATCGGCTTGTTCGTCGCGCTTTTGGCCGGGCTGTTCGTCTGGCAACCGGATAATCTCTATCTCTGGATCAAGGCGCTGCACATCATTGCCGTGATGTCCTGGATGGCCGCCCTGCTCTACATGCCGCGGCTGTTTATCTATCACACCGACGCGGCACCAGGCTCGGAACAGTCGGAAACCTTCAAGATGATGGAACAGCGGCTCTTGAAGGTCATCATGAACCCGGCGATGATGATCACCTGGGTGCTTGGCCTCTATCTTGCGTGGAGCGTCTATGGTTTTCAGGGCGGCTGGCTGCATGCCAAACTTCTGCTGGTTATTCTTCTGACCGGGGTCCACGTGATGTTCAGCCGTGCGGTCAGAGCTTTTGCCCGGGATGAAAACACCCGTAGCGCCCGTTATTGGCGGCTGATGAACGAAGCGCCGACAATCCTGATGATCCTCATCGTCATCATGGCAGTGGTGAAACCTTTTTGATCCGGCCGCGTTGTAGAAGGAAACTTCCGGTAATTTTCGTTGCCCCCTTGCGGCGCAACGAGTGAGTCGCTATTTTCCCGCCATCTCCTCTTTCGTGGCATGTGTAAACGTTACGAGCCTGCCCCTTCCGCTGCAGCTCCCCTTACATCAAGCACGCCGACTTTCCTTTCCGAATTCCAAGTGTGGTCCCCTTCATGGCTGAAATGAAGCTTCAAGAACTTAAAAACAAAACTGCAACCGATCTCCTGGCTTTTGCCGAGTCGGTTGAGGTCGAAAACGCCAGTGTCATGCGCAAGCAGGAACTGATGTTTGCGATCCTGAAAATGCTGGCAAGTCAGGACGTCGAAATTATCGGCGAAGGCGTCGTCGAGGTGCTACAGGACGGCTTCGGCTTCCTGCGCTCGGCCAACGCCAACTATCTGCCCGGTCCCGACGATATCTATATCTCACCCTCACAGATCCGCCGCTTCTCGCTGAAGACCGGCGATACGGTCGAAGGCCCGATCCGCGGCCCAAAAGAGGGCGAACGCTATTTCGCACTTCTCAAGGTCAACACGATCAATTTCGAGGATCCTGAAAAGATCCGCCACAAGGTCCATTTCGACAATCTGACGCCGCTCTATCCGAACGAGCGTTTCAAGATGGAACTGGAGGTTCCGACCTCGAAGGACCTGTCCGCCCGCGTCATCGATCTGATTGCGCCGCTCGGCAAGGGCCAGCGTGGCCTGATTGTCGCGCCGCCGCGCACCGGTAAGACTGTTCTCCTTCAGAACATTGCTCATTCGATTACCGCCAATCATCCGGAATGTTATCTGATCGTTCTCCTGATCGATGAGCGGCCGGAAGAAGTCACCGACATGCAGCGCTCGGTGAAGGGCGAAGTCGTTTCCTCGACCTTCGATGAGCCGGCAACACGCCACGTCCAGGTCGCTGAAATGGTCATCGAGAAGGCGAAGCGCCTTGTCGAACACGGTCGTGACGTCGTCATCCTGCTGGATTCGATCACCCGTCTCGGCCGCGCCTACAACACGGTCGTTCCGTCATCGGGCAAGGTCTTGACCGGTGGTGTGGATGCCAACGCGCTGCAGCGCCCGAAGCGCTTCTTCGGTGCCGCCCGTAATATCGAGGAAGGCGGCTCGCTGACGATCATCGCGACGGCCCTGATCGATACCGGTAGCCGCATGGATGAAGTCATCTTCGAAGAATTCAAGGGCACTGGTAACTCCGAAATCGTTCTTGACCGCAAGGTCGCTGACAAGCGTATCTTCCCGTCGATGGATATCCTCAAGTCGGGTACCCGTAAGGAAGACCTGTTGGTACCGCGTCAGGATCTGCAGAAGATCTTCGTTCTGCGCCGTATTCTTGCCCCGATGGGAACGACCGATGCGATCGAGTTCCTGATCGACAAGCTGAAGCAGACCAAGACCAATGGTGATTTCTTCGATTCGATGAACACCTGACCGTCGGTCATATTTTGCACGAAGCCCAGGTTTATCCTGGGCTTTTGTGTTTCTGGCGCAAACTAGATAGCCGGATTCATTGCCCGGATTCCAAATGTGATGAAAAGAAATCACTTATCTGGCGGACCAGCACGCAAGGACTTTAAATTGAACCAGTCGCAGCAGCCACTGTCCGATACGATTTATGCCCTGTCCTCCGGTGCGTTGCCGGCTGGTGTTGCGGTCGTTCGCATCAGTGGACCTCATACGCCGGACGTTCTGACCGCCTTGTGCGGTTCCCTGCCGTTACCGCGCCAGGCTGTGCTCAGATCGATTCGCAATCGAAACGGTGATGTGCTTGATCAGGGCCTCATTTTCCATTTTGCAGCACCAGCCTCCTTTACGGGCGAAGACTGCGCCGAGCTGCAGGTTCACGGCGGCCGCGCGGTGGTCAATGCGATCCTCGCTGAACTTGAGCTGTTTCCGGGCCTGAGGCATGCCGAGGCTGGCGAGTTTTCTCGCCGTGCATTTCACAATGGTAAACTTGATCTCGTCGAAATCGAAGGCCTTGCCGATTTGATTGCTGCCGAAACCGAGATGCAGCGGCGGTTGGCGCAGGAGCATTCCAGTGGCCATCTCTCGATGGTCTATGACGGTTGGGCCCGCCGGTTGACCCATGCCAGGGCGATGATCGAAGCTGAGCTGGATTTCGCTGACGAGGATGACGTACCGGGCTCCGTCGCTGATCGAATCTGGGCGGATATGCGCCTGTTGAAAACCGAGATCGAAGCGCATCTCGACGGGGCTGGTGTTGCGGAGATTATCCGGGACGGTTTGAAGATCGTCATTGCCGGCGAACCGAATGCCGGAAAGTCGAGCCTGCTCAACCACCTCGCGCGCCGCGATGTTGCTATCGTCACTGATATTGCCGGTACGACGCGGGACATTCTTTCGGTGGATTTATCCTTAGCCGGATTCCGTGTTCAGTTATTTGATACGGCTGGCCTGCGAGAGACCGATGATAGAGTAGAGCAGGAAGGTATCCGGCGTGCCTATCTGAGCATTGACCAGGCTGACATTGTTCTCTTGCTGGCAGATACGCCCCATGGCTTTGCCGCTCTGGGCGAGGACCAGCGGACAAAACCGCTTATCCGGATCGGCACGAAGATTGATCGGTCCCCCGATTTATGGGATAAGGCCGATGCCGACGTGCTGATCTCAACTGAGACGGGCGCGGGGATTGACCGGCTTCTAGAACTTCTTGTAGAGCAACTGCCCGATCTCTCCGGCCGGAACGCGTTATCGTTACCGACACGAAAGCGGCACGTAAGTTGCCTCAAACAAACGCTCTCAGCGATCGAGATGAGTTTGGTGCAATCAAATCGCGGACTTGATATTCAGGCAGAATACTTGCGGCAAGCTGGCGATGCTCTCGGGAGAATTACCGGCCGGGTTGATGTCGAGGATCTTCTCGGAGTCATTTTTTCCGAATTCTGCATCGGCAAGTGAGATACAACTGCGCATACAACGTTGGCGAGTCTCAACAAATGTTTCACGTGAAACGATTCGCTTCCGTAACACCGTGATGGAGACGGTTTTTGATGTTCGATTATGATCTTGTGGTTATCGGCGGCGGCCATGCCGGTTGCGAGGCGGCCAGTGCTGCCGCGCGCATGGGAGCCAAAACGGCTTTGGTGACGCATAAGCGGGATACGATTGGAGTTATGTCCTGTAATCCGGCCATTGGTGGTCTGGGTAAAGGTCACCTCGTACGGGAAATTGACGCGATGGACGGCCTCATGGGCCGCGTGGCTGATGCCGCCGGAATACAGTTTCGGTTGTTAAACCGCAGAAAAGGTCCCGCTGTGCGCGGCCCGCGCACCCAGGCGGACCGAAAACTCTATCGCCAGGCCATGCAAGTCGAGATCGCAGCGATCGAAAACCTCCACGTTATCGAAGGCGATGCGTTTGATCTGCAGTTGGATAAAGGCCGCGTTAGTGGAATCGTTCTCGCTGACGGGCGCACCATTTCCTGTGGCGCCGCGGTACTGACCACCGGCACCTTTCTGCGTGGTCTCATCCATATTGGCAATCGCAAGATCCCGGCCGGCCGTGTTGGCGAAGAGCCCTCCACCGGGTTGTCCGGAACGCTTGAACGTTTTGGTTTGCGTTTGGGACGATTGAAGACGGGGACGCCCGCCCGACTCGATGGCAAGACCATCGACTGGCAATCTGTCGGGCGTCAAGGCGCTGATGAGGATCCAGTTCCCTTCTCTTTCATGACGGACGCCATTCGTAACCGTCAGATTGAATGCGGCGTAACGCGGACTACCGACGCAACGCACAAGATCATCTCGGATAACCTGCTCAAGTCGGCAATGTATTCTGGACAGATCGAAGGTGTCGGCCCCCGATATTGCCCGTCGATCGAAGACAAGATTGTCAAGTTCGGCGAACGCGACGGCCATCAGATATTCCTGGAGCCGGAAGGGCTTGATGATGATACCGTCTATCCGAACGGGATTTCAACATCCCTGCCAGAAGATGTGCAACAGGCCTTCATCCAAACAATCCCGGGCCTGGAGCATGTCACCATCATCCAGCCGGGATATGCTATCGAGTACGATCATGTCGATCCGCGCGAGCTGTCGCTATCCTTGGAAGTCCGCAAAATCCCCGGGCTGTTCCTCGCTGGACAGATCAATGGCACGACCGGTTATGAGGAGGCCGGTGCGCAAGGATTGGTCGCCGGTTTGAATGCTGCGCTGCTCTGTGCCGGCAATACACCCTATCTGTTCAGCCGCACCAATTCGTACATTGGTGTGATGATCGACGATCTGACGTCGCGTGGGGTGGCCGAGCCGTACCGGATGTTTACATCGCGTGCCGAGTACCGCCTCTCACTCCGAGCTGACAATGCGGACGTTCGACTGACGCCGGAAGCGATTGCGCTTGGATGTGTTTCGACCGGGCGCACTGCCAAGTTCGCTCAATGGATTGCAGATATCGATCGCAATAGAGAGCTGTTGAAGTCGCTGACGGTGACGCCAACCGAGGGACGCACACATGGACTGAAACTGAATTTGGACGGCCAACGCCGTTCCGCGTTCGAGCTTCTTTCCTATGCCGAACACTCGATACAGTCGCTGAGTACGGTCTGGCCAGAACTGAATTCGATCGATAGTAAGCTGGCCGAGGCGCTTGAGATAGACGCTACCTATGCGGTTTACATGGATCGGCAGGCATCAGATATTGCCAGCGTTCGTAGCGAGGAAAGCCGGGTCATCCCTGAGGACTTTGATTTCCAATCTCTCTCCGGTCTGTCAAACGAACTGAAGCACAAACTGAAGGCAGCGAAACCGCGTAATTTGGCGCAAGCCATGAAAGTGGACGGGATAACCCCGTCTGCCATATCACTGATCCTGGCGCATATGCGCAAGGGTAGTCACAGCCAGACAGAGCATTTCAAACAGGCGATTCAATGATTGCGAGTCCTTCCAGTGAGCTAAACGGATTGCGTGTTTCACGTGAAACGTCGGATAGGCTCGAACATTTTGCCAGTCTTTTCCAAAAATGGGCCAAGTCAATCAATCTTGTGGCGCCATCGACGCTGTCGGATTTGTGGCAACGGCATATTGCCGACAGCGCTCAGATCTATCAATTGTCTCCGGGGCCGAAGCGATGGGTGGATCTTGGCAGCGGTGGCGGGTTTCCTGGCATTATTACTGCCATTTTCCTGGCGGAGCTCGGGGATGGCTGGGTGCATCTCGTCGAAAGCAATAACAAGAAAGCGGCGTTCCTTCGTGTGGCGCTGAATGAAACCGGAGCTCGCGGTTCCGTGCATCCGATTCGGATTGAAGATGCGGTTGCTACTATTCCTCAATGCGATGTGATTTCGGCCCGTGCACTCGCAGATCTCAACCAACTTCTTGAATATTGTGCTCCGTGGATGACTGCAGAGCACAAACCGCCCGCGTTCTTCCATAAAGGCCGGGATTATCAGCAGGAAGTCGACAAAGCCGTTAGCCGCTTCCAGTTTGATCTGGTAAAACATCAAAGCGTCGTCGAGCCTGACTCTGTGGTTCTCGAAATCGCAAATCTTTCGCGGAAAACTCAATAACGGCGGAATGCGGCATGATAGGCGAGAAGAACAGAATTATCACCATTGCTAATCAGAAGGGTGGCGTGGGCAAAACCACGACAGCCATCAATCTTGCAACCGCTTTGGCGGCTATTGGCGAAAAGGTCCTGATCGTTGATCTGGACCCGCAGGGCAATGCCAGCACCGGACTTGGCATTCAACGGCGTGATCGAAAGCTGTCTTCCTATGAGTTGATGATCGGTTCCCACAATGTCGCCGAGATCGTTCAGGATACCGTGGTTCCCAATCTGTCGATCGTTCCATCGACCATGGATCTGCTCGGCATAGAAATGGAAATTTCGGCGGCCAGCGACCGGGTCTTTCGCTTACGCAAGGCACTCGCCTCACCTGAAGCACTCGCTTATTCCTACGTGCTTGTCGATTGCCCGCCATCCTTCAATCTGCTGACGATGAACGCAATGGCGGCTGCACATTCGGTGCTCGTTCCGCTGCAATGCGAGTTCTTTGCCTTGGAAGGGTTGAGCCAGTTGCTGGAGACCGTCGATCAGGTTCGGCGGTCGGTCAATCCTACCCTGGATATCCAGGGTATCGTGCTGACCATGTTCGATTCCCGCAACAATCTGGCGCAGCAGGTCGTTAACGACGTCCGGACCCATCTCGGTGAAAAGGTCTACCATACGTTGATCCCCCGCAATGTGCGGGTTTCCGAGGCGCCTTCCTATGGTAAGCCGGCAATTCTCTACGATCTGAAATGTGCCGGTAGCCAGGCCTACCTTCAGCTGGCATCGGAAGTGATCCAGCGGGAGCGGTTGCGCAAGGCAGCTTGAACCGCAATCGATTCGACATCGTAACGATAAGTGTGAGTACTGACGATGAATGACGACAATTCGAGAAGAAGACTTGGCCGCGGCCTCGCGGCGTTGATCGGCGAAATGGACCAGCCTTTGCAGGCAAGCACCCCTGTTGCCCCGGTCAATGCTGACAGACGTATTCCGATCGAGTTTGTCGCTCGCAATCCGCGTAATCCACGTCGCACCTTTGACGAAGCTGAACTGCAGGATTTGGCAAGCTCCATCCGGCAGCACGGCATCGTCCAGCCTGTCGTCGTTCGCACCATTGCCGATGAACGCTATGAAATCATCGCCGGCGAGCGCCGTTGGCGTGCCGCCCAGCTGGCAGGCTTTACCGATATCCCGGTGATCGTTCGTGATGTCGACGACCGCACCGCCCTGGAAATCGCCATCGTGGAAAATGTCCAGCGATCCGATCTCAACCCGCTTGAAGAAGCGCTTGGTTATGATCAACTGATTGCTGAGCACGGATATACGCAGAACGACCTTGGTGAAATCATCGGCAAAAGCCGCAGCCATGTGGCCAATAGTCTGCGGTTGCTGAAGCTGCCGGAGCCCGTCCGCGATATGCTGTCGTCGGGTACCTTGTCGGCGGGCCACGCACGCGCCCTCATCCCGACGTCCGATCCGGTCACGCTCGCCCGCTCAATCGTCGCCAAGGGCTTGTCGGTGCGTGATACGGAACGGTTGGCGCAGAACGATATCCGCGCCCAGAGCGATCCATCCTATGGCAAGCCTTCCCCCAAGGAGGAAAAGGACGCCGATACGCTGGCGCTTGAGCGTACCCTTTCCGATAGCCTCGGTCTGGACGTGACGGTCAATCACAAGGCTTCCGGTGGACAGTTGCGGATTTCCTACAAGACGCTCGACCAGCTGGAAGAGATCTGCCGCTTGCTCGAACGGCGCTGATATCGATTCGGACTCGAAACAAATAGAGAAAATGTAGGAATATCAGATAGATGAATTCTATCTGCGGGCGGATTGCAACGTGATTGCCAGCAATGTCTGCATCGCGATGCTGTCCTCCAGGCTCTGACGGGTACGGCTCTGGAGAATTGCCGCTTGCAACCTTCCGAGTTCCCGCCGGATTGCCGGAAGCGTCCAGGTTCTCAACGCAGCTTCGATCAGGGGCTTGCGGCGGAAGTGCAGATGGCGGCCGAGTGCCGCCACAACCTGCGTTGGCTGCTGACGCTTGTCGTCCATCTCGGCGCGCATCAGATCCAGCAACTGAAACTGCTTCAAACAGGCCTGAAGTACGAGAAAGATTGCCGTCTTGGACGCGGCTATCTTGCGGATGGCGTGCTGAAGACCGTCGGCGTCGCCCTTGAGAACGGCATCGATGGCGTCATCGACCGAAACGGCGCTGGCATCGCCGACGATTTCCAGCACGTGGTCCTCTTCGATCGAGCCCATGCCGCGGCAATAGAGTGCCAGCTTGCGGATCTCGTTGCGTGAGGCGATACGGTCGCCGCCAAGAGCCTCATTCAGCCGCTCCCGTGCGGCCGGTGATATACGCAGGCCTTCGGCCCCCAGTTCCTGGTCGATAAGCGCATTGACTGCCCGGGCGTCGTCGCTATAGCAGGCGATCGATACGATCGACCGGCTGGTTTCACCGATTTTGCGGACACCTGTTCCCTTTTTGAGATCGCCGGCCTCGATGATGACATAGCTCGCCTGCGGAGGTTCCTTCGACAGCACGGTGAGACTATCAACCAGCATTTTTTCGGTGCCCGAAGCGCGAATCCAGACCAGTTTTTCACCGCCAAAGAGGCCGATCGTGTTGACCTCGTCGAGCAGGCGTCCGGGGCTCTGCTGAAGGTCTGTACCGTCAAGCCTGATCAGGGAAAAGGGATCGTCGAGCGCGACGCCGCTTTTTGCGGCGATCTGCCCGGCGCGCTCGGAGACGAGGCCACGGTCGGGGCCATAGATCAGGTAGATGCGGTTGTCCCGCAGCGGGCGCTGCAGGAACTGCTCGAATTCGTGCGATTTGATTTCGGTCATACCGCCACCTTAGGCCGCTGATAGGTCAGCGGCCGAGTGCCGCTGCGAGATCGGCGCGGATGATCTCGGCCAGTTCTTTGGCAGCCCGCTTTTCGCCATCGCGTCTCGCCCGAACCTTGGCAAATTCCTGGTCCGGAAAGTCGACGAGCGAGACGGCCGTACGGTTACCGGAGCGAACGGTTTCGCCGGTATCGGCACGTGTCAGATTATAGTCGGCGGCGACGACGACGCGGCCAGCACCGGCGGTGTCGGTATTGTCGTCGGTGGTGTCCTGATCATACAAAACGCCCTGGATTTCACTGGTGACGTTCAAAGCCAGTTTGTATTGCGCGTTCTTCGGTTCGCCAGCACCACCCGATGTCAGGAAGATCAACGCATTGCGGACTTCCTGCTCGACACGGTCGTCCGCTTCGGAAATCTCGATCGATGCAAGTGCTTTTGCCGGTTTGCCTTGCGGGCCATCCGAGTAGAGCGGCTTGACCTGGCAACCGGCGAGGACCGCAAGAGTGCCGAAAGCCAGAATCTGCGCGTATCTTTGAGCTTTTTCAGACAACGACATTCACGATCCTCTGCGGCACGACGATGATCTTTTTCGGGTTTTGTCCGTTCAATGCGGTCTTGACCGGCTCGAGCGCCAGAACGGCAGCTTCGATTGCAGTCTGATCTGCATCCCGCGCAATTGTCAAATCGGCGCGCTTCTTGCCATTGATCTGCACAGGCATGGTCACTTCGTTTTCGGCAACCAGCGCGTCGCTGTAGGCCGGCCAGGCCGTCTGGGCGACCAGGCCCGCTCCGCCGATCTCCTGCCAGCATTGCTCGGCGAGATGCGGCATCATCGGAGCGACCAGGCTGATCAGGATCGACACGGCATCCTTGGCGGCCGCTGTGGTCTCTTGATCCGCTGTTCCCGTCGCAACCTGCGTCAGCGGATTGGCAAGGGTATTGACGAGCTCATAGAGCCGCGCCACGGCCTTGTTGAAGGCGAGCTTGTCATAGTCCGCCTGAACGGCTTTCAGCGTCTTGTGGGCGGCCTGCGAGATCGCCAGAGCAGGACCAGTGGAAGCGGGTCTTGCTTCAACGGCTTTCAGTGCGTCCGACGCTTCGGACACCAGCCGCCACAGGCGCTGGACGAAACGGTGGGCGCCTTCGACGCCGGCTTCCGACCAGATCACATCGCGATCGGGGGGCGAGTCGGAAAGTACGAAGAAGCGCGCGGTATCAGCGCCATAGGAAGCAATGATATCGTCTGGATCGACAACGTTCTTCTTCGATTTCGACATTTTCTCGATCGAACCGATGGTAATGGGTTCGCCGGTTTCAATTAGGCTTGCCTGCCGCTTGCCGTCGGTTTCGACGATGATGATTTCGGCCGGCGTCACCCATTCGCGCTGAGCGCCCTGCCCGCGGCTATAGGTTTCGTGCACGACCATGCCCTGGGTGAACAGGCCCTTGAAGGGCTCGTCGAGACCGGCATGCCCCGTGGCCTTCATTGCCCGGGTAAAGAAGCGTGAATAGAGCAGATGCAGGATCGCATGCTCGATGCCGCCGATATACTGGTCGACCGGCAGCCAGTGATCGACTGCTGCCGGATCGGTCGGTTTGCTTTCCCATGGGGCCGTGAAACGGGCAAAATACCAGGAGGAATCGACGAACGTGTCCATCGTGTCGGTTTCGCGGCGTGCGTCCTTGCCGCATTGCGGGCAGGACACGTGACGCCATGTGGGGTGACGGTCGAGCGGATTGCCCGGCTTGTCGAAAGTGACGTCATCAGGCAGCTTGACCGGCAGATCAGCCTTTGGCACGGGGACGACGCCGCAATCGTCGCAATGGATAACCGGGATCGGGCAGCCCCAATAGCGCTGGCGGGAAATGCCCCAGTCGCGCAGGCGGAAATTGACCTTGCGCTCAGCCTGCGGTGCATTGCCGAGCGAGGCCTGCTCCAGGCCCGAGGCCACCTTGTCAAAGGCTTCTTCGATCGTCAGGCCGTCGAGATGGCGTGAATTGATCATCACGCCGTCGCCGACATAGGCTTCATCGCCAATCGTAAAGCTTGCAGCGTCGCCGTCCTTCGGCATCACCACGGCAACAACCGGCAGTCCGTACTTGCGGGCGAAGTCGAGGTCGCGCTGGTCGCCAGACGGGCAGCCGAAGATCGCGCCGGTACCATAGTCCATCAGCACGAAATTGGCGACGTAGACCGGCAGTTCCCAGCTCGGGTCAAGCGGGTGCTTGACGCGGATGCCGGTATCGATGCCCTTTTTCTCAGCCGTTTCCAGCGCTGCCAGCGATGTGCCGGCGCGGCGGGTTTCCTCGCAGAAGGTTTCGATCTCTGCGTTACCGGCCGCCGCCTGGCGCGCCAGCGGATGATCAGCGGCAATGGCCAGGAAGGAGGCGCCAAACAGCGTGTCCGGCCGGGTCGTGTAGACGGCGACTTCGGTCGTGTCTGCTGCACCGGTGCCTGGAACGATTTCCCAGCGGATGGTCAGACCCTCGGAGCGGCCGATCCAGTTCTTCTGCATCAGACGGACCTTTTCCGGCCACTGATCCAGCGTGTCGAGCGAATCGAGCAGGTCCTGGTTGAAATCGGTGATGCGGAAGAACCATTGTGTCAGTTCCCGCTGTTCGACCAAGGCACCGGAGCGCCAGCCGCGTCCATCGATCACCTGTTCATTGGCCAGAACGGTGTTATCGACCGGATCCCAGTTGACCTTCGACTGCTTGCGGTAGACGAGGCCCTTTTCGAGGAAATCCACGAACAGGTGCTGCTGATGCTGGTAATATTCGACGTCGCAGGTGGCGAACTCACGCGACCAGTCAAGCGACAGTCCCATGACCTTCAGCTGCGCCTTCATCGAGGCAATGTTCTGGTAGGTCCAGGCGGCCGGGTGCACGCCGCGTTCCATCGCGGCATTTTCCGCCGGCATGCCGAAAGCATCCCAGCCCATCGGATGCAGGACGTTATAGCCGCGTGCCCGCTTGTAGCGCGCCACGACGTCGCCCATGGCGTAGTTGCGGACATGGCCCATGTGAATCCGGCCCGACGGATACGGGAACATCTCGAGGACGTAATATTTTTCGCGCGGATCGGTGTTGTCCGTGGTGAAGACGTTGTTCTTTTCCCATTCCTGTTGCCAGCGGGGTTCAGAATCGCGCGGATTGTAACGTTCGGTAGCCATATGATCGATGTTCCGGAAATTGGGCGAGGGGAAATCAGTCCCCTGGATATTTGGCGTGACCTTCACCATGAAACAAGCGTAGCGTCAAGTTTTGGAAGGCTTTGAGGCAAAACTTTGAAGCATTTGGCCGACATCCGGTGATTACGGCTTGGCAGTCCTGTTCAGTTTGACTATTGCGCCCCTCAGGCTGAAAGTGATGGAGATGATGGCGATGAACGTGGAAGAACGGTTGAATGATGTCTTGAGCCGGATTCGCGATGCAGAGGATGCCGCTGGTCGTCCGTTTGGAACCGCTGCGCTGGTTGCGGTCTCCAAGACCTTCGATGCCGATGCTATCCGTCCCGTGATTGCAACAGGCCAGCGGACTTTCGGCGAAAACCGCGTCCAGGAAGCGCAGGGGAAGTGGCCGGAGCTGAAGGCGGAAACCGCTGACATCGAGCTTCATCTGATCGGCCCGCTGCAATCCAACAAGGCGGCGGATGCCGTAGCGCTATTCGATGTTATCGAGACCATCGATCGCGAGAAGATCGCTCGTGCCATTGCGGCGGAAATCACACGGCAAGGCAAGCCCGTTCGCCTCTATGTCCAGGTCAATACCGGGCTTGAGCCGCAGAAGGCAGGCATCGCACCGGATGATACCGTGGCTTTCGTCACACTGTGCAGAGAAACGATCGGCATTCCGGTGGAAGGGTTGATGTGCATTCCGCCGGCGGATGAAAATCCCGGCCCGCATTTCGCGCTGCTTGCCAAGCTTGCAGAACGGTGCGGCCTGAAAAAGCTCTCCATGGGTATGTCCGGCGATTTCGATATTGCCGTACAGTTTGGCGCCACCAGCGTTCGTGTCGGCTCGGCGATCTTCGGGACACGCTGAACCGTCAGCTCGTTCTGAAGGTCTAACGCTTTCGTCTGGCTTCTCCCTGCTCCGGCAATCTCCTATGCTTCTCTGCGGAGGCCGGTTCATCCGGTATGGAAGTGGAGGAGACGGCAATGGCGAGCAGCTATTCCGGTGTTTACAGTGCATGGAAACAGGAGCCGGAGGCATTCTGGGCCGAAGCAGCCCGCGAGATTGACTGGTTCCAGCCGTTCGATCGGGTTTTCGATCCCGGTCAGGGCGTTTACGGGCGCTGGTTTCCCGGGGGTGAAACCAATACCTGTTTCAATTGCCTCGATCGCCAGGTAGCAGTGGGGCTCGGCGATCAGAACGCGTTGATTTACGACAGTCCGGTGACCGGCACCGTCGAACACTGGACCTACCGGGCCATGCTTGATGAGGTCGTGGCGCTCGCTTCCGTCTATCGCGATCTGGGGATAGGCAAGGGCGACCGGATCATCATCTACATGCCGATGATCCCGCAGGCCGTGTTCGCCATGCTCGCTTCGGCCCGTATTGGTGCCACTCACTCCGTTGTTTTCGGTGGTTTCGCGGCGAGTGAACTGGCAACCCGCATCACCGATTGCGAGGCAAAGCTGGTCCTATCGGCCAGTTGCGGCATCGAGGCTGGTAAAACGATTGCCTACAAGCCGTTGCTCGATGCGGCGATCGAGATCAGCCGGCACAAGCCGGAGCATTGCCTTGTCTTTCAACGGTCCATGTTGAAGGCCGAGTTGCAAGCGGACCGCGACATAGACTTCGCCGCCGCTGTTACATCAGCCAAACAGCAAGGCGCCGACGTGCCCTGCACGCCGGTTCTGGCCACTGATCCGCTTTATATCCTCTATACGTCGGGAACTACGGGCCAGCCGAAAGGCGTCGTGCGTGACAATGGCGGCCACATGGTCGCGCTTAAATGGTCTATGCAGCATTTCTTCGGTATCAAGCCGGGCGAGGTGTTTTGGGCGGCATCTGATATCGGTTGGGTCGTTGGCCACTGCTACATCGTCTATGGGCCGCTGCTGAACGGCTCGACGGCAATCCTCTATGAAGGAAAACCGGTGGGCACGCCCGATGCTGGCGCCTATTGGCGCGTGATCGAACAGCATCGCGTGACCACGCTGTTTACGGCGCCGACTGCTTTTCGCGCCATCCGCAAGGAGGATCCGCAGGGCGAATTGATCCACCGTTACGACCTGTCGAGTTTTAAGGCCCTCTTTCTGGCGGGCGAACGCGCCGATCCGGATACGGTCGCCTGGGCAGAAGAGAAACTCGGTGTTCCCGTCATCGACAATTGGTGGCAAACGGAAACGGGCTGGCCCGTGGCCGGAAACCCGATCGGGCTCGGTTTGCTGCCGGTGAAGTATGGCTCTGCCGCCGTGCCGCTGCCGGGATATGACGTGCAGGTGCTGGATGACGCCGGTCACCCCGTGGAATCCGGAACGCTGGGCAATGTCGTCATCAAGCTGCCAATGCCGCCGGGTTGCCTGCCGACATTCTGGAACGCCGATCAGCGGTTTCACGACACGTGCCTTGCCGAATTCCCCGGTTACTATCGAACGGCCGACGCCGGCTATATCGATCAGGATGGCTACATCTTCATCATGTCGCGCACCGACGATATCATTAATGTCGCCGGCCATCGCCTCTCCACCGGCGCCATGGAGGAAATCTGCGCCAGCCACGCCGATGTGGCCGAATGCGCGGTCATCGGCATTGCCGATCCGATCAAGGGTCAGGTGCCCGCCGGTTTCCTGGTCATCAATGCCAATGTTTCCCGTGAAACAGCCGATATCGAGAGGGAGGTCGTTGGTCTTGTTCGTGAGCGCATCGGCCCTGTGGCAGCCTTCAAGATGGCGATCTGCGTCAAGCGTCTGCCCAAGACGCGTTCGGGCAAGATCTTGCGCGGCACGATGCAGAAGATTGCCGATCACGAAGACTGGAAGATGCCGGCGACCATCGACGATCCGGCCGTGCTCGACGAAATCGCCGCGGTGCTGCAGACGCGCGGTATCGGTCTCTAGCAACAGGCAACGACCATTAGCCGGAGTCCGGGATGATGGTCAGAGCCTCGATCGGAGAGAGGTGAGGCTCCGCTGGCCAGTGGGCTCCAAAACTCTGCTTCCACATGGATGCCGGACACCCGATCGCCATCGGCGATCGGGTGCATCTCTGTTGCCATTATTTGCCGGGTACGCCCTTTGACCATTCAGCCCAATCAGTGATGACGGCATTCGCAAATGTCGAGCCGACACGGTAGGCATTGGCGGTGGAGGGAAGAAAGCCGCCGGACTCTGCCGATAGGGATTCGACAGCTGTCTGTCCCGGTGCCTCGCGGTCGAAATTGGAGGCGGTGCGTAAAAGGGCGATCCGGTTGAAATCGACAAGTCCGGCGTCAGCGCCTCGGCGCAGTGCCGTCAGTGACGCGTTGTCTTCCATCTGGGTGGTGCAATAGTTCGCCTTGCCGTCGGTCACCAAGGACGCCCATTCCTGCATGCCCTCGGCAATCTTCGAGCCATGCCAGTAGGTGTCGATGGAGACCGTGTCGCAGATCGCGACGATCGGGGCGCTGCTGCCCGGGCCTGCCGGGTAGGTGGCGCGGTAGGCTTTTGCCTTGTCGCCGTCGGCGAGTTCGATCGTCTTTGTCAACGCAAACGCTTTTTCGAGCAATGCTTCGTCGAGCTTGTAGACTTCGGTTCCCGAACCCCATTTGGGTTTCTCGCCCGGATGTTTGGCGCCCAGCGCGACCATGCCGTTTGGCCAGTCGGCGGGAATTTGGCGCGGGTCGATATCGTGCCGCAAGCCGCCATCGATGGCATAGCGAGCCCAGAGTGCGGAGCCGAGTGTTGCGTCGTTCGGATCGACGCCAGCAATGCCGGCGATCAGGATGTAGGTCTGCTTGAGGTCGAAAAGACCGCTGTAGACCACGGCGGATACGGAACTTGCGGCATTGGCGAAGCCCATGGCGGTCGTCATGACGCACAGGCCCTCGGCGTCGCAGGCGACATCCGGATATTCCTTCGAAAGGCCCGGAACCTTTATCTTCGTCTCAAGCTTGCGCGCTTCGATCCAGGGTTTGGCTTCTTCGCCGAACATGGTGACGACGAGAACTTTTGGCGCAACGGCATCTGCGGCGGAAGCGATCGTGGCCGTGGAAAGAACAGCCGAGGCTGCAGCCGCGATCGGCGCGAGGACGGAAAGGAGACGAGGCATGCGGGATCCTGGATTTGGCGTGAAGGGAAACGATTTGCCCCAAGGCGGGGCAGACCGATACTGAGAGCGAAGCAAGATTCGTGCCCGCTATCCTTCCCCATCGCTGGAATGATCGCAAGCCCGGGTATGTGGCCAGTTGAGCCGCTCCGGCGATTGTTGCCGGATCTATTTGAGCCTTCCCAAGGCAGATTGCCGTTTTAACCGTCAGTACATGCCGCAGAAAACAAAAAACCCGGATCAGCCGATCCGGGTTTTGTTGTTGGAAACTATATTCTCCAATCAGAAGGCGTCGTCTTCGTCTTCGTCCTTGCGATCGGACTTGAGGGCCTTGAGCTTGGAGAAGACGGCGTCGGCGTCGATTTCCTTTTCCTCTTCGCGATCGTAGGAGAACGGCAGCTTTTCCGTTTCCTTCGAGGCTTCCAGAGTGGCGCCAAGTTCGGCTGCGGTTGGCAAAGGACGGCCTTTGTTGGCGCGTTCAACTTCCAGGTCGAGGTCGATCTGCGTGCAGAGACCAAGCGTAACCGGGTCCATGGCTGTCAGGTTGGTCGAATTCCAGTGGGTGCGCTCGCGGATCTGCTCGATCGTCGATTTGGTGGTGCCGACGAGACGCGAGATCTGGGCATCCTTCAGTTCAGAATGGTTGCGTACCAGCCACAGAATGGCGTTCGGGCGGTCCTGGCGTTTGGAAACCGGGGTGTAGCGCGGGCCCTTGCGCTTGCTGTCCGGGACGCGAACCTTCGGTTCGGAAATCTTCAGCTTGTGGTTCGGATTGGCTTCGGCGCGGGCGATCTCGTCGCGCGACAGCTGACCGGTGGCGATCGGATCGAGGCCCTTGATGCCCTGCGCGGATTCGCCGTCGGCAATTGCCTTGACTTCCAGCGGGTGCAGCTTGCAGAACGTGGCGATCTGTTCGAACGACAGGGCAGTGTTGTCAACAAGCCATACGGCCGTCGCTTTGGGCATAAGCAGTTGTTGAGCCATGGATATAGTCCTTCTGTCCGTCCGCGCCGGTGTCGCGGGCCGTGGGGGTGTAACCACTTAATTTCCGGGAAATTAGCGCCTCTATACCCTCGTCCTCTCAGAAATGCAATTCTTCTTGAAGAAATGACCTTTTGTCTAATGGACGCCGTGCCTTGACCTGATATGTATGGCGCCCGAAGCGGGCGAGCGCGAGGAGATGCGCCGCCTGAAACTGCCTGTGCAGGGAGGAAATCATCATGTCTGCCAAAACCTATCCGATCCTGGAATCCGCCCGCAAGCGCGCGCTTATCGACGATGCGACCTATCAGGCGTGGTACCAGCAAAGTGTCACAAACCCTGAAGCTTTCTGGGGCGAGCATGGCAAGCGCATTGACTGGTTCAAGCCCTACACGACGGTCAAGAACACGTCGTTCGACGGTGATGTGTCGATCAAGTGGTTCGAGGATGGCGTCACCAACGTCTCCTACAACTGCATCGACCGACACCTGGAAAAGCGCGGCGATCAGGTGGCGATCATCTGGGAAGGCGATAATCCGTATGACGACAAGAAGATCACCTATCGCGAGCTGCATGAGCACGTCTGCCGCCTCGCCAATGTGCTGAAGGCAAACGGCGTCAAACAAGGCGACCGCGTCACCATCTACATGCCGATGATCCCGGAAGCCGCCTATGCGATGCTCGCCTGCACGCGCATCGGTGCGGTGCATTCGATCGTTTTCGGCGGTTTTTCGCCGGATGCCCTGGCCGGCCGTATCGTCGATTGCGAATCCACGGTCGTCATCACTGCCGATGAGGGCCTGCGCGGCGGCAAGCCGATCCCGCTGAAAGCCAATACCGACCAGGCTATCGAGATCGCTTCGCGCGGCGGCGTCGAGGTCACGTCGGTGATCGTCGTTCGCCGCACAGCCGGCAAGATCGCTTGGTTCTCCGAGCGTGATATCTGGTACCATCAGGCCGTCGCCAACGTCGAAGCGATTTGTCCGCCGGCACCGATGAATGCCGAAGATCCGCTGTTCATCCTCTACACGTCCGGTTCGACTGGAAAGCCGAAGGGCGTCTTGCACACGACCGGCGGTTATCTCGTCTATGCGTCGATGACGCATCAATATGTTTTCGATTATCACGAAGGCGACATCTACTGGTGCACCGCCGATGTCGGCTGGGTCACCGGCCATTCCTATATCGTCTACGGTCCGCTGGCCAATGGCGCCACGACGCTGATGTTCGAGGGCGTCCCGACCTATCCGGACGCCGGCCGTCTCTGGGACGTGGTCGACAAGCATCAGGTCAACATCTTCTACACCGCACCGACCGCCATACGGGCACTGATGGGTCAAGGCGACGCTTTCGTCACCCGCTCGAAGCGCAAATCCCTGCGCACGCTCGGCTCGGTCGGCGAGCCGATCAATCCTGAAGCGTGGGAATGGTACTATCACGTGGTTGGCGACGGCCGATGCCCGGTGGTCGATACCTGGTGGCAGACAGAGACCGGCGGGATCCTGATTACCCCCCTGCCCGGCGCGACTGCCCTGAAACCGGGCTCCGCCACCCGCCCCTTCTTCGGCGTGCAGCCGCAGCTGGTCGATGGCGAAGGCAAGGTGATCGAGGGAGCGGCCGATGGCAATCTCTGCATCACCGACAGCTGGCCGGGCCAGATGCGCACCGTCTATGGTGATCACGAGCGCTTCATCCAGACGTATTTTGCCACCTACAAGGGCAAGTATTTCACCGGTGACGGCTGCCGCCGCGATGATGATGGCTATTACTGGATCACCGGCCGCGTTGATGACGTGTTGAACGTCTCCGGCCATCGCATGGGCACGGCGGAAGTCGAATCAGCGCTTGTCAGCCATGATTCGGTCTCGGAAGCCGCCGTTGTTGGCTATCCACACGACATCAAGGGCCAGGGCATCTATTGCTACGTGACGCTGATGGTCGGCGAAACCGGTTCGGACGATCTGCGCAAGGCGCTGGTCACCCATGTCCGCAAGGAAATCGGCGCCATTGCTTCGCCGGATAAGATCCAGTTCGCCCCCGGCCTGCCAAAAACCCGCTCCGGCAAGATCATGCGCCGTATTCTGCGCAAGATCGCCGAAGACGATTTTGGCTCGCTCGGTGATACCTCGACGCTCGCCGATCCGGCGGTTGTCGATGACCTGATCACCAACCGTCAAAACAAGAAATAGAGCGCTGAAAGGTCAGCATGTTCCCTCTTCTCCCCATAGGGAGAAGGTGGCGCGAAGCCGGATGAGGGACCAAGCGCTCGTAATGTGCCGTGCCCCCCATCGCCTCGCACCCGTTCGGCACTTCTCCCCGCTGGGGAGAAGTGGATAACCCCGCTGATTCACCAAAACGACGTACAGGCCTTTGATTTTCGTCCGCCATCATAAGGCGAGACATAACCGCCAGCAGCATTTCCTGAGCCGGATTCCGCCCATCCGAAAGGCTGACATCGGCGACGACCCGGCCAAAATACTTGTCGCCGGAAATATGCGTCAACTGGATTTCGCCCTGTTCGCTGGTCAGGCTTGCAAGCGCTGACCGCGCCTGCCGTCCGGCATCGCGCGTGGCTGCGCAGGCCGATTTAAGCTCCGGCGCATCAATGCCGCGCAGCCGGACATAGACTTCCATGGTCTGTTGCGGCCAGGGTTTCGCCGCCACCAGAATTGTGTCGCCATCGATGACACGGATGACGTCTGCAGTCACCGGCCCGGCGATTTCGATTCGTTTGCCGGATTCAGAGGCATGCGAAGAGCCGACCAGGGAAATGGTTGCCAGAGTGGCGACGGAAAACGGGATCGAGCGAAACATCATGAATAGGAAAATATACCGTTCATGACGGCAGATCAACAGGAATTATTTCCTTAGAAATCGATTGCCCGGCCGTTGATCTCCCAGTCACCAAAGCGCGATGGCTCCGCGCCGCCACGCCCGCCCAGTTCTTCCGGCAGTTCGACCGGCTTTTGCGCCTTGCGGCGTTCGTCAGCTTCGGCCAGCGCGCGCTTTGCTGCGGGCGAAAGGGGTTTGCGCGGCTCCAGTGCCGAATTGTCGTTGTCGTTTTGCATGCGAATTTCCGCGAAAAAGTTGAAGAATGCGCCTAATGTCCCCATCATATAGGAAACCTTTGTTCAAGCGAAACCATGATTCACGTGAAACATCGGCAACTTTGGAGATCTGACTGATGAACCTGATGCGCACCGCGATGCTTCTGGCCTTCATGACCGCGTTGTTCATGGCGGTCGGCTTCCTCATCGGCGGAAGGGGCGGCATGATGATCGCGCTTGTCATTGCGGCCGGTATGAACTTCTTTTCCTACTGGAACTCCGACAGCATGGTGCTGCGCATGTACCGCGCCCAGGAAGTCGACGAGCGTACAGCCCCGGAATATTACGGTATCGTCCGTGATCTCGCGGGGAACGCCGGACTGCCCATGCCGAAGGTCTACGTCATCGATAATCCGCAGCCGAATGCCTTTGCCACCGGCCGCAATCCCGAAAATGCTGCGGTGGCCGCATCCACCGGGTTGTTGAATGCGTTGACCTATGATGAAGTAGCAGGCGTCATGGCGCATGAACTGGCTCACGTGCAAAACCGTGACACGCTGACCATGACACTGACGGCGACGCTTGCCGGCGCGATCTCGATGCTCGGCAATTTCGCCTTCTTCTTCGGCGGCAATCGTGAAAACAACAATCCGCTCGGCTTCATCGGTGTGCTGGTGGCGATGATCGTCGCGCCGTTCGCGGCGATGATCGTGCAGATGGCCGTCAGCCGGACGCGTGAATATTCGGCCGACCGGCGCGGTGCCGAGATCTGCGGCAAGCCTTTGGCCCTGGCATCGGCACTGGCCAAAATCTCCAATTTCGCCCATCAGGTGCCGAACGCCGAAGCCGAACGCAATCCGGCCACGGCGCATATGTTTATCATCAATCCATTGTCGGGGGAGCGCATGGACAACCTGTTCTCCACCCATCCGGCGACGGAAAACCGCATCGCTGCCTTGCAACAGATGGCGCAAGAAATGCAGCCGGTCTCGACGCGGCCGGTCAGGGCTGATAATCCCGTGCGCAAATCGCGCTCCGTGCCGCCGACAGGCTGGGGTCGCGGTGGTTCTGAACCACCGAAAAAAGGTCCCTGGTCTTGACGTCTGACGACAATAGAAATGATTCGCGCCCGAAACGAAATAAACGCCCTGCCCGTTCGCGCGGCGATGGTTCGGAGAATCCGGCGTTCGAACGCAGTGACAAGCCCGGAATCCGGGCCAGGCAGGCCGCCGCTAAAATGCTTGCCGCCGTTGTCGATCGCAAAACCTCGCTGGATGGCATGCTGGATGCCGGCAACGGCAATCCGGTCTATCGCGAGCTGAATGAGGCCGACCGTGCGCTGGTTCGCGCGATCCTGAACTCGGCCCTGCGGCAATTGCCGCGCATCGAGGCGATGATCGGCTCCTTGCTGCAAAATCCGCTGCCGGAAGGCGCCCGTGCGCTTGATCATGTGTTGACGGTGGCCGCGGCGCAAATCCTCTATCTGGATATTCCCGATCATTCCGCCGTCGATCTTGCAGTCGAGCAAGCGCAGATCGATCCGCGCAACAAGCGTTTCGCCAGTCTCGTCAATGCCGTGCTGCGCCGCATGTCCCGCGAAAAGCGGGATCTGCTTGAAAATATCGGTGAAAAGATCCCGGCGTTTCCGGCTTGGTTCCACAAACGGCTGGTCTCCTATTACGGTGCCGACGAGGCAGGCCGCATCGCCGACGCACTTTTGACCCCTGCTGCTATCGATTTGACCGTCAAATCCAACCCGGAGAGCTGGGCGGAGCGGCTGAATGGCCGCCTTCTGCCGACCGGTTCTGTGCGTCTTGCCGGGTTTTCCGGCGCGGTTCCTTCGCTGGACGGATTCGATGATGGCGAATGGTGGGTACAGGATGCCGCCGCCGCCCTTCCCGCCAGGCTTTTCGGCCCCCTTGCTGGCAAGCGTGTCATCGACCTCTGCGCCGCACCCGGCGGCAAGACGGCACAGCTCATTCTCGCCGGTGCCGAGGTGACGGCACTCGATCAATCGGCGAGCCGCCTCAAGCGGCTTCAGGGCAATCTTGCCCGTCTGGGGCTGGAAGCGACCACCCAGGAAATCAACATGGCTGATTTCCGCACCGAAGAGCTGTTCGATGCCGCCCTGCTTGATGCGCCCTGTTCCTCGACCGGCACGATCCGCCGCCATCCGGATGTTCTGTGGACCAAGGGGCCGGAGGATATCGAAAAGCTGGCCGTTTTGCAGGAAAAGCTGCTGCGTCATGCCCTGACCCTGGTCAAGCCCGGCGGCCTTGTGGTCTTTTCAAATTGCTCGCTGGATACACGCGAAGGCGAAGTCGTCACCGAACGCGTCCTGGCTGATGGCCATTGCGAACGGGTAGCGATTAACCCGGCGGATTGGCCTGGTCTCGAAAATGCGGTGACTTCGCTCGGCGAATTCCGCACCACGCCGGCCATGATCGATCCGCAGGACGGGTTCGCAGGTGGTCTCGATGGTTTTTATGCCGTCGTCCTGCGCCGCAAGATTTAGGGACATCTCTGTCAACAGGCACATGACGGGCGTCAATTGACGCTCCTTGTGCCTTTGCCCTAAACAATACGGGTACGATCCATAAAAGTTTAACGGTTTTTCAGGCACGATCACCGTCCTGGAGTATCCGGTACGGACAGCACTCATTCCGGTTTTCAATGCCGCATGAAGCCAGTTCGGGAGTAGGGAGACGCGCAGGCGTCGAAAATGCAGATTTCAGACCGGCAAAGGCTTCTTTATCTGTATGCGCGTGAGGGCTGGCGCCGCTTCTCGCGCCGCCTCGCCTTGGGCCGCAACACCGCATTCCGCTTTACCGGAACAGCGCCTGACCGGCTGATCGTCGCTCCCACCGACCTGCGCGCCATTGATCCTTTCGTGGCGCAGGAAATTCTGCAAGGCCGCTTCCCGTTGGCGGGCCGCGTATTGGATACGGCGGGCGAATCGCCATTCGAGATAGATCTTCCATCGCATGAATTCGCCGTAAGGTTGCATTCCTTCGGTTGGGTCCGGCATATGCGCACGGTCAAGGAAGATGAGGCGTTTGCGCATCTGCGCCATATCGTCAATGACTGGATCATCACGCACGGGCGCTACATCGGCGGTATAGCATGGGAAGCGGATATCATTTCTCAACGCCTGATTGCCTGGCTGTCACATTCGCCGATCATCCTGCGCAATGCCGAGCATCCGTTCTATCGGCGGTTCCTGAAAAGCCTTGCCTTCCAGGTGCGCTATCTGCGCCACATAACCGACACGACCTGCGACGGCGACGCGCGCTTGCGCGCGCGGATCGCGCTCGCCATGGCCTCTGTTGCCATGCCGGCGTCCGAGGCGACGATCCGCAAAGCCGCCCGCAATCTCGATGTGGAGCTTGACCGGCAAATTCTTCCCGATGGCGGCCACAGTTCGCGTAACCCGCGCACGGGTCTGGAATTGCTGATCGACCTGCTGCCGTTGCGTCAGACCTATGTCAATCTCGGTCATGAGGTGCCGGCAAAGTTGATCCCGTGCATCGACCGGATGTATCCGGCGCTGCGGTTCTTCCGTCACGAGGGAGGTGAACTGGCTCTGTTCAACGGCGCCACCTCGACGCTCGCCAATGAGTTGATGGCCGTCCTGCGCTATGACGAAACGGCTGGTGCGCCCTTCAAGGCCTTGCCGCATCTTCAGTATGAACGGCTAGCGCATAACAATGTCGTCGTCATCATGGATACCGGAAAGCCGCTGTCGCCGGAATTGTCGCGCACGGCACATGCGGGTTGCCTGTCGTTCGAAATGTCGTCGGGCCGACACCGGTTCGTGATCAATTCCGGATCACCAAAGTTTGCCGGCGAACGATTCCGCCAGTTGGCGCGCTCGACTGCGGCGCATTCGACCGTAACAATCAATGACCGCTCGTCGTCACGCCTGTCGCAGTCGGGGTTTCTCGGCCCCATCGTCACCGGCGGCGTCTCCAAGGTTGCGGTCCGCCGCGAGGAACGCGCAGGCCAGCCGGATGCTGTCATCGCCAGCCATGATGGCTACGCGCAGGCCTTTGGCCTGCTGCACGAGCGCGACATCAGCGTCAACGGCCAGGCAAATGCGGTTCGCGGCCGCGACCGGCTGTTTCAGCCGGATGGTTCGGAACCGGCGCAAAGCAACAGCGCCGTCGCCGTTGCCCGGTTTCATATTCATCCGTCGATCAATATCCGCCAGCACAGCGCTCATGAGGTCTATCTGAGCGCGCCGGACGGCGAAGTCTGGCTGTTCACGTGCCGCGACGGCGAGGTTCTGGTCGAGGAAGATATCTTCTTTGCCGATCCCTCCGGCGTTCGGAAGTCGTCGCAACTGACCGTCACCTTCGCGGCGGCCTCACAGCCGGAAATCCAGTGGATTTTTTCGCGCGAAGGGTGACAATATCCTTGGTAGAGCGCTCATTGCCGTGACTGCGGTTTCTTCAGGTGAAAAGCTGTGTTAACGGCAGGCGGACATTTGCCGGAAGACCCTCCCGATATCCGGCGCCTAAGCCAAGGAGCTTGATGATGGCTGTCGCCTCCAAGAAGATTCCCGCCCCGGATCAGGTCACTGTCCGCACCGCCCTCCTCTCCGTTTCCGATAAGACCGGCATCGTCGATCTGGCGCGCGCCCTGCACCAGAAGGGCGTTCATCTTGTTTCGACCGGCGGCACGCACAAGGCTCTCGCCGATGCCGGCCTGCCGGTCACCGACGTGTCCGAACTCACCGGTTTTCCGGAAGTGATGGATGGCCGGGTGAAGACGCTGCATCCTGGCGTCCATGGCGGGCTTCTGGCGATCCGCGATGACGAAGATCATGTCCAGGCGATGACGACGCATGGCATTACCGGCATCGATCTGGCCGTGATCAATCTCTATCCCTTCGAGGATGTCCGCGCCAAGGGCGGCGATTATCCGACGACGGTCGAAAATATCGATATCGGCGGCCCGGCAATGATCCGTGCCTCGGCCAAGAACCACGCCTATGTCACCGTCATCACCGACGCCTCCGATTATGCGGGGCTTCTGGCCGAACTGGGCGCCGGTGCCGCCACATCCTTCGCCTTCCGCCAGAAGATGGCGGCCAAGGCCTACGCCCGCACCGCCGCCTATGATACCGCCATTTCAGGCTGGTTCGCCGAGGTGCTGGATACGCCAATGCCGATTCACCGCACCATCGGCGGCGTACTGAAGGAAGAGATGCGCTACGGCGAAAACCCGCATCAGAAAGCCGGATTCTACATCACCGGCGAAAACCGCCCGGGCGTAGCAACAGCGACGCTCCTGCAGGGCAAGCAGCTCTCCTACAACAATATCAACGACACCGACGCCGCCTTCGAGCTGGTTGCCGAGTTCCCGGTTGCAAAATCCCCGGCCGTCGCCATCATCAAGCATGCCAACCCCTGCGGCGTGGCGACCGGCGCGACCCTGCTCGAGGCGTATGAGCGCGCGCTTGCCTGCGATTCCACCTCCGCCTTCGGTGGCATCATCGCTCTCAACCAGGAGCTGGATGGCGCCACGGCGGAAGAAATCGTCAAGCTGTTCACGGAAGTCATCATCGCCCCGTCGGTCAGCGACGTCGCCAAGGTGGTCATCGCCGCCAAGCCGAACCTGCGCCTGCTGATCACCGGCGCTCTGCCCGACCCGCGCATACCCGGCCTGACGGCAAAGACGGTGTCCGGCGGCCTCTTGGTGCAGACGCGTGACAATGGCATGGTCGAGGATCTCGATCTCAAGGTCGTCACCAAGCGCGCACCGACAGCGCAGGAACTGGAAGACATGAAGTTCGCCTTCAAGGTGGCAAAGCATGTGAAATCCAACGCTGTCGTCTATGCCAAGGACGGTCAGACCGTCGGCATCGGTGCGGGCCAGATGAGCCGTGTGGATTCAGCCCGCATCGCCGCCCTGAAGGCCGAAGAAGCCGCCAAGGCGCTCGGACTTGCTGCGCCGCTCACCCGCGGTTCCGCCGTTGCCTCGGAAGCTTTCCTGCCGTTTGCCGATGGTCTGCTGTCGATGATCGCAGCTGGCGCCACTGCCGTTATCCAGCCGGGTGGCTCGATGCGCGATCCGGAAGTCATCGCCGCCGCCGATGAGGCTGGCGTGGCGATGGTGTTTACCGGCATGCGCCATTTCCGGCATTGATCCATCAATCACCGGCTAAGAAACCCGCCTTCCGGCGGGTTTTTTTATGCGGGCTTATTCGCCGGATAAGGCGTGCGGATGAGGATCAGAAGGCCGGCACCCAGAAAAACGACCAGGGCCATCATGCCGATGCGGGCCGATCCCGTCATCAGGGTAACGGTGGCAACGGCGGCGGGCGCCAGAAAGGTCGTTGCACGGCCAGAGAGCGCGTAAATGCCGAAATAGCGCCCTGCCTCATCGGCGCTGACACTGCGCGCCATGTAGGAGCGGGACGAGGCCTGGACCGGACCGAAAGCAATCCCGACCAGAAGGCCAAAGACGATGTAGGCCTTCTCTGCTGCCGTGCCGAACATCGCGCCGGAATCGGTGGTTGGCAGCGGTAGCAGCCCGAACAATGTGTAGCCGGGTCCAGTCGAGACGATGCCGAGCGTGGCGATGGTCAGGCAGATCAGGCTGACGGTAACGATCACCTTGGAGCCGAGTTTTGCATCGAGCCGGCTGGCATAGAGGCAGCCGCCGATCGCCACGACATTAAGAATGATGCCGTAGACGCCAAGCTCGACGGTCTGCCAAGCAAACATGCTGGCAGCAAACGTGCCGCCCAGCGCCAAAAGGCCGTTGACCCCGTCCTGAAAGATCATCCGGGCAATCAGGAAACGCAGGATTCCGGAGCGGTGGCGCAGTTCGCCGATCGTATGGCGCAGTTCAGTCAGTCCGGCGCGCACCGCGGTCATAGCCGGCATAGCGGCCTTCTGGGCATCGGGCGTGAACAGGAACATCGGCAGGATGAAAACCAGATACCAGAGGGCTGAGATCGGCCCCGTGACCCGCGCATCGGCGCCAGTTGCCGGATCAAGCCCGAACAGCGGGTCTATTCCGAGAATTGTTTTGCCGGATTCCGGGCTTCCGGCAAGTAGCGTGACAACGGCAATCAGGACTATCATGCCGCCGAGATAGCCAAGCCCCCAGGCCATGTTGGAGATACGGCCGATCTCTTTTTCGCCGACCAGGCGCGGCATCATCGAATCGTTGAAAACAATCGAGAATTCCGCTGCGATCGAGGCCAGAATAATGAAGATGAACGGATAGATCAGCGACGATCCCGGCACGGCGAACCACAGGAGCGCCAGTGAAATGATCTTGATGACGGCAAAGAATGCGATCCAGGGCTTTCGCGCGCCGGTCTGGTCGGCGATCGACCCGAGTACCGGCGACAACACGGCGATGACGATGCCGGAGATGGTCAGCGTATAGCCCCACATCGCCTGCCCGTAAGCCGGGTCGTCGGTCAGCCGCGAGACGAAGTAGGGGCCAAAGATGAAGGTGATGATCACGGTGAAGAACGGCTGGGCCGCCCAGTCGAACAGCATCCAGCCGCCGAGGCCAGCGCGCGATACCTTTGGCTCGTCGCCAGCCTCCACCGAGATGCTGCTCACCTGATTCTCCACCGTCTGCCCGCCCCGTCTGGCGCGGACAGTGTCACCTCATCCTGTTCTGCGCAAGATCGCTCAAGAGGCCAGCGGCGACGGTGATCTTGGCGAGCGTGGTTTCTCCCTTTTCCGTCAGCTGGGTCAATTGGTCGGTCACGCGGGAAATCCGGCTGAGATCGCTGTCCTGCCAGGCGCCGACGGGATTGCGCTCATCCTTCTTGTTCGTCAGCACCGCGATGGTGATGTCCTTGCGCGCGGTAGAGATGTCGTTGATGCTGCGCGAAAGGGCCATGGCCTCGTATTGCTCGGTTGCCGAAACCCGCTCGGCGGCGGCGAGCAGCCGGGCGATCCGCAGATTCTGGGTTACGCCAAAGTAGCTCTGTGCCGTGCGTGCCAGCGTCACGCCGGTATCGGCGGTGATCTGGATGATCTCCGGCACGAAGGTCAGCACGGCGAGAGCCGCGATTTCTTCGGCAAGTGCCGGCGGCACGCCGCGCTCGATGAAATAGTCGGCCCTTTGCCGTACATCCGCCTTTGCGTCCTCGGGAATCGAGCTTTGCAGGGCCGATTTCAGTTTCTGCAAGGCTTCGCGCAGCTGCTCGATCGCCTCGCCGAGCGGCGCCTGCATTGCCTTGGTCCTGAGCGTCCGTTCGGTGACGATGGCAAAGATACGTGCCGCCTCCTGGTAGAGCTCATTCTGCACCGCGCCGCTGATGACGTTGTCGAGCGCGTCGATGTCGCCATAGATGCGCTTCAGGTCGTAGCCGTCACGTGTCAGAACTGCGGCCTTGACCACGTCTGCCGGCATGAAGCCCGTCTGGTCGATCAGTGTGCTGACAAAAGCCGGCCCGCCGCGATTGATGACGTCGTTGGCGAGAACCGTGGCAATGATCTCGCGGCGCAGCCGGTGTTCATTGATGTCATTGGCATGCGCCTTGTGCATTTTCGCCGGGAAGTAATCACGTAGTGTTGTCGCGAGATAGTCGTCGTCCGGCAGTTCACTGGCGACGACTTCGTCGAACAGCACGATCTTGGCATAGGACACAAGTACGCCAATTTCAGCGCGTGTCAGGGCCTTGCCGCTTTGGTAGCGCTCGCTCAGGGCCAGATCGTTCGGCAGCACCTCCACTTTGCGGTTGAGATGGCCGTCGGCTTCCAGCCGGGTCATGAGCCGGGCAAGAGCCGTCCGGTTGCCGGCACCCAGCATTTCCGTCAGCGAGATCGCCAGAGACTGTTCGTAGTTGTTGCGCAGCACCAGTGCCGCCACTTCGTCAGTCATCGAAGCGAGCAGCGTGTTGCGCTTGGCGCGTGTCAACCGCTCGTCGCGCATGGCAGAGGCGAGCGCGATTTTGATGTTCACTTCCACGTCGGACGAATTGACGCCGGCGGAGTTGTCGATGGCGTCGGAATTGCAGCGCCCGCCCTTGAGGCCAAAGCCGATGCGGCCGCGCTGGGTAACACCCAGATTGGCGCCCTCGCCGATCACCTTGGCGCCGACATCGTCAGCGGTGATGCGGATAGGGTCGTTGGCGCGGTCGCCGACATCAGCGTCGGTTTCGGTCGCGCCGCGCACATAGGTGCCGATGCCGCCGAACCAGAGCAGATCGACCTGGCTTTTCAGGATCGCCGTCATGATTTCGAACGGTGTCGCCTGGCTTTTCTCGATGCCGATCGCTGCCATCGCCTGTGGCGTCAGCGTTACCGACTTTTCCGTGCGCGGAATGATCATCGCGCCGTCCGAAAGCGTCGAGCGGTCATAGTCCTGCCAGCTCGAGCGCGGCAGGTTGAACATGCGCTTGCGCTCGGCAAAGGATCTTTCGATATCCGGATCAGGATCGATGATGATGTCGCGATGGTCGAAGGCGGCGATCAGGCGGATTTTCTCCGACAGAAGCATGCCGTTGCCAAACACGTCGCCCGACATGTCGCCGACACCGGCGACACTGAACGGCGTCGTCTGGATATCGATGTTCATCTCGCGGAAATGCCGCTTGACGGTTTCCCAGGCGCCGCGCGCGGTGATGCCCATCTTCTTGTGGTCGTAGCCGGCAGAACCGCCGGAGGCGAAGGCGTCGTCCAGCCAGAAGCCGGCTTCCTGCGCGAGGCCGTTGGCCGTGTCGGAGAAGGTTGCCGTGCCCTTGTCGGCGGCAACGACGAAATAGGGGTCGTCACCATCCAGCCGCAGCGTATCGGCCGGTGCCACGATGTCCTGGCCGACAATGTTGTCGGTGATCGACAGCATGGTGCGGATATAGGTCTTGTAGGCCTCGGTGCCGGCCTTGAAGATCTCGTCGCGGGTGCCGCCGGCGGGCAGTTGCTTCGGATAGAAGCCACCCTTGGCGCCGACCGGCACGATGACGGCGTTCTTGACCTGCTGCGCCTTGACCAGGCCAAGCACTTCGGTGCGATAATCCTGCGAACGGTCCGACCAGCGCAATCCGCCACGGGCCACCTTGCCGAAGCGCAGGTGAACACCTTCGACCTGGGTGCCATAGACGAAGATTTCGCGGAAAGGCCGCGGCTCCGGCAGGCCATCGAGGATCTTCGGATCGAGCTTGAAAGCCAGCATCACCTTCGGATTACCGTCGGCGTCGCGCTGGAAATAGTTGGTACGCAGCGTCGCCTCGATGGCGTTGACGTAGCGGCGCAGGATCTGGTCTTCGTCCAAGCTCGGAACGGCGTTCAGGGCCTCCTCGATCGCTGCTTTCAGCGCTGTCGTACGCTTCGTTTTCGGCTTATCTTCCAGCGTGGGGTCCATGCGGGTGACGAAAAGCTTGAAGATATTTGTAGCGATGGCCGGATATTTGTTCAGCGTATCGGCGAGGTAACCCTGCGAATAGGTGATGCCGGTCTGGCGCAGATAGCGCGCATAGGCGCGCAGCACCGTGACTTCGCGGGCACTCAGGCCGGAAAGCAGGATCAGCCGGTTGAAGCTGTCATCCTCGATGACGCCGTTCCAGGCGGAAAGATAGGCTTCCTCCAGCATCGGGCCGGTCTTGTCGAGATTGAGCAGGTGCCCATCGCGATGGATCAATTCCATATCGTGCAGAACAACGAGGCGATCACCGCCCTTGGCGCAGGAGACGATAATGTCATGGGTCTGTTCGCTGATGACCCGGAAGCCGAGATTTTCCAGCAATGGAACGCGGTGCGAGAGCGAGACCGGTTCGCCGGCATGGAAAATCTTCAGTTCAAGCGATTCTGGGCCCTTGCCACGCTTCTGGTAGAAGGCGATGCGGATCGGGTCATCCAGGGAGCATGCAGCGATATCGGCGAGGTCGCTATGGGCTTCGGCTGGCGTAAAGGCTGCCTGATAGGCGGCGTTGACGGAGATCGACACCCCGTCATGACGGGCCAGCAAATTGAACCGGTCGATCCAGCGGGTGACGATATCGCGAACCGCGTCTTCAAGCTTTGCCTGCGCCACGCGCGGCGTCTTGCCGCCGGAACGGCCGATGATGAAATGCACGCGGGCAAGGCCGCCTTCCGGGAAAGCCGGGTAATAGGCGGAGACGCGGCCGTCATAGATGGTTTTCAGATAGAGCCCGATCTTTTCACGGACATCCGAATCATACTGTTCGCGTGGAACATAGACGATAACGGAAACGAAACGATCGAAATGGTCGATACGCGGCAGAACCCGGGTTCGTGGCCGGTCGGCCAGTTCGTTGATCTGTTCGCAGAAACTGGCCAGCAGGCTGACGTCGATCTGGAACAGGTCGTCGCGCGGATAGGATTCGAGCGTATTGGTCAGCATCTTACCGGAATGGCTCTGCGGATCGAAGCCGAAATGATCGACGATCTTCTCGACTTTGAAGCGCAAGAGCGGAATGTCTGCGGCAGGCCTCGTGTAGGCGCTGGACGTGAACAGGCCAACGATGCGCAGTTCGCCGGTGACATTGCCGGCCTCGTCGAAACGCTTGACCCCGATATAGTCCATATAGGCGCGGCGGTGGACGACCGATTTGACATTGGCCTTGGTGATAATGAGGAAATCCGGGCCGTTGAGGAAGGCCAGGATTTCCGGGGTCGTCAGCACGGCATCCTTACCCTGGCGCAGTACGCGCACATCGGGATTGGAGAGAATCCCGAGGCCCCGGCCCTCGCCGCGTTCCACCACGGCATCGTCGCCCTTGCCGGAATAGGTATACTCGCGCATGCCGAGGAAGGTGAAATTGTTGCCGCGTAGCCAGCGCAGGAAAGCCAGCGCCTCATCGCGGTCGCCCTTCTTGCGGCTTGGTGCGTGGTTTTCCAGTTCGTTCATGGCCTGGTCGAGCAGCGCCGTCATCGGGGTCCAGTCGCCGACTGCCTGATGAACCTGGGATAGCACGTTGGCAATCCGCTCCTTCAGGTCTTCGGCCTCGGTGCCGGTCAGGCGGGTCATATGAATCTGGATATGGCTGATCCGTGTAGCCGGATCGCTCTTCTCTTCCGGATCGAAGATCTTAGCTGGCTTCCCGGCCTCAAGAACCAGAATGGGATGCACGGCAAGAAGAATGTCGCGATGGGTGCTGGTCACCTCACCCATGATCGAGTCGTAGAGGAATGGCATGTTGCGATCGGTCACGGAGAGAACCGAAACGTCGTCGCCATTGGGGGCAATGCCCTCGATGGTCTCCACGCTGATCACCGGACGGTCGCTTTCCTTGCGGTTGATCGCCGTCAGCGCGTGGGCGGCGGTCAGCGCCAGCATCTCCGGCGTATAGGCATCCAGATCATCATGGCTGGCGCGGCGAAACAGGATTTCCGGAGCGAGCATTTTTAGCCCCAGGACCTTGCCGGCTTCACTGACTGCTTCGAAATGACGGTCTTTTTTCGGATTGTATTTGGTGCCCATGACGTAACTCCCCGCAATCACCATTTTGGCCGAACCTACCAGAAGAATTGCCCATAGCGATTGTTTTTGTGGCCATTTTTCGGTCAGATTGATCCAAATCGGAATGGCTTTATGAAATTTTCGGCAAGTTCTCGCCGATTTTCGAATTCAATCGGTTGTATTCGCATATTTCATTGTCCTCATGGACGAGGCCGAAATGAGCCTTCCGATCTTTTGGCAGCCGCAGTTGACAGCGGCATGACTGTCGGGCGATCTGGACAGGTCGAAACAGCGGAAAATCAGAAATGTCCGAGCCTGCCCCCGGCGCCGTCATCGTCATTTCCAGCCATGTGATTCGCGGATCCGTTGGCAATCGCGCAGCCGTCTTTGCGCTTGAGACGCTGGGCTATCCGGTCTGGGCTGTGCCGACGGTTATCCTGCCCTGGCATCCCGGCCATGGTCCGTCGACGCGGGTGACGGTGGGTGCCGAGGATTTCGACCGGTTGATCGACGATCTGATCCGCGCGCCGTGGACGGGCGAAGTCCGCGCGGTCCTGTCCGGCTATCTCGCTGGAGCCCACCAGGCAGAGGGCGTTGCCCGCCTCGTTGAAGCCTTGCGCGTGAAGAACCCTGATTTGTTCTATGCCTGCGATCCGGTGATGGGCGATGCGGGCGGGCTTTATGTCCCGGAGGCGACGGCCATTGCGATGCGCGACCGTTTGCTGCCGCTTGCCTCGCTTGCCACGCCGAACCGGTTCGAGCTTTCCTGGCTTTGTGGCGTGGAACTTGAAACAAATGCTGCAATTCTCGAGGCGGCCCTTTCGCTCGGGCCGTCGCGCATGCTCGTCACCTCGGCCATCCCGATGATGCAGGGGGGCACCGGCAATCTCTACCTGTCCGGCAATCATGCGCTGCTGGCCGAACACCGGCTGATCGACAATCCGCCGAACGGGACCGGCGACCTCCTGGCGGCTTTGTTTGTTGCCCGGCTTCTGGAAGGGTTGAACGAGGAGCGGGCGCTGCAATTGGCGACCGCGAGCGTTTTCGAGATCATTGCCCGCACTGGCAAGCGCGGTGCCGATGAACTAACGCTGGAGCGGGATGCCGCCAGTCTGGCGACGCCGATGGCCATGGTTCAGATGCGGCGATTGCTGCATCCCGGGCAGAAACGGCGCTCTTGATATCGTTCGGCCGATCTACCTCTTGCCAGCACATGCCTTGAGCGAATAAACCGTTTCCACCCAAAGCAAACGATACGGAGAGTTTCACGGATATCACCGGCGGCGTGGGCTGCCGTAAATTTGCCTGTGTGCGGCGCACAAAGATGATATGTCGCGGGCTGTCGGCATGAGCATTTGTAAATGTCCACTAACTCAAAGAGCGGAGTGATCGAACATGCAGCGTTTCCCGAGCCAGTTGCTGAAGGGCTATAACAACTTCATGAGCGGCCGCTTCAGCGAGCAGCAACAGAGATACAAGGCCCTGGCGGAAACTGGTCAGCAACCGAAAACGCTTGTCATTGCCTGTTGTGACAGCCGTGCGGCGCCGGAAACCATTTTCGATAGTGGCCCGGGTGAACTGTTCGTCGTTCGAAACGTCGCCAATCTGATGCCGCCCTATGAGCCGGATGGTCACTATCACTCGACATCGGCGGCGCTGGAATTTGCGGTACAGGTTCTGAAGGTCAGCGATATCGTCGTGATGGGCCATGGCCGTTGCGGTGGCATCAAGGCTGCGCTCGATGTCAATGCCGAGCCGCTCTCGCCGGGGGATTTCATCGGCCGCTGGATGCACCTTCTGAAGCCGGCTGCGGAACAGATCCAGAGCAACGAGGTGATGACCGCCGGTGAGCGCCAGAGGGCGCTGGAACGCGTGTCCATCCGCAACTCCATTGCCAATCTGCGGACTTTCCCGTGCGTTCAAATCCTCGAACAGCGCGGCAAACTGCAGCTTCACGGTGCCTGGTTCGATATTTCGACCGGTGAGCTTTGGGTTATGGACGCCAAGAGCGGTGATTTCGGCCGGCCGGGAATGTGAACCTCCGCGCGGCGGGCACACATGGCCGTCAGACATCTGCGATGCCGGCAATCTGCGCCTGATCCCGCGTTGCCGCTCGACGTCAAATAAAAATCCGCAGCCTGGTTTCCCGGGCTGCGGATTTTTTTATTCCTAAAACTGCGTTGCGGATCAGCGGCCGTCGATTTCGGCGCCGATGATGGCGATTGCCTGCTGATAGACACTGGCGGCGTTCCAGCCCTGGATCGCACCGAAATTGGGCTGGCCGGGCTGATAGCCGGCGCCGGCGCTCCAGCCGTGGCCGCGCAGGAAGTTGGCGGTCGAGGCAAGTGCGTCCGCCTTGGAGCGGACCATGTCGATATGGCCGTTGCCGTCACCATCGACGCCGTATTTCAGCACATTGGCCGGCAGGAACTGCGTCTGGCCAATTTCGCCATGCGCTGCACCGCGGGCGTCGGGGCTGAGGTCGCCGCGCTGCACGAGGGTTAGCGCCGCATAGAGTTGGTTGGTGAAAAAGTCGGAACGGCGGCAGTCAAACGACAGTGTCGCGACGGCCGAGAGCGTGTGTTCCTTGCCCAGGAAGCCGCCGAAACCGGTTTCCATGCCCCAGATCGCGATGATCGGGCCGGCTGGTACACCGTAGCGGTTTTCGATGGAGTTGAAGAGGGCGGCGTTCTGCGCCTTCATCTTCTTGCCGCGCGAGATGATCGTCTGGCCGCCACGCTTCTGCATGAACTGGTCGAGCGACAACTTGAAGCTCTTCTGGCCGCGGTCGGCGCGGATCGTCGCCTTGTTGTAGGTGACGTTGGCAAAGGCCTTGTTCAGCACCGCCGGGCTGATGCCACGTCCTGCGGCTTCGCCCTTGAAGTTCTCGACCCAGGCATCAAAGCCTGCCGATGTGTTGCTGCATTGCGCAGCCGATGCCATCGACGGCAGAATTGCCGCCGCGACCATCGCCGTGAAACCTGCCAGTACGCACTTTGCCTTGCGCATGAAATACCCCGTATTGCCTGAATCCAAATTTGTGTCCGCAAAATGCCAGTCTTTGCGGTTTCTGTCACGACGTTGGTACAGTATCGGGAGGGCGTGTTTCACGTGAATCCTCCTTTTGACTATGAAAAAACGTCGCAGTTGCCTTTTTACAAAGAAGCCCCGCATCCCGTTTAACGGATCATGCGAGGCTTTCACCCATTCGTGATGATAAAACCGAAAGGTTGGTATCATCACGAATGGGTATAATTGGTTAAAACTTTATAATTTCTGATCAGGCAGCCTGTTTCTTCGCCTTGATCAGGCCGCGATTGACGAGAAGCTCGGCAATCTGGATGGCGTTCAAGGCGGCGCCCTTGCGCAGGTTGTCGGAAACAACCCACATGTTCAGGCCGTTCTCTACTGTCGCGTCTTCGCGGATACGCGAAATATAGGTGGCGTCTTCGCCGGCCGATTCATAAGGCGTGATGTAGCCGCCGTTCTCGTGCTTGTCGATGACGATGCAGCCCGGCGCCTCGCGCAGGATATCGCGGGCCTGATCGGCGCTGATCTCGTTTTCGAATTCGATGTTGACCGATTCCGAATGGCCGATGAAGACGGGAACGCGCACGGCGGTGCAGGTCACCTTGATCTTCGGGTCGAGCATCTTCTTGGTTTCGGCCAGGACCTTCCATTCTTCCTTCGTGTAGCCGTCTTCCATGAAGCTATCGATATGCGGGATGACGTTGAAGGCGATGCGCTTGGTGAACTTCTTCGATTCGACCGGATCGGCGACGAAGACGGCGCGGGTCTGGTTGAACAGTTCGTCCATGCCTTCCTTGCCGGCGCCGGACACCGACTGATAGGTCGAGACGACAACGCGCTTGATCTTGGCAAAGTCATGCAGCGGCTTCAGCGCCACGACGAGCTGGGCTGTCGAGCAATTCGGGTTGGCAATGATGTTGCGCTTGGTGAACTGGGTGATGGCGTCCGGATTTACTTCCGGCACGATCAACGGCACGTCCTGGTCGTAGCGCCAGGCCGACGAGTTATCGATGACGACGCAGCCCTGTGCGCCGATCTTCGGCGACCACTTCAGCGACACGGCGCCGCCGGCCGACATCAGGCAGATATCGGTGTCGGAAAAATCGTAATTTTCGAGGTTCTTGACCTTCAGCGTCTTGTCGCCGAAGGAAACTTCGGTGCCCTGGCTGCGGGCCGAGGCCAAAGCCACGACTTCATCAGCCGGAAAGCCGCGTTCTTCGAGGATGTTCAGCATTTCGCGGCCGACATTTCCGGTCGCGCCGGCAATAGCAATCTTGAAACCCATTGTCTTTGCTCTCTTTCTGTCTCTCCGCGGGGCTTTGGGGGAAACCCGCCGGCCAAAGGCGCGGGTTTCAGGTCCCCGGCCGTGCCGGGGAGAGAGCGGTGGCCAGAGACGTCAGACGGTTTTCGTCGTCGTTTTGGCCGTTGTTTTGGAAGATATCGAGAAAGAACGAACCCGCCCGGCAGCGAATGCCGGGGCGATCAGCGCAGCGATGGCGTAACCAAAACGGTGCATGGTGGGTCCTTTTCCGCTGCTGCTCTTACGCGGTTTTGGCGCAGAGTCAACAGAAAGCTGAGAATACGCGTCAGGAAGACAGGCCTGCCAGCCTGCTGTCAAAACGTTACGCAAGTGTCATGCCGCTGTCATCCTGGGTGACTATTGCGGGCCGTCATTACCGGACGAAACCAAAAAGGGGTTTTCCATGCGTATGCTTCTGTCGGCGCTTGTCGCCACGACAATCCTCGCTGGGGCGGCACAGGCCGCCACCGTTTATCCGCTGGATCGTGCAACGATCCTCGCCGGCTCCCCATTCGATTTCAAGGTCGAGTTCAAGTCCGTCGTCAAGCCGGAAGACGTCAAGATCACCGTCAACGGCCAGGATTACAAGGCGGTGCTCGGCAAGGAAGCCGAATTCGTCGCCGAGGAAAAGGGCAAGGAAGACAAGGTGCTGGGCTCGGCATTGATCGCCCGTGATCTCGTCCTGCCGACCGAAGGCACCTACACGATCGAAGTGACCGCCGGCTCGGAATCGAAGTCTGTCACCTGGGACGTCTACAACACCGGCGAAACCGCCAAGGCCAAGAACGTCATTTTCCTGATCGCAGACGGCTTCTCGGTTGCCCATCGCACCGCTGCCCGCATCATGTCCAAGGGCATGGCCGAGGGCAAGGCAAATGGCCGTCTGAACCTTGACGACATCCCGCCGGCCGCCTTCATCGGCACCTCGGCAACCGATGCGGTCGCCACGGATTCGGCCAACACCATGTCCGCCTACATGACCGGTCACAAGACGGCCGTGAATGCCATCGGCGTCTATGCCGACCGCACCCCGGATTCGTTCGATGACCCGAAGGTTGAGAATATTGCCGAAGCCATCCGCCGCCAGACCAAGAAGTCGATCGGCATTATTTCGACCGCCGAACTGCAGGATGCGACACCGGCAGCCGTTGTCGCCCATACCCGCAAGCGCGGCGACAAGGCCGAGATCAACGGTATGCTGTTCGACGTGAAGCCGGACGTTATCCTGGGTGGTGGCTCGGCTTACTTCCTGCCGCAGGCCACGCCTGGCTCGAAGCGCAAGGACGACAAGGACTATGTCAAGTTGTTCCAGGACGCCGGCTATACGCTTGCAACCGACAAGACCGAACTGGCAGCTGCGGCCGGGACCAACACCGGAAAAATCCTCGGCATCTTCCACACCGGCAACATGGACACCACGCTCGACCGCGAATTCCTCAAGAAGGGCACAGTCGAGAAGTTTCCAAACCAACCTGGCCTCGTCGAGATGACCAAGGTCGCCCTCGACAACCTGTCGAAGAACCCGGAAGGCTTCTTCCTGATGGTCGAAGCTGCCAATGTCGACAAGATGTCCCACCCGCTCGATTGGGATCGTGCCGTCGTCGATACGATTGAATTCGACAAGGCAATCGGCGTTGCCCGCGAATTCGCCGCCAAGAACCCCGACACGCTGATCATCGTCACTGGTGACCACACACACGGCGTTTCGATCATCGGCACCGTCGATGACGAAAAGCCGGGCACCGAAATGCGCGAAAAAGTCGGCACGTATGCAAGCGCCGGCTTCCCGAACTATACCGATGAAAACAATGATGGTTATCCGGATAAGGTCGATGTGACCCGCCGTCTGTTCCTCAATGCCAACAACGGCCCGGACCACTATGAAACCTTCCGTCCGAAGCTGGATGGTCCGTTCGTTCCGGCAATTCAGAACGAAAAGAAGGAATATGTAGCCAACGAGGCCTACAAGGATGTGCCCGGCGCAGTCTTCGTGCCCGGCAACATTCCGAAGGAAGGCGATTCAGGCGTTCACGCCGTCGACGACGTCGTGCTGCAGGCTGTCGGCCCCGGTTCGGAAGGCTTCAAGGGCTATATGGAGCAGAGCGACGTGTATCGCGTCCTCGCCGATGCGTTCGCTCTCGGCGTCAAACAGACCAACTGATCCATGATCGCGTCCGGCGGGCTGCCTGCAGCCCGCCGAATTCCGTTTCCGGTTCAGGCTGCGCTTGAGCCCCAGCCGCTCCGCGAGGAGATCGTCCCATGACCCATCCTGATCCCCAAGTGACCCGGCGTACCCTGATGACGCTGCTCGCGGGTCTGCCTTTGCTGACGGCTACGCGCCCGGCCGCCGCCGCTCCCTCTCTTGCCTTCGATGAACTCTACAGCAAGTTCGGCGTTCTCGGGCTGGAGTTCTCCGAAAAGGTAAAGTCGCTCGCCGGTCAGGAGATCACCATCAAGGGTTTCATGGCGCCGCCGCTGAAGGCCGAGGCTGCCTTCTTCGTGCTGACCGAAATTCCGATGTCGATCTGCCCATTCTGCTCGACCGATTCGGACTGGCCGGACAATATCGTCGTTGTCTATCTCGGTGAGAAACAGACATTCGTGCAGCCTTCGCAGACGATCGAAGCGCGCGGCGTGCTTGAGTTCGGGTCGTGGACCGATCCGGAAACCGGTTTTGTCAGCCTCCTGCGGTTGCGCAATGCTGAATATGCTTCGGTATAGTCCTGATGTTATCGCTAGAGCTTAGCCGGATTTCCGTTTCTTATCCCGGCCTCCTTTCCCCTGTGCTTGATATCCCCTCTTTGTCTATTACAGCCGGTAGCCGTATTGCGGTCACCGGCGCCTCGGGTTCGGGCAAGAGTACGCTGGTGAATGTCCTCACCGGGCTTGAGCGTTGTGCAACGGGCGGCTCCATCCGCTGGGGCGATGCCGATATTGCCGGAATGTCCGAGCGCGGCCGCGATCGCTGGCGTGGGGCGCATATCGGCCTGATCATGCAGGACTTCCATCTCTTTCCAGGCCTAAGCGCGGTCGACAACATCCTCCTGCCCGCCCGGCTATCGCGTGCGATGAAACCCGGCGATCCCGACCGGGCGCTGATGCTGCTTTATGCGGTCGGCCTTTGTCGCGCCGACCAGAAAATCGAGACCATGTCGCGCGGTGAAATGCAGCGCGTGGCGATTGCCCGGGCGCTGCTGCGCAAACCCGGCGTTCTGATCGCCGATGAGCCGACGGCCAGTCTCGATAGCGAAAGCGGCGATGCGGTTTCCCGCCTGCTGATCGATCTTTCCGTCAGCAACGAGAGTACGCTGATTGTCGTCTCGCACGATCCGCGCCTGACGGGCCAGCTTGATCGCCGTATCACGTTGTCGGCCGGGCGGGTCGCCTCGGACCGCGCCCATCGGGAGAAGGCGGCGTGACCCGTTTCATTTTTGCCGATCTGCGCCGTCTCTGGGCCGGTTCGCTGGTCGTCGTGCTTCTAATCGCCTTTGCCACCGCGCTTGGCGTCGCTGTCACGCTACAGGAAAGGGCGCTCAGGCTCGGCAGCGCCCGCGCCGCCGACCGGTTCGACCTTGTGGTCGGTGCGCCGGGCAGCGAAACGCAACTGCTGCTTTCCTCCGTCTTCCTGCAGCCCTCTCCCCTGCCCCTGATGCCGGGCAATGTGCTGGGCAAGCTTGCGGCCGATCCGCGCGTTGCCTGGGCAGCGCCCGTCGGCTTCGGCGATTCCTTCTCCGGCTATCCGATCGTCGGCACGTCCACCGCGCTCACCACCAATTTGTCGGCACTCAAGGAGGGCCGGGTATTTTCCAAGGCAGGCGAAGCCGTCATCGGCGCGGCGGTGACGCTGCCGCTCGGTTATGAGGTCAAGCCGACCCACGGACTTGCCGCACTCGGCGGTGAAACCCACACCGAACTTGCCTATCGGATCACCGGCCGGATGGCGGCAACCGGTACGTCCTGGGACCGGGCGATCCTGGTGCCGATCCAGTCGGTCTGGAGCCTGCACGGAATGGGCGGACACGCGGATGAGCACGATCACGCTGCCGAAGCGGGCGAGGCTCATAATGCGGAAGAGCCCGGTCATGAGGATCACGCCGGTGGTCACGGGCATGGTCATGTCGACCCGGATGCTCCCCTTGATGAAAACTGGACGGCGGAGGCACCCGGTCTTCCTGCCATTCTCGTCAAGCCAAAAACCATCGCCGACGCCTACAAGTTGCGGCAGGATTATCGCGGCAACGGCACCCTTGCGGTGTTTCCAGGCGAGGTGCTGACCAATCTCTACGCGACGCTTGGCGATGCCAAACGGGTTCTGTCGGCCGTTGCCGTCGGGGCGCAGATCCTTGTCGCTGCCGCCGTCCTGATGGTCACAGTCATGCATATCGGCCAGCGGCGCCGGCAGATCGGCGCGCTCAGAGCCTTTGGCGCGCCGCAATCGGCTGTTCTTGCGATCGTCTGGCTGGAACTTTTCATCCTGATCGCGCTTGGCATTCTCTTCGGCTTTGCCATCGGTTACGGTGCCGCGATCCTGCTGTCGGCGATGTTTTCGGGTGAAAGCGGCATTGTTCTGCCGGTTGGTTTCATCCGTGACGATCTGAAGAGCGTGGCAGCCATCGTGCTATTCTCCGCCATGCTTGCGCTTGCACCGGCGCTTCTCGCCTATCGCCAATCCCCGGCCGCAGCGCTCCGCGCCTGATCGCCGCATTCGACTAAAGTCATAATCCCAAAGCCGCTCTGCCACCCCAGGGTGTTTTCTGCCATTTTGGTCTCATGGCGCATTCCGCTTCGGTATCAGGGAGGATTCCGAAGCATTCAAGGGTGCGCACAAAGCCGTTTTTGAGTGGAGGACAAACGAAATGGCAGATGTCGCAGCAGCGTCCGGTGCAAAAAGCGCACCGATGACGGGCGAGCAGAAGAAGGTGATTTTCGCCTCTTCGCTCGGTACGATCTTCGAGTGGTACGATTTCTATCTCTACGGTTCGCTGGCCGTCTATATCGGCGCAACCTTCTTTTCCCAATATCCTGAAACCACCCGTAACATCTTCGCCCTGCTTGCCTTTGCGGCGGGCTTCCTCGTGCGTCCGTTCGGCGCGCTGGTATTCGGCCGTCTCGGCGATCTCGTCGGGCGTAAATATACCTTCCTCGTCACCATTGTGATCATGGGCCTGTCGACATTCCTGGTCGGCATCCTGCCCGGTGCCGCGTCGATCGGTATTGCTGCTCCGATCCTGCTCATCATTCTGCGCATGCTGCAGGGCCTGGCGCTCGGCGGCGAATATGGCGGTGCTGCCACCTATGTGGCCGAACACGCGCCACAGGGCAAACGCGGATATTTCACCTCCTGGATCCAGACGACGGCAACGCTCGGTCTGTTCCTGTCGCTGGTGGTGATCGTCGGCGTGCAGATGCTGCTCGGCAAGGAAGCCTTCGCAGCCTGGGGCTGGCGCATTCCGTTCCTGCTCTCCTGCCTCCTGCTCGGCGTATCCGTCTGGATCCGCATGAAGATGAATGAATCTCCGGCCTTCAAGAAGATGAAGGAAGAAGGCAAGGGCTCCAAGGCACCGCTGACGGAAGCTTTCGGCCAGTGGAGAAATGCCAAGATCGCGCTTCTGGCGCTGTTCGGTGCCGTCGTCGGCCAGGCCGTCGTCTGGTATTCCGGCCAGTTCTACGCGCTGTTCTTCCTGCAGAACATCCTCAAGGTTGATGGCCAGGCAGCAAATATCATGGTCGCCTGCTCGCTGTTGATCGGCACCGGCTTCTTCGTCTTCTTCGGCTGGCTGTCCGACAAGATCGGCCGCAAGCCGATCATCATGGCCGGCCTGCTTCTCGCCATGCTCACCTACTTCCCGCTGTTCAAGGCCCTGACCTGGGCCGGTAACCCGGCTTTGGCCGAAGCACAGGAAACGGTCCGCGCAACGGTCACGGCCGCTCCGGATGACTGCAAGTTCCAGTTCAATCCGACTGGCACGGCAAAGTTCACCACATCCTGCGATATCGCCACGTCGTTCCTGACCCGCAACTCGGTTCCGTATGACGTCGTTCCCGGCCCGGCGGGTTCGCCGGCAACGGTGAAGATCGGTGAAGAAACGGTCACCAGCTATGACGCAATTGCCGCTGGCGACAAGGCCAAGGCATCCGGTTCCGCCTTCGAAAAGCAGATCAACATCGCGCTTCACGATGCCGGTTATCCGCTCGTTCGTGGCGCCGCCAAGGTTCCGGAAAGCAAGCTGGACGGCTTCGTTGCCGCCAATCCTGAACTGGCGCTTGATGCCGCAGCCGTTCGCGGCGGCGACAAGGCATCCATGACCGGCGAACAGCTGGTTGCGGCCAAGCTCTTGACGGCGGAAGAAGCTGCCGGCGTCACCGAAATGCCTGTTTACACCATCGACAAGGGCGGCTCCTTCTCCATGGTCGCCGATCCGGCCCGTGTCAGCTGGCTGACCGTCATCGCCGTGCTCACCGTGCTGGTCATCTATGTGACCATGGTCTATGGCCCGATCGCAGCGCTGCTGGTCGAACTCTTCCCGACCCGCATCCGCTACACCGGCATGTCCCTGCCCTACCATATCGGTAACGGCTGGTTCGGTGGTCTGCTTCCGGCAACGGCCTTCGCGATGAGCGCTGCCCAGGGCGATATCTACTATGGTCTCTGGTACCCGATCATATTCGCAGGCATCACGCTGGTGATCGGCATGCTGTTCCTGCCCGAAACCAAGGATCGCGATATTCACGCCATGGATTGATCCAGGCCGATATCGACACGGAAAAGCCCGGCGCAGCCCCTTGCGCCGGGCTTTTTCATTGAGCTTTAGCCGTCATTTCGAAGGCTGAAAACTGTTCTTCGGCCGGGGCCAGCCGGCCTCATCCAGCCGGAACAGCCAGTTTTGCCGGGCGAAGAAGAAGGCAGTCATCAGCGCCGTCCACAATCCCACCAAAAGCCCGGCCGCCACGTCGCTTGGATAGTGCGCGCCGACGATGATGCGGCTGATACCGATGGCCAAAGCGCCAAGCGCAAACGGGATGCGCAGCCGGGGGGCAAGCATCGAGAATGCGCCGAAAAACGAGCCGACGGCGGCGGAATGGCCGGACGGAAAACTCTGGAACACCCAGTCATGGCCGGAGAAGAACGAGATGCTGTGAGCGCCATATTCGGCGAACAATTCGGGTCGCGCCCGGCCGATCACCAGCTTCGCCAGATGCACGACGATGCTGGCGCTGCCGATCGTTACAAGGAAATATAGCGCCAACCGCCAACCGGTCTTCGTCTTCGAGGAAAACCCGTCGCTGCGCGATATCCGGTGGAGGATATAGGCAACGATGACGATCGAGCCGGAGCCGTAGATCATCCAGGCAAACGTACCGAAATCGGTGATCCGCTTGTTGAAGGCAACCACCCCGCCCGGCAGCGCCTGCGCCGTCTGCGAGATCATGCCGTCAAAGGGAAGCAGCGCCACAACCAGCAGGGCTGCCGCCATCAACAGCCAGAGAGACGAGGAGAGTGGTCGGTTCATGGAGGTGCTTTCTTGGCATGGCGCCCCTTCTTTCCTCCGTCATCCCTGCCCTTGTGGCGGGGATCCAGTTGCGGCGCGTCTGCGCTGCAGAGGACTCTCTGACGCGGCCTGAAATGGCTATCTGAGCAAACTTGTGAGTCTGGGGAGCGGATTCAACCCCATCCAAACAAAAACGGCATCCGGATCGTAATCCGGATGCCGTCCAATACTGTCAGTCTGGCAAAATTTAAGCCGAAAGCGCCTTGAACTCGGCAAGGATCGCATCGCCCATTTCGACGGTGCCAACGTTGCGAGCGCCGTCGGCCATGATATCGCCGGTGCGGATACCCTTGTCGAGAACGTTGGCGATCGCCTTTTCCAGGTTGTCGGCTTCCTTCACGAGGTTGAAGGAGTAGCGCAGGCACATGGCGAACGAGGCGATCATCGCGATCGGGTTGGCAATGCCCTTGCCGGCAATGTCCGGGGCCGAGCCGTGCACGGGCTCGTAGAGCGCCTTGCGCTTGCCGGTCTTGGCGTCCGGTGCGCCGAGCGAGGCGGACGGCAGCATGCCGAGCGAACCGGTCAGCATGGCTGCAACGTCGGACAGCATGTCGCCGAACAGGTTGTCGGTAACGATGACGTCGAACTGCTTAGGCGCACGAACGAGCTGCATGCCGCCGGCATCGGCCAGCATGTGATCGAGCGCGACGTCGGAATATTTTGCCTTGTGCGTTGCCGTCACCACCTGGTTCCACAACACGCCCGACTTCATGACATTGCGCTTTTCCATCGAGCAGACGCGGTTGCCGCGGGTGCGAGCCAGTTCGAAGGCGACGCCGGCAATGCGCTCGATCTCGTAGGTATCGTAGACCTGCGTGTCGATGCCGCGCTTCTGGCCATTGCCGAGATCGATGATCTCCTTCGGCTCGCCGAAATAGACGCCGCCAGTCAGTTCGCGCACGATCAGGATGTCGAGGCCTTCGACCAGTTCCGGCTTCAGCGATGAAGCATCGGAGAGCGCCGGATAGCAGATCGCCGGGCGCAGGTTTGCAAACAGCTGCATGTCCTTGCGCAGGCGCAGGAGGCCGGCTTCCGGGCGCACGTCGTAGGGCACGTCATCCCATTTCGGGCCGCCGACGGCACCAAACAGGACGGCATCCGCCGCCATTGCCTTTGCCATGTCGGCGTCGGAAATCGCAGCACCATGTGCGTCATAGGCCGATCCGCCGACCAGACCTTCGTCGGTCGTGAAGCCACCGGCCATTTCGGCGTTCATGTAGGCGATGATTTTGCGGACTTCCGCCATGGCTTCCGGGCCGATACCGTCGCCGGGCAGAAGGAAAAGATTGCGCACTGTCATGGGGCATTCCTCATATCGAAGGGTGGGCGTGTCAGATGTTGGCGCGTTCTTAACGCAACTTCCGTTCAAGGAAAATGCAGTTTTGGAAAGAATTGTGCGCGAAATGTCAGTTCCCGCCGGAACGAATGGCCTTGCGCAGCTGTGGGATTCTCCATCGGCCGGATATCTCTCCGGTCTTGCCGATGGAACAACCAATGCGCAAACTCATCTACTCCATAACCGTCATCCTGCGGCGCACGCTGGACTTGCTTCTGTTTGATGGCAGGCCGCGAAGATAAGGGGATCCTGTTCCATCCGGAACAGCGCCGGTATCCGGCCTGTGGGATTGTCCTGTCACGGGATGAGGGAAGCTCATCCACACGATCTCAAGGAGAGACCCCGCATGCGCAAGTTCGTTCTGACCGCCGCCGTTGCCGTCATTGCCGCCGCTTCTTTCGCAGTCCCCTCGCAGGCTGGCTATTACAGCGACGACTGCCGGCCCTATTGCCACGTCAAGAAGGTCAGAACCTACGATTATGACGGCAATCTGATCGTCAAGAAGGTCCGTGTCTGCGAATAAGCGCCCGCTGTTTCTGACGTTTTTCTTGAAAGCCCGGCTGTCCCTGTAGCCGGATTTTTAGTGCGGCTTGTCCCTTCTCCCCGTCAAAACGGGGAGAAGGTGCCCAACAGGGCGGATGAGGGGCTGATATGCCGCCAGTGCTCTTACCCCTTGAAAAACGCCAGCATATCCGGATTGACAATCTCCGGATGGGTCGAGAGCATGCCGTGCGGAAGCCCGTCATAGCTCTTCAGCGTTCCGTTCTTCAGCAGTTTTGCCGAGAGCGGGGCAGAGTCGTCATAAGGAACGATCTGGTCGTCGGTTCCGTGCAGCACAAGCACCGGAACGTCGATCTTCTTGAGGTCCTCGGTGAAATCGGTCTCGGAAAAGGCCTTGATGCACTCGTAATGGGCATTGGCAGCGCCCATCATTCCCTGCCGCCACCAGTTGTCGATCAGCCCTTGGGAAACCTTGGCGCCTGGGCGGTTGAAGCCGTAGAACGGGCCGGTTGGCACATCGATGAAGAACTGGGCGCGATTTGCCACCAGCGCGCTGCGCAGGCCGTCGAAGACGTCGATCGGCAATCCGCCGGGGTTTTTCTCGGATTTCACCATGACGGGCGGTACGGCGCCGACGATGACAGCCTTTCCGACGCGGCCCGGCTTGGCGCGCGCCACATAGTGGACGACCTCCCCGCCGCCGGTGGAGTGTCCGACATGGAAAGCGTTCTTGAGGTCGAGCGCATCGGCAAGTGCTGCTACGTCGGCAGCATAGGTATCCATTTCGTGGCCGGTCGATGTTTGCGTCGAGCGCCCATGGCCGCGCCGGTCATGCGCGATGACGCGGAACCCCTGCGCCAGAAAATAGAGCATCTGATTGTCCCAGTCGTCAGCACTGAGTGGCCAGCCGTGATGGAAGACGATCGGCTGGGCGTCGCGCGGCCCCCAGTCCTTGTAGAAGATTTCCGTTCCGTCGTTTGTGGTGATGCTGCTCATTCGTGTATTTCCTTCTGGGAGGACGGGGTGAAAGGCACGGCAGCAGAATGCCTGTCGTTCATGCCGGCGGCAATATCATAAAATTAGCAAGTAAGCAGGGATTTGCAGATCAGCTCCAGTCCTTTTCGCCCCGGCGCCATTTGTGCAGATCGTACCAGGCGACAAGAAGAAAGGCTCCGGCCAGCCCGAGATGTTCAAAGAAGAAGTTCATCGCCATGAAACGCTCCTGTCCCATCGGCATTTCCCAGAAGCGCAGCGCAATGAATGTGGCAGCCACTGTAAACAGGGCCAGAGACAGAGCGCCGATCCACCGCATGAAACCGCTGATGACCATGACCGAAGCGCTCAGCTGGAAGAGGATGACCACGGCGGCAATCGGCCTGGCCGGTAAAAGCGCGTATCGCTCCATCTCGGCGACAGCGGCGTTGAAGTCCATGAGCTTGGTCACGCCGCTCAGGATGAAGATTGAACAAAGTGCCAAAAGCCCCAGCCAGCGGATTGGATGGCTGGTGAAAACCGGCGTGCAGACACCGGCAAGTTTGGCTTCCATTCTCAAAAGCATGGTTTTCCCCTTCTGGCGTGGACGTTCAAACGCGATGCTACATGTCCGCGCGTTGAAATCGAACAGTTTTATCGGAATCGTCTTCCTCCAAAATCCCCGCTTTGAAAAACCGTGTCATGATCATGGGGTTCTGTCACGGATACACCGCAAGGCGTTTGCGGCGAGGCAGGGCTGGCGCTCCACGTGAAGCTTCGCCGTCTCTCGCAAGGAGGCTGCGAACGTCAGGCGGACCGGAAGGAGAGCCCCCGGAAAATGGATTCCCCCTGTCCTTCTGGGGCGGGTGTGCCTGTGTGGCACGCATGCCGGGCGAACGTCAGGCGGACCGGAAGGAGAGCCCCCGGAAAATGGATTCCCCCTGTCCTTCTGGGGCGGGTGTGCCTGTGTGGCACGCATGCCGGGATGAGGAGCGTGATGTACCGGAACCGTGATGCTGAACGCCGGAACCGGAAATCTATGTCGCGTCGATCGTCCCGGGTCAGAGAATCTGCAGTCGGGGTCTGTAGGGAGGAGAGCTCCCGAGAGAACGCCAAACGGGGCGCTGGAAGGCGTCAATTATATTAACTCATTAGAGACGGTTTCCAGTGCCCCGTCCGATTGAGTGCATGTTTTCAAAACCACGGCGGACACCGCCCGGGGATGTTTCTTGCTGCCGTCCGATCAGCCGATAAGAGGAAAACCGGTATGCCCTATATCAAGCCTCCGCCCCGCTCGCCTTCATCGGAGGTCTTCCTGCGCGTGGCGACCACGGTCTGGCTCAATCATCTCCGCTGCCGTGTCCGCCGCTGCCGGCGCGATGGTCATTGCCTCGGCAAGGTGGCGGCAAGCGGATTGCTTTTATGCATCCGCCCCATGAAAACCGAGGAAACCAGGGAGATGCTGGATTTTGTGACCTATACGGTCGAGCTGGCTACTCCAGAGGCGTTCGCGGCGGGTCTTGCAATGGCAAAAACGGATGAGGAGCGCGAGATGATCACCTTCCGGCGTCGCGTGTTTCTCTACTATCATCAGGAGCTGGCAAAGGCTGGATTGGAAGAACCTTTGGGGCCACCCTTCGTCGAAGGCTGATCCATGTCAGCCCTTGAAGGCGGTGACTTCAATCTCGATCAGCATTTCCGGACGGATCAGGTCGCAGACCACCATTGTCGCTGCCGGGCGGATATCGCCGAAGGCCTCGCCAAGGATCGGGAAAACGATATCGGCAAAGGTGGCATCGGTAACGTAATAGTGATTGCGCACCGCATCCTTGAGCGAGAAACCGGCCTCAATGAGCGCCGCCTCGATCGTCTTCAGGCAGTTACGGGTCTGCTCTTCCACCGTCTGCGGCATGGTCATCGTCTGGTAGTCGTATCCGGTCGTGCCGGAAACGAAGCACCAGTCGCCCTGCACGACAGCCCGCGAATAACCCGCCGTCTTTTCAAACGGCGAGCCGGAAGAGATCAGTTTTCGCGGGCTGGGCATCTCGGATCAGGCCCAGGGATGCGAGGCGGCATTGGCCTTTTCGAATGTGTCGATGGCGCTGGCCTTTTCCAGCGTCAGGCCGATATCGTCGAGGCCGTTCAGCATGCAATGGCGACGGAATGCATCGAGTTCGAAGGTGATCTTGCCGCCGTCCGGACCGGTAATTTCCTGGTTTTCCAGATCGACCGTCAGGATGGCGTTGGAGCCGCGCGAGGCGTCATCCATCAGCTTTTCCAGGTCTTCCGGCGAAACGACCACCGGCAGTACACCGTTCTTGAAACAGTTATTGTAGAAGATGTCGGCAAACGAGGTCGAGATGACGCAGCGGATGCCGAAGTCGAGCAGCGCCCACGGGGCATGTTCGCGCGACGAGCCGCAGCCGAAATTGTCGCCGGCAACGAGGATCTTGGCATTCTGGTAGGCGGGCTTGTTGAGGACGAAATCCTCGTTGACCGAGCCGTCTTCATGATAGCGGGCTTCCGCGAAAAGGCCGGTGCCGAGCCCCGTGCGCTTGATCGTCTTCAGGTAATCCTTCGGAATGATCATGTCCGTGTCGACATTGACGACGGGGAGAGGCGCAGCAACGCCGGTGAGCTTGACGAACTTGTCCATGGCTATGGCCTTCGATTTCAACGGGGCGGAAAAATTTCCGCCCAGCGTTTAGAGCAATTTCATGCCGAAATGAAGGAGAATCTTATTCCGGGTCGCCGGAAAGCCCGCAACGCGGCCTTTAGAGATCGATGATCGTGCCGCGGCCATCATTCCAGATGCGCGGTTCGCGGCTCTGGCGGGTGGAATTGCGGTTCACCGTGGCGCGCACAGGCTTGGGCGCCAGCCGTGCTGCAATCGTCGTGCCGATCATCACCACCGAGGCGATGCCGATCAGGGCGAGGCCAAGCGATGCGGTAAACACGAAGGCCATCAGCGTGAACGCGATGCCTGCGATCGTCAGGAGGAGAGAGCGTATGCTTTGCATTGTCGTCACCTTTCGTTGCCTGAAATGTGGGTTCGCCCGCGCCGCGTTGCAAGACCTACTTCCGTATCACATGCCTGCCTTGCGAAAATGGCGAAAGCCGGGCACAAAAGCCCTCATGAATTCGCTCAACGATCGCCACCCCGCCCGTCTGCGCCGCTCGGTCCTGTGTGTGCCCGCCGACAATGGCCGCGCCCTTGCCAAGATCGCCAGCCTTGCCTGCGACGCGGTGATCTACGATCTCGAGGATGCGGTCTCCATCGACAACAAGGTTGCCGCCCGCCAGATACTGGCCGATCATCTGAAGCGGGAGCGCCGCAGCGATATCGAAGTGATTGTCCGCATCAACGATCTGAAGACACCCTTCGGTGAAAAGGATCTGGCCTTCGCGCTGACGCTGTCCCCCGATGCCATCCTGCTTCCCAAGGTCGAAAGTCCGCAGGATATCCAGGCGGTCGTCGATATCCTGTCGGAAAACGATGCGCCGGATAGCGTTCGCCTCTGGGCGATGATCGAGACCCCGCGCGGCGTGCTGAATGCAGCGGCGATTGCCGAAACCGGCCGCACCCGCGGCGGCAGGCTCGATTGTTTCGTGCCGGGGTTGAACGACCTGCGCAAGGAAACCGGCGTGCCTGCCCTGCTCGGCCGCACCTACCTGATTGCCTGGCTGATGCAGATCCTGCTCGCCGCCCGCAGCTGCGGCCTTGATATCATCGATGCCGTCTTCAACGATTTCCGGGATGAGAGCGGGTTTGCGGCCGAGTGCACCCAGGGCCGCGACATGGGCTTTGATGGCAAGATGCTGATCCACCCGGCCCAGATCGGCCCGGCCAACAGCGCCTTCGGTGTGGCCGGTACCGCCCTTGCCGAGGCCAGATCCATCATTGATGCCTTCGCGCTCCCGGAAAATAGGGATAAAGCCGTCATCAATCTCAACGGCCTGATGGTCGAGCGCCTTCATCTGGATCAAGCCCTGCGGCTCGCCGCAAAGGCTGATGCCATCACCACAAAAGGAAAAAACTCTTGAAACTCTACCGCCTGCTGACTGCCGTCGATGACGCCACCTTCTGCCACAAGGTTACCGCCGCCCTCAACAAGGGTTGGGACCTCTATGGTTCGCCGACCTATGCCTGGAACAAGGAAGCCAAGGTGATGATGTGCGGCCAGGCCGTCATCAAGAATGTCGAGGGCAAGGAATATACCCCCGACACCAAGCTCTCCGAACACTGAGCCTTCAAGGCCGGCTGGGATGGTTCAAGCCATCTCAGCCGCCGACATGCTCGACGCTTTCCTCGATCCGCTCCATGTCGTCGTCTGACAGGCCGAAATGATGGCCGATCTCGTGGATCAGCACATGGGTGACGATATCGCCCAGCGTCTCTTCGTTCTCGGCCCAATAGTCGAGGATCGGCCGGCGGTAGAGAATGATCCGGTTCGGCATCTCGCCGGTTTCCATGGTGAAGCGCTCGCCGATGCCGCGCCCCTCGAACAATCCAAGCAGATCGAACGGCGTTTCCAGCGCCATGTCCTCGAAAACGTCCTCGTCTGGAAAATCATTGATCTCGATGGTCAGATCGGTTGCCAGCGCCCGGAATTCCTCCGGCAGGTGGCTGTAAGCCTCCAGCGCCAGGGATTCGAATGTGCTGATTGTCGGCGCGTGGCGGTCTCGCCAATCGTCGCTCTGGTCTATGCGGGCCATGGGCACTCCTTGCTTGCCCCCTGATATAGCTATTTCCCCAGCGTTTTTCGAGGGTTGAATTTGAATGCCCTCTGTCAAGGAATAAATTCTTAGAGAATCCCGTTGACTCTTCTTTGAAGCTCTGGAATCTATAAGAACATAACAGGAACAATCTGAATTGGAGTGACGTCATGGTGCAGACGCCCATGACGCGCGAGCGTCTTTTTGCGCTCCGCGAAGAGATATCAAGGCTGGAGGGTAGCTCCATCGTCGCCGCGAGGCAGGAGGCTTTGGACGGTGAAAGCGGCTATGCAAAACAAAGGGAAATCCACCGTGTTCCGCTGGGGATAGCGGCGCTTGATCATGCCATGGAAGGCGGGTTGGCCCTAAATGGCATGACTGAAATCCGCTCGCAACTGATGCGCGATGCAACGGCGGCAACTGGTTTTGCATTGGCGCTTGCCGCCCTGCTGCAGCGTATGCCGGATGAGGATCGCTCGCCGGTTCTGTGGATCAGCGATGCCGTTACATCGATGGAAACAGGCATTCCCTATGCGCTCGGGCTTGCGGATTTCGGAGTGAAGCCGGAGCGTTTCCTGCACGCTGCTCCGCGCCGGCTGGAGGAGGCGCTCTGGCTTGCGGAAACCGCCGTCGAAAGCGGTGCCTTTTCAGTCAGCATATTGGAGGTCAAAGGCAATCCGGCCCATTTCGGCCTGACCGAAAGCCGGCGGCTGAGTCTGCGGGCAAAGATGGCAGGGCGCCCGCTCCTCCTCCTGCGTCAGTCCGGAGAGGAAGAGGCAAGCAGCGCACCTTTCCGCTTTCTGGTTGAACCCGCGCCCGCAACAAGCCGCTTTTTGCCGGATCGGTCGATGCTTGGCGGCAGCATCGGCAACCCGGTTTTCCGTCTCACCCTGGAGAAAAGCCGAAATCCGGCCCCTGTCTCCCTGCTTCTGGAGTGGAATCCCCATGACCGTCAGTTTCTCCCCGCCCGCGAGCCAGACCATGCTCGGTCTGCGCGCAAGCTCCCAGCGCATTCTGGCCCTCGCCTTCCCGCACCTGTCAACCGACCGGATCGCCCGCAAGAAGTGGGGTCTGTCCTGGCGCTTGAGCGGGCGTCCTGACGCCCCGCCCATCGTCTGCTCCGGGCGGCTCAACAATGCCATGCGGCTGACGGCGCTTGACGAGGTGGCGGAAGCGATTGGCCTCAAGAAAAGCCAAGGCGTGGCGGAGGCGCGCGCCATGTGTCCCAGGCTTGAGGTCATGGAAGAAGATCTGGCCGCCGATCGCCGCCTGCTCGATGGCATTGCCGACTGGTGCGACCGCTACACGCCGTTGGTGGCGCTTGATGGCCGGGATGGGCTGTTTCTTGATATTACCGGCAGTTCCCATCTCTTCGGCGGCGAGCAGGCGCTGCTCAAGGACATTCTCTTGCGCCTCTTCCAGATGGGTATCGATGCGCGCGGCGCCATCTCTTCGGCGCCGGGTCTTTCCTGGGCGGCCTCCCGCTTCGGGAGCGGTGGCGTCATCGCCGAGGAGGACATGGAGCTCGTGCTGGCACCCTTGCCGGTCGCGTCTCTCCGGCTGGAGGAGCAGACGGTCGCCTCACTCCAGAAGCTTGGATTGAAGCAGGTCGGTGATCTCATCATGGCGCCACGAGCGCCCCTTGCGCGGCGTTTCGGAGCGAAACTGCTGCTGCGGCTTGATCAGGCGCTCGGCCGTGATGAAGAGCCGGTGTCTCCACGCCGTCCCGTCGCCAGTCTTTCTGCCGAGCGGCGCCTGATCGAACCTGTCCAGGCGGAGGAGGATATCCTCTATTTGACCGGGCAGATCGCCCTGTCGCTGAAAACAAGCCTGGAAGAGCGCGGCGCGGGCGGGCGGGCTTTCGAACTCATGCTGTTTAGGGTCGATGGCCGGGTCTTTCGCATCGCCGCCGGTGTCTCGCAGCCATTGCGGGATCCGAAGCGGATCGCCGGACTGTTTTCCGAACGTCTTCAAGCCGTTCATGATGATCTGGATGCCGGCTATGGGTTTGAAATCCTGCGGCTGAACGTCATGCGGTATGAAGCCTTTGATACACCGCAGGAGGATTTTGACGGTGCCCGGCAAAAGGATGTCTCTCTCGCAGGGTTTGTCGATCGCGTGTCAGCCCGCCTCGGCGCGGATTGCCTGCAGAGTTTTCAATTGTGCGAAAGCCATGTGCCGGAACGGGCGGTGGCCGCGAACCCGGCCATCCATGCGTTCACACCGGGCAAGAAACCGGCCGCAGGCGTTTTTCCCTGGTCCCGTAGCGAACGCCCACTCAGGCTTTTCCGCCGGCCGGAGCTGGTAGAGGTCTCCCTGGCCGAAGTGCCGGAGGGACCACCGCAAAGCTTTCATTGGCGCCGCGTGACGCACCGCGTCTCCCGCAGCCAAGGGCCGGAACGGCTTGCCATGGAGTGGTGGGTCGATGGCGCGGATGCGCAGTCGCGGGATTATTTCCGCATTGAGGACGATACCGGTCATCGCTTCTGGCTCTACCGCGAGGGGCTTTACGGCCAGTTGCCGTCACCGCGCTGGTTCATGCACGGAATTTTCGCATGAGTGCGGAACCCCAATTTTTCGAGATCGGTGCCCGCTCGAATTTCTCCTTCCTCGAAGGGGCATCGAAACCTGAGGAGATGGTGATGCAAGCCGCGCTCTTGCACCTCTCGGGCATCGGGATTGCCGACCGTAATTCCGTTGCAGGTGTGGTTCGCGCCCATGCGCAGATCAAGGCACTCAAGGAGGAGCACGCAAAGACAATTCAGGAAAATCTGACCCTTTGTAAAAAGGGAGAGGAACAGAAGCGGCCTCTCGAAGCCGTGCCTTTTCAGCCGGGCGCCCGGCTGGTCTTTTCCGACGGCACGCCGGACGTTCTCGCCTACCCCCAAACCAGGAGGGGATGGGGGCACCTCTGCCGCTTGCTCAGCGCCGGGAATCTCAGAGCTCAAAAGGGATCGTGCATTCTCAACGAGGATGATCTCATGGAATGGGGGGACGAGATGATGCTTGCCCTCATTCCCTCCCCTTCTCTCGTGGGCGATGCGGGAGCACAAGAAAAGCTGGAAGGCTGTCTTGCTCGCCTGAGAGAACGCTTTCGCGAGGCCTTCTTTATGGTTTTGTCGCCCGCCTATGACGGACGGGATGCAGAGGTTTTTGCGACGCTCTCCCTGCTTGCCGCCCGCAACCGCGTGCCACTGATTGCCAGTAACCAGCCGCTCTATCACCACATATCCCGCCGCCCTCTGTCAGACATCGTTACCGCCATTCGCGAGCACGTGCCGGTTACGCAGGCCGGTTTCCGGCTCGCCCCCAATGCCGAACGGTACCTCAAGGATTCACGTGAAATGGCGCGGCTGTTCCGCGCCTATCCGCAGGCCATCGCCAACACGCAAAAACTCTTCAAAAGCCTGTCCTTTTCGCTGGATGAACTGAAACACAATTATCCGGATGAAGGCGATGAAGGAGAACCACCATCCGACATGCTTGAGCGCTTGACGTGGGAGGGCGCGCGGAAACGCTACCCGGAAAGCATTCCGGATAAAGTCAAAACCCAGATCGGCTATGAGCTGAAGCTTATCCGCGACAAGGAATATGCCCCCTATTTCCTGACGGTTTACAAGATCATCCAGCATGCCCGTTATGAATTGAAGATCCTCTGTCAGGGACGCGGTTCAGCGGCAAATTCCGTCATCTGCTATTGCTTGGAGATTACCGAGGTCAACCCGGAGAAAAGCACGCTTCTCTTCGACCGGTTTCTGTCGATGGACCGGGATGAGCCGCCGGATATCGATGTCGATTTTGAACACGACAGACGGGAAGAGGTCATCCAGTATATCTATAGCACGTATAGCAAGGAGCACGCCGGCCTGACCGCAGCGGTGACGAGCTACCGTGCCCGGTCTGCTGGCCGCGAGGTGGCCAAGGCCTTCGGGCTTTCGGAGGATGTGCAATCGGCTCTTGCCAGCACGGTGTGGGGCTGGTCGGCAGAGGATTTGTCTGAGCGCGAGGCAAAGGCAGCGGGTCTCGATCTCTCCGACCCTGTTACCCGGAATGTTCTTCACTACGCGACACAACTCATGAGCTTTCCCCGGCACCTCACACAGCATGTCGGTGGTTTTGTCATCACCAAGGACCGGCTTGATGAGGTCGTTCCGATCATGAACACGGCCATGCTGGACCGGTACATGGTTGAGTGGGACAAGGACGATCTCGACAATCTTCGCATTCTGAAGGTCGATATCCTGGCTTTGGGAATGCTCACCTGCCTGCGCAAAGCCTTTGAATTTCTGAGGTCTCACTATGGTGTCAGCAAGACGCTGGCGGATCTCGGCAACAAGGATCACGAGGATGGCAAGCCGGTCTACGACATGATGTGCCGGGCCGATACGATCGGAGTCTTTCAGATCGAAAGCCGGGCGCAGATGAGCATGTTGCCGCGCCTTCGTCCCCGCATATTTTATGACCTGGTCATCGAGGTTGCGATCGTCCGGCCCGGCCCTATCCAGGGAGATATGGTGCATCCCTATCTGAAGAGCCGTGGGCAGTCTCATCTTCCCGGGTTCAAGATCGATTATCCCAAGGAGGAGATGAGGCCCATTCTGGAGCGGACGTTTGGTGTGCCGCTTTTCCAGGAGCAGGCCATGCAGATTGCCATTACCGCCGCGAACTTTTCGCCCGCGAAAGCCGATCGCCTCCGCCGCTCCATGGCAACGTTCAAGCGTTCCGGGCAGGTTAACTCGTTCAAAGACGATATGGTCGATGGCATGGTGGCCAATGGATATACGCGTGATTTTGCGGAGCGCTGTTTCAAGCAGATCGAAGGGTTCGGCGAGTATGGCTTTCCGGAAAGCCATGCCGCCTCCTTTGCGCTGCTTGTCTATGCGTCCTCCTGGATCAAAGCCTATTACCCCGACGTCTTCTGTGCAGCCTTGTTGAACTCGCAGCCGATGGGCTTTTATGCGCCGTCGCAACTGGTTCGTGATGCACGGGAACATGGGGTCACGGTGCGGCCGGTTGACGTCAATATTTCGGAGTGGGATTGCCTGTTGGAAGAGGCGGGGTTCGATCCGGATATGATTGATCAGCGGCATCTTTCGATGCGGGAAAGCATCAGGACGAAAAGAGCGGTGCGGCTTGGTTTCCGGCAGGTGAAGGGTCTTTCGGAGCCGGATATGATCGCGCTCGTCGCCAATCGCGGTGAGCGTTATCTCTCCGTGCGCGATCTTTGGCTGCGGTCGGGATTGCAGAAATCCGATATCGAGCGGCTGGCGGATGCCGACGCCTTCGGCTCCATCGGGCTGTCGCGGCGGGAAGCACTCTGGGCCGTGCGGGGATTGGATACCAAAAGTGCGGCTGACAATCTGCCTTTGTTCGACCGTGCGGATCGCGCCGATCTTCGGCTGGAGCCGAAAACCCGCCTGCCGGACATGCTGCCGGGCGAACAGGTTATTGAGGATTATCGCTATCTGTCGCTCTCGCTGAAAGCGCACCCGGTTTCCTTCCTGCGCGATGAATTTGCCGGCATGGGTATCCTGCCGAACAGGAAGCTTCTGGATGTGCGGAACGGGCAGTTTGTCACTATTGCCGGGCTTGTGCTGGTTCGCCAAAGGCCGGGATCCGCCAAGGGGGTGATCTTCATGACGCTGGAAGACGAAACCGGCGTTGCCAATGCTATCGTCTGGTCCAAGACATTCGACCGGTACCGCTCCGTTGTCATGAACGCCCGGTTGGTGAAAATCAGGGGCAAGCTGCAATGTGAAAGCGGGGTCATTCACGTCGTGGCCGATCATATCGAGGATATGAAGCCAATGCTGGGCCTGCTGCAGCGCGAGGCCCGCCGTTTTGGCGCATGCGAGCGAGCAGACGAGGTCCTGCGCCCGACAGCCGATCATCGGCAGAAGAGACGGTCAAGCGGGATGGAAGGATTCTCGCCTGACACGCAGGCACGCAACGTCACTCGTCGCAGTGATACCGCCGAGACCGCAGCCGTCATGCCGAAAGGGCGAAATTTTCACTGACATTTGCAGTACAGGAGCATGCACATTGCTGAGCTGAGATCGGTGATTTGGATTCAGCAGGTCAATTTCCACATCATTGTAACAAAAATTGTATGGAATTTTTGCCGCTCAAGAAAACTTGAATTCTGCCAAAAAGGCGCAACAGAAAGAAACCTCTAATACTAAGCCAATGAAAAGGCGATGTTTTTTATCAAGTTTGGAATTGATCTAATGTTGTGCCGCTCATTTGCCACCTCATCTGGGAGGTCTTTTTTGTTGACACTAAATATCCGCTTTTGCTTTATGGCTTGAATTCAGTGCGTTGCGTATCACGGGCAGACGGAAATGCTGGTTTGTAGCTGCAATTTTATCACCGATAAGGACATTCAAGACACCATCATCGAGATGCTCGATGAGGACTGTTGGCAGCTTATCGTGCCTGCAAAAGTCTATCATGCGATGGAAAAACGCGGCCGTTGCTGCGGCTGTTTCCCGAATGTCGTCGACATCATCATCCGCACCACCGAGCAATATCACGCCGGCCGCCCCTCGACGGGCGACCAGATATTTGATTTCATGACCCGCCTCAAACAATTCCATGAAGAAAACAGGAGAGCGGATCTTGAAAGGCGACAAAAAAGTCATCGAGCAGCTTAACGAAGCGCTGTATCTCGAACTCGGTGCCGTCAACCAGTATTGGGTTCACTATCGCCTGCTTGACGATTGGGGCTACACGCTTCTCGCCAAGAAGGAGCGGGCCGAATCCATCGAAGAGATGCAGCACGCGGACAAGCTTGTTTCGCGCATCATCTTCCTCGAAGGTCATCCCAACCTGCAGACGGTCGCACCGCTTCGTATTGGCCAGTCGGTCAAGGAAGTCCTGGAAGCCGATCTCGCTGGCGAATACGACGCCCGCGCAGCCTATAAGAAATCCCGCGATATCTGTCATGATGCGGGAGATTACGTGTCCATGAAGCTGTTCGAAGAATTGCTGATGGACGAGGAAGGCCATATCGACTTCCTCGAAACCCAGCTCGATCTGTTCAACAAGATCGGCGCCGAGAAATACGGCCAGCTCAACGCAGCTCCGGCCAACGAAGCCGAATAAGCCTCACTCAGCAAAACGCCCGCCCCGGTTCCGTGGCGGGCGTTTTGCTGACATCGAAAACCAGTGGCCCGCCGGGATGTGCGTGGAAGCCGTCAGCTCACGGCTCTACGCTGGAAGCCGCCTTCATATTGGACCTTGTTGTCGTTTGCCGGAAATCTCCCTGGGCGGCCGCTGGGTATTTGGGGGTGGCCCTCGCTACTCGCTGGTATCGACAAGAGGGCACTCAAGTGCCCGACCACAGGAACTGGCGGGTTGGCACGTCAAATGATCGACGCTGTTTTCCGATCTTGACCGGCAGCGCTCTTTCGAAACGTGGACGCGCGTTTTTATCTATCGTGACGATGCAGCCAGATGTCCGAACGCCGCCACGACATCCTCGTAAACACCGCGCTTGAACGCCACGATCAGGCCTGGCAATTCGTGCATCGGCTTCCACGCCCATTCGTCGAATTCCGGTTCATGGCCGCCTGGCGGTGGGTTGATGGCGATTTCGGATTCGCCGCCTTCAAAGCGGAAGGCGAACCAGCGCTGGGTCTGGCCACGATATTTGCCCTTGAGACCGATACCCATCAGATGGGCAGGCAGATCGTAGTTGATCCAGTCCGGTGCTTCGGCAAGCAGCGAGACGGTGGTCATGCCGGTTTCTTCGTAGAGTTCGCGATAGGCAGCCTTCAGTGGATCCTCGCCCTTGTCGATGCCGCCTTGCGGCATCTGCCAGAGTTGCGCCGAGCCGTCATATTCGGAATTGCCGATCGGAATCCGTCGTCCTGCCCAGACGAGCCCCTCACGGTTGAGTACCATGATCCCGACGCAGGGGCGATACGGCAAGTCGTCCGCCTTTACCGGTTTCGATTTGTCCTTGCTCATGTGCCTGCCCCTTGTCTATCTGCCTTGCATGCCGCAACAACGAGGTTCGCGCGGCTCAACCAAATCTACGCTATTGCTGTTGCGGATCCTTGACGAGCGCCGAAACGCCGACAAATTCGATGCCGCGTGTGCTTGCCTCATCCATCCACTGGGAAATGGCTGCAACGCTTTCGTCGAAGGCCGAGGCGACGCCGATGGCGCCGCCATTGCGCCTGGCGATGCGTTCGAGTTCATCGAGTTTCTTCAGGATCGCCGTGCGGTCAATCTGATCGTCGACAACCATGTCGGCAAAACCGTGCGGGACGCCGATCGTGCCGGCCAGCGTTCCAGTCAGGGTCTGTGCCGATGTCGCATCATCGAGGAAGAGCAGCCCGCGTCTACCGATGTCGCGCATCACCGGCTCCAGCGCATCCGCGTCCGAGAGAAAACGGCCACCGAGGAAATTCATGATGCCGGTATAGTTGGTGATCTGTGCCAGCGAGGTGTGCAGTTCAGACAGGTTCTTCTTCGCATCGAGCCCGACGCGAAGCGTGTGTGGGCCGGGATTGTTGTCCGGGTAATCGAAAGGTTCAAAAGGAATCTGCAAAAGGATTTCATGGCCGGTGCGACGGGCCTCCTGCATCCAGCGTTGCAGGCTGTTGCCGGTTGCGGCAAAGGCCATCGTGACATCGGGGGAAAGCTGACGCAGGGCATTCTGCGTTCCCGTCTGGCTGAGCCCGAGACCGCCGACCACGATTGCGATGCGGATGCCACGTGCTCCCGACCATGGCCGCGCATATTGATCCATCGGCCGTAGACCATCAGGGCCGGTGATCGGTAGACGCCCCTCCGGACTGTCTTCCAAGAGATCCTCATTCGGGAAGGTGGCAAGGCGCGGGTCCTGACCTTTGGTGCGGCCGACCTCGATGAAGGCGGGGCCATCGCCATCGCGTTGCTTTGGGGAGAACTTGGTGACGATGGAGCCGTTATCGGTCAGCGTTTCCTCGACATGGGCGCCGGAAAGCGCGCCGCTTGTCTTCTGCTGCTTGAGCGGGGTGGTGTTGGGCTCTGCCACCCTCTTTTCATTCGGTTGGGCAGCATCCGCCACAGTCTGCGTTTCTGGCGGAATGATCAGGCCGGTCGGTTTCAGCACTGCCCACGCGGAAATGCCGATCAATGCCAAGGCAGCGAGGCCAAGGGACAGGCGGCCGAATGTCAGGCTGGATTTTTCAGCTTTGGAGGCGCGCGTCTTGCGGTTTTGACCAAGAGGAGCGTTGAGATCTGTTCCCAAGAGGGCCTCTATCGATCTGAGTTGCGGTGACGGAAGCCTTGGTGGCGTTCCCTTAAGAATCGAAACCGCCGCCCGGCCGGAGCCAGGCGGCGAAGAGTATCAGGCCATCCACATTTTCAGTGGATGTTATGGCTTCAGTTCGGCCTTTTCCGGATTGGCCGGGAAAGCCGGATCCGTCTTCTTGCCGCGCAGGAGGTCGAGCGCATAGTTCAGCTGCAGGTCGTCCTTGGCTTCCGGCGGAACGTAAGCGACGGAGCCGGAGCCTTCCTCGTTTTCACTCTGGCCCTTGATATGGCCACGCAGGCTGGACTCACTCGTCGTTTCGACCTTGCCGAGCAGTTCTGGTGGAAGCGGCTGTTCGACCTTGATATCAGGCGAAATGCCGGTGCCCTGGATCGATTTGCCCGATGGCGTGTAGTAGAGCGCGGTGGTCAGACGCAGCGCGCCAGCTTCGCCGAGCGGGATGATCGTCTGGACCGAGCCCTTGCCGAACGAACGCGTGCCGAGAACTGTGGCGCGCTTCAGATCCTGCAGGGCGCCGGCAACGATTTCCGATGCCGAAGCCGAACCGCCGTTGACGAGAACGATCACTGGCTTGCCATCGGTCAGGTCGCCCGGCGTCGCATTGAAGCGGCGCGTTTCGTCAGGGTTGCGGCCGCGAGTCGAAACCACTTCGCCACGCTCCAGGAAAGCGTCGGAGACGTTGATCGCCTGGTCGAGCAGACCGCCCGGGTTGAGGCGCAGATCGAGCACATAGCCCTTGAGCTTATCAGCCGGAACCTGCGTCTTGATCTTTTCGATTGCGTTCTTCAGGTCGTCATAGGTCTTTTCCGTGAAGGAAATGACGCGGACATAACCGACATCGTCTTCCGTGCGGAACTTGACGGCGCGAACGGCAATGATGTCGCGAATGATCGTCAGTTCGATCGGCTTGTCAGCGCCCTTGCGCAGGATGGTCAGCTTGATCGGCTTGCCGACCGCGCCACGCATCTTGTCTACGGCTTCCTCGAGCTTGAGGCCGCGCACGTCAGCGCCGTCGATCTTCGAAATGAAGTCACCGGCGAGAACGCCAGCCTTGGCGGCCGGGGTATCATCGATCGGGCTCGTCACCTTGACGAGATCGTCTTCCATGGTGACTTCGATGCCGAGACCGCCAAATTCACCCTTTGTCTGGGTGCGCATATCTTCGGCATCTGTCGAATTCATGTAGCTCGAATGCGGGTCCAGCGAGGAGAGCATGCCATTGATGGCATTCTCGATCAGCTTGTCGTCCTGCGGCGGGGTCACGTACTGTGCACGCACGCGCTCGAAAACGTCACCGAAAATCGACAATTCGCGATAGGTCGACGGATTGGCGGCGACGGCCGGAACTATGGAGGAATATACAAGGCCCGTGGCCGCTGCACCCATGAGTGCCCCGACCAGAACAAGTGACGTTCTACGAATCATTGCGTGCCTTTCCGGTGTCTGCTGCGGTCCACCATGGTCGGGAATCAACCGGTTTTCCGTCTTTCCTGAATTCAATGTAAAGCGTCGGACGCTCGGTTTCCAGCGCCAATGCGGTGGCGCTAGCCACTCTTTTGTTACCCATGGCGCCAAGCGGTTCGCCGGCGACGACGAACTGCCCCTGCTGTACTGTCACACCTTCCAAACCCGAGAGAACGACGTGATAGCCGTCGCCCGGATTGAGAATGATCATCTGGCCGTAGCTGCGAAACGTGCCGGCAAAAACGATCCAGCCGTCCGATGGCGCAGTCACCAAAGCCCCCGCATTGGTCTCAAGCATCATGCCCTGAAGCGAATGCCCCGTGCCATCGGCATCGCCGAACTTGCGCAGGATCGATCCGGCAACGGGAAGCGCGAGCTTTTTCTGCAGGTCCGAAAACGCATATGCAGGCGCAATACGGTTTTTGTCGGGCGTCGTGCTGTTGGCCAGTTCGCGGGCCTCATTGCGCTGCGCTTCCGACATCAGCCTGCGGTTTTCCTCTTCGGCCTTGGCTGCAGCCGCTGCATCGCGAACGGACGCGATCTCGTTCTCGATCGAACCGATCAGCCCTTCGAGGCTCGTCGCCTGCGTGGCAAGCTGTTCGGCCTTGTGACGCTCTGAGGCGAGTTCGGTGGCGCTGCGCTGCTTGAGTTTTTCTTTTTCGGCAATCAGCATGTTCATGCGCCGCTCTTCCTCAAGCCGCGCCGTCATGTCGTCACCGAGCGCCTCTCTTTGCGCTACGATGTCCTTGCGAACGCCGGCGAGCGCCTTGAGGTCGGCGGCAAGATTTTCCGTTTCGTGCCGGATGCCGGGAACAACGGCGCCAAGCAGGATGGCGCTGCGCACGGAGGCGAGCGCATCCTCAGGCGTCACCAAAAGTGCCGGTGGCGGATTGCGTCCCATTCGCTGTAGCGCTGCCAGGACCTCGGCAAGCACACCGCGCCGGGCCCGCAGCGATGCGTGCACGGCATCTTCCTTTGTCCGCAGCGTATTCAGCTTGTTTTCACCATCGACGATCTGCTGTTCCAGTGCTTTACGCTTGTTAGCGGAATCGACCAATGCTGATCGCAGCGATTCATTGGTCTTTTCGATCTCGGCGATGCCGGCCTGCAATTCCGCGGCGCGGTCGTTCGATAGCGTGATGGTCTTCGACAGGGCTTCCAGTTCGCTACGGGTGCTGTCGCGTTTGAGCGTAAGGTCAGCAGCTGGATCGGCAGGCGGCTGCCCCTGCTCTTCCTTGTCTTGTCGGCCCTGATCAGGTGTTTCCGCAGTTTGTGCCGGCGCGCTGGTCGCAAATAGGAGCGCGGTGGCCAAAAGGCCCGCGCGGAAACAGAGCCACCCGGTCTTTCCCGGTTGCTCTTTCCGCGCTTGCTCTGCCGCACCTTTCGTCATTCCGCCATTCGCTGTCAGCTGTCTAATTAAGCAAAACCCTACGCTGATTTGGCTGTTTCAGCCAACAGCCTTTCGCGGCAATTGCGGCATCGGGATGGCGGCGCAACGGTGTTTCTTCAAACCCGGTGATACGGATGGCCGGAAAGGATGGTGACAGCCCGGTAGAGCTGTTCTGCAATCAGGATACGCACCAATTGATGCGGCCAGGTCATTTTTCCGAGGCAGATGACGGCATCTGCCCTGGCGTGCAGGGCCGGGTCCAGCCCGTCTGCGCCGCCGATTGCAATCGTCAGGTCGCGCTTGCCGCTATCGCGGAAGGAGCCGATGAGGTTTGCGAAACCTTCGGAATCCAGCGCCTTGCCGCGCTCATCGAGCAGGACGAGCAGGCTGGCATCGGGGAGCGATTTTTCGAGCTGTGCGGCCTCTTCGCGCTTGCGCGTATCGGCGCTCGAACCGCGGCTTTCAGGAACTTCGGCAATGCGCGAAAGCTCCAGGCCGATGGCAGGGCCGGCCTTGGAAAAACGGTCGAGATAACGGGCCGCAAGATCCTTTTCCGGGCCAGCCTTGAGGCGCCCGACGGCAAAGAGGCCAACCCGCATGTCAGTTCCTTAATTTTCATCACGCCGGTCAGGGCGTTGCCGTTCAGTCAGCGACGTGAGGCACATTCCTATCCGTCCAGCGGAGCGCTGGTGCCGGACTTCATTCTGCAAATGGCCGCAATCAGATAACCTGTCCTGCACGACCACTACAGGATCCCAATATATCACTGCCGCTCAAAGCACCCGGGAAGGGCGCCAAAGGCTCAGTGCAAAGTACCGTCTTCCATGTCCGGCGCGGCCCACATCTTTTCGATGTTGTAGAACTCGCGGATTTCCGGGCGGAATACGTGGACGATGATATCGCCGCCGTCGATCAGAACCCAGTCGCCGGTTTCCAGACCTTCAACGCGGGCATTGCCCTGGCCGCCGTCCTTGAGATCGGTGATCAGGTGATCGGCGATCGCCATGACATGCCTGCTCGACCGCCCTGAGACCACGACCATGTAGTCCCCAAGCGCCGATTTTCCGGCAATGTTGATGGTGACAATATCTTCTGCCTTTGAGTCCTCGAGACTGCCGAGAACCAGCTGAAGAGCACGGGCAGCGGCTTCGTCGCTGCGTTCCGGGCTTTGCGGGAAAATGCGGGTGACATTTCCCTTCGCGTGTACTGTTGTCAGAGGTTTTCCTTTCCAGGTGAACAGAACAGGCATGATGCGATTCGAATGTCGGTCGAGCCGCACCCTAAATGTAGGCACCAATACCCTAATGTTTCAAGACACGAGAAGTAAATGACGGTTAATCATTGCTTATGTGCACTCATGTTTTCGCCCGCAGCGCCGTAGAACTGAGCGGTGAACGCGGTCCATGGATGAAGGTCCAGGCGGGAGCCTTGCGCCACGCGAGGCTCGCGGCATGGGCTTCGTCAACGCGCGCATAGTCAAAAGTCTTTGCCATCTTCGATGACAGGTAGGACAAGGTATCGCCCGGGCGGTCGATGACGGCGATTGGGAAGGTGCAGGCAATTTTCTGCCAGTCCTGCCAGAGATGGAAATTCTTCAGATTGTCGGCGCCCATGATCCAGACGAAATGGATGCCGCGATTCCGTTCGCGGATCTTTTCCAGCGTGCGCGCCGTATAGCTCTGGCCGAGCGATTGCTCGAACGCCGTCACCTTGATGCGCGGATCGTGGGTAATTTTTTCGCTGAGCGCAATACGTTCGGCAAGCGGGGCGAGATGGTTGCGGCTTTTCAGCGGATTGCCGGGTGTCACCATCCACCAGAGCTGTTCCAGGCCAAGCCGGCGCAGGGCAATATCGGCAACGAGCACATGGCCGTCATGCGGCGGATTGAACGAGCCACCAAACAGTCCGACGGTCATGCCGTTTTCGACATGGGGCATTTTCAGGTAGAACGGATCGACGTCGCCCGGCTGCACCTTAAGGCCGGACCTGACCGGTGCCGCGCACCCTGTATTTGAACGAGGTCAGCTGCTCGACGCCGACTGGGCCGCGCGCATGCATCTTGCCGGTGGCGATGCCGATCTCGCCGCCCATGCCGAACTCGCCGCCATCGGCAAACTGTGTCGAGGCGTTGTGCAAGAGGATGGCGGAATCGACTTCGGCGAAGAAGCGCTCGACGACGGCCGGATCTTCGGCAATGACGGCTTCCGTATGAGCCGAGGACCAAGACGAAATATGATCGATTGCGCCGGCAATATCGTCGACCAGCGTCACCGAAATGATCGCATCGAGATATTCCGTTGCCCAATCTTCCTCGGTCGCGGCAATCAATCCCGGCACCATGGCGCGAATGTCTTCGCTGGCGCGGACCTCGCAGCCGGCATCGCGCAGGGCAGTGATCAGCGGCAGGACGAACTTGTCCTTCGCCTTGCGATCGATCAGCAAGGTTTCGGCCGAGCCGCAGATACCGGTGCGGCGCATCTTGGCATTGACGACGATCTTTTTCGCCATCTCCAGATCGGCGGAAGCATCGACATAGACGTGGCAGAGACCTTCGAGATGGGCAAAGACCGGCACACGGGCCTCGTTCTGCACCCGGGCTACAAGGCTCTTGCCGCCGCGCGGAACGATGACGTCGATGCAGCCGCCAAGACCGGTGAGCATGGCACCGACGGCCGAACGGTCGGCAACCGGCACCATCTGGATCGCATGCACGGGAAGCCCGGCATCCTTTAGGCCCTGCACCATGCAGGCATGGATCGCTTGCGATGAATGCAGGCTGTCCGAGCCGCCGCGCAGGATCACGGTATTGCCTGCCTTCAGGCAGAGCGCACCGGCATCGGCCGTGACGTTCGGCCGGCTTTCATAGATGACGCCGATGACGCCAAGGGGCGTACGTACGCGTTCGATATGCAGGCCGTTGGGGCGATCCCACTCGGCGATGACATCACCAACGGGATCGGGCAGTTCGGCGATCGCCCGGATGGCATTGGCCATGTCGAGGACACGGGTTTCCGACAAGGTCAGCCGATCGAGGAAGGATGCGGCGACGCCGGTTTCGCGGGCGTTTTCGAGGTCGAGCGCGTTGGCTGCGAGAATGTCGTCCTTGTGGGCAACGATATTGCTGGCCATGCTGATCAGGGCCGCATGCTTGCGCTCGGCCGACGCCGTGGCGAGCGGGCGGCTGGCGGCGCGGGCTTGACGGCCGATCACCGCCATCAATTCCTGGATCTCTTTCTTTCGTGCATCGTCAAGCATGAGCATCGCTCCTCACCGCATCCGTCTCCCGCTTTCCGGATGCTGTCATCACCATATCGTCTCGATGCACCATGGCGGCGCGCCCGGCATAACCGAGAATGACGGCAATTTCTGCCGATTTCTTGCCGGCGATCTGACGGGCTTCATCGGCATCGTAACCGGCCAGCCCACGGGCAATTTCGCGGCCTTCCGCACTGAGGATGGCGATCGTATCGCCGCGGCTGAACAATCCTGTTACCTGGCGAACGCCGGCCGGAAGCAGGCTCTTGCCGGAGCGAAGCGCCGTTTCGGCACCAGCGTCGATGGAAAGGCTGCCAGCGGGCAGCAGCTGCCCGGCAATCCAGGTCTTGCGCGCAGTGACCGGCGAACCGGACGGAGCAAACCAGGACGAGCGGGCGCCTTCGCCGATTGCCGACAGCGGATGATCGACCTTGCCAGACGCGATGATCATGGCGCACCCGGCGCCCGTGGCAATCTTGCCGGCATCGATCTTGGTGCGCATGCCGCCACGCGACAGCTCGGACGCAGCCCCCCCGGCCATCGCCTCGATCTCGGGCGTGATCTCGGCGATCGTTTCAAGGAAACGCGCATCGGGATCAAGATGCGGCGGAGCCGTGTAGAGCCCGTCGATATCGGAGAGAAGCACGAGCAGATCGGCGCCGGTCATCGTGGCGACGCGGGCAGCAAGCCGGTCATTGTCGCCATAGCGGATTTCAGTGGTGGCGACGGTGTCGTTCTCGTTGATGATCGGCACGGCGCCCATCTTCAAAAGCTGGCTGATCGTGGCACGGGCATTGAGATAACGGCGACGCTCTTCGGTATCACCGAGCGTCAACAGGATCTGTCCGGCAACGATCTCGTCTGCCGACAGGCTTTCGGACCAGGCGCGGGCCAATGCGATCTGGCCAACGGCCGCGGCCGCCTGGCTTTCCTCCAGCTTCAGCGCGCCGGGCGCGAAATCCAGCACCGAGCGACCGAGCGCAATGGCCCCGGAGGAGACGACGAGAACCTCGACGCCTTTGGCTCTCAGCGCCGCAATGTCGGCGCACATGGCATTCAGCCATTGCTTCTTCAGCCCGGACTTGCGATCCACAAGCAGGGCGGAGCCGATCTTGATCACAATCCGGCGGTATTTTTCCAGCGGTTTGCGGTGCGGTGTCATGTCAGTCTTCGTCCACCGGGGTCTGCGCGGCGACGATAATATCGCGTAAGCCGCGCAGGGTTTCGGTCATGCCCATGCCGGCAACGGCCGACAAGAGAAGCGGCGTCTGGCCGCTGGCCTTCGCCAATGCCTTCTGCTTCTTCTTCAATTCGGTGGGGTCGAGAATATCGATCTGCGACAACGCTACGATTTCCGGTTTGTCGAGCAATTCGCCGCCATAGGCCTCAAGCTCGTGTTTCACCGTCTTGTAGGCCTTTGCGACATCCTCTTCCTGCGCGGACACGAGATGCAGCAGCACGCGCGTGCGCTCGACATGGCCGAGGAACCGGTCGCCGAGGCCGACGCCATCATGGGCGCCTTCGATCAGGCCGGGAATGTCAGCCAAGATGAATTCGCGGCCATCGATCGTCGCCACGCCCAGGTTCGGATGCAGCGTCGTGAACGGATAGTTGGCGATCTTCGGGCGGGCGCGGGTCACCGTTGCCAGGAAGGTCGATTTCCCGGCGTTCGGAAGACCGACCAGACCGGCATCGGCGATCAGCTTCAGCCGCAGCCAGATGGTCTTTTCTTCACCCTCAAGTCCCGGATTGGCCCAATTCGGCGCCTGGTTGGTCGCGGATTTGAAATGGGTATTGCCGAAGCCACCATTACCACCGGCGGCCAGGCGAAAGCGTTGGCCTTCGGCGATCATATCGACGATCATCGTTTCAGAATCTTCCTCGAAGATTTGGGTACCGACCGGAACCTTCAGCGTCACGTCGGCGCCACCGGCGCCCGTGCGGTTGCGGCCCATGCCGTGAATACCGGTGCCACCCTTGAAATGCTGCTGGAAGCGGAAATCGATCAGGGTGTTCAGCCCGTTGACGGCCTCCACCCAAACATCGCCGCCGCGCCCGCCGTCGCCGCCATCCGGGCCACCGAACTCGATGAATTTTTCGCGCCGGAACGACACAGCGCCAGCACCGCCGTCACCGGACCGGATATAGACTTTTGCTTCGTCGAGAAATTTCATCGCACTGCCATCTGTTTGGTGTATTTGCCGCCACAATTGCCGCCATCGATATAGGCGCGTGCCCCGGAGGTCAAAGAATATCGTGAAGTTTTTGAGCTATAACATCCAGTACGGCGTCGGTCTCGACGGCCGTTTCGATCCCGAACGCATTGTGAGAAGTCTTGAAGGCGCCGATGTGATCGCGCTGCAGGAAGTGACGCGGAATTTTCATCGCAACGGCCATGCCGATCTTCCCGCCATTTTCCGCGATCTGATGCCGCAGTACTTTTCCACCTTCTGGCCCGCCTGCGAGATCGATGCCGGATCGGCGATCGAGAACGGCCGTGCCGTCGATCGCCGCTTCCAGTTCGGCAACATGATCCTGTCGCGCTTTCCGATTGCCGCGACCCGGCTCATTCCGTTGCCACGCACCCGCACGATCTCGCCGATGAACCTGCAGCGCGGCGCGACCGAAGCGCTCATTATAACTCCGGCGGGTCCGTTGCGGGTCTATTCAGTCCATCTCGACCATGCCTATCCGGCCGAACGCATCGCCCAGATCGCCTATCTCAAGGAGAAGGCGGTGTCCTATTCGCGCGAAGGCGGCGCCATGACCGGCGGCGGCGATTTCGGCTTTAGCGAGCTGCCGTATCCCGACGATTTCGTGCTGATGGGCGATTTCAACATGGAACCGGAAGGGCCGGAATACTGCACGATGACCGGCTCGCGCGATGCCTATTACGGCCGTTCGTTGCGGCTGGAAAACCTGGTAGACACGTTGGCGCATCTCGGCCGGCTTTCGCCTGAAAGCTACAGCTGGATCAATCCCGCGGATCATCAAAGGCGCATGCATCTCGACTATTGTTTCCTCAGTGCCGGCCTTGTGCCGCGATTGAGACATGCCTGGATCGATATGGAGGCCACCGGTTCGGACCACCTGCCGGTCGGCTTCGAACTGGAATAACGCCAAAGAAAAGGCCCGCGGCTTTGGTGCTGCGGGCCTTCGTTCGTTTTTACGGCGTGCGCAGTGCAGCCGCCGTAATACTGGTCTCGATATGGCTGACCATGCCGTTGCGGGCCAGTGCATAAATCTGGCTGCAGCCGGTGATCTCGAAGCCGAGCTTCTTCTGCAGCTTCAGCGATCCGGCATTATCGGCAAAGACACCGGAATGCAGGACGGTTGCCGGCATGCGCCGGAAGAAGCGTTCCATCGCCGCATGTGCTGCCTCGCTGGCATAACCGCGGTTCCAGTAATAGCGGTTCAGCCAGTAGCCAAGATGCCATTGGCCGTGCATGAGCTCGATGCCGATGCAGCCGATATGGACGTCGTCGCCGGTGGTGATCGCCAGCGTCCAACCGGCAATCAGCCCCGAGCCCTGGCGGACCAGCCAGTCATGTGCATCCTGCCGGTGATAGGGCACGGGCACCCGCGACAGCATGCGCGAGACCTGATAATCGGCAAGCGATTCCGCCACCGCATCGGCATCCGACAGCTTGTGCGGCCGCAAGGTCAGCCGTGCGGTTTCGATGACCGGGCAGGGGCCTGGATCGGGACGAACAGCGATCTTTGGCCGTTCTCGCAGGTGAGCGGTCATCTCAGACCTCCCCAGCTGCGCAACGACATCCAGGTCTTGCGGTCAAGCCGGTACCATTCGACCGACATCATGCCGCCCAGAGCCAGGCTGTCGACCATACCGGAGCCCTGGAACTGGAAACCGCATTTCTGGATGACCCGCCGCGAAGCGACGTTCATGACCCGGCAACGCGCATCGATCTGGTCGATGTCGCGGGTGCGGAAGGCCATGTCGGTCAGCGCCTGCGCTGCCTCTGTGGCGTAACCCTTGTTCCAGTGCGGTTCGCCCAACCAGTAGCCGAGCTCGGCAGTCTTGCCATCGGGATGCGGCTCGATACCGCAGCACCCCAGAAATGCGCCATTATCCGCTTTGGTAATCGCATAGACGCACTTGCCAATCGTGCCGGTCTTCGTACGGCGTACGAAATCCGCGGCATCGGCCACCGTATACGGGTGCGGCATGCGCGAAACCATGGTGGCGATATTGGCGTTGTTGGCAAGATGGGCAAGGGCGTCGATATCGTCTTCGTGGGGCGCGCGCAAAACGAGCCGGGGCGATAACAATATCGGGCAATCGGTCCTTGACCGTTGTGGCCGCAGCCGTTCCTGAGAAGATTCCAGGGAATCTTCCCGGGGAGACCGTGATTGGCTCTCCCTCAACAGTTCGCTTTGCATGTTCAGTTCTCCAAGACGTGAAAAAGGGGAGATCGGGCATCGCCCCATCTCCCCTTTTGGTCTTGGCCTGAACGGATAAGCGCCAGCCGGGTCGATGAGACGCCGGCTGTTTTAGAGCGCTACCGGCTTATTCCGCTGCTTCGGCTTTCGGCATTACAGACACGTACACGCGGCCATTGGCCTTCGTACGGTAGTTCACGTTGCCGGCCGTAAGTGCAAAAATGGTGTGGTCCTTGCCGAGGCCGACATTGGCGCCCGGATGCCACTGGGTTCCGCGCTGACGCAGAATGATGTTGCCCGGAATGACGACTTCGCCACCGAACTTCTTCACGCCGAGGCGCTTGGACTGCGAATCGCGACCGTTGCGCGAGGAACCGCCAGCTTTTTTATGTGCCATGGATGTTCTCCTTTAAACCTTGGATCCGTTGTCTCAGTTTGCGGCTTCAGCGGCAGCGTCGTCAGACTTCTTGGAAGCCTTCTTCGCCTTCGCGCCGGCAGCAGCAGCGATATCCAGGATGCGGACAGTCGTGTTGTGCTGGCGGTGACCGCGGGTGCGCTTCGAGTTCTGGCGGCGGCGCTTCTTGAAGGCGATAACCTTCTTGGCGCGACCATGTTCCACAACTTCGGCGCTGACAACGGCACCTTCGACAAACGGAGCACCGATGGTTGCATCGGCGCCGACGCCGACCATCAGGATCTCGGTAAATTCAATCTTGTCGCCTGCGGCGCCTTCCAATTTTTCAATCGTCAGAACGTCGTTGGCTGCCACGCGGTACTGCTTACCGCCGGTCTTGATGACTGCGAACATTTTTTATCCTTTCATGTTCGTTCCGGCTCTTCACGCGATGGCGAGGCCGTCTTTTTCTTCAGTCGGACGATGACAAGGCCTTGTGGGTCTTGCCGGTGAAACGGGCCAATAAAAGCCCGGCGCGGTGAGGGCATGCCACACCACTTCAAGTTCGCGAATTACGGGAAGCCGGCAAAACTGTCAAGAAGAAAGGCGCGGATGAGCCTGATTTTCCTTGATCCACCCTCTTGCCATCGCCAAAAACTGCCGCTATGAACCGCGTCGCGCTACGGCGCCGACCAGCATATCCGGAGAGGTGGCAGAGTGGTCGAACGCACCGCACTCGAAATGCGGCATACCTGCAAGGGTATCGTGGGTTCAAATCCCACCCTCTCCGCCATTCTGAACCCTGGGCCGTAAGGTCTCCCGCGATCAGTTGATTTGCTCAATCTTAGATCCCAATGCCAAAATTGGTCAGGGCCGCACGTCCGTCCCGACTGGCTACGGGCCGGGGCTTCTGCCGGAGGCGGCGATGTCGGTCATATGTCACATCATCATTGAACTCGTGTCGATGTAGCGCTGGTGCCAGGACAATGCCTCGCTGGGCAAGGTCGGGGTCTGCAGGCCATAGGAGCCCTTGAGGGCGCGTGTGAAATAGTCCCGAAGCGCGGGCTGGTAGTCCGGATGCGCACAGTTATCGATGATAACTGCCGCGCGCTGTTTGGGGGAGAGACCACGCAGGTCCGCAAGTCCTTGCTCTGTCACCAGCACCTGCACGTCCTGGCTGATGTGGTCGACGTGACTTGCCTGTGGCACGATCGCCGAAATATTTCCGCCTTTCGCGGTCGAGGGGGTCATGAAGATCGAGACATAGGCATTTCGGGCGAAATCTCCGGACCCGCCAATCCCGTTCTGGATGCGTGAGCCCATGATGTGCGTCGAGTTGACGTTGCCGTAGATGTCGGCCTCTATCAGGCCGTTCATGGCCAGACAGCCGAGCCGGCGGACCAATTCGGGGTGATTGCTGATCTCCTGAGGGCGAAGGATCATCCGGTTTCTGTAGCGGGCCATGTCGGCGTTCAGCCGGCCGGCCGCTTCGGGGCTCAGCGAGAAGGCGGTGGCTGAGGCCATGCGCAGCTTGCCGGCGTCGAGGAGATCCAGCATGCCGTCCTGGATGACTTCTGTAAAAGCCGTCATGTCTTCGAACGGGCTGTCGATCAACCCGGTGAGCACAGCATTCGCAATATTGCCGACGCCGGACTGGATCGGTAGCAATGAGGCCGGCAGGCGGCCCTTTTTCACCTCATGGGCCAGGAACTCGAGAAGATGGCCGGCGATGGCGCGGGCAGTGCCGTCGGGCGGTGTGAAGGGCAGGTTACGGTCCGGCGCGTCGGTTTCGACAATTGCGACGATCCTTTCGGGATCACAGCGGAAAGCGGTCTCGCCGATGCGATCGTCGGGCCGGGTGAGCGGGATCGGAACCCGGTTCGGCGGCAGTGCCGTACCATAGTAAATGTCGTGCATCCCCTCCAGGTCGGGGCTTTGCCAGCGATTGAGTTCGAGGATGATCTTGTCGGCGCGGTCGAGCCAGGTCTTGTTGTTGCCAACGGAGGAGGAGGGGATCAGCGAGCCATCGGGCCGGATACCGGAAATTTCGACAATCGCCGTGTCGAGGGGGCCGAGGAAGCCTTGCCAGGCCATCGGCGCGACCTGGCTCAGGTGCATGTCGAAATAGTTCATCGCGCCGCGATTGATTTTCTCGCGGGCGATAGGGTCGGAATTGTACGGCAACCGGAAATCGATCCCGTCTGCCTTGGCTAGTGCACCGTCGAGTTCGGGTCCTGTCGAGGCGCCGGTCCAGACACGCAGTCGAAAGGGGTCACCGACCGCGTGCGCGGCTTCGATGCGTGCGGCGAGCGCGAGTGGAACGGTTTTGGGATAGCCGGATCCGGTAAATCCGCTCATCCCGACGGTGGAGCCTGTCTTGATCAGGGATGCCGCGTCTTCTGCGTGCATCACCTTTGAACGCAGTTGCTCGCAGCCTATCCGTGTTCCAGTCATTTTGTTTCCTCGGGTCGCACGCAATGTCGGGCTATCCATCGGTAGACGCCTACTTTTGGGCGGCACCGAATGTGTTTATACGCCGGCTTGCGCAGGCCTCCAACACATTTGGACATCTTAAAGCTTGGTGCAGGAGCGTCCTGTGCGTGATTTTCAGTATCGATTGGAATCGTGATGGCGATGCTCCGGAAACTCAGGGAGCGGTGGCAGGCGCGTCCGCAGCGCTGCGCCTGGAATAATCGGAGATTGGTGGGGCTTTCCCAGTGGGACATCTTCGCGCCGAGTGCCGCCGAACCACAGCTTTCATCGACGCCCGGCGTGCGCTTGCCTGTGCCCTGAGGAAGGGCGGGCTGCCTTTTTACCCTTATGCGGAGGGATGGTTACCCTTTATGCGGGAGGAGGCTCATTTTTGCTCATATATAGACTTAGTCTTTATATAAGAAATAACACCCCTGCCTCTTCCGCTAAAAGACCGGAGTGTGCGGGGATGTGAGGGCTGTTTGCTTGGTTGACGTTCCCAAACCATTCTCTTATAACTTTTATATTCGCATATGAATTATGCCTGAAGAGGAGTTCAGGCTGAAGGGGAGGATTTCATGAAGGCAGTCATGCTTGCGTCCGTTCTGGCCGCATTGTCGTTTTGCGGCGTCGCGTCGGCTCAGGAGTACAATCTGCGCTTTTCGACATCGCAGGTTAATCCGAACGAGCCGATCGTGAAGGCGATGAAGCTCTATGCCGAGCGTGTCGGCGAGCGGTCAGAGGGCCGGATCGCCATCACGGTCATGACCGGCGACCAGCTGGGAGCGCAAAAGAAGGTCAACGAGATGGTCATGAGCGGCGCAAACCTGCTCAGCGCCACCGATTATGGGCAGCTCGGCCAGTTTGAACCCGATATGTCCATTCTCGCCGGCCCTTACGTCTATCCAAGCCTCGAAGCGAGCGACAAGCTGTTCTCGTCGGACGTCTACAAGGAGTTGTCCGCTAAGCTTGAAGCCCAGGGTATTAAGATCCTGATGCCGAATGGCCTTTTCGGCTATCGTCACATCATCGCGAACAAGGCTATTCGTACCCCCGCCGATCTGGCCGGTGTCACCATCCGCGTTCCTTCCTCGCCAATCATGATGGCGACGTTCGCCACCTATGGCGCGCGTCCGACGGAATTGCCCTGGGGTGATGTTTACAACGGGCTCCAGTCCGGTGTCGTCGATGCGGCGGAAGGTCCGTTTGGATCGATCGCCGGGTCCAAGCTCAATGAGACGCGCAAGGTCATTTCCAAGACCGGCCATCAGGCGATGTTCACCGCCTGGGTTGCGTCCGCCCAATTTTTCAATGGCCTGCCCGAAGATCTGCAGAAGATCATGACCGAGGAGGGCCAGAAAATCGCCATCGACCTGACGAAAATGACGCTCGAGACCGATGATGTCTACGCCAAGCAATTGGCCGATGCCGGTGTGGACATCATCTCCGATGTCGATGTTCCTGCTTTCGTCGAAGCCTCCAAGGCTGCCTATGGCAAGGTTCCGAACCTGACGCCCGGCATGTTCGAGCGTATCCAGGACGCCATGAAGTAAAACAGCCGGCCAGCGGGACATGTGTCCGGCTGGCCATTTCTGTCGCGTCCGGGGGATATCATGAACAGTTTTACCGAAACCAGCGGCGATAGCCCGCTGCTCAGTCTTCGCCGTGCCGATGAAGCGATCGGTGTCGCCGCTTTGATCGTCGTCGTCTTTTCGATCCTTTGGGGTGTCGTCAGCCGTTACATCTTTCCGCAGCCGGCGGCCTGGACATACGAGCTTGCCATCCTTGCATTTTCTTACCTGGTGTTTTTCGGTGCGATCACAGGTGTGCGTCTCGGAACGCATGCGGCTATCGATGTGCTGGTGACGGCGCTCCCTGACCGCTGGCAGACTGCCATTCGCTGGTTCAACTATGTGCTTCTCGCTGCCTTTTTCATCCTGATGACCGTTCTCTTCCTCTGGCAGGCGTGGACATCTCGGCATGTGCACACGATCGCCCTCGATCTGTCGCGCAGCCTCGCTTACGGCCCGCTGGCGCTGGCCTCGGCAGGCATGCTGCTCCAGCATTTGCTTGTTGAGCGGCCGTGGCGCCCGAGAACGCACCGAAACGTGGATTCGATCATATGACCTTTTTCCATCTTGCTGGGCCGTCCCTTCTCGTTGCCATCCTTTTCCTGCTTTCGACGCCGATCACCTGGGCCATGGCCATCGGCGCGCTCGCCTTCTTCTTCCTGAACATGGACATGATCCCCTTGTCCAATTTCGCGCAGGAAATGGCGGAAGGCAGCCAGTCGGTTTCTCTGCTGGCGCTTCCCCTGTTTGTTCTGGCCGGCTGTATCATGAACGCGTCCGGTATCACGCGGCGCCTGCTCAACCTGGCCGATGTCTTGGTCGGCCACATGACCGGTGCGCTCGCTCAGATGTGCACGGTGCTTGCGACACTTCTCGGGGGGCTCACGGCGTCGGCCAATGCCGACGCGGCGATGCTCGCCAAGACGCTTGGCGTGCAGATGGCCGAGCGCGGCTACAGCCGTGCCTTTGCCGCCGTGATCACCTCGTCGGCGGCTGTAATTACCAGCCTCATTCCGCCGTCCATCGGGCTGATCGTCTATGGCTTTCTGGCGGAAACCTCGATCGGCCGGCTGTTTGCAGCCGGGGTCGTCCCCGGGCTCGCTCTTGCCCTTGGCCTGATGATCACCACGTTTTTCATCGCCAAGAAGCGCGGCTACAAATCGTTGCGCGAGAAAAGGGCGAGCGGCGCCGAGGTCAGGGCCGCGCTGATTGACGGTCTCTGGGCTCTATCCATTCCGGTCGTCATCTTTGCGGGTACACGCTATGGCCTGTTCACCACAACCGAGGCCGGCGCGGTCGTCGTTGTCTATGTGCTGTTCGTTGCCATCTTCGGCTACCGGGAATTCACCATCCGGCAGATACCGGAAGTGCTGGCCGAGGCCGTGCGCGATTCCGCCGTCGTCATGGTGATGATTTGCGCTGCTGCGGCCTTTGGTTTCTATCTTGCCTGGGAGCAGGTTCCGCAGGCGATGTCGAGCTGGCTTGGTGCGGCCACCGACAATCCGTTGATGATGCTGCTGTTGATCAACGTCATGCTGATGATTATCGGCACGGCGATCGAGGGATCGGCGGCATTGATCATCCTGACGCCGATGCTCATTCCGATCATCGATGGCGTCCATATCGACCGGGTGCATTTCGGCATCATCTTCATCACCAATCTGACAATCGCCGGCATTACGCCGCCGGTCGGCGGGCTGATGTACATCTCCTCGATGGTGATGCGTGTTCCGATGATGGCCTATGCAAGAGAGGTCGTTCCCTACTTGCTCATGATGATGATTCTGCTGGGGATTCTCAGTATTTTCCCGCAGCTTTCCCTCTGGCTTCCCGACCTCATCTACGGAACGGCGTCCGTGCAATGATGGTGCGTTTCGCGCGCACCTGGGGCATGCTGATGCCGGTTCAGGCATCAGCATAGACAACGCCAGAGACGTTGCCGAACGACAAAACCGGGCGGGCAGGTGGGGCTCCGTCCCGGTTTGTACCTTGGGCAGGGCCGCTTTTCGGCATCCTTAACCTTTGTATCCCTCATGGTTCTGAAGCGGCCCGGATCGATCGGGTTGTTGTTCTGCGCAAATTCCCTTTTCCGCGCTCTATTTTTCTCCGAACCTTGCCACATATGGCAGTTTATGCCCCGACGCATGCCGGCGGGCGTGGGAGAAATTGTGAACAGTTTCAAGGGAGAATTAACGTGCGTCTGAAAACAACATTGATCGGGGCCGCGTTCGCCGTGCTCGTTTCCACGGCTGCGGCCAATGCCCAGGTCGTCGTCTCCTCTAAGATCGACACCGAGGGTGGTGTGCTTGGCAACATCATTCTTGCCGTGCTCAAGGCCAACAATATCGAGACGACCGACCGGGTGCAGCTCGGGGCAACCCCGGTCGTGCGCAAGGCGATTGCTGCCGGTGAAATCGATATCTACCCTGAATATACCGGCAACGCCGCATTCTTCTTCGAAAAGGCCGACGATCCGCTCTGGAAGGATGCCGCAACGGGGTATGCCGAAGCCAAGAAACTCGACTACGACGCCAACAAGATTGTATGGCTGTCGCCGTCGCCGGCCAACAATACCTGGGCCGTCGCCGTGCGCAAGGATCTGGCCGATGCCAGCAGCATCAAGACCTTCAGCGATTTCGGCAAATATGTTGCGGGTGGCGGCGCGGTGGTGCTGGCGGCCTCCTCGGAATTTGTCAACTCGGCGGCAGCCTTGCCTGCGTTCCAGACGACCTATGGTTTCACGCTGAAATCAGACCAACTTATCACCCTTTCGGGCGGCGATACCGCAGCGACCATCGCGGCCGCGGCCAACCAGACCAATGGCGCCAACGCCGCCATGGTCTACGGCACGGACGGCGGCATCGCGCCATCGGGTCTTGTGGTTCTGGAAGACGACAAAGCGGTGCAGCCCGTCTACCAGCCCGCGCCGATCATCCGGGAGGCGGTTCTAAAGGAGCATCCGCAAATCGAAACCCTGCTGAAGCCGGTGTTCGAGAAGCTTGACCTGGTGACCCTGCAGGACCTGAACGGCCGCGTTCAGGTTGGCGGCGAGCCTGCAAAGGCGGTTGCGGAAGACTTTTTGAAAAAGAATGGTTTTCTGAAGTAAGCCGGCTGAAATAGGCTGCCCTGAAATGACCGGTTCCCGAAGCGGAGCCGGTCTAATGGGATGGGGATGGCAGTTTGAGCATTCGCTTCGATAAGCTCGGCGTGGTCATTGGGGTATTGATCGCTTACGGGGCGCTCGCCGCACCGTTTGCGACCTTTCGCGCCAACCGTATCGTGCCGGGCGACGCCAAAGGTATCCTCGATGCCTTGCCCACTGGGGCAGGCATGCTCCTTCTTGGGCTGTTGGCCGGAGCGGCGCTGATCGTCCTTTTAAGGACGCCGACACGTCTTCGGCTGCTTGTCGCCGCGGCCGGTCTAGCCGCCATTGCCGTGTTCATCGGAATGGCTGCGACCCACCTGACACCGCCCGCCAACGCATATGCCCGGGTTTCTCCTGCTTCCGGCTTCTGGATCCTGCTGTTTTCCTTTGCCCTGCTTGCTGCCGATTCGATCACGCGGCTGCGGCCTTTACCGTTGGTCAGGGTGCTGCTCCTGGCGATCACGCTCGGTGGGGCAGCCGTGGTCCTGATGTCGGGCCTGTGGGATGGGCTGTCGATCCTCAAGGAATACTCAGGCCGCGCCGATGTGTTCTGGCTGGAGGCCGGGAGGCATGTGACGCTGGCGCTTGGGTCGCTGGTTGCTTCCGTCCTGGTAGGGTTGCCACTCGGCATTCTCTGCCATCGGGTGGCGCCTTTGCGGGCCGGCGTACTCAACACGTTGAACCTCATTCAGACGATACCGTCGATTGCCCTGTTCGGCATTCTCATCGCACCGCTTGGCTGGATCGCCGTCCACGTGCCTGGGGCCGCCGCCATCGGCATTCGCGGCATCGGTGCCGCTCCCGCTTTCGTCGCCTTGTTTCTCTATTCGCTGCTGCCAGTGGTCGCCAACACCGTGGTTGGCCTAGCAGGCGTGCCGCGCGAGGCCAACGAGGCTGCCCGCGGCATCGGCATGACGGACCGGCAGCGGCTGTTCGGGGTCGAGTTTCCGCTGGCAATGCCGGTCATTCTCACCGGCATTCGCATCGTGCTGGTGCAGAATATCGGCCTTGCGACGATTGCCGCATTGATCGGTGGTGGGGGCTTCGGCGTCTTCGTGTTCCAGGGCATCGGCCAGACGGCAATGGATCTGGTGTTGCTTGGGGCAGTGCCGACTGTGGTGTTGGCCTTCGCAGCGGCGATCGTGCTCGACGCGCTTATTGAAATTAACGCTCCTCAGCGAGAACGAAGCAGGGCCGCATGATCGAAATCGACGGGATCACCAAACGCTATGACGGCAACACGGTCGTCAACAATGTGTCGATGACGATCGAACCACGTACGGTCACCGTCATTGTCGGCACATCCGGTTCGGGCAAGACGACGCTGCTGCGGATGATCAACCGGCTGGTCGAGCCGACATCCGGCGCGATTCGCCTTGATGGCGAGGACAATCGGGCGATGCCGGGTTTCGAACTGCGCCGCCGGATCGGCTACGCGATCCAGGGGCATGGACTGTTTCCGCATCGCACCGTCGCCCAAAACATCGCTACGGTGCCCACCCTGCTCGGTTGGGACCAAGCGCGGATCGACGCCAAGGTGGCGGAACTCTTGACCCTGTTTCAGCTTGATCCCATCGTGTTTTCGGCGCGGTGTCCGCATGAGCTTTCCGGTGGCCAGCAGCAGCGTGTCGGCGTGGCGCGGGCCTTGGCGGCGGAGCCGAACGTACTGTTGATGGACGAACCGTTCGGTGCGCTCGATCCGATCATCCGGGCAAAGGCACAGGCGGATCTGCTGGCCATCCAGAGGCTGCTGGGCACGACGATCGTGCTGGTGACGCATGACATGGACGAGGCGTTTCATCTCGCCCACAAGATTGCCGTCATGGACAAGGGCGCGCTTGTCCAATACGGCAAGCCCGCCGAACTGGTGAAGGACCCGGCGACGGAATTCGTCCAGACACTGATCGGCGCCAGCGAGCGGCCGTTCCGCCTGTTGTCGATCAAGACCGCGGGTGATGCCGTCGAGCCGGGAGCGGCCGATGGAAAACCACTGGCGGAAACGATGAGCCAGCGCGACGCGCTTTCCGAACTGTTGTGGACCGGCCGATCCGCGTTGCCGGTCGCCGCCGCCGATGGGACGATCCTTGGCAGGGTGACCCTGGAGGGACTGAGCAGACGGGCGGCAAAACCGCAATGAGGGCATGGATCCCAAATATCCTGCGCGCAGCGCTGCTAGCTTTTCTAATCGCCTTTCTGGTGTCGCCAGACTTGTTTGATCCCCTGTTGAAACCATTGGTGCAGGACAATGCGCCGGCGATCTACAATCAGGGCAGCCTGCTGACGCTGACCCTCCTGCATCTGCGCACCGTCGCCATCGCCACGACCGGCGCCGTACTCGTTGCTGTGACGCTGGCGATCCTCGTCACCCGGTCCTTTGGTGCCGAATTCCTGCCTTTGTCGCGCAGTCTCGTGAATGTCGGGCAGACATTTCCGCCGGTGGCCGTGCTGGCGCTGGCGGTGCCGATCCTCGGTTTTGGTGAGAAGCCGACGCTGGTGGCACTGTTTCTCTACGGCTTGCTGCCGATCTTCGAAAACACGCTGACGGGGCTGACGACCTTGCCGCCTGCGGTGATGGAGGCGGCCCGCGGTTCCGGCATGACTGATCGCCAGCGGCTGTTCAAGGTGGAACTGCCGCTGGCGATGCCGGTCATCCTGGCGGGTATCCGGCTGTCGGTGGTGATCAGCCTGGCCACTGCGACGATCGGCTCGACGGTCGCGGCAAAGACGCTGGGCGAAGTCATCATCGCCGGGCTGCAATCCAACAATATCGCCTTCGTGCTGCAGGGCGGACTGATTGTCGGCGCTCTGGCCGTGCTGATCTATGACGGGTTTTCGGCGATCGAGCGTGTCCTTGCCCGTCGTGCAGGGCTGTCGGCGCGAGGTTGACCTCGTGCCTCGCCTGTCGTTAGGTCAGTTGGTCGACGGCGGCGATGACGCCGCGCAGTTCGGCGAGGCCCTTGAGGCGGCCGATGCAGGAGTAGCCGGGATTGACTGTCTTTTTCTGGTCGTCGATCAACAGATGGCCGTGATCCGGCCGCATCGGGATGATGGTGTCGCTGCGCCCTTCCTTCTCGCGCCGCCGCTCCTCGGCGCGCAGGGCCGAAATCAGCGAGACCATGTTGACGTCACCGGCCAGATGTTCGGATTCGATAAAGGAGCCGTCCGGTTCCTTGTTGACGTTGCGCAGATGCGCGAAATGAATGCGGCTGGCGAAGCGCTTTGCCATCGCAACCACATCATTGCCGGTGCGCGAGCCATAGGAACCGGCGCACAAGGTAATGCCATTTGCCGGCTCATTGACTGCATCGAGGATGGTTTGAACGTCGCCCGCCGTGGATACGACGCGGGGGAGGCCAAATAGCGAGAAGGGTGGGTCGTCCGGGTGGATGGCGAGCCGGACGCCATTTTCCGCCGCAACCGGCACGACTTCCTTGAGGAATTCGATCAGATTGGCGCGCATGTCATCGGAAGAGACGGCATCGAAGCTGGCGATCTCGGCACGGATTTTCTCGCGGGTATGGCTATCCTCGCCACCGGGCAGGCCGGCAATGATGTTCTTTTCGAGCGTCAGGATTTCGTCGTCGCTCTTTCCTGCAAGCCGCTGTCTTGCAGCCTCGATGACATCCGGCGCGTAGTTGTCTTCGGCGGCGCGGCGCTTGAGCACAAAGACGTCATACGCGACGAAATCGATCATGTCGAAGCGCAGCGCGAAGCCGCCGGCCTCGGTCGGGTACATCAGGTTGGTGCGGGTCCAGTCGACCACCGGCATGAAATTGTAGCAGACGACGGGCACGCCGCCCTTGCCGAGATTGGCAAGGCTCTGTTTCCAGGCGTCGAGATACCGGCGCCATTCGCCGTCGCGCCGCTTGATTGCGGAATTGACGGGAATGGACTCGCAGACGGACCAGGTCATTCCGGCTTTCCGGACCAGCGCCATACGCTCGGCAATGTCATCCGGTGTCCAGATACGGCCATCGTAAATATGGTGAAGGGCGGTGACGACACCATGTGCGCCCGCTTGGCGCGCATCCGAAAGAGTAACCGGGTCCTGTGGTCCAAACCAGCGCCAGCTTTCGAGCATGTCCATCTCTCCTGTTATAATGTTGGACAATTAATGCGTTAATTTTCGGAAAATCAATACGGGAGTGTTGATCCGATCATTATGTCGGACATATGCTGCCACAAGCTGGGCAAGGAGAATGGCATGGAGAACGGCGTGCGGGGTTCTGCCGTTGACGGAATGGTGGACCACATCCGCGATCTTATCCGCAAGCGTGGCCTGACCGTCGGCGACGTTCTGCCAAGCGAGGCGGAGCTCGCCGTCATGTTCGATGCCAGCCGCAACACGGTGCGCGAGGCCTTCCGGACGCTGAAGGCCTATGGCGTGGCCGAATCCCGACAAAAGGTCGGTGCCGTGCTGACGGATCAGCACCAGACGGCGATGCGCGATCTGTTTTCCTTTGCCATGGACATTTCCGTCGATGCTTTCCGCGATGTCCAGGGTTACCGGCGGCTGACCGAGATCAACCTGTTCGATCTGCTCTCGACCCGGATCACCGAGGAAACCCTTGAAGGGATGGAGATGCTCAATGCGCGGATACGGCAGGCGGGTACGCCGGAAGAGGCGTCCGAACTCGACTATCAGTTCCACAAGCTGATGGTGGATGCGGCCGGAAACCGCACGCTGTCGGAAACCTACGGCATGCTGAAACCGGTGATCGGGCGGTTGATGCTGGCCGGCAAGTCGCAGCGGCTGGTGCTTGAAAACGTTACCGCCGAACATGCCGATATCGTCAAGGCGCTGCGTGAGCGTGACCGGATCGGATTCGCCTATCATATGGACCGGCATCTCGATGCGGGGCTGGAGTTCATTCCGGCGGCGCGAGGCGGACAAACCGCAGGATTGGAAGCGGCCAGTGGACGGGAGGTAGGCGATGCGTGAATTTACCGGAAAAGTCGCGGTGGTCACCGGAACGACGGGTATCGGCCGCGCCGTTGCTCTGCATCTCGCCCGGCAGGGCGCGGCCGTTGCTTCGCTCGGGATCGATCAGGCAGCCAATGCCGAGCTTGAGACGATGGCGGTGGCCGAGAACCTTGCACTGACCGTCTTTCACGCCGATGTGTCCGTCCCCGCCGATGTGCAGCGTGCCATGGCGTCCGCGGTGGCGGCGTTCGGCGGCATCGACATCATCGTCAACTCGGCCGCTGTTCACCCCTATGGCACGGTGGAGACGACACCGTTCGAGATTTTCATGCGCTGCATGGCCGTCAATGTCGGCTCGATCCACCTGACGGCGGAATTCGGCGTGCCGGAGATGCGCAGGCGCGGCGGCGGCGTCATCGTCAACCTCTCCAGCGTGCAGGGCCATGCCTGCCAGAGCGGCGTCTCCGCCTATGTCGCCTCCAAGGGCGCGATCCATGCCTTGACGCGGGCGATGGCGCTGGATTTTGCCACTGACCGCATCCGGGTCGTGTCGATCAGCCCGGGTTCGGTGCGCACGCCCATCCTGGAACTGGCGGCGCGGACATTCGAAGGTCCCGATGCCGATATCAACGGCGTGTTTCAACGCTTCGGCGCCGCCCATCCGCTGGGGCGGATCGGCGAGCCGGAGGAGGTGGCCGTGCTTGCGGCTTTCCTCGCCTCCGACAAGGCGGGCTTTATCACTGGATCGGATCACCGGATCGACGGCGGCCTGACGGCCGGCATCGGCGTTCGCTGAGGGAGAGACAATGAGCATTCCGATGAAACGCAGCGCCATCAATGCCATCATGCGCGAGAGCGAGGCTTTCATGCGCTCGTTCGGCTTCATCCTGCCGCCGTTTTCGCGCTGGTCTCCGGACGAGATGCAGGCGCGCAAGGGCGAGATCGACGGGATCACTAGTGCGTCGCTCGGTTGGGATATCACCGATTTCGGTCTTGGCGATTTCGAAAAGACCGGACTGTTTCTCTTCACCGTCCGCAACGGACGTTTTGCCGACCTGCAGCGGGGACGCGGCATGCTTTATGCGGAAAAGGCAATGATCGCCCGAAAGGACCAGCTGACCCCGATGCACCGGCATATCCTCAAGGCCGAGGACATCATCAATCGCGGCGGCGGTACGCTGGTGATCGAGCTGTTCGGAGATACCGGCGGGCAATGCGATCGCAACAAGGGAACGCGGGTGGCGACGGACGGCATCTGGCGCGATCTGGCGCCGGGCTACAAGCTGAAGCTTTCCCCAGGCGAAAGCGTGACGCTGATGCCCGGCGACTGGCACGCCTTCTGGGGCGAGGGCGCCGATGTCTTTGTCGCCGAGGTTTCGACCGTCAACGACGACAATACCGACAATATCTTCGAGGATCCGGCCGTGACGCGGTTTTCCGGTATCGAGGAAGACGAGGCGCCGCTGCATCTGCTGGTGCCGGATTATGCGGGGTGGTTGCGGTAGGCGGTCGGGCCTTTGCCTGACGTTTCGTTCGGCTTTGGGCCTCCAATTTCCCTGTCATCCTGGACTTGTTCCGGGATCCAGCGCGCCGCGTCTATGTCGCAAGGGGATTCTCTTCCTTTTGGGTTGGCCAGTTTTCTCACCGTGCGGACGCGCGGGAGCTGGATCCTGCCACAGGTCCTCGGGTTAAACCCGAGGAGAGGAAGACGGACGCGGGGGAAGATGTGCCAAATAACACACGTCCGATTCCCTCCATATTCGCTTCCCGTTTGACGACTTATCAATAATTACAACCAATAATTGTCTGTCGATCTAATCTTCGAGGTAGCGATGAACACAGTGGGACGTGCCGTTATCGTTTTTGCCCTTATGCTGCTGCTCACTGTCCATTTCAGCACCGGGCTGCTGGCAAGCTTTACCGAGAAAGTGCCGCGTGCGGTTGAAGGGATCGACGCCACTATACGGATCGGCCTGGTCTCCTGGCTGGGCCACACCAATACTCAGGCGCTTCTTGTTTTCCTAACGCTCTTTCTGCCGATTCTCGTCTATTATGGCAGCCCCCGCACCGCGCGGCCATTAGAGCCGGAGCCTGCCGCAATTACGCCGGCACGCATGCGGCGTGCGGTGGATCGGTCGCCCCAGAGCGAGTTGAGCCCCGAGAACAAGCAATTCATGAAGAACCTCCTGATCGGCGCTATCGAACAGGTTGCACGCGAGCACGAGATGGTGACTGCCAATCAGCGGCCGAAACCCTTCGTCCGGCTTGTGCCGCAGGTGCCGATCTTGGTCGGTGTGCCGCCGCGCAGCTGGTTTGGCGGAACGCCATCGCTGCCCGAAGGCACCGCATGGCCGGTCTGCGATGGAAAACCGGCAGAATTCCTAGCCCAGATCGATTGCTCCAGCCTTCCTGCCGATCTCTGGGATGGCGTGGGACCACGCGCCGGCTGGCTGTCGTTTTTCCTCGGCTCCGAGGAGGGCTATACCGTCGCGAAGATACTTCATACCCAGTCTCGCGGTGCTCCGGTGCAGCCGCTTCTGCCGGTTGATTCCGAATGGTTATACCTCAGCGAGATACCAACCATGGATTGGACTTCGCTTGCCCGGAGGGATGTTCCGAAGTGGCCGGTCGATGTGGTCTGGGTACCTTCACCGGAAGAAGACCCGTTGGTTCGCGAACCGGTGAGTGGTGGCCGGGACGGCGATCCGCGTGCGGTTCGTTATCAAACGGGTTTTGCCCTGACCGAGCCGGGCTGGAAACCGTTCGATTGGGCAACCACCTTGCTGCTGCTCGATACCGCCATTGCTTACGTACGCTCAAACTTAAGGCGGGACCAACAGCAGCTCGCCACCAATATCGAGGTTCTGGATCAGGTATTACTTGATCCGGCATGGCTTCCGGGCATGACGCGGGAACGGGCGGAAGCGAATTTGGCTTGGACCAAGCAACGGATATCGGCCTGGGAAACCCACTTGCCAGACGTAGAGGCCTTGCGCGCGAAGACCGCAACGGAAGCGGAGGCCGAGCCTTTCTCGGAAGCGAGGGTCGATGCCTTGATCTCCAGACTTGCGGCAATGAAGACGCCAGAGAAGGATGGTGCGCTGACCCGGCAAGCATTTCCCACGCTGAGTGCACCAAGAGTTGGTGGGTGGCTATCGGACTGGGCAGTGCTCGCACAGCAGCATGCAACGTATCTTTACGCCTCCGATCCTCGTTCGCTGCCGGTGGCGTGGCGGGCGAAGGTCGAGGAACAGGCGGCTTTCGACGCGCAATACGAAATGGGAGCGATGCGGCACGTGCCTGACGGTTATGTTCACCAGTTTGCGATGGACAGCGAAGTGACGCTGTTGCAGTTGCCCACCAGCCATCTGATGAACTGGATGTGGGGAGACACGTACGACCTCGTACTCACGATCAGCAGGGCAGACCTCGAGCGCGGTGAATTTGGCCAGGTCATGGCGCAGATCACGAATTGAGACTGGCCCTGTAACGTCCGGCAGTCATTTGTCTATGCTTGCCCCGGAGATGGCAGGCGGCTGCCTCTCCGAAGCACGCAAGATCCCCCCGCCTCATCCCTCCCGCGTCGATGCCGCAGTGACTGTCAGTGTGGTAAACCCGCTGATGGCGATGGCGGCGCGGGCGGGGGTCGGGATGGCGCCGCAGAGACTACCGGTGGTGATGATGCGGCCCTTGGCGACGGTTTCCGTCAGCGCGTTGGCGAAGACCAGAAAACCGGCGACAGGGTCGTCGTTGGGGTGTTTGCCGGGGCCGGTAAACACCGTGTCGCCATTGACGGTGATGGTCAGCGGATAGACCTGCCCGGGCTCGATCACTTTCGCTGGCAGTTCTTCGCCCAATATGTAGCCGGCATTGCCGAGACGGTCGGCGAGGAACAGCAGGGCGGGCGAGCTTCCGCCGTTATCCAGCCGGTGGCCCAGAAATTCGACGCCGGAATAGATGGCGGCGACATGATCGAGCAGGGTTTCACGGGTATAGGGCGTGGTGCCGGGGGCGGCGAGATCCTTGCCAAGCACGAAGCAGATTTCCACTTCCAGTGCATCGACGGCGGGGCGCTCGAAACCCGCGGTTCCCGATTCGCTGGCATGGGTGATATGGGCGATCGGTGCCGAGACCGAGCTTCCATCGGGGCGGATTGCCACCTTGTAGCCGCCGGTCAGCCAATTGTTCAAGGCCAGCGTCTCGCGCTGCACGGCAAACGCTTCCGCCGGGGTGGCGGGCTCAGTGAGCGATGCGGATGTTAGCCGGATACCCTGATTGTCGGCGTCTGACAGTTGGCGGGCGAGGGTGGCGGGCATGTTTGTCTCCTGCAGGGGATCGGCGATGTGTCATTCCCTTCGACCACACCTCGGACAAAAGGAAAACCCCGGAATTATTGTTCCGGGGCTTCCTGTCACGCAACGGGGAGGGACGTTACGCGGCTTGGACCTTCTTCGATACGCGGGCCCATTCGGGAATCCAGGTTCCGTGGGCGGCGAGCAGATCGTCGGTGAGCGACCAGATCTGGTCGAGATCGAGTTCTGCGGCCGTATGCGGATCCATCATCGCGGCGTGATAGAGATGCTCGCGATTTTCGGTCATCATTGCCGCCACCGTCAGTTCCTGCACGTTGATGTTGGTGCGGATCAGCGCCGTCAGCTGCGGCGGCAGGGCGCCGATATAGGTCGGCTGGATGCCGTTTTCATCGACTAGGCACGGCACTTCGGCGGCGCAATTGTCCGGTAGCGAGGTGATGCAGCCATTGTTGCGCAGGTTGCCGTAGATCACCGAGGGTTCGCCGGTCCAGACCGAGTTCATGATCGAGGAAGCATATTCCTTCGATTGCGCGACTTCGATCTTGTCGGCCGAGCGGAATGCGGCGGCCTGACCCTTCCATTTCTCGACCTGTTCGATGCAGCGCTTCGGATACTCGTCGAGCGGAATGCCGAATTTCTCGATCAGGTCCTCGCGGCCCTCCTTGATAAAATAGGGCGTGTATTCGGCAAAATGCTCCGAGCTTTCAGTGACGAAATAGCCAAGCCGGGTCAGCATCTCGTAGCGGACCTTGTTGGGGCAGCGCGGGTTCCAGGTCGGCTTTGGTGCCCGGCCTTCGCGGTAGCCACGCACGAGATCCGGATAGAGATCGCGGTAGGAACCGTCGGCCTGGCGGTGTTCGAACTTCAGGAAGAAGGCCATGTGGTTGATACCGGCCGAACGATAGCGGATCTCCTCATAGGGAATATCGAGATCGTGGGCGAGTTCCATCGCCGTTCCCTGGACGGAATGGCAGAGGCCGACCTGCTTGATCTTCGGGTATTTTTCGGCGATTGCCCAGGTGTTGATCGCCATCGGGTTAACGTATTGCAAGAGGATTGCCTCGGGGCAGACCTGCATCATGTCCTCGCAGATCGACCAGAGATGCGGCACGGTGCGCAGGCCACGCATGATGCCGCCGACACCGAGCGTATCGGCAATGGTCTGGCGCAGGCCGTATTTCTTCGGCACTTCGAAATCGGTAACCGTGCAGGGCTCAAAGCCGCCGATCTGGAAGGCGACGACGACGAAATCGGCGCCATCGAGCGCCTTGCGCTGATTGGAGTGCAGCTCGATGGTGGCTTTGGCACCGAGCGTCGAGATCAGCTTGCTGACGACGACTTCGCTTTCCTCGAGTCGCTGCGGATTGATGTCCATCAGCGCGATCTTTGCGCTTGATAACGCCGGGCGCTGCAGCACGTCGCCGATGATGTTTTTCATGAACACGGTCGAGCCCGCGCCGATGAAGGTGATCTTGGGTTGTCTGGTCATGGATAGGCCTCTTTGCTTTAGGCGGCTACGTCGAAGGCGGCGCGGACGAGCCGTTCGGTGTAGGCGGTCTTGGGATGGGTAAGAACGTCTTCGACCGGACCCTCTTCAACGATCTTGCCATGCTGCATCACCACCACCCGGTGGCAGAGTGCGCGCACGACTTTGAGATCGTGGGAGATGAAGAGGTAGCTCAGTCCTTTCTCGTCCTGCAGCTTGCGCAGCAGTTCGATGATCTGGGCCTGCACCGACAGATCGAGCGCTGAAGTCGGTTCGTCGAGCAGGATGAATTCCGGCTCCAGAGCAACCGCACGGGCGATGGCGATGCGCTGGCGCTGGCCGCCGGAAAATTCGTGCGGGAAGCGCGACAGAATGTTGTTGGGCAGCCCGGCGCTGTTGAGCGCTTCCCTCACCCGGTCCAGCCGTTCGTTGCGGGTGGCTCCGAGCTTGTTGACGATCAGGCCTTCCTCGATGATCTGACCAACCGACATGCGCGGGTTGAGGGACGAGAAGGGGTCCTGGAAGACGATCTGCATGCGTGACCGCAAAGGGCGCATCTGTTCGCGGCTGTTCTTTTCGATCGACTGGCCATCGAACAGGATTTCGCCGCTCTCAGCCGTCAAAAGCTTGACCAGCGCCTGGCCGAAGGTGGTTTTTCCCGAGCCGGATTCGCCGACGAGCCCGAGCGTTTCGTGGCGATGCAGCTTGAGGCTGAGGCTATCGACCGCGACCAGTTCCTTCAGCTGCGGTTTGAAGAAGCCGCCATGCTTGAGCATGAAGGAAACCCGGACATTGCGGCCTTCGAGGATGGCGGCGGAATCAACCGGCATCGGATTGGCCATGCCCTTCGGCTCGGAGTTGAGCAGATGCTTCGTGTAGGGGTGCTGCGGGTTCTGAAAAAGCGCCGGCGTGGTGTTGTGTTCCTTCACCTCGCCGTTCTGCATGACGTAGACATAATCAGAGAACTGGCGCACGACGGTGAGGTCGTGGGTGATCAGGATCACCGCCATGCCGAGCGTCTTCTGCAGGTCGCGGATCAGGTTGAGGATCTGGGCCTGCACGGTGACGTCGAGCGCGGTCGTCGGCTCGTCAGCGATCAGCACGTCGGGATTGTTGGCAAGCGCCATGGCGATCATGATGCGCTGGCGCTGGCCGCCGGAGAGCTGGTGCGGATACTGGTTGAGGCGGGTTTCCGGATCGGGGATCTGCACCTGGCGGAGCAGTTCCAGCGTGCGCTCGGCCGCCCGTTTGCGATTCATCTTCTGGTGCACGCGGATCGCCTCGATGATCTGAGCGCCGATCGTATAGACCGGATTGAGCGAGCTCATCGGCTCCTGGAAGATCATCGAAATGCGGTTGCCACGCAGCGCCCGGCGCTGCCGGTCGGAGAATTTGAGCACATTCTTGCCGTCGTACTCGATGCTCGACTTTTCCGAGACGCTGGCGCGCTTGGTGAGCAGGCCCATGATCGTGCGGGCCGTCACCGATTTTCCTGAGCCGGATTCGCCGACGACCGCGATGGTTTCGCCGCGATAAAGCTGGAAGGAGACGTTCTTGACGGCGTCGATAGTGCCATGCTCGACCTTGAACGTCACCCCGACATGGCGCGCGTCGATGATCGGGGTACCGATCGCGGCGGCATGGTCGTGCCGCTGTTCGGGGGCAAGTGTGCTGATGTCCACGAGTGCCATGGTCGTCTCCTCAGTATGGGTCGACGGCGTCGCGCAGGCCGTCACCGAGCGCATTGAACGCAAAGACGGTGATCAGCACGAAGGCCACGGGGGAAAGGATCCAGGGGTAGGATCCGATGACTGAATAGGTGGCGGTATCCTGCAGCATCAGGCCCCAGGACATCAGCGGCGGTTTGACCGCGAAGCCGAGGAAGCCGAGGAAGGATTCGAGCAGCACCACGCTGGGGATTGCCAGCGTCACGGAGACGATCACGTGGCTCATCACATTGGGGAAAATATGCTGGAAGATGATACGCCGGTCTGTGGCGCCGATCGCCATCGCCGCCCGGACATAGTCGATGCGGGCAAGCGCCAGCGTCTTGCCGCGCACCTCGCGCGACATCTGCGCCCAGCCGAGCGCCGACATGACGAAGATGACGAAGGCGAGGAAGACGTTGGTGGGCGCCGTTACCGGGATCAGCGACGTCAGCGCCAGATAGAGCGGCAATTGTGGGAAGGCGAGGACAAGCTCGACGAAGCGTTGCATCCAGGTGTCGAAGCGGCCGCCGAAATAACCGGAGACCATGCCAACGGTGGTGCCGACGACGGTGACGATGAACACCACCGTCAACGCGATCATCAGCGAGACGCGGGAGCCATGGAAGATGCGCGACAGCACATCACGGCCGAACTTGTCGGTGCCGAGGAAGTTGACGGGCGTACCGTCGGTCGCGCCGAAGAAATGGCGGTCGGTGGGGATCAGGCCGAGTAGCCGGTAGCTGAAGCCCTTGACGAAGAAGCCAAGGTTCTGCGGGTTGGCATAGTCCGGGCCGACGATCGGCTGGAAGGTGATAGGATCAAGCTCGGTGCCTTCACCGATCTGGTAGGTGCGCGGCCAGACGAGATTGCCCTCCTGATCGGTGATCGAGATCGTCTGCGGCGGGGCAAAGGCGACGCCGGTAAGCTTGGGGTCTACGGGAGAGAAGAACTCGGCAAAGATCGTCATCAGCATCAGCAGGCAGACGAGGATGAGGCCGGCCATTCCCGTCCAGGAGCGCTTCAGGCGGCGCCAGACTAACGCGAGATAGGTTTCGTTGTGATGGTGTGCGGCGGGGACCGGAACAGTGAGCGTGTTTTGAACGTCGGCTTTCATGCGTGCGCTCCTCCACCCAGACGGACACGAGGATCGAGTAGGGCCAGCAGCATGTCGGCGATGATGTTGCCGACGATCAGCGTGGCGGAGAGGACCAGCATGAAGGTTGCGGTGACATAGACGTCGCCGACCCACATCGAACCGACGATGGCCGGGCCGACGGTCGGCAACGCGAAGATGATCGCGGTTTCGATTTCGCCGGTCAGCATATAGGGCAGCACGACGCCCTGATACATGACAAGCGGATGCAGCGCGTTCGGTACCGCATGACGCATGATGACGGCGCTTTCGGAGAGGCCCTTGGCCCGCGCGGTCTCGACATATTGGGCGTTCAGCGTATCGAGCAGATTGCCGCGCATGACGCGCATATTGTAGGCGAGGCCGCCGAACGTGGCGATGGCGATGACCGGCCAGACGTGTTTCAGGAGATCGACGAATTTGTCCCACGACCACGGCGCGCCGCCATATTTGGCGGAGTGGAAGCTGTTGATCTCGGTGACGTTGAAGTGGAACACCAGGATATAGACGATGATCAGTGCCATCAGGAAGCGCGGCACCGTCATGCCAAGAAAAGATATGCCGGAGAGCAGGGTATCGACCCACGTATATTGCCGGGTGGCGGCAAGAATGCCGAAGGTGATGCCGATAATGGAAGCGAGGATGTGGCAGACCAGCGCCAGAGCCAGCGTGCGCGGCAGGCGTTCGCCGACGACCTCGGAAACGGGCTTGTTGTAGAACAGGCTATGGCCGAAATCGCCGCGCGTGACGATACCGGTGATCCAGTTGACGTACTGGACGACCATCGGCTTATCCAGCCCGTTAGCGACCTTGTAGGCCTGCGCCTGGGCGTCGGCTTCCTCGAAGGATGCGCCGCCCTGGTTGATCATCTGCGACCGGATATAGTCGCTATAGTCGCCCGGCGGTGCCTGGATGATCGCGAAGGTGACCACGCTGAGCACGAAAAGGACGGGTATGGCTGACGCGATGCGCACAAGCAGAAATCGGAACATGGCTGTTAGGTTCTCTTGTGTGTTTTGGGATTTTCCCAGGCCGGGTTGATGGCGCGGCCTGGGAAGCGGAGTCTATCGATCAGTTCATCGGGCCTTTTTCGCCGGGCTTGCCGGGCAGTTGCTCAGGGAACAGTTCGTAATCACCCTGCTTGTCTGCGGCGACGAACACCCGTTCGCGGATGATCGTGTCTTCCGCCCAGTTGAACATGAAGATCGGCGCACCGACCGGAATGTTCGAGAAGCGCTTGTTGACGATCAGCGCGCCTGGATATTCGGTCAGGCCGACTGAGTTGACGTTGGTAGTGGCGACCTTCTGGTACTGCTTCATCAACTCCGTGCGTTCGTCATTGTCGCTCGAGGCAATGAACTTGTTGACGATATCGACAAGCTCCTGCTCGAACGGCATCAGATCAAGCTGCCCACCTTCCGGCACGCGGTGGTTCCAGCTGGTGCGTGGACCCGTTGCGGCGAGCTGCGGGGTGTTTTGCACCACGGATGACAGTTCTGCACCATTACGCAGCACCATCCAGTCCCAGCGGCCGCCATAGTTGGCCGCGTCGCGCTGCTTGCCGTCGAGCGCGTTGAGCACTACCCGAATGCCCAGCTGTTCCATCTGGCCGACGACGCCTTCAGCGAGGTTTTTGTCGGTGCTGTAGTCGGATGTGACCAGCAACACGACCTCGACATCCTTGCCGCCAAGCTTGTCGGCCGGATAGTTGACGAAGCCGTTGCCGTCGGTGTCCTTCAGGCCGGCCTTTTCGAGGAGGGCCTTGGCGCCTTCCAAGTCGAACGGATAATAGACGGTCGACTGGCGGTCGTAGAAACTTGTTCCGGAAGAAAGGCCGCCTGGATAAATGGCGGTGAAGGGGCCTTTGACCAGCGATTCGCCGATCTTCTTGCGATCGACCGCCATGGTGATGGCCTTGCGGAAGTCCTCATTGCGGTTGAGCTCCCGCACCGCCTGGCCGCGTTCGTCCGGTTCGCCCCAGCCATTGCCGGAGAAGTTCATATAGAGATTGTAACCGATCAGCCGGGCACCGAACGCGAGGCGTGCCGGTGCGGTATCCTGGGCGGCGCGCTTCAGGCTTTCGACGAAATTCTCGGGCTGTTCGAGGTTGGAGAGGTCACCGGAACCGGCAATCGCCTGCACGTCGCGGTCGGCCCAGGTCGAGAGCTTGTAGTGCAGCTCGTTGAGATAGGGCAGCTGGTTGCCGGCTTCGTCCACCTTCCAATAGTAGGGATTGCGGCGCATGACGATAATATCGTCGGGACGGTATTCGACCGGAACCCAGGCGCCCATGATCGGAATGTTCATGTATTCCGGCGGGAAGCCGTTCTTGTACTGGTCGTAGGTAAAGTCCTTGGCGTATTTCGGGTGCTTGGTCTTGAGAATGTGGGCCGGACCGGGGCAGAACGTGCCGTACGCCATGGAGTAGAGATACTGGCGCGGGAAAGCCTCCTTGAAAGTCCATTCGACGGTGTTGGCGTCGATGGCTTTCAGTGTCGTGCCTTCGCCGAAGGTTTCCGGCGTTGCGCCATTGAGCGGCGAGACATTGGGGTCAACGACATTGTCGTCCCAGTAGAACATCACGTCTTCGGAGGAAAAGGGAACGCCATCCGACCATTTGGCACCTTCGATCAGGTGCATGGTGAGCTTGTGGCCATCTTCCGACCATTCCCAGCGTTTTGCGAGGTTCGGCAGCGGCTCGACGTCCTTCGCCTCGACCTGATAAAGCGGCGCGGTGCGGGTCAGGCATTCAGACATTTCGATATCAATGCCGCCCCACCCTTGCGTCTGTCCGGCGGAATAGTTCCAGCCTTCCGGCCGGCCGCCGATGACGTGGCGCATCGTATCGCCATAAACGCCAACGCCATCCGGCATATTGCCGGTCTTGAAGACCAGCGGCTCCTTCGGCAGGCGCTCGGCAACCGGCGGTAGCTTGCCGGCCTTGACGAATTTTTCGGTGACCCAGTCGGGCTCGTGATATTCCGGCAGGGCCTTGTATTCGAGGATGGAATCGCGCGGCACGTAGGTGATCTTGCCCTGTGCCGGGAAGGCCGGCTGCTCGGGCACCACGGTCGGCTCGGAAGCCATTGCCGACACGGCGAATGCCGACACGCCCAAAAGCAGCGCGCTGGTCGTTTTCAGATGGCGAAAGCTGTTCATTGTCGTTGTTTCTCCCTCATGCTTTAGACCGGCCCGGTATGGGCGGCTCTCCTCCTAAAAGCGTCCGGCATGACGGCATCCTGCCATCTGCCGGAATGGAGCGGGCAACGGATTGCCCACCCTCAGACCGATTTCCTCCTCAAGCAAACGGGTCTTGCGCGTCTTGCTGCAGCTCAGCTTGCGGCTTTCAGCTTCGTTGCTTCCTTCTCGGCGCGCAGTTCATCGATCGAGCGCACTTCGCGGCGGGCAACGCCCTTCCAGTCACGGGTCTTCACGGTACCCCTGGCTAGGCGTTCCTTGGCTGCGGGTACTGCATGGGCATATTGCGGCAGCCACTCGGCCTGGGCGACGACCATTTCATCGACCATCTGCCAGACCTCTTCCGGTGTGCAGATGGCGCCAACCAGCGGATCGTGCAGCACCGCGAGTTTCAGGAGGTCGATGTCGCCTGAGATGGCGGCGTGAACCGACATGCGCTGGACATTGATCGAGGACATGCAGGTGGCAGCGCAGGCTTCCGCCAGCGTGATACCGGCGACCATGTTGATGCCGAAGCGATCGACGAAGCCGGGCGATTCAATGATCGCGTCCGACGGTAGGTTGGTGATGACGCCGTTGTTCTTGACGTTGAAATGGCCGCGATAGACGCGCCCGGTTTCCAGTGCTTCCAGAATATGGCTGGCGTGTTCGTTGGAACGGCGGGCCGGATCGATCGGCTTACCTGCGTCTTCCAGGAACTGCGGATATTCGGTCTCGAACCAGTTGCGGGTCTCGGTCGAATGGCGCAGGTAGCCGCCGGTTTCACCGTGGATCCAGTCGGACATATCGATCCAGCGGGTAATTTCCTCCGGCCGCTTGCGGTACCAAGGCAGGTACTCCGACAGGTGGCCGTTGCTCTCGGTGGAATAGACGCCGAAACGCTTCAACACATCGATACGCAGCTTTTCCTGCTGTGAAAAGACCGGATGTGCCTCAAAGGCGGCGACCAGCTCATCCTTGCCGATCTTGCGGCCCTTGACGCGGACATCGGTGAACCAGGTCTGGTGGTTGATGCCGGAGCAGATGTAATCCAGTTCGCCATCCTTGGCGCCGAGGATTTCGGCAATCTGTTCGGCGCCGTGCTGGACACCGTGGCAAAGACCGATCGTATCGACCTTGCCATATTCGATCGCAGCCCAGGTGTTCATCGCCATCGGGTTTGCATAGTTGAGGAACTTCGCGCCCGGCTCGGCCAGTTCGCGGATGTCCTTGCAGAAGTCGAGGATGACCGGAATATTGCGCTGGCCGTAGAGAATGCCACCGGCGCAGATCGTATCGCCGACGCACTGGTCGACGCCATATTTCAAGGGGATGCGGATATCGTCGGCGTAAGCTGCCAGACCGCCGACGCGGACGCAGCTGATGATGTAGCGCGCACCCGATATTGCCTCGCGGCGGTCGGTCGAGGCGGTGACCTTGGCGGGCAAGTTGTTGGAGGCGACGATCTTGTCGAGGATCGACTTGATCATGCCGAGATTGTGCTCGCTCAAATCGGTAAGCGCGAACTCGACATCGCGGAACTCCGGCACGCAGAGAATGTCGGTGAAGAGTTTCTTGGTGAAGCCGACACTGCCGGCGCCGATAATGGCTATCTTGAAGCTGCTCATGCTGTCCTCGTCGCTGGTCGTTTGGCCGGGAAGAACGGACAGGGTAAAATCAATGCACCGGACACATTGCGATCAAACGCACTCTGCGTGCCGGTTCTCCCCGTCGATGCCGTTCCAATCCGGTCATCTTGCTTTGTTGAGGGGCATTATGCGTATAATGAAAGGTGCCGCCAGAGAGGTATTATGCTTTCATGGGTAATTCTATGCTGAAACGACTGATCGAGAATGGACCGGTGATGCGGACGGTTTCCCTGCCGCGCGGACGCCATAGCCTGCACACAATGCCGACCAGCACGGGCTATGAAATCCGCACCGACGAGACCTATGACTGGGATGGCCGCAAGCGCGGGCAGACACCGTTCACCGTGCTTCAGCACACGATCGCCGGCGCGGGAAACCTGCGCTACGAAAACCGCACCTATCGGGTGCGCGAGGGCGAGACCCTGCTGGTTCTGGTGCCCCACAATCACCGCTACTGGCTGGAGCGGAACGGACGCTGGGAGTTTTTCTGGATTTCCATGAACGGTGAGGAAGCGTTGCGCATCCATAAGGCGATTCTTGCGACCACCGGGCCGATCCTCAATCTCAAGCCGGAAACGATCGAGCGTCTTGCCGATTGCAGTCTGCGGCTGATTTCCGGTGGCGCCGAGGCCCCGGGCAATGCGTCCGCCATCGCATATGAATCGGCGATGGTGTTGTATGACGATGTTTTCGGCTCGCATCCTGTTATCGGCCAGGAATACCGGACGATGCAGCATGTCATCGACCACATCATGGCCAATCTTGAGCGCCCGTTGCCGGTCGAGACCCTCGCTGAGGTTTCGGGTCTCAGCCGGGCGCATTTCTCTCGGGTCTTTGCCGCCAGCGAGGGCATGCCACCAGCCGAATTCGTGCTGCGTAAACGGTTGCGGCGCGCCACGAAATTGCTGACCAATGCGGCGCATCTCTCTGTCAAGGAGGTGGCGATCATGGCGGGCTTCGAAGACCCGAATTATTTCGCCAAGGTGTTCCGCCGTTATTTCGGCGCCAGCCCGACGGAATTCCGCACGACGGGCATGTATTCCTCTATCGCTGCCAATGGCCGTGGCGCGGTGGCGGCCCAATAGTCTATCTGCCTACGGATCAGTAGAAGAGGTGCCAGGGCGTGAGAAACGCGCGGCTCAGTTCCTGATCGCGCTCCTGTTCATACTCGGTCTGCTCTTCGCGGCTTTGGCGAACGGGCATTTCCACGCGGATGGCCTTTTCTTTTTTCACCGGAGGTGTCAGGTAACCCAGTGTCATTCCACCGTGATAAAACATTCCGTTCTCCGCTGTTTCCGTGGACCGGTTAACGGCCGTTAACACAATCCTGACACAATTGATGCGACTGTCAATAGTCTATACTTTTGATATCCTATTTGGCGAAGCTGCATTCGGGGAGCATCCAAGCTTGGCAAATTTCGTCTCCCTTTAGAAAATAATATAATCTATAAATTTTATGATGATTGAAAAAGCGATCCGGCTTCCCGGGCGGCCACGGGTGTTCTTTGCTTGAGACGAGGGCATTTTCCATGCGTAAATCGGCCATCGTGAACGAGACGGCAAAAGAGTGGACCCGCATGAACCTCGCTTTGAGAAATTCGCTCGACCGAACCATCGCGCCACAGGGGCAGTCCTTTCCGCATGTGGCGGATGAGGATGCCTTGAAATCGGCGATGCGGCGGATGCCGGGTGGTGTCTCCGTCATTACCGCCGGCGTTGGTGACGAACGGACCGGCGCGACAGTGACGTCAGCCACTGCTCTGTCCGTCGATCCGCCAACGATGATCGTCAACATCAATCGCAGCTCGTCCAGCTGGCCCATCATCAGCCGCTACGGGCATTTCTGCGTCAATATTCTCAGCGCCGACCAGCAGGATGTCGCCGACCGGTTTGCCGGCAAGGGCGGTTTGAAGGGAAGCGAGCGCTATGACGGAGCAGAGTGGTTTACGCTGGCAAGCGGGGCTTCTGTCCTGCGCGGTGCGTTGGCTGGTATTGATTGTGAAGTGGACGAGGTGATCGAACGCCACAGCCACGCGATCATTCTCGGCCGCGTCGTCTCCATCGTTGCTGGCGACGGACATTCTTTGGTCTATAGCAATGGCCGATACGGCCGCTTTTCGCTCTGATGAAAACGCCCCGCCCCCGAGGAACGGGGACGGGACGCCAGATCCACACCGATGAGGGGTCAGTGTGGCAGTGATATCTGGGTATGGACGCCGAGATCCGGCTCCTTGCCTGTCAGATTGGCCTTGGCCATTTCCCATCCGAAGCGCAGCGTGCTGTTCGAAGAGGCCCAGATTGCCACGTCATCGAGCTTCAACTGAAGCATCGTCAGGGATGGATCGTCTTTACCGTTCTCGAACCAGGCGCCCACCATCGGCGACCAGAATTTTTCGATATGCGTCCGGGATTCCACCTCGTCGATCATGCCGGCGAGGCAGGCGTGATAGTCATGGTCCTTGCTGATGATGCAGAAATGCGCCCGGTCGCCGGTACGCACTGCCTTGACGAGATCGCTATCGGCCCTGGAATAGAACCAGATTGAATTGGTTTCCTTTTCGATGAAAGGTGCCATCGGCTGCATATGCTGCTTGGAGCCCTCGACGCCCAGCATCCCGGCATGGATATCGCCAGCCACGTCCCACAGCTGTTGTAACGGATCATTTTTGGTCTTTGAAAGATCGGCCATTGTTTTTCCTTTCCTGCGGCGGGATCAGGCGGCACGGCGCTCATGGCGGCCCTCTTCGACCTCCTCAACGATCTTGGCGATGAATGGTTGCAGATCGCCTGGATTGCGCGAAGTGATGATGCCCTTATCGGTCACGACAGCCTCATCCGACCAGATCGCCCCGGCATTCTTCATGTCGGTCTTGATCGAGATATAGGACGTCATCTTGCGACCACGCACCGCATCGGCCTCGATGAGCAGCCAAGGCGCATGGCAGATGGCTGCGACAGCCTTGCCGGACGCGACGAATTCCCTGACAACGCGCATCGCATCCGTATCGTGACGCAGAATGTCAGGGTTCATCTGGCCGCCGGGCAGAACAAGTGCATCGAAATCGTCGATATTCACATCCCTGGCAAGGAGGTCGACATTCACCGTGTCGCCCCAGTCTTTCTTGTCCCAGCTCTTAATAGGATCGTTGTCGAGAGAAGCGATCTTGACGCTCGCGCCACGGTTTTTCAGCTCGTCCAGCGGCACGCGCAGTTCGGAGCGTTCATAGCCATGGGTGGCAAGAATGAGGATTTTGGATTTGTCGATGAACGGCATGAGGCCATCTCCTTCTTCAAGATTTGAGAGGGTTCGTGCCTACAACGGCCGCCTCCGCCAATCGTTCCGATCTTTCGGGTTCCTCACGTTGACGAAGATCGGAAAAGAACATATCATGAACAATATGAAGAAATCGCTGAATGAACGCTTGGCCATCCTTTCCGATGCCGCCAAATACGATGCGTCTTGCGCCTCAAGCGGGACGGTGAAGCGGGATTCGTCCAAGTCCGGCGGCTTGGGATCGACCGAAGGGTCAGGCATTTGCCACGCTTATGCGCCGGATGGACGTTGCATTTCGCTGCTCAAGATCCTGATGACGAATTTCTGCATCTACGATTGTGCCTATTGCATCAACCGGTCGTCCAGCAATGTCGAGCGGGCACGCTTCAGCGTCGAGGAGGTCATCTGGCTGACACTGGAATTCTACCGGCGCAATTATATCGAAGGCCTTTTTCTTTCGTCGGGGATCATCCGCTCGTCGGATTACACGATGGAGGAAATGGTCCGCATCGCACGGGAATTGCGTGTCACCCACAAATTCGGTGGCTATATTCATCTGAAGTCGATCCCGGAGGCCTCGCCACTGTTGATCGAGCAGGCCGGACTTTATGCCGATCGTCTCTCTATCAACATCGAGTTGCCGACTGATTCTGCGCTGACCCGGCTGGCGCCGGAAAAGCGGCCGGCCAACATCCGTAAATCGATGGGTGAACTCAGGCTGAAGATCGAGGCTGCCGGCGAGCCGACACTGCAGACGAAGCGGCGTAAGCGTTTCGTACCGGCGGGCCAGAGCACGCAGATGATTGTCGGGGCTGATCAAACCAATGACAAGGGCATACTTGGCACCAGCGCACGGCTCTATGGCAGCTACGGACTGCGCCGGGTGTATTATTCTGCCTTTAGCCCCATCCCCGACGCCTCGAAAAATCTGCCTTTGATCAAACCGCCCTTGATGCGCGAACACCGGCTCTACCAAGCCGATTGGCTCTATCGCTTCTACGGTTTCGGCATCGAGGAAATTACCGAGAACCAGCCGGATGGTATGCTGGACCTTAAACTGGACCCGAAGCTCGCCTGGGCCCTGGCCAATCGCCATCGTTTTCCGGTGAATATCAACACGGCGGAACGCGAGATGCTGCTGCGGGTGCCGGGGTTGGGAACAAAGGCCGTCAGCGGCATTCTGTCTGCCCGGCGACACCGCCGTTTGCGGTTGGAGGATCTGGCGCGCCTGCACGTCTCGATCAAGAAAGTGCAGTCCTTCGTCGTCACCGAGGGCTGGACACCGCATCGGCTGATCGATCGCTCTGATCTGCGGGCCATGTTCGAGCCCAAACCCGAACAGCTGGCGCTTTTGTGATGGTAACGGTTACGTTGGAGGGCCGGGGAGATTTGACGGAGTGGCGGGAGGCTGCCCGAACTCTGCTGCTTGCCCGCACAGAGCCGCGAATGATTGACTGGCGTTGCAGGAACGGTGCGGTGGACGATCTGTTCGGACCTGCTGCCGAAGCACCGCAGGCGCCTAATACCGCTGCAGCGTCCGTGCCGGCCGTGACTGTCCCAAAGGCGTTTTTGTCATTGGCACAAGCTGTGATCTGCCACAGCGATCCCCTGCGTTTCCAGCTTCTCTACCGGATTCTTTTTCGGCTGCAGCGTGAGCGCACGCTTCTGCAGGTGCTCTCCGATGCCGACGTGGCCCAGCTGCATGCGATGGAAAAATCCGTGCGGCGCGATTGCCACAAGATGACGGCCTTCGTCCGCTTCAAGGAGATCGATGCCGAGCAGGGATATGCGCGCCGGCGTTTTCTGGCCTGGTTCGAGCCCGATCATCATATCGTTGCGCGCGCCGCGCCGTTCTTCCAGCGCCGTTTTACCGACATGGACTGGATCATCGCCACGCCGAAAGGGACGGCGGCCTGGGATGGCGACGCCTTGACGATTTCAACGGAACCCGCGGCAAATCCGATGCTGGTGGATAGCACCGATAGGCTATGGCAAACCTATTTTTCCAACATCTTCAACCCGGCCCGTCTGAAGGTGAAGATGATGATGACGGAGATGCCGAAGAAATACTGGAAGAACCTGCCGGAGGCGGAACTCATCCCGGGCTTGATTGCCGGAGCCGAGGCGAGCGTCGTTGCCATGGCCGAACGGGCAGCGAGCGAAGCCCCGCTGTTTCACCAACGGCTGCAGGCCCTCGCCCGAGCCGAGCCGGACATCGTGCAGGCGTCGGCAGGGACGCTTGAGGAGCTTCGCGAGGAGGCACGCCATTGCACGCGCTGTCCCCTGCATTGCAGTGCGACGCAGACGGTTTTTGGCGAAGGACCGCAGGATGCCAGGATCATGATCGTTGGCGAACAGCCGGGCGATCAGGAGGATCTGGCCGGGCGGCCCTTCGTCGGCCCAGCGGGCGCGGTGTTCAATACAGCTGCTCAGGAAGCAGGGTTGGATCGCAAGGAGACCTATGTCACCAATGCCGTCAAGCATTTCAAATATGAGCCGCGCGGCAAGCGCCGCATCCATCAGAAGCCGAATGTCGGGGAAGTGCAGCACTGCAAATGGTGGCTGACGCGGGAACTGGCACTGATCAAGCCGAAGCTGGTGGTGGCAATGGGGTCAACGGCACTGATGGCGCTGACCGATAGCCGGCAGCGTCTGGCCGATTTGCGCGGCGAGATGCTGCAGCTTAGCCACGGGCAGTTGCTGCTTGTCACCGTGCATCCGGCCTATCTCCTGCGCATCCCGGATGAGGGACGCAGGCTGGAAGAAATGGCGCGGTTTCGCTCGGACATTGCTCGTGCGGCCTCCTTCGGGAGGCAGGCGATGTCTCATCCCGCGGTGGAGTGGAGGGTACCCGCAACGGGTGATATCAAGCCGTCAATCGGAGTGGGTTGAACGTTGAGGGATCAAGTGCCTTTACGCTAAAGCCTTCCGGCCGAGGTTGACCTGTCAAAAGACTGGCAGCCAAAGCGCCAAGGGCCGGTGAAGTCAGGATACCGTAACCGCCTTGACCTGCGAGCCAGAAGAGATCCCGATGATCTCGCGCAAAGCCGATCACCGGCAGCTTGTCGGGCGAAAAACTGCGCATACCGGCCCAGCTCTTGGCGACGCGGCGGATTGGGATTGTGGTCGCTTCTTCGACATAATGGGCGGCCCAGGCGACATCGAGTTCCTCCGGTTGCACGTCGCCGGGTTCGCATGGGGTGGCGTCGGCCGGGCTGGCGAAGAGCCGGCCGGCATCGGGCTTCATGTAGAAGTCTTCGTCGACTTCATTGATCTCCGGCATGTCGGAGATATCGATCCCCTCCGGAAGATCGACCGTGATGGCCGTGCGGCGATGCGGGATGATGCCGAGTGGTTCGACGCTAAAGATTTCCGCCATCGCATCAGCCCAACCACCGGTCGCATTGACCACGGTTTTGGCACGGACAGCGCCTGATGACGTTTCGATGGTCCAAGCCTGGCCATCATGGCTGGCGGACAGAACCGCGTGGCGCTCGCGGATCTCCGTGCCGTTGCGGCGCGCGCCTTTGACATAGCCCTGCAGTAGGCTTTCCACCTCGATATCCCAGAAGTTGGGATCGTAGAATGCCGCGGCGGCATAGCCGGGTTTCAGGACCGGCAGGCGCGTCAACAGGTCCTGTTCGTCCAGCATTTCCAGCTCGGGCGTAAAGCCGATTTCTGCGCGGAAAACCTCCCCCAGACGTTTGGCTTTTTCGGCCGTGGCGATCATCACGCCGCCACGCTGCTTCAACAGCGGGATGTCCGAAAATCCATCCGGCGGGCTATCGAAGAAATCCTTGGCGATCGCTGCCAGTTGGCAGACCTCCGGCGCATTGTACCGCAGCACGAATTCGGCGGCAGAGCGGCCGGTGCTGTGGTAGCCGAGCGCCGTTTCCCGTTCGAGCACGACGACAGAGCGATGGGGGCTGAGAAAATAGGCGAGCGACAGCCCGGCGATGCCGCCGCCGATGATGGCCACGTCGAATGTCTGCATGTCAGTTCGTCCCCTGCTCTCTCGCGATCTCCATCGCGCAGACGGACCCTAGAGGCACCCCCTTCAATGTTCAAATTTATAGTGAAGAAGCTCACTATCAGGCAGATTGATGCCTTGCGCTATGGTCCAGCGGTTCGGTGTCTGTAACATGGCGCAGGAAGGCGGCTTCGGCCGGATTGAGGATCGCGTTGGGATTGGTAATGCGGAAGACATCCGTGGTCGGCAACAGATCGTAGGGCGGCAATTGCCAGAGCTCGCCCGCGGCAAGACCCGGCGCCGCCAGGTGGTCCGGCACCATGCCGATGCCGATATTGGCCGCGATCAGGCGCAGCACTTCCTCGACATTGCAGGAGACGGCTCGCACCTGCTGGCCGAAGGAGCCCATGGCGCGCACGGCGGTAATGGCATTCATATGCTGGCCGCCGAGAACATCGGCGATGAACGCGATGTAGGGATCGCCGCGCAAGTCGTTCAAGGCTGCGGTCTTTGCGCCGAACAGACGGTGGCCGCGGCCGCAATACAGCCCGTACTGTTCGCGGATATGGAAGGCCTTATCCAGCGCTTCAGGAATATTACCATCGCACAGGCCGATGGTAGCAATGTTGCGCTCGACGGCGCTGATGACGCTGACGGTTGTTTCGACCGTGATGCTGAGTGTCACCTTCGGATAGAGATGAAAGAAGCTCTCAAGCTTGCGATCCCAGGCCGGATTGTGCGCATGGCTGACCGAATGAATGCTGACATGGCCGGTCACGTCGTCGCCTGCGGTTTCCAGCGCGTTCGGCAGGCGCACGACCGCTGCGAAGATATCGCGGCATTGGCGGTGCAGCTTTTCGCCGGCCTCCGTCAGATCGAAGCGGCCCGGGCGGCGGTCGATGAGCTTTTGGCCGACCGTCTGTTCCAGCCGCTTCAGAGCCATGCTGACGGCCGGTTGCTGCAACAGCAGCCGGTTGGCGGCTGCCGTGATGCTGCCTTCCTCGACCACGACGACGAAGGTGCGCAAAAGGTTCCAGTCGAGATTATGAGCGAAGCGTTCGAGGCGATTGTCAGGCATGGCAACCCGCGATCAGAGGGAGACGAGACCGGACGGTAGCCGGTTCATGATCTCGTGGCCATCCGGTGTAATCAGCAGCTGGTTTTCGATGATCATGCCGCCCACGCCATCGACATACCACGGCGTTTCAAAGGCGAGCACCATGCCCGGCTCGAGGATGACATCCGATTGCCGCGAGAGGAACGGCCATTCCTCGCTGCCGAGACCGGCGCCCAGGCCATGGCCGAAATGGCCCCGCGTATAGCCGGGAAAACCAGCCTTCGCCATCGCGTCGGTTGTTGCCCGGTGCACGTCGCTCATGGCGATGCCGGGTTTCAGCAACGGCAGGCCGGCGCCATAGGCGGTTTGTAGGGCATCGAACAAGCGGGACTGCAGAGCGGATGGCGTGCCGCAGACGACGGTGCGGCCGGTGTCGGATGTATAGCCGGCAATCAAACAGCCGACATCGACCTTGATCAGATCGCCGCGCTCCACCACGCCGCCCTTGGTCCACGGATTCTGGCCAACGGAGACATATTCCCAAAGGCCCGTCAGGTTCTGGACGTTGCGCCGTCCGGCTTCAGCCCGCGCGCCCTTCTCCCAGGCGGCGGCCAGCGCATCGCGGCTGATGCCGATGTCGATGGTTTCGCGCAGAGCGACGATTCCGGCCTCGGCCAGTTCGACGGCGGTACGCAGATGGCCGATTTCGCTCGGCGATTTGATCATCTTCAATCGCCGGACAAGGTCTGAGGCATCGAGCAATTCGGCATCGGGCAAAGCGACAGACAGCAGCCGGAAATCGGAGACGGAAAGGCCATCGAATTCAATGCCGATACGGCCTTCGTGCAGACCCCTTTCTGCGAGAAGCGCCGCGGCGAGCTGGAAGCCATGGCTGGCATCGAAGGTTTCCGGACGCTCGAAGCCGGGTGCACGCCCCTGTCTTGCCCAGGCCGCTTTTATCAATTCCTCTGGCGGCTGGGCTTCCATGCCTCTGATATCACCGGTCTCCACCCAGATCGGATTGATACGGATATCGGTGAGCGCGCTGGAGGCGCGAAACGCAGCCTCGAACAGGTCGGTGACGACAGCGGCTTCCTGAACCGCCGGGTCGGCGGGAACAATGGCCGCCACGGCGCCGGCGCGCCGCCACATGGTGGCAACGCCTGCAGGTGCACCGGTGGCGTAGGTGAAACTTTCCGGCGAAAGCAGCAGTAGCGCGTCAAGCCCGGCGGCTTCCATCAGTTGCGATGCGCGTGTCCTGTCGAGGTGTGCCATGCCGTTTCCTTGTCCTGTCGTTTCAACGTCCTGCACGCCGCCATTCCCGCAGCGCATGAGGCAGTGCCGCATTTTCGTTTGTGTCGCCCTGCCCGGCTTGCCATAACGGATACAAGAAGGAAAGTGACGGGAGGAAGACATGGCTGCAAGACAGGAATTCCAGTGGGACGACGCATTTCTGCTGGAGGATCAGCTTTCTGAAGATGAGCGGATGATCCGCGATACGGCCCGCGCCTACGCGCAGGACAGGCTGCAGCCACGTGTCATCGATGCCTACCGCAACGAGACGACCGATCCATCGATCTTCCGCGAAATGGGTGAACTTGGCCTACTCGGTGTCACCGTGCCGGATACTTATGGTGGCGTTGGCGCATCCTATGTGGCTTACGGTCTGGTTGCCCGCGAGGTCGAGCGGGTCGATAGCGGCTACCGCTCGATGATGAGCGTCCAATCCTCCCTCGTCATTTACCCGATCCATGCCTATGGCTCGGAAGAACAACGCCAGAAATACCTGCCGAAGCTGATCAGCGGCGAATTCATCGGCTGCTTCGGCTTGACTGAGCCGGATGCGGGTTCCGACCCCGGCGGCATGAAGACCCGGGCGGTAAAGACCGATGGCGGTTACCGGCTGAGCGGTTCGAAAATGTGGATCTCGAACGCACCGATTGCCGATGTCTTCGTCGTCTGGGCAAAGTCCGAGGCGCATGGCAATGCCATTCGCGGCTTCGTGCTGGAAAAGGGCATGAAGGGTCTGTCGGCTCCGAAGATCGGTGGCAAGCTGTCGCTGCGGGCATCGATCACTGGTGAAATCGTGCTGGACAATGTTGAAGTCGGCGAAGACGCGTTGCTGCCAAATGTCGAAGGCCTGAAGGGTCCGTTCGGCTGCCTCAACCGCGCCCGCTATGGCATTTCCTGGGGCGTTCTGGGCTCGGCGGAATTCTGCTGGCATGCGGCCCGTCAATATGGTCTCGATCGCAAGCAGTTCGGCAAGCCGCTGGCGCAGACGCAGTTGTTCCAGAAGAAGCTTGCCGACATGCAGACGGAAATTACCCTTGGCCTGCAGGCGTCGTTGCGCGTCGGCCAGCTGATGGATGCGGGCCGGATGGCGCCGGAAATGATCTCGATCGTCAAGCGCAACAATTGCGGCAAGGCGCTGGATATCGCCCGCGCCGCCCGCGACATGCATGGCGGCAACGGTATCTCAGAGGATTATCAGGTGATGCGTCATATGGTGAACCTCGAAACGGTGAACACCTACGAGGGCACCCATGACGTTCACGCCCTGATCCTCGGCCGTGCCCAGACCGGGCTGCAGGCCTTCTTCTGAGCGCCGGCATGGAAACGCCGCTGAAGGGCCTGAAGGTTCTCGAACTCGCCCGCATCCTGGCGGGACCCTGGATCGGCCAGACGCTTGCCGATCTCGGTGCCGATGTCATCAAGGTGGAAAGCCCAGCGGGGGATGACACCCGCACCTGGGGTCCTCCGTTCATCGAGAGCGACACCGGCGGCCATCTGGATGCCGCCTATTTCCACGCCTGCAATCGGGGCAAGCGCTCGGTCATCCTCGACTTCACCACCAAGGAAGGGCAGGAGGCTGTTCGGCGGTTGGCGGCACAGTCGGATGTGCTTTTAGAAAATTTCAAGGTTGGTGGGTTGGCCAAGTACGGGCTGGATTACGAAAGCCTGAAAAAGGTCAATCCGCGGCTGATCTATTGCTCCGTCACCGGCTTCGGTCAGGACGGCCCCTATGCCCACCGCGCCGGTTATGATTACATCATTCAAGGCATGAGCGGCATCATGGACCTGACGGGGGACCCGGAGGGTGAGCCACAGAAGATCGGCGTCGCCTTCGCGGATATCTTTACCGGTCTTTACGGCGTTATCGCCATCCAGGCGGCGCTGCATATGCGTGAACGGACCGGCGTTGGCCAGCAGGTCGATATGGCATTGTTCGACAGCATGACCGGGGTGCTTGCCAACCAGGCGCTGAATTTCCTGGTTTCCGGCCAATCACCGCGCCGCCTCGGCAACGCACATCCGAATATTGCGCCCTATCAGGTGTTTCCGGTTTCCGATGGTCACCTGATCGTTGCCGTCGGCAATGACCGGCAATTCGTCAAGTTCTGCACGCTGCTCGGTCTCGATACTCTGGCGACCGACCCGCGCTACCTGACCAACGCCAGCCGGGTAAAGCATCGCGATACGCTGACGCCGGAACTGGCGGCGCGAACGGTGACCTTCAATCGCGATACGCTGCTGACTATGCTCGAGGCGGCCGGTGTTCCCGGCGGGCCGATCAATACGGTCGCGGATGTGTTTTCAGACCCGCAGATTCTCCACCGTGGCATGCGGGTCGATCCGCCGCACACGGGATCGGCGTCCGGAACGGCGCCGGGGGTGCGCACGCCCATCCAGTTTTCTGGTGCCGGACTGGCCCTGGAGCGTGGCGCGCCAAGACTTGGCGAACATACGCATGAGGTGCTGGCCGAGATCGGGATGAAGCCGTGAAGACACGGCCAGTTCAAATATTCCCCATGCAGAGATATTTCATCTCCAGATAATCCTCGGCGCCGTGGCGGGAGCCTTCGCGGCCGATGCCGGATTGCTTGAGGCCGCCGAAGGGGGCAGCCTCAGACGACATGCGGCCGGTATTGATACCGATCATGCCGTATTCCAGCGCTTCGGCCACCCGCCAGACCTTTTTGAGTTCCGTTGCATAGAAGTAGGCGGCTAACCCGTAGATCGTGTCGTTGGCCTGCAGGATGACGTCTTCCGTCGTCTCGAAGCGGATGATCGGGGCGACAGGGCCGAAGGTTTCGTCGCAGGCGACCAGCATGCCCTTTTCGACACTGGAAAGCACCGTCGGCTCAAAGAAGGAGCCGGAAACACGCTTGCCGCCGCAAAGGAGCTTCGCGCCCTTGCCGATCGCATCGTTGACATGCGTTTCGACCTTTTCGATTGCCCTGCTATCTATCAGCGGGCCGATGGTGACGCCCTTGGAAAAGCCGTCCCCGACCTTGAGCTTTGCCACTTCAACTGCCAGCTTGCGGGCGAATTCATCATGAACTTTGCTCTGCACATAGATGCGGTTGGCCGAGGTGCAGGTCTGGCCGGCATTGCGGAATTTCGCCTGGATGGCGCCATCGACGGCAGCGTCGATATCGGCGTCATCAAAGACGATGAAGGGCGCGCTGCCGCCAAGCTCAAGGCTGACTTTCTTGATCTGGTCGGAACATTGGCGCATCAGGATACGGCCGACTTCGGTGGAACCGGTGAAGCTGATCTTGCGCACTCTCGAATTGGTGCAGAGTTCGCGGCCGATCGCGTCGCCTTCCGCGGCGAGCACGAGGTTGAAGACACCCTTAGGGAAGCCCGCCCGGAGGGCGAGCGCGTGCATGGCCAGAGCTACCAGCGGCGTCTGTTCGGCGGGCTTGAGGATAATTGTGCAGCCAACCGCCAGCGCCGGCGCAATTTTGCGCGCCACCATCGAGGCCGGGAAATTCCACGGTGTGATGGTACCAACCACGCCGACCGGCTGCTTGATCACCATCATGCGGCGGTCCGTCGACGGCGCCGGAATGGTCTCGCCGTAAATGCGCTTGGCCTCTTCCGCATACCATTCGATATAGGCGGCGGCGTGCTGGACTTCGGAACGGGCCTCGTTGAGTGGCTTGCCCATTTCGGCCGTCAGGATCGCGGCGAGATCATCGATATGGGCAATGACGAGATCGTACCAGCGGCGCAGGATCGTGCTGCGGTCGCCCGCCGGTCGCTCGGCCCAAGGAAATTGCGCCGCATAGGCATTATCGACGGCGGCGCGCGTTTCTGGGATACCCATGTCCGGCAGTGTGGCGAGCAGGGCGCCGGTCGAGGGATTATGGACATCAAAGGTCTTTGCTGCAGGCGCCAACGGCGCATTCACCAGCCCGAGCAGATGCGAATCCCTGACATGAGCGAGCAATGTCTCGGTAAAGATCATCGGAGATCCTTTCTGGCGATCCGCGCAGGCGGCGCGGGGCGGCATGTTTTGTCGCGGGGACAATGCCGATAGCCGATAAAAGCAGCCGGGTCCATTGGGCAGCATGACGCTGCTGCCCAATGAAATATGTCATGAGGCCGATGCCTGAAATCAGGCGCGGGCTTCCAGGATCGAGGCTTCCAGAATGTCCATCGCTTCGGCGAAGACATTGTCCTGGATGGTGATCGGGGCGAGGAAGCGGATGACGTTGCCGTGTACGCCGCAGGTGAGCAGGATCAGGCCCTTTTCGAGCGCTTTCAGGCGCACCTTGTTGGCAAAATCGGCGCTTGGCAGGTTGGTTTTCACGTCGTTGAACTCAACGGCGTTCATGAAGCCCGGGCCGCGGATATCGACGATCTCAGGCGCCTGTTCGCGGATTGCAGCGAGGCGCTGCTTGAGGCGGTTACCCAGCTGTTCAGCGCGGTCGCAGAGCTTTTCGTCTTCAATGATGTCGAGAACAGCGTGGGCCGCGGCAACGCCCATCGGGTTACCGGCGTAGGTGCCGCCAAGGCCACCGGGGCCCGGAGCATCCATGACTTCGGCGCGGCCGGTCACGGCTGCGATCGGGAAACCGCCGCCAAGGCCCTTGGCCATCGTCACGAGGTCGGCGGCGACGCCGTGATGTTCCATGGCAAAGAGCTTGCCGGTACGGGCAAAGCCGGTCTGCACTTCGTCGGCGATCAGAAGGATGCCATGCTGGTCGCAGATTTCGCGGATCGCCTTGATGAAGGAGGTCGGCACCGGATAAAAGCCGCCTTCGCCCTGCACGGGCTCGATGATGATGGCAGCAACGCGGTTCGGATCGACGTCGGCGGCGAAAAGGCGCTTCAGCGCTGCCAGCGACTGGTCAGGGGAAACGCCTTGCAGCTCCACCGGGAACGGGACATGGAAGACGTCGGCCGGCATCGCGCCGAAGCCGACCTTGTAAGGTACGACCTTGCCGGTCAGCGCCATGCCCATGAAGGTGCGGCCATGGAAACCGCCGCCGAAAGCAACGACTGCTTGGCGGCCGGTTGCGGCGCGGGCGATCTTGACGGCATTTTCGACGGCTTCCGCCCCTGTGGTGACGAAAATCGTCTTCTTGGCGAAATCACCCGGCAGGATGGCGTTCAGCCGCTCGGCAAGCTCGACATAGTTTTCGTACGGCACGACCTGATGGCAGGTGTGGGTGAAGCGATCGAGCTGCTTCTTGACGGCTTCGATGACGCGCGGATGGCGGTGGCCGGTGTTGACGACGGCGATACCGGCGGCGAAATCGATGTAGCGATTGCCTTCCTTGTCCCAGATTTCGGAATTTTCGGCACGATCCGCATAGATCTGCGTGGTCATGCCCACGCCGCGGGAAATGGCTGCGTTCTTGCGATCGGTCAAACTGGTCACTTGTATCATCCTGGTTGCGTGGGACATTTATGATTGCAGAATTTACGGAAATCCTATATTTTTTCTGTAGGTTTGCAAATCAAATTTTGTGATTTGAGCAGCAGCGCCGGGAATGGATTTCTTTGCCCGCGAGAGTATCGCGCGGGAGTTTTACCGCCTCTTGTGCCAAGCTGTGCAGCAGTGCGTATGGATGACTTGAAGATGTCACGGGACGGCTTATGAGTGATGCCATGAAGATACGCTACAAGGTCGCCGAAGCCGCACGGCTTGCCGGCGTCTCCGCATCGACCTTGCGTCTATGGGAGACGCAAGGGCTGGTCGTTCCGGACCGCTCCGCCACCGGGCACCGGCAATATAGCGAAGGCGATGTCGCGCAATTGAAGCGCATCTCGTGGTTTCGCGCCGAGCGTGGGCTCAATCCGGCGGCAATCCGCGAGGCGCTGGAACTGGAAGCGGGCGAACTCGACGATAACGGTCAGCCTGCCAATGGCGACGCAACGCCGCAATCGCAGGTCGGCCGCAAGCTCAGGAGCCTGCGCCACGCAGCCGGAAAAACCTTGGAGCAGGTGGCCGGCGATATCGGCATTGCGGCCTCTGTCCTTTCGACGCTGGAGCGGACGTCGCAGGGTGTGTCCGTCGCCGTGCTGCATAATCTTGCCGAATATTTTGCGACGACGGTGTCGAGCCTGTCCGGTGAGGATGAACCGGATGTGCGGGCGCTGGTGCGTTCCGGTGAATGGCGGACATGGCCGCGCACGACGCCGGGCGTGACCGTGCAGTTGTTGGCCGAAGGCCGCAACCAGATGGATTGCCACCGCTTCGTGCTGGAGCCGGGCGCCTCCAGTGAGGGGGCCTACAAGCACGAGGGCGAGGAGTTCGTCTATGTGTTGTCTGGCCGGGTGGAGTTCGTGCTGGATTCCGATCAGTTTCACGATCTGAACCCCGGCGATTCCCTTTATTTCAACAGCCGCCGTCACCATGCCTGGTCGAACCGCCATGACGGAGAGACGGTGCTTCTGTGGATTAACACGCCGCCGACCTTCTAGTATTTTCCGCCGCAATTCGGCGATTGGCAATCAAGCGCGTTTATACCGGCTATTGTCTCTATCTATTTCGTTTATAGCCCTTTCGGGCATACAGTTTCCACCAAGCACCGGCAAACGGTGCGCCAAAAGGGGAACTGAACGCATGAAGAAACATCTGATCGCATTGGCTCTCGCCTGTGCAGCCACCCTTTCCATGACGCCGGTCAATGCTGCTGAAAAGCTTCGGATCGGCACTGAAGGCGCCTATCCTCCCTTCAATTTTGTCGATACGGCCGGCAAGCTCGGTGGCTTCGACGTCGATATCGGGTTGGCTCTGTGCGCCAAGATGCAGGTGGAATGCGAGGTTGTCGCGCAGGATTGGGACGGCATCATTCCGGGGCTGGTTGCCAAGAAATACGACATGATCATCGCCTCGATGTTCATCACCGACGAGCGCCGCAAGCAGGTCGCTTTCAGCGATCCCTACTATCTGGCGGCCATGACCCATGTGGCGGCCAAGGGGGCTGGTATCACCGCCTTCACCAACGAGGCGCTGAAGGGCAAGGTCATCGGTGCGCAATCGGGTACAACACAGGCTGAATATATCGCAGCAGTCTATCCGGATGCCGAGATCAAGCTTTATCCGACACAGGACGAAGCCAATCTCGACATGGCGAATGGCCGTCTCGATCTGGAAGTCGGCGATATGCTGCCGATGCTCGATTGGGTCACCAAGAACAATGACGGCAAATGCTGCGAACTGATCGGTGAGCCGATCACCGACCGGAAATTCGTTGGCGACGGTGTCGGCATTGCCCTGCGCCAGGACGACAACGACCTTCGCGAAAAGCTCAACAAGGCGCTGGCCGATATCCGCGCCGATGGCACCTACAAGACGATCAACGACAAGTATTTCTCCATCGATGTCTATACGATGAAGTAAGAGCCGGCAGTCGATCGGAAACCTAAGGCCTGATCATGTCCTGCCAGACAGATAGCGGACCTGATCAGGCCGGCTGAATTTTCTGCGCCGCTTTTTGTCGATGATAGGTCAGTGCGGCGCGAAGGCAGAGCGCCAGCGGCTCCCGGCGGAAGTCGCCAGTTGCCGGGAAAAGCAGTGCCCGCTGCCCTTCAAAGGTAAAATCATCGGCAAAGTGGGCGCGAAAGGTGTCAATCAACGTGGTCTGGCAGTTGACGAACACAGCGCATTGATCGGGTGTCGACCTGGACGCGCCCAGCCGGATGGTTGTTCCGCTTTTGCTCGCCTCCGTCAGATAGGCCGGCTCGCCCCATTTGAGGGTTTCAGTCAGAGGGCCGACGCCTTCGGTTTCCGCGGCTACGGCAAAGATAAGGTCACGAACCTGTAACAGCCGCCGTCTGACCACATCGGGGTATTGTTCAAGCGCTTGGGCAACGGCGTCGGGAACAGGTAGGTTTGTCATTCCGTGCTCCTCGTTGGTGGTTACCCAGCGCTTTACGTGGCGGTTTATTTCGTTACGTCGATGACGACGCGGCCGCGGATTTTTCCGGCAACGATGTCTTCTGCCAACTGCGGCAGGTTGGACAATGGTTCGACCGTTGTCATGGCTGCCAGCCGTTTGCGGTCAAGGCTTTCCGCCAGAATGGCCCAGGCCCTGTCGCGCTCGATGTGCGGTGCCGTCACCGAATTGATGCCGAGAAGCGCGACACCGCGCAGAATATGCGGCATGACGGTTGCCGGAAGGTCTGCGCCGCCGGCGAGACCACAGGCAGCGACCGCGCCGCTCTGGACGGTCTGCGCCAGAACGTTGGCGAGCGTTGTCGATCCGACTGAATCGATGGCGCCTGCCCAGCGTTCCTTTTGCAAGGCGCCTCCCTTTGCCGCTAGTTCTGCACGATCGACAAAACCCGTCGCCCCAAGCGCGGACAGGTATTCGTGCGTTTCCGGCCGCCCCGTCGATGCCGTTACTCTGTAGCCGCGATTGCCCAAGAGGGCGATGGCCATCGAGCCGACGCCGCCCGCAGCGCCCGTGACCAGAACTTCGCGTGTATCCGTCTTGATCTTGCCCCAGGATTCCAGTGCGTCGATCGCAAGGGCCGCCGTGTATCCGGCGGTGCCGATCGCCATGCTTTCCTCAAGCGTGAAGGCATCCGGCAGGCGCGTCAGCCATTCCGGCTTCAGCCGCTGGAAGCGCGTATAGCCGCCCCATTCGGTTTCCGACATGCCCCAACCGTTGACGACGATCTTGTCACCGGGCTTCCAGTCTGGGCTGCGGGACTGAACGACAACGCCGGAGAGATCGACCCCGGCGACCATCGGCAGTCGGCGGGCGATACGCCCCTTGCCGGAAACGGCGAGGCCATCCTTGTAGTTGAGCGTCGAAAACTGGACTTCGACCAGCACGTCGTGATCGGGGAGATCGGCAAGCGCCAGTTCCCGAAAGCCAGCCGCCGGCTTGCCGTCGCGGTCGTCGATCACCAGTGCCCTGAAATGTCCCGTCATGGTTTTCTCCTGCCTGTTTTGCTGCAGCATGGCATGGGAAAAAAACAAAAGCCATTTCGACAAAAGGCGCGAAAGGACCGATGCTATCCACAGCCTGGCAAACGGAGCGGGTTCTTTGGGGTCCCAAAAAAGAGGAAGAAACTCATCGATGATGTTGTTTCTTCGGTCGCACGCAAGATATTGATTAATTGATAAATTATCAGTAAAAAGCAAAGCCGGATATCGGTGTATTTACTTTTGGCATTGTGTATTTCGTAAGGAAAAATTCCGGATATATGTGCCATGCTTGCCGTGCAAGGCAGATTTGCTTTTGCCCTCTGGCGAAATACATTTCGAAGTGCTATCTCACCCTCGCAACAAACCCTATGGAGCTTATCATGTTTTCGCAGCGCAAGCTGTCGAGCCCGTCTGATCGCGGTTTTGTCCAGATGATCTGGAACGCGATCCTTCTCGTTCAGACCCGTGAAACGACCTCGCTTATGACAGGTCGTAACCGCTAGGCAGAGACCGCGGCCGGGCCAGCTATTGCGGCCGGGAATGTTATCGAGGCTTTCAGCCCTTTCCCCCCCGGCCCTTCTCCCAGCGCAAGATGTCCGCCGAACAATCCGGCGATTTCTTCGACGATCGGAAGTCCCAACCCCATCCCCGGTGCTTGCCCGCGTCCGCCGCGGGCAAAACGCTGACGCACGACCTGCCGGTTTTCCGGTGGGATGCCCGGGCCGTTGTCTTCTACGTCGAGCCGGACACCGTCTGTCACTATTTCGACCCGAACCGTGACTTCCGCTCCCTTTCCGGCATAGGCGATGGCGTTTTCGATGAGATTACGCAGCAGCTCGCCGATCAGCAGCGGTTCCGCCCGGATCAATGCCTTGCCGCCGCCCTCGAAGCCGAGATCGATGTCGGCCTCACCGGCGCCAGGCACGCGGTCGCCGGTGATCTCCTGCGCCAGCGCGACCAAATCGATGATCTCAAGCGGCTGCGGCTCCTTCGAGCCGGCGGCATCGATCTTAGCCATCAACAGCAGTTGCGCCAGAATGCGCTCGGCATGGGCGACGGCCTCATCCCCCTTGCGGGCGGCGGCCTGCGCCTCCTCCAATGTCGTGGCTCGGGCCGACAGCGCCAACTGCGTGCGGATGATCGCCAGTGGCGTACGCAGCTGATGGCTGGCATTGCCGGAGAAATGGCGCAGCGCATCGAGTGCAGATTGCAGCCGCACCATGAAGGAATTGACTGTTTCGACCAGCCCCTCGACTTCGCTCGGCACCGACTGGTCGATCGGGTGCAGATCATCGGGGCTGCGCTCGGCAATGGCGTCACCCAGCCGGTAAAGCGGCCGCAGCGAGAACGTGACCGCGATCCAGACGATAACGGCCGCGCCCAGGATCATCATCAACAGCCGGAAGGCCGACCGCAACAGGATCGCCTGCGTCAACTGCCGCCGGGCAATGGTGGTTTCCGCGACGGTGACGACGAAGGGAACGGAATTGATGCCTGTAGAGGCCGATCGCTCAAGAGCCGCGACCCGGATCGGCTCACCGCGGAACTGCGCATCGGCATAGACGGCCGACTGGCCATTGAGAGCGGCAACGGAGGGCAGGTTCTGGTAGCCGGTGATGAACTGGCCGGGCGGTCCATCGACCCGGTAGAAGACGCGGTCCTGCGCGGCCGAGGTCAGCATTTCCAGCGCTACATAGGGGATATCGACCTCAAGCGACCCGTCTTCGGCGACCACGACCCTTTCGGCAATCGCCAGCGCCGACCCGGCCAGCACCCGGTCTGATACGATATTCGCCGTCTTCACCGCCTCGCGATAGGTGTCGATCAGGGCAAGCGCTCCGATGACGACGGTCGAGATCAACAGCCAGGCGAGCAACCCCCGGCGCAGCGAATAGGCGCGCCGCGCCATCAGGCGTCCGCCATCTTGTCGAGATAGTAGCCGATGCCGCGCGCGGTGCGCACCGTCAGTCCATGCGGCGCCAGGCGCTTGCGCAACCGGCTGACATATTGCTCGATGGCATTGGCGCTCAGATCATCGTCGAAAGCCGTCAGCGACTGGATGATTGCTTCCTTGGCGACCACTTTGCCCGCACGCATGAACAGGATTTCCAGAAGGCCGAGTTCCCTTGCCGGGATATCGACGGTGATGCCATCGGCCGAAAAGGTGCGCGAATTGAGATCGAGCGAAATCTTGCCGTAGCTGACAAGCGAGGAGCGCAGCCCGGCCTGACGCCGCAGGAGGACACGGACGCGGGCTTCGAACTCGCTGATGTCGAAGGGCTTGATCATGTAGTCGTCGGCGCCAAGATCGAGGCCTTTGATCTTCTCTTCCTGGGTCCCGCGCGCCGTCAGGATCAGTACCGCAGCTTTGTTCTGCCGCGCGCGCATCGAGCGCAGGACGTCGAGCCCGTCCATCTCCGGCAGGTTGAGATCAAGAATGACGAGGTCGAAGGTTTCCGTGGCGGTGACTGCATTGGCGGAGGTGCCATCGTGAACGACGTCAACCGCGTAGCCGCTGCCACGCAGAATCGCGACAAGTCCTTCCGAAAGCGCCGTATTGTCCTCGACCAGTAGTATTCGCAAATCCGCTGTCTCCTTGAAGCTACTGTATCGGGCGTGCTGACGCTTGTGAACGGGCCGAGGCTGCGGCAATATCGTTTTATGCGTTTCCTTCCCCTTCTCTGTCTTTTCTGTGCATTTTCAACTCCGGCAGCCGCGCAGGTCACGCTGTTTCCGGCGCGTTCGGGCGATGCGGAAGCGCCGACCGTCATCGTCTATTCCTCACTCGACGAGCCCCTGGCGCGGCCGATGATCATTGGTTTCCAGATCGCCAATCCGGATGTGGCCGTGCGCTACGAGGACATGCTGACCGGCGAAATCTATGACCGGATTGTCAAGGAGACCGATGCTGGCGAAAAGACCGCGGATTTCGCCTTTTCCTCGGCGATGGACCTGCAGGTGAAGCTCAGCAATGACGGCTACGCCCAGCGCAGCGACATGCCGATGAGCGGCCGCTGGCCGGCCTGGGCCAATTGGCGCAATACTGCCTATGCGCTGACCTTCGAGCCGGCGGTTTTCGTCTATCACAAGCCGAGTTTTACCAAGGAAAAGCCGCCTTCGACGCGGGCGGAGTTTGTCGATTATCTCCAGCGTCAGGGCAGTGCGGTGTTCGGCAAGATCGGTACATACGATATCGAGCGATCCGGTGTCGGATTCCTGTTCATGGCGCGTGATCAGGAACAGTTTGGCGATATCTGGTCGGTGATCCAGGCGATGGGGGCGGCCGGCGTCAAGCTCTACTCCACCAGTTCGGCCATCCTCGAGCGGGTCTCCGATGGCCGCTTCGTGCTCGGTTACAATATTCTCGGTTCCTATGCCGCCGATTGGGCGTCGCGTCATCCGGACGTCGGTATCGTGCTGCCGCGCGATTATACCGTCGTCATGTCGCGCATCGGGCTGGTGCCGCAGGCGGCGGCAACGCCGGATCTCGGCCGCCGCTATCTGGAGTTCTTCATGTCAAAGGAAGGTCAGACGATCATGGCGCGTGAATTGCAGATCCCTGCGGTCAGCCCTGACGTCGCTGGCGCCAATACCGCCAACACCATGCGCGAGATGCTCGGTGGACAGCTGAAGCCCGTTCCGGTCAGCCCCGGCCTGATGGTTTATCTCGATCAGGTGAAGCGGGCGCGGCTGATTGCCCGCTGGAACGAAGTTTTACGGCTCCAGTAGACGAAAACTAAAAATTAAGGGACATTAACAGGGCAAGGCTCCGCCCGATGTCAGGTAAATGTCAGCTTCATATGGTGCCTTGCAGTTCTTCATTATCCGTGGAGGCGGATGATCGAGGCGTATGGGAGGAATTTCACCAGACCCGGCGTAACGGCGAGCCTAAAAGGCCGCTGCAGCTGATTCGACCGTGAGCCATCCCCGTCCGCAAAGATGAACAATATGCGCGCCATACTGAACGAGCGCGCCTGACGGAGGACTACCCTTTGAAACAGTTTTTTCTGGCATCCATTCTTGCCGGCGCTCTCGCGCTCCCGGCTGTTGCTGCTGACTACACGATCATCGCTCCGGCCAACCCGGGCGGCGGCTGGGACCAGACGGCCCGCTCGATCCAGTCGGTCATGCAGGCCGAAGGCATTTCCGGCAATGTTCAGGTGCAGAACGTACCGGGCGCCGGTGGCACGATCGGCCTCGCACAGTTCGCCAGCCAGTCGGCCGGCAATGCCAATGCCCTGATCGTCGGCGGTTACGTCATGGTCGGCGCCATTCTCACCAACAAGTCGCCGGTATCGCTCAACGACGTTACCCCGATCGCACGCCTGACCGGCGAATATGAAGCCATCGTCGTTCCGGCCGATTCGCCGTTGAAGTCGATGGGTGATCTCGTCGAAGCGCTGAAGAAGGATCCGGGCGCTGTGTCCTGGGGTGGCGGTTCGGCCGGCGGTACGGACCATATCGCTGTTGGCCTGATCGCCAAGGCCGCTGGCGTTGACCCGACCAAGATCAACTACATCGCGTTTTCCGGCGGCGGCGAAGCCCTCGCAGCTATCCTCGGCAGCCAGGTAACAGCCGGCATTTCCGGTTATGGCGAATTCGAATCGCAGATCAAGGCCGGCACGCTGCGCCTGCTCGCCATGTCGAGCGCCGAGCGCATCCCTGGCATCGATGCCCCGACCATCAAGGAAGGTGGCCTCGACGTCGTGGTTCAGAACTGGCGCATGGTTGCTGCTGCTCCTGGCCTGACCGATGAGCAGAAGGCGGCTGTTTCGGCTGATGTCGAAAAGCTTGCCAAGTCGGCTGGCTGGCAGGAAACCTTGAAGACCAAGGGCTGGACGGATACCTACCTTGCTGGCGACGCCTTCAAGGAACAGTTGGCCAAGGACGTTTCGGCAACCGAAACCATCCTCAAGGACATTGGTCTGGTTAAATGAGCAAGGGCAACACCCCTTCGACGCAGACACGCCGCCCTGACAGGGCGGCGCTTGTCATCGCCGTCTTCCTGGCCGCTCTCGCCGGCCTGATCTTCTGGGATACGTCGCGGCTTGCGCAGATCACCAGTTATTCCGGCATCGGTCCGGCAACCATTCCATTCGTGATCGCCAGCGTGCTTCTGCTGTTGGCCGCGTGGACCGTATTCGAGGCGCTGCGCGGAGATTTTCCGGCACGGGAGCGTCAGGAATTCGGCCCGGTAATCTGGATCATCGGCGGTCTCGCTGCGCAGATGCTGACGTTGAAGCCGCTGGGGTTTTCCATCGCCACCGGTCTTCTGTTTGCTGCGACCGCGGCTGGATTCGGAAAGCGAAAGCTCTGGTTCACGATCCCGATCGGCATCGTGCTCTGTCTTGGCGTCTGGCTGGTCTTTGCCGGGTTGCTGCAGCTTTCGTTGCCTGCCGGTCCGCTTGAACACCTGTTTTGGTAAGGCCCTGACATGACCACATTCGATTTCCTGCTGCAGGGCATGCTCGTCGCCGCCCAGCCGATGAACCTTCTCTATGCGTTGATTGGCGTGACGCTTGGCACCGCTGTCGGCGTCTTGCCGGGCATTGGTCCGGCGCTGACCGTGGCGCTGCTTCTGCCGGTCACCTACCGTCTGGACCCGGGTGGCTCGCTGATCATGTTCGCCGGTATCTATTATGGCGGCATGTATGGCGGCTCGACGACCTCCATCCTTCTCAATACGCCCGGTGAAAGCGCTTCGATCGTTACAGCGCTTGAGGGCAACAAGATGGCCCGCAAGGGGCGCGGCGGACCGGCGCTGGCAACGGCCGCCATCGGCTCGTTCGTCGCCGGCTTGATCGCGACGCTCGGGCTTGCCTTCATCGCGCCGTTCGTCGTCAAGCTGGCGCTGGTTTTTGGCCCGCGCGAATATTTTGCCCTGATGGTTCTCGCCTTTGTTACCGTGTCTTCCGCGTTCGGGGATTCGACACTGCGCGGCCTGACTTCGCTGTTTATCGGCTTTGCGCTTGCCATCATCGGCATCGATCAGCTGACCGGTCAGGCCCGCATGAGCTTCGGCGTTCCCGATCTTTTGGACGGGATCGAAGTGACGACGCTCGCCGTCGCCATGTTTGCCATCGGTGAATCGCTCTATATCGCCGCACAGGGCGAGCAGGGGCCGGACAAGGTCGAGGCGGTCAAAGGATCTGTCTGGATGACCGCCCAGGACTGGGCGCGTTCGTGGAAGGCTTGGCTGCGTGGCACGGCGATCGGTTTCCCGATCGGCGCAATGCCGGCCGGTGGTGCCGAAATCGGCACATTCCTTTCGTATGCGACTGAAAAACGGTTGTCCAAACATCCCGAAGAGTTCGGCCACGGTGCCATCGAAGGTGTTGCGGGGCCGGAAGCGGCCAACAATGCCTCGGCTGCCGGTACGCTGGTGCCTCTGTTGACACTCGGCTTGCCGACCACGGCGACCGCGGCGATCATGTTGGCCGGCTTCCAGCAGTACGGCCTGCAGCCTGGCCCGCTGTTGTTTGCGACCAATCCTCAGCTCGTCTGGGGCCTGATCGCATCACTCCTGATCGCCAACTTCATGCTTTTGGTGCTCAACCTGCCGCTGGTTGGCCTCTGGGTGAAGCTTCTGACGATCCCCAAGCCATGGCTCTATGCCGGTATCCTGTTGTTTGCGACGCTCGGTACCATCGGCGCCAATCCGTCGGTCTTCGAGCTCGGCATGCTCCTGGCATTCGGTGTTCTCGGCTACGCCATGCGCATCTTCGGCTACCCGATTGCGCCTGTGGTCGTCGGCCTGATCCTCGGACCATTGGCCGAACAGCAACTCCGCCGCGCGCTGGCGATCAGCCAGGGCGATGTGACGGTGCTGTTCACTTCGCCGGTTGCGGCTGTGCTGCTGGTGATTGCCGCCGCGGCGCTGATCGTGCCGCTGATCCTGCGCGCGCGCGGCCGTGGCCAGGTGCTTTCGCAGCTTGCCGCCAACGAAGACTGACGGTTCCTCCCAAGATCGTCACAGCAAGGGCCCGGTTGACTGATGTTAACCGGGCCCTTGCTATTTGCATGGCTGGGATGAATTCCTGTGCATTGTAAACGGAGGTTGCAGACCGCATATTCATCTCGTCGAACAAGACACAACAACAACTTAGGAAAGTGAGTTAAAGAGATGAGTGCCCGTCAATCTGCCCGAGGCTTTTTCGGTAATGCCATCGCCATCTTTGGTGCGGCCACGGCCGCTGCCGCAGCAGTCGAAGGCAACCGCCGTCCACGCGACCGCGACCTCTATACGCTCGGTATCAATCCGGCGAACTTCAATTCCGTCAAGCGCGGCTAATTCAGTCATCATATGAAGTCCGCGAAGCCCACCAGTCACTGGTGGGCTTTTTGCGTTTTGGAGCAGTTTTCACGTCCGTGAACAGGATTGAGCGAACGGTGCAACATGGGCATCGGTGGTGTAAGGCCCACTAGGTCGAAGGAGGGTTCTCGTATGCTGTTCTTTGGCCGACTTGTTGCAGTCACTCCAGAAAATGCGATATGAAGCTTCTAGGAGCTGACGAAACGCACGTGATGCTGCCCGCTTGGAAATTCATCATGACCAACGCGGCGATGCGTGCCAGCAAGAACGGACATTTCGTTTTATTGAGGCTGGACCGATCCCGCATCCGGTTCAAACAAAGGCCAAATGACCAGACCAGCATGTGCTGAACGTGTCATCCTGCATCGTTAAGGGGCATTCATGTCATCGAAAATCGTACCGGTCATCATGGCCGGTGGCAGAGGAACAAGGCTTTGGCCCTTGTCCCGGTCTGCAGCGCCAAAACAGTTTCTGCAATTTCTCGGTGATCACTCGCTGTTTCAAAAGACCCTGAAGCGGGTTGCCGATACCGACTGGTACGAGCAGCCGGTTATCGTCACCAACTCCGAGTTCCGCTTCATCGTTGCAGAACAGGCGATGACGGTCGATGTGCCGCTTTCGAGCATTCTGCTTGAGCCCGTTGCGCGCAACACCGCGCCCGCGCTGGCCGCCGCCGCCTTCGTGATCCAGCGTGACTATGGCGACGACGCCGTGATGCAGGTTTTGGCTTCCGACCACGAGATCGATGCATCGACCCATTACTTCGACTGTATTTTCTCAGCCAACGAAACCGCGAAATCGGGAAAGCTCGTAACGTTCGGTATCAAGCCGACAGAGCCTGCGACGGGTTACGGTTATATCGAGATCGGAGCCGACCTCGATACCGGCGCCAGGACAGTGGCACGGTTCGTCGAGAAGCCGGATCAGGCGCGCGCCGAAGAATTGCTGGCCAGTGGACGGTATCTCTGGAACTCCGGCATGTTCATGCTGCCTGTCGCCCTGTTTCTGTCGGAAATGGCTGCTTTCGCGCCGGACGCCCATGCGGCCGCGCAGAAAGCCGTGTTGAACTCCGTCAGCGATCTGGATTTCGTTCGCCTGGAGACCGAGAGCTTTTCGCAGGCGCCGGATATCTCGGTCGATTATGCCGTGTTCGAAAAGACGGCGCATGCAGCCGTCGTCCCATCCGCCTTCAGCTGGTCGGACCTCGGTAGCTGGGATTCTGTCTGGGCGATCGGCGATAAAGACGAATTCGGCAACGTGGTCGGCCAGAAGGCCACCGTCTCCAACACGCGCAATTCGCTTGTCCTGTCGCGTGATATCCACATTGCCGTCAATGGTCTCGATGATATGGCCGTCATTGCCAGCGAGGACGCCGTCTATGTCGGGCATCTGGCGGACAGCCAGAATGTCGGCCAGATCGTCAAGCTGCTCGCCAAGACGCCGAAGACGCGGGGCCTGACACAGGTTCATCCGACGTCCTACAAGCCCTGGGGTGCGGTTGCCTCTGTGCTCAGTGGTGAGCGGTTTGAGGTCAAACGGCTGCATGTCGCGCCCGGCCGCAAAATCTCCCTGCAAAAACATCACCATCGGTCCGAGCACTGGATCGTCGTATGCGGCACGGCGGAAATCACAATCGGCGACCAGACCCGGCTGCTGCACGAGAACGAGTCGATCTATATCCCGCAGGGTGAAGTGCATCGTTTGAGCAATCCGGGGAAAATTCCGCTGGAATTGATCGAGGTACAGACGGGCTCCTACCTCAAGGACGATGATATCGTGCGTCTCGATGATGAGTTTGGCCGGGCCTGAAAAGGTCCGGCGCCCCCGCGCCATCAGCCGCCGCCATTTTTGTTGAGAACGAATCGGTTCACGGCACCGAATCTATCCGGCGAGCTTCAAAGTCGCCGGGTTGGCCGAATACCACCCTTAGTTTAATGCTGGTAAGGCATCCAGGCGGGTTTCACCATCCGCTGCGCTCACTCCGCCACGATGAGCTGGATATTTTCATTTTCTGTAGTGTAGAGACGCCTGGACATAAAAATGCCGCCCGTTTGTGACGGACGGCAATCGTTTTTATGCGGAGTGTTCTTGTTATTCAGTGCGCGCCGCTCAGTTGTTCGCGGCGGTTGTGCAAGATCGATGACCAGAGCGAGATGCCGATCAGCGCTGCACCGCCGAGACCGGTGATGACTTCCGGGATATGGAAGAGCGTCTGGACATACATGATCACCGACAGGATCAGGATCGCGTAGAACGCGCCGTGTTCCAGGTAGCGGTATTCGGCAAGCGTTCCCTTTTCCACCAGCATGATGGTCATCGAGCGCACATACATGGCGCCGATGCCAAGGCCGATGGCGATGACGAAGAGGTTCTGCGTCAAGGCAAACGCGCCGATAACACCATCGAAGGAGAAGCTGGCATCGAGAACTTCGAGGTAGATGAAGGCGCCGAGGCCGCCCTTTGCCGCTGCGTTCATGGTCTGCTGCGATGCATCGAGCAGGCCGCCGACAACCTCGACTGCGAGGAAGGTCAGAAGGCCATAGATGGCGCAGTAGACGAACGTAGTTGCCTCTTCGCCTTCAAGCAGCGACGAGAAGATCAGGATTACGGCCAGAACGAAGGCGATTTCAACGCCCTTGATCGAGGCGAACCGGGAGAGGTTGCGCTCAAGAACGCCGATCCAGTGCACATCCTTCTCATGGTCGAAGAAGAACTTCAGACCGACCATCATCAGGAAGGTACCGCCGAAGGCGGCGATCGGCAGATGCGCCTCGTTCATGATGCGGGCGTACTCTTCCGGACGCGCAGCGGCCAAAACCAGCGCATCAATCGGTCCAATCTTGGCCGCGATGACGACGATGAGCAACGGGAAGACGATACGCATACCGAAAACGGCGATCAGGATACCCCAGGTCAGGAACCGCTGTTGCCAGACCGGCGTCATTTCCTTGAGCTTGTTGGCGTTGACGATGGCGTTGTCGAAGGAGAGCGAGATTTCCAGCACGGCCAGAACCGTACAAATGAAGAAGACCGTGGCCATGCCGCCGATCGTTCCCGTGGTCGTCCACCCCAGCCAGGCACCGAGCGCAAGGCCGGCGGCGGTGACGATGAAGGACCATTTGAAATAGCCGAGCGTCGAAGTCTGGGAAGCGGTCGTCATGGCCGTACCTCCGCCCCGGAGAAGCCGGACATTGAATAGCTGGAAAAATCCCGCATGCCCAAAACGGCATGCGAAGAACGCATGATATGGAGTGTCATTTGCTTACAATCCGCCGGCTTATTTGCGGGGTAATACCGACATCACGAGAACGCCGTAAATTCTCGCCAGAGGGGCCCGGTATCAGGTTTGCTCAGCAGGCGTGTTGTAAATGCCCTGCACTGCTGGAGTCGCACGTTAAATAGCGATCCTTTTGCCAAGGTCAAGGGACCCGTGCGCAAAGTGCCGCACCTTTTACCGTAAGTTTGATATGCGTCCTCTGTGTGCGTGCATCCCGGCCAATAATCTCGACCGGCGCGTCTAGCCCGGACAACTGATTGATCTCACGCAACACGAGCGCATGGGCAATGCCGAACAGTTTTGAGAAGCTGCGGCTGTCATCCGCAATGCCTTGGAACACCGCGGCGACGATCCCTGCCATAATCGGCGAAAGTGCCGGATCCTGCGTCCGGAGCGCGTCGGCATATGCGAGAAATTGCGCCTCGGATACAACTTCCTGCATCAGGCCGCGTCTTTGGCCGCAGCCGTGGGGCGGAAGGATACCAGGACCGATTTCGACGTCGGTGTATCGCTCTCGTCTCCGGCGCTCGACAATGGCACGAGCACGTTGAGTTCTGGATAATAACCGGCAACGCAACCGCGCGGGATATCATAGGGGACCAGCCGGAAATCCTTGGCGATGCGCACCACGCCGTCGTCATGCCGGCCGATGACATCGACCCGGTCACCAGCCTCGGCACCGAGTTCAGCCAGGTCGGCGGGGTTGACGAAAACGACGCTGCGTTCGCCATAGACGCCGCGATAACGGTCATCCATGCCATAGATCGTCGTGTTGTACTGATCATGCGAGCGGAATGTCTGCAGAACGAAGGCGCCGTCTTGGTCGCGGGCAATCTGATGCTCGATGGCTTTGGGAAGCGAGCCAGTCCAGAAGGTGGCGCGGCCTGCCGGTGTTTCCCATTCACGGTTTGACGCTGCATTGCGCAGGTGAAAACCGCGCGGTTTGCGGACGCGTTCATTGTAATTTTCAAAGCCGGGAATCACATTGGCGATATGATCGCGGATCAGGTCGTAGTCATCCGCAAGAGCCGCCCAATCAACCTTGGCCGAGCCGACGGTGGCGGCCGCAATGCCGGCAATGATGGCGACTTCGGAGCGCAGTTCAGGCGAGGCCGGTTTGTTGATGCCGCCGGAGCCATGCACCATGCTCATCGAATCCTCGACGGTAACGATCTGGCTGACGCCCTTCGAGTTCCGGTCGATCTCGGTGCGGCCAAGGCATGGCAGGATGAAGCTGACCTCGCCGGGCATTAGATGCGAATGATTGAGCTTGGTGGCGATGTTGACGGTCAGTTTCTGGCGCGCCAGCGCCTTGGCGATGATCGGGCTGTCCGGCGTCGCGCGGGCAAAATTGCCGCCGAGACCGATAAAGGCCTGGGCTGAGCCGTCCAGCATGGCGCCGATGGCGGCAAGCACGTTATGGCCTTCCTTGCGCGGCGCCTTGAAATCGAATTCTTTTTCCAGCGTATCGAGAAACGCGGCCGTCGCCTTCTCGTTGATGCCGACGGTGCGGTCACCCTGCACGTTGGAATGGCCGCGGACCGGGCAGAGACCGGCGCCCGGCTTGCCGATATTGCCGCGCAGCATCATGAAATTGGCGATCTCCCGGATGGTGATGACCGAATGCCGGTGCTGCGTCACGCCCATCGCCCAGGTGCAGATCACCCGCTCCGCACCAAGATAGGTGTCCGCCGCACGCCCGATCTCCAGACGGGTCAGGCCGGACTGATCCTCGATTTCAGCCCAGCCGGTCGCATCGACCGCAGAGCGGTAAGCAGCGAAATCGGCAGTGTGCAGTTCCAGAAAGGCATGGTCGAGAACCGAAGGCTCACCGGCCGCTAGCGCTGCATCGTCAGCCGCAAAAACCGCCTTGGCCATGCCGCGCACTGCCGCCATGTCGCCGCCCAGACGCGGCTGGAAATAGTCGCTGGCAATTTCGGTTGAACCGCCGCGCAGCATTTCCAGCTTGTCCTGCGGATCGGCAAAGCGCTCCAGGCCGCGCTCGCGGACCGGATTGAAAACCGCGATCCTTGCGCCCCGCTGGGCCGCACGGCGCAGGTCACCCAGCATGCGCGGATGGTTGGTGCCGGGGTTCTGGCCGATGACGAAGATGGCGTCGGCCCTTTCGAAATCCTCCAACAGCACCGTACCCTTGCCGACGCCCACCGCCTGTTTCATGGCGATGCCGCTGGCCTCATGGCACATGTTGGAGCAATCCGGGAAATTGTTGGTGCCATAGAGCCGCACGAACAGCTGGTAGAGGAAGGCGGCTTCGTTGGAGGCGCGGCCGGATGTGTAGAATTCGGCGCGGTCGGGGGTGTCGAAGCTGTTGAGGATGGCACCGATCTCGGCAAAGGCGGTATCCCAGCTGACGCGGACATAGGTGTCGGTCGCGCGGTCGTAGCGCATCGGGTGGGTGAGCCGGCCCTGCTGCTCCAGCTCATAGTCGCTCCATGACTGGAGGGTCGTCACGGTGTGGGCAGCAAAGAAATCGGGTGGCGTCCGTTTGTCGGTGGCTTCCCATGCCACGGCCTTGACGCCATTTTCGCAGAATTCAAACGAGGAGCCATGGGCCGGATCGCCCCAGGCGCAGCCGGGGCAGTCAAAGCCATCGGGTTGGTTTGCCTTGAGCAGGGTTCTCGCACCCGAAATCGGCGAGCCGCTTTCCAGAAGCCGTTTGCCGCAGCTCTTCAAGGCTCCCCAGCCGCCTGCTGCCTTGGAAGGTTTGCCGAGAAAAACAGTCTTGCCCATAACGCGGAGATCCCTGGCCGTTACCGATAGAAGAAACGATGGTGAAAACTCACCTTTCGGAGGCTGTTTATGGAATTTCACTGCTTCTTCAAGGGCTCACATCGCATGTAATGATAGAAGTTTTCTATCAATGGCGTGCCAGGATTTAAATCTGGGAGGCGTCGCGTCCATTCGCCATTCCAAATGTTGATGGACCTATGCCTTTTCGCGACTGGATCGTTTGGTTGGAATGTGCGACTGGCACGCATCTTTGCCGGAACCGATGCCATGACAGCCCAAACAGTCCCGCTTGCCCATTCCCCAAACGCCGCCCGCACCGGCGTGTTGATCATGCTGCTTGGCATGTTGATGTTTTCGCTCAACGACGTGATGGGCAAGTGGCTGGTTTCGACCTATTCGGTTCCCCAGTTGATGACGATCCGCAGCATAGCGGCGCTGATCGTGCTGACGCCATTTTTCATCAAGCGTGGTTGGCGCAGCCTGGTCCAGGTCGACCGGCCATGGCTGCATGCGCTGCGCTCGCTGTTGTTCGCAATCGACGCGTCTGCCTTCTATTTCGCCGTTGCCTACATGCCTCTGGCTGATGCGATGACCTATTGGCTGGCAGCACCGATCTATGTCGCGGCCGCTTCGCCGTTCCTTCTGGGCGAGAAAGTCGGCTGGCGGCGGTGGACGGCGATCCTGATCGGCTTTGCCGGGGTGATCGTTGCGCTGGAGCCGTCGTCCAAGAGTTTCTCGCTGCCGGCGCTGATTGCGCTGGTCGGTAGCGCTGCGTTTGCCTTCGCTCTGCTGCTCGGACGAACCCTGCGATCGACGCCGGATACGACATTGATCTTCTGGCAGTTGAGCGGTGCGCTGATCTTCTCTCTGGTTGGCGTCGGTGCCAATACGGCCGGTTGGGCGCCGCTGGACCTGGAAGCGGTGGCCTGTCTCAGCCTTTTGGGTATCGTCGCCATGCTGGCGCATATTCTCGTCAGCCGCTCGTTGAAGCTCGCAGACGCAGCGACCGTCGTGCCACTGCAATATACGCTTCTGTTCTGGGCGGTGGTGTTCGGCTGGCTATTCTTCGGCGATACGCCGCGTTGGACCGTTGCCCTCGGCGCAGCGCTGATCGTCGCATCCGGCCTGTTCATCTTCTTCCGCGAACAGCAGCTGAAACACCGGGGCAAGGCCAAGGAATAGCGTTTTACGGACGTTGGACGCCGGTTGCCGTTACATAGATCGCGTAGACCGATTGCGTCGCGGTGATGAACAGCCGATTACGGCGCGGGCCGCCGAAGGTGAGGTTCGAGACGCCCTGGGGGATACGGATTTTGCCGAGCAGCGTGCCGTCCGAAGCAAAGCAATGCACCGCATGGCCACCGCTGGTCCAGAGATTGCCGTTGGTATCGAGACGAAAGCCGTCCGGGCGGCCTTCGTCGAGATGGCAGAAGACCGCGGAATTGGTCAACCGCGTACCTTCCACATCATAGACCCGGATATGGGCCGGTGCCGTATCGTCCGGATTGGTGCCGCTGTCGGCAACGTAGAGCTTGGTTTCGCCCGGCGAGAAGGCAAGGCCGTTCGGCTGGAGGAAATCGCTGGCGGCGGCGGTCAGCGCGCCGGTCACCGGGTCAAGCCGGTAGATGCCGCGTTTGTCCTGTTCCGGCGCTGATTTGTAGCCCTCATAATCAGACAGGATGCCGTAGGTCGGATCGCTGAACCAGATGCTGTTGTCCGAGCGCACCACGACGTCATTGGGCGAATTCAGCCGCTTGCCCTCGAAACTGTCGGCAAGCACGGTGATCGAGCCATCCGGTTCAGTGCGGGTCACGCGGCGGGTGCCGTGTTCACAGGAAATCAGCCGTCCCTGGCGGTCACGGGTATGGCCATTGGCGAAATTCGAGGGATAGCGATAGACCGAGACGCCGCCATCGGGCACCCAGCGCAGCATGCGCTGGTTGGGAATATCGCTCCACAACAGCTGCTGCGCGTCGTCAAACCAGACCGGCCCTTCGGCCCAGCGGCAGCCGGAATGCAGCTCTTCAAGCACGGCGCTGCCAACGATCAGCGAGCGGAAACGAGGATCGTGGATTTCGTAGAGCGATGGGCTGGGCATGGTCCGTTCCCGTGTTCCTGATGGCGCCGTTTCTCATCCACCCGCAACGATAAGGATCGTTTCGGGAGGCTCCCTAGGTGTGAGCGTAGGATGTTGGGATCGAAACCACAAGAACGCATGGCGAAGGCTGCAAGAGCCCGGCCGATTAGGGCCGGGCCTTGCTGGATGTCACGCCGTGAAGGCTGCGTTCATCAGGGTCTGGGTGTAGTTTTCACGCGGCGCCTCGAAGATCGCGTCGGTATCGCCTTCCTCGACGACCTTGCCGTTCTTCATCACCACCACGTAGTCCGACATCGCCTTGATCACGGACAGGTCATGGCTGATGAAGATATAGGAGAGCCCATGCGTCTTCTGCAGGTCGCGCAGGAGATCGATGACCTGGCCTTGCACCGAGCGGTCAAGCGCCGAGGTCGGTTCATCCAGGATGACGACCTTCGGCTTCAGGATAATGGCGCGGGCGATGGCGATACGCTGCCGCTGGCCGCCGGAGAATTCATGCGGATAACGGTTGCGGGCCGCCGGATCCAGACGAACTTCCTTCAGCGCCTCAATGGCCCGCTTGTCGCGCTCGGCACGGCTGAGCTGTGGCTCGTGGACATAGAGCCCTTCGGTGATGATTTCTCCCACCGTTTGGCGTGGCGACAGGGAGCCGTACGGATCCTGAAAGACCAATTGCAATTGCCGGCGCAGCGGCCGCATGGCCGAGCGGCCGAAATCGGAGATATTGGTCGCTCCAAACTGATAGCGGCCTGAGCTCGGTATCAGCCGCAGGAGTGCGCGGCCAAGCGTCGATTTGCCGGAACCGGATTCACCGACGATGCCGATGGTCTGGCCTTCCTTCAGCCGGATATTGACGCCATCGACCGCGCGGAAAACGCCTGCCTTCTTGCCGAACAGACCGCCACCGGTGGCATAATCGACCGAGACATTCCTGCCTTCGAGCATGACCGGTGCGGTTTCGGCCGGTGACGCCTTGCGGCCATGCGGCTCAGCGGCGAGCAGCATCTTGGTATAGTCGGCCTGCGGCCGCTCGAAGATATCGGCTGTCGTTCCCGTCTCGACCACTTCGCCGCGGCGCATGACCGCGACGCGGCTGGCGAAATGCTTGACGATGCCGAGGTCATGGGTGATCAGCACCACGGCCATGCCGAACTTGGCCTGCAGCGAATTGAGGAGGTCGAGGATCTGCGCCTGGATGGTGACATCGAGCGCGGTCGTCGGTTCGTCGGCGATCAGGATGTCGGGATCGTTGGCAAGCGCCATGGCGATCATGACGCGCTGACGCTGGCCGCCGGACATTTCATGCGGGTAGCTGTCGATGCGTCGCTTTGGATCGGGAATGCCGACCAGCTCCAGCAATTCGAGCACGCGGGCTCGGGCTTGGCTGAATGTGCCACCGCGATGCTGGACGATCGGTTCGGCGATCTGCCTTCCGATCGTGTAAAGCGGATCGAGCGAGGTCATCGGCTCCTGGAAGATCATGGTGATCTTGGCGCCACGCACCTTGTTCAGCGCCTTCAGCGGCAGCCCGACCAGTTCCTGGCCGCGATACTTGGCCGAGCCGGCAACCCGGCCGTTTCCGGCCAGCAGACCCATGATGCCCATCATCGTCTGGCTTTTGCCGGAGCCGGATTCTCCGACGACAGCCAGCGTTTCCCCGGCCTTGATGTCGAGATCGATGCCCTTGACCGCCTGCACGTCGCCGTCGGGCGTTGTGAAGGTGACCTTGAGGTCGCGGACGGCGAGAATTGTTTCCCGTGAATCATTCATGTCAACGGTCCTTCGGGTCGAGCGCATCGCGCAGGCCGTCGCCGGCGAAATTGAGCGAGAACAGGGTGAGAACGAAGAAGATCGCCGGGAAGATCAGCAGCCACGGTGCCGACTGGATATTGTTGGCACCTTCCGCAATCAGCGCGCCCCAGCTCGTCAGCGGCGCCTGAACGCCGAGGCCGAGGAAGGAGAGGAAGCTTTCAAGCAGGATGACCTTCGGCACGACGACAGTCACGAAAACCACCACGGGACCGATCGTGTTCGGGATGATGTGACGGCGGATGATCTGCCAGTCCGTCAAGCCGAGCGCTTGCGCCGCCCCGATGAATTCGCGCCGCTTCAGGGCCAATGTCTGACCGCGCACGATGCGGGCCATGTCCAGCCATTCCACCGCGCCGATGACGAGGAAGATCAGGATGAACGAGCGTCCGAAGAACACGACGAGCACGACGACGAGGAAGACGAAGGGCAGCGAATAGAGGATTTCGACGAACCGCATCATGACGTTATCGACGCGGCCACCGATATAGCCGGAGGTGGCGCCGTAGAGCACGCCGATGCTGAGCGAAACGAGGCTGGCAAGCAGGCCAACGGCGATCGAGATCTGGCCGCCGAGCATGACGCGCGCCATCAGGTCACGGCCGTTCGAATCCGTGCCGAAGAAGAAGTATTCGCGGGCGACCTGACCGGTCAATTTCAGGGTCTTTCCGTCATCTTCCGTTGCGACGACCTGCGTGCCCTCAAACTCGTTGGCACGGTCGAAGTAGCGCGTTGTGCGCGGATCGATCGGCTTGTCGGAGGTGACGATTGCCGTGAAGGTCTGGCCTTCGACGGCAAATTCCTTCAGGTCGACGCGGGCGCGGCCCGCAACGCCTTCCATGACATCCTGCAGGCTCGACGCATCCGGCCGGGGTTCCAAGCTTGGCGCCACCGAGACATAGGACGGAAACACCTGATCATAGGTATGGCTGATGAAATAGGGGCCGAGGAACGAGAAGAGCGCGATCAGCGCCAGCACGACGCAGCCGGCCATGGCGGCGCGGTTGCGGCGGAAACGCATGGCGGCAAGTTGGAACAGGCTTCGGCTGGCTGTTTCCGGCGGTAGTTCCGTGGTGACGATATCAGTCATGGCGAACCCTCGGATCGAGAAGGCCGTAGAGAATGTCGACCAGCAGATTGAAAACGATGACGAAGATGGCGATCAGCACGACGGTGCCCATCACCAGCGTGTAATCGCGATTGATGGCGCCCAGCACGAAATAGCGGCCAACACCGGGAATGGTGAAAATCGTCTCGACCACGGCCGAGCCGGTAAGGAGTGCCGCAGCCGCAGGCGCCAGATAGGAAACGACCGGCAACATGGCAGCGCGCATCGCATGGGTGATGACGACGGTGCGGGCGGGCAGGCCATAGGCGCGGGCGGTGCGGATATGGTCGGTGTGCAGCGCTTCGATCATCGAGCCGCGCGTCAGGCGCGCAAACACCGCCAGCTGCGGCAAAGCAAGGGCAATCATCGGCAGGATCAGGAAGCGCAGCGAGCCATCGCCCCAGCTTCCGGCCGGGAGCCAGGAGAGCGTGATGGCGAAGACAAGTGTGAGAACGGGGCCGACGACAAAGTTCGGGACTGTCACGCCAACGGTCGAGACCGACATGATCAGGAAGTCGAGGGCGCTATTTTGCCGGAGAGCCGCAATCGTGCCAGCCAGAACGCCGCCAAAAAGTGCGAGCAAGAGTGCATAAAAGCCAAGTTCCATCGAATAGGGCAAGCCCTTGCCGATCAGCTCGGCGACCGTGTTGTCCTTGTAGACATAGCTCGGTCCGAAATCGCCTCTGACGGCATTACCGATGTAGGAAACATACTGGCTCCAGAGCGGCTGATCGAGATGGTACGTGGCCATCAGGTTCGCCATCGTCTGTGGCGGCAGCGGGCGCTCGAGATTGAAAGGACCGCCCGGCGCGAACCGCATCAGGAAGAAGGAAATCGTGACGACGATGAATAGCGTCGGCACGGCGCTCGCAAGGCGGCGCAGAACAAAGGAGATCATGGTCTTACTCCATGACGCGCGGCGGCATCAGCCGCCGCGCGTCAAAATCCGTTATTCGGAAACGCTCAGGAAGCGGCTCAGATGCTGGTTTGCAGCATTGTCCTGCCAGCCCTTCACCCTGCTGGACACCAGCCAGAGGTCTGCCTGGGTCAGGAACGGCGCGACCGGCTGTTCCTTCATGAGGATGGCTTCAGCTTCATGAAGCGTTTTGGAGCGGGCCGCCGGATCGGTTTCCTCGTAGGACTTCTTCATCAGCGCGTCGAACTCAGGGTTCTCGAAATGGCTGTAGTTGAAGGTCTTGTTTGAGGAGGCGCTGAGCGCCAGGAAGTTTTCGGCGTCGGCATAGTCGGCAACCCAGCCAGCGCGGGCAACGTTGAACTTGCCGCCTTCCTGCAGATAGGCGTAGTGCGAGGAAACGTCGAGATTGACCAGCGACACCTTGGCGCCGAACGTGTTCTTCCACATGTCGGCGACAGCGGTTGCGACGCGTTCATGGTTCGGGTTGGTGTTGTAGCGGATTTCGATCTCGAGCGGCTTGCCGCCTTCGCCGTAGCCGGCTTCCTTCATCAGCTTGAGCGCTTCGTCTTCGCGGTCGAGCTGCGATTTGTCTGCAAAATCGGCCTTGGACGGATCACCGTAGCTTGCCATGCCCGGAGGCACCATCGAGTAGGACGGCAGCTGCGAGCCCGAATAAATTTCCTTGGCCAGGAAGTCACGGTCGACGGCCATGGACAGCGCGCGGCGGACGCGAACGTCGTCATAGGGCGCCTGGCGGGTGTCGAAGTTGTAGTAGTAGGTGGCGAGCGTCGGCGAAACGTGGACCTGATCGCCGTGAGCAGCGCGCAGGCGGTCCAGCTGGTCGGCCGAGAAGTTGTAGGCCAGATCCATTTCCTTGGCCTCAAACCGGCGTACGGAGGCTGCCTGGTCGTCGATCGGGTAGAAGATGACCTTGTCGATCTTGACGTTTGCCGCATCCCAGTAGGAGGCGTTCTTTTCAGTCGTCAGGCTGTCGTTCGGGGTATGGGCGACGAGCTTGTAGGCGCCGTTGGAGACCATCACGCCCGGCTTGACGAAATCGGCGCCGTTCTTTTCGACGCTGGCCTTGGAGACCGGCAGGGCGGTCTGGTGGGCGAGAAGCTCAAGGAAGAAGGGGGTCGGACGTTCAAGGGTGATTTCCAGCGTCTTGTCGTCGATGGCCTTCACGCCGAGCTGATCGACGGGCACTTCACCCTTGTTGATCTTCTGGGCATTCTTGATCGGGAAAAGGATGTTGGCATAGCCGGCTGCGGTCTTCGGATCTTCAACGCGCTGCAAGGAGAAGACGAAGTCGCCAGCGGTAACCGGGGAGCCGTCGGACCAGTTGGCATTGGCGCGCAGCTTGAAGGTGTAAACGAGACCATCGTCCGACAGATCCCAGGTTTCGGCAGCGCCGGGAACGATCTTGCCGGCAGCGTCATAGATCGTCAGGCCTTCGTAAAGGTCCTTCAGGATGAACTCTTCGATGTTGATCGAGGTGTGTGCCTGGTCGAGCGTTTGCGGCTCGCCGGCATTGCCCCGGTGCAGAACGGTTTCAGCGAGCGCGGGGCTCGCGCCAATGAGAATCGATCCAAGCAGCATCGCTGTACGGAGGTTGATTTTTGCAAAAGTCATTTTGTTCTCCTTCCCCTCTTTTTAGGTTGTGAAGCGGCGAGAGAATGCCAAATCTATTCCAAAGGCAAGGCTCTTTGTGTCGCGCCTAACGCCGCCATGTCGCTGACGGACAGATATTTATAGCGCCTCGGTTGCATTTCAATCGCGCCATTTTCCGGGAGGTTTGCGCTATCTGAACCGATGTTCCGGGAGGTTGCCGGTCATCAATGCGCAAGTTCGAGTATTATTTTTGGCAGTTTACGTAATATGTATTCGCGATCTGCTGTTCCGTCGAAATGAACTTGCATCCGTCCTTCTCGCAGCGGCGCGAAGTCCGCGAATGTGCGCGCTGGAACGTAACGGGTACATATATCGGGCGATCAACTTATAATTGTGTTCGCCGGTTTGTCAAAAAAATTCAGGATAATCTACGTGCAGCACTCGACCTGTAACGTTTCCGTAGGCCAGGCGGCACCATTTCCGCCGCGGCGGTGGTTGCCAAACCCGGATCATCAATTATGGTGCAGGCAAATCCGCTCCCAACATTCGCCAGGAGGCCTGGTCGCGATACCAGTTGGCTTTTGTAGGGAATACTTCTGCTCAAGCGGAGAATAAGGTGCGCGCGTCATGATCAGAAATGATGGCGCAGAGACAACGGGAGACTTCTGACTATGGCATTGATCACCTTGCGGCAGCTTTTGGACCACGCCGCCGAACACAATTACGCGCTGCCAGCGTTCAACGTGAACAATCTGGAATATATCCAGGCTGTCATGCGCGCCGCCGATGCCACGGATTCTCCGGTCATCCTGCAGGCAAGCCGCGGCGCCCGCGCCTATGCTGGCGACGCCTTCCTGCGTCATCTGATCCTAGGGGCCACGGAAGAATACCCGCATATTCCGGTCTGCCTGCATCTCGACCATGGCGACCAGCCCTCGACCTGCATCTCGGCAATCACCAACGGCTTTACGTCGGTGATGATGGACGGTTCGCTGCTCGCCGACGGCAAGTCGATCGCTTCCTATGAATACAATGTCGGCGTCACGGCTGAAGTCGTGAAGATCGCCCATGCTGCCGGCGTATCGGTTGAAGGTGAACTTGGCTGTCTCGGTAACCTGGAAACGGGCGCCGGCGAAAAGGAAGACGGCCATGGCTTCGAAGGCAAGCTGTCGCGCGAGGAACTGCTGACCGATCCGGAGCAGGCTTTCGACTTCGTCGAAAAGACCGGCGTCGATGCGCTGGCCGTCGCGATCGGCACCAGCCACGGCGCCTACAAGTTTACCCGCGCGCCGGACGGCGAAATCCTGTCGATCGACACCATCGCCAAAATCCACAAGCGCCTGCCGAACACCCATATGGTCATGCATGGTTCGTCCACCGTTCCGCAGGACCTGCAGGACCTGTTCAACGAATTCGGCGGCAAGATGAAGCAGACCTGGGGCGTGCCGCTCGCCGAAATCCAGAAGGCCATTCCGCTCGGCGTCCGCAAGGTCAATATCGATACGGACCTGCGCCTCGCCTTCACCGGCGAAATCCGCAAGCATCATCTGCAGAACCCGGACAATTTCGATCCGCGCAACTACCTGAAGCCGGCGACGGCCCGCATGGTCGAAGTCTGCAAGGAGCGCTTCATTGCCTTCAATGCCGCAGGCCAGGCTTCGAAAATCCGCGTCAAGCGTCTGCCCGATATGGCAAAGGCCTATTCAAAGGCCAGCTGAGAATGCATTGTGGCGGGAACCTTTCCCGCCACATCTTTCTTTGAGGCACCTGAATGAGCTTTCCGCTGTTTGACCTGTCCGGCCGGCGTGCGCTGATCACCGGCTCCAGCCAGGGTATCGGCTTTGCCTTGGCGGAAGGTCTTGCGGCGCATGGCGCCGAGATCGTCGTCAATGGCCGCGATGTCGAAAAGGTCGCTGCAGCCGTTTCTGCTTTGCGGGATAACGGCCATGTCGCCAATGCGGCGGCCTTCGATGTGACCGGCCGAGACTCAGCCGCCGAGGCGATTGCCATCATCGAAAGCGAAATCGGTGCGATCGATATCCTGATCAACAATGCCGGCATGCAGTTTCGCTCGCCGCTGGAGGATTTTCCGGCCGACAAGTGGGAGCAACTGCTGGCAACCAACATTTCCAGCGTCTTTTATGTCAGCCAGGCGGTGGCCCGGTTCATGATCGGCCGTGGCCGTGGCAAGATTATAAATATCGCCTCGGTCCAGAGCGAACTCGCCCGTCCCGGCATCGCGCCCTATACCGCGACCAAGGGTGCCGTCAAAAACCTGACGCGCGGAATGTGCGCCGACTGGGCGCGCCACGGATTGCAGATCAACGCAATCGCGCCCGGTTATTTCCGGACGCCGCTCAATCAGGCCCTGATCGACAATCCGGAGTTTTCAGATTGGCTGGAAAAGCGTACACCCGCAGCGCGCTGGGGCAATGTCGAAGAGCTGGTCGGCTCGGCTGTTTTCCTGGCGAGTAACGCGTCTTCCTTCGTGAATGGACACACACTTTATGTCGATGGTGGTATCACAACATCTCTCTGAAAATTCCGGCCTGCCGGTCATCGTCATGGGTGTCAGCGGCTGCGGCAAGACTTCGGTTGGTGAACGGCTGGCCGCTGCCTTGAATTGCGGGTTCATCGAGGGCGACAGCCTGCATCCGCCTGCCAATATCGAGAAAATGTCGGCTGGCATCCCGCTGGATGATGACGACCGCTGGCCTTGGCTCGATATCATCGGCGGTTTGGTCGGCGATAGTGTTGCGCGTGGCGAGCGGGTTATCGTGTCCTGTTCGGCGCTGAAGAAAATCTACCGCGACCGGTTGCGGGCTGCGGCTGGTGGCCATCTGGCTTTCGTTTTTCTGGAGGGATCGCGCGCCGTTTTCGACAAACGCATGAAGGCTCGCGCCGGTCATTTCATGCCGTCTTCCCTACTCGACAGCCAGTTCGCAGCGCTGGAGCCGCCGATTGTCGAACCGGGTGTCGTGACCGTCGATGTCGATCTGCCGCTTGCTAATATCGTCGAAAAGGCGCTGGCCGGACTGCAAGATTTGTCGACACGCTGAGGCGCCCTTCCGGGCAAAAGCGCTTTACAACGCTGCCTGCCTTTGATCTGTCAGACGCCAATATTGTCTGGATTTCAAGGGAAGAGGAACGATGAAACTTTTGCGCTATGGGCCGCTTGGCTCCGAAAAGCCGGGTGTTCTCGACAAGGACGGCCAGATTCGCGACCTGAGCAGCGTGATCGCCGACATCGGCGGCGAGGCGATCAGCGACATAGGCTGGGCGAAGGGGCTGGATATTGACAGCCTGCCCGTGGTTGGCGGCAGCCCGCGGTTGGGCGCCTGCGTTGCTGGCACCGGCAAATTCATCTGCATCGGCCTGAACTATGCCGATCATGCCGCCGAAACTGGGGCAACCGTGCCGCCAGAACCGGTGATCTTCATGAAAGCGACATCGGCAATCGTCGGCCCGAACGATGACGTGCTTATTCCGCGCGGATCGGAAGCGACGGATTGGGAGGTCGAACTCGGCGTGATTATCGGCAAGAAAGCCAAATACGTGTCCGAATCCGATGCACTGGAGCATGTTGCCGGTTACTGCGTCATCAACGACGTGTCCGAGCGCGATTTCCAGACCAAGCGCTCCGGCCAGTGGACCAAGGGAAAATCCTGCGACACGTTTGGCCCGACCGGTCCGTGGCTTGTGACCAGGGACGAGATTGCCGATCCGCAGAACCTGAAGATGTGGCTGACGGTCAATGGCGTCAGCAAGCAGAACGGGTCGTCGAAGACCATGGTTTATGGCGTTGCGCATGTGGTCAGCTATCTCAGCCAGTTCATGACCCTGCATCCCGGCGATATCATTTCAACCGGCACGCCGCCGGGCGTCGGCATGGGCTTCAAGCCGCCACAATATCTGAAGGCCGGCGATGTCGTCGAGCTCGGGATCGAAGGCCTCGGCACGCAGAAGCAGACTTTCGTTGCCGACGTTTGATTGCTGCGGTTAACCTTGGTAAGGGCGCGGTGTTTCGGCACGGCGCCCTTTTTCATGCGCTCACGTATCGATCTTCAGCTTGACGCGATCGGCGGCGAAGCGGGTGCGGGAAAATTGCACCGGCACGCCCTCCGGGTCGGCATTGATGGCGGTTGCCTCAATGACGATGGCGCCGGGGGAAAGGCGAAGTAGCGCCAGTTCCGCCGCATCGGCGTGGCGCGCCACCAGTTCGGTTGAGACGCGCACGTAATCCACCAATCCCTGCGCCATGAAGGCCTTGGTAATCGAGTGCAGGCGTTCGAATTCTTCGGCCATGGCCGGAAACCGGCCTTGTGGGAAGAAACTGGTGGAGCAGGAAACCGGCCGCCCATCGGCGCTGCTGACCAGATCAAGCTGGATGCAGGACGCGCCAGGGGGAATTTTCAGGCCGGCGGCGACTTCGCCAGCGGCCGGCAAAACCGCTTGGGCCAGAAGCTTTGCCTCGGTCTCGCGGGCCTGACCTCCCAGCCCTTGTGAAAACCGGGTGCGCCGCGAAATCGGAAAACTCAGCCGCTCCTTGCGCTGGATTATCGTGCCCCGGCCCTGAATCGCTTGCACCAGTCCTTCATCGGCAAGCGCGGCGAGAGCGCTGCGCACCGTATGACGGTTGACACCGAACTGTGCGGCGAGCACAATTTCGGGTGGCACCATGCCCGTCTGGTCGTAGTCGCCATTGCTGATCGATAACCGGATAAGATCGGCGATCTGCCGCCACAATGCGACCCCGGTCTGACGCTCAACCGCTTTTTTAGCATTCATGTCACAAGCCCGTCATGTGGACATTCTAAAAGCAGAACATCAAATGTATTGTTGTCTATATTAATAGACATTTCGGACGGAAGCAATGGACGCGATCAAAGAAAATACCGGCACGGCGGTGAGCGAGCGAAAGCGGGCGATGGGCCTGCTCGCCCGTGCTTCCACGGAAGAACTACAGGCAAGCTGGCTGGCGATCGAGCCCAAGCCGGAGGTGCATCCTGTGCGCGGGCCTGAAACCGGCCTCGTCATGGTGCGTGGTCGCGTCGGCGGTGGCGGCGATCCCTTCAATCTCGGAGAAGCGACGGTGAGCCGCGCAACGGTGCGTCTCGCCTCGGGCGAAATCGGCCATGGGCAGTTGCTCGGCAATGACCGGGAAAAGGCGCGCCTCGCTGCGATCTTCGATGCGCTTCATCAGCGGCCGGAACATCGGCCGGCTGTCGACCAGCTAATTGATGCGGTGGAAAGCCGCATTCAAGCCGAAGACCGCAAACATGCCGAACAAACGGCGGCGACACGGGTCGATTTCTTCACCATGGTCCGGGGAGACAACTGATGGGCGCTCAAACCGAAATCCATGCCAGCGCCTATGCCGGCGCGTTCGCCGATCCGGTCTTCCAGTCGCAGTCGGTGTTCCGCGCGCTGATGGATGCCATGGCGCGTCCGGGCACGATCACGCCGCTCGGCGCCTCTGCCACGCCGCCCGCACCGCTCGGTGCCGGTGCCGGAGCAATCGCGCTGACGCTTTGCGATGACGGCACGCCCGTATGGCTGACAAATGCCCTGGTTCAATCATCTGTTCCCGCCTGGCTGTCCTTCCACGCTAGCGCGCCGGTGACAAACGTCAAGCCGGAGGCACGTTTCGTTTTCATCGAGGCTGGCGGTATTGTTCCGGGCTTCGATCAGTTTGCGCTCGGCACGCAGGAATATCCTGACCGTTCGGCCACTCTGGTGATCGAGATCGCCTCGCTGACCGGCGGACCGGAGTTTGTTGCCGCGGGACCGGGCATCAAGGATGAAACCATCATCGCGCCTAAAGGCCTGCCGGATATCTTCCTGACGCTCTGGGCGGAAAACCAGGGCCTGTTCCCTCGCGGCGTCGATCTGATCCTCGTTGCCGGCACCGATGTCCTGTGCCTGCCGCGCACCACAAAACTTCGCCGCCGGGAGGTCTGAACCATGTATGTTGCTGTCAAGGGCGGCGAAGCCGCTATCGCCAATGCGCATCAGCTTCTCGCCGACCGCCGCCGCGGTGACCGGTCTCTACCGGCCATCTCGATCGACCAGATCGTCGCGCAGCTCGGCCTTGCGGTCGACCGCGTGATGGCGGAAGCCTCGCTCTACGATCGGGAGCTCGCTGCTCTTGCCGTCCGTCAGGCGCGCGGAGACATGATCGAGGCGATCTTCATTCTGCGCGCCTATCGCACCACCTTGCCGCGTTTCGGCATGTCGGTGCCGGTGGATACCGCAAAAATGAAGATCGAGCGCCGCATTTCGGCGACCTACAAGGACTTGCCCGGCGGCCAACTGCTCGGCCCGACATTCGACTACACCCACCGCCTGCTCGACCCGTCGCTGCTGACCGATGAGCCGGTTGCTGAACCCCTGCGCCGGACGGTAGACGAAAGCTCGATGATGCGGGTGTCCGACATCCTTGCCGGCGAGGGCCTGATCGAGAGCGACGGCCATATGCCGGAGGATCACGTGCCGGGCGACCTGACACGCGAGCCGCTGGAATTTCCGCTGAACCGCGATTTGCGCCTGCAGGCTTTGGCGCGCGGCGACGAAGGCTTTTTGCTGGCGCTCGCCTACTCGACCCAGCGTGGTTACGCCCGCACTCATCCCTTCGTTGGCGAGGTCCGCATCGGCGAGGTCGAGGTCGAGCTCGATATTCCCGAACTTGGTTTTGCCGTATCGCTCGGCCCGGTCCAGGTGACCGAGTGCCAGATGGTCAACCAGTTCCAAGGCTCGGCCAAGAACCCACCGCAGTTTACCCGCGGTTACGGCCTGGTGTTTGGCCAGAGCGAACGCAAGGCGATGGCGATGTCGCTGGTCGACCGGGCGCTTCGCGCAGAGGAATTTGGTGAGGATATTGTCGCCCCGGCGCAGGACGAGGAATTCGTCATCTCGCATTCCGACAACGTCCAGGCGACCGGTTTCGTCGAGCACTTGAAACTTCCGCACTATGTGGACTTCCAGGCCGAACTCGATCTCGTCCGCCGTATGCGCGCCGAGTACGATGCACGCAACGGGGTGGAGAAGAATGATCCCATCCGGGATGCGGCCGAATGATAGAGGACCTCTCCCACATCACCTTCGTCGTCAGCGATCTTGAGAGGATGACCGGCATTCTCCAGACCGTCTTCGGCGCGAAACAGGTCTATGCCAGTGATGAGATGCAGTTCTCGCGATCTGCGGAAAAGTTCTTCACGATCGGCGATCTCTGGATCGCCATCATGCAGGGCGAGAGCCTGAGCGAGCGCACCTACAACCACGTCGCGTTCAAGATCCGTGACGAGGATATCGACATCTATCTGGAGCGCATCCAGTCGCTCGGCCTTGACCTCATGCCACCACGGCCGCGTGTCGAAGGTGAGGGCCGCTCGATCTATTTCCATGATGCCGACAATCATCTGTTTGAACTTCACACCGGCACGCTCGCCGAGCGGCTGGATACCTATTCCCGTTTGAAGGAGGCAGCCGAATGACTGACCTTGCCACCTACAATTTCGCTTACCTCGACGAACAGACCAAGCGGATGATCCGCCGGGCGATCCTCAAGGCGATTTCGATACCCGGCTATCAGGTTCCGTTTGCATCGCGCGAAATGCCGATGCCCTATGGCTGGGGCACCGGTGGCGTGCAGGTCACGGCGGCGATCCTCGGACCAAAGGATGTGCTGAAGGTCATCGACCAGGGCGCCGACGACACGACCAATGCCGTCTCTATCCGCGCCTTCTTCCAGAAGGTTGCCAATGTCGCAGTGACCACCAAAACCCGCGAAGCGACGATCATCCAGACGCGCCACCGCATTCCCGAGGAGACGCTGACGGCCGGTCAGACGCTGGTTTATCAGGTTCCGATTCCCGAACCGCTGCGTTTCCTCGAGCCGCGCGAGACCGAAACCCGCAAGATGCATGCGCTGGAAGAATACGGCCTCATGCATGTGAAGCTTTATGAGGATATCGCCCGCAACGGCCACATCGCCACGACCTATGCCTATCCGGTCAAGGTCGAAGGCCGCTACGTCATGGATCCGTCGCCGACCCCAAAATTCGACAATCCGAAAATGCACATGTCGGAAGCGCTGCAGCTGTTCGGTGCCGGACGTGAAAAGCGCATCTACGCGGTTCCGCCCCATACCGACGTCGTCAGCCTCGATTTCGAGGATCATCCGTTCGAGATCCAGCATTTCGACAAGCCCTGCGCGCTGTGCGGCGCCGAGCACGTCTATCTCGATGAAGTCGTTCTCGACGACAAGGGCGGACGTATGTTCGTCTGCTCGGACACCGACCATTGCGAGGATCGCCGCGAGCATGGTCATGCGGGCGAGATGCTGGCGCGGCAGGAGGCGGCCGAATGAGGGGTTTGGTAGCGTATTCGGCTTGCAAGCTGCCGCAGGCTCCCACTTCTCCCCAGCGGGGAGAAGTGCCGAGCGAAAGCGAGGTGATGAGGGGACCTTTCCGCACACTCCGAAATGGCCGCACCGCCCCCTCATCCGGCCCTGCCGGCCACCTTCTCCCCGCTGGGGAGAAGAGGAAGCAAGCCGCCGCTCGCCTTCCTTCAAGCACTTACTTGCTCAACATGGAAATCGCCCCATGACCCAGACACCGCTTCTCAAAGTCAACGACGTGTCGAAATTCTACGGCAGCCGCATCGGATGCCGCAATGTATCCTTCGAGCTGTGGCCCGGTGAAGTTCTTGCCATCGTTGGTGAATCCGGCTCAGGCAAGACAACGTTGCTGTCCTGTCTCTCCACCCGGCTGATGCCCAGTTCCGGCATTGTCGAATACCATATGCGCGACGGCCAGTACCGCGATCTTGCCCGTATGGGGGAGGCGGAGCGCCGCTTCCTGATGCGCACCGATTGGGGCTTCGTGCACCAGAACCCGGCCGATGGCCTGCGCATGACGGTGTCTGCCGGTGCCAATGTCGGCGAGCGGCTGATGGCGGTCGGTGATCGGCACTATGGCAATATCCGCGCTACGGCCGCCGACTGGCTGCGCCGCGTCGAGATCGAGGAAGACCGCATCGACGATCAGCCGCGGTCGTTCTCGGGCGGCATGCGCCAGCGCCTGCAGATCGCCCGCAACCTCGTCACGTCCCCGCGTCTGGTGTTCATGGACGAGCCGACCGGAGGTCTTGATGTCTCTGTTCAGGCCCGCCTGCTCGATCTGGTGCGCGGCCTCGTGCACGACCTCGGCCTTTCGGCGATCATCGTTACCCATGACCTTGCGGTCGCACGCCTTCTGTCCCACCGGATGATGGTGATGAAGGATGGTTTGGTGATCGAGCAGGGCCTGACCGACCGGGTGCTTGACGATCCGCGCGAGCCGTACACCCAGCTCCTCGTTTCCTCCATTCTGCAGGTCTGAGCATGGTTCCGAAAAGTGGAAACCGGTTTTCGGACCAAACCATGCTCCAAAAGGAGAAATAGTCATGGCCACTCCCCTCGTTGTTTCCGAAGTCGCCAAAAGCTTCACCATGCACCTGCGCGACGGTATCCGACTGCCGGTCGTCAATGGCGTGTCGTTCTCCGTCAAGAAGGGCGAGTGCGTCGTGCTCGGCGGTCCGTCCGGTGTCGGCAAGAGTTCGATCCTGAAAATGCTCTACGGCAACTATGCCGTTGATGCTGGCCAGATCCTGATCGAGCATCAGGGCCACCTGGTCGATCTCGCTCATGCAGCCCCCCGCGCGGTGCTGGAAGTCCGGCGTGATACGCTGGGTTATGTCAGTCAGTTCCTGCGCGTCGTTCCGCGCGTGTCGGCACTCGATGTCGTTGCCGAACCGCTTCTGGCGCGCGGGGTCGAGCAGGCCGCAGCGCGTGAAAAAGCGTCCGGCCTGCTGGCGAAACTCAACCTGCCGCGTGAACTCTGGCAATTGCCGCCAGCCACTTTCTCGGGTGGTGAGCAGCAGCGTGTCAACATTGCCCGTGGCTTCATTACGGATCATGCGATTCTGCTGCTCGACGAGCCGACGGCATCGCTTGACGCGACAAACCGCCGTGTCGTTGTCGAGATGATAGCCGCCAAGAAGGCCGAGGGTGTTGCCCTGCTCGGTATCTTCCATGACGAGGAAGTGCGTGACGCCGTCGCCGACCGCATCCTTGATGTATCTGCCTTCTCGCCGCGAAAGGCTGCCGCATGAGCCAGAAGCTGAGCGAAGAGCCGACGATCCATGCAACTGCCACCGTCAACCAGTCGACGCTTGGCCGTTACACGGAAGTCGGTGATCGTTGCCGCCTCGACGAGGTCGAGTTCGGGGATTATTCCTATATCGAGCGCGACGGCATGATCTGGTGCGCGACGATCGGAAAATTCGCCAATCTGGCGGCATCCGTTCGCATCAATGCCACCAACCATCCGACCTGGCGGGCGACGCTGCACCATTTCACCTACCGCGCCTCGAACTACTGGCCGGACGCGGACATGGAGCAGGATTTCTTTGCCTGGCGGCGCGAAAACCGCGTCGTCATCGGCCATGATGTCTGGATCGGCCATGGTGCGACGGTGCTGCCCGGGGTCACGATCGGCAACGGCGCGGTCGTCGGTTCGGGAGCGGTCGTCTCCAAGGATGTCGAACCCTACACCATCGTCGGAGGCGTTCCGGCCAAACTGATCCGCGAGCGTTTCGGCAAGGATATTGCCGGCCGTTTCGAAAAACTGGCCTGGTGGGATTGGGATCACGGCAAGCTGCGCGATGCCCTCGACGATTTCAGAATGCTCGATGCGGACGCATTCCTTGCCCGTCACAATGCCTGACGTTTGCAGCACCAATCCCCGCCTGTGCGGGGATTGTGGACTGTAACGAAAACGACATCAAACTGACATTCCCCCTTCATCAACCGCCATTATGGCAAGGGCCTATTGTGCCACTGCCAAAGGACGACTGCTCATGTTTCAGCTGAAGAATGTAACACGTCAGTTCGGCAAGAAAATTGCCGTCAACTCGGTTACCTTCGACATCCCGCAGGGCCAGATGGTCGGCATCATCGGCCGGTCCGGTGCGGGCAAGTCGACACTGCTCCGGATGATCAATCGTCTCAATGACGTTTCGTCCGGCTCCATCCATTTCGGCGCTCTGGAAGTGTCGTCGCTGCGCGGTGCAGCGCTTCGCAACTGGCAGCGCGATTGCGCCATGATTTTCCAGCAATTCAATCTGGTGCCACGTCTCGACGTGCTCACCAACGTCTTGCTCGGCCGCCTCAATCATCGCTCGACGGTGCTCAGCGTCCTCAACATGTTCACCCGTGAAGAGCGCATCATGGCAATCGGCGCGCTGGAACGTCTGGGCATCGAACAGACGGCGCTGCAGCCCGCAGGCACCCTGTCCGGCGGCCAGCAGCAGCGTGTTGCCATTGCCCGCGCCCTGATGCAGCAGCCGAAGATGCTGCTGGCCGACGAGCCGATCGCCTCGCTCGATCCGCTGAACGCCAAGATCGTCATGGATGCGCTGCGCGATATCAACGAGCGCGACGGCATCACCGTCGTCACCAACCTGCATACGCTGGATACGGCGCGAAACTACTGCGAGCGCATCATCGGAATGGCGCATGGGCAGGTCGTTTTCGATGGTCAGCCGCAGGAACTGACAGCTGCAGCCGTCGCTGAAATCTATGGCTCAGGCGCCGAGCTCGATGAATCGATGACATCGACAAGCATCAACATTCCTGCTGCGCAGGACAATGCGAAATCCGCCGGCGTCAAACCGCTGGCACTGGCCGGGCTCTAAGGAGCGAGCCGGGATCGAAAGCCCGCGTCAAGGGCAGAGCTTTGCAACCGAATGTGAACCGGCGCCGCCGGGATAACAGGAGAAGACCCTTATGTTGAAGAAAGCACTTTTGAGCGCCGTTGCGCTCTTTGCCCTCGTCGGCCACGTTCAGGCCGAAGACCTCAAGGAATTCCGCGTCGGCATCATCGGCGGTGAAAACGAAGCCGACCGCCTGCGCAATTACCAGTGCCTCGGCGATCACCTGAAGACGGCGCTGAATGTCGAGAAGGTCTCGTTCTTCCCGGCTGCCGACTATGACGGCGTTATCCAGGGCCTGCTCGGCGGCACGCTCGATTATGCAGAACTCGGTGCTTCCGGCTATGCCAAGATCTTCCTCGCCAAGGCTGACGCCGTCGAGCCGATCCTGACGACCGAACAGTCCGACGGTTCGACCGGCTACTACTCGATCATGGTTGCCCGCAAGGACAAGGGTTACACCAGCGTTGCCGATCTCAAGGGCAAGAAGCTCGGCTTTGCCGATCCGGACTCCACATCGGGCTACCTGATCCCGAGCGTGACCCTGCCGGAAACGATCGGCATGCCGGTCAAGGAATTCTTCGCTGAGACCGGTTTCGGCGGCGGCCATGAAAACCTCGTTCTCGAAGTGCTCAAGGGCACCTTCGATGCTGGCACGACCTTCGGTTCGGGCATTGGCGAGTTCAAGGACGGCTACACCTCCGGCAACCTGCACAAGATGGTCGAAAAGGGCGTTGTCGACATGAACGACCTAGTCGAACTGTGGCGCTCGCCGCTGATCCCGAACGGCCCGATCGTCGTTCGCACTTCGATGAACAATGACATGAAGGCAAAGTTCAAGCAGTTCATGCTCGATCTGCCGAAGACCGATGCAGCCTGCTTTGCCGGCGTCATGGGCGGCGACTTCAAGGGCTTCGTCGAAGTCAATTCGGACTTCTACAAGCCGATCATCGACGCTCGCAAGTCGACCATCGGCGGCTGATATCGCCCGCATTAAAAGCGCTGGCCGGCTATCCCGGCCAGCGCTCCTTGTTTAAGCAGTCTCGGGGCATGACGTCCTTCGAGGCCTCGTGTTTGCCGGAGACTTCATGGCCACGTCAGCGCTTTCCACGACCCTGAGCGACAATGGCGCCGTGGTCGAACGCCACTGGCAGGAGCTCAATCTCCGCCGCCGCACCTACACATTCCTTGGCCTTGCGCTGCTCGCCGTGGCGCTGTCCGGGTCGCTCTGGTTTGCCAATGCGACCAATGCCGGCAAGTTTTTCGACCGCCTGCCCTATTTCTTCGATTTCGTCGGCGACCTCGTGCCGCGCGATGGCGCCGAAATCGGCCGGGCGATGTTCGATCTGCCTTCGCCTTACGACGATGGCAGCCTGAAATACAATTATCCCGAAGGCCGGATGTATCTGACGGACAGCATCTATGTGCCCGAATATTTCTACAAAATGCTGGAAACGCTGAATATCGCGATCTTCTCGACCATCTTCGGCATGTTCTTCGGCTTCATCCTCTGTTTCTTTGCCGCCCGCAACCTGATGCCCAATCCCTGGGTTCGCGGCTTGGCCCGGCGCATCATGGAAATCCTGCGCGCCTTTCCGGAAGTGGTGATTGCCGGTTTCTTCCTCGCGATCCTGTCCCTCGGGCCGATCCCGGCAATGATCGCCGTTTCGATCCATACGGTCGGTGCGCTCGGCAAGTTGTTCTTTGAAGTGGTCGAAAATGCCGACATGAAGCCGGATGAAGGCCTGCGCGCTGCCGGTGGCAACTGGTTCGAGCGCGTCTGGTTCGGCATCGTGCCGCAGGTTTTGCCGAACTTCATGAGCTATTTCCTGCTGCGTCTCGAAATCAACGTGCGCGCTTCCACTATTATTGGTGCTGTCGGCGGCGGTGGTATCGGCGAGCCGTTGCGGCTGTCGATCAGCCAGGGTCATGAAGCCAAGACCTTGGCGATCATCATTCTTCTGTTCACGACGATCATTGCCGTCGATCAGTTTTCCGCATGGCTGCGCCGCCGCCTCGTTGGTGATCAGGCCTTCCAGTTGGCGCAATAGGAGGCGGCCCCATGACCGTAAACACGATGATGAACACCGCGCAGATGGACGCGATTGCTGCCCGTCACCCGCATCTTGTCAAAGGTTCGGCCAACAAGCGCATCCGCTCGATCCTGGTTTTCGCCGGTATTGGCCTCTACATGGTCTACAGCTGGTGGTTTTTCTCGATCGGCCAGGTTCTGGCCAACGCCAACTGGGGCATTGCCGGCACTTATCTGGCCGACTGGGTTTCCTATGAGGTCCGGCCTGACATCAAGATCGCGGCCGATGGCACGATGCAGGTCGTCTATCCGCGTTACTCGCCGCTCGGTCCCGACGCAAAGCCCGAATGGGTGAAGATCGAGACGAAGATGGTTGAGCGTACCATCGATGTCCCCGCCGCAGCACAACAGGCCGCTCCGAAGAAGAGTTCCAGCTTCAGCTTCATGGCACCGAATGCAGCCGTCGGAGGCAGCACCCAGGCAGGCGCCCGGGCGGAAACCCGGACCGAAGAAGTCGTCAGCCGCGCCACTGTCAATTTCAACAGCACCACCAGCATCGATGTAATCGACGGCAAGGTCACGGCCACGCATGGCGGCGAGACCCTGTTGATCGATCTTGAGCATTCCGCGGGTGTAACGCCGGAAGGCGCCCTTCCGGAATGGGCGACGCAGAAGCGTCCGGGTGAAAAGATCACGCTTGCCTTCGGGATGACCGGCTGGGCTGATGTCGACAAGGAAAAGATCAGCATCCACAACCGCTTTCCCGGCTGGGCAAACTTCATTTTCGATACCAACTCGCCGTTCTTCAACAAGTCCTTTGGCGAAGTGATGAGCCTGATCACCAGCGGCGAGCGTCTGGATCCAAGCCGTTCCAACCTCTCGCTCGCCTGGAACAACATCCTCTACAATTCCGAATGGCAGCATCTCGACGTCTGGACCAAGCTGCTGCAGACCATCGTCATGGCCTTTGTCGGCACACTGTTTGCCTCGATCATCGCGTTCCCGTTGTGCTTCCTCGCCGCGCGAAACATCACCCGCAATGGTTTGCTCAACCAGATTATAAAGCGGTTCTTCGACTTCCTGCGATCGGTGGACATGCTGATCTGGGCGCTATTTTTCACCCGCGCCTTCGGCCCCGGACCACTCGCCGGCATGTCGGCGATCTTCTTCACCGACACCGGTACGCTCGGAAAGCTCTATGCCGAAGCGCTGGAAAACATTGACGACAAGCAACGCGAGGGCGTGAAATCGGTCGGTGCTGCACCGCTTGCCGTGCAGCGGTTCGGGGTCTTGCCGCAGGTTCTGCCGGTCTTTGCCAGCCAGGCCTTGTATTTCTGGGAATCCAATACGCGCTCGGCGACCATCATCGGCGCTGTGGGTGCTGGCGGTATCGGCCTGAAACTGTGGGAGGCGATGCGGACGAATTCGGATTGGGAAAACGTCTGCTATATGGTTATTCTGATCCTCATCGTCGTCTTCATCTTCGACAGCGCCTCCAATTTTCTGCGCTCGCGTCTGATAGGCCAGAAAACACATTGAACTATGGGTGGCGGATCACTGCCACGATCACGATAATGTCACGAAGAGCGCGTAGCGACAGCGTCAATTCGGCTGTTCCAACGCTCCAGCGGCATCTCTGCAGGGAATGACCAGTGCGCTACGCATTCTATATCTCGCCCGATGAAAACGCCCCGTTGACGGCTGCCGCAGAACGGTGGCTGGGAGCGAACCCGTTTACGAGTGAAATTCATGAGCTCAAGCCCGCAGGTGATTTCAGTGCCGCGGAATTGACCGCCCTGACGGCCGACCCGCGCCGCTACGGCTTTCACGGAACGCTGAAGGCACCCTTCCTGCTGGCGCCGGGCAAAACCGAAGCGCAGCTTCTGGAGGATTTTCAGGCGTTTTCTGAAAAATGCCCGCCGTTCGACATTCCGGAAATGATGCTCGGCCAGCTGGGCCCGTTCTTCGCCCTTGTGCCGGCGGCCGATTGTCCAGAACTGCAGGCTCTGGCCGACGAGACCGTGCGGTATTTTTCTCCTTTCCGCGCGCCGTTGTCTGACGCTGATATCGCCCGTCGCAAGCCCGAAACACTCGGCTCGGTGATGCGCAGCAATCTGCTGGAATGGGGATATCCCTACGTCTTCGAGAGCTTCCGTTTTCATATGACGCTGACGGGCGCGGTGCCGGTTGAACGGCAGGGAGCGATGCGGGCGCTGCTGGAAGAAGCCTTCGCACCCTTTATCGGCAAGCCGCTTGCGGTGACGACGCTGGCACTGTTCACCGAACCCGAACGCGGCGCGCCCTTCACAGTTCACTCGCTTTTGCCGCTCGGCGGCACGTCCAAACGAAAGATGGCATGACATGACCGTTGAAACCGTTCTCTCCAACGCCCGCATCGTCCTTGAGGACCAGATTCTCAACGGCTCGGTCCTGATCCGTGACGGCAAGATCGCCGACATCTCGGAAGGTGCCAGCCGTACCGGTGAGGATTTCGAAGGCGATTATCTCATTCCCGGCCTGGTCGAACTTCATACAGATCATCTGGAGGCCCATTATTCGCCGCGCCCCGGCGTTCGCTGGCTGAAGATGGCGGCGATCCAGGCGCATGATGCGCAGGTCGTCACATCCGGCATCACTACCGTCTTCGATTGCCTGCGCATGGGCTCCGATGAGGATGGCGGCTTCGAGCAGGGCGAGATGCGCGACATGGCAAACGCGCTGGCGCAGGCAGCAAAGGAAAATCGCCTGCGTGCCGACCATCGCATTCATCTGCGCTGCGAAGTTTCGACAGGCAACGTGATGGCACACTTCGTGGAATTCGAGAACGATCCGCAGGTCGGCCTCGTCTCGCTGATGGATCATGCCCCGGGTCAACGCCAGTTCCAGACGATGGAGCAGTACACGCTCTACTATAAGACCAAGCGGGGCCTTTCCGACGAGGCTTTCGCGGCGTTCTGCGCCCGCCAGCAGGCCTTGTCGGCCAAGTATGCCGGACCGCATCGCACCGAGATTGCCAAGGCCTGCGCCGAACGCGGCATCACCATTGCCAGCCATGATGACGCCACCTTGGCGCATGTCGAGGAATCCGTTGGCTTCGGCATTCGCCTTGCGGAATTCCCAACTAGCTTCGAAGCGGCCGAAGCTTCGCATGCGGCGGGCCTCAGCGTCTTGATGGGGGCTCCGAATATCGTTCGCGGCAAATCACATTCCGGCAACATTGCCGCCAAGGATCTTGCCGCACGCGGCGTTCTCGACGTGCTGTCGTCAGACTATGTGCCGTTCAGCCTGATCCATGCGCCGTTCGTTCTGGCGGATGAGTTGGAAACTGTCAGCCTGCCGCAGGCTCTGGCCATGGTTACCGCGACTCCCGCCCGCACCGTCGGTCTCAACGATCGCGGCCGTATCGCCACGGGCTTGCGTGCGGATATTGTGCGGGTCCAGCGCCATGACGGCATCCCGGTTGTTCGGTCGGTTTGGCGCGAAGGCAAGCGGGTCGCCTGATGCACGGGCAAGGACAGATGGGCGCGATCGTCGTTGTGGTCGGCCCCAGCGGCGCCGGCAAGGACAGCGTCATCGGCTTCGTGGCGCAGCACTTTGCCGATCGCAACGATATCGATTTTGTCCGCCGGGTGATCACCCGGCCGTCGGACGCTGGTGGCGAGGATCACGAGAGCATTTCGGGAGATGTTTTCGATAGCCGGCTTGCGGCAGGTGATTTCGCGGTGGCTTGGCAGGCGCATGGGTTGAAATACGGAGTTCCCAAGGACGCGCTTGAAAAGGTGCGGGCAGGCAGGATCTTGATCGCCAATGGCAGCCGGGCAGTGCTCGGCCAGTTCCGGCAGGCCTTTCCAAGGGTAGCCATTGTCAACATCACCGCCTCGCCGCAGGTGCTGGCAAGCCGGCTTGTGGCACGTGGCCGCGAAAGCGAGCAGGATATTCTCAACCGGCTGAAGCGGCAGGTGCCGGATATTCTCGACGAACCGGATGTGACGACGATCGACAATAGTGGCCCGCTTGAGGTTGCAGGTTCGCGATTTGCAATGCTTGTCACCCAGTTACATGGTTCCGCCAATTGATGTCAGAGGGCATTGTCGAGGAAATACCATTGGTCTAGATGGGCACGGACGACCGGCTCAATGACCGAATTGATGAGTAAAACGTCGTCCATCAGACGCTCGCCGGGTCTGTTTTCCGGCGGCAGGTTGATCGATTCCAGCGCAAAAGCGTCAAACGAAGAGCCGTCGCGCCGGATTGCATAACATGGGCAGATCGTCGCCCCGGTCAGACGGGCGAGCCTTGCGACAACAGCAAGATTGCCTTCGAGATGGGGTGGGCGACCGAAGAATGGGCCGCGGATTTTTCCCGCGAAGCCCTCGTCACAGAAGACCGAGATCGCGCCACCGTCTTTCAAGATGTTCAGCGCCGGGCGTATGCCATCCTTGCCGGGCGGCAGCAATCCGTACCCGAGTTTCAACCGTACGCGCCGGGCGATCCATGCGCGTGCCCTGCCGGCGGGCGGTGTGTAGTTGGCAGAGGGGGAAAAACCGAGCTCAACCAGTTTGGGTGCGAATATCTCCCAGTTTCCAAGATGCATGCAGATTAAGATCACTGGCCCCTTTGCAGAGGCGTCGGTAAAATGATGCAGATCGTGCCAGGTTGTCCGGCGCGCAAGGCGCGCGATGATCGAAAACTCCGTCATGATGCGGCCCTGGTTTTGCCAGTTCCGCTTGAGAATCCGTTCGCGCTCTTCTTCCGTGGCGTGCGGGAGAAGGCGCAGCAGGTTCTTCTGCGCTTTCTTGACGGATGATGGGTGCCAACGGGGGATGACAAAAGTTCCAAGCCGGGCACCGGCCGCCGAGCAGATGCTTGCCGGAACTGCTTTCAATCCGAAGTGTACGGCCAGGTCGAGAAGATTCTTGAGATTGCCGGTCACGTGATAACGAAACGCCGCCTTGCGCCGGTCGCCATCTTTGAACAGATCCATCAGCGGTGGGGCGGCAGGAGCGCGATAAATCCAGGCGGACCTTTTCGCCGCGGCGCTTTTGGCGTCGTTATCTGGTCTTTCCATCTGAAGCTAAACCCTTTCGCGCCGGTGCAGTGTCACCGGCAGGCCGCCGCGCGGCCGCAAGGTCAGGCGGCATTGGGGCTCGACCTTCACGTTCTCGGCCACGCGCACCCTGAAGCGCTGCGCAAGGATAGCCAGGCAAAGGATCGCTTCCTGAAGACCGAATTGCAGGCCGGGGCAGACGCGCGGGCCGCTGGCGAAGGGGATGTAGCTGTAGGGTATGGCCTTGCTGCCATTCATGAAGCGCTCGGGCTTGAAGAGATGGGCGTCCTTGAAGAAGGCTTCCGTCCGGTGTAGCAGCCAGGGAACGATCAGAATGAGTGATGCCGGCTTGACGTCGATATCGCCGATCCGGTCGGCCTCTTTCGCCTGGCGCGCAAGGATCGGCACCGGCGGGTACAGCCGCAGGGTCTCCTCAATAATCGCCCGGCACCAATCGAGTTGCGGAATGTCGTCAAGCGTCGGCACACGGTTGCCGCAAACGCGGGCGATTTCCTCGTGCAGTGATTTTTCGACCCATTGTGCCCGCGACAGCAGGTACCAGGCCCAGGTCAACGTCGCCGCTGTTGTCTCGTGACCCGCCATGAAGATGGTGGCCGCCTCGTTTCGCAATGCCACCACGTCGAGTTTCAGTTCCGGATTGCGTTTCTGCCGCCGTACCAGCAGCTCCACCATCGAATTGTCGTCGCCGCGCCCGGCCAGATGATCCTCGACCACTTTGTCGATGATCCCGTGAATGCGTGAAACGGACCGGCGCAGTTTGGGTGTCCGCAGTACCGGCAGCCCTTCGTCGAAGCCGAGGAAGTAGCCGATATTGACGGAATCGATCAGCGACTGATAGCTCTCGAAACCTTCGCTGACGGCCTTGGCACCATCTTCGCCGAGATCATTGCCAAACACGGCCCGGGAGATGATTTCCGCGGTCAGTCCGGCCATTTCGAACAGCGCATTGACCGGGGCGCCGTCGGGAAGCGATTCCCAGCGGTGCACCAGTTCGCTTGTGGTGTTCTGCATGATCTTGCCGAAAGCCGGCACGCGGTTCTTGTGGACGATATCGGCGACCAGCGGGCGCCGCTGCTTCCAGGTCTCGCCATCAGAGATGAACAGCCCATCACCCAAAAGGAATTCCAGCGCGCGCCGCATTTGCGGCGTCTTGCGCTCGAAATTCTCGTGCCGTTTGGCGACGACATAGCGGATCGCGTCCGGAGAATTGACCACGACGACCTGACGTCCGAAGATTTTCGACGCGGTCACGCAATCCGCATAATCGCCCTTGCGCCAGACCGAGAGAAAGTCATGGCGCGCCTTGAGGATGAGATTGAGCGGTCGGCCAGGCTTGCCCCTGTAATAGTCGGCATGCGCAGGTTCGAACGAATTCTTCCGGAGGTTTTCAATGATATCCGTCGATTGCCGTAAACTGGAGAACATGCTCCGGCTGCCCCTGTCTGTGTCCGGTGACGGCACTGTGAGTTTTGATGGTTGCAATTACCGGATAGCAGCAATTTCCAACGGCGCAAAATTCTTTCGACAGAGAAAACCCTGCCGTCGGAAACGGCAGGGTTGTTCGTCCTTGTAACTGTAGATGCAGGCAAGACGGTTTTAACGCAAGGCTATGCAGGCCTTGGTAATCCGCTCCAGCGCTTCGCGCAGTTCCGCCTCCGAAGTCGCGTAGGAGATACGGAAGAACGGCGACAGGCCGAAGGCCGAGCCGGGCACCACGGCGACATGAGCGTCATCGAGCAGGTAGGCGCAGAAGTCTGCGTCCGTCTCGATAGGCTTCCCGCCGGGAGTGGTCTTGCCGAGCATGCCGGCGCATCCCGAGAAGGTGTAAAACGCGCCCTCGGGCGTGCGGCAATCAAGGCCCTCGATGGCGTTGAGCGCCGTAACGACCAGATCGCGGCGGCGCTGGAAGCTTTCGGTTCGCTCTTTCAGAAAATCCTGCGGTCCGTTCAGCGCGGCAACCGAAGCGGCCTGGCTGATTGAGGACGGGCAGGAGGTCGCCTGGCTCTGCACCACGGCCATCGCCTTGATCAGGTCGCTTGGGCCACCGGCATAACCGATGCGCCAGCCGGTCATGGCATAGGCCTTGGAGACACCATTGACGGTCAGCGTCCGGTTCTTCAGCGCCGGTTCGATTGCTGCAGGGGTGACAAACTTGAAGCCGTCATAGACGATATGCTCGTACATATCGTCGACCAGAAGCCAGACATGCGGATGCTTCAACAGCACGTCAAGCAGCGGGCGGTAATCTTCCGCGCTATAGGCGGCGCCCGATGGGTTGGATGGCGAATTCAGCATTACCCAGCGCGTCTTCGGCGTGATCGCCGCTTCAAGCTGTTCCGCCTTCAGCCGGAAACCGGCTTCCGCGTCGCAGGCGATCAGCACAGGCTTGCCCTCGGCGATTTCGACGATATCGGAATAGGACGTCCAATAGGGCGTCGGGATGATCACTTCGTCGCCGGGGTTCAGCGTCGCCATCATGGCATTGAAGAGGATCTGCTTCGCGCCGGTGGCTACCGTGATTTCATCAAGTGCGTAAGAGACTCCATTCTCCCGGGAGAATTTATCACGGATCGCCTGCTTCAGCTCAGGCGTGCCGTCGAGCGCGGTGTATTTGGTCTTGCCGCCCTGGATGGCGTCGCAAGCCGCCCGCTTGACGTGATCTGGCGTATCGAAGTCCGGTTCGCCGGCGCCCAGAATGATCACCGGCTTGCCGTCGCGCTTCATGGCCTGCGCCCGTGCACCAATCTTCAGGATCTGCGACACACCGATCGTGGAAATCCGCGAGGCGGGCGCAAAGCCCGCCTCCTCAACCTTGGCGTTGATGGTCATGACCGATCCTTATTCGATGTCAAAGGAGACGCCCTGTGCCAGCGGCAGGGCCTTCGAATAGTTGATCGTGTTGGTGGCGCGGCGCATGTAGGCGCGCCATGCGTCCGAGCCGGATTCGCGGCCGCCGCCGGTTTCCTTTTCGCCGCCGAATGCGCCGCCGATTTCAGCACCGGATGTACCGATGTTGACGTTGGCGATGCCGCAGTCGGAACCGTCAGGCGACAGGAAGCGCTCGGCTTCCTGCAGGTCGAGCGTGAAGATCGACGAGGAGAGACCGGCGCCAACCGCATTGTGATCGGCAACCGCGGCATCGAAGTCGTTATACTTCATGACGTAGAGGATCGGTGCGAAGGTTTCTTCGGTGACCGGACCGTCCTGTTTCGGCATTTCGACCAGAGCCGGCTTTACATAGTAGCTGTTGGCATGGCCGAGATCGACGCGTTCGCCGCCCGTGACCGAGCCGCCATGAGCCTTGGCTTCGGACAGCGCCTTCTGCATGTTGTCGAAAGCCGGCTTGTCGACCAGCGGGCCGACGAGGGCCGAGGATTCCAGCGGATTGCCGACCGACACGCTCGAATAGGCCTTCTTCAGGCGCGGAACGAGCTGGTCGTAGACGCTCTCGTGGACGAACAGGCGGCGTAGCGTCGTGCAGCGCTGACCGGCCGTGCCCATCGCACCAAACGCGATGGCGCGCAGAGCCATGTCGAGATCGGCCGACGGGCAGACGATGCCGCCATTGTTGCCGCCGAGTTCGAGAATGGCGCGGGCAAAGCGCTTGGCCAGACGCGGACCGACATCACGGCCCATGCGGGTGGAACCGGTGGCCGAAACCAGCGGTACCTTCGGATGATCTACCAGCACTTCCCCGATGGCGCGGTCGCCGATCAGAACCTGCGTCAGGCCTTCCGGCGCATCGCCGAAGCGGGCAATGGCGCGATCAAGGATAGCCTGCGATGCAAGTGCGGTAAGCGGGGTCTTTTCCGACGGCTTCCAGACGACGGCATTGCCGCAGACGATGGCAAGTGCGGCGTTCCAGGCCCAGACGGCAACCGGGAAGTTGAAGGCGGAGATAACGCCGATGACGCCGAGCGGATGCCAGGTTTCCATCATGCGGTGGCCGGGACGTTCGGTGGCGATGGTCAGACCGTAGAGCTGGCGGGAGAGACCGACGGCGAAATCGCAGATGTCGATCATTTCCTGGACTTCGCCAAGGCCTTCCGAGGTGATCTTGCCGGCTTCGATCGAGACCAGACGGCCGAGATCAGCCTTATGGGCGCGCAGTTCTTCGCCGAGCAGGCGGATCAGTTCACCCCGCTTCGGCGCCGGTACCAGCCGCCAGGCGCGAAATGCCGCGTCGGCCTTTTCGATCTTGGCAGCGGCTTCAGCAGCCGAAACCGTCTTCAGGTTGGCGATCTTCTCGCCGGTGACCGGCGAGAAGGAGGCCATGTCCCCGCCTGTGTAGAGTTCTTTGGAGACGCCGAGCTTCTCCAGAAGGGCGGCCGTTTCCTGAACGACATTTACCGATTTCGTTGCAATGTTCATGAGCAAACTCCCGTTTTCTTGGTCGAAGGACTATCCGAAGCACACCGCACCGAGATCTCCCGGCGAGGTGATGGCCTTGAGGCCCTGGGCCATGTCCTTGATTTTCTGTTGCGTATAAAGGTCGTAATAGGCTTGGTTTTTGCGTCCGATGGCATGTTCGGCACTGAAGCTGCCGTTGAAATCCGTGACGGCGATGGCAAGCACCCAATCGCGCAGCCGCCGCTCGAAATCTGCGTCCGATGCCGAGGCGCTGTCCTTCGGCACCACGAGATTGAAATGCACACCGCCATCACCGATATGGCCGAAATCGCAGATCGTCACCTCCGGAAAGGCTTGCGGCATATCGGCCTTCATGCGGTCGCAGAACGCCATGATATCACCTCTGCGGAAGGAAAGATCGAAGGCGATCAATTTTCCGGAATGCTTGACGCCCTCCGACAGGGCGTGGCGCAAGGACCACATTTCATGAGCTGGACCAACAAAGGCATCGGCAAGCGGCGCTTCCTCCGTTTCCCAGATTTCTGCCAGCACCGCTTCGAGCACCGCATCAAGCGACTGCTCGCCTTCGCGTGGTTCCCAGGTGCGGGAAATTTCGGCGAGGATGACATAGTCAGGCACATTGCCGCCCTGAAAGGGGTTCTTCAGCGATGGCACGTGATCCAGCGCCGCCGTGACGGAGTTTTTCGAAATGCCCTCGAAAGCCGAGAGATACGAGCCGAGCCGGTCTTCCATGGCGCGCAGCAGCGGCATGACATGGGCGCCGCTGGTTGGAACCAGATAGGCTGTCGCCACTTGCTTCGGCAGCGGTTCAAGATTGACGACGCATTCGGTGATGATACCGAAAGCGCCGGATGTGCCGATGAAAACCTGCTTCCAGTCGACGCCGGTATTGTTCTTGCGCAACTCCGACGTCAGATCAAGGACGGTGCCCTCTTCGTCGGCCAGGACCACCTTGATGCCCAAGGTGTTACGGCGCACGTCGCCATATTTCAGGAAGCGCGAGCCACCGGTATTGGTGGCCAGCATGCCGCCCAGCCGCGGATCGGCGCCGAGATCGATCGGGAAGAACAGCCCGTGTTTTTCGAGCCTCTGGTTGACGTCGGAAAGCCGGAACCCGGCATCGGCACGCAGTGAACGGTTGTCGAGATCAAGATCGAAGCGCTGGGTCATCCGGTCGAGGCTGAGCACAGCCTGAGTGCCTGTCTCATCCGGCGTCGAGCCGGAGACAAGGCCAGTATTGCCGGATTGCGGAATGAGAACGATGCCGTTCCTGACGCAATAGGAAACGGCCGCCGAAACCTCTTCGGCGGTTTGCGGACGCAGCACGAGTGCGGCGTGGCCCTGGTCGTAGCGCGCGCCGGTCTGGTAAGCCGCCACATCACTGCCTCCGGTGACAATGCCCTTGTCACCGAGGAGTGCGGTCAGTGCTGCGACGTGGTTCTGGTCGATCATGCTTCAGCTTTACTCCGCTGCCTGCGCAGACGAAAGCATCTGTCTGACATCGACAATCGAAGCCTGCTCGATACCGGCATAGTGATCGAACTCGTTCAGGACTTTCGCACCGAGATCCAGTTCGAAACGCTGCTGGTTGGGGCTTGCCACGAATTCCTGGGCAGCCTCGTCGCCGAGATTGGACTGGAAGATACCGGCGGCGCTGACGGGCAGGAAGTCTTCGTAGACGATCGGATCGAACTGAACGAGGCCATCGGCGATCAGGCTGTCGAGGCTTGCGGATGTATCGGCCTTTGCCTTGCGGCCCTTGGCCGTCAGCGAATAGGCAAAGTAACCGAGACCTTCAGCACGGATGCCGGCCCATGTATCGGGGAACGGAAGGAAGGCCTCTGACAGAGCCTTTTCATAGTCCGCAGCATTCGAGCCGTCAGCAGCCGGGCGGACGATCTTGCGGGACGCATTGAGCAGGTCGTCATACAGCGTCCGACCCTTAGGAGTCAGCGCAATACCGCGCTGTTCGATCTCACCGAAACGGGCGGTGTGCGAACCTTCATGCCAGCTGCCGTCCGCAGCCTGGAACGACACCGGTTCTTCCAGCGCCTTGAACGACGTCTGGCGCAACAGGATGGCGCATTTGCGGGTTGGCGGACCCTCGATCGTTGCTTTGGGCGCTATCTTGTAGTCGGGCATGCGCGCCTGAACAGCGTCGATATCCAGCGTGCGCGGCGTCAGATGGTTGATATGTGGGCCCTTGAACGAGACCACGTCGGCAATCAGCCGGTGGGCATCGTGCAGGCGATGATACATGTCCGGGCTGACATTGGCCCTATCGTGCCAGCGGAAGGTTTCCAGCGCTTCGGCAACGAAACGTTCGGCGTCGGTCTTGTCGAGGCCACCCTGCTTTTCCGCCTTTTCCGTCAGCGCGATGGCGCCGTCGGTGAATATCTGACGCTTTGACAGGATCTGTTCGGCCTCATTGCGCAGCGCTTCGTCGGTGATCAGGTCGAGGCGGAGCAGCGAGGTGAAGACGCGGAACGGGTTTTTCTTCAGGGCCGCATCGCCGACCGGGCGGAAAGCCGTCGAATGAACCGGAACGCCGGCGGTCGACAAATCGTAGTAACCGACCGGCATCATGCCCATGACGGCAAAGACGCGGCGCATCATCGACAGTTCGGCGGGCGTGCCGAGCCGGATCGCACCGTGGCGCTCCTCGGAGATGCGCTCCAGCGAGTCCGTATCCTCAAGGCGGGCCTGCAGATCCGGATCGGCGGCGAGCGTTTCTGCATTCACCCTGCCTACCAATTCCATCAATGTGCCATAGGCCGGCACCTCGGTGCGGTACATGGCCGACATCGCCGCGGAAAAGGCTGAGCGGATATGGTCGGTGGATACGAAACTATTCTCTTTCACGGCAACGCGCCTCGCAGTATGGAAGGGATAACGGTGATCATTCTCATTTCGTATCATATATGTGGCGAATGGGCATTGATTGCGACGGTTATGACTATGATCATGCGAGGCTGGAATGAAGTTGAGCAGAAGACTGGTCCCTGATGTTACCACGCTGCAGGCATTCGAGTGTGCCGCGCGTCACGGCAGCTTCACGCAGGCAGCCGCCGAGTTGAACCTGACCCAGAGCGCCGTCAGCCGCCAGATCAAGGATCTTGAAAGCCAGATCGGGGTGCTCCTGTTCGAGCGCATCCGCCAGCGGGTCATTCTGTCCGATGCCGGTCAGAAATTCCTGCCAGAGGTTCGCCGGCTGCTGACCCAGTCAGAGGAGTTGATGGTTCGCGCCATGGCGTCGGCTCGCTCGGAATCGACGCTCTCCGTCGCATCGCTGCCGACCTTCGGCAGCCGCTGGCTGACGCCGCGGCTTCCGGATTTTCTCAATCAGCATCCCGGCACGGTGATCAACATCGCCTCGCGGTCGCAACCGTTCGATTTCGAAGAGCAGAATTTCGATCTCGCCATACACTATGGCCAACCGGTCTGGGCGCATGCCACCTGCAGCTATCTCTGCAGCGAGATCATCGTACCAGTCGCTAGTCCTGCACTTCTGGCTCTCAATCCGATGAAGGAACCCGGCGAGCTGGAACACAAGCCGCTCTTGCATCTCGCCACGCGGCCGAAGATGTGGGCGCAGTGGTTTGAAAGCAATGGCGGCGAGATGAAGTCGGCCTATCGCGGCAACCGCTTCGACCAGTTTTCGATGGTCATCGAGGCCGCAATCGTCGGTCTCGGCTTTGCGCTGGTACCGCGCTACCTCATCGAGCAGGAACTTGCGGCCGATCGGCTGCGTGTCGTCTTCGACCGGCCGATGCACACGGAAAACAGCTATTATCTGGTGGTGCCGGAGGGCAAGCTGGAAAATCCGGTCAGCCAGGCATTTCGCGCCTGGATCGTCAAGCAGGTGGGGTGACCGCCGGGCGCCGGGGAAGGCGCTCTATTGTAACGCGGCCGGATGGATGGAACATTTCCCGTCCAGGCGCGTTCCGGTCTGGATGAACAGCCTCAAATATACAGTTGAAAACGATTTCCCGGACTTGGTTGAGACGAAAAAAGTGTATGCCGCGCTTTCTTTTGCGTGGCAGGCGCGAAATCACCCTGAACGCCGGCCGCGCTTCTTGCAACATATTGGCACTACGGCTAAAAAATGCCAATTTCTTGCATCACGCAGCCTTGATAGCGAAGTGACTGTCGTTTTCACACCTTCCCAAGCCCGTCCGGGCAATGCCAAACTTTTTGGTTTCCCGCTTGCGCGAGACCTGACGGCTTTCGGCAGAGCGCAAGCGGACAGCTAGGATCGTGGAAGCGCAGAGCCAAAAATCAGGGCAGCAGCCCATCCGGCACGACCACCGGACCCTTCAACACCGCCTGGATCCAGAACCCGTACCCATGCCTCTTCATAACACGCCGTCCACGCCGCAACGCGAAGCCGAGATCAAGCCGATCGACTATAACGATTCGATCCGCTCGACCTATTTCACCATCGATGAGCTTCGTGAATGCGGTGCAGCACTCGCCCGTGACGGTGTTTCGTCTCTTCCGGGGTTCTTTCCCTTCGAGTTCCGTCCGCGCCACCGCGAAAACGAAAACGAGATTTTCCGCGTCTACAAGGTGACGGCGACCGATGTCGAGGCCGGTGCTTCGATCACGCCTGCCGCCGAATGGCTGCTCGACAACCATTATCTCGTCGAAGAATCGATCCAGGAAGTGCGGCGCGATTTTCCGCGCAAGTTCTATCGCCAGCTGCCGACCTTGCCGGTTGCCGGCACAACAATCCCGCGCACCATGGCGCTCGCCTGGCTCTATGTGGCCCATACCCACAGCACGGTGTCGCGCGAAAGCCTGACGGCGATGGTTTCCGGCTTCCAGGAACACGAGACCTTCAAGATCGGCGAATTGTGGGCTCTGCCGTCCATCGTCCGGTTCGTGCTGATCGAAAATCTGCGGCGTATCGCCATCCGGGTCGACCGGTCGCGCAACATGCGCAACAAGGCAAACGACGTTGCCGACCAGATTGTCCGTCTCGGCACGCCGGAAAAATTCGAGTCCGTGCTGGCCGAGGCCGAGCCGCTCTGTGCCGACAACACATTTGTCGCGCAGCTGCTCTACCGCCTGCGGGACGGATCGCAGACATCGGGATTTGTTATTACCTGGCTGGAAAGACAGCTGGAAAAACGCGGTAGTGACGTCGAGGAAGCTCTGGTCGCCGAGCAAAACCGGCTGTCGTCGGGCAATGCGACGATGAGCAACATCATCCGCAGCCTGCGTGAAATCGACGATAACGACTGGGCCGTCTGGTTCGAAAGCGTCAGTAAGCTCGATGACGCATTGCGTGAAGGCTCGGATTATTCCGCCCTCGATTTCGGATCGCGCAACAAGTACCGCAACACCATCGAACGGCTAGCCCGCCGCTCCGGCAGTTCCGAACTTGAAGTTACGCAGATCGCGCTTGCCATGGTCAAGGCCGACGCCAGCACCATCGAGATGCCGCATGAGCCAAATGTCGGCGGCTTTCTCGTCGGCAAGCAGCGCCGTCTGCTGGAAGAAAAGATCGGCTACCGTCCGTCCGTCCTTCAGACCATCATCCGGCTTGGCCGGAAGCTGGACTGGTTTGCGATTGCCGGTCCAAACATTCTCCTGACCATCCTTGCGATGATTGCCGTCTACATTTTCGTCAGCCCGATGGAAATTCCGACGGGTGCCAAGTTGATCATGCTGCTGCTGTTTGCCCTGCCCGCTTCGGAAGGTGCAGCCGGCCTCTTCAACACGCTGGTGACGCTGTGCGTTACTCCATCAAGACTGGTCGGATACGAATTCCTTGACGGGATTCCGGAGGATGCGCGAACGCTCGTCGTCGTCCCCTGTCTGATTTCCAAGCGCGATCATGTCGATGAACTGGTGCGCAATCTCGAGGTTCACTATCTCGCCAATCCAAAGGGCGAAATCTATTTCGCGCTGGTCAGCGATTGGGTCGATAGTGCTGAAGAAGAAACGGCTGCCGATCTCGATGTGCTTGAATACGCAAAGGCCGAGATCGAAACGCTGAGCGCCCGCTATGCGCATGATGGCCGCACCCGTTTCTACCTGCTGCACCGCCGCCGCCTCTACAACGAAGCCGAAGGCGCCTGGATGGGCTGGGAACGCAAACGCGGCAAGCTGCACGAGTTGAACCTGCTCCTGCGCGGCGATAGCGACACCAGCTTCCTTGCCGGTGCCAACACCGTGCCGGAAAATGTACAATATGTCATGACGCTCGATTCCGACACGCGCCTGATGCGTGATGCGGTAACCAAGCTCGTCGGCAAGCTCTATCACCCGATCAACCGCCCGGTCGTCGACCCGGTCACGCAGAAGGTCACGGCTGGTTACGGCATCCTGCAGCCGCGTGTTACCCCGTCCTTGACCACCGGCAGCGATGCGTCGGCATTCCAGCGCATCTTCTCGGTCAACCGCGGTATCGACCCCTATGTCTTCACCGTGTCCGATGTTTATCAGGACATTGCGGGCGAAGGGACGTTTACCGGTAAGGGTCTCTATCACGTCGATGCCTTCGAGGCGGCCCTGAAAGGCAAGATCGAGGAAAACGCGGTTCTCAGTCACGATTTGCTCGAAGGCTCGCTGGCCCATTGCGCGCTGGTCAGCGATGTCGAGCTGGTCGAGGATTTCCCGATCCGCTACGAGGTCGAGATGTCGCGCCAGCATCGCTGGGCACGCGGCGACTGGCAGCTGCTGCCGTATATGTTCAACCTGTCCAACGGCGTCAGCATGCTCGGCCGCTGGAAGATGTACGATAACCTGCGCCGTTCGCTGATCCCCTGTGCCTGGCTGATCGCCTCGGTCATGGGCTGGTACTACATGGAGCCGACACAGGCGCTGGTCTGGCAGTTCGTGCTGATCTTCAGTCTCTTCGTCGCGCCCACCCTGTCGCTGATCTCAGGCATCATGCCGCGCCGCAACGATATCGTCGCGCGCGCCCATCTGCATGCCGTTCTCTCCGAAATACAGGCCGCCAATGCGCAGGTCGCCCTGCGCATCGTCTTCCTCGCCCATTCTGCCGCGATGATGATGGATGCGATCGTGCGGTCGCTCTACAGAACCTTCGTCAGTGGCAAGCTGATGCTGGAATGGCGCACGGCTGCGCAGGTGCAAAGCTCGGCTGGCGGCAGCATCCTTGATTATTACCGGTCGATGTGGATCGCCCCGGTCCTGTCGGTCATTTCGCTCCTGCTGGCAGCGATTTCCGATACCGGCCTTCCCTTCATCGGCATTCCATTTGCGCTGCTCTGGGCTCTGTCCCCGGCCGTTGCCTGGTTTGTCAGCCAATCGGCCGAAACGGAAGACCAGTTGGTTGTGCCGGACGAGGTCGTCGACGAGTTGCGCAAGATCGCGCGCCGCACCTGGCTCTATTTCGAGCAGTTCGTCACCGCCGAGCAGCATTTTCTGCCGCCGGACAATTTCCAGGAAATCCCGCATCCGATCCTCGCCGAGCGCACGTCGCCGACGAATATCGGCGTCTATCTTCTCTCCGTCATGTCTGCCCGCGATTTCGGCTGGATCGGTTTCGAGGAAACTATCCGCCGGCTGGAAGAAACGGTTTCCACCCTTGATCGCATGCCGAAATATCGCGGTCATCTCTACAATTGGTACAAGACCGACACACTGGAAACGATGGAGCCGAAATATGTCTCCGCCGTCGATAGCGGCAATCTCGCCGGCCATCTGATCGCCGTATCCTCGATGTGCCGTGATTGGGCGGAAGCGCCGTCCGCGCACGTTCAGGGCAATCTCGACGGTATCGGCGACGTTGCCTCAATCCTGTCGGAAGTGCTGGCCGATCTGCCGGATGACCGCAAGACCGTGCGGCCACTGCGCCGCTTGATGGAAGAGCGGATCACCGGCTTCCAGAACGCGCTCGCCGCCGTCAAGCGCGAGCACGAATTCGCCTCCATCCGGGTGATCAACCTCGCGGTCCTCGCGCGTGATATTCACAAGCTCACGGTTAATCTCGATCACGAGGTGAAGAGCGCTCAGAGCGGTGAAGTGACGAAATGGGCGACCATGCTCGTCAACACTTGCGAAGCCCATATCGCCGACGGTGTCTTTGATCTCGGTGCCATCGAAGCGCTGCGCCAGCGCCTGATCGTCATCCGCGACCGGGCTCGCGATATCGCCTTCTCGATGGATTTCAGCTTCCTGTTCCGTCCGGAACGGCGCCTGCTGTCGATCGGCTACCGCGTTAATTCCAATGACCTCGACGAAGCCTGCTACGACCTTCTTGCGTCGGAAGCGCGTTTGACCAGCCTGTTTGCCATTGCCAAGGGTGATTTGCCGACGGAGCACTGGTACAAGCTCGGTCGTCCGATCGTGCCGATCGGCGCGCGCGGCGCGCTGATTTCCTGGTCCGGCTCGATGTTCGAATATCTGATGCCGCCGCTGGTCATGCAGGAGCGCCAGGGTGGCATTCTCAACCAGACCAACAACCTGATCGTTCAGGAACAGATGAACCACGGCCGCCGTCTTGGCACGCCATGGGGCATTTCGGAAGCGGCCTTCAATGCCCGCGACCACGAACTGACCTATCAGTATACCAATTTCGGTGTACCGACGCTGGGCCTGAAGCGCGGTCTCGGCCAGAACGCCGTCATCGCTCCCTACGCTTCGATCCTCGCCAGCATGTACGATCCCAAGGCGGCCATTGCCAACCTGGAGCGCCTGCGCGCGCTCGGAGCGCTCGGCGTCTATGGTTTCCACGATGCTGTCGACTTCACGCCGACCCGCGTGCCGGAGGGCAAGACCTGCGCCGTCGTGCGCAACTACTATGCCCACCATCATGGCATGTCGATTGCAGCCGTCGCCAACGTCGTCTTCAACGGACGCTTGCGTGAGTGGTTCCACGCCGACCCGGTCATCGAAGCCGCCGAACTGCTGCTGCAGGAAAAGGCGCCGCGCGATATTCCGATCATCAACACCAAGAAAGAGCCGGAATCGCTCGGCAAGGGCCAGGAAGACCTGCTGCGCCCCGAAGTCCGCGTCATCACCAATCCGCTGGCCAAGGACCGCGAGACGGTCTTCCTGTCGAACGGCCACTATGCGGTGATGCTGACGGCGACCGGTTCGGGTTATTCCCGCTGGAACGGCCAGACCGTCGCGCGCTGGAAGGCCGATCCGACTGAAGATCGCTCCGGTACATTCATCTTCCTGCGCGATACGACGACCGGCGACTGGTGGTCGGCAACAGCCGAACCGCGCCGTGCGGAAGGTGAAACGACGACGACCCGCTTCGGCGACGACAAGGCAGAGTTCATCAAGAAGGTCGGCGATCTCACCAGCGAAGTCGAGTGCATCGTCGCCACCGAGCACGATGCCGAAGGCCGCCGGGTGATCCTGCTCAACACCGGTACCGAGGACCGCTTCATCGAAGTCACCTCCTATGCAGAACCGGTTCTGACCACGGATGATACCGACAGCGCCCATCCGCTGTTTGCCAAGATGTTCCTGAAGACGGAAGTCGATCCAAAGGGTGACGTCATCCGCGTCACGCGCAACAAGCGCAGTCCCGGCGAACCGGACATGCAGGTGGCGCACCTGATCGTCGATAATGCCGCCAGCACCCGCCATACCGAGGCAGAGACGGATCGCCGCCGCTTCATCGGAACAGGCCGTACGCTTGCCGAAGCGCAGGCCTTCGATACCGATGCCAAGCTCTCCGGTTCGGACGGTTATACGCTTGATCCGATCGTCTCGCTGCGCCGCGTCGTGCGCGTGCCGGCGGGCAAGAAGGTCAGTGTGATCTTCTGGACCATCGCTGCGCCAAACCGTCAGGATATCGACAAGGCCATCGATCGCTATCGTCATCCGGACAGCTTCAATCATGAGCTTATCCACGCCTGGACCCGTTCGCAGGTGCAGATGCGCCATGTCGGCGTGACCTCGCAGGAAGCCGCAAGCTTCCAGATGCTTGGCCGCTATCTTGTTTATCCCGACATGCAACTGCGCGCCGATACCGCCACTGTGCAGGCAGGCCTTGCGCCTCAATCTGCACTCTGGCCATTGTCCATCTCCGGCGATTTCCCGATCTTTGCCGTTCGCATCAACGACGACATCGATCTCGGCATCGCGCGGGAAGCCCTGAGGGCGCAGGAATATCTGCGCTCGCGCGGCGTCACCGCCGATCTGGTGATCATCAACGAGCGCGCCTCGTCCTATGCGCAGGACATGCAGCACACGCTGGATGCGATGGCTGAAAACCTGCGTCTGCGCGGTCTGGCAGATGGACCGCGTCAGCACATTTTCGCCGTTCGCCGCGATATCATGGAACCGGAGACGTGGACAGCGCTTCTGTCGGCGTCCCGTGCCGTGTTTCACGCGCGCAATGGCAAGATTTCCGACCAGATTTCGCGGGCAGAAAATCTCTTGGCAAAACCGTCGCCCAAGGAAGACATTCCTGCGGGGCCGTTGCTGGCAATCATCCCGGATGATAGCGGCGCCGAGAACGTCGAGATCAACGGCGACGGGTTGGACTTCTGGAATGGTTATGGCGGCTTTTCCCCAGATGGCCGCGAATACGTCACCCGCTTGCGCGGTGGCGAAGCAACGCCGCAGCCATGGATCAACGTGATTTCCAACGAGGCTTTCGGTTTCCACGTTGCTGCCGAAGGCGCTGCCTTCACCTGGGGCCGCAACTCCCGCGACTATCAGCTGACGCCCTGGACCAATGATCCGGTGATCAACCGTCCCGGCGAAGCAATCTTCATCCGCGACATGAATAGCGGTGCCGTCCTTTCGCCGTATGCTGCGCTTTCCCGCCGCAAGTCGGTCCAGTTCGAGACACGGCACGGGCTTGGCTACTCCGTGTTCAAGAGTGTCCAGGACGGACTGAAGATTGAGGTCGGTCAGGCGGTACATCGCACCGCTCCGGTCAAGTATCTGCGGCTGCTGTTGAACAACACCACCGGTGAAACCCGTAGCCTCAAGGTTTACGGTTATGCCGAATGGGTGCTCGGCAACAACCGGACAAAGACGGCGCCGTTCATCCTGTCGCATCTCGATGAGGCGAGTGGCGCTGTTCTGGCGACCAATCCCTACAGCATCGACTATTCCGGCCGCACGGCGTTCCTGGCGGCGAGCGACATGCCGTCCGGATTCACCTCCAGCCGCCGCGAGTTCCTTGGCCAAGGGGGTAGCATCTATGCCCCGAAGGCTGTGCGTGATGGTGGCTTGCTGTCGGGGGCGGTCGAAGCAGACGGCGATCCTTGCGCGGCAGTCGTTTTGGATGTGACGCTGGAGGCAGGTGCCAGCCGCGAACTGACGTTCTACATCGGCGATTCCGACAATGCAGGGCAGGCGCTCGAGCATCTGGCGGAAGCCCGCAAGAGCACGTTCGAAGCGGTTCTCGAAGCCTCCAACAGCTATTGGCAGGATTTCACCGGCGTCTTGCAGATCGAAACGCCCGACAAGGCGTTCAACAACATGGTCAATGCCTGGCTTCCCTACCAGAGCCTCGGTTGCCGCATTCTCGCACGCTCGGCCTTTTATCAAGCCAGCGGCGCCTTCGGCTTCCGTGACCAGCTGCAGGATACGCTCGCCTTCATCGTGCACCGGCCGGAGCTCGCTCGGGCGCAGATTCTCAACGCTGCCGCACGGCAGTTTGTCGAGGGCGACGTGCTACACTGGTGGTTGCCCAATACCGGCGCTGGCGTGCGCACGCTGATCTCCGACGATGTCGTCTGGCTTGGCCACGCCGTGCAGCATTATTGCTCGGTCACGGGAACCAAGGACATTCTCGACGAGCAGATTGCCTTCATCGAAGGCGCTGCTCTGGAGCCGGGCCAGCACGACAGCTTCTATCAGCCGACCGTGTCGGAGCGGCGTGCCAGCCTTTACGAGCATTGCGCCATCGCGCTTGATCTCGCCATTGCCCGCAAGGGAGAGAACGGCCTGCCGCTGATTCTCGGCGGCGACTGGAATGACGGCATGAACCGCGTCGGCATCGAAGGGCGCGGCACCAGCGTCTGGCTTGGCTGGTTCCTCGCGGCAACGCTGCGGTCGTTCCTCGTCATTGCTCGCGAGCGGGGCGATACCAAGCGGGTTTCCGCCTGGGAAGCCCATCTTGAAAGCCTCAAGAAGGCCCTGGAAACGGCCGGTTGGGATGGCAGCCACTATCGCCGCGGCTACTATGACGACGGCACTCCGCTGGGGTCTGCCGAAAGCAGCGAATGCCGGATCGATTCGATTGCCCAGTCCTGGAGCGTGCTCTCCGGGGAGGGCGATGCGGCCCGCTCGGCCGAGGCGATGGATGCGGTACTGGCTGAACTGGCCGACGGCGATCACCAGATCATCCGGCTGTTCACCCCGCCACTTTCCGGAACCGCGCAGGACCCAGGCTATATCAAAGCCTATCCGCCGGGTGTCCGCGAAAACGGCGGACAATACACCCATGCTGCGACCTGGGTGGTTCTGGCGCTGGCGGCGCAGAACCGCACCGAAGACGCCTGGCGCGCCTTCAAGATGCTGAACCCGGTCAATCACGCCAAGGACCGCGAAAGCGCCGATCACTACCGGGTTGAACCTTATGTGGTCGCCGCCGACATCTATGGCGACGGTACGTTGACGGGACGCGGCGGCTGGACCTGGTACACGGGCTCTGCTGCCTGGCTCTACCGTGCCGCAGTCGAAGGTATTCTCGGCATCCGCCGGCAGGGAGATAAGCTGATTGTCCAGCCGGTTCTGCCGAAGGACTGGAATGGCTTCTCGGCAACGCTGACCATCGACGGCAAGGCGCATGTTATTTCCGTGACGAAAAATACGGAAAACGGCGAGCCGATCGTTAGTGTCAATAATACTGTCACAAAAAACGCGCATGAAGGCGTTTTGTTGTAACCGCCGGCGCTAGATCTGGATTGAAACCGGCTTTGCACCAGAAGGCGCAAGGCCGGTTTCGTTTTGATCGCCTGCATCAATATCGCGTCAATGGGGGCAGGGGGCACTGAACTCGGACGAGACCATTCTGAATGCTTCAAAAGCTGCAATTCGAGCCGCCTGCCGATGACAGGCAGATGGCGCAAGCCCACACTGTTCCTTCACAGCGCGACACGCGTCTCGACGTCTTTCGGGCACTTTGTCTGCTGACGATCTTCGTCAATCATGTGCCGGGGCAATATCTCGAATACCTGACCACAAAAAACTTCGGATTTTCGGATTCGGCTGAAGCCTTCGTGCTGATCTCCGGGCTGTCCGCCGGGCTGGCTTATGGGCGGAAATTCACGATCGGCAACCGTCTTGCGCTCAGTTTGAAGATCTGGCGCCGCGCGTTCACGCTCTACATCGCACATATCATGACCAGTATCATCACGCTGGCGATCTTTGCCGGCGGGGCGCTCTATTTTGGCCGTCAGGACCTGATTGGCGAGATCAACATCAAGCCGCTTGTCGATCATACCGAACAAGGAATTGTCGCCATGGTGCTGCTCGGACACCAGTTGGGCTACAACAACATCCTGTCGATGTACGCTGTCGTCTTCCTATTGTTGCCCGCGATGCTCTGGCTCTACGGGCGAAGCCCTTTCCTGTTGTTCATGGCATCGGCAGCCCTGTGGCTTGCGGCAGGTATCTTCACCATCGTGCCCATCAATTTTCTCGATGAAGGCTACTGGTTCCTCAATCCCTGGTCCTGGCAGTTCCTGTTCGTCATCGGGATGATCTGCATGATGCGGGCGCGGGCCGGCAAACCGGTACAGCGCCATCCGCTGCTGGTGGCGATAGCGGCGGGCTATGTGACGCTGTCGTTGTTCTGGGTGCTCTTGTCCTGGTGGAACCTGGATTTCTCCTATGGCCTGCCAACTGTCCTGACTGGTTTTGACAAGACATTCCTGTCCTTGACGCGGCTGCTGCACGTTCTGGCGCTCGGTTATCTGCTGGCGGTCTTTCCGGTGTTCAGCCGCCTGACGCGCCTGCGCATTGACCACCCGCTTGTCCAGATCGGCCGGCATTCGCTGCCAGTGTTTATCTTCGGGACTATTCTTGCGATGGTCGGCCAGGTGCTCCTGTTCGTCACCGGCCGGGATCCGCTCTGGGGCTCGCTGTTCGTGCTTGCCGGCATCGGGTTGCACTTCGCCTATGCCCGGTATCTCGACTGGATCGGTGGATTGTCCCGGCTCTCGGTGGCGAAGGCATAAAAAAGGCCCCTGTGCGGGGCCTTTTCAAGTTCGGTGGTTGCTCCTGGTATCAGGCGGCGGCGTGGCTCTTGCGCACATCGTCGTCGGTCAGGATACCGCTTGCCCTGAGCAGGGAGGCGAACCGGCCGTTGCTCTGGCTGAGCTCGTTGAAGCCGCCCATCTCGACGATCTTGCCGTGATCCATGAAGATCACCAGATCGGCCTCGCGCACCGTCGACAGGCGATGGGCGATGATGAAGGTGGTACGGTCCTTGCGCAGGTTGTCGATCGCAGCCTTCACCCGGTTCTCGGTTTCGACGTCGAGCGCGCTCGTCGCCTCATCCAGCACCAGGATCGGCGCATTCTTCAGAATTGCCCGGGCAATGGCGATACGCTGGCGTTCGCCGCCGGACAGCCGGTTACCACGCTCGCCGACGCGGGTATCGTAACCGCCCTGGCGGCCTTCGATGAAGTCGGCAGCGGCGGCAGCCTCGGCAGCGGCCATGACTTCGTCCAGCGATGCGTCTTCACGACCGAGGCGGATGTTCTCGCAGATCGACCGGTTGAGCAGGCCTGCATCCTGGAACACGGTGGCGATCGAGCGGCGCAGCGACTTGCGGGTAACGGTCGAGATATCGACGCCATCGACAAGGATCTGGCCACTGGCTGGCTCGTGGACGCGCTGCAGAAGGTTGACCAACGTCGTCTTGCCGGCGCCGGTCGGACCGACGATGGCGATTGTCTGGCCGGCCTTGGCGGTAAACGAGACGTTGCGCATGCCTTCGGTCGAGTTGGCGAAGTTGAAAGAAACGTCGCGGAATTCGACTTCGCCGCGGACATTGTTCAACTCGCCAGCATCGGCAGGCTCTTCGCGTTCACGCACCGAATCTTCCAGCACGAAGAAGTCTTCGAGCTTGGCGCGGGCTTCGAAAATCTGCGTCACGAAGGCTTTCATCTGGTCGAGGCGGCCAATCAGCAGGCCGGCAAAGCCGATGAAGGCAATGACGTCGCCGATACCGAGTTCGCCCTTTTGCACGAGGAACGTGCCAATGACGAGGATGGCCATCATCGAAATGGTCGAAGCCATGCGGTTCAGCGCACTCGCCAATGCCCACCAGTCGAGAACCGGCAGCTGGGCCGAGATCAGCTTCTGGGTGAAGTTCTTCAATTCACGGGTCTCAGCCTCGATACGGTTATAGCTATGCACAACGGACACGTTGCTGATCGAGTCGGAGACGTGGGAAAAGACCGTGTGATAATGGTCTTCGACCGAAGCCTGACCTTCCTTCGTGCGGGTCATGACGAACTTGCCGACGACCACATAGAGCACGCCGAGAACGACGAGAACGAGCGACAGGCGAACGTCCATGGCAAAGGCTGTGGGAACAAGAAGTGTGAGCGCCACCGCAGTCGCCAGATGCTGGCGCATGAATTCGAGCCAGAGGCCGAACAGCGTTTCGCAGGCGCGCAAGAGCGTGTGCAGGGCATTCGACGTGCCGCGCTGGGTATGCCAGGACAGCGGCATGGAGATGATCCGGCCGAAGGCTTCGGTAATCAGCGTCGAGCGGCGCGTATGCGCCAGGCGGTCAGCCTCGCGGGCGACCAGCACGAAGGCCACCGTGTTGAAGACGCCGAGACCTGCCCACATCAACAGCATAGGGGTGACGGCTTGTTTGGATGTGATCGCGTCGATGATGCGGCCGAACAGAATGGGCTCGGCAATCGTGATAACAGCCAAGACAACGTTGGCGGCAACGATGGCTGAAACACGAAGCTTATGGACGGCAAGATACTGAAGCGCTCTTGCATAGATCTGGAACAATGACACTGTCTTATCCCTCTTGGGCATTTGGTTTGCGGTGCAATGAAAAAGCAACAGGGCATTTGCATCGCGGGGAATGGTCCAGGGAAGAAAAGTCCCGTTTGGAAAAGGTATTCATTCTCTCATCTTTGGTGGATGGAATGAAAATTCCAAAACTGAACGCCTTCTTCCTTCCGTTTGTAATTCTCTTGACCCGCAGGCAACGAAAGTCATCTTTTTGGCTTCTGCGCGCAAACTTGATTGTGATAAACCAGCGCGGTGATTGGGAATTCCAGACACCTGAAGTTGATCATTCATAGCTTGCTATTTTTCGCGCCTTGCAGTTCGTTGACGATGCCGTGCCAGGTGGTCGCATGACTGATGCTCGGATTATCGCGATTGCAACATGAATGGGTGCTGAACGGGACATTCATGTTGCGGCGCACAGGGCGGTTGGAGATTAAAAAATTTTGAAGGGGCCTTTATGAATATCACGTTGCTGGTGCAATTTTTGGCACTGATAGACGAGATGCGAAGCAGGGATGAGATTGTTCAGGAATTCGAGCGTCTCATGGACCACTATGGTTTCGATTATTACGGAATTGTCCGCCAACCCAAGCCCGACGAGAATCCGTTGAGCCTGCTGCTTGCCGGCCGCTGGCCGGATGGCTGGCCGCAGATCTACATCAAGAAAAAATACGTTATCATCGATCCGACCATCCGCTACCTCGGCCATGCGCAACGCGGTTTCCGCTGGCGTGATACGCTGGTCGCCTTCCGCTCTGATCCGCATCGCAAGCGTATGGAACGCATGATGGTCGAAGCGCGGGGCCATGGCCTCTATGACGGCTATATCTTCCCTGTTCACGGACGCCGGGGTCTGCTTGGCAATATGACTTTGGGCGGTCGTGTCGTCGATCTCAGCCCGGTCGAAATGAGCATCTTTGACGGCATTGCCAAGAAGATATTTTGGCGCCTGCTGGAGCTTTCCGACCCGACCGTGCTTGCGGAAATGGTATCCACGGTCGATGTGCAGATGACCCGCCGCGAGATGGAGGCTCTGCACTACCTGGCAGACGGCATGACTTCGAACGAGATCAGCAAGATCCTCGATATCTCCACTCATACCGTCGATTGGTACATGAATGGCATTCAGGACAAGCTGAACGCGAAAAATCGCCATCATGCCGTGGCGTTGTCGTTTCGTCTGGGACTGATTTCCTGATCGAAAATGAATCTTTCCCGGGCGTCACTCTGAAATTGAACTTCAAGTCATGAAACGCTAATAATTCTTTTCGCGGTGCAGCATTACCGTGTTTCAAGTCTTGAGGAGTCCGACTTGCCCATTTCCAAAATCCTTGTCGCCAACCGTTCTGAAATTGCCATTCGCGTCTTTCGCGCTGCAAACGAACTGGGAATAAAAACGGTTGCGATATGGGCGGAAGAGGACAAGCTGGCGCTCCACCGGTTCAAGGCGGACGAGAGCTATCAGGTCGGGCGTGGGCCGCATCTTGCCCGTGATCTCGGCCCGATCGAAAGCTATCTGTCGATCGAGGAAATCATCCGGGTTGCCAAGCTGTCCGGTGCCGATGCCATTCATCCGGGCTACGGCCTTCTGTCCGAAAGCCCGGAATTTGTCGACGCCTGCAAGGCGGCCGGGATCATCTTCATCGGCCCGACCGGGGACACGATGCGCCGGCTTGGCAACAAGGTGGCGGCGCGCAATCTCGCCATCGAGATCGGCGTACCGGTCGTGCCGGCCACGGACCCGCTTCCCGATGACATGGTAGCCGTTGCCAAGATGGCTGAAGAGATCGGCTATCCAATCATGCTCAAGGCCTCCTGGGGTGGTGGCGGCCGCGGCATGCGGGCGATCCGCGATCCCAAGGATCTGGCCCGCGAGGTGACGGAAGCCAAACGCGAGGCGATGGCCGCCTTCGGCAAGGACGAGGTCTATCTTGAAAAGCTGGTCGAGCGTGCGCGCCATGTCGAAAGCCAGGTTCTCGGCGATACCCATGGCAATGTCGTGCATCTGTTCGAGCGCGACTGTTCAGTTCAGCGCCGTAACCAGAAAGTCGTCGAGCGCGCGCCGGCACCGTATCTGAGTGAAGCCCAGCGGCAGGAGCTGGCGTCCTATTCGACAAAAATCGCCAAGGCGACGAACTATGTCGGCGCCGGCACCGTCGAATATCTGATGGATATGGACTCGGGCAAATTCTACTTCATCGAAGTCAACCCGCGCATCCAGGTCGAGCACACCGTTACCGAGGTCGTTACCGGCATCGATATCGTCAAGGCGCAGATCCATATTCTCGAAGGCTTTGCCATCGGCACGCCGGAATCCGGCGTTCCGAAACAGGAAGACATCCGTCTCAACGGTCATGCCCTGCAGTGCCGCATCACCACGGAAGACCCCGAGCAGAACTTCATTCCCGACTATGGCCGTATCACCGGCTACCGTTCGGCCTCCGGCTTCGGCATCCGCCTCGACGGCGGTACGGCCTATCCCGGCGCTGTCATCACCCGCTATTACGATCCGCTGCTGGTGAAGGTTACCGCCTGGTCGCCGAGCCCGCAGGAGACGATTGCCCGCATGGACCGCGCCCTGCGCGAGTTCCGTATCCGCGGCGTTGCCACCAACCTGACCTTCCTTGAAGCGATCATCACGCATCCGAAGTTCAAGGATAACAGCTACACGACCCGGTTCATCGACACGACACCGGAACTGTTCCAGCAGGTCAAGCGCCAGGACCGTGCCACCAAGCTGCTGACCTATCTTGCTGACGTCACCGTCAACGGCCACCCGGAAGCCAAGGGCCGCCCGAAGCCCAGCGCCGATGCGGCAAAGCCGGTCATCCCGCGCAGCCAGGGCGAGATCGTTGACGGCACCAAGCAGAAGCTCGATGCGCTCGGGCCGAAGAAATTCGCCGAATGGGTGCGCGCCGAAAAGCGTGTGCTCCTGACCGATACGACGATGCGCGATGGCCATCAGTCGCTGCTCGCCACCCGCGTGCGCACCTATGACATCGCCCGGATCGCCGGAACCTATGCCCGCACGCTGCCGACGCTGTTTTCGCTCGAATGCTGGGGCGGCGCGACATTCGACGTTTCAATGCGCTTCCTGACGGAAGATCCGTGGGAGCGCCTTGCCAAGGTGCGCGAGGATGCGCCGAACCTGCTGCTGCAGATGCTGCTGCGCGGTGCCAATGGCGTCGGCTACAAGAACTATCCCGACAATGTCGTCAAATATTTTGTTCGTCAGGCGGCTCGGGGCGGCATCGACGTTTTCCGCGTGTTCGATTGCCTGAACTGGGTCGACAACATGCGCGTCTCGATGGATGCGGTGGCGGAAGAGAACAAGATCTGCGAGGCGGCGATCTGCTATACCGGCGATATCCTCAACTCCGCCCGCCCGAAGTACGACCTGAAATACTATACCGCGCTGGCTGCAGAGCTTGAACGGGCCGGCGCCCACATGATCGCGCTGAAGGACATGGCGGGCCTGTTGAAGCCGGCTGCTGCCACGGTCCTGTTCAAGGCGTTGCGCGAAGCAACCGACTTGCCGATCCATTTCCACACGCATGATACATCGGGCATCTCGGCCGCGACCGTCCTTGCTGCCGTGGATGCCGGTGTCGATGTCGTCGATGCGGCGATGGACGCTTTCTCCGGCAATACTTCGCAGCCCTGCCTCGGTTCAATCGTCGAGGCCCTCCGTGGCTCGGAACGCGATCCGGGCCTCGATCCCGAATGGATCCGCCGCATCTCGTTCTACTGGGAGGCCGTGCGCAACCAGTACGCCGCGTTCGAAAGTGATCTCAAGGGGCCAGCATCGGAAGTCTATCTGCACGAAATGCCGGGTGGCCAGTTCACCAATCTCAAGGAACAGGCCCGCTCGCTCGGTCTTGAAACCCGCTGGCATCAGGTGGCGCAGGCCTATGCCGATGCCAACCAGATGTTCGGTGATATCGTCAAGGTAACGCCGTCATCCAAGGTGGTCGGCGATATGGCGCTGATGATGGTCTCCCAGGATCTGACGGTTGCCGATGTGAAGAACCCGGCCAAGGACGTGTCCTTCCCGGATTCGGTCGTGTCGATGCTGAAGGGCGATCTCGGTCAGCCTCCGGGCGGATGGCCGAAGGCGCTTCAGGAAAAGGCGCTGAAGGGTGAAAAACCCTATACGGAACGTCCCGGTTCGCTGCTTGCCGACGCCGACCTCGATGCCGAACGCAAGGCGATCGAGACCAAACTGGAGCGCGCCGTCAGCGACTGCGAGTTCGCTTCGTACCTGATGTATCCGAAGGTCTTCACCGACTACGCGCTGGCCGCCGACACGTATGGCCCGGTTAGCGTGCTTCCGACACCGGCCTATTTCTACGGTTTGACCGCCGGTGAAGAATTGCTGCCGGAGCTTGAAAAAGGCGTCTCGCTGGTCGTCCAGCATCAGGCCATGAGCGAGCCGGACGAGCAGGCAATGGTCAAGGTGTTCTTCGAGATCAACGGCCAGCCGCGCCTGATCAAGGTTCCCGACCGCAACCGCGCGGCATCGAGCACAGCCCGCCGCAAGGCCGATCTCGGCAATGCGGCCCATCTCGGTGCGCCGATGCCGGGCGTTATCTCGACGGTCTCGGTATCCGCGGGACAGGCGGTCAAATCCGGCGACGTGCTGCTATCCATCGAAGCGATGAAGATGGAAACGGCGCTGCATGCGGAAAAGGACGGCACGATCGCCGAAGTTCTCGTCAAGACCGGTGACCAGATCGATACCAAGGATCTTCTGATCGTCTATGGGGCTTGATGCCTCCCTATCGATGCAAAACGGCCGGGTAAAACCCCGGCCGTGATCGGCGGTAAAGATTTTCTCGCAGAACCTTAAGGTTTCAGCGAACGCTTCGCCATCCATTCGGCCATCATCGCGCTGCTGTCGGTGGCAAAGCGTTCTTCGAGCACTTCAGACATGGCTATGCGGTCGGCGCGGAAATGCCGGTAGTCCTCGCGCAGCTCGCACCATGCGGCAATCAGCGTGACATCGACATAATAAACCGTGGCGATCGGCCAGATCGTCCGTCGCGACCGGCGCTGCTGCTCGTCAATATAGGTGATATTGATCTTGCGGCACGTGCGGATGGCATTGCGCACAGCGAGCAGTTCGATCCCGTCGGGGCGGACTGTATCCCCTTCCGATACATAGAATCTCGGAGATGCCAGGTAAGAGCGCAACTCCTTCGGTACAGTGTGCTGAAGCTTGTTCAGCACACTCTCCGCAGCTTCCTGCAGTTTCGGATCGCGAATGCGATGCACGAGGTTGGCGCCAACCGTGATCGCCTCGACCTCCTCCATCGTAAACATCAGCGGCGGGAGGTCGAACCCCTTGCGAAGGAAGTATCCAAGCCCGGGTTCTCCCTCGATTGGGATACGGCGTGCCTGCAACGTCGCAATGTCGCGGTAGACGGTTCGGGTCGTGACTTCCAATTTTTGCGCCAGCGCAGAGGCTGTTGTGGGCTGCGTCTTTCCGCGCAATGCCTGGATGATATCAAAAAGACGATCGGCGCGGCGCACGCATGAACCTCCCAAACACCACTGACAAAACGGTGTCAGTAGCATCGGAGTACAAAGCCCCGGACGCAAGGGGGCAACAATGCAAGACGATCAAAACAAATGGCTCGGCACGCTGCTGATTATAGGGTCCGCGGTTGCCTACAGCTTGTCTGGATACTTCACCCGATTGATTACGCTCGATGTCTGGACTGTTCTGTTCTGGCGGGGAATCTTCGGTGGGCTCTTCATCGGCGCTTATGTTGCGTGGTGGTACCGGAAAGGCTTGTGGGAAGCGATCCGCGCCATCGGGGCGCCCGGCCTTTGGGTGATGATGCTGTCCACGCTCGCGACGATTTGCTTCATCAACGCGCTGCGTCTGGCTCCAGTAGCAGACGTCATGACAATTCATGCCGCAATTCCGTTCATGACTGCCATGCTCGCCCTGATCTTTACAGGGGAGCGGGAAGACTGGACGACATGGGCTGCCAGTCTCACAGCGCTGGTCGGCGTCATGATTATTGTCAATCCGCAAGCCTCCGTTGGCTATCTGACGGGCTACGGCTTCGCGACGGCGATGGCGCTATCGTATGCAGCTATGATCGTGGTCATTCGCAAGAACCGGCATGTGTCCATGCTTCCGGCTGCGTGCCTATCTGCCTTTGTCTGCGCACTTGTGGCCCTGCCATTCGCCGATCCCATGCAGGTGACGGTGGCTGCCATGTTTGATCTTGTGCTGTTCGGAACTGTCCAATTCGGGCTCGGACTGTTGTTGATGACGGTCGGGACGAGGCTGATTTCCGCAACCCGTTCCGCGCTCATAGGCAGCATGGAAAACCCGCTCGCACCGCTCTGGGTCTGGCTGGCCTTCGGGGAGCTTCCCGCTTGGGCCACCTGGGTTGGAGGCAGCTTGGTCATGGCGGCGGTCATCTTTGACGTTTTGAAAAAATCGAAGCGGCAGCACAAAGCGAGCAAGACACTGGCTCAAAGTCAGAGTTTCGTCCGCCGCTAAAACTCCCGGTATTGAACCCTTGCGGCTGAGCGAATGGTGCATTGCTAGAGTTGCGCGTTAGACACAAACCGTCAATTTCATCGTCAAATATCGTAATTATTGCCCGCACTCAGCGATGAGATGAACTTTTTCGTCCGATCCCGTTCGGGCGTCTGGAAGATGTTTTTCGGTGCGCCGCTCTCGACGATCAGGCCTCCGTCGAGGAACAGGACCTGGTGGGCGACCTTGGAGGCGAGGCGCAGGTCGTGGGTCGCCATGATCATCGTCGTGCCTTCGGCTGCAAGCCGGTTCAGCACTTCGACGACTTCTTCCGCCAGTTCCGGATCGAGCGCCGAGGTCGGCTCGTCGCAGAGCAGCACACGAGGCGAAGGGGCAAGCGCACGGGCGATGGCAACACGTTGTTGCTGGCCACCGGAGAGCGTCGCGGGCCAGGCATCTGCCTTATGCGCCATGCCGACCTTTTCGAGCAATTCCTGTGCGCGGGCTCTTGCCTTCTCCTTCGGCCATTTCAAGACCGTGACTAGGCCCTCCATGACGTTTTCAATGGCAGTCTGATGCGGGAAAAGCTGGAAATTCTGGAAGACCATGCCGGTCTGGCGGCGCAGGCGCTGGATCGCGTCCCAGCCTGTCTTCCTGTTCGGCTCGAAGGTGATTTCTTCCTCGCCCAGCCGGATCGTTCCGGCGGTCGGGATTTCCAGAAGGTTGACGCAGCGCAGCATCGTGCTCTTGCCGCCGCCGGAAGGGCCGACCAGCGCAGTCACGGTGCCTTCGGCAATCCGCACGCTGATATCCTTCAGGACGACGTTATCGCCGAAGCGTTTTTCGATATGGGTGAGCTCGATCATGTGCGCGCCTCCAGGAAACCGCCATAGCGGGCGAAGCGTTTTTCCAGCCGGACCTGCAGCGCGGAGAGAACGGAGCTCAAGGCCAGATAGAGCAGGGCTGCCTCGATATAGAGGATCAACGGTTCATAGGTGGTGGCAACAATGCGCTGCGCAGTCTGGAACAGTTCGGGGACCGTGATCGCCGCCGCAAGTGACGTATCTTTCACCAGCGATATAAAGGTATTCGACAAAGGCGGTACGGCGACACGTGCTGCCTGCGGCAGGATGGTGCGCCGCATCGCTTGGCTCCAGCTCATGCCGATCGAATAGGCCGCCTCCCACTGGCCGCGCGGCACTGACGAGATGACCGCCCGGATAATTTCGGATGTGTAGGCGCCAATATTCAGTGTGAAGCCGATCAGGGCCGCCGGGAAGGCGTCGAGCAGGATGCCGACGGCGGGCAGCCCGTAAAAAATCACAAAGAGCTGGACGAGCAGCGGCGTACCGCGAATGACCCAGACGTAAAACCGCGCTACGGCGGCCAGTGGCCGCGGGCCGAATAGCCGCACGACAGCAGTTAATAGGCCCAGCGCCAGTCCGAATGTGAACGACAACAGTGTCAGCGGAATGGTGAAGATCAGCCCGGCGCGTAGCAGCGGCCAGAGTGAATCGAGCATCAGTTGAAGCCAAGGGGGCACGGGCGGGCCTTTCAAACGACATGATCCGCCCCGGATGCCGGAACGGATCATGTCTTATAGTTCACAGAACGGCGCGGCGAAACCTGTCCCGCCGCGCCGTTTTAAAGGTTATTTCGAAACGTCTGCGCCGAAATACTTCTGCGAGATGGCGTCGTAGGTGCCATCGGCCTTGATGTCGACCAGCGCCTTGTTGATGGCTTCGAGAAGTTCAGGCTCGCCCTTGCGGACGATGATGCCGGAATAGTCGGCATTGGCCTGCTCGGCAGCGATTTTCACCGGCGCATCGGGCTTCTTCTTCTTGAAGTCGAGAAAGGACAGGCTGTCGTTGATCGTCGCATCGGCGCGGCCGGTCAAAACCAGCTGGATCGACTGGTCGAAACCGTCGGTGCCGACGAGTTCAGCACCGGAAGCCGTTGCCAGCTTGCCGAAATTGCTGGTCAGCGACTGAGCCGCGTTCTTGCCCTTCAGGTCTGGGAAATCCTTGATGTCGGCATTATCCGACTTGACGATCAAAACGGCCTTGGAGGCGATATAGGGCTCGGAGAAGTCGTACTTCTTCTTGCGCTCTTCGGTGATGCCGACCTGGTTGATGACGGCGTCGTAGCGGTTGGCGTCGAGGCCGGCGATCAGCCCGTCCCACTTGCCTTCGAGGAATTCGGCCTTGACGCCCAGCTTCTTGGCGACCGCTTCGCCGATTTCGACGTCGAAGCCGACGAGCTTGCCGCTTTCGTCATGATAGGTGAACGGAGCGTAGGTGCCTTCCGTGCCGATCTTCAGCGCGCCAGCCGACTTGACGGCTTCGAGGTTTTCACCGGCGTGAGCGGTACCGAACGAAACCAGCTGGGCGAAGGCAGCAGCGGCGAGAAGTGTGGGAACCCATTTCATTTTGTTTTTCCATCTTTTTGGTCCGGCCCGTCTGCCGGTGTGAAGGGGACAATCGCATACCGCCCGACGCATGACAGCACACAAAACTTCATTGTGCGCTGCAAGAGCGAAAGGTTTTTCTCAAATTCAGGCCGTTTCAACCCAAAATTGGCGCCGGACGGCTAAAATCAAGGCGGAGTGCTACTTTTTACGGCGGCGCCGCTGCTATTTCCGACATTCGTCACATAAATCGATTGAAAAACCACTAAAAGAGGATTATGCACGTTTATGCCGATTTGCACTCATTCATGCGTGATTTGAATTTGCCATGCAAACAGACCTTCTTTTACGACAGAGGCAAAGCCTGATTCAGGATCGCCTGCGGCTGTCCGGCCGCGTGTTGGCGGTTGATCTGGCGCAAGAATTCAACGTTTCCGAGGATACGATCCGCAGGGATCTGCGCGAACTGGCAGCTGCCGGCCTGTGCGAGCGGGTCTATGGCGGCGCGTTGCCGTTCGTGCCTGGAGGCACGACGCTGTCCCAGCGTGTCAGCGAAGCGCCCGAGCGCAAGGCGGCGCTTGCCGCCGCCGCCGTTCCTTTTATCAAAGCCGGTATGACTGTCTTCTTTGACGCGAGTTCGACCAATCTCGCGATCGCACAGGCGATTCCCGCTGGTCTGGAACTGACGGCGGTCACCAATACGCCGCTGATCGCGTCTGCGCTCATGGAAAATCCGGACATCGATATCATCTTGATCGGCGGCAAGATCGACCGGCTGGTCGGGGCTGCCATCGGTGCCAAGGCACAGCGTGATGTTTCCGTGCTGCGGCCCGATCTCTGCATTCTCGGGGTTTGCGGCGTCGATCTTGATGCCGGACTGACGGCCATTGAGTATGAGGATGCGGAATTCAAGCGACTTGTCGCCCGCAACAGTGCTGCGGTTCTGGCGGCAGTGACCAACGATAAGCTGGGCACCTCTGCCCCACACGCGGTCATTACGGCGCAGGAATGCACGACGCTGATCGTCGAGCATGATGCAGTTCGAAAAGCCGCCGATCTTTACGCGGGCCAAGGCATCAAAGTCGTTTACGCAGGAGGAACAAAAGCATGAGGATTGCCCATGTCGCACTCTGGACCGCTGACCTTGATCGTCTCTGCCGCTTCTGGGCCGAAATCTTCGGCGCCACAGTTGGCGATCTCTATCAAAGTGCAAGGCGCCCCGGTTTCTCGTCACGATTTCTGTATCTGAAGGACGGGCCGTCGATCGAATTGATGCAAGGGCCCTGGATCAACGGCGAGGAGGAGCAAGGCGAGCGCCAAGGCTACGCGCATCTGGCCCTGTCTCTCGGCAGCCGCGAGGCTGTCGATGCCTTGGCAACGAAAGCGGCGGCATCCGGCATCCTTCTGTCACCGGCCCGCATGACGGGCGACGGCTTTTACGAGGCCGTCCTCAGCGACCCCGACGGCAATCCCATCGAAATCACGGCCTGACGCCGGTACTGAATTCTACAGGAAGAGACCATGGATCAACACACTACCAAATCGCCGCAGGCTGCCGTCCGGCAAGGCTACATGCCAAAGAGCCGCCTCGCCGTCTCGCTGCTCTTCCTGATGAACGGTTTCGTCACCGGCAGCTGGGCGCCCAAAATCCCGGAATTCAAGGAAAAGCTCGGCATCAGCGAAAGCGTGCTTGGTCTGCTGATTCTCGCCTTCGGCATCGGTTCGTTGATATTGATGCCGATTGCCGGTGGCTTCATCGCCCGGATGGGGTCGCAGAAGGTGGTGAGGGTGACGGCGATCATTCTGTCGCCGCTGCTTCTGCTCCTTACGCTTCTTCCCAATGTCTGGACGGCTGTTTTCGGCATGCTTCTGCTCGGCGGTTTCGTCGGCGCCATGGACGTGGCGATGAATGCCAATGCGGTCGAAGTGGAAAAGTCGATGCGCCGGGCGATCATGTCGTCCTGCCATGCCTATTGGAGCCTCGGGGGCCTGATCGGCGCTGCGAGTGGCGGCCTGATCATGGCGCATTTCGGCGTCTATGTGCATGCCATCCTCGTCACGCTGGTCTGCCTTTCGGTGCTGGCGGTTGCCTGGCCGATGATCCTGGCTGATCAACCACACCCCGATACCGCCAAGCAGAAGCTGCGGCTGCCGTCCAACCCGCTGCCCTGGCTGATCGGTCTGGTGGCCCTGTTTTCCATGGTGCCGGAAGGCACGGTGCTCGATTGGGGCGCACTCTATCTGCGCAATGAGCTTGGCGCATCGGTTGCGATGTCAGGTTTTGGTTTTGCGGCCTTCTCGGCGACGATGGCGATCATGCGCTTTGCCGGTGACCATGTCCGCGACCGGTTCGGTGGTGTGAAAACCCTGCGCGTCTGCACCCTGACGGCGCTGGTCGGGCTCATGCTTGCTGGTCTGGCACCCAATGCGCCGCTGGCCATCCTCGGCTTCGCGCTCGCCGGTGTCGGTATTTCCAACATGGTGCCGATCGCGTTTTCCGCTGCGGGTAATATGCCGGGCCTGGCGCCGGGCATCGGTTTGTCGGTCGCCACCTTCATGGGCTATTCCGGAATGCTGTTTGCCCCGTCGCTGATCGGCTTTGTTGCCGAGCACACAGGCTTCTCGATCATCTTCACCTGCGTGCCGATTCTGTTCATCGTCGTTCTGGCGCTCTCGCATCATGCGGTGCATGCCGACCCGAAGGGGCACGATTGAATGATGATTGGCCTTTGCAATGGCCCCTCATCCGGCCTGTCGACCACCTTCTCCCCGCTGGACGGGGAGAAGGGACTTGCGGCAAACTCCGTCATCCCCTCTCCCCGCCCGCGGGGAGAGGGTTAGGGTGAGGGGGCCTTGGGACGAACCGATCGGCAATGGCAGACATCAAATCGCCGTCAATGAATGATGTTGCCGTTGACAAGGCGGCTTTCCTCATCCACCTCAGGGAAAGTCGCCGCAACAGCACGTGCAAGGGGCTTTCATGTCTTCCGCCTTCGATTATGAACCGCAACCCCGCAGGGCCTCCGTTGCCGTCGATGTTGGCGGGGTGATCGTCGGGGGCTCGGCGCCCGTGGTCGTCCAGTCGATGACCAATACCGATACGGCGGATATCGATGCGACCGTTGCCCAGGTCGCCGCTCTTCACAGGGCCGGTTCCGAACTGGTGCGCATCACGGTCGATCGCGACGAAAGCGCTGCCGCCGTGCCGAAGATTCGCGAGCGCCTCGAGCGTCTTGGCCTCGATGTGCCGCTGATTGGCGATTTCCACTATATCGGCCACAAGCTTCTGGCTGACCATCCGGCCTGCGCCGAAGCCTTGGCAAAGTACCGCATCAATCCCGGCAACGTCGGCTTCAAGGCCAAGAAAGATAAACAGTTCGCCGACATCATCGAGCGCGCCATCCAGTTCGACAAGCCGGTCCGTATCGGCGTCAACTGGGGATCGCTGGATCAGGAGCTCCTGACCAAGATGATGGACGACAATCAGGCCAACGGCTTTCCGCTGACAGCCCAGCAGGTGATGCGCGAGACCATCGTGCAGTCGGCGCTGATTTCGGCAGAGCTTGCCGAGGAGATCGGCCTGCCGCGCAATCGCATCATCCTGTCGGCCAAGGTGTCGAATGTGCAGGATTTGATCGCCTGCTATGCGATGTTGTCGACCCGTTCCAACCATGCTCTGCATTTGGGCCTGACGGAAGCGGGAATGGGCTCGAAGGGCATCGTTTCGTCTGCTGCGTCACTGGGCATTCTCATGCAGCAGGGCATCGGTGATACGATCCGCATCTCTCTGACGCCGGAGCCCGGCGGCGACCGCACCCGTGAGGTGCAGGTGGCGCAGGAATTGCTGCAGGTCATGGGCTTTCGCCAGTTCATTCCGGTCGTTGCCGCCTGTCCGGGCTGCGGACGCACCACCTCGACGGTGTTCCAGGAGCTGGCGCAGAAGATCGAGGGCGATATCCGCCGCAACATGCCGGTCTGGCGTGAAAAATATCCGGGCGTCGAAGGCCTGAAGGTCGCGGTCATGGGCTGCATCGTCAATGGCCCAGGTGAAAGCAAGCATGCCGATATCGGCATCTCGCTGCCCGGTACCGGCGAACTTCCAGCCGCGCCCGTCTATATCGATGGCAAGAAGGCGCTGACGATCCGCGGCACCAATATCGCCGGTGATTTCGAGACGCTTGTCGGTGAATATATCGAGAAGCGTTTCGGTCAGGGTCAGGCTGCAGCCGAATAGGCTATAGTTTTACCGTCAGCAGCTTCAGGCCGGCGAAGGCGAAAAAGCCGGCCATGGCACCTTCTATCCAGCGGCGGGACTTCTTGTAGCCGCGGTGCACGGGCTCGATCGAAAACAGCAATGCAAACCCCATGAAGATGATGACGCCGAGCAGCATGCAGCCGCCGATCAGGATCGGCATGACCTGCGGCGCATCTTGCGGCGTGCCGAGCGAAACCAGCGTCAGCCAGGAAAAGATCGCCTTTGGATTGGTCAGGTGGATGCCAAGGCCCTTGAGGTAAAGGCGGTGAAGCGAGGGTGGCTGCTTTTCGAGCAGTACTGATGCTTCGGTTTCTTTCCGCATCGCCGCTTTTAGTGCCTTGAGCGCCAGCCAGAGCAGATAAAGCCCGCCCGCGATCTTCAGGATGAAGAGCGCGTTGCCATATGTGCGGATCAGGGCCGATAGCCCAGCAGCCGCCAGCATCGCCCAGGTGTAGGAGCCCGTGAGAACGCCCGCCGCCAGCGCCAGTCCGCCGGCGCGGCCGCGGCTGATCGAGGTGGAGATGATCGCCACGATCGCAGGTCCGGGCGAAGCGGTGGCGATGATATAGGCGCCCCAGGCGACCATCAGTTGCGGCAGGTAGGGCATAAGGTTTGACATGCGCAATCTCCGGTGCGGTGCTTTCAAGCGCGGCAGGCCGCCATCATGCCGGTCACGAATGGAAAGAGAATGCGCATTCTTGTTGCGGTGACAATTTTGGCGGGCGGAGCGGGCGGGGTGTCTGGCTACACCTGTACCTCATCCGCCCCTCAGAACCGTTTGGCCGTTCAGTGGTTGCGATTTGCGATGAAACGGGCGGTCTCGTTGAGAATATCGGCGCGCGTGCCGAATGGCTCAAGCAGGACGGCAGCGTCTGCGACCAGCGCTGCCAACCGGGTTTCCGCCCAAGCCTGACCGCGCAGCGAAACCAGCGTGCCCTTGCCCCGGGCCGCATCCTTGCCGGTCGCCTTGCCCATGGTCTCCGCATCCGCCGTCAGATCCAGCAGATCGTCGGCAAGCTGGAACGCGAGACCAACGGTTTCGCCATAAGTTCGCATCAACCAGCGTTCATCGGCACTGCCCCCGGCGATGATGGCGCCGGCTTCGCAGGCAAAGCGGATCAGTGCTCCGGTCTTCATCGCCTGTAGTCTGACGATGGCCGCTTCGTCCGGTTCTGATGTCTCGGCTGCCAGATCCAATACTTGTCCACCGGCCATGCCGCCGACGCCGGAGGCGCGCGCCAGCGCCAGCACCAGCTCGGTCTTCTGCCGATCGGGAAGGTTGGTCTCCGGGGCGGCGATGATGTCGAAGGCGAGTGTCAGAAGGCTGTCGCCGGCCAGGATCGCATTGGCTTCGCCATAGGCGATATGCACGGTCGGCTGGCCGCGGCGGACGTCGTCGTCGTCCATGGCCGGGAGATCGTCATGCACAAGTGAGTAGCTGTGGACACATTCAAGCGCTGCGCCGACGCGCAGGGCCGCTTGCCGGTCGCCACCGAGAAAGGCGGTGCTTTCTATGACCAGGAATGGGCGCAGGCGCTTGCCGCCGTTCAAGACCCCGTGGCGCATCGCAGCAAGGAGGGGTGCCGGCCGTGTAATTTCGTCTGCCTGCGGTTTTTCGCCGAGAATGCCGGTCAGGCAGGCCTCGATGTCTGCGGCGTTGCTCTTCAGGCGGATTTCGAAGGATGTCTCGCTCATGCGGCGCTGTTTGCCATGACTGTGCGCCCACTGGCAACGGGATTTTACCATATCGGCAGCCGCAGGCGCGGCTTGCTGTGTAATGCCGAGAAAACCATTCAAATTTAGCCGTGCTTGCTCTATGAAAATTGGATGGATTATCAGGCGGGCGTTTCAGGCGTGGACATCGTACCGGAAACTCGGGGGGAGGAAGAGGACGTGTCTTCCAGCCGTTCGCGAGGATGGGGTCAGGCCTTGCGGCGGCGCTGGCGGCAGATCGCATTGATCGCGGTTGCCTTCGTGCTGTTGCCCTATGTCCTGATCATCCTCTACGCGCCGAGCTTCATCCATCCGATTTCAACACTGATGTTGCGCGATCTCGTGCTTCTCCGCGGTTATGACCGCCAGTGGGTCGCCTTCGAGGATATATCGCCCAATCTGGTCCGGTCGGTGATGATGTCGGAAGATGGCCAGTTCTGTATTCATGATGGCGTTGACTGGGTGCAGATGCGCGGCGTCGTCACGGATGCTCTGGAGGGCGAATCCACGCGTGGCGCCTCGACGATCCCGATGCAGACGGCCAAGAACCTCTTCCTGTGGAATGGCCGCTCGTTCATCCGCAAGGGCATGGAGCTGCCTTTGGCGCTTGCGGCAGATTTCGTCTGGAGCAAAGAGCGGATGATGGAACTCTATCTCAATGTCGCCGAGTGGGGGCCTGGCATCTATGGCGCCGAAGCAGCGGCAAGGCACCATTTCGGCGTTCCCGCCGCCAAGCTGACCCGGCGGCAGGCCGCACTTCTCGCCGTATCCCTGCCAAATCCGATCGAGCGGAACGCCGGCAAACCCGGCCGTGGATTGCGCAGTCTGGCCTCGCTCATCGAGCGCCGCGCCAGCCGGTCCGGCGAATATATCAAATGCCTTTATGAGTGAGATCAGGTCTTTTCATTGGCTGTGATGGTACGGTGTCGTCTATAGCGAGTCTTAGTTTACCTGGATCGGAGAAGACCGATGACCAAACTCACGCTCTATGTTGGGAACAAGAACTATTCCTCCTGGTCGCTCCGGCCGTGGCTCGCGCTGGAAGCATGCGGCGTGCCGTTCGAGGATGTCGTCATTCCGTTCGACTTTCCGGCCGGAAACCCGAAATTCAAGGAAATTTCACCGACAGGCCGCGTCCCCGTCCTGCATCATGGTGATATTCGCGTCTGGGAATCGCTGGCGATCATCGAGTATGCAGCCGAGCTGTTCCCGGATGCCGGACTCTGGCCCGTGGATCCAGCCGAACGTGCCGCTGCCCGCAGCTATTCGATGGAGATGCTCGCCGGCTTTGGGGCCTTGCGGAATGCCTGCCCGATGAACATGCGCCGCGAAAAGCGGGCGATCGCTCTGCCGGATGGCGTGTTGAAGGATGTCGAACGGATCGAGACGATCTGGCGCGAGGCGGTGGCCCGTTCCGGCGGCCCCTTCCTGTTCGGCCGCTTTACCGCAGCCGACGCCATGTTTGCGCCGGTGGTCAATCGTTTCGAAGTTTACGACCTTACGCGCAATCCGGTGTCGCTCGAATATATGGATGCGGTAAAGACCCATCCGGCCTTCCAGAAGTGGCAGGATGCGGCGCTGAAGGAAACCTGGGTCGTATCGGAAGATGAGGCCTGATCCTGGCATAGGCCCGGCATAGCGAAAAAATAGCTGTGGGGACTGGTCAAACGCCTGTTGGGCATGTATAAGCCCGGCAAATTCCGAGATTGACATCTGTTTGTCCCGGCCAAAGGTCTGGTCGATCAACAGAGTTTTGCCCGATAAGTGGAGTATGAAATGGCTGTACCTAAAAGAAAAACAAGCCCGTCCAAGCGCGGTATGCGCCGTTCCGCTGACGCGCTGAAGACCCCGACCTACGTCGAAGACAAGAACTCCGGCGAACTGCGCCGCCCGCACCACATCGACCTGAAGACAGGCATGTACCGCGGCCGTCAGGTTCTGACCCCGAAGGCTTCCGCTTAATCAGCGGCGCCGTCAGGCTGTGATTGAAGGGGCTGGCTTTTGCCGGCCCTTTTTCCGTTGTCCGCCGGGGAGTGGCGCGGGGCGTTTTCCCCTTCCACCGCCATAGTTTTCCCAAATCCCTGCGCTATCCGCCAGCCGTGGCCGTTTTCTTGACGCTTGCTGCGCTGTAAGGCACATATCGATCGACGCTTCGCCTTGAGAGGCAGGCGCGAGAAACTGGGAGCCATTGCTGATGATTGCCGCCGTTCCGTTACTGATCCTGCCGTTCATTCTCTACAATCTTGGAATGATGGGCGTGCTTGGAAGCGGCGGTGTCGCAGTTTTCGAAAACACGGTTTTCTCGATGACGATGCTGTCCGGTGCCGTCTGGACGATGAGCATGGGCGATCTGATGATCGTCATTGCGCTTGTTCTGCTCTTCGTCGAAATCCTCAAGGCAACCCGCATCAGCTCCAAGGCGCTGATGGATCATCTGCTCTCGATGGTTCTGTTTATCGTCTTTCTGGTGGAGTTCCTGCTGGTCGCCAATGCCGCGACCCACGTCTTCTTCATCCTGATGACGATCAGCTTCATCGATGTCATTGCCGGCTTCTCCGTGTCGATGCGCACGGCAGGACGGGATGTTTCGATCGGCCTTTGATAAAGCTCCAGGCGGCGCCGCAAGCCGCCGGATGCGGCGTGCGGCATAAGGTGTCAGCCGAGATTTTCCAGCTTCGTCTGCAGGGCGCGTAATTGTTCCTTCAGCTCATCGATGTCCTTGGCTTCCGCCTTGCGCGGTTCCTTCGCGGCGGGCGCTGCTGCCATGAAGGGCGAAAACATCTGCATGGCCTGATGGAAAAGGTCGGTATTGCGCTTGACCTGTTCTTCCACCAATTGCATCGGCACGGCCAGATTCTTGCCGAGCGGCGTATCGCCAAAAGCCTTGTTGATCTGTTCGCGCATCTGCGATTGCTGGTCGGTAAATGCCTGCATCGAATGCTCGAGATAGCTCGGCACCACCATCTGCATCTGGTCGCCATAAAACGAGATCAACTGGCGCAGGAACGAGATCGGCAAAAGCGTGTTGCCCGTCTTGGATTCCTGCTCGAAAATGATCTGTGTCAGCACCGAATGGGTGATGTCATCGCCTGACTTCGCGTCCTGGACAGTGAATTCCTCTCCCTTTTTCACCATCACCGCGAGATCGTCGAGCGTCACATAGGTGCTCGTTCCGGTATTGTAGAGCCTCCGGTTGGCATATTTTTTGATTACGATCTGACCGTCGTGTTTAGCCATATGGGTCTCCTCCCATGCTCCCGTCTTTATTATGTTTTTCAGAGTACCCGTAAAAAACCGGTTCTGACAATCTCTTTGTGCGTTGCGTGGACGCAGGTGCAAAATTTTGCCTCGTGATCCGATTGGGAAACGAAACGCGCCGCGCTGCATCAAGGCGTTTGACTTGCGCCACGTCCTTTGCCAGTCTTTAGCAATTGCGAGAAAAGAACGAGGAAACATCTGATGAGCACTCCCTCCATCGTCATCGCCAGTGCGGGCCGAACCGCAGTTGGATCGTTCAACGGCTCCTTTGCCAACACTCCGGCCCATGAGCTTGGTGCCGCGGTCATCAAGGGGGTGCTGGAGCGCGCCGGCGTCGCGGCAGCCGAAGTCGATGAAGTCATCCTCGGCCAGGTCCTGTCGGCCGGAGAGGGCCAGAACCCCGCCCGCCAGGCGGCGATGAAGGCCGGTATTCCGCAGGAAGCGACGGCCTGGGGCATGAACCAGCTCTGCGGCTCGGGTTTGCGCGCTGTCGCGCTCGGCATGCAACAGCTTGCAACCGGAGACGCAAAGATCATCGTTGCCGGCGGCATGGAATCCATGTCGATGGCGCCGCATTGCGCGCACCTGCGCGGCGGCGTGAAGATGGGCGATTTCAAGATGGTCGATACCATGATCAAGGATGGCCTGACCGACGCCTTCTATGGCTACCACATGGGCACGACCGCCGAGAACGTCGCCAAGAAGTGGCAGCTGTCGCGTGAAGATCAGGACCTTTTTGCACTGGGATCGCAGAACAAGGCGGAAGCGGCGCAGAAGGCCGGACGTTTTGCCGATGAGATCATTCCCTTCATCGTCAAGGGCCGCAAGGGCGACGTCACCGTCGATCAGGACGAATATATCCGCCACGGCGCAACGCTGGATTCGATGGCGAAATTGCGCCCCGCCTTCGACAAGGAAGGCACGGTTACTGCCGCCAACGCTTCCGGCCTGAATGATGGTGCGGCCGCAACCCTTTTGATGACCGAAGCCGAAGCCGGACGCCGCGGCATCCAGCCGCTTGCCCGCATCGTTTCCTGGGCAACGGCCGGTGTCGATCCGCAGATCATGGGCACAGGCCCGATCCCGGCTTCGCGCAAGGCGCTGGAAAAGGCTGGTTGGTCGGTTGCCGATCTTGAACTCGTGGAGGCCAACGAGGCGTTTGCGGCCCAGGCCTGCGCCGTCAACAAGGATCTTGGCTGGGATCCCTCGATCGTCAACGTCAACGGTGGCGCGATTGCCATCGGGCATCCGATCGGAGCTTCCGGCGCTCGCGTGTTGAATACGCTGCTGTTCGAAATGAAGCGCCGTGGCGTCTCCAAGGGGCTGGCAACGCTGTGCATCGGTGGCGGCATGGGTGTCGCCATGTGTGTCGAACGGCTGTGATCATCACCCGCTAGTCGAGCGTTCCGGCTCACGGGCCGGGACAAACTCCACGGCAAGAACCGGAAAGCTGCGTTACGGTGCAAACCGTAAGCGTGAAGACAAAACGAAAACGGGGGAGAGACGATGAGCAGAGTAGCATTGGTTACCGGTGGTTCACGCGGTATTGGCGCCGCGATATCCATCGCCTTGAAGACGGCCGGATACAAGGTCGCTGCGAACTACGCCGGCAATGACGAGAAGGCCAAGGCTTTCACCGAAGTCACCGGCATTCCGACCTTTAAATGGGACGTTTCCGATTACGCCGAGTGCACCAAGGGAATTGCCCGGGTGGTGGATGAACTCGGCCCCGTGGAAGTGCTGGTCAACAATGCGGGCATCACCCGGGACGCCATGTTCCACAAGATGACGCCGGAAAGCTGGAGCGCGGTTATCGATACCAACCTCACGGGCATTTTCAACATGACCCATCCCATCTGGACCGGCATGCGTGACCGCAATTTCGGCCGCGTGATCAACATCTCCTCGATCAATGGTCAGAAAGGCCAGATGGGGCAGGTCAACTATTCAGCCGCCAAGGCGGGTGACCTCGGCTTCACCAAGGCGTTGGCTCAGGAGGGCGCTGCCAAGGGTATCACCGTCAACGCCGTCTGCCCCGGCTACATTGGCACTGAGATGGTCCGGGCGATCCCGGAGAAGGTGCTGAATGAGCGCATCATCCCGCAAATCCCCGTCGGCCGCCTTGGCGAACCCGATGAAATCGCCCGGATCGTGGTATTCCTGGCATCCGATGATGCCGGTTTCATCACCGGATCAACGATTTCGGCCAATGGCGGGCAGTTCTTCGTCTGACCAAGTTGGTTCCTGTTTGCTGGCGGCGCCTTCACGGGCGCCGTTTTGCGTTGCTGGAAAAGATTAACGCAACAGGTTCGAGGTTGGCTGCGTGCTGCGGGTTATCCACGGTTTCGTATGGTTAACAATTTGATTTTATACAATATATTGCGGTGAACAAACAGGGAAACAAGTTGCGTCTGTGATTCGTCTCCGATTCGTTCTTGCTTTGGTTGATGTGTTAACGGCCGCAGCGGAAATGAGCCTCAACACCGTCTTGCAGGCAACATCCCGCTTCTGAAGATTATCTCCATTTGCGCGGCGCAAGGGTGGCCACTACGCGTTTTGGCCTGGATCGGAATCTGGCGAAAGAATGTGATTCCGCTATCGTCGCAAAGGGCATTTCTACTGCCATAAGCTGTATAAAGTGGCGTACAAAACGGCTGCGTCGCAATTTGTATTTGTTTTGTTCCTGATCAAATTTCATTTACTACTAATATTTAGGGGGTATTTCTGACCTCGCGGTTTGTGGTTAAACTTTCCTTTCAATTCAGCTATTTGGATTCTGAATCTCAAAATCACCCTGCTATCGCTTGCGGTTTGAAAAGTTCATTTTTGAAGAAAAACGGCTCCGAAAATCGTGATTCAGCATCTGGTGTGAATCTGGCTCATGAATGCAACATGTAGCGGTGAACAAACCCTGAATCTCGGCGAGTCTGCGTTTCGTCGCTGATTCGTTCCACCAGTGTTCCAGAATCCGGAGAATGAGGGTGGAAATATAGGCCAAATGTCCCATTTGCATGTTTCATGACCGCTCGCCCCTTGCGTTTGTGCTTTCGCGTGGGCATGTGTTCTGCGCCGGTTGAAACGGCTTTGAAACGCCGTGAATGGCCTTCGCAGATTGAAAGTGCGCAGGATCGATAAAGTGCCTGACCAACCGATGATCTTGAGCGGCCGCGGCGTGATCGCGGTGCTCGGCCCCACCAATACCGGCAAGACGCATTACGCGATCGAGCGCATGGTTGCGCACGAAAGCGGCGTCATCGGCCTGCCGCTGCGCCTTTTGGCGCGTGAGGTCTATACGCGCGTCGTCGAAAAGGTCGGCGCCCACAATGTCGCGCTGATCACCGGCGAGGAGAAGATCACCCCGCATATGGCGCGCTTCTCGGTCTGCACCGTCGAGGCCATGCCACGCGAGACCAAGGCGGCCTTCGTCGCAATCGATGAAGTGCAACTGGCTGGCGATCTGGAGCGCGGCCATATCTTCACCGACCGGCTGATGCATTTGCGCGGCCGCGTCGAGACGCTGCTGCTTGGCGCCTCCACCATGCGGCCGATCCTTGAGCATCTGCTGCCGGGCATTACCGTCGTTGAGCGCCCGCGTCTGTCGCAGCTTCTCTATGCCGGCTCCAAGAAGATTACCCGCCTGCCGCAACGCACCGCCATCGTGGCGTTCTCGGCCGAGGAAGTCTATGCCATTGCCGAGCTGATCCGCCGCCAGCGGGGCGGCGCCGCCGTTGTGCTTGGCGCCTTGTCGCCGCGCACCCGCAATGCGCAGGTGGCGCTCTACCAGGCCGGTGACGTCGAATATCTGGTCGCGACCGACGCCATCGGCATGGGGCTCAACCTGGACGTCGATCATGTCGCGTTCGCGCAGGACCGCAAATATGACGGTTACCAGTTCCGCAATCTGAACCCGGGTGAGCTGGCGCAGATCGCCGGCCGCGCCGGCCGTCATCTGCGCGATGGTACTTTCGGCGTCACCTCGCGGGTCGAGCCGTTCGACAATGAACTGGTTCACCGGATCGAATCGCATCAGTTCGATCCGGTCCGTGTGCTGCAGTGGCGCTCGAAGTCGCTCAACTATGCGTCCATTCAGGCGCTGAAGAAGAGTTTGGACGCCGCACCCGCCGTCCACGGGCTCACACGGGCCCTGCCGGCGGTCGATCAGCAGGCTTTGGACTATCTTTCGCGCTATCCGGAGGTTACCAGTGTTGCAACGACACCGGAGCGTGTAGAAAAGCTCTGGGAGGCCTGTGCGCTTCCCGACTACCGGCGTATAACGCCGGCGCAGCATGCCGATCTGATTTCGACGATCTATGCCGATCTCGTCCGGCGTGGCACAGTGAATGAAGATTTCATGGCCGAACAGGTTCGCCGCGCGGACCATACGGATGGTGAAATCGACACATTGTCCGCGAGAATTGCACAAATCAGGACATGGACCTATGTGTCCAACCGTCCGGGATGGCTTGCCGATCCGACACACTGGCAAGAAAAGACGCGGGAAATCGAAGATCGATTGTCTGACGCGTTACATGAAAGGTTGACGAAACGCTTTGTTGATCGCAGGACATCTGTGCTCATGAAGCGCCTGAGAGAGAATGCGATGTTGGAAGCTGAAATCAGTGTAAATGGCGATGTCTTCGTTGAAGGTCATCATGTGGGACAATTGGCCGGGTTCCGTTTCACGCTGGCGACAGTGACCGATGGTCTCGATGCGCGCGCAGCGCAAGCGGCTGCGCAAAAGGCGCTCGCTCTCGAGTTCGAGGCACGGGCAGCACGGTTGCATGCGGCCGGCAATGCCGATCTGGCTCTGTCGTCGGATGGTCTCGTGCGTTGGCTCGGCGATCCCGTGGCGCGGCTGACGGCCAGCGACCATGTGATGCGCCCGCGCGTGCTGCTGCTTGCCGACGAGCAATTGCAGGGCAATGCCCGCGAGCATGTGCTTGCCCGCATCGAGCGCTTCGTCAATCATCATATCTCGACGGTGTTGAAGCCGCTCGACGATCTTTCTCGTGCCGAAGACCTTGAAGGTCTCGCCAAGGGTCTGGCTTTCCAGCTCGTCGAAAATCTCGGCGTGATGTTCCGCCGCGATGTCGCCGATGACGTCAAGTCGCTGGATCAGGAGGCGCGCGCCTCGATCCGCCGCCATGGCATCCGCTTCGGCGCCTATCACATTTTCATGCCGGCTTTGTTGAAGCCTGCACCGGCCGAACTCATTACGCTGCTCTGGGCGTTGAAGAACGACGGCCTCGACAAGCCCGGCTACGGTGACCTGATCCCCGTTCTGGCCGCCGGCCGCACCTCGGTGGTCACCGATCCGGCCTTCGAGCGCACGTTCTACAAGCTGGCCGGTTTCCGTTTCCTTGGAAAGCGTGCCGTCCGCATCGATATCCTCGAGCGTCTGGCGGATCTGATCCGTCCACTGCTTCAGTGGAAGCCGGGTACGGCGGCGCGTCCGGATGGTGCCTATGATGGCCGCCGCTTCACGGCGACGACCGCTATGCTTTCCATTCTGGGGGCAACCCCGGACGATATGGAAGAAATCCTCAAGGGCCTCGGCTACCGTGCCGATGCCGTCAAGGTCGAGGACGCGGCTGCGTTCCTCGCCGCACAGTCCGGATCTGCAACGCCGGTAACCGATGCTGTCGTTTCTGACGCGCCGGCCGAAACTGCCGATCACGATGACGCGGACGCCTCCGGCGAAGAGGCTCAGGCTTCCGAACCTGCGGCTGAAACGGCCACGGAGACTGTTCCGGCCGAGGCTGCAGCTGCGGTTGCAGGCGGCGCTGAGCAGCCGGTTATCGCCGAGCAGGCCGGCGAACTGGCCGAGCCTGTCGAAGCCAAGCCGGTTCTTCTGTGGCGCCCGGGCAGCCGCAACGACAACCAGCGTTCGGGTGGACGCCCGCAGGGTGACCGCCGTGGCGGCAACAACCGCGCTGCACAGGGCGAAGCCCGCCGCGACGGCGGTGAGCCGCGCCGTGATGGTGAAGGTCGCCGTGACGGCCGTTCCGACGATAACCGCAAGAGCGGTGGCGGCGGAAGACCGGACCGCAATCGTGGCCGTGACGGTGGCAAGCCCCAGGGCGGCCAGCGGCATGAGAAGGGCGAACGCCAGGATCGTCCGGATCGCAACGACCGCGGCGGAAAGCCGCAGGCCGCCAAGTTCGAGGCGCGTCCGCCGCGCAAGGAAAAGCCGATGGATCCGGATTCGCCTTTCGCCAAGCTCGCTGCCTTGAAGGAGCAGATGAAGAAATAAGGCCAAAGAGAACAGTATGGGTGAAAAGCAGCCTCCGTCCCTGCCGGTTGTCCGCCAGCGTCTCGACAAATGGCTGTTCTTCACGCGCCTGCAAAAGTCACGCTCGATCGCCCAGAAGGCGATCGAGTCCGGCGATGTCCGGGTTAATGAGGCCCGTATCACCCAGCCCTCCCATGCTTTGAAAGCCGGCGATGTGGTTGTTGTCTCGCTCGACCGGCGCGACATCACCGTGCGTGTTCTGCTTGCCGGCGCCCGGCGTGGACCTTACGAGGAAGCTCGACTGCTCTATGAAGATCTGACTCCTGCTGTTGTTCCCGGCGAAAAGCCGAATGCCTTTGAGCAGGCGACGCGCGAGCGTGGCAGCGGCCGGCCGACGAAGAAGGAACGCCGCGACGTCGACAAGCTTAAGCAGGGCTGGCATCAGGAATAGAAAACTGTCCCGCCAGGTGGCTATTTGGCGCATGGATTATTCTTGCAAAGCCCCCGCAAAGCCTTTACCTCACGGGGTAAATGAGCAGCCGGGTTGCGTCTCGAAAGGCGTTGGCGGGCTGATATCCCCGAACGGATGCGGACAAGCAAGCCTCTCTTCTGGTTCCTGTCTGCCGTCAAACGTGAGAAATCGCTGGAGTACCTCATGACGTATGTCGTGACCGACAATTGCATACGCTGCAAATATACCGATTGCGTTGAAGTGTGCCCGGTGGACTGCTTCTACGAAGGTGAGAATTTTCTGGTCATTCATCCTGACGAGTGCATCGATTGCGGCGTCTGCGAGCCGGAATGTCCGGCCGGAGCCATCAAGCCGGATACCGAACCGGGCCTCGACATGTGGCTGAAGGTTAACGCAGACTTCGCCACACAATGGCCCAATCTCACCGTCAAGCGTGATGAGATGCCGGAAGCCAAGGAAATGGACGGCGTGGAAGGCAAGTACGAAAAGTACTTTTCGCCGAAGCCCGGTCAGGGCGACTGACGCAGGCAACCTTTTGCAGCCGGTCGATTCCCGGATGCAAAAGATGGCGAAATTTGGGGAATCATGGCTTAACCATGTCCGTGACGGGCTGGTTGGCCTTGATGGCCGTTGTAAAGCAAATTATTGATTTCCGCAGTTTTTTATGATAGGGTCTAAAAACTGATCCACATCGTGGCACTTGCGTGTGCCCGAAAAACCATCACGAAAGCAAAAGAATCCCACTGCGCGGCTGACCCCAAATACGCAACGGCAGTTGCTTGTGTGTGATCGCTTCGCAGAAGATCGATTTGATGACCGTTGGAACGGATCAGTATGGAGTCACCCGACGGTGCCCCCGTCCATCCCGGGCCTGACTGACCCGGCCCCGGCGCGTTGCCGGGAGCGTAACAGGGAGTTTTTGAAACGAATGACGACCCAGCAGAAAAAATCTTCGACACGCCATGGATTCAAGACCGGTGAATCGATCGTTTACCCAGCCCACGGCGTTGGACAAATTGTAGCAATTGAAGACCAGGTGGTTGCGGGCATGACGCTCGAACTGTTTGTCATCGACTTCGAAAAGGACAAGATGCGTCTTAAGGTGCCGGTAGCAAAGGCCGTCTCCATTGGCATGCGCAAGCTCTCTGAGACCGATTTCGTTGAACGTGCATTGAAGGTCGTCCAGGGCAGGGCGCGCGTCAAGCGGACCATGTGGTCCCGCCGTGCGCAGGAATATGATGCAAAGATCAATTCCGGTGACCTGATCTCGATCGCCGAAGTTGTGCGTGACCTCTATCGTGCTGAAAACCAGCCGGAGCAGTCCTATTCCGAACGTCAGCTTTACGAAGCAGCACTTGACCGCATGGCGCGCGAAATCGCAGCCGTGAACAAGATGTCGGAAACGGAAGCTGTCCGTCTTGTTGAAACGAACCTCAACAAGGGTCCGAAGCGCGGCAAGGCCATCGAAGAAGACGAAGCGCAGGAAGAAGCTGCGTAAGCATCCTTCGAGCAATGCCTCCATCTCAAAAGCCCTGTCAGCGATGACGGGGCTTTTTTGTATCCGGTGGGCGGAGATAGGATCAGGACGCATTGCTACGTAGCGGACGCTTGCCGGGAGACTCTTTGCGCCAGCGTGGTATGCTCCTTGCGGACGCCTCGCCGCGATCTGCCGGCACGGGAGGCGGAACTATAGGGAACCGGCACCGGAGGAGAAAATGCCTGCTACCGTTTCTCTACATCCATTGCTCGACAAGGGCGTACCCAGGGGCGCGTCCGGCTTTACCGGCGGTGTCCTGGTCTGCGCGTGTGCTGACCGGCCCGTGAGGGTCAAAATCGAAGGCGACGTCGCTCATAACCATGCCTGCGGTTGCACCAAATGCTGGAAACCGGCCGGAGCGGCCTTTTCGGTGGTCGCGGTGGTTCCGCACGACAAGATCACTGTGCTTGAAAACGGCGACAAGCTCGAAGTCGTCGATAAGACTGCGCTGATCCAGCGGCATGCCTGCAAGGGCTGCGGCGTGCACATGTACGGGCCTGTCGAGCGGGAGCATCCCTTCCAGGGGCTGGATTTCATTCACCCGGAACGCTTCGACAAGGATGGCTGGTCGCCGCCGGGCTTTGCCGCGTTTGTTTCCTCGATCATCGAATCCGGCACCAAGCCGGATGATATGCCCGCTATTCGTGCCCGCCTGACGGAACTCGGCCTGACGCCATCCGATTGCCTGAACAATGCCCTGATGGACTACATCGCCACCTGGACGGCGAAGAAGAGTGGCGTTCTGAAGTCCTGACCGGCAGGTCGTCGTATCGTCATGCCAAAATGAAAAAGGGCGCAGCGATCGAAATCACTGCGCCCATTTCTATTGTCCGGTGCTGTCTGCTTATGCAGCGCCGCGCGACTTTTCAAACCGCTTGCGGTCGTTCGAGTCGAGGTACATCTTGCGCAGGCGGATGTTCTTCGGTGTCACTTCGACCAGTTCGTCGTCCTGGATCCAGGACAGCGCGCGGTCGAGCGTCATGCGGATCGGCGGGGTCAGCTTGACGGCTTCGTCCTTGCCCGAGGCGCGCATGTTGGTGAGCTTCTTGCCCTTCAACACGTTGACTTCCAGATCGTTGTCACGTGTGTGGATGCCGATGATCATGCCGGCATAGACCTTTTCGCCGGCGTCGATGATCATCGGGCCGCGGTCTTCCAGGTTGAACATGGCGTAGGCGACGGATTCGCCGGCATCGTTGGAGAGCAGAACGCCCTGAACACGGCCGCCGATATCGCCCTTGTATGGCTGATATTCGTGGAACAGACGGTTCATGATTGCCGTGCCGCGCGTATCGGTCAGAAGTTCCGACTGGTAGCCGATCAGGCCGCGGGTCGGTGCGAAGAACTTCAGGCGAACGCGGTTGCCGCCGGACGGGCGAAGCTCGGCCATTTCAGCCTTACGCTCGGACATCTTCTGGACGACGATGCCGGAATGCTCTTCATCGACGTCGATGACGACTTCTTCGACGGGCTCCAGCATCTGGCCGGTGGCTTCGTCCTTGTGCATGACGACACGCGGACGCGATACGGCAAGCTCAAAACCTTCGCGGCGCATGGTTTCGATGAGAACGGCCAGCTGCAATTCGCCACGGCCGGAAACGTAGAACGAATCCTTGCCTTCGGCTTCTTCGATCTTCAGCGCGACGTTGCCTTCGGCTTCCTTGAACAGGCGGTCACGAATGACGCGCGATGTAACCTTGTCGCCTTCGGTGCCGGCCAGCGGGCTGTCGTTGACGATGAAGGACATGGTGACGGTCGGCGGGTCGATCGGCTGGGCATGCAGTGCCTCGGTAACCGACGGGTCGCAGAACGTGTCGGCAACCGTGCCCTTGGACAGGCCGGCGATGGCGACGATGTCGCCCGCATGTGCTTCGTCGATCGGCGTGCGCTCGATGCCGCGGAAGGCGAGGATCTTGGAGATACGACCCTGTTCGATCAGCTTGCCGTCCTGGCCCAGAACCTTGACGGCCTGGTTCGGCTTGATCGAGCCGGAATGGATGCGGCCGGTGATGATGCGGCCGAGGAAGGGGTTGGCTTCCAGGATCGTGCCGATCATGCGGAATGCGCCGTCTTCGTCGCCAACGCTCGGCTCAGGAACGTGCTTGAGAACGAGGTCGAGAAGCGGCGCGAGGCCTTCTTCCTTCGGACCTTCCGGGTTGACGTTCATCCAGCCGTTACGGCCCGAACCGTAGAGGATCGGGAAGTCGAGCTGCTCGTCGGTTGCGTCGAGATTGGCGAAGAGGTCGAAGACTTCGTTGATGACTTCTTCGTGGCGGCCGTCCGGACGGTCGATCTTATTGATCGCGACGATCGGGCGAAGGCCGACCTTCAGTGCCTTGGAGACGACGAACTTGGTCTGCGGCATCGGGCCTTCCGACGAGTCGACCAGAACGATCGCGCCATCCACCATCGACAGGATACGCTCGACTTCGCCGCCGAAGTCGGCGTGGCCGGGGGTGTCGACGATGTTGATACGGACGCCCTTCCACTCGATCGAGGTGGCCTTGGCGAGAATGGTAATGCCGCGCTCTCTTTCGAGGTCGTTCGAATCCATCATGCGCTCGGTCGTGCGCTGGTTGTCGCGGAAAGAACCCGACTGCTTCAGAAGTTCGTCGACTAGAGTGGTTTTCCCATGGTCAACGTGTGCGATGATCGCGATGTTGCGCATTTTCATGTGTGAATCTCGGAGGTTTCGGGGCGTATGTGAGGGACGCCGCATCTTCAATTGCGCGGCTCATACAGGTTTTTTTGCATTTGCGAAAGGGGGGGCGGGGCGCAAAGTCTTGCGCCGTGGTGAATCCGGTGGCCGTTTCATACGGAATTTCCAATGGGATCGAGCGTAATTTGCCACAACTCGTGATCGTCCCGGTCCATCAGCCGAACGGTCATCTGCTCGGTCTGGCCGTTGATATCGATAAGGCCGAAGAACTGCAGGCCGGCGGATGGCGGCAGGTTCTGGTCGATGCCGGTACCCGCAGCCTTGATGAAGCGCACGTCAGGACCGAACGTCATGTCCAGTTCTTTCGGGCCATAGGTGCCTGAATGCAGCGGACCGGAGACGAATTCCCAGAACGGCAGGAAGTCCTTGAAGGCGGCGCGTGAAGGGTCGTAGTGGTGGGCGGCGGTATAGTGCACGTCGGCCGTCAGCCAGATGGTGTTCTGGATGGCATTATCACGGATGAACGTGAGGATATCGGCGAATTCCTTCTCGCGGCCCGCTGGTTGGCCGTTATCGCCATTGGCAATCGCATCGGAGCCGCGCCGGTTGGCAAAGTCGTCCCAGACGACGAGACCGATCGGCATGTCGCAGGCAATCACCTTCCAGGTGGCTTTCGAGGCGGCCAGTTCCCGCTTCAGCCAATCCGCCTGCCGCCAGCCGAACAATTCGTTGCCACCACCCTGGTTGGCTTCGCGATAGGAGCGCAGATCAACGAAGAATACGTCGAGCAGACGGCCATACGGGATCTTGCGGAAGATGCGGCCGGGCTGGGCGGGGATGGCGCGGATCGGCGTCATTTCCTGGAAAGCCTGCATGGCACGCGCCGCATAGACGGACACGTCCTTGTCCGGGTAGCGGTTATCGTCGCGCAGATCGGTCGAGGGCGACCAGTTGTTCAAAACCTCATGATCGTCCCACTGATAGAAAGTCGGGCAGGCAGCATTGAGGGCGCGGACGTGCTCGTCGAGCAGATTGTATTTCCATTGGCCGCGATATTCATCGAGTGTGCGGGCGACCTCGCGTTTCTCCGGCGTCACGATCCGGTTTTTCCAGATCGTGCCGTCTCTCAAGGCTATCTCGTCGGGGATCGGGTTGTCGGCATAGATCGTGTCACCGGAATGAATGAAGAAATCCGGCTCGTGCAATTGCATGGTCGAGTAGGTCTTCATGCCGGTGTCATCAATGCCCCAGCCCTGACCAGCCGTGTCGCCCGACCAGACGAAGCGCACCGAACGGCGGCGCAGCGGGGCGGTCCGAAACCGGCCGGTGACGGGCTCGGACACGCTGTTGCTGTCATAGAGATCGGTTGCGGTGAAACGATAGAAGATGTCCTGATCAGGCAGCAAGTTGTCGAGCGCACATTTGACCGCAAAATCGCTGCCGGGCAGCGCATCAATCGACGGCAATCGGATGGATGCGGAAAAGCTTTCGGTGGTCGAGTATTCGACGGCGATGCGCGACGGCCGGTCCGCCCGCGTCCAGATCATGCCGGATTTGGTATCGACATCGCCGGACTGCACGCCATGGGTGAAGAACGGTCTCCCGGAGCTTCGGGAATAGAATGGTGTGGCAAGAACCGACGTGGCGGCAAACCCGGCAGCGCCTGCCGAGAGCAGGAAGGAGCGGCGGGTCAGCGTATCCTGAATATCGACCAAATCGGCCTCCGGTACCGTCTCGGGAATCATCTGAAACCCGAGCCGGACCTTTGGCGAAAGCGATGTCAGTTCGTTTACAGTTGGATGAATCTATTCCAACGGTTTGGCGACAGTTCCGTGACTGCGGCCCCTCAGGCGTCGGAACCTGAAAGCTCTTCCGTGATCGCCAAGCCCTTCTTGGCCAGCATCGCATCCGGGCTTGGCAGCTTGCCACGGAAGGCCTTGTAGGCGTCTTCCGGGTCGATCGAGCCGCCAACGGAATAGATGTGGTCCTTCAACTTGCCTGCCATCGCCGCATTGAACGCATCGCCGGTTTCCTCAAAGGCGGCGAAGGCGTCGGCGTCGAGCACTTCCGACCACATGTAGGAATAGTAGCCGGCCGAATAGCCGCCGGCGAAGATGTGCTGGAAATGCGGGGAGGCATGGCGCATGACCAGCGACTTTGGAATGCCAAGCTCAGCCAGGATTTCTGCCTGAACCGCCATCGGGTCATCAATCGGGCCGCGTGTGTGGAATTCCATGTCGACGATCGCCGACGAGGTGAATTCCACCGTGTTGAACCCGGCGTTGAAGGTGCGCGCCGCCAGAACCTTGTCGAGCAGCGCCTGCGGCATCGTCTCGCCAGTTTCGAAATGCACGGCATATTGCTTGAGGATCGCAGGCACCGTCAGCCAATGTTCGTAGAGCTGCGAGGGCAGTTCGACGAAGTCGCGCGATACGGATGTGCCTGATACCGACGGATAGGTCACATCCGACAGCATGCCGTGCAGAGCGTGGCCGAATTCGTGGAACAGCGTGCGGGCATCATCGAGCGACAGCAGCGCCGGTTTGCCTTCCGCCGGTTTTGCAAAATTGCAGACATTGTAGATGATCGGGATTTCACCTGTTTTGCCGTTCTTCAGCGGCAGCTTGTGCTGCGACTGGAACGCGCTCATCCAGGCGCCGGACCGCTTCGAGCTGCGGGCAAAATAGTCGCCGAGGAAGAGTGCGATGAGCGTGTTACCGGCATCGCGGATTTCGAAGACGCGCACATCCGGATGGTAGGCGGTGATGCCTTTCTTCTCGATCGCCCGAATGCCGAACAGCCGGTTAGCAACATCGAAGCAGGCGTCGATGATCTTTTCGAGCTGCAAATAAGGCTTCAGTTCCGCTTCGGAAAAATTGAATTTTTGCGCACGGATGCGTTCGGAATAGAAGCGCCAGTCCCAGGGCATGACATCGTGGTTCTTGCCGTCTTCGGCAATCATGTTTGCGATGTCGGCTTCTTCCTCGCGAGCGCGCTTGACGGCCTTTGCCCAGACGGCGCGCAGGAGTTCGTTTACGGCAGCAGGCGTCTTTGCCATTGTGTTGTCGAGCTTCATTTCGGCGAAGTTACCGTAGCCGAGCAAGCTGGCGACTTCGCTGCGCAGTGCCAGCGTTTCGCGGATGACGCCGCGATTGTCTGTCTCGCCCGGATTTTCGCCGCGGGCGACCCATGCCTTGAAGGATTGCTCACGCATGTCCCGGCGTTCCGAAAATGTCAGGAAAGGCTCGATGATCGAGCGCGATAGTGTCACGGCGTATTTGCCGTCTTCGCCGCGTTCGCGCGCTGCCGATGCCATGGCGTCCTTCAGAAAATCCGGAAGGCCGTCGAGTTCCGGCCCATCCGACAGAATGAGCGACCAACCCTTTTCGTCGGCCAGCACGTTCTGGCCGAACCGGGTGCTAAGACCGGCGAGCTTTTCGTTGATCCCGGCAAGGGTTTCTTGCTCCGGCTTCGGCAGCTTCGCGCCGGATTTGACGAACCCCTTCCAGTGGCGCTCCAATACCCGGATTTGCTCCAGTGTGAGGCCGAGGCTTTCACGCTTCTCCCAGAGCTGGTCGATGCGCTGGAACAGCGCGGCGTTCATGCCGATTTTCGAATAATGCCGCGACATCTTTGGCGAGATATCCCGCTCCAGCGCCTGGATGGTATCATTCGTGTGGGCGCCGGCACGGTTCCAGAACAGCGACGAGACCCGCGACAGCGCATCGCCGGCGGTCTCGAGCGCGACAATGGTGTTTTCAAATGTTGGCGCGGCCGGATTGCCGGCAATTTCGCTGATTTCGGCCTCGTGTCCGGCAAGGGCGGCCTCGAAGGATGCCGCAAAATCGCTGTCGCTGACCGCCTCGAAGCGCGGCAACCCGTTCGGGCCGTTCCAGTCGGTGATGGCAGCGTTCAGCGCGGGGCTCGATGTCATGGGCAGTCCTTTCGCATTCCGGTCTGTCCCGCCGATAGCGGGTGCTGCGTCCCGTTGTCGGCAGCGATTGTGGAGATATCAAGATGTCAGGTGGGCGCTCTGGGATCGCCGGTCAAGGCTTGCGCAATCCCAAAAGGCCGGGCGCCGCATGCCACACGGCCTGCACGGCAAAGCCCATGAACAGAACGCCGGAGAGGCGCACGATCGCCAGTTCGTGGCGGCGGTAGAAGCGCCGGACCACGGAGGCACCGATGATGCCGATCAGAATGACATCGGCAACAAGAAAGCCGAGGAAGGAAACGGCCAGCAGCGCGGGTAGCGCGTGAAAATCAAGCGCGTTGGAAGATCCGGCGAGCAGCGCGGTAAACGTCGCCAGCGCCACCGGATAGCCTTTCGGATTGGTCAGGCCGAAGATCAGGCCACGCCGGTACGGCCGCTCGACGGTCATCAAGGGCCGGTTTTCGCCGCGGGGCTTGGCCCTCAGCGCGTTCCAGCCGATCCAGGCAAGATAGAAGCCGCAGAGCAGGCCAAGAACATCGAAGACCGTGCTGCCGATCGTCTTGGCGCCGACAATCGCGACCAAAGCCAGCGTAGACCAGAGCAGATCGCCTGCCAGATGCCCACCCATGAACATCGCCCCCGCCTTGCGGCCTTGGCCTGCGCCAATACCAAGAAGGGCAAGAAAAGCGGGGCCGGGAATGAGCACATAAAGAAGGGCTGCCAGAAAGGCGCCGAAAAGCAGGGTCTGCGTCATGGAATCTCCTCGCGCGTGAAGCCCATTCGACCTTGCGCGGATGATTCCGTCAAGATGCGGGCAGAGCCAAGTCAGGCCCTGCCGCGCGAAAATCGGTGACGCTTATTTGGTCTCTGTTGCCTTCATGGCATTGTCGAGATGCGTAGCGCATTCTGTGGTCTTGCCGTCCTTCATCGCCATCTTGGCGCTGTCGACTTCCTTCATGGCCATCATCATCTGATCCTTCTTCATCGGATCGGTCATGCCCTTGGCCATTTCTTCCGTTTTCATGATCGATGCGTCATCGCAGGCCATCATGCCGGCGGCAAAGGCCGGAGCCGAAAGGCTGGCAGCGAGAATTGTGGTGGCGAAAATTGTCTTGAACATATCATCTCTCCCAATAGGCCGGGAGCGTGATTGCCCCCACTGCGAACTCTGCATCCGGGTGCTGGACACGTTCAATTCACGCATGCGCGATGCACGCTGTTGTCATAACCCGTGCTTTTGATTGATGATTTCGTGATCGATTTATTATCAATTTTGAATATTTGAATTCAGCTTCATGCGAAACTTGCCGGTGCGTCCGGCTCTTGATAAGTAAAGCTTACGATTATCCCAAAGCGAGTTCCCATGCCGGTCAGACTGGAAACCGATACGATCGGCATGTTGCTCACCGACGTGTCGCGGCTGCTGCGCGGGGCATTCGACCGCCGCATCACGGCGTCGGCTCTGGGCGTGACGCCGGGCGAGGCCCGGGCGCTGATCCAGGTGGCGGCGACCGAGGGGATCAAGCAGGCCGATATCGCCATCAGGATGGGTATCGAGCCAATGACGCTCTCCACCTATCTTGACCGTTTGGAAGGTCTGGACCTTGTCGAGCGGGTTCCTGATCCGTGCGATCGCCGGGCAAAGAATGTCGTTGTCACGGATAAGGCCGATCCGTTGCTTCTTAATATTCGCAGGGAAGTCCGCGACCTGATGGATCAGGTAACCTCAGGGCTTGATGCGGATGGCCGAGAGGCCCTTCGTGCAAGCCTGAAGGGTCTGCGCGAAAACCTGCACCAGCTGGACCGCTCCGTTTCCTCCGACAAGAAAAGTGTTTCCGAATGAACTTGCGGATGAGCGAACGCCGGACCAGCATGCTCGGCGCCTTGCTGGCGACGCTTGGGCCGATCTCCATGTCGATCTACACCCCGGCCATGCCGGAGCTGGTGCAGGCCTTCGCCACGACGGAATCGATGATCAAGCTGACGCTGTCGGTCTATTTCGGTGGCTTCTCGGTGGCCCAGCTGATCGCCGGTCCGATGTCGGATGCGTTCGGCCGCAAAAAGGCGACGCTGGCTTTCGTCGGTATCAATCTGCTTGGCAGCCTCGTTTGCGCCTTTGCGCCGACGGTCGATTGGCTGCTGGCCGGGCGGCTCATTCAGGGTATCGGCGCTTCCGTCGGCATCACTGTTGCCCGCGCCATCGTCCGCGATCAGTTTACCGGTGCCGAGGCATCGCGGATCATGAACCTGATCGGCATCATGCTGGCCATCGGCCCGGCCATGGCGCCGACCCTCGGCGGCTTGGCGTTGGCTGCATTTGGCTGGCAGGCGATTTTCTTCCTGTTGATCGGGTTCGGGCTGATCGCCATTGTCGCTGTCATCGTCTTCATGCGCGAAACCACGGTGCCGGATCGCCGCCGCGCCCGGCCGGGTCCGCTTGTGTCGGCCTATGGCGAGCTTATCCGTGATCCCCGTTTCGTTGCCGCTGCCATCGTGCTCGGCGGTTCGGTGGGTGCTCTCTATGCGCAATCGACCATGCTATCCTTCATTCTGATCGACAGGGTCGGCATGACGCCGACGGCTTTCGGAATCGGCATGCTGATGCAGAGCGGTTGCTATTTTTCAGGCTCGGTCTGCCTGAAGCTGACAGCGGCAAAACTGGGCGGAGAAGGATCGGTTCGTGTCGGGCTTGCCCTGTGTGGGATCGGCGCGCTGATGATTGCGCTATCCGTCCATTTCATCGCGCCGAGCTATCTTTCGGTGATGCTGCCGATCGCCTTTTCCGCCTTCGGCACCGCTTTCCTGACCCCGCACATGACCACGGCCGCCCTGCATTCCTTCCCGCACATTGCCGGTTCGGCATCGGCGATGATGGGCTTCATCCAGATGGCCGGCGGCTTTCTTGGCGGACTTGCAGCGGCCCTTCTCGGCACGCCGTTCATCGCCTTCGGCGTGATCATCCCGGTGATGCTGTTGACCTCGGTTGTCAGCTATGTCTGGTTTCAATATTCGACGCGGCGTCTGGTGCTGGATAGCGCCAGGACGTCGGGCGAATAAACGAAAAAGCCCGCCTCCTTGCGGAAGCGGGCTCCTGAGCGAAAACCTTAAATGCTTACTTGTCGCGGTTGCGGGCAGCCAGCGTGCGCAGGCGCAGCGCATTCAGCTTGATGAAGCCGGCGGCGTCCTTCTGGTCGTAGGCGCCCTGATCGTCCTCGAAGGTGACCAGCTTGTCGGAGTAGAGCGACTTGTTGCTCTCGCGGCCGGTGACCATGACATTGCCCTTGTAGAGCTTCAGCGTCACTTCGCCTTCGACATGCTCCTGGCTCTTGTCGATCAGCGCCTGCAGCATCTCGCGTTCCGGCGAGAACCAGAAGCCGTAATAGATCAGCTCGGCGTAGCGCGGCATGATGTCGTCCTTGAGGTGGGCTGCACCCCGGTCGAGCGTGATCGATTCAATGGCGCGGTGCGCCGCAAGCAGGATTGTGCCGCCGGGGGTCTCATAGACGCCACGCGACTTCATGCCGACGAAGCGGTTTTCGACCAAGTCGAGGCGGCCGATGCCGTTGTCGCGGCCGAGTGCGTTGAGTGCGGTCAGGATCGAGGCCGGGCTCATTTCCTTGCCGTCGATCGAAACGGCGTCACCCTTGCGGAAGCCGATCTTGACGGTGGTTGCGACATCCGGAGCCTCTTCCGGCGAGATGGTGCGCATGTAAACGTAGTTCGGGGCTTCGACAGCCGGATCTTCCAAAACCTTGCCCTCGGACGAGGAGTGCAACAGGTTGGCGTCGACGGAGAACGGCGCTTCGCCCTTCTTGTCCTTGGCAACCGGGATCTGGTGGGCTTCGGCAAACGCGAGCAGGTCGGTGCGGCTCTTGAACGACCAGTCGCGCCAGGGCGCGATGATCTTGATGTCGGGGTTCAGCGCATAGGCCGAAAGCTCGAAACGGACCTGGTCGTTGCCCTTGCCGGTGGCGCCATGGGCAATCGCGTCCGCGCCGGTTTCGCGGGCGATTTCGATCAGGTGCTTGGAGATCAGCGGGCGGGCGATCGAAGTGCCGAGCAGGTAGACGCCTTCATAGACGGCATTGGCGCGGAACATCGGGAAGACGAAATCCTTGACGAATTCTTCGCGCACATCGCGGATGTAGATATCCTTGATGCCCATCATCTCAGCCTTCTTGCGGGCCGGCTCGAGCTCTTCGCCCTGGCCGAGATCGGCGGTGAAGGTGACGACTTCAGCGCCGAGTTCGGTCTGTAGCCATTTCAGGATGATCGACGTGTCGAGACCGCCGGAATAGGCGAGTACGACCTTTTTCACTTGCTTTGCCATGTTTGTCTGTCCGTCTTGTCAGAGAAAACGCGGGCTTGTCCGGGAAAGTGCGGGATCGCGCCCAAGAAAAATTCTGCGGCACTTTTAGCGAGATTGCCGGGCCACGCAACCCTCGTCACGCCGGGAAATGTTGGTTAAGCGGCGTCAGAGATGCCGCATCGGATCCATTCGCTGGTGCAGTACGCGGACTACGAGGATGCCGGTTTCGACGTGGCGATAGAAAATACAGTGAGAATTGCAGATAACGGAGAAATAACCGGGCCTGATTACCCGCAAGTCACGGCCTCTTTTTCTACCGGTGGCCAGGGCAGAAAAAGTATCGACTAGTTGACGCTGATAATCGTCTGCTTGCTTCAAGGACCATGTTTCAAAACTGTAGCGCCAAATATTTTCCAAGTCCTGTCGCGCGGCGGGTAAAAGTCTGTAGCCTCTACTTGGAGGCATATTTGGCATGCATCTGTTTGAGGAAATCCTCAAAGTCGAACTCGACGGGGTCGCCTGATTCCTCGCCCTCGATCAACGCGGCTTTGAGTGTCTCAAGCTTTGCATCGTCTTCGCGCAGCAGGCGCAAGCCCGCTTTAACGACATCGTTTGCGGAGGCATAGTTTCCTTCACGAACCTGCCGGTCGACAAAAGCGCCGAGCTCCTCGTCCAAAACAATCTGTGCGCTCTTTGTCATGGAAACTCCTGCCGATTACGTAGCTGCAATCTAACATGGGCTGTGATATCGAGACAACAATTCCATTCCGCGAAAGACCTGAACATGGATTTCCTGCCGAGCTTGCCGACACTTCTGGCTTTCACCGCAGCAACGCTGCTGCTGGCGGCGACGCCGGGTCCTGATATGACGCTTTCGATCAGCCGGGCGCTGAGCCAAGGCAAGGCGGCGGCCTTCTTCATCGTTGTCGGAACCAGCCTTGGCTGTGTCGTGCACACGCTTTTGGTCGCCTTCGGCATCTCGGCACTGATCACCGCCTCGCCGACCGCCTTCATGATCCTGAAGACCGGCGGTGCCGCCTATCTGTTCTGGCTGGCGGTGCAGGCGATCCGGTATGGATCGACACTGACGGTCAAGAAGGTCGATGATACCGGTGCATCGGCTCTGGCCAATATTTCGACGGGGCTGTGGGTCAACTTGCTCAATCCGAAGGTCATCATCTTCTTCATGACCTTCCTGCCGCAGTTCGTCACCGCCAACGACCCGGCGGTGACGCAGAAGCTCCTGTTCCTCGGCTTCTTCTTCATCGTTGCGGCGATGCCGGTGAATGTCCTGGTCATTCTGACGGCTGACTGGTTGTCGAGCTGGTTGCAGCGCCGCAAGGGCGTCATGCGCGGCATCGACTACACCTTTGCCGGCGTGTTCTCGATCTTTGCGGTGAAGATCCTGTTCACGCAGACGCGCTGATCAGCCGATCAGCAGCGCGTCGTCGTCCAGCGTCTGGCCGCGAATCTTGCGGAACATGGCGATGAGGTCTTCGACCTGCAGCGTTTTGCGGCTGTCGCCGGAGACGTCGAGCACCACTTCGCCCGCATGCAGCATGATGGTACGGTGACCGAAATCAAGCGCCTGGCGCATCGAGTGGGTCACCATCAACGCTGTCAGCTTGCGCTCGGAGACGATTTTCTGAGTAAGGTTCATGATGAACTCGGCCATGCCGGGATCGAGCGCAGCCGTATGCTCGTCGAGCAACAGCACTTCGGAGCCCGCGAGCGTCGCCATGACCAGCGAGACCGCCTGGCGCTGGCCGCCCGACAGCAGGTCCATGCGGTCGCGCATGCGGTTCTCGAGGCCGAGGTTCAGCTCGGCGATCCGCTCGCGAAAATGTTCGCGGCGCTTGGGTCCGAGGGCGGGTGCGAGACCGCGGCTTTCGCCGCGCCGTGCGGCCAGCGCCAGGTTTTCCTCGATCGACAGGGCGCCGCAGCTGCCTGCCAACGGATCCTGGAAGACGCGAGCGACAAGCCCGGCGCGGGCGGCCGTGCCCTTGCGGGTGACGTCCTGATTGCCGATGGTGACTTGGCCCGAGGTCGGGATGACGTCGCCGGCAAGCACGCCAAGCACGGTGGATTTACCGGCGCCATTGGAGCCGATGACGGTGACGAAGGTGCCTTCCTCGACCGTCAGGCTGACGCCGTTCAGCGCCTGCTTCTGCAGCGGCGTTCCCTTGCCGAAGATGACCTGGATATCGTTTAGCTTGATCATGCGGCACCTCCGCGGCGCAGGCGGGGAAGAACGAGGGCGAAGGTGACGAGGGCCGCCGTGACCAGATTGAGGTCGGAGGCCTGCAGGCCGAGCATATCGGTCGAGAGCGCCAGCTGAATGGCAATGCGGTAGAGGATCGAGCCGAGCACGCAGCCGATCAGCGCAATCAGGATGCCACGTGCGCCGAGCAGGGTTTCACCGATGATGACGGCGGCGAGACCGACGACGATGGTGCCGACACCCGAGGTCACGTCGGCAAAGCCGTTGGTCTGGGCAAACAGCGCGCCGCCAAGCGCCACCAGCGCATTGGAGAGCGCCATGCCGAGATAGATCTGGCGGCTGGTATCGACGCCTTGTGCACGGGCCATGCGCGCATTGGCGCCGGTTGCCCGCATCGCGAGGCCAGCATCGCTTTCCAGGAAGCGCCAGACGGCGATGACAGCGACGACAACGAGGAGCCCGATGAACAGCGGACGAACGTAAAAGTCCCGCAGCCCAAGGCCGAAGAAGGGCGACAGCATCGTGTCGGCGTTGATCAGCGCGACGTTCGGCTTGCCCATGACGCGCAGATTGACCGAGAACAGCGCAATCATCGTCAGGATCGAGGCCAGAAGATTGAGGATACGGAAGCGGACGTTGAGGATGGCGGTGACGATGCCCGCGGCAGCGCCTGCGACCATGGCAACGCCAGAGGCGAGCCATGGATTGACCCCGGCGATGATCAGCACGGCGGTCACGGCAGCGCCAAGCGGAAACGAACCGTCAACGGTCAAATCCGGAAAATCGAGCACGCGGAAGGCGAGGAACACGCCGATGGCGACGAAGGCATAGACGAGCCCAAGCTCGACTGCTCCCCAGAAGGCAATTTGACTCACCGCGGTCGGTCCTCTTCTCTTTTCGTCTTCAAACTCGTCCGGACGCTATAGCACTTTGAAAGTAACGCCGCCGAAACCAAGCCTGTTTTACAAATGAACCGCCCCCGTATGGAAGGAGGGCGGCTCAAAATCAATCAGATTGTGCAAATATAAGGCGGTATGGCCTTATTCGATGACGCGGGTGGCGCGGGCGAGAACGCTTTCCGGGAAGGTGACGCCCATCTTGGCGGCAGAACCCTTGTTGATGACCAGATCGGTACCCGCAGCAACCTTGACGGCGATATTGCCCGGATTTTCACCCTTCAGGATGCGAACGACGATGTCGCCGGTCTGCTTGCCGACATCCTTGTAGTTGAAGCCGAGAGCGGCAACGGCGCCACGCGAGACGGAATCCGTATCGGCGGTGAACAGCGGCAGCTTGGCTTCGACGGCGACGGCAACAGCGCCTTCGAGCGCCGAAATGATCGTGTTGTCCGTGGGTACGTAGATGACGTCGGCGCGGCCGACCAATGCGCGGGCTGCACCCTGGACTTCGGCGGACTTGGTGGCGGCGGATTCAACTACTGTCAGGCCAGCCTTTTCAGCTTCCGTCTTCAGGACGGCGAGCAGCGATACGGAGTTTGCCTCACCCGAATTGTAGAGATAGCCGATGGACTTCACGTTCGGCAGGATTTCCTTGATCAGTGCCACATGTTCGGCAACCGGCGACAGATCGGAAAGACCGGTGACGTTGCCGCCCGGCTTGTCCATGTCCTTGATCAGCTGCGCGCCGAGCGGATCGGAAACGGCGGTGAAGACAACCGGGATGTCGCGGGTCGAGGACACGACGGCCTGGGCCGACGGTGTCGAGATCGGCACGATGACGTTTGGCGCTTCGCCGGCGAACTGGCGAGCGATCTGCGCTGCCGTTGCCGGGTTGCCCTGTGCGGATTCGTAAATGAACTTGAGGTTCTCGCCTTCCTTGTAGCCGGCGGCAGCCAGGGTTTCCTTGACGCCATCACGCACGGCATCGAGTGCCGGATGTTCGACGATGGCGGTAACCGCAACCGTGACATCTTCCGCCCGGGCGGGCAGGGTGAGGGCGACAGTTGCCGCCAAGGCAATGAGAAGTGAGCGCATAGGTGTCCTCCAAGACTGATTTTCAGGCAGTCTTAGGAAGGCTGGACACTTAAATCAATCCAAATGCGGACCAGCATCCATCAAATTTGCTGATCAATCCTCGCCATGGTTGGCAATCATCATTGCCTCAAATGCCATGCGATCGACCTTGCGCATACGCTCGGAGTCCGATTTCAGCTGGCCGCAAGCGGCGAGAATGTCGCGGCCACGCGGCGTGCGGATCGGCGAGGCATAGCCGGCCGCATTGATGAAGTCGGCAAACTTCTCGATCTGCTCCCATTTCGAACACTGGTAGTTCGTGCCCGGCCATGGGTTGAACGGGATGAGGTTGATCTTGGCCGGAATGCCTTTCAGGAGGCGCACCAGTTCCTTGGCGTCTTCCAGCGTGTCGTTGACGCCTTCGAGCATGACATATTCGAAGGTGATGCGGCGGGCATTCGACAGGCCGGGATATTTCCGGCAGGCGTCGAGCAGTTCCTTCAGCGGATACTTCTTGTTGATCGGCACCAGCATGTCGCGCAAGTCGTCCTTCACCGCATGCAGCGAGATCGCCAGCATGACGCCGATTTCCTCGCCGGTGCGGAAGATTTCCGGAACGATGCCGGAAGTCGACAGCGTGACGCGGCGCTTCGACAGCGATAGCCCGTCGCCGTCGGTGGCGATCAAGAGCGCTGTCTTGACGTTCTCGAAATTATAGAGTGGCTCGCCCATGCCCATCATTACCATGTTCGAGACCTTCCGGCCTTCGCTCGGCATGACGGTGCCCACAGGCGTGTCCCGGTCCGGGAAGTCGCCCAGGCGGTCGCGGGCAAGCAGCAGCTGCGAGAGAATTTCTTCGGCCGTCAGGTTGCGCACCAGCTTCTGGGTGCCGGTATGACAGAACGAACAGGTGAGCGTGCAGCCGACCTGGCTGGAAACGCAGAGCGTGCCGCGGCCTTCTTCGGGAATATAGACTGTCTCGATTTCGACGGGACGACCAGCACCCCGCGGCGGGAAGCGCAGCAGCCATTTGCGGGTACCATCGGTGGAGATCTGTTCTTCGACGATTTCCGGGCGGGCGATGGTGAAATGCTTCTTCAGCAGCTCACGCATGTCCTTCGACACATTGGTCATGTGGTCGAAATCGGAAACGCCGCGCACGTAGAGCCAATTCCAGAGCTGGCTCGACCGCATCTTCACCTGTTTTGCCGGGACGCCGATTTCGGCCAGCGCCTTGCCCATGTCTTCGCGCGAAAGGCCGATCAGCGTCGGCTTTTCGGCGGCCATGGCCGGACGGACCGGTGCCTTGACGGGGCGGTCCAGATCGAGTGCTTCAGTCGCGGCCATTCTCGCCATTTCCCATGTTTGCGATACGCAAGGCCCGTTCAAGCGCTTTTGCCTGCAACCGGTTGCGTCAATGCTGAGATCAGAGTTCGTTTGCCGCGCATCGGGAACGTCAACGATCCACGCAGCTATCGTTGACCGGGCCTTTAGCACGGTTTTCGCCCCGCGTCACCCTCCGGCGCTTCAGGGCAGATCTGCAAAAAGGCTTTAACGCCAAAAGGCCGGATGAACCGGCCTTTCAAACGATCGGAGGCGACGTTGCCTGATTACTTGCAGTTTTCGATCTGCTTCAGCGCAGCCGAAATGCCCGAGAGCGAATAGGAATAGGCCGTCGGCGTACCCTTGCGCGACTTGGCGGCAACGGACATCGCCTTGCCGGTCTTCATCGCAGCCACGAGCGCCGGCTCTTCAGCGGCATTTTCCACCCAAGCGGAGTTCCCCTTGGTGAACATCGTGAAATTCTTGTTGTCGATGGTGACGGTGACCTTGGAGCTGTCCTGGAGCGGGTAACCCATCATCGCCTGCGGTTCGTAGGAGATGTTCTGGCCGGGGCGCTGGGACACGAGGAAAAAGACATCGCCGTGATCGACATTGGCCGGGCTCTTTTCCTTCGGGACCGAAAGCACATAGCAGACCTTGCCAGCGCCGGCCTGATAGGAATAGGCGCCCCAGGCATTGAACTGCTGAATGCGGGTCGGCGACTGAGCCGAAGCAACGCCGGCAGTTGCCAGCACGAGTGCGATTGCGAGGTTAAGCTTTCTTACAAACATCTTGTCCTGCCGGTTTCTTGCTGCCAAAGCCCGATCAGCATCAGCCGGGCCACGCATGGTCATGATTTAATTGATTTTGACTTAATTCAGGTTACCAAACCGTCAACATTCCCCGAATTCGCTGCCTTTCCGCTTTAATACGGAACAGAGTACGCCGCAAACCCGGCTCGAGTTTCAGGCTAACGTTGAAGCGCCCGAACGATCCAAGCTTGCCTCGATCCATTGTGTGCGAAAACCCAGAGAGCGGCCGCGGCGGGAAAATGCCGAATTCCGTCTGCCATGCACGTTTCGCTTGCCGGGCAATTGCGCGATCAGCCGACGCGTGCCCGGCGCTGGTTTTATTTCACAAAGAATCAGGCAAGAGTTTGACCTTTGGCAAAAGCGCTGTACCTCTGGTTAAATACTGCGGAAATCAGGGCGGGAGGCCATCAAAAGCGGAATGAATGTTGAAGTCAGACAGCATTTCACCGCCCTTGCCGTGGCCGTCGCACGCAATCGTGATCAGACCGCCTTTTCGGAACTCTTCGACTTTTTTGCTCCACGACTGAAATCCTTCCTGATGCGGCAGAATGCCGGTGTCGCGGAGGCGGAGGAGGTCGTGCAGGAGGTGATGGTTATTCTCTGGCAGAAGGCGCACCTCTACGATCCGGAGAAGTCATCGCTTTCCACGTGGCTTTTCCGGATCGCCCGCAACCGGCGCATCGATGTGGCGCGACGGCAGCGCAATGGGACGCTTGACGCGCATGAGCCGCTTCTCCTGCCTGCGGCGCCGCCCGCGCCGGATGACCTGATTGAAAGCGAAGATCGCGAGCAGATCGTCCGGATTGCGCTGGCGAAGCTGCCCGTAGAGCAAGTTGCGCTGATTCAGATGGCATTTTTCTTCGGCCAGTCCCATTCGGAGATTTCCCAAGCCACGGGCCTGCCGCTTGGAACCGTCAAATCACGCATCCGCCTCGCCTTCGGCAAATTACGGGCGCTGCTTGAAGAAGGCGGCGTTGATAGCGCCTACTGACGTGGATCAGTCGGGCAGTTTATCCTGCAGGGCCTCGTCGGCCTTGATGTAGTGCTTCTCCTTGATCTGGCCGCTGATCGCGGCAAAGGCGGCGGTCAGCACGGCAATGTCGTCGGAAAAGCCGACCATGGCCAAGACGTCGGGAATGAAATCCAACGGCATGACGAAATAGGCGAGCGCTCCGAGCAGGATGCCGCGTGTGCGCAGGGGTGTCGCCGGGTCCATGGCACAGTAATAGGCGGCAACGACGTCACGGCTGAACGGGATCTGCCGCATCGCCCTTTTCAGGGTCGGCCAGAACCGGCGCTCAACCTTACGGGCCTTTGCTTCCTGTTCGCTTTCCTCGCCAGGCAGCAAAATCTCGCCGATCTTGATGTCATCCATCCTGTGTGTCCCATTCGTCATGGAAAATCATATGGTGAGCAGGGCGAAGATTTCAAATGGCGCTCTTTCAAATGCCCTATTTAAGGTGGTCAGGCATCCGGCCTGCCGCCGCGCGGTCCATCCTGGCGGCAAGCTTGAAGTCCAGCTCGGTCAGTCCTTGCGAATCATGGGTGGTCAGCGTCACGTCCACCTTGTTGTAGACATTGAACCATTCGGGGTGGTGGTTGAGCTTCTCGGCCGAAATCGCGCTTTCGGTCATGAAGCCGAAGGCTTCGACGAAGCTCTTGAAGCGGAAGGCTTTCCAGATCGAGAGCCCGTCTTCGGCAAGAACCCAGCCCTCCATCTTCGAAAGGTTTTCGGCAACGGCTTCCTTGCCGAGCTTTTCCTGTTTCATGGCGCAATCCCCTCCAGTTTTATTCGCAGCGGCAAGTGATATTCCGGTTCCACAACGCGGCAGCTGCGGATAGGTTCAACCTTTTCCTCAAGCCGTTGAATAGCATGAAACCTGTCAGAATTCTTTTCGTCTGTCTCGGCAATATCTGCCGCTCACCCCTGGCCGAGGGTATTTTGCGGCATGTCGCAGGGGATGGGTTGGTGGATGTCGATTCAGCGGGAACTGGCGGCTGGCATATTGGTGATCCGCCGGATCGCCGCTCGATCGCGGTTGCGCGGAAACATGGTATCGACATTGCGCGTCAGCGCTGCCGGAAGGTTCATGCAGGTGATTTCGAGGCGATTGATCTGATTTTTGCGATGGACGCCAGCAATCTCGCCACTCTGCGGGCGATGGCGCCGCTGGATGCGCAGCACAAGCTGCACCTGTTTCTGGAATATACCCAGGGCATCATCATCAATGTTCCCGACCCCTACTATGAGGGGCCGGAAGGCTTTGAGACTGTCTACAACATGCTCTTCGAGGGATGTATGTTGCTGATCGGCAGGCTCGAAGAGCGCTCATAGAGCGGGAAGACTTCTTCGGTCACGTAAGGACCGCCACCGACGGAATCGCGCGACGACAGAAGCACGAAGCGTGAGACGGTGAACGGGTTGGTGTAGAAGCCGCCGCGGCCCGAGAGATAGCTGACCACATCCTCAACCCGCGAGGCCCGCAACCGGCCGAGCGTCACATGGGGGGTGAATTTTCGCGGGTCGGCGGGCAGGCCAAGCCGTTGGCAGATCCGCTCGATTTCGGCCTGAAGTGCGTAGAGTTCCGGCGGGTTGCTGACGCCCGCCCAGACAGAATGCGGTTTTTTCGATCCGAAAGCGCCGGTGCCGGTCAGCTGTAGCTGGAATTCCGGGCGTTCGATCCGGTCCAGCTTGTCGACGATCTCGTCGGCAGTGCGGTTTTCGACGTCACCGATGAAGCGAAGAGTGATGTGGTAGTTCTCCACATCGATCCAACGGGCACCGGGAAGACCACCACGCAACAATGAAAGGCTCATTGCGGCATTACGCGGTATCTCGAGGGCGGTGAAAAGTCTCGGCATAACGAGCTCCCCGAATCTCTTGAAGATAACCCAGCGAATCATGCTTGCCTGTTAGAAGCAAATATAATTTCGCACCTGCAATATTTATCCAACGGGATTAACAGGCGCTGAACAAGCAAAGAGTTGTTGTTTGGTTAGCGTCAGCCCCCCGTTGAGAGTGATTGCAGGAAACGTTCGGCAGATGGCAGGATTCGCTCGACCATGACGCCGATGCCATCACCATTGGGATGCATGCCATCCTCGATCTTCAGCTTGGCATCTTCGACCACACCGTCGAGGAAGAATGGATAGAGTTCAAGGCCGTAGGTCTTGGCAAGTTCGGAATAGATCGGATTGAACCGTGCGGCATAATCCGCTCCCATGTTTGGTGGCGCTATCATTCCGGCAAGCAACACCTTGATCCCGCGCGACTGCAGCTTTTCGATCATCGCAACAAGGTTCTTGCGGCTTTCCTCGGGCGCAATACCACGCAGGGCGTCGTTGGCGCCGAGTTCGAGAATCACGCCCTTGGTGCCATCCGGAACCGACCAATCGATCCGCGCCAGGCCGCCAGACGTTGTGTCGCCGGAGACGCCGGCATTGCTGATCGTCACATCGTGGCCTTTCGCACGCAGAGCTTTTTCCAGCCGGGCGGGGAAGGCGTCTTCCGCCGGCAACTGATAGCCAGCCATCAGACTATCGCCGAACCCGACGAGGCTTACCGGTTCGGCGCGGCTGATGGCGGGCATGATCACAATTGCCGTGATCGCCAACAAAAATGTACAGAAACCTTTTATTCGCATCATTGCGCCCTTAAATCGGTAAAACTCAGCCGCTCCGGCAACCTTCATATTTTTACATATAGGACAGTTTCCCTTGGCAAAAACCATGATCGAACTGAAAAATGCGGATCTGACCCTCGGCCAGGCCGCTGCGTCCGTTCATGTGCTCAAGGGTATGGATCTGACCATTGAGGCGGGAGAGTCCGTTGGGATCGTCGGTCCGTCCGGGTCCGGCAAGTCCACGCTTTTGATGGTTCTGGCGGGTCTCGAACGTCTCGACAGCGGCGAGATCGTTATCGACGGCACGCCACTGCATGGTTTGAGCGAAGACCGGGTAGCGGAGTTCCGTGGCCGCAACATTGGCATCGTCTTCCAGTCGTTCCATCTGATTCCCAACATGACGGCGCTGGAAAATGTCGCCGTGCCGCTCGAGCTTGCCAATGTGCGCGACGCTTTCGAGATCGCCCGCCGGGAACTGATCTCGGTTGGCCTCGGTGAACGGCTGTCGCATTATCCCGGGCAATTGTCCGGCGGCGAGCAGCAGCGCGTTGCCATTGCCCGGGCGCTCGCGCCCTCGCCAAAGCTGCTGATTGCTGATGAGCCGACCGGCAATCTCGATGGCGAAACTGGAAAACAGGTCGCTGACCTGATCTTCTCCAAGCAGGCCGAGCGTGACATGACGCTGGTTCTGGTCACCCATGACACGGCACTGGCCGCCCGCTGCTCGCGCCAGGTGCGTGTCCGCTCCGGCGAGATCGTGTCCGGCTCCGGTCACGAACCATCCGTTTCCGCTTCGCTGTCCAAGGTCGCGTCCGCATGAGGGCCGCGACTTTCGGCGGCTTCCGTCTTGGGCTGGCCTTGCGCCTTGCGCTGCGCGAAATGCGCGGCGGATTGAAGGGCTTTTATATTTTCCTCGCCTGCGTAGCACTTGGAACGGCGGCTATAGCCGGGGTCAATTCCCTGTCGCAGTCGATCACCGGCTCGATTGCCAGCCAGGGCCGCGAATTGCTCGCCGGCGATATCCGCTTCGAACTCAATAACCGCGTCGCCACGGACGAAGAAAAGGCCTTTGTCGATAGTCTCGGCCCTGTCGCCGTCTCGTCCGGACTGCGTTCGATGGCGCGGTTGCAGGATGGCTCCAATCAGGCTTTGGTCGAGCTGAAAGCCGTCGATGGCGCCTATCCGCTTTACGGTACGTTGGAAAGCGAACCGGCGGCACCGCTTGGCGATGCGCTTTCTGAAAACAATGGGATTTACAACGCGCTTGCCGCGCCATTGCTGCTGGAGCGCCTTGGCATCCAGACGGGCGATGAAATCCTGCTTGGGACAGCGCGTATTCGTGTCGCTGGCACCATCGTGCGCGAACCGGATGCCCTGTCTGACGGTTTCGGTTTTGCACCGCGCCTACTGATCTCGAAAGCGGCGCTTGATGCTTCCGGTCTCGTGCAGACGGGCAGTCTGGTCGAGCATACCTACAAGGTGAAGGTTGCCGATAGCACCAGCGTGCCAGCCCTGCGCAGGCAGGCTGAGGAAAAGTTTCCGCAGGCCGGATGGTCGGTTCGCACCAGCCAGAATGCGGCCCCGGCACTGACGGCCAATATCACCCGCTTCTCTCAGTTCCTCACCCTCGTCGGGCTGACAGCACTGATCGTCGGTGGTGTCGGTGTCGCCAATGCGGTGCGCGCATATCTCGATTCCAAACGCGGCGTCATCGCCACGTTCAAATGCGTCGGTGCACCCGCCTCGATGGTCACAACCATCTATCTCATCCAGATCCTTCTGATTGCCTTTATCGGCATCGGTATCGGGCTCGTCCTTGGCGCGCTCATTCCGTTTGTCGCGGCGCAGTTCCTTGCCGGTGTCCTGCCGGTATCGACGGCGTTCCAGATCTATCCGGGTGCCCTTGGTCTTGCCGCCGTGTTCGGCCTTTTGACCTCGCTTGCTTTCGCCATCCTGCCGCTCGGTCATGCCCGCGAAGTTCCGGCAACCGCGCTGTTCCGCGAGCAAGGCTTCGAGCGCGCTCGTTTGCCGTCCTGGCCCTATCTGGTGGCCGCCGCCCTCTGCCTTGGCGCTCTTGCAGGCCTTGCCATCTTCACCGCCTATGACCGGAAGATTTCGCTGACCTTCCTCGGCGCCATCGCCTTTTCGTTTGTGGTGCTGCGCGGCGTCGCCATTTTGGTCGCCATGCTTGCCCGCCGGGCGCCGCGGGTCAGTTCGCCGGCTCTGAGGCTGGCCATCGGCAACATTCATCGTCCCGGCGCGCTGACGCCTTCGGTCGTCTTGTCGCTCGGCCTTGGTCTGGCACTTCTCGTGACGCTGGCGCTGATCGACGGTAACCTTCGCCGCGAGTTGACCGGCAACCTGCCGGAACGGGCACCGAACTTCTTCTTTGTCGATATCCAGAGCGCCGAGGTTGAGGGTTTTCGCTCGCTGCTGCAGACAAGCTTGCCGGAGGGCAAGGTCATCGAGGTGCCGATGCTGCGTGGCCGCATCCTCGCTTTCAACGGCCAAGATGTGACGAAGATGAATGTACCGCCCGCCGGCCAGTGGGTGCTGCGCGGTGACCGGGGCATTACCTATGCCAAGAACAAGCCGGAAAATTCGACGTTGACGGAAGGGGACTGGTGGACACCGGATTATACCGGCGAACCGCTGGTGTCGTTTTCGTCCGAAGAGGCCGGTGAACTGGGCCTGAAGATCGGCGACACCGTCACCGTCAACGTGCTCGGCCGTAACCTGACCGCTCGGATTGCCAATTTCCGCAAGGTCGAGTGGGAATCCCTGTCGATCAATTTCGTCATGGTGTTTTCGCCCAACACCTTTGCCGGGGCGCCCCACGCCTGGCTGGCCACCGTGATCGATCCCGGTGCGACGGCGCAGGAGGAGGCGGCCACCCTCAAAGCCATTACCAATGCCTATCCGACGATCACCAGCGTGCGGGTCAAGGACGCGCTCGACATCATCAACGTGCTGGTCGGCCAGTTGGCAACCGCTATTCGCGCCGCTGCTGCGGTCGCGCTCGTGGCGTCCATTCTGGTGCTTGCCGGTGCACTTGCGGCCGGCAACCGGGCGCGCACCCATGATGCTGTGGTGCTGAAGACGCTGGGCGCGACGCGCTCGACGCTGATCCGCGCCTTCTGCTACGAATACGCCATGCTGGGTCTATCGACGGCGATCTTCGCGCTGTTCGCCGGTGGCGTCGCGGCATGGTTCGTGGTGAGCAAAATCATGAGTTTGCCGTCCTCTTTCCTGCCGGATGTGGCGCTGATCACCATGGCTGTCGCCCTGATCGTCACGGTCGGTTTCGGTCTGGCGGGCACCTGGCGGGTGCTCGGTCAGAAGGCCGCACCCGTCCTACGCGAGCTCTAAGCGCCCAGTTAACCGTTAACGTTAGCCCCTGAAAGCCCTGAGAATCCGCTTTTCGGCTGATTCCAGGGGCTGCCGGTCTTGTGCAAGTCGTATTTCGACATCATATTCACCCTAGGCATGCTGGAGCCCCGCAGCGGCGCCTGGGTCAAGTGGCTTGCACCGTCATGGATGCGCCCTTACCGCCCGACACCGTAAACTTAACCGGGGCTTTTAAAGAGGAAACAATGGCTGATCTTAGAAACTACCAAACCCGAATGTCGCCTGCCGGCGCACAGGCGGGGGCCGTAATCGACGAAGGTCTGCGCACCTATATGCTCAAGGTGTACAACCTGATGGCCCTCGGTCTGGCGATCACCGGTATCGCCGCCTATGCTGCATTTCAGTTCGCTTTCGCGGACGGACAGCTGACGGCCTTCGGTCAGGCGATCTATGTGAGCCCGCTGAAGTGGGTCATCATGCTCGCACCGCTGGCTCTGGTGTTCTACATGAGCTTCCGCATCAACTCGATGAGCGTATCCGCTGCGCAGACGACCTTCTGGGTCTATGCCGGTCTGATGGGTCTCTCGCTGTCGTCGATCTTCATGATCTATACCGGCCAGAGCATCACCCAGACGTTCTTCGTCACGGCTGCTTCGTTCGGTGCCCTGTCGCTCTACGGCTACACCACCAAGCGTAGCCTGTCCGGCATGGGTTCGTTCCTGATGATGGGCCTTTTCGGCCTGATCATCGCTTCGATCGTCAATATCTTCCTCGCCTCGTCGGCGCTTGATTTTGCGATCTCGGCTATCGGTGTTCTGATCTTCGCAGGCCTTACGGCTTACGATACCCAGAAGATCAAGGAAATGTACTTCGAAGAAGAAGGTGCCGAAGCCACCGGTCGCAAGGCCATCATGGGCGCGCTGACGCTGTATCTCGACTTCATCAACCTGTTCCTGTTCATGCTGCGTTTCCTCGGAAACAAGGAATAACTTGGAACTGGAATACATCTGAAAAGGCGGCTTCGGCCGCCTTTTTTGTTGTCCGGAAAACGATGGCGGGCACTCGCTTGAACGCACGAATACGATATGGCAGAGGAGAATGCCCTTTCTCAGTCAGGTCCGCCCATGCCCTTCACGCTTCGTGACGCCACCCTTTCAGACATCGCCGCGATTACCGCGATCTATCAGGACTCGGTTCTGAACGGCGTGGCCTCTTATGAGATGACGCCACCGGGCGAGCCGGAAATGGCGTCGCGGTTTTCTGCGATTACCGGCAACGGCTATCCTTATATCGCCGCTGTCGATGCGCAGGGCGTGCTCCTCGGCTATGCTTATGCGTCAGCGTTCCGCACGCGCACCGCCTATCGGTTCATGGTCGAGGATTCGATCTATCTGGCGCCCGAGGCCCGCGGCCAGGGTGTCGGCAAGGCGCTGCTGGCTGAATTGATCCGGCGCTGTACGCAACTCGGATTCCGCCAGATGGTCGCCGTCATCGGCGGTGCCCATCCAGCTTCCGTCGCGGTCCATCGCGCCGCTGGTTTCGAGCATGGCGGATTGATGAAGGGCACGGGTTTCAAGCATGGCCGCTGGCTCGATACCATCATCATGCAATTGCCACTCGGCGAAGGGCTGACGACCGATCCGGAGCCGGGCATCTACCCCGACACGCTCTACCAAGCCTAACTCAGGTCTTGATGAGCTTCAGCATCTTGTCGAAGACTTTGAGGACCTGCTGCAGGTCGTGACCGCGCTTGAGGATCATGCCATGCGTATTGACGACGCTGAAGGCGCCTTGCTTGGATGACAATTTCGGATTCTTTTCGATCCGGAACAGCGGCATTTCACCAGACCGCTTGAAAACCGAGAAGACCGCCTTGTCGCGCAAGTGGTCCATGGCATAGTCGCGCCACTCTCCGTCCCCGACCATGCGGCCATAGACCCTGAGGATCATATCAAGCTCGCGGCGGTGGAAGGTGATGGGAAGCTGGTCCTGATTGCTGCTGCGGTATTCGTGCAGATTAACAACCACATCGGACGATTTCTGCCTTTCGGAACGGGTCTCGCCTTGCGGCAAATCCGGCTGATCAGTCATCGGTACTCCGGCCTTTTATTGTGACAGGACGATAACAGTTTGCCTGACCGGGGCTGAAATGCAAGCCGCAAAGCCGGAAGCGGTCGGCCAAGACTTTTTTTCGCCTGCCGCATTTCAAACAAACCGGCGCCCCAATTGGCAAGGACACTCGCGCTCGCTGGCACAAGGGAGTCCTTCCGAGTGACCGGCCTGCATGTCTGTTTGTGGTTTTTCTGCCGCAAACGGGTGCAGCAATGGAGTGGCTAGCCAAAGCGTCCATCGGGCGCGGTTGCTCCTGATGCCATGTCGATCGGGTGCTGCTTGCACCTGCGAAACGTGGCCGGTTCGGTCCGGCATCTTCGAACCCTCAGCCCCAGCCCCTCGATGCTGCCGGGCCGAACCAGACTATGTGTCAATTGGCGGCTTTATCCGCCATGACAGTCACAGCGCCGACGATGGCGCCAGGTGTCTCACTGTCTTTCATCTTTTGCAGAAGCACGGCACAGCCGCCGTTTTCACCCTCGTTGAGGATGGAAGCCGGCAGAACGAAATTGGCAGGCTTGCCATCCCACATGCCGATCGTCTGGACATCGCGGACGGAGTGCCAGTAGGAAATCTTTTTGCCGCTGTTTTCGCCCTTCTTCACATCGACAAGTTGCTGCCGGTTGAAATAAACGACGACGACATTGGCCTTGCCGGTGCCTGCCCCGATCTTGATATCGATCTCATCCTTGCTGACATTGGCGGCGACCGGTACGGCGAGGCCCTGTCCCGCCGAATTCATCGCGGAGAGGCGGCTGTTGATCCCGTCGATATCGGCGCCGTTGATATGGTCGCGGCCGTTGAGCACTGCTTGAGGCGTGTAGACACCGCTGCGGCCGAACATCTTCGCATAGGCATATTGCCGGGCAGTGTTGTCCTTCGAGGCCAAAGTGTCGGCCCAGCCGAGATAGTTCCAGTAGTCGACGTGATAGGAGAGCGCAACGACCTTGCCGTCGTCGATCAGCGTCTTCAACGCTGCATCCGCTGGCGGGCACGAGGAGCAGCCCTGGCTGGTGAACAGTTCTACCACGCCTGCCGGTTTCACTGCATCTTCAGCCACAGCCGGCATCGCCATTAGGCCAAGGCCAAGGGCGAGCGTGATGTGGCGAACGGTGCTTGATCCAGACATTCAGACTTCCATTTCAGGATGTTGGGCATTTCAAGGATGTTGGCATTTCAGGCAGCAGAATTTCAGTGGTGTTGTACAGGCGTACAGTCTCTGTCGGCACCCTTCATACTCCGGTCCTCCGTCAACGGAAAATCACGTTGGAGTGAGGCGAACGGTACCGGCGATCACAAAAAAACCGGGGCTCGTGAAAGCCCCGGCTTCGTTCATTCGAGCATCAGCGATGCATCAGGCGGCGAGATCGCGCAGAACCGTCTGCAGGATGCCGCCATTGTTCATGTAGGTGACCTCATCGAGCGTATCGATGCGGCAGATCAGCGGTACGTGCTTCACCGAGCCGTCGGCATAGGTGATCTTGGCAATGCGCTTTTCACGCGGCTGGACGTTTGCCAGGCCGTCGATAGTGACGCTCTCGTCACCCTTCAGGCCGAGCGATTCCCAGGTCGTGCCTTCCTCGAAGACGAAGGGCACGATGCCCATGCCGACGAGGTTGGAGCGGTGGATACGCTCGAACGACTGGGCGATGACCGCCTTGACGCCAAGCAGGTTGGTGCCCTTGGCAGCCCAGTCACGCGACGAACCGTTGCCATATTCGACACCGGCGAAGATGACCAGCGGAACGCCTTCTGCCTTGTACTGCATGGCAGCGTCGTAGATCGACATCTCTTCCTTCGAAGGATAGTGGATCGTGTAGCCGCCTTCCTTGCCGTTCGGGCCCATCATGTGGTTGCGGATGCGGATATTGGCAAAGGTGCCGCGCATCATCACTTCATGGTTGCCGCGGCGCGTACCGTACTGGTTGAAATCGGCAACGCCGACACCATGGCCAATGAGGTAGGCACCGGCAGGAGAGGCTGCCTTGATCGAGCCAGCCGGCGAGATGTGGTCGGTGGTGATCTTGTCGCCGAACAGGCCAAGCACGCGGGCGCCCTTGATGTCGGAGATGCCCGAACCGGTCTTGCCCATGCCGACGAAGTAAGGCGGGTTCTGGACGTAGGTCGAGTTGTCATCCCAGGCATAGGTCTGGCCGGCCGGTACCTGAACCGCCTGCCAGTTGACGTCGCCCTTGAACACGTCGGCATATTTCGATGCGTAGAGTGCGCGGGTAACGTATTTCAGGATGAATTCCTGGATTTCCTGCGAGGTCGGCCAGACGTCCTTGAGGAAGACCGGCTGTCCGTCGCTGCCGATGCCGAGCGGCTCAGTGGTCAGGTCCTTCTGGACCGTGCCGGCGAGTGCGTAGGCGACGACCAGCGGCGGCGAAGCGAGGTAGTTCGCCTGAACGTCCGGCGAGATACGGCCTTCGAAGTTACGGTTGCCCGAGAGAACGCCGGACATGATCAGGCCCTTCTCGTTGATCGTCTTCGAGATCGGGCCGGGCAGCGGGCCGGAATTGCCGATGCAGGTCGTGCAGCCGAAGCCGACGAGGTTGAAGCCGAGTGCGTCGAGCGAATCCTGCAGGCCGGACTTGGCGAGATATTCGCCGACGACCTGTGATCCAGGTGCAAGCGATGTCTTGACCCACGGTGCGGTCTTCAGGCCCTTGGCAACGGCGTTGCGGGCGAGAAGGCCGGCAGCGATCAGAACCGAGGGGTTGGACGTGTTGGTGCAGGACGTGATGGCGGCAATCGCCACGTCGCCGTGACCGATGTCGTAATCCGCGCCTTCGACAGCATAGCGCATGTCGAGCTGGCCCGGCTTCTTGTATTCGCCTTCGAGCGATGTGGCGAAACCGGAAGCGATATTTTCGAGCGGGATGCGGCCTTCCGGACGCTTCGGGCCTGCCATGGCAGGCACGACCTGGCCGAGGTCGAGTTCCAGCGTATCGGTGAAGACGAGGTCTGCACCGTCATTGTCGCGCCACATGCCCTGCGCCTTGGAATAGGCTTCGACCAGCGCGATGCGCTGTTCTTCGCGACCGGACATGGTGAGGTAGTTGATGGTCTCGGAATCGACCGGGAAGAAGCCGCAGGTCGCGCCGTATTCCGGGCCCATGTTGCCGATCGTCGCACGGTCGGCCAGCGTCATGTTGTCGAGGCCGGAACCGAAGAATTCGACGAACTTCGAAACGACGCCCTTCTTGCGCAGCATCTGCACGACCATCAGCACGAGGTCGGTGGCGGTGACGCCTTCCTTCAGCTTGCCGGTGAGCTTGAAGCCGATGACTTCAGGCAGGAGCATCGAGACGGGCTGGCCGAGCATGGCAGCTTCTGCTTCGATGCCGCCAACACCCCAGCCGAGGACGCCGAGACCATTGATCATGGTCGTGTGGCTGTCGGTGCCGACGCAGGTGTCCGGATAGGCGGTGATTTCGCCGTCTTCTTCCTTGGTCCAGACCGTCTGGCCGAGATATTCAAGGTTTACCTGGTGACAGATGCCGGTGCCCGGAGGAACGACGCGGAAATTCTTGAACGCCTGCTGGCCCCACTTCAGGAAGCGGTAGCGTTCGCCGTTGCGCTCGTATTCGAGTTCGACGTTGCGGGCAAAAGCCGTCGGCGTGCCGAATTCGTCGACGATGACCGAATGGTCGATGACGAGGTCGACAGGAACCAGCGGGTTGATCTTTTCCGGGTCGCCACCGAGCGAAACCATGGCGTCGCGCATTGCGGCGAGGTCAACGACGGCGGGAACGCCGGTGAAGTCCTGCATCAGCACCCGGGCCGGGCGGTAGGCGATTTCGTTTTCTTCGCGGCCCTTGTTGTTCAGCCATTCGGCAACGGCCAGGATGTTCTCCTTGGTGACCGAGCGGCCGTCTTCGAAGCGAAGCAGGTTCTCAAGCAGAACCTTCATCGAGTAGGGGAGCTTTGAAACGCCGGCGAGGCCGTTCGCCTCTGCCTTCGGCAGGCTGTAATAGACATAGTCTACGCCATTGACCGAGAGCGTCGACCGACAATTGAAACTGTCTAGGGATTTGGACACTGGAATACCCCGTTCCGTTAGATCGCCAAAACGTGACGCACGAACGCCCGAACGCATTTAAAGCGCGATATGGGATGCGGGTACGGCCATTTCCGCTGTCCGTACGTGGAAATCATTCCAAGTTCGGCGCTAGGATGAAATTCACGCCGACCGCTGGCGTGTTGGGGCGGTTATAGATAATTTCTCCGGAACGTGCCAGACCATCCGTCCTCAATTTGAGACAATTTTTTTGCGCTGCGACGAACGTCGTAAAAGGAATGTGAATGCCGATCCGCCTGCGTGTCGAAGGCCTCAGTGCGAAACGTGGTGAGGATCTGATTTTCCACGATATTTCGTTCATTGTTGCAGCCGGAGAAGCCTTGATTGTCACCGGTCCGAACGGATCGGGCAAGTCGACTTTGCTGCGCGTCCTGGCGGGTCTTCTGGTGCCCGAATCCGGCGTTGTCCGGCTCGACGATACAACTGCCGATATCAGCCATCCGCGCGAGCTCTGCCATTATCTTGGGCATCGCAATGCGATGAAACGCGAGCTCACCGTTGAAGAAAATCTCTCTTTCTGGAAATCCTTCATGGGTGATTCGGTGGGCGGTTCCGGTATCGGCCTCGAAGAGGCGACCGAAGCCCTCGGCCTTGGCGGAATCTCACATCTGCCCTTCGGTTATCTCTCGGCCGGGCAGCAACGGCGCATGGCCATGGCTAAGCTGCTGGTCGCCTATCGCCCCGTTTGGATTCTCGACGAGCCGACGGCGGCACTCGATGCGGCGGCGGACCGGCTGTTTGCCGGATTGGTGGAGCGGCATCTCGGTGCGGGCGGCATCGTAATTGCGGCGACGCATCAGCCGCTGGGAGTGGCTGCAAGGGAACTGCGGATGACGGGGTTTACTGGTGTGTGTGAGGGGGCAGAGTCCTGATGCTGTTGACTTTTTGCGTTGAGGCTCCCCCTCATCCGGCCCTTCGGGCCACCTTCTCCCCGCTGGGGAGAAGGTGGAGCGCGCTGCGGCTGCGTCCATCCCAGCCAGCTATCGATACCAGAGTTTTTCATGTGCATTCGCCGCAAACACCCCCTTCTCCCCAACGGGGAGAAGGGGGCCCGAAGGGCCGGATGAGGGGAGCTTGGCCAAGCATTCCGGGGGGACCCGTATGATCTCCCTCTTCCTGCGCGACCTGAAACTTTCCATGCGCGCCGGCGGCGGCGCGCTGATCGGTGTCTTGTTCTTCATGACCGTTGTTGCCGTGGTGCCCTTCGCCGTCGGCCCTGATCTCAATCTTCTGTCGCGCATCGGCCCGGCGATCCTGTGGATCGGTGCGCTGCTTGCATCTCTTCTCGGTCTTGACCGGCTCTTCCAGGCCGAGCGTGAGGACGGGTCTCTGGATCTGATGCTGATGCAGGAGACGCCGTTGGTGCTGACGGTGCTGGTGAAATGCTTGGCGCACTGGACGGCGACCGGCCTGCCGCTGGTGATTGCCGCGCCATTGCTCGGGCTGTTCATGAACATGAACGAAGTTGCCATCGGCGCAACGATGCTGACGCTGCTGGTCGGCACGCCCGCCATCACCTTTATCGGCGCGACCGGCGCTGCCGTTGCCGTCACCCTGCCACGCGGCGGGCTGCTGGTCTCGATCCTCGTCCTGCCGCTGGCGATCCCGGTGTTGATCTTTGGCGTCAGTGCGGCCTATGCCGCCGTCCAGGATCCGGCTCCCTTCCTGCCGCCGCTTTTGATCCTGATCGCCATCACGCTGTTCTTTGCGGTCATCGGCCCGTTGGCAGCGGCCCTGGCGCTCCGGTCTGCGTCGGATTGACAAGCGTCACGCGTCCTTTGAACGCGTGACGCTCTGACGCAAATGTGATTGCTGTCCCTTCATTGAAGAGAAGCGCATTGCGCGTTAAAGAACCATCATGAGCGAAAACAGTCTGGCCATTCGAAAATTCAGCGATCTTGCCAATCCCACCCGGTTTCTGGCCTTGGCGGCGCGTGTCCTGCCGTGGTTTGCCGGATTGACGGTGCTTTTGTTTGCCGTTGGGCTGTATCTGTCTTTTACCACCGAAGGTGACTACCAGCAGGGCGAGACGGTGCGCATCATGTATGTGCATGTGCCGGCTGCCTGGCTGTCGATGATGTGCTACTCGGTGATGGCGCTTTCGGCGCTCGGCACGCTGGTCTGGCGTCATCCGTTGGCCGATGTTGCGGCCCGGGCCGCCGCGCCGATCGGTGCGTCCTTTACCTTTCTGGCGCTGGTGACCGGCTCGCTCTGGGGCAAGCCGATGTGGGGCACCTGGTGGGTCTGGGATGCGCGGCTGACGTCGGTCTTCGTGCTGTTTCTAATGTATCTCGGGCTGATGGCGCTCAATCGCGCCATGGATGAACCCGGCAAGGCGGCCAAGGTCTCGGCCGTGCTGATCCTCGTCGGCTTCGTCAATATCCCGATCATCAAGTTTTCGGTCGAATGGTGGAACACGCTGCACCAGCCTGCAAGTGTGCTGAGGCTCGGCGGTTCTGCCATCGATCCGGAATTCCTGCGGCCGCTTCTGGTGATGGCGGTTGCCTTCACCATGCTGTTCTTCACCCTGCATATCGCCGCGATGCGCAACGAGATCTGGCGCCGCCGGGTGACCTCGATGCGCCGCCAGGCGGCTCGCAGCGCTGGCCGGGAGGCTTGAGCCGATGATGACCCACACTGCCTATGTTCTTGCCAGTTATGGCATTGCCACTGTAACCGTGCTTGCGCTGGTCCTTTGGGTCTGGACCGACGGACGCGCCCGACGCCGCGAATTGCAGGCGCTGGAATCAGCCGGTATCCGCCGCCGCTCGGCGCAAGCCGGAGAGGCATCATGAGTCTTGAGACCCCGACCACGCCCGACGCCAACCGGCCGGCCAAGATACGCACCATCCTCGCGCTGCTGCCGCTGCTGATCTTTGCCGGACTTGCGGCGATTTTCTGGAGCCAGCTCGGGTCCGGCCGCGACATCAGTGAAATTCCATCGGCGCTGATTGGCACCAAGGCGCCGGCTCTGGATATGCCGCCGCTTGAAGGGGCGACATTCAAGGGTGCCGCGATGCCGCCGCTGACTGATGCAGCCATCAAGGGCAAGCTGACCCTGGTCAATGTTTGGGCATCCTGGTGCGTGCCCTGCCGAGAGGAAAATCCGATCATCCTGGAACTTGCCAAGGATCCGCGGCTGACGGTGGTCGGCATCAACTACAAGGACCAGACCGAGAATGCGCTGCGGTTCCTCGGCGAACTCGGCAATCCCTTCGCTGCGGTCGGTGTCGATCCGCGCGGCAAGGCGGCCATCGACTGGGGCGTCTACGGCATCCCGGAATCCTATCTCGTCGATGCTTCGGGAACGATCGTCTATAAGCGTGTCGGGCCGTTTGACGACCGCAGCCTGAAGGAAGGTCTTTATCCCGCGATCGAAAAGGCTGTGGCCGGGAAGTAGGGTTGCGGCTCGGTTGTCTTCTCCCCGGCGGGGAGAAGGTGGCCCGCAGGGCCGGATGAGGGGGGCCGAAGGCACCTTCGTCGTATGGCTCCAGCTAACCCCCGCCCCCTCATCGCCTCACTGCGTTCGGCACTTCTCCCCACGGGGGAGAAGAGGGAGATCGTGACGCGCTCACGCAATCCAAAGGTTCAACTGCAGTGGGTGCGGGGAAATATTTCCCTTCAGTCCCGGCGACCCCGTCAAATCGCCCCCTGCCACGCCTTCACCGCGTCCAGCGGATAGACCAGCATGAGGACGTTGAGCGCCAGATTATCGCGGATCAGCCAGCCGGTGAAAATCTCGAAGACGATGGCGATGGCGACCGTGACGGCGACCGGTGCGCGGCGGGCGAAGAAGAAGCCCAGCGCCATGAACACCGTGTCCATCGCCGAGTTCAGGATGCTGTCACCGTAATAATCGAGCGAGATGGTGGCGGTGCGGTAGCGGTCGATGATGATCGGGGAGTTTTCAAGGATTTCCCAGCCGGATTCGATCACCAGCGCCAGAAGCAGCTTGGCTGCGAGGGGCTTGCCGCGCAGGATCAGATGCGCCAGCCCATAGAACAGGAAACCGTGGATGATGTGCGACGGGGTGTACCAATCGGCCAGATGCTGCGAATTGCCGGGGCCATTGGCGGTGGGCTCGAACAGCTTGATGTAGCCGCAGGTACAGATCGGCGTGCGGCCCATCCAGTATTCGATGACGATTTGCGCGATGAGAACAGCGGCGCAGGCGGCAAGCCAGAAGGTGGCGGCACGCGGCGAACGGTTTTCGGCCGGTACCAGGGTGGTCACTTCGGCGTATCCTGATCCAGCGAATGCTTCATGATGATCGGCATCTGCGACAGGGTGAACAGCACGGTGATCGGCATCGTGCCCCAGACCTTGAAGGCGACCCAGAAATCGGTCGAGAAATTACGCCAGACGACTTCATTCAGCACGGCCAGGACCAGGAAGAAGATGCCCCAGCGGATGGTGAGCTTGCGCCAGCCTTCCTCGTCAAGCTTGAAGGCACTGTGGAAGACATAACCAAGCAGCGATTTTCCGAACAGCAGGCCGCCGAGCAGGATGACGCCGAACAGCGAATTGATGATTGTCGGCTTGATCTTGATGAACGTGTCGTTCTGTAGCCAGAGGGTGAATGCGCCCATGATGAAGACGACAATGCCGGAAATCAGCGGCATCATCGGCAGCGTGCGCGTGAGGATCCAGGAGGCGGTCAGCGCGATCGCGGTCGCGGCCATGAACAGGCCTGTGGCGATGAAGATCGGGCCACCCAGTTCGGTCAGCGCCGGAAACTCGCGTGCCAGCCATTCGCCGCGTGAATTGGCGAAGAAGAAGACCACCAGTGGCCCAAGCTCCAGCACCATTTTCAGAAGCGGGCTGATTTCCTTGCGCGGCTTGACCGCCTCGATCGATGACATAGGAACGTCCTTAAAGCGATTGTGGTGCATGCCCGGTGTGAGGGCCGTCTTTCTCGTCGTCATCCTCGGGCTTGACCCGAGAATCCATCCGCAGTGCGACGTATGTTCGTCGGCATCTCAGCCCTCTGCCTGGATCCTCGGGTCAAGCCCGAGGATGACCGGGCCGAGGTTAATCTCAATAACATCAGCAAAAAGGCAAAACCGGGTCAATGGGGAATTCCGGCGATGGCCTCGGCAAAATCCTTGGCCTCGAACGGTTCCAGATCGTCCACGCCTTCGCCAACGCCGATGAAATAGACCGGCAGCTTGTGCTTGGCGGAAATGGCAACGAGGATGCCGCCGCGCGCCGTGCCATCGAGCTTGGTCATGATCAGGCCGTTGACACCGGCAACGTTGCGGAAGATTTCGACCTGATTGAGCGCATTCTGGCCGGTCGTGGCATCGAGCGTCTGCAACACCGTGTGCGGCGCATCGGGATCGAGCTTGCCGAGCACGCGGACGATCTTTTCCAGCTCGGCCATCAGCTCCGTGCGGTTCTGCAGGCGGCCGGCGGTATCGATGATCAATACGTCGCTCTTCTTCAGACGCGCCTGTTCGAAGGCTTCGTAAGCCAGCCCTGAGGCATCGGCGCCGAGTTTCGAGGAGACGATATCGGATTTGGTACGCTCGGCCCAAATTTTCAGCTGTTCGATGGCGGCCGCCCGGAAAGTGTCGCCGGCAGCCAGCATGACCTTCAGCCCGGCACCGGAGAGCTTTGCCGCCAGCTTGCCGATGGTGGTGGTCTTGCCGGTGCCGTTGACGCCGACGACGAGAATGACATGCGGTTTATGGTTGAGATCGAGCTGCAGCGGCTTGGCGACGGGCGCCAGAACCTTGGTGATTTCGGCGGCCATGATGCGGGAAACGTCTTCGCCGCTGACGTCCTTGCCGTAGCGCTCGGAGGCGAGCGTATCGGTGACACGTAGCGCCGTCTCGACGCCGAGATCGGCCTGGATCAACAGGTCTTCCAGATCCTGCAGCGTCTCGTCATCCAGTTTGCGCTTGGTGAAGAGGGCGGTGATCTGTCCGGTCAGTTGCGACGATGTGCGGGCCAAGCCCTGGCGCAGGCGCTGGAACCAGGTGAGCTTCTGCTTCGGCGCCTCGGGCGCAGGTTCGGCCGCGCGGCCGGTGGCGAAGCCTTTGGGGAGGGCAATTTCGGCTGCTGGCTCAGATGCTGCGGAGAGGCCGTCACCTTCCTCTGCCTTTTCGCGCATCTCCGCCTCAAGGCCGGAGATTGCAAGCGGTGTGATTTCGCTAAGGTCGTCGGCGTTCGAGAGCGCGGAGAGTTCACCCTCCTCTGTCGGCTGCGCCGACATCTCCCCCACAGGTGGGGAGATTGGACCCGGGGTTGGCTCCGGCGCTTCATCTGAAAGACGATCTTGAGCGGAAAGAGCGTCAGCCTCAATCTGATCTCCCCCCTTGTGGGGGAGATGTCCCGAAGGGACAGAGGGGGGTGTCGAAGTTTCCTCTGTCTCAGCCGCTTCGGCTTCCGCTTCCAGGAGCGATAGCGGGACAAGGCCGACATCGCCGATCTCTTCGGCAGCAGGCAGAATGGCCGGTGTATCGTCCACCTCTGCGGCAGAGGTTTCGTCCGCGGTCTTGAACTCCGGCGCATCGGCGGTGTCGGCGGAGGGGCCGCCAGCGGTATCCATCTCCTCCGGCAGCACCGGATCGGCGGCCAGTGGCAGGTCTTCGGTGCGGGGCTCAAGCTCGGCTTCGACCGCCTGGGCCTCATTGGGGCTGAACGTCGATTCCGCCTGGTCCATGACGGCATCGGCTGCCGGCGCCGCAGTCGGCTCGTCTTCGGACGGCTTGTCCTTGCCGAAGGTGAAGACCTTTTTCAGAAAGCTGAGCGCCATTTGAATTCCGTAAACTCAGGCTGCGTTGGCAGCCATCAATTGCATGTCGAGATGCTTGCCGTTGTGGCCGGTGATGACAGCCTGCACGATAGCGCGCGGCATCAGGCCGGGGACGGCGGCAAGCGTGAAATTTTCCGTATGTGCCAAGCCATTGTTCTCGACGAGCAGGCTTTGCTGCGTTCCGATCATGCTGTCAAGATGGGCCTGATGCAGCTGAAGTCCAGTGGCACGCAGCCGGGCGGCCCGTTCTTTGACCAAGGCGCGGTCGAGCTGCGGCATGCGGGCGGCAGGCGTGCCTTCGCGCGGCGAATAGGGAAACACATGCAGATGGGCGATATTGGCCTCTTCGGCCAGCCGCATCGCATTGGCAAACATCTCTTCGGTCTCGGTGGGGAAGCCGGCGATCATGTCGGCGCCAAAGCTCGTTTCCGGACGCAAACGGCGCACGTCTTCGATGAAGCGGAGCGCATCCATGTGGCTATGCCGCCGCTTCATCCGCTTCAGGATCATATCGTCGCCATGTTGCAGCGACAGGTGCAAATGCGGCATGAAGCGTGGCTCGTCGGCGATCAGGTCCATCAGGTGGCTGTCGGCCTCGATGCTGTCAATCGAGGAAAGCCGCAGGCGCAGGAGCTCCGGCACCTGCTTCAGAAGCGTCTTGGCAAGCAGGCCGAGGGTCGGGGCGCCCGGCAGGTCGCCGCCATAGCTGGTTGCGTCGACGCCGGTCAGCACGATCTCGCGGTAGCCGCCGTCCGCCAGCTTTCGCGCCTGGTCAACGACGGCGCCCATCGGAACCGAACGGGAGTTGCCGCGGCCATAGGGGATAATGCAGAAGGTACAGCGGTGATCGCAGCCGTTCTGCACCTGGATGAAGGCGCGCACATGGCCTTCGATCAGCTTGACCATCTGCGGCGCTGTCTCGCGCACGCTCATGATGTCGTTGACACGCAGCTTTTCCTCGGCCGAGACGCCGAAATCGGGCAGTGACCGGTAGGAGGCGCTTTTCAGCTTTTCCTCGTTGCCAAGCACGGCATCGACCTCGGGCATTTCGGCAAAGGCCTGCTTTTCCGTTTGGGCCGCACAGCCGGTGACGATGATGCGGGCATGCGGGTTTTCGCGGCGGGCGCGGCGGATCGCCTGGCGGGCCTGACGCACGGCCTCGCCGGTAACGGCGCAGGTATTGACGAGAATGGCGTTGTTCAGCCCTGCCTTCTCGGCTTCTGCTCGCATCACTTCGGATTCATAGGTGTTGAGACGGCAGCCGAAGGTTATGACATCGACGCCGCTCAAAGTGCTGCGCTTCCCGTCTGCGGCTCGTCCTCACGCGACCAGAGGCCGGTGGTGGGGTCGACGCTGCCCGACCATTCCCACTCGGCGGGGCCGGTCATGACGACGTGATCGTCGCGCTCGCGCCATTCGATGGTGAGGATGCCAGGCGGGGTGGCGCTGGCGACCTTGATCTCGACATTACGGCCTGTACGACCCGTGCGGGCAGCCGAGACGGCGGCGGAACAGGCAGCGGAACCGCAGGCCAGCGTCAGGCCGGCGCCACGTTCCCAGGTGCGGGTCGTCAGCGACGTGGGCGAAGTGACCTGCGCCAGCGTGATATTGGCGCGCTCGGGAAACATCGGGTGGTTTTCGAGCAGCGGGCCGAAACGTTCGAGGTCGAAGGACATGACGTCGCGATCGACCCAGAAGATCGCATGCGGATTGCCCATCGACATGACAGAGGGCGAATGCAGGACCGGGTCATCGATCGGGCCGATCTGCAGCTCGATGCGGCTGGTATCGTAGAATTCTTCCGACAACGGAATCTTGTCCCATTCGAACACCGGCGTACCCATATCGACCGAGATCGTTCCGTCGGCATGTTCCTGCGCATTCAGGATGCCGGCGACGGTCTGAAAGGTGAAGGCCTTCTTGCCCGTCTCCGCAGCCAGCGCCTGGACGACGCAGCGCGTACCGTTGCCGCAGGCCTGCGCCTTCGAACCGTCGGAATTGAGGATGTCGATCCAGGCGTCGGTGCCTTCGGCCTTCGGATCGTGGATCGCCATGATCTGGTCGAATTGAGTGTCGGGATTGGCATTGAGCGCAATCGCCGCCTGCGGCGTCACCTTGTCCTTGCGGCCGCGCATGTCGACGACCAGGATCTTGTTGCCAAGCCCGTTCATCCTTGCGAATTCGACCGTTGTGTTCATGACGTTCATTTCCTGCGTTTGTTGCGCTGTATATGGCGGAAATGGGTAGAAATTACCAGTGGGGGATAATCTGCCGCTTGAGGGGGGAGCAGAGCGAAGCGGCGGGGTGGGGTGATTTGCGGCAGACACAATTGCCTTTCGTGTTCGCGGAGGTCGCCCCCCATCCGCTGCGCTGCGGCGACCTCCCTCTCAAGGGGGAGGTGAAACCCGCAACACTTCAAGCCACGCCCGGAAAATCCGCCGTGGTTTTCTCTGTTGTTTACTTGGCCGGGGCGCTGGAAAGTGCCGGGACAAAGTAAGTATATGACGCCTTCCAGCGCCCCGTTCAGTNCCACGCCCGGAAAATCCGCCGTGGTTTTCTCTGTTGTTTACTTGGCCGGGGCGCTGGAAAGTGCCGGGACAAAGTAAGTATATGACGCCTTCCAGCGCCCCGTTCAGTATTCGACGATGGGCAACTCCGGTTTCTCTGCGGGGATGGCGGCGCCCTTTTGATACGGGCTGACGCTGACGTTGCCGCCGCGTCAGGAAAGATATTGCTGTCGCAATACCGCTCGCCGGTCCTCATGTGTGCCTCACAGGCACGCCCCGCCATTTTGCAGACGGGAGGGNGCACCGGCCCTGTCTCACCGCTACGCCTAGCGGTCTCGCCGATGACAGGACGCAATGATGATGGCACAGGTTTTGATCGCGGGGATTTGCGGGGATGAAAAAATGTTGGAAGCTGCTTACTGGTGTGGTCAAGGCGTCGCGGTCCCGGCGGGCGCGGGTCATGCTGATTGTTGGGCGCTGATGCTTACGGAGAGATGCCATGTTTGAAACCTCGCCCCTCCTCACCGGGAAGTGCATGTGCGGTGCCGTCGAATATGCAGTCGACGACGCCTTCGAATATGCAATGAATTGTCACTGTTCCAACTGCCGGCGCACGACCGGGTCGGCTTTTAAGCCGATTGCCGGGATCAGGCGTGAGCGGTTTCAACTCATCAAGGGCGCGGAAGCGATGTCGATCTACGGAAAACCCGATGAGAACCATGACGTGCATTGCGGTACTTGCGGGTCACTGGTCTATTCGGTGGTACGCGAAGGTGCCTATGCCCATGTTCCTATGGGCACGCTGGTGGATGCGCCGACGATCCGGCCAACGGCGCATATTTTCGTCGGCTCGAAGGCGCCATGGTATGAGATTACCGATAATCTGCCGCAGTATCGGGAATTTCCCGAGGGGTGACGGGCCGTGGCGCCGGTCTCCTTCTTCTCCCGGCGGCGGGGAAAGGGACGCTGAACCTAAACGGCCGGTACATCGAATACTTCGCCTGCTCTGAGTGGCCGGAATTTTTCCGGCGTTACGCCCTGATCCTTCAAGGCAACCTCAAGCGCCTGAACCGGTGCCTCGATCCCCTCATTGGTCAGCTGCACGGTGCCGAAATGGTGACCGGCGGCATAGGAAGCGTTGCACAGCCGCATGCCTTCGACGGCTTCCTGCGGATTCTGGTGTTGCGCCCTCATGAACCAGCGTGGCTCATAGGCGCCGATCGGCAGGTTGGCGAGGCGGAAGCCGCCGTGTTTGGCGGCAGCGGCCCGGTAGTTGAAGCCGTCGTGAAAGCCGGTATCGCCGACATGGTAGATTTTGCCTGATGGTGTCGAGATCACGAAGGCGGCCCAGAGCGCCATGCGGCGGTCCTGGGACGTACGTGCCGACCAGTGGTGGCAGGGTTCGCAATCGATGGTGATGTCATCCCAGAAGGAAGTCTGGTCGCCCCAGTCCATGTCGGAAATTTTGGCTTCGGGAAGGGCGCGGTGGATGATCGTATCGTTGCCGAGCGGGGTGACGATGTGTGGGCTGTGCTCTTCATGCAGCCGTTTCAGCGTGGCGAGATCGAGGTGATCATAGTGATTATGGGTAACGATCACGATGTCGATGGGCGGCAGGTCTTTAAAGGCGATGCCGGGCGCGACGACGCGTCTGGGGCCTATGAAGGAAAACGGACTGGTGCGCTGCGACCAGACCGGGTCGGTCAGAATATTGAGGCCGCAGACCTGGATCAGCAGTGAGGCATGGCCGATCATAGTGATGCGTAGGGTATCACCACCGACGCGACTATCGGGTTTCGCCTGTGGAAAGGGACTGCGGACAGTCTTGGGCCATATGCTACGTCCGCCTCCGAACTGCCAGCGCATCAACTCGCGAAAGCCGAGTGGTGCTTCGCCCTCGGGGTTGAAGAAGACGGTGCCGTCGAAATGATCGGAGATGGGGCCGGTATAGTAGGGATTTCGGATCTGGCTCACTGCAGCTCTTTCGTTGCACCGGTTTCGCTTCTTAACATGGGGCCTTGCATTTCTCCCTTCAATTGGGCGGCGGCATGCCGGTTTCTGGCGCCGGACCGTCGTTTGGGTTATAACTCAGTTCCGCAATGCAATCCGTTCGTGGAGGGTAAGATGGACAGGGAAGCAACCGTTCGTGGGCTCTTCGCAGCCTATCTGGCCAACCGGAAGGACGAGGTCTCCGACATGCTCACGGAGGATTTCACCTTTTCCAGTCCGAACGACGATCATATTAATAAGGCCACGTATTTCGAGCGGTGCTGGCCGCAGCCGCCGGCCTTTAGCGCCATTCACATCGAACGCATTTCGCTTGAGGACAACGAGGCGCTGGTGCGCTACCGGGCTGACAAGCGGGACGGCGGCGCATTTCGCAATGTCGAGATCATCCGGTTTCATGGCGACCGTATCGCTTCGGTGGAGGTCTATTTCGGCCGGGATGCCTGAGAAAGGCTTGCGGGCAGGCAGTTGGGGCGGTGAAATTGCCGTCTCGCCTTGACTTTGCCGACCATATCGTGTTTACCGCCCGCAATCTGCGACAAGAACAAGACTTGTAGCCGCCGACCCGGACCCCTTGCGGAGATCCTGGAGGTCAACATCCGACAGCGCGATGCGCCCTCGGGTGCTTTTTGGCTTTGCGTCTTGTTTTCGTCATGGAAAAGCACAACGTTTCGGGCGAAGCAAAAGCCCTGAAACGACAAGGATGAAGCGATGTTTGAAAGTCTCCAGGACCGCCTTGGATCCATTCTGAATGGATTGACCGGCCGTGGCGCGCTGTCGGAAGCCGATGTCTCGGCTGCCCTGCGCGAGGTTCGCCGCGCGCTCCTGGAAGCCGACGTCGCACTCGAAGTTGTTCGTTCGTTTACCGACAAAGTCCGTGAAAAGGCCGTTGGCGCCGAAATCCTGAAGTCGATCAAGCCGGGCCAGATGGTCGTCAAGATCGTCCACGACGAGCTGGTCGCCATGCTCGGATCGGAAGGCGTGCCGGTCGATCTGAATGCCGCGGCCCCCGTCGTCATCATGATGGTCGGTCTGCAGGGCTCGGGTAAGACGACGACGACGGGCAAGATCGCCCTTCGCCTGAAGTCGCGTGACAAGAAGAAAGTCCTGATGGCGTCGCTCGACACGCGCCGTCCGGCAGCCCAGGAGCAGCTTCGCCAGCTCGGCGTGCAGACCGGCGTCGATACACTGCCGATCATTGCCGGCCAGTCGCCGACCGATATTGCTGCGCGCGCCGTCCAGGCTGCCAAGCTCGGCGGCCATGACATCGTCATTCTCGATACCGCCGGCCGCACGCATATCGACGAGCCGCTGATGCTGGAGATGGCGGAAATCAAGCGCCGCTCCAATCCGCATGAAATCCTGCTTGTCGCCGATGCGCTGACCGGTCAGGATGCCGTCAATCTCGCCCGCAATTTCGATGAGCGCGTCGGCATTACCGGTCTCGTGCTCACCCGTATGGACGGCGATGGCCGCGGCGGTGCAGCCCTTTCGATGCGCGCCGTCACCGGCAAGCCGATCAAGCTGATCGGCGTCGGCGAAAAGATGTCGGAGCTGGAAGAGTTCCATCCGCGACGCGTCGCCGACCGTATCCTCGGCATGGGCGACATCGTTTCGCTGGTCGAGAAGGCTGCCGAAAACATCGATGCCGAGAAGGCAGCGGCCATGGCCGCCAAGATGAAGTCCGGCAAGTTCGATCTGAACGATCTCGCTGATCAGCTTGGCCAGATGCAGAAGATGGGCGGCATGGGTGGCATCATGGGCCTGATGCCCGGCATGGCCGGCATGAAGGACAAGATGGCGTCTGCCGGTCTCGACGACCGCATGTTCGGCCGCCAGCTCGCCATCATCTCCTCGATGACCAAGGCAGAGCGCGCCAACCCGGATATTCTCAAGCATTCCCGCAAGAAGCGTATCGCGGCCGGTTCCGGCACCGATGCGGCCGAAATCAACAAGCTGCTGAAAATGCACCGCCAGATGGCCGACATGATGAAAATGATGGGCGGCAAGGGCAAGGGCGGCATGATGAAGCAGATGATGGGCGGTCTTGCCGGCAAGATGGGCCTTGGTGGCATGGGCGGCGGAATGGGCGGCATGCCCGATCTGTCGAAGATGGACCCCAAGCAGCTCGAAGCCCTGCAGAAGCAGGCGGAGGCCGCTGGCCTCGGCAAGGGCATGGGTGGCGGTGGTTTGCCCGGTCTGGGCGGCGGCATGAAGTTGCCGGGTCTCGGTGGCGGATTCCCGGGGCTTCCCGGACTGCCGAAGAAGAAGTGAGGACTGGACCGGTATGATTGATCCCGCCGTCAAACAGGAACTCTCGGGCTACCGTCAGTCGATCGACAATATCGACGCGGCGCTCGTGCACATGCTGGCCGAACGCTTCCGCTGCACCAAGGCAGTGGGCGTGCTGAAGGCCAAATACAATTTGCCGCCGGCGGATCCGGCGCGCGAGGAATACCAGATCGAACGCCTGCGCCATCTGGCGCGGGATGCCAATCTGGATCCGGATTTCGCGGAGAAGTTCTTGAACTTCATCATCCACGAAGTCATCCGGCATCATGAAGCAATCGCTGCCGATCTCAAGGATTGATCAGCTTTAACGCATACACAAAAACACCGCCCCAGGCGGTTGGATATCTCAAGGAGTACAAAACATGGCACTGAAAATTCGTCTCGCCCGTGGTGGTTCCAAGAAGCGCCCGTTCTATCAGATCGTTATCGCTGACGTGCGTTCGCCGCGCGACGGCCGTTTCCTGGAAAAGGTCGGCTCGTGGAACCCGATGCTCAAGAAGGACGACGCAAAGCGCGTTGAACTGAACATCGAGCGCATCCAGCATTGGCTGTCGAACGGCGCGCTGCCGACCGACCGCGTTCTGCGCTTCCTCAACGAAGCCGGCGTTGCTACCCGCGAAGCCCGCTCGAACCCGACCAAGGGCCTGCCAGGCAAGAAGGCTCTCGAGCGTATCGCCGAAGCCAAGCAGAAGGCTGAAGACGCAGCCGCCGCTGCTGCCGAATAAGCCACGCGTCAGCGTGTTTTTAAAGACGGGCGGCGTTTTCATGCCGCCCGTTTTCGTTTATGCGAAGGGCTTGATCTGGAGAGTGACCCGGCAATGAGCAAACTCAAAAACCCTGTCCATATGGGAACGATCGGCGGCGCTCAGGGCCTGCGCGGTGAAGTGCGCGTCAAATCCTTTGCCGAGGAACCGACCGCCATCGGCGATTATGGCCATTTGCACGCCGAGGACGGCCGTTCGTTCGAGGTATTGGAAGTGCGCGAGGCGAAGAACGTCGTCGTCGTGCGGTTTCGCGGCGTCAACGACCGCAATGCCGCCGAGGCACTGAACGGGCTGGAGCTCTATGTCGAACGCGACAACCTGCCGGACGACGATCTCGATGAAGACGAATTCTTCTACGCCGATCTGGAAGGGCTGGAAGCGCTCGATGCCGACGGCAAAAGCTATGGCACTGTCACCGGCGTGTTCGACTTTGGCGCGGGCGATCTGCTTGAGCTGAAGGGCCCCGGCAAGCGGCCGGTGCTGATCCCCTTTACCGAATGGTCGGTGCTGGAAATCGACCTGGAAGCCGGCACGATGCTGGTCGATCCGCTCGCGGCCGGTCTGACCGACGACAAGGACGAGGATCCGACCAAACAGTTCAAGCCGAAGGCGAAGTAAGACTTGCCCTTCCGCGCCACCATCCTGACGCTCTACCCGGACATGTTTCCGGGGCATCTTGGCCATTCGCTGTCCGGCAAGGCGCTGGAGCGTGGCCAATGGGCGATCGATACGCTGCAGATTCGCGATTTTGCCGAGGACAAGCACCGCACCGTCGATGACACCCCTGCCGGCGGCGGTGCCGGCATGGTGCTGCGGGCCGATATCCTGGCCAAGGCCATCGATCACGCATCCGACGGCGACGACCGCCCCCGGCTGTTGATGAGCCCGCGCGGCAAGCCCTTGACGCAGGAGCGGGTACGCGAACTGGCAGCCGGGCCCGGCGCGATCATCGTCTGCGGCCGGTTCGAAGGGGTCGATCAGCGCGTCATCGACGGACGGAAGCTCGAAGAGGTTTCGATCGGCGACTATATCCTGTCCGGCGGCGAGCCGGCGGCACTGATCCTGCTCGACGCCATCGTGCGTATCCTGCCCGGCGTCATGGGCAATGATCTCTCCGGCGTGCATGAGAGTTTTGAAGGTGGGCTGCTGGAGCATCCGCACTATACAAGGCCGCAGGTGTTCGAAGGCCAAGAAATCCCGGCGGTTCTGACATCCGGTCATCATGGCGATATCGCCAAATGGCGTGAAGCCGAAGCCAGGCGGCTAACGGCGGAAAGGCGGCCGGACCTGCTGCGGAAATAGCGTCAGTCCGATTGTCTCAGAGGTGTGGCGGGTGTCTGCCCGGTATTTGGGTATTTGCCCGGCATAAGCTTTATGTAACGTCTTGATGATATGTGTCGTCCATTCGATTAAGACGGCAACGAACGAAATGACATCAGCCTGGCAGGTATTGGTCGGCAATCTGGCTTCAGTAGCATTGCTGATCTCGCTCTGGATGCACCTGTATTACCGTTTCTACGGTCTCTCCAAAATTCAGCTGAAGCTTGGCTTCGGGGCGGTGATGGGCCTTGGAGTCGTCATCACCATGCTTTTGTCGGTCGAGTTCGACGGCGGCATCCGGTTTGACCTGAGAAGCTCGTTGCTGGCGATTTCGGCAATGTTCGGTGGGCCGCTGGCGATCGCCATCACGGCACCAATGGCGATGGCATTTCGGCTGGTCATGGGCGGTGCCGGCGCAATCAACGGCGTCATCGGTATTACCATCGTATCGGCAGTCTTTCTCGCTGCGCATTTCGCCCTGGGAAAACACGCGTCGAAGCCAAAAGGCGTTGCGGCAACCGTTTTCATCCTGCCGGTCACGTCGAGCATCCTGATCTTTGTGTTTTCAAAACCTGATACACCGTTGATCATGTACCAGATGAGCCTGATCACGGCCTCCCTGAACATGGTGGCGGCAGCCATATCCGGCACGGTCATGACCTATGTCCACCGGTCGACGCTCGAGCGGGATCTGCTGCGCGCGGCACTGACTCAGGCGCCGGACTTTCACTATGTCAAAAATCCCCGCAGCCGATTCGTCATGACCAATCTGAATGTCGCCCATCAACACGGCCGCCAGAAACCGTCGGACATGGTCGGTTTGTCGGATTTTGATCTGGCGCCGCCGGAGCGGGCCCAGCGCCTGTTCGAGGCCGAACAGCAGATCATGGGTTCGGGTGAGCCGCTGATTGATCATGAAGAGGCGCTCGACGACGAAACGGGCGCGACGCGCTGGTTTTCAACGACGAAAGTGGTGCTGAAGAACCGGCATGGCGACACGGTTGGCTTGGCTGGCGTGACGCGGGACATCACCCAGCACAAGCGTCTTGAGCGCGAATTGCTCGACAGCCGGAACCTCCTGTCTCAGGCAATGGCCGAAATGTCGGACGGGCTGGCGATGTTTGACCGCCATGGTTACCTGCTGTTCTGCAACGAGAGATACCGGACGGCATTCCCGCTCTCGGCCTATGCCCGGCAACCCGGGGCTCATATTACCGACATCATGCGCGCATCCGCCCGCAATGGCGAACGCAAGGATATAGCGAAGGATGTCAGTGAAGTCTGGATCCAGAATACCGCCAAGGGCCTGCATTTTACCCGCGACACCGAAATCCCGTTGTCCGACAATCGCTGGCTCAGCCTGCGGACGCGCCTGACGCAGGATGGCTCGGCCCTGGTAGTCGTGTCCGATATTACGGCGATGAAACATGCCGAATTGTCACTGCGGCAGCTTGCCGAGCAGATGCGGGATCTGGCCGAGACCGATGGACTGACCGGTCTGGCAAACCGCCGCGTTTTCGATGAAGCACTGGCGGCGGAATGCGCCAATGCGCAGCGGACGGTAGCACCGCTCAGCCTGCTGATGATCGATGTCGATCGCTTCAAGTCCTACAATGATACCTATGGCCATCCGGCGGGCGATGCCTGCCTGAAGCATGTGAGCGCATGTCTGAATGCGATTGCCAATCGCCCGGGTGATCTGGTCGCGCGCTACGGTGGGGAAGAGTTTGCCATTGTGCTTCCGGCGACGGACCGGGCGGTAGCACTCGATCTTGCCGAGGCATTTCGGGCTGCCTTGCAGCAGCGGGCGCTTGTCCATGCCGGCAGCGAATTCAATGTTGTCACCGCAAGCATCGGAGTTTCGACCTTCGACGCCGGTACGCTTGTGACGTCGGCTGAAGACCTGGTCGAAAGGGCGGATGAAGCGCTATATCAGGCCAAGAAAATGGGGCGAAACCGGGTGGAGGCCAGCGGTTTCGAGGCACGGCCGGAGCGCCTCACGCGGACCTAGAGTTTATCCGGGCCTGCCTTCCGGCGAGCACTTCTTGTCCTCATCATGACCACCATGGCGCACCAATCGGCGCGCCATGGTCTTTTGCCGGATTATTCGGCGGCCTGGGCCAACGCATCACCGGCTGCTTGCGGCCTGCCACCTGCAAGGATTTTCTGGCCCAGGGCGATGATGATGACCACCGCTACGCCGGCCGCGACCGAGAGCCAAAAGCCATTTTGCGCGCCGAACATATCAACAACCAGGCCGGCCAGAAATGCGCCAAGCGCCATGCCGATGCCAATGCCGGTCATGACCCAGGTGATGCCTTCCGTCAGCATCGATTCCGGCACCCGGCGTTCGATCAGGCCAAAGGCGGTGATGAACGTGGGCGAGATGGCGATGCCGCTGACGAAGACCGCAAGGGCTAGAAGTGGTATTGTATCGGCGATCAGCAGCGGCAGGGCTGTCACGGCCAGGACGCTGACGGCGATCAGCAGCTGCCTGTGCAACGGCGTGCGCAGCTTGAGGGCGCCGAGGATGAGGCCAACCACGAACGAGCCGATCGCATAGACGCCGATGACGAAGCTGGCGGCGCCCGGCTGGCCAAGCTCCCTGGTCATGGCGACGGTGGTGACCTCGGCCGTTGCGAACATCGAACCGACGAAGATCAGCGCCAGCGTGATGATCTGCACGGAGCGCAGGCGAATGGCCGATGTCTGCGCCACTCCTGTCTCGACCGGGCGGACCGCCGGTTCGGTCGATCGCTGCAGGACAAAGGCGGTGGTGCCCAAGGCAAGGAAGAACGTTGAGATCAGCATGCCGGCCTCGGGAAACAACGAGACGGCCAAACCAACCGATACGGAGGCGCCGGCGATATAGACCAATTCGTCTGCGGCGGATTCAAAGGCAAACGCGGTATTCAACTCCGGGCGGCCACGAAAGATTTCCGTCCAGCGTGCCCGCAGCATGGCCGGCATGCTGGGCATGGCGGCGGCGAGAAAGGCCGAGGCGAACAGGGTCCATTCCGGCCAGTCCTGATTGGCCGACAGGATGAGGAGGGCAAAGGCGACGACCGAGACGATGGTGCTCGGCACGATGATGGCGCTTTGCCCGAACCGGTCGACCAGACGCGAGATTTGCGGGGCTGCCAGTGCATTGGTCAGCGCAAAGGTCGCCGAAACTGCACCGGCGACCCAATAGTCACCACGTGTCTGCGACAGCATGGCGACGATGCCGATCGGTGCCATGGCAAGCGGCAAGCGGGCGAGGAAGCCGGCCGCGGAAAACCCCTTGGCCCCCGGCACGCTGAATATTTCCTTGTATGGGTTGGACATCGGAGGCTCCTAAAATTGTCCGGTCAGGCCACCTACATACGTGGCGTATGTCTTAACGTGGTTGCATACATGGCGTATGTCAATTAAAATACGGACGTATGTAAAAATAAATACGCTGCGTATGTGAAGCAGGAGCCCGTATGGTCAGGATCATTAAGCCTCGCCCGGAAATGATTGCCGAAACGCGTGCCAAGCTGCTTGCGGCGGGCCGCCATGCCTTCGGCACCGTCGGATATGCGGAAGCCTCGATGGATGATTTCACGGCGGCGGCGGGCCTGACGCGCGGCGCGCTCTATCATCATTTCGGTGACAAGAAGGGCCTGTTGCAGGCGGTCATCCGGGAAATCGATGCGGAAATGACGGAGCACTTGCACAGGGTCTCAGCCGCCGCCCCGACACGCTGGCAGGGATTTGTCGAAGAATGTTCGGCCTATATCGAGATGGCGCTGGAACCGGAAATCCAGCGCATCATGTTCCGCGACGGCCCGGCCGTGCTCGGCGACATCTCGCAATGGCCGACGACCAACGGCTGCATCGCGGCCCTGAGCCAAAGTCTGAGTCAGCTGAAACAGGACGGCGAGATCATTGATGTCGACGAGGAAGTGACCGCGCGGCTGATCAACGGCGCCAGTATCAACGCCGCCCTGTGGATCGCCAATTCCGGGGATCCACAAGAGACCTCAAGGCGGGCGGTGCAGGGATTTCGCACCTTGCTCGAAGGCTTGCGGTTGAAGCAGGCGTGACGGCGCCGTCTCAACCCGTGACGAAATAATAGACTGCCAGCAGCAGGCCGACGGCGACCACGAGGCCACGGATCAGCGCCTGCGGCACGCGGCGGGCGAGCCAGACACCGGCATAGCCACCGAGCGCGCCGCCGGGGATCATCACGGCGGCATGCAGCCAACCGACGACGTTGCCGCCGGCAAAGACGACGATGGCGACGGCGGCGATGACCATGGCCAGGAAGTTCTTCAGCGCGTTCAGCCGGTGATAGTCGCCGCCCTTCGACAGGCCGAGCACGGCCAGCATCATGATGCCCATGCCGGCGCCGAAGAAGCCGCCATAGATGGCGGTGGCCAGTTGGCTGAGCAATCCCACCGGCCCGATCGGCGCGCCGTCCACTGCCGACTTCGGCCGCAGCAGCGGGCCGGCGGCAAAGATCGCCGTCGCTGCAATCAACAGCCAAGGGACCAGCGCCCGGAACGAGGGATTGGATAGCGATAGCAGGATCAGCGCGCCACCCAGGCCACCGATCAGCGACAGGACGCCCAGAATGGCGGCCTCGCGGCGGTCCGCCCAGATTTCCTTGGAATAGGCCATGGCCGACGTGACATAGCCCGGAAACTGGACGATGGAGGACGTGGCATTGGCGACGATCGGCGGCAGGCCAGCCAGCGTCATGGCGCCGAAGGTCAGAAAGGTGCCGCCGCCAGCCACCGCGTTGACGGCACTCGACAGGAACCCTGCGACAAACAGCAGAATGGCAGTGGATATGGACATGACGCTCCTCCAGCGATAGAATCCGGCATAGCCTGCAGGGTCACTGGCGGCAAGACGCGGAAATCATCTTCCGCCAGCTTGTGGCATGGAGAATTTTTGCCGCCCGGGGATGACAAACGCTGTGCTTTGGTGTATTCGCCCGACCGGTTCGGGAGAAATCCCGTCAGCCGAAAACAAAGAATGGTGAATTCGCTCCTGTTTCTCCCCGAGAAACAAAACCTTGAGGCGCCTCATCCGAGGTCAGGTCCAACGGGTTCGATCGAGCGCTCTGGCTGTTGCAGAAGAACTTGAGAAGGTTAGACCCATGAACATCATCCAGCAGCTGGAAGCCGAACAGGCCGCCAAGATTGCCGCCAAGCGCACGCTTCCGGAATTTTCGGCAGGCGACACCGTCCGCGTCAACGTTCGCGTGACAGAAGGCACCCGTACCCGTATCCAGGCCTATGAAGGCGTTTGCATTGCCCGTTCCGGCGGTGGCATCAACGAAAGCTTCACGGTCCGCAAGATTTCCTACGGCGAAGGCGTCGAGCGCGTATTCCCGGTTTACTCGCCGCTCGTCGAGGGTGTCGAGATCGTTCGCCGCGGTAAGGTCCGTCGCGCCAAGCTCTACTACCTGCGCGATCGCCGCGGTAAGTCGGCTCGTATCGTTGAAGATACCGGCACCCGCGCCCGCAAGCTGAACGACGCCGAGCGCGCAGCCGTTGCCGAAGAAAAGGCACGTCTGGAAGCTGAAAAGGTCGCAGCAGCACAGGCTCTGGCCGCCGAAAAGGCAGCAGCCGAAGCCGCAGCAGCCAAGGCCGCTGAAGAAGCAGCCGCTGCAGCAGCAGCCGAGCCGGCAGCAGAATAAGTTTCAATCCATCGGGATTGTTTGGAAAAGGCGGTCTTCGGGCCGCCTTTTTCTGTTTGATAGCAGGGGAATTCTCTGGGGGGAGAATGGAATGAGCGACTATATCGAAACCAACCGGCTGAACTGGGACGACCGGGCGGGGCTGCACGCGACGGACACGACAGGCCGCTACCGGATCGACCGGGTGATTTCAGGCGGCTCTTCCTTGCATGCGCTGGAAGCAAGCGAGATCGGCGACATCGCTGGTAAGGACATTGTCCACCTGCAATGCCATATCGGGCTGGATACGCTGAGCCTCAAGCATCTGGGCGCGGGCTCGGTTACCGGGCTTGATTTTTCACCGGTGGCCATCGCCGCCGCGCGAGATTTTGCAAAAAGGGCCGGGACGGAGGCGATTTTTGTCGAGGCCTCGGTCTATGATGCGGCGGCGGCGCTGGAACACCGAACCTACGACATCGTCTTCGTCACCTGGGGCGCCATTCACTGGCTGCCGGATATCTTTCAATGGGCCAAAGTCGTCGCCAGCCTGTTGCGGCCGGGTGGCCGTCTCTACCTGCTCGACGGGCATCCGCAGATGTACCAATACGAAGGCGCGGAGGATGGCCGGTTGTCGCTGACCTATAGCTGGCGCACGCCTGCCGAACAGCCGCTGCTGTTTGAAGAAACCCACACCTATACCGGTGATGAACGGCCGCTAACCCATCAGCGCATGTATGAATGGCTGCACCCGGTCAGCGATACAGTCAATGCGCTCCTCCAGGCCGGGCTGGCGCTCGATTTCTTCAACGAGCACGAAATCCTCGTCTGGCGGCATTATCCGGGCATGGTGGAGATCGGCGAAGACCAGTTCGAGCAGGTACCGGGACTACCGCGTATTCCGCTGTCGTTTTCGATCGGCGCGACAAAAGTTCGCTGAGTTTATGGAGTAGACGGGGTATCCGGTAGGATTTTTCGTAAATTCAACCGGATAGGCCGGGCCTTTCCAATTTTTGCTGGCGGAGGCGAAGCCGTGGCCCTTGCCAGCCCGCTGGCTTCTGTGACACGTTCCGGTCGCCACAATTCAGGAGCCACCCATGTTTTCCCGCCGCATCCTTCTCGCCGGCCTGACCGCCCTTGTTCTTGCGCCCTTCACCGCTGCCGCTGCCGATCTGCCGGATCTGGCAGGGCGCACCGTTATTGTGGTGACCGAGAATGCCTATCCACCGGTCCAGTTCGTCGATCCGAAGAGCGGTAAGGCGATCGGCTGGGAATATGACGCGATGGAAGAAATCGCCAAACGGGTGAATTTCAAGATCGAGTATCAGAACACCAGCTGGGATGCGATGATTCAGGCGGTGTCCGACGGCCAGTACGATATCGGCATGACCGGCATCACCATCAAGGACGAGCGCAAGGCCAAGGTGGATTTCTCCGATCCCTATATGCGCTCGCAGCAGTTCATGCTGGTGCGTGGCGACGAGGCTCGTTTCACCGATGCCAAGACGTTTGGCGCCTTTACTGACGGCCTGATTGGCGCGCAGATCGGTACATCGCCGTTTTATACGGCAGTCTATGAAATACTGGATGGCAACGAACAGAACCCACGCATAAAGCTATTCGAGACATTTGGCGCGACGGTGCAGGCCTTGAAGGCTGGCGATGTCGATACGGTGCTGACCGATAGCGTCGCGGCCCAGGGCTATGTCGATTCCTCGGCGGGTGGCCTGAAGGTCGTCGGCGGGCCGCTTGGCACCGAGGATTTCGGCTTCATCTTCAAGAAGGGCTCGGATCTTGTTGCCCCCGTCAATGCCGCCATCGCAGCGCTGAAGGCGGATGGCACGCTCGACAAGCTGAACCAGAAATGGTTCGTCGATTACAAGATGGGCGAATGATCCCCGCCCGATGACGCCTGCGCACGACAATTCAGAGAAGGGCGACTATCCTTGGTGGCTGGTCGCCCTTGCCGTGATCGCCGTGGCGCTGGCCGTGGTGATCATCTCCAGTGGCGTTTACCGCCAGGTCTTCACCATCGTATCAGCCGGGATCGGCATCACCATTTTCGTCACTCTGGTCGGCTTCTTCTTTGCGACGGTGCTGGGGCTCGGCATCGCGCTGATGGCGCTGTCAGACCGGGCAGCGCTGCGCCAGATCGCCCGGTTCTATACCGAGGTGATCCGCGGCATCCCGATCCTTGTTCTTCTCTTCTACATTGCCTTTGCCGGCGCACCGGCGCTGGTGGTGGCGATCAACTTCGTCCTGTCGCCGCTGATTTCGGCAGAGGTTATGCAGCCGATGGTGGTGCGCGACCTGTCCTTGATGTGGCGGGCGATCATTGCGCTCTCGATCGGCTATTCCGCCTTCATCGCCGAGGTTTTTCGCGCCGGTATCCTGTCGGTCGACAAGGGCCAGATCGAGGCCGCCAAGGCGCTTGGCCTGTCGCGCTATCAACGCTTCCGGCTCGTCGTGTTCCCGCAAGCAATCCGCGTCATCCTGCCGCCGCTCGGCAACGACTTCGTGGCGATGGTGAAGGACTCATCCCTCGTGTCGGTGCTCGGCGTCGCCGATATCACCCAGGCGGGCAAGATCTATGCGTCGGGTTCGTTCCGATTCTTCGAGACCTATTCGATCGTCGCCTATATCTACCTGATCCTGACGGTCGGGCTATCGCTGGCGCTGCGGCGGCTGGAGCAGAAGATGCGGCAGGGGCAGAGGGGGTAAGCAATCGCTGTTTCCCCTTCTCCCCGAGGGGAGAAGGGGGAGAGCGCGACACCCATCTCGCCAATTGCCGAGCCTTCACAAAACTGCTATATCCGCCTCCATGGAATCCAAATTCGGATGTTACGAGCAGAAAATTGTCGTGCTGCAGGACCACAAGCGTCTGCCGGCACGGTTTTTTGCGTGCGTTTGCGGCGCCCTTAGCAGCCGACTTATTTGACCGCTGGGGCTTGACCCCGGCCGGGTGGCCGGCGCCTTTTGCCGGAACTTTCCTTCTTCACAATGCCCGAACTTCTTCACAATGGATGCACAGCCATGAGCGCACCGCGTACCCTCTACGACAAGATCTGGGACGACCATCTGGTCGATCAACAGGATGACGGAACCTGTCTTCTCTATATCGATCGCCATCTCGTTCACGAAGTGACGAGCCCGCAGGCGTTCGAAGGCCTTCGCATGACGAACCGTCAGGTGCGGGCTCCGCAGAAGACCTTGGCCGTCGTCGACCACAACGTGCCGACCTCGCCGGATCGCCATCTCGGCATCAAGAACGAGGAAAGCCGCATTCAGGTCGAGGCGCTGGCTCAGAACGCCGCCGATTTCGGCGTCGAATATTATTCGGCCAGTGATATCCGCCAGGGCATCGTGCATATCGTCGGCCCCGAACAGGGCTTTACCCTGCCTGGCATGACCATCGTCTGCGGCGATAGCCACACCTCGACGCATGGCGCGTTCGGCGCGTTGGCGCACGGCATAGGCACGTCCGAGGTCGAGCATGTGCTCGCCACCCAGACGCTGATCCAGAAGAAGGCCAAGAACATGCTGGTGCGTGTCGATGGCAAGCTGCCGGAACACGTTACCGCCAAGGACATCATCCTCGCCATCATCGGTGAAATCGGCACCGCCGGCGGCACCGGCAGCGTCATCGAATTCGCCGGCGAAGCCATCCGCGACCTGTCGATGGAAGGCCGCATGACCGTCTGCAACATGACGATCGAAGGCGGCGCTCGCGCCGGCCTGATCGCGCCGGACGAAAAGACCTTCGAATATATCAAGGGCAAGCCGCGTGCGCCAAAGGGCGAAGACCTCGAAAAGGCGATTGCCTACTGGAAGACGCTGCAGACGGACGAAGGTGCGCATTACGACCGCGTTGTCGTGCTGAATGCCGCCGACCTGCCGCCAATCGTTTCCTGGGGCTCGTCGCCGGAAGACGTCATCTCGGTTCAGGGCATCGTGCCGAACCCGGACGACATCACCGACGAAAACAAGCGTACCTCCAAGTGGCGTGCGCTTGATTACATGGGCCTGAAGCCGGGCACGAAGATCACCGATATCAATATCGACCGCGTCTTCATCGGCTCCTGCACCAACGGCCGTATCGAGGACCTGCGTGAAGTCGCCAAGGTTGTCGAAGGCCGCACCGTGGCCTCGACTGTTTCAGCGATGATCGTGCCGGGCTCCGGCCTCGTCAAGGAACAGGCGGAAGCCGAAGGCCTCGACAAGATCTTCAAGGCAGCCGGTTTCGACTGGCGCGAACCGGGTTGCTCGATGTGTCTTGCGATGAACGATGACCGCCTGAAGCCGGGCGAACGTTGCGCCTCGACCTCGAACCGCAACTTCGAAGGCCGCCAGGGCTTCAAGGGCCGCACCCATCTGGTGTCGCCGGCGATGGCCGCTGCTGCCGCGGTTTCCGGACACTTCGTCGACATTCGCGACTGGAAGTAAGTTTGGGTTTATCTCCCGGCGTTCTTACGCCGGGGGCCAGAACCAACGAAGGCGGAAGCGGTGCTTCCGCCTTTTTGTTTGGGGGTGTATGCTGGGAGAGTGGCCTCACGGTTTGGGAGTCTCCTCATGACTGGCGCGGACAAGGTCTTTGCCGGGGGCATGCCGGCGATCTACGAAAAGCTTTTTGTGCCGATGATCTTCGAACCTTATGCGCAGGAGATGGCGGGGCGTGTTGCCATGTCTCAACCGCGCGACGTGCTCGAAATCGCCGCTGGAACTGGTGTTTTGACACGCGCCATGGCGGCCCGGCTCGGGCGTGACGTGCTGATCGTCGCCACGGATCTCAACCAGCCGATGCTTGATCTGGCAATCGCCGGTCAGGGTGCGGATGACCGCGTGACCTGGAAGCAGGCTGATGGTCTGGCGTTGCCGTTCGGCAATCAGGGTTTTGATGCCGTGGTGTGCCAATTCGGCGTGATGTTCTTTCCAGACAGGATCGCAGGCTACCGCGAAGCCCGGCGCGTTTTGAGGCCTGCCGGGCGCTATCTCTTCAGTGTCTGGGATGTCATCCAGAGCAATGCATTCGTCCTGAATGTCACGCAAACCCTGCGCGATCTGTTTCCGGACGATCCGCCGCGTTTCATGGAGCGGACACCGCATGGATATCACGACATTCCCGCGATCACTGCGGATGTGCGGGCGGCCGGGTTCTCGTCGGTACAGATCGAGACGGTTGACTGTGTCAGCCATGCCCGGTCGGCGCTCGATGCGGCGACGGCCTATTGTCAGGGCAACCCGCTGGCTGTCGAGATCGAGGCGCGTGCGCCCGGAAAGCTGCAGGATGTGACCGAAACCGTTGCCGCAGGGCTGAGGCGGCAGTTTGGCGACGGAGCTATCGAAGGCCCTATCCGCGCGCATATCGTCACGGCAATGCCTTAATCAGCTGACGGACTTCGGGCACCATCCGGTTCGGCACACCGCGAACGGTGCCAGGCGTTGCCGCAACAAGGAAAGTTCCAAATGACGTGCCGCCTGCTTCTTTTCCGCCATGCGAAGTCTGCCCGTCCCGAAGGCGTGGACGACTACGACCGGCCGCTGGCGGAGCGTGGCCGCAAGGACGCTGCGTTCATGGGCGGCCTGATGGCGCGAGAAGGCCTGGTTCCAGATCTCGCGCTTGTTTCTCCCGCCCTGCGCACGCGTGAAACCTGGGGTTTGGCGCGGCGGGCCTTTGCTGCTGGTATCCCTGAGCGCTTCGACACCTCCCTTTACGACAGCACGCCGGAGCGTCTGGTGAACGCGCTCCGCGCGGCGGGAACCGAAGCGAAAGTGATCGTTCTCGTCGGCCACAATCCGGAGATCGAGGAAACGGCGGCGCTGCTCTGTGGCGATGGAGAGGTAGATGCCATGGCGCGGCTCGGCGCTAAATTTCCGACAGCAGCGCTTGCCGTCATTGATTTCCCGGTGGCGAGCTGGGCGGATATTACGCCGGAAAACGGTTACCTCGAGCGGTTCGTCACGCCCCAGCCGGCGTGACGTTTTCTGCCAAGCCCTTATCGCGTCACTCGCACCACAGTCCCGCGCCGCATGAACCGCAGCAGCCGTTTCATCGCTGGCAGGCTCACCGCGACGCAACCTTCTGTCGGCGTGTAACCCGGCTTGGCGAGGTGGAAGAAGATGGCCGAGCCGCCATAGCGTTTGCGGCTCATCACGTTCCAGTCCATCACCAGGCAGACATCGTAGAGGTTGTCATCGCGGCGCATCTTTTCATGACTCGGCTTGAACGGCGCGTCCACGGGCCGGTTGTAGAGGGCATGGCGGGGCTCGTCGCACCACAGCAGATTTTTGGGCGTGAAGCGCAGTGGCAGGGCTGTTGGCGGTTTGGTGATGCGGTCGTGGCGGACATAGCCGCCGATAAGGGGCATGGCGGCGATCGGGGTGGCGCCGTCACCTTCGCGCTTGCGCGCGGTGATACCACTGCGGCCGATGGCGGCCTCCTCGGTGCGTCCGGCGAAAGTGACGAGGGCTCTGGTGCGATTTCCGGGTTTGGGTCTGACGGTGATGGTGCGGGCGCAATTTGCGGCCTTGCGGGGTTTTCGTCGCATTTTACTCACAGTTTTTTGCGTTGTCCGTGATCTGAAACATAACCATAGCACTACACAATATGTAACAAACGGGTGAAAGCTCCCGCTGCTTGTCAAAAGCATCGATTGGGTTAGTTTCAACCGGAAGCAAGGAGGGATACGAATGTCGGCCCGCACCATTCTTCTCGTCGATGACGACAACGACCTGCGTGAAACACTGGTGGAGCAACTTGCCCTCTATGAGGAATTCACCATCCTGCAGGAATCGACGGCTGCCAAGGGCATCAACACCGCCCGCAACAATCAGATCGCCCTTCTGGTGATGGATGTCGGCTTGCCGGACATGGACGGCCGCGAGGCAGTCAAGCTCCTGCGCAAGGGCGGCTTCAAGCCGCCTATCATCATGCTGACGGGGCATGATACCGACAGCGATACGATCCTTGGCCTTGAGGCAGGCGCCAACGACTATGTCACCAAGCCGTTCCGCTTCGCTGTGCTTCTCGCCCGCATCCGGGCACAGTTGCGCCAGCACGAACAGAGCGAGGACGCGACGTTCACCGTCGGTCCCTATACGTTCAAGCCGGGCCAGAAGCTTTTGACGCTGGAGAACGGCCAGAAGATCCGGCTCACCGAAAAGGAAGCGGCGATCATCCGCTATCTCTATCGCGCCGACCAGAAGGTCGTCACCCGCGACGTGCTTCTGGAAGAAGTCTGGGGCTACAATTCCGGCGTTACCACCCATACGCTGGAGACCCATGTCTACCGGCTGCGCCAGAAAATCGAGCGCGACCCTTCCAATGCGGAGATTTTGGTGACAGAGAATGGCGGCTACAAGATAGTTCCCTAACGACATGGGGCGTGGTCCCATCTGGTGTCATGCCCGCTCAGAGGTATCCCTTTGTCGCTGAACGACGATATCACCCTTCTGTCCCTCGTGCCGCTGTTTGCGGATATCGATGACGACAAGTTGCGGCTGATCGCATTCGGTGCCGAGCGGCGCCGGTTGAACAGGGGCCAGCAGCTGTTTCGCGAGGGCGCGCCGGCCGATTGCGCCTTTGCCATTGCCAGTGGTTCCGTCACGCTGACACGCAATCTGGTCGATGGCAGCGTCGAGGTGGTGGATACAGTCGGGCGTGGCACGCTTCTCTCCGAGCTGGCGATGATCTCGTTCGTCGAGCGCAAGTTTACTGCAACCGCCGAGGAAGATAGCGAAGTCATCCGCATCAACCGGCCGCTGTTCCGCCGCATGCTCGAGGAATATCCGGAAGTCGCCGTTGTTGTCGAAGGCCGGATCAAGGCTAACCTGCAGGCGATGATCGACGCCATGCAGAGGCTGGCGCCGAAATTCGGGTAGAGCTCGGCGGTGATCACTCGTCGCGAAAGATATCCCGCATGATCTACCTTCTCCGCCATGGGGAAACCGTCTGGAATACGCTTGGGCGTTTCCAGGGGCAGAAGGATTCGCCGCTGACGCCGCGCGGCATTCTTCAGGCGGATCGGGTAGCTGCGCGGCTGGCGCAGGAAATCGGCGCGAATGGCATTACATTTGAGTTTTACGTCAGCCCGCTTGGCCGCGCGCAGGAGACGGCCGCGCGCATCATGCTGACGGTTTCGTTTCCTGCCCGGGAGGACGCCCGCCTGATGGAGGTGACCACCGGTTGCTGGGACGGCATGACGCTATACGAGATCGACGTCGAATATCCGGGCGTGCTTGAGGGAGCGGATGCGTTCGACTGGTACTTCCGTTCTCCGGATGGCGAGACATTCGACAGTGCCTGTGCACGCGTCGACAGCTGGCTCTCTGGAATATCCACGCCGGTGATCGCCGTTTCACACGGGCTCACCGGGCGATTGATCAGGGGCGTCTACCTCGGGCTGTCCCGCCGTGAAATGCTGGAACTGCCGGTGCCGCAGGATGGATTTTACTGCCTGGAGCATGGGCAGGTGACGTTGATCGAATAGCAAGACCGGAAAAAGACCGGCGCTTGTGCCAGGACCAGATCGCCGTTTCTTTTTGAAGACAGTGTGTTTCCAAGACAGGAGGTCTGCGGTTGATCTACGCTCTTTCCTGTGATGCGCTTCTTCCCCATCTATGCTGCAACACATCGCCATCATCGGGATAGAAAACAATGAAAAAAATCGGCTTTCTTTCGTTCGGACATTGGAGCCCCTCGCCGCAATCGGGAACCCGCTCGGCTGGGGATGCGCTTTTGCAATCGATCGACCTGGCGGTTGCCGCCGAAGAACTCGGTGCCGACGGCGCCTATTTCCGCGTCCATCATTTTGCCCGTCAGCTCGCCTCGCCCTTTCCGCTTCTTGCCGCTATTGGCGCAAGGACGAAGAAGATCGAGATTGGTACTGCCGTCATCGACATGCGCTACGAAAATCCGCTCTATATGGCCGAGGATGCCGGAAGCGCCGACCTGATCTCGAACGGACGCCTGCAGCTCGGCATCAGCCGCGGCTCGCCGGAACAGGTGATCGACGGCTGGCGTTATTTCGGCCTTGAACCGGAAGAAGGCGCAACAGATGCGGACATGGCCCGCAAGCACACGGAAGTGTTTCTCGAAGTGCTGAAGGGTCAGGGCTTCGCCCAGCCGAACCCGCGTCCGATGTTTCCCAATCCGCCCGGCCTGCTGCGGCTCGAGCCGCATTCGGAGGGCTTGCGCGAGCGTATCTGGTGGGGCGCCAGCTCCAACGCCACCGCCATCTGGGCGGCCAAGCTCGGCATGAACCTGCAGAGTTCGACGCTGAAGAACGACGAAACCGGCGAGCCTTTCCATGTCCAGCAGGCGGCGCAGATCCGGCTCTACCGCGAGGCCTGGAAGGACGCTGGCCATACGCGCACGCCGCGCGTGTCGGTCAGCCGCAGCATCTTTGCGCTGGTCGATGATCGCGACCGGGCCTATTTCGGTGGCGGCAGCAAGGAAAGCGATTCAATTGGCTATATCGACGACCAGACGCGGGCGATCTTTGGCCGATCCTATGCGGCTGAACCTGATGCCCTCATTCGGCAGCTGGCTGAAGACGAGGCGATCGCCGAGGCCGATACCCTGCTTCTGACCGTTCCGAACCAGCTGGGCGTCGACTACAACGCCCATGTCATCGAATCGGTTCTGAAGCATGTGGCGCCGGCACTCGGCTGGCGATGAACCGCTTTAAAGGTCGAAATGGGCGATGACGGGGACGTGGTCCGAGGGACGGTCCCAGCCACGGGCTTCTTTCAGGATATCGACGCGGGTGAGGTGCGGCGAGAGGTCGGCGGATGACCAGACATGGTCGAGACGCCGGCCCTTGTTGGCACCTTCCCAATCCTTGGCGCGGTAGCTCCACCAGGTGTAGAGCTTTTCGGGTGAGGGCGTGTGCTGGCGCATCAGGTCGACCCAGGCGCCACCGTTCAGCACCGCCGTCAGGCCTTCGGTCTCGACCGGCGTGTGGCTGACGATCTTCAGGAGCTGCTTGTGTGACCAGACATCGTGTTCCAGCGGGGCAATATTGAGATCGCCGACCAGCACCGAGGAAATACCGGCCTCGCTTTCGGCGTGCAGCATTTTCATCTCGTCGATGAAGTCGAGCTTGTGGCCGAATTTCGGGTTGATCGCCCGGTCCGGCTCGTCGCCGCCGGCGGGCACGTAGAAATTGTGCAGGCGGATCTTCTTGCCGGATTTTTCAAACACCACCGAGAGATGGCGGGCATCGCCGACGCCGCAATAATCGCGCCGGTCGCTCAGCTCATGCAGCGGCAGGCGGGAGATGGTGGCGACGCCGTGGTAACCCTTCTGGCCATGGATGGCGATATGCTCGTAGCCGAGTTCCTTCAGCGGTGAAAAGGGGAAGAGGTCATTGGCGACCTTGGTTTCCTGCAGGCAGAGGATATCCGGCGCCCAGGTCTTCAAAAGGTGCTCGACCAGCGGCATGCGCAGGCGCACCGAGTTGATGTTCCAGGTCGCGATCGACAATGCCATGCGAGGGGTTCTTTCATGAAGACTGGTTGAGACGGGCGCAGCCCGCGCATTCCGTCATAGGGATTTTTCACCGGCTTGGCCATTGGATTTACGCTGTTATTGCGTAGTCCTGCGCATCCCCGGCGAGCCACTCATCAGGAACGTCAAAATCGAAAATAAAAAATACCAGGCCCCTTGAACGGCCCGATGCGCAACTCCACTTGGGGCCAGACCCGTGGTCCGGGCCCCTCTGGTAGAGCCGCCGGCGTTCTACGATGTCGGACCTTCTTCGACATTATATGCCGGCGAAGGAGAAGGCTTTGGACCTTTCGTTTATGCTCGTCCACTGGATGGGATCCCCACTCTGGATGTGGGCTGCGTTCATCACGCTGGTCGCGACCATTCTGACATTTGACCTCGGTGTCCTGCACAAGGAAAACCGGGAAATCGGCGTCAAGGAAAGCCTCAAGCTTTCGGCGCTCTACATCTCCCTCGGTTTGGCCTTCGGTGGCTGGGTGTGGTGGTATCTCGGCGCTGAAGCCGGGATGAACTATGTCACCGGCTTCGTCGTCGAAAAGACGCTGGCCCTGGACAACGTCTTCGTTATCGCGCTGATCTTCTCCTTCTTTGCCGTTCCGCGCATCTATCAGCATCGCGTGCTGTTCTGGGGTATTCTCGGCGTCATCGTCCTTCGCGCCATCATGATCGGCCTTGGCGCTACGCTCGTCACCGAGTTCTCCTGGGTGCTCTATTTCTTCGCGGCCTTCCTGGTCTTCACCGGCCTGAAAATGCTGTTTGTCGGGGAATCCGATCCGGATATCGCCAACAACCCGCTGGTGTCGTTCATGCGACGCAAGTTCAACGTCACGGAGACGCATCACGGCGAACGGTTCTTCGTCAAGCTGCCGCACCCGCAGACCGGCAAGACGGTTTTGTTCATCACGCCTTTGTTCATGGCGCTGGTGCTGATCGAAATTGCCGACGTGATCTTCGCCGTTGACTCGGTTCCGGCGATCTTCGCGATCACCACCGACCCGTTCATCGTCTACACCTCGAACATCTTTGCTATCCTGGGTCTGCGCGCTCTCTACTTTGCTCTCGACGCGATGATCCATCGCTTCAAATATCTGAAGCCGGCGCTTGCCATCGTCCTGGTGTTCATCGGTTCCAAGATCTTCGTCGCCGATCTTCTCGGCCTGGAAAAATTCCCGGCTGCCCTGTCCCTGTCGATGACTTTCCTGATCATCGCAAGCGGCGTGGTCTGGAGCCTGATGAAGACCCGCAAAAGCGAGACGGCTGCCCATTAAGGGCAGCCCACACACTCTCCCCCTAACTCAATACGGACTTAAAAATGCTTCTCGAATTCATGTCATCAGTTATCGCTTCGATGATCGTCGAACCCGCTGCAGCTGACCTGCGCGAAGCGCTTGCCGGTGCGCAGGCAGCGCCTGCCATCGTCGAACAGGCAGAGACCTGCCTACGTGAGGGCGCACCGCGTCTCCTTACTCAGGCGGGTGAACGGCCTGCCTGGGCCTTGACGTCTGCGATGGGTGTCACCATTGGCTGGTATCAGCCGGATGATTTTCTTCAGGGTATCCATCCGGCCTGCGATGCTACCTTGGCCCAACTCCAGAAAGACGAAACCTGACACCTTCCATCGCGAGTAGATATAGAAAGACGAATGTAGGGATGAGCACAATTATGAAAAATGAGAGCGGGGCAGAAACCAGCGAGCCATTCGATTCCTCGCCACTCAATGAAATCCGCGCCAGACGCAATCGTCTCGCCGGTTACTGGGCGGGTCAGAAACTCAATCTTTCGGGCGATGATTTATCCGCCTATGTGGAAGATGTGCACAGGAGCGATTTCGAGATTGCCGGCGATGCCGACATCATCGCCAAACTGATCCACGATCTCGAAGCCAAAGGTATTACTGTCAGCGAGGAAGAGATGCGCAAGCTGCTCAAATCCTTCCACCGTCAGTCATTGCTCGACAGTCATTCGACGGATTGATGACTTGGACGGTCAGCTTGAGGAAGAAAAAATCAAGGGGTCGGAGTTCATGCTGGAACTCCTCGACCGCGCGAGACAGGATAATGGGCTGCAGTTGAAATGCATGCTGGGACGTGAAGGCCGGATTGGTGTCGCTTTCACGCTTCTCATTCTCGCCCTGCCGACGATCATTCCATTGCCCGGGCCGTTCGGATTCTTCCTCGGATCCTGCCTTGCCTTTGTTGCTATCCAGATGATGGCGGGAGCTGACCGGCTATGGTTGCCCGATTTCATCGGGCGCCGCGTTCTGCCGTTGAAAGCCGTCGAGGCAACGGTTTCAACGACACGGCCATGGGTCCTGCGCTTCGAGGCGTGGCTCACGCCGGGGCGGCTTGGGGCGCTGACCGGGCGCAAGGCCCGGATCGTGCTGGCGCTCCCTGTCTTGTTGCTTGCCGTCCTGATTGCTCTGCCGATCCCGTTCGGTAACACGCTTCCATCGCTGGCGATCGTCCTGATCGCGATCTCGCTGGCGGAAAGGGATGGTTTGATGGTGATCGTGGCCATGGCGGCATGCGTTGCCGCCTGCATTGTGTCCTATTATCTCGCCATCGCTGCCGGATCGGCTCTTACATCCCTGATGTGAGGGGTAATGCTGCCCCCGTTTTTCTAAGCTTGGCCACGTGATCCATTGCCGTGTAGCGTGCCGGGCGGCAGCGGTTTGCGATTCTGCCGCTGATGGGAGAGCAACATGATCCGGCACCTCGGGCCTGAGGACATCGACATATTCCGCCGGATCCGGCTCGAAGCCCTGCGCCGCGAGCCCGCAGCCTTCGCCAGCAGCGCCGCGGACTGGGAAGCCTTGCCGGATGCCGAATGGGCAAGGCGGCTGACCGTCAATGCTGTTTTCGTCGATTTTCACGAAGGCGAGCCGGTCGCCATCATGGGCCTGATGCGGCAAGGCGCCAGCAAGCTGGCGCATCGTGCCACGGTGATCATGGTCTATGTGCGCAAGGACAGGCGTGGCGCCGGTCATGCGAAGGCTCTTCTCGATGCGATTGCCGATTACGCGCGCGGCACCGGTGTGCGGCTGCTGGAACTGGCGCTGAGCGCGGAAAATCCTCAGGCCCTGAGATTTTATCAGCGCGAGGGGTTCAGGGAAATCGGCCGCGTCGAAGCGGGTATTCTTCATGAAGGCAGGGAGATCGACGATATCCTCATGGTTCGCCGCATCGACGGCGGCGCCCATCAAGGATGATCGGTAGCCTCAATCGGGCTTACTTGCCGCGATTGTTGATGTCGTCATACGGAATCTGGAAAACTTTGTCGTCCATCGGCACGCCGTTCTTGACGTTGAAGATCATTACCGACGTATCCTTCTTCTGCGCATCGGTGATCGTCCACTGGCGAAGGTCATAGGTCTTCGGGTCGAACATCAGGGTAATCGTCGCATCGCCAAACACGGTGCGGTCGCCCAGCACGATGGTGATCAGGTCGGGCTCTTCCTTGACGTCGCGGACCATCTTGCCGGTCAGGTCGATCTCGTCGGACAGCAGCAACTTCAGCGGCGTCTTCGACAGCGGATAAATATCCCAGGTCTTCATTTTCTGGTTGCCGATGACGACGGACTTGCCGTCGGCGATCACCCGCATCGGCGAGGGGGCTTCGTAGTTGAAGCGGATCTTGCCCGGACGGCTGATGAAGAACTTGCCGCCGGTCTGTTCTCCGCGCGGGCCGAACTGCACGAACTCGCCGCTCATGGTCTTGACCGAGGCGAAATGGTCGGCGATTTTCTGGGCGACCGCTGCTGGAGCTGCTTGCGCTCGCGCGGGCTCGATTGGCAGGCCAATAAAGCTTAGAGCGGCGAAAACAGCAAGGCCGCCGACGAAGGCGCGGCGCGACAGGGACGGACGTTTCGTATCCTGTTCAAAATGGCCGGTTTGCGTGTCTGTCATCGTCGTCTCCTTCATTTCCAGTCTCATGTGGAGCGCAAGTGCGGCGCCTTCAAGGCCTGTCCTGCGCGCGTCTTCAATTCGCCGTGAGGGTCTTCCCGGTGATTTTTGTCCGGGATCGACGCTCTTTTGCGAACGGCTTTCTCGGAGGGTTACCGGCCGGTTATGTCGCTTTCGGTCGGCACCAGGATCTCGCGTTTGCCGGCGTGATTGGCAGCACCGATGATGCCTTCCTGTTCCATGCGCTCGATCAGCGAGGCGGCGCGGTTGTAGCCGATGCCGAGGCGGCGCTGGACATAGGATGTCGATGCCTTGCCGTCGCGCAGCACGATAGCGACGGCCTGATCATAGGGATCGTCCGAATCGGCAAGGTTGGAGGTGCCCGCCGGGCCGCTGCCGCCTTCATCATCCTCTCCGTCATCTTCGGTGATGGCGTCGAGATATTGCGGAGAGCCTTGGGTCTTCAGGTATTTGACGACATCCTCGACCTCGGTGTCGGAGACGAACGGGCCGTGCACACGCTGGATGCGGCCGCCACCGGCCATGTAGAGCATGTCGCCCATGCCAAGCAGCTGTTCGGCGCCCTGTTCGCCAAGGATGGTGCGGCTGTCGATCTTCGACGTCACCTGGAAGGAGATACGGGTTGGGAAGTTGGCCTTGATCGTGCCGGTGATGACGTCGACGGACGGGCGCTGGGTTGCCATGATCACGTGTATACCGGCGGCACGGGCCATCTGGGCGAGCCGCTGGACGGCACCCTCGATATCCTTACCGGCGACCATCATCAGGTCGGCCATTTCGTCGATGATGACGACGATATAGGGCATCGGTGCCAAGTCGAATTCTTCCGTTTCGTAGACGGCCTCGCCGGTCTGGCGGTCAAAGCCGGTCTGGACGGTGCGGCTGATCTGCTCGCCCTTGGCCATCGCCTGCTCGACGCGTGAGTTGAAGCCGTCGATGTTGCGCACACCGATCTTCGACATCTTCTTGTAGCGTTCTTCCATCTCGCGCACGGTCCATTTCAAAGCGACGACTGCTTTTTTCGGATCGGTGACGACAGGCGAGAGCAGATGCGGGATGCCGTCATAGACGGAGAGTTCGAGCATCTTCGGGTCGATCATGATCAGACGGCACTGCTCCGGCTTCAGCCGGTAGAGGATCGACAGGATCATGGTGTTGATGGCGACAGATTTACCCGAGCCGGTGGTGCCGGCAACGAGAAGATGCGGCATCTTGGCAATATCGACGATGACGGGTTCGCCACCGATCGTCTTGCCGAGCGCCATGGCAAGGCGGGTCTTGCTGGTCTCGAAATCTCTCGAGCCGATCAGTTCACGCAGATAGACGGTCTCGCGACGCTGGTTCGGCAGTTCGATACCGATGGCGTTGCGGCCAGGAACAACGGCGACGCGGGCGGCGATCGCCGACATCGAGCGGGCGATATCGTCGGCAAGGCCGATGACGCGCGAGGACTTGATGCCCGGCGCAGGTTCCAGTTCGTACATGGTGACGACCGGGCCGGGACGGACATGGATGATCTCGCCCTTGACGCCAAAGTCCTCCAGCACGCCTTCCAACATGCGGGCATTCTGTTCGAGTGCATCGGCCGACAGGGTTGCGTCGCGGGCGACGTTCTTTGGCTCGGCAAGGAAATGCAGCGGCGGCAGAGTGAAATCGCCGTCATCGGACACCAGAGACGCCTGCGCCTCGCGATCGCCCCGCTGGCCGGTCTTCGGGCGGGGTGCGGCGGGGACCACACGGGCGGCGGTCTGCGGCATGGCCTGCTTGCGCGGTGCGGGCACCGGCGCCCAGTCGGCAGCCGGATCGTTGTCGTCGTCCTCGTCACCATCAGGCATGAAGTCGGCGGAGGCACGGCGGTTGTCGAACGCGGGGAAATCGTCGTCGTCTTCGTCCATAGACATTGGCGGCGCTGCAACCGTGCGCCGTTCGCTGCGGTCCAGCGACGGCTCGACCCGCTCCGAGCGGGAAACAGCCTTCGGGCGGGACGGTTCGTTCAACGTACCGAATTCGTCGCCGTTGAAATCATAGGGTTCGTCATAATCACGCGCGGACGGCTTGCGGCGGCCGCTCAAGCCAAACAGGCGGCGGATACGGGCTTGCGCGGTAAAGCGCATATGGGTGAGGGCGCCTGCCATCACCATGATGATGCCTTCGGATTCGTCGTCCTCGGATTCGTCGCTGACGGTGCGGGCCTTGCTGGGTGCCGGTGCCGGCTCGTCGATCTCGTCCTCAGGGTCGGATACGCCGATGAGGCCGGCGCTGTAGATCAGGAAGTAGGCGGCGGGAAGCGTGAACAGGACGGCAAGCACGGTGCCGAACGTGCCGGTCGGATAGGTACCGGTAAACAAAGCAGGAAAACGCAGGATCATGTCGCCAAAGACGCCGCCAAGGCCGTTGGGTAAGGGCCAGGTGACGGGGGCGGGAACGCAGCTGAGTGCAGCCGAGGCCAGCACCGAACCGAGGAACCAGGCGCCGGCGCGCTTGACGATATGATCGAAGGGTTTGCCGATGATCAGCACCAGGCCCCAGGCGACGACGGGCAGAAGTGCGACAACGCTGGCAATGCCGAAGAACTGCATGAAGATGTCGGCGAAGGCGGCACCTGTATAGCCGAGCAGGTTGGTCGGAGCATCGGCTGTGGCGTAGGAGAAGCTGGGATCGGCGACGTTCCAGCTCGACAATGCCGCGATCGCGAACCCGAGAGCGACGAACACCGCAAACCCCGCCAGGGCGGCGACCTGTTTCCAGACGAATGTGGAAAGCACAAACCGGTTGGAACGGTTGTCGTATACCGCCTGATTGCTTCTGCTCATGATGACCTGCTGCCTGTTATTCCCGAAAAACGCCATGGGCGCATGCTTCGAAGGTAAGCAGAGGAGAGTTAAAGCCCTATTAACCTTGACGCTTCCTTTACGTGAAACGCTTCTGCAACCGCAGTTTTCCCTATTGAAAGCGTTTTTTGGCAGTCATTGGCAGGTGTGAGGGCAAAAAAAGACCCGGACGGGTGTCCGGGTCAAATGCGGTTTCGCACAAGACGAAACCGCGACGGGAAGAGATGCGAGCCGGTTTTCCCGGCCCGCAAGTTCATCAGGAGTGGTAGGCGGCTTCGCCGTGCGAGGAGAGGTCAAGACCTTCGCGTTCGGCTTCGACCGGAACACGCAGGCCAACGATGACATCGACGATCTTGTAGAGGATTGCCGAGCCGATGCCGCACCAGACGAGCGTAACGAGAACGGCATAAACCTGGGTCATGAACTGGCCGCCCATGGTGACGCCATCGGCATATCCGATGCCGCCGAGGGACGACGAGGCGAAGATACCGGTGGCCAAGGCGCCGAACAGGCCGCCAACGCCATGGACGCCGAAAACGTCTGCCGTGTCGTCATAACCGAACTTGTTCTTCACCACGGAGACGAAGAAGTAGCACAGCGGCGACACGATCAGGCCCATGACGATCGCGCCCATCGGGCCGACGATGCCGGCAGCAGGCGTGATGGCGACGAGACCGGCGATCATGCCGGACGCGGCGCCAAGCATAGAGGCCTTGCCACGGGTGAAGGTTTCAACCAGCGACCACGAAATGATGGCTGCAGCCGTGGCGATGAAGGTGTTGACGGTGGCAAGCATCGCGCCGCCGGATGCTTCAAGGTTGGAGCCAGCGTTGAAGCCGAACCAGCCGACCCACAGCATGGCCGCGCCGACGAGCGTCAGCGTCATGGAATGGGGAGCCATCATGTCCTTGCCGAAGCCGGTCCGCTTGCCGACCATGATCGCGCCGATCAGACCGGCAACGCCAGCGTTGATGTGAACGACCGTGCCGCCAGCGAAGTCGAGAGCGCCCCAGCCGAAGATCAGGCCGTTTGCGTCCCAGACCATGTGGGCGATCGGGAAGTAGACGAAGGTTGCCCACAGGACGCAGAACAGGATTGCAGCCGAGAACTTGATGCGTTCGGCAAAGGCGCCGACGATCAGGGCCGGTGTGATGGCCGCGAAGGTCATCTGGAACATGATGAAGATCATTTCCGGGATGACGACGCCATCGGAGAAGGTGGCGGCGGTCGAGTCCATCGTGACGCCCGCGAGGAACATCTTGGCGGTACCGCCCCAATAGGGCGATGTCGAACCGCCGAAGGCGAAGGAATAACCGTAGATGACCCAGATGAGCATGACGGCCGAACCGGCGACGGTGCACTGCATCAGGACCGACAGCATGTTCTTGGCGCGGACGAGGCCGCCATAGAACAGGCCGAGGCCGGGGATGAGCATGAACAGGACGAGAATGGTGCAGAGGAACATGAAGGCGGTATCGCCCTTGTTCGGCACGGGGGCTGCAGCAACCGCTTCGGCTGCCGCCGGTGCGGCTTCCTGCGCATAGGCGATGGCCGGGGCGAGGAGGGCTGCGGCTGCAGCGCCCACGCGTCCAAGAGAGGTAGAAAGTTTAAATGAAGACATTGATATGGAGCTCCCTGAACGGCCGTGACTTACAGCGCTTCTGTGTCGGTTTCGCCGGTACGAATGCGCACCGCATGGTCAATCGAGTAGACGAAGATCTTGCCGTCGCCGATCTGGCCGGTCTTGGCTGACGTGGCGATCGCTTCGACGGCCTTGTCGACAATCTCCGAGGCAACAGCGATTTCGATCTTCAGTTTCGGCAGGAAGCTCACGGCGTATTCGGTGCCGCGATAGATTTCCGTATGTCCCTTCTGACGTCCGTAACCCTTCACTTCGGTCACGGTCAGGCCTTGGATGCCAACGGCAGTGAGGGCTTCGCGAACCTCATCGAGCTTGAACGGCTTGATAATGGCCATTACAATTTTCATCTGGTTTCCCATCCTTGTTCAACTTCGGCTCGGGGCCGTCTCTCCTTGCCGCCGAGCACAAATCCCCAACGACTGCCCCTAGCTATTCAAGGGGCGTGCCAGTTTGGGATTGAATGGGTAAGTCCATGAAAAGACATGGAAATGCGATATTTCGCCGAAAGCCATCGGCGAAATGTCAAAAAATCATCGAAATAAACGATTAAAAATTAATCAGAATCAAAAAAGAGGCGATTTTTTATTCAGATGCCTTTTTCCGGATCAGGCCTTCCTGGGCAACGGAAGCGATCAGGGTGCCGGAGCGATCAAAAAGGCTACCGCGCGTCATGCCGCGTGCACCGAAGGCGCTGGGGCTGTCCTGCGTGTAGAGCATCCAGTCGTCCATGCGGCAGGGGCGATGAAACCACATGGCATGGTCGAGGCTCGCCACCTGCAGGTCGCGGTCAAACACCGAGGTGCCATGGGCATAGAGCGCGGTGTCGAGCAGGGTCATATCGGAGATATAGGCGAGCACCGCCGCCTGAATGTGACGCTCGTCCGGAACGGCGCCGACCGCCTTGACCCAGACGTCCTGCGATGGCTCCAGCTTGTCGCGCGAGAAATAGTGCTTGAGCGAAACCGGGCGAATTTCGATCGGCCGGGGCCGCTCCCAATAGCGGCGGATCGCTTCCGGCGCATTGACCAGGAATTTTTCCTTGATGTCCTGCTCGCCCATCAGCGTTTCCGGCGGCGCCACGTCCGGCCTGGTGATCTGGTGGTCAAACCCTTCCTCGTCGAACTGGAAGGAGGCCGACATCGAAAAGATTGCCTTGCCATGCTGGATGGCGACGACGCGGCGGGTGGCAAAGCTTGCGCCATCGCGGATCCGGTCAACATCGTAGATGATCGGCACGGACGGATCGCCCGGCCGCATGAAATAGGCGTGCAGCGAATGCACGTAACGGCCCTCGCTGACGGTACGTTGAGCGGCCACCAGCGCCTGGCCGATCACCTGCCCGCCGAACACGCGCTGCCAGCCGACCTGCGGCGAGCGGCCGCGAAACAGGTTTTCCTCCAGCTTTTCCAGATCCAGCGTCTGCAAGAGGACATCCATCGGGGCGGGGGTCTCGGCGGGGCGCGACATTTCGGCGATCTCCTGGGCTCGAGCGCTCAAACGGTAGGAACGAGCGCATCAATGATCTATATAGGCCACATGCAATGCTCAAGAGCGACGGGAGAATGAGAGATGATCGATGTGCTGATTGCGGGCGGCGGTTATGTCGGGCTGTCGCTGGCCGTATCCATCAAGAAGGCCGCGCCGCATCTCGCCGTCAGCTTGATCGACGGCGCTCCGGAGACTGCCTGGAAGAAGGACGAGCGCGCCTCGGCGATCATCGCCGCCGCCTCGCAAATGCTCGACGTGCTCGGTATCTGGAGCGAGATCGAGCCGGAAGCCGAGCCGATCAAGCGTATGGTCATCACCGATTCGAAGACCGCCGATCCGGTTCGCCCGGTGTTCCTGACCTTCGAGGATGAAAAGATCGAGGGCCGGCCGTTTGCCCATATGGTGCCGAATGTCGCTCTGGTCGGCGCGCTGCGGAAGGCAGCCACGAATCTCGGCGTGGAGATTCGTCAATCGACGGCGGCTGCCGGTTTCAAGAGCGGCGATCACTCGGTTTCCATTGAGCTGGCCAATGGCGAGACAATGGAAGCGCGGCTCCTGGTCGCCTGCGATGGCGTGCGCTCGAAACTGCGCGATGCCGCAGGCATCAAGACCGTCGATTTCGACTATGGCCAGTCGGGCATCGTCACCACGGTCGAACATGAGCGGCCGCATGACGGCACGGCGGAAGAGCATTTCCTGCCGGCCGGGCCGTTTGCGACGCTGCCGCTCAAGAACAATCGCTCCTCGCTGGTCTGGACGGAACGGACGCGCGACGCCGACCGGCTGGTCGCCAGCGACGATCTGGTGTTCGAGGAAGAACTGGAGCGCCGTTTCGGCCACAAGCTCGGCACGCTGAAGGTCGTCGGCGGACGCCGCGCCTTTCCGCTGGGGCTGACGCTGGCCCGCGATTTCATCGCGCCGCGTTTCGCCCTTGCCGGTGACGCAGCTCACGGCATTCACCCGATTTCCGGCCAGGGCCTCAATCTTGGCTTCAAGGATGTGGCAGCGCTGGCAGAAACCATCGTCGATGCTGATCGCCTCGGTCTCGATATCGGCTCGCTCGCGGTGCTCGAGCGCTACCAGAGCTGGCGGCGCTTCGACACGTTCCGCATGGGCGTGACCACCGATGTCTTGAACCGGCTGTTTTCCAACGATGTCACGCCGGTCAGGGCGCTGCGCGATTTCGGGCTGGGCATCGTCGACCGGATGCCATCGGTCAAATCATTCTTCATCCGTCAGGCGTCCGGACTTGGCGGCCAGAGCGAGCCGAAGATGCTGGGCGGGCAGGCGATTTAAGCGCTGGACTTCGTTGACTGGCGAATGCCCCTCACCCTAACCCTCTCCCCGCACGCGGGGAGAGGGGATCTGCGCGGAGTTTGCCGGTCGGTCCTTCTCCCCGTCGTGACGGGGAGAAGGTGCCCGAAGGGCGGATGAGGGGCTTTCATACGATCAATCGCAGCCTCAATCCTCGATTTTGCGCGCCTCGGAAATCAGCATGATTGGAATGCCGTCGCGGATCGGGTAGGCCAGCCTTGCCTTTTCCGAGATCAGTTCATTTTCGGCCGCGTGGTAGCTGAGGCGGCCCTTGGTCAGCGGGCAGACCAGCAGTTCAAGCAGTTTGGGATCGACCCGGCTGGTCCTGTCTTCCATCATATCCGCCTATTGCAGCATGGTTTCGATATCGCCGAAATTTCGGGCGAGCACGATCTCGGTAATCGCGATCAGCGTTTCGGCGCGGGTCTTGAGGTCGGGCGCCTCAAGCAGCGCCTGCTTTTCCGCCGGGCCATAGGGCGACATCATCGCCATCGAATTGACCAGCGTCAGATTGCTGGCGCGCTCGACGCTCTCCCAGTCGGCTTCCAGCTTGTTGGCATCGAGATAGGCCTTGAAAGCGGCCAGCAAAGCCTCGCGATCGACCTGAGCCTCATCGTCCGGTCCGGTGAGGTCGGTCGCAAACGGGGCGATCTTGAAGGAGCGATAGCCTTTTTTCGCAAGCGGCACTTCATCAAACAGCCGGAACCGGCAAATGCCGGTCAGCGAGACGATATAGCGGCCGTCTTCCATTTCGGCGAACGAGGTGATGCGGCCCGCGCAACCGACCTGGCAAAGCGCCTGCACATGCGCCTGGCCCGGTTCTTCGCGCGTTTCACCGAAGAAGGGCTGGATCATGCCGATCAGGCGGTTTCCGGCCAGCGCATCGTCAAACATGGAAAGATAGCGCGGCTCGAAGATGTTGAGCGGCAATTGCGAACCCGGAAGCAGCAGCACGCCCGTCAATGGGAACACCGGAAGGGTCTCCGGCAGGTCCTGAGGCCTCAGATAACGTGCGTTACCAACTTGCATGTCTCAACTACCCCGTCGCTGTCAGGCGTTCTTGTGGCGGCCTTAATGACGCCGCGCCGCTTACTGACAAGAAATGGGGCGCCGACGTCAAATCTCAAGGGAGATTGTCATAAAGGCGCCCCTGTCAGGGTATCACGAAAACAGGATCGATGACAGTTTGCGGCGTGCTGACAGCGTTGCCGGGTCCATCGGTCCCCAGACATCGAAGAACTGCAGCAGTTCGCGCCGGGCGCCATCATCCTCGAACGTCCGGTCGCGTTTCATCACCTTCAGCAGGTGATCGGCCGCCGCCTCGCGGTCACCCTCGACATTGCGGATCTTGGCGAGCTTGATGCGGGCGCCATGATCGTCAGGATCGGCAGCAAGGATCTGCTCCAGCGCATTCGGGTCGCCGAGCTTGCGGGCTTCCTCGATCTGGGCGAGCTTTTTCACAACGGCGGCGATGCCGGCATCCTTGGCCAGCTCTTCGGAGAGATCGGCCAGAACCTCGCGTGCCTGGTCCAGTTCGCCGGCGGTGATCAGGCAATTGGCAAGGCCTGCGAGCGCGATTGCATTTTCCGGGTCCGCCTGCAGCACGGCGCCGAAAAGACCGGCAGCGTTCTCGATATCACCCTGCTCGACCAGGGCTTTTGCGTCTGCGAGCGCCGCATCGATCCCGGCCTGCTGGTCGTCGATCATCGGACCGGCAACCTTGTCGATGAAGTCGCGGATCTGGCTTTCCGGCACGGCGCCCGTGAAGCCATCGACCGGGCGGCCGCCGACAAAGGCGATCACGGCGGGGATGGACTGGATACCGAGCTGGCCGGCAATCGACGGGTGATCGTCGATGTTCATCTTGACCAGCCTGACACGGCCCTGTGCTTCGGTGACGACCTTTTCGATCACCGGCGTCAGCTGCTTGCACGGGCCGCACCAGGGCGCCCAGAAATCGACGAGGACCGGCTGCTGGCGGGAAGCTTCGAGCACGTCGCGGGTGAAGTTGGCGGTGGTGGTTTCCTTGATCAGGTCACCCGCCGGCGCGGCCGCTGCCGCCGGTGCCGGGGCGGCGCCGTAGCTGGCCGTTGCCGTCATCTGGTTGCCGTAGGATGCTGCGTAGGGATTGTCGTTGCCGCTCATCGTGTCTCCTCGCGGACATCCGCGTCCGCCTGACTGTTTTGCGTCAAAGATCGTATGTCAGGACGTCACTTTCAAGACAAGGGCTTCGTGTCCCGTCGCTTCGATAAAGCGCAGCAGATCTTTCGAGGCGATCGATGTCGTCGCATCGTTCGACAGCGGATGGCAGTTGACGATCTCATCCTTCATCAGCTCCTCGTCGATGATGATCTTCACGTTCTGCCCAATGTCGTTGATGACGCCGAAGGCTGTGACCGCTCCCGGAATCACACCGAGATATTCCATCAGTTTTTCCGGCTTGCCGAAGGACACCTTGCTGGCACCGCCGATGAGCGTGTGCACCGTCTTCAGGTCGACTGTTGCGTTCTCCTCGACGGTGAGCAGGAAATAATTGTCCTTCTTGTCCTTCACGAACAGATTCTTGGTGTGTCCGCCGGCAATCGCGTCCCGCAGTGCCACCGATTCGGCAACGGTGAAAACCGGCTCGTGCCGCATCGTCTTGTGTGGGATGCCGAGGCTGTCGAGAAGCGCAAACAATTCGTCCTGTGTCTTCGGCTGCATTTCACTCATGGCGGCTTCTCTTTCGCTTGAAAATGGTGGTCTTCCTTACGGCGAAGGGCAAAAAATCGCAATCTTCCACAGAATGCACGCTGCAAAACGCCTTGTTTTCAGGGGCTTGCGACATTTCTTCAAAAAAATATTGGGTTGGCCGTCATTTCCCTGTTGCATTTAAAAATCGTCTGGGCCATATAGCCGTCGTCGCAGCAAACAACAAACGCAGCGGCGCCACGGTCCACCGACTACCCCCGGATCGAGGTTGATGAGCGGGTGTAGCTCAGGGGTAGAGCACAACCTTGCCAAGGTTGGGGTCGAGCGTTCGAATCGCTTCACCCGCTCCATTTTCTTCTCTTCGGAGAGCCTCCCAGGAAAATAGGTATAATCTTAGCAGCCGCCTTGGTGCGTGGACTGTTTCCTTATCCCCGTCCCACATACGGCATTTGCGTCGCCATCACGGTCATCGTCAGCACGTTGGCGTCGAGCGGCAGGCCGGCCATGTAGATGACGGCGTCGGCGACGAGGTTTGCCGGGATGGTCGGTTCGGAGGCGATCTCGCCATTGGCCTGCAGGATGCCAGCGCGCATCCCTGATGTCATGTCAGTCGAGGCATTGCCGATATCGATCTGGCCGCAGGCGATGTCGAACGGGCGACCATCGAGCGCCGTCGACTTGGTCAGGCCGGTGATGGCGTGTTTGGTGGCTGTGTAGGGGGCTGACATCGGCCGCGGCGTCGAGGCGGAGATCGAGCCGTTGTTGATGATTCGGCCGCCACGCGGTGTTTGTGCCTTCATCAGCTTCATGGCCTGCTGGGTACAGAGGAATGCGCCGGTCAGGTTGGCGCCGACGATGGCATTCCATTGTTCGAAGGTAATATCCTCCATCGGAACAGCGGGCAGCCCCATGCCGGCATTGTTGACGAGCAGGTCGAGGCGGCCGAAATCATGGCGGATGGCGGAAAACAGGCTGGCGACCGCTTGCGGGTCGCCGACATCGGCCGCGAACGCCCGCGCCGTGCCGCCGGTCAAGGTGGCCATTTCCTTTGCTGCATGCTGGAGAACATCGAATCGCCGGCCGGAAAGGATGACCGTGTAGCCCTTTTTCAACAGTGCTTCGGCAATGGCGCGGCCGATACCGGTGCCGCCGCCCGTTACCAACGCGATTTTCGGTCTGTCCGTTTCAGCCATGCCAAGTCCTCCCCTTGCCGCAGCCTCGATCGGGGCATCAAATCCGGTTTTACCGCAAAAGCCTAGAGCGCTTCGTCTTTAAACAGTATCACACGTGCCAAAGGATGACGCGCCGCAACGGGGGCGGTCCATGTCCTTCAGGCTGATCCTGAGCAGGCGGCAGACGGCTCTCGAGCGGTCAGCTACGGGTGAAGACGTAATCGGTTTCCTGCCTGAGCGTTTCACCGGGCCGCAGGACGGCTTGCGGGAAATTGGCGTGGTTGATCGCATCCGGCCAGATCTGGGTTTCCAGGCAGAAGCCTGCGAAAGGCCCGTAATGACGGCCTTCGAGGCCGGGCACGGGAACGTCCATCTTGAAGCCGGTATAGAACTGCACGCCGGGCTCGGTGGTGCGGACTTCCAGCGAAACGCCGGAATTGATGCTGCGCACCAGCGCGACGGATTGCTTGGCGCCTCGGGCGTCCGCCAGGCAGAAATTGTGGTCGTAGCCGATCTTGTCGCCTTCCAGCTGGCGGCGCAGCGGCGTCATGGCGCGCAGGTCGAAAACGGTGCCTTCGACGGAGCGGATCTCGCCGGTCGGGACCTGCAGCTCGTCGGTCGGCAGATAGCTGTTGGCGGCGATCATCGCATCATGGCCGAGCGCATCGGTAGTGCCATCGAGGTTGAAATAGCTGTGCTGACAGACGTTGCAGATCGTTGCGCGGTCCGTGGTGCTCTCATAGAGGACGTTGAGGACGCCACCATCGCTGACGGTGTAGGTGCAGGTGATGGTGCAATTGCCGGGATAGCCGGCGCGGCCATCCGGATCGACGATCTGCAGCACGGCGCGGTTTTCCGCCGCCTCGATCAAGGTCCACAGGCGCTTGGCAATGCCGTCGCTGCCGCCGTGCAGGTGGGTAACGCCCTTCTCGTTGCATTCGAGCTGGTAGGAGACGCCATCGATGGCAAATCGGCCGCTGCCGATGCGGTTGGCATTGCGGCCGGGCGTGGCGCCGAAATAAGGGGAATGGGTGAGATAATCGGCGAAATTCTCAAAGCCGAGCACAAGAGGAGCAGCGTGGCCATCGAGGCGCAGGTCCTGGATGACCGAGCCCCAGGTGAGGATATGCGCGGTCAGCCCGCCGCCCTTGATGACGATGCGGTGCACGGGTTCGCCGGACGGCATATGGCCGAATACTTCAGTCTCTGTCTGCACGGGTATTCTTCCTCCACTCTTCCCGGCGGCAAACTGCGTCATTTCGTTGAACGCGGCAACCGAAAAGTCATACAATTAACGACGGTGGCCGCCTCAGGCTCGCATCACCTTCCTGCAGAGACAGGCCGATCCGTTTCAGAACGTCTTCTGGTAGATGATGAAGGGGGTCTTGTCTGCGATGCGGTCATAGAGCTTGCGGGCATTGGCGTTGAAGTCCTGGGTCATCCAGTACACTTCTTCGGCCTTTTCCGCGTTTGCCCGGGCATAGACGGCCTCGATCAGCGCCCGGCCGATCCCCTGTCCGCGAACCTCAGGATCGGCGAACAGGTCCTGCAGGTAACAGATTGAGTTCTTTTGCCAGCAGGAGCGATGAAAGAGGTAATGCGCAAGGCCAACCGGCCTGCCATCGAGAACCGCAAGAAAACCCGCATATTCATGTGCAGCACCACTCAGGAGCCGCGAGAAGGTGAGGGCGTAGATGTCTTCCGGCAGGGTGGTTTCGTAGAAGGCCAGATAGGCCTTCCACAGGCGGCGCCAGTCCTGCTCGTCGCCGGATTCGATGGGGCGGATGGTGAGGGTTGCGGTCAGCGTCTGTCCTTCCCGATATCGGCGAGATCATAGGATGTCGTCTGATAGATATCGTTGATCCAGTTGCCGAACAACAGGTGCGCGTGGCTGCGCCAGCGATTTTGCGGCGTCAGTGTCGGATCGTTATGCGGGAAATGGTTGTGCGGCATCTTGATCGGCACACCGGCATCGACATCGCGGAAATATTCGTCAGACAGCGAGGTCGAATCATATTCGACATGGTTGAAGACATAGAGCCGGTTGCCCGCCTTCTCATGCACGAAGCAGACGCCCATTTCATCGGATTCCATCAGGATTTCCAGCTCGGGCCTTTTCTCGATATCGGCACGGCGCACCTCGGTCCAGCGCGACACGGGAATCTGGAAATCATCCGAGAAGCCGCTGAGATAGGGCGAGGACGGGTTGAGATTGTGATGGCGGTAGACGCCGAATGCCTTTTCCTTCAGCGCGTATTTCGGCACGCCATGGAAATGGTAGATCGCCGCCATCGCCCCCCAGCAGATGTTCAGCGTCGAATGGACATTGGTATGGGTCCAGTCAAGGATCTGCTGCATCTCGTTCCAGTAGGTGACGTCCTCGTAGTCGAGCGTCTCGACCGGCGCGCCGGTGATGATCAGGCCATCGAACGTGCGATGTTTCACCTCGTCCCACGTTTCGTAGAAGGCGAGCAGATGCTCTTCCGGGGTGTTCTTGGCCTTGTGGCCGCCGAGACGGATCAGCGAGAACTCGACCTGTAGCGGCGAGGCGCCGACGAGGCGCGCCATCTGCACTTCGGTCTTGATCTTGTTCGGCATCAGATTGAGCAGGCCGATCTGCAGCGGCCGGATATCCTGGCGGACCGCCATGGTTTCGGTCATCACCCGCACGCCCTCTTTGACGAGGGTTTCATAGGCAGGCAGCGTATCGGGAATCTTGATCGGCATGGGCAACACTCGGTTCAACGAACAGACCGGCACAAAAAAACCGGCAACGATAGGAATCGCTCCCGGCCCCGCTTGCTTGCGCTCGCACGGCCCTTTAGCGACTTATTTAACGTGGCTGCAAGCCGGCCGGCCAAATCACCACGAATTCCTAGATAGCGCCTGTTGGCGTGCGAATCAATATGCGGCGCCCCGCCGATGAGTGGCGCGCCGCGGTGATGGTCGCCGTTCGGTTGTCATCACGCCGATGTGTTCGAGCTGCTGAAACCTCGCGGCGCCCCCGCCCGTACTCCTCTGATGACTTCAGGAGGATGTGCGATGCCCAGTCTTGCCTATCAGATCAGCCCGGCCGATTTCCGCCAGCGGCGCCTGCTTCAAGCGAGCATTGCCATCCTGGCGATGCTGCCGGTGTTTGCCGGGCTGGCGGGCGTGGTGATGGGGCCGGCATTTCTTGCCGAAGCAAAACCTCCGGTGGATTTGAGCAGCCATGTCCGGTTCCTGTCCGGATTGTTCCTGGCCTTTGGTCTCGCCTGGTACAGCTGTATTCCGGCGATCGAGACGAAGGCGGAGCGGATTCGGCTTCTGGCAATCCTGACCTTCAGCGGTGGGCTGGCGCGGCTGTATTCGCTGATTGCCGATGGCGTACCCTCGGCGGGGCATGTGCTCGGGCTTGGCATGGAGCTCGTCGTCGTGCCCTGCCTGGTCATCTGGCATGGCCGGGTGGCGGCGCTGAGCCAAAGCCGGAGTTGAGCGAGGTCGCGCGGCAGTCGGCGTCTTCTTCCCACTCTGTAACGGGGCGAGGCGATTGCCGCAGACGGCGGGTGGGACGGTCCTTGGGCTTGGCTGGGAGGACCGTCTCACCCTTTTGGAGGGAGTAAGAGTTTGCCGCGCTGCTGTTCCTTGCAGCCGTCTTTCTTGCGGCATTGCATCCCCGTCGGAAGGGCTTAGGAAGTTGGGCACAAACAATGTCCCATGGTTTGCGTCCACGCGCGAAAAATTCGCCGTGGGTTTTCAAAGAGCAGGCCGGCCGGGGCGCTGAAAGCTGCCTCGTAAAGTAGTAACAGGTGACACCTCTCAGCGCCCCGTTCGATGTTTTTTGCGAACGGTGTGACCACCCGGCACGCCCGGTTCATTTGCGAACCGGAGGAGAACCACCTTTCACGCAGCCCCGGGGATTTGACGCGCGTTTCGCCAAACCATCCGGGCACCGGCCCCATCTCGCCGGCAACGCAAACCGGTGTATCCGTGATGGGACGGCAAGAAGTATCGCACGGGTTTAAAGGGCGGGGATTTGCGGGGATGAATTTTTTCTTGGAAGAGTGCGACCGGGCCGAAGCGGCCATAACGGATGCATTTCCAAAAGACTGTTGGCTCCTTCATTTAAGCCATTGGAGAGCAGTTCAGGCGGGCGAAAGCAGACCTTTGGTCATGGACAGATAATGACAGGTTCGCGGCACAACCGGTTTCGCATCCGACGAATTCCAGCTACGCCACCGCCTCGTGCTCCTTGCGAGCTGCCTCCCACACTTCCTTGGCCGCATCAAGGTTCATCCAGGCAATACCGAAGCCAACAATCAGGTCCGGCCATGGCGAGCGCCACAGCAGAAGCGTCACTGCCCCGGCAGCGATGATCGCGACGTTGGCGATGGCATCGTTCCGCGCGGAGAGAAACGCCGCTCTAGTCAGCGATCCGCTCGCATTCCGATAGGCTGCAAGGAGGAAGGCACAAGAGAGATTGACCACCAGTGCGCCGAGCCCTGTCAGGCCGAGGGCGAGCGGCTCGGGGGGAACTGGAACCTCGAACTTCTGCCAGGCGGTCCAGAGGAACGCGATGGCCGGAGCAAGCAGAATGAGCGACATCGCCATTCCGGCACGGGCTCGGTTCCTCGCTGACCATGCAATTGCGACGAAGATCAAGAGATTGACGGACGCGTCCTCGAAGAAATCCGCGCTGTCCGCCAGAAGCGACGCAGACCCGATCCGGAGCGCGACAGCAAACTCGACCCCGAAGTAAGCCAGGTTCGCCAGCGCGACGATCAGGACGACCCGTCGAATCCCGTTATCCATGGACTGTTACCCTTTCTGGTTCGGTCATATCTTGTTTGAATGCGCAGCGCGGGTTGGGTGACGGACAGTTCCTGCAGTCTTCCCATCGGAAATACTTTCCACTTAACGCCGTTACCCCCGGTCTTGCCATGACCTTCTCGACTTCTTGAAAGCAGCCAGTCCACTTCAGCATGCCGCGTCCGGAAAATGCCCTCATTGGAGTCGTAGCTATTCCATATTGCAATGCGAGAAAACTTCGGTAGAACACATCCACTCACCACGGACCCGGTGTAATTCCGGGTGGCTCTTCTGGCCGCCGATCCGCCAGACCACGCAAAACCTGCATGCCAATTCAACCGACCGCCCGATAGCGCGGTTCGCCATGCTTTGCGAGAACTCATCAAATGCAATTTTCTTCGATTCGTGGGGATTGGAATGCCAATCCTATGCGCGAAATGCTCGCCGGAGCAGTTGCGACATTCGCGCTGATTCCCGAGGTTATCGCATTTTCCTTCGTCGCGGGTGTCGATCCCCAGGTCGGCCTGTTCGCCTCCTTCATAATCGGCATCGTCATTGCCTTCACAGGTGGCCGTCCGGCGATGATATCCGCCGCCGCGGGTTCGGTCGCCCTCGTCGCGGCACCGCTGGTTCATGCCCATGGGCTTGCTTACCTCTTCGCCGCCGGGCTGCTGGCCGGACTGTTCCAAATCGTTTTCGGCCTTCTGCGTCTCGGAGTGTTAATGCGCTTCGTTTCGAAATCTGTACGCACAGGTTTCGTCAATGCCCTTGCAATCCTGATTTTCGCAGCCCAACTGCCCCATATCATCGGGGGAGACTGGCTTTCCTATGGCATGCTGGCGGCCGGACTGGCTGTCATCTACCTTGCACCCCGGATAACCAATGCCATCCCATCGCCGCTGATTTGCATTCTGGTCCTGACGGCGGCATCGATCTCCTTTCAGCTGCCGGTCATGACAATTGCCGACCTTGGCAAACTTCCCGATTCCCTTCCGGGCTTTGGCTGGCCCGCGGTTCCGATGACATTGGAAACCCTGACGATCATCGCCGGACCGGCGCTTGCCATTGCCATGGTTGGCCTGCTGGAATCGATGATGACGGCAAGTGTTGTCGACGATCTCACCGGTACGCCAAGCCCGAAGAACAGGGAGTGTACCGGCCTTGGCATCGCCAACATGGCCGCGAGCCTATTCGGCGGAATAGCCGGCTGCGGCATGATCGGCCAGACCGTCAGCAATGTGAAATATGGTGGACGAGGCAGATTATCCACGCTCTTTGCTGGTGCGTTCCTGCTGGTTTTGATGGTCCTGTTGAAGCCGTGGGTTTCTCAAGTTCCCGTCGCTGCACTGGTTGCTATCATGGTGATGGTGTCTATCGATACGTTCGATTGGTCTTCGTTGAAGACGCTGGTTGTTCACCCGAAGATGTCCAGTGCCGTCATGGTGGCGACGGTTCTCGTTACGGTGTTCAGCTCAAACCTTGCGCTCGGCGTCACGGTTGGCGTTCTTCTGAGCGGCGTGTTCTTCACCTTCAAGGTTGCTCGTCTGCTGCGGGTCGAAACGGAGATCGATGCTGCCGCAGTTCACATGATGTACCGCGTGTCCGGACAAGTGTTCTTTGCCTCGGCCGATATTTTCATCGAGGCATTCGACATCGAGGAAGCACACGGCATGGCCGTGACGATAGATGTTTCGCAAGCTCATTTCTGGGATATCACAGCAGTTGCAGCACTGGAAAAGGTGGTGGAGCGGTTTAAAGCCCATGGCACAACCCCCGTTGTTTTGGGGGTGAATGATGCAAGTGCTACTCTGATTGGCAGTCTCGACAGCACCCCGAGACTTAAAGAAATCTGAAATCAACCCAGTTGAATGAGGCCTATGGCAGCGGAATCTTGCCATAGGCCGTTTGAGAAGGCTGCTATCGGGCCGATGGCGCACATCGTTACACCGCAGTGATATGGCAGCTTTCGTCTTTCCCCGCTAACGACGCAAAGCAATCATTCTGCGGCTCGGTGCCGCGTGCCCTACCCCTCGATCTCCTCCCTTAACATCTCCAGCTCCAGCCATTCCTCTTCCATCTTCGTGATCGAGGTTCGTAGCTTTTCGAGCTCTGCAGCCAGCGCCGAAAACCGCGTGGGGTTCTTGGAAAACAAATTCGGGTCGGCCATTTCCTTTTCGTGTTTGGCGATCTGGGCTTCGGCCTTTTCCATTTCCTTCGGCAGGTTTTCCAGCGCGAATTTCTGTTTGAAGGAGAGTTTGCCCTTGCCGGTCTTGGGGGCGGAGGACGAGCCGTCGTTGCTGGCGGATTTGGCTTTTTCGGCTTTTTCCGTGCGCTTCTTTTCGTCGGCAGCACCCTTGCGCTGGGCCATCATGTCGGAATAGCCGCCGGCATATTCGATCCAGCGTCCATCCGGCGCATCCGGATTGGCGGGCGCGATGGTCGAAGTGACGGTGCGGTCGAGGAAGTCACGGTCGTGGCTGACGAGGATGACGGTGCCGGAAAAGCCTGCGACGATTTCCTGCAGCAGGTCGAGCGTTTCGATATCGAGATCGTTGGTCGGTTCGTCGAGGATCAAGAGGTTGGTCGGGCGCGACAGGATGCGGGCGAGCATCAGCCGGGCGCGTTCGCCGCCCGACAGGTTCTTGATCGGGGTGCGCGCCTGTTCGGGCTGGAACAGGAATTCCTTCATATAGCCAGTGACATGGCGCTGCTCGCCATTGACCAGCAGGTTGTCGCCGCGGCCGTCGGTGAGGTAATGGGCCAGCGTATCCTCAAGGTTCAGGTCCTCGCGGCGCTGGTCGAGCGTGGCGATCTCGAGGTTGGTGCCGAGCTTGACCCAGCCGCTGTCGGGCTTGATCTGGCCGGTGAGCATCTTCAGAAGCGTCGTCTTGCCCGCGCCATTCGGGCCGACGAGACCGATGCAATCGCTGCGATGGACGCGGATCGAGAAGGGGGCGACGATGGTGCGCTCGCCATAGGTCTTGGTGATCTGATCAGCCTCGATAACCAGCTTGCCGGATTCGCGGGCGTCGGAGACGGTCGCCTGCACCGAGCCTTGCGGGCCATTATGGCCGCGATGCTTGGCGCGCAGGTCCTGCAGCGCGCCGAGGCGGCGCATGTTGCGCTTGCGCCTTGCCGTCACGCCGTAGCGCAGCCAGTGTTCCTCGCGCTCGATTTCCTTGCCGAGCTTGTGTTGCTCCAGCTCTTCTTCTTCCAGCACCTTGTCGCGCCAGGCCTCGAAGGCGCCAAAACCCTGATTGAGGCGGCGCGACTGGCCGCGATCGAGCCAGACGGTGGCGTTGGAAACCTTTTCGAGGAAGCGCCTGTCGTGCGAGATGACCACGAGGGCCGAGCGGCTCTTGATCAGCTCGCCTTCCAGCCATTCGATGGTCGGCAGGTCGAGATGGTTGGTCGGCTCGTCGAGCAGCAGGATATCCGGCTCCGGCGCCATGACGCGGGCAAGCGCCGCGCGGCGGGCTTCGCCGCCGGACAGCTGCGTTGGGTCTTCATCGCCCGTCAGGCCGAGATGTTCGAGCAGGTAGGCGACGCGGTAGGGGTCGTCGCTCGGGCCGAGGCCTGCTTCCGCATAGGCGCGAACACTGTCGAAACCGTCAAAATCCGGCGCCTGATGCAGGTAGCGGACGGTGACGGAGGGATGACGGAAGGTTTCGCCCGACTGCGGCTCGGCAAGGCCGGCGGCGATCTTCATCAGGGTCGATTTGCCCGAGCCGTTGCGGCCGACAAGGCAGATCCGGTCGCCGGGCTCAACCTGCAGATTGGCGCCGTTCAACAGCGGCGTACCGCCGAAGGAGAGCACGATATCATCGAGTTTCAGAATGGGTGGCGCCATGGTCAGGCTCCCGAAAAATCATGAGGGCGGGCAAGGATGAGCGCCCGGCCGGAGGAAAGGGTGAAGCGGACGGTGCCTTCGGCGACATTGGAAACGGTGCGCGAGGAGCCGAACGGCAGATGAAAATCCCTGAGCGGATAACGGGCGCCTTCGATGGAAAGACCGGTCAGCGTATCGAGCCCGAGGATGGAAAACAGGCTGCCCTTCGGCAGGGCGATCACGGAGCTGCCGGGCAGCAGCGGATAGGCTTCCTCCTCGCCGGAGGTGAGCAGCATCTCGATGCCGTCTTCGGCAAGCTTGGCGGCATAAAGTAGGTGCATGAAGGCATGGTCGCTGCGCTCGCCGCCGAGCGCGCCGGCGAGAATGAGCCTTTTCGCGCCGCGCTCAAGGGCGGTGGCAACGGCGATTTCGCCGTCGGTCTCGCTCTTGGCGGCGGGATAGGGCTCGCGGCGGACATCCGGCCATTCGGCGATCAGGGCATCCGGCGTGGAATCGAAATCGCCGACCCAGAGCTCCGGCTTTAGCCCCAGCGCACTGGCATGGCGCATGCCGCCATCGGCCGCGATGACGCGGGCGCCGGCAAGCTGGGTGGCAAGCCTGTCCGTCGGCGTCAGGGGACCGCCCATCAAGATGATAAAAGCCTGTTTGCTCATGGCGCATGGCCATAGCGTAAACAGGGGGATGAGGGGAAGGGGCAGGCGTGGATTTGGTGTTCTCTTCTCCCCGGCGGGGAGAAGGTGGCCCAAAGGGCCGGATGAGGGGGCCACACGCTCAGAAATTGCCGAGCGGCCCCCTCATCGCCTCACTGCGTTCGGCACTTCTCCCCGCCGGGGAGAAGAGGGTGTCTGCCGCTCGCCCTTGCCCCGTTATGGAAAAGAGGGAGATCGCCGCTAATCCGTATCCTTGCCGGGGGTGGTGCAGACCTGTTCGAAGGAGGTGACGAAGCGGTCGAAGAGGAGGGAGAAGCTGGCGACGTCTTCTTCCGGCCAGTCGGCCAGCACGCTGTCGATGACGTTACGCTTGACCGCCTGGATTTCGCCCATCAATTGCTGGCCGAGCTCGGTCATCACGACGATGATGCGGCGGGCATCGGCCTGCGAGGCCTCGCGCCTCAGAGCGCCGCGCGCCACCATTTCGCCGACGATGCGGCTGGCGCGGGAGGGATCGATGCGCATCATCCCGGCGATGGTGCCGACCGTGACTTCGCCCTCCGGTTCGGCCCGCCTGACGGCATCGAGAACGTCGAGATGGGTGATTTCGAGACTGGGCGCGACATTGCTGATGGCGAGGCGCGCCAGCACGCGGCGGCCGATCATCGTGCGCCAGCGGCCCATCGAGCGGCCGATCAGGGCGCGGCTGGCCTCGGGCTCTCCGGTCTCAGATGTGCATTCCAGGGGCAAAGGTGCGTGATCCATGGCTGATCCTAGCAAAACAAGCGCGATCCATAAAGCATGAATATGCTCTCGGCATAAATGTGCTGTTGACAAATATATGCTAACAGCACATAAATTGCCAAAACCAACCGGAACGCTCCCATGGACATGCACATCGCGCCGGCGCCGCTCGTTTCGAGCCCAGCGCTGCGGCTCACCCTTTTCTTCTTCCTGATGACGGCTTTGTTCATGGCGACGCTGGACAACCAGATTGTCGCCACCGCGCTGCCGACCATTGTTGGCGAGTTTGGCCAGATGGAGCGTTTCGGCTGGATCGGCTCGGCCTATCTGCTGGCCACCTGTGCCGTCATGCCGCTTTACGGCAAGCTGGGCGATCTGTTCGGCCGCAAATATGTGATGGTCACGGCGGTGACGATCTTCACGCTGGGGTCGATCGCCTGTGGTCTTGCCGTGTCGATGAACACGCTGATTGCCGCCCGTGTGCTGCAGGGCCTGGGTGGCGGCGGCATCATGGTATCGATCTTTTCCATCAACGCCGATCTGTTCGAGCCGCGCGAGCGGGCGCGCTACCAGAGCTATTCCAGCCTCGTCCTGATGGCCTCCGGGGCCGTCGGTCCGGTACTTGGCGGGGCGATGAGCGACCATTTCGGCTGGCGCTCGATCTTCCTCATCAATATCCCGATCGGCATCGCGGTGCTGATCGGCCTGTTCGTCTTCCTGCCCTACCGCCGCCCGACACGCCGTCCGACCATCGACTATGCCGGTGCGCTGCTGCTGGCGGGTTCGGTAACCTGCGTCGTGCTTCTGGGCGACGGTGCCGAACTGTTTGGCTCGCTACTTTCATTCGGCAGTCTGGCGATCGTTGCGCTCGGCGTGGTCTGCGCGACGGCCTGGGTGGTTGTCGAGCGCCGGGCGCCGGAGCCGATCGTTCCCCTGACACTGTTTCGCAACCCGACATTCAGCCTGATGCTGGTGATTTCGCTGGCGAGCGGTGCCGTCGGCATCGGCATGGTCAACTATTTCGCGCTGTATCTGCAGACGACGACGGGGCTGTCGCCGTCGCTGGCTGGCTTGCTGTTCATCATGCTGACCGGCGGTATCGTCTGCGGCTCGCTGACGGCAGGGAGGCTGATTTCGCGCTCGGGCCGCTACAAGCCGTTTGCCATCGTCAGCGCCAGCCTGACGGTTCTGGCCTTGCTCATCTTTACCCAGATTGAGCCCGGTACGCCGCTTTATGTGATTTGCGCGATCATGGCGCTGCATGGCATCGGCATCGGGTTTGGCCAGCAGGTGCCGATCGTCGCGGTGCAGAACATCGCCTCGCGTGGTGATGTCGGGGCGGCGACCGGCGCGGTCACCCTGTCACGGATGGGCGGCGCCTCGATTGCCATCTCGATCTATGGTGCAATCATCGCGGCAGGTCTTGCCCGCGGCGCCACGGCGATCCCGGGTGTTGCCGATATCGAAAAGCTGACGCCGCTGGTGCTGTCGACATTACCGGAGGCGACCCGCCAGCTGGTGGCTGATAGCTATACGGCCGCCTTCCTGCCGCTGTTTTTGACGGCTGGCGGTATCTCGCTGATCTCGCTCATCGCGGCCATCAGCCTGAAAGCGGTAAGGTTGCCGCAGAAGCCGGCGGCATGAGGGGCTGGCCGTCGTCTTTCGGCCGGTACTTCAGCCTTTTTTGCGCCAGTAGTGGTCGGAGATGTTCTGATAATTGGTGATGATCTGGGCGGCGATTTCGGGATTTCCGCCTTCAAGCGTTTCGGGGTCGGCGCCGCATTGCGACAAAAAAAGCTGTTGTTGAGCGGTGGCCGCAAAGTAATCATATGCCGGCGCTTCGTCCTGCGCGCCAATCGAACGCAATTCATTGGCGGTCTGCGTGGTGGCATCCTCGACAGCTTTGTAGATGGCCGCCATCATTGCTTGCTCGGCTCGTACCATTATGCCGCTGATTTTCTGTTCGGCGGGGGTAAGGATGCGGCACGTCTCGGTCATCGGGCGTATCTCCAGTATCACTCTAAATTTCTCAATCAATAAGGCCCCATGTCATGGGATTATGTCCGCTTTGCGGTAATCGGGCGGGGCAACAATCCCCACTTGCCAAGTATTTCGCCCGGGTCTAAACCTCCTCCTGCTCTAACGGGGTGCCGGCCGTTCTTTTATGGAACGTTCGGCTGAGAGGCTATTCAAAAGCCAACCCGAAGAACCTGATCCGGTTTGTACCGGCGGAGGGATTAGACGGCACATTCCAGCGCCCTATTCCCAATTTTGGATTTATGAGGAGGCGCGGATGCGCAAGGCAATCATTCCATTTCTCGCAGCAGCTGCTGCATTCACCATCGCGTTTTCCGCCTCGGCCGAAGACAAGGTGCTGACGGTCTATACCTATGAAAGCTTCACCAGCGAATGGGGGCCCGCCGCCAAGGTGGCGGAAGCCTTCGAAAAGACCTGCGGGTGCAAGGTTTCCTATGTCAGCGTCGCCGATGGTGTCGAACTCCTGACCCGGCTGAAGCTCGAGGGTGCGTCGTCCAAGGCCGATATCGTGCTGGGCCTCGATACCAATCTTGTGTCCGAAGCCAAGGCAACCGGCTTCTTTGCGCCGCATGGCATCGACACCTCGGCCGTCAAGGTTCCCGGTGGTTTCACCGACGATACCTTCGTTCCCTATGATTACGGCCATTTTGCCGTGGTTTATGACACTGAGACGATGAAGGAGCCGCCGAAGAGCCTGAAGGAACTGGTCGAGGGCGATCCGAACCAGAAGATCGTCATCGAGGATCCGCGCACCTCGACGCCGGGGCTTGGCCTGCTGCTCTGGATGAAATCGGTCTACGGCGATGAGGCCGGTGCCGCCTGGGCCAAGCTCAAGGATCGTGTTCTGACCGTCACGCCAGGCTGGTCGGAAGCCTACGGCCTGTTCACCAAGGGCGAAGCGCCGATGGTGCTTTCCTACACCACGTCGCCTGCCTACCATATGGTTGCCGAAAATACAGACCGCTATCAGGCTGCTGCCTTTTCCGAAGGCCACTATATCCAGATTGAAGTCGCCGGCATGACCAAGGCTGCCAAGGACCCGGCGCTCGCCAAGGATTTTCTGACCTTCGTCACCGGCCCTGAATTCCAGTCGATCATCCCGACGACCAACTGGATGATGCCGGTTGCCGCCACCAAGGAACCGCTGCCGGAGGCATTCGGCAAGCTGGTGGCGCCGGAAAAGACGTTTCTGATGTCGTCGGATGAAGTGGCGGCTAACCGCAAGGCCTGGATCGACGAATGGCTGGCTGCGATGAGCAAGAATTAGCACCTCGTTTGGGCAAGGCCTGCCCCTCATCCGGCCTGTCGGCCACCTTCTCCCCGTTGTGACGGGGAGAAGGGATTTGCGGCAAGCTCTGTCATCCCCTCTCCCCGCGTGCGGGGAGAGGGCTAGGGTGAGGGGCCAAGGTTCTCAGGTGGCTGGAGGTCTGGATTGATGAGTGGCTGGCGGCGATGAACAGGAACTGGATGTGCCGGGACGATCATTTCTTCTTCTCCCCAGCGGGGAGAAGTGCCGAGCGACTGCGAGGCGATGAGGGGGCGGTTCGGCACATTCTGAGTGTTTGGCCCCCTCATCCGGCCCTGCGGGCCACCTTCTCCCCGCTGGGGAGAAGAAAGGGCGAGGCGACGCCCGAAAGCAATACGAAGCCATCATGATCAACCGCATGGAACGACGTCTGACACTGACTGCCGGGGCGCTATGCCTCGGTGGCATTGTGCTGTTCGTCTGTCTGGCGGCGGTGGCACTCCTGGCTTTCGACGAGCCGGGATCCGCCAATGACGGCGTGGTGTTCGATGCCTATGTCTGGCGCGTGGCCCGGTTCACGCTGCTGCAGGCGTCGCTTTCGACCGTTCTGTCGATTGTCTTTGCCATTCCGGTGGCGCGGGCCTTGGCGCGGCAGGCGGCGTTCCCCGGCCGTGTCTGGATCATCCGGCTGATGGCGCTGCCGCTGGGGCTGCCGGCGCTCGTGGCAGCTTTGGGACTGATCGGCATCTGGGGACGGCAGGGCGCTTTGAATACCGCGTTGGTGGCCATCGGTCTCGACCAGCCGGTCAGCATCTACGGCCTGTCGGGCATTCTCGTTGCCCATGTCTTTTTCAACATGCCGCTCGCCGCCCGGCTGATGCTGGGCGGGCTGGAGCGTATTCCCGGCGAATACTGGCTGGCCGGGGCCAATCTCGGCATGCGGCCGCTGTCGATTTTCCGCTTTATCGAATGGCCGGTGATCCGTGGGCTTTTGCCCGGCATTGCCGGGCTGATCTTCATGCTTTGCGCCACCAGCTTTACGCTGGTGCTGACGCTGGGCGGCGGGCCGGCGGCGAGTACGATCGAGGTTGCTATCTATCAGGCGCTGCGCTTCGATTTCGATCCGCCACGGGCTATCGCGCTGTCGCTGCTGCAGATTTCCGTGACCGCCGCGCTGCTGGTTGCGATCCGGCTGCTCACACCTGCGGCAGACGAGGGGCATGGCGGCGGGCGCAGGGTGCGCCGCTTTGATGGACGCGGTGGGTTTGGTCGGGCAGGCGACGGACTGGTGATCGCGCTTGCCGTTCTGTTTCTGGCTCTGCCGCTCGGCTCGGTCGTCTCTTCCGGCCTGCGTGCCGATCTCGTCAAGCTTGCCGGGGATCCGATGGTGCGGCGGGCGCTGATCACCAGTATCGTCATTGCGCTGATCTCGGGGCTGCTTTGTGTTGTCTCCGCCTCCCTCATGATCCGGGCGCGGCAGGCAGCCCTGTCGTCGAGGCGGCCAGCGGTGCTTCTTCGGGGGCTGGCTGTGGGGATTTTTGCCAGTTCGTCGCTGGTGCTGCTGGTGCCGCCGGTGGTTCTGGGGGCTGGCTGGTTTTTGCTGTTGCGGCCGTTCGGAGATGTCGCACGATTTGCGCCGCTGCTGGTCATCCTGATCAATACGCTGATGGCGCTGCCTTTCGTTTATCGCGTGCTGGAACCGGCAATGGCCACGCATACGGCCCGCACGGCCAAACTTGCGGTCAGCCTTGGTCTCAGCGGCTGGCATCGTCTGCGGCTGATCGATTGGCCGGGTTTGCGCAGGCCGTTGCTGATGGCGCTGTCTTTTGCCTGCGCCCTGTCACTTGGCGATCTCGGCGCCGTGGCGCTGTTCGGCTCGCAGGATATGGTGACGCTGCCCTGGCTGCTGTACAGCCGCATGGCAGGTTACCGCTCGACCGATGCGGCGGGCCTGGCCTTGTTTCTCGGGCTTGTCTGCCTGGTGCTAACGATCGCCGGGACGCCGCGGGCAGGGGCTGACGATCAGAGGAGAAAAGATGTCACTGCCTGAAACGGATATCGCTGTTCGTCTCGACAACGTGCGGGTCCAGTTCGATGAAACCGGACTACATTTCGATTGCGCCGTCGGCAAGGGACAGATCGTTGCCGTGACGGGGGCATCCGGTTCCGGCAAGTCGACGCTGCTCAATGTGATCGCCGGGTTCGAAACACCGGATACCGGCCAGGTTGAGATTCTCGGGAAAGATGTTGCCGGGCGCGATCCTGCCGAACGGCCGGTCTCGGTGATCTTTCAGGAGCACAACCTGTTTGCGCATCTCGACGTCGCCACCAATATCGGTCTCGGCATCGATCCGGCACTGAGGCTTGGCATCAAGGAAAAGGCGAAAATCGCAAGCGCGCTACTGCGCGTCGGACTGGAGGGGTTTGGCAAGCGCCTGCCGCCGACCTTATCCGGCGGCGAACGCCAGCGGGTGGCGCTCGCCCGGGCGCTGGTGCGCCGCAAGCCGGTCCTGTTGCTCGACGAGCCGTTTGCGGCGCTCGATCCGGGCCTGCGGGCCGGGATGAGCAGCCTTCTGCTTGATCTGCACCAGCAGGAAGGTCACACGATCCTGATCATTACACATCATCCTGACGACGTCCGGACGCTGGCAGACAGTGTGCTCTTTCTCGACAAGGGCCGCATTCTCCTGCATGAGCCGGTGACGCAGTTTCTCGAGCATACCGATCTTCCGGCGGTCGCCCGGTTTCTGGGGCGATGAGCATCGCCTGCGATGCTTTTGCCACAATTTGAACGACACCCTGTGCGACGGCGCTTTGGCTATCTTGCGCGTTCACGTTTGGGTGTGCGTTGCCGGGATATCACGGGGAAACTATTTCTATGGGTGTATGCTAGGCACGCATGGCGCGAATAGGTTACAGCAGGTCATTGCCGTAACTGGCGCCAGACCTATTTATACGGCTGTAAAGAATACTGAATTTGCATCCGCGCGATCAACTGACTGTTTGCGCGGCTGGGCTGAAGACTGGAAACGAGCTGAGGCGATGAGCAGAACGGCAGGAACGCAAAAGCGGGATTCAGGAACGGGCTTCGGCGTGTCCTATCGCGCCGTCGCGGCGTTGTTCGGGGCCCTGCTCCTGTCGGGTTGCCAGTCGGTGATCGAGCAGACCTATGAGCCCAAGGTTTCGCCGTCCTCCAATCCGCAGATCGTCGAGGAAGTCCAGAAGAACGATCCGCGCGCCCAGGTCGGCGCCCGCGAGCATCCGCGCATCGTTGCGAGCTACGGCGGCGAATATCAGGATCAAAAGACCGAGCGGTTGGTTGCCCGTATCACCGGCGCTTTGACGGCGGTTTCGGAAAACCCGAACCAGTCCTATCGCATCACCATCCTCAACTCGCCCGCGATCAACGCCTTTGCGCTGCCGGGTGGCTATCTCTATGTGACGCGCGGCCTTCTGGCGCTCGCAGACGATGCCTCGGAAGTGGCCGCTGTGCTCTCCCACGAGATGGCACACGTGACCGCCAACCATGGCATCGAGCGGCAGCAGCGCGAAGAGGCAGAGGTGATTGCCAGCCGCGTCGTGTCCGAAGTGCTGTCGAGCGATCTGGCCGGCAAGCAGGCATTGGCGCGGGGCAAGCTGCGCCTGGCGGCCTTCTCGCGCAATCAGGAATTGCAGGCCGACGTCATCGGTGTGCGCATGCTCGGTGAAGCCGGGTACGATCCCTATGCGGCGGCACGCTTCCTCGATTCGATGGCAGCCTATAGCCGGTTCTCCTCGGTCGATCCGGACAGCGACCAGAGCCTGGACTTCCTGTCGAGCCATCCGAGCGCGCCGCAGCGCGTCGATCTCGCCCGCCGCCATGCCCGTGCCTTTGGCGCAGAAGGCGCTGTCGGTGATCGCGGCCGCGACTATTATCTCGCCGGGATCGATGGCTTGCTCTATGGCGACAGCCCGCAGGAGGGTTATGTCCGTGGCCAGACGTTCCTGCACGGAACGCTCGGCATCCGTTTCGATGTACCGGCCGGCTTCCAGATCGACAACAAGGCCGAGGCGGTGCTTGCGACCGGGCCGAACGAGACGGCAATCCGCTTTGACGGCGTGGCCGATGCGCAGAAGCGCAGCCTGACCGACTATATCGGCAGCGGCTGGGTAACCGGCCTGCAGCCGGATACGATCCATGCCGTGACGATCAACGGGCTTGAGGCGGCAACGGCACGGGCATCGGCGGAGCGCTGGGATTTCGACGTCACCGTGATCCGGATCGACACGCAGATCTACCGGTTCCTGACCGCCGTGCCGAAGGGCGCGCCGAGCCTGGAGCCGACGGCCGATGTGCTGCGCGCCTCCTTCCGCCGCATGACGCCGCAGGAGGCCGCGGCCCTGAAGCCGCTGCGCATCCGTGTCGTGACCGTCAAGGCGAACGATACGCTGGCCACGCTTTCGGCCCGGATGATGGGAACTGACCGCAAGCTCGATCTCTTCCGGCTGATCAACGCCATGCAGATCACCTCGACGGTGAAGCCGGGCGACAAGGTGAAGATCATCTCGGAATAGATGCAGACGGCTGGAAGGCTGATCAGTCTTGCCTCAATAGTCGGCAAGCATCATCGATCCGTCCTTGCCGAACTGCGGCTGAATGCCGAGCAGGGGGCCGGCGCGGCCGATGATTTCCTTGATCATCGGGGCGGCGGTCGATGCCGCCGTGCGTCCGCCGTTCTCGCCCGTTTTCGGCGCATCGATAATCGACAGGACAATGTATTTCGGCTTGTCCATCGGGAAGCCCGCAACGAAGGCGTTGAAGTTGATGTTGCTCGCGTACCGGCCGTTGATGACCTTGTCAGCCGTTCCGGTCTTGCCGCCGACATTGAAACCGGGGACTTGCGCGTGGCGGCCTGATCCGTTTGAACCATTCCAGTTGAAGAGATAGCGCATGTCGGCGCTTGTCTTTTCCGTCACGACCGTGCGGGAGATCGCCCCTGCCTCTTCAAGTGTCCGGGGCAGAAATGTCGGCGGAATCAGGGTCCCGCCGTTGATCAGCGAGGCTGCCGCAACGGCGGTCTGCAACGGCGTGGTCGCTACCCCGTGACCGAACGAGATGGTCACCGAGTTGATCTTCTTCCAGGCTCTGGGCTGCGTCGGCGTCGCCACGCCCGGCATTTCCGTTTCCATCTTCGACAGGAGCCCCAGCCGGGTCAGGAATTCCTGATGGCCTTCAATGCCGACCATATCTGCCACGGCGGCCGTGCCGATGTTCGAGGAATACTGGAATACCTCGACGATCGAGAGGGGGCGGTTCTTGCCCTTGAAATCCTTGATGGTGAAGCCGCCCATACGGATCGGGCGGGAGGCGTCGACAACCGAATTGAGGTCGATCTTTCCGGCGTCGAAACCCATGGCCAGCGTAAAGCTCTTGAAGGTCGATCCCATCTCGAACGTGGCGTTGCTGATGCGGTTGAACCAGCCTTTTTCGTATTCCTTGTCGATGCTGCCGTCCGGCAGTGTCCGGGATGGCTGATTGGGGTCGTAATCGGGCACCGAGGCCATTGCGAGGATCTCGCCGGTCTTCATGTCCAGAACCACGGCGCCCGCGGCTTCCGCCTGATAGTTTTGCATTGCCCGCGCGGCGACCTCGCGGACGATATGCTGAACACGCAGGTCGATCGATAGTTTGACCGGTTCCAGCGGTACATCACCCGTCAGGCCGGCGGCGCGCAGATCGGCCAGCCCCTGCTGGTCGATATAGCGCTCCATGCCGGCAAGGCCCTGATTGTCGACGTTCACATGGCCGAGAATATGCGATGCGGTGGGGCCGCCCGGATAGAAGCGGCGGTTTTCGGGCCTAAAGCCGATGCCGGGTATGCCCAAGGCGAGGATGTCCGATTGCTGGCGCGGGGTCAGCTGGCGTCTCAGCCATTGAAACGCTGAATCGGATCGCAGTTTCCGGTGGGTGTCGCTCCAGTCGAGATTGGGAATGACGGTTGAGAGTTTTTCGACGGCTTCGTCGGCATCGACGATTCGGCGCGGCTCGGCATAGAGCGACATGGTTCGAAGATCCGTTGCCAGCAGCTGCCCGTTGCGATCGACGATATCCGGCCGCGAGGCAACTGCCGAGACATTGTCACCGATCGATGCGAGGGCGATGGGTTCCGCAACCCCAAATTGAACAAGACGGGCAAGGGCCGCGAGGAAGATCACGGCAAAAGCGGCAATGACGATGCCGAGCCTGGACCTGGTATCCATTCTACGCTTGGCGGAGCCGACGAAAGCGCGGGCGCTTTGGGCGTTTTTTCTCTGCACATTGAAATGCGCGCGGCTCCGAAGTCGGATGACAAAAGCAATCATTCGGAACAATACCCCCGCAATGCTGGTGACAGCGAGCCTGAACGGCTCGGCCGCCGCCGGGGGAACATGGATGCAGCCGGGGCGCATGCCAATCAAAGAGGCGATCAGCAGCTGCGGAACATTAAAGTTGCATTAATATACATTTAAAGTTGAAACGATTTGCTTGAGCCTTAGTTAACTTTTTCTCCCGTTCCAGCGCGCTTCGTCCGCGTGGCGCGCCCTGCCCTCGACATTCCCCGCTACGATGTCCGGCGGGCGATGCGGCCGCCGGTCACGCCCATCGTGCCCTTGGCTTCGTAGAATGCTCTCTTCTGCTCGTACATCAGGGTATCGGCGCGCTGGACGAGCGCTTCCATGGATTCGCCCTGCTCGCTGGTCGCGACGCCGAAGGACAGGGTAAGGGGAGCGCTCGAATAGAACTGGTTGTTGATCTTCAAGAGTTCGTTGATCGTCTCCATCATCGCGCCTGCCGCCTTGATGTCCGCACCTGGCATCAGCACGGCGAACTCGTCGCCGCCGATCCGGGCGGCATGGTTGGGCTGCGAGACAGCGCCGTTGAGGATTTCGCCGAACCGCCGCAGCAATGCGTCGCCAGCGTCGTGGCCAAGCTGGTCGTTGGCCTCCTTCAGGCCATTGAGATCGATAATGATCGCTGAAACCGGCCGCAGCGATTTCCGTTCCAGCCGGTTGATTTCCTCAGCGTAGAAGGCGCGATTGTAGAGTTTCGTCAGGACGTCATGCTTGCCGAGATATTCGAGATAGGCTTCGGCTTTCTTGCGCGCGGTGATATCGGCCAGCGCCACCTGAACGCGGGACCAATCGTTTTCGTGTCCGGGGAAGACGGAAAAATGCAGCAGGATATGCCGCTCGGACCCATCCAGCGCGTAGTTGACGATTTCGCGGTGATGGAAGAGGTTGCCGTTCCAAAGCTCGATCAATTGCTCGCGGAACGGCTTTTCCATATCGTCGCGGAAGATATCGCTCAACCGTTGAAGCAGCGTCATGCGATCCGGAGCGCAGAACAGATCGAGTGTCGCCTGATTAACGTCGATGACACGGATTTCGCTCATGCATTGGGTGACGAATTCCGGATGGACGTCCATGAATGTTCGAAAGTCGCTGATGCCGCGATTGCGGATATCCTCGATCAGAGCCTTGATGCGGCTGAAGTCCTCGATCCAGAGCGACACCGGCGAATGTTCGAAGATGCCTTCGGCATAGAGCCGTTGTTCAAGTTCCGCCCGGCGTGCATCTTCCCGCGCGGTGATGTCTTCCGTCGTCAGCAACACCTTTGCAAGCGAGCCTTCATGGCCCGGCATGACGGCACCGCGAAGCTGGATATCGAGACGCCGGCCGGAGAGCGTGTAGTTGACGGTGGTGCTGGAAAACGTGGTTTCCCCGTCGAAAAGGGCGGCCAGTTCATTGATGTGTGTTTCGAGCATATCGTCTCGAAAGACCTGGGCTATGCCCGCGCGAAGATGATCGACGTCACCGGCCTCAAAAAGCTCGAGGGTTTTGCGGTTGACATCCAGAACCCGGATTCGCGCAGAGCATTGCCCGATGCGCGATGTATCCTCCCGCAGGAACGCACGGATGTCGGTAACCCCTTGGGCGCGCCAAACATCGAAAAGCGCTTTTACCTCACTGAAATCCTCGATCCACATGGCAATCGGCGCCAGGTTGAAGACGCCGGAATCGAATGTCTCGTGCATTAGACCACCTGAAAGCGAGCTGGGAACAATCTGCGCCGCCGGCGCAATACCACGTGTTTGAAGTATTAGCTTTGAAAGGTAAACCGCCCGTGACCGCCGTCGCAGAAGATCGTGCAGCGGATATGCTTACACGGTTCATCCTGACGCAAAAAAACCGGATGAAACTATTCATCCGGTTCCGTGCTCAGTCAAAGGCATATCAATGCCGCATCGCCAGTACCGGCGCTTCCGCTACAAGCGCGATCTTTAACTTTTCCAATGCCCGGGTTTCGATCTGGCGGACCCGCTCCTTGGAGATGCCGAGATCGGCGCCGAGTTCTTCGAGGGTGGCACTGTCTTCGGAAAGGCGGCGGGCACGGATGATCTTCATTTCGCGGTCATTCAGCTGGCAGAGCGCGTGGCTGAGCCAGGTGCGGCGGCGCTCGCTGTCGATCATTTCGGAAACCTGCTCGTCGGGAAGCGGTGCGTCGCAGGCGAGAAGATCGAGGCGCTCGCCGCCATCGGATTCGCCTGAGGTGGAGATCGGCGCCTGCAGCGAAGCGTCGTTGCCGGAGAGGCGGGCGTCCATTGTCTGCACATCGGCAAGGCTGACGCCGAGCGCCACGGCGATTTCTTCATGGACGGCGCGGGCTGTCAGCTGGCGGTCGCCCTGGGCGAGCTTGGCGCGCAGCCGGCGCAGGTTGAAGAACAGAGCCTTTTGCGCCGACGAGGTGCCGCCACGCACGATCGACCAGTTGCGCAGCACGTAATCCTGCATCGAGGCGCGAATCCACCAGCTGGCATAGGTTGAGAAACGGACTTCGCGACTCGGCTCGAAGCGGGCCGCTGCTTCCAGAAGGCCGATATGTCCCTCCTGGACAAGATCGCTCATCGGCAAGCCGAAATTGCGGAACTTGGCGGCCATGGAGATGACCAGCCGCATATGCGCCATGGCGATCTTGTTGCGGGCGTCCTGATCGTGATGGTCTTTCCATGCCATTGCCAGCGCGTGTTCCTCATCCCGTTCGAGATAGGGTGCCGCCATGGCGATCTTGATCATCCGCCTGTCTGCTGAGAGATTTTTCATCGGCTACTCCATAACGGGCACGAGGGGTGCCGCTGAACGATCGGTCGATGGGTGTTTCGGGATTTCCGCAGCCTGGAGCTTGACCAGAATTGGAACCGCCCTACTTCCCGTTAAGATCCGGGGCCGGAAGACGTGGCCGCGGCAGTCCCGATGTGCGTCGCTGCGCATATCCAGACGTTCTCAAACGCGCGACCCTTGAAAAGGTTCCATGCCGCGCCGCCATATTCTGCGGTCATGACCCTCCAATCGCGTTCGTACCTCCAATTGCTGTCCGCAACCCTGCAAAAGGCTGGTGTTCGCCAGGCCGAATCACCTGTTTGGCCAGAAAAGAGAAGGCTATCCGAGTGTTAGGCGGGCGCCGGGTGCCAAATCCTGTGCGCCATGATGAAAGCCGCTTGCCGGAAAAGTTAAAAAAGCGTTAACTTTGGATGGTTGTCCCCATAAGTTGCCTGTGAGTTAGTTAAAGACAGGCCTTTGGACGGGATTCCTGTTTGTCCGGCACGGGTCTAGAGTCGCGTTATGAAAACACTATCGATCGAGGTGCGTCCGGGCGAACCGAGGGACGCCATGTCCATCTCGGATGTTCACCGCGTCTCGTGGCTGCAGGCCTATGGCGGTCTCATTCCGCACAAGCCGCTGACCCAGATGGTTCACCGGCGCGATCACGCATGGTGGCGCAAAGCCACGCGCGGACCCTCGACGCTGCTGGTCGTCGAAGTGGCCGGCGTTATCGCCGGTTACGCCACGCTTGGCCTCAACCGGTCCCGGTCTTTGCCGCAGGAAGGCGAGGTCTACGAGATTTACCTGCGCCCGGAATATCAGGGCATCGGGCTTGGCCGCATCCTGTTCGGCGAAGCGAAGAACCTGCTGAAATCTCTGGGTTGCCAGGGCCTTGTTGTCTGGTGCCTGGAAGACAGCCACCATGCCGACCGCTTCTTCCGCATGGCCGGCGGCCGCGATCTCTGCGAGGGCATGGAAGATTTCGGCGAAAGGAACCTGAAGAAGATCGGCTATATCTGGGACTGATACCCCCGGCTGACTGCGTCTGCCTATCAATCCGTTTCAGTCGGGAAAAACGTGCGTTGGCTCTGCCGCAGTTGGCCCGCGAATGCCGTGATACGCTGCCATGTTGCGGCCGCAGACGAAGTCTTTTGTCCTGGTGTCGGCGATTTCCCGGGCCAGTGCGTTGGGCTCGGGATTGGCCAATGCATCGACATAGCCGACGACACATCCCTGTCCGGAGCCATCCGCCACTTTCGAGACGACGAGAACCTGGCCTTTCAATTTCGGTGACGGTTCGTAGGTAACCGGATCGATATTGTCCAGAAACCAGCGCAGGATTGTCGCAGCCGGTTTGCCGTCCACACCAAGCCGCCATTCGATCTTTCGCGTCGCAGTGTTGAACGGCTCGAAGCTTTCGAAGGCGTCGTTGACATAGGTGTCGCTGACGAAGCCGTAGAGGATGCTCTGACGCAGATCGCCTTCCTTGAAATAAACCGCATAATCCTTGAACCCCCTGCAGCGCAGCGAAACGCTGCCGCTTTCCGTATCTTCCGGCAAGAGGGCCTTGCAGTGATCGGTATCTAGGTCCGTATACGCGCTGTCATTGGCATGGGCCGGGCCGGCCGCCATCGAGAATGGCATCAGAAACGGTATTGCATAGGCGAACTGTTTCATCGGAGTTCCTCTTGCAGATATACGTCCCATCCTGCGCGAATATTCGCTCAAACGTCGCATTTTTCGGACGAAAACGAAAGTAATGTTGCGCTGCGTCATGTTTCCCTTTATCGGACTTGCCATCCGAAAAACTGGCCCTTGGGGGAAAACTCATGCGTATTGATGCAATTTCGATTGGCAAGAATCCGCCGGAAGATATCAACGTGATCGTCGAGGTTCCGGTTGGCGGCCATCCGATCAAGTATGAAATGGACAAGGAAGCCGGCACGCTGGTTGTCGACCGTTTCCTCTACACGCCGATGACCTATCCGGGCAATTACGGCTTTGTACCGCACACGCTGTCGGAAGATGGCGACCCGATCGATGTGCTGATCGCATCGACCCGCCCGCTGGTTCCAGGCTGCGTCATCAACGTGCGCCCGATCGGCGTCTTGATGATGGAAGACAATTCCGGCAAGGACGAAAAGATCGTCGCCGTGCCGAACTATCACCTGACCAAACGCTACGACAAGGTGAAGGACTATACCGACCTGCCGGAAATCACCCTGCAGCAGATCGAGCACTTCTTCGAGCATTACAAGGATCTGGAGCCCGGCAAGTGGGTGAAGATCTTTGGCTGGAAGGATGTCACGGTTGCGCAGAAGCTGATTCTCGAAGCAGTCGAGCGCGCCAAGGCTGAGAAGTAACGGTTCGCGGTGCGTGCTCTCTACCCAGCGGGGTAGGGACTTTTCTCGAGTTCTGGGCTTGTAGCCGCTCATCCGGCCCTTTGGGCCACCTTCTCCCCGGTGGGGAGAAGAGGGAGGGCAGAGTTTCGACATTCTACAAAAGAAAACCTCCGGATCAGGCTGATCCGGAGGTTTTTTGTTTTCGAATATTCAAACCATGAGCCCGTAGGCGCGGCAGCGTTTAGCTGAGCAAGGCGGCAGCAACGGTCGTGTTGAGGAAATACCAGAGGAAATAGAGGATGACCAAAACCACCAGTGGCGACAGGTCGACGCCGCCCATGTTGGGCAGAATGTTGCGGATCGGCCGGTAGAGTGGTTCCGTCAACTGGTAGAGCGAACGGCCGATCATGTTGATGGCGTTGTTGTTCACGTTGATGACGTTGAAAGCGTAGAGCCAGGAAAAAATGGCCGAGGCGATGACCAGGAACCACGCTATGTTGATGATGAAATTCAGGGTCGCAATGACAGCAAGCATGCCGGTCTCCAATTCGTTATTGACAGACATGTAGACATTGACGGCTAAACCGGCAAGTCCGTGCTTTCGCGATGGGCCAAACATGTTTAATACGGCGGAATAACTGCCATTGTCCGGGAAGATTGCCGTATGTCCGTTCATCAGGATGCTGACCGGTTCGCCGCGTTCCGGCATGTCTCCTACGCCCGTTTCTTCTTCGCCCGCTTCCTTGCGTCCTTCGCCATCCAGATCATCAGCGTCTCGGTGGGATGGCAGATGTACGAGCAGACGCAGAACACGCTGTATCTCGGTCTGATCGGCCTCTTCCAGTTCCTGCCGTCGCTTTTGCTTATCCTCATCACCGGGCATGTGGCCGACCGGCACTCGCGCCGCATGATCGTCTCGATCTGCATGATCATCAGCGCCCTTTGCGCGGCGGCGTTGCTGGGGCTGACGCTTGCCCATGCCTTTTCGCCCTGGCCGGTCTTTGCCATCCTGATCGTCTTCGGCATCGAGCGCGCCTTCATGGCACCCGCAGTCCAGTCGCTGGCGCCGAATCTGGTTCCGGCCAAGGATCTGGCGAATGCTATCGCCTGGAATTCGTCCTCGTGGCAGACGGCGGCGATCCTCGGGCCGGTGGCCGGTGGCCTGCTCTATGGTCTGAGCGCCGTCGTTGCCTATTCCGTGGCGCTGGTCTTTCTCGTCCTTGCCTCCATTCTCATCTTCCTGATCGCAAAGCCGGCGCAACATAGCCTCAGCGAGCCGCGCGATTGGACCTCGGTACTGGCCGGTTTCAGGTTCATCCGCACGGAAAAGATCGTTTTGGGGGCCATCTCGCTCGACCTGTTTGCGGTGCTGCTCGGTGGCGCCGTGGCGCTGATGCCGGTGTTCGCCAGCGAAATCCTCGTGCTCGGTCCGCTCGGTCTGGGGCTGCTGCGGGCGGCGCCCGGCATCGGTGCCATCCTTGTGGCCGTGACCTTGGCCGCCTACCCGATCCGTCACAATGCCGGAAGGCTGATGTTCGCCGGGGTGGCGCTGTTCGGTCTCGGCACGGTCATTTTCGGGCTGTCGCATATTGCCTGGCTGTCGATCGCATCCTTGATGCTGATGGGCGGGGCGGACATGATCTCGGTTTATGTGCGCGAAACGCTGATTGCGCTGTGGACGCCGGACGCCGTGCGCGGCCGGGTCAATGCGGTCAACATGGTGTTTGTCGGAGCGTCCAACGAACTCGGTGAATTCCGCGCCGGAACGATGGCGCATTTTATCGGCGCCGTTCCGGCTGTCGTCATCGGCGGCGTTGGTACGCTGGCGGTCGCGGTCATCTGGGCGCTCGGTTTTCCGCAATTGCGCAAGATCGATTCGCTCGATGCGCCGGATCGCAGCAAGGCGTGACGATCAGAGAGCGGTCTTCTCGCCGTGCCGCTGGAAGATGTGGGTGAGAAACTGGTCCATCCAGGCGCGCAGCGGCGCATCATAGTCCATCCGGCCTTCGAGATGCAGGCGCCCCAGCTGCGCGCCCGGCAGTTCAAACCGGTGCGCCCCATGCACGACCCAGCGGTGCATCATCACCCGCGTCAACTCACCATGAAACTGGATGCCCCAGGCGTTTTCGCCATAGCGGAACGCCTGGTTGGGGTAGGTGGCGCCAGACGCAAGCAGTTCGGCACCCGCCGGAAGATCAAAGCCCTCGCGGTGAAACTGGTAGACCATCGATGGCCATTGCATCAGGGCGCGGCCCTTGTCGGTCGCTTCAAGCGGATACCAGCCGATTTCCGTCTGGCCTTCATGATGCGGGCCGACCACGCCGCCGAGATGGCGCACCAGCATCTGGGCGCCAAGGCAGATGCCGAGGAAGGGCTTGTTTTCGGTGAGAGGCACCGAGAGCCAGTCGATCTCGCGGCGGACATAGTCTTCGTCGTCATTGGCGCTCATCGGTCCGCCGAAGACAACGGCGCCGGCATGCTGATCCAGCGTTGCGGGCAAGGGATCGCCCAACACCGGGCGGCGAATATCGAGGCTCAGCCCTTTTTCCAAGAGGAGATGGCCGACACGGCCAGGGCTGGAGCGCTCCTGGTGCAGGACGATCAGGACCGGCTTGCCTGCGTTGCGCCTATAGTAGGTACGGTCGTCGAAAAGCATGTCACTTTTCCTGGTGGGCTGTGGCCTCCTCCACGATGTCCAGTTTGGCAGCAACCTCCTGCCGTTTGATGATCCGGTCCCTGCCGGATACGCCCAGGAGATCGGCGACGCGCCAGATCACGTGGTCCTCCATCTCGCTGCGCTTGCCATCGGCATAGGCAATTTCCCACAGCATGCCGACCAGGTCGATCCGCTGCTCCTCGGAGAAATGCCGCTTGATATCGGAGGTGAAGCGGAAGAAATCGATGGCCTGGCTTTCGGCGGTTTCCCCGGCGACGATCAGCGCGTCGAGCGAGGCATCGTCGAGCTTGTAATGATCCTTGACCATCGAGCGCACTTTCTTGCGCTCCTTCTCGTGGATTTCGCCGTCGGCCTCCATCACCTGGATGCAGAGTGCGGCGATGGCGATGCGGGGGTCGCCGGGCTGGATGACCGGCGTTCCGCTGCCGGTCAGGCTATCGAGAAAGCTTCGAAAACGCTCAAACATGTTTTTCCGTTTAAGGTCGGGGTTTCGTCTCAAAACAGGCGGAATGCCGTCTTTTCCAATGGCTTGTTGTTATCGTCGCGCACGCCCGGATCATCGGGTGGGCGACCGAAGAAGGGCTCGACGACAGCCTCTGTCGACTTGGCTTCCACAGTCTTGGCCGGGACCGGTTTCGGCTCTGCCTTCACCGTTTGCGGCACGATCACCGATTCGCTCGGTGCCGGTACGGCGATGGTCTTGACTGTCTCCGGCGCCTTATCCGCAGCTTCGATCACCGGGCTTGCCTTGACCGCAACGGTGGCCCGCTCCGGCTGTGGTTCCGGGCGCTGGTGGACGATGGCAACAGGCGGCAGGCTGCGGATCGCCGCGTCGGCGGTATCCGGCCTGCCTTCTTCAATCGCGCCGGCAATCTCGGCGACCGGCTGCTTCCATTCGAAGGCGTCCAGGCGGCCGCTGACCGGCGAGACCGGCAGCCATTCCGGCGATGTGACGCCATCGGCGGTCCAGGCTGGATCACGCGGACTTTTCAGTGCCTGGTTCATCCAGTGACGGATGCGGCCGTCATCGTTGGTATCTGCCTCCTCGATATCGGCGAGCAGCAGAAAGATGTTTTCGTTCGGCTGGATGCGGGCGGCGGCTTCCGCCTTGGCGCGAGCCAGCGGCAATTCGCGGGCTTCAAGTGCTGCTTCGGCGACGGCGGCGAGCGCGATCGGATTGTTGGGCCGCAATGCTTCGAGCTTGTTGGCGCGCTTCAGCCGGTCGGTGGCGGAATCACCGCTGCGGGCACGGACATAGAGCTTGGCGACGTCCGGATGCGGCTCCTGTTTCCAGAGCTTTTCCAGAATGGCGGCACCCTTGCGCAGATTGTCCTCGCGAAACAGCGCCTTGGCGGCGATGAGGCCGGCCGGCACCAGGTCCTCGGCCAGTTTGAGCGCTGCCTGCGCATCGTCGCGGGCGCCCTTTGGATCGGTCTCCAGTTTTTCGGAAGCGCGGGCGGTCAACAGCACGGCCTTCTTGCGGTCGGCCTCCTTGCGTTCGATGACATGCGCCGTGCGGCTCTGGTCGAGAAGGCGGATGGCTTCGTCCCACTGGCCGGTCTGGCTGCGATAGTCGAGCGCGGCCAGCGTTGCCCAGGGCAAGTGCGGGGACTTGTCGGCAGCGCGTTCGGCATATTGGCGGGCAGCTTCATTGGCGCCCAGCCGCTTGGCCTCGAGATAGAGACCGCGCAAGCCGAGTTCGCGGGTTTCCGGATCGTCGGCCATCAGCTCGAACTTCTTGCGGGCGTCGTCGTATTTGCCTTCAATCAGCGCCGTCTGCGCTTCGAGCAGATGGATCAGCGGCTCCTGATCGGCGCTCAGAAGGCCGTGGGTGCGGGCGGTCATCTTGCGGGCAAGTGCACTGTCCCCGGCGCCGGCGGCGATCAGGCCGGTGGACAGAGCCTGATAACCGCGGTCACGCTTGCGGGCGCGAAAATAGCGGGAGATCGAATGGGGCGAAAGCCAGACGACGCGGATGAACCAGACGACGATCAGGATGGCAGCGATCAACGAGGCAAGCAGCGTTGCCGCGACCATCAGGCTCATCTCAATGCGTTGGCCTTGCCAGATCAGCGACAGTTCGCCGGGGCGATCAGCCAGCCAGGCAAAGCCTGCGCCAAGGGCGAGGACGACGAGAACATAGAACAGAATACGGATCATGAACTCTTCCTTAGCCTTGGTTGGCCGTCATGGCGCCGGCAACGGTGGCATCGATCAACCCCTCGACGCGGATGCGTTGATCCAGCTTGGTCTTGAAAGCGGCACCTGCGGCCTTTGCCGGTTCCGGCAGCGCGTCCCATTCCAGGCTTGCGCCCTTCAGGTCGCCATTCACCAGCTTGTCCTCGATGCGGGCAACGACGGCTTCCGGACCTTCGCCCTCGACGCTGCCGACGGGGCGGATGCGGATGGCCGAAGATGCGCTGTCCATCAGGCGGGAGAACACACCCTGATTGGGATCGGTGTGCCGGGTTGCCTCCAGCATGGTATCGGCAACGGCTGGGAAATCACGCACGAGGTCGGCGCGCGGGGAAATACCGGTCTTGGCGTCCTCCGCAAGGCCGGTGACGGCCGGATCAGTGGCGGCGACGCTTTTCAGCGCGTCGAGCTCGGCCAAGAACGGTCCGCCACGATCAATCGCCGTCTTCAAAGCTGTGACCGCCACGGCCCGGGCCAGTTGCACATCGCTTGCCGGCTCATCGATCTTCTTTTCGGCTGCGTCAAGGCGGGCCGAAAGCTCGGATTTGGCGGCTTCGGTTGACTGCTGTGCATCGGCCAACGCCGCTTTCAGCGTGGCGATTTCACCGGTCAGGTTGGTGATCTGAGCATCGAGGCCCGAGACGTCGGCGGCCGCGCCATTGCCCGCTTCGGCGGTCTTCTTCTCCAGTTCGGCAATGCGGGCATCGAGCGGGCCAAGATCGGCCGCCGCCTGCGGCGCCGGAGCTGCAGCGAGCTGCGCTTTCAGGGCTTCGATATCGCTGGCAAGGCTCTGCTCGATCGCGGTATTGCCACCGCCCGGGCCAAGCGAGGGCATGATACCGGCATATTGCAGGACGCCGGCGCCGAGAAGCGCGATCAGGCCGCCGAGAATGCCGGCGGCAAGGGCGCCGGAATTGGAGGTACGATGCTGTGCAGGGTAGATGGGCCTTGCCGGTTCTTCTGCCGCAGTCGCGGCCGATACCGGTTCCTCAGCAAAGGCTGCGGATGCGGCTTCTGCCCGTGTATCCTCTTCGTCCGGCTGAGCTGTGGAGCCGGTGTCTGTTCTGGCGTTATCGGATGCTTCGGCGATATCGGCCCGCACGGTTTCATCGGCTTCCCCAGCCCGGATGTCGGCCCTGTCGCCATTTTCAGCGGTTTCCACGGCTGCGTCGTTTTTTGCATCGTCCGCAGTGGCCGGATTGGCATCCAGGTCGATCGTCAACGGCTCCTGATCGGACTTCGAGCGGCGCGGAGGGTTTTCCGGTCCCATGATGATCTCTTTCCGTTATCGCATGAACTTGACGTACAGTCTTAAACCTAGACATGCGGCAGGGATAGGGAAAGCCCCCAAGCGACAATTCCTTGACCGTCGCTGGATGGATTTGTGTTCCGCTGCCTGTGGTGCAGCGGGTCAGACGAGGGCGAGAAGGGCTTCTTCGGAAGGCTCCGCGGCAATGGCGACCGGCCCGAAACCAGGGGGGATGGCATTTGCGACGTGTTGGCTGAGGCACAGGATACGCATGCCGGACATCCTGTGTGTCGTTTGTGGAGACAGCAGCGCGAAAAAATGCCGTGCGGTTTCGTGCGAATAGAGCAGAACGAGGTCCGGGACCGGCGGATGCAGACATTGCTCGACTGTCCCGGGTGGGTGCGCGATGGCCGACATCCGGTAGGTCTCGGCGGTGCGGCAGGCGATGCCTGCGGCCTGTAACCCTGCCTCGAAAGCCGGAGAGCGCGGCGACCCGGCGAGATAGACCAGGCCGTCAGCGAGATCGACCGATGCGGCCGCGGCAATCTTTGCCAGGGAAACGCCGGTGCCGCTGCCCGTTATCAGGGATTGGAAGCCCATGCGTTGTGCTGCCTGCGCCGTTGCGGGACCGACGCAATAGACCGGTGTCCGTAGATGCGGCGTCACCTGTTCGCCATAGGGTGCCAAGGCACGAAACACTTCGGCGCTGGTGACGGCAATGGCGCTGTGGGCATGGGTCAGCGCTTCCAGTGCCGCTCGTGGCTGATGGATGGCTTCCATGACCGGCAGAAGCACGGCCTCGTGCCCCATCGCTGCGAGCTTTGCTGCGGTTGCCGCCGCTGAAGGCCTGGGCCTAGTGACAAGAATGCGCAACGGGGCGGGCATGCTCACGCCCAGCTCGAAAAGAAGTCCGGTCCCGCATCGAGGCGGATATCGTTGCCGGCCTTGGCGCCAAGCTGTTCGGCATCGGCTGCCTTGCCCTCAATGCCCACGCGGAAATATTCGCTGCCATCAGGCGTCAGGACCATGCCGGAAAAACGAATGTTTTCGCCATCAGAGACCGCGTAACCGGCAATCGGCGTGCGGCAGGAGCCGTCGAGCGTCCCAAGGAATGCACGTTCACAGGTGACGGCCTCGTGGGTTCGCGCATCGTTGATCGCTTCGAGCAGACTATTGACCCGGTTGTCGTCGATCCGGCTTTCAATACAGATTGCGCCCTGTGCCGGGGCTGGCGGGAAGGTTTCGGGATCGAGAAGCTCGGTTGGCACGTCGTCCTTGCCCAGCCGCTTCAGGCCCGCAAAGGCAAGCAGCGTCGCATCGACCTGGCCCTCGGCCAGCTTTCTTAGCCGGGTATCGACGAGGCCGCGATAGGTGATGACGTTGATATCCGGGCGCAGGCGCTTGATGAGCGCCTGACGGCGCAGCGACGACGAGCCAATCGTGGCTCCTTGCGGCAGATCGAGAAGTTTCCTGGCGGTGCGACCGACAAAGGCGTCGCGGGCGTCTTCGCGCGGCAGGTAGGCGGAGAGATAGAGGCCCGTTGGCAGCTTGGTCGGCATGTCCTTGGAGGAATGCACGGCAAAATCCAGCCCGCCGGAGGTGAGCATATCCTCCAGTTCCTGAGTGAAGAGGCCCTTGCCGCCGATTTCCGACAGCGACCGGTCAGTGATCCGGTCGCCCATGGTCGACAGTACGACGATTTCGAACATTTCGGCCGGCATACCATGCGCAGCCACCAGCCGGTCCCGCGTTTCATGGGCCTGCGCCAACGCCAGGGGGCTGCCCCGCGTGCCGATCCGGAAAGGTTTTGTTTGCATCCACTGCGATCCGTTGTTACCGGAGTTCCGTGTATCCGCCTTTCCCCGCGACCGCAATGTTCGAGTAATTCTGCCCATGTCTGCCCGCCTGCGCATCCTCGGTATCGAAACAAGCTGTGATGAGACCGCAGCTTCCGTCGTGTTGCGCGACGAAAACGGCCACGGCGAAATTCTGGGCGACGTGGTGTTGAGCCAGCTGGAAGAGCACAGCGCCTATGGTGGCGTCGTCCCGGAGATCGCGGCGCGCGCCCATGTCGAGGCGCTGGATACGTTGATCGAGGAAGCGCTTTTGCGCGCCGGGGTAACCCTTGCGGATATCGATGCGATTGCCGCCACCAGCGGTCCCGGCCTGATCGGCGGCCTGCTTGTGGGCCTGATGACCGGCAAGGCGATGGCACGGGCATCGGGAAAACCGCTTTATGCCGTCAATCATCTGGAAGGTCATGCGCTGACAGCACGGCTGACCGATGGGCTGGCCTTTCCCTATCTGATGCTGCTGGTTTCCGGTGGCCACACACAGCTGATCCTGGTGAAGGGCGTCGGCGTCTACGAGCGCTGGGGGACGACAATCGACGATGCGCTGGGCGAGGCGTTCGACAAGACCGCGAAGCTTCTGGGGCTGCCTTATCCTGGCGGTCCGGCGGTGGAGCGTGCGGCAAAAAGTGGCAATCCGGACCGGTTTTCCTTCCCGCGTCCGCTGGTCGGCGAAGCGCGGCTCGATTTTTCATTTTCCGGCCTGAAGACGGCCGTGCGCCAGGCGGCGCAGTCGATCGAGCCAGTGACCGAACAGGACATCGCCGATATCTGCGCCTCCTTCCAGAAGGCGATTTCGCGCACGCTGAAGGATCGCATCGGCCGCGGGCTTGCCCGCTTCAAGGAGCAGTTTGCCGGCACGGTGACGCATCCGGCGCTGGTGGTGGCCGGCGGGGTGGCGGCCAACCAGACGCTGCGGGCGACGCTGCAGGAGCTGTGCGACAAGAATGGCTTTCACTTCATCGCGCCGCCGATGCAACTGTGCACCGACAATGCGGCAATGATCGCTTGGGCGGGGGCCGAGCGCATGGCGGCAGGATTGCCGGCCGATGATCTCGATGTGGCGCCGCGTTCGCGCTGGCCGCTGGATGCGGATGCGAAAGCCCTGATCGGCTTTGGCAAGCGGGGAGCAAAGGCGTGATGGCGGACGTCATGAATACCGATCGTATCGTCGTCGTTGGCTCCGGGGCCTTCGGAACGGCACTGGCCGCCGTTGCCGCCGCCTCTGGCAAGGTGCCGGTGACGCTGCTCACCCGCCGCGAAAGTATCGTCGAGGAATTCAAGCAAACCGGCCGCAATGACAGCGCGCTGCCGGGCATCGATCTGCCGGAAACGCTTGTTGTTTCCGATGACCCAACCGTTCTTGAGGGTGCCGGCATCGTGCTCTTCGCCATGCCATCGCAGGCGCAGCGCGAGGCTGGGCGGTCATTGCACGGTTTCATCGGCAAGGGGGCCGATGTGGTGATCTGCGCCAAAGGCATGGAGCGGGCGAGTGGCCGGTTGCTGACCGATGTCGTCGAGGAAGAGCTGCATCTGCAGAATGTCGCCGTGCTCTCCGGCCCGGGGTTTGCCGCCGATATCGCCAAGGGCTTGCCGACGGCGATGGTGATTGCGGCGGGCTCTGTCGAGCGGGCCGCGGTTCTGGCCGAAGCCTTGTCGGGTGCGACTTTTCGTCTTTATCCGTCGGCTGACCGTATTGGGGTGCAGCTCGGCGGCGCGTTGAAGAATGTGCTGGCGATTGCCTGCGGTATCGTCGAAGGGGCAGGTCTTGGCGATTCCGCCCGGGCGGCGCTGATTTCGCGCGGACTGGCCGAGATGTCACGGTTCGTTGCGGCACGGGGCGGCGAGGCGGATACGGTACGCGGGCTGTCCGGTCTTGGCGATCTGGTGTTGACAGCAACCAGCCATCAGTCGCGCAATCTGCGTTATGGCATCGCGCTCGGGCAGAGCGGCAGTGCCAAGGGGCATTCGAATGAGCTGGTCGAAGGTGCGTTTGCTGCCTCCGTCGCTGCCGATGTGGCCCGGCAACTGGGTGTCGATATGCCGGTCACCGAAGCGGTGGCTGCGATCATTGATGGAAAGATGGACGTGAAGACGGCGCTGGAACAGCTGATGTCCCGGCCGATCACGCAGGAATAAACACTTCCTAAGAATAGGCAATCAAGGAGAACACAATGCTGTTTGCGGTTCTGTGCACGGACAAGCCGAATGCCCTGCAGGTGCGGATGGACGCCCGTCCCGCGCATGTCGAGTTTCTGAACGATCTCAACGCCAAGGGTACGCTGGTCTTCGCCGGTCCGTTTCTTGACGATGCCGGCAAGCCGAATGGCAGCCTGGTGGTTTTGAAGGCAGAGACGATCGAGGACGTGCGGGCCATCGCGAGCGCCGATCCCTATGCCAAGGCCGGCTTGTTTTCCAATGTCGATATCAAGCCCTGGAACTGGGTCTTCAACAAGCCGGAGGCCTGAGCGTGGGGTATTGGCTTTACAAGTCCGAACCGTTCAAATGGTCCTGGGCGATGCAGAAGGATGCGGGTGCCAAGGGGACCGAATGGACGGGCGTGCGCAACTATCTGGCGCGCAACAACATGCGGGCGATGCAGATCGGCGACAAGGGTTTCTTCTACCACTCGAACGAGGGACTGGAGATCGTCGGGATCACCGAGGTCTGTGCACTGTCGCACCCGGATTCGACCGCCGAGGGCGATGCCCGCTGGGATTGCGTCGATATCCGCGCCGTCTGCGACCTGCCGAACCCGGTATCGCTGAAGGACATCAAGGCCAATCCGAAATTCGAGAAGATGGCGCTGGTTACCTCGATGCGGCTATCGGTGCAGCCGGTGACCGAGGAGGAGTATCTGGAAATCTGCCGGATCGGCGGGCTGGATAATCCGCCGCGGTGATCTTCCTCTTCTCCCCTGCGGGGAGAAGTGCCGAACGAAGTGAGGCGATGAGGGGGTGTTTCAGCGAGTCTGAGTGTACCGCCCTCTCATCCGGCCCCATGGGCCACCTTCTCCCCGCTGGGGAGAAGAGGTGCCGTCAACCTAATGGCCAATCATCAAACAGACTCCATGAAAACCAATCCCGAAACCTTCATCCGCGAGAACACGGACATCATGGCGCCGCCGCATGTGCCGGAGGTGCGGCTCTATCTGGCCAGCGAAGCGCATGATCTGTGGCTGAAGACGGAGGAAGAGCTGGAAGAGATAGGCTTGCCGCCGCCGTTCTGGGCGTTTGCCTGGGCGGGTGGGCAGGGGCTGGCGCGGCATATTCTCGATCATCCGGATTTGGTGGCCGGCAAGCGGGTGATCGATTTCGCTTCCGGCTCGGGTCTGGTGGCGATCGCGGCGATGAAGGCAGGGGCATCGTCGGTGCTGGCCGTCGATATCGATCCGTGGACCGAAACGGCGATCCGGCTCAATGCCGCGCTGAATGGTGTCGACGTCGCTTCCGCGGGCCTCGACATGATCGGCGCCGGGCGGGATGCGGATGTCTATCTGGCTGGCGATGTCTTTTATGACAAGGCGTTTGCCGACCGGATCGTGCGGTGGCTGAGCGCGCTGGCCGCCGAGGGAGCCGATGTCCTCGTCGGTGATCCCGGCCGTGCCTATTGCCCGCGGGACCGGATGCAGATGCTGGCGACCTACCAGGTGCCGGTGACCCGGGCGCTGGAGGACAGCGAGGTCAAGAAGACCACGGTCTGGCGTTTTTTGAGCGCGGGTTGTGATTGAGGACTTTCACGGCGCGGCAAATGATGATGCGCCGAACCATAGCGCAGGCGGTCAGGTGTTCACCGCCGCATGTGCTGCCGTGATATAATCGGCAACGTGGCTTGTCTCGATATCCTGCATGGTCTCCAGTTTGATGTGGCGCCGGTACTTGCCCTCGCCGGACAGGAAGCCATGCGGGTCAGTGAGGGATGCACCCTGGCTGAATTCCAGCGTCACGTGGTCCTTGTAGGGAAAAACGCCGCAGAAGCTCTGGCCGGATGAAAACAGCAATCCACCATACTTCACCTCCTCGGTAATCGCAGGACCGGCGGCCAGAATCACGTCGCGCAGGCGCGCGACAATCGGAAAGAGATCCGCGCGATGCTCTTTTACGTCTTGCAGAAGGATTGCAACTTTATCGGCACTCATGCGGCTATGGCTCTATCTGTCACCGCCGGATCACGCAAACGCCGGATTCCCAGGAACAGGCGCGCGCGTTGGTCGACGGATTGACGTGGATGATTTTCGGGCGCACCGCGGGATAGGTCATGCCGGTATCATCCGGAAAGTAACCGTAGCCGCTCCGCTCTGAGCTGAAATAGGTGCCGTTGCCGGGATCGGTCCAGGCCGACAAGCCGCCGAAATAGGTGCCGCCATTGGCATAGGATGGGAAACCGTCGCCGCCATAGGACTGGCTCCAGCCGCTTGGGCGCTGGCCACGATATTCCCGCACCGGGAGGGTGGGGTCAAAGCGGTCACGTCCATATCTCGGCTGGAAATGGCCGCGATTGGCCTGGCGCCTGTCGAACTGGAATCTGTCATGCCGGCGATCATAGCGGTATCCGCGATCTCGCCAGTCGCGGCGGTAATAGTAGCGATCGGCCGTGACGCCGGAAATGGCTTCCTGCCGTCCGCGATGGGGGCGCTGATCATGCGACCGTTCGAAATGCGGCCGGCGGACGTGATTTCTTTCGCCATTGCGATCACGTGCTTCGGCGAAACTGGCGAACGAGAGGATCACAGCGAGCGCCGCGATCAAGACTTTCGTCGCATTCTGAATGCTCAATGGACGCATTTCGTGCAGCCCTCCGGATGGGTCTTAACAAATCCTTAACGGGCAATGTGGGGCACATGCCCGCAAAAGTCACGGATTGCGTTGAATTTTCACGCCTTATCGTTAACGCGGTGGGCGAATCGCGCCGGTCAAGCCGCCACATTTTCGTCTAATCGATTAAATTGATTTTGCAGTGCAAACACACTTGTCGTTAATCAATATGGTGATTAAACGTCGGCTGACTGAATTGCGCACAATCAGGTGCAATACCGGATGAAAATAGTCCAGTTTTTGGGCATCTTTCCGGGTCTTCCGTGAGGTTCAGATGACGAATGTCACCAAAAGCCGGCCTTTGTCGCCGCATCTACAAATCTATAAGCCTATCCCCACGATGGTCATGTCCATTGTGCACCGCATTACCGGCTGTGCCTTGTACTTCGGCACGGTGCTTGTTGCATGGTGGCTGATCGCCGCAGCCAGCGGACCGGAACATTACGACTGGGCCATGTGGGCCTTCGGCACGATCATCGGCCAGCTCGTTCTGTTTGGCTATACCTGGGCGCTGGTGCATCATCTGTTCGGCGGTCTCAGGCACTTTGTCTGGGATCTGGGCTACGGCTACGAGAAGCATTTCGCCACCAAGCTTGCCATTGCCAACCTGATCGGTTCGGTCGCGGTTACCGCGCTGATCTGGATCGTCGGCTACGCGGTTCGCTGAGAGGACAAGAATTCCATGGATATGCGTACTCCCCTCGGCAAGGTTCGCGGCCTCGGTTCGGCCAAGGAAGGCACCGATCATTTCTGGCGCCAGCGGCTGACGGCCGTCGCCAACGTGCCATTGATCATCTTCTTCGTGCTGTTCCTGATCAAATATGCAGGCGCGCCCTATGCTGAAGTCGTCGTTGCCCTGTCGAACCCCTTCGTGGCGGTGATCATGGGGCTGGTGGTCATCTCCGGCCTGATCCACATGAAGCTCGGCATGCAGGTCGTCATCGAGGACTATGTTCACAACGAAGGCGCCAAGGTCGTCCTCGTCATGCTCAATACGTTTTTTGCGATCGCAGTTGGCGGGCTCTGTCTTTTCGCCATCCTGAAGATCGCGTTTGCAGGGTAATTCACAATGGCACCCACCTCATCGCCGCTCATCAACGGCCACGCCTATGATTATGTCGACCATGCTTATGACGTCATCGTCGTCGGCGCCGGCGGCGCCGGATTGCGCGCAACGCTTGGCATGGCCGAACAGGGTTTCAAGACGGCCTGCATCACCAAGGTTTTTCCGACGCGCTCGCATACGGTCGCAGCCCAGGGCGGCATTGCCGCCTCGCTGACCAATATGACGCCGGACAGCTGGCAGTGGCATCTCTATGACACGGTCAAGGGTTCCGACTGGCTCGGCGACGTCGATGCCATGCAGTACCTGACGATGGAAGCGCCGAAAGCCGTTTACGAGCTGGAACATTATGGCGTTCCGTTCTCGCGCAATGCCGAAGGCAAGATCTATCAGCGGCCGTTTGGCGGCCACATGCAGAACTACGGCGAAGGCCCGCCGGTACAGCGCACTTGCGCCGTTGCCGACCGCACCGGCCACGCTATCCTGCACACGCTCTATGGCCAGTCTCTGAAGAACAACGCCGAATTCTTCATCGAGTATTTCGCACTCGACCTGATCATGTCGGATGACGGCAGCCGCTGCACCGGCGTCGTTGCCTGGAACCTCGACGACGGCACGATCCATCGCTTCTCCGCCAAGATGGTCGTTCTGGCGACCGGCGGCTATGGCCGCTCCTATTTCTCGGCGACCTCGGCCCATACCTGCACCGGCGACGGTGGCGGCATGGTGGCACGCGCCGGCCTGCCTTTGCAGGACATGGAGTTCGTCCAGTTCCACCCGACCGGCATCTACGGCTCGGGCTGCCTGATCACCGAAGGCGCGCGCGGCGAAGGCGGTTATCTCGTCAATTCCGAAGGCGAGCGCTTCATGGAGCGCTATGCGCCATCGGCCAAGGATCTTGCCTCGCGCGACGTGGTGTCCCGCTGCATGACGCTGGAAATCCGCGAAGGCCGCGGCGTCGGCAAGAACAAGGACCATATCTACCTGCATCTCGACCATCTCGATCCGGCCGTTCTGCACGAGCGCCTGCCGGGCATTTCCGAGAGCGCCAAGATCTTTGCCGGTGTCGACGTGACGCGCGAGCCGATCCCGGTCCTGCCGACCGTTCACTACAACATGGGCGGCATTCCGACCAACTACTGGGGCGAAGTGCTGAATGCCGACGGTGAAAATCCCGAGCGTGTGCTGCCGGGCCTGATGGCTGTCGGTGAAGCCGGTTGCGCCTCGGTGCACGGCGCAAACCGTCTCGGCTCCAACTCGCTGATCGACCTCGTGGTTTTCGGCCGCGCCGCTGCGATCCGCGCCGGTGAAGTCATCGACCGCGCCGCACCGATCCCGCCGATCAACGAAAAAGCCTGCGAAAAGATCATGACGCGCTTTGACAGGCTGCGGTTTGCCGATGGCGGCACGCCGACGGCGGTTCTGCGCGAAAAGATGCAGAAGACCATGCAGGACGACGCTGCCGTGTTCCGCACCCAGGAATCGCTGGAGAGCGGCTGCAAGCGGATGAGCGCCATCTGGCAGGAACTGGCCGACGTCAAGGTCACCGACCGTTCGATGATCTGGAATTCCGACCTGGTGGAAACGCTGGAGCTGGAAAACCTGATGGCCAACGCCATCGTCACCGTCTACGGCGCCGAGGCCCGCAAGGAAAGCCGTGGCAGCCATGCGCGTGAGGACTTTGTCGACGGCCCGTTTGCCGGCCGCGACGACGTCAACTGGCGCAAGCATACGCTGTCCTGGGTGAACGAGGCCGGCGAAGTCCGTCTCGACTATCGTCCGGTTCACACCGAACTTCTGGCCGAAGGCATCGATCCGAAAAAGATCGAGCCCAAGGCACGCGTGTATTGAGGAGAATGATCCATGGTTGAACTCGCTCTCCCCAAGAACTCGACGATGACGGAAGGCAAGGTCTGGCCGAAGCCGGCCGGTGCCACCAATACCCGCGAATTCCGCATCTATCGCTGGAGCCCGGACGACGGCAAGAACCCGTCGATCGATACGTTCTATATCGATGTCGACGACTGCGGCCCGATGGTTCTCGATGCGCTTCTGTACATCAAGAACAAGATCGACCCGACGCTGACGCTGCGCCGTTCCTGCCGCGAAGGCATCTGCGGTTCCTGCGCCATGAACATCGACGGCACCAATACGCTGGCCTGCACCAAGGGCATGGACGAGGTGAAGGGGGCGGTAAAGGTTTACCCGCTGCCGCATATGCCTGTTGTCAAGGACCTCGTGCCGGATCTCACCAATTTCTACGCCCAGCACCGCTCGATCGAGCCCTGGCTGAAGACGGTTTCGCCGACACCGGCCAAGGAATGGAAGCAGAGCCATGAGGATCGCCAGAAGCTCGACGGCCTCTATGAGTGCATTCTCTGCGCCTGCTGTTCCGCCTCGTGCCCCAGCTACTGGTGGAATGGCGACCGTTATCTCGGCCCGGCTGTGCTGCTGCAGGCCTATCGCTGGCTGATCGACAGCCGCGACGAAGCCAAGGGCGAGCGCCTCGACAATCTTGAGGATCCGTTCCGTCTCTATCGCTGCCACACGATCATGAACTGCGCCCAGACCTGTCCGAAGGGTTTGAATCCGGCGAAGGCGATCGGCGAGATCAAGAAGATGATGGTCGAACGCCGCGTCTGATAACTGGGTGTGGGGGTGATCGTGGAGGCCCACTTGCCTCGGCCTTCATCCAGATCGACACTTTTCATGTATTGAAGCCGGCCGCAGCAAACGTTGCGGCCGGCTTTTTTACTGAAAAGCCGCCGCCGGTCGCACGCCCCTCGCGAGGTAGCAAAACAAGTCACGCCATACTTTCCGATTGGGAAAATTGGCGAACTGATCGCTGTGATCAAAGGTATAAGGTTGATGCAGTCTGTTGTTTGGCTGGCGCGTAGTTCGCAAAGAGTTCGAACGCCTTCTGATAGGCCGGGACATCCTTCAAATCGTACCCTTCGCCCAGCTGTTCGAGGTCTTTATAGGCCTGCAACAACATATCGACAAATGAGAAGCCGGAACTCAGGTCCTCTGGCTCGACCCCGGCATGCTCCGCGCCATGCTCATAGAGGCGTTGTGTCGCTGCCCGCTGCTCCATCCATTCGATAGATGTGGTTTTCTCTTCATAGCTGACCTTGTCGAGCCAGAGCGCCCCGGCTTTCCCGACTGCCATGTGATTGGAAGGGTCTGATACGAATGTTTCCGCCAGCCGTATGGGGCCAGCATAGAGCCCCATGGCGAGCCCCTGCTGATTTGCCATGATTGACGCCGCCATATCCTTTTCCTCTTTGGAAAAAAGCCCGGTCGTGTCGGTGCGCATGGCATTCAAAGCCCGGCGATCCAGATCGCCGAGGGCGGAATACCAATCCTTGCCCTCATGACTGTTGTACCCGAACGGTTGTCCGTTCCCGCTCATCTGGGCGTATCGGCTGTCGATCGCCTTGCGTGCTGCTTCGGCAACTTCCGTCTTTGTCTTGCCCGACGAGAATGGTTCCGCCGCCGGATCGGTCACCGCCAGGGCTAAATTGTTGGACGAAAACCCGGGGCGGACCGGCATGTAAATTTCAAAGCCGTTCGGCTGCGATGTTACGAAGCTGTCGGATATCGGGGCTAATTTGCCAAAACTATCGTATGTTCCGATGTCGCCGTCGTTACCGGCAGGTTCAGGCGCGCCATAGGAGGTGGCAGACGTAACTGGATTTCCGGAGGTGGCCAGCTGTCTGGTGGCGGCTAGCGGTCCGGCGGTTTGAATGTTGAAATAGCTGATGCCGCTGATATTCATTGCCTGTCCCTCCTTGAGTGCTTTCGCTTTAGAGGGGAATGCTTGCCTGAATCTGTCGTTATGGTTGAATGATGGTTGTTTGATTGTAGGCGAGCCTTCAGGCTTTCCGAGCTTGGGATCTCCCCTTTCGAAGGAGCTGCCAGGTATTTTATTGCCGGTTTGCGCTGTAGATCCAGCGTGTTCAGATTGAAGCCTGCCAGTGTAGTGTCGTTGTCGCCGGTAGAGCGGATATCGCCCGGCATCCTGATGCGCCGGCAACTTCGCAGAGCAGGATGGGAACCGTTTCAATCATGCCACAGTCTTAAAGAATCCGGTGCATCTTGAATTTAAAGTTAGTTTTAAGCTAATTCCGCCTATATTCCCCTGGACAACGCGATAGCAGAGATGATCGGGAGCTTGAACATGCGGACAATACATACGGTAGCGGGACTGGCCTTGGTGCTGGCGCTGGCTGGATGTCAGCGGACGTCCATGAGCGATTTCGGTGGAAACCCCGCGCCGGCTCCATTGCAGGCGCAGCCTGTGCCGAGTGTCTCTTCCGGCCAGCTTGCAGCGCCCGGTGATACCTCGCAGTTTCCGGCAGCGCCGGTCAGCGGCACGGCGGCGGTCGGCGGCGTCACGACGCCGGGTGCTACCGATACTGCTGCGGCGGCCAATGCGCTTGATGTCACCAAGGAATCGATGGTAGGCAACTGGCGTGTCTCGAATGCGGGCGCATCCTGCGACATGTTCCTGACGCTGACCAATCTCGGCAGCGGTTCGCGCGGCGGTACGCGCGGTTGCGCTGGCGAACTGACGGCGATGGGATCCTGGGAAGTGGCCGGCAAGCAAGTCGTCTTGAAGGATCGCAACGGCAATCCGCTCGCCCGCCTGTTCAAGACGGCCGATGCACGCTTTGACGGCTCGACCAATGGCGGCCAGTCGGTCAGTCTTAGCCGCTAACCACCAGCCCGGCATCAGCCGGGCTTTTTCTTGCCGTCGTTTCCGACACCAGGGCGGTCCAGCGCGTGCCAAATCCCGAAGACAGTATTTCACGAAAACTCGAAGCCATGGTCGCGGCGGGAACGCTGTCGCGTGATCCGGCGCAGCTTGCCATCGCCAGGCGGCTCGATCACCTTTCCTCAGAGCTCGCCGCCGGCCGCGCCGAGCGCAAGTCGAATGCGCTTGGATGGCTGTTTGCTTCACGCAAGAATGAACATCCGCCGCTGAAGGGGCTTTATCTCTACGGGGGCGTCGGGCGTGGCAAGACCATGCTGATGGACCTGTTCTTCGAGACGGTGCCGATCAAGCGCAAGCGGCGGGCGCATTTCCACGAATTCATGGCCGATGTGCATGATCGCATCTTCAAGCACCGGCAGAAGCTGAAAAATGGCGAGACGCGGCAGGCGGACCCGATGCCGCCGGTGGCGGCCGAGATCTTTGCCGAAGCGCGGCTTCTGTGCTTCGACGAGTTTTCCGTCACCGATATTGCCGATGCGATGATCCTGTCGCGGCTGTTCGGCGAACTCTTCTCCAAAGGCTGCGTGCTGGTGGCGACATCGAATGTCGAGCCGGGCAATCTTTACAGGGATGGTCTCAATCGCGGCCTGTTTCTGCCGTTCATCGATCTGTTGAAGGCGCATGCCGCTATCGTGCCGCTGGATACAACGACGGATTACCGGCTGGCGAAGATCGAGGGACTACCAGTCTGGTCATCGCCGCTTGGCCCGCAAGCCGACGCCGAACTCGACAATGCCTGGAGGCTGGCAACGGCGGGGCTGACGGTTGCCTCCGCCGAGGTGGCGTTCAAGGGACGCAAGATCGTCGTGCCCAAGGCTGCCGGCGAATGCGCTCGTTTTTCCTTCGCAGACCTCTGCGAAAAGCCGCTGGGCGCCGCCGATTATCTCGCCATCCTTTCGCATTACCGGACGATTTTCGTCGAGCATATTCCGCATCTCGGGCCGGAACGCCGCAACGAGACCAAGCGCTTCATCATGCTGGTCGATACGATCTACGATCATGGCGCCCGGCTGTTTGCTTCTGCAGCATCGGCGCCGATCAATCTGCTGACGGCGAAAAAAGGCACCGAGGGTTTCGAGTTTGACCGCACGGTGTCGCGGCTCATTGAGCTGCAGAGCAAAGAATACGCGGCTAACCATCATGCAGCTTCTGGTGTTTTATGACAGAACGGCGACGTAAATTCTTACGTTTACGTAAGAATTTTATGATCTAACCGATTGAAATTGTTCTGTCCGAAAGTATCGGTTGATATTTTAGATTTTGAAGCTTAATTCCTAGCGCCGAAGGTTTGCCACAGTCTGCGCTTAGAGCGCCACGTCAGGCCTTGTCAGATTTGGATCGCAAAGGAAGCACTTTCATGGCGCGCAACAAGATCGCACTTATTGGTTCTGGAATGATTGGTGGCACGCTGGCGCATCTCGCCGGCTTGAAGGAACTGGGCGATATCGTCCTGTTCGACATCGCTGACGGCATTCCGCAGGGCAAGGGTCTCGATATCGCTCAGTCCTCCCCCGTCGAAGGCTTCAATGCCAACCTGACCGGTGCCAGCGACTATTCCGCAATCGAAGGCGCCGATGTCTGCATCGTCACCGCCGGCGTTGCCCGCAAGCCGGGCATGAGCCGCGACGATCTGCTCGGCATCAACCTCAAGGTGATGGAACAGGTCGGCGCCGGCATCAAGAAGTATGCCCCGAACGCTTTCGTCATCTGCATCACCAACCCGCTCGACGCGATGGTCTGGGCGCTGCAGAAGTTCTCCGGCCTGCCGAAGAACATGGTTGTCGGCATGGCCGGCGTTCTCGACAGCTCGCGCTTCCGCCTGTTCCTGTCCCAGGAATTCAACGTTTCCGTCCAGGACGTCACCGCCTTCGTTCTCGGCGGCCATGGCGACACGATGGTGCCGCTTGCCCGTTACTCGACCGTTGGCGGCATTCCGCTGACCGATCTGGTCAAGATGGGCTGGGTCACCAAGGAACGCCTCGAAGAAATCATCCAGCGCACCCGTGACGGTGGCGCCGAAATCGTTGGTCTGCTCAAGACCGGTTCGGCCTACTACGCTCCGGCCGCTTCGGCGATCGAAATGGCTGAATCCTTCCTCAAGGACAAGAAGCGCGTTCTGCCCGTCGCCGCCCATCTCACCGGCCAGTACGGTGTCAAGGACATGTATGTCGGCGTCCCGACGATCATCGGCGCCGGTGGTGTCGAGCGTATCATCGAAGTCGAGTTCAACAAGGCCGAACAGGAAGCCTTCGACAAGTCGGTTGCCGCGGTTGCCGGTCTTTGCGAAGCCTGCGTCGCCATCGCGCCCAGCCTGAAGTAATTGCGCCTCACGTAATTACCGCTCGGCTTAAACAGGAAATATCCCCATGAACATTCATGAATATCAGGCCAAGGCTCTGCTGAAGACCTTTGGCGCTCCGGTCGCAGAAGGTGTTGCCATCTTCTCCGCCGACGAGGCAGAAGCGGCTGCAAAGTCGCTTCCAGGCCCGCTCTACGTCGTCAAGAGCCAGATCCACGCTGGCGGCCGCGGCAAGGGCAAGTTCAAGGAACTCGGCCCGGATGCCAAGGGTGGCGTTCGCCTGGCGTTCTCCATCGACGAAGCCAAGGCGCATGCCAAGGAAATGATGGGCAACACGCTGGTAACCGCGCAGACCGGCGAAGCCGGCAAGCAGGTCAACCGCCTCTACATCGAAGACGGCGCCGACATTGCCCGCGAGCTTTACCTCTCGCTTTTGGTCGACCGTTCGGTTGGCCGCGTTGCCTTCGTCGTCTCGACCGAAGGCGGCATGGACATCGAGGCTGTCGCCCATGACACGCCGGAAAAGATCCACACAATCGCAATCGACCCGGAAACGGGCGTGACCGACGCTGACGTTGCTGCGATCTCCAAGGCACTCGAGCTTTCGGGCGCTGCTGCCGAAGACGCCAAGTCGCTGTTCCCGATCCTCTACAAAGCCTTCAACGAGAAGGACATGGCGCTGCTCGAGGTCAACCCGCTGATCGTCATGAAGAATGACCATCTGCGTGTCCTCGACGCCAAGATGTCCTTCGACGGCAACGCGATTTTCCGCCACGACGACGTCAAGGCGCTGCGCGACGAGACCGAAGAGGACGCCAAGGAAATCGAAGCCTCCAAGTGGGACCTCGCTTACGTCGCTCTCGACGGCAACATCGGCTGCATGGTCAACGGCGCTGGTCTCGCCATGGCGACGATGGACATCATCAAGCTGTACGGCAAGGAGCCGGCAAACTTCTGCGACGTCGGCGGTGGCGCCGGCAAGGAGAAGGTGGCTGCTGCCTTCAAGATCATCACGGCTGACCCGAAGGTCGAGGGCATCCTCGTCAACATCTTCGGCGGCATCATGAAGTGCGACGTCATCGCTGAAGGTGTTGTCGCTGCGGTGCAGGAAGTCGGCCTCAAGGTTCCGCTCGTCGTGCGCCTCGAAGGTACCAATGTCGAGCTCGGCAAGAAGATTCTGAACGAATCGGGTCTCGCGATCACGGCGGCAGACGACTTGGACGATGCGGCCAAGAAGATCGTCGCTGCGATCAACGCCTAATTTTTAAGGACCCGAACTCATGTCTATTCTCGTCAACAAGAATACCAAGGTCCTGGTTCAGGGCCTGACCGGCAAGACCGGTACGTTCCACACCGAACAGGCGCTTGCCTACTACGGCACGCAGATGGTCGGTGGTATCCACCCGAAGAAGGGTGGCGAAACCTGGACCGGCTCGAAGGGCGAAAGCCTGCCGATCTTCGCGTCCGTCGCTGAAGCCAAGGAACGCACCGGCGCAGACGCATCGGTGATCTACGTTCCGCCGGCAGGTGCTGCCGACGCGATCATCGAGGCGATCGAAGCCGAGATCCCGTTCATCACCTGCATCACCGAAGGCATTCCGGTCATGGACATGGTTCGCGTCAAGGCTCGCCTCGACCGCTCCAAGTCGCGCCTGCTCGGCCCGAACTGCCCGGGCATCCTGACGCCGGAAGAATGCAAGATCGGCATCATGCCGGGCTCGATCTTCCGCAAGGGTTCGGTCGGTATCGTGTCGCGCTCCGGCACGCTGACCTATGAAGCCGTGTTCCAGACGTCGAACGAAGGCCTTGGCCAGACGACGGCTGTCGGCATCGGCGGCGACCCGGTCAAGGGCACCGAGTTCATCGATGTGCTTGAGATGTTCCTGGCCGATCCGGCCACGACCTCGATCATCATGATCGGCGAAATCGGCGGCTCGGCTGAAGAAGATGCAGCCCAGTTCCTGATCGACGAAGCCAAGAAGGGCCGCAAGAAGCCGATGGCAGGCTTCATCGCCGGCCGTACCGCTCCGAAGGGCCGCACCATGGGCCACGCCGGTGCTGTCGTTTCCGGCGGCAAGGGCGATGCGGAATCCAAGATCTCGGCCATGGAAGCGGCCGGTATCAAGGTATCGCCTTCCCCGGCGCGCCTCGGCAAGACGCTGGTCGAAGTCCTCAAGGGCTGAGACGTTCCAAGCGAATAACGTGACCGGGCCGCCCATTGCGGTTGGCCCGGTCCGCACCATCTGATGACGCGGGGGCGCATCCGGCGCTCTCGAAAATGCGGTTTACCGGGGCCATCCACCCGGCAGAGTTAACTAGTCAGGAGGCGGACGGACAGGTCCGCGGAACACCATGGCACGGCAAGAAGCCAACGAGCAATTTCAGCTGACCTCGTTCCTCGATGGAGCGAATGCTGGCTATATCGACCAGCTCTATGCGCGCTACGAAAACGATCCGTCGTCGGTCTCCGGCGAATGGCAGTCGTTCTTCAAGGCGCTGCAGGAGCAGCCGGAAGACGTGATCAAGGCCGCCAAGGGCGCTTCGTGGAAGAAGCCACACTGGCCAATCCAAGCCAGTGGCGAACTGGTCTCGGCGCTGGACGGCGACTGGGGCACGGTTGAAAAGGTCATCGAAAAGAAGGTTCAGGCGAAGGCCGAAGCCAAGGCTGCCGTGACCGGCGTTGCCGCAGCGCCCGCCGACGTTCACCAGTCGACCCGTGACAGCGTGCGCGCGATCATGCTGATCCGCGCCTACCGCATGCGCGGCCACCTGCATGCCAAGCTCGACCCGTTGGCAATCGCCGCTCCGGTCGAGGATTATCACGAGCTTTCGCCGTCGAACTACGGTTTCGGCCCGGAAGACATGGACCGGCCGATTTTTATCGACAACGTGCTTGGTCTTGAATACGCAACCCTGCGCGAGATCGTCGACATTCTCGAGCGCACCTATTGCTCGACGCTCGGTGTCGAGTTCATGCACATCTCCGATCCGGAAATCAAAGGCTGGATCCAGGAACGCATCGAAGGCCCGGATAAGGGTGTTGATTTCACGCCTGAGGGCAAGAAGGCCATCCTGCAGAAGCTGATCGAGGCCGAAGGCTTCGAGCAGTTCATCGACGTCAAGTATAAGGGCACCAAGCGCTTCGGTCTCGACGGCGGTGAATCGCTGATCCCGGCGCTGGAGCAGATCATCAAGCGCGGCGGTCAGGAAGGCCTGAAAGAGGTCATCCTCGGCATGGCCCATCGCGGCCGTCTGAACGTCTTGACCAACGTCATGGGCAAGCCGCATCGCGCCGTGTTCCACGAGTTCAAGGGCGGCTCCTACGCACCGGACGACGTTGAAGGCTCGGGCGACGTGAAGTACCATCTGGGTGCCTCCTCGGACCGCGAGTTCGACGGCAACAAGGTTCACCTGTCGCTGACGGCCAACCCGTCGCATCTGGAAATCGTCAATCCTGTCGTCATGGGCAAGGCCCGCGCCAAGCAGGACCAGATGGCGAAGATCTTCGAAGGCGACGTCATTCCGCTGTCCGAGCGCGCGCAAGTCATGCCGCTTTTGCTGCACGGCGACGCTGCCTTTGCCGGCCAGGGCGTCACGGCTGAAATCCTCGGCCTGTCAGGCCTGCGCGGTCACCGCGTTGCCGGTACGGTGCATTTCATCATCAACAACCAGATCGGCTTCACCACCAATCCGGCCTTCTCGCGTTCGTCGCCCTATCCGTCGGACGTTGCCAAGATGATCGAAGCGCCGATCTTCCACGTCAACGGCGACGATCCTGAAGCGGTCGTCTACGCTGCCAAGATCGCCACCGAATACCGGATGAAGTATCACAAGCCTGTCGTCGTCGACATGTTCTGCTATCGCCGCTTCGGCCATAACGAAGGTGATGAGCCGTCATTCACGCAGCCGAAAATGTACAAGGTCATCCGCGCCCACAAGACGGTCGTGCAGATCTACGCCCAGCGTCTGATCGCCGAAGGCCTGATCACCGAAGGCGAACTGGAAAAGATGCGGGCCGACTGGCGTGCGCATCTCGAGCAGGAGTTCGAGGCAGGCCAATCCTACAAGCCGAACAAGGCCGACTGGCTGGACGGTGTGTGGTCGGGACTTCGCGCCGCCGACAACCAGGATGAGCAGCGCCGCGGCAAGACCTCGGTTCCGATGAAGTCGCTCAAGGAAGTAGGCCGCAAGCTGTCGGAAGTTCCGGCGGGCTTCCATGCCCACAAGACCATTCAGCGTTTCATGGACGGCCGGGCCAACATGGTCCAGACCGGTGAAGGCGTCGATTGGGCGATGGCCGAAGCGCTGGCTTTCGGCACGCTTTGCATCGACGGCACCAAGATTCGTCTGTCGGGCCAGGATTGCGAACGCGGCACGTTCTCGCAGCGCCACTCGGTTCTCTACGATCAGGAAACCGAAGACCGCTACATCCCGCTGGCCAACCTGTCGCCGACCCAGGCCCGTTACGAAGTCATCAACTCGATGCTTTCGGAAGAGGCTGTACTCGGTTTCGAATACGGCTATTCGCTGGCCCGTCCGAACGCGCTGACGCTCTGGGAAGCCCAGTTCGGCGACTTCGCCAACGGTGCGCAGGTCGTGTTCGACCAGTTCATCTCGTCGGGTGAGCGCAAGTGGCTGCGTATGTCGGGTCTCGTCTGCCTGCTGCCGCACGGCTACGAAGGCCAGGGTCCGGAACATTCCTCGGCCCGCCTTGAGCGTTGGTTGCAGATGTGCGCCGAAGACAACATGCAGGTCGCCAACGTCACGACGCCGGCGAACTACTTCCACATTCTGCGCCGCCAAACGAAGCGTGACTTCCGCAAACCGCTGATCATGATGACGCCGAAGTCACTGCTGCGCCACAAGCGTGCTGTCTCCTCGTTGTCGGAAATGGCGGGCGAGACCTCGTTCCACCGTCTGCTTTGGGACGATGCCGAGGTCATCAAGGACGGCCCGATCAAGCTGCAGAAGGACGCCAAGATCCGCCGCGTCGTGCTTTGCACCGGCAAGGTCTATTACGACCTGCTGGAAGAGCGTGAAAAGCGTGGCATCGACGATGTCTACCTGCTGCGCGTCGAACAGCTCTATCCGTTCCCAGCCAAGGCGCTGATCAACGAACTCTCGCGCTTCCGCCATGCCGAAATGGTCTGGTGCCAGGAAGAGCCGAAGAACATGGGCGCGTGGTCGTTCATCGACCCGTACCTGGAATGGGTGCTTGCCCATATCGATGCAAAGTACCAGCGCGTGCGTTACACCGGCCGTCCGGCTGCCGCCTCTCCGGCGACGGGCCTGATGTCCAAGCATCTCGCCCAGCTTGCCGCATTCCTCGAAGACGCCCTCGGGGGCTAAGAAAACGGGAGGCTGAAAGGCCTCCCTCTTTTGCCTCAACAGAAACCGACACCCGATCAACGGACGACAAAAAATCATGGCCACAGAAATCCGCGTTCCCACTCTGGGCGAATCCGTCAGCGAAGCCACCATCGGTACCTGGTTCAAGAAGGTTGGCGATACCGTCAAGGCCGATGAGCCGCTGCTTGAACTTGAAACCGACAAGGTGACGATCGAAGTTCCGTCGCCAGCCGCTGGCGTGCTGTCCGAAATCGTCGCCGCTGCCGGCGAGACCGTCGGCCTCGGCGCGCTGCTCGGCAACATCGCAGCAGGCGCTGCTGGTGCTGCCGCACCGGCCGCCGCTGAAAAGAAGGCTGAACCGGCTGCTGCTGCCCCTGCAGCCGCCGCTGCTGCACCGGCCGCCGCACCGGTTGCGTCCGCCATGCCGGCAGCTCCTGCTGCCGCAAAGATGCTGGCTGAAAACAACCTCTCGGCCGATCAGGTCGACGGCTCCGGCAAGCGCGGTCAGGTTCTGAAGGGCGATGTCATCGCTGCCGTTGCCAAGGGCATTTCGGCACCAGCCGCTTCCGAGCCGGTAAAGGCCGTATCGCGTGGTCCGTCGTCGGCCGAGGACGCGCCGCGCGAAGAGCGCGTCAAGATGACCCGCCTGCGCCAGACCATCGCCAAGCGCCTCAAGGATGCGCAGAACACAGCAGCGATGCTGACCACCTATAACGAGGTGGACATGTCGGCCGTGATGGCGCTGCGCACCAAGTACAAGGACATCTTTGAGAAGAAGCACGGCGTCAAGCTCGGCTTCATGGGCTTCTTCACCAAGGCTGTGACGCATGCCCTGAAGGAAATTCCTTCGGTCAACGCCGAGATCGACGGCACCGACATCATCTACAAGAACTTCTGCCATATCGGCATGGCCGTCGGCACTGATAAGGGCCTCGTCGTTCCGGTCATCCGCGACGCCGACGAAATGTCGATCGCCGAAGTCGAGAAGGATCTTGGCCGTCTCGCCAAGCTCGCTCGCGATGGCGCCCTCTCCATGGGCGACATGCAGGGCGGCACGTTCACGATCACCAATGGTGGCGTCTACGGTTCGCTGATGTCCTCGCCGATCCTCAATGCGCCGCAGTCGGGCATTCTTGGCATGCACAAGATTCAGGATCGCCCGGTCGTCGTCGGCGGCCAGATCGTCATCCGTCCGATGATGTATCTCGCGCTCTCCTATGACCACCGCATCGTTGACGGCAAGGAAGCGGTTACCTTCCTCGTGCGCGTCAAGGAAAGCCTGGAAGATCCGGAACGCCTCGTTCTCGACCTGTAAGGAACGATAGGCATGGACCCGGCAGCACTGGCGGTATCGCCCTTCGTCACGCTTCTTGCATGGAGCGTGGTGCTGCTGGTGTTTCATGTCTCACTGCAGGGCTTTTCTGCAACCCTCGAACTTGGATCGGCATGGAATGCCGGTCCGCGGGATGAGGAAAAGAAACCCTCCGGCAAACTGGCCGGCCGGGCGGCCCGGGCATCGGCGAATTTCCGTGAGACTTATCCGGCTTTTGTCGGCCTGGCTCTTGCGCTGGCCATCACCGGCGATCTCACCGGCTGGGGCCTGACCGGTGCCTGGACTTGGCTTGTCTGCCGGATCATTTATATTCCGCTTTATCTGGCGGGTGTTCCCTATATCCGCTCGCTCATCTGGCTCGGTTCGCTTGCCGGGCTTCTCATCATGGTCGCGACGCTGATTTTCTGACGTCCCACAGCGATAAACGGAGAGTGCAGTGCATCCCTATCTGTTCGAACTCGCCTCGCTGATGGCCATCTTCGCCTTCGCTATCGTTTCTCCGGGCGCAGACCTTGCCATGGTCATGCGCCAGTCGATCGTCAACGGCCGCCGCTCCGCCATCATCACGTCCTTCGGCGTCGGCGCGTCGCTGATGTTCCATGTGACCTATACGATCCTCGGTCTCGGGCTGATCATCTCGCAGTCGATCTACCTGTTCAACATCGTCAAATGGTGCGGTGTCGCTTACCTTCTCTATATCGGCGTCAAGTCGCTGCGGGCGGGCAAGACCGACATGACGGCGCAGGCCGAAGGGGTGCAGGCCGGTGAAAAGCGCCAGTCGGGGCTGAAGGCATTCGGCCTCGGCTTTGCCGCCAATGCCTTGAACCCGAAGCCGGTCTTCTTCTTCCTGTCGATCTTCTCGACGGTGGTCAGCGCCCATACGCCGATCATGGTCAATTTCGGCTACGGGCTGGTGATGGCCAGTTGCCTGATCCTCTGGTTCGTCGGTGTCAGCATGTTCATGACGACGCCGAAGATGCGCGCCGCCTTCTCGCGCGCCAGCCAGTGGATCGACCGCGCCAGCGGCATGGTCTTCATTGCGCTTGGCCTGAAGCTCGCCACGGAAAAGGCGGCCTGAGCATGCGTCTCGCGGGCCCCGCATCTATCCTGAGCGCATTTCTGGCGGTTTCGCCGGCAGGTGCCGCCGACTGCCTGCAGGAACAGGCGATCTATGGTGATGCGGATAATGCTTACAAGTTGCATTTCGAGCCGGTCGGCTCGGCCAGTGCCGCCACCAGCAATCATTTCAAGGTCAAGGTCGGCAAGACCGATCTGGTGCTTGATGGCATCGTCATGCAATCCGACGAGCCTGTGCGCGCCAACGGCATGATCATGCACAAATGCCCGGAAGGTGACGTGACCGGCGACGACATCGCCGCCTGCACGATCTGGCAGGGCGTGATCTATTCGGTCAGTGCGGATGGCAAGGTCCTCTCGTTGCCCGGCGAAGGCCTCGAAGCCGCCGCGCAGGTACTTTTGCCCGATTTCGGCCCGGCGATCCGCAATTCATCCATCTGGGGCAAGGCGACTGTCGCGCCCTGGGATGTTCTGACCTTCAAGGGATGCAGCCAATGACGCGGAATGACAGGCCCGTTTTGCTGGTCACCGGCGGCAGCCGCGGCATCGGTGCCGCGATCTGCCGGTCTGCCGCCGAGCAAGGCTGGGCGGTTGCCGTAAACTATGCCTCCAACCGCTCTGCCGCTGACGCAGTCGTGGCTGCGATCGAAGCGGAAGGTGGTGTTGCGATTGCGGTGGAAGGCGACGTCGGCAACGAGGCCGGAATTGCTGATATCTTTGCGGCGATCGACGAGAGGTTCGGCCGTCTCGACGGGCTGGTCAACAATGCCGGCATCGTCGGCATGCCGGCACGTGTCGAGGACATTACCGCCGAGCGGCTGGAGCGCATGCTGCGCGTCAATGTCTCCGGCTCGATCCTCTGTGCCGCTGCGGCAGTCCGCCGTATGTCGGTGCGTCATGGTGGCAAGGGCGGCGTCATCGTCAATATTTCGTCGGTGGCATCCGTGCTTGGCTCGGCCGGGCAGTATGTCGATTATGCCGCCTCCAAGGGTGCTATCGACACGTTCACCATCGGCCTTTCGCGCGAAGTCGCCTCGGATGGCATCCGCGTCAACGCGGTACGCCCCGGCATCATCGATACGGATATCCACGCCTCCGGCGGGCTTCCGGACCGTGCCCGTGAACTCGGGCCGACTATTCCCATGAAACGGCCAGGCACCGCGCAAGAGGTCGCCGATGCTGTTCTCTATCTCATCTCCCCTTCGTCGTCCTATGTTACGGGCGCCATTCTCAACGTCAGCGGCGGACGCTAGCCGCTCTCAGGAAGGACTTTTCAATGGCTTATGATCTCATCGTTATCGGTACTGGCCCCGGCGGCTATGTCTGCGCCATCAAGGCAGCCCAGCTCGGGCTCAAGGTTGGCGTCATCGAGAAGCGCGCCACCTATGGCGGCACCTGCCTCAACATCGGCTGCATTCCCTCCAAGGCGCTGCTGCACGCATCCGAAGTCTTCCATCAGACCGGCCACGGCATCGATGCGCTGGGTGTCGAAGTCGCGGCTCCGACGCTGAACCTTGGCAAGATGATGGCCCACAAGGATGCAACGGTAAAGTCGAACACCGATGGCGTCGCCTTCCTGTTCAAGAAGAACAAGATCGATGCCTTCCAGGGAACCGGTAAGGTTGTCGGCGAAGGCAAGGTCTCCGTCACCAATGACAAGGGCGAAGAGCAGGTCATCGAGACGAAGAACATCGTCATCGCCACCGGTTCGGATGTCGCAGGCATCCCCGGCGTTCCCGTTGAAATCGACGAAAAGATCATCATCTCGTCCACCGGCGGCATCGCGCTGGAAAAGGTTCCGGCCACCATGGTCGTCGTCGGCGGCGGTGTCATCGGCCTCGAGCTCGGTTCCGTCTGGTCGCGTCTCGGCGCCAAGGTGACCGTCGTCGAATATCTCGACACGATCCTCGGCGGCATGGACGGTGAAGTCTCCAAGCAGTTCCAGCGGATGCTCGCCAAGCAGGGCATCGACTTCAAGCTCGGCGCCAAGGTGACCGGCGTTGAGAAGGCCGGAGACGGCGCCAAGGTAACGTTCGAACCGGTCAAGGGCGGCGATGCTGCGACGATCGATGCCGATGTCGTGCTGATCGCCACAGGCCGCAAGCCGTTCACCGATGGTCTCGGCCTGGCTGAGGCCGGTGTCGTCATGGACAGCCGCGGCCGCGTCGAAATCGATGGTCATTTCCAGACCAACGTCACCGGCATCTATGCCATCGGTGACGTCGTGCGCGGACCGATGCTGGCCCACAAGGCCGAAGACGAAGGTGTTGCCGTTGCCGAGATCATTGCCGGTCAGGCTGGCCACGTGAACTATGACGTCATCCCGAGCGTCGTCTACACCCAGCCGGAAGTCGCCTCCGTCGGCAAGACCGAGGAAGAGCTGAAGGCTGCAGGCATTGCCTACAAGGTCGGCAAGTTCCCGTTCACCGCCAATGGCCGTGCCCGCGCCATGCTGCAGACGGATGGGTTCGTGAAGATTCTGGCCGACAAGGAAACCGACCGGGTTCTCGGTGGTCACATCGTCGGCTTCGGCGCTGGCGAAATGATCCACGAAATCACCGTTCTGATGGAATTCGGCGGCTCTTCGGAAGATCTCGGCCGCACCTGCCATGCCCATCCGACCATGTCGGAAGCGGTGAAGGAAGCGGCTCTCGCGACCTTCTTCAAGCCGATCCATATGTAAGAAACCAGCAATACCAAGTCTCGATGAGAGACTTGGTATGAGGGGCCGTGACAATCGGCCCCTTTGCGGCTCCTGAGTGCGCGGTCTAGAATCGGCGCATTCAAGGAGCACGCGCCGATGGCCCCCCGTACCCATTCCGTTCCTGTCACGTTGCCACACCCAGCCCTGCCGCTCGCCGATTGGGCAGATTGTTACGAGCTCGTTGTTCCCGGCCAATCGACAAACGCGATTTCCGCGAGCAGGCGTGCAATGGGTGTTTTTCCGGTCTGGGCACGTGCTCTGTTGTGGTTGCGAAATCTGGTTGTCCGCCCCTTCGGACTGAAGGGCTCGGGCGATCATCCAGGCAGTCAAACGGAGATGATCGGCTTTTTTCCCGTCATTTCGAAGTCCAGTGAACAGACCGTACTCGGCTTTGACGACACGCATCTGGATTTCCGCATCGTCATCGACGTGCGCCAGGCCGGCGAACTCGCCCAAAGGGTCAGCGTCACGACGCTGGTGCGCCGCAAGATCCTGCTGGGCAAGATCTACATTGCTGTCATCACACCGTTTCACCGGCTGATCGTCAGGACGATGCTGGCCCGGCTTGCCCGTCCGGTGGGCTCTTGCGAGCCCGCCTGCCGGTCCGCCCTTGCAAAACCGCGGTTGCGCGCCATTTCCTTCTGACGGCGCAACCGCTGGCTCAAGGCAGATATCCGTGGCATCCGATTTCAGTGCGCCCAAGCTTTCCGGTCCGAGAACATCGACGGTCATCCGTCACATCCGCTACGAGGCAGGGCAGAACCTGCGGCTGATCACCGTGGGCGTCGCCGTGTTTATCGTCCTGCTCCTGGGAGCATCCTTCTGGGTGTCCAAGAAGGGCCAGGAAGCGGACGAGGCCGTCGCACACACGGTTCACAACGAGCGCCTGATTTCCATCGTGCAATCCCAGCTCCAGGATGCGGAAATCGGACAGCGCGGTTATCTTCTGACCGGTGACCCCTTTTACCTCGAGCCTTACGACAAGGCTGTCAGCGCGATCAGCGCCAGCGTGGAGAGCCTTGCCACCGGAGTGTCCGACAATCGCCGCCAGGACGGCAATGTTGCGGTGCTGCGGTCGCTGACCACCCAGAAGCTGTCAGAGCTGCGCCAGACCATTGAGCATCGCCGCGCCGGTGATGAAGGCGCCGCCATTGCCATGCTGCGCAACGGTCAGGGCAAGGTCTTGATGGACGGCGTGCGTGACGTTTTGGAGCGCATGCGCAGGGAAGAGGAAAGCCTGATGACGCTCAGGGCTAATCAGGCGCGCCGCGCCGGGTTCGTACTGGAGATGATGGTGATCGGGCTGGCGATGTTGACCGCCCTGATGGGCGTCATCGCCGTGCGCGCCACATTGCGGCGCGCACGGTCGGCAGAAGCGTCGCGCGACGAATTGCTGCAGCATCTCGACCGCAAGCTGCTCGCCATCATGGCGGCCGATATCGTTGGCTATAGCCGGATGATGGAGGGCGATGAAGCCCAGACCCTAGCGCGGCTGAAAGACGTGCGGGACCGGATCGATCCGATCATTGCCAATCACAGCGGCAGCATTGTCACCACGGCGGGCGACAGCGTGCTTGTCGCCTTTGCCAGTGCGCTGTCGGCGATCGATTGCGCGGTGGAAATCCAGGGGACGATGGCGGCGGACAACGCAGACCTGCCGGAAGAACAGCACCTGATGTTCCGCATCGGCATCAATGTCGGCGATGTCATCGTGCAGGATGGCGATATTTTTGGCGATACGGTGAATGTAGCAGCGCGGCTGGAGCCAATGGCGGATCCCGGCGGGATCTGCATCTCACGCGCGGTTCGCGATCACATCCGCAAGCAGCGGCATCTGGTTTTCGATGATCTGGGATTCCTCAAGGTCAAGAACATCGCTCACCCCGTCAGCGCCTTCCGGGTGCGGTTCGATCCGGCAGCGTAGCCAGCCTCAATCCTGACAGAAAACGGCGGCGCCGGGGATACCAGCGCCGCGCGTCGATAGGCTTACTGCAGGGTGCGGAACTGAGCCGCCTGCGCGGGGATTGCGCCGGCATCGGTGCCCGCAGCCTGACCGTCGAGGCCGGTGGCAACGACGGAAACGCGGAAGACGCCATCAAGGCTCTTGTCGAAGATCGCGCCGACGACGATGTCGGCGTCCTCATAGACTTCCTCGCGGATACGGGTCGCTGCCTCATCGACTTCGAACAGCGTCATGTCGGAGCCGCCGGAGATCGAGATCAGCACGCCTTTGGCACCCTTCATCGAAACTTCGCTGAGCAGCGGGTTGGCAATCGCTGCTTCGGCTGCCTTGGAGGCGCGGCTGTCGCCGCTGGCTTCGCCGGTACCCATCATCGCGCGACCCATGCCCTTCATCACCGATTTGACGTCGGCGAAGTCGAGGTTGATCAGGCCTTCCTTGACGATCAGGTCGGTGATGCAGCCGACGCCGGAATAGAGAACCCGGTCGGCTATGACGAACGCGTCGGCAAAGGTGGTCTTGGCGTCGGCGATACGGAAGAGGTTCTGGTTGGGAATGACGATGACGGTATCGGCCGCTTCACGCAGCCGTTCGATGCCTTCTTCAGCCGATTGCATGCGCCGCTTGCCTTCGAAGCTGAACGGCTTGGTGACGACGGCGACCGTCAGGATACCGGCATTGCGCGCGGCCTGAGCGATGACCGGTGCGGCACCGGTGCCCGTGCCACCACCCATGCCGGCGGTGACGAAACACATATGGGTGCCGCCGAGATGATCCATGATCTCGTCGATCGATTCCTCGGCTGCAGCGCGGCCGACTTCCGGCAACGAGCCTGCGCCGAGACCTTCGGTCACCTGTGCTCCGAGCTGGATCAGCCGGGTCGCCTTCGACATGGTCAGCGCCTGCGCGTCAGTGTTGGCGGCAACAAATTCGGCGCCCTGCAGGCCCTCGGAGATCATGTTGTTGATGGCATTGCCGCCACCGCCGCCGACGCCGATGACAGTGATCTTCGGCCTCATTTCCGAAATCACGGGTTTCTTGATCTCTGTCATCTTGTCTCCTTGGACTTGGTTGCGGCCCCGGCGTGTGGAAGCGCGTTCCGGGAGCTGCATCGAATACGAAGCGGAGCGGGCGCGAATCAGGCCGCTGCAGGTTATGATGGCAAAAAGGCAGAGAGACGGCGCGCGTGCAAGAGTCACAGCTAAAATTGCTGTGCTGGCGAGGGTTTCTGGAGGGTGATCTGTCCCTTCTCCCCGGCGGCGAGAAGGTGGCCTGAAAGGCCGGGTGGGGGGACCGCAGGTGCGGAATACGCCGAAACGCCCCTCATCGCCTCACTGCGTTTGGCACTTCTCCCTGCGGGAGAGAAGAGGGAGGCCGCTCAATTGGCGGCCGACATGCTGGTGACGGTAAAGCCGTCCTTGCGCAGAAGTTCGATCACGCCTTCGTTGCCCGGCAGGTGCAGGGCGCCGACGGCCATGAAGACAGCGCCACCGTCGAGGATCGGCCTGGCTCTCGTCGCCATGGTCTTGTTGCGGTCGGTGATGATGCGTTGTTCGAAATCGGCGTAGCCTGCATCATCGCTGGTGGACTTCTCTTCCGAAACCGCTTTCATCATTGGCATGATCAGGCCGGTATCGCCGGAGAGATAAAGCTCGGTGGTTGTTTCCATGACGTCGGTAATGGTGTCGCCGAGTGCCAATGTCTCGATCAGCGCTTCCAGATGAAACTGCACCGGCAGCGCATCCATGGCCTGCAATTGCTCGACCAGGGTCTCCAGCCCTTTCAGGCTCTTGCCCTGTTTCAAGGCATCCTCGGCCAGCTTTTTATCGAGGAACGCGGCGCCGGCGGCCTTGCGACTCATTTCGCAGGCGGGCAGGGCAACGAAACTGGCAATCATCCACGGCTTCATCTTGGCCACCAGCGTCAGCGGAATGCCGCGCGTCTTCAACCCCGCTTCCAGCTTCGCAACGTCTTCGGGCTTGAGGAAGTCCTTGATCGACTTGCCATCGGCAAACATAGTCAAACCGGGCTGCATCATGATCGCAGCGGCAGCTTTGCGGTCATCGACGATCTCGTCGGATTCGACGATGACGGTCCCGGATGTGTCATAGGCCTGGCTGGCGCCGGCAGGCATGGCCAGAACGCGCGGATCGGTGACGTGCATGGTGCCGAGCAGATAGGATGGCGCAACGCCGGGCTTCTCGATCTTCCAGAATGTGCCCTTGCCGTTCGGAACGGCCGCCGCCTCCTTTTCCAGCGCCGCGAACCGGGCTGGATCGGATGTGCGCATTTCGGCGATCAGGTTCTTGCCGCCGCAGGATACCTCTTCGGCATGGGCCGGGGAAATCGACAGAAGGGTGACGATCAGGCTGAGTGCAAACAGGACGTGCAGCGTGGCGATCAGCGCAAGCAGGTTATCGCCCAACCTGCTGGTCAATCTATCTGCCAGGCTGCGTGCCGGTTTTGCCCAGTGCTGAAACATCATCGATCCTGTCTGCGAAACATCAATCCGGCGATTCTAGCTGCCCAGGCCTCACGGGCCGTTTAACAAAACTGGTTAACGCGGGTTAACCGGCATAATTCAGGCGCGTGGGTGAGCACGATCATAGATTTCGAGCAGCCGTGCGGAATCGACGCCGGTATATACCTGCGTGGTTGACAGGCTGGCATGACCGAGCAGTTCCTGGATGGTCCTCAAGTCGCCGCCGCCCGCGAGCAGATGGGTGGCGAAGGAGTGGCGCAAGGCATGCGGCGTTGCCGTATCCGGCAGGCCAAGCGCGCCGCGCAGCTTCTGCATCTCGCGCTGGATGATCGCCGGTTGCAGCTTGCCGCCCTTGGCGCCGCGAAACAGCGGGCCGTCCGCTGCCAGATGATAGGGGCAGAGTTTTTCATAGGCGCGTATGGCATCGACCGCCGTCGAGATCAGCGGCACGATGCGGGTCTTGCCGCCCTTGCCATGGATGCGCAGCGCTGTCGGCGTACCGGCAAAATCGGCTGGCGTCAGGGCCAGCGCTTCGGAAATACGCAGGCCGCAGCCGTAGAGCAACGTCAGGACGGCAGCGTTGCGTGCGGCAATCCAGGGCTCTTCGGCCAGTTGCGCATCATTGGTAACGACCGTCAGCGCATCCGTTGCCGTCAGCGGCTTTGGTAGGGATTTCGGTTGTTTGGGCGAGCGAACGGCAGAAGCACCGGCGGCGTTGGCCATGCCTTTCTTTTCCAGATAGCGCAGGAACGAGCGCAGGCCGGCCAGCCCGCGTCCAAGCGTTCGCGCTCCGGCGCCATCCCGCCGGCGCGCGGCGAGAAAGCCGCGCAGATCGCCGGGGCGCAACGCGCTGATGTCGCTCAGCCGGGCAGGGCCGCTGAGGTGCCCGGTCAGGAAATGCAGGAATTGCCGCGTGTCGCGCTCATAGGCTTCGACTGTCTTGTCCGACAGCCGCCGCTCCTCTCCAAGGCCGGAAAGCCAGCGCTGGCGCTCGGCCATCAACTCGGGATGACCAATGATCAGCAGTTCGTTCACAGCCATGCTCCGCGATTTCAGATGATCGCGACTCTGCGCGCCAGCCGGTTATGTTTTTCCTAACGGCCCTTGGAATTTGTCATGCCCGGATCATATTCAACTGCGATAGCTCAAGCGCAGGCAAGGCGGAAGAAGCGATGGCGCGACGGGATTCGGCAAGCGGTTTCACCTATTTCGCAGAGACGGTGGCGCTGGTATCGCATGGCCAGCCGGGCCATATCGTCGATACGCTGATTGCCGAACGCGGCCAGCGTATCGTCCAGCATCCGCTCTGGCCGGTGATGCGGCCGTTTCTCTACATGCTGCTGAACTACCGCAAGGCGATCGAGTTTGCCGACGCTGTTGCCAATGCCCCGGGTTTCCAGGCGTTCGAACACCTGAGCCGGACCCTGTCGCTTGATATCCGCGTGCGTAACGAAGAGCGTATCCCCGAAACGGGTGGTTTCTTGCTGGTGAGCAACCATCCGACCGGCATTGCCGACGGTATTGCGGTGTTTGATCTCTTAAAAATCCGCCGCCCCGACATGATGTTCTTTGCCAATCGCGATGCCATCCGGGTCAATCCGCGCTTTGCCGAAATGGTCATCCCGGTCGAGTGGCGCGAGGACTACAAGAGCAAGCTGAAGGCGCGTGAAACGCTGCAGATCACCAACCGGGCGATCTCGGAGGGCAAGGCGACAGTGCTGTTTCCCTCCGGCCGGATCGCCTATTGGGCGAATGGGCGGCTCAATGAGCGGCCATGGAAAACGTCGGCTGTCGGCTTTGCCCGCAAGTACAATCTGGCCATCCTGCCGGTGCATATGTCGGCGCGCAATTCCGGGCTGTTCTACTGGCTCGCCAAATGGTCGACCGAACTGCGCGACATGACGGTGTTTCATGAGCTTTTGAACAAGAAGGGCGACCTGTTCGATTTCACCATCGGCAACCTCATTCAGCCGGATGCGCTGGATGGCGATCCGATCGAGGTGACGCGCGCTCTGGAACGCCACACCGTCTTTGATCTGGCGTTCGATGGCAATACACAGTTCCGCAACCCGGTTTCGTCAGTGGAGACGATCGGGTAAATTCTGCATCATGCAGATTCGCTCCATGTTCGCCGCCAATTACCGTTCGCTCAAATCCATCCGCATGGATATGGCCGGCGTCAACCTGTTCATCGGCGAAAACGGTGTCGGCAAGTCCAATCTCTACCGTGCCCTGCAGCTGATCCAGGCGGCCGTGCGTGGGAGGCTGGCGCACGAGATTGCCCGCGAAGGCGGCATGGCTTCGGCGCTGTGGAGCGGCAGGCGCCGCAGCGGCGATCCCGTTCGCATCAAGCTTGAGGTCGAGCTGCTCGACGAGGTTCAGGCGCTGAGTTTCCTCTACCGTGTCGAGGCCGGGTTGCGTCCCGCAAAGGCTGCTGCCGGGTTCATCTTCGAGCCGCAGGTGAAGGAGGAGGAGCTGAAGGTCGATGCCGGCCGGCCGGTGACGGTTATGAAGCGGGCCGGGCCGGGCATCTTCGTCAGAAATGCGGCAGGCCGCATGGAGGAACACCCGGAACAGGCGCTGACCTCGGAAACCGCCATCGCGCTCTTGGGCGACGCCGGGCATTACCCGGAGATCGGCACGTTCCGGCGGGCGATCGATGGCTGGCGCTTTTTCCATGGGTTCCGCACGGACCGCGATTCACCGCTGCGCTCGCCCTGTCTTGCCGTCACCGCGCCGATGCTGGACGAGGACGGCTCCAACCTCGCGGCCGTCTTTGCGACGCTGTTTCATACCCGCCAGGATACGGTCGATCTCGACCGGGCGATTGCCGATGCCTTTGGCGGCGCCCGGCTTGTCGTGCCCGAACCAGAAGAGTTCGCCGAATTCTCGCTGGTCTTCCCGGATTTTCCGCAACGCCAGTTTTCACCGCGGGAGCTGTCGGACGGCCAGATGCGGTTCCTGGCGCTGGCTGGTGCGCTGCTCTCCTACCGCAAACCCCGCTTCATCGCGCTCAATGAACCGGAAACCAGCCTGCATCCCGACATGCTGCCCGCACTTGCCGAAATGATCGCGCAAGCATCGACCGACAGCCAGATCTGGATCGTCACCCATTCCGAACTGCTAGCCACGGAAATCCACAAGCGTTGCGGTACCCGCCCGAAACGGGTGATCCGCAACGACGGCGCGACCTGGATCGAGGGGATGCGGCTGACCGGCGTGATCGATGAGGATGATTAGAAACAAAAAAAGCCCCGCGATCGTCTCGCGGGGCTTCGTTCATTCCAAAACCTCAAAAAATCAGGCGATCTTCTGGCCGGTCTTGGCCCAGTCGGCCAGGAAGGTTTCGAGGCCCTTGTCGGTCAGCGGGTGCTTGACGAGGGCCTTCAGCGTTGCCGGCGGGGCGGTGATGACGTCGGCGCCGATCAGGGCGGCTTCCTTGACGTGGTTGACCGTACGGATCGAGGCGGCGAGGATTTCGGTCTCGTAGCCGTAGTTGTCGAAGATCTGGCGGATTTCGCGGATCAGGTCCATGCCGTCGAAGGCGATGTCGTCGAGGCGGCCGACGAAGGGCGAGACGAAGGTGGCGCCAGCCTTGGCGGCGAGCAGGGCCTGGTTGGCCGAGAAGCACAGGGTGACGTTGGTCAGGTGACCATCCGACGACAGGTTCTTGCAGGCCTTGAGGCCATCGAGCGTCAACGGCAGCTTGATGCAGATATTGTCGGCGATCTTCGAAATGACAGCCGCTTCCTTCATCATCTGCTCGTATTCGGTGGCGGCGACTTCGGCAGAAACCGGGCCTTCAACGATGCTGCAGATTTCCTTGGTCACTTCGACGATATTGCGGCCGGACTTCAGGATCAGCGAAGGGTTGGTCGTGACGCCGTCGACGAGGCCCAGGTCATTCAACTCCCGGATTTCATTGACATCGGCTGTATCGACAAAAAACTTCATTGGTATTCTCCCTTGGGATGCGGGGGCTGCTGTGTTGTTTCGGGGTTTTCTTTAACGCAATCCGGGGGCAAGGTCACGGCCGATGACTGAAGATTCGACCGATTTGTTTGACGACCTGTTCGCCCGCCGCGTCGTGCCCGTTCTGGTGCCGATGCCCGCCCCGAAACCATACTCCTATGCCGTGCCGGAGGGAATGGCCGTCGAGCCCGGATCGATCGTCCAGGTGCCGCTCGGGCCACGCCAGGTGGTGGGCGTCGTCTGGGACGGCGTTGACGATGGCAGTGTCGATCCAAAGAAATTGAAGGCGATTACCCAGGTCTTCGATTGCCCGCCTCTGGCGAAGGATATGCGCACCTTTCTCGACTGGGTCGCGTCCTATACGGTTTCACCGCCCGGTCTGGTGGCGCGCATGGCGCTCCGGGCTCCGGCGGCGTTTGATCCGGAGCCCATGATAGAAGGCTTGCGGCTGACGGACATGCGGCCGGAGCGGATGACATCGGCGCGTGAGCGGGTGATCGCGACGGCCGACAACGGATTTACCTGGACCCGTTCCGGGCTGGCGCATGCGGCTGGTACCTCGTCCAGCGTCATCGACGGGCTGACCGCGCAAGGCGTGTTCGAGACCGTGTTCATGCCGCCGCCGCCGGTGGTGGCGGCACCCGATCCCGATTATGCCGGGCACCGGCTCGAGGGACCGCAGAAACAGGCGGCCATCGATCTTCTGGAAAGCGTCGATGCCGGCGGGTTTTCTGTGTCCCTCATCGATGGCATTACCGGCTCCGGCAAGACCGAGGTCTATTTCGAGGCGATTGCCGCGACCCTGAAGGCCGGAAAGCAGGTGCTGATCCTTTTGCCGGAAATTGCGCTGACGGCGAGTTTCCTCGAACGGTTTCAGGATCGCTTTGGCTCCAAGCCGGCCGAATGGCACTCGGACCTTGCGCCACGGACCCGCGAAAAAGTCTGGCGGCAGGTGACGGAGGGCGGCGTGCGGGTCGTCGCCGGCGCGCGTTCCGCGCTGTTCCTGCCGTTCGAGAATCTTGGGCTGATCATTGTCGATGAGGAGCATGACCCGGCCTACAAGCAGGAAGATCGTGTCTTCTATAATGCGCGTGACATGGCGGTGGTGCGGGCCCGGATCGGCGAATTCCCGATCGTGCTGGTGTCTGCGACGCCATCGGTCGAAAGCCGGGTCAATGGCGATCTTGGCCGCTACAATCCGATCCATCTGCCGACGCGGTTTGGCGATGCGGCGCTGCCGGATCTGGGGCTTGTCGACATGCGCAAACATCCGCCGGAGCGCGGCGGTTTCCTGTCGCCGGTGATGCTGCGCTATATCGGCAAGGCGGTGGAGCGCGGTGAACAGGCGTTGCTGTTTCTCAACCGGCGCGGCTATGCGCCGCTGACGCTCTGCCGGGTCTGCGGCCACCGGTTTCAGTGCCCGGACTGCTCCAGCTGGCTGGTCGAGCACCGGTTCCGTGGCCAGATCCAGTGCCATCATTGCGGCTATGCGCAAAAGACGCCGGAGAGCTGCCCGGAATGCGGCACGCTCGATCATCTGGTTGCCTGCGGCCCGGGTGTCGAGCGGATCGCCGAGGAGGTCGACCGGCATTTTCCCGATGCCCGCACCATCGTGCTGTCGTCCGACCTGATGGGCGTCAAGCGCTTGCGGCTGGAGCTCGAAGCCATTGCCAAGGGCGAGGCGGATATTGTCGTCGGCACGCAGCTGGTCGCCAAGGGACATAATTTCCCGATGATGACTTTCGTCGGCATTGTCGATGCCGATATCGGGCTTGCCAACGGCGATCCGCGTGCGGCGGAGCGGACATTCCAGCTGCTTAGCCAGGTGACGGGCCGGGCGGGGCGCACCGGCCTCAAGTCGCTTGGCCTGCTGCAGACCTACCAGCCGCAACATCCGGTGATGCAGGCGATCGTTTCGGGCGATTCGGAAGCGTTTTACGAACGCGAAATCGGCGAGCGGGAAAAGGCATTGCTGCCGCCGTTTGGCCGCCTTGCCTCGATCATCGTCTCGGCCGATACCCGCCCCGATGCAGAGGGTCACGCGCGCGGTCTGCGGCAGGCGGCTCCCAAGGTGAGCGGCATTACTATTCTGGGCCCGGCCGAAGCGCCGCTGGCGCTGATCCGCGGACGGCACCGGTTCCGGCTTCTGGTGCACGGACGGCGCAACAGCGACATGCAGGCCTTCGTGAAGACGATGATGGCGAACGGGCCGAAGGTTCGCGGATCGGTCAGCGTCCAGCTGGATATCGATCCGCAGAGCTTTTTGTAGAATCGCGAAAAAGCCCCTCATCCGGCCTGTCGGCCACCTTCTCCCCGTCTGCGGGGAGAAGGGATATGCCGCACCTTCTTTCCACCTCGCGACGATATAGCTGGGAGCGAATGATCCGCTCCGTCGTCCCCTCTCCCCGCGAGCGGGGAGAGGGCTAGGGTGAGGGGCAGTCCGGCGTAGGCGGGCAAGCTACCTTTGGATTACCTCTCTGCACCTGATTCCCTTTTCCTTTCCACTGCGTTAATCCTCTCTCGTCGCGAAGTCGGCGCAAGACATGAGGGGACAGGCATGGAGTTCTACATTCCAACCGAAACGGGAGAATTCCTGGCGTTCTGCGCCGCCGTAATGACCTCGCTGCTCGGGCTTGTCTTCCTGTTTGCACCGGGCATTGCCTTCCGGGCTCTGGGGATAGATCTGCGTGAAGGCCGACGCGGCGGGTATGCGGAGGCGCGCTCCACGATGGGCGGCTTTCATCTCGGGCTTGGCATTGCCGCGCTGCTTTTGGCCCAGCCGATGGTCTATCTGGCGCTCGGTGCTGCCTTTGCGCTTGCGGCGTTCGGACGCATCCTGTCGATGCTGTCGGACAGCGGCAATACGGTTGTGAACTGGTTGTATCTGATCGTCCAGATCGTGCTCTCGGCGTTGCCCCTGGCCTATGTCTTTGGTTTTATCTAAACCCGGCCAGCAAGGGCCTACAGCGCGGACCTCGTCAGCTCATACCCCCTTTTTGTCAAAATTTGGCCAAACCGGCCAGAACTATGCGCATTCGTGCGGTTCGCGTGTTGCGAGTCCAGATATCCTATGCTAGACGAACCGCGACTTGTGGGGGAAACAGGCCGCCCGGCTTGTATGTCCTTTAAAATATAGCAACAAATTCAAGGTGTTGGGTTTACGGTTCTCCGCAGACATCGCTCTTGAATTAAAATAAGAGAAGCTTGTGCCCGTGGCAGACACATCCCAGCTTATTTCCGGTGTTGCAGAAAGGTACGCGTCTTCGCTTTTCGATCTCGCACTGGAGGCGGGTTCGGTGGAGAGCGTGGGGGCGGATCTGGACAAGTTCCAGTCGCTGATCAACGAGAGCGCTGATCTGAAGCGTCTTATCGTCAGCCCGATCTTTTCTGCCGACGACCAGTTCAAGGCCATTTCCGCGATCATCGCGAAGGCCGGTATTTCGGGTCTGGTCGGTAACTTCCTGAAGGTGGTTGCACGCAATCGCCGCCTGTTCGCGGTGCCTGGCATCGTCAAGTCCTATCGCGAAACTGCTGCCCGTCATCGTGGCGAAGTTTCTGCTGACGTGACTTCGGCGCATGCCCTGACGGCAGCGCAGCAGACTGAATTGAAGGCGGCGCTCAAGGGCGTCACCGGCAAAGACGTGACGCTCAACGTCACGGTTGAACCCTCTATTCTCGGTGGTCTGATCGTCAAGGTCGGGTCCCGCCAGATTGACACTTCCCTTCGCACAAAGCTTTCTAGCCTTAAGCTTGCACTGAAAGAGGTCGGCTGATGGATATCCGCGCCGCGGAAATTTCCGCAATTCTCAAAGATCAAATCAAAAACTTCGGCCAGGAGGCAGTTGTCTCCGAAGTCGGTCAAGTGCTTTCCGTCGGTGACGGTATTGCCCGCGTCTACGGTCTGGACAATGTTCAGGCAGGTGAGATGGTCGAATTCCCGGGTGGAATTCGCGGCATGGCGCTGAACCTTGAAGCCGACAACGTTGGTGTCGTTATTTTCGGCGCCGACCGCGAAATCAAGGAAGGCGACACCGTCAAGCGGACCGGCGCCATCGTTGACGTTCCGGTTGGTCCGGAACTGCTCGGCCGCGTTGTTGACGCACTCGGCAATCCGATCGACGGCAAGGGCCCGATCAATGCCAAGCAGCGCTCGCGCGTTGACGTCAAGGCGCCGGGCATCATCCCGCGCAAGTCGGTTCATGAGCCGATGTCGACCGGCCTCAAGGCCATCGACGCTCTGATCCCGGTTGGCCGCGGCCAGCGCGAGCTGGTCATCGGTGACCGTCAGACCGGCAAGACCGCCATCATTCTCGACACGATCCTGAACCAGAAGTCGATCCACGACAACGGCCCGGACAGCGAAAAGCTGTACTGCGTTTACGTCGCTATCGGCCAGAAGCGTTCGACGGTTGCTCAGTTCGTTAAGGTGCTCGAAGAGCGCGGCGCACTGAAGTACTCGATCATCATCGCCGCAACGGCGTCCGATCCGGCTCCGATGCAGTATCTCGCACCGTTCGCTGGCGCTGCCATGGGCGAATACTTCCGCGACAACAGCATGCACGCTCTGATCGGTTACGACGACTTGTCGAAGCAGGCTGTGGCCTATCGTCAGATGTCTCTGCTTCTGCGTCGTCCTCCGGGCCGCGAAGCTTATCCGGGCGACGTTTTCTACCTGCATTCCCGTCTGCTCGAGCGCGCTGCAAAGCTTTCCGACGAGATGGGTGCTGGTTCGCTGACGGCTCTGCCGGTCATCGAAACCCAGGGTAACGACGTTTCGGCGTTCATCCCAACCAACGTGATCTCGATCACCGACGGCCAGATCTTCCTTGAAACGGACCTGTTCTACCAGGGTATCCGCCCGGCTGTTAACGTCGGTCTGTCGGTTTCCCGCGTTGGTTCGGCCGCCCAGATCAAGGCGATGAAGCAGGTTGCTGGTTCGATCAAGGGTGAACTCGCCCAGTATCGCGAAATGGCAGCGTTTGCCCAGTTCGGTTCCGACCTCGATGCTGCAACGCAGCGTCTGTTGAACCGTGGTGCACGCCTGACCGAACTCCTGAAGCAGCCGCAGTTCTCGCCGCTGAAGACGGAAGAGCAGGTCGCGGTCATCTTCGCTGGCGTGAACGGTTACCTCGACAAGATCGCCGTCAACAAGGTTGGCGCGTTCGAGCAGGGTCTGCTGTCGTACATGCGTTCCGAAGGCAAGGACATTCTTGAGGCTATCCGCAAGGACAAGGCAATCAGCGACGACGTCAAGGGCAAGCTCAAGGCTGCCATCGACACGTTTGCGAAATCCTTCGCCTGATCGGGTACCAGTTAGGACGGACAACCGATGCCTTCACTTAAGGATCTGAAAAACAGGATCGCCTCCGTCAAGGCGACGCAGAAGATCACCAAGGCGATGAAAATGGTCGCCGCGGCGAAGCTTCGGCGTGCGCAGGAGGCGGCCGAGGCCGCACGGCCTTACTCGCAACGGATGAGCGCTGTTCTTTCGAACATCGCCGCCGCTGTCGGTTCGGATGATAGTGCACCTCGCCTGATGACCGGCAACGGTCAGAACCAGACGCATCTGCTCGTGGTCTGCACGGCGGAACGCGGCCTCTGCGGTGGTTTCAACTCGCAGATTGCCCGCTTTGCCCGTGACCACGTGCGCAAGCTGCTTGCCGAAGGCAAGACGGTGAAGATCGTCTGCGTCGGCAAGAAGGGCTTCGATATCCTGCGCCGCGAATTCGCATCGCTGATCATCGACCGTGTCGACCTGCGTGAAGTCAAGAAGATCGGCTTTGAAAATGCCGACCAGATTGGCAAGAAGATCATCAGCCTGTTCGAAAAGAACGAGTTCGATGTCTGCACGCTGTTCTATTCGGAATTCAAGTCGGTGATATCGCAGGTTCCGACAGCTCTTCAGCTGATCCCGGCTGCCGTTCCGGCAGGCGCGGAGCAGACGGATGCAGCGGCTGCGATCTACGAATACGAGCCAGATGCGGGCGAGATCCTCAACGATCTTATTCCGCGCAACATTTCGGTGCAGGTTTTCCGGGCTCTGCTCGAAAATGTTGCCGGTGAAATGGGTGCCAAAATGAGCGCGATGGACAACGCCACGCGCAATGCCGGTGAAATGATCAACAAGCTGACATTGTCCTACAACCGTCAGCGCCAGGCTCAGATCACCAAGGAACTCATTGAAATCATTTCGGGCGCGGAAGCGCTCTAAGGTTACGGAAAGAGGGTAAGGATTATGGCTAAGGCAGCTACCCCCAGTACAACAGCAGCGGCTAAGAAGCCGGCAGCAGTGAAGGCAGCAGCGGAAAAGCCGGCAGCAGCAGCGAAGGCCGCTGTGGCGAAGAAGGCACCGGCAGCCAAGGTTGCCGTCACGGCAGCTGGCGCAGTCGGCCGCGTTACGCAGGTCATCGGCGCCGTCGTCGACGTGACCTTCGATGAAGGTCAGCTGCCGCAGATCCTGAACGCGCTGGAAACCGACAACAACGGCAACCGCCTTGTTCTCGAAGTCGCACAGCATCTCGGTGAAAATGCCGTCCGCACGATCGCCATGGACTCGACCGAAGGTCTGGTTCGCGGTCAGCCGGTTACGGATACGGGCGCTCCGATCACCGTTCCGGTTGGTCTGGAAACGCTCGGCCGCATCATGAACGTCATCGGCGAGCCGGTTGACGAAGCTGGTCCGCTGATCACTTCGGGCAAGCGCTCGATCCACCAGGAAGCACCGTCCTACGTCGAACAGTCGACGGAAGCACAGATCCTCGTCACCGGCATCAAGGTTGTCGACCTGCTCGCTCCTTACGCCAAGGGCGGCAAGATCGGCCTGTTCGGCGGCGCCGGCGTTGGCAAGACGGTTCTGATCATGGAACTGATCAACAACGTCGCCAAGGCGCACGGTGGTTACTCGGTCTTCGCCGGCGTGGGTGAACGTACCCGCGAAGGCAACGACCTTTACCACGAAATGATCGAATCCGGCGTGAACAAGCACGGCGGTGGCGAAGGCTCCAAGGCGGCCCTCGTTTACGGCCAGATGAACGAACCGCCGGGCGCCCGCGCTCGCGTCGCTCTGACCGGTCTGACGATCGCTGAACAGTTCCGTGACGAAGGTCAGGACGTTCTGTTCTTCGTGGACAACATCTTCCGCTTCACCCAGGCAGGTTCCGAAGTGTCGGCTCTTCTCGGCCGTATTCCTTCGGCCGTTGGTTATCAGCCGACGCTCGCCACCGACATGGGCCAGATGCAGGAACGCATCACCACGACGACCAAGGGCTCGATCACCTCGGTTCAGGCCATCTACGTTCCGGCCGACGACTTGACCGACCCGGCGCCGGCAACCTCGTTCGCCCACTTGGACGCAACGACCGTTCTGTCGCGTTCGATCGCTGAAAAGGGTATCTACCCGGCCGTTGACCCGCTCGACTCGACCTCGCGCATGCTCGACCCGATGATCGTCGGCGAAGAGCACTACGAAGTGTCCCGTAAGGTGCAGACGACCCTGCAGCGCTACAAGTCGCTCCAGGACATCATCGCCATCCTGGGCATGGACGAACTGTCGGAAGAAGACAAGCTGGCCGTTGCCCGCGCCCGTAAGATCGAGCGCTTCCTGTCGCAGCCATTCTTCGTCGCCGAAGTCTTCACCGGTTCGCCGGGCAAGCTGGTTGCGCTCGAAGACACGATCAAGGGCTTCAAGGGCCTCGTCAACGGCGAGTACGACCATCTCCCGGAAGCCGCTTTCTACATGGTTGGTTCCATGGAAGAAGCGATCGAAAAGGCCAAGCGCCTGGCTGCCGAAGCCGCTTAATGACTTTTGATCGGGGCGCTAATGGCGCCCCGATCGTCACTCGCTGCGGCTGGCAGTTGTCCGGCCGCGCCGAACGGGATTTTCTGCCGGGGTTTCTCGCCGGTAGCGCCAAAAGAAGCGAATGATCATGGCTGATTTCAATTTCGAACTCGTCTCCCCGGAACGCCTGCTGCTTTCCGAGCGCGTCAGCGAAGTCGTTCTTCCGGCAACGGAAGGCGAAATGACCGTGATGGCCAATCATGCGCCCGTCATGACGACGATCAAGCCGGGCATTGTCACCGTCAAGGCTGTTGACGGCAAGGTTACGCGCTATGTCGTGTTTGGCGGTTTCGCCGATATCCTGCCGACCGGTTGCACGCTACTTGCCGAATCCGCTGTTCCGGTCAGCGAAGTCGATGCCCAGCTGATCCAGAGGCGCATGGACGCTGCCAAGTCCGAGCTGGAAGACGGCTCGCACAGCGACGAACACAAGACGCGCCTGGAAAGCTTTCTTGCAGAGCTGACGCAGTTGAATGAGATCGTTGTTGCAGCCTGAAAGGGTCAGTGACGTGACTTTCGAACCCCGCTCCGGCGGGGTTTTTTATTGTCCGGATTTTGCTCGCCGCGCGGTGGTTTAAGACCCCTTGCTGCCGGCGCACGCCGTGTCACCGGTTTGATCGTGCAAAGATCCAGCTGGCCGGATTGAGCGCCAGATAACCTCCTGTTTCGGGTAACAGCGTATCATTCGGCGGCCTGAGCGGTTTTGTGGGGGAGCTTTCCGGCAGGCCAGGTTTTCGCGTGCTCTTCTTCTTGCCGTCGGAGAGAAGGGACTGCCGCCTCTCTGAAGGTCTTGGGTAAGTCCGCGCACAAAAAAGCCCGGGATCGTAAAATCCCGGGCATCGCGGTTTTGAAGTCATTTTATCCCCGCAGATCAGCCAGCCATTTTGTCGGCGTAGGCGCGCTGTTCGTAGTGATGGCCAAAACGGCTCTTGAGGAACGCGTCGAGGCCGATTTCTTCCTGGCGGATGAAGCCCTTGGCGGGCAGCTCGCCCTTGGCCAGCATGTCGAGAACGGCGCAGATGCTGGTTGCCGTGGTGATCTGGATGGCACTCATCATGCGGCCGGCGACAACGGCGCTGTAGACCTTGTTGGCGTAGGTTTCCTGCACCAGGCGGCCTTCCTTGCGGCCCGAAACCGTAACGAAGATGATGACGACGTCCTGCATGGTCGAGGGCAGCGAGTTTTCGAAGATATCCTTCAGGACTTCACGGCGATGGCGCAGGCCGAGGTCGTTGAGCAGCGCCTTCATGATCGCGGCATGGCCGGGATAACGGATGGTGCGATAGTTGAGCGTGCGGACCTTGCCCTTCAGCGTTTCGCAGAGCGTGCCAAGGCCGCCCGACGTGTTGAAGGCTTCGTAGGTGACGCCGTCGAGCGAGAATTCTTCGCGTTCTTCGAGCGCCGGTACCGTGATCAACTGGCCTTCGACGATGGCTTCGCAGGGTTCGATATATTCGTTGATGACGCCGTCGGTGCTCCAGGTCAGGTTATAGTTCAGGGCGTTGGACGGATACTGCGGCAGGGCGCCGACGCGCATGCGGACGCTGTCAAGCGTGTCGAAGCGGCTGGCGAGATCGTTGGCAACGATGGAGATGAAGCCCGGTGCGAGGCCGCACTGCGGAATGAAGGCGGTGTTGGCCTTTTCGGCAATTTCCTTGACCTGGCGGGTGGATTCGACGTCTTCGGTCAGGTCGAGATAGTGGACACCGGCCTTGGAGGCGGCTTCGGCAATCGCGATCGTCAGATGGAACGGGGCAGCGCTGAGGACGGCAAACTTGCCGGTCAGCAACTTGACCATGGCAGCGCTGTCGGAGATGTCGATTTCCGTGACCGAAATGGCGTCGTGCTTTTCGATCAGGGCAAGCTGCTCGGCGCTGCGGTCGGCCAATGTCACCTGATAATCGCCGGAATGGGCGAGAAGGCGGGCAATGGTCGAGCCGATCTTGCCGGCGCCGATGACAACGATGTTTTTCATAGTAAGTTCCCCGAATGAGTCTGTCTGTAGCGTCATTGTCCGCTTTTCGATGGTTGATATGAAGCGCTGATCTGATAAAAATGCCGACCAATAATCGGCATAATGCCGATCTGGATGATCAATATGACGTTAGTAGACAAGGACCGGCAGCTTCTCGCCATTCTCAGCGAGAATGCCCGCATGCCGACGGCGCTTCTGGCGCGAAAACTCGGTCTTTCACGCACCACGGTACAGGCAAAGCTCGAGCGGCTGGAGCGGGACGGTATCATTGCCGGTTATGGCGTGCGCCTGTCGGATGATTTCGAAAAGGGGCTGGTCAAGGCGCATGTGTTGATCACGCTCGCGGCCAAGGCGCTGGGGCGGGTGACGCAGGACCTGCACGATATCGAGGACGTGCGGACGCTGCATTCGGTGAGCGGCAGCTTCGACCTGATCGCCATCGTCGCGGCGTCATCGATCAGCGAACTCGATCTGGTGATCGACCGGATCGGCGAGATCGACGGGGTGGAAAAGACGCTGTCGTCAATCATTCTGTCGACGCGGATCAACCGGTAGTCATTCGGCCAGTGAGGCGCTTGGCAACCGCCCCTCACCCTAACCCTCTCCCCGCTTGCGGGGAGAGGGAATGATAGAGGTTGCCGCTTGTTCCCTTCTCCCCGTTTACGGGGGAAGGTCCCCGACAGGGCGGATGAGGGGCGACCCCAGCGCGTCCTTACCCAAACAATGCCATGCTGGCCCGAAGCGTTACCCAGATGCCCCAGAGCATCGGAATGCCGACGATGGCCCAGGCGATCAGGGCTGTCCCATCGAAACTGCCAGTGCCGATGCCGAAGGAACCGGTCGGACCCGCGTTTGCGGCAGCCGACTTGGCCTGCAGGGCAGCCACTTCCTCATCCTTCATGAACCACGTGTCCGCCAGCGGCCGGACCAGCGCATTGGCGATCAGGCCCAGCGCTAGCATGCAAGCGAGGATGTACATCGTGCCGGTATAAAGCTCGGGTCCTGGGGCGACGCCGGCTGAAATCTGCGCTTCGCGGATATAGTTGACCACGACGGGACCGACGATGCCGGCCGTTGCCCAGGCTGTCAGCAGGCGCCCGTGGATGGCGCCGACGAACTGCGTGCCGAAGATGTCGGCGAGATAGGCCGGGATGGTGGCAAAGCCGCCGCCATACATCGACAGGATGATGCCGAAAGCGAGCACGAACAGCGCCTTGTTGCCGAGACCGGCCAGCGTCGGCGCCAGCGCATAGAGCGCGATGCCGAGGATGAAGAAGCAGAAGTAGGTGTTCTTGCGGCCGATCTTGTCCGACAGCGATGCCCAGAAGAAGCGGCCGCCGATGTTGAACAGGGAGAGAAGCCCGGTAAAGCCCGCCGCGATGGCGGCGATTGATGCCTTCTGCGTCGTATCAAGGTCGGCAAAGGCGACATCCGGCAGGCCGATCAGCGAACCGGCGAAGATTTCCTGCAGCATCGGCGATGCCATGCCGATGACACCGATACCGGCCGAGACATTCAGGCAGAGGACTGCCCAGATCAACCAGAACTGCTTTGTCTTGTGGGCGTCGCGCAGATGCACGTGCTTGGTGGTGATCATCGTGCTTTTGGAGGCTGGCGGTGTCCAGCCTTCCGGACGCCAGCCGGCAGGCGGGATGCGGTACCCGAAGGCGCCACCCATCATGAAGACGAAATAGATGATGGCCATGACGACGAAGGTCTGCCAGACGCCGGCCGAAACATCGGTGCGGAAAGTGGTCATCAGCAGGTTTGCAAGCGGAGCGCCGATCATGGCGCCGCCGCCAAAGCCCATGATCGCCATGCCGGTCGCCATGCCCCGCCGATCGGGGAACCATTTGATCAGGGTGGAAACCGGCGAGATGTAACCGAGGCCAAGACCGATGCCGCCGATCACTCCGGCGCCGAGCCACATCAGCCAGAGCTGATGGGTATAGACGCCAAGTGCTGCGACAAGAATGCCGCCGCACCAGCAGCAGGCGGAGACGAAGCCTGCCTTGCGCGGACCGACGCGTTCCAGCCAGCCGCCCCAAATGGCGGCTGAACAGCCAAGCAGCACGAAGAACAGCGTATAAATCCAGCCGAGATCGGCGACGCGCCAGTTGCAGGTGGTGGTAAACAGCGCAGACGCGAGGTTCATGCTGGCGCAGGTGTCAGGCGTGGTGCCGAGCGCCTTGGACAGCGGCAGCCAGAAGACGCTGAAGCCATAGGCCATGCCGATACAGAGATGGATGGCAAGTGCCGCAGGCGGTACGAGCCAGCGGTTGAAGCCGGGCCTGGCGATGATGCGTTCGCGGTCGAGAAGACCCACCGAGCCTCCGCCCACATAGGTGTCCGTTGTTGCCGTCATGAATTTTGTCCTCCGTGCGCCCAAGCGGGCGGTTCCCAATGAAGCCATTTCGGGGTCGGCAGAGGTTTGTTTTGCACCACCCGCTCCTCAACGCGTGGTGCCGTCTTTGCCGTCCTTGCCAACATGGGAGCAATCGGCATGCCAAATTGGCTCATTCAGGATTTCAATGGTTTATGGGAGGCACGCCGCCGGTAGCGGACAAAATGTCCGAAACTTGGCGGACATTTTGTCCGCTCTAGCTGGCTTCTGGCAGCCAGACGGAAAAGGTGGTTCCTTTTCCGGGGGCGCTTTGAACCGAAATACGGCCGCCCTGGCGGGAGATCAACCGCTGGCTGATGGACAGGCCAAGACCGGTTCCTTCCTGGCGTTTGGTGGTGAAGAACGGATCGAAGATCTTGCCGATCAACTCCGGCGTCATGCCGACGCCCGTATCGGTAATGTCAATCACGACGCCGGGCCGGGCCTCGATATCCTGGTCCAGTGTTCGGATCGTCAGGGATCCGCCCTTCGGCATGGCGTGGATGGCATTGACGATCAGGTTGATGGCCACCTGTTGCAGCTCCGTCCGGTTCATCAGAACCAGCCGGGTTGCCTTGTCGTCGCGGACAAGCTTGATGGCGGCCTTGTGCAGAAGATGCTGCACCAGCGGCAGGCAATCGGAGATCACGTTCGATGGCGCGTGGCGCTCGACGTAACCGGCATATTCCTCCGGCTTGGCAAATTGCAGGAGTTTGGTGACGATCTGGCTGATGCGGTGGATCTGCTCATCGATCAGCCGGAACTCGACCTTCGCTTCTTCGGCCCTTGCGCCCAGCACGCTGCGCACCACGTCGAGATTGCCCTGGATGACGGCGATCGGATTGTTGATCTCATGGGCAACGCCGGCGGTGATCTCGCCAATGGCGGCGAGTTTTTCCGACATGATCAGCTGCTTGGTTGTCGCCTCGATCTGGCGGTTGGCAAGCTCCAGTTCGCTGGTCCGTTCGGCCACACGATCGTTCAGTTCCTCGTTCCATTGCCGCAGCTCCCGGTCGCGCTGCTGCAGCTGGTCGAGCAGGCCGTCGAGATGCAGCGCCACGCGGCCGATCTCGTCGCTGGCTGCCTTCAGTTCGGTGCGCGCGCCCATATTGCCGCCCTCGACGCGAGTAATCGTGTCGCTCATGCGCTCCAGCGGTTTGAAGATTGCCCGTGCCCAGCGCAGGAAGATCGGTACGCTGATGGCAGTGACGACGAGAAAGGCAAGCACGATGGTCAGTAGAGTGGCGTATTTCGCCTGCCGGAACGGCGTTTCGAGAAAGCCGACATAGAGCATGCCGACGCGCTTGCCGAAACTGTCGACGATCGGTTCGTAAGCCGAGATGTACCAGTCGTTGACGACAAAGGCGCTGTCGAGCCACGTCCGGCCCTCGTCCAGAACGGCGGCCCGCACGGCAGCCGAGACGCGGGTTCCGAGCGCGCGGCGATCCTCGAACAGGCGGACATTGGTGCTGACGCGCACATCCTCGACAAACAGCGTCGCAGTGCCCTTGCTGCCTTCCGGCAGGCTTGCCTCACGGTAGACGAGGTCGTTGATCGTATCGATGAAGACAAGATTCTGGTTGAGCAGGATACCGCCGACAAGCGCTGCTTTCTCGCCATTTGCCAGCGTTACGGGACTGGCGGAATGAACGACCATTCCACGGGTCTCGATTTTCCTGTCGGTTGGCACCGCGTTTGGCGTCTCTACCAGCTCGATCTGGGCGCGTGCAGCCAGGGCGGGGGACAGGGCTGCCAGTTGTTCAATGGAAAAAATGTCGATGGCGGTCGAGGATGTGCCGCGAAGCGCAGTGGCCACCACCGGCCATGCGCCAGACGGTAGTCCGGCTGTGTTTACGGGTTGGCCTTGCCGATCCACCAGCATCAGAAAATCGAGCCCCAGTTTCGCGCGGCTTCTCTCAAGGAATGCTGGCAAGAGCGGCATCTCGCTGGAGCCGACAGTGTCGCGAAACGCGGCGGAGACGGCCAGTGCCTGAATATGCTCGCCGGTGTTTTCGAGAATGCGGGACAGATATTGGTGAGCGATGGTCAGGTCGCCATTGACCTTGGTGATCAGAAGCGCGTCGAACTTGGCGTTCCAGCGGGCAATGGCGATGCCGAGCAGGAGCGGCAGGATGACCAGCGTCGGCAGCAGCGCGATGGCCAGCAGCCGGAACCGGATGGAGCGGGCAGGGCGTTCCTGCGGGCGGGAGGACTCAGCCATTCCAGACGGCACATTTGCGGTCGATGGTCTTGCGCGAAATGCCAAGGCGGCGGGCTGCTTCATCACGATTGCCGCCGGTTTCCTCCAGCACTGCCAGAATATGCCGGCGTTCGATGTCATCCAGCGTCTCGCCGGCGGATTGCTGGCTGTGGCCGCCTCGAAAATCGCCAGGGAATTTTCCGAGGATCAGCGAGCGCTCGATCAGATTGCGCAACTCGCGCACATTGCCCGGCCAGGGGTAGCGGGTGAGAGCCGCCCGCACCGGCGCGTCGATCGTCACCTGCGGCATGCCAAGTTGCTGTGACAGTTTCAGCATGAACAGATCGGCCAGTTCCTGCACGTCATTGCCGCGCTCGCGCAGCGGCGGCAGGTAGAGTTGCATCACATTGATCCGGTAGAACAGGTCGGCGCGGAAGCGGCCCTTTTCGACCTCCTTCTGCAGATCGGCATTGGTGGCGAAGATGAAGCGGAGATCGACCGGTACCTCGCGCTCCGAACCGACCGGCCGAACGCGGCGATCCTCAATGACGCGCAACAGTTTGCTCTGCGTGGCGAGCGGCATTTCGCCGATTTCGTCCAGGAACAATGTGCCGCCCTGCGCATAGGTGAACAGGCCCTCGCGATTGTTTTCAGCCCCTGTGAAAGCGCCCTTGATATGGCCGAACAGTTCGGTCTCGATCATATCGGCCGGGATGGCAGCGCAATTGACCGGCACGAAGGGTTTTTCGGCCCGATCGGACAGGGTGTGCAACGAGCGGGCGGCAACTTCCTTGCCGGTTCCGGATTCGCCGGTCAACAATACTGAAGTCGGTAGCGGCGCGACCCGCGCGATGGTGTCGCGGACATCGCCGATCACCCGTGACGTACCGATCAGCCGGTCGCGCAAAAGGATGTGATCGGACGTTGCCTTCAACTCGTAGCGCAGCACGAAATTTTCGCGCTGCAGCCGCATCCGGTCGAGGCAGCGGGCGACGGAATTGAGGATCTGGTTGGAGCGGAACGGTTTCAAGACAAAATCGACGGCGCCGGCGCGCAGAGCCTGGATCGCGGTTTCAAGATCGGCAAAGGCGGTGATCAGGATCGCTTCGGCGAAAAAGCCGATGGCGCGCTGTTCGGCCAGCCAGTCGACGCCGTTCTTGCCGGGCATGATATTGTCGAGGATGACGACGTCGAAATGGTGCGCGTCGAGCTTGCGCGAGGCTTCGTCGGTATCGGCCGCCTCTTCGATCCGCTTGCAGCGGGGGCCGAGCGTGCGGACGAGAAAATTGCGCATTCCTGGTTCGTCATCGACAATCAGGATGGAGGCCTGCGCCAGCCACGGGCCGAACTCCGGATCGCGCTCCGGCACGGACGTCTTTCGCGCTGCCTCTCCCTGCAAAAGTCTCTCCCTCTTTTGACGGGGCGACCTTAGCAAGGCTGGCGGGCAGGTACAAAGCTCTTTCGAAACTCTTTTGCCCAACAGCCGCTTGGTCGCCGCTGATCGGCCTTGTTTATTCGTTGGTTCAACTCTGCTAGAGGCCGGATCTGATGAAGGCGAAGGGCGTTTCGATGAATGCACTAAAAATTCCGGATCACGATGCCTGGAGCGCTTGGCATCCGCTGGAACTGGCAGCCCGGCTGTCCGGCGTGACGAAACCCTGGTGCGTTGTCGGCGGTTGGGCGCTTGACCTGTGGCATGGTGAGCAGATCCGCGACCACGACGATCTCGAATTCACTGTGTTGCGCGAGCATACCGGGATATTTCGCGACGCTTTGAAAGGGCTCGAATTTTACACCGCAGGCAGCGGCGTCGTGACGCCACTGCCGCATGGCGTGGAGCCGCCGGCCGATATCGCGCAGATCTGGTGCATGGACGCCGCCGCGCGCCGCTGGCGCGTGGACATGATGATCGAGCCCGGAACGGAGCAGACATGGGTCTGCAAACGCGACCCGCAAATCCACGGCCCCCGTCATGATTTCGTGCGCAAGACTGTCGAGGGCATTCCCTATCTGGCTCCGGCCGCGATCCTTCTTTTCAAGGCAAAGTACCAACGGACAAAGGACGAAGCCGATTTCGAGACTGCCTTGCCGAAGCTGACCACGCCGGAACGGAAATGGTTGAAGGCCAGCCTCGGGCTAGTGCATCCGGGGCATGACTGGATTGGCGTGCTTTAAGAGGCGCCAATCTACCGCACCTTCAACCCCAGTTCCGCGAGCAGTTGCCCGGCCTGATCCCGCGAGATCGTTGCGCCTTTGAATTGTTTGGCGTTCAGCAGGCGGATGCCGCCCAGATCTGCGCCGCGCAGGTCGGCGCCTTCGAAGCGGCATTCGGCGAGGTTTGCATCGCGCAGGCTGCAATCCTGAAAGATCGCATCGCGGAAATCGCATTTCTTCAGGTCGGCCATCTGGAAGTCGAGGCCGTTCAGGCGGGCCTTGCGAAAGGAGAGGCCGGGAAGGCGGGCATCGGCGAGGCGGGTTTCGTCGAAGGTCAGGTTGAGGGTTTTGGTTTCGGAGAGGTTGGCTCCCGTCAGCTTGCACCGGGAAAATTGCGCTCCTGTCAGCGTCGCACCCCGGAAATTGCTGTTGTTGAAGTCACAGGCTTCAATCTTGCTTTCGGAAAGGTCGCAGCCGGTGAAATCGGCCTGGCCGCCCTTGCAGCTAGACCAGAGCGTCGCACTCAGTTTCGCCCCTATGAAATTGGCTTGCTTGACGGTACATGCTTCGAACACCCAGCCTTCCAGCATCAGGCGCGACAGGTCGACTTCCTCAAACACGCAGGCGACAAGCTTGTGCGGTTGTCCACTTTTCGAAAGGAGTTCGACCTCCGCGCGATCAAGCGCACGGTTTTCGAGGACATTTTCCGTTGGAATTGGGGTGCCCGGGGAGGCGGATGGCGCCATGTCGCTGTTCCTTGTTCGTCATTGAGGAACCACGGCACAAGACCACGTACCTCGCCGACCAATGCTGATCAAACCGGTACCGTGGAAACCCAGAGGGGGCATAAGCTGCTGATTGCAGGGACCGGATTACCAACCGGCCCATCTTTTTCGATATTGCTGCATAGCGTGAACATCGATCGCGTTCAATGTGGAAGTCAGTATTGGACCTGGATCAATCGCTGAAGCCGGCCTCCAGCATGGTCTGATCGACGTGTTCGGATGCCTCGGACGGCTTTGCCGGACTTCCCGGCCGCTTGATGATGGCGGCAGCCGATATCACGAGCGGGTCGAAGCCGGCGTCGCCCTGTTCGATCAGTTCGAAGAATGCCTTGCGCATGCGTGGCTCCCAGAACTTGTTGATATGGGTGGCGATGCCCGCAACGCGCTCGGCTTCGGGCTGCGACTTGAAGAAGGTGGCGATCTGGTTGGCCATGCGGACCAGTTTGCCATTGGTGTTATCAAGCGACATCGGCGATGGCTCCGGATTGAATGCGGTCAGGGTGGGTGAAAATCTCGAAATCGGCGCCACGCACCAGCGCGATCAGCGTCATGCCTGCCTCGTCCGCCGTGCGGATGGCGAGCGCCGTCGGTGCCGATATGGCGATGATGAAGGGGCTGCCGATGATGGCGGTCTTTTGCACCATTTCGACGGAAACGCGGCTGGTGACGACGACGGCGCCGGTCGATCCGGCATGCCCGGCACGCGCCGCAGCGCCCACCAGCTTGTCCAGCGCATTGTGGCGGCCGACATCTTCACGCACGGCGATCAGCCCCTTGCTTGGCACATAAAACCCGGCGCCATGCACGGCGCGCGTTTCGAAATGCAGCGGCTGCTGGCCGTTCAGCAGGGACACTGCTTCGACGATCTGCTGTTCGGAGAGGCGCAGCGGCGAGGTCGATACTATTGGTGTCTTGCGGACAGCCTGTTCGATCGATTCGATACCGCAGAGACCGCAACCGACCGGGCCGGCCATATGGCGCCGCCGGGAGACCAGCGCGTCGTTCTGCTCGTCCTTCAGGATGATCTGCAGGTCGATGCCTTTTTCGTCCGCAACAGCTTCGATGGATTCAATTTCGGAGGGATCGGCAATGATCCCCTCGGTCAGGCTGAAGCCGACGGCGAAATCCTCGAAATCGCCGGGTGTCGCCATCATCACCGCATGGGTGGAGCCGCCATAGGACAGCGCGATCGGCGTTTCTTCGGGCACGACGCGGGAGCCTCGCGTGAGCTTGCCACTGCGATGGGCGGTTTCGGCCACTGTCTGGGTGAGTTTGAAGGGGGTCATGGGGCCGCCGCCCCCTCATCCGCCCTTCGGGCACCTTCTCCCCGTTGGGGAGAAGAGGGAGTTTGCCGCGCACAGCTCATCCGATCTCCCCCCTTTCGGGGAAGATGTCCCAACGGGACAGAGCGGCAGGGTTGCAACAAACTCAACATTCCAACCTTACTCCGCGGCCTCCAGCTTGCCGGCGATGCGGCGGGACTGGCGGGCTTGTTCGTCGTAATCCACCTGCCATTGCGAGGGACCGTTCGATGGCGAGATCTGGACCGCCGTCACCTTATACTCAGGACAGTTTGTTGCCCAGTCGGAGAAGTCGGTGGTGATGACGTTGGCCTGCGTCGTCGGGTGGTGGAAGGTGGTGTAGACGACACCGGGAGCGACGCGATCGGTGATCAGCGCTCTCAGCGTCGTGTCGCCGGCGCGGCTTTGCAGCTTTACCCAGTCGCCATCGCGCACGCCGCGCAGTTCGGCGTCATGCGGGTGGATTTCCAGCCGGTCTTCCTCGTGCCAGACGATGTTGTCGGTGCGCCGGGTCTGGGCGCCGACATTGTACTGGCTGAGAATACGGCCGGTGGTGAGAAGCAGCGGGAACCGCGGGCCGGTCTTTTCGTCGGTGGCGACATATTCGGTGCGGATGAACTTGCCCTTGCCGCGCACGAAGCCGTTGACATGCATGATCGGCGAGCCGAGCGGAGCCTTTTCGTTGCAGGGCCACTGAACCGAGCCCATCTTTTCCAGATACTCGTAGGAGACCATCGCAAAGCTCGGCGTCGTCGCGGCGATCTCGTCCATGATCTCGGATGGGTGCGTATAGGTCCAGTTCAGCCCCATCGCTTTTGCCAGATTCTGCGTGACTTCCCAATCGGCAAAGCCGTTGCGCGGGGTCATCACCTTGCGGACACGGTTGATGCGGCGTTCGGCGTTGGTGAAGGTGCCATCCTTCTCGAGGAAGGTCGAGCCCGGCAGGAAGACATGGGCGTAGTTGGCGGTTTCGTTGAGGAACAGATCCTGCACCACGACGCATTCCATCGCGGCGAGGCCGGCCGAAACGTGCTTGGTGTCGGGGTCGGACTGCAGAATGTCCTCGCCCTGGATGTAGATGCCCTTGAAAGACCCGTCGACGGCGGCGTCCAGCATGTTGGGAATGCGCAGGCCCGGCTCGTTGGAGATTTTCACGCCCCAGAGCTTTTCGAAGATGTCGCGGGTCGCGTCGTCGGAGACGTGACGGTAGCCCGGCAGTTCGTGCGGGAAAGAACCCATGTCGCAGGAGCCCTGGACATTGTTCTGGCCGCGCAGCGGGTTCACGCCCACACCGGGGCGGCCGATATTGCCGGTGGCCATCGCAAGGTTGGCGATGCCGATGACGGTCGTCGAGCCCTGGCTATGCTCGGTGACGCCAAGGCCGTAATAGATCGCGCCATTGCCGCCGGTGGCAAACAGGCGGGCGGCACCACGAACCTCTTCGGCCGGAACGCCGGTCAGTTGTTCGATCGCTTCCGGGCTGTGACGTTCTTCGGCGACGAAGCCGGCCCAATCCTCGAATTCCGACCAGTCGCAGCGTTCACGGATGAATTTTTCGTCGAACAGGCCTTCGGTGACGATGACATGGGCGAGCGCCGTGACGATGGCGACATTGGTGCCGGGACGCAGCGGCAGATGGTGCGACGCCTTGATATGCGGCGAGGAGACCATGTCGGTACGGCGCGGATCGATGACGATCAGTTTCGCTCCCTGGCGCAGACGCTTCTTCAGGCGCGAGGCAAAGACGGGGTGGCCATCGGTGGGGTTGGCGCCGATGATGATGACGACATCGGTATGCTCGACCGAATCGAAATTCTGCGTGCCGGCCGACGTGCCGAAGGTGGCGCCGAGACCGTAGCCGGTCGGCGAATGGCAGACGCGGGCGCAGGTATCGACATTGTTGTTGCCGAAGCCGGAGCGGATCAGTTTCTGGACGAGATAGGTTTCCTCGTTGGTGCAACGCGACGAGGTAATGCCGCCGATCGATTCGCGGCCATATTGATACTGGATGCGGCGGAATTCCGATGCCGTATGGGCAAGGGCCTCCTCCCAGCTGACTTCGCGCCAGGGGTCGCTGACCTTTTCGCGGATCATCGGGTTGAGGATGCGTTCCTTGTGAGTCGAATAGCCATAAGCGAAGCGCCCCTTGACGCAGGAATGGCCACGATTGGCCTGGCCGTCCTTCCACGGCACCATGCGCACCAGCTCTTCGCCGCGCATCTCGGCCTTGAACGAACAGCCGACACCGCAATAGGCGCAGGTGGTGACAACGGAATGTTCCGGCTGGCCGATGGCGATAACGGATTTTTCGGTGAGCGTCGCCGTTGGGCAGGCCTGGACGCAGGCGCCGCAGGAGACGCATTCGGAGGAGAGGAAGTCTTCATGCATGCCGGGCGAGACACGGCTGTCGAAGCCGCGGCCTTCGATGGTCAGCGCGAACGTGCCCTGAACCTCTTCGCAGGCGCGCACGCAGCGCGAACAGACGATGCATTTTGCCGGATCATAGGTGAAGTACGGGTTCGACTCGTCCTTCGGCATCCATTTGAGGTTGATATCGCCGTTGTTGCGCGCCTTGACGTGATTGTCACCCTCATAGCCATAACGCACATCGCGCAGGCCGACCGCGCCGGCCATATCCTGCAGTTCGCAGTCGCCATTGGCGGCGCAGGTCAGACAGTCGAGCGGGTGGTCGGAGATATACAGCTCCATCACGCCCTTGCGGATATCCTTCAGGCGGCTCGTCTGGGTATGGACGGTGATGCCAGGCGCGACGGGTGTGGTGCAGGAGGCGGGCGTGCCGTTACGCCCTTCGATCTCGACAAGACAGAGGCGGCAGGAGCCGAACGCATCGACCATATCGGTGGCGCAGAGCTTCGGCACCTGGATGCCTGCCTCCATCGAGGCCCGCATGATCGAGGTGCCTTCCGGCACGGTGATCTCGTTGCCGTCGATGGTGAGCGTCACCATCTTTTCGGAGCGGGAAGCGGGGGTGCCGAAGTCGATTTCAGGAACGAGGGGCATGGAGGGCCTCCTGGGTGGATGTCTTAGCGAGATTTCTGTCGTAGGCACTGGCGCTGCGGCTCCTCTTCTCCCCGTCGGGGAGAAGGTGGCACGTCGCGCCGGATGAGGGGGGCCACGCAACGAATTCGAGGACAGACCCCCTCATCGCCTCACTGCGCTCGGCACTTCTCCCCGCGGGGGAGAAGAGGGAGCGTGCGGTGGGCTGCTCGAAGACAGGCAACGTCTTGCTCATTCCGCCGCCTCCACCAAGGGAGCCGGGCGGAAATCGTCCGGGAAGTGGGTCATGGCGCTGGTGACCGGATAGGGGGTGAAACCGCCGAGTGCGCAGAGCGAACCGAATTTCATCGTGTTGCAGAGGTCGGCGAGCAGGGCGAGATTCTTCTCGGGCTCGATGCCCTGCGCGATCTTGTCCGCCGTTTCGACGCCGCGGGTCGAGCCGATCCGGCAAGGAGTGCACTTGCCACAGGATTCGATGGCGCAGAACTCCATCGCAAAGCGGGCCTGTTTCAGCATGTCGGCGGTGTCATCGAAGACGGTGATGCCTGCATGGCCGATCAGGCCGTCCTTGGCGGCGAAGGCTTCGTAGTCGAACGGCGTATCGAACAGGGCGCGGGGGAAATAGGCGCCGAGCGGGCCGCCGACCTGCACGGCCTTGACCGGGCGTCCTGATGCCGTGCCGCCGCCGATCTCGTCAACGATCTGGCCGAGTGTCAGGCCGAAGGCTGCCTCATAGAGCCCGCCATGCTTGACGTTGCCGGCGATCTGGATCGGGATCGTGCCGCGCGAGCGGCCCATGCCGAAGTCTTTATAAAAGACTGCGCCCTTGTCCATGATGATCGGCACGGACGCGAGCGAGATGACGTTGTTGATCACGGTCGGACAGTTGAACAGGCCCTTGTGGGCGGGCAAAGGCGGCTTGGCGCGAACGATACCGCGCTTGCCTTCCAGGCTGTTGAGCAGCGCCGTTTCTTCGCCGCAGACATAGGCACCCGCACCGGTGCGGATTTCGATGTCAAAGGCTCGGCCCGATCCCATCACCGAAGCACCGAGAACACCGGCGCGCCGGGCGATTTCGACGGCTTCCGTCATCGTCGCGATCGCGTGCGGATATTCCGAGCGGATATAGACGAAGCCCTTGGTAGCAAGGGTCGCGAGACCGGCGATCGCCATGCCTTCGATCAGCACGAAGGGGTCGCCCTCCATGATCATCCGGTCGGCAAAGGTACCACTGTCGCCCTCGTCGGCGTTGCAGACGATGTATTTGCGGTCGCCAGCGGTGTCGAGCACGGTCTTCCACTTGATGCCGGTCGGGAACCCCGCACCGCCGCGGCCGCGTAGGCCAGATTCCGTCACCTGTGCCACCACGTCGGCAGGGGCCATCGCCACGGCCTTGGCAAGGCCCTTCAGGCCGTCATGGGCCTTGTAGTCTTCCAGCGACAGCGGATCGACGATACCGCAACGGGCAAAGGTCAGCCGTGTCTGGTTTTTCAGGAAGGGCAGTTCCTCGGTTTTCCCGAGACAGAGCGGATGATCCCCGCCGTTGGCAAGGCCCGCGTCCAAAAGAGAAGAAATGTCGGATGCCTTGACCGGGCCGTAAGCAACGCGGCCTTCCGCTGTTTCGACCTCGACCATCGGCTCCAGCCAATGCAGGCCGCGCGAGCCGTTGCGAACGATCGTGACGTCGATGCCGCGGGTTTCGATTTCACGCGACAATGTCACGGCGACCCGGTCGGCGCCAAGCGCCAGAGCAGCAGCATCCTGGGGAACGAAAATCCGCACGCTCATGCCCGCACCTCCGCAACGAGGTCTCGCACCGCATCCGCATCAAGCCGTCCGTGCACCTCGCCATCGAGCATCGCGGCGGGTGCGGAGGAACAGAGCCCCAGACAATAGACAGGTTCGAGCGTCACCGCGCCATCGGGCGTCGTTTGGTGGAAATCGATCCCGAGCAGGGATTTCACCCGTTCGGCCAGCGCGTCGCCGCCCATCGATTGACAGGCCTCTGCACGACAGAGCTTCAGCACATGCCGGCCTGCCGGGTGATCACGGTAGTCATGATAGAAGGTGACGACGCCATGAACTTCGGCACGCGACAGGTTGAGTTCGCGGGCAATGACCGGCAGCGCTTCCTGCGGCACATAGCCGAACTCGGCCTGGATTTCGTGCAGGATCGGCAGAAGCGGCCCTTCGAGCGACTTCAACGCGCTGACTATATCCAGTGTCCGTTCACCGATATCACGGCTTGATACATGCAGGTTCAACGTTCAGACCTCCCGAACTGAAATGAACAATTGGCCGCGCTCTGCAATACCTCCAACCGAACGAAGTCCCTCCAGACCATCATCGATTCAGATTTCCGGCTCGAAAGGGCCGATAACACGCGGTTTTGCAGCTCACGTACTGAAATACAGCGTGTCAGCAGGCTGGGGGAGGGTCAATAGGCGTGTTCCGTTAAGCGATAGATGATTTCTATCAAAGCGCCTGCGCATCCGCCAGGATACGCGCTTCGTGCAGCAGGGCAGAGACAAGTGGGGTAAACGGCTCCCGGTGCGTCGCGACCAGGCCAACCGTGTGGCGGGCATCCGGCTCGATGATCGGGATCAGCTTGATATCCTCGTGAAAACCAAATGATTTTGCGACGTTATAGGGCATGATGCTGGCCCAGTGGCCGGTGCGGACATGGGAGAACAGCACGATCATCGAGTTGGATTCCAGTGTCGGCGCGACGGTGGCGCCAGCCTCGGCGAAATGCTGGTTGATGATGCGACGGTTCTGCATATCTGCGGTCAATAGACAAAGCCGAATACTGCCGACTTCCTTCCAGGTCACAGTTTCGCGATCCGAAAGCGGGCTACCGGCGGCGGTCACCAGATGATAGCGCTCCACCTGCAGCGGCACGCTGGTGACGCGTCCGAGCGGTTCGTTCTCGAGGTAGGTGAGACCGGCATCAATCTCGAGGTTTTCCAAGAGGCCGAGGATTTTCAGCGAGGTTGTCGAGAGGATGGAGAAGGTGACGTCCGGGTGTTTCTCCTGAAACGGTGCGGTAATGCGCGGCACCATGGCAAGCGTGGTGGGCACGGCAGCCAGCCGGATATGACCGACAAGACCGCGGCGGGCGGCGCGCATTTCCTCGTGCATGGTACGGGAATCGCCGACGATCCGGCGCGCCCATTCCAGTACGCGCTGCCCTTCCGGCGTCAGGCTCTGATAACGGGATCCGCGGTTGACCAGCATGACGCCGAGCTGGTCTTCCAGCTGCTTGATCGCGGCCGAAAGCGTCGGCTGGGTGATGCCGCAGAGATCGGCGGCGCGGCCGAAATGCCGCTCCTGCGCCAGCGCGATGAAGAATTCCAGCTTGTCGATCAACCGCCACCCTCCCGCCGTCTGCGCTCAGCAGATCAATTGACCGCCGTTCACTTCCAGCACCTGACCGGTGATGTAACCCGAGAGCGCGTTTGATGCGAGAAACAAATAGGCCGGCGCGCAATCCTCGGCGGTGCCGAGCCGCTGCAGCGGGATGGTCTTGCGGGTGGCTTCGAGCTTTTCCGCGGATGAATAGCGTTCGTGGAAATCGGTGGTGATCGTTCCCGGCGAAACGCAATTGACGCGAATGCCCTCCGGCGCCAGTTCGCGGGCGAGTGCCTTGGAATAGGTCGAGACGAAGGCCTTGGTGGCGGAATAGATCGCCGATCCGGCGCTGCCGCCGGTGAGTGCCGAGATCGAGACGGTGTTGATAATGGCCGGATGCGTGCCACGCCGAATGAGCGGTAGCAGCGCCCGCGTGGTGTGGACCACGGAGGTCTGGTTAAGCTGCACCACCGTCTCATATTGTTCGTCGGTCAGGTCGCCAGCCGGAAATCGTCCGACCATCGTTCCGGCATTGTTGACAAGCACATCGATCGTTTTGAAACGGGACGCAATACCGGTGGCGAGAAGCTCAATGCCGCCAGCGGTCGAGAAGTCGGCATAGGAGAGAAAGGCCCGGCCCTCAGTCAGCGCCGCATCGAGAAAATCCGGCAGCGGTTCGCGCGCCACGCGGCCGCCGTGCAGGTAGACGTTTGCGCCGCAATCGAGAAACTGGCGTGCGACCTCCAGTCCGATGCCACGGCCGGCACCGGTGACGACGACATTCAAACCTTTGAACAGCGATGGATGAAACATGGTGAAACCCTCCCGCGACCGACAGGCTGTCGCATGATGACCTGAATTGCAACGCGGAGCGGCTTCCTTCTTTGCGAAGGGCTCATTTTCGAGCACTCGCCGCGTTTATGAAATTGCGCTGCTTTCGTTTTTGCCTATTATGAAAGAAAACGAAAACGACGGGGAGGAATTACCATGTATCTGACGGGGCGCCAGTCGGAAATTCTGGAGCTGGCCAAGACCGAAGGCCGGGTTCTCGTCGATGAACTCGCTGCCCGTTTTTCGGTGACGCCGCAGACCATCCGCAAGGACCTGAACGATCTCTGCGACGGCCGGGTGCTGACGCGCATCCATGGCGGAGCAATCTTTCCGCGCGGCAACGAGAATGTGAAATACGAAGCCAGGCGCTCGATCGCGGCTCTCGAGAAGCAGGCAATCGGCCAGGCGGCAGCAGCCATGATCCCGAACAATTCGTCGCTGTTCATCAATATCGGCACGACGACAGAGGCCGTTGGCGAAGCGCTGCTCGACCATACGGAGTTGATGGTCATTACCAACAACATCAACGTTGCCAATCGCTTGCGGGTTTATCCCTCGATCGAAGTGGTGATTGCCGGTGGCGTGGTGCGCGGTGCCGATGGCGGTATCGTCGGCGAAGCGGCCGTCGATTTCATCCGGCAGTTCAAGGTCGATTACGCGGTTATCGGCGCATCCGCGATCGATCATGACGGCGCGCTTCTGGATTTCGATTATCGCGAAGTCAAAGTGGCGCAGGCGATTATCGCCAATGCCAGGCATGTCATTCTTGTCTCCGATTCGACCAAATTCGAGCGCACAGCTCCGGTCCGGATCGGCCATATTACCCAGGTTCACACCTTCATTACCGATATTTGCCCCATCGAAAATGTCCGTAACATCTGCCAGGAGCAGGATGTGCGATTGATCGAGACCGCGCGCTAAAAACGCTGGTTTTAGCGTCTGCTTGTTTTCCATAAACATTCGTTTGACATTCGTAATATTTTCGCTTTAATTAATTTCACTTTCGCATGTGCTCAAAATTGTGCAATGCGAAATGTGGGAGGGGAAGCAGTGCCTGCGCAGAACGTACTCGACATTTTCGTGATCGGTGGCGGCATCAATGGATGCGGCATCGCAAGGGATGCCGTTGGCCGTGGATATTCGGTTGCGCTGGCTGAAATGGACGATTTCGCTTCCGGCACGTCATCGCGCGCCACCAAGCTCATTCATGGCGGACTGCGCTATCTTGAACATTACGAGTTCAGGCTGGTGCGTGAATCCTTGATGGAGCGCGAAGTGCTCTGGGCCATGGCCCCGCATATCATCTGGCCGATGCGGTTCGTCCTGCCGTTCCACAAGGGTGGCATCCGCCCGGCCTGGCTCATTCGCCTCGGCCTCTTCCTTTACGATCATATTGGCGGCCGCAAGCTTTTGCCCGCCACCCGTACGCTCGACATGCGGCGGGACCCGGCCGCAAAGCCGTTGAAGGCGCTGTTCACCAAGGCCTTCGAATATTCAGATGGCTGGGTCGATGACGCCCGTCTCGTGGTGCTCAACGCCAAGGATGCGGCGCTCAAGGGTGCGCAGATCATGACGCGCAGCCGGGTCGTCTCGGCTGACCGCGAAGGCGCGCTTTGGTCCGTCAATGTCGAGGATGTGTCGACCGGTGCCATCACGACCTTCAAAGCGCGCATGCTGGTCAATGCGGCTGGACCCTGGGTGGACGTGGTCTTATCGAATGCGGTGCGCAAGAACAAGGTTCACAACGTGCGCCTGGTTCAAGGCAGCCATATCGTCGTGAAGAAGAAGTTCAACGATCCGCGCGCCTATTTTTTCCAGAACCCGGACAATCGCATCATCTTTGCGATCCCCTACGAGACCGATTTTACCCTGATCGGTACCACCGACAACGATTTTACCGGCGATCCGAAGACCATCCAGATCACCGAAGGCGAGATCAATTATCTCTGCAATGCGGCGAGCGAGTATTTTTCCGAACCGGTCAAACCGGCCGATGTGGTCTGGACCTATTCCGGCGTGCGGCCGCTGTTTGATGATGGCGCCTCTAAGGCGCAGGAAGCGACGCGCGATTACGTGCTGAAGATCGATGGCGGTGATGGCGAAGCGCCGTTGCTCAACGTCTTCGGCGGCAAGCTGACCACCTATCGCCGGCTGGGAGAGCATGCCCTGGAAAAGATCGCTGCTGCGATTGGCGCCAAGGGCAATCCGTGGACCGCGAAGAGCGTGCTGCCGGGCGGTGATTTTCCAGCGACGGGCTACGAGGCCGAAGTGGCGAAACTCAAGAGCCGCTATCCGTTTCTGGCCGAGCGTTACGCGCGCCGTCTGGTTCGGCTTTACGGAACACTTGCGGCGAGCCTGCTTGGAAGCGCGGGCAAGACCGAAGATCTCGGGCGGCATTTCGGCGCTGATCTCTATGAGGTCGAGGTGCAGTGGCTGATTGGCCAGGAATGGGCGCGGCATGCCGAGGATATCCTCTGGCGCCGCACCAAACTGGGCCTGACATTGACCCAAGCGGAAGCCGACGGGTTGGAAGACTACATGCGGGAAACGATCCGCAACGTTGCCTGAAGGCCGCGCCGGGATGGCGCCGCCGATGGCTGGGAGGAAGCCTGAGAATGCTTGAACTGAAAAACATAACCAAGGTTGTCGGAGCGGATACGCATATCCATCCGACGAACCTTGTGCTGGAGCGGGGCTCGCTGAATGTGCTGCTGGGCCCGACGCTGTCGGGCAAGACATCGTTGATGCGGCTGATGGCCGGTCTCGACAAGCCGACCACCGGCACCATCACCTTCGACGGCAAGGATGTGACGGGCGTGCGCGTGCAGGACCGCTCCGTCGCCATGGTCTATCAGCAGTTCATCAATTATCCGGCGATGACGGTTTATGAGAATATCGCCTCGCCGATGCGCATTTCCGGTAAGGACGCGGCGACGATCGATCGCGAAGTTCGCAAAGCCGCCGAACTGATGAAGCTGACGCCCTATCTGGAGCGCACGCCGCTCAACCTGTCGGGCGGGCAGCAGCAGCGCACCGCGCTGGCGCGCGCCATCGTCAAGAATGCCAGCCTCGTGCTGCTTGATGAGCCGCTCGCCAACCTCGACTACAAGCTGCGCGAGGAATTGCGTGAAGAACTGCCCAAACTGTTTGCGGCCGCAGGCTCGATCTTCGTTTATGCGACGACCGAACCACAGGAAGCGCTGCTGCTCGGCGGCAACACCGCAACCATGAGCGAAGGCCGCATCAGCCAGTTTGGACCGACCATCTCGGTCTATCGCAAGCCGGCAGACATCGCGACCGCAAAAACCTTTGCCGATCCGCCGCTGAATGTTCTCGACGTGGTGAAGTCCGGCAATACATTCGAACGTGGTGGTCTCAGCGTCCTGCCGGTACCGGGGCATCTGGCCGGTATCGCCGATGGTGCCTACACCATCGCGTTCCATCCGCATCATCTGTCGCTCACCCGTCCGCACGATACGGCAGCGACGCTGAAGGCGCGGATCATCATTTCCGAAATTGCCGGTTCCGAGAGCTTTATCCACGTCGATTGCGCGGGATCACGCTGGGTCATGCTTGAACACGGCATCCACGACATCGAGCCGGATACGGCGATCGAGCTTTTCGTCGATACCCGCCACCTGATGGCCTTCGGCCCGGATGGCCGCGCCATCGGCGGCTCTGCCGTTCGAGGAGCGTGAGGAGAAAACCATGGCACGCATCAATCTCGATCATATCCGCCACGCTTACGGCCCCAATCCGACAAAGCCTTCCGACTATTCGCTGAAGGAAGTGCATCACGAATGGAACGACGGCGGCGCCTATGCGCTGCTTGGGCCTTCCGGCTGCGGCAAGACCACTTTGCTCAACATCATTTCCGGATTGCTGCAGCCGTCCGAAGGCAAGATCCTGTTCGACGGCAAGGACGTCACCAACCTGTCGACGCAGGAGCGCAACATCGCGCAGGTGTTCCAGTTCCCGGTGATCTACGACACGATGACCGTTTACGACAACCTGGCCTTTCCGCTGCGCAATCGTAAGGTTCCGGAGAATGAGGTCGATCGCCGGGTTACGGAAATCCTCGAGATGATCGGGCTTTCCGATCGCGCGAAGAAAAAGGCACAGGGGCTGACGGCCGACCAGAAGCAGAAGATTTCGCTCGGCCGTGGTCTGGTCCGCTCCGACGTCAGCGCCATCCTGTTCGATGAGCCGCTGACGGTCATCGATCCGCATATGAAATGGGTGCTGCGCTCGCAGTTGAAGCGTCTGCACAAGCAGTTCGGTTTCACCATGGTCTACGTCACGCACGACCAGACCGAGGCGCTGACGTTCGCCGACAAGGTCGTCGTCATGTATGACGGCGAGATTGTTCAGATCGGCACGCCTGCAGAGCTGTTCGAAAAGCCCAAGCACACATTCGTCGGCTATTTCATCGGTTCTCCGGGCATGAACGTCTTGCCGGCAAAGATCGACGGGTCGTCCGTCGATCTCGATGGCCAGAAGGTTGCCTTGTCGTTTGCGCCGAAAATCGCAGCTGGTGCCAAGACCGAACTGGGTATCCGCCCGGAATTTGTCCGGCTTGGCCGCGAAGGCATGCCGGTTTCGATCTCCAAGGTCGAGGATATCGGCCGCCAGAAAATTGTCCGCGCCACCTTCGCCAACCGGCCGATCGCCATTGTCGTTCATGAAGATGGAGAGATCCCGGCGGCACCGAAGATCACCTTCGATCCGGCAGCCATCAATATCTACGCCGATAGCTGGCGTGTGGGCGGGGAGGCCTGATCATGGAGAAGACCTGGAACAACAAGGCCTGGTTCATGGTTCTGCCGGTGCTGGTGCTGGTCGCTTTCTCGGCGGTTATCCCGCTGATGACGGTGGTGAACTATTCGGTTCAGGACACCTTCGGCAATAATGAATTCTTCTGGGCAGGCACCGACTGGTTCATCCAGGTGCTGCAGTCCGACCGCTTCTGGGATGCGCTGACCCGCAACCTGATTTTCTCAGGTATCATCCTGGCGATCGAGATTCCGCTTGGCATCCTGATCGCGCTCAACATGCCGAAGACGGGACTTGGCGTTCCTGTCTGCCTCGTTTTGATGTCGCTGCCGCTGCTCATTCCGTGGAACGTCGTCGGCACCATCTGGCAGGTGTTCGGCCGCGTCGATATCGGCCTGCTCGGTTATACGCTCGATGCGATCGGCATTCCCTACAACTACGTCAACAATGTCTTCGATGCCTGGGTGACGCTGATCGTCATGGACATATGGCACTGGACGAGCCTTGTCGTGCTCTTGTGCTATGCCGGCCTGGTATCGATCCCGGACGCCTATTATCAGGCAGCCAAGATCGACGGCGCCTCGCGCTGGGCCGTGTTCCGTTACATCCAGCTGCCGAAGATGAAGCGCGTACTTCTGATCGCCTTCCTGCTGCGCTTCATGGATAGTTTCATGATCTACACCGAGCCCTTCGTCGTTACCGGCGGCGGCCCCGGAAATGCCACCACATTCCTGTCGATCGATCTCGTCAAGACGGCCATCGGCCAGTTCGACCTCGGCCCGGCAGCAGCACTTTCGCTCATCTACTTCCTGATCATCCTGCTGCTCTCATGGATCTTCTACACCGTGATGACCAATAGCGATGCGCAGAGCTGACGGAAGGGAGAAAGAACAATGACCACAGCGACACAATCTTCCGGCCGCAGCCTCTCCTGGCTCGTGCCTACGATCTACATCCTCTTTCTGCTCTTGCCGATCTATTGGCTCGTCAACATGAGCTTCAAGACGAATACCGAAATTACCGGCACGTTCTCGCTTTACCCGCATGCGCCGACGCTCCGGAACTATGCGGTGATCTTCACAGATCCGTCCTGGTACAAGGGTTATATCAACTCGATCATCTACGTGGTGATGAACACCGTGATTTCGGTTTCTGTCGCGCTGCCGGCGGCTTACGCCTTCTCGCGCTACCGGTTCCTCGGCGACAAGCACCTGTTCTTCTGGCTCCTGACCAACCGCATGGCGCCGCCGGCCGTTTTCGCGCTGCCGTTCTTCCAGCTCTATTCCGCCTTCGGCCTGATCGATACGCATATCGCCGTTGCCCTGGCGCACTGCCTGTTCAACGTGCCGCTGGCCGTCTGGATCCTTGAAGGCTTCATGTCGGGTGTGCCGAAGGAAATCGACGAGACCGCCTATATCGACGGTTATTCGTTCCCGCGATTCTTCGTGCGGATCTTCATCCCCCTGATCGCATCGGGCATCGGCGTCGCTGCGTTCTTCAACTTCATGTTCTCGTGGGTGGAACTGCTGATCGCCCGCACGTTGACGACAACCGACGCCAAGCCGATCGCTGCGATCATGACGCGCACGGTGTCTGCATCCGGCATGGACTGGGGCGTTCTTGCTGCTGCGGGCGTGCTTACCATCATTCCCGGCGCCATCGTCATCTATTTCGTCAGAAACTACATTGCCAAGGGCTTTGCCCTGGGGAGGGTCTAATGGCCACCGTGTCCCAACGCACCAATCGCTGGCCGCTGGCACTGGCCGCCGTTCTCGTCGTCTACGCCGCCCTGGCAGGGTTGCTCATCTCCGCGTTGCCGATCAAGGACGGCGCGCGTGACTGGTTCGCCCCGCTGATCCGTGGCGGCTGGATGGCATGGACTTTCCCGACGGCCATGTTCTTCCTGACGATCTTCCTGCTGCTCGCGCTGATGGCCGTATGGGAATATGCCCGTCCCGGCGGCAATCCGCGTGTCGGCATCCTGCGCTTCGAGACGACGCGCGGCGACCGCCTGTTTATCTCGCTGCTCGGCAGCGCCTTCATCAATCTCGCTTGGCTGGGCCTCGTCGGTACCGGCCAGTGGTGGGCTCTTGCCCTCTCGCTTGTCTACGCTTTCGGGGTCTTCAAGCTGGTGTGAGGCAAGGACTGGAAATGCCGTCCGGATGGAGCCGGGCGGAATGCAATCGCAAACCTTTAAGGGAGGACATTATGCGACGGCACTTACTAACATCTACAGCAGCGATACTCTTGGCACTGACCGGAACCGCATTTGCGGGCATGGACGAAGCCAAGCAGTTCCTGGACAAGGAAATCGGCGATCTTTCGACGCTTTCCCGCGCCGATCAGGAAAAGGAAATGCAATGGTTCATCGATGCGGCAAAGCCATTTGCCGGCATGGACATCAAGGTTGCTTCCGAAACCCTGACGACCCACGAATACGAATCCAAGACTCTGGCCGCAGCCTTCACCGCAATCACCGGCATCAAGGTCACGCATGACCTGATCGGCGAAGGCGACGTGGTCGAAAAGCTGCAGACCCAGATGCAGACGGGCGAAAACATCTATGATGCCTATGTCAACGACTCGGATCTGATCGGCACCCATTGGCGCTACCAGCAGGCCCGCTCGCTGACCAAGTGGATGGCCAACGAAGGCAAGGACGTCACTAACCCTGGTCTCGACCTCGCCGACTTCATCGGCACCAAGTTCACGACCGCGCCGGATGGCGACCTCTACCAGCTGCCTGACCAGCAGTTCGCGAACCTCTACTGGTTCCGCTATGACTGGTTCAACGACGAGAAGAACAAGGCGGATTTCAAGGCGAAGTACGGCTATGACCTCGGCGTTCCGGTCAACTGGTCCGCTTATGAAGACATCGCCGAGTTCTTTACCGGCCGCGAAATCGACGGCAAAAAGGTCTATGGTCACATGGACTACGGCAAAAAGGACCCGTCGCTCGGCTGGCGCTTCACCGACGCCTGGCTCTCCATGGCCGGCAACGGCGACAAGGGCCTGCCGAACGGTCTGCCTGTCGACGAATGGGGTATCAAGGTCAACGAGAAATCCCAGCCAGTCGGCTCCTGCGTCGCTCGCGGTGGTGACACCAACGGCCCAGCTTCCGTCTATTCGATCCAGAAGTACCTCGACTGGTTGAAGGCTTATGCACCGGCATCCGCCCAGGGCATGACCTTCGGCGAAGCTGGTCCGGTTCCGGCCCAGGGTGAAGTCGCCCAGCAGATCTTCACCTACACGGCCTTCACGGCCGATTTCGTCAAGGAAGGCCTGCCGGTCGTCAATGCTGACGGCACGCCGAAGTGGCGCTTCGCTCCGAGCCCGCATGGCGTTTACTGGAAGGACGGCATGAAGCTCGGTTATCAGGACGTGGGTTCCTGGACGCTGATGAAGTCCACCCCGGAAGACCGCGCCAAGGCAGCATGGCTCTATGCGCAGTTCGTCACCTCCAAGACGGTTGACCTCAAGAAGAGCCATGTCGGCCTGACGCTGACCCGTGAATCGTCCATCCAGGACAAGAGCTTCACGGATCGTGCGCCGAAGCTCGGTGGTTTGATCGAGTTCTACCGTTCGCCGGCTCGCGTTCAGTGGTCGCCGACCGGTACGAACATCCCGGACTATCCGAAGCTGGCCCAGCTGTGGTGGCAGGCAATCGGTGACGCTTCCTCCGGCGCCAAGACCGCCCAGGAAGCCATGGATTCGCTGTGCGCTGAGCAGGAAAAGGTTCTGCAGCGCCTGGAGCGTTCCGGCGTTCAGGGCGATATCGGTCCGAAGCTCGCCGAAGAACACGATCTCGAATACTGGAACAAGGACGCCGTCTCGAAGGGTAACCTTGCGCCGCAGCTGAAGATCGAAAACGAAAAAGAAAAGCCGCAGACCATCAACTACGACGAACTGGTCAAGAGCTGGCAGTAAGACGACAGACTGGCGCCGGGTCCGTCCCGGCGCCAGTCTTCAGCCTCCGTTGAAATGAAAACCGCCCGAAGAGAGAATCTTCGGGCGGTTTTCATTTTCGCGTTTGGGCTGTTGCGCTTGCCAGTCTCCTAACGGCGCGTCCAGCGCTTCATGGCGTTGATTGCGGTGCGCATCATGATCTTCATGTCGAGGAGCAGCGAGAACTGGGTGATGTAATCGACATCGGAGACAATTTGTCGGACCGCCATCCAGCGGTGCCCGGCAGCGGCGTGAGGGCCGCGGGTCTGCGCAAGACCGGTAAGGCCCGGGCGCATCAGGTTTCGGTATTCGTAGCCCTGCACAAGGTCATTGTAGTTGTGGCCTGCCGCAAGCAAGTCCGGAACATGTGGGCGAGGGCCGACCAGCGACATGTCGCCGGTGAGAACGTTCCACAATCGCGGTAACCCTTCAAGATTGGCTTTGTTCAAGAAACGTCCAAACGGCGTGAAGTGTTGACCATCGGTGGCTGGCTGACCGGCATTGCGAAAGCCCGTAGCCGTACAGCGGAACGTCAACAGCTCGAAGGGAGCTCCGTTCAGCCCTAGGTGCAGTCGCCGGGAGAAAACAGGCCCCTTGCTGTCCAGCTTGATGAGGGCGCCAATGGCAAGCATGACGGGCGCAAGAACGAGCAGCCCGGAAAATGCGCAGGCGGCATCGATTGTGCGCTTGATCGCAAACTGAACGGGCAGGTCTGCTACGCGAACCGATTCGAGGTGAACTTGGTCATCGCATGCCGGCGATTGCTTGTCTGGGCGTTCAGCGGACGCTGTCCAGACAGGGCGGCTTTCCGTTGCCCGGATGAGAGGTCGTCGTTGCGGCAGCGTTTTTTCCGTCATGACTTTACATCTTCCCCGGAATTCGACCGGAATACCTACTTTGTGTTGATCTTTACCAGGAGATGCATTGCCAATGGAGCTGGAATGGCTGGATGAGACTGCGGCAGAATATCCTGAATATTGACCTTGATAATGCGAGCGCACGAGATCTTCGTTAGATGTCTTTTCGTTACTTCGCCGCATATGTGGAATATGCGATTTTAACGATTTATTAAATACTACCGATTTCGGTAGGGCCTTGCGAATCCAATCCGTTCCTGTGGTTAATTGTGGTGGGCCGGAGCGGCCGGCTCCGGATCGAAACAGGTAAGGGGACAGCCGGTTGCAACGCGCCGCAATCGCATCGTGTGCGCGGACGATTTGGCTTAGGGGGCAGGATTGCCTGGGTCCGTGAGGGGGATTCCGCCAGCGCCTTCCCCGGCCATCATGCCGTCAATCATCGGCAGCCCATCGCTTCCGGTCAGCGGAAACCACTTGCTCCGGTCGAAGAACAGATCTCCCGGCATGTTCTTGCGTTGCACACTGATCTGATTGGCAAGGAAATTGTAGCGTGGTGTTTCGCCGAATTCTCTTTTGAACTGGATGCGGCTACCGAATTTGCGGATGTCAAAGGGTTCTAGGGCATGGATCTTGCCGATGATCTCTTCCGGATTTCCCCAACGGACCTGGCGCAGGAAGATGTTCGCCGCGTCCCCGGCAAGTTCGGCGACCTTGGCCGTATCGGCTTTATTTTCGATGTTCAGCTTGACGCGAAAGGAGGTGACACGGTTTTCCCCATCGCCCTTGATGACGATAAAGATCGAGGACTGTTCCGGTTTATCGGCATCCGGAGCGGGAAGATCGACCGAGGACGAGCATTCCCAATTGTCCTTGTGAGCGCTGCTGACGGTCCAGTCCAATTGGCCGAAACCGCCGTCCCTCAGTTGTTCGCACAGGGTCCTCGGGTCACTCTGGATCAGCCGGATGAAGTTTTGTTGCGGGGCCTTGAAGTCGGCGAAAGCATAGACAGGCAGGACCATGCGTGCCGGCGGTAAGCGTAAGCTTCTGGTCTGGGTTATCTTCACCTGCTGCGGCGCGGCATTGGGAATCAGATTGGGGTAGCCGAGATAGGTCAGTAGCAGATCAAGATTGCGGTGGTTGTTGGCAAGCAGAACCGTCGCCAGGATGCCGGCGAAGACCAACCCGACAGCGGCGAGGAAGAATATCTTTCCGGACCGGTTTTTCCGCTGCACATTCATGCCGAAACCTGACCTGCGCAGTTTTCGCCGATCTCAGACATCATGGATCCACATGCCTTGGCCATCTGGCGTTTCTCGTCTCACCCTCGCGATAGGTATTGTCGAGAAAAAACAGACATATCAAGGTATAAAATGAAAGAACCCGTTCTGTTACGCCGGGGCGGGGAGTTGGTTGAAAGAAATAGGCAAGGCGCGGCGACCGTCATGTATTCGGCACCGCCGATACGGCAATACGGTGCGGGTCGCGAACTAAGCCAACAGTTCAGAGATCCCGCCGCGGGCGAAACTTGAAGATAGTCTTACTGTGTGGCAATTGCCGGGCGGTGTACTGTATCCCCGCTATAGATGATGACTGCGAACAGCAAGACGCCCGCAAATGTGATCAGCGAGGCGATTGCGACAACAGGCTCGAGCGCCGGATTTCCGGTCAGCATCAGATAGAGCGCCGGCACCATCAGGGCGACGCCCGCCGTGTAGACCACGTACTGGATCATGGCGATCCGCCGTCCCGCCTTGGCAGGGTTCAGCGCGTGGTATCCGCCAAAGATCGCCATGGTCACCCAGCCGAGCAGATTGGCATGGGCGTGCGCGCCGATGGCGCTGTGATCCTGCGAGATGGCCATGTTCAGGCCCATTGCAATTCCGATAATCAGGAAAATGATGGCAGTGCGGAAATAGAGCTTTGCGACGCGCGGCATATGTCTTCCCCCCAAGTCTTGTCCTTAGGGGAATATTAGCACCCACTATGGTTGGGCGCGAAGCCCAAATTTGGTCGCTTCCAGGGCCGTCATCGTGGCCAGAAGGTTCAACTTCCTTCGTCCGGAATGTTCAGTATTTGGCCGCAAGCCTTGCAGTGTACCGCGTCGGCATCGTGTCTCTGCAAACCGCATTGGGGACAGGGGAAGACGACCTTGTGCGGGCGCACGATCGCCTGTGCCAGCCGTACGAACAGCGAGATGCCGAAAATCATCGTGACGATCGACGTCAGCTTGCCCAGCGTGCCGGGCAGGGTGATATCGCCAAAGCCCGTCGTCGTGATGGTGGCGACGGTGAAATAGAGCGCATCGACGAACCCTTCGACGCCGGCCGCCTGGTGATAGAAGAACGCGGTGTAGACGAAGCCGGTGACGAGGAACAGGAAGGTCACGAAATTGATGCAGGCGCGAATGACCTCTTCCCATTCTCCATAGCCCGCCCGCTTGATCAACAGCGTGAATACCTTGCTCTGGCCCAGCGACCAGATGCGGAAGGCGCGCAGGAACGCGAAGTTGGAGAATTGCGCCGGGAAGAGCAGCGTTGCCAGGATGGCGATATCGACCCACGTCATCGGCCGTGTCAGCCAGCGCCGGAGGTTTGAGGCGATCAGCGCCCGGGCGCCAAGCTCGAAGGCGATCAAGGCGGCAATTGCATAGTCGATGATGAGGTAGGTGTGCCCCGCGGCGAAATACGGGCCAACGAGGAAGAAGATGATGATGGCGAGATCGATGATCGCCATGGTTATCTGAAACCGGATCGCCATGGCGCTGGTCCCGAGATAGAGCATACGTAAACGTGCGCGTACGCCGTTTAACATCGGCTCTCCGGGCTCGTCGCTCTTGGTGTGCTCTGTCATGAGATTGAGATAGGCTGGTGTGTGGAAGCGGTCAATGCTGCCTGTTGTCAGGCGCTGGCATTGCCTGACCGTCATTTCAGTCGAATTTCATGCCGGGCGCCTTACCAAGCAAACGCCCGGATTCAGTTGATCGAAGATTACATTAAGTTCACTTTATTTAGCTGTGGCAGGATGTATATCGTCGATGACGTTAGAGTTTGAAATGCCCCACCAGGTGCTCCATGTCCAATCCAGCCGATAGAAACGATGAGCCCGGTGGCACTCAAGTCATGGTTCAGCGGGTGTGGCTTCAGGGCCGGCTGCTGACTGCGATTGCCACGATCCTCATCCTTGCCCTTGCGGGCTATGCGATCTTCCATCTGACGAGTGAAGTTCGGTATGAAGACGTGATGGCCGCGCTCGATAATACCAGCGGCACGTCCATTGCACTGGCCATCGGCTTTACCGCCTTGAGCTTCTTTGCACTGACCTTCTACGATGTCGGGGCGCTGATCTATCTCAAGCGGCGACTGCCCTATGCCGATGTGGCATTGACGGCTTTTGCGGCCTATGCGGTCGGCAATACCGCAGGTTTCGGCCCGTTGAGTGGCGGCGCCATCCGCTATCGCGCCTATTCCCGCCTCGGGCTGAGGCCGGAAGAAATCGGCGGCGTTATCGCCTTTGTCACCCTTGCCTTCGGGCTCGGGCTTGCAAGTGTCGCGGCTCTCAGCCTGTTGATGATCGCGCCGGAAGTGGCGCCACTCGTGGGAATGAGTTCACCGGCGCTGCGTGCGATCGCTGTGTTGATCCTGACCGTCCTGCTGACTTTGATGGTGGCGGGCCGCGATGGCCGGGCGTTGCAGTTGGGGCGTTTTTCGCTGCGGGTTCCGGATTCACGCACGGCATCGCGTCAGTTCCTTGTGACCGTTCTGGATCTGGCCGCCTCGGCTTCCGTCCTCTACGTGCTGCTGCCTGAAGGGGTGATCGGCTGGCCGGCGTTTCTGGCGATTTATGCGGTGGCTGTCGGACTTGGCGTTCTCAGCCATGTCCCGGCCGGTCTTGGTGTCTTTGAAACCGTCATCGTCGCGGCGCTGGGCCAGGCGGTGGATGTCGACACAGTCCTGGGCGCGCTCGTCCTTTATCGGCTGATCTACCACGTCCTGCCGCTGCTTCTGGCAGTCATCTTTGTCATTGGTGCCGAACTGCGCAGCCTCTACCGCAAGCCTGTCGGTTCCAGCCTGCGCCGCGTGGCCGGTCGGTTGACACCGCTTCTCTTGGCGACGCTTGCACTTATCTTGGCCGCCATGCTGGTATTTTCCAGTGTCACGCCGACGCCGGACGACAATCTGGCTTTTCTTGCCGATTACGTGCCATTACCGATCATCGAAGGCACGCATTTTCTCGCAAGCCTGCTGGGTCTGGTTCTCGTCATTGTCGCGCGCGGCTTGGCAAGACGGTTGGATAGCGCCTGGTGGGCGGCGCTTGTCGTTGCCGTTATCGCGCTGTTGTTTTCTCTCCTCAAGGCGGTGGCCCTGATCGAGGCGAGCCTTCTCGCCTTCTTCATCGTCAGCCTGCTTGCCACGCACCGGCTGTTCGACCGGCCAGCAAACCTGTCGAACGAGCGGTTGACGTTGCCATGGCTGACGGCAATGCTGGCGCTCTGTGCCTTTGCGGTGATCGTCCTGTTGTTCGTTTATCGTGACGTGGAATACAGCAATACGCTCTGGTGGCAGTTCGAACTGTCGGAGGAAGCGCCGCGCGGCCTTCGCGCCGTGCTCGGTCTGACGATCTTCTCTGGCGCTGCTGCGTTGTGGAGCCTGCTGCGGCCCGCCAAAGGCCCAAGGGAAGCGTCTTCTGCCGCCGACATCGAAAAAGCGATCGCCATTGCCAACGCGCAGGATATGTCGGACGCCAATCTCGTGCGGATGGGCGATAAGAGCCTGATGTTTTCCTCCGACGGGCGTGCGTTCATCATGTATGGCCGTCAGGCTCGTTCCTGGATTGCCCTGTTCGATCCGGTCGGTCCGCGTGATGCATGGCCGGATCTGATCTGGCAGTTCATTGAGGAGGCCCGTTCCTGCGGCTGCCGGCCGGTTTTCTATCAGGTCTCGCCTGCGGGGCTCTCCTACTATGCGGATGCCGGCTTGCGGGCCTTCCGTCTCGGCGAACTGGCCACGGCGGACCTCACGACGTTCGAACTGAAGGGCGGCAAGTGGGCCACCCTGCGCCAGACGGTCAGCCGGGCGCAGCGCGACGGGCTGGAATTCGCCGTTGTCGAACCCGAGGATGTCCCGGCGATCATGGGCGATCTCGTAGCCGTGTCCGATGCCTGGCTGGCGCATCATCGTGCCAGGGAAAAGGGCTTTTCGTTGGGGGCATTCAATACGGATTACATTACCGCCCAACCGGTTGGGATTTTGCGGTTGAACGGAAAAATCGTTGCGTTCGCCAATATCCTCGTGACGGATGCCTGCGAGGAAGGGACTATCGACCTCATGCGCTTCCTGCCGGAGGCACCGAAAGGGTCGATGGACTTTCTCTTTGTGTCATTGATGGAATATCTGCGTGACAAGGGATTCAAGCGGTTCAACCTTGGCATGGCGCCTCTGGCCGGTCTTTCCGGCCGCCGTTCCTCGCCCGTTTGGGACAAGGTGGGTCGCACGGTTTTCGAACACGGCGAACGCTTCTATAACTTCAAGGGCCTGAAGGCCTTCAAGTCGAAATTCCATCCGCACTGGCAGCCTCGGTATATGGCGGCGGGTGGTGGTATCAATCCCGTTCTGGCACTGATGGATGCAACATTCCTGATTGGCGGCGGCGTGAAGGGAATTGTGAAAAAATGATCTTGAAGAGATTCTATCAGGCCGCTTTTGCCGCCAGCCTGTTTTTTGCAGCATTTCCGGCGCGTTCGGAGGATCCGGCTGCTTTTGATACGGGCATGATCCCGTCGCCACATATCCTCTTGCCCACCGGCGATGTGGCGGCCGCGGTTGTGCTTATTTCCGATAAGGCCGGATGGTCTGACAAGGAGGATACGCTCGCCAAAAGCCTGACCGATGGCGGAGCCTTGGTCATCGGTATCGATCTTCCAAGCTATCTTGCATCGCTGGCGAAGGACGAGGGCGACTGCATCTACATGGTGTCCGACATCGAAGCGCTGAGCCAGCAAGTTCAGCGGGCGGCGAAAAACAACGATTATCGGCTGCCGATCATTGCCGGTGCCGGGGCGGGTGGCGCGCTGGCTCTTGCCATTGCGGCGCAGACGCCGGCGGCGACAATTGGGCAAACGCTGGCCATCAATCCCGAGGCCGGCATCACACTGAGCAAACAGCTCTGCACGCCTGCCGACAAGAAAAAGGTGGGCGACCGGATGGTCTACGGTTTGACCGATGGGCCGCTGCCCGATCCGGTCACCGTGCTGTTCACGCCGGATGCGCCCGCAGACGGCCGCGCCCATGTCACCGAGTTGACTGCCAAGCATAGCGACATCGAGATCACTGAAACGGATGACGACATGTGGACGGCTTTTTACGATGCGCTGTCGGCGCTCGTGACCGCCTCCGCAGGCGAGGACAATCCGCTGGGACTGCCCCTGACCGTGCTTGAAACCAAGCCGACACGCGACACGATGGCAATCGTCTATTCGGGCGATGGCGGCTGGCGCGATATAGACAAGGAAGTCGGCGATGTTCTCCAGCAACAGGGCATGCCGGTGGTCGGCATCGATTCTCTGCGCTACTTCTGGTCGGAGCGTCAGCCGCAGGAGACCGCCGATGACCTGCACCGCATCATCGCGTTTTACGGCAAGCGCTGGAACGTCAAGCATATCCTGCTGATTGGATATTCCTTCGGTGCCGATATCCTGCCCCGGACCTACAATTTGCTGCCGCAAGCAGACCGGGATCGCGTGGCGCAGGTGTCGCTGCTCGCCGTGTCGCATCAGGTGGATTACAAGATTTCCGTTCTCGGCTGGTTGGGTGCCGCGGCGGCGGACGGCGCCGGCGACCCGGCCGACGATATCACCAAGATGAAACCGGCTCTCGTGCAGTGCATCTACGGGACAGATGAGGACGACGATGTCTGCCCGACGCTGAAGGATACGGGTGTCGAAGTCATTGCCATCGATGGTGGCCATCATTTCGACGAGGATTATCCGGCGCTGGTCAAGCGGATTTTGGACGGATTTGATCGCAGGCTGGCGGCTGTAGCCAATCCTTAGCCTGCCCATAGCATGGCTTGAAATGACAGGATCGGCCGCGCGAACGATCCTGTCTACTCGATACACTACTGCTTCTTGGCTTCTTCAGTATCAGCACGGCCGCTTGGAATCGTGCTGGTGGTCACGGAAACCGGATCGCTGGCAGGAAAAGACGATTCCAGCCCTTCATCGAGCTGTTCTTCCAGCGTTCCGGTATCGCCTGCGGCCCGCGCACTTCGCAATGACATAACGGCCGGAGATTCGCCGGAGGTATCATTGCCGGAACCGGAACCATCAGCTGCTTCACCATTTTCGGGCTGTTCGAACGCCGCCACCTGCAACATCATCGCCTTGGCCCTTGCGATCGCGTTCAGCCGGTTCAAGCCATCAGATTCGGTATGGTGCATCTGAACCGAAATCACATCACCGCCTTCACCGACGAACTCCACCGTCATCAGCCCTGCCGAAGACTGCGGGTGGACTTGCGTGCCGATTACTTCCATGACTGTCGCCTCCGTGGTTGCGTTACGCTGATAACCGTACGGGCGAAGTTTTGTTCCGCTGGCGGGGTCTGCCGCAACGGATGCGATGCAGTCTGGACACAAAAAAGAGCGGCCGGAGCCGCTCTTCTATGAGGTAAGCATGGGCAGCGATCAGGCTGCGACGTCTTCCATTTCGCGTTCCTTGAACATGCGGGCGAGGTTGAGGAAGCAGATCATGCCGGTTTCGTTGGCGATGATGCCTTCTGCATAGCTCTTGTCGAAGGATGTGGTGATTTCCGGAACCGGCTGAACCTGGTCGCCACGCACCGTCAGGATATCGGAGACGCGGTCAACGACGAGGCCGATGACCATATTGTGCACTTCGGCAACCACGATGGCGCTGCGTTCGTTGGCAACCGTGCTCTTCATGCCGAGCTTGTGGGCAAGGTCAATGATCGGGATGACGGTGCCGCGCAGGTTCATCACGCCGAGAACGTCGGCAGGCGAATGCGGAATCGGTGTCGAAGGTGCCCAGCCACGGATTTCGCGGATCGTCGTAGTCTTCACGCAGAACTCCTGATCGTGCAGACGGAAAGCGATGATCTCGAGCGTTTCGTGACCGAAGGTACCTGTAGAGATCGTGTTGTTCATCAAAATTCTTCCCAGCTATCCCGATTGGCGGCAACTGCCATGTTTGAACTAAAGGCCTTCGCTACCCGGCTGGCCATGACCCGGGCCGGGGAAGCGACCGGTTTTGCGTCCTGCCGCGCTGCCGCCAAGCGACCCTGCGATGCCTCACCGACCTTGAACTGGCTGAGAAGACTGAAAAGACCGTCTGCTTGCTTTTCCAAGGCGTGGCTGGCAGCCGTGGATTGCTCGACCATTGCTGCATTCTGCTGTGTACCTTGGTCCATTGTATTCACAGCCTGGTTAATTTCTTTCAAACCTGTCGCCTGTTCTTTTGCACCTTCTACAATAGCGGACACATTGGTGTTGATCTGGTCCACCTGGCTCAGGATTTCCTCCAGCGCCTTGCCGGCCTGGCCAACGAGAGAGACGCCGTCCTTGACCTGATCGCTGGATGTGGTGATCAGGCTCTTGATCTCCTTTGCCGCTGTTGCCGAACGCTGGGCGAGTTCGCGCACTTCCTGGGCTACCACGGCAAACCCTTTGCCGGCATCGCCCGCCCGCGCCGCTTCGACGCCTGCGTTGAGGGCAAGCAGGTTGGTCTGGAAGGCGATCTGGTCGATGACGCCGATGATGCTGGAAATCTCGCGCGACGAGTTCTCGATCTCGCCCATCGCGTGGACGGCGTTTCTCACCACTTCGCTGGAACGTTCGGCGTCGAGCTTGGTCTGGGCAACCAGTGTGCCTGCTTCCGCGGCGCGGCGGCTGCTATCGGCCACGGTCGTGGTGATCTGCTCCAGTGCTGCCGCTGTCTCTTCAACCGACGCGGCCTGTTGCTCGGTACGCTTTGAAAGGTCCTGAGCCGCACTGCTGATTTCGCCTGAGCCGGCTGCGATTGCTTGCGCATTGGCGCCGACGGCACGCATCGTCTCTTTCAGCTTGTCGATGGTACCGTTGAAGCTGAGGCGGAGCGCTTCCAGTGCCGGGATGAATGGCCTGTCCAGATGCTGATCGAGATTACCATTGGCCAATTCCCGCATTGCTGCCGCCAGCTCCCGGCTGTTATTGACGCGACCGGTAATGTCGGTTGCGAACTTTACCACCTTCTTCACCGACCCATTCAAATCGAAGATCGGATTGTAGCTGGCCTGGATCCAGACCTCTCTGCCGCCATTGCCGATCCGCTTGAATTCATCGGCGATGAACTGACCATTGCGCAGCCTGGCCCAGAAGTCCCGGTATTCTTCGCTGCTGCCGTAGGCGGGCTCGCAGAACATGCTGTGGTGCTTGCCTTGAATATCGCCAAGTTGATAACCGAGCGTCGACAGAAAGTTCCCGTTGGCGGTCAGAATGTCGCCGTCCGGCGTGAACTCGATAACGGCCTGGGCGCGGGAGATCGCAGCGATCTTGCCGGCATCTTCTGCACTTCTCAGTTTCACGGCCGTTATGTCAGTGGCAAACTTGACCACTTTATAGGGTTTCGAGCCCCGGAAAATGGGATTGTACGATGCTTCGATCCAGATTTCCCTGCCACCCTTGCCGATCCGCTTGTACTGGCGGCGATCGAACTCGCCGCGGGCAAGCCGCGCCCAGAAGTCACGATAGTCCCTGCTTGCTGCGTCGGCCGGATCTACAAACATGCGGTGGTGCTGGCCGACGATTTCCGCCAGATCGTATCCTACAGTTTTGCAGAAGTTTTCATTGGCCGTCAGGATGTTTCCCTGCAGGTCGAATTCAATAATTGCCTGAGATCGTTGCATCGCAGACAGGATTGCCTTGGCGTCGCTGCGGAACGGTGACGAAAAACGGGTCATGACTATCGGTCCTTGTGCACGCGGGTTTGCAACGCGCGCGGCTGAGTGCCGCGCGATCGGGCGGTTTTTCTGAGTAGGAATGTGGACGGCTGGCAAACGATACCGGCGCTTTGCACGGCGTCGTCAGGTCATGCCGGATGACCGGCTTTTCGCGAAAGCTTCATGCCCCGGTTCAGACCGGTCGCGACGGCAATATCTAGGGGCTAAAACTTCAATAGATATTTAAGATTTGCCGAGTTTCGAACGCCTGCCGGCATAAATATGACAAATGACAATACCCGGCGCAACGCCGGGTATTGGTTCGTATTATAGGTACATTATGGGGTTGCAGAAACCCATGCTTGCCGCTTACTGCGCCGTCAAAACGCCGGCGAACTGCTCGACGGCCCAATCGACCTGATCAGCCGTGATCACCAGCGGCGGAGCGATGCGGATCGTGTCGCCATGGGTGTCCTTGGCAAGGATGCCGCGCTCCTTCAGCGCTTCGCAATATTTGCGGGCGCCGCCGGCTTCGGGAACCAGTTCGACGGCCAGCATCAGGCCCCGGCCGCGAACGTCCTTGATGATGTTCGAACGGATGTCCTTGAGACCAGCCTGGAAACGCTCGCCCATGCGGGCCGAGTTACCGATCATGTCTTCTTCGGTCAGGGCCTTCAACGACGCGCGGGCGATGGCGCAGGCCAGCGGATTGCCACCGAAGGTCGAGCCATGCTGGCCGGGCTGCAGGACGCCGAGCACTTCGGAATTCGAAAGAACGGCCGAGACCGGATAGAAGCCGCCGGACAGTGCCTTGCCGATCAGGGTCACGTCGGCTTCGATGCCTTCATGCTCTTCGGCGAGCAGCTTGCCGGTGCGGCCGAGGCCAGTCTGTATCTCGTCGAGGATCAGCGTGATGCCATGCTTGGAGCACAGCGCACGGACTCCCGGGAAATAGCCCTGCGGCGGGATCATGACGCCGGCTTCGCCCTGGATTGGTTCGATCAGGAAGGCGACGGTGTTCTCGTTGATCGCGGCGCGAAACGCTTCGATATCGCCGAACGGAACGGTCTTGAAGCCCGGCGCGAACGGGCCGAAGCCGGAGCGGGCGTCCGGATCGGTCGAGAAACCGACTATGCCCATGGTGCGGCCATGGAAGTTGTTGGAGCAGACGATGATCTCGGCCTTGTTTTCCGCGACGCCCTTGACCTCGTAGCCCCATTTGCGCACCGCCTTGACGGCGGTTTCGACGGCTTCGGCGCCTGAGTTCATCGGCAGGATCTTGTGGCTGCCGGTGAGCGTTGCCAGTTCCTCGTAGAAATGCGCCAGTTGGTCGTTGCGGAAGGCGCGCGAGGTGAGCGTCAGCTTTTGCGCCTGCTCCATCATCGCCGCCAGGATTTTGGGGTGGCAATGGCCCTGGTTGACAGCGGAATAGGCCGACAGGCAATCGAGGTAACGATTGCCGTCAAGGTCCCAGACATAGACACCTTCACCGCGCGAAAGCACGACATCAATCGGCTTGTAGTTATGCGCGCCCAGCCGGTATTCGGTTTCGATCAGTGCGTTTGTCGTATTCATGGGTCCTCCAGTGGCTTTTGTTATTGGCTCAGGCGCTGCGTGTCGGCCGGTCGAGAATGCGGCGGCCAAACAGGCTTGCGGTCAACTCGACGAGAATGCGGGCGCTCTTGCCGCGGTCGTCGAGGAAGGGGTTGAGCTCGACAAGATCGAGCGATGAGACGAGGCCGCTGTCGCAAAGCATTTCCATGATCAGATGCGCTTCGCGGAAGGTCGCGCCGCCGGGAACCGTGGTGCCGACGCCGGGCGCCAGTTCCGGATCGAGGAAATCGACGTCGAGGCTGACATGCAACAGGCCGTTGGCGGCTTTAATCTTGGCGATGATCTCGTGCATGATATGGGCCATGCCGGTCTCGTCGATGGCACGCATGTCATAGACATTGACGCCATGTTCGGCGATTTCCTCGCGTTCGCGGTCATCGACGGAGCGGATGCCAACCTGGAAAACGTTTTTCGGATCGACCATCGGGCGGTCCTTGTCGAGGATCGGGGCGAACTCGGCCTGGCCACAGAAAAAGGCCACCGGCATGCCGTGCATATTGCCTGAAGGGGAAGTCGCAGGCGAATTGAAATCGGCATGGGCATCGAGCCAGAGCACGAAGAGCGGGCGGTTCTGTTCCTGGGCATAGCGCGCCATGCCGGAGACCGAGCCCATCGACAGGGCGTGGTCGCCACCGAGGATGACCGGGAAATTGCCGGCGCGGGCTGACTGATGCACCGATTCGTCGAGCGCGCGGGTGATCGCCGCGACGATCTGCAAATTGTTGGCTTTCGGGTGGTTCGGCAGGTCGCGTGCAGGCAGCGGCTTCAGGTCACCGTCGTCGGTGACGCTGTGGCCAAGGCCGGCCAGCATTGTGTCGAGACCTGCAATGCGCAGGGCCGCAGGACCCATTGCAGCGCCACGGCGGCCGGAGCCTTCTTCGAGCGGTGCGCCGATGAGTACGATGTTCTTCTTGGATTCAGCCATGGTCTTCCCCGCAAGTTCGCGTGATGCCGGTTTGCCCGGTTTGTGCGCGGATTATACGGGTTTGTTTGTTGGCAAATAGATGGAAAACTGGCAAATAGATTGCAATAATTGACACTATGAGAAGTGCGGATAGGCAAAATGATAAGTCTCGACGATCTTGACCATTCCCTGATCAGCGCGCTGCGCCACAATGCCCGCACGCCCGTCTCAGCTCTCGCCGTCACCACCGGCGCGTCGCGTGCGACCGTTGCCGCCCGCATCGACCGGCTGGTCGCATCCGGAACGATTGCCGCCTTCACGATCCGCACGGGAGCGGAGCTTTCCGGCAGCGGCGTGCGTGCCATCGTCATGATCGAAATTCACGGCAAGATGGCGGATCGCGTCGCCACGCAGCTGCGCGGCATGCCGCAGGTGCGCGCCCTTCATTCGACCAATGGCCGCTGGGATTTCATTGCCGAATTGGAGGACAAGGATCTCGGCACCTTCGACGAAACGCTGCGGCTGATCCGGCTGATTGACGGCATCAACCTCACCGAGACGAACATCCTTTTGAAGACCAGCAAGATTTCGGCGGCGGTTTAAACCAGACGGTATTGAGCGAGCCGAAGCAGCTTCGCTCAATATTCCTTCTCATAGAAAATCCCGCCACCTGCGCCGCTGGCGCCGGCTTCGCCGCGCAGCTTGACGCCGCGGCCGACATCGAGATTGATGATCGCTTTGCCGCCGCCTGCCTCCGAGCCGGATTGCAGTTCCAGATAGGTCCGGTCGTTGAGATACTTTCCGGCCGTCACCGTCGCGCCGCCGGTCGCATCCGTCGAAACGTCGAGATCATCGACACCCAGCTTGTTGCGCAGGCCGCTCAAGAGCGAATTTGAGCCGCCGCCGGCCAGTTCGCTGACGGCGCTGGCCAACTGGGCGATCTGCAGGGCCGACAGGTTGGACAGCGACCGGTTGAAGATCAGCTGCGCCAGGATTTCGTCCTGTGGCAAAGCAGGTGACGATGAGAACGTGATGGCCGGGTTGTTGGCAGGGCCTGCGACGTTGACAGTGATCGTCGTTGCCCCGGCGCTGGAGGTTGCGTCGAGGTCAAGGGTGGGAACGAGGTTGCCGCCAAAAGTGATTGTGCCATCGGCGAAGTCGAGGCGCTTGCCGAGGATTTCCAGCCGCCCACGGCGCATTTCGAAACCGCCGGAAACGGCGGGTTCGACCGCTGTTCCGCGAATGGTCAGGTCACCACCAAGCTCGGCATCGATACCGCGGCCACGGACGAACAGTTTGCTGGGCGCGCTGACAGTCAGATCAAAGGCAATGCCGCCGCTCTTGGTGCTGCCGCCGCTGCCCGTGTCTTTGCTGACATCCGCCTGCATCTGCCTGACCTTGGCCGGGGCGTTCTTGTGCTTGATGTTGATCTCGGACAGCGACGCCGGCAGCTTTTCCGGAATGGTGATCGACGCCTTGTGGATGGTGACCTTGCCGCCCAGAACGGGTGTTGCGGTCAGAGAGCCCTTGAGGGTCATCGCGCCGTCGATGCTGGCTGTGAACAGGCTGCCATCGACATAGGTCGCATTGGCAAGGCGGATGGCGATGTCGGCCGGGAATCCGGAACCGGGCGCGATGCCAACCGTGCCGGTGACATCCAGCGTGCCGCCGCTGGCGAGCTTGCCGGAAAGCTTCTGGATATTCGCCTGCTTGCCATCAAGCGCAACATGGGCCGTGAGGTCGGTGATAGCCAGATTACGGCGGACATCAACGAAGCGCGCGCCCGACGTGGAGATCGTGCCGGTCACCTGGGGCGCTGTTGCGGCGCCGGTGATGGAAAGATCGACATTGGCGGCACCAGTCAGGGTGAATCCCTGCTCGGCCAGAAGATTGGCTGCGAGAGCGAACGGCAGGTTGCCGGACGCTTTGACGTCGATCGGCTTGTTGCCGGTAATGCCAACCTTGCCATTGCCTTTGAACGCAAGGCCGCCTGCCCCGTTGAGCGTTGTGTCGAGCGTCACGACATTGTTGGCAAATTGCCCCTTCGCCGCGATATCGAGCGCACCGACGCCAGCGGACTTGGCCTGCGCGACTGCGGCGTTTGCCCAGCGCATATCATAGGCCACGACGGGTGCAGCCGCGGTGCCGGTGACATCGACCTTGCCGCTGATGGCGCCGTCCGCGCCGAGCGACGGCACGAATGTATTGGCGAGGCTGGCCGGCAAGGCGTTGAGATTGACATTAAGGTCGAGTTTTTCACCCGCCGAGCCAGTGACGGCGATTGTGCCGCCTGAAGCGCCGATCGTCAGCTTCTGCAGACTGACCTTTCCGTTTTCGATGGTGATCGTCGTTGGTGCCGACAGCTTTACCGGGATCCTGCGTGGTGTAGCAGTGAAGGAGGCGAGGTTGACGGTCGTCTTGCCATTTGCCGTTTCGATACCGGCGCGCAGGCTGAGCGGTGCTCCGTCGTACTGGCCATCAAGTGTCACATCGGTCTTTCCGGCCTGCTGGGCGAAGTCGAGCTTCAGGCCGTTGACGCGGTTCTCACCCTGCGCGAAGGCGTCGACGGAGAGATTGCCCTTGACCGCCAAGGCTTTGAGGTCGGCGATGGTGATATCAGCAACCGGCTTGGTGATGACGAGATCGCCGCGCTTGATACCCGAGCCGCTCGCCTTCAGTGCAATCGAGGTCTTGCCGCCGGTGCTGTTGATCGAAGCTGATCCGGCAATGTCGCCCGACGCCTTTTCACCCGCCATTGCAGCCAGCAAGCCGACATCGGGGAAGGCGAAGTCGACATTGCCCTGCGGCAGGAAATCGGTGGTGAACTGGATCTTGCCGTTCAATCGGTTGTCGCCGACCTGAACCTGAAGAACCGGAAGGCTGGTGCGTCCCTCTTCGGATATCAGGTCGGCATTGACGTTGATGGCCTGGCCGCCAAGAGCACCGGTGGCCTTGATCTTGGCCTGCGGGTTTTTCGGATTGGCTGTCGCGTCTGCGGTCAGTTGGAGGTCACTGAGTGTGCGGCCTGCCAACGTTGCACCGCTGGAGGTGACTTCGGCCTTGATGCCGAGATTGTCGAGCGGGCCGGTGGCATCGACCTTGAAGTCGGCGATCCCACTGGCATCCGCCAGCACCTTGCCGAGATCGGGCAGTGTGCCGGTGAGGGCAGCCGTCAGGGCTCCGTCCTTGAGACCGAGGGAGCCTGCGGCCTGAATCGTTCCGGAACCGACGGCGAGCCTGCTGATATCAACCGCACCGTCGGCGCCGGTGGTCACCATGCCGGATAACGTGACCGGCGTATCGAACTTGGCGGAAAGGGACGTTGGTAGGCCAGCCGGAAGCACGGACAGATTGAATCCTGCGTTCAAAGCCTTTGCGGCAATCTCGAATGCGCCGTTGATCGTGCCGCCGAGGTTATTGCTGTCAATGGTGACGGGATCAAAACCGATCCGTTCCGGCGATACGTCCAGGATGGTCTCAACCTTCACCGGTCCCTTGACCAGCCTGTCGAGGTCGGCGCTTGTCAGTTGTGTATCGCCGGTTTCGATACGGGTTTTGATCAGGCCGGTCTGGGTCGATAGGTTGAAGGCATCGCTCTGGGCCGTCAGCTTGATTGCGTCGATACGGCCCTGCGGCAGGGCCAGTTGACCGACGCTTGCCTGGACGTTGATGATGGCTGACTGCATGCCACCGGTGATGGACGCGGTTCCGGTGTCGAGCACGACGTGCGCTTCGCCATTTTCGAGCGGCAGCCGGGTATCGATCCCCGCCAGCGTCGCGGTCACATCAAGCTTCTCGCCGGCGCTACCGTTCAGAGTGACGGTGCCGCCGGATACAGCGATTGCCAGTTGTTGCAGATTGACCGCGCCGTTTTCGATCGTAATCGTCGTCGGCGCTGCGAGTTGCAGCGGGATTTTCTTCGGTGCGGCGGCGAACGACTGGAGATTGATCGTCGTTTGGCCGCCAGCACTCTGCAGGTCGCCGCGTGCCGTCAGCGGTGCGTCGTCATAGGTGCCGTCGAGCGCGAAATTGGTTTTCGGTCCCTGTTGTTCGAAGCCGAGTTTGAGGCCGGCAAGGCGGGTGTCGCCCTGTTTGACCTCTTCCACCGTCACTGCACCCTTGATCGCGAGTGCCTTCAGATCGGCAATCGTGATATCGGCGGCGGGCTTGCTGATCACCAGGTCGCCGCGGGTTATGCCGGAACCATTGGCCTTGACGACAACCGACGTCACGCCATTTTCAGACGTGATGCTGGCTGTTCCGGCAAGATCGCCGGACGCGGTCTGCCCAGCCATGGCGGCGAGCAGCCCGAGATCGGGAAGATTGAACGTGAGCGAACCGTTCGGCTGGAAATCTTCCCTCAGGTCGAGCGCGCCGGTTAGTGTGTTCTGGCCGATCGTTGCCTCGATCGAAGGAAGGCTGGTCGCACCCTTGGCGGAGGCGATCTCGGCCTTGGCGTCGATTTTCTGCCCGTCCAGCGAGCCGGTGGCGGTTACCGTCGCATTCGGGCCGTTCTGACCGACGGTGGCGTCGGCGTTGACGGCGAGATCATTGAGCGTGCGTCCGGCAAGCGTTGCGCCGTTTGCCGTTACTTCAGCCTTGATGGCAAGAGCGTCGAGCGGACCACTGGCATCTGCCTTGAAGTTGGCGGCGCCTTTGGCGTTTGCGAGGAATTTGCCGATTTCGGGAACGGCGCCGCTGACCGCTGCTGTCAGGTTTCCGGTTTCGAGCGCTGCCGATCCGGCCGCCTCGATCGTTCCGGACTTGAGGGCGAGATCGTTGACGGTGAGGCTGCCGTTGGAGCCAGTACCAAGATTGCCGGTGATAGCAATGGTCGTGTCGAATTTTTCCGCGAGGGCAGGGGGCAGGACAGCCGGTAGGGCAAAGAGCTTGAACCCAGTAGCGAGCGTGTTCTCGGCAATGGTATAGGAACCGGTCAGCGTACCGCCAATGCTGGCACTTTCGAGAGTCAGCGGATCGAAAGAGACGGTTTCAGGGGTCACCGATAGTGTGCCGTCGATCTTCACCGGTCCCTTGACGAGGCGGTCGATATCGGCGCTGATGAAGCGGGTTGCACCGGTTTCGATCGTCGTCTTCAGGGGGCCTGTCTTCGTCGAGAGGTTGAAACCATCGCTAAAGGCGTGCAGGCTGATTGCCTCGATCTCGCCCTGTGGCAGCGTTGCCTTGCCAATATCGGCACCGATGTCGAGCACGGCTGCCTGGGCCTCGCCGATCAGCGAAACGCTGGCATTGTTGATTGATAGCTGCGCCTCGCCCTTTGCCAGCGGTAGCCGGAAGTCGATCGGGCCATTGGTGCCGGTGAGGCTTGCCTGCAGGTCGTTCTGGCCCAGCGTGCTATAGGTTCCAGAGGCAGCAAACGCGAAAGCCGCGGTCGTAAATTTACCGCGCTGGATGCGCATGGTCGTGCCGTCGAGCGCCGCAGAAAGGTCGATGTCGGTGGTGCCTTCGAAAAGCGGCCGGAAGACAGCAGGCAGGAGGTCGCGGAACGTGCCGCCACCCTTGAGCGCCATGGTGCGAAAGCCATCCGGCGCAAGCGTGTGCTCACCGTCCACTTTCAGCACCTGATTGCCATCAAGGGCTGCGGTTGCCGTGCCAGTCCATTTCGTCAGTGGACCGTTGCCGGTGACCGAAATGCTGACCGCCGGTTCGCCGGGCAGGTGCATGGCTTTGGCAAGCAGCCCGCCCTTCGGTTCCTCGATGGTGGTTTCCAGCTTCAGTTCGTCGTTTGCCGGATTGAAGATGATATCGGCGATCGCCTTGGCGTCCGGACGGTCGCGTTGTGCAATGGCAAGGGCAGCGGCAATGCTGGCATTGGTGGCGTTCAGCTTACCCTGCGCATTGAGGAACTGATCGGCGCCGGCAATCTCCTTGCCGATGATGATTTCCTCAAAATCGAACGCGTCGATCTTGACCTCGAGCGGCAGGGCAAAGGTCTTGCGGACTTCCTTGGTTTCCTGCGAAGGGATCGGCAGTCGTTCGAGGCGAACGGATCCGGCCGACAGTTTTGCGGCATCGAAGCGTTTGGAGAAAAGGGCGGTGGGGGACCAGTCGATGGCGACCTCGCGGATTTCCGCATAGACGCCCTTGCTGTCGAACAGCGTTACACTCGAAGCCTTGAAATCACCGGTGAGCAGTGCACTCGGGTCGTTGATGCGAACGATCTGGTCCGGCGTCGAGGCATATTTCTCGATCATCGCGGCGACAAAGCGCGCACCGGGCGCGGTAAAGCCTGCGAAAAGCACCAGGAGCACGAGGGCGAACAGGGCAAAGCCTGTGCCATAAGCCAGCCAACGCAGCGCGATCTTCAGAAAACGGGGCAAACGATTCATGATTCATCCATAGCGCAAGTCGCGTTGCGGTGAAATTGCTTCTCCCTGAAACCCAATCTTTCAAACCGGGTTCAGGCCGTGGTGACTGCCCTCACGCAATCAGAAGGATTGGCCGATCCCGGCGTAAATTCCGTATTTGGTGCCGCCCGGATAGGCATTCAGCGGCACGGCGACATCCAGCCGAATCGGTCCGAACGGTGTGTTGTAGCGCAGGCCGATACCGGCACCAGCGCGGATATCGGAAAAATCCGGGGCCGTCTTTGACGACACCGTTCCCGCATCGATGAAGGGAACGATGCCGATCGTATCGGTAATGCCGATGCGGGCTTCCACCGTGGCGTTGACATAGGAGCGGCCGCCGAGGATTTCGTTGTCGCCGTTGCGCGGGCTGATCTCCTGATATGAATAGCCACGCACGGTGCCGCCGCCGCCGAGATAGAAACGCCGGTTTGCGGGAATTGAGGCCAATCCGTCGCCACCGGCAATCACACCGGCGCCAAGCCTTCCGGCCAGAACGAAGCGGTTCTCCGCGCCGAAGCCGACATAGGCGGCTGCCGATCCCTCGAACGAGCTGAAGAAGCTCTGGCCGTTGATCTCATAGCTCGGCTTGGCATTGATTGAAGCGCGATATCCCGAGACGGGATTGAGCTTGTTGTCGCGCGTATCGCGGACATATTCGATCGGGATTGCGGCCGTCAGATATTCGTTCTTGCCGAACGCATCATCGACATCGGCCCAGGCGAGCTCGCCGCCGGCAGACACCGTGTCGGTGTCGGACAGTTCGAACGTGGCGCCCGCCGCCGCCGTAAAGATCGTTGCCTTGTAGGCGTCTGGATCGAGCAGCTGCGCCTTCAGGCTGGCGTTGAAGGTGGAGGTGGGCCCAAATGCGCCCGGCTTGGCAAACAGCAGGCCAGCCGAATAGTCGAGATCGCCGATATCGGTGGTTTCACCGATGCGGCTGACCGAGCCCTCAAGCCGCAGCGATTCGGCCCGGCCGAACAGGTTGCGATGGCCCCAGTAGCCCTGGAGGCCGAAGCCGTCGGTGGTGGAATACTGGGCGCCTGCACCGAAATAGCGCTGCTTGCCTTCCGAAACCTCGATGGTCATTGGGATGGTGCCGTCGGGGGCCAGTTCATTGGCCTGCTTGATGGTGATGCTGGAGAACACGCCCAGCTGCCGAAGCCGGTCGGAGGCTTTGCGCAGGGCTTCTGGAGAATAGGGCTTGCCGCCGTTCAGGCGGGAGTAATCGACAACGAAGGACGGGTCGACGGTCTTGGTGCCGCTGACGGTGACGGCGCCCACCGGTGCGACGGGACCGCCCTGCGCTGCGATCGTCACATCGACGGTATTCGTTGCGTGATCGGCAACCACGCTACGTTCCGTCAACTTGGCGAGTGGCCGGCCTTCTTCCTTGAGATCTTCAACGACTTTTTCGCCAGCCTTGATGATCAGGGTCGAATCCGCGCGTGCGCCGGGCTTCAGATACTCGTCCGGCCGGCGTCCGATGGCGTCACCTTTTAGAACAATGTCGCCGAGCGTGAACACTGGGCCAGGGGTTACCGTGATTTCGACAGGCACCGGGGCACCGTCCGGAAACACCGGATCGGGCGGCAGTGTATCGATGTCCTGACCATTCACCTTAACGGCCACAACGCCACCGTAGCGGGCCTGTTCGTAAAGAGCCGCCAGCAGGCGGTCGCGGTCGTCGCGGGCCTTGATGGCGAGGCCAAGATCGCCCGAAACCGGCTTGTCCTTGTCCTGAAACAGACGGGAACTGTTTTCCAGCGCCGACTTCAGATCCTCGTCGCCGGAGGATTCATTCAGTGTGAGGCTAAAATTGACGGGATCGACGATGTCGTTGGGTTCTTCTTCTTTTTCGAAAAACCGCATGCCGAAAATCTTGAAGGCATAGGCGTCACCGACCGACAGAGGCCCGCAGATAGCCAGAGCCGCGACCGCAAAAGCAGCACCAACCTTCCGATACGCAAAACTCATAGTCGGCAAACGCATAATTTCCGCATTCCGCTGTTCAGGCCACTTCGAACACCTGCCTGCCATCACGGCAGGAGTACAATCGCATGACAAGGTTTGCCGTTTGTTAATGATGACCCTACACAGCATTGACCGGGTGATGAAGACTTTTGGCCGTCTTTTTGTGGAAAACCCCTGCCGGTGTGGCATGAGGGAAACAAAAAGCCCCGGATTTCTCCGGGGCTGAGAGAAAAAGCGGTGTAATGCGCCGCCTTTTTATGAAGCCTGCGATCAACGCGGGCAGCTGTCGATGTAGCGGCGGCCGTAGCGGTCACGGTAGTAGCACTGGCCGGGCTGCTCAGTCACGTGGCCGATAACGGCGCCCGAAACGCCACCGATTGCAGCGCCAACGGCTGCGCCGCGAACATCGCCGGTGATTGCTCCGCCGATAATTGCGCCGGAAACCGCCCCGATACCGGCACCCTTTTCAGTCTGCGTGCAGCTCACAACGGATAGCGCGAGCAGGACAAGCACGATGGCCTTCTTCATTTATTTCTCCAAAATCTGGACGCGAGACCCAAGTTCCCGGCCGTCCGTTTCTCCCCAGGGATGGAAGATGGACGTAAGGTCCCCCTCCGGTCGAACTTGCACCTTTAAAAGATAAATGCCTGCCTGTGAAAGTCTACAGATATCCTGCAAAATCCCCTTGGCGCAAGTAATGCTATTCAACCTGAACGGAAGCTGAAGGCTGTTCCTTTCGTGACAGGTTTGGGCGTGGCAGCTTGGGTATTTTCTGTCCGGCAGAATTTTCGGCAGGATTGAAAGTAGCGGTTGCGGCCGATCAAAAAAAAACAAATGATACGAATGCCGTAACGCTTTGAGGAGAAAGCCTGCGGTCCAGGCATGAGAGTTGACGCGGTTCTGTCGCGGGAACGAGTTTATCTGCCCGACAGCCGCTCGTGTTGGCAAGACCAACCTCGGAGGAGCGAGATGGCAAAAGTGAAAATGACGGTCAACGGCCGGCAGGTCGGCAGTGACTGCGAAGACCGCACCCTTCTGGTGCATTTTTTACGAGACAATCTGGCTCTGACCGGAACGCATGTCGGTTGCGACACCACGCAATGCGGCGCCTGTGTCGTCCATATGGACGGCCGTTCGGTGAAGAGTTGTACCATCCTGGCTGCGCAGGCAGCGGGCTCGACAATCACGACGATCGAGGGACTGGCCGCAAACGGCGAACTGCACCCCGTGCAGGCAGCCTTCAAGGCCAATCACGGTCTGCAGTGCGGCTTCTGTACGCCCGGCATGGTGATGACCGCCGTCGATATGATCCGCAGGCATGGTGCCAATCTGGATGAGGCGACGGTGCGCGCGGAACTCGACGGCAATATCTGTCGATGCACCGGCTACCATAATATCGTCAAGTCGATCCTCGCTGCCGCCGCCGAAATGGCCGGTGCGCAGCAGGCAGCCGAATAAGCAGCGGTCGCAGACTGAGGTAGCCGGTGGATACGGAATGAACGCGCTCCCCGTAGTGTCGTCATTTCGCGATTGCTTCCAACGTCTGCCACGACCTGACCACGCAGAAATATCTCGGGAGGAGATGAAGCATGGGTGTTGAAGGCATTGGCGCAAGCGTTGCGCGAAAAGAAGACAAGCGGTTTTTGACCGGCAAGGGCCGGTACACAGACGACATGAGCGTCCCGGGCATGAAATATGCGTTCTTCGTGCGCAGCCCCTATGCCCATGCCCGGATCAAGAACATTGACATGTCAGCGGCCAAGGACATGCCGGGCGTCATCGGCATCCTGGAAGGCAAGCAGCTGCAGGTCGATGCGATCGGCAACATCATTTGCGGCTGGATGATCCATTCCAAGGATGGTTCGCCGATGAACATGGGTGTGTGGCGGCCCCTGGCGCACGAAACCGTGCGCTATGTCGGCGATGCGGTTGCCATCGTCGTTGCCGAGAGTCTGGGCGAGGCCCGCGATGCGGCCGAGGCGGTGGTGGTTGACTACGAGGTTCTTCCGGCGGTCACCGAGGCGGTGAAGGCACTTGAGCCGGGGCAACCGCAATTGCATCCGGAAGCGCCAAACAATCTGATCTTTGACTGGCAGATCGGTGACGGCGCCGCAACGGAGAAGGCGATCGCGGAAGCCGCACATGTGACCGAAATCACCCTTCGCAACAACCGGCTTGCGCCAAACCCGATGGAGCCGCGCGCAACGCTCGGCATCTATGACAGCGCCGAGGATCACTATACCTGTTACACGACAAGCCAGAATCCGCACGTCGCCCGGCTGGTGATGAGCGCCTTCTACAATGTCGCGCCGGAAAACAAGCTGCGGGTGATTGCGCCGGATGTCGGCGGTGGTTTCGGTTCGAAGATCTATATTTATCCGGAGGAGATCGTCTGTCTCTGGGCGTCGAAGAAGACCGGCGTGCCAGTGAAATGGACATGCGACCGCACGGAAGCGTTCCTCACCGACGCGCATGGCCGCGACCATGTTTCGACGGTGAAGATGGCGTTCGACAAGGACAACCGAATCATCGGCCTGAAGGTCGATACGATCGCCAATCTCGGCGCCTACATGTCGCTGTTTTCATCCGCCGTGCCGACCTATCTCTATGCCACCCTGTTGTCCGGCCAATATGCCATTCCGGCCATCCATGCCAATGTCCGCACAGTCTATACCAATACCGTGCCGGTCGATGCCTATCGCGGTGCCGGGCGGCCGGAGGCGACCTATCTGCTGGAGCGGACGATGGAGACCGCAGCGCGGGAACTGGGCGTTTCGCCGGCAGAGCTTCGCCGCCAGAATTTCGTGCGGACTTTCCCCTACCAGACGCCGTTGATCATGAATTATGACGCCGGCGACTACGAGGCGTCGCTCGAAGCGGCGATGGCATCGGCCGACTGGAACGGGTTTGCCGCCCGCAAGGCGGAAGCTGCCCGGCACGGCAAGAAGCGCGGCATCGGCATGAGCTGTTATATCGAAGCCTGTGGTATTGCGCCGTCGGCGGCGGTCGGCTCGCTTGGGGCTGGTGTCGGACTGTGGGAATCGGCCGAGGTCCGGGTCAATGCCGTCGGGACGATCGAGGTGATGACCGGGTCGCACAGTCATGGCCAGGGGCACGAGACCACCTTTGCCCAGCTGGTCGCCGACCGTCTCGGCGTTCCGATCGATAGTGTCAACATCGTCCACGGCGATACCGACAAGGTGCAGATGGGCATGGGGACCTATGGCTCCCGCTCCGGCGCCGTGGGGATGTCGGCGGTGGTCAAGGCGCTCGACAAGGTGGAGGCCAAGGCCAAGAAGATCGCCGCCCACCTGATGGAGGCGGACGAAAGCGATATCGTCATCGAGAATGGCGAAGTGAAGGTGGCGGGTACCGACAAGACGCTGCCCTGGTTCCAGGTGGCGCTGGCCGCCTACACCGCCCACAACCTGCCAGCCGGCATGGAGCCGGGATTGAAGGAGGGCGCGTTCTACGATCCGTCCAATTTCACCTTCCCGGCCGGATGCTATATCTGCGAGGTCGAGGTCGATCCGGAAACGGGCGTGACCGACATCATCCAGTTCGTTGCGGCCGACGATTTCGGCAATATCATCAACCCGATGATCGTCGAGGGCCAGGTGCATGGCGGGATCGCGCAAGGGATCGGTCAGGCACTGCTCGAAAACGTCCATTACGATCCGCAGAACGGTCAGCTGATCACGGCGAGCTACATGGATTATGCCATGCCGCGCGCCGACGACCTGCCGTCGTTCAAGCTGTCGCACCAGAACACGCCGTGTCCGTCCAATCCGTTGGGGATCAAGGGCTGTGGCGAGGCGGGTGCGATCGGTTCGCCACCGGCGCTGATGAACGCCATTACCGATGCGATCGGAAACAATAACCTGACGATGCCCGCGACCCCGCAAAAGGTCTGGGCTGCACTCAACGCGGCCAATTGAGGAGGAGACGATATGTATGCGACCAATTACCATCGCGCATCCTCTGTTCAGGATGCGGTGAAACTGAAATCAGGCGCTGACGAAGGCAAATATCTGTCCGGCGGCATGACGCTGATCGCGACGATGAAGCAGCGGCTGGCGTCGCCGAGCGATCTCGTCGATCTCCGGCATATCCCCGATCTGAAGGGCATTTCCGTCAACGGGAAATCCGTGCGGATCGGCGCTGCGACGACGCATTTCGATGTTGCCTCGTCCGCGGACCTGAAGGCCGTCTGTCCGGCAATCTGCGATCTCGCCCATCATATCGGCGATCCGCATGTGCGCCATATGGGCACGATCGGCGGTTCGGTGGCCAACAACGATCCGGCGGCGGATTATCCGTCAGCCCTTCTGGCGCTCGATGCTATCGTTGTCACCAATGCCCGCGAGATCAAGGCGGCAGACTTCTTCACCGGCCTGTTCGAGACCGCGCTGGAGGACGGCGAGATGATCGTCGCCATCACGTTTGATGCACCGGCCAAGGCCGCTTATGCGAAGTTCCGCAATCCGGCGTCGCGTTATGCCATGACCGGCGTGTTCGTTGCCCGCCGGGACAATGGCGATGTGCGGGTGGCGGTGACCGGTGCCGGTGCGGATGGGGTCTTTCGGCATTCCGGCATGGAGGCAGCTCTTGCCGCCAACTGGTCGCCGGATGCGCTTGCCGCTATCACGGTCGATCCGTCGGACCTTATGGCGGATATCCATGCCAGTTCGGAGTATCGCGCCAATCTGGTGAAGGTCATGGCCAAACGCGCCGTTGCAGCGGCCTCTTGAGGAATTACCGCTGATTTCCTTGAAACAGAATATAAGGACGGGATGCCCCGTCCTTTTTGCATGGTCTTGACTCAGATCAAGGTTAGGTGGAATTAAATTCACGATGGATAGTTTGGAACTGTTCAAAATTAGGGGCCTTTTGCCGCACTCGGCCGCGATAACCCTCGCAGAGGTTGACGCCGCCACGCTTTGGATCAAAAAGACGGCAAGGTTCTGGAGACAATGATGGATTTCGAGAGTTTCTTTAAAGGTGAGTTGGACGGCCTGCATCAGGAAGGCCGCTACCGCGTTTTTGCCGATCTGGAGCGCCAGAGCGGACAATTCCCCAAGGCAACCCGTTACAATTCGGCCGGCGAGAAGCAGGATGTCACCGTCTGGTGTTCCAACGACTATCTCGGCATGGGCCAACATCCCAAGGTTACGGAGGCGATGAAACTCGCCATCGACCAGTGTGGCGCGGGTGCTGGGGGCACCCGGAATATTTCAGGCACCAACCACTATCACGTTCTTCTTGAGCGCGAACTTGCTGATCTGCATGGCAAGGAATCGGCGCTGCTGTTTACCTCGGGCTACGTGTCCAACTGGGCCRCGCTCTGTTCGAAGATTCCCGGTGTGATCGTCTTTTCGGACGCCGGGAATCACGCATCGATGATCGAAGGCATCCGCTACTCCAAGTGCGAGCGGGTGATCTTCAAGCATAACTCGCTGACGGATCTCGAAGCGAAGCTGCAGGCCGCCGATCCGCGCGCGCCGAAGATCATCGCGTTTGAATCGGTTTACTCGATGGATGGCGATATCGCCCCGATCAAGGAAATCTGCGATCTCGCCGACAAGTATGGCGCGATGACGTATCTCGATGAAGTGCACGCTGTCGGCATGTACGGCGCACGTGGCGGCGGTATCGCTGAGCGCGAAGGCCTGATGCACCGCCTGACGGTGATCGAAGGCACACTCGGCAAGGCGTTTGGCGTCATGGGCGGTTACATCGCTGCATCGACGGCGCTGTGCGATTTCATCCGCTCCTTCGCATCCGGTTTCATCTTCACGACGGCGCTGCCGCCGGCATTGGCTGCCGGTGCGGTCGCCTCGATCCGGCATCTGAAGGAAAGCCAAGTCGAACGCTTCGCCCATCAGGAACGTGTCCGTCGTCTGCGCAATCTGCTCGACAAGAACGGCATTCCGCACCTCAACAATCCGAGCCATATCGTGCCGGTGATTGTTGGCGACGCGTCGAAGTGCAAGTGGATCTCCGATCTGCTTCTCGACAATTGCGGCGTCTACGTTCAGCCGATCAACTATCCGACGGTGCCGAAGAAGACCGAGCGTCTGCGCATCACGCCGACGCCGCTGCATTCGGATGCCGATCTCGATCATCTGGTCGGCGCGCTGCACCAGCTCTGGTCGCGTTGCGCGCTCGCAAGGGCCGTCGCCTGAAAACTGTTGGTCGCTTGGCGTTACAATGCGGATTGTCGAAGGGCGATCCGCATTTTTTATGCCCTTCCTTTGGGAAGGCTTAGACGAGGTGCAGTGGCTGCTTCGTCCGCAAACCGCGATTTCCAATCGCCGCTGGAGCCGATGCTGATCTCTGCATGGCGCTTGATGACGTGCAGAATGGAATCATTCGGTCAATTCCACCCGCTGATCATCGGTAGGAAAGCTCACACGATAAACGCCCGTTTCGACAGGAAACATGGCGTAGGCAATTCCCTTGATGATCGTCTTCTCGAAGTTGACCGGCAAGCCGTCGCGGCTGATCGTGAGTATGTCTTTGCCACTGATTTCCGCCGGGATCATTCCACGAAGCATCGTCCCGGTTCGTCTGTCTGTGAACGCGTCGAAAGTGAGCGCTTCTTGGCTCAATTCGATATGGGCAAAATGGGAATTGTTGCGGCCCTCCGTCCAATCTAGCAGTTGCTGCGCTGACACCAACGGCACGCCACGCGCCACTGCCGCAGCGGTCAACTGGAGGTCGAAGCCGTCGCTGAAGTCGTAATGTGTTCCGAACGCACCGAAATACCCCTCTGGTCCAAGAGCGCGATCAAGCTGTGTGTCGATGGCCGATGGAAAGCTCATCCCGCTTTCGTTCACCAGATGAGACGCCACTTGATAGACATTGATCATGCTTCCATCGACATCGGCATAGCGCATCGGCAGGCCGGAGCCGGTCTTGAAGCCGGGGCGGCCCTTAATCCACGGGCCGGGCCAATAGTAATAGCTGAGATCGATGCGGACGCCGTAGCGCGCCTCTGCCTTCGGCGTCGAGGCCCAGTCGCTCCATGCCAGGCAATGTGTGCGGCTTCCGGTCTGGGCCGGCAAGTCAGGATATCTCATGCGGAAAGCGTAGAGATCGTGGCTAAACATCCGCGCAAAGTCCATTGGAGGTGAATTGCTGCAGCCCGTATTGACGTGCACGCCGATGTCAAAGCCCTCTGAAGCGTATGTGCGGGCTTCCTCGGCTGATAAACCGCTGCTCGTGTAAATCCATGACGTGGCGCGAAAGCACTCCCAGTCGGCCAGTGAACATCCTTCCGGTTCAACGGCCTTCAGCCGCTCAAACGAGTCCTCCGTTCCGCTTCGTGTTCCGTGATCGTCGCTGGCCATCACGAGAACCGCTTTGTGTCCTTTTGGGAAATACCAGAGCCTTGGTAACGGCGCCTTGCCTTCGAGCATGAAGTTCATCAGGTTGACGAGCAGCCGCTGTTGCTCATCCGCCACTGGAATGGCGATCCGATTGAAGTCGTTCCAATCGGGTTGCTCATCGCCTTCCTTGGCCCCGAAGAACAGGTCATTGGGCCGGATGACGGAATTGCCGTCGCGTTCGTCTCCTGCCCAGGCGGGATTACCCTGCCGCGTGTAAATGACGGACCGGGCGAGATCGTATGTGAATGCGGCCGCCTGTCCACCGGCATCTCCAACATTGCGGATCGAGATAGCCGGGTTTGGCGTAGCGTTCGACACGTTGCTGTAGAGCCGGGCTATCTCGGTCGTGCCTTCGTTCAGCGTGTAGAGGTCGGCCGATCCGTGATACTGAATCGTCTGGCCGGTAATGCCGCGTCCGGGAGCCGACACCGTGTCGATCAGCAGATAACCTTCGGTCAGCGATTCGCCCTTGTCCTGCAATCCGAGGAGACTGGCGAGTTTCTTGTCGGGGCGCATGGCAATCAGATCGCCACCGGCCTCGACCCATCGCGAAAACAGTGTGGCTTGGGCGTCGTCCAGTGGTACTTCGCCAATCAGGATAAGGTCGAAACGGTCGAGCAGTTTTGCAGTGACGCTGGAAATATCGGCGCTTTCGAACGACCCGATACCCTCTGCCCGCAGAATCTCGCTGAGATATTTGCTGAATGGCAAGTCGGATGAGTGAATGATCAAGACTGGCCCGCCGAAACCGTGCTCGAAATCGCGCCGCGTTGTGAACGACCAGCTCTGACTGGTCTCCAGCGTATTGCCGGCCTTGTCCCTTGGGCCTGCGGCAAGGGTCGCGGTGTATCTTGCGCCACTTTTCAGCGGCATCTTGGTTGTGAGCACTGCGGAGTTGGTCCAGGTATCGTAAGAGACGCTCGCCTTCACCGGTATGCCCATTTCGGAGAGTTGGAGCGAGTTCGGCCCAATTGTGGCTGGATCGACGTCCTCGGTGAAGGTGACCATGATTGCTGCGCCGAGGTCGACATCGGTAGCGTCTGCCATCGGAGTAAGCCCGGCCACGGCCAGTGGTTTACCGGTCCAAGGTGCTACCGCGGTCAGTGTGATCATCGCTAAAAGTGCAGCGGCGATCAGAATTAAACCTCTCGTCTCTCTCTTCTCCACCACGCGGGCAATTCCCTCCATTTGGCGGGATTGTGCCACTTCGGCTTCGGAATAGGCCACCGATCAAATAGGTGTACATCCTTTGGCATAAGACCCGACTGGGTTGTCCTGCAAAAGGGGAGGTCTACCCAGGATGCAACCCATCGGATACCGAAATTGGGGCGGGCTAACTACCGAGGAATCAAATGGTGGGGTGACGCTGCCTGCCGTTCGCGAATGACAGACGGGAGCGCCGCCGCGTCTTCTGGCAACGGGTGGTGGGATCTCAGGCCGCAACCTCGCGTTCGACGATCGTTTTGGCGATGCGCCGGGCTTCGCCGTCCAGGGCAAACACCTCATCCATGCTGGATGCCGCCGGTATAGCGGTCATCGCCTCCATGACCGTTTCAGTGATCTCGGCCATCTGCAGGAAGCCGATGTGCCCACTGATAAACGCCTCCAGCGCCACTTCCTTGGCAGCGTTCAGAACAGCGCTCTGCATGCCGCCGCGTTCCATCGCCAGCCGGGCGAGGCGCAGAGCCGGGAAGCGCTCTTCGTCCGGTGCTTCGAAATCGAGCCGCGACAGTTTTGCGAAATCCAGCCGCTCGACATCGAGCGCTGGCCGTGCCGGGTGCGACAGGGCGTAACCGATGGCGGTGCGCATGTCCGGGCAGCCGAGCTGCGCCAGCACCGAACCGTCGCTATAGCCGACCATCGAATGGATGACCGATTGCGGATGGACGATGACTTCGATCTGGTCTGGCCTCATGCCGAACAGATGCTTGGCCTCGATCATCTCAAGCGCCTTGTTGAACATCGAGGCGCTGTCGATCGAGATCTTCAGGCCCATCGACCAGTTAGGGTGGGCGCGGGCCGTTGCGGCGGTGACATCGCGCATTTCGGCCAGCGTTGAACGGCGGAACGGGCCGCCGGACGCGGTGAGGATAATGCGCTCGACTGCGTGGCGCTGGTGCTCTTCCAGCACCTGATAAATGGCATTGTGTTCGCTATCGACCGGCAGCAGCTTGCCACCGCCGGCATGGACGGCGGCCACGAAGAGATCACCGGCGGAAACCAGGCATTCCTTGTTGGCAAGGGCAATGTCGGCGCCGCGGCGTGCGGCGGCCAGAGTGGGGGCAAGACCCGCCGTGCCGACGATGGCGGCCATCACCCAATCCGCATCACGCTGCGCCGCCTCGATCAGGCCGTTGCGACCGGCCGCGGCTTCGATGCCGGTGCCGGCAAGGGCCGCCTTGAGGTTTTCATATTGGCCCTCGTCCGCTGTGACGGCGAGTTCGGCGCCCGTTGCTATCGCCTGTTCTGCAAGCAGCGCGACATTGCCGTTACCGGTCAATGCGGCAATATCGAACGCATCGCGTCCGCCAAGTTGGCGGATGACGTCGAGCGTGTTGGTGCCGATCGAGCCCGTCGAGCCCAAAATGGTCAAGCGGCGTTTGCCTTGCGCGCCGGAGGTCATGGCCAAGTCCCGTTGTTTTTGTTTTTTCATGTTAGGCTCTACAGGTGAAAGCGGGTGCCAACAAGGGTAGCTTCGCTCCGGGTGGTGGCGATAGGGTCGCAGATGTTGCGAATCACCGGCCTTGGCGGGCCGGCCGGGATCTGCCGTTCGCCGGAAAGGGTGTATCTAATGCTGAAACTTGCGCTGTTTCTTTCCTGCTCCTGCGTGTTGATCGATGCGACATCTGTCTCCACGATTGCTGCCGAATCAGTCCCCCGCGAGCTTGTGGGGACATGGCTGGCCGAGGATATCGGCGGCGGCGGCGTCATCGATTATCTGCAGACGACGCTGGAAATCAACGATGACGGCACCTATTCCGGTTTTGCTGGCTGTAACAATTACACAGGCACCTTCGACCTGCAGGGCGGAGAAATCGCCTTCGGTCCTGCCGGGTCGACACGCAAGATGTGCGTACCGGCGGTGATGGATCAGGAGACGAAGTTTTTCGCGGCTTTGAAGACTGGCCTGTCCTGGAAGATCGAAGAAACGAAGCTGGTCCTCACAAAGGCCGATTCGAAAACTGCTCTGCGGCTTGCCCCGCACACCGTATCGTCAGACGTTCTCATCAATATCCCCGGCGCCCGGACGGTTGACCGGCAAGCTTTGCGGTACGACTGCGCCGGCCAATCGATCGCTGCGGAATATATCAATGCTGGTCCTGTTTCCCTGGTCACCTTGACGATCGGCAGCGAGTTCGTGGTCGCCGCAAACGTGCTGTCGGCATCGGGCGCCAAATATACAGGCGGGCAATATATCTGGTGGACGAAAGGCGACGAGGCGACGCTGATCGATACCATGAAGGGCGAAAACGCCCCGGGCGTCACCTGCTCGAAAGTGGGATGAGCCAAGCGCGCCGGCGGTCGATGCCGGCGGATTTTCTTTTGGTTCTAATTCGTAGCCGCGATGCGTATTTCCCGGCCGTCGAGAGTAGGAACCTCTGTCTTTGATGTCAGGCCGAAGCCTTGCGCCGGGTGATGAAGCTCAGGGCCAGCACGGCGAAGATCAGCAGGCCGGTGCCGACCTGTTGCCAGTAGAAATTCAGCCCGGTGAGCAGCAGGCCATTGGCGACGATGCCAAGCAAAAGCACACCAAGTACGGTGCCCGGGATATTGGGGCGGCCAAGGCGCGACAGAGTCGTGCCGATGAACGTAGCGCCGATGGCATTGAGCAGGAAGGCGCTGCCGGAGGAGGGGATGTAGACGGTGACCGTCGCCGACAGTATCAGCCCCGCGACTGCAGCGATAAGGCCCGCCAGAATGAAGGCCATCGCCACATGAATTCGCGCTGCGATGCCGGAATAGCGCACGACGCTCGGCTGAATGCCGATGGCGAGCGCGACACGGCCGAAGCGGGCGCGGGTGAGGATTACGGTTGCAGCAACGATGATGATGGCGGTGATGATGAGCGGAACCGGAATGCCACCGATCGCGCCGCGCCCGAGAAAGCGGAAGGTTTCGGGAATGCCTGATGGCGGCAGGTAAACGGGGTTGCCGCCATTGGTCAGGAGCTGCTGGATGCTGCGGCCGATGAAGAGCGTGCCAAGCGTGGCGAGAAAGGGCGATATGCCGATGCCCGAAATCAGCACCGCATTGAAGGCGCCGACCGCTGCGCCGGCGCCAAGACCTGCCAAGGCGGCGATCGCGACGGGCTGGCCTGCGAGGACCAGGGAAACAAAGGCGAAGCTGGCGAAATCGATGGCTGTACCGACTGACAGATCAATGCCGCCAACCGAGACGGCAGAGGTCATGGCAATGGCGGCGATGGCGAGCAGCGTAAAATTGTTGACGAGAATGCTCTGCAGGTTGGCGATGGTCAGAAACGTCGGGGTCGCGAAGGAGAAGATCGCAAACACCGTGACGAGCGCCAGCACGAGTGCGTTATCGACGACCACGCCGATGAGGGCGCGGGGGACGGACGGTTCGATTGCGGAGGTCTGCAGGGTCATGATCAGGCCTCCTGCCTGCGCAGCAATGTCGTTGCCGAAACGACGAGCAGGATCAGCAGACCCTGGACGCCGCTCACCAGCACGCTTGAAATGTTGAGAAGCTGGAAACCGTTGACGAGGAAACCGACGAACAGGGTGGATAACAGCGTGCCGATGACAGTGGGCACCAGCCGCCGCGAGAAGACGGAGCCGAGCAGGGCCGTAACCACCACCGGCAGCAGCATTTCGCCGGAGCCCGTGGTGCTGCCGCTGAGATTGGACACCGACAGAACACCGGCGACCCCACCACAAAAGCCGCTGGCCATGAAGGCGCCTGCGACCAGCCGGCGAACCGGCAGGCCGGCGGCGCGGGCTGCATCGGGAAACTCGCCGACGGCGTAGAGACGAAGTCCGGCCGGGGTATGTTGCACGATGGCTGCAGCAATCAGCGTGAAGACCAGCAGCACATAGGCGAGCGCCGGAATGCCCAGCGGGCCGGATGAGGACAGATCCGTCAGCAGCGGTGTCGAGGCGGGAATGACGGTGTTTTGCGTCAGCACCAGTTCGAGGCCGGCGACGATGTTCATTACGGCAAGCGTTGCAAGCAGCGGCACGATGCCTGCGCCGACCACGGCGATGGCATTGATCGCGCCGATCAGGAGGCCGGTGAGGAGGGCGCCTGCAACCGCCGTTGCATCACCATAGCCGAGTTGGGCTGCCGTCGCATAGACGGCGGCGCTCAGGCCCATATTGGCGGCAAGCGACAGGTCGATGCCGCCGGTGACGACGTTGGAACCGCCGGCGATCAGCACGATGGTCAGGCCGATGGCCAGAACGCCTGATATCGCCGACTGGCCAAGCACGTTGCCGATATTGCCAACGCTGAGAAAGTAAGGTGCCGTCAGTGAAAAGACGAGCAGGATGGTAACGAAGGCTACCAGCGATCCGGCACGGAGTGCACCGGCGGCGAGATTTCCACCCCGGCTCGGCTTGGACGTCGATAAGCCCGGTTCAAAATGGATGACGGGTGCGAGCTGGATATCAACCGACATGGCGGAGAACCTCTGAGGAGCCGGTGGATGCGGCAAGCACGTCGTCCGGAGATGTTTGCGAAGAGGTGAATTCGCTGATGATACTGCCGCGGAAGAGGACGAGGATGCGATCGGTAATGCCGATCAGTTCCGGCAGATCCGATGACAGCACGATGATACCGGCCCCGCGGGCGGCGAGATCGCCGATGAGGTTGTAAATCTCGACCTTGGAGCCGATATCGACGCCGACCGTCGGCTCGTCCAGCAGGTAGATTTCGGAGTGGCGGCTCAGCCATTTGGCGATCGCCACCTTCTGCTGGTTGCCGCCCGAGAGCGTGCGCACAAGGGCATTGCACCCCGATGTCTTGATCTCGAGGCGACGGATAAGATCATCCGCTTCGCGCCGTTCGCTGTTGAAATCAAGGAAGCCGAGGCGAGTGAAGCGCTTCAACGAGGATAGCGTGATGTTTTCCTTGACGCTGAGATCAAGCGCCACGCCGTTGCCGCGCCGGTCTTCCGGGACGAGCGCAAGGTGCCGGTCGACGGCTTGGGCGGGATTGACTGAGCGCACCGGTTTGCCATTGATGGTGATCTGCCCCGATGAGGCACTTTCCAGGCCGAACAGTGTACGGATCAGGTCCTTGGCGCCGGAGCCGAGAAGGCCAGTCAGGCCGAGCACTTCGCCGCGCCGCAGTGTCAGGGAGACATCCTGATATTTTCCATGTGCCGACAGCCGTTCGAGCGTCAGGATGTCCTTGCCGGGCGTCACGTCGCGTTTCGGGTAGAGGTCGGCGATGTCGCGCGCCACCATCAGCCGGGCGATGGCCGCAGCAGACGTTTCGCCAAGCGGCAAGGTGGCGACGTCTTCGCCATTGCGCAGCACCGTGACGGTGTCGCAGAGCTCTTCGATCTCGTTGAGATAATGCGAGATGTAGATGATCGTCACCCCCTCGTCGCGCAGGCGGCGGATCAGGCGGAAGAGAATATCCGCCTCGCGGCGCACAAGAGCCGCCGTCGGCTCGTCGAAGACGAGGACTTTCGGCTGGTCTAGCAGCGCACGGGTGATCTGGACGATCTGTTTTTCGGCGGTGGAAAGCTCGCTGATCAGCGCGCTGTTGGGCAGCTTGATGCCGAAATAATCGTCGAGGATTTCGCTGGCTCGGCGTTGCATCAGCCGCCGGTCGAGAAAGGGCGTACCGGCGATGCGCGGTTCGCGTCCGAGAAACAGGGCTTCATCGACCGTGAAGGTCGGAACGAGCAGCCGGTCCTGATGGATGAAATGGATACCGAGTTCCTCGACCCGGTGCGGCGTCAGTCTGTCGTAAGCCTCGCCATCGATCTTGATACGGCCTTCGTCCGGCTGATGCAGGCCGGCGAGCAGCTTGATCAGGGTCGATTTGCCGGCGCCGTTCTGGCCGACGAGGCCGTGAACGGTACCGCGCCGGACGCGCAACGAGGCGTGGTTCAGCGCCAGTGCGCCATCAAAGCGCTTGACGATCCCGTCGAGATGAATGGCATCGCCGGTTTCGTCTGGTGAAGCTGTGCTCATGGCATGACCGTCCTGCTGATCGACCCTTATGGAATGGGCGATCCGGTATCGGTCCGGATCGCCCCGAAGACATGCTGATGTCAGCCGATACCGAGCTTTTTGCTGACTTCGTTGACGTTTGCCTTGTTGGCGATCAGCGCTGGCACGTAGGTTTCACGCGGCAGTGTCTGGCCGGCGAGCAGCCTAGCGACATTCTGGATTGCCGTGCGGCCGATTTCGGCCGGCTGCTGGGCGACATCGGCACCGGCTGGCGAATTCGGATCGGCAACGAGCTGCAGCACTTCAGGGCTGCCATCGACGCCGTAGGTCAGAATCTCGGTACGGCCGGCGGCGGCCACCGCCTGGGTGGCACCGAGCTGCGGGATATCCCAGGCCGACCAGATCGCCTTGATCGAGCCTTTCTCCGGGTATTTGTTGAGAAGCGCGGTGATCTGCGTGAAGGCGTCCTGAACCGTGTTCGGGATGACGTCGCGCAATTCCGGCTCAAGGATTTTGACCTTGGGGAAATATTTGACGACATTGACCAGCTGGTCGTAGCGGATGGCGCAGGGCGTGACGCCGTAAAAGCCGTTGAAGACGACGATATTGCCTTCACCGCCGATATCGGAAACCAGCTGCAGCGCCAGGTCCTTGCCGATGCCCCAATTGTCGGAAGTGGTGTTGTTGATCGAATTGGTCGAACCGACATCGACGGTCAGGACCGGAATGCCCGCGTCGCGCGCCTTTTTCAGCCAGGGATCAATGACGCTGAGCGTTCCAAGAATCTGGACGATGGCGTCCGGCTTCTGGGCAATCAGCGTCTGCAGTTGCGATACGAGCTTGCCGTCGTTCCGCCCTGCATCCACAGCAATCGGCTCACCACCGAGGCGCTTCACTTCCTCGATCTGGGCATTGTAGGCCTGAAGGTCGAAGAAGTGATCAGTGCCGGTGGCGCTGATGGCGATGCGCTTGCCTTTCAGTGAGAGTTCACCTTCCGCCGCCGCTGTCCGGCTGCCGATAAGGCTGGCTCCGGCAATGGCCGCACCGGCGACTGCCGAGAGTTTCAAAAGGTCACGCCGGCCGACGCCCTGTACCGCTTTATCCTGTGTCATGGTCAATCCCCGTTTAAATAATATCTATAGAATAAGTGTATTATGCGGCTTGCCGAGGAAGAAATTTCCAAAGATGGAACAGCGGCCGGAAAACTTGGGCTGGGAAGTTACGCAGCCGGGCGAAATCCCGGCCGGCGGGGTCATGTCAGGGGGAGGGACTGCGAACAGTTCCGTAGGTCAGCGCCAAGGCGCCGACGAGGACGGCGCCCTTGACGAAATCCTGCGTGTAATAGGGCGCGTTGAGCATGGTCAGGCCGTTGAGCAGAACGCCGACGAAGACGGCACCGACAATGGTGCCGAGAACATTCGGCCGCCGCTTGCCCAGCACTGCGAAGCCGATCAGGGCGGCAGCGACAGCATCCATCAGCAATGAGCCGCCGGAGGAGACGTCGCCGCGCCCGACGCGGGCAGCAATGACGATACCGCCGAGCGAGGCAAGCGTGCCGGAGATCACATAGGCAAGCATCTTCAGCCGCGCCGTTGATGCACCCGCCAGCCGCGTCGCTACCGCGTTGCCGCCGGTGGCAAACAGCAGGCGGCCGATGCGGGTCCGCTCCGTCAGCACGAACAGGGCGATGGCGACGAGGGCCATCAGCACGACGGAAACCGGGACGATGCCGGCCAGGTTGGCGCGGCCGATCAGGAGAAAGGCGGGATCGTAGACGCCGGTGGCGGTTGTGCCGTTCGGCAGGATCAGTCCGGCGGAGATCGAGCGGCCGGCGGTCGGGATCAGCTGCAGGCCGGAGAGCAGAAACATCATCGACAGCGTGGCCAAGAGATCGGGAACCTTCAGCCGGACGATGAGGAAGGCGTTGACAAGGCCGATCAGCGCACCGAAGGCAAGCACCAGCAGCACGGTGGCAATGGCACCGAGCCCCCAGACGATCATCGCATAGCTGGCGGCCATGACGCTGGAGGCGGCTATCGCGCCGATCGACAGATCGAAGCCGCCAACGGCGAGCGTCACTGTGACGCCCGCACCGAGAATGGCGACGACGGCCACGGCCTGCAGGATGCTCATCAGGTTGCCGAGATTGGCGAAGGCGGGCTCGGCGGCAGAGAAGCCTAAAAGCAGCGCTGCCAGAAGAATGAAGACGGCGCTCGATCGCAAGGCCGTACCGAGGTCTGCAAGCCAGCCAACCCGGTTTGCGTTGCGTTGTACCGGAGCGGCTTCGTCAATGGTCGATGTCATGCGTGGATTTCCTCGGAAAGACCGCCGCGCGCGCCGCCGGGCGCTGCGGCAAGGCTGTGGTGGTCGATGATCAGAATGCGGTCGGCAACCTCGTAGGCTTCTTCCGGGTCGGAGGTGGCGATCAGGGTGGCACGGTCGCTGCGGCTGCGGATCGCCTGGATGATATCGTGACGGGCGCCGACATCGACGCCTTGAAAGGGTTCGTCGAGCAGCAGAAGCCGGCTCGGTTCGGCTTCCCAGCGGGCCAGAACCACCTTTTGCTGGTTGCCGCCGGAAAGCGAGGTTATCGGGGCCAGTGGTCCGGATGCCTTGATGCGCAGGCGGTCGATTGCCTGTTCCGCCTCGCGCCGTTCACGGCCGCCAAACAGCAGGCCGTGCGGATACCATTTGGAAAGATGCGGCAGGCTGATGGTGGCTGCCAGTGAACTTCCTGGCCAATCGGCTGGCATCAAGGAAGAGCGGTGCCGGTCTTCTGCGGCCATGGCGACACCGGCGGCAATCGCCTCTGCCGGTGTTTTCGGCCGGTGCCGGCGGCTGTCCAGATACATCTCTCCGGCAGCAAGGCGGCCGTTGCCGAAGATCGCGGAGAGCAGGCGGCTCTTGCCGGCCCCCAGCACACCGGTGATCGCCACCACCTCGTCGGTGTGGACGGCGAGATCGAAAGGAAGGGAGCCGGGCAACAGCCGCGCGTCGCGCATCTCAAAGACCGGCTGCCCTTCAGGCGGGCGAATGCCGGGCCGCGCCGATTGCAGCTTGCGGCCGATCATTGCCTCGATCGCTGCGGCAAAATCGATCGGACGTTCGAAGACGCCAGCGATCGCCCCGCCGCACATGACGAGCACCCTGTCGGCAATTGCCTGGAGATCGGCGGTCCGATGCGAAATGTAGAGAATGGCAAGGCCGCCATCGCGCAAGCGCTTGAGAATGTTAAACAGGCGCTGGCTTTCGGCAAGGGAAAGACTGGCTGTCGGCTCGTCGAGGATCAAGAGGTCCGCCCGGTTGGCCAGTGCGCGGGCAATGGCCACCAGTTGCCGGTCGGCTGCCGTGAGATCGGCGAAGTCGCGGTCCAGCGGCAGATCGAACCCGGCGGCGTCGAGAATTGCCTGTGCTTGCCGTCTGACGCTGGCGCGGGAGATGAAGAAAGGTTGGCCGCGCTGGCTGAACTGCGTCAGCAGCAGCGTATCTGCAACGGTGAGGCCTGCCGCGCCCACCAGATCAGTTGATTGATGGACGGTGACGATGCCTGCAGCGGCGGCCTGTGCGGGCGTGCGCGGGACATAGGGCCGGCCGTTCAGCGTGATTACGCCGCTATCGGCGGGCAACACTCCGGAGAGGATCTTCACCAGTGTCGATTTTCCGGCACCGTTTGCCCCCATCAATGCCACGATCTCTCCGGCATCGATCTTCAGCATTGCGTTTACGAGGGCGCGCGTGGACTGAAAGCTGCGGTTGAGCGCATCGATGTGAAGCAATGGCATGAATGGGAATCCTGATATCTTTATTATCTATATAATTTGTCATATATTTCCTGCTGGTGACAGCCGGGCTGGCGGAACAGCTTTGCGAAGTACCGTCTGAGCCGGTAATTTCTTTGCTGAGGGACGGAGTGCGGCAGAAAGTTCGCGCCGCGCGGGCAGCGGCTGTCGAGCGGCGCGATGCCGGTAGGACTTTGCCGGTGAGCTCGGTTTCCGTGAAACACGTTTCTCTATCAATCCAGAAAATTGGCACTAATTAGTCTATTAAATTTATTGATTGAATATTTAATAGATGTTGCGTCCCGAGAAGGCTGCTGCCGGTGACGTCTCCGATTGTCTTCAGAAGGAACGCTTTTTATGAAAACCATTCTCCGTCTGGCGGCAACCGCCGCCTTCATTCCCTTCCTGTTCGTCTCTGCTGCCAAGGCCGATGGTGTTGCAGGCGCACCGGCGCCGTTCGACAAGGGCGGCGTCAAGCTGGCATTGATCAGCTACATTTCCACCGGTGATTTTTTCCAGGCCTATCAGGCCGGTGCTGAGGCACAGGCGAAGGCGCTCGGCGTCGATCTGCGGGTGTTCCCTGGACGCCAGAACGCGGCGGAACAGCGCGAGCAGATTCTGCAGGCGATCAATCTCGGCGTCGAAGGCATCGTTATCGATCACGGTGTTCCCGAATCGCTCGCCGATGTCGTGCAGCAGGCGCTGGACAAGGGCATCAAGGTCGTCGCCTTTGATGTCAATCTCAACAATCCGAAAGTGCCTCAAGTCGAGCAAAGCGATCACGCGTTGGCAAAACAGGCTCTCGAACAGGCGGTCAAGGATAACGGCACCAGCTTCAATGCCGGTTACGTCTATGTCGCCGGCTTTGCGCCGCTCGATCGCCGAAACGAGGTCTGGGATGCGTTCAAGGCGGAGAATAAGGGGGTCGTCGAGAAGGCGCGTTTCGGCAATGTCAGCGACACGACAGCGACAACCACGGCCGATCAGGCGAAAGCGGCACTGCGGGCCAATCCGGATATTACCGTGGTTTTCGCGCCCTATGACGAATTTGCCCGTGGGGTGAAGCTGGCGGCGGCCGATCTCGGCATCGCCGACAAGCTGAAGATTTATTCGGCGGATGTTTCCACTGCCGATATCCAGGAGATTGTCGAGGAAGGCAGTCCCTGGGTCGCAACGGTCGCAACCAATCCGGCCGTGGTTGGCGCCGTTTCGATCCGCGCGGCTGCGCTTGAAATTGCCGGACAGGACGTTCCTCGCCAGATCACCGTCGAGCCGACGCTGCTGACCCAGAAAAGCCTGAGAGACGCCGGCGTCAAAACCATCGAGGAACTCGCCGCCAAGATCCCGGCTTTCAGCGCCAGCGATGCGGTTACGGCAAACTGGATTCCGGCCAAGCTGTTCTGAGCTTTTGCATCGCGATGGCGGAGCCGCCGACGGTTCCGCCGTTCTTCCTCGTTAAAGAACTGGAGCTTTTCCCATGAGCCAATCCAATGTCGTCTATGCCGCCGGTCTCGGCGTCACCCGCGATAGCCTGTTTGCCAGTGCCGCCGAAATCTCCCACGACCTGTCGCTGCGCGCGGCAGACCTCGACAGGGAAGGGCGCCCGCCGATCGGCGAGATCGTCAAACTGAAGAAATCGGGCCTGCTCAATGCCCTGCATGCGCGTGAGGTTGGTGGCGGTGGGCTGAATTGGGTCGATGGGCTGAAGCTCGTTCGCATCCTGGCACGCGGCGAAAGCTCTGTCGGCCAGTTGCTCGGCTACCACTATGTCAACAGCCAGTCGATCTACTGGTCTTTTGCGGATCAGGCGCGCGCGCAGGTGCTGGGCGCTGAGACCGTGGCACAGAACCTTTACTGGGGTGCGGCGGTCAACCCCCGCGACGCCGGCCTGACATTGACGCGCCGTGGCACCGGTTACGTGCTGAACGGCCGTAAATCCTTCTCCACCGCCGCCCGGGTTTCCGACTATATCAATGCCAGCGCGACGCTGGATGGCAAGATCGCCAACTTCGCCGTGCCAACCGATCGGCCTGGCTATGTCGCGAATGACGACTGGGAGAATATCGGCCAGCGGCTCTCCGACTCCGGAAGCGTCGAGTTCCACGACTTTCCGGTCTACGACGAAGATTTCGTCGCAGCACCTGCCGATGAAAATGCGCCGCCACCGGCTCTGGCAACGTTCAATACGCCGCTGATTCAGCTGGTCTTCGTCAATTTTTATCTGGGCGCCGCTGAAGGCGCGCTGGCCGCCGCCGTCGATTATGTCCGCACCACGACCCGTCCCTGGGTGACGTCGGGTGTCGAACGCGCCTCGGACGATCCGTATATTCTCGAGCGCGTGGGTGAGTTCACGGCCGCGCTGAAGGCATCCGTGGCTCTTGCGGACGGTGCAGCGCTGGCGGTGCAAACCGCCCTTTCGAAGGGACGGGATGTGACCGCGCGCGAACGCGGCGAGGCGGCGGCCGAGGCCTACGCTGCCAAGGTTCACACCACCCATGTCGCCCTCGATATCACCGCGCGCGTTTTTGAGGTGACCGGAGCTCGGTCGACGGCGGAAAAATACCGGTTCGACCGCTTCTGGCGCAATGTGCGCACCCACACGCTGCACGATCCGGTGTTCTACAAGGCGAAGGAGGTCGGCGAGTTCGTGCTGAACGATAAAATCCCGGTGGTGAGTTTGCACAGCTGAGCAGCGTGAAGGGAAATCGCAATTTTCAGCTGGGATGCGGCGTGAGCGATGCGGTATCCCCGAATGTGGGCAGGGCCGTCGCATGTGCCATTGGCGGCGCCCTCCCTCTTCTCCCCAGCGGGGAGAAGGTGGTGCGAAGCGCCGGATGAGGGGCCGAAGGCCACCTTTGTCCGGCTCCGGCTTCGCCGAAGCCCCCTCATCGCCTCGCATCCGCTCGGCACTTCTGCCCGCTGGGGAGAAGATAGGATCGTTCCCAGACTGCCTCCTTCCATATGCGATAGCCCTGCCGATTCGGGGTGCCGTTTAGGTCTTCGAGTGGAAGAGTCTTTAACCGGGCGGACGTTGGATCGTTGGATGCCCGCCACAGGTCCTCAAGTTGAAACCTGAGGAGAGCATGACAGGGAGTGAGGGGCGGTCCTCATCAGTCTATCGCTTTCGGGTCTCCTAGCCGTTTGCGGCCGCAGAATTTCACCGCCGCAATTGTCTGTCTCACAACGCCCCGTTCTTCGGTGGTACGACGCCGTTCAAGTGATAATTGCCCACGACATGGGCCTTCCAGCGCACCGGGTCGTGCAGGGTGTGCGTGCGGGCATTGCGCCAGTGGCGGTCGAGATTGAGGCCGATGCGGGTGGCCGATGTTCCTGCGAGTTCGAACAGCGTCGTGGACGCTGAGAGCGCGACTTCGGTCGTCAGGACTTTTGCCGCGGCGACCGAGAGTGTAGCGTCGATGACATTGGCTTCGGTCGCGTCCATTTGGGCGACATCGACCTTGCGGCCAGCCCGCTCGATCAGCCCTGTAGCGGCCTCGATCTTGATTGCGATCTCGCCGATCTTGGCGATGGTCAGCGGATCGTCTGTGGCGCGCTCGACGCCGGAATCTTTCCACGGACGGCTCTGCGTGCGGACGAAATCCAGCGTCTCCGCAAAGGCGGCACGCGCGATACCGAGATCGACACCGGCATGGATGATCTGGCCGACCGAACCGATGGTGGTCGGCCGCTCAAAGCCTTTGTGATGGAAGACAATGACATCGGCATTGACATAGACATTCTTGAAGACGGTGGTGCCGCTGCCGGTGGTGCGCTGGCCAAAGCCATCCCAATCGTCGATGATCTCGATACCCTCGGTGCCCTTGGCGACGAAGGACATGGTTAGCCGATCCTCGGGATCGAGTGCGAACACGGTGATCCAGTCGGCGAAAAGGACGCCGGTCGAATAGAATTTTTCACCGTTGACGCGGTAGCCCGGTCCCTCCGGCGTGATGCGGGTATTGTAATCGGCCACCGTCTTGGTGCCGCGTTCGGAAAGTGCGTTGCCGAAACGGTCGCCCGCCAGCGCACGGCCGAAGAAGTAGCGCTTCTGTTCCTCGCTGCCGTCCACCCGCAAGGCTTCCAGAATGTAGAAATGGTTTTGCGGAATTTGGCCGATCGATGCATCCGCTTCGGACAGGATGGCAGTCACTTCCGCCAGCACCGCATTGGACACATCCAGCCCGCCATATTCGGCGGGAACGGTAATCGCTAGAAGCCCGGACTCGGCGATCGCCTCGAGTTCGTCGTAGGGCAGGGTGCGGTTGGCATCGCGATCGGCGGCTCGGGTGGCGAAATCGGCGGCCAGTGCCCGGGCAGTTTCGATGGCTTCGAAATCGCTGCGGAGGCGACCGGCCGTTTGTTTGACGATTGGCTGATACTGCAGGATGGTTTCCATCGCACGCTCCATTTTTTGTACGGACCATGGGTGGAAGAAGTCGGGCGGAAAGATAAGATTATAATTTCTATAGATCCACTATACTAAGAAAAGTCTTTTCTTAAAGCGGTTTTTGCGCCGCCTTTGGCCTTTGCGCCGACAAGAATTCGGCAATCTTCGTGGCAACAAACACGGCATGGTCGGTCACCTGTGGCAGGCCCATCAACTCGCCGAACGTGCCGCGTGCCAGGGGTCCGGCGATCAGCAGGGACGATGTCACGCCCGCCGCCGGACCAATGGCTTCCGAGTTACGCGTGCAGGAGAGCCCAAGGCCGGTCGGGTCGAGTTCGAGGTAACCGTTGTGCGAAAGCTCGACGAGGAAAGGCTGGCTGGCGAGAATGCCGCCATGGCCGGGGCCGGTGGTGACGACCACGGCGTCATAACTCTTCTCGATGGTGCCGGGACAGCGCCGCAGGTGTAGCGCGCAATGAATCACATCCGCTTCAATCCGGCTTGCCGCAACCGAGCCTGCGAGGATTTCAAGGCGCCCTTCAGCGATCGCCGTATCAAGTGCTGCTTCCACCTGCGGCGCGACGCGGAACCGGTGCACGTCCCAGAACGGCCGCAAATGCCGGACGATGCGCTGTCGTTCTTGCATCGGCAAAACCTGCCACAGTGCCTGTCCCTGTGCGCGGACCTGATCGATGACGCCGTGCCAAGTCCGGCCCCCCAGACCGGCCTGCCAAATTGTGCGGCGGATATTTTTGAGCAATGCCCGCGCCGTAAAGGCCGGTTCCGTGAGAAAGTCGCCGGTGGGGTCCTGCGCCACCGGCGCATGGCCGCGCGAGCGCAGTCCACGCCGTGAAATCGCGGTAATCGGGCCGGTGTGACCCTTCAGCGCGAGAGCTGCGATGACGTCGGCGGAGGTGAGGCCGTTGCCAACGATAAGCACCCGGTCTGATGGCCGGATGGCCGCAAGCGCATTCGCACTGGTTGGGTCGGGAACGAAACGGGGATGGTCTTTCAGCAGGGCGTGAAGCCGGCCCGGCGCCACCGGTGGCGGGTGGCTGGTGGCGATGACGACAATGTCGGCCTTGGTCTGCGTGCCATCGTCGCCGCTGATCCACCAGTGCGCATCCTCGCGCAGGACATGGGCGACGGCGTTGCGTCGATGCTGGATGGCACCGCTGGCAACGAGTGGCTGCAGCATGGCATTGACGTAATCGCCAAACACGCTGCGGCGTGGAAACAGAGCGCCATCCGGCCGCAGGGCATCGACATCGCCGGCTGTTGCCGAATTCGCCGCAATCCAGCGCAGAAAATGATCCGGTTCGTCGCTCAAGAGGCTCATGCGCGCGGCTGGCACGTTGATACGATGGGCAGGTTCGGTCGTATCATAGGCAAGGCCCTTGCCAAGACATTCGCGCGGTTCGAAGACGATGATTTGCGGCGCGCAGGTCTGGTTTGACGACGCGAGATGAAAGGCCGTTGCCGCACCCGACACGCCGCCGCCGATAATGGCGACGACTGGCCGTTGCGATCCCACCGGCGCTTCGCTGGCAGCGGTGCCGGATAATGTCATCGGGTTGACGATCAACTGGTTCATCACACCTCACCGTCGAGCCGTTTGATAGTCTATAGTTTTTATCAATATTATTCGGCGGTCAAGCCTTAAGCATGGTGAGGCAGGCGTTGATCGCGGTCAGGACTTCTCGTCCAGTGCTAGGAGAACACGGGTCAACAATTCTTCTTCGCCGCGAACGCCGTGGCGGTACAATGTCAGCACCAGCGCCGCCACCGGGTCGTTGGCGTCGCTGTCAGGGGCGATATTGCGGGCCGACTTTGCTTTGTCGAAGACACGCTGGCACAACTGCACATGGTTGGGGAGCATTGGTTCATTGCGCCATTTCGTCATGCTTCGTCTCCTGGTGCCAGCTAAGGCGGACCTGCCAATGCCGGACTGCAACAAGGCTTACGCCGCGTTCAGAGTTGCTGCGCGCCCTTGAGCGATACGAGTGACGGTTGATTGTGGCGGTTTTTTATCGTTGTGGATCAGACAGGCGCTGCTTCTGCGGCCGGGTCCATCATCGGCACGGCCGCATTGAGATCGTTGTCGGCATATTTGATGACAAGAATGCTGAGGATCGATCCGACGATAACGAAGACAACGGCGCGCATGGTCATTTGCATTGTGCTTTTTCCTGTTTAAGCTTGCCCGCAAACGTGTGGATCGAAGGCTTGTTCCAAAAGCGGCGGCCGCAAGGTTGGTCCTGATGCGGGCATCAACCCTCCTGGCACCTGGAAAACGATAAATCATCCTTCCCCCATTTGATACTTGGCCGAGCGCTTGCCGGAGGCTTCCGATGCAAATACATCAGATGAATGGAATGAAGGCAGCCGGGGGGTAGTGCGTGCATCACGATATGGCGTTGGTAGCAACCGTCGCAATCAGCTTCGTGCTGGCTGCGGGCTGCGGTTATGTCGCGGATCGGCTCCGCCTGCCGCCATTGGTCGGATATCTCGTTGCCGGTATTCTGATGGGACCCTTTACGCCCGGGTTTACGGCGGATGCCGGCCTTGCCACCCAATTGGCCGAGATCGGCGTCATCCTTCTGATGTTCGGTGTCGGCCTGCATTTCTCTGCTGCCGATCTTATCGCCGTTCGCGGCGTGGCCATCCCCGGCGCCATCGGGCAGATTGCCCTGGCAACGCTTCTGGGAATTGGTCTCAGCACACTCTGGGGTTGGAACCTCGGCGCCGGACTGGTCTTTGGCTTGAGCATCTCGGTTGCCAGTACTGTCGTTCTGCTCAAGGCGCTGGAGGAGCGAAATCTGGTCAACTCGCCGAATGGGCGGGTGGCCATCGGGTGGCTGATCGTCGAGGACCTGGCGATGGTGCTGGCACTCGTTTTACTGCCGATCGTCGCGGAGGTTCTGGGCGCTCAAGGTGCCGCGGCGCACGGAGCAGAAGCGAGCTCTACGCCGGTTGCGCTGACGATCGTGCTGACCCTGGTCAAGCTTGGTGCATTCGCTGTTCTTGCCATTGTTCTTGGGCCACGAATCGTTCCCTGGCTTCTGACGCTGGTTGCCCGCACCGGATCGCGCGAATTGTTCACGCTGACGGTTCTTGCCATTGCGTTGGGCATCGCCTTTGGTTCGGCCACGCTTTTTGGTGTTTCGTTTGCGCTCGGCGCATTTTTTGCCGGCGTGGTCATGAGCGAATCACATCTCAGCCACAGGGCGGCAGCCGATTCGCTGCCGTTGCAGAATGCCTTTTCGGTGTTGTTCTTCGTGTCCGTCGGGATGTTGTTCAGCCCGATGATCCTCATCAATCAGCCGCTTGCAGTCCTCGCCATTGTGGCGTTGATCACGCTTGGAAAATCGCTGATTGCCGCCGCCTTCGTGCTCATGCTGCGCTATCCCCTGTCGATGGCGTTGACCGTGGCGGCGAGCCTGGCGCAAATCGGTGAATTTTCCTTCATCGTCGCCGGTCTCGGCGTCTCCCTGGGCTTGATGTCACAGGAGGGATATGACCTCATCCTGGCAGGCGCCATCCTGTCGATTACCCTCAACGCACTGATTTTCTGGGCTGCGGCAAAGCTGAAGACGGCGCTGAGCGGCGCCATGCCGAACTATGGCCAGCGGAAATTTGCAACACTGAGCCGCGAGCTCGACATCATCAAGGCGCGGACGGAGGAAAAGGAAAGCCAACAGCAGCTGAAGAAACAGCAGCTGGTTCACACTTTCCCGCTGTTTTCCGAAGTCAACGAGCATGCGCTCGAGGAGCTTCTCCTCCTGTTCCGTCCGGCCTCGGCCTCACCGGGCGACAAGGTCATCCGGGTTGGGGAGCGTGGCGATGCCATGTATTTCATCTCGGCCGGTGCTGCCGAGGTCCGCTTGCCGGGCAATGCCATCATGCTGGAAGCCGGCGCATTTTTCGGCGAGATGGCACTTCTCAGCGGCGGATTGCGCACCGCCGACGTGATCGCTGTGGATTTCTGCCAGTTCCTGAAACTCGACCGGCGCGATTTCAATATCTTCATGGCCCGGCACCCGCGGCTGCGTGCCGCCGTCAGCGACATGGCCCGTGAGCGTAAGAAGATGAATGTTCCTGGCAGTCTCAAGAGCGGTGCGGTGGATTGATTGCGAAACGTTGGCCTCGCAGACGACGGGCCAGTGCTGCACTATCCGGTTTTTCCGGTCATCCATCGCTGTAGCGCAATTTTCGGATGAAAAAACCCGAAGAATGGCAAGAAGCGGTGTCGAAAATTGATGTAGACTGCGTCATTGGCCGCAAATCCCGGAGACCGTCATGACTGCTCCACATCCCTCCAAGACTCATATCGGCAATCACAAACTGCATCCCGAAACCCTGATGCTGAATTACGGTTATGACCCGGAGCTCTCCGAGGGCGCGGTCAAGCCACCGGTCTTTCTGACGTCTACATTCGTGTTCAAGTCGGCCGAAGAAGGGCGCGATTTCTTCGATTTCGTTTCCGGCCGCCGCGAGCCGCCTGCGGGGACCGGGGCGGGGCTGGTCTATTCCCGCTTCAATCATCCCAACAGCGAGATTGTTGAGGACCGTCTCGCCGTTTACGAGCGGACGGAAAGCTGCGCGCTGTTTTCCTCCGGCATGTCAGCGATTGCAACGACGCTTCTGGCGTTCGTACGGCCGGGCGACGCCATTCTTCATTCCCAGCCGCTCTACGGTGGAACCGAAACGCTGCTGGCAAAAACCTTTCTCAACATGGGTGTTGCTGCGGTTGGATTTGCCGATGGCGTCAACGAGGCGTCGGTGCAATCGGCGGCTGAAGAGGCGATGACCAAAGGCCGGGTCTCGATGATCCTGATCGAAACGCCGGCCAACCCCACCAACAGCCTTGTCGATGTCGCGATGATCCGCCGGATTGCCGATGCGATCGGCCGCAAGCAGGGGCATACGCCGATCGTCGCCTGCGACAATACCCTGCTTGGCCCGGTCTTCCAGCGGCCAATCGAACATGGCGCCGATATCTCGCTTTATTCGCTGACCAAATATGTCGGTGGTCATTCGGACCTGATCGCGGGTGCGGCTCTCGGTGCCAAGGCGGTGATGAAACAGGTCAAGGCACTGCGCGGCGCCATCGGCACGCAACTCGATCCGCATTCCTGCTGGATGCTTGGCCGGTCTCTTGAGACATTGTCGATTCGCATGGAAAAGGCCAACAACAATGCACTCGAGGTTGCCAATTTCCTGCGCGATCACCCCAAGGTCGAGGGCATTCATTATCTGCCCTATCATGACCCGCAGTCGCCACTTGGCAAGACATTTGCTGCGCAGTGTACCGGCGCTGGCTCGACCTTTTCCTTCGATATCCGCGGTGGCCAGCCTGCATCCTTCAAGTTTCTCAATGCGCTGCAGATCTTCAAGCTCGCCGTCAGTCTCGGTGGCACGGAATCGCTGGCCAGTCATCCGGCCACGATGACCCATTCCGGCGTGCCGCTGGAGGTCCGCCAGCGGATCGGCGTGCTGGAATCGACTATCCGGCTTTCGATCGGTATCGAGCATCCGGATGATCTGATCGCCGACCTGACGATTGCGCTGGATGCAGCCTGACAGAGAGCCCCGTTTTTTTCTTATTTTTCGCTTTGTCTTGAAACGGTTACATTCCCTTGCCATATTGGGCATACGGAATTCGTTTCCAGCGGTTGACCACGGATGTACTGGCAATCGCTGTCGAGACGGGTCGGAGAGGTCGGGTTTTCACCCGGCCTTTTTCTTTGTCCGGATGCTTGCGGATTTCCCGCCGTCTGGTTTGCCTTTCAAGGTGTGTTTACGCTGTCGTTTGTATCTCGCCTTTCGCGGGGATGATCCCACTTGTCATTGCCGATGATATAGACGAACATTTGCCATGGCCGTCCGGCCTGCTGGCCAATCCCCTCGACAGGAGAAAATTATGTCCCTTAAATCTCTGATGGCCGTTGCGGCGCTGGCGCTTTTGGCGCTTTCGGGATGCGCCAGCACCGGCGCGAATAACACGACCTACGCGCAATACCAGGGCTATGGACCGATACCGGACCTCGGTCCCTCTGATGCCGGTGGCGTGCGCATCGGTTACTGACGTTTTTTGAGGTGACGGCTTGCAGGGGCATTGTGGATGCCCCTGCAAGCCGTGCATGACAGTTGATGCGGCGGCGTTGAACAAGGTTTTCCTGTGTGCGCGCCAGCTGAAACTTTACGGCGGGCTTGCTGCACCCCTGTCTGGATTATCGCCGCACTCATTCCGGCGTGCTCTTTTTTGGGCTGTTCAGCGGCGTTGCCATCGTCAGAAACACAGAGTAGCCGTTCTGAACGGTTCTTCACGCCGAGTTCATGGAAATCCTTGATGCGGGCGGAAACAGGTTGATCGGCCACGGCGAAGTTCCAGCCGGTTCGATATCGTCCAAGGCAATGCTGGTGGTCGTGTCCGCGTTTTCCCCAAGTATTGGGCAGGACAAAAGTGGTGATCCCAACTGGATTCGAACCAGTGGCCTCAAGATTAGGAATCTTGCGCTCTATCCTGCTGAGCTATGGGACCAACCTGAAGAACCCTTACAAAAGGTGGGCGTGGAAGCCAAGTGTTTCCGGTGTGGTTTGAGTGGTTTTCTGCGAACTGGGTTTTCTAACGTGTGTGATGCAGGCCGGGGCTGGCGCGGAACGGTTTTCCGATGATAAGCAGGGTGCGGCGAAACGGGGAGGAGACCCGGCCGCGATGGCGCCGCCTTTGACAATGACACCCATAGAGTTTGATCCAGCATGTTCATCGGAATTGATTGGGGCGGCACGAAAATGGAAGTCATCGCGCTCGATCGCGATGGCGCAACACGGGCAAGGCATCGCATCGCCACGCCGACCAGCGGCTATGATGCCTGTATCCGCGCGGTACAGGAGCTTGTCGCAGCCGCCGAGCAGAGCGCTGGCGAAACGGGAACGATCGGTATTGGTATTCCCGGAAGCCTCAATCCGCGCACCGGCATAGTACGCAATTCCAACGCGGTGCTTCTCAATGGCCAGCCGCTGGGGCGCGATCTTGGCGCCGCACTCGGCCGTGAGGTCCGGCTTGCCAACGACGCCAATTGCTTGGCGATCTCGGAAGCTGTCGACGGTGCCGGCAAGGATGCGCATACAGTCTTTGGCGTGATTGTCGGGACCGGCCATGGCGGCGGGCTGGCGATTAACAAGCACGTACATGCCGGTTATCAGGGCATTGCCGCTGAAATTGGCCATTATCCGCTGCCCTGGATGACCAGGGACGAATATCCCGGCCACAAATGCTGGTGCGGCAAACATGGCTGTCTCGACATGTATGCGTGCGGTACCGGGGTAGAGCTGGACTATCGCTTGACCACGGGTACCGACCGGCGCGGTCGCGATATCATTGCCGACAAGCGCAACGGCGAGCCGGTAGCGGCCGCCGTCTACGAGCGTTTCGTCGACCGGCTTGCCCGCAGCCTGGCGCTTCTGACCAATATCGTCGATCCGGATGTGTTCGTGCTGGGTGGCGGCATGTCGAATGTCGATGAGATCTACGACGAATTGCCGGACCTGATCGTCAAATACATCTTCGGCGACAGCTTCGAAACACCGATCCGCAAGGCGGTGCATGGCGACAGTTCCGGCGTGCGCGGTGCCGCCTGGCTCTGGAAGGATTGATGGAGGGATTACGATGATTATCGAGGCGGATCTGGAGCAGATTGCACTGCAGGAACGCGAACTTCAGTTCGACAGTTTCAGCCTGGAAACCGGCTGGGCGCTGGGTTCGCTGCTGCGCGAGATGGCGGTGGAGCGCAAGCTCGGCGTCGTCATCGATGTGACGCTGTTTTCCATGCCGGTATTCTACACGGCGCTGGAAGGCTCGACGCCCGACAATCCGAATTGGGTGCGCCGCAAGCGAAACTGCGTCTTCCGGTTCCTGAAGAGCAGCTATGCGGTGGGCTTGTCGCTCGCCAAGCAAGGCACCGATATCACCACCAAGTTCGGCTTGCCGGATGCGGAATTTGCGCCGCATGGCGGTAGCTTCCCGATCGTCGTCAAGGGTACTGGTTGTATCGGCGCGGTGACTGTTTCGGGCTTGCCGCAGCGTGATGATCACACCATGGTCATCGAAGCGCTGGCCAAACTTCTCGGTAAAAATCTTGGTGAGTTGCAGCTGAGCGAATAAGATTGAACGGATTGATGACAATGGATATTGCCGGTTTTTCCGCAAAACTGAACGCGTGGCTTTCCGAAAAAGCCTTGCCGCTCTGGCGGGACAAGGGTTTTGATGGTGTCGGCGGCGGCTTTGTCGAGACGATCGACATGTCCGGGCAGCCGACGCGGGCCAATCGCCGTTCGCGCGTCCAGCCTCGTCAGGTCTATTGCTTCGCGGAAGCCGGGCGACGTGGTTGGTCCGGCGATTGGCAGACGGTGGCCAGCGATGGCATCGCCTATTTCGATAGGGTCTATCTGCAGCCAAGCGGTTTTTATGGCGCTCTTGCCGACGCCGATGGCACTCTGATCGACGCGTCATTCGATCTCTACAATCAGGCTTTTGCGCTTCTGTCCTTCGCCTATCTGGCGCAGGTCTTTCCTGATCGCAAGGCGGAGATGATCGACCGTAGCAATGCGCTGCACGGCAGGTTGGAAGCGCATTGCAAGCATCCGTCGGCAGGGTTTGAAGAAGACAATCCATCACGCCTGCCGCTTTGCTCCAACCCGCATATGCACCTGTTCGAGGCATGCCTTGCCAGCGAGACGGTGGAGGGCTTCGACACCGTGGCCTGGACCAATCTGGCAGATGAAATCGCCTTTCTCTGCATGGAGCATTTCATCGACCGGGAAACCGGCGCGCTGCGTGAATTCTTCGATCAGGACTGGGCGCCAATGCCTGGTGACAAGGGCCGTATCGTCGAGCCCGGCCACCAGTTCGAATGGGCCTGGCTCTTGCTGCGTTGGGCCGAGCGGCGCGGCAATGCCGATGCACTGGTGAAGGCGCGGCGGTTGTTCGAAATTGGCGAACAATATGGCATTGCCCAGCCACGCGACGTCGCTGTCATGACGCTGCTGGACGATTTCTCCGTCGCCGATCCGATTGCGCGGCTTTGGCCGCAAACGGAGTGGCTGAAGGCCGCTGTTCGTTTTGCGGCGCTGACACAGGGCGAGGAGCGTGAGCGGTATCTGCGGTCTGCCGTTCGCGCCGCTACAGCGTTGCAAGGCTTTCTCGATACGCCGGTCGAGGGGCTTTGGCGTGACAAGCAGAAGGCCGACGGCAGCTTTGTCGACGAACCTGCGCCGGCCAGCAGCTTCTATCACATTCTGTGCGCGGTCTATGAACTGGACGATTGCCTGAAACGACTCTAAGCCAAGATATCTGCACGATTTTTTCAAGCGGCCCGTCTCAAGCAGAGGCGGGCCGTTTCAATTTCGGGGCAATCAAATTTCCAACTGATATATTGACATAAAGATATCTTTATGTGATCTCTGATTTTCAGTTTAATGTCGTTTTCAGAACGGGAGATTTCCCATGTCCGCCATCGATGCCCTTTTCGGCGCCGTTTCACCCCAACCGGATGGATCCGAGGTCATGGCCGCGCTGAAAGCGGCGGCACGTGAACGCATCCTGATCATGGATGGCGCAATGGGCACGGAAATCCAGCAGCTTGGCCTTGGCGAAGATCATTTTCGCGGTGATCGCTTTGTTAGCTGCGAGTGTCATCTGCAGGGCAATAACGACCTTTTGACGCTGACACAGCCGGGCGCGATCGAGGAAATTCACTACAACTACGCCATTGCCGGCGCTGATATCCTTGAGACCAACACGTTCTCTTCCACCTCGATTGCTCAGGCCGATTACGGCATGGAAGCGATGGTCTATGAGCTCAACCGCGATGGAGCGCGTCTTGCCCGGCGCGCCGGTTTGCGCGCGCAACAGGTTGATGGAAAGCGCCGTTTCGTCGCTGGCGCCTTGGGGCCGACTAACCGGACGGCGTCGATCTCCCCTGATGTGAATAACCCAGGGTACCGCGCTGTTTCGTTCGATGACCTGCGCATCGCCTATGCCGAGCAGCTGCGCGGTCTAATCGATGGCGGCACGGATATCGTTCTGATCGAAACCATCTTCGATACGCTGAATGCCAAGGCGGCGATCTTCGCGACGGAAGAAGTCTTCCTCGAGAGAGGTATCCGCCTGCCGGTGATGATTTCCGGCACGATCACCGATCTTTCCGGCCGCACACTGTCGGGCCAGACACCAACAGCCTTCTGGCACTCGGTGCGCCATGCCGATCCCTTCACCATCGGTCTAAACTGCGCGCTCGGGGCCAATGCCATGCGCGCCCATTTGGCCGAGATTTCCAGCGTCGCCGATACCTTCGTCTGCGCCTATCCGAATGCCGGCCTGCCCAACGAATTTGGCCAGTATGATGAAACGCCGGATGAAATGGCGGCCCAGATCGAAGGCTTTGCCCGCGAAGGCCTGGTCAATATCGTCGGAGGCTGCTGTGGTTCGACGCCGGCCCATATCCGGGCGATCGCACAGGCCGTCGCAAAACATGCGCCCCGTGAAATCCCCGACGTGCCGCGACTGATGAAACTCTCCGGTCTGGAGCCGTTCACACTGACCAAGGACATTCCTTTCGTCAATGTCGGCGAACGCACCAACGTCACCGGCTCGGCCAAGTTCCGCAAGTTGATCACCGCCGGAAACTATGCCGAGGCGCTTGATGTCGCCCGCGATCAGGTGGCCAATGGTGCCCAGATCATCGACATCAACATGGACGAGGGCCTGATCGATTCGAAGGAGGCGATGGTCGAGTTTCTCAATCTGATCGCCGCCGAGCCGGATATTGCCCGCGTTCCGGTGATGATCGACTCGTCAAAATGGGAGATCATCGAGGCCGGCCTGAAATGCGTGCAGGGCAAGCCCCTGGTCAACTCCATCTCGATGAAGGAAGGCGAAGATGCCTTTCTGCATCACGCCCGGCTTTGCCGCGCCTATGGCGCCGCCGTCGTGGTCATGGCTTTCGACGAACAGGGGCAGGCGGATACACGGGCCCGCAAGGTCGAGATTTGCACCCGCGCCTACAAGCTGCTGACCGAGCAGGCAGGTTTTGCGCCGGAAGACATTATTTTCGACCCGAACGTCTTTGCGGTCGCGACCGGTATCGAGGAGCACAACAATTACGGCGTTGATTTCATCGAGGCGACGCGCGAGATCATCGATACCCTGCCGCATGTGCATATTTCAGGTGGCGTCTCCAACCTGTCCTTCTCCTTCCGCGGCAACGAGCCGGTGCGCGAGGCGATGCATGCCGTGTTTCTCTACCACGCCATTCAGGCGGGAATGGACATGGGTATCGTCAATGCCGGTCAGCTGGCGGTTTACGACCAGATCGAGCCCGAATTGAAGGAAGCCTGCGAGGACGTCGTCCTCAACCGCCGCGCTGATTCGACCGAGCGCATGCTGGAGCTTGCCGAACGTTTCAAGGGTACGGCAGGCAAGGAAGCCAAGGAGCGGGACCTGAAATGGCGCGAATGGGCTGTTGAAAAGCGGCTGGAGCACGCGCTGGTCAATGGCATCACCGAATTCATCGAGGCCGACACGGAAGAAGCCCGGGAGAATGCCGAGCGGCCGCTGCATGTCATCGAAGGCCCGCTGATGGCCGGCATGAATGTCGTTGGGGATCTGTTCGGCGCAGGAAAAATGTTCCTGCCGCAGGTGGTGAAGTCTGCCCGTGTCATGAAACAGGCTGTTGCCGTCCTGCTGCCCTACATGGAGGCCGAACGGCTGGCCGGTGGCGGCTTGGGCGAGCGCAAGAGCGCCGGCAAGGTGCTGATGGCGACGGTGAAGGGCGATGTGCACGATATCGGCAAGAATATCGTCGGCGTCGTGCTCGCCTGCAACGACTATGAAATCATCGACCTCGGCGTCATGGTGCCCGCGGCAAAAATCCTCGAGATCGCCCGCGAAAAGAACGTCGATATCATCGGCCTTTCCGGTCTGATCACGCCGTCGCTCGATGAGATGGCGCATGTGGCGGCCGAAATGGAGCGCGAGGGATTTGACATCCCGCTGTTGATCGGCGGCGCGACCACCAGCCGTGTTCATACTGCGGTGAAAATCCATCCGCGCTACAATCAGGGTCAGGCGATCTATGTCACCGACGCCAGCCGCGCCGTCGGCGTGGTTTCCAGCCTGCTGTCGCCAGAAATGAAGGGCGGTTACATCGATACCGTCAAGGCTGAGTACAAAAAGGTCGCGGATGCGCATGCCCGCAACGAACTGGAAAAGCAGCGCCTGCCGCTGGCCAAAGCCCGCGCCAATGCCCAGAAAGTCGATTGGGATGCCTATCAGCCGAAGACGCCATCGTTCCTCGGCACCCGGGTCTTCCAGAGCTGGGATCTCGCTGAACTGGCCGATTATATCGACTGGACCCCGTTCTTCCAGACCTGGGAGTTGAAGGGCGTCTATCCAAAGATCCTCGACGACGAACGTCAGGGCGAAGCTGCCCGTGCACTGTTTGCCGATGCGCAGGCGATGCTGGCCAAGGTTATTGCGGAAAAATGGTTCGCCCCAAAAGCGGTCGTCGGCTTCTGGCCGGCCGGCGTGGTCGGTGACGATATCCGCTTGTTCACCGACGAAAGCCGGGCGAAGGAACGCGCGACTTTCTATACCCTGCGCCAGCAGATGACCAAGCGCGACGGCCGCCCGAACGTGGCGCTGTCGGATTTCGTTGCTCCGGTCGATAGCGGCAGGCAGGACTATCTCGGCGGCTTCGTCGTCACGGCCGGTATCGAGGAAGTGGCAATCGCCGAACGCTTCGAACGGGCGAATGACGACTATTCGTCGATCATGGTGAAAGCGTTGGCCGACCGGTTTGCCGAAGCTTTTGCGGAGCGCATGCACGAATATGTGCGCAAGGAGCTCTGGGGCTATGCGGCCGATGAGGCCTTCGATCCCAGTGAACTCGCCGCCGAACCCTATGCGGGTATCCGCCCGGCGCCCGGCTATCCGGCGCAACCGGATCACACGGAAAAGGCAACACTGTTCGATCTGCTGAAGGCTGAAGAGGAAATCGGTGTGACGCTGACCGAAAGCTTTGCCATGTGGCCCGGCTCCTCCGTCTCCGGCATCTACATCGCTCACCCGGAATCCTACTATTTCGGCGTCGCCAAGGTCGAGCGCGATCAGGTCGAAGACTATGCCGACCGCAAGGACATGCCGATTAGCGAAGTCGAACGCTGGCTCGGGCCGATCCTGAACTATGTCCCTGCGCCGAGGGTTGAGGCGGCGGAATAGATGTCGCTTTTCCGGGACATTGTTTGGCCGCTCCTGTTTTGATATAGGAGCGTTCTTCGAATTCCGGATCTTGGAGCATCGGCATGGGGACCGCAAAATCCGCAGATAAGTAAGCCGCAACAACTTTTTCATGTTGTTGCGGCGGTCTGTCGAACCAATTCCAGCTGAAGCTGACAGGCAGACGCCGCCAAATGTACCTCATTTGAGCGGATGTTTTCCCATGTCTACAAAACCCCGTATCTGGGCCTATTCCCTGCCAGCAACGCTGCTGCTGATGGCCCCTTTCGATATTCTCGCCTCTCTGGCGATGGATATCTATCTCCCAGTCGTTCCTGCAATGCCCGGCATCCTCAACACCAGCCCGGCGGTCATTCAGCTGACTCTCAGCCTTTACATGGTCATGCTCGGCGTCGGGCAGATCCTGTTCGGGCCGGTCTCCGATCGCATCGGCCGGCGCCCGGTGCTGATCGGCGGCGCGCTGCTGTTTGCTGCCGCGTCGCTCTGCCTGGCAGCATCGTCGACGGCAGGCGTGTTCGTCCTCTTCCGGTTCCTTCAGGCTGCCGGTGCGTCGGCAGCTCTTGTGGCCACGTTTGCGACTGTTCGCGATGTCTATGCCGACCGCCCGGAAAGCGCCGTCATCTACGGTCTTTTCAGCGCCATGCTGTCCTTCGTGCCGGCTCTTGGCCCGATCGCAGGCGCCGTGATCGCCGATGGATTGGGATGGCGGGCGATCTTCGCTGCGCTTGGTGCAGGCGCCCTCTTGGCACTCGTCCATGCGGTCTTTCGCTGGCACGAAACGCGGCCGGCCTCTTCGGCACCCTCGCGCCGCTCGATCGGGCCGATTTTCAAGAGTTTTGCGTTCTGGACCTATACGCTCGGGTTTAGCGCGGCGATGGGCACGTTCTTCGTGTTCTTCTCCATCGCCCCTCGAGTGCTGATCGACGGTGCGGGCTTTACTGAGCTAACATTCAGTCTGGCTTTCGCGACTGCGGCATGCGCGATGATCATCACCTCGCGCTTCGCCGGGCAATTCGTGGCGAAATGGGGTAATCCCGGTAGCCTCGCAAGAGGCATGGGGATGCTGCTGTTGGGCGCGTTCCTGTTGAGTATTGGTCAAATTTTCGGTTCCGCATCCTTTTTGACCTTCATCGTGCCGATGTGGGTCATGGCGATCGGTATCGTTTTTGCGGTTTCCGTGACTGCAAACGGCGCGCTGAAAGGCTTTGATGATATCGCCGGTTCGGCCGTTGCCGTCTATTTCTGCATCCAGAGCCTGATCACCGGCATTGCCGGAACGCTGGCGGTCGTGGCGCTGCAAGGCGATACAGCATGGCCGCTTGTGGCCTATTCCTCGCTCACGGCTACAGTCGTCTTGGCTGCGCTGGCACGACTTCGCCACCAGCAAACGCCGGTTTAATCGGCCGGGCAGGGTGGCATCTGCTATCCTGCCCTGATCCACGGGCTTGACTTGAGATAGGTGGTCTGTCGGGTGTATTGAACCGGCGCGTCCGGCACAGCCAGCAGCAGAAGGAGTGGTAAGAGTTCATGGCCAAGGACAAACTTGATACGATTGCCCTTCTCAAGGCGATTGCCGATAGCCCGAAGCGCGACAACAGCGCCTATCTTCGGGCAATGGCGGAGGCGCGCCAGGCATTTGAAGACGCGGAGATTGCACTTGGTGGCCCGGTGCGGGTGCGGACCAAGGCCAAGATGAAGCGTAGCGGCGAGTATACCGTGAAATGGACATTCAAGCGTCTTGATTGAAACGCTGAAGAAAAAAGGCCTCTCGTGTGGGCGTAATCATCGCGCTATTATTTTTTTGTTCTAGGTATGGCACAAAAGCACTGTTTGAAACGTTTCCTCTTGGAAAGGCAAAATGGTGATTCAAATGAAGATGTTCGCAATCATTGGTCTGTCGCTGGCCACCGCCTTTTCAAGCGTTGTGCCGGCACAGGCATTCCCATCCGCTGAACGCCCGAAGATCCAGGTTTCGGATGTTCAACAGGTCGAATCCTACCGTAGTTCGTGGGGTATCGGCCGCTATGGCGGCAATCGCGGCCCCTACATCCGGCGCCACTACCGCAATGGTGGCTACTATGGAAATCGGCGCTATTACCGTGACTACGGCAATTATCGGCGCTACCATGACTATGACGACAACTTCGGCGCAGCGTTTGGTGGTCTGGCTGCCGGGGCGATTATCGGCGGCATTCTCGCACAACCGAGATACTATGACGGTGGGCGGCGCTATTATCGGACCGGCGGTTCGCACGCAGATTGGTGTTATGCGCGCTATCGCTCGTATCGGGCTTATGACAATACGTTCCAGCCGTATAACGGTAGCCGGCGTCAATGCATATCGCCATACTAGTGCAGGTTGAAGCGGTTAATCAGCTCAGCGAAGGGCAGGGCTTGCAATAGCCCTGCCGATTTGCAAATCCCGCGTCCGTATCTGGACGGCGAGCACCTCATTCCTTGATGTACCAGCCCCACGGCTCATCGCTGTTGAAACGGGTGATCTGCTTGGTTTCAAGATAGTTCGACAGTCCCCAATGGCCGAGCTCGCGGCCGATGCCGGATTGTTTGTAGCCGCCCCAAGGGGCTTCGACGAAGGTCGGCTGAGAACAGTTGACCCAGACGATACCGGCGTGAAAGGCTTCGGCGACGCGTTCGGCGCGGATGACATCCTTCGACATCACCGCAGCGGCAAGCCCGAAGCGGCTGTCATTGGCCATGCGGATGGCGTCGTCCTCGTCCTTGAACGGCTTGACGCAGACGACCGGCCCGAAAATCTCCTCCTTCCAGACATAGCTGTCTTCGCTCATGTCGGTCAGCACCGTCGGCTCAAGGAAATAACCGCTGTTGAGACCCGCCGGCCGGGCGCCGCCATAGGCAACCGTGGCGCCATCGATACGGGCGCGGTCTATGGCCGAGACGATCTTGTCATATTGGCCCTTGGAGACAATCGGCCCGAGTAGCGTTCCACCCTCCATGCCGTTGCCGATCTTGATCCTGGCTGCTTCCTCGCACAGGCGCGAAACGACGGCATCATAGATTTCCGCCTCGACCAGTACGCGCGAGGTGGCAGAACAGACCTGGCCCTGGTTCCAGAAAATGCCGAACATGATCCATTCGACGGCCTTTTCGATATCGCTGTCGGCAAAGATGACAAAGGGCGATTTGCCGCCAAGTTCGAGGCTGACGGTCTTGATGTCCTGCGCACCGGCCATCATCACCTTGCGGCCGGTGGCGACCGAGCCGGTAAAGGCAAGCTTGTCGACCAGCGGATGCTCAGTCAGCGGCTCACCGGCCTGAAGGCCCGTGCCGGTGACGATGTTGAGCACGCCGGCCGGGAGATCTACTTCCTCGGCAATCACGCCGAGTTCAAGCGCGGTAAGCGGTGTGAGTTCCGAGGGCTTCAGCACCATTGTGCAACCGGCGGCAAGGGCCGGCGCAACTTTCCAGGAGGCCATCAAGAGCGGATAATTCCACGGCGTGATGGCGCCGACGACGCCGAGCGGTTCGTGCACCACCCGCGAGGAAAAGCGCGGCTCGCTGAGCGGGATCGTTTCCTCCGGATGCTGATCCAGTTCTTCAGCGAGACCGGCATAATAGGTAAAACAGCCGGCGACGTCGTCGATATCCCACAGGGCTTCTGGTAATGGCTTGCCATTGTCGGCGACTTCGAGTTTCGCCAGGAACTCGCGCTTTTTGGTGATCCTGGCGGCGATGGCGCGCAGGTAGGCGGCGCGCTCGGTGCCGGTGAATTTTGGCCACGGGCCGGAATCGAATGCGTAGCGGGCAGCTTTGACGGCCTTGTCGATATCGCCGCTGGTCCCGGCGGGGGCCTTGTGAATGACCTGTTCGGTGGCGGGATCGATGACATCCAGAGTGCCGCCCTTCTCGGGCCTTACCCACGCGCCGTCGATGTAAAGCCTGTCCTGCATGTCGCCGTCCTTCTTCAAATCGGATCAAGTATCGCCTTGTTGGCTGTCGCCACGTCGGCAGCATTTTTCATCGCCGCAGAATTGGCTGAGAGTGTATCGCGCAGGTTGGAATTGTCGAGCAGGCCGGTAATGGGCGCGGCCAACCGTCCAGCGGTAATGGTCGAATTTTCCGCCGCTGCCGGCATCTTCGGCGCACCGTTCCGTGACGGTGCTTTATGCGCCTTTCATACACCAACCGTGCAATTGGCAATTTTACCCGTTTGGGAAAGATTTTGGCTGTTGGATTCCGGGTATTTTTGGTGGATTTTGTGGGTTGTTTTGGTTGTTTATGAAATATCTCATATAAATCAGTTAGTTATAAGAA
>NZ_LMEY01000028.1 GCF_001426665.1 Rhizobium sp. Root1334 | reverse complement strand
AGCTCGTCAGGCTCATAACCTGAAGGCCGCAGGTTCAAATCCTGCCCCCGCAACCAAACAAAAAACAAAAGCCCGTGATCAGAAATGACACGGGCTTTCGTGCGTTAATCGGCACGAAAAACAAGCAGCAATGATAACGCCACAAGCCAACGCCCGGCGAGCGCCAGCCATGAGACACGAAGATATCAACAAGGCCCAGGAGTTCTTTGGGAACTTCCCGTTTCTTCAAGGAAGCATCGCGGCGGACGATCAAGGTGATGCCGGGATGGCATGAAAATTCGGCCGATTCGCACGCGACGCGGCCAAGGTGAAAGGCGCACAAACCGATGACTTCGAACCCGATGAGGTGCGGCTGTCTATGGTATATTCGTGTGAAGGATAGCGCTCTGGCCGCAAAGCTCAAAGACCGTGGGAGCGCCAAATAGGGCGCTATCTTTGCGCAAAGTGCGTTCTGTTGAAATGGGTTCGTTCGAACCCAGGTACTTTGTAAACTGTATTGGGCAGATGCTCGGTGCGCTGAAGCTCCCCGCCTTTCAGGCAGGGAGCATTAACTGCAGGTTTTGATTGCCGATCGATAGGTTAGGAAACCAATGTCGTCTTGGCGACCGACAGTATTTTCGAGAACAGGTCAATGTCTTCACGCGAGTCCGAGGGCGGCGTGCGATTGGGCGCGCCACTGACGATCGTGTCGTGGAAGGCCTCGAGTTCGATCTGGAACGCGTCCTTGTGGAACGGTCCGAGCGTGCGGACGAGGTTGCTGTCGGCTGTGCTCTCCTGCACCTCCAGCGTCATCGGCAGATTGCGCAGATACGGCGTGTTGTAGCGGAACTGCAGGCGCTTGGTCTTCGACATGACCTCGATGCCGGCATCGAAGCGGGCGATATCGTCGATCAGGCATTCATAGATGGCAGTGAAGCTGCCGTAATCGAACATCGCGGTCAATTGTTCGCCATTTTGCGAGAGCTGTGCACCGATCACCCGCTTTGGCGAGCCGCCGAGCAGATCGCGCATGGCCGACAGGGAATGCGAGCACAGGCCGGTCATGACTTCATAGCCGCGCTTGACGATGGCTGGTGCGTCTGCCCCACACATCGCATCCATCATTTCCTTGCGCAGCGCCCGGCTCTCATCGATCAGCTTGGCCGGAATGTCGCCCTTCGGGGTCACGACCTTGTCGGTCTGGTTGAAGAACCAGGGGCCTTCGCAGATTACGTCACGGACGCGGACATAGGAGATCGGTCCGAAATTTGCGAGCTCCTGCTTGGCCGCCATGAAGGCCGGCGCAAAACGGCGCATGTAGCCGACCATCACCACGCGATCGGATGCTGCCTCGGCAGCGGCCAGCATCTCCAGATCCGCTGCCGTCAGGCAGGCCGGCTTTTCGATGAAGACGTGCTTGCCGGCCGCAAGCGCAGCCCTCGCCTGCTCGCCATGATGCTGGTCGGGGCTGAGGATCAGAACGGCATCGATATCGGGATCGGCAAACAGCGCATCAGCCGTATCGTAGCGCTTGGCGATCTTCCAGTGATCGGCGACCTCAGCCAGCACCGAAGGCGAAACATCGTGCACGGCGGCAAGTTCGAATTGCTGCTGCAGCTTGTGCAGCGTTGGAATGTGCATTAGCTGCGCCACTTCTCCAAGCCCAACCAGGCCAACTCTCAATCGCATATTCCACTCCTGTGTTGCGCTTTTTGCGCGAATTAAATTCGGATAGTGAATTTAAATACCGGAAGCCACTCCCTTGCTCAAGCGCGAAAATGGAATGAACATTCGATTTTTACACCCGCATGTCGAAATTTTCCATTTACAGACGGAAACTTCTGGATATTATGATCCATAATTTGGATTTAATAAAAGGGGAGTAAAGCATGTCCATTCGCGCAGTTCTCGCATTCAGCATCGCCACCCTCGGGCTTTCGGCCGCCTACCCGGCCGTCTCGCAGGCCGAAACCATCAACATCTTCTGCTCGTCGTCCGGCATCGAATTGCAGCTCTGCAAGGAAGGCTCCGAAGCCTGGGGCAAGGAAACTGGCAACGAGGTGAAGATCACCACCATGCCGGCAAACTGGGACGATGTTCTGTCGCTCTATCAGCAGCTGCTGTCGGCGCAGTCGACCGATGTCGACGTGATGATCCTCGATGGCGTCTGGGTCGGGCCGCTGAAAAGCCACCTGCTCGATCTGGCGGAAGCCATGCCTGCAGGCACGGTCGACAAGTATTTCCCATCGGCCGTGGCCGCCGGTACGGTCGGTGGAAAGTTTGTCGCGATGCCGTGGTACATGGATACGGGCCTGCTGTTCTACCGCAAGGACCTGCTCGACAAATACGGCGCCAAGGTTCCGGAAACCTGGTCTGACCTGACGACAACAGCACAGTTGGTTCAGGACGGCGAGCGCAAGGCAGGCAACGACAAGATGTGGGGTTACGTCTGGCAGGGCCGGGCCTATGAGGGTCTCGTCTGCAATGCCACCGAATGGTTCGCAAGCAGCGGCGCCGGCACGTTTATCGATGCCGAAGGCAAGATCACCATTGCCTCGCCCGAAGCCAAGGACATGCTGAAGACGGCGGCCGGCTGGGTCGGCACGATCTCGCCGGCAGGTGTGCTGAACTATGACGAAGAAGGCTCGCGCGGTGTCTTCCAGAATGGCGATGCCGTGTTCATGCGCAACTGGGCTTATGCCTGGTCGCTGGCCAACGGCGCCGACAGCGCCATCAAGGACAAGGTCGGCGTGGCACCCCTGCCCAAGGGCGTAAACGGCGAGCATGTCGGCATCGACGGTGCAGCCTATCTCGGCGTCTCGAAATACTCGGCGCATCCGAAGGAAGCCGCAGCGCTCGTCGCCTATCTTGCCGGCGAAAAGGAAGAGAAGCGCCGGGCTCTGGCGGGATCCTATATCCCGAGCATTTCGTCGCTGTTCTCCGATGCCGATATCCTGAAGGCGATCCCATTCTTGACGAGCGCTAAGGCCGCCTTCGAAAATGTCGTCACCCGGCCGACCAGCATCACCGGCAGCGATTACCCGCGCGTTTCGACCGAGATTTCCAACAATCTCCATTCCGGCCTTTCCGACCCGTCAGCCACCGACGCTGCGATCGACGACTTGGCCTCCAAGCTCGACGGTCTCAAGTCACGCGGCGGCTGGTAATCCATCTGATAACAAGGTTCGCGCTACCTGATTGTGGCGCGAACCGCCTTTTTCAAAATGCAAGGTAACAAGACGATGACGATCAAAATAGCGACAGCACCGGACTCCTGGGGTGTCTGGTATCCGAAGGACGAAAAACAGGTCGGATGGGAGCGCTATCTCGATGAAGTGCAGAAGGCCGGTTATAGCTACACCGAGCTCGGCCCCTGGGGTTACCTGCCGACCGATCCCGCAACGCTGCTGTCGGAACTCGGCCGCCGCGATATCAAGCTCTGCGGCACAGGCGTTGTTCATCCGCTGTCGCTTGCCGATTCCGCTGAAACCCTGGCTGCCCGTGTCGGGCCGATCTGCGGCCTGCTGAAAGCTGCAGGTGCCGAATGGTTCGTCCTGATGGACGAGTCCGAATCCTACGCCGCCCCTGGCGACCGCTTGCTGGATGACAAGGCCTGGGCGCAGATGATCGCCATCGTCAGCACTACCGCAAAGCGTGTCGTCGAAGAGTACGGAATGAAATTCGTTTTCCATCCGCATGTCGGCACTTGCATCGAAACCGAAGCCGAAATCGAGCGGCTGATGGCCGATACCAAGCCGGATCATGTCGGACTGTGCTTTGATCTGGGTCATCATATCTACACGGGCGCTGATCCCCTCGCCTTCATGGCCCGGCATGCCGATCGTATCCCCTACTATCATTTCAAGAACATGGATGGCGCGCTGCGCCAGCGCATCACCGACGAGAACATCCCGTTCATGGACGCGTTCCAGATGGGCGTCATGTGCGAACTGGACAAGGGCGCCATCGATTTCGCCGAGGTGGTGAAGTTCCTTGAAGCCCGCAATTACGATGGTTTCGCCGTTGTCGAGCAGGACATGTACCCCTGCCCGCCGGAAAAGCCCTACCCGATCGCCAAGCACAATCGCGACTACCTGAAGACGCTCGGCCTCTAAGCCCAGACCGCACGGCCGGCGCATCGCCGCCGGCCGCACTCGATCCCGACCGGAGAATTGACTTGCCCGCCCATTCCGCTGAAATCCTGAACTCCCCGGCCGAAATCGGCGACGTGCTTGCCGCTGATATCCTGGCTGCCATTGCCACCGCGCGCGCCAATGGCAAACAATATCTGCTGGGCTGCCCGAGCGGCCGTTCGCCAAAGCCCGTTTATGACGCGATGGCGGAAAAGGCTGCGGCCGGTAATCTCGATCTCTCCAATCTCGTTCTGGTAATGATGGACGAATATCTCGGCGGTGGCGAAGACGGTCTTGGCCTTTGCCCGCCGGATGCGCACAACAGCTGCCGCCGCTTCGCCGAACAAGAAATCCGCCAGCGGTTGAACGCCGCCATCGAGCCAGCACACCAGGTTTCGAAAGAGCATGTCTGGTTTCCGGATGCGACGAATCCCGGTGCCTACGATGAGCGGATCAAGGCAGCTGGCGGTGTCGACTTGTTCATTCTCGCCTCCGGTGCAACGGATGGCCATGTCGCCTTCAATCCGCCGGGTAGCCCGGCCGATGGTCCAAGCTGTATCGTCAAGCTCGCCGAAGAGACGCGCCGCGACAATCTTGGCACCTTCCCCGACTTCCCGTCGCTGGATGCCGTGCCGCATCATGGCCTGACCGTTGGTCTCGGCACGATCGCCAACCTGTCGAAATCGGTCGCCATGATCATTCATGGTTCGCATAAGCAGGGCGCTGCCAAACGTCTGACAGAGAGCGAAAGTTTCGATCCACAATGGCCGGCCACCATCGTTCATCGCTGCAAGCAGGTTCGGATTCTGCTTGATACCGCCGCGGCGGCTCAGGCATGACAGGCGCTGGCACACCCTTGCAATCTGCGGCCGCAACGATGGAAAGCGGCGACTATCGGATCGGCATCGACCTCGGCGGCACCAAGATCGCAGCTGGTCTGGTCGATATCCAATCGGGTGCAATGACCCATTTCCGGCGCCGCCCAACCCCGGTCTCCGAAGGTCCAATCGCGATCATCCGCGCAGTTGCGGAGATCGCTTCAGACATCATCGCGCTCGCCAAGGCTGAGGGCCGGTTTCCGCTGTCGATCGGGATTGCCGTGCCGGAACTGGTCGATCTTGAGGGACGCGTCTGCAGCGACTGGAATTTCTCGATTGAAACCATTGGCGCGGAAATCGAAAGCCTGCTTGGCATTCCGACGATGGCTGACAGCGACGTGCGTGCGGCGGCCCATGCGGAAGCCCGCTTCGGCGCGGGCCAGTCCCACCAGAGCTTCGTCTACATATCGCTGGGCACAGGCATCAGCTATTCGCTCGTGATCAATGGCCGGCCGTGGGCCGGGGCCAACGGTTTTGCCATTCACTTCGCCAGTTCAGTGCTTGCGCTTCCAAGGGAAGACGATACCGCACTGACGATTGCCAATGCCGAAGATTTCGCGTCGGGCAAAGGTATGCAGCGCTCGTTTGTCCGGCGCGCCGGGAAGCCTCCGGAAGACGGTGTTCGCACACTGGAAGCCATGAGTGCCGAGGGGGATTCCCTCTGTACTCGTATCCTCGATGAGGCCGGAGAGGTAACCGGCCGGCTGCTGGCGCAGATGATCAACATGGTCGATCCCGAGGCGGTTGTTCTCGGTGGCGGGCTGGGCTGCTCGACCGGGCGCTATCGTGAAAAGCTGGAGCAGTACATGCGCGAGAACATCTGGGCCGCCCGCTGCCGGTCCATTCCGCTCAAGCTTGCATCCCTTGGCGAAGGCGCCGGCGTGGTCGGTGCTGCTCTTGCAAAACCGCTCGGCAATCGCCGGCAAACAATCAAGGTTGGTGCATGATGGCTGAGACGGCACCTCAATCCAACTGGGTAAAGCGCATCGAACCCTGGCTGCTGCTGGCTCCGATGCTGATCGTGCTTGCCACGGTTACAGCCTGGCCTTTGGCGCGCACCGCGTATCTCTCCTTCATGCACGCCTCGCTCGATGATGGCGATTTGCCGCGGTTTATCGGGTTTGGCAATTATCTGGCGCTAATGAAGGATGGCGACTGGTGGCATGCCGTTCGAAACACCGCCTTCTTCGCGGTGATTTCGGTAACGCTGGAAACGCTGGCCGGTGTTGCGATCGCGCTTCTGATCGACAGCCAGATCAAGGGCCGCGGAGCGCTGCGCGCTGTCATGCTGATCCCGTGGGCGATCCCGACTGTCGTCTCTGCACAGATGTGGCAATGGATGCTGCATGACCAGTATGGTGTTGTCAACGCGCTCTTGATCAAGCTCGGCTTCATCAGCCACGGCATTGCCTGGACGGCGGGTGCCGGCACGGCGATGGCCGCGATCATCGCCGTCGATGTCTGGCAGACCACGCCGTTCATGGTGCTCTTGATCCTTGCTGGCCTGCAGATCATTCCCCGCGATCTCTATGAAGCGGCGAAGGTCGATGGCGCTCCCGGCTGGGCGCAGTTCTTTTACATCACCCTGCCCCTGCTTTGGCCGACCCTTGCCGTCGCCATTCTGTTTCGCCTGCTGGATGCCGTGCGGATGTTCGACCTTGCCTATGTGCTCAGTTCCAAGAGCCGCGAAACCGCGACGATCTCGATCTACGCCCGCCAGCAACTGGTCGATTTCCAGGACGTCGGCTACGGCTCGGCCGTGGCAATGCTGGTGTTCCTGATGATTTCACTGGTGGCCGCCATCTATATCCAGATCACCAAGATCCGGCTGATCAGCGAGTGAGGATGACTATGAAACGCCTTGCCAAAACCGTCGCGCTGACACTGCTCAAGATCGTCGTCGTGTTCTATACGATCTTTCCCTTCTATTGGGCGATCGTCTCATCGTTCAAGTCGGGTGCGGCACTGTTCTCGGTTGATTTCTTTCCGGCAATCGACCTGACCAACTACCGCGACCTGCTGACCAACGGCAACTTTCTGCGCAACATCCTCAACTCGGCGATCGTCGCTGTCAGCGTCGTGACGCTGTCGCTGATCTTCGCCATCACCTCGGCCTACGCGCTTGGCAAGATGAAGTTTCGGGGGCGCGGCATCGTTTTGGCCGGTATTCTCGGCGCGTCGATGTTTCCGCAGATCGTCGTGCTGTCCGGCCTGTTCGGCACGATCCGCTGGCTCGGGCTTTATAACAGCCTCGGTAGCCTCGTCCTTTCCTACATGATCTTCAGCCTGCCGTTTACGGTTTGGGTGATGACCAGTTTCATCCGCCAGATTCCGGCTGAACTGGAAGACGCAGCCCGCATGGATGGATGCTCGACCTGGGCGATGATCTGGCAGATCTATTTCCCGCTGCTTGCGCCCGCGCTTGCCAGCACCGGCCTGCTTGCCTTCATTGCATCCTGGAACGAATTCCTGTTCGCGCTGACGTTCACGCTCAGCGATACGGTTCGTACGGTTCCGGTTGGCCTGGCGCTGATTTCCGGATCGAGCCGCTTCGAATTGCCGTTCGGCACGATCATGGCCGCTTCCGTCATCGTTACCGTCCCCCTGATCCTGCTCGTGCTGATCTTCCAGCGCCGTATCGTCTCCGGCCTCACCGCGGGTGCCGTGAAATGATGAGCCTTGCTATCAAAGAAAGAAAAATCGATGGCTGACCTGTCCCTTTCCAACGTGCGCAAAGCCTTCGGCGCCCTCAATGTATTGCACGGGATCGATCTCAAGATTGAAGACGGTGAATTTGTCGTGTTTGTCGGCCCGTCAGGTTGCGGAAAGTCGACGCTGCTGCGCGCCATCGCTGGCCTTGAGGATATCAGCGGCGGTGACATCCGCATCGGGGGCGAGATCGTCAACCACGTTCCTCCGGCTGAACGGCAGATCGCCATGGTGTTCCAGTCCTATGCGCTTTATCCGCATATGGATGTCTATACCAACATGGCGTTCGGCCTGAAATTCGCAAAAATCCCGAAAGACGAGATCGACCGGCGTGTCCGCAAGGCAGCCTCGATCCTGAAGCTCGACGCGGTTCTCGACCGCAAGCCCGGCGCACTGTCCGGTGGCCAGCGCCAGCGCGTTGCCATCGGCCGCGCCATCGTGCGCCAGCCGAAAGCCTTCCTGTTTGACGAACCCCTGTCCAACCTCGACGCAGCACTGCGCGTCAACACCCGCATCGAGATCGCCAAGCTCCACCGTGAACTGGGCGCGACGATGATCTATGTGACGCACGATCAGGTTGAGGCGATGACATTGGCGGACAAGATCGTCGTGCTCAATGCCGGCCGCATCGAGCAGGTCGGAACGCCGCTCGACCTCTATCACGCCCCCGCCAACCTGTTTGTCGCCGGCTTCATCGGATCACCCGCGATGAACCTGATGGAGGCGCGCGTGAGTGCTGTTGCGGATGGTAATATGAAGCTGTCTGTGGGTGAGCAGCACATCAGCCTTCCTTATTCGGGAGCACCGGTTGCCCCCGGCGCAACAGTCACCGTCGGCATCCGGCCGGAACACTGGATCCCCGGCGATGGCCCATCGGTGAAGATCGAGGGGACTGTTGACCTCGTGGAACATCTCGGCGAAACCAGCATCGTCTATCTGCGACTCGCCGATGGGCAGATGATAACCGTGCGTTATCCCGGCGATATTTTCTGCACGGCCGGAGATCGCTTCGTGGCCGACGCCCCGGCCGCCGCGGTTCACCTTTTCGATGCTGCCGGACAAGCCATGCTCGGGCGCCGCTCTGGCCCGGCTTACGGCATCCTCGGCCAGGAATTCCGGGCACGCTGAATGGAAACGGAATGACTGATACGCCAAAGACACGGGCGGGAGCGCCCAAGCTGACCAGGCTCGCCGAGGGGCGGCAGAGGCTGCCCGATGTCACCGGCACCAATCTCGAGCATTCCCGCATCTTCAACCGGCGGCTCATCTTCGAGGCGCTGCACCAGTCCGGCCCGCTCAGCCGCATTGACATTGCCAAGCGCGTCGGGCTGACGCCGCAGACTGTTTCCGGGATTACCCGGGAGTTGCTGGACCAGGAGTTCATCATCGAAACCGGGCGTTCGCAGGGCCAGCGCGGCCAGCCGCAGATTTATCTCGGTCCGAACCCTGTTGCCGGATTCTCCATCGGCATTCATCTCGACCGCAACCGCGTCGTCATGGTCGTGTGCAATCTTCTGCTGGAAGTCATCGGCCGGAAAACCTGGACGGGCGATACGCGCGAGCCGGAACCAACGCTCAAGCACATTGCCAGCCTGACCGAAGACCTCATCGCCGAGGCAGATGTCCCGCGGGAAAAAATCTGGAGCATCGGCCTGGTGCTTCCCACGCTGGACGATGACATCTACGATTTTGCCACCAAGCAGCCGGGATGGGACGCCTGGGCCAGCGTCCCCGTCGCCCAGCGTCTGCAGGAGTTGTGCGGTTTGACCGTGCTTGTCGAGAACGACGCGACGGCCGCGGCGATCGGCGAGCATTTTGCCCGCCGCGACAAGGACAAGCGCAACTTCGCCCATCTGTATATCGGATACGGCGTCGGCGCCGGCATGATTGTCGATGGCATGCCCTTGAAGGGTGCATGGGGGAACGCCGGCGAACTCGGGCTCTTGCCATTTCAACCGAAACGCATGCGCGACAATGGCGCACCGCCGATTATCGATGCCATCCTGTCGCTGAACGGTATTGCGTCGGCGCTCGAATGGAGCATCGAAGATGCCGATGCAGCGGTCGCCGACCTGTCAATCCTTGCTGATATCCATGCCCGCCGCGATCCGCAGCTTTCCGCCTGGATGGAGGAGGCGGGACTTTGCCTGCGTTTTCTGGCGGCTATTCTCGAAGGCACCATCGATCCGGAGTTCATTACGGTCGGCGGGTCGCTACCGCCGTCGATTATCACGGCGCTGGTCGAGCGGGCCTATCCGCTGTACCGCTCCTTGAGCGAACGCAAGGACCGCCGTTCGCCGCGGCTCGTCGTCGGTGAACTGACCGATGACGCGCCGGTTATCGGCGCCGCCAGCCTGCCGATCTTCGTCAACACCAACCCGAATTTTCGCCATCTCTATATCCGCCAGATCGGTGACGATCAGCGCCCCTTCGAGCAGCCGAAAAGAAGTTAACGGGGAGCCGTTGAACCCCGCCGGTTGCTGGTGGCTGGCCGGATCAGGGCAAGTGGCGGTGCTTGATTGACCACGGGCGGGATCGTCAGGCCTCCGGCTGTCGCCAGTCCCACACAAACGATGACGATTCGCGAAAACCGAACCGATTGATGTGCTCTTCTATGGCCGCCTTGCCCTTGCTCAGGGAAGTAACGTCTGCTGCCGCAATGGTGATTGTCAGCGCGTCCGTATTCGGCTCGATCGTATAGCTTGTCTGCCCAAACGCCATCACGACGCCGGCCGCCGTTTCATTGACGACCGGGCCGTGATGTTTCCAGTGGCTCAGAAGCTGGGCGCAATAGCGTGTGGCTTGCGCCGTCTGGATCGAGACTGTCGCGTTTGGCATGGGTTTCCTCTCCCGGTTCTGGGCGCGCTGCAATCTTAGTTGTGCAGGACGACGGTCGTCTTGCCGTTGATGAAGACCCGGCCTTCCAGATGATTCCTGACGGCGCCTGCCAAAACCCTGCGTTCGATATCGCGGCCCTTGCGGACGATGTCATCAAGGGAATCGAGATGGCTAATGCGCTCGACATCCTGTTCGATGATCGGCCCTTCGTCCAAGTCGCCGGTGACATAATGGGCCGTCGCTCCGATGATCTTGACACCCCGTTCCTTGGCCTGCTGGTAAGGCCGTGCGCCCTTGAAACCGGGCAGAAAGGAATGATGGATATTGATGCACCGACCAGACAATGCTTTCGCCGCGTCATCCGACAGGACCTGCATGTAGCGGGCAAGAACCACCAGATCGACGGCGCTCTGCTGGACGATGTCGAGCAGTTTCTGCTCCTGTTTCGCCTTTGTTGCGGCGGTTACGGGCAGATAATGGAACGGCATGCCCCGCAGATCTATATTGGCGAAATCTTCCTTCGGATAATTGGAGACAACGCCGACAATCTCGGCTGGAAATTCCCGCACGCGCAACCGGTAAAGGAGGTCGAGCAGGCAATGATCGAACCTGGAGACCATGATCAAAACCCGGGCCCGGGCATCGGCGGTTTTCAGGCTGATGGTGGCCCCTACCCTCATCGCAACGGCCTGAAGCCGTTCCTCGAGCTTGCGGAAATCGTCGGCCGTGCCTGAATAGCTGAAGACCAGCCGCATGAAGAAACGGTCGGTATCGATATCACCATATTGATGTGCCTCGGTGATGTCGGCGCCGATTTCGGATAGCAGGGTGGTAAAGCCCGCAACGATGCCGCGCGTGTTGGGGCTGGAAGTGGTCAAGACATACGAGCAGGTCCGATTGTCGTCCTGAACGCAACTGGCGCCGTGAATAACGGCAGTGTCATAGCACATTCTCATGAACTCCGTGGTGCTTACAAAAGTCTCGGATCGATATCGACCAACGGATCTAGCGCGTTGACCTGTGCGGGATAGAAACCGGCGGCTTTCTTGTAGTCGTCAGCGATCCGGTTGAGGTCTTCTTTCGGGATAACGTCATGGATATGCTTGAAGCCGCCGGGGGCTAACTGCTCGGCGAGAACCATGACCCATTCCGGGCCCATTTTTTCGCGGTTGAGCTTGACCAGGGAATAGACTTCCTCAAGCCGCAGTTTCTCGTAGAAGTCGATGGCCGCTACAGCGTCGCGCTGTGTCTTGAAGGCAAGTGCCAGCGCCCGCACATCGACGATCGCCTGGGAGGCGCCGCTGGAGCCGGCCGGATGCATGGCATGGGCGGCATCGCCGATCATGGTGACCCGCCCGAAAGTCCATTTCGGGATGCGATCCCGGTCGACTTTGGGAAAGACATAGAGTTGCTTGGCGTTGCGAATGATGCCGGGCACATCGCACCAGTCATAGGCCCATTTCTCAAAACGGGGAGCGACCTCGTCGATCGTGCAGACGCGGTTCCATTCCTCTTGAGGCATCGGCTTGTTGGGATCGACTGAATCTTCAGCGACGAAATTGATCTGCGTGCTGTCCGGATGGGTCAGAGGTCCAGCCATCGGATAGAAAACCACCTTCTGCTGGCGATGTCCGGCCATGAACATCGTGTGGTTATCCAGGAAGGTCTTGGCATCCGTGACACCCCGCCACATGATTTGCCCGGCAAAACGCGGCGCGGCCTCCTGCGGATAGAAGAAACGGCGAACGGCGGAATGAATTCCATCGGCGGCAATCAGGATGTCGCCGGTATAGGTGCCGACCGGCTTGCCATCCCGGCTCTCCCGGAATTCGGCGGTGACGAGATCGCCCGTCTGCTCCAGCCTATGGAAGTAGTGCCCTGTCCTGACGGCGTCTTCACCAAGGCGCTCCTTGACGGCCTTGAGCAAAAGACCTTGAAAGCGCCCGCGGCTGATGCCGAATTGTGGCCACAGATAGCCGGCTTTCAATCCACGCGGTTCGCTCCAGATTTCCTGCCCGTGCTTGTTGTGATAGCGGAGTTCCTCCATCGAGGAACCGATCTCCGAAAGCTTGCCCAGGAGACCGAGATTGGTGAGTTCCTTGACTGCATTGGGCTGCAGGTTGATGCCTACACCCAGCTCGCGGACCTCATGCGCGGCTTCGAACAGTTCGACGTCGATACCCAAGGCGTGAAGCCTCAGGGCGGCGGTCAGTCCGGCGATGCCGGCGCCGACGATCAGAATTTTTGTCATTGTCTTGTTTCCCTAGCCCCAAGGCCTGAGCAGCAGGCCGGCTCGAATGTCATGCGTCGATACTGTTGCGGCGATATTTCCTGGCAAGATGGTGCTTAGCGGTTTCGACTGCGGCGGCTGCATCGCGGCAATAGGCGTCAGCCCCGACTGCGGCGGCAAATTCCTCGTTGAGTGGCGCGCCGCCGACGAGGACAATGTAGTCCTCGCGCAGCCCGCGCTCTTTCAACGTGTCGACGACGATCTTCATGTAAGGCATGGTCGTGGTGAGCAGCGCCGACATGCCGAGAATGTCTGGCTGGTGTTCCTGGAGCGCGCCGATGTAGACATCGACATCGATGTTGATGCCAAGATCGATCACTTCGAGGCCAGCACCCTCCCACATCATGATGACGAGGTTTTTCCCGATATCGTGAATATCGCCCTTGACCGTGCCGATGACGGCTTTCCCGATGGGCTTGGCACCGGTGTTTGCCAGAAGCGGCTTGAGGATGTTCATCCCGGCCTTCATCGCGTTTGCCGAGAGCAGCACTTCCGGAACGAAAAGAATGCCATCGCGGAAGTCCATGCCGACGATCCGCATTCCCTCGACCAGGGCTTTTTCCAGCACTTCGGTCGGAGACCAGCCGCGGCCAAGTAAAATGCGGGTTCCCTCGGCGATTTCATCGGCAAGGCCATCGTACATGTCTGCATGCATCTGATCGGTCAGGGCGTCGTCATCAAGCTCTGAAAGGATAATCTCATCGGTTTGCGTGCTCATTCCAACCCCTGCTTTTACGTGTCCTCAAGATGTGCAAACGATTAGCCTGCAGCCTTGTCATTTCAGAAGTCCCGAATGAGACCATTGATCCGGTGCCGGCAAAGCAAATATGCGCATGCGTTTTGCTTCAGGCAGCCGGCGGGGGATCACTCGGCGTCAGGCGTGGTCCTGTTGAGGTCAGCCGCCAACCCGGTCGCGGTGACAGCGACGATGGGTAAGATCGCGCCGCCGGACTTGCGGCACTTTGCAGAACCGCAGGCTCGGTTGCATTTCGGTATTTTGCCGGAAAATGCTGCAGCCCCGCCGGGGCAGGCATCATCGGCAAGCGCATCAATCATGAAAATGCACATAGTCTCCTCCTTCTGAGCCGATGGGGGCCGAGGCGCCGGCTTGCGCGTGCGGCTTAGCGCGAATTCAGCAGATCAAGCGGATATTTGGAGAGCAGGTCGTAGCCATCGTCGGTCACCAGTATCTGCTGTTCGATCTTGACGCCCTGTTTGCCGCCAAACTCGCCAACATAGCTTTCGACACAGATCGTCATCCCTGTCTCCAGGACACCGTCGAAACCGAAGTTCTCATAATCGCGCCAGTAAAGGATTTGGGGATACTCATCGCACATGCCGATGCCATGGGCGGCACAAACATATTGCTGGCGGCGGAACCGCTCCGGCAGGTTTTCCGACCGTTCGGCAAACTCCCTGAATGTCAGGCCGGCTTTCACCATCGACATGTTCCGGTCGAGATGCTCCACCGCGATGTCAAACAGATCCTGCTGTTCGACGGTGGGTTTGGCGTCACCACAGATCCAGGTGCGGGAAATATCGGCGCAATAGCCGTAGTTTCCGATCAGATCCGTATCGAAGGCGACGATGTCGCCATTCTCGATACGCCGATCGCTTGCCTCCTTGAACCAGGGATTGGTGCGCGGACCGGACGCGAAGAGTGCGCCCTCCAGCCACTCGCCACCGAGTTCGATGTTGCGCTTGTGGAGGATCGACCAGACTTCCCGCTCCATCAGGCCGGGCTCCAGCCCTTGGCGCATGCTTTCCATGCCGGCTTCTGCGGTGCTGATTGCGCAGCGGATGGCGCCGAGTTCGTCGGCAGACTTGATGACGCGGGCATGCTCCATGATGCCCTGCCCCTCGATGACCTTGACGCCCTCTTGCTCGAGCCCCCACACGCCGAACGGATTGATCCTGTCGACGGCAAGGCGGCAGTTGCCGCCACCGTGCTCGCGGACGAGCGCGGCAATGCTCTTCGACCAGGCCTTCGCATTTTCCTCGAAGCGTGGTCCTGCCGTGAAGTAGGTCCATGGAATGCAGGGGCTCAACTCGTCGACGAGATCGAAGCCATCGTAGAGATGCAGCATGGTCGTCGCGTCGAAGATGATGACCGGGCCGGAGGTCGCGATGAAGGCGTATCGAACCGGATTGTGATGGCCCCAGACCTGCATGTTGGTCGTGTCGGTCGCATAGCGCAGGTTCACGGAATCAAACAGGACAATGCCGGCGACGTCGTGGATGGCCATCTGTTCGCGCATTCGCGCCAGCCGGTACTTGCGAAGAGCCGTCAGGCTCCATCCGGTTTCAGTACCCGCGGTAAAGGTTCCGGCCATATTCATTGTTCGAACTCCCCACCGGTGATGGCTTTTGAGCGGGAGGCAATAAAGTCACCGATCGTCTGCCGCAGCCCCTCGTCGATCGCCGGTGCTTCGTATTCGTCGATCATGCGGCGCGCCTTGGCGAGGCCGACCTGATGAGCGTCAAGCCGCCCCTCGTCACGCCATTGCTCGTAGCTGTTGGCATCCGAGAGCTCGGGTATGTAGAAGGAATTCTTGCGCGTATGCGCTTCGCCCAGAAAATGCCCGCCCGGGCCGACCTTCACCAAGGTTTCGAAGACTTCCTCGAGGTCATCCATTCTCGGACGAAGGAAGGCCTCGTAGAAGATATCGATCTGCTCGACGTCGTGGACAAATTTGGAATAGCTGATGGCAAGGCCGCCTTCGACGATACCGGCGGCGTGGATAATCCAGTTCGCATGCGCCAACATGTAACCCCATGTCGACATGATCGATTCATAACCGGCCTGCAGATCTGGCGTCTTGGCTGTGGTCCAGAGCCCGCTCGCCCGCCATACCAGGCCGAGTTTGCGGATGACTTGGCCAACGATCAGGTTCATGGCGATCGGTTCGGGGCTGCCGGTCAGTGGCGCGCCCGATTTCATCGAGATCGTCTGTGCCACGCAGCCAAACATCGCTGGCGCACCCTTGCGGATGATTTGCGTATAGGCGATGCCGCTGAGGGCTTCGGCGATGATAAGAGCGCAAGCGCCGATGGTGCTGACGGGCGAACTGGCGCCGCCCATGACGAACGGTGTACAGATGACCGTCTGGTTGGCGCGCGAATAGATTTCGAGCGCGTTGATCATCGCCTCATCCCAGACAAGCGGGGTGTTGCAGTTGACCAGCGAGCCGACAACCATGTTCTGATCGACAAATTCCTCACCGAACACAAGCTGCGACAGCGCAATGGTGTCCTTCGCCGCCGTCCGCGATGTCACGGCGCCCATATAGGGTTTGTCCGACAGCAGGATTGTCTGTCCGACAAGCTCGAAGTGACGCAGCCGAACATCGACATCCTGGGGCTCAGCAAGCACGCCGCCGTTGATCTGGATCGTCTTGGCCGTATGCGCCAGCTTGGTGAAGTTCTGCAGGTGCTCGCGCGTGCTGGTCTTGCGAACGTCGTCGAAATCGAGAACGTGTGGCGCGCCATAGGCCCCGCTGAAGACTGTCCGGGCGCCACCAAGCGTGATTGAGCGCTCGGGGTTGCGGGCGTTGAAACGGATCTCGGATGGAGCCGTTGAGATCAGCTTCATGATCAGGTCGCGCTTGATGCGCACACGTGCCCCGTCAACCTGTGCGCCGGCGGACTGCCAGCGGGCTGGCGCCTCCGGATGGCGGAATTCGATGCCGATTGTTTCCAGAATCCTAAATGCCATGCCCAGTACTTGTTCGAGGCCATCCTCGTCCATGATGGAATAGGCGGGCAACTGGTTGATAAGCTCCGCCCGCTGAACTGCGCCCTTGCGAGCCTGCGCCTCACGGCGATTTGCGGCGCCCCCGCGCCGTGTCCCTGGAGTGCTCATGATTTGCTCCGCTAGAAATCCGATGGATGCGTTTGCCCGCATTTGCCGGACTATTCCTGTGTGAGCGCCGGGGAGATCGATAGTCCAAATTTATACCGCCTGATGCGAGCGAACGGATCGCGGCCATCATGTGAAAGCGGGGATGGTGACGAATAGGACAAGCACTGCCTTGGGCTTGGCTGTCTAAAACGAATGGTAAGCCACGGACACCTATTGCCGCGAAACGGGCGGCGTCGTCTTCAGGAGGGAAGAGTAATGTTTGCAACGATCGATGCGGCAGAGGCCGCATTTTACTCGGCTATCGAACGGCATGACGTGAACGCCATGTGTGATATCTGGTCGAACTCTGACCGGGCCGCCTATATCGAGCCGAACGGCAATGCAGCGGTCGGCATCGAGGCGATTATTGAAACAATGGCGCATGCGTTTGCGAGCGCGCCGTTTGTTCAGTTTGAGTTGACTCACTTGACCCAAAGCGAGCCGGGAAACTCTGCCGCCATCCGGCTTGTCCGGGAAAATGTTACCTTCGTCGCTGACAATCGCAAGACCGCGCTCATGGGCACCAATGTCTTCCGGCGCGATGCCACAGGCTGGAAGATTCTGTTGCATCAGGCAACGCGGCTCGCGACCTGAGATCGTAGCTTGCGCGTCCATGTGTCCGCCGGAAGACGCACTCCTTATGCCGGCTGACAACGCACATGAGAGCCACCCCGGCAGGCGATTGATCGTCTCCATCAATGCCTGCCATTCTCAAAACAAGTTGTAGGGTACGTGATGCTTCTGGGCACCCGTGGTGAAAACGAGCATGAGGCTTTTCGGTACGATGGCCGCTTTGAGCGGCAGAACCGCGCTGATCTGGAGCCGGTGACGCGGGTGACAACGGTCACCGTGCTTGTCGTCGATGGTTTCTCGATGCTTAGTCTTGCGGCCATCATCGAACCCTTCAACCAGGCCAACAGGGCTGACGCTGCAGATCATTTCCGTTGGAGATTGGTCGGGGTGCTTCGTCGGTCGGCGGTGGCATCTTGCGGGATCGAGGTCGAGCTCAGTGACGATCTTACATCATTCCGTCCGGATGCGAGCGCTCTACAGGAACATTTGGTGGTCGTTTGTTCTGGAAACGATGTCGATCGTCATGTCAGCTCGAAAACCCGCTCCTTTCTCAGAGGAATGGCGCGAAGGGGGGCCACTCTCGTCGGCGTGGGGACGGGAGCCTGGATGATTGCAGATGCCGACCTGCTTGAGGAAAAGGAATGCACAATCCATTGGAGCAAGATGCCGAGCTTTTCGGAGCGCTTCCGGGACATAACGGTCAATGGCCAGCGGCTTCACAGCGATGAGAACATCTACACTTGCGCGGGTGAAATGGCGTCCTTCGATTTTTCCCTGGATATAATTCAGGCCCGGCTCGGCGCGACGAAATCAAACCGGCTTGCGGAATACTTCCTGGGCAATGTCATAGCCCCGGCAACCGCCAGGCAGAAACTTCCCAAGCCTCTTGTGCACGCGGCACCCCGCCATCCGCTGGTGCAAGCGATCACCGTGATGGAGAACAATATCGCGGAGCGTAAAACGCTGAACGAGATTGCCAAGATGTCGCTGATATCGCGCAGGCAACTCGAGCGCCTGTTCATGAAGCATCTCAAAACCACCCCGGCCCAGTATTACATTCAGCTGCGCCTCGAATGGGGCAAGAGCCTGCTTGAGCAAACGTGCATCCCAGTCATCGATATCGCGGTTGCATCCGGCTTTGTAACCGCATCGCACTTTTCGCGCTCATTCAGGAACTTATTTTCCTGTCTTCCTTCTGAAATACGATCTACTGAAAGAAACGAGCAGGCTGCGGCGGTCGAGCTGGCGTAAAACGCGGTTGAAATTTACCGTAACCAGATCGAAAAACGACGGCTATCTGAAACGAGGACACCAAGGATGAGTTCTTCGCAGCACCAAGGAAAGCGTCAACGCGCTTCCTCAAAGACGGTGTCTGAGCTATCGCCTGACATGCTTGCAAAGCTGGGGGCCATTCCGGCCCAGCCCGCAATTAGAAAAAGCTCATTGACGGAGCAAGCTTACCAGAAAATCAAGGTGCGCATTCTGACGGCCCAGTATGAGCCGGGGCGATTCCTGCAGGAAAATGCGATCTGCGAGGAGCTTGAAATGGGCAGGACTCCTGTCCACCAAGCACTGCAGCGGCTGATGCAGGAAGATCTGCTCGAGGTCATCCCGCGCAAAGGCGTGTTGATCCGGCTGGAATCGCTTGATGAAATTCTGCTGGCTCTGGAAGTACGTGGTGTTCTGGAGCCCTATTGCGCCTCGAAAGCGGCAACGCGGTTGAGCAACGCACAGCTCAAGGAGTTGGACACGATCCAGGCCGAAACGATTGCTGCCGTGCACCGGCAATCAAAGCCGGATTTGTTGCTACTGGACCGGCGTTTTCATTCGATCATTGCGTTGGGAGCGGGTAATCCGATGATTGCCGATTTCCTGCGCCCCGTCCATGAAAGGCTGACGCGTCTCTGGTTTCAGCCGCGCTGGGCGCCCAGCGATTTCTCGCAGACAGAGGGCGAGCATGACGCGATCATTGCCGCCATCAAGCGCCGGGACGCGGATGGCGCAATGACCGCGATGCGCGAACATATCACATCCCTGCATGGGCGCCTGATATCCTCCGGCGGTTCCTGACCACTGCACACATGCGATGAGCCGGCTACCATGGATCATCATTGGGGGACGGGACGGCGTGCGCAGCGGCTGTCCCTCCCTTCGCAACATCGCGGCGATGCTTCAGCCAGAAATAGGGAAAAAAGAGCAGGAACAGCAGTGCTCCTTTGCTCGTTGCCATGGTCTTCAGGAACGCCAGGAAATCATCCGGTGCCATATAGACCATGGTTCTCATCGCTTGCTTTTCGTCGCTGTGGATGACCAGCATGGTTCCCGACCGTTCGATCTTGCCGAAATTGAAATCCACATCGGCTAGCTTGCTCGTCACACGCATAAACTTTCCACCTGATTTTAGGTCGCTGCTGCTGTTCAAGAACAGCGAATTTACCCGATCGTAAGTGCCCTGCCCCGGCCGAAATAGTCTCGAATGGGACAAGCGCTACCTTAGCCGCTCGCCTATCCAAATCGGGACAACAACGCCAACGGCCATGCGCCGAAGGCCTGCAAGGAGGGATGGCCTTGCAGCGCGATCAATCGCGGTTCCGTACCGGTAGCAAGGATGGGTTGAGAGACATGATCTTCGACAAACAAAAAGTATTCGCCGAGCTGGGTCTTCAAGCGTTGAATTCAGGCGCCTATGGCAGCGAAGGTGGTTGGAGCGTTGCAGAACCCGGCAACGCCTTCGCGGCCATAAACCCATCGACCGAGGAAGAACTTGCCAGGGTCGGCAATGCTTCTGGCGAAGACTATGACCGCATCATCAAGGCTGCCGTCGCAGCACACAAGAAATGGCGCATGGTCCCCGCACCCGTCAGGGGCGATCTTGTTCATCGTATTGGTATGCTCGTTGCAGAGCATCATGATGCGCTTGGCGCGCTGGTGTCGCTCGATACCGGCAAATCGCTGATGGAAGGCAAGGCCGAGATCAAGGAGGTCATCGATATGGCCACCCTCGCCGCCGGTCAGTCGCGCATGCTTTATGGTTTTACGCAGCAGTCGCAGCGCGCCCATCACCGGATGTATGACCAATGGCTGCCGCTCGGTGTCGTCGGCATCATCACAGCCTACAACTTTCCAGCCGCGGTATGGGCGCAGAATGGTTTTCTGTCTGCGATCGGCGGCAACACCGTTATCTGGAAGCCCAGTCCCAAGGTCCCGCTGACGGCGATCGCGCTGCAGCGCCTCGCCGTGAAAGCCATGGAGGAGATGGGATATGCCGGGGTCTTCCAGATGTTCGTGTCGGAAGATAATACGGTTGCAGAACGCCTCTTGACCGACAGGAACGTGGCGCTGGTTTCCTTTACCGGTTCGACCGGTGTTGGCCACAAGGTCGCCAATACCGTCGGGGCAACGCTGGGACGCCGCTACCTGCTGGAGTGTTCGGGCAACAACGGCTGCATCGTCGATGAGACGGCCGACCTGGAGCTGGCCGCAGCCGCCATCACTTTCGGTGCCGTTGGGACAACCGGCCAGCGTTGCACAAGCACACGCCGCGTCATCGTCCAAAAAAGCGTATCTGAAAAGCTGGTCCGGCTCCTGGCCGGTGCGTACCGGAATGTGAAGGTCGGAGACCCGGTAGACGGCAGCACGTTGGTTGGCCCGCTGGTCGATAAGGGGGCCGTTATCGCGTTCGAGCAGACTGTGGCTTCCGCCAAGTCACTCGGTGCGACCGTCGCCTTCGGCGGCCGCCGAATGGATCGACCGGGTTATTTCGTCGAGCCAACCATCATCACCGGCGCGCGCAACGAATGGCAATGCGTCCAGGAGGAAACCTTCGCACCCATCCTGTTCGTCATCGAATATGACGACTTTGGTGAAGCTCTTGAACTGCACAACGGCGTCGCACAGGGGCTCGCCTCGGGCATCCACAGCACCAATCTGTCCAATATCGAAGCGTTCCTCTCGGCGGAGGGCAGTGATTGCGGCATCGCAAAAGTCAATATGGGGACAACCGGTGCCGATGTCGGCGCGGCTTTCGGCGGTGAAAAGGAAACAGGTGGCGGCCGCACGGCAGGCTCTGACGCCTGGAAGGGATACATGCGCCGCCAAAGCGTTTGCATCAACTGGGGCAAGGAAACCCCGTGGCGCCGTCTGGTCGAGGTGTGATCCCATGAACTATTACGACGTCATATTGATCGGCGGAGGCATCGCGGGCGTTTCCGCCGGCGCAGAGATCGCGGCATATGCAAAAACGGTTGTTCTGGAAGCCGAAACCCAGCCGGGATATCATGCGACAGGCCGCTCGGCAGCCTTTTTCACAACCACATACGGTAACAGCCTATCCCAGTCGCTTGGGCGGATTTCGGAGATTTTCTTTCGTGGTCCACCCGACGGCTTTACTGAACATGCGCTCATCCACCCACGCGAACAGATCGTCGTTGCCAATGCTGCATCGCTGGACCGGCTCAAGGCTATGCAGGCCGGTATTGCGGCCGATGTATCGCCAATCGGCATCGACGATGCGCTGGCGCGGGTCAGCATTCTCAATCGTGATGAAGTGGCAGGAGCCTTTGTCGATCGCACGGGTGGGGAACTTGATGCCGGTGCGATCCTCGGCGGATATGCGCGGCTTCTCAAGCAGCGTGGTGGCGAACTGATTGGCAATGCACGAGCCACGTCGATATCCTTCAATGACGGGCTTTGGACGGTGCGCACCCAAAACGGTGATACCTTTACGGCGCCGGCAATCGTCAATGCCGCGGGGGCCTGGGCTGATGACGTGGCGCAGATGGCTGCTCTGGAACCCTTGGGGTTGAAGCCGCTGCGGCGTACCGCAATCCTCGTACCTCCCTCCCCGGGGCTGGACATGGCAAGCCTGCCGATGCTCATCCATTTGTCGGGCGGCTTCTATTTCAAGCCCGATGCCGGGATGTTGCTCGTGTCGCCGATGGACGAAACAGAAGACACGCCTTGCGATGTCCAGGCCGACGAATATGACGTTGCCGTTGCAGTTGACCGGCTGATGAACAACACATCGATGCAGGTTCGCCAGGTCACGCACCGATGGGCCGGTTTCCGTACCTTTGCCGAGGACAGAAATCCCGTTGTCGGGTACGATCCGGCGGCAAGCGGCTTCTTCTGGCTTGCCGGACAGGGTGGATTCGGTGTGGGCTCAGCGCCGGCGCTCGCGCATCTCGCCTGCGCATTGATTACAGGCCAGGATATCCCCCATGCCTTTGATCGGGTGGCTCATATGGCTGACATGCTGAGCCCCGCGCGTTTCCGCATATCGGGGAAAGCCGAAGAGCGCCCTACCGCAAGTGCGGTTGCATAACAAGACTGATCGTACACAATCCGAAGACCGCCAGCGGTGGCTTTCAGGGCATCCGCGCAAAAGGGAAATATCGTGAAAATCATCAGTTTCAAGAAGAACGGTGCCGCCGCCTACGGCGTTGTTGTCGGCGATACCGTCATCGACCTCCATGCCCGTTTGAAGGACAAGTATCCGACGATGCGGGATCTGCTTGAAAATGGGCTCGCTGACGCCCGGGGACTTCTAGGGGCAGTCCCGGATTTCAGTCTTGCGGCCGCCGATCTTCTGCCGGTGATCCCTGATCCGCAGAAGATTTTCTGCATCGGCGTCAACTATCTTTCACATTTGGTCGAGACAGGCCGCCCCAAACCGGATTTTCCGGTGGTCTTTACCCGCAATCCGAGAAGCCAGACGGCGCACGGTAAGCCGATCATCAAACCGGCGGTGTCCGATCAGCTGGATTTCGAGGGGGAACTGGCTGTCATTATTGGCAAGCCGGGCCGCAACATTGCCGCGGCTGACGCGCTCTCCCATGTTGCAGGTTATTCCTGCTATAATGATGGCAGTATTCGCGACTGGCAAAAGCACACGCCGCAATTCACCCCGGGCAAGAACTTCGACAATACCGGTGGCTTTGGTCCGTGCATGCTCACCGCAGACGAAATTGCCGATCCCTCGACCTTTGAGCTTATTACGCGCCTTAACGGCGAGGAGATGCAGCGGGCACCGCTTTCGGATCTGGTTTTTGATATTCCAGCCCTGATCGAATACCTGTCCAGTTTCACGACACTGGTCGCAGGCGATGTCATCGTCACCGGGACCACGGGCGGCGTCGGCGCGTTCCGCAACCCACCGCTCTGGATGAAGCACGGCGACGTTGTCGAAGTCGAAATCAGCTCGATCGGCACGTTGCGAAATCCGGTTGTAGCGGAATAGCATCGCAAGTGTGGACGTCGTGCCGGTATCACTGCCGCAGCCTGTGTGCTGACGGCATGTCTGGATGGTGGACATTTGTTCAGCACAGGGAGGTCTTTACCTTCTCAAGCCGATGTGCGCGGAATGCCGTGGTTGCCTTACAACTTATTCGCGATCACGCCTTGAGCGCCGCAGCAAGATAGTCGACGAAGCTTCTGACGGCCGGCGACAGACCGCGCCGCGACGGAAAAACGGCGTGCACGATACCGCTCTTCAGATGCCAGTCAGGCAAGATCCGCTCGAGCTCGCCGGACGCGATCTGGTCGGTGACGAGATAATCCGCAAGCTGTACAACCCCAACGCCATCGATGGCGGCCTGGCGGAGCGCGTACATATCGTCGGCCACATAGCGCGGCTCGAAGAGGATACTCTGTTGCTCTTTGGTTGAATCTTGCAGTTCCCAGACATGCTTCGACGAACTTCGCACCAGATCCATCCCGGGTAGAGGGGAAAGTTCATCGGGTGTCGAAGGCCTGCCGAAGCGGGAAAGAAGGGCCGGGCTTGCCACCAGGATCTGTTGGCTGTCGGCAAGCCGTCTCATCACCAGCCCTTCATTTTCGAGCGGTGGAAACCGCACACGAAGCGCCACATCCACCCCCTCTTCGATCACGTCGACCCGACGATTGGTCGCTGACAGTTGAATGCGAACGAGCGGAAACTCCATCAGGAAGCGCGAGACGATTGGTGACACTAGGCTGATCATCAATGAAACGGGACATGTAACCCTGATGAGGCCGCGCGGTTCGGTGCGATTGTTCTCAACGGCCTCTTGAGCTGCTTCGGCCTCGGAGATCACTGCGACGCAGTGCCGATAGTAGACTGCGCCGATTTCGGTCATCGCGAATTGGCGCGTCGTCCGTTGCAGCAGCCGGCTACCAAGACGCTCCTCCAACAACGTGATCCGTCGGCTGAGCGTCGACTTCGGAACTCCGAGGGCACGGCCGGCAGCGGCGAAGCCACGGTGCTCGACAACACGGGCGTAATAGAAAAGGTCGTTGAGATCATACATGGCATTGTTCCATTTTTGGAACGAATAGTACCGAAACACCCGTCTTTCGGCAATGTCGTCTCAGTAGTATCTCTTCAGTGCATCGAGACAATCATCTCGTTTCACAAAAGGAGACATGAGAATGGCCAAAAGTTCGCTGCTTACCCCCGACGATCACGCGCTTCTGCTGATCGATCATCAGTATCTTCAGCTGCTTGCTGTGCGCTCGCACACCAACGAAGCGATCGTCAACAATACGACCTTCCTGGCGAAGGCTGCGAAGATCTTCAACGTTCCGACGCTGCTGACCACCGCGTTTGCCGAGCGGCAGGAACTGTTTCAGGAGGTCCAGGCGGTCTTCCCGGACCAAAAGCCGATTGACCGCACCGGGCTCAACTCCTGGGACGATCAGCGCGTGCTCGACTGGGTCAAGAAGACAGGCAAGAAGAAGCTGGTTATGGCGGGCCTCTGGACCGAGGTTTGCCTGAGCATGCCGGTGATCGATGCATTGGCTGATGGATATGAAGTCTACATCGTCACCGACGCTTCCGGCGGCGGTAGCACGGAAGGTCATGAACGCGGCGTTCAGCGCATGGTTCAGGCCGGCGCGCAGCCCCTGACCACAGTCGCCTATGTTTCCGAACTGCAGCGCGACTGGGCACGCCCGACCGCCGACGATATCGCCAAGCTTTTTGCCGAGCATGGCGGCGGTTTTGGCCAGGGTTTGCGTTGGGAGTGGCAGCTTCTGGGTCTCAAGGAAGGCACACGATAAAGTAGCGCTTTCGGCCACGGGTTTTGATGCCCGTGGCCGGCAATCAGCTGTTGTTTCGGCATTCGATTGATCCAGACGTGATATCGCCACCTACGCCGATAAAATCACAAACGTGCCCTGACACAGTAAACCCCGGGTCGCGTGGCGATCCGGGGTTGTCCTGTCATTGCCCTATCAGTTTGTCTGAACGCCCCACTGAGCCTCGAACTTGTCGGCATTTTCCCGCGTAACAACGGGGCCGACGGGGCTGATTTCCGGAACTGAAACAGCGGACTTTTCGATCGCCTTTCCATTGACTGCGTCAATTGCCATATTGACGGCAATTTCCGCATCGGTCTGAGGCAGGGACACCTTGCTGCCGAACCATCTGCCGGCACGGATGCGTTCAACACCGATGTAGCTGGCACCAGAGCCGATCAACGCCACCTTGCCTTTCAGCGGCGTATCGCTGACGGCCTGCTCGACACCGATGATGGTATCATCGTCATTGGCGAAGATGACGTGGATGTCCTGGTTGGCCACCAGAATATCCCGCGCAACCCGGAGACCACCATCGGCGCTGTAGTCGGATGCACCCGACGCGACCAGCTTGATGGTGGGGTTTTCCGCATAAAGCCGGTTGATCTCTTTCAGCTTGGCCGCATCATAGGCTGCCGCTCGGCTGCCGATAATGTAGACAGTGTTGCATGGGTCCTTTCCCTCGCAGGCCTTCTTGACCATCGAGAAGGATGCCTCTGCGTCGTCCGGCTCTGGAAACAGGACGGAGCCGGTGAGCCCTTCGACCTGCGGCTCGATCGTGAACTGCGGACCGAGAGGACTATCTAGGGCAACCACCTTGATACCGGCAGAAATGGCCTGTCGCACGCAGGGCAGGATGCCGGCGCCATCGACAGGATAGATGACGAAAGCGTTGTAGCGGCCTGTGGTGATGGCGTCCTGGCACTGTGAAAATTGCTTGGACGGATCGAAGTCGCCGGACAGGACATTGATTGACGCACCTTTGGCGGTCGCGACTTCCGTTGCCTTTTCGGCACTCGCCTGATTGTAGCTTGTATTGCCTTGCAGGAAGTAGGCGATACGGGCGTCCTTGCCTTCCTGGGCGACAACGGTACCGGCAGCAGATAACGCCAGCGCGAACGAAAGAGCGCCGATCGTTGAAGGGGCAAGGCGTCTGGATACAAACATATTGAACTCCTTTGCTGTCCCCTCGAAGACTTTTCATTCGAGGGATTGGGTTGAGTTTGACAAGAACGCCGAATGTCCTGCGGTCGCGAGTGCATTCGAAATTCATCGGCGTCTTCACGCTGGACTTTGCTTGTTCGGCCCCGTGTTTGGACCACGTGTTACCAAAGAAAAGTGTGGCGCAAAAATTAATTCCGGTTCCGGTGGTGCAGCCGGCATCTTCGTCGTGGGATATGAGCGAACGCACTGCGTTTCCTCAACGCAGCAGCCCACATCGAGCCGGTGATGTTGTTGTCGCCGGCGGATGCATTCGGGATCGAGAAATGTGTTACGTACTCCCGCTCTTTAGCGGGAGCGCCTGCGGGCCAGTGCATCCAGTCCGACCGCGAGCAGGATAATCACGCCGGTCAGAATCTGCTGGTACAGCGTGTCCAGGCCAAGAAGATTGAAGCCGTTGCCGATCATGGCCAGCAGAAGCACCCCGAGAACCGTTCGCCAGATGGCTCCCCGGCCACCGACAAGGGATGTCCCGCCGACAAGAATTGCCGCCCAGACGCTGGATTCTATCCCGGCATTCATGTTCGGCTGCGCCGCACCCGTCCGGCTTGCGACCAAGGCCGCGGCGAGCCCTGCCGCCAACCCTGAAAGCACGTAGGTGAAGATGATCACCCGGTTTGTCGAAATGCCCGACAACAGCGCGGCCTCGATGTTGGCGCCCGTGGCGCGGATGTGCCGTCCGATCGTCATCCAGTTCAGAATGAAACCACAGATCAGGGCAAAAGCGATGAGAATGTAGACGGAATAGTTGAAGCCCAAAAGCTTGTCTGTACCAAGCCGTTGAAAGGTCGCATCCGATACGGCAACCAGGAAGCCACCGCTCAAAACAGTGGCGAACCCCTTGAAAACGATGGCGCTGGCGATCGTCGCTACGAAGTGGTTGATGCGGAATGTTGTCGTCAATACGCCATTGAACAAGCCGAGCGTACCGCCTGCGGCAATGCCCACGGCGATGCCGGTCGCTGGCCCGTGGCTGTTGGCAACGAGCGCTGCGGAAACGGCAGAGACGGCAAAAATCGAACCGACAGAAAGATCGAAGCCGCCGACAAGGATCACCAGGGTGCCGGCACAGGCCATCAACCCGATGGGGGCCCATTGATCGATGACGTTGCCGAGGTTGAGCCGTGTCAGGAAAACATCCGAGGACAAGGCAAGCAGGATGAACAAGACGAGCGTAGCGAAGACGATGCCGTAGTCTCTCAATCCCTCCATCTTGAAACGACTGGTACCGGGCTTCAGGGGTGCCCCTGTACCTCCCTGTTGCAATCCTGATTTCGAAGCGAGTGCGACGGTGGTGTTCATGCGACGGTCCTATTCCTTGAGTCCGCGGCTGTGCCAAACGCGGCCGCCAGTATTTGTTCCTGTGTTACTGTCTCCGCTTCGAATTCAGCGACGATCTGTCCTGATCGCATGGCAAGGACACGATCGGACAAGCCGATGACTTCCTCCAGTTCGCTTGAAATCAGAAGGACGGCCATGCTTTCCGCTGCGAGGTCGCGAATGAGCGCGTAGATTCCGTGTTTGGCGCCGACATCGACACCGCGTGTAGGCTCGTCAGCGATCAGCAGCTTTGGCCCGCGAAAAAGCCATTTTGCAAAGAGCGCCTTCTGTTGGTTGCCCCCCGATAGACTTGAGATCGGCGCCTCTGCATTCGCGGCTCTGATATCGAGCTTTTTCATCAGGGCATCGACAGCTGAACGCTCGCGCTTGCGGCCCACGACGCCGGCCGTGGTTACGTCCGTGAGATAGGCGAGAGAAATGTTCTCACGGATCGACCGTCCCATGAGAAGACCTTCCGTCTTGCGGCTTTCCGGAAGAAAGGCAATGCCGGCATCGATGGCAGCAGCCGTTTGAGGGGCCACCAGCTGTCCTTCGATGCGGACTTCGCCTGAACTGCGCTTGTCGCGTCCAAAAATAGCGCGCGCGATCTCGCTGCGGCCGCTTCCTACAAGCCCTGCCAACCCGACGATTTCGCCGGCGCGGACATCCAGATTGATATCCTGGAGTAATGTCGGCGTACACAATCCCCGCACGGAGAGAATGACCTTGTTGCCGTCGATGGTGTTTTTGGGCGGGTATCGCAAATCGGAGGATCGCCCAAGCATGCCGCTCACAAGCGTTTCCGCCGTCTCGAGGGCTGCTGGCCCGCTGCGAATGAGCTGACCATCGCGCAGAATGCTGACGCTGTCGGCCAATTCCAGGACTTCATCCAGGAAATGCGACACGTAGATGATCGTCGTTCCCTTATCGCGCAGGGCTTTTACGAGCGCGCGCAGCCGCCGGGCTTCATCGATCGTCAGAGGTGCCGTCGGTTCGTCCATGACGATGACGTCGGCGCGTCTGGCGATAGAGCGAAGAATCTCGACCTTCTGCTGGTCTGCGATCGGCAGGTCCGCGACTTTTTGATCGGGGTCCATATGGAAACCCGTCTCCTGGGTCAGCAGATGGAAGCGCCTTCTAAGCTCCTTGGTATGAACAATCCCGGCCGTGTGGATCTCGGAGCCAAGAAACACATTGTCCATGATCGAGAGGGATGGTGCGAGGGATATCTCCTGCTCCAGCAGGGCGATGCCACCGCGCAATGCGTCGCGCGGTGATTTGAAACGGACGATCTGTCCGTTCAGAAGCAGGTTGCCCTCATCAAGCCGGCAAACCCCCGCAAGGACTTTCCCAAGGGTCGATTTTCCCGCTCCGTTTTCGCCCACCAGAGCGTGAACCTCCCCTCTTTTGACTTGAACGTCCACGCCTTTGAGAGCGGTAACTCCGCCAAACCGCTTCACGGCACCTTTGACGGCGACAATAATATCCTCGCTCATGGGCAGTTCGCCCGGGTACAGTCGCTCGCTGCGGCGTGTACAACGGTCAACGAACACTGGCCATGCAGCCTGGAAAACCGGAAAAGTCTGGCTTTATAGACAGAAGATTTTCGCGCTGTTTGATTCAATGTAGTCCTCCCCCCGTTGCCGCCGCATCACTTGCTGCGTTGCAGCGGCGACACTTATTTGTTCTTTTGATATTTCAAGCTATCTTTTTGTGCATCCCTGTCAACGTGTGTTTCTGTAAATATAGATATATATTTGTAAGTTTTATCTGAGTTAAAGTATGGAAAATCGATCGACATTGCCACAATCTCCAAAGGATGTATCATCCATTGAAAATCGGTTACGCCGCCTACTGATGATGATATACTAAATTTCGGCGCAGATATGTGTGGTGATATCTATGGTATGTCGAAATTATACCTTGATCGCGGTTTTGATGACGCGACGTCAAGCTGGAAAACAAATAGCATCAAGTTTTTCAGGTCTGCTTAGTCACGAAAATTTCGATCGTGACAATCCCAGGCGGCACGCAAGGCAGCATTCTGGAAATCATTGGTTCACCCTCGTTTTTTATCCGTCATGCTCTCTTTAGTTGGAGCTGATCGTCATCATGCAATGAAGATGGCAGAATGCTTGTCCCAAATTTCACTAATGGCGTATTTTCCTGGAGCAACAGTTCTGCGCATTTTAAGAGAAGCAGGAAGGGCTACAGCAAGGGACTGCAGAGAAGATGTAGCCGCCGTCTGACCCGCCTCGTGTTTCAGGCCACTCGGGCCTCCCCGATGAGAGAGTTCAGAAACATCGCAAACAGTTCCCGCTCTGCGGAGATATAGAGTTTGTCGTAGATCCGCTTGCGATGATTGCGAATGGTGCCGACGCCGATATCCAGAACTTCGGAGATTTTTTCGTTAGAATTGCCCCACAGAATAAGGCGTACCATCTCCCGTTCCCGTGGCGTCCAGACGACAGGCTCAAACTCGCTGATCGCCTTTTCGATGTCCAGTGGGGTCGCGACACTCTGGCTATGCTCGAATGTGATGACCTTGAGATTCCGGCCCCAAAGATCGGGAAAATCCATGCAATCGACGTGAAATGTTCCAAAATCCATTTTGGTCGATCGCCGCTCGCCTGTTGCACGCACGGTTTCGGCGGCTCGGGCAAAGCTGGGAAACTGCCGCTTGGCAGCACGCCATTGCTCGGATTCGTAGAGGGTTCGGTGGTGCATATCCAGGATCTGCACCGCAGCAGGCAATTGCAGCAACGAATCCTTCGCTGCCGGGGCTCCCAGCCAGGCCTGTGTCATCAGTGACTTGATGTGGACCTCATGAAGCGACCGGATGATCGGATAGATCTCCTGCAACCGGACACTTTCCTCATGATTGAAGCGCTCCTCGCGCTCCAGAAACATCGTGATGCTGTTTCCACCATAGGCTGGCAGAAACATTGCGATCACGTCCATATCCCCGAGAAATGGCTTTAGGGCGGAATAGAAATCGTCCTTGGCCTGATGACTGGGAAGGTTTTCTGCCGTCACTACGCCGGGGGCCCGATAGCTGGTCCAGTACCGAAACCACGGGTCCATTTTATAGAAGCCGCCGTCATAGAGCTTGTTGACCATGTCCAGATCCACAAGGGTCCGGATCTCCACGCGCTTGGCACAGTGAAGAAGAGCGGGTGGCGCAAAAGGCGAATAGCGGACCACCCATTCGACGTCCACCGGTACCTTGCTTTTGGCAAAATCGATCAGCTGGCGGTAGAAATCGGCTGTTGCAACGGCCTCAAGTGGCCCCTGGAGTTCTTCGTACATGCCCATCTCGATCTGGAGCCGATGCTCGGCGGCGTTGCAGGGGACTGACACATCTGCTCTAGCATAGCTGTGGCGACGAGCAGCGAACATTTCTATCCTCTTTCCCCGTGCTGTTCCCAGAGGATATATTCCTCGCGCGATTCGGCGGTTGCAGGATAAAGGCCGAGAATACTACGCCCTTTGACAACCTGCTCAGTCGCGAACGTCTCGTATCGCGTCATTCCAATGGCTTTTTCTGCAACTTCGCTGGCAAGGTGGGCTGGTATAACGATGATGCCGTCAGCGTCGCCGACGATAATGTCACCCGGATAGACGGCGACCCCGCCACACCCGATCGGTTGCTGGACGTCTACCGGCGAGAGGCAGATCGGTGTTGACCGCGCCGCGGGTGCCTGGTGAAAGGCGGGATAATCCAGCTGCCTGATATCGGGCGTGTCGCGAAATCCGCCGTCGGTGACGACACCGGCAACACCGCGCGCTTTTAACCGCGTGACCATGATGTCACCGGCAGAACCGGCCTCGGCTCGACGCCCGCTGTCGATGACCAGCACGCTCCCCGCCGGACATTCCTCTATCGCCCTGCGGTGGAGAAAGTCCGGGCGGGAATAGTTGGCCATGCTGTCCAGATCCTCCCGCGAGGGGATAAATCTGAGCGTATAAGCTTCCCCGACCACACGTGTCACATTGGGGTTGAGCGGCCGTACATCCTGCATGACGCAGTTGCGGAGCCCGTATTGAAAGAGACAGGTCGCCAGTGTGGCGACGCTGACCTGCCCAAGCCTTCGGCGGCTCTCTTCGTCAAGGCGCGACATGTGCCTCAACCTCTTGCAGGTGGCCGATGGCCTCTATTTCGATCAGGATTTCAGGCTTGGCGAGCGAACTCACTTCGACGAGTGAACAGGCCGGGAAGTTGCCGCTGAAAAACTCCTTTCGCGCCCGCCAGACATGGGCGCGCTGATCGATCCGCGTGACAAATATCGTCAACTTGACGATGTCGGCCATCTGCCCGCCTGCGGCTTCGATAAGTCCCTTGATTTTTGAAAGTACGGCTTTCGTCTGTTCGTACTCGTTGTCACCGCTGACCGCTTCGGGATCGGTCAGCGAGCGGGCGGTCATTCCTGAAATATAGACAACATTGTTGGCGACCAGGCAGTTGGACCAGAGATCGGCGGCCGGTTCCGGTGCCAGCGGAGATGTCACGCGACGGAAATTCATGGGGTACCCTCATTAAACGCGTATCTTGGGTGGTTGGTCAGACGGTGCCGTTTTCGGAAACTTTTGCGAGAAAACCCTGAATGGTATCATCGCGGTGAAATACCGGCTTCTCGTAGTAATGCGGGCCGTCATAGACCTCGAGCAGAACAGACTTCTTGCGGGCTATGGTCGGGCCGTGCGGGTGATCCTTGGGGTTCATGTAGAAATCGCCCGGGCGTAGCGTCAGATCGCTGCTCGTGTAGGCGTACTCCCCCTCCAGACAATACATGAACTGGTTGGAGGCGTGAGAATGCTTGATCGGCACCCCGCCGCCTTCATTGAATTCCAAAAGGGCAATGGATGCGCCGGTGCTTTCGTTCTTGTAGAGAAAATACTGGCGAAAACCGTAGTCCGGGAAATCCAGCCATTTGGCTTCATCGATCTTGGCGGCTTGTAGCAAAACTTCGAGAGTCATGTTTGCGTCCTCAGCTGTTTGATGGAGCAGCGGCAGCGCCGCTGCTCGTGATAAGCGGTTGCGCTGTCAGGCAAAGAACTGTGGTGGAGGGGCCATGCCCCACTGGGTCGTTTCTTCCGCTCCGCCGACGAAACGTGTCGGCTGATACTCATCATTGATGATGTCGGAATCGGTATAATGCTCGATGCGGTTGCCGAAGGGGTCGGTCCAGTAGTCATAGATCAGGCTGCCGAGGTAGTGGCGTCCGACGCCGGCGTCGAGCGACCAGTCGCGTGTGCGCAGAAATTCGTGGGCAGCGAAGACGGCGTCCATATCGAGCACCTCGAAGGAGGCGTGATGGCAGCCGGCATTGATCGATTCATTGACCAGGATGCAGTGATGCTCGACGAAGTCTGCCCCATGATCCATGCGGAGAAATGCGCCGACCACTTTCGGCTCAGGGTCTCCCGGTATGCAGATATAGTCGGATGCGGCCATTTCGAGATGCTTGAGGAACCAGGCCGTTTCCGCGGCTCCATCCTCGACCCACAGGGCGCAATGGCCAAGGCGGAGGACCGGTGTCGCCTCTGCTCGCTGGCGCACGGGGCGGTTCTTGCGCGGTTGAGTATCGGAAATGTTCAACGGAAATGTCTGGCGGGTCTGCAATGCCGCTACGGGAGCAATGCCGTGGACAAGGTCAATGACCTGCTTGCCGGGGCTGACCAGCCGGACACGCTCGCCGCCGCCCGGTGCGTTCAATTTTTCAATCTTGGAAGCGCCGGCGATTGCCGAGGCAACTTCAAGATCGCCCCGGGTCTGAACTTGGAATGCAAGCGAGATATATTCAGGTTTCGCTCTTTTCTCTGCAACATAGAGGTAGGGATCAGTACCGGCGCCCCGCATGTAGAGGACATCATTCGTCTTGTGGCTGGTTTGGAGGCCAAAGTCTGTCAGGAAACTTTCAAGCTTGTTCAGATCGTCAACCGCATAAGTCACATAAGCCAGGTGTTTCAGCTTGACGCGCGTCATTCTTATCTCCTGCCATCGAGGCGTTAAATGCACAAAAAAGTTACATGATATTTCACGAATGATGGCACTGATGTTCCACCGGTAGCCCGATGAAATTAGGCCAACGAAAATCCGGGCACTTGTCGAAAATGAGACTAGCGACTTGTTTTTCTGCGTTGCTGTTTGTGCGGTGAAGACAACCGGACACGGAGCGTGCGATGAGTGATTTCGATGTAATTATTGCCGGCGGTAGCCACAACGGTCTCGCCTGCGCCAGCATGCTTGCCGTGAAAGGCCTCAAGGTACTTGTGCTTGAAAAGAACGAGTGGGTGGGAGGTGGAGCCGTAACGCAGGAGATCGTCGCGCCGGGGTTCAAACATGATCTCTTCAGTTCTTCTCATATTTTCATCCACATGAACCCCGATTTCAACCAGCACCTGCGGCCTGAACTGGAAAAGTTCGGCCTGAAGTATCTCTGGGGTGAAGACAAGATAACCGGCCATCCGTTTGCCGATGGGCCGGGCGTTGTGGTCTACAAGGATGTTGAGAGGACCTGCGACAGCATCGCGCAGTATAGCAGGGCGGATGCTGCCACCTACCGCAAGATCGTCGACGACTTCGCCGAGATCCGGGACGGGTTCATCCGGGGAGTCTTTTCACCGCCAAACCTCCCGAGCCTGCAGCCCGCCGCAATGGAACGCAGCCCGGAAGGGCTTCGCCGATTGAGAGAATTCAATCTCAGTGCCAGGGCTTTTGTCGAAGAGAAGTTCGAGAATGATGCGATCCGCGCGCTGATCCTCGGATGGTCGCTTGCGCCTCACACTCGCCCGGATCAGGAAGGAATGGGGGCTGGATTCTACGTCATGGTGCCATCGGTTCATCATTACGGGCAAGCCATTCCGGAAGGTGGAAGCCAGCAACTGCCTCTGTCGATGTGCCGGCTGATTGAATCCCGCGGCGGCATGATCGTCACCGGCGCAGACATTGCAAAGTTCATCATCTCGGACGGCAGATGCAAAGGCGTGCGCACGGCTGATGGCAACGATTATATCGCCAAGCATGGCGTCGTCACGGCCCTTGATCCAACCCAGACATTCCTGCGCCTGATCGACGAAGAGCATCTGACCGAGAACTTCAGAACCGCGGTCAGGCATTTCAGCTATTCAGACCACGGCATTGCGCGCATTCACCTGGCACTCAACGAACGGCCGCAATTCCGTGAAGAGAGCCTGGATGGCATCGCCTTTCATCGCTTCTTCGGCAGCGTCGACAAGATCAGGCATCAGTTTGCCGAAATCGAACTGGGGGAACTGCCGAGTGAGCCGAACCTGGTCTATGTCAACTGGACCATTCGCGACCCGAGCCGGGCACCGGCCGGCAAACATACCCTGTCGCTCGACACGGTCGTGCCGTCAAAGCTGCGATCGGGAAAGAAATGGGATGATGTGAAGGAGGCCTTTGGCGAGACGATGCTGAACGAGGTCCGCAAACATGTCACCAACCTCGACAGCGGCAATATCATCAACTCTGTCGTCCATACGCCCGAGGATCTCTTCCGCTACAATCGCTCGTTTGTGAATGGCAGCCCGACCGGCGGCGAGCGAACGCTCGCGCAATGGGGGGCTTTCCGCCCCTTCCCAGGCTATTCCCAGTACAAGTCCCCGATCAGGGGTCTCTATATGACAGGCCCGCATTGTCACCCCGGCAACGGGATTTCGGCGATGGGAACGATTACTGCCAATGTCCTGCTCAAGGATCTGGGAGTGTAGCTGGAAACTTTGACGTCAGCGATCTGATCCGGCCGCCATGGCATGGATCGCGTTTTGAACGGGTGGCGGCACGACCGGGATCGGCCGCCCACCCGCGTATTCTGTCCAACCGGTGCTGGTGAACAGCTTCCGGTTGGACGCTGTTCTTAGTTGATTGTTAGAACGAGGCCTTCAACTGCCCGCCGATATTCCAGTCGGGCTTGTCCTGCTCGCGGAATGTCGCAGACACGGATGTCTCGACCTTCCAGATTTCGTCGATCTTCCAGCCGACCCGGCCCCCCAGTGTTGCGAAGTCCTGGTCGTCGGCCGTGCCGGTGACATCGCCGACCCAATCCACCGAGGCTTTGGCGCCGTTCCTGCCCGCAAACGTCCGGCCAATGGCACCTGCAACGGTATAGTCCAGTTGCCCGCCGGTATCGTGGCTCCAGGCGATTTCGGCGCTCACGGTGTCGGCCTCGGAGCGGCCGCCCTTCACGGTTGCCGCAAAGACATTGGCGCCGGTTCCCGCTTCACGATAACCATCAAGATCCAGCCAGGACCGGGTGAACCGGGCAGAAAAGGCGATTTCATTGGCATCGTCGGGGGCATAGATTGCCCCGATACGTCCATAGGCACTGAACAGCGACCCGGACGCTGTCCCACCAGCAAAGACCATGTCGGTCATGTTCAAATAGCTGCGCGACAGGTTGGCCGATACCTTGGGCGAGCCCCAGGCGCCGGCCTCGCCGAATGCACGCCATTGCGCCTCCGCCGTGGTGTAACGCGCCGCACCGGCCAACAGAACAAGTGTATCGATGGAAACGCCGGTCCTGTTTGGGTTTACAACCGCTGCGCCACCGAGAAAGCTCACGCCATTTCCGGCGTTCCAGCGTCCGTTGAAACCGGCGGCGGCGTCGGAGCTCCCAAATGCGCTGAGGTAATTGCCGCTGTCAAACCGTTGCGATTGCCCAAGCAAATTTTGCGCGGTGTCCATCAGGTCAAGGACGATCGATTGCCTCTGGCGCGCCAGTTGGTCCGCCGAGTTCGTTACCGACTGTGCCGTCGTAAAACCCACCCGGGCGAAATCGATGGAATCGAGAAAAAGACCGGCCTCGGGGTCCGTCACATTCAAGGATCCCGTTGCACCGACGATAACCGCCAGTTCCAGCGTATCCGAGCCGGACACTCCGACCCGATTGCCGACGGAGACATCATCGTCGAGCGGGCCGGTGATCTGGTGGTTCAGAACGGTCTTGCCGTCCTGCTGCGTCACGATAGAGGCAGCCTGCCCGTCCTGTGTGGTGACAAAACCACGATAATCGACCTGATAGACCGTGTATCCGCCCGGATTGGTAACAGGAACGCTTAAGTTGCAGGTGCTTGTTGCGCGCGACGTTCCGGAACCGCCGCCCGCTGTTGCGGAGAAATCATCGAACAGGACGCTGGTCGCATTGCCATCCGGCGAATGGACGCTCGAAAAAGTGCCGTCAGCGCAGCCGTTCGCAGCATGCGCCGGTCCGGTGGCGGCGCTCAGCACTGCAAAGGCAAACAAGTTCACGGGTAGGTAAACTGGGGAACGCATGACAACTAACCCTCATAAAGAACAAGGGGCAGCATACTGGGGCTGCCCCGATCCGCTTCGATGTTAGCGGCAGGTGCGCCACTGAAGCTGGTAGACAATGGCAGCCTTGACGTCCTGCGTATCCACCGTTGCCATGGCTTCCTGATTTTTCGTGGTGTTGACGCGAATGCTGGAGTTCGTCCGCAAGTTCACATCCTCGCCGCAGGCCGACCAGATCAGTGAATTCGCCACGAGCTTGTTGGTAATGAGGTAGTCCTTCTCCTTTGGACCGGTGAACGTCTGGGTGAAGGCCGGGCCGCGGGCGCCGGCGAAGAAGTATTCGACGTTGAATTGCGAGCGTGCACCGCGCGGCAACTGATTGAAACCGCGATAGTCGATCGCCAGTACCGAGACGCTGCGTCCCTGCGGAACGTGGACTGGAATAGCGACATTGCAGGTCTTGCGATCAAACGATTTGCCTGTCTCGCCGCCGGCTTCCACGACATAGTTGTCAAACAGCAGGCTCAGGGCTTTGCCATCCGGGCTCAAAGTCGCCGATACGCTGTCGGAAGGGCAGCCGCTGCCGCCATAGCCTGGAATACCGAGCGAAATGTCGTCCGCATAAGCCGTAGAGGCAACGAAAAGGGATGCGAGTAAAATACCGATAGCCTTCATGTGATTTCCTCGGTGTTAAAAAAGCGAAGCGGCTGCTTCGCTTGAGAAATAGAGCCGCTGATCTGAACCTTCGATGAGCACTTCGTTCATCTGAAAGTCATCCAGCAAAGGCCCATGTGTAGGAAGGCTGGATTAATAAACTTTTAATCAAACACGACGGAAAAGGCGCGGTTGGAAGGCAAGATTGTGGCCGGGTGTTTTCGTCCGGTAGCGATCGTTCGCCTCACGGTTCAGCCGGGGTTCATTCATTCTGGCCTACTCTTGTCGAAATGCACAAAAGCAGGCGGAAGGCCCCGGGATGCGAAAAGCAACGACGATCTTCAGAGCTTTCGCCATAGCCGCAACGATTGGCTTGGTGACCACGAGCTGCTCGACAGCCAAGCCGGTCGGGATCGAAAGGTCTCATGCGCCTTCAGCGCAATTGTTGGAACACCAGCGCAAACAAAAGATCAGGTTTGAGGAAGGCCACTACAAACGGCTGTATCGCCCAAAAATCTGTCGCGATCGTGTAAACTGCGGAGCTTGAGCAGGCATCAACGCACGCGGTCGTAGGCGGCGGTATGGGTGCCCAAAGCCCAGCTTGGGGGACAGGATGTAGCCGGTGGCATCAGGCAAAGCGGCACCCTGGTGCCACCCTGCCTGTTGCAATCGCGATTCTACCTGTGCGTTTCGATCAGGAATTGCCCTTGCGGCTCGTCTCGAAGAGGAACCAGACGCGCTGTTCTGTTTCGTCTATCCAGTTTTCCAAGACGCTTGTGCCGGCGACATCGCCATGTTCGTCGCAAAGTGCGCGCGTTTCGCGCATGCTTGCCAGAAGGTCGGCATTATCGTCGCGCAACTCAGCCAGCATATCCTGCGGATCGACGTAATCGGCATCATTGTCTGCAATCCGCTGCAGCTTGCCGATATGGCCGATCGAGCGCAGCGTCGTGCCGCCGATCTTGCGGACGCGTTCTGCGAGCGGATCGGTCATGGCCAGAATCTGAGCTGCCTGATCGTCGAAGAGCAGGTGATAGTCGCGGAAATGCGGACCCGACATATGCCAGTGGAAGTTTTTCGTCTTCAGATAGAGGGCGAACACATCGGCGAGCAAGGCTCTCATCGCGGCGGAGATATCCCGGGTCGCGTCTTCCGAAAGGCCTGACGGCGTTCTCAGGGGGGCCATACGGCGCGTACGCGGTGTCTTCTCGGTCATGGCTGGTTTCTCCTTGTTTCGGATTCGAGAGGCTTGTTCAGCGGAGGCGTTGAGAAAGCGGATCGGTGGCGGTAATTAATCTCTCCAAAGGCGGTTTGAGAAAATCGTCCTGTCTGCGCCAGCCATTGTCTGGCAAAACGAGAAATTCCAGGTCGAGAGGTTCCGGCAGCGAGGCGAGCGAGTCGCGGAGGTGTTCGGGTTCGCTAGCGGCGGTTTTCATGGCCTTGTCCCGGTGCATTCATGCCTGGATTGTCTCAACCTTATATAGGCGCGGCTCCTGTTCTTGCAGGGGGGCTTGTAGGATTTTCCGCTTTCCGTCGCCGACTGCCGAGCGGGCACTGATCTGCAGCTTTTCTCAACTCTGCGTCAGAGAGCTACCCTTGCCTGCACTCGATCAGGCTGCCGTGCCACCGGATACGAACCGCGGGCTTGCGGGCATCGCTGCGGTGAAGCAGGATTGATGGCCCTCGCCGGCCTCCTCGCTCAGTCACGATTTCGACAGCGTGCCGAGCCTGCCAGCGCATCATCGCGCAAACTGCGGCTGCACAAGAACCCGAGCGCCGTCGCATAGCTGTTTTCAAAGGGAATAGGCTGACACGCACGCACTTTCGGGTTCCTGGAATGTGGTCACATACGGGATTCAGGATGGATGGGATCGATCATCAACTTGTGGAAATTGTAATCACCCCATGCGCTCGGAGGCATAGGATCCCGGGCTTGCCGGAAACACCACGGTGCGATTGCCGTTGATGAAGGTGCGGTGGTGGATATGGGCGTGCACGGCGCGCGCCAGAACCTGGCTCTCGACATCGCGGCCGATCGAGACATAGTCCTCGGCCGACTGCGCATGGGTGATGCGGGCGATGTCCTGCTCGATGATCGGGCCTTCGTCGAGATCGGCGGTAACGTAATGCGCGGTGGCACCAATCAGCTTCACGCCGCGCTCATAGGCTTGCTTGTAGGGGTTGGCGCCCTTGAAGGACGGCAGGAACGAATGGTGGATGTTGATGATCTGCCCCGACATCTTCTGGCAGATGGCATCCGACAGGATCTGCATGTAGCGGGCAAGCACGATCAACTCGGTGCCGGTCTGCTCGACCACGTCCATCATCCGGGCTTCCGCCTGCGCCTTGTTGGCCTTGGTCACCGGGATATGATGGAACGGGATGTCGTGATTGACGACTACCTTCTGGTAATCGAAATGGTTGGAGACCACACCGACGATGTCGATCGGCAAAGCGCCGATCTTCCAGCGGTAGAGCAGATCGTTGAGGCAATGGCCGAAACGCGACACCATCAAAAGCACCTTCATCCGGTGCTCGGAATCACGGATATCGGCGTCCATGCCAAACCGGGTCTTCACCGCCTCGAACCCGGCCTTCAGCTTCTCAAGTGCAGCACCTTCCTGGCTGATGAAAGTCAGCCGCATGAAGAACAGGCCGGTTTCCATGTCGTCGAACTGCGAACTGTCGGTGATGTAACAGCCTTCGTCGGCCAGATAGCCGGTAATCGCCGCGACAATGCCACGGGTGGATTTGCACGATACGGTCAGAACGTAGTGTCGCATTGTCAATCTTGCTTTCGTTGAATGTTTCACGCCGGGCGGTGTTGCGGATTTTCTGGATGCGATATGGCGGATGCTACTGGGGCGGCCAACAGCAGGTACCGGCACCCTGTCTGCCGGGATGAGCGCCCGCGGCGTTAAGCCATCGACTGCAGGAACGCTTCCAGTTCCACCGGATCGATGCCCACCAAATGGGATTTGGCGGGATAGGCACCGGATTTCACATCGGCCACATATTCGGAGAAGGCGGCGATCCGCTCTTGCTGCAGCCTCTCGTACTCAGCGGCAAAGTTGCGATAGATCTTTGCGTGACGGGGGACATGCCCCTTGTTGGCACCGAGCACATCGTCGGCAAAGAGATATTGCGCATCGCAACCGGTGCCTGCGCCCATTGACAGCATCAGCATCGATGTGCGTTCACTGATTGCCGCTGCGACTTCGCCCGGAACGACCTCGATCTCTGCCGCAAATGCCCCTGCCTCTTCGAGTGCCTTGGTCTGGCGCCATATCTCCAGCGCACCGAGCGACGTCTTGCCAACAGCGCGAAAACCACCGGTCCAGGTGGCCTTGGACGGGATAAGCCCGACATGGCCGCAGACGGGGATGCCCTCGTCTCGCATGCGGCGCACCGTCTGAAGACCTGCTGCGCAATAAACGGCATCGCCGCCCGCTTTCAATGCCTGAAACGCGGCGCGGATATATTCATCCGCTGTTACAAGGTCACCATATTCCAGGCCGGGAAAGGCAAAGACGGAAGGGGCCGCCTCCCGAAAAGCCGCGCCGAGCAATGACGGCGGCACGGAGACGAGGTCTACCCCAGCCCTTTCCGCGGCATCTGCTTCCTTCAGTGTTTCGACGCGCAGCATGCTCAGCTGACGCTTTCCCTTTATCGACAGAAGATCGGCGACAGTCGGGCGGCGGTGTCTCATGACATGTTTCTCCATTGCCACGCGCGATAAAGACGCTGCCGTGGCTCGTTTATGTTGCTATGTGCTGCGCTTAAGCCGTCAGCAGTGTCTTCAGTTTGATCGCCGGCGTAGCAAGTGCTGCTGGATCAGGATGGATCCCGGCCGCAATCATCATCTCGGCCAAGCGGATATCGCGGGCGACGGCGTTGCCGGGACCGATGCCGCTGGCGGCGATCAGGCGGCCACCGGCGTCGAGATGGAAGAGGATGAAGGCGCCATCGGCGACCTCGCGCCGGACAGTCTGCGCCGCCCCATCTGCAATGCCAGCGATCTGCAATGTCAGGTCGTATTGATCCGACCAGAACCACGGGACTGCGGTGATAGCTTCGTCTGCACCCAGGAGATTGGCGGCAGCAAGCTGGCCCTGTTCCTGCGCGTTGCGCCAGGCCTCCAGCCGCAGCCGGCGTCCTGCGTAATGCGCCAGCGGGAAAGAACAACAATCACCGGCAGCAAAGATGTCCGGTGCGGATGTTCTCAAATGGGTATCGACGGCGATACCGTTGTCGATTGCAAGCCCGGCATCGCGGGCAAGTTCAACATTCGGTATGGCCCCGATCCCGACGACAATCAGGTCGGCATCAAGCGCGCCGCCATCCTCGAAAAGAACGCTTACGCCCTCCCGGCTTTCCTGCAAGCTCCGGATTTTTGCGCCGCAGTGAATCTCTACACCCTCCGCCTTATGCCGTTCCGCAACCACGGCGGCCAGCTCTTCAGGGACGCCGCGGCTGAGGATACGGGGCAGACCTTCGACCAGCGTCACGCGGGCGCCCAGTTTGCGCGCGGCCGCAGCCAATTCCAGCCCGATGAATCCACCGCCGATGATCGCGAGATGCCTGCCGGGCTGAAGCGCGGCGCGGATCGCGACGGCATCGCCATGGGTTCGCAGCGTCCGGATGCGCTGACAGGCACCGGACAGGCCGGGAAATGGCCGCGGCCGCGCGCCGGTCGTCAGAAGCAACTGATCGTAAGGCTGGCTGCGGCCGTCAGACAGCCGCACCACCTTCGCCGCCGGATCGATGCTTTCGGCGCTGATACCAGTCAAAACAGTGATGCCGGCAGCCTCATAACGCTCGGCCTCCGACACCAGTTTCGGGGCGTGGCCTTGCAGCAAGGCATCCTTCGAGAGAGGCGGGCGCTCGTAAGGAAGATGGTCTTCTGCGCCGATAAGCATGATCTTCCCGGCAAAACCCTTTTCCCGCAGGGCAAAGGCAGCCCTTGCGCCGCATTCCCCCGCGCCGATGATGACAATCTGCGTCATGACCCTATCCCTTAGCCCAAGGAAACGAAGACGCTGCCATCCTCGACCTTGACCGGGTAGGTCTTGAGATCGACGCAGACAGGGGCACCCTTGGCTTCGCCGGTCATGTAGCTGAAGCGGCCATTGTGCTTTGGACATTCGATGATGTCGTCCATCACCAGCCCATCGGCGAGATGGACCTTTTCATGCGTGCAGAGCCCGTCGGTCGCAAAGAACCGGTCGTCCGGGCTGCGGTACACCGCAAACGTTTTGCCGTCATGATCGAAGCGGATGACGTCCTCTTCATCAATCTCGTCGGTTGCGCAGACTTCCACCCAATTGCTCATCGTTTCCTCCATCTAGTTCTGTTTTCGGGCACCGCTCTATTCGGCGGCAATTGACTCGGCGTGAAACTCTTCACGGTAGGGCTTCGCGGTCGGCGGCAGTTCGCGTTTGAGAAAGTAATCCTCATTCTTCAACTGCCGCAGAAAGGCCGGGATCATTTCGCGGTAGCCTTCGAGCATGGATCTGTTCGGGGCGGGCAGGTCGTGCTTGATCATGTCATGCAGCTGCGGGAGCGCATGATAGGGCACCATCGGGAACATGTGATGCTCAACATGATAGTTCATGTTCCAATACACAAACCGGCTGAACGGGTTCATGTAGACGCTACGGCTGTTGAGACGATGATCAATGACGTTGTCGGCAAGGCCGCCGTGCTGCAGAAGCCCCGTCAGCACGTGATGCCATGCGCCATAGAGCCGTGGCAGGCCGATCAGTATCAGCGGCAATATCGAGCCGAGGTAAATGGCCATCGCCACCGTGGCGGCATAGATCAGAACCCAGATACGGGCAACACGGATGACGCGCGGCTGCTCCTGTTCGGGAACGAAGGTTTTTTCGGCAGCACTGATAATGCCGGCCGCGTTGCGGACCATATCGATCATTGCGTAGCTGGCATCGAGCAAGCCAAAGAAGTTGAGGACCAGCCGGAACAGGTCCGGCGGGCGCATGACGGCAATTTCCGGATCGCGGCCGACGATGACTGTATCGGTGTGGTGCCGCGTATGGCTCCAGCGCCATGTCACCGGATTACGCATGATCATGAAACAGGCAATCTGATAGACTGCGTCGTTCATCCAGCGCGTCTTGAAGGCGGTACCGTGCCCGCATTCGTGCCAGCGCGAATCCGAGGCCGACCCGTACATCACGCCGTAGATCAGGAAGAACGGCACGCACCACCAGGAGCCCCAGAAATAGGCCCCAAGCGCACCGGTGATAACCATGCTGCCAAGCCAGATTGCCGTGTCGCGGATGGCCGGACCATCCTCGCGCTTCATCAGCTCTTTCATCTGCTTGCGCGGGATGTCGGTGTGATACCATTCCGCGGCTGCCAGTCCGCTGTCGACGGCGGCCTGAGCATCACGCCCGAGGAGGCTGTAATCACGTTTCGTCGCAGTCTTGTCCATTCTGTCCTCCTCCGCTTGCCGCTGGTTCTCGTCCTTGAATGGAGGATAGGTTGACTTTGAATGCAGCTCAATGCAGCCTTGATGTATTCTATCAAAACACATCATTCATCGCATGATTGAATGATGGCTTCCATCAGGAGCGATTATGAGCGGGCGTCCGACCATTACAGATCTTGCCCAGGCCGCGGGCGTCAGCGTCGCGACCGTCGACCGGGTATTGAACGGCCGCCACAAGGTAAGGGAAGAGACGGCGCGGCGGGTCTACGATGCGGCAAAATCGATCGGCTACCATGCTGTCAGCCTGCTGCGGCAGCGGGTTTTCGAGGACCTGCCGCAATACAGGCTCGGCTTTATCCTGCAAAAGCCAAACCAGTACTTCTATCAGTCGATGGCTAAGGAGATCGAGAATGCGGCGTTTTCGGCGCCCGGAGTCCGCATTATCCCGCAGATCGATTTCAACATGAGTGCTACGCCCGCAGCTTTGGTGGAAAAGCTCAAAGCTGTTGCCGCGCGCAACCAGGCCATTGCCCTCGTTAGCCCCGACTATCCCGCGGTCACGGCGGCTATAGAGGAATTGAGGGAAAAAGGCATCCCGGTTTTCTCGCTTCTTTCGGACTTCGCCGCGGGTGCACGAGAGGGTTATGTTGGCCTCAATAATCGCACCGTCGGCCGCACAGCCGCGTGGATGATTGCCAAGGCCGCGAAGAAACCGGGGAAGGTTGCAACTTTCATCGGAAGCCATCGGTTTCATGGTCACGAATTGCGTGAAATCGGTTTCCGCTCGTATTTTCGCGAGAATGCGCCTGATTTCGAGGTTCTCGACACAATGGTCAATCTCGATACGGAGGAGATCACGCACGAGGCAACGATCAACCTCTTGCAGCGCCATCCAGACCTGATCGGGTTCTATGTCTGCGGCGGCGGCATGGAGGGCGCGATCTCGGCCCTTGCCGAAGAAAAGATGGCAGGTAAGCTGCTGGTCGTTGTGAATGAACTGACCCCGGAATCAAGAATGGCGCTGGCTGAAGATCTCGTGACCATGGCAGTCGCAACGCCCGTCGCGCATCTGACCCGGGAATTGGTGGGGCAGATGGTCGCCGCCATTGATCGTGGTATCGGAGGCGTTCCGGGCCAGACATTTTTGCCGTTCGATATTTTCACCCCGGAAAACATCTGAGCAGGCCGCCTTCGAAATGAGAGTATTCTCTCACGCGGTTTTTGTATTCTTTCACCAATGAGAGACAGATAACGGCTTCGGCTTTGACTGTGTCTCAATAAGCTGATGATCCTCACGCGCTCAGGGAGTGGGCTTTCCCCTTCCCGCGAATTCATGTGCAGGAGGAACAGCACCTATGACGACCCTTTCATTCGCGCTCAATCATATGACTGCCCCGGCCTTGTCGCCGGATGCATTTTTTGCTCTGGCAAAATCGCTCGGCATGTCGGCGGTTGAAATCCGCAATGATCTCGACGGCAACGCGATTATCGACGGTACACCGGCTGCCGAAATAAAGGCGCTCGCCGAAAAACATAGCTTGACCATCGTTTCGATCAACGCGCTGCAGCGGTTCAACCAATGGAACGGCGACCGCGCCCGCGAAGCACAGGAACTCATCACTTATGCCCGCGATTGCGGAGCGGAGGCGCTGGTTCTCGTGCCGCTCAACGACGGCAGTGGTCAGGGCGACGGCGAGCGCCAAGCCAACCTGAGACAGGCGTTAACCGCGCTGACGCCAATGCTGGAAGACGCCGGTATCATCGGTCTCGTCGAGCCGCTTGGCTTTGAAATCTGCTCGTTGCGTTCCAAAACCGAAGCCGTAGAGGCTATTCAGGCCGTCTCAGGTGGGAGTCGGTTCAAAATCGTGCATGACACGTTCCACCATCACTTGGCAGGGGAAGAAAAATTCCATCCGGAAATGACCGGTCTGGTTCACATTTCCGGCGTTGCCGATCCCGGCATTTCCGTCAACGGCATGCGCGACCCGCACCGCATTCTTGTGGATGCCAATGACCGCCTGGACAATGCCGGCCAAATCCGGACGCTGCGAGAAAGCGGCTATGCCGGGCCATTTTCTTTCGAGCCCTTTTCGCCCGATGTGCATCAATCAGCCGATATCAGAGCGGCGATCCGCGAAAGCATGGCATTTCTTGAAGCCACGGCCTGACGGAACGGGCGTTCCATCCGGCATTTTTGCACGAATGTCAGTTGGAACGCCCTTGACGATGGAATTATAAAATGGAATAGTTGTTCCGTATTAACAAACTGTCGGTTTGTTTATTCTGTTTTGACGCAGAGCTGCCCGGGAGAGGCGGCCTACGGGAATTGGGTGCCACCGCGAATGGGGTGCCTCCGGCTTGTGGAGGGTGGTCGCCGGTCACCGTTTTGTGGAGGAACTACAACATGAAGAAAATGATTATGGGCGCAGCCTTGGCTGCGATGATGTCGACTGCGGCACATGCCGAAACTGTTGGTGTTTCGATGGCGCTGTTCGACGACAACTTCCTGACCGTTCTGCGCAACGGCATGCAGGATTATGCCAAGACGCTCGACGGCGTCACGCTGCAGGTTGAAGACGCGCAGAACGACGTTGCCAAGCAGCAGAGCCAGATCCAGAACTTCATCGCAGCCGGCGTCGATGCCATCGTTGTCAACCCGGTCGACACCGACGCGACTGCCGCCATGTCAAAGATCGCAGCCGATGCCGGCATTCCGCTGGTTTACGTCAACCGCGAGCCGATCAACATCGACACGCTCCCGGAAAAGCAGGCTTTCGTTGCATCCAATGAAGCTGAATCCGGCACGCTCGAAACCCAGGAAGTCTGCAAGCTGCTCGGCGGCAAGGGCAAGGCCGTCGTCATGATGGGCGAGCTTTCAAACCAGGCGGCCCGCATGCGCACCAAGGACGTCCATGACGTTCTCGCCACCGACGCCTGCAAGGGCATCACCATCGTTGAAGAGCAGACCGCCAACTGGTCGCGTACGCAGGGTGCAGACTTGATGACCAACTGGCTTTCTGCCGGTTTGGAATTTGACGCCGTCATCGCCAACAACGACGAAATGGCCATTGGCGCGATTCAGGCACTGAAGGCTGCCGGCCGGCCGATGGACAAGGTCGTGATCGGCGGCGTTGATGCGACGCAGGATGCGCTTGCCGCCATGGCAGCCGGTGATCTGGATGTCACCGTGTTCCAGAACGCTGCTGGCCAGGGCAAGGGCGCGCTCGATGCGGCTCTGAAGTTTGCGCGGGGCGAAACGGTCGAAAAGAAGGTCTACATTCCTTTCGAATTGGTAACGCCGGCCAACCTCAAGGACTATCAGGCAAAGAACTGAACCTGAACACCGGGGCGCGCTCATCCGCGCCCCGGATTGCCCGGTTTCGTTGACGTTGGTGCGATGCGCCTCCAGCGGACCGTGAGGTGACCTTGCTGCCTGAGGGCGCAGGTCCCAGCCAAACAGGCGACAGGGAGGCATCATTAAAATGGTCAGTCCGACAACAATGGCAGCCGTACGCGCCAGTGGCGCCGTACCAAAAGCCGAATATCTGCTTGCAGTCGAAGGGGTGCGCAAGGAATTTCCCGGCGTTGTGGCCCTGGATGACGTATCGTTCCGTCTGAAGCGCGGCACCGTGCATGCGCTGATGGGTGAAAACGGCGCCGGCAAATCGACGCTGATGAAAATCCTTGCCGGCATCTATACGCCCGACAAGGGCGAAGTTAAATTCAAGGGCGTCGATATCCGGCTGAAATCGCCGCTGGATGCGCTCGAAAACGGCATCGCCATGATCCATCAGGAACTGAACCTGATGCCATTCATGACCGTAGCAGAGAATATCTGGATCCGGCGCGAGCCGCTCACCCGGCTCGGGTTCGTCGATCATGGCGAAATGAACCGCAAGACCGCAGACCTCTTCAAGCGTCTGAACATTGCCCTCGATCCGCAGGCGGAAGTACGCGATCTTTCCATCGCCAATCGCCAGATGGTCGAGATCGCCAAGGCGGTATCCTACGAATCCGACGTGTTGATCATGGATGAGCCGACCTCGGCGCTGACCGAGCGCGAAGTCGCCCACCTCTTCACCATCATCCGTGATCTGCGCAGCCAGGGCATCGGCATCGTCTACATCACCCACAAGATGAACGAGCTGTTCGAGATCGCCGACGAGTTCTCGGTGTTCCGCGACGGCAAATATATCGGCACACATGCCTCTACCGACGTGACCCGCGACGATATCATCAAGATGATGGTCGGCCGCGAGATCACCCAGATGTTCCCGAAGGAAGAAGTACCGATCGGCGACGTCGTTCTGTCGGTGAAAGACCTCTGTCTGAAAGACGTCTTCCACGATGTTTCGTTCGATGTGCGCGCCGGCGAAATCCTTGGCGTTGCCGGCCTTGTCGGTTCCGGCCGCTCGAATGTGGCCGAAACTTTGTTCGGCGTCACGCCAGCAAGCTCGGGATCGATCGCAATCAACGGCAAGCCTGTCACGATCGGTTCGCCGACAGAGGCGATCCGCAACCGGATGGCTTTCCTGACCGAAGACCGCAAGGATACCGGCTGCCTGCTTATCTTGGATATCCTGGAAAACATGCAGATCGCGGTGCTGCAAGACAAGTTCGTCAAGATGGGCTTCGTCGATCAGAAGGCCGTGTCGGCAAAATGCGAGGAGATGGCCCGCAAGCTGCGGGTGAAAACACCAAACCTGCAGGAGCGTATCGAAAACCTCTCAGGCGGCAACCAGCAGAAGGCGCTGATCGGCCGCTGGCTGTTGACCAACCCGCGCATCCTGATCCTCGACGAGCCGACACGCGGCATCGATGTCGGCGCCAAGGCGGAAATCCACCGTCTGGTGACAGAACTCGCCCGCGACGGCGTCGCCGTCATCATGATCTCGTCGGAAATGCCGGAGGTTCTGGGCATGAGCGACCGCGTCATGGTGATGCACGAAGGCCGGGTCACGGGTTTCCTCGACCGGGCGGAAGCGACCCAGGTCAAGGTCATGGAACTTGCAGCGCAGTGATGGCGCGCTTTTAAAAAATACCATCCGGGAGGACAGGACATGAGCACCAAGATAGAAGCCTCGGCCGCCACGGCGGTGCCAAGCGCGAGCAAGCGGCGCATCCCGCCGGAATTCAACATTTTCCTGGTTCTGGTCGGCATTGCGTTGGTCTACGAGATCCTCGGCTGGATCTTCATCGGCCAAAGCTTCCTGATGAACTCGCAGCGCCTGACGATCATGATCCTGCAGGTGGCCGTTATCGGTATCATTGCAGTCGGCGTCACGCAGGTGATCATCACCGGCGGCATTGACCTTTCCTCCGGCTCGGTGGTCGGCGTCACGGCGATGATTGCCGCTAGCGTGGCGCAGGCATCGACATGGCCTCGTGCACTCTATCCTGCATTGACCGACCTTCCGGCCATCGTCCCGATCGGCCTTGGGCTCTGTATCGGCCTGCTTGCGGGTCTGATCAACGGCTGGCTGATCGCCAAGACGAAGATTCCGCCGTTCATTGCGACCTTGGGCATGATGGTCTCCGCACGTGGCCTGTCGAAATGGTACACCAAGGGGCAGCCGGTTTCCGGCCTGACCGACCAGTTCAACTTCATCGGCACGGGCATCTGGCCGGTCATCGTCTTCCTTGTCGTCGCCCTCATCTTCCATATCGCCCTTCGCTACACCCGCTATGGCAAGTTCACCTATGCGATCGGCGCCAATGTTCAGGCCGCCCGCGTCTCCGGCATCAATGTCGAGGCACATCTGATCAAGGTCTATGCCATCGCCGGCATGCTGGCTGGTCTCGCCGGTGTCGTCACCGCTGCCCGTGCGCAAACGGCACAGGCCGGCATGGGTGTCATGTACGAACTGGATGCGATCGCCGCCACAGTCATCGGCGGCACATCGCTTGCCGGTGGCGTCGGACGGATCACCGGCACGGTCATCGGCACGGTCATCCTCGGTGTGATGACCTCCGGCTTCACGTTCCTGCGGGTGGACGCCTACTACCAGGAAATCGTCAAAGGCATGATCATCGTCGCAGCCGTCGTGGTCGATGTTTACAGACAGAAGAAGCGCAAGACAGTCTGACGGACTGCAGGATAGCTGGCGAGGATAAGTGTCATGAAACCATTGGGCGTCGGCTTGATCGGTACGGGATATATGGGCAAGTGCCATGCACTGGCCTGGAATGCGGTAAAAGCGGTCTTCGGCGATGTGCCTCGTCCACGGCTGGTGCATCTGGCAGAAGCCAATGCCGAACTTGCCACCGCGCGCGCCGATGAGTTCGGCTTTGAAAAGGCAACGGCTAACTGGCGCCGGCTTATCGACGATCCGGATGTCGATGTCGTCTCCGTCACCACCCCGAACCAGTTCCATGCCGAGATGGCCATTGCGGCCCTCGGAGCCGGCAAACATGTCTGGTGCGAAAAGCCGATGTCGCCGACATTTCCGGATGCGCAACGCATGCTGAAAGCCGTCGAGGCTTCCGGCAAAATTGCAATCATGGGCTACAACTATATCCAGAATCCCATCCTTCGGCATATGAAGACACTGATCGAGGATGGCGCGATCGGTGCCGTCAACCACGTCCGTGTCGAGATGGACGAGGATTTCATGGCTGATCCCGAAGCGCCCTTCTACTGGAAAAGCGAACGGTCGGCAGGCTATGGTGCGCTGGACGATTTCGCGGTGCATCCTCTCTCGCTGCTCTGGTATCTTTTCGGCCATGTCCGTTCGGTCGTTACCGACATGGCGAAGCCCTATGCCGACCGTCCCTTGAAGGATGGTGGCCGCAGGGCGGTGGAAAACCACGATGGCGCCAGTATCCTGATGCGGCTCGAGCACGGCATCTCGGCCGTACTGATGGCAAACCGCGCCGCGTGGGGCCGCAAAGGCCGTATCGCTCTGCAGATTTACGGCTCCAAGGGTTCTATACTCTACGATCAGGAGCGCATGAACGAGTTCGAACTCTACCAGACCGGCGGCAACACCACCGAACAGGGCTTTCGCCGGGTCCTGACTGCGCCTTCCCATGCACCCTATGGCCAATTCATCCCGGCACCCGGCCATGGTCTCGGTTTCAATGACCTGAAGATCATCGAGTGCCACGAACTGATCCGCGCGATCGCGGGTGAGCCTTTTTCAGCGATCGATTTCAAACAGGGCTTGCGTATCGAGAAGACCGTCCATGCCATGGCACGATCGTTTGATGAGAAGGCCTGGATCGAGGTCGACAAGGTAGAAATCGGCGCTTCGCTGTAGGAAGAGATGCGCGTCATTCTTCGGTAGCGTGCTGACACCAGATCGCCGGCTTGCCTTTGCTGAGGCCTGAAACTGCGGACGGTCTGTGTGATGGCTTTCCAGTGCCGGGTGGATAGTTGGGAGAGGCGGCCGCAGCCAGCTCTCCCTCGGCCACCACGTTTGGAGGGTGATAGTGGCCAGTCGCTTTGTGAGGGAAAGGAACGGTGAACCGTGATCAATAATGGATCACGGACCGAATAGATTTTCCCTCATGCATCAGATCGAAAGCGTCATTGATGGCATCGAGGCCCATGGTATGGGTCACGAAGGCTGCCAGCTCTATGTCTCCGTTCATTGCGTCTTCCACCATTGAGGGCAGCTGGGTGCGGCCTTTAACCCCGCCAAATGCGGTGCCTTTCCAAGTGCGTCCGGTCACAAGCTGAAAGGGCCGGGTGGAGATTTCCTGGCCAGCGCCCGCAACACCGACAACGACCGACTGCCCCCAGCCCCGGTGAGCGCATTCCAGGGCTGCACGCATGACGCTGACATTGCCGATGCATTCAAAGGAATGATCGACACCCCATCCGGTCATCTCGACAATGACGTCCTGAATAGGTTTTTCATGGTCTTTCGGATTGATGCACTCCGTGGCGCCAAAGCTTCCGGCAAGCTCGAATTTCGAAGGGTTGGTATCAATGGCAATGATGCGTCCTGCCTGCGCCTGCCTTGCGCCTTGGATGACGGCAAGGCCGATGCCGCCCAGACCGAACACGGCAACGCTATCCCCCTTTTGCACTTTGGCAGTGTTGTGGACGGCGCCGATGCCGGTAGTGACGCCGCAACCTAACAGGCAGACGTGCTCGGGATTGGCTTCAGGATTGATCTTTGCCAGGGAGACCTCGGCAACCACGGTGTATTCGCTAAACGTCGAGCAGCCCATGTAGTGATAAATCGGCTGACCTTTATAGGAAAAGCGCGTGGTGCCATCCGGCATCAATCCCTTGCCCTGGGTCGCCCGCACCGCGACGCAGAGATTGGTTTTGCCCGATCTGCAAAACAGACATTCGCGGCATTCGGCCGTATAGAGCGGAATGACGTGGTCTCCGGGCTGAACGCTGGTGACCCCATCCCCGATTTCCACGACGATACCGGCACCTTCATGCCCGAGAACGACCGGAAAAATGCCTTCAGGGTCGGCTCCCGAGAGCGTGAAAGCATCGGTGTGGCAGACCCCTGTATGGGTAATCCTGACCAGAACCTCCCCTTTCTGCGGCGGAGCGACATCCAGTTCGACGATTTCCAGGGGCTTGCCCGGAGCGAAAGCGACGGCAGCACGTGATTTCATAGTATTCCTCATTATCCCTTAGGGGCGGAGACCCAAAGATCTCCGCAAGCCGTTTCGCGTGGTGTTTCAGGGGAAGCCGTTGCCGCCCAAAGCTCGCGGATCATATCCTTGAGCTGGAGCGCCTCAGACCATCTGTCGGTGGTATCGTTGCCGTCGCGGCCTGTGATCGCATAGGGCTTCGGCCCAAGTTCACAGGTAAAGACCAGTTCTGCGTTGTCGGCGGAACGGGAGCGCCAGCTCCGGAAACCTTCCTGCCACCAGGCAAGGAAGAGATCGACCCAGGGGCGGTGATGTGGAAACGACAGCTCGATCTGGACCTGTTCGCGTGATGCGACCCTGCCGTGAAATGCCTGGGCATTCTGGAGAATACGGCTGATCAGAGCGTGATTTTCCGCATTGACCGGAAATGCGAACTCCCGCCCCACCAGGAAATGCGACAGGTCTGCCAGCAGCGGCAATTCGGGGCGCTGATCCAGCAAATCAAGCGTGAAGAAGAGATCGGCGGTCATTCGATCGCGATGTGTTTCGATGAACACCGGGATGCCGGCAACGGCTGCAAGCTGCATCCAGCCGTCAAGCAAGGGTAGGCAGTCCTCAACCCTGCGCAGACGAATATCCGGCTGCAGGTTGAGGTGGCTGACCGGGTAATCCGCCGCAAGCTCCAACGGCAGCATCAGGTCTTCGACTGTCCGGGGAAAGCACACCCCTTCGATTTTGAGGCCGGTGCCTTCGATCGCCTGGTTGAGACGGGCAACATCCTGACGGTTTGTATAGTGGGCGCTGACGCCGTCGAAACCAGCCTCGATGATCATGGCAATATTGTCTTCGAGGTCTCGCTCGAAGCCGTCGGTATGGCGCCGCTCCATCGCCCATAACGACTGGAAAATATGTAGATTCTGCATCACGCCGCCTTCGCATTTTTAAGCAGCGCCTTCAAATTGACGCCCGGGTCGGCCAGAACGGCGGGATCGGGGCGCACACTCGCCGCAATCAGCATCTCCGAGAGCTTCATGTCCTTGGCAAGACTGTTCCCAACGCCCAGACTAGCGGCGGCCACCAGGCGTCCGTCATCGAGATAAAACGCAAGCTCGCCGGTTGGCAGCGCGCGCATCACGCACTGATGGTCTGGCTGCGGCAGCCCGGCAACCTGCAGGACGAGATCATATTGATCGGACCAGAACCAGGGGATCGCTGCAAAAGGCTCAACGGCTCCTGCCATGTTGCGAGCAGCCGTCTCGGCTTGCGCCCGGGCATTGCGCCAGCTCTCAAAGCGGACATGGCCACCACCATATTGCTCGACAGCCACGCAATCACCGGCCGCGAATATATCTGGATCACTCGTCCGGAGAAAAGCGTCCGTCAGTATGCCGTTGCCAGTCGCAAGGCCCGCGGCTTCAGCCAGGGCAATCTCAGGCTGAACACCAATGGCCGCGACAACGACGTCCGCAGGTACCGAAGTACCGTCGGCCAGGAGAACCGTGTTGTGGCGGATTTCGGAAACGCCTTGGCCGAGATGGAAGTGGACGCCTTCCTCACTGTGCCGGCTATGCAATCGTGCAGCAAAGTGCGAGGGCACTGCCCGGCCGAGTGGCTTTGGAGCAGCCTCGATAACGCTGACAGCAAGCCCTTTGCCACGCAGCACGGCCGCCAGCTCCATGCCGATCAGACCGCCACCAATGATCGCGACGCTGCGGCTGGTATCCACGCCGGAGAGCACGGCCTTCGCATCATCATACGTTCGAAAGTCAAGCGCGCGCTCAGCGCCCTTGCACGCGAGTTTTCGTGGACGCGCGCCTGTCGCAAGAAGCAGTTTATCGTAGGCCAGTGCTCGCCCATCACTCAGAGTGACGGCCCGCCGGCCGGCATCCAGGGCGGTTGCTCCGACGCCATGAAGGTAGGTAACGCCCGCGTCGAGCAGAGCTTGGCTGGAACACAGCGCCTTCATCGTTACAGCGCCGTTTTCAGGCTTTGACAGCGGTGGGCGCTCGTAAGGCAGATGGGGTTCAACGCCAACCAGCGTGACCGTACCGGCATAGCCAGCTTCCCGAAGCGCAAAAGCCGCTCTGGTGCCCGATTCCCCTGCCCCGACAATAACGATAGCGTCCACGGTGGTCCTCCAGAATGGACTGGCACATAGGTTTATGTGCCAGTCATCGCGATCAATTGCGCTTGGCGTAGTCTTTCATGTTCTCGGGCGTGACCAGTTCGAAGGGAACCATGACCTGTTTTTCGACAGGTTTTCCGCCCGCGAGCGCGACCGCCGCATCGATGGCGCTTGCGGATTGAGCCTTGGCGTTCTGGAAGACCGTGGCATCCAGGTCACCGGCCGCCATGGCAGCCAGAGCGTCCTGTGTCGCATCGATGCCAATGACGATCACATCATCCATCGAAACCCCTGCAGACTTCAGCGCCTGAATTGCGCCCAAGGCCATTTCGTCATTGTTGGCGTAGACCACATCGATCGGCTGGCCGGCCGTGATCCAGTTGGTGGTCATGTCCATCGCATTGGTCCGGGTCCATGCGGCCGACTGTTCGTCGGCTATCGTCACGCCCTTACAGTCGCCGGCAGCCAGCGTGTCCTTGAAAGACGACGTGCGGTCACGCGACGCCTGATGGGCGAGATCGCCCATCAGGATGTAGACCTGCGCGTTGCTGTCTTTGCCCGTCTTCTTCAAAAGGTCGCATGCGGCCTGGGCGGCCTGCGTTCCCGCATCCGTTTCCCGTGATCCGACATAGGCTTGCTTGTCGGGAAGCTGCCCGACATTGCCAGGCTCAAGATTGAGGTAAACCAGCGGAATGTTGGCCTTTTGCGCCGCCTGGGTGATGCCCGGCGCTGCCGAAGCATCAGCCAAGGTGAGAATGATAGCGTCGACGCCTGCAGCGATGAAGTTGTTGATTTGGCTAAGCTGCCTGGAGATGTCGGTCTGCGCATCCTCGACTTGTACGTCCGTGCCCTTCACCTCCAAGGCCCGGGCCTGCAAGCCTTCACGCAACAGTGTCTGGAAGTTGTTGTCGAAGCTCTGCATGGAAACGCCGATCATTTCGGCCGAGGCGGTACCCGCCATCAAGGAGACAGCAAGAGCCGCCGCGTAAGCAAATTTCATATTATCCTCCCAATAGGCGCCGGACCGCCCAGTGCATTCCGGAGGCCCGACGGGCCGTTGTTTCGGCGGCCCTAGTTCACGGCCACGCGAACCTCTCCATCGACCACCTCGGCCGGATAGGTTTTCAGATTTTCGCAGGCAGGCAGCCGGATGGCCTCGCCCGTGCGATAATCGAAGGCTCCGGAATGCTTGGGACATTCCACCTCGAAATCCATCACCAGGCCATCGGCAAGGTGGACAGCCTCATGGGTGCACAGACCGGCCGTGCAATAGACACGATCATCCGGTCCACGATAGATCGCGTAGGTGCGTCCACCATGGTCGAAGCGAATGGCGCCTTCCTGTTCGATGTCATCGAGTTGGCATGCGGAAACCCAGCTCATTCTGCAGCCTCCCCGGCGGCTGCACGGGCCTTGCGGGCTGCCAGTTTTTCTTTCCGTTTGCGGTAGCGATCCTGCATCTGAGCCTCGCCTTCTGGCGAGCCGTCGTGCCAGGTGCCAAACCACTTATCGAGCGGGATCAAAGCATCGCCGTAGTTCACTTCGAAGTACTTGTGATGCAGGTAATGCGCATAGGCATGGCTATCGACCAGCTTGTCCTCACCGACTTCGACCTTGTCGAAGCCGACATGGCCGGGAATGGCGCCGAAACCCGCGTAATGCAGCTGGTACAGCATGAGGATGGGGTTGGACGGCAGGATCAAATGGTAAAACGCCGTTCCGAAGTAGAGCAGATGCTCAACCGGGTGCATCGACAGCGACGACCACGGTGACGGATTGACCGAGTTATGGTGGACCGAATGCACCCACTTGTAGAGCAACGGCGTGTGGATCAGCCGGTGCACGCAGAAAAAGTGGAATTCGTGGATGATCGGCACGACGAGTGCGACAAGCGCCAGTGTCCAGGGATTCTCCGCAAAGGCAAGCCAGGGCGCGTACCCGTTGGCATAGGCCCAGAGCATACCAGCCTCGATTGCCGTCCAGATGACAACACCGGACAGAAAGGTGCGCAGAATGTTGTCTTTGTTCTGGTTTTCGAACCAGAACGCCTGGTTTTTCTGTTCGGCGGGGAATTTGCCATTGTATTTAAAGCGGGTTTCCTGGCGTTTCAGCACGTAAAGATGAAGCTCGAACGCGCCGTAGAACAGGAAAACGCAGACAGTGTTGACAGCATAAAGCCAGGCGATCCAGCCAAAGCCGAGCGTCCGCATGGTTTCCATCGGCGGAATGACCCAAGCCCAATAGGCCAATGCCGAGGCCGCAAAGACCACGTTCCAGGGGAAGAAATAATGTGGCAGCCATTTCAGGATTGCCATAATCCGCGTCGGGAACTGGAAGAGCGGCGCATACTGAACCGGCTGCTTCGGCGCCCAGTCGCCACGCTTGTTGCGCGTTCCATACTTAAGGTCGTCCATTACGTTCTCCCTGGGGCGGAGCACGTCTGACGTGCTCGCACAAAGCTTTGATTGAAGGAGAGCGGACGCTTTCGCCGGCTGTTCAAAGCGAACGTCTAGGCCTTCCTCCCTGCCATTTAGGTAGCAGGAGGACCGCAAAACGCCGAAGGCTTCGTTGATCAGATTAGATCAGAGAGCTTCTGCGGTGATGGTGATGAAACGAATGGGGTTGGGATCCGGCTTAATCTTCGTCAAGCCGATCCGATACAAGATCCAGTCCAGCGCCCGCTGTGCCTGCGCTTCGGGCGCCTGGTCGAGGACCACATCGACGATGCCATTGCGTAAGGCCGTGCGGGTGTAATCCGTGAGTTCGTGAGCGACGAACAAGATCTCGCGGCCTCGCTGATGGCGGCCCAGCACCTTGATTAAGGCGGAGTTCGCGCCGCCTGCATTATACAGGCCGGCAAGATCGGGATATTTCTCAAGAGCGTAGCATAGGGATGCCTCGCTATACTGCTCTTCGTCCCGGCTGAACCCGATCCACTCAAAACTGACGGCGCCACGATGCTCGGCAAAATAGTCAGAAAAACCGCGCATGCGCTCCCGGTGCACCTGATAGATCGGATGGCAGAGCGCAACTACCGGCCCCGCCTGCGTCGTCATCCGGGAGATGAAGTGGGCTGCGGTACGACCGGCTGCGTAGTTATTGATGCCGACAAATTCTCCCCGCGTTTCGGATGCCCGTGTCACCACATGGACCACCGGTGTCCCGCGTTTGACAACGGCATCCACTGCAGCGCCGATGGTGGGGCTGTTGGGCACGGCCAGTATCAAGCCCGCCCGTGGAACGTCAGCAGCCAGGATCCGTTTCGCGATTTCGTCGGGGTTCTTCTCATCCGTAAAGCTGCGTTGAACAACGACCAAAGGATCCAGTGTTGATGCGATGCTTTCAAACTCGTGGGAAAGCCTGCGGTAGAACGTTGTCTCCGGACGGACCATCAGCACTTCAATACGCAGCAGCTTGTGGTGTGCGTCTGGTATCGTGCGTGGATATTTCAGAGTCCGTGCAGCAAGCGTTACCTTTTCAATGAGTTCTGGACGAACGCCGCCACGCCCGTTCAGAACGCGCTCGACTGTCGCTGTCCCAACGCCGGCAAGGCGGGCAATATCCTGATAGTTCGGTCTGCTCATGCGTAATCTGCCGCCCCAACTCCTTCGCCAATCGTATCGGGGATTCCCCAAGCGCTTGGCGCATGAATCAGAGGATATCGTGTTTTTGGTAGTGTGTCTGAGGCGGTTGCAAAACGAAATGCGTTGAACAATGCAAAACGGCCGAGGGGCAGCTCTTTTGTCGGGAACTTTGCCTATCTCACGGCGGCAACGATCCGGACGCCGTCGATATTTATTGGTCCGACACTCCCTAGCTCGCAGCTTTCACAAACGCATCAAATATGCGAGCGCCCGGGTGGTCCGCGGTGTCGAGCCGTTCCGGATGCCACTGCAGGCCCATGGCAAAAGATTGCGATCTCACCTCAATGGCTTCGACAACACCGTCTGGACCGCGGGCGGTAACAACCACGCTGCCGGATATGTCGACGATCGCCTCCCGATGGAAGGTATTGACGTCGAATGTCTCGGCATTGAGAATTTCAGACATTCTGGTGCCACTGGGGATGTGTACGGGATGGAACGTATCGGTCTGGTCATGGTTGAGCGCACCGGGCCACGAGGAATGCACATCCGAAACCATTCGGCAGCCGTTGAGGCACCCAAGCATTTGCATACCATTGCAGATACCGAGCACAGGCTTGTCGCGGCTAAGAAATCCTTCCATGAGCGCCATTTCGACGGCGAGACGCTCGGACGCCGGGTATTGGGACTGGTCGCCTTCGACGTACCATTCCGTCGGAAAGTGGATGCGCCCACCGACGCTCAAGAAGCCATCGAACTCTTCGACCACCTGGCCGATCACGTCATGCTGATATGGAATACCGAACCCAATGGCGCCGGCTCGGCTGATGGCGGAGAAGTAGTTCTTGGAGATCTCATAGCCGTCGCCACCAGAGCTGGTGTTTTCATCCAAGATCACGGCGATTTTCGGTTTGCGGCCCATTCTGTTCCCACCTGTTGTTTATAGCTTACTTCTGGCTGCTCTGGCTTACCGGAGTTGTCATAGCCCTATGCCGAAGCCAGCCGGACTTTATGACTGGCACCGATCTCAACCAGTTCGGAAGGCGCAGGTGCCGTAAAAACATCCGGCGCCGTGCTGCCGTCGGAAATGAAGCTGCGGCCGGCAAATTGCGGCACATCGGAAACACAATCCTGTAATTCGGCCGTGTTCAGTGCCTTCTCCGGATCGGGAATGGCGGCGATCAACCGGCGGGTATATGGATGCGCCGGCGCTTCGAAGATTTCCCGCCATCCGCCTTCTTCCACGATTTGTCCGAAATACATCACCAGCACCCGGTCGCTCATATGCTCGACCACGCTGAGGTCGTGGCTGATCATCAGGTAGGAAAGACCGAGTTTTTCCTGAAGGTCCAGCAACAGGTTGATGATTTGCGCCCGGATCGAGACGTCGAGAGCCGATACCGGCTCGTCGAGCACGACGATCTCCGGTTCGAGGATCAGGGCACGGGCAATGCCGATACGCTGGCGCTGGCCACCGGAAAATTCATGCGGATATCGGTTTGCGTGCTCGGGTGTCAGGCCGACATTCTTGAGCATGACTTCGATGCGGCCGTCGATTTCCGAGCCAGCGGTAAAGCCATGCAAACGCAGCGGTGCCGCAAGCGAGCTGCGTACTGACTGGCGCGGATTGAGCGAGGCGTAGGGGTCTTGAAACACCATCTGTACTGCCTTGGCGCGCTGCATACGTCCCGGCGCGCCAGGGCCGGCGAGAGGCAGGCCACGGTAACGGATCATGCCCTCCGTCGGCTCCTGAAGGCCGAGGATCGAGAGCGCGGTTGTCGACTTTCCGCAGCCGGATTCGCCGACGATCGAGAGGCATTCCCCTTTGGCAAGCGAAAAACTGATGCCGTTGACGGCGTGCAGCATGCGCCGGCCTCTGCCGAGCAGGCCGCCCCCGGAAATCGGAAAACGGACATGCAGGTCGTCCACCTGCAGCAGCGGGGCGGTCATGGCTGGCTCCCCTCTATACCGCGCGGGGCGATGAAGCGGGTCTCGGTCAGCTTCGAGCGGTCGGCAATGATGCTGTCGATATCGACCAGCCGCTGGCGGCCATGCTGACTGCGGCTGCCAAGGCGAGGCAGGGCGCCGAGTAGCCCTTTCGTATAGTCGTGCCGGGGTGTATCGAAGAGCGCCCTCGTCTCGTTCTCCTCGACGAGACAGCCGGCATACATGACGCCGACGCGCTGGCAGATGCTGGCGATGACGCCGAGATCGTGGCTGATGAAGAGTACGGCCGTGCCGCGTTCGGCGCAGAGTTCCTTGATCAGGCGCAGCACTTCGGCCTGTACGGTGACGTCGAGCGCTGTTGTCGGTTCGTCGGCGATCAACAGGTCGGGATTGCAGGCGAGCGCCATGGCGATCATGACACGCTGACGAAGGCCGCCCGACATCTGGTGCGGATAGTTTTTCGCGCGCCGGTCCGGGTTGGGGACACGAACGCTGGCGAGCGCGTCGATCGCAAGCTTCTGGGCTTCGTTCCAACTCTTGTCCTGATGCAGCACAAACATTTCGGCGATCTGCCGGCCGACAGTGGACAGGGGGTTCAGCGCGGTCATCGGTTCCTGGAAGATCATGGCGATACGGTTGCCGCGCAGGCGGCGCATTTCCCGTTTTGGCAAAGTCAGCAGATTCTGCCCCTTGAACAGGATTTCGCCGCTGGAGACGGCCAGCGGCCTCTTCAGCAACCCCATCACGGCAAGCGATGTCACTGACTTGCCGGAGCCGGACTCTCCGACGAGGCCATAGGCCTCGCCGGGCATGATCTGGAAAGAGACACCCTTGAGCAACGGGTGGTGGGCGGAACGGCCGAGTGCCACACCCAGATGCAGGCTTCTGATGTCGAGAAGCGGAGCTGTCATGGCTTGCGCGTCCTCATATGTGGGTCGAGGCTGTCTCGCAGACCGTCGCCGAGAAGGTTGAAACCGAGCACCGACAGGAAAATGGCAAGGCCGGGAAAGATCGCGACCCATGGTGCCAGCTGGATGAGCTGGCGCGCGTCGGTCAACATTGAGCCCCAGCTCGGAAACGGCGGCTGGATGCCGAGGCCGAGGAAGGAAAGGGCTGCTTCCGACAGTACCGCCGACCCCATACCGAGCGTCGCCATAACGAGGATCGGCCCCATCATGTTGGGCAGGATTTGGGTGAACATGATGCGCAGGTCTCCATACCCCAGCGTTTGTGCTGCCTGCACATAGCCTTGCGATTTCAGCGACAGCGTCGAGGAGCGCGCGATGCGGCAAGTCCAGCTCCAGTTGGTGAGGCCGAGTGCGACAAGAAGAGACGGCAGGCCCGGCCCGAGCACCGCCATAACTGCGAGCGCGAAGATCAGTGAGGGAATAGCGAGCATCACGTTGGTGAGGCCGTTTACCAGATCGTCCCACCAGCCGCCCCAATAGCCGGCGGTCATGCCGAGTGTGACGCCGATGATTGAGTTGATCACCTGCGAGACAATGCCGACCGTCAGCGAAATCTGCGCACCGAAGAGAATACGTGTATAGACGTCGCGTCCCTGAGCATCCGTGCCGAACCAGAAGGTAGCGTCAGGCGGCAGTTCGGAACTCATCAGGTCTGCGTCGAGTACCGGGTCGAAGGGCGCGATCCACGGAGCGAGGACACCAGCGAAAATCACCAGTGCCGTCAGGCCGGTGCCGAGCCAGAAATTGAAGCCGAGACGCATTGCCGTCACTCCTGCTTGATGCGTGGGTCGATCGCGGCATAGATCAGATCGACGGCAGTATTGATGACGAGGAACCACAGCACGATGACGAGGATGGTGCCCTGCACCACGGGGATATCGCGGATCGCAACGCTATCGACCAGCAGTGAACCAATGCCAGGCCAGGCAAAAAGCTTTTCAATGACGACGGCCTGGCCGATCAGCGAGCCGAATTGCAGGCCAACCGTCGTGACGATCAGGACCAGCGCATTGCGCGCCACATGCCAGCGCACCACCTTGATTTCGCTCATGCCCTTGGAATGGGCGGTACGGATAAAATCGGCGTTCAGCACATCGAGCACCCCTGCCCGCGTGGTTCGTGCGAGGAGCGCAAGCGGCGTAACGCCGAGCGTGACGGCAGGAAGAATAAGGTTCTGGAACGACCCGTTGCCATAACCGAAGCTCGGCAGCCAGTTCAGCTGCAGGGCAAACAGATACATGGCCAGAAGGCCCAGCCAGAACTGCGGCATGGACAGGCCCGAGACCGCACCGATCATCGTCACTGTATCGAGTATTGAGCCGGGTCTCATTGCGGCGAGAAAACCGAGCGGCACGCCGACGGCAAGGGCAAAGACCATGGCAGCGATCGCCAGTTTCAGCGAAGCCCACATCCGGTCGTTGATGAGGTCGATGACCGGCTGGCGGGTGCGGAAGCTGGTGCCGAGATCGAATTGCGCAAGGTCCGTGACATAGGTCACGAAGCGCTCCATCAACGGCTTGTTCAGCCCAAATTCCTCGATGAGGCGGGCGATCATCTGCGGGTCGGCGGCGCGTTTGCCATCGGCAAACAGGCTGGCGGCAAAGGTGCCAGGCACCACCGAGAAAATGACGAAAATAAGCAGCGCCACCACGACGACGGTGGGTATGATCTGCAGGATACGGCGCAGGGTGAAACGAAGCATGAGCGGTCCCGGTTTGGCCGGCCTTACGGAACGGCAATCGATGCGGAGGTGGCCGTGATGTTTCCACGGCCACCTCCGAACCTCTCAAGGCTTACTGGCGAGCGGGCGCCGTTTCGTCGATCCAGATTTCGTCATAGGGCTGGACCGCCAATTCCGTTGCGTTCGGAACGAGGCCGTGAATCCACGGCTGGTAGGCCATGACCGCCTTGTTGTAGTTGAAGAACCAGACCGGTGCGTCGTCCTGCACGATGTTGTTGGCCTGGCGCAGCAGATCGTTCTGCTTGGCCGGGTCGCGCTCCTGCTGGGCCGCCTCATAGAGCTTGTCGAATTCGGGGCTCGCATAGCTCGTATGGTTGCAGGCCGATTGCTGCGTCTTGGAATGGAAGCAGCGCAGCGCATTCAGCGGGTCGGGACCAGACAGGTTTGACCAGATGAAGGCCTGGAAGGTGTTCGACGTCACGGCGTCGCCAAGTGCGGAGCTTTCGACCGGCTTCGGCTTCACGGTGATGCCGACCTTCTTCAGCATCGGCAGAATCGCCTCGACGATCGGCACGCCCCAGCTTTCGTTGGGGCTCGCCGTCACCTCGAACTCGAACCCGTCGGCATAGCCGGCTTCAGCAAGCAAGGCCTTGGCCTTCTCCGGGTCGAAGGCATAGGCAGCCTTGTCCTTGTCGAAGGCCGGCGAAGAGAGCGGCAGCCAGCCGGAGGCGGGATAGGCCTTGTTCTTGACGAGGCGTTCGATGATCAGCGGTGCGTTGATCGCATAGTTGATCGCCTGACGCACCCGCTTGTCCTTGAAGGGTTCGAATGCCGGGTTGAAACCGATATTGCGGGTATAGACCTCGGCGACTTCGAGCAGGTGATCCTTCAGGCCTTCCTCGCCCTGATAGGCTTGGTACTGCGTCGGGCCAAGGATCGAGACGTCGATTTCCTTGTTGCGGAACGCGACGTCGCGCGCAGCGTCTTCGGCCATCAACACGATGTTGATGCGGTCCAGATAGGGCTTGCCTTCCTCGTAATACTTGTCGAACTTTTCAACGACGACCTGCGAGCCCGGCACATGCTCTTTGAAGACAAAGGCGCCGAGGCCGATGGGGTTCTTGGCGAAGCTTGATTCATCCTCGACATTTGACGGGTAAATGACCGTCGTGTTCTGCATCAGTGGGAAGCCGGGGTTGATCGGGCCGGTGTAGGTGATCTCCAGCGTGTTATCATCGATCTTCTTGAGACCGGAAATTTCGTCCGCCTTGCCGGCGATGAACTCGTCGGCGCCCTTGATGACGGCGATGAAGCTGGCGCCTGGGAACGCATTCTTCGGATTGGCGATGCGCTTGTAGCTGTAGATGAAGTCGTCGGCCGTCAGCGGCTTACCGTTGTGGAACACCGCGTTCTTGCGCAGGTGATAGGTGTGGACCGTGCCATCCTCGGAGACGTCTTCGGAATCCGCCAGTTCGAGCACCGGCTTGTTCTCGATCGAGTTCCAGCTGTAGAGACCGCGGTGGATGGCCTGCGTGATGAATTCTTCCTGCGTGTTGGGGCTCGCCTGCACGTCGAGCGTGGCGAAGCTTGAGCCGTACGGCGCCGTGAAGACGAGTGTTCCGCCGGAACGTTCGCCGGCGGCAAGAGCCCCGGTTGCGACGCTGAGGCTCAGCATTGCGGCGAGTGTCAGTTTTTTCAGCATGTCGTTCTCCCTCTCGTGCCGTTTTCGGCATCGTTTCGATAATTTAGTCCGGCAAGTCTCTATCGCGCATCGTGCACGACGCGGCCTGCAAGCAGGGTCAACAGGCAGCGCGTGCCTGAGAGGATAGTATCCGCAGGGGCCTCCAGAAGGTCATTGTCGAAGACCGCGATGTCGGCCCATTGGCCCGGCACCAGCCTGCCCTTCACGGCCTCGGCTTTCTGCGAATAGGCGCCGAATTCCGTATAGGCCTGAAGCGCCTCCTCGCGGCTCAGTTTTTCGGCATCGTCCATCACCGTCCCCTTGCCGGTCTTACGGGTGATCATGGCATGCAGGTTCGGGAAGGGATCGGGCGAGCAGACCGGCGCGTCGGATCCGGTTGAAGGCTTGAGGCCCATGCGCATCCAGGTGCCGATCTGGTAGGAAGGCTTGCCCCGTTCTTCGCCCAACACGGAAATGTAGCTATCGCCGAAATCGTGGATGAAGGCCATCTGCGGTGCCGGCAGGATGCCGGTCGCCTTCATGCGCGCGTCCTGCTCGGCCGTCGAGAAACCGCAATGTTCGATGCGGTGGCGCCGGTCCGGATCGGGATTGGCGGCCAGCGCCTTCTCGTAGGCGGTGATCAACTGCCCGATCGCGCCGTCGCCAATGGCATGGCAGGCCATCTGGTAGCCGCGGTCATGACAGGATTTGACGATCGCCTCGACTTCGGCATCCGGCAGCATCTGTACGCCTATATTGTCGGGTTCGCCCAGATAGGGTTTCGACATCCAGGCGGTGCGTCCCCCGGCCGAACCATCAAGGAAGATCTTGACCGCACCGACGCGCAGCATGTCGTCACCCGCACCGGAAATAAGGCCGGCCCGCCAGGAGTCCTCAACGATCGAAACACCGGGATCACCAAGCAGCGTCAGCCAGACACGAACCGGCAGGCGGCCGGAAACCTTGGCCATTTCATAGGCCTGAATTTCCGCAAAGCCTGAGAGCTGGCCGACCGCCGCATCCATGCAGCTGGTGATACCGAGCGACAGCAGGTAACGCCCGCCCCGTTCGATACCGTCAACAAGCTCTTCAGTCGTTACCTCGGGCATCGCCGCCTTGATCAGGTTCATGGCATTTTCGGCGAAGAGACCGTTGAGGCGGCCGTCCGTGAGACCGATGACGCCGCCGTCTGGGACCGGCGTCGCCTCGGTGACGCCGGCCAGTTTCAGTGCCTGCGAATTGGCGATGGCCACATGGCCGCAGGCGCGTGTCAGCAGCACCGGGTGGTCGGGGATGGCGCGGTCCAGATCCTCGCGCGTCGGGTGCTGACCGGTATCGAGCTTGACCTGGTCATAACCGCGTGCACGGACCCAACCGCCCTTCGGGGTAGCTGCGGCGCGCTCGGCAAGTGTCGCCATCAAGGCGGCCAGCGTTGGTGCGGCAGCGGGCGTTGCATCCACCCAGCCCATGGTGATGCCGGTGGAGATCAGGTGCAGGTGATTGTCGATGAGGCCGGGGCTGGCAAAGCGACCCTCAAGATCAATGACCTCGGTACGCGGCCCCCTGAGGCTCAACATGTCGGCATCGCTGCCCGTTGCAAGAACCTTACCTTGCCACACGGCAACAGCCTCGCTGATGCCCTCCTCCCGGCCGCGCCAAATGCGGCCATTGTGCACGATAAGATCGGCTTCGATTGCGAATGCCATTCACAGCTCCCCCTGTGGGCACCGGACGAACCGGTACCTATTTCCTCCACACACAACGTGGAAGGTTGTGGCTGACTTGGCCAATTCGGTTTTGGCACCACCCCATGCGAAATCGGCATACCCATTTTGATTGAATGACTTATGATCGTTTTCCGGGGTAAACAGGATCGGGGGAACGGTTTATGGAGATCAAGTGGCTGGAGGATTTCGTGACGCTTGCCGATACGTCCAGCTTTTCGCGGGCTGCTGAATTTCGCAATGTCACGCAGCCGGCCTTTAGCCGGAGGATCAAGCAGTTGGAGAGTTGGCTAGGCGCGACACTGATCAGCCGCGCCACCATGCCGGCCGAACTCACCCCCGCCGGACGTAATTTCCTTCCGGTCGCACAGGAAGCAATCCGTACCTTCTATGCAGCGCGTGAGACATTGCGCCCGTCGCACGAACCTGGCCTCATCCGCTTTGCCGCGCTGCATACGCTGACGGTCACTTTTTTCCCGGGTTGGGTGAAGGCGCTGGAAGACGCGGGCAGTACGTTCAGCACCTCGCTCATCCCTGACCGCGGTGGGATCGAAGCCAACCTCGATGCGCTTGTCAACGACGAGGCGGATTTCTTCCTGACCTATGCCCATCCGGAAGTGCCGTTTCACCTTGATCGCGGTCAGTTTGCCTCTCTGACTGTCGCTCATGACCGGCTGATCCCGCTGGTTTCGCCGGAGATCGTACTGTCGGGCAATGTACAGCCGGGCCGCAATCTCATTGACCGCGCTGTCGCGCAGCCGCGATTGGCCATTCCCTGCCTGAGTTATGGCCTCAATTCCTTCTTCGGGGTTGCGCTATCGCGCCTTTGGCTACGCCGCCCGCCCTTCCGGCGCCGCACGACACACGAAAATACAATCAGTGCTGGGCAAATGAATATGGCTGTGACGGGCGCAGGCGTATGCTGGCTGCCGGAAAGCCTGGCGCGCGACGAAATGCAGGCTGGCCGCCTGGTGCCCGCATCGGTAGACGAGGGCTGGAATCTCGACCTCGAAATCCGCCTCTATCGCCACGCCGCGAGCCGCAACAGAAAGGTCGAAGACCTCTGGCGCACAGCGGGGCAACTGTTGGAACGCGTGCCGGTCTGATCAGACCTTGAGGAAGACCAGTGCCCGCAGGATTTCGGCAAAATCCCTGTGTTCGAAGGCGACCGCACGGGGCCCGTGTGCACGAGCGCCGGGATACCAGCCGGCGCGATACGCATCCGTCGGATTGTTGAATTCGATGACCACCTCGTAGTGCTCCGGCATTGCGGGCAGTGCCTGCGCGAAATCGCCCGAGAGCGCCAAGGCTACGCCCTCGCGGATAAGGCGCCGCGACCATGCAGGCGAGATGGACGTTGAGGCGCGGCCCCGGCCGTCCAGCGTCTCCACGGCCGCGAGGCCCGGCACCATGGCCCGTGCCTCCGCGCAAATGCCGTCATCACCGGCCAGAAAAACGGAAGGCACCCCATAACCCGCAGCACACAGCGCATTGACGGTAAACTCGGACGCAACCTCGCCATTCAGCAGTAGCCGCGAAATGCGCAGGTTGGACGTATGGGCAAGCGGATTGGCCTCGCTGCCTGCCTTGGAGTGGTAGCCGGTATAAATGGCGGCGGCAAAGCCTTCGTCGAGCCCGAACATCATGGAGTCCGGATGGCCTGACCAGCCGCGCACGATCCGCGCGTAATCAGGCAACCGGTCGAGAATGAGATTGCGACCGCTGTCGTGGGCGTCCTTGATGACCACTTCCGTCGCGCCGGCAGAACGCGCGCCCTCGCAGGCGGCGACCACTTCGGCAGTCATCAAGGCCCGGAATTCGGCCCAGTCCGGGTGCGTGCGCTCGGTCTCGTCCCAATGGGCAATGCCGGCGGTTCCTTCGATATCGGCGGAGATAAAGACTTTCATGGCGTGGGGTTCTCCTTCAACCAGTCGGCAAGAGCGGGATAAATCCGGCCGTTGCGGGCCGGTGTGGCGGGGGCCATGCAGAGCGCGTTCAACACGGCCTCCTGCGTCGTCTCGGTGGCGGCTCGAAAGGCAATGTCGATGTTCTCATCGGCAAGCCGTTCCTGCGTGGCGAATGGTGTTGACGGGTCATGCGCCACCGGATCTGCGGTGGTGAAACACAGGACGACATCGCCACTGCCATGACCCCAGAAGGCGCCGAGCCGCGCAAGTCCTGCACCGCCGCGCCGCGCAACCCGTTGCAACTGGCGATCGCCGAGTGGCAGGTCTGTTGCCATGACGATGATGACCGAGCCCTGCTCGGGACTGGCAGGCGCGCGCGGATCGGGACGGCGGCCGTCTGGCAGGACGAGATCACCCGTTGCGCCGAAATTGGCGAGCACCAGAGTGCCGAGCGTGAAGTTGCGCTTGCCGATCCGCATTTGCCGCGAGGCCGTACCGATGCCGGCCTTGAACCCAAAGGCGGTCATACCCGAACCGGCACCCACCGCGCCCTGGTCCACAGGTCCAGTGCTGGCAGCGAGCAGCGCAGCTTCGGCGTCGGCTGATGTCACTGCCATCGCCTGAATATCATTGATGCTGCCGTCATTGCATTCGCAAACGAGTGCGTTGACCGTGGAGGTCTTTCGTCCGATGGCCGGATTGGCGGCGATGGCGCGGCGGATCAGCGCTTCCGTGCAGGCCGCAACCCCGAACGTGTTGGTAAGCAGGATCGGCGTCTCGATCGTTCCGAGTTCAGCAACCTGCATCAGGCCGGCCGACTTGCCAAAACCGTTGATGACCTCGACGGCGGCGCGTGGCTTCACGCGAAAAATGTCGCCGGCATGAGGCACGATAGCCGTCACGCCTGTGAAAAGCCCATCGCCGCGTACAGAGCTATGGCCAACCGAAACACCCGCGACATCGGTAATGGCATTGCCCAGACCCGGCTCAAGTCTCCCCTGCGGGATCAGTCCCAATTCGCGTGCCGTCTTCATGTTATCCCCCTGTCGTTCCGCCGTTCCTAGACCGGAACGCCCGCTGCTTCCAGATAGAGGGCCTGGAGTTTTCTGGTGATGGGACCGGGCTTACCGTCTCCGATCATTCGGCTGCCGATGCGCACGACGGGCATGACCAGGCTTGAGGCAGAGGTCTGGAAGGCTTCGGCGGAGCCTTGTGCCTCTTCGGGCGTGAAGGCGCGTTCCTCCAATTGTAGTCCCTCTGTGGCACAGAGCCGCGCAATGGCGCGCTGCGTGCAGCCCGGCAATGTTGCCTGCGAGGCGGCACGGGTCAGAATGCGTCCGTCGGCGGTAATGACATGAGCCGTCGATGATGCGCCTTCCGTCACCAGCCCGTTCTCGACCATCCAGACATCGTCGAAACCACTACCGCGCGCCGCCTGCTTGACCATGACCTGGCCGAGCAACATCGTCGTCTTGATGTCCCTCCGTTGCCAGCGCGGATCGTCCACCAACTTGACCGCTATGCCGTGCTGCTGCGCTTTCGTGCCCGTCAGCGTCTTCGCCTGGGTGAAGCCGACGAGACGCGGAGCCAGCGCATCGGAATAGAAAAAGTCACGATCCGCTTCGCCGCGCGAGACCTGCAGATAGACAGTGCCATCCTGCAGGGCGTTGCGCGCAATGAGTTCTGCCTGGACGCTGGCAATTTCCGCTCGGGAAAAAGCAAGGGGAATAGCAAGCTCCTTCAGTGAGCGTTCCAGGCGGTTGAGGTGCAGGTCGTTATCGATCATCCGCCCTCCGATCACCGCTGTCACTTCGTAGACGGAATCGCCGAACAGGAAGCCGCGATCAAAGAGCCCGATGCGGGCCTCCTCCTCCGGTACGAATTGACCGTGCACATAGACGATCCTGCCCATCTGTTCCTCTTGCCGCGCCAGTTGACCTTGGTGCGGACCATAGAAACGATTTGCGGCAGCTGACCAATTCAATTTGGGCAGCACCCTATGCAAAATTAGCCTAGGGCTTTAATTTTCAACCGGTTGGCGCCATTACGCGCACCGGTCATAGCTGATCCCGCGCGCCAGCCAGCAGCCAAGCGTCAGCCCGATGACATGACCGTCTTCATCGCGAATGACCTGCAACGTCCAGTCACCTGGCGCGGGCGCGTCCATGGACCGGCGCGTCACGACGATCCAGAGATCCGGCCCTGCAGGCCTGATGATCTCAGGCCGCCGATACCCAAAAAACCTTCCGCCGTGAGATAAGCGGCGCCGTCCCGGTGCTCAATGACGATATCCGCCGCAAGCTCCGCCGAACGGTAGCGCCCTGCAATTTCCACATCCGCGACTGGCGTCGCGGCGGGCACCGGCACCAGTCTTTCGGAAAAATTCTCCTGCGGGCGCTGCATGAGGAGATCTGCGCCCTCTTGACTGACGCTGACGTCAAGGGAGGCAAGCTTCCCCTCTGGCGTTTCCTGCAGCGCCTCGACCGAAGTCCCGAAGCGGAGGCTTACCGTTTCGTATCCCGTTTCAAGCCGCGCAAGCAGGCCGGTCTCATGGCTGATCCATTGGCCCGCATAGCGTTTGTGCAGCGGCCGCGATACGGGATGCGGCAGGCCGAGTGCGGCCCTCAGCACCTGCTGAGCTGCTCCATGGGCATCGCCCTGGTGGTTGAACATGACCACAACGGAAAGCCGCGCTTGTGTCGAGCAAATCCGATGAGCGCGGAAGCCGCGCAGGGCACCACCGTGACCGGTAAAGGTGAAATCACCAACCTGCGAATGCTTGAGGCCGAAACCATAGGCGGCAGGTGTCCCATCGCGGAAGCTTTGGGGTGCCGCGATCCGCTGATAGAGGCTGTCCGGGTCCTCGCGCGTCGCGTCAATCCAGCATTCATAGGCAAGCATGTCATCAAGCGAGGCGGAAATGCCCGCATCGCCCCGCCAATAGATCCCATTTTCCGCCGGCAGGTATCCCGTTGCATCATTGCCTTCATAACCGGTCACGCCGTCTTCCGGCTGCCTCGTATCAGCGGTCAGCGTGGCGCCCGCCATACCGGCCGGTTGCCAAACATGCCGGGCATAGAGCGCTTCGAGCGCCTCCCCGGAAACCTCTTCCACCAAATCGGCAATGAGCCGGAAATTTCCGTTGCTGTAGGAATAGCGCGTACCCGGCGCAAAGTGCGCGGTGCGCGTGCGCCAGAGGACCGACGTTCCATCCGCCCGCGAGAAGGTTTGCTCAGCCTTTGCGCCATGCAAAACGGTCAACGCCCAATAGTCACGCAGGCCAGACTGGTTGTTGCAAAGGTCGCGCACAAGCGGTAGCGGCCCCTCGAAATTCGGCAGGTGGTCTGCAAGACGTGCATCCAGATGCTCGGGCTGCCCGCAGGTTGCCAACAGGGTCGCGCAGGTGAATTGTTTCGAGATTGAGCAGATTGGCAGCCGTGTCTGCGGCGTCATCCGGCTTCGCGTATCGAGGTTGGAAAAACCCCAGGCATGGCGGGCGATGACACGCCCTTGACTTACCACGCCAACAACGCCGCCAGGCCCCTGGAACTGAACGGGAATGCTATCCATTTCCGCATGGAACTGCTTGCCGTCGATCATGCCCTGCTGAACTTTCGTCTGCTGCGAAGCCGTGCAACCAGCGCTCGCCCTGATTCTATTTTTTGGGATACTGTTCCATGGCTGATGGCATCGCAACGGGCAAAATCCTGCTTCGATATTCTCGCGATTCTGTTTCCCGTTGCTCGGTCAATCACCGGCCCGTCAGTTGATTACGGCGTGGGAACGTGCTGCCACGGCGCTTGGCGGTTTCATTGTTGCATCGCCGGAAATGAGATTTGTCTATCCTGCCGTCAACAAGGACTGGGCAAACTGCGGGCGTTCGTCTCGTCGCCGGTCCGCCCGCCGGACGGCGCACAACCTGCTCGCCAGTTTTATCGCCGCTTAGACAAACGTCCTAGCCGCTCTGACACAAGCGCCTTCCAGTATTTTCTGTAATATCTCTGTTTGAATGTCCGAGTTGAAACGGCTGGCCGCTCTTTCCATGGCGGCATTGCCATATTTCCTGCGCAAATCCTCATCCGCAGCCAACAAAGCCATCGAGCTTGCCATCCTGCCAACGTCGCCCTCGTCAATGAGGAGTCCCGTCACCTTATCGATCACAAGGTCCGAAATTCCGCCCACCGGCGTTGAGATTGTGGGTAATCCACATGACATAGCTTCCACAATCGAGACGGGAGATCCCTCTTTTCTCAGAGAATGCTGAATGAAGATGTCATGCTTCGCCATTTGATGCGCAAGTTCAAGCTGGCCTACGTAACCATGAAAAATAACGCGGTTGGTTAGATTCAGTTTCGCGACCAGCTGTTCAAGATCAGAGCGCTGAGGACCATCACCGAAAACACTCAGGCGGGCTGCCGGGAAAATTTTAAGAAATTTGGAAAATGCAGCAATCGATAGGTGGCAACCTTTTTCCTCTGCCAATCGAGAGGCCATAATGAAATTTAGCTCTGAATTGCCGAGATCACGTACGGGATGGAATACGGAGATGGGCGCTCCGCACGGTACGACGTGTATCTTATGACTGGGAACACCATGTTTGAGGAGCCAATCACGTTCTGCATTCGTGACAACAACCACCGCAGCGAAATGTTCCAGGCAGGCGCGTAGACTCCAGCGATACCATCTGTTGGTTTTAAATAAAAAGTCGCCGTGCAAATAAGCGACAAGAGGTACCTTTTGTTCAAGGGCAACCGGCAATAGTCGCATCGCCATGTCACCAAAATAGCAAAGTATAACCCCTGGATGTAGTTGCGCCATTAATTCCGCGATCTGCCGGCGCTCCTTTCCAACGGATGCGTAGAAGTTCCCGGACATGGCCGTTCTGGACCTGTGAAGCCAACGGCCACGGTTATCATAAGGGGCTGGGTCGCCGGAAATTTGGAATTCTTCGAAATCGTTTCGTGGCTGACTGACTGTGTTCTCGCGTTTCCACCAAACGACTTGCTTCTTAAATCCTTGGATCCCGCTCACTTGCCGCCATATCCATGGTTGGCCGCTCGCACCGAATTGACGCGTCACTATCATGAGGTTTGGGCAAGGCGGAGCTGACCTGCCAGGTTCGTTGGTAGGCATCTGTTGCTTCATGGCAAGCGTCCTCAATTGTCAATCAAGCTGCGCATTTGGGCGCCTTGGAGAGCGGGGAAATATCTGCAAACATTTCTTTAAATTCAGCTTGACCCACGATTTTGAAAGTCGTGAAACCGGTGATATCGACAGCCCGTATCTTTCCAGATCTTTGCAAGCTTCACTTTCGTTCAAGTTTAATGCGGCGCTTGCGTAGTTAAACGCCTCTTTGGCAAGCATATATATCGACTTTTTATGTGTAAAAACCGGGACTTCCATCAAGTGGGAGTTTTCCTTGAAGAAATAGCGCAATGCTGCTTCTCTTTGGATCAGGTCCGGAAGCCAACCGTGAACCTGATATGATTTTGACATGTTCGTTTTGTGTTGCCGGTAGATTGCCTGATATTCGTTCAATATCCCGACGGAGCCATGGGCGGCAAAGCGGAGCCACATCTCCATGTCTCCCGAATGCGGAAGCTCCTGCTTGTATCCGCCGAGAAGCTTTTGGAGCTTTGTTCGGACAACGGCAGTCGGAGTAGGGACAATGTTTCGCGCGGCGGCTAACCTTATGAACGCGTGCCCGTGTAGAATTTGAGTCTTGCTAGGCGTTCGAGGGAAGTGCTCACCCGCCTCCTCAATCCGCTCATCGTCCCAGCGGTGGGCTCTGCCAAAAGTAAACCCGACCTCGGGGTTGGCATCCATGACGGCTGTCGATAATGCGAGAGAGTCCGGCATCAAGAAATCATCGGCCGATAACAGGAGGGTGTAATCGGCTTCCGCCCAATCCAACCCCTCATTGTATGTGCGTATATGCCCAATGTTAGAACTGTGCCTTGTATGGAGCACATTATTGTATTTACTAGATAATTCTGAGGCTATTTCATACGTATCGTCCGGTGAATTGTCGTCTATGATGAGGACCCTGGTGTCTACTCCGGCTTGACTGACAACGCTTTCAACGCTTCTGCGAAGGTATTTCCCGTAATTGTAACAAGGAATAACAACATCCACGGTTGCCATTTATCTGTATTCCTTCCCACTTGCGGTGTAGTGAATTGTAATTATTATTTAATAACGTGAATATATTTCGGTATAATATTTATAATATACTTGTATGAATTTGTTTGTTGGCGCGATTTTGAGGTCGCTTTCGACGTTTCGAGCGTCTCGAAAATGCTCCAATTGTGGGATCCCTCTCGGACTCAAATGGCAGCACGCGGAATGTATATGGCTCAACGGTTTCGGTGGGCATATATGCGCCCTCCCTTGGTGTGTTTGCACGACACAATATCAACGGCGCTCTTGTGGGAGCAATTACTCCATTGTGATGAAGCTCAGTTGGCGGGCTCATGACGGCGTATGAGGTGGTTATCTTTGTCGCTTTGGAGATGGTTTCAAACCAATGAAGGTTATGGCACTTATCCCTGCGCGACTGCTGAAACGCTCGATGACGGTATGCGAGCGGACGTTCAAGCTAAAAGAAGCCGATGCCCGATCGTATGGTTATAAGCCGGAGATCGCTCATGTGACCGATAAATTCGCTGCATTGCCAACAGCCAGCACGCTCGGGGGCGTTGCCCCTGGACTAGCCAAGTTGAAAATGTGGATGGCAGCTCTGTGCAATCGCCGATCAACATGCGGGCCTCTCGTCTGAGATGATCTTTCAGGATGCAGAGCATCTCGTCCAGTAAACCAATTCCTGTCTCGATGGGACATGCTGGATTTGATCGCTCCCCCTCGCAATCTGCCAAACTAGTGCCTGGTCAGAACTCCGAAACCTTACCCCACGACATTTTACTGAAACGCTCCAGCTTATAGTGAGCCGGATCCACCAATGTGGCCTGCCCGGTCAGCATCTGCGCGACAAGCAAGCCCGCCCCCGGGCCGATGCCAAATCCGTGCCCGGAAAAGCCGGCCGCAATCATGAAGCCCGGAATATGATCCACCGCGCCGATCACTGGCACACCGTCCGGGGTGCTGTCGATATACCCGGCCCAGGTCGCCTGCACCGGGTTTGCAGACAATCCCGGCAACAGCTTTCGCGCTCGTGCCAAAGTGTCCTCGGCAACCGCGCGGTTCGGCCGCGGATCGAGAATGCGCGCACGTTCCATTGGTGTCGGACGATCAAGCTTCCATATGCGGCGGCTCTCGTGGCCCCAACCCCAGCCTTGTAGGCTGCCGGCCGAAAGATTGCCCCAGCGGCGGGCAAACATCGGCAGAAAGGCTTTCGCGTAGCGAATGTTCTGCGGCGTCGGGTCCAATTGCGCGCGGCCGGAAACTGCCAGCGTCCAGCCACCATCGCCGCGTGCCGTTACCGATACATCCTTGGTATGAAGCGCTGGCGGAATATCGCCTGCGGCGCCGGGGCTGATGGAAAGAATGGTGGAGCGTGTCGAAGCCTGCGGCATTCCGATACCCAGTTGATGACAGAAGGACGACGCCCAGGCGCCGCCGGCAACAACCACCTGCGATGTCGCGATCATTCCCTTTTCCGTCACCACACCGCTGACGCGACCGGCTGAAAGTTCCACGCCCCGCGCCGCGCATTCCTGTAGAACGGCGCCACCGTACTTCATCACACCGAGTGCCAGAACGGGTGCGGCGCGGGCGGGATCGGCGATACCGTCATCCTGCGAAAACACGCCACCCTTCCAGGCTTTACCGGTTGCCCGGCCGCGTTCTGCCGCCTCCTGTGGGCTCAGCATGAAGGTGCGCACACCTTGGGTGATGGCGAAGTCGCGCCATTTGGCCCAGCCTTCGATTTCACTTCCGCTGTCAGAAAGATAGGTCAGCCCACAACGACGGAAACCGGCGTCCTCGCCGATCTCCGCGGCCAGCCTGTCCCAGAGTTCGAGGCTTTTCGTCGCCATCGGCAGTTCGCGGGCATCGCGGTTTTGCTGGCGGCACCAACCCCAGTTGCGGCTCGATTGCTCGGCGCCGATCCGGCCCTTTTCCAGGAGCACGACGTTGAGGCCTGATCGTGCCAGATAATAGGCGGCGGAGGTGCCGACGATTCCGCCCCCGATCACCACTGCATCGGCACGGGCCGGTACATCGGTTCCGGTGGCAATCGTCATCAAGGGCGCAGGCATGAAACTCTCCAGAGAATACAGGCAGTGTCGTTAGCCCACGACCGCAGTCCGGTCGCGGTGGAGATAAGGATGTGTGCGGCAGACACTGCGCTGCCGCATCTACCGGTATTAGCGGATCCCGGCGCGGACATCCGGATCTTCGAGTGTCAGATCAAGTACATGGCGCGTCCGCTCGATAATGGCATCGATCTCCGCGTTGGTGCAGCAGAGCGGCGGTGCATAACCGATGACGCCCCAGGCGAAGGCGCGGATGACGAGGCCTGCATCCCAAGCGCGATCGAAGATGCGCGCCGAAGGCAGAGAAGCGGCCGGCAGTGGCGTCTTTTTGGCCTTGTCGGTGGTCAACTCGATTGCAGCCAGCATGCCGCGGCCGCGCACATCACCGACCAGCGGATGATCCTTGAGCGAATGCAGGCCGGCCTGCAGGCGTTCACCCATACGACGGCCGTTTTCCAGCAGTCCACCTTCGTAGAGATCAAGGACAGCGAGGCCCACGGCGGCGGAAACCGGATGCGCGGAATAGGTATAACCATGGCCCACAGCAGTCTTGCCGGCACCATCAGCGATTGTCTGATAGACCTTTTCCGACATGAATACTGCGCCCATCGGTACATAGGCTGAAGTCAGGCCCTTGGCAGTGGTGATCATGTCCGGCACGATATCGTCTTCGCTGCAGGCAAAAAGCGGACCGGTGCGGCCGAAAGCGGTGATGACCTCATCAACGACGAAGAGGATATCCAGTTCGGCGCAAAGAGCGCGCATCGCCTTCATCCAGCCCTTTGGCGGCACGATGACACCACCCGAGCCCTGGATCGGTTCGGCATAAAACGCCGCGACACGCTCGGGACCGCCCAGTTCTTCGACCTTGGCCAGCAGTTGCGCCTTCGACTGTGCGATAATGTCAGTCGCGCCCTCCCCCACCGGGTTGCGATAGGGATAAGGCGACGGAATTTTATGCTGCCAGTCGTAAGGAACACCGAAACCAGCATGGAAAGCCGGGATGGCGGTTAGGCCTGCACCGACTGTAGAGGAACCGTGATAGCCATATTCCAGCGTTACAAACTGGTCTTTCTGCGGCAGGCCGCGAGCGTGCCAGTAATAACGGACGAAACGCACGGTGCTGTCTACCGCATCGGAACCACCGAGTGTAAAATAGACATGGTTCAAGTCACCCGGTGCATGATCGGCTAGACGCGCTGCCAGCCGGATCGCCGGTTCCGAACCGAGACCGAAATAGCCGGTCGCATAGGGCAGTTCGCGCATCTGCTGCATTGCAGCCTCAATGACGCTTTCCTGGCCATAACCGGCATTGACGCACCAAAGGCCGGCAAAACCGTCAATCAACTCCTTACCGGAAGCATCACGCACTTTGGCGCCCTGCCCGGAGGCCAGCACGCGTACGCCTGCCGCTTCATGACCACGCCAGCTGGCAACCGGATGGATAAGGTGACGGCGATCGAGTTCGACGAGAGAATTGGACAGCATGATCGTTTCCGGTTGTTTAGCCCGACCCGCACGTTCAGGTGAGCAATGGAGCCCTTTGATTTGCTCCGATTATCCGGCCTGGATCGCGCACTGTCCGATTGATTGACCGGCTGGCACGAAAGATTGCGCTGTTCGCAATCGATGAAGCCGAAGGATATGCCGCTCATGGTTCGGTTCATCATCCATCAAGGACAGGGCGCAGTCTGGCCTTCCGCAAGATCGTTCCGCGGCAACAGCAAGATACGGTGTTTTGTGCTTTCGCCGGCCCGCAATGCGGCCGGTCCATCTTCGATACGCCCCTAGGATTTGTCCCAGGAGCCCGGGAGGCTCGCCAACGCTCGCAACACAGGAATTCCCGCCATGACCTTCCGTCCGAAGTTCGTTACCTTCGATTGTTACGGCACGCTCACCAACTTCGACATGGCGGGCGCGGCACGGCGCATTTACGGCAACGACCTGCCGGAGCCGGAAATGCTCGCTTTCATCAAGAGCTTTTCCGCCTACCGCCTCGACGAAATTCTTGGTGCCTGGAAACCCTACGCGGACGTGGTTCACAACGCCGTCGAGCGCACCTGCAAGAGGCATGGCGTGATGTTCAAGGCTGACGATGCCAAGCGCATCTATGAGGAAGTGCCAACCTGGGGGCCGCATGCTGATGTGCCAGCTGGCCTGGCCGCCGTTGCCAAGGAAATCCCGCTCGTCATCCTTTCCAATGCGATGAAGAGCCAGATCATGTCCAATGTCGAAAAGCTTGGTGCGCCCTTCCATCTGGTTCTGACGGCAGAAGAGACCGGCAGCTACAAGCCGCAGATGAATGGCTTCGAATACATGCTCGACACGCTCGGCTGTGGCCCGGAGGACATTACCCATGTCTCTTCCTCGTTCCGCTACGACCTGATGACCGCGCACGACCTCGGCATCACGTCGAAGGTCTGGGTCAACCGCAAGCACGAGCCAGCCAACCCGTTCTACGAATATAGCGAAATCAATGACATCGGCGGTCTACCAGGCGTCTTCGGCCTGTGAGGAGATGAGATGAAATACCTCTCCTACTGGCACGATACGGCTCCCACCTTCGAAGCGGCATCGCTCGATGCCGGCGGCGGCAGTTTCGACTATGCGGTCATCGGCGCGGGGCTCACCGGGCTTGGTGCCGCGCGCAAGCTGGCTCAGGAGGGACATTCCGTCGTGGTACTTGAGGCAGAGACCGTTGGCTTCGGGGCCTCGGGCAGGAACGGCGGACATCTTAACAACGGCATTGCCCACAGTTACGCCCATGCCCGTGAGACCTTTGGCGCCGATAAGGCACGGGCGATCTACAGGGCCTTCGACGATGGCATCGCCACCATCGAGCGGATCATTGCGGAAGAAAATATCGACTGTAACTTTCGCCGTTCCGGCAAGCTGAAGCTCGCCTCGAAACCGGCCCATTACGAAAACCTCGCCCGCAATTTCGAAGCACTCCACAGCGATGCCGACCCGGATACGGCAATGCTCAGCCGCGCCGACCTGGTGAACGAGGTCCGCTCAGACGCCTTTCACGGTGGCATGCTGCAGACGAAAAGCGCAATGATGCATATGGGGCGTTTTGTCAGCGGGCTGGGAACCGCCGCCGCCCGCCACGGTGCTGTCGTTCACGAGCATACGCCGGTAACGGGGCGTGAGCGCGAAGGCAATGTCTGGCGACTGAAGACGCCGCACGGCGATATTCTCGCTGGGAAAGTATTGCTGGCGACCGGAGCCTATACCACCGCGGCCTTCCCTTTTTTCCGCCGCCGTATCATTCCGGTCGGCAGTTTTCTGATCGCCACACGGCCGCTGACGGATGACGAAGTGGCGGCAACGGTGCCGGGTCAACGCACCTACGTCAACACTATGAATGTCGGCAATTATTTCCGTCTCGCACCGGACAACCGGCTTATCTGGGGCGGACGTGCACGCTTTTCGGCAAGTTCGGATCAACGGTCGGATGCCAAGGCCGGCGCCATCCTGCGCGACAGCATGGCAAAGATCTTTCCGCACCTAGCTGATATCGGCATCGACTATTGCTGGGGCGGACTGGTCGATATGACCAAGGATCGCTATCCGCGCGCCGGCAAAGCCGACGGTCTCTATTACGCCATGGGCTATTCCGGCCATGGCGCACAACTCGCCACCCATATGGGTGAAATCATGGCCGATCTGATGACCGGCCGCATCAACCGCAACCCCTGGGATGGTCTCGCCTGGAACGCTGTTCCCGGTCATTTCGGCAAGCCTTGGTTTCTTCCCCTGGTCGGCGCCTATTATAAGGCGCTCGACCGCTTCCAATAAATTCAGGAGCAATACATGAGCCTTCTCATCAAATTCGATCAGTCCAAACTCGGCACGCCGACGGTGAAGAAATGTGATCCGGACAAGCTTATCGAAGGTGATCCCACTTACAGCACATGGGCTTTCGACGATGCCCGCAGCGGCGAAGTCATCACCGGCATCTGGGAAGCCACGCCGGGTTCAAACCATTCCATCAAGGGCGAAAAATTCGAGTTTTGCCATTTGCTCGAAGGTGTTGTCGAACTGACCGAACAGGGCCATGCACCGCGCATTTTCCAGAAGGGCGACAGCTTCATGATGAAGCCCGGTTATGTCGGTACCTGGAAGACGATAGAGACCGTTCGCAAGATCTACATCATCGTCGGTTGATCTGAACAAACAAGCTCCCCCAACGATTAGGCCCGGAGACATCGCTGTCTCCGGGCTTCTTTTTGATCCTTGCAATGGAAGTTGAAGCGTCAGCACAAGGCCTGGCTGGCCAACGCATAGACGCGCGCCTCGCCAGCCACATCGACACCTTCGGCTCCTGGCCGCGTCATGGCGATACCGCCGCCGACATGCACCAGCCCAGCTGCTTCGACCAATGCGGCGTCACCTGCAGCAGCCTCTGTCAGATCGATACGCAGAAACTCTCCTTCGTGGCGTTTTATGGAGGCGTTGAGAAGAATTCGGTACGCCTCATCGTCACGCGCCACCAGCGGCCCGAGAATGTAACCACGGCCGAACGGGCGGGAGGCGGCGAAGCCGCGCAAACCGTTTTGGTCGCGAAGTAGCAGAAACGGTTTTTCGGCGATCAGTTTCGCCATCAGCGCACTCCGATCCAGGCCGAGCGCTGCCTTGTCGAGGGCGATCAGATCGGCGAGATTGTCGTGGGTCGCCTCGCTCACCTCTGCCGTCGCGGCGACGGCTTTGACCAAACCTTGATGCTGCCGGATTCTTCCAGTCGCGACGAAGCCGAGTTTTTCGTAAAGCGGCAGACCCGACTGGGTGGCGATCAGCCGGTATTCGCGCCCACCCGCTTGCTCCAGGAGCCTTTCAATCAGCCGGCGGCCGAGCCCAAGACCACGCAGGGCCGGATCGACAATAATCATGTTACAGGTGGCAGCCGTATTGCCATAGGGCGTCAGCACCGCCGTTCCCACCAGCTTGCCGTCACGGATCGCACCGACGCCCTGGCTGATATCCAGCAAGAACTGCCAGTCTTCCACGCGATGCGGCCAGGATTCCTGTGATGAAAGGCGTTGAGCTTCCACCGTATCGGCAAGGCCCAGATCGACGATGGTGATGTCAGAAGCGGTAATGGTCTGCATGATGCCTCCACTGCGATAACACCCGATCATCGCACACGTTGTCCGGTGTAAGGCTTCGGCGAGGGCGTCATGGCCGCATTTTCTGCCAAGTTTTGGAGGTGTGCCGGCTATTGCTGCCTGAGGGCGGCATACCGCCTGCGATCGCGGATCAATATCCGTGGTTCGGATCGACAAGCCCCTTGGGTATTTCTCCAGAAAGATACCGGCGAATGTTGGCGATCGTCGCTTCGGCCGCGCTTTCCGGCCGGCTGTGACCGGCGATATGCGGCGTCAGCACCACATGCGGATGCGACCACATCCGATGGCCGGGCGGCAGCGGTTCCGGGTCGGTCACATCCACGAAAGCGCCGGAGAGATGGCCGCTGTCGAGCGCATCGAGAAGCGCGTCTTGATCGAGATGGCCACCACGACCCGCATGCACGAGGCCGGCACCCTTCGGCAATTGTGCGAAAAGACCAGCATTCAGGATATGGCGGGTCTCCTTCGTCAGCGGCAGCAGGCAGACGAGGATATCGGTCCCAGCCAGCATGTCGCGCAAACCATCGGCTCCATTGTAGCAATCGACACCCTTGATGCTTTTTTGCGTGCGGCTCCATCCTGAGAGTTTGAACCCGAAGGGCTGCAGCGCATTGACCGTCGCCATACCGAGTTCGCCCATGCCGAGAATACCGACTCGCCGCTGGTCCGGCCAGACGAAATCCCGCGTCTTCCAGATCTGTTGCCGCTGCTGCGCCAGAAATGCCGGCAGATCACGATGCAGACCGAGCACCCCCATGACCACGTAATCACGCACCAGCGTGGTAACGCCCTCTTCGATCATTCGCACAACTTTTGCACCGGGCGGAATCTCGGCGCCGGTCATCTGGTCGATGCCCGCACCTGTCGAGAAGATCAGTTTGAGATTGGGGTATCGCGCAGAAAGATTGTCCGGGAAAGTCCAGGCCATCAGGTAGCGCACATCGGCCGGATCGGCCTCCTCTGCCGAGCCAGCAAAGCCAATCTCCGGCATGTCGCGCTTAAAAATCTTGCGAAATGTCTCGACGCGTCCCGGATAGGACAGAATCTGAAAAGTCATTGCTTCTCCACAGGCTTTGAGGCACTCCCGCGCTCGACAGGCGGGGCTCTGCCCAAGAAGGTTCAGTCTTCCAAATCGGTGATGCTGAGGACCACTGCCAGAAGCGCATGCAGCGATTTCAGCTGCCCTTCGCGTTCCACGTCGATCCATTCGTCAAGCGAATGCACCCGGCCGCCGGCATCTGGACCGAAGCCCGAGCCGACGCAGACCGCCGGCACGCCGAGGCTGATCGGAATGTTCGCGTCGGTGGACGACGCCATCAAGGACGGTTCGAAACCGAACGCTTTTATCGCGTCGATGCTGGAGGTGACGATCGCCGAATTCGCGGCAACGGTACCTGCCGGTCGATGGCCGATACGCCTGGCTTCGACGGTGACCGGGCCGGACGAAATGTCAGCGCGGGCGTTTTCGGCAGCAACCGCGTTTTCGAGCATGGCATGGAACTCGCCGTCAATCCGGTCCAGCTCCGATTGCGAGAGCGAGCGAAGATCGAGTTCGAACCACACGGTTTCAGGCGTTGCGTTGATCGAAGTGCCGCCGCCGAACACGGATGGGGTCGCCGTCGTTTTGGGTTCGGTTGGCAGATACAGTTTCGACAGGCCGGTCAGCACTTCCGCCATGGCATAGGCGGGGTTGACTGTGCCGAAGGCGCCGTAGCTGTGACCGCCCGGGCCATTAAAAGTGACGCGGTAACGGTAGGAACCGACCGCCTGATTGACGATACTCGCCATCTCCGGCCCATCGACGGAAATGAACGCGTCAATTCGGTCTCGATATTTACCTTCGGTGAACAGGTGACGGATACCGCGCAGGTCGCCCTTGCCCTCTTCGCCGACATCACCAACGAACAGGATCGTCTTTTTCGGCCGGATACCGGACTGTTTGATGGCCCGCATCAGTGTCAGGTTTGCCGCAAGACCGCGGGTGTCGTCACCGATACCCGGCGCGAAGAGTTTTGTGCCCTCTCGGCGGACAGTGACGTCGGTTCCCTCGGGAAAGACCGTATCGAGATGCGCCGCGACAACCAGATACCCGTCATTGCCGGTGCCGCGGATCAGGCCGCAAACATTGCCGATCTCGTCGCTGGCGACCTCTTCGAGCCCGGCCTCCCTCATCATTTCCAGATAGGCGGCGGCCTTGCGCTCTTCCTTAAAGGGTGGAGCAGGGATTTCGGTGAGCGTGATCAATTCCGCAATGAAACGGTCAAAACCGGCATCGATATGGTCGAGAGCCTGTTGGAAACCAGCGTGTTTGAGAACGTTCTTAGTCACCACATTGGTCATGAAGCAGCTTTCCTTGATATGTTCTTGTCAGGCATCGCGGCACAATTCCGCACCGAGACCGCGCAGCATCGCCATGCAATCCCGCAATTCGGACTGAAGGATAAATTCATCCGGCCCATGCGCCCGCGCAATGTCGCCCGGTCCACAAATGATCGAAGGAATGCCGGCCTGATGGTAAAGGCCCGCCTCGGTACCATAACTGACCGCTTGCACGGAAGACCTGCCGCTCAGCCTTTCCATCAACTCGACAAACCCTCGATCCTCACACGGCGGCAGTGCCGGATAGCTGGAGGTTTCCCGCCATGCCGCCGAGAGGTTACGGCCCGCTGTTTTCGCTTCGGCATTGAGCGCATCGATGTGTTCGATGATCGGCGCGCTTAGCGAACGTGGGTCGATACCCGGTATCGCACGTGCTTCGAACTGAATTTCCGCGCTATCGGGAATGATATTGACCGCCGCTCCACCCCGCACGACACCGGCCTGACAGGTGGAATGGGCCGGTATGAACCGCGCGTCAAAAGGCCCGTCATGTTCCATGCTCTCGGCCATGCCACGGATATGCAGCAGCATATCGGCTGCGGCGTAAATGGCATTTTCGCCGAGCGTCGGATTGGAGGAATGCCCCGCCTTGCCGGTGAAGCGCAGTTCCAGCGCCTGCTTGCCCTTGTGTGAAAGAACCGGGTGTATGCCGCTCGGCTCGCCGATGATAGCGCCCATTGGCGGTGCGCATAACTCCGGCAACCGGGCAATCATATGCCCAACGCCGCGACAGCCGATTTCTTCGTCATAGGAAAAAGCCAGATGCACCGGCCGGCGCAACTGCATGGCGGCGAACTCCGGTGCCATGGCCAGCATGCAGGCGAGAAAACCCTTCATGTCGGTCGTGCCGCGTCCTGTCAGCTTTTCGCCATGCACGGCAAGCCGAAATGGATCGGTCGCCCAGATCTGATTGTCGACAGAAACGACATCGCTGTGGCCCGAAAGGATGTAACCCGGTTGGTCACGCGGGCCGATCGTCACAAACAGGTTGGCCCGATCCCCTTCCGGCCCCGGCAGCAAGCTCACTTCGACGCCATCATGCTGGAGATGCGCGAGCAGGCAATCGGTGACCACGCCATTCGGCGTGCCGGGCAGCGAAGGGATCGCCACCAGATCCGCCAGTATTTGCTGAACACACATCCGGGCCATCATCCTTGCCAATCACAGCCCGCCGATATGGAACGTCTTGGTCTCAAGATATTCCTCGATACCGAGCTGCGAACCTTCGCGGCCGAGGCCCGATTGTTTGATACCTCCGAACGGCGCAACTTCCGTCGAGATCAGGCCAGTGTTCAGCCCCACCATACCGGTCTCCAGCGCTTCTCCCACGCGAAAAGCCCGTGCCAAGTCGCGCGTGTAGAAGTAGGACGCCAGGCCGAAGGGGGTATCGTTGGCAATGGCGATGGCCTCCTCTTCCGTGTCGAAACGGAAAAGCGGAGCCACTGGCCCAAATGTTTCTTCCTGCGCCAGCATCATCTGCATATTGGCGCCGCTCAGAACAACCGGCGTGACGAACTGCGCGCCCTCAGGCCCGGGCGCGGCTGAAGAGACAATTCTAGCGCCCTTGGCGAGCGCATCGGCGACGTGGCGGCTGATCTTTTCCACCGCCGCCGTGTTGATCATCGGCCCGATATCTATGCCCTCCGCAAGACCGTCGCCAACCTTCAAGGCCGAAACACGTGCCGCCAGCTTTTCCGAAAAGGCATTGTAGATGCCGGATTGAACGAGAATGCGGTTGGCGCAGACGCAGGTCTGGCCGCCATTACGGAATTTCGACTGCAGCGCACCTTCGACGGCGAGATCGAGATCCGCGTCGTCGAACACAACGAACGGCGCGTTGCCGCCGAGTTCCAGCGACAGCCGTTTGACCGTGCTGGCGCATTGCTGCATCAGAAGCGAACCAACCCGCGTCGAGCCGGTAAAGGAAAGTTTTCGGACAACCGGGCTGGATGTCAGCACACCGCCGATCACCTCGGGCTTGCCTGTCAACACGTTGACGACACCGGCCGGAATGCCGGCACGCTCGGCCAGAACCGCCAGCGCCAGCGCCGAAAGCGGCGTGAAGTCAGAGGGCTTTATGACGACCGTGCAGCCGGCAGCCAGTGCCGGCGCCACCTTGCGGGTGATCATCGCATTCGGGAAATTCCATGGCGTGATGATGGCGCAGACGCCCACGGCCTCTTTCATCACCATGATCCGGCGGCCCGCCGTCGGTGACGGGATCGTGCTACCGGCGATGCGGCGCGCTTCTTCGGCGAACCATTTGATAAAGGCATTACCATAGGCGATTTCGCCGCGCGCTTCGGTCAACGGCTTGCCCTGTTCGAGCGTCAGGATACGAGCGAGATCTTCCGTATGCCCGGCCAGCAGCGCCGACCAGCGCTCCAGCAGTTTTGCACGCTCGGCAGCCGGTCGGGCACGCCATTCCGGCAGCGCCCTTTCAGCCGCGGCAATCGCTTCGACAGCATCTTCAGCCGTGCAGTCCGGCACATGCGCAATCATCTGTCCGTTTGCCGGATTGACCACGGCCATGCGCGCTCCATCGGAAGCATCACGCCATTCGCCACCAATCAGGCAGCCGGTTCTCAGAAGGGTGGTATCGGAAAGCCCAAGCATGAAAAGTGTCCTTTCGTCTTGATCCATATGTGCAACGCAAAGCGCGGGCGATCCTGCGGTTCTTTTCCGGAGGTGGGCAGAATATGCTGTGCTTTCGAAGGAGACCGGCAGCAAATCACGGGCGGGTCTGCGACCCTTGTGCGAAAGACATGAGGAGACACGGATGGGCGCTCACAAGATTGCATTGATCCCCGGTGACGGGATAGGAACCCCGGTTACGCAGGCGGCTTGGCAGGTCGTTTCACGCGCTTGCGCGCTTGGTGGCGCTGAATTGGACGGAACATGGTTCGACTGGTCCTGCGATACCTTTCTGAAGACCGGGCGTATGATGCCGGAAGACGGGATCGAGACACTTCGTGGGTTCGACGCCATCCTGCTCGGCGCCGTTGGTTGGCCGCAGAAAGTTCCGGATTCGGTTTCGCTGCATGGGCTGCTTCTGCCCATCCGCAAGAATTTTACCCAATACGCCAACATCCGTCCGCACCGGCTTCTGCCAGGAGTGGTTGGCCCGCTGCGAGCCGGAGATTTCGACATTCTCTGCATCCGCGAAAATACCGAGGGTGAATATTCCGGTGCCGGTGGCCGCGTGCATCAGGGCACAAGCGACGAAGTGGCGGTCGAAACCTCGATCTTCACCCGCAAGGGTGTGGAACGCATTCTCCGTTTCGGTTTCGAACAGGCTCGCAAGCGCCGCGGCAAGCTGGCTTCGGTGACCAAATCGAATGCCCAGAAATATTCGATGGTGTTCTGGGACGAAGTGACCGATCAGTTGGCCGCCGAATATCCGGATGTCGAGGTCTCGCGGTATCACGTCGATGCGATTGCCGCCCGTTTCGTCATAGCACCCGAAACGCTCGATGTCGTCGTCGCTTCCAATCTGTTTGGTGATATCCTCACCGATCTCGGTGCCGCCATCCAGGGGGGACTCGGCTTTGCGGCTTCGGCGAATATCAATCCTGACCGCAGCGCGCCATCGATGTTCGAGCCGGTTCACGGTTCGGCGCCGGATATCGCCCATCTCAACATAGCCAATCCGATTGCAACGATCTGGTCGGCAGCGATGATGCTCGAGCATCTGGGCGAAACCGCATCGGCCGCCCGTGTGATGGCTGCGATCGAAGCGGCCACTGCAGCTGGAATCGGCACCCAACCGGGCCAGAATTCGACCGGCGAAATCACCAAGGCAATCATCAATCAGATGTCTTGATAGGCGATGAAGGTAACGCGCCTGCTCCGTTATTCTGGAAACAGGGTGCGCAGCGGCAGGTGCCGTTTCACGAAGGGTGATTTCATAACGATGAAGCTGAAATATTTGTCGATACCGATCTCGGCTTCGAGCAGGCGCTCCATCAGTTCCTGATAATCGGAAATACTGGCTGTGACGAATTTCAGCAGATAATCATAGCCGCCGGAAATGAGATGGCATTCGATTGCCTCCTCGACCTTTTCGATCGCCTGTTGAAAACGCGAAAAATCGTTCTGGCGATGATTGCTGAGCGTCACCTCGGTGAAAACCGTCACGGTGGGGCCGAGCTTCGCCAGGTCGATATGGGCGGAATAACCGGTAATGTAACCGACCTGCTGCAGCTTTTTCACCCGCATCAGGCATGGGCTGGGCGACAGGTGAACGAGGTCGGCAAGTTCAACATTGGTCAGGCGGCCGTTCTTCTGCAGCTCGTGCAAAATCCGAATGTCAATGCGATCAAGCTTCACGTGCGTTCCCTTGTTTTATCGAGCCTTTGAGACCATCCCCGGAGTGATATCCGGGCCTTGGCGATCCTGCCGGAACACGAAGAGCGTGTCGCAGGCCTCCCGTTACCTCTCTTATGTCATCCCAGCGCTTGGTTGGCCAATCCATACACCGTCAGTTCCGGCTCTGTGCCGACCGGCTCCAACTGCATCGTGGTGACATGATCAATAAGCGCAAGCCCCGCCTGTTCAAGCGCCGCCTGCAGGGGGCCGTTCGGATGGCGGGTATCCATGCGCAGAAAATTGCCTTCGTGCAAGGCGATCAGCGGCCGGATCAGACTGATGGCATCTTGTTCGCTTGCTGCCACGACCGGGCCGAGCACATGACCGCGGCCAAAGCGGCGACACAGAGCATAGCCGTGGATCTTTCCATGGTCTTCCAGAACCATCGCTTCCGACAGCGGCAGAAGATGATCGATCACATGGCTGCGGTCCGATCCGAAACCACGGCGATCGGTCTCGATGACCGCCTGCCGATCCGCATCTGTCATCGGGCGCACACGGGCGTCTTCGCCCGGTAGTGCGATGGCCACCCCTTGATGTTGCAGTACCAGCGCAAAGGGCTGAAAACCCATGGAAAGGTAGAGATTGTATGCCGCCTTGGTGGCATTCAGGCGGCGTACCTTGCCTTTTGTCCGCTGCAGCATTTCATCCATCAGCCATCTGGCGGCGCCATGATTCTGAAGGCGTGGCGAGGTGATCACCATGCCGATATTGGCAACGCCTTCGCCGAGTGGAAACAGCATGGCAGAACTCACTGGCCTCCCGATCTCATCGAACGCGATGACCCCTTCACCAAGCGCCAGCGCAACGGCCCAATCTTCCGGGCGATGCGGCCAGTTCACGGCAATCGAAAGCTCATGCAGACGCGGAATGTGCTTCTCTTCCATAGGGACGAGCTGAAGCTCGAAATTGTCGATTTTTCTCGTTTCCATCCCGGTATCCGCTTATGGCCGCCTCTAACAGAACGACAGTCTAGAGACGAACGGCAGCATTTTCCGCGCTTTAATCTTGGTTACGCATCATTTTCTTCTGCAGCGATTTCAGCAGGCCGGCGCTCAAGGCGCAAATGCGCAGTATCTACGGCGGGCCAAGGCCGATACGGCATAAATGCCCACGCGCTTTCCGTTAGCCTGTCAGCACCATGGCCGGGCTCCCGCCGTCGGCCGATTGCTCAAGAACGGATGGACCTGCGCATGACACTCTCCTTTGATCCTGCCACGCTTCGTCTCCCGAAAGGTCATTATATCGGCGGCCGTTACGTCGAAGGCGCAGACGCGCTGGAAATCCTGCGACCGAGCGATGGCAAACCGCTGGCTGCCATCCCGGTCGCCGATGCGGCCCTGGTGGACGAGGCCATCCGGATTTCGGCGAAGGTGCAGCGCGAGTCCGATTGGGCGACCTGCATGCCCCGCGATCGCGCCCGCGCCCTGCATCGCTGGGCTGACCTCATAGACGAGGACGCCGATTATCTGGCCCAGTTGGAGGCCGTGTGCTCGACAAGACCGATCACCCAAGCGCGCCAAAGCGATGTGGTCGCCTGTGCCGACCACATCCGCTTCTTTGCCGAGTTTGCCGACAAGGCTGGCGGTCAGGTGGTTCCGACGGCCAACGCGCAGATGGGCATGATCCTGCACGAGCCTTATGGCGTGATCGGCGCGATCGCTCCTTGGAACGTGCCGCTTTCGATGGCCGCCTGGAAGCTCGGACCGGCTCTCGCCGCCGGTAACGGCATCGTCATCAAGCCCTCGGAAATGACGCCTTTTTCGACGCTCTATCTCGCCGAGCTGGCAGTGAGGGCTGGCATCCCCGCCGGTCTCGTCAATGTCGTGCTCGGGGATGGTCCAGTCACAGGCACTGCCATCACCACGCATCCGTTGGTCGGCAAGATCAGTTTCACCGGCTCCACCCGCGCCGGTGCGCAAATCATGCAGGACATTGCCCGCACCGGCATCAAGCCGATGACGCTTGAGCTTGGTGGCAAGAGCCCACAGGTGGTGTTTGCCGATGCCGATATCGATCTCGCCGCCGCCTGTATCGCCCGGTCGATCACCGGCAATGCCGGTCAGGTCTGCGTGGCCGGATCGAGGTTGATCGCCGAAAAGCCGGTGGCGGAAGAGCTCGCTGCCAAGATCGCTGGTCATATGACGGCGATGCGCCCGGGCAAGACATGGGATGAAAGGACGATCTACTCGCCGATCATCTCTGAGGCACAGATCACCCGTATCGAAACGATCGTCGATGCCGCCCGCTCTGCCGGTGCCGAGATCGTTGCCGGTGGCTGCCGGATGGAATCCGATGGCTATTTTTATGCTCCGACCATCCTTGCCGGGGTGGACGAAAACAATCCGGCGGTGACGGAAGAGATTTTTGGGCCTGTTCTCAGCATCCAGACGTTTGAAAGCGAAGAACAAGCCACTGCACTCGCCACGCATCCGACTTACGGTCTGGCATCGGGTCTATTCACCCGCGATCTATCGCGGGCGATACGGATGTCTCGCAAGCTTGAAGCCGGCACCGTCTGGGTCAACCGCTACGGTCGTTCCCGCGACATGATCCTGCCGACCGGCGGCTACAAGAGTTCGGGCCTTGGCAAGGATCTCGGGCGCGAGGCTTACATGGGCGCGATGCGCACCAAATCGGTCCTCATCGACCTCTGATTCCGCAAACGCACAATGGCCCGGTGCGACCCTGGCCATTGTGCGTTTGTATCGACATCTTCAACGTCAGGCGTGAGCGAATTTGCGCACCAGTTCCGGGTCCTGCTTCAGGTTGTCGAGCCATCCCGGATCGAGCGTCGGCAGCGACGAGGCCAGCAGTTTCGTGTAGGGGTGACGTGCCTCGGCGTGCAAATCGGCCGCCGCAAAGGTTTCCAGCTTCTTGCCGCCGAACATCACCATTACCTCGTCGCAAAGCGATTGCACGGTGTGGATATCGTGGCTGACAAACAGATAGGATAGATGCAGTTCGCGCTGTAGCTCCTTCAGCAGTTCCAACACCTTGGCGGCAACGACGGTATCCAGCGCCGAGGTGATCTCGTCGCAGAGCAGCACGTCGGGCTTGGCAGCCAACGCACGGGCAAGATTGATACGCTGGCGTTGACCACCCGACAGTTCGCGCGGAAGCCGGTGGCGGAACTGCGCCGGCATGCGAACCATGTCCAGGAGTTCGATCACCTGTTTGTCGCGCGTCTCGCCCTTCATGCCGTGATAGAAGGTCAGTGGCCGGCCGATGATGTTGCCGACTGTCTGCGCCGGATTGAGTGCGGTATCCGCCAATTGGAAGACGATCTGCATTTTGCGCAACTCTTCCTTGCTGCGGGCACTGACCTGCGGCCGAAGGTCTTTCCCATCGAGAACGCAGGCGCCGGAAGCCGCCGGCAGCAGGCCGGCGGCAACGCGCAGAAGCGTGCTCTTGCCGCAACCGGATTCGCCGATCACACCGAGCGAATGCCCCCGTTGCAGGGCAAAGCTGACACCGTCAACCGCGATGATATGCGGCTTGCCGTCGCTTTTCATATTACCGTAGCCGGCAACGACATCGCGCATTTCCAAGACCGCACCATTGGCGAGGCGCGATCCGGCCGCTTTGGCTTCCACCGGCTCGAAAGCCGAAATCAACGCCTGCGTATAGGGATGCGCCGGGGCTCCGACGATCTGCTCAGTCTTGCCGGCTTCCTGAATCTCGCCGTCCTTCAACACGATGATGCGATCGGAAATCTGCGCCACGACCGCCAGATCGTGAGACACGTAAACGCCGGTCATGCCGCGGTCGAGAATAGCCGACTTGAACGCCTTCAGGACCTCTATCTGGGTGGTGACATCGAGTGCCGTCGTCGGTTCATCGAAAACGACCAGCTCCGGGTCTCCGAGCAGTGCCATCGCTGCCGCCAGGCGCTGTATCTGGCCGCCCGATACCTGATGTGGATAACGGTCACCGATCGTTTCTGGCGAAGGCAGAGAGAGGCTTCTAAACAGGCCGATCGCCTTGTCACGCGCAGATGCCTTGTCGAGAATGCCGTGAATTTCGGCAACTTCGACGACCTGATCCATAATCTTCTTGGACGGATTGAATGAAGCTGCCGCACTTTGCGGAACGTAGGACACTTTGTTGCCGCGCAGTTTTCGACGCGCGCCTTCGTCGAGCGTGATAAGGTCGACGCCGTCAAACAGCACGCGGCCGCCGGAAAAATGGCAGCCCGCACGGGCATAAGCAAGCAGCGACAGAGCGATCGTCGTTTTGCCTGAACCGGATTCGCCGATCAGTGCCAGCACCTCGCCGCGACGGACATTGAAGGAAACACCTTTGAGGATTTCTATAGTGCGGCCGCTGTCGGTGGTGGCTGTAACCCGAAGGTCTTTGATACTGACCAGCGTTTCGCCCGCGGTTTTTGGATATTTGGTCATGGTCTACTCCAACTGGTCGCGGATGCGCTGCGGCAGGTTATCGATCAGAAGATTGATGGCGAGGGCAAGGCTCGCCAGCGCCAGTGAAGGCACGACCACGGCCGGCGATCCGTAGGAAATGCCGATCATGTTCTCGCGCACAAGCGCCCCCCAGTCCGCGTTGGGCGGCTGCACGCCAAGACCAAGGAAGCTCAGGCCCGACAGAAGCAGAATGATGTGTACGAAACGCAGGCCGAGATCGGCCATGATCGGTCCGGCGATATTCGGCAGGATCTCGTGGATCATTATATAAAAATGTCCCTCCCCGCGTGCCCGGGCAGCGGAGATGAAGTCGAGAGCATTGACGTTGACGGCCATCGAGCGGGTGAAACGGTAGCATCCAGGGAAGAAAATGACGGTGATGGCGCCGATCAGGATCGGAATGCTGGAGCCGCCGCCTGCAACGATGACCAGCGCCAGTAGCAGGTTGGGAATGCCGACAAATGTATCGATGGCACGGCTGAGGATTGTGTCGAAGACACCTCCGAACGCTGCCGCCAGCAGGCCGAGTGTGATGCCGATCAGCGCGGCAAGAATTAAGCCAACGAAAGCGATGCCGATCGTATAGCGCGTGCCGACGATCAGGCGGGAATAGATGTCACGGCCGAGATAGTCTGTGCCGAGCCAGTATTCTTTGCTCATCGGGCCGAAATAGTCGTAGCTGACCATATCGCCGGCCGGATAATGAACCAGCAGCGGCGCAAAAAGAGCGACGATAATCCAGAACAGGACAACGAGCAGACAGACAGCGGCGATGGGCCGGATCTGGAAGCGGATCTTGCGTCGTGGCGCGGTGGAAACGGTCATCAACGCAACCTCGGATTGGACAGGATGGCGATGATATCGGCGGCGGTGATCAGCACGAGATAAAAGCCGCAGAAAATCATCGAACAGGTCTGGATAAGCGGCATGTCACGGGTAGAGACGCCATCCACCATCAATTTGGCAAGGCCCGGATAATTGAAGACCGTCTCAACGATGATGACGCCGCCGAGAAGGCCTGACATGCTGAGCGCGACGGAATTGACGATGGGCGCGACGGAGTTCGGTAGCGCATGGCCCAGCACCATGCGGCTGCGCGAGGCGCCCTTAAGCATGGCCATTTCGACGTAAGGAGTAACCATGGCATCGGCGATCGCTGCGCGCGACAGGCGGATCATCTGTGAGCAGCTGCCGAACACCAGAACCGAAACCGGCATGATGTAGGCAAGCACAACAGTATGCAGGTCCGCGGTGGTCGGAATGAAAGACAATGCCGGCAGCCACTGCAAATAAACCGACAGCCACATGACCAGCAACGTGGCGATCATGAATTCCGGGAAGGACACGAGCATGATGGCGACGGACGAGATTGCCCGGTCAAAAATTGAACCCTTCCAGATCGCCGCGAAAATGCCAAGACTGAGCGCCAATGGAATGGTGATCGCCATGGTGACGGCAGCAAGCGTGAGCGAGTTGGGGAGACGTTCCGCCACGAGACTTGCAACCGGCCGGTCGGACACGTGCGAATATCCCAGATCACCAGTCAGCAGGCCAAAGATCCATTCGAAATACCGCAGGATGGCTGGCCGGTCGAGGCCGAGCGTTTCCCGCAACTGCGAGGCAGCCTCCGTCGTCACGGCTTGGCCGAGCAATTCCTGCGCCGTATCCCCAGGCAGCAACTCCGTGATGAAGAAGACCGCCAGCGATACGAGGAACAGCGATAGAATGGCGACCGCCAACCGCCCGCCGATCATCTCAAGGATGCGTTTATTCATATAGGCTGCGCCTCTTGCTCAGTCAGGGAATCCAGTGCCGCAAATCCGGCAAACAGGATGCGCGGTCTCCCGCGCATCCTGTTTGATCAGGCATCAAGCCAGACGGTATCGGCAATATTATAGCCCTGAAGCATGCCGAGCGGATGCGGATTGAGACCGCCGACCTTGGTGCTCATGGCATCGGCGCTGGCGATATAGGCGGGGATGATCGTTGCGGCGTCCTTTGCCACCATCGCCTGCATCTCGCCGTAGATCTGCTTACGCTGGGCTTCGTCCAGAGAACCGCGCGCTTCGAGCAGCATCTGGTCGAATTTCGGGTTGACGTAGCGGCTCTCGTTCCAGGCGGCATCCGACTTGTAGAGCAGCGAGAACAGGATATCGGCGGTTGGGCGTGCATTGATATTGCCGAAGTGGAACGGTGCCTTGATCCACTGGTTCGACCAGTAACCGTCAGCCGGCATGCGCTGCACGTCGATCGTGACGCCAATCTTGGCGGCATCCTGCTGCAGCACCATCGCCATGTCCGGCGAGGCCTTGGCGGCTTCCGAACAAACCAGCGGGATGCCGACACCGAGAAGGCCGGCCTTTTCGAAATGGTGCTTGGCGCGTTCCGGGTCGAAGGCCGGCGGCACGACTTCGGCGTTGAAATACCTGCTGGCACGCTGGATCGGCTGATCGTTATGCGGCTCGCCGAAACCACGCAGAACCGCGCGGTTGATGGCATCGCGGTTGATGAGGGCGCGAACGCCGTCGATGAAGTCCTTCTTCGAACCCGGCTCCATGTCCATGCGGATATTGAGATTGGTATAGCTGCCGCCGGGCGCGACCATCAGGCGCAGATTAGGGTTGGCCTTGACGAGCGGCGCCGAGCGGGCATCCATCGAAGCGCCGATATGGATATCACCCGAAAGCAGCGCATTAAGGCGGGCGTTTTCATCCGGAATACCGAACATCTCGATGCTGTCGACGAAAGCGGCATCCGACTTGAAATAGTTAGGGTTGCGCTTCCCGACGGTGCGGATGCCGGGCTCGAAAACTTCCGTCATGTAAGGACCGGTACCGACTGCCTTGGTGAACTCCGTCGTGCCATCGGGGATGATGACGAAATGGTAGGTTCCGAGAATGGCCGGAAGGTCGGCATTGGGCTGATCGAGTTCGATACGGACCGTATTCTTGTCCACAGCTTCGATCTTGGTCATCGCCTTGGCAAGGGCATTGGCGCGCGAGGTCAGTTTCGGATCGACATGGCGGCTCAATGAATAGACAACGTCGGCGGAATCCATCGTCTTGCCGTTGTGGAAGGTGACGCCTGTCTTGAGCTTGATCGTCCACACCTTGGCGTCCGTCGTATCGAAGCTTTCGGCCAACTCCATCTGCGGCGTGAACGAGTTATCAAGCACCGTCAGCTTGTTGTAGAAGGTCGACATGCGCATGTAATCTCCCTGGGCGGAGGCGCGCACCGGGTCCAGCGTATCGGCCGTCGAGGTGGAATTGAGCGCGACGCGCAGTGCGCCGCCGCGCTTCGGCGTCTGGGCAACAGCATTTCGTGCTGAGCCGGCGAACATGCCGGCGGTGGCGGCAACGACGCCGCCGGCGGCCAGCATGCGAAGGAGATCGCGTCGGGTCGCACCGCGACGAATGGCATTCTCGACTGCGCTGTCGTCGTTCCGGCTAAAGCGGGACTTATCGAACTGATGTGTCATGGCGATGCTGTTCCCTATTGTTATTGATTGGAGGGTTGCCTTTGCATCTTTGCCCTCCCCGAGGGAACTGGCAAAAAGCAGAGAAACTCCGCCCGCTCACTATGGCGCGCCATTCGATGAAAGTTACGCGGTTTTCAGGACTGCGACCGCATAATGTTTTATGAAATGTTGGCGGACAGGCGTTGTGTGCTGTGCGTCACAGTTCACCCCCATTTCACCTGTGGCCTGTTGATTATGGGATGGTCTGCCCCTCCGAGGGCATTGAGTGGTTCCGACCGGCGTGGTGCATTGATTCCAACCCGGAGGAAACCCGTTCTTAGATGACGATGACTATGCTGCCTTTGCCTAGCTCCGGGCGGATTTCAGGGGCTGTGGCATTTCTGCAGGTCGATATTATCCACCAACTCCGCCATGCTTTGTTAGCGCCCGTTGTGGACAGAAGAGGTACGCGCCTGAGTGTTGCCCCGTAAACCAATTCCTGTCTCAACGGGACATGCCGGATTTGATCGCTTCTCCCGCAAATGCCTCGCCGCTTTGCACCTGGGGGAGGTCGTAATTTCTACGCGACTTCGCTTTCATTTTCAGCAGGGACAGCAATTCATAGCCTCCCGTCCATCGGCCGAAGCCGCTCCCGATGTTGATATGACCGGCTGGCCCAAGGTTTCTGACCTGCGTCTTCCAGAGGCCGGCGTAGAGCGACAGGCTTTCCAGAGGCATATAGATATCGTTCAAGCTTCCGACAGTGATTGTTGGAAAGGGCAGAGCGCGTGTGGGCATCCGGCCAAAATGGATTGCACCTGGATGGAGTTTTTCCGTCGTCGATAGATCGCACGGCGCAACCAGCAATGCACCTTTGATCAATCTCGCCGTGGGCCTGTCTGCACATTTTGCCGCCAGCAGGCAGCCAAGACTATGGGCGACGATGTAGGCTGGTCCTTCGTGAATCAGCACCTCTTCAAGGCGGTTCGTCCAGGCTTCAATTCTCGGAGATTTCCAGTCGTCCTGCTCTACCAGCCGGCTTTCGGTGTTATCACTAAGCCAGAACCGCTGCCAATGCCCGTCATCGGACCCGTTCAACCCAGGCAAGATCAGGGTGGGTGTCATATGTTTGTTCCTCACTGTTGAGCGCCGTCAGCTTTGGAAATAGGGAGACCGCTCCAGTGCCGAGATTTCCTGTGAAATCTCGGTTATGCGCTCGCGCAGATCACACCGTGCCCGGTAACCCATCCTGGAAAAACCTGCGTCATCCAGGTCCAGTTTCGCTTCCAGCTGATCCCTCAGGGTCTGAAGGCGGTCAAAATGTCTGATCAGGCTCATTATGTCCTCACGTCTGCAGAGCGCTTCCCATGACCTGCCGATCCGGGTAGAGGGAATATTATTGTCCATAAATTCAGTAGACAAAAGAAACGACCGGCTATCGATGATCGCGATTGCGGAAATTCGCCACTGCTGGTCATGGAGTGCGTAGAAAAACGCGACGGCGAATGTGTTTTTCAGCTTCCGGCATGGCGTGGACATCCATGCCTGCCGGGACCCTCCGCCTGCGGAGGCTTTCCCCATGCCCCATGAGCCTCAGCGGATGGACAGGTTTCACTGTGGGTACAAAAATGCGGATTAGGATCAGACTTTGGACAAAACGTTTAATTTCGAGAAGGCTGCGGGATGTCATTCGTTGTTTGCAGGTGTTGCATCGAGCATACTGACAACGGTTGAAGTTCCAGATGCCCTCTCCTCCCGGGCCATCTTTTCAACTGTTCCCTCTGGAGGTTGATCCTTCAAAACTCAGGGTCTCCGTTTACTGGAGGCCCTTTTTTCTGGCTTGGTCTTGAAGCTCAGGCACATCTCAACCTGACGGGAGCCTTGGCACCCGATGGAACGTCGATTTGAAGTAGCGTAGCCCGATATCAAAGTGACAATGGAGCGATGCGGTTTGAGGGCTCCTAACCGGTTTTTGTCCGCCGGCGCAGGATCTCGATCTCATGGTGCTCAAGCGCGCGGGCTTTGCCTTTCGCCAGGTCACCCAGCTTTATATCGCCGATTGCCACCCGGATCAAACGAAGGCATTCGATATCCAGCCCTTTGAGCATTCTGCGGATTTGCCGGTAGCGGCCCTCCCGCAACTCGACTTCAAGCCACGTGTTTTTATCTCCCGAGCGCAGGATCTTGACGGATGAAGCGCTGAGCATTTCGCCGCCCTCGCTGATGCCGTGGTGCATCTGGGCAATCATGTCATCGGTCGGCATGCCCTTGACCTGCACATGATAAATCTTCCCGATATGGGTGACCGGGTCGAGCAGGCGCTGAGCGAGCACCGTATCGTTGGTGAACAGCAGCAAGCCCTCGCTCGCCTTATCCAGGCGGCCGATGGGGGAAAGAAAAGGGTTGTCCATCTGTGCGAGGCAATCAAAGACCGTTGGCCGCCCTTCCGGATCGACCCTCGTGGTCACCATGCCCCTTGGCTTGTTGAGCATGAGATAAACGCTGGCTTCTGCAACAACGCGAACACCGTCGACCGCGATCAGGTCGGTATGAACGTCTGCCCATGTCAGGATATCAGTGACCACCCGGCCGCGGAGTGTCACGCGCCGTTCGGCCACCAGCTTTTCGGCCTGTGTGCGGGAGCAATAGCCAAGTTTGGACAGTGCACGGCAGATGGTTGCGCGCGCGCCGTTATCAGATGCCTGTTTTGCCAAGACGAAGTATTCCAGGAGCTTTGCTGTCTGAACTGCGTTTAGACAGGCGATATTGTTTGCTACTGCGCCGCCCATCTGCAGGGCGTTGCGCGATCAAACGTGGATGGTATCGAAATCCCGAAAAACTGCAACGGGTGCTCCATGATGGCCGAGTGATGTTGTCAGAAATCTGGCCGTCCCGAACGTCGGGCCAGGGCTTCTCAATCGTTCAGGATAAGTGCCGGTTTTCGAAAGTTTACATTCTTGCCGAAGGTAGATCACGATACGCGGCATCATGCCGTCGCATTGAGCCAAGCCTGGCCCGAAGTCAAGCCGCAAGCGCTGTCCCATGGCGGCAACTCTTCAGGCGGGGCGGTATCTTGGTGAGGATGACAAGGACAAGCACTATCCCTTTGCTGCGGCCACAACCTGATGCTATTTCGATGGAATATGGCAAATGAGGAAACCGGTGATGGCGTTCAGGATGAAGGAACCCAAGACTGCGCAAAAGGCTTGCGCTCCTACGGAGCGCATTGGCGGGAGCCTTGTGACCTCCACGGTCCGTTCCTTGGAAGGCTGCGTTGGCCAGCGACACTTAACCGTTTAAATTATGCTGCCAGCCATCCGATCCCACCACCAAGGCCGAGCCCTTTACGGAGTACATCATGTCGAATGAAATGCAGGGTTTACCGGTTGGACAAGACGCTGGGCGTGGCGCCTACGTATTGGCTGCCACCTGTGATCTCAACGGTTGCTTTCGCGGCAAGCGTGTTGAGGCGGCATCGCTCGACAAGATTTTGAAGGGCGGTATCCGTATGCCGATGTCCTCCATCGGTGTTGATATCTGGGGCACGGATGTCTTTGCAAATTCCCTGACGCTGGATCAGGGCGATCTGGATGGCATTTGCGAACCGACGGAGCGCGGGCCGATCCCCTTGGCCTGGTCGGCAACGCAGGCGCAATTCGTGCCGATGTGGATGCGGATGGAAACCGGTGAGCCGTTTTTCGGCGACCCGCGCCGCACGCTGGCCGATATCCTTGACAGGTTTCAAGCGGTTCACCTGAGCCCTGTCGTCGCGACGGAAGTCGAGTTCTATCTGATCGATCCCAAGTCACCGCGGGCCAAGCCGCTGACTCGAATGCCGGTCGGCCATGCGGATGCCAAGGATACGATCTATTCGTTAGAGGAACTGGCCGAGGTCGGGCCTTTCCTGGATGATGTCTATGCGATGGCTGCCGCATGCGGTGTCGCCGTCGATGCCGCGACCTCAGAGAGCGGGCCGAGCCAGTTCGAGTTCAACCTGATGCATGGTCCTGATGCTCTGAAGGTGGCCGACGATACAGTTTTCTTCAAGCAGATCGTTCGCAACATGGCGCGCAAGCACGGGTTTGCTGCGACCTTCATGGCCAAGCCCTACCCTGCCCATTCCGGCAGCGGCTTGCATGTGCATTTCAGCATCGTGGATGCGCAAGGCCGCAATGTCTTCGATAATGGCGGTCCCGAAGGCACGGTTCTGATGCGGCAGGCCGTGGCCGGACTGATTGACGCCATGCCCGATTGCACCGCTCTGTTTGCGCCCCACCTGAATTCGTTTCGCAGGCTCTGCCCGGATAGCCTGGCGCCCACCACGGCCGCCTGGGGTTACGAAAACCGCACGGCCGCCATCCGCATTCCTGGCGGCCCTTCTGTCGCCCGCCGCATCGAACACCGCGTCGCTGGCATCGACGCAAATCCTTATCTTGCCATCGCTGCCATTCTGGGGGCGGCGATCGACGGGATCACCCGGCACGCTGAACCGCCTGCGCCAACGGCAGGCAATACCTACGCCAGCGATGCGCAGTCCCTTCCCGCAACATGGCCGGCTGCTCTCGATCTCTTCGAGCAGAGCGAGATCGTCAAACGGATTTTCCAACCGAAACTGATCGAGATGTTCTCGACCTGCAAACGCCAGGAACTTGCCGTGTTCAACCGCGATATTTCCGACCTGGAATATGCGAGCTACCTGCATAGCGTCTGACGCGAAGCATGCCAGCAATTCAACGTCGCAACCAACGTCAAAGGATTGTCGTTGCGTTGTGGCGCGAGGGCATACGCCGATCGGTTCCTGCAAGTTGAACCGATCTGTCTGTGCGTTTTGTCATAGTTGAAACAGTCAATCCTAATTTTCTTAAGTGGACCACGACCGCCGGGCTCAGCCGCATGCGGCCGCTCATTACCGGCTTCTTTTTTGGTAAATGCGGCATTTTGGCGCATGGCTGTCTTGACCAATCGGATGCGGCGCAATATTCGTTGGAGGAAAATAATTTGCCTTTAAGGCAACATTGGACTTGAAGGCGTATTCTGGGAGGAACGCATGATAATCCACGAGGCAGGTGCCGACGCGCACCTTGCGACGCGCATCGACCGGATGCATTCCCGCGACAGGGCCGGCCTGATTGTCTTTATAACCGTGCTGTGGTGCACCATGGTGTTCGCACTGGTGACGATCTGGCCGTACATCTCCGTACCTGCCATCCGTATCATCCTGACGGCCGCCTGTGGTCTGGTCCTGGTGTTCAACACCGCTGCCATCGTGGCGATGCTCCGGCACTATCACGAGGACAAGCATTTCATCTACGGGCTCGACCTCAAGCATCTCGATGAGATGCGCCGGCGCCGGCGTTAGGAGGAGATTATGGCTTACAAACCGCCGAAGCAGAGTTTTGCCGGGCAGATTTTCGACGTCATTACCCTTCTGGTCCTGACCGTCGGTGCGCTCTATCTTCCACTTTATCTTGGCCTGGCAGGTGCGGCCAAAACACCCGCGCCTATCGCCAACCCGACATGGGAAGCCCTTGGACAGAACGCCACCGAGCAGCAGCAATGGGCAGCCCTAGGCGTCACTGATCCGGCCGCCGCCAACGATATCATCACCGCCCGTTTTGACTATTCGTTCAGCTGGATGGCCCTCGTGGTCATGGCAATCCTGGTGATCGGGTATTTCGTGCTGGTGGTGCGGTTGTCTGACAAGGAATATCGCGACGTCATTGCTGAACGCTTCGGCGTCAAGAAGAGATAGTGGGGCTCCAATGGATATCTGGACTATTCTGGAATATGCGGCATGGGCCCTTTCGGCGCTCTTTGCCCTTTTGATGCTGTCGGACATGATCCGCATCGATACGACCTATGACAATGAGCTGCTGACATCATCCCGCGAAGGTGAGATCGAGGCGGCAGCTGAACGTCACACGCTGTGAGGGCCTGGACATGGTAGACACCAAAACTGCTCCCGGTCAGCCTGAACGGCTGCAATTGCTGCGCGTCCTTGGTCCCGCCCATATCTGGGCACTCGGCGTCGGCATTGTTCTCGTCGGCGAATATATGGGATGGAATTTTGCCGTCGGCAAAGGCGGCATGATTGCCGGCCTGATCGCCTGCTGGGTGGCTGGCCTGCTTTACACCTGCGTGGCAATGATCGATTCCGAGGTGACATCGACGGTTGCCGCCGCCGGCGGCCAATATGCGCAGGCCAAGCACATCGTCGGGCCGTTGATGGCCTTCAATGTCGGGCTGTTTCTGGTCATGGCCTATACGATGCTGGAGGCTGCCAATGCCATCACTATCGGCTTCCTGCTCGATACGGTGGCCGGAATGCAGGGCCATAGCGGCCTGCATCAGCAGCCGTTCATCGTGCTTTGCATCATGTTTCTGGCATGGCTGAATTATCGCGGCGTTTTGGCAACGCTGACATTCAATCTCGTCATCACCGCCATCGCCTTCATGGCCATCATCGCCCTGTTCCTGTCGGTGCAGTTCGGCGTGTCGAGCGTTCCGCTCGATTTCTCGGCGGTGACGACCGATCCTATGCCTTATGGTTGGATCGGTATCCTGGCCTCGCTGCATTTCGGCCTCTGGTATTACCTCGGCATCGAAGGCACCTGCCAGGCTGCCGAGGAAGTGCGTTCACCTGCCCGCTCTCTTCCCTACGGCACCATGGCCGGCATCATGACGCTGCTGATCGCCGCGACCATGACCTGGTATGTCTGCTCCGGGCTTATTCCTTGGGAATATCTCGGCCAGGCCGGCACACCGCTGTTTGATGCGGCGCGTGTTACGGGCAATCGCGGGCTGATGGTTCTGCTCTTCATCGGCACGATGTTCTCGACGCTCGCTTCGGCAAACGGCTGCATCAACGATGCGTCACGCGCCTGGTTCTCGATGGGCCGCGACCGTTATCTGCCGATCTGGTTCGGTGCCGTGCATCCGGTTTATCGCACACCGTATCGCTCGATCATCTTCCTCGTGCCGATTGCCTTGATCTTCGCGCTCGGCGCGCCGCTCGACCAGGTCGTCACGTTCTCGATCCTGTCCGGGCTGCTGGGCTACACGTTCATGACCTTCAACATGGTGATGTTCCGCAAGAAATGGCCTCTCGATACGATCAAGCGCGGTTACGTCCACCCGATGCATCCGTTGCCGACGATCGTGCTTCTGATCTTGTGCGCCACCGCCTATGTCGCCGTCTTCCTCGGATACGGGACGCAGCTCATCGCGATGGTCAGTTTTTATATCATTGCATCGCTGTGGTTCCACTTCCGGCGCTACCGGTTCGTGCGTCGAGGCGACCAGTTCACCATGCCCTGGCCACGGCCGGAGGGGTATTGATCTGAACACAATCCGCAGCCTGATCAGTGGCTGCGGGTCCAGTATCCGGAGGGAACAGGGTTGACGATCTATTATCTGCTCTTCGCCTTTGCCCTTTTGGCTGTCGCCTGGTTCGTCCGCGCCGCCATCCGTGGACATCGGCAGGCCATGCAACAGCGCGGCCGGTTGCTCGACGAAGCCCATGGGCTGCTCACCGAACCGGGCATCAGCATTGCAGCGGATCAGTTTCCCATCGTCACCGGATGGATCGGCGATGGCCGCCATGTCAGGATCGAACTGATTGCCGATACGATGGTGACACGCCGCCTGCCACAACTCTGGCTGAAGGTGACGTTGTTTGAGCGTGCTGCACGGGACTGTCCGTCACTCGGCGCGCTCGCCCGTCCAACCGGTTCGGAATACTATTCGCTCGTTCACGGCTTTCCGGAATGGATGAGTCCGCCCCAGATGGGCATTTCCTTGCTGATGCGTGGTGACGGACGGGCGAACGCTGAGCAGGCGGCGCTGGCCGGGCGGCATTTCCAGCGCCTGTTTGCTGACCAAAAGGTCAAGGAGGCGGTGATTACCGCGAAGGCGGCCCGGCTCGTTTATCAGGCATCGCAAGGGGAGCGTGCGGCGCACATGTTTTTGCGGCAGGCACGGTTTTCGCTCGAGACGGTTCCGGCTGCAACGATCGCTCAGGCCATTGCGCTGACGGCAGGCCTGAGTACGATTTACGCTGAAGCAGACAGTGTGCCTGTCTTGCAAGTTGCTTGAAGGCTGCTCGTGTCGAAACCGATAAATCCCTATCTCGTTCTTCTTCTGTCGATCATCCTGCCGGGTGCCGGCCATGTCGCCGTCGGCGAAGCACGCCGCGGGCTGGCATTCGCGCTGTTCGTCCTGTTGTTTTCGTTCCTGACCTACATGACCACCACGCCGGAACAGTCCTTTATCGGGAGACACGCGGGCGGTCTGTTCATCTGGGCACTGTCGATCCCCGATGCCTATCGCCGGGCACGGATACGGTTTTCGGTTGGATCGTGACTACATTGGCCGCCGCTGTCCCGTCGATGCCCGCTCGACCAGATGACAGGCGAGTTCGACGCGGCGCGGCGGCATCGGCAGGCCCGAGAGGCTGTCGCGCAAAAGGTCGAGCGCGACCGAGCCGATCTCGCGCATCGGGATATGCATTGTCGTCAGCGGCGGGTTGAGGAAGGATGCCTGCGGCAGGTCGTCCATGCCCATGACGGAAACGTCGCCCGGCACCGAATAGCCCCGCTGCTGGACGCCCATCATCGCGCCGACGGCGAGACTGTCACCTGCGGCCAGAACGGCGGTAAAATCAAGCCCGCGCGCCGCGATCCGTGAGGCAATGGCCTGCGCTGCCAGTTCCGGCAGCCAGTCCTCGACCGGAACGACCAGATCCGTGTCTGCGGCAAGCCCGTGATGCAACAGCGCATCCTTCCAGCCCTCATAGCGCCGCTCAATGGTGCGTCGCCCCGGCCGCATCAGAAACAAGATGCGCTCATGACCAAGCCCGATCAGGTGATCGGCGGCCAGCCGCGCGCTGGACCGGTTGCAGGGCGTGACGCTGGAAAGCCGCATGAACGGATCGTCGCTGTTGAGCAGTACCACCGGTTTGTCGAAGCCGCGGGTCGCGGCCAGCATGCCCTCGTCATCGACCGTTAGAAACAAGAGGCCTGCAACCTGCGGATCGTCTTGCGCCTCCTTGAGAACCGCCAGTTCCTCGTTGCGGTCGGCAATTGGCCGTGTGACGATCTCGAGACCCAGTGCTTGTGCCCGTTCCTTCAGTCCTTCAAGCACGTAGAGCGTGAACTGGTTGCGGACATAATCGATCATCGCCGCACTCGACGCGGCCAGAATGACCTTCTGGCCCGCGACCGCTGTCGGGATGACGTAATTGGCAATCTTTGCCGCTTCGAGCACCTGCTGGCGGATTTCCGGCCGCACCCCTTTTTCGCCCGCAATCGCCCGCGACGCTGTGCTCAGTGAGACGCCGCACGCCTCGGCAATGTCCTCCAAGCGGACCCGCCTGCTCTTCTTTCCGCGTTTGCCCGCGATGGGTTTGACAGCCATATCGATCTCCGTTGCATCAACATGAGAAAAATTTTCAGATTGCGCAACAAAATTCGACGTGCATTTATTTCGCCAACGAGCCGCCCTGAAGAGCGGCACATGTGGAGGAGCATTCATGGGTCCAGATGGCCGCGATATCAGCAATGGTCTCGATCGCCTTGTCGCCGGAACAACCGGCCTCAAGCATGACGGCCGTTTCCATGAGCCCAATCTCGATGGCACTGCCGGCGACTATATCAGCTTCGACAGCTGGGAATGGCCGCAGGGCGTCGGCCTCTATGGCCTGATCAAGCTCTGGCTTTTCACCGGCCGCGACGATCTGCGCCAGCTTGTCGAACAATGGTATGCGCAACGCATCGAAGCAGGCCTGCCGCAGCTCAACGTCAACACTACCGCGCCAATGCTCGGCCTGTCAGTCCTCTGGGCAAAAACCCGTGATCCACGTTGGCAGCCGGTTCTCGATGAATGGGCAAACCGGGTGCTGGCGGAGCTTGGCCGCACGCCGGAAGGCGGCTTCGAGCATCATGTCTCCGACAAGGTCAATCACGACGAGCTTTGGGATGACACGCTCTATATGGTCGCCCTGTTCCTCGCATCCTATGGTCAGGCCAGCGGTCGCCGTGAACTGGTCGATGAAGCCTCGCGTCAGTTTCTCGTTCACACCCGTTATCTTGCCGACACGCACACCGGTCTCTGGTTCCATGGCTGGACATTCGATGGCCGCCACAACTTCGCCGAAGCGCGCTGGGCACGCGGCAATGCCTGGATCACGGCAGGCCTGCTCGATCTCTTTGATCTCGCCGAGCTTGCCAAGCCCGTGAAGGATTTCCTGCAAGGTGTTCTGGTCGCGCAGGTCGATGCGCTCTTGTCGCTGCAGGCTCCATCCGGCGCATGGCGCACGCTGCTCGACGATGCCACCTCCTACGAAGAAATTTCCGCCACCGCCGGGATCGGTTACGGCCTGCTGAAGGGCTACCGCCTCGGCCTCGGCCCGCCGGCTTGGCGTGAAGCTGGCCTCAAGGCCTTACAGGTAGTCATGGATAACATCGACGAGACCGGCACTGTCGGAAACGTTTCCTATGGCACCCGCATGGGCCATGACCTCCAGTTCTACAAGGACATCCCCATTCAACCGACCGGCTATGGCCAGGCACTTGCCATCCTGTGCCTTTCCGAAGGCTTGCAGCACGTCGGCCAAGAAGGACAAGCAGCATGACGATGAAGATTTTGTATGGAGCAGCCCCGGAAGACGTCAAAGGTTATGACACGGAAAAGCTCCGCAGCGCTTTCCTGATGACCGACCTGTTCGTGCCGGACGCAGCAAGTTTCACCTATACGCATGTCGACCGCCTGCTTCTCGGTGGCGCGATGCCGGTTTCCAAAAGCGTGACGTTCGGCTCTGGCGACGAAATCGGCACACCCTATCTCCTGTCGGCGCGTGAAATGGGCATCGCCAATCTGGGCGGCACCGGCACTATCACTGTCGATGGGCAATCCTTTACGCTGGAAAACCGCGACGTGCTCTATCTCGGCCGCGGTGCCCGCGAGATCGTCATGACGAGCCTTTCGGGAAAGACCCCGGCCCGTTTCTACATGAACTCGGTCCCAGCCGGCGCCGACATTCCACACAAGCTGATCAGGAAATCGGAATCGAAGGCCGTCGATCTGGGCGACGGCCGCCGGTCGAACAAGCGCCGCCTCGCCATGTATATTCACCCGGAAGTCACGCCGTCCTGCCTGCTGTTGATGGGCATTACCGATCTGGCCGAAGGCAGCGTCTGGAACACCATGCCGCCGCACCTGCATGAGCGCCGCATGGAAGCCTACTGCTATTTCGACATGGCGGCGGAAGATCGCATCATCCATCTGATGGGCCGCCCTGAAGAGACCCGCCATCTGATCGTCGCCAACGGTGACGCCGTCTTGTCACCCGCCTGGTCTATCCATATGGGCGCCGGCACCGGCCCCTATGCCTTCGTCTGGGGCATGACCGGAGAAAACCAGGAATATAACGACGTGGCCCCGGTAGCCCTGGCAGAGCTGAAATGACCCCGATGAGATCCCTGATGAACCGCAAACTGAACGCTGGCGATGCCATCCGCTACTGGCAGCTCGGAACGATTGCCGAAGAGCGTTTCGACGTGCCGGATGCGCCGATGAAGGGCGAGATGGACCCGTTCTTCTTTCTCACCAAGCATAAGAACTTCATTCCGCATGAATATCCTTGCCGCACGATCTTTGCCGAAACCTATCGTGGCAAACGTCCCGATGTCCGTGGCGCTTTCGAAGCCGCCCGCTGGTGGCTGCCTTTCGGTTCCCCACGGCTCGACCTCTCCGGCTTCTGGTTCCGCCCGACCCGGCTTGCCATTTTTGCCCGCACATTCATTGCGGCTGAGAAAGCCGGAACCGCCAAGGTTCGCCTCGGCACTTGCGGCGGCGCGGTCCTTTGGCTGAACGGCGAGGAAGCTGGTTGGATGGCTCCCTATAGCCGCAATCTCGAGGCAAAGGCCGAGTTCGAATTGCTGCTGCAGGAAGGCCTGAACGAGGTCACGATCTTCTTCGATGATCTCGCTGAACGCGACGCCCGCTATTTCTTCCAGCTTGACTATCTCAATGGCCCGGCGGCGAGCGTCGCCGTTCCTGTGCCGGTCGAAGGCAAGGTGGCTGAGACAATCGAGGCCGCCCTCGACAGCATGCATTTTGAGCGCACGGCTTATTTCGAAGGCGATATCACCCTGCTGCTTGCCGAGCCTCTGCCCGTGGATGTCGATGTCAATGTTGCGGTCGAAGGCGACTTCATGTCGACCGAACGCTTCGACTACGATTTCACCCTCAAGGCGGGTGCTGCCCGTCTGGTGATCGGTCCTTCCGAAAATGCCCCTGCCGATTTCCGTCACTTCCGCATCACGCTGAAAGCCGGCAGCTTCGTTGCATCGCGCTCGCTCGGTATCGAAATCTGCCACACCGCCCGGCAGGGCACTGCACCGGCGGCGCTTGCCGAACGCATCACGGAGACGCTCACCGAAGTCTCGGAATTCTCCGAACGTGACACCGTTCGAGCATTTGCACGGCTCGCCAGTGGCCGCTCCGGCGCCGATACCGATGCGATGATCGAGGAAATTCTGCCGTCGATCGAGGATTGCCACGATTGCGCCGATTTCTCGCTCGTGCCGCTCCTGTGGTCGCGTACCGTCTGGGGCAAGGACATCGGCGACAAGACCCGCGCCCGCATCGATCGTGCCATCCTCGATTTCCGCTACTGGATGGACGAACCCGGCAACGATGTTCAGTGGTATTTCTCCGAAAACCACGCCCTGCTATTCCATACGTCCGCCTATCTCGCCGGACATCTGCTGGCCGGTGAAACCTTCGCCCGCTCCGGCCGCAAGGGGACCGAGCAAAGCGCCGTTGGTGCCGCCCGCGTGCGCGCCTGGCTCGATCATTTCGAGGCTTGGGAGATGGCGGAGTTCAACTCGGCGCCATATTTCCCGATTGATCTCAAGGGCCTGACGGCACTCGCCGCGCTGTCGCCCGATGCGGATATCGCCGAGCGCGCCAAGAAAGGGATCATCCGCCTGTGCGAAGTCATCGCCCGCTCCGCCCACCACGGCATGGTCACGGCAGCGCAGGGGCGCTCCTACGAACACACGCTTTGCGCCGGCCGCTCGCTGGAGCTTTCGGGAGTCGCCCGCCTGCTGTGGGGCGCCGGCTGGTATGGTCGGCGTGTCCATGCTCTGCCGCAGCTTGCGGTCTGCCTGCGCGATCACGGTTTGATCATTCCCGAAACACTCGCCGCCGTTGCCAGTCATCAAGCCGGCGAACATCAGGAATGGCGGTTCGCCCAGGGCCAGGACCGGTTTGCCGCGCTCTATCACTACAAGAGCCGCGATTTCGCCATGGGCTCTGCAGCCCACTACCGCTGGAATGAGTGGGGTTATCAGGAAACCGTCCTGCATCTGCGTCTCGGCAAGCGGCCGGAAGCAGCCGTCTGGATCAACCATCCCGGCGAGACCATTCAGTTCGGGTACGGCCGGCCGTCCTTCTGGGGTGGGTGCGGCACCCTCCCTCGCGCCCACCAGTACCGGGGGCTGGCCGTACTCGACTTTTTGACCTTCGAGGAACAACCCGATTTCACCCATGCCTGGTTCCCGGTCGCCGAGTTCGACGAAAGCAGCGTGAAAGGGCGGGTGGCTTTGGCCCGTAGCGGCGGCGGCGCGGTCATTCTGCTCGGCAGTACCGAGTTGCAGCCGGTGACGACAGGCCCATCAGCCAATGCGGAACTGCGCCAATATGGCCAGAACACCCGCTGGATCGTCCGTGTTTGCGAATCCTCGGATCTCGCTGGTGTCGAAAGCCGGTTCGCCTCGCTATCCGTTGCGGAGACGGCAGACGGCTCGCTCGTGGTCGAAGACCCCGATTATGGCACGGTCACTTTCCGCAAGGATGGATCGGTCGAGGCCGAAGACCGGACGATCGTTCCGAAGGATTTCACGGTCGCAGGCGAGGTTGCCATGTTGGCCGCACACTAAAGGCGAAGCGCCGGCAAGGAGAGCCGGCGCCCGTTCAAATGCGGGCGAGGAGAAGCCTGCACCCAGAGGAGGAGGAAGACAATGGCAACGACAAGGACAAAAACGATGCTCGCGGCATTCGCCGTCGGGCTTTTGACCTCCACGGCGGCATTGGCCGGGGATGTGCGCATCATGTGGTATTCCGACGGCGTCGAGGGCGAGGTCCTGAAAGACCTCATCGGCCGCTTCATGAAGGACAACCCGGATATCAAGGTCACCATCGACAATGTGTCCTACAGCGTTGTACGCGAACAACTGCCGGTGCAGCTCGAGGCTGGCGACGGCCCGGATATTGCCCGCGTTACCGCTCTGAAGGCGCTCAGCAAACACTGGCTGGATCTGCGGCCACTGGTTGCCGATGCCGCCTATTGGGATACGAATTTTGGCGATCAGGCCGACTGGATGCGTCCCGACGGCACCGATCAGATTTCCGGCTTCATGACGCAGATCACGCTGACCGGCGGCTTTGCCAACAAGACGCTGTTCGAACAGGCCGGCGTTGCCCTTCCCGGCAAGGATGCCACATGGGATGACTGGGCAAAAGCCTCCAAGCAGGTCGCCGAAAGTCAACAGATACCCTTCCCGATGGCGCTCGACCGCTCCGGGCATCGCTTGACCGCGCCTGAGCTCGCTTTCGGTGCCAATTATATCGGCGCAGACGGCAAGCCGGCACCGATCGATGAGGCCTCCAAAGCCTTCATCTCCAAGTTCATCGGCTGGATCGAAGACGGCACGATGAGCAAGGACGTCTGGGTATCGGCTGCGGGCTCGACGTATCGCGCCGGCGCCGACGACTTCATTAACGGTCAGGTTGCTTTCTACTATTCCGGCTCCTGGCAGGTGCCGAACTTCTCCACCAAGATCGGTTCGAACTTCGATTGGGTTGCGACCGGCAGCCCCTGCGGCCCGGCAAACTGCACCGGCATGCCGGGTGGTGCCGGTCTGGTAGCGATCAAGTACACCAAAAATCCAAAAGACGTCGCCAAGGTCATGGACTATCTGGCAAGTGAGCCGGTCGTGAAGGAGTTTTCCGAGCGCACCCTGTTCCTGCCGGCCCACAAGGGCGTGATCGAAAAGGGACTGGACTTCAAGACTGACGATGCACAGGCAAAAACGGCGCTTGGCATCTTCGTTACTGCATCGACGTCGTTGGCAGACCTCGCCCGCAAACTGCCCGGTTGGGCCTGGTCCGATACGATCTACGGCGCCCTCGTCACCCGAGTCAGTCAGGCAGCGGCTGGTGAAATGACCCTGGAGGAGGCCTATACCCGCATCGACGCGGATATTGCCGCCAAGGTCAAGGACTCGGCTCTCTAAACAGCGAAACGCGGGCGGCGGCGGGCTATCCCCGTTCAGCCGCCCGTTTCGTATCGCCGGTGATGGCCGGACGTCACCGCCGTTCATCCGGCAAGGGGAAAGTGATCAACGATGGCAGACATAACCCGCCAGACCAGCGAGAGCCGGACAAGCCAGAGCCTGGGCGAAGCCGCCATGATGCCGGTACGCCTTGCCATGGGCGTCATTGATGCCCCTTTGCGCTGGGTTCAGAAGACGTTTGGCCTTGGCGGGATGGCGGCATTCTTCCTGCTGCCCAACATGCTGATCTTCGGCATCTTCGTGCTTCTACCGTTCTTCATCAATTTCGCCTATTCCATGACCGGCGGCTCGGCGCTTTTCCTGTCGGATCGCACCTTCGTCGGGGCCGATCAGTATACGCGGCTGTTCGACTGCTCGAACTATCTGGCCCCCAATACATGTGCTGAAGATACGTTCTGGACGGCGGTCGGCAATACCGGCTGGTTTGTCATCCTCCAGGTCACGTTGATGATCGCCGTGTCGCTGATCACCGCCCTGATCCTCAACCGCAACCTGATGGCCCGCAGTTTTTGGCGCGCCGTGTTTTTCTTTCCGGTGCTGTTGTCACCCGTGGTCGTGGGCCTGATCTGGAAATGGATCCTGCAGCGCCAGGGCCTCCTCAATTTCGGTCTCTACGGTTTCGGTTTCGACCCGCATGTCTGGCTCAACGACCGCAATTGGGCCTTCGCCGCCACCGTCGGCGTTTCGATTTGGGCGCATATGGGCTTCTACACGCTGATCATTCTCGCGGGCCTGCAGGCCATCCCGAAGGATCTGTACGAGGCTGCCGAGATGGACGGAACGCGAGCGATGCGCGTCTTTAGCCGCATCACCCTGCCTCTCCTAATGCCGAACCTGCTCGTTGTCATCGTGCTGGTGCTGATCCGCGCTGTACAGATCTTCGATGAAGTCTATGTGCTGACCGGCGGTGGGCCTGGCACCAGCACGCTGTTTGTCACGCAGTACATCTACGAGACCGGCTTTGCCGCCCAGTTGCGCAATCCCGGCCTTGCGGCTGCTGCCTCGATCCTGATGGGACTGGTGCTCGTTGTCCTCACACTCATGCAACTCGGCCTCAGCCGTTCCCGCGACAAGAAGGGAGCTCGCAAATGAGCCGCGTTACCGAATTCCTGTTTCGCCGCAAGGGTGGCAAAGGCTGGCACTGGACGGATATCGTCACTTGGGTCTGGCTGGTCGTGGGTCTGTTCGTGATGTTCGGCCCGGCCGTCTGGCTGACCGCATCATCCTTTAAGTCACCGGCGGCCCTTGCTGAATTCCCGCCGACAATCCTGCCTTATGTCACCCAGAAAGTGACGGTCGAAGGCTATGACAAACCGCTCGATCTCTACACAGCGACGTTGGAAGACGGCAGCACCGCGACACTCGCTGAAGTGCGCCGCATCGGCACCGTCAGCCAGATGGTCGATCCCAAGAAGCCGACGGAGATCGTCAAGGTCAACATCGCCAAGCGCGCGCCGGTCCGGGAGATGTCGTTCGCGACCGAAAACTACACCGAGCCCTTCACCCATTTCGATTTCGTCCGCTACCTCTGGAACTCCGTCTTTGTCACGGTGACGGCAACGCTGATCACCCTGGTGGTCAATTCCATGGCCGCGTTTGCGCTCAGCAAATACGAGTTCCGCGGCCGGACATTCGCGATGCTTCTGATCCTCGCGACACTGATGGTGCCGCTGTCGGTCATCATGGTTCCGCTCTATTCGATCGTCTCGGCGCTCGGCCTGTTCAACAACCTCTGGGGCGTGATCCTGCCGACGGTGGCGACACCGACCGGTGTGTTCATCCTGCGGCAGTATATGCTGACGATCCCCGACGAACTGCTCGACGCTGCTCGGATGGACAAGGCATCGGAATGGCAGATCTATTGGCGGATCATCCTGCCGTTGACCGCACCGGCGCTCGCCGTGCTTGCCATCTTCTCCGTCGTCTGGCGCTGGAACGATTTCCTCTGGCCGCTGATCGTGCTGTCGCGCAAGGAACTCTATACGCTGCAAGTGGGGCTGAGCATCTATTCCGGCGAACTCAATGTGCAGTGGCATTTCATCCTGGCGATGACCGTCGTGACCATGATCCCCGTGGTTCTGGTCTTCCTCTTCCTGCAGCGCTTCATCACCACCGGCATCGCCGGAACCGGCCTGAAATAAGGGTGCATCATGGGACACATCAAACTCACCAATATCACCAAGTCGTTCGGCGCGATCGACGTGCTCCATGGCATCAATCTGGAGATCGCTGATGGCGAACTCGTCGTCTTCGTCGGACCGTCCGGCTGCGGCAAGTCCACGCTGCTGCGAATGATTGCCGGCCTTGAGAAACCAACCGGAGGCGAGCTCGCCATTGACGGCAAGGTGGTCAACGCCATCCCCGCCGCCGATCGCGGCCTTGCCATGGTATTCCAGTCCTATGCGCTCTATCCGCATATGAGCGTGCGCCAGAACCTCGCCTTCGGTCTCGAAAATACCAAGATGCCGAAGGCGGAGATTGCCACGCGCATCGCCGAAGCGGCCCGCATGCTGGAAATCGAGCACTATCTCGACCGCCGCCCCGGTCAGCTCTCCGGCGGCCAGCGCCAGCGCGTCGCCATCGGCCGGGCGATCGTGCGCCGTCCCGTCGCCTTCCTGCTTGATGAGCCACTGTCCAACCTCGATGCCGAACTGCGCGGCTCGACCCGCGCCGAACTGGCGGCTTTGCATGCGCGGCTGTCGGCAACGATGATCTACGTCACCCACGATCAGGTCGAGGCGATGACTTTGGCTGACCGGATCGTCGTGCTGCGTGCCGGACGCATCGAACAGGTCGGCACGCCGATGGAACTCTATAACTCCCCGGCGAACCGCTTCGTCGCCGGCTTCATCGGCTCACCGCATATGAATTTCCTCGAAGGCTCGGTGGAACCCTCGTCTTCCGGCAAAGCCGTCGCCACCTTTGCAGGCGGCAACAGGCTGGAACTGCCGGTGGCCGCCAGCAGCCTTGCCAACGGCTCCGCCATCACGCTCGGCGTCCGACCACAGCATGTTTCGATTGGCAACGGCGGCGAAGGCATTGCGGCCAAGATCAAGCTGGTCGAAGCGCTCGGTTCCGAGACCATCGTCCACACCGATGTCGCCGGTCAGAAAATCCTGGTCGTGGCGCCAGGACAGCATAACCTGACACCGGGGGCGGATATCAATCTTTCGTTGTCTTCGGCCCCCCTCCATCTGTTCAACGAGAAGGGGTTGCGTCTTGAGCACGCTGTTTGATCTCTCCGGCACGGTGGCGCTGGTTACCGGCGCGCGAACGGGACTTGGCCAGGGCATGGCACTTGCGCTCGCACGTGCGGGCGCCGATATCGCCGCCCTCGGCTCCAGTCCGATGCCGGAAACGGCCGAAGCCATCCGGCAGACCGGCCGCCGGCTTCATGCGCTTGAAGTCGATCTCTCACAGAAATTCGACGCGAAAGATATTATCGCCTCGGTTGTCTCTGAACTCGGTGGCATCGATGTTCTCGTCAACAATGCCGGTATCATCCGCCGCGCCGATCTGCTCGATCATTCGGAAGAAGACTGGGACGACGTCCTCGACGTGAACCTGAAGTCGGCCTTCCTACTGTCGCAAGCCGTTGCCCGGCATATGGTCGAGACGAAACGGACTGGCCGCATCATCAATGTCGCCTCGATGCTGTCTTACCAGGGCGGCATCCGCGTGCCAGCCTACACAGCCTCCAAACACGGCATTGCCGGCCTGACGAAAGCCATGGCCAACGAGCTTGCCCCGCACGGCATCACCGTCAATGCCATAGCGCCCGGTTATATGGAAACGGACAATACCGAGGCCTTGCGCAACGACGCCAACCGTAACGCCCAGATCTCGGCCCGTATCCCGATGGGCCGCTGGGGTACACCGGACGATCTTGCCACATCCGTTCTATTCCTCGCCTCGCCGAGTTCCGGCTACGTCACCGGCATCACCGTTCCCGTCGATGGCGGCTGGCTCGTGCGCTAATGTGGGGATCGCAGATGCCTATCGCCATTGAACGGCTGAAGACCCTGCTTAGCGTAACGAAATCATCGCTGGATCTCGTGGCATCAACTGTCGTGGAGCATGACGATTACGCCGTCGAACGCCTGCGGTTTCGCCTGCCCGGCGGCGAAGAAATCCGTGGCTTCCTGACGAGACCACCCAGCAGCGCGAGACCCGGCCCAGCCGTCCTCTACGCCCATGCGCATGGCGCCCGCTATGATATCGGCGCCAGCGAACTGATCGATGGGCGGCCTGCCCTCCTTGATGCTCCCGGCCCAATCCTCGCCCGGGAAGGCTACGTCACGCTCTGCATCGACATGCCGACGTTCGGCGAACGCGCTCATGTCACCGAAAGCGCCGCAACCAAGGCGGCCCTCTGGCACGGCCGGACTCTGTTTGGTCAAATGCTCGGCGAGCAGGCCGCCGCTCTGAGCTGGCTTGCCGTACGCCCGGACGTTGACCCCACTCGTATCGGCATGACCGGCATTTCGATGGGCGCAACGCTCACCTATTTCCTGGCGGCCATCGACACACGCATTACGGCTGCCGCGCATCTCTGCTGCTACGCCGATTTTGCGACGCTGGTCGAGACCGGTGCACATGACTTGCATGGCCATTATCTTACCATCCCCGGACTTCTCGCAGAGACCTCGACCGGCGAGATCGCGGGCCTGATCGTCCCACGGCCGCAATTGATCTGTGCCGGGCTGGACGATCCGCTCACGCCACCACTCGCGATCAAGCGCGCTTTCATTCAGACGGTGGCCGCCTATGAAACAGCTGCTGCTACAAATGCCGTGACATTGTTGGAAGAGGCTGGCGTCGGACATCGGGAAACGTGGTCAATGCGGGGTGCAGTCCTCGGCTTCTTCAAGCGCCACCTCTCGTGATCACTCCGTTGAATAGCATCGGCTAAGGCAGCAACAGGCGATGTTCCCATTGTTGGTCCATCGGTACAGCCATCGACGGTTGATCCACCTCCCAAAACGCCCACGGTCGTGGCCTGTCAGCCGCCGAAGCGCACTGCGCAGAAGTTCGGCGAAAGATTCGATGCCGAAGAGTTTTCTGTTGTGGCAAATGAAAAATCTGATTTACTGCCATTTCGATAATTGGCTTTTGGGGGATATTGCCGATGGTGTCGACTCGCAGAGATATGTTGCTTGGCGGTCTGGCGTTACTTGGAGCCGGGACTGTCCCGAATCCGGTGTTTGCCGCAGCTGCTTCCTATTTTTCCGGTACGGCGGTCGATAACGGCGTCACGTTCCGGACGACCAATTTTGCCAAGATCGACAAGCAGTGGCGCCGCCAGGTCGTCAAGTATTTCAGTAGCGAGCCGATCGGCACAGTTGTTGTCGATACGAGACACCATTTTCTCTACGTGATCATGGAGAACAAGACGGCAATCCGGTACGGCGTCGGAGTCGGCCGTGATGGCTTCAAGTGGTTTGGCCGCGCCACGATTGACCAGAAATCCCTGTGGCCACGCTGGACGCCGCCAGCCGACATGCGCAAACGGCATCCAGAATTGCCTGAATTTGTTGATGGAGGCTCGCCGAAAAACCCGCTCGGCCCGCGGGCCATGTACCTCCACCGCGATGGTGTTGATACCGGTTACCGCTTTCACGGTACATTGGAGCCGGGCAGTATCGGCAAGGATGCCTCCAGCGGCTGCATCCGCATGTTCAACGAAGACGCGATCGACCTTTATCAGCGTTGCCCCATCGGCACGGCTGTGCAGGTTCTGCCGCATATTGCCGACCAGGCTCCCCAGGTCAGTGACGCCACCCCGGTCGAATAAGGAATCCCTGATGTCTGTTATGATCGGATACGCGCGGCACCTTTTGGCTGCGGCCACGCTCCTGGCGCTCGCCGCCTGCAACACCGCCGATATCGCCTCCGTCGAAGAGCCCGCGGCAGTGCCGATGACCGGCCAAACCAACGATCCGGCCCCCGGTTTCGAAACTGTCTCGGCCGGCAGTGAAGAGGATTTCATCCTCAATGTTGGCCGGCGGGTCTATTTTACGCAGGACTCTGCCGCGCTCGATTCCGTCGCCAAGGCAACCTTGGATAACCAGGCGGCTTGGCTCAACAGCAATCCGCGTTGGCTGGTCAAGCTTCAGGGATTTGCCGACGATTCCGGGTCAGGGTCCAAAATGGAGACGCTGTCGCAGAAGCGTGCCGAAGCGACGATGGCCTATCTCGCTTCGAAGGGTGTCGATCCAGGGCGCATGTGGGCCAAGGGCTATGGCAACGACCGTGAAGTTCGTGACTGCACGGATCGTTCGTGCAAGGTGCAGAACCGCCGCGTCGTCGCCAATCTGCGCACCCAGCGCGACGCAACCTAATCGCAAGAGAAGGTCTTAGCCGGAATCGACAGTTCTCTGGCGAATTGGTCCCAGCGATCGCCTCCGAGTGGATACGATACTCGATGTAGTCCGTTGCAAGCCGCGTTTCGCAACTGTCTGACCACCGTGCCCGCCGTGTCACCCGGGTGATACCCAGGTCCAGCAATTGTCCTTCGCTTAAATCATCGACTTCTCCGCGGACTGATAGGCTGCTTCCGCATGGTTTCCATCGAGCCGCCCAACCGCCTAACCTCTGGAGACGCTGTAAAAGACAGTTGGCCGTCGCGCGCTTTTCCGGCGGCTTGGAGGCTTCGGCCCGCCATTTTTCCATGGTCAGAAACGCTGCCAGTACGCCACACACCAGGCCTAGGGACAAGGGCAGTCCCTGGGGGCCGGCCGCCTGCATCGTGAGACCTGTCGCGGGTGATCCGACGATGCCGCCGACACCCCATACGAGCGCGAAAGCTGCGTTGCCGGCGATCAAGGCTTGGCCTGTGAAACGTTCGCTAAGCTGGATCAGCGAAAGGGTGTAGATCCCGAACGAAACTCCGCCCAGGCCGAAAACGAGCGGCCAGATAAGCCATGAACCGAAGGCTGCCGGCAGAGCGAGGCAGCCGACCAGTGACGCAAGAGCGCAGATCAACATGGTTCGCGCCGAGCCCACCTTGTCTGCCACGCGCCCGAGAAAAATCTGCAGCACGGCATTGCCTGTTATGAAGCAAGTGACGAGCGAAGCGATGTGCTTCTCGGTACCGCCAAGTGCTGCGCCATATACCGCCAAGAGGGAAAGCAGGGTCTGTTCGAAGGCGGCGGCCGTGAAAACCGCAAACAACAGAAGTGGCGCCAATGCGAAAAATCTGCGAACTGATGTTGTCGCGCCGCCATGAGATAGATCCGGCAGTCGTGGCACGACCGCAAGCAAGATCAGGCCGCACAAAATGAAGGCGACGATACCGATGATAAAGGGCGGCCAACCCTCGGTGCCAACCACGTGGAGCGACAGTGGGCCGATGGCAAAGCCGCTGGACACGATCGCCGAATAGAGGCCCATGATGCCGGCCCTGCGTGGCGGCGGTGTGATCGTCATCAGCCAGGTTTCGCTGATGACGTAAAGCGGGTTGGCGAAGAAGCCGAGCAGAAAGCGGAGCGGCATCCAGGCCCAGATGTCCTGTGTCCAGGCTATTGCTGCCAGGGTGCCTGCCGCAAAGACCGAGCACAGGATCGCAAACGGCGCTCCACCGATGCGGCGCACCAGCGCCGGGACGAACGGGGCGGATACAACGAAACCTAACGGTGTCATCGCCGCCGACAAGCCGATCAGGCCGGACGGCGTTCCCTGCCGTTCCAAGAGGAAGGAGAGTAGTGGGTAGGTCAGTCCTTGTGCCACGGCGAACACCGTAACGGTCGCGATGATGCCCGTCATCGGCGCCCATGGAACCTGATCCTTGCCCGCGAATACAGCGTTTCGCTGATGTTGGCGAACCTTTGCCGTATTGGGAAACTGGCGATCGGATGTCATTGCGGCATTTACCTATTGTTGCCAAAAGTGCTTGGCGATCTCCGCCTCGACCTGCCACCTTGTGAGGCCGATATCGTCCATCAGATGAGGATTGTCCCGAGATTTTTGCCGAAGCTCCCAGCGGAAGCGGTCCCGCCTGCGCCAAGTCAGGATGAGGCCTCGCAAGGTCCTTAGGCGGTTCCAGCGTGGCAGATCTTTTTGCCCTGTGGACGCATCTGCCCACGCCTCAAGATGCCGGGCTGATGTGATAGCGCAGGTATCATGCATGGCAAGCTCCATAGGTTTTGAGGCTCAAATGCCTCTGACTTGATGGAGACGGATTCTGCGGGATGCGATCAGCGCCGTAATTAAGCTCTTCCAAAACGTTCGCAAAAAGTTCCAAACGGATTATAGATTTGTCCTATGCAGGGATTGCGCTTTGCCTTTGGTCCATTCGTGCTTGATCCGGGTGCGGGAACGCTCCTCCGAAGCGGCGAACCCGTTGCCGTTGGCCATCGGGGGATTAAACTGCTTGCCGCGTTCGCCGGGCGGCCCGGCGAAATCCTAGCCAAGGGCGATTTGATGGACGCGGCATGGCCGGGTACGGCCGTCGAGGAAGGCAACCTCACCGTCCAGATCGCGCAGTTGCGCAAGCTGCTGGGGCCGCCGGTTGGAGGCGGTGAATGGATCGCAACGGTTCCCCGCATCGGTTACCGTTTCATAGGCCCCATCACACAGCTCAGCGATGCGAAACGGAAACCCTTGTCGCTGCCCGACAAGCCATCAATCGCCGTGCTGCCCTTCGTGAATGTCAGCAACGATCCAGAGCAGGGCGTGTTTGCGGATGGGTTGACCGAAGACCTGATTACCGACCTTTCCCGGACCTCCGGTCTGTTCGTCATCGCCCGCAATTCGGTTTTTTCCTACAAGGGCAAGCCGATGGATATGCGCGCGATTGTCGAGGAACTCGGCGTCCGCTACCTGCTCACGGGTAGCGCAAGACGCGCCGAAGGGCGCGTTCGCATCAACGTCCAGCTGGTCGATGCGCTGAGCGGCGATCATCTGTGGGCGGAACGCTTCGATCGTAGCCTGGACGATATCTTTGCCGTCCAGGACGAGGTGACCGCCAGGATTGTGCAGGCACTCCTTGGCCATCTGCGCGCACCCTTTCCGCGCAACCGGCCGAAAAATATGGAGGCCTACGATCTCTGTGTGCGGGCGCGCAAACTGATGGATGACACGCCACAGAGTGCCAGGGAAGCGCACCTGATGTTGACGCGCGCGGTCTCGCTTGATCCGGAATATGCCGAAGCCTATCGATGGCTTGCCATGAACCAGTGGATGGGATGGGTGCATTCCGGTGGCCCAACGGAGCCTGATCGCAGCGTTGCTCTGGCGTTCGCTCGCAAGGCTGTCGCGATCGATCCCAACGGGGCAGGTTGCCGCTGGATTCTAGCCTATCTGCTCGCCTATGAGCATCGCTTTTCCGAGGCGGAGGCGGAGTTTGCCAATGCGATCGAGCTTGACCCGAACGAGGCCGATACTTTTGCGGCCTTGTCCGACATTGCGGTCCTGGCCGGGCGAATAGAGGAGGGACTTGAGTCCATCGCCAAGGCTTTCCGGCTGAACCCTTATCCCGCAAGCTGGTACTACCTGACCCTCGGCCAGGCGCAATATGCGGCCCGTGACTACAAAGCCGCTGCCGAAACCCTGCGCAATGACCAGACCTATAGCACAAGCTCGCGCCGATTCCTGGCCGCAAGCCTTGCTCAGCTGGGCCGCCTCGACGAGGCGCATGTAGAGACCGAACTGTTTCTCGTCTCCAACCCTTATTTTAGTATTCGCCACTGGGCCGAGACGGAGCCATTCCGTGACGCGGCGGTGCTTGATCATTTCGTTGATGGGTTTCGCAGGGCAGGTCTTCCAGAGTGACCTAAAACGTCTCTGTCATCTCATAGTGGTCTTCACACTGACTACGGCTCAAAGCGGGTCGTGTCATCGCGATCGCGATCGTATCCCTTCACGAGCGGAAACGGCGGCAGCCAGGATTCGCGGCGAACTGTCCAGAGTTCGTAGGTCGGGATCAGTTGGCCGGGCGTGTCCAGAGAACCGAGGTTGACTTCGATTTCGTCTGCGCTGCGTGCAAAAACGGGAGAGCCGCAGCGGGGACAGAAAAACCGCCCGGCATAGTCGCGTGTTTCGCCGGAGATTGTTACCGCCTCCTGCGGGAATATCGCGGAGGCATGAAAAATGGCTCCGTGATGCTTGCGGCAGTCGAGGCAGTGACAAAGGCCGACTCGGTATGGGGAGCCTGACGCCACAATGCGGACATTCCCGCACAGGCAACCGCCGGTGAACCGGTCCATGCTGGATCTCCTTCAAAATCAACCGCCCGGCATGTTTACGACGAACTGCCGGGCGGCTCAAGCGTGGGACTATTGGACCCGCTTCAACGCATCACCGAGCATCGAGACGATGTCTTCGATATGGGATTTTTCGGCGATCAGCGGCGGCGAGAAGGCGATGATATCGCCGGTGACGCGGATCAACAGGCCGCGTTCGAAGCAATCGACGAAGACATCGTAGGCGCGTGCGCCGGGCGCCCCATCGCGAGAGGCAAGCTCGATACCAGCGATCAGGCCGATCGTGCGGATATCCGAAACGTGCGGCAGACCCTTCAACGAATGCATGGCCACATGCCAATCGTCCTGCAGATCAACGGCGCGGGTCAACAAATCCTCGTCGCGGTAGATGTCGAGCGTTGCGATGCCGGCGGCGCAGGCTGCGGGGTGGCCGGAATAGGTGTAGCCGTGAAACAGTTCAATCTGCCCCTCCGGCCCGTGCATCAGCGCATCGTGCACCTTGCGGCTGGCAAAGACGGCCCCCATCGGGATAGCGCCATTGGTCAAGCCCTTTGCCGTGGTGACGAGATCGGGTGTCACGCCGAAATAGTCGGTGGCAAAAGGCGCGCCGAGGCGTCCAAAGCCGGTAATGACTTCGTCGAAGATCAACAGGATGCCGTGGGTCGAGCAGATCTTGCGCAGCCGCTCAAGATAGCCTTTCGGCGGGATCAGAACGCCGGTGGAACCGGCAACCGGCTCGACGATGCAGGCGGCGATCGTTTCGGCGCCATGCAGGGCGACCAGCCTTTCGAGATCGTCGGCAAGCTCGGCGCCATGCTCCGGTTGTCCTTTGACGAACGCATTCTTGGCAAGATCGTGCGTGTGGCGCAAATGGTCGGTGCCGGGAACAAGCGGGAAGACGCGGCGATTGTTGACCAACCCGCCGACGGAAATGCCGCCGAAACCGACGCCATGATAACCGCGCTCGCGGCCGATCAGCCGTGTCCTCGTCCCCTGCCCGATCGACCGCTGAAAGGCGATTGCAATCTTGAGGGCGGTGTCGACGGATTCCGAGCCGGAGCCGGTGAAGAACACGCGATCGAGCTTGCCATCCGGACCGCCGGGCGCAATCTCCGCCAGCCGCTCGGCAAAGTCGAAGGCGATCGGGTGGCCCATCTGGAAGGACGGTGCAAAGTCCAAATTGAGCAGCTGGCGCTCGACGGCAGAGGCGATCTGGCGGCGGCCGTGACCGGCATTGACGCACCAGAGGCCGGCGGTGCCATCCAGAATTTTCCGCCCGTCGATGCTGGTGTAATACATGCCTTCGGCCGAGGCGAGCAGGCGTGGCGCCGCCTTGAATTGGCGATTGGCAGTGAATGGCATCCAGTAACTGTCGAGTACCGGGGTGTTTGGCTTGCTGTGCTGGTTCATGGCGACCTCCTGTGAGAGTGCGATGACGCCATGATTTTATATGCCCAAACAAGTCCTTTTCTGTTGAGCCATAAGTCATTGAAAAAGCTTGGTGGGGGTTGTAATAGTTTCGATATTTCGAACATGCGAAACAGGAAAACTCATGTCGGTCGATATCGGAAACCGGTTGCGCCATGTGCGGCTGCTCAACAATCTGTCGCAGCGGGAACTGGCCAAGCGGGCGGGCGTGACCAATTCGACGATTTCGCTGATCGAGTCCAATTCCTCCAACCCGTCGGTCGGCGCACTGAAACGTATCCTGGATGGCATCCCGATCGGGCTTGCGGAGTTTTTCGCCTTCGAGCCGGACCGTCCGAAGAAGGCTTTCTACCGGGCCGACGAGCTGGTCGAAATCGGCAAGGGTCCGATCTCCTACCGGCAGATCGGCGATAATCTGTTCGGCCGCAGTTTGCAGATTCTGAAGGAATGTTATCAGCCCGGCGCCGATACGGGGAAAGTGCCGCTGGTGCACGATGGCGAGGAAGGCGGGATTGTTCTGTCCGGGCGGCTGGAAGTCACCGTCGATGACGAACGCCGGATCCTTGGACCGGGCGATGCCTATTATTTCGAAAGCCGCCGCCCCCACCGGTTCCGGTGCGTCGGCCCGGTGGCGTGCGACATCATCAGCGCCTGCACGCCGCCAACCTTTTGACCGGCGGGCGCGCCGATTGGCTTAATACTGTCCCGGCTTAACGTCCGTCGGGATCGGGCAGACATACGGCTGACCTTCCATCTTGCTCTCCCACTCCGCCTTCGCCTCAAAGCGAAGTTCCTCCGATGTTGCCAGATCAAGGCCGGTCGCCGCCAGCACCTTTGCGGCGTGCACCATCGCTTTGTGGGCGGCCGGGCTACGGCCCTGCGCCACCACCTGCCAGGTATGCGGGTTGGTGCCGATCGCCCAGGCGGGTGCCCAGCACTGTGCCGTCGGTGTCACCCGGCTGACGTCACCGACATCGGTCGAACCTGCCCGGAAATGCGATTGGCCTTCGAAGGCGCGCAATCCGAGATGCAGTGCCGTTGAGCCATCGATCTTGTCGTTGGAAAAGACGTCGCCCTTGATCTGATAGAGGCGAATGCTGCTTTTGACCGCTTCATCGGTAAAGGTGGCCTGGATTTTCCGTGCGAAAGCAATGTCATCATTGTCGAAAGGCACAGGACCGAGTGCGACCATGTTGTCATGGATGGCGTTTTCAAGCGTCAGATTGGGCAGAAGGTTGGTCGAAGCAGTATCGAAGACGGCTTCGACTTCCGTTTCGGTCATCGTGGCAGCACCTTGCGCGACTTTGCCGACCCGCTCGGCAAGGGCGAGCGCCTGCGTCATTTCCGGCGCGCGGATCAGGTAAAGGACTTCGGCCTTGGCCTGCACGACATTGGCGGCCCGCCCCCCGGCGTCGGTGATGGCATAGTGAACGCGGCAATCCTGCGGCATGTGTTCTCGCAGAAAATTGACGCCGACATTCATCAGTTCGACGGCATCGAGTGCTGAGCGGCCGAGATGGGCGCTGTTGGCAGCGTGCGCCGCCACGCCCTTGAACCGGTAATAGGTTTCGAGCACGGCCAGATTGTTGGTGGACCGAACCCCGTTGAACGGGGCTGGATGCCAGGTCAGCGCCGCATCGACATCATCGAACGCACCGGCGCGGACCATGAAGGTCTTGCCGGAGCCACCTTCTTCTCCGGGGCAGCCGTAATAGCGGATAGTACCTGGCAGGCTCTCAGCTTCCATGTGTTTGGCAAGCGAAATCGCTGCGAGTAACGAACCGGCGCCGAGAAGATTGTGGCCACAGCCATGGCCGGTGCCATCGGCTGTCAGTGGCTGCGGAGCATCGGCGCCTGCCACCTGGCTCATCCCCGCCAGTGCATCGAACTCGCCGAGAAAGGCAATTACCGGTTTGCCGCTGCCGAACTCGCCGATGAACGCCGTTTCCATACCCGCGATGTTCTTCCGGACGGTAAAGCCATTCTGCTCCAGCATTCCGATCAGCAGGGCCGACGACCGGTGCTCATCGAACTTCAGTTCGGCAAAATCCCAGATCTGGTCGCTGAGCGCGGTAAACTGCGGTGCCATGGCGTCGATGGCAGTGGTCAGGGAGAGCAGGGAAGACTTTTCGGGCATGGGTATCCTCGTATCGACGCAATTCCGGCGTCGGAAATCCGGTCTGGCGGATCGCAATCCGCCGGTTCTGTTCATCGTATAGAGAAGGTGATGCGCCGCCGCGGCGGCGCAATGGACGCTTAGTCGTCGACCGAAACTTCCCACAGCCGAGCGTTGGACTGCCAGACCGGCTGGCCCTTCAGCGTCTTGGTTGCGCCCCAGACGTCAACCATGTCGTAGAGGAAGATACCGGGCATTTCCTGCAGCATCAGTTCATGGAACTGGTCGAAGATCGCCTGACGCTTTTTCGGGTCGATTTCGGCATAGGCTGCCTTCATCAGTTCGCGCGCCTTCGGATCGTCCCACATCAATGAAGCATTCTTGTCCTTGTCGCCAACGTAGAAGCTGTACATCAGCGCCGGGTCTAGGCGCGGCGAGACGGATTGCGAGATGATCTGGTAGTTGCCGGAGCGGCGGCGATCGACCTGCGTGGCATAATCGATCACTTCGATCTGAACGTTGAGCCCGATCTGCTGCAGCATCGCCTGCGCCATCACCGCTGCCGGGAAGCTCGGCACGTTGCCACGTTTGTTGGCAATGATGCTGATCGGTTCGCCCTTGTAGCCGGAGGCGTCGAGTTCCTTCTTGGCCGCTTCCAGATCATACGGCAGACGCTTCTTCTGCACATCGCTGTAATAAACGCTGTCCGAGGAGATCATCGAACCGTTCGCCTCTCCCGTGCCGTTCGATGCGGCGGCGACCAGCTGATCGAGGTCGAGTGCCTGGGCCATGGCGCGGCGGATGGCCGGCTTGCCAAGGATGGGATCGCGGGTCTGGATATAGAACAGGTTCTTGCCGTTGTTGCGGGCAATGATCAGCTGCGTGGTTTCGCTGTCCTTGAATTCCGGGATGAGATCGGGGGAGATTTCAGCCGTGTCCAGCACACCCGATTGCAAGCCTGCCTTGACGGTCGAGGCATCCGGGATGACCATGAATTTGACACCATCGGCCAATGGCCGCTTCGAACCGACCATGCCATCCGGCTTTCCGTCGTTTTTCGGCGAGACATAACCGTCATACTTGGCCAGATGAACGTATTCGCCCTTCTTCCATTCGTCCCACTGGAATGGACCGGTTCCGATCGGCTTGTCGAACGTACCGCCGGCAGCCACCGAATCCGGTGAAATGATGCCGGTATAGCCACATTCCGGGCGCGACATCAGGCCGAGGAAAACGGCGGACGGCTTTTCGAGCGTCATGGTTACCGTCGCGGCGTCGGCAGCCTTGATACCGGTGACGTGCACCGCGCCATTGCCGTCGAAATCCTTGAGGCAGGTCCATTTGGTCGCCGGATCCATGTAGCGGTTCCAGTTCCAGACGACATCTTCGGCCGTCAGGGACTTGCCGTTGTGAAACTTCACGTCAGCACGCAGCTTGAAGGTGTAGCTCAGGCCATCCGGCGCCATGTCGACGCTTTCGGCCAGAAGCGGCTTGACTTCACCATTGTTGGCATAACCGACCAGGCCTTCAACGATATGAAGGATGATGCTGTCGGTATTGCCGTCGCGGTTGACGCCGGGATTGTTGCTGCGCAGGTCGGAGCTTTGCGCCACGACGATATCGCGGGCGGCGGCGGTGCCGGCAAGTGCTGCCAGCATGGTGCTGGCCAGGAGAATTGTCTTCATTGTTCTACCCTCTTTTTTGGTTGGTTATGACTGGAATTCGTCCCAGCAGGCGCGCGACAGCCTGCCGATGGTTTCAAGTGACATCGTGTAGCCCGGCGTCCCGTCCTCCATCGCCTGCGGCACCTGGTCCGTATAGGCGGCGATGATGTAGAACGGCGCGCCCTCGCGGTAGACGACGCCTGCATCCATGCGGCCGCGCTTGCCGCGTCCGCCCTTGCTTGCCACCTTGGTTTCGAATGGCAGGCGCGAATGAATGCCGTAGCGCAGGACCTGGTTCTTCAGCGTCTGCAGGGCATATTGGCAAAGCTCCATCGGGCAACCGAGCTTGGCAGCGGCGGCGCTTGAGGTCTGCGCATCAAGAATGGTCTGCAAGAGCATGACCTGGTCGTTTGCCGTTGTTGTCGTCACAGCACCGAGCGCGTGGTCTGGCGACAGCGCCAAAGGCGGGATCAGGAATCGGTGATGGGTGCCGCTCATGCCGATCGTCTTGCAATAGAGATCGACCTCTTCCAGCGTCAGCCGCTCGAACACCATCTTGGTGCAGACATTGTCGCTCAGCACCATCATGCCGGTGATCGCGTCGCGCAGCGAAATGACGATGCCCGGCGTCAGGTAACGGAAGATGCCGCTTGCCACTTCTTCAGCGAAGCGCTCCTCGTAGACGATCTGTTCGTTGAGATCGAGGCGGCCCTCGCCAACAGCCTTCAGCGCCGCCATCATGATCGAGGTTTTTCGCGTGCTGGCCGACGGGGTCTCTTCGTCCGCGCCGCGGCCAAAGGTTTCACCGGTCAACAGGTTGCGGACAGAGTAGCGGGTGACGAAGGGCTGCGCATCGCAGATCGCGTTCAGCCGGCCGGCCGTCTTGCTCGAAGTCGTCATCGTGTTCATCTCAGGCCTCCAGACGCCATTTCAGTTTGACCCCGCCATTTTCGTTCAGATCGAGCGCGGGGATGGCCGAAAGCAGACGGCGGGTATACGCCTCCTTCGGCTTGTCGAAGATCGTGTTGCGATCGCCCTGCTCGATGATCCGGCCGTCCTGCATGACGATGACACGATCGGCCACCTGCTCGACGACACCGAGATCGTGGCTGATGAACAGGCAGGAGAAGCCGTAGCGCTTCTGCAGATCGGAAAAGAGCGTCAGCACCTGCGCTCGGACAGTGACGTCGAGCGCGGAGACCGGCTCGTCGGCGATCAGGAATTTCGGCCGCCGGGCAATGGCGCGGGCGATTGCGACGCGCTGGCGCTGGCCGCCGGACAGTTCGTGCGGATAGCGCAGGGCGTATTCAGTGCCGAGCCCGACTTCCTCCAGCGTTTCATATGCACGCTTCTTTTTTGCGGCCCGGTCGATATTGGGCACCAGCCGCAGAGCTTCTTCGACCAGGGAAAGGATGGTCATACGCGGATCGAGCGACGAATAGGGATCCTGGAAAACCATTTGGCAATTCAGGCGGTAATCCCGCCAGTCGGCAGACCGTTCGCGGCCCTGAAACAGAATGTCGCCCGAACTCTGGTTGACCAGCCCGGCGATGGTGCGGCCAAGCGTGGTCTTGCCGGAACCGGAACCGCCAACCAGCGCGACCACCTCGCCTGCATGAATATCGACGCTGACGCCGTGCAGCGCCCGCTTTGGCACGGCCTTCTTGAACAGCGATTTGCGGCCGGGATAATCGACCACGATGTTGCGCGCCGAGATCATCGGTGCGGAGACGGTATCAATAGGGCGAACGTCGCCCCGGATCGGCAGCGACGAGAGCAGCTTGCGCGTATAGGGATGCTGCGGCTTTTCGAGGATCTGTTCGGTCGTCCCCTGCTCGACCAGAGATCCTTTTTCCATCACGACGATGCGGCTGGTGTAACGTGCCACCATTGGCAGGTCATGGCTGATCAGGAGAACTGCTGTACCCTCGGCCTTGGTCAGCTCGACCATCAGTTCCATGACGTCGCGCTGGATGACCGCGTCGAGTGCTGTTGTCGGCTCGTCGGCGATCAAAAGCGCCGGCTTCAGCAACATGACGGAAGCAAGCATGATGCGCTGGCGCATGCCGCCGGAGAACTCGTGCGGATAGGCGGACAGCGCGCCTTCTGGATCGCGGATTCCAACGCGCTGAAGCATGGCAAGGATGCGCTCGCGCCGCGTGGCGGGTGTCATGTTGGTGTGGAGCACGAGCCCCTCCTCCAACTGCCGGCCGATGGTCATCGACGGGTTGAGCGAGGTCATCGGCTCCTGGAAGACCAGACCGATTTCACCACCGCGCAATTCGCGCAACCCGGCTTCGCTCATCGACAGCACGTCGCGGCCCCTGAAGGTTACCTGCCCGCCCGTCACCTTGATGGCCGGAGGCAGGAGCGAGATGATTGCGCGGGTCGCCAGCGACTTGCCGGAGCCGCTTTCGCCGACGATGCCGAAGATTTCGCCCGGCTCGATGTCGAAGCTGACTTTCTTCACCACCTCGACGCCGCGATGGACGACCTGGAGGGACAGATCGCGCACGCTGAGAAGTCTTTCCTGTGTCATTTCAGACCTCGCATGCGGGGATCGAGTTTGTCGCGGAGCGCGTCACCGAGAAGGTTGATGCCAAGCAGTGTCAGCGCGATGCAGAGACCGGGGAAGAGGCCAAGCCAGACGGCCTGCTCGATGAATGGCCGGCCTGCCGCCAGCATGTTGCCCCAGGTGGGTGCCGGTGGCGGTACGCCGAGGCCGAGAAAACTCAAAGCACTCTCCGAAAGGATCGCCCAGCCAAACATCGAGGTGGCAAGAACGGTGATCGGCGCCAGGCAGTTCGGCAGGATATGGCGCATCATCGTGAACAGCTCGCTGTTGCCCATAATCTTTGAGGCTTCGATGAATTCGCGTTCGCGCAGCGACAGCACGGCGCCGCGGACCACACGGGCCATCGACGGCGTATAGGCGATACCGAGTGCAAAGATGATGCCGTACTGGTTCGCGCCGAATACGGCGAGCAGACCGAGCGCCAGAAGGATGCCTGGAAAGGCCAGCAGCGCATTGTTGATTGCCATGATCACCGCATCGACCCAGCCGCGTGCATAACCGCTGACCAGTCCGATCAGCGTCCCGGCGATTGCTGCGAGCGAGACCGTGAGGAAACCGATCCAGACGCTGGCACGGGCGCCGACGATGATACGGCTCAAGACATCGCGGCCGAACTCGTCGGTTCCGAGCCAATGTTCGGCGCTTGGCGCTGCCAGGCGGGCGGTGAAGCTGAGCTTCATCGGGTCGTACGGCGTCCAGAAGAGACCGAGGAGTGCGACGGCAAGCAGAAGAGCGATCAGGACACCGCCGATGAGGCCGTTAAACGTATAGTTTTTCATTCGGCCACCACACGCGGATCAAAGAGAGGATAGAGCAGGTCGACGATCAGGTTGACGAGCACATAGGACAACGCCACGAACAGCAGGCAGCCCTGAATGACGGGATAATCACGCTGGAAGATGGCATCGACCATCAGCCGGCCGAGACCGGGAATGGTGAAGACCGTTTCGATGACGGCGATGCCACCCAAAAGGTTGCCGAGGATCAGGCCGATCATCGTCCAGGTTGGTCCGAAGGCGTTCTTGAAGGCATGCTTCCAGAGGACGGCGCTTTCAGACAGACCCTTTGCCCGTGCATGCGTGATGTAATCGAGCCGGAGCACTTCAAGCGTCGAAGCGCGCGCCATGCGGATCAGCACGCCCATCTCATGGATGACCAGCGTCATGATCGGCAGGACGAGATACAGCAGCCCACCGACGAGATTGTCGCCGATCGAGACATAGCCGAGCACCGGTAGCCAACCGAGCTTCAGGCCGAAGAACAGGAGCAGCAGCAAGCCGAGCCAGAATGTCGGGATTGACAACAGCACTGTGGCAGTACCGACGAGCGCAAGGTCGGTCAGGCTGTTCTGCCGCCAGGCGGCAATGACGCCGGCCGGAACGGCGATCAGACTGGCCAGGAATACGGCGACAAGCACGATCTGGGCGCTGACGGCAAAATGTGAGACCACCAGTTTCAGCACCGGCTCACCGGTGACGATCGACTTGCCAAAGTCGCCGGTCAGTACGTTGCCGCCCCAGATCAGGAATTGTTCCGGCATCGACTTGTCGAGGCCGAGTTCAGAACGCATTTCAGCGATCTGTGCGGGCTCAGCCATGTCACCCAGCATCAAAGCTGCCGGGTCGCCGGGAATGAAGCGGATGAGTGCGAACACCGTGATCGAGACGATCACAACTGTTGGCAACGCCATAAACAGGCGATTGAGAATAAATCGGAGCATCGGTTCCCCTGAACACGATTGGAAGCGGGAAGTCTGCCGTTGGCCGGCTTGTTTGTGGCAGGACTATGATGGTTTTGACAAATATGCGCAATATTATGCGATTTTGTCATATCCCTATGCGGATGTGGACCGGCCTGCCTGGCGGTGGATATTCAAAAAGTGCAAGCACCAAAACCAGTTAGCGCGGTTGCTGCGATAGCGCGATCTGACGCTTGAGTGCATCCATCAACGCCTGCGCAGCAAGCGACGGCGGCACGCTTGCCGGTTTCGCAAGCCCGAATTCCTGCGTGGACACAGGAATGAACGGACGCTGGACGATTCGCAGGTGCCGGTAGAGATTGGCGTAAAAGCTGCTGATGATGCCGATGCCGAGACCGTGGGCGGCATAGGCGCAGGCCGAGCTGTTGGTATGGGTCTCGATCTTGACGTTCTGTTTTACCCCTGCCCGCTTGAACGTCTGATCGAGCAGCATGCGCGTCGGCCGCTGGCGACCGATCAGGATCAGCGGAATGTTGCGCAGGTCCTTCGGGGTAATCTGCTGTAGCTCTGCGAGCGCATGACTTTCCGGGATGACGCAGACGCTGACGCCGCTTGCCACCGGCTCCATTTCAATGGCCGGCCCCACCTCTCCCTCGTAGCGCAGGAAGCCGAAATCGATGACCCGCTGCTCCACCAGCCGGGTGATCGCCGTCGTCGTTTCAAAAAAGGTCTCGATGCGGACGCTGGGGAATTCCCTTGCATAATCCGTCAGCATTGCCGGGGCGAAGTCCTCCCACATGCTGCTTGGCAGCCCGATGCGCACGACCTCAGGTCCAGCAGCACCACTGCGCAAATCTTCGGCGAGGCCTGAGAAACGGTTGAGGCCAAGCAGGATGTTCTCAGCGTCGCGGGCAAGAATGGTCGCCTCCGGCGTCGGGATCAACCGCCCCTTGTCGCGGGCGAACAGATTGAGCGACAGGTCGGATTCGAGCTGTGCCAGTAGCCGGCTGACGCCGGACTGGCTTAGTCCCATGCTTTTCGCCGTCGCGATCGTCGATCCCGTCGCAAGCAGGGTCTTGAGCACTTCCAACTGCCGAAAATTGATCATCACCCATGCCTCTTCAACGCGAAATCGGGATTGCCTTTCCGATGGGTAGCGCCTGGGCGCGGGGAAAGCAAAAGGCTTCCTTGCTGCACTATCAGGTGGACGCGACGATATGCTGGGGCGGCGCGCCATGAGGAAGCGGTCCTGTTGATAGGCAACCAGCTATCGGGCGTTTGGCGCAGGGAAAGGGCCATTAAGAATAGCCCAAAAACGGACCTTTTAAGTTGTATTTATTTGGGCTATGCAACCTATGTTATTTATATAAATTCTATTGGAGGTTGCAATGTCGAGTGTAATTTTACAGTCGGTCCAGACGACGCATGCCGTGCAGACGACTGAACCCGTCACCTTCGGTTCGCTGAAGCTGATGTTCACCGATATCTTTGATTATCGCTGGAACGACGCCGGCAGCGGTGGCGATTACGATGTCGGGTTCTACAAACCACGCGCGCCTGCGGAAGGCTTCCGGTCTCTCGGCAGCATCGGCGTCAAGGGATATGATGGTCCAAACAATCGCTATTGGGCATTGTGCATAGCTGCCAGCGACAGCGACCCAGACGCTGTTCGGGCGCCAACGGACTATGAGTGGGTCTGGGACGACGCAGGCTCCGGCGCGGACGAGGACGGCGCATGCTGGCGGCCGGTTCCACCGGATGGCTATTGTGCACTGGGCGATGTGTTCGTGACGACGCATGGTAAACCGTCGCTGGACGATGTTTGGTGCGTACGTGCCGATCTGGTCGGAGATGGTGTTGTCGACGAGTGGATTTGGGACGATGCGGGCACCGGGTCCGACGATGATTTCAGCGCCTGGACCGTTTCCCCGATGGGCGGGTTCATCAGCGAAACGCACATTCTGATTGCTCCGAACACCTTTTTTGGTGTCCGCAGCCACGACAGGCCATCTCCGTTGGTCAAAGTTCTGAAGCTCAATCCGCCAACGGAATATGCGGGAACCCCGCCAGTTCCATCCCTTCCGAGCCGGGCCAAGCCGGAAGCTGAATCGACCCCGGTTTGGGACCGGAAGGTGACGCTTCCGTTTACTGCGATTGTCGATTCTCACTATGACGTGGCGTGGAAGGTCGCAAACTCACCCTTCTATGTGCTGGAGCGATGGGTCAACTTCGAACTCGCCGCATTCGACGACAATGGATTGGAAACGCCGCACGAAATCGAAGTGAAGGTTGAGGCTGGTGTATCCCAGCAGCAGACCGACACGTTCAGTCATGAGGTGGGTATCAGCGTCAGCTACGAGAGCGGCGTCAAGGCCGGCGTGGCCAGCAGTAAGGTGACTGGCACGCTTTCCTACAAGTTCGGCTATCAAAGTGCCACCCAGATCGGCAGTTTCCGCAGCCAGACTATCACCACGAAGCTGGTCACCCCTGCCAACCACAGCGCGGCCATGTGGGCGCCACGGCACGCCTTCCAGCTTGTCCGGCACGACGGCAGCAAGGTGTCGGAACCATTGGTGCTGGATGATAATGTCCCGGATTTCTACGTCCGGCAGTTCCCGGCACCGGTGAACTCCAAGCCTTTGCGCGTCAAAGGGCGCTGATTTCAACGACAGGAGGCGGCGAGGCCGCCTCCTGTCTCACCTTTGGTTATCGCTTGCGCCTTGCCCGCGAACATCCAGATAGAGCATCAGGCCAAGGCCGATCAGGCCGGCGAAGGCACCGAGGATCGAGGTGCCTGAATAATCGCTGAATCGGGTACCGATCGCAAACAGGATGGCGCTCAACCCGCCGCTCAGGAACAGGTTTACCGAGATCAGCGAGCTGCCGAGGCCCGGACGGTCGGCAATGAGGTCCTGGATATAGGTGATCGGGATACTGATGAGGGCAGCAGCGGCAAAGGCGCTGAGCAGGGTCAGGGCATAGACATGCCACGGAGCCGAGGAAAGCCCGAGCAGAGTGAGGTAGACAGCATAAAGTCCTGTGCTGATAGCAAGCGCCGTCACCGCGCGCAACTGCATGCGCGCCCAGACGAAAATGAACACAACTTCGAGAAAGGCGACGATGCCGACAATCACGCCGATGTCCGTCACGGTCCCACGCGCAGCGCCGGTGATAATCAGCGGCTGGACTGCGGTGTTGACATGCAGGGTAGACGTGATCAGCGAGATCGCCATCAGGCGGCCGAAGACGCTGGGTGCGAAGACTTCGCCGAAGGATGCTAAATAGGAATGGCGATGGCTTTTTGCCGGAGGGGGCCCCTCTGAAGTGGGCAACTTGAAGAAGATCAAAGCCAGATTGGCGATACAGCCGAGGCAGGCGAGCAGATAGGCGGGCAGCATGCTGCCGCGTCCAACCAGAACCAGCGCCACCAGGCCCGGAACCAGAACCCAGGCAACCGAGATCGCGGCACGGACACTGGAGTTGATCGCCGCCGCATCGCGTCCGCCCTCGGCATTGGCGATGGAGCGCACTTTGGCAAAGAGCAGCGATGTCATCGAGTTATAGACCGGCAGCATGACCAGCGTGCAGAGGACAAAGCTGGCAGGAACCGGAACCGCGTAGACAAGGCCATAACCGAACACGCCGAACGATATGACTGTCATCAGCAGAACCCGGTAATTGCCGATACGATCGGCGAGAACGCCGACCCAGAGGCTGACGATGACGTTGACGGCTGCCGCGACGAAAATCAGGATCGAATAGAAACCGTTGCTCAAACCAAGCTCAGTGATGCCGATCACCGACTGATAGGGCCCTGTCGCGGCTCCCGTAAAGCCGAACAGGAAGATCGCGATCATGCTCAGCCGGACCACGGGGTGGCGGAAGGCGATCGGCAGCGTTGATGTCATGATGAGAGCACCGGAAAGGAGGTCAAAGAGCGGCCGGACATCCGGACGGAAAATAGAAGTGCCGAGCGCGTTAAACCGTCATCATTCCCGCCAGCGGGCCGACAGCACGGCCGCGGGGGCATAGTCGAAGTCTCGGTCGAAGGGAAAGATGGGCCTTGCCCTGCGATGACTTGTCAGATTGGCGATATCCTGATTGACGACGCCATCGGTTAGCGCCATCAGGTTGGGATTGGCGATCGGCGCCAGTTCCGGCGACAGATAGCCGGACTTCACCACCAGCAGCCGCACGGCCTTGGGATCAAGCCCCAGCCGCCGGAAATCCTCGATATTGTGATAGGGACGGCGGCGCGCGGCTAGCACGATCTTGATGCCGCCAACACCGACGACGGCCTGACGATCCGCGGCAGCGCCGCTGTCATCGAGGCGAAGCACTGTTGCCGTCACCTCGGCCGGAACGCTTGCCGGAGCCAGACTGCCGCCGATCTTGAGAGGAAGCGTCGCGCCCTCCCCGGCCGCAAAGCAGGCCTCGACCGCCGGACGATCGGTGATGCCGGCGAGAAGCGCGCCCTGCCAGTTGCGGGCAATCAGCGCACGCAGCACATCAGCCCGGTCGCCAACCCCGCCGCCGGTCGGGTTATCGGCGGAATCGGCGAGAATGACGGGCGACGTCTCCGCAGATGCCGCGATATCGAGCATCTGCTCCAGCGGCCCCGTTACTGGGCCAAAGCCAAAATTTTCACGCGCATTCCAGTATTGTTGCGCGATGTCCTCGGCCGCCTTGGATGCGGCCTGCCTGTCTATACCGGTCACGACGGCGCAGGCCGTTGCCCGCGGTTCGTCGGCCCAGACATAACCGATCATCAGATTGGTATCGAGAATGCCAGGCTGCGCATCGGATGCAGGCAAGCCAAGATAGATCGATCGGGCGGGTTCGTCTTCGGTCGAGGTGCATTCGCCGGGCAACAGCACCGGCACCTTGGCCCAGACGACACCCGGGCGATTGCCCGTGCGCAGGGTTTCGACCAGCATCGACCAGGCCCGAACCATCGTTTCACGCGTGTCGATATGCGGGGCAGTGCGATAGGCTGCGAAAATATCGAGCTGGTCGATGATCCTCTGGCTGACATTGCCGTGCAGATCGTAACTCGCAGCGACCGGGCAATCCGGCCCGACGACGGTGCGGGCTGCGGAAATCCAGTCGCCCTCGGCGTCGTCCATGCCCTCGACATTGATCGCGCCGTGCATGGCCAGATAGAGGCCATCGATCGGCAAGGCGGCCTGAAGCCGTTCGAGAAACTCCGCCTTGAACCCCTCGTAGGCCTTGCGCGATACCGGACCGCCGGGCACGGCGCGAGCGTGCAGCAGCGGCACATGCTCGATCCCGCCGGCATCGAGGAAGTTGAAATACTCCGCACCGAGCAGATCGGCATCGCGCAGCACCCTGAAATCCTCGGCGGCCATCAGGACCGGCGAATAGGTGCTGCATTCGGTATGAATACCACCAACGGCGATGCGCATTGTTTTCCCCATGATATCCGTTGTTACAGTTTTGGACTGAGTGGGACGATGGCTGCGAAGCGCAACCAGTCCTTCTGATTTTTCGGTGTCCATGCGGCCTCGGCTATTGCCGGAAGACGCGGGAAGACCAGACGGTTGAAATAACCGCGCGACAGGTAGTGCTCGCACCAGATGCAGGCCTGCACGCCTTTCATCCGGTCTTTCAATTCCTCGGGAAAATCACCTTCCGCCTCATAGCCGTAGGTGTGAGCGGGTGGCACGGTCCCCGCCCAGCTGGCGCCCGGCTCCTGCCATTCCTCACCCTGCACCATGTCGAGATAATAGGCCTGCCCCGGGGTCATCACCACGTCATAGCCTTCGCGGGCAAGCTCGATGCCGACTTCAGGCGTCTCCCATGCCATCAGCAATGTTTCCACCGTGTCGACACCGCCGCCATGAGCGACCTCGTTCCACCCGGCAAGCTTCTTGCCGCGCTTTGTCAGCATGTCCTTGATCTCTCTCAGGAAATAGGACTGCAGCTCGAACGTGCCTGAAATGCCTTCCTTTTCCATCAGCTTGCGGGCGAGCGGCGAGGCAAGCCAGGCCCCTTTCGCCACTTCGTCGCCGCCGATATGGATGTAAGCAGAGGGGAAAAGCTCGACCATCTCATCGAAGACTTTCCCGAGAAACTCATAGGTGAACGGTACGGCCGGATTAAGCGCGTTGTTCGGATAGCCCTGTACCGAGTGATAACTTTCGGGTGCCTCTTGGCCATCGGACAAATCGCGAAGGGCAACCAGTGTCGCCGAATTGTGACCGGGGACATCTATTTCCGGAATGATCTCCACATTGAGCGTCAGCGCGTGCGCAACGAGTGTGCGAACATCATCCTGACTGTAAAACCCGCCGACTGGCTCCGCTCCATTGCCGAGTTGCGGCAGAAGCGGACCGTCCGGGCTACGGACAACGCCGACAGTTGTCAGCTCCGGATAGGCCTTGATCTCCAGCCGCCAAGCTTCGTCGTCGGTCAGGTGCCAATGGAAAATGTTGAGCTTGAACCAGGCAAGGATATCGATCAGCCGCGCAACATCGGCGACCGGGTAAAACTGCCGCGAAACGTCGAGATGGCAACCACGCCATCCGTAGCGCGGCTCATCCGAAATCGTGCCGGAGACCGGAAAGCGGAATTTTCCCGGCTCGCGGCGGGCGCCGTTCAAAAGCTGCGCAAGCGACGTCAAACCATACTGCCGGCCGGCGGCTCCGCCATAGCTGAGCGTGACGTCTTCCGAGGAGAAAGACAACGCATAGCTTTCTGCCAGGAGAGTGGCATCCAGCGTCAGATGCAGCACCCTGCCCTGGCTATTCGCCGCCAAGCTGAGTGGCGCATGATCGGCTTCGAACAGGCGGCGGAACAGGCCGATCACGGTATCGATTGCCTTGATGTCTTCCACCGATGCGCCGGGCGCGGGATAGAGGCAGACCGGAAATGTATCGCCGGGCTTCACATCGATCTGGCGCGGCCATGGCTGCAGCGCATAGGGCAGGTCAAGCTTGCCTTCCGGCAACAGCACCGGTGGCGGCTCGCTGGTCCGGCCTTCCAGCAGAAGGTCGGATACGGCGACGGGCACATGGCGGCCGTCCGCCAGCGTCAGATAGGCGGATTTCGCGCCATCGGTGCAATGCACGGCTTTGCGGTGCAGTCCGCCAACTGTGAAAGTCCAGGAGGCTCCGGGCGCGAGCATGAAGCCGGCCGTTGGTGCGAATTCATGGTAGTTGGCGTTGCGCTTGACGAAGACTGCATTTTCGCAGGCATTCTTGTCGATCACCCGCGTCAGCGAGGTATAGACAATTGTAAAGTCTTGAAGGGCCGTGTCCGACAGGTTGAACAGGCTGAAAACGAAACGGCCGTGCGGGCCGCCGTCGGTATGCCACGCACTTTCAAGACGATAGGACGCCGATTGCATGTCCGTTCCTCTGATGTCTAATAGTTTTCGGATTGAGAAAAGGTGCGGGCAAGCTCGGCCTGTCCTGCGGTCAGGCCGCAGTCGACCGGCAGGCAGACGCCGGAGATTGCCGCGGCCAGCGGACTGGCGAGGAAGCCGACGGCATTGGCCACATCATCCGGGCTGGCGATCCGCTGCAGCGGATACCAGCGGCGTGCGTCCTCGAAGACGTTCGGATTGGCGGCCGCGCGGACCTCCCATGCCTGGGTACGCACCGTTCCCGGCGACACCGCGTTCGCTCGGATGCCGTATTTTCCATATTCGACGGCAATCAGCTTCGTTAGGTGCAGAAGGCCAGCCTTGGCGGCGCTATAGGCAGGGTGGCCAAAGACATTGGTACCGTTGACCGACGCGATGTTGATCACCGAGCCCTGGCTTTGCTTCAACGCATCCTCGACCGCACGAAAGCAGAGGAAGGCCGCCTCAAGGTTCAACGCATTGTCCATGCGCCAGATTTCAGGCGTCGTGTCATGCAGGCTGACAGCGCGGGCGGCACCGGCATTGTTGACAAGTGTACGGACCGTACCAAGCTCCGCTCCCCGAGCCGCCATCGCTGCAACGCTTGCCGCATCGGTGATATCGCAGACCAGGGCAACGAATTTCGCCGGATTACCAAGGCTCGCTGCCGCCTTCTCGACGGCGGCACCGTCCAGATCGGGCATCAGCACGACATCATGATCTGCACCAAGACGGCGGGCGATGGCCCGGCCGATATCGCCTGCCGCCCCCGTTACGATTGCAACAGATGAAGTCATGACGGGTCCCCTGTGAGCATGGTGAAATCAATCCCCGAGAAGCTGGCGGTCGTCGCCATCGCGATGGGCGACAAGCTGTTGTTTGATGCGCCGCAACGTTACTGTCGCCTGTGGCTGAATATTGTAGGCAACCAGGCTGGCCAGGATATCGAGGAGCGCGACATAGGCGATGCGGGTTGAGGTCGGGCGATAGATATTCGTCCCTTCCGGCAGATCGACCGGTACCGTGATATCGGCAGCACGGGCAACCGGACTACCGCTCTGCGTCAGCGCAATAGTCGTTACTTTCTGGTCGCGGGCGAGCATGAAGGACCGGACCAGTTCGGCATTGCGCCCGGAAAAAGACGACCCGATGACGACGTCACCCGGCCGGGCCGCCGCCGCCATCATCATCTGCATGCTGTGATCGGAGCTTGCGGTGATGCGCAGCCCGAGACGAAACAGGCGGTTTTGCAATTCGCTGGCGATCATCGATGAATTGCCACCGGAGCCGAACGCATAGATCATATTGGCGCCGGCCAGCTTTTCGGTGGCCTGCTCGATCGCAGCGAGATCGAGGCTGCGATGCAACATGAACAGCGCGTTCTGTGCCTTGGAGATGATATCCTGCGCCACATCGGCCGGCTCCCGGCTTTTCGGCTCCGGCTTGAGGTAACGCATGCCGACATACGCGGTGCGCGCCAGTTGGACTTTGAAGTCGGAAAAGCTGTCGCAACCGAGACGGCGACAGAAGCGTGTAACCGTCGGTGGCGACACGTCGGCCCTGCCGGCCAGCTCGATGATCGAAGCATTCACTGCAAATTCGAAGTCGGTCAGCAATATTTCGGCGATGCGGCCTTCAGCCGGCGAAAGCCGGCCTTTTTCTTCCTGAAGCGTCGAGAAAATATCCATCAGAGTGCACTTTCAATGAAATCGCCAGGCCACCTCAAAGAGGCTTCCTGTAACCGCGGCAATGCTGCGATCCGGCACACGATTCTCACTTGATGTCCACCCGTTCCCGTATTGCCTGAACTCTAGGAAGTCTTTTCTTTATAGGCGACGCAGTCGATCTCGACCTTGCAATCGACCATCATCGATGCCTGAACGCAGGCCCGTGCCGGGGGATGTTCGCCGAAATAGTCCTGGTAAATCTTGTTGAACGTCCAGAAATCACGGGGATCATCCAGCCAGACGCCGACGCGAACGATATGCTCGGGTCCGTAATTGGCCTCCTTCAGGATGGCCAGCAGATTGGCGATTGTCTTGTGGGTCTGCGGAATAATGCCGCCCTCGATGATTTCGCCATTTTCCATTGCAACCTGGCCGGAAACATGCAGCCAGCCATTCGCCTCTACCGCGCGCGCGAACGGCAACGGCTTGCCACCAGCGCCAGCCTGCACGGTGCCATAACGTGTAATGGACATACGCCTCGTCCTTGCAAATTATTTTCTTGATCCGTTGACAAATGACCATAGAAAGCAGAATTTGGCCAGAGAAAAACGCCATTTATGAAAAGAATTTCAATACACGGAGCAATCGTGCGCGATCCCTTCCGCAATCCTTTCCCTTCTTCTGATGTGGCCCGCCACGCGATCTGGCAGATGCTGGTCGAGCGTGACATCGATGCTTTTCTGGCGGCCGACTGGTCAAAAGTCGCTGGCGATTTTGTCGAGGAAGGTTTCATCGGTATCGACGCCAAGCGGGAGGTAAGCCCCGACAAATGGCGCCTAGCCTTTCCATCACTGACGGCCTATCGCGACGAATGGCTGCGCCAGGCAGAGGATTTTGCCCAGCAGTCCTTTGCTGAAGACACCCGCAACGCCATTTTCACCACCACGACGCTCGAGGACATCGAGATCGAGGGCGATATGGCGCTTGTCCGCAAGAAATTTGATGGCAGCCTGAAAAAATCGGATGGGAGCGTCGATATTCTCAAGTGGCAGACACTCTATTACTGCCGCCTGCATCATGGACATTGGAAGATCTGCGGCTTCACCGGATATCTGCCCAATCCGATGGGTGCGGCCTAAAAGAGTAGAACGAGGCGAAGGCATTGCGCATTTTCACCGCCGTCCTGGCGACCGAGACCAATACATTCTCACCGATCTGCGTTGATCGCCGTGCTTTCGAGGCGTCGCTCTATGCCCCGCCGGGCGAACACCCGGAAACACCGACGCTGTGTTCGGCACCGATCACGGTCGGTCGTAGGCTCGCTGCGGAAAAGGGCTTTGAGTTGATCGAAGGAACGGCCACCTGGGCTGATCCGGCTGGTCTCGTCAATCGCCTGACCTATGAGAGCCTGCGCGACGAAATCCTCGATCAATTGCGGGCGGCACTGCCGGTGGATGCCGTTGTGCTCGGCCTGCACGGCGCGATGGTCGCCGATGGCTATGAAGATACAGAGGGCGATTTCCTCGCCCGCGTCCGTGAGATTGTCGGTCCGGAAATCCTTGTCTGCGCCGAACTTGATCCGCACAGCCATCTGACGGTGAAGCGCCGTATGGCTGCGGATTTCTTCGTCTATTTCAAGGAATTCCCGCATACGGATTTTGTCGATCGCGCCGAAGATCTTTGGCGTATTGCGCTCGATACGCTGGCCGGCCGTATCAAACCGGTGATGTCGGTGTTCGATTGCCGGATGATCGACGTCTACCCGACATCGCGTGATCCGATGCGGTCGTTCGTCGACAAGATCATGCGGATGGAAGCGGAAGACCCGGACATCCTGTCAATCTCTGTGATCCACGGTTTCATGGCCGGAGACGTGCCGGAAATGGGCACGAAATTGCTCGTCGTTACCGACGGTAAGCCGGAAAAAGGCGCAACCCTCGCCCGCGAACTGGGTCTTGAACTTTTCGCCAAGCGTGGCACGTTCATCATGCCGCAGATTGACGAGAAACAGGCCGTTTCCCTTGCGCTCGCCGCAACGGCCGGACCGGTGGTGATCGCCGATGTCTGGGACAATCCTGGCGGTGGCACGGCGGGCGATGCGACGGTACTTCTTGCCGAGCTTTTGGCCCAGGGCGCCAAAGACACCGCAGTCGGCACGATCTGGGATCCGATGGCCGTGCAGATTTGCATGGCTGCCGGAGAAGGAGCTGAAATCCAGCTTCGTTTCGGGGCAAAATCGGCACCGGGAACCGGAAATCCCATCGATGGCATCGTCAAGATCGTCAAACTGGTGCGCAACGCCGAAATGCGTTTCGGCGAGAGCTATGCCCCCTTTGGCGACGCCGCACACATCCACCTCGATGGCATAGACGTCATCCTCAACTCTACCCGGGCACAGAGCTTTGACCCGAGCCTGTTCTCGGTGATGGGCATCGACCCGGCTGGAAAGAAGGTGCTGGTCATCAAGTCGACCAACCATTTCTATGCTTCCTTCGCGCTGATCGCAGCAGAGATTCTCTATTGCTCGGCAGGGACCCCCTACCCGAACAATCCGGCGCGCACGCCCTATCGCCGGGCGCCGCGTGACATCTGGCCCATGGTGGAAAACCCACACAATCTGGAACAAGGCGCAGCCTGAATTGACCGGTCAGGGCTTTCCGCCACGAACCGCCAAAAGAATAAAGGGGACGCATCATCTGCGTCCCTTTTTGCATTCAATGGAATACAGCCGCTTTTCGCACCATCAGCCGCCAGCGATTTTCAACAGGCCGACATCGATGTCGGTCAGTTCTACCCGGCGTTCCAACGCGATGCCGGATGCGTCGAACAGATGGCAATCGGCGGCCTGAATGCCGATTGAAACCGTCTCATCGGTGCGGATTGGGGCGCTGCCCGGCAGCATCGCGCAGAAATTCTCGCTCTCACCATCAAGCGCGGCATAAGCGACAGTCTGTGCCCCCAGCCGCTCGATGACCGACGGCGTCAAGTTCATCGACAAATCCGCCTTGCCGAACTGAATATGTTCCGGCCGGATACCCAATGTCAGCGGCTGGCCGACAAGATCGGAGCGACCCGCCACGGGGATCGTTGCCGTTTGCCCCTTGAATTCGATCTCGACGCCGGCATCACTGACTGCCTTGCAGGTGACGGGCAGCATATTCATGCGCGGATTGCCGATGAACCCGGCGACGAACATGTTGGACGGCTTGTGATAGAGCTCAAGCGGAGCACCGATCTGCGAAATCTCCCCGGCATTGAGGACGACGATCCGGTCCGCCATCGTCATCGCCTCAACCTGGTCGTGCGTGACGTAGATCATCGTCGCCTTCAACTGCTTGTGCAGCTTGGCCAGTTCGATCCGCATATCGGCGCGGAGCGCCGCATCGAGGTTGGATAGCGGCTCGTCGAACAGGAAAATCTTCGGTTCCCGCACGATTGCACGGCCAATCGCAACACGCTGGCGCTGGCCGCCGGACAGCAGCCCAGGCTTCTGCTGGAGCCGCTGATCGAGATGGAGAATGCGTGCGGCGTTCTCGACCTTTGCCTTCAGCTTGTCTTCCTGCATCTTTTCGACGCGCAGCGGAAAGGCGATGTTTTCGAACACGGTCATGTGCGGATAGAGCGCGTAGCTCTGGAAGACCATGGCGATACCGCGCTTGACGGGTGGCAGGTCGTTGACGCGCTTGCCATCGATCATGATGTCGCCGGAACTGGTCTCATCAAGACCGGCTATCATGCGCAGCAATGTCGACTTGCCACACCCGGACGGTCCGACGAAAACGACAAATTCGCCGTTGCGGACCTCCAGGTCGATGCCTTTCAGCACTTCGAACGTCCCGTAGAATTTGTGAACCTTGTTGAGATTGAGCTGTCCCAAGAAACTGTCTCCGGCCGCCGGCGGAAAGCCGCCCGTTCGTAGCAGAAAAGGAATGGACCGCGAACCAATCTGATGGTTCGCGGTCCGATGGTCTTATTTGTACTGCTCGAGATCGGCGGCAGCCTTCTTCAGGGCATCCGCCGGTTCGGCCTTGCCGGTGACGACGGCCTGGACCATTTCGATCATCACGTTCTGGAAGCCCTTGTAATCCGTGAACAACGGCTCCGGACCGCCATAGGTGATACCGTCGATGAACGGCTTCCAGTAGGGATCCTTCTTGACGAATTCATCGACCATCGGCGACGGACGCAGTGGCGTCAGGCCGGCACCGCCCTGCAGCTCGTACTCACCCTGCGGGCCGGGCGATGTGATGAACTTGGCAAATTCCGTGGCCTTCTCCTCGACGCCGGAGCCCTTGAAGATCGCCAGGCTGTCGGTGATCAGCAGAGTGCCTTCACCCTTTGCAGCCGGGCCAAGCGGCAGCGGAGCGACGCCCCAATTGACCTTGGTGTCCTTCAGACGGACAGCCGCACCGGAGCCGGACTGGAGCATGCCGACCTTGCCGTCGAGGAAGATGGCGCGCATTTCGTTCTGCTCGTAAGCGGTGGCGCCTTCAACCGAATAAGGTGTGATGTCCTTGTAAGCCTGGAGAGCTGCGAGAACCTCCGGGCTGTCGATGACGATCTTGTCACCATCGATGACCTTGCCGTTGTTGGTGTAAACCCAATGCATGAATTGATGCATGGTGTTGTCAAACGTCTTGGCAGGGAGGCCGTAGCCAGCAATGCCGGTCTTTTCCTTGATCTGCTTGGCGAAGGCGATCTCTTCGGCCCAGGTCTTCGGCGGCGTTTCGGGATCGAGGCCAGCCTGCTTGAACAGGTCCTTGTTCCAGTAAAGTGCCTTGGTCGAGAAGGCGACCGGAACGCCCCATTGATTGTCATCGAACGTGACTGTATCGGCGATATGCGGGTAATAGCTCTTCTTCTCGTCTTCGGTCATCGGCACCGGGACGATCAGATCGTTCTGGGCAAATTCCTTCAGCGTGCGCGAGCCGACATAGGCCATAGCGACCGGCGTACCGGCCACGGCAAGCGTCGTCGCCTTGTCCTGGCACTGCGCCCAACCGACAACTTCCGGCGTAACCTTCCAGCCTGGGTTCTTTTCTTCCCACTGCTTGATGTACTTCTCATGGACCGGATCCATGGTGTCGCCGCAATAGATCCAGCTGATTTCCTGGTCGGCCGCATGCGCGGTCATGGCGCCAAGCGCGGTCGAGCCGAGCAAGGCAAGGGCAACAATCCCCGTCTTGAAATGAATTGACACGTTAGAAGCTCCCGTTTCTCTGGTGGTTGACTGCTTTTATTGTTTCACCGCGCCAGCGGTCAGCCCGCTGACGAGATAGCGCTGGAGGAAGAAGATCACGATGATGGCCGGGGTGATGCCGACGAAGCTCGCCGCCATCAACTCGTTCCAGATCACTTCCTGCCGGCCGAAATAGGCAAACAGCCCAACCGGCAACGGCATGTATTCGGTCTTCGAGTTGAAGGTCAGCGCGAAGATGAATTGCTGAGCGTAGGATCCGATGAAGGTCGTGATCGCTACGACGGTGATGCCGGGCATGGCGATGGGGAGGATGACCCGGCGAAGCGTGTAGAAATGGCTGGCACCATCGACGAAGGCCGCCTCGTCCAGCTCGCGCGGAATGCGCATCATATAGGTGCGCAGCAGCCAGATCGCTGAAGGGATCAGGAAGGCGACTCCCGGAACGATCATGGCGAAATAGGTGTTCAGCACGCCGAATGTCCGCATCAGCCGGAACAGCGGAATGAGCAGGACGGCACCCGAAAACATGTTAACCGCAAGAAACGCGCCGAGCAGAAGCCCGCTGCCGCGAAACGTGAACCGGGCAAACGCATAGGACGCCGGTACGACCAGGACGAGGACGATCGCAGTAACGATGATCGAGATGAAGAACGAGTTGAAAATATAGCGGGCAAACCCGGGAACGCTTATCCACATTGTCCGGTAGGCGGCAAAGGAGCCGTTTTCCGGCCAGAACTTGTAGGGCGAGGAAAACAGAAGGCCGAGCGGCTTCAGCGATACCAGAAACCCTTCGATGAACGGCGCCAGGATGAACGTCAGGAACAGGAAGATACCGGCATAGATGCTGACGAGCTCGTACCAGCGGTAGCGGTTGATCATGGCGGGTTGCGTGCTCATCGGTTGGATTCTCCCGCGGAAAGCCGGCTTGTGACCCGGAAATAGGCCAGGCAGAAAATCGACAGGAAGATGCAGATCAGCACCGCGCGGGCAGCACCTTCGCCGTATTTCTTCGAACCGATCGCCGTGCGGTAGGTGTCGATGATCATCGTCGTCGTTTCACCATTCGGCCCACCCTGCGTCAGGATCCAGATGATGTCGAACGAGTTGAACGTGGCGATCAGCGACAGCATCGACATGGTGATCAGCGATGGGATGAGCAGCGGCAGGGTGATGCGGCGGAAGCGATAGAACCGCCCCGCCCCGTCGGTCCACGCGGCCTCATAGAGATCCTGCGGCACAGCCTGCATGGCTGCGAGCATATAGAGCGTCACCAATGGCACGCCGATCCAGACGTCGGTGATGATCGTCGCCCAGAATGCGGTCGAACCGTGGGCGAGGAAGGCAATCGGACCGTCGATGATGCCCCAGTTCTGCAAGACGCCGGAAATCATCCCGAACTGGCCGTTATACATCCAGCCCCACATGAAGATGCCAATCGCCATCGGCACGATCCATGGCGGCATGGTCAGCACGCGAAACAGCGCCCGGCCGGGGACCGCCGCGTTCAGCATGCAGGCCCCGAAGACGCCGATGATCATCTTGATGGCGACCGAGAAGAAGGTCCACACGAAGGTGCGGATGATGACCTCGGCAAAGGTGGTGTTGAAGATCTTCTCGTAATTGACCCAGCCGACCCAGTTGGTCGTCTTTTTCAATGATGCGTCGGTGAATGACAGGATGAATGTATCCAGAAGCGGATAGGCGACGATCACGACAACATAGAGAACGGCTGGCAGCAAAAGCATCCAGGCGAAGATGAGGGTGCTGCGCTGAACATTCATTTTGCGCTCTCCTTACGCCGCACGGGAGTGGAGCGCCTCGTCAAAGCGATCCCAGATCGGCCGCAGATCAACGACGGTGCGTTTGCGGCGCGCCTCGTCCATCGACAGTGCAAGAATGCCCGCTTCCAGCGCGTCGAGCGTCGAGACGGGGAGCGGCCGGCCATCGCGGACATGGCCGATAATGTCGGTGGCCATCTGCTCGTCGGCGCCGTAGTGCTGCGACAGTGCTGTCGCTGCATATTTGTTCTCGACGACCTTCTTGCCGGTCAGCATCTCGTGGACATCGAAATAGCCGCGGATGAAATCGCCCTCGGCCATGCCGCGGGACCCCATGATGCAGAAACGGCGGAACTGGTCGGGAACATTCAGGTTGGTATGGAAATTCATGCCGACGCCATTGGCATATTCGACGATCGCCACCTGGTAATCGATGATATCGCCGTCGCTGTCGAACACCTTGTCGGAGCCCATCCAGCCGCTTGGCTTGCGATGGAAGAGTTCGAGATCGTTGATGCCTTCCCGGGCCGGGTCGTTCGCCGGAATAAAGCTCTTGCGACCACCGAAGCTTGCCACCCGCTCGGGCCGCGCGCCAACAATGCCATTGTAGAGGTCGAGATCGTGGCAGCATTTTTCCAGCATGAAACTGCCGGAATAGCGCTCATAACGGCGCCAGTCGCGCATGAAGAACGCGCCATGATAGGGTTCGATATGCTCGGAAGCCTCGATCGAAACGATCTGGCCAAGCGTTCCGGCAGCCTGGGCGGCGCGCAGGTCCCGGTACATCGGCGCATAACGCAGCACCAGGCCAACCATCAGCCGCTCATGGCCGAATTTCGCCATCAGCCGGGCCAGTTCGATGCTCTCTTCGACTGTCGTGACGACCGGCTTTTCGCTGAAAACCTTCAGCCCGGCCTCAAGGCCAATGCGAATGTGATCGAGATGCAAATGATTGGGCGAGCCGATCATCAGGAGATCGAGCTTCTCGTTGGCAATCAGCTCTTCAGGCGTTGCGTAGGCGGTGCCGGCGGAGACGCCGTTTTCCACAAGGCCCGGCAAACCGGCGGGGCTCGGATCGACGTAACCCGCGATCTCGAAGCGCTCGTCCATGGCTTTGAAAACATAACCCAGATAGCCCAGACGGAATCCGAGTCCGATGATGCCAACTTTCATTCTTCTGGTATTCCCCGATTTTTATCGTAATTTATTTTCTCAGATTGAGGCAGATTTTCAAACCCGTCAATCGAAATCCGCAAAATCACTGGTTTTATGAAATTCATTTTCATGATCCTTCATGTGCAATGGCTCTAAACAAGGAAAATTATTCATAACCAGGCCCGCGGTGCCCTTGAATTGTGAAGACGTGCCACGGCATGCCGAGGAGTGCGTTCGACAGGGGCAGTCATCTGGCATGGCTGAGAAGTGCCGCGCTTTCAAACGACGGAGGAATATGGCTGCGGCGCCTTTGCAGGCTACCTATTGCCCATTGACCAGAGCAAGGACGAGCTGATGGATATTGCCGCCGTTGCTGAGTTCGGCCCGGTCGAAGTCCCGGCTCTGTTGCCGCTGGGCCCGTGAGAGTTCACCAAGACGAGCGGTCAATTCCGTGCGGATCTTCTGGCACTTTGGGTCATCGGCGACTGAAAGACCCACGGAAACGGCTTCAATCTTCTTTACCATATCCTTGATGAGATCGCCGTGCACAAGTTCATGCTGGCGTACCCCCGAAATGAAGGTGTCCCATCTTTTCGCAACCGGGGCCGGCAAGCGTTCCGCCGGTTTTGGCAAGACATAGGTTATGATCAGCTTGGGCCGTGCGACAGCCAGAACACAAGCAGTGCCACGCGGCTCATATTTCCGGGTCCAGGTCAGTTTGAAATTGGTGACGGCCATGGCCCGGCCGGCAGTTCCGATTTTTGGGCCACGTTCACCAATGGAGGCGTACAATTCGGCGCCGGTCTTGCCGGCAACGGAATAGGGCTGCACGTTTTCGACGGCCTGCCAGTTTGCCTGTGCAATATTTGGTATCAGGGCCATACAACCCGCCAGCAAACTCAAAAAACGAATGGGGTTCACGGGCGCTCTTTCAAAATTGTGCTGCATTATTCGTTCGCGATCACCGGGCAGGCGCTGTTTGCGATGAGGCCGTCCGCCGACCGGTTGTCGATTGTGAACCGGTTTTGCCCCCGATGGAAAGAGCCGGCGCGAGGTTAATCATCCTCATCGTCTTCGGTGATCTTCGTTCCCATCATATCTGCATCATCAGCCACTCTTTTCCGATTGAGCAAGCCGCTGTCCTCGAGCATTTCGATATCCGGCAGATCACGCAGGGTGTCGAAACCGAATGTCGACAGGAACGCAGGTGTTGTGACGTAGGTATAGGGTGCACCCGGCGTTGGGCTACGTGGGCCGGAGGTGATGAGCTTTGCCTGGCGCAGGCCGGCAATCGTGTCCCGGCTGACTTCCTTGCCGAACATGGCCGACAACTCACCGCGCGTCACTGGCTGATAGTAACCGATCGCAATCAGAATAATCGCCTCTTGCTGGCTGAATCCTGCCATCGGCTGCGTGGCCGCACCTGCTGCCCGGATCGCCGGCGCATAGGCGGCTTTTGTCCTGTGGTGCCAACCGCCCGCGACAGAAACCAAGTCAAACGGCCGGCCGCGCAATTCCTCGCGGATGTCGTCGATGATCAGGTCGATATTGCATTCTTGACCAACAATCCGGGCAAGGGTCGCACGATCGACAGGGGTGGCCGAAGCAAAGATCACCGCTTCTATACGGTTCATCCATTCGCGCCAGCGGAGCGCCGGTGACAGGGATACCAGTTCGCGATCGAACAGTGCGATGTCTTGACCTGCTGCTTTCCGTTTGCGCCCTCCGGTTTTGGCAATATCCTGTCCAGACATGGTCATAAGCCGTAAATGCGAAAGGTGGAGCGCCCTGACAGTTCCCGTACACCGCCGAGCATTTCAAGACGCTCAAACAACCGGCGGCTAGCCCAGCGGGAAAGATTGCCGTTGGTCGCGGAGGCCGACAGCGCATCCTCATCGAGCAATTGCTGCAGGACGGTTTCTGCGCCCTTGGTCCGCACTTTGGGTGCCACGGCTAGGAATTGCTCGGCACGGCGGTTGATCTCCACCGCCTGGCGGATCGCCTCACGTGCGCCTTGAACGAGAGCGAGGCAGACGGATCGGGCAAACGCCTCCTCATCGGGCCTTATGCGTCCCCTCCCCCCGGTCATCCTGAAGGCTGGTTCGTAGCGCTGCGCCATCAGCAGCGGAACAGGCCTTTGCCAGTTGAGCTTTTTCGCCAAAACCCAGTCCGCCAGCCACCAGCCAAGAATTTCCGCGTCCGGACGAAGACGCCATACCGTCGTTACCAGTTCAGCCACGACAAAAGGTGCGGCCCGCCCGTCCTGGGCCAAGTCGCCGGTGAGCTGGGAGAACTCCGCTAGCCTATCGTCCCATTTCAGTGCGAGGAGATCGGCGATGTCCCGCAATGTTTTTTCGTCGACCAGTTCACAATTCTGGGTGCTATGCGCCGACAATCTTTTATAGGCCAGGAAAATATTGCCGGCCGGCCCTGCATCGCCACCCGGCGCGCGCAACAAAACGGCATCACGTAGCGCGGGCTCATCTTCCGTCCGCCCCGTCAACCGTACTGCCGTAACCGCACATCTCAACCCGAGGCGCTGGCGCCAGGCGCCGGACCAGGCTGGCTCCGAGCGCACCAACTGGTCCAATGAACTCAGGGCCGCTCCCGCCATGAACGCCACATCGGCATCATTCGGCTCCCCGCGAGATTTGACCCACCCAGGTATGACCGGCAGGGGAATCGTTGTAGAAAGCGTGGGGACTGATCTCGAATCCATAGGCGAAGCTTATTCGAGAGGGGCGGTTTTAACCAGAGTAAATGTCAAAACCGCACAGGAGCCTTCTAAACGAAAACGACTGATAATATTAGTTTGCCGTTTGTTTGGTTTGGACCGCCTCAAATTTCTCGGAAGCAAGAGCGATTGCTTGCGACTGATCATTATCTCTCGGCAACCGTAGCCATATCGTAAATACGCCGATCGGTCCCCGGGCCCTCCCCTCCCCCAGCATGCGGGGGTTATTGAGCGGGCGGCGGATTGTTTTGACTCAAACCGCCTTGTTTTCAGCATTTTACACCGGTATCTAGCTAGACAGGCTAGATTGGAGCGGAACATGGAATGGCAGTTACAGGATGCGAAGAACCAATTCTCAAAAGTGGTTCAGAAAGCGAAATTCGAGGGTCCGCAGATTGTGACCTTACGTGGCGAGCGGGCTGCAATCGTGCTGTCGGCCAGAGATTATGATGCACTGAAAGCTGGGCGACCGACGCTTGTCGATGATCTTCTTGCAGCACCACCATGGGACGACTCTTCTGCCGACAGTATTTCGGCCCGCGAACGGTCGCCCAGCCGGAGCCCGGTGTTCTGATGTATCTGGTCGATACGAGCGTTATCTCCGAGGCGATCCGCGGTGCGCCAGAAGCGGTTGCCTGGTTGCGCGCGCAGGATTCGGCCGCCATCTACATCAGCGTGGTTACGATTGGCGAAATCATGCGCGGCATCGCCCAGAAGCAGGCGACGGATCGGAGAACTGCAGCGCATCTCGCTGAATGGTTGCGCAAACTCCGGCATGACCATACGGCGCAGATACTCCCGGTCACCGATCAGGTGGCTGTCGAATGGGGTCGGCTTGCCGCCCTTCGGCCGTGGAGTGACATGGACGGGTTGATCGCAGCCACTGCGATCGTTCATGATCTTGTTGTCGTTACGCGCAACGGCGCTGACTTTACCGGCGTCGGCCTATTGGTCGTCAATCCGTGGGATCTCGCTTGATGGTGTTGATATGACCGCTGACGAAAACGGGACTGCCGCTCCCGAGGCTGGCTCCAACGCTCCTCTCGATGGGCGCATCGACGAGACCCCGGCTCAACGGCCTGCTTCTCGTCCTGCCCGTCTCGATGGTCCTGGCGTCCATGTCCACGGTGGCGTCGAGGCTACCGGCTCCGCCAATACGCGGCGTGCCTATGCGAGTGATTGGAAGCATTTTTCCGCCTGGTGCCGGCGCCAGTCACTCTCTTCCGTTCCCCCGGAGCCGCAGAATGTCGGGCTATACCTCTCCGCTTGTGCCTCCGGTACTGTTGGTGGGAATAGAAAGCCAAACTCGGCTTCGACGATCGAGCGCCGGCTTTCCTCCTTGACCTGGAATTACGCCCAGCGCGGTCAATCGCTCGACCGCAAGGACCAGCATATTGCGGGGGTAATGGCTGGCATCCGCAACAGCAATGCACGGCCGCCGATGCAGAAGGAAGCGGTGACGCCGGAAGACATCAGCGCCATGCTTGAGACGCTCGACCGGGGAACGCTCCGCGGGTTGCGGGACCGGGCGATGCTGCTGATCGGTTTCGCTGGCGGCCTTCGCCGCTCGGAAATTGTCGGGCTGGATGTCGGGAAGAACCAGACGGAGGACGGCCGTGGCTGGATCGAGATTCTCGACAAGGGGCTGATTGTCACTTTGCGGGGGAAAACCGGTTGGCGTGAAGTTGAGATCGGCCGCGGCTCGTCTGACGCCGCCTGCCCGGTCGCCGCGCTCGGTACGTGGCTGACCCTGTCGCGCATCGCGCACGGCCCTCTTTTCCGGCGCGTAACCGGTCAAGGCAAAGCCGTGGGTGCTGACCGGTTGAATGATCAGGAAGTTGCCCGCCTGGTCAAACGCACGGCGCTGGCTGCCGGTGTCCGCGGAGATCTTGCGGAGGGCGAGCGGGCACTCAAATTCTCCGGCCACTCGTTGCGTGCCGGACTTATTTCCTCGGCTGAGCTCGATGAGCGCCCGGTACAAAAATAACTCGGCCGGGCCTCTGTCGAAATGACCCGCAAGCATCGGCGCCGCCGTGACCGGTTGAGGACAACCTGACGACAGCTACTGGCTTTTGAACGGCTGTTGCGACGTCACGGAAGGCCCGGAGAGCAAGTCTGATTGGGGCAGATTCTCTTGCTCGAATTGCGACGCAGACATCTCCTGACGAAGCGCGAGGAGGAGGAGGACCGGCGGCTTGCCGGTTGTCGCAAGCAAGGTGCGAAGCTGGCCGACCAACTTCACCACCGATGGGCTCCAACTGTGTTACTGGCTTCGGCGTCGCAAGATTGACTGCAAGTCAACCGCGCTTCAAGGCGTCGAGCGGATCGCGTTGTGATGTGCAGGATGACAAGTGCGAATGAACCTCTGGCGCTACAAGCCCGGATTCTTCATTTAGCAGCTGGGATCAGAAAGGACGATTCCCGTAGGGTGACGGCGTTCCGTGAAGACTAGCATTCGGCGCGCTATCCTTACTTGATGGCCTGCACGCGAAATTCGGAATGGCGAACTGTCTCTGGTCAGACGTTTTATCCACTGTCATTTAAAGTCACCTTCTGCGGTAGAGTAAGCGGCGGATGAAGCCGGGAAACTCTCCTTCCGATTTTGCAGAAGTTGTACATGTACAACACACCCGGCCCGTCATCTTTGGTTATATTCCGGGCGAAAACGAGCCATCAAATTCGTATGCCGAGTGCCGCCGTCAACAGCGTCTGGTGGGCATGGCTGAGGACTATGGGACCATCGGCCGGAGGGCGCGGGCCAATCGGGGAATCGTGGTTTTTGGACAATTGAAGGAGAGGGAGGGCAGGCGACAGGCCAGTGCATATTCCGGGGGAAACTCGCGGTTCGAGCCAACCAGCTATCGCGTGGCGGCGAGTTGTACATGTACAACGAAAAATGTCCCGAGTCGTGATGCTGTTGGTTAATCTCCTGTTAACGAAAAAGACTTTGCCACGCCGGATAGAATCGGGCCTAATGAGATCAGCGCATTTTGAGCGCTTATTAAAAAATAAGCGCGGATTGAGTCGGGGACAATATGTTGAACATCGCAGGCAATAAAAATGGTGAGAGCCTGCGCTCTCTGATCTCGTCCGACGCCGAGGAATTGTCGCGCCAGCTGCAGGCACACCAGCAGCGAACATTCCCGCCTACTGCTCAAAAAAGCATTCGCCAATTCACGCCTGCCGAAGCCGCCGATTTCATCGGTATTCACCAGGGCTATCTTCGCCAGATCGTTGCGGATGGACATGGTCCCGAACCGCTGGCGAATGGCCGCCGTCAATATTCGGTTCAGGATATCGAGAACCTTCGCCATCTTCTTGATGATGGAGGGAAGGGGCCTCGCAAATATGTCCGCCATCGCCGTGACGGCGAAAAGCTCCAGGTCATCTCGGTGATGAACTTCAAGGGTGGCTCCGGCAAAACCACCACGTCGGCGCATTTGGCGCAATTTCTTGCTCTGCGTGGCTATCGGGTTCTCGCGATTGACCTTGATCCGCAGGCGTCACTATCGGCACTGTTCGGTCATCAGCCTGAATTCGACGTCGGAGAGAACGAGACGCTGTACGGCGCCATACGCTACGACGGTGCGAGGCGGGACGTAACAGATATAGTCCGGGCGACCTATACGCCCAATCTCCACATCATTCCGGGCAATCTGGAACTGATGGAGTTCGAGCATGAAACACCCAAGGCTCTTGCCGGCCGGCACAAGACAGACTCCATGTTCTTTGCCCGCATTGGGGAATGCCTTGCCGAGATCGAAAGCGCCTATGACATCGTGGTGATCGATTGCCCGCCGCAGCTCGGATTCCTGACGCTATCGGCGCTCTGCGCAGCCACGGCGGTTCTCATTACTGTGCACCCGCAGATGCTGGATGTCATGTCGATGAGCCAGTTCCTGCATATGACCGGTGACCTTTTGTCGGTTGTCGAAGAAGCCGGTGGCTCGATGGACTACGACTGGATGCGATATCTTGTGACGCGTTATGAGCCGAACGACGGACCGCAATCTCAGATGTCTGGGTTCATGCGCTCCATCTTCGGAAACCGGGTTCTGGAAAATTCGATGGTCAAGTCGACGGCCATTTCGGATGCGGGGCTGACCAAGCAAACGCTATACGAAGTGGACAGGAACCAGTTCACGCGAGGCACATATGACCGTGCGCTCGAATCCCTCACTGCCGTGAATACGGAAATAGAGGATCTCATCAAGCGGACATGGGGAAGGAAGTAATTCATGGCCCGTAAGAACGTTTTCAACCTGATCGAATCGGATGTGACCTCGGCCGTGGAGAATGAGCCGGCGTTCACAAATTCCCGTCCGCTCGCAGGCTTTGAAAAGCCGTTGAAACGCGCAAGCCCCGTCGGGGCGATATCCCAGTCGCTCGGAGGCGTTCATGAGAAGGCGCAGCGCGTCGATGCGCTGGAGAAGCAGCTTGCCCAAGGACAGGCGATCGTTGAACTGGACACTTCAGTGGTGGACAGTTCATTCGTTGTCGACCGGCTCGGAGTCAGTTCCGAGGATCAGGAGCTTCTGATTTCGCAGATTCGTGAACACGGGCAACAAGTCCCAATTCTTGTCCGTCCGCATCCAGAGAGGGAAGGGCGCTTTCAAGTTGCCTATGGCCACCGGCGGCTTGCCGCCGTCAAGACTATCGGCGGCCCCATCCGCGCCGTTATCCGCGACCTGACGGACGAACAGCTGGTCGTCAGCCAGGGGCAGGAAAACAACGCCCGCACAGACCTGACATTTATCGAGCGGTCTTTCTTTGCTTCACGCCTGGAGGAACGAAACTTCAGCCGCGATGTGATCATGTCTGCACTGGGGGTCGATAAAGCAGCCCTTTCACGCATGATCGCGCTTGTGAACCGGCTTCCGGCTGAACTGATCGAGGCGATCGGTGCCGCTCCCGGTTTTGGCCGAACACGCTGGGCCGAGCTTGCCGATCTGATCGAAGACAAAAGCCGGAGAGAAAAAGCCCTCGAATCGCTTCTCGCTCCTGGCTTTGGCGACCTGACATCCGATGCGCGTTTCCAGGCGGTCTACGACCGGCTGCGAGAGAGCAAGGATAAGGCACGAAGCGCTTTCTGGAATGCCGGCACGCAGCGGAAGGCCGTGAGAATATCCGAAACGGGCGACGCATTGAAACTCGTGTTCGACAAGACGGTAGAGCCTGATTTCGGCGCTTATGTCGAAGGTAAGCTCTCCGCGCTTTATGCAGATTTCGTACAATCGAAAGAGACAACAGGAACAGGAGACTGAACCGCAAAAGAAAAAGGCCCCCAAACGTTTCCGTCGTGGAAGCCCTTCTCTGAAGTTTCGCAGCTAGAGAATCACATTTTCACGAATCATAGTCAAGAGTCTTTGGCATCGTTTTGGTGAGCAGATTTCTTTTGCCTGTTACAAGGTGAAGAAAATGCAGGTTGGAAGTGTGACGACGCCCTTTGGGCGGCGGCCGATGACGCTTGCCATGGTGGCAAATCAAGTTTTAGGCCAGGAATTGGAGCCGGAAAAGTCGGCCGACAAATGGAAACTCTATCGTGCTTTGTGCGAGGCAAAATCGCGCCTCGGCGTAACAGACCGTGCTTTGGCCGTTATGAATGCTCTTTTGAGCTTTTACCCGAAGAATGAGCTGTCGGCGAACAACGGCCTGGTCGTGTTCCCGTCCAACACGCAGCTCTCGCTGCGTGCGCATGGAATGGCCGAGCAAACACTGCGCCGGCATCTGGCGGTTCTCATCGAGGCGGGACTTCTGTCGCGCAAGGACAGTGCCAATGGCAAGCGCTATGCACGTCGTGACCGGGCAGGGGCGATCGACGAGGCTTTTGGCTTTTCACTGGCACCGCTACTGGCGCGGGCAGACGACATCGAGCGTCTCGCTGACGAGGTTGTTGCCGAGCGGCTTCATATCCAGCGGCTACGTGAGCGATTGACCATCTGCAGCCGTGACGTATCGAAATTGATTGAGACTGCTCTGGAAGAGGGCGTCCCGGGCGATTGGATGACCACCCATGTACATTACAGAGCCCTCCTGACAGTACTCCCACGCAAACCGACGGCCGTGGAACTGACCGTGGCGCTGGAGCAACTTGGGGCATTGAGGGACGAAACGGCTAACCAGCTGGAAATGCGAATTAATAGACAGAAAATAAGCGGCAATGCCTTACAGAATGAGCGGCACATACAGAATTCAAATCCCGACTCTATTTCTGAATCTGAACCTGCTATCAGAAAAAAGCAGGGTGAAAATTCAATAAATCATCGGCAACAGCCGCGCGAGCCGATAAAGGCATTCCCGCTGAACATGGTGCTGACGGCATGCCCGGAAATCATCATGTACGGGCCGGGCGGGGGCATTTCCAGCTGGCGTGATCTCATGAACGCCGCTGTGGTCGTGAGATCCATGCTCGGCGTCAGTCCGAGCGCCTATCAGCAGGCTTGCGAAATTCTTGGCCCTGAAAACGCAGCGGCGGTCATGGCGTGCATTCTGGAGCGGGGTGGCCTGATCAATTCGGCAGGAGGCTATCTTCGGAATCTAACAGGCAAAGCTGAAAAGGGCGAGTTTTCGCTGGGTCCGATGTTGATGGCGCTGATGCGGGCAAATGCTCCCGGAGACCGGAAGGCTGGGTAGGCAAAGTCGTGTTATTTGACTGTCGGCGGTGGCGTTGCTGTCTAAGCCGGCCTGCGCAGACGGGGCGCTTGATCGTCTATAGGAGGTGGCGAATGGAAATCCTCAGGAGGGGCTGGGCGCCCGACATGAAACCCCTGGACCTGGTCGATGCGGAATTCGCGCATAAGCTCAAGCTGCTCATCCGTTTCGACGCCTTCGACCAGAATTTTATGTCCCCGATTGCGAACCAACCCGATAATATCCTGCAGCATGGCCTTACCTCTCGGAGTGCTGCTGTCGTGCAGAAACGAACGGTCGATCTTGACGGTGTCGAAATCGATCAGGCGAAGCCAGGAAAGGCCGGCAAAGCCTGTGCCGAAATCATCAAGCCAAATTCGAATGCCCAGCATCTTCAAATCACTGATGCAGCGCAGGATGTCCGAATTCATTTCCATTTCGAGACCTTCGGTGATCTCAAAGGCGAGCCGCCCGCCGGCAACGCCGGTCTCGCCAAGGATCGCAGCGACGGATGTGGCAAAACCCGGTGTCTTCAGCTGAATAGGCGACACGTTGACGCTGACGACACGAACGTGATTGTCGATCAGCAGTTCGGCGCAGACTGTCCGGATCGCCCAATATCCAAGGTTCAGGATGGCCCCCGTCCGCTCCGCTATCGGGATAAACAGGCCGGGAGAAACCGCGGTTCCGTCAAGCATCGTCAGGCGCATAAGAGCCTCGACGGCTTCAACGCGGCCGGACGAGACATTGCGGATCGGTTGATAGACCAACGATACGAGGTTCTGGCTGGTGGCAATTTTCAAGAGAGCCGCGATATTTTCGCTTTCATCACTGCTATGGGGATCATTGGGGTCGAACAGCTTGGCGCAGTTGCGGCCGCTCGCTTTGGCACCGTACAGGGCGCGGTCGGCCTCATGGATGATCTTTTCGAGCTTCGTGCCGGCCTGGCTTCGCGTAAACGCAGCCCCGACACTGACCGTGACGATCGACATGCCATCGCGGCGCTGCTGGTGCAGCAGACCCATGTTTTCGACGGTCCGGCAGATGTTTTCCGCCAGTTCTGAAACCTGCTCCAGCGTTTCCACACGCGCGAGCACAATGAACTCCTCGCCGCCATAGCGCCCGATCGAGCCGTTATGCTGCTTGATCGAATCGGCAAGGGCATCGGCAACCAGGATGAGGCAACGATCGCCTTCCTGATGGCCATAGCAGTCATTGTACTTCTTGAAGAAATCGACATCGATGAGGATTGCCGCAAAACTGGTGCCGTATTTCTGCCAGCCGCTCCAGTAGTCCCTCAGCCGTTGATCGATGGCACGGCGGTTTTCCAGTCCGGTCAGCGGGTCGGTATTCGACAGTCTAAGTAAGGCATCGCCTCGTTCGGACGCCTCCTTTTGCTGAACCTTTGCCTCAAGGGCGTTCAGGAAGACCTTGTAGCGTTCTCTGTTCAGCTTCCAGTTGACGTAGGAGGTGAAGACGAAGCAGGAGATGCAAAATGTGCCGAATGCGAGCTTATAGGAAGGATCTACCACCGGAAATGACTGCAATGCGGCCAGGAAAATAAGAAGAATGACTGCCGATGCGATCAGAGAAAGGCGGAACTGGAAGCTGAAGAACAGATTGACGCTCATCATGAAGATCGCGCCGAAGACCATGTAGTAGGAAATGCTGATGGTGTCCGCGGTCATGAGCGACGGATACAGCCAACCGGCATAGGCAACGACAAGGCCGGTTGCACAGGTCGTATCAATGATATCTGCGCTGGCATTCCAGCGGACCTCGGCTTCCAGCAGGAAGAAAGCAATCGTCCCGATGACGAAACGGGATGCGATTACGTATTTGGCAACGTCTGGAACGAGCAGGATGTCGGTAATGGAAAACAGCAGGTAGACCGCAATCGCGATCCACATTCCCTGCCGGGTATCGTGGCGCCGCGTGCTCTGGCCTTCTTCACGGTAGAGTGTGCGAAGCTCCGCCGATGCCGGTCTCGGCGGCTCAGCATTGAGATCAATCTCCACTACATCGGCCAGCGTGTGCTTCATGCACGTTCCATGGGGTTGCGTCGCATCCTTCCACCCTTGAACTGCCCTTATCGGTACTGCCACCACCCGATGCATATGCACGCGCAGGGCAGCGAGGCAGCCCAGCAAGAAAAGGCAGCACTTTTCGGCACAATATTGGACGTACATTAAGTTTTCCTGAATTTGCCGAAGGTTAGCGGGTCGGTGCGGTAAACCCAACTGATACGCGAGCGCGTTAACCATGCCATGCGGATACGTGCAATTTCGATTGGCACTGCACTCGTTTTTCCCCATAATGTTAATGATCTATTAACGCACGAGGCTCGAGTGACCCAAATCAAGATAGCTTTTGACGGCGAAAGCCTAATCACCCCTGCGGCGATAACCTCTGAACTATCCTCCTCCCAAAACGAACTTCACTATGAGCAACTGGCCACTGGCCGCGTAGAGGTTGCGCTTGCGCTGAAAATTGCGCAGCAACAGATCCAGGAGGATCAAAATCCGGCGTTGATCATCCATCGTCTGATCGGCGTACTTCACGAAACGCGCCGCCGATATCATCACAATGTCTGGCAGGAATTGATCCCGATCGTTCAGAATCATCCGGTCGCGGATTTCTTCCATCAGGATCCCTTCACGCGCTGGTCCTTCGTGAAGCCCCGTGGCTATTCCGGTGATGCGCAGCTGATCGATTTCATCTATGGGCACCCGAGCGTTGCGGACGAAATCGCCAAGGCGTCGCCGCTGGGCAAGGAACTCTATGGCTATACCAGCCAGTCCCCTTCGCCAGTTGCCGTGCGCGAACGGCGCGATCTCCTAACGCGCTATGTGGATGAAATCGCAACAGAAAAAGGTCCAGAGACCGAAATCCTGACGGTGGCAGCTGGCCATCTTCGCGAGGCCGATAACTCCGTCGCTCTGCGGGAAAAGCGGATCAAGCGTTGGGTGGCCCTGGACCAGGACCCGCTTAGTGTTGGTTCGATGGTCCGTGACTTCAACGGCACATGCGTCGAGGCGATCGACGGCTCCGTTCGCGGCCTGCTGACGAAATCGCACAAGCTTGGCAAGTTCGACTTCATCTATGCGGCAGGTCTCTATGACTATCTCGCCGACAAGGTGGCGATCAAGCTGACGCAGACCTGCCTGGATATGCTGAAGCCGAACGGCGTGTTTCTGTTCGCGAATTTCTCGCGCGACGTCGATGACGACGGCTATATGGAAACCTTCATGAACTGGGCGCTATTGCTGCGTTCGGATGTGGAAATGTGGAACATCATCAATGCCAGCGCCGACCGTAATTCGGTCGAGGCGCGCGTGGAATTCGGCGAAAACCGGCACATCGTTTACGGCATCATCCGCAAACGCAGCTAAGGTTTGAGGGGGCGGGATAACCGCCCCCAGCCTCTCAACCTTTGAACAGATACTGCTCAATCGAGGCCGGCTTCATCTCGATCGAGAATCCTGCGGCCTTGGGCGGCATATAGGCTGCATTCTCGATGATGCAGGGCTCCAGAAAATGTTCGTGCAGGTGGTCAACATATTCGATCACCCGGCCATCCTTGGTGCCGGATACGGTGATATAGTCGATCATCGAAAGGTGCTGGACATATTCGCAAAGGCCGACGCCTCCGGCATGCGGCCAGACCGGCAGGTCATATTTGGCTGCAATCAGAAGAACCGCCAGCACCTCGTTCAATCCGCCCATACGGCATGAATCGATCTGGACGATGTCGATTGCGCCCTCGGCGATGAACTGCTTGAACATGATGCGGTTCTGGCACATCTCGCCGGTCGCGACCTTGACGGCGCCAATGCCGGCGCGGATCTTGCGATGCCCGGCAACATCGTCGGGGCTGGTCGGCTCCTCGATGAAGAAGGGCTTGGCGAATGCCAGCTTGTTCACCCAGTCGATGGCCTCATTGACTTCCCAGACCTGGTTGGCGTCAATCATCAGATAACGATCAGGACCGATGACTTCACGGGCGATGCGCAGGCGGCGGATATCGTCCTCAAGATCGCGGCCAACCTTCATCTTGACGTGGTTGAAGCCTGCATCGATCGCTTCCTGGCAAAGGCGGCGCAATTTCTCGTCGTCATAGCCGAGCCAGCCGGCGGATGTCGTATAGCAGGCGTAACCTTCGGCCTCGAGTGTCGCGATGCGCTCTGCCTTGCCGGTTTCGGCGCGCTTGAGGATCGCGACGGCCTCGTCGCGGGTCAACACATCGGTCAGATAGCGATAGTCGACGATGTCAGCGATCTCTTCGGCCGGCATGTCGGCAATGAGACGCCAGACAGGTTTTCCCGCCTGCTTGGCGAGCAGGTCCCAGACCGCATTTACGACGGCGCCGGTGGCAAGATGCATGGCGCCCTTGTCGGGTCCGATCCAGCGCAACTGGCTGTCGCCGGTCAGATGCCGCCAGTATTTGCCGGGATGAGCGAGGACGTCAGCAAGTTCGGTCCCGACGACCAGGTGCTTCATCGCATTGATTGCCGCGCAGCAGATCTCGTTGCCGCGGCCGATGGTGAAGGTCAGGCCGTGACCCGAAAGCCCATCCGTGTCGGTGTCGAGAATGACGTAGGCGGCGGAGTAATCCGGATCGGGGTTCATCGCATCCGAACCGTCAAGGCTTTGCGAGGTGGGGAAGCGAAGGTCGAACACGCGGAGATCGGTGATGCGGGTCATGGGTTTGCTCCGAAAAGATATGGCGGCAGGCTGTCGTCGTGGGATTTCGAATTGGCCGGCGTGGCAAGGTGCTACGCCGGCCAAAACCTCAGATGTCTGCCCGTGTTGTTTGCTTCTGGCTTCCCAGACCCTCGATGCCGAGTTCAACGACATCACCAGGCTTCAGGTAGCGCGGCGGCTTCATGCCCATACCAACGCCGGGCGGCGTGCCGGTGGAGATGATGTCGCCGGGATGCAGCGACATGAACTGGCTGAGATAGGAAACGAGGAAGGCGGCGCCATAGACCATGGTCTTCGTCGTGCCGTTCTGCACGGTCTCACCGTTGACCTTCAGCCAGAGCCCGAGGTCCTGCGGATCGACGACCTCGTCCTTGGTCACCAGCCAGGGGCCGATCGGGCCGAACGTGTCGCAGGATTTACCCTTGGTCCACTGGCCGGAACGCTCGATCTGGAAGGCGCGTTCGGAAACGTCGTGGACGGTGCAATAGCCGGCGACATAGTCGAGGGCGTCGGCTTCGGAGACATACTTTGCCGTCTTGCCGATGACGACGCCGAGTTCGACTTCCCAATCGGTCTTTTCCGAACCGCGCGGGATCAGCAGATCATCGTTGGGGCCGACAATAGCCGACGTCGCCTTCATGAAGACGACGGGTTCCGGCGGAACTGCCATGCCGGATTCCGCCGCATGGTCGGCATAGTTGAGGCCGATGCAGATGAACTTTCCTGTACCGGTAACGCAAGGACCGATGCGCGGCGTGCCAGAGACCAGTGGCAGGCTGACCGGATCGAGCTTTGCCAGTGCCGAAAGTGCCGCCGGATCGATATCCTTGCCGCCAATATCGGAGACGTGGCCCGAGAGATCACGGATCTGGCCGTTAGCATCGAGCATTGCCGGCTTTTCGGCGCCGGGTGCGCCATAGCGAAGAAGTTTCATAAGCGTGTTTCCTGTTTCAAGGCGTCAGATCGTCCAGCCGCCATCGATGGCATAGGCTTGGCCGGTGGTGTAGGTCGCGCCGGCGAGATAGACTGCGAGGTCGGCGATTTCTTCCGGTGTGCCGAGTCGGCCCATCGGCTGGCGGGCGATGAAGGCGGCGCGGGCGGTATCATAGTCGCCCTGCGAGCGCATGCGCTCCTGCAGTGAGGGGCTTTCAACCGTGCCGGGGCAAATGGCATTGCAACGAATGCCCTGCGCAACATAATCGGCGGCAACGGCCTTGGTCAGGCCGATCACGGCAGCCTTGGTGACGCCGTAGGCGAAGCGGTTGGGCACGCCCTTGATGCTGGAGGCGACCGACGACATGTTGACGATCGAGCCGTCGCCGCGCGCCAGCATGCCCGGAAGCACGGCGCGGATGGTGCGGATCATCGCCTTGACGTTGAGGTCGAAGGCGAACTCAAGGTCGCTATCCTTCATCTCCAGAACAGAGCCGCCGTGAACGACACCGGCGCAATTGAACAGTACATCGATGTCGCCGATTTCGGCAATCAATGTCGAAACGGCATCAGCTTCCAGAACATTGAGAATGTGGGTGGAGATGCCCGGTTGCTTCGCCAGAGCGGCAAGAGCTTCGGCGTTGATGTCGGTGGCATGGACGATCGCGCCCGCCTTGGCAAAGGCGAGGGCGGACGCCTGGCCTATGCCTTGCGCTGCAGCAGTGATCAGGACTTTCTTGCCGGTCAGATTGGCGGTCATGTCATTGGCCTCTTTTAGGTTTTCTTGCGTTCGACGATCAGAATGTGGTCGGCGGCGAGCACGACTTCGTCGCGTTGGTTGATGACTTCGCAGCGTTCAATGACGCGGCCGGATGCAGGCCGCTTCGGGTCGTCATCCTTGGCCGCGATCGTCACGCGCGTGCGGATCGTATCACCAATGTGGACCGGACGGACAAACCGCAGCCGATCATAGCCGTAGGAAAATGCGACCGGATTGATCAGCGACGCGGTGAGGCCGACGCCGATCGAAAAGATCATCGTGCCATGGGCGATGCGCTGGCCACCCGGCAGGGTCTTGGCGAATTCGGCATCCATGTGATGCGGAAAGAAATCACCGGTATGGCCTGCATGCACGACGAAATCGGTCTCGGTGATCGTGCGGCCTGTGGTCAGCCGGACAGCGCCCAACTCATAGTCTTCGAAATGGATTGTCTGTTCGCTCATGGCTTACGTCCCGGGTAAGGGCGCCAGCGGCGTTGCCGGCTGCGCACTGGATTGATAGGCGGCTTCGACCAACGCCATGGTCTGCCAGGCATCCTCGACGGAGCCGATCAGCACGTCGTCTTCGCCGGTAGCAAAGCGCTGCAGGTTGGCCATGCGATTGGCGAAAGCATCGGGAAACCATGCACCTTGCAGCGGCACGGAAACCCATTCGTCGCCCCCGGCCGGGCGGATCCAGAGTTCGTCCGGCTCGCCGCGCGGATAATCGAGATTGACGCCGAGTTTGATATAGGCACCACCCTTCGTACCAGAAATGCGGAACTCGCAGGCTTGGAACTTGCGGCCGAAATCATGGTCATGATTGACGGAGAGAACGCAGCGCAGCCTGTCACCATAATCAAGGATTGCGGCTGTGCGGGTCTGGGCAACATCATGGTTCGGATGACCGATCGTCTTGGCGTGGACGCCGAGTGGGTTGCCAATCAAACCACGGATGAAATCCAGGTAGTGGATGGAGTGCATGGCAATCTCGATGCGCGGCAGACCCTTGAGGAAAGGCCATAAGCCCCACGGTGTCGCCAGCGCCAGCCAGGCGTCGAAATCGACGATTTCGCCAATAAACCCGCGTTCGACGGCATCTTTGAGAGCCAGCATCATTGGCGCGAAGCGCAGCTGGAAATTGACGGCCGCTTTCAGCTGCCGCGCACGGCAAATCGCCAGAATTTCCGTTGCTGCCTCTAAATCTGAACCCATCGGTTTTTGAATGAGCGCGGCAGCGCCAACGGGCAATTTCGACAGTATCGCGGCATGTGTTGCGGGCGGCGTTGCGAGATCGAAGATTGCGTCTTTGACTGCGAGCGCGTCATCTTCTCGGGCAAAGGTGCGGATACCCCACGCTTCTGCCAATGCGCGAGCTTTCTCTGCATTGGGATCGTAGAGACCGGCAACCGGAAAACCGGCTTTCCTGTAGGCGGGTAGATGGGCATCGCCGACAATGCTTCCGGCACCGAAAATGACGATGGGGTGAGGTGCGACAGGCTTTGGCCACCATTGCCGCAGCGTTGCCGGATCGAAGTACTCAATCATGATGGAACACCTCTTCCATCATTGCCCACCACTCACCGTCCTTGCGGGTGGCAAGCGGCTTCTGGCAGGGCATGCAGACCGACCACCATTCCTGGTTTTTCGGATGCGCCGCCATCTTCGCCATATCGGCGTCAAAATCTGTCCCGGTATATTCCCAGTAGCCGAACAACAGATTTTCCGGCTCCTTCAGGAATATCGAATAGTTGGTGATGTTGCACTCGGAGATCAGGGCAAGGATTTCCGGCCAGACGGCCGCGTGCAGCCGCTTGTATTCTTCGATCTTCGTCGGTTCCAGCCCGATCACCATGCTCATGCGCTGCATCACCGCCTCCCGTCAGGCCCGGAATTCGCGGGTGAATTCTGTAACCGAGCGCGATTTGACGGCATCCCAATCCCAGGAAATGCCAATGCCCGGCTCGGATGGCGCCAGCGCCTTGCCGTCGACAATCTCCATGCGCTTGTCCGTCAGATCATCGAGCTGGGGAATATACTCGACATATTTGCCGTTCTGTACCGCGCAAACGAGGCTGACATGCAGTTCCATCAGGAAATGCGGGCAGACGGGAATGTCGAAAGCTTCGGCCGCATGGGCAACCTTCAGCCACGGCGTGATGCCGCCAATGCGGGCAACATCGACCTGGACGATCGAGCAGGCACCCTTCTGCATGTACTCGCGGAAATGCCGGATCGAATACATGGATTCGCCGACGGCGATCGGCGTGGTGGTCGAGCGCGACAGCCGGATATGGCCGTCGAGATCATCAGCCGGAAGCGGTTCCTCGATCCAGGCGAGATCAAGTTCCTGCAAGCGTCCGGCACGCCGGATGGCTTCATCGACCGCAAAGCCCTGATTGCAATCGGTCATGATCTCAAAGGCTGGACCGACAGCCGCGCGCACGGCCGACAGCCGCTCATAATCTTCCGAGCCGTGCGGACGGCCGATCTTGATCTTAGAGCCGGAAAAGCCCTTGGCTTTCGCCTGCAGCGCATCATCGACCAAATCCTGCTTGTCGATATGCAGCCAGCCGCCTTCGGTCGTGTAGAGCGGGCAACGGTCGCGGGCGCCGCCGGCGAGCTTCCACAGTGGCAGGTTCTGCTTCTTCGCCCGAAGGTCCCACAGGGCTGTATCGACAGCGGCCATAGCCAGCGCCGTGATCGGGCCGATCGTCGTGGCGTGAGTAGCAAATTCCATTTTATGCCAGATCGCCTCGATGCAATCGGCATCCGCGCCGATGAGCAGCGGCACGAGATGGTCGGACAGCAACCGCATGACCGACGAGCCGCCTGTGCCGATCGTGTAGCTGTAGCCGGTACCGGCCGCGCCGTCGGAATCGGTGATGGTGACGAAGGGCGTTTCCTGGCTGACAAAGCTCTGGATCGCGTCGGTCCGCTTGACCTTCGGCTGAAGGTCGACCATGCGCAGTTCGATTTTTTCAATACGGGCCATTACAGATTCCTCAGGCTACCAGGCTCTTGCCGGTGGTCAGGTCAAACAGATGCGCTTGCGAGAGATCGAAGCTCATCTTGATGCTCTGGCCGGAGGGCAGGGGGCGCGGATTGAGCATGCGCGATACCCAATCGCGGCCGTTGAAGCCAACAAAGACCAGTGTCTCATTCCCCAGTGGTTCGGTGATCGAAACCGGCAATTCCAGTTCCGCGACCGCTTCGGCATCACCGGAGTTCAGACCATGGCCGGCCGGAAAGAAATCGTCGGGGCGAAGGCCGAAGGTCAGCTTCTGACCGGAGGTCAGGCTCTGGCGGAATTTCGGCGGGATCGGCAAAGTGGCGCCGCTGGCGAAGACCAGTTTTCCGTCAGCGACCGTCACGTCGTCCATGTTCATCGGCGGCGAGCCGATGAAACCGGCAACAAACTTGGTCAGCGGGCGGTTGAACACTTCTTCCGGGGTGCCGACCTGCTCGATATGGCCATCGCGCATGATGACGATACGGTCGGACAGCGTCATCGCCTCGACTTGGTCATGCGTCACGTAGATCATCGTCGCCTGCATGCGGGCATGCAGCTTCTTGATTTCGGTGCGGACCTGCGTGCGCAGTTTGGCATCGAGATTGGACAGCGGCTCGTCGAACAGGAAGACGTCAGGACGGCGGACGATCGCCCGGCCCATGGCGACACGCTGACGTTGGCCGCCAGAGAGCTGCGAGGGGCGGCGTTCGAGCAGATGCGTGAGATCGAGGATGGCGGCGGCATCCGCTACCTTTTCCTTGATTTCTTCCGGTGGACGCCCGGCGATCTTCAGCGAAAAGCCCATGTTCTCGCCGACCGTCATATGCGGATAGAGCGCATAGGACTGGAACACCATGGAGATGTTGCGCGCACGCGGCGGCAGGTCGTTGACGACATTATCACCGATCTCGATCGTGCCGCCGCTGACATCTTCGAGGCCAGCGATCATTCTCAGCGTCGTCGATTTTCCGCAGCCGGACGGGCCGACCAGCGCGATAAACTCGCGGTCCTTCACTTCCAGGTCGATGCCGTGCACCACTTCCAGCGCGCCGTAGCGCTTGACCAGTTTCTTGAGACTGACGGGAGCCATGAAATTATCCTTTGACCGCGCCGAAGGTGAGGCCGGAGACGAGGTGTTTTTGTATGATGAAGGTGAGTGTCAGCGCCGGAATGATCATCACGACGGCGAGCGCACACATGCCACGCCAGTCGATGGTGAATTCGGCGGTATAATCGAGCAGGCCGACCGGCAGCGTCTTGGAATTCACCGAGCGGGTGATCTGCGACGCCAGCGCGTATTCGTTCCAGGAGATCAGGAACGCGAAGATGCCGGCTGATGCGATGCCGGGACCAGCCAGCGGAAATTCCACCTGCCAGAAAGCCTGCCAACGGGTGCAGCCGTCGATCTGGGCAGCTTCGGCCAGATCCTTCGGGACCTGCCGGAAGAAGCCGTCGATCAGCCAGATGGTGAAGGGCACGTTCAGCGCGACATAGGTGAGAATGAGCGCAAAATGCGTGTCGATGATGCCGGTGCGGGCAAAGATCATGAACAAAGGCAGCGACAGCGCAATACCGGGCACAGCGCGGGTCAGCATGAAGCCAAGGAAGATCGCCGATTTGCCCTTGAACTTGTAGCGGGCAAACGCGTAGCCACCGGCCATGCCGATGCCGAGCGCGATGATCGTCGATGTGATCGAAATAATCAGCGAGTTGCGGAAATAGGACCAGACCGGAATGCCACCCTGGCCGGCACCTGAAAACATCGACCGGTAAGCATCGAGCGACAGGTCCTGCGGGATCCAGACCGGTGGCTTTGCCATGATCTCCACGGTCGGACGCAGCGAGGACAGGATGATCCAGAAACCGGGCAGGCAGATGATCAGCATCGCCACGAACAGGGTGACGATATGGGCGAGCGAATAGAGGCGCTTGCGCAGACGATGGGACGAATTGATATCCATTACCACTCAGCTCCGATCTGCTGGCGCGCGGCTGCGAGCTTGCGGAAGAAATAGACGGTGAAGAGGATCGACAGCACGATGGCGAAATAGGCCATGGCGTTGGCCATCCCCATCCGGGCATCGCCATAGGCCGTACGGCCAACCAGCGTCCACAGGAGCTCGGTGCGCTTGGCAGGACCGCCGTCGGTCATGATCTTGACGATGTCATAGGCCCTTGCGACGTCGAGCGAGCGGATGGTCATGGCGATGAAGGCGAACGGCATCAGATAGGGCCAGGTCACATAGCGGAAGGTCTGCAATGGCGTGCAGCCATCGACGTGGGCAGCCTCGATCGGATCGCGCGGCATGGCGAGAAGGCCTGCCAGGATCAGGATGGCAAAGACCGAGGTGGACGACCAGACTTCGGCAACCGTGATCGAAAACAGAGCCAGATTGCCATTGATCAGCCACGGGATCGCCTGGTCCGTCAGCCCCAACGATTGCAGCGCATTGTTGATCAGGCCGATATTGTCATTGAACAGGAATTTGAACTGGAAGCCGACGAGTACCGGCGAAAACATCATCGGAAACATCATCAGGGTGCGCAACAGCCGTTGACCGCGCACGGCCTTGGAGACCAGCAAAGCAAGACCGAGGCCCAAAAGCATTTCGGCATTGAGCGCAATCGTCAGGAACAGAACCGTGCGGCCGAAGGCGACCCAGAAATCCCAGCTCGAAATGACGGTGATGTAGTTGCGCAGGCCGATGAAGACATAGAGCGATTCCGGCTTGGTCAGGCGAAACGGCGTAAAGCTCGAATAGAAGGAGAGCGCCAGCGGCACGACGACAACAGCCGCAAGAACCAGGAACGCTGGAAACAGCAGCAGCACTGGTGCCGATAATCTGGATAGTTTCATGTCGCGCCCTTTGATTTGCGCCGGAAATTGAAATGCGGCGCCACGGCAGAAGCCGTGGCGCCGCGTCAGTTCAATCAAAGCTTGCCGGCATCCTGTAGGATGGTCGTGGCCTTCTCGGCAGCGCTATCGAGAGCCTGCTTCGATGTCTTGTCGCCAAGGATCGCAGCCTGCAGCTCAGGATAGACCGAGTTGGAGATTTCGATCCATTCGGCTGTCTGCGGAACCGGGAAGGCATGCTTTGCCGCTTCCTGGAAAGCCTGCAGAACTTCGGTCTTGTAGGCATCGCCTTCGGCGGCCTTGATGTTGTAATCCCAGACGGCGCTGCGTGTCGGCAGCGGGCCGGTCGCCGATTCCAGCTTCTGGCTGTCTTCGTTGGTCAGCCACCAGACGAGCGAAGCGGCTGCTTCCTTGTTGGCGCAGGATTCCGTGACCGAGAAGCCGTGGTGACCCGACCAGCCGGTGCGCTTGCCGGACGAACCGGCCGGCTGAACCTTCACGCCGACATTACCGGCAACCTTGGAGGATTTCGGATCGTTGAAGAAGCTCGCCCAGCCAGGCCAGTCGAGATTGAGAGCGATCGAGCCGGACGCAAAGCCCTGGCCGAGGTCGTCCCAGAGATAATTGGTCGTTCCAGCCGGAACGGCCTTGTCCTTGTAAAGCTTGACGAACCAATCGAGTGCGCGGACGCCAGCGTCGGAATTGAAGGCCGGGCGGCCATCCTTGTCGAGATATTCACCGCCTTCGGCCACCAGCATTTCATAGAAGCGGCCATTGATCGCCTCTTCTTTGCCGGCGAACTGCGTGCCGTAGAATGTCGGAGGCGACGAGAAGAATTCGGCCTGGTCGGAAACCTGCGCCCAGGTGTCCGGCGGGGTCAGGTCGTAGCCGTACTTGGCCTTGAAGGCCGTTTTCTTGGCTTCGTCCTGATAGAGGCTCTTCTGGTAATAGAGTGCCGACACGTCGAACTGGGCACGTGGCAGCATGACCAGCTTGCCATCGAGGGTCGAGGCGGCAATCAGCGCCGGTACGAATTTTGCAAGTTCCTCAGCCGGGATCAGCGGCGTCAGGTCGGTATAGATATCGGGATATTGCGGCGCGAACGACGAATGGTTTGAACCGACGCACCAGCTGAGGCCACCGGTGGCGATGTCTGACTTGATTTCCTTGTCGAGTTCGAAATGGTTCTTCTTCGAGAGGATATTGACCTTGGCGCCTGTCGCCTTTTCCCACTCGCCGATGCGCTCATAAAGCTTTTCGTATTGCTGGCCACCGATGAGCTTGGCATCGATCGTCACGCCGTCGAATTTGCCGGGCAGGTCTGCGGCTTGCGCCGCGACCGAGCAAGCAAACAAAATTACTCCGGCAGAGACGCCGGAAAGCAGCTTGTTCATGATTTCTCCTCCTCACGTCCACACCATCCCAATGGCGGGAATTCCTCATTTGTGAGGAATTGATTTATATACAAACAGCAAATGCACCCTTGCGTCAAGCCACAACTTTGCTTTGTCGTGCGCCTCGTATGCGTATATGAAGTATCTCATTCACAGGGGGAGATGTTGATGGACACTGACGAATCCGACCGCTACCGCGCACCGGCGCTGGACAAAGGTCTCGATATTCTTGAGTTACTGGCCGGTGTCGATGGCGGCCTGACGCAGGCTGAGATTTCCAAGAAGCTTGAGCGCAGCCCGAACGAGTTCTACCGTATGCTCGACCGGTTGGTCCGGCGCGGTTATGTGACGCGGATTGATGGCGACCGCTACTCGCTGACGCTCAAGCTGTTCGGCTTGGCGCAGCTGCATGCGCCGGTGCGGCGATTGGCATCCTATGCGACCCCGCTGATGCGCGACCTTGCCCAGCGCAGCCGTCAGGCCAATCATCTTGCCGTTTTTGATCGTGGCTTTGCTGTCGTCATCGCCCAGCAGGAAGCTCCGGATTACTGGGGCATTTCGATCCGCGTCGGCTCGCACATCAGCCTGTTCGACACAGGTTCCGGTCACGTTCTGCTCGCATTCCGGTCTGAGGAAGAGCGGCAGATGATGATTTCCGAACATGTGAAAAGCCAAACCGAGCCACCCTTGTCCGATGATTTCTTCGAGCGGCTCGACCGGATCCGCGAGCGCGGATACGAGATGATGGCCAGCGCCCAGACCGCTGGCGTCTATAACCTGTCGGCGCCGATCCTCGGGCCGGACGGGCGCGGCATCGCCGCATTGACCTGCCCCTATATTGCACTGGTCAACGCTCCGTCCGCCCCTGATATATCCGAAAGCATCGCGCTTTTACAAAAGACGGCTGCCCAGCTTTCGCTGCTCGCCGGATCAGACGTCAGCCATACGGAATAGGCAGGAATTCAGAGCACTTGGGTGATGAACTTCTTATTTGAATGATATCTTCTTGTGTGAAATAGTCGAGAATAACGCCGGGGAGGACACGGACGATGATCATCGATACCCATCTGCATTTGATTGACAGGGCGGCACTTGCCTATCCGTGGCTGTCGAGCGTACCTGCGCTGGATCGGGATTTTCTCTATGAAACTTATGCGACCGAAGCCAGACGCTGCGGCATCGGGGCTGCCCTGCACATGGAGGTTGATGTCGATCCCTCGGAGATCGAGGCCGAGATCGGCTATGTCCAGACGCTGTCGCAACGCCCCGAAAACCTGATTGCCGGCGCAATCGCCGCCTGCCGTCCGGAAGAGGCGGGTTTCGCCGCCCATCTCGAGCGCCAGCAGGCGAACCCGTTCGTCAAGGGTTTCCGCCGTGTGCTGCATGTCGTTCCCGATGACGTCTCGGAAGGTGCATTGTTTCGCGAGAACATCAAACGGCTTGGTGGGACTGGCTTGTCCTTCGACCTTTGTGTTCTGCCGCATCAGATACCGAAAGCCATCGCGCTGGCCGATCTGGCGCCGGACGTCCAGTTTATCCTCGACCATTGCGGCGTTCCCGCCATCGCTTCCGGCGCCGTACAGCCGTGGCGGGACAATATGATTGAGATCGCCAAACGCCCAAACGTCACCGCGAAGATTTCCGGCGTCGTCGCCTATGCCGAAGCGGAAAACTGGTCGGTCGAAACCTTGCGGCCTTATGTCGAGCACACGATCGCGCAATTCGGCTGGGATCGTGTCGTCTGGGGCAGCGATTGGCCGGTCTGCACGCTTGGCGGAGGTCTGTCGACCTGGATGGCGGCGACGCATGCGCTGCTGGCCGGATGTTCGCAAGGTGAGCGCGACAAGCTGCTGTCAGGCAATGCAAAGCGGCTTTGGCGTCTCTAAACAGGTGGCCGGCGTTATCCGCCGGCCGGTCCTTCTATCGGAAGCTTTCAGCGAACAGCTGATTGATATCGGCCACCACTAATTTGGCCGATTGACGCTGCAACAGGCCTTCGTTCAAACGATCCGATGCTGCCTGCTGGAAGCCCATGTAGCCATCGTGGCGGGGCCTGACCCAGGCGGCGTCAAGCGTCGCGTGGGTGGCGCGATAGAAGTCGGCAGTGGCGAGATTGACCGCCGCATCCTCCCACGCGTGCGCATGGCCCGGCTGTCCGCCCGCTGCGGCGTAATCGGTCTTCTGGATATCGCCGCTGGCGATCCAGTAGGCAAAGTCGATGGCGGCATCTGGGTTTTTGGAAAATGCCGAGACGGCAATACCGGTTCCGCCCAGCGCCGAGCCGATCGGGCCGCCGTCGTCCACCGGTGGAATATCGCCGAAACGAATGAGGCCCGGCCGGAAGCCAGCCACGGAATAGCTGACATAACCATAGATCAGTGGTGATACGGCGGCTTTTGCCTCTGGCGCTGCCATCCGTTCCAGAATCGCGATCGGGTCCATTTCAAAGCAGGCTGGATCGACCAGACCGGCGATCTCGCGCAACATCTCGAAAACCTGGATACCGGTTTCCATGCCGATCAGATCGCCCGGCCCCTCGACCGCACAAGGCCGTCCGAGGTTGCCGCAGAGTGTGTAAAAACACATCAATGAATGGGGCGGGCGCAGTGGGATGAGGACTTTTCCAGCTCGTGCCAACTCAAGCATCTCTGGCCAATTGGCAGGTGGCGTGGCCTGCAAATCAGGCCGCCAGGCCTGCACCTGTGTTGCCGCATCGATAGGAAATGCCCATTGGCGGCCCTGCCATGAATAGCTCGGATAGGATCTGCCGACACTGGCGGCGGCCAACGCCGCACGTTCGCCCTCGCGTCCGGCAATATCCAATGGCAGCAGGCATTTCTCATGAGTGATCTGCCCGACATGCGGATGGTCGATGACGATGAGATCGAACTGTCTTGCCAGTTCTCCGACTGGAAATGTCTCGAAATCCTGCAACGAGCGCTTTTCCCACTCGACGGTGACGCCGGTTTCATTGAACCAGCGGCGCGAGCAGGCGACCATCGGATCATAGCCGCGCGGGTGGTTCCAGGTCATGCCCTTGAGTGTGATCGTCATAGGCCGAACTCCTCGCGGATGGCTTGGCTGTGCTCGCCAATGCGCGGTGCTGCACGATCGACCTTGGCGCGCACACCGTTGACGCGGAGTGGCGAGCGCGTTGTCGTGATGGAAATATTGTCCTCGCGGGTGACGGTCTGCAGCATGTCGAGAACCTGAAAGCCTTCGCTCTCCATCAGCTCGTTCCAGTTCAGCACCCGGGCGCACCAGATATCCGCCGGTTCAAGGATCGCCAGCCATTCGTCTGTTGTCTTGGTCGCGATGCGTTTGGCGATCAGCGCCTTGATCTCGTCGCGCGCGGTAAACCAGGTGGCGGAGTTGTCGCGGTAGGGCGCAAGCTCGTCCATGCCGAGCAGATCGGCCAGCTTCGGGATCGGCGTCATGGCGATGGCGAGATAACCGTCGGCGGCCGCATAGACGCCATAAGGTGCCGAGAGATAGGCATGGGCGCTGCGGAAATTTGCGCGTTTCGGCAAGCGCCGCCCATCGTTGAGGTGGGTTGTCAGTACCTCGAACTGAAAATCGACCAATGCTTCGAGCAGGCTGGTCTCGACATGGCTGCCGGTACCCTTGATGCTACGGCGGACGAGCGCTGCGAGAATGCCCTGAGCAAGGGCTGCGCCGGCCAGCATGTCGCCGATTGCCAGGCCGAACGGAACTGGCCCCTGATCCTCATCGCCGTTGAGCCACATCACGCCGGAACGCGATTGCGCCAGAAGGTCCTGGCCCGGCCGCTTGACCCAGGGGCCTTCCTCGCCATAGCCGCTGATCGATGCGTAGACGAGCCGCGGATTGATCTTCCCGACCGTTTCATAATCCAGCCCGAGCCGTTCGATGACGCCGGGCCGGAAGTTCTGGATCAGCACGTCGGCCTTGGTCAGCAACGTTCGCAGCGAGGCCAGATCCTTTTCGTCCTTCAGGTCGATCGACAGGCTTTCCTTCGCCCGGTTGATCGCGTGGAAGATGGTGGAATCGCCGCCGATCTCGGTGTCGCTGAGATAGAGGCGCCGCGACAGGTCGCCGCCATCGGGCCGCTCGATCTTGATGACCCGCGCGCCAAGATCCATCAACCGCAGAGAACAGTAGGGACCGGACAGGAATTGACTGAGATCGACGACGACGAGGCCGGCGAGGGGAAGATCGGTATCCGCTGACATTTATGATTTTTCCGTCTTGCCGGCAAAGTCGGCCGGGTTCTTGTATTTCACGGTTTGCAGATGCTCGCAGTAGAGCACCAGTTCGCCTTCGCCCTTGAACACCTCGTAGCTGGCGCGGATCAGGCCCATGTCCTTGTAGCGCGGGCGCTTATCGAGGTTGGTGCGGATCGTGTAGATGGTGTCGCCGATGAAGACCGGCTTGATGAAGCGCAGCTTGTCGTAACCATAGGAAAAGGCGTTGACGCAATTGGTGGCGACCAGCCCGAGGCCGGCTGAAAACACGAAGGCGCCAGCAATCAGCCGCTTGCCGAAAACGCCCTCCCGCTCGGCAAACATCTGGTCCTGCACGTAAGGGTGAATATCGGTAACCAGCATGTTGAACATGTGGCTGTCACCCTCGGCCATCGTGCGCCGCAATGATCGAATGCGTTGTCCAACCGGCCAATCCTCATAGAGCCAGTTTTCTGCGTTCCAGACCGGAAGCGAAGCATGGTCCGTCGGCATGTCCGAAGGATGCGTGGAGGAAACGCCCACGGTCGGTGCAGCGGCGCTCATGGCATGTACTCCACGCAAAGTGCTGCCGGGTTGTTGATGTCCATGTGCGCCCTCCAGTTTTCTTATGTAAAGAAGATTTTCACATATGGATGATTATTGCAAGCGACATCGTGCGCACTTTCGCGCCGCCCTACCGGATGATGGAGCGGTCCATCCGGCGATCAGGCGGGCATTGGTCAGGGAGATGTGTGAGCAGGCTGTGTCTTGGGGGGGTGCAGAGATAGCTGAGGGTGGGGTTGATCTGCTGCTTGGGTTCTTCAGTTTGGCTTGGGCGTGGCAGCGCATTCTCGCGCTGGAGGCGAGCTTTCGGACGCTGAAACCGGGAAAGCCAGGCTTCGGATACGAAGCGTTAACCATATGCTTTGTAAATCAGAATCACCAACATGGAGAACCGCCTGATGAGTGCTGCGTTGAAGGATGTGCGTTTTTCTGAAACGGAAGAACGGGTCGTGCCATTTCCCTTATCGGGACAGGCAAGCACCATCAGACGCTGCGCCAGCGAGCTGGAAAACGTCCATGGCGAAGAGGCTCTCCAGTACTGGAAAACCGAGTGCCGCGCTTTGGCAAAACGCCTGAGCAGTCTCGGGTGCTCCGAGGATGCCATCCGCAGCCAGGTGATGGCCTTCCAGACAGAAGTTCAGGTGGAAATGATGCGGCGCTATTCGGATCGCTTGGCCGCTGAAGCTCAGGATGGATACACCCTCAATTCCTGAAACGCCGGTACCCTCCGGTTACAGACGCCGAGATTTCGGTGTCCCGCTTAAGGTATATTAGATGTGGTCCCCCTCCGGGTGGGTCCACCGGCGCGGCAAGACCGCTTCAAACGAAAACGCCCGGCATTTTCGCCGGGCGTCGCTCTGCAGGATATGAGGGAGGATCACATATTCTGCTGAAGGGTTTTGATCAGGACGTCACTTGCCTGCATCGAGGCGGTCAATCGCCTCGACATTGCCGGCCGACGAGCCGTTCGGGTCGAATTCGGAGTCCAGCCACTTGTCGACGATGGCCTTGGCCAGTTCCGGCCCGATGACGCGCGCGCCCATGGTAATGATCTGCGCATTGTTGGATTTGGCGGCACGTTCGGCCGAATAGGTGTCGTGGGTGAGCGCCGCGCGGATGCCTGGCACCTTGTTGGCGGCGATCGAGACGCCGATGCCGGTGCCGCAGATCAGGATGCCGCGATCGTTCTGACCATTGACGATGGTTTCGGCCAGCCCCTTGGACAGATCGGCATAAAAGCCGGACTGGCTGAGATTGCTGACTTCGAGGCCGCTTTTGGTGGCGAGATGGGCTTCGATGATGTCGAGAAGCGGCTTGCCTGCGCTGTCGGCGCCGATTGCGATTTTCATGGCTGTATCCTTCCGTTGACTGGGTTTCAAAGCGCCGAGGAGACGCGTGTGAGGATGTCGAGATAGCCCGCCACATCCCAGGCCGAGCGGCCAATGAACAGGCCGTCGATATGCGGCTTGGCGATCAGCTCTTCGCAATTGCCGGGATTGACGCTGCCGCCGTAGAGAACTGGTACGGAAACGCCAAGGCGTGCCCCTGCCCATTCGGCAATCAGGGCGTGGCGTTCGTCGGCATAGTCGGAGGAGGCGGGAATTCCATTGACGCCGATTGCCCAGACCGGCTCGTAGGCAAGCAGGATGGGCTTGCTCTTGTCTGCGCCCTCGATCAGCGCGAGCGCGCCTTCGACCTGACGTCGCAGGACGATATCGGCCTGTCCGGCTTCGCGCTCGGCCAGCGTTTCGCCGATGCAGATCAGCGGGGTCAGGCCATGCCGAACGGCGGCGGCCGTCTTCAGGCCGACCGTGCGATCCGTTTCGCCGAAATGTTCGCGCCGTTCGCTATGGCCGAGTTCGACAATATCAAGATTGCAATCCCTGAGCATGATCGGCGAAATTTCGCCGGTCCAGGCGCCAGCGTCGTCCCAATGCATATTCTGTGCGCCGACCTTGACGCTGGTGGCGGCAAGCCGCTCCTTCACCTGGCGTGTGGCTGTGAATGGCGGAATGACGAAGCGCTGGACGCGGTTGTCGCGCGTCGCGTCGGCTTCTGCCAGACCGTCAGCAAAAGCCATGGCCTCAGTCAGCGTCTTGTTCATTTTCCAGCTGGTTCCAACCCAGACGGATGTCTTTGTCATGCTGTTTCCTCCGCGGTTTTGCCGCTAATTTTCTGAAGTTTGATACCGGCGTCCTTGAGGTCTTGTTCGTAGGCCAGCTCGATTTCCGCACCTGTCAGAACCGTGTCGAAGAGATCCAACCCGGTCAGGAAATGCAGGGCGGATTTGCCGAACTTGCCGTGATCGACGAGCAGGACGGTCTGCGCCGCTGACCTGATCATCTGGCGTTTGGTCTGGACGACTTCCTGATCCTGATGAAAGGCGGAGGCGCCGTGGATGGCCGAACTTGACAGGAAGGCCATGTCGGCACGCAGCGAACGGAGGGCTTCCTCGGTGGTGATGCCGAAAAAGCCGTTGAATTTCTTCGAATACTGGCCGCCAAGCGAGATCACATCGATGCCGGGGACCGCCGCCAGTTTGTTGATCACGCCGAGATTGTTGGTGATCACTGTCAGCGGCCGGATATCCTTGAGATAATCGGCCACGCCACCTGCTGTGGAGCCATCGTCGATGATGATGATCTGGCCGGGCTCGATCAGCGTCGCTGCGTGTTGGGCCAGCCGCCGCTTTTCCTCCGCTGCAATCTTCTCGCGGTAACGGAAATCGCTTTCGAACTGCGGGCTGGACTGGATCGAGGCGCCGCCATGAACCTTGCGCAAAAGGCCCGCCTGCTCGAGGTCGTCGAGATCGCGGTGCACGGTCATCTTGCTGACGGCGAACCGGCCGGCGAGATCCTCGACCGAAGCCGAGCCCGTTTCCATCAGGATATCCATGATCGCCTGGCGGCGGTCTTCGGGCTTCATAGGAGTGCTTTCGCGCGGTCTGTATCTGTCCCTGATATAACTGTCGGCGTGAGAATTTCAACCAAAATAGTGATATTTTGTGATATTTGTATGTGATCATGTGATGTTTTCTGCCTATCTTGCTCTTGCAACCCTGTGCGGCGCGAGTTTTGCGGCTTTCGGGCAATTGCTTTGTTGCATCAGCCTGTTGCGGCGAGGCTAAATGCCGTGCCATGACTGGGGGATAACGGATACGTCGCGCCATGCAGTGCTGGAGCGGGAGAGAGCTTTCATGACCAAGACGGACATCGCGCAGCGCGTCTATAACAACGCCTGGAAGCTCGACCCGGTCGTGCGCAGCCTGTTGGATACGGATTTCTACAAGCTTTTGATGCTGCAGATGATCTGGCGGCTCTATCCCGACGTCGACGCAACGTTCTCGGTCATCAACCGTACCAAGACGGTTCTATTGACCGACGAAATCGACGAGCAGGAACTGCGCGAACAGCTGGATTATGTTCGCGGTCTCCGGTTCACCAAGAAAGAAATGATCTGGCTCGCCGGCAACACGTTTTATGGCCGCAAGCAGATCTTCGCACCGGATTTCCTCGCCTGGCTCGCCGATTTCCAGCTTCCGGATTACGAACTGTCCCGCAAGCACGGCCAATACGAATTGACCTTTCCCGGCAAATGGACCCACACGACCATGTGGGAAATTCCGGCACTGGCGATCATCAACGAATTGCGCTCGCGCACGGCCATGAAGGATATGGGGCCATTTGCGCTGGATGTGCTTTATGCGCGTGCAAAGGCCAAGATGTGGTCGAAGGTCGAGCAGCTGAAGACCTATCCGGACCTGCGGATCTCCGATTTCGGCACGCGCCGCCGCCACAGCTTCCTATGGCAGCGCTGGTGCGTCGAGGCACTGAAGGAGGGCATCGGCAAGTCCTTTTCCGGCACCAGCAACGTGCTTCTGGCCATGGATACGGATCTCGAAGCGCTGGGCACCAACGCGCACGAACTGCCGATGGTCGCCGCAGCGCTTGCGCGCACCGAACAGGAACTGGGCCTGGCGCCCTACAAGGTTCTGCAGGACTGGAACCAGCTCTATGGTGGCAATCTGTTGATCGTTTTGCCAGATGCCTTCGGTACGGCCGCTTTCCTGCGCAATGCCCCCGATTGGGTTGCCGACTGGACGGGCTTCCGGCCGGATAGTGCCCCGCCCATCGAAGGCGGCGAGAAGATCATCGCCTGGTGGAAGAAGATGGGCCGTGATCCCAAGGAAAAGCTCCTGATCTTCTCGGATGGCCTCGACGTTGAAACAATTCTCGAAACCTACCGGCATTTCCAGGGACGGGTGCGCATGAGCTTCGGCTGGGGGACCAACCTGACGAACGACTTTGCCGGGTGTGCGCCGACCCAGGTCAGTGGACTGAACCCGATTTCGGTCGTCTGCAAAGTCAGCGATGCCAACGGCCATGCTGCCGTCAAGCTGTCGGACAATCCACGCAAGGCGACGGGCGAGCCTTCGGAAGTCGAGCGCTATCTCAAGTTCTTCGGAACGGAGGATTTTGCCGAGCTGGCCGTCAAGGTCTGAGCCAGTTGCGGCAATCATTTTTGCAAACAAAAACCCAGCCGGTGGAGGCATCCGGCTGGGTTTGTTTGCGCATTCTTGGGAGGGATGCGCCGGGAGATTTAAGTTCGTTACGCGCTCATGCGTAGGCAGTCCGAGCGCGAAGCGAGCGGATGGACCATCGACAGCAGGCGGCGCTTGGGAGCCGCCAGCAGGTTGGCCGTATGATTTTTGGCGCTTACGGTTCCCGGCTGCATCTGGCGAAGTGCGCTGGCAGCGGAGTAGAGAAGCGTTTTCATTTCATTGGTCGTGACGCCGTCCGCACGCATTACGGCACGGATCATCGGGTCTGTCAGGACCTCATGGATGGTCAGATCGCTGTTTGCCTGGTGCATTGGGGTATTCCTTCGTTCATCGTCTTTTCCGGCGGGCGGATCCCGTCCGGTGTCTTAACCTTGACATCGTTGCATTGCAGTGTTACCAGTAAGTAACATTCGAATAGTTACCGACCGGTCACACCTATGTCAAGAAGCCTTGTCAATAAAAATTCGAAATCCGTATCGTCTCCGAAACCGGCAGATATAAGGCTGGAAAAAGGTGACTGCGTGCAAGCGCGCCAGGCGCCGCGAGATCGTATTGTTTCAACGGCTTGCGAGCTGTTCCGGCAGCACGGGATTCGCGGTATCGGCGTCGATGCGATTGCCGAAGCGGCAGAAACCAACAAGATGACGCTCTACCGTCATTTCGGCTCGAAAGATGACCTGATCTGCGAAGCATTGCGGTTCACATCCGAAAAAGCCGCCGCTTTCTGGGATCAGCTCGAAGCATCCCATCCAAACGATCCGATGGCCCAGCTCCACAGCTGGGTAAAAGCCCGTGCACAGTGTCTGGCCGACAATCAATATGGGTGCGATCTGGCCAATGCGGCCGTTGAGCTCAAGGAGCAGGGCCATCCCGCCCATGCCGTCATTGAAAACTTCAAGATCACCCAGCAGCGCCGTCTCGAAAAACTCTGTCGCGATGCCGGCGTGAGCGAACCGGAGTTGCTATCCGACACTCTTTCGATGTTGATGGAGGGTGCCCAGGTGAGCAAGCTCGCAACCGGCAGTGAAGGCCCCTCCATGCGCTTCATGCGTGCCTGCGAGGCGGCCATTGCCTCGTTTTGCCAACCGGCAAAAAATGTCGCTGAAATGGCCGGCTCCGAAGTCTGAAGTTCTGCCTGCACGATATTGCCTGCATAGGCTGATGACGGGTTCCATCGAAGCTTTCGATGGAACAAACGCGTTTCGCGTTCATTTACTCGTTGATTGTAAAGCGCAGCCCCGTGCTGCCCGCCAACGAGAAGGACAGCATGTCCCCCTTCCAGGAATTTATTGTCAATCCGGACCTTTCCGACTGGTGGTCGGCGCATCGCGGTGCCTCGCCGATTGTCGGAACGGCCATTCATAACGGCCATCATATCCGTAGCGACCTGCAGGGCTTCCTCGGTCTTAGCGCCGATGAACGGTTACGCGAGGAGGATCCGTTCACCGAGTTTTTCATCCGCGATCTACCCAACCGCATCGTCTTCCATCGGTCCCGCTTCGAGATCGATATCAACCGTGCCCGTGACGGCGCGATTTACCTGACGCCGGAGCAGGCCTGGGGGCTGAAGGTCTGGGCGCGGCAATTGCCGGACGGAGCCATCAAAGCCTCGCTCGGCGTGCACGATGCCTACTATGCCATGCTGGAGTCCTATCTGCGCGGCATCGAGCAACAATACGGTGCCTTCGTCCTTCTCGACATCCACAGTTACAATCATCGCCGGGAAGGTGCGTACGGTCCCGAAATGCCGTTTGAAAAAGCGCCGCAGATCAATATCGGTACGTCCTCCATGGATCGGAAGCATTGGGCGCCGTTGCTTGATGTGTTCGTTGAACAGCTACGCAGCTTTGAATTTCGTGGCCAGCGCATGGATGTCCGGGAAAATGTCGCCTTTCAGGGAAAAGGTGAGCAGACCCGTTTCGTCCACGAACGGTTCCCGCAGACTGGGTGCGCCATCGCTATCGAGTTCAAGAAAATCTTTATGGACGAGTGGACCGGTCAGCCGGACCCCGAGACGCTAAAGGCGATGCGGGAAATGATCCGCCTATCGCTGCCCGCGCTGCATGAGATGTTGCGGGCGCGGTCATGACCAGCCCGCGGCGCAAACATCAAAATGCCGATGCGACCTATCCGGGATGGCTGGAAGAAATTCTTGACTGTCTCCGCACGGACAAATCCGTCCGCAAGGACTTTGACAACGGCGGCCGCCTTCACATTGACCGGCCGTTGCCATTCCTGTCGGTTCATATCGGCAAGGGCAGGGAGGATCTTGCGGCCCGAGACATCGTTGCTGCCAATGCGTCCTATCTGGTGGTCGATGACATCAAGGAAGCGCTGCCGATCCTGGAGGCGGTCGGGGCGGTTTTGGGTGAGCGTTTCGGCGCGTTCCTGCTTTTGGACATCGACGAGCTGGATCACGATACGCTGATAACAGATGATGCGCCCTATCTTCCGCCTTTCGAGATCAGGATTGCCTCGACGGATGATGTGGCGGCTCGAAAAGCTGCAACCGCGCTCGCCGAAGGCACCGATATCCGGCAGGTGAAGTTCCGCACGCCACGCATCAACCGTTTCGCAATCAAGGCGGATTCCCAGGCCGCCTTGATTGCCGGGCAAACCGGGTTTCCCCTGGTTGCCGTCCGCTTCGCGCCGATCTACCGGCAGCCGGAATCACGCAGTACCTATCCAGATCTGCGCGAACGCCTTGTCGCCAATATTTTTGACGCCGGCCTGAAGGCTTTTGCGGCGTTTATCGATGCAACCCAAAGCCTGAAGCTGACGACGCACCGGGCGCTGGGCCGCAAGGCCTTCGTCGATGCCGTCAGCCGCGCCGATCGCAGCATCGATGATGTCGCTTCGAGCTTTGATTTCCTGCTGGCCGTTACGCCGATCAATACCGATGCCGCCTGGCAGGCATTCAAGGCAGACAAATTCAAACAAGAACCGCGATTCCTCTATCGGCCATTGTCGGTGCAGGTCGAAGCCGAAAAACGGAAACTGTTTTCCGTGGCCTTCGATCGCTTCGAGGATCCGGCCCTCTACCATCTCTACCGTGAGAAGCAGCAGGAACTGGATCTGCAGCTGTCGCTGATTTCGGCGAGAGAAACCGGCCGTTTCGTCGAATATGGGCGTGCCCTTTATGGCCCGGTGGAGCCGTCGCTCTACCGGGTGGCTATTGATATCCTTAAGAAAACAGCGGCACTCGCCGGCGATGGCGATGATGTTGAAAGCGATCCGCAGACGGCAAATTGTTCTGAGGTCGAAGCTGCGGCCCACGTTATGATTGCTGATTATCAACGGCAATATCAGGGCTTTGCAGCCGAGATCGAGCTGCGCGACGACTTGCCATCCGGGATGCTGGTCTCCGGTGAGCGCCTGCTGATCTCCCGCCAGACGCTGATGCCGAGGGGCCGGGTGCATGCTCTTTTGAGCCACGAGATCGGCGTGCATCTTCTCACCTATTTTAACGGGTCGGCGCAGGGGCTTCGCCTCTTTCGATCCGGCCTTGCCGGCTACGAAGGCATGCAGGAAGGCCTTGCCGTGTTTTCCGAATACATGGCCGGTGGCATGACCGTCGGGAGGCTACGGTTGATCGCAGCCCGCGTCGTCGCCTGCTCGGCGATGCTGGAAGGGCGGCCGTTTGCCGAAACCTACGGCATGCTTGTTGGCGAGCACAGGTTCGGCCCCGTCGCTGCCTTCCATCTGGCCATGCGGCTCTATCGTGGCGGCGGGCTTGCCAAGGACGCCATCTATCTGCGTGGCCTGCTGGAACTGCTCAGCCATCTGAAATCGGGCGGCGCGCTCGATCCGTTCTGGATGGGCAAGATTTCCGCCTCACATTTTGAGGTGATGCAGGAGTTGAGCCTGCGCGGCCTACTCAAGGCGCCTGTCATCCGGCCTGCCTTTCTCACCCATTCGCAAGCACAGGCCCGCCTCGACAAGGCGCGGGCGGGACTGAACCCGTTGGATATGATCATCAGTTAGGAGCCACCATGCGCGTCGCATTCTTCGTCAATTCGATCGAGAGCGAGGAACCTCATTTTACCACCACCGCACTGGCCATGGCGGCACTCGCCCGTGGCCATGACGTCTGCTACATCGCGCCAGGTGATTTCGTCCTGCGGCCTGACGATAGTCTGATGGTACGGGCAACCACTGTTGCCCCTGGGAAATACAAGAACGCCCAGACATTCCACGATGGTTTCCAGGGCAAGGATACCAAGGTTCAGACGATTGACGTCCGTGAAGTTGATGTCATCTTCCTGCGCAACGATCCATCGCTTGATTCCGACGACCGGCCATGGGCTGCCCATATCGGCGCCATGTTCGGCCGGCTTGCCAGCGAGCGGGGATCGATCGTTGTTAACGATCCCGCCGGTTTGGCGCTCGCCCAGAACAAGCTCTATTTTCAGGGTTTTCCGGAGGCGGTCCGCCCCGAAACACTGATCTCAAAGAGCATCGAGGAAATCCGCGCCTTTATCGCCGATCACCGCAAAGGCGTCATCCTGAAGCCGTTACAGGGGTCAGGCGGCAAGAACGTCTTCAAGATTGCGACGCCCGACGATGCCAATCTCAACCAGATCTTCGAAGCCGTCAGCGGCGAGGGCTACCTGATTGCTCAAGGTTATCTGCCGGAGGCCAAGGCCGGCGACATCCGTTTCTTCCTGATGAATGGCAAACCGCTTGAACGTAACGGCGCCTACGCGGCCTTCCGCCGGGTTCCGGCCAAGGGAGAGGTCCGCTCCAACATGCACGCGGCCGGAACCGCCGAGGCCGTCAAGATTACGGATGACATTCTCGCCGTCGCCGAGATGGTGCGTCCCAAGCTGATCGAGGATGGCATGTTTCTCGTCGGCCTCGATATTGTCGGCGACAAGATTCTTGAGATCAACGTGTTTACGCCGGGGGGGCTTCCGGATATCGCCGCCATGCACAAGGTCGATTTTTCCGAAGACATTATCGTGTCGCTGGAAAAGAAGGCTGCGATCCGCAAAGCCTATGGGGGCGCCATGTCCAACCGGGCATTGGCGACGCTTTAGGCTGTTTTCGCGGTCCATCTGTGCTATCGCGGGCGCCTCAACGATTGGAAGTGCCCGTGATACCCTGGACCCTGATTGATACAGCGACAATGCCTGACGGTGGCGGCGAGCTGCGCCTGAAACAGCGCGGCACTGAGTTCTCCATCATGCTCGGCACGATCGAACTGATGAACAGCCGGTTAAGCGGTTCGGAGGAGGCCCTTGCGCGTCTGTCCTATGAGCGCGTCCGCCGTCACCCGCGTCCGCATATGCTGATCGGTGGGCTCGGAATGGGCTTTACGCTACGTGCAGCCCTGGCCGAACTTCCCTCGGATGCACGCATAACGGTCGGCGAACTTGTTCCCGCGGTCGTCGCCTGGGCGCGCGGACCAATGGCGGATGTGTTCGCAGGCTGTCTGGACGATCGCAGGGTCACCATTCGAGAAGGCGATGTTGGCCGTCTCATCCAGTCTGCTGTGAGCGAATACGACGCGATCCTGCTTGACGTCGACAATGGGCCGGAAGGACTGACCCGCCGGGCAAACGATGACCTTTACAGCGTTTCCGGACTTCGCGCCGCGCGCAAGGCATTGAAGGCAAACGGCGTTCTCTCGGTGTGGTCCTCAGCACCGGATACGGGCTTCACCCGTCGGCTGAAAGAGGCCGGTTTTGTGGTCGAGGAACTGTCAGTTCGCGCCAGTACCAAAGGCCGCGGCGCCCGTCACGTCATCTGGATGGCTACCAAAACAGGACGCTAGGCTGAGTCTTCGTTAAAGACCTTCGCGTTCCAGTAAGATGCGCACCTCGTCGAACCGGCGCTTGTTTTCGTCGTTCTTTTCATCCGCGGAGTAGCAGGTGCTGGCGAGGCAAAATCGTTTCAGCCCGTAGGGGGCTGTGGCGTTGTCGAACTGGCATTCGAACGTATCGACCATGTCCTTCTTCTCGACGCCGTCGCGCGTTGAATAGGTCATGCGCGCACCCGGGGGCGTGAGTTCCGGAAATGACTGGACGACGCCGGTATGGAATGTTTCCGTCATCAGCAGATGCTTTGCCACTTTCACGCAGAGGTCTTCGATCTTCATCGGCTGGGCAGTGGCGGGCGACCCGGCCACGACAGGCGAAGCGGCCAGCAAGAGAGCGAGCAAGGTTTTTCTCATGGCAAACTCCTGAAGCGCCGGTCCCCAACGCCGGTGCGCTGTGCATAACGGCGCTCACCGTCTTTAGTTCCAAACAAGACGGTGCAAAACGCCTTCCCTGGTTGTGAAAACCATCGACGGCACATGATTTGAGCGTAGGATCATGGGGCGAATTGTTTTGCCGCGTCCATTTCGTAATCTTGGGAACGTGTAGTTCCAGTATGAATTCCTGTTTTGCAGCCCGGATATTCTACGGGAAAAATCTCGCGTGGCCGGTTAAAGGCGGAACCAGGCGCTCTCGTCGCAGTTTCTATTTGGCCACTTTGACAAGGGGAGAGAAGCAGATGACGGATATCAGCGAAGACGACATCAGGCTACGGGCTTACGCTCTTTGGGAAGCTGACGGCCGCCCGGATGGCAGTCATGACGTGCATTGGCTGCAGGCATTGCGGGAGTTGACGGAGGAGGCCAATGCGGCGGCAGGAGAAATGCCGCAGGTGCCGGTAAAGACCTCTAAACTTTCCGTCGTAAAGAACGAAAGCTCAATCGAACCTATTCCGCGTAAACGCAGCAAGACCGCCTGATTTTTGACATTCCATGGGGTGCCGGGATCGGCGCTCCACGTCTCGACGCCATGATGTCATCGCTACCACAGTTCCGGCGTGCATGAGTCGATGGAAATTCTGCTGTTCCCGGCGCGTGATTTTGCGGTGCAAAATTTTTTTGCGCTCGCGATGCGCTTTTATGCGGACATCGACTGCGCTTTGCAACATCATGGGTTATCCGTCGCGGCGCGTGCAACTGCGTCGTGATGATAACCGGTGGTACAAGGAACGTGACCTGCGTGAAGATACTTTCGGTGACGTCGGAAATTTTTCCCTTGATCAAGACCGGCGGGCTTGCGGATGTGACAGGCTCGTTGCCGAAGGCCCTTGAGGGCTACAGTTGCTACACGCGTACGCTGGTGCCCGGTTATCCGCCGTTGTTTGCAAAGCTTCCCGGTGCCCGGCAGATCCATTTCTTCCCAGACCTGTTCGGCGCCCCGGCTTCGCTGCTCGAAGCTCGCTATGAGCAGCTTGATCTGCTGATCCTTGATGCGCCAGCCCTCTATAATCGCCCGGGAGGTCCCTATCTCGACGAGACAGGTCATGATCATCCGGACAATTGGAAACGGTTTGCCGTCTTGTCCTATGTGGCGTCAGCCGTTGCGGGTGGATTGCTGAAGGATTGGTTGCCGGATGTCGTTCATACGCATGATTGGCAGACCGCACTGACCTCCGTCTACATGCGGTATTCGAGCAATGCCAAAGCGGTTCCGAGCGTCCTGACGATCCATAATCTGGCATTCCAAGGGCAGTTCCCAACCTCCGTTGTCAGCCAGATCGGCTTGCCGCCGGAGGCCATCTCACTCGATTGCCTGGAGTACTACGGGGACATCAGCTATTTGAAAGGCGGTATCCGCACGGCCAGCGCCATCACGACGGTGAGTCCAACCTATGCGCGTGAAGTCATCGGGCCGGAACTTGGCATGGGCATGGCCGGTGCACTGAGTTCGCGTCCGAACACGCTGACCGGTATCGTCAACGGCATCGACATGGATATCTGGAACCCGGCCACGGATTCCTACCTGCCGGTCAACTACGATCACAAGCGGATCAGGCTACGGGGGCAGAATCGCGCTAAACTGCTGGAGACCTTCCGGCTGAACGATCGCCCCGGCCCGGTCTTTGCTGCCGTGACCCGGCTGACCTGGCAAAAAGGCGGCGACATGCTGGCCGATGTCGCTGAGGAGGTCGCGTCCCTCGGTGGCCGGCTGATTGTGCTCGGCAAGGGTGAGGAACATATCGAGACGGCGCTTCTGGCCATTGCCGGACGGCACCCCGATCGTATCGGCGTCCGCATTGGTTATGACGAAGCGACAGCCCATCTCATCCATGGCGGATCGGATGTCATCATACAGCCATCCCGTTTCGAGCCCTGCGGCCTCACGCAGCTCTATGCCCTGCGTTATGGAGCGGTGCCGGTGGTGTCGCGGACCGGCGGCCTGTCGGAAACAATCATCGATGCCAATGATGCGGCGATTTCCGCCCGGGTAGCAACCGGCTTCCAGTTTCATCCGCCTACGGCCGAAAATCTGCGGCTCTCTATCCACCGCGCCTTCGCGGCCTATCGGGAGCCAAAGAAATGGGCTCGTCTCCAGAACCAGGGCATGAAGGCCAATTTTTCCTGGGAGCGGAGCGCCGAACAATATGCGGCGCTTTACGCCCAGCTTGTTCCTGGCCGCAGGGCTCGGCCGGTCCAACGCGCAAAGGCTGCGGAGTAACGGCGCCGTCTGAGTTCCGCCGCGTTCGGAAAATGGCGAAAATTTGTCGGTACCCGATTGATGTCGCGATGAAGCGCGCTAATTAGGGCCTTCTGCCGATTGGTTTTGTTGCTCGGCGCTCCTCTGTTCATTTCAGGTTTTCATGCAAGCGCCTGCGTCCGACACGCGATACCCGTTCCTCGCAGAAGGTGGCGAGATCGCATCACTGATCCATCATTTCGATTGGGCAAAAACCTCAATCGGCCCACTTCCGAGCTGGCCTGAGAACCTCAAGTCCATCGTCTCTATTGTCCTTCGCGCCAAGGTCCCGATGATCTTGCTGTGGGGCGAGGATGGCGTGATGATTTACAATGAAGGCTACGCCGCCTTTGCCGGCCAGCGGCACCCAATCTCGCTCGGTTCGAATGTCAGGGACCATTGGCCTGAAGTGGCGGAGTTCAATGCCAACGTGCTCAAGGTCGTGCTGGGTGGCGGGACGCTTGGCTATCGGGACCAGCACTTGGTCATCGAACGCAATGGTTCACCGGAGGATGTCTGGCTCAATCTCGACTATAGCCCGGTGCCAGACGAAACTGGCGTACCGGCCGGTGTCATGGCAATCATCAAAGATACGACGCAACGGGTTCGCACCGAGCAGCGGTTGCGTATCGCCCAGGAAGCAGGCGGTATCGGCACATTCGAATGGTATCCGCAGACCGGCATGCTGGAGGTCTCGGATGAATATCGCCGGATCTGGGGCCTTGCCCCAGATGTTTTGGTAACGGACAAGCTTCTGGTTGGTCTTCTGCATCCGGATGACCGCGCCAACACAGGCCCAGCAAAGCTTAGCCAGAGCAATCCGCTCGATTATGTCGAATATCGCCGTATCGATCCCAAAACGGGAGAGGTCCGTTGGATCGCGCGGCGGGGTGAGGTCGTTTCCAGCCCGGAAAGCGGTCAAAGACGGTTTATCGGCATTGCCTTCGATATTACGGATCGCAAATGCGCCGAGGCTGCGGTTCGCGAAGGCGAGGCGCGCTGGCGCGGGCTGTTCGAGCAGATGCAGGAAGGCTTCTTTGTCGGCGAAGTCATTCGCGACGATCAGGGTTTGATCCACGATTTTCAGTTTGTTGAAGTTAACCCGGCTTTCGAAAGGCATTCCGGGGTGCCGGCCGACAGTGCGCTGGGGCGCAGTGTCCGCGAGGTTATTCCTGCAATTTCCGATGACGTTTTCGAAGCTTACGCCGAGGTCGTCAACACAGGGATCTCTAAGGTCTTCGAGGTTCAGGTGGCGGCCCTGGACGGCCGCTGGTTTGAGGTCCGTGCGCGCAGGACTGAGCCGGACAGATTTGCGGCGCTGTTTGTCGATATCTCCAGTCGCAAGCTTGCTGAAAAGGCGGTTGCAGAGAGCGAGGCAAGGTTCCGCATTCTTGCGCAGTCCATGCCCAATCATGTTTGGACCGCCTTGCCTAATGGCCAACTCGATTGGTTCAACGATCGCGTTTACCGGTATAGCGGAGTACCTGCAGGCACGCTTCATGGCGACGGCTGGGGAGCGATCGTGCACCCTGACGATTTCAACGCAGCGGCCGAAGCCTGGGCTGCAGCGCGTCATATTGGCGAGCAGTACGAAACCGAGTTCCGGCTTCGCCGCCATGACGGCTCCTATCGCTGGCATATTGTTCGCGCTGTTTCGCTCCGGGACCGCTCCGGTAAAATCGAAAAATGGATCGGCACGAATACCGATATCCAGGACCAGAAGATCGCCGAAGCCGCCTTGGCGGAGTTGGCTGCTACGCTCGAACAACGGGTCGAAGCGCGCACGTCTGAATTGCTTCAGACTCAGGACGCCCTGCGTCAGAGCCAGAAGATGGAATCGATTGGCAACCTGACCGGCGGCGTCGCTCATGATTTCAACAATCTTCTGCAGGTGATCAGTGGCAATCTTCAGCTGCTGGCCAATGAAATTCCGGCCAACGAGCGGGCTGAACAGCGCATCCAAAACGCCATGGCCGGTGTTGCGCGCGGATCGAAACTCGCCTCGCAATTGCTGGCATTTGGCCGCCGCCAGCCACTTGCGCCGAAAGTCGTCAACATCGGCCGGCTGGTTCGCAATCTCGATGATATTCTGCGCCGGTCGCTTGGCGAGGCGATCGAAATCGAGACGATCGTCGCTGGCGGCCTTTGGAATACCCATATCGATCCGGGCAATGTCGAGAACGCCATCCTCAACCTCGCCATCAATGCGCGCGACGCGATGAACGGTAGCGGCAAGCTGACGATCGAGGCGGGCAATGCCTATCTTGATGCCAAATATACCGAAGCGTATGCGGATGTTCCGCCCGGGCAATATGTCCTGCTTGCGGTCACCGATATGGGAACGGGCATGTCGCCGGAAACATTGGAGAAGGTTTTTGAACCATTCTTCACCACCAAGCCCGAAGGCCGCGGGACAGGGCTTGGCCTGTCCATGGTCTACGGGTTTGTCAAGCAGTCCGGCGGTCATATCAAGATCTATAGCGAACTGGGCCATGGCACGACGATCAAGCTCTATCTGCCACGCTCGACGCAGTCCGAAGACGTGCTCATCGAGCGAGATTCAGGCCCAATCACCGGCGGCAGTGAAACCATCCTGGTGGCGGAGGACGACGAGGCCGTGCGCGAAACAGTCGTCGCCATTCTTACCGACCTCGGCTATCGGGTTTTGAAGGCCAAGGATGCGCAAAGCGCATTGACGGTCATCGAAAGTGGTGTCTCCATCGACTTGCTTTTCACTGACGTCGTTATGCCGGGGACCTTGAAAAGCCCGGAGCTGGCACGCAAGGCACGGGAGCGGTTGCCGCAATTGGGCGTGCTGTTTACCTCCGGTTACACTGAAAACTCGATCGTTCATTCCGGGCGGCTCGACGAAGGGGTCGAGCTGTTAAGTAAGCCTTATACCCGTGAGGCGCTTGCCCGCCGGATTCGCCATGTCCTGGCAAAAGTACCGGCTACAGAACAGCCGGTGAAACCGGCCAGAGATGACCGATCGTCGGATAATAAGCAGACGATCCTGATTTGCGAGGATGACTGGCTGATCCGCGCAAGCACGGTCGACATGCTGGAAGATCAGGGACACACGGTTTTCGAAGCAGCCGACGCCAAGACGGCACTGGCCGTGCTTTCCGAACGGTCGATTGACGTGCTTGTCACGGATGTCGGCCTTCCGGACATGTCCGGAGTGATGCTGGCGGAGCGTGCCAAGACGCTGGTGGCCGGGTTGCCGGTGATTTTCGCCACCGGCCATAGCGATGTCGAGGGCGTGACGCCGGGGCCGAACGTGCAACTGGTGGTCAAACCCTTTTCCGGCGAGGCTCTGGCCGCCGCGATCGCTTTTGTGACGAAGGGTTGAACGCCGGGGGATGTCGAAAACCCCATAACCCACCGGAATGGCACAAAATACCATGCCTTTTGCTTCATCGCGCGGTTGCAGGTGACAAAGCTCCCGGTGAATGCTCTAACTCTCTGAAATGCACGAAAGTGCAATCGGGGTGAGATGAGCTGAAGGGGGTCGGCGCATGAGAAAGACTGGTAATATCAGACTGTTGGCGTTGCGGTTTTGGTTTTTTATGGTTCTGGCTTTTGCTGCCGGAACTGCCACCGTCCAGCCAGCCTTTGCGCAGGCTGCAAGTCCGCCGGTTTCTTCGGACAAGGTCGATCAGCTGATCAAACTGCTGGACGATCCCGAGATTCGCGCGCTGCTCAACAAACAGACGGCCGCACCGGCTGCCGAGCCTGACGCGAGCATGTCCGCGACCGAATTCAACGCCTGGGGAGACAGGATTCGGGATCATCTTCGTCATATCGTGCAGGCTATTCCCTTGGTTCCCTCGGAATTCATGCGGGCAGGCGGGACGATCGCGGCCGATATCAATGGTCATGGACCTTTCGGCGTGTTCGTCCTGTTCCTGACGCTGGTGCTGATCGGCCTTGGTGCGGAATGGCTGTTCCACCGCATCGCACGCCGCAGCCGCTTGCATGCAGCCTTGGCCCATGCGGACGGCGCGCACGAAAACCCCTTGTATGCCGCTGGCCGCCATCTGTTTGCCCTGCTGGCACCGCTTGTGGCTTTCAGCCTGGCAAGTCTCGGCTTGTTCATGGCCATGACATGGCCGCCGTTGCTTGACGCGCTGATGCTGCCCCTGCTTCTGGGCGTCATCGCCTGCCGTTTCGTGATCCGTATCGCCCGGCTGTTGCTGGTTGGGGTCGATACGGCCAAAGGGGTTGACGGCGCAACCGGGCTGGCCTCGGCCGATCAGGTATCCGGGGCCTTCTGGTATAGGCGCATCTTCTGGTTTGCTTGTATCCTGTTTGCCGGCTGGGCTTTTGTCGGCGTGATGGCGGCTTTGAACATCACACCTGCCGTAAGGGGCGTGGTCGTTTATGCGCTTGGCCTGGGACTGCTGCTGGTTGGCATTGAAACCGTCTGGAACCGGCCTGCAGCGATCGCCCGGCCACATGGCCGTGGGGCTACGGAATGGGCGTTGACATTCTACCTCTGCCTGCTCTGGGCGCTCTGGGTCGCAGGCCTCGTCATCGTTCTGTGGCTGGGCATCTATGCGCTGATTCTGCCTGGCCTCCTGAAAGCGACGACAGCGATGGCGAGAAGCGCTTTTGCGGGCCAGCCGGACATGCCCGGCAGTGGCAACCCGGTCATTGAAGTTCTGGTGGAGCGGGGTGCGCGGGCGCTTATCATCGCGCTCGCGGTGCTCTGGCTCGCATTCATTGTCAGCAAACGCTCGTCGATGTTTACCGGCGACGCGATGGCCGACCGGCTCGTCCAGGGTGTTTTGGCCGGCGCGGTTATTCTGCTTGTCGCTGATATCCTGTGGCAGATCGTCAAGGCTTTGATCAACCGGACGCTGGAGCACGCACGGTCTTCGGTCACAGGAGACTCCGCCCACGCGGCGCGAAACGGGCGGCTGCTGACACTGCTACCGTTGCTGCGGACCGTACTGGCCGTCCTCATTGCGGTCATCGCGGTATTGATGGTTCTCTCCGGCCTTGGGGTCCAGATTGGTCCGTTGATCGCCGGTGCCGGTATCTTTGGTGTGGCGATCGGCTTTGGTTCGCAAACCCTCGTCAAGGATGTGATCAGTGGCGTCTTCTACATGATGGACGACGCTTTCCGGGTCGGGGAATACATCCAGAGCGGCAGCTACAAGGGAACCGTGGAATCCTTCAGCATCCGTTCGGTGCGGCTGCGTCATCATCGCGGCCCGGTCTTCACCGTGCCCTTCGGTACGCTCGGCGCCGTCCAGAACATGAGCCGCGACTGGGTGATCGACAAGTTCACGATCTCGGTAGGCTATGGCACCGATATCAACAAGGTGCGCAAGATGGTCAAGGCTGTCGGCGCGTCCCTGCTTCAGGACGAGGAGTACGGGGCGATGATCCTGGAGACGCTGAAGATGAAAGGCGTCGAACAATTTGGGGATTACGGCATCAATCTGAGTTTTGCGATGATGACGAAGCCAGGCTATCAGACGACGATCCGCCGGAAGGCTTACATGATGATCCGCGAGGCATTCATCCAGAATGGCGTCGTCTTTGCTTCGCCAACCGTTCAGGTTGCCAGCAACGATCCGTCATCGGCCGCCGCTGCCGCTGCGACGGTCAAGGCGGCAATGGACCAGAAGAAACTGGCGGAAGGCGGGGAGGGCGCCTGACGGCGCTTTCCCGCAAAAAACCTGACATACGCCATCGTCTGCCGGGCGCGAAATGGCTGCGATAGATTGAGCGAATTTTCCGGTTTCAGAACACGGCTTTCCGTCCGCTGAATTCGTGTCATTCAGGCGGGTTGTAGCGGATTTAAACAGGCTGCAGAATTTTTGCCTGCGGATTGAGGAGGAGGCCGGATGGGTGATCCGGCCCTCATTCTCAAATCAGCGCTGGCGGGCTTTGCGCGCTGCGTAGCGGCGGTCGCGCTCGGCCTTGCGTTCAGCTTCGTCGGCGACAACGCGGGAGATGCGGTCACGTTCGGCCTGTTCGCGTGCTGTTGCTTCAGCCCGTGCTTCGGCATCGGCTGCTGCGGTCCGGGCGGCGGCTTCCGCGAGCTGACGCTCGTTTTCTTCCTGCTTCAGGCGATCGCGTTCGGCGCGGCGGGCTTCGCGCGCAGCCGTGTTGGCCTGACGTTCGGCAAGCTTGGCTGCCAGTTCCGGATCGTCAGCCTTCGGCGCCGATGCGAACTTCTTCAGAAGCTGCTGCTTGGCTTCGGCTGCGGCTTTGCGCCGATCGGCAAAGCCATTATCGGATGCGTGTCTCAATCTTCTTTGTCCTTGTCTGTTGTATTATCTGGGTCGGGAATGGCCGGGACAAATGGTCGCCTTGCCGTCGACATATGTGTCGTTTCGCATTTTGTGCCTTCCCAAGATAGAGTGGAAGCGCCAAAAAAATAGATAGGCTGCCGTCTTTTCCGTCCTATTTCACCAAGACTGAATAATAACAGCCATATGGTGGCTGGGAAATCACGCTAAACAGTCAGCGTTTTGCAGGTTTCCGTTCTGCGGCGGCCTTGGCGGTTGCCGCAGCTTCCTTTTCCAGCCGCAATTCGCGCAGCCGCTGTGTCTTTGCATCACGCTCGGCCGCAACGGCATCGATCTCTGAAATTGTCCGGTTGCGGGCCATGAACTGGGTCTGTGTACGGCTGAATGCCGTTTCCGCCTGGTCGCGGGCCTTGGTCGAATTCTCGGTCAAAATGATATCCTGGTGCTGTCGCACCGGCGTCTCGTCCAGATCGTTCTGTCGAATGCGGTGCGCAAATTGGCCGTTTGGCCAAGAAAAAAGGCCAGGCGCATTGCCTGACCTTCCATTGGATTTTGCCTCGTCAACGGTGCCAGTACATCCGTGGTCACCGGAGAGGGGCAATCCGATTTAAGCAGCCTGAAGCTGGCAAGCGGACATTTTGCCCGACTTGTTATCGCGTTCCATCTCGTAGCCGATCTTCTGGCCTTCGACGATTTCGCGCATGCCAGCCCGCTCGACAGCGGAGATGTGGACGAAAACGTCCGGACCGCCGTTGTCAGGCTGAATGAAGCCGAAGCCTTTGGTGGAATTGAACCATTTAACTGTGCCAGTGGTCATAACGAACCCTTTCAATAGCAACATGTATCCATCACCGTACGACGCACGGCGATCAGTAGTCTCGATTTTTGAAGGGGGAAGTTCGTCAGAGACGCGGCAAACGCGGGCAGAAACAAATATCAGTCAAACAACTATCGATGAACGTTGATATAGGTCGTCCTTTCCTGATTGTCAACTTTTAGTTTTTCTTGTTACTTTCGATAATCCATTAGGTTGTATTTCTTTCTTCTTCCCGCACTTTCGATAATTGCACGCGCCATCTGGCGACTCGCTTTCCTTGAACAGTGATTTTCCACTGTTCAACAGTTGGAGACAATGCGTCCAGACCTGCGCGTCTATCGCTGCTGGCGAAATAGGCACATCTATGTCTGCGAGACGAAGCCCCAACGCGGGCAGAAAGGGATCAGATCATGCTTACCCAGATCAAGGGACTGCACCACGTCACCTCGATGGCGGCAGACGCCCGGACCAACAACCAGTTTTTCACCGATACGCTCGGCCTGCGCCGCGTCAAGAAGACCGTCAACTTCGATTCGCCGGATGTCTATCATCTCTATTACGGCGACGAGACCGGCGCACCCGGATCGGTGATGACCTATTTCCCGTTCCCGGACATGGGGCCGGGCCGTCCCGGAACCGGCGAAGTGGGTACCACTGTGTTTTCCGTCCCTGAAGGCTCGCTTGGCTTTTGGAGCGACCGGCTGTCTCAGCGCGGCGTTTCAGGGCTCAAGACAGAAGAGATCTTTGGTGAAAAGCGCCTGAACTTTGCCGGTCCGGATGGCGACGGTTTTGCGCTCGTGGAGGTCCGCGACGACAACCGCCCGGTCTGGACTGCCAACGGTGTTTCCGAAGATCATGCGATCCGCGGTTTTCACTCGGTTGCCATGCGCCTTCGTGACGAAGGAGCGACAGCAGAACTGCTGAAGTTCATGGGTTACGAGACGCTGGATGCCAAAGATGGCGTCACCCGACTGATTGTGCCTGGCGGCAATGGAGCTGGTTTCATCGATCTCGAAACCATGCCGAACATTCAACGCGGCCTGCAGGGCGCAGGCTCGGTGCACCATGTCGCCTTTTCGGTCGAGAATCGGGAAAAGCAGTTGGAAGTGCGCAAGGCGCTGATGGATACGGGCTATCATGTCACGCCGGTGATCGACCGCGACTATTTCTGGGCGATCTATTTCCGCACGCCGGGTGGTGTTCTGTTCGAGATCGCCACCAATGAACCCGGTTTCAACCGCGACGAGGATACTGCGCATCTGGGCGAAGCATTGAAGTTGCCGCAGCAACACAAGCACTTGCGGCCGATCCTCGAGCAGCATTTGCAGAAGCTGGAAGGCTAACGGAGAGATATCATGACCGATTATGGCTATGTACACCGGCTAAAGAGCGGTGCACCCGGGAAACCGATCTTCTTCGTCTTCCACGGAACCGGTGGCGACGAGCGGCAGTTTTTCGACTTCGGCGGCGACCTGCTGCCGGATGCGACGATCGTCTCGCCACGTGGCGACGTATCCGAACACGGGGCGGCTCGCTTCTTTCGCCGCACCGGCGAAGGTGTCTACGACATGGACGATCTTTCCAGGGCGACCGGGAAGATGGCGGGGTTTGTCAGCGCGTTGGCGCAGGAGCACCAGGCCTCCGAGATCATCGGCCTTGGCTTTTCCAACGGCGCCAACATCCTCGCCAACCTGCTGATCGAGACGAACCTGTTTGACAAGGCGATCCTGCTGCATCCGCTCATTCCCTTCAAGCCGAAGGACAATGCGGCGCTGGCCGGCAAGAAGATCCTGATCACTGCCGGCCAGCGTGATCCGATCTGCCCGGCCCCATTGACCCAGGCCCTTGCCGACTATTTCGCGGCTCAGAAAGCGATCGTGGAAACCGAATGGCACACCGGCGGCCACGACATCCGCTCGAACGAGGTCGAGGCAATCAAGCGGTTTTTGGAGTGAAAGCGATTGGTCCTCTTCTCCTCGCTGGGGAGAAGCAACGCCGGATGAGGGGGACGCAGGAATGTTCATGGAGCTCCGGCTTCGCCGAAGCCCCCTCATCGCCTCGTTTCACTCGGCACTTCTCCCGGCTGGGGAGAAGAGGAAGTGCATACTGGATCACCCCAACCCGGCACTGTGTGCCGACCCTCCCCGCAAGGGGAGGGTGAAACTCCTCAATATCCCCGCGCCGCCCCCGAGGCCGCACGGCTGTCCATGGCGCCATTGTAGCGGGCGCCGCCGCCTTCCTCGATCTCGGCCAGATTCTTACCCCCGACGAGGATGCCGGCTGCCTGGCCCCAGATGGTCCAACTTGGATCGATAGCGACATCATGGCCCATCTCGGTCAGGAGCTTCAGCGTATCGGACGACAGCGCGAAGGGCTCCATGTAGACTTTGTCGGGCAGCCATTGGTGATGGATGCGCGGTGCGTCGATGGCTTCCTGAATGCTCATGCCATGGTCGATGACGTTGATGATCGCTTCCAGCGTGATGGTGATGATGCGCGCCCCGCCGGGGCTGCCGATGATCATGAACGGCTTGCCATCCTTGGAAATGACCGTCGGGCTCATCGACGAGAGCGGCGTTTTCTTCGGCGCGATCGCATTGGCTTCACCCTGGACCAGGCCGTAGAGATTGGGCGATCCCGGCTTGGAGGTGAAGTCGTCCATCTCGTTGTTCAGCAGGATGCCGGTTCCGGGCGCCACGACGCCGGCGCCAAACGAGCCGTTCAACGTATAGGTGACCGCAACCGCGTTGCCGTCATGGTCGATGATCGAATAATGCGTCGTCTCGGTGCTTTCGCCCATGCCCTTCGGCATCAGGTTCTTTGAAATTCCGGCCTTGAACGGATTGATCTTGGCGCGGATTTCCTTGGCATAGGCCTTGTCGGTGAGTTTTTCGACGGGGTTTTCGACAAAGTCCGGATCGCCGAGTGCCGAGTTGCGATCGACATAGGCGTGACGCATCGCCTCGACCATGGCATGCACGGTCTCGGCGGAACCATAGCCGAGATAGGATAGCGGGTAGCCTTCCAGCACATTGAGGATTTCGCAGATGATGACGCCGCCGGAACTTGGCGGTGGCGAGGAGGCGATCTCGTAACCGCGATAATTGCAGGTCACCGGTTTGAGTTCGCGCACCGTATATTGCTCGAAATCAGTTTTTGCGAGAATGCCGCCGGACGCAGCGCTCGCCTTGACGATATTGTCGGCAATCGCGCCCTTGTAGAAGGCATCCGTGCCCTTTTCCGAAATGCTGGTCAGGCTTGCGGCCAGTTCCGGCTGGACCAGGGTTTCGCCGATCGAAAAGGTCTTTCCATCCGGCTTGAGGAAGATCGCGGCCGCCGCCTTGTCCTTGGAGAGTTTCTTGGCGCCATTTTGCAGCGAGGCGACATCGCCCTGATCGAGCACAAAGCCATCCTTGGCAAAGCGGATGGCAGGCGCCAGCAGGTCCTGCCGTGCCAGCGTGCCGTATTTTTCACGGGCCGTCTCAAAGCCCATGACCGAGCCGGGAACGCCGACTGCCAGATAGCCTGCGGTGCTGGCGCCTTTGACGATCTCGCCCTTGTCATCGAGATACATGGTCTTGGTGGACGCCAGCGGCGCGCGTTCGCGGAAGTCGAGGAACGTGGTCTTGCCGTCCTTCAGCCGGATGGTCATGAAGCCGCCGCCGCCGATATTACCGGCGGTGGGATAGACGACGGCCAGCGCATAACCGACGGCAACCGCCGCATCGACGGCGTTACCGCCTTTCTTCAACACCTCGACGCCGACTTCGGAGGCGAGATGCTGGGCGGTGACAACCATGCCATGCTCGGCCTTGACAGGCTCGGGCGCGGCGGCGAGCACCGGCGACAGCGGCAAGAGGGCGATGGAAACGATAAGCGCGGCAATCGCGCCGGTACGGGGGTGAGGCAGCATGGTGTTCTCCCGGTCCGGTTTTCGGATCGGCCATCTTCGCCGAGATCAGCCGGTAATGCCAGCTTTTGCTATGCTGCAAGGCCACATATCGCCGGATCTGTCTCCCTGCTATCGTGGTGGCGGGATGACCTTGCCGGGATTCATGATGCCGTTGGGATCGAGCGCGGCCTTGATCCGGCGCATGACGCCGATCTCTTCTTCGCTGCGCGAATGGTCGAGGAAATCGCGCTTCAGCGTGCCGATACCGTGTTCGGCGGAGATCGAGCCTTTGTATGTGCGGACGAGATCATAGGCGATGGCGTCGATTTCGTGCAGGTCGTGTTCGCTTGGGGTCTCGACGCCGATGGCTACGTGCAGATTGCTGTCACCGACATGGCCGAAGAACGACACATGGGCGGCCGGAAAGCGGGCAAGCAGGGCTTTTTCGCAATCGCCGGCGAAAGCATCGAGCTGGCCGACCGGCAGGCTGACGTCGAGATTGATCAGGCCGGGCAGGAGTTGATCCATCATGTGCCCCTCGCGCACCGACCAGAAAGCGCGGGCTTCCTTTTCCGACTGGGCGACCAGCGCATCGGTGACGAGGCCATTCTCAAAGGCCTGACCGAGGAAGGTTTCGAAACGCTCCTTGTCTTCGTCGCTGCCATCGACATCCTGCTCGATGATGACAAAAAACGGATAGGCCCTGTCGAAGAACGTCAGGTTGAGTGCTTCGGCATTGAAGCGGAAATAGCTTTGCCACATCGCCTCGAAGGCTGACAGGCCGGGCAACCCGCGTTGCGCGGATTTCAGCAACGTGACGACTTGGTCGTAATTTTCGATGGCGCACAGTGCCGTCAGGCGGGCAGCGGGAAGGGGCCGTAGCCGCAGCACGGCGCGGGTAACGATCCCCAAAGTGCCTTCCGAACCGATGAACAGCTGGCGCAGATCGTAGCCTGTATTGTTCTTGGTCATCCGGTTGAGCGACGACAGCACGGTGCCATCAGCCAGCACGGCCTCAACGCCGAGCACGTTGTCGCGGGTGACGCCATGGCGGATGACGCGGATGCCGCCGGCATTGGTGGAGATATTGCCGCCGATCTGGCAGGAGCCGCGGGCGCCGAGATCGATCGGCAACAGGAACCCGGCGGTTTCGGCGACCAGTTGCGCCACTTCCAAAGGTGTGCCGGCCAGAACCGTCATGGTGCCGGCAGCCGTATCGATATCCTCGACACCGGACATGCGTTCCAGTGAAATCGCGATATCGCCCGAGCGTGCATTGGCACCGCCGGCAAGACCGGTCAGGCCGCCCTGCGGCACGACAGGCTGGTGGTGGCGATCGCAGATGGCGAGCGCTGCTGCGACCTGCTCGGTGCTTGCTGGACGCAGTACGGCGAGCGGCAGGAACTTGCCGGTGCCACTGGCATCGCTGCGGTAGCGGCCGCCAATGGCATCGCCGGTGAGCACCACATCCGTGCCAAGAGCTTCGATCAGGTTATCGATGACGGTCATGGCTGGTGTCTTCCATAATTCTGGGTGGGAGCATGGAGGAAGGACGACAACTCCGCAACCGTCCGGCAGCCGAGCTGGGCCATCGTGCTGGAGAGTTCGGCCTTGAGGATATCAATCAGATGATCGCCACCCGGAGCGCCCATTGCGGCGCTGGCATAGACGAACGGGCGGCCGATCAGGACGAAATCGGCGCCGAGCGCCAGCAGGCGGGCGACATCGAGACCGGAGCGGATACCGCCATCGGCGGCGATCAAAGCATCGGGGCCCAACGCACGGCGGATAGTGGGCAGAACGGAGACGGCGGTGGGGGCGGCATCGAGCTGACGGCCACCGTGATTGGAGACGATCAGACCGTCGGCACCCATCTCCAGATAGGCCTGCGCTTCCGAAACATCGAGCACGCCCTTGATCAGGAGCTTGCCTTTCCAAGCATCGCGGATGCTGCGGACACGCTCTGCACCCAGGTGGCCGGTCATGACACGGCCGACGAATTCCGCCGACTGCTTCAACGACGAACCCTTCGGATAATAGGGCGACAGGTTTTCGAAGTCGGGAATGCCGTGGCGCAGCACATGGCTTGCCCAATGCGGATGCGTGGCGATCTGGAACATCGTCTTCAGATCGAGGATAGGCGGCACGGACATGCCGTTGCGGATGTCGCGCTCACGGCGGGTGGGGGCGGGGATGTCGACGGTGAGTACCAACGTCTGATAGCCGGACCGCGCCGCCCGGGCGATCATGTCGGCTTCCATCGCGAGATCGTTTGGCGGATAGAACTGGAACCAGCCATTGTCGCCGGTAATAGGGCCGATGGTTTCCATGGAACGGTTGGCAAATGTAGAGAGCACATGCGGGATATTATGGGCCTTGGCCGCTTCAGCCAGCGGCACTTCGCAGCCGGGCCAGAGCAGGCCAGCGAGCCCCAGCGGAGCGACGCCGAATGGCGCGTCGAAACGTTTTCCGAACAGGGTGACGCCCAGATCCGGCGAAGGGGCTTCCGAGAGATAGCGCGGCATCAACTCGATGGTGTCGAAGCTTTCGACGTTGCGCCGGACGTTGCTTTCCCGGCCAAGGCCGCCGATCAGATAGTCATGCACGAACCCCGGCATGCGTCGCGCTGCGGCCTTCTCCATATCGGGAATGCAGGGAAAACGTCTGTTCAGGTCTGTCATGCTTGGGTCCGGATGCTCCTCGAATCGCCGGGAACCTTAGCGGGTTTGGTGGGGCTGGAGAAAGCCCTGCAACTCCATTGTCAGTCGGTTAGAAGAGCAATTCCGCCTGGCATTTTGGCCGGTTCGGACCTCTTCTCCTTCTCCTCAGCGGGGGGGAGTGCCGAACGGAGTGAGGCGATGAGGGGGCGGTTCGGCAAACTCGTCAATGAATGGCTTCGCCCCCTCATCCGTCCCTTCGGCCCCCCTTCTCCCCGATGGGGAGACGAGCGACGGTTTTACGCCGCTTCCCTCACCAGAGCCTGCGCCATGCAGTGAATGCCGCCACCGGTTTTGGAGATTTCACTCATGTCGATGGCAGCGACCTCGAAGCCGCGGGCGCGCAGTTTTTCGATCAGGGTTTTCGATGACGTCGGTGCGATAACGCGGTCGCGGCCCAGCGACATGAAATTGCAGCCGAGCGCCATCGTATCCTGGAAGGGAACGTCGATGATCTCGTGGCCCTTGGCCTTCAGCCAGTCGATGATGCCTGGTTCCGTGCAGGCAAGGCACACGGCCGTCAGTTTCGGCGCGATGGGCACGACCATCAGGTCGATATGGACGTAGTATTCGTCGATGAAGGCAAGGCGCGTTTCCCAGCCTTCCTTCTTGAACCAGTCTTCAACTTGGCGGGCGCCTTCCTCCTGGGTGCGGGCGCCGCCGCAACCGATCAACACGCAACCATCCTCGATGACGTTGAAGTCGCCACCTTCGAAGGTGCCGGCCGTCACCATGTCGTAGATCGGGATGCCGAGTTTTTCATAGGTGCGGATGGCCGCATAGTTTTCGCCGCGCCGCCACCAGTTGGCCATGGCGGTGATGATGGCCCCATAGGGGGTCATGACGCTCGAATCGCGTGAATAGACCTGCATCGGCAGTTCCGGCGTCGGCTCGTGCCAGTGAATTTTCACGCCGAAATGCTCATAGGCTGACACCAGTTCCTTGTGCTGCGATTGCGCCACCTGGATGTTGCAGGGTGCCTCGCGCAGGTGTTTGCGCGACAGCGAGCTGGTGGAGAGATGCCGCAGATGCGCCGGCGATCCGAGCAGCACGTCGGTCAACGGATCGGTTTCGTTCTTGAAGCCCCAGCGGGTGAGGGGCGCGGTTCCACCCTTCGGGTTACGGCGCTGAAGCGAAAAGGGTTCGTTGAACTGCATGTCATGCCTCCGGGGTTGCGGGTTTGGGGATCCACCAGTCGCGGCCGCGGGCGGTGGTCACATATTCGGGCCAGCGGAAATGGATGGGGGGTGCGTAGTCACAAAGGGGCGGGATCCATTTCGATCCGCCAATGCCGCCGCCAGTGCGCTCATTGAACTCGGTCTTGGCAGCGGCGCGAACCGTCTCGTCTTCCAGAAGCCGGATGGCCGACAGGGAAAGGGTCTTGGCCGCGCAAAGGACCGTCGGGTCGATCGTGGCGGGAATGCCGCCGAGCGCATTGGAGACCCAGACGGGATAGGTGTAGCCGGATGGCGCTTTCAGCGCCGGGCGTGCGATGTAGAAGCGGGCGGTCGGGGCGTGCCAGCTCATATCGGTGTAATCGTCGGAGGTGGAATTCAGCTGCGAAGGGGCGAGGTCGCGGCGCAGGATGGCTTCGGCGTCCTGCGGTGAAATCAGTTTTTCCATTTCGTCGATGAACGGCTGGGCCATCGCTTCGACGCCAAGATTGGCCTGGATTTCGCGGCCGACGGTCCTTGCTGCCTCATCCCAACGTGGCGGACCGGCGGTTTGCAAGGCATCCCAAACGAGATTGGCCATAGCGTGGTTTGCAAGACCAGGCCGGGATTTCGAGACCCAGTGGCGTTCATACCGGCAGCCGGTCATGGCGGCGGCCGCAGCCGCATTGCGGTCCAGGACCGACGTCACCTGTTCGGCCATGGCGATGGTCGGCACGCGGATCATGTACTGGATCTCGGCAAGGCCGGCAGGGAGATTGTCGGCGGTCGCCTGGCCTGCCGTCAGGATTGCCTCGCTGATCGACCAGCCGCCCTGATGGGTGAGCATTGAATCGCGCAGGGCCTTGGAAGCCATATACATCGTCATTAGCGCATCGTTGGCGCCGGGTGCACGCACGGCGGAATGGGACTGCGGGATTGGCGCATCGTCGCTGCGGCCCCAGGCTTCCGGTTGGTCGCAGATGAAGCGGTAGATCATCGAATAGGCGGCGCCGCAGTGCGTGTCCCAACGCACGGTATTGCACATTGGCAGCATATAGAACGGATGGAAGGAAAACATGCCGTCCAGGCCGTCATAGTAGCCCTTGGCCGCGTGGATCGGCTTGGAACCGCGCACTTTTTCCGCGGGTTCACCGGTGAAGCGTAGCGTACCCTTGATGCCGTGCCGTTGCATCGCCGCCTTGGTGGCGAGCAGGCCGCCGAGCGAACCGATGCCGAGCGCCGAATGCGGATCGGTATGGCCGCCAGCCTCGAAGCTCAGGCCGCCGCGTGGCTCTTTTTTGGTCGTCGCGGCCTGGCAATTGCCGGGGACAGCGTCGTATTCCGCATACATGCCGATCATGGGACCGGGACCGTTGCTCCATTCGGCACAAAAGGCCGTCGGCATTCCGGCTGAACCTTCCTCGACGGAAAAGCCCTGTTTGCGCAGCAGATCGACATACCAGTCGGCGGATTCATATTCGCGCCAGGCGGTTTCACCAAACGAGAAGATTTGGGCAGTCCAATCTGACAATTCGGCCCGGATGGTCTCGAGATAGGTCAACGCAAATGACTGGGCGGCAGATATCGGCACAGCGGCTTCGTTTCGCTGGAGGGATCGGCTGAGGTACTACGGTGAGTTAAGCGCCGATCCGACTTTTGAAAAAGTGAAATGTTTTCCCGCCTTCGACAAATTAAGTTCGCCAATGCTCAAAAACCGGACTAGCTTTTCACTCTGATCAGGAGGGAGCCGATGCAGAGAATTCCATCGACGCAGGCTTTGCGCGCGCTCGAAAGCTTCGCGCGGCACGGCACTGTGTGGAAAGCGGCCGACGAGCTGAACCTGACGCGCAGTGCCATCAGCCATCAGTTGCGCTTGCTGGAGCGGGAGCTCGGCTTCCAGATTTTCAACCGGGTCGGCACGCGTATCGAGTTGACGGAGCAGGGGCTCGGCTATGCCGCCGATATCAGGCAGGCGCTGAACGCCATTGCGGGTTCTGCTTCACGTCATGCCAGCCGCGGCGTCAGTGGTTCGATCACTGTCAGCTGTCCGCCGGGTTTCGCCTCCAACTGGTTGTGCAATTACATTTCCCACTTTCGCGATGCCTATCCCGATGTGCGGATTTCCATCGTCACTCCACGCCGGTTGGACGATATCAGCAATCCCGATGTCGATGTGTTCATCGCGTTCGGCACGGGAAACTGGCCGTCGATGCAGGTGGAGCTGATCATCGAAGTGGAGTTTGCGCCGCTCTGCAGTCCGGCTTTACTGAACAAGATCGGTGGTCTCAATGGCCCGAACGACATCAAGAAGATGTGCCTGCTGCACCTCACAGATTATGAGGATTGGGAGACCTGGCTCGCCTTGGCGGGGGTCGATCAGAGCTATGCGTCGACCGGCATTGTCTTCTCCGACATGAACCTGGTTTTCGCCGCGACATTGTCGGGGCAGGGCGTTGCGGTTGGCGACCGTTTTACCTGCCGGCACGCCATGAACAGCGGCCAGTTGGTGCAGCCGTTCGATATCAGCATCAATTCCAGCCGGTCCTATTATCTGGTGACATCGGAGGCCAAGGCCGACAATCAGGCCGTCGTGGCGTTCAGTTCATGGCTGCGCTCCGAGATGCTTAAAAATGACGCAGATGCCTAGCCGCTCGCTCACGGATCAGGCGGCTTTTGGCAAATTATATTTGTCCAAGCGGGGAAAAGATTTCGTTTGTCCTGTTGCTAAAACGCCCATACGATTTCGGTGTTGGAAAAGGAGCGTCTATGCGGAGCGGACACGAGGCGGCCGAAATCACAGCGAACGGAATAGGCAAGGCCTATGGGGATTTCCATGCCCTGCGCGATATTTCACTGACCATCGGCTCCGGTGAATTCCTCACGCTCCTTGGCCCTTCCGGCTCCGGCAAAAGCACTTTTCTGATGATCCTGGCGGGCTTCGAGACGCCGACATCCGGAACCCTGAGCAAGAACGGCGCCGATATCACAGCCGTACCAGCCGAGAAGCGTGCCTTCGGTATGGTCTTCCAGGGATACGCGCTGTTTCCGCACATGACGGTCGAGCAGAACATCGCCTTTCCGTTGCAGGTGCAGCGCCGGACCGACGCCGATATCAAGCGCAGCGTCGATCGGATCATCGATCGCGTCGGCCTTCGCGGGCATGAGAAAAAGCGGCCGGCGGGCCTGTCCGGCGGACAGCAGCAGCGTGTTGCCCTCGCGCGCGCCCTGGTATTCGAGCCCTCCGTGCTTCTGCTCGATGAGCCGTTTTCGGCGCTCGACAAGAACCTGCGTTCCTCGATGCAGGAAGAAGTCCGGCGGCTGCATCAAGAGACGGGTACCACCTTCGTGTTCGTTACCCATGACCAGTCCGAGGCCTTGGCGCTCTCGACCCGTATCGGCATTTTCAATCAGGGACAGCTGCAGCAGATCGGCACACCGAAGGATGTTTATGAACGTCCGGCCAACCGGTTTGTCGCGGAGTTTCTCGGTGACGTGAATTTCCTGTCGCTATCCTCGGTCAAGCCAACGTCTGATGGTGCAGAGGGACTGTTTGAGGGGCATCCGATGCGGATCTGTGCGCCCGGCCAGTCTGTCAGCGAACATTTCGCCATCCGGCCAGAGCATATGGTGATGTTCGAGCAGGCTCCGGCAGAAGGAAACATGCTGAAGGCGGAGATTGGCGAGATCACCTATCTCGGCGCCGAAACCCGCTTTGGCCTGAAGACGCCGGGTGGCATCGATCTCGTTTTGCAAATGCCGACGCGGGAGGTGAAGAGCGCTTTCCAGCCGGGACGGCAGGTCTGGGCCGGTTGGCCAACCAATCAGGGTTTCTTTCTGTAAGTGCTTTGTAGTGCGTGACACGAGCGACGCCGATAAAGGCGCGCCGCAAAAACCAGAGGAGAACGGCATGAGCGAAATATTGGCCAATGGCGGCATGTCCCGCCGCAGATTCACCCAGCTGGCGGCGTTGTTTCTATCGGTCAGCCCGATCGCGCTTGGCGCAACGCGCGGCTGGGCAGCGGAAGGCGAACTGGTCTTCGTCAACTGGGGCGGCGATGCAGGCCCCGCCTATGACAAGGCCTATGGCGCGCCCTTCAAGGAAGAAGCCGGCATCACGGTGAAGCAGGACGGCTCCGGCCCGACGGAAGGTGCTGTCGCGGCGCAATTCTCAAGCGGCAAGCCTGCCTGGGATATCGTCGATATCGACCCCTTCTCAGCAGAGGCGCTCGGCAAAAAGGGCATGATGGAGCCGATCGACTATGCGATCGTCGATAAGACGAAGATGCGTGAGGGCTTTGGCTGGGAATACTCCGCCTCGTCCTATTTCTTCTCCTATATCATCGCCTATGACGCTTCGAAATTCGGTGACAAGGTGCCGACCGGCATGGCCGACTTCTTCGATGTCGAAAAGTTCCCCGGCAAGCGTTCGCTCTATAAATGGGGGGCGGGCATGTGGGAAGCAGCGCGTCTCGCGGATGGTGTCGAGCCAGCAAAACTCTATCCTCTGGACCTCGAACGCGCCCACAAGAAGCTTGCTGCCTTCAAGGACAATGTCGTTTCCTATTGGGGCGGCGGCGCCGAAAGCCAGTCGGTGCTTCTGAATGGGGAAGCCTCAATGGCGCTGATCTGGTCGACCCGCGCCGGGCTGATCGAAAAGGATTCCGGTGGTTCGATCAAGTTTGTCTGGGATCAAGGACTGATTTCGCCCGGCGCCATGGGCGTGATCAAGGGCAATCCCGGCGGCAAGGACAACGCCATGAAGTTCATCGCTTCGGCGCAGGACCCGAAGAAGCAGGTGATCATGTTCGAGATGCTTGGCCAGGGCCCGGCAAACCCGGCGGCCGACAGCCTGCTCTCGCCGGAACAGGCGCGTCTCAGCCCCGTCGATCCGGCCAACATGTCCAAGCAGATCGCACTCGATATGAGCTGGTACGAGACCCATTACGGCCCGGCGCTGGATGAATATACGAAGATCATTTCGGCGTAGTTCGGACAGCTCCCTCCCCCTTGTGGGGAGGGTTGGGGAGGGGATTCCTTTTCAGCGGCAAAACCCCTCCCGGCCCTGCGGGCCACCCTCCCCACAAGGGGGAGGGATCGCTCCGAACCCGCTGTAACCTTTTGCCGGAAACATTTGATCGCGCACCGGAAAGGAGCCGCCATGAAATCCGATAGACTGAAACCGGCGCTCCTGCTTGGCCCCCTCGTTTTGTTTCTCGGCTTTGCCTATCTCGTGCCCTTTCTCGGCGTCATGCAGTGGAGCGTCACGCTGCCAGAGCCTGGCTTCGGGCAATATGGCAAGGCGGTGACCGATCCGCTGATCCAGTCGGTGTTTTTCCGGACCTTCCGCATCTGCCTGATCGTCACCATCTGCGCCGTCGCGGCCGCCTATGCGATTGCCTATGTCTGGGTGCGTGGCACGCCAGCGCAACGGCTGGTGACGGAACTCTGTATCCTCATTCCTTTCTGGATTTCGGTGCTGACCCGCGCATTCGGCTGGGTGGCGCTTCTGTCCAATCGCGGGCTGATCAATACCTGGCTGCAAGCGACCGGCATCATTTCCGAGCCGCTGACCATGGTGCGTAATGAATTCGGCGTCGTGCTCGGCATGATGCATTTCCTTATTCCATTTGCGGTCTTTCCGATCGCCTCGGCGATGCGCAGCCTTGATGAGCGCGTCTTTCTAGCGGCCCGCGGTATGGGCGCATCGCGGCTGCGCATTTTCTGGTCGATCTTCGTGCCGATGACAATGCCGGGCATTCTCGGGGCCGGGCTGATGGTTTTCGTCTTTGCGCTCGGTTTTTTCATCACTCCGGCGATCCTCGGTGGTGGCCGCAGCGTCATGATCGCTGAGCTGATCTATCTGCGCCTGTTCCAGAGCCCGGACTGGGGCCTGGGAGCCGCCATCAGCGTCATCCTGATGTTGATTGTCGGAGCGCTCCTGATCCTGATGCTGCGGCTGGTGCGGCCCAATAAGATGCTGGGTTGAGCCGATGTCGATGAGACCCACGCCGATTGCCATTTTCTTCGCCTTTGTGGTGGCTCTGTTCCTGCTTCTGCCGCTGATCGCCGTCGTGCCGGTGTCATTCACCCCGGCGCGCTTCCTGTCGATGCCGACTAATGTCTGGTCGCTCAGGCACTATCAGGCCCTCCTCGACAACCCGGCCTGGCTGCAGAGCATCTGGCTCAGCCTGCGTATCGGCATCCTCAGTTCGGTAATCGCGACGCTTTTGGCGCTGATGTTCAGCCTCGGCATCTGGATGTTCCGGCCGTGGTTCGGCAGCCTGCTGTTCGGCTTCGTGCTTTTGCCGATGGTCGCGCCGCCGGTCGTTTCGGCCATCACGCTGTATTTCTTCCTGACGACGCTTTCCAAGGTCAACGATATCGTTGCCTATGACACGTGGGTTGGCGTCGCCGTCGCCCATGCGGTGATGATTGCACCGTTCGCGGTGGTAATGATCACCGTGGCATTGGCACAGGTGGACCGGCGGATCGATCTAGCGGCGCGGGGTTTTGGCGCTTCCGTCAGCCAGCGGGTGTTCAAGGTCATCCTGCCGAACATCAAGTTTGGCATCTTCACCGCCTTCTTCCTGTCCTTCGTGCTTTCCTGGGAAGAAATCGGCGTAACGCTGTTCATCACCAGCGTCGATGCGGTCACCCTGCCGCGGATGATGTGGATGGGGTTGCGCGACAATATCGATCCGGCCATCGCGGCGATTTCGGTGATCCTGATTGTCATCGTCATCGCGGTCATTCTGGCGAAGACCGCCTTCACCCATAAGTTTTCCCGGAAGACCTGAGGCTGATCATTCCCGGATGGTAGGCACCGATGAATTATACAATCGTATAACAGTAGATGAGACGAGGAATACCCGCATGATCAGCACCGGCATGTACCTGACGAAACTGCTGACATCCTATGGCGTCGATACCGTCTTCGGCATTCCGGGGGTGCACACGGTCGAGCTATATCGCGGGCTGGCGGGCAGCGAGATTCGGCATGTGACCCCGCGCCACGAGCAGGGGGCGGGTTTCATGGCCGATGGCTATGCGCGGGCGACAGGCAAGCCGGGTGTGTGCTTCATCATTACCGGGCCGGGCATGACCAACATCGTCACTGCGATGGGGCAGGCCTATGGCGACAGCATTCCGATGCTGGTGATTTCGACCGTCAACGCCCATGGCCGGATGGGCTCGGGCGAGGGGTGGCTGCATGAACTGCCGAACCAGCAAGCGCTGGTGAGCGGTGTTTCTGCCTTCAGTTGCACCGTCAACCGGCCGGAGGATCTAGCTCCAGCCTTGGCGCGGGCCTTCGCCATCTTCGACAGTGCCCGGCCGCGGCCGGTGCATATCGAACTGCCAATCAATGTCATGCTGGCTCCGGCGGATCATTTAGCCGTGCCGGAAAAGCCTGTTCGCTTGGCGCGACCGGCTGGAGACGCAAATGCGTTGAACGCGGCAGCGGCGCTGCTGAATAGGGCCAAGGCTCCGGTCATTCTGGTGGGCGGCGGGGCCATCGGTGCGGCGGCACAGATCCGGGCGCTCTCGGAAAAGCTCGATGCGCCTGTCGTGATGACCACCAATGGCCGGGGCATCCTGCCACCGGGGCATACACTGGCGGTCAATCTTTCGGCCAGCCTGCCGGCCACCCGGGCGCTGATCGAGAGTGCCGATGTGGTGTTCGGCATAGGTACCGAACTCGGACCGACCGATTACGATTTTTATGAGGACGGATTCTTTTCCATTCCTGGTACCTTCGTTCGTGTCGATATAGATCCGGCCCAGTTGATGCGGACACGGGCGCCCGAGGTCGGCATTGTCGGAGATGCGGCGGCATGCGCGGCGACCTTGTTGGATCTGGTCTCGGCGGGGTCGCGGGAGGGGCCTGCTCGGGCAGCGCAGGTCGAAACGCTTGTTCATCGCGATGTTCCCGCCGCCATGCTTGATGATCTGATCATTCTTGAGACGGTCCGCGATACCTTGCCGGACGTGCTGATCGCCGGGGATTCGACGCAGCTCGTCTATGCCGGAAACACCGCTTATGAGGCAGCCTCGCCTGGCTCTTACTTTAATTCTGCAACCGGTTACGGCACACTTGGCTATGGCCTTCCAGCGGGCATCGGCGCCAAGATCGGTCAGCCGGAACGTCCCGTTGTGGTGCTGGCGGGAGATGGCGGGCTGCAATTTTCACTGGCCGAGCTCGCCTCGGCAATGGAGGCAAAGGCGCCCGTCATCCTGATGCTGCACGACAATGGCGGCTACGGCGAGATCAAGTCCTACATGGTCGCCAAGAACATTCCTCCGCTCGGGGTTGATCTGCATACGCCGAATTTCATCGCCATCGGCCGTGCCTATGGCTGGCATGCGGAGCGGCTGGAAAGCTTCGAAGCCTTGAAACCGGCGCTGGAGGCGGCGCAGGCGCGCAGTATTCCGACGATGCTGGTCTTTGGCGACGCCGTTCGAGCTCAAGCGGCAAGTGGCAGACGCTGATTAGCCGATAGGTGCTGCGGCCGGACACAGGATTCTGACTCTCGACCGTCGGCCACGCGTCGCTTGTGCCTGGTCTTGATGACGTTGCGCGCCAACTATCTTGAAGTCGGCCAGCCGATGTAATACCTTTGTAAAAATATTCCTTACCGAGGTTGAGATGAGCGCGACAGTGACGACGAAGGGGCAGGTGACCATTCCGAAGCCGGTGCGGGATTTTCTCGGTATCGTGCCGGGAACGCGGGTGGATTTTCAGCGCGCTGCCGATGGCAGTGTGGTTTTGACCCGCGCCGACGAAAAGCGTCCCGCAAGCCGTTTCAGCAAGCTGCGTGGCCATGCCGGCAAGGGCTTGAGCACCGATGCCGTCATGGCGCTGACGCGCGGTGACGAGTGACGCTGGTCGATACCAATGTCCTGCTTGATGTGGTGACCGACGATCCGAACTGGTCGGACTGGTCGATCGAACAGCTGGAAGCCGCCGCCTTGCGCGGCCCGCTCCTCATCAACGACGTCGTCTACGCCGAACTGGCGGTGCGCTATGAACGGATCGAGCGGTTGGAGGCATTTCTTGCCGAGGCCGGGATCGAGATGGCCGCCATGCCGCGCGCGGGCTTGTTTCTGGCAGGCAAGGTCTTTCAGAAATACCGCAAGGCTGGTGGGTCGCGCGCCGGTGTGCTGCCGGATTTCTTCATCGGCGCGCATGCGGCTGTCGAGAAGCTGGGTCTTCTGACCAGGGATACGGCGCGGTACCGGACGTATTTCCCGACTGTAACGTTGATCGCACCGGACCGGTAGGCGCGACGCTACGCCATCCCGCCAAAGACGAAAGGGCCGGACATTCCTGCCCGGCTCCTTAGTCGTCAAATCATTCCTGATTCCGGCGGGATCGGTTTTTCCTTTGGCTTGTACCCAAAGGACCTGAGCGCGACGTAAAAGACCGGAGTCAGGAACAGGCCGAGGAATGTTACCCCGAGCATGCCGGAGAACACGGCGGTGCCGAGCGATTGGCGCATTTCGGCACCCGGGCCGGTGGCGATCATCAGCGGCACGACACCGAGGATGAAGGCGAAGGCGGTCATCAGGATTGGCCGCAGGCGCAGGCGGCTGGCCTCAATGGCGGCATTGACCGGGTTCATGCCATCATCCTGCGCTTGCCGGGCGAACTCGACGATCAGGATGGCGTTCTTCGCCGCAAGGCCGATGAGAACAATCAGTCCGATCTGGGTCAGGATGTTGTTGTCCTGCCCTCTGAGATGCACCCCGATCAGTGCGGCGAGCACCGCCATCGGCACGACGAGGATGATCGCCAAGGGCAGAATCCAGCTTTCATACTGAGCCGACAGCGCCAGGAACACGAAGATCACCGAAAGCGCGAAGATGAAGATCGCGGTATTGCCGGTATTGCGTTCCTGGAAGGCAAGGTCCGTCCATTCGAACGAGGTACCCGGCGGCAGGATCTTTGCCGCGAGGTCTTCCATCTTGTCGAGCGCGGTGCCGGTCGAGACGCCGGGAGCGGGATTACCCTGGATCGGGACCGACACGTACATGTTGTAGCGCTGGACGAGCGAGGGGCCGGTGGTGTCGCGGATATCGACCAACGTTCCAAGCGGCACCAGTGCGCCGGTGGCGGAACGTACCTTCAGATCGAGAATATCTTCCCGCTCCAGGCGGTACTGCTGGTCGGCCTGCGCCCGTACTTGGTAGACGCGGCCGAAGGCATTGAAGTCGTTGACGTAGGATGTGCCGAGGTTGATCGACAGCGTTTCGAAGATATTGGGGATAGGTACACTCAGTGCCCGCGCCTTGTCGCGGTCGATTGCCAGGAAATATTGCGGGCTGGAGGCGGAGAAGGTGGTGAAGACGCCGGTCAGGCCCTCCGTCTGGTTGGCGGCGCCCATCATCTGATAAGCAAGACCCAAAGCCCGGCGCATGTCGGAGCTTTCCCGGTCGACGATCTGCATCTTGAAGCCGCCGGAATTGCCGATGCCGCGGATTGACGGTGGCGGCACGGCAATGATGAAGGCCTCCTGGATCTCCTGCATCGTGCCGTAGAGCTGGCCGATGATCTGGTTGGCGCTTTGGCCATGCTTCAGACGCTCCTCGAAAGGCGCGAACGGTGTGAAAATGACGCCGGAATTCGAGGCATTGGTAAACGTCGCCCCGTTGAAACCGGCAAAAGAGACGGCGCCGCTGATGCCTGGCACCTTGCGGATCAGCTCGGTTGCCTTTTGGACGACGGCGTCAGTGCGTGAAAGCGAGGCGCCATCGGGCAACTGCACGACGACGATTGCATAGCCCTGGTCCATGGTCGGCACGAAGCCGCGCGGCACGATCTGCGCCATATACCATGTGCCTGCCAGCAGGCCGAAGAAAACCAGCAGGCTGGCTCCAAGCGCCACCTTGGTCGACACCAGATGATGCACGACCCAGGAGTAGCCGTGAGTCATCTTGTCGAAGCCGCTGTTGAAGCCGTTGGCAAGGCCCCTTGCAACGCGCGTAAATGGATTGCGGGTCTCGTGGTGCTCCTGGTGCGGGCGCAGGATCAGGGCCGCGAGCGCGGGTGACAAAGTCAGGGAGTTCAGCGCCGAAATTGCCGTCGCCACGGAGATCGTCACGGCGAACTGCAAGTAGAACTGGCCGGAAATGCCAGGGATGAAGGCTGTCGGCACGAAGACGGCGATCAACACCAACGAGATAGCGATAACAGCCGTACCGACCTCGTCCATCGTCACATGTGCCGCCTGTTTCGGCGTCATGCCCTTGGCCAGATTTCGTTCGACGTTCTCGACCACGACGATCGCATCATCGACCACGATGCCGATCGCCAGAACCAGCCCGAACAGGGTCAGCATATTCAACGAGAAGCCAAAGGCGAGCAGGAAGGCAAAGCAGCCAATCAGCGACACCGGAATGGCGATAATCGGGATCAGTGCGGTGCGCCAGGATTGCAGGAAGACAAGCACCACGATCGCAACCAGTATGGCTGCTTCGAGGATGGTCTTGTAGACCTCGTTGATGGATTCCGAGATAAATTCCGTCGGGTTGTAGACGATGGTGTATTCAAGCCCAGGCGGGAAATCCTTCTTCAGGTTTTCCATTGTGGCCTTGATCTGTTCTGCGGCTTCAAGAGCATTGGTGCCAGGCCGCGAAAAGATACCCATAGCCACAGCGGCCTTGCCGTTGAGATAACTATTGGTGACATAGTCCTTGGCGCCGAGTTCGATACGGGCAACGTCCTGCAGTGTAACAAGCCGTCCATTTGCCGTCGATTTGACGATGACGTAGCGGAATTGGCGGGGGTCGTTGAAACGGCCCTGGGTCGTCACGGTGTACTGGAAGGCGTTGGTCCCCGCGTTCGGTGGTCCGCCGATCGAGCCGCCGGAGACCTGGACGTTCTGGTCGCGCAACGATTGCACCACATCGCCTGACGTCATGCCGTAGGAGGCAAGTTTTTCAGGGTCGAGCCAGATGCGCAGCGCATATTCGCGCTCGCCGAACAGGATGACGTCACCGACCCCCTCCAGCCGGACCAGCTGATCGCGGGCGCGGCTGCGGGCGTAGTTGGAGACGTAAAGTTGATCGTAGCGATCGTTCGGTGAGAGCAGGTGGACGACCATCATCAGGTCGGGCGAACTCTTCGCTGTTGTGATGCCGATGCGGCGAACCTCCTCCGGCAGGCGAGGTTCGGCGATCGACACGCGATTCTGGACGAGCACTTGAGCCTTGTCGAGGTCTGTGCCGAGTTTGAACGTTACGGTCAGCGCCATCGATCCATCGGCGGTGGAATAGGAAGACATATAGAGCATGTCCTCGACGCCGTTGATTTCCTGTTCAAGCGGCGTGGACACCGTATCGGCGATGGTCTCGGCATCGGCGCCCGGATAAGCGGTGCGGATGACGATGGTTGGCGGGGCGATCTCCGGATATTGGGCGATCGGCAGCTGGAAATAGGCAATGCCACCGACAATCAGGAGCACAATCGACAGGACCGATGCGAAGATCGGCCTGTCCACGAAGAAATGGGCAAATCTCATTGACCGTTCTCCGTCGTCGCGGCGGCTTCGGGCGGCAACACAACCAGCTTGGGATCGACGATAACGCCGGGACGCAGCCGTGTCAGGCCGTTGACGACCAGTGTTTCATCGCCCGTCAGGCCTTCGCGAATGACGCGATAACCATAGAGCCTTGGCCCAAGGCGAACCGGTTTGGTCGTGAAGCTGCCATCCTCGGCAACCACATAGACGACGCGCTGGTCCTGATCGGCGCCGATTGCCTCGTCGGGGACGAGAATGCCCTTGTAGGTATTGGAAGCACTCACCTGGACGCGGCCGAACAGGCCGGGCTGCAGGACGAAATTCGGATTGTCGAAGCGGGCGCGCACGCGCATCGTGCCAGTTTCCTGGTCAACACGGTTTTCCGCGAAATCAAGTTTGCCCTTGAAGGGTTTCTCGGTGCTATCGGCGATGGTCACGAGGACATCCAGCGAGCCGCCGCCCTCCTGCAGGTTGCTTCCGTGTTCGCGCGCCTGCCGCGCATAATTGAGCACCCGCCGCTCGTCGACATCGAAGTAGAAGTCAATGGGGTCGAGCGAAACGATCGTCGTCAGCGCGGTTTGGTCAGCCTGCACCAAGTTGCCGATCGAGATCAGCCGGCGGTCGATCCGGCCGCTGAGCGGCGCGACGATGGTCGTGTACTCCATATCGAGCTTGGCGCGTGCAAGGCTCGCCTCTGCGCCACGCAGATTGGCTTGTCCGGACTGCAATTCCCGGCGGCGGTCGTCAAGGGTCGATATCGACAGAGTGCCTTTCTGGACCAGCCCTTCGGTTCGGGTGAATTCAGCCTCTGCGAAAGTGAGGGTGGATTTCGCGACCTCCAGCGAGGAGTTTGCGACGTCCAGCGCTGTCTGGAAGGGGCGTTGGTCGATGACAAAGAGCGGATCACCCTTCTTCACCATCGCGCCATCCTTGAAATTCACCTGATCGAGATAACCGCCGACCCGCGAGCGTAACGTCACTTCATCGACGGCCTCGAAGCGGCCGATGAACTCGTCGCTGTCGACGACATCGCGGACAACGGGCTTGGCTACGGTGACTGCGGCTTTAGGTTGTTCTTGTGCCAGTGAAGGGACGGTATAGAGAGCTGAAGAGACGGTGAGTATCGCCGGAACAAGCCAGTGTCGTAGCATGTGTAAGTCCCTCTGAAGCGCATGAAACACATTATTCCGCGCGGTTGCGCGGGGCAGTTATTGGCGTTTTTCAGTGGTCTGTCTTGCCGGACTTCACGTGATTTCGGGCAGTCTGGGCACGGGCATGACCAAGTCGCGGTTCGTTCAAAATCAGCAGATATTTCAAGTCGGTAGATGCTTCTTCCGCTCGCCGCCGCCAGCTTTTGAAGCCGCGGCTATATCAAACAGGCAATGCCATCTTCATCCTCAACTTACATCATTCGGATATCGTGTCACCACGGAAATGGCCTGATCCGGTCTGCGCATGGCATTTAAGAATTTCCTTCAGTTCGCCAGCATGATTTATCGCCGGGCAGGCTCATAACCAAGCTGGTGAAAGGCTGGATGCCGGGTAGAAGATTGCCGGCCATGACGACTCAGATCATGCCGCCATTGGCGCGCAGCACCTGACCGTTGATCCAGGAGCCGTCCGGGCCGGCGAGGAAGGCGACGGCGGAGGCGATGTCTTGTGGCGTGCCGAGGCGCTCAAGCGGGTTCATCCTGGCCATACGGGCGATCAATTCATTGCTCTTGCCGTTGAGGAAGAGGTCTGTGGCCGTTGGGCCGGGTGCCACTGCGTTGACGGTGATGGAGCGGCCACGCAGTTCTTTCGACAGGATTGCGGTCAGCGTTTCGACGGCGGCCTTGGTGGCAGCGTAGATGCCGTAGTTTTCGAGCTTCAGGCCGACGACGCTGGTCGAGAAATTGACGATCCTGCCACCGTCGCGCAGGCGCCTTGCAGCTTCTCTCAGCGTGTTGAAGGTACCCCTCAGGTTGACGGCGATCTGGCGGTCGAACAGAGCGTCGGTGCTTTCCGCGAGCGACGAGAGCATCATGATACCGGCGTTGTTGACGAGGATGTCGATGCCACCGAAGGCGGCTTCCGCCGCGTCGAACATTTGACGCACGGCGTCCGTGTTACTGACATCGGCTTTTGCGGTGAGCGCGCGGCCGCCTTTGTCTTCAATTTTCCGGGCGAGCGCCTCGGCCGGAGTGGTTTCCCCGGAGTAGTTGATGACGATCTTAAAACCGTCCCTGGCAAGTCGCTCGGCAATAGCGGCGCCGATGCCGCGCGAAGCACCGGTGACAATGGCCACTTTGTTGCTGTTGTCTGACATTTTCTTCGTCCTTGATTAACCACGCCGCAGCGCGATTTCGATGAGGAGAAGATGCAGCTTTTCATTCGGCGGATAATTAGCCATCATTCGGTATCACTATTCGAAAATGGCGAACAATCCCGATGGATAGATTTGAAGCGATGCGGGTGTTTTCGCGCGTGGTGGAGAGGCGCAGTTTTACGCTGGCCGCAGAAGACACGGGCCTTCCCCGCTCCACGGTGACGGATGCGGTGAAGCAGCTGGAAGCTCGGTTGGGTGTGCGCCTGCTCCAGCGCACGACCCGGCATGTCAGCCCGACGCTCGATGGCGAGGCCTATTATCGTCGTTGCCTGACCATTCTGTCCGATATTGAGGATGCTGAAAGTGCCTTTGCCGGGGCAAAGCCGAAGGGGCTGTTGCGTGTCGATGTGCACGGCAAGCTGGCGCGGCATTTCGTTTTGCCTGGATTGCCGGCCTTCCTGAAGGAATATCCCGATATCCAGATGTATATGAGCGAAGGCGACAGGCTGGTCGATCTGATCCGCGAAGGGATCGACTGCGTGCTGCGTGTCGGCGATTTGCAGGATAGCGACATGATTGCCCGGCGCGTCGCGCTTCTGGAAGAGGTGACCTGTGCCTCACCGGATTATATTGCACGCTTTGGCCTGCCGCAAAATATTGACGATCTCGGCGGGCACCAGATGATCGGCTTCTGGTCGACAGCCATCGGCGGCTTGCTGCCGCTGGAGTTCACGGTAGCGGGTGGAATCCGCAGCGTTTCCTTGCCGACGGTGGTATCCGTCAATGGTGCCGATACGCTGGCGGCGGCGGCGCGGCTGGGGCTCGGCATCATGCAGGCCCCGCGCTATTCCCTGGAGGAGGACCTGAGAAACGGCACGCTCGTTGCCATCCTGCCGGACAATCCGCCATCCCGCACGCCGGTTTCGCTACTCTACCCTCGCAGCCGCCAGCTGTCACCGCGGGTGCGTGTCTTCATTGACTGGCTGTCTCGCGAATTTGTCACACGGCAGGACGAAATTTAAAAAGGCTGCGGTTGAACCTTGCCTTTTGGTTGGGGCTTACCCACATCCGCGGCAACTTCAGAGGCCTTCCCTCGCACGTCTTCCCCGCATGGCCGATCGACCCGGCCGGCCGTTCCTTATATCGATTCCGGATCGATAGGTTATGCGCTAGACGTGTGAATGTCCGCCGGAACCAAGGAAATCGACATGAACGCAGACGATATCAGCGAGATTTCCGCCTGGTTGACGACGCAGGGCCTGAAGGGCGTCGACGAAATGGACATCGTCAACGGCTTCTGCCAGCGCGCCCGTGCCGCCGGAATGCGACTTGATCGCGGCCTTGCCCTGATCGATACGCTGCATCCGGTCTATGAGGGGCGGGCCTTCCAGTGGGACAGCAAAGAGCCCGTGAAAGCGGCTTTCGAATACGGGCCGACGAACGAGGGTGTTTCGGCTGAAAATTGGGAGCGCTCGGCGTTCTTTCACCTGCGCGAAAAAAATCAGAACGAGATCCGAAGGCGCCTCGGTTTCGGCGACCCGACCGATTTCTACATGTTGGATGTCATGTTGGCGGCTGGACACAAGGACTATGTCGCGATGATCCATCGCTTCGCCCAGGACAGCCATATCGGTGACATGGACTGTTTTTACTCGCATTGGACGACAATGGACGAGGAGGGTTTTCGCGAGGAAGATCTGGCAGCCCTTCGGCAATTGGTTCCGGTGCTGGCGCTGGCGATCAAGTCGGGATCGCTGACGCGTATTTCACGGACCATTGCCGAGGTCTATCTCGGCGAGGACGCCGCCAAGCAGGTGCTTGAAGGCCGCATATCGCGTGGCAAGGCCGAGCGGATTTCGGCGGTTCTGTGGTTCTCCGATCTGCAGAATTATACCCGTATCTCCGACAACCTGCCGCCGGACGAGATCATTCCGTTTCTCAATGATTATGCCGATGCGGTGATTTCCTCCATTCACGAGGCCGGCGGCAATGTCTTGAAGCTGATCGGCGATGGCACGTTGGCGATCTTCAAGGCCGAGGAACGCGAAGACGCCTGTGGGCGGGCGCTGCTGGCGGAACAGAACTTGCGCGCGAAGCTGAAGGGGCTGAACGAGTTGCGCATGCTCGAAGGGCGCCCAGTAACCGAGGTTTATCTCGGGCTGCATATTGGTGATGTCTTCTATGGTAATATCGGTTCGAGCGACCGGCTGGATTTCACCGTCATCGGGCCAGCCGTTAACGAAGTCAGCCGCATCGCCTCGATGTGCCGCTTCGTCGATCGCAGCGTGATCATGTCATCGCAGTTCGTTGCCGCAGCACCTCCTCTGCGCAATTCCGAAGTCGTTTCGATCGGGCGTTATGCCCTGCGTGGCGTCAAGCGCGCCCAGGAATTGTTCACGCTGATGCCGTTGGAAAAGGCTGCCGAATAGGTCAAAGGCTTTCGGTGGACTGAGTGCGGCGATGCCTCAAAAAGGCTGCGTCCGACGGATTGCTTGTAAGGTCGATGGCGCGGTCGTAGGCCGCAAGTGCGGCACTGGTCCGGCCGCACCGCGACAAAAGTTCTGCGTTGGCCGCATGAAATGGCTGATAGGCATCGAGCACCGACGCCAGAGATTCCAGAACGCGCAGACCGGCCTCCGGTGCACCGGCCTCGGCCAGGGCCACGGCGCGGTTCAATTGCACCACCGGGGTCGGCTCCATGCGCAGCAGGCTGTCGTAAAGCAGAACGATCTGGCTCCAGTCCGGCGGTTCGGACTGGACATGCAGGGCGGCGATTGCCGCCTTGATCTGGAAGGGGCCGGCAGCGCGGCGGGCCATCGCCCGGTCGAGCAAAGAAAGGCCGTCGGCAATCCGCCCATCGTTCCAGAGCTTGCGGTCCTGCGAGGCAATGGGAATGCTTGTCCCATCGGCGTCCAGCCGTGCCGCCCGGCGGGCTTCGGTAATCAGCATCAGGGCCAAAAGCCCCTCGATCTCGGCCTCGCCCGGCCGCAGGCTGTCGAGCATGTGCCCGAGATAGATTGCCTCCTCGCCGAGCTGCCGCACCCGGTCCCCCGCGGCACAGGAGTAGCCCTGATTGAAGATCAAGTAGACGACGGTCAGCACGGATTGCAGCCGTTCCGCCCAGGCTTCCGGACCGGGCACCACATACGGGATGCCGGCAGCAAGGATTTTTGCGCGTGCCCTGGTCAATCGCTGGCCCATGGTTGTCTCGTTGTCGAGAAAGGCGCTGGCGACCTCGGGCGTGCTCAAGCCGCCAAGCGTGCGCAGGGTGAGTGCCACTTGGGTCTTCGATTCCAGCGCGGGATGGCAACAGGTGAAGATCAGCCGCAGGCGTTCGTCGGGAATGTCGTCTGTCGTATTCTCGTGAGCCTCGTCCACGGAGAGGCGGGCGATCTCGGCGGTCTTGCGATCTTCCCGGGCATCCTTGCGCAGCAGGTCGATTGCCTTGCGCAGCGCAACCTTCAGCAACCAACCTTGCGGTGAGGCGGGAACCCCCGTTCGTCCCCAATGCACGACGGCGGAAGCCAGTGCGTCCTGCAGCGCATCTTCGGCCAACTGGAAGTTTTTGAGCCGGGCGATCAGTGCCGACAACAGCCGCCCCCGGTCCGTGCGCGCCAGGGCATCAATGGCCCGGGATACGGCTTGAGGATCGGGGGCAGCTGAGTGCATCAGCTATAGTCCATTACCGGCCGGACTTCGACGGTGCCGTAGGTGGCGGAAGGGATCATCGCGGCATAGCGAAGTGCCGTATCCAGATCGGGAACATCCAAGATGTAATACCCGCCCAACTGCTCCTTGGTTTCGGCAAAGGGTCCGTCCATCGTTTCGACCTTGCCGCCCCGAACGCGCACGCTCGTGGCTGTTTCGACACCTTGCAGGCCTTCGCCCGAGACATAGGCGTTGGCGGCCTTCAGCATTTCACTAAAGGCGGCATAACCTTGCATCATTGTCTCGAATTCAGGTGTGCCATAGGCCGGTTCCACGGATGGATCCCCATAAATCAGCGCCATATATTGCATAGAAGGTCTCCTGTGTTTGGAATATTCACGGTTTCAGTTCAAAGGGCAAAGGCCGAAAGGGTGAGAGCGACAGCGAGGACAACCATCGCGAGGATGCAGGCGGTGTTGCCGATGATCCGCAGCGGATGGGCCGGTGCATTGGCGCGCAGTCCGAACGGGTGCAAGATCCGACCGGCCACCGTCAGTGCGCCTGCCGCATGCAGCCAGAGCGGGCCTGCACCCTGTCCCTCGGCCAGCACCATCAGGATCAGGATCATCGGCACCCATTCGACGAAATTGCCGTGCCGGCGGATACGTTCATGCAGATCGACATTGCCGGCGTCGCCGATGGACAGGCTAAGCGCCGAACGGGTTTTGCTGACATTGATCCATAGGAGCAGGAAAATGACGGTCAGAGCGACCGCGTAAAGCGAGGTAATCGGAAAATTCATTGCTGTTACTCTTTGTGTTTCTGTCTCTACACCCCAAGAACGTTGCTCGTTTTGGGATTTCGACATGGCGTGAAAATTATTTCGTATTTTTTTGATGCCGCCGCTGGGGCAGCGAGACTGGATGCTATTTTTCCGTGGATTTGGAAAAACGGATATCCGCAAGCGATGCTGCGATGGTGATCTCGTCCCCGAGCGACCATTCCGCTGCCCGCGCCGCCATGCTGGCTGGAACCATTGGCGATCCGCCGGGACCTGGAGGCACGTCATAGGTCGCATGAGCGTCATGCGGCAGGATGACGTGATAGCCGCGCTGGATGGCGGCCCGTGCCGTCGCTGCCACGCACATTTCGGACAGCACACCGCAGAGGGCAACGGTTTGCACGGCGGATGCCGCGAGCAGCCTGTGCAAGGGCGTACCGTCGAAACCGTCATCTGTGGTTTTCCGCACGACGCTCTCATCGGCAAGTGGCGGAAAGTGAAGTGCCCAACCGGGCCGATGCGGCTCATCGACCGTTCCGGGCTCTCCGTCGTTTTGCAGGAAAATAACCGGCACCTTTGCTGTACGCGCCGCGGTCATCAAAGCCTCGATTGCCGCCAGCAACGTGGAATGGTCCGGAACAGCCTCGATTCCGGTGACGAATGCCACCTGCACATCGACAACGATCAGGGCATCCGCTGTCGCCTCAACGCTTTCTGATCGCTCCATCAAAACCTACCTCGTTGGCTTTCGTAACGTCGGAAGAAGTGGGATGCCGTATGGAGGTCAAGGCCGTTTCGTCGCCATGACGTGGAGCCATTCGGTCGGCTTGTTATCATAGCCGCCCCCTGCTTTGGCTTCGATCGAGACCGATGCCCAGGCAAGCTGCGCGTAGACGTTTCTCAGCCAGCTTTCGGAGGGATAGTTGTAATACCGGTCGAACTCGTCGCGGCCTTCAGCTTCCCCGGCCTTGAAGCTGGCGTAAAACACCCCGCCGGGTTTCAACGCGGCATGGATGCGGGCGAGGATGTCCGGCAGGCCGGCTCTGGGGATGTGGAGAAGACACGCATTGGCCCAGACGCCGTCATACATGGCCTGCTCATTCAGATCACCGAACAGCAATGTGGCAACCGGGATCCGGAGGCGTTTTTCCGCTTCGTGGGCAATTTCGGGAGTGCCATCCGTCGGGCGGACGTCGAAGCCCCGTGCGAGCATGAATTCGCTATCCTGACCACCGCCGCACCCGAGTTCAAGAATGCTTGCGCCGGGCTGCAATTGCGACAGAAAGTTCGCGATCCGGCTCTCGCTCGGCTCCTGGCCTCTGGATGTGTATTTGGCGGCTTCCATTTCGTAGAAGCGCAAGGTGTCGCGATCGTGAGACATCGCTCTTTCAGAGTTTTCTCATAAACTATTGTTTATATTGAAAATACTGAAAGTCACTCGCAATGTCAAAACCGGACGTTGAGCCCGTCTTCCGGATCAGAATGTCAGACCTTCTGTCCGGCCTCGTTAAAGAAATGCAGGTTTTTGACCGGAAGCCTAACATTCACTTCACCGTGCATGCCCAGGAACCGCCGGTCGAGCGTAAAGGCCTTGAAGGCGACCGGGCCGAGCTTGAGGTGAACGATGATGCCGAAGCCGGTCGGCTCGACCAGATCGACGGTGGCCTTCAGGACGTCGGGACCTTCGGCCCCCAGAACCACATGTTCCGGCCGGATGCCGAGCGTGGCGCGGCTGCCGTCGATAAGATTGGCGGTGCCACTGAGCGGCAGCGTGACGCCGCCGGTGAGCGCAAAGCTGGCGCTGTCGCCGGTCACCATGTAGCGGCCTTCGAAGAAGTTCATGCCGGGTGAACCGATGAAACCGGCGACGAAGAGGTTCGCCGGATTGTCGTAAAGTTCGAGGGGGCTGCCGACCTGCTGGATGACGCCGCCGTGCATGGCGACAATCCGGTCGGCCAGTGTCATCGCTTCGATCTGGTCGTGCGTGACATAGATCGAGGTGGCGCCAAGATCCTGATGCATCTTCTTGATTTCGGCGCGCATCTGTTCGCGCAGGCGGGCATCGAGGTTGGACAGCGGTTCGTCGAACAGGAAGGCCTTCGGTTCACGCACGATGGCGCGGCCCATGGCAACGCGCTGGCGCTGGCCGCCGGAGAGAGCCTTCGGGCGGCGTTCCATCAGCGGGTCGAGTCCGAGCTTGCTGGCGGCACCGGCAACAACCGAAGCGATTTTTTCCTTCGGCGTTTTCCTGAGCCGCAGGCTGTAGCTCATGTTCTTGGCGACGCTCATATGCGGATAAAGCGCGTAGGACTGGAAGACCATGGCGATGTCGCGGTCCTTCGGGGCAAGATCGTTGACGCGCTTGCCGTCGATGCGGATTTCACCCGATGTGACGGCCTCCAGGCCGGCAATCATCCGCAGCAACGTGGACTTGCCGCAGCCGGATGGGCCGACCAGGACAACGAACTCGCCATCCTTGATCTCAAGGTCGACACCATGCAGCACCGGATGGATGCCGTAGGATTTGCGGATGGCGGCGATATCGATGGATGCCATGGGATCAGCCTTTCACGGCGCCGGCCGTCAGGCCCTGCACGAGGTAACGTTGGATCAACAGGAAGAACAGGCAGGCGGGGATAAGCGCCATGACGCCCGCCGCCATCATCTGTCCGAAATCGACCGAGAATTTCGAGACGAAGGAAAGCAGCCCGACCGGGAAAGTCGCGGAGTCGTTGCCGGAGATCAGCATCAGCGAGAACAGCAGCTCGCTCCATGCGGCCGTAAAGACGAAGCCAAGGGTGGCTGCGATACCCGGCAGCGTCAGCGGCAGGATGATCTGACGGAAGGCGACGAACTGGGTGGCGCCGTCGATCATCGCGGCTTCCTCGAGATCCTTCGGGATACCGTCGAAGAAAGACTGCATCAGGAAGGTGGCGAACGGCACGTTGAAGGCGGTGTAGACGATGACGAGGCCGGTGAGGCTGTTGGTCAGCCCGAGTGGCGACAGCATCTTGAAGATCGGCGCCACCAGCATGACCAGCGGAAACATCTGGGTCAGCAGCATCAGCGTCACGATCCAGTATTTGCCACGGAAGGTGAAGCGCGACATTGCATAGCCCGCCAAGGAGGCGAGCACGGTGACGATGATCGCCGTCGAGCCGGAAACGATCAGGCTGTTCTTGAAGAAGGTCGGGAATTCGCTGTGTTTCAAGACGAAGTCGAAATGCTCGAAACTGGTCTGCGACGGCCACATCCTGATGCCCTCGGAATAGAGCAGCTTGTTGGGAGTGACCGAGACTTTCAACAACCAGTAGAGCGGGAACAGCGCGAAGACGACATAGGCGAGAATGGCTAGACGGTGCGCGAGAATGGAGGCGATGCGTTTGCCGGTCATGATCTCAATCCTTGCTCAACAGCCACTGACGTAGGATCACGATCAGCATCGAATAGGTGATCAAAAGCGCCAGCAGCACCAGTGCGATGGCTGAGGCATAGCCGAAATCCAGCCGCTTGAAGGCCTGGGTGAAGATGTAGCTGGCGACGATCTGGCTGCGGTCGGCCGGTCCGCCATTGGTCATGACGATGATCAGGTCGGCGAAGTTTGAAATCCACACTGTCCGCAGCAGCACCGTGATGGCAATGGTCGGGGCGAGGAAGGGCAGGGTGATCGAGATGAATCGCTGCACTGGCCCGGCGCCATCGATGCTGGCTGCCTCGTAGAGATCACGCGGGATCGCTTGAAGGGCCGCCAGGAGCGTGATGGCGAAGAACGGGATGCCCCACCAGACATTGGCGATGATCGGCCCCCACATGGAAAGCTGCGGATCGGACAAGATATTGTAGGGCTCGCTCATCAAGCCGAGCGAAAACAGCCAGTGCGGAATGGGGCCGACGACGGGGTTGAACAGCCAGGCCCAGTTGAGGCCGGCAAGAAAACTTGGAACTGCCCATGGCAGGAAGACCAGCGCCTGCACGATGGCGCGTCCGGCAAACGGCTTGTCGAGCAACAGCGCGAGGATCAGTCCGAGAACGAACTGCAGCAGCACGGACCAGCCTGTCCACCACAGCGTGTTCTTCAAGGCCCGATAGAAATTCTGGTCTTGCGACAGGGTTTTGAAATGATCGAGCCCAATGAAGCCGCCGGAAAAGGGATTGAGCAGCTGGATATCGCGGAAAGCATAGGAAATACCGAGCACCAGCGGCACCAGCATGACGGTGACGATCAGGATCAGCGCGGGCGCGCTATAGAGATAGGGGGCGGAGGCATCGGCAAGGCGCTTCTTCAGCGGCCGCTGGTCCCTGCGCGCGCCGCCATTGCGGGCTGCTGCATGTGAAGCCATCGTCAAATATTTCCAGTTTGCGGCGCGGGGAGGCGTGCCGGCTTTTCCGTCAGGGGAATGGGCCGCAGGCAGCCGGCATCATGCCGGTGCCTGCGGTTAAAGGCTGATGACTTATTTGCTCGCGAGGAACTTCTGTTGAGCCTTGGTCATGTAGTCAGCCCATTGCTTGGCCATTTCCTCCGGCGTGATATCGCCGAGCATGGCTTCCTGGCTGGTCTTGATCGCCATCGAATCCTTAAAGAAGGCGAACTCTTCCAGATAGGTCGGCATCACCGTCGGGATGGCGTCCTTGTCGGCCAGTTCCTCGAACCAGCCCTTGAACTGATCCGTTGCAAAGAAAGGATCCTTCTCGGCGGATTTGAGGGCCGGCAGGGCGCCGATCTTCTTGTTCCACTCGATATTGCCTTCCGGGCCTTCGAGCGTGGCAATCAGCTTCCAGGACAGGTCCTTGTTGGCGCTCGCCGACATCATCGACCAGCCGGCAAAGCCGATGGTCGGGAATGTCTTGCCCGACGGACCCTTCGGCATGGTGGTGACGCCATAGTCGGCCGCGTCCATGCGCTCGGCGATGGCGATCAGCGCGTCCGGATCCTGGTCGAGCATCGCGCAGGTGCCGGTGTAGAAGCCGGCGACGATCTCGTTGAAGCCCCAGTTGACGCTGTCCTTCGGCGCATAGCCGTTCTTGTAGAGGTCGATCAGCCAGGTGAAGCCCTTGACCCAGCCTTCTTCCGAGAATTTCGATGTGCCGTCGGCGTTGAAGTAGGTGTTGTCGCCCGCCATCGTGGCGCCCATCATCATCCAGCCGTTGAGGCCGCCCGGACCGCCGCGCATGCAATAGGCATATTTGCCCGGCAGCTTCTTGATCTTCTCGGCGGCGGCGACGAAATCGTCCATCGTCTTCGGCGGGCCATCGACGCCTGCTTCCGCGAAGATCTTCTTGTTGTAGAACATGGCGCGCAGATAGAAGCCGTAAGGCAGCATATAGGCCGTGTCCTGGATGTCGCGGCCAAGTTCGAGCGCGCGATCGGTCAGTTCAGGCGTCTGGTCCCAGGTCTTCAGGTAGGGCTCGAGGCTTTCAAGCATGCCATTGTTGGCATAGAGCGACAGCCAGGTATCGGGCATTTCCATCACGTCTGGGATTTCGCCTGCAGAAACCATGGTGGCGAACTTCTGGAACGCTTCGCCCCAGGGCAGCGAGATGATCTCGACCGTCGTGCCGGGGTTGGCGGCTTCGAACTTGGCGACGATCGATTTCAGCGTTTCGGTACGTTCCGGGCTGGTGATGACTTCAACCAGCTTCAGCTTGGTGTCGGCAAGAGCTGTGCCTGCCATCAGCGTGGCGACCATGGTCGCGGCAATCAGTTTCCTCATTTTCGTTTCCCTTTTATTGTTGGTTGGGTTGCATGCTGTCGTGTCAGCCTATCGCTGCGGCAGCGATTGCCGCTTCGATATCGCTCCAGAGGGCCTCCGTTCCCTCCAGGCCGACATGGAGCCGTACCGACCGCGGACTGATGCCGAAGGCGACCGCGGAATTAGGTTGTGCTTTTTGCGAGAGGACGACTTCGCCCGGCACGATCAGGCTTTCGTGCCCGCCCCAGCTGACGCCGAGCTTGAACAGCTCAAGGTGATCCGAGAAGGTACGGACATTGATGCCTTCCTTGAAAATGAACGAGAACAGGCCGGATGTGCCCTTGAGGCCGGGCGGCAGATGATTGGCGAGGCCGGGATAGTTCACCGATTCGACTGCATCATGCGCCTGCAGACGCTTGGTGATCTCGACAGTGGATTGCTCATGCGCTTTCATGCGGATCGGCAGCGTGCGCATGCCGCGGATGAGAAGCCAGGCATCGAACGGCGACAGCTTGCCGCCGAGATAGGGATAGGCTTCCGAGCGGATGCGTCCGATCAGTTCCTTGGAGCCTGCAACAACGCCAGCGACGACGTCGCTATGACCGCCGAGATATTTCGAAGCGGAATGAATGACCAGATCGACGCCGAGCGAGATCGGCTGCTGGAAGACCGGGCTTGCCCAGCTGTTGTCGATCGCGGAGGTAATGCCGTGCGACTTGGCCAAGGCTGCGAGCGCTGCGACATCATGGGTCTGCATCACCCAGCTCGTCGGGCTTTCGAGATAAAGAAACTTCGCGCCGGGCAGGGCCTTGGCGACCTCTTCTTCATCGCGGCCATCGACATAGGTAACCTCGATGCCCATGCGCTTGAAAAACGTACCGAACAGGCGGTAGGCATCGGGATAGAGATGCTTGACCGCAACGATGCGGTCGCCGGGTTCGACGAAAGACAGAACCGTCGAGGAGATCGCCGACATGCCGCTGGCAAAGCCGATAGCGTCTTCAGCACCTTCAAGTTTGGCCAACATTTCCTCGAAGATCCGCACGGTCGGGTTCAGGCCGCGCGTATAGATCGGCCGGACCTTTTCGCCGCGATAGGACGCGACCATGTCGTCATAATCGGTGAAGGTGAACAGCGACGTCTGCACGATCGGCGGCACAACGGCGTCATAGGCATTGCTCACGTCATGGGTGACGATGAGAGAGGCATCTTCGAACGGATCAAACCCGTTGCTCATTTGGACATTTCCTTGATGTCTTCCTCGACGATCGCGAGGATTTTCAGTGTTTCAGCGCGCGCGGCTTCAGGGTCCTGAGCAGCGATCGCATTGAAGAGGGTGCGGTGGAATGGAAAGGAGCGGCGGGCGAAATCCAGCCGGTCGAAAGGCCATTCCCAGAAGCGTTCGAAAGCGCCGCGCATCTGTTCGAGCAATTGCTTGAACAGCGGGTTGTGGGTGGCGTCATAGATGGCGAGGTGGAAGGCCAGGTCTTCCGGGCCGGATGTACCCTTGGACAGGTGCACCCGCTCCATCTCATCGAGCTTTTCTTCGATCATCCGCACGTCTTCCGGCGTCCGGACGCGGGCTGCAACCATGCCAGCTTCCGCCTCGATACCCCGGCGCACTTCCAGCGTCATCAACAGCACATCACGCAGATGCGTCGTTTCCAGCGATAGCGGCATGTGGATGGTGCTGCCGGAGATCGGCTTCAGCAGGTAGGTTCCGCTGCCCTTGCGGGCCTCGACGACACCGAGCGCCTGAAAATGGCGGATGACCTCGCGGATGGTCGAACGGCCGACGGCAAGGGCGCTCATCAGCTCTCGCTCGGCCGGAAGACGGTCGCCGGGAACGAGGTTGGAGCGCTGGATATAGTCCGCAAGCGCTGCTGTCACCTGCTGCGCCCGGTCGGCCGGGGGCAGGGGGGCGAGTGCCGCTCTTGCATCCTTCTGCATCACTGTCCGCTTTCTAGTTAAAACCAGAATTGGTCTGACATCTGAGCAATAATGCAAATTGCAAGGAGTGCGTCAAGGGGCGGATTACGGTTCGGGGGGCATTGGAATGGCTGGCGCGACGAATACCGGTCGGGATGGTGGAAATGGCGCCCTGCCCGGCGATAGGTTAAACTGGCCACACCGCATCGGGGCTGGAGTATTCCTGCGGTTGAAACGGACAGGTGCGAGATGTCATTCGCAAACCGCAAGGACGCAGGCTCCAGACTGGCTGCTGCACTGACAGGTTACCGCGGAAAATGCCCGGTCGTGATTGCGCTTCCGCGTGGCGGCGTCGCCGTCGCTGCGGAAATTGCCCGTGCGCTTGATGCGCCGCTGGATCTCCTTTTCGTCCAAAAGATCGGTGTGCCTTTCCATTCCGAGCTTGCGATGGGCGCGATTGTGGATGGGCCAGAGCCAATCATCGTTCGCAATGAAAACGTCATCCGGCAGGCGCGAATCCGCGACAGGGAGTTTTCGGCGATATGCAGATCGCAACAGATGGAGATCGAGCGGCGCAAGCGGCTTTATCTCGGCAATCGCAACACTATCCCGCTTGCCGGGCGCGTGGTCATCGTTGTCGATGATGGCATAGCCACCGGCTCCACCGTCAAGGCGGCGCTTAAGGCCATTCGGAACCAGGGGCCGCAGGAACTGGTGCTGGCCGTTCCGGTTGCGCCGGCCGTTTCCCTGGAGGAGTTGGAGCGAAACGTTGATGCGCTCATCTGCCTCGAAGCGCCATTCGTCTTTCGCGCCGTCGGGCATTTTTACGATGATTTCCGCCAGGTGAGCGACGCGGAAGTCATTTCCGCGCTGGAGGTCGCCAATCAGAGTGGGTCAGCGTAACGGTTGACAGTCGGAGGTGGGGGAGGATCGCGGTGAGCGGCTGTCCCATTCTGTGGAGGAATGCAGGTGCTAGGCACTCTCAAGCTCGGGGTTTGCAATTCCGCGCGGATATGTCCGATCGCTGAGCGGCACGGCCGCGACGGCGGCGAGTAGCCGGTCTATCAGCAAGGTCTCAGCCCTGCTGCTGCGCGCAGAACGCTTGGTGACCAGATAGACATCGGCAGCCGGCGGGTTTTCATAGGGCGGCAATTGCCAGAGTTGCCGTGCCTCGATGTCGGCTGCCACCACATGGATCGGCAAGGGACCGAAGCCGAACCCGACCTTGATGAGGCGCTTGACTTCTTCGAGATTGGTGAAGAGCCCCAGCACCGGCCCATTGAAATTCTCCCGTTGCCGTAGGCGAGCGATTGGCGCCAAGGCACCGCCGAGTTGATCCGTCTTGAAGGAGACGTAGTCCAGCGTTGCGAGTTCGGTAATATCGGTGTCGCGCTTTCCAAACAGCGGGTGGCCGGGCGCACAGAAGAAGCCGAAATGTTCGCGATAAAGCACGGTGTAGTCCAGTTCCGGGTGCTTTTCGTGGGCAAGGCAGATGCCCAGGCAGGCCTCGCCGGATAGGACATTGTCGATGACCGTTTGGCTGGCGGAAACGGTGGTCGAGAAGCTGACCCGCGGAAAGGTCTTGTGGAAATCGGCAAGGAAGCGATCAAGGAACGGGCATTCGATATGGCTGGCAAAGGCCATTTCGACATGGCCGGTGACCAGGTCGGGGTCGTCCTTGATGAGATCGGGCAGGCCGGTGACGATCGAAAACATTGTCAGACATTCCGCGTAGAGCCGTTCGCCAGCTGACGTCATGCGGAAGTGGTTGGAGGATCGGTCGATCAGGCGGCAGGCCATATGCTCTTCGAGGCGGCGCAGTGCGTTGCTGATGGTCGGCTGCTTCAGCGACAGGCGGTTGCCTGCAGCTGTCAGGCTCTTTTCTTCGACGATCACCGTGAAGGTGCGCAGAAGGTTCCAGTCGATCTCCCAGACGAAACGGCGTCTCGGGCTGAGCATAGTTGCCTCATTCATTTGGTGAATGCTGGTCCTTCACCTAATGTATTTGTCGGGCCAAGTCCATTGTGGTTTGATCGTCGTCACCGGAGACCCAGCGAGGCGTGACGTGACCGATACTACCCAAATTTTCCCCGATTTCGGATTGACCGCCGAGCAACGGCATCAGGCGGTGCGCGGTCACTATTACGAATATCCGGGCATGGACGGCGAGCGTGGCGAGATCTGGTGCTATACGCGCGCTTACGCTTATGCGCCCGGTGAGATGGTGGATCTGCACATCAGCTCGACAGCGTCCTCCTGCCGGCTGGAGATCGTCCGCGACGGGGCGGTCGAGACAAGCGTTTATGGCACCGATGATATCGCCACGGCCTGGCAGGAAACGCCTGATCAGGTCTCCGTGCTCGGCTGCGGCTGGGAACCGACCTTTGCTTTCCAGGTTCACGACAGCTGGCCATCTGGCGCCTACCGCATCACGCTGACGGCCGAGGGACGCGACGGCAAGCCGATCCAGTGTCACCACATGATCATTGTCCTGCCAAAACCCGGTCCAAAGCCAGGCCGGATCCTGCAGGTTGCCGCCACCGGCACCTGGACAGCCTATAATACCTGGGGTGGATCGAACCATTATCAGGGCATCACTGGCCCGAACCGCGACAAGTATGCCACCACTGTCAGTATCGAGCGGCCGCTTTGCCGTGGCTTCGTGGTACTGCCGCCGGATGCGCCCCGTGTGCCGCTGGAAGTAAGCCTGCCGCCGGGCACCATTCCGCGTTATCCGCATATGGAATGGGCTTTTGCCAACGGCTATTCGAAGAAATACACCTCGTCCGGCTGGGCCAGTTACGACAGTCAGTTTTTCCGTTGGGCCGAGCGGGTGGGATACGATGTCGATCTCGCCAGCCAGCACGAATTGCACAACGATCCGGATATACTGAACGACTACGACTGCGTCGTCTTCGTTGGCCATGACGAATACTGGACCTGGGAAATGCGCGACGCCGTCGACGCCTATGTCGATCAGGGCGGGCATGTGGCGCGCTTTGCCGGCAATTTCATGTGGCAGACGCGGCTGGAAGATGAGGGGCAGCGGCAGGTCTGCTACAAATATGTGGCCCGCAAGGAAGACCCGATCTACCAAAACGGCGACGTCACCCGTGCCACCAATTCCTGGGAAGCGCCCGAAATTGGCCGTCCCGGCGCGCTGACCTTCGGGCTCAACGCGACGAATGGCGTCTATTCCGGCTGGGGCGGTTGTGCGCCGCGCGGCGTTCGCGGCTTCCCGATCTACCGGCCGCGTCACTGGGCTTTTGCCGGAACCGGCCTGTTCTATGGTGACCTTCTGGGAGCCGACAGCCATATCTACGGCTACGAAGTCGATGGTCTCGCCTATGAAATCCGTCATGGACTGCCTTATCCAACAGCCGACAGCGGCGCGCCGGAAGGACTGGAAATCCTCGCGCTCGGTATGGCAAGCCAGGTCGAAGAGAGCGATATCCTGACGCGCGAAGACCTGTTCTTCGGCGACGAGGATGGCCGCTTCATCGCCGAAACCCTCTATGGCGAAGCCTCCGACGAGAACATGGAAAAAGTCCGCTACAGCAACGGGATGATCATCAATTTCAAGCGGGGGAAGGGCGAGGTTTTCCACGCCGGAACCTGCGAATGGGTGGCGGGCCTGCTGCGGAAGGACGCCATGGTGGAGCGCGTCACCGCCAATGTGCTTAACCGCTATCTCAATCGATAAATTCAGCCAGAGCAGAGCATCATGAACATCCAAGCCAACGAGCGGCCCGCATCCCATCTCTTCTATGTCACGCGCCTGCGCCGGCCGCTGGTCGACCGCGCCGAAGGCATTTATTTCTGGACCGAGGACGGCCGCCGCTTCATCGACGGCTCCAGCGGGCCGATGGTCAGCAATATCGGCCACGGTAACCGCCATGTCATTGAAGCCATGAAGCGGCAGATGGAGAAGACAAGTTTCGCCTATCGGCTGCATTTCGAAAACCAACCGGCCGAAGAGCTGGCCCGGCGTCTTGCCGGAAAAATGCCCGGGGATCTGGATCGGATCTTCTTCGTTTCCGGTGGGTCGGAAGCGGTGGAATCGGCGATCAAGCTGGCACGGCAATGGGCTGTTGCCACCAATCAGCCGAAGCGCTGGAAGGTCATCTGCCGGTTTCCGTCCTATCACGGCGGCACGATGGGTGCGCTTGGCGTTACCGGCGACCTGGCACTGACGGAAACCTTTGCGCCGCAGATTCAGCCAATGCCGGCCATCCCGGCACCGACAGCTTATCGCGATCGCGACAACCTGACGATGGAACAGCGTGGTTTGCGCTATGCCGATATGCTGGAAGAAAAAATCCTGTCCGAAGGGCCGGAAAGCATCGTTGCCTTCATCATGGAGCCGATCGGCGGCGCGGCAACAGCGGCCCTGGTTGCACCCGACAGCTATTTTGCGCGCATCCGCGAGATCTGCGACAAATACGGTATCCTGCTGATCCACGACGAAGTCATGAGCGGTGCTGCGCGCACCGGCAAATATCTCGGCGGCGATCACTGGAATTGCAAGCCGGATATCATCACGCTGTCGAAGGGCATTGGCTCCGGCTATGCGGCGCTCGGCGCCATGGCTGCCTCGGCAAAGCTGGTAAAGCCGGTGCTCGACATGGGTGGCTTCCAGCACGGTTATACCTATGCCGGCAATCCGCTCGCCTGTGCTGCGGGCCTCGCAGTCCTCGAAGAGATGGAGCGGCTCGGCGTCGAGGCCAATGCTGCCGCAATGGGCGATCTCTTGAAGTCCGAGCTGGAAAACCTGTCGAAGCGCTTCCCCTTCATCGCCGGAGTCCGCGGCAGGGGGCTCCTGATCGGTGCAGATCTCGTCGCCGATCCGGTGACCTTCAAATCCTTCCCGAAAGCGCAGGCGACCAACCAGCGGCTGCTCGATATCGCTTACGACAAGGGGCTGATCCTGTACTCCCGCCGGATTCGCGGTGATGGTTATGAGGCTGACAACCTGATCCTTGCCCCGCCGCTGGTGATTACAGCGGCGGAAATCGGCGAAATGGTCTCGATCCTGGGCGATAGCTTCGAACAGCTGGCACGTGAACTTGATCTGCCGGTCAACGGCTGAGAACGGGATCATGAAGAACAAAGTCATTATCACCTGCGCCGTTACCGGCTCCGTCCATACGCCGTCGATGAGTCCGTATCTGCCGGTAACGCCGGACCAGATCGCCGAACAGGCGATCGCTGCGGCGGAGGCCGGCGCATCGATCCTGCACCTGCATGCCCGCAACCCGGCCGATGGACGGCCGACCGCTGATCCCTCTGTGTTCATGCAATTCCTGCCACGCATCAAGCAGGCAACCGATGCCGTCATCAATATCTCGACCGGCGGCAGTTCGCTGATGACGCTGGACGAGCGGCTGGCGGCATCGCTGCAGGCGCAGCCGGAAATGTGCTCGCTCAATATGGGCTCAATGAATTTCGGCATTTTCCCGCTCGCCAAGCCCGGCATGGAATGGCAGCACGACTGGGAACCGCAGCTTCTGGAGGCGACGCGCGGCACGATCTTCAAGAACACGTTTGCCGATATCGAAGACATTCTGAAGCGGCTGGGTGAGGGGTGTGGCACGCGTTTCGAATTCGAATGTTACGACGTCGGCCATCTCTATTCGCTGAAGCATTTCTATGATCGCGGGCTGGTAAAGGGCCCGCTGTTCATTCAGTTCGTGCTCGGCATTCTCGGCGGCATCGGTGCCGATCCCGATAATCTCAGCCATATGAAGCGCATTGCCGACAAGCTGTTCGGCGCCGACTATCGTTTCTCGGTGCTGGCGGCGGGCCGCCAGCAGATGCCATTGATCACCATGGGAGCTGCGATGGGCGGCAATGTTCGCGTCGGGCTGGAAGACAGCCTCTATCTTGGACGGGGGGAGCTTGCCAAGTCCAATGCAGAGCAGGTGAGCCGCATCCGCACCATCCTTGAAGCCCTGTCGCTGGAGGTTGCGACGCCGGAGGAGGCACGTACCATGCTGGCGCTCAAGGGCGGCGATCGGGTGGCCTTCTGATGGCGGATGTCTCGAACCAGGGCGTCGAAATCCGTGTCGCAACGGCTGAAGACGTGCATCTCATCCATACCGGTTTGCTGAGCATTGCCCGGCATCTCGATGCTGAAGGCAAAGTCACGGCAACGCCGGAAGACCTTCGCAAGCATGGTTTTGGCCCGCAGCCCGCGTTTATGGTGCTGCTTGCCGAAATTGACCGCGAATTTGCCGGCATGTGTCTGTTCTTCCAAAGCTTCTCGACCTGGCGTGGACAAAAGGGCGCTTATATTCAGGACATCGTCGTCGAAGAGCGCTTTCGGGGCGCTGGCATCGGTGTGGCGCTTCTGCGCCACACCGCAGCGCATGTCCACGCGGGGGGAGGCACCTATCTGCGGCTGTCGGTGGATGCGAAGAATGTTTCGGCGCAGCATTTCTACGAGCGAATGGGACTTGCCTGGTCCGAGCAAGAACGGATTCATGCGGCCTATGGCGAGACGTTCGAAGCACTAGCGGGACAGCACGAAAGCGGGGTTTGAGGAATGGGTATGAAGACCTTCTATGCGCAAGAGCAGGCAAAGCACGATCCGAAAATGTTCCTCTCCAGCGGTGCGCCGCAGCCCAATCCGGAAAAGCCGGAGCGGATCGCACGCCTGCTGGAGGGCGCAAAAGCCGCCGGATCCGAGATCATTAGGCCGCGTGATCATGGCTTGAAACCGATCGCTGCTGTCCACACGCCGGAATATCTCGAATTCCTGCAGAACATTTTTCTCCGCTGGCAGCGGATCGAGGGCGCCTCGGAGGAGGTGATCCCGAATATTCATCCGTTGGCGCGGACCGGACGCTATCCGGCCTCGGCTGTCGGCCAGGCCGGCTACCATATGGCCGACACGGCTTGCCCGATCTCCGCCGACACATGGGGCAGCGCCTGCTGGAGTGCCTGGAGTGCGGTAGAAGCGGCCGAAGCGGTTCTGGCCGGTGCACGCCATACCTACGCACTCTGCCGCCCGCCGGGCCATCACGCCTTTGCCGACGTCGCTGGCGGGTTTTGCTTCCTCAACAATTCCGCCATTGCCGCGCAGCATTTGCTGACGTCGTCGAAACGTGTCGCCATCCTTGACGTGGATCTGCATCACGGTAACGGCACGCAAGGAATCTTCTACGGCCGCAGCGACGTCCTGACGGTGTCGCTGCACGCCGATCCGGTGCGGTTCTATCCGTTCTTCTGGGGCAATGCCGACGAGCGCGGCGAGGGCCTGGGTCTGGGCTACAACTACAATCTGCCGCTGCCACGCAAGACCGCCGACGCCGGATTTCTGGAAGCCCTGGACGCTGCCAACCGCCGCATCGAAGCTTATGCGCCGGATGCGCTGGTTGTTGCCCTCGGCCTTGACGCGTTCGAAGGTGATCCGTTCGGTGGGCTTTCCGTCTCGACGCCAGGCTTTGCCCGCATTGCCCAAGCCATCAGCAATCTTGGCTTGCCGACCGTCATCGTCCAGGAAGGTGGTTATCTCTGCGACGAACTCAGCGCCAATCTGACGTCTTTTCTGACGGGGTTTGCGGGCTGATTGTCCGGTGATCATCCTACGTTACTTTGGTTCCATAAGATAGATTACGCGATCTTCTTTTGTAGCGGGGTACATTCTATTTCCAAGTGCGACATGCCAGTAATTTCAATGGCTTCACTTTGGAGATTTTGGCATGTCTCGATGCTATACGCAGATCACCCTTGCCGATCGTCGGCGTCTTTATCATCTCGTGGCGGCAAAGGTTCCGGTCAGGGAGATGGCGCGTCAGCTTGGCCGTCATCGCTCGACGATTTACCGCGAGATCAGGCGCAACACGTTTCGCGATCGTGAACTGCCGGACGGCAGATTCCATTTTCAAATGCGACTTGCGAATAATACCAATGGCATGATGTCCGGACGTTTCGGTGTGCCCTGCCTGATGCCCGTCAAGTCTTGCGTTTGCGGCAGTAAAGTTCCAGCCGGTGGCGGACGAGGTCGTAGCCGAGTTCGGCGGCGATCTCGGCTTGCAACTGCTCGATCTTGTCAGAGCGGAACTCGATGACCGCGCCGGTATCGATATCGATCAGATGATCGTGGTGCGGCGCGTCGGCGGTTTCAAATCGGGCGGTGGCGCTTTCAAAGGCGTGGCGATGCACGACGCCTTGTTGTTCCAGCGCCGAGAGTGTTCGATAAACAGTCGAGAGCGAGACCGTGGCGTCGATTTCCTTTGCCCGGCGGTGCAATTCGCTTGCATCAGGATGGTCTTCGGCCGTGGCGAGAATCTTCAGGATTGCCGCGCGCTGACGTGTCACGCGTACACCACCGTCCCTGAGGACGCCCTCCAATTCCGCAACGCGATTCTTGTTCTGTTTCATGAGCGCACACTAGCCAAGCGAGGCAAGTTTGAAAATAGCTAGTTGCGAATGCTTCTCATTTGCATTGACTTGTGCAGACCATTCACATAGTTCTGTCGATGACAATCATGGGAGTATGGGATGATCGATCAGACGAAACGCGTGATTTTGGCGGTGGCGGCGGCTTTGGCGGCCATGGCGCTCGCTCCGGGAGCCGCATCGGCGCAGGAGAAATTCAAGGCCGTTACGACTTTTACTGTGATTGCCGATATGGCCAGGAACGTTGCCGGTGATGCAGCAACTGTCGAATCGATCACCAAGCCCGGCGCCGAAATTCATAATTACCAGCCGACTCCACGTGACATCCTGAAGGCGCATGACGCCAACCTCATCCTGTGGAACGGCCTTAATCTCGAACTCTGGTTTGAAAAATTCTTCCAGAACTTCGACAATGTTCCCGGGGTTGTCGTATCCGAGGGCGTGGAGCCGATGGGCATTGCAGAAGGCCCCTACAGCGGCAAGCCCAACCCGCATGCCTGGATGTCGCCGTCGTCCGCGTTGATCTATGTCGACAATATCCGCGATGCTTTCGTCCAATACGACCCAGCTAACGCGGATACCTACAAGGCCAATGCCGAGGCCTATAAGCAGAAGATCGAGGCGGCGATTTCGCCTATCCGCGCCGAGATTGGCAAAATCCCCGAAGGCAAGCGCTGGCTGGTGTCGAGCGAAGGTGCCTTCAGCTACCTGACTCGGGACTTCGGCTTGAAGGAACTCTATCTCTGGCCGATCAACGCCGACCAGCAGGGCACGCCGCAGCAGGTTCGCAAGGTGATTGATGCGGTGCGTGCCAACAATATCCCGGTCGTCTTCTCCGAAAGCACGATTTCACCCGACCCGGCACAGCAGGTGGCACGCGAAACAGGCGCAAAATACGGCGGCGTGCTCTATGTTGATTCCTTGAGCGAGGCGGACGGTCCGGTTCCCACCTATATCGACCTTCTGCGCGTCACGTCCGAAACCATCGCCAAGGGTCTTTCGCAATGAACCTTCAGGTTAAAGCCCGCCCCGGTCAGGGGCCGGCGGCCGGGCAGCCGGGCAGCGGCATACGCGTCTCTGGCGCAACCGTAACCTATCGCAACGGCCATCGGGCCTTGCTGGACGCCTCCTTCGACATCCCGACAGGGACCATCACCGCGCTTGTTGGCGTCAATGGTAGCGGCAAGTCGACCTTGTTCAAGGCGATCATGGGCTTTGCCCGGCTGGCCCGTGGCGACATTTCGGTGCTTGGGCTTTCCGTGCCGGAAGCGCTGAAGAGGAACCTCGTTGCCTATGTGCCGCAGGCCGAGGAAGTCGACTGGAATTTCCCGGTTCTTGTCGAAGACGTGGTGATGATGGGCCGCTACGGTCACATGAATATGCTGCGCATCCCCAAGAAGGCCGATCACGATGCGGTCGAAGCCGCCCTTGCCCGCGTTGGCATGAGCGATTTCCGCAAGCGCCAGATCGGCGAGCTTTCCGGCGGCCAGAAGAAACGCGTCTTCCTGGCCCGCGCACTGGCGCAGGACGGTCGGGTCATCTTGCTCGACGAACCCTTCACCGGCGTCGACGTCAAGACCGAGGACGCGATCATCCGCCTGTTGATGGGCTTGCGCGACGAAGGCCGGGTCATGCTGGTCTCCACCCACAATCTCGGCAGCGTGCCGGAGTTTTGTGATCGCACGGTTCTTCTCAAGAACACCGTGCTTGCCTATGGACCGACCGAAACAACCTTTACCCGCGAAAACCTCGAACTCGCCTTCGGCGGTGTGCTGCGCCATTTCGTGCTCGGGGGCGAGAGCCTGCATGACGATGCCGATCCGCGGCAAGTGTCCGTCATCACCGACGACGAGCGTCCGCTGGTCATGTACGGCGCCAAGGACCGGATGGTATCGCAACCGGCCAAGCCGGAGACCGATCCGGAGGCAGACGGCCGATGATCACAACGCTGCTGGAACCGTTCACCTATAACTATATGTTGAACGCCATGTGGGTGAGCGCGCTGGTCGGCGCCGTCTGCGCCTTCCTTTCGTCCTATCTGATGCTGAAGGGCTGGTCGCTGATCGGCGATGCGCTCTCGCATGCGATCGTCCCTGGCGTGGCTGGCGCCTATATGCTCGGTCTGCCATTCTCGCTCGGCGCCTTCTTTTCCGGCGGACTTGCGGCCGGCGCGATGCTGTTCCTCAACCAGCGAACCCGGCTGAAGGAAGACACCATCATCGGGCTGATCTTCACCGCGTTCTTCGGCCTCGGCCTGTTCATGGTCTCTCTGTCGCCGACATCGGTGAATATCCAGACGATCGTGCTCGGCAACATTCTCGCCATCACCCCGGCCGACACCCTGCAGCTTGCCCTTATCGGCGTGATCTCGCTGATCATCCTGACGGCAAAATGGAAGGACCTGATGGTAACCTTCTTCGACGAGAGTCACGCACGTTCGATCGGTATCCGCACGACCTTTCTCAAAGTCCTGTTTTTCACCCTGTTGTCCGCCTGCACGGTAGCGGCCCTTCAAACTGTCGGCGCTTTTCTTGTCATTGCCATGGTGGTGACACCCGGCGCCACGGCCTATCTGCTGACCGATCGCTTTCCCCGGCTGATCCTGATCAGCGTGGCGATCGGGTCTCTGACGAGTTTCTTCGGCGCCTATTTCAGCTATTTCCTCGACGGCGCCACCGGCGGCATCATCATCGTGCTGCAAACGCTGATCTTTCTCATGGCCTTTGTCTTTGCCCCGAAACACGGGCTGCTTGCCGCCCGCAGGCGCACAGCGCAAGCGTTGGAGGTGGTCCGATGATCTCGCTCGACATGCTCCTGGCGGTGTTCGAATTTGCGTTCATGCGCAACGCCCTGCTGATCTCGGTGCTGGTGGCGATTCCGACTGCGATGCTCTCCTGCTTTCTCGTGCTGAAAGGCTGGTCGCTGATGGGCGATGCCATCTCGCACGCTGTCTTTCCGGGCGTTGTGATTTCCTACATTGTCGGCCTGCCTTTTGCCGTCGGCGCCTTTGCCGCCGGCATGTCCTGCGCGCTTCTGACCGGCTACCTGAAGGAAAACAGCCGCATCAAGCAGGATACGGTGATGGGTGTGGTTTTCTCAGGCATGTTCGGCCTTGGCCTGGTGCTTTACGTCAAGATCCAGAGTGATGTGCATCTGGACCATATCCTCTTTGGCGACATGCTCGGCATCGGCTGGCCCGATATCCTCCAAACCGGCCTGATTGCGCTGGTGACAACCGGTATCCTTGCAGTCAAATGGCGGGATTTCCTGCTGCATGCCTTCGATCCTGCCCAGGCAAAAGCCGTCGGCCTGCGCGTCAACTGGCTGCACTATGGGCTGCTTGCTCTTTTGTCGCTGACGATTGTCGGTGCCTTGAAGGCCGTCGGGTTGATCCTCGCCATCGCCATGCTGATTGCCCCCGGCGCCATTGCCTTCCTGATCACCCGCACGATGGGAAGGATGCTTGTTGTCGCCGTATTCGTCGCGACCGTTGCCTCCTTCTCCGGCGTCTACCTCTCGTTTTTCATCGACAGCGCACCGGCGCCCACCATCGTGCTCCTGATGACCATAATCTTCATCGCTACCTTCATCTGGTCGTCATGGAAAGCCGCCCGTATCGAGGCACAGCGGACAGTGATCGAGTGACTTGCCGCGGTTTCAGCGGGAGCTTCCTGCCTGCCGTAGCGCTTATGCGTGCCGCTGCCCATCCCGGTTTCTCATGAGCGTATAGCCCTTTCGCCGCTTCTTCCGCAGGAGGGCGAGAAAGTGATCCACGGCCTGGGTCTCGTGCGCGAACAGATCGACCCGCCATTGGCCATGCGTTCCGATGCGGCCCCAGTTGCGGATCAGGGACGTGTCGCCGAACAGGGTCGGTTCGATCGACATGGCGTAGAACCGCGCCATGTTTTTTGAAGGATCGATCCTTTGAACGCGAAGGTGATACGGTTGCTTGCTCATGATGCAAGAATCGCCCGAACAGCATCATGCGTCCAATGAGAGTTTTGAATCGGTCACGCGTGTTCGATTCATGTTGATGATGGCTTGGGACCGCCAATGAGCATGCTTCACCATATTTCGTTCGGGGTGTCGAACATCGAACGTTCGGCGTCGTTCTACGATGCGGCTCTTGCGCCGCTCGGCTATGTTCGCGTCTGGGAGGACATCGAGCCCGGCGCTATCGATCAGGCCGTTGGCTACGGTATTCTCGGCGGCGGCGATAAATTCGCCATCAAATTGCGGCCGAAAGGACAAAGACCGCCAGGGTCGGGCTTTCATCTCGCCTTCGCGGCTGCAAACCGGCAAGCGGTCGCGGATTCTCATGCGGCGGCGCTCGAAAAGGGTGGCCGCGACAATGGCGGCCCCTGCTTTCGCCCGGCCTATGGGCCAAACTATTATGCAGCCTTCGTCATCGATCCGGACGGGCATCCGATCGAGGCCGTCTTCAATTCACCAGAATAACGTTTTGTTCGGGAAAATCGGGATGGGCTTCAAACGATCCTGCCGCGCGCGACCACCGGCCAGATGGCTGAAATCTCGCCTTGGTCGATGATGTTGACTGCATCGACCAGATTGGTCACGACGCAGGCATGGTTCGGCACGACGCGTAGCCGGTCGCCAACCTTCAGGTTGATCGGGCCTTCGCTGACGAGGCGGCCATGCTCTTCCGAGAGCTGGTCGATGGTTATGTCGTCGCGGTCGAGCACATGGCCGTAACCGGAAAGGCCGAGAAGGTCGGAGGTCAATGCCTTGGAGCCAGCGTCGATGATGGCGCGATTGGCGGCAGGGACTGAAACGACGGTCGCAAGCACGGTGAGCGCACAATCGTCCCACGTGCACACACCGCGGGAAACCAGCGAGCGGTCGTTATAGACATAGGTTCCGGGCCGGTACTCGGTTGTGACCGGCGCTTTGGCCGCTTCCATCATCGATGGTGTACCGCCCGATGTAATCACAGGAACCTTGATGCCGGCTGCTTCGATGAAGGCCTTGGCCCGGGTCATGAAGGATTCGACCGCAGCAGCGCCATTGGCTGGCGGATAGGTCATCAGGCCGCCGAACGCAAGACCCGGTGCCTTGGCGATCCGTTGCGCAAGGGTTGCCGCGGCCTCCGGGGTCGGCACGCCGCAGCGGTCAGCCCCGGTATTGCATTCCACCAGCACCCGCAACGGCGCCGGCTCAGACGCGAAAGCGTCCGAGAGGCCATCAATGACCGTCTCGTTGTCGGCGACCACACTCAGCGTCACTTTCCGCGCGAGAGCGGCGAGATGGCTCAGCTTCTCGGCGCCGAGGATATTGTAGGTGATCAGGACGTCACGGATTTCGGGGCTGGCAGCAATCATCGCCTCGGCTTCGGACACCTTCTGGCAGGTGACGCCGATGGCCCCTGCCCTCAGCTGCATCTCGGCGACCGCCGGCAGTTTGTGCGTCTTGATATGCGGGCGAACCTTCAATCCATGCGCGTCGGCATAAGCCTGGAAACGATCGATATTGCGCCGCGCTATGTCCATATCGATCAAGACGGCAGGCGTGCTCACGGTCTCAAGCGTCGATGGGGCCTTGCTCATGGGGTCTCCGAACATTCTGCTGCAATTTTAAACGGAAGCGTGTTGCGCTTGCGCCCGAATTCCTATCCGGCAAACTCCCGGCAGTCCATGCATTCTGTATTGATTATATGATTCTGATATGCGAGCCGCCCCACGCCGAGGTCAGGCAAGCAAAGATCGGCGGCTGCGCGCTTACCGCAGAGGAGCGTTGGAAGCCAGGATATCAACCCTCCCTACCCTGCCTGCGCCGCCATTGGCGCGGCGAGAGGCCCGTTTGAGTCAGGAAGAAACGGGAGAAATAGGCAGGATCGGTAAAACCGAGCCGGAAACCGATTTCCTGCACCGGGATCTGCGTAAACAGCAGTTCGCGCTGCGCTTCGTCGATCAGTTTGCCGTTGATCAGTGTCTGGGTACTGCCACCGGTGAGCTGTTTGACGATACGGTTGAGGTGCGTTGGGGAAATGCCGAGCGCATCGGCATAGTACGATGCTGGCTTGTGGGAGCGAAAATGCTCGTGGATCAACCCAGTCAACCGGTTTAGCCGCCGCTCGTTTTGCGTCGCTCCCCCGTCTTCGTCACCCTCCCCTTCGGCGGACAGGTGCGCTGTCAACCGGAGCGCGGACGTGAGGTATGCCTCGCACAGATCCGCCGGTCCTGTGCGTCGGGCGGCGGCTTCTGCAGCGAGACGATGCAGCGTATCGGCGATGTAGTGGCTGTCGGCATGTTCCTGCTGCAATGCCGTCAGCCGCGGAAGGCCCAGCCACGTGCCAAACCGGCTGTGATCCGCCGGCATGGTTTTCAGATGCGACGTCAGCACCGTGAAAACATAACCGTCAATATCCTTCGAAAACCGGAAGCCATGACGGGAAAGGGGCGGCACGGTGATGACGGCGGGCGCGATAATCGCATGTGCCACGTCATCAAAGATCGCATCGCCGGATCCTGTCTCGATGTACAGGATCTGAAAGAACTGCTCATGACGATGCTGGCCGATCTCCCAATGATGCAGGCTGCTGCGCGATGGGATCGTTTCGCAATGCAGCCAGAATCCGGAGGAATCGCCGCGCTTTTCGCCGTAGAGATCGTAGGTCGGGGTTGCGCGCATGTTGGTATCGCACCTGCTGGAATGTTCGATTTGTGCAATTTATTGAGCTTGATGTCCATGGTGGCGGCGGTGTGCCGGTGTCAAAATCCACCTGCATTGTTCGGGAGGAAAAAAATGCGCACGCAGGTCGTTATCATCGGTTCGGGTCCATCCGGATTGCTGCTCGGACAATTGCTGGCCAAAGCCGGCATCGAGGCGATCATTCTGGATCGTGTTGGCAAGGACTATATTCTTAACCGGGTGCGTGCGGGGGTGCTTGAGCAAGGTACGGTGGAGCTGATGGATGAGGCCGAAGCCGGTGGAAGGATGCATGCCGAAGGCTTGCCGCATGGCGGCTTTTCGCTTGCCTTCGACGAGCGGGATCACCGGATCGACCTGGCGGATCTGACCGGCGGTAAAGGCGTCATGGTCTATGGCCAGACCGAGCTGACGCGTGACTTGATGCAGCATCGCGAGGCGATCGGAGCAGTGACGGTCTATGATGCTTTCAATGTCTGTCCGCATGATTTCGAGGGCAGGTCGCCCTACGTCACCTATGAGAAGGCAGGGATAACCCACCGCATCGATTGTGATTTCATTGCCGGATGCGATGGATTTCACGGTGTCAGCCGCAAGGCCGTCCCGGACAAATCGATTACCACACTCGAAAAGGTCTATCCGTTCGGCTGGCTCGGATTGCTTGCCGATGTGCCGCCGGTCAATCACGAACTGATCTACGCCAACCATCCGCGTGGTTTTGCGCTCTGCTCTATGCGCTCGGAAAGCCGCAGCCGCTACTACCTGCAATGTGCGCTGGACGAAAAAGTCGGGGACTGGAGCGATGATCGCTTCTGGGACGAACTGCGCCGCCGCCTGCCCGCACATCATGCCGAAGCCCTGATCACCGGCTCATCGTTCGAAAAGTCCATCGCGCCGCTGCGCTCGTTCGTGGCCGAGCCGATGCGGTTCGGCAATCTCTTCCTTGTTGGTGATGCCGCGCATATCGTTCCGCCAACGGGCGCCAAGGGGCTTAATCTGGCGGCGAGCGATGTCCATTATCTCTATGCTGGTTTGTTGGAGTTTTATCAGGAGCGCTCGCTGGCCGGCATCGACGCCTATTCCGTCCGCGCTCTTTCCCGTGTGTGGAAAGCCGTGCGCTTTTCCTGGTGGATGACGACGATGATGCATCGTTTTCCGGATACCGGTGCCTTCGACCAGAAGATTCAAGAGGCCGAACTGGATTATCTGACCCATTCGCGTGCGGCGGCGACGGTGCTGGCTGAGAATTATGTGGGGTTGCCGTACTGAGGCGACCTTAACCGAAGTTATTGGACCATCGGCGGCAAGCAGGCTTGCCGCCGATCTCCCACTCAGGCGCGTTCAAGCCCGATCGCGATACCCTGTCCGACCCCAATGCACATGGTCGATAGCGAATAGCGGCGGCCGGTCAGCTTGAGTTCGAGGGCAGCAGTGCCGGTGATACGGGCGCCGGACATGCCGAGCGGGTGGCCAAGCGCGATGGCACCGCCGTTGCGGTTGACGCGTGGATCGTCGTCGGCAATACCCAGCTCGCGAAGAACGGCAAGACCCTGGCTGGCAAAGGCTTCATTGAGCTCGATCACGTCGAACTGGTCCTGCGTCATGCCAAGCCGGGCCATCAGCTTTCTCGAGGCGGGCACCGGGCCGATGCCCATAACGCGCGGCGGCACGCCTGCGGCGGCACCGCCCATGATCCGGGCGATCGGTGTCAGTCCGTGTTTCTTCACGGCGGCTTCGGAGGCAATGATCAGGGCAGCGGCACCATCGTTGACGCCGGAGGCATTGCCGGCGGTAACGGTGCCGCCTTCCTTCTTGAATGGAGTGCCAAGCTTGGCAAGCGTTTCGATGGTCGTTGCGCGCGGGTGCTCGTCCCTGTCGACGACGATCGGGTCGCCCTTGCGCTGCGGAATGGTCACGGATGTGATCTCCTGGCTGAGGCGTCCGTTTTGCTGAGCGGCGGCGGCCTTGTCCTGCGAGCGGACGGCAAAGGCGTCCTGATCCTCGCGAGTGACCTTGTAATCCTCAGCGACATTCTCACCTGTTTCGGGCATGGAATCGACGCCGTACTGTTTCTTCATCAGTGGGTTAACGAAGCGCCAGCCGATCGTGGTGTCGTGTATTTCGGCGGCGCGTGAAAAGGCGCTTTCCGCTTTCGGCATAACGAAGGGTGCTCGCGACATGCTCTCCACCCCGCCGGCAATCATCAGGTTCGCCTCGCCGGAACGGACGGCACGGGCGGCGGCAATGACGGCATCCATGCCGGAGCCGCAGAGCCGGTTGATCGTCGTGCCGGAGACCTCCAGCGGCAAGCCCGCGAGCAGCAGCGACATGCGCGCGACGTTGCGATTGTCCTCGCCTGCCTGGTTGGCACAGCCGAAAATGACGTCATCGACCGCCTGCCAGTCAACACCGGCATTGCGCTGCATCAGCGCCTTGAGCGGGATCGCTCCGAGATCATCGGCCCGGACGGAGGAAAGAGAGCCGCCGAAACGGCCGATCGGGGTGCGGATATAGTCGCAAATATAGGCTTCGGTCATTACGCGGCTTCCTTGTTGCCCTGATGGGCTTTCTTGGTGCGCGCATTGATGTCGCGCAGGGTCTGAAGCTCGGTTTCAGTGGGAACCGGCGTGTCGATCACCGTTTCGGCAAACTTAATCGGCCAGCCGCAATTCTCGACGATCTGTTCGCGGGTCACGCCCTGGTGGATCGAGACGACGGTGAGCTCCTTGGTGACAGGGTCCGGCTCGAGAATGCAGAGATCAGTGATGACGCGGGTCGGTCCTTTGGTCTTCATCCCCAGCCGTTCGCGATGATTGCCGCCTTCGCCATGGCCCATCGAGGTGATGAAATTGAGCTTGTCGACGAAGCCGCGCTTGGAGAGCGCCATGGTGATGAAGATCTGGCCGCAATTGCTGGCGATCTCCGGAGCTCCGCCACCGCCAGGCAGCCGCACTTTCGGATGCTCATAGGGGCCGACCACGGTGGTATTGAGATTGGCAAACCTGTCGATCTGGGCGCCGCCGAGAAAGCCGGTGGTGATGCGGCCGCCCTGCAGCCAGTAGCGGAACATTTCCGGCACCGAGACCGTGAAAAGCGCTGTGTCGCACAGTTCTCCGTCCCCGATCGACAGCGGCAGAACATCCGGCTTGGTGCCGACCGTGCCGCTTTCGTAGATCAGCGTGATATCCGGCGCATGCGTCAGGCGGGCAACATTGCAGGCGGCCGACGGCGCGCCGATGCCGACGAAACAGACATCGTCATTGGTGAGCGCGCGCGAGGCGGCAATGGTCATCATTTCGGTGGGGGTGAAATCGCTCATCGTTTATCTCCTCACGCAGCCTTCTTCGCATGTTTGGCAAAGTCTCCCGGCCCGGCCTTCATGATGTTTTCCTCGATCCACGCCTGGAACGTATCGCGATCTCGGGCAATCTCGTCCCAGGCGATGTAGAAGGCGTTGGAGCGCGCATAGTAGCCTTGCGCATAGGATGGGAAGGCGCCGCCGGGCACCTCGACAACCGCAGTCACCGCCCAGGACGGCAGGACGACGGAGTTGGGCGATGGCGGGTTCAACTCGTCAACGATCTCCTCCACCGTGACGATGGAGCGCTTGGCGCCGAGCACGGCTTCCTTCTGCACGCCGACGATGCCTTCAAGGAGCACGTTGCCCTTCCGGTCTGCCCGCAGAGCATGAATGATCGTCACGTCCGGGCGGATGGCTGGCACGGCCGCCAGCACTTCCCTGGTGAAGGGGCATGTGACTTGCTTGATGTTCGGGTTCACCTTGGTGAGATCGGCGCCGATATAGCCGCGCAACATTGCAAACGGCAGGTTTGCAGCGCCTGCCTCATAGGCATTGGCCATGGCGGCATGGGAATGTTCCTCGATCTCCAGCGGCCGTGGCCACTGGTTTTCGACAGCATCGCGGAAACGGTGCAGCGAGCCGACGCCGGGATTGCCGCCCCAGGAGAATTTCATGCCGCGGGCCGCACCCGCACCGATCAGCTGGTCATAGAGAATGTCCGGCGTCATGCGGATCAGGAAAAGGTCCTTCTTGCCCTGCCGGATCACCTCATGACCGGCGGCATAAGGAATCAGGTGGGTGAACCCCTCCATGGCAACGGTATCGCCGTCATGCACGTTTTCGGAAATGGCTTCCGCCAGCGAGATCAATCGCGCCAAGGCATTCTCCTCCTGATGTGTATCCAAGTCTGGGTTGGCGCAAATAAGCGCTCGAATCCGTGCGTCGTCAAATATTTTGTGCGTTATTTGACATTTGTTCGTATATCGCACATTGTGGGCCAATGATGGGAGCTTTGACATGCGGGAATCGGATTTTGTCAGCGGCTTTGCGCGCGGGCTGAAAGTCATAGAGGCCTTCGGAGAGGCGCGGCCGAAACTCACAATCGCCGAGGCGGCAAAGCTGACAGAGCTCGATCGGGCTACGGTGCGCCGCTGCCTGCTGACGCTCGCCGATCTCGGTTATGCCGACTATGACGGAAAGTTCTTCGCGCTGACGCCGAAGGTGCTGCGGCTCGGCCATGCCTATCTGTCGGCAACACCGCTGCCGCTGATGATCCAGCCCTATCTCGACCAGCTCTCGGAAAAATCCGGCCAAAGCGCATCGGCCTCGGTTCTCGACGGGACTGAAGTGGTCTACATTGCCCGTGCCTCGCAGAAGCGTGTGATGTCGATCAATCTGTCGCCGGGTTCGCGCCTGCCGGCCTATTGCGCTTCGATGGGACGGGTTCTGTTGGCAGCCCTGCCGGAAACGGAGGCGCGCGGCATCCTGGATCGCTCCGAACTCAAGGCGAATACGCCGCTGACGAAGACGGATCCAGATCTATTGATGGACGAACTCCGCCGCGTCCGTGCCGGGGGCTGCGCGGTTATCGATCAGGAACTGGAGTTGGGGCTTTGCTCCATCGCGGTTCCGATCGAGAATGATCGCGGCCGGGTGGTTGCCGCGATCAATATTGGTGCTCCTGCGGCTCACGTGCCTGCCGCCGAGATGATAGTGCGCTACCTGCCCTTGCTGAAAGAAACGCAACGCGCACTGCGGCCGGTCTTGCGTTGAGCCATGCGTTGGTTCGTGGTTGTTCCTATCTGATCTGACCGGGCAGGTTTACTGCTGCCGGCAGGGCAGCAGTAAACGCGTCCACGAAAGTACCGATTAGCCCTTCGGCCCCATCGTCATGAAAAGGGCCGGCTTTTCACCAGCCGTCTTTGCCACGGCAAAGACATCATACGCCGCATTCGGATCATCGCCCATGCCAAGCGAGCCGGATGGCATGCCGGGCACTGCCAGGCCGGCGATGGCGGGCTCTTCGTCAAGCAGCTTACGGACTGCCTCCAGCGGCACATGGCCCTCGAGGAAATAGCCCGCCACGACGGCGGTGTGGCATCCCTGCAGATCGGCGGGGATCCCGAAACGGGCCTTGATCGGTGTCAGGTCGTCGCGATCCTCGATCTTGATGTCAAACCCTTCTGCCTTCATCGCCTCTGCCCAGAGATGGCAGCAACCGCAGTTCGGGTCCTTATAAACAGTCATCGTCTGCGCTGCGGCAGAGGCATGCCCCATGCCTGCAAATGTGGCTGCGATGGCGATGCCCGCGCAGATAAACCGTCTTCTATCGATGTTCATGTCGTCATTCCTTCAAGGACTATATTTCTGGTGTTTTGAGTGCTTTCTTCCTGTGGTGGATGCCGTCGATCGAGCCAAGCGCCGTCCTTTGACGAGGTCTTGCGCGGCGGGATCGGAGAGGATGCGCCGCTGCGGTTTCTCGTCATGACGATACGTCGCATGAACCAAATCTGCTATCTTGTTCCACAGGATGCGCGTACGGATGCAACCATTGCATTCGCACTGATGTACTCGATGATGCGAGATCAGACCCTGGGAGGCCGAGACGGCGGATCGACCAGTGACGATGCAAGAACCGGGGACGGCACACTCAAAAATCGATGGGTGGTCCAGGTAAGGTTCACGGGCGTGTCACCCGCTGCATGGCCAACAAAGGCCGTGGCGCAAAGCAGGGCCATTGGACAAGCCACGCCATCACAGCCCGACGCCTCGCCGGGACAGCAGGACATGTCTTCCGGCATCGCTGTCATATGCGTTGAAACTGAAGCCGCCATGGTGCTGCCGGCCGCGCCTATGCTGACGGGACCAAAAAAGATCCCGAGCAGGGCAGACAGCAAGAGCAGCCGATGGATGATCGCAGCGAGCTTCATGCACTTGTCATGGCATGGTGCTGCCCCTGTTGGAAGAGGTGCCATGAAAATGTGTCGGCATGCGGCCCGCCTCGCGTCGCCACCAGCGACAATAGCTGCTGCCGGCAACTTGCCTGCAGCCGCATAAACCTGAGGAGATTGGATAACCTGAAGCCACAGACGCCGCTTTATCGCATAAGGGCGGTATACCCTGCACTGAGGTGCGGGGGTGAATGGCAATCTAATCCGCTCAAAAGACCGAGAGGGGTGGATGAGCGGCCAATCCATCGCGTTTTTAAACGATATCGGCAATAAGCGGCCGCTTCCCCCGCAGCGGACGCCGCGGGGACTTTCGTTTAAAGAACGCACTGCTTCTTACTTGAGCTGATCCTGCACCTTGGCAATGGCGGCGTTGGCGCAGGCTTCATCGAGATGGCCGCCCGGTGCGCCACCGACGCCGATCGCGCCGATGGTCTCCTTGCCGATCTTGACGGGTACGCCACCGGCCAGAACGAGAAAGCCGTCAATGGCGACGAGCTGGGCCGCACCCTGGTTCTTCTGGATGTTTTCAACCATGACGCTGGTCGGAATGCGAGCCGATACGGACGTGAAGGCCTTCTGGCTGGCGGCACTGACCGTATGCGGTCCGGCATTGTCGGCACGCAGCAGGGCGCGAACCACGCCTGCCCGGTCCACGACGGCGGCCGATACGTTGTAACCATCGGCGGCGCATGCGGAGACGGCGCCCTGTGCCAGTTCTACCGCGATATCCAGCGGCATGTTGTTTTCTTTGAGAACTTCGGCAGAGGCTGCGGATGTCAGGGCAAGTGCAATCGTGCCGGCAAGCAGTATACGGTTCATCTCATCTGTCTCCTATCGTGTACGCGATGCGGGAAAGCGCCTTGCTTTCTGACGACCGGGATATCTGAGCAGGTGCGGATGCTGAATCCGCAACGGAACCAATGCGACTAGGTATTCCTACCTATGGGGAGTTCGGCGTTGGCGGACGTCAGCTGCACGAAGTCGGCCACGGAACTGGTACCCAGCTTGTCGGCGATATTGGCCCGGTGTGCATCGATGGTTCGTGCCGAAACGTTAAGCGCAACGGCGATTTCCTTCGTGGCCCAGCCGCGGCAAACCATATCCAGGACCTCGCGTTCGCGGTCCGTTAGGCTGCGGAGAAGTTCTCTGGATTCCTCTTTTTCCAAGACGCGCTCCAGCGTCTGGAACGCGGATTGTATGGCGTCCAGCAGAACCTGCTCGTCGACCGGCTTGGTCAGGAAGTCGAGGATGCCTGCCTTGAAGGCGCGGCGGCAGGCGTTCACGTCACCATGGCCGGTTATCATGATCGTGGGCCAGCCAATGCCGCGTTCTAGCAGCCGCTCGTGCATCTGCAGGCCGCTGATCAGCGGCATACGCAGGTCGGCGAGGATGCAGCCTGGGCGTTTCGGATCGACATGCGCCAGGAATGTGGCCGGATCGGCGAAAGTTTCGACCGTCATGCCATAGGTCCGCAGCAGCAGTTTTATCGCCTCGCGGACCGGTTCGTCGTCGTCGATCAGGTAGATCTGAAACGGTTTCATTGTGCGGCCTTCAGGTGTTGCTCCACGGCGGGCAGCGTAACGGTAAAGATGGCGCCGCCGGACGTCTGGTTGCGGCCGTCGATGTGTCCGCCGATCCGCTCTACCAATGACGCGCATAGCGCGAGCCCAAGCCCCATTCCATCGGTTTTTGTCGTGTAGAACGGTTCGAAAAGACGCGGCAGCGTGTCCGCTTCGATACCGGGACCGGTGTCGCTGACCTGAATGATCGCGCCGCTCTCCAATAGGATCGTCTCGATGCGGATGCTCCTATCAGGCATGTCCCCATGTTCCAGCGCGTCGGCAGCATTGCGGACGAGATTATGCAGCACCTGCTCCATCTCGATGGGATCGACCACTGCTTGCGGTGACGGCGTCGCAAGATCGAGAATGAGGGTGATCTGGCGCTTTTCGAGATCGGCCCGCACGAGCTCGGCGATATCGACAACGATCTGGTTGAGATCGGCAAGAACCAGTTTCTGCTCGCGCTTGCTGATATAGTCACGCATCCTTTTCAGCATCGCTCCGGCGCGCTTGGCTTCGCGCACATTGGCGCTTAGCGCTTCGGGGAGCAAGGCAGGATCGGGGTGTTCGCTCGCGGCAAGGCGCAGGGCGGCCTGGCTCTGGCTCAAGAGGGCGGTCAGCGGCTGTGTCAGCTCATGAGCAATACCTGATGCCAGCTCGCCCAGCGCGTTGACCCGCAGCGCGTGGGCCAGTCTCGTTTCATGCTCGTGCAGATGCGCCCGCCGCTCCGCTTCTTCCGCGGTTTGCTGCAATTTGCGGGCATTGGCCTTCAGCTGCCAAGTGAACAGCAGCAACAACAGCACAGCCAAGCAGGCGAGCGCGAAGCCACCGATCCTGGTCCCGCTCAAAATGTCCGAGAGGGCGAGAGGGCGCGTGGCGTCCACCATGAACGGCTGGCTCTGACTGTCCACAATCTTGCTGAAATGCGGTTGCGTCAGAATGCTGTCGGTCACGCTGGGTCCATTGGCCTCACGATCCAGCACCGTTTCGCCATCAAGGCTGACGCGCACATGCGCCCAGGCCGGTCGCTCATCGCCCTCGATCAGCAGGACAGGATCGATCTGGACAACGATCGCCAGACCCGGATTGCCCGCTGTCGCGCGCTTTCCCAGAAGGTATCTGCCTGGATAGGCGGTGTTGAGATAGGTCCGTACTTCACCCTGTTTTTGTCCGGCAATGGCGCTTGCTATGGGGGATAGGTCGGTTTTCAGCGGACCGGGCCACGATATCAATGTGGCCGCAGTGGAAACCCCGTCCACTGGAAGCCTGACGAGGTCGATTGCGGTGATGCGCGGGTAAAACTGGACAATGCTCTGAAAGACCTCGCCGATCGCTGTTTCGGGCAACTCGGGAGCGGCCTTGATCAGTGCCACGAGGCTGGTCAGGTGCGCATCGTGCTGCGCCGCCCGTTGCGAGATCAGACGGTGGATCGTCTGCCCTGTCGCGGCGAGTTCTTCCGACGCTCGTTGATACTCTATCCGCATAGAGACGCCGGCAAACAGTACGGTCAGACCAAGCCAGACGAACAATGCGACCGTCAGGTTCCTGAGTGGAAGATGCCGCCAGATCATGTCGTTCGAGTACCCGTCCAGGTTTGCCAAACTGTAACCCCTCGCCGTTTATCCAACGAAGGCTTGGTGGATCGTAGCACAACAAGACCGCTGCGGAAGGTGATGGCTGTCGCAGATGACGCAACAAGGCCCTGCAGCCAGGTTCAAGATATCAAAAACACCACCGGGAGCATCGGCAGCTTGACCCGACCCGGAAGCCTGAAACATAGATAACGCGCTACATATTGGCTGATACAGGCCAACCTGAATTTATGGAAGCGATGGAATGCGGAAATTACCTGCGCTTTCGGCGATGAAGGTTTTCGAGGTCGTCGGCCAGACGCGCAGTTTCACGCGTGCGGCCGAAGTGCTGAACCTGACGCAAAGTGCGGTCAGCCGGCAGGTGCGCAATCTCGAAAAACAGCTGGGCGAGAATCTGTTGATCCGCCATCACCATGATCTGGAGCTGACGCGTGCCGGTGCCGAACTGCTCGCAACTCTTCAGCTGGCCTTTCACAATGTCGAGCAGACGGTGCGCTCGATCATGGAGAAGAACAACCGCAACAGGCTGCGCATCAACGTGCCGCCGACCTTTGCCAAACGCTGGCTGATGCCACGGCTGTCGCGCCTGCGCCAGGCCCTGCCGGAGATCGAGATCAGCCTCAGCACCGATCTCAAGGACACGCTTGCCGAGCGCAGCCTGCTCGATTGCGCCATCCGCTTCGGTGACGGCGAATGGGCGATGCTGCAATCCCGCATCCTGATGACAGAGCGGCATATTGCTGTCTGCGCGCCCGGCCTGCTGGAGGCGGTCAGCCGAAGCGCTCCTATCGATCTTTCCGCCTTCACATTCCTGCATGTTCTGGCCGCAGCCGATCAGCGCTACCTCACCTGGCAGCATTGGCTGGACGCCGCCGGCCTTAGCGGCACCGATGTGCGGGGCGGGATGGAGTTCGACCTTCTCGACCTGGTGATCGAAGCCGCCTGCAACGGGCTTGGTATCGCCGTGGTCGATCGCTTCATGGTCGCCAGCCAGCTGCAAAGCGGCCAGTTGGTACCGGTACTTGATGTCGAGATCGAAGGCCACGAATCCTATTGGCTGGTGACACGCACGGATCAGCCCGAACCCGCGAATGTCCGGGATTTTCGCGCATGGCTGCAAAGCGAGGTCACGCTGGATCATGACCTTTACGGCGCCGCAAAATGAGCAGGGCCGAACATTCGTTTTTGGAATGATTGACCCGAGAATAAGTCGCTTGCGAACAGGGGGCGAGGTCCCGTCTACTGCCTGAAACAGATTACGTTTCGGGTGGTCATGACGCAGCATCGCAATTTCATCGGTGGCCGCTTTGTCGAGGCTTCCGGCTTGCCTGGGATCGAAGTGCGTAATCCCGCCGACGGCAAGATTTTCACCACGGTTCCGGCCGCAGACGACGCCGCTGTTGTTGCTGCCGTGGAGGCCGCGAAGACCGCGCAAAAATCCTGGCGCAAGTTGCCGGCGATCCAGCGGGGCGATGCCTTGCGGAAACTGGCCGATGCCATCGAGCGGCATGCGCCAAGGATAGGCGAGGCGCTGGCTCTGGAATCCGGCAAGAGCCTCGCAGACGCGACCGCGGAGGCCATCTACGGCGTCGAACTGATGCGCTACCACGCCGAGTGGGCGCGCCGGATCGAAGGCGAGGTCATTGAAAGCGATACGCCTGACGAAACCCTGATGCTGAAGCGGGAGCCGATCGGCGTCGTCGCCTGCCTCATCCCGTTCAATTTCCCGATCTATACCCTGGTGCGTAAGATCGCGCCTGCCCTGATCACCGGCAATGCCGTCGTCGTTCGTCCGAGCAACAACACGCCGACCTCGGCCTTTGCTTTTGCGCAAGCCGTGCTGGAGGCCGATCTACCGGCGGGCCTTATCAACATCATGACGATGTCGCACGACGCCGCACGGACGATGTGTACGCACCCGGCCATCGGCATGATCACGCTGACGGGCAGCGTCGCTGCGGGCCAGACAGTGCTCGATTATTGCAAGGTCAATATCGCCAAGCCATCGCTTGAGCTGGGCGGAAAATCGCCTGTCATCGTCGAGCCCGACGCCGATCTCGACGCGGTTGCTCGCATGGTTCTCGGTGCGAAGACGGCTCATTGTGGTCAGGTCTGCACCTCTGCCGAGCGGCTTTATGTGCATGCGTCGATCCACGACACACTTGTCGAGAAACTGCGCAGCGCTTTCACCGCCCGCCGCTTCGGCGATCGCGCTACCGATCCCGACTCCATGGGGCCGCTTGCCAATGCCGCGGCACGCGAACGTATTCACCGGATGATCGAGCGGGCCAAGGCTGAAGGGGCAACGGTTGTGGCCGGTGGCGTGATCCCGGATGGGGACGGTTATTTCTATCCACCGACCCTGATCACAGGCTGCCGCCAGGAGATGGAGATCGTCCGGGAAGAGGTGTTCGGGCCGGTGCTGGCGGTGCTTTCCTACGAGACGTTCGACGAGGCTTTGGCAATGGCTAGCGACCATCAGTTCGGGCTTGCCTCGGTGTTGTTTTCGGAAAGTTACCGCAAGGTCATGCAGGCCGCGAGCGAGATCGAGGCGGGCGAGCTCTATGTCAACCGGTTCCCGGCGGATCCCTACCAAGGCTATCACGCGGGATGGAAGAAATCCGGGCTAGGTGGCGACGACGGCAAACACGGCATGCTGGAATTCACGCAGACGCGGCTTGTCATCCTGAAACACTGATCATCTGGCCGGGGAGGAACCAACCATGAAGATCGCATCGCTGAAGACCCATGTGGTTGCCGTTCCACCCCCGCATGTCGGCGGCATGTGCTGGATTTTCGTCCAGCTCGAGACAGCGTGTGGCATATCGGGTGTCGGTGAAATCTATGCGACCTCGTTTCATCCCTCAGCCATGGTTCCGCTGATCGACGATGTCTTTCAGCGCTATCTTCTCGATCATGACCCTCACCAGATCGAGCGTTTCTGGCGGGCGGCCTATTCCAGCGGCTTCACGCAGCGCCCGGACACCACGATGATGGGTATCGTCTCCGGCCTGGAAATCGCTTGCTGGGACATCATCGGCAAGGCGGCCGGCCGGCCGGTCTCCGACCTGCTCGGTGGCACAGTCCACGAAAAGCTACGCGCCTACACCTATCTCTACCCGAAGAACGCGGCCGGCGATTACGACTATAACGATCCGGATCTTGCCGCCGAAGAGGCCATCCGCATGGTCGAGATGGGCTTTACCGCCGTCAAATTCGACCCGGCCGGCCCCTATACCAACTATTCCGGCCACCAGCTTTCGATGGGGGTTCTTGATCGTTGCGAACTGTTCTGCTCGAAAATCCGCGAAGCGATCGGCAGCCGCGCCGATATCCTCTTCGGAACACACGGTCAGATGGCGCCGTCCTCAGCGATCCGGCTGGCACGCCGCTTGGAAAAATACGATCCGCTCTGGTTCGAGGAGCCGGTGCCGCCCGGGCAGGAGGCTGCCATGGCCGAAGTGGCACGCGCCACATCCATCCCGATCTCGACCGGTGAACGGCTGACGACGAAATACGAGTTCCAGCGCGTGCTGCAACTCGGTGCCGCCGCGATCCTGCAGATGAATGTCGCCCGTGTCGGCGGCCTGTTGGAAGCCAAGAAGATCGCCGGTATGGCCGAGGCCTTCTACGCCCAGATCGCGCCGCATCTCTACAATGGTCCGGTCGGTGCCGCCGCCAGCATCCAGCTTTCAGCCGCCACCCCGAATTTCCTCATTCACGAGGCGATCATGGATTTCGGCGGCTTTCACGGTGAGGTGCTGAAAACCAAACTGCAGTTCGACGATGGCTATCTCATTCCGTCGCGCGAACCGGGTCTCGGCATCGAGCTCAATCTCGATGTCGTCGAAAAGCACTCTCCCTATACCGGTGAACGCTTGCATCTGCAGATGGCCGCCGAACCCGCCGACATCAAGGAGTTCATGCCCGCCAAAGGCTGAACAGAGACCTTTCATGATCTACGACTTCGTCATCGTCGGCGCAGGGTCGGCCGGTTGCATCCTTGCAAGCCGCCTGAGTGAGAGCGGCCGCTACAGCGTTCTCCTCGTCGAGGCGGGCGGCAAGGACTCGTCCTTCTGGTTCAAGATCCCGATCGGCTACGCCAAGAGCTACTACAACCCCAAGGTCAACTGGATGTATTCGACCGAGCCGGAGGCTGCGCTCGACGGGCGGCGGATCTATGTGCCGCGCGGCAAGGTGCAAGGCGGATCCGGATCGATCAATGCCATGGTCTTCGTTCGCGGCGCCGCCGATGATTTCGACGACTGGCAAGCGGCCGGAAATCCCGGTTGGGGTTCTGCCGATGTCCTGCCCTTTTTCAAAAAGCTGGAGACCCATGAAAAAGGTGCCTCCCCCTGGCATGGCGACAAAGGGCCGATCCATGTGACGCCGATGCGCGGCATGACCCATTCCGTCACTGATGCCTATCTGAAGGGCTGCGAAGAGCTGCAGCTGCCGTCGACAACCGATTTCAACGGGGCCTCGATCGAAGGTGCTGGAGTCTATGATATCAACACCCGCAATGGCCAACGTTCGCATTCCAGCGCCGAATATCTTCGCCCGGCCCTGAAACGGGCCAATCTCTCGATCGAGCGTGGTGCCATCGCTCAGCGGCTGGTCTTTGCGCCGGATGGGCGCGCGACCGGCGTCGAGGTTCTGCAGGATGGCACTGCGCGAACGTTTTCGGCAAGACGCGAAGTCATCGTCGCGGCCGGCGCGGTCGATACACCAAAACTGCTGCAGTTGTCAGGGATCGGCGATGGCGCAGAGCTTGGTGCGAAGGGGATCGAGACCCGCCACCATCTGCCGGCTGTCGGCGAAAATCTGCAGGATCATCTCGCTGCAAGTTTCTACTATCGCGCCAACCGGCCGACGTTGAACGGCGTGTTCGGCAGCCTGTTCGGGCAGGCTCGGCTGGGGCTGCAATATGTGCTGACCCGCAAGGGACCGTTTGCGATGAGCGTCAATCAGGCGGGCGGCTTCTTTCGCGGCAACCCGGCGCAGGAGCGGCCGAACATCCAGCTTTATTTCAACCCCCTCTCCTACCGTATTCCGGTCGATGCCAGCGCCTCGATGGTGCCGGAGCCTTATCCGGGCTTCCTGATTGCTTTCAATTCCTGCCGGCCGACCAGCCGGGGGCGCATCGCCCTTGCCTCTGCCGATCCTTCAGCTGCAGCGTTGATCCAGCCGAATTATCTGTCGACTGACCGTGACATCGAAGATGTGATTGAAGGGAGCCGGCTGGTGCGCCGGATCGCATCGGCGCCGTCGCTGGACGCCATCATCGATGCGGAAGTATCCCCGTCTCTATCGGCCACGAGCGATGAAGACCTGCTCGACTATTTCCGCGCCAATGCCAGCTCGATCTATCATCTTTGCGGCAGCTGCATGATGGGGCCGGATGCAAGGACATCGGTGGTGGATGCCCGGCTTCGGGTGCATGGGGTCGAAGGCCTGCGCATCGTCGATGCCTCGGTCTTTCCGAATGTCACAGCTGGCAACATCAATGCGCCGACGATGATGGTTGCGGAAAAGGGTGCGGCGATGATCCTCGAAGACGCGGCGTGAACACCTGACGACAGCGCCCGGATGGCGACCGATGGAGCCGCTTTCCGAGCCCAACCAGAAATGGAGGACGGATATGCGCTACGGCTTTATTGGACTTGGGCATCTCGGCCAGCATCTGGCAGGCAGTCTTGTGCGCGAGGGTTTTTCAGTCACCGTGCACGACCGGGATCGCGGCCGTGCAGAATCATTGCTGGCGAATGGGGCAGTGTGGGCGGACAGTCCGCAGGCACTCGCCAGCCAGGTTGATGCGGTCATCACCTGCCTGCCGTCGCCTGCGATTTCGGAGGCTGTGTTGACCGGTCCGGATGGTATTCTGTCCGGCTTGAAAGTCGGCGGCACGTGGATCGAGATGAGCACGCTCGACCAGAACGATATCGAGCGTCTGGCGGCGATTGCTGCAGCAAGGGGCATTCGCATGCTGGAAGCCCCTGTGACCGGCGGAGTTCACCGTGCGGCGGCAGGCGATATCACCGTCATTGCCGGTGGCGATCGCGACCTGTTTGAGGCGCATCTGCCGGCGCTCAGCGCCATGGGCGGCGAGATATTTCACGCCGGGCCGCTCGGCAAGGCAGCGGTGATCAAGGTCATCACCAATATGCTGGCCTTCATTCATCTTCTGGCGACCGGCGAGGCGCTGATGCTGGCAAAGAAGGGCGGCATCGATCTGACCGATGCCTTCAACATCATCAAGGCAAGTTCCGGCAACAGTTTCGTGCACGAGACCGAAGGCCAGGTAATCCTCAACGGCAGCTACAACATCAACTTCACCATGGATCTCGCCTGCAAGGATCTTGGCTTTGCGCTTGGCTTCGGCAAGCAGTTCGGCGTGCCGCTCGATCTCGCGTCGCACACGCTGCAGACTTTCATCCGCGCCCGCTCGACCTATGGCGGCGACGCATGGTCGTCGCAGGTGGTAAAGCTGCTCGAGGACGCAGTTGGCACCGATCTGCGCGCGCCGGGGTTTCCGTCCGAACTATAACGCTATCGGTGCAAGGTTCATTCGGAATGGACCGGTCCATAGCTTGCGACGATGTTTGACACCGACCGGCCACCGGCTGAATAGGTCAGCTGCCTCATCGGAATCCCGTAGAGTTCCGAAAGCCGTTCTTCGGTACAGGCGGTCTCGATGCTGCTTTCGTGGCACCGGCCTGCCCCATGCAAAAGGATGGCCCGGTCGGCGATCTCCAGCGCATGAGTGGGCTCGTGGGTTGTCATCACGATGGTCAGGCCGCGCTCTTTCGAGAGTTTTTTCAACATCGCGAGCATCAGGGCCTGATTGCGAAAGTCGAGCGCCGAGGCGGGCTCGTCGAGCAAGAGAATTTCGGCTTCGGAAGCGAGGGCACGGGCGATCAGGGCCAACTGGCGCTCGCCGCCGGACAATGTGCCGATAGCCCGTTCAGCGAACGCGCGTAACCCGACAAGATCGATCGCATCCGCCGCGAGTGCGCGGTCGCGGGCGGTGGGGTTGGAAAACAGGCCGACATGACGGGCACGGCCCATCAACACGACATCGCGAACGGAATAGCTGAAGGGGGTGGCGAACTGCTGCGGCACATAGCCGACCGCACCGGAACAGCGGATTGTTCCTGCCGTTGGCGTTGCAAGGCCGGCCAGGCACTTGAGCAGTGTCGTCTTTCCCCGGCCGTTGCGGCCGAGCAGGACGACGGTCTGCCCTCTGTCCAGCGAGAAGGAGAGATCTTCAAACAAGAAGGGTGTGTGTGCGGCATATCGGAACCCAACCGCGCGCGCTTCGATCATTTCTACCATCCCTCGCTTCGTGTCCGGTGCAGGAGCAGCATGAAGACGGGAGCGCCGACGATTGCCGTCAGGACGCCGAGTGGGATCTCGGCTGCGACCAACGACCGAGCCATCGTATCAACGGCCAGCATGAAGCTCGCGCCAAGAAGGGCGGCAGCGGGAAGAAGCCTGTTATGATCCGGCCCGACCAGCACACGTGCGAAATGCGGAACCACCAGCCCGACCCAGCCGATAATGCCGGAATTGGCGACGCTTGCCGCGGTGATGCCGGTCACGCAACACAGAATGAACCAGCGGCTGGGCTCGACCTTGAGGCCGAGCGCCCTCGCCTCTTCGTCGCCGAGCGACAGGATATTGATCCGGAACCGCATCATCAGCAGCGGGATGGCAAACAGCGCCACGATTGGCACCATGTAGAAGGCACGTTCGGGAGTTGCGCTGGCGAACGATCCCATCAGCCAGAAGACGATGGCGGGTAGCGTATCGTTGGGGTCGGCGAGGTAGGTGGCGAGCGAAACAAGCGCTGAAAACAGCGCCGACACCACGATGCCGGACAAGACCAGCATCAGGATCGAGGATCGGCCAGCCTTGCGGCTCGCCAGCACCACCAGCACGAGCGCCCCGAAACCGAGGGCGAAAGCCATCGACCAGAGGGCCATGGCGCCAAGACCGAGCAGGATTGCCAGCACGCCACCAAAGGCAGCACCGGAGGAGACGCCGATCACATGCGGATCGACCAGCGGATTGCGGAACACACCCTGCAGAACGGCACCCGACAGCGCCAGCCCGGCGCCGACAAAGGCACCGATCAGCATGCGCGGCACCCTGACGAGTTCGACGACGCGCCAGACCGGTTCCGCCACCGCCGCACGGCCTTCGCCAAGACCAAGCCAGCCACCGGCGAGAGTTACCAGATCGAACAAACTCACCGAATAACGGCCGATGCTGAGCGCGGCGATGGCGGTTGCGAACAGCAAGGCAACCAGCGCCGGCATCACCAGTCTTTGCGGCCCAACTCTGTGGTCAACCGCGTCGAAGGAGGCGTTTTCTTTCACGAGCGCCGACATCAGCGCAAAGTATCCGGCACGGTATCCTTGCCGGACACGAGGACCCCATCAGGAGCGATCAGCGCTTCCAGGATATCGTGGAACAGATTGGGCTGGTAACGCGGGTCGGAACAAAATTGTTCGATATGGTCGCCATTGTGCACGAACACCTTGCCGCCGTCCGGCATCTGCCAGACCCAATCGACAGGCCCTTCGTGGATGGAGCCGTCGGCGGTCGGTCCGCCGATCAGACATAGCGCCTGTCCGCCTTCCGGGACGTCCGTATACCCGCGCGCATATTGACCAAGAATGCCTTCGTGGCGGTGGAAATTCTCGAAATCCATCCGTCCGAAATAGGCGCCCGGTTGGGCGGGGCGGATCATCCAGTTGGTGAACGGCCGCGGGCTGACCGTCTTGAACGGAGAGAGGCAGGGTAGCCACGGCAGGATGATATGGCCGTTGATCAGGAAATGCCCGCCTGCTGCGAGATAGGCAACGAGTTTCGGCTCAATCGATTTCATGAAAATCTGATCGTGCATGCCGGAGACGAACAGCACATCAACATCATCGAGCGCGATGTCTTCCAGATCATAAATATCGTGCGCGCTGTAGCGCCAGTTCTGCGGGACGAGACCGCCCATGCGGTCGATATTGTAGCTTCTGGTGGAGCGGACATAGAGCAGGTGCGGCCGCTTCCCGCCGCGAAATGCCGGTGCCTGTTCAACCACGTTCCTGTACCTCCGCCTTGAGCCACGGGTAGAAGCCGTTGAGAAAACGTGTTGTGGCCGGCATGAAACGGCGGCCATGATGGGTATGCGGGTCGATCGTCGAGGCAATCAGTCTTCCGCCACCGGCCACGGGCTGGTCGTACATCAGACAGCCCTCGTCATTGTCGAGGTTGAGGATCGGGGTCGCGCCTTCGGCAAACCGGAACGCGCCGAAGAAATGCCAGCACATGTCGGCGAGCGGAATGGCCTTTGCCATGGAGTGACCGGGATTGGGCTGATAGGCCTCCATCCGCCCGCCCGGCTTCATCCACCATTTCCAGTCCTCGGTCTCGCGCGAAAACCACTGCACGGTCACGACATCGAGCCATTCGTCCATGCGGTTCGGTTCGAACACGATCAGGAACCCGCCATTGGCGAGGTAATCGTTGAGCTGGCGGGCGTGTCTTTGCAGCAGCGCCTGATTGGAGAAGTCGGGGACGACGATCGCCTTAAACCGGCCGAGATCGACGCGATCGAGCGTGCGCAGATAGATCTCTTCGTCGAGATAAGTCTTGTAGTCCTGATAGCATTGCAGATGCGCGCCATCGCCGGACGTGATGAAACCAATATCTTTCACGTCGTCCCCTCTTCCTTTACTCGGCCTTGCCGAATGCTTCGGCGTAACCGGCGCTCTTGCCGTTCCAATCCATCTGCATCAGCTGGTCGATCTGTTTGTCGGAGAGCTTTTTGCCATAGAGCAGCTGGAAGCCATCGGTGACGGCTGCGCGCATATCGGTCTCGAAGAGGTCCGGATAGCCAATTTCGGCAAACCACTGATAGGTGAGTTCGCCGCCTGCAGCCGTTGCCGGATCGATGGCCGGTGTCTTGTAAACGCGGCCGTTCTTGACGGCGTCAAGCGCGCCGAGGACCGGGTGGGCAAGAATATCCGACGGCTTGATCGCATCGTTGTAGTAGTTGACGAAGATGATGTCCGGCTTCCATTCGAGCAGGGATTCCGCGCCGACCTTGACCGAACCTTCGGTGAAACCCGCTTCCGTTGCTGCGTTCGCGAGCCCCGAAGCGGCGAAGTAGGCCTCTTCCCGGCCGAAGACGACGAATTCGTTGTCGTTCATGCTGTCGATAAACGCGATGCGCGGTTTGGGCCGGCCGGCTTTTTCAAGAACGGCAGCAATATCCGAGACGGTCTTGTCCTCCCAGTCGAGAAAGGCCTTCGCGCGGTCTTCCTTGCCGAGGATCTGGCCGAGCATCGAGACATAGCCGCGGCGGGTTTCGCGCGATTCCGTACTGACGGTGGCAACCTTGATGCCGGCATTTTCCATCGGTGCGACACGCTCGTCGCCCTTGGCCTGCCATTGCACGACGACATCTGGCCCGGCTTTCAGAATTTCCTCGACATTCGGGATGAAGTTCGGGGCGACGAGATCGGTGCGGATATCGGCAATCTCGGGGAACAACTGGCCGATCACACCGCCCATCAGCGCTGCCTTGGCGCGCGGGTTGATCGCGGTCAGGCGCTGCGTGCCGCCATCGAGTGCGATCAGTGCTTCGGGAATGGGCAGCGGGAAAATCGCGACGCTGTCGACGGGACGCTGGATCGTGATGTCCTGGCCACGCGAATCCTTGACCGCGATGTCGTCGGCACGAGCCGGTGAAAAGGTCAGCGCTGCAAGGCTTGCGAGCAGCGGCAAGAGCGAGCGGGAATATGGCAGTCCGGTCATGAAGACACCCCTTCTGGCGAATATGTCATTCGCATAATAATCATGACTTCAATAGTCAAGTATTCGTTTGGGATATGAACCTGGATGCGTGGGATGCCGTAGAATACAAGCCGCAAGACCCTTTGCTTTCGGGCATTGAACTCCACTCCCTGGGTGGCGTCGGTGCGCTTCGGGCCGATCAAAGAGTCGAGGGGTGATGATGTGTTCACCCTGACCGGGGGAGGCCGCTGGGTAACAAGACTTCTCGTTCCAATGGGCCGATAAAGTGAAATATTTTCAACAGACTATCGCTAATTATATGACTGTATAAATTTCCTTGCACGATGGACGAAGCCCGCTATCCTGCCTGTACAGACTGCCCGGAAAAGCGGCAGTGGCGACAACAGCAAGTGGACGACGGCCAGACGATGATGAGAGATCCCCGCTACGATGTGCTTTTCGAACCGGTGAAAATCGGGCCTTTGACGGCACGCAATCGCTTCTACCAGGTCCCCCACTGTTCCGGCATGGGCTATCGCTATCCCAACGCCGAAGCGCATATGCGCGGGATCAAGGCGGAAGGTGGCTGGGCGGTGATTTCAACACAGGAGGCGGAAATCCATCCAACCTCCGACCTGACGCCCGCCAACGAGGCCCGGCTCTGGGATGACGATGATATCGGCGCATTGGCGCTGGTTGCCGACAAAATCCACGCGCATGGAAGCCTTGCGGCAATCCAGCTGGTTCACAACGGCCTGCACGTTGCCAACCGTTTCAGCCGGATGATCCCGCTCGCGCCCTCGCATGTCGTCGGTGATGGACTGGATCCGGTGCAGGCGCGGTCCATGGACAAGTCCGATATCGCCGACATGCGCCGCTGGTACCGCAACGCCGCCATCCGCGCCAAACAGGCCGGTTTCGACATCATCTACATCTATTCCGGCCATGACATGAGCGTGATCCAGCATTTTCTGTCGCGGCGGCACAATCACCGTACCGACGAATATGGCGGCTCATTCGAGAACCGGCTGCGGCTTTTCCGGGAGATTCTGGGTGACGCGCGCGACGTCGTCGGCGATACCTGCGCGCTTGCCGTCCGTCTGGCCGTCGATGAGTTGCTCGGACCTTCCGGCATTACCTGCGAAGGCGAAGGCCGCGACATCATCGAGGCGCTGGCCGAAGTGCCCGATCTCTGGGACGTCAACCTGTCGAACTGGTCGAACGACAGCCAGACGTCCCGGTTTTCCGAAGAGGGCTTTCAGGAGCCGTATATCCGCTTCGTCAAATCGGTGACCACCAAGCCCGTGGTCGGTGTTGGGCGCTACACGTCGCCGGACAGCATGGCGCGGGTGATCACGCAGGGCATCATGGATTTCATTGGTGCGGCACGCCCGTCCATTGCCGATCCGTTCCTGCCGGTGAAGATCGAGGACGGCCGGATCGACGACATCCGCGAGTGCATCGGCTGCAATATTTGCACCTCCGGCGATAACACCTGCGTTCCCATGCGCTGCACGCAAAATCCGACGGTGGGCGAAGAATGGCGCAAGGGTTGGCATCCGGAAAGGATTGCAGCGGCCGAGACCGCCGATGCTGTGCTGGTCGTCGGTGGCGGACCGGCAGGGCTCGAGGCGGCGCGTGCGCTGGCGCAGCGCGGACTTGACGTGACATTGGCCGAAGCCGGCCGGGAATGGGGCGGTCGTGTCAGCCGCGAAAGCCGGTTACCGGGGCTTGCAACATGGGCGCGCGTGCGGGACTGGCGCGTGGGACAGTTGAAGACCTACCAGAATGCGCAGATGTATCTGCAAAGCCCGCTCAGCGCTGAGGATATCCTGCAATACGGCATTCCTCACGTTGCCATCGCTACCGGCTCGCACTGGCGCAGTGATGGCGTTGGCCGCACGCACTGTCTGCCGCTGGATTATCTTCAGGCGGGCGTCACCGTATCTCCGGATGCTTTGCTTCGTGACGGTGCAAACGCGGTAGCGGCAGACGGCCCGGCCGTCATTTTCGACGATGACTGTTTCTACATGGGCAGCGTGTTGGCTGAACTGCTGGCGGCGTCCGGACGGAAGGTCACCTTCGTGACGCCGGAGGCGCAGGTTTCGCCGTGGAGCAATCATACATTGGAACAGGCGCGGGTCCAGCGGCGGCTGATCGACCTGAATGTGACGATCATCACCGCCCACTGTCTTTCCGGCCGCACGGCCGATAGTCTTGAACTGGCCTGCATCTACAGTGGAAAGACCCTGTCGATCGATTGCGCCACGCTTGTCACGGTGACCGCCCGCCTGCCTGACGAGGGGCTCTGGCTGGAGCTGACTGCGCGCCGCAGCGAATGGGCCAATGCCGGCATCCAGTCCGTGACGCGTATCGGCGACTGTCTGGCGCCGGGGTTGATCGCGGCTGCAAACTATTCGGGCCACCAATATGCGCGGGAGTTTGGAACGGCGCGGCCGGAAGATGCGGTGCCGTTCCTGCGCGAGGACATTGGCATGATCCGGTCAGCCGCCCCGGCCGCAGGCAGTTGAACCGGCATATCGATTATCCGCAAGTTGCCGCCGCCATCACGCCGCCAAGGCAAGCGTTTTGGGAGCCGCTATCGTCACCGTCAGCCCGCGGGGCTTGGTATCGGACAGCTCCATCAGGCCGTGATGGGCCTGGACGATATCGGCGACGATGGAAAGGCCCAGCCCGAAGCCTGCCTTCCCTTCCACCCGTGCCTGGTCCACCTTGAAGAAAGGCTCAAGCACGCGCGCCCGCAGATCGCTGGGAATGCCCGGGCCATCGTCCGAGACGGTGATTTCATAACCGGCTTTTGTTTCGCTCAGGCGAACCGTGACATGGTCGGCGAACTTGACGCCGTTGTCGCAAAGATTGGTGATTGCCCGCATCATCGCCAGCGGTTTGCAATGAACGATCATTCTGTCCGGCCCGGCGTAGCGGACCTGAAAACCGATATCGCTGAATTCGGCACAAACGGTTTGCAGGATGCTGACGAGATCGGCCTTCTGCATCGGTTCGATGGCATAATCGTCCCTGAGATAATTCAGGCTTTCGGCAAGCAGGCGATCAATCCTAACCACGTCTGACAGCAGCGCTTCGCGCAAGGGGCCTTCGTCCAGGCGTTCGGTGCGCAGCCGCAGCCGCGTCAGCGGGGTTCTGAGATCATGGCCAATTCCCCGCAGCATGCGCGTGCGCGATTCCACCATGATCCGAATACGGTTGCGCATGCCGTTGAGCGCGCGCGCGAGCGCGACGATTTCGACGGAGCCGCGCTCTTTGAAAATCTGCGAACCATTTGCGATGTCGGCCTCGTTCGCCGCCTGGGAAATCCGCCTGATCGGCTCGGTGATGGCCTTGATGGCAAAGAGGAAGAAGAACAGGACGAGCACGATGACGGCGACGATGTAATAGGCTCCCTGGCTGACGGTGGCGCTCGTCAAGATGGCGTCGGGTATGCCGCTGAGTACGAGAAGCGTCGTGTTGTCGATCTCCAATGCGATAACCCGCTCTCCATCAAGAAATGTGCGCCAGCCGCCAATCGGCGGCGTTGCGCCATCGGTTGGAAACAGCCATTCGACGATAGATGCGGCGATGCCGCCGACTTCAGGCGAACCCGTAAAGCGCGTGCTGACCGAGGCCGGCTGCAGCGAGAGTTTCCAACCTGCCCGGCCGGCATTGGCAAGAATGGCGTCCCGTTCCTGCGGGGTGGAAAATTTCAAAAGCTCCGCGACGGCGTTAACCCGCTCGGTGATAGTTTCCATGTTCGGAGCGCCGCCATCGCTTTTGGCCCAGCGCTCCAACGCACGGCCGGCGATAATCACCGTCAGCAGGGCCGCGACGATGACGAACGTAATCTGGCCGCGGATGGTGCGAGGCACGAGGCGGCTCAATCTCATAGCTCTTCGACCGCCGCCGTGAACATATACCCGCCGAGCCGAACTGTTTTGACGAGAACGGGATCGCGCGCATCTACCTCGATCTTCTGCCGCAAGCGGCTGATGTGAACATCGATGCTGCGTTCGATAGGCCCAGCCAGACCGGCATGCGTCACCCCCAGCAACTGTTCTCGCGTCAGCACGCGGCCGGGGTTCCGGCAGAATGCCAGCAGCAGATCAAACTCATGTGTCGTCATTGCCACGCGGGCGTCACTGGGATTGTGCACCTGCCGCCTGAGAGGGTCGAGGCGCCAGCCATCGAACCGCAGCAACCTTTGCCGGGCTCCACTCAACGGCGGCAGTGCCGAACGGCGGAGAAGGCCGCGGATGCGCGCAATTAGTTCGCGCAGGTTGAAGGGTTTGGTGACGTAGTCGTCGGCTCCGATCTCCAGGCCGACGATGCGGTCGATTTCACCATCAGCCGCGGTCAGCATGAGAATGGGAATATCCGTGGTGACGCGAAGGCGGCGGCAAAGGCTCAAGCCGGTCTCTCCGGGCAACATCACATCCAGGATGACCAGGTCGAAATTTGACGCCCGCATGCGGGCATCCATGGCCACCCCGTCCGCGGCGATTTCGGCGGCCATGCCGCTTTCGTTGAGGCTATCCCTCAGCATGCCGGCGATCTGCACATCGTCTTCGACGATCAGAATTCGGGACATATCCGGCAAAGCGCGACTTCCTCCACCGTGCATCCTGCCCCCATCCTTTCTTTTCCGGCCGTCTGGACTAGCACGGCTGGCGCCGGTTTTGACCCAGGCAAATATTAAGATTTGTTGCGTGATTGCGTGCCCGCCGGGCGACGCGAAACAATCCGCAACATTATCCAACATTGCAGCCTTTTGCAGCATGGCAAAAGAGAGCAGCGAAGACCGCTCCCTCGGCGCTTTCCTGATCGCAAGGCCGACGGCAGGAACCGGAGATTTCATGCCTCACAACCCCATCCCGACATGCTGGCTCCAGGGCAAGCTCTCTCTGGCACTTCTCTCGGTGCTGATCATGCCTGCATCCGGATACGCCGAAAGCCTTCCGGTTGGTGATGGCAGAACTACGGCGCCCATATTCATCCCAGACCGCTTCGGAGCCGTTGCACAAAAACTGCACGGCTGGGACACCGTTATCGGTGCAGGCGTCATGTACCGGCCGAAATATGAAGGCAGTCGCGACATGGAGATTTCGCCGGTCCCCTTCGTCTCGGCGACGTTCTTCGACCGGTTGACCATCGATCCCTCCGGTATTGGGGTGAAAGCCTATGAGCGGGGGCTTTTTCAACTGGATGTCAAATTTGGTTACGATCTTGGCCGTTCCGAGGACGATTCAGATGATCTTCGAGGCCTCGGCGATATTAATGCGGCCGCCACGATCGGCGGTAAGGCGAGCCTGAATTATGGGTCCGCGACCTTCTTCGTTTCGGCTGACAAGATGATCGGCGGCAGCGATGGCCTCATCGGCAAAGCTGGCATCGAGATCACGCAACCCGTTACGGAAACCATCTTCCTGGGCGCCGGGGCGTCCGTGACGTTTGCCGACAGGAATTACATGGAGACCTATTTCGGCGTGGATGCAGGTCAGGCAGTTCGCTCCGGTTACAGAACCTACAAGCCGGGCGCGGGCGCAAAAAGCATTGATCTCTCGGTCTCCGCGACCTATCTGATCAACGGCAACTGGATGCTGCGCGGCGAACAGACACTGGGCATGGTTACCGGCGACGCGGCCGACAGCCCCATCGTCAGGCAAACCCTCCAGCCTTCAAGCCTGCTGATCCTCGGCTACCGATTTTAGGTGTGCTTACCACGGCCGCGAGGCGCCGTGAACGGCTCGAAGCGCACGGCCGTCGGAGCGGCTGTTCCATTCAAATAGTTGTGATCGCCGGTTGTGGGAAAGCGGATTGCTGCCGCCGATGCGGACACTTCGTGCTCCGGAGCTGAATCAAACGCAATATTTTCAAGGCCTGAACCCGGACAACCCGCCATCAGCCTGCAATCGGTGCTCATGAATACCAATCCGCTTGGTGGTCATCTTGCGGTCACATTTCCTATTGACAGAAACTGCATGCGTTCTATTCTGTTATAAGAATACATATAACATAATAATGGAACAAATGGGAGGCTCCAATATGAAGATGATGACAGCACTTTTACTCGGAACGGCATTGACGGTCTTACCCTCCAGCCTGTTTGCGCAGGAGAAGGGGGGCATCGTCAACGTCGCTACGATCGGCGAACCGCCGACGCTCGACCCGATGTCATCGACCGCCGATCTCGTCGGTATCGTCACGCAGCACATTTTCGAAACGCTCTACACGTTCGACAAGGGCTGGAAGGTGACGCCGCTTCTGGCCGAGAGCCTGCCGGAAATCAGCGCCGACGGTAAAACCTATACGATCAAGTTGCGTACCGGCATCAAGTTTCACGACAATACGGACATGACATCCGACGATGTCGTCGCTTCGTTGCATCGCTGGGAAAAGATCGCTTCGCGTGGCAAGCAGGTGGCCGGCTTCATCACCTCGATCGAGGCCGTCGATCCCGCAACCGTCAAAATCACGCTGACGCAGCCCTATGCGCCGCTCGCCTCGCTGCTCGCCTTCAACAATTCCGCTGCCATCATCATTCCGGCTGAAAAGCAGGATGACGTGATGAAGGACTTCATCGGTACGGGTCCTTACATGCTGAAAGAGCGCAAGGCCGATCAGTATATCCAGCTGACCCGCTTTGACGGCTACAAGTCGCGCGGCGGCGAGAGCGATGGTTATGGCGGCGCCCGCCACCAGTATCTCGATGAGATCCGCTTCGTTCCTGTCCCGGATCCGAACACCCGCGTCGAAGCTGCAATCTCCGGCCAGTATGATTATGTCGACTCGATCGCGGTCGAATCCTTCGACAAGATCAAGGCTTCGTCGGCGACGCAGCCGATGATGCTGAAGCCGTTCGGCTACCCGGTCTTCGTCTTCAATACGGCTGAAGGTGTGAGCAAGAACGTCGCCGTGCGCAAGGCCATCCGTCAGGCGCTCAGCATGGAAGACATGATGGCCGCTGCCTTCGGCAGCCCGGACTTCTTCTCGCTCGATGGCGCAATCTATCCAGAGGCTTATTCTTGGCATACCGAAGCAGGCACCGATGGCGCCTATAACGTGGCGGACCCGGAAGGGGCTGCGGCTGCATTGAAGGCCGCCGGTTACAATGGCGAGCCGCTGCGCATTCTCACCAGCCGCCAGTATGAGTTCCACTACAAGATGGCGCAGGTCGCAGCGGAATATCTGAAGCTTGCCGGCTTTACCGTCGACATGCAGGTTGTCGACTGGGCGACGCTGACGCAGCGCCGTGCCGATCCGAAGCTGTGGGATATCTACATCACGCATAGCCCCTTCTTGCCGGAGCCGGCTTTGATCGGTTCGCTCTCGACCAGCTCGCCGGGCTGGTGGGACACGCCCGCCCGCAAGGCGGCGGTGGATGCCTTTACGGCGGAAGTCGATCCCGACAAGCGCGTTGCCTTGTTCGGCGATGTCCAGAAGGCAATCTATGATGACGTTGCCTTTATGAAGATCGGCAACTTCAACGCAGTTGCAGCCAAGTCGACCAAGCTTGAAGGTGTCGATCCGGCTCCGTGGCCATACTTCTGGAATGCCTCGATCGCGAAGTGATCATCGGGTAATCGACGACACCGGCTCATCAGGGCCGGTGTCCGTTCCGGGCCTGCAGGTGTCCGGAGCATAAGGATCAGGCTTTCATGATACGGTACATTTTCCAGCGCCTTTTCGGCATGATCGTCGTGATGTTTCTCGTCGTCACGATCGTTTTCGTCATCGTGCGCGTTACACCCGGCGACCCGGCTGCGGTCATGCTCGGACCAGACGCCACGCCCCAGGACATAGCCGATCTGCGCACGCAGCTCGGGCTCGACCGGTCGCTCGGCGTTCAATACATCTATTATATGGGCCAGTTGCTGAGGGGGGATCTCGGTCAGTCGATCTTCCTGAATATGCCCGTGACATCGGCACTGCTCGACCGGGCCGAACCGACCTTTTTCCTGACGCTGTTCTCGCTGCTGATTGCCTGTGCCATCGCTCTGCCGATCGGCATCTATGCGGCCTACCGGCGTGGCTCGATCTTCGACCAGGCCGCCACGGCACTGGCAATGCTCGCCGCCAGTATCCCGAGCTTCTGGCTCGGCCTCATCATGATGCAGGTGTTTGCGGTCCGTTTCGACATGTTTCCAGTGTCCGGTTATGGCGGGCCGGGATCGACCTTTACGGAGCGGATGTACCATCTGGCTTTGCCGGCGTTTGCACTCGGGATCGTTTCTTCCGCGCTGGTGCTGCGTTTTACCCGCGCATCGATGCTCGATGTTCTCGGTGATGATTATATCCGCACCGCCCGCGCCAAGGGTTTGATCGAGCGCCGCGTCATTCTCAAGCACGCCCTGAAGAATGCGCTGATCCCGATCCTTACCGTTATCGGCCTGACGGCGGCGGTTCTCGTTTCAGGTGCTGTCGTCACCGAGACCGTGTTCGGCCTGCCAGGGATCGGCAACCTTGTGGTGTCGGCCGTGCTGCGGCGCGACTATCCGGTCATCCAGGGTGCACTGCTGGTCATCGCTGCGCTCTACGTCCTGATCAATTTTGCCATCGACATGCTCTATCTGCTGGTCGATCCGAGGGTGCGTTACTGATGACAGCAATCGTCTCCAAACCGGCGCTCAGCGAGCGCAGCAAGTTCATCCGGCGGCTTTTGAAGCGCAAGACGGTGGCTTTCGGATTGATCGTCCTGACGATCTTCGTGCTGCTGGCTATTTTCGCGCCGCTGATCGCACCCTATTCGCCGTCGAAATTGTCGATCGTCAATCGGCTGAAACCACCAAGCGGAACCTTCATTTTCGGTACCGACGAATTCGGCCGCGACGTGTTTTCGCGGACGATTTATGCCGCGCGACTGTCCCTGCTGGTCGGTGCTGCCGTGGTAACGCTGTCTGCCGTGATCGGTGTGACGCTGGGGCTGATCGCCGGGTTCTTCAAACAGTTCGATGCGCCGATCGCCCGGCTGATCGATGCGATGATGGCGTTTCCGGATATTCTTCTCGCCATCGCGCTGGTGGCGGCCCTTGGTCCGTCGCTGACCACGGTTATCATCGCGCTCAGCATTGTCTATGCGCCGCGTCTGGCGCGTATCGTCCGCGCCTCGACGCTGGTGATCCGGGAACTGCCGTATATCGAGGCATCCCGGGCGTTGGGTATCTCGACGCGGCACATCATGACGCGTCACGTGCTGCGCAACCTGTTGTCACCGATCCTGGTGCAGGGCACGTTCCTCTTTGCCAGCGCCATGCTGGCGGAAGCCGGCCTCTCGTTCCTCGGCCTTGGCGTCAGCCCGGAAATCCCGACCTGGGGCACGATGATATCAGCCGGACGGCAATATATCGGCCAGGCCGACTGGATGACGTTGTTTCCAGGCTTTGCCATCATTCTCTCCGTGCTGTCGCTGCAAATGGTTGGCGACGGATTGCGCGATCTGCTCGATCCAAGACTTCGAAAGGACTTATAAATCATGTCTTCCGGATATGAGGCGAAGGGGCCTGTGCTTCTCGCCAACGTCAAACCCATGGCCTTCGGCGCGGGTGTACCCAGCACCTCGATCGATATTCTCATCAATGCCGACGGCCGCATCGCTGAAGTTGGCCCGTCGCTTTCAGTATCCGCAGATGTTCAACGCATCGACGGCAAGGGTGCGTGGATCTCGCCGGGCTGGATCGACCTGCATGTGCATATCTGGCATGGCGGCACGGATATTTCGCTGCGCCCGTCCGAATGCGGCGCCGAACGTGGCGTCACGACGATGGTCGATGCGGGCTCCGCTGGCGAAGCCAACTTCCATGGTTTCCGCGAATACATCATCGAGCCGTCGCGCGAGCGCATCAAGGCGTTCATCAATCTCGGCTCCATCGGCCTTGTCGCCTGTAACCGGGTGGCGGAACTCAGAAGCATTCAGGATATCAATCTTGATCGTATTCTCGAGGTCTATGCCGAAAATTCTGAGCATATTGTCGGCATCAAGGTACGTGCGAGCCATGTCATCACCGGTTCCTGGGGCGTAACGCCGGTCAAGCTTGGCAAGAAGATCGCCAAGATCCTCAAGATCCCGATGATGGTGCATGTCGGCGAACCGCCGGCGCTCTATGACGAGGTTCTCGAAATCCTCGGCCCTGGCGATATCGTCACTCATTGCTTCAACGGCAAGGCGGGTTCGAGCATCATGGAAGACGAGGATCTGTTCGATCTGGCCGAACGCTGCGCCGGCGACGGTATCCGGCTGGATATCGGCCATGGCGGCGCGTCCTTCTCGTTCAAGGTTGCAGAGGCGGCGATCAACCGCGGCCTTCTGCCGTTCTCGATTTCAACCGACCTGCACAATCACTCGATGAACTTCCCGGTCTGGGATCTGGCAACGACCATGTCGAAACTGCTGGTGGTCGGGATGCCGTTCGAGAAAGTGGTGGAAGCTGTCACCCAGGCGCCGGCCTCGGTCATCAAGTTGCCAATGGAAAATCGCCTTGCCGTCGGGGAACGCGCCGACTTCACCATCTTCGATCTCGTCGATTCCGACATCGAAGCAACGGATTCCAATGGTGACGTCTCGGTTCTCAATCGGATCTTTGAGCCGCGCTATGCCGTCATCGGTGCCGAGGCGATCGCCGCCAGCCGTTACATTCCACGTGCGCGAAAACTCGTGCGTCACAGCCATGGTTATTCCTACCGGTAACCGGCCATTTTTACGTTTTTGCAGACACAGGAGTTCGCGTGAACAGTTCCACAGCAACCGTCGCCGGCAGGATGGGGTCGCCCGCCGAGCGGCTGGCCTCGCTCGGCCTCACGTTGCCGCCGCCGCCGCCGCCGATTGCCAATTTCGTCACGCATGTGCGCGAAGGCAATCTGATCTATCTCTCCGGTCAGGGACCGCGCGAGGCGAATGGCTTCATGCATACCGGCAAGGTGGGTACCGGCGGCGTCACGATCACCGACGCCTACGGCCACGCTCGGTTGACCGGCATCAATCTGCTGGCCGTGCTGCAGGATGCGCTGGGCGACCTCTCCCGGGTGCGCCGCGTGGTCAAGCTGCTTGGCATGGTCAATGCGGAGCCTGATTTCGAGGATCATCCAAGCGTGATCAACGGTTGCTCCGATCTCTTCGTCGAGGTCTTTGCTGACGCTGGCCAGCATGCGCGCTCTGCCGTTGGCTTCGGATCATTGCCGGGGAATATCACCGTCGAAATCGAAGCGATCGTCGCCCTTTACGACTGAGGAACCATCCGGCATGTCAATGGCTGCGCCAGCCCATCAAGGTTTCGATCCGCTCCGCCGACGCGCGGACATGGGACGTGTAATGCGTCTCGTCGGAAAAAGCCTTCTGCTCCGGCAGAACGATAGAGATCGTGGCAACGCACTGCCCTTCGCGGTCGCAGATCGGCGAGGCAATGCACGCAACGGCATAATCGGATTCGCCGGCCTGAATGGAAAGCCGGGCGTGCATGGCTTCCGCCGCCGCCGTGGCCAAGGTCGCCGGATCGACATCGGCGCGGCCGGTGGGCGACGAGCGGGCACAGCGCTTGAAGAGTTCGAGGCGTTCGTCATCCGGCAGATGGCCGACCAGAAGGCGGCCGGACGCGGTCCAGTTCAGGGGCACACGGGTTCCGACCCGCGAGGTGACCTGAAAATGACTGGGGCCTGCCGCCATCGCCAGCACCAGCATATGATCGCCGTCACGGCCGCAGACCTGAACGGTCTCCCCGGCCTCACGGCAAAGATCGTGCATTTCATGGGTGGCGACGTTCATGAAATCGAGCGAGCGGGCATAGGCCAGACCGTAATGGTAAAGCCGGGCGCCGAGCCAGATCATGCTGTCGGCATCGCGCGTCAGCAGGTTCTTTTCGACGAGATCGTCGATGATCACGTAGACGGTGGACAAGGGCGCACCAATCGCCTTGGCGATCGCGTAGGCGCCGGAAGGCGCACCGGTCTCGTACAGGTAATCGAGGATCTGCAGGGTCCGGTCGATGCCGCTGACGCGCGAACGCTTTTCGCCTTTGACATTATCCAGGACTGCGGTGGAAACGGGCTGGGTTTTGGTATCCAAGAGAAAAGCTCACATTGCGATTTGGTATCGTTATTACATTATTATGGCATAGCTGTCGACTGCCTGAAGGCGATGTCTTCAAATTGTGACAGCGGAATTTTTGGAGAAGACGATGCCCACTGAAGACATCCGCACATCGCTTGGCCTGCGTCCGGTGATCAACGTTTCAGGCACGATGACCAGCCTTGGTGCATCCATCGTCGTCCCGCAAGCCATTGCCGCGATGACGTCAATCCTGCCGCAATTCGTCGAGATGAACGACCTGCAGCGCAAGGCAAGTGCGGTGATCGCAAGGCTGACCGGCGGCGAAGCGGGCTTTGTCACGGCGTCGTGTTCGGCGGGTATCAGTCTGGCTGTTGCCGGAACGATCACCGGCAATGACCTGCTGGCCATCGAGAAACTGCCGGAAGTGAGCACCCAGAAGACCGAAATTCTTGTGCAGATGGGCCATGTCGTCAGCTATGGCGCGCCGGTCGATCAGGCCGTCCGGCTGGCGGGCGGCAAGACTGTGATGATCGGTCAGGCAACCTCGACGCACCGCTACCACATGGAAAACGCCATAAACGAAAAGACGGCGGCGGCGCTCTACGTCATCTCGCACCACGTCGTCGATTACGGCCTGCTCAGCCTCAAGGAATTTGCCGAAATCGCCCATGCCAAGGGCGTGCCCGTCATTGTCGATGCCGCATCGGAATATGACCTGCGCCTCTTTCTCGAACAGGGCGCCGATATCGTGATCTATTCGGGCCACAAGTTCCTCGGCGGCCCAACCTCCGGCATCGTCGCCGGCAAGAAGGAACTGGTCCGCCACGCCTTTCTCCAGAACATGGGGATCGGCCGCGGCATGAAGGTTGGCAAAGAGAGCGTCTTCGGCGTCATGGCCGCGCTTGAAGCCTGGGAGACCCGGGATCACGATGGCATCCGCGCCCGCGAAACCGGCTACCTGCATTTGTGGCGCGACACGCTGGAAGGACGTCCCGGCGTCCAGGCGCTGATCGAGCCGGATCCGACCAACAACCCGCTAGAGCGCATGCGGGTGATCATCTCGGCGCCCGAAGCCCATATCACCGCCTGGGATCTTGCTGATGCGCTGGCCCGCGGTACGCCGCCGATCATCGTGCGCGATCATGAGGTCGAGCATCGCTATTTCTATCTCGATCCCTGCAACCTGCACCCCGGTCAGGAGACGATCGTTGCCAACCGTCTGGCCGAAGAGCTCGACAAGGCCAGGGCCTCGAACGAGGTCATCGCGACACCGCTGGAAAACCGCAGCAAGCACCGTTTCGACGGCGCTCTGCGCTGGCCGGATTGATCCGACCATTCTGAAACCCAACAAAGGATTCCGCCATGGCCAGTTCCCTCGCCCACAAGATTGACCCCGCGCAGCCCGTCCTGTCGGTGGAGAACCTGACGACATCCTTTATGGTCGACGGGGAGTGGAAACCGGTCGTGCGCAACGTCTCGTTCGCGGTCGCCCCCGGTGAAACGGTGGCGATCGTCGGGGAATCCGGCTCCGGCAAGAGCGTCACCTCACTGTCGATCATGCGGCTTTTGCAGACTGATACCAGCCGCATCGAAGGCAGTGTTCTGCTCGACGGGCGCGATATCCTCAAATTGCCGGAAACTGCGATGCGCAAGGTGCGCGGCAACGATGTGGCGATGATCTTCCAGGAACCGATGACGAGCCTCAATCCGCTCTTCACGATCGGCGACCAGATCTCCGAAGCGCTTCTCTGTCATTCGGCGATGAGCAAACGCGATGCCCGGGCCGAAACCATCCGGCTTCTGGAAAAGGTGCGCATTCCTGCGGCGGCTTCCCGTTTCGACGAATATCCGCACCGGTTTTCCGGCGGCATGCGTCAGCGCGTGATGATTGCCATGGCGCTTGCCTCGCGGCCAAAACTCCTGATCGCTGACGAGCCGACGACGGCGCTCGACGTCACTATCCAGGGGCAGATCCTGGAACTCATCAAGACCCTTCAGGAAGAGGAAGGCACCTCCGTTCTGTTTATCACGCACGACATGGGCGTCGTCGCTGAAATCGCCGACCGCACAGTGGTGATGTATCGTGGCGAACAGGTGGAGACCGGCCCGACCAGCGATATCTTCTTCCGCGCCAAGCATCCCTACACCCGTGCGCTTCTGTCGGCCGTACCCGTGCTGGGGTCGATGAACGGCAAGGACCGGCCGATGCGCTTTCCGATTGTCGATCCGGCAACCGGGCTGCCAGACACCCCCGCCGAAACGATCGACACGGTCGCCTCGGGCAAGCGCCCGGTTCTGGAAGTGCGCAACCTCACCAAACGTTTCGACATCCATTCGGGCCTGTTTGGACGCCTGACCAGCCGTGTTCATGCGGTCGAAAACGTCTCATTTGAGCTGCATGCCGGCGAAACCCTGTCGCTGGTCGGCGAATCCGGCTGCGGCAAGTCCACCACCGGCCGCGCCATCATGCGTCTGATCGAGCCGCAGGCCGGCTCCGTCATGGTCGAGGGCACCGAGGTCCTGACGCTCGACAAGGACGGCATGCGCGAGATGCGCAAGAGCGTCCAGATGATCTTCCAGGATCCTTTCGCCAGCCTCAACCCGCGCATGCGCATTGGCGCGGCGATCGCCGAACCTTATCTCGAACACAAGATGGGAACAGAAAAACAGGCGCGTGATCTGGTGGCCGATCTGCTGGTCAAGGTCGGCCTGTCCGCCGACATGGCATCACGTTATCCGCACGAGTTTTCCGGTGGCCAGCGCCAGCGCATCTGCATCGCTCGCGCACTGGCGCTCGATCCGAAGGTGATCGTCGCTGACGAAAGCGTTTCGGCGCTTGATGTCTCGATCAAGGCGCAGGTGATCAATCTGCTGCTCGACCTGCAGCAAAGCCTCAACCTCGCCTTCCTGTTCATCTCCCACGACATGGCCGTCGTCGAGCGCGTCAGTCATCGCGTCGCGGTAATGTATCTCGGCGAAATCGTCGAGATCGGCCCGCGTGCCGCTGTCTTCGGCAATCCGCAGCATGCCTATACGAAAAAGCTGATCTCGGCCGTGCCGATCCCCAATCCGGACCGGCGCCGGGAAAAGAACAAGATCAGCAATGACGAGATCAGAAGCCCGATGCGTCCGGCGGATTACAAGGCCGTGCCGATCCAGTATCACGAAGTTTCGCCGGGCCATCTGGTGGCGATGTCCGTGTAACGGGATGAAAAGCCGGCACACTTTATACGTTTAAATTGTGCCTGCGCGAGAGGCAGTGCACCCGATGCGGATGACTGGTCACTCGGTGCTGCCGCCGAAAAATTTGGAAAGACTACGCAGGAAGCCGACCAGCCAGGCGCGCCGCCTTTTGCCAACCCTCCCCTCCCGGCGAACGATGCAACCGTGTCGCAGTATCGATGGCCGTCAGTTTTCTGGCTCAGCCTTGCGTCAGTGACGTCAACTTTTGGTGCAGTGCCGATGATATTCGCGGTCAAAGCGCCGAGATTCCGGATGACCTCTTGTCTCAACGCATGCCGCTCTTTCCGGGGACTGGCAGCGGCGTGCACCATCAGGGTTCAGGTATCTTTGCGGCCCAGCAAGACGCTGCTCGCGAGCGGCGGCAGAGGCCGTGCGGTAACTTGGAGTTGCCGGCCCCGTTAGCTAGGGCCGGCAACAGGGTCACTATCCAAGGCGGCTGCCTTGGACGGTGATGGCGGCAGGGTCGTCAAAAAGCGACCCTCAAAGAAAGCGTTGCCGAGCGGTGCGCGCCCAACATCCATTGTGTCGAACTGCCCGAGGTAGCATAAACCTCGTCGAACAGGTTCTCGACAAAGAGGTCGAGCGAAGCCGTCTCGGTCGGCCTCCACTGCAGGCCGGCATTCACGACAGCATATGCCGGCCGTGTCGCCGTGTTGGCATTGTTGGTGTACGCCTCGCCGGCATAGTGGACCCCGGCCTGCGCCATCCAGTTTTCAGCGAAGTCCCAGGAGGCATAGAAATTAGCGGCAAAGCGGGGCACATTGGGTGGCGTTTTGCCGGAAAAATCGCCACTCGCCTGAATATAGTTGTCGAATTCAGCCTTTAGAATGGTGCCGTTGGCATCGATGCGCCATCCTCCATCAAGCTCCAGTCCGATTGCCGCCTCTATGCCTTGGGACGACTGCTGCCCGATCTGACGGATGATGGTGTGGTTGTTGGGGTCTCGGGCCAATACGTTCGTCTTGACGATACGATAAGCCGAAAATGTCGCTTCGGCTCGGTCGTCCAGAAAACTGTATTTGACCCCAACTTCATACTGTTCTCCCTCGGGGAGTGCGTAATCCTTCTGCGCATCCGACAGCGACAAAAGGTTGCCGATCGGTTCGGATGCCGCGGAGTACTGTGCGTAGAGCGCCACGTCGGGGTGTGGATTGTAGACCGTACCCACCCGCCAGTTCAGCGAATCGTAAGTCCGCTCGAAAGCGACGCCGGTCTGGGGGTTGGAGCGGTTCACGGTGGGGCTGTCGTAACGCAGACCACCAACGATCGAGAACTGATCCGTCAGCGCCAGCCTGTTGTCGGCGAACAGTGAATATTGCCAGACCGTGCTGCGGTTGTTCGTGAGGAGGTTGTCTGGCCCGATGAATTTACCTGGATCGAAATCGATGGAAGGGACAGTTGAGGCGCCCGGATAGGGTGAGTTGTTGGTGTTCGCAAAGCGAATGCGGTTTACGTCGAAGCCAATGACGGTGTTGTTGTCCATACCGGCAACTGTGCTGTCGAGCACCAAATCCGTGCGGTTGCCGTACTGCTCATAATCATGGTGGACGGCAATGTAGTCGCTTCGCAACACCGTTTTGGTCGCTGGCTGGTAGAGGTAGCTCTCGACGTTTCGCCATTGGCGGTCGCTCGAGATGCGGTAGCTGGTGCTGTTGAGAGTGAGATTTTCCGCAGCCTGCCACTCGGCCTTGATCTGAGTGAAGTTGTCCTGGTAGCGGTTGAGTGCGTCGGCGACGTTGTAGTTTTGCTTGCGCAGGCGTTTGTCCAGTTTCCCATCGACAAGCGGGGTACCGAAATATGCGGTGGGCTCGGTGTCGCCGTAGTCATGGGAAAAAGTGAGTTTCAGGTCATCGGCGGCCTGCCAGAGGACGCTCCCGGATATGGCGAGATTCGACGCATCGCCACGCTCGATCCAGCCTCGCGTATCCCTCGCACTGACGTCAAGACTATAGGCAAGGCTGTCGTTGATCGGCCCGGCGCTGCCGAAGGCCAGCCCTTTCTTGCCGTCGGTGCCGATCGTCGTCACGATCTCATTGCGGCGGCTGTCGGTAAGCGGCCTCTTCGGAATGATGTTGATCGCACCGCCAATCGCACCCTCGCCGTAAAGAACGGAGGCCGGCCCATGCAAGATCTCGATGCGATCGACCGTGTACGTATCGAAGGGAAAGCTGATGGTGCCGGCTGCGGGATAGAAGCGCGTACCATCGTAAAGGCGCGCTACGGCTCCATTGCCGGTGAAGCCGCGCATGCCGAGGGAGGTACCCCCATTGCCCGGCGAGCCCAGAAAGGTGATGCCTGTGCCGTTACGTGCGATGGCCTGGTTGACGTCGGTCTGACCGCGCTTGCGGATGGTGTCTCCGTCAACGATCTCGACACTGGCAGGCGTTTCGAACGGCGTGAGATCGAGGCGACTACCCGCGTTCGACCGGGCCTTGAGATTTGGACCCGGCCCTACTCGATCACCCTTGCCGGAGACCCTGATGGTTTCCAGCTCGGTGACCTGGTCTGTGAGTGGCTTTTTACCTCGCACGACCTCCTGCGCTTCACCACTCGCCGCCGTCAAGAGGACGGCGGCGAGTGCGCTGCCAGACAGTAAGGTAGCACGAATTGGACGATACTTGGGATCGAGGCGGAGGGCGGCACTTTTTGAGGCGCCTATGGCGTGAGGTTTGGAAAACAAGGTGGAATGCTCCAGCGGTACGTTGCACGTCACCGCGACCAAAGCCGCCTTCGCCGCATTGTTTTGCGACGAGGATTCGGCTTTCACCAGGACACCCCGCCCAGCGTGCTCACGTATGACAACGGCTGACGGCAGGTCTCCTGACTCGCGGTTCGCTGCTCCCTATCGCCTTCCCAGGCGGAGCCCAGTGGCGTGTTGACAGGAAGCTAGCCGCTTACAGTTGCGGGGGCAGTCGCGGCATTGGATGCATGACATCCGCACCGCGTTCCCTTTTGATTCCCTTGCGGGAAACCGTCGCGCTTTTGTTACGGAGCACGCGCCGGTTGTGCAAGTCACGTTTGAGACTATAGTGGCGTTCTCATGCCGTGCGACCTGTCATGATAAGGAACATTGCCGTCGGCCACCCCGGTCTCCGTCGGGACAACCTGTTGAGGCTCCAAAGCAGCCACGATCACATTGATGATCGGCGGCGGCAATGGTCCGTTCAAGGGGCCCCGTTCAACGCCGCAGGATTGCAATGAAGGCCAGGCCGCCGAGCAGCCCGGTTATCACGCCGATCGGTATGTCCTCCGGCGCCATGACGACACGGGAGGCGATATCGGCAAGGATCAGCACCACTGCGCCGGTGAGCGCCGACAGTGGGATAACACGGACGTTGTCGCTACCGGCGGCAAGCCGGACGAAGTGTGGCACCATCAGCCCGACAAACCCGATGGCGCCCGAAAAGGCCACCATCACCCCGGTCACTAGGGCGGTGATCACGAACAACTGTGCCCGAAAGCGGACGACCGGGATGCCGAGCGTTGCGGCAGTCTCGTCGCCCATGGCCAGCGCATTGATTTCCCGTGCGCGCAAGATGAGCCAGATGAGGCAGCCGCCGAGAGCCGCGGCCGGATAGACGAGGTGTGGCCATTGGGCCAGCCCCAGGCCGCCCAGCAACCAGAACACAACCGTATGAGCGGCACGAGGATCACCAAGAAAGATCAGGAGATTGGCAAGAGCTGTCGCAACGAAGGCGACCGCAATGCCTGACAACACCAGCCGGTCCGCCGCTTGGCCGGTAAAGCGCGTGACCGCGACGACGGCGATAGTGGCGAGAAGCGAACCGATGAATGCAAACAGTGGCACGGTGACGAGACCGAAGATGAGGCCGGTGTGAAGCAGCGCCAGGATCGCGCCGAGCGCGCCGCCGGAGGAAACCCCGAGCAGATGCGGGTCGGCGAGCGGATTGCGTGTGACAGCCTGCAACACGGCGCCGACGACGGCAAGACCCGCACCCACCAATGCAGCCAGAATGACGCGCGGAAAGCGGACATCCCACACGATACTATCGCGGCCTGCCGACCATGTGACCTCGATCAGGCCCGGGGCCAGCTTGTTGACAACGATGGACCAGACGGTGACGAACGAAATGGGAGCAGCGCCCAGAGAGACACCTGCCGTGATACAAAGGCCGATCAGTATTGCCGGTACGGTCACAATCAGAAGAAGTCGGCCACTGGTCATGTCAGGTCCATCTTGTCCGCAGAAAGCAAAGGCCGGGCAGATCAGCCCACCCGGCCGGGTGTTTAGGGGCCGCGGAGGCTACATGTTGCGGGGATGAAATGCGTCAGCGAGGCGGCCGATCGCATCGATGTTGCGCGGGCCGGGTGTGGCTTCGACATAGTCGAGCACGACGAAACGGTCATTCTTGACGGCATCAAGGCTTTTGAAGGCGGGATTTTCCTTCATGAAGGCGATCTTCTGCTCGGCGCTCACGTCGCCGTAATTGACGATGACGATCGCTTGCGGATTGCGCTCGATTACCGGTTCCCAGGACACTTCGGTCCAGCTTTTCTCCACGTCTTCCATGATATTGATGCCCCCGGCCGCCTCGATCATCGCGGTTGGAATACCGAAACGTCCGGATGTAAACGGTTTTCCGGTGCCGGAATCATAGACAAAGACGCGCACGGGTTGCTTGACCTCGCCAATCCGGTTCTTGATGTCGGCAAGCCCTTTTTCGTAGCTTGCGACGAGGGCTTTCGCCCTGTCGTCGACGCCGAAGATTGCGCCGAGATTGAGAATATCGACAAACATGTCGTTCATCGTCGGCTTGGCCTTCGCCATGATGTGAATGCAGGATTCCGTCAGTTCATAGACCTTGATCTTGAACGGATCGAGTGTTTCGGGCGTCACCTCGCCACCGGCTTTCATGCCGTAGTTCCAGCCGGCGAAAAAGAAATCGGCGTCGGCATTGAGCAGGACTTCCTTGGTTGGATATTTTTCCGCCAGCTCGGGGAGCGCTTTGACGCCTTCGCGCAGCTTCTCGTCCAGCGTTTTCCAGCCGGATATCCCGGTATAGCCAACCATATGGTCTTGCAGTTGCAGAGCCAGCATCATCTCGGTGAGATTGACGTCGTGGGAAATTGCCCGCTTCGGCGCGGCATCGAAGGTGATCTCGCGGTTGCAGCTCTTGACGGTGACCGGATAGGCAAATGCCGGCATGGCGATGAGTGTCGTGGCGAGAAAACCCGCAGCGGAGGCGAGCAGGCGGAAAGAGGGCATGGTTGGTCCTTTCGGTTCAGGCGGTCTTGAGGGAAAATGAAAAACGCGCTGCGATGTTGCCCTCTACGGGATGAGCAAGGGCAGTGACGCCGAAGGTGTCCGAAATCGCGTGTGGCGTCAGTACCTCGTCCGGCCGGCCGAAGCCGACCATCCGGCCGTCGCGCATCAGCGCCACATGGGTAGCGAACGTGCTGGCCAGATTGATATCGTGCAGCGTGGTGACGATGGTCAGTTTCAGCCCGGCCAGCAGATGAAGAATTTCCAGCTGGTGGCGGATATCGAGATGGTTGGTTGGCTCATCAAGGATGATGATATCCGGCTCCTGCGCCAGCGCCCTGGCCACCAGCACCCGCTGCTTCTCGCCGCCCGATAGCGTCGAGAACTGGCGCTTGGCCATAATGGCGAGCTCGAGATGCTCTAGGCAGTGCACGACCTGTGCACGATCCTCGTCTCGCCAGCCTGTCAGCCCTTGGCGCCGCGGAATACGGCCCATCATCACCACATCGAACACGGTGAAAGGGAAATCCGCCGGCATTTCCTGAAGCACGACGGCAACGCGGCGGGCGACTGCCCGGGCTGAAAGCGTGCGAATGTCCTCGCCATCGATTTCGGTCCGGCCTTCCAGTGGCGCCACGCCGCGATAGAGGCAGCGCAACAGCGACGTCTTGCCCGCACCATTCGGCCCGACGATGGCAAGTCGGTCGCCAGCTTCCAGTGAAAAACTGACATCGCGAACAAGCATCAGATTCGTATTTGGACCCCAGCTGAGGCCCAAAACGTTGAGGCTTGCGCCCCTGCCGTCACAGCTCATGGATTGTCCCCCGGAACCACGGTTTCATTGAATGCGCTCTCCGGGATGTTCCGAGACGAGCAAGGCCGCCGGGATTCGGGCAATGGTCTTGCCGCCAAGGCCGCGGGGACGTTCGGCCTCGCGTGTCACGCCATCCGGCCGTCCGGCATAGATTACGGCGAAATCCACCAGTGCTGCGATATCGGTGTCCGGCGCGATGTCGCCAAACAGATAGGTCGCCTTGCCGCTCGCCTGGAACGCGATCGTGCAGGGACGCCGGCAACCGGCCATGCAAACGGTGCCCTCGATGGAAAAATCGGAGCCGCTGGCAACACCCATGCGCGACAGGCTGTCATTGAGGCGGGCAAGCAGTTCCAGTCCCGGGCGGCACGCGGCGCCGGTGATCCGGCAATCGGTGCAGACGGTTATGATGTGCTGTGGATGATGCGCCATGTCTTTTCCCCGGTGGCGACATCCGGAGTCCACATGGCAAAAAATCGCAAACGCGCTGAAACGTTGCTCTCAAGCCAGATTTTTTCCATCGGAACACCCCGTCCGTTGCAGTTGATCATCGATGATGGCAGGTCTCCTGGCTCGCGGGTCGATGCGCATCCACCCCTTCCCGGCGCTTGGCCAGTGGGATGTTGTGAATGCACTCTCCGCTTACAGTTGCGGGGGCAGCCACGGTTTTGGCCCCTGATGGGTCGTCCTCACCGTGTTCCCTTTTCAGCCGCTCCAAGGTCACCTGGAAGCAGCACCATCAGCTCGACATCTCGCACGATTCCACCAGCCAGGCAACGCCGGATACCGATCTTCCAATAGCCTTGTTGCGGCAGTAATGTTATTTAATAACATATTCAGTGTCAAGTGTCGCTATCGCCGGGTGAACCGGCTGGTTCTTCTCGCGTGTCGGATTTGCCGTGTCTGGAGCGCTGCCGGAATACTCCCGGCCTGGGTGGTGGCAATGCGATGTTCCTGCGGTAACTGCCGGATCCGGCAGGTTGAGCATAATCAGACTTCATCATCTGTGTTGGAGCGTCCAATGAACCTTTTCAATCCCGCCGGTCACCCGGAACGCAGTATCGCAATCTTTGCTCTTGTTGTGTGGCTAGCGACAATTGGACGGGCGATTACCATTACCTATGGCCAATGATGGCTGCAGCGAAAATGAAGATGGACGCCGAAGACGGATGAATCGCGGCTTTGGTCGCGGGCTGTTGCAGCTTGGTTTTCAGCGTTCTTGGCGGAAAACCGCCAGATTGATGAAGGGGTTCCTGCTAAAATTTGAGGGTCTGAACAAAAGACTAGGCAGATAATGTGAGAAATTTTGCCTTACGCTCTGGATTTGGTTCGTAAATTGCTCTACTGCCCCTGCCATCTCTAGTGAACATCAGACTTTGAAAGATTCACATGCAAGTATTGGTTCGCGACAACAACGTCGATCAGGCTCTCCGAGTGTTGAAGAAGAAGCTTCAGCGCGAAGGCGTATTCCGTGAAATGCGTATGCGGGAAGCATACGAAAAGCCGTCCGTCAAAAAGGCGCGCCAGAAGGCTGAAGCCATCAGCCGCCAGCGCAAGAATGCGCGCAAGCAGCTTCAGCGCGAAGGCCTGCTGCCGGCACCGAAGAAGAAGCCAACCCGCTAACAGCGGTAGCTTCTGACGAGATTGGGACTTTAAGTCCAAGGCGCGTCCGGATACCGGGCGCGCCTCGTTTCGTTGCTTCCATTACATAGATGCGCAGCTTTGTCGCCTGCCTGCTGTGAGGGCTCGAGGGCGAAAGGTAGTGGCTTGCCACCGGCGAGAGCGTGATCTGATTCCGTGCAAATTCCTTTGAGACATTTTTGGGTCGGATTAGCCGCGTTGCGCGCGTTCCCCCGTTCCGCTAAATCTCTGGCCTGCGGGCAGCACAAGCGGCTCCGTTTCGGTGCCTGTCGGGGGAAATCATGTCCGGTCAATCGCTTGTTACCTATGTCGGCGTGGCGCATCCGTGGATGTGCGACATCATGGGGCATATGAACGTTCGCCATTATGCGGCGATGTTCGATGATGCCAGTTTCCAGCTCCTCGGTCATATTACTGGCGCTGACAGTCTTGCCGATGCCAGCCGCGGCTGGGCCGATGTCCGGTCCGAGGTGGAATACAAGCACGAGACCAAGGCCGGCGCCCTGCTGACGATCCGCTCGCGTGTGATCAAGACCGGCCGCAGTTCGGTGACGTTCGAGCAGGTCATGTCCGGTTCGCTGGATGGCGTCGTCCACGCGATCAATAGAACGGTCAGCGTCCGGTTTGACCTTACCGCGCGGGTTGCCGTTGGGCTCGACGCGGAGATGCGGGCACGTGCAGAGGCGCTTCAGACGGACGCCGCAGCCAACGAAAATAGCGCGGGCTAAGCGCCATAAATCCGTTGATCGAGAGGTGTTTCGGCGATTGCGGTCTGGATGCCGGTGATCAGCGCCTTTTCGGCGCGGTTGATGATCTTTTCCGGGTTCACCAGCAGAAAGACATCGATTGCCGGTGGTGTCTCGTAGGGTGGCAGCCGCCACAGCACGCCGTCCGCGACATCGCGTCGGGCGACATGAAGCGGCAACGGCCCGATCCCGAGCCCCGCGATGATCATGCGGCGCACCTCCTCGAGGCTTGACGACACGCCAACAACATTGGTGGCGAGCTTCGCCTCGCTGCGCAGAAGTGCCACGGGCCTCAGCACATCAGCGATATTGTCGGTGTGGAACGAGACGGACGGTTCGCCTTTCAGGTCTGCGAGCGTCAAGTCCCCCTGGCCGAAGAAGCGATGATCCGGCCCGCAGAAAAAGCCGAAGAATTCCCGGTAGACCATCGTGTAATCGAGGGCGGCATCGCGGTTGCTGACAAGGCATAGCCCAAGGGACGCTCGCTTTTCACGGACCTGCCGCGTTACCTCGCCGCTGGTCGCGACCGAGATGGTCAGCGTGGCACGTGGGTGACTGCGATGAAATGCCGTCAGCGCCTTGTCGAAGATCGGCGAAATGACATGGCTGGCGACGGCGATCGTGACATGGCCGGTCACGTCATCGCCGACGCCGCGCACCAGTTGAGGCAACTGTGAAATCGTACCGAAGACCTCGATGCTCTGCTCATAGAGCAGTTGGCCGACATCCGTCAGTTCGAAGCGGGTGGCGTCGCGCTCGACCAGCCGGCGGCCGACCCGGTCTTCCAGGCGGCGCAGCGCATTGCTGACACTCGGTTGCTTGAGGTTGAGCTGCTCGGCGGCACGGGTAATGCTCTTCACTTCTGCAATCACCACGAAGGTCCGTAGCAGGTTCCAGTCCAGTTCCCAGACCAGCCGTTCAGATCGCGATGGTATCATTCCTGAAATCTATGCCTTCTATTTCCATTATCTATTTGCGCAATAATAGAACTAAAGCAATCATCAAATCCGGAAGGCGCGTCCACGCGTACCCAAGCGACAGAGAATGCGCTTTCATCCAGAGGAAAACAGTAACATGAAGACACTCATTTCAGGCCTCGTGGCCGCCACCCTGGCCCTTGCTGCCAGCTTTACCGCTTTTACGGCCAGCGCCGACGATCTGGAGGCGATCAAGTCCTCCGGTGAGATCCGCATCGCCATGTCCGGCCAGTATCCTCCGTTCAATTTTGTCAACGAGAAGAACGAAGTCGTCGGCTTTGATGCCTCGATCGGAACGGCGATCGCCGAACGCGTCGGCGTCAAGGGCACGCTCGTGACGACCGCCTGGGACGGGATCATCGCCGGCCTGCTTGCCAACAAGTTCGACACCGTCGTCGGCTCGATGACCATCACGCCGGAACGCGAAAAGGTCGTCGATTTCGTCGGTCCCTACTACCACGCCGGCCGGGCGGTCTTCGTCAGCGAAGCATCGACCGTGCAGAAGCTGGACGAACTGAAGGGCAAGACACTCGGCGTCACGCTCGGCGAAACACATGAGAAATGGGCTCGCGAACAGGGCGGCTGGGACGTGCGCACCTACAAGGGCCTGCCGGAACTGCTGCTCGAACTGAAGGCTGGCCGCGTCGATGCCATCGTCGTCGATAACATCCCGGTGATGGTTGCCGTCAAGGAAACCGGCGAAAAAGTCCGCCGCCTGGAAACGCCTGATATTGAAGGTGGCAGCGTCGCCATCGGCATTGCCATCCGCAAGAACAATCCGGAGCTGAAGGCTGCGATGCAGAAGGCATTGGACGAGATGATGGCGGATGGATCCTACGAGAAGATCGCCATGGAATGGGTTGGCAGCGACATCCGCTGATCGATCGATAGCCAAGACCATTTGGCCGGCTGAAATAAGCCGGCCAAATGCCGTTCGCAGGCCTTTTCCGGAGTTTTTCCCATGGATTTCCCGCTGATGCTGCGCGTCTTCCCGTTTTTCGTGGAAGCCGCTTGGGTCACCGTGCAGATATCGGTGCTGTCGTTGCTGCTTGGCCTTGTGGTCGCAGCCATTATCGCTTCGGCGAAGATGTCGGGTTCGTTTGTGCTGCGGGCAATCGGCAGTCTCTATGTCAGCGTGTTTCGCGGCACACCCTGCCTGATCCAGCTGTTCGTTCTTTATTTCGGCGGTCCACAGATCGGCATCAATCTCGATCCTTTTGCCGCCGGTGTCATCGGACTGGGGTTGAACATCGGCGCCTACATGGCCGAATCCATTCGCGGCGGCATTATCGGCGTCGATCGGGGCCAGGTGGAGGCCTCGCGCACCATCGGCTTCAGCCGGTTGCAGACGCTGCGCCTTGTTGTCCTGCCACAGGCGGCACGCCTGATGATCCGGCCGCTTGGCGTCAACGCCGTCGGCCTGATCAAGGGATCGGCGCTGGTTTCGACGATCTCGGTCGTCGAACTCACCTATACGGCGCAGCGTTTCATCGGTTCCACCTACAAGCCGTTCGAGATCTTCGGCATTGCCGCCCTGCTCTACATGATCATCGTCTACGTTGTGGCGCGGGCGGTCGATGTCCTCGACCGGCGCTACGCCATCAACTGAGGGAGAGGGCAACATGCAAGGTCTCGATTTCAGCGTCGTTACGCCCTATACCGACCTCCTGCTCATGGGAGTGTGGTGGACGGTGGTACTGACCATCAGCGGAGCCATCATCAGCTTCTTCTTCGGCATCTTCTTCGCCGTCGCTGTGCTCTATGCACCGAAGGTGATTGCCTATCCGATCCGCTTCTTCATGTGGCTGTTCATGGGGACGCCGCTGCTTTTGCAGCTCTTCCTGATCTATTTCGGCCTTGCGCAGATCGGCCTTAACGTGCCGGCGCTTGCTGCCGGCATCATTGGCCTTGGACTTCACTTTGCCGTCTACAATGCCGATGTCATGCGCGCCGGTATCGTCGCGGTTGATACCGGGCAGACGGAAGGTGCGCGCAGTATCGGTTTTGGCCGGTTCCAGACGCTGCGTTATGTCGTCATCCCGCAGGCGGTGCGCAACACCCTGCCCTCGATCGGTAACAATCTGATCGTGCTGTTGAAGGAATCGTCGCTGGTTTCGATCATCGGCATTGCCGAACTTGTGCATTCGGCCCAGCTGGCCATCAGCGAAACGTTCCGGCCATTCGAGTTCTACATCACGGTGGCAGCACTCTATTACATACTCAATCTCGTCCTTGAAACCGGTTTGCGGCAGGTCGAAAAACAAGTGGAGGTATCCCGATGACCGTCCAGCGGCCCATGGTCGAGGTAAAGGGCGCCCGCAAGGCCTATGGCGCCCTGGAAGTCCTCAAGGGGATCGATCTATCCGTCACACGCGGCCAGATCGTTGCCATTATCGGCCCGAGCGGTTCCGGCAAAAGCACGCTCCTGCGCTCCATCAACCATCTCGAAACGCTGAATGGCGGCGAGATCTGGCTTGATGGTGTGCAGGTCAATCAACCCCTGCGCGGAGCGGCGTTCGAGCGGCACATCAATGCGGTGCGCCAGCAGATGGGCATGGTGTTCCAGCACTTCAATCTGTTTCCGCATCTGACGGTGCTGGAGAACATCACCATGGGGCCGGTCATTCTCAAGGGCATGGCCAAGAATGCGGCCCGCGAGCTTGCTGTGGAGCTGTTGTCGAAGGTCGGGCTTGCGGAGAAGGTCGATGCCTATCCGTCACGGCTGTCCGGCGGACAGAAGCAGCGTGTCGCGATCGCCCGGGCACTCGCCATGCAGCCGAAGGTGATGCTGTTTGACGAAGCGACATCGGCGCTCGACCCCGAACTGGTCGATGAGGTCAATGCGGTGATGAAGCAGCTCGCTGCCGAGCATATGACCATGCTGATCGTCACCCACGAAATGCGCTTTGCCGGCGAGGTCGCTGATCGCGTCCTGTTCATGGATGGCGGCGTCGTCGTCGAAGAAGGGCCGCCGAGTGAGATTTTCCGCGCACCGGTACAGGACCGTACCAAGGCCTTCCTGAAGAAGTATCTCGCGGCATAAATGATACGATCCGTCATGCCGGAAGCTAATTCCGGCATGACGTTTGACGCCGGCGCAGTAGTGCCCGCCAGTCATCCGCGCGCCGCCATTGTTGCGGCAGGAACGCATGCGCCCCAGTGCCCCATCATCCTTGGCGGCTACCGCGCAAATATTGCCAATAGCGCCGCTATGGCCTGAAATCCTCTCCCAGACTGTTTACCCGGCACATCTCAAAATCGCGATGCCGAAGCCGGCGTGCGATACTGCAAGACAGCAGGGCTAATCTGCTGACGCTGCTGCTTCCAAAAGGATTTCAATCTATCGCAGCTCGCTGACTGCGTACTCACAGCGCCTCGCTTCACTGCGCATGGATGCCTCGGGCGGATACGGTCCATGCCAAATAGCTTCTTTCAAAGCTCTATTTGACTTTTGTCAACAGTGATGACTATTGTCTAATTCGGCGATTGAAGGAGATATGATGCCCATCCGGTCCACTGATCAGATCCTGCATAAGGCCGCGTGGCTTTACTATACCCATGGCCTTCGACAGGATGAAGTGGCGCAGCGGCTGAATATTTCCCGTGCGTCCGTCGCCACCTATCTGCGGCGCGCCCGCGAAACCGGCATCGTCAACATAGCAACATCGACACAGCTGTTTGCCGACGACATTTTGGCGCGGCAGCTGGAGGATGCACTCGGCCTGACCTCGGTGTGGATCGTGCCGGAAGACCGCCAGGCCATGGATCCAACTGCGGAAATGCCTGTGGTTGCCGCCGCAGTGTTTCAGGAGCTGATCAACAAGGGCGATCGTGTGGGGGTCGCCTGGGGCCGAACGGTCTACCATCTGGCCGATGTCATGCCCTATGCCGACCTGCAAGGTGTCACTGTCGTCCAGTTGTGCGGAAATCTTGGAGCGCCGTACTCCTATCGGCCTGACCAGTGCACTACTGAAATAGCCCGGCGCCTGAATGCGGAGGGCATCAATGTCTATGCGCCGCTTGTACTGAGTTCTGAACAATTGGCTGCTGCCCTGCGTGCCGAACCGGTGATCCGCGAGCAGATGGCGACAATTTCCGACTGCCAGCTGGCACTCTATTCCGTGGGTGGCATCGAGGATGATAGTCATCTGGTGAAATGCGGCGCGCTGACAGCTGAAGAAATGCACGCGCTGGGAGAAACGGGCGCTGCCGGGGTCATTGCCGGCCAGATCATCGACCATGCTGGCCAATGGCTGGACTGTGCCTATAACCGGCGCTGTATTTCCGCTGATCTGGATTCCATCCGGGCGATCGGCAAGCGCATGATGGTGGTGCAGGAAGACGGAAAGTTCGAGCCGCTGGTGGCGGCCATCAAAGGCGGCTTCGCCTCGCATCTGGTGGTGACCACCTCCATGGCCCGGCGGCTTCTTGAGCGCTGGACCACAGAGGCCCGCAGCCGCTCCGCGCCGTAAACCATCTCAATCATACCTGATCCGCCCGGCGAGGACCGGGCCTGAAAACCTGCCCAAGGGAGGAGCAAGCAATGAAAAATCTCTGGAGCGACACTGACGCCGAAGCCATGGTCGCAACCTATGCCGCAAAGGGCATCAACCGCGATCTGGCGCTGCGCACCTATACGACGCGGCTGCTCGGCGGCGATCCGCGGCTGGTTCTGCATGGCGGTGGCAATACCTCGGTGAAGACCACAGTCAGCGATCTGATTGGTGACGAATGGGATGTTCTCTGCGTCAAGGGCAGCGGCTGGGACATGGGCGTCATCGAACCGGCGGGCCTTCCCGCCGTCAAGATCGCGCCTCTCTTGAAGGCACGTAAGCTGAACAGGCTTTCCGACGAGGACATGGTCACGCTACAGCGCGCCAACCTGATCGATCCCGCCTCGCCAAACCCCTCCGTCGAGGCCTTGCTGCACGCCTTCATTCCGCACAAGTTTGTCGATCATACCCACTCGACCGGCGTTCTGGCGATTGCCGACCTTGAGGGCAGCATGGAGATCAGCGCCAAGGTGTTCGGGCCGAAGATGGGGCTGGTGCCCTATGTGATGCCCGGCTTCGACCTCGCCAAGCTGGCCGCCGAAGTCTTCGACAGGGATCCGACCGTGGATGGCCTGATTCTCGATAAACACGGCATCTTCACCTTTGGCGCCACCGCCAAGGAAGCCTATGACCGGATGATCCACTATGTGACGCTGGCCGAAGACCATGTGGCGAAGAACGGCAAGAACCCGTTCACTCCGGCCGCCCTGCCCGCAAATCTCGCCAAGCCCAATGAAATTGCTGCCATGCTGCGCGGTGCCGTCGCCGTTTCGAAGGGTGAAGGCCGGTATGACCGGATGATCGGCGAGTTCCGCACCTCGCCGGCGATTCTCGACTTCGTCAATGCAGCTGAGGTCGAGGACATGGCCTCGCGTGGCGTTTCGACACCGGATCTGTCCATCCGCATCAAGACCGGACCGATGGTGCTGCCGGCGCCGGATGCAAGCAATCTGGATGGATACAAGGTGGCGATTGCCGACCGCGTCGCGCAGTTCGTGGAAAACTATACTGCATATTTCGAGGCGAACGACGGCCGCGACGACGTCAAACGCGTCATGCTGGACCCAATGCCACGCCTGACGCTGTTACCGGGATTGGGCATGTTCGGCCATGGCCGGACCCTGAAGGATGCCAAGATCGCCGCCGATGTCGGGGAAATGTGGATTGAAGCCGCCCGCGACGCCGAATCCATCGGACGCTTTCAGCCGGTCAGCAAGCCCGATCTGTTCGATCTCGAATATTGGTCGCTGGAGCAGGCAAAGCTTGCGGGCGCCAAGGCCAAACCGTTCACCGGCCAGGTTGCCATCGTCACCGGCGGCGCTGGCGCGATCGGGGCTGCCACCGCAAAGGCTTTTGCCCGTGAAGGCGCTCATGTCGTGGTACTGGATCTCGACGGGACCAAGGCGGCCGAGATCGCAAAGTCGATTGGTAACCAGTCGATCGGCCTTGCCTGCGACGTCACCGATACGGCATCCGTGCGCGCTGCGTTCGACGCTGCTGTCAGCACCTATGGCGGTGTCGATATCGTCGTCTCCAATGCGGGCGCCGCGTGGGAGAGTCCGATTGCCACCATGGACGACGCCTTGATGCGCAAAAGCTTCGAGCTCAATTTCTTCTCGCACCAGAGCGTCGCGCAGAATGCGGTCCGGATCATGAAGGAGCAGTCGACTGGTGGGGTTCTGCTGTTCAATGCCAGCAAGCAGGCGGTCAATCCCGGCGCCAATTTTGGTGCCTACGGCCTGCCCAAGGCCGCGGCGCTGTTCCTGTCGCGCCAATATGCTCTGGAGCATGGCAAGGACGGCATCCGCTCGAACGCCGTCAACGCTGACCGTATCCGCTCCGGCCTGCTCAACGAGGAGATGATCGCCAATCGCTCGGCGGCCCGCGGCCTGTCGGTCAAGGATTATATGGGCGGCAACCTGCTTGGCCTCGAAGTCACGGCCGACGATGTCGCTCAGGCTTTCGTGCACCAGGCTTTGGCCGAGCGCACCACCGCCGATGTCACCACTGTCGATGGCGGGAACATCGCTGCGGCGATGCGGTAGGTCATGATAGCGACCTCGTTCAGGCGAGGTCGGTCAACGCGAAATCATCGCCCTTGTATGCAAGGGCGATGTTCAGTGCCTTCGTACAGGCGTAGCTGAAGCAGTCTCCGAAATTGAGATCTGCCGGGTGTCCAACCGCCTTGCCGTAGATCATGGCTGTATCGATGGCTACCGAGCCGATTTCCGGCGTCACCGCAATCTCCGTTGATCCGATTGCCGACAGGAATTCCGTGACGGCGGCATTGGCCGTGGCAACGGCCTCCTTGCTTTTCGGCTTGTCTGGCTGCTGGAACTTCCTGGCGAGGCCAAGCACCGCTTCGAAACGGACGACCGGCGAAATCACGAATGCTCCATCGGCGATTTCCAGCCGCTTGACGATCTCTTGCCAGCCGGGTTCGCGGGCAATGATCGCCACGATGACGGACGCATCGAGGAACATCAGAGATTATCCCACATCTCGTCAGTGAATGTTTTCATATCGAAATTCGGATCGCCTGCGCCCATCGCCCCGGCGATGGCTTGGGCCTTGGCAATTCGCTCCCGCAGCGGGCGTTGCTGCTGCACGCGATCAAGCTCATGCTGTAAAGCCTGACGCACGGCGTCTGTCTTGCTCGGCGCTTTGAGAGCCTTCTGCAATTGTGCTGCCAGGGCATTGACGGTGTCATCGCGAATAAAAAGAGCCAAGCGCATATCCTCTTCAGATATACATATATCAAAAATGTATATCGCATGCAATTGGCAGGCCGAACACTCTTCACCGAACAAAAAAGGGCGACCCGAGGGCCGCCCTGAAGTTCGCCAAGCGGTCTCTTACTTGGCGTTGGGATTGGGCATCCATGCGGGCATGGCAACGTCGGCATGGGCAAACTGCGGCAGCTTGGCGCCGAGTTCTTCCATGTTCTTGATGTCGTTGTCGTTGAGGTCCTTCTGAGTGATCAGCGTCGGTGGTACGATGACACTGCGGCCCGGATCTTCGCCGGCCAGCATCATCGCCAGCGTGCGCACGGAGACCTGGCCGACAACAGCCGGATTGGTGGCGGCGGTTGCTGCCCAGGCGCTGTCCGGTTCGCGCATCGCGGCGATATCGGAGGTCGAGATGTCGGCTGAGTAGATCTTGACGCTCGACGACATGCCGGCTTCGTCGACGGCAATCTTCACACCCTTGGCGAATTCGTCGTAAGGCGCGAACATGACGGTGATGTCCGGATTGGCGGAAATGACCGAACGCGCCTGGTTGGCGACCGAGTTGGCAATCGGGTTATCCATTGTGCCGAACATGGCGGCTTCATTGATGCCCGAATACTTCTTCTTGAATTCCTTCCAGGTCTCGTCACGGCGGTCGAGCGGCGCAATACCGGCGACGTAGACATAGCCGGCCTTCCAGCTCTCACCATTGTCCTTGACGGCCTGCTCCAGTGCCAGACGGGCGAGGTCGCGGTCGGACTGCTCGACCTGCGGGATCTTCTCGTTCTCGACATTGACGTCGAAGGCGACGACCTTGATACCGGCGTCCACGGCACGCTGGGCTGCTTCCTTCATGGATTCCGTCAGGCCGTGCTGGATGATGATACCCTGAACGCCAAGCGCGATCGCCTGATCGACCATGTCGGCCTGCAGAGCCGCATCCTGGCGGCTGTCGAGCACGCGCAGGTCGACGCCGAGCGCCTTGGCCTGTGATTCAACGCCAGCCAGATAGGACTGGAAGAAGTCACCCGTCGACAGATAACGCACGAGGGCGATCTTGACGTCACCGGGCTTGTCGAATGGCGCGGGCATATCGGCCGCAAATGACACGCCTCCCAGCGCCGTTGCGGCCATTATCCCAAGCGTCAGTTTTGAAAAAGTTCTCCGTGTAAAAGTCATAAGGGTCTCCTCCACAATAGACTTGTTGTTTGATTTGCAGTCCCGCACGGAGCTTTGCTCCTCAGCGTTTGCCCCTCCTCGAGAGCGCAAAGGTGAACACCAGGGCAATGACGAGCACGAAGCCCTTGACGAAGTCCTGGGTGTAATAGGGTGCGTTCATCATCGTCAGGCCCTGCAAGAGCACGCCGACGAACAGCGCACCGATGGCGGTGCCGAACGCATTCGGCTTGGCAGCGCCAAGGACGGCAAAGCCGATCAGGGCAGCGGCGACGGAATCCAGCAGAAGATTGTTGCCCGATGCGATGTCCCCACGACCGAGACGTGCGGCCAAAAGAATGCCGCCGATCGAGGCAAAGACGCCGGAAATGATGTAGGCCCAGATCTTGTAGGCATTGACCGGTGCGCCCGCGAGGCCAGCGGCTCGCTCATTGGAGCCAACCGCATACATCATCCGGCCGAAGCGGGTATATTCCAGGAAGAACCAGATGAGGATGGCGAGAACGATCAGCACCACGACCGACACCGGCACCAGATTGGGCAGGATGAAATCGAAACGGTGACGGCCAAGCGCCAGGAAGGCGGGGCTGAAGGTGCCAGTGGCCGTCGATCCGTCCGGCATGCTCATGCCGGTGGCGATCGAGCGGCCTTCTGTCGGAATACGCTGCAGGCCGACCAGCAGGAACATCATGCCGAGCGTCGCCAGAAGGTCCGGCACGCGCATGTAGACGATCAGGAAACCGTTGATCAGACCGACGAGGACGCCGATGGCAAGGCAGACAAGCGTTGCGGTCAACGCGTCGCCCCCCATTACCACCATGACGTAGGACGACGCCATCATCGCAGTGGTGGCGACCGATCCGATCGACAGATCAAAGCCGCCGACCACCAGTGTGGCGGTCACGCCGAGCGCCAGGATGCCGGTGATCGATACCGACTGGAAGATGAAGACCGCGCTCTGCGGCGAGGCAAAGCCGCTGGTCATGATGCAGAAATAGAGGATCATGCCGAAGAGCAGCGTGATGAAGCCATATTTGATGGCGATTTCGCGCGGCGTCAGCGTTGCCGCCACTGGTGCGGCCTTGTGGGTGGATGGACTGGCGGTCGTCTGTTCAATGCTCATGTCTAAAGTACCATTTCATGTTGGCCGGCAATTTCGGCCAGAAGTCTATCGACGTTGACGTCGGCGTTGCGGTGCTCGCCGACCAGCGTATGCTCCGACATCACCAGAATACGGTCGGCGATCTCGAAGGCTTCATCAAGCTCGGTCAGGAAAACGATGGTGGCGCGGCCTGAAGCCGAAGCCCTCAGCTTGGCGGCGATGTCCCGGCGCGCGGAAATATCGACGCCCTGGAATGGCTCGTCGAGAATGAGCAGGCGTGACGCCTGGCTGAGCCACCGGCCGACCATGACCTTCTGCTGGTTGCCGCCTGACAACGTGTTCATCTCGTCGCGTTCGGTGCGGCAGACGATGCCGAGCGCTGAAATCTGCTGCCGTGCCTGCGTGCGTTCGGCTCGGCGATTGGAAATGCCGAAATTCGAAATCCGCTTCAGAAACGGCAGGCTGACATTTTCATAGATGTTGAAATCTGGAACGATGCCGCTGTCACCGCGATCCTTGGCGACGAGGAAGACACCCTGATCGATTGCTGCCCGCGTTGACTTTGGCGCATAGGCGCTGCCATCAAGCGTCATCGAGCCCGAGACCGGTACGCGGGCACCGAACAGGGTTTCGGCCAAGGCGGTTTTGCCGACACCGACAAGCCCGGTGACCGCCACCACTTCGCCATCGCCCAGCGTCATCGAGAACGGTTTTGCGCCTCGCGCGATCGTCAGCTTCTCTGCCTTGAAAACGGGAGCTGTGCCATCGCGCACGACGATGTTGCTCAGGTTGATTTTCTGCCCGAGCATGGCGTTGACCGCGCCTTCGTAATCGAGATTGTCGCCCTCAAACAGCCCGGCAATGCGGCCATCCCGCAAGGAGACGATGCTGTCGGCGAGCCGGCGGATGTCGGACATGCGGTGTGAAATATAAAGGATGGCAACGCCACGGGCGCGCAAGCGGTCGACAAGTTCGAACAGCCGGTCAGCTTCTGCACTCGACAGCGACGAGGTCGGCTCATCGAGAATGAGTACCTTGGGTTCGTGCGCCATGGCACGGGCGATCGACACCATCTGGCGGTCGGCCAGTGAAAGATCGGCGACCGTGGCGTTGAGATCGATGGCTAGCCCCATGCGGTCGGCGACGGCCTGCGCCTCGCGGCGAACGCGGCGGGGATTGAAAATGAGGTGGGCGCCACGGCCGTTCAATCGGTCGAGCGTCAGGTTGGTAGCGACATCCAGATCGGCGACGACACCATCATTGATGTTCTGGTGCACGGTGACGACACCGGACCGGATGGCTTCTGCGGGCGTTGCCGGCGCATAAGGCTGACCGGCGAGCGTGATTGTTCCGGCGTCGCGTTCATAGACGCCGCTGACGATCCTCACCAGTGTCGATTTTCCTGCTCCGTTGGCGCCCATCAGCACCGTGACGGCCCCGGTACGCAAATTCAGATCGACCCCACCCAGCACCTGGATTGGACCGAACGATTTGCGCAGACCCTCAATACGGAAAACGTGTTCCTGTATCATCTGCTCCTCCCTGATCAACAGGTTAGGCTGCCATCTAATCAAATGTCAAGCCCATTGACATTTGACAGAATGGTGGCTTACCAAAAGAGAAAGGACGGCGTGACTGCGTGTGGAGACGCATGACGCCGGGAGCGGAACGAGGAGAGTGCCAGGTGTTTTTCTGCCCGGCGCGCCGCTCCGATGGAGAGGAGGAATCATGAGTACGAACAATTTCGAAGCGCTGACGCCCGAGACCTTGCCGCAGCGGCTGGGCAGCAACGCGGCCCTGGCCGGCAGGATCGGTACAGAGAGTACGCGCTGGAAAGTGCGTGAAGTCGGCGACGGCAATCTCAATCTCGTTTTCATCGTCGACGGCGACGCCGGCAGCGTTATCGTCAAGCAGGCGCTGCCTTATGTGCGCCTTGTCGGCGAGAGCTGGCCGCTGCCACTGAAGCGCTCTTATTTCGAATATCATGCGCTGAAGCGCGAGGCGGAACGCGATCCCGGCATGGTGCCGGAGGTTCTTTATTTCGACCGCGAACAGGCGATCATCGTCATGGAGTTCCTGACGCCGCATGTGATCCTGCGCCGGGCTCTAATCGACGGGCGACAACTGCCGAAGATTTCCCGGGACCTTGGCCTGTTTCTGGCCCGCACGCTGTTCCGCGGCTCCGATCTGTCGATGGAAGCACGCAAGCGCAAGGAAGACCTGGCGCTGTTTGCCGATAATATCGAGCTTTGCGATATCACCGAAAACCTGGTCTTTTCCGACCCGTATTTCGACGCCAAGCTCAATCATTTCACCACGCCCCAGCTTGATGGGATCGTTGCTCAACTCCGCGCTGACCGCGACCTCAAGGTCGAAGCGCAGCGGCTGAAACATCTCTTTACGGCCAATGCCGAAACACTCCTGCACGGTGATCTTCATACCGGCTCGGTCATGGTGATCGAGACTGAAACGAAAGTCATCGATCCGGAATTTGCTTTCTATGGACCGATGGCTCTCGATGTCGGCATGCTGCTGTCGAATTTCTGGATGAGCTACTTTTCGCAGTCCGGTCACGAACACGACGGTAGCCGCGAAGACATGCGGAGCTACCTTCTTGGTGTGATCGTCGAGATCTGGGAGACCTTCCGCACCGAGTTTTCGCATCTCTGGCGCACCGAGCGTACGGGCATCCTTTATCAACGCACATTGTTCGAAGACCAGGGCGATCACCTGGGATCGGAACAGGCGCTGAATGAGGTGCTGCAGACATTGTGGACCGACATGCTCGGCTTTGCCGGAATCGAGATGCACCGCCGCATTCTCGGCCTTGCCCATAATGCCGATTTTGAAACCATCGAAGACCCGGATGTCCGGGCACGCTGCGAAACCAAGGCGCTCAAGCTCGGGCGCCATCTAGCCGTCAATCGGCGCCGCATCCACAGCATTGCCGAGATCAATGCGCTTGCGGAACGCCTCGAGAAGGAGACAGTCATTTGAACGTCGGAGATCGCCATTACCATACCATCTGGCTCAACGAGGATGGCCGGTCGGTCGACATCATCGACCAGCGCTGGCTGCCGCACGAATTCCGGGTCGTCACGCTCAAGACCGTCGATGATGTCGCCGTTGCCATCCGCGACATGTGGGTGCGTGGCGCACCGCTGATCGGGGTCACTGCCGCCTATGGTGTCGCCATCGCCATGCAGGACGACGGCAGCGATGTAGCGCTGGATGCTGTTTGGGACGTGCTACACGAGACACGGCCGACCGCGATCAACCTGCGCTGGGCGCTGGACGAGATGCGCAACGGACTTCGGAAAGTACCGGTTCCGGAACGTGCTGCTGCAGCCTATCGCCGTGCAGCCGAAATTGCCGAGGAAGATGTACAGCTGAACCGCAGCATCGGCGCTAATGGACTGAAGGTCATCCGCGAAATCGCGGCGCGCAAGAAGCCGGGCGAACCCGTCAACATTCTCACCCATTGCAACGCCGGTTGGCTGGCAACCGTCGATTATGGCACGGCCACCGCGCCAATCTATATGGCAACGGAAGAAGGCATTCCGGTCCATGTTTACGTGGATGAGACGCGCCCGCGCAACCAGGGCGCACAGCTGACCGCCTGGGAGCTGAACGGCCATGGCGTCCCGCATACGCTGATCGTCGACAATGCCGGCGGCCACCTGATGCAGCATGGCCAGATCGACATGGTGATCGTCGGCACCGACCGCACCACAGCCGATGGCGATGTCTGCAACAAGATCGGCACCTATTTGAAAGCACTTGCCGCCAAGGATAACGGCGTTCCCTTCTATGTCGCCCTGCCCTCTCCCACGATCGACTGGACCGTGCATGATGGCGTCAGGGAAATCCCGATCGAGGAGCGCAACAGCGAGGAAGTAACCTTCGTTCAGGGCCGCGCCGTCGATGGCTCCATTGCCACGGTGCGCATCTCGCCGGAGGGCAGCCCTGCCGCCAATCCGGCCTTCGACGTTACCCCGGCCCGGTTGATCACCGGCCTGATTACCGAGCGCGGCATTGCCGATGCCTCGCCTCAAGGGTTGAAAGCCCTGTTTCCGGAACGGAGCTGAGCCATGAACCTCTCCAACCAGCAGTCCACCGAAGATGTCGCCGCCGGTATTCGCAAGCGTGTCTTTCTTCACACGATGCGCAACAATGGCGGCTATCTCAGCCAGGCCTGTTCGGCTGCCGAAAGCCTTGCCTTTCTCTACAACGAGGCCCTGACACTCGGCGAACCGACATTGCCGAAGGTGCCGCTGCCGTTTGGCGGCGTGCCGTCTGCCACCAACCCGGACGCATTTACCGGCGCCGGCTATCACGGCCCGTTTGCGCCGGAATTCGACCGGCTGATCATCTCGCCAGCCCATTATGCGCTGGTGATCTATTCGGCGCTAATTCAGGTCGGCCGCATGGACGAACATGCACTCGACCATTTCAATGTCGATGGCGGGTCGGTCGAAATGATTGGTGCCGAACACAGTCCCGGCATGGAAGTGACCACCGGCTCGCTGGCGCAGGGGCTATCGATGGCCGCTGGTATCGCCTGGGCGCGCAAGCGCAAGGGCGAGCCCGGCAAGGTCTGGGTCTATATGTCGGACGGTGAGTTCCAGGAAGGACAGACCTGGGAATGCCTAGCGGCAATGGCCTATCACGGCATCGACAACGTCCGCGTTATCGTCGACGTCAATCGCCAGCAATGCGACGGCGCAATGTCGTCGGTTCTTGATCTTGGCGATCTTGCTGCCCGAGTTGCTTCCTTCGGCGTCACCTGCCGCTCGATCGACGGGCATGATCTGGGGGCCATGCGCGCTGCCGCCGATAGTGCCGAGCCGGGCAAGCCGTTGATCATCCTTGCCAACACGTCACCCTACCAGGGCATGGAATTCCTGAAGAAGCGCTTCCCGCGCCTGCACTACGTCCGTTTCAAATCGGCGGATGAACGCCGGGAAATGCAGACCGCCATTGCCGCCGAACTTGGTGTCGATGAAGCCGAAATTGCGAGGGCCTGATCATGGTCGAAATCGTCAACCGTCCCTATGCCAAGGCTTTCGAAACCTTCGCGACCGCACGTCCGGATATTCTCTGCCTGTCGGCAGACCTCACCTCGTCCTGCGAGGTCGATGGCTTCCGCGACCGGCACCCGGACCAGTTCCTGTCGCTGGGCATGGCCGAACAGAACATGCTGTCCTTTGCCGGCGGCCTCGCCATGCAGGGTTTCAGACCGTTCCTGCATACGTTTTCGGTCTTTCTCTACCGCCGCCCCTATGACCAACTGATCAACTCGATCGCCTACTCCAATCGCCAGGTTCGATTGATGGGTTTCCTGCCGGGTATCACCACGCCGGGCGGCATCACCCATCAGGCGATCGAGGACATCTCGGTGATGCGCGCCATCCCCAACATGACGATCCTCGAATGCGGTGACGCCACCGAAGTCGAAACCGTGCTTGAAGTTGCCGACAGCATCGATGGCCCGGTCTATGCCCGCGTGCTGCGCGGCGAAGTGCCACGATTGTTTTCGACACCGTTCGAATTCAACAAGCTGCGCACGCTCAGCGAAGGCGATGATGTGCTGGTCGTGACATCAGGTGTTTGCACCGAAGAGGCACTGCGTGCCGCCGAGCCGCTGAAGGCGCGCGGTATCGGCGTCCATCATCTGCACGTTTCGACGCTAAAGCCCTTCGACCGCGAAGGCCTGATCAAGGCAGCACGTGGCAAGAAGGGCGTGGTCACGCTGGAGAACCACACCATCAATGGCGGCCTCGGTTCGCTGGTCGCGGAAATCCTCGCGGAAGAAGGCCTCGGCATCAAACTGCGGCGCCTCGGCCTGCAGGATACCTTCGCCCATGGCGCTTCCAAACCATACCTGATGAAGAAATACGGGCTCGATGCGAGTGCGCTGGTCTCGGCAATCGGCCAACTTCTCGGCAAGGATCTCGACATCGGCGACGCCGAGCTGGAGGCGGTTCGCATCGATACGGTGCATTCGGCCCAGAAGGCGGAGGCCCTGTAATGGATCGCTTTTTCGTTACCTACTGGATCGGCGTCGGGACAGAGGCGGAAGCCCGCGCCCGTGCTCTGGAGATTGCCGTCGAGCAGACGGTCGAAATTCCGCGCGATATCGTACCGGCCGGTTACATCGAGGACGAGATTCTCGGGCAGATCGAAAGCGTCCTGCCCTGCACCGATACACGTGGCGGGTTCCTCACGGAAATCTCCTATAGCGAAGATGATATCGGTGACGATTTTCCGCAACTGCTGAACATCGTCTTTGGCAATTCCTCGATCCGGACACAGACCCGGGTCGAGACGATGACGCTGTCGCCCGCGATCATCAAGCTGGTATCCGGTCCCCGGTTCGGAATACCGGGGCTGCGCGAGCGCACCGGTGTCAAACAGGGGCCGATCCTGATGTCGGCCATCAAGCCGGTCGGCCTCTCCACAGCCGAACTTGCCGGGCTCGCCCGTCAGTTTGCTTTGGGCGGAATGGACTACGTGAAAGACGACCATGGTCTTGCCAACCAGAAGACATCGCCGTTTGCCGAGCGTGTGAAAGCCTGCACCGATGCCATCGGCGACGCCAATGCAAAAACCGGCTTTGCGACCACCTATGTGCCCAACATCACCGGTCCGTCCGACCAGATATTCGAGCGCGCCTTCATGGCCAAGGAGATGGGAGCCGGTGGTGTCATGCTGGCGCCATCCCTGGTCGGCTTCGACGTATCGCGCGCTTTGGCCTCGAACCCTGATTTCGGCCTGCCGATCGTCTCCCATCCGACGTTCGGCGGCACCAATGTCATTACGCCGACCACGGGCTTTTCCCATCGCTTCTTCTACGGCATCCTACAGCGATTGATGGGCGTTGACGCGGTGATCTATCCGAATTTCGGTGGCCGCTTCAGCTTTTCCCGCGAGGAATGCCTGGCGATCGTCGATGGCTGCACCAGCGATCTCGGCGGGCTGAAGCCAATCCTGCCCGCTCCCGGCGGCGGCATGACCTTTGAGCGCGTGCCGGAAATGCGCGATGCCTATGGCGATACCGTGATGTATCTGATCGGTGGCGCTCTGTTGCGTGAAAAGGCCGACCTTCCGGCCGCCTGCCGAAAGCTTATCGACGCCGTTCGCAGCGGTAGATGAGCCTCTTGATTGAGGGGCGCCGGTTGTGGCGCCCCTCATGCCGAACAAACGGGCGTCCGGGCCGGTCGATGCCCCTATTCTTTCTCCGACCGCTGCAGCATGCCGAAAAGGTCGCGTGGATCATCAGGGTCGGCGATCATGTCGAGGTCCTGGTAAAATCCCGTTCCATTCAACTTGCTGCGGATATATCGCAGCGCTGAAAAATCCTCGATTGCAAATCCGACGCTGTCGAACAGCGTGATCTGGGCGGGGTCACGGCGGCCGATGGCCTCACCGTTAACAACCTTCCACATCTCGGTTACCGGATATTCGGGCGGCATCTGCTGTATCTCTCCCTCGATGCGCGTCTGCGGCGTGAATTCCACAAACGTGTCGGCACGGCTGAGAATGTCGTGATGCAGTTCGGTCTTGCCCGGACAATCACCGCCGACGGCGTTGATATGGACCCCAGCACCAACCATGTTGTCTGTCAGAATGGTGGCAAACTGCTTGTCGGCCGTGCAGGTGGTGATGATGCCGGCGCCTTCGATCGCAGCTTGCGACGAGGTGCAGGCGGTCACCTTCAAGCCCGAGTGAGCGAGGTTGCGCACGGCCTTTGACGTTGCCAGCGGGTCGATGTCGTAGAGTTGCACATGGTCGATACCGCACACCGCTTTGAACGCCAGCGCCTGAAACTCCGCCTGTGCGCCGTTGCCGATGATGGCCATGGTGCGTGCGCCCTTCGGCGCAAGATGCCTGGCGACCATTGCCGAGGTGGCGGCCGTGCGAAGCGCCGTCAGCAGCGTCATCTCGGTCAACAGGACGGGATAGCCGGTGGAAACTTCCGCCAGCAGCCCGAAAGCCGTGACTGTCTGTAGACCCTGCGCCATGTTCTTCGGATGGCCGTTGACATATTTGAAGCTGTAGATATCGCCGTCCGAGGTCGGCATCAGTTCGATGACGCCTTCCTTGGAATGCGAGGCAATGCGGGGCGTCTTGTCGAACAAATCCCACCGCCGGAAATCGGCTTCGATCACATCAGCCAATTCCACCATCACGGTCTCGATACCAACAGCATGAACAAGGCGCATCATGTTGGCGACGCTGACAAACGGGACGAGTGCTTTTTTCGATGGGAGGTGCGAGTGCATCGAAATATCCTTTTTTGAGCGCGACTTGCGCTTGGAAACGATTGAGCAAGGTGCGCCGCATTGAGCGGCGTTTGGCCGATGCTGCATACAGATCGAGACGCTGATAACGGCCGCAGCCTCGCCATCGGGTTTGGCAGCGGCCGGTTCAGTTTCTATCGAAGCGGAGCCAGATCGGCTTCGGCAAGGTCAAGAGCCACCAGCAGGCGATTTAAGGCGAGGTCGATTGTTTCGCGGGTCCAGACCAGTGGCGGTGACATGATGAGGGTGTCGCCCGTGGCACGGATCATCAAGCCGTTCCGGACGGCGTGATCCCGGACTTTGATCGCGGCGGATCCGTCCGGTTTGAACCGCGTCCGTTCAGCCTTGTCCCGGACAATTTCGACCGCTCCCATCAGCCCGATCGACCGTGTCTGCCCGACCAGCGGATGAGCGTTCAGCCGTCTGGCCAGTTCCTTGGCAAGATAGGGGCCGGTATCGGTCCGGACCCGCTCGACAAGGCCCTCGTTGTCGATGATTTCCAGGTTCTTCAAGGCGACCGCGCAGCACACGGGGTGGCCGGAATAGGTGTAGCCGTGGTTGAATTCTCCGCCCTTTTCCACCAGCGTATTGGCAATCCGGTCTCCGACCAGGAGCGCCGACAGCGGCTGATAGCCGGAGGTCAGCGCCTTTGCGGTCGTGATCGTGTCGGCCTCGATGCCGAAGGTGGTGGCGGCGAACCATTCGCCGGTGCGGCCGTAACCGGTAATGACCTCATCGAGCATCAAGAGGATATCGTATTTCCTGCAGATCCGCTGGACTTCCGGCCAGTAGCTTGCGGGCGGTATCCGTACGCCCCCTGCCCCCATGATCGGTTCGCCGATAAAGGCTGCAACCTTGTCGGCGCCGGCGGCAAGGATCGCTTCCTCGATGGCGTGCGCCGCCCGCAGGCCAAAATCATCATCGCTCTCTCCCGGCAAAGCCAGCTCGTACGCATAAGGTTCCAGCACATGGACGATGTTGGGCACCATGCCGCCCATCTGCTTGTGCATATGGCTCATGCCGCCGAGCGAGGCGCCGGCGACAGTCGATCCATGATAGGCATTGTTGCGGGAGATGATGATGTTTTTTTCCGGCTTGCCCTCGAGCGCCCAATAATGGCGAACGAGACGAACGGCGGTATCGTTCGATTCCGAACCCGACGAACCGTAGAAGACCTGGTTGATATTCGGCGGTGCAAGTTCGGCAAGTTTGGCGGACAGCTGCACCGGGGCGGGCGTCGCACATTTGAAGAAGGCATTGTAGTAGGGCAGTTCACGCATCTGTGCGGCTGCCACTTCCGCCAGTTCGTCGCGGCCATACCCGATGTTGACGCACCAGAGCCCGGCCATCGCGTCGAGAAGTTCACCGCCTTCGCTATCGTAGATAAAGGCCCCTTCGCCGCGTACGATCATGCGCGATCCTTGGGCTCGCAGTTCCTTGTGGTCGGTGAATGGGTGAAGAAAATGCGCAGCATCCTGCGCCTGCAACTCCGGCAGGGAATATTTGTGGTTCGAAAGGGTCATCATCGTGTCCTTGGTTTTCTGGCGTGTGGTGAAACAAGGTCAGATGGACACGGGTGGGGAATAGCCGATACGGGCACACAGCAGCATCAGTTCGGCATGAAGCGTCCGCGCCGATGGCGTGGAAACAAATTCATGCTCTCTGCGCACTGCATCCTTCGTCATAAGATGGTCTTTCGCGGAAACCGGTTGCTTGTCCATGCCGACGATATCCGCCGGCTGCCGATGCGGCAATACGGTTTTGCCGTCGTCTTCGATTGGCGTCAAAGACCGAGCCTGTCGCGCAGCCCATACCACCAGGCACCGATCATGGTGAACGGCACGCGAAAAGTCTTGCCGCCGAGGAATGGAAGGTTGGGTAGCGAACTCCACACGTCGTACCGCTCGGCGTGACCAGCCACCGCTTCGCCAAGAATCTTGCCGAGCAGATGCGTGGTGGTGACGCCATGTCCGCTGTCGCCATGGGAAAAATAGACCGTGTCGGACAGTCTGCCCATATGCGGAATGCGCGTCAGCGTCAGGGCAAAATTGCCGCTCCAGGCATAATCGATCTTCACTTTGGCCAGTTGCGGAAAGGTCTTCAACATATTCGGCCGGATGACGGCGGTCAGATCCTTCGGATCCTGGCCGCCATAACCGATGCCGCCACCGTATAGCAGCCGGTTGTCTGCGGTGCGGCGATAGTAATCGAGAACGTAATTGGCATCTTCGACGCAGTAGTTGGCTGGCAGCAGGGTTTCGATCAATCCGGCCTCAAGCGGTTCCGTCGCCAGTACCTGGCTTGAAACCGGCATCATCCGGCCGCCGATCTCCGGCAGCAGTTCACCGAGATAAGCGTTGCCGCAGACAAGCACATATTTCGCCCGCACTGACCCCGTGCGGGTGCGCACGACGGGAGATGGTCCTTGATCGACGCCGGTCACGCGCGAACTTTCGAAAATACGCCCGCCGAGGCTTTCGACCGCTGCGGCCTCGCCCAGTACCAGATTGAGCGGATGGATATGTCCGCCAAACCGGTCGATCATGCCACCGGCGTAGCGGCCGCTGCGGACATATTTGCCAACGTCTGCCTTGGATACCATGTCGAGACCGGCATGGCCGCGCGCCTGCCAATGCGCGCGGTGGTCCGCCATCTCGCGCATCTGCTTGTCGGTAAAAGCAGCGAAGAACCCACCATCGACCAGATGACAATCGATCGCGTATTTAGCCACGCGCTCGCGGATGATGTTGCCGCCCTCCAGCGACATAGCAGCCAGTTTCGAGGCCTTTTCCGGCCCATAACGCTTAGCGATCGTCTCCAGGTCGCGGCTATAACCATTGACGATCTGGCCGCCATTGCGCCCGGAAGCACCGTAACCGATCCGTTCGCCTTCGAGCACCACGACGGAAAAGCCGCGCTCGGCCAGTTCCAGCGCCGCCGAAATACCGGTAAAGCCTGCGCCGATGACACAGACATCCGCCGAGGTCTCGCCTTGCAGGATGGGCCGCAGCCGCCGGTCGTTTGCCGAGGCCGCGTACCAGGACGGCGCATGACCGGGATTGGCGTTTTTGGAAGCGATATCAGCGATATTCATGTCAGACCGTCCTGATGTAGGCGTCGTACTCGACGTCCGTCACTCTGAGGGAAAACTCCGAAAGCTCCTGCCGCTTGCAGGCCGTATAAAGCGACCGGTATTTCGGCCCGAGCGTCGCATAGGCAAAACCCGACCGTGCGAAACTTTGCAGGGCATAGTCCCAGTTGGTCGGTAGCGGTTGGTGGTTGACGGCATGATCGTCGCCGGTAATGGCGCCGCCCGGCTTGGTCTTTTCCCGCATGCCGGTCAGGGCTGCACCAAGGATCATCGCCAGAACCAGGTAGGGATTGCTGTCGGACCCTGCGACGCGATGCTCGATACGGGTGGCCGGTTTGCTCGCGGTGATCACCCGCACCGCGGCAGAGCGATTGTCGAATCCCCAGGAGGCATAGGTCGGCGCATGTTCGCTCGGCCGCAAGCGTCGGTAGGAATTGAGATGTGGAGCAAACACCGCCATGCTGTCGCCCATGTTTTCGAGAAGCCCGCCAACCGCATGCATCAAGGTTTCGGCTGGCCCGTCTTCGCCGATGAAGATGTTGCGGCCGTCCTCGTCGAGAATGGAGAAATGCACATGCATGCCGGAGCCGGCCTGTGTGCCATAGGGCTTGGCCATGAACGTGGCATCGAGATCGTGCCTGCGCGCAACGCCCTTGACGATACGCTTCAACAACACGGCATAGTCGGCGGCCTTGAGCGCATCCGGCACATGGTTGAGGTTGATTTCATACTGGCCGGGTCCGTTTTCACGCAGAGTCGTATCGGCGGGCACGCCCTGAGCGCGGCACGCGGTGGCGATCTCGTGGAAGACATGCTCGAAATCCTGCAGCTCCGATATCGATAGGACCTGCGTCTGCCCCGTATGCCAGCGTCCCTCGCGGGTATTGGGCGGCCGTACCGGGTCGAGGGCCGAGCGGACCGGGTCGATCAGGTAGAATTCCAGCTCGGTCGCCACGACCGGCGTCAGCTTCAACTTGGCAAAGCGCTGCATCACGTCAACGAGCGTCTGGCGCGGATCGCTGTAGAAGCCGGTGCCATCGGGGTTCTTCATGCTGAGCAGGACTTGCGCTGTCGGGCGGTTGAGCCAGGTCACCCGTGATAGTGTCCCCGGAACGGGAAAGCACAGGCCGTCGGGATCGCCGGTTCCCTCCGCCAGGCCGGCATCGGTGACATCGCGTCCCCAGATGTCGAGCGCATAGACGGAGCGCGGAATGGCCATGCCTTTCATCAGCACATCCAGCGCCCGGTCGCGCGGAATCCACTTGCCGCGTGGCACGCCGTTGACGTCGATCACGAAGGCTTCCAGCACCTCGATGTCAGGGTTGCGATTTATGAAATCAGAGGCTTCATTCTCATCTATCATTGTCCACCAGTTCTGTGCCGTTGGCCAGGCGATTGCGGGTGCCCGGCCAAGGGGTGTGTTGCGATGCCACCTTCGGGCGTCGATCCGGCCGTTCGTTGGAAAGCTGTTTTAACCGAGCCGGGCGTCCCGCGTCTGAACATCAAGAACGTCGCACGCTCATAGTTATTTTGATCATTCTTACCCATTATATGATCAAATTGCAAAGGGATGTTACCTGGCGCGAGCTGACCACCAATCGCATTGGAAACGGTTCGGTCACGGGCGATGGTGGTAGGCGGAAAAATCGCGCCTCGACCGGGTCTCGGATTATCCATATTGATAGTATCAATCAGGGGAGGATCAGGGCTTTTGAAACAGATGGATGTGATCGGGCTGGTTTCGCTCAGCAAGCTGCCAATGGAATCGATGAAGCAATGGGTTTATCGCTGCCTGCGTCAGGCCATCATGACCGGCCGTTTTCCGCCCGGGCTGCCGGTGACCATTCAGGGGATCGCCGAAATGCTGCAGGTCAGCGCCATGCCGGTCCGCGAGGCGCTGCACAGGCTTGTCGCTGACGGTGCGCTGGAGCATCTCGATAACCGCCGTGTCCGGGTGCCGGATATCGATCCGGAAAAATTCGACGAGATCATTGCCGCCCGCATTGCTCTGGAGACCGTTGCCGCCGAGCGCGCCCTGCCCTTCATCGACTACCTGCGGCTGGCGCGTCTGCAGCAACTCGATGACGAGATCGATGTCGCCTACAAGGCTGGCAATATCGAGCAGGGCATCGAAGCCAATTTCGCGTTCCACCGCTGTCTCTACGAAGTCCGCTCGTCTGCCGTTCTTCTGCCGCTGATTGAATCCGTCTGGCTACGGCTTGGCCCCTTCATGCGCGAGGCGACGGAGAACCTCGACGAAAGCTACCGTGTCGACCGCCACGTCCAGGCTTTGGAGGCGATTGCTGCAAAGGATGTGACAGCGTTGAAGACGGCCATCGCCGCCGATATTGAGGACGGCGCCGGATATCTGGGGCACAAGCGGTTTCTGGACGTGGAGTCGCGGTTGCTCGCCACGCGAAAATGAACGTGGCGCCGGGGCTATTTGTCCGGCCCCTAGAGAAAGGGCGCCTTGTGGGGCCCGCCAAGGGTTAAGCACCGGCTAATTCGCCGGCTTTTTGGCCCTTCACAGGCTGTTTATGAAATATCTCATATAAATCAGTTAGTTATAAGAAACTTCATTTTTTTGAAATTGGTGTGTTGACTTCGTTTGGGGGGTGGGACTATAAACCGCT
>NZ_LMEY01000027.1 GCF_001426665.1 Rhizobium sp. Root1334 | reverse complement strand
CCACCGGACAAAGGCTTACGTCTGTCCTCCACCCGGCACCGGCCCTGTCTCACCGCTACGCCTAGCGGTCTCGCCGATGACAGGACGCAATGATGATGACACAGGTTTTGATCGCGGGGATTTTCGGTGCGATTGGGGTGCGCGGGCGTAGAGGAGATTGGGCGACAAGTATTTGACGTTAAAGGGAAGATGCTCGTTTTGTCCTGCTCACGCGAGATGATTTTTTAGCACCCGGGAGGATGGATATTTCCTCCGCCATCCCCGCTGCAAGGACTGACATGACGGAGAGATTTGAGGCCCCCCAAAAAATCCTTGCCGGAGATGACCGCCGGAAATAGTGGTAACAGCGCCGGCCTGCCTGGTTTCTGCGGCTTTCAAGCCGTCCGCAAAGCGATCTTTACCGGCTGGCTTCGCGCAGGAAGCGGCCGGCGGCCCAGCCGCGGATGCCGTCTTCGGTGGAGACGCGGCACCAGCGCTGGCCGGCCGACATGCGGCAACCCATGTTGCGCAGCAATTCGCCGTTGACCAACTGGGCGACGACGCGGCCCTGCGCCGAGGGCAGGGTACGGATGTTCAGCGTGTCGTTCGAGGAGACGCCGGACACCTGCCACCAGTCGGGTCCACCGGACAGGCCGTCGGCATAATCGCCACCCGGCTGTGGTTTGGCAGCGACGGCGCCTGTAGCGCTGACTGAAAGGGTGTAACGGGCCGTCTCGTTGCGCCGGGCGGCATTGCGCATCAGGTAGACGGTGATCTTGTAGTCACCACTGGAGGGAACCCTGGCCTGGAAACGATTGCCCTCGCTGGAGCCGGCGAACATGGCTTCGGCCGCGCCGGGGGCGGTCACGTTGAAATAATTGCTGGCATTGCTGGTCTGCAGATCGACGGTCAGCCGCTGGCCGGCCGACAGGTCGACGTGATACTCGACGCTTTCATAGCCGCGAATGGTATCGCGCACGACGGTGCCGGATTTGCCGCGGGGGAAGGCAAGCCGCTCGTTCGCCGTCTGGGCGAAGCTGACGGTCGGAAGGTTGACGAAGGCGAACGCGGCAAGGAAGAGGCCGAAGCCAAGGACGAAAGCCAATGGTTTGGGGGTGGTCAACGTCATGTCAGTCTCCATCTGATCTGCCAGCGGCCGGAATCTCGCAACGATCGCAACTTATTCCGTCTTCGTGTCCCCCGTCTATAACCCTTCGTTGTATCGGCGTTGCCGTGCCGGTATATGTTGCGGAACTGCCGTTGCATTGTCCGTTTCAGAAACCACCGAGCGAGTGTCCCTGCATCATGTCATTCCGTATAAAGCTTCATCGCGACGGCCCGGAATTTTCCAGAATGGTCTGGGGTGCGTTTCGCATTGCCGGCAATCCGGAAACGAGCGGAATCGCCTCGATTGCCCGCACTGTCGATACATGCCTTGATGCCGGGATCACCACGATCGACCATGCCGATATCTATGGGGGATACCGCGTCGAGGCGATGTTCGGCGCGATGTTGGCCACCCGCCCGGACCTGCGCAACCGGATCGAGCTGGTGACGAAATGCGGCATCGCGCTGACCGGCCCGGCTCGGCCGGAACATCGGGTCAAGCACTATAACAGCACGGCCGGGCATATCCGCCTGTCGCTGGAAAATTCGCTGCGCAACCTGAAGACCGATCATGTGGATTTGCTGCTGCTGCACCGGCCCGATCCGCTGCTGGACGCGGCCGAGGTGGCCGGGGTGTTGGAGGCACTGGTCAAGGAGGGCAAGACGCGGGCGGTCGGCGTCTCGAACTATACGCCGTCGCAGGTCGCGCTTCTGCAAGCGAAGCTCAACATCCCGCTCGTCGCCAACCAGATCGAGCTTTCGGTCAGCCATACGGCGCCGCTCACCGACGGAACACTGGACGATTGTCAGCGTCTGGGGATCTCGCCGATGGCGTGGTCGCCGCTGGGTGGTGGACGCCTGTTCGACCGGGAGAAAGGCAACCCGCGGCTTGTCGATCTCTTGACCGCACTTGCTGCCCAATATGGCGTTTCGGGACCGGGCACGGTCGCACTGGCGTGGTTGTTGCGGCTGCCTTCGAAACCGCTGCCGATCATCGGCTCGACGGATCCCGAGCGGGTGAAGGCGCTGGCGCGGGCGGTGGAGATCGAGTTTGATCTGCAGGACTGGTTTCAGGTCCTGGAAGTGGCGAGCGGGCGGCCGGTGGCGTAAGGACTGGCGGCGGTCAGCGCTGCAATTTCCGATCTGCCAAGGTTCGGAACATCGCCGGGCGTCACCCCACCCCGGCACGGCGGGCCGAGCCTCCCCCTCAAGGGGAGGGTGGAACGAGGCGGTGCCTCCTCATCCGGTCAGGTAATGACAGACGGTTCGGTGCGGCCGGTGCGGGTCTTGATACCGGCGATCAGATCGGCAACAGCGATCAGATCGGCAAGGGCTTCCTGGCTTTCCGTATCATGCTTGGAGGCATCGGGCTCATAGCGTTCGATATAGACGCGCAGGGTTGCGCCCGACGTGCCGGTGCCCGACAGGCGGAAGACAACGCGGGAGCCGCCTTCGAACAGGATGCGGATACCCTGGTTGTTTGAGACCGATTTGTCGATCGGGTCATTGTAGGAGAAGTCGTCGGCGGTGGCGACCTTCAGCTTGCCGAAGGTCTTGCCGGGCAGGGTGGCGAGCTGGTCGCGTAGCGCCGTCATCAAGCCGTTTGCGGCATCCGAATCAACTTCTTCATAGTCGTGGCGGGAATAGTAGTTGCGGCCGTAGGTGGTCCAATGCTGGCGGGCGATATCCTGGACGCTTTCCATGCGCACGGCGAGAATGTTGAGCCAGAGCAGAACCGCCCAGAGGCCGTCCTTTTCGCGCACGTGGTTTGAGCCGGTGCCAGCACTTTCCTCGCCGCAGATGGTGACGAGGCCTGCATCCATCAGGTTGCCGAAGAATTTCCAGCCGGTCGGGGTCTCGAACATGCCGATGCCAAGCTTTTCCGCAACGCGGTCGGCGGCGGCACTGGTCGGCATCGAGCGGGCGATACCGGCAAGACCCTTGGAATAGCCGGGCGCCAGGTTCGCATTGGCGGCGAGCATTGCAAGGCTATCGGACGGGGTGATGAAAATGCCCTTGCCGATGATCAGGTTACGGTCGCCGTCGCCATCGGATGCAGCGCCAAAGTCCGGCGCATCGTCGCTCATCATTTCCTCGTAAAGCGCGCGGGCGTGGACGAGGTTGGGGTCCGGATGGTGGCCGCCGAAATCAGGAAGCGGAATGAAGTTCAGCACCGAGCCCTTGGCAGCGCCCAGACGGTTTTCGAGGATTTCCTTGGCATAGGGGCCGGTCACCGCGCTCATGGCGTCGAAGACGATGCGGAAGCCGCCGCCGATCAGGTTGCGGATAGCGGGGAAATCGAACAGTTTCTCCATCAGTTCGGCATAGTCCGAGACCGGGTCGATGACGACGACTTCCAGGCCGGCAACATCCTGGCTGCCTTCGATATCGAGGTTGATATCGGCGACCTCGGCGATCTTGTAGCTTTCGATCGTGCGGGTACCGGCATAGATGGCGTCGGTGACCTTTTCAGGGGCCGGACCGCCATTGCCGATATTGTACTTGATGCCGAAATCCTCGGTCGGGCCGCCGGGATTGTGGCTGGCCGAGAGTACGATGCCGCCAAAAGCCTTGTATTTGCGGATGACGTTGGATGCAGCCGGCGTGGAGAGAATGCCGCCGCGGCCGACCAGAATGCGGCCGAAACCATTGGCTGCAGCCATCTTGATGGCGATCTGGATGACTTCGCGGTTGTAAAAGCGGCCGTCGCCGCCGATCACCAGCGTTTCGCCCTTGAACCCGTCGAGGCTGTTGAAGATCGACTGGATGAAGTTCTCGGCATAGTTCTTCTGCTGGAAGACCGGGACCTTCTTGCGCAGACCGGACGTGCCGGGCTTCTGGTCCAAATAGGGCGTGGTCTGAACGGTTCTGATCATGGTCTTAGCCTTTCGCAAGAAGACTGGAATAGAGGTCGGCATAGCGATGCGCACTCATATCCCAGGAAACGTCTGATTTCATACCCTGGGCCTGGAGACGAGCCCAGACTTTCGGTTGCCGGTAGGCGGTAAATACACGCCGAAGCGCCTGGCGCAAACTTGCAGCAGAAACGGGCGAGAATTGGAAGCCGGTGGCAACTTTTGCAGCGAGCGCCGCTTCGTTGGCATCGATGATCGTATCGGCAAGGCCACCGGTATGGGCGACGACCGGCACGCAGCCGTAGCGCAGGCCGTAGAGCTGGGTGAGGCCGCAGGGCTCAAAACGGGACGGAATGAGGATCGCATCGGCGCCGGCCTGCATCAGGTGCGACAGGGGTTCGTTGTACCCGATCACCATGCCGACCCGGCCGGGATGGCGGGCTGCGGCAGAGATGAAGGCACCTTCGAGGGCCGGATCGCCGGAGCCGAGCACGGCAAGCTTGCCGCCATTGTCGACGATATCGTCGATCACCTCGGCGAGCACGTCCATGCCCTTCTGCCAGGTCAAACGGCTGACGACGCAGAAGATCGGGCCGGGAGCGTTGTCGAAGCCGAACTGCGCCGACAGCGCCTTGCGGTTGGCTTCGCGCTTCTTCAGCGAGGTTGGGCCATAGGTTTCGGCGATATTCTTGTCTGTCTGCGGATTCCAGATCTCGGTGTCGATGCCGTTGACGATGCCCGAGAGGCTGGACAGGCGGGCCGTCAGCAGGCCTTCAAAGCCCATGCCGAATTCCGGGGTGAGGATTTCCTGGGCATAGGACGGGCTGACGGTGGTGATGGCGTGGGCCGTTTGCAGGCCTCCCTTGAGGAAGCCGACATCGCCGAAATACTCGACATAGTGCATCGAAAAGGCTTCCGGCGGCAGCGCCAGCTCGGCAAAGACATCCGGCCCGAACTGCCCCTGGAAGGCAATGTTGTGGATGGTCAATACCACCGGCGTCGCATGGGCGGGACCGAATCGCATATAGACCGGCGTCAGCGCCGCCTGCCAGTCATGCACATGGACGAGATCCGGCTTCCAGCTCGGCAGCAGGCCACCGGCGATCTCGGCAGCAGCCAGAGACAGGGCCGCGAAGCGGCGGAAATTGTCGGCATAATCGCGGCCGGTCTGATCGACATAGGGCCCGCCGTCGCGATCGAACAGTTCGGGTGCATCGAGCACGAGAAGATCGAGGCCATCGTGATCGACGGCAAGGATCGAGGCGGGGTTGCCGAAGAGATTGTCGAAGCCGCCGATCTTTTGCGGCTTCTTGAGCTTTTGCATCACCACCGGATAACCCGGCATCAGCGTGCGCATGCGCACGCCGTGCGGTTTCATTGCCGCCGGCAGGGCGCCCGCCACATCGGCGAGACCCCCTGTCTTGATCAGCGGAAAGACTTCCGATGCGACGGACAGAACTTCCATGCTCACAGATCCAGCTTGTCGATCATCGCCTGGGTGATCAGGCAGATGCCGTTTTCCGAGCGGCGGAAGCGCTTGGCATCGAATTCCGGATCCTCACCGACGACGAGGCCTTCCGGGATGACGACGCGGCTGTCGATGACGACGTTGCTGAGCTGGGTGTGCCGGCCGATCTTGACGTTCGGCAGGATGACTGCCCCATCGAGACGGGAATAGGAATTCACCCGGACGCCGGTAAACAACATGGAGCGGTTCAAGGATGCGCCGGAAATGATGCAGTCGCCTGATACCAGCGAGGAGGTGGCGGACCCGCGGCGATTTTCATCGTCATGGACGAATTTTGCCGGCGGCTTGATCTCGGCGAATGTCCAGATCGGCCAGGTGCCGTCGTAAATGTCGAGTTCCGGGGTGACGTGGGTGAGGTCGATATTGGCCTGCCAGTAGGCATCGATCGTGCCGACATCGCGCCAATAGGCTTCGCGCTCGAAATCGGAGCGGACGCAGGACTGGTTGAAGCGGTGGGCGACGGCTTTGCCGTGCTGGACGATGTAGGGAATGATGTCCTTGCCGAAGTCGCGGCTCGATGTCGGATCGGCGGCGTCGCGGCGCAGCACATCCATCAGGAACTTGGTGTGGAAGACATAGATGCCCATCGAGGCCAGCGCCATCTCCGGATTGCCGGGAATGCCCGGAGGGTCGGCTGGCTTTTCGACGAAAGCGATGATCTGGTCCTTGTCATCCACATGCATGACGCCGAAGCCGGTCGCTTCCATGCGCGGCACTTCCAGGCAACCGATGGTGACGTCGGCACCGGAATCGACATGCTGCTGCAGCATGAGTTCATAGTCCATCTTGTAGACATGGTCGCCGGCCAGGATGACCATGTATTCGACACCATGATCCTCGATGATATCGATGTTCTGATAGACGGCGTCGGCGGTGCCTTCATACCATTGCGTCTCGGAGACGCGCTGGGAGGCGGGCAGGATGTCGAAACTTTCGTTACGCTCCGGGCGCAGGAAGTTCCAGCCGCGCTGCAGGTGGCGGATCAGCGAATGCGCCTTGTACTGGGTCGCGACGCCGATGCGGCGGATACCGGAATTCAGCGCGTTGGAGAGCGCGAAATCGATGATGCGGGCCTTGCCGCCGAAATAGACCGCAGGCTTGGCGCGGCGATCGGTCAGTTCCTTCAGGCGGCTTCCGCGGCCGCCGGCAAGGACGTAGGCCATTGCATCACGGGCGAGGGGCTGGGTGCGTTTTTCCATTGAATTTCCTCCCGATAGTATAGTTCCAGGGCGATTTGACCGCTCGTTGGAACTGCGTCCTCTCCAAATACTATTGTGGTCCGCGACGTGAACGGGTCTTGGGAGCCCGCCATGGCGTGGACTAGTCCTGCTCCAGCATCAATGTCGCCAAAGGCGGCAGGGTGATGGTTGCCGTAATAACGCCTGCACTGTTTTTGGTTGCCTGGACGGCTCCTCCGTTGCCTTTGCCGCTGCCGCCATAAATCTCGGCATCGCTGTTGAGAATTTCTTTCCACCGCCCCTCCACCGGCAACGGTATCGTATAATTTTCCCGGTAGACCGGGGTAAAGTTGCTGATGACGGCGATGGTTTTTTCACCGGGCGCCTTGCGCAGCCAGGCGAAGACAGAATTTTCCCGGTCGTCGGCAATCAGCCATTCGAACCCTTCTCCCTCGCAGTCGCGGGCGTGCAGCGCGGCCTTGTTGCGATAGGTGCCGTTCAGGTCACGCACCAGCCGGCGCATGCCTTCATGCAGGGGATACTCCAACAGGTTCCAGTCGAGCGCGCGGTCTTCCGCCCATTCCTGCCACTGGGCGAATTCCTGCCCCATGAACAGGAGCTTCTTGCCGGGATATCCCCACATGAAGCCGTAATAGGCCCTGAGATTGGCGAACTTCTGCCAGTCGTCGCCGGCCATCTTGGCAATCAGCGAGCCCTTGCCGTGCACCACTTCGTCATGGGAAAGTGGCAGCACGAAGTTTTCGCTGAACGCATAGAGCAGGCCGAAGGTCAGGTCGTTGTGGTGGTGCTTGCGATGGATCGGCTCGCGCTGCAGATATTGCAGCGTGTCGTGCATGAAGCCCATGTTCCACTTGAAGCCGAAGCCGAGGCCGCCGGCATGGACCGGAGCGGAGACTTTCGGCCAGGAGGTGGATTCCTCGGCGATTGTGATGATGCCGGGATGGCTGCCGTAGACTTCCTTGTTCATGGTCTGGAGGAAGCGGACGGTATCGAGATTTTCGTTGCCACCATATTCGTTCGGCACCCATTCGCCATGCTTGCGCGAATAGTCGAGATAGAGCATCGAGGCGACCGCATCGACGCGCAAACCGTCCAGATGGAATTTTTCGGCCCAGTAGAGCGCGTTGTTGACGAGGTAGGAAAACACCTCGGCGCGGCCGAAATTGTAGATCGCCGTGTTCCAGTCGGGGTGGTAGCCCTGACGCGGGTCCTCATGCTCATAAAGGGCGGTGCCATCGAACCAGCGCAGGCCATGGGCGTCGGTCGGGAAATGGGCAGGCACCCAATCGAGGATGACGCCGAGGCCGACTTTGTGGGCGCCGTTGACGAAGCGGGCAAAACCTTCCGGCTCGCCGAAGCGGGCGGTCGGCGCATAGAGACCGGTGGTCTGGTATCCCCAGGAGGGATCATAGGGATATTCGGTGATCGGCAGGAACTCGATATGGGTGAAGCCCATATCGACGCAGTAGGGGATCAGGCGTTCTGCCAGTTCGTCCCAACTCAGCATGTCGCCATTGTCGCGCCGCTGCCAGGAAGCGGCATGAACCTCGTAGATCGAGATCGGCTGGCGGCGGGCATCGACGCTGGCCCAATGGGCGCGGTGCGCGTCGTCCTGCCAGACCTGTTCGATCTCTCCAGCCGTCATCGAGGCATTTTTCGGGCGCAGTTCCGAGCGGCGGGCGAAAGGATCGGCCTTCAGCGGCAACAACTCGCCATTCTTGCCGACGATCTCATATTTGTAGATGGCGCCCGGCTGGACGTCCGGCACGAAGATTTCCCAGATGCCGGTATCCTGACGCAGCCGCATCACGTGGCGGCGGCCGTCCCAATCGTTGAAATCACCGACAACCGAAACACGCCTGGCATTTGGCGCCCAGACGGCGAAGTGAAATCCGTCCGCGCCGTCATGTTTGATCGGATGCGCGCCCATTTTGTCGAACAGCCGCAGATGCGAGCCTTCACGGATATAGTAATCGTCCATCGGACCGAGCACCGGCCCGAAGCTGTAACAATCGGTGACGGTCCATTCACCGCCGCTATTGCGGGCACGGTAGCGGACCGGCTGTGCCTTCTTGACGGCAATGATGCCCTCGAAAAAGCCGGCATCGTCGCGCCGGGTCAGCGTACCGATCTCCTTGCCGGTCAATGTTTCGGCAGTCACCGTTTCGGCGCCGGGGATGAAACAGCGGGCGACGAACTCCTTGCCTGCGGGATGGACGCCGAGGGCGGCGAACGGATTGCTATGCGTGCCAGCGAGGATCGCCGCGATCTCTTCCGCCGACAGACTGGCTGGCAGAGCGGCAGGTGTGGCGTCTTTCGGCACTGATGTCATCCGGCTCTCCAAATTTCCCCGGCATATTGCCTGATTGTACGGTCAGAGGAAAACCAGCCCATGCGCGCGGTGTTACGAATGGTCTTGGAATACCAGCTTCCCGTGTCCGTCCAGATCGCGTCCACCTCGCGCTGGGCCTTGGTATAGGCATCGAAATCGGCCGCCACCATGAACCAGTCGTGATTGTAGATGCCGTCAATAAGGCCAGTGAAGCGATTGCGATCATCCGGAGAGAAGACGCCGGACGAGATCGCGAACAGGGCCTGCGACAGCTCACGCGATTGCTCGATGATGGCGCGGGGATTGTGGCCCTCGGCGCGCACCTTGGCGACTTCATCCGCCGTCATCCCGAAGATCTTGATGTTCTCTTCGCCGACCCAGTCACGCATTTCGACATTGGCGCCGTCGAGCGTTCCGATCGTCAGCGCACCGTTCAACGCGAACTTCATGTTTCCGGTTCCGGACGCTTCCATGCCGGCGGTGGAAATCTGTTCCGACAGGTCGGCGGCCGGTACCATGATTTCGGCCAGCGAGACGTTGTAATTGGGGATGAAGACGATTTTCAGCAGGCCGCGCACGGCCGGATCGTTGTTGATCACCTTGGCGACATCGTTGGCCAGCTTGATGATCAGCTTGGCATTGTGATAGCTCGGCGCCGCCTTGCCGGCGAACAGCTTGACCCGCGGAACCCAGTCAAGCTCGGGATGCGAGCGGATCTGATCATAGAGCGAGATTGCCTCGATGATGTTGAGGAGCTGGCGCTTGTATTCGTGGATGCGCTTGATCTGGATGTCGAACATCGCCGATGGATCCAGCCGGATGCCCATACGGCTCTGCACCAGTTGGGCCAGCTTGACCTTGTTGGCGCGCTTGATGGCGGCGAATTTTTCCTGGAAATCCGGCTTGTCGGCAAAGGGATCGAGCGCCTGTAGGGCTTCTGTATTGTCCATGAACTCATCGCCGATCGCACCGCGGATCAGCGTGACAAGCTCGGGATTGCATTGCATCAGCCAGCGGCGCGGCGTGATGCCGTTGGTCTTGTTGTTGATGCGCTCCGGATAGAGCCGGTGCAGATCGGCAAACACGGTTTCCTTCATCAGCTCGGTATGGAGCGCGGAAACGCCGTTGATGGAATGGGATCCGACAAAGGCGAGGTTGCCCATGCGCACGCGGCGGTCGCCGCTCTCGTCGATCAGCGAGATGTTGCGGACTTCCTGATCGCTGTGCGACTTCTGCTTGCGGGCCTCGAGCAGGATCTTGGCGTTGATCGCATAGACGATCTGCATGTGGCGCGGCAAAAGCCGTTCGAATAATGGCACGGGCCAGGTTTCGAGCGCTTCCGGCAGCAGCGTATGGTTGGTGTAGGAGAATGTGTGGCGGGCAATATCCCAGGCGGTTTCGAAATCCATGCCGTGAACATCCGTCAACAGGCGGACGAGTTCGGCAACGGAGACGGCCGGATGGGTATCGTTCAGCTGGATCGCCACCTTGTCCGGCAGCGAGGTGAAATCCGGATATTGCTGCAGATGGCGGCGCAGGATGTCCTGCAGCGAGGCGGACGAGAAGAAGAATTCCTGGCGCAGGCGCAGTTCCTGACCGGCTGGGGTTGCGTCTGCCGGGTAGAGGACGCGGGCAAGGCTTTCGGCCTTGTTGCTTTCTCTGAGCGCGCCGATGTGATCACCGGCATTGAAGGCATCCAGCAGGATCGGGTCGATCGGATGGGCTGTCCACAGGCGCAGCGTGTTGACGCGCTTGGCGCGCCAGCCGACGACCGGCGTATCGCAGGCCGTGGCGATAACACGCTCGGCCGGTTTCCAGACGTAGCGGGTGACTTCCTCATCGACATTGACGGTTTCGACCGAGCCGCCGAAGCCGATTTCGTAGGAGCTTTCGCGGCGCTCGAATTCCCAGGGATTGCCGTGGGCAAGCCAGGTTTCCGGCAGCTCGACCTGCCAGCCATCGGCCATCTGCTGGCGGAACAGGCCGTGGACGTAGCGGATGCCATAACCATAGGCAGGGATATCGACGGTTGCCATCGATTCCATGAAACAGGCGGCCAGGCGGCCAAGACCGCCATTGCCGAGTGCTGCGTCGGGTTCCAGAGCTGCGATGACGTCGAGATCGACGCCGAACGAGGCCAGCGCCTCGCGGAGTTCGTCCATCAGGCCGATATTGGTGACGGCATCGCGCATCAGGCGGCCGATCAGAAATTCAAGCGATAGATAATAGACGCGCTTGGCATCGGTGGCGTAGGTCTTGCGCGTCGATTCCATCCAGTTGTCGGTAATGCGGTCGCGCACGACCAGGATGGCCGCGGTCAGCCAGTCATGCGGTTTGGCGACTTTCGGGTCCTTGCCGATGCGGTAGGTGAGGCGCTCGATGATTTCCTGGGCAAGGACTTCGGCGCTCGATGCGCGGGGGGCAGCGCTCGGAATTTTCTCGTTGGACAAACGATCGATCATGGAAAAGGCTTACCCTCTGCGAGCGGTTTGGGAGACCGGAGGCGAACACCAACGGGGCATATGAGCGATTTATGCACCGATACGAAGCGCTTGCAATAGTGTTTTCAATAAGATGAAAATTGTAGAAGAGGGCCGGTTCGAAACGGCTTGCGATTTGCCGGATAGCGCGAAAAAGCCCGCGCCGGTATCTCGGAACGGGCTTTCGATTGCAAAGGGTAAAGCGGTTAATGCGTCAGGCGAACGGTCATGGCCGTGGCTCGCCCACCCTATCGGCCGTTTTACTTTGTCAGGCGGACATAGCTCCCGTCGGCGCCGCAGGTAGCGGTGACCGTGTAGAAAAAGTCCTGCCGGTCCCAGCCGCCGCCGTCTTCCCAGGCATGGTCCTGCGTTTTGGTGCAGCCGAAATACCTTTCCAGCGATGCCTTTACGCCGAGGGGGACTTGCTTTCCGTCCACGAACAGATGGTTGCTTGTGGCGGGGTCATCGGTGCGCAGAACGGAGTTGAAAGACTGGTCTGCCGTTTTGGTGCTCTTGTTGCACGTGACGGTGCTGTTCTTGACCGTGGCCTTGTAGCCTATGTCGCACCCATCGTTCTTGATGTCCATGCGGAGTGCCAAATTCGTATACTTGCCAAGGTCGATAATCCCTTTCGGGTTGGCCACGTAGGTGCCTGAACCGCCGCCCGCCTGGGTCGTAGGCTGATAAACCACCGTACCGACAACATCTTCAGTGGTGGCGCCTTTGCGCAGGACGAGAATGGAAATTTTCTTGTAGTACCAGCCCTGCGCCTTGGTTGGTGTGAAGGTGATCTTTTCGGGCTTCATCGGAGACAGCGCCGATGCAGTGACGCTCACATTGACGGAGTTTATCGATGCAATCTTCATCAGGCTCGTCGGCACCGGCTTGGTCATCGTGACGGTGAGTGTATTATCCTTGGCGCCGACCTTATAGCGCAACACACTGAGTTTCTCATCCGGGTTGGTTTCTTCATTGATAGCCTCTTCATCCAGCGCGCCTTTTGCCCGCGCTGCGATAAACTTCTCGGCCATCGCCTTTGCCGTCGAGAAATTGCTGCCGTCGAAAACCCCTCCACCGGCCAAAACCGCCCCATCGGCGATATCCTGCAACTTGGACTTCTCCGAGAAGGCAACGCTGTAATCGACCGCAGAACCACCCGCAACAAGAACGACGGGCAAGATGACGGCGGTCAACATTGCGAAATTGCCGGACTTATCGGCGGCAAGATTAAGGCATGATTGAAGAAGACGGGTTTTCTTGGTCACTTTTTACCTACCTGGAATAATCATTTTCCCATGAGGCAGGGTTTTATCCGGTAAATATTACGATCCCGTTCAGCGCATGGGTTGCAATTGAATACAATTCTAATTGTCCCTTGAACGCAGGCGTTTCCTCCGGTTCCGGGTGTACAAAAAGGGGACCGGGGATCTTCCCGTTTCGGGTCACTGTAGAGGAATGACGTCGACGGCCTGTTCGGTCTTGTGCGATCCGTAGCTTTTCAAAACACCGATGACTGGTGCGACATCGCTATAGTCGCGGCCGTGGCCGACGACGATGTGATCGAGGCCTGCGAAAATATTGTTGGTCGGGTCGAGTTCGAGCCAGCCGGTGGTCGTTCCACACCAGACACGCACCCAGGCATGCATGGCGTCGGCACCTTCGAGGCGTTCCTTGCCCGGCGGCGGGATGGTGCGCAGAAAGCCGCTGACATAGCCGGCGGGGATACCGAGGCTGCGCAACGCCGTGATCATCACATGGGTGAAATCCTGGCAGACGCCGCGCTTCAGCTTGAAGGCCTCGCGCGGGGTCGTATCGACCGTGGTCGCTTTCGGGTCGTAAGCAAAGTCCGTGTGGATCTGGGCGCAGATGGCGGTGGCGATCTGGCGGATGGTCATGCCGGATTTGACGATGTTGCGGGCATAGGCCCCGATCGCTGCATCCTCTGGAAGACGCGGGCTGGCGCCGAGGAAATGATGGGGCGAATTGGCGTCGAGCGACCAGAGATTGGCGATCTCCGTGGGAAACCGTGACAGGTCCGGTGAAAAATCGGCGGCGAGCGGCTGTTGGTCCAGCTGGACGCGGGCCTGCATGCGGATCACCAGCTTTTCGTGCTGCTTGCGAAACAGGATCGAGGTCGAGGGATTGGCGAAGAAATCGATGCTGTCGCGCCGCTCTTCCGGTGCCGGCGTGCAGGTGACGGTGCCGGCAACGAGGCGCTGGCGATCGGGAAGCGACAGGGGGAGCACGCGCACGACATGGCGGCCGCCGGAGACCGGGACTTCGTAGGTGTAGGTGATCCGCAGATTGATATCGTAGAGCATGGGCTTCTCAATTCCGGCGCGGTGCGGCGTTTGTCGTATCTTATCCGAGATAGGTTTGCGCGAGGATGTCGGAGAAGCGGCCGAGTTCCTGTTCCAGATTGTTGTAGACGGCGGCATTCATGGCTTCAGGCGTCATGACGGCAAGGCCAGCGTGGAGCTTCATGGCTTCGCGATAGAAGGGCGACATCTGGCCGTTGGAGAAGGCATTCGGCAATTGCTCGACCTCCGTCTTGATCTCGTTCAGCTGGTAGAGGATCGAGCGCGGGTTGAGCGGGTCGAGCGCCAGAAGGTCGGTGACGGTGAGCGAGGCGGTGTTGACGTTGTAGCGGCGGCGGTGGGTCATGACGCTGTCGCCGATTTCGAGCAGCATGTCGTAAGCGCCATCGGGCGCGTCCTCGCCGGACAGGTGGCCAAGCAGACGGGTCATGTGCAGGCCGCGCTCGAGATAGCGGCCGATCGACAGGAAGCGCCAGCCGGTGAAACGGTACATGTTTTCATGCACCAGACCGGCAAAGCCTGCGAGCTTGCGCAGGAGCACGGTCATCGCATGGGTGGCGTCGTCGCCCGCCTGGACCGTCGACTGGAATTTGCGGGCGGTCTTGGCGAGATCGTTGAGCGCCAGCCAGCCATCGGCGGAGAATCGGTCACGGATGTTGCTGGCGGAAAACAGGGCGCTGTTGATATTGGCCATCAGGCTGTCGGGCACCGGCTGTTTCGTATCGATATCGAGCCCGGCCAGATAGTCGGTGATATCCTTCAACAGCGGCATTTCGGTATTGGCGGTTTCGGCGAAGCGTCCATGCCACGCGCGCAGGATGCGCAGCGCACCTTCGGCCCGTTCGATATAGCGGCCGAGCCAGAAGAGATTGTCGGCGGCCCGGCTCGGCAGGCTGCCGGGCATGATGCGGATAAAACTTTCCTCCGCCGGTAGAAGCGTCATCTGCTCGACGGGTTTCTGGCTGACGATCCAGACATCGGCGGCCGAGCCACCGGCCTGCATGGCGATGGCAGCGGCGTCGGCTCCGGAGCCGATGCGGGCAAAGCCGCCGGGCATCACCTGCCAGCCATCGCGGGTGCGGGCGACGTAGACGCGCAGGCTCATCGGCCGCGGCGTCAGCTTGCCGTTGATCCAGGCGGGCGTGGTGGAGAGGGTGACGACTTCCTGGCCGACGAGTTTCGGGCCGTCGGTCTGCAGCCATTCTGCAACGGATGTCTTGGCGGTATCGCGCAGCGACGAGCCAAGCACGGATTGGCCGTTATCGTCAAAGAACGGCCGGGTGGAATAGGCCGGGCCGATGACCATCTTCTCGATATTGCCCGCTACCTGATCACGTTCCGGCTGCTGGCCGCACCACCATGTGGCGATGCTTGGCAGCACGGGATCTTCGCCAAGCAGATGACGGCAGATGGTCGGCATGAAGGCGAGAAAGGCGCGGGTTTCGAGGATGCCGGAGCCGAGTGAATTGACGATCGAGACAGAGCCGGAGCGCAGCGCCTCGACAATGCCGGGCGTGCCGATATGCGAGCTCTGGTTCAGTTCCAGCGGATCGGCAAAGGCGGCATCGAGGCGGCGCCAGAGGACACCGACGGGTTTCAGACCAGCGACGGTGCGGACCATGACGCGGCCATCGACCACCGTCAGGTCTTCACCTTCCAGCAGCATGAAGCCGAGATAGCGGGCGATATAGGCGTGTTCGAAATAGGTCTCGTTGGCGACGCCCGGCGTCAGAACGGCGATGCGGTCGTCCGGATGTTTCTTGCGCGATTGCAATTCGTCGCGGAAGGCACCGAAGAAGCCCGCGAGGCGGTGGACATGGGTTTCGGCATAGAGATCGGAAAAGGCGCGGGTGGTGGCGACGCGGTTTTCGAGCGCGAAACCGGCGCCGGACGGGGCCTCGGTGCGGTCCGACAGCACCCACCAATTGCCGTCCGGGCCGCGGCCGATTTCGAAGGAACAGAAATGCAGGAAATGGCCGTCGGCCGGCAGAACCCCGACCATCGGGCGCAGGAATTCCGGATTGCCCGCGACCAGCGACGGGGGCAGGAACCCTTCGGCGACAAGCCGGTTCGGGCCGTAGATATCAGCGGCGATGCGCTCCAGCAGTTCGGCGCGCTGGACAAGCCCCTTGGAGACGGCCTGCCATTCGGTGTCGTCAATCAGCACGGGGACATGCGAAAGCGGCCAGTTGCGCTCCGAATTCTCCTTGGTGCCATAGGCCCGGTAGAACACGCCGGCATCGCGCAGGTAGCGGTCGGCGCGGGCGAAGCGGTTGGAGAGTTCCGTTTCGTCCATGCGGCCGATGGAGGATAGAAAATGCTGCCAGACCGGCCGGACATTGCCTTGCGTATCGAGCATTTCATCGGCAATGCCGGGGAGTGCACGATAGCCGAAGACCGGATCGTTGCCGATCCGGTCTTCGCTGCGTGTCGCCTGGGCCGTCTGTTTCTTTGACATCAAGGTCCTACATGCCTGCCGGACGCCGCAAATCGAGCGTCAGGGGAAATTCTGCCGATGGGGCTTCCGGCGCCAGAGCAAAGGCTCCGGCGGTATGCCCCCACGGTTCGAAACGGGCGAGCCTTCTGGCTTCCGCTTCATTGCCGTTCACCGGGAACGTGTCGTAATTGCGTCCACCCGGATGGGCAACATGGTAGATGCAGCCGCCGATCGAGCGTTTCGACCATGTATCATAAATATCGAATGTAAGTGGCGTGTTAACCGGCAAATTGGGATGCAAACCCGACGCGGGCTGCCAGGCCTTGTAGCGCACCCCGGCGACGGACACGCCATTAAAGCCGGTCTTGGTGAGCGGCAATGCACGGCCATTGCAGGCGACGGTATAACGCTCGGGATTGGCGGTTTCCAGCTTGACCTGCAGGCGCTCGACGGAACTGTCGACATAGCGCACGGTGCCGCCGATCGCGCCTTCCTCGCCCATCACATGCCAGGGTTCCAGCGCCTGGCGCAGTTCCAGCTTGGCGCCCCCATATTCGACTTCGCCGCAGAAGGGGAAACGGAATTCGAGCTGGGCTTCGAACCATTCCGGGCGGATGTCGAAGCCGTTGGCTCTAAGGTCGTTGAGCACGTCGAGGAAATCCTGCCAGACATAATGCGGCAGCATGAACCGGTCGTGCAGCGTCGTGCCCCAGCGCACCAGCTTGCCTTCGCCCGGGTTCTGCCAGTAGCGGGCGATCAGCGCCCGCACCATCAGTTGCTGGGCAAGGCTCATGCGGGCATTCGGCGGCATTTCAAAGCCGCGGAATTCGACGAGGCCGAGGCGGCCGGTCGGGCCATCCGGGGAAAACAGTTTGTCGATGCAGATTTCCGAGCGATGGGTGTTACCGGTGACGTCGGTCAGAAGATTGCGGAATAAGCGGTCGACCATCCAGGGCAATGGTTGTTGTCCCGCACCGGGCGGCGGCACCTGCGCCATGGCGATTTCCAGTTCGTAGAGCGTATCGTGCCGGGCTTCATCGACGCGCGGCGCCTGGCTGGTCGGGCCGATGAACATGCCGGAGAACAGATAGGACATCGATGGATGGCGCTGCCAGTGCAGCACCAGGCTTTTCAAAAGGTCCGGGCGGCGCAGGAACGGGCTGTTGCCTGGATTGTCGCCGCCAACAACCACATGGTTGCCGCCGCCGGTGCCGGTATGGCGGCCATCGATCATGAACTTGTCGGCGCCAAGCCGGGTGAGGCGGGCTTCCTCGTAGATCGCCGTGGTGATGGCGACGCAGTCGGCCCAGTTGGACGCCGGATGGATATTGACCTCGATGACGCCGGGATCGGGCGCAACGCGCATGATATTGATGCGCTCGTCCTGCGGCGGTGAATAGCCTTCGATATGAACCGGCAGGCCGAGATCGGCGGCTGCCTTTTCGGCGGCCGCGACCAAATCGAGATAGTCCTCGATCCGCTCGACCGGCGGCATGAAGACACAGAGGCGGCCATCGCGCGGCTCGACGCTCATGGCGGTGCGCACGGCGCCGCGGATGTCATCCGGCGAACCGGCGATCGTTTGTTCGTTGCGGTCCTGCTGCGGTTCGCTTGATCTACGCGATGCCTGCGCCAGCGTCCGGGACGGCGCGCTGTAATCCGGCAGGGGGCCACGCGGGATCGAAGGGTCGGCCTGATGGATATATGGGTACTGCGACGGCGGCACATAAGGCAGGGTGCCGAGCGGCATACGGAAGCCGATCGGGCTATCGCCGGGGATCAGGAAAATCTTGCCGCGGCGGGTTTTCCATTTTTCACTGATCCAGCGGCGTCCATCGGCCTTGGCGTTCCACGCCTGAACGGGCAGGATATAGCCGGTTGCCGTCGTCAGGCCACGCTCGAACACCTTGGCGATACGGGCGCGTTCCTCGGCGCTTTCGAGTTTGGAATTGGACGGGTCGACATTTTCGGGAAGGCTGCCTTCCTTGATGATCCATTCGGCCGGATCCTCGAAGGCCGGGATGATCATGTCCGGCTCGATCTCGAGAGCCGCCGCGATGCCGGCCAGGAGGTCTGCGGCATGCTTTTCCGTCACTGCGGTGTTTTGGCCTTCCGCGGCAATCAAGGCCGGATCGTGCCAGATCGGCTTTCCGTCCTTGCGCCAGTAGAGCGAGAACGTCCAGCGCGGCAGGCTCTCGCCGGGATACCATTTGCCCTGGCCATAATGCAGGAAGCCGCCGGGGGCGAAGCGCTCACGCAGCCGGCGGATCAGTTCGTCGGCCTTGTCGCGTTTGGTCGGGCCAACGGCGCCGGTGTTCCATTCCTCCGATTCAAAGTCGTCAATCGAGACGAAGGTCGGTTCGCCGCCCATGGTCAGGCGCACATCGGCATCGTTGAGCACGGTATCGACATGTTCGCCGAGGGCATTCAGCGCCTGCCAGCTTTCCTCTGAAAACGGCTTGGTGATGCGCGGATGTTCGGCGACGCGCGCCACCTTCATGTCGAAGTCGAAGGTCGTGTTGGCATCGCCATAGAGGCCGCCGGAGATCGGTGCGGCGTTGCGGTAATGTGGGGTGGCTGCGAGCGGGATGTGGCTTTCGCCGGTCAACAGCCCGGACGTGGGATCGAGCCCGACCCAGCCGGCGCCGGGGATATAGACCTCGCACCAGGCGTGCAGATCGGTGAAATCGACTTCTGTGCCAGACGGGCCGTCGAGCGCCTTCAGGTCCGGGGCGAGCTGGATGAGATAGCCGGAGACGAAACGGGCGGCGAGGCCGAGATTGCGCAGGATTTGGACGAGCAGCCAGCTGGAGTCGCGGCAGGAGCCGAGCGCCAGCGCCAGCGTCTCTTCCGGCGTCTGGACGCCGGGCTCCATGCGGATGACGTAGTTGACTGTCTGTTGCAGGCGGGCATTGAGGCCGACGATGAAATCGATGGTGCGGGTGGGGTTGAGGTCGATGCCGTCCAGATAGACCTGCAGCACCGGGCTCATCGGCTCCGGCTGCATGTAAATCTTCAGGTCGTCGCGGATGTCTTCCGGGTAGGTAAACGGAAATATCTCGGCCTCTTCCTCGATGAAGAAGTCGAAGGGATTGTAGACCGTCATGTCGGCGACGAGATCGACCTCGATCTTCAACTCGGTGACGGGATCGGGGAAGACGTAGCGGGAAAGATAGTTGCCGTAGGGGTCCTGCTGCAGCGTGACGAAGTGGTTTTCCGGCGTGACCTTGAGCGAGTGGCTGATGACCTTGGTCTTGGAATGGGCGGCCGGTTTCAGCCGGATCACCTGGGGGCCGAGCCGTACCGGCTTGTCATACTTGTAATGCGTCAGGTGATAGATGCTTGCCTTGATCGCCATGCTGTCCCCTTAAAGGCGGATCTATGCCGCCATTGAAGGGATTTTGTGCAATGCGAAGAGAGATTGCAAGGCGCAATTCCCGACGGAGGGATTCATGCGCCGCAGGAGTATCCGCGTATGCGTGACAGTTATTCCTGCGGCTCGATATTCTGATTGAGGCGGAACAGGTTTGCCGGGTCAAGGCGGGCCTTCAGCCGGGCAAGGCGCTGGTATTTTTCGGGACCATAGGCATCGCGGGCGATGTTTGAACCGCTGTCACCCTGCTCGTTGACATAGTTGCCGATGATCGAACTGTCGGACAGCAACCGACCGGTGGTGCGACCCCATTCGATACACCTGTCATCGTCGGCCATGTCATCCCAGATCGGTTCGGATAGCCAATAGTAGCCTGCGCTTCTTCCGGTGTAAGCGGTTGCGTCGTCCGGTATATCGCGGATCGCGCCGCCGAGCTGGATGGCGTAAATCTCACAATCCGGCGTCGGTGCTTGGGTGATCGCCGCCACAATATGTTCGATTGCCCCGTCGCTGATATCGGGCCAGAAGCCGCCCTTGGAATAATAACGGCGCGACCATGCGAAGGCCGCGTCGTTGCGGCTCTGTAAAGTGAGATAAGGCAGGTTCTCGAGGCCACCGGTGGCGCCGTCCGCCAGGGTACCGAAAGGGGATAAGGCGGCTCTTGCGAGCCCGGCGTCTCCGTACCAGACGGCTGTGACGTTGATGCCGGACGGGGATACCGTGAATGATACCGCAAAATCGTTGGATTGTTCACGCGCCAGGCCGCGCAATCCCGATAAGACCTGCCGCGCACGCTCTATCGGGTAGAGCCATTGACCTGCGACGATGCCGCTGAACGGATGCAACTGGAACCTGAAGCGGGTAATGACGCCGAAATTTCCGCCGCCGCCGCGGATGGCCCAGAAGAGTTCCGGGTTCCAGGTCGGGCTCGTCCAGGTGACATCGCCGGTGGCGAGAACAATTTCGGCGCCCAGCAGGCTGTCGATGGTCAGCCCATATTTCCGGCTTGCCCAGCCCATGCCTCCACCCAGCGTCAGGCCGGCGACCCCGGTATGGGAAATCACGCCCGCCGGGACGATGTAGCCTTTCGGAACTGTTGCGCGGTCAAGATCGCCAAGCAAGGCGCCGCCGCCGACCTCGACGGTCTGGGCGGTGTTGTCGATGACGACGGAACGGATCAACGACAGATCAAGCACCAGGCCGTCATTGCAGGTGGACAGGCCGGGCAAGCTATGGCCACCGCCGCGCACGGCGAGCAAGGCTCCGGAGGCGGCCGCCGCCCGCACGGCCCTTTGAACATCCTCGATATCCTGCGGGCGCACGATCGCGGCAGGCCGCCGGTCGGCGATCCCGTTCCAGACACGGCGATAGCGATCATAGTCCGGATCGCCGGCCGTGATCACCGGACAGTGAAGTTCTGCAGCGGTCAGTGCGTCGAGCAGCGAATTGGACATGATGTTTGACCCGGACTGGTGGGCGACATCTAGCATATTTTAGCGGTTGCAGAAATGCCCCGTTTGGAGGCAGTGCAGCCGCGCGTATTTGCTGCCGGAGGGAATGCGTGATCAAGTGATTTCCTGGGCAATCTCCCAGACATGGCCCGAGGGATCGGCAAAAGCGGCGGTGCGGCGGCCCCAAGGGCGATCGATGGGACCGTTGAGCAGCGTTACGCCGCGGCGGCGCAGCTCGGTGCAGGTAGCATCGGTATCATCGACCTTGATTGTCAGGAGAACCCGGGACCCGGATGATGACTTGGCGACGATTGACGGTGCGACCAACCCGGGTGCTTCGGTTGATTTGAGCAGGTTGATCATCGTGCCCGAAAACTTCAGCACGGCGGATACCTCGTCTTCGTAGACGATCTCCGGCGTAAAGACCGTCTGGTAGAACGCTTTCGCTTTGTCGATATCATCGACGAACAGGGTGATGACCTCGATTGCATCCAGTTTCATGGGGGCTCCGGGAGCAGCCGGCGGCAAGGCTCCGGCGATTTGTGCCGGTGCCTTGCCGCGGGAGGAGTGGATTTAACGCTTCATCGCCACAAGATTGAAGTAGGCGCCTTGCGGATCGACGCAGTTGACGACCCAGGCGCCGCCGGGAACTTCCATCGGGCCATTGACGACCTTGCCGCCCTTGGCGGTTGCTTTTGAGATGGCGGCGTCGAGAGCATCGACGTTGAAGTAGAAGCCCCAATAGGGCGGTGCCGGGATGGCTTCCGGCTTTTTCATCATGCCGCCGATCTGCGCGCCATCATGGGAAAAGAGCTGGTAGACACCCATATCGCCCATATCCAGCCCCTCGTCCTTCGTCCAGCCGAACATTTCCTGATAGAAGGGGAAGTCGGTAGCAAGGTCGCCGGCCATCAGTTCATGCCAGCCGATGCTGCCGGGGTCCATCTGCTTGATATCCGGCATGTCGCCATCATCGGACCCGAACAGGGCAAAAACCGCGCCGTGCGGATCGGCGACGACGGCGAAGCGGCCAACGCCCGGAATGTCTTCCGGCTGACGGTGAACGGTGCCGCCAAGCTTGGCGAGCTTCTTGGCTGCGGCATCGACGTCATCGACGCCGACATAGCCGAGCCAGGCCGGCGGAATGTTCATGTCGAGGGCGCCTTGTGGCATGGTCATCAGGCCGGCGACACGCAGGCCATTGGTCTTGAACAGCGTGTAGTTCGCATCCGGCATGCCGGAATCGGCAGAGGTCCAGCCGACCACGTCATCATAGAAGGCTTCGGCAGCCTTGGTGTCGGTGGTCATCAGTTCGTACCAGACGAACGCGCCATGCGGCTTTTTCATCGTATTCCTCCTCTTTGATTTTGATATGGATGACCATCCGGCCGGAAAGGGGGGTGGTCTGTTCAAATGCGGGTGTAGTCGCAGGACATGATGGGCTTCCACGTGCCGTCGGCATTCTGAACACGGGACGAAAAGTTTCGCCTGTCCACGTCCTGGATGGTCATGATGTCTTGGTAGCGGGCCGTTCGGCCGGTGTTTTCGAAGTCTGGACCTTCGGAGTCGAGTGTCAAGACCTTGCCGGTTTCATCGAGCGCGCCTTCGTAAACCCAAAGGTTCGTCATGTCGGAACTTACAAAGGATCCGACATAGCATTTCCTGGATGGGTCGAAGCCGATGGACAGGATATTGGTCGCCGAACTGCCGTCCTGTATGGCGCCGATCGCCTCGCAGATGGCCCAGGTTCCACCAAGCGTACGAACGGTTTCTTCCCAGGTACCGCAGGAATCGTAGTCGCCGCTTCCCGTGGGCGACTTGAACGCGAGGCGCCATCTACCGGCCAGCTGTTCCAGCCACCGGTGTTCATCAACAAGCTCTGCAGGCATTGCTTCATACTCCTCTCGGGTGCGATTGCCGGTCAGATCAAGTCAGGCGCAGCAGGAATGCGCCTTCGGCTGCGTTTCATATTCGTCATGCCGTTTCACGAAGCTCAACGTTGACGTTTCATTGCGGCCTTTTGGTGCCCGGTCGAGGATCATCATCGTCGTCAGGATTTCCTCACCGCCGCGGGCGTAGTCTGAAAAGGTGTGATAGATATTGCCGCTCTCGTCGCGAATGAAGGCGCTCATGCCGGGCAGTTCGTCATGGGCATCGTCGCTGGAGGTTTCGCGGAAATTGTAGAAGACCTTGCCGCTTTCCAGTTCCTCCTTGGTGAAGGAGACGTGGTAGTCGAAATTGAAATCGCTGCCGAAGGACGAGGCCCACGGAAACTTCCAACCCATGCGCTTCTTGTAGGCCTCAAGCTTGGCGAGCGGGGCGCGGGAAACGCAGGTCAGTGTGACGTCGTGATTGTTGAGATGGGAAAGCGTGCCGTCGATATGATCGGCAAGGAACGAGCAGCCGGTGCAGCCGGCCTCCCAATCGGGTCCGAACATGAAATGGTAGATCATCAACTGGCTGCGGCCGTCGAACAGATCGGCCAGCGTCTTTTTGCCGGCAGGTGTATCGAACGTGTAAGTCTTTTCGACCTTCACCCAGGGCATTTTCTGCCGTTCGGCGCGGACCTTGTCGCGCAGCTTCGTTTCTTCCTTCTCGGTGGCGAGCAGCGCCTTGCGGGCTTCCAGCCACTCTTCGCGTGATACAACCGGATTTCTCAACATCGTTCATTCCTCCTCAGAAAATCGCGTTTCGTTCCGCTTGACTGAATAGGTTGATATCAACATTATTAGCACATGTCAAAGCCTGCCGTGATTCCCTTCGAGACCACCCTTCATGTGCGCGACACATGCCTGTGCCTTCATGTGCAGCGTGCGGCGCGAGTCTTGGCGCGGAAATTCGATGAAGCCTTGCGGCCGCTGGATCTGACCAACGGGCAGTTTTCGCTGCTGATGTCGCTCAATCGTCCGGAGCCGCCCGGCATGGGGCCGGTTGCCCATCTGCTGGCCATGGATCGTACCACATTGACGGCAGCGCTAAAACCGCTGGAGAAGCGTGGGCTGGTGACTGTCATGACAGATAACAAGGATCGCCGGTTGCGGCGGATGAAGCTGACGCCGGCAGGCCATGCCTTGTTGTCCCTGGCGGTGCCGATCTGGAAGAGCACTCATGCCGAGGTCGATGCGGCACTTGGCGAGGGGCGCCCGGAGCGGCTGCGCTCAGACCTTCTGGCGCTTGCCTGACCATCCATTTTCACCCCGCCTGAGGGCGGCAATCCCGATAATCAACGAGGAGACTGTCAATGAGGATGATTTTCGTAAATCTGCCGGTGAAGGATGTTGCCCGGTCGAAAGCGTTTTTCACCGGGCTCGGTTTCGGCTTCAACCCGGATTTTTCCAACGACGAGACGCTGTGCATGATCGTCGAGGAGAACATCTTCGTCATGTTGATGCACGAGGCCCGTTTCAAGGAATTCATCATCGACGAGATCAGCGATACGAGCAAATCGACGGAAGTCCTGACAGCGCTGTCTGCGAGCAGCCGCCAGGAGGTGGACGATACGCTGGCCAAGGCGCTGTCGCTGGGTGGCAAGGCATGGCGGCCGGTCATGGACTATGGATTTATGTATGGCTGCAGTTTTCAGGACCCGGATGGTCATGTCTGGGAGCTGGCTTATATGGAGCCGCAGGCGGCGGGTTGATCGTGGCCCTCGCGGATGCTCAGGGATGCGCCGCGTCTACGGCGCAAGATGCGAGAAGTCCCGATTGAACAGTTCTCTCACGGCGCGGACGCGCCGTGGCTGGATCCCGGCCACAAGGGCGAGGATGACGGAGGATAAGGTTTGCCCACAAGGCTGACGCCTCGCTTTGCGGGACTCATTTGGGCAAATTCATTGCAAACCGACAATTCCCACCACAAAAGGCTGACATGACGGCACGCACCGAGCATGTCGGTATCTGTCCGTCGACCGCAGAAAGAATGGTGAACCATGACGCAGAACGTCTACGACAATCCCGAATTCTTCGAGGGCTATAGCCAGCTTGGGCGGTCGGTCGAGGGGTTGGACGGGGCGGCGGAATGGACATCGATCCGGGCGCTGCTTCCTAATCTGAAGGGCAAGCGGGTCGTCGATCTCGGTTGCGGTTTCGGCTGGTTTTGCCGGTTTGCAAAGCAGGAGGGCGCCGAAAGCGTGCTGGGTTTCGATGTGTCGGAGAACATGCTGGCGCGGGCCGTGGCAACGTCCGATCCGGCCATCCGCTATGAACGGGCCGATCTTGAAGTGCTGGAACTGCCCAAGGCATCCTTCGATCTCGTCTACAGTTCGCTCGCCTTTCATTACCTCAAAGACCTGGATCGCCTGCTGGCGCGCGTCCATGCGGCGCTGGTGACCGGCGGCCAGCTGGTGTTTTCGGTCGAGCATCCGATCTACATGGCGCCGGCTCATCCCGGCTGGTCGAAGGATGCCGATGGACGTGCAACATGGCCGGTCAATGGCTATCTCGATGAAGGCCCGCGCACGACGGACTGGCTGGCCAAGGGCGTCGTCAAACAGCACCGGACGATGGGGACGCTCCTCAATATGCTGATCCGCCTCGGCTTCACGCTCGAGCATGTCGAGGAATGGGGGCCGTCTCTGGAGCAAGTGGCCGCTCATCCGGAATGGGCGGATGAGCGCGAGCGGCCGATGTTCCTTCTGGTTTCTGCGCGTAGGTAGCAGCGCCAGGTTCAGCTTGGGGAAGCAAGGGTTATTCCGCCCATTCCGAATCCGCCGTAAAGGCGATGGTCAGCCAGCGGTTGGGGCCTTCGCTGCCGATGCGGGCGCCGATGTCGTCGCGCAGCTGATCCCACTCCTCGATCGTCCGGGCAGGCATGCCCGCCGGGACGATGAAATAGAGTTCCACTTGCATCAACCGGCCGATGCGGGCGACATAGGCGCGGTGGGAGAGGAAAGCCTGTTCCTTGACCACGTCTGTTGCCACGTCGTCGATCCTTGCCCGCAGCGGCTCTGGCGTCAGCAGCAGGATATCCGATAGCGCTTGGCGCACCGTGCCGATCGGCATCGGGATGATGGCGACCGAAACCAGCGCCAGAACGGCCGGATCGATATAGGGTGCGATCCAGGCGAACGTTGTATCTTCAACAAAAAAACCGGCGATGAAAGCGATGAGCAGGGCTGCCGTGATGCCGGCAGACATGATCCACGCGGTGGCATCAAGCGCCAGAAATTCGGAGCGGATCGTTGTGTTTTTCTTCCGGACGACAATTGCCATCGTCAGGCACGCCACGAGTGTGATGGCCGCATAGAGGATCGCATAGTTGAACTCCAGCACATAACCACCGGAGAGGATGCTGATGATCGCGTTGATCAGCGCGTAGACGGCGACGCTCATCAGCAGGATGCCGTTCAGCCCAAGGACGATCGGTTCGAGATGCCAGAACCCGAGGGAGAACCGCGCCCGCAGCTTGCCCTTGCCGCGGCTCGGGTCCGCATCGATGGCGATCAGCCGGGCGACCACCAGCGCCAGCGTACTCATGCTGGCGTCGGCAAGCGAATAAACGCCGTCGAATGCAATCGAGAATGAGCCGGTGATGATGCCGAAGAGAATACCGGAACAGGCAATCAGGATTGTCATGCCGATGGATATTTTCAGGATGGTCTGTTCGGCTTGCATGGGTTTACTCGGGGCTAGGAGGCTTGACGTGCGATTGTGGGTGCGTTTGGAATATTTGCCTAGGGTAGAATGACGGCCGAATGGCGGCTTTGCCAGGAATAGCAAATATGTATGTAAGCACCATCGAACAGGCAGACGGGGCGGGGGGTTGCAAGGGATTGCCGAAGCCTCTTCAGCGCCGTTCCGTCAAACTCTGCTGAACTCGAGGTGGTAGATGACGTCCTGTCCCGTTACCGGGTCAACGCCCGGCGCGTCGCTGATGATCAGCTTATCGCCGACAATCGAAAAGGGACGCACCTGGTCGGTTATGCCCCAGGCAGGATTCCAGCTGGTGTCGACGTGGTGGATGACCCTGCCGTCCTCAACCGTATAGGTGCCTGCATAGGCCAGCATGGAATCGAAGAGAGCAATTTTTTCATCGTCCGCCGGCGTCGTTCCCCTGAGCGCAGGCCGATGGCGATTGACGACCAACGCCATCATGCGTCCATCGGCGTGATAACAAATATAGCCGACGGGATCAGCCCCCATGGCATCAGCCACTTCGCCGGTGGTGATGAATGTCCTCTTCCAGCTGAGCATACGCCAGGTCCCGAGCAACGTGGCAACGTTCGTCATTCCCCCCTCCAAAGGTCATTCCTCCAGAAGGTTGGATCATAGCAGACAGCATGCGACTGAGGCCAGAGCGCGAGAGGCCCGATCAGTGCCATGTGAAATCGCCGATGCGGCGATTTCACATTTTTGAATGAGAAGGAGGCGGCAGGTCGATCTGGCTAGCCGAGATCGCCCAGATCGCGGACGGCGCCACGGTCGGCCGAGGTGGCGAATGCGGCATATGCCTTCAGCGCCGTCGTGACCTTACGCTTGCGCTGTTCGACCGGCTTCCAGCCCTTGGCGTCCTGTTCAGTGCGGCGGGCAGCGATTTCGGCTTCGTCAACGCGCAGCGAGATCGTCCGGTTGGGGATGTCGATGTCGATCATGTCGCCTTCGCGCACGATGCCGATCAGACCGCCATTCGCCGCTTCCGGCGAGACATGGCCGATCGAGAGACCCGAAGTGCCGCCCGAGAAACGGCCGTCGGTGATCAGCGCGCAGGCTTTGCCGAGACCCTTCGACTTCAGGTAGCTGGTCGGATAGAGCATTTCCTGCATGCCCGGGCCGCCCTTGGGGCCTTCATAACGGATGACCACGACGTCGCCGGCCTTGACTTCGTTGGCAAGGATCGCCTTGACCGACGAATCCTGGCTTTCGAAGACGCGGGCTGGGCCGGAGAATTTCAGGATCGATTCATCGACGCCGGCCGTTTTCACGATGCAGCCGTTGATGGCAATATTGCCCTTGAGGACTGCCAGGCCGCCATCCTTGGAGAATGGATGCTGGGCATCGCGGATGACGCCGTTTTCGCGGTCGGTATCGAGTTCCTTCCAGCGGGCGCTCTGGCTGAACGCGACCTGGGTCGGCACGCCGCCGGGGGCGGCACTGAACAGTTCAAGTGCTGCCGGATTGTCGGTGACGGCGATGTCCCACTTGGCGAGCGCATCGCCGAGCGTCTTTTCATGCACGGTCGGCAGGTCGGCATTCAGAAGGCCGGCGCGGTTGAGTTCGCCGAGGATCGCCATGATGCCCCCGGCGCGGTGCACGTCTTCCATGTGCACGTCGGCCTTGGCCGGTGCGACCTTCGACAGGCACGGAACCTTGCGCGACAGCCGGTCGATATCATCCATGGTGAAATCGACTTCGCCTTCATGGGCGGCAGCCAGGATGTGCAGAACGGTGTTGGTCGAGCCGCCCATGGCGATATCGAGCGCCATCGCATTCTCGAAGGCACCCTTCGAGGCGATGGTGCGCGGCAGTGCCGTGACGTCCTCGGCTTCATAATAGCGCTTGGCAAGACCGACGATGCGGCGGCCGGCTTCGAGGAACAGCTTTTCACGATCCGAATGGGTCGCCAAAGTCGAGCCGTTGCCGGGCAGGGACAGGCCCAGTGCCTCGGTCAGACAGTTCATCGAGTTGGCCGTGAACATGCCGGAGCAGGAACCGCAGGTCGGGCAGGCGGAGCGCTCGATGGTCTTGACGTCCTCGTCCGACATCTTGTCATCGGCGGCGGCAACCATCGCGTCGACCAGATCGAGCGCGTGGATCTTGCCATCGGAAAGCACGACCTTGCCAGCTTCCATCGGGCCGCCGGAGACGAAGATCACCGGGATGTTGAGGCGCAGCGACGCCATCAGCATGCCGGGGGTGATCTTGTCACAGTTGGAGATGCAGACCATCGCATCGGCACAATGCGCATTGACCATGTACTCGACCGAATCGGCGATGATCTCGCGCGACGGCAGCGAATAGAGCATGCCATCATGACCCATGGCGATGCCGTCATCGACGGCGATCGTGTTGAATTCCTTGGCGACGCCGCCATTGGCTTCAATTTCGCGGGCAACCAGCTGGCCGAGGTCCTTGAGGTGCACATGGCCGGGCACGAACTGGGTGAATGAATTGACCACTGCAATAATCGGCTTGCCGAAATCGCTGTCCTTCATGCCCGTCGCCCGCCAAAGGCCGCGAGCGCCGGCCATGTTGCGGCCGTGGGTGGTGGTGCGGGAGCGATAGGCAGGCATGGACGTCTTCCTTGATCTTGTCTGGGTGAACGGCAGATATAGGGTTCAGGGACCACAATTTCAGCGGTTCGTATCGCAAAACTGCGCCCGCGTCACGAATTTCGTAACAATATTTCGTGTTTTTTGGAGAGGGATCATAGCATGGATCTTTGCGCGCTGCACGCGTCGAGGGATTTGCCAATCGGCGTCCTAGCTCTGAATTGCAGGTTTGTGCGGTCTTGGTGAAATCGTGGCCATTCTGGGCCGGTTTTCTGCCCAACATATTGATTTCGAAGAATAACGGTCTCTGCCTACCTTGTTTGGGGGATGCGCAGTGCAGCATTTCATTCTTTACTGACGGTGCTGGACACTTTGCAACCCAGCAATTTTAGCACGTAAACCATTTTACCAATCTCCTCTCCGGCAACGGGGAGGGGATTTTTGGAGCTACACCAGCGGGCTTTTGCGGCCTGCGAGGTGATCCCTGTTCAGTGCCTCCATAATGTCCCTGGCGTCGTCGCGCTCAAGGCCTGTCAGATCACGGCCATCGGAGGCTGCAGGCAGGCTTGTGACGACGTCAATGACAGTCCAGGTGCCATTCTTCTCCTGACGAAGATCGTAACGTGGTTCGTTCACGGGTGAAAATCATCCTTGGTTCGTGGTGTATCGTTGATGGGCGCCTCAGCGCCGAGCGTGATCGCGACGGCCGGTGCAAAGCCTGCTGGCCTACAGACAAGATAGGGTCGGGACAGGCGAGTGCCAAACGAAAAAGGCCTCCCGGTTTCCCGAAAGGCCTTTAGAAACTGGATGGTGGGCGTGACAGGGATTGAACCTGTGACCCCTACGATGTCAACGTAGTGCTCTCCCGCTGAGCTACACGCCCATCCGATGTCGGCGCATAGACCATAAACCTCCTGGGGCGTCAATAGGCTTTTTTCGGCTTTTTGACAGGAAGTTTTGCGGCCCTTGCGGCGCAGGCTATGCGGCCAGCATCTTGTTCACTTCATCCACAAGATCACGCAGGTGGAAGGGCTTCGACAGCACCTTTGCATCCTTCGGAGCTTTCGAATCAGGATTGAGCGCCACGGCAGCGAAGCCGGTGATGAACATGACCTTGAGGTCCGGGTCGAGTTCGGTTGCCCGGCGGGCGAGCTCGATGCCGTCCATTTCAGGCATGACGATATCGGTCAGAAGAAGCGAAAACGGCTCTTCGCGCAGCCGGTCATAGGCGCTGGCGCCATTGTCGAACGACAATACCTTATAGCCGGCCTTTTCCAGGGCTTTCACCAGGAAGCGGCGCATGTCGTTATCGTCTTCGGCGAGGAGAATTTTTGGACTCATGGATTAAAGCCGTTGCACCTTAAATGTCGATGTCGGGAATTGCGGTAACGTCATGAAACCGCAGTTGAGTAAATATCCGGTGAAGACATGAGGTCAAACCCCGTTCACAGGCAGGAAACGACTATGGACATGATTGCTGCCTGCTGGCAACATACACGAACTATCAAGATTGTGACATGGTAAAAAAGGGCTGCGATGACGCAGAACGTCAGCGAAACCGAACAGTTCGAAGTTCGCGAGCCGGAAATGCAACGCATTCCCTTTGTCTTCAATTCCCCCCACAGCGGCAGGGTTTACAGCCGGTCCTTCCTGGAAAAATCCCGTCTGGACGATGTGTCGATCCGCCGGTCGGAGGATCATTTCGTCGACGAACTGTTCCATTCCGTAACAGATATGGGCGCGCCATTGTTAATGGCGCATTTCCCGCGGGCCTTCCTCGATGTCAACCGCGAGCCCTATGAACTCGACCCGAAGATGTTCGACGGGCCTTTGCCGTCTTTTGCCAATATCAGCTCCATGCGGGTGGCCGGCGGTCTCGGCACGGTGCCGCGGCTGGTGGCGGAAAACATGGAAATCTATCGCAGCCGCTTTCCAGTCGCAGAGGCGCTCGATCGGATCGAGACGATCTACAAGCCTTATCATGCCTGCCTGCGGCGGCTGATCGCCCGCACGCATGTGCAGTTCGGGCTGGCGGTTCTGATCGATTGCCATTCGATGCCGGGCAATATCCGGCTGGCCGGTACGGGCCAGCGGCCGGATTTCATCATCGGCGACCGCTACGGCACCAGCGCGTCTGCGGATCTGTCACGGGCAGCCGTGTCGCTGCTGGAGGATCTCGGATTTTCCGTCGCCCGCAACAAGCCCTATGCCGGCGGTTTCATCACCGAGCATTACGGCCGCCCGGCCCGCGGGCTGCACGCACTGCAGATCGAGATCAATCGCGGTCTCTATGTCGACGAAGCGACCCTGCAGAAGAAGAAGGACTTTCCGATGCTGGCACAAGCGATCGGGATGTTTCTCGGCGGGTTGGCGGCCCATGTGCAGACCTATTCGCCAAGCACCTCGCTGGCGGCCGAATAGGCCGGTCTTTTCCCTGACACAAAGACAAAAAAAACCGCGCTTGTGGCGCGGCTAAGTCTAGGGAGGAAACACCCAAGGAGGGTATTTACAGCCACAAGTGGCTGTAGGAAAAAGCTAATATTGCATTGCACAATTGTCAAGCAAGACTTGACCGTAATTGGTGCGTTGCATCAAAGCCGTATCGGCGCCGATCTGCCATAAAACAGGCGATGTTGTCCTTGTTTTCGATTTTTGAGGCACGTTCTTCGAAATTTCGGGGCAGGACCGCTTCCGCGATGGCCGGCTGGCACGATTTTTACCGATTTTTCCGTTCAAGACTTCTTTTTCAAAAAAATGTGCCATAAGCAGATTCAGCCTTCCAATTCCCGATTTTCGTGAGGTTTCATGCTGCCGGACCGTGAGTTTTTCGATCGCCTTGCCGATGCTGCCAAGGCACAGACCCTGCCGCGTTTCCGCACCGGCATCAGCGTTGCCAACAAGGAAGCTGCCGGTTTCGACCCGGTGACCGAGGGCGACCGGGCAGCCGAGACAGCAATCCGGGCGCTGATCGAGGCGCATTTCCCCGAGCACGGCATTCTCGGCGAAGAGTTCGGCAATGTTGGCCTCGACCGCGATTACGTCTGGGTGATCGATCCGATCGACGGAACACGCGCCTTCATTTCCGGCCTGCCGGTCTGGGGCACGCTGATCGGCCTTTATCACAAAGGCGAGGCAGTGATGGGGCTGATGGACCAGCCGTTTACCGGCGAGCGCTATTTTGCCGATGGCAAGAAGACCCATTATCGCGGGCCGGGCGAGGACAAGATCGTTTCGACGCGGCCTTGCGCCGATCTCTCGCAGGCGATCATGTTCACCACGTCGCCGCATCTCTACACCGGTGATATCAAGACTCGTTTCGAAGCGGTGCAAAGCAAGGTGCAGCTCGCCCGCTACGGCTGCGATTGCTACGCTTTCGCGCTGCTGGCGGCCGGTCACATCGATCTGGTCATCGAATGCGGCCTGAAGCCCTATGATGTCGGCGGGATCATACCGCTCATCGAACAGGCAGGCGGCATCGTCACCAGCTGGAATGGCGGCCCGGCGGAAATGGGTGGCGAAGTCATTGCAGCCGGCAGCGCCGAAGTTCACGCACAGGCTTTGGCCATTCTGAAGGGCTGACAGCCAAACTAGGCCGTGAGGTCTTCCTTTTCCATCAAGGCCATTTCCGCGGTGCTGCCGGGGATGAAGGCCTCGATGGCGGCGATCGCCTGGGCGCGGTAATGGTCGGCTTCGTGCAGAAGCTCATGCCGGGCGCCGTCGATCGGGATCATGTGGCCGGCACGGAAATTGCGGGCAAGGGTCTCCACCGCCAGATGCGGCACCAGTTTGTCCTGCGTCGGCGCCAGCACGATGGTCGGCACGCGGATTTGCGTCAGGTGCTCGCGGCTGGCGATGCGCTTGATTGCCTTGAAGGTCTCATGCAGCCAGCGGGCGGAGGGGGGACCGAGCGCCAGCTCCGGATGGGCATCGGTCAATGCCGTGTTACGGGCAAAGCGGCGGGCATCCGATGTCAAAAGGTTTTCCGAAAAGGGCCGCGAACCCTTGTCACGCATCAGCGGCAGGGAACCCAGGCCGCAGAGGCTGAACGCGGCGGCCATGAAACCGATCATGCCATGACCGACCTTCTGGCCACCGAGCGCCACGAACGGGGCGGCAACGGCAAGCCGGTCGATGCGGCTCGCCAGCATCGGTGCCTGCGACAGGGCCACCAGCGCACCCATTGAATGGGCCAGCATGAAGAAGGGCAGCCGCGTATCGGGCAGGACGATCTTTTCGAGGAACGTGCTGAGGTCGCTCTCATAGTCGGCGAAGCGCCGGACATGGCCGCGGCGCGGGTTTTTCAACAGGCGTTCTGAACCGGCCTGGCCGCGCCAGTCGAAGGTTGCCACCCACAGGCCGCGCGCCGTCAGTTCGCCGATCGTCTCGGCATATTTCTCGATCGATTCATTGCGGCCCTGCAACAGCACGACCGTGCCCTTGGCAACGGGTGTATCCGACTTGAAGATTGCATAGCGGATCTTGCGATTACCCACGCCTTCGAAGAAACCGACGGTATGATTGCCGGGGATCGGATTGTCCGGGGTGGAGTAAAGCGTAGGCGTCATGGGCAGGTCCGTGTCCGGCGGGTCTTTGCGGATGCGATAGCGGCACAGGATGCGCCGGCAATGCACCGGATGTGTGATGGCGCATCCTTGATCGATAGCGATTAAGGAAGGGTGCAGGCCAGAAAGCAGAGATACGGCAGAGGATTTGTCCCGTCAAAGAAAAGGATGGGAAAAGGGCCGGAAACGGTGGGGGACGATATACCGTTCCCGGCCAGAGACAGTCGATCGGGTGAGGACAGGCAGCATGTGGGAGAAGGGACGCTCACCGCCGCTGCCAGCCTCGTCTCCGATGTTGTGGTTTTACCGCCCTCAAGCTGAACGGTTCCGGAACCGGCCGTTCATCCTGCGTTTATCGGCGGATTGCGCTTTTGCGGCGGTGTTTTACTCTTGTGTCGAAGGGGGCTTGAAGGCCGTAAAAACAATTCCCATCTCCTTCTCACGGGCGCCGAAGTCGGGCTCGTTCCACCGGTTCTGCCATCGCCGCATACGGGATGACGGAGCCAAGATCGCACACCAGTTGCTCACAAGAGGACACCATGCGTCACGTTGATTTTTCCCCCCTTTACCGTTCCACCGTCGGTTTCGACCGTCTCTTCACCATGCTCGACAGTCTCGGCCAGCCGGACCAGTCGCAGACCTATCCGCCCTACAATATCGAGCGGACCGGCGAGAGCACCTACCGGATCACCATGGCCGTTGCCGGGTTTGACGAAAGTGAACTTTCGATCGAAGCCCGCGAGCACACGCTGACCGTCAAGGGCGAGAAGAGCGAAGAAAAGGCAACTGAAAACCAGTTTCTGTATCGCGGCATCGCCAAGCGCGCCTTCGAGCGCCGCTTCCAGCTCGCCGACCACGTGGAAATCCAGTCCGCTTCGCTGAAGAACGGCCTGCTTCACATCGATCTCCTGCGCGAGATCCCGGAAGCCGCCAAGCCGCGCCGCATCGACATCGTTGCCGCCCAGTCGGCGCCGAAGCAGATCGAAGCCACGCAGGTCACCGGCAGCACCAACTAAGCTGTTGATGAGACGATGCAGCGTCTGAGCGGGCGCTGTTGATAATCCAGAGCCGTTTGCAGCCGCGTGTTGCAAACGGCTTTTTTTATGAGGGAGTCTCGCCGCTGTAATAGCAGCGAGGCGGCGATTTTGCGCTGGAGAAAAAGAGGGTTTGATGAGCGAATTGTCCCCCGTGCTGCCCGTTGAGGCACTGCCACCGGAGTGGCGTATCCGGCCGTCGTCCTATCATTTCGAGCGCGACGAGGTTGGTCAGTCCGCAGCTGGCGTCTTCAAGCTGGTCGGGGATGGAAAGCCAGACCTCTTTGTGAAATGCGAGCCGGCTGGGCCGTTTGGCGAATTGCCCGACGAGGCAACACGATTGCTATGGCTGGCGGGGGCGGGGATTGCCTGCCCGAACGTTGTTGCGCCGGACGTTCACGACGGCCAGAACTGGCTGCTGCTCAGCGCTATCCCGGGGCGTGATTTGTCGGTTGCGCCGATCACGCCGCAACAGTGCATCGAAATCCTGGCCACCGCTTTGCAGCTGCTGCACGCCATCGATATCCGGACCTGCCCGTTCGACCAAAGCCTTTCCGGCCGGCTGGCGCTAGCCAAGGCGCGGATGGAGGCAGGCGAGGTTGACGAGGACGACTTTGATGAGGCGCGGCTTGATCAATCGGCCGAAGACCTCTTCCAGCTTCTTGAAACACAAAAGCCTGACGGCGCCGACCTCGTTGTGACGCATGGCGATGCGTGCCTGCCGAACCTGCTGGCGCAGGATGGGCGGTTCAGCGGGTTTATCGACTGCGCCCGTCTGGGCGTCGCTGACCGCTATCAGGACCTGGCGCTTGCCTATCGCAGTGTTTGTGACGATTTTGGCGAGGCTTGGGGACAAGCCTTCCTTGATCTCTACGGTGTCCCTCAGCCGGATCGCGCCAAGCTCGCTTATTATCAATTGCTGGACGAGTTTTTCTAAACTCCGGCGGCTTTACTCCGCCGCGGCAACCGCGAGGCGCCGTGAGCGTTCGGCATATTTCTGGGCGATCACCGCGCAGGCCATCAGCTGGATCTGGTGGAACAGCATCAGCGGCAGGACGATGCTGCCGATGCCCTGGCCGGCGAAGATGACGTTGGCCATCGGCACGCCGCTGGCAAGACTTTTCTTGGAGCCGCAGAAGGTGATGGCGATCTCGTCTTCCCGCGAAAAGCCCATCAGGCGGCTGCCATACATGGTGACGATCAGCACGATGGCCAGAAGCAGGATGTCGAGCACGATGACGACCGTGATGTCGCGGATGGAGAATGTGCTCCAGATGTGTTCCGTCACCGCCTCGCTGAAGGCGAGATAGACGACCATCAGGATCGAGCCGCGATCGACCGGCATCAATAGTTTCTTGCGGGCGCGGATGAAGTTGCCGATCCATGGCTGCAGGATCTGACCGAGGATGAACGGGGCAAGCAACTGCAGCAGGATCTGCTCCAGGGCATCGAGCGAGAAGCCTCCCTGGCCGCCGGAGGCAAACAGCAGGCCGACCAGCAGCGGTGTCAGGAACATCCCGAAAATGTTGGAAGCGGACGCGGCGCAGATCGCTGCGGGCACATTGCCGCCCGCCATCGACGTGAAGGCGATCGACGATTGTACGGTCGAGGGCAGGACGCAAAGGAAGAGGATGCCGGTGTAAAGGGCAGGGGGCAGAACGCTTTCCGGCAGGAAGCCGATGGCCAGACCGAGCAGCGGGAAGAGCACGAAGGTCGACGCCAAAATCACGAGATGCAGCCGCCAATGCAGCACACCGGCCACCACGACATCGCGCGACAGCCGCGCTCCATGCAGGAAGAACAGAAGGCCGATGGCGATTTTCGTCGCCAGGCCAAACCACTCTGCCGGTTTGCCGGAAATGGGCAAGAGCGATGCAAGGATCACCGTACAGACGAGCAGGATGGTGAAAGTATCGGGCAGGAAGCGGCGCATATTGATCGTCCAGGTCATCGGAAAGCAGATGGCGGCATCATTGTCATTATGATATCGAATGCAAGAAATAACGATTATCACATTTCAGGATGATCAATGCTGGATCTGGTGCAGCTTCGCAGTTTTCTCGCCGTCGAGCAGATGGCGAGTTTTACGCTTGCGGCCGAGCGGCTGGGGCTCGGGCAATCGACGGTCAGCCAGCATATCCGCCGGCTGGAAGCCGATCTTGGCCGCAAGCTGGTCGAGCGCGATACGCATCGGGTGTCGCTGACGGCGGATGGTGAAGCGCTACTGGGGCCGGCCCGCGCCATGCTGTCGCTGGATGGGCAGGTGAAGTCGCTGTTTGCCGAGCGCAGCCTGCATGGGCGGCTGCATCTTGGCGTGTCGGAAGATTTTGTCATGAGCCGCCTTCCGGCGGTGCTCGAGGATTTTACCCGGGCGCATGCTTCGGTCGATCTCGAGCTGACCGTCGCCTTGAGCGGCACGCTTTACCAGATGCAGGATGAGGGCGCGCTCGATCTGGTGCTGGCCAAACGGCGGATCGGCGATGCGCGGGGCCAGCTGGTTTACCGCGAGCCGCTGGTCTGGCTGGCGCGTGATCCCGAACGGGTGATGCGCGGTGATGTCTTGCCTCTAATCGCCTTTCCGCCGCCGAGCATTACCCGCAGCGTGGCGTTGGAAGCGCTTGAGCGGGCGAGTGTGCCGTGGCGGATCGTCTGCACCTGCGGCAGTCTCAGCGGTCTGACGGCTGCGGCGCGTGCAGGCATGGGCGTTCTGGTGCAGCCACGCAGCATGGCACCGGCGGGCTTGCGGGAAATCACCTCGGATCGGCTGCCGCGGCTTGAGGATGTGGAATTCGTGCTGGTGGCGCGGCGTGGCGCGGACAGGGCACTGGTGGAGGCCCTGTCCGGCGAGATCCTGACTACGGTCGGCGGCCCGCAGGCCGCAGCCGCGACAGGGAAATCAACGCTCTGATCAGAGGGCTTTCAGGAACTGGTCGACATTCTCCGGTGTGGTCGCGAAGCTGGCGACCAGGCGGTAGAGGCCTTCGTCTTCTGAAACGGAATCCGCCAGCGCATGAGGCACAGGCCAGTCATAGAAGACGGCGCCGTCTGCCTGAAGTTTTGCGGCAACCTCTTTTTTCAGGACGACGAAAAGCTCATTGGAGCCGGTCGGCCAGGCAAGGTGGGCGCTGTTCGACCGTTCGATGCCCGCGGCAAGCCGGTCTGCCATGCTGTTGGCATGGCGGGCGAGATCGAGCCAGAGATCACCTTCGAGATAGGCATCGAACTGGGCGGCAATGAAGCGGGACTTCGAGAAAAGCTGGGCGGAGCGCTTGCGCAAGTAGCCCATTTCTTCGGCCTTCGACGTATCGAACAGGATCAGCGCCTCGGCGCACCAGCAACCGTTCTTGGTGCCGCCGAAGGAGAGCAGGTCGATGCCGCGTTTCCAGGTCATTTCGGCCGGTGTTGTGCCGAGTGTCACAAGCGCGTTGGCAAAACGGGCGCCATCCATATGCAAGGGGAGCTTTGCAGACTTGGCGATGGCAGCGATCGCATCGATTTCGTCGAGGGTATAGGCGGTCCCAGCTTCGGTCGCCTGCGTCATGGTGATGGCCATCGGCTGGCCGCCATGGACACCGCCGCCACGGGTGCGCTGGATTTCCTTTTCCAGACGGGCCGGATCCATCTTGCCCATGGGGCCATCGACCGGGGCGAGCTTGGCGCCGTGCGAGAAGAATTCCGGCGCGCCGCATTCGTCGGCGTTCACATGCGCTTCACGGTGGCAGAGCACGTGGCCGCCCGGGCGATTGGTACTGGCCAGCGCCAGGGAATTGGCGGCGGTGCCGGTGGCGACGAAGAACACCGCGACGTCGCGCTCAAACACATCGGAGAGCTTCTTTTCCACACGTTTGTCGAGTTCGCTGGTGCCGTAGGCGGAGGCAAAGCCACCGGCCGCCTTGACGAGGCTTTCGGCAATCACGGGATGGGCGCCCGCCCAGTTGTCGGAAGAGAAAATCATGATGTGATCCTGCTATTTCGGGGGAAATGCCCCGAATTGATTGGTCCGGAGTGACCATAAGGATGCTGTGGCGGCAATCAATCCGTTCGAAGCGAGATAGGGACAATGTCAGACCAGTTTGAAACCAAATTGAAGAAAATGAGGAGTTGTCGAAAGAAAATTACAAAAAGACGAAATTAACCGCAATGTTCGGCAAAATTCGGTCGAATATTTTGCATTAGTGGTCTTGCGGAAGAGGGGGCTTTCTGGCATAGAGCCTATGAAATAGGACAGTATGACTGTCCTATTTCGGTCTCAAGACCGGAAAGACGCCGGAAAGCCCGCCTGATGCGGTTGCCGGCTGACGATTGTAGACCGCGCCGGACGCTCTGTCGTCCGGGCCGGCGGGACAGTCTCGATGGTCGTGAGCACTCTGTGCCTGATGCCATCGATGGTTCATTTGCGACCGCATCAGGATCATGCAACGATAATGCCGGTGCCGGCCTCGACGGGACTCTTGCCCGCAAAAGCCTGCCTGGACTGCGGAAATATCCGGCCATGCCGGGTTAACAGGAGGGAAGACGATGACGGACTTTACGCCATCCACCGTAACTGGTCTCAACACTGTGCGCCAAGCGGCGACGGTTGAGAAAACAACCGCATTTCCGGGCCTGCCGAAAAAACAGGGTCTTTATGATCCAAGCAACGAGCATGACGCCTGCGGCGTCGGCTTTGTCGCCCATATGAAGGGCAAGAAGTCCCACCAGATCGTCAAGGATGGCCTGTTCATCCTGGAAAACCTGACGCATCGCGGCGCTGTCGGCGCCGATCCGCTGATGGGCGATGGCGCAGGCATTCTGGTGCAGATCCCCGACCGTTTCTTCCGTGAGGAAATGGCCTTGCAGGGCGTCATTCTGCCGAAGGCCGGAGAATATGCCGTCGGCTACCTGTTCATGCCGCAGGACGAAGCGCAGATCGCCCATTTCAAGCAGGTGATCTCCGAGGTCGTGGCTGAAGAAGGCCAGACGCTGCTCGGCTTCCGCGAAGTGCCGGTCGACAATGCTTCACTGTCCAAGGCTCCCGATATCGCCGCGACCGAGCCGTATCATGTTCAGGTGTTCATCGGCGCTGGCCGCGATGCTGCGACCAATGCTGAATTCGAGCGCCGCCTGTTTACCCTGCGCAAGGTGATTTCCAACCGCATCTATGATGCATTCGAAGGTGCGGAGACCGGTTTCTATCCGGTGTCGCTGTCGACCAAGACCATTGTCTACAAGGGCATGTTCCTTGCCTATCAGGTCGCGGCCTATTTCAAGGACCTCGCCGATCCGCGCTTTGAATCGGCTGTCGCCCTCGTGCACCAGCGGTTCTCGACCAACACCTTCCCATCGTGGAAGCTGGCGCATCCCTACCGCATGGTCGCCCATAACGGCGAAATCAACACGCTGCGCGCCAACGTCAACTGGATGGCGGCGCGTCAGGCGTCGGTCTCCTCGCCGCTGTTCGGGGACGATATCTCCAAGCTCTGGCCGATTTCCTATGAGGGCCAGTCGGATACCGCCTGTTTCGATAACGCGCTCGAATTCCTCGTGCAGGGCGGTTATCCGCTGTCGCATGCCGTCATGATGCTGATCCCGGAAGCCTGGGCCGGCAACCAGCTGATGGCGCCCGAGCGCAAGGCATTCTACGAATATCATGCCGCCCTGATGGAGCCATGGGATGGCCCCGCCGCCGTCTGCTTTACCGATGGCAAGCAGATCGGCGCGACGCTCGACCGCAACGGCCTGCGTCCGGCGCGCTACCTCGTGACCGACGACGATCGCGTCATCCTCGCCTCCGAAGCCGGTACACTGCCGGTCAACGAAGAGAGCATCATCAAGAAGTGGCGTCTGCAGCCGGGCAAGATGCTGCTCATCGATATGGAGGAAGGCCGGATCATCTCCGACGATGAGCTGAAGTCGACCCTTGCCAACCAGCATCCCTACCGCCAGTGGCTGGACAACACCCAGCTCATCCTGGAAGACCTGAAGCCGGTCGAGCCCCGGGCGCTGCGCCGCGACGTATCGCTGCTCGATCGTCAGCAGGCGTTCGGCTACACCCAGGAAGACACGAAAATCCTGATGTCGCCGATGGCGACGACCGGCCAGGAAGCCATCGGCTCGATGGGAACCGACACGCCGATCTCGGCAATGTCGGACAAGACCAAGCTGCTCTACACCTATTTCAAGCAGAACTTCGCGCAGGTCACCAACCCGCCGATCGACCCGATCCGCGAAGAGCTGGTGATGAGCCTGGTCTCGTTCATCGGCCCGCGCCCGAACCTGCTTGACCATGCCGGCATGGCGCATGCCAAGCGGATGGAAGTGCGCCAGCCGATCCTGACCAACGGTGATCTCGAAAAGATCCGCTCGATCGGCCACACCGAAGACCGGTTCGACACCAAGACGCTCGACTTCACCTATGACGTGACGCGCGGTGCCGAAGGCATGCCGGAAATTCTCGACCGGCTGTGCGAGCGGGCGGAAGCGGCCGTCAAGGGCGGCTATAACATCATCGTGCTCTCCGATCGTCAGATCGGCCCGGACCGCATGGCGATCCCGGCACTCTTGGCCACGGCGGCTGTGCACCACCACCTGATCCGCAAGGGGCTTCGCACCTCCGTCGGTCTCGTCGTTGAAACCGGCGAGCCGCGCGAAGTGCACCATTTCTGCCTGCTGGCAGGCTATGGTGCCGAGGCGATCAACCCCTATCTCGCCTTCGACACGCTGACCGACATGCACAAGCGCGGTGAGTTCCCGAAGGAAGTCGATGGCAGCGAAGTCGTCTATCGCTACATCAAGGCGGTCGGCAAGGGCATCCTCAAGGTCATGTCCAAGATGGGCATCTCGACCTACCAGTCCTATTGCGGCGGACAGATCTTCGACGCGATCGGTTTGAGCTCCGAACTGGTCGACCGCTATTTCTTCGGTACGGCAACGCAGATCGAAGGCATCGGCCTTGAAGAGATCGCCAAGGAAACGTTCAACCGCCATCAGGCAGCCTTCGGTGCCGATCCGCTCCTGAAGAACACGCTCGATATCGGTGGCGAATATGCCTACCGTATGCGCGGCGAAGGCCATGCCTGGTCGCCGGACGCTGTTGCCTCACTGCAGCATGCCGTTCGCGGCAATGCCGAGGACCGTTACCGCGAATTCGCCGAGATGGTGAATGGTGCGGCTCTGCGGATGAACACCATTCGTGGCCTGTTTTCGATCAAGGGCGCTGACGCCATCGGCCGCAAGCCGATCTCAATCGACGAAGTCGAGCCGGCAGCCGATATCGTCAAGCGGTTCTCGACCGGCGCCATGTCGTTCGGATCGATCTCGCGTGAAGCCCACACGACACTGGCTGTCGCCATGAACAGCATCGGCGGCAAGTCGAACACCGGTGAGGGCGGCGAGGAAGCCGACCGTTACCTGCCGCTCTACGATGGCTCGCGCAATCCGGAACGTTCGGCGATCAAGCAGATCGCCTCCGGCCGCTTTGGCGTGACGACCGAATATCTGGTCAACGCGGACATGTTGCAGATCAAGGTGGCACAGGGGGCCAAGCCCGGCGAGGGCGGCCAGCTGCCCGGCCACAAGGTGGACGCGACTGTTGCCAAGACCCGCCATTCGACGCCGGGCGTCGGATTGATTTCGCCGCCGCCGCACCATGACATCTATTCGATCGAAGATCTGGCGCAGCTGATCTACGACCTGAAGAACGTCAACCCGGAAGCGGATATCTCCGTCAAGCTGGTCTCGGAGGTCGGTGTCGGCACGGTTGCGGCCGGTGTCGCCAAGGCGCGCGCCGATCATATCACCGTCTCTGGCTATGACGGTGGCACCGGTGCTTCGCCGCTGACATCGCTGAAGCATGCCGGATCTCCGTGGGAAATCGGTCTTGCCGAAACCCATCAGACCCTGGTGTTGAACGGTCTTCGTTCGCGCATCGCGCTGCAGGTCGATGGCGGCCTGAAGACCGGCCGCGACGTCATCATCGGCGCGCTGCTCGGTGCCGACGAGTTTGGCTTTTCGACGGCGCCGCTGATTGCTGCCGGTTGCATCATGATGCGCAAGTGCCATCTCAACACCTGTCCGGTGGGCGTGGCGACGCAGGATCCGGTCCTGCGCAAGCGCTTCAAGGGTGCGCCCGAGCATGTGGTCAACTACTTCTTCTTCGTGGCCGAGGAAGTGCGTGAAATCCTGGCGTCGCTCGGCTTTGCCAAGTTCGACGAGGTCATCGGACTTTCCGAACTGCTCGAGAAGGATGCGATGATCTCGCACTGGAAGGCCAATGGGCTCGACTTTTCCCGCATCTTCCACAAGGTCGATGCGCCGAAGGAAAAGACCTACTGGACCGAAAAGCAGAACCATCCGATCCACGACATTCTCGACCGCAAGCTGATTGAGCAAGCAAAGCCTGCGCTGGAATCGAAGACGCCGGTGACGATCGAAGTCGATATCAAGAACGTCGACCGTTCGGCGGGTGCGATGCTCTCCGGTGAAGTGGCCAAGCGTTACCGTCACAAGGGCCTGAAGGATGATACGATCACGGTGAAGCTCACCGGTACGGCTGGACAATCCTTCGGCGCGTTCCTGGCGAACGGCATCACCTTTGAGCTGATCGGTGACGGCAACGACTATGTCGGCAAGGGGCTCTCGGGTGGCCGCATCGTCGTGCGCCCGCCGGAAAATTCCAAGATCGTCGCTGCCAAGTCGATCATCGTTGGCAACACCGTGCTTTACGGCGCGATCTCCGGCGAGTGCTACTTCAACGGTGTTGCCGGTGAACGCTTCGCCGTGCGCAACTCCGGCGCCATCGCGGTTGTCGAAGGCGTGGGCGACCATGGCTGCGAATACATGACCGGCGGTGTTGTCGTGGTGCTCGGCGAAACCGGCCGCAACTTTGCAGCCGGCATGTCGGGCGGCGTCGCCTATGTCCTGGACGAGAGTGAAGACTTCCCCATGCGCTGCAACATGGCGATGGTCGAACTCGAGCCGGTTCCGGAAGAAGACGACATGCTGGAGAAGCTGCATCATCACGGCGGAGACCTCATGCACAAGGGCATGGTCGATGTCGCCGGCGACATGACGCGCCATGACGACGAGCGGCTTTACCAGCTGATCTCCAATCACCTGCACTACACCGGCTCGCCCCGTGCGAAGGAAATTCTCGATCACTGGGTCGAGTTCCGGCCGAAATTCCGCAAGGTCATGCCGATCGAATACCGGCGTGCGCTTGAGGAAATGGAGCGCATGCGGATGGGCATTGCGGCGGAATAACCGCCGATCTGTGACAACGCACCCCGGTGGCCGAAAGGCGCGGGGGTGCATCTGGCGCGCTCACAGCGAGCGTCTACTCGGATTAGAGATATCAGGAATTCACGATGGGCAAGGTTACAGGCTTCATGGAAATCGACCGGCAGCTGGCGAAGTATCAGCCGGCATCGGATCGCATCCGGCATTTCCGCGAATTCACAATCCCGATGTCGGAACCCGAAGTGCAGAAACAGGCGGCGCGCTGCATGGACTGTGGCATCCCCTATTGCCACGGCCCGACTGGCTGCCCGGTGCACAACCAGATCCCTGACTGGAACGATCTGGTCTATACCGGCAACTGGGACGAGGCGATCCGCAACCTGCACTCGACCAACAATTTCCCGGAATTCACCGGCCGTATCTGCCCGGCGCCCTGCGAGGAAGCCTGCACGCTGAACCTTGAAGATGCGCCGGTAGCGATCAAGACCGTCGAGCAGGCGATTGCCGACAAGGCCTATGAAATGGGCTACATCGTGCCGCAACCGGCTTTTACAAAGACCGGCAAGAAGGTGGCGATCATCGGTTCAGGCCCTGCCGGCATGGCAGCGGCTCAGCAGCTGGCCCGCGCTGGTCATGAGGTTCACGTGTTCGAGCGCGAGAGCAAGCCCGGCGGTCTGCTGCGTTACGGCATCCCGGACTTCAAGATGGAGAAGAACTTCATCGACCGCCGCGTTGACCAGATGCGCGGCGAAGGCGTGACGTTCCATTGCGGCGTCAACGTTGGTGTCGACCGCACCGTCGATAGCCTGATCGCCGAACACGATGCCGTGCTCTATTGCGGCGGTGCGGAAACGCCGCGCGATGCCGGTATTCCAGGCGTCGAATTCACTGGCGTGCATGACGCGATGCCCTATCTCGTCCAGCAGAACCGCCGTGTCGGCCGCGAAAACATCGACAGCGCCGGCTGGCCGTCGGACCCGATCTTGGCCGGCGCGAAGCACATCGTCGTTGTCGGCGGTGGCGATACGGCCTCCGACTGCGTTGGCACCGCCTTCCGCCAGGGCGCCGTCAAGGTCACCCAGCTCGACATCCGGCCGCAGCCGCCGGAAAAGGAAGACAAGCTGGCCGTCTGGCCGTTCTGGGCGACCAAGATGCGCACCTCGTCATCGCAGGCCGAAGGTGCCGTGCGCGAGTTCCAGGTGGCGACACTTGAATTCGTCGGCGAAGACGGCGTGCTGACCGGCGTCAAGTGCTGTCAGGTCGATGAGCGCCGCAAGCCGATTGCCGGTACGGAGTTTGTCATCAAGGCCGATCTCGCCTTCATCGCCATCGGCTTCAGCGGCCCGGGCAAGGACAGCGTGCTGAAGGATCTGGGCGACAAGCTGGTTATCGGCAAGGACAAGCGCGGCGGCTCCTTCGTGACTGCCAATGACAAGGACTACCGGACCTCGGTCGACAAGGTCTGGGCAGCCGGTGATGTGCGCCGTGGCCAATCACTGGTCGTCTGGGCGATCCGCGAGGGCCGCCAGGCGGCTCGGGCGATCGATGAAGCCCTGATGGGCTCGACGACCCTGCCGCGCTGATCCAGCGCGGTCGCGGGTGAAACCGGTTTGGAACGCCGCGTGCCGTCTGGTGCGCGGCGTTTGCCGTTCTGCGACTGCTGGAAATTGGGCTCAATGATGGCGGCGCGAATCGATGCAACATTAACTTGCTGCAATGAAACGGTAATAAACCTTTAATTTGTAAATATTCGTAGTGCCTATAATATTCATCTCAAGCGTAATTCTTGGGAGTTCAGTATTTTCCGCCAATACTGACGGTTTTCTGAAGTTTCTTCTTGAAAAGAACGCTGCCGATCACCCGACGCCGCGTTCCCATGACCGGGAACCATGACGCCGCACCCCAACGAGTTCGTAAGGGACCCTTTGTCATGTCTAACATTCTCCTGACTCACCGTGCCGCAGCGCTGGTCGGAGCCGCCTTCTTGGTCGGCGCGGCGGCGTTGCCCTTCACCATCCATTCAACAACTGCAATGGCAGCGTCCGCACCTGCCATCGCGCCGCTCGCCACCAACGGATCTTTCGCGGATGTCGTTTCTCTCGACAAGCCGGCGGTCGTGACCATTACCACGACGATGAAGGCGACCGACGTGAGCGATAGCGGCAGCAATTCGCCGATGGACGAGCAGTTCCGCCAGTTCTTCGAGCAGCAGGGTATTCCGATGCCGAAACAGGCGCCGCAACACCAGGACGGTGAACGCGCCATGGCTCTCGGATCCGGTTTTATCGTCAGCAGCGACGGCATCATCGTCACCAACAATCATGTCATCGACAACGCTATCGACATCAAGGTAACGCTTGATGACGGAACGGAACTGCCGGCCAAGCTTCTGGGCGCGGATCCGAAGTCCGACCTCGCCGTGCTGAAGATCACCGCCGGTAAGCCGCTTGCCACACTCGCCTGGGGCGATTCCGATACCCTGAAGCTGGGCGACCAGATATTGGCAATCGGCAATCCGTTTGGCATTGGCACGACAGTGACGGCCGGTATCGTTTCGGCCCGTGGCCGCGATTTGCACAGCGGCCCCTATGACGACTTCATCCAGATCGACGCACCGATCAACCACGGTAATTCCGGTGGCCCGCTTGTCGATCACTCAGGCAATGTCGTTGGCATCAACACCGCGATCTACTCGCCGAATGGCGGTAGTGTTGGTGTCGGTTTCGCCATCCCCTCCGATCAGGCGCAGAAGATCGTCGCCAAGCTCGAAAAGAGCGGATCGATCGATCACGGTTATCTCGGCGTGCAGATCCAGCCGGTAACGGCAGACGTTGCCGACGCCGTTGGCCTGACCAAGGCGGAAGGCGCTCTGGTGGCTGCCGTCAATGCGGGTACCCCCGCAGCACAGGCGGGCCTGAAGACGGGCGATATCGTCATGACGGTCGGCAATGAGGCCGTGAAGTCGCCGCACGATCTGTCGCGGCTGGTTGCCGATCTGTCGCCGGGTGCAAAGGAAGCCATGACCGTCTGGCGTGATGGCAAGATCGTCGACCTCAGCGTTACTGTCGGTGGCAATGATGGCGACCAGAAGCAGGCGTCCGCCGCCAAGGATGACAGCAAGGTGCAGACCGGGCCGAGCATCGGCGTGGCGCTTGCCGACCTGACGCCGGATGTCCGCCAGCAACTGAACCTGCCTGACAATGTCACGGGTGCCGTCGTTGCCAAGGTCAACCCGGACAAGCCGGCTGCCGCGGCCGGTATCCAGGCAGGCGATGTCATCGTTTCAGTCAACGACAAGGCTGTCGTGAGTGCCGGTGACGTCAAGACAGCGATCGCCAATGCGGTGAAGACCGGCCGCAAGTCGGTGCTGTTGCTCATCGAGCGCGGTGATCAGAAGACCTTTATCGCAGTGCCGTTCGCGGCCGCCTGACCTCGGTTGGCAGCCTTATTCGCAAGATGCGGGCTGCTGAAGACCCCATCCTCCTGGCGGAAGGAGGATGGGGTTTCTCTGTTTGCCGAAGGATCCCTGGTATCAGTTGCGAATGACGGGATTGCTGATCACCGTTTCCGGTTTTGACAGCCGGAAATCATCCACCCGGCCCACGGGGGCTTCGGCGACTTCGCCTTTTTCGACGAGACGGTCGCGCGGGCTTTTGCCGTTGCTGGTCAGGGTGGCGCCGCCGCCGAGCAGCGTGGCGCTGCCGTCAAGTTCAGGATCGTCAAGACCGATCGGCTGGGTCTGGATGATGTCTTCGTTGGCGGTGGGGGCAGCCACGACCAGATCCTTCATGCCGTCGGCGCCGGGAATGTCCTGGGCCGAGGCAGCTGCATCGCCCAACAGCTTGCGGATGTCCTTCTCCACGTAGAAGGCAAGCTTGCGCTTGCCGGCCTTGGTGAGGTTGATGCCGTCTGATCCGCGCAGGCGGACCTGCTGGCCGTTGATGTCGGAGCCCGTCATAACGAACTTGCCGTCCTCATCGACGAACCCGTCCCAGATATCGACAAACGTGCCACCCACCTTCTCGGTTTCCGTGCGGAAGATACCGTTCAGCGTCACCATGTCGGCCGTCATCGATGTCGACTGGAAGGGCGGCATGCCAACCCAGAGCAGCGGCGTCTTGTCCTTGCGGGCAAGGGCCGCGAAGGCGCCGGTCCTGCGGGTGTACTCGGCAAGCCAACTGTCAGTCCGGAACTTTTCCTTCTCGCTGCCGATCGCCATCTGCTGGCGCTCATTGGCACCGAGGCTGATGATAATCAGCGCCGGCTTCGTCTCAGTGATGTAGGCGGGCAGGTTTTCCGGCCAGTTGAAATAATCCTCACGCACGAGGCCCGATGAGCCGTTGGCGCGGGTTTCGATAACGATGCCGGGGGTTGTCTCGAAGGCAGTCTTCAATCCGTCACCGAGGCTGCCGGCCATGAAGTCGCCGACGACGAGGACTTTCTTGGCGGTCTCCAGCTTTTCGACGACGACAGGAGCGGGTTCGACCGGGGCCGGTTTCGCTTTCTGCTGCGTCTTTCTGGCCTTCGGGCGTTGCTGCTGTTGTGGCTGTCTCTGCCGCGGCTCGTAGATCGGAGCGTCGTCATAAACCGGTGGCGGCTGGCGGCGGCCGAACCCGAACAGCATGTCGAGAATGGTACGGCGCTCCTGCGCCTGCGCCGGGCGTGGTGGTTCCATGACGAATGCAGTCAAGCCGATCGCAACGACGATCAGACCGTTGAACAACCGGTGAAAGCCGTTGCTGCTGTTTCTGCCGCTCATGCACCTGTTCCGTACTGATCTGCACTGACGTTGAAAGTGTCTCTAGACAAATGCGCAACGCCTCTCCTTCGAAAGGCGTTGCGCGAAGCATGCATCCGCATTGTGCCGCAATTGAGAGCGTCTGATGCTCCCGGCCGCACCTATTTCCGCAGGGCCTTCAGCAGGTGCTGCGTCGGCTCACCGTCGGGGGAGAGGCCATTGCGGTTCTGGAAGGCCTGGATTGCGGCTTTCGAGCCGGAGCCGAAGTTGCCATCGACTTCACCGTCGTAATAGCCGAGCTCCTTCAGTCGGGTCTGCAGCTCGAACTTCTGCTTGATGTCGAGCGAACCATCCGGGCGGCTCCAGGCCTGCTGCATGCCGCCATAGCCGGCAATCTCGTCGGCCAGAAGACCGACGCCCAGGGCATAGGAGTCGGACGCGTTGTAGCGCTTGATGACGAAGAAATTCTTGGTCATCAGGAAGCCGGGGCTACCATCGCCGCCGGGCATTTTCAGCTCAGCCCGGGTGTCGCCGTTGCGGAAGCCCTTGCCGTTGGGGCGCGTGAACCCGAGGGCTGCCCACTGGGCAACCGTTTTCGTCTGGCCGGCATACTGGCTGCCGTTTCTCGGCGGCGCGACTTCATAGCCCCAGGTCTGCCCCGATTGCCAGCCATTCTTCTTCAACAGGTTGGCCGCCGTCGCCAAGGCGTCCGGCACCGAGTTCCAGATGTCCTTGTGGCCATTGCCGTCGGCATCGATCGCGTAGAGCAGGTAGCTGGTCGGAATGAACTGCGTGTGGCCCATGGCGCCCGCCCAGGAACCGTTCAGTTCACGCGGGGTCACATCGCCATTCTGCAGGATCTTCAGAGCGGCGATCAGCTGCGTCTTGGCATATTTGGACCGTTTCGGGTCAGCATAGGCCAAAGTGGCGAGTGCGCGTGGGACGTAATGCAGGCGATCGTCCTTTTCCAGGACGGCACCATAATTGGATTCCATCGACCAGATGGCCAAGAGCACGTTCCTGTCGACACCGAAATGCTTCTCAAGTGCGGCGAGCGTACGGCCATGCTTGACCGACATCTCCTGACCAACCTTGCGGGTGTAGGGATTGACGCGGCTGTCGATATATTCCCAGATCTTGCTCTTGAACTCGGGCTGATAGGCAGCCTTTTGCAGCACATCGGGATCGGGTGTCTTCACGCCGGCAAAGGCCTGGCGGTAGGTTGCCTTGGTGATGCCGCTCTTGGCTGCCGTGGCATAGAAGCTGTTGATCCAGGTCTCGAAGCCCGCGTCAGCCGAGGCTGTCGACGGGGAAAACAGGGCTGCGGCGGTCATGAACGCGGCGGCAGCACAGCGAAGAAGAGTGTTTCGGGTCTTTGTCATCAGCTGTCGTTTCCGTTGGTCGGCGCTCTGCTGCGATCAGGAGGTTGACCGGCGGTGCGCAAATTTACAGTTTTAGAGCCAGCTTCATGTATGGGTTGCATACATGTGGTTCCATTCTCGGGCTGTCCGGCCCAGGAGGCAACCGCCAGGACCGGAATCTTACGAAAATGAAGTCAACAAATTCTTTACCATGAATGGGTGGTAAGGTCTTCCTTTGCAAAAAAATAGCAATTTGACGTTTATTCCCTATTGATACAAACCCTAACCGATTTAAATCACAGTGCCGTGATCCTGGAGATGTCAATGACTGACAAGCGTAAAGTTCGTAAAGCCGTTTTCCCCGTCGCTGGTCTTGGAACCCGGTTCCTGCCCGCGACCAAAGCCGTTCCCAAGGAAATGCTGACTGTCGTCGACAAGCCGGTGATCCAGTATGTGGTGGACGAGGCGCTGAACGCCGGCATCGAACATCTGATCTTCGTCACCGGCCGCAGCAAGCATGTGATCGAGGATTATTTCGACATCCAGGTCGAATTGGAACAGACCTTGCGTGAACGCAACAAGACGGCCGAACTGACGCTGCTTGAAGGCATTCTGCCGGTTGCCGGCAGCACCAGCTTTACCCGCCAGCAATCGCCGCTCGGTCTTGGCCATGCCGTCTGGTGTGCGCGCGAACTGGTTGGTGACGAGCCCTTTGCGCTGCTTTTGCCCGACATGATCATGCAGGCCGAAAAGGGCTGCCTCAAGGGCATGGTCGAGCTTTACGAGCAGAGCGGCGGCAACGTCATCGCCGTCGAGGAATGTGCCCCCGACCAGACCCATAAATACGGGATCGTCGGCGCGGGCGAAAAGGTCGGCGACGGGTTCAAGATCACCAAGATGGTCGAAAAGCCACCGCAGGGCACGGCCCCGTCGAACTTCTTCATCAACGGCCGCTATATCCTGCAGCCGGAAATCTTCTCGATCCTCGCCACCCAGGAGCGCGGCGCCGGCAACGAGATCCAGCTGACCGATGGCATGCTGAAGCTTGCCCAGACGCAGGATTTTGCCGGGTATCATTTCCGCGGCAACACCTATGACTGCGGCATGAAAGAGGGCTTCATCCTGGCCAACGTCGCGTTTGCCCTGGCGCGCGGCGACATCCGGCCGGGCGTGGAAGGCCCGCTGAAGGCTTTGCTTCAGGGCCTGAAATAAGCCCAGCCGATAGAAAAAGAGCCCCGCTGACGAAACCGTCAGTGGGGGCTCTTGTTTGACCACTTTCCGGATCAGCGGCGCAGCGTCAGCCCGACGCCGACGCGAGCGATGTTGGTCGAAGGGCCGCTGTCGCGATCCGTGTGCTCATAGCTGACATCGCCGGTCAGGGCGAGGTAGCGGTTGAGATCCCAGGTAAGGCCGGCACCCGTCAGCCAGACTTTTTCGTCATCTGAATTGCCGCTGGGGAAATTGCGGAAGGTCAGGCTGTTGGATAGCCGCGCCACGAGGGCGGTGCGCAGTTCGTGGGTTGCCCGGCTGCTCAGCGTATAGACCATGGCACCGCTTTCCCCCGGGGTCGTCGATGGATCGAGACCGGTGGAGACGCCATAGGCGATATTGGTACCGCGCTGCGGTGACCAGTTGATCGTGCCGTCGACGGTGAAGCCCCTCAACTCATCGAGCCGGTTGTCGTCGAACCTGTAAGTCTGATAACCGAGCGCGATCTCGCCGTTGAGCTTCTCGCCAAGATCGGCCTCGATACCAGCGCGGGCACCGTAGCTGTCATAGGATCTCTCGTATCCGAGCATGTCTTTGCGAAGGTCGTAAATCGACTTGCCGGCCGATGCCTCGATGAAGGGAATAAGCGCGGGCGAAAGCTCGTAACCGACCCGTACGGTGACAGCGCCCGCATTGCGGTTTCGATCCTTGCGCGACAGGCTGCTGCCGTTCTCAAGTTCCACGTCGCCATAGGTGTATCGATCGAAATCGACCTTGGCGGAACCCCGCAGGATACCGAAATCGCGTTCTATTCCGGCGCCGAGTGTATACTGGTTGACGTCGGACTGGCTCGTCGCCCTACTGATGGCGTTTGGATCGGACGAATCCTCGCGCTCGAAATGGTAACCGGCCTTCAGCGTCGCTGTGGTCTGCTCGGACAGGTCGAGCCGCAGGGCCGCTTCGATGTCGGCCGTCGGCTCGGTCTCGCCGGTGCCGGAAACATTGCGCTGCCATGTGCCTTCGCCAGTGACCGTCAACTGGTGACGGGACCAGTCCGAGGTGAGCGTGCCTTTCAGGCCGGTCTCCAGATAGCTGCGGTTTTCCTTCGAGTCGCCGGTCTTGTTGCTCTCGAAATTGTAGGTCTGGCCAAGCGTCGGCTTCAGGGTGAAGCTACCCAGGCGGATCCCCTGCGCATCGTTGCGATCGATATCGAGCTGCGACCGGAGGCCATCGACGGTATTTTCCCGCAGGTTGGTGCGGGCCATGTCCTCATCGATCATCGGGTCGTTGAGCAGCGGTTCGCCGGCATCGGTGCTGATCGAGCCGGTGGTGATTGCTGCATCCTGCACCGGCGTGGCGCCAGGAAGCGTTACGGCATTCGGCGTGGTTGTGTTGCTTGCAGCCGTGCCGTCCGTTGCGGGAAGAAGGGCCTGAGCGGAGAGAGTTTGCGGCAAAAACATCGCGCAGCCAGCCATCAACCAGGCCGCAGCAGCTGCCGGGCGCGGGAGGTTCGTCCTCTTCGTGCGTGGGTAGAATGGCGTCATCTGCCGAATGCCCGGAAATCCGTTTACCAGTGTTGAGCAACCGTAAACGGATGTAGTTAACCATTCCTTTCCGAAATGGCATTCGGCTTTAATTTCAGGCGCTTTCGACGATCAGGTGGCTGCCGCTGCTGCCAGTCACCTTGACGCGGCTACCCGCCGGCAGGTCCGGTCCGTTGATGGGCCAGGTGGTTGCGTCGAGCCGGATCCGGCCGCGCCCTTCGAGAATCGGCTGTTCCAGCACGGCGGTGCGGCCGATGAGACGCGCGCCGCGCTGGTTGAGCAGCGGTTCGTCCGATGTATTGCCCGAACGGGCAAGGAGCCGGCGGCCGATGACGGCGGCCGCGACCGAGAGAATGGCAAAAAACACCAGTTGCGCCTGCCAGACCCAGAAACCGGCCTCCCAGAACAGAAGCGAGAGGGCGCCGGTGATAATGGCGGCTATGCCGATCCAGACAAGAAAGACGCCGGGCGCGACGACTTCAGCTGCCAGGAGTACGAGGCCCAGCACCCACCAGCACCAGGGGCCAAGTTCGAGGATGATGTGTTCGATCATCGATCATCCTTCCTGCCTGGCCGTATCAAACGGATTGCGGACGGGAACCGTGCGCGGCGTTACCTGGCGTGCCGGTGCGGGTGTATCACCGCCGCCATTGCCGAAGACTTCGCGGGCAATCGCACCGATGCCGCCGAGCGAACCGATCAGCGAGGAAGCTTCCATTGGCATCAGCACGATCTTGGAATTGGGGGCGGTGCCGATCGAGGCCATCGCTTCGGTATATTTCTGGGCGACGAAGTAGTTGATTGCCTGTACATCGCCGGCGGCAATGGCTTCGGAAACCATCTTGGTGGCTTTGGCTTCGGCCTCGGCCAGACGTTCGCGGGCTTCAGCGTCGCGGAAAGCGGCTTCCCGCTGACCTTCGGCCTGCAGGATGGCCGACTGCTTGGCACCTTCGGCGCGCAGGATCTGGGCATTGCGCGAACCTTCGGCTTCCAGCACTTGAGCGCGCTTTTCGCGTTCGGCCTTCATCTGGCGGGCCATGGCATCGACCAGATCCTTCGGCGGCTGGATGTCCTTGATCTCGACACGGGTCACCTTGATGCCCCAGGGGCCGACGGCTTCATCGACCACATGCAGCAGCTTGTCGTTGATGATCTCGCGGTTGGACAGGAGTTCATCGAGGTCCATCGAGCCCATGACGGAACGGATGTTGGTCATCGTCAGGTTGAGGATGGCGCTTTGCAGGTCGGAGACCTGATAGGCGGCCTCGGCGGCATTCAGCACCTGGTAGAAGGCGACGGCATCGGCAGCGCAGCTGGCATTGTCGCGGGTGATGACTTCCTGTGTCGGGACGTCGAGCACCTGTTCCATGACGTTCATCCGTGCGCCGATCTTGTCGATGAACGGGATGATGATGTTGAGGCCGGGCTCCAGCGTGCGGGTATAGCGCCCGAACCGTTCAACGGTGTAGCGAAATCCCTGCGGTACTGTCTTGATGCCTGCGAAAAGTACGAGAACAACAAGTACGACGAAGGCAATGACGACGATGTCCAGTCCGGCCAGGGGCATGGGGGTGATTCTCCCTTGATGGTTTGCTTCACCGCACTCTACGCAACCGGGGCTGAGAAGTCAGCGGATTTCCCCATTCACAAACCGGGTTCTTTGGCTTAAAGAGCCCCTTCGCTTACCGGTCGCAGCCTACCCGGTCAAAACAAGGACTAAGATATGAAAACCATCGTGATCTGCTCCGGCGGATTGGATTCCGTTTCGCTTGCCCACAAGGTGGCAGCCGAACATACGCTCACAGCGCTTCTCTCGTTCGACTACGGCCAGCGCCACAAAAAGGAGCTGGATTTCGCCGCAGCCTGCGCCGTCCGGCTTGGCGTGCCGCATCACATCATCGATATCGGTCAGATCGGAGCGCATCTGACCGGCTCGGCGCTGACTGACGATATCGCCGTTCCCGATGGGCATTATGCCGAGGAAACGATGAAGGCGACAGTCGTGCCGAACCGCAACGCCATCATGCTGGCAATTGCCTTTGGCGTTGCCGCTGCGCAGAAGGCGGATGCTGTGGCGACCGCCGTGCATGGCGGCGATCACTTCATCTATCCCGATTGCCGCCCAGGTTTCATCGACGCGTTCCAGGCCATGCAGAACCACGCGACGGAAGGCTATGCCAGCGTCACGCTTTACGCACCTTATGTGAACGGATCGAAGGCCGATATCGTTAAGGACGGTGCACGGCATTATACGCCGTTCGCCGAGACCTGGTCCTGCTACAAGGGTGGCCTGCGTCACTGTGGACGTTGCGGCACCTGTGTCGAACGGCGCGAGGCCTTTCATCTCGCAGGCATCGCCGATCCGACGGACTACGAGGATGCCGATTTCTGGGTTTCTGCCACCGGCGGTTTTTCAGCCACGGAGGTGAAATGATGTTTCGCATCAGCAAGGAGTTTCATTTCTCCGCCTCACATCAGCTCACCAGCCTTCCGGCCGACCATCAATGCGCGCGGCTGCACGGGCATAACTATGTCGTCGTGGTGGAGCTGGCGGCCGAGGAATTGAACGAACACGGTTTCGTGCGCGACTATCACGAGTTGTCGCCGCTCAAGCGCTATATCGACGAAAGCTTCGACCACCGCCATCTCAACGATGTCCTCGGGCATGACCGGGTGACGGCGGAGTGCCTGGCGCGGCATTTCTACGACTGGTGCAAGACGCGCCTGCCGGAAACGGTTTCGGTGAAAGTCAGCGAGACGCCCAAGACCTGGGCGGAATACCGGCCGTGACGACCGAGGCGAGAGCCGGCCTCATTCGCGTGTCGGAAATGTTCGGCCCGACGATCCAGGGCGAGGGCGTGTTGATCGGGCTACCGACCGTGTTCGTGCGTACTGGCGGCTGTGATTATCGCTGTTCCTGGTGCGATAGCCTGCATGCGGTTGACAGCCGGTATCGTGACGACTGGGCGCCGATGACGCCGCAGGCGGTATGGAAAGAAGTGAAGCGGCTTTCAGGCGGGGTTCCGGTCACGGTGTCCTTGTCCGGCGGCAACCCCGCGATCCAGCCGCTCGGTGCACTGATCCAGCTCGGGCGTGAGGACGGGTACCGTTTTGCGCTGGAAACGCAGGGCTCCGTGGCGAAGGACTGGTTTGCCGATCTCGACGTGCTGGTTCTCAGCCCCAAGCCGCCGTCCAGTGGCATGGAAACGGACTGGGTTCTGTTCGATCGCTGTCTTGAGGCCGCTGACGGGAGGCCGGAAATCGTGATGAAGATCGTTGTCTTCGACGAAGCGGACTATGCCTACGCCCGCGATGCAGCGGTGCGCTATCCGCAACTGCCCGTCTATCTGCAGCCGGGCAACCACACGCCGCCGGGTGGCGACGAGGTGGATGCGGGGATCGACATGGACGGTATCGCCGAACGCATGCGCTGGCTGGTGGACCGGGTGACGCAGGATCGCTGGTTCGGCGCGCGCGTTTTGCCGCAGTTACATGTGCTTTTGTGGGGCAACAGGCGCGGGGTTTAGACCCAGCCCTGCAATTCCCGTCGTACCACGTGTTCCAGCACGGTCATGCCGTCCTTGCTGTCGTTCAGGCAGGGGATATGCGTGAACTTCTCGCCGCCGGCGTGGTGGAATGTCTCGGCGGCTTCTACCGCGATTTCTTCCAGGGTTTCCAGACAATCCGAAACGAAGCCGGGGTTGATCACGGCGATGCGCTTGACGCCTTCCTTGCCGAGCTTTTCCACCGTCTTGTCCGTATAGGGCTGCAGCCACTCTTCCGGTCCGAACCGGGACTGGAACGTCACCTGCAGCTTTTCCTTCCCCCAGCCGAGCTTTTCACGCAGCAGCCTCGCGGTTTTCTGACACTGACAGTAGTAGGGATCGCCCTTGTCGAAATAGGATTGCGGGATGCCGTGGAAGGAGGTGAGCACCACTTCCGGCTCCCAGTCGAGCGTGGCGAGGTGGTTGGTGATCGAATTGGCGAGCGCCTCGATATAGACCGGGTCGTCATGATAGGGCGCGACGGTGCGCAGGGCTGGCTGCCAGCGCATTTTCAACAGCGCCTTGAAGGCCTCGTCGTTGACGGTCGCAGTCGTTGCCGCCGCATATTGCGGATAGAGCGGGAAGAGAAGGATCTTTTCGCAGCCGTCCTTCTGCAGTTCGTCGATCTTCGACTGGATCGACGGCTGGCCGTAGCGCATGGCCCAATCGACGCGCACGCCCGGAAGATCGGCAAAGGATTTCGCCATGATCTCCGCCTGGTTGCGGGTATAGGTGCGCAGGTAACTTTCGTTCAGATCCTTGTTCCAGATCGTCTCATAGGCCTTGCCAACCTTGGCGGGACGCGTGTTCAGCACGATGCCGAACAGGATCGGGTACCAGAAGAACGGCGACCATTCGATCACCCGCCGGTCCATCAGGAATTGCTTGAGGTAACGCCGCATCGACACCTTGTCGGTGCCATCCGGCGTGCCGAGATTGACCAGCAGCACACCCACCTTGCCAAACTTGACGGGCGGGTGGTTGGTGGTGGTCATTTCAGTGGCAGCGGTCATGGCTTATCCTGCAAGGTACGGTGTTTGGCGCTTCTTATACGGCAAGCGGCGCCTGCGGTTCATGCCGTTCTTAAAAAGAAAAACCGGCCCGGGGAACCCCGGACCGGCCGATTGACGAGAGACATATTGTCTTACTTGGCCGGAATTGTCAGTTCCTTGCCGATTTCCAGGTGGCGTGGGGCCGGATTGCCGTTGGCCTTGGCAATCGTCCGCCATAGTTCGCCATTGCCATAAACGGCCTTGGCCAGATCCCAGAGCGTGTCGCCCTTGGCAATCACATGCTTGCTTTCGGCGGTTGCGGCTGGCTTGGCCTCCGGTGTTGCCGTTTCGGTCGCAGCCGGCTTGGCATCGGTGGTCACGGCCGTATCGGTGTTAGTCTGCGTCGATGGTTCTGCCGGGGTCGCAGCGGCAATCTCGGTGATGCGGCCGTCGGTCATTGGCTTGTAGGGATTGTTGGCGGTCAGATAGTCGGCAAGCACCGTCTCAAGCCCCGGACCGTAGTCATAGGCGTTTTCGGCCTTGGTCTTGAAGATGCTGTATCCATCGCCACCATTGCGCATGAAGTTGTTGGTGACGACATTGTAGGTCTTGCCCGCATCGAGCGGCACATAGGCTTCGCCCTCCTTGACCTCGACAACCGAAATCCGGTTGCCGATCGGGCGGCTTCTATCGAAAGAGAACTTCATACCGGCCACCTGCGGGAAACGGCCGCCGGCTTCCTCGATCTGGCTGAGGCCGTTTTCAAGTGCCGCGGCAATATCGGCGCCCTTGATCTGGAAGGTGGCGACCGTGTTCTGGAACGGCAGGACGGTAATCGCCTCGCTCATGGAAACGTCGCCCGCGTCGATGGAGGCGCGCAAGCCGCCGCCATTGGTGATGGCGATGGTAACGCCCTGGCCCTTGACGCGGTCGAGCATGGCGTCAGCGACGAGGTCGCCCATCTCGCATTCCTTGGCACGGCAGGATTCGCGGGTGCCGTCGATCGCCGCTTCCGTCTTGCCAATGATCTTGGCTTTCAGGTCGTCGATCGGCTTTCCCATTTCCTTGACGCGGGCGACCACGGCTTCGTCCGGCTTGAACTTGGAGTCGATCAGGATCGGGTCGCCCTTGGCGGATTTGACGACGCCGGTATCGTCGAAATTGACGACGAGATCGCCGAGATACTTGCTGTAGGAACCGGCCTGTACGACCGGAACCTTGTAGCCGCCGGGGTTGTCGACCATTGTCGGGTAGGGGCCTTCGGCCTTCTCGTCGGTGTTGGACAACAGGCTGTGGGAATGACCGCCGACAACGATATCGACATCGGGGATCTTGGCGATAACGGCGAGATCGCGCGGGTAGCCAACGTGCGTGAGCGCGATGATCTTGTCGACGCCCTGCTTCTTCAGATCCTGCACTGCGGTGGTAATGGTATCGACATCGACGCCGATCAGCACGTCGTCGCCTGGCGAAGAGATTTCGGGGGTATCATTGGCGACCGCGCCGACGATGCCTATCTTCTGGCCGCCGACGTCGAGCACCAGCGAAGGCTTGATACGGTCGATGAGTTTGGACTTGTAACCCGCCAGAACATTGGACGAGATGACCGGGAAGGTGACCTTGTCGAGGAACGGGACCAGGCCGCCTTCGCCTTCATCGAACTCGTGGTTGCCGATGGTCATGGCGTCGAACTTCATCAGATTGAGGAATTCGGCTTCAGCGGCGCCCTTGTAAGTGGTGAAAAACAGCGAGCCCTGGAAATTGTCGCCAGCGTTGAGCAGCAGAACGTTCTTGCCAGTCAATTCCTGTCGCTTCCCGTCAATCGCTGTTTTCAAACGCGCGACGCCGCCAAAGCACTCGTTCTTGCCCTCTTCTTCGGCCGAGCAGGTGGAATCGAACTTGTTGATCGATTCGATGCGCGAGTGAAGATCGTTGATATGCAGGATGTTCAATTCATAATCGGCGAAGGCGGCACCGGACGAAAGTGCAAAAATCGAGGCTGTCATCAGCCCGGTTCGCAAATGTCTGATCATGGATGTCTCCCGTTTTTCATGTTTGTTGTCAGCATAATCGAGCACAGCTTTGACACTTGGGCCGGAACGGATGGTTTCATTTGGGCGCGCCGACATCAAGCAGTAATTGCATCTATCTCCCGGCGGTCTCCCGGCAAGGTTAAAATCGGCGGCGGCACAAAAGAAAGCGCCGCTGGCGGGCAGCGGCGCCTGATCGGTTTTCGGGGAGACTGGCGGCGGTTCACAAGCCCGGGACGGCCAGCGGGTTTCTCGAGGCATCCAGTTCGAGCTTGGCAATGACGGCAACGACCGCTGCCTGACCGATGAGGAAAGCCCAGCCAAGGGCATTGGGGGCAATGAACCCGCTGACCGGCAGAAGAATGCTGGCGGCGGTCCAGAGGGCGTTGCCCAGAATGACGATGCCGACCGCCCAGCGCGATGATAAGGCAAAGGCCGAAGTTAGAGCCATGAAGGCCGCAATGGGAAGAAGGATCAGACCTGCACCCTGCAGAAGAGTTTGCGGAATCTGGGTGATGGCGCTTGCCGGAGCGGCAGCAACCAACAGTGCGGCGCCCATCGCTGCGCAGGTCAGGGCATCGATCGCCAGCAGTGTTTTCAAAGAGAGTGCGTTGAGTTTGGGCATGATCCGTCCTCGTTTTCTCGCCAACAGGCCTGCACCCATTGCAGCGCCCTGACCGCAATGTTGGCGCGGTCCGGTAGTCCAGTCGATTACGTCTGAGGTAATTGCGGATCTTACCGGATGCGGCCATATTTGTGGCATGATCGAGAAACCGTCCTCTGCCGGAGACCTGTTGCGTGACTGGCGTCAAAGACGGCGGCTGAGCCAGCTGGCGCTTGCCGCCGACGCCGATATTTCGCAACGCCACCTGAGCTTCCTGGAATCGGGCCGTGCCCTGCCAAGCCGCGATATGGTGTTGCGGCTGACGGAAACGCTGGCCGTCCCCTTGCGGGAGCAGAACGCCATTCTGGTGGCGGCAGGTTTTGCGCCGCTTTATCGCGACCGGCCACTGGATGCGCCAGAGCTTGCAGCCGCGCGGGGTGTGATCACGCGCATTCTTGATGGCCACGATCCGCATCCAGCACTCGCCGTCGATCGGCACTGGACGCTTCTGGCTTCAAACAGGGCGGTCGGGGTGCTGCTTTCCGGCGTTGCCGAACATCTGCTCTCGGGGCCGGTCAACGTGCTGCGCGTCAGCATGCATCCGGACGGGATTGCCGGGCGGATCCTGAATTTCAGGGAATGGCGCACGCACATTCTCAAGCGGCTGTCGCACGATATCGATATATCGGCCGATCCGCAGCTTGCGGCGCTTCTTGAGGAATTGAAGTCTTACCCGGTGCCGCCGCAGGCTGGCGCTGCACGCAAGCCGCAGCGCTCGGGGCATGCCGAGATCGCGGTGCCGCTCATTCTGGCGGGCGAGAGAGGCCCGCTGTCTTTTCTCAGCACGACGACGGTGTTTGGCACTGCCGTCGATGTGACCCTGTCCGAAGTCACGATCGAGGCGTTCTTCCCCGCCGACGCGGCAACAGCCAAGGCTATGGCGATGCTGGTTGGTCACGGGGGCAGCGAACCTTCCAGCTAACGGCAGGAGCCGCCCATCAACCCTTGCGGGACAACGAGAACTGTGCGCCGGAATCCGTGGTGCAGTTGAGCTGCGCCATCGAGACCATGGCGCAATTGACCTTGGACTGGGTGTTGCGGACCATCGAGGTCATGTTGATTTCAACCAGCTTTGGCGACAGGTTGATGTAGTTTCCGGATGCCAGAACCTGGTTGGTATCCGTGGTGCGGGTGGTGAACGTTCCCGCCGAGAATGTCGAGACGATGCCGTTCGGATCGACCCACGCGCCTTCGACACCGGCCGGTGCGACCTGACGGTTTTGCGGCAGTTCCCGCACTTGTCCCCCGCCCTGGCAGGAGGCCAGAGCTGCGGCGGACAGAACTGTCAGGATGGCGATCGGCTTCATATGTGTCTCCCGGAGGCTGCGCGGAAAGCTGTCTTTCGATTGAAAAAACCATGCCGTGATCAGGAGTTGAATGCAAGAGTAGGGCGTGAGCAGGGCAGGTATTATTCGATCTACAACGAAAAACGCCCGGAGATCGTTCCCCGGGCGTTCAATATTCAAGCGTAATCAGTCAGTTCAGCGAACGAGAATATTCTTGAACTGCCACGGATCCTTGGTGTCGAGGTCTTCCGGGAAGAGGCCCGGGCGGCCGTCGAGCGGGGTCCAATCGGTGTAGTGGCCTTCAACCGGGCCAAGATACGGGGTCTGCACTTCGAGGCAACGCTTGTAGTCGACCTCGTCGGCTTCGACGATGCCGGCGGTCGGGTTTTCAAGCGCCCAGACCATGCCGGACAGAACAGCCGAGGTCACTTGCAGGCCGGTCGCGTTCTGGTAGGGAGCGATGCGGCGGGTTTCTTCGAGCGACAGGCGCGAACCATACCAGTAGGCATTCTTGTCGTGGCCATAGAGCAGGACGCCCAGTTCGTCGACGCCATCCTCGAGTTCGTCTTCGTTGAGCACGTGGTGGACCGGCTGCGCATTGCCGCCATTGCCGAACATTTCGTGCAACGAAAGCACGGCGTCATTGGCCGGATGGTAAGCGTAATGGCAGGTCGGACGGAACGTGACGTCGCCATCCTTGTCCTTGACCGTGAAGTAGTCGGCGATCGAGATGGATTCGTTGTGGGTGACCAGGAAGCCATACTGCGGGCCAGGTGTCGGGCACCAGGTGCGAACGCGGGTGTTGGCGCCCGGCTGTTCGAGATAGATGGCGGCCTTGTTGCCCTTCTTGTGCTTCTTGGCATTCTTCGGCATCCAGTTTTCATGGGTGCCCCAGCCGAGTTCGGCTGGCTGCAGGCCTTCGGAAATGAAGCCTTCGACCGACCAGGTGTTCCAGAAGACGTTGAGCGGCTTCGGATGCTTTGTGCGCTGGGTGTCGCGCTCAGCGATATGAATGCCCTTGACGCCGGTCTTCTTCATCAGCTTGGCCCAGCCTTCGCGGTCATGCTGGTCGGGCTCTTCGAACTTGATGTCGAGATCGTTGGCGAGGTTCACCAGCGCCTGCTTGACAAACCAGGAGACCATGCCCGGATTTGCACCGCAGGTGGATACCGCGGTTGTGCCGCCCGGGTTCTTGGCCTTTTCCTTGCGCAGCGTTTCACGCAGCGCATAGTTGGTGCGCTCGGAGTTCTTCATGTTCTTGTCGAAGTAGAAGCCGAGCCAAGGTTCGATAACCGTGTCGATGTAGAGCACGTCGAGCTTGCGGCAGAACTTCATCAGATCAACAGAGCCGGTATCGACCGACAGGTTGACGCAGAAACCCTGGCCGCCGCCTTCGGTGAGAAGCGGCTTCAAGAGGTCCTTGTAGTTGTCCTTGGTGACATATTCCTTGATGTGGCGGACGCCATGCTTGGCAAGGATTTCCATGTCGGCTGCGTCTTCGCGCGGGTCGATGACAACCATCCGGCTCTTGTCGAATTTGAAGTGGCGCTCGATCAGGGGCAGGGTGCCGCGGCCGATGGAGCCAAAGCCGATCATGACGATCGGGCCCGTGATTTCGCCGTGAATCGGGTAGGTTGTTTCTGCCATTTCGCTTAATCTCCTGCGGACGGGTTCGTCTGGATATGGAGGGCATACCGTGACTGCCCTCTGGTTGAAAGGCCCTAGAGCATAGATTTCTGTCACAATAAAGGGCGGCACGGCAACTCAGCCGGTTTGTAGCACGGCGCCGATGACAGGTTTGTGGATGGTAGGCGAGGCCGTTTTCAAGCTGTCCCGATTATTCCGGCGGACCAGTCCCTGACTGTTTCAGCCATGCTCTTCAGGTGATCGGCCGTTGAGAAGCCGGAGAGCGCCTTGCGCGGCTTCAGATCGTGGTCACCGTCTTCAAGCCACAGAATACGGATGCTGCCGGACAGCGCGTAGCCTGCAACCTCCTCGCGCGTTCCGAATTCATCACGGGTTCCCTGGCAGATGAGCGCCGGCGTTTTCAGCTCAGCGAGATGCTGCGTGCGCAAGTTTTCGGGTTTGCCCGGCGGATGGAACGGATAGCCGAGGCAGAGCAAGCCGGTGATGGCACCCTGCAGCAAAAGATCGTCGGCCGCCATGCTGGCAACGCGGCCACCCATCGATTTTCCACCGATGATCAAGGGTCCGCTGGCACCGAGCCGCGCGATGGCCGCCATGTATTCGGGGATCAGCTTCTCAGCTTTCGGGGGCGGCTTTCGGGTTCCGGCGCTGCGACGGGCAGCCATGTAGCCGAACTCAAACCGGGCGACGCGAAACCCTGCAGCGGCAAGCGCTGCCGTAGCGGCATTCATCGATGTGGAATCCATCGGGGCACCGGCGCCATGGGCAAGCAGGATGGTGACGGCCGCATCGGCCGGTCCGTCGATGAGAAAATCCTGATCCATGGTAAAGCCTCTTCCCAGGCGGCCGTCATCGACCGGTATGACCCTTGTGCCAAAAACGGCTTCCGTGGAAAAGTGGATTGATAATTGCCGCGGTTATTTTGGGGCAACCTGATCCGGATGGGCTGCGGCAAAGGCCGGTAGCGCCGCACATCTGTCGGCGATCTCCACCGTGCGCGGGCAGGCCGACAGATCGGCATTCCAACGCCGGGCATTGTAGACCTGCGGCACAAGGCAGAGATCGGCCATGCTCGGGGTGTCGCCGTGGCAAAAGCTGCCGGTTGCTGGGTTGTCGAGCAGGCGTTCGAATGCGGTTAGGCCTTCGCCGATGAACTTGCGCATCCATGCGGAGCGCGCCGCATCGGGATCGCTGGATTGCTGCATGACATAGGCGGCGACCCCGAGATTGCAGACCGGATGGATGTCCATCGCGATTGCATAGGATAGCGCGCGGACGCGGTGGCGTCCGAGTGGATCGGCGGGCAAAAGCGTGGTGTCCGGCCGGGTTTCCGTCAGATATTCGACGATGGCAAGCGACTGGGTCAAAATGTGACCGCCGATCTGCAGGGCCGGAACCAGCCCTTGCGGATTGCGGGCAAGGTGTTCCGGTTGTTTGTGTTCTCCGCGTAAAAGATCGACAGGCACTGATTTGTAAGGGATGGCCAGCACGTTGAGCGCGATCCGCACCCGATAACTGGCAGAGGAGCGCCAGTAGTCGAACAAAATGGTATCGTTCATCGGGGCAGCCTCAGCGGGGTTCATATTTCGTGACGGTCTGCTCGATCGCGCCGAAGATCGAATGGCCGGCCTTGTCCTTCATCTCGATGCGGACTGTATCGCCGAAATGCATGAACGGGGTGGCTGGGGTGCCCTTCTCGATGGTTTCGATGGTGCGGATTTCGGCGATGCAGGAATAGCCGGCGCCGCCTTGCGAGACCGGTTTTCCGGGGCCGCCGTCGAGCTTGTTGGAGACAGTGCCGGAGCCGATAATGGTGCCGGCGCGGAGTGGCCGGGTTTTCGCGGCATGGGCAACGAGCTGGCCGAAATCAAAGGTCATATCGATGCCGGCATCGGCGCGGCCAAAGGGCTTGCCGTTGAGATCGACAAGCAGCGGCAGATGCAGCTTGCCGCCATCCCAGGCATCACCGAGTTCTTCCGGCGTCACCGCAACAGGGGAGAAGGCCGAAGACGGCTTGGACTGGAAGAACCCAAAGCCCTTGGCAAGTTCGGCCGGGATCAGGCCGCGCAGGGAGACGTCGTTGACCAGCATGATCAGGCGGATCTCGGCCCTTGCCTGCTCGACGGTGGCTGCCATCGGCACGTCATCGACGATGACGGCGATCTCGGCTTCCATGTCGATGCCATAGGCCTCGTCCGCCATGACAATCGGATCGCGGGGAGCGAGGAACGAGTCCGAACCACCCTGGTACATCAAGGGCTCAGTCCAGAACGCAGCCGGCATTTCGGCGTTGCGGGCCTTGCGGACCAATTCAACATGATTGACGTAGGCCGAGCCGTCCGCCCACTGATAGGCGCGCGGCAGGGGGGACGTGGCCTCATGTTCGTGGAAGCGGATGGAGGGCTGGGCGCCGGTCTCCAGACCTTCGGCCACCTCGCTCAACCGCGGGCCGACATAGGCCCAGTCGTCCAGTGCCGCCTGCAGCGTGCGGGCGATATGGCCGACCTCGGAACAGCGGGTCAAATCGCGAGAGACGACAACCAGGCGGCCGTCGCGGGTGGAGTCCTTGAGTGTGGCGAGCTTCATGGTTTTGGCTTTCGTTGTTTGTTCTACAGTACACGGCCGACGGATGTCTTTGCGGGGTTGCCCCTCACCCTAGCCCTCTCCCCGCAGGCGGGGAGAGGGGATTACAGAGTTTGCCGCTTGGTCCTTCTCTCCGTCTCGACGGGGAGAAGGTGCCCGACAGGGCGGATGAGGGGCGAGGATCATTGCAGGTCGGGCAACTGTTTCCACCTTACTTGATCCCCGGCGTGCCATCGAACTTGCGCTCCAGCCCGTCCCAGCATTCGAGATAATTGTCCTGCAATGTTTCGAGTTCGGCAGCGTAGCGTGTGAGTTGCTGCGGGTAGCGGGTCTCGAACATGAAGGCCATCGTATGATCGAGCTTGACCGGCTTGAGTTCGGTGTTGGAGGCTTTCTCGAAACCTGGCGCATCCGGCCCGTGTGGCAGCATCATATTGTGCAGGCTCATGCCGCCGGGCACGAAGCCTTCTTCCTTGGCGTCGTATTGGCCGTGGATCAGGCCCATGAATTCGCTCATGATATTGCGGTGGTACCACGGCGGGCGGAATGTGTGTTCGGCCACCAGCCAGCGCGGTGGGAAGATGACAAAATCGACATTGGCGGTGCCGGCTTCTTCGGTCGGCGCGGTCAGCACCGTGAAGATCGATGGGTCCGGGTGGTCGAACAGGATGGCGCCGACAGGCGAGAAGGTGCGTAGATCGTATTTGAACGGTGCGTAATTGCCGTGCCAGGCGACGACATCGAGCGGGGAATGGCCGATGTCGGTGACATAAAATTTGCCGCACCATTTTACATGTACGCGGCAGGGTGTTTCCTTGTCCTCGTAGGCTGCCACGGGCGTTTTGAAATCGCGCGGATTGGCAAGGCAGTTGGCGCCGATCGGGCCGCGATCCGGCAGGGTGAACTTGGCGCCATAATTCTCGCAGATATAACCGCGCCATGTGGAGCCTTCGCCGAGCCGCGAGACCTTGAACATCATGCCGCGCGGGATCAGGCAGATTTCCGAGGGCTCCACGTCCATGATGCCCATTTCGGTGAAGACGCGGATGGTGCCGAGTTGCGGAACGACCAGCAGTTCGCCATCGGCATTGAAGAAATAGTCGTCGGTCATGTCATCGTTGAAGACATAGGCATGGGCCGCCATGCCGACCTGGGTCATGACGTCGCCGGCGGCCGTCATGGTGCGGATGCCGGAGAGGAAGTTGAGCTTTTCAGCCGGTTCCGGGATCGGGTTCCAGCGGAGCTGGCCGAGTGGCAGCGAGTGATCGTCAAGGCACGGCGCCGATTTCCAGAAGGGGTAGCTGGCATTGGAAAAGCGGCGGGTATGGTGCACGCTCGGGCGGATGCGATAAAGCCAGGAGCGCTCATTGGTGCCGCGTGGCGCGGTGAAGGGTGAGCCTGACAGCTGCTCGGCATAAAGACCGTAATTGCATTTCTGCGGGCTGTTCTGCCCTTGCGGAAGGGCGCCGGGGAGGGACTCGGTCTCGAAGTCGTTGCCGAAGCCGGGCATATATTGCGGGCTGTTGGCGAGTGTATCAACAGTGGCCGTCCGGTTTTTTTCCAGCATGGCTTGTTCCTCCTTCATTCAATGGTTACAAATGTAACTGTCTATTTTGTAACCATCAAGGACGTCATGAGCGACGGGCAAGGCGATTTCGATCTCGATCAATTTCTGCCGTTCCGGCTCAATCGCGCGGCGGAATTCATCGCCCTGCGCTTTGCCGCCGCCTACAAGGCGGAATATGGGATGACGCGGCCGGAATGGCGCACACTTGCGGCGTTGGGCAGCTCAGGCCGGATGACGGCGACGGAGGTTGGTACTCATTCGACCATGCATAAGACCAAGGTGAGCCGTGCCGTGTTTGCGCTGGAGGAGCGCCGCTGGCTGAAGCGGACACGGGATGAAGATGACCGCCGTGCCGAGCATCTCGAGCTGACAACCGCCGGGGCAAAAGCGTACCAAGACCTGACGCGGTTGGCGCGCGACTATTCGCTGGAATTGTCCGAACTGGTAGGGCAGGAGGGTTTGCAGGCACTTTCGTCGGGGCTGACCGCCGTCGAAAAGGCGATGGCGAAACGGCCGCGCTAAGACCTGCCGCGCTGGCGCACCGGTAGCCCTTCAAAGTCCTTCAGCGTGGCGAGGACGATCGATGTCTTGACGTGCTGCACGCTGTCATGTGGCAGAAGCACGTCATTGACGAAATGGGCAAGCCCGGCCAGATCAGGTGTGACAACTTTCAGGTGATAGTCCATTTCGCCGGTCAGCGCGTAGCATTCCAGCACTTCCGGCAGGTCGGCAATCAGCGCAGCAAAACGCTTGGCATTGTCGCGATTGTGGGTAGCGAGCGTCACGGCGATGACGATCAACAGGTCAAGCCCCAGCCGGCCGCGATCGAGTACTGCGCGGTAGGTCTGGATGAAGCCTTCCGCCTCAAGTCTTGCCCGCCGCCTCGAACATTGCGACGGCGACAGGGCGATCCGTTCCGACAGTTCGTTGTTGGTCAGGCGGCCATCGCCCTGCAATTCGGAGAGGATTTTAAGGTCATATCCGTCCAGCTGTTCCATCTGTGCGTCAATTCACCAAGTTACGCATGATCCGTGCGTAGATTTTGCCAAATCGTGCAAGAATGCAAGCACAATGCGCGGAGTTTCCGTCATCATGGCCCCAAATTCTGACGTTCAAAGGAGAGAACGATGGGCCCCTTCCCGCATGATACCGCGCCGACCGGCATTACTGTTGAAAACCCGGCCGGAACCGATGGTTTTGAGTTCGTTGAATTCGCCCATCCTGAGCCTGAAAAGCTGCGCGAACTCTTCACCCGCATGGGTTATTCCTGCGTTGCCAAGCATCGCTCCAAGGATATCAGCGTCTGGCGTCAGGGCGACATCAACTACATTCTGAATGCCGAGCCCGGCAGCCACGCCATGCGCTTCGTCGAGGATCACGGCCCCTGTGCGCCGTCCATGGCCTGGCGCGTTTCGGATGCAAAACACGCGTTCGCTCATGCCGTCTCAAAAGGCGCGACGCCCTATGAAGGCACCGACAAGGCATTGGACGTACCGGCCATCGTCGGTATCGGTGGCTCACTGCTCTATTTCATCGATACCTATGGCCAAAAAGGCTCGCCCTATGAGGCCGAATTCGAATGGCTCGGCGAACGCAATCCAAAGCCAGCAGGCGTCGGCTTCTATTATCTCGATCACCTCACCCACAATGTCTATCGCGGCAACATGGACACGTGGTGGGATTTCTACCGCGAACTGTTCGGTTTCAAGCAGATTCACTTCTTCAACATCGATGGCCGCATCACCGGCCTGACGAGCCGGGCGATTACCTCGGCCTGCGGCAAGATCCGCATTCCGCTGAACGAGTCCAAGGACGATACCAGCCAGATCGAGGAATATCTGCGCAAGTACAAGGGCGAGGGCATCCAGCACATCGCCGTTGGAACCGACGGCATCTACGAGGCAACCGATAAGTTGGCCGCCAACGACCTGAAATTCATGCCGGGGCCGCCGGAAACCTATTACGACCTGTCGCATGCCCGCGTGAACGGCCATGACGAGCCGATCGAAAAAATGAAGAAGCATGGCATTCTGATCGACGGCGAGGGCGTGGTCGATGGTGGCATGACGCGTATCCTGCTGCAGATCTTCTCGAAAACCGTGATTGGGCCGATCTTCTTCGAGTTCATCCAGCGCAAGGGCGACGAAGGCTTTGGCGAGGGTAATTTCCGTGCCCTGTTCGAATCGATCGAGGCCGACCAGATCCGTCGCGGTGTGCTGAAGCCGGCGGCGGCCGCCGAGTAAACAGGCATTTCTCCATCAAAGGCCCTGCCGGTTGTCGACCGGCAGGGCCTTTTGCGTTTCGGGTCAGGAAGCCTCCGGGGTTCCTCGAAATGGCCGTCTTTCATCGAGGAACGGCGCTACCGGTTGCAGCGCAAGGATTGTTTCGCTTTGCTACATGTGGAAAGGTTTTGTTAAGCATGAGGATTGCCCATAGGGGGAAGTCTTACATTCCGCATTAATTTGACATGGTGAACGATATGGTTGGCGCCGTGTCTGCGGTGAAACGGAATCAGTGCGATGGATGACTTACAGGCGAGACTGGCGTCGTTGCGGGATGATACTGCGGTCTTCATCGGGCTCTACGATCAACAGGATCGCCTGCGTTATGCCAACCGGGCTTTTCGTTCAGCTTTTGCGCTGGATGAGACGGAAACCCCGCTCTGGCCGGACCTGATGCGGCGCAATCATGCGCTTGGTCTCGGCACTGTGATCAGCGTGCCGGATTTCGAGGCCTGGGTCGTTTCCGCGCAGTCGCGGCGCGGCAAGGTGCCATTCAGGGCGTTCGAGACTGATCTGGTCGACGGCCGCTGGCTCTGGATGACCGAGACGGTCAATCGCAGCGGCTGGATGTTGTGCATCGCCAATGACATCACGCATCTGCGTGCCGACGAACGGACCCTGCGGCAGGATCGTGACCTCGCGCTCAAGGCGTCGCAAACCGACGAGCTGACCGGTATCTCCAACCGCCGTTACATGATGACGCAGCTGGAGGCGATGATCTGCAGCCAACCGCAGCATGGTCCCGTCAGCGGTTGCATTTCCATTCTCGATATCGATTTCTTCAAGGGCATCAATGATCTCTATGGCCACCAGACCGGTGACGAGATCCTTCTGGACTTTGCCCGGCGGGTTCACCCGATCGTCCGGCGGCACGATTGCTTCGGGCGCATCGGCGGCGAGGAATTCATGCTGATCTTTCCGGAAACGACTCTGGCCGAAGGGGAGTGGATCGTCGCCCGGGTGCTGGAAACGGTGCGCACGGCCCGCCCGCTGCTGTCGGTTCCCTTGTTTTCCTACACCTGCTCAGCCGGCATTGCCGCCCTGCAGCGGGGCGAGACGGCAAAGGAAATCTATTCGCGTGCCGATGCGGCCCTTTACGATGCCAAGCATTCCGGCCGTGACCGGATGGCGGTCGGCGCCCGCTGAATAGCGTCAGTTTTCCGGCTGGAGTTCTGCACGGATCAGTCCGCGCAGCGAGTTGCCCATGTAAAGCGTGCCGGTTTGCAGGTCGGCCAGTGTCAGGCGCTGGATGCGGGCGCGGCGTGCGCAAATGAGCTCGGTTCGCAGCACGCCCGCCAGCAGGCCGCAGGAGATTGGTGGTGTTTTCAGGATGCCGGTGCCGTCATCGAGAAAGATCGAGGTGATGGTTCCTTCGCAGGGTTCGCCCTTTTCATTGAGCAACAGGACCTCGTCCGCGTCTGCCGCCGGATATTCGGCGCGCGCAGCTTCGTAGATCTCCCGGCGGGTGGTCTTGTGGCGCAGCAGTGTGTTGGTTGAATCGAGTTGGGTTGAAGCGATTGCGACACGCCAGATGGTGTCCTCGGGCAACGGGGAGAACGGTGCGGTGGTGACGGCAATCTCGCCGACGGGACTGAGCGTCAGGCGGACGCGGAGGGGTAGGTTTTCGCCCTGCATGTCGGCCAGCTTCTCTGCTGCCTGCTCCGCCCCCGCAAACCCCAGCCGTCCCGCCGATCGTTTCAGCCGGGCGAGATGCAGCCGCAGGCGGACGATGCCGGTGCCGGGCTCCCATCGCATGGTTTCGATCAGCGAGAAATCGCTCATCGGTCAATCCATGTATCGCCGACGGCAAAGCGGGCTTTGAGCAGGCATTCCTCATATTCGGCCTCGGCGGTGGAATCGAAGACGATGCCGCCGCCGACATTGAAGATGGCCTCGCCGTCCGGAAACAGCGACAACGTGCGGATGGCGACGTTGAAGCGCATCGTGCCATCCGGAGCGATGAAGCCGATCGAGCCGCAATAAGCATCGCGCGGCCCGTCTTCCAGATCGTGCAGAATTTCCATTGCCCGCATTTTGGGCGCACCGGTGATTGAGCCGCACGGAAAAAGTGCTTCAAATATTTCGGTGATGCCGATATCCGGCAAAAGTTTTGCCCGCACATGGCTGACCATCTGGTGCACGGTCGGATAGGTCTCGATATCGAACAGCTTCGGCACATTGAGCGTGCCGACCTCGGCGATGCGGGAAATGTCGTTGCGCAGGAGATCGACGATCATGCGGTTTTCGGCCTGGGACTTTGGGTCCTCCCGCATTTCGCGGATCAGGGCTTCGTCTTCTGCAGGCGTCGCGCCGCGCCGGGCCGTGCCCTTCATCGGATGCGTCTCGATCCAGCCGTCCTTGTCGACCCGGAAGAACAGTTCGGGCGAGCGCGACAGAAGCATCGGGCCGCCGAGCGAAACCAGTGCGCCATACTTGACCGGCTGCCGCTCGATTAGCGACCAGAAGGCGGAAAGTGGATCGCCGTTCCAGCGGGCATCAATCCGCATGGTCAGGTTCGCTTGGTAACAATCACCCTGGCGCAAATGCTGGTGCAGCCGGTCGAAGCGCTGCTTGTAGGTCTCGAAATTCCAGCTGGCGCGCGGCTCGGTGATGAACGGCTCGTTTTCGACGCGGCGCCTAGGCTCCGCCAGCGTATGCCCTTCCGCCGGACCGTCGAACACCCCGAACGACATCAGCGGCGTACGGCGGTTTTCTTCGGCGAAGGGGGCAAGCTTCTGTTCGAACAGGTGGCCCGCTTCATAACTCATGAAACCGGCCAACCACTTTCCGGCCTTGTGGGCGGCCTCCATGTCCTTCAGTCCGCGCCAGAACTCCGCCTTCGTATGGGCGGTGATGACGCGTGAGGGCTCGGCAAAGACAGTCGTCCTGTCTTCGCTGTCGTCCCGGAAAAGGACATAGGGGCCGGTGCCGGTCATGCTGCTCACGCTTGTGTCGGCGTGGATCCTCGGGTCAAGCCCGAGGATGACGGAGAATGGGGGTGCCTATGGAGTTCCGGCAACATGGTTCCAATCAGCCAAGCGCACGGAACGTCATCCTCGGGCTTGACCCGAGGATCCACGCCGGCATCCGCAAAGCACCCTGTCATCGCCAGTTCCCGCTCAAGAATTATGCCTGCCTATCAAGCGCCTCAAGCTCATCGATCAGCCCTTCCAGCATCGACAGGCCCTGTGCCCAGAACGACGGATCGGTGGCGTCCAGCCCGAACGGAGCGAGAAGCTCGGAGTGATGCTTGGTGCCACCGGCCTTCAGAAGTTCGAAATATTTCTGCTGGAAGCCGGTTTCGGCCTTCTGGTAGACGGCGTAGAGCGAGTTCACCAGGCAATCGCCGAAGGCATAGGCGTAAACGTAGAACGGCGAATGAATGAAGTGGGGGATATAGGCCCAATAGGTCTCGTAGCCTTCTGAAATGCGGATGGCCGGGCCGAGGCTTTCCTCCTGTATCGACAGCCAAAGCTGGCCGATATCGTCGGCGGTCAACTCGCCGTTCTTGCGGGCGGTGTGAACCTTGCGCTCAAATTCATAGAAGGCGATCTGGCGCACGACCGTGTTGATCATGTCCTCGACCTTCTGGGCAAGCATGGCCTTGCGTTCGCGCTTGTCCTTGGTCTTGTCGAGCAGGGCGCGGAAGGTCAGCATCTCGCCGAAGACGGAGGCGGTTTCTGCCAGCGTCAGCGGTGTCGAGGCCATCAGCGCGCCTTGGCCGCCGGCCAGAACCTGATGCACGCCATGGCCAAGCTCGTGGGCGAGCGTCATCACATCGCGCGGCTTGCCCATATAGTTGACCAGCACATAGGGATGTGCCGAAGGCACGGTCGGGTGGGCGAAGGCGCCCGGCGCCTTGCCGGGGCGAACCGGCGCGTCGATCCAGCCGCCATCGAAGAAGCGGCGGGCGATATCGGCCATTTCCGGCTCGAAGCCACCATAGGCCGACAGCACGGTCTCCTTGGCTTCGCTCCAGGGAATCAGCGTCGTCGGCGCTTCCGGCAGCGGCGCGTTGCGGTCCCAGAATTCCATCTGTTCCATGCCGAGCCATTTTGCCTTCATCGCATAATAGCGGTGCGACAGACGCGGATAGGCATCCTTAACGGCGGCGGCGAGCGCATCGACCACGTCGCGTTCAACGCGATTGGCCAGATGACGGCTATCGGCGATATCGGTAAAGCCGCGCCAGCGATCGGAGATTTCCTTGTCCTTGGCGAGCGTATTGGTGATCAGCGTGAAGGTGCGGATATTGTCCTTGAAGGTCTTGGCAAGCGCTGCCGCCGCCTTCTTGCGGATCTCCGGATCGGCTTCCTGCAGCATGCTGAGCGTCACTTCGAGCGGCAGCGTCTCGCCATCGACCTCGAAGGTCAGTGACGCCATGGTTTCGTCGAACAGGCGGTTGAAGGCGCTGGCACCGGTCATCGACTTTTCAAGGAACAGCTGCTCGATCTTGTCGTCGAGCTGATAGGGCTTGTCCATGCGCAGATCGACAATCCAGGGCTTGTAGTGGGCGGCCAGCTTATCGTTCTCCAGCGCGGCGTCGATGACGGCGTCGTCGATCCGGTTGAGTTCCAGCGCAAAAAACAGAAGATGGCTTGCCATGTCGGTGAGCTTGGCCTGGGCATCGCCATACAGCTTGCCATTGGCCGGATTGGATGTGTCGGAGAAATAGGTAAGTCCGGCAAAGGAACCGATCTTGCCCATCAGATCTTCCAGCACTTCATATTCGCGCACGGCAGTGCCGATGCCGCCGTCACCGGAAAGCGTTGCGGCATTGGCCAGCTTGCCCTTCCATTTGGTCTCGAATGCCTTGGACAACGTGTCGGCCTTCTCGAGGTCGCCAAGATATTCGGCCGACGTTGCCGAGGGGTAGAGATCTTCCAGCTTCCAGGAGGGCAGGTCACCGAGTTCGGCAGCCTGTGCGCCGCTGGACGAGGCGGCGAGCGCGATGCGCGACGATGTCTGGAAGTCGAAGAAATGATGCATGGACGGTCACTCTTTTTGTCGATGCCGGCCCGGATTTGGGCGGCGAAGCAGAGATCGGATATGGGGCCATGACCTAACGTCGGCAATGGATAAAATGCAAGCATTTCTCAAAAGAGGATTTTCAGGCCTTTCTGACAGGAATGCTTCTCACGATGCGGCACATGATGTGGCGATCGGGTTCTACGCGGAAAGCAGGAGGCCTTCATGACATCCCAAATTCTCGTCATCGATGACGATCCGGTTCAGCGCCGGCTGCTGACGAACATGATCGAGCGTCTCGGTCATATTGCCCATCTCGCCGACAATGGCCGCAGCGGTCTTGAACTGCTGGAGCGCAAGCGCGGGCTGATCAGTGTTATCCTTCTCGACCTGATGATGCCGGAAATGAACGGTCATGGTTTTCTCGAGGCGATCGCCGAGCGCGGCATCGATACACCTGTCATCGTACAGACCGGGCAGGGCGGCATCGAGACGGTGGTGCTCGCCATGCAGGCCGGTGCCTTCGATTTCGTCGTCAAGCCCGTATCGCCCGAACGGCTTTCCGTCGCGATCGCCAATGCGCTGAAGATGGACCATCGCGAAGGCAAGAGCGGCCGCGCGGCAAAACGGTCGCGCAGCGGCACGGTCGGGTTCGACGATATCGTCTCGGCAAGCCCGGCGATGATCCGTGTGCTGGATCTTGCGCGCCGTGCTGCACAGTCGAACATTCCGATCGTGCTTGAAGGGGAATCCGGCGTTGGCAAGGAAATGGTCGCCCGGGCTATCCAGCATGCCAGCGAGCGGGCCGGCAAGCCGTTCATCACGGTCAATTGCGGCGCCATTCCGCATAATCTGGTCGAGAGCATTCTCTTTGGTCATGAGAAGGGTGCCTTCACCGGCGCTACCGAAAAGCATATCGGCAAGTTTGCCGATGCCGACGGTGGCACGCTGTTCCTTGACGAAATCGGCGATCTGCCGCTCGACGTCCAGGTCAAGCTGCTCCGGGCTGTCCAGCAGGGCGAGATCGAAACCATCGGCGCCCGTCATCCGCAGAAGGTCAATGTCCGGCTGATCTCGGCCACCAACAAGGACCTGATCAACGAGGTGCGCGAAGGCCGCTTCCGCGAAGATCTCTATTACCGGCTGAACGTTTTCCCGATTGCCATGCCGGCGCTGCGCAAGCGCAAGGAAGACATTCCGGTTCTGGTGCGCACGTTCGTTGAACGCTTCGCAGTGGAGCAGCGGCTGGCGTCACCGCTCTCGGTGTCGAGTGGGGCGATGGCGCTTCTGACCGCCTATGACTGGCCGGGCAATATCCGCCAGCTGGAAAATGCGATTTTCCGGGCCGTGGTGCTTGCTGAGGGTGCCGAACTGACGGTGAAGGACTTCCCGCAGATCGCTACGCAGATTCCTGGCTATGTCGTCGCGGAGAAGTCGGGCTTTACCTGGGAGGAAACCGGACCGGCAAAGGGAACAGTCCCTGAGGCCAATTATCTGCCGCCGGTCTACCCGCATTTCAGCGCTGCCGAGAAGGTGGATTTGCGCAACTCGGCGCCGGATCAGCATCCAGACAATGCGATCGCCAGCATCGATGATGGCGGAAATGTGCGGAAGCTGGCCGATGTGGAAGAGGAACTGATTCGGTTTGCGTTGAAGTTCTACCGGGGGCAGATGAGCCAGGTGGCCCGCAAACTCGGCATTGGCCGCTCGACTTTGTACCGTAAACTCAAGGATTATGGCATTAATCCGGACGATCCGTTCAGCGAGGCCGCGTAAAACCAGGGATAACAACCCGTAACGATCCGTCGCATTTGGCTGTTGTCGTTTAGACCTTGTTAGTGAACCATTCACTATATTATAAGGATAACCGATGACTGTGGCATATTTGCCATGCTGTCACCGCAATTGACAGTCATCTGAGCAGCCACGGGACGCTTTGTCCGTCGGACGGGGATTGAGTTTGCAAAATTTGTTCGGATTCAAGAAGCCTAGCGGCTCCGTGATAGCCCGCTTTTGCGCCGCGGCGGCCCGTAAGGCGCCGCGTGTTCTCGCATCGCTTCTGATCGCAGCCTCCATGGTCACGCCTGGCTTTGCGCCTCCTGTAGAGGCTGCGGGCCAGACGCGGACGCTCAAACTCTATTTCATCCATACCCAGGAAAAGGCGTCGATCACCTTCAAGCGCAATGGCCGCTACGACGCCAAGGGTCTGCAGGAGATCAACCGCTTCCTGCGCGACTGGCGCCGCAACGAGCCGACGAAGATGGATCCGCGTCTTCTCGACCTTGTCTGGGAAGTTTACCAGAAGAGCGGTTCGCGCGATTATATTCACGTGGTTTCGGCCTATCGTTCGCCAGCCACCAACGGCATGCTGCGGTCGCGCTCCAAGGGTGTGGCCAAGAAGAGCCAGCATATGCTCGGCAAGGCGATGGATTTCTATCTGCCTGACGTCAAGCTCAAGACCGTGCGTGAAATCGGCATGAAGTTCCAGGTTGGCGGCGTCGGCTATTACCCGACATCCGGCTCGCCCTTCATTCACATGGACGTCGGCGGCGTTCGCGCCTGGCCGCGCATGAACCGCAACGAACTCGTGCGGCTGTTCCCCGACGGCAAGACCCTGCATGTCCCGGCCGACGGCAAGCCGTTGCCGGGCTATGAACTGGCTGTTGCAGATTATAAGCGCCGTGTTGGCGCCAGCGGCATCGAAGTCGCGGGCGGCGGCGCCAAGGGTGCCGGCGATAAGGATACCACCAAGCGCAAGGGCAATCTGTTTGCCATGCTGTTTGGCGGTGGTGGCGACGAGGATGAAGAACCCAACGCAATTGCCAATGCCGATCTCGAAGGCTCTGACGAGCAGCCGGCTGCGAAGCCGAAGGTCACGCAGGTTGCTGCGGCAGAACAGGCTCTGCCTGGCGTCGAGAATTCCGTTGCACAGACAGAGGCCCAGCAGAAGGCTGTCGCTGCTCCCGTTCCCGGTGTAAGGCCGGCCTTCAGGGATGCCGATGCCGGCATTCAGACGGCGCTGGTTGCACCGACCAAGGAAACCTCGCAGGAAGCCTGGGCTGCCGCTTTGCCGACGCCGGCGGTGACGGCCGAGAGCGAATATGCGGATCTGACCGCCTACAAGATTCCAGTGCCGCAGATGCTCGGCAAGCGTGGTGCGAACGGTGATGCAGGCAGCGATACGCTGATGGCATCCACCGACCCGAATGCAGCGGTGTTGCCGGAAGATGTCGCAGCTCTCGGCTTCGTCCCGGTTCCCGGTGCGCGGCCTGCGGGCGAAGAAGCGCTGATGGCTGTCGCCGACGCCAATGTTGCCATCCCGTCGTTTGCCGAACGGGTACAGCCGCAGGCGGTCGCTCTTGCACAGCAGCCGGTGGAAGCTGCAGCCGAAGCGCAGACACGCGTTGCGCTGGCGCAGCCGACGCAGAAGGAACAGCCTGTCGAAATGGCTGCGTTCGTGCCGCAATCGGGTGCCGCAGCGCGCGCCACAGTCTTTGATGACGCTTTTGAAGGCAATGTCGAAGCGCCCGCCAAGGGCAAGCGTCCGAAGAAACAGGAGGCCGATGCAGCGACCCGTTCGTCCGTGCGGACCGAGCCGAAGCTGACGCAGCAGATCATTTCCTCCTGGGCTCTGACCAACGGCCGGATGGCGACCTTGTCCAAGCCGGTCAAGGCACCGCGCTTTGTCAGCAAGGCGCTGCGCGCTTCGCCGACGACGGTCTATTCGGCGGGCTTCTCGAACGAAGCGGTTTCCGCCGACACGGCCCGGTTCAGCGGCAACGCCGTCAACTTCCTGGAAGTGAAGAAATTCAGCACCAACTGAAACAACTGGTGAAACATCAGGAAAAGCCCGCTGGCGACAGCGGGCTTTTTGCATTTTGACCCCGTAGCATCGGTCCGCCGGCATCACGGAAATGTGCGGCTGAGGAAGAGTTTCTGTCGCCTGCGCCTGTGGCGAAAGCCCACCTGCGTTCCTATATCCCCGTCATCTCTTTTGCTGGCTGCGCGTTTCCCCGCTCGCTGTAGTTTTCTGCGTGACGTGGTACGCATGCACTGGAAGGCCGGAAAGATGATCCCGTTTGAAACGGACAAGGAGTGTGCGAATGCCGAAGTACAGCAAATCCCCGGAAGCGATTGCGAAACTGTCTCCGGAACAGTATCGCGTCACGCAGGAGAACGGCACGGAGCGGCCGGGCACCGGGCAATACAATGATAACAAGAAGCCGGGAATTTATGTCGATATCGTCTCGGGCGAGCCATTGTTTGCGTCGTCCGACAAGTATGAATCCGGCTGCGGCTGGCCAAGTTTTACCAAGCCGATCGAACCGGCCCATGTCGCTGAACTCCGCGATGTATCGCATGGCATGGTGCGTGTGGAAGTCCGTTCGGCCCACGGCGACAGCCATCTCGGCCATGTCTTTACCGACGGTCCGCGCGATCGTGGTGGACTGCGCTACTGCATCAATTCGGCCTCGCTTCGTTTTGTCCCGCGTGACGAGATGGAAGCGGAAGGCTATGGCGACTATCTCGCACAGGTGGAGGATATCTGATGACAACCGAACGCGCAGTATTGGCCGGTGGCTGCTTCTGGGGCATGCAGGACCTCATTCGCCGTTATGACGGCGTCATCGATACCCGGGTGGGTTACACGGGTGGCGATGTCCGCAATGCGACCTATCGCAATCATGGCAGTCACGCCGAAGGGATAGAAATCACCTTCGATCTGGCGCGGATCAGCTATCGCGATCTCCTGGAATTCTTCTTCCAGATTCATGATCCGTCGACAGAAAACCGGCAGGGGAATGATAGAGGCACCAGCTATCGCTCGGCCATCTATTACACCAGCGAGGAGCAGAAGCGCGTCGCGGCTGAAACGATTGCCGATGTCGACGCTTCAGGCCTGTGGCCGGGCAAGGTGGTAACGGAAGTGGAACCTGTCAGCGATTTCTGGGAGGCTGAGCCCGAGCACCAGGATTATCTGGAGCGGATTCCGAACGGCTATACCTGCCATTTCATCCGTCCTGGCTGGAAACTGCCGCGCCGGGACAAGGGCAGCGAAGTAGCCGCGTGAGACGATTCTCGTCGCTCAATTCATAGAGCGTTCAAAAATGACAAAAGGCCGGTCGAGACCGGCCTTTTCGGTGTTTATGCTGCAACGGTTTCGATTGCAGCGGCATCCATTTTCCCCGACGGCTTTACTCGGCGTCTGGAGCTTCGATCATGCCCAGTGCGGCGAGGTAGGTGTCGAGGATGGCTTCCTGTTCGGCGCGCTCGTCCTTGTCCTGCTTGCGGATGGCAATGACCTTTTTCAGGATCTTCGTGTCGAAGCCTATTCACCCCTATCGTGAATCTATGCTCTAGGTCTGAGCGCTTCAAACGTTGTTATATGCATCCTGCGTTCAGCTTGTTCCCTGTTCGATCCCCCGGAGGGATCGAACCCGCCGGAGGCGGAACTGATGTTCCCCGTCCCGATGCCAATAGCAGGCCATGTAAGGAACCTAATGTCACCGTTAGGGGAACGGCCCATCAGGCCGTTGACATTAGGTTCTGTCATGGCAGGCTCGCCCACGGGACAAAAAAGCATGCGGGCTTCGGCCCGCATCCCGCTTTTCTTGGCAGTTCCCCCCTGCACTCGGAGATGAAGCATCTAAGACACTCCGTGCCCTCAACCGCCAAAAGGGCACACCTCTCACTGTGCCTAGCGGTTTCTTGGTGTAAAATCGTCGTAGGGATAATAGAATCGAAGGCATTGAACGCCCGTATTTCCGTCGCTCCGCCCGACATTTGGTCCTTCCGCAGGGCCCTACACAATGTGCTCGCTGGCGGATATCTCAAACGTGGGACCCGGATGGCCCCAATAAGCCAAAACACAGTTTTCCGCAAATTTTTTTTTGCTCATTTGTGCAAGTTATAAGGGAATTGTGACGTTCTTAGAATTTCTTTTAGGACCCGTGTATGTACCGCGCGCGAAGGAATTCTTTTCAATAATTTATTTAAAACCAGGGCGTTAGTTAGCAACAGAACTCCTTTCGCCCCCGATTTGACAATACAAGGCAAGAAACTTCAGATGCGCCCATAAGGAGCGCTACATGGATCGATACACTCATGAGGCTGAAGTTCGAGAGACGCTAGCGGCGGTGTTCGAGATTTCCGTCCAGCCGCCAAAAGTATACCCTCTTCAACCCGTAACTAGCATGCCAGTGTTATGTTTGGAGGTGGATGGAAACCTTGTCTTCCCTGAGGAGGCGTTCCATTGGGCACGTTCCCAACTCACAAAGATTGCACCAAAGCGTCTTCGGCGAGCCGTTAACGTTCTTGGGCGACTGTACGAGTTTTGGGCCCGCTATCCCAATTTTGAATTTGAGGTCTCTACCGATGTAGACCTGCTAATATGGAACTACCTATTTCTACGCCTGCATTCCCCTTCGAACATCGCTAAACGTCCATTTCCTCATTGGGAAGCTGTTACATATGAGGTCGCGGCGGATGAGTTACGTCTCATCGCGTTGTTCGCCAGGTACTGCCAGAAGCATTACGCTAACCGTGGCAGTCCGTTAGGAAGGGCGTTTAGCAACGACTCGGACGTATTTCAGCTTGCTGCGAAAAAACGTCCCGAGAACGATTTCTATTCCCATCTTTCGATCCAGCGGGAGAACTGGGAGGCAATTATTGGATTCGATCCGGTTTTCCCCCGTGAGCTTAAACAGATCAAGGGATCGAAAGTGCGAAGGAGTGCCCCGAGAACCAAGACACCTACACTGGCCGAGACTGGAGCGATAATCGCAAACGAAGGAAACTATCTCTTCCGTGCGTTATGGTTGCTTCTCTTTGGGACGGGCATCCGCATATCCGAGGGTCTTAACCTATGGACGTGCGACATTCTGCCTAGCTCGTATAGCTCAGAATTTACGGGCCATGAAAACGCGGGTGAACCCCTCATCCTACTGTGTCATCCTGAACGCAGCACGTACACCGGCAGCATAGCTGAGTCACACGGAAGCTATACACGAACAGATAAGCTCGAATCGCTGGGGATGCGCCCACGAACGGCCTTCGACATTGGGCCTGCGGCAGGGTGGAAGTCGCCCGTTTTGTCGGACCCGGATAGGCGTTTAAGCTGGGCCTTCTGGACGAACGATGCTTATGCAAGGGAATTTGACCGGCTGATTGGGAAAATTCTTCAGCTCCACAGATCAGCTCCAAGTGAAAGTCGCGGACCGTTCTTCTTCTGTAATTCAGCGGCTCATACACCGTATTACGGTAATTATCTTCGCTACAAGAATGCGTCGCGAGCATTCCAATTGGCGTGTCACCGAAGCGGCCTCTCGGGCTATACGCTTCACTCCGCCCGCCATCACTACAAATGGGTGTGCGACAAGGTGCTTGGCCTGTCGTCAAGCGAAATCCAAATCTTTATGCACCACAAGAGTATCGAGAGCCAAGAGGTCTACGGACGTGCTGAGATCGCAGCGTACGAACGCCTGAAATCTGCTTTGGGAGCGCGACGTGATCATTGAGTTCGTTGATGACGAAAACACCGTCTCGTCGGCCGAGGACGGTGGCTGCATCACAAACGTTTCCAGCCAGATTGTCCTTCGACGTTTACCCAGCTGCTCGGAGTTGGTGGAGCTGTTCGCTGATTTTGAGGCTGTCTTTCGGCAGGCGCTCTATGATCTTTGGGCCATGCCTTGCGGAGAAATAGAGGCAAAATACGGTGCGATGAATTTCAATCAAGGCGTGGAGGGACGCGACGCCATACCTTACGCGTTTATCGCCCATCCGATGAAATCTCAATTCTACCTCATTGAAAGCGGCGCAGTCAGAAGGGCGTTGGCCGGGAATCGTGATGGTAAGCCGGTCAGAAGGCTTTCGGCGAAGGGACTTACTCCGAAAGAAATGATCGCACAAATGTCTCGGGATGATCAATTGCGGATTGTCAAAAGGCTATCGGATGGAAATTTGGATGAGACAATATCCTTGGGCCAGACCTGCGTTGTCGGGTGGGCCAGCCTGGCGGCGCGAGTAAATCAGGCTCAGGACACAAAAAAATTCTTCGATGAACTCGCATCGATGGTTGACGATTTCTTTCGTGTACAGGTCGTCAATATGAAGGGGGGCAGCAGAAAAGGTGACGGCAGACGCTATGCGCCCGCTTGGTTCGGACAGTACCTGGTTACCAAGGGGATATGGTTGTTCCCACAATCATTCCTGAGCGACATTCGCAATTTATACCCGAACAAATATCGACCGCTTTTGTCCTGGCTATCACTGGGCCCGGAACTACGAGACGTCGCTGAGCATGGTCTACGCCTTGAAGAAGACAAGTCGAAGTCGACTCTCAAGACATCGCTGAATGTCTTCGTGATTGCCGCGCTTTCTAGCAGCATGTGGGAATATCGGCGGTTCTGTCCTGCCGCATTGGTGGTGTTGAAATCGTCTGCCGTGAGGCAGAACGAGGTAAGATATCACGAGGTTACCTCGTCCGCGACCAATCACGCTTATAAGCGATTAGCGGCGCACCTTAACGTGGACTTGAAGACGCGACCCGAAGCTCCCCTCTTCCTACAGAAGAAGAGACTTACTTCGCCTGGCGTCAGGCCTTTCGATTGGTGCCGCGCGCCATCGAAGAAGAACACACAGTTGGCGGCGCGTATTGCGGGAAAAGAAGTAACTAGCGTCCCATCATTTCTCAAATATTGGGCGGACGATATGACGTCAACGCTGACTCATTATGGCGTCCAAACTGTCAGTACAATTATAGATTGCCAGAACGCATGGCTAATCTACCTCTATTGTCTTGGAGAGGACCTCGCCCCCAAGTCACTTATGGAAGTTGATCGTCTCAAGCACGTGAATAGCGGGTTTGAAGGCGACAGCACGTTCGTCAACTTCCTTCGAGAGAACGATCTCAATCCTCAAGTTCAAATCCGCGCAATCAGTGTGATGCAACGGGCATGGACATTTTTCCGCGCCGCAAATGGGATGGTCGGGAATGCTCATAACCCATTCGATGCGAAGCTTGATCCTCCAGTGAGAGAAAAAAGCCGAAAGGCGAAGTCAGCAAGAAAGGCGATTCAGCATGATATTTATCAGATCATATATGACGAGCACGTCAGAGACGATTTCGCATTTGCTCGCTCCTTGCCTGAGCAATACCGAAGGCTGAAAACTCCAGGCGAAGATCACTGGAGCGACCACTTTTGGCCAGCCGTACCTCTGATACTCATGGCAATTATGAGGTATGGGCTTCGCCTGAAGTCTGCTCGCTACCTCGACAGTGGAGAGGGCGATGAGTACCGCTATGACCCACATACGGAGTCGATGGTTGAGAATTCCCTTGTGACGGTAAAAGTTGGAAGGCAGGTCGGTTTCCTTCAGGGCCTTGAAATCATTGAGTCGGGGTCGCCTAGAACCATCCCTCGTGTTTTCGTTGCTTCCGGAAAAACCGGGGCCTACGGCTTTGATTACTGTGATCTCGACATCGCGGAGGCGTTTGTCAATTTCGTAAAGCTCCAAGAAACCTACAATCCTATTAGTCGGCCAATAAAAGCTATCGATAGCAGAGACAGCTCGGATTTCGCGAACCTCGGAAATACAGCGGATGTATTCCCAGCGTTCAGAGAGCCGGACGGAGGTTTTGTTACAGCGATATCAGGAGAGAAGGTCAGGTGGTATTATATAAAACTCTTGGAGCACTGCGAACCTATTCTTAAAGAAAAACTTGGCTACCCCGTCACGTTAGTTCGAGACGGTCGGGCGCTGATACAGCTTCATGCCTTTCGGGTTTCTGCCAACACGCACTTGCGACAAGCAGGAGGAACGCCGGAGGATGCCCAGGCCCTGTTAGGTCACAAAAACCCTTACATGGCAGAATACTATTTCAATCCTTCAGACGAGGACTCGTATAGAGCGCTGAGAACAGCAATGAAGTCAAAAGAGGCCATGCTCGCGAAAGCAAGTGAGGGCGACAAGACCGCGTTGCATGAGTTGGCAAAGGAGATTGAAGACTTGGAGGGCGGACCCACGGTCGCGGCGAGAGCTTTGAGAAATGCGGCCGAACTTGAACTTCCACCCCCTTTCGTTTTGTTCGATCACGGCATCTGCACCGGAACCTGCGAAACTGGTGGTCCAACTGTTAACCGACGGCCAACCCCGGTTTGGCGGCGGCACGCTTGTTCCTCGTGCGTGCATAGAGCAACTGGTCCCAAGAACCTCCAAGGATTGTGCACGCGGACAAACATGCTGGCATGGGAGATTCGGCAATCAATACGTAGGAGCGCCGATTTGAATAGCAGCCTTGAGAAAGTAGAAGAGGACGGTGGCTCTGGAGCGACAATCAGGTCAGCGATTCAACGAGAATTTCAGCACCGAGCCAATCTGGAGAAAGAGCATCAAGCTGAGTTCCTCAACATAAAGAAGTATGAAGCTGCTGCTGCGAAGATCGGACCCAACGCCATTTTCGGTCCTCAATCTGGGAGATTCGACTTGGAATTTAAAATGCGGGAGGTACATGAGTTTGAGCTTCTACACACCTTGATTAAGGATTTGGAGCTACGCCCGGCCTTGCGCGTGGATTTTGATCCGAGTGTCGAACTTGAGTGGCAGCGGGTTATACACGCCATTGTTCGTTCGAATTCGCTTGCCGATGTGGTGTATCGACCAAATGTACCAGAACGTCGAGCAATGATTGCTGTAGGGGATACAATCCTCGATAAATTCCCAGAACCCAGCATGCTTCAGCTTCTGATCGACAGCAGTTTTAGTTCCGAAAGCTTTCCACCGTTGGCCGCATGGAAAGAAGCAATCGAGGAAGGGGTTCTTTCGCTCGATAGGATAACGGCAAAATGAAGACGCTAAAGTACGGCGGTAGCGATGCCACGTCCGCATCATACATGAAGAAAATGCGTGATGATGCTGCGAATGACACCACTGGAAAACGCCGCGTGACCCTCGATCATCTGGAGATTGCCTGCCAGGATATTATTTCTGGAAAGGCTTTCCAGATGGCCCAAAAGGGCCAGTTTGACACAAAGCGATTTCGCCCATCCAGAAAGATATTAGTAGCGGAAGACGTTCATGCATACGTCGAGATGCGGGCGAGAATGGAGGGGGTCGAGACGCAATGGAAGGGGCCGAAGGCGGGAACAATCCGTCATGACAAAGACATGCTCAATTATCTCGAAGCTCTCGTCGTTGAACGATACGGATCGCGCCAGAAAACCAAGAACAGCCCGTCAACTGTCGTTGATGAGATCATAGACAAGCTTTCACCGTCAGATCAACTCGAAGTCAGGAAAGCGTTGGAATATGGCAAGCAGGCTGCGAGGGAGTTGAACGTGGCCCGGGAACTGCTTCGGAAGATGACCGGTATCGATCTTAATTCCGTTAAGAAGGAAACGACAATCGAAGAACTTCTGGGTAGAATTCCCACGAGTATACCTGAGCACCAAGAAAAGATAATACATCAACTGCTAAAACGCCTGACCAATACAAATTTTCTTGCAGAAATGGGCCTAATATACAGAGCTGGGCGCGTTAAAATGGATTATGGATCGGGAACAGAGCTTGTTACGCCGGATGAAATGTCCACGCTCTCAAAGCTTGGGAAGTTTACGTTAAACTGAGCAATCCTAGTTGTGCTGGTACTTACGCATGCGCGGATGACTGGGTTAGAAGCGGCAAATGAGAATCGGCGATCATGAGCCGCCAGGGCATCGATCTCGACCGCTCCACGCTTGCCGATTGGGTCGGCCGGGCAGCGTTCGAATTGCGTCCCGTCTTCGATGCGCTGATTGCCGATCTGAAGCGCTCGACCAAGCTGTTCATGGACGAGACCCGTGCCCCGGTTCTCGATCCCGGTTCGCGCAAGACCAAGACTGGATACTTCTGGGCGCTGGCACGGGATGATCGCCCTTGGAGCAGCAGCGCTCCGCCAGGCGTCGCCTTCACCTATACTCCCGGTCGCGGGGGCCTTCATGCGGAACGGATATTGCAGGGGTTCTCGGGCGTTCTGCAGGTCGATGGCTATGCCGGATACAACAGACTGATCGCACCTGACCGCGTCTGCGCGGACATTCGGCTTGCCTATTGTTGGGCACACGCTCGTCGTAAGCTGATCAAGATCACCCGCAACGGATCAGCACCGATTGCCGAGGACGGCGTCAAGCGGATCGGAGAGCTGTATCGCATCGAAGCCGAATTGCGCGGCCTTGATCCAGAGGCTCGCCTTGCAGGTCGGCGGGAACGGTCAGCGCCGCTCGTGGCTGACTTGCAGACTTGGCTCGCCTATCACCGCGCCCGCGTCGCAACGAAGTCCCCGCTCGGCGAGGCTTTGGCCTACATCGCCAAGTATTGGGATGGCCTGAAGCTTTACTCTTCGCGGGCCATGATACCGGAGCCGAGACTGGGCGACTATCGCCTCGCTTGTCGAGACATGCAAACTCAATTCTGTCGATCCGCAGGCCTATCTGATTGCCACGCTCACCGCCATCGTTGGAGGCTATAAGCAGAGCCGGATTGAGGAACTCCTACCGTGGAATCATTCGGTCTAGTAACCGGTGCCCCAACCGCCTCAGTCGCGCCATAAGCACTTAGTTCTGCGTACGTTCGTCGAAGTAACTGTAACGTACTTCTCTTCTTTGGATTCCTCTATAAATTTCAGCAATGACGGGCTCAGCCGTCTCTCGAAGGAGGCTATCGAATGTCAAATGAGAAACCTGAACCCCATCGCGGCCTAAGTCGCCGCGATCTGCTCGTTGCAAGCACAGTTCTCGCTGCGACCGGGGCATCAATGGTCAAACCAACGACGGCAAACGCCCAGCAGGCGTCTACGGCTGGTGGTGCTGGCGGAAAGCCAAACATCCTCATGATCATGGCGGATGACATCGGCTGGTTTAATGCGAGTATCTACAATCACGGAATGATGCGGTACCGGACGCCCAACATCGACCGTATCGGTCACGAAGGTGCGATGTTCACTGACTGGTACGGCGAGCAAAGCTGCACGGCCGGTCGTGCCGCGTTCATAACGGGTCAATCTCCGATCCGCACTGGCCTGACTAAGGTTGGACTTCCGGGTGCCGATATTGGTCTCCGGGCCGAGGACCCTAGCGTGGCGGAATTTCTCAAGCCGTTGGGCTATGCCACAGGTCAGTTCGGCAAGAACCACCTTGGAGACAAGGACGAATTTCTTCCGACAAATCATGGTTTCGACGAGTTCTTCGGGAACCTCTACCATCTGAATGCCGAGGAAGAGCCTGAGAATCCGGACTATCCCAAAGACCCCGAATTCGCGAGGCGGTTTGGCCCGCGCGGGGTGATCAAATCGTCGGCGGACGGCAAGATCGAAGATACGGGACCGCTTACCACCAAGCGAATGGAGACAGTGGACGAGGAGTTTTTGGGTGCGGCCCTCGATTTCATCGACCGCCAGCATAACGCCGACAAACCGTGGTTCTGCTACTTTAATCCGAGCCGGATGCACGTGTGGACCCACCTCAAGCCAGCCTCAAAGGGCAAGACAGGTCTGGGCGTCTATCCGGACGGGATGGTGGAACTCGACGGCTACGTCGGCCAGTTGCTCCAGAAGCTCGACGATCTTGGTGTCACGGAAAACACGATTGTCGTGTTCACGACGGATAACGGTGCAGAGGTGATGTCATGGCCGGATGGGGGAAACACACCATTCCGTGGTGAGAAGGCAACCAACTGGGAAGGCGGTTATCGGGTTCCGATGCTGATCCGTTGGCCAGGAACAATCAAGCCAGGCACGACCTACAACGAACCTTTCTCCCACTACGATCTAGTCCCGACCTTTGCTGCCGCAGGCGGCGATCCGGATGTCGTGGAAAAGTGCCTCAAGGGTAGCCAGTTCGGCACCAAGACCTTCAAGGTTCACCTGGATGGCTACAATCTCATGCCGTTCTTCAAGGGCGAAGTGAAAGAGAGCCCCCGAAACGCATTCGTGTACTGGAACGACGACGGCCAGCTTGTGGCGATCCGCTACGACGAGTGGAAGGCGGTGTTCTTAGAGCAGAACCACCAGAGGCTGGGGGTTTGGATGGGCGGCTTCGAAGAGTTGAGGCTTCCGAAGCTGTTTAATCTGCTCTCTGACCCGTTCGAGCGGGGGGATCAGTCGATCTTGTATGACCAGTGGGTCGCGGAACGTGCGTTCGTACAGGTACCCTTACAAGCCTTCGCAGCCAAATGGCTGAGCAGTTTCAAGGAATTCCCACCGAGGCAAAAACCCGCGAGCTTCAACCTCGATAAAATCGTGGAACAGTTGTCTACGCCTGCATCGAGGTAGCGCCGCTCGCCATTGTCGCCTTTCTGAGGTGGCAATGGCGTCGCCAGGCCCACACCAACCCCATACCCAAAGGTGGATTGGAGTCGCCTCGATTTTCTTGCCCGGTGCGATGGGCACACCGCTTACAACTTATCTCGCGCATTTGGCTATTTTGCTGCCCGACATTCTCGCGTTTTACGCGAATCACTTTGCTCTGCTATACCTGTGTCAGCTACCGACAAACGCAGGTGAATTTCGTGAAGCTGACCAAGATTTGTATCAAGAATTTTCGATCACTGAAGGACCTCCAGGTGGACCTGGAGGAATACCTTTCGATCATTGTCGGGAAAAATAACTCAGGAAAAACGTCGCTCCTTCTCGTCCTGGAGCGTTTTTTGGCAAGCAGCGGACTTCCTCGTTTTGATTTTGATGACTTCAATACTGAATTCCAAAATTATTTGGTCGATCTCCTTGAAGAGAAAGTGCAGCCGGAGGACCCGTATCCTTTCTGTGGAATATCGTTGAGGCTGTTCCTCCAATACGATGATCACGACGACTTAGCGAATGTGGGCAACGCCGTTGTCATGGACCTTGCTCAAGAAAACAAATCGATCATTCTCGATTTCCTGTATCAGCTCTCCTCAGAGAACCTCGCTTCCATGAAGCGAGCGTTTCAGGACCACAAAGATAAAAAGGCAAAGGACGGAAAAAAAGCAAAGGACGCGCGGAAATTCCTGAGGGAAGAGCAAGGTAGACATTTCAAACCTGGTCGCCGGAGTGTTCGCTTCGACCATATTACCGGAACCGTGCGGGAGGATGAATACGTAGACTTGCTGAACGAAGCGGTGCGGATCGACGACATCATTTCTTTTAAGAGAATCAACGCTCGCAGATCGGTTTCAAACAAGGATTCAGATCGCAGCCTTTCGGCAATGTCGGCAAAAATCTACAACGCCATGGCTTCTGACGCTGGAGACGAAGAGGTTTTTGAAACGTTCAAGGAAGCGCTTACCAACACCGATGACCAGTTGGATGGCATCTACGCCAACCTGTTCAAGGAGGTTATCTCCGACGTCCGAAGTTTCGGCGGAATCAAGGAAGGCGACACGGAAATCAAGATCAGGTCGACCTTGCAGCATCGTGATCTGCTGCAAGAGAATACGACCGTTATGTATGGTCAGGGCGTCGATCTGACCTTGCCCGAAAACCACAATGGCCTGGGATATCTGAATCTGATCTCGATTATCTTCGAGATCAAAATCATCCTCAATGAGTTCAAGCGTGGCCAGAAGCCTAGACCGGCCGACATCAATTTGCTCTTTATCGAAGAGCCCGAAGCTCATACGCATCCGCAGATGCAAGCCATTTTCATTGCCAACATTAAACGTCTTGTGGGCCGAGCCATCAGAAATGCCGACGGCATCTCACGGCCGTTGCAGACGGTTCTATCGACGCATTCATCTCATATCGTCGCCGAGTCCGATTTCGACGACATCAAATATTTTAGGCGCATTGAAGGTCTCACTCAGTCGCGTAGTCTGAAAGAACTGGACGGGCTCTACAAGGCGGCTGGGAAAACGGGACACTACGCCTTTCTGAAACAATATTTGACCTTGAACAGATCGCAGCTCTTTTTCGCGGACAAGGCGATTCTTGTGGAGGGAGATACAGAGCGCATCCTGCTTCCCGCGATGATGCGGAAAATAGACCAGATCGACACAGCAAAGGCTTGGGCGGATGGCGCTGTCCAGCCTGTCGCCCTTCTTTCGCAGAACATCTCGATTATCGAGGTCGGTGCGCATTCCCAAATTTATGAAATCTTTCTTCAGTTCATCGGCGTCAAGACGCTCATAATCACGGATATCGACTCCGCAATCGAGGAGCTGGAATTCGGCGACCTTGGAATCCCCATACTGAATAAGCAGGGCGAGCAGAAGAAGACCGTCCGAGCGCACGGGATCGAAAATGCCACACACACCACAAACTACGCGCTTCAGTTCTTCCATGGTGTAGGGCCTGACATCTCATACTTCGTGGGCTTAACTTTTGAACAGAAGGTCGTGGGGAAGGACCCTGATACAGGGAAGTGGGGACCTAAAGTTGAAGGGCAGGTCCTCTGCGCCTATCAGATTTCCGAGAATGATGGCGATGGAAATGGGTATCACGCTCGCAGTTTTGAGGATGCGTTCTTTCATGTGAACCGCGCGTTTATCAGCAACTCAACGGCGGAAGAGCCTGACATTCAGAAGGCCGGTTTTCCTAGCCTGGTAGGAAAACACCTCAAAAAATACCTCGCCGGTGGGTCGTCTTTCGAAATGGCTGAAGATGGAATCACCAGGAAACCGTCGTTCGCCATTGAAATCCTCCTGAACAGTGCGACCTCCACGTCGAGCGTCGCCTCTCCTCTAGGTCCAGCAAAGGAATTTTCCTTTGATTTTGATAATTGGAATACCCCCGGTTACATCGAGGAGGGCCTTCGATGGATCAAGGTGGGCTGAATCTTGAACCGGAAGTGATCGAGGTCCTGAAGCACGTAGCCGCTGGGAGGAATTTCCTTCTGAGCGGTGGGGCCGGAAGCGGCAAAACGTACTCGCTTGTCCAGGTGATAGGGGAGTTGCTGCGGACCGATCCTAGCGCTTTCGTTGCATGTATCACATTTACGAACGCTGCAGTTCGGGAGGTAGAGTCGCGAATTTCCAATGAGCGGCTAACTGTACGAACAATCCATGATTTTCTTTGGGACGTGGTCAGCCCGTTTCAGCAGGAACTCCGAAAGGTTCTGGTGGAGCTGCTGAGCGGAGATGAGCCTAAGTTGGAACCCGGAACAGTCGTTGTGTCCGGGAACATGTTCGCCGGAAAAAAGGTCCAGTACAAAGAATTCACGCGGGTTGGTGATGGTATCGTTTCGCACGACGAGGTCATCATCATCGCCCATGCCATGTTTGAAACCTACCCGAAAATTCGCGACATTCTTCGCGACCGGTACCGCTACATCCTGGTTGACGAATATCAGGATACCGCGCCGGAAGTCGTCAAAATTCTTCTCGATTGGCTCCCACTGAGTTCGCGGCAAGGCCTGTGCGGCTTTTTTGGAGATGCGATGCAATCGATCTACGACGAGGGGGTCGGATCGATCCAGCCTTACGTAGTCGCCGGGACCGTTGACGAAGTCAGGAAGCAGCAAAACCGTAGAAATCCCCGTTTAGTTTTTGAACTGGCCAACAACTTGCGAACAGACGGTATCGTCCAGGGCGCATCAAAAGACCTCAATGCGCCCAACATGATCCAGGGTAAGGTCAAGGATGGTGTCATCAGATTCTATCACTCGACGGGGGATGACAGTCGGCTGCAGAAAGTCCGCGACCAACTAGGTTGGGACTTCTCCGATGTTTTGGAAACGAAAGAGCTGAACCTTACACATAATTTGATCGCCCCACAGGCAGGTTTCGGCGACTTGATGGAAATCTACGACAAGGATCGCGTCCTTGCTTTCCGAAATCGCATCGTCAAATTCATCAAAACAAACGGCAACCTCAACGACTATCAATCCGAAACGTTTGGTAAGGTCGTCGCTTCCCTTCAAAAGGGGAAGACAGGTAATGCTTTACGTGCGGTTAGCCCGACGGCGGGGATGCAGGCATTCATCGATGCCAATCCAAAGCTGTTAGAATACGCAAACGAGATAGAATTCCACCAATTTCGGCGACTGTATGTTGATAAAGATCAACTGATCGATGACAAGAAGCATACCGAGGAGGAAATAACTCGAAAGGGATCGAAGCGGTGCGATTTCGTGAAGCACGTCTTCAAGATTCAGTCCGTCGTCCATCTATATGAACAGCGGCGGTTCAATGAGTTTTTGCGGAAGACCGAATTTCGCCTGACTAACGCCCAGGACAAGCTGCGCATTCAAAAATGCGTAGAAGACATTGGAACAATGAAAGACAGTCCGATCCTGGATGTGATCGACTTCGCACACGACAACGGACTGTGCATCAAAGATGACAAATTTGCCAACTTCCGGGCAGAAAAGCGCTACCTCTTTGATCGGCTTATTGGCGTCGCGTTTTCATCTTTCCAGAAGCTCTACGAATACTTGGAGGGTCGCACTACATTTTCCACACAGCATAAAATCAAGGGCCGGGAGTTTGAACGTGTCCTCGTCTTGCTCGATGCCGGTGAGTGGAATCACTACAATTTCACTTACCTGTTCGAGGGTAGCGGTACGGACAGCGTGATAGAGCGGACCGGAAAATTATTCTATGTCTGCTGCACTCGCGCGAAGGACGTGCTTGCTGTCTATTTCCAGAACCCGACACCTGCTGTGTTGAAACAGGCTGAGGCGTGGTTTGGAAAAGAGAACGTTGTGGAAGTTTAAATGCACGACTTGAAGTAGTTTATTATGAAGGTCGGAATCCGACGCGCCTTGCATATATCCTTCAGCGCTGCCGCCAAATTGAAAGCCAATCCATATGCGGCCCGATCCGCATCAACGTGCTGTCATCAATGTAGCGATCTTTTTTAATTTCTTTGCAGGCCTGCACGAACTCCTGGATTGTCGCCCAGATTTCGGGATTTGTGGCCTTGCTCTGCGAACCAAGGCTGAGTTTGAAGCTAAGTCCCCTGCTGCGCTCATTGAAAACCTTGTGCCGAGTGACCGGATTGCGAGTCTTCTCAGCGGAGTGATATGCCGATTTCAGCTGAGTTCCGCAAAAATACAACCTGATATAGGCTACAACTTCGTTGAATTGCCAATCACCGTATCGACGATATCGGTCGTGCCGGATACTTTGATCTACCTGGTCCGAGATCGGGAAATTTGATTTTCCCATTATGCGTTCACGATCCGCCGCAACCCCCTTCTCCCAGGCGAGGGCGTAATCTTCAGGCGAAAGCCGATAAACTGGCAAATCGAAGAAATAAACTTCATCCATTAAATCTCCCTCTCGTAACCCCCATATCAATGGCGATCAATGTTTCGTCTTCAACCACAAGGATGGCGTCTGTGCTTTGAATGTGGGGACAGGATAAGACTGGAAGAGACATAACTCTGCTCCATCTCGGGCAGGGATGTCTCTAAACAGTCGCAGCCGAGAAAAGGGTTGGGCGGTGGATCGCAATTGCAGCTCACCGCCGTTAGCGAGTCCGCCCCGCTGATCAAATAGCCACGATTAATTCACGGGCTGAGGTTCAGGAAATTTCCATTTACCATTGAGGATTTTCTCATCGGGTCGATAGAGTCTCACCGTGTAGTTCCACCCCTCCATCGTCGGCAGGCAGTTGGTTATCTTTCCATCGCAACCACCAAATTGGACCCCGATTGATCCGTCTTCGTTCTTGTGCGCAGTCACGTTGTTGAGCGAATAAGCGTTATAAGGGTTTTTCTCGAAGTAGCCTTTCGGATTGTAAACGCTGATCGACCAGAACCCATCAACGGGCACGTCCTTGACGTTTAGCTTGAAGACCGTTTTCCCGTCGTTGTTCTTTGGCGTAATATTGAGATAAGTGGCGTCCTTGTCCGGATTTCCGCCCCATGCAGCGGCAGTCGCAACCATGTGTCGCACCGGATCGACCTCCGCCTTGGAGCCGAATGCGTGGTTGAAGTCGGGAAGCGTCGTCGCCAAGATCAACAAGGCCTCACGAACCTTCGTCTGGCTCGGCTGATCAAACGACGGGGCTTCAAACTTGCCTGGCCCTCCGGCCTGGTCGATCTTGATAGCGTCCTGAAGCGCATGGACCTTCCGAACATCAGCCTCGTCGCTGGGGTCGACGAAGGTTCGTATGGCGACAATCATGTAACGGGTTCCCACCTGATCCCTCGTGAAGGTGCTGGAGCCACCGTAGGATACCGCCGAGACGTAATGGTCTTCGTCGATGGCCAGCAGCGACATGAAGCGCTTGCCTGCGTCCGGCAACGTTATCGTTACTGGCCCCGCATCAAGGTCGAACACTCCTCCGGAATATAGCGTATCGCGGTTCAATCGGATGATGGTTTGGTTCTCGATGGTCGCTGGCTCGCGGCGATGAAAGAATTTACCAAAGCCGCCATCCTTGACGACGTTGCCGAAATATAAAACGCTCTCAGCACGGCCGAAATTGTCTACCGTCACCGGCTCGGCAGCGGTCGATATCCCGGCATACCCCGTGAAAGCAGAGCCGAGAACAACAGCGGCGGCAGAAGCGAGATGTCTGATGGTCATAGCAAGTCCCTTTGTATCGATCAGATCGTGAGTTGCCTGTTCAGCCAGATTCACTGAACAAGTTCAAAATCACCTGGCTTCCAGCTCTTGTCGAACCAAGGCTGAAGTGGAGCGTAGAGCCGAAGCAGCGAGTTCCATCCCTTACCCGGCATTGTCTGGACCCAGTTTTTCTCGTGGCCGGAAGGAGGTTTCGGCGAAAACCATACCGTGACGGAACCGTCAGCGTTCGTCTCGATGCCCGGCTGATTGCTGTCTATGCCTGCGAGTTTCTGGTCGGTCTCCAGCATGGAGCGCGTTTGGTTGTCATAGACTGTGAACGACCAGAACTGACCGACGGGAACAGGTGACGGCAATGTAATCTTGTACGTCTTGCTCCCGTCGAGATACGTTCCTGTCGAGTCCCTGGTTGAAAATGCATAAGCCGAACCCGTGCCAGGTTTCGCGTCCGCCATCGCTGGAGTGATCCCCGTGGCGGCGTAATGGAACATGGTGCGGGCATCCAGCATGCGTTCGCCGTCGTTCAGGAACTGGTAGCTGTTGCCGATGAACCCATTGTTCCAATGACGATCCGGATAGAAAGGCGCTCGTTCATCGCGAGGAGCAAACACCAGAGAGCGGGCTGTCGCGTTACCGACTGCCACCGCGTCCGTCAGGATAGCTTTCATCCGGGCGTCGGGAGCAAAGGGTTTGCCTTTCTTAATACCGATTGACGCCAGCAAGCCGACGATCTCGGGGTCGAAGGCATCGCCCGGCTCAGATTGAATGACGCTGTTCAGTTCCTCATAGAAATGGAAATCGTTGGCGTGGATCGTGTTCAGCTGTTTGCCTGACGTGTTCACGAACATCGTTTCCGGCGGTTCCTTGGCGGCAGACAGCGGATAAACGCGGGCGTTTGCTTTGACGTTTTTGACCGCCGCTGCGATATCGCCATCCTTCACAAAGGCGCGGTAGAAAACCAAATTTGTGTTGGTTGGTGGCTTCGCGACAAAGTAGCCGTCGGAAGGCAGTTCGCCGGAATGGCTCGGCGGCACGAAGAGATATTTGCCACCTTTGCCTTTGTCCGGACCAATTATCCCCACATCGGTGACGTAGCGGAAAAAGGCATCGTCGACAGGTCCGAGTACGCCAGGTGGCACCTGGGCAACGACCGGGCCATCAGTCAGGTCGATGCAGAAGAAGACGTAAACGGTCGTTGAGTTCGGGGTGAGGAACAGCGACCGCGCGTCCATCAGATCGTCTGTGATGCCGACCCCTTTGTTTTTCGCGACTCCCACCTCTTCGAGCCCTTTGCACAGAGCGTAGACGGAGGCAGCGGGCATTCCAGACAGAAACGCTTCGACGCCCCGGGCAAAATCGATGTTGTCATAGACCTTTTGCACTGTGTCAGCATCGGGCAGGCCATCGGTGAATTTGAGTGTGCCGATGCGGGTCTCCACTGTATCGGGCGTCTGGATGCTCTGTGGAACGTCGGCTTTGAATTTTGGAGCCGGATGGTCCTGGGCCAAAACGTATGTGGCTGACACGGCGGAAATGAGGGCGGCTACCTGGATCAGACTGAACTTGAACATGTGTTCGACTCTCTCACGGGACTAAAATGGATTGACGTAATTGGTGATGGCAATCTGACGGAGCAGCACTTTGCGAATGAAGTGTGCTGCCTTGACGTGCTCCGTATAGATCGCAGCCGTCCCGGTACTTCCCGCAGGGAGCTGGTCGGCAACTTCATTGTCATCTAGCTTCACTCGAACGACGAGCGGAAGGCTCTGGATTGCTTTCGATGTCACTGCCAATCCAGAGGTCTGCGTCTGGCCGCTCGCCACTGCCTGAAGAACACTCTCGACCTTGCCCGTGAAGACTCTTCCCGGCAGATACTTGAAGGTGATTTCGACCGGCTGGCCTGCCGCAACATAGCGGGCATCGATTTGAGGCACCTCAACACCGATAATCGTTTCGGCTGTATCAATGAATGCCATGACCGGCGCGAGGGGAATGTTGGTCACGCGTGCGCCTGACCGCAACGCGAGATTTGTCACGTAGCCATCGGCGGGGGTGCGGGCGACGGTTTTGTCGAGATTCCATTGCGCCTCGATGACCTGCGCCTGAAGCTGTTCGACTTCAGCTTGGGCCTGTTCAGCGTCGAAAGCGCGACCCGCACCCGTAGCCCGAAGGCTACTGGTCTCGGACAGCCGTAGCTGGGCAAGCGATAGCTGTGCCTTCAGGGCATCCAGTTTCGATTGGTACGGCACTGGGTCAATCGCGAAGAGGACGTCACCGGCTTTGAGCGGTGTATTCGCCACGACCGGCACCTGGACAACCTCGCCCGCAACGTCAGGAACGATTGCGACCGAGTTTCGAACGACAAGCGCACTTCCCTGCGGCGCTCCCCAATTCATCGGAATGAAGAGACCAACGAGAAGCAACAAGAGAACGATGACTGGCGACACCTTCCAAAAGAGGTTGAAACGCACAATTCCGAACTTCACCAGGCAAAACAGGATGACCAGATAGACGTTGAGGAGAACAATGATCATTTGCCCACCTCCGTACCACGACCGTGCGGAACATCGACGTAGGCCCAGATGAGCACAATGGGCCAAAGCGCAAAGCCGAGGAACAGGGTCACCCACCCGCCGACGGCTACAGCGTCGGCCCAAGGATGGTTTCGGCGCTTGGCAATCATGCCCGGCAGCATGGCGAGAAAAACGACGACCGCGATGGTACTGAGTACGAGTACGATCAGAACGATCCAGGCGAATACATCAAGGACGCTCATGACGTTGCACTCGTCTCCGGCGCTGAACAAGGAAGAAACCGCTTCCTCTCCCAGCGTTTCGTCGGAAAAATTGGCGTTTTCAAATTCATAAGTGTCACTCCGGGTATGGTGAACGGGAGCAAACACCAGATTCGCGGTGAGCGGAAGTACGTAACGGTAACACGGTCGGATGTTGGTAAATATTTACGGGCACTGGGCTGATTATCCCGCCTTGTGCCAAGCGCCAATCAAGCCCATGTAGGCCGATAAAGCTTCAAACTGGAGGCGGAGCTGCGGGGCGTCGCCTAATCACAATCAAATATCGACTACAAACCCGGACACGAATCCGGTTCGAGCGGGTTCACGCTCATATCCTCTCGGATTGCAGATGACGCGAGTTGTCCCTTCGCGATAATCGCGAAAGTGATGGACGTGGCCGTGCACCCAAAGATCGGGTTTGCCTTGAGCGATTACAGTGGAGAGATTTGAAGCGAAAGCGGCATTACTCGGGTGTCCTCTAAAAGCAGGGTGGAGAGATCGCGCCAGCGGCGCGTGATGTGATAGGATGACAGTTCGCCCATCGAATTGGTCTTCCAGTTCGCGGGTGATGAAGTCACGGCTTTCCATGTGTCGTGCAATAAGCTCTTTGGCAGTAAGAAGACCGGGCATTCCCCGTTCTGGCCAATCCGAACGATATATCGCGTGAAAGTCCATCATGTACCGCTTGCAGATGTTGATGGCGTAGGATTTCCGTTCAGGAAGCGGCAGTTCATTTTCGACCCCGTGCTCTATTTCAAAGTCGGTCCACAGGGTCGCGCCAATTATGCGGGTTCTGCCAAGCACGAGAGCCTCATTCTCAAGTACGGTTACGTTGGAGCGTTTTGCCATCCGTCGTGCGGTTTGAAGGCCTGCCTGAATCGTTGCACCGTAAAATTCGTGGTTACCCAGGACCATTACGACCGGCATTTGTGGGCTGATGTTACGAAGAACAAATTCCATCGACATCTCTACGATGCCGGAAACATCTCCCACGCAGATGCAGATATCTGCCTCGGGAATTTCCAGGTCATGCTGAGCAAGCTCGGAATTTTTGATATGGAGATCGCTGACGACCCAAGCCTTCATGGTTTCGCCTCAAAGTCAAAGGGGATAGGAAAGGGGTTCGGCGGAGGCTTAATTGGTATCAATGGTTCCGCGATTGGTCGCGATGGATCAGCCGGTAAATTCCAGACGTTCCGATGATCCGTCGGAAGTGCAAAGGCCTGCTAACAGGGTCTTCAGACGTTCCCCTTCCAGCCGCCTTTCCTTTTTCAGCGCTTGGGCGAGGGCGATCACCGCGTTGAGGTTTGCCTCTAGCAGACTTTTGGCGCGCGAATATTCTGCCCGAAGGATGTGATCGACATCGGCGCGGAGTACGGGTGAGGTTTCGAAAATCTTATAGACCGGACGGTCAACATCGTCGGGGAACACCGAGAGCCGCTTCCCGAGCCCAAATCGTGCAACCATGAGCGCTGCGGCATCGGTCGCGCTGGTTAGGTCGCTTCCCCGTGAGCCACCGGCTGTCGTTGAGCGATTTTTTAAGACCACCTCTTCACCGGCCATCCCGGATAGGCTTATTGCTATGTCCCAGCGGAACCATTCCTCCGTTCTCAAAGGGGGCACCGGGCAGTCCGACGAGGTCCGGCCAAGGGCGTCGTGTGCGTCAACATTGTCGTGGAAATCATCGAACACCTCGACAGAAGTCACACTTCCCAGATTTGACAGTTCTGTCACCAACGCATGAGCAGCTTCGTGAATGCAGATTCGCCACCGATCATCGTCGCTGAGCAGGGGCTCCTTCGGCACGACAGCCAACACGTCCTCGATCATTAGCTTCCGGTTCTCACCCCGCGCGCGCTGTTTCGCTTTGCGTACCAGGCGCTCCAGATCGGCACCTGTCTTGCCGTTTAGTTGCCGAGCGATCTTATAGAATTCCTCGGGGGCATCGAGTGCGGGCAGGTAAAACTGAAGAATTTCAGCACGCTCAGTTGTACCTGGCCGCTTCATCTCGACATGCGTTTCTAGCCGTCCTGACCGCAGCAGGGCCGGGTCAAGCGCCTGAGGGAAGTTTGTCGATGCGACAACGACCACGCCTTCGCGACCGCCCAAGCCGTCTAAGGCTTCAAGCAAGCCGTTTACGACTTCGATGCAGTAGTGTTTGTTGTCACCGGAAAAAGACCTTCGATCCCCGACACTGTCGATTTCGTCGATCAGCAGGATCGAAGGGGCTCTGTCGCGAGCTTCGGCAAAATCCTGTCTCATTGCTTTAAGCAGGTCACCCAAATGGCCGGTGCTCTGCCATTTAGAAAGCGACGTAGGCACCAAGTGCGCACCACACTCGGAGGCGAGTGACGCCGCAAAAGAAGTCTTCCCAGTTCCTGGCGGGCCATACAAAAGGACACCCCGATCCAAATCGGACCAATCCAACTGACCCGCTCGCCACAATCGAAGATCGCGCTTGAACTTCATGCCCCATTTTCCCGCTTCACCGTATGACGCCAGTGGGACCAATCGTTGGCCCTTTGTCGGTTTGGCCAGAAGACGCTCAAGCTTGCCTAGCGCAGCAGCGGCTGACCGGCCTCTTCGAAAAATGGAATTGATGAATGCCGGGTCCTGTTGCCTGAGGCGTTCCTTTTCGTCCGCCGAAAGCGGGCCGCTACCAAGTTGCCGGGTTAGACTGTCCAGATGTCGATCATCAAGGATTTCAAGATCGATGACCGCGTCGGCGCTGATCTCGAACTCCGGGTGGATTTCCGCGCCGCGCGGCAGGAAAACAATGACTTTCTGAGCATCGAGGTAGCTGCTTGGGTTGAAGTCCCACGCCCCTCTTTTTGTCCGAGGCGGGTGACAGAAGGTTTTCAATTTCGAGAGGCCACGGTCACTCGACTTCAAGCATAAATCGGCGACGTAATCGAAATCGTCGATAGGCCAATTACGCGGCACGGTGATGACGAGGAGCGATGTCGCTTCGGCGAAAAATTCCTTCTGCAGTCTCATCAGTTTCACGAAGGCACAGAAAGCCAGAAATTTTCGTGGGCTCGCAGCTAATGCGGTTGGCGCGGACCGACGACTGATCGTACCCGGGCTTCGCGAGATTACGGCCCGTAGGTTGGATGTCGCGTCCATTAGGTGCTGGATCGCTTCGTCGAGCAATTCCTGCTCGGGATCGGATTTCATTGGGAGGCTCCCCCGACCAGTGGGCGACCGAGGCGGTACCAGCGATTAATTGTCCGCGCGAGATGATTACTCTGATCCACATAGACGACCTCGGTCGTGAATCCGACGTTGCCTGTCTTAATGGTGGGATGCCCGGCCATCGTTCCCATGAGCACGGGTACGGTCCTTTTTGCCAACACCCATGCTGAGACTGATGTCTCGGAATGGACTGAGCCGGGACCGAGCGACGCGAACCGTTCAAGGTCATCCGCGAGACGACGATAAGTGGCGACCAGCTCTGCTGGCGAAGAAACTTCGAAGTCGATTTCAGAACTTACCATGTGAGAAACACCTTCCCGTCTTGCTGTTTTCGATACGTTCAAGAACATGACGCGACGATGGATTGCCCGCAGTGGAAGCATGCTCGCCGTATCATGATGACAGGATCACACCGCGCGTTGGCTGGCCCAGGTGACGTCCGTTTACTGATTCGATGGAACTCCTTTAGCGCGCACTTTTGATTCGCGCAACAAAACTAGAATTAAAGCTACAAAACTAGATTAATCGCGATGAAATCAGAAATGTTGACATTTTTTTTGTTTCATCATTTTTCGGCGTTTATGGCGGGAAATCCAACACACTGGCAATTGCGGGCGGCGCGGTCGATGCTCGGCAAAACCCAGGCGTGGTTAGCCAAAGAAGCCAAGATCACGCCTGCGGTTCTCCTTGGCCTGGAATCTCCAAATCGAAAGCTGCCAGACAATCACGCGTTAGCTCGGGTCTCAACTGTGCTGGAAGCCGAAGGCCTCGAATTGATAGAGGCGATGGGAACTCATGGCGAAGGCGTTCGATGGCGGGAACCGAGCGGCCGTGCATGGGTTGCAGGCCTTCGCCATGCGCGAGCAATGCTGGGAGTTTCCCTAGACGAGATGGCCGAGTTGTCAGAGGTGGGCCGCGATGCGATAGCCCGTATTGAACGCGGAGGTCTTCGGCGAACTCCAGAGCAATCGGCATTGAAATTGCGAGATGCGTTGCTGAGCAATGGCGTAATTATTGTTCCAGAAGGTCGCGAGCATGGCCTGGGAATTTTCCTCTTCAGCCAAGACAAATAGGCGCAGACTTCCTGCACTAGGAAGTGAACCAGTAGCTTTATGTTCGTTGGCGGTCCCGGCTCCCGGGTCTTTAGACGTGCGCGGAGCGTGGAAACCTTTGATTCTGATGGGCAAATCAGCCGGGGCGGATCATCATTATAATTCCTGCCTCAATACCAGGCTCGGCATGTAACCACACGTCTATGTTGGAAACCACGGGCCGTTCCATCGCCAACTCATCGACCAATTCTTGGTCCACCCCGCCGTAAAAGAGGTAGATTGCTCGCGCATAGCCCACCTTTGCGCAAAATTGGTCTAAAGTTGCCAAGTCTTTTCGGATGCCGCTTCGGGTCGCTCTTGCCGATTTTACTTCGATGATCGCATGATTGTGCCCCATACTCCCCGGGACATGTATCAAAAAGTCTGGAACCACAGAGGTGTCGAGTTGCTCCTTGATTATCTCGTGGCTGTGTTTAGGGATTTCGCCGGTGATTACGAGATTTGTATCTGCGGGCCAGCGGCGTCGAATTTGGTGATAAAGTTCGTAGCAATAAGCTCGTTCGTAGAGTGCAGGTTCTCGCTCCGCCACCGGTAAATGGAAGTAGTCCGGTGCGATGTCCCTGGTTGCTGACCTGATGATATCGTCAAGTTGGTCCATGCGTCGGGGCCTCTACTATAAATGACGGAAGTCGATTTTCGACTGGTATGACATACGTCACCCACACTCCAGCGGCGGGTCAAGGCGATGCAAAGCCTGCTGGCAGCGACAAACGAAAAATCCTGTTGAAATTAAACCTGAAATTGCGTTACCTGAGCGCCAGTGTACAGCTAAAGATGTGGTACTTGCCCAGCAGCTTCGGCGCGTCTCTATTGGCATTAGGTATTTCAAACTGACTGGAAAGCAGCAATTTTAATGGCTGAAACTGCTAATATCGCTCAGATCGCCGAAAAACTTTCTCAGAGCCTCTTTAAGGAGTTTTTATGGGACCAGAGCGGCCCTATGAACTTCAATTGGCCATGCGAGAAAACTGAAGCGCACAGCCTTACAACGCACCCAACCGATGCGGTTTTCTATTATGAAGACCCCTACGCGCGCGCCAGGCGATATTTCCAGTGTGATTTGAAGAGTTACGCCAAGGGTTCCATCTCGAAGAGCGCGGTCTCAGGGGCCGCACTGAGCCTTGCAAAGCAGGTGGCTTGTGCGGAAGTCAGTGATGTCTGGCAAGACCAATATATCGTGAAAGGAAAGACCTCGGAAATTTCCGGGCTTCTTTTCGTATATAATCACGACAAGGAATTTGACCGAGACTTCAAGAGTTATTTTCCTTACATCTCTCTAAAAGGCTCAGGAATTTCCCGGAAGTCAAAAGTATATGTCTTGGGGCCAGATGAAATTAACTGGCTTGATCGGGTTGGTAATACCATCAAGATTATGCGCGGTGAAGAGAAAATCCCGTTGAGAGAGCATTGCGCATTCCACCATCCCGATTTGGTTCAAATTCGCAACGTACAACAAAAAGAGGCGCGCGCCGCCACAATTGAAATGTTAACAGGCCCGTTTATCTCCATGAAGTATGCGTTTCCTGCACGCGGGGAAAGACCCGGTAACAAACAGGGTATAGTTCTCTTCCTTCGACGAGAGGCTACCGTTCCATCTATGAAGTATATGATTGATTATCTGCGTAATATTCAAATCATTGAGGATGAATCTATTTCAATAGAATTTAGAGTGAACGAAGACGCTGGTGGAGCGACTAACAAACTGCAGCTGGCCATCGCGGAGTATTTGGGTCGCGAGAGTGCTAACAGTGACTCCTCGTTGGCTAGACGGTTAAAGTCTATCTCGGTCGAACGGGTAGTGGAAATTACAACCTCATTTTCAGAGCTGCAGATCGGAATGAACTATGAGCGATAAGGTTCAAAAGTTCTTCGCGTCAGACAAGGAGATTCACGACGTCCTGGCTTCTTCCAAGCGGCGGATGACACATGGCCAGCTGCTTGAGCTTGCAAGGGATCGGGGAATTTTCATATCCGAGGAGGCGTCCAGGGAGGACCTGGTGGATTACCTCGCCACTCTGCCGCATGATTTTTTCGATGTTGAGGGGCTTCTTGAGCAAGCGGGCCCAAGTAAGCGAGCTGAGCGTACCACCTTCATAGAGTTCAGTGGCGATGTAACTTCGGAAGATATCGCAGATGCTCTCTTGGAGTATCAAGAGGATTTTGAGTCGCATGAAGACACAACTATTCATCCGCCTCGACCCCATGCAGTAACCGCTAATGTAAAGTACAGCGAATTTGATTATTCCAGGACCGCGTTGTTGCAACGCCACGAAAAGGACGCTGATTTAGAGTTCCGCATAGAGGAAAAGCGTGTGACCGTGCGCATGCCAGCAACTGACAAGGGGCATGAGATCGTTGCCGCAATAATTGAACGGATCGAAAGAAAGAAGAAGACGGTTTTTCAAAGGGAAGAGATTTCCGTAGCAGACCTGTCGGTGGAAAACAGAACCATTTTTTTCATGAACCTTATGCGCGGTATCGCTAATCACCGGGTTGAGATGGTTGTAAACATAAAGGTTAGCGCAGGCGGAGCTGCGCAGGACCTGGACGAGGGCGATGAGGAAGGTGAAGAAGCGCGTGAGGAGCTGCTGGGGGTGGTACGAAGTGTGGCGTTAAGTGGTGAAAATCTGCTTGCATCACCACACTATCAGCAACTCCGCGACGGCGGGTTCTTCGTTACTTCGATGACCTGGCGAGCAATTCAGGAGGCGGTTCCGAATGATAAAATCTCATTCGAGGTGGCATTCGACAACCAAGAGGAAGGAACCGGGTTCAAGTACCTCGTCCGTTATGCCCAGCAAAAGTCGGACGGAGATTATTCCGTGAACTACAAGGCAGTGCCGCCTGCTCGAAGAAAAGAACTATGTGGACTGATAGAGAATGCTGCTCGAAAAGCCCTGGAGGACATTCGTGCGACACATTGATTACGGTGATCGGAAAGGCTTACGTCGTTGACCCGCCGACGATGGTACCGCGCCGAATGGCGCGCCTCCGTCAATGACATCGCGCGGCGGTTGAAAGCTATGGGATTTCAGGATGGTGGCTTTGATGGCTTCGTTTTGGAGCAGACCCGCGAAAACTATATATCCGGAAGTTACTACGAGCGGCTAAGTCGCGTCGAACGCATTGTGGACCCTTTTGGGAGAGAGTCTGTCTTCGAGAGATTGGAGTACCGCCGGTCTGAATTTTTGATTGCCGATGCGTATTACGGTCTCGAAATAGTTAATCCAAATAAAAGCGTTCACCGCCTGATCAGCCGACTCATAGAAGTGGCAGATTACCGACTTTCTCTCCATCCAGCCAGTGTTGACCCGCTTGCATGGGCAATCGCTTGTTCTGAACTGGTCGGCGAACGATACAAGATTGAGACAATTCTGCTGGCGGATGTTGCGCTTGAAGGCAATGCGACTGCGACGATATCGGTAAAGGGCGGGGAAGATGCTCTCGCGGCGTCACGCTCAGTTTTGAACGGCAGGTCTGGTAAGACCGAAAAGGTGCAAATCCGATTTGCGGGAAGGTTGGGCCGCGCGCTCTTTAATGCGAACGGTATGGTAGTGACGTCCGCCGACCCATCAGGTCCAATCATGGCAAGCGCGCGGTCAGCTTTATTGTCCGGCGCTGGGAACGGAATGTAGCGTTGCAACATCCCGTTCCCCTCTAGCGTAATCACTCCATGCCGAGCGCAGCCATATAAGTTTGGAGGATGCTTTCCTCTTCCAAGCGCTCGTTGGCATCCTTTTTACGAAGCCGTAAAATGGTTTTGATCGCCTTCGTATCGTAGCCTCGCCCTTTCGCCTCACCAAGGACATCCTTGATGTCGCTCGCAATCGCAGCCTTTTCTTCTTCTAGACGTTCAACGCGTTCGATGATCGAGCGCAGCTCCGCCGCCGCAACATTTGTTCCTGACGTCTGTACTTCATCCATAATTGCCTCCTGAGTGCCGGGCCGCTCGCCTCGGCGTAGTGGGTTGAAACTTGTTATTCACAGCGCGGTACGGAAAGTGCCAACGGGCTTGACGAGTCTCCGCGCGCAACATACGGTGGGGAAAATATGTCGCAGCTAAGCTAATGATTTCATTGCTGAAGCATACTTTTTCGGGGTGATTAGAAGCCCGTGCCCTTTGCCTCGCCGTACACATCCTTGATGTCGTCGGCGATGGTCTTCTTTTCTTCTTCCAGCCGTTCGATGCGCTCGATGAACGAACGAAGCTGGTCGCGTGCGACGCCGTGGGCATCCGACATGGTGTTCTCCTTGTTGGGGGATATCAATGAGGGTGGACTGAATTTGTGAGGGTGTGACCTGCCGCGAAGTGCGGCTAAGGTCAAGTGACATTGCGTAACATGTGGCGGATTTCCGGCCTGAGCGGGCGATGAGGACCGTTATTCCTTTGGCTTGCTCGCTTCAAAGGCAGCCTTTTGTTCGCTCGACGCTTCCCGCTGGTTGAGCGCCCGCCATTCCTCGTAAGGCATGCCATAGACGATCTCTCGGGATTGTTCCTTGTCCATATCGATGCCGGCAGCGTTGGCGGCATCGCGATACCAGTTGGACAGGCAGTTGCGGCAAAACCCGGCCAGGTTCATCATATCGATATTCTGGACATCGCTGCGTTCGCGCAAATGGGAAAGGAGGCGGCGAAAAGCAGCGGCTTCGAATTCGAGCTGTTGTTGTGCTGTGAGGTCGATCATCGTCGGTCTCTTTCAGTTATCAGAATGCGTAGGGTCCCGTCCGTGACGGATAGCGCCTGATTTCGTGCAATTCGGGGCGGGCATTCAAATTTTCAAGGACAGGCCCAAGACGAACGTCCCATTCGGCAACGCCGCTATCGTCGCCGATCAGGTCCTGCCGCACCTCGATCAAGGCGTGGGCGAGGCCGGTTTCCATGCAGTGACGAAACATCGTGTCGCCGCGCAGCGCGCCATCATAAGGCTCGTTGTCGCCGACAACAATGTCACCGGAAACCTCCAGCGCTTCGATCAGCGGCGTGACTGCGCGCGGGTCGCTGTCCCAAAGGACGGCGGCATGCCATGGGCGGGCTACGCCCTTCCATGCCGGGGTATAGGAATGGATGGAAATGACCAGCGGTGCCTTGCCGCTTGCTGCACTGACATCCGCGATCGTCTGCGAGACGGCGCGGTGATAGGGACGGTGGAAACGGTTGAGGCGGTTTTCCCATTCCTCCGGTGTTATCGGGTGATTGCCGGGAATGATGGCGCCATCGGAAATTTTCATGATCAGTGTTGGATCGTCTTCGCCCCGGTTCGGATCGATCAGCAGCCGTGAAAATCGGCTGAGCACGGCGGGAACGCCAAGCCGCGCTGCCAGCCGCCGGACCAAAGCCTCGACACCGATATCATAGGCGATATGACGCGCAAAGGCGCTTTCGGGAAGGCCGAGCCTGCCATATTCGGCTGGCAAGAGGTTGGTGGCGTGATCGGCGAGCAGCACCAACCCGGCCGCATTGTTTCCTGCAATGATCTCGAAGGGCGATGTTTCCGGCATACAGTATCAACTCGTTTGGCTCTTGACGGAATTTGATGACACGCTGTGCTGGCAATCGCAAGACAATGGCGGATTTGCGATGTTTCCGACAATAAAAACCCGGATGTAATCGATTAGACTTACGTTGACATTCGAGCCCCATCGTCGCAAGAAAGTCTCTCGACTAATCCCAACGGAGACCCAGTGGAAACCGTGTCCAGATATCCTTTTTCCAGGCTTACTCTGCGGAACTGGTCCTTAAGCACCATTCTCCTCTTCGTTCTGACCGCGTTTTCGCCGGCCCTCATCGCAAGTGAAGCCCGCGCCGAGTTCCGTGTCTGCAATGGTACCCAAAATCTGGTCGGCGTGGCGATCGGCTACCGTGCCAAGGAAGGCTGGATCACAGAGGGCTGGTGGCAGGTTCCCGCGACCACCTGCGCCACCCTGATCGAGGGCGAACTCGAATCACGCTACTATTATCTCTATGCTGAAGATGCAGCTCGCGGTGGACGCTGGACGGGTGACGTCAATATGTGCGTTGCCGAAAACGAGTTCAAAGTAACCGGCGTGCAGGACTGCTTTGCGCGGGGTTTCCAGCGAATGGGATTCAAGGAATACGACACGGGGCGTCAGGGAAGCTGGATGGTTCAGTTGTCCGATACCCCAGGGACTCAAGAAAGCCATAACTGATGAAGCGGAATAGAAAAGTCAAAATCCTTGCAACGCTCGGACCGGCATCGAGCGAAGAAGAGATGATCCAGAAGCTGCATGAGGCGGGGGCTGATCTTTTCCGGATCAACATGAGCCATGCCAGCCACGACATGATGCGCACGCTGATCAAGCGCATCCGCAATGTCGAGGCGCGCTGTGGTCGTCCGATCGGCATTCTGGCCGATCTCCAGGGACCGAAGCTGCGCGTCGGCAAGTTCGCTGCCGGCAAGGTCGATCTGGTTCCCGGCCAGACGTTTACGCTCGACAACAAGGATGAGTTGGGCGACGCAACCCGCGTCTACCTTCCGCACCCGGAAATCCTTGAATCGGTCAAGGCGGGTCACCGCCTGCTGATCGACGACGGCAAGCTGCATCTGCGCGCCGACAAGTCCGATGGTAAGAGCATTGTCTGCACCGTTATCGCCGGCACCAAGATTTCCGACCGTAAGGGCGTCAGCCTTCCCGATACGCTGCTGAGCGTCGGCGCCTTGACCGAAAAGGACCGTGCCGACCTTGACGCTGTGCTAGAAACTGATGATGTCGACTGGGTAGCCCTGTCGTTCATCCAGCGCCCGGAAGACCTGTCGGAAGTGCGCAAGGTCTCGCGCGGCCGCGTTGGCCTGATGTCGAAGATCGAAAAGCCGCAGGCGATCGAACGGATCGATGAGATCATCGAACTGTCCGATGCGCTGATGGTTGCCCGTGGTGACCTGGGCGTGGAAATGCCGCTCGAGGCCGTTCCCGGCCTGCAGAAGCAGCTGATCCGGGCCGCCCGCCGCGCCGGCAAGCCGGTCGTCGTCGCCACCCAGATGCTGGAATCGATGATTTCGGCTCCGGTCCCGACCCGCGCTGAAGTGTCCGACGTTGCGACCGCCGTGTTCGAGGGCGCCGATGCGATCATGCTGTCGGCGGAATCGGCATCCGGTGACTATCCGGTGGAAGCGGTTGCGACGATGGCCTCGATTGCCAGCAAGATCGAAACCGATCCGCATTATCCGGGCATCATCTATGCCCAGCGCACCCCGCCGGAAGCCACTGGCGCCGACGCGATTTCGCTGGCTGCCCACCAGATCGCCGAGACCCTGAATCTTTCGGCTATCGTCTGTTACACGTCCTCCGGCACGACCGGCCTGCGCGCGGCGCGTGAGCGTCCGCAGGTTCCGATCCTGGCGCTTTCGCCGGTTATCCAGACGGCCCGCCGTCTGTCCGTCGTCTGGGGCCTGCATTGCGTCGTCACGTCCGATGCGACCGATCTGGACGACATGGTCAACCGCGCCTGCCGTATCGTTGCGACGGAAGGTTTCGGCAAGCCGGGCGACCGAGTGATCATCTCGGCCGGTGTGCCGCTTGGAACACCGGGCGCGACCAACATGCTGCGCATCGCCTATATCGGCTCCGACGGCCTTAGCGGCGTCTGAGACGGGCTTTGAACGATTGAATGGCCCCGGAGCCCATCCCCTGACTGAATTCGGGGTTGAAGCATCTGGGAGAGCTGAACCGCTTGCAGCGTTGACGTTGCAGGCGGTTTTTTTTGAGAAGATAGTTTCATCCTGTGTGCAGAAAACAGATCGGGACGAGGTTAAGCGCCATAAAGTGTATGGTGGGCCGATGCCTAAGGCGGACACTTCAATCCGTCAAACGATACGGCAGCGGCGAAGTTTGAAGTGGGTACCGCATCCGGCGGCACCACTAAGCGATGATCCGTACCTTCGCGAAGCGAAACTTGACCTTTATCTTTGCCGCCAGGACGGCGTCGTGAAGCCGCCCGCTCATAAAGAGCCTCCTTTCAAGCTTGCGCTCATGCCACAGGTCCGCCCCCTCGAAAGCCGCTGCTGTCAGCGCGATATCGCCGTCCTCGAGATCATCCGTCGCCCAGAGCTCGTATCCATTTTCCGCTACAGTCCGGAGGGAATACAGCTTGCGGCTTTCGCTCGTCACGAAATTGTCCTTCACCGCACCAAAGTTGAGCAGATAGAAAGGGCCAGGAAGCCGGGTTGTCTTATCGGCTTGGTAGATTGGAAATTCGATCAATCCGCCGCTGCCGAGGTCGAAATCTTTCAACACGTCAGCAAGTCTGCCCTTCACCGCATAGAAGGTCCCAGCACAGAACAGATCGCCCACCCGCTTCCAGTTGTTTTCGGCAAATACATACATTGCCTCGGGAAAGTCGGTGCGCTCGAGCGCACCACCTGCGATGTGGCGCCGGTGGGCTTTATACACATGCTCCGGTTCGACACCGAGTTTAAATGTCGGAGGCGCCCAATCTCCGCCATAGAATTTTTCACGGATGCCTTGCTTGTCTCCGATGCTGTAGTCGGTCATGACGCTACTGACCCAGACGGTATCCGGCATGCTGCCCCCACTCGCAATCATTCATTGCCCCACCTTCGGAAAGTCGACGTGCGGCAACCCACTGAATACAATAAAAAGTTGAATGAAGGGTTAGGCTGCAGCCTATCGAGCCGGTGGAAACGATGGGTTGGTTCGCGCGTTGTCAACATATCCTGATGGTGCAAAGCACGCATTCTCGCCCTCCAGTCGGGCGGTGGGAACGCCTCGCGGAACGAGCGGATCAGGGTCTGTCTTGCCTTCGGCGAAAACCGGCTTTTATAAAAGCAAGTCTTCCCCATGCGGTTCAGCTGCCGGGAAGCAAGCCGATGGCTTTCCTTGGACTATCGGCTCAGATGGTGATGCTGGCGGGGATCGCGACCACCATGCCCGGTGTTCCGGCCGCCGAGCCGCCGCCGAGTGCGGCGCTCAATCCCTGAATGGCCTGGTCCAGGTGTGCGCCGGATTTTTGCGCTTCGCTTATGGCATTCTGATCAGCATTCTTCTGCTCACGCATGCGGCTCACGGCTTCTTCCAGCAAAGCCTTGATCTCCTGCGCCGCCGCCTTGAATTCCTCAAGCGTCTTACGATCGGCGGCCGAGGTGGTCTTCTGCTCCGTGGCGTCCTTCATCGTGTCCTGGTAGGCCTTCTGGGCAAAGGATACGCCGTCACCGTCCGTCTCTGCCGTTTCAGGCTGTGCTTTCAGTCCTACCGCTGCTTCTGTCGTGTTGGCCGTAGCCGCTCCCCCGGCGGAATTGCCGGAAACAGCGGATGCAAAGTCCTTGGCTGCAGCGCCGACTTCGCGGGCCAGATGGCCCGCCTGCCGGGCCAGGACTTCCGGATCGAAATTCCAGCGGCGCAGAAATTCCAGCTGCTTCTTGGCGTCCTCCAGCCTTTGCTTGGCCCGCGCCTTTATGTCGGCCGCATCCGTTTCGGCCGTGTCTTTCAGCATCTCAAGTGCCCGGTCCCGCGGGCTTTGAGCATCGGCCGTCACCCCGACCGACGTGGCGTTTGCCGCTGCTGTCGTATTTCGAAGGGGATAGGTTGTGGCAATGCCGCCGATCTGCATAAGATTGACCTCCAGATTGAGGCCGCACGTTGCAATCGGCAACTTGCATGGGGCTTTCGCGTAAGCGGTAAGTTGCTGAAAGGAAGCTAGTTTACCACGGTAATCCTGGCCTCTGCCTGTGTGGCGAGTGCGTTCAGGTCACGCTTCTTGCCCGCCAGGGATTCGATCGCGGCGATCGCCAGGTCCGTGACGATGTAGTCCGGCTTGTGGCCGAGATTGTGGATACGCAGCAGTGTCGAGCCGGCGATGTCCGCGTGCAGTTGCCGGGAGTGGATTTCGGGCAGGACGACACGGTCGGCATCGCCAGTGATGATCACGGTTGGGGCCTTGATTTCCTTGTAGCGTGGCGAAACCCGCTTCACGTACTCCAGCAGATTGGCGACATCGATGGCATTGTTGCGAAAGGCGGCCGGTCTGATTGCCAGATAGGCGGCGGTATCCTTGATGTAGCTGTCGGGACGCGGATTGGGTGCAAAGACATATTTGGTCGCCTTGTCGATCGAAGCAAGACCGATTGGGGGCGCTACGAGGGTGGCGAACAGCCAGCCGAGCACCGGCGTTCTAGTGACGTTGTAATACCATTCGATACCGCCGGGCCACGGGTGAGTCGCCGGGGATAGAAACAGAAGGCCCGCCACCATGTCCTTGTGGTTCAAGGCAAAGGTCGCGGCAATCGCGCCGCCGAAGGAATGGCTGACGATGATGGCCTTCTTGATGCCGCGCTTTTTCATCAGGGCAGCGATGGCATCGGCCTGACCATCGGGATGGGCGTTCTGTGGCCCGCCGCGGTCGGAAAAGCCGAGGCCAGGGCGATCGAGAAACAGCATGCCGGCGCGACCTTCCAGCTTGCTGCGGAACGCGACCATCGGGTCGCGCAGATTGGCGCTTGCCCCATGGATGAACACGAGGGTGGGCAAATCCGCGTTTTTCGGGCGCGGTATGTAGACGCTGTTCATCCGGTAGCCGCCGACATCGATACGCTCGCCGGTATTCGGATTATCGCGTTCGAAGGCTGAAGCCTGATAGGAACTGAAGCCGAACCCGGTGGCGAGGGCGGCTAGGAACAGGGATGCGATGAACAGCATGACTTTCCTGAAGACGAAATTCATCAATCACTCTTCCGCGTGCTGGCCAATCGGCAGGATGGGCCGGTTATTGTCCGATACGAGGAAGGGGGCGCTACGGTTTCGCTGGGCGGGCGGAATTATGTGCGGTTGCCGGCAAGTTTTTCTTCCAGTTCGCCAAGCTGTTCCTGCGCCTTGCGGTCGGCCGGGTAGATATCGAGGAACTGTTCCCAGGCACGCAGCGCCAGTTCATCCTGTCCGGACGATGTCAGGATGGCGGCCATGCCGGCCAGCGCGCCGAAATGACGAGGTTCGATTGCCAGAACCCGATTGATGTCGGACATCGACTTACGGTAATTGCCCATCTGGTAATGCAGCGTAGCCCGCTGGTTCCAGCCTTCGACATAGTTCGGAGAGAGGGTAATGACCTGGTCGAAAATATCCAGCGCCGTTGCCTGCCGGTTGGTTTCGACGGCTTTGGAAGCCCATTGCATCAGGAGGTTGATGGTGGCGCTGCCGGAATCCTGCCACTCCACGCGAATCCGGTTGGAAATCTCGCGCGCCTTGTCCTGATCGCGTTCCCGCTTCAGTTCTGCAAAAAGGGTGTCGATCCGCTGCTTGGGTGTCGCCAGTTCAGACGTCACCGAGGCCTGTGCCGCGTCAGCTGCAAAGGCGGGCAGGGGACTGGTGGCTGTTGCCGCCAGAATGCTACCGAGAATCAAAAATGAAGACATGAGTTTAACCATGGCAGATAAGGTAGTCCGCCATGGCCGAAGATCAAATCAAATTTGAGACATCAAACTGATGAACCGCCTGGGACGCCAACTTTGTTGAAAGCAAGCGTACCCGAGCGCACTCAATCCATGCGTGGCCGTTCCGAAAGCACAAACTTCCGGCGCGCACGATGGATCAGCCCTGACGGGCCTTGAAGCGCGGGTTCAGCTTGTTGATGATGTAGACGCGACCCTTGCGGCGAACCAGACGGTTTTCGCGGTGACGGGCCTTCAGCGACTTAAGCGAATTTTTGATCTTCATTTTTCTGATCCGCAGTTTCGGCGGTTTTGAGTGCGCCGGTCTTTAACAATCAAAAGCGCGCTTGCAGACCGTTAAGGCCGAGCGCGCTCTTAGGGTGGCAGGCAAATAACCCGGCATCGTAAAAGTGTCAACCGCAGAGAGCCTGTTTTCGCAGCGGTTGGCGGCTTTTCTGTGGGTTAAACCCTCAGGCAAGCCAGGTGACGTGCCCCATCTTGCGCCCCGGCCGCGCCTCTGTCTTGCCATAGAGGTGGACGAGTGTGTTGGGCTTGGCAAGCCAGGCCGGCAGGTCGTTGATATCGTCACCGATCAGATTCTGCATCACGCAATCGGAGTGGCGGGCGCCGTCCGACAGGGCCAGCCCGGTGACTGCACGGATATGTTGCTCGAACTGCGAAACCACGCAGGCAGCCTCCGTCCAATGGCCGGAATTGTGAACGCGTGGGGCAATCTCGTTGACGATCAGGCTGCCATCCGCCAGCACGAAGAACTCGACGCCGATGACGCCGACATAACCGAGGGCGGTGAGGATAGCCGCGGCTGCAAGGCGGGCAGCCTCTGCCGTTGTCTCGTTGATCGAGGCAGGAACGGTCGATGTATGCAGAATGCCGTTGCGGTGGATGTTTTCGGCCGGGTCGTAGCAGGCGATGGTGCCATCGGTGCCGCGGGCGGCGATGATCGAGATTTCCCGCTGGAACGCAACGAAGCTCTCCAGAATCATTGGAACGTCGCCCAGTGCGGCGTAAGCGCCCGTGGCGTCGTCGCTGGCGCCCTTAAAGACACGCTGGCCCTTGCCGTCATAACCGAGACGGCGGGTTTTGAGGACGCCCTGGCCGGAGAAATCGGCGAGCGCCTGCTCGAGCTGTTCCTGGCTGTCGATGGCGTGGAATCGGGCGGTCTCGATGCCGCAACCATTGAGGAACTGTTTTTCGCTGACACGGTCCTGGGAAACGGCCAGAGCCTTCGGCGGCGGATAGACCGGAAGCGTCTGCGCCAGCATTTCGGCGGCGCCGACGGGAACGTTCTCGAATTCGTAGGTGACGACGTTACATTCAGCTGCCAGCTGTTTCAGTGCTGCCGGGTCGTCATAGGCCGCGACAATCTGGCCATTGGCGACCTGCGCGGCCGGACAGTCGATCTGGGGCTCCAGAATGATGGTGCGGAAATTCAGCCGGGCCGCGGCCATGGCCAGCATGCGGCCGAGCTGGCCGCCGCCGATGATGCCGACCGTCTTCATGCCTGGTCCACAGGGTATTCGGCGACGGAAGCGCTCTGTTGTTCGCGCCAGTCATCCAGCCGGTCGGCAAGGTCGGGGTCGCTCAGCGCCAGAACCGCGGCGGCAAGAAGGGCGGCATTGACGGCGCCGGCGCGGCCGATCGCCAGTGTGCCGACGGGAATGCCGGCCGGCATCTGGACGATGGAGAGCAGGCTGTCCTGGCCGGAAAGCGCCTTGGACTGGACGGGAACGCCGAAGACGGGAAGGGGCGTCATTGCTGCGGTCATGCCGGGCAGGTGGGCAGCACCGCCGGCGCCGGCGATGATGACCTTGAAGCCTTCGTCGCGCGCGCCTCTGGCGAAGTTGATCAGCCTGTCGACCGTGCGATGTGCCGAAACGATGCGGGCATCATAGGCGATGTCGAGGGCGTCAAGCGTGTCGGCGGCATTCTTCATGGTTTCCCAGTCGGACTGGCTGCCCATGATAATGGCGACGGGCGGAGTTGCAGCTTTCGTCACGTTGTTCGTTCCGCTTTGTTACAGGGCCGAAGGTCTGGCCGGAGCGTTTGCAGCGTATCCTGGCCGGACACGCACGGCTTTACGCGATGATATCAGGAATGATCAGGTCTTCGATCTTGGTGATCTTGTCCTTGATGACCAGTTTCTTCTTCTTCATCCGCTGGATGCGCAGGGCATCACAGCCCGTCTGGATCATGGCGTTGATAGCAACATCATAATCCTCATGTTCCTGCCTCAGCCGCGCTACGCTCAGTCTGAGTTCGGCCTGATCCTGATCTGGCATGCAATGTTCCCCATAAATCGAGCGTCGCTCTAGCACAGAATTGTTGGTAACGGGAAGTTATCCTTCGCCACGATTTCGCCTTCGACAAATGAAAAATAGCATGGCACACTATCTCGGTTAATACGTGGAACACCCGGCATCTACCGATCGGGTGCAAGCAAAAGGAAGGGACTGCCACATGACCATTGAGGCTCATCTTGCAACGCTTGAGAAAAAACATGGTGTTTTGGAGCAGGAGCTCCATTCGGCCCTGACACAGCCGTCTGTCCAGGATCAGCACATTGCTGACATCAAGCGTCGGAAGCTGCGCTTGAAGGACGAAATTGAGAAGATTCGTTCTTCAACTCACTGATTATATTTAGCAATCTCATTCATCGGGAGACTCTTGTTCCAGCGCATATGTTGAACCCCGGAAAGCCAACTTTGAGGACCGGCTTCAAGCGCTGTTGATACGTGGACTTGTTGATGCGGACATGACGTTCCCCAAAAGCCCGCAAGTATTGAGTTTCCCGATGACTGGCCTTTGGCGGCCGAAACCTCTCACGACCAGAACTGATCCAGCCAGAGATTGACCCGGTCAAAGCCCGGCTTGTTGATCGCATAAATCCGCTTCGTACCGCTGGCCGATACGGAAACCAGATTTGAATCCAAAAGTGCCTTCAGATGCTGCGATACGGCGGGGCGGCTGATCGGCAATCCTTCGGCCAATTCGTTCACGGTCCGCGGCGCGCGCCGCAATTCCTCCAGCAGATACCGCCGGTTGGGGTCCGAGATCGCATCGAAGGGATCAGCCTGTGACATAAGCAAAAGCTAGGAGAAATCAGGACGCCCGGCAAGTAAATTGTGCGGTGCGGTAGAGAAATTTTGCCTTGCGGTATGCAATCGCCGCGTGCCGAACCCGGGCAGTTGCCTCCGACATGCCGGGGCCGGTGCCGCCGGGCGTTCAGGACCCTGCAACAAGCGCGATAATTCCGTCGTAGACGAGCTTGGAGCCGGCCAGAAATGCCATCGTGTACATGAACGGATAAAATACCTGCGGCTGCATCCGCCGGACAACCCAGGCGCCCGCCATGGTGGCCAGCATGGCCAGCGGAAACAGCGTCAGCGACGTGGTCAGATTGCTGAGATCGAGCTGCCCGAGCGCGAAATAGGGAATGAGCTTGACGGCGTTGAGGATGGCAAAGAACCGGACGATCGTGCCGGTATACACGCGCGGCGGCAGTTTCAGCGGCAGGGTGTAGATCTGGAACGGTGGGCCGCCTGCATGGGCGACGAAGCTGCCGTAACCGGCGAGGCCGCCAAAAAACGTAGCCTGAACCGGTCTTTGCGGCTTGGCGGGCGTGATGATGCCGCGTCGCGCGCGCCAGAGATTGTAGACGTAGCGCAAGACGAAAAGAACGGTAATCACCCCGATGATCAGCCTGAGCGCATCGCGCGGAACATACGCGGCTGTGGCCCAGCCGATGACGATGCCGACGAGGGCGCCCGGCAGGAGGATCTTGAGCGTCGTCATGTCGCCATGCTTTCGCCATGTCCAGAGCGCTACCAGGTCCATGGCAATCAGGATCGGCAAAAGAAGTGCCGCCGCCTGTACCGGCGAGACGGCCAGCGATAGAAGCGGCACGCCCATCAGCGAAAGTGCTTCTCCCATGCCGCCCTTGCTGAAGCCGACGAGCAGCACTGCGGGAATGGCAATGGCATAGAATTGGAAATCAGGAAGCATGGGTATCGGTTGATCCTTTTGCCGCTAGGGTCTATCGCTTTTGCAGATTGAAATCGAGTAGGGGTGACGCGCGGGTGCGTATTTCACCGGGAATAGAGATATTATGAGCAATACAGATAATCGCTGCCGCCTCGTCCTCATCGTGCCGGATATCGCCGATATCGACAGCCGGGCGCACATTTTGGGCGATGCGCTGCGCGGTGGCGATGTCGGCTCCGTGATCGTGCCACAATACGGCCTGGACGATCATACGTTCCAGAAGCACGCCGAAGTGCTGGTTCCTGTCATCCAGAAAGCGGGCGCGGCAGCGTTGATTGCGGGCGATACACGCGTTGCTGGCCGTGCCAAGGCTGACGGCCTGCATGTGACAGGCAATGCCGCGGAACTGGCGGAGACAGTGGAAAAATTCACACCCAAGCTGATCGTCGGCGGCGGTAATGCCGCCGATCGGCACCATGCACTGGAAATGGGTGAAATTCGCCCAGACTATGTGTTCTTCGGCAAGATCGATGGCGATATCAAGCCGGAAGCGCATCCGAAGAATGTGGCGCTGGCCGAATGGTGGGCCTCGATGATCGAAATTCCCTGCATCGTCATGGGCGGCACGGATCCGGAATCGGTGCTGGCCGTTGCCGAAAGCGGCGCCGAATTCGTCGCCTTGCGGCTGGCCGTGTTTGCGGCGCCCGAACAGGCCCGGGCCATCGTTGCAAGCGTCAATGCGCTTCTTGACGAAAAAGCGCCACGGTTTGAAGCTTAAGACATTTGCATGTTGATCCGTCGTTCTCCATCGCTGCGCCGAATTCCTCTCTTTTTGCTGGGAGTTGCCCTTCTGGCTGCGCCGTCCGGCCTTCGTGCCGACGACGCGCTGCCGGGTGTCAACGATGCTGCGCCTGTTGTCGCGCAAGACGAAAATGACGAGGGTGTGGTTGCCAAGCGCGGCCGCATCACGCCGTTCAATGGGGCTGCGTTGCCGGAGGGCGAAATCCCCGCCTTGCAATCTCCCGAGGAAGCCAAAAAGGCCGATGATGCGGCGAAAAAGGACGATGCGCAAAAGCTTGAGCCTTCTTCCGGTGTCAACGTGCTGGAGCGGATGGGCGCCGAACTGCCGGCCCTGCCGCAGGAAAAGCCGTTCGAGGGCAAGGCCGACGATGCCTATGGCGCCTTCCAGCGCGGCTATTACCTGACGGCGATGGAAATGGCTCTGCCGCGCGCCCAGCTTGGCGATGCGGCGGCGCAGACGTTGGTCGCGGAAATTTTCTCGCAAGGGCTCGGCGTTGCCCGCAACAAAAAGGACGCGGCGTTCTGGTATGGCCAGGCGGCTAACTCCGGCGATCCGGCGGCGATGTTCAAATACGCGCTGCTGTTGATGGAAGGCCGCGATGTGACGCGCGACAAGAAGAGGTCGGAAGAGCTGATGAAGAAGGCGGCCGATCTCGGCAATTCTTCGGCACAGTTCAACTATGGCCAGTTGCTTGTCGCCGACATGCCCGGCGAAAAGGGCCTGAAGGCCGCGTTACCGTATTATGAGAAGTCGGCCGAACAGGGCATTGCCGATGCGCAATATGCGCTGTCGCAGATCTATCTCAATGTCGATGGCATCGATGACAACAAGCGGGCGACGGCACGCGACTGGTTGCTCAGGGCCGCGAAGGCCGGGTTCGATACCGCCCAGCTCGATCTTGCCATCTGGATGGTCGATGGCATCGGCGGCGACCGCAACCTCGAGGAAGGCTTCAAGTGGATGTCGCGCGCCGCCGGAGGCGGCAACGTCGTGGCGCAGAACAAGCTGTCGCATCTCTATATCAATGCGATCGGCACGCGGCCCAACCCGGTCGAGGCTGCGAAATGGTATGTCTTGTCGCGCCGGGCAGGGTTGAAAGACGCTGCTCTTGAGGATTTCTACCTGGGGCTCACGGACGAGCAGCAGAAGGCGGCGCTGAGCGCTGCCAACAAATACCGGTCGTCCTGATCCTGTTTTTGCGCCAAGACTTGAACTTTCGGGGGTTTTGTGGTCTTGAAGCGCCGGATTGGCTGGCCGTAGGGGCGGCTTTCAGTTCTTTAGGGAATGCTCCCCATGAAAATCAATGGTAATGAAATTCGCCCCGGCAGCGTGGTCGAGCACAATGGTGGCCTCTGGGCTGCCGTGAAGTGCAACACCGTCAAGCCCGGCAAGGGTGGCGCTTTCAATCAGGTGGAACTGAAGAACCTGATCGATGGCACCAAGCTCAACGAGCGTTTTCGCTCGTCGGAAACCGTTGAACTGGTCACTCTTGAACTGAAAGACTTCCAGTTCCTCTATGAGCAGGGTGATGCGCTGGTGTTCATGGACAATGAGAGCTATGAACAGCTGGAATTGCAGAAGGATTTTGTCGGCGATCGCGCCACCTTCCTGCAGGACGGCATGATGGTGACGGTGAAGCTTTACGACGAGAAGCCGATCGGTATCTCGCTGCCGGACCAGGTGGTCCTGACGATCGCGGAAGCGGATCCGGTGGTGAAGGGACAGACGGCGGCGTCCTCCTACAAGCCGGCGATCATGGAAAATGGCGTTCGCGTCATGGTTCCGCCGTTCGTCGAGACCGGAGAGCGCATTCTGGTCGATACCAATGAAATTACCTATCTCCGCCGCGCGGACTGATCCGCAGCGGCATATCTGAATTTTTCCGGCCGTTCCTGCGGCCGGTTTTCTGTTTCGAAGGAAAGCCAAAATGGCACGCTCAGCTCTTCTCAATGTCATGGTTCAGGCCGCGTTCAAGGCCGGCAAGTCCCTGGCGCGCGATTTCGGCGAAGTGCAGAACCTGCAGGTCTCGCTGAAAGGCCCAGGCGATTACGTTTCGCAGGCCGACCGCAAGGCGGAAAAGCTGCTCCGCGAAGAGCTTTTGAAGGCTCGCCCGACCTATGGTTTCCTCGGCGAGGAAAGCGAAGAAATCGCCGGCACCGATGGCGCGCATCGCTGGATCGTCGATCCGCTGGATGGAACGACCAATTTCCTGCACGGCATTCCGCATTTCGCCATTTCGGTGGCATTGGAGCGCCAGGGGGAAGTTGTCGCGGCTGTCGTCCTCAATCCGGCGACCGACGAACTTTACACGGCTGAACGTGGCGGCGGAGCCTTCCTCAACGACCGCCGTCTGCGCGTTTCCGCCCGCAAGAACCTCTCGGATGCCGTCATCGGCACCGGCACCCCGCATCTGGGCGTGGCCAATCACGGCACCTATCTGGTCGAGCTGCGCCATGTCATGGGCGAAGTTGCCGGCGTGCGCCGCATGGGAGCCGCTGCGCTTGACCTCGCTTACGTCGCGGCTGGCCGGTTCGATGGTTTCTGGGAACGCGGCCTGATGCCGTGGGATCTGGCCGCGGGCATCCTGTTGATTCGTGAAGCCGGCGGCTGGGTCGCCGATATCGACGGCGGCAACAAGCCGATGGATGATGGCTCGATCGTTGCGGGCAACGAATATATCCGCAAGGCGCTGCACGATGTGCTGCACCGCCCCATTCCGGGCAAGTAAGCCAGCAATAACCTGAGCGGGCGGCTGTTTTCGTCCCGTTGATGTTGCCCGTTGTTCCCTTTCGGCTTGGCGAAAAGTCCGGCCACGGCAACGCGCGTCATTCGTGACGCGCGAAGGCCACTGTAGTGCTTTAAATTTGCAGCCTAATTTTTCCTTAAATCGATTCCGATTTGAGGAATTATGCAGTAGTCTCCGCCCAGCGCCGCCCTACCTGTTGGATAATGGCAAGGCCGCAGCACTGGCAAACCGGAGAGTAGAGCCCCATGGCGAAATTGGAACTGTCGGGATGGGATGCCGGCGGAGATTTGAACGAGGGGTATAATCCCAACAAGCTGTCGAGCCCGATGGTCTTCTTCTGGACCATGGTGATCTTCCTGATCATTGTGGGCTTCCTTGGGGCTATCCTGTTTCGCCAGGCACAGGCGGCTTTTCTCAGCAATCCCGGCTTGAATGGTCTGATTTTCGGCGTTCTCCTGATCGGTATCCTGCTGGTTTTCAATCACGTTTTCAGCCTGCGGCCGGAAGTTCGCTGGTTCAATTCGTTCCGCGCAGCCGGCAGCGCCGAGAAGGTGGGCCGCGATCCGGTGCTTCTGGCGCCGATGCGGGCATTGATCGGCCAGCGCCATTCGATGTCGATCTCGACAACCGCGCTGCGCTCCATCCTCGATTCGATTGCGACCCGGCTGGACGAATCGCGCGATACCTCGCGCTACCTGATCGGGCTTCTGGTCTTCCTCGGCCTGCTCGGGACCTTCTGGGGCCTGCTCGGCACAATCGGTTCGATCAACACCGTCATCCAGTCTCTGGATGCAGGAACAGGAAGTACAGAAGACGTCCTGGCCGCACTGAAGACCGGCCTGTCCGCACCTTTGACCGGCATGGGTACGGCATTTTCGACATCGCTCTTCGGTCTGTCGGGTTCTCTTATCCTTGGCTTTCTCGATCTGCAGGCGGGTAGGGCGCAGAACCGGTTTTATACCGAACTTGAAAACTGGCTGTCCTCCGTGACGGACGTCAGTTCCGATCAGATGGTTGCGCCCGGCAGGCAGACGGCTGCGCCGGTGGACGAACTGCGTCAACTGACCGAGCAACTGGCCCGGCTGAACCAGGATGGCGGCATGAACCAGCGCACGACGGCTGCGATGGCCAGCCTTGCAGAGGGCATTCAAGGGTTGGTCAAGAATATGCGCGGCGAGCAGCAGATGCTGCGCGACTGGATCGAGGCACAGCAGGAGGAAGCCAAGTCGATGCGCAAGACGCTCGACAAGCTCTCGGCCCGCATCGGCCAGGCAGACAGGATCCCGGCGCATCCAGACAGAGCACCGTCCAAGCTTGCCCGCGTTGAAGACGGCGGAGGTAATGACTGATGGCATTGGCGCGTAAGGGCCGCAGCCAGAGGACTGTCGATTACTGGCCTGGTTTTGTCGATGCTTTGTCGACGCTGCTCTTGTCCATCATGTTCCTGCTCTGCGTCTTCGTGCTCGGGCAGTTTCTGCTCAGCCGCGAAATCAGCGGCAAGGATGATGTGCTCAACCGGTTGAACAGCCAGATCAACGAACTAACCCAGCTTCTGGCGCTGGAAAAGGGCGGCAAGCAGGATCTTGAGGATTCACTGGCCAATCTGCAGGCTTCGCTGGCGACGTCCGAGGGCGAGCGCTCGCGGCTGCAGGCGCTGCTGCAACAGGGGGCAGGCAGTTCCGACAGCGCAAACCAGCAGATTGGCGACCTGACGGGCAAGCTCGATGCTGAAAAGCAGGTGAGCACAAGGGCGATGAACCAGATCGACCTGCTGAACCAGCAGATCGCCGCGTTGCGCAGTCAGATCGCTGCCATCGAAGGCGCGCTGCAGGCCTCAGAAGCCAAGGACAATGCCTCGCAGACAAAGATCGCCGATCTCGGCCGCCGCCTGAACGTGGCGCTGGCGCAGCGCGTGCAGGAACTCAACCGTTATCGTTCCGATTTCTTCGGCCGTCTGCGCGAAATCCTCTCCGACCGCGAAAATATCCGTATTGTCGGCGACCGTTTCGTCTTCCAGTCGGAGGTTCTGTTTCCGTCCGGCGGCAATGAGTTGAACCCCGCTGGACAGGAGGAGATGGCCAAGCTTGCCTCAGCGCTGCTTGATCTCGCCAAGGAAATTCCCTCCGAGATCAACTGGGTGCTTCGCGTCGATGGCCATACCGACAATGTGCCGCTGTCCGGCTCCGGGCGCTATGCCGACAACTGGGAGCTTTCCTCGGCGCGCGCGACATCGGTCGTCAAATTCCTGATTTCCAAGGGTGTTCCGGCCGATCGGCTGGTTGCTGCGGGCTTTGGCGAGTTTCAGCCGATTGCCGAGGGCGACACGCCCGAAGCTCGGTCACAGAACCGCCGTATCGAGTTGAAGCTCACCGAGAAGTAGCGGATGCCGCCGCGGTTTGGCGCGGCGGTCCATCATTCTTTGCCATGGATTTTCCGGTCGTGTTCCCGTTGCCCTGACGTTTACGTGTGCGTAATGTCCGGTAAGGGTGAAGTTGCAGGAGGATACCGATGGATTGCGATGTGCTGGTGATCGGGGCGGGGCTTGCCGGTCTGGTGACCGCCGTGGAGGCTGCCGATCGCGGGCTGCGCGTCATCGTTCTTGATCAGGAAGGCGAACAGAATCTCGGCGGGCAGGCGTTCTGGTCGCTCGGGGGCCTTCTGTTTATCGACAGCCCGGAGCAGCGCCGCATGCGCATCCACGACGCGCTCGATCTGGCGCGGCAGGACTGGATGGGATCGGCGCAGTTCGACCGCCCCGAAGACTATTGGCCGCGCCGCTGGGCGGAGGCCTATCTCGATTTTGCAGCGAACGAAAAACGGTCCTGGCTGCACAGTCAGGGCATGCGCTGGTTCCCGGTGGTCGGCTGGGCCGAGCGCGGCGGAGGATTGGCCAATGGTCACGGAAATTCGGTGCCGCGCTTCCATGTGACCTGGGGGACTGGTCCGGGCGTTCTGGCGCCGTTCATCGCCCGGGCACGGGCATTGGAGGCGCGGGGCCGCATTCGCTTTCGCTTCCGTCATCAGGTCGATGAATTGATCATGAGCAATGGCACTGTCACCGGTGCGCGCGGTTCAGTGTTGAGAAATGACGGCGTGCCGCGCGGCCAGCGCAGTTCGCGCGAGGTGGTTGACGAGTTCTGGTTCGAGGCTGGCGCCGTCGTCGTCTCGTCCGGCGGCATCGGCGGCAATCACGATATGGTTCGCCGCCAATGGCCGGTCGATCGGTTGGGTCCGCCGCCGAGCTTCATGGTCAGCGGCGTGCCGGATTATGTCGATGGGCGGATGATCGAAATTGCCGAGCATGCGCGCGGATCGGTGATCAACAAGGACCGCATGTGGCACTACACCGAGGGCTTGAAAAACTTTGATCCGGTCTGGTCGAACCACGGCATTCGCATCCTGCCCGGGCCATCCTCGTTCTGGTGCGATGCCGATGGCAACCGGTTTGCAGCGCCCGCCATGCCGGGCTTCGATACGCTCGGCACACTGAAAGCCATCCGCAGGACCGGGGCCGACTATAGCTGGTTTATCCTGACCAAGGCGATCATCAAGAAGGAGTTCGCGCTATCCGGTTCCGAGCAAAACCCGGATCTGACCAACAAGGATATTCCGCTGCTCCTGAAAAGGCTCGGCAAGAATCCGCCGAACCCCGTGCAGGCTTTCATGGACAAGGGCGAGGATTTTATTGTTCGCGACAGGCTGGAGGATCTGGTCGAGGCGATGAATGCCCTGAGCGGCGAGGGGCGGCTGTCGCTGGACCATCTGCGCGGCCAGATTGAAGCGCGCGACCGGGAGATTGATAACACCTTCTCCAAGGACGCGCAGATTACCGCCATCCGGGGTGCGCGCAACTATCTCGGCGACAGGCTGATGCGGACTGCCAAACCGCACCGGCTGCTCGATCCCAAGGCCGGGCCGCTGATCGCCGTGCGGCTGAATATCCTGACGCGGAAAACGCTGGGTGGCCTGCAGACGGACCTGAATGGCCGGGTGCTGGAGCTGTCGGGTGAACCGGTTCCGGGGTTCTATGCTGCCGGTGAAGTCGCCGGTTTCGGCGGCGGCGGCATGCATGGCTATAATGCGCTGGAAGGCACGTTTCTTGGCGGCTGCCTGTTTTCTGGCCGCATCGCCGGACGCAGCGTCGGCGTCTAAGCGGACGCGGGAAATGCTCCCCGGATTGACCGGGGAGCGGAACAGCATCAATCCAGCTGGACGTTGGCGTCCTTGACGACCGGACCCCATTTCGCCAGTTCCGCCGTTACATGGGTGGCGAGTTCTTCCGGCGTCGAGGCAACGATCGTGGCGCTGAACTCTTTCATCTTCTCGGCCACTGTCGGGTCGGCCAGAGCTTTCTTTGCCGCAGCATTCAGCCGGTCGATGGCTTCCTTCGGCGTCCCTGCCGGAGCAAACAGAGCGTTCCACGTATAGGTCTCATAGCCGGGGATGGTCTCGGCGATCGTCGGCACGTCCGGGAAGGACGGCGCGCGCTCCTTGGTGGTGACGGCCAGCGCCCGCAGGGTGCCGGACTTGATATGGCCGGAGGAGGACGGCAGATTATCGAACATGATCGGCACCTGATTGCCGATGACGTCATTCAACGCCGGGCCTGATCCCTTGTAGGGAACATGTTGCATGCTGACATCGGCCATCTTCTTGAACAATTCGCCGGAGAGATGCAGCGGCGTGCCGTTGCCGGACGAGGCATAGGAATATTGCTCCGGGGCTGCCTTCAGCAGAGCGACGAGTTCCGCAACATTCTTGGCGGGGAGTTCCGGATTGACCACCAACACGTTGGGGACCAGCACCAGCAGCGAGACAGGGGCGAAATCCTTTTCCGGATCATAAGGCTTGGTCTTCAGGATCAACGGGTTGAGCGCGTGGGTCGCGACCGTTCCCATCAGGATCGTGTAACCATCGGCCTCGGCGCGTGCCACCCGGTCGGCGCCGAGATTGCCGCCGGCGCCTGCGACGTTCTCAACCACGACCTGCTGGCCAAGATCGTCAGCCATTTTCTGACCGATGATGCGAGCGACCACGTCGGTCGAGCCGCCGGCTGCAAAGGGTACCACGAGGGTTACCGGACGATCGGGGAATTCCTGTGCTTGCGCCGCAGTGCCAAGCGCAAGCGCCGATGCCGCCACCATTGCAAGGCCAAGCGCCGTCCGCCGCTTCAACAAAGACAAAGCCATTCAAATCTCCTCCCAAAGACGTTGCTGTCCGCAAAACGGCTCAAACCGTTTCTGCCTCCAACAATAGCGCTGGAGACCTGCAGGGCAACCTTGGGGATGAGATTAACCGTTAAGCGTGTCAGCCGAGCGTCACGACATTGCTGGCTTCCGGCGCATCATAGTCGAACTGCAGCCGGGCAAGCTTGGCATAAAGGCCGCCTTGGCGGACGAGGGAAGCGTGCGTGCCTTCTTCGACGATCTTGCCCTGATCCATGACCAGGATGCGGTCAGCCTTGAGTACCGTCGCCAGCCGGTGGGCGATGACCAGCGTGGTGCGTTCACGCATCAGCCCGTCCAGCGCTTTCTGGACGAGGGTTTCGCTCTCGGCATCGAGTGCAGAGGTTGCCTCGTCGAGGAGAAGTACCGGTGCGTTCTTGAGGATGGCGCGGGCAATGGCAATGCGCTGCCGCTGGCCGCCCGAGAGCGTAATGCCACGTTCGCCAACCTGCGTGTCGTAGCCCTGATCGAGCCGGGCGATGAATTCGTCGGCCTGCGCGGCGACGGCCGCCGCCTTCACCAGATCGCGCGATGCCGATGGCATGCCGAAGGCGATGTTATCGTGGATCGAGGCGGCAAAGATCGTCACGTCCTGCGGCACGATGGCGATGCGATGGCGCAGCGCCTCCGGATCGACGGCACGGATATCGGCGCCATCGACGCTGATCGCGCCTTTCACCGGATCATAGAACCTCAGAAGCAGGGAGAAAACGGTACTTTTACCTGCACCCGACGGGCCGACGATCGCAACCGTCTCGCCCGGCTTGACCGCAAAGCTCAGGCCCTTGACGCTCTTGTAGCCCGGGCGTGAGGGGTAAGCGAAATGCACGTCGTCAAAGCTTACGGCACCCTGTGCCGGTTCCGGCATGACAAGCGGATCGGCTGGCGCGATAATCTCAGGCTGCTCAGCCAGCAGTTCGCTCAGGCGCTCGGCGGCGCCCGCCGCCTGGGAAAGTTCACCCCAGACTTCCGAAAGTGCGCCGAGGCTACCGGCAGCAAAGACCGAGTAGAGCAGGAACTGGCCGAGCGTGCCGGCCGAAAGCGTGCCGGACAAGACGTCCTGCGCGCCGAACCATAGGACGGCAACGACGCTGCCGAAGATCATGGTGATGGCAAAGGCGGTGAGGATGGAGCGGGCCCTGATGGCGGAGCGCGCGGCCTCATAGGCGCCTTCGACGGCGCTGCCGTACCGAGCCTGAGCTGCAGCCTCGCCATTGAAGGCCTGGACGGTGCGGGCGGCGGAAATCGCTTCACCGGCATAAGCCGATGCCGCGGCCAGCGTATCCTGCGCTTCGCGCGAGCGGCGCCGGACGGAGCGACCGAATCCGACCAGCGGAAAGACGATGACGGGGATCGCGGCAATCACCAGGCTCGACAGTTTCGGGCTGGTATAGACCATCATGCCGATGGCCCCGAGACACAGGATGATATTGCGCAGCGCAACGGACGCAGTCGCACCGACGGCAGACTTGATCTGCGTCGTGTCGGCGGTCAGCCGCGAAACGATTTCGCCGGACTGGTTGACGTCGAAGAAGGAGGGGGAAAGCCGGGTGATATGATCGAACACATCGCGGCGCAGATCGGACACGATGCGCTCGCCGAGTGTGATGACGAAATAATAACGGCAGGCACTCGCCAAGGCCAGGATGATCGCCAGGATCATCAGCATCGAGAAGTAGGTGTTGATGAAGCCGGAATCGGAATTGGAGAACCCGTGGTCGATCATCCGGCGCACGGCCATCGGCAGCGTCAAGGTCGTCACGGCAGCGGCGACCAGTGAAATACCGGCTCCTATGACGAGATTGCGATAGCGCTGGATATACGGCAGCAGCTTGACCAGCGGGCGGACTGACTTTCGTCCCGCCGGTTGAACGACCTCATTCGACACATGACCTCCAATACCGGAAGAAGCTGCAAAACTCGTACGAGTCTTCTCCGGCGGTACTTGTTATCCTAATGACCATCATGTATAGGCACGGCATCAAATTGGGAAGCCGTGGTCCCTTCAGTGGTCTGCGGCTTCATTTACGTGTTCGGTCCCCATGCCGCAATGGCCCGCAAATGGCTTGCGACAATTGGACCCTGGAACTTGCAGGAAGATTGTTATGAAGGCTGATATCCATCCCGCTTACCACATGATCAAAGTCGTCATGACGGACGGCACGTCCTACGAAACCCGCTCGACCTGGGGTTCGGAAGGCCAGACCATGAACCTCGAAATCGACCCGAAGTCGCATCCGGCATGGACCGGCGGCAATCAGCAGATGCTGGACCGCGGCGGCCGCGTTTCCAAGTTCAAGAAGCGCTTCGAAGGCCTCGGCCTCTAAGCCTTTCCTGCTGGAAGACAGTTTCGAGAAGGCCCGGTTCGTCCGGGCTTTTTTGCGTTGCGGATCGTGCGATCTTTCGCACTTTTCAAAATGCCTTGCCGAATGCCTCCTTGTAGGCGGCAGGCGTGGTGGACAGATGCTTGCGGAAGTGATGGCGCAATGTCGCGGTCGTTCCGAAGCCGGCGATCTCTGCCACCGTTTCGATAGATGCTTGCGAAGTCTCCAGCAGGTCACGGGCGCGTGACAGGCGCTCGGCGAGAAGCCACCGCGCCGGCGTCAGGCCTGTGGCGGCTTCAAAGCGCCGCAAAAAGGTGCGCGTGCTCATGCCGGCTCGCGCAGCCAGGACCTCGACGGAATGGTCGCCACCCAGATGGGCGCGCATGTGGTCGAGCAGCGGCCCGAGCCGGCTGCTCTCGTGTGGCTTGGGAACCGCTTGTGCAATGAACTGCGCCTGTCCGCCATCGCGGTGGGGAGGAACGACCAGCCGCCGCGCGACCATGTTGGCGGCCGCCGTGCCGAAGTCACGGCGGATGAGGTGCAGGCAGAGATCCAGACCCGCGGCGCTGCCCGCCGATGTCAAAACACTTCCTTCATCGACGTAAAGTACATCGGGCGTGACCAGAATGTCAGGATATCGCTGCTTCAGGATATCCGTGTAGCGCCAGTGTGTCGTTGCGTGTTTGCCGGACAGAAGCCCGGCAGCGGCAAGGACGAAGACGCCGGAGCAGATCGACAGTATGCGGGCACCGCGATCGTGCGCATTCCTCAGTGCGCCACAGAGGCTGGAAGGCACTGGCGTCTCGACTCCGCGCCAACCCGGCACGATGATCGTGCCGGCCTGTGACAGAAGCTCCAGCCCGCCATCGACGACAAACCGCACGCCCCCTGTTGCGCGCATTTCGCCATCGTCGATCCCGGCAACGGCAAAGCGATACCAGTCAGGCCCCATCTCGGGTCTTGAAAGGCCGAAAACCTCTACCGCAACGCCGAATTCGAACGTGCACAGGCCATCATAGGCGATTGCAACGACGAGGGGATTGCGGTTGGGCGAGGCTGGAGATGTATTTGGCATGATCTTGATGATATATGGCGATAATGCCATCTGCAACTCCGGGCGGATATGATCTAGGAATTTCTCCATCATGACAACGGAGATCAAAATGAGTTTCGTAACCGACTATCCCGCTGCATCCTCTAGTGCCGCCATTGATCATTTTCTGAAGCGGCTTTCGGTGGAGACCGATTGTGCCGATGTGGCATCGGCCTTGATGTCCGGCGAGCAGGACTTTGTCCTTCTTCACGCCGTCGGCTCGACTGATGCCTACGCGCGCCGGCATGTTCCAGGCGCGCTGCATCTGCCGCACCGGGAAATATCGCATGAACGCATGGCGGAGTGGCCGGAGGATACGCTGTTCGTTGCCTATTGTGCCGGCCCGCATTGCAACGGCGCGGATCAGGCTGCGCTCAAGCTTGCGCGCCTCGGGCGGCCGGTGAAGATTATGATCGGTGGCATCACCGGATGGGACGATGAAGGATTACCCTTTGCGTCAGGCTCTGAACCGGGCATCCTTCGCAAGCCAGCAGCGTGATCGCAGCCGGTCAAAAAAACAATAGTATTGACTAATCAATTAGTGTTTGCTATTTGATTTTCCATGATCGAAGCCACTGATATCACCACTGTCCTGCGAACACTGGCCGACCCGACGCGGCGCGCTGTTTTTGAGCGCGTCGCAGGTGCTGACGAGATAACCGTGGTGGAGCTGACGCGCGGCAGCGGCGTGACTCAAGGTGCGATCTCGCAGCATCTCAAGTCATTGAAGCTGGCGGGCCTGGTCGTCGAGCGGCCGGAAGGCCGCAATGTCTACTACCGCGCCAGGCCGGAAGGCCTTGAGCCCCTGGCCGACTGGATGGGCCACTATGGTGCGTTCTGGCGTGACCGCTTTGCCAATCTCAGAACCCTGCTTAAGGAGATCGATCCATGAATGACGCTGTATTGAAGGCTGAAACGCAGGATATCGTGCTTGAGGAGGTGTTTCCGCATGCGCCCGAGACGATCTGGAAAGCCCTGACAACGGGCGACCTGATTGCCCGGTGGATGATGGCCCCAACCGGGTTCGAGGCGGTCGAGGGTACGTATTTTACGTTCAAGACGACACCGGCGGGGGAGTGGGACGGGATCATTCGTTGCCAGGTGTTGCAGGTGATCCCCAGCCAGCGTCTGGCCTATGCCTGGAAGGGCGGGCACGCGGGTAATGCCGGTTATGGCTCGCCGCTTGATACCGTTGTGACTTGGATGCTGACCAAAGTCGAAGGTGGCACACGTATCCGGCTTGTCCATTCGGGCTTCGTGCTGCCGAGGAATGACACGGCCTATCAGAACATGAGCAATGGTTGGAAAAAAGTCGTGCGCAACCTGGATGCGGTGGTGGCCGAACAGGATGGGACGACGTCCCTGCATTGACGATGCCTACAGCAGATCTGACTGCCGAAGCTGTCCGACGACTGTGAGTGGCGGCTCGTCGCGGGAGGCGGGGCTCTTTTTGCGTCGCTGCTGAAATCATAACACCGCTTGCCGAACGACGCTTGGGGCGCTGCCCGCAAGCAGCGCCGGCGAACCCGTGCGCAAACAATATTCGCTTTCAACAGCATCTTGAGGAGAAGAGAGATGAGCAAGGCTTTCAAGGGTGGATGTGCCTGCGGCGCGATCCGTTATGAAATCTCCGCAGAACCGATTTTCATGAACGAGTGCCAGTGCCGGGATTGCCAGCATCGAAGTGGCACGGGGCATGGCTCTTACCTGACATTTGCTGACCGCAAGGACGTCAGGCTTGAAGGGGAGGCGAGAGAGTGGGAGGTCACTGGTGATAGCGGCGGGATCAAGCGGCACGCCTTTTGCCCGGCTTGCGGGTCGCCGGTCTATCTGACCTTCGCAGCCATGCCGGATTTCTTCACGGTGCATGCGGCAAGCCTGGACGATCCCGGCCGGTTCAAGCCGCAAGCCGTGACTTACCATGTGCGTGGCTACGGCTGGGACCATCTCGATCCGAACCTGCCGAAATTCGACAGGATGCCGCCTGCATAGGGATAACGCGTCCGCTTTGCACTGGAAGCGTCAATGGCGCTTCCCTCACGGCGCAACCGCCGCTAGAGTTCCCACCGGCGTCACTGTGCTGACGGGGATGGGATAAGCATGAAGATCATAATTGCGGAGTTCGCTGCTGCGGCCTTCGTTCTGTTTGCCCGCGCGATAACCGCGGTTCGCGCCATCTGGCCGGAGCATGGATTGCCGTCGCGGCCTTGCGTCTATTTTGCCAATCATTCCAGCCATGGCGATTTCGTGCTGGTCTGGGCGGTGCTGCCACCAAGGCTACGCAAGCTGGCGCGGCCGGTGGCGGGCGCCGAGTATTGGCTCAAATCCAAGATCAGTACCTTCATCGGCCGCGACGTCTTCAACGCGGTACTGATCGAGCGTGAGCGGGAGAAGCGGACGCAGGATCCGATCGCGTTGATGACGTCTGCGATCGATGATGGCTCGTCGCTGATCCTCTTTCCGGAGGGCACGCGCAACCTGACGGATGCGCGGCTATTGCCTTTCAAGAGCGGGCTTTTCCATCTCGTTTCGGCTCGGCCTGACGTCGAACTCGTGCCCGTGTGGATCAACAATCTCAATCGCGTCATGCCGAAGGGCGAGATCGTGCCGATCCCCCTGATCTGCACCGTCACCTTCGGCGACGCAATGCGGATTATGGTGAACGAGGACAAGGACGCCTTCCTCGAACGCATGCAGTCGGCCCTTCTGGCCCTGGCTCCAAAACCACTGGGAACCGGCGAATGAACACGGCAAGCTCCGACCTTCTGACTTTGGTTCTCGGTATTTTCGGCGTGCTGATTTTCGCCTCGACAATTGGCTACGTGTTGCAACAGCGCTTTTCCGCCAATGGGCCGAATGCGGCGGTAGAGAACCTCAATGCCCGTATCAAGGCCTGGTGGGTGATGGTCATCCTGATCGGCATCGCCTTCATCGCAGGGCGCGTCGGCGTTCTGATACTCTTCGCGTTCTGCTCCTTTGCCGCCTTGCGGGAGTTCATCACCCTGATCAACACCCGGCGTGCCGATCACTGGGCGCTGGCTTCGGCCTTCTTTATCGTTCTGCCGATCCAGTATTACCTTCTTTGGACAAAGCAGTACGGCATCTTCGCGATCTTCATTCCGGTCTATGCTTTTCTGTTAATGCCGATCATTTCCGTGCTCAGGGGCGACACCGAGCGTTTCCTCCTTCGCATTGCAGAGGTGCAATGGGCATTGATGATCTGTGTCTTCTGCGTGTCGCACGTGCCAGCGCTGCTCACCCTCTCTATCCCCGGCTATGAGGGGCGCAATGTGCTTCTGATCGCCTTTCTGGTGATCGTCGTGCAGTTGAGCGATGTGCTGCAATATGTCTGGGGCAAGCTGTTCGGACGCACCAAGATCGCGCCGAACCTGTCGCCGTCGAAGACGGTTGAGGGGTTTGTCGGTGGCGTGATCAGCGCTACGCTGATCGGTGCATCGCTATCGTGGATCACACCGTTTACGCCGTTCCAGGCGGGCGTTCTGGCCTTTATCATCACCCTCATGGGTTTCTTCGGCGGGCTGGTCATGTCAGCGATCAAACGCGATCGTGGCGTCAAGGACTGGGGCAATCTGATCGAAGGTCATGGCGGGTTGATTGACCGGCTGGATTCCGTGGTCTTCTCGGCACCGATCTTCTTCCACATCGTGCGTTATTGGTGGTCGCTGTCGTGACGGCAACGCTCAGGCGATTGGCAGGCAGCGGCGCGGTGCATGTCCTGTTCGCCTTTTTGGCCATGGGCGGCTGGGCTGTATTTGCCAATCGCGGCCATGCCATGCCGCAACCGCTCTATTCGGGATTTCTGCAGGGGGCCGTGTCTGCCTGCCTGACATTGTTTCTGAAATCCGTGATCGACACCCTATCCAGACGCTTTCTCGGTATGGCGAGGTTTTGGGCGCCACCACTGATCGCCTGTCTGGGCTCGGCAAGTTTGCTCACCGCGCTGCACGCTCTGATCGGCACGCCCGAAATCGCCAGCACTATCGCGGTGCCGCTGCTGGTGTCGACCACTTACGCGGCGATCTACAATTACTCGATTTCCAGAAGAAGAGGTGCGGGATCATGACGGAGACAGGCGACCGGAGGCCCCTGGCAAGCCGCAATACGCAATGGGCCGGCGCTATTGCGCGGTGGCTGGCGGCACGCGCCATCACGCCGAACCAGATCTCACAAGCGAGTATGCTGGCGGCAGCGCTGGCCGGTGGCGCATTTGTGCTGGCGGGGCAAAACACCGGCGGGTTGCGGATCGCCTGCCTGCTGCTGGCGATCCTGTTTTGCCAGTTGCGCCTGCTCTGCAATCTGTTCGACGGCATGGTCGCCGTGGAGGGTGGCAAGGGCGCGCCGGATGGGCCGTTCTGGAATGAGTTTCCCGATCGGGTCGCCGACCTTTTGATCTTTGCCAGCGTCGGCTATGGCATCGGCATGCCGGGCCTTGGCTGGGCGGCGGGTGCCTTTGCCGTCTCGACAGCTTACGTCCGGGAACTCGGCCGAGCCACCGGGCAACCGAGCGACTTCTCCGGCCCGATGGCCAAGCAGCATCGGATGGCCGCCATCACGGCGGCGGCAGCCATCTCCATCCTGGAGCCGCTGTGGGACGGCCACAATCAGGTGCTGATGGTGGCGCTGTGGGTTGTTGCGGCGGGAGCAGCGTTGACCGCAATTCGCCGGGGCCGGACATTGGTGCTTCGCCTGAAACAGGCCGGGAACCGATAGTTTCGAGGGCATTGGCACAACAACAAAAAGCCCGGCTCTATGGGCCGGGTTTGTCATGTCAGGCTATCTGCTTGGCGCCGATCAGTTGGTGCCAAAGGCGGTCTGCAGTAGGTTGAGCTGGGCCTTGACGCCGTTCTGGTTGTCCGGAAGGAAGTTCTGGGCTTCCTGCGGCCGGTAGATTTCGCGGTCGAGTAGGGCGACGCGGTTTTGCAGGCGCAGCGAACGGTCGATCAGATCGCGAAAGCCTTCCGGCAGGTCGTTCCAGCCGGGTGCGGTGCGGTCAACGTTGAAGCTGTCGAGGCGGACCTTGTTCTTTTCCGACAGGACCTGTTCGCGGTTCATCTCGCCATTGTTGACGGCGCGCTGCAGCAGAAGCCAGGAAGCCATCTGCATCAGGCGAGTGGTCAGGCGCATCGACTCTGCGGCGTAGAGCACGGATGCCATGCGCGGCAGCACCTTGGAGGCGGTGCGGCCGGGACCGTCGAGATAGCTTGCCGTTTCTTCAACCAGGCCCATGCCTTCCGAGTACAGCACTTTGAACTGCGCCGAAGAAGCGGCGTGACCGGCAAAGCTCACTGTATTCAATCCACGTTCGGACATGGTCGGATTCCCTGGTTAAACGCATCGACTTGGGCAGGTAACGAACGGGTTAACAAAAAGTTTCCTGCCGTCCATCTGATAGCTTGAACATGATCCCATAGCGCATTCCGCGCAAGTCTATTCTTAAGAAAGGGTTAATCTCCACAATTCTCTGCAAATTGTGGAAAAAAAGACAAAAAAAGAGCCGCGATAAAGCGGCTCTCAAGGTAAAACAGGGAGAAAAATCAGACCATTCGCCGATGGTGAAATGTCTGAGTCCAGAGCGATCCGGATGCCTCAGTAATACCTTATAATGCTTAATGATGCGTTTCGGCGGCCAAAGCCGTGGCGAAATGTTGCCATTGTTTTCAATGGCCGGCCGTCGCGATCGTCCTTCGAAAGTTAAGAATATTAACGGAAGAAGCTTTCGGCTGCCGATTTGCTGGCCGACTTTCTTGCCCGTTCGGCTTCTAGCCGCTCGATTTCCTGTTTCAGCACATCAATGCGCAGGGAAAGCTCGTCGGCCGACAGCAACGCGAGATCGGCGCCGATCTCATGGGCGGGCTGCTTCTTCGGGCGGTCATCGTCAAACAGGCTCATTGCGGTTTCCTTTCCAGCCCTTCTTCACCATTCGGCTCCTCCTCGAAGGGAGCAGCTCGCGGCGACAGTTGCAGGCTCTCGGGTGTTGTCAGCGTGCCGGGATTGATTGTCGAGTAGGAGTCGCGCTCGGCCGCTGGAACGGCCGCACGCATGCGGCTGCGGAAGATCGCGTAAGCGGTGATCAGGACATGGGCGCAGGCGGTGATCATGAACAGGCCATAGGGTCCGGTGACGGTCATGATCGGGCCGCCAATGGTCGGGCCGATGATCGTGCCGATACCGTAGAGCAACAGCAGTCCGCCAGAGATCTTGACGAAATCCTCGGGCGTCGCGAAGTCGTTGGCGTGCGAAACGGCGATTGGATAAAGGGCGTTGGCCGTCGCGCCATAGATGCCGACAAGCGTGATCAGCATGATCACATGCGTGGGCTCGATCAGGAAAATCAGCGTGCCGGCAACGGCGGCAACGGCGGCGAGGGCTGCGAGCACATAACGGCGGTCGATCATGTCGGAGAGGCGGCCGGCAGGAAACTGCATGACCGCACCGGCAAAGATCGTCGTACTCATCATCAACGCGACATTGCTGTCCGTCAGCCCGACCTGGCGGCCGAAGACGGCGCCGAGCGTACCATAAGCACCGTTGGCGATGCCGACCAGCAGGATGCCGAGGAAGGAGATCGGCGAATTGCGGTAGAGGCCGCGCAGGTCAAGGCTCACCTGTTTCAGCGGCTGCGGCGAGGCGGCGGTCGACAACAGTGTCGGCAGCATGGCCAGGCAATAGACGATGCCGCAAATCATGAAGAATGTCGTCGTCCCGGTGTTGCCGAACGGGATCATCAGCTGGCCACCGACAACGCCCATCAGCGTGATGGCGATATAGAGCGAGAAGATTGCGCCACGGCTTTCATTGGTGGCGCGTTCGTTCAGCCAGCTTTCGATGATCATCGAGGTGCCGGCGGTGGAGAAACCGGTGAAAGCGCGTAAGACCACCCACCAGATCGGATCGACGAGCAGGCCGGTCAGAAGGGCGATGATGGCGAGCAGTGCCGCAAAGCCGCTGAAGGCGCGGACATGGCCAGCGCGTTTGACGATGGTCGGGGCGAGCAAGCAGCCGAGCACGAAGCCGCTGGCCCAGGAGGTGCCAAGCAGACCAAGCAATGTCGTCGAATAACCTTCAGTCGTGCCGCGCACAGGCAAAAGCAGGCTGTGCAGGCCGTTTCCGAGAAAGAGAAACAGCGTTCCAAGCAGGAGCGCGGCGACGGGAAGAAGGTTTTTTCGCATGTGAATTCCGCTGGTTCCGGGCTGCACCGAAAGGTAGGGCCATGCCGCCACAATTGCCAGCCGGAATTTCTTATTGAGTGAAACTGCAAAAGACGCTCTAACCCAGATCGCGCGCAAAAGTGACGCGCGTGTGACGGACAGGAAGCGCCCTAAGCTCTTTTCAACAAATGAGAAAACAATGTCCAAAGCGTTAACGGTCCTGCTGCTTTTGGCGATGCTGATCCAGGTGCTGAAACCGCTCAACTTGCCGGGGCTGCGCCATCGGCGCGATTTCTGGAAGATCGCCGTGTTTGCTATCGCGGTGATGATGGTGACGGTGTTGATCCGGCCTTAGGCGCGCGAAAAAACTTTGACTTGAACCGGTCCTCATCAGCCTTGCCGTTTTCGAAACAAGCGTTAAGTCCTGCTCATTAAGGATCAATCGGTCATTTGATCTGCTTTGCAGTCCGCGACGTGAAAGGGCTTGGCAACCATGAGCCTTGGGCTAAGTGAATCCCGAAACGGCGAAGACGGCTTCGCGTTTCTGGGGAATGGCGGCGAGATGGGTGCGCTCATCCGAGACCGCGACTGGGCTTTAACCCCTCTCGGCCCCGTCAGTGAATGGCCAGGCTGTCTGAAGACTGCCACGTCTCTTTTGCTGCAATCGCCTGTGCCCATCGTCATGTTGTGGGGAGAGCAGGGGGTGATGATCTATAATGATGCCTATTCGGTTTTTGCCGGTAAGCGGCATCCGCACCTTCTAGGCTCGAATGTGCGCGAAGGCTGGGCGGAGGTCGCCGACTTCAACGACAATGTCATGAAAGTCGGGCTTGCCGGCGGAACGCTTGCCTATCGCGATCAGGAGCTGACACTGCATCGCAAGGGCTATCCGGAGCAGGTCTGGATGGACCTCGACTATTCGCCGGTGCTTGATGAAAGCGGAAAGCCTGCAGGTGTGATTGCGATCGTCGTGGAAACCACCGAACGTGTTCTTGCGGACCGGCGCAACGCGGCCGAGCATGAGCGGCTTCAGCAATTGTTCGAGCAGGCGCCGTCCTTCATGGCCATGCTGCAAGGGTCGCAGCATCGTTTCGAGCTCGTCAACCCGGAATATCGCAAACTGATCGGCGAGCGCGATGTTCTGGGAAAGCCGGTCGGCGAGGCGCTCCCGGAGATCACCAGCCAAGGTTTCGTCGAACTGCTGGACAAGGTTTTCGAGACCGGCCAGGCTGTCAACCGCACCGCCGAAAAGGTACTCTTGCAAAAGCCGGGCGAAGGTGTCGAGGAACGATATCTCGATTTCGTTTATCAGCCGATCAAGAATGATGATGGCGATGTGACTCATATCTTCGTCCAGGGATCGGACGTGACGCTGCGTGTACGGGCGGAAAATCACCAGAGGCTTCTGGTGAACGAACTGAACCACCGTGTGAAAAACACCCTCGCATCCGTGCAATCGATTGCCACGCAAACGCTACGCGGCGCAAACTCCGTGGAGGAGGCAAGCGGTGCCATCAGTGCGCGTATTCTGGCGTTGTCAGCTGCACACAATATCCTGACCAATGAGAATTGGGATGGCGCCGACCTTGCGGTGATCGTGACGTCTTCGCTGGAAGCCTTCGATGGCCTTGACGGGAACCGCTTCCGGATCCGCGGCCCTCACGTCCGATTGGGTCCCCGCGCGGCGCTGTCGATGTCGCTTGCTCTGCACGAACTGGCAACCAATGCCGTCAAGTACGGCGCGCTTTCCAATGAGGCGGGGTTTGTGACAATCGACTGGTCGGTGATCAGGAAGGCAGATAGCAGCGCCTTCACGCTGAGGTGGTGCGAGACTGGTGGACCGCCCATGCCAGCGTCGGACCGCAAGGGCTTTGGGTCACGGCTGATCTTGCGGGTGCTGCCGATGGAACTTGGGGGTACTGCCCAGGTCAACTACGGCCCCGATGGGCTGATCTTCACGCTGGAAACGACGATGCAAGCCATCGAGGAAAGTGTTCCCGGTGATTGAACAGGCTAAAAAACGCGTTCTTCTCGTGGAGGATGAAGCCCTTGTTGCAATGCTTGTGGAAGATTATCTGACTGATCTCGGTTTTGACGTCGTTGGCCCCGCGATGCGGTTGGAGCCGGGACTACTATTGGCCCAGACGGCGGATATCGACTTTGCCGTCCTCGACATCAATCTCGCCGGAAAGCAATCCTTTCCCATTGCCGAAATTCTGCGCCAGCGCGGGATTTTGTTCCTCTTCGCCAGTGGCTATGGGACTGCGGGGCTGGCGGAGGGCTTCGAGCAGGTCCGGGTGCTGCAAAAGCCTTTCGATCGCAACGATCTGGAAAAGGCGATGCAGCAAGTGGTGCCGTAAGGTTTCTCAGATTTATGATCCTGCTGATCGTGGCGACTGGGCCGATCCGCCCTAGAGAAGAATGGAGCCCGTCATGACCGGGGCGCATTGCCCCGCTATCCGGACGCTCTCAATTTGCCCCTTCGATTTTACAGCAGTGACGCCGATCACGCTTCTGCGGCCCATCTTGACGCCTTGTTCGATGGTGATCTCAACGGTGGCCTCCATGTCCGGCAGCAGCGAGGTCAATAACGCACCAAGCGCACCCGAGGCGCTGCCGGTCGCCGGGTCTTCGATGACATTGTCGAGAGGGGCAAACATGCGGGCGCGCAGGGCCCACGGATTTTCCGGCTGTCGGGTGTAGAGAAACAGGGCAAACTGATCGTCTTCCGGCGAATACTGCCGCCCGGCTTCGGCAAAGGCTGCGGTGTTGGGGCAGGCGTTGCCAAGCGCGTCGAGATCAGCCAGTTCGGCGACCGCGAAAGGCAGGCCGACGGAGGCAATGACGGGGGCGTGAGTGGTAAGCGATATCGACTGGGCACCGATCGAGGCGCAGCGGGCGATGGTTTCGCTATCGACCTGCGGCCCAAGCGACAGCGGCTGCGGTGCGAAAATGCCCGCGCCAATCACGTGTCCCTCAACATCGCGCGTCAATGCCGCCTCGACAATTCCGGCTTTCTCCTCGAACCGGAGCACATCGCCGGCTGGTCTGCCGAATATTCCGTCCTGTCGGCCAAGAACGAAGGCCGTGCCGACATTGGGATGACCGGCAAACGGAATTTCCATGGTCGGCGTGAAGATCCTCACATGCGCCGTATTGGCGGGGTCTTCTGGCGGCAGCACAAAGGTGACTTCAGAATAGCGAAATTCGGCGGCGATGTTCTGCATCTGCGCGTCCGTGAGGCCGCGTGCGTCGGGAATGACGGCTTGCTGGTTGCCGGAAAACCGTTCGCTGGTGAAGACATCGACGGTGACATAGGCAACGCTGTTCATGATGATTTTTCCCTTCGCTACGTGGAGCCGTATGTCAGGGATAACGTGCGCCGGAGATCATGCGAACAAGGTTCTTGTCACCCTGACAATCGAAAGCATGTCGTGGGTTCTTTGTCATAGAAAAAGCCCGGCCGCTTGCGCGAACCGGGCTTCTCCCCCTCCGTAACCGTGGTGTTACGCGGCTTTTTCGAGCTCTTTCTTCCAGCCGCCCTTGGCAGCAAGGCTGCACATCTCGGCGCGATGGCTGAAGGCGCGCTGGCCGGCGGCGACGTTTTCCGGCTTGCCAGCCCAGGCGTTGAGTGCCTCGGTCTGAAGCGCCCGGCCGTAGGAGAAGGTCATGCCCCAGGGCAGGTCGTAGCCGGCGTTCATGGCAGAGAGATGCGCGGTCGCTTCCTCGGTGGACTGGCCACCCGACAGGAAGGCGATGCCCGGCACCGCCGATGGAACGGTGCGCTTCAGCACCTTGACGGTGCGCTCGGCGACTTCGGCGACGGAGGCTTTGCGTGCCTTCTTGCCATCGATGACCATGCTTGGCTTGAGGATCATGCCTTCGAGGCTGACGCGGGCATCGGTCAGTTCTTCAAACACGATGCGCAGCGTTTCTTCGGTGACGTCTTCCGAGCGCTCGATCGAATGCGTTCCTGGCGCGCCATCCATCAGCACTTCCGGCTCGACGATCGGCACGATGCCGGCTTCCTGGCAAAGTGCAGCGTAGCGGGCAAGAGCCTGCGCGTTGGCCTTGATGGCGCCGAAGCTCGGCAATGTGTCGGAAACGGAGATCACGCCGCGCCATTTGGCGAAACGGGCGCCGGCGTCGTAATAGGTCTTCAGGCGGGCGGCGAGGCCATCGAGGCCTTCGGTGATCGTCTCGCCCGGAAACTTTGCCATCGGCTTGGCGCCGGTATCGACCTTGATACCGGGAACGGCGCCTGCGGCACGGATAACGTCAACGAGTGGCGTGCCATCGGCTGCCTTCTGGAAGAGTGTTTCTTCATAGAGGATAACACCGGAAATGTAGGCTTTCATTGCGTCATCGGCGCGAAACAGCATTTCGCGGTAATCGCGGCGCGATGTTTCCGTCGACGTCAGGCTGATCGTCTCGAAGCGCTTGCCGATCGTTGCGGTGGATTCGTCGGCTGCCAGCAAGCCTTTGCCGGTGGCGACCATAGCCGCTGCAATGTCTTCCAGTCTTTCGCTCATATGCGTTCTCCTGTTGTTGCGATGGCTCGCCGATAACAGAAGAATACGGCAACGAAAATGGAAGTTAAATTGGTTTAAACGATTGAAATTATTTTAATCGATTGAAATATTGGGATTATTTTTGCGATGCATCAAAAATTCGGTGCGGCGCAACGAAAAGCCCCGGCGCAAGGCCGGGGCTGAAGGTCGTGATTCACGCTCGTTTGAGCGCCTGTGTTTATTTCTGCTGGTGCAGGATATCGACGCCGGGAAGCGGCTTGCCTTCCATCCATTCGAGGAACGCGCCGCCAGCGGTCGAGACGTAAGTCAGGTCCTCGGCAACGCCGGCGTGGTTCATCGCCGAAACCGTATCGCCGCCACCGGCAACGGAGACGAGTGCACCGCTTTTGGTGCGGGCGGCGGCATGCTTGGCAACCGCGACGGTGGCCTTGTCGAACGGGGCGATCTCAAATGCGCCGAGCGGGCCGTTCCAGACGAGTGTTTCGGCTTTGCTCACCCAATCGTTGACGGCGGCGATCGACTTCGGGCCGACATCGAGAACCATGGCATCGGCCGGGATCGCTTCGATATCGACGACTTCATTGTCGGCGCCAGCCTTGAACTCGCGGGCAACGACGCCGTCAACCGGCAGAACGATGGCGCAACCGGCTGTGGCTGCCTCGATCATGATCTGCTTGGCCGTGTCGGCAAGGTCGTGCTCGCAGAGCGACTTGCCGACATTGGTGCCGCGGGCCGCAATGAAGGTGTTGGCCATGCCGCCGCCGATGACGAGGGCGTCGACCTTCTTCACGAGGTTCATCAGCAGGTCGATCTTGGTCGAAACCTTCGCGCCGCCGACGATGGCGACGACCGGGCGCTTCGGATTGCCGAGGCCCTTTTCCAGCGCCTCAAGCTCAGCCTGCATGGTGCGGCCGGCATAGGCCGGCAGCAGGCGCGCAAGGCCTTCAGTCGAGGCATGGGCACGGTGCGCGGCGGAGAAGGCGTCATTGACATAGATGTCGCCATTGGCAGCCAGCGCCTTGGTAAATTCGGCGTCGTTCTTTTCCTCACCCTTGTGGAAGCGGGTGTTTTCAAGGAGCAGCACGTCGCCATCATTCATCCCGGCAATCGCTGCTGCGGCCTTGTCGCCAATGCAATCGGCGGCAAAATGGACGCGTTGGTCAAGGATGTCTTCAACCGCAGGCGCGATCAGCGACAGCGACATGTCAGCGAATGGTTCGCCCTTCGGGCGGCCGAAATGCGCAAGCAGGATGACCTTCGCGCCTTTTTCGGAGAGTTCGCGGATGGTCGGCACCACGCGTTCGATGCGGGTCGCATCCGTCACCTGGCCATCCTTGACCGGCACGTTGAGATCGACGCGCACAAGCACGCGCTTGCCAGCGATGTCGGTGAGGTCGTCGAGGGTCTTGAAAGTCATGGATAGTCTCCGGTCAAAGTCTCATGAAAAGGGTGGGATAGTCTGCCACCAGTCCGTCATCATCAAGTTCAAGCACTTGCTCGAAGCCGTTGGTATTCTGGAAGCGGAAATGTCGTGAGTCGAGCTTGGTATAAAACTGGTCATCGCGGCGCACGGTCATCTCGTCGCCGTTAATCCAGGCCATCGCAAAACGCTGAGATTCTCCTTCAACCCAGCGATTGCGCCACACGGGCAGAGAGTTGGTGAAGGGCGTCGGCCAGATATCGACATCGATGCAACCGGCAAGGTCCGGGCAAGGGGCTGCATTTTCATCGGTCCAGTTGCCGGAGCCGTCGGCAAAAAGTGCAAGTGTCTTTCCATCTGTTCGTTCGACAGCAGCGCTTCGCAATACGAGTGTCTCGTCAAGTTCGATCCTATAGAGGAGACCGTAGGTTGGTGCGACAATAGCGCCACGGATGCGTCGACCCGCTCCGTTGGTGATTATTTCGCAATGCTCCACCGTCTCGACCTCTAAGCCTCGCCAGCGGACGCTTCGGTTCAACTCCATTTCGCGCGGCTCCCGGCCAGATAACAACGTTACCGAAGGCGGCACTCTGCGTCTTGATTTTCAGATCGGCTCCAAAGCACCGTACCGCCTGAAGCTGCTGAAGTTCCGGCAAGACCTGGATGACAGAGCGGAACGGTGCCTTCCGGCAAAAGAAAGGCGGCGCCTAGGCGCCGCCGAAACATAGCTTTAGATCAGCTTTGCCATCGCAACGGCCGTGTCGGCCATGCGGTTGGAGAAGCCCCATTCATTGTCGTACCAGGACAGGATACGGACGAACTTGCCTTCCAGAACCTTGGTCTGGTCGTTGGCGAAGATCGACGAATGGCTGTCATGGTTGAAGTCGCGCGATACCAGCGGCTCGTCGGTGTAGCCAAGGATACCCTTGAGAGCGCCATTGGCAGCGGCCTTGATGGCACCGTTGATTTCGGCAACCGTCGTGTCGCGCTTGGCGACAAACTTGAAGTCGACGACCGAAACGTTCGGGGTCGGAACACGGATCGAGGTGCCGTCGAGCTTGCCCTTGAGGTGCGGCAGGACGAGACCAACGGCCTTGGCGGCGCCGGTCGAGGTCGGGATCATCGACAGGGCTGCAGCGCGGGCGCGGTACAGGTCCTTGTGCATCGTGTCGAGCGTCGGCTGATCGCCGGTGTAAGCGTGGATCGTTGTCATGAAGCCATGATCGATGCCGACGGCGTCGTCCAGGGTCTTGACGACCGGAACCAGGCAGTTGGTGGTGCAGGAGGCGTTGGAAATGACCAGGTGTTCCTTGGTCAGTTCGTTGTGGTTGACGCCGAAGACGACGGTCAGGTCAGCACCATCGGCAGGAGCCGAAACGATAACGCGCTTAGCGCCAGCCTGAAGGTGCAGGGCAGCCTTGTCGCGCGAGGTGAAGATGCCGGTGCATTCCAGAGCGATATCGACGCCCATGGCAGCGTGCGGCAGGGTTGCCGGGTCCTTGATCGCAGTGACCTTGATCGGCTTGCCGCCGGCAACCGAGATGGTGTCGCCTTCGACCTTAACCTCAGCCGGGAACCGGCCGTGGACGGAATCGTAGCGCAGCAGATGTGCATTGGTCTCGACAGGGCCGAGATCGTTGATCGCAACGACTTCAATATCGGTGCGGCCGGATTCGACGATGGCGCGAAGGACGTTGCGGCCGATGCGGCCAAAGCCGTTGATGGCAACTTTTACAGTCATTTCAGGTCTCTCCCTGTCTTAAGATCTCGATGTGGAAACCGGAGCGCGCTCAGACGCGCTCCGAAGAGGAAAATCAGGCAAGCTTCTTTTCGGCAGCCGCGACGATTGCGTCGGAGGTGATGCCGAAATGCTTGAAGAGGTCCTTGGCCGGAGCAGATGCACCGAACGAGTGCATGCCGACGAAATCGCCATCGTTGCCGATGAAGTAGTCCCAGCCCTGACGGACTGCGGCTTCTGCGGCGATCTTGACCGGAGCATTGCCGATGACGGCCTTGCGGTAGTCGGCCGGCTGTTCCTGGAACAGTTCGAAGCAGGGAACGGAGACGACGCGGGTCGCAATGCCCTTGCCGTTCAGTTCGGCTGCGGCCTTGACGGCCAGTTCGACTTCCGAGCCGGATGCGAAGATCGAGACCTTGGCATTATCAGCGGCGATCAGCTCGTAGGCACCCTTGGCGCAGAGGTTTTCGGCCGAATAGGTCAGACGCGACGGTGCCAAATTTTGGCGTGTCAGCGCCAGGCCCGACGGGCGATGCTGTTCCTTCAGCGCCTGCTGCCAGCATTCGGCGGTTTCCACCGCATCGGCCGGACGGAACATCAACAGGTTCGGGATCGCGCGCAACGCTGCCATGTGCTCGACCGGCTCATGGGTCGGGCCATCTTCGCCGACGCCGATCGAATCGTGCGTCAGAACGTGGATGACGCGGATGCCCATCAGGGCGGCGAGGCGGATCGACGGACGGCAGTAGTCCGAGAAGATCATGAAGCCACCGGAATAGGGAATCAGGCCGCCGTGCAGCGTGATGCCGTTCATGGCAGCGGCCATGCCGTGCTCGCGGATGCCCCAGTGCATATAGCGGCCGGAGAAATCGGTCGGGGTGATTGACTTCATCTGGCTGGTCTTGGTGTTGTTGGACGGCGTCAGGTCAGCCGAACCGCCGAGCATTTCCGGCACGATGCCGTTGATGACTTCGAGCGCATCCTCGGATGCCTTGCGGGTGGCAATCGCCGGTGGAGCGTCGGCCAGCTTCTTCTTGTAGGTGTCGATGGCGGCATCGAGATTGCCCGGAAGCGCGCCGGCAAAGCGGCGGGTAAATTCGGACTTCTTGGCTGCTTCGGTCGATGCCAGGCGGCCTTCCCAGGCCTTGTGGGCGTCTGCCGAGCGGCCACCGGCCGTGCGCCAGGCGTCGAGAACGTCGGCCGGAACGGTGAAGGCTTCAGCTTCCCAGTTCAGTGCCTTGCGGGTCGCTGCAATTTCCTCGGCGCCGAGCGGTGAACCGTGGACCTTGTGGGTACCCTGCTTGTTCGGTGCGCCGAAGCCGATGACCGTCTTGCAGGCGATGAAGGTCGGGCGGTCCGACTTCTGAGCTGCTTCGATGGCTGCTGCGATCTGTTCGGGATCATGGCCGTCGACGCGGATCGTGTTCCAGTGAACGGCCTGGAAACGGGCGATCTGGTCGGTCGAGTCCGACAAGGAGACGGCGCCGTCGATGGTGATGTTGTTATCGTCCCAGAACAGCACCAGCTTGTTGAGTTTGAGGTGACCGGCAAGCGCGATGGCTTCGTGGCTGATGCCTTCCATCAGGCAGCCGTCGCCGCACAGCACATAGGTGAAGTGGTTCTGCAGGTCGCTGCCGAACTCTTCTTCGAGCTTGCGTTCGGCAATCGCCATGCCGACGGCATTGGCAATGCCCTGGCCGAGCGGACCGGTGGTCGTTTCAATACCGGAAGCATGACCGTATTCCGGATGACCGGCGGTCTTGGAGCCAAGCTGGCGGAACTGCTTGAGGTCCTCCATCGTCATGTCTTCGTAGCCCGTCAGATAGAGCAGCGAATAGATGAGCATGGAGCCATGGCCGGCCGACAGCACGAAACGATCGCGGTCAGCCCAAAGCGGCGCCTTCGGATCGAATTTCAGGTAACGGGAGAATAGCACCGTTGCCACGTCGGCAGCACCCATGGGCAGGCCGGGATGGCCGGAATTGGCCTTTTCGACGGCATCCATGGAGAGGAATCGGATTGCATTTGCCATCCGGTCGTGTTTTTCGCGAGAGATCATTGTCTGTTCCGCTTGAGTTCGGTGGACAGGGGACGGTCTCTATCCTCCAAAGACCGTATGAGAAGCGGCTGACACATAGCACCTGCTTCGACGGAGTCAACAAATACGGGCCTTTTGGCAGGGCTGAAGGACGCTTTTTGAGCGTCTTTCCCGCTTATTCTCTGCAAACGGACCGGTCGATACTAATCGATTTAAAATTCGTGATCCACAGGTTACGCAGCCGCTGCAAGCGGTTGACGTTGTGAACACTTGCCGAATGGGTTTATTAGTGTGATTGGCTTGAAATACAGGCTCCGGGCGGCGATTCGACGCGGTCTGGCGCGTATCAGGAAAGCGTGATGGCGGCAGGAAAGACAGTCAAGGCGGCGATCGATGAGTTGCAAAGCGCATTAAGCAGCCTCGAGAATGCCATTGATGGACGCTTCGACCGGGAGCGGGACCGTGGTGAGATTGAAGGCGAAGTGCGGCGTGTCAACACCGACCGGTCGCGGCTCGCCCAGGAACTCGACCAATCGCAATTCCGGGCAAACCGCCTTGAGGAAGTCAACCGCGAAGTCTCGCGCCGTCTGGTGACGGCCATGGAAACGATAAGGGCAGTGCTGGACCGCTAAGGCGTGGTCAGCCTGCGGGTCAGGTGACGTATGGCACAAGTAACGGTGATGATCGACGGCAAGGCCTATCGCATGGCATGCGAGGAGGGCCAGGAAGATCATCTGACCGAACTCGCCACCCGCTTCGACCAGTATGTCAGTCACCTGAAGAGCCAGTTCGGCGAGATCGGCGATCTGCGCCTGACCGTGATGGCCGGGATCATGGTGATGGACGAGCTCAGCGAAGTGGACCGCAAGCTGAAAAATCTGCAGACTGAGGCCGATGGCTTGAAACAGGGCCGGGTCGCCGCCCTGTCCGATCAGCAGAAAAGCGAGGAAGTGCTCGCGTCGACCCTGTCTGAGGTGACGTCACAGATTCATGAGCTTGCGGCCAAGCTCAGCGGCAAGGCTGCACCTGCTTCTCACTGAATTTTGACAAGTTGGAAGGGTGCCACTGGCGCAAGCCATCAATGCACTCTATATTCCAGTTGCGGTCTGCGCTTCCCGACAGGACACCACAATCCCTGGGGCCATACTCGATCCAAAGGGAGCTGTCCCTGACCTGGCCCGTGGGCTAGGTCACATGGCGCCCACCTACGTTTGTAGGCACCCAGGATCGTAAACAGTTCATCGGTTGTGTGGATCGCACTTTTTCCTTTTATTTTCAATGATTTGTAGCGTAACTTTTTGGCACCTATTTCGCACCGGTGTCAAAGGTGATCGGTCGAATTGCGTGATAGGAATATAGTCTCGATCTTCACCCGAGCGGCCATTTTCATCGTTTATAGCGCACGTGCTCGCGGGCCTCGCCGGATCGGGCTTGCATGACAAGCCTGGCACCTTCGATGGAAGCGAAATCAGGAGAGGTAGGTAGGCGAAAAGCGAGTGCTTTCGAGTGAGGACATACGAAGGCCGATACTCGAGATCCGATTGAAGCAAAGGCGGCAAGCAAACAAAGCCTGGTCTTGTGTATCGTTGCTTATTCTTGACTGGAAAAGTCTCGTTATGGTGAGCAAGTGCTTCTAGCAAGATCAGATTTCTGCAAACACAAGGCACGTCTCAATGAAAAAATGTCACTAGATGCGACGGACTCGGGTCGCATATTGCCAATTTTCTCCAAAAATTCGAAAATGTTCGCGGATCGTTCGCAGATTGTTTTCAGTCATATTAGGCATTAGTTTATCATTACCCAAGCGACATTCTGGAGTTGTTTGAAGCGCATAATGGTTGCGATTTGGGCTGCTTGAAGATTTATCTCTTTTGTGGCGTTGCCATCAGATATGACAATTAAGTTATTAATTGCTAATATAACGATCTGTTTTCAACATCTGAATTCAATGGATGTCATTCAATGATAATCGACGTCAATCATCCGAAGCTGATCAAGACAAATTTGATGGTGCTGTCCAAGGAACCGCTACGCGGGCTGCTGACACTGGAGACGGAGCAAGGCCAGTCATGCATTGAGATTGATGAAGACAGCGCCAACGGTCTTCTTGACGAGGTCTTGGCCCTCTTCGGGGTGCCGCGGCCACCATCCGCGGGCCAAACGGCCACCGCGGGGCTTTGATCGTGGAAACCTGCGCGATTGTCCCGGCAATTTCGGGTGTGTACCATTGCAGGCAGGCTCGGGCAGTCCTTGCCCAGCCGGCAGCTTCAAAAGCAGCTAAAAGATCACCTTAGCTCAGTGCTGTCGGTGCCGATCGCGCTTTTCCTCTTTCTGAAACACTTATCCCTGCGCCCCTGGCCTAAACGCTTCCCGGATGGCGTCGGACATGGTTTCGACGATGCGTTTGTTGCCCCGGGGCCGGGTCTTCATCACCACGTTGGAAAAGTCGATGACGTCGTAGCCGTCGGTATTGGTCAGTTCCCGGCATCCGACGGGGATGCTTGAGCGGGTCAGCGGCGCGATGGCGAGGCCTGAGGTGACGGCGGCAATCAGACCGCTGCTGGTACGGCTGACATAGGCGACACGGCTTTCCAGGCCGCGTTTGGTCAGGCTGCGCAGGGCCAGTTCATCGCACCATCCGTTTTTCAAGTAGGTATAGGTGGCGATCGGCAGCGGATAGCGTTGGTGGGCGCAATGCTGGTCGGAGGTTACCCACACCGTCGGGTCGACCATCAGGACCTCGTTGCGCGTCGGGCCGCCCGGCTCGAAGACAACGGCGATGTCGATCTCGCCGGCATCGAGCGCTGCCAGATTGGACATCGAGACGCCTTGCTGCACGGTGACCTCGACGCCGGGATGAACGGCGGCAAACGCGCCGAGTGCCTTTGGCAGGGTCGAGTTGATGTATTCCTCCGAGATGCCGATCTTGACGGAGCCATCCAGCGCGGGCAGGCGGATAGAGGCTGCGGTATCATCCAGCAGGGTGACGATGCGGCGGGCATTGTCCAGCAGCCGTATGCCCTGGCCTGTCATGTTGACGCCACGCGACCCACGCTCGAACAGGGTCTCGCCGAGAATATCCTCGAGCTTCTTGATCTGCATGCTGACGGCAGATTGCGTGCGGCCGACCGTCTCGCCAGCCTTGGTAAAATTGCCGCTGTCCGCCACGGCAACGAAGGTTCGCAGCAGATCGCTTTCGAGGAGAGGAAACATTGTTTCAGCCATCATCTTTTCTAATGATAGCCATTTTTGCAATTCGTTGGATTGATGTCAACGGACGTCCGATACTGCCGGTGACATGCCGGAGTTTCCAGATGAAGCACGATTACAGAACGCGACGGTGGCCGGCCAGGCTCAGGGGAGGGGTTTGCCGCATGCTGGCACAATGGCGGCAGCAGCGCCTAGCGCGGCTGGCATTCGCAGAGATATCACGGCGCAAGAGTGCGCATCTGCTTGAGGATATCGGCATGAACGAAGCGGATACCTCTCCCGGCCCGATTGATGACGCCGCGCGGCACCGCTTCTGGATGTTATGAAATCAAATCCATCCGCGCTGCTCGAAACACCGCTTCCGCGACATTGCCCGCCTGCAGCTTCTCCATCGCAGAGGTGAAGGCCTGCTCGATTCTTTCATGAGAGATATCTGTTTCGCGGGTGATGTCTTCCCGGGTGCGCCCACGTGCGGCCAATGACAGGCAGCGCAATTCCAAAGGGTCGAGTTCCTGCAGCATCTTGTCCTTCATGGACATATCCGGCTCCGTCTAAAAGCTGAACAGTTCCCCGCATCGCCGGAAGCGGGCACCGAACTGTTTTTCTGATGTTGATTGCGGCCCTCTCTTGCACGGTGAAAAGACAACGTGAAAGTGGAACCCGTTTGCATGATGAACAGACCTCTAAAACCGTGCCAGTTTGGGAAAGGTGCGCGGTTGTGTGGCAAAAAATGGTCGATGTGGTGGTTGCGCGGTTTCCTTTGCCCGGTTTGATGCAATAGACATGAACACTGGCAGACGGGAGAAGCATGCCCATGACACCAAGGGAACTGAAAGCTGCGCTGCGTCTGGAACGTCTGGCACTGCGCGATTCGATGACGCCGGAGGCCCGCATCGAAGCAGGTTTACGGATGCTCGACCACGCCGGTGATGTGATCGATTTTGATCCAGGGCAGGTGATCTCCGGCTTCTGGCCGATCCGCTCTGAGGTCGATGTCCGGCCGTTGATGGCGCGGCTGCGCGAGCGTGGCGCCCGGCTTTGCCTGCCTGCCATTCTCGACAAGCAGACGATCGTTTTTCGTGAACTCGTCCCCGGCGCTCCGATCGTGGAGACCGGATTTGGCACGGCTGGCCCGGCCGGGGACGCGCCGGTTCTCGATCCGGATATCATGCTTGTGCCCTTGGCTGCCTTCGACCGGACGGGCCACCGGATCGGTTATGGGGCTGGATATTACGACCGTGCCATCGAACGTTTGCGCCTGAAAGGCCATATGCCTAGGCTGATCGGGATTGCATTTGACTGCCAGGAAGTGGCATCAGTGCCGGCGGAGCCGCATGACGTGGCGCTGGATGCCTTGCTGACCGAAAGCGGGTTCCGGATTTTCGGGCTAGGAATAAGCAAATATGAGACTTTTGTTTCTGGGTGACATGGTTGGCAAGACTGGCCGGACGGCGGTCTGGGAAAAGCTTCCCGGCCTGATCAGCGACCTGAAACTCGATTTCGTCATCGTCAATGGCGAGAATGCCGCCGGCGGCTTCGGCATCACCGAAGATATTTTTCTTGAGACCATCAATGCCGGCGCCGATGTCGTCACCACCGGCAACCATGTCTGGGATCAGAAGGAAGCAGTCTCCTTCTGCCAGCGTCACGACCAGTTCCTGCGGCCCGCCAATTATCCAGCCGGTACCCCCGGGCGCGGCTCCAACCTCTATTTCGCCCGCAACGGTGCCCGCGTCCTCGTTGCCAACGTGATGGGGCGCGTCTTCATGCACCCGGAACTCGACGATCCCTTCAAGGCGGCGGAAAGTATTCTCGCGGCCTGCCCGCTGAAGGAGCAGGCAGACGCGATCATCTTTGATTTCCATGCGGAGGCGACCAGCGAGAAGCAGTGTTTTGGTCATTTCGTCGATGGCCGCGCCAGCTTTGTCGTCGGAACGCATACCCATGTACCGACCGCTGACGCGCAGATTCTGAATGGCGGCACCGCCTATATGTCGGATGCAGGCATGTGCGGCGATTACGACTCGTCGCTTGGCATGGAAAAGGAAGAGCCCCTCAACCGTTTCATCTCCAAGATGCCGAAGGGCCGCTTCGAGGCTGCCTCCGGCCCTGCAACCCTCTGCGGCGTCGGCGTTGAAATTTCCGATCGCACGGGATTGGCGGAAAACATTGCGCCGCTCAGGATCGGACCGCGGTTGGCGGAAGCGATCCCGGCGTTCTGGGGGTAGGATCTCCATTTCATAATTTCACGCCATTAAAAGTGATACAAAAATTATGAAAATCGTCTATGATGAAATCAAGCGAAGGCTCAATTTAGAGAAGCATGGGCTTGATTTTTTGGCGCTCGACATGGAATTTTTCGGCAGCGCACTCATTGTCGAGACCAAGTTGAACCGGCTGAAGGCCATCGGCCTTTTCAACGATGGAAAGATATCTGTCGTATTTTTCAGGCTAGGTAGCGAAGGCATATCTATCATCTCAATGCGGGCTGCAAGCCGAATGGAAAGGAAGCTTTATGACCAGTGCTAAGAGTTTCAAGTCCCATACTGCTCCGCTTACTGATGAAGAAGAGGCCCGAATTCAGGCCGGTATTGCGGCTGATCCTGACAATCCAGAATGGACGGAAGAAGACTTCAAGCGGGCGCGTCCCTTCGCGGAGGTTTTCCCCGAACTTGCGGAAAGCATCCGCCGCTCGCGCGGACGGCCGGTCGTTGAAGTGCGCAAGCAGCAGGTTTCATTGCGGCTGGATCCGGATGTGATTGCCAAGTTCAAGGCGACCGGCAAGGGCTGGCAGGCGCGCGTCAACGAGATTTTGAAGCAGGCAAAACTCTGATCCTAACGATTCCGCGATGACGTAATCGTGAGCGGTGGCCCGGCAATCCGGGCTGGACCTGGCGTCCTGCCTGCCTATCCTCTGCACCCATGCCAACCTTGGTTTCGTGAGGCGCATGATGCCGCGATTGATCCTGCTTGCATTTGCCGCCATCGTTCTCCTGCATGCCCTGTGGCCGATGCCCGCCCATGCGCAGAGCGCCCGCCCGCCTGTGAGCCAATGCCAGGCGATCGCGCAGTCTGTTCCCGACGTCACTTTCGCAAGTTTTAAACCGTCGCTTGCCCTTAACGTTCAGGCGACTGCTGACGAAGCGGTTGTTATCACCTATGTCGGCCATTCGACATTTCTGATCGAAACGCCCGGCGGCGTTTCGATCGCCACGGATTATAGCGGCTGGTATGTACCACCGAAGGTCCCGGACGTCGTTACGATGAACAAGGCGCATTCCAGTCACTACACGCTGACGCCGGACCCGGCGATCAAGCATGTGCTGCATGGATGGGGCGATAGTGGAGAGCCAGCCGATCACGATGTCGTGGTCGGCGACGCCTATATTCGCAATGTCACGACGGATATCCGCGCCGGCGGCGCGACGATGGAGCCGGACGGCAATTCGATCTTCATCTTCGAGGTCGCGGGTCTCTGCATTGGCCATCTCGGGCATCTGCATCATGAACTCGACGATACCGACTATGCCGGGATCGGCCGTCTCGATGTTCTGATGGTACCGGTCGATGGCGGCTTGACGATGGGCGCGGAAAGCATGAGCCGGGTGGTGACGCGGCTGCGCTCGTCGCTGATCCTGCCGATGCACCGGCGCGGCCCGCCGGTCACCAGTTTCCTACAGATGTTCGGCGATGAATTCGACAAAAGCTTTGCCGCGCAACCGAGCGTGACGGTATCGATGCGTTCCTTGCCAAAGAAGCCGCTGATTTATATCCTTCAGGGCGTCTGACCTGGGAACCATGGAATGAAGTTTTTCGCTGCCTGCCTTCTTGCCGTTCTTTCCATGACACATCAGGTTCTGGCCGATGGCGCGCCACCGCCGCGGTTGCCGAGCGCGGAAGGCGACAGGACGCCCGTGACGGTGCCGGAGATGAAAACGCCCGGGCAGCAGCAAGAATTCGTTCTACCCTCCGGTAATATTGGCTGCATCTACACGCCTGAAGGCGGGACAGAGGTCTATCAACCTGCGGACGGCGGGCCCGAACTCTCCTGCGACCGTGTCGAGCCAAGCTATGTCCGGGCGACATTGTCCCGCAAGGGCGGGGCCAGGCTCGCCAAGGATGTTGGTGATCCCAGTTGCTGTTCGGCAGGCCCGGTGCTCGACTATGGCCAGACGTGGACTGCTGGCCCGTTCTCCTGCCTTTCGACCCGCACGGGCCTCGCCTGCGAGCGCAACGATGGTCATTCGTTCTTTCTTAGCCGCAAGCGCCTTGCTGCCAACTGAAAAAAAGCCGGCCCTTCTGGACGCAAAGCGTCAATGAAACTATAAGGCGCCCAATTCCAAACATGATTAGCATGAGAAGAGGGCGCCATGGCTGGCCATTCACAGTTTAAAAACATCATGCACCGCAAGGGCCGTCAGGATGCCGTGCGGTCGAAAATGTTCTCCAAGCTCGCACGCGAAATTACCGTTGCGGTCAAGGGCGGTCTGCCTGACCCGACGATGAATGCGCGCCTGCGCCTGGCGATCCAGAACGCCAAGGCACAGTCGATGCCGAAGGACAATATCGAGCGCGCCATCAAGAAGGGCTCCGGTACCGACGGCGAAAATTACGAAGAAGTCCGTTACGAAGGCTATGGTCCAGGCGGCGTTGCCGTCATCGTCGAGGCACTGACCGATAACCGCAACCGCACAGCCTCCAATGTCCGCTCGACCTTTACAAAGGCCGGCGGTGCACTTGGCGAAACCGGTTCGGTGTCGTTCTCGTTCGACCGCGTCGGTGAAATTTCCTACAAGCTTTCGGCTGGCGATGCCGACACGGTGATGGAAGCTGCGATCGAAGCCGGTGCCGATGACGTCACCACCGACGAGGACGGTCATTTCATCATCTGCGGTTTCGAAGCCATCGGCGACGTTTCCAAGGCGCTTGAAGCGACGCTTGGCGAAGCCGATACCGTCAAGGCGATCTGGAAGCCCCAGAACACGGTGCCGGTCGATGAAGAGCGTGCACAATCGCTGATGAAGCTGATCGATACGCTCGAAGACGACGACGACGTGCAGAACGTCTACACCAACTTCGAAGTTTCCGACGAAGTCATGGCCAAGCTTTCGGCCTGATTTCTGCCGGTTCACGTCACCGCCTGTCGGGATTGGCAAGTCAGTTCCGGCAGCCGGGCATTAGGCTCCTTCCTTTCAGAGAGGATATGGCCCATGCAGACTGTGACCAAACTTGCGACGCCCGTTCCCGCCGCCGGCGATCCGGCAACACTGGATGGTTGGGTTGTCGCCGCCGGAAATCCTTCGATGAAAACCTGGGCGCTGCATACGTCTTCGGATGGCTCGATGGTTTCAGGTTATTGGGAAGCGACACCCGGCACCTATCATGCAACCTACTCTGCCTATGAATTCGTGCACATGATTGCCGGCAAGATCATCATCACGCCAGATGGTGGTACGCCGGTCACGGTCGTTGCTGGTGATGCCTTCGTCGTTGAGGCCGATTTCAAAGGCACCTGGGAAATCCTCGAAACGGTGCGCAAGCACTTCGATTTCAAGGTTTAAGCCTGATTTGAGAGTGTGATGGTACCCCGGAGTTTCTCCGGGGTATTTTTATGCGGCTTTTGCCAGTTGCTGCTGCGCATCTGCAAACAGCCGCACCGATTTTAACCGTGCGTCCATGTCGAAGATCGGCATGGAAACAATCACCTCATCGGCCTCTGTCTGGCCGATGAATTGGTCGAGCTTCGTTCTGATCGTCTCCGGTCCGCCGACGACCGCATAGGTCATGGCATGATCGACGAAAATCTTTTCATTGTCGCTCCACAAACCATCCATCGAATCCACCGGCGGCGGAAACTGGCCACGCGCATTGCGGCGCAGCGCCACGAAAGATTGCTGCATCGAGGTGAAGAGATGGTTGGCTTCGGCGTCGGTATCGGCAGCGACGCCCATGATGCCGACCATGGCATAGGGCTGGTCGAGATATTGTGAAGGCTCGAAACGCTCGCGATAGATTTCCAGGGCTGACAGGAGCATGTCCGGCGCGAAATGTGACGCGAAGGCGAAGGGCAGGCCGAGCATTCCGGCCAGATGGGCGCTAAAATGGCTGGAGCCCAGCAGCCAGAGCGGCACGTTGCTATCGGCGCCGGGCACGGCAATGAGATCCTGGCCGTCCTTGATCGGCCCGAGCAAAGCCTGCAGTTCGACGACGTCATTGGGGAAATTGTTGGCGCTGGCTTCCATGTTGCGGCGAAGTGCAGATGCGGTGCGCATGTCGGTTCCCGGCGCGCGGCCGAGGCCAAGATCGATGCGGCCGGGATAGAGCGCGGCCAGCGTTCCGAACTGCTCGGCAATCACCAGCGGCGAATGGTTGGGCAGCATGATGCCGCCGGAGCCGACGCGGATCGTCTTGGTGCCGGCTGCCACATGCGAAATGACGATCGATGTTGCAGCACTTGCGATGCCCTTCATGCCGTGATGTTCGGCCAGCCAGAAACGCTTGTAGCCGGATGCTTCCGCTTCCTGTGCCAACCTGCGCGAGTTGTGCAAGGCTTGCGAAGCATCTGACCCTTGCGTGATTGGCGAAAGGTCAAGGATCGAAAAGGGCACCATGGGAAAAGCCTTCGATGAATGGAACTGATAGAAGCGTATGTAAGATCGAATTTCGTAAATCCAACCCTAAGGAGGAAATGTGATAGGGGTGGAACGGCCGAATTGTTGCGGATGTTTTTGTTTTGTTCACATTTTGCTGGCAGCGTCCGGGGATGAGTATTAAGCTTCCCACCATGCAAAACACGATTCGCATCATCGGTATCGATCCAGGCCTCCGGCGCACCGGTTGGGGCGTTATCGATACGCTCGGCAACTCGCTGCGTTTCGTCGCCTCCGGCACTGTCACGTCCGACGGCGATATGGATTTGGCTTCGCGGCTTTGCCAGTTGCACGATGGTTTGGCCGATGTCATTCACGTTCACAAGCCGGATGAGGCGGCCGTCGAGCAGACTTTCGTGAACAAGGATGCGGTGGCGACCCTCAAGCTTGGCCAAGCCCGCGGCATTGCCATGCTTGTGCCAGCACGGGCGGGATTGCAGGTCGCTGAATATGCGCCGAATGCGGTGAAGAAATCCGTCATCGGCGTTGGTCACGGTGAGAAGCAGCAAATCCACATGATGCTGAAAATCCTGATGCCCAAGGCCGAATTCAAGGGCAATGACGCGGCTGATGCCTTGGCGATCGCTATTTGCCACGCCCACAATCGCGGTGGCGCCCGCATGCGCATGGCGGCACTCGCAGGCTGATTTGTTCTTGACTTGTTCCTGGTTCGCATCTAAGTAATACCTTGGAGGTATTACCATGCGTGTGACGGAAAAAGGTCAGGTGACCATCCCGAAGGAAATCAGAGACCGTCTCGGCATTGTGCCGGGGTCAGAGGTGGATTTCGTTGCGTCCAGCAAGGGCGCATTGCTGGTGCGGGTGGATGCTGCAGCAGACGAGCCGGCGATCCGCGACTTCGATGACTGGGCCGCCAGCGTGAAGGGGACGTTCGATACCGGAGGCAAGAGCACGGACGAGTTCATGGTCTGGCTGAGAGGTGAACGTGACGATCTCGACCCTCGTTGATACCAATATCTTCATTGATGTTCTCGGGCCTGAAACGCCCATTCGCCCATGGTCGCTTAAAGCTTTGCGGCAATGCGTCAGCGACGGAACTCTGGTCCTCAGCCCGATTGTTTGGTCCGAACTTGCGGCGTCGCCCATTTCAGAAGGAGAGCTGCTTGCTGCCTTGAGCTGGCTCGATCCCAAACGTGAAAATATCCCGTACGAGGCGGCATTCCGAGCGGGCAAGGCGCATCGTGCTTATCGGCTTGCCGGTGGTCAGCGGGAGCGGACATTGCCGGATTTTCTCATCGGCGCCCATGCCGACTGGCGCAGACACCGTCTGTTGACGAGAGACGGGGCCAGATACAGTTCCTACTTCCCTTCCGTCGAATTGATCACGCCGGACACTCACCCATGAAGGATTTTGCGCCATGATCGGCAAGCTGAAGGGAACGATCGACGAAATCGGTGACGACCATGTCGTTGTCGATGTGCATGGTGTCGGCTATGTCGCCCATTGTTCGTCGCGCACGCTGTCGAAGATCGGCTCGCCCGGTGAAGCAATCGTGCTGTTTATCGAAACCTACGTGCGCGAAGACCAATTGCGGCTGTTTGGTTTCCTGTCGGCGCTGGAGCGGGAATGGTTCCGGCTGCTGCAGAGCGTGCAGGGCGTCGGCTCCAAGGTGGCGCTTGCCGTTCTTTCCGTGCTGACGCCCGGCGAACTGGCCAATGCCATTGCGTTGCAGGACAAGACCGCCGTTTCGCGGGCGCCCGGCGTCGGGCCAAAGGTTGCGGTGCGCATCGTCACCGAACTGAAGAACAAGGCGCCCGCCTTTGCCGGCGAAGCCAGCGCCAATATCGGACTGAAGCAGGAACTCGGGGAGGGCGTTGCTTCCGCACCGGTCTCGGATGCGGTCTCGGCGCTCAGCAATCTCGGCTATTCGCGCGATCAGGCAGCCAATGCGGTGGCGGCTGCGTTGAAGAATGGTGGCGAGGGGCTGGATAGCGCCAAGTTGATCCGGTTGGGGCTGAAAGAGCTGGCGCGCTAAGTGCGTTGCCCTGGCGTTCGAGGCATGAGATTGAGTGTACATGAGTGAAGAGCAGAGACTGATCACCCCGGAAAAGCGCGGCGAGGATCTCGATACGACGCTGCGGCCGCAGACGCTGGACGAGTTTACCGGTCAGGCGGAAGCGCGTGCCAATCTGAAAATTTTCATCGAGGCGGCAAAGAACCGCGGCGAGGCGCTGGACCATGTTCTGTTCGTCGGTCCGCCCGGCCTTGGCAAGACGACGCTCGCGCAGATCATGGCCAAGGAACTCGGCGTCAATTTCCGCTCGACATCCGGTCCCGTGATCGCCAAGGCCGGTGATCTTGCCGCCCTTCTGACCAATCTCGAAGACCGGGACGTGCTGTTCATTGACGAAATCCACCGGCTGAACCCAGCCGTCGAGGAAATCCTCTATCCGGCGATGGAGGATTTTCAGCTCGATCTGATCATCGGCGAGGGTCCGGCGGCGCGCTCGGTGAAGATCGACCTGTCGAAATTCACGCTGGTGGCGGCGACGACGCGGCTCGGGCTTTTGACCACGCCGCTGCGCGACCGGTTTGGTATTCCGGTGCGCTTGAGTTTCTATACGGTCGAGGAGTTGGAACTGATCGTCAGGCGTGGAGCTAGGCTGATGGGTCTCGGTATTACGGATGACGGTGCCCGAGAAATCGCCCGCCGGGCGCGCGGCACGCCGCGCATCGCGGGCCGGCTTCTGCGCCGGGTGCGTGATTTTGCCGAAGTCGCCAAGGCTGAGGCTGTGACCAAGCAGATCGCCGACGAGGCGCTGACACGGTTGCTGGTTGACAATATGGGCCTCGATCAACTCGACAAACGTTATCTGACCATGATTGCGCTGAATTTTGGTGGCGGTCCGGTTGGCATTGAAACCATTGCGGCAGGGCTGTCTGAACCTCGCGATGCGATCGAGGACATTATCGAGCCCTACATGATTCAGCAGGGATTCATCCAGCGTACACCGCGCGGGCGTATTTTGACCGCAAACGCATGGAAACACCTTGGATTGCAGGTGCCGAAGGATCTGGAAGCCACCCAGTTCCGCCTGTTTCAGGAGGATGATTGATTGATTTCCCGGCGCGGCTTTTTAAGGACGGTTGGAAGCCTGATGCTGACGGGCATCGCGACCGGCGCCTATGCCGTCGGTATCGAGCCGGTCCGGCAGCCGCGCGTACAGCGCTATCGCCTCGTTCCGGACAAATGGCCCGCCGGTTTGAAGCTGAAACTTGTTGTCCTCGCCGACATTCATGCCTGTGATCCCTGGATGTCACCGAAGCGGATCGGCGAGATCTGCAGGCAGGCCAATGTGTTGGGCGGTGACATGATCCTGCTTTTGGGGGATTTTCTATCCGGCATGCGGATAAGGACAGGGCATGTGGCGCCGGAAGACTGGGTGCGTGAGCTTGCCGCCCTGTCCGCGCCACTTGGCGTTCATGCCGTCATGGGTAACCATGACTGGCTCGATGATCCTGGTGCGATGCTGGCCGGGAAGGGGCCGACGCTGGTCCACACGGCGCTGTCATCGATCAATGTTCCCGTCTATGACAACCATGCCACCCGTTTCGAGAAGGATGGCGAAGGCTTCTGGCTGGCCGGGCTGGCCGATCAGATCGGTCCCTGGCCGGGTCTCGATGACCTGCCAGCCACCCTGGCGCAGATCGCCGATGATGCGCCCGTTATCCTGATGGCGCATGAGCCGGATGTATTCCCGCAAGTGCCAGACCGGGTGTCCCTGACGCTATCCGGGCATACGCATGGCGGCCAGATCCGCCTGTTTGGATATGCGCCCTTCGTTCCCTCGCGCTTTAGCAATCGTTACGTCTACGGCCATATTGTCGAGAATGATCGCAATCTGATCGTTTCCGGTGGCTTGGGTTGCTCGATCCTGCCCATCCGTTTCGGTTCGCCGCCGGAAATCGTCGTTGTCGAACTTGGATAGACCATGCCCAAACGAAAGATGATCCGGATGGATGGGCCGCAGAGACAGCGGTTCAATTTTCGTATTGCCGGCCTTGGGTTTCGCGATGGGCATGTTCTGGTGCACCGGGCAGCACACGAGGATTTCTGGACGTTTCCGGGTGGGCGGGCCGAGATCGGCGAGACATCGGTGGAGACGCTGAAGCGCGAGATGGTCGAGGAACTGGGCGTCGAGGTCAGCGTCGGCCGCTTGCTCTGGACCGTGGAAAATTTCTTTCGTTACGAGGAGCGCGACTATCACGAGATCGGCTTCTACTACCAGATGGAAATCCCTGGGGATTTTCCGTTTGATCCAAGCGACATCGTGCATCGTTTGCGGGACGGCAAGAATGATCTCGAGTTCAAATGGGTGAAAGCCACCAAGGCGGCGCTGATAGCGCTCGATATCCCGCCCTATTTCATTGCCGAGCAGATCGAGACCTTACCGCTGACGCCAGTCCATATCATCTGGGATGACGGCGATCTTGACCGGTAGACCATACCGTCCCGAACATGGCTGAAGCCTTCCAGGCTAAGCCAGGTGTTCTATAGTCTCTCTGAGTAGCTCCAAGCCGCCCGCCTTCCAGCCCAGCGCCTCGATCTTGCTGGTGCTCATGGGGTTGCAGCCTGTTTTATCGCCGGCGTCAGGCAAGGGATGTGGACAGTGCCTGGCACGCTGCAGGGTGGAAAGGATGTCGTAGGTATCGGTCAGGACATCCGAAACGTTGAAGGTTTCGCCATTGATCCGCAGGCTGTCCGATTCCAGCATCAGCCGCACGGCCTGGGCGACATTGGTGCCATGCACTTCGGTGCTCGCGCGGGGGGCAATAGGCTTACCTGCGAGATAATCCTCGAAAAGCCCCGCCCATTTATGCCGCTGTCCGGGTCCTGCAGCACCGTAGATGCCGGTTGCTCTGAGGCTTGCGGTGACGAAGCCGTGGCCGCAGAGGGCGGCCAGGCTCCGCTCTGCCTGCAACTTGATTTCGCCATACAGCGTGTCGGGTTTGCCGTGCATATCCTCTTGCAAGATCGTGCCGGGTGGTTGCGGGCCATAGGCGGCGCGGCTGGACAGAAAAACGCAACGGCGGACGCCGGCATCGCGGGCAGTTTCGAAAAGGCTCACGCTGCCGTCGAGATTGGCGCGCTGGAAATTCTCGGGATCATCGCCTTCGCCGCCGCGATATTTTCCGGGTATGTGCTCGAAGGCGGCATGGACGAAATAATAGATGTGATCGAAGGCCTCGATCTGGTCGGCATCCGGATCAAGCCGTAAAGGCACGAACGCAACGTCCTTGGAGAAAAAGCCCGGGCCCGGCGCAGCACGGCCGCCGACAGTGACCTTGTAACCGTTGGCCAACAGGTGTTCGACGATGAAACGGCCGGCATAGCCGGTGCCGCCGGAAACAAGAACGCGTGTCATGAGCTTCCTGATTTCAGTTCGTGTTTGCCAGGCCCGGATTTGGCAGTCCGGCAATATCGGGAATGTTCTCGCCGCTGAAGAAAGCATGCCAGAGATTGATCAGCGGTCGCAGACTTTCCGCTTTTGGATGGTCCTTTTCCCACGGTTTTTCATATTGATAGTGCAGCACGCCGATGGATGGCCAATCCCACAGAGCCGGCATGTTGAACCAGACATATTGCAGCATGTTCATCGTGACAGGCAGGCCATGCCAGTCGGGGAAGAAATTCTGCAGAAAGGTCTGGTCGGTGCGCGGCCAGAAAGCATCGGGTCTGTCCAATTGCGTGAGCATGGCCTCGAATGTCTGCGGGGAGGGTGTGGCGACAAAGACGCCTGAGTTCAGCCGGTGAAAATCGGCAAGGCTTTCATAGACGTTGGGCGCTGCCGAAAATTCGGGATAGCCGAAATAGCGGTCGATGTTTTTCAGGACCAGCGTATCGGCATCGATGAAGATGCAGCGATCATACGCGGTCAGTTGCCAGAGCCGCAGTTTGCAAAAATTGTCGAGCGGCGAGTGAAAGTCCGGTTTTCGCCCTTTGGTGAAGGGGGCTGCGCTGTGAATGCTCTTGCGGGCATGCCGCTCGTTGAAGGCGTTGGACAGAGGCAGGAGGTCGGTGGGGACAAGCCGGCAACGAAATTCGGCGAGGGGCGTCAGGGCGGATTGATCAACGCCGCCGGTGTGGAGGACGACGATATCAGCTTTCGTTCCCGTTATGCGGATTGATCGCGCCAATGCGGTTGCGCCCATCGCATAGTCGGCATTCGTCACCAGCGTCACGAATGCGTGCTGCGATCCGGCAGGGCCGGATGGTGCGATACCATTTGAAGCAAGCGCTTGCTCCATCATGAAACCGATTTCAGCCTTCTTCCTTCCGGATCGTGGTTGATCTTGGCGGCGATGTCCTTGGTCCAGGCCGAAACGGCGGGCACTCGGCTGCGATCGACGCGGTAGGCGTATTTCTTGCCGACATCGACGATTTCCGCAAGCAGGCCATCCTGCAGCGTGATTGCATTCAAGCCAAGGGCGCGGAATTTTTCGTTGCGGACGATCAGATCGTTTTCGGCTGCTTCCTTGCGAGGGTTGGGTAGCCAGGCGATCTCTGAGCCGGTAAGCCCGGCGATCATTTCGGCGAGGTCGCGGATCCGGTGCGTCTCGGTCATCTGGTTGAAGATCTCGACGCGGGCGCCACGCTGCGGCGGGTTTTTCAGCGCCAGTTCGATGCAGCGGACCGAATCCTGAATATGGATGAAGGCGCGGGTCTGGCCGCCGGTGCTGTGCACGGTCAGCGGATAGCCAATCGCCGCCTGGATCAGGAAGCGATTGAGCACGGTGCCGTAATCGCCGTCATAATCGAAGCGGTTGATCAGCTGTTCGTGGCGGCGGGTCTGCTCGGTATGTGTACCCCAGACGATGCCCTGATGCAGGTCGGTGATCCGCAGCGCGTCGTTCTTGGCGTAGAACTGGAACAGCAGCTGATCGAGGCATTTTGTCATGTGATAGATCGAGCCGGGATTGGCCGGGTAGAGGATATCCTGCTTCGCCGTCTCGCCGCTTTCGGCCTCGATGCCGACCGATAGGTAACCTTCGGGAATGGCGGCGCCGACGGTCGAATAACCGTAGACGCCCATCGTGCCGAGATGGACGAGATGCGCGTCGAGGCCGATCTCAACCAGGGCGTTCAGGAGGTTATGCGTGGCGTTGACGTTGTTGTTGACCGTGTAATTCTTGTGGCGGTCACTTTTCATCGAATAGGGCGCCGCGCGCTGTTCGGCGAAATGGATCACGGCATCCGGACGGTTTTCCGCAAGCCAATTTTTCAGGAGCTCGTAATCGCGGGCCAGATCGATCAAGTGGAAATGGATGCGCCGGCCGGTCTCCGCGTGCCAGATGCGCGTGCGCTCCTGGATTGAATCCATCGGCGTCAGAGACTGAACCCCGAGTTCGGTATCGATCCAGCGGCGGGAGAGGTTGTCGAGGATGTGGATGTCGTGACCGGCGTCAGACAAATGCAGGGCCGTCGGCCAGCCGACAAAACCATCACCGCCAAGGACAGCAATTTTCATGCACGTCGTCTCCTTCAGGTGGAACGCTATGGATGGTGATAGGGGCGGATTGTGACAGGACGACAATGCTTGCCAAAAGCAATTTGTTCCGTCACAGAAAAACAAAAATCAGAGGATGCCCATGACCTTGATTGCACTTTCCGGCGAGTTGACGGATGCCGGACACCGGCTGGTGCAGCGCGTCTATTATGAGGACACGGATTTCTCCGGCGTCGTCTATCATGCCCGCTATCTGCATTTCATGGAGCGGGCACGCACCGATTATCTGCGTCTTCTCGGCGTCGAGCAGGCAACGCTGGCGATCGAGGGTGACACGGAAGGTCTGGTCTTCGTCGTCCACCGGATGGAGATCGATTTCAAGCAACCGGCACGCATGGACGACATCCTGACGATCACCACGGCGACGGAAAAAGCCGGTGGCGCCAAGATGGTCTTGCAACAGGAAATCCGCCGCGAGGGCACGCTACTGATCGCCGCCAAGGTGATCATCGCCGTCATCAACGGGCAGGGGCGGCCGCGGCGATTGCCGGAGACACTGGGCAAGAAGTTCCTCGGGCAGGGCTGAGTTTCAGTCCCCGGCTTCGACCGCTTTCAGCATTGCCTTGGTCAGGCTCTGTTTCCAGTCCTTCGCCTCCGCCCAGGGATCGATACCGCTTTCCAGGCGCTCGAGAATATCGGGAATGTGAAAACCGTTGGCAGCACCGAGATCACCAAGCTCATCCCAGCTGACCGGCGTTGCCACCGGACCATTGGAGCGGGCGCGCACCGAATAGGGCGCGACGGCGGTGGAGCCGCGCTCATTGCGCAGCCAGTCGATGAAGATGCGGCCCTTGCGCTTGGCTTTTGACATGGTGGCGATGTAATTTTCGGGATCTTCGTCGGCGATCTTGGCCGAAAGGCCCTTGGCGAAGGTCTTGGCGTCCTCCCACGGCGCGCGGCGCGACAGCGGCACGATGACATGGATGCCCTTGCCGCCAGAGACCATGGCGACCGATTTCAGGCCAAGCTCCTCCAACGCGTCGCGAAGCAAGACGGCCGCCTGTTTGACGGTTTCGAAGGTGACGCTCGGGTCGGGATCGAGATCGAAGACAAGCCGGTCGGCAGCGTCGAGCCGGTCGATGGTCGAGCCCCAGATGTGCAACTCGATCGTGCCCATCTGCACGGCGGCCACGAGGCCCTTGGCATCGTTGACGTAGAGATAGTTGGCGGTATCGCCATCGGATTCCTCGATCGGGACCTGATGGATTTCATCGGGAAAGCCATCGCCGGCATGTTTTTGGTAAAAGCACTGATGATCAGGCCCCTGCGGGCAGCGCAGGATTGAGGCAGGGTGATCCGCGGCGAAGGGCAACATGCGAACCGCGATCACGCCATAGTATCGGGCAAGGTCGACCTTGGTGATCGCGGGGTCGGAAAAGAGCAGCCTGTCGGCGTGGGTTATGCGGATACCGAGCACGTCGCCGTCTGCATCCTTTTCCTTGTGCGGTGGCCGTTTCTTATCCGCGCCCGGCACTTCCGGTTTATCCACGGCGGCTTTGGACGTTGGTGCTGGTTTCTTCGTCTCTAGCGTCACGGCAGAAGCCTCCTTGTCTTCGCGCAGGCCCTGAAAGGCGCCGTGGCGGATGTGACCATCGTCGGTAAATTCGGCGAAATCAATTTCCGCCGCAAGATTCGGAGTCAGCCAGACCGCATCATGCGCGATCTGGTTCGGGACCGCATCGAATGGTGACGTCTTGCGTATCAGCTTGGGAAAACGCGCGGCCAGATCTGCCATGGTCTCTTCGTCGAACCCGGTGCCGACGCGGCCCTGATAGACGAATTTCCTCCCGTCATACGCGCCGACCAGCAGCGAGGCGAAAGCCCTCCCGCGCTTGTCAGAGGGGGAATAGCCGCCGATGACGAATTCCTGCCGTTTGGTGCATTTGATCTTCAGCCAGTTGCCGGCGCGGCCTTCGCGATAGGACGCATCGGCTTTTTTGGCGATGATGCCTTCCTGCCCGGCCTTACACATGGCCTGAAACACCTTTCGGCCATTGCCCCGGACGTGTTCGCTGTACTGGATAGCAGGGCCAGGTTCCAGCGTGTCCAGCAACACCTTCAGCGCCTCCTTGCGTTCGACCAGTGGCGCTTTGCGCAAATCCTTGCCGTCGAGGTGCAGCAGATCGAAGGCATAGAAGCGCGTTTCGCCCCCGGTTTTGATTGCCTTCTGCAATGCGGAGAACTTGGAGCCTTCGTTAGAAGCGGCGACCGCCTCGCCATCGATCAAAGCGGTGTCGCAATCCAGCGGCATCAATCCGTTGGCGATATCGGGGAATTTTTCCGTCCAGTCCAGTCCGGTCCGCGTGAAGCAGGTGACGCCACCTTTGCCGATGGAAACCATCAGACGATAACCGTCAAACTTGGCTTCGTTCAGCCAGTCGTCGCCATCAGGCGCGTCCGCGGTGAGGGTTGCCAGCTGCGCCTTGACGAAGGTGGGCGCCTTGCCCGACCGTTTCCGTTCTTTTGGCGGCTCTGATTTTTCCTCGGCGACGGCGCCAGCCTTGACATTGGCGGCGGCGCTTTTCGCCGATTCCCACACATGGGCTTTCCTTTCCCCCTGGCCGGATGCGATCTCCCCCATCGAACGGCCGCTTTTGACGCTGGTCAAATTTTCCGTCAACAGGCTTTCGCCGTCTTCGCTGGTCTCGCCGTCATGCTCCTTGATCAGCAGCCAGTTCTCGCGCTTTTCACCGTTGCGCGGCTTCATCCGCACTAAGGTCCAGCCGCCATGCATGCGCTGACCGTGGAGATGAAATTTCAGCTTGCCTTCCTTCAGGCCTTCGTCGGGATCGTTGTCTGGCTCCCACCAGCCGGTGTCCCACAGCATCACCGTGCCGCCGCCATATTGCTTTTTCGGAATCGTACCTTCGAAATCGCCATAGGCCATGGGATGGTCTTCGGTGCGCACGGCAAGCCGCTTGTCGTCCGGGTTGATGCTTGGGCCGCGGGTTACCGCCCAGCTTTTGAGTACGCCTTTCCATTCCAGCCGGAAGTCATAATGCAGCCGGGTTGCATCATGTTTCTGCACCAGAAAGAGCTTGCCCGCCTTTCCCTTTTTCGACGCCCCCTTGGGTTCGGCGGTCCTGGTGAAATCGCGCTTGCGGTTATACTCGGTGAGGGAATCGTAATGCTCGGCCATAGCGGTGCCTCAGGCGGATTTTTTCTTCGGAGCGGCTTTCTTGGGCGCAGCTTTCCCACCGCTACCCTCAAGACTTTTCTTCAGTGCCGACATCAGATCGACGACATTGTCGCCACGCTTGCCGGTGTCGTCCTCATCTTCGACCTCGATCTTTGCCTTCTTGCCCTTGAGCTTTCTCTGGACCAGTTCTTTCAGTGCCGTCGAATAATTGTCCTTGAAGGTGGTGGCGTCGAAGGGGGCGGTCTTCTTGTCGATCAGCGCGGTTGCCACTTCCAGAAGATCATCGTCGGAGGTTTTGCCGGAAAGTCCGTGGAACATCGGATCGGCTTTCCGCAACTCGTCGGCGTAGTGGAGTGTTTCGAGAAGTAGACCATCGCCGCAAGGTTTGATCGCAGCGATGTATTCGCGTCCGCGCAGGGTCAGCTGGCCAAGCCCCACCTTGCCTGATTTGCGCAAGGCGTCCCTGACCACCCGATAGGCGTCTTCGGCCAGATCGTCGGAGGGAACGACATAATAGGGTTTGTCATAGTAGATCGGTGAAATCTCGGAGGCATCGACAAACTGCACGAGTTCCAATGTCTTTTTCGTCTCAAGCTTGACTGCGTCTATTTCCTCCGGTTCGAGCAGGACATACTTGCCACTCTCATACTCGTAGCCCTTGACGATCTCGTCCGTATCGACAGGACCGATGCCGTCGACGACCTTGTCGTAGTGGACGGGCTTGCCGGATGGTTCGTGGATCTGGCGGAAGGCAAAGCGCGCGCCCGTCTTAGTGGCGCTGAACACTTCGACAGGGATGGAAACGAGGGAGAGACGCAGCTGTCCTTTCCACAATGCACGCGATACCATGTTTCCACCTTCTCCGTCGGCCGGTGTTTTAATGCGCAATATTCCCCGTGTTCGTGTCGCGGGCCAGCAGGCGCTCCAGCGCAGCCACATCCTCGCTGGTGATCACCGGCACCGGATCGGACACCATGGCCTGCAGCACTTCAGGCGAAACGGCGCCATTCTCGATGGCCCATTCCAGCGCTTCACGTGTCTCACGCTCCGCCCTCAGCTGCGCATAAAGCGCAAGGATCAACCGGTCGCGATGATCGAAATGCGGCCGGGAGGAACGTTTGGATGATGTCTTTGGCGTGATCGTGCTCATGTCCGCTGAACGCGGCCAAGCCTTGAATGTTCCCGCAGTACTTCATGGCAAAGATCAGATTGCAATGCGGCAAAGTAAGACTCTCTTAACCATAATGATGTCTTAATGCACATATTAGGGTTTTGTGCACTGCACGTCATCCTTTCACCAAGATTGAACGCAAGAAGGCAGACAGGAAGCTTAAAGATCGGCATGAGGCCGGTTATCGGCAGCTGCCGGGTCAATCTTGCAACAATGACGTTTAAGCACCCTGGCTGTGAGCATGAGATTGCTCTTGCCGGGCGTTTGGATTCGGGGATTTGAGAACGATGGAACAGGTTGGATTGGCTGCAGCGACGACAGACGTAACGCTGTGGTCGCTATTCATGGAGGCGGGCTTCGTGGTGAAGCTCGTCATGCTGGGACTGATTGGCGCCTCAATCTGGACCTGGGCGATCGTCGTCGACAAGACGCTTAAATTCGGCAAGGTGCGCCGCCAGCTGGATGCGTTCGAACAGGTGTTCTGGTCTGGCCAGTCGCTGGAAGAACTCTACCGGACACTGTCCGACCGGACGACCTCCGGCATGGGGGCGATCTTCGTCTCTGCCATGCGCGAATGGAAGAAGTCCTTCGAACGCGGCGCCCGTTCGCCGATCGGTCTGCAGATGCGTATTGACCGGGCGATGGACGTGACGCTGGCCCGTGAGGCCGAAGCGCTTGAATCGCGGCTCGGATCGCTCGCCACCATCGGTTCGGCCGGCCCGTTCGTCGGTCTGTTCGGTACCGTTGTCGGTATCATGACCTCGTTCCAGGCCATCGCCGGTTCGAAGTCGACAAACCTTGCGGTTGTTGCGCCCGGTATCGCCGAGGCACTTCTCGCCACCGCAATCGGCCTTCTCGCCGCTATCCCGGCGGTTATCGCCTACAACAAGTTCTCCGCCGATGCCGGCAAGCTGACGGCGCGCATGGAAGGGTTTGCCGACGAGTTCTCGGCCATTCTTTCGCGCCAGATCGATGAGAAGCTGCAGCCGCGCCAGGCCGCGCAGTAAAGCCTGAGCGGCACGAAGACGGAGATAGACCAATGGGTATGTCAGCAGCAGGTGGTGGATCGAAGGGTGGCGGCCGTCGCCGCGGTGGCCGTGGCGGCCGCGGCGGCAAGGGCGTCATGAGCGAAATCAACGTGACGCCGTTCGTCGACGTCATGCTGGTGCTGTTGATCATCTTCATGGTTGCCGCCCCGATGATGACGGTCGGCGTGCCGATCGATCTGCCGGAAACGCAGGCGAAGGCGCTGAATGCCGAAACCCAGCCGATCACGATTTCGGTCAAGAGCGACGGCCAGGTCTTCCTGCAGGAAACGCCGATCCCGGTCGAAGAGGTTGCCGCAAAGCTGCAGGCGATCGCAACGACAGGCTATAGCGAGCGTATTTTCGTGCGGGGTGATGCGACGTCGCCTTACGGCGTGATCGCCGATGTCATGGCGCGTATCCAGGAAGCAGGCTTCAAGAATATCGGTCTCGTCACCCAGCCGCAGAAGGGCCAGTAGAGCGCGTACGATGAAGAGCAGTCTCATCACATCCGCTGTGCTGCATGGCCTGGTTCTGACCTGGGCGCTGGTGTCGCTCGGCAGTCCCAAATCGTTCGAGGTCTCCAATATGGAGTCCATCCCGGTCGATATGGTGTCTGTCGAAGAGCTGACCCAGTTGCAGATGGGGGACGCAAAGGCTCCGAAATCCGAAAAGCCTTCGCCCGTTCCGACAAAGAAGCCAGTTGAGAACAATGATGGTGAAAACGTCGGCGACAACAGTGTTGATCTGAAAACACCGCCAAAGCCGGAATCCAAGCCGATCGAAAAGGAATCGACGGGCGCGATCAAGTCTGAAGACGTTCCGCTGCCGAAACCTGAGCCGGTGAAGGAAGACAAGCCCGAGGTGACGGAAGACAAGCCGGCATCCGAGCCTGCAACGGAAGTTGCCGCTCTGCCCGAGCCGAAGCAGGAGGTCCAGCCCGACCCCAAGCCTGCGGAAACGCCTGCCGAGGAAAAGCCTGCGGAAAATCCGGATGCAGAAGCGCTGCCGGACAAAGTTCCGACGCCAATGACAAAGCCCAAGGTGGAACAGCCGGCGCAGACGGCCAAGACGCCCGATCGCAAGAACGAAGAAAACAAGACCGAGAAGAAGAAGACATCGACTGCCATGAAGTCGGACTTCGATGCCGATGAAGTGGCGGCGCTTCTCAACAAGCAGGATTCCTCCGGCGGTGGCAAGAAGCGGTCCAGCGAAACAGCTTCGCTGGGTGCAAAGAAGACGACCGGCAACACGCTGTCGGCCAGCGAAATGGATGCGCTGAGGGGCCGCATCGAGAACAATTGGTCCGTCGTTGCCGGTATTTCCGGTGCCGAAGGGCTGACGATCACGGTGACGATGCAGCTCGACAAGAATGGCGAGATCATCGGGCGGCCTGAAGTGGTCGCCTCGGGCGGTACGGATTCGGCACGGCGAACCTTCGAGGGCAGCGTGCGGCGGGCCATCCTGAAATCGGCGCCGTTCGATAACCTGCCGGCAGACAAATACGATTCCTGGAGCGAAGTGGTCGTCAATTTCGATCCAAGCTCCATGCTCTAGAACATCATAGAATGAATGGCTGAAAGGCTCCGTTACAATGTTGAAACGCAATCCCTTCCGTTTTCTGATCGCGCTCGCGACGATGGTCACCCTGATGATCGCGCCTGCACATGCGCGGGTGGAAATCAACATCAACAAAGGCAATGTCGAGCCTTTGCCCATCGCCGTCACCGACTTCCTGCAAGGTGAACTGGGCCAGAAGATTTCCGACGTCGTTGCAGCCGACCTGAAGCGTTCCGGCCTGTTTGCGCCGATCGCCAAAAGTGCCTTCATCGAGAAGATCACCAATCCGGATGCCGCTCCGCGTTTTGAAGACTGGAAGGTCATCAATGCGCAGGCGCTGGTCACCGGCCGGGTCACCCAGGAAGGCGATGGCCGCCTGAAGGCGGAATTCCGCCTGTGGGATAGCTTTGCCGGCCAGCAGATGGCAGGGCAGCAGTTCTTCACCCAGCCGGAAAACTGGCGCCGTGTCGCCCATATCATCGCCGACGCTATCTATGAGCAGATCACCGGTGAAAAGGGCTATTTCGATACCCGCATCGTCTATGTCGCCGAAAGCGGCCCGAAGACGGCACGCAAGCGTCAACTGGCCATCATGGACCAGGATGGTTTCAATGCCCGTGGCATCACCAATTCCAACGACATCGTGCTGACGCCGCGTTTCTCGCCGAACAAGCAGGAAATCACCTACATGTCGTTTGAAGGCAACGAGCCGCGCGTCTATCTGCTGCAGCTCGAAACCGGACAGCGCGAAGTGGTCGGCAATTTCCCCGGCATGACCTTTGCTCCGCGCTTTTCGCCGGATGGCCAGCGGGTGATCATGAGCTTGCAGCAGGACGGCAACGCCAACATCTACACGATGGACCTGCGTTCGCGCACCACGACGCGGCTGACGTCGACCGCTGCGATCGACACCTCTCCGTCCTATTCGCCGGATGGTAGCCAGATCGTGTTTGAAAGTGATCGCGGCGGCCGCCAGCAGCTGTATGTCATGAGCGCCGGCGGCGGTGGACAGAACCGCATCTCGTTCGGCGATGGCTCTTATTCCACGCCGGTCTGGTCGCCACGCGGAGACCTGATCGCCTTTACCAAGCAGTCGGGTGGCAAGTTCTCGATCGGCGTGATGAAGCCGGATGGTTCGGGCGAACGCATCCTGACGACCGGCTTCCACAACGAAGGCCCGACCTGGGCTCCGAATGGCCGTGTCCTGATGTTCTTCCGGCAGAACTCCGGTGCCGGTGGTCCGCAGCTCTATTCGATCGACCTGACCGGCTATAACGAGCAGCTGGTCCAGACCAAGGGCTTTGCGTCTGACCCGGCATGGTCGCCGCTACTTGAATAGCCCCATTGAATAGCATTGTGACGATGCGGCGGGGAATATGGCGAATTTGCCGCTTTCTCGCCGCAAAGGACTGATCTAGCAAGCCTCCACGCGAATTTTAACCGTCTGCTAACCATATCCGTTGAAATGGGATTAACCGCTTCCGGTTACAGTCTGGCAACCCTGAATTAAGACAGACCATCCAAGGAGACCGGCCCATGAGCCGCATTCACGCCCAGGCCGCAGGCCGCATGCAATCCTTCGCCCGCAACCCGATCATGATCGCTCTCTTTGCCAGCCTGGCGCTTGCTGCTTGCGCCAAGAAGCCGATGAACAGCGCTGGTGATCTCGGCCTCGGCGCCAATGCGGCGACCCCGGGCTCGAGCCAGGACTTCACGGTCAACGTCGGCGACCGCATCTTCTTCGACACAGACTCCACCTCGATCCGTGCAGATGCCCAGGCAACGCTTGATCGCCAGGCGCAGTGGCTGGCCAAGTATCCGAACTATGCCATCACGGTCGAAGGTCATGCCGACGAACGCGGCACCCGCGAGTACAACCTGGCACTGGGCGCACGCCGCGCCGCATCGGCCAAGGAATATCTCTCCTCGCGCGGTATCCCGGCCTCGAAGATCAAGACGATCTCCTACGGCAAGGAAAAGCCGGTCGCCGTCTGCGACGACATTTCCTGCTGGTCGCAGAACCGTCGCGCTGTCACGGTTCTGGGTGGCGCCGGCATGTAATTGCCGGACCTTCAGCAGTCTCTCGAAAAGGCGGCCATTCGGGCCGCCTTTTCTTTTTTGTCACACTTTGACCGAACTCCGTTGCTTTTTGAGGCCAATTGGAAAACTGTGCGGCAATCATCCATCAACCGATTTGAACCGGTTCGGATGAGAGTGGATACACAAACAGGACACATGACATGAAACATTTTGTCGTGGCGGGATTGATCGGCCTGACTGCCTTTGCGGGGTTTGGACAGACAGTGACCGCCATGCCGCTATCCGCGCTGTTCAACCGCGCAATCCACGGCGAGGCCCAGTCACCGGGCAAGGCGCCGCTGCTCAAGGTCCAGTCGAACGAGGTTGGACGCATCGGGCAGCTCGAGGAACAGATCCGCTCGCTCAACGGGCGTATCGAGGAAATGAGTTTCCAGCTTCTGCAGATGCAGGAGCAGATCCGCAAATTCCAGGAAGACAACGAGTTCCGTTTCCAGGATCTGGAAGGCGGCAAGTCGGGCTCGACGAAGAAGAGCCAGCTGGAAACACCGCGCACCAATCAGACAGCTGGCACTGCGCCTGCACCGACTGATCAGGCAACTGTAACCGATCCCAACGCAGGTTTGGGATCGGATACTGCTTCCGGTACCGGCGCGGCGTCCTCGACGCTGGGCCAGATCGTCTTTGACGAAAACGGCAATCCTATCGCCGCAAACCAGGACACATCGAGTCTGGAATCAACGCTCCCCGGTACCGATCAGGGCATCAACCAGACGCCGGACAGCCAGCAGCAGACGGCCGCTCTCGATAATCCCGGCGATCTCTATCAGTCGGCCTATGGCCATGTGCTGACGGGCGACTACAGCAAGGCTGAAAACGAATTCCGCTCCTATCTCGAAGCATTCCCGAAGGGCGAAAAAGCCGCGGATGCCAGCTTCTGGATGGGCGAAGCGCAATACTCCCAAGGCAAGTTCAACGATTCCGCCAAGACGTTCCTGAATGCGCACCAAGCCTACAGCAAGTCGCCGAAGGCGCCGGAGATGCTCTTGAAACTCGGCATGTCGTTGGCTGCACTCGACAACAAGGACACGGCCTGCGCCACGCTGCGTGAGGTCAACAAGCGCTATCCGAAGGCTTCGCAGGCGGTGAAGACCAAGGTTGCCAGCGAACAGGGCCGCCTTGCCTGCTGAGGTGGACCGCGCCGCGCCGCTTGCTGCCGTAGAGGCGGCGAAACAATTTCTCTCTTCATTCAAGACACCCGGCATGATCCTCGCCGCCGTTTCCGGCGGCAGTGATTCAAAAGGCCTGCTTCTGGCGCTGCATGAGGCGATCACGCTTGGTGGCTTTTCGGCCTTTTCCCTGTCCGCCTGCACTGTCGATCATGCGCTGCGCCGTGAATCCGCTGAGGAAGCGCGGGCGGTCGCGGCTTTTTGCGCTGAAAAAGGCATTCCGCATACCATTCGCCAATGGGACGGCGACAAGCCGGTGGCCGGTATTCAGGCGGCGGCGCGGGCAGCACGTTACGGGCAGCTTGCCGATGCCGCGCGAGATATGGCTGCCATCTGCATTGTCACTGCCCACACTGCGGATGACCAGAACGAGACGATTGCCATGCGCCTAGGCCGGTCGGAGCCAGATGCGCCTGGTTTGGCAGGCATGGCGGCGGGAGTTCTGGTCGGCGGTAGAGCCTGGGTCTGGCGTCCGTTTCTTCATCTGCGCCGGATCGATATCCGCTCTTTTCTAATGGAGCGGGGCGAGGGGTGGTTCGATGATCCGAGCAACAGCAATCGCCGCTTTGAGCGCGTGCGAGTGCGCCAGGCGCTGTCCGGCGAGGGATCTTCGTCCGCGGATGTACTTGCCGCGGGGCGAGCCCGTTTCGGGTCAAGCGAGCGTGCAGCGCGGCTGATTGACCGGTATGTGCACGGTTTTGAAGGCCTTGTGGCGAAGGTCGATCCGGAAATTCCGGCCGGTATGGCCGATCCCGACTGTATGCGTGCGGTTCTGTCGATCGCCTCCGTCATCGGCGGACGTCTTCATCTTCCTGGCCGCGAGACGGCCGCGCGGCTTACGGCGTTTTTGGGAGACGCAAGTGGCGGGCGGATGACTGCAGGGCGCGTGGTTTTCGATCGCCGCAAATCGGGTCTCTATCTCTATCGCGAAGCGAGGGGCTTGCCGGAGATCGAACTTCACCCCGCTCAGTGCGGGCTTTGGGATGGCCGCTTTCTGGTCACCAACGAAGGGGCGCATCGTGTAGCGGTTCACGCCCGTGGCGAAACGGCCGGATTGTGCGCGAGACTGATTGCCGCAGGCCTGCCCGAACCTGTGGCCAAGCGCGCTGTCAAATCGGCTATCGGGTTTTCTGCGCCGACGCAGGCATCAGATCGTCCGGATGCTGCTGTCGCTTTGGTGCCAACGCCTTGTGTGCAAACCTATATCAGCCTTTACGACACCTTTTTGCCGTGTTTCGACCTGATGATGGCAAACAGCATTGCCACGCTCTTTGGCCGTGACAACTATCCTGCTCCTCCGGTTTACGGTGTATTGACGGAAAAGTCAGGTTAGTCTTGAGTTTGCCTTGGCAAGCTGGTCACGCAACCCTATGTTAGGCGCAAGAATGCAGCCACAAATCATTGCGGGTTGCGACAGAGGTTCCGGGGAGTTCGATGAACCCTAATTTCAGAAATTTTGCACTTTGGGCAATCATTGCCCTGCTTTTGATCGCGCTGTTCAGCATGTTCCAGCAGCCGACCGAGCGTACTGGTTCGAAGGAAGTTCCCTTTTCCCAATTCCTGAAGGATGTTGACGGAAGTCGCGTCAAGGAAGTGGTGATCACCGGCAATAAGGTGATCGGCTCGTATGCCGAGAGCGGCGCGACGTTCCAGACCTATGCGCCTGCGATCGACACGGCCCTGACCGAGCGTATGGAAGCCAAGAACGTAACTGTGACGGTTCGCCCCGAAACCGATGGTTCGTCCGGCTTCCTCAGCTATGTCGGTACGCTGCTGCCGATGCTGCTGATCCTCGGTGTCTGGCTGTTCTTCATGCGCCAGATGCAGGGTGGTTCGCGTGGTGCGATGGGTTTTGGCAAGTCCAAGGCCAAGCTGTTGACCGAAGCCCATGGCCGTGTGACGTTTGACGATGTCGCAGGTGTGGACGAAGCCAAGCAGGACCTCGAGGAAATCGTCGAATTCCTGCGCGACCCGCAGAAATTCCAGCGCCTCGGCGGCCGCATTCCGCGCGGCGTGCTGCTGGTCGGTCCTCCCGGTACCGGTAAGACGCTGCTTGCCCGCTCGGTTGCCGGTGAAGCCAATGTACCGTTCTTCACAATTTCCGGTTCTGACTTCGTTGAAATGTTCGTCGGTGTCGGTGCAAGCCGCGTCCGTGACATGTTCGAACAGGCCAAGAAAAACGCGCCCTGTATCATCTTCATCGACGAAATCGACGCCGTCGGCCGCCATCGTGGTGCCGGTCTTGGTGGTGGCAACGACGAGCGCGAACAGACGCTCAACCAGCTGCTGGTCGAGATGGACGGCTTTGAGGCTAATGAAGGCATTATCCTGATCGCTGCGACCAACCGTCCCGACGTTCTCGACCCGGCCCTTTTGCGTCCAGGCCGTTTCGACCGCCAGGTTGTCGTTCCGAACCCGGATATCAATGGCCGCGAGCGTATCCTCAAGGTGCATATCCGCAATGTGCCGCTGGCGCCGAATGTCGATCTGAAGGTTCTGGCCCGTGGTACCCCTGGTTTCTCCGGTGCCGACCTGATGAACCTCGTCAACGAAGCTGCCCTAATGGCCGCACGCCGCAACAAGCGTGTTGTCACCATGCAGGAATTCGAAGACGCCAAGGACAAGATTATGATGGGCGCGGAACGCCGTTCGTCCGCCATGACCGAAGCCGAAAAGAAGCTGACTGCCTATCACGAAGCCGGTCATGCCATCATGGCGCTGAAGGTTCCGGTCGCCGATCCGTTGCACAAGGCGACGATCATTCCACGCGGCCGTGCACTCGGCATGGTGATGCAGCTCCCCGAAGGCGACCGCTATTCGATGAGCTACAAGTGGATGGTGTCGCGCCTTGCCATCATGATGGGCGGCCGTGTTGCCGAGGAAATCACCTTCGGCAAGGAAAACATCACCTCCGGTGCGTCGTCCGATATCGAGCAGGCCACCAAGCTTGCCCGTGCGATGGTGACGCAATGGGGCTTTTCCGATGAGCTTGGCCAGGTTGCCTATGGCGAGAACCAGCAGGAAGTCTTCCTCGGTCACTCTGTTTCGCAATCAAAGAACGTTTCCGAGGCGACAGCCCAGAAGATCGACAACGAGGTGCGCCGCCTGATCGATGAAGCGTATCAGGAAGCCAAGCGTATCATCACGGAGATGCACGCCGAGTTCGTGGCCATCGCGGAAGGCCTGCTCGAATACGAGACCCTGACTGGCGATGAAATCAAGGCGTTGATCCGCGGCGAAAAGCCGGCTCGCGACCTTGGCGACGACTCGACGCCGCATCGTGGTTCGGCCGTTCCGTCGGCCGGCACTAAGAAAGATGGTTCGGTCGGCAAGGGTGATGAAGCCGAAGGCGGGTTTGAGCCGCAACCGCAATAGTCTTGCGTGAAGCAGGCAATCGAACCGAAAACCGCCGCGCCTTGATGCGCGGCGGTTTTCGTTTGTACCGACTGGCTCCGGCTTGGTAACGCGCTGTAATGAATTCTGATGATACAACGGGATGCTGTTGCAGAAGATTTATGGCATGAGGTAGCGAGGTCGCCCAAAAGGATGCGTCGGATTTTGGCGCAACTGCAGGCATAACTGCAAGCCTGAGCGCGGCGGGAGAGCGGTCGTTGAGGATGCGCCCCGGCGACGGGTTTCTTGAAGTGACCCGTTGGGTTTGAGATGGAATCCAGGGCGATGTCGCCGGACGTGCTCTCCTGGTGAGCCGCTGGCACCCCAGATAGAAATTGGAGTTTTTATGAAGCGCAAATATTTCGGCACGGACGGGATCCGCGGCCAGTCCAATGTGTTTCCAATGACGCCGGATCTGGCGATGCGGGTCGGCATTGCGGTCGGTACGATCTTTCGCAACGGCGGGCACCGCCACCGCGTGGTGATCGGTAAGGACACGCGCCTGTCCGGCTATATGCTGGAGAACGCGATGGTGGCCGGCTTTACCGCCGCGGGGCTCGACGTGTTCCTGCTCGGTCCTATTCCAACCCCCGGCGTGGCGATGCTGACGCGCTCGCTTCGCGCCGACGTTGGCGTGATGATCTCGGCCTCTCACAATCCGTTCGAAGACAACGGCATCAAGCTGTTTGGTCCGGACGGCTACAAGTTGTCCGACGATCTTGAAGGCCAGATCGAGGAATTGCTCGACAAGGACATGACGGCACAGCTTGCCAAGTCGCAGGAAATCGGCCGGGCCAAGCGCGTCGAGGGCGACATCTACCGTTATATCGAACATGCCAAGCGCACGTTACCGCGCGATGTGACACTGCAGGGCTTGAGGGTTGCTATCGATTGCGCGAACGGTGCTGCCTATAAGGTCGCGCCTTTGGCCCTTTGGGAGCTTGGGGCCGAGGTGGTGACCATCGGCAATGAGCCGAACGGCGTCAATATCAACCTCGACTGCGGCTCTACACACCCTGCTGCGCTATCACGGAAAGTGCATGAAGTGCGGGCCGATATCGGTATTGCGCTTGACGGCGATGCCGACCGGGTCCTGATCGTCGATGAGAACGGCACGGTTATCGATGGTGATCAGTTGATGGCTGTTATCGCCAATAGCTGGGCGGACGATGGCGTGCTCAAGGGCAATGGTATTGTTGCGACTGTCATGTCCAATCTCGGCCTGGAGCGCTATCTCAACGGCCGCGGGCTGGATCTGCACCGTACCAAGGTCGGTGACCGCTACGTGGTCGAGCACATGCGCCAACACGGTTTCAACGTCGGCGGCGAGCAGTCCGGCCATCTGGTTCTCTCCGACTTCGGCACCACCGGTGATGGTCTCGTTGCTGCACTCCAGATCCTTGCCTGCGTCAAGCGGCAGGGCAAAACCGTCAGCGAAGTTTGCAATCGGTTCGACCCTGTGCCTCAAGTTTTGAAGAACGTCCGGGTGTCTGCCGGCATGCCGCTTGAAAACGCTGCCGTGCGCCAGGCTATCGCCGATGCGGAATCGGAGCTTGCCAAGAACGGCCGTTTGCTGATCCGTCCGTCCGGCACCGAACCGCTGATCCGCGTCATGGCGGAAGGCGATGACCGCGCCCAGGTGGAGCGTATCGTGGATGAACTGATAGGCGTGATCGGCGGTGTGCGCAATGTCGCCTGATCTGTCTGCCGCGATGAGACTTGAAAAGGCCGGGTTTTGCCCGGTCTTTTTTTGTGTGTTATTTAAGTATTTGCGCACGTTGCTTGGCGCTGTAGCCAACTCATTAACAGTTACGGTAAATTTTTGTAGTTAATTGGACCTTAACCTTTCTTATCCATGATCCACACCAACACAATTTGTTGGAGGCCGGTTTGTCGGCTGACCAGGCAACGAGAAGTATTGGAGTGTGGCCATGAAGACTATTTTGATTGGCGTTGTTGCAGCTATGCTGGGCAGCACCGCGACCTTCGCCGCGGATCTTTACGAGCCGCCCATCGAGCCGCCAATTGCAGAACCGGTCCAGCTCACGGAGGCCAGTGGCTGGTATCTGCGTGGTGATGTCGGTTATGCCTTCACCAATCTGCGTGGCGCCAATTTCTATCAAGGCCCAGGCCGCTTTGTCCGCGATTTCGACGATGCTGATCTCGATGACAGCTGGACCGCCGGCGTCGGTGTCGGTTACCAGATCAACAACTATCTGCGCACGGACGTGACGCTCGATTATCTCGGCAACGCCGATTTTGAAGGCTCGACGACCGGAGGTTGCGGCGTCGCCGTCGCCTGCACTTCGCGCGATGTTTCGGCAATTGCCGCATGGAGCCTGATGGCCAACGCCTATGTTGATATCGGCACCTACGGTTCGTTCACGCCTTACGTGGGTGCTGGTATCGGTGGTACGCAGGTCAAGTGGGACAATTTGCGCAATACCAGCTGCGAAATCGGCGACCCCACCAATTGCGACCCGAGCTTCGAACATGATGGCCGTAGCAAGTGGCGCTTCACCTATGGCCTGATGGCCGGTACGGCGATCGACCTGACCTGTAACCTCAAGGCAGACGTAGGCTATCGTTTCCGCCACGTGCTTGGTGGCGACATGTTCGGCTACAACGCCAATAGCGGTCCTGGATCCGACAAGGGCATGTATCTGCATGAAGCCCGTGCAGGTCTGCGTTATTCCTTCGGTGGTTGCGCCGAAGCCTACGTCCCACCGGCTGAGCCGATCGTCTACAAGTAAGCGCATCGCGCTCTTCGTTTCAAAAGGCCGTCCGGTTTCCGGGCGGCCTTTTCGGTTTTTGCCGGCCTGTTTGGTTAAGAAGCATGCTTAACCTGAGGTTAACCCGTGGATGCGATGATGGGGACATATTAACACGGGCGACGGGCGTTTCTGTCGCCGTTACGATTTTCCAAGGACAGCAAAATGAAGTTGCGGCACACTCTCCTCAATGCATCTGCACTGATCCTGCTGTTTGCCGCGGGGCAGGCGATGGCTGCTGATCTTCTCGAAGCGCCGGAAGTCAGCATCTCGCCGCTGGAGACAAGCGGCCAGGGTTTCTACCTGCGTGGTGATCTTGGCTACGCCGGATGGACGCGCGGTGGCGACCCGTCACTGCGGCTGTTCGATGCCGGCACCGGCGCTACCAACTCCGCGTCGTTCGACAATGATTTCGACCAACCCTTTTCCGGGACCCTCGGCGTTGGCTATCAGTTCAACGACATGTTTCGGGCGGATTTGACTGGCGATTATTTCGAAGGCGACGTCCGCGGAAGCGGCCAGGCCAACATTCCCTGCGCTGGCGAAGCCGCTGGAACGTCTTGCGGCGGCCGGCTAAATGCCGACTACAAGGCAATTGGCCTCATGGCGAACGGCTATGTCGATCTGGCAACGGTGGCTGGCTTGACGCCTTATGTCGGTGCTGGTCTCGGGGTGACGCAGCTTCGTTGGAACGACGTCGCACTGCGCACCAGCTGCGTGCCGGGAGCGGCAGGCTGCTCCGGTGCCGGGCCGGTCAACCAGACCTTTGACGGCGAAAGCAGCTGGCGTCTGACCTACGCGCTGATGGCCGGCGTTTCCTACAACATGACCGAGCAGCTGAAGCTTGACGTCGGCTATCGCTATTCGCAGATCACCGACGGCGATATGTTCAATGGCAGCGATATCGACGGCCTCGACGACGGTCTCGGCCGCCACGAAATCCGCGCCGGTTTGCGCCTGTCAATCTGGTAGCTGAAAGAGCATCCGCATTCAGCGATGCTTCGAGCGCCAAAAATCTTTCCGGAAACGACACATCATTCTTGACTTCCAGGCCTGTCCGCCATATTCACGGCGGCAGGCCACCTCTCCCTAACGAGAGGCTTTCTATCTGGAAGGATAGCTTCGATGACGATCCCTGCGACACCGGAATTGCGTCCGGCAAATACTCATTTTTCTTCTGGTCCCTGCTCCAAGCGCCCCGGTTGGTCGCTTGATGCGCTCTCTGATGCGGCCCTCGGGCGTTCGCACCGTGCCAAGGTTGGCAAGAGCAAGCTGAAGCAGGCGATCGATCTCGCCCGTGAAATTCTTCAGGTGCCGGCGGACTACCGCATCGGCATCGTGCCTGCCTCCGACACCGGTGCAGTCGAGATGGCGCTCTGGTCACTGCTCGGTCCGCGCGGCGTTGACATGGTCGCCTGGGAGAGCTTCGGCTCCGGCTGGGTTTCCGATGTCGTCAAGGAGCTGAAGCTCCCTGATACCCGCAAATTCGTTGCCGACTACGGCAAGCTCGTCGACTTTGCCCAGGTCGATTTCGACCGTGATGTCGTCTTTACCTGGAATGGTACGACCTCGGGTGTCCGCGTTGCCAATGCCGATTTCATCCCGGCGGACCGCAAGGGGCTGACGATCTGCGACGCGACGTCTGCCGCGTTTGCGCAGGATCTGGACTTTGCCAAACTCGATGTCGTCACCTTCTCCTGGCAGAAGGTGCTGGGCGGTGAGGGTGCGCATGGCATTCTGATCCTGTCGCCGCGCGCTGTCGAACGGTTGGAAAGCTATGAGCCTTCCTGGCCGCTGCCGAAGATCTTCCGCATGACCAAGGGCGGCAAGATCATCGAGGGTATCTTCCAGGGCGAGACGATCAACACCCCGTCGATGCTGTGCGTCGAGGACTATATCGATGCGCTCAACTGGGCAAAGTCGCTCGGCGGCCTCAAGGCGCTGATCGCCCGGGCTGATGCCAATGCGCAGGCCATCCATGACTTCGTTGCGAAGACGGACTGGATCGCCAATCTGGCGGTCGATCCTGCAACGCAGTCCAACACCTCGGTCTGCTTGAAGATCGTCGACAAGGACGTTGCAGCACTTGATGCCGCTGGTCAGGAGGCCTTTGCCAAGGGCATGGTGGCACTGCTTGAAAAGCAGGCTGTCGCCCATGACATCGGCGCTTACCGTGATGCGCCGTCCGGTTTCCGTATCTGGGCCGGTGCGACGATCGAGACTTCGGACATCAAGGCATTGATGCCCTGGTTCGACTGGGCGTTTGCGACCCAGAAGGCGACGCTGTCTCAGGCGGCCGCCTAACCGGCTTAGACCGCGCCAACAGGGCGCGGTCCTCCTCACCAATCAGATTTTTTGACGAAACCAATGGAGGCCTCTCATGGCACCTCGCGTACTCGTATCCGATGAACTGTCGGAAACCGCCGTCCAGATTTTCCGGGATCGCGGCGTAGACGTCGATTTCCAGCCGCAGCTCGGCAAGGACAAGGAAAAGCTTGCCGCGATCATCGGCAATTACGATGGTCTCGCTATCCGTTCCGCCACCAAGGCGACGGAAAAGCTGATTGCGGCTGCGACCAACCTCAAGGTGATCGGGCGCGCCGGTATCGGCGTCGACAATGTCGATATCCCGGCCGCGTCGCGTCGCGGTATCATCGTCATGAACACGCCGTTCGGCAACTCGATCACGACGGCCGAACACGCCATTGCGCTGATGTTTGCCGTTGCCCGTCAGTTGCCGCAGGCCGATAGCTCCACCCAGGCCGGCAAATGGGAAAAGTCGAAGTTCATGGGCGTCGAAATCACCGGCAAGACGCTCGGTGTCATCGGCGCCGGCAATATCGGCGGTATTGTCTGCTCGCGCGCCATTGGCCTGAAGATGCATGTTCTGGCCTATGACCCATTCCTGTCGAAGGAACGGGCCGAGGAAATGGGCGTCACCAAGGTGGAACTGGACGAACTGCTCGCTCAGGCCGATTTCATCACCTTGCACGTGCCGATGACCGACAAGACGCGCGGCATCCTCAACCGCGAAGCGCTGGCCAAGACCAAGCCTGGCGTGCGTATTATCAACTGCGCCCGTGGTGGTCTGGTCGATGAGCATGCGCTTGCCGATGCCATCAAGTCCGGTCATGTCGCTGGTGCCGGCTTCGACGTGTTTGAGGTCGAGCCTGCAACGGAAAGCCCGCTGTTCGGCCTGCCGAATGTCGTCTGCACTCCGCACCTCGGCGCGTCCACCACGGAAGCGCAGGAGAACGTTGCCCTGCAGGTTGCCGAGCAGATGTCGGACTACCTCGTCAAGGGTGCCGTCTCCAACGCCATCAACATGCCGTCGATCACCGCGGAAGAAGCACCGATCCTGAAGCCGTTCATCCGGCTCGCCGATGTCCTCGGCGCTTTTGTCGGTCAGGTGACGGAAAGCGCCATCAAGGAAATCGAGATCCTGTTTGACGGATCGACTGCCGGGATGAATACCAAGGCGCTGACGAGTGCAGCCCTTGCCGGTCTCATCCGTAGTCAGGTTTCCGACGTCAACATGGTTTCGGCGCCGGTCATGATCAAGGAAAAGGGTATCATCCTGTCCGAGGTGAAGCGTGACAAGTCGGGTGTCTTCGATGGCTATATCAAGCTGACGGTGACGACGGCGAACCAGACACGTTCGGTTGCCGGTACGGTGTTCTCGGATGGAAAGCCGCGCTTCATCCAGATCAAGGACATCAACCTTGACGCCGATGTCGGTAACCACATGGTCTACATCACCAACACCGACGTTCCCGGCATGATCGGCTTCATCGGCATGACGCTGGGTGACGCGGGCGTCAATATCGCCAACTTCCAGCTCGGCCGCCACAATGCCGGTGCCGATGCGATTGCGTTGCTCTATGTCGATGGTGCCGTGTCTGAAGACGTTCTTGACAAGCTGCGCGCCAACCCGGCCATCCGGGCTGCCAAGCCACTGGTCTTCAACGTCGACTGATACGCCGGAGCACTTTGGGCTCCGAAGGATTGACACAAACGCGCCGGATGACCTCCGGCGCGTTTGCCGTTGATGAAAGTGAATGAAATGAACATGATTGACCGCTCCGCCGATTGGCGCCCGGCTGCCCTGGTGGACATTGCCGCCATCTACGACATCCAGTGCATCGCGCATGCCGATCATCCCGAAGCGCGTGATGTCCTGCTCGAGCGGCTTGAACTGTGCCCGCAGGGATGCTTTGTGTTTGGAAAGCGCGGTACAATCTCGGGATATCTTCTCAGCCACCCATGGCGCCGGTTTTCACCGCCGCAACTCGATAGAAAGCTGGGCGAGATCCCGGGGGAGGCGGATAGCTGGTATCTTCACGATCTGGCCTTGCTGCCGGGGACACGTGGTTCCGGGGCAGGGGCCAAGGTCGCAGGGCTGCTTGCCGAACAGGCCCGTCAGGCCGGATACCGAACCGTCGCACTCGTCTCCGTCAACGGATCGCAAGGTTTCTGGGAACGGCAGAGTTTTGCGGTGCATAGGCACGAAATGCTTGCCGCCAAGCTGTCCGGCTATGGCAGCGAGGCCGTCTACATGGAGCGCGATCTCAACAGCGCAGATTTCAGTTAGTTTTTTCTCGTGTCTTCAAGCAGGCGCGGACGGCCGCGTTCCGCCACCGCGATGCCGCCCAACACCAGTGCGAGCGCGATAATATGGAACATCTGCAGGGCTTCGCCGATCAGGGCGATCGACAGCAGGGTGCCGAAGATCGGAATGGTGTTGATGAACAGGCCGGCCCGGTTGGGGCCGATCAACTCGACGCCTCGCACGTACAGGATCTGCGAGACGAGAGAGGGCAGTAGGCCGGCATAGGCGACGATGATCCAGCCTTGCGTATCGGGCCAGATCATCCGGCCGGTGGAGAATTCCCAGATGACCAGCGGAATGCTGCTGACCAGCGCGCCGAAGGCGGAGATCGCGATCAGGCTTTTCCAGTGGATGTCCGGTTTCCAGCGCAACGCCACCGTGTAGCCGGCATAGAGCAGGACCGCCGCCATCATCATGGCGTCGCCCTGGTTGAGATCCAGCGAGAGCAGCGTGGTGAGGTCGCCATGCGATGCGGTCAATGCAACACCGAACAGGGTCAATGTGAAACCGGCAATCTGCGCCATGGAAAAGGCGGTGCGAAACAGCACGTAATTCATCACGAAGATCACCATCGGGATGCCAGCCTGCTCGATGACGGCATTGATGGCGCTGGTGAATTGCAATGCCGAATAGAGAAAGGCGTTGAAAGCGGTGAACCCGACGGTGCCATAGCCTAAAAGAAGCAGCCAGTTTTTGCGGATGGCCGGAAAATCGCGGCGTACCTGCGGGGCCGCGAAAATCAACAGCACGATACAGGCAATGACCCAGCGCATGCCGGTCAGCATCATCGGGCTGACATGGCCGACCGCCATTTTCCCGGCCACGGAATTTCCACCCCAGATCAAGGTGGTGATACAAAGGATGATATAGGCTTGCAGATTGACGGGCACGGTGTTCCTGGCAAGTCGGGGAAGCAAACGATGGCAGCGGATAGAATGAAGCGGTCGTATCGATCTTGCAGAACACCTCATTCTCGGTTGTATTGAATCAATCCAGAACGGATATGGCAACCCCGCATTATTGGCCGTCGCTGGTGTTGTTATCGATGAAGGGAAGCGAAATGCGGTCTTTGCCATGCAAAAACCCCGAATCCCCGGTTAAACAGGGTCGCTTTCCAAAAAACAAAACAGTATAGATGCGCGGGTTTGAAGACAGCGCAATCACAGGCGCGTGGAAACAGGAAAACTGAAATGACGAATGTCGTGGTGGTCGGATCGCAATGGGGTGATGAAGGCAAAGGCAAGATTGTCGACTGGCTCTCCGAGCGTGCCGACGTGGTTGTGCGCTTTCAGGGCGGGCACAATGCCGGCCATACCTTGGTCATCGACGGTACCAGCTACAAGCTTTCCCTTCTGCCGTCGGGCGTCGTTCGTCCGGGCAAGCTCGCCGTCATCGGTAATGGCGTGGTCATCGACCCGCACGCGCTGATCGCGGAAATCGAGAAGCTCGACAAGCAGGGCGTGGCCATTACCCCGGAAAACCTGCGCATCGCCGACAATGCCACGCTGATCCTGTCGCTGCATCGCGAACTGGACGGCATCCGCGAGGATGCGGCGTCCAACAGCGGCACCAAGATCGGCACGACACGCCGCGGTATCGGCCCGGCCTACGAAGATAAGGTTGGCCGCCGCGCCATCCGCGTTATGGATCTCGCTGATCTCGACACACTGCCGGCCAAGGTTGATCGGCTGCTCACCCATCACAATGCGCTGCGCCGTGGTCTTGGCGAAGCCGAAGTGAGCCATGAGACGATCATGACCGAGCTTTCCTCGGTTGCTGCTCGCGTCCTGCCGTTCATGGAAACCGTCTGGCTGCTGCTGGATCGTCATCGGCGCAAGGGTGCCCGCATCCTGTTTGAAGGCGCGCAGGGCACGCTGCTGGATATCGATCACGGTACCTATCCTTTCGTTACCTCGTCCAACACGGTTTCTGGTCAGGCGGCTGCCGGTTCCGGCATGGGCCCGGGTGCGCTCGGCTATATCCTCGGCATCACCAAGGCCTACACGACCCGCGTCGGCGAAGGTCCGTTCCCGACCGAACTGCACGATGAAATCGGCCAGTTTCTCGGTGAAAAAGGCCATGAGTTCGGCACTGTCACTGGCCGTAAGCGCCGCTGCGGCTGGTTCGATGCGGCGCTCGTGCGCCAGTCGGTTGCCACCAATGGCATCACCGGCATCGCGTTGACCAAGCTCGACGTGCTCGACGGCCTCGATGAACTGAAGATCTGCGTTGGCTATACGCTCGATGGCGTCGATATCGATCACCTGCCAGCCAGCCAGGCACAGCAGGCCCAGGCAAAACCGCGCTATATCACGCTGGAAGGCTGGAAAGAATCGACTGTCGGTGCCCGCAGCTGGGCGCAGCTTCCGGCTCAGGCGATCAAATATGTGCGTCAGGTCGAGGAATTGATCGGTGCGCCGGTGGCGCTGCTTTCCACCAGCCCCGAACGTGACGACACCATACTTGTGACGGACCCGTTTGAGGACTAGTCTGACGTTGACGGCTAGGGAAGAATTTGGCGTAAATACGCCGATGGTATGAGAAAGTTCTGATGGCGGATTTTGTTGCAGTTATTCGAAGGACCGTCGATGGTCTGTCGGACAATGTTCCTGAAATGCGGGCCAAGGTCTATGACAAGGCCCGCGGTGCTGTCCGCCGTCAGCTTGAAAGCATGAAACCTCGTCCCTCGGACGAGATGATCGAACGCCAGATGGTCAAGCTCGAGGCGGCGATCAACGAGGTCGAGGACGATCACGCCGAGGCGCTACCTCCGCTGGACGATCAGCCCGCGGACGTGGTGCCGGAAGCGGCCGAAGTCGAGGATCACGTTGCAGAGCCGCCGGTGGTGGAAGCGCGTGAGCCCGAGGCTGACGTCGAGGAAGAGGAACGCGCGGAGCCTGTAGCGGAGTCGCAGGTCGCACCTGAACCGGTGGAACAGCCGGAACCCGTCGCGGACGTTGCACCGATTGCGGTCGTTGAGCCGACGGTGGAGGACGATCATGTTGATGCTCAGCCGGAACCCGAAGTGGTCGAGGCTGGCAACACAGCCGATGCTATAGAGGAAAATATCCCCGTCGAGGCGGCCTATTCGGAAGAACCGGAAGATGATCGCCACGAGGTTGTCGCAGAGCCGGAGCATCCGGCCGCCGCGACGTTCGAGCCTCAGAGCCGTTACGGCGCAACGGTTGATGAAACGGCCGATATTCTGGAAGCCGCGGTCCAATCGGACACCTTTGCAGAGCCGGCTGTAGAGCCGGTCGTTGAAAAACCCGCGCCTTCGGCCTCCACGGAATGGGAATTGCCGGAATGGAACGATCCGGTTCCGGCAACCGCCCATAGCGAGCCGGTCTGGACAGAGGCTGCGGAGCAAGCACCTGTTGCCGATGAAATCCCCGACCTCACGCAATACGAGCCTGTCGAGACGGTAACGCCGCTGAATGACGACAGCGGCGCCAAGGATAAAGCTGCGGCTGCCTGGGCTTGGGACGATAACGATCCGTTTACCCAGGCCCCGGCCGCTGCGGCCGCCGAAACATCGGAACCCGCCATCGCCGATTGGTCTTGGCCGGTCGAGAAAACGGATGCTGCTGAGCCTGAGCAGCGCAAGGCTGCCAATGACAGCTGGAATGATATCGATGAGCTTCTGGCGCATGGCGGTACGGCTGCAGCCGTTGGCGCTGCAGCAGCGTCACAGGCCGGCAAGGCTTCCTCCGCCGTCGATGAAGATGTCGAAGTGCCGGCGCGTCCGGTTTCCTACCGGGTGGAGCCGAAGCGCTCGCGATTGAATGTCAAGGCGATCGGGCTCACGGCAGTGCTTGCGCTGATCCTGGGCGGTGGCGGTTACGCCTATTGGCAAAATCAGACCACGGTGAATTCCTGGGTTTCCGGCGTACTGGCTTCTATCACCGCCAGCATCCCGGGACAGACGACGCCGGAAGCATCTGCGCCTGAAGAGGGCAGCAAGGATCTGACCGCGCCGGAGACGAACAACCAGACGCAGACGCCTCCGAATGCCGAGGTCGCGGCAGTCGAAGGCAGCACCAAATTCACGCAGCGCCTGCAGCAGGATGGCACCGAGATCGACGAGGGCCCGGCGCCCGCGCCTGCAGGTTCTGCTGCCACCGAGGAAGGCAAGTCTGTGGCTGCGCAGACGGAAGCGGGCAAGCCGGTCGATACCGCTCAGGCAACGGCAACCACGCCTGCAGGCCAGACGGCAACTGACGCGCAACCTGCCCAACCGGTGCCCGGTCAGCAGACGACACCCAATCCGGCGACGCAACAGGTGCCGGCCGGAGCCCAGAAGATGTTCCTTTACGAGGAACGGCTGGGGCAGTCCGCACCAACGGCGATCGAGGGCAATGTTGCCTGGTCTGTGAAGGAAGAATCCCCGGGTGGCGACGCCAAACCGGAGCCGGTCGTTCAGGCGCAAATCAATGTTCCGGAACGCGGTCTGACGGCACTGATGACGATCAAGCGCAATGCCGACTCGTCGCTGCCCGCCAGCCATGTAATCGAATTCGTCTTCTCACTGCCGGAAAACTTCGAAGGCGGCAGCATCGATAGCGTTCAGCGTGTTTCGATGAAGCGCAACGAACAGGATCGTGGCGATGCGCTGATCGCGGTTCCGGCCAAGATCACCGAGGATTTCCACATGATCGCGCTCAACGACTTCCCGGAAGCCGTTGCGACAAACACCGAACTTCTACGCACGCGTGGCTGGATGGATATTCCGTTGACCTACCGCAACGGCCGCCGCGCGCTGCTGACGCTGGAGAAGGGTGCTGCTGGCACCGAAGCCTTCACCAAGGCCATGCAGGCCTGGAGCCTGGCCGCAAAGCCTGATCCGGCCGGTCAGTAATTCGTCCATACGCACAAAAAGAAACCCGGCTGGAGCGATCCAGCCGGGTTTTTGTTTGTTCAGTCAGCGCCGGTATCAGGCGTCTTCAACGACCCGCAGCGCGTTCTGGCGATCCTGAGCCGCCTTGCGGACGGCGTCCTGGACCTTTTCAAAGGCGCGGACCTCGATCTGACGGACGCGCTCGCGGCTGATGTCGAACTCTGTCGACAGATCTTCCAGCGTCACCGGATCTTCCGTCAGGCGGCGCGCCTCGAAGATGCGGCGTTCCCGGTCGTTCAACACGTTCATCGCGCTCGACAGAAGGCTACGGCGGCTTTCCAGTTCGTCCTGTTCGATCAGGATGTCTTCCTGGTTGTCGTGATCATCGACAAGCCAATCCTGCCACTGGCCGGATTCGCCTTCACCGGCCTTGATCGGCGCGTTGAGCGAAGCGTCGCCGGAGAGACGCTGGTTCATCGAAATCACTTCCGCTTCCGACACTTTCAGGGTCGTGGCGATATGCGCGACCTGATCGGGCTTCAGGTCGCCCTCGTCAAGGGCCTGAATCTTGCCCTTGAGGCGGCGCAGGTTGAAGAACAGCCGCTTCTGGTTGGCGGTCGTACCCATTTTCACCAGCGACCACGAACGCAGGATATATTCCTGGATCGAAGCCTTGATCCACCACATGGCGTAGGTGGCCAAGCGGAAGCCGCGTTCCGGATCGAACTTCTTGACCGCCTGCATCAGGCCGACATTGCCTTCTGAAACGACTTCACCGATTGGCAGGCCGTAGCCGCGATAACCCATGGCGATCTTCGCCACGAGGCGCAGATGGCTGGTTACGAGCTGATGGGCAGCCTTGCGGTCGTCATGCTCCTGATACCGCTTGGCGAGCATGTACTCTTCCTGCGGTTCAAGCATGGGAAATTTGCGGATTTCATCGAGATAACGGTTGAGACCGCCTTCTCCAGCGGTAATGGACGGTAACGTACTGCGGGCCATGATGCACCCCCCTTTCGCGTTCCAGCCTCCTCTTGGCAGGCCGGGCATGTGGGTCTATCCGACCCCACATGCTCATAGATAAGTGCGGCGAAAGCATGATTCAAGAACTCCGGTTTCACAGAGATGTGAAGCCAGAGAAGCGCATGCTCCAGTTGGGTTACAGCCTGTAAATTGTGTCCGCCCTCGAAATATCAAGGGCGGAACCGGTCATTTGTAACATTTTGTAGAATTTCCGGCGCGTGCCGGTCAATGGATCGGCGAGTTGTCCTGTTCTTCCTCAAACATGACGGCGACATCGCCATTGGCGCTGAGACGGACGCGATTGTCATCGACGCTTGCCACCAGTTCAAGGGCGATGAAGTGGTGGTGGTCTTCGTGGCCGAAGCCGCTGTCCTTCTTGGTCAGCTTGATGCGATCGCCTTCGACGCGATCGACCGTGCCGATATGAAGACCGTCGGCGCTGATGATTTCGGCATGTTCTCTGATCTGTGTGGCATCAATCATCGGGTTTCTCCTTATTGTCATGCCAAAACGCACGACGGCGGGAAAGGATGCATACCGGCCTTAGAAATCCGCCCGCCCTCAATCCAGCCCATGGGCCGTCAAATCGAAGCGCCGCCGTTACCCGTTCTGGCCCGGCGATAGCGGCTGTATCCGTCGCCATAGGCCTGGCATCGCGAGATGCCGATATCCTTCAACTGGTCATCGTTGAGTTCCAATAGGGCCAGCCGGTTGCGGCGCTGCCGCACCAGCCTGCCGATCGATCCGAGAAATGCACGTAGACGCGCAAAGCCTGCGGGGTGGGTGATGTCCGCCGACGCCTGATCGCCGGACCCTTGCACAACAAGCTTCAATCCGGCGATCAGGGCGTGTTCGTGCGGCACGCGATCACCAATCACATGAGGTTCGTTTTTCATCGATATCTCTCCGGGAAATGCCGGCCCATCATCAGGCCGGCGGGTCGGGGCAGGGGACCGGTTTCGGTCCTATCCCTTCGATAGTTGGGTGGGGTGGATTGCCGCGTCGGCCTCGCGCAGCGCCTGCGCACATTCCTCGCAGCAGACTTCGACGGTCTTGCCACCGATCTTGACGGCGATACGGCTGGCATCAAGTTCGCAGTCACAGGCGGCGCATGTATTGTCCTGCATGATCATTCCTCCGGTTGATGTGTTTCGACCAGGAGAGAAGACCATTTTGGCCAGGACAGCGCTGTCAGATTCTTTAGCGATCTTGCCTATCGATCAGCGCAGGCCGGCGAAGCGCTGGAATTCGGCCGGAGTGCGGCCATAAGCCTGGCGGAATGACGACGAGAAATGGCTATGGCTCGAAAAGCCGAGATCGAGGCCAAGCCCCGTCAGGTCGTCATAGCTGCCGAGCAAGTCGAGCGCCTTGGCCAATCTCAGCCGTAAATGATAGCGATAGAGCGGCGTGCCTTCCACCTGCTGGAAAACTTGCGTCAGGTAGACCGGCGAGACACCGGCTTCCCTTGCAATCTCCGCCAGTGTCCAGCGCCGGGCGAGATCGGAGGAGAGGATAAGCTTGGCCCGGTCCACCAGTTTCTGCCGGCCGATGCTGGCGGTCGCCGCACGGGCCGTGCGTTCGCCGACTGCGCGGCGCACCAGCGTCATTGCCAGCGTTTCTGCTTCCAGGGTTTCCGCCGTGCCCCTGAGCAGGCTGTGGCGCAAAAGGGCGACGAGCGCCTGTGCGCGGGCGTCTATGCGCAGGCGCTGCTTGTTGAAGGCGAAGGGACTTCTTGCGGCACTGTGAACTTTTGGGACCAGTTCCTCAAGCGCCGCTTCGTGCACGGCCAGGCTCAGGCATGCATCGCCGCCTTCCACGGGATGGGTGATGCGATAGTCCTCGTCGCGATTGAAGAACAAGACCTGATTGGCTTCGGCAACAACGTCATCGCTGCCGACATGGCGAAGGAAGACACCCCGATAGGGAAACACCAGACTGGTGACGTGCGAACATTCCACGTCGCTCCTGTGCCGGCATTCACCGGTGCACAGCACGTCATGGACGCTGACCATCTCGGTATCGAGAATTTTCCTGGCCGCAAACTGGCTCATGAGCGCTCCGGGTTCCAAGGGTCTTTATACGCCTCGAATGGCCGGATCGCCAAGTCCCAGCGTTAGCCCCGCAAGGCTTCGACCAGTTCCTGCATGTCATCCGGGACCGGCGATTCAAAATGCATGGTTTCCCCGGTGGTGGGGTGCTCGAAGGCCAGCATGAAGGCGTGCAGCGCCTGCCGGGGGAAACGGTTGACTACCGCCTTTGCTTCATCCGGCAGAAGGTTGGCCTTGGTCTTGAAGGCCGCGCCGTAATCGGGATCGCCGATCAGTGGGTGGCCGATATGGGCCATGTGGACGCGAATCTGGTGGGTGCGCCCGGTTTCGAGATTGCACTTGATCATCGCGGCAAGGGCGGTCGCATCCGGTTTTTCGTGATAGCGCTCCATCACCTCATAGTGGGTGATCGCCTCGCGCGCATCATCTGACCCTTCTTGCTTGACCGCGCGCTTCACGCGGTCGCCGGCGCGGCCGAGCGGTGCATCGATCGTGCCCTTCAGCCCTCGCGGGCGGCCCCAGACGATGGCCATGTAGGCGCGTTCCAGTGGACCGGTGCGGCCATGGTCGGCAAACTGGTCTGAGAGGTGGCGATGAGCGATATCGTTTTTGGCGACCACCATGACGCCGCTGGTATCCTTGTCGAGCCGATGGACGATGCCGGGCCGCTTGACCCCGCCAATACCCGAAAGACTTGCGCCGCAGTGGTGGATCAGGGCGTTGACCAGCGTGCCGGTCCAGTTGCCGGCGCCGGGATGGACGACCAGACCCGGGGGCTTGACCAGCACGATCAGATCGTCGTCCTCATAGAGCACGTTGAGCGGGATATCCTCGCCCTTCGGCTCGGGGTCTTCCGCTTCCGGCAGGCCGATCTCGAAGACGTCGCCGGGCTGCACCTTCTTCTTGGCTTCCTTGACGGTCTTGCCGTTGACGGAGACCTCACCCTGTTCGATCAGGGCCTTGATGCGGTTGCGGGAAAACTCGCCGCCCAGCGCTTCCGTCAGGTATGCGTCCAAACGCCCAGCCGCGTCTTCATTTGCCGTCAGGACTTTCCTAATTGCCGGGGCTTGTTTAAAGGGGTCGTTCATTCTCGTTCCATTCCGCAGGTAAGGCCAGCCATGTCCAATCAGAAACCAGTCGAACAGGAAGACAAGCCGCTCGATCCGGTGATGGAGAACGTGCGCCGCAAGATGATCAAGCTGCAGCTGGTCTCGGGTGGTATCATGTTGGTGATGCTTATGGTCGTGCTTGCAGCGATTGTCTATAAGCTTACGCGTCCGGGCAAGGCCGATGTGGAGCAAAGCGCCTCAGTCTCGGTGCCGGGCGATGCGCCGATCACGGCAATCGCAGCACTGCCCGCCGGGTTTGAAGTTTCGAATGTTGCCTTGTCGGGCGGGCAGATCCTGTTCTACGGCGCGGTTGCTGGTGGAGAGCGCAAGGCGATCGTTTTCGATATCGCCGCTGGCCGCGTCGTTGCGGATGTCTCCGTCAAGACCAACTGAGAAGGCTGAGCTGTGACACCGCTCCGCATCGATGATCCGGCCGATCCGCGTATTGCCGGTTTCGTCTCGATTAGGGAGCGCGACCTGACGGGCCGGCATGGCCGCTTTATCGCCGAGGGCACGGTCGTGCTGCGCATGCTGGCGGTGGCGCATAAAGCGGGCCGTGGTATCGAGGCTGAAGCCATTCTTCTTCTCGAAAACCGCGTCGATGGTGTCAGCGGCATTCTCGCCGAATTCCCGGCGGACATTCCGGTCTATGTCGCCAGTGCTCCCGTGTTCGACGCCATAGCCGGTTTCAACATGCACCGTGGTGTGCTGGCGCTCGGTAAGCGCCAAACGGCGCCTGGTCTGGATGCGCTGGTAAATGGTCTTCCCGCCAAAAGCCTGGTTCTTGCCGCTTGCGGAATCTCCAACCACGACAATATGGGATCGATGTTCCGCAACGCCGCTGCCTTTGGCGTCGATACCATCCTGATGGACGAAAGCAGCTGCGATCCAATGTACCGCAAGGCGATCCGGGTCTCTGTCGGCTCGGTGCTGAGTGTCCCCTTCGCCCGCGAAGGATCAGTGACGGCGCTGATCGGGCGTCTGCAGGCTGAAGGCTTTGCGATCTGGGGTCTGTCGCCGCGCGGAAAGACCGACCTGCACGATATTCCTCCGTCGCCGCGCACCGTGCTTCTCGCCGGGACGGAAGGCGAGGGGTTGCCTGAAAACATCATGGCATCGATCCAGACCGCCCGTATCCGCCAGCGGCCGGGACTGGACAGTCTGAATGTCGCTACCGCCACCGGCATCGCTCTGCATCAGGTGGCGATGATCAACGGCTTTATCTGACGGCAAAGATTAGTTCTGTTCCGGCGGTAGCATGTCGCGGGCGCGGGCAGCGAGGCTCTTGTCTGGGGCGTTGGGTTGCGTGCTTGCTGTCGAGAGGAGGGAAGGGATCGGTGACGCCGGACCTTCCTTGGCCGCTGTCAAAGCCACCATAGTTGCCGCGATATCGGCAATCTCCTCGCGCAAGGCATCGTCATGCGCTGAAGACGTCGAGTGTGTCAGCTGCTCCGAAAGTGCTGCAGCCCGGTTGCGGGCATAGTCGGCCGGTACGGTCAGATCGATGGCTGCTACGGGTGACATGGTGTTCTGTGCATCGGTGTTGTCCTGTGTTTCCAAAGTGCCGCCTGTTGCCGGGCCGGCTGCTGTGGTTTTCTTTTCGCGGCGCACGGGCATGGTCAGGCCGGCGGCCCGCAGCGCCTTGGAGGCATCGCGCAGGTCCGTGCCCGTATCCCTGACCTTGGCCTTCAAGCGTTCGATCTCACTGCCCCTGCGTTCAAGAAAATTGTCCTTATCGGCATTGGCGGCCATTTCCCGGGCGAGCTTGACTTCGAACTGCTTCAGGCGGGTTTCGTCGCGGGCAAGCCGTACTTCCAGTTCCCGCGCCTTGGTGCTTTCGGCTTTCAACTCGTTGCGCATGATCTCGCGCTCATCCTTCAGGCCGGCAATACGGCTTTTCAGGTTCTCGGCCTCTGCATCATGGGCGGCGACGTCGATCTTCAGGCTGTCCATGTCGCCGGTCAGATGGTCCACCTGTCTGTTCAGGGTTTTGATATCGACGTTCTTTTTGACACTGTCCCGTTCGACATTGGCAAGCGTCGCTTTCAGCCGCTCGATGTTCTGCTCGAGCTGGCGGGCTGCCGAGCGCAGGTCCGCGGCTTCCACATTCATGTCGGCAAGTTGCGCATGCAGGTCGGCATTTTCACCAGCGAGGCGCTGGGTTTCTTTTAGCGTCGCTCCATTCTGGAGCAGCAGCGCGACGTTCTTGTCGCGCTCGCGTTTCAGCATCTGGCTTGTCCGGGCATTTTCGGCTGCATAACCGGCGCGGGCCGCGTCTTTCTGGGCGCGAACTTCCTGTGGCGATAGCGGCATCGTTGCTGTCAGCCGGTCTTCTGCAAAGCGCACGATACGCCTGTGAACGACCGGTGCCGCCAGCAGGCCGAGGAGAGCCGCGGTCAGAAAACCCAGGGCAAACAGGAGTGCGAATTCAATCACGGGCTGGCCATTTCAGTTCTGAACACGCGGCGATACGCCATAATCCATGGTTTTCGTTTCATTCGCACTAAAGACGAACGACAATATCACTTCAAGTGTTCGCGAACGCGCATTTTTTTCCAGCCGCCTCGGCGACTGGAAAGACTTTTGGAAAAGGCGGAGCGTTTAGAAGGGGTTCCAGGTCGGCTGTTGGGTCAGCTTCAGATAGCCGACATTGATGCCGAGGCGTGCACCAAGGCCGGTGCGGATGGGAACCAGGACGATGTTTTCGTCCGTCAGCACGGTCATGCCAACCCCGGCAACCACATAGGCCGAGCCGGAGACGCCGCCGAAGCGCTTGTAGAGTGAAGGAACGGCCGGCAGGTTGTAGACCAGCATCATCGTCCGGCTGCCCTGGCCACCCCAGTCGAGGCCAAGGGACGGCCCCTGCCAGAACACGTTATGTTGGCCGGCGTTCTTGGTATAGAGGTCGCCTTCGCCATAGGTCAGGCCAGCCACGAATGCGCCGGATCCCTCCTGGCCGAGAATATAACCATTCGGCAGGCCGTATTTCGAAAATGCGTTCTCGACCACCTTGGCAAGTCCGCCAGAGGTGGAGCCGAAGAAGCCGTGGCCGGCATCGACGATTTCCTGCATCGTATACTGGCCGCCGTTGTTGCTCTGCGCAAACGCCGCCGGCATGAGGCTGAACGCAGCCATCAACGCCACGAATGTGCGCAAGAGTGGGAATTTCACGGCATTGACGATCCGCTGCATGTTCTTCTCCGTAAACTCAGGCCTGCCTGCGACGTCATGCGCGGGCCGCTGTCCTGTCCCGTCTCACTTGGTGACGGGCTTCGGGCTGATCGTCAGCAATTTGAACCGATGATCTTAACAATCGGTTTACCAAATGTGGTGTCTTTATGATCTTCGTCCCGAGGCTATGCCCGCACAATGTTCGTGGGTTAGACGATGGGGCAAAAGGATCGCGGAAGGCCGCCTGATCTCGCTTGTGAGCCGCTCGAAGGCTATTGAGGATACGACCATGGGAAAGAACCCGAACCTGACCTTGACCGGTCCCGATCTCGCAGCGCTTCTGTGCAGCCGTGTCTGCCACGACATCATCTCGCCGGTCGGCGCGATCAACAACGGCCTTGAACTGCTCGACGAGGGCGGGGCGGATGCCGATGCCATGGACCTGATCCGCACCAGCGCGCTCAATGCTTCCGTCCGGTTGAAATTCGCCCGGCTGGCGTTCGGCGCCTCGGGCTCGGTCGGCGCATCGATCGATACCGGTGAAGCGGAAAAAGCAGCCAAGGATTTCGCTTCCGTCGAAAAGAAGACGGAAGTCACCTGGACCGGCCCGCGCGTGATCATCGCCAAGAACCGCGTCAAGCTGCTGCTCAACCTGTTCCTGATCGCTTACGGCGCCATTCCGCGCGGTGGTTCGATCGATGTCATCCTGGAAAACCCTGAATATGACGCGGCTTTCAAGCTGATCTGCAAGGGGCGGATGATGCGTGTACCGCCAAAACTGGTCGAGCTTCTTTCGGGCACACTCGAAGAAGCCGTCGATGCCCATACGATCCAGCCCTATTACACGGTTCTGCTTGCCGAGGAGGCCGGCATGGAAATCGAGGTCAACTCGAACGCGGAAGAAATCGTGTTTTCCGCGAAGATGGTTGCAGCCTGAGGCGGAGATAAATCTGCTTTTAGGCGTCGCGGTAACTGATTCTTTGCCAAAGCGGCCTACGGTTGTTGATAGGGATTAAATTCCCGCTGTAGCGCAGAGAGGGAGCTTGAGATGCAACGCTTGATGATTGCCGATGATTCGGACGTCGTACGCAAGGTCGGAAAGCGCATTCTCTCCGGCCTGAATTTCCTCGTCTCCGAAGCTGCCAATGGTCTCGAAGCACTCGTGCGCTGCGAAGCGGAACTGCCCAACATCATCATCGTCGATGCCGGTCTTGATGGCGCGCTGGATCTGATTGCCAACATCCGCAATCTGCCTGAAGGCAAGACCGTGCGCATCTATTACTGCGTCGTCGAGGCGGACCTGAAGAAGATGATGGCTGGCAAACGCGCCGGTGCCGATGATTTTCTTCTCAAGCCATTCGACCGGAAGATCCTGACGAGCGTCTTCGGCAGCCTGTCGATCGCCGCCTGATCCCTTCGCCAAGTTTCCAGTTTCTTTGAAGCCGCGCCCCTTTGGTCGCGGCTTTTTCGTCTCTGTTTTCAGTCCCTGTGCCGGTTATCCTGGCAGGTGGCAACGAAAAACCCGCCATTTCTGGCGGGTTTCTGAAACTTCGGGGCATATGCCGTCATGGCGCCCGCGCATATGCGGGATGCTGAGCGCCAACCGGCTGCCCGTATTGTCTTTCAAGCGCCGATCAGGCGCTTTCTGCGAGTTCGCCTTCAGGCTCGCGCAGCACATAGCCGCGGCCCCAGACGGTTTCGATGTAGTTTGCGCCGCCGGCAGCATTTGCGAGCTTCTTGCGCAGCTTGCAGATGAACACGTCGATGATCTTCAGTTCAGGCTCGTCCATACCGCCATAAAGGTGGTTGAGGAACATTTCCTTGGTCAGCGTCGTACCCTTGCGGAGCGAAAGCAGCTCCAGCATCTGGTATTCCTTGCCCGTCAGGTGAACGCGCTGGCCGCCGACTTCAACAGTCTTGGCATCCAGGTTGACGATCAGTTCGCCGGTCGAGATGACCGACTGTGCATGCCCCTTGGAACGGCGCACGATCGCATGGATGCGTGCGACCAGTTCGTCCTTGTGGAACGGCTTGGTCATGTAGTCGTCGGCACCAAAGCCGAGACCGCGAACCTTGTCTTCGATGCCGGCCATGCCGGACAGGATAAGAATAGGTGTCTTGACCTTGGATAGGCGCAGCGTTCTCAAAACCTCGTAACCGGACATGTCCGGCAGGTTAAGATCGAGCAGAATGATGTCGTAATCATAGAGCTTGCCGAGATCGACACCCTCTTCACCAAGATCGGTGGTGTAAACGTTAAAACTTTCCGACTTGAGCATCAGTTCGATGCTCTGCGCTGTCGCGCTGTCGTCTTCGATGAGTAGAACCCGCATAATTGTCCCCTTTTCCGCCGCCGAAAGGTGTTGATGGCCCCCTTACGCGATACGGATCCAGTCGTTGCCTGATTTGGAGGCTGCCAGCAAATGGTTAACAAATTCTGATTCACTCTGGCAAGGTGTACCGAAAATGTTAAATATTTTTTGCAGTCCCCTGATTTTGCATGTGAATCTAGAATGACATCCTTAATGCGTAACATTAAGGAAATCGGCTATCTGACTCATCTGACTCAATCTATGCCAAACACCAAATTTTGCGCTTAGCATTTACTGACCCTTAAATGATCGTCCCTATGATTAACGATGCCCGTAAACGAAAGGTTACCAGCGGTAGGATTTTGTTAAGATCGCTGTAATTTTTTTTGTTTCCGACACCGTAAGGTCGGTTGGACGGGTCAAATCCAGTAACCGGGGTCTCGCATCACGGGAGTATTGCGTATGAAGTCACGTGAGAGCCTTGTTCGCCTGAAGGAATTTCAGGTGAAGGAGAAACAGCGTCAGTTGAGCCAGTTGCAGCTGATGATGTCCGAATTTGAGCGGATGACCAAGGAATTGGAAAACCAGATCACGTTCGAGGAAAAGAAGTCCGGGATCACTGATCCCACCCATTTCGCCTATCCGACATTTGCCAAGGCTGCGCGGCAGCGGGCAGACAATCTCCAGGTCTCGGTTCGGGAGCTGAAGGTGCAGCAGGATGCGGCGGAACTCGCGCTGGAAGAGGTTCAGGCGGAATTCGCCAAGGCCGCAGCGCTTGAAGAACGTGATAGCGGTGCTCGCATGCGCGCTTAAGGCGCGCTCGAGCTTTTGCTCAAGGCCAAAAGGCCCTTCTCACGGACTTGTCTCAAGTTCGTGAGAAGGGCCTTGTGTATTTCCCAGCTGTTTTTAGCAGCACTTCCTAAGCCTGGATCACATCCTGCCATTCGGGATGGCGTTGCGTCTGGGCACGCATGAAAGGGCAGAGCGGAATGATCTTCCAGCCACCTTTTCGCGCCTCGGCGATTGCGTGCGCCGCCAGCGCCTGGCCGACGCCTTTGCCGCGCAACGCGTCCGGAACGGCGGTATGATCGATGATGATCAGATGCGACGATGACCGGGAATAGGTCATTTCTCCGGTATGGCCCTCGACCGTTGTGCTGTAGCGGCCATGCGAGCCGGTTTCCTCACTGATGATATCCATGACATCTCTCCCTTTTTTCCGGCTGAGCCGGGACCGTTTCCGTTGCGTGGTTGGTTCATTGCCGCACATGTTCAGGCCAAGGTCCCCGGCGCACCACCAAGGACCTCGCTGTTCAGCATCGCCAAAGATGATATGTAATCCTGTCCGCGCAACAGAAGACAAGAATCATGCGTCTTATCACACCGCTTTTCCTTGTCCTTTCAGCCTTTTTTCTGGCTCTCGGGCTTGTGTTGCCGCTGGTCAGGTTTGAAAAACTGGTATTTTCAACGAAACGCCGTCGCTTCTCGGAATCGTGTCGTCACTCTGGGATGAGGGCAATCAGATGCTTGCCGTCATTGTGGCGCTTTTTTCCGTCGTGTTCCCGTTGGCGAAGCTGGTCGGCATGACTTTCGAGGCGACAGCGTCGGCGGACGGCAAGGCTGCGGGCGTGGTTGCCCGCCTTCTGCCGATCCTCGGCAAATGGTCGATGATGGATGTGATGCTTGTGGCGCTCGTCATCTTTGCAGCCAAGACCAGTGGAATGGCCGAGGCTTTCACTCAACCCGGTCTATGGTTCTATGCCGGATCGGCGGTGCTGACGGGGCTCGTTCAAATGCGGCTGCGGCCGCACTGAATGCGGCCGCTTGAGCTCTTGCAAATTAAGTATCTGGCTAGTGGCGATACTGCTGGATTCGCGTCGTACGCAGGCCGGCAAGGCCGTGGTCGCTGATCGAGGACTGCCAGGACAGGAATTCTTCAACGGTCAGGGTATAGCGGTCGCAGGCTTCTTCCAGGCTCAGCAGTCCGCCACGCACGGCGGCGACGACTTCTGCCTTTCTGCGGATCACCCAACGGCGCGTATTGGCCGGAGGAAGGTCAGCAATTGTCAAAGGGCTGCCATCGGGTCCGATGACATATTTCACGCGGGGTCGTATCATTTCGGTCATTGGACTCTCTACACATACTCAAGACCATATAGGCTCAACTTACCCTGCCACATTTAACATTTGCCTAAGCGAGTGGTAACAATTTGCTAATAATTTTAGAGACTTCCAGCGTGCTCTTCGACCAATTGCAGATCTCGAAAACCCCGTGCACATACATCATGAGTTTTCCCGGGTGCGTGGCTCTATTATAAGGTGTTGAAGTTTTGTATTCGTGTCTTCAAGGTCTGCATGGGAGCTATGCAAATATAATGGTTCAATTTGCATAAAATTGTTGATAGTAACGGCCAGTAATTGAGCATATGCAGCATTTTGTTGCTCTGGAATGCTCTCGATGCACCATTTTATTTCAAAATACCGTTCCTTTCGCTTCGATTGTGTCCCTTGGGGCCTCTCGGGGTTTTGTCGGTGTTGGATTTATAGCGTGCTGCCGAAAAAATTCCGGAACGAGAATTTTTTGGAGAGCTGGTGGTATGGCCGGCAGTTTGGTGATTAAAAATATGAGAGACCCTGACAAGCTGACCTTGCGAAGCGAGGCTTATGCTGATTTCCTTTCCGGTATGAACAGTTCCGCAGTCCAGACGGAGTATGAAGTGCTCCACCTGATGCGCCAGTGTACGGCGCAGTTCGGTTTTAGCCATTTCATGATCGCGCGCGTTCCGTTCGGCGAGCAGCAGCGCTTCGCCGAGCGTCTCGTTTTGAGCAGCTGGCCATCGGAGCTTGTGCGGGAATATGACGCCGCTACGGTTTTCCAGGCCAGTGCGCTGATCGAGCAGCTGCGCCATACGAAGCTGCCAGTTTTCGGCGCAACACAATCCCTGCTCAATGCGCAAGGACCTGCGGCACGTGAACATGTCGATGCGCTGTTTGGCGGGCAGGCGATGAGCAACACATTTGCCGTTACGCTGCACACCACCCACGGGGAAGCGTTTGCCGTCCTGCTCTGCGGGCCGCGTGGTGAACCTGACAGGGCCGAGACGGCTGACCTCTATCTGACATTGCTGCAACTGTTCGAAACTCTCGAGCGCACCTTCGAGGTCGGCGCCTCGGCGCGCGACAAGCTGTCGACGCGCGAGATTGAATGTCTTCGCTGGGCTGCAGCCGGCAAGAGCAGCGATGAGATCGCGATCATTCTCGGCATTTCCGCCTATACGGTCTCCAGTTATTTCAAGACCGCTACCCGCAAGCTCGATTCCGTCAATCGCATGCAGGCGATCGCGCGCGCCATGCGAATGAAGCTGATCTGAACGCGGCAGAGCCCTTGCCCTTGTTCAATTCTTCCCGACTTTCTATATAGCGGCTTGCGGTATGGCCGGTCTGCCCGGCGACCGCTTCGCTGCGGCGTTGGCCGTTTGCAGGAAACAGGGTATGGTCGCGCGAAAATGCCGAACAACCCGCCGATGGACCGGAATGCCGGATTGGATGCCGTGAACAGTCTCGATTTTGATCGCAAGCCCGAAGATACGCGCGTCGTCGTTGCCATGTCCGGCGGCGTCGACAGTTCCGTGGTGGCCGGCATCCTGAAACGGCAAGGTTACGACGTCCTCGGCATCACGCTGCAACTCTACGATCATGGCGCTGCCGTCCACCGCGCCGGCTCCTGCTGTGCCGGACAGGATATCGACGATGCCCGCCGTGTCTGCGAGGTGCTGGGCATTCCGCATTATGTGCTCGATTACGAGCAGCGTTTTCGCGAAACGGTGATCAATCCTTTCGCCGAGAGCTATGTTGCCGGCGAAACGCCGATCCCTTGCGTTGCCTGCAACCAGACCGTCAAATTCGCCGACCTTCTGGCAACCGCGCGCGATCTCGGCGCCGATGCGCTGGCGACCGGCCACTACATTCGCTCCAAGGCCAATCCGCAGCCGGGTGCGCCGGGCCGTCGCGCGCTGTTTCGTCCGACGGATGCTGATCGCGACCAGAGCTATTTCCTCTTTGCCACCACGCAGGAGCAGATCGATTATCTGCGGTTCCCGCTCGGCAATCTCACCAAGGCTGAAACACGGCAGCTTGCCGAAGAGATGGGCCTCGTCGTTGCCAAGAAGGCCGACAGCCAGGACATCTGTTTCGTGCCGCAGGGCAAATATGCCGATATCATCAACAAGCTGAAGCCGAATGCGTCGCTGGCGGGTGATATCGTCCACCTCGACGGCCGCGTGCTCGGTAGCCACGATGGTATCCTGCACTATACGATCGGCCAGCGCCGCGGCATCGGCGTCGCTACCGGCGAGCCGCTTTATGTCGTGCATCTCGATGCCCGTTCGCGCCGCGTCATCGTCGGCCCGAAGGAGGCGCTGGAAACACGCCGCGTCTATCTGCGCGACATCAACTGGCTGGGCGACGGCGATGTTTTCGATGTGGCGGCCGATGGTTTTGCCTGTTTCGCCAAGGTTCGATCCACCCGCCAACCGGCACCTGCGATCCTGCGTGCCGACGAGAATGGCGTCTCGGTCGAGCTTCTGGAAGGTGAGGCGGGCGTTGCCCCCGGCCAGGCTTGCGCGCTCTATTCCGGTATCGGCGAAGATGCCCGCGTCTACGGCGGCGGCTTCATCCTGCGTTCCGAACGTGAGGCAGCGGCCGAGGCCGCGCTCAAGGATCTGCTGCAGGGCGTGGTTGCGGCCTGATTGAGGGCAGGGGACGGTCCATAACATGCCGTCTCCGGCCGTTGTCCACCGTCCCTTGAAAAACTTCCCGTTTTTTGAAACACCTCGGCTTGACACCAGCATGAACCGCACCTTATAAGCCGCCCCACTGACGGCGACGACAGCGGCCAAGAGCCCAAGTCGCAGCCTGATGGCGGGGTAGCTCAGGTGGTTAGAGCAGCGGAATCATAATCCGCGTGTCGGGGGTTCGAGTCCCTCTCCCGCTACCACTGCTCTTCAACAAGAGTAGTATTGAAGAATCCACCTCTACTATTGAAAAAATCTTGCTGGTGCCATTCCGGTACATTTGTACACCCCTTCATTCATTGGCCGCGTTAGGCTCGCTCGAACCTATTCGCGCAGTTTTAACGCTGGCATTGTTGCAGCGTAACGCCGTCGAGGTTTGAGCTCGCAGCGGCTAAAACAATCCATCTGCACTTTTACAGCCGCCCGGAACGAGAAATCGTCCAGGCTGAACGCTGGCTTTCAGCATAGCAAGAGCTGCTAGTCGGGTCCTTGCAATATTGAGTTGACTATTATGAGCTGTTTCGGCAGGACTCCGGAGCAAAATTCTCTGGCTTTTTAGGTTGATCAAACATTAAATACTGCCAAAGCCGATCGATTCAAGTGCATTGAGCTTCTGAATCCGAGGTGTTGATTTCGCGAATTCTGGACATTTTTATTTAATTTTAGATTATACTATTGTAGTGAGTTCTAATAATGAGGGCTGTTCTATTTGACAATGGCATGACTGTCATCGAAGCCGGTCATGCGCCTATCTCGGCCCAGAGGCTCGTGATTACCTTTTCGTCGTTTGGAGAAAACGATCCATTGTTGCCTGGTTTTGGCCAGCAATTTCTTGAAAAAAGCGGTTGCAGCGTTATCGCCGTCAAGAAGCGCGCCGATAACTGGTACCGTGACCTAAGTCTCCAAGATTTTGCGGACGTTGTTACGCAGTTTTGCGGCAGGGCGCGCTAAAGAATTATTCTGGTGCACTTCAGCATATCGATGCCGCAATCGACAACAATGCAAGCCTTCTTGCGTTGCGGCGCCGGCGGGATTGCCTCGACGCTCTGGCGCGCAATTATGAGGCTCGCGAAGCTGCCGCGCGCGTGGTCTCCCTTGCTCCGCGCAATACCGCAGACATCCTTCACCTTGCACACCTCAATATGCGGGTTCGCGATTTGCCCGCCGCGATATCGACCTTGGACAACGGCATTTCTTCACTCCCAAACAGCGTTGAGCTCTATCGGAGGAAGCGAGACTATTTGGTGCATGCCGATCGGTTGAAGGATGCAGTGAAAGCTGCGGCCTCCGTGGTGAAAATTGCTTCGAGTGATTCCAGCGACGTCGCTTCGTTGAGGCTGCTGCGCATCAGGCAGCTTCAACGGCAGGCCACGATGGCGAGCAGGAGCAGCCTGCAAAGATTGCAAGACTACGCCTTTAGAATTCCGAGGTTTTTCATGAGCGCAGAGCCGATTGCCATTCTCGATACCTTGGTTTCGACAATCTAGGCCTTCGATGTTGAACTTTTCGTCTGCGTGTCGGCGGAATGACAAGGCATCTTTCTTTTTTCCCTCCATGCGGCTACGTGCCTTGTCCAACACCTCCAAATTGTTGAGGAAATGACCGGTATGGGTAAAGAACGCTCCGAGATGGAAAACCTGGCACGTCAGCTTTACCGCGACCATAAAAAGGTGCTGGGCCTGCTTGCGGAGCGCAGTTCCGGTACGGGCTTTGAGCTCGCCGCCCAGCGGTTGTTTGGTGACAAACCTGAGCGGGAGAAGCCCGTCAGGATAGGCAACAGCACGGTCGTATGTCCTGGGATTCAGAAAAACCTCGTAAGTTTTCTGCCTGCACGATGGCACGAGGAGTTGGACAAGACGAAGGGCAGGTGGCCTGGCTGCGAGAACTGGTGGGCCGGCTATCCGTTTATTGCCTGGGTGGAGATACGGGCTGGCGATGATGGAATCACAGGGGTCCTCAAGCTGAATGCGGAAGTCGGTCCCATTTCAGACCATAAGACCCGCAAGGGGATTATCGAGGCGATCCGGATGGCAGCATCTGCCGAAGGGCTGGAACGCATCCAGTTCCCGCCGGGTGCCGTTGACGAACGGGGACTTTATTCACGTTTCCTGCGGAAAAACTCCGCCGCTGTGAAAGATATGAGCGACACGGACGGTGTGGAGAGTAAAATCGTGCAGCTTATGGCTGACTTCGAACCGGAGTTCGAATTGGTCGCACGCGTCATACCGCAGTTCTTGCGTGTCAGAGAGGCGCTCGCGCGGCGTTAACTTTTTGTTAACCTATCTTAATGCAGTAAGGTTAATGAAATATGCTCGATTCTCGTCGGGCAACTCTAAATATCAAGTGTTCTCGTTTTTTAGGGTGACGGTCTCGCCATGACGGCGGGCACCCTCGTGGTTAACCGTTAAAAGTGTTCCCATCATTGCTAGCTTTTTACCGGACTGGTTCTGACCGCCGGGCGCTAGCCTATGCTCAAGGAGCTTTTAACATGACCAGTATCCTGACGAACACCGCCGCTATGGCTGCCCTCCAGACATTGCGCGGCATAGGCTCCCGCCTGGCTGAAACGCAGTCTCAGATCAGCTCGGGCCTGAGCGTTCAAACCGCAGCAGACAATGCAGCCTATTGGTCGATTTCGACCACCATGCGCTCCGACAATATGGCGATTTCCACCGTGGCTGATGCGATCGGGCTTGGTGCGGCGAAGGTCGATACGACCTATACCGGCCTTGATGCCGCCAAAGATGTTCTCAGCGAATTCCGGGCAAAGCTGGTGGCCGCAAAAGAACCAGGCGTGGACAAGGCCAAAATCCAGAAGGAACTTGAACAGTTCAAGGAGCAATTCGTCTCCATCGCCACGTCTGCGAGCTTTAACGGCGTCAACTGGCTCAAGACGGATGCACCGCAAAATCTTTGGGATCTATCCTCGCTTCCCACGAACATCGTCTCCGCCTTCACGCGCTCTGCGGATGGCACTGTTCACGTCGGCACAACGGAAGTCGATACCGCCGATATCAGCCTGTTCAATGCCGGTGGCGGTGCCGCCTTGCAGAAGGATATCCGTGCGCTTGGAAACATCGGCGGGTTCAGGCCAACAGACATTGATGCGGCGGGGGGCGCTGGCTATCAGCAGTATGGTTTCTCCGGTCCATTTACATGGGACGCTGCTGACACGATCAGCTTTGACGTTCTGGTCGATGACAGCCCGCTTGCGGCCGGCACGAGTTACCCCATCACCATCAACAGGGCGGCGGTAGATGCCGCTCTCGGTACGACTGATGGCCTTGTTTCGACTGCCCAGGCTTATGCCGCAGTGCTGCAGCATGTTCTCGCCGCCGGCGGCGTTCCAGCGACAGCGCAATGGGCTGGCGGCAGCGCATTTTCTATTCGGAGCAATGAAACGACCGGTCATCCCGGCTCCAGCATCGCCGTTTCCGGCGTCACGTCGAGTGTTGCCCCTGGGAACTTTGGAGCCGGGCTGGAGTTGCCACCGGTCGCCGAGCAGGCCAACATGTATCCGCAATGGAGTTTTAGCTTTTCCGGTCCTGTGTCGGTCCATCGCGACGTGGAGTTCAGCTTCGACATTCAGGTCGGAAGCGATCCGGCGATAACCCTCACCATCACCCGCGACAAGGTGGATTTGGCGCTTGGTACATCGGACGGTAAAATCACATCCGCCGCCGACATGGCAACGCTTCTTGGCCTGGAGCTTGCAGGGAGAGGGTTGAATGTCAGTTCTACCGGAACGGCCGTGACCTTCGACATCGACAAGACCCTTTATCCGAATGCCGGTACCCGCTCGTTCATGAGCATCGGCAACGTTGCCGACAATATCGGTCCTGTACCGGATTTCGACATCCTCGACGTGGATATCACCGACCCAGCCAATGATCTCGACAACTATCTGACCGGCGTCGATATCATGCTGCAAAAGGTCATTTCAGGCGCAAGCACGCTCGGTGCCGTCAAGACGCGGGTCGATATGCAGGAAAGTTTCGTGCAGACCCTCATGGACACGATCGACAAGGGCATCGGCCGTCTTGTCGACGCCGATATGGACGAAGCCTCGACCCGGCTGAAAGCCCTCCAGACGCAGCAGCAACTTGGGATACAAGCACTTCAGATCGCCAACGTGAATGCCGAAAATGTCCTGCAATTGTTTCAATAATTGGCGGGCAATCGGCTCGAGCCAACCATAGCTTGACGTTTTCACAAACTGCCATTGACACGGGCAAAACGGATGTCTTTACAACGCATGCGTTTGTCCCCCATGTCAACTATCTTAGGAATTTTGAATGAACTCATATGTTTCGTTGCACAGGCTGGGTAGCGCCGCTCTGTGGGCAATCGCGACAGCCGCTATGGTTTCTCCTTCCTATGCGTTGGATAAGGTCCGGTTCGGCACCGATTGGCTCGCCGAGGCCGATCACGGGGGGTTCTATCAGGCTGCTGCCGACGGCACCTATGCCAAGTACGGTCTTGAGGTGGAAATTACCCAAGGCGGCCCTGGAACCCAAAATCGCACCATGCTGCTCGCAGGCAAGCTTGATTTTTACCTCGGCACCCAGCAGGAGCAACTGATCGGGATCGAGCAGGGTATTCCGCTGGTCGATGTCGCGGCGTTCTATCAAAAGAATGCCCAAGTTATTCTTGCGCACCCTGACAGAGGCATCGAGAATTTCGAAGGCCTTGCCAAGCTCGAAACGATTTTCATGACGCACGGTGGGTTTGGCGCATATTTCGAATGGATGAAAGCTAATTTCGCCGGCTTCCGCAATGAGCAATTCAGGCCCTATAATTTCAGTCCTGCGCCATTCCTCCTGGACAAGAACTCCGCACAGCAGGGCCTGATCACAGCGGAGCCCTACGAGATCCAGAAACAAACCGGCACCGAGCCAAAGATCTTCCTGCTCGCGGATAGCGGATACAAACCCTATGCGAACATGATCACCGTCCAGCGGAGCCTCATCGACACCAATCCCGACCTTGTCCAGCGGTTTGTCGATGCATCAATTGAGGGTTGGTACAATTACCTCAACAATGACAACACCTCTGCCAATGCTCTGATCAAGGCGGAAAACCCGGAGATGACCGATGGCCAGATCGCTTATGCCATCGGCAAAATCAAGGCATATGGGATTGTCGATAGTGGCGATACCCTGGAAAAGGGGATCGGCTGCATGACGGGGGCCCGCTACAAACAGCTCTTTGACGAATTGGTGAAGGTGAAGCTGTTGCGTGCGGAGACCGATTATACCGTGGCATTCGATACGCGCTTTTCTTGCAAAGGCGTAGGGCTGGCGTTGAAGAAGTAGAGTATCGCTCTCGGATCGGTACTGATCGGAATGTTGCTGCGGCAGGACCTGGTTCAGCCTTCGCGCTCGGCTTCACTTGGATGCCACCGCCGCAGCGCCAGCCTGGACAAACGGGATGTGATTTCGAACATCAGGTAGCCGAGCAAAGCAAGTAATACGAGGGCGGCGAAAAGGCGAGGGGTGTTCAGCCTGTATTGTGCTTCAAGCAGGCGGAATGCCAGCCCCGACGTCGCACCGGCGGAGCCTGCCGCAAATTCCGCGACCACGGCACCGATCAATGCCAGCCCGCCACCAATTTTAAGGCCGGCGAAAAAATGCGGCAGTGCCGATGGCACGCCGAGATAACGAAGCGTCTGCCACCGGGATGCACCATATGTTCGAAGCAAATCGGTAAAATCCCGGTCTGCGTTTTTCAGGCCCTGAAGCGTGTTCAGAAGGACCGGAAAGAACGTCACGATAAACGCGCAGATGAGTTGAGCGATTTGTGGCGACGGTGCGTAAATCAGGATCAGTGGCGCGATCGCGACGATCGGTGTGACTTGAAGGGTCACGATGAGCGGGGAGAACAGTGTTTCGACCCATCGGGCCTGAACAAGAACCACCGCAGCGCCGACCCCGCCGATGACCGCAAGGATCAGTCCGAACAGGGTCGTTTTCGTGGTGACCCAAAGAGCCGGCGCCAGTATCGGCCAATCGGTCACGATGGAATTGGCCACGGCGAGCGGGCTTGGCAAAATGTAGGCTGGTACGCCAGCGAGGATGACATAAAGCTGCCAAGCCACGATGAGGATGAGGAAACCCGCAATCCGCACCAATAACCGGGGGGCCAGGTTATGCAGCACGGGCTTTCTGGCTGGAAAAGGCAATCGCTTCAACAAAATCACTTGGGTTCAAATGGTCCTCGGCAAGGCCGTACCACCACCGCGTTTCGTGGACCTTGTGTCTGTAATCGCCTTGCGCCAGGACGTGCGTGATGTCTAGGTGTCGAAGTGGAGGAGTGTCTTAAACACAGGCTCCCGCAGGAGCCGCAGGTAGCAGCACGAGGATTGGCACTTCGCCCGCTCTTCACCCTTCGCTCAACATTTCCATGCCGCGGGTCAAGCGGTCCATCAGACTGCGTCGGACACGGCCGACGTCGCGTAGCGGCGGTTCGCCGAACTGGCGGGCATATTCGCGGCTGAACTGCGACTGGCTTTCATAGCCGACCTGATGGCCGGCAGAGCCTGCATCCAGCATGTCTTCCAGCATCAGCCGGCGGGCTTCCTGCAGCCGCAGCTGTTTCTGATACTGCATTGGGCTCATGGCAGTGATTGCCTTGAAGTGATGATGCAGGGAGGAGACGCTCATACTGACACGGCTGGCCAGTTCCTCGATCTTGAGGGGCAGGGCGTAGTGTTCCTTCAGCCAGACGCAGGCGCGGCTGATCTGGTGTGACTGGCTTTCGGTCACTGCCATCTGGCGCAGGCGCGCACTCTGAGGACCGGTCAAAAGCCTGTAGATAATCTCCTGCTCGATCAGTGGCAGCAGAGCCGGTATGTCTTCCGGCCGATCCAGCAGCTTGAGAAGTCGTATGGCCGCGTCTTCCAGTTCCACTGTCATCGAACTCACGGTCATGCCGCGTGCGGAGGGGGCAGGGGTGCCGCCGCTGCCGGCGTGTTCCAGCAGCGAGGATATGCGCGTGGTATCGATGCCGAACATCACGCTCAGATAGGGTTTGTCCTCCGAGGCTTCGACGATCTGCGTGGTGACCGGCAGGTCGATCGAGGTCAGCAGATAATCGGCGCCGCCATAGCGATAGACGTCGTCGCCGAGCACCACCTGTTTTGCGCCTTGGGCAATCAACGCCAGGCTCGGTCTGTAGGAGCCGCAGGATTTTGTGCCGGTTCCGGAGCGACGATGCACGCTGACGCCCGGAATGGCCGTTGGGTGATCGCCATCTTCCTTGGCGAAACGGGCAATAAGATCAATCAGTTCCTGACTGCGTGGGGTTCGTGAAGCTGTCATAATCGAAAGTCTTTCCAGCTATTTAGATTGTGTCTCGCACACCGGAAGTTAGTCCTCCTGCGTGCATTTGCAAAACCGCGGCGACATGTTTTGCAGGATCGTACAATAATCTTGCAGGATTGCTCTAACGTTCTGTCTGTGCGATCTGCCAGTATGCTTCCGGGGAGAGGCGATCTGTGCTTCCATCACATCCCCGCTTCATCAGATAAAGGAGTGATCCATGGCCCTGGCAAGAGGATATGCGGCGACGGATGCGTCGAAGCCGCTGCAGCCCTTCACATTCGAACGGCGCGAACCCCGCGAGGACGACGTCGTCATCAGCATCAAGTATTCCGGCATCTGCCATTCGGATATCCATCAGGCCCGCAACGAGTGGGGTAATTCGGCATTCCCGATGGTGCCCGGCCATGAGATCGCCGGTATCGTTACGGCTGTAGGTTCGAAAGTATCAAAATTCAAGGTCGGCGACCGGGTTGGCGTCGGCTGCTTCGTCGATAGCTGCACCACCTGCGCCAGCCGCGATGTCGACCTGGAACAGTATATGCCCGGCCTTGTCGGCACCTATAATAGCGTCGAAGCCGACGGCAAGACACCCACCCAGGGCGGCTATTCCGATTTTATCGTCGTCAAGGAAGGTTATGTCCTCTCCATCCCGGAGAACCTGCCCTTCGAGGCAACGGCACCGCTGCTTTGTGCGGGCATTACGCTCTACTCCCCGCTGCGCAACTGGGGCGCTGGCCCGGGCAAGAAGGTGGCTATCGTCGGCATGGGCGGGCTTGGCCATATGGGCGTCAAGCTGGCCCACGCGATGGGCGCGGATGTCACTGTGCTCAGCCAGTCCCTGTCGAAAAAAGAAGATGGCCTGAAGCTCGGTGCCGATCATTATTACGCGACCGCCGACGCTGAGACCTTCACGAAACTGGCAGGAACGTTCGACCTCATCCTGTGCACCGTGTCGGCAGAGATCGACTGGAACGCTTATCTCGGCCTGCTCAAGGTTGATGGCACGCTGGTGCTGCTCGGCATTCCGGAAAAGCCGGTGCCGGTCCATGCGTTCTCGCTGGTTCCGTCCCGCCGCTCGATTGCCGGCTCGATGATCGGCTCGATCAAGGAAACCCAGGAAATGCTCGATTTCTGCGGCGTGCACAATATCGTCTCGGAAATCGAATTGATCCGCATGGATCAGGTCAACGAAGCCTATGAGCGCGTCATCAAGAGCGACGTGCGCTACCGTTTCGTCATCGACATGGCGACACTGTAATCCATTCAAACGAAAGGCCGGCAGGTTCGACTTGCCGACCTTTCATTGTCCTGCCACCAAAAGGCGGACTATTTAACTTCGGTCAGAACTTCCGTGCCGGAGCCGTCCTTGCCGGTAATCGTCCACTTGCCATCCAGCGTACCATCGCCGTTGACCTTGTAGACGATCAGACCCAGCGCGTCTTCCAAGACATAGCCGGCCGCAAACGCGTTGCCGTTGAGCATGCAAACACCGGTCGACTTCACGCCTGCCGTTTCCCATTCGATCACGCAGGTGGTTTCGCTGGCGAGCGTTATTTCAGCCGTGCCGGAATAGCTCGATCCATCAAGATTGGTCCCCTCGACCGTGTATTTTCCGGCGTTGACAGTCTGCGCATGCGCAGTGGTCGCGGCCTCAAGCGCGAGTGCTGCGGCGAAAATGATCTTTTTCATCTAACCCCTCAAAGCAATGCTCGATGATCGAGCTGCACTTGAGCCTATGCGCAATCAGGGCCGTTTGAAAAGAACCAAAATTGTGCTGATTGGTGCGCGGGGGAGCCCCAGATCGGCAGATTTCATCACGAAGATGGCCGCCGTCGTGTGGCCGCCGCGCTAACTCCGCACCGCCCGGTGCACCGCGCGCAGGGTCGAAAGCAGGCTTGCAGCCGTGTCGAGCGGCAGGCAGCTTGGCCCGTCGCAAAGCGCACGGTCAGGGTCAGGATGGAACTCGAGGAACACGCCATTGGCACCGGCCGCCACGGCCGCCTTGGCGATGATGGGAACACCCTCGCGGCGCCCACCTGTCGAACCACCGTTGGTGCGGGGGTCGGCGCCCGGCAATTGCACCGAATGGGTCGCATCGATCGTCACCGGAACGCCGAGGCGCTGCATTTCGGCGATACCCAGCATGTCGACGATCAGATTGTTGTAGCCAAAGGAGCTGCCGCGTTCGCACAAGACGATCTGGAGATCCGGCGCGACCGCCCGCGCCTTGGCGATGATGTTCTTGCAATCCCATGGAGCGAGGAATTGGGCTTTCTTGACGTGCAGCAGGCCACCGGCACGCTGCGTGGCAATGGCGGTGGCAACGATCAGATCCGTCTGGCGGCAGAGGAACGCCGGAATTTGAACCAGATCGGCAACGGCGGCAACCGCCTCTGCCTGGTCGATTTCGTGAATGTCCGTGGCAATCGGCACATTCAAGGTTCGCTTGATTTCCGCAAGCATGGCGAGGCCGTCTTTCAGCCCAGGACCTCGGTAACTGGCGTTCGAGGAGCGGTTTGCCTTGTCAAAGCTTGCCTTGAACACGAAAGGCAAGCCGAGATCGGCCGTCACCGCCTTCAGGTGCTGCCCGACCCCCAGTGCCAGCTCCAGATTTTCAAGAACATTCAGCCCTGCGATAACGGCCAAAGGCTGGCCCTCGCCAAACGATATGTTCCAGTGTTTCAGGTGAGCTACGGCCATGGTCGACTTTCCCTTGCACGGCACAGCGGTGCGCCGGCACTCTGTGGATTGAAGCGAGAATCACACCTCTGATCACCGCAGATGCGCACAATATGGAATTTCGCGAAGGCTGCAATTTGAGATTGAGGAACGGGACGGCGGCGCCGGCGCATATCAGCCCAGCGGCAGCGGCCCGTCGTTCTTGATTTCTTCCATGACGGCGTAAGTCCGCGTTTCCTTGACCCCCGGCAAGGTCCACAGCACCTGGCCAAGGAAATTGCGATAGGCGTTCATGTCTTCGAAGCGCGTCTTGACGAGATAGTCGAAGCCGCCGGCCACCATGTGGCATTCAAGCACGGAGGGTGCCTGTTTGACCGCCTCGGCAAATTTGTCGAACACTTCAGGCGTCGTCTTGTCCAGCATCACCTCGATGAAGACGAGCAACCCGAAGCCGAGTTTGTGCGGGTCGAGCCGGGCGCCGAAGCCGGAGACATAACCCTCTTTCAGCAAACGGCGCAGCCGCTCGCTGGTGGCCGTGGGGGAAAGCCCGATGCGGTCGGCCAGTTCCAGATTGGTAATCCGGCCATCCGCCTGCAGGATGTTGAGGATCCGGCGGTCGATCTTGTCTATTTCATGCATGGGATGCCTCCAAACCCTTCGGCGCGCAAAAACCCATCTGCGCGCCATGTCTTCAATGGCGAAAGCAGCTTAGGCCGCCAGCCGCATTTCGGCGAGCCTCACCCAATAGGAAATGCCGTGCGGGATTGCCTCATCGTTGAAGTCATAGGCCGGGTTATGCAGACCGGCGGTATCGCCATTGCCGATGAAGACGAAGGCGCCCGGACGGGCCAGCAGCATGTAGGAAAAGTCCTCGCCACCCATCATCGGATCGAGATCGCCCGATACCTGATTCTCGCCCGCGATGTTTGCCGCCGCCGAAAGCGCATGGCCGGTTTCTTCGCGGTGGTTGACCGTGACCGGATAGTTGCGGGCATAGGAGACCTTGACCTTGGCGCCATAGGCGGCGCCCAAGTTCTCGGAAATCTGCTTGATCCGTTGTTCGGCAATGTCGCGCATTTCCGGCATCAGCGTGCGCACGGTACCGGCAAGGATGGCCTGCTCTGGAATGATGTTATGGGCAAAGCCCGCGTTGAATTTGGTGACCGAGACCACGACTGAAGCCAGGGGATCGGCGGTGCGCGAGGCGATGGTCTGCAGCGCGTTGACGATCTGAGAGCCGATAACGATCGGGTCGATCGTCTTATGCGGTTGAGCGGCGTGGCCGCCGCGGCCATCGATGGTGATGTTGAATTCATCGGTCGAGGCCATGATCGGGCCGACACGGCTGCCGAACTGGCCGACCGGCATGCCCGGCATGTTGTGCATGCCGTAGACTTCCTCGATGGCGAACCGCTCCATCATGCCGTCCTTGACCATCTCGTGGCCACCGGCGCCGCCTTCTTCGGCCGGCTGGAAGATCACCGCGACCGCGCCTTTGAAATTGCGTGTCTCTGCGAGGTATTTTGCAGCGCCGAGCAGCATGGCGGTATGGCCGTCATGGCCGCAGGCGTGCATCTTGCCCGCCGTGGTCGAAGCCCATGGCTTGCCGCTGGTTTCGGTCATCGGCAGCGCATCCATGTCGGCGCGCATGCCGATGGTGCGGCCTTCGCCGAGATTGCCCTTGATCAGGCCGACGACGCCGGTGCGGCCAAGGCCGGTCACGACTTCGTCAACGCCGAATTCGCGCAATTTATTTTCGACGAAAGCTGCCGTATTTTCGACGGCGAACAGCAGTTCCGGCTTGGTGTGAAGATGGCGGCGCCATTCAGTGACTTCGGTCTGGAGCTCTGCTGCGCGGTTCAGAATAGGCATTTTGGCTTCCTGTGGGTCCATTGCGGGCATGGGATACGGGATATTCGGCATCGGCACAAAGAATGGTCTTTGCCATCTCCTCGCCATATAGGTTAAATAGCCGGACGATACGAGGCAATTCCCGAAATTTCGAGGTTTGATGTGACAACTGGAATTCGCAAGACTGGCGCGTTGAAGTTATTCGCAGTCCTGACGGGCGCCTGCGCGTCGCTGCTTTCTGCCACCCTGCCAAGTGCTGCCAATCCGCAGCTGGTTGTCGATGTCAGTTCGCTGAAGGTCTACGAGCAGCGGGAAATTTACCAGAAATGGTATCCGGCCTCGCTGACCAAGCTGATGACCGCCTACACGACTTTCCGCGCCCTGAAATCCGGCCAGCTGACGCTCGAAACCCCGGTGGTGATGAGCAAAAACGCCGCGGGCGAACCGCCGAGCAAGATGTTCTACAAGCCCGGACAGGCCGTCACGCTCGACAGCGCATTGAAGATGATGCTGATCAAGTCGGCCAACGATATTGCGGTCGCGATCGGCGAGACAGTCGCCGGCTCGGAGCCCGCCTTCGTCAACCAGATGAACGCCGAAGCCAAGCGGATCGGCATGACCTCGTCGCATTTCATCAACCCGAACGGATTGCCGGGTGCCGGTCAGTATACGACGGCGCGGGACCTTGCGGTTCTGGCGATCACCATCAAGCGCGAGTTTCCGGAATACGCGCCGTATTTCGCCTATGAGGGTTTTACCACCGGCAAGAAGAATTATCCCAACTTCAACATGCTGATCGGCCGCTTCGATGGTGCCGATGGCATGAAGACCGGGTTCATTTGCGCTTCGGGCTTCAATCAGGTTTCTTCCGCCACGCGCAATGGCCGTGCGGTCGTCTCTGTCGTTCTCGGAGCAGACAGTCTTGGCGGGCGGGCGGACGAGTCGGCGCGACTGCTTCAACTCGGTTTGACCTCGAGCGGCGGCGGCAAGCCGGGCCTTGGCCAGATCGCGCCCTATGGCGAGACCCGCGACATGGTCGCCGATGTCAGCAAGGAAATCTGCAATCCGAAGGCTGCCAAGGTGCGTTCGGAAAACCGTGACGAAGGTGGCCGGCAGAAATTGCTGTCGCCCTATATCCACGAGATCAACCGTCCGCTGAACCTTGTTGCCGCCGGGCTTATCCCGGGCACCGAGAAGGCGGCTGACGTCAAGGGCAAGGCACAGACGGAGGCCGCCCAGGGCGATGTCGCCAATGTGCCGGTCCCGGTTCCGCGTCCCGTCTTCTGAGCATCCCGCATACTGATCGGATAAATCCATGAGCCCTGTTTTGAACGCCGTGCCGGTGTCGATCCTCACCGGTTTTCTTGGTGCGGGAAAGACCTCGCTGCTCAACCGGCTGCTGAAGGATCCTGATCTCACCGATACCGCCGTGATCATCAATGAATTCGGCGACGTTTCGCTGGATCACCTTCTCGTCGAGGCATCGAGCGACGGGATCATCGAGCTGTCGGATGGCTGCCTGTGTTGCACCGTGCGTGGCGAACTGGTCGATACGCTGGCCGATCTGATGGACCGGATGCAGACCGGCAAGATCAAGCCGTTGAAGCGCGTCGTTATCGAGACCACCGGTCTTGCCGATCCGGCGCCGGTGCTGCAGTCGGTGATGGGCAATCCGGTCATCGCCCAGAGCTTCCGGCTCGATGGCGTCGTTACCGTCGTCGATGCGGCCAATGGTCTGTCGACGCTCGATCATCACGAAGAGGCGGTCAAGCAGGTAGCGATGGCCGACCGGCTGGTGATCAGCAAGATGCAGCTTGCGACGCCGGATGCGGTGATCACGCTGAAGGCGCGGTTGCGAGCGCTCAATCCACGCGCGCCGATGATCGATGGCGATCTGCCTGAAGCGGGCAAAGCCGAACTCTTTCATTGCGGGCTCTACGACCCGGCAACCAAGATCGCCGATGTTGGACGCTGGCTGCAGGATGAGGCGGTGGCAGACCACGATCACCATCATGATCACCATGACCATTGTGGCCATGAAAACTGCGGTCATGACCATCATCACGATCACCACCACCATGATGAAAACCGGCATGGCGCCGATATCCGCTCGTTCAGCCTCGTGCATGACCGGCCGATCGATCCGATGGCGCTGGAAATGTTCGTCGACCTCCTGCGCTCCGCCCATGGTGAAAAGCTGTTGCGGATGAAGGCGATCGTTTCGATGTCGGACAATCCGGACAGGCCGCTGATCCTGCACGGCGTACAGACGGTGTTTCATACGCCGCAGCGCATGGCGGCCTGGCCCGACCCGTCCGACAGGCGCACCCGCATGGTGCTGATCACCAAGGACCTGCCGGAAGCGTTCGTGCGCGATCTCTTCGACGCCTTCACCGGCAAGCCGCGTATCGACCGGCCGGACCGGCAGGCGCTGGAAGACAATCCGCTCGCGGTGCCCGGGCTCAGGATGTAACACACCGGCAAGGGGCTGGCATGTTTCTCGAGGCGGGCGAAGTCATCGGCAACATGCGGGCGCCAGCCTCTGCTGCCAGCCGCCCCGGCGGCTGGAGTGTCAGCGCCTCTCTTGGCTTCCACCTGCTGATCGGGCTTGCTCTCCTTCTCGCGGTAGCGCCGCGCCCGCAGGGGCCTTCATCGGAAGAGAGCGTCAGTGTCGATGTTCTGACGCCGCAACAGTTTGAAGCCGCAAGCAGGGCGCCGGTTGCCGAGGCACAAATCCCGGCTGAGCCCTTGCCTCAGCTCGTGGACGATGCGTCGTCTCAGCCATCAACCGAAAGCCCCGCGCCAGATTTTGCCAAGCTGCCGACGGACCGGCCACCTGCGCAAGCACCCGTCATGGTTCAGGCAACACATCTGCGGTCGGCAAAGGTTCTGGCCGATCCGCGCAGCGCCAAGGCGCGCAAGACGCTTGGGCAATTGGCACCGTCCGAGCGCATCGTCCAGCTCTGCAATATCGAAGCGATGGAACAGGTCCATCTCTGGGAAGCGGCGCTGAAACCGGATTTTCTGGTTGCCTATGCGATGGCGGATACCGAATTTTCCGGACAAAAGCTGACGGCCCATGGCGGCGCGTTTCGCAGCAAAGGCCGTTGGTATAATATCGGCTTCAACTGCGAGGTGACCCCGGACCTGAAGCAGGTCGTGTCGTTTGCCTTTGCCGTTGGCAGCGAGATTCCGAAAGGCGACTGGGCCGAACACAACCTGTTGGCTGACGATGGCCCTGCGGATTAGCCGGCGCGAACGGCTCCACGGCCGCAGGCGGCAGCGCGGCCGAGAAAGAACGCTTTTTCACGAGCATTGCGGGTAAGATTTGCCGCCCGCTCGAATTCGACCCTGGCTTCATCCAGCCGCCCGGCGCGAAAGAGGAAATCGCCTCGTGCTGCCGGCAGGGGAGCATAGGCGTGCAAGCCCGCTGCGGGATCGATTTCATCGAGGCGCGCGAGGCCTGTTTCCGGTCCGAAAGCCATGCAGTGTGCGATCGCCCGATTGAGGTCGACCACCGGAGACGGCATGATTTCGCGCAGCGTGTCGTAGAGCCCGGCGATTTTCTGCCAGTCCGTGTCCTCCGCCTTGCGGGCGCGGGCGTGGCAAGCCGCCAGCGCCGCCTGCAGGGCATAGGGACCGTTGGCGCCGCCGAGTGCTTCGGCGCGCTCAAGGGCAGCAAGCCCGCGGCGGATCAGCAACTGATCCCAATGGGCGCGGTTCTGCTCTGTCAGCAGGATCGGTGAACCGTCCGGGGCGGTGCGGGCGTTGAGGCGGGAAGCCTGGATTTCCATCAGCGAGAGCAGGCCCAGCACTTCCGGCTCGCCCGGCAGCAAGCCGGCGAGGATACGGCCGAGACGCTGGGCTTCGGCGCACAGGGCAGGACGGATCAGGTCCTCGCCGGTGGTAGCCGCATAGCCCTCGTTGAAGATCAGGTAGATCACCTCCAGAACCGATGACAGGCGTTCCCTGCGTTCAGGCCCGCGCGGCACGCCGTAGGTCAGGCCGGCATTGCCGAGTGTCTTCTTGGCCCGCACGATCCGCTGGGCGATGGTCGCTTCATTGGAGAGAAAGGCGCGGGCGATCTCGTCGGTTGTCAGGCCGCCGATCAGCCGCAAGGTGAGTGCTGCACGCGCTTCCGCCGACAGGACGGGGTGGCAGGCCGTGAAGATCAGCCCCAGCAGTTCGTCACCGAGATCGTCGTCCAGTGCAGCTTCCACATCCTCGACGCTGGTATCGCGTTCGTCTTCGAGGTCGCGGCCGATTTCGGCATGTTTGCGGGTGAGCATCTTCTTGTGCCGAAAGCCATCAATGGCCCGCCGCTTGGCCGCTGCCATCAGCCAGGCGCCCGGATTTTTGGGGACACCGGTTTTCGGCCATTCGGACAGGGCGATCACCAGCGCGTCCTGCGCCAGTTCTTCGGCAAGGCCGACATCCCTGACCATCCGGGCCAAGCCGCCGATCAATCTGGCCTGCTCGATCCGGAAAACAGTCTCTATCGCGTGATGCGTTTCGTTTACTGCCATGCATCCCGCTTAGGCGAGGAGCAAGGCCTGCGTCAAGCGGGGGGGGGCGGCTTGACGCAGCTTGACGGGTTTTAGCGCTTGGCTGCCTTTTCGCGCAGACGTTCTTCCTGCTCGGCCAGTTCCGGCGTAAACGCCTCGCCGAAATCGGCTGCTTCGAACACCTGGCGGATTTCCAGCTCGCTTGGTCCAAGCATCGGGTTCGGGCAACGCTTGGCCCATTCGATGGCTTCCGCCATGTCTTTGACTTCCCAGAGCCAGAAACCGGCGATCAGCTCGCGGGTTTCGGCAAAAGGGCCGTCGATAACGGTACGGCTTGGCCCATCGAAGGCGATCCGCTTGCCCTTGACCGAGGGATGCAGGCCTTCTCCGGCCATCATGATGCCGGCGTTGACCAGTTCCTCGTTGTATTTACCCATGGCTTCCAAGAGGTCGGTCGTCGGCATGATGCCGTCTTCACTGTCCTTCGTCGCCTTTACAATAACCATGACACGCATCGTATTCTCCCTTGGGTGAAGGACGCCGGATTGGCCTTCCTGATCATACGACGAACGAGTTGTGGTCCGATCGACATCAATTCAAATTTTTTTGAAGAATTTTTCAGAACGCGATCGGCAGGATAGCATGGGGCGGGCCGCCAGACAGGGTTTGAGGCCAAGCGGTAGCGCTCAAGCCTTCTTGCGGATGACGAAACGATGGCCGCCCGCCAGCGTCTCGGATTGCTCCAGGCTGTGGCCGTCTTCATTGCAGAAATGCGGGATGTCGATGATGGCAAGCGGATCGGTCGTCTCGACCGTGATCAGCGTGCCAGGAGCAACGGTCAGCATGCGCTTGCGGGTTCGCAAGACCGGCAAGGGGCATTTCAGCCCCTTGAGGTCATAGACCAGGCTGTCAGGCATCAATTGCCCCAGAGTTTCCAGAACGGACGCTTCTTCGACTGCTCGGCAACGGCCTGCTCGGCGATTGGCGCAACCTCGGTGCTGGCCACTGTCTGTGCGGCAGTTTCCGTGGCCTTTTTCGCCGTTTCGGTGGCGGCGGGCTTTGTCGAGGCTATGACCTGCTGTTGGACGACAGGTTGCTGAACGGCAACGTTGGCGGCCGTCACGGCTGCAGGCTGAGATGTCTGGGCGCCATTGCCGCCCTTTGCAAACAGGCTGCCCCAGAACCCCTTCTTTGCAGGCGCCGGCTCGGCAATTTGCTCGGCCACAGGAGCAGTCTGGATTGTGGCGGCTCCCTGTTTTGCGGCTTCCAACGGTTTCTGCACGGCTTCCGCGCCGTTTGTCCGGGCTGCAGCTACGATTGCCGGTTGCTGGGCCGTATCGACAGGTGCGGCAGCGGCTGGCTGCAGCTGTTGCGCGTTATCAGCGCTTTTGGAGAACAGGCCTCCCCAGAAACCCTTCTTGGCCGCCGCCTGTCCGACAGATGCCGTCTCAACCGGGCGCGGCAACGGGTTCTCGGCCGGTACTGGCACGCTCTTGCCGCCGCGGGTGGATTTTGCGAGCTCGGCCTGCTGGATTTCGATCGCCTTCTTGGCTTCTTCCAGTTCGGCCCGGCGGGCTTCCTGCTTTTCGAGATCGGCAACCTTCATCAGCTTGCCGGCGTCGAGCGAGGTACCGGTCGGTGCGTAAGCCAGTTCCTTGCCGACACGCTGCTTGGCGACGATCGCCTTGCGCTCGGCCTCAGTGGGCTCATACCAGACCAGACCGTCAAGCTTCTTCGTCGCCTTGGCGTAGTCGTCGTTGTATTTCTTGTTGTAGCTCGCCAGTGCGCCCTGCATTGCCGCTGGCGTCGACAGCGCCGGGCATTGACCGGTCGGCGAGAATTTACCGTCGGTCTGCTGGTTGAAGACGTATTTCTTCTCGCAGATGTTGACTTCCGGCGGCCGCTTGGTGATCTCGAACTGGTCATAGCCGGGCTTCAGCATGTTCCAGAAGTCGATGTTCGGACTGTTCTTGTGGCGCGCCATGTTCTCCGCAGTCATGCGGAAGGGCAGGGCCTGCAGCTGGATTGCCTGCTGGCCGCCCTTGTAGGCGTCACGCGATAGCGCAAAGATTTCCTGCATCTGCTCGTCGGTCATCGAGTAGCAGCCGGACGAGGAGCAGGCGCCGTGGATCATCAGATTGGTGCCGTAGCGGCCGTTGGCCTGGTCGTAACGGTTGGGGAAGCCGGTATTGATCGCGAGGTAATAGCTGGAATTCGGGTTCATCTGACCGGGGGAGATCGGATAGAACCCTTCTGGCGCCTGACGGTCGCCTTCCTTGACCTTGGGGCCGAGCTTGCCGGACCAGGCGCAGATCTTGTATTGGCGCAGCATCTCGAAACGGTTGGACGTATTGGCCTTCCAGACTTCGAGAACGCCTTCTTCCTTGAAGATGCGCAGCATGATCGGCGAGTCCTTCGCCATGCTCATTGCCTGCATCTTCTGGACGATCTTGCCGGAGAGCTGGTAATTGACCTTGCTGGAAACCTTCTTCAGGTCGACGTCGACTGTGTCCATCGCCTCATTGGCGGTGCAGCTCGCGAGCAGCGCAGCGATGGCGGCTGTGGCAACAAGATGTGTCAAACGCATCGGCATAGGTCCATCAAGAAAATTGTCGAACGTGGCGTTCCCGCTTCGGCAGTCCACAGGGAATCAATATTCCCTTATACTTCACAAAATATTAACCCTAGAAAAGCGCCTTACCGCAAGCGTTCCAGAGCGCACGAATATGGCCAAGGTTGGACCGCGCGCTCCGTTTTCACTCTGGACTGTCCAAAACCGGCAAATGTGATTAGAGCTGACGCCCGATGGCCAGGTATTTCTGGCGGCGGTCGGAGCGCAGCTGGTCGCCCGTGCGGCCCGAAAGCTCCTTGAGTGCGTCGGCGATGACCGTGCCGGTCTTCTCGATCACGGCATCGGGATCACGATGTGCGCCGCCGACCGGTTCGCCGATGATACCGTCGATGATGCCCAGCGACTTCAGGTCCTCGGCGGTGATCTTCATGTTGGTCGCAGCTTCCTTGGCACGCGTCGAGTCGCGCCAGAGGATAGAGGCAGCGCCTTCCGGCGAGATCACGCTGTAGATCGAATGCTCCAGCATATAGACGCGGCTGCCGGTGGCAATGGCAATCGCCCCGCCGGAACCGCCTTCGCCGATGACGACGGAGACGATCGGAACGCGCATGTTGAGGCACATTTCCGTCGAACGGGCGATAGCTTCCGCCTGGCCGCGCTCTTCGGCGCCGATTCCGGGATAGGCGCCGGCGGTGTCGATCAGGGTGATCAGCGGCAGGCCGAAACGGTCCGCCATTTCCATGACGCGGATCGCCTTGCGGTAACCTTCGGGACGGGCGCTACCAAAATTGTGCTTGATGCGCGACTTGGTGTCGTTGCCCTTTTCCTGGCCAATGACCGCGACAGGGGTGCCACGGAAGCGCGCCAGACCAGCCTGGATCGCCTCGTCATTGGCAAATTTCCGATCGCCGGCGAGCGGCGTGAATTCGGTGAACAGATTGGCGGCATATTCCTGGAAGTGCGGGCGCTGCGGATGGCGCGCAACCTGCGTCTTCTGCCAGGGGTTCAGCTTGGAATAGATTTCGGCCATCGCCTCGCGGGCGCGGACTTCCAGACGCTCGACCTCGTCGGCCGTGTCGATGCTCTCGTCCTCGCTGGCAATCTTCTTCAGCTCGTGAATCTTGCCTTCGAGATCGGAGATTGGTTTTTCGAAATCGAGATAATTGTGCATGTGATGCGTTTCCGATCATATTGCGTCAGTGGCTTCGGACATGACGATCCCGTCGTCCCTGCCAAGGGTTCTGGCGCTCCTAATCCTGTTTTTTCGCCTGTTTGGCAAGAGGGTGATGGTTCTGGACCAGCTGATGCAGCCGTTCTTCCAGTACATGTGTATAGATTTGTGTCGTTGAAATGTCCGAATGCCCGAGAAGTTCCTGCACGGCGCGAAGGTCGGCGCCATTGGCCAGAAGATGGCTGGCAAAGGCATGGCGCAGCACATGCGGCGAGATCGCTGCAACGCGGATGCCGGCGCGGGCGGCGAGATCCTTGAGGTCGCGGGCAAAAACCTGACGCGGCAGATATCCCGCCTTGCCGGAGGAGGGGAACAGCCACGGGCTTTCCGGCGGTGGGGTTTCCTGGGCGGCATTGTTGCTGGCCATCGCCGCGCCATAGGCCTGCATCGCCCGGATCGCCGCATGCGACAGCGGTACCATGCGCTCCTTGTTGCCTTTGCCGCGCACGACAAGAAAACGTCCATTCTGGGCAAGCACCGAGGCTGGCAGCGAAACCAGTTCGCTGACGCGCATGCCGGTGGCATAGAGCAGCTCGATCAGGGCGTGCATGCGCAGGCGGGCAACAGGATCGTTGCCGCCTTGCGCTGCTTCCTGCTCCGCTTGGCCGATCAGCTTTGAAACATCGTCGATGCTCAGCACCTTCGGCAGCGACCGGGCTTTTTTCGGTGCGTCGAGAACGCCGGTCGGATCGTCGGTGCGCAGCCCCTCGGCATAGAGAAATTTGTAGAACTGCCGCAATGCCGACAGCCGGCGTGCCTGCGACGAGGCCTTGAACCCCTGCTGGGCCAGATGCTGGAGATAGGCACGCAGGTCTTCGGAGGCGGCATCCGTCGGCTTGACGCCGCGCTGCTTGAGGAAGGAATAGGCGTCTTCCAGATCCCGCTCATAGGAGATCAGAGTGTTGTTTGCGGCGCCCCGCTCGGCACTCATCATCTCCAGGAAGGATTCCATATGGGCGGCTGAGAGATCGATCATTGCGGTTTGTTGACCCGCTCGGAAGGGATGCGGATGGTCACGTCGCGCTCCACCGGATTGACGAAGGTTACCAGCGCGATCATCGTTCCATAGATCACGCCGGCGATCAGGGCGCAGATGAACAGGAACCGGAACAGGCTGGGCATTTTCAACTCCTAGGGTCAGGGGTCTATATGACCATGCCTGTTTGCAAGTGCAAGAACCGCTGTATCGCACCGGATTCCGGTTGCCTTGTATGCCGTGAAGTCTTGACGCTTCCGGCTGATTTGTCGATACCGGAACGGAACGGGGAAATTGAAACTGCATGAGCGACGTGATTGAACCGGTTTCCGAAGCGCTGATCGAGCGGGCGAAGGCCGCGCTCGGGCGACGAAACCTCGTCTTCGTCGGTCTGATGGGGGCCGGAAAATCGGCGATCGGCCGGATGACCGCGTCGGCGCTCGGGGTTCCCTTCGTCGATTCCGATCATGAGATCGAGCGCGTGTCGCGCATGACCATCAGCGAACTGTTCGCAGCCTATGGCGAGGACGAGTTTCGTGCGCTGGAGGCCCGCGTCATCAAGCGGCTGCTGAACACCGGCCCGCGCATCGTCTCCACCGGCGGCGGCGCCTATATCAACGAGCGCACCCGCAAGCATATAAAGCGGCACGGCCTGTCTGTCTGGCTCAATGCCGAACTCGACGTTCTGTGGGAGCGCGTCAACAAGCGCGACACCCGCCCGCTGCTGAAAACTGAAAACCCCAAGCAGACGCTCGAAAACCTCATGCACGCCCGCTATCCGATCTATGCACAGGCGGATCTGACCGTGCTGTCCCGTGATGTGAAGAAAGAGGTGATGGTGGAAGAGGTTCTCGCCGCTCTTGCCGCCATGCCGAAGAAGTGAAGCCATGACCACTGCCAGCCTGTCCGCCGCCCGTAAAACCGTTCGCGTCAACCTGGGCGACCGTTCCTATGATATTCTGATCGGCCCCGGCCTGATCGCCACCGCCGCGGACGAGATCGCCGGCCGGCTGAAGGGGCGGCGCATGGCTGTGATCACCGACGAGAATGTCGCGCCGCTCTATCTCGAGCCGCTGATGGATAGCCTGAAGGAAAAGGGCATCACGGCCGTGTCGCTGGTTTTGCCGGCGGGTGAAAAGACCAAGAGTTTTGAACATCTGATCCCCGTCTGCGAGGCGATCCTCGGCGCCCGTATCGAGCGCAACGATGCGGTGATCGCGCTCGGTGGCGGCGTCATCGGCGATCTCACCGGTTTTGCCGCCGGGATCGCCCGGCGCGGCTCGCGCTTCATCCAGATCCCGACCTCGCTTCTGGCACAAGTGGATTCCTCCGTCGGCGGCAAGACCGGCATCAACTCGCCGCACGGCAAGAACCTGATCGGGGTCTTCCATCAGCCCGACCTGGTGCTCGCCGATACCGACGTGCTGGATACGCTGAGCGAGCGCGAGTTCAGGGCCGGTTATGCCGAGGTCGCCAAATACGGGCTGATCGACAAGCCGGACTTTTTTATCTGGCTGGAAAACAACTGGCAGGCCGTGTTTGCCGGTGGCGACGCCCGTATCGAGGCGATCGCCATCAGTTGTCAGGCGAAAGCCGATGTGGTTGCGGCCGACGAGCGCGAGAATGGCCGCCGTGCGCTGCTCAATCTCGGGCACACATTCGGGCATGCGCTGGAGGCAGCGACACTGTATGATGGTACGCGCTTGGTGCACGGCGAGGGCGTGGCGATCGGCATGGTGCTGGCGTATCAGTTCTCGGCGCGCATGAATCTGGCAAGCCCGGACGACGCCAAACGTGTGGAAGCGCACCTGAAGACGGTCGGCTTGCCGACGCGCATGGATGAAATCCCTGGCACCCTGCCGCCTGTGGACAAACTGATGGATGCGATTGCCCAGGATAAGAAGGTCAGCGGTGGCAAGCTTACCTTCATCCTGACGCGCGGCATCGGCCAGTCGTTTGTCGCCGATGACGTTCCGGGATCGGAAGTCAGCGCCTTTCTGAAGGAAAAGCATCCGGGATGAGCAACGAGACATTCACACTGTTTCTGGCTGACTACGGTCCGGGCATCCTGATCATTGTCGCGATGATCCTGCTATCGGCGTTCTTTTCGGGCTCGGAGACCGCGCTCACGGCTGCGTCCCGGTCACGCATGCACACGCTGGAGAACAATGGTGATGAGCGCGCTGGACTGGTCAACCGCCTGATCGAGCGCCGCGACAGGCTGATCGGTGTGCTGCTGATCGGCAATAACCTGGCCAATATCCTGTCGTCGTCGATCGCAACCAGTCTGTTCCTGCATTTCTTCGGAGCGTCCGGCGTTGCCTATGCGACGCTGGCGATGACGGTCATTCTGGTCATCTTCGCCGAAGTGTTGCCGAAGAGCTGGGCGATCGCATCGCCGGACCGGTTTGCGCTTGTCGTTGCCCGGGCGGTCGATATCGTCGTTCGCATTGTCGGTCCGGTCTCCAGCCTGGTGAACTGGATCGTCCGGCGCATTCTCGGCCTGTTCGGCATCAACCTGTCTTCGGAAATGCCGATGCTGACGGCGCATGAAGAGTTGCGCGGGGCTGTCGATTTCCTGCATCGCGAAGGGTCCGTCATCAAGGCTGACCGCGACCGGCTTGGTGGCGTTCTTGATCTCGGCGAACTCGAAATCTCCGACATCATGATCCACCGCACGTCGATGCGCGGCATCAATGCCGACGATGCGCCGGAAGTGGCGGTTCGCGCGGTGCTGGAAAGCCCCTACACCCGTATGCCGGTCTGGCGCGGATCGACCGACAACATCATTGGTGTCGTGCATGCCAAGGATCTGTTGCGGGCCCTGGCTGAACCGGATGTCGAGCCGGAAAATCTCGATATTGTCCGGATTGCGCAAAAGCCGTGGTTCGTGCCCGAAACCACCAATTTGAAAGAGCAGCTCAATGCCTTCCTGCGCCGCAAGGTGCATTTCGCCATCGTCGTCGATGAATATGGCGAGGTGCAGGGTCTGGTGACGCTGGAGGATATTCTGGAAGAAATCGTCGGTGATATCTCCGACGAGCATGATATCGAAATCCAGGGCGTGCGGCAGGAGGCGGACGGTTCGGTCGTTGTTGATGGCAGCGTGCCGATCCGCGACCTTAACCGCGCACTCGACTGGAACCTTCCGGACGAGGAGGCAACCACGGTGGCTGGTCTTGTGATCCACGAATCCAAAACGATTCCCGAAGAACGGCAGGCGTTCACGTTTTACGGCAAGCGCTTCACCGTGATGAAGCGGGTGAAAAACCGGATCACGCGGCTGCGGATCCGGCCGGCCGATGATGTAACAATGCCCTCGCTCGCGGTGAAGAGCGAAGGCATCGAATGATTGGCAGGCTGCGTTAAGCCTAGCGGCTGCCGATGATACCGCCAAGGGCGCCGCCGAGCAGGCCACCGGCAAAGGCCGCGCCTGCCGGATCCATGCTGCTATTTCCCTGTCGTTCGACAGGACCTTCCAGGGTTGCGCCATCGTGCTGCCGCTTGACGCGCTGCCCAGCCACTTTCTGGCGAACCGGGTTCTGTGCCTTGCGAACCGCGATGGCAGCTTTCTGCGCTTCGTACTGCGCGCGGATCTGCGGCATCATCGGATCGGTCTGCACGACCAGGAACATGTGTTGCTGCTGCGTCAGGTAGGTTGTCTCAACCATGCCGTTCTGCTGTTGCCATGCCCCGATCGCTGCGCGAGAGCGGGCGCCGAGCGCACCATCCGCACCACCGGTGACATGACCGAGTGCGCCGAGCCGCAGTTGCAGATCGATCCGGCCTTCCTTGTCGAGGTTGAGCGTGGTTTCCGTTTCCGGCGTTCCGATGCTCAGCTTGACATCATCAGGCATGGCAACCGCGGTACGGACCTGCGAAGCCGAGGCTGCTGCCTCGCCGGCAGGGGCAATGGAAGCAATTTGCGTGGTCGCCGTTGCTTTCAATTGGTCGAGATTGAGCTTGGCAAGGGTGGCGAAATTGCCGCTCGGATATTGCTGCAGGTAAAGCTCGTAATGGGCGACGGTGTTGCGCTTGGAAGCTTCTTCCCACAATTTCTGCTCGACGGTCCAATTGACGTCGTTGGCGCCGGCGGAAGCCGTTTCACCGGAAGGCTTTGCTTCGGAGGGGATGGTAACAGCGGCCTGCGCTGCCGGATCGCCGCCGATAAAGACTTCGCGGGACAGCGAGGCGTTGTGCCAGGGATGCTGCGCGCCGCCGGTCGCTTCCGAAACATCGGCGCGAACCCGCGTCAGTGCACTCTGGATTTCAAGGCCCGGCGTCGTCAGATGCCGCGCAAGGGCAGTGGTATAGGGGCTGTTGATGCCCTTGCCGTCATACGCAACGGCGCCGGGATCGGTTGCATAGGCGATGAGCAGGCCGCCCGCGCCGGCTGCCTGATTGTTGGCCTGTACCGGCGCCAGCCCCACGCCCATCGAGGCGGAGCGGCTGGCTGGCATCACCTTTGCCAAGGAACGCGCTAGCGGATTGTCGCGGCAGGCATCGAGGATGATGATGCTGACGGCCGGGTCCGGCGGCAGGGCGGCCAGGAACTTTTCGGCAGGGACGGTGCGCGTTTGCAACTGAGCTGCCTTTTCCAGCTGTGCGTCGACCGGCACGAGATAATTGCGTCCATCGACCTGCAGGCCGTGGCCGGCATAGTAGACAACGGCAATGTCGGCGTCATAGGCGATCTCGGTGAACTGATCGACCAATGCGCTCATCGCCGTCTTGTCGAGATCTTCGCCTTCGATGACGGTGAAGCCTGCCGTGCGGAACGTTTCCGCCATCAGTTTGGCGTCGTTTTTCGGATTTGGTAACTCGACTGCGTGCTTGTAGGCGCTGTTGCCCATGACGAGGGCTACTTTTTTACCGGACGGCGTTGCTGCCGATACCTCGCTGAATGATAGAAACGCGGCGACGAACGCCGCGACAAGCCCAAACCTCCTGAGCATCGTCTTGACCTCAAAAATAGAGGGCTCACCGGACAACCTTGAACCGGCTCCGCCTGTGATGAAAATTTTCTGTATGTCGTAATAAAGGAACGGATCGTACGATCCGACTATTCTGTCGTCCCATCTGCAATTGTAGATGTTGGCCACAATTTCGTCAATTCAGCACGAATTAGACCCTTCGATCCCGGTTCGTTGCTTCACTAAACGCTATCGCTATCCTTACCAGCGGGTTGTTTCCCCGGGAACAGCCGGTTCAAGGGCGAGCGCATGCAATCCCGCGTCGATTTCGGCCTTCAGGACATCATTGATGGCTCGATGGCGAGCGACGCGGCTCATGCCGATGAAAGCGCTGGAAACAATTCGCACCCGCATATGGGTTTCGCCGGTGCCGTCGATATCGGGATGGTGGCCGGCATGCAGGTGGCTTTCGTTGACAACAATCAATCGTTCGGGAGAAAAGGCCGCGGTGAGCTTGGTTTCGATGCGGCTTTGAAGTGACATGTTTTAGCCCCGTTTCTCTGGCTTTTCCGTAGGTTCCGATCTCGATCGGGCAACCTGTGCGGGATTGCTTTTTGCGCGGTGCAAAATGGGTTCACAAAGCCTGCAACATTCCGATTTGTCAATTCTTGTTGTGGCGTCCGCCACGCCCCATAATTAGCGCCATGAAACTCGATTCAAAATACTTCGACGGGATACGGACGCGCCGCAGGGTGACCCAGAAACCCGAGCCGATGGCACCCAAATGCCAATGGGACGGGTGCGAGGAGAATGCTGTTCATCGTGCACCCGTGGGCCGCCACGCGGAAAACGAGTTTTTCATGTTCTGCTTCGAGCACGTCAAGGAATACAACAAGGGCTACAACTACTTTTCCGGCCTGTCTGATAACGAGATTGCCCGCTATCAGAAGGAAGCCATCACCGGCCACCGGCCGACCTGGACTGTCGGCGTCAACAAGAATGCCAAGAATGCGCCGCAACAATCGCATCAGCGCTCCGGTTCCGCCGGTGCGCAGGCCCGCATGCGCGATCCCTTCGGCTTCGTCGATCAGGCACGCGCCCGCGCCAACCGGCAGGAGCCGCGGCTGCGCAAACTGAAAACGCTGGAGGCCAAGGCCTTCGAAACGCTCGGTCTGCATGCCAATGCGACTGCGGCAGATGTGAAATCGGCTTACAAAGAGCTGGTAAAAAAGCATCACCCCGATGCAAATGGCGGAGACAGGGGATCGGAAGAGCGTTTTCGCGCCGTGATCCAAGCATATCAATTGTTAAAACAGGCTGGCTTCTGCTAGGAACCCGTCTTATTACGGTCACACATTTATAAAGGCATAGACGGGAACGCCCCCGCTAATCGAGTCAAGGGGCTTTACCGTGCTGGAGACATGATGAGCAAGGTAGACCTCGACATTTCCAACCTCCCCGATACGACAGTTTCCGTCCGTGACGTCTTCCGTATCGATACCGATCTGCGCGTGCCGGCCTATTCGAAGGCCGATGCCTATGTGCCTGATCTCGATCCCGACTATCTCTTCGACCGCGAGACGACGCTCGCCATTCTCGCCGGCTTTGCGCACAATCGCCGCGTCATGGTTTCCGGCTATCACGGCACCGGCAAGTCGACCCATATCGAACAGGTCGCGGCCCGACTCAACTGGCCCTGCGTACGCGTCAACCTCGACAGCCACGTCAGCCGTATCGATCTCGTCGGCAAGGATGCCATCGTCGTCAAGGACGGCATGCAGGTGACCGAATTCAAGGACGGCATCCTGCCCTGGGCCTACCAGCATAATGTGGCGCTCGTTTTCGACGAATACGACGCCGGCCGCCCGGACGTGATGTTCGTCATCCAGCGCGTGCTGGAATCATCCGGCCGCCTGACGCTGCTCGACCAGAGCCGCGTCATCCGCCCCCACCCGGCTTTCCGCCTGTTCGCAACGGCCAACACCGTCGGCCTTGGCGATACGACCGGCCTCTATCACGGCACGCAGCAGATCAACCAGGCGCAGATGGACCGCTGGTCGATCGTCACCACGCTGAACTACCTGCCGCATGACAACGAAGTCGATATCGTCGCCGCCAAGGTCAAGGGCTTCACCAAGGAGCGCGGCCGCGAAACCGTCTCGAAGATGGTTCGCGTTGCTGATCTCACCCGCGCGGCCTTCATCAACGGCGACCTGTCGACCGTCATGAGCCCGCGTACCGTCATCACCTGGGCTGAAAACGCACATATCTTCGGCGATATCGCTTTTGCCTTCCGCGTTACCTTCCTCAACAAGTGCGACGAGCTTGAGCGTGCGCTGGTGGCGGAACACTATCAGCGCGCCTTCGGTGTAGAGCTGAAGGAAAGTGCTGCCAATATCGTGCTCGAAGCCACGGCCTGATCCATGGCAGGCCGGGGCGATAATTCGAAAGCAAGGCCGGCCGGTGTCGTGGATGTGGAGCCATTCCGCCGCGCACTGACCGGTTGCATCCGCTCGATTGCCGGGGATTCGGAAATCGAGGTCGTGTTTGCCAACGAGCGCCCGGGCCTTTCCGGCGAGCGCATGCGGCTGCCCGAAATTTCCAAGCGGCCGACACGCCAGGAACTCGCCGTCACCCGCGGGCTTGGCGATTCGATGGCTCTTCGCAAGGCCTGCCACGATGCCCGCATCCACGCGACCATGGCCCCGCAGGGGGCTGATGCGCGCGGCGTCTTCGATGCCGTCGAACAGGCGCGCGTCGAGGCGATCGGTTCGTTGCGCATGACCGGCGTTGCCAGCAACCTCACCTCGATGCTGGATGAAAAATACGCCCGCGCCAATTTCGGCAATATCGACCGGCAGGCGGATGCGCCGCTGGAAGAAGCCGTTGCGCTGATCGTGCGTGAAAAACTGACCGGCCAGAAGCCGCCTGCGTCGGCCGGCAAGGTGCTCGATCTCTGGCGCGATTTCATCGAGGAAAAAGCTGCCGGCGACATGAAGGAACTGTCTGCTGCGGTCAACGACCAGCAGGCTTTCGCCCGTGTCGTGCGTAACATGCTGACATCGATGGAGATGGCCGAGAAATACGGCGACGAGGATGTCGAGCCGGACGACCAGGAAACCCAGACCGACGAAGATCAGCCGCGCAGCCAGAATCAGGATGAAAACAGCTCCGACGAGGATGCCGGTTCCGACGCAGCGCCCGCCGACGAGAACGAATCTGCCGACGAGCAGATGGACGAAGGCGAAATGGACGGCGCCGAAATCTCCGAAGAGGAGATGTCGGATGACGGCGAGGACGACAGCGAAACGCCTGGCGAGGTCAAGCGGCCGAACCATCCTTTCGACGATTTCAACGAGAAAGTCGATTACGGCGTCTTCACCGAGGAATTCGACGAAACCACCACGGCCGAGGAGCTTTGCGACGAGGCCGAGCTCGACCGTCTACGGGCGTTCCTCGACAAGCAGCTGGCACATTTGCAGGGTGCCGTTGGCCGTCTTGCCAACCGGTTGCAACGCCGCCTGATGGCGCAGCAGAACCGCTCGTGGGAATTCGATCTGGAAGAGGGTTATCTCGATTCAGCGCGGTTGACGCGCATGATCATCGACCCGATGCAGCCGCTGTCGTTCAAGCGGGAAAAGGATACCAATTTCCGCGATACGGTCGTGACGCTGCTGATCGACAATTCCGGCTCGATGCGCGGCCGGCCGATCACGGTTGCCGCCACCTGTGCCGACATTCTGGCCCGTACATTGGAACGTTGCGGCGTCAAGGTCGAGATCCTCGGCTTCACCACCAAGGCCTGGAAGGGCGGGCAATCGCGTGAAAAATGGCTGGCCAGCGGCAAGCCGCAGACACCGGGCCGCCTCAACGATCTGCGCCACATCATCTACAAGTCCGCAGATGCCCCGTGGCGCCGCGCGCGCCGCAATCTCGGCCTGATGATGCGTGAAGGCCTGCTGAAGGAAAACATCGACGGCGAGGCGCTGATCTGGGCACACAACCGGTTGCTCGGCCGCTCTGAGCAGCGCCGCATCCTGATGATGATATCGGATGGTGCGCCGGTCGATGATTCCACCCTGTCGGTCAATCCGGGCAACTATCTCGAGCGGCACCTGCGTGCCGTCATCGAGCAGATCGAGACGCGCTCACCGGTCGAGTTGCTGGCGATCGGGATCGGTCATGATGTGACGCGCTACTACCGCAAGGCCGTGACCATCGTCGATGCCGACGAGCTCGCCGGCGCGATGACCGAGCAGCTTGCTTCGCTGTTCGACGACGAGAGTTCCCGCCGCCGGGCCGCGCCTGCGCGGCGGCGTGCGAGCTGATAATATTGTCTGACCGGTGCGTCGCGTGGCGCCCCGGTCTTGCTTTGCATATTCTTTGATTTTTCCGGAGCTGCTTTGCGCTCCATGCCGGCCTGCCGGAAGGACGTCTTTTGAAAGCGACACTGATTCAGGCAGCCGCCTTTTCCCTGCTTCTGGCCGTCATGCCATCGGTTGCGGCACCGTTGGCGCCCTCGGAAATCGTTCCGGTAAAGAGCCGGCAGATTGAAAACTTCAAGATCGGTTCAGACCAGAAGCTGTTCGGCAAGCTGGAATTTATCGGCGGTATCGAGATGTCGTCGTCGAACGCGCTGCTTGGCGCGATCTCATCGATCCGCTTTCGCCCGGACCGGAAATCCTTTCTTGCGATTATGGACACGGGGCATTGGGTCGAAGGTGCAATCGAGCGTGACCAGCAAGGCCGGCTGGCAGGCACGAGCGATCTGACGGTCACTTCGATGATCGATGCCAACGGGCGGTCTGAACAGGTCAAGGAGCGCATGGACTGTGAAGGCGTGGCGTTGCGCGATGGTATGGTCCTTGCAAGCTATGAGGGGCTCCACCGCGTCGATGTCTATCCAGATCCCGGCTTTGCCCAATCAGGGCCGCTGGCGAGCTTGCCGCTTCTTATCCCGACCACCGCGCTGCGGGGCAATCGCGGTCTTGAAACCATCGCGGTTTCACCGAAGGACAGCCCGCTTGCGGGCGGCGTCACTGTGGTTTCCGAGCTGAGCTTTGACAGCAATGGGCATCTCCTGGCCGCCGTCCTCGATGGTCCCCGCAAGGGTATTTTCGGTGTTGTTCGCAAAGGCCCGTTCGCGGTGACTGACGGCGCGTTCCTGCCCAATGGCGATTTTTTGATTCTGGAGCGCCGCTTCAGCTTCGCCGAAGGTATCGGCATGCAGATCCGCCGCATCAAGGCTGACGATATCAAGCCCGGTGCCGTGGTCGATGGAGAGGTCCTGCTCAACGCCGATATGGGCTACCAGATCGACAATATGGAAGGCCTGGACGTTATCGTCGAACCTGGCGGCGATATTCGCCTCATCATCGTTTCCGACGACAATCACTCCATTCTCGAGCGCAACCTGATGCTGGAGTTCCGGTTGCTGGAACAGAATCCGGCATAAGAAAAAACCCGCACCACGGGGTGATGCGGGTTCGATTCTGTCATCCGGTTTTCTGAGTCAGGCGTTTGCCTTCACCCCCGGCATCGGCTTGATCACGTTCATCAACGCGCCATAGGGCAGCAGCATCACCAGGCCGACGATGATCTTGACGCTGAGGTCGCCGAGCGCCCAGGAGATCCAGCGCGGCGCCTCTGCGGTCATTATGCCGAGGATCGGCGCGCTTTCGAGCGCGAAAGGCTCGTTCGGGCCGAAGAAGACGAAAAACGCGGCAAAAGCGAACGAGAAGAAGATCGCCGTGTCGAGGAAGGAGCCGAACAGCGAGCCGACCAGCGGCGCGCGCCACCAGCTCTGTGCCCGCAGCTTGTTGAACACCGAGATATCCAGAAGCTGGCCGAGCAGGAAGGCGGAGCCGGACGCGATCGCGATGCGGGGGCTGGCCACCAGCACGGATAGCAGGACCGCCACCGCGAAACCGGCGACAACGACCTTGCGGGCGGTGCGGGGGCCGAACTGGCGGTTGGTGAGATCGGTGACGAGAAAGGCGATCGGATAGCTGAAGGCGCCGAAGGTCAGGAGATCACCCAGCTGCATGCCGGCAATCGAGCCGGGCAGGGGGTACTGGACCAGGAAATTGGAGGCCACGACCACGAGGGTCATCAGCGCGACATAAGTTAGGAACGTGCGGTTTGTCAGCATTTTTTTATCCTGGGGTATGCCACCAGTTGGAGTCATCTAAGCCCGCAGTTTGCCGTGGTTTGCACCCGGTAGACCGCGAACGGTTTAGCGTCAATCTTGCACGAGAAAAAGGCTCGCCGGTTTCCCTGGCAAGCCTTTTAATCTGTAAAGCCAAGAGTGCCGATTAAGCGGCGACAGCTTCAGCCGTCTTCTTGACGATCTGGCGGCGCAGCAGGCGAGCGCGCATCGACAGCTCTACTTCGTCAGCCTTGATCAGGAATGCGTCGAGACCACCGCGGTGTTCAACCGAACGCAGGGCTGCGGCCGAAACGCGCAGACGGTAACGCTGGCCGAGCACGTCGGAAATCAACGTAACCTGGCACAGGTTCGGCAGGAACTTGCGCTTGGTCTTGTTGTTTGCGTGGCTCACATTGTTGCCCGACTGGACGCCCTTGCCGGTCAATTCGCAACTACGGGACATGATGCACCTATTTTTCTTTTCGCCTTCGGTCCATGCGTTGGCGGGCCGTAAGCCCAGGCCGCATTCCGTTGGCCATGATTGGAAAGTTGCGGTTCTATAGTCAGCGAGAGCCGCGGCGTCAAGCCAAACCTTCGTTTTCCGGGAAAAACTCTTGAGAAACGCGGGGTCCATCAAGCCGGAGATACCGTTCGGTTCAGATTCTTTCCGTGCCTATACATCTTTACTGCGACCAATTCCACTTTATTGCTCCATGGGTTAAGCCTTGTGGCAAAAGCGGGTTTTCCGGCGCAGAAATGCCGCAAACCCGCCCTATCGCCTAAGATTAAGTGAACGGACGTGTCGCGTCAGCGAAAATGGAAGGGCAACTGGAATGAACTGGCGCAACGGTTTTTCGGCGCTTCTGGCATTGGCCACGGCAACGTTTTCCACAGGCACGGCCTATGCCGTCGATGTGACGCACACGACGGACTACAGCATCTCGCTTGCCGGCCTGCCAATTGCAAAGGCCTCGTTCCACACAGAATTGAATGACAAGCGCTACACCATTTCCGGGACGATGAACTCCGCTGGTCTTGCCGATATTTTCGCGAAGACCTCAGGGGAGACCTCGGTCTCCGGCGTCGTCGGGCGTGACCAGTTGAGCGCCTCGGAATATCGGGTCAAGTATCAGAGCGGCAAGAAGGGCCGTGCGATCGACGTGCAGTTCCGCGACGGCGATGTCGTGTCCGCCTCGATGAAGCCGCCGCGCAAGATTCCGAAGAACTGGGTGCCGGTCACCAAGGCGGATATGCGCAATGTTGTAGATCCTCTCTCGGGCCTGATCTTTCCGGCCGATACGCGGGTCTGCCCGAAAAGCGTACCGATCTTCGACGGCGAATCGCGCATGGACCTGAAGCTGTCGCCGAAGGGGACCCGGCCCTTCAAGACGGAAGGTTTTCAGGGAGACGTCATCGTCTGCGGCATCAAGTTCGTGCCGAAATCCGGTTATCGCAAAGGGCGCGACGACGTCGATTACCTGCGCAAGCTGGAAACCATGGAAATCTGGTTTGCCAAGGCTGACACTGTGAACGTATATGCTCCGGTCTACGTCCGCATCCCGACCAGCTATGGCCCTGTCACCATCTGGGCGACGCGGTTCGGAAGCTGATATTTCCATTCGGGCCGGGGGGCATGTGCATGAAAGTCAAGGCAACGCTGATCGGCTTTTCGGCGATCCTGATGTGGTCGCTGCTGGCGCTGTTCACGGCAGCCTCCGGCACCATGCCGCCCTTCCAGCTGTCTGCCATCTGCTTTTCCATCGGCAGCATTCCCGGCCTCGTTGTCCTGGCGCTGAAGCCTGAGCGGCTGGCGCTGCTGAAGCAGCCCGCAAAGGTCTGGATCGTCGGGATTGCCGGGCTGTTCGGTTACCACTTTCTCTATTTCACCGCTCTTCGCAATGCGCCTGCGGTCGAGGCCGGACTGATTGCCTATCTCTGGCCGCTCCTGATCGTTGTCGGTTCCGCGCTTCTGCCGGGTGAGCGGCTACGCTGGTATCATGTCGCCGGGGCCATCTGCGGACTTGCCGGCACGATCCTGATCGTGGCGCGCAATGGCGTTCAGTTCGATGACGCCTATGTCATGGGCTATGGTGCGGCTCTGGCCTGTGCCTTCACCTGGTCCGGCTATTCGCTGCTGACGCGGCGATTCGAAGCCGTCTCGACGGATGTCGTCACCGGCTTCTGCCTGGCAACGGCGGCCCTGTCCTTCCTCTGCCACCTTGGCCTCGAAACGACGGTCTGGCCTGAAACAGCAACACAGTGGATCGCGGTGGCGGGTCTCGGCCTGTTGCCGGTCGGCGCTGCCTTCTACGCCTGGGATTACGGCGTCAAGAACGGCAATATCCAGATCCTCGGCGTCGCCAGCTATGCGGCGCCGGTTCTCTCGACGCTGATCCTGATCGCATTCGGTTTCGCCGAGCCGTCCTGGCGGATTGCGCTCGCCTGCCTGTTCGTGACCGGCGGCGCGGTTCTGGCGGCCAAGGACGTTATTTTCCGTGGCCGCTCCAGAGCCGCACAGCCCGCTGAATAGGTTCAGGCTGCCGGCGGCTGCCAGTCGGGCGGAGCCATTTCAAACGCTGAAAAATCGAAGCCCGGCGCAACCGTGCAGCCGACCAGCGTCCATGCCCCGAGCGACGTTGCCGATTGCCACCAGTTGGCGGGGACGATTGCCTGCGGCCTCTCGCCGGTCAGGATGTTCGAGCCGACCGTGACGGTGGTGCCCGGTTTGCCGTCTTCGGCGATGCTCAGTGCCAGCGGCGCCCCGGCATAGAAATGCCAGATCTCGACCGCATCGCGCACGCGGTGCCAGTGAGAACGCTCGCCGCGCTCCAAAAGATAATAGATAGCGGTCGAGTGGCCGCGTGGACCGCCCGCTGTGTCCTTGAAGGTCTGGATATACCAGCCGCCTTCCGGATGGCGCTCCATTTTCAGTGTTTCAATGATGGCTTGCGCCGACAGCGGCAGTTGAACGTCCATCAGAAATTGTCCTTACGCTTGCGGATTTCGGCAAAGACCTCGGCGTCCGATGCGTTGTCCATCTGAAGATGTGCCCTTATGGCGGCATCATGCGGCCGCAGGAAGGGGTTGGTAGCCTTTTCGAGACCAAGCGTTGTCGGCGCGGTGAAAACGCCCTTGGCGCGCAGGGCGTCGATTTCGGCAGCACGGGCCTTCAGCGCCGCGTTCTCCGGATCCACAGTCACTGCGAAGCGCGCATTGGACAGCGTATATTCGTGACCGAAATAGACGATGGTATCATCAGGGAGTGCCATCAGTTTCTGCAGTGAGGTCCACATCTGCGCCGGCGTACCTTCAAACAGGCGGCCGCAGCCGAGCGCAAACAGCGTGTCGGCGGAAAACAGCAGCTTGTCGTTGGGGAGGTAGAAGCAGATATGCCCGGCCGTATGCCCAGGCGTTTCGAAGACATGCACCGGGTGTCCTGCGAATTCGAAATCACCGCCATCGCCGATCGTCTTGTCGATGCCTGGAATTTTCGATGCTTCGTTTTCGGGGCCGATGATCGTCACATCGTAGCGTGTTTTCAGCGCCAGATTGGCGTCCACATGGTCCGGATGATGGTGGGTCGTCAGGATATGGGTCAGTGTCCAGCCCCGGCGCTTCAACGCCGCCAGAATGGCTGCTTCCTCCGGTGCGTCGATCGAGGCGGTGGCGCCGCTTGCCGGATCGTGGATCAGCACGCCGAAATTATCGGTGCGGCACGGGAAGAGTTCGATATCGAGCTTGGCCATGATGGAATTCCTGAAGAGGACACGTCGTTGTGGCGAATGTAGTGAGCGCCGCCTTGAAGTCCACCCGTTCCAGTCTAACATGAGGGCATGCACGCAGATATCGTCGACCTTCGCCAGTTCTATCATTCCCGCCTCGGCCGCTTTGCCGAGCAATCGATCAGCATGGCGCTGTCGTCTGTCTGGGCCAAGCTGCCCGAAGAGCGGCTGGTCGGGCTTGGTTATGCGGTCCCCTATCTCGATCGCTTTCGCGCCGATACCGAGCGCACGTTTGCCTTCATGCCGGCGGGGCAGGGGGCGGTGAACTGGCCGGTTGCCGAACTATCCTCGACAGCGCTGATCTTCGACGAGGAATTGCCGCTGCCCGATTCGTCGATCGACCGGGTGTTGATGGTCCATTCCCTCGAATTCGCTGAAAACCCGCGTGAGACGATGAAGGAACTCTGGCGTGTTCTGGCGCCGGGTGGCCGTCTGGTGATCGTGGTCCCCAATCGCCGCGGCGTCTGGGCGCGGATGGAGCACACGCCCTTCGGTTCCGGCCGTCCCTATTCACGCGGGCAGTTGACGTCGCTGTTGCGCGAAACCAATTTCACTCCGGGCGCCTCCGCCGATGCCCTGTTCTTTCCGCCCTCGAAGCTGAAACTGATCCTGAAAATGCGCCAGGCCTTCGAGCGCATCGGCCGCTCGCTCTGGCCGGTATTCTCAGGCGTCATCATCGTCGAGGCGCAGAAGCGGCTCTATCAGGGCCTGCCTGTCGCCGCCCGCGCCTCGCGCCGCGTCTTCGTGCCGGTGCTCGCTCCACAAGGCGTGCCGACGACGCGGGAAAAGCCATTGCGGCCAGCGCATCGAATCGATTTGTGACGTCGCGCCACACTCGACAAAAACCCGCTGCACCGGTATTGCCAGAGCGTCATTTTCCCTGTCGCCGAAAGCTGATCCCATGAGCACAGACCTTACGAGCCCAACCCCACGCCCCGGTATCCTCGATATTGCCGCTTACGTGCCGGGCAAGGAGCATGCGCCGGGTGTGGCCAAGGTTTATAAGCTTTCCTCGAACGAGACGCCGTTGGGAGCGAGCCCGAAAGCGATCGAGGCCTTCCAGAAGGCTGCCGCCAAGCTTGAAATCTATCCCGATGGCCAGGCGATTGAACTGCGTGAAGCCATCGCCTCCGTCTATGGCCTGAACACGGCCAACTTGATGTGCGGCAACGGCTCCGACGAGCTGCTCGGCCTGCTCTGCCACGTCTATCTCGCCCCCGGCGACGAAGCCATCATCACCGAGCATGGTTTTCTGGTCTACAAGATCCAGATCATGGGCGCCGGTGCGACGCCGGTCACCGTTGCGGAAAACGATTGCCAGGTCACCGTCGATGCGATCCTTGCTGCGGTAACGCCGAAGACGAAAATGGTCTTCCTCGCCAACCCGGGCAATCCGACCGGCACCTATGTGCCTGTCGATGAAGTCCGCCGCCTGCAGGCCGGTCTGCCGAAGAATGTCATTCTGGTTCTCGATGCCGCCTATGCGGAATATGTCCGCCGCAACGATTATGAAGCGGGCCTTGAACTGGTGTCGTCCAACCAGAACGTGGTGATGACCCGCACGTTTTCGAAGATCCACGGGCTTGCAGCGCTCAGAATCGGCTGGATGTATGCGCCGCTTGCCATTATTGACGCGCTGAACCGTGTGCGCGGCCCGTTCAACATGAACGCACCTGCCATCGCTGCCGGTGCCGCCGCGATCCGCGATCAGGCCTTTGCGGCCACAGCCGTCGAGCACAATTCGCTTTGGCTCGGCAAGCTGACCGATGCCTTCTCTTCGCTCGGTCTGCGCGTCACGCCGTCGGTCACCAACTTCGTGCTGATCCATTTCCCGGATACCGACGGCAAGCGCGCGCCGGAAGCCGACGAGTTCCTGACCAGCCGCGGTTTCATCCTTCGGGCGGTGCGGGGCTATGGCCTTCCCAATGCGCTGCGCATGACCATCGGCTCGGCGGAAGCCAATGAAGGCGTGATTGCCGCGCTCACCGAGTTCATGGGCCGGGCGTGATGGCAAAGCAGTTTGAAACCATCGCGCTGATCGGCATCGGCCTGATCGGCTCGTCGATCGCTCGCGAAATCAAGGACAAGGGCCTTGCAGGTTCCGTCACCGTCTCGACGCGCAGCGACGCGACGTTGAAGCGGGCAGAGGCGCTGAACCTCGGCGACCGCTACACGACGTCGGCTGCCGATGCGGTCAAGAATGCCGATCTGGTCATCGTCTCCGTGCCCGTCGGTGCCTCCGGCGCGGTTGCCGCCGAAATCGCTCCGCATCTGAAGCCCGGTGCGATCGTCACCGATGTCGGCTCGACCAAAGGCTCTGTCATCGCCCAGATGGCGCCGCATATGCCGGAAGGTGTCCATTTCATCCCGGGCCATCCGATTGCCGGCACCGAATATTCCGGTCCGGATGCGGGCTTTATCGGCCTGTTCAAGGGCCGCTGGTGCATCCTGACACCGCTGCCCGATACGGACGAAACGGCCAAAGCGAAGCTGCGAGGCTTCTGGGAAACGCTGGGTTCCATGGTCGATGACATGGATCCGGAGCACCACGACAAGGTTCTGGCGATCGTCTCGCACCTGCCGCATATCATCGCCTACAACATCGTCGGCACGGCCGATGATCTGGAAGCGGTGACCGAATCGGAAGTGATCAAATATTCCGCCTCGGGTTTCCGCGACTTCACCCGTCTTGCGGCGTCAGACCCGACCATGTGGCGCGACGTCTGCCTGCACAACAAGGATGCGATCCTGGAAATGCTGGCTCGGTTTTCCGAGGATCTGGCCTATCTGCAACGGGCGATCCGCTGGGGCGACGGCGACAAGCTGTTCGACCTTTTCACCCGCACCCGCGCCATCCGCCGCTCGATCGTCCAGGCCGGTCAGGATACCGATATGGCCGATTTCGGGCGGCATGCGATGGATCAGAAGTAGGTGGCAGCAAACATTCCGCTTTGCCCCTCACTCTAGCCCTCTCCCCGCAAGCAGGGAGAGAGGACGACGGAGTGAGCCGCATATCCCTTCGCCCCGTTTACGGGGAGAAGGTGCCCGACAGGGCGGATGAGGGGCGTGTGACGCTGGGAGGCTTGCTTTGGTTTTATCCAGCCAACCTCAAAGCTGCGGCAGTTCCCCAATCGGGAAGAACGCCAGAAACGCGATCCCGTCGCGGACATTCAGCTTCACCGTTGCCTCGTTCTTGCCGTCGGCCAGGGCCGTCAGCATGTTGGCAATATTGTTGACCATCACCGTGCCATCCTCGTCGGTGAAGACCTTGACGAGGTTCTGACGCCAGCCCTCGATATTCTTCATGGTGACGCTGAATTCGCCCGAGATCAGCCCTTGGTCGTTGACGGTGAACGGGCCGGACGCTGATGTCACCATGCCGTTGCCGAGATCGAGCGTCAGGTTGCGCATCTCGCCCTTGCTGCCGCGCAGGGCATCCGGCTTCCACCCGCCACGCTGCATCAGATTGGCGCGATCGGCGAAGGTCATGTCGACGCTGGCGTTAAGGAGGGGCAGCAGGCTTAATCCCTTGTCCAGCTTCAGATCGAATTGATCGACACTGAGGGCCGCGTCGAGATCAGCGCCGTTCTGGCGAAAATGCGCCTCGCCATGTCCGGCATTGAAGATGAATTTGTGCATGTCACCCGGTGCAGCGTCGTCGTCGAAGGACGGTAGCATCGCCGTGCCAGCCAGCTTGTCATAGGTGAGCGATGTGCGGTCGAGGCCGGATAGCGTTGCGTTCGCGCTGGCGTGGAGCAATTCCCAATCGGCAGAGACAGTCATGCCGGGCGAAAAGCGGATTTCGGCCGGACCGTCGAGTTCGATGATGGCATGGCCCGGCCGGTAGACTTGTGCCGCCGAGCGCAGCGCGCCGAAGGAGGCCGATGCTCCGCGTGAAATGTTATCGAGGCGGACGCTGTCGCAGAACACGCCGATACGGAAGGGGAAGCCGCGCACGCTCAAATCGTCGCATTCCGCCGATGAGCCGCTGGCCTTCTTCTCTGTCAGAAAGGCGGCCAGCCGCGTCTCGATCTGGTTGGCCGCGAAAAACCACGCGCCGGCATAGACGATGAGGAACAGCACGACGCCGATCGCCAGCCGTCTGATTTTCCGGCTGCCGGCGGAGGGGGCGGCGATATCTGCTGCGGTCATGGTCTGCTCCGTCGTTCGTCCGCGACGCTGCGGCACGAGAATTTCTGGTCTGCCGCTCTGGCCGTTTACCGCCGCCGTGCTTCAAAAGCGTGGAGGAAATCGATTCCGATTGCCGGGCAGATGCGCTAGGAAAACATCAGAGTGGACTGTCCGCCGCTCCTGGCCGTGGTTTGTGGCGCCGGAATGGCATGGATGTGAATGGCAGTGGATATGGACGATTTTTGGGTGTTTGGCTACGGTTCGCTGATGTGGAACCCCGGCTTTGCCTTCGAGGACAAGATGACAGCCCGGGCGTTCGGTTATCGGCGCTCGCTCTGTGTCCGCTCTTTCGTGCACCGGGGAACCCCGGAACGCCCCGGTCTCGTGCTCGGTCTCGACCATGGCGGTTCCTGCCGCGGCATGGCATTCAAGGTGGCCTTGAAGGACAAGGAAGACGTTATCGGCTACCTGCGCGAGCGTGAACTGGTCACCCATGTTTATCTCGAGCGCACCATGCCGGTCTTGCTTGCAGACGGCCGCCGCGTCGCAGCTCTCACCTACACGATCGACCGCGGTCATGCGCAATATGCCGGCGCGCTGAGCGCCGAGGACGCAGCCGCGACCGTGGCCGTTTCCCATGGGAAATCAGGACCCAATACGGATTATCTGGTCAACACGCTTGCCCACCTGAAGGAAATGGGCATTCGCGATCATTGGTTGGAAGAGGTGGCTGCTCTCATCGAGAGGACGAAGCATTAGGCTTGAGCGCCCAACTCCTTGAGCTCTTTCAGGCGCTGGACGGCCGTCGGCGGCAGCGGGACGTGCGGATTGTTCTTCACCGTCTCCACCAGCAGCGCATCGCTGGCAGTTTCCATCACGTCAACGAGCCTCTTCAGGAACACGTCCGGATCGAGCCCTGCTTCGATCGGCGGCAGGATCTGCACCTTGAAATGGCCGGGATACCGCAGGAACTTGCGGCGCGGCCAGAACAGACCCGGATGCATGACAACGGGCACGACGGGCATTTTCAGGTCGCGGTAGAGCCTCGCAATACCATATTTGTACTCGGGTGGAGCGCCGGGCGGACGGCGGGTACCTTCGGGGTAGATGATCAGCTGACGGCCTGTCGCCATCTCGTCATGGGCGCGTTTCATTACCGCCGCCATCACCTTGCCGCGTGCGCCGCGATCGACCGGGACCATGCGCTGCTTTTGGATGTACCAACCAAAGAGGGGGATCCAGACAAGCTCGCGCTTCAAGATGAAGAAGGGATCGGACAGCCAGGGCAGGAGCGCATAAACGTCCCAGAACGACTGGTGCTTGGGGGCAAAGATGTATCCATCCTTGGGAATGTTCTCCAGGCCTTCGATCTCGAACGTCGTGCCGACGATGACCTTGAACAGCCAGTGATTGCTGCGCGCCCAGTTTTTCGGAACGAACCATGAGGTCTTGCGCGGCGCCAGGAAGTAGAACGGCGTCATCACGACCATCTGGAGGATCAGGTTGATGTAGAACACGATGTTGAACAGGACTGAACGCAGGATGATCATCGGCAGGCTTTCGCAGCAAAAAGGTTGTCCCGCTGCCTACACGAATATTCCGGCAAGGAAAACAGCTGGGTTCGCGAGATCCGGCAGGATGTCTATTGCTTGCTACCGGCGTCTTTCGTTTCGGTGCGCAGTCCGCTTGCCGGATGAGCGCCCAGCGCATCGCGCGCCGACGCGATCGTCAGCTTGAGATATTCCAGCAGGATCGTCTTCAACACCATCGGATTTGCCAGCCAGTTGGTGCTTTTCAGGTCGGAATTGACGACGGGATAGGCGATGAATTCGATGCCCGGATTGGCCCGGCGCAGTTCCAGCAGGCTGCGCGGCATATGGTAGTTGTTGGTGACGACCAGAATACTGCGGTAGCCGTTGTCGCGGATCCAGTTCGCCGTCTCGTTGGCATTGCCGATCGTATCGATCGCATCATGGCCGATATCGACGCAGCACTTGAACAGATCTGCCGAACTCTGGGTGTTGCGGCGAATCTGGCCGCCTGTCGTCGACGGGTGGACGCCCGAGATCAACAGCCTTTTTCCGGCACCAGTCTGCAGCAGCTCGACAGCCTGGTCGATCCGCTGGAAGCCTCCGGTCAGAACAACGATCGCATCGGCCTTCGGGTTGGCTGGCGGTTGCAGCGAGGCGACCGAATCGGCAAAATAGAGAAAGCTGGCTGCGGCAAGACCGGCAATCAGCAGCAGCACATAAAACGTTACGCGCACGATCCTGCGGCGAAGGCTTACATGCCGTCGCACCAGCGCTCCCCTCCGCCGTGTTTCGCCGTTGTCGCTCATTGCTGTTCCGGCTGCTCCGCTAGAATCAGGACCGCTTCCGATTCTTCCATAGAAGCAGATTGCGGCAACGGATGGATGCAGGACAAAGCAATCATGACGATCAGGTCTGATTGCCGTCGATGCGAGCCGGGTCCGACCGGATCAGATCGATCTCGTCGATGGTCCGCATCACCGTGAAGCGGGCCGTGAGCGTCGTGAGCAGCGCGATGACAATCATGATGGCGGCAATGCCAAGATAGCCGGTAAAGCCGATGGAGAAGCTGCCGAACATGGCCGTCGTCTGGTCGCTCTGCGGGGTGGCCAGCGAGCGCGATTGCCAGAAGCCCGCGATCGCAAAACAGGCCGCTGCCAGAAGCCCGCCTGCGCCTGCGCCCTTCAGGCTGATCTTCAAGAAGTGCTTCTGGAACTCGGAAGCGACGAACCCGGCCTCCGCGCCGACGAAATGCAAGACCTCGACGATGTGCCGGTTGCCCGACAGCGTCCCGCGCGTGGCAAAGATCACGGTCAGCACCATCGCGGAAAACACCAGCACCAGGATGCCGGTACCGATCAGGGCCGTTGTATGCGCCATCGCCACCAGCCGGTCGACCCAGGTGCGGTGATCGTCGAGATAGGCTTGCGGAATGGTCTCCGTCAGCATCGTCCGCATCGCCGCAAAGTCCGGCGGGTTCTGCTCGTCGATGGTGATGATCACGAGGCGTGGCACCGGCAGGTCGTCAAGATCGAGCCCGGCTCCCAGCCACGGCTCCAGCAACCGTGCGGTCGCTGCCTTGTCGACGATGGTGCCGTTGGTGGTGCCCTCGAAGGTCAGGGCAAGGTCGCGGGCGTCGGCCAGCGCCTTTTCCATGTCGAGCTTTTCGTCCGGCTTGATCTGAATGGTGATCTCGCGGGAAATCTGGCTTTCCCAGCTTTGCGCCGTCGAGCGCACCATGCTGACGGCACCGAGCGTTAGGCAGGCGAGGAAGGCCATGATGGCGATGACCAGCACCAGCGCATTGCCGGAGACGTTTGCGGGCGGGACGATCGGCGCCGTTGGACGCACACGCAGCGATGCCTTGCGCTCCTGCGGCGCGGTCTGACCGGCGTGATTGCTGGCGGGCGCTTCACTCATAGATATCGAGCCGCCCTTGGGAAAGAATCATCCGCCGCGCTTCGACCTGATCCATCAGCGAAAGATCATGGGTGGCGATGACGACAGCGGTACCGAGCCGATTGAGTTCGAGGAACAGATTGAGCAGGCGGCGCGCCATCGGCGGGTCGACGTTGCCGGTCGGTTCGTCGGCAAGCAGAATTTCCGGCCGGTCGATCAGCGCGCGGGCAATGGCTGCGCGCTGTTTTTCTCCGCCGGAAAGAACTGGCGGCAAAACATTGATGCGCTCGCCAAGTCCGACCCAGCCAAGCAGTTCGAGAACGTCGGAGCGGTAGGACGATTCGTCTTTGCCGCGCACGCGCAACGGTAGAGCGACGTTCTCGTATGTCGTCAGATGATCGAGCAGGCGGAAATCCTGGAAAACGATGCCGACGCGGCGGCGCAGCATTGGCAATTCGTCGCGGGGAATGGTCGAGATGTTGCGGTCGAACATGCGGATCAAGCCGCGTGTCGGCTGCAGCGATAAAAACAGCAGCCGCAGCAGCGTCGTTTTGCCGGCACCCGAAGGGCCGGTCAGGAACTGGAATGATTTCTTGGGAATGTCGAAGGTCAGGTCGCGGAGAATTTCCGGGCCCATTCCATAGCGCAATCCGACATTTTCAAAATGAATCAACGGGTCAGTGTCCAGCTTCTCTTCAATCCAGCATGCCACCTGTTCGCGGCAGGCTGATGGCCCTTGTTGCAGCATATGGCGCGATATTCGCTGTTACAGCGCCAACATGGTTAAACAGTAGTTAATTTAGCGTGAAAACACGCACTCTGGCAGCGCCGTTTTCGAAGCATTAACCATTTAGGTTTACGTCTGAGAAAGGTTTGTTTCAATGCCCGATTCTGGCCTGTCGATGCCCCGGGCATTCTGGCGCGGCCAGCGTGGCTGCGAAGGAGAGACGATGAACGCTTTCCGTTCCAACGGCACCGCAACCCGCATGGATTTTCTGCCGCCTGAGCGGCGGGGGCGGGCCACGCCCGCAAGGGGCATGCCCGATCGCACCAATATCGTCGATGCCGAATTCGAAACCGTGACGGCAAATGGCCGGCGTAACGTCTATCCCGTCTTCAACGACAATCGGATGCGCACTGCAGTCCCGGCGAACCAGAACCCGCATCGTGTAGCATCTGGGTTCGGGCGAGTGGTGAACCATTTCGAGCGCCTGCTCCAGACGGCATCCCCCAAGGCATTTGCCGTCCTCGTCACCTGCCTGTGTGCCCCGGTCTTCGTGCTGTTTGCCAGCCTGCCCCAGTACCAGCCCGATATTGCCCCTGTACAGGCATTGTCGATCAGTGATGTCACCACATCGCTCAATGATGCCAACGGCATGAAGATCCTGTCGGTCTATGGTGCAGTCAAAAATCAATCCGATGCACCGAAGATGGTTCCCCCACTCCTGGTCGATGTGGTTGCCAATGGACATCGGCGGACGGCCACGCGGATTGAGCAAGGCCAGGCTGTTCTGGCCCCCGGCGAGAGCCGCCCGTTCTCGACCCGTCTCCTACACACAGGTGGAAAACTGCCGGGCGTGGCCGTTTCCTTCGGCCAACCGGGTGATTCGGCGCCCTGACTGTGCTAAGCGGCTAGGTTCCGGAGGCATAAAACGCAGTCTCCATTTTTATTTCTGGAGACCATTCCCATGCCCGTCGTTCGTGGAAAGAACATCGATCCGCTTTATACTGCCGAGGTCATTTCGGCGCGAAACGTTGAAATGGCGGAAGAAATTGCCAAGGGACCGCTCAATGACCTCCTGGTCATCGCCGTCCTCAAGGGCTCGTTCATCTTCGCCGCCGATCTCATCCGCGCGATGCACGCCGTCGGCCTTGCGCCGGAAGTCGAGTTCATCACGCTGTCCAGCTATGGCACAGGCACGGTGTCGCAGGGCGTCAAGATCATCAAGGACATCGACAGCGACGTGCATGGCCGCGATGTTCTGCTGATTGATGACATTCTTGAGTCGGGCCGCACGCTGCGCTTCGCCAAGGAACTGATGCTGGAGCGCGGCGCAAAATCGGTGACAATCGCCGTTCTGCTCGACAAAAAGGTCAAGCGCCAGACCGATCTCGAAGCCGATTATGTCGGTTTCGAATGCCCCGACTATTTTGTCGTCGGCTACGGTATGGATGTGGCCTATGCTTTCCGCGAGCTGCCGTTCGTCGGCATTGTCACTGGCGATGCCGAATAATCATCCGCCTGTGGACAGTCCCTGATCTGGCCATCCGCGTTTACGGAAAACAAACAAAACTCTGGTGGTGTTGACCCGCAGCCTGTGCTGCGGGTCAGGGACCGGATGCCGTCATGGCAAACGTCCCGGCAGAGCTGTTGCCGAAACGGAGGCCATGATGGCGAAAATCCTGATTACCGAAGATGAGGACGGCCTGCGCCGTTTCGTTGCCCGCGCCTTGCAGCTGGATGGTCATGAGACCGTCGAGGCTGCCGATGGCGCCGAGGGCCTTGCCTGCCTTCAGGGCGATAGATTCGACCTGCTGCTTTCCGATATCCGTATGCCCGTGATGGACGGTATCGAGCTTGCCCACCAGGCATCAGCCGCCTTTCCGGCATTGAAGATCCTGTTGATGACCGGCTATGCCGAACAGCGCGAGCGGGCCGACAATCTGACCGGCAAGGTTATCGATGTGGTCTCCAAGCCGTTTTCGCTGCCGGATATTCGCAAGGCCGTTGCCGTTGCATTGGCGGCTTGAGCGGCGTCGGCTTTAGACTTTCCGGTCTCACAATTTTTCTTGTTTTCATTATCCCTAAAATTATTAAAGTGAGATGCTTTATTAATGGTTCGTTGCTGAGGGGCGTGATGAAGAAAGCTATGGTTCTTTTTCTATTTCCGTTTTTCTTGGTGGGATGTACGCAGGCAACCGGCCACAAAGGCCCGAAAATATACCAAACGGAACCCCGTCCCGGGAAAATTCAAAGCGGGATCAAGGTTCTGGTTGATGATAACTCGTGTGGCGCGGGTAAAATCAAACAGGTGACCGGCGGAAATATGAGATTGGGCCTGGACCGGAAATACGCCTGTATCAGCAAGCCATTCTGAGAAGCCGGCGAAAATGTCGGTGCTTTAGGCCTGTTCTTGCGCCGCTCTGGCTGTGGAGCGGCACCGCATCTTGATGCGGCGCGTTTGGGAGCTGGCCTTCACCGAATATCCAACAGCCTTTCCAGATATTGCCGCTCCGTCTCCGGCGACGAGTTGGTGCCAAGGCGGCGGCGGATTTCGTCGAGGATTTCGCGGGCGCGCTGCGTATCGATTTCATCAGGCACCTTGACTTGATCGCCAAAGTCCGGCCCAGCGTTCTGCTGGCGGCGGCCCAGTGGGTCACGGCCGTTCTGGCCATATTGCGGCACGCCCTGGCCTTGCCCGGGGCCTTGGCCCTGGCTTTGCATCTGTTGCATCATGTCCTGCGCGCCATCACGCAGCGCCTGCAATGCGCGGCCCTGGCTACCGACAGCCTGTTCGCCCTGGCCCTTGCCGAGAGCGCCGGAAGCGCCCTTCATTTCGCGGCCAGCCTCGCCAAAACCCTTGCCGGGCTTGATGCCCATGCCTTCAAGGCCCTTCTGCAATTCACCAAGCTGCTTGCCCAGCTGGTCCTGCTGCGCCTGCATGTCTTTTAGCGCCTGCTTCAGTTCTTCCGCCGTCATATTGTCGAGCGGGCCGGGCTGCTGGGCATTTTGATCCTGCTGCTGGCCGGGTTCCTGCGGCATCTCCTGGTCGAAGAGTTCATGGTCCTCTCCCTCCAGCGGATCGCCGCGCTGCATGCGGTCGCGCAGGGCCTGATCGTATTTGAACGTCTCGTCCATCAGTTGCTGCTGCTCCTGCATCAGCTGGCCGAGCTTGTCCATCTGCTTGCGCATCTCGCTGTTTTCCTGGCCCTGCTGCTGTTGCTGAGGCCGGCCGGCCTGGAGATTGTTCATCATGCGCTGCATTTCCGACAGCATCTGGCGCGCCTGATCCTTGGCGCCGGATTTGGCGAGGTTTTCGATCTGGTTCATCATCTTTTCCAGATCCTGCTGACGCAGCACGTTGTTCTGGTTGGGGTTGGCCGCCACTTGCGGGTTCTTTGCCGCCTGCTTGGCCAGCGCCTCCATGTAGTCCTTCATGGCGTCGCGCAGTTCCTGCATCAGCTTGGTGATTTCTTCGTCCGATGCGCCTCTTTCCAGCGCCTCGGACAGCTTCTGCTGAGCATCGCGCAGCCGCTTGTCGGCCAGCGCCATGTCGCCACCTTCGATGCCGAGTGCGATATCCCAGAGATAGGCTGCTGCATCGCGCAGCATGTCGTCATTGCGCGAAAGCGCCATGCGGGTTCGGGCCGATTGCAGAAGCAGGAAGTGCGTCAGGTTCGGGATGGTTTCGTCGGGCCGCACCGAGAGGGCGTCGTTAAGTTCAATCGCGCGTGGCAGATCGTTGGCATTGAGCGCAAACACCTGCCGCTCTTCGGCGACCGCTCCGGCCAAAGGTTCGAAGAAGGGACGGGCGGGCAGAATCATGTCCTGTGGCACACTGCGGCCTTCCTGTCCGGCGGCATCCTTGGCAACCAGCGTGACGCGGACGCGCTTTCCAGAAAGCGGGTGTTCGCTCAAGTTGCGGCTGGTCAGCCCCTTGGCCTCGCGGGCGTTGCGCTTGGGCAGATCGAGGCGGTATTCCGGCAGGGGATAAAGCGGCCGCGCATCGGCAGCCTGCTTGTCCAGAGGGACGATTTCGGCCCAGGCATCCTGGATGCCGTAATCGTCCTTGGCTGCAAAACCAATTTCGAGCGCAGCGTTGACCGTAGTGCGCGGAATGCCGTCGAAGGCAATATCCGGAACGCTGTCGGGGATCACCGTGAAGGCCCATTGTTCGCCACCAACAAAGAGCGAACCGTCCTTGGTGATCTTCATCATATGGGTGTCGCTGCCGGGTTTTGCCGGATCGGCAGCAGCAGCTACCACAGGTACTTTGCCGTCCTTGCCGGGTTTGGCCGCCTGTGCGGCGATTACCAGCGGTTGGGCCGCGCCGTCTTCCAGATACGTGACGGGCGTGCCTTCACCGCCGCTGGTGATGCGCACGGTCAATTCGCTGAACTGCGGGATACGCAGCGGCTCTGCGCTGCCGGCAATCTGTTCAGCGCCCTGCCTGTCCGTCAGAAAAACCGGCGCCCTGCCAGTATAGGCAGGCGGCGTCACCCAGGCATCAATGCGCACATCGGGTATCGCGGCGATCTGCTGCGGCGGGCGGAAGGCATCGGAAATCAGACCGGCGCGGTTTGAGTAGGAATAGGCAAAGGCAACGCAGGCAAGCAGCACCGGAACCGCACGCAGGCCATAGCTGTCGGTGCGGGCGATGTCCGGTTTGGGCAGTCCAGCTTGTAGCGAACCGATCATCCGCGCCATGCGGGTCTGATGCTCCTGCCAGAGCGCCTGGCCGAAGGCGCCGCTGGTGGCCGGTTGATCGTCCTGAACTCGGATTGCCTGATGCGGCAGGTGGTTGCGCTCCTCCAGCATCCGGTCGGCCTCGGTATTGCCGGGAATGCGGATGCGCAGCAGCGGGATCAATACGGCGACGAAGGCAGCGGCAAAGGCTATCAGGGCGGTGACATGCAGCCAGCCGGGGGCGGTGCGGAAGAAACCGAACCAGGCGGCGGAGAGAAACAGCAAGACGATGGCAATGAGCGGCAGGGCGCGGGGCGCCATCTGTTCGGCGATAAGGACGATACGCGCAAGCGTCCGCTTGACCGCAAGGCTTCGCATGAAGCCTGCCGCCGCCGTCGAGCTGTCCCGCCGGATTTCCGTCATCCGTTCCCTTTCAACGTTTGAAACGTACCGCGAAGGATAACACTCTTTGTGGCGAAGACGAGGGCGGCAACGCAATCGTGATCGATTTCGGTGGTCCGCCGCGGTGCTATCAACAACGCCGGACCGGGAGCTGCTGAAAGGCCGTCAGTCGAGCCAGTCAGGCACGGAATCCAGCCCGATCAGGTCCTCATAGGTCGTGCGCGGACGAATCACGTGGAAGCGATCGCCGTTGACAAGAACCTCGGGCACCAGCAAACGGCTGTTATAGGTGCCTGCCTGCACCGCACCATAGGCGCCGGCGGTACCTATCGAAATCAGGTCGCCGGGCTTCGGCATGGCCATTTCCCGGTCGAGCGCCAGATAATCGCCGGTCTCGCAGACCGGACCGACAATGTCGGCCTTGATACGCGGCGCGTTGGCGGCGGAAATCCGCACCGGCTGGATTTCGTGATAGGCGTCGTAGAGCGTCGGGCGGATCAGGTCGTTCATGGCACCATCGACGATGACGAAGGTCTTCGAGCCGCCGTCCTTCACGTAGACGACTTCCGTCACCATTATGCCGGCATTGCCGACGATCAGCCGGCCGGGCTCCATGACGATCTTGCAGCCGAGTTCGCGCAGCTGGTCCTTGACGATCGTCGCGTAGGCGTCGGGCAGGGGCGGCGGGTTGTTGTCCAGCTTGTAGGGCACGCCAAGGCCGCCGCCAACGTCGACGTGATCGATGTTGTGGCCGTCGGCGCGCAGGGTATCGACCAGCTCGCGCAACAGTTTGAAAGCGTCGGCGAAAGGTTGCAGCTCGGTGATCTGGCTGCCGATATGCATGTCTATGCCGGTCACCTGAATACCGGGCAGGGTCGCGGCATGGGCATAAACGGCGCGGGCGCGCTCATAGGCGATGCCGAACTTGTTTTCTTTCTTGCCGGTCGAAATCTTGGCATGGGTCTTGGCGTCGACATCCGGGTTGATGCGGAAGGACACATGCGCCTTCTTGCCTTCGCGCACGGCGCGGGCATTGAGCACTTCCAACTCCGGCTCGGATTCGACGTTGAAGCAGTAGATACCGGCGTCGAGCGCCAGGTCCATTTCGGCGGCGGTCTTGCCGACGCCGGAAAACATGATGCGGCTGGCCGGGATGCCGGCTGCCAGCGCCCGGCGCAGTTCGCCGCCGGATACCACGTCGACACCGGCGCCCAGACGGCCGAGCGTCTTCAGTACGGCTTGGTTGGAATTGGCCTTCATGGCGTAACAGACCATGGCGTCAATATCGGAAAATGCCTTGGAGAAGACCGAGTAGTGCCGTTCCAGCGTTGCGGTAGAATAGCAGTAGAACGGGGTTCCCACCGCCTTGGCGATGTCGATGACGGAGACGTCTTCAGCAAACAGAATGCCGTCACGATATTCGAAATGGTTCACGAGTGTGCTCTGTTACAGGAGGGGATCAAGGAAGAAGGGCTTGCCGCGCGCTTCGTCCTGTTTTTCAACGCTGCCGGGTACCGCCTTGGTGTTGATCGGAGCGGAGGAGCCCGGACGATCGAGGTCGCCCTTGCGCCCGCAGCCGGACAGCGTCAGGCCGGCAATGGCAAGGACTGCAAGCAGAATGGTGGTGTTTCGTGACAGCATCGATGGTTCCCGGTCCGGGCAATCAGCCCTTCTTCGCAAATTCGCCAAAACTCATAACGGCTTTTCGGGGCATTGTGCACCCTGAATCGTATTCTCAGTTGCGGGTCCGCCACCAGGCAATCTGCTTCCTGACTTCGCTCGGCGCTGTGCCGCCAAATGATGTGCGGCTGGCAACCGAAGCCTCGACCGTCAGCACGCCGAACACCTTGTCGGTGATATCCGGATGGATCGTCTGCAGGTCTTCGAGAGAAAGTTCAGCCAGTTCGCAGGCCTTCTGTTCGGCCAGCGCCACGGCGCGGCCAGTGACGTGGTGGGCGTCGCGGAAGGGAAGCCCCGCTTCGCGCACCAGCCAGTCAGCAAGATCGGTAGCGGTGGAATAGCCGGAGCCTGCAGCGGCCTTCATCCGGTCAGCACGAATGGTCATGTCGCGGACCATGCCGGTCATCGCTGCAATTGCCAGTTCCAGGCTCTCGGCGCTGTCGAAGACCTGTTCCTTGTCTTCCTGCATGTCCTTGGAATAGGCGAGCGGCAGGCCCTTCATCACGGTCAGAAGCGCGATCAGCGAGCCGTTGATGCGGCCGGTCTTGGCGCGTACCAGTTCGGCAGCGTCCGGGTTCTTCTTCTGCGGCATGATCGAGGAGCCGGTCGAAAACGCATCCGACAGGCGCACGAAGCCGAATTGCGGTGTCGACCAGATGACGATTTCTTCGGCCAGCCGCGACAGATGCACGGCGCAGATCGAGGCGATTGACAGGAATTCCAGCGCGAAATCGCGATCCGAAACGGTGTCGATCGAATTGCGGGTCGGCTCGCGGAAACCAAGCGCCTTGGCGGTCATGTGGCGGTCGATCGGAAAGCCGGTGCCGGCGAGTGCTGCAGCACCGATCGGGCTTTCGTCCATATGCTCGATGGCGTGGCGCACGCGCTGGCGGTCGCGGCCGAACATTTCGACATAGGCCATGCAGTGATGGCCGAAGGTCACCGGCTGGGCCGTCTGCAAATGGGTAAAGCCTGGCATCACCGTCTCGGCGTGCTCTTCGGCGCGGTCGAGGAAGGCCGCGATCAGGCTCGTCAGCATTCCCTCGCATTTTTGCAACTCTTCCTTTACCCACAGGCGGAAGTCGAGCGCCACCTGGTCGTTGCGCGAGCGCGCTGTGTGCAGGCGTCCGGCGGCCGGGCCGATCAGGGTTGCAAGCCGTGCTTCCACGTTCATATGGATGTCTTCGAGCCGGCGGGAGAATTCGAACTGGCCGCTTTCGATCTCTGACAGGATCGTGCTCAGGCCGTGAACGATCTTGTCTTTATCATCGGCCGAAATGATGCCTTGATGCGCCAGCATGGTCGCATGCGCCATTGAGCCGCGGATGTCTTGGGCGAAAAGCTTCTTGTCGAAGCCGATCGAGGCATTTATCTCCTCCATGATCGCCGCCGGTCCTTGAGCAAAGCGACCGCCCCACATCTGGTTGGAGCTTTTGGTTTCAGAAGTGCCGTCAGCCATGAAGATGCCCGCCCTGGAGAATGACCCGTTTTGGAAAATGAAGTAAACGACAAGAAGAAACGCTTTCCTCCTGCCAGACTGGTAATGATCGCTGCCCTTGGAGGCGTGATCGCCGGTGCGGCAGCGGTATACGTCAGGGAAAGCGGGTCTGGCAATGGTGTGGCGGTGGAAACCGCAGACGCCAAGATCTGCGAAGCGGCAAAAGGCAAGGTTGCGGCCATCACACCGTTCCTCAAGGGCCAGGTCGCCGCGATGGCGCCGGTCAGCGAGCCGCGCTCCATGTCCAGCCTCAGTTTCAAGGGCAAGGATGGCAAGGATCTGACGCTTGCCGATTTTGGCGGCAAGACCGTGCTGCTCAATCTCTGGGCGACATGGTGCGGCCCTTGCCGCGAAGAGATGCCGGCCCTCAATGCGCTGCAAAAGGCTGCGGGGAGCGACAAGTTCGAGGTGGTTGCCGTCAATATCGATATCGGTGACGATGAGAAGCCGACGGCATTTCTCAACGAAACCGGCGTGCATGACCTCGGCTATTACCGTGATGCATCGATGGGCGTTTTCAATTCGCTGAAGAAGGAAGGCCTGGCCTTTGGCCTGCCTGTCACGCTGCTGATGGACGACAAGGGTTGCCTGATCTCGTCGATGAACGGGCCGGCCGCATGGGATAGCGACGATGCCAGGGCGCTGATCAAGGCCGCCGCCGGCGGGGTTTAGGCCTTTCAAGCACCCTGACGGATGCCAGCGGTCTGGAACCGCTGCCGGTATTGCGCCGGGCTGAGGCTGGTGATCCGCTTGAACAGGCGGCGGAAGAACGTCGGGTCTTCGTAGCCGACCTCGGCGGCAATGCCGTCGATGCTGTCACGGGTGGTTTCCAGCATCTGCTTGGCTTCCTCGATGCGGATCGCCTGCACATAGTCGACCGGCGTATAGCCGGTCGCATTGGTGAACCGCCGCTTGAAGGTGCGTTCGGCAAGACCCGATTGCGCGACCATCCTCGTCACCGGGTTTGGCTCCGGATAATGATCGGCAATCCAGGTCTGGCTTTCAGCGATCACGGCATCGTCATGCTGGCGCGGACGCGTCATCGCGGCAAAGGGTAGTTGTCCGCCACTGCGATCGCCGATCAGAAAGATCTTTGCGGCACGCATGGCCTCTGCGGATCCGCAATAGCGGCCAATCAAGTACAACGACAGGTCCTGCCAGGAGGATGCGCCACCGGCGGTGAGTAGCCGGCCCTCATGGCCGCTGTCGCAAAGAATACGGTCGGGCCGGAAGCGAACGCGCGTATAGCGGTCGCGAAACAGTTCTGCCGCACTCCAGTGCGAAGCGGCGTCGCATCCGTCGAGAAGGCCAGCCTCGGCCAGCAGAACGGACCCGCTGCAGGTCGAGCACACCAGCGCACCTCTCGCAAGGGCTGCGCGCGCCCAGGCAATTTCCTCCGCCCATCGGCCCTCAGGGCTACCTCGCAGCGGCAACTCGATATCGCAGACGATTACCACATCGGCGTCATTGTCGTCGCTGATTGATGCCTGCGGTGTGATGGGAACGCCGATGACGGATTGGAAAGGCTCTGCAGTCTTTGCAACGATGCGGGGGACGATGCCGCGGACCTTCTCCGTCTCGCCGGTCAATTGCGGCCAGATTTTTCCAACCGAACCAAGCACTTCATAGAGCCCGTAGACGGCCATCGGCGCGGTTTCCGGCAAAACCAGAATACTGATGCGCAGCGGCGGGGGCGTGAACTGTTTTGGAAACATGATGGCAATTTGGCACGTATGCCCCGGTTTTGTCCATCCTGCCACTAAAGGGCGCCACTGTAAGCAGCTAGGGTTCCCGCATATTCAACACCGCACAGAGAGCAAGCCCATGACAATTCAGCATATCGATCACGCAACCATCGTTTTTGAACGCACTCTTGCCGCGGCACCGGCAGAGGTCTTTGCTGCCTGGTCAAGCCGCGAGGCACTTCTTGACTGGAGCGCACCGGGGGACGGGTGGGAGATGGCCTATCAGGTCTTCGAATTTCGCGCTGGTCATACCGATGTCCTGACCTTCGGCCCGTCTGGCGCGAAGCCGTATGTCAACACGGTCCACTATCATGCCATTCGCACCGATCAATTCGTCCTCTCTTCGAGCACCGTGTCGCATGAGAACGGCATGCTTTTCGCCGGTACGGTCTTGCTGGAACTGGCCCCGGCGGCCAACGGTACGGATCTGAGGCTGACCGAGAGCGGTTTCTATTTCGATGGGGATAGCCCGGAAGGGCACAAGGAAGGTTGGGGCGCGATGCTCGAAGGCTTGGTCGCCTATCTTGGCCGCACTGCTGCAGCCTGAATCCCGCGTCGTTCAACATGGAAGGATTTTTGAGATGAAGTACTATTTCTCTCCGGGCACCAGCGCATTGGCAGGCCACATCGCCCTTCTTGAAGCCGGGTTTGAGCCGGTGCTGGTCAAGGTCGACATCATGACGCGGACGCTGGAGCGTCCGGGAGACTATCTCGCCGTCAATCCGAAGGGCTATGTGCCGCTGCTTGAAATCGAAGACGGCGTGCCGCTGACGGAAACCGTGGCGATCCTCGATTGGATCGATCAGCACACTACTGGCCACGAAGGAGCAGGAGGAATGGAGCGGCACCGGCTGATCGAGACGTTGGCGTTTCTGTCGACCGAAGTGCAGAGGCCGTTTGCCTTCTCCTTCTTCCTGCCGGGCGACGAAGCGGTCGCGATGCTGCGTGGCATGGTCGAGGAGCGCTTCATCCTGATTGCCGGACAGATCGCCGGGCGTTATCTGCTGGGAGACCGGTTCAGCGTGGCCGATGCCTTGCTCTATGTCACCTTGCGCTGGGCGCGGATGGTCGAGATGCCGGTTCCTGAAAGACTGCTTGTCTATGTCGCCGATGTGGAGGCCCGGCCTGCAGTTCAGCGCGCATTGCGGGCGGAGGGGTTGCTATAGACTTGCTCTCGCCAGAGCTCGCTCAGGCGCTCATGAGGAAAGTGACGCGGCTCTTTTTTCTTGGCCCGGGCGCAGCCATGTCCTTCGCCGCCATCGCGAGGATCGCTGCGGCCGGGACCGGGCGGGAATAGACAAATCCCTGTCCCTCCCGGATGCCCAGCTGCAGAAGCGCAGTGATCTGTTCTTCCGTCTCGATACCCTCGGCAACGACAATCATGCCGAATTTCGTTGCGAGCCCGGCCAGCATCTCCACCAGTTCCGACGATTTCCGATCGAGCGTGACCCCGTCGATGAAGAATTTGTCGATCTTCAGGTAGTTGGCACCGAGCGCATAGATTGCCGAAAGCCCGTTATGACCCGTGCCCGCATCATCGATGGCAACGCGCAGGCCCGCATCGTTCAGTTTGCCGGTGACGACCGCTGCCCGTTTCTTGTCGGCAATGGCCTGCCGTTCGGTTACCTCGACCACAAGCGCACGGTGGGGAAGGTTGAAGCGGGTGGTGTTGGCGACCAGGTTCGTGACGAAATCATCAGCCAGATACTGGTCAGGCGTGACGTTGAAGGTCAGCTTGAGTTGTGTTTGTACTTCGAGAAGCCCGCCAAGCTGCTCTCCCGCTTGTCTGAGCAGTTCCATGGTCAATCGCTCGATCCGGCCGCTGCTTTCGGCAAGCGGAATGAAGGCCAGTGGCGGGATCATCGTGCCGTCCGGCTTGATCCAGCGCGCCAGCATTTCGAAGCCAAGAAGCTCCCTGTCCTCAAGACCGAAAATCGGTTGGAAATAGGGTTGGATCTGACCGCTCGACAAGGCCCGGTCGAGGTTGTCGAGGATGGATGTGTTGCGCATCATGCCGCGGGCGGCAAGAAACCCGAAACCCAGGCCGAAGGCCGCTGCAGCGGCGATCATCTGTGGTGATAGCGTCTGGTTCCAATGGCCCAGCGCGGCGGCATCGATCTTCATGCTCAAGGAGATGGGATACTTGGTGGACGTCTCAGTGAAGGTGACGAGACCGGCACTCTCGGTGGACCACTTGCGCTCGGGGCGATAGGTGGCAAAGGAGGAGCCATCTTCAAGGGTCAACTGCATCAGCGCGCTTTCACGCAGTTCCTGTGGCAGGATACCAAAGAGCAAGCCGCCTGTTGCGAGAACCTCGACGATATTTTCGTGCTCGCCATACTGCCAGCGAACGCCGAGACCTGCCCACCCCGGAAAACCAAGCGAAAAGAGCGAGTAGCCGGGACTGTTGGTCCGGTTGGGCTTTGCGTTCGTGATCGACTGTTCGAGCGCCTCGTCCCTTTCATCATGGCTCCAGCAGATGCCATCCTTCGTTTCCAGCCGGATGTTCTTCATGATGCTGGAGCCGTAGAGCGCCTTGGTCATCGCCGCCGGATCGACGGTTGCGCAGGATGTACTGCGGTTGACGATGACGTCACTCATTTTCATGGTGGCGGAATCGATTGCCAGTTCTGTGCGCACCACCGTGTCGGTGGCGATCTGGCGCAGTTGCTTCTCGTTCCACGAGGTGATGAAAGCCGAATGAACGTAATACAGAACGCCGACAAACAGGCCGGCAAAACACAGCATGAAGGCTGCGAAGCGAAGTTTCTGCTGAACTGTCATGGCCCGGCCTTTTTGTGAGGTCTGGACCGTGACGGAAACAGGTTAAGATCGCTTGAATGTTCTACTGCTGATTTAGTGGCGATCGCAGGTTAGCGTGTCGGGACAGGAACTTCGCCACGGTAGTCGTAGAAACCACGGCCGGATTTGCGGCCAAGCCAGCCGGCCTCGACATATTTGACCAGCAGCGGGCAGGGGCGGTACTTGGAATCCGCCAGGCCATCATGCAGCACCTGCATGATCGACAGACAGGTGTCGAGACCGATGAAATCGGCTAGCTGCAACGGTCCCATCGGGTGATTGGCGCCGAGCCTCATCGCCGTGTCGATGGCATCGACGCTGCCGACGCCTTCATAGAGCGTGTAGATTGCCTCGTTGATCATCGGCAAGAGGATGCGGTTGACGATGAAGGCCGGAAAGTCTTCGGCAACGGTGATCGTCTTGTCGAGCGTTGCGACGAATTCCTTGGCGGTGGCAAAGGTGCCTTCCTCGGTGGCAATGCCGCGGACCAGTTCGACCAGCTTCATCACCGGAACCGGGTTCATGAAGTGGATGCCCATGAAGCGTTCCGGCCGGTCGGTCGCGGACGCGAGCCGCGTAATCGACAGGGAAGAGGTATTGGTGGCAAGGATGGCGTCGGCTTTCAGCACCGGACAGACCTGGCCGTAGATCTTGCGCTTGACGCTTTCGTCCTCGGTTGCAGCTTCGATCACCAGATCCATCGGCGACAGATCGTTAAGGTCGGCCGAGCCCTTGATCAGCGACAGCGCCTTCTTGCGCTCCTCGTCTGTCAGCTTGCCGGAGGAAACCTGACGCGCCATGTTACCGTTGATGGTCGCAAGACCGGCTTCAACGCGGTCGGCCGAAATGTCGTAGATATGCACCTTGTAGCCGGCCGAAGCCGATACCTGGGCAATGCCGCAGCCCATTTGTCCAGCGCCAACAATTCCGACATTCTTGATCATCGAGCCGATTTTCCATCATCCATACGAAAGGGCGATTGCGCTTCCGTTCGTGCAAAAAGCAAAGCGCCCGTTGGGGCGAGGTATTTAGATGCCAGTGATAAAGGCATCGCGCCCAATTTTCCAGCCTTTATTCGAGGTGGAGGTCATTGTGAGTTAAGGAAACGCATTGCTTCTAAAACGAAAAACGGCCGTGCAGAGTTGCGCGGCCGTTGGTTGTATTCTCGAAACGCTTAGAGCGCTTTTTCAAGCTCCGGCAGGATGGTGAAGAGATCACCGACGAGGCCATAGTCTGCAACCTGGAAGATCGGGGCTTCCTCGTCCTTGTTGATGGCGACGATGACTTTGGAGTCCTTCATGCCGGCCAGATGCTGGATGGCGCCGGAGATGCCGACCGCGATATAGAGCTGCGGGGCAACGACCTTGCCGGTCTGGCCGACCTGCCAGTCGTTCGGCGCGTAACCGGCGTCAACGGCAGCGCGCGAGGCGCCGACGGCGGCACCGAGCTTGTCGGCGACAGGCAGGATGACCTCCTGGAACTTTTCCGAGGAGCCGAGTGCGCGGCCGCCGGAAATGATGATCTTGGCCGATGTCAGTTCCGGACGGTCCGACGAGGACAGGGCGTCCTTGACGAAGGTCGACAGGCCCGGATTGGCGGCGGCCGAGATGGTCTCGACCGATGCCGAGCCGCCTTCGGCTGCCGAGGCAAACGAGGCCGTGCGCACTGTGATCACCTTCTTGGCTTCACCGGACTGAACCGTCTGGATGGCGTTGCCGGCATAGATCGGCCGCTTGAACGTATCGGCCGAAACCACTTCGGTGATTTCCGAGATCTGGGCAATGTCGAGCAGGGCTGCAACGCGCGGCAGAACGTTCTTGCCGGTCGAGGTGGCGGCCGAGATGATGGTGTCGTAGGAACCGGCCAGCGACACGATCAGGGCTGCCAGCGGTTCGGCCAGATTATTGGCAAGATCGCTGCTGTCTGCGAGCAGCACCTTGGAAACGCCGGTGAGCTTGGCAGCTGCATCGGCTGCAGCCTTGGCACCCGAGCCTGCCACCAGCACATGCACGTCGCCACCAATCTTGGCAGCAGCCGTCAGCGCCTTGGCGGTCTGGTCGGAAAGCGTTGCATTGTCGTGGTCAGCCAGAAGAAGAATGGCCATGATGTTAGTCTCCTTATTCTGGATGTCTTAAAGGACGCCGGCTTCGTTCTTGAGCTTGTCAACCAACTCGGCAACCGTCTTGACCTTGATGCCGGCCTTGCGGCCCGAGGGCTCCTCGGTCTTCAGAACTTTCAGACGCGGTGCGGTGTCAACGCCGAAATCGGCCGGGCTCTTCTTGTCGAGCGGTTTTTTCTTAGCCTTCATGATGTTTGGCAGCGAGGCATAACGCGGCTCGTTCAGGCGCAGGTCGGTGGTCACCACCGCTGGCAGCTTGATCTCGATGGTCTGCAGGCCGCCATCGACTTCGCGGGTGACCGCAGCCTTGCCGTCACCGAGTTCAATCTTCGAGGCAAAGGTGCCCTGGGCCCAGCCGAGCAGCGCCGACAGCATCTGGCCGGTCTGGTTGCTATCGTCATCGATCGCCTGCTTGCCGACAATGACCAGGCCGGGCTGTTCGGCTTCCGCCACGCCCTTGATGATCTTGGCAACGGCCAAAGGCTCGACCGCATCGTCGGTCTCGACCAGGATTGCCCGGTCGGCGCCCATGGCAAGAGCGGTGCGCAACGTTTCCTCGGCCTTGGCCGGTCCGACGGAGACGACGACCACTTCCTCGACCTTGCCGGCTTCCTTCAGCCGCAGCGCTTCCTCGACCGAGATTTCGTCGAATGGGTTCATCGACATCTTGACGTTGGCAAGCTCGACCCCCGTGCCATCCGGCTTCACCCGGATCTTCACGTTGTAATCGACGACACGCTTGACGGTGACCAGAACTTTCATGATGTCCTTCCTTACGAAACGTTTGCGAGAAAATGCGCTTTAACGCAGCGGCCTGATTGTCGGTTGGCGACATCGATACGCGTTTTTTCTCCAATTACAATCTTTGCCCATTGCTCCCCCGCAAGATTGCCATGGGAAAAATACTAACGTTTACGTGCGCGTCAATAATTAATTGGAAGAATACAATCATCTTCTGCAGGGCCTCGATGGCTTGCTGTTGTGCTTGCTCGACTAATGCGCTGTTTTCAATCAATAACCTCAGTCTTTTGGCGTCTGTCGGGTTAAGATCAGGTGGGCCTGCCCCAAGGCGTGGGCTTCTTGATCGTCTCGGCAACAGCGGGTGGCGCCCCCGTCGTTGCTGCTTCAACATGCCGCACGGCGCGCGGCGTGACGATCGTACGGTCGAACAGCGGTACGTCGCGGCGTCGCAAAATGACCACCAGGATCAACCCGGCAATGATGCCGCCGACATGCGCGCCCCACGAAACGTCTCCTTCCGGATCGATGAGCACCATGAAAAACTGTTGGCCGATCCAGAATGCCAGTGGAATAAAGGCGGGCAGGGGCAGGGGAATGCGGAACAGCACCAGCACCCAGACGCGCACTTTCGGATGCAGCAGGAAATAGGCGGCGACGACGCCGGAAATGGCGCCTGATGCGCCGATCAGTGGCGCCTGCGATTCCGTGTTGATCAGACCGTGCGTGAGGGCACCGGCGGCTGCGCAGAGAAGATAGAAGATGAGGAAACGGAAATGCCCCAGCGCATCCTCGACATTGTCACCGAAGACCCAGAGGAACAGCATGTTGCCGGCCAGATGCCAGAAGTCGCCATGCAGGAAGGAGTAGGTGAGGTAGGTGACGTCATCGGGAACCAGCACGAGGTTGGGCGCCAGATGCGCATAATCGAAGGCGATGGCGGGAATGTAACCAAGGCCCATCGTTGCGGCATTGGTGAATTCTTCCGGTACCAGCAGCGGCCCGGTCAGCAACCAGACGAGCGTATTGATGGCGATCAGGCTGATCGTGACATACTGGACCTTGATATGCTTGAGGGAATTCGCGTCGTGCAGCGGTATGAACATAGGCGCGTCAGTCTCTCGAAACGGTGATGAGCGTCAAGCTTATCTGTTTTTTCCGGGAACCCAAAGCACATCCGATTTACCCTTGCCGTTGGTCCAGCGGGCGGCGACGAAGAAGAAATCCGAGAGCCTGTTGACATAGGCAAGCGCTTCGCTGCTGACGATCTCGCCGTCCATCCGGGCAAGGTCAACCATCAGCCGCTCTGCCCGCCGCGCCACGGTGCGGGCGATGTGCAAGGTGGCTGCGGCACCGCTGCCGCCGGGCAGGACGAACGAGCGCAACGGATCGAGATCGGCGTTCAGTTCGTCGATTTCGGTCTCCAGCCGGGTCACTTGCGCTGCGATAATCCGCAGCGGCTCATAGGCCAGCGTCTCGCCGGTGTCAGGCGTCGACAGGTCGGCGCCGAGGTCGAACAGGTCGTTCTGGATGCGCATCAGCATCGCGTCGAGCGTGGCAAGTTCCTGGGTATGCTGGCGTGCCAGCCCGATGAAGGAATTGGTCTCGTCGATCGTGCCATAGGCCTCGACGCGCAGGTCGCTCTTCAGGCGGCGAGGGCCGGTGGCCAGCCCCGTCGTGCCATCGTCGCCGGTCTTTGTGTAGATCTTGTTGAGTTTGACCATGCTCAGCGGCCGCCGCCGGTGAGCCACAGGGTCAGCATGATCAGGACGATCGCCACCGCCTGCAGGAACACGCGGGCCTGCATCAGCTTGTTGGACGTATTGCCGTCGCCACCCTTGGCCATATGGACAAGGCCGCGGACGAGAACGATGGCGACAAGGCCCATGACGAGCAGTGTCAAACCTGTGAGAAAACTATGCATGTGACTTACCCTTGCCTTTCAGCTCAGCCGAGGCGGCCGATAAAACGATAGAACAGCCCGGCCGGCAGCAGTTTCTTCAAAAGCGCACCCTGTTTGGCCGGCTGCGTCACGATGTAATGCGGCTTCGGCCTCTTCGCGGTCAATGCGCGTTTCAGCACAGTATACACCGCATCGGGCCCGAGCTTGCCTCTGGCCGGGGTACTCTCGCCCTTCAGCCTCCGCAGCTGCTTTTCGTATTCCACCGCATGAACCGATCCCTTGAGATCGATGAAGCGCTCGATATTGATCAGCGCATTGGCGGTAAAGCGCGAGGTGATCGGTCCCGGCTCGATCAGGCTCACTTCGATACCGCTGCCTTCAAGCTCCATGCGCATGGTGAGTGTCAGGCCTTCCAGGGCGAATTTCGAAGCATTATACGCGCCGCGCCACTTATAGGGAACTATTCCCAGAATGGATGAGCACTGGACGATGCGTCCGTGGCCCTGTGCCCGCATTGCCGGGATGACCCGCCGCGTCAGGTCGTGCCAACCAATGACATTCGTTTCCATCTGCAGCCGCAGCGCCTCCACCGGCAAGTCCTCGACGGCACCCGCCTGGCCATAGGCGCCGTTGTTGAACAGGGCATCCAGTCTGCCGCCGGTGCGGGCAAACACGTCATCGACAAGTTTGGATATGGTGTCCGGTTTGGTATAATCCATCAGGAAGGCTTCGATGCCGTCGTTTTCGAGTGCAGCCAGATCCTCCGCCTTCCGGACCGTGGCAAAGACCCGCCAGCCGTCCTTCAGGAGCGCGCGGGCGCACCAGGCACCGATGCCGGACGAGCAGCCGGTGACGATTATCGAGGGACGGTCGGTCATAATGGATCGTTTCCTGTAGAAATTGCTGCCCGGTTTCCCATATTCATGAACGGGTTACAATCGCAGTCGCATGATCAGACAGTTGGAGAGAGAATGCCGGCCTTCATTCGCATAGCCTGGAAGGTCGTCTTCGATGCCGTCTGGCATTTCAGTGAAGACGATGGCTGGGCCATGGCGAGCCATGTGGCGCTTTCCACCCTGCTGGCGATCTTTCCGTTTCTGATCTTCGGAACCGCGCTCGGCAGCTTTCTGGGGGCTGACCAATTCGCGACGACAGCCGTCCATTTCATTTTCGATACTTGGCCTGAATCGATCGCCAAGCCGATTTCCGATGAGGTCGTGCGGGTGCTGACCATCCCGCGTGGTGGTCTTTTGACAGTGTCGGTGCTGGCTGCCGCCTATTTCGCGTCCAATGGTGTCGAGGCCTTGCGGGTCTCGCTCAACCGTGCCTATCGGGTGGCGGAAAGCCGTCGCTGGTACAAGACACGCGTTGCAAGCCTTGCCTTCGTTCTGGCTGGCGTCCTTGTTCTTGCGATCGTCAGCCTGCTGCTCGTCGCCGTCCCGCTCGCCATCCGCTATGCCGGAACTTATCTCCCCTGGTTCAATGGCCTCCTGACCATGATCGACAGCTGGAGCCTTGTCGGCGTTTTTGTCATGCTGACCACCGGTCTCATCGTCAGCCATCTCTGGCTGCCGGATGGGCGCCGCAAGATCATGGACGTCCTGCCGGGTATCATCCTGACGCTGATCGCCTGGTCGATCGGCGCCTATGTCTTTGCGTCCTACATCACCACCTTCGCCACCTACGTCTCCACCTATGCCGGCCTCGCCTCGATCATGATCGCGCTGGTCTTTCTCTATATCGTCGGGGTCATCTTCATCCTCGGCGCGGAGATCAACGCGGCGATCATGAAATACAAGGTCAAGCGCATGGTGATCCGCCACATCATGGGGCGCAGGCAGGAGGAGGTGAAGGCGGATACAGCACCGGAGGAGGCTGAGTCCCCCCGGCAAAACGTCCTATAGGATCATTGCCCGGATATCATCAGGCGTCTTGCCAGCGTCGCGGAATGCGGCGATGCCGGTGTCCCGGTTGCTCTTCGACAATTTGCGGCCGTCCGGCCCTGGGATCAGCCGGTGATGATGATAGATGGGTTCCGGCAGGTTCAGCAATCTTTGCAGCAACCGGTGTACGGCCGTTGCGTGGAAAAGGTCCCTTCCGCGGACGACATGGGTTACCCCCTGCAAGGCATCATCAACGGTCACCGCCAGATGATAGCTCGACGGTGCATCCGAGCGCGACAGCACGACATCGCCCCAGGCGGCCGGGTCGGCCGGGATCATGCCGGTTTCTCCATTAGGCCCCGCGCCAGTCTCCTGCCAAGTCAAAGGCGCTTTCAGCTCAGCCATTGCCCTTCCCATGTCCAGCCGCCACGCATGTGGCTTGCCACTGGCAAGCAAACGTTGCCGGGCATCGACCGATAGTTTGCGCTCTTCGCCGGGGTAAAGCGGCGCGCCGTCCGGGTCGCGTGGCCAGCTCTTGCCATCCGCCTCGAATTCCGCAACCGCAGCCTTGATCGCGCCGCGTGTCAAAAAGGCCGGATAGACGAGACTCCTATCTATCAACTGGCCGAGCGCCTCCCGGTAAAGATCGAGATGCTCCGATTGCCTCCGCGCCGGTTTTTCCCAATCGAGCCCCAGCCATTCCAGGTCCTCGACGATCCCGGCTTTGAATTCCGGCGTGCACCGGGCAATATCGATATCCTCGATCCGCAGCAGGAAACGTCCGCCTTCTGCCTTTGCCATGTCATGATTGAGGATTGCCGATAGCGCATGGCCAAGATGAAGCTGGCCGTTCGGGCTTGGCGCGAACCGGAACACCGGTTGTTTTGACACAGTTTTGTTCATAGTTTCTTCTTGGCATGGAAGCGGGCTTCCAGCCATTGATTTTGCCCTTATATAGACCGGACGCCGGTGGCGCAGCGGAGGGGTGGAGATGCGGATCATCCGCACGCACGAGGATATCAATGCGGGCCTGAGCGGGCTGGTCATGCTCGACGCGCGGCTGGAGCATGTCGTGTCGAAGGCCGGCCCGGTGCCGCTGCGCCGCGCCGATCCCGGATATCGTGGCATCGCCAATATCATTGTCTCGCAGATGGTCTCCAAAGCCAGCGCCGCCGCCATCTGGAACCGGATGGAAACGGCGCTCGGCAGCATCGATGCAGCCAGTGTCACGGCGATGTCCGATGAGGACTGCCGACTGGTCGGCCTGTCGCGCGCCAAGGCCGACACGCTTCGGCTTGTCGCCCGCGCGGTTCTTGCCGGCGAACTCGATCTGGAGGCGATCTGTTCGATCGAAGGCAGTGCGGCAATCCGCGAAATGACGGCGATCAAGGGCGTCGGCCGCTGGACGGCGGAGGTCTATCTGCTGTTCTGCGCCGGCCACCCCGATGTGTTTCCGGTTGGAGACGTGGCGCTTCAAAATGCCGTCGGTCACGCATTGATGCTGGAGATGCGTCCGTCGGTTCGCGAGCTTGATTCGCTGACCGAACTCTGGGCACCCTGGCGCAGTGTCGCCGCGCGTCTGTTCTGGGCTTATTATGCCACGGAAATGCGCCGGGACGGCACGCCGGTGGCCCTTTAAGTCAAAAAGCGAATCTTTTGTTCCGTTTTTGCTTTTGGCTTCACAATCCTGACGCAACGGGCCTAATATAGAAGGTGCAGGTGCCGAATCGAGCAGGAGTATACTGGCTTGACGATTGCAGTCTCACCACACGGCCTCCCAGCGCTCGTGCTGAACGCTGACTATAGGCCGCTGAGTTACTATCCCTTGTCGCTGTGGTCCTGGCAGGACGCGATCAAGGCCGTTTTCCTAGACCGTGTGCATATCCTGGCCGAATACGATCATCAGGTCTCTTCCCCCAGCTTTTCCATGCGCCTGCCGAGTGTCGTCTGCCTGAAAAGCTACGTGCAGCCATCCCGTCATCCGGCCTTCACCCGGTTCAACGTGTTCCTGCGTGACCGGTTCGAATGCCAGTATTGCGGCTCGCCCGACGACCTGACCTTCGACCACGTGATCCCGCGCTGCTGCGGCGGCCAGACCACATGGGAAAATGTCGTTGCCGCCTGCTCGCCCTGCAATCTGCGCAAGGGCGGCAAACTGCCGCGCCAGGCCGGCATGTTCCCGCATCAGAAGCCGTTCCATCCGACGGTGCAGGACCTGCACAACAACGGCCGGCTGTTCCCGCCAAACCATCTGCATGACAGCTGGATGGACTATCTCTACTGGGATGTCGAACTGCAGCCGTAGCTATTCCATTGCTTGAGAGCAGGCCAGGGCAGGTGCCCCAACATCTTTCGTCATTCCTGCGCCTGTCACAGGAATCCAGCCGTGCGATATCTTTCGCGTGAAAAGGTCGCTTGCTCCAGGGTCTGAGCAACCGAATCCCCGCCATTAAAGCGAGGAGCACCGGTGGCAGGATTTAGGCCTTTGCAGCGCCACGCAGCGCGATTGCTGCCAGGATGAGGCTGGCAATGACGTTCCATCCGGCAAAGGAAAGACCGAGTACGCGCAGGGACGCATCCGTGCAGGATGGGCCGTGCTTGCTGTCGAGATCGCCGAGCAGGTCGCCGACATTGCCGGAAACGCCGGATGCCGACGTCGCGCAGGTCGCCGGGCCCTCCCAGAAATGCCATTCGACGCCGGCGTGATAGATGCCGGTTCCGGCCCCCACCAGCATCAGGATAGCAATGACCACAAGCAGTGCGCGCGTCGTCCAAACGGGTAATTTGAGAACAGAAGTGGCAATCGCGACGATGCCGATTGGAATGCCCCAATAATAGGGCGTGCGCTGAATCAGGCAGAGCGCGCAGGGGATATAGCCACCGATATGCTCGAAGGCGAGCGCGCCGCCGACAGTGCCCGTCATGCCGAGTGTGGCGAGGACGGACGGCAGAAGGCCACGGGGGGGCTGGGTCAGGCTTGCGCTCACGGCGGGCTCCATCGGGATGTCAGGCAAGGAAACGGTAGGCGGCGAAGATGGCGATCAGCAAGCCGGCGGCGGCGGCTGCCAAAAGTCCCAGGCGCTTTTCGATGAAGTCGCGGATCTCTTCGCCATAGCGCTGCAACAGCCAGGCCAGAAGGAAGAAACGCGCGCCACGGGCAACGATCGCCGAGACGATGAAAAGCCCGAGATTGATGTTGGCAGCACCGGACAGAATGGTCACGACCTTGATCGGTGGCAGATGCGCCAGGCCGGAGGTGACAAGCAGAAGCACGAGCGTTTCGTAGCCAACTGATGCCTTCATCGTCTCGAAGGCTTCGAGCTTGCCGTAGAAATGCAGGATCGGCTTGGCCAGCGCCTCGAAGGCGTAGTGGCCGATATACCAGCCGGCAATGCCGCCGAGCACGGAGGCAATGGTCGCCACCAGCGCGTAGCGATAGGCCCGTTCCGGCCGGGCAAGTGCCATCGGCAGGTAGAGCACGTCAGCAGGAACCAGAAAGACGGAGCTTTCAACGAATGCGATGACGGCGAGCCACGCTTCGGCGGATTTCCGGGCGGCGAGCGACATTGTCCAGTCGTAAAGGCGTCGAAGCATCAAGGATTTCCAGTTTCGCTTCCCGCCTTTTAGGCAGGATTGGCCATGCTGTAAATGATTTGCTGCGGATGCGAATTGCACAGTTTTGTGATTCCCGCCCGCTGATCTTGAAAATCCCGGTTGACCGTTCCGAAAAGGTTCGTGTAAACGCTTTTTGCTACCCCGAAAGGTATCCGTGCCCCGTTGGCGGAATTGGTAGACGCGCCTGACTCAAAATCAGGTTCCGAGAGGAGTGCTGGTTCGATTCCGGCACGGGGCACCATTAATCACTGGAATTATCCAGTTAAATCAACAGTTTCAATGCTTTAGGCCTCTCCTTTGGTACATTCGATGGTACAGGGAGAGTACATTCGTGGGTCTTGTTTTGTTTTATGCGCAAGAGGTTAAGTCGGGGTGGCGCTATCGCCGCGTGGTTCCAAAACTGCTTAAGCCGATCGTAGATAAGAAGGAATTTATCAAGGCACTGGGTAAGACCCGAGCCGAGGCTTTAAGCGCCTACCCACAGGTTCACGCAGAGTTCGAAGGTGTCATCCATAAAGCTGAGCGATTTCTCGCAGAGCAGACCGACCCGAAGAATTTACCGATACTGACGAAGCTCGATCTTTATCTTGAGGGTATCGCCAAGGTTCGGCGCATGGGTTTCGATCCCCACGATGCGACCGTCGATCTAGACGACCCCGAGAGCGTCATGGAGGACCATGCCCGAACTTCCGTGGCAGACGTGATCTTGGGCGACTACATGAGAGACCCGACTTCCGGTGACCCTGTAGGCGTTACAAGGCTGGATGAGTTTGTTGTGCGAGCGCTCAACGGTGGCGCACCTCCGGCCCCTGAGCCGACACTGGAAGATGCCAAGAAGCTCTACATTGCCGAGAGGGTTACGGGAACCGAGACTGAGATCAAGAAGAAGGTCCAGCGCCTTGACCGCATCACGGGGTATATCGAAGCTGCCTTGGGTCGCCCTCCGACGATCCCACAATTCAGTCGCTCCGACGCAAAGCTGGTGCGCGATGATATGCTTTCCGGTAGCCTCAAACCGTCGTCAGTGAAGCGTGACCTCAACGTCGTGAAGGCGATGTTCAATCACATCATCACCGAAATGCAGCTAGCGGGATGTATGAACCCGTTCGCCAAGCTGCCCATTGCTGGTCTCAATGAAGACCCCGAGGACGAACTTCGCGATCCGCTACCCGACGACATTCTCCAATCCATCCGGCGCCTGATCCTCAACAGCGCTAATGATGACCTTCAGGCTGTCTGGCGTCTTTTGGAGGGGACTGGTTGTCGCTTGGCCGAGGTCGTTGGCCTCAGAACCGAGGACATGGTTCTTGACGACGAATGTCCGCACCTCGTCGTGACGTGGCACGAGGAACGCAGGATCAAGAACAATGCTTCCAAACGGGAGGTTCCGTTGGTGGGCGATGCCTTGGACGCGGCGAAGGAGGCCCTCGCAGGGGCTGCTGGACGAAAGATGCTGTTCGCCCGGTACGGAAAAGAAAGCGGCCCAACGAACGCTTCGGCTTCCCTCATGAAGTATGTGCGCAAGGTAACCGAGGACACGGCCCATGCAGTCCACTCACTGCGTCACAACATGAAAGATCGGCTAATCTTGGCAGAGGTGGCCGAGATGGAGCAGAACCTTATTCTTGGTCATTCCCTCGGTGGTGTCGGAAGCCGGACTTATGGCGGCGAGAAGGCCAAACTCAGAGCGATCACCAAGGCGATGAAAAGGGCGTTCGGTGTGGAGGAGCCCGTTGCGGTCACTGGTGCCTGAGGACCGAGATGCAGCGAGGAGTAGTCAGGAAGGGCATCTTAGCCGACGCGGTTCGCCACAAGCGACGGCACGAACTTTGGGGGGGCGGACTCATAACGGCGGAGCATCCCACCCCCGGTCGCGTTGGCTCAGAAAGCTTGTCGGTGAGGCTGGTGGCGTTCCGGCAATTCTCCGTTGCTCCTCCTGCGTGACCACAGCTTCGAGCTGTCTTATCACGCCCTCGACATGGGGGCACATAGACGAGATGGTCGCCCTCCATTGATGTGAGGCCCTGAGCGCCTTCTCCCAATCGTGCCAGCGACCAGCGTTCTCTATCGCCGCTTTGTTCGTCTCCGCCATCGTGTAAATCTGCTGGCACTGCGATTGGAGGGTGGCGAGGGCTTCGGCGCAACTTTTGTATGCCTCTGGCTGGCCCGGGTACAATGCTTCTAGCCTTCGGATCAGCGGGGGTGTTGCTAGAGCAAGCGCACTCAGGGACCGAAGGCACTCCCCCGCCACCTCAGCATTGAGCCGATAAGCTTCCGTCTTTCGACCGCCAGATTCAGCCGAATGGTCTCTGCCCCATCCTAACGCTGCCAAAATTACTGAAAGGAAATCCATGGCGCCTCCAAGGCAACTGTCGATTGAGAATGAAGGCGAGAGTCGTTCTGGTCAAGCTGTCGTGTGCCGGTTCACATCGGGATGGTGATTATCGCCAGCAGAAGACATCGACAGCCCCGGAATGTTTGTTAGAAATTTCTCCGCGACCCAATCAGATAAACAGCACAGGCTGGTTTCCCCCATGCCCCCCCGTTCGATCTCTACTGCAGAGGGCAGTAATTGTTCTGCCACATCACAGGTCGTCAGGTCTCCCTTGGATAGCGACCGCAGCGGCGCTTTGGCTGATCAGCGGAATGATGCCCGTTCCGTAGCGTGTGGCTGCTGCACGGCCGATTGCTGATGTCGCTGCTATGGACGCCGCTAGGTTGATCGAAGACGTTACTGATTTCATTGTAATTTACATTCACAACGAACGTTGACATTAGATAATGTCGCTGACATGCTCCTTCCAACGCAGGAGAAAAGACCATGCAGCAGTACGTCATCTACACCCGAGTTAGCACCGAGGACCAAGGCCGCAGCGGTCTCGGGTTGGAAGCTCAGGAGCGAGACATCGCCATCTTCCTCGACAAGTTCTCCCACATTCCCTTCGAAGTCCTCGGGGAGTTCCAAGACATCCAGTCGGGTGCTGATGCCGACCGGCCCGAGTTGACCAAGGCGCTGGAACTGGTGCGCAAGACCGGAGCCGAACTGTTGATTGCCAAGCTGGACCGGCTGAGCCGCAAGATGTCGTTCATCGCAACGCTCATGGATGACAAGAAGGTCAAGCTCCGGGTCGCGCAGATGCCACAGGCCGACAAGTTCCAGCTTCACATCTACGCGGCATTGGCAGAGCAGGAGCGGACATTCATCTCGGAGCGGACCAAGGCGGCACTCGCAGCGGCCAAGGTTCGCCATCAGGATGCACGGTCGAAAGACCCCGGTTATACCAAGCGTATTGGTGGTCTTCGCGACAAGACGATGAAGCGCAACGAGGCGATCCAAGTGAAAGCAGATACCGAAGCCGCCAAGGTCATGAAGATCATCGGCCCGTTAAGGGCGGCAGGGCAGACCCTGAGCTCGATTGCCGAGACACTGCACAGCATGAGCATCCCAACATCCCGAGGCGGCAAGTGGACGCCTACGCAGGTATCGAGGGTGCTGGGGCGGGGAACTGCGGTCGTATAGCAGAGCCCCGCTGCCTGATACGGTAGCGCCGATCCACAGCGTTCATAGCAATTCGGGGGCCGACATAGCCGAAACCGCCTAAGGCCCTCAGCGGCCTTCCACGGCGTCATGAAGCAGGGCCGAGCAGGGGGCAACAGTAGCGATTTCGATTTCTCGATTTCGCCTCTCGTCACCCTCACAAGGAAACGCCCTCGATGAACGCCCGTTCTTCCACCGCTGCTGCCACTGGTTTACCGCAGCGCCCCACAGTTCGGCCCACCCGCTGCTTCGCGGTCACCTACTTCGATGGCAATACGGCTCTTGGCTGTAGCCGTCAGTCGGTCTTTCGTTCGAAGCGACTGAACCGAGCCAAACGCATTGCCCGTTCCACCATGCCAGACCATGCCGACAGGATGTAGCTTGTCGAGATCAGCTTCTCCGCCTTCAATCGGTTGCGGGAGGCGTATCGATCATGTCTTGGATGACCTGACGGACACCGGCTGATGGCGTGGCTGGTGAATTGGGACAACAGTAGGTAGGCCGAGGTTCCCTTACTATAGTTATAACTATGGTAGACTGAAGTCTGGCTAGGGTTCCCTGATCAGGAGGAGGGTGTCTACACCTCCACCTCTTCACCATAGTAGCCCCTGCAGGTAACCACGGTCTGTACCTGCGCCTGAGCCTCGGACTGAGACTGTGGTCCTCTCTCGCAGGTGATCACCGTGGAGCCCACGCAAGAGCCTTCCATGATCCAGACCAAGGCTCCGAACCGGGAAGAGGAGGATCAGCGATCCCCTTTCTTACACAGACAGCCCAAGGCAGACCACAGCGGAACCATGGTCATCACCCCGGACGATTTGTGGCGTGTGGTCTCCAACACACGAGGTCATTGCCAGAGCGTTCTTGGGTCATGGCTGCGTCTTCACCTCGGTTCGACCATAGGAAAGCTTTCAGGCTGGCCGGATGCTGCAGTCTATTTCAATTCCGTTGTACGTTCTACCAATTCGAATGTTCGCGTCCCGTAGAGGACGGTTTGGACTGGGTCATTGAAGCCTGCTTCTCAGAAGCGCGGTCCATTTTGCCGCCGATCGCGCTGCCGACTATGATCCCCGACGTTCCAAAACCAATTGCGGAAATCAGCTCCGCCAATCCTGCAGTCCAGCCCCACCCGTAGGTCATCAATGACGCAGTGAGGTACCCAACCGGAAAAAGTATGCATCCGAATACGACAGCCAACCGGAGTTCGTGTTGGTGCTCCGCCTTGGTCTTTTCAAAGGCTTGCATCGCCTGAAACTCCCTCTATGTGGTAGACCCTAAGGACCGGATGACCCGATCGTTTCGCGGTCGTGATTTTCAGTCGCAAGAACGGCGAGCTCTTTAGTCGAGGCGTAGCCTTGGCGAACGTCATTCTGGCTTGTCTCGGATCCTATGGCGTTCGACCACACCCAGGTTTCGGCGAACCTTGAGCGCCCGTCGCGCGACACCCGGCCAATCATTCTAGGGCCGTCGTAGCCTACAAAATCGTCATTAGGTGATAGGTACATAGGCACCCAGTAATAAACCGGAGCTTCATCAAAAGTATGCATTCTCTCCCCTCATCAATTCAATCGCAAAGGTTGCGAACCAGTACCACCAATTCTGCTTCTTCTGTCATTCCAGATTGAAAGGCGTTCATGATCACGGCGGCAAGGTCCTTTCCCATGCTGTGGTCAGGACCGACCTCACGCCGGGCGCATTCTTCCACGAGGACGCGTCTCATCATCGACAGAGACTGGTCGCCGATATATTCATGAGGGAGATTTTCTTGGGCGGCACGCATTGGCTTGCCCTCCAGTTTTGGGCGAAAGCACAATGATCTTCCAAGCGCAGGTGCCCGAAAAGGCCAGCGACAATTAAGCTTACGCTTATGGTTCGAAAAAGGATACAAACAAAGACATGCTTTTGTATTTTAATTTGGATGGGCCTTCATGCGCTAATTCTGTACTGATCCGCCCCTCCGAATAGTCACTGGCCAAGTGCTCTGGATAGCCGGGGATGACAAACGCGCGACTTTGGTGAAGCTGGCGATCCTGTCGCTGGCTTCCCGCCAAGAACACCCTCGCAGTCCCGAGCTTATACGGTCCACCTCATCTGTGTGTTTTGCTCGCTTGTCGGCCTATCGGTGTCTTTTGTCATCCGGGTCGTCGGCAGGGATTAACGGGCCATCCGCTTAAGTTGCATGTTGTGCAATGAATAGATTGTTGCGGCGTTCTCGAAGTCTTGGAGAATTTCATATGAGGAGAGATCGCCCCACTCCGTCTCTCCGCCTCCTTGATCGAAGCCAACGGTTGCCAACGTTTGACCCTTGGGCACTCGCCGAAATGAGAAGAAGTCGCCCGGCAATTCCAAGAAGCGACCAAAAAAGCTTACGCAGTCATCGTTGGCCAGCTTCAGCACAGAAATCAAATTCATTTCCTGTTGGATGTCATGTGTGTGCTGACGCGGGTCTTCCTTGGAGTAAAAGATTGTCAGTTCGACACCATATCCTTCCGGTGGGCATGGTAGCAAAAGTGGAGGCTTGCTTGCTTTTGCTGTGCTGGGGTTTGGCCAGCGCCCACAGGCTGCAAATATAATTCGCGCAGCAAGAGCCCCGCCCGTGTCAGGTGTGATGCACCTCTTCCAACGAAGCACCGTCCTACTATCGGGACCACCCTCCAATACAGACAGGCGTTCCTCATAAAGCTGTTGAGATGTTGCCATCTGGCACACGCCGCTTTGATGTAGACTTAGCTTCATCACGCTGTTGAAGCCGCTGCTGGACAGATAAACGTCCGATCGGTTGACCGTCACGGTCCATATCTCCGAGAGCGGTTCATCATCGCCGATGGCAAACCGCAAAGAGTTGTCTGCCAAATTATGCTCCTTCCGAATGTTGTTCTGGAGTAGTGGCTCAATCTCTTTCCGTCTTCAAGTTCAGCCCTCGGGACTACCACCGTGCAATCCCGGCGACGGGCGACGGCTGGCGGTTCTTCTTCCGCGCTTCGGTCAACACGCTGACCAAGGGTCCGCTCAACGAAATCCGGCAGCAGGTACAGGCGTATCTCCCCAGTCAGGACCTGGGGTGGTGACCGGTGGCTGAACGCAGTGGCTGAGAACCGCGCCGGGGTCCACATCCTCGCGAACCGGGCTGGCCTGTCCTACCGCGACACCAAGCAGCTTCTCCTAGAAATCATGCTGAACACACAACGGGCTGAAAGCGCGGCCCGAACCCTCGCCATGGCTATTGGCGGGGAGCGTCACGAGAAACCAAAGGAACACCAATGACGAACACTTCTCTTTTCAATTTCAACGGCAGCGACATCCGCACGGTAAAGATCGACGGTCAGCCATGGTTCGTGGCTCAGGACGTCCGCGAAGCCCTCGGCATTCCCCAATCAGGACCGATGTTCAATCATCTCGATGCGTCAGAGAAGCGGCTTGCGTTGAAAAGTGATCCAATCACTCAAGCCCTCTTTCGCGACCTTAAACCCAGCACCTACCGCTTGATGCTGCTATCCGAGAGCGGCCTCTACAAGTTCGTCATGCGCTCCGACAAGCCTCAGGTCCGCAAGGACGGCGGCTACATCCATGGCGAGGAGCATGTGGTCTCCGGGGCGATGACTGAGGATGAACTGGTGTTCAAGGCCATGGAGGTCATGAAGCGCAAGGTCGACCGGCTCTCGGCTGAGAATGCCAAGCAAGAGGCGATCATCCAAATTTTTTTTGACGACCACAATTGTTTGCGTTGGTGCAACCATCTCCCTGCCAAAGGAGCTTCCGACGCCCTCGACAGCCTCAATTCATGGGGTTCCTGTGTTTCTGTCGAGTGGATTGATTAGTTCCACTCGTGCAACTGTTCCGTTATGGCAATGATTTCATTGATTTATTTGCGATTTTGCGGATTGACCGTGCATCTATCGCTTCCTAAAGCGGCACCGGGGATGAGCCCCAAGTGATTTGCGAAAGGGAGACTACGCAGTGCACATCAAAATCCGCAGCTTCGAACTCGAAATCAGCCGCAGCAGCCTGTTCTTCGGTATTAACCTCGGGAAGCGCTGGCGCTACCAGACCTTCCGTGATTGGTCAGGTCAAGGGATTCCCGTAGCGGACTGGATAGACCGGAAGACGGGGCGAACCACAAGCAAATATGCCGGGGAAGCGTGGGAGGTCGTGAAGGGCTAGGACCACATCTCAACGGAAAGCTAGCGAAGCTCAAGAAAGTGGTACACTTTACCGGCTGATCTGGTACATCTGCTCCGTCTAGGGCCGGAGAGGCCTGAAGCTCAAGTTGTTGATTTTAAGATGTTAATTGGTTAACCTCGTTTCTTGAAAACACTGCCGCGTTCCGGCACGGGGCACCACTTTGATTTCAAGTCCTTCCCACAAGATTGCGAATCGTCTGGCTGAACACGGCGATCGCATCACGCAACTTGCTTAACCGAAATACAACCTTCCGGCGTGCGGGGCGTGGATATTGCTGCCGGTTTGCTTCAAATCAGGACAGATCGAAAAGTCGGTTAACCGCCCCGCTGCATCACGATTGCAAAATTCTCTGACGATGCCCAGTCTGGAACAAATCAATCCCCCATCGGCACACTTTGCCTTGCAATCACGGAGTCGAGCATGTCCCAGTCTGCTACGTCCTGCGCCATTTTCGATGATGTCGATGCACTGTCCGGTGCCCTGTTTTCGTGGTGCGCGGAGCGCGGTGTCCGCCTGCGCAGCCAGGAGGGTGTCAGTGCTGCTGGTGCCGTCATCGATCTGTTCTTCGCGGGATACACAACGCAGGACGAACTGCTCGGTGCCTTGAATGAACGTCATAGCCGCGAAGTCGTCTTCGCGTCCTGACGCGGCCGGCTCCAACGGGGCCGTTTCCCGCCCGATATGCGAGCCCGGGGCAAAGCCGCACGCGGAACATGCTGGTTAAGGCAGTCGTCTTAAGACTTGTTGCGCAGGTTTCATTACCGCCATCTTATCGCCGCACGCCGCTGAGCAGCCTTCCAACACTATCGGGGACGGCGGACTTCGGTGTAATGACTGCTCGGCGCATAGGAGTTGCAATGGCAGTTTTCATTCGAGCGGCACATGACGAGGACAGGATCACCCTCGGAGCACTTAAGCTGCGGTCTTCGCTGGCTTGGGGAGATCATATCGAAGAGCTGCAAGCGCTGCCAGAAGCGAAGGAAGTGCGGGCCGAGCACATACCACATGCCATCGTCGCGGAACTCGACGGAGAGATCGTGGGCTTCGTAACCGTCTTTTCCAACGAGGGCGCTATGCCGGCCGAACTGGAGGACCTGTTTGTCGCGCCCGAAGCATGGCGAATGGGGATCGGCAGAGAGCTGCTCGCGCAGGCGGAGCATCGTGCCGCAGCGCTCGGGGCACGATCGGTACATGTGGTCGCTGGCGAGCGGGCCAGGCCATTCTACGAAGCTTCGGGATATCGATTCGCCGGAACGGTCGCGACGGATTTTGCTCCTGCAGCCGAATTGCTCAAGGATTTGCCACAACACCGCAGGCATAAGCTCAGTTCTGAGTGAGACGATACTCCGCGCCGGGCTCAGTTGAATTTCCTGGTCCGGAAGTGTTAGGTGCGCTGCAGCGAAATTTCTTGCGGCGGGCACATGCTTCCGATCAGCGATACCTATGAGAACCTCCGCCGCGACTTCCGCTGGCAGGTTCCGGCAAAATTCAACATCGGCACCGCCGTCAGCGATGATTGGGCGCAGTGCGAGCCCGAGCGGGTCTGTCTGCAACATTTCAGCCCCGATGGCGCGCACCGATCGTTGACCTACGGCGCTTTTTCGGCGCAATCCTCATCCTTTGCACAGGGGCTTCTCGAGCACGGCGTCAGGCCCGGAGACCGTGTGGCGATCCTTCTGCCGCAAAGTTTCGAGACGGCAATAGCCCATGCCGGTATTTACAAGCTCGGAGCCATCGCCCTGCCGCTGGCGCTGTTGTTCGGGGTCGAGGCGCTCGAATACCGGCTGCGCGATGCGGGTGCTGTGGCTGTCGTCACCAACCGCTTCGGCTATGAGAAAGTCGCCGCGCTCCGCCAGCGCTTGCCGGATTTGAAGTTAATTGTCCTTGTTGAGGGAGATGAACCGGATACGATCGGTTTTGCGGGACTTGCGCAAACGCCTGCTCCGGATTTCACCGCTGCCGATACGACGCCGGATGACCCGGCAATGATGATCTACACATCGGGCACGACCGGGCCGCCGAAGGGTGCGCTGCACGGGCATCGCGTTCTGCTCGGCCATATCCCGGGCTTCCAGTTTCACCATGCCTTTCTGCCGCAACCGGGCGACCGGATGTGGACGCCGGCCGACTGGGCTTGGGCCGGCGGACTATTGAATGCGCTTCTGCCCTCGTTGCTGCTCGGCGTTCCCGTAGTGTCCTCACCCGGCCAGAAATTCGATCCGCACATGGCTTTCTGGATTCTGGAAGAGATGGATGTGCGCAACGCTTTCATTCCGCCAACGGCGTTGCGGCTGATGAAATCAGTCGATAATCCCCGCTCGCTCTACAAGCTCAACCTGCGCACCATCGGTTCGGCAGGCGAATCGCTCGGACGCGAAACCTGGGAACAGGCAAGTGCGGCCTTTGGGGTTCCGGTCAATGAGTTCTATGGCCAGACCGAGTGTAACATCGTGCTGTCGTCGGCAGCCAATCTCGGCGTACTGAAGCCGGGCTCTATGGGCAAACCGGCGCCCGGCCATAAGGTTGCGATCATTGACGGGGAGGGCAGGGAACTGCCCGCCGGGCACGTCGGGCAGGTCGCTGTCCGCAGGCCTGATCCGGTGATGTTCCTCGGCTATTGGAACAATGATGCGGCAACAGTGGCAAAATTCATCGGCGACTGGATGACGACAGGTGATCAGGGCGTTCAGGACGAAGAGGGTTACATCACCTTCTTTGGCCGGGACGACGATGTCATTACTTCGTCGGGCTACCGGATCGGCCCGGGGGAGATCGAGGATTGCTTGGCGGGACATCCGGCCGTTCAGCTTGCCGCCGCCATCGGCAAGCCGGATCCTGTGCGCACCGAGATCGTCAAGGCCTATGTCGTGCTACGGCCGGAGTACGCGCCAAGTGACGAGCTTGCCGCCGATATCCGCGATTGGGTGAAGACGCGGCTGTCGATGCACGAATATCCGCGCGAGATCGAATTTCTCGACAGTTTGCCGCTGACCACGTCCGGCAAGGTCATCCGCCGCATCCTGCGCGACAGGGCTATCGCGCAGGGATGATCCTGCCGGCGGTATCGGCTTAGCTCTATCGCATGACGCGTGGTGCCAGCGACCGGATCTTTTCGCGCAGAAGCCGCGCCATGTTGCGGGTATTGCGGTAGAGGTGAAGCTGAGCCGCCACCTGCCGCACGTCGCGGTCGCGGTTCTGCTTGAGGCCGATCACCAGCGTTCCCATCTCCTCGCGCTCCTCCCAGAAGCGGCTCATCACCGGGTGGTCTGGAACGGCGCAACTGTCGGAACGCATGATGTTGGCGTCGTCGAGATGCCATTCCGTCAATTCGGCCAGTAGCAGCTTGCCCGGAGAATATCTGGCATATTGCTCGTCATAGGCGGTTTTCCAGGTATAGGCCTCGCCCGCCATCATGAAGACGATCATCGAGGCGATCGCGGTGCCGTCGAGATCGAGCGTGTGAATACGCACGCTGTCGGCTTCGGCAAGGTTGGTAATCGCCTCTCGTGCAAAGGCGGCGCGGTAGCGGTCGAGTACCATGGCGCTGGAGGCCCGGCCTTTCCAGCCGCTCGCCTCCAGAGCCAAAAACTCCTCCATCCGAACGCGGATATCGGCGGGTTGACGGGCGACGTTGTAGGAGACGCGGCCGGCCTTTTCCAGCAACTTCCATTGCCGCCGCAGTTCGCGCAGATGCCCGGGGCTGATGGCATGGCGCAGATAGGTCTGGCCGTCCTGCAGGCTTTCGAGCATCGGCCGGGAAAAGGTGTCGGTGACGGTCAGCGGTAGGTTACGGCCGATGGCGACGGCGCGTGCCAGTTGGGCGAACTTGCCCTTGAGGCGGATATCGGGCAGCACGAGAACACCGGGCAGGTTCGCCGCAGGGGCGCTCAGCGCTTCGTAGAAATTATCGATGGTTTCGGCCGCGTCTTCCGCGTCGAGCAAGGGTACGCCGAGCGGGCCGAACGGGTTGGACCAGGCGCGGATGATCGGCGCGCCGATCGAAAATCCCGGCTTTTCGATTGAAAACGGCATCAGGAAACGGATGCGGCTGCGGCGCGCATCGGTGTCGCGGATCAGCGCCAGGCGGATGACGCGGTCTTCCAGGCGCGGCATGGCTGGTGCCAGAAAGCGGCCGGTAAAGAAGACATTCGGCTCCATCGCCCGGTTGGAGAGGAAGTCCAGTTCCGTCTGCAATTCATAGCCCTGGCGGGCCGGATAGAAGCACAGCTGGCGGCCCGGGCGGCCGATGTCGATTGTATTATCCGCTACGGGCTGGTCGGGCACCGGCTGCGCGAGGCCGCCGAGGATGCGAGCCGACCGGCTGTTGGCGTCGTCTGGAAAATGCGGGTTGCCGGTCATGAGCGGGGTGCCTCTGCTTTGATGGTTTGGGCATACGGGTCGGCAAAGGCGAAGAGAGCGATGCCGAAGGTATGGCGGACAGCGACGTGAAGAAGGATCGCCTCGACAAACATGGCGCCGGCCGTGGCGATTGCCGCACCGGTCAACCCGAACATCGGGATCATCGTGACGTTGAGGGCCAGATTGAAGACAAGGGCCACCGCATAGAGCGCGACGCACAGCTTCTGCTGGCCGGCCATGGTCAGAAAGGCCTCGGCAGGCCCGACCAGTGCCTTTGCCATGATGCCGGCATACAGGATGGCCATCAGCGGATAGCCGGAGACAAAGGCGGGGCCGAACAGCGACAGGAGGAACGAGCCGCAGGCAAGCACCATCAGGCCGACCGCAAGTGACGGCCAGAACGACCATTTGGCGCTTTCAACAGCAATGACGGCCAGCTGCTGGCGGTCCGGGTTGGCCATGGCGGCGGAAAAGCGCGGTGATGCGGCAGCCTTCACCGAGAACATTACGAAATGGACCAGCGCCATGGTCTTGGCGGCGGCGAAGTAGATCGCGACACTGGCCGGATCGAGATAGAGGCCGACGATGACAACATCGGAATTCGTCAGCATGAAGCCGAACCCCTCGATCAGGAAGATCGGCAGCGCGACACGGAACCAGGTGCGGAACTCGATGCGGCTCGGGCCTTTGACATAGCGCCTGCGCAAGCGCCAGGTCAGGATGAAGAACTGGCTGACGCTTGTCAGATAGGTCGCGGCCATCGCAGCCATCATCGCGGTGCGGGCGGTATGCGGCTCGCCGATCGCCACTGCCAGCATCATCAATCCAAGGATCAGAACCGGCCGGATGATATAGGTGGGGCTCAGCGCCGAGACAGCCCAGCTATGTGCCCGCGACGTCCCGTCCATCACGTCGCCAAGCGCGATCATCGGCAGCGAGAAGACGCCGAGATAGAGCGGCACGAGATAGTAGCTTTCGATACGGTCTCCGAACAGCCAGAGGCCACCGATGCCGATGACGGCAAGCACGGTTGCAGATAGGAGCGCGAAGATGCGCACGGTCGTGGTCAGCCCGCGGATTTCGGCCAGCGCCTCGCGGGCGCGATACTGCGGCAGAAAGCGGATGATTGCGGTATGAAAGCCGAGGCAAGAGAGGTTGCCGAACAGGACGACCAGCACCCAGACAAAAACGAAGATGCCGTATTCGAATTCGCCCATGACACGGGCGAGGATGATCTGCGACATGAAGGCTATGGCCGCGCTGACGATACGGATGGCAAAGGAGACCAGCGCCATGCGCTGTGCAAGATGTTTGGGATCGTTGCTCGTCAGCACCGGCACGAGCTTTTCAAGCAGAGGCGCCAGCCGGTCCCTCACCGCGGGCGGCAGAATTCGTCCAGCCGTTTGACATGCTGCCATGAACACGGAAATACCCAAAACTACGCAAAACAGGATGCCAGTCTTGACAGAACAGCGTTAACAAAGGGTGCAGCGGAGCCTTGCAGGTATCGGGAAAATTGAGGATTCGATCATGGCTTTGAGCGATACCGAACGGCGGAAAATGCAGGTGGCACATTCCATAGGTCCTGCAATGACCGATTATCTCGAGCTGATAGGCGTCGAGAGCCTTTCGCAATTGGAGAATGCCGATGCGGGTGATTTGGCGCTGCAGATCAACGTGATGCTCGGCCGGCGCCACATCAACGGGCAAGGTGTGCGGGCTCTGGAAAACCTCATTCAGCACGCCCGCCGTGCTCCGGAATGAAAAATGCCGCCCGGAGGCGGCATTGATCGTTACGCTTCAAATGCACCGTGGCAATGCTTGTACTTCTTGCCCGAGCCGCAAGGGCAGGCCTCGTTGCGGGAGACCTTGCCCCAGCTCGACGGATCCTGCGGATTGCGGTTCTCCGGCTCGACGAAGTTCAGGTTGACGCTGTCGGCGAAGTCGTCGACCCCGGTGTCGGGGTCGATGTGATGGCCGACCATTTCCGGCGGCACGGGCTGCGGCGCTTCGGCTGCTTCACGAACCAGTTCGACGCGCATCAGCTGTGCGGTCACGGCCTGGCGCAGGTTGGCCAAGAGTGCCTGGAACAGCTCGAAGGCTTCCGACTTGTATTCCTGCAGCGGGTCGCGCTGGGCATAGCCACGGAAACCGATGACCGAGCGCAGGTGATCGAGGTTGACGATATGTTCGCGCCAGAGATGGTCGAGCGTCTGCAGAACCACGGAGCGCTCAACATAGAGCATGATCTCCGGGCCGAAGCGTTCGGCGCGGTCGGCTGCGGCCTTGTCGGCTTCAGCGGTGATGCGCTCGCGAATATCGTTCTCGTCGATGCCTTCCTCGGCGGCCCATTCCATGATCGGAAGGTCGAGGTTGAGCGAGGTCTGCACGTCGGTCTTCAGACCGGCGGCATCCCACTGTTCGGCATAGGCTTTTTCCGGAATGCGCTTGGCGACGATGTCTTCGATGACCTCATGGCGCATGTCGGAAACGGTTTCCGAAATGTCCGTCGCATCCATCATCTCGATGCGCTGCTCGAAGATCACCTTGCGCTGATCGTTGAGAACGTCGTCGTATTTCAGAAGATTTTTACGGGTGTCGAAGTTGCGGGCTTCGACCTTCTTCTGGGCGCGTTCCAGCGCCTTGTTGATCCAGGGATGGACGATCGCTTCGCCTTCCTTCAGGCCAAGCTTCTGCAGCATCGAATCCATCCGGTCGGAGCCGAAGATGCGCATCAGGTCGTCCTGCAGCGACAGGAAGAACTTTGAGCGACCGGGGTCGCCCTGACGGCCGGAGCGGCCGCGCAGCTGGTTGTCGATGCGGCGGCTTTCGTGACGTTCGGTGGCCAGAACGTAGAGACCGCCGGCAGCCAGCGCGACTTCCTTCAGGCGCTGGACCTCGGCCTTGATCGCGGCTTCCTTCTCCGTGCGTTCCGGACCATGCTCCATTTCGCCGAGTTCACGCTCGATGCGCATGTCGAGGTTGCCGCCGAGCTGGATGTCGGTACCACGGCCGGCCATGTTGGTGGCGATCGTTACGGCACCCGGAACACCGGCCTGAGAAACGATGTAGGCTTCCTGTTCGTGGTAGCGGGCGTTCAAGACCTGGAAATTGGTAAAGCCGGCCTTCTTGAGCATCTCTGCCAGAAGTTCGGATTTCTCGATCGAGGTGGTGCCGACCAGAACCGGCTGCTTGCGGTCCTGCGATTCCTTGATCTCGGCGATGATCGCCTTGTATTTTTCTTCCACCGACCGATAGACTTCATCGTCTTCGTCGATACGCTTGATCGGCAGGTTGGTCGGTACTTCCACGACTTCGAGACCGTAGATGTTGCCGAATTCCTCGGCTTCCGTCGACGCCGTGCCGGTCATACCGCCGAGCTTGTTGTACATGCGGAAATAGTTCTGGAAGGTGACTGAAGCCAGCGTCTGGTTTTCCGGCTGGATGGTAACCTTTTCCTTGGCTTCGAGCGCCTGGTGCTGGCCTTCCGAATAACGGCGGCCCGGCATCATGCGGCCGGTGAATTCGTCGATGATGACGATCTCGTCGTTGCGGACGATGTAGTCCTTGTCCTTCTGGAAAAGCTTGTGGGCCTTCAGCGCGTTGTTAACGTGATGGACGATCGCGACGTTCTCGACGTCGTAAAGCGTTTCGCCCTTCAGGAGGTTTGCTTCGCGCAGCAGGTTTTCGAGCTTTTCGGTGCCGTCTTCGGAGAAGTTGGCCGAACGCTGCTTTTCGTCGATCTCGTAGTCTTCCGCAGACAAAAGCGGAATGAATCGGTCGATGGTGTTGTAGAGTTCCGAACGGTCGTCGAGCGGGCCGGAGATGATCAGTGGCGTGCGGGCTTCATCGACGAGGATCGAGTCGACTTCGTCGACGATCGCAAAGAAGTGGCCGCGCTGGACCATCTGGCTGCGCTCGTACTTCATGTTGTCGCGCAGATAATCGAAGCCGAGTTCGTTGTTGGTCGCGTAGGTGACGTCGCAGGCATAGGCGTCGCGGCGCTGGTCATCGGTCAGGCCGTGGACGATGACGCCCGTGGTCAGGCCGAGAAACGAATAGATCCGGTTCATCGTCGCCGAGTCGCGGGTGGCGAGGTAATCGTTGACCGTGACGACGTGCACGCCCTTGCCGGCGAGCGCATTGAGATAGACCGGCAGGGTCGCGACCAGCGTCTTGCCTTCACCGGTCTTCATTTCAGCGATCGATTTTTCATGCAGGATGATGCCGCCGATCAGCTGGACGTCAAAAGGCCGCAGGCCAAGGGCACGGCGCGCAGCTTCGCGGGCAACCGCAAAAGCCGGCACGAGCAGGTCGTCCAGTGTCTTGCCGTCAGCCAGTTGCTTGCGGAATTCCACCGTCTTGGCGGCCAGTGCCTCGTCAGAAAGCGCTTTGGTTTCCGCTTCCAGGGCATTGATGGCATCGACCTTGGCCTTGTAGCCCCGCACACGGCGGTCATTCGATGAGCCGAAGATTTTGCGGGCGAGGCCGCCGAGACTGACCATAAGAATGGTCCTTTCTTCTATGTCGCCAACGCGGTCGATTTCCGCGAAATACTATGAAACGCCCGGAACTGTTCTGGACGCGAGGTTGCGTGACAGATAAGAGGGGGGTCGAATTATGTCAACGGAGTTGAGGCACGCCAAGGCTACAGAACGGCCACAATCTGATGATGTGGAACGTTTCAGGCCGGCCGTGACCACGGTTTCGGATACCAGCGTGGAAGGTATGAGGATGTTGAAATACAAAATGCTTGCGGCAGTTGCCCTGATCGCTGTCATGGCCGCACAAGGCCCGGCAGCGGCACAGGATGCCGCTGATCCGGTTATCGCCAAGGTTGGCGGTGCGGAAATCCACCAGTCCGAGCTGGACTATGCCCTGACCGGTCTTGATCCGCAGCTCGCACAGCTGCCGGAAGACCAGAAGCGCGCAGCAGCACTTTCCGGTCTGATCGACGTCAAGCTTCTGGCCAAGAATGCCGACACGGAAGGCCTGCAGAACGACGCGGACTTCAAGAAGCGTCTCGCCTATCTGACCGATCGCGAACTGCATAACGCCTTCTTCAAGAAGCACGTCGTCGATGCCGTCAAGCCGGAAGAGGTCAAGGCCCGTTACGACGCGGAAATCGCCAAGATCCCCGCGCAGGAAGAAGCCAAGGCCCGTCACATCCTGGTAAAGACCGAGGAAGAAGCCAAGGCGATCATCAAGGATCTGGACGCCGGCAAGGACTTTGCGACGATCGCCAAGGAAAAGTCGACTGATCCGAACAAGGCCGATGGCGGTGATCTTGGTTACTTCACCAAGGACCGCATGGTTCCGGAATTCTCGGAAGCCGCCTTCAAGCTCGAAAAGGGCAAGTATACTGAAGCGCCAGTCAAGACGCAGTTCGGCTTCCATGTCATCCTGCTTGAAGACAAGCGCATGCAGCCGCCGCCGCCGTTCGAACAGGTTGAGCCGCAGGTCAAGCAGCTGGTCATGCGCGACAAGTACATCGAGCTTCTCGCTGCGGCCAAGAAGGAAGCCGGCGTCGATATCACCGACCCGGCCCTGAAGAAGGCCTATGACGAGGCCAACAAGGCGGAAGCTGCGACTGCCAACTGATGAGATCTGGCGTGACTGTTCGTCTTCGGCCGGTCACGCCGTTCTGATATCCAGTGAACGACACAGTCCCGGAGGCGTTAGGCTCTTCGGGATTTCGTTTGTGGGCCCGTAAGGCCGGGCCATCATCGCTAAACAGGGTTGATCATGTCCGGTTCCGTTTCTCCACTTGCTCCGAAATCCTTCGCTGATATGCCGCCAGTGCGCGGTGTGCGCATGGCGACCGCCGCTGCCGGTATCAAGTACAAGAACCGCACCGACGTTCTCCTGATGGTTTTCGATGAACCGGCCGCCGTTGCCGGCGTCTTCACCAAATCGCGCTGCCCGTCGGCGCCGGTTGATTTCTGCCGCCAGAACCTGGCAGGCGGTGTCGCCCGTGCCGTCGTCGTCAATTCCGGCAATGCCAACGCCTTTACCGGCAAGAAGGGCAAGGCGGCGACCGAACTGACGGCACAGTCGGCATCGGAAGCTGTCGGCTGCTCGACCGGGGAAGTGTTTCTTGCCTCGACCGGCGTCATCGGCGAGCCGCTGGATGCAACAAAGTTTGCCGGTGTTCTCAGCGACATGACCACGCAGGCAACCGGCGACTTCTGGTTTGAAGCCGCCAAGGCGATCATGACCACCGATACCTATCCGAAGGTTGCCACCCGCAGCGCTGATATTGGCGGCGTCACCGTCACCATCAACGGCATTGCCAAGGGCGCTGGAATGATCGCGCCCGACATGGCGACGATGCTGTCCTTTGTCGTGACCGACGCGGATATTGCTCCGGAAGCCTTGCAGGTTCTCTTGTCGGAAGGCACTGGTCCGACCTTCAACTCCGTCACCGTCGATAGCGATACGTCCACCTCCGACACACTGATGCTGTTTGCCACCGGTGCTGCCGGCAAGGATGGGCAGACGAATATCGTCAGCCCGGCCGATCCGGCGCTTGATGGTTTCCGCGCCGCGTTGAACGATCTCCTGCGGGATCTGGCGCTGCAGGTGGTGCGCGATGGCGAAGGTGCGCGCAAGATGGTTGCGGTCACCGTCGAAGGTGCCGAAAGCGACCAGGCGGCCAAGCGCATCGGTCTGTCGATTGCCAATTCGCCGCTGGTCAAAACCGCGGTCGCCGGTGAGGACGCCAATTGGGGCCGCGTGGTCATGGCCGTCGGCAAGTCCGGCGAACTGGCCGATCGCGACCGGCTGGCGATCTGGTTCGGCGACGTTCGCGTTGCCGTCGATGGCGAGCGCGATCCAACCTATTCGGAAGCTGCTGCAACGGCTGTGATGAAAGAAGAAGACATCGTCATCCGTGTTGAGATTGGTCTCGGAACCGGCAAGGCAACCGTCTACACCTGCGATCTGACGAAGGAATATGTCGAGATCAACGGCGATTACCGGAGCTGATAGCAGTGCAGAATACCATTTCGAAAGCCGATCTGCCGAACGTGCGCCGCCTGGAGGCCGTCGGTTTTCGCGCCTGGCCTGCGGCGTCCGTACAGTATGACGGCAGCTGGCTGATCCGGCTGACGGCTGGCCATGATTCCAAACGGCTGAATTCGGTCAATCCACTCGATCCCTCCGACAGCCGCGATATCGAGACCCGGCTTGCGAAGGCTGCCAAGCGCTTTTCCGACTATGGCCGGCCGCTGACGGTTCGCCAGACGCCGCTCACCCCGCTGCCCCTGATCGCCTACATGGATGAGCATCGCTGGCCGCTGTTTTCCGAGACCATCGTGATGATGGCTGATATTCCGCCGAACGATACAACGGAAGCGATCGAACATCTGCCGTTGCGTGATGTTGGCCGTTTCGTCGATGCCCGGCTGCAAATTTGCGGTGAAAGCAACCAGGACAAGGCGGGTCTCACGGAAGTCATCAACGCGATCAAGCCGGAATGCGGGCTGTTTCTGTTCGAGGCGCAGGACGAAGGACCGATCGCGGTCTCGCTTGCCGTTCATGACAACGATCTTGCCGGAATTTTGCAGGTTGCGGTCTCCGAGAATGTCCGGCGGCAGGGTGTGGGCAGCGCCATCGTCAATGCGTCACTGCGCTGGGCCCGCCTGCGTGGCGCCCGCACGGCCTGGCTTTCGGTCGAAGCCGATAACGAGGGCGCTATTCGGCTCTATCGCAAGTTCGGCTTCAAGGACGTCTACCGGTATGCCTACCGGCGTGAGGGAGCGTGATTATGGACGTTGCTGGCCGAAAGATTCTGCTGGTTGCGGCCTGCGCGCTGGTTGATAGCGACGGCCGGATCCTGCTTGCCCAGCGGCCCGAAGGAAAGTCCCTGGCCGGGTTGTGGGAGTTTCCAGGCGGCAAGGTCGAGCCCGGCGAAACGCCGGAAGAAACGCTGATCCGCGAACTGGACGAGGAATTGGGGATCCAGACCAAGGTTGCCTGCCTGGCCCCGCTCACATTCGCCAGCCATACCTATGACGACTTTCATCTGCTGATGCCGCTCTATGTCTGCCGGCGTTATGAAGGCGTTGCTCACGGGCGGGAAGGCCAGGCGGTGAAATGGGTTCGCCCGAAGGCGCTGCGCGACTATCCCATGCCGCCCGCCGATGAGCCACTTATCCCCTACTTAATGGATTTGCTCTGACCTAATCCCTGAAATTTCTATTTTATTAATCGAACATTTATCACCCTCCCGCACAATCAGCTTCGAGTAAGTACCGGTGTCTATTGGTTTGGGGATGATTCCCGTAACCGATGCCGGTTTTTTATAGGCGTCGACATGATGAAGTGGTGCGTGAGACCGCTTCAGGGAAACGCACGTATTCGAAGAGGCAGACGATGGTCGACGACGATTTTTGGAGAACGGTTCAGGACAAGGATCTGGTGACGACCCAGAGCCGCCGTACCGGTGCGCTCAATTTGTCGCTGCTGTTTGGCACCGCCGTTATCGCGCTGACCCTCATCCTGACGCCGATGCTGACCTCGAAGACGGACAACAAGGTGTTGGCCGACGCGCCGATCGACTACGATAATATTTCAACTGGCTCGATCCCGGGCAGCCCGCCGGCCAAACGCTACACAGTGCGCCGCAGTGTGCTGCAGGAAATGCCAGGTGCCGTCTGCATTATTGACGGAAATGGAAGCAAGAGCGGCTGCTGACGTCCCGGGGCCGGAACTGTTCCGGCTTTCCTGTTCGTTGCCAGCCGGGGTCGGGACCGACCGATAACGATGGTGCGCATCGTGCTTTTCGGGTGATGTCACCCAGAGGCAGGCGCAGGACAGGCAGGGAGCACATGACGATACTGATCCGTTTACTGAAGGACAAATCCGCAGCCACGGCCATTGAATACGGCCTGCTCGCCAGCCTGATTTCGCTAGGCATGATCGCCGGGCTAGGGGCGTTCTCGGACTCCTTGCAGGCTGTCTTTCAGTCGATCACGGATGCGGTCGTCGGCGTGCGTCCCGCTTAAGCCCGGCAGACATTTCTATTGTTTATCTTTCAACGGCAATTCCCGTGTGTTCAGCGCATCGGATAGCCGTTGTTTTGCTGAGCCGGGTTTCAGCGGCTTTTGCTGGCTTTCGTGCGGTGCCCAGCCGGAAATATAGATGATCGAGAACGTCGCCCGGATGCGGCCATCCGGATCGGCAAAGCGCTCGGCGTAGATTTCGGCGGCGCGAACGAAGAAACGCCGTGTCAGCGGCTTGCGGCTGCGGGCTGCGAGCGGATTGGTCATCCCCATCGAGCGCAGATCTTTCAGCAGTGAAAACAGCGACGCATAACGCACCGTGTAGCTCTCGGTATCGGCGACCGGCAGGCTGAAGCCGGCACGCTGCAAGAGCGCGCCGATGTCGCGAACATCGGCAAAGGGGATGACCCGCGGACTGGCGCCGCCGGTCAACTCGCTTTCGGCCGCCAGCAGCACTTCGCGCAATTCCTGCAACGTGCCGGAACCCGGGATCGCTGCGAGGAACAGGCCATCGGGTTTGAGTGCCCTGCGGACCTGGATGAAGACACCGGGCGTATCGTTGGTCAGGTGCAGCGATAGCGGCGAAACGATCAGATTGGTTGATTCCGGGGCGAGCGGCACCGTCTCCAGCGAAGCCGGGGAGACCGTTTCATCCGGGGCGGCAAAGGCCGCATCTGTCTCGACCCGCTCGATATCCGTCACCTTGCCGGTMTAGGCGATGTAGCGGGCGGTGAGGCCGGTATAGCCGTGCAACTCGACCGCCTTGTCGAAATGGCGCTCTACCACGCTCAGGCGCTCGGACAATTCCTGTGCTGCGATCTCCAGCAGGAACTGCGCCTTCGGATCGCCGTTGCGGAAAGCACGCTTGCGGCGGGCTTCGATGAGCGTCTGGTCGAAAACGATATCCATGGCCTTGCTTTCCAAAAATCTGGTCGCCCAAAAATCTGATCGCAATGAAACCCGGTCCGCCGTAATGTCAACCTCATGGGGGACGAACAGGCGGAAAATCCAGGATGGCGGCTGGCCGGTGGCCTGCGGAAGGGGCTGCGCAGCGTGATAGCTGCCGCGGTCGATGCGGTTTATCCGCCGGTCTGTGCCGGTTGCGGCCGGATGACCGGCCAGCATCGCGGTGTTTGCCCCGCCTGCTGGGCGACACTGCGGCTGATCGAGCGGCCCTATTGCGAGGTCCTCGGTCTGCCGTTTTCGCACGATCTGGGCGCGGGCATCCTGTCGGCCGATGCGATCGCCAATCCGCCGGTGTTCGAACGGCTACGCTCCGTCGCCATCCATGACGGCATTGCCAAGTCGCTGATTCATGGCCTGAAATACCGCGATCGGACCGATCTGGCTGTGATGATGGCGGAGTGGATGATCCGGGCCAGCGATGGCACTGTCGCGGCAAGCGATGCGATCGTTCCGGTGCCGCTACACGCCTACCGGCTTTGGGGCCGCAAGTTCAACCAGTCGGCCGAGCTTGCCAGGGTGATTGCCCGCAGGTCGGGGAAGCCCTTTCTAGCGACGGCGCTGATCCGCAACCGGCGCACCGCCCAACAGATCGGGCTGGGTGCCAGTCAGCGTGAAGAGAACGTGCGTGGGGCCTTTTCGGTAACGGAAACCGGCAGGACGGCCTTGTTTGGCAAGCGCATCGTTCTCGTTGATGATGTCTTTACGACGGGGGCGACCGTCTCGGCCGCCACCCGCGTTCTGAAGAGGGCAGGGGTGGCGGATGTGACCGTTTTGACCTTTGCAAGAGCCGTGTCCGGTCCTATATGAGACCGTATGGAATGCTGGCGCAGGGCCGGCGAAGGAGCAGATCAACTCATGGCTTCGGTTGTCATTTATACCCGTCAATTCTGCGGTTATTGTTCCGCGGCGAAGAAACTTCTGGAAACCAAGGGCGTGCAGTTCGAGGAACATGATGCGACCTATGCGCCGGAAGTTCGCCAGCAGATGATCGAGCGGTCGAATGGCGGCACGACCTTCCCGCAGATCTTCATCAACAATGCCCATGTCGGCGGCTGCGACGACCTGCATGCGCTGGAACGCGCCGGCAAGCTGGACGCGATGCTTGCTGCGTAAGGAGTGACTGTGATGACGTTCAAGGCCGCAGCGATCCAGATGTGTTCCGGTGTCGATCCGGCCCGGAATGTGCAGAGCATGGGACGGCTCGTGCGGGAAGCAGCCGCACAGGGCGCAATTTACGTCCAGACTCCGGAGATGACCGGGGCTCTTCAGCGCGACCGGGCTGCGATGAAGGCGGCACTGCGCGACGAAGGGAACGATCTCATCGTTGCCGCCGCTTCCAGCCTCGCCGCCGAACTTGGTATTTACCTGCATGTCGGTTCGACGGCCATTGGCCTTGCTGATGGCAAGATGGCCAATCGTGGTTTTCTGTTTGGCCCCGATGGCAAGAAGATCACCCATTACGACAAGATCCACATGTTCGACGTCGACCTCGACAATGGCGAGAGCTGGCGCGAAAGCTCGGCCTATACGCCAGGCGGCACGGCGCGGCTGGTGAACCTGCCGTTCGGCAAGCTCGGCTGCGCCATCTGCTACGACGTTCGCTTCCCTGAACTCTTCCGGGCGCAGGCGGCTGCAGGTGCACAGATCATGTCGGTGCCGGCCGCCTTTACCCGCCAGACCGGCGAGGCGCATTGGGAAATCCTGCTGCGCGCCCGGGCGATCGAAAACGGCATGTTCGTCATCGCTGCAGCGCAGGCAGGCGTCCATGAGGATGGCCGCGAAACCTTTGGCCACTCGATGGTCATCGATCCCTGGGGCCGTGTACTGGCCTCGGCCAGTGGCACCGGCGAGGGCATCGTGCTTGCTGATATCGACGTCGATGCGGTTGCAGCGGCGCGGGGCAAGATCCCCAACCTCAAGAACGGCAGGCCGTTCCAGCTTGAGGAGGTGCCGCTCAGCGCTTCCGGGGATGTGGCCGCTTGATCAAATATACGCTTGCTTGCGACAGCGGCCACTCCTTCGAGGGATGGTTTTCCTCAAGCGCCGATTTCGACGGTCAGGCGGAGCGCGGGCTGGTGTCCTGTCCCGTCTGCGGTTCGGCCAAGGTGGGCAAGGAGCTGATGGCGCCTTCAGTCTCGACAGCCCGCAAGAAGGACGAGACCAAGGTGCTGATGATGGATCAGGCCCGCAAGGAAGCGGTCGCCAAGATCCGTGAACTGGTCACGTCGATCCGCGAAAATGCCGAGGATGTCGGGACCAAGTTTCCCGAGGAGGCCCGCAAGATTCACTATGGCGAGGCCGAGCAGCGCGGCCTGATCGGCCAGGCGACCGTCGATGAGGCCAAGGCTTTGCTGGACGAGGGCATCGAGATTGCCGCCCTGCCGGTGCTGCCCGACGATGTGAACTGAGATGGTGGCCGGGCAATATCGTCTGGCCATCTACAATTTCGGCCTGCATGTCGGGCCTGAAGGCGATCCCCGTGTCGACGGTTTCGTCTCGCGCGAACCGGCCAATTTCGAGGCGGCGTCGCGGGCGTCCGGTTTTATCGGACGCTCCGGTTATCGCGGCGTGCCAGGACCGCGTAGCTGGGGCAAACAGGCCTTTCCCCGCTTCATCGACGGTAGCGGTTTTGGCAGCGCACCATCGTCGCTGTCGCTCTGGGCCGACATCGAATCCTTGATGGCGTTTTCGTACAATGGTGTTCATGCCGATGCGTTGAAACATGCGCGCAACTGGAACATCAAACCCAGCTGGCCGCCGCTGGTGCTGTGGTGGGTGGGGGAGCATGGTTTTCCCGACTGGTCCGATGGCGCCAGCCGGCTGGAACATCTGCACGATCACGGGGCGTCGGCCAGAGCTTTTACCTTCAAAGAACCCTTCACCGCTGATGGCGAAACCTATGCGATCGACCGGGAAAAGGTCCGGCGGATTGTGGAGGAGAACAGTAAGGGGCAGGCCGATCTGCTGGCGCATGTGCTGACGTTGAAAGTTTAGCATAGCAGCGAGGGTGAGGATGATTGGCTCCTGGTGTGCTTGGCAACGATGATTGCTGGTAGTAATATTTCCTACCATTCAAGTCTGGAGACGTCTTATGTCCAATGTAGAAAAGATCAGCGTTGCACTGACAACGCAGCAAGCCGCAATGCTTCGCGATGCCGTTGGAACCGGGGCCTATGCCACAACCAGTGAAATTGTTCGCGAAGCCGTCCGTGATTGGTCCGCCAAATGGGAAGCTCGCCAGGCCGACACACGCAGGTTGAGCGAGCTATGGAACGAAGGCAAAGCCAGCGGCAGGCCCACGGCCATAGACTTTGACAAGTTGCGCGAGGAAGCGCGCCAAGACCTTCGTGCCGTACAGAAACATGCCGGCTGATTTGGTTTGGTCGCCTCTGGCGCAAGCGGATATCCGTCGCATCTATGTCGATATTGGCCGCGAGCAGCCATTGGCCGCCGAACGCTTCTACGAGCGGTTTCAGCACAAAGCCAACCTTCTGATCGATCAGCCACGCCTCGGTATGCGTCATCCGGCGATCAGCCCGGCCGCTCGAATGCTTGTGGAGTCACCTTTCGTGATCCTCTACGAGACGATACCCGACAGCGACGAAGGCCCCGTGAAAATAGTGGAAATCGTGCGTGTCATCAATGGGCGGCGCGATTTGGAGAGCCTTTTTTCATAAACCTGCTTTGGTGATAGCAGGTGAAATTGAACGTGGCTGCAAGAGGTCACCTGTCAAAGAACGGAACGACCCCGGATGTGATTTTCTCCACTTGGCTCGATCCTTTGCAGTCTAGCATGGCGGGATGGGGCGGGGACTATGTCGTGCAGGTTTATTGAGCAGCCCGGCAGGCATCCGCTTTTCCGCGTTACAGGAAAGGTTGCGCTGCTCTTTTAATTCAATGGCTTGATCCCCATCTGCGGGCCGTATGCAGAATGGAGTTTCAAGACTGATGGATTTTTCCGACCTTCGCTTTTCGACCGAGCGCCTTGAAATCCGGCGATTCGTACCCGCCGATTTCGCGGCGTTCCGAGCGTATCACAGCCTGCCGGAGGTCTACCGTTATCTCTACGCCGATCCGCTCAATGACGCAGAGGCGGCCGAAAAATTCGGGAAGGCCAGCGTGCCACGGCTGCGCAAAAATGGCGATTGTGCCGTGTTTGCAGTGGAGCGCCGGGAGGACGGAGCTGTCGTTGGCGAAGTGGTGCTGAAGCTTGAAAGCGCGATCGCCCGGCAGGTGGAGGTCGGCTACATCTTCAATCCGGCCTTTGCGGGCAAGGGCTATGCCACCGAAGCGATGCGGGCGATCCTGGATTTCGCGTTTTCCACGCTGAACTTCCACCGGGCTTTCGCCCGGCTCGATGCCGCCAATGCCGGATCGGTCGGGGTGGTCGAGCGGCTGGGCATGCGGCGCGAGGCGCATCTGATCCAGAACGACCAGTTCAACGGCATCTGGGGCGACGAGTTTATCTACGCGCTGCTCCGGGACGAATGGCTGGCGCGGCAAACGGGCGTCTGACGATCCGCAGCCGCTGACGACAGTTTCTCCCGCGAACCCGATCGCGGGAGGACTGGCAGTTGCGTTATGCCGGGCGTTTTGCGACGATCATGTAGTTGACGTCCATGTCCTTCGACAGGTTCCACTGGTTCGACAGCGGATTGAAGAAGACGCCGGTGCGGTCGGTCACCTCCATGCCGTTCGCCGTAATCGGCTTTTCCAGTTCTTCCGGGCGGACCAGTTTTTCATACTGGTGGGTGCCCCGCGGCAGCCAGCGCAGGACGTTTTCGGCGGCGAAGATGGCAAGCGCTGCCGCCTTCATCGTGCGGTTGATGGTGGCGACGAACATCAGGCCGCCGGGCCGCACCATCGATGCGCAGGTGCTCATGAAAAACTCGACATCGGCGACATGCTCGACCACTTCCATGTTGAGCACGACATCGAAGGTCTCGCCGGCTTCGGCAAGCGATTCCGCCGTCACGGCGCGGTAATCCACATTGACGCCGCTGCCGGCCGCGTGGGTCTTTGCGATCATGATATTCTTTTCCGAGGCGTCTGCGCCGACGACATCCGCACCCATGCGGGCCATCGGCTCGGACAGGAGACCGCCGCCGCAGCCGATATCGAGGATACGCAGGCCCTTCAGCGGCTGCAATGCCTTCGCCTCACGGCCAAAATTGTCCGAGACGCGGTCGCGGATATAGGTGAGGCGGACCGGATTGAACTTGTGCAACGGCCGGAATTTCCCTTTCGGATCCCACCACTCGGCGGCCATGGCGGAAAACCGGTCGACTTCGGTCTGGTCGATGGTGCTGCGGGCCTGTTCGGTCATGGTCGGAACTCCTTGGATCATACCTCTGGTGAAGTCGGATGATCGGCCGTGAATGTCAAGGGTTGGCAGTGCCGCGCCGCGATTGACGGCCTTTCAGGCAGCGGTCGAATTTCGGCAGGTCTTCATCGGGATGGGCGATCAAGTCTCTTTGAAGGTCATCGAGCAGCTCCGCGAATGTCTCGTAGGCTGAAGCACTCACTGTTGCCATGCAGCGCGGCAGTTTTGCGCAGGCATTGCCGGACAGGCCTATTTCCCGCTGGGCGCGGACCTTACGATCCTGATGGGCGGAGACGTGCATTTCTCCGCTGCAGGCCTTGTCGCGGCGGCATTTACGAGCCTGGCAGATGCGCCATGCGCTGTGAATGGTCAATATGGTGCGGCATTGGCGTTCGTGATCGGCGGATACGCGCTTTTCATAGTCGGAAAAATCCTGTTTTGGCATTGGATGCTCCTTTGGCGACGAGGGCGGACAAGACAGGCGTTCGCATTCACGCGGCTTGTTGCGCCCGTGGCATGCCGCTGCGGTGATCTTTTTGCGCTTTCGCGCCGGCAGGATCGGCCGGGGCACATCGTGTGCCGAGTGTTTGGTAGTAAATGACACGCGATGTGCCCCGTCTCGGCGGTTTTTACCTGCAACTCCGGTTTCTCTGCGGGGATGACGGCGAGGAAAGATATTGCTGTCGCAATACCGCTCGCCGGTCCTCATGTGTGCCTCACAGGCACGCCCCGCCATTTTGCAGACGGGAGGGAAACCACTTTCTGCAGGCCCCTCCGGCTGCGCCTGCGTTTCAAACACAGGCCGAAGGCACCGGCCCCACCTCGCCGGCAACGCTTTCCGGTGTATCCGATGGCAGGACGGGAAGAGTGTGCCATGGTTTTGAGGGGCGGGGATTTGCGGGGATGATTTTTTCAGGTTTTGTTGATCGAGACGCCGCCATCAACGAGCATCGCGGTGCCGGTGGTGAAGCTTGAGGCATCCGAGGCGAGGTAGAGGACGGACTGTGCGATCTCTTCCGGTTTTGCCATACGTTTCAAGGCATGGATGCCTTCGACGAAGGCAAGGACCTCCGGTCCTGCACCCGGCGCATTGGTAAAGCTCATCGGCGTATCGGTGCCGCCGGGCAGGATGGCATTGACGCGAATACCCTGTGGTCCGAGTTCCGTTGCGAGACTTTTTGTCAGGCCGATCATCCCCGCTTTTGCAGCGGCATAGGCGCTGGTGTTCGGCATGCCTGCGGTGTGGCCGACGAAGCTGGAGGTGAAAATCAGCGAGCCGGAACCGCGCGCCTTCATCGCAGGCACCTGATACCTGGCGCCGAAGAAGGCAGCGGTCAGATTGGTTTCGATGGTTTCCAGCCATCCGGCGGTTGAGAGGTCTTCAATCGGGGCCATCTCGCCGGTGGTGCCGGCATTGTTGAAGGCGATGTCGAGGCCGCCGAACGTTGCCGTTGCGGTTTCGACCAGAACGCGATTGTGGGCTTCGTCGCGGACGTCGCCATCGATGGCGACAGCCTTGCCGCCTTCGGCCGCGATCTCCGCAACAAGCTCATCAAGTGCGGCGCGACGGCGGCCGGAGAGAACGAGGCTTGCCCCTTGGTGGGCGAACAGTTTTGCGGTGGCCCGGCCGATGCCGGAGCTGGCGCCGGTGACGATGGCGACCTTGTTGGAAAGCATGGGCATGTTTGAAACTCCTTTGGGTTGCGGGAGGTTCAATCGCAGCATGGGCGGACCGTCGCCACCCGATTCCTGCCTGCCTTTGGCGTCCGGCTTGCGAAGAGTGGGGAAGAGTTTTTACGTAGCTTTGATCGAGACACCGCTGCGGGCAGGCATGGAGCGTTGGCAAAACTCATGCATGGAGAGCACGGACGGCGGCAACGAGGCGCTTCAGATCGGTTGGTTTCCCGAGATTGGTAATGTCCGCAAGCACGGCATAGCGTGACAACTCGGCGGCGCTGCTGGCGCTGGCGAGGACAAAGGGTACGCCCAGCGTCTTTAATTGAAGGGCAACAGGTGTGACCTTGTCTCTGCCAAGATTGAAATCGAGGACGGCGGCATCGGGGCATTCGCTGGTCAGCAAATCAAGGGCATCCCGGACGGAGGCCGCGGGACCCAGGACCCGGAAGCCACCATCGGTCAACGCGGCCTCCAGTTCCATCGCCAGGAACACTTCGTCTTCCACGACAAGAACGCACCCCCTATGTTCGGTATCTCCCATAAGCGCGCTCATTGCCATCACACCGGTATCTTGAGTAAAGCGCTTAAACCAGCCGGAGCATAGATAAGTTCCACCTCGCCATGCAGTTGAGCGGAGGTTCCCTTGATTAGCTTCGTGCCATAGCCTTTCCGCTCAGGCGGCTTGACGGGCGGTCCGTTTACCTCGCGCCATTCGCAGCTCAGGTAGGTCTGTCCCTGCGGCTCTGCCTGCAGTTTCCATTCGACGTGGACTTCGCCTCCGGGCACTGAAAAGGCACCGTATTTCGCGGCATTGGTCGTCAGTTCATGGAAAATCAAGCTGACCGAAAGCACCTTCGCGCTTTCCAGTTCAACGGCCGGACCGTTGCAGAGGAGGCGGTCGCCGCCCAACTCGCCGACCGCCAGCCGCACGATGTCCTCAAAGTCCGCTGCGTCATTGGTCGCGGCTATTTCCTGGGCGCGGAACGTCGTTTCCAAACGTCCAAGCAGCGTTTCGCGATAATCACGTGCTGTGCGGTCTTCGATGCTGGTCTGCATTGCGATCGAGCGCACCACCGCGAACAGATTGTTCATGCGATGCCGTGTTTCAGAGAGGATGAACTCCATTTCGGCATCGTGGCGCCGGCGGACTGTGATGTCATCGAAGAGGACGAGGATATTCGTGCTGTTGTCATCCGGGTGGATGACGCGGCGCGCGTCAACAAGGAACGTGCGCGGCCCGATCATCGGAAAGTCATGCTTCACCTCGAAGCCAATGACAGCGGCGGCCTTCGGGATTACAGACGCGATCAGATTCTTCAGCTCAGTGATGTCCCACTGGCCGTCTCCAAGACTGAAAAAGTTTTCGCCGAGAATATCGTCCCGCTCGACCTTGAAGGTTCTGATGAAGGCGTTGTTTGCCGTGCTGACGCAGAAATTCTGATCAAGGACCACGATGGGCTGCGTCATCGTATCGACGACGCCCTGAGCCTGGACGTGTCCGCTTTTGAGTAACCGGTATAGGTCTTCCAGCATCATTTCTGTTCATCTTCCCGGGCAACGATGTCGGGCCGATCTGCTGTTTGTTCGCGCCGGCCTTGAGTTGCTTAAGTTGGATCTCAACAGAAAGACTAGGACTCAGCTCCATTTTGAAAAGGGCTCTGCGTTGCCGTTTTGGTGGATTTCGTCGTTGGATGGGGGCCAGCCGCTTGCGGTACGGACGACCGTAGCCGGTGACGGAGGGACGCTTCAGAGCTTCATCTTGTCGAGGCGCAGCGTGGTTGCCGAGGAAAGCCGGTGTGCGAGCGACGAGGATTGCGACGCGGAAAACTGAATCAGCGGGATCAGGATGATCAGCAGGATCAGGGTGGCGATGTAGAGCAATCCAAGAGGAATTCGGCGCGCTTTCAAACGGTAATCTCCAGTGTTGCTGGAAACATGCGCGCCAATGCTGACAGCAGCCTGAACGTGCGCAAGGCGGACCGGCACATGCTGCCACGCGATTCCAAGAGATTGCCACGCGCTTCTGCACGTTCAGGTTCCTGTCAGAAAAACGGACCAGATGTCCCGTCCTGGAGACGGCTGCGGCACGGAGCCCGGCAAACGGACCGTGGCTGGCGGTTGGGGCAACGACCGGTATTGTTGCAGCCGTCTTCCAGCCGCCCGATGTTCTGCAGGAGTGTTCGTGTCCCTGGAAAGCCTACCAATCGCCAATGCGCGCGTACAGCGTCCTGTCATCGGCAGTGTGACGCTGAGCCTGCTTGTGGCGTTTTATCTCGTCTTCGCCACCAACCGGACCTTCTGGTTGAAGGCGGTGGACTATCTCGGCGCCCCCAGCTTTGCGCTGTTTTTGCTTGCCATCGGGCTTTTTGCGCTGTTTTCGGCGGTTTGCGTGACGGTTTCGGTGAAGTACCTGACGAAGCCGTTTTTCATCCTGCTGATCATGATTGCCGCTGCAAGCGCACGCTTCATGGATACGTTCGGCACGATCATCGACACCGATATGATCCGCAATGCGGCCGAGACGACCGGTTCGGAAGCCGGTCATCTGTTGACCGCGGGTTTCCTCACCCACATGCTGATCTTCGGGATCGTGCCGTCCTTGCTGATCGTGTTCGTGCGGATCAAACACCGGCCGTTCTTCGAGAAGTTCAAGCACAATCTCGTGCTGGTCCTGTGTCTTCTTGCCGTTTTCACCTCCGTCAGCATTGCCAATGTCCGGACGTTTACGGCCGCGATCCGCCAACACCGCGATCTTGCCGCAACCGTCAACCCGGTCGCGCCGATCGTCAGTGCCGTGCGCTATGCCGTGGCGACCGGCGCCGACAAGAACGTTGCCGTCCAGCCGCTCGGCACCGATGCGCGGGTGGCCGCCCCAATGCAGTCGGGAAAGCCGCGCGTTACCATCATCGTTGCCGGCGAAACGGCGCGGGCGGAGAACTTTTCGCTGGGCGGTTATAGCCGCGACACCAACCCGCTGCTCGCCCGCCAGGATATTCAATATTTCACCGACACGTCGAGCTGCGGCACGGCGACGGCGGTGTCTCTGCCCTGCATGTTCTCGGTTTATACGCGCGCGAGCTACACCCACCGCAAGGGGCTTGAGACCGAAAACCTGCTCGATGTGTTGACCCGTGCGGGTGTCAAGGCGGAATGGTGGGAGAACAATACCGGCAGCAAGGGCGTTGCCGATCGCATCGCCTATACGTCGTTTTCCGATATCAACGATCCGCGGTTCTGCAAGAACAACGAATGCCTGGACGACGTGGCTCTCGACCGGCTTGGTGCCTGGTTGGACGGCATCAAGGGTGACAGCGTGCTGGTGATCCATCAGCTCGGCAGTCATGGGCCGGCCTATTATCTGCGCTATCCGGAAAAATTCCGCCGCTTCACGCCGGATTGCCGCACAGCCGAGCTTGGCAACTGTTCGCCCGAGGAGATCGTCAACGCCTATGACAATTCGATCCTCTATACCGATTACATCGTCTCGACCGTGATCGACATGCTGAAGGCCCGTGAGGAGACGATGGCGGGATCGATGATCTACATCTCCGACCACGGCGAATCGCTGGGTGAGAACGGGCTGTATCTGCATGGCGCGCCCTATTTCATTGCGCCGTCGCAGCAGACCCATATTCCTTTTGTGCTGTGGACTGGCAAGGAGACAAGGGCCGGTATCGACCAGCCTTGTCTCAAGGCAACGGCCAGTGAGCCGCGGTCGCATGACAACCTGTTCCACACGGTGCTGGGTCTGATGAACGTCGCCACCGGGATTTACGACCCGGCACTCGACGCCCTGGCCGCATGCAGGACCAACGCCGCGTCGTAAGCGGCGAAACGGACGCTTCGTTCTGGCCGCCCGTCTCCGGTATTCGGGGACGGGTGTTTTGCCGTGTCATCAAAGCCGTTTGACGGCGCAGTCCAAAGAAGGAATAAGAATGCCGGTGGAGCTGACCGATAAAGGGACCAGCGGCTTGCGTGTTCTGCTCGTCGAGGACAATGAGATACTGGGGGAGGCCGTGCGCGATCATATCGCCGCCGCCGATCATGCCGTCGACTGGATGAAGACGCTGGATGATGCGCGCATGTCGCTGCGCACCGTCGCCTACGGCCTGATCCTGCTCGATCTACGCCTGCCGGATGGCAGCGGCATTGCGCTCCTGAAGGAGTTGCGGGCGGGAGCTAACGCTACGCCGGTGATCATCTTGACGGCCCATGACCAGATTTCCGACCGGATCGAGGGCTTGAACAGCGGTGCCGACGACTATCTCGTCAAGCCGTTCGACCTTGGCGAACTCTCCGCCCGGATGCTGGCCGTCATCCGCCGCTATGGCGGCAATATCTCCCCGGTGATCCGTTTCGGCGAGCTGAAGATCAGCCCGGTCGACCGGCGGGTGTTTGCCGGCGAGGCGGAAGTCGGCCTTTCCGGGCGTGAATGGGCAGTGCTCGACACGCTGTTGTCGCGGCCGGGCGCGATCATTTCCAAGGCGCAGATCGAAGAGGCGTTGTACGCCTTCGGTTCCGAGATCGAAAGCAATACCGTCGAGGTCTATGTCAGCCGCTTGCGCAAAAAGCTCGGGCGGGATCACGTCGTGACCGTGCGCGGCGTCGGCTACAAGATCGGGGCGCCGGCGTGACGCGCGACATCCGTACCCGCAGCATGATGGGCCGGTTGATCCTGTGGCTGACCGGTGTCACCACGGCTTTCTGGCTGATCGCCGCTATCCTCGGCGTTGCTGTCATGAAGGACGAATTCGACGAGTTTTTCAACGGTTCGCTGCAGGAAACGGCCGAACGGCTGATGCCGCTGGTGCTCGACGATCTTGCGCGGCGCGAGGGGCCGCAATCGCCACGGCATTTTCAAAGCGAGGCCGAGGACCTGGACGAGGAGTATCTGGTCTATCAAGTCCGCGACGCAAGCGGCAAAATCCTCATCCGCTCGCATGATGCGCCGATGGAGCCTTTCGATGTACCGTTGAAGCGCGGTTTTTCGGAAAACGATACCTATCATTTCTACACAGCGAGCGCTGCCGACGGCACTACCTTCGTGCAGGTTGCCGACGCCATGGACAATCGCACCGAGGCGGTGATGGAGGGCAGCATGGCGCTGTTCCTGCCGGTGCTGGTGCTGATCCCGGTCAGCATCCTGCTGATCTGGCTGATCGTGCGCCGGGCGCTGGCGCCGGTCGATGACCTGCGCGAGGCCATCGAGGAAAAGGACGGTGGCAATCTCGCGCCGGTGCCATCCAACATGCTGCCGCGCGAACTGCGGCCGATTGCCAGCTCGGTCAACCGGCTGCTTGGCCGCCTGCAGGCGGCCTTTGATGCGGAACGCGAATTTACCGCCAACAGCGCGCATGAGCTCAGAACGCCAATTGCGGGTGCTTTGGCGCAGACACAGATGCTGATTGCCGAGCTGGACGGACCGCGCAAGCGGCGCGCCCAGCAGATCGAGATATCGCTCGCCAATCTTGGCCATACGACCGAGAAGCTGCTGCAGCTGGCACGCGCCGAAGCGGGTATCGGCGCGGGTGCAGGCATCGTCGATCTGGCGCGCGTGCTGGAACTGGTGGTGACCGATTTCGAGCGCAGCGATCCCGGCGCCAAGCGGTTGCGCCTTCATCGCCAGCCGGGGGCGGTGTTGACCGGCAATTACAGCGAGGACGCCTTTGCGATCGTGTTGCGCAACCTGATCGAGAATGCCCTTCTGCACGGTGATAGGGATGAGCCGGTGGACATCCGGCTGGAGACGGGTGGTATCGTCCGTATCGTCAATGGAGCCGCAGCCCTTTCTCCGGACGAACTGGCGGCGGTTCGCAAGCGTTTTGGACGCGGCAATACCGCGTCACCTGGCTCGGGTCTCGGCCTGTCGATTGCCGAGCGGCTACTCGCCCAGATGAATGTGGGTTTCGAGGTTTACTCGCCAGCCCAGGGCCGGGCCAATGGGTTCGAAGTGGTGCTGCGGTTTGGCGCCGGGGATGCTGCCGGCTGATTGGGGAGAGTGCGGTCGGCCCCTCATCCGCCCTGTCGGGCACCTTCTCCCCACCTGCGGGGAGAAGGAACTTGCGGCGGGCTCCATCGTCCCCTATCCCCGCAGGCGGGAGAGGGTTAGGGTCAGGGGCTGGGCTCAGCCTCTCGGCAAGCAGCTTTGCAACCGCCACCCTCAATCCCGGTCCGGCGCGCCGAGCGGAAAGAACGAACGGTAGGGGCGGCCTTCATCGACGGCGCGGGCGAAGGACGGGCGGGCGAGAAGGCGGGCGCGATAGGCGCGGACGTTTGCAAATGTCTCGGGGATCGGGTGCACCCAGTCGGCATAGAACAGCGACGGGCAGGCGGCGCAATCGGCAAGGCTGAACGTATCCCCGGCCGCCCATTCGGTCTTGGCGACGACGCCGTCGAGCCAGCGATAGGCATCATCCAGCATTGTCTTGGCTTCTGTGACGCCATAGGGATCACGGTCGGCTTCCGGGCGGATCTGGTTGAACACCACCTTTTGCATCGGCGTCATGACGTAATTGTCGAAGAAGCGGTCCATCATCCGGGTGCGCAGGGCAGCCTTCGGATCATCCGGGATCAGGCGGACGCTGCCGGGATAGTTGAGCATCAGGTATTCGATGATGATGGTCGCTTCCATCACCGCGTTTTCACCGTCCTTCAGCACCGGAAAACGCTTGATCGGCCAGATCGCCTCCCATTCCTCGACGGTGCCTGTCTCTTCTGGACTGAGCATACGGTAGTCGAATGCGGTGCCGTTTTCATAGATCGCCACGAGCACCTTCTGACAGTAGGAAGAGAAGGGGTGTGCAAAGAGCTGCGGTTTCATCATATCCTCCAAACTGATTTCAATCTGCAACTGGTTGTTTCGTAAAATAACTGATCCTATATTGCAAGCGGTATTAATGAGAGGCGGGCCGTGGATATTGTGCAGCGATCGGGATGTCCGATCAATCTTACCCTGGAAATGCTTGGCGATCGCTGGAGCCTGATTGTCATCCGCGATCTGATGTTCGGCAACCGGCGGCATTTTCGTGAGCTTCTGTCCCAATCGGAAGAAGGGATCGCCTCGAATATCCTGGCCGACCGGCTGCGGCGGCTGACCGAGAACGGACTTCTGTCACGCCGGGACGACCCCAGTCACAAGCAGAAAGGCATCTACAGCCTGACCGAACCATCGATCCAGCTGGTGCCGCTGCTGGCGCAGATGGGTGCCTGGGGCAGGCGGCACACGCGGGTATCGGAAGAATTGTCGATCCGCGCCGAGCTGCTTGAGGACGGCGGACCGGACATGTGGGCGGCGTTCATGGACGAGCTGCGGGCGCTGCATCTGGGCGCCCCGGTGCCGGAGCGATCGGTGTTTGCGGAATTGCAGGCGGCGTATCTGGCGGTGGTGGCGAAGAATGCGGAGCCTAGATGATATGGTGGCGAGAGGCGAACGGTCCTGGTCGCCCCTCACCCTAACCCTCTCCCCGCAAGCGGGGAGAGGGGACGATAGAGCTTGCCGCTGGTCCTTCGCCCCGCCAAAGCGGGGAGAAGGTGCCCGACAGGGCGGATGAGGGGCCTTTTAAACTGGGGGAAGCAGTTTCCCGGAAACCCGCCCAATCAATACACTTCCGGCACATACATTTCTGACGGCACCGGGTGGCGGGTGTAGTCGTCGTGACGGATGCGTTCGGGAAGGACGAGATCGGGTTTCGGCACGTCCTCATAGGGGATCTGGGCCAGAAGATGGGCGATGCAGTTGAGGCGGGCCTTCTTCTTGTCGACCGCCTGGACGACCCACCAAGGGGCTTCCTCGATATGGGTCTTTGCCAGCATCTCTTCCTTGGCCTTGGTGTAATCCTCCCAATGGATGCGGCTTTCCATGTCCATCGGCGACAGCTTCCACTGTTTCAGTGGATCGTGGATGCGCATCTGGAAGCGGAATTCCTGTTCCTCGTTGGTGATCGAGAACCAGTATTTGATCAGGATGATGCCGGAGCGCACCAGCATGCGCTCGAATTCCGGAACGGTGCGGAAGAATTCGTCGAGCTCTTCCGGCGAGCAGAAGCCCATGACCCGCTCGACGCCGGCGCGGTTGTACCAGGAGCGGTCGAACAGCACCATTTCACCGGCCGTCGGCAGATGCGGCACATAGCGCTGGAAATACCATTGGTTCTTTTCGCGCTCGGTCGGCGCGGGCAGGGCGACGACGCGGCAGACGCGTGGATTGAGCCGCTGGGTGACGCGCTTGATGGCGCCGCCCTTGCCGGCACTGTCGCGGCCTTCAAACAGCACGACGACCTTGAGCTTCTTGTACTGCACCCAATCCTGCAGGCGCACCAGTTCGTGCTGCAGGCGGAACAGCTCGCGGAAATAGATCTTGCGGTCGAGTGTCGGTTCGGCCTCTTGCGACATGCCTTCGGCGACCAGCTCATCCAGCCGGTCTTCCTCCATCTGCATTTCCAGTTCTTCGTCAAAACTGTCGGCAATTTCCGCCTTGATGCGGTCGAGTTGGTCGATCATTTGGTCAAATCCCCGTTGGTCGCAGGCACAGGAGCAGGGTTTGATGACAGGTATGTGACAGTGCTATCGGCCACCGCGGCGAAGTTCGCTCGCGACCGTCTCCACCTCATTGGTCCAGATGCCGCCGGAATAGTTTTGCGGCAGGCGCGAGATGAGTTCCGGCGTGTCCAGCCCTGTCGAGAAATCGCCGCCGGAATAGGGGCCAAGGGCAAAGACCCGGCTGCCGGCGCCCTCCATGCGATCGAGGAAACGATCCGGCCAGCCCCAGAGCCAGGGGGCGATGTTGATCGGGACAAGCACAATCGAATTGCGGCAGGCATCCGGCACGATGCCGGTCCAGCCGGTGGCGAAGTAGCGCAAGAGGCAGGTTTTCAGCGAACTGCGTGACATGGCGCGGATATCGGCAAGTGCTGCGCGCAAGGCGGCAACCGGCCTGTCGCCGCCATAGACCATCAGTGTCTGCCGCCGGTCTGCGGGAAGGGCTGACAGAACGGCGGCGAGCTTTTTGCCTTCCTCCGGATCGTTGCTCTTGATGTTGATGAGGAACTGTTTGTCCGGAAAGCTGGAGAGAACCTCGTCCAGCGATGGCATCAGGCCGATGCCTTTGCCGCGGAGCGGGAAAGTCTTGCCGCCATCGGCGGTATAGCCATAGCCGATATCGAGCGCTTTCAGCTCGGCCATCGAATGATCACGGGTGACGCCCTTGCCTTGCGTCCGGCAATCCAGCGTCCAATCATGAAAGACGGCAAACTGGCCGTCGGTGGTCGGATGGATATCGGCTTCGACAATATCGGCACCGGCGGCGAAACCGGCGCGCATCGAAGCGATGGTGTTTTCGAGATAATCATGGGCCGGCGGCAGCATGCGGGAGGCGGTGCATGTGTCGTTGCCAACACCCGTTGGGTCGAATTGCTGGGCGATGCCGCGATGGGCAAGCAAGACCGGTGCCGCGGGCGGGCGTGGATTGAACAGGCTGGTATTGTTGAGAGAGACAAAGGCAGCCAGCAGACCAAGCGTCGCGCCGGCCGAGCGCCAATATTTTCGCATCCTCATCACTTCCTCCGAATCGCCCTGATGTCAGAGTTTGCCAACGGAATGGGCGAGAATGCGGCGGGGTATTGTGTCCTTCAGGTTGAAGCAAGCCGGAGGCGCATGCGCCCGAGGCAGCGTTCAAAGACGGTGTCGTCGGCCATGGCGCGTGCCAGCACCAGCGCGCCCTGAATGCCGGAGACGGCGTCTTCCGCCAGTTGCCTGGCGTCATCGGCCGGGGCGCCGTCGTGGATCAGCGCGGTTTCGAGCGCATTTGTCCAGCGCGCGAAATAGGCCCGGATCGGCCGTGCGAACCGGTCGCGGGTTTCATCCAGTGCGAAGGCGCCGATCAGGCAGATGCGTTTGCCGGAGCGGAAGTACTCGTCCACCGCCGTCCACATCTGCGCGATTGCCGCACGCGGCTCGGCTGTTTCCAGTGGCTCGAAGATTTCCCGGGCAAACCAGGCATCGACGTGCGCGAGCACTTCCGCCGCCATCTGTTCCTTTCCGCCCGGAAAGAAATGGTAGAGGCTGCCCTTGGACAGCCTCGTGCGCGCGGTGATCGTGCTCATCGAGGCGCCTTCATAGCCGCACTCGCGAAACACTTCGGCAACCAGCGCGATGGCATCGCTTTTTTCGAAAACGGTGCGCATGCGGCGGTCAGAGGCCGAGATCGGACAGGCCGGGATGATCGTCCGGACGCCGGCCAAGCGGCCAGTGGAATTTGCGCTCGCTTTCGGCAATCGGCAGATCGTTGATCGAGGCGAAGCGGCGCTGCATCAGGCCGTCGGCGGCAAAATCCCAGTTTTCATTGCCATAACTGCGATACCACTGGCCGCTGTCGTCGTGCCACTCATAGGCGAAGCGGACGGCGATGCGATTGCCTTCGAAGGCCCAGATTTCCTTGATCAGCCGATAATCCAGTTCGCGCTGCCATTTCCGCGTCAGGAATTCGACGATCTGCGGGCGGCCGACGGGAAATTCGGCGCGGTTCCGCCAGCGGCAATCCTCGGTATAGACTTTCGAGACGCGGACGGGATCGCGGCTGTTCCAGCCATCCTCGGCCATGCGGACCTTGGCGACGGCGGTTTCATGGGTGAAAGGGGGTAGCAAGGCGGTCATTGCGGGCTCCTTCTGAAACGATCGGAATCGTGTAGACCGATCGGTCTAGAAAAGCAAGCGCTTGTGAAAATCGGGGTGTTTGCTGCAGAAGGCGGCAGTGTGCCAAACATCGAGGCCGGATGTCGCAAATGCGGCAGCGCGGCCATTGCACGCGGGCTGCAATTTCGCTAAGAGACCGGCGACTTGAGACGACACGGGCGCGGGTTTGCGCGCAGCATTTTCGACCGGTAGAGGCACATGGCACGCATCGTGATGAAATTCGGCGGCACGTCCGTCGCGGATATGGATCGCATCAGGAATGTGGCCCGCCATGTGAAACGCGAGGTCGATGCCGGCCACGAAGTTGCGGTGGTGGTTTCGGCGATGTCCGGCAAGACCAACGAACTGGTTGCCTGGACGCGCGATGCCTCGCCGATGCACGACGCGCGCGAGTATGATGCGGTTGTTGCTTCCGGCGAACAGGTGACCTCGGGCCTCCTGGCGCTGGCGCTGCAGAACATCGGCATCAACGCCCGTTCCTGGCAGGGCTGGCAGATCCCGATCCGCACCGACAATGCGCATGGCGCGGCACGTATTCTTGAAATCGACGGCTCTGAACTGATCCGCCGCTTCGGCGAGGGCCAGGTGGCCGTCATTGCCGGCTTCCAGGGGCTCGGGCCTGACAATAGGATTGCCACGCTCGGCCGCGGCGGGTCCGATACATCGGCGGTTGCAATCGCTGCTGCGGTCAAGGCCGACCGTTGCGATATCTATACGGATGTCGACGGCGTCTACACCACCGACCCGCGCATCGAGCCGAAGGCCAAGCGCCTGAAGAAGATCGCGTTCGAGGAAATGCTGGAAATGGCGTCGCTCGGCGCCAAGGTCCTGCAGGTTCGCTCGGTCGAGCTTGCCATGGTATTCAAGGTTCGCACCTTCGTGCGTTCCAGTTTCGTAGACCCCGACGCGCCGGGCATGGGCGATTTTCTGAACCCGCCCGGTACGCTGATTTGTGATGAGGATGAGATTTTGGAACAGGAAGTCGTCACCGGCATCGCTTATGCCAAGGATGAAGCGCAGATTTCGCTGCGGCGCGTGGCCGACCGGCCCGGCGTTTCGGCGGCGATCTTCGGGCCTCTGGCCGAAGCCCATATCAATGTCGACATGATCGTCCAGAACATTTCCGAAGACGGTTCCAAGACCGACATGACGTTCACGGTGCCGTCGACCGACGTCGACAAGGCGCTGAAGGTTCTCAGCGAAGCCAAGGCGCAGATCGGCTTTGACGTCATCCAGAACGAATCAGGCCTCGTCAAAGTCTCGGTCATCGGCATCGGCATGCGCAGCCATGCGGGCGTTGCGGCGTCCGCTTTCCGCGCACTTGCCGAAAAAGGCATCAACATCAAGGCAATCACTACCTCGGAAATCAAGATTTCGATCCTGATCGATGGTGCTTATGCCGAATTGGCCGTTCGCACTTTGCATTCCGTCTACGGTCTGGATAAGAGTTAAAGCGGGTGGTGGTGACTGCGTTTTCGCTTATATAAGCGGGAACAAATTACCGCTTCCAGTTGTTGACTTTTATTCGGGAGACGTTGTGCGATGAGAGACCTCTCTGCGGGTCCACGCGTCCTCCTCAAGCGGTTGCGCGAACTGATGGCGGAACCGCTCGAGCCGCAGGATCGCCTTGACCAGATTGTTCGCCAGATTGCGCAGAACATGGTCGCAGAAGTGTGTTCGGTCTATGTGCTTCGCTCCGATGGCGTTCTTGAACTTTATGCTACCGAAGGCCTGAACAAGGGCGCCGTGCACCTGGCGCAATTGCAGATGGGGCAGGGCCTCGTCGGCACCATCGCGGCCTCGGCGCGTCCGCTCAACCTCTCCGACGCGCAGGCGCATCCGGCCTTTACCTACCTGCCGGAAACCGGCGAAGAAATCTATCATTCCTTCCTTGGGGTGCCGATCCTGCGCACCGGCCGTTCGCTCGGCGTTCTCGTCGTGCAGAACAAGGCCAGCCGCACCTATCGCGACGACGAGGTCGAGGCGATGGAAACGACGGCAATGGTGCTGGCTGAAATGGTGGCGACCGGGGAATTGAAGAAGCTTACCCGCCCGGGACTTGAACTCGACCTGTCGCGGCCTGTGACGATCGAGGGCTCGAGCTTCAACGATGGTATCGGGCTTGGCTATGTCGTGCTGCACGAGCCGCGCATCGTCGTGACCAACCTTCTGAACGACGATACCGATCATGAGCTGGGACGGCTGGCGGAAGCGCTGGGTTCGCTGCGCATTTCGATCGACGACATGCTGTCACGGCGCGATGTTTCCATGGAAGGCGAACACCGCGCCGTGCTGGAAGCCTACCGGATGTTCGCGCATGACCGCGGCTGGGTCAGGAAGCTCGAAGAGGCGATCCGCAACGGCCTGACGGCGGAGGCGGCTGTCGAGCGGGTGCAGAGCGAGACCAAGGCGCGGATGATCCGGCTGACGGACCCCTATCTGCGCGAGCGCATGCATGATTTCGACGATCTGGCCAACCGGTTACTCAGGCAGCTGACCGGCTACGGCGCCAAGATGTCGGCGACGGATTTTCCGAATGATGCGATCGTCGTGGCGCGTGCCATGGGGGCGGCCGAGCTGCTTGATTATCCGCGTGAGAATGTGCGGGGCCTCGTGCTCGAAGACGGTGCGGTGACTAGCCATGTGGTGATCGTTGCACGCGCCATGGGCATTCCGGTTGTCGGCCAGGCCGCGGGCGTCGTGGCGCTGGCGGAAAATGGCGATGCGATCATCGTCGATGGCGATGATGCCCAGCTGCATTTGCGGCCGATGGCCGACCTGCAGCGGGCCTATGAAGAAAAAGTCCGGCTGCGCGCCCGCCGGCAGGAACAGTACCGCGCCCTGCGTGACGTCGAGCCGGTGACCCGGGACGGTAAGCGCATCAAGCTGCAGATGAATGCAGGCCTTCTGGTCGACCTGCCGCAGCTGTCGGAATCCGGCGCCGAGGGTATCGGCCTGTTCCGCACCGAACTGCAGTTCATGATTGCCTCGACCATGCCGAAGATGGAAGAGCAGGAACTGTTCTACCGCAACGTCATGAAGCAGGCGGCCGGCAAGCCGGTCACCTTCCGCACACTCGACATCGGTGGCGACAAGGTGGTGCCCTATTTCCGCGCGGCGGAAGAGGAAAACCCGGCGCTTGGCTGGCGGGCAATCCGCCTGTCGCTCGACAGGCCCGGCCTGTTGCGCACACAGCTGCGCGCCATGCTGCGCGCTTCGGCAAGCCAGGAGCTGCGCATCATGCTGCCGATGGTGACGGAAGTGTCTGAGCTGCGCACGGTGCGCGAGCTGCTGCAGAAGGAAATCCAGCGGCAATCGAAGATCGGCGAACAATTGCCGCGCAAGCTGCAGTTCGGCGCCATGCTGGAAGTTCCGGCGCTGCTCTGGCAGCTGGACGAGCTGATGGACGAGGTCGATTTCGTTTCGGTCGGCTCCAATGACCTGTTCCAGTTCTCGATGGCGGTCGATCGCGGCAATGCGCGGGTGTCGGACCGTTTCGACGTGCTCGGCCGGCCGTTCCTGCGCATCCTGCGCGACATCGTCCGGGCGGGCGACCGCAACGAGACGTCCGTGACGTTGTGCGGAGAGATGGCGAGCAAGCCACTCTCTGCGATGGCGCTGCTCGGCATCGGCTACCGCTCCGTCTCGATGTCGCCGACGGCGGTCGGCCCGGTCAAGGCCATGCTCCTGGCGCTCGATATCGAAAAACTCTCGGCCATGCTTCATGCGGCACTGGACGACACGCGCAGCCAGACATCGGTGCGCGAGATGCTGGTGGCCTTTGCGGCGGAGACCGGGGTGCCGTTGTAGGTAAGCGGCCCCTCATCCGCCCTGTCGGGCACCTTCTCCCCGCAAGCGGGGAGAAGGGATATGCGGCGAACTCTCTTTTCCTCTCCAACTGGAGACGATGTTGATGGTGATTGAGGGGCGGCAAATTCGGTCGTTCCCTCTCCCCGCATGCGGGGAGAGGGTTAGGGTGAGGGGCAATCCTTGACGGATGGAGAGGATGAGAGGTCCGGATAAACACAAGACGGAGCGCGCTCGCAGTCTGCGCAAAGTCGAAAACAATGCGGAAGAGGCTCTCTGGTTCGAGCTCCGTGGGCGACGCCTCAACGGCTTTAAATTTGTCCGGTAATTACCGGTTGGTCCGTATTTTGCAGATTTCGCATGTAGACAGGCCGGGCTCGTTGTCGAAGTTGACGGCAGTCAGCATGCGAACAGCCGCCATGATGCAAGGCGGGACGACTACATGACAATGAACGGTTGGAGTGTTGTTCGTTTTTGGAATGGGTGTGTTCTTCAGGACCGTGACCGCGTATTGGAGACCATCGTCGCAATTGTCGAGAATCGGCTGGTGCTCGAAGTGAGATCGTTCGATCTCACTTTCGTTCCGGCTAAGAGATCAGATTATGGCGGCTGAAAAGCTGCCGTTGTCATAAACATTGCTGTTCTTGAACAGCGCCTGTGGAGTACACATTGGCTACCTTACCTGTTGAAAAGATGCGCGAGCTGGAGCGCCGGTTTTCCGAGATCGAGGCGCGCATGGCCGAGGGGCCGGCGGCGGATGTCTATGTGAAATTGGCATCGGAATATTCCGAGCTGCAGCCTGTTGTGACGAAGATCCGGCTGTATGAGAAGGCGCAGAGTGAGCTTGCCGACGTCAACGCGCTGCTATCCGCCAAGGATACCGACCGCGAGATGCGCGAGCTGGCGGAGATGGAAAAGCCTGATATCGAAGAGCGGATCGAGGCGTTGGAAAAGGACATGCAGATCCTTCTCCTGCCCAAGGACGCGGCCGACGAGAAGAGTGCCATCCTTGAAATCCGCGCCGGCACCGGCGGCTCCGAAGCGGCCCTTTTCGCCGGTGACCTGTTCCGCATGTACGAGCGTTATGCGGCTGGCAAGGGCTGGAAGGTCGAGGTGCTTTCGGCCAGCGAGGGCGATGCGGGCGGCTACAAGGAAATCATCGCGACCGTGACCGGGCGCGGGGTGTTTTCCAAGCTGAAGTTCGAATCCGGCGTGCACCGGGTTCAGCGCGTTCCCGATACCGAAACGCAGGGGCGTATCCACACCTCGGCGGCGACCGTCGCCGTTTTGCCGGAGGCCGAGGATATCGATATCGAAATCCGCAACGAAGACATCCGCATCGACACGATGCGCTCGTCGGGTGCCGGTGGACAGCACGTCAACACGACGGACTCGGCCGTTCGCATCACCCATCTGCCCTCCGGCATCGTCGTCACGTCGTCTGAAAAATCACAGCACCAGAACCGCGCCAAGGCCATGCAGGTTTTGCGCTCGCGGCTCTATGACATGGAGCGGCAGAAGGCAGACAATGAACGGTCGGCTTCCCGCAAAAGCCAGGTCGGGTCCGGTGACCGTTCGGAACGTATCCGCACCTACAATTTTCCGCAGGGACGCGTTACCGACCATCGTATCAATCTGACGCTCTACAAGATCGACCGGATGATGATGGGGGAAATCGACGAAGTGGTCGATGCGCTGCTCGCCGATTACCAGGCCGATCAGTTGGCGCAACTGGGCGAGCAGAAGGGATGACCGATACACTCGACAGCCTGTTTGCCGAGGCACGGACGGCGTTCCTGAAAGCGCATATCGGCGAGGCGGCGCTTGATGCGCGCGTGCTGATTTCCGGTCTGCTCGACCTGCCGGCGGTGGCGTTCATGACGCGTGGCGGCGAGATCGTTTCGGAGAAGGATGCGCAGCGCATTCGCGATGCGATTGAGCGGCGGGCGGCACACGAGCCGGTTCACCGTATTCTCGGGCAGCGTGAATTCTACGGCCTGACGCTCGGCATGTCGCCAGACACGCTTGAGCCGCGGCCGGATTCGGAGATGATCGTCGAAGGGCTCATTCCTTTCGCGCAGAAATTCGTGGCGGAGAAGGGAACCTGTCATCTGATCGATCTCGGCACCGGGACGGGGGCGATCTGCTTGGCGCTGCTGAGCGCCGTTCCGCAGGCAACCGGGGTCGGATCCGACCTGTCGGCCGGTGCTGTCGAGATGGCCAAGGCCAATGCGCAGCGCAATGATCTGAGTGCGCGTTTCGCCGGGGTGGAAAGCGACTGGTTTGCGGGGATTGTCGGCAAGTTCGACATCATTGTGTCAAATCCTCCCTATATACGCACAGACGTCGTTGCATCGCTGGCGCCTGAAGTGCGCGATCATGATCCGGCGTTGGCGCTTGATGGCGGTGCGGACGGTCTCGATGCCTATCGCACCATCGCTGAACATGCCGCACGCCATCTGGTCGAGGGTGGCATTGTCGGTGTCGAGATCGGCTACGACCAGTTGCAGGTGGTCGGCCAGCTTTTCGAAGATCAGGGCTTCCGGGTGATCGACCGGGTGAAGGATCTGGGCGGAAATGACCGTGCCATCCTGTTCGCCTTCGGCCGCTAACCCCTGCAAACCGGCCCTTGTTGCAACGTTCTTTTTCGAAACCGTGAAGAAAAGGCTTGGAATCACACGGGAAGCGGGCTAGGTTCCTCTCACGCACTGGGCAGAAGGTCAAAGATCAGAGATTCGTTCCGGTCAGACCTTGCCGCAGGGATTACTCTCAAAAAAGAGTTTCTAAGGTTCGACAGTGCCTGGTGCGGGTACCTGTTAATTTGACTTTAACCAGCGACGGTACCGTCAAGAGGCGGTTGGGTCGCGGCGCGTGTCTGCTTGATGCGGAATCCGTTGAGACGGAATTCCTGGCAAGCCGCGAAGCCACAAGATCATCAATATAAAGAGAATCCAGGTGAGTGAACGATGAGGCCAGGACAGCAGAACAAGCGCGGCCGTGGGCGTAACAACAATACCAGCAGCAATAACAGTGGCGGCGGCGGTAACAACAACAATCATAACCGGAAGGGTTCCAACCCGCTGACCCGGACCTATGACAGCTCCGGCCCGGACGTAAAGATTCGCGGTACCGCCCAGCACATCGCCGAGAAATACTCGACGCTCGCCCGTGACGCGCAGAGCTCCGGTGACCGTGTTGTGGCTGAAAATTATCTGCAGCACGCCGAGCATTACAACCGCATCATTGCGGCCGCACAGGCGCAGATGCAGGAACGCTTCCAGCGTGACGACCGCAGCGACTATAACGATCGCAACGAATTCCAGGATCGCGACGGCAACGAGCGCGACGACGATATGGACCAGAGCGAGACCGACGAGACCGCAGGCGTTCAGGACCAGCCGGCCGAGCAGGGGCGTCATCACCAGCAGGGTGAGCGCCAGCAGCGCCGCCAGCCGGAAGGCGAGCGTCAGCAGCGCCAGCAGGACCGTCAGCCCCGCCAGTCCGACCAGCAGCGTCAGCCCGAGCAGGATCGCCAGCCTGATCAGGACAGCCAGGCCGACCAGGAACGTCAGCCTGAGCAGGAGCGTCAGCCGCGCGAGGAGCGCCAGCCACGGCAGGAGCGCCAGCCAAGGCAAGAGCGTCAGCGCCAGCCGCGCGCCGAGCAGGCCCAGCCGCGTGCCGACCTCGCACCGCAGCCCGTCATCGACGGCTCCGGCCCGCAGCCGGTGATCGAAGGCACGCCAGCCGAGGTTTCGCTGGAGGAAGAAGCGCCGACGGGCCGCGCTCCGACGCGCCGCCGCACGGCTCCGCGTCCGCGCCGCCAGCCGCGCCGCGGCGAAGCCGGTGGTGACGAGGCATCCGCATCCGGGGAAACCGGTGGCGAGCCAGCTGGCGATGCGCCGGCGCTGGAACCTGCTGCGACGGAGTAATCAGCAAAGGCTGCCGGAAGGTGGCGCTTGCCGATGATTTGAAGAGCCCGGCCGTTTTGCGGCCGGGTTTTTTGTTGCCGTGAACTGTCATAGACATTGGTATGAAATGACGGGAAGAACTGGCGGCAGTGCCGGTTGCGTCGGGGGCGATTGCATGGATAGCTGGACTTTGCATTGGCTGGAGGCATCTGGCGACCTCTCCGGGTATCGCGCCGAGATAGCCGCGGCGTTCGAACAGTCATACCGGACTGTTTCAACGCTGCTGTCACCGCCGCGGCTCGATATTCTCGTTCAGCGGCTTGCCGGTGCGACAATCCCTGGCGTCGGCATTGCCGGATATGCCCAGCGCAGCACGCTGTTTTCGATGACGGTCGATCCGGACGAGCCGAATTTCGCAGACAGCCTCAAGGATGGAGCGCTGAACAGGCAGATCATTCACGAGGTGCATCATTGCCTGCGCATGGCGGGGCCAGGGTATGGGCATACGCTGGGCGAAGCGCTGGTCACCGAGGGGCTGGCCGGGCAGTTTGTCCGCCGTCTCATGGGCACGCCGCCGGAGCCTTGGGAATGTGCCGTCGCGCCAGAGGTGCTGCAGGCGGCTCTTCCCAGCGCAGAAGACCTTGCGTCTACGAACTATGACCATGCCGTGTGGTTCTTTGGTACGGCTTCTCAGCCCTGCCGGTTCGGCTACACGCTGGGATACCAGATCGCCGGGCGCTGGCTGGACAAAGCCGGGGCGGTGGATGCCGCCACCTGGGTGAATGTGCCGGCGGCAACGGTGCTGGCCATGGGGCTGAAGCAGGAGGCGAATGGTTAGGAAGCTTGGCCGTGCAGCCGCTGGTCAGGCGGTGATACCGTGGACGATCAATGCGGCCAGATGGGCCGTTGCCGCCGTTTCATCGAGCCGGCCGCGGATGAGTTCGCGGGCGATGACTTCGGCAGCCCCGGCAAGGGCGGCGCAGCGTAGTCTCAGGTCCTCTGCAGATAGCGATGAGAAACGGGCAAGAGAAGCGGCGATGAGGACGGCATAATCGTCGGCCAGTGCCTGCTGGACAGCATCCATCTGCGCATTGCCGCGCAACGCGCCGGACATGGCCAGCCATTCCGGCCCGCTTTCCACCGCGCAGCCGATATAGGCGGCGCTGATGATCCCGGCAATTGCCGGCAGGGCGGGGGCCGCCTTTTCGAGGCCTGCCTTCAGCTTTCCGATATGGCGCGCTTCGACTTCTTCCGAGAGGGCGATCAGCAGGCCTTCGCGCGTGCCGAAATGTTCGTAGGCGATCGGCTTGCTGACGCCTGCGCGCTCCGCCAGATGCCCGAGCGTCAGGGCATCGGCGCCGCATTCACGCAGGATGTTCCTTGCCGTGTCGAGGAGCTGTGTGCGCCGCTCCGGCTTGGGGAGTTTGCGCATTTCGGGCTTTGCCATCGCCACCTTCCTTATTTCGTTGCAATCGGGCGGTCTGCCTCTTGAAAACGGTCTATTTCAAATTACCTACCAGTAGTAACTTACTATTGGTAACATTGGCAATATGCCAATGTCTCCATGTTTCAGGAGATAAGATCATGTCGAGCACATTAAACCCAGTCCTGATCATCGGCGGCTCCGGCGTCGTCGGCAGCTGGACGGCAAGGACCATTCGCAAACTGCATCCCAGCCTGCCGCTTGCCATCGGCGGGCGCGACCTTGCCAAGGCACAGGCCGTTGCCCGCGAGATTGGCGGTGCGACGGGCATCAGGGTCGATCTCGACCGCGCCGATCTGGGTCTTTCGGGCGGCGAGGCGTTCAGCGCAGTCGCGGTGTTCGTCAAGGACGACAGGCTGTCTTCCATGCGCTATGCGCAGCATCACAAGATTCCCTATATCAGCATTTCCAGCGGCACGTTCGAAATCGGCCCAGAGGTTGCGCAATATGTTCATGCGCCGGACCGGGCGCCGGTCCTGCTCGCGAGCCATTGGCTGGCGGGTGCGGCGATCTTCCCGGTCCTCGCCTTTGCCAAGGATTTTCAACGGATCGACGCTGTTCGCATCGGCGTTCTGCTCGATGAGCAGGACATGGGCGGACCGGCGGCGCTGACGGACTATAACCGCATCACCGGCGCTGCCCCGGCGGCGCTGACCGTCAAGGATGGCAAGATGCACTGGGTGAGTGGTGAGGAAGCCAAGGCGCGTTATGTCAGTGTCGATGGTGTTGAGCTGGACGCGCAGGCCTATTCGCCGTTCGACATCATGGCGCTTGCCGCCCGCACCGATGCCAAGGCGATCCGGCTTGATCTTGCCTATAGCGTTTCCGCCAGCCGCCGCCGTGGCGAGGCGTTTTCGACGGAAATTACCATTGAGATCGAGGGGCAGGGGACGGACGGCAAGCTGCGGCTGGACCGGCACGAAATCGTCCATCCGCAGGGACAGGCGCCGCTGACGGCGTTGGGAGTTGCGCTCGGCGTAGAACGGCTTCTGGGCCTTTCGGGCGGGGATGCTCCGAAGGCTGGTCTCTATCTGCCGGAAGTGCTGATCGAGCCCGGCTACTACGTTGACCGGATGAAGGAGTTTGGAGCGGTTTTTGAGGACAAAAGGGCTGCAGTCTAATGAAGGGGTAACTCAAACCTCAGCCATTCTCGTCCTCATAACAGGAATCCAGTCAGCTCAAGTCATTGGACTGGCTGGTCTTTTGACCCGGTGGACGCCGGGTCGCTGGATCCCCGCCACAAGGGCGAGGATGACGGGAGGGTGAATGTCCGTTTCTTCCAGTAAGCGGTTCTAGCATTTGTCAGCAGGAAACCCTCGCCGGTGAGCACCGCGAGGGTTTCGTCTTCTGGAGGGTTTTTTGTGGTCGTTGCAACCGCTATATATGAGCCATGGATGCATCTGATACCACCACTTTTCGCAGCATTATCATCGCCAGATTTCCGGAGCTTGCCACGTCGCGGTTCGAGCTGGCGACTGCGGGGTGGGATTCGATCGCGGTCGATGTGGATGACCGGCTGATCTTCAAGTTTCCCCGCCATGCGGTTGCTGAAACGGCGCTGCTGCGCGAGGCGCGGCTTCTGGCAGTCATCCGGCCGCGGATCGCAATGCCGGTGCCCGATCTGCGCATCGAGCAGGGGCCGCCGCTGTTTTCCGTGCATGAAAAACTCAAGGGCGTGCATCTCATTACCGCCGATTACGATCGGCTCCCGGAGGCGGCGCGGCAAGAGCTGGGTGAGAGGCTCGGGCGGTTTTATGCAGAGCTTCACCGGCTGGATCAGGCGACGATGCAGGCCGCCGGGGCAGGGCTTGTTGCACAATGGCAGCCGGTGAGCGCGATGCGGGAGAGGGCGCTGCCGATGCTTGCTGGGGATATCCGCCAAAAGGCGGCAGCGGCGATTGATGCGTTCGAACAGTTGCGGCCTGATCCTTACGGCAGAACCTATGGCTTTTCCGATGGCCACGGCTGGAACATGGCCTTCGACCACCCAAGCCAGCGATTGACCGGCATGTATGACTTTGCCGATTCCGGTTTTGCGCCGGTGCATCAGGAATTCATCTATGCGCGCTTCGTTTCGCCGGATCTGACTGAACGCATCATCGCATCGTACGAGGTTCTGACCGGCCGGGCGATCGACCGGCGACGGGTGGACATTTTGACGGCGGCGCATCGTCTGTCCGAGCTGGCAGAGCTTGCCGACAACCCCGATCATGTGCGTATCATGATCGACAGCGTCGAAAACTGGGCGCGAACGGCGAATTTACAAAGCCTGCGATGAAATCGGCAACCATGACGTTTCCTGCTCTTTAATTTCGAAAATCCCGGCCCCATATTCACTCCAGACGGCCGGTCCTGTGCAATGCAGGGTGCGGCCGGCACGGGCTTGCCTTTTCAGGGAGCCTCATTCCAACCGTCGGCAGTGCCAAATGTGGGCTGACCGATTACCGGAGGTAGACATATGAATATTGAAAAATACTCAGAGCGCGTGCGCGGTTTTCTGCAATCGGCTCAGACCTATGCGCTGGCCCAGGGCCATCCGCAATTCGTTCCCGAACACGTGCTGAAGGTCCTGCTCGATGACGACCAGGGCATGGCGGCATCGTTGATCGAGCGGGCTGGCGGCAGTGCCAAGGACGCAAAACTTGCCAATGACAGTGCGATTGCCAAGCTGCCGAAAGTGTCTGGCGGCAACGGCTCGATCTCGCTTTCGCAGCCGCTTGCCAAGGTTTTCACCACGGCCGAAGAGGCCGCCAAGAAGGCGGGCGACAGCTTTGTTACCGTCGAGCGGCTGCTGCAGGCGCTGATCATCGAGACCTCGGCTGCCACGTCCGGCATCCTGTCGAAGGCTGGGCTGACGGCATCCAAGCTCAATCAGGTGATCAACGAAATCCGCAAGGGCCGCACCGCTGATGGCGCCAATGCCGAAGCGGGTTTCGACGCCTTGAAGAAATATGCGCGCGACCTGACGGCCGATGCCCGTGACGGCAAGCTCGACCCGGTGATTGGCCGCGACGATGAAATTCGCCGCACCATCCAGGTCCTGTCGCGCCGCACCAAGAACAACCCGGTCCTGATCGGTGAACCCGGCGTCGGCAAGACGGCGATCGCCGAGGGCCTGGCTGCGCGTATCGTCAATGGCGACGTGCCGGAAAGCCTGAAGGACAAGAAGCTGATGGCGCTCGACATGGGCGCCTTGATCGCTGGTGCGAAGTTCCGTGGCGAATTCGAAGAGCGGCTGAAGGCCATTCTCTCCGAAGTCCAGGCGGAAGCCGGCGAGATCATCCTGTTCATCGATGAGATGCACACGCTGGTGGGTGCCGGCAAGGCGGATGGAGCCATGGATGCGTCCAACCTCTTGAAGCCTGCGCTTGCGCGCGGCGAACTGCATTGCGTCGGCGCCACCACGCTTGATGAATACCGCAAGCATGTGGAAAAGGACGCAGCTCTTGCCCGCCGGTTCCAGCCGGTCATGGTCAACGAGCCGAATGTCGAGGACACGATCTCGATCCTGCGCGGATTGAAGGAAAAGTACGAACAGCATCACAAGGTGCGGATCTCGGATTCGGCGCTGGTTGCGGCTGCGACACTGTCCAACCGCTACATCACCGACCGGTTCTTACCCGACAAGGCGATCGACCTGATGGACGAAGCCGCATCGCGGCTGCGCATGCAGGTGGATTCGAAGCCGGAAGAACTGGACGAACTCGACCGCCGCATCATGCAGCTGAAGATCGAGCGCGAGGCCTTGAAAAAGGAAACCGACCGTGCCTCGAAGGACCGGCTGGAAAAGCTGGAACTGGACCTTACCGGGCTCGAGGAGCAGGCCGATGCGCTGACGGCGCGCTGGCAGGCGGAAAAATCGAAGCTCGGTCTGGCTGCCGATCTGAAGAAGCAGCTGGAAGAGGCCCGCAACGAACTGGCGGCAGCCCAGCGCAAGGGTGAGTTCCAGCGCGCTGGCGAGCTTGCCTATGGGGTGATCCCGAAGCTCGAAAAGGAGCTGGAGGTTTCCGAAAGCCAGGATTCGTCGGCGCTTGATCCGATGGTTCAGGAGGTCGTGACGCCCGACAATATCGCCCATGTCGTTTCCCGCTGGACCGGTATTCCAGTGGAAAAGATGCTCGAAGGCCAGCGCGACAAGCTGTTGCGCATGGAAGACGAGCTGTCGCAATGGGTGGTTGGCCAGGGTGATGCGGTTCAGGCCGTTTCGCGCGCGGTTCGCCGTTCGCGGGCAGGTCTGCAGGATCCAAACCGTCCGATCGGTTCGTTCATTTTCCTGGGGCCTACCGGCGTCGGCAAGACGGAACTGACCAAGGCTTTGGCGCGCTTCCTGTTTGACGACGAAACGGCGCTGGTGCGCATGGATATGTCCGAGTACATGGAGAAACATTCCGTGTCGCGGCTGATCGGTGCCCCTCCGGGCTATGTCGGTTACGAGGAAGGCGGCGCGCTGACCGAAGCGGTAAGGCGCAAGCCCTACCAGGTGGTGCTGTTCGACGAGATCGAAAAGGCACATCCGGATGTCTTCAACGTGCTGTTACAGGTTCTCGATGACGGCCGCCTGACCGATGGTCAGGGCCGCACCGTCGATTTCCGCAACACGATGATCATCATGACCTCCAATCTCGGGGCGGAATATCTCGTCGGGCTTGGTGAGAACGATGACAGCGACACGGTGCGCGATCAGGTGATGGATGTGGTGCGCGGGCATTTCCGCCCCGAATTCCTCAACCGCGTCGACGAGATCATCCTGTTCCACCGCCTGAAGCGCGGCGAAATGGGCGCGATCGTCGATATCCAGCTTTCGCGCCTGCGTCAGTTGCTCGCCGACCGCAAGATCACGCTGGAACTCGACGACGAGGCCCGTGCCTTCCTCGCCGACAAGGGCTACGATCCGGCCTATGGCGCACGTCCGCTGAAGCGGGCCGTGCAGAAATATGTCCAGGACCCGCTCGCCGAGCAGATCCTCCAGGGCAATTTCCCGGACGGTTCGACGATCAAGGCCTTCGCCGGCTCGGATCGCCTGAACTTCAAGCTGCGCGGCGGCGAACAGGCTGCGGCGTAAGGCCCTTCCGACAATAGTGAAAACCTCCCTGGGTAAGCCCGGGGAGGTTTTTTTGTATCGTCATTTCATGCGATGGACCATGTCCAGCAGCGCTCGAAGCCTCGGTGTCAGGTTGCGGCGATTGGGGTAATAGAGATAGAAGCCCGCGAATGGCTGGCTGTAGTCTTCCAACAAAGGCACGAGCAGGCCGCGGTCGATCAGCGGGCGAAAGCTGTCCTCCATGCCGAAAGTGATGCCGGCGCCGGCGCAGGCGAGCCGGATCATCAACCCCATGTCGTTGGTGGTGAACTCGGGCTCGACCGCGACGCTGAAATCCCGGCCATCCTCCGTGAATTCCCAACGGTAGGGCGCGACGGCCGGGGCCGGACGCCAGCCGATGCACCGGTGATGGCCAAGATCGCGCGGATGATGCGGCGGGTTGCAGTGCTGCAGATAGGCGGGCGCGCAGACTGCAAGCTGCCGCTGCGGACCGGACACCGGAACCGCGATCATGTCCTGCGCAATCACTTCGCCAAGACGCACGCCTGCGTCATAGCCTTCGGCAACGATATCGAACTCTTCGTCCGTCACAGTGATATCGATCCGCACATCGGGATTGGCATCGGCAAACGCCGTCAATAGCGCGCCGGACAGGAATTTTTCGGCGATCGAGGAGACGGCCAGCCGCAACTGGCCCCGGGGGCGACCCCGGATATCGGCAGCCGCCGACAGGGCTGCGCCGACATCGGCAATGGCGGGGGCGATATCGTCATAGAGCCGCTGGCCTTCCTCCGTCAGGCTGACGCTGCGCGTCGTGCGGCGTACGAGCAGGATGCCGAGCGTTTCCTCCAGCCGCGATATCGTCTGGCTGACGGCGGAGCGGGTGACCCCCATGCGGTCTGCCGCCGCCCGGAAATTCCGTTCCTGCGCAACAAGGGCAAAGACTGAGAGTGCATTTAGGTCCAGCTGCATTGGTTAGATTTTCTGTCCAGTGAAGTCACGTATCGATATCTTATCGCGACAATGATGGAGCGTTACCTTTCTGGCAAGCAATCAGGCTAGAACAGGAAGGATCATCACATGTCTGACAAGGTTGTTCTGATTACCGGCGCCTCCAGCGGCATCGGTGCCGGCATCGCCCGCGCGTTGGGCGGCGCCGGTTTCAAATTGATGCTCGGCGCCCGCCGGGAGGATCGTCTCAATGCACTTGCCGAAGAAATCCGTGCGGGAGGAGGGGAGGTGGAAACGCGCCGCCTCGATGTGACAGATCGCGCCGATGTGGCGGCCTTTGCCGATGCAGCGCGGCAGGCCTTTGGCCGCGTCGACGTCATCGTCAACAATGCGGGTGTCATGCCGCTATCCCTGATGGCCTCGATGAAGGTGGACGAATGGGAGCGGATGGTCGATGTCAACATCAAGGGCGTGCTTTACGGGATCGCGGCGGTGCTGCCCGAAATGACCCAGCGCGGGTCAGGCCATGTGATCAACATCGCTTCGATCGGTGCGCTCAGCGTGGTTCCAACAGCTGCAGTCTATTGCGCCACCAAATTTGCGGTTCGGGCGATCTCCGACGGGTTGCGGCAGGAGCGGGACGATATCCGCGTTACCTGCATCCATCCGGGTGTGGTGGAAAGCGAACTGGCCGGAACGATCACCGACCCAGCGGCGGCCGACGCCATGAAGACGTACCGCGCCATCGCGCTGCAGCCGGATGCGATCGGCCGGGCCGTGCGCTTCGCCATCGAGCAGCCTGATGATGTCGACGTCAACGAGATTGTCGTCAGGCCAACACGGGCGGCGCACTGATGAACCGCGCCGTTCTGACGATTTTTCTTTTCGCAGCGCTTGCAAGCGCAACCTTCGCAGGGGACACGATGACTACAATGGAAAGGCCCCACCCCTATGTCGGCTTGTGGGTCACCCGCGATGGCCATGTCCGGCACGAATTGCTGGCGAACGGCCGCTATGACGAGGCGCGGGGACATCGGAAAAGCGCCTATCAGGGGCGCTATAGCGTCACAGGCGATCATATCGACTATTGGGACGATACCGGCTTTACTGCCGACGGTGATTTCATCGACGGGGTGCTTTACCATGGCGGGATGATTTTGTACCGGAAGTGACGGAGGAGGCATGGCCTGCTGGCCAGGTTTGAGGCGAAATCGCGTGTTGGACGGTTATCGCTGGTATCAATGGAGCAGGTGGTCCTGCTTTGTGCTTGCTACAGCCGTGGCAAGCGCCGTTTGACCGACGTTCCCTTGATGACGGCTGTGCTGGTGACGGCGTGTTCGGACAGGCTTTCAAGAACATCGTCCATCTGTTCGATCGAATTGACGACCAGACGGGCGAGGAAAGGATCGTCACCGGTGATCTTGTCGCATTCGATAAATCCCGGCTGCTCCTGAATCAGCCGCTCGACAAGGTGCAGCTTGCCCGGAAGCGGTCTGATTTTCACCATGGCCCGTATCGGGTAGCCGATTGCCCGCGTATCGACGTCGATCGTAAAGCCGCGGATGGTCCCGGCCGCCTGCAGTTTGCGCACCCGCTCCGATACGCTCGGTTGCGACATGCCGACGGCGCGGGCCAGTTCACTCATGGAGAGCCGTGCGTTGGAATCGAGTTCCGTCAAAATCCGCGCGTCCGTATCGTCCAATGAGGACTTTCCGAATTGAACGCCGATGTCTGATTTTGCTTTCTTCATGGAAGGCAGAATAGGAGATTTACCGCGTCTTTTCCATATAAAACAAGCGAATGATGTTGAATGATCATCCTTTGAAAAAGGGATGAAAAATGCTGTTCGGAATCCTGGCCGGCCTTGCCACATGCGCGTTGTGGGGCCTCACATTTGTTGCGCCCCGCGCTGTCGAACCGTTCACCGCATGGGACTTGACCGTCGCCCGCTACGGGATTTTCGGGCTGGCCTGCGCCCTGCTGATGATCGGCAGGCGGTTCCGGCCGACCGGTATTGCACCACGGCGGTTGCTCACGGGTCTGCTTCTCGGCGGCGCCGGTTATACCGGCTATTTCATTTGTGCCGCGTTTGCCGTTCAGTTGGCGGGCGCCGCCATCCCTCCCGTTATCATCGGCGCCATGCCTGTGCTTCTTGCTGTTATCGGCAATGCGCGTGATCGCACCGCGCCGTGGGCGGCTCTTGCCTTGCCTTTGCTGCTGACCGGGGCCGGCGTCGCGATTGTGAATGTCGCAGCACTTGGGCGGATCGATGCTGCCGATACGCAATCACTTCAACGCGGTATCCTGGCGAGTATCGCCGCGCTGGTGATATGGGTTGTCTATGGATTGGTGAACGCGGCCGTCATGCGTTCCGCTGACGCGCCTGACGGCCTCAAATGGACGGGGCTGCAGGGGATCGGCGCTGCTGCGGCAAGTCTTTTCCTGCTCCCCCTGTCGTCGCTGACGCAGATGGATGCATTCCAGGAACACGATCTGTATCGCTTCATGGGGTGGGCGTTGGTGATGGGGTTGGCCGGGTCCTGGCTTGCGACCTGGTGCTGGGTCGTCGCTTCCCGGCGTCTGCCTCTTGCTCTTGCGGCCCAGCTCATTGCCGCCGAAACGGTCTTCGGTCTTGCCTACGGCTTTGCATTCGAAGGCCGTTGGCCGCTTTGGTGGGAAGTGCTTGGAGCCGGGTTGCAGATTGCCGGCGTCTGTTGTGCCGTCAACGTCTTTTCCGGGAGACCCGCAGCCTCCTTGCTTGATGACACCGCATCATCTCCCGGCTGCGAACTCCATACCAAACAGTGTTCTGTATAAAAACGGTATCCAGGGCTGCACAGCATGAAATGCGGCCACCGGAAGATGAGGGCACCCGGGGCCACAGCGGGCAAAACCGCGCTACTGTGCGGCTGCCACTTCGGCGCTGCCATTGTCCTTGGCCAGCAATTCGTCGATGCGTCCGCGTTCCTTGTCGAACTGGGCGAGCGCCTTGCCGTCGAGCGACTTGCCGCCGGGCAGGCGGATGCGCAAAGGGTCGACGCGGTTGCCGTTGACGATCAGCTCATAGTGCAGGTGCGGCCCGGTCGACAGGCCGGTGGTGCCGACCCAGCCGATCACCTGGCCCTGAACGACCTTCGAACCGGCAGTGACATTCTTGGAGATTGCGCTCTGGTGATTGTAGGACGAGACATAACCATTGGCGTGGCGGATCAGCGTCTGATTGCCATAACCGCCGGAATCCCAGCCAGCCTTTTCAACGACACCGTTACCGGCCGCGATGATCGGCGTGCCGCGCGGAGCCGCCCAGTCGACACCGGTATGCATGCGCGAAAAGCCGAGGATCGGATGGCGGCGCATGCCGAAACCGGAACGGAACGTGCCGTTCGGAACGGGATTGCGCAGCAGGAACTGGCGGATGCTCTTGCCCTGTTCGTTGTAATAGTCGATCGAATTGTCGTCCGGATCCTGGAACCGGTAGAAGCGCGTCTCGGCGTCGCCGAATTTGGCGTTGACGTAGAGCAGTTCTGAATCGTCGGTTGCCTTGCCGCTGCTGTCGGCGACGGAGAAGAAGGCTTCAAGACGGTCGGTCGGCTTCAGCTGCGCCTGGAAATCGACATTGCTGGCCAGAAGCTTGATGATCTGGGCGATCATCGTCGAATTCATGCCGTAGGAGAGGGCGGCGCGGTAGACACCATCATAGACGCGCGGCAGGTCGTGGCCGGAGGTTATGACCGGGGTTCCATTATCGTCAAAGGCGCTGGCAACGGCTGCCAGTTGCGGCGGTTCGTAAGCCTTGACGAAATTGCCCTTGTCGTCGAGCGCCATGGTAAAGACATGGGCGCCGCGTGTGTAAACGGTGGCACGCACGACCTTGGCCTCGTCGTTCTCACCTTTCTGGATGATGCCGATGCGCAGGACGTCGCCTTCCTGCAGATCGGTTGCGTCGAGGGCTGGCCGCAGATAGCCGGCGAGATCCTCGGCCTGGGCTTTGCCATAACCGGCATTGATCAGAACGGTGGCGATCGGCGTTGCCCGGCGCACCGGAATGACGTCGTCGGCATATTCGGTCGTCTGGTCGGTGATCGTCTCAAACGCGGAGACGGTCATGTTTTCCTCGACCACCCTGGCCGACAGGCCCTGGATCAGGTCGAGATCGGAAGCGTCAGAGGCAAAGCGGCGCGGATCGATGTAGAACAACGAGGCCAGCTGGGTATTGCCGTCGGTCAGCACCGAACCATTGGTGCGGACATTCTCCTCGACCTCGTCCATCGACATCGAGGGCGCGAATTTCAGCGTCGAGCCCTTCAGCGGAAAATCCACCGTCTTCAGCGCCACTTCGGATTCGACATCGGAGCCATAGAGCGTGCCGGTCCGGCTGACCGGTGGTGGCGCATCCGCATCGTCGCTGGAAAAAATGGCCAGCGGATCGAAGGAGGGATATTTTTCCGCCGGCTGGTGGTTGGCGGCAAGCGTCATCTTCACATGCGCGAACGGCTGGCGGCGAACCACTTCCTTTTCGCCATCATGGGTCATGGTCGAGACTTCCATGATGGTGCGGTCGGATGGCTTGGCAACGATGCTGGGGCTCAAGATACGGTCGCCGCGCTTGGCGGCTGCGGTCGGCTGCGAGCCACGGACGGACGGATCCATGGCGGCATAGGCTTCGGCAGGGATGGCCAGTTGCTGGCGCCCGTCAAGGGCTGCGAACAATGCGACGCCCATCAAGAGGCTGGATGTAATGCCGGTGAGAAACGTGCCCGAAAGCCAGCGCAGGGAAATCTCGCGCCGGTCGGGAGCCTTGCGTCCATCTGCAAGGATCGGCGGCTCGTTGCCGAGCGACCGTATCATGGTCTTGTCCGTGATCATGCCAATCGAGCGGGGTCCCTGGTTACGCGCCGTTTCTTATTATGGTCCGGGTATGTTGTGCGAAGATGTGCATCTTTCACGCCTTCAAGTCAAACAGAACGGCCATCACTCCATAAGGTGCCTATAGAGTGCAAGGCTTCCCTATAGAGAAGAAGCCTCAAGACGCAGTTGCGAAGCGCTGATTAGAGCGCCAATTGTGAAGAAGTGAGGGCGAGAATGTGTTTTCCGGCCTATACAAAGGGTTATCCCGATTGCCGCAACGCAGCAAAGCCTTACGGCGCAGGCTTTTGTCAAAAAACTGTCATTTTTTTCAAAAACCCTGTTGACTGTGAAGGATGTCTGGGACTATAAACCGCTCACCAACGAGGGCGGCGGCGCTGCTGGCGACCGACGAACTCGCTCTGAAGTTTCTTACGAAAGTTTGGTGCGGATTTGGGG
>NZ_LMEY01000026.1 GCF_001426665.1 Rhizobium sp. Root1334 | reverse complement strand
GATTTCCGGTAGGGTCGGGTTGCTTAGAACCAACCTGAAGGACACCACCGATGACCGACGATATGATGAACCTGCGTTCGCTTGTTGAGAAGAGCGCAGATGCAGATTTGCTGCGCGATATGATCGGCTTTGCCGCCGAGAAGCTGATGGCACTGGAAGTTGGCGCTGCGACTGGTGCAGGCTATGGCGAGAAGAGCGCGCTTCGTGTCGCCCAGCGCAACGGCTATCGCGATAGAGATTGGGAAACGCGAGCCGGAACGGTGGAGCTGCGTATTCCCAAGCTGCGGACAGGCAGCTATTTACCAAGCTTCCTTGAGCCCCGTCGCATGGCCGAGAAGGCTCTGACCGCGGTTATCCAGGAGGCTTATATCCAGGGTATCTCGACACGCTCGGTCGATGACCTGGTGAAGGCCATGGGCATGAGTGGCATCTCCAAAAGCCAGGTCTCACGGCTTTGCGAGGAGATCGACGTCAAGGTCAAAGCCTTCCTCGACCGACCCATCGAAGGCGAATGGCCATACATCTGGATCGATGCCACATACCTGAAGGTGAGACGCGGCGGTCGCATCGTTTCTGTCGCAGCCATCATCGCTGTCGGCGTCAATGCCGATGGACGCCGGGAGGTGCTTGGGTTGGAGATCGGCACGTCCGAGGCCGAGCCAATCTGGACAGAGTTCCTGCGCAAGCTGACGCGCCGGGGCTTGAGAGGCGTGAAGCTCGTCGTCTCCGATGCCCATGAGAGCATCAAGACGGCCGTTAGCAAGGTGCTGAATGCGACCTGGCAGCGTTGCCGGGTCCACTTCATGAGGAANTGAAGCTCGTCGTCTCCGATGCCCATGAGAGCATCAAGACGGCCGTTAGCAAGGTGCTGAATGCGACCTGGCAGCGTTGCCGGGTCCACTTCATGAGGAACGCTCTGGCGCATGCCGGAAAGAGCGGCAGACGCGTCGTTTCCGCTTTTATTGCCACAGCGTTTGCTCAGGAGACGCCTGAGGCCGCCAGCACACAGTGGCGCAGCGTCGCTGATCAGATCAGGCCGAAGGTGCCGAAACTGGCCAATTTGATGGATGAGGCCGAGAGCGATGTGCTGGCCTACATGACCTTTCCAAAGCAGCATTGGGCCAAACTTCACAGCACCAATCCCATCGAGCGCCTCAACGGAGAGATTAAGCGACGCACAGAAGTGGTGGGCATCTTTCCCAATGATGAGGCCATCATCCGGCTCGTCGGCGCGTTGCTGCTCGAACAGAACGATGAGTGGGCCGTTCAGCGGGCTCGATACATGACGCTGGAAACCATCGGACAAATGAGCGATGATCCTCTCATCAGCTTGCCGGCAGTGGCGCGCTGATACTCATCCGACCATCTGGGATGAGCCGTGGTCGTCTAAGCTACACCACGTCCTGGGACACGATCGCAAAAGACGTTGAAAGGTCCATCGCCTCAGCCGAGGCATGGATCATGATTGCACACATTCGCCTTATGACCCGCCGCATTGCAAGGTATTGCGATTACTGATCAGCCGAGGCATGGATCATGATTGCACACATTCGCCTTATGACCCGCCGCATTGCAAGGTATTGCGATTACTGAGACCTTTTCGAATCCGACTCTTAGATAAGCTCAAAGGAGCGCAGCAACACATTTGTTGCCTAAACAACGCACGAAATATAAATTTTTGATTGAGCCCTTGCCAATGCTGGACTCGTAATTGCAGCGTGACAGGCTTGCATTGCAGTATTTGGGACTGTTTCGCACAATATCGCATCGCTAAAGCGAACTTTTGCGTTTCTCTTCGTAAGCGGGTGGCAACATGGATATGAGATTTCCGTAAGCGCCGTCTCCGCCCCATTGGATTGGCTATATTTTGAGGCTTGCTGCGTGTGCGAGAAGGTTTCCAGGACTAACTGGAGATTTGCATGGCAGAAG
>NZ_LMEY01000025.1 GCF_001426665.1 Rhizobium sp. Root1334 | reverse complement strand
GTGGCGGTGAGTGGCCGCGACACGATCTTCGACTTCTCGGGCACCGGCGGTGACCGGATCGATCTGTCGGCGATCGATGCGAACACCGCAGCATCCGGCAATCAGGCCTTCACCTACGTTGGCACCGCAGCCTTCACCGGCAAGGCTGGGGAACTGCGTTACGTCAAGGGCGCATCCGACACCTATGTCTACGGCGATGTCAACGGTGATGGGAAGGCCGATTTCGCCATTCACCTGGATGATGCCGTCTCGCTCGCCAAGGGATACTTCGTGCTGTAACGCAGCGAGGCCGCTAAAGCGGCCTCATCCCCATTCAACCAACCCAGAGGCGGCCCAAACCGCCTCTGGCGACAACAATCGGTGACGCAATCCGCCGCAGATTGCTGTGCCCGTGCCTTGCGTCAAGCGTCAGCTTCAAAGTGAAAACGAATTGGCCTGGGCCTGAAGCGGGGATCTGCGCCCGGTTCGTCTGTGGAGGTTACCTCCCAAATTCCAGCACTTAAACGGGAGCCCTTAAGTATGGCTATTACCTCAACCAAAACGCTCGCGGGATTTCCGAATGCGACCAACACCGGTCTTCCGGATGGAGTTATCCTGACCCCATCGGGCGATGTCAATGTCACCAAGGCAGGCACAGTCATCAATGCTCTTGATGTCAAGGGAACGATTTGGGTCATGGCCCCGAACGTCACAATTCAAAATAGCCGCATAACCTCCACCGACTGGACAGGCATCTGGATCAAGCCAGGCATTACGGGCACCATCGTCAAAGACAACGAGATTCTAAACGTTGGAAGCAGCAAGGATGGCGCGAACGGCATTTTCGGTTCGGGTACGTTCTTGCGCAACAATATCCACGACGTGGAGAACGGCATCAATGTGACAGGCGCAAGCCTTATTCAGGATAATTATATCCACGATATGAATGCTCCCAATGTCCGCGCCGGCACAGTATGGGGTGGCCCGCACTACGATGGCATCGAGATTAACGGCGGCGTTTCAGGCGTCGATATTCGACACAACACGATCATCAACGACAATAGCCAAACCTCGGCGGTGATGATCAACAATGACTTCGGGCCGGTTTCCGACATTCAGATAGACGGCAATTATCTCGCAGGCGGCGGCTATACCATCTATTCAGATGGCAGTTTCAGCAGCACCGATAAAATTTCCGGCGTTGAAATCACCAACAACGAACTCGGTCAGGGCCATTGGGGCTATTATTACTTCAAAGGCAATACACCCCTCCTGTCCAACAATGACGAAATCGGCACCAATTGGCCAACGCCCGTTCCTACCGGCGCGACAAGCGGGGATGACGTTCTCACCGGCACGGCAGGGATCGACTCGATTGACGGCCTTGCCGGCAATGACACCATCAGCGCCCTTGCTGGCAACGACACGCTC
>NZ_LMEY01000024.1 GCF_001426665.1 Rhizobium sp. Root1334 | reverse complement strand
TGGTATCAAATACAAGGCCGCCCTCGGTGTGGCCTATGGCGCGGGCTTGCGCGTCTCCGAGGTCGCCCATCTCAAGGTCGATGACATCGACTCCAAACGCATGCTGAGCTGAAGCGCGCTCTTGCCCTTCACCGAGTTCACGGAGAACCACAGAGCCGCCAGGATGTCCTGGAAGCTCATCTTGCGGAAGGCGAAAACCGTCCCCGTAGTGACCGAGAACTCGCGGCGGCAGGACTGGCACTTGAAACGGCAGCGCCGGATTTCCCAGCAGTTCCCATGCGAGCAGCGGACGCATGTCGGCCGTCCTTCTGTCTCCGGCCAGCGGATGATGCAGAGGCCTTGTACGACTTCTCCTCGTCGAACGACCGGAGGTGGCTAAGCGTGAACGTCCGGCAGTACGGGGATAGCAGGAAGTGCTGGTTGCCCCAATATTTCTACCCTCTGGAGGACCTCCAGATCGGGCGCGGCCTTGCGCGGCTGCGGAATGACGGACGGCAGGTTGTCGGAGACCATGTTCAGTTCCCTGTAGGATACGCGATACAACGGGACCTCGCCGGGGGCGGCGAGCGGAAGTCAGCGTTGTCGTATGCCTATGATCCTGAACATGCGGCAGACCATACCAGGATGATCGGCATGAGTTGATCGGGAATACTCGGCTAAATCACCGACTTGCAATATCTTTTAATGCCATTATATTGGCATTAAAAGATATTTTCTACGCTTAGGTGATAATATGTTAGCATTTAATATGTCGTCCCCATCAGATGTCATCAAAGGCCTATCGGAACGAATGAAGCGGCGGCGGATCGAGCATGGACTGACCCAAAGGGAACTGGCGGCAAGATCGAATGTCTCCTATGGATCGCTTAGGCTATTTGAAGAAAGTGGGAAAATCTCCCTCGAAAGTCTTGTAAAAATTGCCTTTATCCTTGAGGCCGAGGCCGAGTTCGAGCGCTTGTTTCCAAGTCGGCCACCGCAGACAATCGATGATGTCGTTGATCGTCCTCTCAAGCAGCGGGTGCGTAGAAAATGAAGTTTACACCAATCCAGCGGATGAGTGTTTTTCTGAATCTCGAAGGGGACGAGAAGAAACTCGGCACCCTCGCATGGAGTGGTAAGGAACGCAGGGCGTACTTCGAGTACGCGGCAGAATTTCTCGCTGCGCCCCTGTTGATTTCACCCTTCCATATGAAGACCGCTCCAGGATTGATTGCGGCGCCACGCGATCCCTTTGACGGTCTCCATGGGCTATTCAACGACAGCCTACCTGATGGTTGGGGTCGGCTATTGCTGGACCGCCGCCTCCAGCGAGCAGGCATCGACTACACCCAGCTCACTCCAATTGACCGCCTCTCGGCAGTAGGCAAAACGGGAATGGGGGCGCTGACATACGTCCCTGATTTGCCAGACGATCAGAAACAACCAACCGACGCCACTGATCTCGACTGGTTTGCTGATCAAGTAGATTTGGTACAGGCGGAGATGGATGTCGCTGATATCGATAGCTTGCAGGGCGCTCAAGGGGGATCCGCGGGTGCACGGCCAAAGATTATGATTGGTTTCAACAAGACCGAGAATACCTGTGTTCTGGACTACGGTCAGCCGTTGGATCCGGGGTTTGAACGATGGATGGTTAAAGCTCCCAGTTCTGCTGATCCGGCTGAGATCGGCGCCGAAGAGAAAGCCTACGCGCTCATGGCGGTAGCTGCAGGGGTAGAGATGGCCGAGACCCGCCTATTCGACACCCGGAAGGGAAGGCGGCTCTTTGCGACCAAACGGTTTGACAGGATCCCTGCTGGACGGGTTCACATGCACACTGCGAGCGGGTTATTGAATGCCAGCCATCGCGAGGCGTCGCTGAACTACGAACAATTGCACAAGCTTACGCTCATGATGACCCGAGACAGCGCGGACGTCCTCAAAATGTTCCGAAACATGGTGTTCAATGTGTATGCAAAGAACCGTGACGACCATGCGAAGAACCACGCATTCCTCATGGACGGGAATGGCCGTTGGTCTTTAGCACCCGCCTACGATCTTACCTTTTCGTCTGGACCCGGTGGGGAACACACCGCGACTATAGCTGGTGAAGGCAAAGCCCCTGGCATGTCTCATCTCTTGACGGTCTCCAGAGGAGCTTCAATCTCCGATCACGACGCAAAGGAAGTGATAGAGCAGGTTCGAACGGCCATAGGTCGCTGGCCGCAGTTCGCTGAAAAGGTTCGGCTATCCAGATCCCGTACAGCCGAACTCGACCTATTCTTGAATGCTAAACGGCCGGCTCAGACACTGAGTGTGCACGATGATCGGAATGACTACAGCATTTCTAGGCCATCACGAGCAGCCAAAAGCATAAGCGATGATGACGCGGGTGGTTTCGGCCCCAAGCGTTGAATTCCGCCTAGGAGTTGGTGGCAGTTGCTACCTAATTGCGGAAATACCTTCCGTTGGTTGACTTCAAAACTTTTATTTTGGGACTGCCAGCGGACTGCAGGAATCCGCGGCGGTATGGCCGCTTTAGTGTCTCGTAGTCGGGAAGCCGTCAGGCCGCAGACGGCCCCGTTGCGGAAATGATTTCCGCTTAGCGCCATCATGCACGAACCCGCTTCGCGGGAGGGAGTGCGCGGCGAGTTTCGCATGATTATCTGAGGTTCTAGGCAGGCTGTTGGTGTTGCCTG
>NZ_LMEY01000023.1 GCF_001426665.1 Rhizobium sp. Root1334 | reverse complement strand
GATTTTGGTCCAGGCCATCGTGAACTCCATCGAATCTTTGCAAATCCGAAGGAATCATAACCTACTGAAATCACCCACCTCTTTTTGAGGCAGCCTCTTAAATAAACTTGTAAGTGAGTTCAATTTATCGAGAACTCCCGTCGCCTATATCGATTTGGAAACCTTTAAAGGACACAGCTATCCTGATGTTTTGGTGAGCATTCTAATAAAAACTCTCTCATCATATGAAAAATGGATGGAAACGGCGGCTATATTACCTGGTTCAAAACAATCTTTCTGGGAAAAACTATTTGGTAAAAAACCAACAAGAAAGGCATTGGACAAGGGTGAGGTAGCAAAAGTTTCTAATTCTATAAACAAAATCAAAGTTGAGTTAGAGCATCTCTTGTCTGAGGCAGAAACAATTGATCGCACCAGAACAGCGCGCCAATCCCTAGCAAAGGGAGGCGAAGGAACCGCTTCGCTTGATGGCCCCTCAAGTAACCTATCTGCAAAAGCCACAATTTCCAAAGAGACAGAAAAGGAAATAGTGGATACTTATGAAAACAAGAAGATAGAGATTCTTCACAGAAGAATTTTGGAATTCAAAGATTTATTTGAGAAAATATCTGCATGTGCAGATGGATCATCATATATTCTCCTTGATGATCTTTATCACATAAGAAAATCTGATCAAGCAATGGTTATTGATTACTTTCATAGAATAACCAAAGGAACAGATACATGGCTAAAAATCGGGACTATCAAGCACAGAACCAAATGGTACACAACCGGAACACAAGCAATAGGTGTAAAACTTGGTGATGATGCAGACGAAATTGACCTAGACGTCACACTTGAGAGGTATGATCTTACCAAAAAGTTCTTAATTAGGATACTAGAGCAATTTTGCGTGCAGTATGATTCCAAGGTCAGCGACATACTTTCAGATGGCGCTAGAGATCGATTAGTTTTGGCTAGTGGGGGCGTTGCAAGAGATTTTCTAAGTTTAACTCGACGCTCAATCGATGTGGCGAGACAGCGGTTGGCAGGTAATGATAGATTTCGAGGCGAGCGGATTTCTGCAGAGGATGTAAACAAGGCCGCCGGTGAACTTGATTCATTTAAACAGGAAGATTTTCAGTTTGATACATCACCTGACGAGTCGAGAGGTTTGAGGGCAGAGTTTGAGAAAATTCGGAATTTTTGCCTAGAGAAAACAAATACAAACTGCCTTTTGGTAGACAAAGAATCCTCGGAGAAGTTTGTCTTTCCAATAAAGGAACTTGTTGATCTAAAATTTTTACATCACATAAGCTCCAGAGTTACCGTACGAGATCGGAAGGGAAAGATATATGATGCTTATATGCTTGATATCAGCCAGTATTCTGGGGAAAGAAAAAGAAGAAATTTTGAAATGATAAAATTTTGGGAAAGAGAAGGAGATAGCGACCTTCGAAAAGGCAAGTTAGTTTACAGTTAAACATTCGGAGACAAAGACGCGTGAGATCATAACGTTTCGCCTCGGGAACCCTGTTGTTTGCAACGCGGAATCGACCCTCCCTCCGTCATTCCTGTGCCTGTCACAGGAATTCAGTGCGCCGTGTCCACAGCGCGCAAGACCCTTTCTAATACGCGAAACAAAAGAGCGCCTTCACGGCGCAGACGCGCCGTGGCTGGATTCCTGTGACAGGCACAGGAATGACGGAGGCGAGGACAGCGCCCCAATTTCCCGACCGGCAACGGGGATAAATTTCTGCTCGAAAGACGCGGCATCACCACCTCCCCTCGGTGAGAGAGCGCGCAAAATCAACCCCTTACCCAAATGCCACCTGCGCAATCCCGCTCCCCACCACACCCACAAAATCCCCGCCCCCAAAACCCGTGCCATACTTCTCCCGTTCCGCCGTGGATACACTGCCAGCCGTGGCAGCGAGGCGGGGCCGGCGCCGGGTTTGAGGAAAGGACGGACATCCTCCTATCCGGGGTTCGCGGAAAATGCTCTCCCTCCGGCGACACGGGGAGAGGCAAGGGTTTTTCCTTGTCTCTTGAAGCCCGAAAGAGCGCGCCGGGCGTGCCTGTGCGGCACACAGGGTGGGTGAGCGGGTGGTTTCGCCGGGTGTAACAACCCGGCGGCGGCCGGGTGGAGCGTTGCTGATAAATTGGTTCAGCCGGGGTCCATCGGGTCAGACGAACACCGTCTGTCTCACCACCGCAGAGAGACCCAAGTCGCGGGCAAAAACCGCCGAACGGGGCGCTGAGAGGTGTCACTTTTTACCATCAAACGCGGCAGCTTTCAGCGCCCCGTCCTGCCTTCAAACCACGGCGGCATTTTTTTCGCGCGTGAATGCGAGCGCGTGGCCGGCAACACAGTCAAAGGAGAAGAGACATGCCCCTTCCCGTCCACACACGGCTGATGGCCCGCACCGCCGAGATGCTGGCCATGCCGCATCTGGCCTGCCGCCGCCGCGACTGCCGCCGCAAGAACACCTGCTTCTGGCATTTCAAAAACAGCGGCGAACCCTGCTGCCTGCACAATCTGACCGCAGCACAGCGCGAGGTTTTCGATGAATTTTACCGCGAGGCCCTGATCATCCTCGAATATGGCGGCCATCAGGGCCTGACATACACCTGGGGCAATCCCGGGAAGCGGGCTTTTCTGGACGTCTGCGTCGAACTCGCCCGCACCGCCGTCCCGCCCCACGACAAACGCCGCTTCGACGCCTTCCGCCGAGACCGCGAAACAAGCGTCGCACGCACGGAGCCAGCAGCGAAATGAACAAGGACGGGAGCCACCGCGGACACTTGCCGCATGTCACAGAGCCTCACTCTCCGTCATTCTCGCCCATGTGGCGGGAATCCAGCCACGGCGCGTCTGCGCCGTGAGAAACCCCTTGCGCGCGCCCAAGGTGTCCTGCGCCCCGCCGGCGCGTCGTGAAAGGGCGCATTCAATCCCACACACAAGACGTCGTGCGCGCAGAGACCAGCGAGACCGTTTTATGGTTAGCGAAACGTTTACCGTCACCCCCTATGGTTGCTATTCAAACTTGGAGCAGGCACGTGGGTTTCGACGGCAAGACATTGCATTATCAATATTATTTCTATGGTCCCGACCGCACCATCGAAGAACAGAAAACGCGCCCCGAATGGGGCTCCGATACCTTGATCAACGGGCTGACGACAATCAAAGGACTGACATCAGGCAGCGCCGAGCTCTTCAAGATGACCGTGACCAACACCGCGATCGGCTTCGATTTCGACAAGACGGTTCTCTGGAAAACCGGTTACACCGTCGGCAAGAAGAACATCTCCGCGCAGTTCAACGGCGCCGTCTTCGAGGACCTGAACAACGCGATCGCGCCGATCATCGGCGTCACCCTCAAGACCAATATCATCGCTCTGAAAGCCAACGACATCACCTTCAGCGAGAACAGGATCGCCATCGACTTTCAAGGCATGTCGACCTTCGACGATTCCTCCCTCATTCTCAACGTGATCTTCCGGACCTCCTCCAGCGGCGCGATCACCTACCAGGCGAAAAACGACGCCGTCTTCATCCGCGGCCAGGCCGCAGCCGACAAACTGTTCGGTGGCGCCGGAAACGACATCTTCGAAGGCGGCAAGGGAAACGATATTCTCAAGGGCGGCGCAGGCGATGACAGCCTCAATGGCGGCGCCGGTTTCGACGATCTCTATGGCGGCGCCGGAAAGGACGTCTTCGTCTTCAAATCGGTAAAGGACCTCGGCCTTTCGAAGGCTGCAACCGATACGATCTTCGACTTCACCCGCGGCGACAAGATCGATCTGTCGGCCATTGACGCCAGCACGAAAGCGATTGGTGACCAGTCCTTCGCCTTCATCGCCACCAAGGCCTTCTCGGGCCGGGCTGGCGAACTGCGCTACGAAAAAAACGCGTCAGACACGTATGTCTATGCCGATATCAACGGCGACAGGAAGGCCGATTTCGTCCTGCATCTCGACGACGCACTATCGCTGTCGAAGGACATGTTCATTCTCTGAATTCGGCAGGGGGAGGAGAAAACGGCGCCCTATTCCGCCGCCTTCACCTCTTCCAGAAATTCCAGCTCGTAGGAATAGCCTTCGAGCAGCGTATAGGCCTGCTCGGTCGCCTCGATCTGCGATTCGGCGCTGCGGATCGCCTCGGCGATCGATTGCGAGCGGGTGCGCAGCATCGAGCCGAGAATGTCGGCGGCCGGGCGGCGGCCGAGACGGTCGAGATGCTGGCGCACGCGGGCGCGGTGGCGCTCCAGCTCGAGAATGTGAAAGCGGCTCTTGACGATATCGTCGGAGAGTCTGCGGCGCATGGCGGCGACGGGATCGAAACTGCCGGGCTCGCGCTCGTCGAGGATGAAGTCGCTGACCAGCGTTTCCAGCTTCAAGATGCCCTGCAGGTCGCGTGGATCGGCCAGCTGCGGGTCATAGCCGGTATTGTCATAGACCTTGCGGCGCACCGGATCCTTCAACAGGTCGTAGCAGGCCTGCAGCCGCCCAAACGCTTCGGTATCGCCGCCACTGTCGGGATGAGCGGCCTTCACCACCTTGCGATAGGCCACCTTGATCGCCTGCTCGTCGGCATCGCGGGCAATTCCAAGCGTTTCATAGGGGTCGATCACGGCAACACCTCGCAGTCCAGCATTCGTCACTTCATCCCTGACCTAACCGTTCGCCCATCCCGCATCAACCCAAAAGCGGATGCGGCGTGGGCGCCCCTTAATCGGACATTGCCGGGACCAAATTGGGGCAGGATCGCGACGGTGCGCGGTTTTCCCCGGCCGGGACCGTGGCGGCGCGCAAAACCCGGCGGATGTGCCGCCCTGGTGCACCGCGCCGCCAGTACCGACAGGCGGTTGAGTGCAAAGGATTAAACGCTTGCTATTTTCTTTTTTTGCTGCAAATATTTTCCGCGTTCGGGCGTTTGCATCCCGGAGACTGGACTGGCTGTATGGTCCCGGAGAAATCCGGGCGTGCCGAAAGGCACTGTAGACGTTCTTTCCCCGTTATCGACTTCTCCGACTGGCTTTCCGGAATAAAGACAAAACCGGAAAGAAAAACGTCTCCACCCTGGCAGGGGTGAGGACACATCATTAAGGGAAAAAGGACTTCTCCCATGGCCACCAAGGGCACCGTAAAATTCTTCAACCAGGACAAGGGTTTTGGTTTCATCACGCCGGAAGGCGGCGCAAAGGACGTGTTCGTACACATCTCCGCGCTGCAGGCCGCTGGTCTCCAGACCCTGAAGGACGGCCAGCAGGTCACCTTCGACACCGAGCCGGATCGCATGGGCAAGGGCCCGAAGGCTGTCAACATCCAGGCTGACTAAGCCTCGATCTGACCGCTTGCGATGACTGAATTGAACGGCGTCCCTCGGGGCGCCGTTTTTTTTGCTGAACGATCGTCCCCGCCGCCAAAATCCGTGCCATGATGATCATGGCGGCAGGAAGCGAGAAAGCGGGCCGTCCCCGCGTCGTCGGTAAGGCTTTACGCCCGCGTGATGGCCGCCGTTTGTGATGCCCGAGGTTTACGCGGGACCTTTTTACTCAGCCGCCTGCTTTGCCTCGGCTGCAGCAAAGATCGCATCGAAGGCCGCCGCGATGACCTCCGGTCCGGCCCCTGCCCGCGTCGCATCGGCCGACAGGATCTGGCGGAATCGCCGGGCGCCCGGCCAGCCCTGGAAAAGCCCGACCATATGGCGGGTGACATGGATCAGCCGCCCGCCGGACGCGATATGCCCGGCCGCATAGCCCATCATCGCCTCGCGCACCCCGGCCCAGAACTCCAGCGACTGCCGGTGGCCATTGGCCGTAAACACCTCGCCGCCGGAACCGGCTGGGCCAGCGCCGGTCAACGGATGCGGAAAATACCCATCCACGGCCGTCAGCATGGCGCTATCGTGATAGGCAGCCCGCCCGAGCATGACCCCATCCAGAACAGCGCCTTGATTCAGCTCGTCAACTGCCTGATTCAGATTGCCAAGACCGCCGTTGATCCCGATGAAAAGATTGGGATTCTCCGCCTTGAGCCGATGAACCAGCGGATAATCCAGCGGCGGAATATCGCGGTTCTCCTTCGGCGACAGCCCCTGCAGCCACGCTTTTCGCGCATGAACCCAGACGGCGTCTGTTCCGGCCTGCACGACCCGCGAGACCAAATCGCGCAAGGCAATCTCCGGATCCTGGTCATCGACACCGATCCGGCATTTCACCGTCACAGGAATGGACACCGCCGCCTTCATCTTCGCCACGCAGTCAGCCACCACGGAGGGCTCACGCATCAGGCAGGCGCCGAATGTGCCAGACTGGACACGATCCGAAGGGCAGCCGACATTGATATTGATCTCGGCATAACCGAACTGTTCGCCAATCCGCGCAGCCTCGGCCATCTTGACGGGATCGTTACCGCCCAACTGCAGGGCAACCGGATGCTCGACTGCATCAAACCCCAGCAACCTCTCCCGGTCACCGCGCAGGATCGCCTCGGAGACGATCATCTCGGTGTAGAGCAACGCATGCCTGGAAAGCTGCCGGGCCAGAAACCTGTAATGCTTATCCGTCCAATCGATCATCGGGGCGACAGCGAACACGGGCGCTCCGAAGTAACCCGCAGCGGCGTTCGTCAATGCCGGGATCGCTACATTGTCCATCAAAAATACTTTCATCCCCGCACGTCCCGGCGGTGGTACATTGTGGTGGAGAAACAGGCGCAAGCGGAGAAGCTCTCACGGCTCAAACGGCCTAACCAATTGCGGCCTTATACAGCGGCAAGGTTTTGAAAGCGAGATGGAACTTTTGGAAGGCTGCTGGACTGTTTCTAAAAGAAAGAATGAAGCTGCGCCGCAGACAATAAGGCGGGCGCCGAAAGAAGAAATGCACACTGGAAACCTGATGTTCAGCAACAGCAGGCAGGGCACCATATCGGCAGGCACCAGCACCAAGCTCTGCGCCAACTGCGCAGTTAAGGCCTGACGAGACCCTATTTGAGATGGATCAATGCGCCTGCAACTTGGCCTCTTGCGCGGCGGCGATGAAAACCTCTCGCGCCTCTTCCGGCGACTTGCGGCCGTCGATGGCGGCACGGCAGAAGCTTCTCGCAGCAACGTAGCGCGGACCACGAAGATCGGGCCAGGTGTCCATCAGGCAGATGAGGGCATCGAACGGTCCGAAAACGATCTTCGAACCTTTATGCTCGAACCCGACTTCCACGGGATTGGACCATTTGGCATTTGGCATGAGCGTCTCCTCCGAATGTCTTGCCAGACCATAACGGCAAGATAACCCATTTGGTTCCCGTTGGGCAGAGTGCCAAACGAAAAAAGCCTGCCGCGGGAGGAGGTGCGGCAGGCTTCTGAAAATGACCCACGGCCGGGAGGAGGTGGCCGCTGATCGATCGCAGCTCTTCGGGAGGAGGTGAATCGCTGCGATGGATGGAACAATAATGCTGCGATGCACAAAAATCAATTAAAATCTGACGCAATGCAACCGTTACCAGTAACGTCTTCGTGTAGACTCGGCGCTGGAGGCGGTGCCGATCAGATAGCCTGCAACGAAAGCGGCCGCTCCGAAAACAAGAAAGGCCGCGCTGGTCGCGGACGGATGCTCCTGAGCGCTCTGCGCCACGGCCGAGGCCTCATCGCGGACATAAGCCGCCGCCTGTTTCGCCTTGGCGGTTACGCCGCCAGTCTCTTTGAGTTCGCCGGTAAAACCGGTCCGCAAGTTCTTGATGTTCGCCATCTCAGGCTCCTTTTGCTGTCGCGAACACAACACCTAGGCAGAGCGATTGTTCCAATTCGGAAATGCTTGAAACAACCAGATGCGAATACGCGTTCAAAAGGTCAAAAAAGAAGGGTGCTCCATTCCGGCACAAATTAAAGCAACTGCTAAAAAATCACTGTTGCGATTTCTTCATGTGTGGCATGCTAATAGCTGAGGTGCCTCATAAAAACCAATTTCGGAGTAGCTACTGCAGCCCAGAATCAAAAAAATAAAGAGACGGGAGAGAACACATGGTAGAGGAAAATCTATACCGCATCGTTGAAGTCAGTCTGAAGCGTGGCAGCGACCGTCGCGACGTTGGCATCATGACCGTACGTCAAGCACTCGAACTTCCGGACGTCCCCAGCCTCGAATACACGCACCCCGAATTCAATTCGCGGGCAGACAGCCAGTTTCTGACACGCGACCAGCTTCAGGCTTACGTCTGCAGCTGAGGCCGCTTTCCCCACCCGGTTATGGGGTGCTATCGTCCAGCATTCGCAATTTGGATGTCTGGATATCGATGACAACTGTAATCCCCCTTCCCGCGCCGGTGCTTTTGCCGGTGGTGAATTCCGAGCAAACCTTTCCGGTCCGCCGCGTCTATTGCGTCGGGCGCAATTATGCCGCCCATGCCATCGAGATGGGGCATGATCCGGACCGGGAACCACCCTTCTTTTTCCAGAAGAATCCGGACAACCTTGTCCATGGCAATGCGTTCCCCTACCCGCCTCTTACATCCGACGTGCATCACGAAGTCGAGCTGGTGATCGCACTGAAGCATGGTGGTGATGCCATTGAGGCTGCAGACGCGCTTGACTGCGTCTACGGCTACGCTGTCGGCATCGATTTCACCCGGCGCGACCTGCAGGCGCAGGCAAAGGCGGCCGGCAAACCCTGGGCTGCGGCAAAGGCCTTCGAACATTCGGCGCCGGTATCGCAGATTGTGCCGGCGCAAGCGATCGGGCATCCCGTCGATGGCAATATCTGGCTGAAAATCAACGGCGAGACCAAGCAACAGGGCGATCTCAATCAGATGATCTGGAAAATACCGGAGATCATCGCCGAACTGTCAAAACTGTTTACGCTCGCCGCCGGCGACATCATCATGACGGGCACCCCGTCGGGCGTCGGTCCCGTATCGCGAGGCGACACAGTATCGTGCGGCATCGATGGCGTCGCGACGCTGACCGTTGCGGTCGTTTAAGGGGGAACCATGCCGCTTTATGCTCTTGGGGCCACCCGGCCCGCTGTGCCGCCGGAAGATCGCTATTGGGTTGCGCCTGATGCGCACGTCATCGGTCAAGTCGAACTGGGCGACGATGTCGGCGTCTGGTTCGGCGCGGTGCTGCGCGGTGACAACGAACCGATCCGCATCGGCGCCCGCACCAATATCCAGGAGGGCGTGGTCATTCACGTCGATCCGGGACTGCCCGTGACTATCGGCGAAGGCTGCACAATCGGCCACCGCGCCATCGTGCATGGCTGCACCATCGGCGACAACTCGCTCATTGGCATGGGAGCAACGGTGCTGAACGGCGTCGTCATCGGGAACAACTGCCTGGTCGGCGCCAACGCACTGGTGACGGAAGGCAAGGTCTTTCCGGACAATTCGCTGATCGTCGGGGCGCCGGCGAAAGCCATCCGGCTGATGGACGATGCCGCTGTCGCCGGACTGCGGAAATCGGCTGATGGCTACGTCAAAAAATGGCAGTTGTTTGCAACCAGCCTTTCCGTCATCGAATAGGTGGCGCCGGAATTGCGCTGTGTTTGAACCGGGTTCTGTGCGGAACCCGGTTCAAACAATCGTGCTCTTATTCAGCGGTGCAGTTCTGGCAGTGACCGCGGATTTCGATCGTGGTCTTCTCGGTCTTGAAATGCTGCTTTCCAGCCAGAACCGTCAGCCGCTCTTCCATGGCTTCGTCGTGCATCTCGGTCACCTGCCCGCAATCCTCGCAGATGGCAAAGGCAGTGACCCCATGATCATGGTGATGTTGATGATCCGGATGGGCGCAGGCGACGAAGGAATTCATGCTTTCGAGCCGGTGGATCAGGCCGAATTCCAACAGCTTGTCGAGCGCCCGGTAGACCTGCAGCGGCGCACGAAACCCGTGATCACGCAGCTTATCGAGGATCGTGTAGGCGCTGAGCGGGCCATCGGCATGATGGAGTGCGTCGAGGACCAGCGACTGGTTCTTTGTAAGCTGTTGTGCCGCCATCAGTGATGTCCTCCATGCGTCGAATGTATCGCCGTCTCAGCGTTTTTGTTGCGGCCGAACGGCAGCAGACTGAGCACGAAAAGCCCCATCGCCGCAACCACGATTGATGGGCCGGACGGTGTATCGAAATGCAGCGAGCCGAACAGCCCACCGGTAACCGCAAGCGCGCCGATGACCGAGGCGAGCACCGCCATGATTTCGGGTGACGTCGCAAACCGCCGGGCGGTGGCTGCCGGAATGATCAGCAACGACGTGATCAGGAGGATGCCGACGATCTTCATGGCGATCGCGATGACAAGCGCCATCAAAAGCATGAAATAGAGCCGCGCCCGCTCCGGCTGCAAACCTTCTGCCTCGGCCAGTTCCGGATTGACGGTGGAGGCAAGCAGCGGCCGCCAGAGATAGACGATGGCGGCCAGAACGAGAATGCCACCACCCCAGACCAGATCGATATCGGCCTCCGACACCGCAAGAATATCGCCAAACAGGAAGCCAACCAGATCGATCCGCACCCAGGTCATGAAAGCGACCATGACGAGGCCAATCGACAGCGCCGAATGCGAGAGAATGCCGAGCAGCGCATCGGTCGACAGCGCGCCACGCTTCTGAAGCAGCAGGAGGAGCAGCGACACGGCGGCGGCAACGATGAAGACGCTGAGCATCAAATTGAGATCAAGCAGCAGCGATAGCGCCACGCCGAGCAGCGCCGAATGGGCCATCGTATCGCCGAAATAGGCCATGCGCCGCCAGATGACGAAGCAGCCGAGCGGGCCGACGGTGATTGCAAGTCCTATACCGGCAATGAGCGCGCGGGTGAAGAAATCATCAAACACGGCCGTTCTCCTTGGTATCGTATCCCTGCAGGCGGCTCTTATAGCCACAGCCGCAGTCTGGGCCATGCACGTGCTCATGAGCATCGCCATGCGCATGATCGCCATGATGGTGACCGTCATCGGGATGGCAATGTTCGGTGATGCTGCCATCGGTATGCAGCACGCGGCCGTCCGGAAGATGAGTATGATCGTGATCGTGGCTATAAACGGCGAGCGACTTTGCGGCGCGGCTGCCGAACAGCTTCAGGTATTCCGGGCTCTGACTGACCACTTGCGGCGTACCGCGGCAGCAGACATGGCCATTGAGGCAGATTACCGTATCGGTCTCGGCCATCACCACATGCAGATCGTGGGAGATCAGCAGGATACCGCAGCCCGTCCTGTTGCGAATAGACTTGATCAGGTCGTAAAGCGCGATCTCGCCCGAAAAATCGACGCCCTGCACCGGTTCGTCCAGCACCAGAAGATCCGGCTTGCGGGCGATGGCGCGGGCCAGCAAGGCACGCTGGAATTCGCCGCCGGACAGGTGCTGCACCTCGGCGCGGGCGAGATGGGCGATACCGGTCGACTGCAGCGCCTCCTCGATTTCGCGTCCCTTCAGCGGTCCGGTCAACGTCATCAGCCGCTCGACGGTCAAAGGCAGCGTCCAGTCGATCGCCAGCTTCTGCGGCACATAACCGACCTTCAGACCCGGCATTTTTTCGACCCAGCCTTCATCCGGCTTCAAGACGCCGATCGCAGCTTTCGCCGTCGTCGATTTGCCGGAACCGTTGGGGCCAATCAGCGTGACAATCTCACCACGGCGGATCGAAAATTCGACCCCACGCACCAGCCAGCGGCCGTTACGGCGGATGCCGGTATTGTTGAGCGAGACGAGTGGTGCCTGATCGGACTTGTGAAAATTCAGCATCAAAAAAATCCGGATGGGGTGTTGCCAGCCGCTATGCCACACGTTATAGCATAACGCAATTGATGTAATAACATTACATTGATTTACAAGACAGGAGTTCCCGCATGAGCCTGAAAAATTCCCTCCTTTTGACATCCTCCCTCGTTTTCGCCCCCACGATACTCCTGGCAGCCGGAGCCGCCCATGCCGAGGTTCCCAATGTCGTCGTCTCGATCAAGCCGATCCACTCCCTGGTCGCCTCGATCATGCAGGGCGTTGGCGAACCGGCGTTGATCGTTGAAGGAGCAGCTTCCCCACACACCTACAGCATGAAGCCCTCCAACGCTTCGGCGCTGGAGAAGGCCAATGTTGTCTTCTGGGTCGGTCATGGGCTGGAAGCCTTTCTCGAAAAGCCACTGGAATCGCTCGGCAGCAAGGCCAAGCTCGTTGAGCTCGACGATGCACCCGGCCTTGAAAAACTGAAATTCCGCGAAGGCGGCGCCTTTGAAGCCCATGACCACGGCGACGAGCACGAAGAAGGTGCCGAGGGGCATGCCCATGGTGAAGCCGGCCATCATCACGACGAGGGTGAGTTCGACCTGCATCTCTGGCTCGACCCGGCCAATGCCACGGCGATGGCCGTCGAAATCGAAAAGACGCTGGCTGCGGCAGACCCGGACAATGCCGCCGCCTACAAGACCAATCTCGATGCGCTGAACACCCGCCTCGCCGCACTGGACAAAACGCTTGCCGAGACCGTCGCACCAATCAAGGACAAGCCCTTCATCGTTTTCCATGACGCCTACCAGTATTTCGAGCATCGCTATCAGGTGAAAGTGGCCGGATCGATCACGGTCAGCCCAGAAACCCTGCCCGGCGCCGCGCGGCTGAAGCAGATCCATGAAAAGATCGTCGAACTCGGCGCCACCTGCGTTTTTGCCGAACCGCAGTTCGAGCCCAAGCTGGTCAATGTCGTGCTCGAAGGCACATCGGCCAAATCCGGCACGCTGGACCCGGAGGCGGCGACACTTGAAGCAGGACCCGACCTCTATTTCCAGCTGATGGAGGGTATTGGCGTATCGCTGAAGACATGCCTTTCCAACGGCAGCTAGGACGTCCTCCCAAGACTTTGAAAAAGCGGGCCAATGGTCCGCTTTTTTAGATCATCAAATGTAATAATATAACATTAAGGATAAAAACATGCCCGACAAGCTACCGGTCACCGTCCTCTCCGGATTCCTTGGCGCCGGAAAGACCACGGTGCTCAACCACATCCTCAACAATCGAGACGGGCTGCGGGTCGCGGTCATCGTCAACGACATGAGCGAGGTCAATATCGACGCGGCGCTGGTGCGCGACGGCGGCGCCAATCTTTCGCGTACGGAGGAGCAGCTGGTCGAGATGACCAACGGCTGCATCTGCTGCACCCTACGCGACGATCTGCTCAACGAAGTCCGCAAGCTCGCGGAACAGGACAGGTTCGACTATCTGCTGATCGAATCGACAGGCATTGCCGAACCCCTGCCCGTCGCCACCACGTTTGAATTCCGCAACGAAGACGGCAACAGCCTCGCGGACGTTGCACGGCTCGATACGATGGTAACGGTGGTCGATGCCGTGAGCTTGCTCGGGGATTATTCCTCCGCCGACTTTCTGGCCGATCGCGGCGATACGGCCGGAGACAATGATAACCGCACGCTTGTTGATCTGCTGGTCGAGCAGATCGAATTTGCCGATGTCGTCATTCTCAACAAGACGGGCAGCGCAACACCCGAGCAGCGCGATGCCGCACGAAAAATCATTGCCGGGCTGAATGCCGACGCGCGGCTGATCGAGACCGATTTCGGCAAGGTGGCGCTGCGCGACGTTCTCGGCACCGGCCTGTTCGATATGCTGAAAGCTGAACAGCATCCGCTCTGGTACAAGGAACTGCACGGCTTCAAGGACCACATTCCGGAAACCGAGGAATATGGCATCCGCTCCTTCGTCTACCGGGCGAAGAGGCCGTTCGATCCAGCGCGGTTTCACGATTTCGTCCACCGGCCATGGCCGGGCGTTGTACGGGCGAAGGGTTTCTTCTGGCTGGCAACACGCCCGCATCACGCAGGCGAACTCAGCCAGGCCGGACCGATGGTGCGCACCGCGAAAATGGGACTGTGGTGGTCGGCGGTTCCGAAAACCCAATGGCCGGATGATCCGGGTTTCCTGGCGATGATGAAACCCTATCTCGATCCTGTCTGGGGCGACCGCCGCCAGGAGATCGTTTTTATCGGTGCCGATCCAATGGATCAGGCAACGTTGGAAGCGGAACTCGACGAGTGTCTGGTCGATGCCAAGGCATTTACCCCGGACCGCTGGCGGGCCTTGCCGGACCCGTTTACGGAGTGGAGCCAGCGGAGTGCCTGATGATCCCGCCGCGGCAAGCCGGCGTGACGCCCTGCCTCGCGCAAGCAAAGCAGGGCACATTCCCGCTGGAATCTCTAAATGGCACAGCCCGGAGCAGGCATCAGTATGAGTGGACAAGGAATTGCCGCGGCGGCAGCGGCATTCGAACAGAACCAATATATCGAAGCACTGACAATCCTCAACGGGATGCTTGGCGAGAGCGAAGAAGCGGCTGAGGTAACGCTGCTACTCGCGAAAGTGCTGGAAAAACTCGGTTTCACCGCTGAGGCAGCGGAAGCGTTTGAACAGGCGGCGCAGCATGCCGGCTCTGACGCACCCATTCTTCTGCGGCGCGCCTGCGGACTTTATTTCGCGACCGGCGACGATGACCGTACCCAGCTCATCGGCATAAAACTTCTCAAATCGCTGCCCAACGATCCCGAGCTTGCCTATATCCTCGCCCGTTCGCTGCTGCGCACCGGCGATAACGCTCTCGTCGACCTCGTCAAAAATACACTGGTGGAAAGCGATGACCCGGATCACCTCAATCTCGCCGGCGACATTTTCGCGTCCGACGATCGCAATCCGGTCAGCTTGACGCTGTTCCGCAAGATCGCAGCGCTCCATCCGGACGACCCTTATGCGCAGCTCAAATATTTGTCCGTGGCACGGGATTTTTGCGATTACGCAGCGATCGAGCAGATCGAGCGCTGGCTTGCCGCCGAGATCGCTGCCGGTAGAATGGAAACTCTCGCCGGCGAAACCGGCTATTCGAATCTGTTGCACTGCGGCGTCGAACGGCTGAACCGGCTGGCGACGAACAATCCAGGCGTTTCGCAACTCCCCTCACCCACGGCAAGCCGGCAAAGGAAGTCGCGCCCGCATGTGTGGGGCGACAGGCTCCGGATCGGTTACCTTTCCAGCGATCTGTGGGACGACCACGCCACCATGCGGTTGTTCCAAAGCGTGTTGGAGGCACATGACAGAGACCGGTTCGACGTAACACTCTACTGTTACACGCCGGAGAGATTTATCGGCTTCGACGGTGGAAACCGCGAAAAATGGGGGAAGATCGTCCAAATTCAGGCGCTTTCCGACGCTGAGGCCGCCGACGCGATAAAGGCCCGGCAGACGGACATCCTGGTCGATCTCAAGGGCCATACGGCAGGATCGCGCTCGAAGATCCTGAACCATATGGTCGCGCCGGTCCAGGTGGCTTGGCTCGGTTTCCCCGGAAGTACAGTCAACATCGAATGCGATTATGTGATCGGCGACGCCATCGTTCTGCCGAACAGTTCGAAGCCGCATTATCACGAGAAATTCTGCCGGCTGCCCGAAACCTACCAGCCGAACGACCCGGTTTACCGCGCCCGCCCACCAGCGCGCAGCCGCGCAGATCTGGGGTTGCCTGACGATCGCTTCGTCCTGGCGGCGTTCAATGCCGCCCGCAAGGTCTCGCTACCGACGCTCGATTGCTGGGCAGAGATCCTGCGCGGCACCGGCAATACGGTTCTCTGGGTGATGATCGACGGAGACGTCGCCCGCGGTAACTTCCTGTCCGCCATTAAAAGCCGCGGCGTGGAAGCGGATCGCATCATCTTTGCACCCAAGACAAACTACGAGGCGCATATCGCCCGCCTGCAGGCCGCCGACCTTGGTCTCGACACGTTTCCCTACAATGGCCACACGACAACATCCGACCAACTCTGGGCAGGCTTGCCGGTGTTGACGGTCAAGGGAAGCAATTTTGCATCGCGCGTATCGGAAAGCCTGCTGACGGCGATCGGCCTTGGTGAGCTTGCAGCCCCGGATTTCGACACGTTCGTTGGCCAAGCCATTGCTCTATCGAACGATCCAGCGCGGGTTGCGCATCTGAAGCAGACGATCGAAGCCAACCGCTATACGGCGCCGCTGTTTGACGCGGAACGTTTCTGCCGCCATCTGGAAACGGCCTATGGAATGATGGCCGACCGAGCCAGACAGAAGCTTGCACCTGAGCATTTCGATGTGCCCGCGCAACCCGCGCGCACATCGCCCTTCCGGTAAGGCGGCACAGGAGGCCGCCCACCCACTTGTTCCGGTCTCAACGCGTCGCCATGTTGACGATGACGCCGGTGGCGACGCTGATCAGCAGGAAGTCGTTATCGACGCGAACCCATTGTTGGCCGCGTGGCGGCGCGCGCAGCTTATAGCGGCGATAGTCATTGACAGCGGCGATGCGGCGGCGCTCGGAGGGCGACAGGCGGTGGCCGCGTGCCCAGCGCTTCTTAACGACTACATTCTTTTCGACGATCCTGGTATTGCCATGCCGGTAAACGCGTTTCTCGACATGACGCTCCTTCACCTGAGCAACTTCGAACGGCCGGGCCGGCTGGGCAAAAGCCGTCTGCGCCGTCAGGGGCGCCGTCAGGAAGGAGCTTGCGACCAGCGCAATCAGCAAACGTTTCATCGGGGTGTCCTTTCGTTTTTGACATCCCGAAACTACGGCCGCAAAGATGAACGGAAACTGAAACAGCAAATTACAAAATTGTAATGATATCAGTTAATTATAAGAATTAACTGATACAACGAACAAACTTGCAACCGACGATTACAGCGCCTCATAGATAAATCGGTCAAAATCCGCCTCCTGCGCCCGGCCCGATGTGTCAAAGGCAAAGACGCCGGCGAATGCCCCGGTAAAGGACCCATGCTCGCCGCGTCCGCCTTCATCCGAAACCACGCCGGCATCGAGCAAAGGCCCGAGTTTGCGCCATGTGCGATACCCATCCGCATGCCAGAAGAACTGCAGATCGTTGTCACGGATTTCCATGGCCAGATGCACCCGGCCGAACGGCACGGAGACGCCGCTTTCGACCGGGAATGTCATGCGGCTATGCGGGAAATCACCATTGCAGGAAAAGATTGTCACCACCCGGCCGAGTTGTTCGTGCAGCGTGACGGCGGCCGCGTGAAACTTGTGGCGATTGTAATAATGCGTGAGCCCCGCAGCCTGTTGATAAGTGTCGGGCTCAAATTCGACGACGGTTTCCGCTCGAAAAGAGTGATGTTCCTGACGTCTTGCCACCAGAGCCTGCTCGAACCAGCTGCCGATGCTTTCGCGGCCGAATAACCGCAGATGGCCCGGCCTTTCCGACAGCGAGAAAATCCGCTCTGGCACCGGTGTCCGCAGCCACTGGAAATCCCTGGGCAATTGCGGACTGTCGAATTCGGTTTCAACACGGGCTGGTTTGTCGATGACAACCGCCTCGCCCGGTGCCGGCACATCGACATCCGGCACGACCCCGCCCTGCGCAAGATACAACCAGTCGTCCTCGCCCCAGACGCATTTCTGCAACGCCGTCTCGCGGCCGAGCGTGCAGCGGCGTAACGGTGCCAGAGGACGGCCGGTCAGGTGGGTATGATAGGCTTGCCCGTCCGGGGTCTCGACATACTGCCCATGCCCTGCCCTTTGCAGCGCAGCGTCAGGATGATCCTTGGAGGTGATCAGATGTGTCTGCGGATGCATTTCATACGGCCCCTCGATCGTCCGGGAACGCGCCATGGTCACCACATGATCGTAGCCAGTGCCACCTTCCGCGGTCGTCAGATAGTACCAGCCACTCCGCTTGAAGAGATGCGGCCCTTCCACCAGGCCTTGCGCACTCCCTGCAAAGATATTGCGGATCGCGCCGGTCAATTTTTTCGCCACCGGATCCCATTCCTGCAGCAGGATACCATCAAAGGCCGGCGATTTCGGAGCGCCGCCAAAGCTCTCGGTGCGATGGTTCCACTGCATGTTGAGAAACCATTTGCGGCCATCGTCATCGTGAAACAGCGATGGATCGAAGCCGGACGAATTGACATAGACCGGATCCGACCATTCGCCTTCGATCGTTGGCGAAGTGACGATGTAGTTGTGAGCATCCTTGAAGTTTCCATCGAAGCGTTTGACGTCGGTATAGACCAGATAGAACAGACCATCCGCATGCGACAGGCACGGCGCCCAGACGCCGCAACTGTCGGGATTACCGCGCATATCGAGCTGGCTTGCCCGCTCCAGCGGCCGTCGCACCAAGGTCCAGTTTACCAGATCGCGCGAATGATGGATCTGTACGCCCGGATACCATTCGAAGGTGGAGGTGGCGATATAATAGTCCTCGCCGACCCGGCAGATGGATGGGTCCGGATTGAAGCCTGGAAGGATCGGATTGCGGATCATCGCGGTCATGACGAACGTACCTCATGGATTCTCGAAATGCCATACGGCCTGAAACCGGGCGCACTTGCAAGTCCTTGTTTGATGTTGGAAGCGACATTCCCCGCGTCGCCACCGACTCACGCTTTTCCCTATGCGTGGCAACATCCTGCAGCAGAGCTACCGCCGTTTGCACGCAGGTTTCCCACAGTTCCTGCCTAAGCTTTAGGCAAAGACGGAAAGTCCATATGCGACTTTGGTATGACGTTGCCGGACTATGCCGGAAAATCCGGACGCAGACTTGAAACGGCACTTGAAATCGGCACTGTGGCTATGCTTGGCAAAAAAAGATCGAAAATCAGCTTGGCGGGGAGGAATATACATGACCGCACTGCTCGGTATCAGCAGGCTCATTGATCGTGTCACGGAAATCATCGGCAAATCAGTCTCATGGCTGATCCTGGTGGCCGTACTGGTCAGCGCCGGCAATGCCATTATCCGAAAAATCTTCAACATGTCGTCGAACGCCTGGCTTGAGGCGCAATGGTACCTGTTTGGCGCCGCCTTTATGCTGGCGGCGGCCTACACGCTCAGCCAGAACGAACATATCCGCATCGACGTGGTCTACGGCAAGTTTTCGCGCCGGACGCAGCACTGGATCGACCTGTTTGGTCACGTCTTCTTCCTGATGCCGTTCGTCCTGCTGATGACCTATTACCTCGTCCCCTATGTGCTGATGTCGGTTCGCTCGCAGGAAGGCTCTTCCAGTGCCGGCGGCCTGATCGTCTGGCCGGCCAAGGCCATTTTGCTGTTCGGCTTCGTGCTGCTTGTGCTGCAGGGTGTCTCCGAAATCATCAAGAAGATCGCCATCATGACCGGCAACATGGAGGATCCGACACCATACGTGCCGACCCACGCGCCGCTTGACGACATTGCCGCTCCGGAGGCACGCCCATGATGGAATTCATCGCCGTCAATCTCGCGCCGATCATGTTCGTATCCTTGATCGTCTTCCTTCTGCTCGGCTACCCTGTTGCCTTTTCGCTCGCCGCCAACGGCCTGCTGTTCTTCATCATCGGCGTTGAACTCGCCCCCTTGTCCGGCGGTTCGATCAACCTCTCCTGGCCGCTGCTCAATGCGCTGCCGGATCGTTTCTGGGGGGTGATGTCGAACGACACTTTGCTCGCCATTCCCTTCTTTACCTTTATGGGGATCGTGCTCGAACGCTCCGGCATGGCCGAAGACCTGCTCGACACGATCGGCCAGCTGTTCGGCCCGGTCCGTGGCGGCCTTGCCTATGCCGTCATCTTCGTTGGCGCATTGCTGGCGGCGACCACCGGCGTGGTTGCCGCTTCCGTCATCGCCATGGGCCTGATCTCGCTGCCGATCATGCTGCGCTATGGTTACGACCGGCGCGTCGCCTCCGGCGTTATCGCAGCGTCCGGCACGCTCGCACAGATCATCCCGCCATCGCTCGTTCTGATCGTTCTTGCCGACCAACTCGGCCGCTCCGTCGGCGACATGTATGCCGGCGCCTTGATCCCAGGCCTGGTTCTGACCGGACTGTACATGCTCTACATCCTGATCATGACGTTCGTCAGGCGCGATTCCATGCCGGCGCTGCCGCTCGAAGCCCGCACGCTGGGCTCAGGCGTAACCTCGCTATTCATCGCGCTGGTCGTCGCGGCGGGCTTTGCCTATGCCGCCCATATCTATCTCTATCCAACCCATGGTGAAAATGCCGATATTCTCGGCGCAACGGTGGGCGTCGCTTTCATCTATGTTGTTGCGCTTCTCGACAGGACCTTGAAGGTCAACGCGATGTCCCGGCTTGCCCAGCAGGTCATCATCGTGCTGATCCCGCCGCTGGCGCTGATCTTCCTCGTGCTCGGTACGATCTTCCTCGGCATTGCCACGCCGACCGAAGGCGGAGCCATGGGCGCGGTTGGTGCACTGGTGATGGCCGCCGCCAAGGGCAGGCTCAGCATGGACGTCGTGCGTTCGGCGCTGACGGCCACAACGCGCCTCTCGGCCTTCGTGCTGTTCATCCTTATCGGCGCCCGCGTGTTCTCGCTGACCTTTTATGGGGTCAACGGTCATATCTGGGTCGAGCATCTGCTGGTTGCCATGCCAGGCGGCGAGACCGGCTTCCTGATCGCCGTCAACCTGCTGGTCTTCTTCCTGGCATTCTTCCTCGACTTCTTCGAGCTTGCCTTCATCATCGTCCCGCTGCTCGCACCGGCGGCCGACAAACTGGGCATCGACCTCATCTGGTTCGGCGTCCTGCTCGGCATCAACATGCAGACCAGCTTCATGCATCCGCCCTTCGGTTTTGCGCTGTTCTACCTGAGATCAGTGGCAGCCAAGGTCCCCTATCTCGACAGGGTGACCGGCAAGATCACGCAGCCGGTGACAACGGGACAGATCTACTGGGGTGCGGTGCCCTTCGTCGGCATCCAGATCATCATGGTGGCTCTCACTATCGCGTTCCCGCAGATGGTCATGCATTACAAGGGCGATGCCGCCGTGGTCGATCCGAACACGATCAAGATCGAGGTTCCCGGATTTGGCACCGGCGGCGGCGGACTGACGCTGCCCGACAATGGCGGCGGTCTCGGCTTACCCGGCGGCCTGCAGTTGCCGGGTGGCAATCCACTCGACGGCAGCCAGAAACCGGCGGAACAGAAGCCAGCCAACGACCTCAGCGCGCCGCCGTCGTTCAACTGACAACCGAATGGGCCGGTCTCGAACCGGCCCATTTCCTCTTACAAGACGAGAAACGAAAAACCCCGGAGCCATTGGCTCCGGGGTTTTTCGTTTTTGCAATGCTATCCGAGCAGGGCTTAGAGCTTGCCGCCGCGCTGCTGGATCATCATGAACGTATCGTAGTTGTATTCGGCGATCTGCGCATTGAGATAGTACTCGCCGCGGAAGGCCTTGATCGAGTCCCAAATCTTCTTGAAGGTCGGGTTCGTCGCTTCCATTTCGGCGTAGACTTCATTTGCCTTGTCGAAGCAGGCCGACAGGATTTCCGGGCTGAACGGGCTGAGCTTGGCGCCCGCGGCCACCAGACGCTTGATTGCAGCCGGGTTCAGGTAGTCGTACTTCTGGAGCATGTTAGCATCCGTCGCCTGGCAGGCCGTGCGCAGCAGAGACTGATAGTTCTTCGGCAGGCCTTCGAAGGCTGCCTTGTTGAACATGGCGTGAACCGTCGGGCCACCTTCCCACCAGCCGGGATAGTAGTAGTACGGCGCCACCTTGTAGAAGCCGAGCTTTTCGTCGTCGTATGGACCGACCCATTCGGCGGCATCGATCGTGCCCTTTTCGAGCGATGGATAGATGTCGCCGCCGGCGATCTGCTGCGGCACGACGCCGAGCTTCTCGACGACCTTGCCGGCGAACCCGCCGATGCGCATCTTCAGGCCTTGCATGTCGGCAACGGTCTTGATTTCCTTACGGAACCATCCGCCCATCTGGACGCCGGTATTGCCACTGGGATACCCAACCAGACCCTGGGTCGCCAGGAACTCGTTGAACATGTCGATGCCGCCGCCATGATAGTGCCAGGCGTTCATGCCGCGCGCGTTGAGTGCGAACGGAACCGCAGCACCCAGAGCCCAGACCGGGTCCTTGCCCCAGTAATAGTAGGAAACCGTGTGGCAGGCTTCGACGGTACCGGCAGCGGCGGCGTCTGCCGCCTGCAGGCCCGGTACGATTTCGCCAGCGGCAAAGACCTGAATCTTGAAATTGCCATCCGTTGCTTCAGACAGATATTTCGACAGCACTTCAGCGCCACCATAAATCGTGTCGAGCGATTTCGGAAACGATGACGCCAGGCGCCAGTTGATCTTCGGGTTGCTCTGGGCAATGGCGGGCGCTGCAAGCGACGTGGCAGCGGCGGCACCAACGCCACCGAGAGCCGCACGCTTGATGAATAGACGGCGATCCATGTTCTCTCCTCTGTTGTCGCGGACAGCCCGGCTTTGCCGGTGCTGCTCCTCCCCGCGGGCGCAAACCGCACCGGCTGATATCGGCCGGTTCAAACGGACATGCGCAATCTGGAATCCACTTAAAACAGGCATAGGATTTCGTACGAAATCCTATGCCTCCGCTGGCAGCTTACACGCTCACCCCCTCATGTCCAGCCATGCGGGAAAGAGGCAACCTTCGACTTTTGTCTAATGCCAACGATCAATGTTTGCAGAGACTTACGCAACGTTCGTCCCGCCTCATCCATCACCGCCAGGCGGACATGAAGATAGCTCGTCAATCCATTGAAATCATCTAATATAAAGAAACCAGGATAGAATGATTTCTTCATGCCGGCGGGCGGGCGTTTCGTCGTTGTGGATTTTGCCGCAATATTTTTTCAATAGCATGGAAACATTCACAGAAGGGTTCCTCGGCATGCCGTTGTGGCAGCCCTATGCTCCGGCCGAAATCATATCTCGGGGAGTCTTTCATGAAACGTCTTTTGCTCATCGGTGCCGCGCTCGCCGCCTTGACCCTTCCGGCTGCTGCCGCCGACAAGCTGCTCAATGCGTCGTACGATATTTCCCGCGAACTGTTCGAACAGGTCAACGAAGCTTTCGTCGCAGCCCATCCTGGCGCCACCGTCGACCAGTCGCATGGTGGCTCCTCCAAGCAGGCCCGCGCCATCCTCGAAGGGTTGGAAGCCGATGTCGTTACCTTCAACCAGGTGACGGATGTCGATGCCTTGGTGAAGGGCGGCTTCGTTTCGGACGACTGGAAGAGCGATTTCGCCAACAATGCGTCGCCGTTCTATTCCTTCCCGTCCTTCTTGGTGCGAGAAGGCAATCCGAAGGGCGTCAAGGATTGGGACGATCTGGTGCGCGACGACGTCAAGGTGATCTTCCCGAACCCGAAGACATCCGGCAACGCCCGCTACACCTATCTGGCAGCCACAGCCTACGCGAAGGAAAAATTCGCCAACGACCCGGCCAAGGTCGAGGAATTCGTCAAGAAGATCTTTGACAATGTTCCGGTATTCGACACTGGTGGACGCGCCGCGACGACGACATTCGTCGAACGCGAAACCGGTGACGTGCTGATCACCTTCGAAGCCGAAACCAAGGGCATTGCCAAGGAATTCGGCGAAGACAAGTTCGACATCGTCACGCCGTCGGTCAGCCTGCTCGCGGAATTCCCGGTCGCCATCGTCGACAAGGTCGTTGACAAGAACGGCACCCGCGATCTGGCAAAGTCCTATCTCGATTTCCTCTACACGCCGGAAGGCCAGAAGATTCTGGCCGAGAACGGCAACCGCGTTAACGACGCCGCGGTCGCTGCCGAGTTCAAGGATCAGTTCCCCGAAATTCGCCTGCTAAAGGTGGAAGACGTTTTTGGCGGCTGGGGCAAGATCAAGGAAGAGCAGTTTGCCGAAGGCGCTGCACTGGATAAAATCTACGGAAATCGTTGATCCCAATCCGATTGTGTGAAAAACGCAGGCCGCGCCGGACGAACGTCCAGCGCGGCCTCCCCGTTGTTTTCAAATTCGATTTTTCATTTCAACCCAATTCTCAAGGGGCACGTTTTTGGCACGGCGCATTCTTCCAGGCTTGCCCCTGACGCTCGGCATTACCCTCGTCTATGTCGCAATCATCGTGGTGCTGCCGCTCGGCGCACTGATCTTCAAGGCGGCAAGCCTTGGACCGGAAGACTATTGGCGGATCGTCTCGTCAGAGCGGGCGGTTGCCAGCTACCGGATCACCATTCTCTGCGCGCTGGCTGCGACGCTGTTCAACCTGGTGTTCGGCCTGGCGCTCGCCTGGGTCATCGTCCGCTACCGCTTCCCCGGCCGCCGCTTCGTCGATGCCCTGGTCGACCTGCCCTTCGCATTGCCGACCGCCGTTGCCGGTATCGCGCTGACGACGCTGTTTGCCTCGAACGGTTGGTTCGGGGCGCCGCTTGCCGCAATCGGCATCAAGGTGGCCTATACGCCGCTCGGCATCATCATCGCCATGGCCTTCACCAGTCTGCCCTTCATCGTCCGCACGGTTCAGCCGGTTTTGGAGGAGCTTGATCCGGCGCTCGAGGAAGCCGGTCAGACGCTGGGCGCCAGCGACATGGAGATTTTCCTGCGGGTGATCCTGCCGCAACTGGCGCCAGCGCTGCTCGCCGGACTGTCACTGTCGTTTGCCCGTAGCCTCGGCGAGTTCGGGGCGATCATCTTCATTGCCGGCAACCAGCCGTTTGAGACGGAAATCACCGCACTTCTCGCCTTCATCCGGCTGGAAGAATACGACTATCCGGCCTCCGCCGCGATCGCCTCGGTGATGCTCATCGCCGCCTTCACGATGCTTGCCGTTACCAACCTCCTGCAGGCGCGTGCCCTGCGCTACACGGTGAAGGGTTGATCATGGCCAAAACCAGACGTCCCCCGCGGATCGGCGATGCACCGGTCTTCCGCAACACGATGATCGCCGTTGTGCTGGCGCTAGTGGCGCTGATCATTATCGCACCGCTGGCCGTCATCGGTTACGAGGCCTTTTCCAAGGGCATCGCCTATTTCGGCAAGACCATCGCCAATTCCGACACCCGTCATGCGATTTTGATGACGGCGATGACGGCACTGATCGCTGTGCCCATCAACACCGCCTTCGGTGTGGCCGCCGCCTGGGCGATCACCAAGTTCGATTTTCCCGGACGCCGCCTGCTGCTGATCGTCATCGAGATCCCGTTCTCGGTTTCGCCGATCGTTGCCGGTGTCGCCTATCTCTTCGTCTACGGGCTACAGGGCCTGTTTGGCGAGGCGCTACAATCGGCCGATGTCAAAATACTCTTCGCCCTACCCGGCATCGTGCTTGCCAGCATGTTTGTCACCGCGCCCTTCGTCGCCCGCGAACTCATTCCGCTGATGCAGGCACAGGGCCGTGACCTGGAAGAAGCTGCAACCTCGCTCGGCGCCAGCGGCTGGCGGACCTTCTTCTTCGTGACGTTGCCGAACATCAAATGGGCACTGCTCTACGGCGTCATTCTCTGCAATTCGCGGGTCATGGGCGAGTTCGGCGCCGTTTCTGTGGTTTCGGGCAATATTCGCGGCCAGACCAATACGCTGCCGCTGCATATCGAACTGCTCTATCACGACTATAACGCCGTTGGCGCCTTTGCCGCCGCCTCGATTCTTGCGGCGCTCGCCGTCGTTACCCTGATTGCCAAGGTGGCGCTTGAGCGCCGGGGCGCTGGCCGCGTGCGCCGCCCGTCGCTTGCCGGCACAGCACCTGATATTTCGGAGACCACACCGTGAAAATCCGCCTCGACACCGTCGTCAAGACATTCGACACGTTCCGCGCCGTGCACGGCGTCTCACTGGATATCGAAAGCGGTGAACTGGTCGCCCTGCTCGGCCCCTCCGGTTCCGGCAAGACAACAATCCTGCGCATGGTTGCGGGCCTGGAGTTTCCCGATGGCGGCGCCATCTATTTTGGTGACGAGAATGCCACCGATATCGAGGTACGCCACCGCGGCGTCGGCTTCGTTTTCCAGCACTATGCGCTTTTCCCGCATATGACGGTCGGCGAGAACATCGCGTTCGGCATGAAGGTCTCGAAGACCAGGCGCTCGGCCGCCGAAATTTCCAGCCGGGTCGAACACCTGCTCCGCCTTGTCCAATTGGAAGGCCTGCAGGACCGGTTTCCCGCCCAGATTTCCGGCGGTCAGCGGCAGCGCGTCGCGCTGGCCCGCGCACTCGCCGTCGATCCGAAGGTGCTTTTGCTCGACGAACCGTTTGGCGCGCTCGATGCCAATGTGCGGCGTGACCTGCGCCGCTGGCTGCGCAAGATCCACGACGAACTCGGCATCACCACGCTGTTCGTCACCCATGACCAGGCCGAGGCCCTCGACCTCGCCGACCGCGTCGTCATTCTCGACAAAGGCAAGATCGTTCAGACCGGGACACCGGAAGAGGTCTGCCGCGCCCCCGCCAGTGCTTTCGTCATGAATTTTCTCGGCGATGCCAATCGCCTGAAGGTTACGGTGTCGGGTGAAAAGGCCCAGATCCAGAATGTCACCTTCGATGCACCCGATATCGCCGATGGTCCGGCAGAACTGTTCTTCAGGCCCGCCGACGTCACTTGGCGCGAAGATGGCCACGGTATCCAGGCCACCATCGCCCGCGTCATCGACCGGCCTGATTCCAGGCGCGTTCTGGCGCTGACGGTCGATGGTCAGCCCATCGAGTTCGACGCAGCTCCGGAATTTCCGTTCCGGGCTGATGCACATGGTTTTGTCGAGATTCGCCGTCCGCGGGTCTATCCGGCTTAGACTCAGGCCCTGAATGCAAAAGGCACCGGATCTTCCAATCCGGTGCCTTTTGTTTGATAATGTAGAGATCGGACGCTTAATCGCGCTCCGCCGACGAAGCCCACAGGTTGATGTCGGCTTCCTTGGCATAAACGTCGATCGCCGCCAGTTCTTCCGCCGTAAACGTGTCGTTCTTCAGGGCTGCAACACAATCGACAATCTGCGAAGACCGGCTGGCACCGATCAGCGCCGACGTGATACGGCCGCCGCGCAAGACCCATGCGATCGCCATCTGCGCCAGCGTCTGGCCGCGCTTCTCGGCGATCTCGTTGAGCTTGCGGATATTGTCGATGATCGACGGACGGATGAAATCCTTCTTGAGAAAGTGGTTCTGTGCCGCCCGGCTGTCGGTTGGGATACCGCCGAGATATTTGGTCGTCAGCATGCCCTGCGCCAAAGGCGAAAACACGATCGAGCCGATGCCGAGGTCTTCCAACGTATCGACCAGGCCATCATCCTCGATCCAACGGTTGAGCATCGAATAGCTTGGCTGGTGGATGATCAGCGGCGTGCCGAGATCCTTGAGGATCGCGGTGGCTTCCCGGGTGCGCTGCGAATTGTAGGAGGAAATGCCGACATAGAGCGCCCTACCCGAGCGGACGATATGATCGAGCGCGCCGCAGGTTTCCTCCAGGGGCGTGTCGGGATCGAATCGGTGCGAATAGAAGATGTCGACATAGTCGAGGCCCATACGGGCAAGGCTTTGATCGCAGGAGGCGATCAGATACTTGCGGCTGCCCCATTCGCCATACGGACCCGGCCACATGTCGTAGCCGGCCTTGGAGGAAATGATCAGCTCGTCGCGCAGACCGGCAAAATCGGTGCGCAGAATTTCGCCGAATGCGGTTTCAGCCGAGCCCGGAGGCGGGCCGTAATTGTTGGCGAGGTCGAAATGGGTGATGCCGAGGTCGAACGCCGTGCGGCACATGTCGAGCTTGCGCTCGTGCGGCGTGTCATGGCCGAAATTGTGCCACAGGCCGAGCGAAATCGCCGGCAGTTTTAGCCCCGTCTTGCCGCAGCGGTTGTATTTCATCGTCTCGTAGCGATTATCCGCCGGTTGCCAGCTCATTGTTGTACCTCCGCGATCGGGTCTCAGTGACGGAAGGGTTCCGCCACCCCATAAACAGAAAGGTTTCCGGAGCGCACCACGGAAACCTGATAGAGTTAAGCTCTAGCGCATAAGCAGGAGAATCGAAATCGGTAATCAGGCCGTTGCGCACAGTTTCAAGACGCACGTTCGATCGGTGATTAACCGGCCGTCTTCATAGCCTCTGGCCAGTAAAGCCGATCGTCGTTGACTTGAAAGTCCGTGCGCGGCAGGCGGCCGGTTGTGAGGACCGGCTTCGACAACAGTTTGACCGGCAGCGGAAAAGGCACATTTCGGTCCTCCGCCTCTATCCTCTGTTTTTCGTCCATCATCATCGCAAGAAGCGCGCTATTGTTCTCACCGCTGCTGAGCGGGTCTGGCGCCAACTCGTGACGCACAAAGCTATCGTCTTCCGATCGTCTACCGATCATGGCGAGAAGCTTCACCTGCGCACTTGTTGATGGATCAAAATCGGAGGATGTGCTCCATCGTTTCCCTCCGGAAGCCTGTTCCATCGTGACATCAGCATTCATGAGGTGGAGAATGACAATCGCCGTGGACGCATCGCATTCCGGCTGACTGACGACCCACGCGAGAATGTCAAAAATCTCTTCATAGTCCCAGTTCAGGTTCGTTAGCAGGTGCCACATGTCCGGATCGCGCGGGGCTTCCATCTTCAGCCATTCGACAACGCTGGAGATCGGCATGGAATCAAATCGCGGGGAAAGTTGATCCGTGCCGTGGTTCGCTTCAGCGACAGGTTTTTGCCCGGTCTGCGGATTCCTGGGCATCTCAAGCCGCTCTCGCATACTCTGAATACGGGACTGAAGAGGTTGTGCTGAATGCGAAAGGCCGCGTAGCGGCCCAAACGTTTGCTGTTCCGCTTTTGTAAGGCGCCGGAGCATGCGCTTAAACTCCGGGTCAGGCAGCGCTGCCGTGAGATGAACAAGTTCGACAAACCGCTTCTCGCGCTTGGAGAGATCGGCAAAGACCGGAGGTGCGTTTCCCCTCCTCGTTTCAGTGAAGGTTTCAATGGCGGTCAACATGCCAAGCTCGACATCGTCGCCATGTGAAGCCGCACGGGCACCGGAGACGAATTTTGTCCGGATGACCTCGTAGGCATCAGGTGCCTTCAGCAGGAATTGGTTATGTGTCCGCCTGCCGATATAGCGGTGGATGAGGACAGCACAACTAGCGACGACAACGGCACCCCAAAACAGTGTCTCGATACGCATACATACATCCCAGATTGCACTTCTGGTTTATACGTGCATGGTCTTACGACGAACTTAACCCGCCCTTGCAAAAAGAACCGTCTGTGACCGGATTGGACGCAAACAGCCCCGTACAGGGACTTGCGCAACATTAGAGCGCGGTGTTGGCAGCGCATCTCGCTGCCAACACTCTGATCAGTCTCGTATCTACCCGGCATCCCGAAGCAGCGCCTTCGCCTCCTCGATCCCGAGCGCCTTCGGCTGGGTGCAGGTCGTTGTCAGCTCGACAAACCGGCTCTCTTCGCCCGATTTCAGGATCGAGACCATAACATCGACGCCGTGCAAAGCCCTCTCCAGCGAGCAGCGCGCGTCGCGGCCTTCAAGAATGGCATTCGCCATGTCGGCGAGACCGGCGGTCCGGTAGTTGGCCATCATGCCCTGCTTGTGCTCCTGATTGGGCACACCGAAGGGATGGTCCCAAGTTTCCAGCGGCTGGATATCCTTGTCGCGGCCGCTGGCCGAGACCGTGCCACCGAAGAAATTCGGGTCCGGGACGAACAGTGAGCCTTCGGTGCCGTAAAGCTCCATATTGGCATGGTTGTGCGACCAGACATCCCAGCTTGCCGACAAGGTAATCGTGGCGCCGTTCTGGAACTCGAGCAGCGCGTGAATATTGGTCGGGGTCTTGACCGGAATGACCTCGCCCTTGCGCGGCTCGCTGGTGATCGTGCGTGTCGGATTGGCCATCGAGGTCAGGGCCGCCACGCGTTTGACCGGACCTATGAGGTTGATGAGGTTGGCGATGTAATAGGGGCCAAGATCGAGGATCGGGCCGCCGCCGGGAAGGAAGAAGAAATCCGGGTTGGGATGCCACATCTCCATTCCGGGGCTGAGCACATGGCAAGTGCCGGATGTAACGCGGCCGATTTTGCCCTGGTCGATATAGTCACGCGCCAGCTGATGGGCACCACCGAGGAACGTATCCGGGGCGCAGCCGACCTTGAGGTTGTTGGCGGTGGCAATACCGCGCAGCTGCTCGCCCTGCTCCAGCGAAAGGACGAGCGGCTTTTCCGAATAGACGTGTTTTCCAGCTTCGAGGATCATCTTGGAAACCGGGAAATGCGCGTCCGGGATCGTCAGGTTGACGACGATGTCGATCTCCGGATTGGCCAGCAGCTCCTCGATGGTCTGCGCCTTGACGTCATATTCTGACGCGCGTGTTTCTGCGGCGGCCGGGTTGATATCGGCACAGGCGATGACCTTGATGCCCTTGAAGAGCGGAGAAAGCTTAAAATAGGTGGTGGAGATGTTGCCGCATCCGATGATGCCGACGCCAAGTTCTCGTGTCATGGTGCTGTCTTTCTTTCAGTAGGTCTTGATCGACGCGATCGAACGCTCGGCCGTCGCCTTGTAGTCCTTGGGATTGTCGTGCTCGACGATGTAGTATTTGGCAGGCGTCGCAGACAGCGCCTTGAACAATCTTGCCCATTCAACGGTGCCGTGGCCGACATCGGCCCAGCCATCCTGATCGGCATTTTCGCCAGCCTTGGCGATATCCTTGACGTGCACGGCCGTGATGCGCTTGCCGTATTTCTCGATCCAGGCAAAGGGATCGGCACCGCCACGGATGACCCAGGCAATGTCCGCTTCCCAAGAGAGGTTCGGTCCACCGGCAAAGATATGGTCCTGCGGGATCGATCCGTCCGGCAGCGCCACGAACTCAAAATCATGGTTGTGCCAGCCGAAATCGAGACCGGCATCACGGAACGGCTTGCCGGCTTTTTCCAGGCGTGCGCCAAAAGCTTTCCAGCCGTTCGCGTCGGTTGGACGCTGTTCGACGGTGATATGCGGGCAATAGATCGACTTGATGCCGAGCGTCTTGGCGATGTGCAGCGCGCGCGCCGGATCGGTCTCGAGCAGATCAAGGCTGAAATGCGCGGACGGCATCGTTACGCCACTTTTGTCCATGTCGGCTTTCAGCGCGGCAAGGGCCGCATCGTCGAGTGCGGCGTAGAGCGCGCCATATCCTTCGACCTGCTTATAGCCGGCAGCGCCGACTGTTTTCAGGACATCGGCAAGCGGCGGGAAATTGCGGGCGCTGTAAAGCTGGAAGCTGACGGTCTGCATGGAAATTCCTCCTTGGGATCGATTATGAGAGCCAGGTGTCATAGTCAGACACCAAGAGATGGCTCGGTTTGGTATCTTCCTGGATGGCGGAAAAGCGGCCGACGGGCTCGCGGAAATAATTGTCAGTCAGATCGTCGTTGACGGTGGAAACCTCCCCCATCAATACGTCTGCGTCCTCCGCCCAGAAGGCGTGCCAATTGCCGGGCAAAAGCGTGACGCTTTCGCCGGGCGACAGTTTCAAGAGAGCGCCTGCCTTCAGCGTGCGCAGGCGGGCGTCGGTGGCAACCACGACGTCGCTGGTTTCATCGACATTGCCATCCGGCAGCGAATTGTACATCTGCAGCACCAGCGTGCCGCCACCGCGATTGATGATGTCCTCGGTCTTGACCGCATGCCGATGCAGCGGATTGACCTGATCTTTTGCAGTAATCATCAGCTTTTCGGCATAAAGCATGCCGCGGCCATGGGCGAGCGCTGCAGCCGAACCGTTGCGCAGGGTGAACAGCACAAGGCCGAACTCGCTGAACCGGCCCTTGCCGTAGTCGGTGATATCCCAGCCAAGCCGCGTATCGCGGATCGACGGGGTGTCCGATCCGACCCGGGTCTTCAGCTCCTCCGGCGACCAATAGGCGAAAGGCGGCAGGACGAAACCGTGCTGGCGCATGAAAACATCGCTTCGTTGGATAATGGCATTGACTTCGCTTCGTAGCATAGAGGCCTCCTATCCATTGCCCTGGCAGGATTGCAGATCGTAGCCGGTAAAGACCGGTGCAGAGGTCAACGGCTCCCTTGGGGTAAAGCGGATGATACGGCTCTCACCCGCCGTCAGGTCGAAGGCGTTGTCGGAATAGCGGCCTTCGACATCGGCCTCGATCATCACATGCAAAGCAAGACCGGTGGCCGAGACGGTCACACCGTAGGAACCGTCGCCAGCCGGTATTGCCGAGATGGAGAGACCGGAGGGTTCAAGATCGAGCACCTTGTAAGTGCTCTGCACATGATGCCCCTCGCCGCGCATGCCGTTCGAGGCCTCGAAGGACCAGAACAGCAAAGAGTTCTTTGGAATATCCGATGCCGCTATCGTCATCAGCGTATCGGCGCGATCGGGACTGCAGGTCCCGGCCGCCGCCATCAGCGGATGCTTTTCGCCCGAGAGCGAGACGACGAAGGTTTGAAGCTCGACGGTAACCGGCGCTGCTGTGTCGTTGACCATCGAAAAGCGGATGCTCTTGCCGTCATCGGACGGGATGGCAGCGACGGCCACAGGTTGAAAGAACCGGCGGGTCATGTAGTGCATGGCCTTCCAGTTGCCGCCGTAGTCCAAGCTGGCCCAGGAGGCGACCGGCCAGGTATCGTTGAGCTGCCAGTAGAGCGTGCCCATGCAATGTGGCTTCAGCGACCGCCAGAAATCGACCGCCGTTCGGATCGCCAAACCCTGCTGGATCTGGCTCAGATAAACGAAGTTGGAAAAATCCTTCGGGAAGCGGAAATAGCGGAACATGGTGGCGGCGATACGCTCGTTGCCACCGGCATTCTTCTGATGCGCCTCCATCACCGGAGACGCGACGTTCAGGTCTTTCTGCTCAGCGAATTGCCGCACGACCGGCATCGAGGTGTAGGACTGGAAGCCGAACTCCGAGCAAAAGCGCGGCCGCACGGTGCGGTAATTGTCAAACGACTTGTTTTCGTGCCAGACCGACCAATAATGCATGTCGCCGGAACCATCGGCATGCCAGGCATCGCCGAAATTCAGCGGCCCGACCGACGGGCTCGACGGCCACCAGATCGCCTCGGGTGCCGCCGTCTTGATGCCGGTCTCGATGACGCGGTTCAGCCGGTCATAGGAGACCAGGTAACGGTCCCGATCCCTGCGGCTTTCCTCGAACCAGGTCAGCGCGCCGACCAGTTCGTTATCGCCGCACCACAGCACGATCGAGGGATGCGAGGACAGGCGCTTGACCTGATAATCGACCTCGGCGGCGACATTATCGAGGAAATCCGGCGTCGATGGATAGAGGTTGCAGGCGAACATGAAATCCTGCCAGACCATAATGCCGAGCCGGTCGCACAGATCGTAGAACCAGTCCGGTTCGTAAAAGCCGCCGCCCCAGATGCGGATCATGTTCATGTTGGCATCGAAGGCTGACTGCAGCAGGTCCTCGACACCCTCCCGGGTGACGCGGGAAACCAGCGCATCAGCCGGGATCCAGTTGGCACCCCGGCAGAAGATTTCCCGACCGTTGACACGGAAGGCAAACCGGCTGCCGGCCGCATCCTTGTCGGTCAGCAATTCGACAGTGCGAAAGCCGATCTGGCGGGTAACGGTCTCGCCCTGCAGTGCGACCGTCAACTGTGACAACGCCTGTTCACCACTGCCGGCAGGCCACCAGAGTTTCGGATTCTCGACGGTAAAGACCTGGGTGATCCGGGTTTCACCGGCATTGACGGCGCAATCCAGATGCTCGCGCTGTTCATCCAGTGCGAAATCGAGACCGGCGACACCGGGCTCCTTGGCAAACACAGTTACTGTGACATGAAGATCGATCGCCCCGCCGACTTGCGGAACCTGCCGCGTCGTCACGTGCTCGATACGGGCCGTATCGAGCTTCCTGAGCGCAATCGTACCGTAGATGCCGAGCGGTGCGATGGCGATGTTCCAGTCCCAGCCGAAATGGCATTGCGGCTTGCGCAGCATGTTGCCATTGGCAATCGGCGAATTGCCGGTCGAATAGGGAATGTAGAATGGCTGGGCAGCCTGCCGCTCAGCACCTGCGGCAATCGAGGAGTAGAGGACAACGCGCAACGTGTTTTCGCCCGCCTTCAGGGCCGGACCCGCATCTGGGCGGTAGCGCCGGAAGCAGTTGTCAGCCTTCAGCACCAGTTGGTCGTTGATATAGACGTCGGCGATGGTATCGAGGCTTTCGATGTCGAGATACCAGTTGCCCGGCAATTCGGCCTCATCAATATGAAACTGCCTTTCCAGCACCCAATCCTTGTGGGCCACCCATTGCACATCGTCCTCATTGCGGCCCGCATAGGGATCGGCGATCACGCCAGCCGCCTGCAAGGCGCTATGAACATCGCCGGGAATGGCGATGGTCAGCGCGTGGCTGTTGTCGGACGAAGCAAGCCGCCAGTCACCGGAGAGATCGATCGTGACAGGAGCGGAAAAGGCAAGAGCAGACATTGTGGAAATCCATTCGCCGCCAGCCCCGCAGGTACCGGCATCATTCATTCGGACGTGACGGCCACCCATCCTTGCGGCCATCCCGATGATTCAGTGATCAAATTCTGTTTTCCGTCGCCGCATCGAAGACAGATGCCATCGACATATCGAAGCTGAGTTTGACCGCCTTGCCCGGTGCATAGCGGCGTGCACCGGCAATGCGCACCGATATTGTCTGGCCGGCAAGCTTCAGCCACAGGAGATTGTCGGCTCCCATCGGCTCTTCGATATCAACGACGGCGGCATGGATTTCTTCGCCGGGCTCATCGACCCTGACATGTTCCGGACGAACACCGAGCACCACCTTGCGTCCGGCCTCCAGCGGGCCACGGGTCGGATAGGCGTCCATCGAGAAATCGACACCGTTGATCTCGACGACCTTACGGCCACCCCTGTCCTTGATTTCGCCGCGGAAGAAATTCATCGACGGCGAACCGATGAAACCCGCCACGAACAGGTTTTCCGGGAAATTGTAGATCGTCATTGGATCGGCAAGCTGCTGGATGACACCACTTTTCATGACGGCGATCCGGTCGGCCAGCGTCAGGGCCTCGATCTGGTCGTGGGTGACGTAGATCATCGTATTCTTCAGCGACTGATGCAGCCGCTTGATTTCGACGCGCAGTTCGGAGCGCAGTTTGGCATCGAGATTGGACAAGGGCTCGTCAAACAGGAAGACATCGACGTCGCGCACCAGTGCCCGGCCAATCGCCACGCGCTGCCGCTGGCCGCCCGAAAGTTCGGAGGGCTTGCGCTTCAACAACGGCTGAATCTGGAGGATTTCTGCGGCCCGCGCCACGCGCTTGTCGATCTCTGCCTGAGAGAGCTTGGCAACCTTCAGGCCGAAGGAGAGATTGCCCTCCACCGTCATCTGCGGATAGAGCGCATAGGACTGGAACACCATGCCGATGCCGCGGTCCTTCGGTTCTTCCCAGGTGACGTTCTTGTCCTTGATGAAGATCTGGCCGTCGGAAACATCGAGAAGGCCGGCAATGCAGTTGAGAAGGGTCGATTTTCCGCAGCCGGAAGATCCCAGAAGAACCAGGAATTCGCCGTCCTTGACGTCGAGATTGAGAGTTTCAAGCACGGTGACAGCACCGAAGCTCAAAGACAGATCCCTGACCGATACGCTGTTGATGGTCATGCAATCACCCTTTCACTGCGCCGGCGGCGATGCCACGGACGAAAAGCCGTCCGGAGACGAAATAGACGATCAACGGCACGGCACCGGTCAGGATGGTTGCCGCCATGTTGACGTTGTATTCCTTCACGCCTTGGACGGAATTGACGATATTGTTGAGCTGGACGGTCATCGGATAATATTCCGGCCGGGTGAACACGACGCCGAACAGAAAGTCGTTCCAGATGCCGGTCACCTGCAGGATCATCGCCACCACGAAGATCGGCAGCGACATGGGCAGCATGATCTTGAAATAGATCGTCCAGAAGCCTGCCCCATCGACACGCGCCGCCTTGAACAGTTCCTCCGGCAGCGCCGTGAAGTAGTTGCGGAACAGCAGCGTCAAGATCGGCATGCCAAAGATCGTATGAACGATGATCAGGCCGGTCAGCGACCCGTAGAGGCCCATTTCGCGCAGAACGATGACGATCGGATAGATCATCACCTGATAAGGGATGAACGCACCAACGATCAGGATCGTGAAGAACAGGTCCGCTCCCTTGAAGCGCCAATTGGCCAGCGCATATCCATTGATCGAGGCGATTGCGATCGAGATGACGGTCGAGGGAATAGTGATGCGTACCGAGTTCCAGAAGCCACGCGAAAGACCGTCGCAATTGAGCCCGGTGCAGGCGGTTGCCCATGCCTTGACCCAGGGCTCGAAGGTGATTTCCAGCGGCGGCGAAAAGATATTGCCCAGCCGGATTTCCGGCATGCCTTTCAGTGAGGTGACGACCATCACATAGAGCGGCAGCAGGTAGTAGGCCGCGGCAAACAGCAGCGCGCCATAGATCATGATGTTGCGCGGCGACAGCAGCGGGCGGGGTTTCTTGCCCCGAGGCCCTGCAACCGGTTTGGTCGCGCTGCTTACCTTCGCGGACGGATTGTTGAGAGTTACGACCTCAGCCACGCTTGCGTCCTCCGAATTCGAGATAGGCCCAGGGGACGATGATGATGGCGACGGTGATCAGCATCATGGTCGAGGCGGCAAAGCCCTGGCCGAGGTTTTGCGCCTGGAACATGTAGTCGTAGACATATTTTGCCGGAACTTCCGACGAGATGCCCGGACCGCCGCTGGTCTGCGCCACGACAAGATCGTAGACGCGCACGATACCGCTGGCGATGATGACGAGCGTGGTAATGAACACGGCGCGCATCATAGGAATGATGATGAAGAGATAGGTCTTCCACATCGGGATGCCGTCGACACGTGCGGCCTTCCAGATGTCTTCATCGATGCCGCGCAAGCCAGCGAGCATCAGGCACATGACAAGGCCCGTGCCCTGCCAGAGCGCGGCGATCAGGATGCCGTAAATGACGATGTTGGGATTATAGAGCGGATCGAAAGTGAAAGTGCTCCAGCCGAGCGAACGGACAACGGACTGAATCCCGAATTCTGGATTGAGAATCCACTGCCAGACAAGGCCGGTGACGATGAAGGACAAGGCGAAAGGATAGAGAAAGATCGTGCGAAAAGTGTTTTCAAAGCGGATCTTCTGATCCATCAGCGCTGCCAGCAGAAAACCGATGACAAGACTGAAAATCAGCGAAAACACACCATAAATGGCCAGATTCTGGATAGAAACGAGCCAGCGGGGAGCCGCCCACAGGCGCTCGTACTGATCAAGCCCGACGAAGGAAAGCCGCGGCAGGAGCTTGGAATTGGTGAAAGAGTAAAACACCGTCCAGAGCGTGCCGCCGAGAAAGATGACGACGGCGGTGAGTATCATCGGAATTGAGGCAATCTTTGCATGCAGATTGCGCAGCAACTGGTTTGGCCGGCCGGCGTTCGCTTGGCCCGTCATAGGTCAACCCTCCCCTGGATCGCGTATTTTTGAGGACGTGACGAAACCCGGAACAAAATCGGCCGGGCTTCAGGCCGGCCCATACTAGGAGCCGGCCTTCCACAGAGACTGGTCCCGTTAGTCGGCTGCGGCGATGATATCGACGAAGCGCTTCTGTGCATCTTCCGGCGTCATGGTCGGCGTCGCGAAGAACTCGGAGAAGAGATCTTCCATCTGCTTCTGGCTGTCAGCCGAAAGCAGCTGATCGGTGCTGACGATGACATTGCCCTTGGCAAGAATATCAAGGCCCTTCTTCATGCAGTCGTTTGCGGCGGCGAGATCAACGTCGCCACGGACCGGCAGGGAGCCCTTTTTCAAGTTGAAAGCAACCTGCGTTGCCGGGTTGAGAAGCGTCGATGCCAGCACTTCCTGGGCCTTGGACTTTTCTTCATCCTTCAGGAGCGGGAAATAGAAGGCATCGCCGCCGGTCGAGATGATTTCGTTGACGCCGAGGCCCGGCAGGCAGGTGTAATCGGTACCGGCCTTCTGGCCGGCGAGCTGGAATTCGCCCTGCGCCCAGTCGCCCATGATCTGTCCGCCGGCCTTGCCGGTGATGACCAGATTGGTCGCCTGATTCCAATCCTGGACGTTGGTGCCCTTGGACAGGCGGCGGGCGTCGTCGGCGGCCTTGAACACCTTGACCATTTCCGGACCAGCGGCTGCTTCGGCATCCTTGTCGGAGAAGACTTTCTGGTAGACATCCTTGCCGCCGATAGCGATCATCAGCACCCCGAACGCACCGTTGGCCTGCCAGGGCTGACCGCCAACCGCGAGCGGAACGATACCAGCCTTTTCAAGCGCCGGAGCGGCGGCAACAAATTCATCCCAGTTCTTCGGCACGTCGACGCCAGCCGTCTTGAACGCGGCATTGGAAAGCCACAACCACTGCCAGGAATGAATGTTCACCGGCGCGCAATAGATTTTGCCGTCGATCGTGCAGCTGTCGAGCAAGCTCGCCGGCTTGATGATGCCCTTCCAGTTTTCCTTGGTCGCGACATCCGTCAGGTCGCGCATCAGACCAGCCTGAACCAGCTCTTCGGCCTGACGGCCGTGGTTGAACTGGGTGGCGCCCATCGGATCGCCGCCGGTGATGCGGCTGACCATGATCGGCCGCGCTGTACCGCCAGAACCGGCGATCGCACCGTCGACCCAATGATTGCCGGTGGCATCGAATGCCTTAGCCAGTTCCGCAACGGCCGCAGCTTCACCTCCGGACGTCCACCAATGTGTCACTTCCAGATCGGCCGCGTTAGCGATGCCCAGTGGAAGCACGACTGTTGCCGCCAATGCAGCAGCCAACAAACGCAATTTCATGAGTTTTCCTCCCTCACTGTAACGTTACCGTAAAAACTTAGTTCAATCGATTAGCAGACGCAACCACCACAACGCATAATTCAAGGTAAAAACCAAAAACAATCCTTGATTGCATATCCTCATACAAGAAAGACCTGCATCCCTCGCTTTTCTGCGGTGCATTTTTGAACAAAATCGGCAATAAATAGAGATATATGATCCATTATCCGGGTTTTCTTTCCGAACCCGCGGGGAAACATGTCTCGCAAACGCACGGGAAATATGCCGCGGCGCAGGATTCAACCTTTCGGTGAGCTCACATATAAAAACTAAAAAATCGCTCGACAAGACAACTGTATCGTTACAGATTTTGAACAGAGGGGAGAACCGACGCCTGGGTGCCCCTGTGTCATGAATCGTATATAAGGCTGGCGAGCCTGTGGGGGCGACAGCAGGCAGACTCTGCCCCTTGCGGCATAACTGCCTGACTTTGGAAAGCGATGGGCGGGGAATGGACGAAAAACATAAGAGCCGACCGGCCTCGGTGCCGCCTTCGCCGAATGAACGCCCGACCTTGAAGACGATTGCCTTCATGACCGGACTTGGCATCACGACGGTATCCCGGGCGCTGAAGGACGCGCCTGATATTGGCGCCGAGACCAAGGAGCGCGTCCGGCTGGTCGCGGCCCAGGTCGGATATCATCCCAACCGGGCCGGTGTGCGTCTGCGGACGGGAAAAACCAATGTCATCAGCCTGATCCTCAGCCTGGAAGAGGAATTCATCGGTCTGACGAGCCCGATGGTTGTCGGTATTTCTGAAATCCTCGCCGCCACCCAATATCACCTCGTGATCACGCCCTACAGCGCACGGAGCGATCCGCTCGATCCTGTGCGCTATGTACTGGATACCGGAGCGGCAGACGGCGTGATCATTTCGCGGACGGAACCAAAAGATCCACGTGTCGCGTTGATGATGGAGCGCAACTTTCCCTTTGGCACGCATGGCCGCACGGAAATGGGCCACGTCCATCCCTTCCATGACTTCGACAACGAGCGCTTCGCCTACGATGCCGTGCGCATGCTGGTCGAGCGCGGCAGGCGGCGGGTCATGCTGCTACACCCGCCGCCATCGCTGACCTACCATATGCACATGCGCACCGGCTTCGAGCGCGGCCTTCGGGATTTCGGCGCGACATCTGTTCCGTTCAACACGGTCGACCTGGATAACAGCCTGGCGGACATCCGCGCCGCCTGCGAAGCAGTTATGCGTGCGCCCGGTGCGCCCGACGGCGTGATCTCCGGTAGCGGCGGCGGTGCCGTGGCACTGGTCGCCGGGATCGAAGCGGCAGGACTGAAGCTCGCTCGGGACGTCGACATGGTCTCAAAGCAATCGAACGACTTCCTGCAATGGCTAAGGCCGGAGGTCATCACACTCAGGGAAGATTTCAGGCTTGCCGGACGCGAACTGGCAAAAGCGGTGATCGCCCGTATCGAAGGCCAGCCCTCGGCCGAATTGCAGACGCTGAGTTTCCCCGTCCTGCAGAACTGAGCGATCTCAAGACACGACCCAGAAAGCAGAACGGCCGCTGATCAACAGCGGCCGTTCCAGTTTTATCTCTCCGATCGACGGATCATCAGGCGTTGAGGCCGCTGCCCCATGGACCGTGATGGGAATCGGCACCATCGATGCGGTCGAAACCGTGTGCGCCGAAGAAGTCGCGCTGCGCCTGGATGACATTGGCCGTACCGCGGCCGCGGCGGTAGCTGTCGAAATAGCCGAGCGCCGAAGCAAGGGCTGGAACCGGCAGACCGCCGAGAACCGCTGCAGACACGACACGGCGAAGCGCGCCGTCGGTTTCCTTGACCATCGCGGAGAAAGCCGGCGTAACGATCAGATTGGCAACCGTCGGATCCTTGGTGAAGGCCGTGGTGATCTCGTCGAGGAAGACCGAGCGGATGATGCAGCCTGCGCGCCAGATTTTGGCGATCGTTGGCATCGGCAGGTTCCAGTTGAACTCGCGCGAGGCTTCCGCCATGACCGCGAACCCTTGCGCATAAGCGCCGATCTTGGCAGCCAGAAGCGCGCTTTCGAGATCCTTGAGGAAGGCAGCCTTGTCGGCAACCTTGAATTCGCCGACATTCGGCAGACCAAGCACCTTTTCTGCCGCTTCGCGCTCGCCCTTGACTGACGAGATACTGCGGGCCGCAACAGCAGCTTCAATAGCTGTCGCCGGAATGCCCATGTTCTGCGCCTCGATCACCGACCACTTGCCGGTGCCCTTCTGGCCGGCCTTGTCGAGGATGAGATCGACGATCGGCTTGCCGGTGATCGGGTCAGCGGCCTTCAGAACCGTCTCGGTGATCTCGATCAGGTAGGAATTGAGGCGGCCCTTGTTCCATTCGCCAAAGACTTCCCCGATCTCGGTGGCACTCATCTTCAGCCCGTCGCGCAGGATGCCATAGATTTCGGCGATCATCTGCATGTCGGCATATTCGATGCCGTTATGGATGGTCTTGACGAAATGACCTGCACCATTTTCGCCGAGCCAGGCGACGCACGGATCGTTGTTGTATTTTGCAGCGATCGAGGTCAGCACCTTCTCGACACGCTTCCAGGAGTCTTCCTTGCCGCCGACCATGATGGACGGGCCATGACGCGCGCCCTCTTCGCCGCCGGAAACGCCCATGCCGATGAAGGTCAGGCCGCTGTCCTTGAGATTGTCGAAGCGGCGCATCGTGTCGCGGAAATTGGCGTTGCCGGCATCGATCATGATGTCGTTCTTCTCAAGATAGGGCTTGAGCAATTCCATCTGCTGATCGACCGGTTCGCCGGCCTTGATCATGATGATGATCGGCCGCGGCGGGCGGATGGCAGCAACGAACTCCTCGATGGTCTCGCACGGTACGATCTGGCTTTGCAGGCTGCCCGCTTCGGCATAGAATTTCCGCGTTGCCTCGACCGTGCGGTTGAAGACTGCGATCTTGTTGCCCTTTTCGGCAATGTTGAGCGCCAGATTCGATCCCATAACACCAAGACCGATAAGGCCGATTTCTGCCTGTGCCACGTATGTGCCTCCGTTGGACAGTGAAGGTGCCAAAGCCCGGCGGGGCTTGCACACGGCTTCACCAGATTGAACTTGCAGGGAGATTTTTTTCGGCCATGGAGGCCTGAATACGCCCTGCGGATGCTGAGGGAGTTTTGGCATTCAAATCGATTAACGACAAGTGATTGTTGTCAAAAGTGATACTTTTCCGCTGCACTGGAGTAGGTTTGCCGTGCTGACAGGTCGCATCGGGAAATCACCTTTGCCGGGCCGGCCAGGGAGGACATGCGTGAGGATCGGACAAGAAAACATGGCCATCGCCGCGTCTGTGGGGCGCTACAGCGAACAGGCGCCGCCGGCGGCACTCGCGTCGCATTTCCGGTGCACGTGGCTCCATCACCTGCCCGCCGATTTCGACAATGTCGTCGTGGTCGTGCCGGATGGGTGCAGCGATATTCTCTGGTCCAGCCGCGGGCTTTTCGTCGCCGGTCCAGACAGAACCGCAGCCTTCCCGCCGCTACAAGCGGGCGAAACCGTTGTTGGCTTTCGCTTTCAGCCGGGTGCCGCCGCCAGATGGCTAAACCTGTCGATCGCCGAAATCACCGGCGAAACGGTAGCGCTTTCAGATCTGTGGGGAGCCGATGGCCGGGAGCTTCATGAACGCCTGTCGGAAACGGGGTCCACCGTGGAGGGGTTGGCATTGTTGCAAGATTTCCTCACGCAGCGAGCCGCTCAGGTCACAACACCTTCAGACGATACGCTCCACGCCTTCGAATATCTTTCACGCAAGGGCAGAGAACGCCCGCAGACGGTCGAAGCTCTCGCGCGGGCGCTTGGCTATGGCGAACGGACGTTGCGGCGACGCTGCCTCGATCATTTCGGCTACGGGCCCAAGACACTCGGCCGGATTCTGCGTTTCCAACGGTTTCTTTCGCTTTTGAAAGCAAACCAATGGCAGCCAATGTCCATCCTGGCACTTGAGGCAGGCTACGCGGATCAGGCACATATGTGCCGCGAGGTGCAGGCACTGGCCGGTCTGCCCCCTGCCGAAATCCGGCAGCAGCTTGTGGCGTGATTGTCCGTTTTGTTCAATCTTTTCGCGTTCGGCCATCGCATGGTCGCAAGCGGCAAAAAAGGAGAAGGTGGTGTGGCCGTGATGGAAGCGAAAATCATTCATATCAGTATCGAGAGGAATTGGCGCGACGTCTATGCCTACGCGGCCAACCCGGAAAACATGCCATCATGGGCATCCGGTCTTGCCGCCGGGCTGGAGCCGGACGGCGACGAGTGGGTGGCAAGCGGCGCGCTCGGCAATGCCCGCGTCCGCTTCACACCCCGCAACGATCTCGGCGTGCTCGACCACCTCGTCACGCTGGAAACGGGCATCCAGGTCCATAATGCTCTGCGTGTCGTGCCGAACGGCAGCGGCGCGGAAGTCTTGTTCACGCTGCTCAGGCAGCCCGGCATGAGCAAGGAACAATTCGACGGCGATGCCGATTGGGTTAAAAAGGACCTCAACGCATTGAAAGCACAGCTGGAAACATAAGGAATGACCAACATGGGACAGAAGGGAACCGACCGCCAGATCGATAATATCGAGTTCGCGGTGAGGGATATTGCACGCTCGAAGGCATTTTATGGCGCAGCATTCGGCTGGTCATTTACGGACTACGGCCCGCAATATTGCGAATTCACCGATGGGCGGCTGACCGGCGGCCTGACCACGGGAACACCAAAGCCCGGCGGCCCATTGATCATTCTCTATGCCGATGATCTCGCCGAAACCCAGACCAGGCTCGAAGCACAAGGCGCTCGCATCGTCGTCGAGACATTTTCCTTCCCGGGCGGAAGACGCTTCCATTTCCAGGATCCGGACGGTTACGAACTGGCTGTCTGGTCGGACAAGTAACAGTGAAAGACCGGTGAGCGAGGGCAACCACCCTCGCCTTTCGCCATCAGGCCGCGATCGAACGGCGGCGGTCGGCGATTTCCTGCAGCACCAGAATGGCACCGATGACCTTGCCCGTGCCCGACATGCAGGGCGTCATCCGGCAGCGCACCACGACGGTGCGGTTCCCGACATCCTTCGCGAAGGTGTAATCGACCAGCTCACCGGAAAAACACTTGTCGAGATTGGGCTTCACCCGCTGCTCGAAGCGCTGGATGCCGACGAACTCGACGATATGGCGGCCGACGAGGTCCATCGGCCGTTCTTCCAGCCGGGCCGCATTGACGGGGTTGGTATAGAGATAGCGGTAATCCGGCGTGATCACCGCGACACGGTCCGGCAAACAGTCGAGGATCGCTTCATTGAGAAACCCTTCGTCTGCCCGGCCCTTGAGGGCTGCAGCCGTCGGAGGTGGTGACATCCACGGCTTTTCAGCGGCTTCGCTGCCGCCAGCGGAAAAATAACGGTCGGCCAGCGTCTGCAGGACATCGCGTTGGCGCAGCACGCTTGACACATCGTCGGCTTCCTTGCGCAGGAGATCAAGGACGAACTGGAACTGCAGGCGCGCATCAGCGACGGTCTCGGCCTTCTCCTCGTAAATTGTGGTAAGAACCGGCTCGATCTCGCGATCAAGAATGCTGATCAGCAGATCATCACCGGATTTCACCGCATATTGCAGCTGAGAATATTTGAACCAGAAGAGCTCGATCAGTGCCTTCAATTTCCACCCCACTCCCCACTCAATTTTCCGTTTAAGCGTGAAAAGCTCAGGAAAATTGAACGCAATCAAAAAATAAATCGATTGAAGGCGCTATTTTACAAACCCGAAGCGCTTGCAATCGTCCTATAGTAATACCTGAAGTTTACACCCAAAATGATGGTGTTCAACACCTGAAAAATCACCTGAAACGTTTCCGGTGAACTTATTTTAGGCAACCGATATAAAACGCACTGGGCCGCGCAGCGGCTTCTCCCGACACCGGCGGTACTTGCAAGCCATTACTGATCACACGATGCAATCTGCATGCGCCGACAACAGACAGAGACTCAACTGTTCGTATGTACTTGTCACGAAGTTGCGCCGACCGCCAGCTCTACATAGCGGAAAGCGACGCTACATACTCAGTCTTTCAAATGTTTCTTGATGTGCCAGCGATCATGGTACCAGAGCCACTGCCCGGGATACTCGCGCACCCAGCTCTCGACCTTGTCGTTCAGCAACTGTGCTGTCGCATTGACATCGACACCGCCGTCCGGCTTGCGCGGGATTTCAATCGCCGGCTCCAGCTCAAGGCGGAAACGTCCATCAGGCAACCGGATGGAGCGGGCCGGATAGACCTCGCAATTAAACTGCCGCACCAGCTTGGCCAGCAGCGGATTGGTGCGCACATCACGGCCGAAGAATTTTGTCATCAGCCCCTTGCGGAACTTCTGATCAACCAGAACACCGACAGCGCCGCCCGCCTCAAGCTTGCGTGCCAGCGTGAAGGAAGATCCGGCATGCGAGGGAACCAGATTGCCCATGCGCTGCTTGCGGAAATCGAAGACCTTGTCGGCAACATAAGGATTGTTCGGCGGCCGGAACAGCACAGTGACATCCAGCCCGAAGGCAGCACTTGCCACCGGCAAAAGCTCGAAATTACCGGTATGGGCGGTAAAGACGATGAACGGGCGCGGGTTGTCGCGCAGTTCCAGGAACAGCGGGATACCGGACACTTCAATACGGCCAGGCTTCGGGTTTGCCGGATCGAAATCGAAAAGCTCGTCCAAAAATACATATTCTGCGGCAAGCCGGCCAATACTGCCCCAGCTCTCCAGTGCAATAGCCTCGATCTCCGCCTCGCTCTTCTCAGGAAAAGCATTGCGAAGATTGGTCATCGTCAGTTTGTGACGATGCTTCAGTTTCGGCCCAAGCCAGCTTGTGAAGCGGGCAGAGAACTCGATGGCCCCTCTGGCCGGAAACAGCTTGAGCGTTCCCAGCAACAGAAAGACGAACTGGGCGATCGACCACTGGCGAAAACGCTGCGCGGCAAGAACCAGTCGTGTGATCAGCATGCGCACGGTGTTCAGTCCATCCGCAGGATGATTTTACCGAAGACCTGACGTGTTTCCATGCGCTCGAGCGCCTTGTCGATCTCGGTAAAACCGACCTCGGTGTCGATGACGGGGTGAACGAGCCCGCGCGCCATCTTCTGCATGGCGTCGGCCATGTTCTCCATGCGGCAGCCGAAGGAGCCGAGCAGCTTCAACTGCTGCTGGAAAAGCATCATCAGGTTCATTTCGGTGGAAACCCCGGAGGTCGAACCGCAGGTGACAAGACGGCCGCCCCGCTTCAGGACGAACATCGACGCAGCCCACGTGTCCTTGCCGACATGTTCAAAGACGACATCGACGCCCTTCTTCTTGGTCAGCTTGCGGGTCACACCCTCGAAACGGTCCTTACGATAATTGATGACGTGATCGGCGCCGAGCGCCTTGGCCTTCTCGATCTTGTCGTCTGAGCCCACCGTGGTGATGACGGTGCAGCCGATCTTTTTGGCCAGCTGGATGGCTGCCGAGCCGATGCCGGAACCGCCGGCGTGAATGAGGATCGTTTCGCCCGGCTCAAGCTTGGCATTGTCGAACAGCATGTGCTCGACGGTGCCGAAGGTCACCGGCGCGACTGCCGCAGCCACCGCATCGACGCCCGGAGGGGCCGGAACGAGCAGGCGCGCTGGCAGGTTGACCTTTTCCTGGGCAAAGCCATCGAGATGGAAACCATGGACGCCGCCGACATGTTCGCAGAGATTGTCGCGGCCTTCGCGGCACGGACGGCAGAGGCCACAGGTGCGCGCGCCGTAGATCGAAACGAGCTGTCCCGGCAGGACGTTCGACACGCCCGGGCCGATCTGATCGACCACGCCGGACGCTTCAGCGCCGATCACCAGCGGCATCTTGCGCTTGGCAAAAGCCATGCCGCGCCAGCCCCAGACGTCGATATGGTTGAGCGCAACGGCTTTGACGCGGAGCGTGACCTCGCCCGGACCCGGGGCTTCCGGTTCGGGAAGATCGGTGATTTCCAGCTTGCGGTCGTCGACCAGTTGCAAAGCGCGCATGATATAAGTCCTTGAGCCCGAGGCATCCTAGCCTCGAAAAAACATGATGTCCGATTAGGCCGGTTCAGCAGCCATGACAAGGCTGGCGTTCTGGCCGCCGAAGCCGAAGGAGTTCGACAGGACAGCACTAACCTGCGCATCCCGCTTCACGTTCGGTACGACATCGAGAATGATCGACGGATCGGGGTTCTGATGGTTGATCGTCGGTGGAACCGTGCCGGTGAGGATCGTCTGCAGCGAGAACACGGCCTCGACAGCGCCTGCGGCGGTCAAGGTGTGGCCGATCATCGACTTGTTCGACGACACCGGAATGGACGGCAGTGCTTCGCCGAACACCGACAGCATCGCGCCATACTCCATCTTGTCGTTTTCAGGCGTCGATGTGCCATGGGCGTTGATATAGCCGATGTCGCCCTCGTTGAGGCCCGCATCGGCAAGCGCTGCGCGGATCGTCGCAATTGCGGGGCCGCCATCCGGCGAAGACCGTGTGCGGTGGAACGAGTCGGCCTTTTCGCCACAGCCCTTCAGGATGCCGTAGATTTTTGCGCCGCGCGCGACTGCTGCTTCCAGCGATTCCAGCACCAGCGTTGCCGCACCCTCGGCAATGACGAAACCGTCACGATCCTTGGAGAAGGGTTTCGAGGCCCGTTCCGGCGGGTCGTTCTGGGTCGAAAGAGCCGACAGAAGCGCAAAGCGGATCAGCGCCTCGGCGCTGACGGAACCATCGGTAGCGACGGTCAAGGCCCGGTCGGTGCGGCCCTGGCGGATCGCCTCAACTCCAAGCTGGATGGCTGTTGCACCCGATGCGCAGGCGGTCGACAACGTTACCGGCAGTCCGCGTGTTCCGAAACGATCGGACAGGCGCTCGGAAATGGCGCCGAACAATGCCGCCTCGTGAAACACCGGATCCGCGCGGTCACGCATGGCGGCAAGGAAGCGATCATAGGCATCGCCCGGCTTCTGCGACGGCCGCGAACGGTCGGCCAGTTCGAAGCGGGCGCTCCATTCCGGCTCGATGGGCGGCGCAGCCAGGAACAGCGGCCCATTGAAATCGCTGGAAATACCGGCCTGAGCCAAAGCTTCCGCTGTCGTTTCGCGGGCAAAGGCATAGGACCGCTCGACGGCGTTTTCCGCAGGCAAATCAATAAAATCGACGGTTCCGCTGATTCTGGTCGAGAGCCCCTCGGTCGGGAACCGGGTAATCTTGTGAATACCGGAAACGCCTGAGGTCAGCGCCTTCCAGTTGTCCTCGACGCCCTGGCCAAGCGAGGTGATGACCCCCATGCCGGTAACGGCGATCAGCGGGCGGCCGAGATGATCCTTGTAAGCGCTGGTCATATCTGCCGCTCCTTATTCTTCTGCCGAAAGCACGGCGATACCTTCGCCGCGCGCATGGCCGATCGTCGTGACGATGGCCGTCGTTGCTGGCTTTTCCATAAGGGCTTCACCATCCGGGGCGAATGGCGGCACCTTGGCGCCAGCTCCAAGCGAGAGAGCCGCGAAAGCCAGGCCGAGCGGAAACTGTGATTCCAGCGCATGACCGACAAGCCCGCCATAGGCACGCACGGCAGCCTTGGGGAACTGCGCATCGAGAAACGCCTTCTCACGCGCGGCAAGATCCGGAAAACCGGTCGTGCCGGAAAAGACCACGGTGCGCGACGGATCGGCGTCTGCAGAGGGAGCCATCAAATATTGCAGGCGCTGCTCGAGGCGATCCCCGTCGCGGCTACCACGATCTCCACCGACAGAATCGATCGTTGCATAGATGCGGGCGCCGCGTGCCTCAGCATGTTCGCGGGATTCGAGCATCAGGAACGCACCGACCGAACCGGTGATCATGCCGCCGCCGTTTTCCGGCTTGCGCGACCAGATCGGCTGATAACCGCCGAGCGCATGGCCCTGGATCGCTTCGATCAACAGGATCATGTCGAGCCGTTCGGCCGAGAACGCGCCGCCGACCAGTGTATGGGTCGACTGTCCGGCCTTGATGCGGGCAAAGGCGGTTTCGATCGCCGAAATGCCAGCACCCTCTTCACCCATAAAGGTGCGCGAAGAGCCCGTGACCTTATGGACGATGGAGATGTTGCCGGCCATCAGATTGGAAAGCTGGGCCAAAAACAGTGTCGGGCGCAGTTCCGTCGTCAGCTTCTCGTTGAGCAACTGTTCGCGGTCATTGCGCTTCAGGGCCTCATCGACGATCAGCGAATCGACATTGATGTCGCGCTCCCCGCCCCCGGCTGCCACGATCATGTCCATGCTGCCGCAAGCGTCCAGGTCATCCTTGAAACCGGCATCGTCCAGCGCCAGACCGGCACTGAAGACGCCAAGGCGCTGCCAGTTTTCCATCTGCCGCTGGTCGCCACGCTTGGAAATCTGCTGAGACCAGTCGATTTCCGGAAGCGGATGCACCGGATACGGCGCGAAGCGTTCCGTCTCGACACGGACGGCCGGAGTTTCCGCAGCAGTCAGAAGCGCGGTATGCACTTCAGTGCCCACACCCTGGCTGGTGACGATGCCGACACCGGTGATCACAACATCATTGGCGGATTTGCTCATCGTCATTCCCCCGTCGCGGCTGAAGCCGCTATTGCAGCCATCAAGCCCACCTCTTCGGCACGCTTCTTGACGATCGGGCCGAGCGGCACCTGATCGAACGGCATGGTCCGCAGTTTCAGCTGTGCATCGCAGACCTTCTTGCCCTGCGAGGTGATTTTTGCCTTCACGACGGCAAAGCCGGACCCGTCATGTTCGAGGAAGGCTTCGATATCGAGTACGGCTTCCGGCTCGACAAAGGTGCGCATCTTGGCGCTATCGACCGACATCAGGAACGGCATGGCGGCGAAATCCGTGGCGGCGAGCACCAGAAAACCGCAGGCCTGCGCCATCGTCTCGATCAAAAGAACACCGGGGACCAGCGGGTAACCCGGAAAATGACCCTCGAAAACAGGGCTCTTTGCCGGAACCACAGAACGCGCCGTCAGCGTCTTGGCGTTAAGATCAACCGTCTCGACCCGATCGATCATCTGAAAATATTCAAGGAGCATCAGGAGCAAATCCAGCTTGGCCCAGAGCACGGCGCTTTGGGAAACAGCGCCCGAACACTCCGGATTTCAAATCCGCATGACCCCGCCCGAACAGGTCCGGTATCGCGATCATGCGACCGTCAAGTAAAAACGCAAATGCCGCCTGTCAAGCGCGGTCCACGCGACAGGCGGCATTGCTATCACTCATGCACGTGTTCGCGCGTGTCAAACGCGCGATATCGTCATCAGCCCTTGGCGGCCTTCAGTTCGTCGATCTTGGCGCAGAGGTTCTTCAGGACGAAATATTCTTCCGTCGAAACCTTGCCTTCGTTGACTTCCTGCGTCCACTGCTCAAGCGGGATCTTGATGCCGAATTCCTTGTCGATCGCAAAGACGATGTCGAGGAAGTCCAGGCTGTCAATGCCGAGATCGTCAATGGTGTGGCTTTCCGGCGTAATCGTCTCCCGGTCGATTTCGCTCGTTTCCGCAATGATGTCGGCAACCTTGTCGAATGTAGCTGTCACGCGCATACCTCTTTAGAATACATGTTTTGGCGAACCTATAGGTAAATACGGCTGAAAAGCCAATGGCCTTGGGCGCAAGAGTTGCATTTATGGCGGCGGTGTTGCCCAAACATCAAGCCAAGCCCGCAATACCGGCCTCAAAGGCCCGTTGCAGCCGGGAGATCAGCAGCCAAAGCATCGATCGCCAGCCTGACGCGCAACGGCAGATGCGGGGTCTGCGGCCAGACCGCATGGCAATCGAATGACAGGCGGCGCTCATTGGCAAAAAGCCGGACAAGACTGCCGTCGCGGAGCCTGTCCTGAACGAGCCAGCAGGGCAGCCAGACGAGCCCGAGCCCGGAAACCCCGGCATCGGCAATCATCTCCAAATCATCGAAACGCATGCGCGAAGGCGGCAGGACTTCAGCGTCCGGGCCGCCGTCGACCGGAAAGAGCCAGGAGCGGATGTAGCCGGAGCGGGCATAGAGGATCGCATGGTGATCCCGCAACTCCTCCCGGGTTCCTGGCGCGCCGTGGATACGCAGATAATCCGGCGAGGCGCAGACGGTCATACGCTGGTACGCCAGCCGCCGCGCCATCAGCCCCGGCCATTCGCCGAGCGGACCGTTGCGGATGGCAAGATCAAATCCGTCTTCCAGGATATCGACCCGGCTATCAGTGAAATTCAGATCGAGCTCCAGCTTCGGATGCTCGCTGGCAAGTTTCAGCAGGATGGGCGCAACGCAGCGGCGGCCGAACAGCACGGGCATGGAAACCCGCAATCGTCCCGCCACTTCCTTGCGTCCTGATTCGAGCATGGCCTCGCCTTCCCGCAACTCCTCGAGCGCCCGCAGGCAGCGTTCGTAAAACGCCTGGCCATCCTCCGTTCCCGTCTGGCTGCGCGTGGTGCGATGGAACAGCCGGGCGCCGAGCCGCTCTTCCAGCCGGGCAATCGTCTTGCCGACCGCTGAGCGCGACAGGTTGAGCCTCTGGGCGGCGGCGGAAAAACTCGCCGCCTCCACCGCCTCGACGAAGACGGAAACGCCAGTCAAACGATCACTCATATCTTTTGTAGCCCTCAAGGAACCAATACGTGGAAATCATATCGCCACTGGAGAACGAAACGCAATGCTAGCGTCATCTCATCGCTTGAACCAACCAAGAAAGCAGGAGACGAAACATGGGCAAAAGCGCTCGGTGCTGATCATGGCGTCAACAGCAGCAAGGAGGACTGGGTTGAGGCCGTCTACAGGCTCACCGGCGATGAAGGCGCCCACCATATTCTGGAAATCGCTGGCGGCCCCAACCTCGGGCAATCGATCCGTGCCGTTGCCGTGCATGGGAGAATTTCGGTCATCGGCGTTTTCGAGGGTTTCGACGTTGCCGGACCGGCAGGGCCACTGCTGCTGAAATCGCCCATCATCCAAGGGATCAGCGTCGGCCACCGGCGGTCTCTTGAAGATTTCGCCCGCGCCATCGATCAGACCGGGATCAAGCCGGTCATCGATGCCCGCTATCCGCTGGAAGACTTGCACCTTGCCCTCGACCACCTTGACCGCGGCGCCTTCGGCAAGATCGTTATCGACCTGAATTGAGGCTGAAAACAGCTCTGGGGCTGGCATCCCTGCCAGTCCCGGAACGACGGCCTTTGCCGGTCAGCGGGTAACGACGATCTTGGTATTCTTCAAGCCATACTCGCTAGCCAGCGCGAAGAACTCGGCGGCATTTTCCGGATGCAGGCGGATACAGCCATGCGAAGCCGGACGGCCGAGGCGCTTCACGTCAAAGGTCGCGTGCACCGCATAGCCACCGTTGAAAAACACCGCATAAGGCATCGGCGCATTGTCATATTTGCGCGAGCGATGATCTCTCGAAAGCCATTTGGCGCTCCAGCTGCCCTGCGGCGTCACATAGCCTTTGCGCGCGGTAGAAACCTTCCAGCGATACCGTACGAAACCATTCTGCGAGACAGTCATGGTTTGAGAAGAAAGGCTGATCCTTGCAACAAGATTGGCAGCGAAGGCAGACGGCGAATGAAACTGCATCAACAAGAGTGCCAAAGAGGCGACGAAGAATTTACGCATGAAAAATCCTCTCCGTAATACGAATTTTTACTGGCGTCCCAACACGAGACAAACTTTACAGCCTTTGCAATGATAGACGTTTAAGACAATTGGAAAATTCGGCGTTAACGAGGGCGGATGGTTTTTTAAATCCGAGTAACGCGCTTAGACTATACTGCCGACCAGGGCTGCAATCACCGCCAAAACTGCAAGTGACGCGCAGGCACCGTAGAATATGGAAACGCCGGTCTCGACATCGGCTACCGTTGCAACCGCCCGGCCGGCTCCGTTGATCATCGGCTCATTGACCAGCGTACCAGCATAGATCCTCGGGCCTGCCAGCTGCACATCGAGTGCCCCCGCCATCGCGGCTTCCGGCCAGCCGGAGTTGGGCGAACGATGCAGTCCGTGGTCACGCAGTGCAATGCCGATGGCATTGCGGGCGGCGCGCCGTCCCTTGGCCAAGACTGCGCCAGCCGCGATCAGCAGGATCGACAACCGCGCTGCCGGGATGTTGGCGAGATCGTCGAAACGCGCCGAAGCCCAGCCGAAATGCAGATATTTCGGGCTCTTGTGACCGATCATGGAATCGGCGGTGTTGAGCATCTTGTAGGCCAGCAAGCCGGGCAGGCCGAGCAGTGCATACCAGAAGGCCGGGGCAACAACGCCGTCGGAAAAATTCTCCGCCAGACTTTCGATGGCGGCGCGGCATACGGCCGGTTCGTTAAGTGTCTCGGGATCACGCCCGACGATCATCGACACCGCTTTGCGGCCACCCTCCAGCCCACCGGTGCGAAGACCCGTGGCCACCCGCGACACGTGGTCGGCGAGACTTTTTTGCGCCAAGAACACCGCGACAACGATTATTTCGAGCAACCAGCCGAAAATCCCGATCTGCATGAACAGCTTGTGCAGCAGCCAGCCGCAAAAAAGGCTCCACAGCAACAACACGGCAATGACCAGAACACCGCTGATCCGCAGAGCCTCCTCGCCTAGGCGCTTGCGGTTGAAGGTCCGGTCGCACCAGCCGATCATTGCGCCAAATAGAACGACAGGGTGCGGAAGACGGCGCCAGAGCCAATCAGGGTCGCCAACGACCCGGTCAAGCAGAAGAGCGGCGATCAGGGCAAGCAGAATTCCGGTCGACATCGAAAAGTCCGTTCAGGCGAGGTGCACACTGCTCAAGGCATCCGCCAAACGTGTATCGCCTGCCGTATCCGGTGCAAGTCCAATCCTGAGCCACGATGGCGCATAGCCGAATTTTCGCGTCAGAACCCGCCCCTGGCAGAGATGTTCATGCAGTTCCGGCGCGCGTTGGTGCTCCACCAGGGTGAAAAGCGGCGTGCCGCCGATGATCGTCAGCCCGGCTTGCCGCAAGACAGAATCGAGGCCCTGCTTGCGCGCCGAAATCTGCGATCGAACCGGCTGTGTGTCGCCATCCATCAGGTCTGCCGCCACCACCAGTGCCGGTCCTGATACGGCCCAAGGGCCAAGCCATTCCTGAAATGCCGACAGAATCGGTTCCGCCGCAATGACGAAACCAAGCCGCAGCCCTGCCAAGCCGAAGAATTTGCCGAAGGAGCGGAAGACAATGAGATTATCGTTACTTGCGGCCTGCGCGGCGACGCTCAGATGCGGTTCGGTATCGCCAAAAGCCTCATCGACAAGCAGCAACCCGCCATAAGCTTTCATCTGCTGTGCCATGCCTGCGATATCAGCAGGCAGGACAGCGCGTCCGGTCGGGTTGTTGGGATTGACCAGCACCACCAGCCCATGATCCGGCGTCACCTGAGCGGGCGTCGAGATTTCATCGACCGCAAAACCGGCACTGACGAAAGCACGCGCATATTCGCCATAGGTCGGTCCGAAAATGGCGATGCGCCTGCCCGGCGCAACAAGGCGCGGCAGCAGCTGAATAACCGATTGTGTGCCGGGAACAGGAAGCGGCAGGATATCGCTGCTACGATAATAGCGGGCAGCCGCATTGCGCGCGCGGTCCACCAGATGACGGTCCGGCAGCCTGTGCCAGGCATGGATCGGGATGTCGGGCAGCATCACAGGATTGGGATTGATGCCGGTCGACAGGTCCAGCCAGTCCTGCGGGTTGCCACCAAACGACGCCGCCGCCTCGGTAATACCGCCGCCATGCACGATCGGCGCGGTCATGCAGAGCAGGCCATGTCGATGAGATGCATGAAGGAGCCCGCAACCTGCCCTCGCCGCAGTCCGGCGGGTCCAAGCGGCTCCCCGGCGGCGTCAGCCGTATCGAACAGCCGGTCGGCAGCGCCCTCCGACAGGATCGTGGCATAGTGAAATTCATGCGCCATCAGTGGACCATCGAAAAAACTGGCATCGAGCGGAGTGATCCGCCGGTAACCCAGATGCCGCTTGCGTTCGGCAAAGCTGGTTTCGAGCGGTAGAAAACCGAGCATTTCGTAGCGCTTGCCATCGGCAGCGACAAGCCCCTCACCCAGCATCATGTAGCCGCCGCATTCGCCGAAAATCCGGGCGCCTCGATCCCGGGCCGCTGTCATGCCCGATTTGAACTGCCCTGCATCGGACAATACCCCGGCATGAAGCTCGGGATAGCCGCCCGGCAGATAAACGGCATCGGCATCATCTGCAGGCACCTCGTTGGCGAGCGGCGAGAAGAATGTCAGCTTGGCACCGGCACGCTGCCAGCCGGACAGGAGATGTTCGTAAGAGAATGCAAAGGCAATATCGCGGGCGATGGCGATTTTCCGGCCGAGCGGTTTCAGCGGTGAAACTTGCGCAGCCCTCTGTCGCGGAGATTCTGACCTGGTCAGTGACAGGATCGCATCCAGATCACAGCCCTTTTCGATCTGCATTGCGGCATGGTCGATGAATACATCCAGTCCACCATGCTCCCCGGCTTGTACGAGACCGAGATGACGTTCTGGCAGCTTCAGAGCATTATCCTGCCGCAAAACGCCAAGAACCGGCATGCCGATGGTATCCACCGCATTGCGCAGCATCATTTCATGACGGTCGCTGCCAACCTTGTTGAGGATGACCCCGGCCACATGGACATCGTCGCGATGGGACGCATAGCCGCGCACGAGAGCAGCCACCGACTGCGACATGCGGGCGCAATCGACCACCAGAACAACCGGAAGACCAAGCAGCGACGCCAGATCGGCGGGCGAACCAGTCCCGTCGACCGCCCCATCGAACAGCCCCATCATGGCCTCGACAATCAACACATCGCCATCAGCAGCCTGCATGGCAGCATTGGCACGCAACAGATCCGGACGCATGGCCCAAGGATCGTAATTGAAGCAGGCTCTGCCGCTTGCGGCCGCATGGAAGGCCGGATCAATGTAATCCGGCCCGGCCTTGCCGGGAGCCACGGCGATACCGCGATCGCGCAATGCCCGCATCAGTCCGAGCGTCACCGTCGTCTTACCGGAGCCGGACGATGGCGCCGCAATCAGCAGACCGCTCATGCCGGGTCCTTGAAAGCCCGGCTCGACAGCGGATCGGATGTCAGAACCCGGCCGCCCAATGCGCCCAGCCAGTCGAGCGACGCACGCAGGCGCACCACTTCGCCGATGACGACGATGGCGGGCGGCTCCAGTCCGGACGCGATCATATCGGCCTCGGCGCGCGCCAGCGTCGTTTCCAGCACCGTTTGCTCGGGTGTAGCGGCGTTGCAAACAAAAGCGACTGGCTCGTCCGGCGAACGCCCGGCAGACATCAGATTGGCGGCGATCTGGCCGATATGCTTCATCGCCATATACATGACGATCACAGGAGAACCTTTGGCGATCCCTTCCCAGTGGATGCGGTCAGGAACGAGCCCGGAGGAATCATGGCCCGTGAGGAATGTCACGGCGTGATTGACCTCGCGATGCGTCACCGGGATACCGGCATAGGCGAGCCCGCCGATACCGGCGGTAATGCCCGGCACGATACGGAATGGAATGCCGTGTTCGACCAGCGTCAGCGCCTCCTCGCCGCCACGCCCGAAGACGAAGGGATCGCCGCCCTTCAGCCGCAGCACGCGCTTGCCCTGCCGAGCCAACTCGACCAGCCGCAGCGAAATATCGCGCTGCTTCGGCGATGGCTTGCCACCGCGCTTTCCGGCAAATTCGAGAACGGCGCCCGACTTTGCCAGGCTCAGGCAATCAGCATTGACAAGCGCATCATGGACGATGACATCGGCCTGACGCAGCGCATTGGCAGCATGCAGCGTCAAGAGACCGGGATCACCGGGACCCGCGCCGACCAGCCAGACCGAGCCCGGCGCAAGTTCGGGCAGACCGGAAAACAATGGATTGGTCATGGCGCCACTCCTGATGCCGCAGACATGAGGCGCAGTGAACCGGCAGGTGAAGATATGGAATCACTTTGCCGGCATCCGGCAGCAACATCCTGATCTGATTCAGAAAATACCCTACGCGCAATTGCTGCTGTTGCATGAGGCGACTTGATCTTCGGGACGATCAGCGCGCCGGACGGGCCCGCCGCAGCAAGGGCGGCTGCCTCCGCAACGCCGTGACAACCCGTTAGGGAAAAGACGATCTCCGACGGGTTCTGTAGCCGCGCGGTCTGAGCCTCCAGCGTTCCGGCATCGAAGACAACAAAGGGAACGGAAAAATGCCGGGCGGCGGCAATCATCGCCGGTTCCGCCACACGGCTATCCAGCGAGGCAATACCGGTAAGCTCATGCCGATCGATGCCGGCGACCGCCAGAGCCTCCTCGGCAAGCCGGATCACTTCGTCGCATGGCGTGCCACGCTCGCAGCCAAGGCCAAGCACGAGTGGCCGATGAACTGGCTGATCGCCGATATCCAGATGCATCACAAGACGGGCCTCCCGAGCCGCACAATCAAGATGCGCCGGGGCCTTCGATAACCAAAGGCTATCGAAGCGGTCTGGACAGCACCGGATGAAGCCCCCTGACTGGGTCGGCCGCACCGGACGCTTTTTCAGCCCACCGTGATGGGCACCGTCGCACGTGCCTCCTGTTTACCGGAGCCCACCTGCCCGGTCAAACCGGATTGCGTCATTCGAAGAGCCGGGAGCGTCACGATTCGAAATGCTCCGGCTTGTTGGAGGCAACTGTCAGGCATTCTTTGCTTTTCCGGGCAACCTCTGACAAACAAGGCTGAATTGCCCATCTCTCACGAGTCTCCCGTGCACGATCTTGTTCCCCAGCTCCTCGTCTTTTTGTTCGCCGCTGCCTTTCTCGCCGGGTTTATCGATTCGATCGCCGGCGGCGGCGGCATGATCACCATCCCCGCCATGCTGATTGCCGGCATTCCGCCGCTCGAAACATTGGGGACCAATAAACTGCAGTCGCTGTTCGGTTCCGGCTCGGCAAGCATCGCCTATGCCCGGCATGGCCATGTCAATCTGCGTGAACAAATGCCGATGGCAGCGATGTCTGCGCTCGGAGCAGCGGTGGGAGCGATCCTTGCAACCGTGGTGCCGGGCGACGTATTGAAGGCCGTCCTGCCGTTCCTGCTCGTTGCAATCGCCCTTTACTTCGCCGTCAAGCCAAGCCTTGGCGACGCCGACAAGGCGCAGAGGATGACACCCTTCCTGTTTTCGATGACGCTGGTTCCAGCAATCGGCTTTTACGACGGCGTCTTCGGGCCGGGCACGGGTTCTTTTTTCATGCTCGCCTTCATTGCCCTTGCAGGATTCGGCGTCTTGAAGGCGACCGCCCATACGAAGTTCCTCAACTTCGGCTCCAACATCGGCGCTTTCATCGTCTTCTGGCTATACGGGGTGATCCTCTGGAAGGTCGGCCTTTTGATGGGCGTCGGCCAGTTTGCCGGCGCTCAGGTCGGGTCGCGCTTCGCCATGAAGAACGGCGCCAGAATCATCAAGCCACTTCTCGTCATCACTTGCATCGCGCTGGCGATCAAGCTTCTGGCCGATCCGGGCCATCCGGTCCGGATCTGGCTTGGCTGGTAAGCAGCTCATGAGTAGAGCCGCCTAGAACTCGACGCCGACCTGCGCCTTGATGCCGGAACGGAACGGATGCTTGATCAGTTCCATTTCGGTGACGAGATCCGCAGCCTCGATCAGCTCTTCCTTGGCATTGCGGCCGGTCAAGACGACGTGGGTCATGTGCGGCTTTTCTTCCTTCAGGAACCGTACGACTTCGGCGACATCGATATAATCATAGCGCAAAGCGATGTTGATCTCGTCGAGCAGAACCATGGAATTGCGCTCGTCGCGGATCAGCTCCTTGGCCTTTTCCCACGCCTTTTCGGCCATGGCGATATCGCGCGAACGGTCCTGCGTTTCCCAGGTAAAACCTTCGCCCAGCGTATAGAACTGGCAGACATCGCCAAAATGCTTTTCGATCAGGTCGCGCTCACCGGTTTCCCAGGCACCCTTGATGAATTGGACAACGGCCGATGGCATGCCATGGGCGATGTGGCGGAAGATCATCCCGAAACCGGCCGTCGACTTGCCCTTGCCCTTGCCGGTATTGACGATGATCAGGCCCTTCTGGTCCGTCTTCGTCGCCATTATCTTTTCGCGCGCCGTCTTCTTTTTCGCCATCTTGATCGCATGGCGTGCCTCGTCTTGGACGGGGCCTGTATCCGTTGTCTGTACGTCGTCTTCACTCATGGTCTGTCCTCTCCGAATTCATTCGTTCTTTCATTGGTGAAACGCCGTTATTCCGCCGCCGCCGAAAGGCCTTGCAGTTCGAACCGGGCGGAGTTCGAACGGGGCGACCAGAGGCCGCGATCGATCGCCTCCATCAGCTTGTCGGTCATTTCGCGCAACGCATCCGGGTTCTTGTCCTCCATGAACTGGCGGACGCGCTCGTCCATCACATAGGCCTGGTAGACGGCCTCGAAATGATGGCTGCGGACAGCGCCTGTCGTTGCGGCAAAGGCAAACATGTAATCGACCGTCGCGGCGATTTCGAAGGCGCCCTTGTAGCCGTGGCGCATGACGCCATCGATCCATTTCGGATTGACGACGCGGCCGCGCACCACCCGGCCGATCTCTTCTTCCAGCGAGCGGATCACCGGCTTTTCCGGGCGGGAATGGTCGTTGTGATAGATCGTCGGGCGCGTGCCGGCCATCTGCTCGACGGCCAGGCTCATACCGCCTTCGAACTGGTAATAATCGTCGCTGTCGAGCAGATCATGCTCGCGGTTGTCCTGGTTCTGGACGACGGCCTCGACGGTCTTCAGCCGCGCTTCCAAGAGCCCGCGCTCGGCCTTGCCGTCTTCCCCGGCGCCATAGGCATAGCTTCCCCAGGTGAGATAGGCGTCGGCGAGATCGGCGCGGTTATTCCAGCCGCCCTCGTCCATCAGCGCCTGCAATCCGGCACCATAAGCGCCAGGCTTCGCGCCGAAAACGCGGTAAGAGGCACGCCGTGACGCATCCTTCGTGGAGACACCGGCAGCTTCCAGCCGTTTGGTTTCCGCCCGCATGCGCGCGGCAATCATGTTGTCGGCATCGTCCTCCTCGAGCGCACCGACGGCGCGGATCGCCGTATCGAACAGCGCGATCTGCTCGGGAAAGGCATCACGGAAAAAGCCGGAAATCCGCAAGGTGACATCGACACGCGGACGGCGGAGCATCGCCAGCGGCACGATCTCGTAGCCGGTGACACGGCGCGACGCCATGTCCCAGACCGGCTTCGTGCCGATCAGCGCCATCGCCTGGGCAATATCGTCGCCGCCGGTGCGCATGTTCGATGTGCCCCAGGCTGTCAGCCCGAACGATGTCGGCCAGTCGCCATGATCCTGCAGGTAACGGCGGATCAACAGTTCCGCCGATTTCTTGCCAAGTTCGAACGCGGCCGGCGTCGGCACGGCACGGCTGTCTACCGAATAGAAATTGCGCCCCGTCGGCAAGACATCGGGTCGGCCGCGCGTCGGCGCGCCGGAGGGGCCAGGCGCGACGAAACGGCCATCCAGGCCGGTCATCAGAGCGGCGATTTCGGCGGCGCCGGATTGGGTGATCGAAGGTTTGAGGCGAGTTTCGATTTCCTCCAGGACAGCACGGGTGGCGCTCCAGTCGTCAGGGCAAACCAATTCGCCGGAGACGAATTTGGCGGCCAGCAACTCGACACGCTCGACGGTGTCGCCAGCGGTGCGCCACGGGGCATCGGATACTTCAGCGAGGATCGCCGGTTTCGGGCCTCCCCACGCATCGGATAGGACGCAATCGAGCGGGTCGAAAGAAAAGATCCCCTCCCCACCCCCTCCCCACTGGGGGGAGGGACTGATCTGCGGCACGTCCGCCTGCCCATCTCCAACCTTGGTGGACGGAGCAGCAGCGGTGCCCAGAACACTGGGTCTATGGGATCCGAAACCGAGCGCCGGGTTAAGTCCCTCCCCCTTGTGGGGAGGGGTTGGGGAGGGGGTTCTTCCAAAAGCATCCGCCGCGATCGCCCGCTGCAGACTCTGGTCACCGCCCTCGCCCAACCCGCGCGGAACACGCGCCAAAGCAACCGTCAGATCCGTCAGCAGCCGCCCTTCCGGCGCCACGCCAAAAACATGCAGGCCGTCGCGGATCTGCAGCTCCTTGAGGTCGCAGAGATAGGCGTCGAGCTTTTCCAGCGCCTTGTCCTCAGCGTCTGTACGAGCAATGCCGGCATCCTGGTCGAGGCCGATATCGCGGACAAGCTCAAGGATTTGCTTGCTGAGCAACCGCAGACGCCGCGGGTCTCCGCCAGCCGCGTCGTAATATTCGTCGACCAACGCTTCGAGATCTTTCAGCGGGCCATAGGATTCGGCCCGCGTCAGCGGTGGCGTCAGGTGATCGATGATGACGGCGCTGGTGCGCCGCTTGGCCTGCGTACCCTCGCCGGGATCGTTGACGATGAAGGGATAGAGATGCGGCATAGGGCCGAACACCGCTTCCGGATAACAGCTTTCCGACAGCGCCAGCGATTTGCCCGGCAGCCATTCAAGATTGCCATGTTTACCCATATGGACGATGGCATGAGCGCCGTATTCGCGGCGGAGATACGCGTAGAAAGCCAGATAGCCATGCGGCGGCACGAGGTCCGGCGAATGATAGGTTTCCTTCGGATCGATATTGTAGCCGCGGGCCGGCTGGATACCGACCAGCGTTTGTCCAAAACGCGTCAGCGGCAACGCAAACTGGCCATCCCGAAAGAAAGGATCATCCTGCGGACTTCCCCATCGCTCAGCAACCCCGCCTTGAATCTGGACGGGAAGAGACGCGAAGAAGGCGTTGTATTGATTCAAGGAAAGCGTTTCGCGGATTTCGCAATCGACCCGCGCCGAATTGGTTGGCCCGTCCATCAGATACCGGATCAAGGCGTCGCCATCGGCGGGAACCGAATCGATGGCGTAACCGGCAGCAGCCATCGCCTTCATGACTTCGATCGTGCCAGCCGGCGTATCGAGACCAACGCCGTTGCCAAGCCGCCCATCCCTGTTGGGATAGTTCGCCATGATGATCGCCACGCGGCGCTCAGACGGCGCAGCGCGGCGCAATCTCGCCCAGTTCGCCGCCAGCTTGGCAGCAAAGGCGACGCGGTCGCCCAGCGGCTCGTGGCCGACGATATTGGCTTCGACATCGGTATCATAGACGGCCGCAGCCTTGAAGGAGACGGCCCGGGACAGGATGCGGCCGTCCACTTCGGGCAACGCCACGTTCATCGCCAAATCCCGTGCCATCAAACCTTGTGGCGAGTTCTCCCAGGCAGCACGCGAGGAGCCGGAAAAGATCACCTGGAGAACCGGTGCATCGGAAAACTCCAGCACGGTCGGCTTGCGGTCGGCCCCGGGCGCGGAAACAGCAAAACCAGTGGCATTCATCACCACCGCCGGCGGCACCTCACCAAAGATCGCCTGCAACGTGCCGATCGACACCGCATCCTTGAGGCTGGACACGAACACCGGCAAAACGGTCATGCCTTCGGCGCAAAGCGCCGCGATCAGGGCTTCGACGGGTTTGGTCTCGCCGCTTTGAACCAGTGCGCGGTAAAAGCAGATGGCGACGGTGGAGCCGGCTGGCGATTGAGAAGCGATATCCGGGACAAACCCGGCCACCGCTTTCCAAGCCTCAACCCCGATCACACCCTGCCCCGGCCACCAGATCCCCGCCTTCATCAGTGGAGCGGCGGATTCCGGCTTTTCCAAGCCGCCGATCAACGCCTCCGCATAACCGAGCAGCCGTGCCATGTTGCCGGCACCACCCTCGGTGAAATAGGCCCACATCCGATTGCGGTCTTCGGCGGAAATGGTCGAAAAAGGCTCCAGCCCTGGATCGGGCTTGTCATCGCCAGGCAACACGGCAATCTGGAATTTATGCGTGACGGCAGCCGCATGCAGCGCCTCCAGCACATAGTGAAAATAGCTGGCACCGCCGAGCGGGCGCACGATGATCAGCCTGGCATGGCGCGCCGTGCGCTCGACATAGGTATCAACCGACATCGGGTGCTTGAGCGTCAGGAGGCTGGCGACCCGCAGGCTCGACTTTGCCCCACGTGTGCGATGTGCCCCGGCAATCGAGGAAAGCTCGGTATCGGCGGCCGACAGAAAAAGGATATCGGCGGGTGACTGGCCGAGATCGATCGCTTCCTCGCCGTCGGTGATCGTGCCCTTTTGGGCTAGAAGGAGATGCATGGCATTCCCCGAGGGCAGTCGTACCCCCCTCTGTCACTGCGTGACATCTCCCCCACAAGGGGGGAGATCGGGACCGAGCGGCCCCGGGACGCGTGCACCAAAAGCTTTGAGCGCGAGGCAGCCACAGCTGATCTCCCCCCTTGTGGGGGAGATGTCCGACAGGACAGAGGGGGCGACTCCGCGCTCACCATTATCAAACCGCCGCTGTGATCGCAGCGCGCACGGCCGCTTCATCCATATCATGCAGACCGATGACGACCAGGCGGGTGCGGCGCACTTCGCCGGCTGCCCACGGGCGGTCGAAATACTGGTCGATGCGGGCACCGACGCCCTGGATCAGCAGGCGCATCGGCTTGCCGGGGATATCGGCGAAACCCTTGAGACGCAGCACGTCATGTTCCGCAATGATCGGCTTCAGCTTTTCGATGAACCCGGCCGGATCGGCAACGGCACCAAGTTCGACGACAAAGCTGTCGAATTCGTCGTGATCATGCTCTTCGCCGGCCTCGTGTTCCATCTCGTGATGCGATTTGCGGTTGGCGATATCGCTTTCCGTGCCAACACCGAGGCCGAGCAGGACGGCGGCGGACACCTCGCCGTTCTTTGCCTCAATCATCGCCGGTTTGCGGCTGGTGCGCGACGAGACTTCATTGCGGACGAAGGCAAGACCGGTCGAGTCGAGCAGGTCGGTCTTGTTGAGAATGATCAGGTCGGCCGCAGTCAACTGGTCTTCGAACAGTTCCTCGATCGGGCTTTCATGATCGAGGTTGTCGTCGTTGACGCGCAGCGCATCCACCTTGTCGTGATCGTCGGCAAAACGCCCGGCGGCAACGGCAGCGCTGTCCACCACGGTAACGACACCGTCGACCGTGACTTCGCTGCGGATATCCGGCCAGTTGAAAGCGGCGATCAGCGGCTGCGGAAGCGCCAGGCCGGACGTCTCGATGACGATATGGTCCGGGCGATTTTCGCGCTCAAGCAGCTTGGTCATCGTCGGGATGAAATCGTCGGCAACGGTGCAGCAGATGCAGCCGTTGGTCAGCTCGATGATATCGTCCTCGCTGCAGGCTTCGGCGCCGCAGCCCTTCAGCACGTCGCCATCGACGCCGAGATCGCCGAACTCGTTGATGATCAGCGCGATGCGGCGTCCTTCCGCATTCTGCAGGATGTTACGGATCATCGTTGTCTTGCCGGCGCCGAGGAAGCCGGTGATGACGGTTGCGGGAATCTTGCCGTGGACGGCTTTAGCAGTGGTCATGGATCAACCCTTCATTTTCAGCGGCAATCCAGCCGCGATAAAATAGACGTCAGCGGATATCTCCGCAATGATCTGGTGCAGCCGGCCGGCATGGTCGCGAAAGTCGCGCGCCATGCGGTTCTCCGGCACGATGCCAAGCCCGACCTCGTTGGACACGAAAACCAGCCGGGCCTTGGCCTGCGGCACATAAGCCGCAAGCCGTTCAAATTCCGCCGCGATATCCCGGTGCTCCATCATCAGATTGGTGACCCAGAGCGTCAGGCAATCAATCAGAATGATGCGATCCGGCGCATCGATCGCCTTCAGACAGGCGGCAAGCTCAAGCGGCTCTTCATGGGTCTGCCACTCCGGCCCGCGGCGATCGCGATGCTCGTCAATCCTTGTCTGCATCTCGCCGTCCCAGGCTCTTCCTGTCGCGACGTAATGCAGGCGCAGACCCGACGCCGTGACGAGTTTTTCAGCGAAAGTGGATTTACCGGACCGGGCGCCGCCGAGAATCAGCGCGCTACCTGACTGTATCGATGTCATGGAATGGTCCTGGCCTCAGCGCGCGCCGGGAAGTACGCAGACCAATGGACCACGCGAGCGAAAAAGCGCGGCAATGCAAAACGGGCCGTTCGGGGAACGGGATGATAAAGCCATGACAACCTCCGTGCTGGCATCGGGAGTATCTCTCCCTGGATCGGGCGAGCCCCTCGCTAAGATGGGGCTCTTGAGGATGGCAGGTCTCCTGGCTCACGGCGCCACGTCCCCAAAGGGACGAACGGGTCCACCTCGCCTTCCCGGAGGTTTGCGCCAGATTGCGTGACCGCAATCGACGGGCATTACGAAGAGGTGGACGATTCGTAGACAATAGAGGCGTCCGGCCCCGGCTGATCGTAATGCCACTCCAGTGGCTTTTCCGGTTGGGCCAATGCGCGCCGCTGCCGCGAGTGCGGACAGTCCGGAAGCACCGGCTTTCCCGAATGGTGAACCCTGACCGTTCTACAGTCGCGGGGTCGGCTGCGATAAGGACGCCCGGCTTGGGTCCGGCCCGTCGCATTCCCATTTACTCCCGGCATGCACAAGCATATCGGGAACCATCCAATGACTGATGATTAGGCGCTCACCTGGATCAAGTCAATTGCGACACTATCTCCGCCACCTCGGTTTAGCGTGATGTGATCAAGACTTCACTTGATCTCCAATGCCATGCCTTCTAGGACGGCGCGGAGACTGGATGGCCTGGCAATGAAGCTGAAGATGATACCCAAATTCGACCTGCGCCGCCTCGGCTATCTCTCGCTGCTGTTTGACCGTGGACGCATGCGGGCCTTTGCGCGGCGCAGTGAACTCGGCCTGGTCGTTGCGGGCATGATCGTCGGCATCACGTCAGGTCTCGCCGTGACCGCGATGAGCATCATATCCAGCCGCCTGCACAGCCTGATTTTCGGGATTGCCGACGAACAAAGGTTGAGCGCGAGCGATCTGCGGGGCGAAATCTCGGTGTTGATCGCGCCGGTCGTCGGCGGGATCATTCTTGGCCTTGTGATGCTTCTTCTGGCGTCGTGGCGTAAAAAGCCAATGGTCGACCCGATCGAGGCCAACGCCCTGCATGGCGGCCGGCTGTCCTTGACCGACAGCATCATCGTCGCGGTCCAGAACCTGATCTCCAACGGCTTTGGCGCCTCTGTCGGGCTTGAGGCCGGGTACACCCAGCTTGCGTCCGGCATCGCCTCCAAGCTCGGCGTTTCGCTGCAGCTTCGCCGCTCGGATCTGCGCACGCTGGTCGGCTGTGGCGCCGCCGGAGCCATCGCCGCCGCGTTCAACGCACCCTTGACTGGCGCCTTCTATGCGTTCGAGCTGATCATCGGCACCTATACGATCGTGTCGCTGACGCCGGTCGTCGTATCCGCATTGATCGCCAATCTCGTCGCCCGATGGCTCTATGCCGGTGATTTCACCATCGATGTCGGGCAGTTCGGCGCGGTCGTTCCGGCCGACTATCTGCCAGCATTGCTGCTCGGCTGCTTCTGTGCCGGCATGGGCATCCTGTTGATGAAGGGTGTCTCGCTGGTCGAGGGTCTTGCCCGCCGCAGTTCGATCCCTGCGCCGATGCGGCCTGCGCTTGGTGGTGTCGTCGTTGGCCTTCTGGCGCTGGTCTCACCGCAGGTTCTTTCGGCCGGTCACGGCGCCTTGCACCTCAATCTCGCCAGTTCGCCGGCGATCCCGATGTTGATCGGTCTGTTCCTCCTGAAATCGCTCGCCTCGGCCGTCTCGATCGGTTCAGGATTTCGTGGCGGCCTGTTCTTTGCCTCGCTGTTTATGGGTGCGCTGCTCGGCAAGCTGTTTGCCTTTTCTGCGCCCTACATCTTTGCCCATGCAACGTTGACACCGGTCATCTATGCCGTTGTCGGCATGAGCGCGCTGGCGGTCGCCGTCATCGGCGGGCCATTGACCATGACCTTCCTGGCGCTGGAAATCACCGGTGATTTTCCGATCACCGTTCTGGTCCTCGCAGCCGTGATCACCTCATCGCTCGTGGTCAGAACCACCTTCGGCTACTCGTTCGCCACTTGGCGTTTTCATCTGCGCGGCGAAAGCATCCGGAGCGCCCATGATGTCGGCTGGATCCGTAACCTGACGGTCGGCCGCCTGATGCGTACCGATGTCCGCACCATCGACGCCCACGCAACGCTGGAGGATTTTCGCCGCGATTTTCCGCTCGGATCAACACAACGCGTCGTCGTCGTCGATGGCGCGAAATATGCCGGCATCATCCAGGTTCCCGAAGTCTATGCCAGCCCCATCGAGGCCAGCGAGGAAAAGCAGGGGCTTTCGGGCTTTGTCCGACTTCCCAACGATTTCCTGCAGCCGAACATGAATGCCAAGCAGGCGGCCTCCCTGTTCGACACCACGGAGAGCGATGCGCTGGCCGTGGTCAACAACCTCATCGAACGGCGCGTCGTCGGCCTTTTGACGGAAAGCCATACGTTGCGCCGCTACAGCGAAGAGCTGGACCGCAGGCGGCGCGAGGCATCGGGAGAGATTTGAGGCAAGGCGTGCCTGTCAGGACGGCATCAATCCATCCAGCCAGCGCGGATCCAGCACCGCCTCCAGTTCGGCCGCGACGTCGTCGAGCGCACGGTCAACTGAAAGCCGATAGTTTTCGCCGCCCCCCTCGATACCGAAGCTTTTAAGCAGCGCCGCGCGATAAGCGTCGCTGGCAAACAGCCCATGCAGATAAGTTCCGCTGACCATGCCATCTGCCGAGACCGCGCCATCCGGGCGGCCATCGATAATCACGGCCGGGCGGTTACAATCGGAGCCGGTGGTGCGACCGAGGTGGATTTCATAACCTTCCAGCGCAACATCGTAGATCGCCGAGCGGGCCCTGCTGTTGCGCACCGTCTTTTCCGGCGCCATCTCCGTTTCGACTGCCAGAAGGCCAAGCCCTGGGATTTCGCCGACATTGCCTTCGATACCATGCGGATCGGTGACCCGGTCTCCCAGCATCTGGTATCCACCGCAAATGCCGATGACACGGCCACTACGCCGCACATGCGCCTGCAAATCGCGGTCCCAGCCTTGAGCCCGAAAATCCGCAAGATCGGCAATTGTTGCCTTCGATCCGGGTATGACGACAAGACCGGCATCGGCAGGAATGCGCTCACCGGGCCGCACAAAGACCAGATCGACCTCTGGTTCGGCAGCCAGAGGATCGAGATCGTCGAAATTGGCGATGCGTGACAGAACCGGCACGGCAACCTTCAACGCCCTGCCCGTTCCACGTGCCAGCTTTTCGAGAACGACGGAATCTTCCGCCGGCAGGCGGGCGGCACTCTTCAGCCACGGCACGACGCCGAAGCACGGCCAGCCGGTAAAACCGTTGACCGCCGCAATGCCATCGTCAAACAGCGACACGTCACCCCGGAACTTGTTGATAATATAGCCGCAGATCATGGCACGGTCTTCGCCAGACAGAATAGTGTGCGTGCCGACCAGCGAAGCAATGACGCCGCCGCGATCAATATCGCCAACCAGCACGACCGGCACATTGGCGCGGGTGGCAAATCCCATATTAGCGATATCGCCGGAACGCAGGTTGATTTCGGCCGGCGATCCCGCCCCTTCGACCACCACCAGATCGGTGCCTGACCGCACCGCCTCGAAGCTTTCCATGACGGCGCCCATCAGCTTCGGCTTCAAGGCTTGGTAATCGCGTCCTCTCGCCTGCCCGGCCACCCTGCCCTGAACGATGATCTGGCTACCGGTCTCCGACTGAGGTTTGAGCAGAACCGGGTTCATATGCACCGACGACGGGATGCGCGCCGCCATCGATTGCAGCCATTGTGCGCGGCCGATCTCACCACCATCGTCGGATACAGCTGCATTGTTCGACATGTTCTGCGGCTTGAACGGAGCGACTTTCAGGCCGCGATTGGCTGCGATGCGGCAGAGCCCCGCCACGAGTACCGTTTTTCCGACATCGGAGCCGGTTCCCTGGAGCATGATCGTCTTTGTCATGGCCCATCCTCTAGCATTGCCCCAACCGCAATAAAAGCCATATTCCGCCGCATTTTTGCCGTCTTTCGCACCCGTTTTTCACGCGATATTTCAGGCTGCCGCAAGGCTTGTATGACACGCATGGCAAACCATCCAAAAAGCGACATATCGTGGCGAAAATACTCGTTGTATTCCGCCCCAACAGGACTATATCAGCACTATCAAAGCACGGAGCGAAAGGCGCTCCACACCCAAGGTCACACCCCGATGTTGTTCATCTTCAGCAAGCCCAATTTCGTTCAGATCGCCTGGAATTCGAAGGTACCCGACAGCCAGTCGCGCGTCCGCAACACGGTCATGTCCGCCCCCTTCGGCCCGCTCGGTTTCATCCGGACCCGCAGCGTCGGCTGACACACACTCTCCTCCCAGACTGACAATTCGAACCGCGCCTGTCTTCGGACGGCGCGGTTTTTTTATGCCAACCAATCGAGAAAGGCGCCGGAAATGCGAAAACCGCACCCGCTCCTTCCGGAACCGTGCGGTCTGCCAAAGCTACACATGGCCACTCCGGCATACACCCGGAGATCGCTCCGGCCGGGACGCAAAACCTAATCCAGCCGGGCGGCCAAGTATCCCTGCCGCAGGAAAACAATTAGCCTGACAGTGTTACCGGATGGTTAGCAGGAGCTTAATCAAAGGTGAATTCCGTCTTTTTTTTCACTTTTTTTCACGACACATGAAAATCGATGTGAAGGCGCATACGGGACACAATTTGTCTGGGATAAAACACGCTCCGCAACTCTTGTGTGAAGCGGTGCTAATTTTGCGCTCAAGAGCGGCGCATTTGCACAAAAATCTTGCCCGGCTCATTAAAATTCAACAGCTTGCGCGCGCCTTCCGGCACCCCGCAAATGCCGTCCGCATGGCCTAAAACGATTCCGGAGGTTGATTTCTCCTGTGGAATACTTACGCTGCCCTTAACGGTAAAAAGAGAGATGGCTGGCGACAGAGTTCCGCGGCCAGACAAAAAAACTCCAGCACCGTCGCAGCGGGGATGAAAGATCGGCCTTGCCACAAGAGCCCCCCGGACTGCTTCAACCTGAACGATCGGGTTTCCGGGAGATGCAGTATCCCGATGGGCCCCAAGATTTTGGCTGCATATAAGACTGGGAGGTCTTAAACATGAAGAAGCTGCTCGCTTCCACCATCATCGCTACCGGCATTTATGCACTGGCCGGTTCCGCTCAAGCCGCAGAATGCGGCGAAGTCAGCATTGCCGAAATGAACTGGGCGTCGGCCGGTGTCGCTGCTTGGGTCGACAAATACATTCTCGAAAACGGCTATGGCTGCACGGTAACGCTCGTTACCGGTGACACCATGCCGACCTTCACCTCCATGAATGAGAAGGCGCAGCCGGACATGGCGCCGGAATTGTGGGTCAATGCCGTGCGCACGCCGCTGGATGCCGCCATCAAGGAAGGCCGCTTGATCGAGGCAGCGCCGCTCTTGAGCGAAGGCGGCGTCGAAGGCTGGTGGATTCCGAAATTCCTCGCTGACGCGCACCCGGATATCAAGACAGTTCAGGACGCGCTGAAGCATCCGGAACTCTTCCCTGCACCGGAAGACCCCTCAAAGGCTGCCGTCATCAACTGCCCGTCAGGCTGGAATTGCCAGGTTTCGACGGCCAATCTCTACAAGGCACTGGGCGCCGAGAAGCTGGGTTTCGAGTTGGTTGATACCGGGTCGGCAGCGGGTCTCGATGGGTCGATCTCCAACGCCTTTGAAAAGAAGTCGGGCTGGCTCGGCTATTATTGGGCTCCGACAGCCATTCTCGGCAAGTATCAAATGACGCGGCTGAGCTTCGGCGTCGAGCACAACAAGGCTGACTGGGACGCCTGCACAGCGGTTCCGGATTGCCCGGATCCGAAGGTCAACTCCTATCCGACCTCAGACGTCTACACCGTCGTCACCAAGGCGTTTTCCGAAAAGGCTGGCGTCGCCATGGACTACGTCAAGACCCGCAAATGGGATAACGGCACTGTCAACCAGGTTCTCGCCTGGATGACCGATAACCAGGGTACCAACGAAGATGCTGCCAAGCACTTCCTGGAAACCTATCCGGACATGTGGACCAAGTGGGTCGCTCCGGACGTCGCCGAAAAGGTTAAGGCAGCCCTCTAACGGCTTGCCCTGCGGCAGCGGAGCAGATTTCGCTGTCGGCTTTCGGCTACCAACCCGGCACGCCAAATCGCCGCGGCAAACAGCAAATCCCGATACCGGCGACATGAAATGCCGCCGGTATTTCCATCAGATACGGATGTGAAAACGAAAATCGTCGCAAACGGTATAGTCGCCAGGGGCGAAAAGCTGTCACATTCTCGATATGCCGGGGTTCGGAAAGAAACCACCCAAGTCTGCGCGCGGCCTCAAACAGGCATCGTCGACGCAGCCGGCACTATAAAACTTCCGGCAAAAAGGGGAACGACATGGCAATATGCAGTTACTTGCCAGATCTGCTTTGTAAATTTCCGGCGATCAATGATACGACAATCCGAATGGCTCGAAAAAGCGTCGATGACGGCTTCAAGGCCCTCGTCCGCGAATATGTCAATGTCATCGATGCGCTCGTCCAGCCGCTTCAATGGTTTTTGAACTACCTCGAAAAATTGTTCGTCAGCTCACCCTGGATCGTTATTTTGGCCGTCATGGTCGCGATTGTCTATTATGGTAGCCGCGATATCAGGATCACTATTGGCACCATCGTCTCCATGCTGCTGATCGGCCTTGTCGGTCTGTGGAACGACACGATGGTGACGCTGGCCATGGTTACGGTCTGTACGTTCATCGCCATCATCGTCGGCATCCCGATCGGCATCCTGATGGCTCGCTCCGAGCGCGCCCAGTCGATCATCAATCCGATCCTCGACGTCATGCAGACGATGCCGAGCTTCGTCTATCTGATCCCAGTCGTCATGATCTTCGGTATCGGCAAGGTTCCCGGGTTGATCGCTGTCGTCATCTATGCCGTGCCACCGATGATCCGCCTCACCAACCTTGGCATCCGCCTGGTCGACAAGGAAGTGCTGGAAGCAGCTGATGCATTTGGTTCTTCGCCGTGGCAACGGCTGAAAAACGTGCAGATGCCGCTAGCGCTTCCAACCATCATGGCTGGTATCAACCAGACAATCATGATGTCCCTCGCGATGGTCGTGGTTGCCTCGATGGTCGGCGTCGGCGGTCTTGGCCGCAACGTGCTGCAGGCGATCAACAACCAGTTCTTCACCGTCGGTTTCTTCAATGGCTTCGCCCTCGTTGCGATCGCCATCATTTTTGATCGTACCAGCCAAGCCTACGGCAAGCGGCTGCAAAAGCACTCGGAGGTCATCCATGGCTAGTCACGCGATCGAGGTGAAGAACCTCTACAAGATCTTCGGACCCCGCGGCCGCGAATTCATCGACCAGGTCAAGGCCGGACTAGGCAAGACCGAACTGAATGAAAAACATGGCCATGTGTTGGGCTTGCAGAACATCAACATCTCCATGCCCGCCGGCGGCATCATGGTTGTCATGGGCTTGTCAGGTTCAGGAAAATCGACCCTTATCCGCCACATCAATCGCCTGATCGATCCAACGGCGGGTGAAGTGCTCTATGATGGCGTCGACGTCTGCAAGATGAATGAAAACGACCTTCGCGAATTCCGCCGCCATAAGACTGCGATGGTGTTTCAGAAATTCGCGCTGCTACCGCATCGCACGATCATCGAGAACACAATCTATGGCCTGGAAATCCAGGGAGTTCCGGATGCGGAGAGCCGCAAGCGGGCGCAGGGCTGGATCGAGCGCGTTGGCCTCAAGGGCTTCGAGAACCACTATCCCAACCAACTCTCGGGCGGCATGCAGCAGCGTGTCGGTCTTGCCCGGGCGCTGACGAACGACGCCGACATCCTGTTGATGGACGAAGCCTATTCTGCGCTCGATCCGCTGATCCGTGTCGACATGCAGACTGTTCTGCTCGACCTCCAGAAGGAGCTGAAAAAGACCGTGGTGTTCATCACCCACGATCTCGACGAAGCCCTTCGGCTGGGTGACAAGATCGCCATCCTGCGCGACGGCAAGGTGATCCAGCAAGGCACCGGCCAGGAGATCGTCCTGAAGCCGGCCGATGAATATATCACCGCCTTCGTCAAGGAAGTGAACCGAGGCCGCGTCATCAATGTCGAAACGATCATGAAACCGCTCTCGGGCAATGCCGAAGGGATGCCCATCGCGATCGGAACCGTGCTCGAAAGTGCCGCGCGGATGATGACCCTCGCCAACCTGAATGTTGCACATGTCGTCGATACCAATGGCAAGCCGGTCGGCTCGCTGGATCTTGGCACGATCATTTCCGCAATGGTGACGCCAATCGGCCATCAGCTGCAAGCAGCTTGAAGAAAACTCTTATCAGGAGGACAGGGCGGACAATCCGGCCTGTCCCGTCCCTTTCTGGCGCGGTGCTCCACCCATCCTGTCCGCCAGCGCTTTCGACAGACGAATACCCGGCTTCTCGATGGCGAAATGTGCGACAAGCGCAGTGACGACGACGAGAATGACCATCGCCAGCGTCATGACCGTGCCGAAAGCGGCTCCCCGAATACCGAACCCGAAGAATTCTTCCCGCCCGATCGAAAATGCGCCGACGAATGACTGTCCCGTTATTTTCTCGAGGACGCTGCCGGCATTAATCATGCGGGCCTGAACGAAAATGTGGACCATGTAGATCCCGTAGGAAAACGTGCCCAGCCACAGGAAAACTGGCCGGTTGAGAATGCGGCTGAGCGCACCGCCCTCATAACTGAACACGCAGATGGCAAGCGCGAATACCCAGGGCGCCAGAATGTTCACCGGCCCCTTGCCGGCCAGAGCGACAAACCCGAGAATGGCGCCCAGCGCCAGAAGTTCGACGCATGTTGCAATAAATGATGTGACGTGCGGCGTGGCCGCACCCAGATGGCGGGCGACCAGCACCGGCCCGAAGACATGATAGAGCAGTGCGCCCAGTGAAAAACCGTAGAGGCAGCGGACAAAGCCGAGATGCCATGTCGTGTCCATATGGTTCGGTGACCAGGCATAGATGGCCGCCATCCCGGCGATGATCACCGGAATGAAGACAATCCAGTGGCGGCGGCCGAACGACAGGACAGCAAGACCAAACAGGAGATAGGTCCAGACCTCGGCCGAAATGCTCCAGCTGGGACTATTCCAGGTCAGGCGCACGTCCATTCCGATCCCGTTGAGAAGCAGGAGGCTGTTGATCAGTTCGCTGAGACTGTTGCCGTCGGAGAAAGGCGCCGCACCGTCTCCCCGCAACGCCGGCACCGTCAGCCTCAGCAATTCGAATATGACGAAAATCGCAAGCACAGCCAGATGCAGCGGGTACACGCGGCCAAACCGCACGATTGCAAACCGGAGATAGGCGGCGCGGGTGGAAAGACTGGAACGATAGCGGTGCGCGATGACGAAGCCGGACAGCACGAAAAAGTAATCCACAAACAGATAGGCATTGCGAACAATAAGGCTTTCCGACAGTGGTCCGGACGCAGGAAAATGCATCATCGCGACCAGCAGCGCGCAGATACCTCGCCAGGAATCAAGAACAGCAAACCGAACTCTAGACGGGCCTGCACCGCCGCTTGCTGCGGACGCAGGTTCATTGCGGATTTTGATACTGATCATGACCCTGCTGGCTCCACCCACTACGTACAACATGCACGCACAACGCGCATCAATGATGGAGAAAGCGTCCTACGACGCCCCGAAATTTTGCGTTAACCGGACTACGGCGGCGCCAGAAATCCGCCAGATAGGTAAATAAATTTGACAGGCGATACCTGCACCAACGTCAGGATGAACCTGCCGGCGAAAGTATCTTTACGCCGATTTAACCATGTGAATGCACTGTGCGGTCAAGCCGCCAAACCCGTTTACAGGCTGATGTTATGTGGCTGGACGCTGGCCACTCCGGGAATGGACGGGTGGCGACGGTCACGGCAATCTTTACCGTCACGGACACTACGCCTTGCGCAACGCAGACGCCAGAATAGCCATACCGCAAGAGGTGCCCGAAGGGGCCGCCGTGGTAATGCGGGTCGTAACGACCTTTCTTGCGGGTTTCGGCCTGTTCATCATGATCTTGACCCTTAATCCCTTCATGGGAGATGTTGTTTCCGAGGCCGATGGTGGGGGCACGGCCAATGTCGTCAACCAGATCGGCTATCTCGGATTGGGCGGGCTGTTCGTCTTTTTCATGCTGGGCTCCGTTCCCCCCCGAACACTGCTGCAACTGATCTCACCAAGTTGGCTGATCGTTTTTGCCATCGCCTATTTCTCGTGCATGCAGTCCTACGACCCGAATGCTTCGGCACGCGGCGTCACCCTCAGCCTCGTCGCCATGCTCATGGTCGCCGGCGTGCTGGTCCTACCGCGCAGCGAGAAAGACTTTGTCGAGGCTTGCGCGAATGCGGTGCTGCTGCTGCTCATCATCAACTACGCAGCGCTCGTGCTCTTGCCCGAAAGAGCGATCCATCAGGCGTCCGCGTTGGAGTCATGGCACGCCGGCTACTGGCGCGGCCATCTCTCGCACAAGAACGTATCGGCCCCGGTTTTTTCGGTGCTCGCAATGTTCGGTATCTACTGCATCCGGTCAGGCGCGCGCCTGCGCGGATGGGCCATCACACTGCTGGCCGTCATCTTCGTTCTTCATACCGGCTCGAAGACAACGATCGGCTTCCTGCCATTGGCGATCGGTATCGTGCTGTGCGGCAGCGCCATCCGCAGCCCAGCCGCAATCGTCATCTCACACCTGTGTCTCGCAGTGCTTGTCACCTGCCTAACCGTCGGGACAATCTACTCCCCCGGCTTTCTTGCGATGACCGCAGCCGTGCTGGACGATCCGACATTCACGGGCCGCGATGCGATCTGGCAGTTTGCATCCGAGAGCATCGCCGCACATCCCTGGTTTGGCCATGGCTATGCCAGCTTCTGGCAATCGCCGGTCATTCGGGGCATGGAGGCCAATTTCGAAGCGGACTGGGACGTGCGTGGCATCGTATCGGCCCACAACGCCTATCTCGACGCGTTGCTGACGTTCGGCATTCCGGGCGGCGCTGTGATGATCCTGCTTCTCTTCGTAAAACCGCTCGTCGACTACCTCCGCGCCGCCCGCCGCAGAGGTAGCCGCAATTTCTCGGAATTCTGCGTGATGGTCGTCATCTTCATGACCTACAACGGCATGCTTGAATCCTTCATCCTCAACCGCGCCGATCCTATGTGGATGCTCCTTGCCCTCGCCGTTTTCGGGCTGAACATGGCAGCACGCTGCAACCTGCGGCACAATGCCGACTGAGATCATCGTACGGCGACACTCTTGCAATCATATAAGGATATCTTTATATGGTTGCAAAACCCGATGAGATCAGGATCCCCCATGACCGTGCACGCCAATCCGCTTTCCGACCTGCTCGCCGAAAAGGGCGTGCTCCTCGCCGATGGTGCGACAGGCACCTCGTTGTTTGCGATGGGACTGGAAGCGGGCGAAGCACCGGAACTCTGGAACGAATCCAAGCCCGAGAACATTACCAAGCTGCATCAGGATTTCGTCGATGCCGGCGCCGATATCATTTTGACCAATTCGTTCGGCGGCACGCGCCATCGCCTGAAACTGCATCAGGCGCAGGATCGCGTTCACGATCTCAACAAGCGCGCCGCCGAGATCGCCCGTGCCGTTGCCGACAAGGCACCGCGCAAGGTGATCACCGCCGGCTCCGTCGGCCCGACCGGCGAACTGCTGATCCCGCTTGGCGCCATGAGCTACGAAGATGCTGTCGAGGCATTCGTCGAACAGATCGAAGGCTTGAAGGCTGGTGGTGCGGAAGTTGCCTGGATCGAGACAATGTCGGCTCCTGATGAAATCAGGGCAGCAGCCGAAGCCGCCGTCAAGGTCGGGCTTCCCTACGTCTACACAGGATCGTTCGACACGGCCGGCAAGACGATGATGGGTCTGCACCCGAAGGACATGTTCGCCGTTGCCCAGGATATCGGCGGTGGTCCGGTCGCAACCGGCGCCAATTGCGGCGTCGGCGCTTCCGACATCCTCTCCTCGCTGCTCGACATGACGGACGCCAATCCAGAGGCAAGCATCATCATCAAGGGCAATTGCGGCATTCCGGAATTCCGTGGTTCGGAAATCTATTATTCCGGCACACCACCGCTGATGGCCGATTATGCCCGCCTTGCCCGCGATGCCGGCGCCAAGATCATCGGCGGCTGCTGTGGGACGTCCTGCGAACATCTGGCAGCCATGCGCGTCGCGCTTGACACCTATATACCGGGGGATCGGCCGACCGTCGAAGCCATCGTCGAGCGCATCGGCCCGATGCGCAACAAAACAGCCAATGAAGGTCCATCCGCACCCGCCCGCGAGCGCGGCCGCCGCCGCGGCTGAGAAGAACATCGTCATCAACACGAAGGGCCTGAAAAATCAGCTGATTTTCAGGCCCTTCGTGTTTCAACCTGATTTTTTCAGGCGCGTACCTTTCAGGCCGCGGCCGCGGCCTTGAAGAAGCGGATGTAGCCATCCTTCAAACCGGGCTTGATACAATCGGCCATCAAAAGCGCGAGATGGAAAATCGATTCGATGTTCCGCTCCTGTTCGATCAGCTCCGCGAGATAGACCACCACCTCGTCATAATCTGCGCCATTGGTCCGGACGCTCTGCAGAAATGCCGCCAAGGCAAGACGGCCGTTCATCAGGAGCACCTCGTCACGTTCCGCCGGAGCCAGCCGCAGCGAGGGACGAATCGCGAAAACATGCACGTCTAGAAATCGCAAAAGGGCGGCATATTTTTCACTATCCGCCGGAAGCCCAGCCTTGACGTAAAGATTGCTGGTGGCCTCAGCAATCCCGTTCTCCGTCGCCCATATGCCGAGGTCGTACCGGTAGATCAGAGATGGATCATGAACCACTCTGCCGGCAGTGATCAATGCAAACGTCAGGCTCCAGTCACAATAGCCGCCATTGGTTGGATGTGCCTGCGTGAAAAGCCGCAGCAACGGCACGAAAGCACCGGTCCGGTATATGCTGTAATAAATGCTGTTATTGCCCATTACCTTGCGGGTGAATTCGTGCAACCGTTCCGCTGGTGACGCGGCGTCGACCGTATAGCACTCCGTCTGGCAAACCCCGTTCTCTGCCGTCCAGATCTGCGTTTGCGGCCGGACGCCGACAACATCATCCGGCAGCAATGAAAGATCGACCGGTGTTTCATCGGCGCTGAATTGGATGTGATCATCGTCGCCCATCGGCATCACGAACGGCGTATCAGCCAAAGACAGGGCTTCCAGACCGTTACCTGACGCATCCTCGCTTGACGAATAATGGTAAAGCAGATTGGGCGAACGGTTTTGAAGAAACGCGCGTTTTTCCGGGTCTCGGGAATTGTCGGACACAATCAGCAGCGCGCCGGTTTTCTCAGCATAGGCGAGCGCACTCTCGATCGCGCTGCGCGAGGTTGCCCACGGCCGGTTGCTCGGCATGCAGATCGAAAGCTGGGCCATCGGTATCTCCACTCCAAAAACACTCGAACGCCTATTCGGCAATATCAGTCCGCCATCACATTCGAATATTCTCCATTAGCATCAGCAAGACTGTGCCAACCTTGCGGCTGAATCCAGTTTTGCCCCAGCCTCGGCCGGTAATCATTTTCCAGATTGACCCGTTGTGAATTGAAGAAAGCCTAGAGATGAACGGTACACCCGCCCCGTTTCCCGCCCGTGATTCCGTTGCCGAAAAGCTGGCGGCCCTCGGCGAAGGCGAGAAAGCCTATCTGTTGCTGCTGATGGAAAATGCTACGCAGGATGAAAATCTGATTGAAGGCCTGTACCGCCAGCTCGACCTTGCGTCCGCAGCAAAACTGTTGAATTCCCTCAAACTCGAAAAGCTTGGCGAATGGCTGGGCTCAAGCGCCCCTGCCCGGCTACAGATCCGTCTGATGGAAGCGGCCAAATCCAGCCAGCACGCCGCCTATCAGGCGTTCCGCATCGGGCTTGTCCGTTCAGGTGGGCTGGAAAAGGCTTATCCAAAAGCCTGAATTTGCAGTGATACGCCGTGTATCGACTTGGCTCACCGGCGAACGCCCTCCGGTTAGCTGGAAGGCGCTCTTTCCGGTGTTCGCGAGCGCTATTCTCCGCCAAGACTTCTGGCGAGCCGGACCAGATTGAGGAACTCCGCCCGGTAGCCGTAGGCATCCTCACCCTTGGCAGCCGATGCCAGGTCGAGGATCGATCCGTATTTGTAGGTGGACACGGCATCGGTTCCCCGCAGTTTCTGACCAAACGCCGCGACCGCGACGGAGAAGCGGACGTCCTGCCCCGCCTGATCGAGCGCCGCCACCGCATTGCCCTCGGTCACCGGCGTCGTGATGAGCTTGCTCGTGTCGCTATCCGGCTGCTTGTAGCGGATTTTCAGGAAGGCCAGCTCGTCTGACGGCTTGGCAGCAGCCTCTACCTTGGGGCTTGAACCATAGCGGAGGTCATCGTTGAGAACTGCCGAGCTTCCCCTGGGAGTGATCTCATAGATCGCCGTGACGCGGTGGCCGGAACCGATATCGCCGGCATCGACCTTGTCATTGTTGAAATCCTCACGCTTCAACGCACGGGTCTCATAGCCGATCAGGCGGTATTCGGCGATTTGCTGCGGATTGAACTCCACCTGAAACTTCACGTCCTTGGCAATCGGGAAGAGCGACGATCCGGCCTCCTCGACCAGCGATTTCTGTGCTTCGGCCAGCGTATCGATATAGGCGGCCGTGCCGTTGCCATTCTGCGCCAGTGTCTGCATCAGCGCATCATTGTAGTTGCCGCGGCCAAATCCTAGCACCGACAAGAAGATCCCACTCTTGCGCTTGGCTTCAATCGTCTTTTTCAACTCCTCGTCACTGGATGGCCCGACATTGAAATCGCCATCCGTCGCCAGCATGATCCGGTTGACGCCGCCTTTGACGAAGGCCCGCTCCGCCAGGTCATAAGCCGCCTCCAGCCCTTGCGCACCCGCCGTGGAGCCACCCGGCTGCAAGGTATCGATCGCCGACAGGATTTTTGCCTTGTCCTTGATGGCCGTCGGCTCCAGCACCGTACCGGCATTGCCGGCATAGGTGACGATCGAGACGGTATCGTCGGGCTTCAATTTCTCGACCAGAAGACGGAATGCGGTTTTTAAAAGCGGCAGCTTGTCCGGCTCGTCCATTGAACCGGAGACGTCGATCAGGAAAACCAGATTGGCGCGCGGTGCAACGTCCGGCGCAATATCATAGCCCTTGATGCCCACATGCATCAGTCGCGTATTGGCATTCCACGGCGTTGGCAGCACGGTGACCGTTGCCTTGAACGGCGCGTCCTTGCTATCCGGACCTGGCCAGTCATAGGGGAAATAATTGATCATCTCCTCGACGCGCACACTGTCTCGGTCCGGCATCTGTCCAGCCATCAGCGACTTGCGCACGAAGGAATAGGACGCCGTGTCGACATCCGCCGAGAAAGTGGAGACCGGGTCCGTGGCCGTTGATTTGACCGGATTGGTGTCAGCCGCGGTGAAACGGTCGCGGTTTTCTTCTGGTTGTGAAAGAGTGTCCGTCGGCGCAGTCATGGGGGATGGCATGATCTCCGCCATGGAGCCGGCAGCCATCGATTCGTTGGCAACCGTCAGCGATGGGGCTGCAAACTGTGTCCGCCGCTCAAGGTTCGAGGCGGCACTCACCGATTTCTGATCCACCGGCCGAGGTGTCGCATAGGCCGCCGCCTCGTCATCAGCTGTTGCGCGTGCCGCCGGTTCCGCGGTCACCCCGTTAATGGCCTGGCCGGTAACAACGTCAGGCCGCTGCGTCAGGCTATCCACGGGCATCTCTGCAGCCGAATCGTTCTTGGGTTTTGACGGCGTCGCCTTTTTGGCTTCTGCATCCTTTGATGCGACACCAGTCGCCACCTCGACCTGTTGGCCATCCGGACTTGCCGGCAAACCGCCCCGCGTCAATTCCAGCGTGAGAAAAGCGGCAGCGGGCACCACCAGGAGCGTGGCGAGCGCCGAACCTGCGAGAAATTTCCTGTTCATGATGGGGCTCCATAGCCTGTTGAATATGGAGCTTTGACGCCGGGCATCGGTAGTTCCTTGGGGGGCTTTCGAATTATTTTCGCTTTCGTCGAACGCCTGCATTGCCAGAGACAGTGCACGGGCGCGCGCAGCCGGTGAAGGCGATGGCGGGGTCATCTGGCCGAGATTTTTCAGATCGTCGTTCATCACATCGTCTCCCTGCCGAGCAGGATTTTCAACCGTTTGCGGGCTTCATGCACATGCCACGATATCGTTACCTCCGAGCAGCCCATGACGTCAGCGGCGGCGGCGTGGGACAGGCCCTCGCCATAAACGAGCAGAACGGCATCACCCTGTTTATCCGGCAGCTGCCGCACGGCTTCCCAGAGTGCTTCGGTCTGGTCGTGATTATCGTTTGCCGCAGCACTTGTCGGGTCTGCCAGGAAATTCGCGGCATTGCGCCTTTCGCGTAACTGGCTTCGTTGATGGTCGCGTGCAGCATTCAAGGTCAGTGTATAGAGCCAGGTACGGAAACGGCTGGCTCCCCGAAAAGCCCGGATCGCCTGCGCCAGCTTCAGGCATACCGTCTGGGCAATATCCTCGGCATCGCCCACATTGCCGGACCAGCGCCAGGCAACCGCATGGACGAAATCATAGTGCCGTTCCACCAGCAAGCCGAAGGCATTCCGATCGCCCTTCTGCGCCCGCTCGATAAGATCCTCGTCCAAATCACCCGCCCGGATTTGTTGCAACTGATACTGAGACGTTCTGTCCTGGCCGATCCTTGGGTGCGGACCAAAATATTTTCACGATCCCGGGATTTTCCGGGTCACGGCGATGATCGGCCCCATCGGATGGGTATTGTCGTAACGCTGGAGAGAGGGAGCAAACAGGCTGGAGATCGAACCATCCAGAAACAGCGCGTTGGCGCAACCGAGTTGATCGCGAAACAGGGTCGCGAAATCATGGAAACGTACAGGCTCCAGCGAGATCGCGAAGATAGCCATGCCCTTCTGATCGACGCCAACACCGTTGCGAATCTGCAGGCTATCGCTTTTCGGCAGGAAGGCCGGATGCAACTGCCCGTCGATCACCAGCATCGGCCCGGATTGCGTGGCGAAATCCGGCTTGACCGCCGCATCGACATAGGCTTCGGTTTCCAGGACACCTGCCCGGCCACCCTGAAGGAAGAAAACCCCATTGGGCTTCAGGTAGAAATTACCCCAGCTATAGCCCTGGTCGATTGCCTTGCGCTCGACACCGTCGGTCACCAGCAGGCCAACGGATGTCAGGTCGCGCTCGTACATGCCGCCATTCATGGCGAATTCGAGATATTCACCCTCCTGCCGCAGATCGTGCATAAGAGGCGCAAAGCCGCCATAGGGCTGGCCATCGCGGCCGCGGTGAAAGATTCCGATGTCACTGGCGGTGGGGTCGAAGCTGCAAACAGCATAACTTTGCGTCAAGTGCGTCACCATACGGCAGGCGGCCTCCTCCTCGCCAGCGGACAGAATGGATGCGGTCATGACCAACCCGATACTCAAGGAACGAAACATACCCACCTCATTTCACACGCGCCCGACGCTGTCGTCCGAGAACAGCAAAATAGAGGCCGGAATTTTATAAACTGAGGGCAGCCATATGAAAATGCAGCTGTTTCGCCGGATAACGATAGGCAGCACCGACTGGACAGACATTGCGGGCAAAACATCCTGCCATCATGCAGCCAGCCTGCCCCGCTCTTGTTTCCAGATGCGCCCGGCACGGCCCCAGCTGAAACCCCGATGGCAAGACAGCGTGTGCCGGACAGCTGGAGAGACAGGGCCGATCGGGACAATGATCGCAAGGATGCGGATAAATGGGGCTCGCGGTTGGCGGCAGAGCCTGCGCAAAGGCAAGTGCTCCGCGATATCCGTGCCAAAGTCCGTATCGTGGATGAATGAGGATGCCGAGTGGTGACGATTTCAAGCCTTCCGCCCGCATCGCCCATTGCTGGAACGGCTGCCAAGGCGCATCCGAGGGGAAATAGGCGGTTGCGCCAAAAGCGTCGGCCACCGGCTCGATCACAGCTTTCGACCATGCATCGAGCGGGTTTTTGCCGCCGCGATCGGGCGAGGAATTACGCCAGTGCTCAAACGCAGGCCAGATCGATCCGCCGGCATTTCCCAGTAAAACCACGCTGCCGGCCGCATTCCCGTCCTTCAAGACGGGCACCGTTTCGCCGTCGGCAAAGTTGACGACACCGCGTAAAAAAACTCCGTGCGGCGCAAGCGCTGCACGGAGTTCACTCAAAACATCGCTTGATGTCACGGGACCGGTCATTTCGGTTTCGGCCCCTGCCTGTCGTAATGTGGGCGCCAGACCTCATTCTGGATGAAGTCTGCTACTTGCGCCGCTCCGCCTCTCTCCCTGGCTTGTTCGGGCTCTCTTCAAGTGAAGGCGTCAGGCATCGAATCCTTCTTCTTGGCGATGAAGTCGAGAAGCGCCGCGTCAATCGCGGCATCAAGCGGCGGCCGTTCGTAATGTTCCAGCCAGCTGCGGGCGAGCGCATTAGCACGCTGCTCGACACGCTTTTCGCCCTCGATTTCCCATTGTTCGAACGAGTTGTTGTCAGCCAGCGCCGAGCGGTAGAACGCCGTCTGGAAATTGGCCTGGGTATGGGCGCAACCGAGGTAGTGGCTGCCCGGACCGACTTCGCGGATAGCATCGAGCGCCTGCGCGTTTTCCGAAAGATCCACACCCTCGGCCATTTTCTGCATCATGCCGAGCTGGTCCTGGTCGATCATGAACTTTTCGTAGGACGACACGAGACCACCTTCGAGCCAGCCCGCGGCATGGAGCACGAAGTTGGTGCCGGCAAGCAGCGTCATGTTCAGCGTGTTGGCCGATTCGTGAGCTGCCTGGGCATCGGGAACCTTCGATCCACAGAGCGATCCGCCTGTGCGGAACGGCAGGCCGAGACGGCGCGCAAGCTGTGCAGCACCATAGGACACCAGCGACGGCTCCGGCGTGCCGAAGGTCGGCGCCCCCGATTGCATCGAGATCGAGGCCGCGAACGTGCCGAACAGCACTGGTGCGCCCGGCCGGATCAGCTGGGTGAATGCGGCACCGGCCAGCACTTCGGCGAGAATCTGTGTCAAAGTTCCCGCCACCGTCACCGGGCTCATCGCTCCGGAAAGAATGAACGGCGAGATGACACAGGCCTGGTTGTGTCGTGCATAGACCTTCAATGCACCGACCATGGTCTCGTCGAACACCATGGGCGAGTTGGCATTGATGAGATTCAGCGTCACGCAGTTGTTTTCGACGAAATCGTCACCGAACACCAGCTTCGCCATGGCGATCGTGTCTTCGGCCCGTTCCGGCGCGGTCACCGATCCCATGAACGGCTTGTCGGAATATTTGATATGGCTGTAGACCATGTCGAGATGGCGCTTGTTGACCGGGATATCGACCGGTTCACAGACGGTCCCACCCGAGGAGTGCATCGACGGCGCCATGTAGGCTAGCTTCACGAAATTATGGAAATCCTCAATCGTCGCATAGCGGCGCTGGCCGTCGAGATCGCGCACGAAGGGAGGTCCGTAAACCGGCGCAAACACAGTCGCCTTGCCGCCGATGTGAACGTTGCGCTCAGGATTGCGTGCATGCCAGGTGAAATTGGACGGTGCGGTTTTCAGCAACTGACGGCACAGTCCTTTGGGGAAATGCACCCGCTGGCCGCGCACCTCGGCGCCAGCTTGCTTCCAAAGTGCCAGCGCTTCTTCGTCGTCGCGGAACTCGATACCGATTTCTTCGAGGATCAGGTCGGCATTGGCCTCGATCAGTGCCAGGCCTTCCTCATCGAGCACCTCGTATTCGCGAATCTTTCGGGTGATGTAAGGAAGCGGTGGCGGCGCACCACCGCCCGTGCGCGACGCACGGCGGGCTGCAGCACCCCGGCCCTCACCGCGCGAGCGGCGTCCGCCGGTTTCTTCGGTTTGCTCGGTTACATCTACCATGTCTTTATCCTCTCCCGCGCCTCGTCTGCGCACTTGTCGAGCCTATGCTACCAAGCCCCAGCATCCGAACGGTTCTCAATGCGCCAACGCATGGCGCAACTCGAACACGATCGCGACGACTGGTCCAGGGACACCGCCGGATTTCGGCATGGCACCTAGCCTGCCGGAACTGCGGTTACCATATTTTCCGGCGATCACAGCAGCCAATGCACTGTTTTTGTTAAGCCCGGCCCGTTATGGCCTGTCAACGATCGCGCTGCCGTCGTTTTTCATCGTACGCGACGTCGCTTTCGAAAAGAGCTTTTGGAACCAACAAAGCTAAGTATAGTGCCTGCGTCGGGGAGGTTTGAGCCTGACAGCGCCAGGAACCGAGGAAAACCATCATGGCAGACGACGAAATCATTCTCGAGGATCTCTCCGACGACGAACTCGTGCAGCAGATGCATGACGATCTCTACGACGGGATGAAGGAAGAGATCGAGGATGGAACCAACATCCTCCTGAAGCGCGGCTGGGCTCCCTATGACGTTCTCACCCAAGCGCTGGTCGAAGGCATGCGCATCGTCGGCGTCGACTTCCGCGACGGCATCCTGTTCGTGCCGGAAGTATTGTTGTCCGCCAATGCGATGAAGGCCGGCATGGCCATCCTTCGCCCGCTGCTCGCCGCCACCGGCGCACCGAAGCAGGGCAAGGTCGTCATCGGCACCGTCAAGGGCGATATCCACGACATCGGCAAGAACCTCGTCGGCATGATGATGGAAGGTGCGGGCTTCGACGTCGTCGACCTTGGCATAAACAATCCGGTCGAAAACTATCTTGACGCCATCGAGCGCGAAAAGCCGGATATTCTCGGCATGTCGGCGCTTTTGACCACGACGATGCCCTACATGAAGGTCGTGATCGATACGATGAAGGAAAAGGGCATGCGCGACGACTATGTCGTCCTCGTCGGCGGTGCACCGCTCAACGAGGAATTCGGCAAGGCTGTCGGTGCAGATGCCTATTGCCGTGATGCCGCTGTAGCGGTCGAAACCGCAAAGGACTTCATGAAGCGCAAGCACAACCAGCTGTCCGGCGCCTGATCAACACCGATTTGACCATGCAAAACCGGCCGACCTCATGAAAAGCGCGGCCGGTTTTCCTATTTTAGGAACCAGCCTTATTTGGCAGCACGTTCTACGCTACGGCCAGCGTCCTGGGTCGCATCAACCGCGTTGGCGGTATCCCGGCCCATGCCACGGATGGTGTTGCCGCACGACGCCAGCGTCGTGATGGAAAAGAGGACTAGACCGATGGTGGCGATTGTCTTTGCTGTCATGACGCGGGTTCCTTATGCTGGGTGACAGGTTCAATTGACGTGGAAGAAAGATCTTCGGCTATGGAACGCGCGAAATCGGAAAAAGTTCACGTCATTGGTTGCGGTGCTATCGCCCGCGAAATCCTTGCTGTCTGCGAGGCAAATAAGCTCCAACATATCGACCTCACCTGCCTTCCCGCCATCTGGCACAACACCCCGGACAAGATCACGCCCGGCATCAAGATCGCTATCGACAAGGCCCGCGCCGAAGGTTTTGGTCGCATCTTCGTCGCCTATGCCGATTGCGGCACCGGCGGTCTACTCGACAAGCTCTGCGAGGAAGAACAGGTCGAGCGTATCGCGGGACCGCACTGTTTTTCCTTCTTTGCCGGCAATGCGGCTTTCGAGGCTGGTTGGGACGACGATTTCACGTCTTTTTTTCTGACCGATTTCCTTGCTCGCCAGTTCGACGCCTTCGTCATCGAGCCACTCGGCCTCGACCGCCATCCGGAACTGCGCGACATGTATTTCGGCCACTACAAGAAACTCGTCTATCTCTCGCAGGTCGAAGACGAAAAACTGCAGGAAAAGGCCCGCAAGGCCGCCGAGACGCTGGGACTGGCCTATGAATACCGCTTCACCGGTTATGGCGACCTCACCCCGGCACTTCTGCAGGCCTGACCGCCAGCAACCATCTGTTAGCCTTGCGCTCAATTTTGCATGAAACGCCGCATTTGATTTAAGTGCATCGTAACGACCGCCCGCCAAACTCCCCCTACAAACACAATAATAAGGTGACGGGGATGACGGACATTTTCGCAACGAACCTATCGGCAAGGACGGCGGCCCACAGCCACCACCCGCAGCAACTTTCTCAACTGCTGCGCAATCTTTCGCTCAACGCCGGTTCGAAAATCACCCTGCGCGAGCTTGCCGGTGCCATGGAAGACCGCTCCTTCGGCGCTTTCCTCGTCGTCTTTGCCCTTCCCAACCTCATTCCTCTGCCACCGGGCGCCACCTTTATTCTCGGTCTGCCGCTGGTCTTCATCGCCTGGCAGATGTTTGCCTCACGCGGCCCGCGCATCTGGCTCCCCAAGCGCATGGGTGATTATGCCTTCGACAACGCCACCTTCTTCGTCTTCGTCAACCGCATCTCGCCCTGGCTGCAGCGCGCCGAGACCCTAATCAAGCCACGCGGCTGGTTTCTCGGCAGCCGGTTTGCCGAACGGCTGATCGGCCTTTTGGCGCTCATTCTCGCGGTGGTGATCTTCCTGCCCATTCCCTTCGGCAACTGGCTACCAGCCTTCGCGCTTGCCGTCATCGGCTTTGCCCATACCGAGCGCGATGGCCTTGGTCTTGTCGCAGGCGCCCTGATCGGCATCGTCTCCCTTGCCGTCGCCGCCAGCGTCATCCTTGCTGCCGGTGCCATCCTGACCTTCATCATCTGAGACGGATAGTGATCGCCGGCATGTCCTCCGCAGCCAACCAACATATCGTTATCGTCACTGCTGGCGGACGCAATCCGCAGATCCTGATCAATGCGCTTGAGAGCCGCTTTGGCAACGTCACGGTTCTGCTGGAACAGCCCGAATCGAAAAAACTCTTTCTCAAACGCCGCATCCGCAAGCTGGGTCTGATCACAGCAGCCGGTCAGTTTGCCACGATGGTGGCTTCGAAGTTCGGCAAGCGTTTTACTGAAAAACGTACGGCGGAAATTTTACAACAGTACGAGGCCGATGATCGCGAAAAACGGGCCATCCCGGTGATTGCCGTTGCTTCCATCAACACACCAAAGGCAATCGAACAGATCAACGCCCTGCACCCGGCCGTCGTATTCCTCGTCAGCTGCCGCATGCTGTCCGCATCGACGCTTGCAGCCATGCCCTGCCCGGTCATCAATTTCCATGCCGGCATCACCCCGCAATATCGCGGCCTGATGGGCGGATACTGGGCGCGTGTGGAGAACGACGAGGCGAATTTCGGTGCAACCGTGCATCTGGTCGATGCAGGCGTCGATACCGGCGATGTTCTATATCAATCGCGCATGACACCGTCGAAAAACGACACGATGCACACCTATCCGCTGCTGCAGACCGCAGCGTCCACCGGCATTGCCATTCGCGCCGTCGAAGATGCGTTATCTGGCAATCTCGAGCCCCTGCCAACACATGGCAATTCGCGCCAATGGTATCATCCGCCGATCTGGACATGGCTCTGGAATGGCGTGACGCGCGGCATCTGGTAGTTATATCGTCAACATTGAGGGCAAGTCGCTTTTGAGCATGACGCGCGTCGTGCCAAGGTGAGCCATGGCGAGACAAGATGCGCATTGTCAGGCAAGAGGAGAATTCGGGCATATGGCAGATCGCATTATCGTTTACTGGCGCGATATTCCAGCGCAGGTCATCATCAAGCAGGGACGCAAGTCCGCCAAGCGGGAATTAACCCTGCGCTTTACCGAAGCGATAGACATGTGCGCCATGCGCACCGGTGCAGCCGACAGCGGCGACTATCTGGCGGAATGGCGCAAGGCCGATCCGGTTCCGGTCTCCGACGATCTCGAACTTGAGGCCGACAAGGCAGCGGCCGAACTGGAAGCAGCCTATGACAAGGAGCGGCTGGTCGCCCTCGTCAAATCCGGCGGCAAAGACAATGGCTGATGCAAAACCCGGCAATGCCGCTCCAGCCAAGAAGGCCGCCACCGGCGCCTATACACCGTCAGGCGTTTCGCCCAATCGCCGTTCGCGCCGCAGTTACACGATCCGCCTGTGGGCCGTTCGCCATTCGCGGTTCTTCGAATGGTTCTACCACCGGTTCGCCGACGTCTTCCTGCTGCTTCACCCGTTGTGGAAGGCAATCGGTTATAGCCGCGTCGAAGCACCGATCACGTTCATCGAACGCAACGTCAAGGGTCTCCTGTTTGACTGTCGCATGTGCGGCCAGTGCGCTCTGTCATCGACCGGCATGTCCTGCCCGATGAACTGCCCCAAGCAGCTGCGCAACGGCCCTTGCGGCGGCGTTCGCGCCAATGGCAATTGTGAAGTGGAGCCGGATATGCCTTGCGTCTGGGTCAAGGCCTGGGAAGGCTCCCGCAACATGGTGAAGGGCGATGCGATCCTGAACGTGCAGAAACCCGTCAACCAATCCCTGCGCGAAACCTCGTCCTGGCTGCGCGTCACCGCGCAGGCCGCCGAAGCTCGCGAAGCCGCTGCCGCCGCAAAGGACGCCTGAGCATGGCCCATTTCGACGAAAACCCGCTCGGCCGCCACCTTCCGCTCGATCCCGTGCCCGGTCATTCCTCACGTGGTCGCCTGGAACGGGTGCTGCGCCGCGGCGAATTTGCCGTTACCGCCGAACTTAACCCACCCGACAGCGCCAATCCGGAAGATGTCTACGAACGCGCCGCGATCTTCGAAGGCTGGGTCGATGGCATCAACGCCGTCGATGCGTCCGGCGCCAATTGCCATATGTCGTCGGTCGGCATCTGCGCGCTTCTGACCCGCATGGGCTACGCGCCGATCATGCAGATCGCCTGCCGCGACAAGAACCGTATCGCCATTCAGGGCGACGTGCTTGGTGCCGCCGCCATGGGCGTTGCCAACATCATGTGCCTGACCGGCGACGGCGTTCAGGCGGGCGACCAACCCGGCGCCAAGCCGGTGTTCGACCTCGACTGCATGTCGCTGCTGGAAACGGTGCGCGTCATGCGCGACAATTCGAAATTCCTCTCCGGCCGCAAGCTGACGACGCCGCCGCAAGTTTTCCTCGGCGCGGCAATCAACCCGTTCGCGCCGCCCTATGATTTCCGCCCTTACCGGCTTGGCAAGAAGATTGAGGCCGGCGCTCAGTTCGTCCAGAGCCAGTACTGTTTCGACGTGCCGATGTTCCGCGACTACATGAGCAAGGTCCGCGATCTCGGGTTTGACGAAAAATGCTTCATTCTCGTCGGCGTCGGACCGCTCGCCTCGGCCAAAACAGCCAACTGGATCCGCAACAACGTGCCGGGCATTCATATCCCTGATGCGATCATCAAGCGGCTGGAAGGCGCGCAGGACCAGAAGAAGGAAGGCAAGCAGCTCTGCATCGACATCATCAACGAGGTGAAAGAGATCAAGGGCGTGTCGGGCGTTCACGTCATGGCCTATCGGCAGGAAGAATATGTCGCCGAGATCGTCCACGAATCCGGCGTCCTCAAGGGCCGCACACCGTGGACACGCGAAGCCAATCCCGGTGACAGCCGCGTTGCCGAACGGCTTGATGCGATCCGTGACGGCAAGCAGGAAAATCAGCAGGAAATGGCCGACGTCGCAGCGCACCGCCAGCATTGAACACCAGACAATTGTGGCCCAGCCGGCAGGCCATGCCTTTGACAAACATCCCGGCGCCGATCAGATAGCGCTCACCGACCTTAAGGATCAGACATGACCCGCACCATCGTTGCTTCCGCCACCCGCGAAATCATCATCGGCTTCGACCAGCCCTTCTGTGTCATCGGTGAACGCATCAATCCGACCGGCCGCAAGAAGCTTGCCGCCGAGATGGTTGTCGGCAATTTCGAAACCGTGATAAAGGACGCGCTGGAACAGGTGGCTGCAGGCGCCACGATGCTCGACGTCAATGCCGGCGTTACCTCGGTCAATCCGAACGAAACCGAGCCGGCCCTGCTCGTCCAGACGCTCGAAATCGTCCAGGGCCTTGTCGATGTGCCGCTGTCGATCGACAGCTCGGTCTCGGCAGCCATTGAAGCCGCATTGAAGGTTGCCAAAGGCCGGCCGCTGGTAAACTCCGTGACCGGCGAGGAAGAGAAACTCGAGGCGATCCTGCCGCTCTGCAAGAAGTATGACGTTCCGGTCGTCGCCATTTCCAACGACGAGACCGGGATTTCGATGGACCCGGACGTTCGTTTCGCAGTTGCGAAGAAAATTGTCGAACGCGCCATGGATTATGGTATCAAGCCGCACGACATCGTGGTCGATCCGCTGGTCATGCCGATTGGCGCTCTCGGCGACGCGGGCCGTCAGGTCTTCGCACTCCTTCACCGTCTGCGCAACGAATTGAAAGTCAACACCACCTGCGGTCTGTCGAACATCTCGTTCGGCCTGCCGCATCGCCACGGCATCAATGCCGGCTTCATCCCCATGGTTATCGGTGCGGGCATGACGTCGGCGATCATGAACCCCTGCCGTCCGCAGGAAATGGAAGCGGTTCGCGCGGCAAACGTCTTGAACGGGACCGATCAGAATTGCGGCTCCTGGATCATGACCTATCGCGATCACAATCCGGCAGGCGGCCATGCGGCCCCCGCCGCAGCAGCTCCAGGCGCCTCCAGTGGCCGCCGCGGTGGCCGTGCTGGACGCGCTGGCCCCCGGACAGAAGAACCGGCCGAAGCAAAGGCGGAATAACCGCCAGAAAAGAGACGTGATGTTTTTCAGTGCCGATCTGCTCGACGAGTTCGCCAGCCTCTGGTTCCAGGCTCCGATGGTCATATCCTCGCGCCTGCAGGACTTTGCCCTCTCGAGCGGATCCCCCAGCGGCGCGGCGGAAGTCAGCCGGATGATCACGGAAAAACTCTCGGCCGCCACCGAAAGCATCGTGGCCGTCAACGTCGCGATGGTGAAGGAAGGCATGATTGCTGCAGCTGCACTCGCGACCGGAACCTGCGCTGGCCTTGCCGGCGCTTCCGACCGTGTTGCAGTCGCAGCACTGAAACCATATGGCAGCCGTGTCCGCGCCAATGCGCGGCGGCTCAATGAATAGGCCGAAGCGAAAAGCCCAAACTGCATAGGAATAAACTGACCGTGTCCGCCCAGGAAAACAAAAGTGATCCCCTCGTCCTCTTCATGCCATCCGGCAAGCGTGGCCGTTTCCCCGTCGGCACGCCGGTACTGGATGCGGCCCGCTCGCTCGGTGTCTACGTGGAGAGCGTCTGCGGCGGCCGGGCAACCTGCGGCCGCTGTCAGGTCTCGGTGCAGGAAGGCAATTTTGCCAAGCACAAGATCATCTCCTCGCTCGACCACATCTCGGTCAAGGGACCGAAGGAAGAGCGCTACGAGAGTATTCGCGGCCTGCCTGAGGGGCGCCGCCTGTCCTGCTCGTCGCAAATCCTCGGCGACCTCGTCGTCGATGTGCCGCAAGATACCGTCATCAACGCGCAGGTGGTGCGCAAGGCCGCGACCGACCGCGTGATCGAGCGCAATGCCGCTGTCCAGCTCTGCTATGTCGAGGTCGACGAGCCCGACATGCACAAGCCGCTCGGCGACCTCGACCGGCTGAAGGTGATGCTGGAAAAGGACTGGGGCTGGAAGGATCTTTTGATCGCGCCGCATCTGATCCCGCAAATCCAGGGCATCCTGCGCAAGGGCAACTGGGGTGTCACCGCCGCCATCCACCGCGACATGGACAGTTCCCGCCCGTTCATCGTCGGATTGTGGCCGGGCCTCAAGAACGAAGCTTATGGTGTCGCCTGCGACATCGGCTCGACGACCATTGCCATGCATCTGGTTTCACTGCTGTCTGGACGCATCGTCGCCTCTTCCGGCACATCCAACCCGCAGATCCGCTTTGGCGAAGACCTGATGAGCCGCGTCTCCTATGTGATGATGAACCCGGACGGCCGGGAAGCCATGACCAAGGCTGTTCGCGAAGCCATCAATGTCCTGATCGGCAAAGTGTGTGCCGAGGGAGAGGTTGATCGCCACGACATTCTCGACATGGTCTTTGTCGCCAATCCGATCATGCACCACCTGTTCCTTGGCATAGACCCGACCGAACTGGGCCAGGCGCCATTCGCCCTGGCAGTCTCCGGCGCGCTGCAATACTGGGCGCATGACATCGACATTGACGTCAACCGTGGCGCCCGTGTCTACATGCTGCCGTGTATCGCTGGCCATGTCGGCGCCGACGCTGCCGGCGCAACACTGGCGGAAGGCCCCTACCGTCAGGACCGCATGATGCTTCTGGTCGATGTCGGCACCAACGCCGAAATCGTGCTCGGCAACAAGGACCGTGTCGTCGCCGCCTCCTCGCCGACCGGCCCTGCCTTTGAAGGTGCCGAAATTTCCTCAGGCCAACGCGCCGCTCCCGGCGCCATCGAGCGGGTGCGGATCGATCCGGAAACGCTGGAGCCGAAATTCCGCGTCATCGGCGTTGATAAATGGTCGGATGAAGAGGGCTTTGCGGAGGCGGCTACTGCTGTCGGCGTCACCGGCATTTGCGGCTCGGCAATCATCGAGGTAGTGGCGGAGATGTATCTCAGCGGCATCATTTCCGAAGACGGCGTCGTCGATGGTGGCATGGCGGCAAAGAGCCCGCGCATCCTGCAGAACGGCCGCACCTTCTCGTATCTGCTGCATGATGGCGACCAGCGCATCACGGTAACCCAAAATGACGTGCGTGCCATCCAGCTTGCCAAGGCGGCCCTTTATGCCGGCATCAAGCTTCTGATGGAAAAGCTCGAGATCGAGCATGTCGATACGATCCGCTTTGCCGGTGCGTTCGGCTCCTTCATCGATCCGAAATACGCCATGGTTCTCGGCCTCATTCCTGACTGTGATCTCTCCGAGGTCAAGGCCGTAGGCAACGCTGCCGGGACCGGCGCGCTGATGGCGCTGCTCAACCGCGACCACCGTCGCGAAATTGAGAAAACCATCAGCAAAATCGAGAAGATAGAGACGGCACTTGAATCAAAGTTTCAGGAGCACTTCGTCTATGCGATGGCGCTTCCCAACAAGGTCGACACCTTCCCGAAACTCTCGGCGGTGGTAAAACTGCCCGAGCGGAAAGTGCTGACCGACGATGGCGCAGATGGCGGCGGCCGGCGCAGGCGCCGCAGCCGCGAATAGCCACCCCGAATCTGCTCACCGCCGCTGGAACCAAATGACCACGGTGGCGTTTTTGCGTCACTGTGGATCAGACACAATCTCGCACCCGAAAAAACGATGACGCGGAGGCGGCAATGCCGCCGGAGCTCGTCTACCTGTCCAATCTGGATGGCGGCATTACCCGCAAGCCGGGCAAACGCGCCTTTCGCTATTATGATTCCCACGGCAGGCGGATCGACGACCGGAGTGAACTGGATCGGATCGCAGCACTTGCCATTCCGCCCGCCTATACCGATGTGCTGATCTCGACCGATCCGCATTCGCATCTGCAGGCGACCGGGCGGGATGCGCGCGGGCGAAAACAATATCGCTATCATCCGGAATGGTCGGCCGAACGCGGCAAGACCAAGTTCGCCCAATTGCCGGATTTTGCCGCGCGGCTACCAAAGATACGCGAGAAGGTCGATAACGATCTACGTCTGCGCAAGCCGGGCATGGACAAGGCGCTGGCGACAATCGTCTGGCTGCTCGACAATCTCTATATCCGCGTCGGCAATGCCACCTATGCCGAGGAGAACGGCTCCTATGGCCTGACGACGCTGCGCAATCGCCATGTGAAGATTGAAGGGGCCAGCGTCCACTTCAACTTCAAGGGTAAATCCGGCAAGGAATGGCGGCTCAGCCACAACGATCGCCGCATCACAAAATCGATCCGCATGTTGCAGGAACTGCCCGGTCAGCAATTGTTTCAGTATCTTGATGAGGATGGCGAACGGCATGCGATCCGCTCACAGGACGTCAATGCCTATATCCGCGACGCCTCCGGCGCCGACTTTTCTTCACGGCAATTCCGCACCTGGGGTGCTACCCGTATGGCAGCGACTGCTCTCTCAATGATCGAACCAGGCCCGAGCCAGAGGCAAATCAAGCGCCAGATCAATGACGTGGTGGATACGGTCGCGACCCGGCTCGTCAACACCCGCGCGGTCTGCCGCTCGTCCTATATCCATCCGAAAGTTTTCGAAGATTTTGAGAATGGCTCGCTGGCGGAACTTGCAAAAATGCGCGCAAGCCGCAGCGAAACGTTGACACGATGGATGGATGAAGATGAAATCCGCGTTCAGCGCTGGCTGAAGAAGGACGGCGCATAGGCACCGCCCTTGCCTATCGTTTATTGCAATCCGACGAACGCGGTGCGCACATGCTCGGCGACGGCCAGAACCGGTGGCGAAGCATTGTCGACCACCTGCAGACCGATATTGTAGTGACCAAGCTCCGGCAGGCCTTCGGCTTCGCCAAGCGCCACGAGATCACCCTGGACAAGGTAGCGCGGCAGTGGCGCAATCGCCAGATCCGCCTGGATGGCAGCGCGCTGTCCAGTCGTATGGGCGCTTAAAAATGCCACGCGAAACTTGCGGCCGGACTGTGTCAGCTTCTCCACGGCGTCGGCACGCCAGACGCAACCATCTTCCCACATCGAGATCGGCAGCGGGTCGCGTGCATGAGCCGTTCCGCATTTCGTCCCGGCCCAGACAAGCCTTTCAGAAACGAGGATTTCGCCGCCGCCGGTGTTCTCGCCGGCCATGCTGTTGAAGATGGCGATGTCCATCCGGTGTTCATCGACACGCTTGCGCATGACGGTGCTGGTCCCGATGGTGACGTCGACCGTGACGTTCGGATAGGATTCGGAAAACCGCTTTAACACTTCAGGCAGGATGCGCTCGCCGATATCTTCCGGTGCGCCGACACGGACAACGCCGTTCATGTCAGGCAAGAGGAAACGCGACACCGCCTCGTTGTTGAGCGCCAGCATGCGCCGCGCAAACCCGAGCAGCACCTCGCCTTTCGGCGTCAGCGATACCGAACGCGCATCCCGCAGGAAGAGAACGCAGCCCAGCATTTCCTCAAGTTTCTTAATCTGCATCGAGACCGCCGATGGGGTCCGGTAGACCGTTTCGGCGGCCGTCGTAAAGTTTCCGGTCTCGGCGATGGCGACGAACGTTTTCAGGATGTCCAGTTCGAGAAGCGGAAGGACATGCCGTAGCATCATATTCATGGGAGCCTCACGGATCAGATTTTCTGAATAAGAACATCACTTCATTTCGTTTGATTGAACCTCAAAGGAGGCCGATAGTCAAGTTGCAAACATCGAAGACACGACGAAAGGAGCTTCCCATGTCCCTGCATCACGACACAACACCGGTTGACACGACCTCCGTTCGGCTTTGCTCCGGTGGCTTCACATTCTCGATGCGCCAAATGTTTGCGCCGCTGGTGGAGCAGTTGAGCCATGGCCACCAAGCCCGCAAAATCGCGGAAACGCGCAAGGCAACGCGACGCGAAATCGCCCATCTGCCCGCCAGTCTACAACAGGATCTGGCTTTTTCCGATGGTACAGTCATTGCGTTGGAACAGCGCTAAGCGCCGGCAGTCCGATAACAAGCCTTGGAAACTCCGACGTGGGCCTCTAAACTCGTAGCCGGTGGCGCATAGCCACTGGCCGGAAACGAGGGAGGAGCCTTTATTCCGTGAAAGTTCGCTTGTTCGCTGCCTTATGCCTTGCGCCGTTTGTGCTGTTTGCCGTGATCTTTCAGGGCGGAGCATGGGCAACGCGCAGCTATATGGACGAGGCGTCGCTGCAGGCAAGCTCAGCTCTGCGCCTTGCAGTCTCGGCGCTGAGCGGCCACCTCAGCCGCTATGAACCCTTACCGGCCCTGATCGCCGATCATGACGATATCAAGGAACTGATCACACACCCGGATGACAAGACGTTGCGCGATGCGGCGAATGTCTACCTCAAGGAGATCAACGGCCTGCTGGAATCCTCCGATATCTACGTCATAACCCTCGACGGAGACACCATTGCGGCCAGCAACTACGATCTGAAAACAAGCTTTGTCGGCCAGAACTTCAGCTACCGCCCCTATTTCCAGGATGCTGCCAAGGGCAAACAATCCCGCTTTTACGCGCTGGGCACCACTTCGTTTGTGCGCGGCTACTTTTTCGCCTCGCCAATCCTCGTGACCGGCAGCATTAGAGGCGTGATCGTCTTCAAGGTCGATATCAGCTCCATCGAGGCTTCGTGGCGCGGCGGCGAGTACAAGATTTTCGTCTCCGACCCCGAGGGTATCGTTTTCATGACCGGCAGCCCGGAATGGCTCTATTCCAGCACCTTGCCGCTGAACAGCGAGCGTCTGAAACGGACCGGGGCATCGCGGCGCTACGCCGAGGCGGACATCACGCCATTACCGATCACCCGCTCGACACTCGACGGCCACGAACTGATGACCATGACCACCGCGCAACACCGGGAATATCTGGTCCTGTCGCAATATATGCCGGAGGCGGACTGGACCGTGAACGTGCTGATGGACACCGCATCCGTTCGCACCCAGGCACGAACCACCATCATTGCGGTCGTGCTCTTCCTTGGCCTCGCCGGACTTGGGCTGGCCATCATCATGCAACGCCGTGCTCGCCTTGCCGAGCGCATGCGCATGCAGGCCGAGGCGCGCAACGAATTGGAACACCGGGTCGAGGAGCGCACGGCCGATCTGGCCCTCGTCAATCAGCGCATCGAGGAAGAAATCGCCGAGCGGCGGCTGACCGAACTGGAGTTGCGAAAGACGCAGGCGGACCTGATCCAGGCAGGTAAGCTCGCAGGTCTCGGCCAGATGTCGGCCGCCCTCTCCCATGAACTCAACCAGCCGCTGGCCGCTGCCAAGACCTATGCCGATAGCGCGGCGATGCTGATTGATCTGGAACGCGTACCCGAGGCCCGCGACAATATCAGGCGTATTTCCGGACTGATCGACCGCATGGCCTCGATCAGCCGCCACCTGCGCAACTTTGCCCGCAAACCGAACGAAAAGCTCGGATCCGTGGCGCTCGGTGCCGTCATCGCCGATACGCTGGAGATCGTCTCCGCCCGCCTGAAGACCGCCGATGCCGATCTGCAAGTCGAACTTGGCGAAGACACCGTCATGGTCCATGCCGGCTTCGTCCGGCTGCAACAGGTCCTCGTCAACATCATCACCAATGCAGCGGATGCGGTCGAAGGTCTAGACGACCGGCGCATCCATGTCCTGGCGGAACGTCAGGACGGGAAGATTATCCTGACGATCAGGGATCACGGACCGGGTGTACCGGGTGCGATCGTGGAGCGCATCTTCGACCCGTTTTATTCCACCAAAGGCGTCGGCAAGGGGCTGGGTCTCGGTCTCTCGATCTCCTACAATATCGTCAAGGACTTCGGCGGCAGTCTCTCCGTCACCAATCATCCGGAGGGAGGCGCCATGTTTCGCATAGAGCTTGAGGCCGCAACCGCCGCCCGGGAGGCCGCCGAGTGAGTGATGCACGCGTTCTGCTGGTTGACGACGAAGAAGATATGCGCCGCTCCACCGCGCAGGCGCTCGGCCTGTTCGGACTGGAGGTCGATACGCTTTCCAGCGCCGAGGATGTGCTGGAACTGATCGGCTACAGCTTTTCCGGCGTCGTCATCAGCGATATCCGCATGCCCGGCATGGACGGCATGACGCTGTTACAGCGCATCCGCGAGGTCGACGCAGAAATCCCGGTCATCCTGGTGACCGGCCACGGCGACGTACAGCTCGCCGTCAAGGCGATGCGCGCAGGTGTCTACGATTTCCTGGAAAAGCCATTTACGGCCCAGCATCTGGCAGCAATTGCCCGCCGCGCGCTCGACCGGCGCAGCCTCGTCCTCGAAAACCGCCGCCTTCGAGCCGTCGCCGGCAAAAGGGACGATATCGAGGCACGGCTGCCCGGCCGCACACAGGCGATGGTCGACCTGCGTTACCGGCTGCGCGCCATCGGCGCTACTGACGCAGATACGCTGATCATCGGCGAAACCGGCGCCGGCAAGGAAGTTGTTGCCCGGGCGCTTCACGATATCAGCGCCCGCGCCGACCGCCCGTTGATCGCCATCAACTGCGCGGCCCTGCCGGAAAACCTGATTGAAAGCGAGTTGTTCGGCCATGAAGCCGGGGCCTTTCCGGGGGCGATCAGGCCACGCTACGGCAAATTCGAACATGCGCGCGGCGGCACCATCCTGCTTGACGAGATCGGCTCCCTGCCCTTCGACCTGCAGGCCAAGTTTCTCAGGGTGCTGCAGGAACGGGTGATTACCCGCCTCGGCTCCAACGAGATCGTACCGCTCGACGTGCGCTTCGTCGCCACTAGCAAGGTCAATCTCGAGGCGGAAGTGGCAGCCGGGCGTTTTCGCGCCGATCTCCTATACCGGCTGAATGTCGCGACACTGCACGTTCCCTCGCTGGCGCAGCGCAAGGCCGATATCCCGCTCCTGTTCCTGCAGCTGGTCAGAGAGGCCGCCGCCCGCTATGTGCGCAGCGATATCGATGTGCCGCCGAGCCTGATCACCGAGATTGCCGAACGCACGTGGCCGGGCAATGTCCGCGAACTGCGCAACGCGGCCGACCGGCTGGTCCTCGGGCTCGACCTGAGGCCGGATGAAGGACAGGTACAGCCCGAAAAACAACGCCTCGCCGACAAGGTCGCCGATTATGAACGCGGCATCATCGCCAGCGCGCTTGCCGCCCATGGCGGCGCGTTGCGGCCCGTTTATGAGCTTCTGGGCATATCGCGAAAGACGCTTTACGAGAAAATGCAGAAATACGGTTTGGATAAAAAGCTGTCCATCGAGGACGACGACTACGCCCTTTGACGGCGCAATGGGTGGAAATCCACCCATACTTTCCGGCGTATGTCCCCAAACTTACCCATGCTGCGCCGCACTGTTTGCAAAAACCGGCTGAAGCCGGCGTGGAACAGTTGCCGCATGAGGGCTCACCTTCACAAATAAAGCATCCAGAATCGGCGCGGGAGGAGCTGCGCCGGCTGGCAACATATTTCATCCGGGAGGACTTCGATGAAAACCCTGACAGCCATCTTTGGCATGACGGCCCTTGCTGCCGTTTCCCTCATTTCCATCTCCGCACACGCACAGTCCTATCCGGACCGCACGATCACCATGGTCGTTCCCTTCTCGGCCGGTGGACCAACCGATACGGTTGCGCGCCTCGTTGCCGAATCCATGTCGAAGGATCTCGGCCAGCAGATCGTCGTTGAAAACGTCGGCGGCGCCGGCGGTTCGCTGGGTGCTGGCCGCGTCGCACAGGCCGATCCGGATGGTTACACGGTTCTGCTGCACCATATCGGCATGGCCACCAGCGCCACGCTCTACCGCAAGCTTGCTTATGACACGCTGAACGCCTTCGAATATGTTGGTCTCGTCACCGACGTGCCGATGACCATTGTCGCCCGCAAGGATTTCGAGCCGAAGGACCTCAAGGGCCTGATCGACTACGTCAAAGCCAACAAAGACACGGTCACCGTTGCCAATGCCGGCATCGGCGCTGCCTCGCATCTCTGCGGCATGATGTTCATGAGCGCCATCGAAACGCCGCTCGTCACCGTCCCCTACAAGGGAACCGGCCCGGCGATGACCGACTTGCTCGGCGGCCAGGTCGATATCATGTGCGACCAAACCACCAACACCACAAAGCAGATCGTCGGCGGCACCATCAAGGCCTATGCCGTCACCTCGCCTGCGCGTCTGCCGGTCCTGCCGGACGTCCCGACAGCTGTCGAAGGCGGTCTTGCTGACTTCCAGGTCGGCATCTGGCACGGCGTCTACGCGCCGAAGGGCACACCGGCAGAAGCCACCGAACGCCTTTCAAAGGCGCTTCAAGTCGCCCTCAAGGACCCGAACGTCGTCGCACGCTTCGCCGAACTCGGCACGGTTCCATCTTCGGAAGCCGAAGCGACACCGGCCGCCCTGAAGACCAAACTCGAGACCGAAATCGCCCGCTGGAAGCCGGTGATCGAAGCCGCCGGCCAATACGCCGACTGATCACGCCCACGATAGTCCTATGCCCTCCCGCCTCCCTCTTTCTTGAAAGGGGGAGGCATCCGCCCAATGTCATTTTGACGGCCACGCGATACGCTGGTGGGGACTGGAGGCCGGGCTGAAACACAGGAGGCATCATGAAATCCTTATCCTTCGACACCACCAATGCGCTCTGCGGTGCGCTCTTCATCGGACTTGGCGGCTTTTTCATCTATCAAAGCCTCGGGCTTGAACTCGGTACGGCGTTCAAGATGGGCCCCGGTTATTTCCCATTGTTTCTTGCAGCCATCCTGACGCTTCTCGGCATCGTCATCATTGTTCAATCAACCCGTGTGGAGGGCGAGCCGCTCGGGCCGATTGCCTGGCGCGGCATGCTGTTCATCCTGCCGGCGCCGATCTTTTTCGGATTGACTGTGCGCGGCCTCGGCTTCGTGCCGTCGCTGTTCTTCACCGCACTGATCGCCTGCTTTGCTTCGCAGCGCATGAAACCGCTGACGGCGCTTGCGCTGTCGGCAGCGTTGACGCTCTTTTCGGTCGCTGTGTTCAGCTATGCGCTCGGCCTGCCCTTCCAGCGCTTCGGCCCCTGGGTCAGATTGTAGGACATCACGATGGAACTTTTCAGCAATCTCGCCCTCGGCTTCACCACCGCCGGCTCACCCGAAAACCTCCTCTTCTGCCTGATCGGCGTGCTGCTCGGTACTTTGATCGGCGTTCTGCCCGGCATCGGCGCCACTGCTACCATCGCCATGCTTCTGCCGATCACCTTCCAGCTGGAGCCTGTCTCCTCGCTGATCATGCTCGCCGGCATCTACTACGGAGCGCAGTACGGTGGCTCGACCACCGCCATCCTGATCAACATGCCCGGCGAATCCTCATCCGCTGTCACCGCTATCGATGGCTACCAGATGGCGCGTAAAGGCCGGGCCGGTGCCGCTCTCTCGATCGCAGCGCTCGGATCGTTCTTCGCCGGAACGGTCTCGACCTTCCTGGTGGCGATCTTCGCCCTGCCATTGACGGCAATTGCCCTTCAGTTCGGCGCGGCGGAATATTTCTCGCTGATGATCGTCGGCCTCGTTTCTTCGATTGCGCTGGCGCACGGCTCGATCGTCAAGGCGCTGGCGATGGTTGCGCTCGGGCTGTTGCTCGGGCTGGTCGGGACGGACATCTACACCGGCACGCCACGCTTCACGCTTGGCATCCGTGAATATGCCGATGGGCTGAACTTCGTTGCCGTCGCCGTCGGCGTCTTCGGCGTTGCCGAGATCCTGCGCAATCTTGAGGGTGAGAAAACCCGCACCGTGCTGATGGCCAAGGTCAGCGGCCTTTTGCCGACCCGGGACGATTTCAAGCGGATGTTTGCGCCGGTCGTGCGCGGTACGGTCATCGGTTCGGCGCTCGGCATCCTGCCCGGCGGTGGCGCCATTCTTGCTGCCTTCGCCTCCTACACGGTCGAAAAACGCATATCGAAGACACCGGAGGAGTTCGGCCACGGCGCGATCGCTGGTGTCGCCGGCCCGGAATCGGCCAACAATGCCGGCGCCCAGACATCGTTCATCCCGCTTCTGACGCTTGGCATTCCGGCAAACCCGGTAATGGCGCTGATGGTTGGCGCGATGATCATCCAGGGCATCGTCCCCGGCCCGAACGTCGCGGTCGAGCAACCCGCCTTGTTCTGGGGCATCATCGCCTCGATGTGGATCGGCAACCTGATGCTGGTCGTGCTGAACCTGCCGCTCATCGGCCTGTGGGTAAAGCTGCTGACGATCCCCTACTACGTGCTTTTCCCGATCATCATGGCTTTCTGCTCGATCGGGGTCTACAGCGTCAACTCCAACGTCTACGACCTTTATGCCGTCGCGTTCTTCGGTCTGGCCGGCTATGCGCTGGTCAAGCTGCGCTGCGAACCGGCACCTCTGTTGCTCGGCTTCGTTCTTGGACCGCTGCTGGAGGAAAACCTGCGCCGCGCCATGATCCTGTCGCGCGGCGACGCAACGACCTTCGTTACACGGCCGATCAGCGCCATCCTGCTGTTGATCGCCCTTGCCGTGCTGGTCGTCGTCTTCCTGCCCGCCGTCAAGGCCAAGCGTGAGGCGGTGTTCCAGGAAGAGGATTGATCCAGCTACGCAGCACGGCGTGCTGACGTGCTGCAACCATCGCCGGCAGGCAGCAACTGCCGGCGATCCTGCGGCAAAACTGCTGCAAACGAACAAAGGCCAGTCTCGCGACCAGCCCTTCAAAAGTCCCGATGGTATCAGCCATCGGCTATTGGTGTTTAATGGCCACCTGATTGTTGTCGGTATTGAGCAGCTTCAGGCTGCGTCAACGCCAGTCTTTCCGTCTTCGTTCTTCCTGATGCCAGCGCCAGTCGAAGCTTCGATCATCGCCATATTGATGATGTAGCTCAACAGGGTGTTGGACTGGTTATCCGCCATCAATTTAGCAGCATTGAGAAGATCAACGATATGAGACTGTGGTTTCATTATACGGCTCCAGCCTTGTCACAATTGACACTTTAACGTTGTCTATTTTAGTGCTTATTTTCAACTACGGATAATCATCAATGAAAAATACCAGTTGAAGCAACAAAACGCCCGTAGAATCTCACAGCAAAAGCACATGGTTTGACAGTGTAAAAAACATGAGCATGATTCTCTTCTATTCGATTCAGAGACCCACAAATGACATCCGGTCCAATTTTCAGCGATACACAGTTAAAACTCTGGCTGCGGCGCGTTAAGACCGAAATGTCGAAGGGAACACCGCCGGAGGCGGCTCTCGATCTGGTCAAGACGGCCATGGCTGCACAGACTGCCGGTCAAAGTAGGTTATTACCGGCTGACGATCCCCCGCAAAAAACGATGAAAAATCCTAGAAAAATCACCGCAAGCGGGCGTTTCTTCCAGGATTCTCAACCAGGCCGCACGGGCATTCCAGCAATCTCCATACATCATGATATTTGATGTAAGAGATCAATTATATTCGATTGAATGATGAGTGGCTATCCGGCATTACTCTCTCATGGTCGCGACCTTTTGATACCTCCCAGTCAAAAGGAACCAGAACAATGGCATTCTTCAGTTTAGAACACAGCGCAAAGGCAAGACATTCGTCCTTCGCCTCGCCTCTCTTCAGCCTGCGTGCGCGCGCCGTCGCCTCGTGGAAGCGTTATCGCACCGAGCGGGCCCTGGCAGGCCTCTCTTACGATACGCTGAAGGACATCGGCTTCCCCTCCGCCGACAGGACCAATGGTACTGCATCGAAGACATGATGCCGGCAAAAACAGCCTGTGGCGGTCAGCCAGGTCGAACAACCGTCAATCCTATGTAGCAAGGGGCATTTCGGCCAGAACGGCGGAATGCCCTTTTTGCCTGTTGCGAACAACGCAAATCGCATGGCCTATTTCCGACACCTCTCACAGCCGCCGATGCGGGTCGCAAACGGTCTACTCCACATCCGCAAATGCGCCAAACACCAGAGGTACAACTCCGAGAGGCAAGACCAGAATGCGACATTTCCGTCATGGATAACGAAGCTTTTGGTAGTTTTCTGACCATTTCGCCGCTTTCTGCGGCACATGACGTGAAAGACGCGGTATTTATTTCTTCCCAGTCGCTGGCGTCCATGCCAATGTCGCATTCAGGAAAGCTCGCTCAGGCTTTTCCACGTGACAAATGCGACATCTGCGGCGCATGGGACCTTCGATGAACAAGCCACTGACCAAAAAGCGATCTCTCGTCTTCTTTCTCGTGCCCAACTTCTCGATGCTGCCATTTTCTGCGGCGATCGAGACGCTACGCATCGCCAACCGTATGCTCGGCTACGAGGCTTATACGTGGCGCCTTTCCTCGACGGACGGCACCCAGGTGCTGTCATCGAGCGGCATTGGCCTGGAGGTCAATACCTCGCTTGCCGACGAACGGAAATTTCTCGGCGGTGAAAACCGCCCATCAATGGTACTGGTCTGTTCCGGCATCTATGTCGAGGACTTCAACAACAAGTCCGTCAATGCCTGGCTACGCGAAGTCTACAATCGCGGCGTCTCGGTCGGAAGCCTCTGTACGGGCGCTCATGTGCTGGCCTCGGCGGGCCTCTTGACGGGCAAGCGCTGCGCCATTCACTGGGAAAACCTGCCCGGCTTTGCAGAAACTTTCCCGCAGGTCGATGTGTATGCCGATCTTTATGAAATCGACAGCAACATCTACACCTGCGCCGGTGGTACCGCCTCGCTGGACATGATGCTGAACCTGATCGACCAGGATTTCGGCGAGAACCTCGTCAACCGCGTCTGCGAACAGGCTCTGACGGACCGCGTGCGCGGACCGCATGACCGCCAGCGGCTTCCGCTTCGCGCCCGCCTCGGCGTCCAGAACGCCAAGGTCCTGTCGATCATCGAACTGATGGAGGGCAACCTCTCTGAACCGTTGTCGCTTCTGGAGATCGCCGACGGCGCGGGCCTGTCGCGCCGTCAGATCGAGCGCCTGTTCCGCCAGGAAATGGGCCGTTCCCCTGCCCGCTACTATCTGGAGATCCGCCTCGATCGCGCCCGCCACCTGCTGGTGCAATCTGCCATGCCGGTGGTCGAAGTGGCGGTCGCCTGCGGCTTCGTTTCGGCCTCGCACTTTTCCAAGTGTTATCGCGAACTCTACAACCGCTCGCCGCAGCAAGAGCGCGCCGAGCGCAAGCTGACCCTACAGGCCGCGCGGTAGCCAATCGCAATTTCAGGACAGGGAACGGTGCCGGTATCTTGCCGGTGCCGTTTCAGCTTATGACGCCATGGATTTGAGCAGGGTCAGCTCGGAGACAATCCGGTTCCGTCCATCATATTTCGCCATGTAAAGAAACTGGTCGGCGGCGTTCAGGTAGTTGTCGAAGGTTTCAAGCCCTTCGATCGTCGCAAGGCCAATCGACACGGTAACGGACAGTTCCTCGTCGTCGGCAATCACCTTTGCCTGCGCCAGATCGAGCCGCAACATCTCGCAGAAATCGCTGGCAGCCGCGACATCAAGCCCGTTGAACAGAACTCCGAACTCCTCGCCGCCAAGACGGGCCAGCAGATGATCCTCTCCGACTAGGCCACGCAGCCGTTTGGCGACAGCCTTCAGCACCAGGTCACCAACTTCGTGGCCATAGGTATCGTTCAGGCGCTTGAAATGATCGATGTCAAGAACTGCAATCGAGGTCGTCTCGCCGCGGCGCAAACACTGCTCGACCAGCCGCGGCCCATGCTGGAAAAAATAGCGCCTGTTGTAGATATCGGTGAGATAGTCGCGCGCAGCGATGCCATGCAGAGCCTGGATACGCTTTTGAATGCTGGCAACCTGAAATACCCGGCTATTGAACTCATCGGTCAGGAACGGCTTCTGGATGAATTCGGTACCGCCTCGTTGAAGGAACCGTGCCGCATGCTGACGGTCATCCGCGCCAGCAAGTGCTATAACGCTGAGCGTATCCTCGCCATATCGCTGACGGACTTCGCCAAGCAGCGTATAGGCGGACATGTCCGACAGAGAAAAATCGGTGACGACCAGATCGAAACAATCGCTGGTATCAAGCAGATGCAACGCTTCGGTTCCGCCGCTCGCCGGCGTCACGCAAAACTGCTGTTGCCGCAGCTGCCCCAAAAGCTCCGCACGCGACGCGGGATCGGAATCGACCAGCAGCACGTTCGTTTTGACATTGGTCAGAGCCCGATCGACGACTGCGATCACATGGCTGATCGAATCCGGCTGGCTCTTGATGACGCAGTCGACAACCCTGCGGCAGAGGATATCCTCGCGCGTGCTGCTGTTGAACGACCCGGTAAAAACGATCGCGGCGATGTTCTGGGAAATTACATATTCGAGCGCTTCGCAGTTGGGCGCATCCGGCAGATTAAGATCTAGAACGGCGACCGAATAGTCACAGTCGCCCGCTTCAACAGCTTGGCGAAGCGCTTCCAGGGAGGCGCAATGCGTGACCTCGACGCCGTGCGCGGCTTCCAGGCCGTGTTTGAGAACCGTCGCGAACATACGAGAATCCTCGACCAGAAGCATTCGTTTACCCGAATGCTTCTGGATATGGTTCCCCCGCGCCGGCGCCTTGCGAAAGCTCACGTTTCGTCAATCCCATAGTGAGCCGCAGGCGTTCCTGTCACCAAACGCTGGCTCTCATAATATTATCGTTATGCGGATAGTCGCCCTGTTCGAAGCAGAGCGAGACCCCTTGTCCCTCCACTCCATTCAACTGGCATGCACTTGCGATTTGGTTAAATCATCAGGTCGAATGATTACGTTTTGCTGCCGGAAACACAAAAATGTCACATTTCCGGCAGTCTAAAATTCTAATTTAGCAATAAGATAGTATGCTCAGGCTTTCTTTGCGATCTTTGCACCCAAAGTCTGGATTTTGGTCAGCGTATCAAGGTTCTGGTTCACGCGGCAGTAAAACTCTTCATTGACGAACGGACGCAGCATGAAATCGTTACCGCCCGCCTTCAGGAAGCGTGCAGACAAGAGCCGGTTTACGGAAGAAGACACGCCGATAATGCGCAGCTGGTGCGGACCATAGGCGCCACGAATGCGGCGGGTCAGTTCGAATCCGTCAATATCGGGCATGTTGTAATCGGTGATCACCAGGCCAATATCCGGGTGCTTTTTCAGCAATTCAAGCGCTGCAGCTCCGCTCTCAGCCGAACTGGTGCGGAAATTGTAGCGCTTCAGCTGTGTCGTCAAGAGCGCGCGTGCCGTCGGGCTGTCGTCAACAATCAACACATGGTGCTTGTGATTGGTCAGGAAGCGGCAGACGGATTCCGCCAGCATATCAACCGCGAAAACACTGTCCTTGATGACATAATCGACGATATCCTTGGCAAGGATGGTCTCGCGGGTGCTTTCCTGGAAAGTACCGGTAAAGACGATCGTCGGCACACTCATATCGATCAGATAGGACAGCGCCTCGCCGTTCTCGGCACCCGGCAGATTGATGTTGGAAATGGCGAGCGTCGCCGGAAAGGAGGCATTCTCGATCGAAAACTGCAGGTCGTCATAGTCGCGGCAGACGATCACATCGATGTCGAGAAGTTCCTTCAGTCTCTTGGAGACCATGGCGGAGAAGAGGTTGGAATCCTCGGCGAGCACGATGCGGTGCTGCTGCAAGGATTCACCGGAATAGTACATTCCGGACACGCCAAAAAATGACATTGATTGCCTATCTGAAAAGATTGTCCCCGAGGCCAAGCTACGCAGAAAGGTTTTCTCAGTCGTTAATCGGCGCTGAATTAGCAGACTGCATTCCTGCAAAACAAGACGGGCAAAACCGCACCTCTACGCACCCAAACAGGCGTGCGCACCAACAGCCGAACCAATCAGGAGCGATGTTATTTGACGACGGCGGAGCCGTTTTGGATCTCGATGTTTTCATCGCCCTGCAGGCCGATGCGGTCGCCGCTCGGCGTCGTGATAAAACAGCCGCTCGGGCAGATCGATTCCGTGCCGCCCGCGCTGATGGCGACTTCCATTCGGCTTTCGCCCTCGACGACGACAAGCACCGCAGCCTCGGCATCCTTGTTGGTCACGGTGGCTGACCATGCCGGAAGCGTCATCATGACAGTCAGAACCCATGCACTTACGAATGTTTTCATTGCCAATCAGCGCCTTGGCGCCGCCCCTTTTTTGGGCACCCTGCAATTCCGGGCGATAGTCCCGGAAAAGACAAGACGCCTTTTTCACCCCGCATTAGACTAACGCACACGAGTGAAATTGCATGATAAATATTGCAGGGCGGCTGAATAGGGGCTGAATAGCCTGGATAACCAGCGTTCATCGCAAGCTACACTTTGAATGCAACGGCAATGCGCACCAAAACGCCGGCATGAAAAATGGCGCATCCGTTCAAATGAATAGATGCGCCATATCCAAGTCTTGAAAGCCGACGAAGATCAGCTCTTCGGCTTCAGGTTTTCCGGATCGTAAAGCGGTTTGTAGCCGATCCCGACGACCTCGACCGGATAGGTCTCGGCAAAATACTCGATGTTGAGCTTGCGGCCTTCCTGGCAATAGGCGTGCGGCAGATAGGCGAGTGCGATGTTCTTGCCGATGGTCGGGCCAAACGCGATGGAGGTCGTGTAGGATCGACGGCCGAGTTCATCGATGAGGACTTCGCCGGTTTCCGGATCCATGACCGGCAGATTGCCGAGCGGGTAGCGCTTCACCCCGGCCTTGTCGGTATTTTCGGTCATGACCAGCGTGCAGAGCATGGCGGGCTGATGCGCGCGCGCCTTGTATTCCAGATGCTTCGCCTTGCCACGGAAATCCGCTTCCTTGACCTTGGGGCGGGCAAGGTCCGATTCAATCAGGTTGTATTGGGTGAGAAGGTCGGCGTTCTGCAGACGCAGGCTCTTTTCCATGCGGCGCGAGTTGGCATAGGTCTCGACACCGAAGGCCATGACGCCGGTCGCGCGCAGCGCATCCCAGACCGCAAGGCCGTCCTCATACTTCATATGCAGTTCCCAGCCCTGCTCGCCGACATACGAGATGCGGAAGGCGGTAACCGGCTTGCCGCCGATTTCGATCTGCTTGATCGCGGCAAAGGCGAAGTTTTCCGGATCGAGGCCGGCGGGATCCGCCACGACCTTCTTCAGCGTATCGCGTGCGTTCGGCCCCCAGATGCCGATCGTGATGAATTTCTCGGTCACATCGGTGATCGTAACGTTGAGGCCACGATCTTGCGCAATACGGCGCATATAGTGGAAGTCGCGGGGGCCTGCATCGGCACCGTTGATCAGGCGGCAACGGTCGGCCATGCGGATGACGGTGAAGTCGGCCCGCACCATGCCCTCGTCATCGAGGAAGTGGGTGTAGATGCCCTTGCCGATATTGCCGTCGCCGCCGATTTTCGCAGCGCACAGCCACTCCAGCAGCTCGACATGATCCGGGCCCTCGATATCCACCATGTGGAAATGCGAAAGATTGACGATGCCGCAATCCTCGCTCATCGCCAGATGCTCGGCATTCGAGACTCGCCAAAAGTGGCGGTTGTCCCACTCGTTTTCCCGCACGGGGACCTTGTCGCCATACTTTGCCAAGAGATGCTCATTGGCGGCATAACCGTGGGCACGCTCCCAGCCACCCAGTTCCATGAAGTAGCCACCGAGCTGCTTTTCACGTTCGTAGAACGGCGAGCGCTTGATATTGCGGCCGGTGGCATAGGGCTCGCGATTGTGCACGGCCGGGAAGTAGATCTTTTGCGCGGCTTCGTAAGTGCGGCCCTCAATGAATTTTTCTTCGAGCTGATGCGGGTAGAAGCGAGCATAGTCGATCGAGTTGTGGTCGATCTCGGTGCGTCCGTCCGTCATCCAGTCGGCGATCAACTTGCCGTAACCAGGGCCGTCCTTGACCCAGATGGCGACACAGTACCAGAGCCCCCGCACCTTCTGGCTCTCACCGCAGGATGCGCCACCACCGGCGGACACCTGCAACAGACCATTGAAGGAGTGGCTTTCATTGTAGCCGAGTTCACCGAGGATAGGCGTCAGCTCCATGGCACGCTCGAGCGGCTCAAGAATCTGCTCCATGTCGAGATCGCGCTGCGATGGTGACAGACGCGCCTCATGCTTTTCGAGAATGTCGCGCGGGTGGCAAAGGCGCGGATTGGTGGTTTCGTAATACCCCCATTCGATCTGGCCGCCTTCGGTGGTCTTCGGGTCACCGGTGTCGCGCATATAGGCCGAGTTGCCCTGGTCGCGCAAAAGCGGGAAGCCGATTTCCTTACCTGTACCTTCGAATTCGTTGTAGGGGCCGAAGAAAGTCAGCGGATGGTCGACCGGCATGACCGGCAGGTCTTCGCCAACCATTTCGGCAATGAGGCGTCCCCAGATGCCGGCGCAGACGATGACATGATCTGCCATGATCGTGCCGCGGTGGGTGACGACGCCCTTGATGCGGCCGCCCTCGACGATCAACGACTTGGCCGGCGTGTTGCCATAGACCTGCAGCTTGTCGGATTTTTCGGCAGCATCGACGAGCTTGCCCGCAACCGTCTGTGAGCGCGGCACGACAAGGCCGGCATCCGGATCAAACATGCCGCCCATGACCTGATCTTCCTCGATCAGCGGGAACATTGCCTTGATTTCGGATGGCGAGACATAATGCGCGCGGGTGCCAAAAGCCTTGGCGGAGGAAAGCTTGCGCTTGATCTCTTCCATCCAGGTGTCGTCGCCTGTACGCGCAACTTCGAGGCCGCCGATGCGCGCGTAGTGGCCCATCTTCTCGTAGAAATCGATCGAATATTGGGTCGTCCAGACCGAAAGGAAGTCGTGGCTCGTCGTGTAGCAAAAATCCGACGCATGCGCCGTCGAGCCGATGTCGGTCGGGATGCCCGACTTGTCGATACCCACGATATCGTCCCATCCGCGCTCGATGAGATGGTGGGCGATCGACGCGCCCACGATGCCACCCAAACCGATGATGACGACCTTCGCCTTTTGCGGAAATTCTGCCATTGCCCACGACCCTGATTGAATACTGAAAACGGATTTTAGAGTTTGCGCCGCTGACACTAGAGCCTGTCTACGACATAATCATCATGCTGCACGACCAGAGGCGTCTTGGGCGCAAATCGTAGAGATCCGCGAGCAGGCAGGCTTCACGACGGAGAAGCCCACATCACCGGCACAGTTGCGATGGCTGACACTTGTCAACCATCGCTCTTGTTTCTCTGCAGGTGGGATTTCAATCCTTTTCAGCAGCCCCGTCGATGGTAACCCGCCGGGGCCGCCGCTGCGTTCCACTGCGCTTGAAGGCTTCCACAGGTAGCGGCGTTATCGTGGCAGGGCCAGCATTCTCCGCCTGCAGGGCCGCAGCGTCGGATTCCGGACCTGGCGGCAATGACTCCGGCTCCAGTTCCTCCTTGGGAAAGGGTGCGCCGAGACCTTCCTCTTTGAACCGTTCATAGATCGCCAGCCGGAGATCGTTGCGGACACCGTTGCCGTTGACGATATCCGCCAGGTAGACCCGTAATTCGAAGGTCATGGTCGAATCGCCGAAGGCGGCGAAGACAGCCTGTGGGGCCGGGTTTTTCAACACCAGTTGATGATCGCCGGCAATTTGCAGCAGCGTGTCCATCACCTGCCGCGGCGCGCTGTTATAGCTGACGGTCACCGGGATATCCGACCGGCCAAGCTTGTTCTTGTGCGTCCAGTTGCCAACCGAGGCGTTGATGAACAGCGAGTTCGGCACCATGATCGTCTGACGCTGGAATGTCTCGATCTCGGTTGCGCGAACCGAGATGCGCTTGACGAAACCTTCGGTGGTTCCTGTCACCACCCAGTCTCCCACCTTGAATGGCCGCTCGACAAGAAGGATGAGCCCTGAGACGAAATTGGAAACAATGTTCTGCAGGCCGAAACCAACGCCGAGAGACAGGGCACCGGCGACAAGCGCAAGGTTCGACAGGTCAAACCCTGCCGCTGAAACGCCGATGAGCCCGGCTAGGCCGATTCCGAGATAGCCGATGCCGGTCTTGACGGAGTTTCGCACCCCCGTATCGACGCGGCTGCGCGCCATCACATTGCCGTCGAGCCAACGCTGGAACCAGCGTGTGACGACATATCCACCAGCAAACAGCAGTATCCCGGCCAGGATGCCAACGATCGAGATCTTGATGCTGCCAATGTTGATGTCAGTGAAAATGCGGTACGCCCACGCCTCGATATCGGCGATCTGGAAACCCCATTGCAACATGATCAGCGGAATGAAGAACAGGACCACCAGCATGTAGATGCCTAGTCCAGCGGCCAAACCGGTCTGGTCGAGCGCAACCTGTTCCAGTCCAAACCGCTTTTCGAGATAGCGGCCAACGACCGTATCGGCGAGCGCGTTTTGCTTGGCAACGGCCTTGCCGGTCAGGATGCCAATATACATCGTCACCAGGATGGCGCCGGTGATGACAATCTGGGTGGCGATGAAGCGAGCGAGACCGACGTAGCCCGCCAGTGTCGCGAGGATCAGCGCTATACCGGTCAGAACGAACAGCAGCTTGACCGCTCGTGGCCATGGCCTGCCCTGACCGTCCAGCGTTTCACCTGCCGGAACGATCGGCTTGATCAGCGACATCGCCATGAGGATCAGGCCGATGATGATCGTAGCAATCAGGCTCTTGACGACAGTGAAGACGACGGGCGAACCCATAACCTCGCTGATCGTCCCCGCCACATAGTCCAGCACGTTGACGAGTGCCATGGCAAAGATCGACAAGACCAGCAGGCGGGCCCCATGATCGGAAACCCGCACCAGCCGCCAGGTATTTTGCTTTGGCGCCAGAACCGCGTTTGACAGCGTCGAGACAAACACCAGCACGACGGAAATTGCCAATATAGCCGAGATGATCGGCGCAATATCCGGCCGCAGCACCTTGAAAACCTGAAGGAAAAAATAACTGGTCGCGGCAAAAGCGCCCATTGCCAATGTGGGAATCATCGTCGACCAGAACGCCACCGACAGCCGGGTAATGTAGCCCGGCTCTTCGCTGAGAAGTTCACGATGGATCAATGGAAAAAACAGCTTCCGCATGCCGGCAAGCAGGACAAGTGCTGCACAGAGCGAGAGAAACAAGGCCGACAGCAATTGTAAGCGTTTGAAATTCCAGGCGAACGTCAACCAACTCCCAACTGTCCGGGTAAAGGCTTGCCGCTCCAGCGAGAGGGAGGCGATCGCATCCATCACCATCGGCCCATTGATGTCGGTGTGCTTAAGAAGGGTATTACTGAACAGCGCGCGCCTGGTGGCCGTAATGCCGTTGGACAGTTTGGTTGCCTGAACCGACAGGTCCTCAGCCGTTCCCGTCAGGGCGTTGATTTCGCCGCGCTCTGCAAGAAGACGCTTGCGCTCCTGCGTAACGACATCCGTCTCCGGCGGCGCGCCTTCCGCTGGCGGATCGCCCAATTCGGCAAGCCGCGCCTTGATTTCGTCTAAGCGCGGACGGGTGGCGACCGATATCGCTATGATCTGCTTGGTCGCCGCATCAACCTCGACCTTCAACTCGGCGAGACGACTATCGTCATCGGCGGCATTTTTTATCTGATCGGCAAGCCTTGCGAGGTTCTTGCGCGCCACTTCCAACTGCTCGGCAGCCTGCGCCTGTGGGCTCGCCACCGCAGCGGCCGGTTGCGGCGCGGGCTTGGCGGCCTGCTCCTGTGCCATGACGGCACCCGATGCGGTAAACATCCACAAACATAGAAAGGCGGCAAAGAGTTTCGACATCATCGGCAATTACATATCCCTTTTCCGGCAGACGCACCCTGAAACAGAATCAGGACGCGGCGCGGACAGTTTGGCGCTCCATAAGCCGGCCCGCGGCCAGATGCAAAATCGGCTTTCCCCGAGAAGTTAAAAACTTGACCCGGGTTGAGAGAGAAACGTCACTTCCGCCGGCGTAGACACACGTCCCAAAATCGCGTTGCGGTGTGGGAACCGGCCAAACTGGCGGATAACCTCGCGGTGACGAATGGCATAATCCAGATAATTGGCATCACCCAGATCGGTGAAAAGCGCCACCGATCGCGTCTGATCGACAAGGTTTTCAGAATGTTCGAACGGAAGATAGAGAAAGACGCACTGATCAACGGAGAGGCCCCGATCCGCTCCCGCCTCGAGCGCGAGTGATGCCTCCCGCAAGGCCAGACCGTCGGTCGCGAAGGCCAGCGGTGTTCCTCTATACATGTTGCGCGGCATCTGATCGAACAGAACGATGGTGGCAAGCCGGGCCATCGGCGTGGCACGCCATTCCGGCGGTACCCCGCGCGCCAATTCCCGATGCGTCAACCGGAAACGCTGTTCGCATTGGCTATCGAGTGCCGGATGTGGCTTGAACCAGTCCTGCGGTTGCAACTCGCCGAACCAGAACGACAGGACATCTTCCGGTGCGCATATATCGACGGCGTCCGCCATAGTTTCTTTCCTTATTCAATCCCGCACCAGCGCTGCGAGACGTTATCGCTCGGCTATCGTGCTGGCGGCCTGTTTCACATGCAATTTCGGCGTTACCACGGCGAATAACACCTTCGCGCGCATTTGCCATGACATCTCTCCTGAGAACCCACTGTTCGATGTTGCCAATTTACGAGCATTCATTTGCGGGCATTCAGGGAGCCTCGCCTGTCACCCGTGAGATCCGGTGTACCGGTCTCGCAGTAAATAGGCAGCCTGAATGCACTGGCTGGAAAATCAGTACAGAAACGTTATGTCAAAGACGGAAGGGATCCGGTGATCCCGGTTGGGAGTTCGACAATGAAAAAAATGATCGTTGCGGCCCTTGCCGCCCTGTTTCTTGCATCCTGCGTCGAGACGCAATCCTATGATGGATCCTATCGCGGGCCGGAGCCGATCCCCGGCAGCATTACCTATGGCGGCCAACCTCGTACCAAGCTGAGGAAAGCACCGATTGGAAGCACCCTGCACAATAACTTCTACGGCCCCTATGGCGAGCGGATCGAAGAGACCTACGTGGTCATGCCCGACCGGTCGCTCAAGCTGGTCGCGCGGCGCCGAGGCTTCATCGGATTCCCGTATGATTGACGTTCCTAGATCGGCGCTGGCGTGGTAACGTCGTTTCGCGAAGGCGCTCATCATGGCCATTTTGAGGCAAATGATTTCGATATTGGCCCCTGCCGAGGGCAGGACTTTCTCCGGCTGATCTAGGAAAAGGAAAGTTCTGCGTTATAATATTCCACCTAATGAATAGAGTATACCTGCTAACAACGGAGGTAGGCATGCGAGCGAAACAACTCACGAGATTCATTACGGTGGCACTTCTCGCCTCCAGCATCCAGATCGGCGGGCTCGGCGTTGCTTTTGCCGATACGACCATTCTCAATGTCTCCTACGACCCAACGCGCGAACTCTACAAGGATTTCAATGCGGCTTTCGCTGAAAAGTGGAAGACGGATACGGGCGAAACGGTGACGATTCAGGCGTCACATGGCGGATCGGGCAAGCAGGCTCGCGCGGTGATCGACGGACTGGAAGCTGACGTGGTGACGTTGGCGCTCGAAGCCGATATCGATGCCATCGCCAAGGAAACCGGCAAGATTCCGGCGGACTGGAAGACCAAATTCGGCAACAACAGCGCGCCTTATACGTCGACCATCGTCTTCCTCGTGCGCAAGGGCAACCCGAAGGGCATCAAGGACTGGGGTGATCTGGTCAAGGATGACATCCAGGTTATCACGCCGAATCCGAAGACTTCGGGTGGTGCCCGCTGGAACTTCTTGGCGGCCTGGGCCTGGGCGCGTGCCGCCAATGGTGGCGACGATGCCAAGGCGCAGGAATATGTGACGCAACTCTTCAAACATGTCCCGGTCCTCGACACCGGCGCACGTGGCTCGACCACGACCTTCGTACAGCGTGGCCTTGGCGACGTTCTGCTTGCCTGGGAAAATGAGGCCTATCTCTCTCTCGAAGAGCTCGGCCCGGACAATTTCGACATCATTACGCCATCCATCTCGATCAAGGCTGAACCGCCGGTGGCGCTGGTCGATGGCAATGTCGATGCCAAGGGCACGCGCAAAGTGGCGGAAGCCTATCTGCAGTACCTCTATTCGGATGTCGGCCAGAAGATTGCGGCAAAACATTACTATCGCCCCTTCAAGCCGGAAGTCGCCGATCCGAATGACATCAAGCGATTTGCCGATGTGAAGCTCGTCACTATTGACGAATTCGGCGGATGGAAGGAAGCTCAGCCAAAATATTTTGGGGACGGTGGACTGTTTGACCAGATCTACAAGCCGGGGCAATAAAACTACATGACCGCACGCACAGCTCCGCTGTGGCAATTCAGGCAGCCGAGCGTCATTCCGGGATTCGGATTGGCGCTCGGCGTTACTTTGTCATGGCTCATACTCATCATTCTCATTCCTCTATCCGGCCTTGCCTGGCGCTCCAGCGCATTGGGCTGGGGTACATTCTGGACACTCGCCACGGACCAGCGCACGATCAACGCGCTACGCATAAGTTTCGGCACCGCTTTTGTCGCGGCCCTTATCAATGTCGTCTTCGGTGTCATCCTTGCCTGGGTGCTGGTGCGCTACCGGTTTCCGGGCAAGCGTGTCATCGACGCCATGGTCGACCTGCCCTTCGCATTGCCCACCGCCGTTGCCGGTATCGCGCTGACAACACTTTACGCTCCGAACGGCTGGATCGGCAGTCTTCTGACACCGCTCGGCATCAAGATCGCTTTCACGCCCATCGGCATTGTCTTCGCGCTCGTCTTCGTCGGCTTACCCTTCGTCGTCAGAACCGTGCAGCCGATCATGGAAGAAATCGACAAGGAAGTGGAAGAGGCCGCAGCAACGCTGGGCGCCAATCGCTTCCAGACCATCAGCCGCGTGCTTCTGCCGGGCCTTGCGCCAGCGGTGTTGACCGGATTTGCGTTGGCTTTTGCCCGTGGCGTCGGTGAATACGGCTCGGTCATCTTCATCGCGGGCAACCTGCCCTACGTTTCGGAAATCGCCCCTCTCTTGATCGTCATTCGCTTGGAAGAATTCAACTATCCGGCCGCAACCGCCATCGCCGCCGTCATGCTGATCATCTCATTTGCCATGCTGCTGATCATCAACATGATCCAGGCCTGGAGCAGAAAGAGGTACGGCTATGGCGCATGATGCTACAACCACCGGCACCGGAAACACTGAACTGGTCCGGGTCGCCACCTCCGAAAGCCGGTTTGCGCGTTACGGCCTGATCGGCATTGCGCTCTGTTTCGTCGCGCTGTTTCTCGTTTTGCCGCTCGCAGCGGTGTTTACGGAAGCCATGCGCAACGGCCCCGGCGAATTTTTCACCGTATTGTCGGACCCGGAAACCTTTGCAGCGATCGAGTTGACGCTGCTCGTAGCCGTCATCGCCGTGCCGCTCAATCTGGTTTTCGGCGTTGCCGCAGCCTGGGCGATTGCCAAATTCGAATTCAAGGGCAAGGCGTTCCTCACCACCCTGATCGACCTGCCCTTCTCGGTTTCGCCGGTCATCTCCGGTCTGGTCTTCGTCCTCCTGTTCGGCTCCCACAGCCTGCTTGGACCATGGCTGCAAAGCCACGGCATACAGATCCTGTTTGCTGTTCCCGGCATTGTGCTTGCGACAGTGTTCGTCACCTTCCCCTTCGTTGCCCGAGAGCTGATCCCGCTGATGCAGGAACAGGGAACCAGCGACGAGGAAGCAGCCCTGTCACTCGGTGCAAGCGGCTGGCAGACCTTCTGGTATGTCACGCTACCCAACATCAAATGGGGCCTGCTTTATGGTGTCCTGCTGTGCAATGCCCGGGCGATGGGCGAGTTCGGCGCAGTCTCCGTCGTTTCCGGACATATCCGCGGACTGACCAATACCATGCCGCTGCAGGTGGAAATTCTCTACAATGAATATAATTTCGTTGCTGCCTTTGCCGTTGCAACGCTTCTCGCCCTGCTGGCGCTCCTCACCCTCGTTCTGAAGTCGCTGCTTGAAATGAAGTACAGCGCCCAGATCGCGGCGAGCCGTCGGCACTGAAAGGTCAAGTCCATATGGAAGTTCGCGTTCAAAACATACGCAAGGAATTCAGCCGCTTTCCGGCGCTGAACGACGTCTCGCTCGATATCCGTTCGGGCGAATTGATTGCCCTGCTTGGGCCCTCCGGCTCCGGTAAGACGACGCTGCTGCGGCTGATTGCAGGCCTGGAAAGCCCGACCGAAGGCACCGTCTATTTCGGCAACGAAGATGCGTCTCGCAAGACTGTCCAGCAGCGCAATATCGGTTTCGTGTTCCAGCACTATGCCCTGTTCCGCCACATGACTGTGCTCGACAATGTCTCCTTCGGCCTGACGATCCGCCCGGCCGGCCGCCGGCCCTCCAAAGATGAGATCCGCAAGCGCGCGCTCGAACTGCTCGACCTCGTTCAACTCAGCGGCCTTGAAAAACGCTATCCGGCTCAGCTATCAGGCGGCCAGCGCCAGCGCGTAGCACTCGCCCGTGCGATGGCGGTGGAACCCAATGTCCTTTTGCTTGACGAGCCCTTTGGTGCACTCGACGCGCAGGTGCGCAAGGAGTTGCGCCGCTGGCTGCGCGAAATCCATGACCGCACCGGCCATACGACGGTTTTCGTCACCCATGATCAAGATGAGGCATTGGAACTCGCCGACCGCGTCGTCGTGATGAGCAAGGGCAAGATTGAACAGATCGGCACACCGGATGAAATCTACGACACACCGAATTCACCCTTCGTCTTCGGCTTTATCGGCGAGTCCAACATCCTGCGCGTGCGGGTCGAAAACGGCCAACTCTGGATCAAGGAGCATTCGATCGGCGTCAGTGCACTGGGTGAGGCTGACGGTCCGGCCCAGCTCTATTTCCGCCCGCATGATATCGAGCTTCTCGATGGTAACGGTGGCTGCATCGCGGGTCTCGTCGCCATGACCCGCCGCGTTGCCGGAACACGTCATGTCGAACTCGACATCGGCGCCGCCAACAGCAAGGTCGAGATCGAACTGCCGCCAGAAAAAGTCACATCCGACCATTCGCGCATCGCTTTCCGGCCGACACGCTGGAAACTGTTCCGCGACTGAAGACGACAAATCTGGCGGGGCCTGCAGCAGCAAAGTCCCGCCAGTTTTAGCAGCAACTGCTCTTAGGCACCTGCCGCAGGGATTTAACGCCACAGCGAGAGGCACCCAGCGGCGCCTAGTGCTGCCTAAAAGCCTCTCCTGCTAACATATGTTCTTGGTTTTTCATTCTTTTTCGAAAGACGGACTTGATCCTTGCCATCAAGCAGTCGCATCCTGCGAAACCATCCAGCATTTGGATCTCGCCGGGGCCAGCCATGAACTATCGCCGCGAAATCGACGGGCTCAGATCCGTCGCTGTTATACCTGTGGTGCTATTTCATGCCGGTTTTCAACAGTTCAGTGGCGGCTTTGTCGGCGTCGATATTTTCTTCGTCATCAGCGGGTATCTGATCACTTCGATCATCATCGCAGAACGCGACAAGGGACATTTCTCGCTGCTCAAATTCTACGAGCGCCGCGCTCGCCGCATCCTGCCCGTGCTGTTTTTCGTACTTTTATGCTGCCTGCCGTTCGCCTGGGTGTGGATGCTGCCAGAGCAGATGGCAAGCTTTGCCCGCAGCATCATCGCCGTCTGCCTGTTCGCCTCCAATTTCTTTTTCTGGCACCAAAGCGGCGGCTATTTCGCGGCCGCATCGGAAGAACAGCCGCTGCTGCACACCTGGAGCCTTGCCGTTGAGGAGCAGTATTACATGCTGTTCCCGCTGTTTGTCATGGCGCTGTGGCGTTTCGGACGGCGGGCACTGATCATCGCCATCAGCGCCGTGGCCCTGGCCAGCCTCCTGCTTGCCCAATACGGCTCGATCAATTTCGAGACGGCCAATTTCTACCTGCCGAACACGCGCGCCTGGGAACTACTGGCGGGCTCGCTCTGCGCCTTCCTGCTGACTGGCGGCAAACAGTACAGGAGCAACACCCTGTCGCTCGCCGGACTGGCCATCATCATCTTCTCCATCTTCGATTATGATCAGACGACGCCTTTTCCCTCACTCTATGCACTCGTCCCCGTTATGGGTGCGGTCCTGATCATCCTCTTTGGCGCGCAAGGCACCCTGACCGCGCGGCTGCTCTCGACCCGCCCGATGGTGGGCATCGGGTTGATCAGCTACAGCCTCTATCTCTGGCACCAGCCGGTTTTTGCTTTCGCGCGTATCCGCAGCATCACGGAACCATCGCTGGTTCTGATGAGTTTCCTCGCCCTTGCTTCCATTGGCCTCGCCTACCTGTCCTGGCGGTTTGTCGAAACGCCGTTCCGCGCCACAGGAACGGCGCGGCTTCTGCCGACACCCGCCCGCATTCTCACTACCAGCGGTATCGCGGCATTGCTTTTCATAAGCATCGGTTTCTACGGCACATCAAGCAACGGCCTGCAGTTTCGCCTGCCGCAAGCCGCGCTGACAGCCCTTGCCGAGCAGGAACATCACGATCCCGTCATGGATACCTGCCTGTTCGATAAGGGCGAAGCCTCCCTGCCCCATCCTGTCCGGCAATGCCTGACCAAACACTCGGCCAGCAGCAAGACGATCCTGATCGGCGATTCGCATGCCGGCGCCCTTGGCGGCGAAGCTCTGCGCAGCTTTGATGCGGCCAATATCGATCTCTATGTGATGGCGCATTCAGCCTGTGTCGGCTTTTCCGGGTTCTACGTATCCAATCCGAAATACAAGTTTCGCTGCAACCCGTTTTTCACTGGCATCGAGGATTACATCCGCACGAGCGGCATGCAAACCATCATCATGGCCAGCCGCTGGAGCCTCTATGTCGAGGGAACGCCCTTTGACAATGGTGAAGGTGGCATCGAATCGCTACAACCCACTTATGTCGATCTGTTCGACCGGCTTGATGAACAGGCCAAGCAGGATGACCCGGCGCGCAAGGCGCGGGTGCTGAAGCAATATGTGGCAGACATCCAAGCCTATCTCGCCACCGGCCATAACGTCGTGCTCGTCTACCCCCTCCCGGAGGCCGGATGGAACGTTCCGGACGTCGTTGCAAAAAGCGCGATGTCCGGTGTCAGCAATCTCGAATTCAGCACAAGCTACGATCGCTACCAGCAACGAAACGGTGCAGTCATCGCAGCCTTCGATGCGCTCTCCCATCCCAACCTGTTCCGCGTGCGCCCCGCCGATACCTTCTGCAACAGCTTCATCAAGGATCGCTGCATCAACAGCCTGAGTGCGGAGAAGGTATTTTATATCGACGATGATCACCCGTCCGCTTCAGGGGCGCAGCTCGTTGTTCCGGCGATACTGAAAGCCGTACAGGCAATCGAAGCAGAAAATACCGGAACCGCGGCGTTCACCCGGTAGACCACAGGATTTGCAATTCCAGCTTCATCCTGACGACTGGCCTGTGATCGGCATTGAGCACCTCGATCTCCAGAGCCTTGACCGGATCCTCCGGCAATCCGTCGAGAGCCATTTCAGCCAGTACGATCTTGGCCTGGCGGATCGCTGCGGTGAGATCCGGAAAATCGAAAGCATCATCGGCCGGAATTGTGCCGTCATTGTCGATTACCTTGAAGTAGAACGCGGCCATAGCATTTTCCCTTGTCTGGGGAAAAAGCATGAAAACGCAAAAGGTTGCCTGACGAAAAAAACTATCGGGGCGGCGGCACACATGTCTTAGTGAATAGCGCCAAACTCAAATCGCGCTACACTGCAGGCATCACGGCCACGCTTTCAGCAATGACCGTACCCGGACAGCAGGTCCATCCTCAAAGGAGGAACAACAATGGCATATTTCAATCCGCAGGCCGATGCGCTTTGCAGTGAGGATATCGACGCGCTGCGGCAGGTTTTCGAGCAGTTTTGCAAAACGCATCAGACCACGGGCTCAGACGCGGACATGCAAATCTGTGCCGCTGCCATTGTCCGGCTCTATCAGAGTGGAGAACGCGACCCCGCGGCTTTGACCAGAGCGTGTGAGGCAGCCCTGCGGCGGGATTTTGCAATCGGGGCATAAGGCTGGGCGAGCCCTCAATAATGCTAGGCTTCCGACCTATTTCGTCTCCTCGGCAGCATTTTCCGGTGCGACCGTCAGTGGGTCGGGTGGCACGGTGCTATTGGCACCTTCGTTTGGCGAGAAATACTGAACGGCGAGGATACTCAGGATCGAACCGACAATCAGTGCAATGACAGCAATCATAAGCGTGCGCGAGGTCATGACGATCCCCGCGCCGGAACAATATTGTACCGGGCCGCGTTTTCCGCGGCCCGTTCTGCGCTCTGGTTACTCGTAGACATAAACGATCCGGCGGCTCTGCGGATCGACCAGCATCGGCCGATCGTTGATGCGCACATAGCTGTATTGGTAATTCGGCACCTGCGTGATCACCATGTCACCGGGGAGCGTGGCTCCGACGACGATGTCACCGTCATACGTAACTGTTTCCGTCGGCGCGCCATCGATATAGGTCCGCACTTCCGGCGGCGGGATAATTGCGCCGCTGCTATCGACGGTGCCCAACAGTTCATCGCCAGGTGCCGGCGAAGCAGGGCCATCGACGACCACGGTCTTTTCATAGCTCACCACCGGAACACCAAGATCGGCACGGCGTTCCTGGACAACAACGGGCGCACCGTCATAATCGACCGTCAATTCCTGTGCGTAAACCCAACCGCGCAAACCGTTGACGTCGATACGGCACCAGCTTTCGCCTTCAAGGCATCCGTCAAGGGCAGCAGAGCTGCCGCGCGTGGCGATACCAACGGAGGGATAGTCCGCGCCCGGTCCGGAATAGACCGTCAGGTCCGTCGCCGTCGTTGCCATCATACCGGCCGAAGCGAAGCCGGCTCCCGTCAGAAGCATCGCCCCCGCGAGTAAAGGCTTTGAAATCCACCGCATGTTCTTCTCCTTGTTGAACAGTGGACACAACGCCCGACCGCCGCCAAGGTTCCCGTGCGCGGCGCGTCCTACCCGGCCTGCATCTGGCTGAGGCGGCCATAAAGCCCGTTCATGCTCAGGAGTTCAGCATGGCTTCCGTCTTCAACGATCGCCCCCTCGTTGACGACGAGAATGCGGTCAGCCTGGGTAATCGTTGCCAGCCGATGGGCGATCACCAACGTGGTTCGTCCCTTCGACAACTCTGCCAAGGATTGCTGGATGGCACGTTCGGTTTCGGTGTCGAGCGCCGATGTCGCTTCGTCGAGAATGAGGATCGGCGGGTTCTTCAGGAAAATGCGAGCGATCGCTAAGCGCTGCTTCTGGCCGCCTGACAGTTTCACACCGCGTTCGCCGACAACCGTGTCGAGCCCCTGTGGCAGGTCGGCAATGACGCCTTCAAGCCGCGCCTTGCGGGCCGCCTCGACAATATCCGCCTCGGTGGCATCCAGCCGGCCATAAGCGATGTTTTCACGCAGGGAGCCTGCAAACAGGAAAACATCCTGGCTGACGATGCCGATATGATTGCGAAGCGACCGCAGGCTCATATCGCGAATGTCGATATCATCGATGGTGATGGAACCACCGGTCACCTCATAGAAACGCGGCAGCAAGGCACAGATCGTCGTCTTACCGGCACCCGAGGGGCCGACGAAAGCCACCGTTTGGCCGGCACGGATGTCGATACTCAAATCCTTGACGATCGCCTTCGATTCCCGATAACCGAAACTCGCCTTGTTATAGCGGATATTGCCCTTCAGCCCGGCGACATCGCGGGCACCCGGCCTGTCGGCGATATCCGGACGCGTATCGAGAAAATCGACATAGCGGCGAAAACCGGCAATACCCTTTGGGTAGGTCTCGATGACCGAATTGATCTTGTCGACCGGACGGAAGAACACACCGACCAGCAGCAGGAACCCGACGAAGCCACCGGCCGTCAGCTCGCCATTCAGAACGAAGTAGCTGCCGGCCACCAGCACGACCATCTGGACGAGACGCATGGAGAGATAGCTTAGCGTCGTCGAGACGGCCATGATCCGGTAGGCATCAAGCTTGGTCTTGCGGTAACGCTGGTTGTCCTTCTCGAACAGCCCGCGCTCATGGTCTTCATTGGCAAACGCCTGCACCACGCGGATGCCGCCGACATTTTCTTCGATGCGGGCATTGAAATCACCGACACGATTGTAGAGCGCCTGCCAGTTGCGGGTCATCCGGCCACCGTATCGTGTCGTCAGCCACGCCGTCAGCGGCAGCACGAGGGCGGTGATCAACGCCAGCTTCGGATTGACCGAGAACATCAGGAGAAACGCCCCGATCAGCGTCATGATGGCGATGAACACGTCTTCCGGCCCGTGATGGGCAACCTCGCCGATTTCCTCGAGATCCTTGGTCAGCCGCGCGACAAGATGGCCGGTCTTCTGGTTGTCGAAATAGCCGAAGGACAGTTTCTGCAAGTGGTCGAACGCCTTGCGGCGCATCTCGGTCTCGATATTGATACCGAGCATATGGCCCCAATAGGTGACAACAGCCATCAACCCGCCATTGACGAGATAGATCAGCATCAGGCCAGCCGAAGCCGCCGCGACATAACCCCACTGCCCGGTCGGCAACAGCACATCGATGAACAGCTTGACGGCGATGGGGAAACCCAGCTCCAGCAAGCCGGACGTCACCGCGCAGGAGAAATCCAGCAGGAACAGGCGCCGGTGCGGCCGGTAATAGGAAAAGAAGCGGGCGACGAGATCGCGCATGATGTCGGGTCCCTGGTCGGCGTTCAACCGCGAAGCGAACAGCCGGATACGGAAAGTGGCGCCATCGTCTCTCAAGACAAGTGCGCTTGGTTGATCCCGCTCCTTTTAGCCAGTTCGGCGTGAACAACAAGCTTCCTGGCGAAAACTTGTCTAGAAAACGAAGGTTTATCTGATCCGCTCGTAAAGTTCAGCGAGCTTACGCCGCCACGCCGACGCGGGGGATGAGGAAACGCAGCCGCCCGCGCAATTGCGGATGAGGTCCGATCTTTGCTTGGCATACGGCCGTTGCCGCTCAGCTGTCCCGCGTTTCGTTGGCGGCGATCCGGGAGGCGTCAGCCGATCCGAATTCTCATGCGGCTAAGGTCTGTCGCCAGCGACATGGCGCTCCAGAAACGGCAGGTTGTCCTGCCCCCAGTAAATCTCACTGTCGTAAAGGAATGTCGGGAAACCGAACACGCCACTTTCCAGCGCATGTACGCGGTCAGCGGCCCATTTCGCCCGCACGTCTTCATCCGCCTGCCGTTGCAGGAGGCCCGCGCCGTCAAATCCTGCCGCATTTGCGATTGCTTCGCGGACTTGCGGCTGTCCGATATCCTTTGCCTCCCCCCAAAAGGCATGCTGCAGCGTGCGGGTCAGGCTGATCCAGTCCTTGCCATCGAGATAGGCAGCGATGATGATCAGCGAAGCGGGTGCCGGATCGCTCAACTCCGGACGGTTCTCAAGGATCAGCGTCTTACCCCGCACGCCCGCCCAGCGCTTCAGATCACGCATCCAGTAGGTGCGCCGCACTTGCGGACGGTTGCGTGAAAAGATCCCGCCATTCTCTTCCACGACGGTCGTCAGATAGGGTTTGATCTCGACACCGTTCTTTTCCGCAAGGTCAACAAATGCGTCAAAGCCAATATAAGACCATGGCGAGCCGATGGAGAAGAAGTACTCAATTGTTTTGGTCAATGCCTGCTATTCCTGTGTATCGAGATGGGAAAAAACCTGTGCCTTGATCAGGCCGTCCGCCTCTGCCGGTCAACGCCGTTGATCCAGCCGAGCCGGGGCGCAATAAGGCTGACAAAGTCGTGGATAATCTGGCAGTACTCCGCGTCTTCGAATTCATAGGGAAGCTCAAGCCTGAGTTCGCTGACATGCGGCAGGATCGGGTCGGCAAACAGCCGCTCCAGAATGTCTTCAGACGTACCAACAATGTCGCGGGCATAGAGTGTGCGGCGCTCGCCTTGCGGGGTCAGCGTCCGTTCGTTTCGCCCCGCCGCATAGTCGAGATAACGCTTGCGGGTCTGCGCATCGGCGCTGTCAGTGGGAATGATGACACGCCCGAGCCCGACACGCCTGCCGAGCCCGCCGGTCTCCCAGTAGGCCGCCAGCTGCCGCGACTGCGCGACGAAGAAATCATCGGTCTCCTCACCGGTCGTGACATTGCCGATCAGAAGATTAAAACCGTTACGCCCGGCCCAGGCGGCCGAGCGTAGCGAACCGCCGCCATACCAGAGGCGGTCGGTCAGCCCCCTGGCATGAGGTTGCAGGCGGGGCCGCTGCGGTCCGAAGGGCGTCTTGATGACGGTTGTTTCGTCACCGACAGGATTACTCTTCAGGTTATCGGCGAAGCGCAGCACCCGTTCGTGGGAGAAGTCGAACTTTTCCCAATCACCGTCGAACACCAGCGGCGCGATCAGGTCGGCATGCAGCGGTCGGCCGGCACTCAATCCGACATTCAGCCGTCCGCGCGAGAGAACATCGACCGTCGAAAGATCCTCTGCAAGCCGGTACGGACTTTCATAACCAATCGGAATAACCGCCGTCCCGAGCTGGATGCGGCTGGTGCGCTGGCTTGCCGCCGCCAGAAACGCGGTCGCCGACGAAATGCCAGGCTCCAGATGCCGCTGGCGCACCCAGGCGCTCTGAAAACCGATCTCCTCGCCATATTCGAGAAGCTTCAGCGTCTTTTCCAATCCGGACAACGGATCACCGGCGGGATAATTGCCCGGCGTCAGAAAGCCGATATGGTTGATGGCGATGCTGCTCATCGTGTCTTCCTTCGATTTTTTGGCTTCACGATTTCGGCAGACCGGGCGGATTGGTTTGCGATTTTGGCAGGGCTTCCTCAGCGAGGTGCCAATGATCAAGAATCCCGGCGTAAACACCCTTCTCAATCAGCCCGTTGGTGGCGACCGTTAAGGCGTCCGCCAGCCCACTGCCCTTTTTCGTGGTGATAGCCACGTCGGAACGATCCGGCCAGCCGGCGCTCAGGGTGCCAACGCGCTTGATGTTGTGATCGCGTGCAGCAATGTAAACGAGCTGCGCATGCGGCTGGACGATGACCTCGGCCCGGCCCGACGATACCGCCAGGAGGCTCGCCGCCTCGTCGTCATAATATTGCAACTCCAGCAGCTTCAACCCAGCAGCGACGTTCTCGTCATTCCATCTGAGCAGGATGCGCTCCTGGTTGGTGCCGGCACCGACGATGATCCGCAGACCCGCGACATCCTTCGGCTCCTTGATCGCACTGATCGGGCTATCGGATTTGACGAAGAAACCGTGCAGGCCCTGGCGATAGGTAGAGAAATCGAACTTCTCCTTGCGCTGCTCGGTGACGCCAACATTGGAGATCACGGCATCGTATTTGCCGGATGCCAGGCCAAGCGGCCAGTCGATCCAGGCAACTGGAACGAGTTCCAGTTCAAGTCCCAGACTATCGGCAATGGCGGAGGCATAATCCGGGTCTGCCCCGACAACGGTCTTTGCATCGGTCGCATAGGTCGCGAGCGGCGGCCCGCCGGGACTGACCGCGACCGTGAACTTGCCGGGCGAGACAAAGGCAAAATCCTTCGAGATCGCGGCGATGGCGGCATCATTCTTTTCCGCCCGGATGCGGGCCGGTTGTTCGGGGCTGAGGTCGAATACCTCGTCCGCTTGAGCCACGCCGAAAAATGTCAGCGTCGAGGCAAGTGCGCTGATCAGGAACGTCCGGAAAGCGGGTCTATCACTCATTGTCATTGTCTCCATGGATTGTCCGGCCCGGCGCCACAGGTAGCACCGGGCCGCCTCGTACCGTTTTACGAACCGCTCTTCGGCAAGCCGGCTGGGTTGGTGTAGGACTGATCGACACCTTCGGCTTCGAGGCTCCAGTGCTTCAGCACTTCGCCATACTTGCCGCTCTTGATCAGGTCGTTGATCGCCACCGTCACCGCATCGGCAAGACCGGCGCCCTTGCGGGTCGTGACCGCGATGTCGGCCGCCAGTGGCCAGCCACCGCTGACGATGCCAACGAGCTTGGTCTGGCTCTTGATCGAGGCGCTATAGGCCTGCGTTGCGTTCGGATTGAACTCGACATCGGCGCGGCCGGACTGCAGCGCCAGTTCGGCGGCCGCACGGTCGTCGTAATATTGCACCTCGATCGGCGCGAGACCCGCTGCAACGTTCTGGCGGTCCCATTCAAGAATGATCTTTTCCTGATTGGTGCCCGCCCCTGTGATCACCTTCAGCCCGGCGACATCCTTCGGCTCCTTGATCTCGGTGACCTTGCTGTCGGCCTTGACGTAAAAGCCCAGCACATCCTTGCGATAGGTGGAGAAATCGAACTTCTCCTTGCGCTCTTCGGTCACCGTGACATTGCTGATGACCGCGTCATATTTGCCGGAGGCAACACCGAGCGGCCAGTCTGCCCAGGCAACGGAGACCAGTTCGAGCTCAAGACCCAACGAATCCGCCAGAAGCGAAGCGAGGTCCGGATCGGCACCAACAACCGTCTTGGCGTCCGAAGCATAGGTGGCGATCGGCGGATCCCAGGCATTGATGGCAACGGTGAGCTTGCCCGGCGTGACGAATTTGAAGTCGCTTGCGATCGCCTTGATCGCCGCTTCGTCTTTTTCGGCACGAACCCGCTTGGAAATATCCGGGCTCAGGTCGAACTTCTCGGCCGCATGTGCGGAGCCCAGCCCAAGGGCCGCGATCGTAACGGCGCCTGCCATCAGAAGTTTAGCATTGTGTAAGAATGTCATGTGTCCCGTCTCCATTTTCATCTTATGGTTGCAGTTGATGTCAGTCCCATCCCGTACGCTTAGGCGGCCGGAAATCTGCTAGAGAACTTTTGCGAGGAATTCGCGGGTACGCGGATGGTTCGGCTGATTGAAGATCCGGGCCGGTGGGCCGACCTCCAGAATGTGGCCGCCCTCCATGAACACCACCGTATCGGCCACTTCGCGGGCAAACCCAACTTCGTGGGTGACGATCACCAGTGTCGTTCCGGTACGGGCCAATTCCTTGATCACATCAAGCACTTCGCCGACCAGCTCCGGGTCAAGCGCCGATGTCGGCTCGTCGAACAGTAGCACCTTCGGCTTCAGCGCCAAGGCGCGAGCGATGGCAACACGCTGCTGCTGGCCGCCGGAAAGCTGGCGGGGATAGGCATCGATCTTGTCCGTCAGGCCGACGCGGGAAAGAAGCTCCCGCGCCAGCTCGACGGCCTCGGCGCGATCCGTCCCCCGGACCTGCATGGGCGCTTCAACCAGGTTTTCCAGCACGGTCAGATGCGGGAAGAGATTGAAGTTCTGGAACACCATGCCGATGTCGGCACGGCTTTTCAGAATATCCTTTTCCTTCAGTTCGTAGAGCGTTTCGCCGTTCTGGCGATAGCCGACAAGATCACCGTCGACGGAGATGAAGCCGCTATCGACACGTTCCAGATGGTTGATAGCGCGCAACAGGGTCGACTTGCCGGAGCCGGACGGTCCGAGAATAGCGGTGACGCTTCCTGCCGGAAGTGTCAGGTCGATCGCATCCAGCACCTTCAAGGCACCGAAACTTTTCGAAATGCCATGGATGCGGACGGTAGCACCGGCTCTCAATAAAGGCGCATCGCGAAAACCGGTTTTGCGGACGGTCGGGGCGCTTGCACCGGCGACCTGCCGCGGCAGTGGCTGGCGAAAGCGAGTGAAGAACGCCTGGAAAGGCAGAGGCACCGGATTGCGCACCGCGCCTTTGGAAAAGTACCGCTCGATATAGTGCTGGGCGATTGACAGCACGGTCATGATCACCAGATACCAGGCCGTCGCCACCATCAAGAGCGGGATGACTTCAAGGTTGCGGCGGTAGATAACCTGCACCGTGTAGAACAGCTCCGGCAGAGCAAGCACGTAGACCATCGACGTGCTTTTCGCCAGACCGATGATCTCGTTGAAGCCGGTCGGCAGGATCGAGCGCATCGCCTGCGGAAGGACGATGCGGAACACCTGGCGGCGGCGCGGCAGGCCAAGGGCGGCGGCGGCTTCAAGTTGGCCCTGATCGACGGACAGGATGCCACCCCGGACGATTTCCGAAAAGAACGCAGACTGGTTCAGCGTAAGCCCGAGGAAGGCGGCGGCAAACGGCGTCAGCAACTGCACGGTCGGATAATTGAACAGGACCGCATCGGTGAATGGTACGCCGATTTTGATCGTCTCGTAGAGGTAGCCGAGATTGTTGAGAACCAGCAGCAGCACGATCAGCGGGATCGAGCGCAGCAGCCAGACATAGCCCCATGAGAGGCCGGACAACAACGGCGATTTCGACACCCGGGCAAGCGCCAGTGCCGTCCCCAGCACCGAGCCGGACACGGTTGCCAGCGCCGTCAGCAACAACGTCCGGCCGAGACCCGCCAGAACCGGTTCGGCAAAGAACCATTCGGCAAAGACATTCCAGCCCCAGCGCGGGTTGGTGAAGGTCGAATAGAGAATTGCAGCAATGACGAGGCCGGCGAATACGGTACCCACCAGCCTTCCGGGATGGCGCGCGGGAATAATCCGGTAGCGCGAATAGTCCTGGCTGTGCCCGGCCGCTCTACGGCCTGGCTCGATGCCTGCGAAATCTGACGTGAGCGCCATCTGCTGCCCCCTAGTAAGTGGTGAAATTTCTGATTGCTCAGCGCTGTCCGGCTGCACGCGGGAACGGTTGCTCCGCTGCCACGGCCCCCGGCAGCCCCGCGACCGCGAGATGGCCGATCTCTTTCTCAAAGGGCAGAGACTTGTAGATTTCCGGGTCGGCATCGACGTCGAACAGCGCCGTGTAACCGTATTTCAGATAGAGGCCGACGGCCTCCGGCTGGCGAAAGCCGGTGGTCAGGTAGATGCGGGAAAATCCCTGACGCGCCGCCTGTTCCTCCAGTTCGATCAAAACCTTGACGGCAAGGCCCTGACGGCGCAGGTCGGAGCGTGTCCAGATGCGTTTGAACTCGACGGTGCGCTCGTCATAATATTTGAAGGCACCGCCGCCGATCGTCTCCCCGTTGCGCTGAAGCAGCAGAAAATTCCCATGCGGCGGCGCAAAAGCTTCGGCCGGATAGCGGTTCATCTCTTCGACTGCACCGGCGGCGCTGAAATACGATCCGTAACGGCTGTCGTACTCGTAGGTCAGTTCATCGATCAGCGGTTTTGCGCGGGGATCAAGCGGCGTGGTGTAGACAAACGTATCGCTCATTTTCGCCATTCCTGTTCAAACTGTGGCTGTTGAGATCTAGTTGAGAAAAGCTTCCGCCAGGCGCACCCAGTAGCGGGCGGCGGGCGCGATGATCGCGTCGTTGAAATCGTAATGGGCGCTGTGCAGGGGCGCTGTGTCGCCATTGCCGACGAACAGGTAACTGCCGGGCTTTTCCTGCAGCATGAAGGCGAAATCCTCACTCGCCGTGCGCGGCTTGAACCCCTCCTCCACCCTTGCCGGGCCGAAAGTGGCGAGTGCGACACTGCGTGCAAAATCGGTCTCTTCGCGGTGGTTGATCAGCGCCGGGAAACCCAGCCTGTAATCCACATCAGCGACGGCGCCAAAACTCTCCGCCTGCGCCCGCGCCAGCGCCGGAATGCGTTCCTGCAACTGCTGGCGAACGGTTTCGGTAAAGGCGCGCATGGTGAGTTTCAGCTCGACGCTCTCCGGAATGACATTGGAGGCCGAGCCCGCGTGGATAGAGCCGACTGTCGCCACTGCCATTTCCTGCGGATCGACATTGCGCGAGACCACGCTCTGCAGCGCCGTGATGAAGGATGCGGAGGCCAGCACCGGATCGATAGCGCGGTGCGGCTCTGCCCCATGACCGCCCTTGCCGACAATGCGGATCTTCGCCTGATCGACGGATGCCATCGCCGGCCCGGCGACAAAGCCGAACTGACCCAGCGGCACACCGGGCCAATTGTGCAGCCCGAAGATCGCATCGACCGGAAAGCGCTCGAACAGTCCTTCCGAAATCATCTTGCGGGCACCGGCGCCGATTTCCTCGGCCGGCTGGAAGATCAGGTGAAGCGTTCCGTCGAACGTTGAGCTTTCAGCAAGATAACGGGCGGCGGCTAGGAGAATGGACGTATGGCCATCGTGGCCGCAGGCGTGCATGACACCCGGATTGCTGCTGGCATAGGCAAGCCCAGTTGCCTCCTCGATCGGCAGGGCATCCATATCGGCCCGGATGCCGATCCGGCGTTCGCCAGCGCCACGCTTCAACGTTGCGACAACACCTGTTCCGGCGATGCCGGTGGTGACATCGTATCCCCAGGAGGACAGATGCGAAGTGATCAGCTTGCTGGTCCGCCGCTCCTGGAAGGCAAGCTCCGGATACTGATGGAGGTCGTGGCGAAGCGCGATGATCTCGTCGAGATAGGCGGCGATGCCTTGCTCTACCGGATCGTTCAGGCGTTGGGTCTGTGCGATGATGTTCATGGCCGCTCCCGGCGCCTCAGGCGCCGACCGCCTTTCCACGTTCGACGTTTTCCGTGGGGGCTGCATAGCGGCTTTCGCGGTATTCGAGTCCCAGATGATCCCGCAGTGTCGCGCCCTCGAGCGCCGGATTGAAATAGCCACGCTGTTCCAGGATCGGCAGGACATGGGTGGCGAAATCGTCGAGCCCTTCGGCAATCACCGGGAACCCGAGAATGAAACCGTCGGCAGCCCCCTCCTCGACCCAGCGGATGATCTCGTCGGCGATATGCTCGGCAGTGCCGATGAAAGTCGTCCGCGGCGTGGCCGCATCAAGGGCAATTTCGCGCAGGGTGAGGTTTTTCTCACGCGCCGTCTTCTTGATCCGGTCGGTGGTGGCGCGAAAACTGTTCTTGCCGATATCGCCGATATCCGGAAAGGCCTCGTCCAGTGGGTACACGCTGAAATCATGATGATCGAAAAACCGGCCGAGATAGAGCAACGCTTCCTCGATGGTGACGAGATTGCGGATCGCCTGGTATTTCCGTTCCGTCTCCTCCGTCGTTGCGCCGACTATCGGCCCGATGCCCGGATAGAGGCCGATCTCGGCCGCACGCCGCCCCTGCGCGATCGTGCTCTGCTTGACCTGCTTGTAAAAAACCTTGGCGTCCTCGATCGGCCCGCCATTGGTGAAGACGGCATCGGCATGTTTACCGGCGAGCCTGATGCCAGAATCGGACGCACCCGCCTGGAAAATAACCGGCTGGCCCTGTTTCGAGCGGCCGATATTCAGTGGACCTTCGACGCGGAAAAAGCGACCCTTGTGACCAAGCGTGTGCAGTTTCGCCGTATCGGCATAGACACCGGTCTCCCGATTACGGACAAAGGCGTCGTCATCCCAGGAATCCCACAGCCCCTTGGCAACATCGAGATATTCGTCGGCGATCTCGTAGCGCAACTCGTGTTCGGGATGCTCGCGGCTGTAGTTGCGGCCCGATCCTTCGAGCGGCGTCGTCACCGCATTCCAGCCTGCTCTACCGCCGCTGATCAAATCGAGCGTGGCAAACTGACGGGCGACGGTGAAAGGGTCGCTATAGGAGGTGGAGACGGTGCCGACGAGGCCGATTTTCGAGGTTGAAGCAGCCAGAGCAGAGAGGACGGAGATCGGTTCGAACCGGTTGAGGAAATGCGGGATGGACTGTGCGTTGATGTAGAGCCCATCGGCAACGAAGGCAAAAGCAATGCCTGCGGCCTCTGCCCGGCGGGCGGTGTTGACGAAGAACTCGAAGTTGACGCTGGCATCGGCTGGCCCGCTCGGGTGTTTCCAGGCGTTCATATGGCCACCGGGACCTTGCAGCATGATGCCGAACGGAATGTGTTTCTGAACCATCGGAGAAATCCTTTTTGTCGATATCAAGCGGCGAGAGACAGCCGTTCCTTGGCGAGACGTTCGATCGAGGCGAGGCGCTCGGCAGCGGCAAGCGCCGGCGTTTCGATGATAAATTCGGAAATGCCGTAGCGGCTGTGCAGGTCATCGAGTTGCGCCCGCACCTCGGCGGCGGTGCCGTGCAGTACGCTCGGTGCCTTGGATTCGAGCCTGTCGATGGCGACGCCGGCCTGCCGCGCATATTCAGCGGCCTGCTCCTCGGTGCCGACATTAACGCTTCTGCCGTCCACGAGGAAAACCTTGACGATGCGCAGATCGCTTACAGCCTTGCGCGCCACATCAGCGTCTTCTGCGGCATAGGCGGCAAGCGCCAGGATCGGCGTCTTGCCGCTGGCGCGTGTATAGGCGTCAAAGGTCTTGCGGAGATTTTCCGGATCGCCGTTCAACTGCCCCGCAAAAACCAGCCGCCAGCCCTTGGCTGCGGCAAGCTCGGCACTGTCAACACTGGCGCCAAGCAGGAAGCGCTCCGGCGGCGCGGGCGGAAACGGGGTCGCATGTGGACCTTCGGAAGCGGGATCGGCGGCAAGATAGGTATTGATGCCGGACAATTGCTCGGCAAAGTCCGGCTTTCCGGATGGATCAACACCGGCCTGAAGCGCACGGGTCGAGAGCGGAAAGCCGCCCGGCGCCTTGCCGACGCCGAGATCGACACGGCCCGGGGCAAGCGAGGCCAGAAGGTTGAAGGTCTCGGCAACCTTGTAGGCGCTGTAGTGCTGAAGCATGACCCCGCCTGACCCAACACGGATCCTCGCCGTCTTGGCCAGCAGATACGCAATCAGCGTTTCCGGGGCTGAACTTGCGAGATTGGCCATGCTATGATGCTCGGCGACCCAGAAACGGTGGTAACCAAGCTCTTCGGCCCTTTGAGCGAGCCTGACCGTGGTGCGCAAGGCATCCGCAGCAGTACCGCCCTCTTCGATTGGGCTCTTGTCCAGAAGACTGAGGAGGTAGGGCATGGGCCACTGATCCCTTCGCTAAGTTGGAAAACTTAGTCTATAAAATCAGTAGACAAAATGATTTATAAGAAACGCCATTCTTTTTGGCGTGAGGTATGGAGAAAAAGTCACCTCGCCTGAAACGCCGGAGGCGGTACGATCAAGATCCGCTAACCAATTGAAACAAACATTTTATATTCGAAGAAGTGAGGATAGACCAATGTCCGACCAGTTCACCTCTACCCGCATCGTCCTTGCGTCGCGGCCGTCCGGCAAGCCGGAATCGGGAAATTTCCGGCTGGAGAAAAAGGTGATTGCCGATCCCGCAGAAGGCGAAGTGCTTCTGCAAATCCTCTATCTTTCCCTTGATCCTTATATGCGCGGGCGCATGGACGACGCCAAATCCTATGCCAAGCCGGTCGAGATCGGTGGGGTCATAGAGGGCGGTACGGTGGCAAGGGTGCTGCGGTCGCGCAACGCTGCTTACAATCCGGGCGATATCGTCCTGTCCCATTCCGGCTGGCAGAGCCATGCGATCTCGAATGGCAGCGACCTGCGAAAACTCGACCCGCAGCAGGCTCCGGTGACAACGGCGCTCGGCATTCTCGGCATGCCCGGCTTCACCGCCTATGCCGGATTGCGCAATATCGGCAAACCGAAGGCCGGAGAAACCGTCGTGGTCGCTGCCGCAAGCGGTGCCGTCGGGTCAGCCGTCGGCCAGATCGCCCGGATTTTTGGCGCCCGCGCTGTCGGTATCGCCGGTGGAAGTGAGAAATGCGACTATGTGCGCGGCGAGCTTGGTTTTGACGCGGCGATTGACCACCGTTCGAGCAATTTCGCCGATGAACTCGCAGCCGCCTGCCCTGATGGTATAGACGTCTACTTCGAAAATGTCGGCGGCCACGTCTGGAGCGCGGTGTTTCCCCTCCTCAACGATTTCGCCCGCATCCCGGTCTGCGGCCTGATCGCGCATTACAACGAAGCAGGTTCGGCCGCCGGTACACAGGACCAACTCCCGGCCGTCATGCGGGCCATCTTGCGCAAGAGCCTGACCATCAGAGGCTTCATCCAGCGCGAATTCGCAGATCAACGCCCCGATTTTTACCGGGAAGCCTCAGCCTGGATTTCCGATGGCCGGCTGAAATACCGGGAAGACATCGTTGAAGGGCTGGAAAACGCGCCAAACGCCTTCATCGGTCTTCTCGACAGAAAGAATTTTGGCAAACTGATCGTGCGCGTCGCCGTCTGAGGCGGCATCAAGGTCTTCGATCGGCCGCTGGCTGAAAACCAGCGGCCCGATGTATGGCGCGCCAACAAACAAATCGCGGCGGACCGCAGAAAGTCGCACTTTCCTGGGTAATTGCGAGCGCGGTCTCTTGTGAGCGCTGCATCCAGAATAGCCAACCTTACCGGACAGCAAGGATGCAACCTTACCCCTAAGAGCATCGCTCGCGAGCGAGATTGATCGTATCCGAAAGCCAGATCGCCCTTGATATAGCTGCCGCAGGGTTTCAGTCGCAGCTACATAATCAGTGATTGTCTTGAGTTGCTCATTCTTTCGAAGGTGACACACAGTCTCAATGGACGAAATGACTTCGGTCACATCATGGCATATCTTGTGTTTACGACAATTCCGATGGGAGGATCGGTCCTGTGTGCGACGATTGGCACATTCCGTGTGTCGAACTGCTCTGGTTAAGACGTCCAGAGGACGGGCAATCGCGGCTTTCCGTCACCGGCGACGAGAGGATCATCCTTGGATACATGAACCGCTTCGGCTTTGTTCCCGCGAACTACCGAAACCAAAAGAAACTCGTCCGGCCAGACGGCACTGGAGGATGGGACGTTCTTGATCCTTCCGCGTGTCCCAAAATTGCGAGGCCTGCTGTTCCGATAATTGACGATGAGAAAGCACGCCTTCAGGTGTTAGCTTGTGACTGGCAGCTCGTTGGCTACACCTTCACCAGGACATTGGTTCGCCTCCTATTCGACCCGAGTGGCGAAGGTTACTGGAGTTTTGCTTCATGGGGTTTTCGCGACATCGCTCCGAATTTTACTCAAGGTTATTTCCTGTATTCGATTCAGGAACACCAACTGGCGATTGAATGGGAAGACGGGACATCTGCGTCGATACCATTCAGGGTTTTCGACGAACTTCATGTCTGCATCGACAGCAGGGGTGACCTTATTTTCTACGATTATTCACTTGAGGTAGGCAGTCACGTTGTCCCTTCCGAAGTGAAGGAACTGGACGGCTGGCCCCTCTCTTACTGGGGTAACCTACGGGAGGTAAATGGCAATGAGCGGATTTGAAATTGGAGCGTTGTTTGAGGGTATCAAGCTGGTTCTCAGTGCGGTTGGAATACCACAGGCACGACGACAAGCGTTCTTCAAAGATCATGTCACCCCATCCTACGAGCTACTGGGGAGGATTCACCGGGATTATATTGCCAAGTTTCAGGAAGCGGCAGCACTGCTGGAAGAGCGTGGCGACGTCCGGAAGGTTGTAGAATTGCTCCGGATAGAGCGGCCGCGGAACCTGATGGACCGGACTGAGGCTGCGACGCTGATCAAGGGTCTCAGAGACCACGTAATGCCTCAAAATCCTTTCCCGAAGAGTTCGAAAAAACCGTCCGAATTCAAGCAATTGTTCTCGATGTACGTTTTCGCGTATGAGCATTACCTGAATTCCGCCAGTCCCCTTGACCCCGTTAAATCTGAGACGTGGTATAGTTACTTCATTCGGACTTTTGAAAAAGCCGTCAATGATGGAAAAGACCCTTACAAGGAAACCTACAGCGGAAGAGCCGGCGGCGACCGCATCATTGATGACGCTGCGGAAATTCTCTTTCGGGCGGTGAACGATGTCATGCCAGACTCGTTCAAGAAGGTCCAAAAGTGCTACAGCGACCTGCGCAGCCATCTTGCGCCGAAGCTTGGCCTTTAACGATCGCAAAGACCCCAGCTACATCCCGCCTCCACACGGAGCGGCGGTTCGAATTCGCGCGCCACATCGTTACCCACAAATCTGTTGACGTGGAAAGAAAACAGTAGGGAGAAACAGAGACTTACCATTCGTGCTCTAATGAGCATTAGGCGGTGTATACGCGACTTATCTTATGATAAAGGAAATCAACGTAATTCATTGATCTCAAAAGAGAGATGGTGGGTGATGTAGGGTTCGAACCTACGACCCGCTGATTAAGAGTCAGCTGCTCTACCAACTGAGCTAATCACCCGCCAGAACCGCTTCGTCTGCGGCCTCTAGAACCACATTGCTGTGGTGTGATGCGGCGTATAATGGGGTTCGCAGGGCTTGTCTAGTTCCTCGGGCGATTTTCTTTCGGATTTCTCAAAAAAATCTGTGTGAGCTGTTTAGAGGCTGTTTTTCAAAGATAAAGTTCACCAGCCGCAATCTTCACCGCCTGCCCGCCGATCCGGGCCGTGCCGATTTCCCCGCCGGAGACGTCGATGTGAAGGTGCAGCAGCGATGGACGCCCCATCTCCACGCCCTGTTCGATCAGGAACGGGTGATGCCCGTCGATCAGCCTGTCAAAACAGTGGATGGCACCGGAAAAGGCGGCAACGGCGGCACCCGTCGCCGGGTCCTCGACAATGCCCATGGCCGGCGCGAACATCCGCGTATGGAAGCGAGCGACATGATTGACGCCGCCACGGCAATAGATGTAGGCGGCAGCGAGCCGGCCCTCGGCAATCGGGGTGATCTGCTCCCACAAGGCTGGATCGAACTCCACAGCACCTGCCGCGCTGACATCGTGAACAGGAATCATCACGAATGGAACACCAGCGCTCCAGAACGAAGGCACGTGGTTTTCAAACCCGATCTGCGTTGCCTTCAGGCTGAATGCATCGGCAATCGCCTGCCGGTCGAACTTGGCGTCGAGCTGCACCGATTTGCGCGGCACGTCGAATTCGGCGAAAGTAGCCTCTCCTGGCCTGCCACGCACGGCGCAACGCACCGGACCGACATTTTCCTCAAGCATCTGCACGAGGTCATAGTCTTCGTTTTCAGAAGAGCGCCCGGCTTCGGCCAGCGCGATGGCAGCACCCACTGTCGGATGACCGGCAAAGGGCAATTCATAGCCGGGCGTGAAAATCCGCAGCTTTGCAGCATGCCCGGCTTTCTGCGGTTGCAGCAGAAACACCGTCTCCGACAGATTGAATTCGCCGGCAATTGCCTGCATCGCCGCATCGCTCAGGCCATCGCCGTCAAAGACAACGGCGAGCGGATTTCCCTCCAGCCTGTTGGCGGTGAAAACGTCGTAGATTGCATAGCGACGCGCCACGAGGATCTCCTTTGCTGTTTTCAGCCATCAGACCTTGCATGGCAGATAGCTGGCGGCAAGCGCAAAAGCATCACCGTATCGTGTTGAAAACCCATTTCAGGACCGGTGGCATGAAGGCAGGATAGGCATGTTGCCCCGGATCGGCGGTGCGGATAGCAAGAGCGGCGTCGATTTCCGGCTCCGGGTCGGCAACGATATGGGCATCGATAAGCTCGATCAGTTCCGCCGCAGTCTCGGAAAAATGATAGACGCGAAAAACCGTGACGACGCCCTGGCTGTGCAATCCGTGAAATTCGGATACACGCGTGGCGTCCAACAGTGACAGCCCAGTCTCCTCCAGCACCTCGCGCGCCATGTTGCCGTCAATATCGCAATATCCATCCCGGACATCATCCGGATCGAGCGACCCCGCAGCACAATAGACACGGCCGGGATTGGCCGTGTGCTGCCCCATGCGGATGGCGATGACGGCACCGTCGGAGGACACGATCACCGGCAAGCCGAACAGATGGAGGGCCGCCCCGGCCGGCTTAGTTTTGCGCCACAGCAAAAACGCAGAGAAGGGAACGATGTGGCACTCGCCCGACAACGCGCCGTTCGTCACCTCAACCTTTCGCATCAGCAACATACGGCCGTCAAACAAGGCGGGATTTGCAGCAACCTCCCGTTCCCAATTGGCAGCGACCTCTGTCTGATGGGAAAGGCAATAGGGATGCGGCGCGCCGCTGACGCGCACATTGATGCTGGTCACGGGAAAAATCACGCCTTCATCGGGCCATTCAGAGGTTGTGCTGGTCAGTTGCGGCATAAAATCGTGCCTCGGAAATTTCACACATTGAGGGAGATGACGACAGGGCAATGGTCGGAGGCTTTCGGCCGGTCCCAGCCGGTTCTGGGATAGCGCTCGACCTCCTGCCCTTGCGGAAAGATCGTCCGGAAAGGCTGGCCGCCCCGGATGATCTCCGGCACGCTGGCTGGGTTACGCTGGGCGAGAGCCTGCGACAGCCAGATATAGTCGAGCTGGCAAAGATGCCGTTCCTCCGGCCCGCGGCTGTGAAACAGCGTCCAGCGGTCGAGTTCCGGGCGCCGGCGCATGACATTTTCGACAAAGCCGTCATGGCTCAGCACATCAAGCGCGCTTTGCGTCTCCTGCCGTGGCACGAAACTATAGCCGTTGCGCCGGTCGCCGAGCACATCGACGCGTTCCTGATAATCATTCATGTCGCCGCAGATGGCGAACATCTTGTTATCCAGATTATCCGCTCCGAACCGGTTTTCGACGATGCGGCGGACAGCAGCGGCTTCGGCCGCCCGCACCGGCATCGTCGCCGAGCGCCCATCCAGCCCGTCGCGCGCCGGCCCCATCGACTTGAAATGAACGACGAACAGCGTGAACGGCCGGCCGCCGATCCGGAAATCCAGTTCCAGGCAATCGCGCTTGAAAATTCGATCGCCGGGCACGTTGGTCGACGCCAAAGCATCATTGAAAAGATCGAAATCGGCATAGGTGACGCCGGCGTGCGATTTGACATCGACGCATTCGATCTTCTGGCCATCGCGGGTTTCCTCCCGCACCAGAACGGCAACATCGATGCCACGGCTGTCATTACCCTCGATCAGGTATTTTTGCCGGTAGCCATTGCCGACCATACGAAAGAGATAGCCGTATTCGAACGCCTGCAGCGCCACCATGTTGTCGGCCTCCTGCAGGCAGAGGATATCGGCATCGCAATCGGCAATGGCGAGCGCCGACATCTGCCGCGTGTCATCGGTATAGGCGATGGTGCGGGCTTCCTCGAGCCGCTGATATTCTGCCTCGTTCTTGACGTCGAAGAGCCTGAGAACGCGATCCTGCTTGAGGTGGTTGCGAAAGCCGGAGAAATCGAACCTGCTCATCAGGTTTTCGACATTGAAGGTGGCAAGGCGAAGGGTCATCAACAATTTCCGTATGCAATTGAGGCGACTTTAGCCAATCGGTGACAAAAGTCGAATGCCTTTCTCCCCAAAGCAATCCGCTGCCCCCTGGGCGCCAACCGAAACCTCAGAGCATCCAACCCTGGCGAATGACGAACGGCTGCAGCACACCGCAGTCGAGGGCATGCGGGGAGTAGGCGCGGAGATGCTGCCCGCCTGCCGTGCGTAGCGACAGAGAAAATCGTTCGCCCTCGAACACACAGGATGTCACCTGCAGCATGACGCCCTCGGGATCGGCCACGACGTGTTCGGGGCGCACGAGGACCGGACGGCTCGGCCCTGCTGTCTGGTGGAAGGCGACCTCGATCACCGACCAGGACAGCAGGCGCGGGCCATGATCCGGCAGCGCCAGATCAAGAATGGCCCCCTGCCCGACTTGGCCGCCGACGACCCTTCCTTCCGGCCGGGCATAAATGTCCTGCGGCGACGCGACCTGCATCAACCGCCCCTCCGACATCACGGCAATGTCGGTCGCCAGCGCCATCGCCTCACCCTGATCGTGGGTGACGTAGATCATCGTCGCCCCGGAACGGGCATGGAATTCGCGGAAGGTCTCCTCCATCGCCGCCTTCAGGTGACGATCGAGATTGGCCAGCGGCTCGTCCAGCAACACCACGTCCGGCGAGGTGACGAGGCAGCGGGCCAGCGCCACGCGCTGTCTCTGGCCGCCGGAAAGATCAGCCGGACGCCGATCGGCAAACTCTTCAAGCCGGACGACCGACAGGGCATCCTTGACGCGGGATTGCCAGGTGGCGGCGGTGATGCCACGAACTTTCAACGGATAACCGACATTCTGCGCCACAGTCATGTGCGGCCAGAGCGCATAGGATTGAAACACCATCGCCATGTTGCGCTTTTCCGGAGGCAACGCCCCACTGGCATCCGCCAGCGTGCGTTCACCCAGCACGATCGAACCATCGGTCGGTTGTTCGAAACCGGCGATCATGCGAAGCACCGTCGTCTTACCGCAGCCGGATGGTCCGAGCAGCGCCAGGAAACCGCCGTCGCGCACGGTCAGGGACACATCGGAGACCGCCGCCCGGCCTGTGCCAAAATCCTTGCTGAGGTGATTGAGGATCAATTGCGCCATGGCAGCACGCCCTTCGGAAGGTGTTTCGCCAGCAGTTCCAGAAGCAGCATCAGGATGACCACCATGGTGACGACCAGTACCGACAGGGCCGAGGCCAGATCGGAGCTGCCACTGTCGTCGAGATTGAAGATTGCCACCCCGAGCGTCTGCGTGCCCGCCGACCAGAGCAGTGCCGAAACTGTCAATTCGCTGCAGGCAATCAGGAAGACGAGAATAACGGAAGCGCCCGCCGCCGGTGCAATCAGCGGAACGAGAATGTCGCGCAGGCGGCGGAAAAAGCCTGCGCCGAAAAGCCGGGCCGCCTCTTCCAGCGACGGATCGAGTTGCAGGAAGGCACTGGCCACCGGCTTCAAGCTGACGGCAAAGAAGCTGGAAAAATAAGCGATCAGGATGATCCAGATCGTTCCGTAGATCGACACGTTCACCAAAGGCAGCGGAGCTGCAAACAACAGGATGAAGGCGACGGCGAGAACGATGCCCGGAAGGGCATAGGGAATTTCGATCAGGCCGGTGATGATATCGGCCAGTTTTCCCGGACGGCGGGTCAGCAGATAGGCGGTTAAAACAGTAAACAGCAGCAGCCCGCACGCCGTCGTCCCGGCCAGGAACAGCGAATTGGCAAACGCTGTCAGCGTAACCGACTGACGAAACAGGATTTCGCTATAGGCATGGAGCGACATGGTCTGAAAATTCAACGGCACGCCATAGGCAGGCACCAGCGAACTGGCGACCAGTGCTGCGACCGGCGCCACGAGAACAACGAACAGGACGACCGAAAGTCCGGCTTCAGCAACAACGCGCCAGAGGCCGAACGAAAAGGCAGCGTTCTCGCCGGAAAGACCGATGATGCGGTAATCCCTGCCCCTCAGCGCCCGTTGCTGGACAACGAGGCCAAGCCCGGCGATGACGGCGATCACCATGGAGAGTTGCGACATTTCGGCAAACGTGCCTGCCCCGAAACTCGAAAGGCGGCTATAGATCAACGTCGGCAGGACGAAAATCGATGCGGGAATTCCAAGAATGGCCGGAATGCCGAAATTGCCGACGCCGGAAACGAAGGCAATCGCCGCACCCGCAATCAAGCCGGGTACCGCCAGTGGAAAGATGATGTCGTGAAACACCCGCATCGGCGAGGCACCGGCCAGGCGTGCCGCCTCGACGCCATCGCGCGGCAAGGCAGCAAGTCCCGCCTTCAAAGCGAGAAACACCAGCGGCGCATGCTGGACACCCAAAAGCAGCGCGATACCACCAAGCGAGTAAAGCGGTTGCGGGCTGCCGAGCGGCGGCGCAATGCCGAGTGTCTTCAAGAGCGGACTGGCCGGACCTGACATCTGCACCCAGGCGAGCGCCGTTACCTGCGGCGGGATCATCATCGGCAGCACGAAGGCAAAGCTGAAGAAACCCTTTGCGCGGATATCGGTAAGTGTGACGATAAACGCAAAAGTGGCGCCGAGCAGAACGGCAATCAGCATGCCCCCGGTCGCGGTCGTTAGCGTGTTGCGAATGGCAAACCAGGTCGAAGGCTCGGAAAAGAGGCCGGTGGCCTTCCCCTCGATCGAAAACCGCAAACCGGCATAAAGCAGCCGTGCAAGCGGCAGCCCGCTCAACAGGCAGACGGCAATGATGACGAAAGGAAGCAGCCAGGCTGGCTGGCTGCTTCGATTGGCGGACGATCTGGGCATGAGAATTGATCAGTTGGTCCCGAAGATACCGGAGAACGTCTTCAGATCGCCGTCGGAATTCTTGACGGCGGCAGCCGCATCGATCGGCAGTACCTTGATGCTGTCACGGGCCGGAAAGCCTTCCGGGAGCGCTACACCGTTGCGGGCCGGGATGTAGCCGAGCTTGACGGAAACCTGCTGGCCGGGTTCAGACAGGAGGAAATCGACGAATTTCTTGGCCGTATCGGCATTCTTGGCGGTCTTCAGGATCGCGACCGGTTCGGTCACGGCACTGACGCCCTCAGCCGGGAAGACGAACTCGACCGGTGCGCCCTTGGCCTTTTCGCGGATGGCCATGAAATCGACAACCATGCCATAGGCCTTCTCGCCGGTGGCGACGGCCTTCAGCACACCGCCATTGCCGCCCGAAGCGGTGGCGCCGTTTTCGGCAAGAGACTTGTAATAGTCCCAGCCGAAACCATCGATACCCGTCAGCGTCTGCGCATGGATCAGGGCAGCCCCCGAGGTCAGCGGGCTCGGCATCGTCATCAGGCCCTTGGCCTCTGGCTTGGTAAGATCCTTCCAGCCGGCCGGCTTCATCGATGCCGACGTGTTATAGATGATACCGGTGGTGATCATCTTGGTCGAGTAATAGGCGCCATCGGCATCGTAGAGCGCCGTGTCATAATTGGCAGCTTCCGGTGACTTGTAGTTCAGGAGCTGGCCGGCTTCCTTCATCCGCTGCAGCGTCACGGTGTCGGCAATCAGAAGCACGTCGGCAACAGGATTGCCGGCTTCGATCTCGGCCATCAGCTTGGCCATGATCTTGGTCGTGCCATCGCGCACCCACTCGACGTCAACGCCAGGATTGGCGGCCTTGAAGGCATCGACTGTCGCCTGGGCGTCTTCGTTCGGCTGGCTGGTGTAGAGCACCAGATTTTCGGCATGGGCCGAAACGGCAATCAGGCTGGCGGCAACAAGTGCAGTGAACGCACCGAGCAACGTCTTCATCGTCTTAATCCCAAGTGAACAGATGGGGTGATGGATAGTTGCGGCAATTGACAGCCATATGACACTTCCGGCGCAGCGGGCGGAGAATAAACAGCCGACCCCAAGCGTGATGTCGATAGATAGCCGGATTGCCAGATGAACATTACTGGGTGCATTGGCACCCGGCCGTCTAAAGCTGTTGAATATATTAGAAATATCTGCGATCCGCTCGAAGCGCATATGGCGGGGCTAAGGGGAAATTATGAGCAAGACAACGTCATGGGGCGCGCGGCTGCGCTATGAGTTCGATAAGAGCATGGCCGGCGGGTCGATCGCGCTGATCGGCTGGCTGGCAATCATATCGCTGGTCGTCATCATCATCGCCGGTGCGTTCCTGGCGCTCACCCAGATTGCCCCGGAGGGCGGTCAGCCAGTCAGTTTCATCGAAGGCGCCTGGGAATCGCTGATGCGCACCATGGATGCCGGCACGATGGGCGGCGATCTCGGCTGGAGCTTTCGCGGCGTCTCGCTTTTCGTCACCATCGCCGGCATTTTCGTGTTCTCGGCCTTGATCGGCGTTTTGAGTTCGGGCCTTGAAAACAAGCTGGACGACCTACGCAAGGGCCGCTCGCAGGTGCTGGAAAACGATCACACGATCATTCTGAACTGGTCGCCATCGATCTTCGACGTGATTTCCGAATTGGTCATCGCCAATACCAGTCGAAAGAAGCCGCGCATCGTCATCATGGCCCACAAGGACAAGGTGGAGATGGAGGACGAGATCGCCACCAAAGTGGCCAACCTCAAGAACACCAAGATCATCTGCCGTAGCGGCGACCCGACTGATCTCTACGACCTGAACATCGTCAATCCGGAAACCTCGCGTTCCGTGATCGTCCTGTCGCCCGAAGGCGACGATCCGGACTCGCAAGTGATCAAGAGCGTGCTGGCACTGGTGAACGCCCCCAATCGCCGTGCCAAGCCCTACCAGATCGCGGCGGAAATCCGCGACAGCAAGAACGCCGAAGTTGCCCGCATCGTCGGTGGCAACGAGCTGCAGCTCATTCTGGCCGATGATCTGATTTCCCGCATTGTCGTGCATTCCAGCCGCCAGTCGGGCTTGAGCGCGGTCTATTCCGAGCTTCTCGATTTCGACGGCTGCGAGATCTATACGCTGGAACAACCGGATATCACCGGCAAGAGTTTTGCTGCCGCTGTCATGGCCTACGAGACATCGTCGCTGATCGGTCTGTGCGACGAGGACGGCAAGGTGCATCTCAACCCGCCGCCCGGCCGTATCTTCAAGCCCGGCGAAAGCGCCGTCATCATCGCCGAGGACGATGCCGCGATCAAATTCGGGGGCAGCGAAATCCATATCGAAAAAGATGCCATCCTTCCGGCGGAAATGCGCGAACAAGGCCCGGAACGAACCCTGCTTCTCGGCTGGAATCGTCGCGGCCCGATCATCTCGTTCGAACTTTCGCGCTACGTCGCGCCCGACTCACTATTGACGATTGCAGCGGACACGCCGGAGCTTGAGAAGGAAATCGCCGCACTTCGGGTAGCAAACGGCAACATGTCGGTCGACTACCGCGTCATCGACACCAGCAACCGCACCGAACTCGATGCGCTGGATATTCCAAGCTACGATCACGTCCTCGTTCTCGGTTACAGCGATCACATGGCGCCGCAGCCGGCCGATACCCGCACTTTGGTGACGCTGCTGCAGTTGCGCAAGATCGCCGAACACGCCGGCCGCCACATCAGCGTCGTCAGCGAGATGACTGACGTGCGCAACCGGGAACTGGCCGAAGTCACCCGCGCCGACGATTTCGTCGTCAGCAACAAGCTGGTCAGCCTGATGCTGGCGCAGGCTTCCGAAAACGAACGCATGGCTGCGATTTTCGACGAGCTTCTTGATGAGGACGGGTCGGAAATCTACATGCGCCCGGTCAGCGACTATGTCGCCATCGGCGAACCCATCACCTTTTACACCATTTGCCTTGCCGCCCTGCGGCGCGGCGAGATCGCGATCGGCTATCGCCGCCAGCGGGAAGGTGATGCCGATCAGCGCCGTTTGGGCGGTGTGACCGTCAATCCGCCCAAATCGGAAAAGCTGCTCTATACCGCCGCCGACCGCATCATCGTGCTAGCAAGGGATTGAACCAAGTCCGCAAAATCAAGGGGTGGCCGTCCGGCCGCCCCTTTCTTTTTGATGGCCAGCCGCTAGCTTAGCTGACGCTCCGCACGCCAAACAAATCGGGAAATCATCATGGAATATCGTCTTCTTGGCCGATCCGGCCTCAAGGTCTCGACGCTGACCGTCGGCACCATGACCTTCGGCGGCAAGGGCTGGGCCAAGACCGTCGGTGATCTTGGTGTCAATGAGGCCAGGAAACTTGTCGATATGTCTCTGGATGCCGGCGTCAATCTGATCGATACCGCCGACGTCTATTCGCAAGGTGTTTCGGAGGAAATCATTGGCGAGATTCTGGGCGCAAATCGCAAGGACGGTGTGCTGATCGCAACCAAGGCCCGTTTCCCGATGGGCGACGGCCCGAACGATGCGGGCTCTTCGCGCCATCATCTCGTTCGCGCCTGCGAAGCGAGCTTGAAGCGCCTGAAGACCGATGTGATCGACCTTTACCAGCTGCATGAATGGGATGGTCAGACCCCGTTGGAAGAAACCATGGACGCGCTCGATATGCTCGTGCGCCAGGGCAAGGTCCGCTATATCGGCTGCTCGAATTTCTCGGGCTGGCATATCATGAAGGCGCTTGGCGTCAGTGCGGCAGACCACCGCCAGCGTTTCGTCAGTCAGCAGATCCACTACACGCTGGAATCGCGCGACGCCGAATATGAGCTTTTGCCGATCTCGATCGATCAAGGCCTTGGGGTGCTTGTCTGGAGCCCGCTGGCTGGCGGCCTGCTCTCCGGCAAGCACCGGCGCGACAAGACAGCGGAAGGCTCGCGCCAACTGGCCGGCTGGGACGAACCGCCGATCCGTGACGAGGACCGCCTGTGGAATATCGTCGATGTTCTCGTCGATATAGCCGAAAGCCGCAATGTCTCGGGTGCTCAGGTGGCGCTCGCCTGGCTGATTGGCCGCAAGGGCGTTACCTCCGTCATCATCGGTGGCCGGACTGAAGCACAGTTCAAGGATAATCTTGCCAGCGCCGAACTTGTCCTGACCGCCGAGGAGCGCGAACGTCTCGACAAGGTCAGCGCGCCGCCGGTTCTCTATCCCTACTGGCATCAAGTCCGCACCGCCAAGGACAGATTGGGAGAAGCCGACCTGTCGCTGCTGGGGCCATACGCATAGGAGGGCCCAGCCTCAAATCGTTGTCAGCAACAGGCTGGTTTCCGACTTGGACACCCCCTCCAGCGCCCGGACATGGCGCAGGACGCGATCGAATTCGGCAAGGTTCTCCGTTTCGATTTCGGCAACCAGATCCCAGGCACCGTTGGTCGTATGCAAGGCACGAATTTCCGCGATACCGCGCAACGTCTTGACCACCGAAACGGTTTTCTGGCCGGTGATCTCGATCAGCATGACGGCGCGGACCGCGTGCGGGTCCTCGGCTGCGGCGATCCGCACGGTGAAGCCGGCGATGACGCCCTCGGCAGTCAACCGGTCGATGCGGTTCTGCACCGTGCCGCGTGATATTTTCAACAGCTCGGCCAGTTTCGAGATCGAGGCCCGGCCGTCGGTTCTGAGGATCGCCAGCAAACGGCGGTCGGTACTGTCCATGACATCAATCCATTGATCATTATGCCAACATATCCTGTCATTTCGTCAAAAATATCAAGCAAATTTCCATAATCTTGCCATTTCGCTTCATCGAGCCGCCCGCTAGAGTTCGTCAACCTCTTCGCCGGGGTCTATTCGAATCGCTAGAGGATCGCCCGAAATGCCGTCTGCCGACCGCTCACCTCTCCGCAACAGCCTGTCACGGACCGGCGAGCTTTCCATCGAAATGACCCGGTGGCCGAGCGTCACGGAAAGCGATGGCGAAGCCGCGTTCTCGGGCCGCTTGATGGCGCTGTTTGGCGCTACACCCTATTTCCGCCAGAACCCGGAAAACCTGCTGGCGCTCGACAGCCACGGCACTCCCGCCCGGCAAAACGTGCTGGCGCTGGTGCGTGGCAAGGGCCGGCGCTGCCTGGTTCTCGCAGGCCATTTCGATACCGTATCGATTGCCAACTACAGTTCGCTGGTATCGCTTGCCTGTGAGCCAGAGGCGCTGACAAAGGCATTGATCGACGAACTGACGGCCAAAACCCGCAATCCGGCTGAAGACAAGGCATTGACCGATCTCGTGAGCGGCGACTTCCTGGCTGGCCGTGGCTTGCTCGACATGAAGAGCGGCCTTGCCGCCGGCATCGCCGCATTGGAGCGTTTTGCCGAACTGGCTGACGCGCCCGGCAATCTGCTGTTCGTTGCGACGCCGGATGAAGAGAACCGTTCGCGCGGCATGCGGGCCTTGCGTGACGCCCTGCCCGCGATCGCGGAAAAATTCGACATCGACATTATCGGCGGCATCAATCTGGATGCCAGCGGCGATGACGGTGATGGCGAAGAAGGCCGCGCCGTCTATCTCGGCTCGGTCGGTAAATTCTCGCCTTTTGCCTTCGTCGCCGGCCGCCCCACCCATGCCGGTTATGCCTTCGATGGCGTCAGCGCCCATCTGATCAGCGCCGAGATCATGCGAGCCATGGAAACCAACAGCACCCTTTGTGACGAGGCGCATGGCGAAATTTCACCGGCGCCGGTTTGCCTCGAGGCAAAGGACGTGCGCCACGGTTATGAAGTGACGACACCGGCCCATGTCTGGCTGTCGTTCAACTGGCTGACACACCGACGCACACCGGAAGATGTTCTGTCCGAATTCCAAGTGCTTGCCGCATCCGCCATGCGCACAGCGCTCGATGCTCAGGAAAGGAATGCTAAGGCCTTCTTCGAGCGTCAAGGCTCAGGCCGCGCGGAAAGACATGAGGGACAGATCCTTACTTACGCCGAGCTATACGAACTCGCGGTCTCCCACGGCGGAGAGGCTGCCGCCAGCCGTCTGAAGGCGCTCGATCAATCCCTGGCGAGTGGTGAAGACCCGCTCTCGATCACCCGTCAGATCGTCGCAGCGACGCTGACGGAAGCCGGTCTCGAAGGACCGCTGGTTATTGTCGGGTTCTCGACTCTGCACTATCCGCGCGTGCATCTGGACAGTGCCGGGGATCAGGGAACAATCTTCGAACGAAACATCATGGCCGCCGCCGAAACCTGCGCGAACCGGCATGGGACAAGCATCAAAGCCAAACAGTTCTTCGCCGGCATCTCGGACATGAGCTTCTTCGGCCACCGTCCGGCGGCTGGACAGACTGAGCTTCTGTCTGGCAACACCCCCTGCTCGGCGTTCACCGACAAGGCACCGGACGGGCTTCTGTCCTACCCGGTGGTCAATATCGGGCCATGGGGACGCGACTACCATCAGAAATGGGAGCGCGTCCACATGCCCTATACATTCGAAGTTTTGCCGGACGTGATCTACGAGGCGGCGATCGCCTGCCTCGCAGATGGAGACTAAGTATCGGCGGACTAGCGACGAAAGGACTGGTATATCGACGGCTTTCTCATCCAGTGTGGGCTTATCAGCATCAGGAGAAACCGGGCCGACTCCAATGCGGCGTTAGGGCAGGCCGAACATCACGCCTGCCGTATCCTGCGCCAGAGCAGCCTGGGCTGTTACATTCTACCACCTCTCCGCTCAACGAAATATTTCCGGTTGAAATTTCAACCTATCGTTAGTAATCACCACATACATTCCCGCAACATAAAGACCATCTGAGATTGCGGAAAATTTCATAATGCTCAAGCTGTGGGGATCAGATCGATCCGAGCCTACCCGTTCCTATTGGATGATCTGGGCGGCAATTTTTACAATTGCCGTCTTGAACATCGCCTTGAAGGTTGTTGATGAAGACCCGAATCTTATCTTTTACGGGTTCCCACCTCATTTCTGATCCTGCTAGCGCTGGGCTTTGGCCGCCGATTTGCAAACGGACATCCGACCATAGGATGGTGGCTTCCACTTATCCCGGTGGCGATGCTGATGATCTGGTGCGTTTTCATCCAGATTTTCGGCCACTTCTCCCCCGCACCCATTCTGTTTCACTTTCAATATGAGATGGAATCAAAAGGCGTCATGATTTCGGTCGCTTTCCAGATTCTGCTAGAAATGCTCCCGTTCGCCCTGATTTATGTTTGCTGGCGGCAGGCCGCGCGTGGTCATCGTCGAATGCAGATGTTTGGTGGTCTGATTGCTGTTCCGCTTCTTGTATTCAATCCCTTTACCTTTGGCATTGGCAACTATCTGATGCGCGCGTACGCGTCAGATCAGTTGAGCCTGATACACCATTTCAGCGAACCATCAATGGCAATCAAGCCGCAAGGCCGGCAACCAAATCTCATCCATATTTATCTTGAAAGTACTGAAAGAACCCTTTGGGATGAAAGCCTTTTTGGAAAGACGTCGACGCCTTTGAAACGTTTGGAAGCCCTTGGGTTCTCCGCCACCGGTATCACTGAATCGGAAAAAACAAACTGGACGCTAGCCGGTCATGTCGCCAGTTACTGCGGCACGCCTCTGCTTGGTCTGGGCACGATCGACCGCAATGACTTTGGTCATGTCAACGCCCTGCTTCCAGAGGCCGTGTGCCTCAGCGATATTCTAGCGCGCGATGGCTACGCGCTGACGTTCATGAAAGGCGCAATGCTGGAGTTCGCAGGCACCGATGGATTTGTGGCTGCACACAATTATCACAAGGGTCTTGGATATGGAGAAATTGGCGCACATTACCCAACACCAGTCACCACGTTCGGAATGCGAATCAATCCTTGGGGAATCGACGACGAGGATTTGTTCGATGCCGCATTCAAGGAAATCACGACTCTTTCCAGCGGAAAAAAACCCTTTGGTTTAACGGTGACGACAATTGGAGGGCATAGCCCCAAAGGCTACATCTCGCGCAGTTGCCTCGCCGATGCTGACGTCATGTCGCTTCCAAATCAAACACTGCAGGCGTTCTACTGCACAAACAAGCTCACCGAAGCTTTTATCGACAAAGCGGCCAAGGCTGGCCTGCTTGAGAACACCGTTGTCGTTGTCCAGAGCGACCACCTTGCCATGCGCAACGAAATCTTCCGTCAATTGAAGAGTAAGGAGCGCCGAAACACCTTCATCATCCTCAAGGATGGGATCACCCCGAGTTTGAATGCAACTGCTGCGACAATGGTCGATGCTTACCCGACCCTCCTGGAGGCTCTCGGCTACACACTGCCGAATGGAAGTGCGGGGCTCGGTGTCTCGCTTTTGTCAGGCCGTAAAACACTTGTCGGCCAAGTGGGTCTCGACCGGTTGAACGACGCAATTTTGTCCGATCGTGACTTGCGCGACAAATTGTGGGGTATCCAACCCGGCATTTAGAACAGCCACGCAGCTTAAAACAGCCACGCAACTGCTCTTTATCGCACGATCTCTATCTCTGCCTCAAACCCGCAGCAGAGCTTCTCATAATTAGGCGGCAAGCACTGCGGCTTCTTCGCCGATCAGGCTACCGAGGCGGGAAATCCCCTCCTTGATCATCGCCTCGTCGGCGCAGGAGAAGCTGACGCGAAGGGTGTTGGCGCCAGAGCCATCGGCAAAAAACGCCTTACCGGGCACGAAGGCGACCTTTGCCGAAACCAGCGATTTTGCCAGAAGATCGGCTCCATCCATGCCGGTGGGCAAGGTCAGCCAGACGAACATGCCGCCTTCCGGGACCGTCCAGCTGACGCCCTTCGGCATGTATTTTGCGAGTGCTGCCAGCATCGCGTCGCGTCGCTTGCTGTAAACGGCACGGATCTTGTTGACCTGTGCATCGAAACCGCGTTCGGCAACGTGGCAGATGGCCATCTGGTTGATGGTCGAGGAATGCAGGTCGGCAGCCTGCTTCATCAGCACCAGCTTGCGGATGATCGGCATGGCCGCAACCACGAAACCGACGCGCAGGCCGGGTGCCAACGTCTTGGAGAAGCTGCCGCAATAGATCGTCCGGGTCTCGTTGATCGAACCCTTGCGGGCGATTTCCAACGCCAGCATCGGCGGAACAGCTTCGCCATCGTAACGCAGCGACTGATAGGCAGCGTCCTCGATCACGGCAATGTCGAGTTCCTCAGCGAGATCGAGAACCTTTTCACGTGCAGCCAGATCGAGCGTTTCTCCGGTCGGATTGGCAAATTCGGCAGACATATAGGCGAATTTTACCCGTCCACCCGCTTGCGCGGCGACATCGCGGTAGGCCTGCGGCGTACGGTTGCCGGCTGGCGACAGTTGGTCGTAGGACGGCTCATAGGCATTGAATGCCTGCAACGCGCCAAGATAGGTCGGCCAGGTAACCAGCGCCGTATCGTTGGGCGACAGGAACAGCTTTCCGAGATAATCGAGCGCCTGCTGTGAGCCCGAGGTGATCAGGATGTTTTCCGGCTCGCAGGGAATGCCGATGGCGGCCATGCGGCCCGCGAGCCATTGACGCAGCGGCAGATAACCTTCGCTGACCGAATATTGCAACGCTGCACTGACCGTCGGTCCGCCGAAGATTTCGGCATAGGCGGCCTTGAATTCTTCATCCGGAAACAGCGCCGGATCCGGGATACCACCGGCAAAGGAGATGATGTCCGGCCGGTCCAGCAGTTTCAACAGTTCGCGGATTTCCGAGGCGCGCATCCGTGAAGACCGCGTCGCGAAGATATTTTCCCAATCGAGCATGGAAGTTTCCTCAGATTATGCTTTTTACGGAGCACATCATGCCAAGCTTATTAAGTCAATAATGCTGACCTATACTTTGATGAGAAGATGCACTTTCTGCTCAAAAGCGCTGACTTGGAAAGACGTTGAAAAACCGCGAAAATGCGGCGAATGTCCCCATTGAAGGTGGCGCAACCCAAAGCACATCGCACTCTGATCGTCTGGCGCGTTTGTTGCCGCGATCGATTCTACCGCTATCAATGTGCCCATCCGGACCAAAGCGTTTCCGGGTGAAGCCGTCAGGCTTCGTGATGTCCAAACATGCTCAAGCCGACGAGCAGCACGATGGCCCCGACGATGAAAGCATCAAAAATGGCAAAATGGTAGAAGAACGTTGTCATCGCAGTATCCTCCTCATAGATAGAATACTCCAAAAGCGATAATGTTCCAAATATTACTTGCGGACACGAAAAAGGCCGGGAGAAATGTCCCGGCCTCTTCAGTATTACGCAAGTGCAATGCGCTAATTTTGCTCTGCAGCAAATATTAGTTCTTGGCCTTGTCGACCAGCTTGTTCTTGCCGATCCATGGCATCATGCCGCGCAGCTTGGCGCCGACTTCTTCGATCTGGTGGTTGTCGTTCATGCGGCGGATGCCCTTGAACCGGGCTGCTCCCGAACGGTATTCCTGCATCCAGTCGGAGGTGAACTTGCCGGTCTGGATGTCGGTGAGAACGCGCTTCATTTCAGCCTTCGTTTCAGCTGTGATGATGCGCGGACCCGAGACGTATTCGCCCCACTCGGCCGTGTTGGAGATCGAGTAGTTCATGTTGGCGATGCCGCCTTCATAAATCAGGTCGACGATCAGCTTCACTTCGTGCAGGCACTCGAAGTAAGCCATTTCCGGCGCATAGCCGCCTTCGACCAGCGTTTCGAAACCGGCGCGGATCAGCTCAACGAGACCGCCGCAGAGAACGACCTGTTCGCCGAAGAGGTCGGTTTCGCACTCTTCCTTGAAGTTGGTCTCGATGATGCCCGAACGGCCGCCGCCAACGCCGCAGGCGTAGGAGAGAGCGAGGTCAAGCGCGTTACCGGATGCGTTCTTCTCAACGGCAACCAGGCAAGGAACGCCGCCGCCCTTCTGGTATTCGCCGCGAACCGTGTGGCCAGGGCCCTTCGGTGCGATCATGACGACGTCGAGCGTATCCTTCGGCTCGATCAGGCCGAAATGAACGTTGAGGCCGTGGGCAAAAGCGATGGCTGCGCCGTCACGGATGTTGCCGGCGATGTCGGCCTTGTAGATGTCGGCCTGGAGTTCGTCAGGCGTCGCCATCATCAACAGGTCGCCCCACTTGGCGGCTTCGGCAACGGTCATGACCTTGAAACCATCGGCTTCGGCCTTCTTGATCGTCGGCGAACCGGCCTTCAGAGCGATGACGACGTTGTTGGCGCCCGAATCCTTCAGGTTCAGCGCGTGAGCGCGGCCTTGGCTACCGTAACCGACGATAACGACGTTCTTGGACTTGATGAGGTTGAGATCAGCATCACGATCGTAATAGACGCGCATTGTAATTTCCTTCCCTTTGCTTGTCTTCTAAAACTCTTCCGGCTGCCCTTGAGGCTACGCCGAACTCTTTTCACTGCCGTAGAGGCGAAGGAAGGCAGACACTGCCTTCTCTGCCCTGCGGCCGAAATCCTTGGCCATGCGGCCGCTGTCTTCACCGAGCAGCATGCGCAGATGCAGATCGGAGACGATCAGGCCGTACAGCGTATCATAGGCGTCGTCGCGGTCTTCGAACACCAGAAGCCCAGCGTAACGCCCTGCTTCCAAAAGCGCGCCGGCCCGTTTGCCGATCTGGCGGCGGCCGCGCTCCTGCAGCATGGAGCCAAGCTTGGAGCCATCGCGGCTCGCCTGCCCGATCGCCAGACGGTTCAGCGCCAGCGACACATCGCCAGCCAGAACCTCCAGCAGATCACGGGCAAACAGCACCAGATGCTCCTGCAACGTCTCGGCCGTCAGTGTTTCGGCGGTATCATCAAATGTGCGGACCTTGCTCGCCTGAAAGCCGATCATTGCCGACAAAAGCCCATCGCGATCGCCGAACCATTTGTACAGGCTTTCCTTCGAGCAGTTGGCGGCGCGTGCCACGCCCGCCGTCGTCAGCGCCTTTTCGCCACCATCGACCAGCAGACGCAACGCGCTGTCCAGAACGTCGTTCTGGCGCGGCGAATAATCCGGCTGATGTGGGTGGGCGGCAAGCTGCACGAAATCGTCTCCAATAACAGTACCGTACGGTACGGTTCGCCGCTTATGCCGCAAAGCCGGGAGCCGGTCAAGCCCACAGGAAAGAGATTTCGACACTCGGAGATACCCGAAAACAAACCTTGCACCTCGCGAATATCGATGCCCCATCAAACGTTGAGATAATAACGGATACCAGCACCAAAAATGGACACCTCCACGCAATCCGATCCCGTTCCGTTTCAACATATGGTCGGTTAGTGTGCGGCTTCAGACACCCTATATCCCGGAGTTTTCATGCCCCGCCTGCATATTGCCGCCCTGCTCCTGTCGTCCGCCCTTGCCTTGTTCCCAATCACTGCCGCCGCTCAGTCCGATGAAGACGTCTACAACAGGATTGAATCCCTGCATGGCAATGCCGGAGATCTGAACGAGCCGTTGCTCAGCCTCGTGGAAGCGATGGGCAACAGCGACGCAGCAACGATCGCCGGGCTTGCCGAATATCCGCTGCGAGTGGCGGCGAATGGCGAAAGCTATGAAATCCAGAGCGCCGATGATTTTATCGAGAATTTCGACACGCTGGTAACGCAAGATACGCGCGACGCCGTTGCAGGCCAGACCTACAGCCAGCTCTTCGTCAACAGCGACGGCGTCATGCTGGCGGATGGCGCGGTCTGGATGAGCAATGTCTGTGAAAACAGCGATTGCAGTTCATCCCACTGGGCGGTGATCAGCATCAACAATTGATCGGCGGCAGAAGATGACACCATGCGCTTTGACGTCATCGCAACGGCCGCCGCGATTGCCCTCTCGACCGTAGCGCCCGGGGTTGCAAGCGACGGCGTTGCCTAAAACTCAGCCCACACGGCACCGCTCGGCGAGGAAATCGAGAAATACCCGCACCCGCGCCGGCATATGGCCACCCTGGCCGAGAAAGATCGCGTGAACCTCCTCGCTGTCTGAGGACGTGTAACTCTCCAGCACCGGAACCAGCGTGCCGCGGCTGAAATCGTCCCGTACCTGAAAACCGGCGAGCCGTGCCAATCCTGCACCGGCCAGCGCCAATTCCCGCAACGCTTCACCGTCGCTTGCCTGAATGCTGCCGGCCGGCTTGACCGTCAGATCGGCACCGTCAACGGAAAATGGCCAGCCGCCGCTGGCGCGGACATATTTGGGGCCAAGCAGGTTGTGCCCTGCCAGATCGTCCGGATGTTTGGGCAGCCCCTTGCGCGCGAGATAGGCAGGTGCCGCGGCGATATGCATTTTCACCGTACCCAATTTTCGCGCCATCAGCGCCGAACTCTTCAGCGGCCCTGCCCGGATGGCGATATCGGTGCGATCCTCCATGAGATCGACGACATGATCGGTCAGCACCAGGTCGAATGACACATCCGGAAACTGCGCCAAAAAATCAGGCAGAACCGGCAACAGCAGATGGCGGCCAAACGGGACATTGGTGCTGACACGAATGCGGCCACTTGGGCTGTCGTCATTAGCAGCCGCGCGCTCGGCTTCATCCAGTTTGGCCAGCACTCGCACACCGTGTTCGTAATAGCGGCAACCTTCTGGCGTCAGTTGCAGCTTGCGGGTCGAGCGGTTGACCAGCCGCGCGTTCAGCCGGTTTTCCAGCCGGGTCACCAACTTGCTCACCGCCGAAGGCGTCATGGCGAAATCGCGGGCGGCAGCCGAAAAGCCACCGAGATCGACCACCCGGACAAATACTTCCATCTCGCCGGAGCGATTGATATCCAGCCGCGCCATTGTGCCCTCACCTCACAAATCCTGTGCCTTATCGTTGTCTAGTTCTCAAATCGGTGCGCGTCCATATCTGATGCACATACACATCAGGAGACTGTCATGAACCAGCACAAAACAGCCCTTATCGTCGGCGCCCAGGGCGTCATCGGCGGCAATCTCGCCCGCCATCTGGAAACATTGGAAGACTGGTCCGTCATCGGCCTCTCTCGGCGCGGCGGCATATCGACCGGTAAGATCCGGCACATTTCCGTCGACCTGCTCGACCCGGCAGATTGCTTCAACAAACTCGCCGATCTCTCAGAAGTGACTCACATTTTCTACGCCGCCTATCAGGACCGCCCGACCTGGGCCGAACTGGTCGAGCCTAATCTCGCCATGCTGGTCAACGTCGTCACGGCTGTCGAGAAGGTGGCGCCAAACCTTGCCCATGTCAGCCTGATGCAGGGCTACAAGGTCTATGGCGCCCATCTCGGCCCCTTCAAGACGCCAGCGCGCGAAGACGAAGACAATCACATGCCGCCCGAATTCAACATGGACCAGCAGGCCTTTCTGCAGAAGCAACAGCAGGGAAAATCCTGGACCTGGTCAGCGCTGCGGCCTTCCGTCGTCATCGGCGTTGCCACCGGCAATCCGATGAACTTGGCGATGGTCATCGGTCTCTATGCGTCGATGTCGAAGGAACTCGGGCTTCCCTTGCGCTTTCCCGGCAAACCCGGCGCTTACGATACGCTGCTGGAAATGACCGACGCCGGCCTTCTGGCGAGGGCAACGGTCTGGGCCGCCACCAATCCGCAATGCGCCAATCAGGCCTTCAACATCACCAATGGCGACCTGTTCCGCTGGAACGAGATGTGGCCAAAGATCGCCCGGTTCTTCGAGATGGAGACGGCAGCGCCACTGCCGATGTCTCTCAACGTGGTGATGGCGGACAAGGCAGCGCTCTGGTCCAGGATGAAGGAGAAATACGGGCTCGCCGATCATCCCTATGAGGCCGTCTCCTCCTGGGGGTTCGGCGATGCGGTGTTCAGCTGGAACTATGATTTCTTTGCCGACGGCACCAAGGCACGGCGGCTGGGGTTTCATGACTATGTGCAAACCGACGAGATGTTCCTGTCGGTGTTTCGCGAGATGCGGGCCCAGCGGATCATTCCGTAATGGCCGATTGCTTGCGGCCGTCCATCACCGGATGGCCGCAAGTAGCACGGTTACATATCCGGATCAGGTTTATCCGGCTTTGCCACCATTCGGCGAAGCAAGCTGCAGCGTTTCCTTCTGTGTGATCAACCGCGCCGTGTGCTGACCGCTCAGATAGATCCACAGCCAGCTCCAGGCGACGACGAAGCGGCTGCGCGTACCGATGAGGAAGTAGATATGGGCGATCCCCCAGATCCACCATGCCAAGGCACCCTTCAGCTTGAACCGGCCGAAATCGATGATCGCCGACCGGCGCCCGATGGTCGCAAGGCTGCCCTGATGACGATAACGGAAAGGTGGCAGCGCCGGTTTTTGCGCCAACCGCCCCTTGATGACCTTTGCCACATAGGCGCCCTGCTGCTTGGCTGCGGGCGCGATGCCCGGCACCGGTCTGCCATCATCCTGAACGACGGAGGCGGTGTCGCCAACGACAAAGACATCAGGAAAGCCCGGTGCGCTCAAATCTTTCCCGACAATGACGCGGCCCGCCCTGTCTGCAGTAACGCCGAGCCATTCAGCGGCCGGCGAAGCCTGAACACCGGCCGCCCAGACAATCGTGCGGCTGCCGATAAAACGTTCGCCGATCATGACGCCGCGTGCCGTGCAGTCCGTTACCCGCTCACCGAGATGAACCTCGACACCAAGCTTTTCGAGCGCAGTCTGCGCATAGGCCGATAGCTCCTCGGCAAAACCCGCCAGCACCCGCGGCCCCGCCTCGACGAGAATCACCCGGGTCTTGCGCGTATCGATGTTGCGGAATTCCTGCGGCAGGGTGACATGCGCCAGCTCGGCAATGATACCCGCGAGCTCGACGCCGGTCGGTCCTGCACCAACGATGGTGAAGGTCAAAAGGGCGGCCCGTGCGTCAGGATCGGTTTCCATCTCGGCCTGCTCGAAAGCCAAAAGCAGGCGGCGGCGAATGGTGGTGGCGTCTTCCAGTGTTTTCAGACCCGGCGCGACCGGTTCCCACTCGTCCCGGCCGAAATAGGCATGCGTCGCCCCGGTTGCCAACACCAGCGTATCGTAGCCAATGCTCTCGCCGCCCCTCAGCGCCAGCGTCTTCGCCGCCGGATCAACACTGTCCACCTCGGCCAGAAGCGTGGTGACCTCCGGCCGGTCGCGAAACACCCGGCGGATCGGCCAGGCAATTTCGGAGGTCGCCAGAAGGGTGGTTGCCACTTGATAGAGCAGCGGCTGGAAGAGATGATGATTGCGCCGGTCGATCAGGGTGATCCTGACGGGCGCGCCCTTGAGATCCTTGGCCAGCTGCAGGCCACCGAACCCGCCACCGACGACAACGACATGGTGCAGGTTTTCGTGCGGCATGATCGTATCTCCTGTTTCGGGTACAATTTCTACGCTGCCGCAGCCGATACACAACTGCGCTTTCGGCATGGCACCTCTGCGCTAGGTGACGGCGCATTCACCGCCTTCACCTAGCGCGCATACTCCACCGGCAAGGCCATGCCACTCTTGAGGATTTCCATCGAGATCGAAGCCGAGACGTCCAACAGCTCGACCTTGCGGGCGATCTGCTTGTAGATCACGTCATAGTGCTCGACACGCGGCAGCAGCACCTTGAGAATATAATCGCAATTGCCGGTCAGCCAGTGCGCCACGACAATCTCGGGAATATCGGTAATCACCTTGCGGAAGGTGCCGATCCAGTCGTCGGCATGATGGGCCATCTTGATCAGGGCATAGACCGTGGTCGGCACACCCATTTTGGCGCGATCGAGAACAGCGATCCGGGGAGCGACACAACCGGTCTCATCCAGGCGCTGGATAGGGTGCGAACAGGCGGAAATCGACAGGCCGGCGTCTTCCTGCAGCAAAGACAGAATCTTCCGGTCCCTTTCGTCCAGCACGCCCTATTCTCCTCATCTCAACGGAACACTCAGGAAATATTTGCGTCAAGAATATAACGCGTGCAAAAAATACGCGCAAAATATCGGGGTATCATCCAACAAAGCGAACTCTTTCGGCGCCGCTTCGGCGACAATCACGGCATCAACAAACACAGGGAACGGCATCATGCGCAAGATCGGCCTCATCGGTGGAATGAGCTTTGAAAGCTCGGCAATCTATTACCGGATGATCAACGAGGCCGTGCGCGAACGGCTGGGCGGCATGCATTCTGCCGAAGTCCTGCTGCATTCTGTCGATTTTCAGACCATCGTCGACATGCAGAAGTCCGGCCGCTGGGACGACGCCGCCAAGTGTCTGTCCGAAGTGGCCCAGGGCCTGGAAGCGGCGGGCGCGTCTTGCGTAGTGATCTGCACCAACACGATGCACCTGATCGCCGATGAGGTTCAGGCGTCAATTACCGTGCCGCTGATCAACATTATCGACGAAACGGCCGCCTTGATGAAGGCCGCCGGCATCAAACGGCCGCTGCTGCTTGCCACGCGCTACACGATGGAACACGGCTTCTATACCAGCCGTATGGCCGCAGACGGTCTGGATATCATGGTTCCGAATGCTGAAGATCGGATGCTCGTCCACGACATCATCTTCAACGAACTGTGCGCAGGCTCGGTTCTCGACAGTTCGCGGCAGGCACTTATGGCCGTGATCGAACGGGCAAAAAGCGATGGCGCCGATGCCATCATTCTTGGTTGTACCGAAATATGCCTGATCCTCGATCCGAAGAACCTGCCACTGCCGGGCTTCGATTCCACTGCGATCCATGCCGAAGCGGCCGTCGAATTCGCACTTGAAGGCGTTTCGCAAAGCGGCAAACGGGCCGCCTGAGGTCCACTCGAAAATACTTGACTCAGTCAATTAAATTGCGATCATGGCATCCCAAGGAGAATGCCATGTCACACCTCACACCATCATACCAAGCCTTTGCCGATATCGGCGATGACGAGATCGAGCAGATCCGCGCCTTCAACCGGTTTTATACCAACCGAATCGGCGTTCTCGACCGCGCCTTCATGGAGACGCCCTATACGCTCACCGAGGCACGCGTCATCTATGAACTCGCGGCCCACGGTACCACCTCGGCGTCCCGGCTGACGGAGGAGCTTTCGCTAGATCCGGCCTATCTCAGCCGCATGCTAAAATCCTTCAGCGATGCCGGCCTTCTCGAAACGATGCGAGATCCGGCTGACGGCCGTGGCCGCCTGCTGCAATTGACCCTGCGCGGCCGGGGTGTTGCCACCGATCTGGCACAGCGCTCGCGCCAGCGCATCGTCGCCCTTCTGGAACCGATTACCGAAAATGGCCGCCGGGACCTGGGCGCAGCCATGGCGTCTGTACAGACCCTGCTGTCCGGCGACACTCCTGCCCCCGTCACCATTCGGCCGCATCAGATCGGCGACATGGGCATGGTGATCTCCAGCCAGGCAAAGGCCTATGCCGAAACCTATGGGTGGAACGGTGAGTATGAGGCGCTGGTCGCGGAAATCTGCGCCGCCTTCATCCGCAATTTCGACCCCGCCCGCGAACGCTGCTGGATTGCCGAACGCAACGGTACGTTCCTGGGCAGCATTTTTCTCGTCAAAGGCAGCACCGAAGACACGGCTAAGCTTCGCCTTCTGCACGTCGATGCGGCAGCGCGTGGACATGGTCTCGGTTCAAAGCTGGTCAACGAATGCATCGGTTTTGCCAGAGACTGTGGTTACCGGCGTCTTGAACTCTGGACCAACGATATCCTGAGCGCTGCGCGTCGCATCTATGTCGCTGCCGGGTTCACACTCGAAAAGGAAGAGGCGCACCATTCGTTCGGCAAGGATTTGAACGGTCAGACCTGGGCGCTGGATCTGACGGCGGCAACTGCCGGCGTGACACCGCCAGCGTGATACGGCAGGGAAAGCCAGCCGTACTCCGTCAAACCGGCGGATTTGAACGGATCGATCACGGTGCCCGCAACGATCGCGGCCAAAAGCCCGGGCATCGGCGGCAGCTTGGCAATGGTCGAGACGAGCCGGTCGCGCACCCAGGCAATCGCGGCTGAATCCGACTGGTAGAATGGCGTGAAGGCGAGCGACAGCATCTGGAACAGCCGCACATGATTACGCCGGGCGCGTGCATAGGCCGTCAGTGCAGAGGGGATATCGGCGGAGTTGGCCAGCGCATGGTTGAGCGCTGCCGCATCAAGTAGAGCCATGTTTGCGCCCTGTCCCAGTTGCGGGCTGGTCGAATGAGCACTGTCACCAATGAAGACGACATTGCCGCTATAGGGCGGCAGTGCGGTCCGATGAGCATAACGTGCCAGAGTCAGTTGGTCCCAATCATGGATCTGGTCGAGAAACGGCTGGCATTCCGGCCAATAGTCGCCAATTACCGTCTTCCAGCGATTGAGCCCGCCTGCCTTGACCGCCTCGACATCGGCGATCTTCAGGCTCCAGAAGAACGCCACCTTATCCGGATCACCGACCGTCGCGCGGCCTGCCGGCAATAGACCGATCATCACCCTGGCCTGGTCGTAACGTTGCGACAGCGCGGTGCGGTCATAGACCGCACCCGCTCCATCCAGCGTCGCCCAGAAGGCGCCATAGGTGAGGTCGCGAATGGCTGGCGCCGAGGTCGAACCGGCAGCCAGCATCGAACGTGCGCCGCTGGCATCGATGACCAGATCGTAATCGCCCGCCGCCCGTCGCGTCGCATCCTGCAATATCACGCGATCAGCACGCTGTTCGGTCGCGGTGATATGGGTTGCCGTGCGCGTGATGATGCCATCGGCCACCACCGCATCATGCAACGTATTGAACAGAGCCGCCCGCTGCACCGCAAGGCCATAGCGCCCTCCCGGTGTCGCATCATAGCGCACGTCCAGAACCGTCCGCCCGCTGATCGCGTCGGCGCCGTGCAGCCGGTCGATCCGGTTACCGAGTGACTGGATGGTATCAAACAGGCCAAGAGTGGCGAGAACAGTCAGTCCTGTCGGCTGCATCAAAAGGCCGGAACCGACGGGGGCGGCGGTCTCAAAGCGTTCGAGAATTTCAACTCGATGACCGGCCCGCGAAAGAAACAACGCCGCGGCCAATCCTGCCGGCCCGGCCCCGACCACGCCAATATCGAGCTGTTTCATCCATGCCTATCCGGGTATAGTCTCAGACGGCATCTCTACCAGCGGGCGCAACGGACAGTCCAGCGGATAAAGCTGCCGTGCCGTTATGCCACCGCGTCATATTCGGCGCGGGCGGCCCGGATCGCCTGATGATGCTGCATCGACCAGTCGACCAACCCCTTGACCAGCACCAGAAACGACTGACCAAGCGGGGTCAGGCTGTATTCGACGCTGGGCGGCTGGGTCGGAAACACTTCCCGGCTGATATAACCGTCGCGCTGCAAATCCCGCAGCGTCTGGGTCAGCATGCGCTGCGAAATATCCGGAATGGTCCGGCGCAATGCGGAAAACCGCATCGGCCCCTCGCCCAACGCCTGAATCATCAGCGTATTCCATTTGCCACCGATGTTGTCGATGACATCACGCACCGGACAGTCGGCTTGTGAAAACGCCATGCCCATCACGACGATGACGCGCTCGCCCTCAGTCTTGCCGGTCATCTTGTTCATGGAACCCGGTATCCTTTTTGTAACCACCGCATAAAAAACTGCCTCCTTTACATCGATCCGCCGATGACGAATTAAGAGAAGGTCTCATTTAGGAACCATATCTCAAACGGGATGCTTCGGCAACAAACCGACGTCATTTGACAAGCAAAGGAATCAACATGTCCGAAACTCTTCTCGTCACCGGCGCGACCGGCAATCTCGGCCGCCTCGTGCTCGACGATTTGCTCGCCTCCGGCAAGGTCGCACCGGCCGATATCATCGCCACCAGCCGCGATACCGGAAAACTCGCGGACTATGCAGCAAAAGGCGTCCAGGCCCGTGCCGCAAACTTCGATGATGCAGCCTCGCTCGATGCAGCCTTCAAGGGCGCCGACCGCATCCTGATCATTTCCACCGATGCCCTCGACGAGCCGGGCAAGCGCCTGCGCCAGCACCTCGCAGCCGTCGCCGCCGCCAAGCGCGCCGGGGTCAAGCATATCCTCTATACCTCGATGCCAAATCCGGAAGCCTCGGTCATCCCCTTCGCGCCGGACCATCTCGGCACGGAGAATGCGATCAAGGCGACCGGCATAGCCTACACGATCCTGCGCAATGGCTGGTACATGGAGAACCTGTTCATGGCTCTGCCGCATGCACTTTCCGAAGGCAAATGGTACAGCGCATCCGGCAAGGGAGAGCTCGCCCATATCGCCCGCGGCGACATCGCCAAGGCGACGGCAAACGCGCTCGCGTCAGGCTCGGCCGAAAGCAAGACCTATACGCTGACCGGTGAAACGAAGCATACGGTTGATGAAATCGCCGCCCTCGTCTCGAAAGTTACCGGCAAGCCGCTGGAAGTCGTCCATGTGACCGACGACCAGCTGGCGGGCGGCCTCAAAGCAGCAGGCCTTCCGGGCTTCATCATCCCCGTCGTCGTGTCGTTCGACACCAACACGCGCGAAGGGCACATCGCCATGGTGACAGACGATGCAGGCAAGCTCTCGGGCCAGAAACTGACCACGCTCGAAGATTTCCTGACCGCCAGCAAAGCGGCATTGCTCGGTTAAAGAACAGAGGGCTCCGCCTTTCGGAGCCCTTTTTGCCACTTCAAATGGCGATCAAACGTCCTGGCCACAGGCGCGGCAGAAGCGGCGGACGGTTTCCGCCATGCCGTATTCCAGCGCATCTGCGGTCAGGCCATGGCCGATCGAAACTTCGGCCAGATTGGAAATCCGTGCCGCCAGCGCCGGCAGGTTGGCTACCGTCAGGTCATGGCCGGCGTTGACCCCGAGGCCTAAGGTCGCAGCGAGGTCGGCGGTGTTGCCCAGTTCCTCCAAAAGAACCGCACCACGCTCGGGATCGTCGTAGCACCCGCCATAAGGTCCGGTGTAAAGCTCGATCCGGTCGGCGCCGGTTTCCCGGGCGATCGTCAGCGCTTCAAGGTCCGGATCACCATCGGCAAACAGCGAGACGCGAAAACCGCCCTTCTTCAAACGTCCGACGACATTGCCGAGCAGATTGTGGTTCTTGCGGAAATCCCAACCATGGTCCGACGTCGCCTGCGCCGGATCGTCGGGTACCAGCGTTACCTGCTCCGGTTGATGACGCTCGACGAGCTGCAAAAACTCCTCGTTCGGAAAACCTTCCATGTTGAATTCGGTCTGAGGATAGAGATCGTCGATCAGCGCGCGGATGGGCGCCAGATCGGAAAAACGGATATGCCGCTGGTCGGGCCGCGGATGCACCGTCAGACCACTTGCACCCGCCTCTAGCGCAATCTGCCCAAGTCCGGTAACGGACGGCCACGGAAGATCGCGGCGGTTTCGCAGCATCGCGATCGCATTCAGGTTCACGGAGAGTTTCGCAGCCATTTCAGCACCTTCCAAGGATACCGTCGTCGTTACGGCGCCCTTTTCTAGCGGTTCATCCGCCCCCCCGCAACAAATCTGCACCAGAGAAAGCGTCTCCGTTACAATATTCGTCTGGAGACTGTTCAACGCCTTTATTTCAGACAAAACTCACGTTAAATGAGTGCAGTACCTGACAAACTGATAAAACTTCGATCTAATAGAGACTCACAGTACAGGCCATACTCCCGAATGGTGAGCGGCAGTACTGAAAACCCATCGAATCATCCAAGCCGGAACCAATGAACCCTCGTTTTTGCCTCGACATAATCCAATCGCCACTCGCTCCTGATAGGAAAGCGCTGCTCTCGATGGTATTTTCGGGGAGAACACGATGATGACGCAGCACGCGAGACCGGACGATCAAGCAATCCGCCAAGCCCTTGACGGCGTGCTTTCGAGCGTTCTTTTTTCCCGCTCCGAGCGTCTGCGTGCCTTTCTCAAATATGTCGTCGACAAGGAGATGGAAGGTACGGGCCATCAGTTGAAGGGCTACACGATCGGTATTGACGTCTTCGATCGGCCGCAGGCCTTCAATGCCGATAGCGACCCTCTGGTGCGTGTCCATGCCGGCAAGCTGCGAAAATTGCTGTCAGCCTATTATACCGGTGAAGGCACTCAGGATCCCTGGCGCATCGATATTCCGAAGGGGACCTATGTCCCCGAATACAGGCGCCAGCGGACGTCAGAGACCCAGCAGTCAGATTCAGGGCGCGCCGCAACGCCGCCACGCCGGGCGGCGAACAGACGCTTTTCCTGGTTGCCTGCTCCCTTGTCCTCACCACTGGCCGTCTTGTCGGTACTGCCACTTCTGATTTTCGTGCCGTTGTCATCACCGGCCATGAGCGTCAACATCCCGGCGCAATCGAGCCTGCACGGCGCGGTGCTTGAACGCAAGTTCGCCGATGATCTGCCGAAAATAACGGTTCGCTCACAATGGCCGCGTAGCGGAACGGCCGGCCGCTTTGCCGATGCGTTTCGCAATGCCGCCTCGCATTATCGCACGATCGCAGCAGTGCCAGGTGCCGTGCTGTGGCAGCGGCCGAAGCGTCCGGTTTCCGATCCACTCGCTTTCACCGTATCCATTCTACCGCAGAAATCACCGGCAGGACTTCGTGTCCTGATCAAGAACGACGCGTCTTCGGACATTCTCTACGACCAGGTCATCGATGGCGCGCGGTTGAGCAGCGAAGCCGATATTCTTTATGAAAGCCTTGCGCTCGCGGCCAAGGTTCTGGCCTCGGACGGCAATATTTTCCGCTATGCCAGTGCAGCGCAAATCGACAGCCCGCTGATGGAATGCATGGCGCTGACTGACGCGTACCGCCACCAGCAGACCCGCGAGGCTTTCCAGGAAGCCAAGTCCTGCCAGGAAAAACTGTCGATCAATCATCAGCGCAAGCTGAAGTTCGTGATCAACGCCGGCGCCCTGCCCCTGACTCTTATCCGGTAATTTGGGCGCCCTGTAGTCGCCTGAACAAAAGCCGTCATGAATTGCGCCGAAAAACAGTATTCCTCAATGCGAAACGCCAGAGGCCGTTGAGAAATATTAGATTCCATCCCTAAAGTTACTAGCTGTTCATCTTCGCGCCGCACGTGTATTCTATCTGTGCAAGTGGGAGAAAGCCTGGTCGCTCATCAGGCAAGCACGATGGTTGCGAGTATCCTTCCCGCCGGGATGGCGTGCATGACATCGAGGAGCAGCCGAGGGGACACGCGGCGTATCGTGATGCGCCACAGGCGAAGTGCCGTCTTCAGGAGATGTCTCCCGCAGGTTAACCAGCGGGGTTATGTCAAAGCATGCGAGAACAGGGAAAGACACATCCTTCTCCATCCGGTAGCCGGCAGCCGTCCGGTTTCCTTCCCCACCTTCCGTTGCCGGGAACCATAGCGGATAGCCATGTCGGTATCGCTGACATGGCGGATGCCTTCGGCGTCACCCACCGGACTCTGCATTTCTATGAGGAAAAGGGCCTGCTATCGGCGGATAGAATGGGGCCGATGCGTGTCTACGGGCTGGACGACATCCGGCGCATGACCGTCATCAATGCCTGCCGCGAAATAGACATGCCGATCGTAACCATCCAGGATTTGATGGCAGCCCTCAATGCCGCAGCCAGTCAGCAGGATGCGGCTCGGATTTTTGAGGACGCATTGCACGCGCGAAAACGGGAACTCGCTGCTCAGCAGTCTATCCTTCGACGCCAGATGCAGCGGATCAGCGAACTTCTGGAATCAGCCGCCGACGGCGACAATCCAGAGCGCACCGCCCTGCCCCCCATCCATCTTTCACCAATCGAGACAAAGTGCCTTGTGTTCATGGCTGAAGGTTATCCGGCAAACCGGATCGCCACGATGATGGATATGGACCTGACTGCCGTCCTGACGCTTGAATCGGATATCATCCGCAAATTCAACGGTCATAACCGCTTTCAGGCCGTCGCCAAGGCTGTGCTGATGGGATTTGTTTCCGCCGAATAGGTGTCAGCGGACAATTGTCAGTGTCTCGGCCGCGCGCGTGATCGCGGTGTAGAGCCAGCGCTCGCGGGTGTCGCGAAAAGCCCAGCTTTCATCGAACAGGACCACATTGTTCCACTGTGAGCCCTGTGCCTTGTGCACCGTCAGCGCATAGCCATAATCGAACTCGTCGTAACGCTTGCGCGTCGACCACGGAATCTCCCCTTCGATATCCTCAAAGGCGGTTTTCAAGAGCTTGATCTTGGCCGCCCCCCGATCCATGTCGTCGTCTTCCGGGCGGATCATCAGGTTGATGCCGGGCTTCACTGTTTCCTTGGACGAGGTCATCACCTGCCACAGCGAGCCGTTGAGCAGGCCCTTGGCGGGGTCGTTGCGCAGGCAGACGAGTTTGTCACCCGATTGCGGATATTCGGTGGTAAAGCCCTTCAATTCACGCAGCCGTGTATTGTAGCGGCGGCGGGTCTTGTTGGTCCCCACCAAGACCTGATCGGCGCCAAGCACCAGCTCCTGCGTCACCTCGTTCTTGGAGATGATCCTCGCCGTCGAGCCGTAGTCGCCGTGCATGATCTCCTTGCCTTCGCGCACATGCATGGCAAGCTGGATAATCGGGTTGTCACGCGCCTGCCGGTGAATGTCGGTCAGCAGATAATCCGGTTCCTCATTGGTGAAATAACCGCCACCCGAGACCGGTGGCAGCTGGCCGGGATCGCCAAGCACCAGGATAGGCGTGCCAAAACTCATCAGGTCGCGGCCGAGCGCCTCATCGACCATTGAGCATTCATCGATGATGATCAGCGCCGCCTTGGCGACAGGAGACTGCCGGTTGATCGAGAACATCGGCGCGATCGAGGTCTTGCCGGTCTCTTCGTCCGACACTTCCTCCTCGCCGCGCGGACGGTAGATCAGCGAATGGATGGTCTTGGCGTTCTTTGCGCCCTTGGAGCGCAGCACCTGCGCCGCCTTGCCGGTAAAGGCCGCGAAGAGAACATCACCATCGACATGCTCGGCGAAATGCCGGGCAAGCGTCGTCTTTCCGGTTCCGGCATAGCCAAAAAGCCGGAACAGCGGCGAGCGCCCTTCCTTCAACCAGCGTGAAACGGCCTTGAGGGCCTCATCCTGTTGCGGTGCGAATTCCATGTTTGTTCTATTGCCCGATTCGGGGCCGCCTGTCGCGCCCCGCCGCGTTGATCGGCGGTTCAGCTTGCCGCCACCCGGATCAAAATTTCCCTTTGAAGTGCAGGATACCGCAAGAAAATGCCACACCCTACGCATATCGCGGCGCGATAACCCGTGATAATAGTTGCTCCGCCCGCCTCTCCCCGGCGCGCTGCCTCCTCTGCAATTCGAAAGTGCCCAACGTGACGCCTGAACCTTCCGAAGACCCGTCCGCTTCCGTGGCCGCGGGCATCGGCCGATGGACGACCCCGATGCAATGGGGCTTTCTGCTTCTTCTCTCCGCAATCCTCGCAGCCGCGCTCGAACTGACCGGCATTCCGGCAGCCCTGTTGATGGGACCGATGGTAGCGGGTGCCATCGTCGGCATGAATGGCGGCACCATAAGGCTGCCGCGCCCGGCCTTTCTCTGCGCGCAGGCGCTGATCGGCACGATGATCGCCGAAACCATCCGTCCCGGCATTCTGGCGACCTTCTTTTCAAACTGGCCGCTCTTCCTCGCCGTTGTTCTCTCGGTCATTGCCATGAGTACGCTCAGCGGCTTCGTCATCAGCAAGCTCAACATCCTGCCCGGCACCACGGCAATCTGGGGTTCGTCGGCGGGCGCTGCCACCTCGATGCTGGTCATGGCCGACGCCTATGGCGCCGATGTCCGGCTGGTCGCCTTCATGCAATATCTGCGCGTCGTTTTCGTGGCCGCTGCAGCCTCGATCGTGGCGCGCTACTGGGCTGGGATAGATGGCCCGGGACCCGAAATCGTCTGGTTCGGGCCGATCCACCTCGTACCGTTTCTTGAGACCCTGGCGCTTGCGCTTGTGGGTGGCTGTCTCGGTAAATGGCTGCGCATCCCCGCCGGTGTGTTTCTGGTGCCGTTTCTGCTCGGCTCGGCGCTTAGCGTCAGCGGTTTGCTGGTGATCGAAATCCCCGAATGGCTGCTGGCATTGAGCTATGCCATGCTCGGCTGGAACATCGGGCTCGGCTTTACCCGTCCGATCCTTGCCCATGCCCGCCGCGCGCTGGTACCGACGGTCATCTCAATCCTCGTCCTGATCGGGTTTTCCGGCCTGTTGGCCTATATTCTCGTGCACGCTGCAGGCATTGATCCGCTGACGGCCTATCTTGCCAGCAGTCCCGGCGGCATGGACTCGATCGCCATCATCGCCGCCTCCAGCAATGTCGACGTGCCTTTCGTCATGGCACTGCAGACAGCCCGGTTGCTGATGATCATGGCAATTGGCCCCTCGCTTGCCCGCTTCGTCGCTTCAAAAGCAATACGGCCGCGATAATTTTTGCGCCTGAAGCGGGAATAAGAAGTGGCCCTCATGTGTCTTATGTTCGAACCGGCTGAACGGCGGTTCGAACGGGAACTCCAGAGAGGACACATCCAATGAGATTTTTGCCGCTTGCAACCGCGTTTTGCCTGATGTCCGCCGCCTCAGCCTTTGCCGCCCCACCGGTCCAGACCGTCGAGACCGACAAGGGCAAGGTCGTTGCAGCTGAAAACGGCATGACGCTCTACACCTACAAGAAGGATGAAAAGGGCGAATCCTACTGCTATGATAAATGCGCCACCAACTGGCCGCCGTACCTGGCGGAAGGTTCCGCTGCAGCCGATGGCGACTATACGCTGGTCGAGCGCAAGGATGGCAAGAAACAATGGGCTCTCAAGGGCATGCCGCTCTACTTCTGGGTCAAGGACGCGAAAAAGGGCGACGCCACCGGTGACGGCGTAGGAAAGGTCTGGGATGCCGCACGCCCCTGATCAGGACGCCCGTGCGAAGGGGGTAAATCCCCCTTCCACAGAGACTTTCGAAAACCAGATCCTGTCGCTGGTGCCGTCGCTGCGGCGCTATTCCCGCAGTCTGGCCAAATCCGACAGCGACGGCGAGGACCTCCTGCAGGATTGCGTTGAAAAGGTGCTGGTCCGCCGCGGCCAATGGCGCGGCGTCAACCTTCGTGCATGGGCATTTACCATCATGACCAATCTCTACCGCGACCGGCACCGCCACGTCAGCCAGCATCCGTCGGTCGAGTTTGACGAAACGCTGGGACTGACGGCCGACGACGTTTCGGGCGATCCCCTGGAAAAGACCCGCTTGCAGAAGGCACTGAATGCGCTGAGCCCTGACCATCGTTCAGTGTTGATGCTCGTGGTCGTCGAGGGCTACGGCTATCAGGACGTCGCCGACATGCTGGCGATCCCGATCGGCACCGTCATGTCCCGCCTGTCGCGTGCACGCCGTCAGATGGCCGCGCATCTGGCCGAGAACAACATCGTGACACTCCGGAGACCGAAATGACAGACGATCACAAACCGGTCACCGAAGCTGATCTGCACGCCTATGTCGACGGCCTTCTCGACGAAGGGCGCCGGCGCGAGATTGAACTCTGGCTGAACCGTCATCCGGAAGACGAAGCCGAGGTCCGCCAATGGCAGACACAGGCGGCCGAATTAAAGGCCGCATTCTCAGGCTATGCCCAAGTGACGGAAAGCGATCGCACGCTGCTGAACACCCCAACAGCGGTTGTTGCAACATCATCGCCGTCTTTGTGGCGCAGGGCCGCCCTCGTTGCCGCTTCGTTGACGCTCTTCCTGTCGGGCGCCGCGGCGGGTGTCTATGGCGAGAAATTGCTGGGGACGGCAGTGACGGTCGAAACTGCTGCTGCGATCGACAGCCTGCCTGATCAATCCAAGACGGCGTTCCTTGTCTATGCCAGCGAAAAACGCCACCCCGTCGAAGTCGGAGCCGATCAGGAGGATCATCTGGTTACCTGGCTCGGCAAGCGCCTGGATTACAAGCTGGTTGCCCCGGACCTCAAGGGACTCGGATTTTCCCTTGTCGGCGGCAGGCTATTGCCGGTCAACGGCAAGGCAGGCGCGATGCTGATGTATCAGGACACTGCCGGCCAGCGGCTGACGGTTCTACTCGGCAAAAACCCGGAAAATGCCGAAACCAGCTTCCGTTTCGAATCCGCAGGCTCTCTGGAAACCTTCTACTGGATCGACGGCAGTATCGGATACGCCGTCACCGGCGAAGTCAACCGCAGCAAGCTGCAACAAATCGCCGAGGAATGTTACCGGCAGTTCGAGACCTGACGGCGCTCTCGAAACAGGGCAGGATGTGAAAACAACCTGCCCTGATCAAGCCGTTGAAGTCCCTACTCAGCGCTTCGGATCGTTTTCCAGAAGAATAGGTTTGCCGTGCGGCGTTGCCTCCGCGGCCCTATGCCAGCTTTCCGTCAGGTCATCGAGCTGTTCCCTTGAGGTGATCGACAGTTCGGTGACGAGGCGTGACAGAGCCGCGACCCAGCAATCGAAATAATCGCTCGCATCCGCCCGCCGGCCCGGCTTGTAGAGCTCATGCGACAAGGCCTCGGCCCATTCGCTCCAGGAAAATACGCCCTTCTCATGCAGACGCACCGTCATGGCAAAAGCTTCCGCCTGCCAGGGCTCCGAAAAAACCGGATCGCCTTCGTTCGATTTCGGGAGCTCCGGGGATCCGCTGAGGGTCAGTTCAAACGCGTTCAAGATAGCTCTCCCAGGCATCGATCGATACTGTCAGCTCCGGGTCTGCACCCTCGCCCCAGATTTCCTCCCCGTCGAAAACCACGGTATAGACCCATTGCGGGTTCTCGCCCTTGCCATGGGCGTTGTCGTCCGGAAAAACGAACGAGCCCTGCACCACCTCGACAATGCCATGTTTGGCGCGGGCATAGCGCGGCAGCCTTGTATGGGTCTCGGGATTGAAGTTTTTCGTCCGCACCCGGTCTCCGGCGGCAAATCGCGGGCCGTCCGGCACCGGGCGATCACACGGTCCGCCTTTGGCAAGCACGCCAGGCACCATGTCTGCCGTCAGAATTCGCTTCGGTTCCCTGCCCTTTTCCAGCATCTGCCCGGCAGCCAGTTCGGCGGCGGAAACGAACCCGTGCCGTTTCAACAGGGTTTCCAGGCCACGGGTCCAGATTTCGTAATAGCTGGCCGAAAGATAGGTGGCTGGTGGCAGACTTTCCCGGGCATGCCGGCTCTCATCGATATTCCAGGCGCCAAAGGCACCGCAAGACAGTGTCAGGCCGAGTGCCCGCTTTTCCCATTCGGCATGGAAATACGGCTCGTCCTTCTCCGACGCCACCGGCCCCATACCATGCTGCCCGCCAAGGTCCTGTGCGCCGTTCATAGCGCCTCTCCAGCCGGTTTGGCCAAGCCAGTGCCGATCATTGAATCGCGCGTGACGAGATCGGCGAGCGCATCCTGATCGAGACCTTCGGTACCGGCCGGACGTTGCGGGATGACGATGTAGCGAAGCTCAGCCGTCGAATCCCAAACCCGGATTTTCTGCCCTTCGGGCAGCGCCACGCCGAATTCATCCAGCACACCACGTGGATCGATCACTGCCCGCGAGCGGTAGGGCGGCGCTTTGTACCAGACCGGTGGCAGGCCGAGCACCGACCACGGGTAGCAGGAACACAGGGTGCAGACGACAAGGTTATGGGTTTCCGGCGTGTTGAACACCGCGCGCATATGCTCGCCCTGGCGCCCGGTATAGCCGAGGCTGGCAATCGCGGCTGTCGCGTCCCTGCGCAGCCAGTCGGCAAAATCCGGCTCGCTCCAGGCCTTTGCCACGACGCGGGCGCCGTTGCGCGGGCCGATCTTCGTCTCATAGGTCTCAACGATCGCATCGATCGCCGCCGGATCGATCAGCCCCTTCTGCGTCAGCACGGTTTCAAGCGCCTTCACCCGGGCCTGCATTTCGGAGAAATGATTGTCGTGGTCATGATCATGATCATGGTCGTGCATGTCGTTCTCAGGTGTCATGGCGTGAGTTCTCCGGTCAGTGCAGCGGGCGGCAGGCTCTTTCCAACGTCACCGCGCAACAGGTTTTCAAATGCCACGGGGTCCAACTTTCCAGGCTGCTCGAACGGATTCGAAAAGGCAAAAATGAAGAAGAGGACGACACCGGAATAGGCGCCAAAAATCGACAGCAGAAATACATGTGTTCGGGTCGGACGGTAGACGTAGAAGGGGATGGACAGCAGGCAAAGGCCGATCAACGCGGGCGCCCAGAACATCCCGCCAAATCCGCCCGCCGCCGTCTCTTCGCGAATTTGGCGGAAGCGCGCAATCGACGTGGCGCGGTCACGCATCCGGTTGACCAGATAGCGCTGGCGGTCCGTTTCCGGCACCAGGTCGAGCAGCCGGTCATAAACACCATTCCATTCGATCCACGCCTTGGGAGATAGCCCTTGACGATGCCCGAGCATATCCCACTCTTCGCCGACAACAGTCGCCACATAGCTGGATAGACCGCGTTGAATGGGTGCGACCACCGGCCCGCCATATCGCCCTGCGTCGTTGTATACATCCGATATCGCCACAGCCTCTTCCATCAGATTGTTACGGATACCTTTGTAGTCGTCGAGTTCCTGCGCGTAGACTAGGGCAAGGATGAGACCGTGCAAGGCAGCGATGCGCACCGCGACGGTCGCTGCCGCATCGTGGGTCCTATCCCCTTCCAGGCCGGGATTGAGCAAGTTGCGCGCCGCGAAATAACAACCGAAGACGATAGCAAGTGCGCCGGCAATGAAGGCGGTGCCGATAGTGATCGAGGCAACAACATCCGACATGCCCGCATCCTCATCCGGCCTGGAAATAGGCCATGCTTCACCCGCTATCGCAGCATCGGCCAAAGACTGAGAACGAGCAAGACCGCCATAGTGATATTGAACCATTTCAACCGGGCCGGTTCGGACAGCCATTGCCGAAGCGCCGAACCGAAACCGGCCCAAGTCGAAACGCTGGGAACATTGACGATCGCGAAGATGACGCCGACGATCAGGACGCTCGCCAGATAAGCCTGCTCGCTCGTGTAGGTCGCCATCGCAGTCACGGCCATCACCCAGGCCTTTGGATTGATCCACTGGAACGCCGCTGCCTGCAGGAAGGTCATCGGCGCCGCCCCCGCCTTGCCTTCCGACAGCGTCCGCGACGTGCCGATCTTCCAGGCGATCCAGACCAGATACGCGCCGCCGGCAAACTTCAACCCTGTATAGAGCATCGGGACGGAATGCAGCAAAGCGCCGAGCCCCAGACCGACCGCGATCAACAGTGACAGGAAGCCGGCGCCGATGCCCAGCATATGCGGAATGGTACGGGAGAACCCGAAATTGACGCCTGACGCAAACAGCATCATGTTGTTCGGGCCTGGCGTGATTGATGTCGTGAACGCAAAAAGAAACAGCGCCAGCAGCGTGTCGGCCTGCATGAAGTCCTCCCGATATTTAGGTCAGGTTAATTGACCTATTAGCAAACACCATCTGAAACTTGTCACGGTGACAAGAAGCAGACCCTCATTCTTTCTTTTCCCCCAAGGCCTTTGCCATTCCGGTACGCGCCATAAATGAGACATTGAGCCTTCCTAACAATGGCAAGAAAGCACTGCCGAACGAGGAATGTCATGCAAGACGCAATACCGACCACATCTTTCCCCTCCGGCAAGGCCGTCCCTGTGATCGGTCAGGGCACCTGGCATATCGGCGAACGCAAGGCGAGCGCCGCCGAGGAAGCGAAATGCCTGCGCCATGGCCTTGATCTCGGCATGACGCTGATCGATACCGCCGAAATGTATGCCGATGGCGGCGCCGAACGGATTGTCGGGGAAGCGGTCAAGGGCCGCCGCAGCGATGCCTTCATCGTCAGCAAGGTGCTGCCCACCAATGCCAGCCGCGACGGCACGATCAAGGCCTGCGAAGCCAGCCTCAAACGGCTCGGTACCGACCATATCGATCTCTACCTCCTCCATTGGCGCGGCCGCTACCGCCTGGCGGAAACTGTCGAAGCTTTCGAGACCTTGCGCCAATCCGGCAAGATCGGCGCCTGGGGGGTCTCCAATTTCGATGCCGACGATATGGAGGAGCTTCTCGGTGTACCCGATGGCGGCAATGTCGCGGCCAATCAGGTTCTCTATAATCTGGCCCGCCGCGGCATCGAATACGATCTCCTGCGGGACAATCAGGCCCGAGGGGTGCCGGTCATGGCCTATTCGCCGCTCGACGAAGGCCGGCTGATACGCCATCCCGATCTCATCCACATTGCCAAGGCGCATCAGGCAACCGTAGCACAGGTCGCACTTGCCTTCCTGATCCGCAACCCCGGGGTGATTGTCATTCCCAAGACCGCAATGCCGGAACGGGTGCGCGAAAACCGCGCAACCGTTGAAGTTCAACTGACTGCTGAGGATCTTGCTATCCTCGACAAAGCGTTCCCGCCACCAGGCAAAAAAATACCGCTGGAAATGATCTGAGTGGCTGGTTGGCTGAATTGAAAAAGGGCGCTCGCGGCGCCCTTTTTCAATCATATTCGTAGCCCGTTACATGCCTTGCGGACCGCGGTTCATCGCCGCGATACCGGTGCGGCAGACTTCAAGCACGCCGAGCGGCTTCAGGATCGCCACGAACTGGTCGATCTTGGAGGATTTGCCGGTGATTTCGAGGATGAAGTGCTCGAGCGTCGCGTCGATCACCTTGGCGTGGAAGGCGTCGGCAAGGCGCAGCGTTTCCGCCCGGGTCTCACCCTCGCCCGAAACCTTGACCAAAGCCACTTCGCGCTCGATCGGCCGGTCATGGCCGAGTTCGGCGGCGCGAACCGTCAGATCGACGACGCGGTGGACCGGAACGATGCGCTCCAGCTGCGCCTTGATCTGCTCCAGAACGTGCGGCGTGCCGCGCGTCACGATGGTGATGCGCGACAGGTGCGACTGGTGCTCGGTCTCGGAAACCGTCAGGCTTTCGATATTGTAGCCACGGCCGGAAAACAGCCCGATGACGCGGGCAAGGACGCCCGGTTCGTTGTCGACGAGGACCGAAAGCGTATGGTTTTCCGCCTTCTCTGTTTCCTTGGCGATGAAATAGGCGGAGCCGGTCGGCTGAAGATGTGCGTTCATGATCGTATCCTTTTCCTATTCCATCAAACCAGAGCGCGGCCCTTGGCGTCGATCGCATTGGCGACCGCTTCGTCCGTGGCTTCGTCCGGCAGCAACATCTCGTTATGCGCCTTGCCCGACGGGATCATCGGGAAGCAGTTGGCAAGATTGGCAACGCGGCAATCGAAGATCACCGGCGCCGGACTGTCGATCATCTGCTGAATGGCAGCATCGAGATCAGCCGGCTTGTCGCAACGGATGCCGACGCCGCCATAAGCTTCGGCGAGCTTGACGAAATCGGGCATGGCTTCGGTATAGGAATTGGACAGGCGGTTACCGTGCAGCAATTGCTGCCACTGGCGGACCATGCCCATGTATTGATTGTTGAGAATGAAGATCTTCACCGGCAGGTTATGCTGTACGGCGCAAGACATTTCCTGGATGCACATCTGGATCGAGGCATCGCCGGCAATGTCAATGACGAGCGCATCGGGATGGGCGACCTGGACGCCGATCGCCGCCGGGAAGCCGTAGCCCATGGTGCCGAGGCCGCCCGAGGTCATCCAGCGGTTCGGGTGCTCGAAGCCGAAGAACTGCGCCGCCCACATCTGGTGCTGGCCAACTTCCGTTGTGATATAGGTGTCGCGATGCTTGGTCAGCTCGTACAGACGCTGAATGGCATATTGCGGCATGATGACGTCGTCGTTCATCTTATAGGCGAGCGAGTTGCGGCCACGCCAGCGGACAATGCCTTCCCACCATTCGGTCAGACGCGCCTTGTCGGCATCCTTGGCCGAAGCCCGCCAGACGCGAACCATGTCTTCCAGAACATTGCCGACATCGCCGATGATTGGAACGTCGACGCGCACCGTCTTGTTGATCGACGACGGATCGATATCGATATGGATCTTCTTGGAGTTCGGCGAAAAGGCATTGAGACGGCCGGTGATACGGTCGTCGAAACGGGCACCGATGCAGACCATGACGTCACAATCGTGCATCGCCATATTGGCTTCGAACGTCCCATGCATGCCGAGCATGCCCAGCCAGTTCTTGCCGGAAGCCGGATAGGCGCCCAATCCCATCAGTGTCGAGGTGATCGGGAAGTTGGTCAGTTCGACCAGTTCGCGCAGCAGTTTCGAAGCTTCCGGGCCGGAATTGATGACGCCGCCGCCGGAATAGATGACCGGGCGGCGCGCGCCCTTCATCATCTCGATTGCCTGCTCGATCTGGCGCATGTCGCCCTGAAGCTTCGGCTGGTAGCTTTTCTGGACCTTCGACGCCGACGGCGGCGTGTAGGTGCCGGTAGCGAACTGAACATCCTTCGGAATATCGACAACGACCGGGCCGGGACGGCCGGACTGGGCGATGCGGAACGCTTCATGGATGATACTGGCCAATTCGTTGACGTCCTTGACCAGCCAGTTGTGCTTGGTGCACGGCCGCGTGATGCCGACAGTGTCGCATTCCTGGAAAGCGTCGGAGCCGATCAGCGATGTCGGAACCTGGCCGGTCAGGCAGACCAGCGGGATCGAGTCCATCAGCGCATCTTGCAGCGGCGTAACAGCATTGGTGGCGCCGGGGCCGGAGGTGACCAGCAAAACGCCAACCTTGCCTGTCGAGCGGGCATAACCTTCGGCCATGTGGCCGGCGCCCTGCTCGTGGCGAACGAGGATGTGCTGAATATCGTCCTGCTGGAAGATTTCGTCATAGATCGGCAGGACAGCACCGCCCGGATAACCGAAAATATGCTCCACACCATTGTCCTTCAGTGCCTGAAGAACAATTTCCGCCCCTGTCATCTGGTTCGCTTGCGTCTGGTTGTCTGTACCGCTCATTGGCCTGTTTCCGTCCATGTTCGCGTTTTGGCTGTGAGTATCGTGTTTGAAGGCATAAAAAAAGGCCCCTTGAGGGCCTCGTGTTTTGCGCATGGGTGGCTATCGCCGGATGGTTACACCATCCTGCCCATGCGCCGTCCCACCACAAGAATAACTGCGATATTGATCATGGGCGGGATAAATAAACAGAAATATCTGCTCCGTCAACGTCTTTCCCGAAAACAACCATGACGTGCCAACACCGACGAAAACACGCACAAACCCAAGAAACAACTTGTTAAATCCCTTCCTATAATATGGCACACTCGTCACCAGAGGTTTCCTATTGCGAAACATTGAGCTTCAATCTTCGATTAGCGCCGGAGAGCAGGATCGACGCGATGCCTTGAAACGGGGCAACCGTTTCCTCGGCCGCGTTGTTGCGTGCAGCGGCTCGCGGGCGACGATTTCAGCCATTGCCGAAAACGGCGAAACTTCACTCACCGAATTATGGTCCGTCGGCCGGCTGATCTCCATCACGGTCGGCGAAAACCGCGTGGTCGCTCTCGTCTATTCAATGCAGACAGCCACCAACGAATGGGGCGAAGAACTCGACAATACGTTCCGCATCGAAGTGGAACTGATGGGCGAAGTCCATCTCAGTGCAAACGGCCGCGAAGAGTTCTCCGCCGGCATCACCCAATACCCCTATCTCGGCGCTATTGCCCACCGCATCCGCTCGGCCGACCTTGCCCGTATCTATGACACCGGCAAGAATGATACCTGCGTCATCGGCAAGCTGACTCAGGACGAAAGTCTCGACGCCTCCATCCATGTTCCTTCGATGCTGTCGAAGCACTTTGCCATTGTCGGGACGACCGGCGTCGGCAAATCCACGGCCGTCAGCCTGCTGTTGCACAAGGCCATAGCGTCGGATCCAAAGTTGCGCGTGCTGATCCTCGATCCGCACAACGAATTCGCCGCTGCCTTTCCCGATATTGCCGTGGTCATCGATACCGACAATCTCGACCTGCCCTTCTGGCTGATGAAGCTCGAAGAAGTCGCCGAGGTGATTTTTCGCGGACGTCCGCCCGTTCCCGAAGAACTCGATATCCTGCGCGATGTCATTCCGGAAGCCAAAAGAGCCTTCAAAGGTTCGACGGATTCCGGTCTGGCGCGCCGCACCAGCGAAAAAAGCTCGATCACTGCCGATACGCCGGTTCCCTACCGCATGGCCGATCTGCTGGCGATGATCGACGAGCGTATCGGACGCCTCGAAGGCCGCAACGACAAGCCGTATCTGCGGTCGTTGAAAGTGAAAGTGATCGGCGCGATCAATGATCCGCGCTACAATTTCATGTTTTCCTCGAACACGATCACCGACACGATCCTTGAAACGATCGCCAAGATATTCCGGATTCCAGGCGAAGGACGGCCGGTCACGACATTTCAGCTCGCAGGCATACCGTCGGAGGTCGTCAACTCGGTCGCCTCCGTGCTCTGCCGCATGGCGTTTGAAATCGCGCTCTGGAGCAATGGCGGCGTTCATATGCTGGTCGTCTGCGAAGAAGCGCACCGCTATGTCCCGGCCGATGCCAGCCTGGGTTTCGTTCCAACCCGTCAGGCCATCGCCCGCATTGCCAAGGAGGGCCGGAAATACGGCGTCTCTCTGGGGATCATCACCCAGCGTCCGGGCGAGCTTGACCCAACCATCTTGTCGCAGTGTTCGACGGTCTTTGCCATGCGGCTTTCCAACGACCGCGACCAGGAAATCATCCGTTCGGCGATCCCCAATTCGTCAATTTCGACCACCAGCTTCATCTCTTCGATCGGCAATGGCGAAGCGATCGCCTTCGGTGAGGCCGTCGCCGTGCCGATGCGCATGCGCTTTACCCGCGTCGATGAAAAGAGCCTGCCGAAAACCAACGGTGTCGCCGTCAAGGTTACGGACGAAACCCCCGACACCGTCGACCTGCGCAACGTCGTCTCACGCATGCGCGCCATGAATGGGCCGGATATTTCGAGCTTCCAGAACGCCTATACGGCAAGCCTCGCCGGACAGGAACAGGATGCTGCCCCGGTGGATGACGATCTTCGCGACATCCGTGCCTTTGACGCTGACCTTGCAGCAGACCAGGAAGCGGCGGCGTCGCAACCTTACAACCCTGCCATGCTGCCGCGCAATGAACCACCCAATCCGCAACTTGAACGGTTCAACCAGATCCGCAGCCAACTCCTGTCGGAGGAACCGGCAACGCCGCCACGTTCTGATCCCTATCGAGCGCCACCCCGCCCTGCCCCGAGCTTCGCGCAACCGCACCCGGACACACCACGTCCATCGCTGCGCGAGAGCCTGCTGAAAAAACCGCTGAGCAGCATCATCCGCAAGTAACACCAATACCCTGCGGGGCTCAGGCGCCCGCCGGGTCCCAGCGTTGCCAGCTCTCGTCCAGCTGATTGCGAAACCAAGTCATTTGCCGTTTGGCATATTGCCGTGTTGCGGCCGATGATGTTTCGATCACCTCCGCCTTGCTCATCGTGCCAGACAAAAATGCGGCAATCTGCGGCACGCCGATGGCCTTCATCGCCGGCATTTCCGGCTTCAGGTCGAGCGACAGAAGAGCCTCGACTTCCTCGACCGCACCACTCTTCAGCATGCCAGCGAAGCGCCGGTCGATCCGCTGCCGCAGCAATGCCCGCTCCGGCAGCACGACAATTTTCATGGCGCGTTCGAGATCAATGGCCACAGGCCCCTGGCGCGCTTGGAAAACCCGGATGGACTGGCTGGTCGCCTCGAATATTTCCAGCGCACGTGCGATGCGCTGCCCATCGCCCGGTCGCAGAATTGCAGCGGTTTCCGGATCCCTCTCCGTTAATATCGCATGGAGAGCCTCCGGCCCCTCTGTCAGCAGGCGGCGGCGCACATCGTCGCGTATCGTTTCAGGTACCGGCGGCATATCTGACAGTCCACCGGTGAGCGCCTTGAAATAAAGCCCGGTTCCGCCGACGAAAACAGGAATTTTCCCCGCGCTACGAACAGCTTGCAACACCTCCACGGCATCGCGAAACCATTCACCGGTCGAATAGTGCTGCGATACCGGAACATGCCCATAGAGATGATGCACAACGCCTTGCATGTCGGTTTCGAACGGACGTGCGGTGAGCACGTGCAAGGTGTCGTAGACCTGCATGCTGTCGGCATTCACAACCACACCATTATGCTGTTTCGCCAGCGCAACGGCGAGAGCGGACTTGCCGCTGGCAGTCGGCCCGGTTATCAGGATTGCATCCTGTCCAATCTCAAGGTTTTTCATCATGGCCTTCGTTGCCACGCTTGTTGCCAATCCGTCAAATCCCGTTCTGACCACAGCGCTCGCCGAAGAGGCCGCAGCCGCCGTTGATGCATCCGGCCTCTACTGGCTGGCCGATGGCGTTGCCTGCGATATCGCACTGAAGGACGGCGCCAATCCGGACTGGCAGGAAGCGCTGCTGCGTGGCGTGGTCGGCGACGCTCCCATTGATGTCATCGTCCAGAACGCCGAGACGCGCCGCAAGAAATTGCTGATCGCCGACATGGATTCCACCATGATCGGCCAGGAATGCATAGACGAACTTGCAGCAGAGGCCGGCCTGAAGGACAAGGTCGCAGCGATCACCGCTCGGGCGATGAACGGCGAGATTGCCTTCAAGCCTGCTCTGATCGAGCGCGTCGCCCTGCTCAAGGGCCTGCCGCTCACCGTCGTCGGCGATGTCATTGAAAAGCGCATCACACTGACCCCCGGCGGTCTTGAACTGGTGGCGACCATGAAAGCCAAGGGCTACTACACCGCCCTGGTCTCCGGCGGCTTTACTGTCTTTACCGGCCCGATTGCCGCAACGCTTGGCTTTAACGAAAATCGCGCCAACATCCTGATGGAAAAAGACGGACACCTTACCGGTGCCGTCGCAGAGCCGATCCTCGGCAAGCAGGCCAAGGTGGATGCGCTGGTCGACATCACCGCTAAGCTCGGCATTTCCACAGCTGACGCTCTTGCCGTCGGTGATGGCGCCAACGATCTCGGCATGCTGCATCTGGCTGGCGCGGGCGTTGCCCTGCATGCCAAGCCGGTCGTTTCTTCCCAGGTCAAGATCCGCATCGACCACAGCGATCTGACAGCCCTCCTCTATATCCAGGGTTATCGCAAGACGGATTTCATTCGATGATTATCCTGGAAACAGATCGCCTACGCATCCGCAACTGGCTGGAAAGCGACCGTCCCCTGTTTGCCGAAATCAATGCCGCCCCGAAGGTGATGGAATTCTTTCCACGCCAGCGCCCGCGGGAAGAATCCGATGCTCTGATGGACGAAGCGCGGCAGCGGATCAGCGAGACCGGACTGGGCTTTTTCGCACTGGCACTGAAGGACACCGATGAGCCGATCGGCTTTCTCGGTTTGGCCCGCACTGACCTCGCCCCCTTCCTGCCACAGGGCACGGTCGAGATCGGCTGGCGGCTGGCCGTGCGTTTCTGGCGCCAGGGCTTTGTCACCGAAGCCGGAAAAGCGATACTCCGGCATGGCTTCGATGAACACGGCCTTGCCGAAATCGTCTCCTTTGCGGTGAAGAACAATGCGCGCTCGACGGCGGTGATGACACGCATCGGCCTGCACCGCGATCCCGCCCGCGATTTCGAGCATCCGCGCGTGCCCGATACCGCACCGCATCTCAAACAGCACGTGGTCTACGCGCTGAGCCGTGAGCAGTGGCTGACACAATAAAGGCGGACCTTTCGGCCCGCCTCCAAATTCATCATCCCTTGCGGGGGACGGCCTACTCCATCCGCACCGTGACAAACCGCAGTTCACCGGTCTTGTTGGCGATCATCAGCAGGGCATTGCGCCGGCCATCCGCCTTCAGTTCCTCGACCCTTGACGATACATCCTCCGGTGTCTTCATCGCTTCCTGGCCGATCTCGACGATCACGTCACCGGATGCGATGCGCCGTTCGGCGGCGGCCGATTGCGGCTGAACCTCGGCGATGACGACGCCTTCGACGTCCTCGGAAATTCCGTAGGTCTTGCGGCTATCGGCATCGAGTACGGCAAGTTTCATGCCGAGAACCACGTCCGACGCGGGAAGTTCGGCCGCAGGCGGTTCGCTCTGATCCGTGCTTTCCCCGGTCTCCGAAGGTTTGGCCGCTTCGGCTTCGGCCAGGTTCTCGCCGTCTTCCAGGCGGCCGAGCGTCACCTTGACCGTCATCTCCTTGCCATCGCGCACGATCACCACATCGACAGCCTTGCCGACCGGGCTTTCGGCGACGACACGCGGCAGATCACGCATCTCGACGACATCGCGGCCATCGAACTTCAGGATCACGTCGCCCGTCTTGATCGCACCACCATCGACCGGGCCGCCCTTGATGATCCCGGCGACGAGTGCACCCTTTGGCGTGTCCATCTTCAGGCTTTCGGCGATATCGCCTGTCACCGGCTGAATGCGCACACCAAGCCACCCGCGATGGGTCTCGCCAAACTCCCTGAGTTGGGAAATGACGTTGCTGGCAAGTTCCGTCGGAACCGAGAAGCCGATGCCGATCGAGCCGCCGGTGGGCGAAATGATCGCTGTATTGATGCCGATGACCTCACCCTTCATGTTGAAGAGCGGACCGCCGGAATTCCCCTTGTTGATCGCCGCATCTGTCTGGATGAAATTGTCGTAAGGGCCGGCATTGATGTTGCGGCCGCGCGCCGAAATGATGCCGACCGTCACTGTACCGCCAAGACCGAACGGATTACCGATCGCCATCACCCAGTCGCCAATCCGCATTTGCCGGGAATCACCGATCGGCACGGCCGTCAGAGGCTTCTTCGGCTCGACCTTCAAGACAGCAAGGTCGGTCTTGGTATCGGTTCCGATCAGCTTGGCCTTGAGTTTGGAGCCATTGGCGAAATTGATTTCGATATCGTCGGCGCCCTCGATCACGTGATTGTTGGTGACGATGATGCCCGATGGGTCGATGACGAAGCCGGAACCAAGAGAATCGACGGTGCGCTGCCGGCCACCGCCCTCGCCGCTCTGCCCCTTGAAGAACTCGTCGAAGAAATCCTGGAATGGAGACCCTTCCGGCACCTGCGGCATCGGCGCCTCGTCATCGTTCTTCACCTTCTGCGAAGTCGAGATATTGACGACCGCATCAAGCAGGCCCGCTGCAAGATCGGCAACGGATTCCGGGCCCTGCTGCGTCGCTGCCGGCGCCTTGGTCTGAGCATGCGCCACGGACAGGACCGGTACGGAATTCATCAGCAGAGCAGCGCTTGCAGCGAGCGTCACGGACCGGAAGAAGGAAGCGCGGATGGACAAGCCCATGGGGTCCTCTCGATTTGGGAAGGCGAGCCGCTGCAAAACGGCCGTCAAAAAATGTTCGTCATGCGGACGGTCACCGCTGCGAGGTTGGCTTTTCGTCAACCTCTATGCCGTGCAAGTTGGCGCAGAATCTGTTCGAAGATAAGGCGGATTTGGGACGCGTCCAGTCATCTTTTCGTTAGCGTTTCAATGCTAAGCCCCAAGCCGTCAATTCATCAGTTCGTGACCATGTGCCTTCAACGCTGCGACAGCCTTGTCGAGATCGGAACCGATGATGAAAATGTAATCGGTGCTGAAGGTGGAATTGGCGAAGATGCCAACGCCGGCTTCTGAAAGCGGGTTCAGCACGGAAGCAAGAATGCCCGGGACATCGAAGGTGAAGTGTTGTTCGATGCGGAAGCAGCGCCAGCCGCCGGATGACTGAACATTGGAAGGAATGCGCGCTGCCCGGCAAACAAGCGTCATCTCCTCACGTGAACTTGAGACGGCCCAGAAACCGGCTCCCGGCAGCCAATCCGGCAGCGGCGTTCCGATGTTAAGCCTTGTGATCGCATACTCTGCGTCCACCAATCGAATGAGCAATTTCTGTGTCATGTCTTATCCTCGCACCATCCAGACAAGTGCGACGCCGATAACGACGGATACGAGCCCGAACAGCCGCAACTGTTGCTCTGGTATATGGGGCAAACGCTTTGCCATTTCCACCAAAACCAAAGGGGCCAGTGCGTACACTAGCCCCTCGATGATCAGGAAAAAAGCAATTCCCGTCAGAAAGTCACTCATTTCGCAGATCAGTTTCCTGCAGCGGGCTGAGTGGCAGATGGAGCGGATGCACCATCTGAACTATTGAAATAACGGAAGAATTCCGAGTCCGGGGACAGAACCAGCGTCGTATCAGGGCTGCCAATTGCCTGATCGTAAGCCGTCATCGACCGATAGAACTCGAAGAACTTCGGATCACGGGCGAAGGCATCGGCAAACACCGAGGTCCGTTCGGCTTCGCCTTCACCGCGCAGGATTTCCGAATCACGCTGCGCTTCGGCAACGAACTCGACAACCTGACGGTCAGCAACGGCGCGACGGGTCTGGCCCTTTTCGTTACCACGGGCGCGGATCAGTTCGGCTTCCGCCAGACGTTCCGCCTTCATCCGCTCGAAGGTCTGCTGCGAGACTTCCTGCGTCAGATCCGTGCGCTGGATGCGAACATCCTCGATATTGAGGCCGAGCGATTCGGCATCACTCTTCAGATCGGCCCGAACTTCACGCATCATCGATGCACGCTCTTCGGAAAGTGCCGATTCAAAGCCACGCAGACCGTAGACCCGGCGCAACGAAGCGTCGAGACGGGTGCGAAGGCGCGATTCGGCCGATGCACGATCACCGGACACGGTTTCGCGGAAGCGGCGGGCATCGGCGATCTTGTAGATCACGAAGGCATCGACTTCATAGAACTTGCCGCCGGAGACCTGAACGCGGATGTTGTCGAGGTCGAAGCGCAGGGCCTGCTTTTCGACATACTGAACGCGGTCGGCATCCATGAAGGCGAACGGCAGCTTGAAGTAAAGACCGGGTTCGGTCTTGACGTCCTTGATCTGACCGAAACGCACGACGATTGCCTGCTGACGCTGGTTGACGATGAACACGGACGAATAGACGGCCATCAGCACGAGTGCCAAGCCAATGAGGATATAAGGAAGACGATTGGTCATTACTGAGCCCCTCCCGACTGCGCGGGCTTGACGATTTCATTGAGCGGCAGATAGGGCAACACGCCCTGGCCGTTCTTCTCGTCGAGAATGACCTTCTTGGACTTGCCGAGAACGCTCTGCATTGTTTCGAGATAGAGCCGCTTGCGCGTTACATCGGGAGCCTTGGCATAGGCGTCGTAGACCGAGATGAAGCGCTGCGCCTCACCCTGTGCTTCCTTGACGACACGGTCCTTGTAGGCTGCCGCTTCTTCACGCAACTGGGCTGCCTGACCGCGGGCCTTACCGAGCACCTGGTTAGCATACTGGTTGGCTTCTTCGACGAACCGGTCTTCGTCCTGTTCGGCGCGCTGCACTTCGTCGAACGCATCGGCCACTTCGCGCGGCGGTGCTGCGTCTTCGATGGCGACCGTGTTGACGGAAACGCCAGCGCCGTAGGTGTCCATCGTCGCCTGGATCGTCGTCTTGACGTCGGCTGCGATTGCCTGACGGTTATCGCGGAAAATGTCCTGTGCCGGACGGCGGCCGACGACCTCGCGCATGGCGCTTTCGGCAACCTGCTGCAACGTATCGGACGGATCCTCGACGTTGAAAAGATAGGCCTTCGGATCGGTCACGGAAAACAGGACGGAGAACTGAACGTTGACGATATTCTGGTCGCCGGTCAGCATCAGGCCCGAACCTGACTGGTCGCCAGCACCTGAACGGCTGCCGATATTCTGCTGCTGCTCGGTGATCTTGACCATTTCGACCGTTTCAAGCGGCCAGAAATGATAGTGCAGGCCCGGCATGGAAATCTCTTCCTTGGGCTTGCCGAACCGCATTTCGACGCCACGCTCGTCCGGCTGGACCGTATAGATCGAATTCATCAGCACGAAGCCGACGATCAGCAGGCCGATGATAGCGACGACACCGCCGTTAAAACCACCCGGAACCACGCCCTTCAGCTGGTCCTGTCCCCGGCGAAAAATTTCCTCGAGATCCGGAGGGCCACCATTGCCACGGCCACCGCCGCCGCCACGCGGCCGGTTCGGCCCCTGGCCCCAAGGGCCCTTGTTTCCACCGCCGCCGCTGCCGCCGCCCCAAGGACCACCGCCGCCGCCGTTCTGATTGCTCCAGGGCATTCATACCTCTTCTATAGAAAAATTCCGAGATCAATGCCCCGCGGACATGCCGCGGGCCATGACGTAAATCCGTTATAGGTATGTCCAGAACGGCTTTCAACGCAACGCATCCAACTTCACCGTAAATCCGGCAAAATAGTTAGCAATGCTCAGCTTTTCCGCCGCCAGGTGGAGAAATGCATGGCGTGGCTATCCTTCTCGCCCTGCGGCAAGGGTTCATCGACGATCTTTTCGAAAACAGAGGGGTCGATCGCGGGAAACCGGGTATCGCCCTCGACCTCGGCGGCGACCGTGGTCACATGCAGGAGATCGGCGCGATCAATCGCTTGACGGTAAATCTCCCCGCCGCCGATCACGCAGACCTCATCGATGCCAAGATCGACTGCCAGCCGGCGCGCTTCACCAAGCGCCGCCTCAAGCGATTGAACGACGACAGCCCCCGCGGCCGCGAAATGCGCGTCCCGGCTGATGACGATATTGGGGCGCCCAGGAAGCGGCCGTCCGATCGAGGCCCACGTCTTTCGCCCCATGATCACCGGCTTTCCAAGTGTCAGAGCCTTGAAACGCTTGAGGTCGCTGGGCAGATGCCACGGCAACCCACCGTCCCTGCCGATCACGCCATTGGCGGACACTGCGACAACAATGCTAACTTTCGGCTCAGTCATGAAATCCATCCGGCTTGACGTCAACGGCACGGGCGCGCGCAAGCGCCGGCCGTCCTACCATCGACTGAATATATTGATCGACCACCGCACTGTCCGGCAGTAACTTGCGCATCCAGGTCAGCGCGCTGACCAGCAACAGATCAACGGCGCTCGCGTTGTTGCCCAGTAGAAAAGGCTGCTTCGTCAGTGTCTCGATGACATGCAGGCACATGCCCTCGTAAACCTTCAAAAGCGGCGGATGACCGGCGGCAACACCGGAGAGAAACGCGCTGCCCGACGGCTCTATCACGCCCGCATAATAGGCAAGCCAGGACAGATAGGCACCGCGCTCCGGATGGCCGGGCGCGCGGCCGAGTTCCGACTGCGGGTAGAGTTCAGTCAGATACTGGACGACCGCCGTCGATTCGGTGATCAGCGCGCCGTTATAAAGAAGCGCCGGAACCTGTTTGTGCGGATGCGGATTGTTCTCGTCCGGCCCGCCCGAACCATCCCAGCGGCGAATGGAGACATAGCGGATCTCGTAGTCCGCCCCCAGTTCCTCAAGCAGCCAGATGATGCGCGATGAACGCGACCGGGGCGCATGGATCAACGTCAGCATGGGGTCCTCCTCGACCGTTCAACCTCAAGTCATCCTGTGCCGTGACAGTGTCATCATTGCGGTTACACCGCAACCGGTGCCTTGATATGTGAATCCGGTTCGTAGCCGACCAGCTCAAAGTCTTCAAAACGAAAGGAAAACAGGTCCTTCACATCCGGATTGATGACCATCTTCGGCAATGCCTTCGGCGTCCGCGACAGCTGTTCGCGAACCTGGTCGAAATGGTTGTGATAGATATGCGTGTCGCCGAACGTATGGACGAAATCGCCCGGCTGGAGATCGCAGACCTGCGCCACCATCAAGGTCAGAAGCGCATAGGAAGCGATATTGAAGGGTACACCGAGGAACACGTCGCCCGAGCGCTGGTAGAGCTGGCAGGACAGCTTGCCGTCGGACACATAGAACTGGAACAGGCAATGGCACGGCGGCAGCGCCATTTCTTCGATCAGCGCCGGGTTCCAGGCCGAGACGATATGGCGGCGCGAATTCGGGTTTTTCTTCAGGCCTTCGACGAGGGCAACGATCTGATCGAGATGCCGGCCGTCATGGGTTGGCCAGGAGCGCCACTGGTAACCGTAGACCGGTCCGAGATCGCCGTTCGCATCGGCCCATTCATCCCAGATGTGGACGCCGTTTTGCTTGAGATAGGCGATATTGGTATCGCCCTTCAGGAACCACAGCAGCTCATGGATAATCGACTTGAGATGCAGCTTCTTGGTCGTCAGGACTGGAAAACCGTCAGCCAGATTGAAACGCATCTGATGGCCAAAGATGGAGCGCGTGCCTGTGCCCGTGCGGTCGCCGCGGTCCGAGCCGGTCTCCATCACGTGACGCAAGAGGTCGAGATACTGTTTCATAGGGTCCGCCGCCGATTCGTTTTGCGGTAAAATAGGCGCAAGGCGGCGGCGAACCAATCGGTAAATCCCGGGTTTCCCCAGGCACGGCTCATCAAAAAGCGCGAACGATCAAAGCGTCGCGAGCTTGCCGAGGTGTTTTGCCACCAGGTAGTAGAAGGTCACACGCGACTTCGAACGATCCCCGGCCATCGTCTTGGCCACGGCATCAACAGCTGCGTCGGCGTCCGGACCGGTAACGCCAAGTTTCTTGCCGCACCATTTTTCCTTGACCCGGTCGAGTTCAGTCGGATCGGAAGCAGAAACAAGCGAGGAATCCTTGTTGCGCAATGCGATACCCAGATGCTTGACGATCTTGTTCACGGCGGCTTCGTCGGCGGCGCTGTCGTATTTTTTCACATCTGCGAGATAATCCGTCATGGTGTCTCCTCACACGGTTTGGCTTCAGGCCGCGTCCTTTTCTTGATTAAAGGGACGCTACACGAGTTTTTTCACGCTTGGCGAGCATGTCAAGGATCATCTGGCCCCGATGCGTGCAAAGGCCGATTGTATTTTCGAAAAGGCCCTTTTCTTGGCGCAGTTTAAGACCTATATGACAGTTGCCGTCTTCGGGCGGCTATGGCGATAAACAGGCGATGAAATAAACCTATTGGACCCGGGGGCGGTACCCGGCGCCTCCACCAAAAACCGGTCGAAACGGCTTCAGTGCCACAGACGACAGACCGGCTTTTGATGGGGGCGAAATAGGATCGACAAGGGTGTAAAGATCGACTTTTTGCTCGGCATTGTACCACCGTTATCGGGCTAAAATTGTAGTTGCAAACGACAACTATGCGGAAGCTCGTCTCGCTGCTTAATCGCAGTGTGACACTTCAAATCAAGCCCTTCCGGTTCGCACCGTAAGGCGGGGTTCGGAGGTACCTGGCAACAGAAACCTCCACTTCTCCCACCTTGACACCATTCCTCTCCCGCTCGACGCCGCCTTCTCGGCTGCCTTGAAATGATCTATAAATGATGCAAATGACTCGTATATCAGGACTTTCCTGCGTACAGAGCAAATGGCATAAGTGTGACAGAGTTGAGTTACAAGAAAGACGGGGATCTTATGGGCCAAGACCATATCCGCTACGACATTCTGGCGCAGGATGCGCTTCGCAGCGTCATTCGCAAGGTCCTGATCGAAGTCGCAGCCACCGGTGCCCTTCCCGGCGACCATCATTTCTTCATCACCTTCCTCACCGGCGCGCCCGGCGTGCGCATTTCCCAGCATCTGAAGGCCAAGTATGCCGAGCAGATGACAATCGTCGTGCAGCATCAGTTCTGGGACCTGAAGGTCACCGAAACGCTGTTCGAAATCGGCCTGTCGTTCTCGGACACGCCGGAAAAGCTGGTGATCCCGTTCAACGCGATCCGCGGCTTCTACGATCCGTCCGTCAACTTCGAGCTTGAATTCGATGTCGCGGCCTTCGACGAAGAAGAGACCGCTGAAATCACCGCCTACCCTGTCGCAGCCGCAGAAAAATCCGGCGAGCAGGATACCGAAGCCAATGCTGGAGACGCTGGCAAGACCGGCGATGACGGCAAGAAGGAAGGCGGATCGGTGGTTTCACTGGATTCCTTCCGCAAGAAGAACTGAAAACCCAACTTCGGACAGGCTCATCATGACCGGCGACGTCGTTAATCTCCGTCAGTTCCGCAAGCAAAAGGCGCGGACGGAGAAGGACAAGTCGGCGGATCAGAACCGGATTTCCTTTGGGCGGACGAAAGCCGAAAAGCAACTGACCAAGGCGCTCAACGACAAGGCCAATAAAGCGCTCGACCAGGGAAAGCGCGAGACACCGGCGGAACCGGACAACGGGAAGTAACCGCCTCGCCCGCACGAAAACCCACAATCCGTTTGAAAATCAACAGATAAGCCCATTTTCCGGAATCACTTTCAGACGGATGTGATTCAACTTCTGAGGCGCATTGTGATCCGCAAGCATTCGGCGACACTGCATGGCCACCGCACCAGCTTCTCGCTGGAGGAACCATTCTGGCAGGAACTGAAGACGATCGCCGAAGACCGCCAAATCCCGCTTGCGCAGTTGATTGCCGAGATCGATGATGGACGCGCAGCCGAGAGCAATCTTTCCTCGGCGCTCAGGGTTTATGTCCTGACCTGGATCAAAGCCAGCAGGCGGTGAGCCAGGCATCGGCGCCGCCTCGCCTGTCAGTGCCATTGCAAATTTACTGTGGCCGCACACCCGGCAATACTTCGAAATTAAGCCCTTGCTGCGGTGTCTGGATGACCGGAGGCTGTTCGGCGGGCGTCGTGCCATCCTGCGGCGCGCTGAGTTCCTCGCCCCGGATCACGCCGCCTGTCGGATCGAACGGCGGCAGGTTCTGGCTTTTCTGTTCTTCGGCTTTTCGCGCAGCCTCCTCGGCCGCCTTCTTGTCAGCTTCCGCTTTTTGCCGCGCGGCCTCCTTCGCGGCCAACGCGCGCCGGCGTTGCTCCTCAACCGCCCGCAGGCGTGCCGCCTCACGCTCGGCGGCATTGGCCTTGTAGAGCGCCACTTCCCGGCGCAGCCGCTGCTTTTCAAGCACGTTTGCCTGCAGCGTCTCGACACGGCGGCGCTCGCGCTCGAACGCTCTGAGCGACAGGAAGTTGGACAGGTCGGTTGCGTCGAAGGTCAGGCCAGGCGAATGCAGGAGCCCGGCATAATCAAGGCTCACCTGTGCTTCTGCGCCCGTCAACGCTTCCTCGCCCGGGCGGAAATCGACCGTGACACCGCCAGTCATCCGCTCATCGGGAAAACTGATTTCCAGATTTCCAGACAGATTGGCAGCGGCATCGCCCGCAGTCACGTTCTGAGCCCGCAACGTGCCGCCGGCGATGCTGAACGGCACCGGCACCGCACCCAGGGCCGTCTGCCCGGAAAGCACGAGCTTCTCGGCCAGTGGCTTCACCGATGCCGGCGTGATATCGCCCTCGATCCTGTCCGCGGCCGCCATAATATCGGGCAGCACTGCGCTGTTCAGGCCGTGCACGACAGTGTCGCGTAACGTCGCCGTCCCCGAACCGCTGGCAGATTCAGCCATGGCTTTCGCCGTCTTGCCGGATGCCTCAAGCGCAAGCGTCAGGTCAAACTTCCCCTCGGCAACGGCTGCGCCGCCGGTTTTCCAGACAGCAGCCGCGAGGTCGCCATCTTTGAGGTTGAGCCGCGTCTGGAAGAAGCCGGAGCCATCGCCATTTCCGAGCAGCAGACGGCCTTCGATCTTTCCGCCCAGCCAGTTGCCGGCAATCGTGTCGATCGAAATCTGGTCGCCCTTCCAGGCAAGCTTGCCCGACATGTCGGAGACAGCCCCATAGACGCCAGGCCAGAAGCGCTTGGCGGAGATATCGACTGCGACATCAAACCCGCTCCAGGCCGGCTGGACCACAGGCAGTTCAGACAAATCCCCGCTGGCGCCATCCTGCACGGCGCCAAGGATACCTTCGCCGACCCAGGCCATATCCAGCGTGTCGAGTGCAATCTGTCCCGTCGCCTTGCCCGGCGTTTTCCGGTCGACAGCAAACGTGCCGGAAAATGCGTTGCCATCCGCCTTGCCCTCGATTGCCGAAAAGGTCACCGCATCGGCCGTCGTGGCGACATCTGCCTTCAGTGCCAGCGGCAAGCCGGTTCCCATTTGTGGCAGGCCAATTCCCTGCAGCAGCAGGAATGGCTCGAAATCCTGGCTTTCCAGCGAGATCTTCGATTGACCCGACAGGAAATTGTCGCGCGAAAGATCAATATCGCCGTTCGCCGAAAGTGCCGTGCGCGCCGTCGTGAAGGTCAGACCGGCATTGGCTTTCTGGCCGTCAGTGCCCTGCAGCTTTACCGACAGAATGGCATTCTCATCGGCATCGAACGGCAGCGGATCAAAACCCGCCTGCCCGAGAAGAACCGGCGCCGACGGATTTTCCATCGTCGCCTCCAAGAGGATGCCCTGCCCGGCAAGCGCCTGAGCGATATCGGGCGCCTGGTAATTGGCGGCGATCTTGGTGCCGTTGGCTGAGCCGACAATACCGAACGTCACCGGTGCCTTGCCGTCCTGGCTGCCCGCCGACAGCGTCAGGTCCAGTGCCGCATTGCTGTAATAGGGACCGCTCTTCACCAGCCGTTCCAATGCCGGGTGCGCTTCGGCATGCCGCTCGATCATCTTCAGAAACGGTGTAAGGTCCGGCGATGCCAGCTTCATCTTGGCCGAAATCACCGGCGCGGTCATCTCGCCGCTCATCCGTCCGGACAGGGCAAGCTGCGTGCCGGCGATATTGCCGATCGATACGCGTTCGGCCTGCAGCTGGCCATTCTTCAGCGTCGCCACCAGCTGCACGTCGCTGGCATCCTCGCCGAACGCCGAGAACTTCTCCGCCGAAAGGTCTGCCGCGATCGTGTGCGACAGAAGGGTCGCGGTGGACGCGTCTCCTGCCACGAGGCCAGCCAGCGCCTGCAGTGCTTCCAGATCGATACTGTTGCCTGCGAGTTGCAATGACAGGTTTGGCGGCACGCCCTCCAGCGCCTGCCGCTCGATACGGCCGCGCAGCACGGCGGGACCGGCTGCAACTTCCAGCCGTTCGAACTGCTGCAATATGTCGGTCAGGTTCACCGTCGCCGAAAAACCGGCAGTCTTCAGTTTGCGGATGGCTGGATCGACAGAGCCTGCAAGCCAGGATGCAAGGCCGGAGGGTTGATTGGACGCGACAAGCATCTCACCGCGAAAGGCACGCACCCCTGTCAGCTGCAGCCGTCCCTTTGCCTCAAATTGCGTGCGGCCGGGCAGTTGACCAACGGCATTGTCCACCATCCAGCCTGCCCCGTCAGGCCGCAGGTCAAGGCGCACATCGCGTACGGTCGTATCGCCGACAACGATTGCCGGCAGCTTCAAACTCGCCCTTCCCGGCACCTGCGGGATCGGAATATCGGCTGCGATCGCCATGATCGCCGCAAGCCGCTGGCGCACCGAAATTGCCGGGTCCCGGCCAGTCTTTCCGGCGGCACCCGCATTGCCGATGCGGCTGACATCGATCTGCTGACCGTCGGCCAGAAGCAGGAATTCCTGCTCCTTGCCGGTATCGAGCGTTGCCTCGCCGGTGACCAGATAGGGATCGTCCTTGGGTCCGATTTCCAGCCGGTAGTCCGGAACACGGATGCGTTCATTGGTGAGTTCGAACCCGCCCGTCACCCGTAGCGCTGCCGATTGGTCCTGCGGCTTCTGCGCTTCCGCCGGTTTGTTTTCCGTCAGGGTGAACTTGCCCTGATAGACCGGCTTGAAATCGACGATCTTCAGGTCGCCGTCGAGTTCCACACCGAAAGGCCGCTTATCCGGCGTCAGCCGCGAGCGAAGGCCAAGCGTGCCGGTTTCATCGGCTGCGCTACTGGAAAACGCAAAACTGCCGGCTTCGCCATCAAGCGCAGCACGGCCCTCCATTTTCCACGGACCGGCCAGCGAACGGGCCGAGAGATCAGCCTCCAGCCCGGTGACATGCCGGGTACGGCCGGTCTGTTCGTCGATAAAATCGATCTGGCCACCGGTGATGGCGACGTTTTCAAGGATCACGGTCTTGGCGGGAATGGACGCCTTGCGCCCCCGCGCCCAATCGAGCGTACCATCGGGCAGCAACCTGATCTTCGCCTTGGGCTGCTCCAGCCGCATGTCGAAGATCAGCGCTTCGCCGGAAAGAAAGGGCGCAAGTTCCGCATCCATCGAGAAATGCGCGACCTGGATCAGTGGCTCGCCGGTTTCAGATTGGCCGACACGGACGTCGTTGAGCGTCACCGAGGGAAACGGAATAAGGCGGGCATCGACGCTGCCGTGAACGACAACAGGCTTACCCATGATCCGGCTTGCCTCGCGTTCAAAATCCTTGCGGAAGTCGGTCCAGTCCACGAACAGAGGCGCAATCAGCGCGGCAAACAGCGCCACGACCAGAAGACCACCGACAAAGACCAGAATTCGCGAAAGCACCAGTTGAAAATCCTATCCCATTCGACCGAGGAAGCTAGCGCCGTTCTTGGCACCTACCACTCCTTAACACCCACCCGCCGTTTTCACATGGCAAAAATCTTGCCGGGATTGAAGATATTGCCGGGATCGAGCGCGCGCTTCACCTGCCGCATCAAATCCAGCGCATCTCCAAGTTCGGCTTCGAGAAACGGCATCTTGCCCTGGCCAATGCCGTGTTCACCTGTGCAGGTGCCATCCATGGCCAGAGCCCGCGCATTCAGGCGCGCGACAAAAGCCTCCGCCTTGGCAATATCGGCATCATCCTTGTCATCAAACAGCAGCCCGACATGGAAATTACCATCGCCCGCATGGCCGACGATCGGGGCGATGAGGCCATGCGCGGCAATGTCTTCGTGGGTCGCCTCGACACAATCGGCAAGCCGGGAAATCGGCACACAGACATCGGTGGACAGGATAGCCAGCCCCGGCGCCAGGCTCTTCTGTGCCCAATAGGCGTTGTGCCGCGCTTTCCACAGCGCATTGCGCTCCTCGGTATTGGCGGTCCACTGGAATTCGGAACTGCCGAATTCAGCGGCAATCTCGGCAAACTGCTTCGATTGCAGTGCGACACTTTCCGCGTTTCCATGAAATTCGACAAACAATGTCGGCGCTTCGGGAAAGGACAGCCCCGAATAGGCATTGCTGGCTTTCATCTGCAAGGCGTCGAGCAGTTCGATGCGCGCTACCGGAATACCCGACTGGATCGTCAGGATCACCGTGTTGCAGGCGTCACCAACCGACGGAAACGAACACACCCCACCGGCGATCAGTTCGGGAATACCCTGCAGTTTCAGCGTGACCGAGGTCAGGATGCCAAGTGTGCCCTCAGAGCCGACGAACAGGCGGGTGAGATCGTAACCTGCCGACGACTTCTTGGCGCGGTGTGCGGTGCGGATTTCCTTGGCGCCGGCCGTGACCGCAGTCACTGCCAGCACATTGTCCTTCATCGTGCCGTACCGCACCGCATTGGTGCCCGAAGCGCGCGTCGATGCCATGCCACCGATCGAGGCGTTGGCACCGGGGTCGATCGGAAAAAACAGGCCGGTATCGCGCAGATAGACGTTCAACGCCTCCCGTGTGATACCCGGCTGGACGGTACAATCGAAGTCGCTGGCATTGACCTCCAGCACCTTGTCCATGCGGCTCATATCGACGCTGATGCCGCCATGTGGCGCGTTGATATGGCCCTCCAGCGACGAACCGGTACCGAAGGCGATCAACGGAACGCCATGCTCAACGGCAATGGCGACAATCGCTTCGACCTCTTCCGAACTCTCCGGAAAAACGACGGCGTCAGGCAACTGCGCTGGAATATAGGTGGTTGTATGGGCATGCTGGGCACGAATGGCTTGCCCAGTCTGGAATCGATCACCGAACCGCGCAGCCATCAGCGGCAATGCTGCATGAATACCGGTTTCGTTGCGGCTGCCCGCCCTGATCGCTTTCAGCGCCATATCTCTTCCCCGAACGACCGCTCAGCATCGTGGAAATTCTTAGATTTCAACGCTCTACTGTGCAAATCGGAATCACTTTGTCCAGAACCTCATCCGCTACGTAGCGGGTTTAGCAAAGAATTGCGACAAAGTGAGACAGTCCGGACACAGGGGAAAAATAGCCTAGCCGTCCTTGGGCGCAAGATGGGGAAGTTGGCGGTGACCGTGCTGGCCACCGCCGAACACCTATTCCGCAGCTTCCGCCAGTTGCAACGTCTCGGCATGCTGCATCTCGCTCTGCAGTCGCCGCTCTTCATCGACATGCGGCTTGGTAAACCGGGCGATGACCAGGTAGGCGACCGGTGTCAGATAGAGCGTCACGACGGTTGCAAGCCCGAGACCACCGACCAGAACCCAGCCCAGCGCCACGCGGGCCTCGGCACCGGCTCCGCTTGCCAGCACCAGCGGCACGGCACCGACGATAGTGGCGATCATTGTCATCATCACCGGGCGCAGCCGGATATTGGCCGCGTTCTCGATTGCGGAGCGCAGATCCTCGCCCCGGTCGCGCAACTGATTGGCAAATTCGACGATCAGTATGCCATTCTTCGCCATGATACCGACCAGCAGCACAAGCCCGATCTGGCTGTAGATATTGAGCGTATTGCCGGTCAGCAACATGGCGAATACGGCGCAGGCGAGCCCGAGCGGCACGGTCGACATGATGATCAGACCGCTGATCAGGCTTTCGAACTGCGCGGCCAGCACCAGGAAGATGATGACAAGCGCAAACCCGAAGGTCACAAACATGCCGTTGGCATTTTCGTCCAGGGTCGCGGCTTCGGCGAGCGGTACAACGCGCGATCCCGGCGGCAGCAACGGCTCAGCCATCTGTTCGACCATCGTCAACGCATCGCCGAGCGCAATGCCGGAGGTGAGCCCGGCCGACAGCGACACGGAACGAAGCTGCTGTTCGCGCGACAATTGCGGCGCAACGGCTTTTTCCTCGACGGTAGCAATGGTCGACATCGGCACGATCTTGCCGTCACCGGTCTTCAGGAAGATGTTTTGCAGGTCGGTCGGGTCATTGACCGGATTGGTCGTCGACAACAGCTTGACCGGGTAGGCTTCGCCATCGACATAGACGTCGAGCACGCTATTGCCATCGAGCATGGCCTGCAGCGCCGCCGACAGGCCGACAATATCGATACCGAGATCGGATGCCCTTTCGCGGTCGATCGTTACCGACAGCTGCGCCTGGTTGGCCTCGTAGTTCAGCCGGACGTTTTCGAAGCGGCCGCTGTCTTCCATCTGCCGCACCAGCTTGGACGCCGCGTCACCCAGCTTCGCGTAATCGTTACCAACCAACGCCACCTGCAGGCCATTGCCTGCACCGCGAATACCAAGGCTGTTCGGCTGAATCGGGAAGGCGCGGATCGACGGAATATTTGCGGTTATCTTGGTAATATCGGCGGAAATCTGCTGTTGCGTGCGGTCGCGGTCGCCCCAGGGCGCCAGCGTCAGCACCATGAAGCCGGTATTGACCGAGCCACCTTGGCCGGACACGGAGAAGACATTGGCAATCTCGCCATTATCGACCAACGGCTTTAGGCCATCTTCGACCCGGCGCATCTGGGCCTGGGTATACTCCAGCGATACGCCCTGTGGCGCCTGGATCCGCACCATGATGCGCGACCGGTCCTCGGTCGGCGTCAGCTCGGATTTCAACAGCGTAAAGGCGCCACCACCGGCCGCCGTCACCATGATCGCGACCATGAAGACGATCAGCGGCGAATTGAGACAGGCGCGAAGCGTGCGCTTGTAGAAGGCTGCCGCGAGCGCACCGATCCGGCCCATGAAACCGGTATGGCCACGGTTCTCGGCATGCGGTTTCAGCATACGCGATGCCAGCATCGGGCAGAGCGTCAGCGACACGAAGGCTGATAGGAGGATGGCAAAAGCCAGCACGAAGCCAAATTCGCGGAACAACCCGCCGGTCTGTCCCGGCAGGAATGACAGTGGCACGAACACGGCCGCAAGCGTCGCCGTGGTGGCGATAACGGCAAAGAACACTTCGAGCGTTCCAAGCACGGCGGCAGCCCGCGGCCCCATGCCCTCGCCCCGCCGCCGCACGATGTTTTCCAGGACCACGATCGCATCGTCCACCACCAGTCCCGTTGCCAGAACGATGGCGAGAAGCGTGAGGATATTGATCGAGAAGCCGGCCAGGTAGATCGCCGCACAGGTGCCGATCAGTGCGATCGGCATGGTCAGCGTCGGGATGAGCGTCGCCCGCCAGTCGAGCAGGAACATGTAGATGACCAGCGTCACGATGATCACCGATGCAACCAGTGCGATTTCGACTTCGTGGATCGCCCCTTCGATGAACACCGCATCATCGCTGGTGACCTTGAGCTGCGTGCCTGCCGGCAGGATTTCGGCAATGGTCGTCACGGTCCGCTTCACGCCCTCGGAAATATCGAGCGTATTCGACTGCGCTTGCCGGATGATACCAAGGCCGATGCCCTGACGACCGTCCGAGCGCAATGACGACGTGCCTATGTCCGGGCCGAGCGTCACCGTGGCGATATCGCCGAGACGGACATTGTCGCCGAGGATGAGGTTTTCGAACTGTTCCGGCGTTTGCAGGTCGGCGGTGGCGCGCACCGAAATGTCTTGATTGGCGCTGGTCAAAGACCCCGCCGGCACGTCAAGCGACGCGCTGGCAAGGCCTGAGCGCAAATTGGCAACCGTCAGGCCACGGCTGGCAAGCTTCGACTGATTGATGTCGATGCGGAAAATCTTTTCCTGATCGCCGTTGATCTGCACATCGGCGACTCCCTCGACGGCGGCAAGCCGGTCGGTAATCTCGTTTTCGGCCAAAAGCGTCAGATCTTCCATCGACAGCGTGTCAGACGTCAGCGCCAGGCGCATGATCGGTTGACTGTCGGCATCGGCCTTGACGATGCGCGGCTCGTCGGCATCCTCCGGCAACTGGTTGCTGACCCGGCCAAGTGCATCGCGGATATCGTTGGAAGCCTGGCCGATATCCGTCGTGTCGGAAAACTGCAACGTCACGCGGCTTTGCGCATATTGCGACGTCGAGGAAATATCCTTGATGCCCTGCACGCGCGAAACCGCGCCTTCGATCACCGACGTCAGCTCGCGGTCCACCGTTTCCGGTGAGGCACCGTCGAAGTGGGTACTGACCGAGACCACCGGCTGGTCCACCTGTGGCAATTCGCGGATTTCAATACCGTTCAACGCGGCAAGACCCGCGACGATGATCAAGGTATTAACGACAAGCGCAAAAATCGGCCGACGAATAAAAAGTGCCGTGAAGCCAGCTGTACTACCCGCACCCTTATGCTGCGAACCGCCACTCATTTCGCAGTCTCCGCCTCGGAGATCTTCTGTTCCTGATCACTCTGCTGTGGTTTCTGCTTTTGTTGGCGCGGCTCTCCGGCAAGGCGAACGGTGCCGCCATCACGCAACCGCTGCACGCCCTCGACCACAACATCATCGCCCTTGGTCAGTTTTGCATCGACCAAAACCTTGTCGGAATTGCGCTGGATGATCTTGACCGGAACACGGTGCGATTTCTCATCTTCGACACGCCAGACGAAGGATCCGTCGGCGCTCCACTGGATCGCCAGCGGATTGACCGTCGGATAGTGATCGCCGGGAAACCGAACCGACACCGAAAATGACATGCCGGCCCGCAGCGTATCATCGGGATTGTCGATCCGCGCCCGGACCCGCAGCGTCCGGCTCGCCTGATCGACACGGTTGTCGATCGCGTCGATGACGCCCGAAAGCTCCGAGGTCGGCAGCGCGATGGCAGTAGCCGAAATATCCTGGCCAACCGAGACCTTGGTCGAAAACCGCTCCGGCACCCAGAAATCGACGAGAATCTGCGAACGGTCATCAACCACGGCGATCGGCGTCGAGGTGGTGACATAGTCCCCGGGATGGGCAGTGATGATACCGACGATACCGCCGGAAGGTGCAACGATGTCGCGGCGCTTCAGGTCGAGTTCCGCCGTCTGCAGCGCAAGCTCAGCCGCCTGCATGGCAAATTCGGCTTCACGCAGGATGGCAACCGAGACGGCATTGCCAAGCTTGCGGTTGCGCTCGACCTTTTCACGGGCGCTATCAAGGGCGACCTTGGCTTGCGCGGCAGCGATCTTCTGCTCGTCGCTGTCAAGCTTGGCGATGACCTGCCCCTTTTCGATGCGGTCGCCGGATTTCACCAGAATTTCCGTCAGATTACCGGTCGCAAGCGGTGTGACGCTGACCGACAGGATGGCCTCGCCGGTGCCGATGGCATTCAGCCGATCGTTGACAACAGCCGTATCGGCTGGCTGGGTGACGACAAGCGGCGCACCACCGCCCTGACCGCGCCCCTGGCTCCGGCCAGCCTGCCCTTGTGCTTCACCCTGCTTGGCACCGTCCGCCGGTTTCGCGACATAAGCCAGCAATTGCTCGGGCACGCCCACCTTGGCCAGCATTGCAGTGGCACCCGGCACGAAGCGAACCCAGACGCCAAGGCCGACGGCAAGAATGACCAGGCAGATCAAAAGCTGCTTCCAAAGCCGCATGCAAAACTCCAATTGATTAAGCGGGTTTCGGCCACACTGGCGCGCGAACCCCGTTCCTGCGGCAACTATCCCTTTTTGCTGCATTGCAGGCAATGCTAGAATGCCTTCATTACGCAATTGTAACAAAAGCCCTTTTCGGTCCCTCGCGCCCTTCCCGGCGCTCGACAGCACGTCCTCGCGGCTCTAACCTTGGCTGATCGGAGGGCCTCATGAGCACCATCGCAAAACACCACGATTCGGAATCCAATCCTCGCGTCAAAGCCGTCTTCGACGACATCCGCGCGACCCGCAAATCCGATTTCATCAACAATATGTGGCACTATCTCGCCTTCGATGCCGATCTGCTCGAAACCACCTGGGCCGAGGTCAAAGCCGTGATGGCAACGCCGTCGGCGCTCGATCCGCTCGTGAAAGAGATGCTCTACATCGCCGTCTCCGTCACCAATGGCTGCGGCTACTGTGCACATTCGCATACGGCAGCCGCCAAAGCCAAGGGCATGACGGCCGAACAGCACGCCGATCTGCTGCGTGTCATCGCCCTGGCCGCCAAGACCAACCAGCTCGCGACCGCTCTGCAGCTCCCCGTCGATCCAACCTTCGATGCCGATCATCGACCCTGATCGCGGCCAAAAAGCGGTTGTCTCCACAGGCAAGCTGGACATTCTGGAATAAAAGCAGAACGGAATTCTGGCCTTTCGGCTCCGAATCACTACATTGAGCCGCATGAGCAATGGTTTTGACGATATTCCCTTCTTTGATGAGGAACCGGCGCCGCGTCCACAGCGTGGCCTGAGCCCGCAACCGGCCCCGCCTGCCCCTGCTAGCGGCATCGCTGCGCGTGCCATGGCCGCCCGGGACCAGCACCGTGCGCCCGATTATCTTTCCGGCCTCAACCCGGAACAGCGCGAAGCCGTGGAAACGCTGGACGGCCCGGTTCTGGTGCTGGCTGGTGCGGGCACCGGCAAGACCCGCGTGCTCACCACCCGCATCGCCCATATCCTCGCCTCCGGCCGCGCTTTCCCCTCTCAGATCCTCGCCGTGACCTTCACCAACAAGGCCGCCCGCGAGATGAAGGAGCGTGTCGGCGTTCTCGTCGGTGGCGCCGTCGAAGGCATGCCGTGGATGGGCACATTCCACTCAATCGGCGTCAAGCTCCTGCGCCGCCATGCCGAACTGGTCGGCCTGAAATCCTCCTTCACCATCCTCGATACCGATGATGTCGTGCGGCTGGTCAAGCAGTTGATCCAGGCCGATGGCATTGATGACAAGCGCTGGCCTGCCAAACAGTTCGCCCAGATGATCGATGGCTGGAAGAACAAGGGCCTTGGCCCTGCCGAAATCCCCGAAGGCGACGCCCGCTCGTTTGCCAATGGCAAGGGCCGCGAACTCTATGCGGCCTATCAGGCCCGGCTGATGACGCTGAACGCCTGCGACTTCGGCGATCTTTTGCTGCATCCGATCCGCATGTTCCGCACCAATCCGGATATCCTGCGCGAATACCACGACAAATTCCGCTATATCCTCGTCGACGAATACCAGGATACCAACACCGCTCAGTATATGTGGCTGAGACTGCTCGCCCAACGGCCGAAGGGCGTGCCGCAGAACGTCTGCTGCGTTGGTGACGACGACCAGTCGATCTATGGCTGGCGCGGTGCCGAGGTCGACAACATCCTGCGTTTCGAGAAGGATTTTCCGGGCGCCAAGGTGATCAAGCTCGAGCGCAATTATCGCTCCACCGAACATATTCTCGGTGCCGCCGGCCATTTGATCGCCCACAATGAAGGCCGCCTCGGCAAGACGCTGTTCACTGACCGCGTCGATCCCAACGACGACAAGGTGCAGGTCCACGCCGCCTGGGATTCCGAAGAGGAAGCCCGCGCCGTCGGCGAGGAGATCGAACAACTCCAGCGCACCAAGCATCCGCTCAACAACATGGCGATCTTGGTGCGCGCCTCTTTCCAGATGCGCGAGTTCGAAGACCGGTTCGTCACGCTCGGCCTGAATTACCGCGTCATCGGCGGCCCGCGCTTCTATGAACGCCTCGAAATCCGCGATGCGCTCGCTTACTTCCGTCTCGTCTGCCAACCGGCCGACGATCTTGCCTTCGAGCGTATCGTCAACACGCCCAAGCGCGGCCTTGGCGACACGACGGTGCGCGCCCTGCACGATTATGCCCGCAAGCGCGATATCCCGATGCTGGCGGCCGCGGCTGATATCATCGAAACCGATGAAATGAAGCCCAAGCCCCGAAAGTCGCTGTTCGACGTCGTCTCGATGTTCCAGCGCTGGCAGGGGTTGCTTGAAAACACACCGCATACCGAGCTCGCCGAAACCATTCTCGAAGAGTCCGGCTATACGGATATGTGGAAGAACGACAAATCCGCCGAAGCGCCGGGCCGACTGGAAAACCTGAAGGAACTCGTCCGCTCGATGGAAGCGTTCGAGAGCATGCGCGGCTTCCTCGAGCACATCGCGCTGGTGATGGATGTCGAGCAGAATGCCGAACTCGACGCGGTCTCGATCATGACGCTGCATTCAGCCAAGGGACTGGAATTCGAGACTGTCTTCCTGCCCGGCTGGGAGGAAGGCCTGTTTCCACACCAGCGTGCGCTCGACGAAGGTGGCCGTTCCGGTCTCGAGGAAGAACGCCGCCTTGCCTATGTCGGCCTGACCCGGGCAAAACGCCGCTGCCATATCTGGTTCGTCTCCAACCGCCGCATCCATGGCCTGTGGCAATCGACGCTGCCCTCACGCTTCCTCGACGAACTGCCGACGGCCCATGTCGAAGTCTCTGAAGCCGAACAGTCCTACGGCGGCTACAATCGCGGCGGCTACGGCCAGTCGCGCTTCGACAAGCAGGAGCCGTTCGCCAACACCTATTCCACCCCCGGCTGGAAACGCGCCCAGGCCAACAAGACCGACGCCACCCGCGACAACTGGGGCAACCGCTCCGGCGTGTCCATCGAGCGTATCGGTTACGGCGAAAGTGGCCCCAAAGCCCGTACCATCGACGGCGAACTGATCGCCAAGTCGAAGGTCGATGAACCCTCGAAATTCTCCGTCGGCGACCGGGTGTTTCACATCAAATTCGGCAATGGGAATATTGCGGCGATCGAAGGCAACAAGCTGACGATTGACTTTGATCGGGCCGGACAGAAGCGGGTGCTCGACGGGTTTGTAGAGAAGGTGTGACCGATAGGCGTGGGGGTGGATCCTCGGGTCTAGCCCGAGGATGACTGCTTTGGGGATGCGGTAGCTTGAACGGCACCCGGACCGACCAGTCCACTATCCGCTGGCTCAACCAAGTTCATCAACTCCGCGGCTACACTGAGTATCTTCGCAGACTACACCAAGTCCGTCATCCTCGGGCTAGCCCCGAGGATCCACGCCCAAACCTACCAAAGCTCGTGATACAAATCCCGCCAGTCCGGATTCATCGCCTCGATCAATTCTATCTTCCGCTGCCGGTACCAGCGCTTGAGCGATTTCTCGCGCTGGATCGCAGTGCCGATGGATAAATGTTCTTCGTACCAGACGAGTTGATTGCAGCCATATTTGGCGGTGAACCCAGGTGTCATCGCTTCTCGATGCTGGAAAATACGGCGTTCGAGATCGGAAGTCACACTGATGTAAAGCGTTCCTCGCCTGTGATTGGTGACGATGTAGACATAGCCCGCCATGGTTGCAATCATGATTCGGAATGGATCCTCGGGTCAAGCCCGAGGATCCATATCGGCAGAGCGCGGCCCGCTTCTTTCTTGAAGCAAGGCCGCTCAAAAACCTGACCGGCTGGCCTAATGCCCGTGCGCCCCTCCCGGCTGCGCCATAACCGGCACTTCGTTGCCCTTGGCATCGTAAAGCTTGCCACCTTGAAAATAGTCGCCGTCGTGCAGCTCCGAAATATCCTGGTACCGCAGGCTGCGTTCCGTTCCCGCCACGAAGACGGACTGCTGGTCCGAATTTCCCGTCCGGAAATGATTGAACAACAGGTTGAGCGAAATCGCCATGATCGCCGAGGACGAGATGCCGGAATGGAAGATCGTCTCGAACCAGCCGGGGAACTGATGGTAGAAATGCGGTGCGGCGATCGGGATCATGCCGAAACCGAGCGAGGTGGCAACGATGATCAGGTTCATGTTGTTGTTATAATCGACCTTGGAGAGCGACCGGATGCCGCTTGCCGCCACCGTGCCGAACAACACGATACCTGCGCCGCCGAGAACGGACGGCGGAATGGCGGCGATCACCCGTCCCATCACCGGCAAGAGACCGAGCGTCACCAGGATGAGACCTCCAGCCGCGACGACATAACGGCTTTTCACGCCCGTCACGGCCACCAGTCCGACATTCTGGGCAAAGGCGCTCTGTGTGAACGAACCGAACACCGGCGCGATCAGGCTCGACAGCATGTCGGCGCGCAACCCGTTGCCAAGCCGTTTTGAATCCACTTTCGTCTCGATAATTTCACCGACAGCGAGAATATCGGCTGAAGTCTCCACCAGAATGACCATCACGACGATCAACATCGAAATCACAGCAGCCAGATGAAACACCGGCAGGCCGAAGTGAAACAGCGACGGCAGGGCAACAATCGGCCCGTCTCCAACCTTGGAGAAATCAGCCATGCCGAAAAACACGGCGGCGATCGTCCCGATGATCATCGCAAGCAGGATGGACAATCTCGAAATCGAGGCACTGCCAAGCTTGCTCAGCAACAGCACGACCAACAGCGTCAGCGCCGCAAGGCCGATATTGGACATACTGCCAAAATCGGGCGCATTGCGGTTTCCGCCCATCGCCCAATTGGCCGCCACCGGCATCAGCGTCAGCCCGATCGTGGTGATGACAATGCCATTGACCAGTGGCGGAAAGAACTTCGTAATCCGCGACAGCACTGGCGTGATCAGCAAACCTACAAACGATGCGACCATGACGGCACCGAGCACCGCCGGCAGCCCGCCCGCCTCGCCGCCACCGCTGAGGATCGCGACGATGGTCGCGACACTGGCAAAGGAAACGCCCTGCACCAGCGGTAACTGGCAGCCGAAGAACGGCAGGCCGATCGTCTGGAGCAGCGTTGCAAGACCACCGGCGAACAGCGATGCGGTGATCAAAAGGCCGATTTCAGCTGGTGAAAGACCGGCGGCCTGCCCGACGATCAACGGCACGGCGACAATACCGCCATACATGGTCAACACATGCTGCAGTCCATAGACCACAGTCGCGCCAGCCCCCAGCCGTTCGTCTTCGGGCCTCACCAAGGGTGCAGTTTCAACATTTCTCTGCAGCAAAACCACTCCTCCCAGAATACGTTCGTGCTTCCATGCATTTCTCCCGAATGCACGTTGTGAAACCATAGCGGGCCAACGATTTTTGACTGTATGCGTTTTTTTTGAAAGTGTTTTTGCGTTTAGAGGTGAACGCCACGCCTGGCAGGCGTTTTGCAGGCCGCCTAACGGCGTGAAGAAAGCCTGTGACAGATAAGCTGCTTCTACGCGGAATCCTGCATGTCGCCCAGGATCAATTTTCCGGCCGATACCGTCATGTTGCGCCCGCTCGCCTTGGCATTCAGGAGCGCTGCATCTGCCCGCGTCAGCAATGTCGGCACCGTTCCGCCTGCGGGAGCGGATGCAACGCCGATGGAAACGGCCACCGATCCTAGGATTCGGCCGCGGTGCGACAAGGGCGCCGTCGCGATCCTGGTCCTTAGCTGTTCGGCAAATTCGAAGCCTGCCGCCTCAGTCATCCCCGGCAGGAGCACGGTGAATTCCTCGCCGCCAAAGCGGTAGGCACTACCGGATTCCCCCACCGTGTCGATGACGATCTGCGCCACATATTGCATGACGACATCGCCGGCATCATGCCCGAACTCGTCGTTGAAGCGCTTGAAATAATCGATATCGATCATCAGGCAGGCCAGCGGATCGGTTGCCTCCTCGCGTGCGTGGCGGTTGAGGGTCTCATCCAGCCAGCGCCGGTTGAACAGCCCCGTCAGCGCATCGCGCACGGCAAGATGGGTGAGCTTCTCGCGCAATTGAAGATTGGCAACGGCAAGGCCGATGTTTTCTGCAATCAGCTCCAGATAGAGGCGTGAGGTTTCGACGTCCGTCACCGCCCCGGAACGCTCCTCGAAATACAGAAGCCCGATCGTATCGCCCTGCGCCGTCAGCGGTACGCAAAGACCGGCGACATTGGTCTCCTCGAGATGCTGGCAGGCAATGTCGCTGTGACCGCGGTTGCTCAGATGCGGACGGCCCCGCCGCAGTCCCCAGCAGGCGCTGGACGCAAAGGATGCTGCCGATTGCTGCGGATCGAGCCAGCTTCCAACGGTCGACAGCAGTGTCCGGCTTTCGTTCAAGACATAGAGGTGACCGGCGAGATTGGGAAATATCTGCGGTGCGAACCGCGCCACCACGTCGGCCAGTTCGCTCTGCGTTTGGCAAGCTTGCAGCCGGTGCATCATCTGCAGGATCAAATCCTTGGTCTGCTGGTCGAGCCGGCTCTCCGCATCCAGCCGGTCGCGTTCCAGCCCATTGGCACGAAAAATATGGATGGCTTCGTTCATTTCGCCGATTTCATCGCGGCGCTGATCCAGCGGAACGTCCACGGCATAATCCTGCTTTGCCAGCCGTGTAACGATACCGGTCATACGCGTCAGCGGCATGGCGATGCGGCGCTTGAGGACGAAATAGAGAACACCGAGGAACAGTGCCGCCGTCAGCCCCAGCATCGTCTTGGCGACGACACCGAACCAGTCGCTTCGTAACCGCGCAGCATTCAGCGCAGCGCCGGTACGGGCCCCGGTCAGATCGCGAAACCGCCCGACACTATCGAGCAGATCCGTCTGCAGGCGTTCATGTTCAGCACCAAAGAGTGCCTCCCGTGCTGCCGCTTGATCGCCGTTGCGATAGGTGCCAATAGCGGCAGCCTCGATCTTGTCCAGTGCCTCGGCATCCAGCTCGACCTCTTGAAGCGCTGCCAGTTCTGCGGATGAGGCGCCCTGTTCCTTGATACTCTTGATCGCCGCCTCACGGCGGCGCTCCTCGCCTTCCTTCGCGTGAAACGCTTCCAGATGGCGTTCGTCACCGCGCATGACATACAGACGGGCTTCGTCGCTTCGCTCCTCGGCCCCGAGCGCCAATTCTTCCGCGAGCGTATCCAGCGCCAGATGCTCTTCGACCGCCAACCGCTCCTCGTTGGCACTGTTGGTGGACAGGATGAAAGCGCCGCCCGAAAGCACGGTCAGGACGACTGTCACGCCGTAGGCCCAATTCGTGATCGCATTGATTCGCATGAAAGCCACCCCCAGAGAGTGTAGACGGGATTAAAGCACGGTGCTCGCGGTGGCAATTCCCCAACCTTGCGCACACGGGCGCGCTGACCCGCTGTCTCATAAGGAGGCACTCCCAAAGCCAGATATGCCTGTTTTCCCCATTGTCATCGCTTGTGCTAAGTTCAACCGGTCTTAGGGGTGGATGGCATAGTCATGACACGCGCGCAGCAAATTGGCGTCATTGTCGGTCTGGTGATTGTCGCGATCCTTACGATCCTGCGGGCAAGCGACCCGCCGCTGCTGCGACAGGCCCGCGAAGTCGCATTTGATGAATATCAGCGCATCGCGCCGCGTACCTTTCAGGATATGCCGGTTCATGTATTGGACATAGACGAAGCTTCGCTTGAGGAGTTCGGCCAGTGGCCGTGGCCACGGGATCGGATGGCTAAGCTGGTCGTCCGCCTTTCCGCCATGGGCGCTTCTGCGATCGCCTTTGACATCCTCTTTTCAGAGCCCGACCGTCTTTCGCCCCGCACCGTCATTCGCGACATCGCGGGGATCGACCCGTCGCTGCTTGCGCGACTGCCGGACAATGACGAAATTTTCGCGCAAGCGATTGCCGGGAAACCCGTCGTGCTCGGGTTTGCACTGTCGAACAAAGGAAACAGCCGCCCCGAAATGAAGGCCGGCTTTGCCTTTACCGGTGAGCCGCCGTTCAATGCACCCCCGCAAATCCTCGGTTCAACGCCGCTGCGGCCGCAACTTGAGGCCAATGCCGCAGGTCTCGGGCATATCAGCCTGACGCCCGGCGACCCGTCGTCGGTGGTGCGCACCGTACCCTTGCTGCTCAGCGACGGCGAACAACTCTATCCAAACCTTGCACTGGAAGCATTGCGCGTCGCCCAGGGCGCCTCCACCTATCTGCTCGCAGATGCGGCCGATGTGCCCGACACGATAACCAGGATCAAGATTGGCGACTTCGTCGTTCCGGTGACCGCCGCGGGAGAATTGTGGCTCCATGTCACGCCTGACAATGCCGGCCGCTATATTTCAACGCGGGAACTGCTGGCTGACGGCGATATCCCGGAAGGGACAGCAGCCAAGATCAACGGCAGCATCATCTTCGTGGGCACGTCCGCCGCCGGCCTTCAGGACATAAGAACAACGGCGCTCGGCGAAAATGTCCCTGGTGTCTCGCTTCAAGCCCAGATCGTTGAGCAGATTCTGTCAGGGCATTTTCTGTCGCGCCCCGATTGGGCCGATGGACTTGAAATCCTGTCTATCGCGGTGGCGGGCAGCCTGCTGGTTTTCCTGACCACCTTTCTCAGTCCGGCAATTGCGCTGGCCTGCGGCCTTTCGATCACAGCGCTCGCTCTTGCCGCATCATGGAGTGCATTCATCTATGGCGGGCTTCTCTTCGACCCGCTGGCACCCATTGTCAGCGGCTCCATCACGCATTTCGCCGCAACGGCATTCCGGTTTCTGGTGATAGACCGGGAGCGGCGCGAAGTCCGGCTGGCCTTCGGTCACTACCTTTCCCCATCACTGCTCTATCGCATCGAGCACACCCAGAACGCCCTACGTCTTGGCGGCGATGACCGGGAACTGACGGTAATGTTTGTCGATGTCAGAAATTTCACCGAGATCAGCGAACGGTTGACGCCCGCCGAAGTCGTCGGCTTCCTGAACACCTTTCTTGACGCGCTAAGCCGTCACGTCATCGCCAACGAAGGCACGCTCGACAAGTTTATCGGCGACTCGATCATGGCTTTCTGGAATGCACCCGTCGATGTCACCGATCATCCTGGGAAAGCGGTCCGTGCGGCGCTGGGTATGCGGGAGACCCTTGCCCGTCTCAATGCCGAGGACGCCTTCGGATTTGGACTCGAGCGGACCGTTGGTATTGGCATAGGCATTCATACCGGCCTCGCCTGCGTCGGCAATATGGGCGCGGAGACGCATTTCAACTATTCCGCCGTTGGCGATACCGTCAACGTCACAGCGCGTATTGAAACAGCCTGCAAGGAGGTCTGTTTCGACATACTCATCTCGGAGAGCACCGCGGATCGCGCGTCGCATTATGCCTTGCTGGAAGCCGGCGCTTTGCCGCTCAAGGGCAAGAGTACAAGGACGCGCACCTTCGCGGTGATCGGCGACGACCGTGTCGCCGCCTCCGCAGAGTTTCACGATCTGAAAAGCATCCATCTGCAGATGATCGAAGCACTGGCGTCCAAGTCCCCGGTCATACGAAAACTCCTGCAGGCCGCAAAAGTGAAGGCAACTGTACTACCGGTCAATTTGACAGAGTTCTATCGCCGCATCTCACGCCGGACCGAACATTTTTCGCACAGCGCGGCTCAAAAGGAAGACGATGGCCCCATCTACGCAAGTGGCGCCCCGGAAATACCGTCCTCCAGCCCTACCCGCTGAATATCCGGTCCCAGTCGTCCTGGCCCCGTCATAGCGCCATTGGTCATCGGTTACCGGGCCTGTCAGGCTCGTTACGATCGCCATTGCCCCTATCGTTCTTGTCGTGGTTACGGTCATGATCCGGCCTGTCATGGTCGGGTCTGTCATGATCCGGTCTGTCACGGTCTGGCTTATCACGATCCGGCTTGTCCCGGTCTGGTTTGTCCTTGTCCGGTTTATCCTTGTCCGGTTTATCACGATCTGGCTTGTCGCGGTCCGGTTTTTGCTCCTTGGGCGTTGGTCGCACTTGCTTGGGAACATCGTTCGGCTTGATATCGACCGCTCTCGCAAGACCACAACCGCCGTAACCGCCGCTGGCGGTAAGCTTTTGACTGCCGGACAGGAATGGCAGAGCCTTGGTGGTGCCAAGTGTGGTAAAGATGCCGCGATCAACCCGGCGGACATCGGTCACGGCACCGCTGCGTCTGGCGACGACGTAATCGCAACGCCGCATCAACTGCCGGCAACCACCCGCCCCACAAAAACTCGCCGCGCCGCCGAGCAGCACCACGGCCGTCGTCCCATCCCCACCGATATAGAAATCGAAGGCCGTTCCTCGCACGCCGATCGTCCCGGCCGGCGTCAAAATTTCATAGGCTGTGTGGTTGGATTTTCCGCTGACCCAGCGAAAAGTCCCTTTGGCAGCCTTGATTGTCAGCTTCTTCACGGAATTGGAGCCGTCGAAAACGAATTTATCGACCACGACGGATGAGCCCCATCCAACCGCGAGCTTGGTCCCGTCCCGGAAGATAAACTGGCCGAGGCCCGATTTTGACGTTCGGATCCGCTCGTCCTGGAACACCGGGTCGTTGATTGACAGGTCGCCACGCGTGCCCGTCACGGCAGTTTTGATTTCAACCGCCTTGCCGATCGACTCAACAGCCTTCAATGGCGCAACATCGAAGGCCAGCAAACCAAACGCAATGACGCCTACTCGATAAGGAGCAAACATTTCCCCCTCCCAATACCTTATATTAGCATATCTTAAATGACATGTCTTTCGGTCTGTAATGGGTAGATGGAGGCGTAGAAACGAGGGGCAAAGCTGGGCTGGCCCTGTGTGTGAAACCGTTGGCGAGGGGATGGTGTGATAAAACGCATCCAGGCCGCGAAACCATTCAGATTTCGCGGCCTGGATGCGTATCGTCAGATTTTGCCGAAAATCGAAGCGCGCCGGTCTACGCGCCCTTGGAAAACAGCGAAGCAAAGGTGCGCTTGGGAGCTGAGAAACCCTTCATGCTCTTGACGATGACCATATGAGTGATCTCGCCGCGTTTGAACGCCTTCAGGAAGCGGGGATATTCCTCAAAGGCGACGCAGCCATGGGAATCGCCGCGGTTTCTCAGGAGATAGCTGTGCGCGAGCAGGCCGTCACGGCCATGCGGCGCGACGCCATCCACCGGGGTCAGGCGAACTGCGGCGACACCATGAAAGAGCGACTCGCGCATCGTCACCTTGTAGGTTCCGGGCGGTGTCGGCCCCTTCATCTTGACGTGAACGTAATCGGGATTGTCGCGCATCTTGCCGATACCGGAATGCGCTTCCAGCCTCTCGCCGTTCGGCATGTAGACGACGCCGGCCGAGATGTCATAGTAGGCCACCCCTCGCTTGCCGCGGAACGACGGACGAACCTCGTTGTCGTCGTCCATCGGCAAATCAGGCTTGGCGTAGGCAAGCTCCTTGGCTGCCGGCTTCGTTGCCTTGTCATCGGACTTGCGGACGGCATCGGCGATGCCGCGCGGTTTCGCCAATGGCACCGGTCCGAGATCAGGAAGCATGCCGTTCAGCGACGATGCCGGTTCCGGCATGACCAGACTGAAGGGCTTGCCAAGTCCCTGTTCTTTCAATGACACGGTCTCGACAAGCGCGTTGGCCGTGACCGGCGTCGAGCCGGTAATGATCGCATCGCCTCTGGCCGCAGCAGCCGTCGCCAGCGCCAGAACCTGCGTCTTTTCGGCAAAATCCACAGCGGGCTTGGCCATCGCGATTGCGGCCAGGCTCTTTTGCGGAACCGCCGTGGCGACGAGATTCATACGCGGCAGAACGGTGATCCGCGAAAACTTGGAAAGATGTACAACACGCTGTTGCGGGGTGGCGTGGATGATCGGTTTGAGCCCCAATGAAGCCTCAAGCCGCGGACCTTTGTTGGACGGCAGTGACGAGCCCATGCCCTGCATCGCCGCGAAAGTCGCGACCATCCATATGGAAGCGGCAATGCCGATGCCGGTAACGGTCGCCCCCGCGAGCAAACGCGACAACGGCCTGGAACGCGCGCCCGGTCGGCCGGAAGATGCGGGATGACTGCATTTTTCTGCTGCAAACGCCATGATACTCGTTACCCGAAACGCATTACTCAATCGGAGAGCAACAAGGCACATTGCCGCCGAGGCCGGTCCAAAGCCCAGTTTGCGCCAAATTGCGCGCTTGCCGGGGCCTGCCGGTCGATCAAAAGAATGACAAAGTATGGTAACCAATTCCTTTACACGGGCTCCAAGAAAATCAGGGAGCATGGTGGGCACAGGAGAGCGGCACCTGCCGCAGGCAAAAAAGCGATGAGGACAACCCTCCCCGCCCAGGACATCATGGTCTGGCAATCAGTTGGAACTCCGGCGCATCAACGCCTGCGTTCAACCTGAAGCTCAAAAAACTGCATTTGCGTCCGGTCTCAGAGCTTTTATTTTTGGCGAGAATAAGGAGACGCTCACATGATCCGTGGTTTTTATCGGCAGCAGCCTGCTCCTGGCCCGGCAACATGCGTGATCCAGGCCGCCTGGAACGAGGAGACGGCGCCGCCTTCGGCATGGCGATTTCTGCAGCTTAGGGTCACAGTTATCCTTTGAGTTGCGCATTCGCGCCACCCGTTTCTTACGCGCTGGATTTTTCCTCTATCCCCTGCCGCCGGGGCGTTTTGGAGCCTGACGGAACATCGGGGCAGCCTGGATTTGAGGAGCCCGGAGGCATTTCCCGCTTCACGCAACGTATACCCGTGGAAATTGCACCCTATTGCCGGACTGATTAAAATTGCTGCGATTTTCGATTAAAAAAATTAAGTCGCTGAGACTACGAATTTGGCCTTATCCGCTTCACCGGACCAAACTTTTTTGAGCACCACCCGGCAGGAATCCGCGCCTATGAGCTTTCTTTCCGCTATTGCAGTCATTTCCCTTTTGGTCACATTTCCCGTGCTCCTGTCGCTGCGCAAAACCGGCGTGCCGGGGGTCGCAAGCTTCAGTGCAGCGTGTTTTTTGACAGCACTTGCGGCATCTGTGGCCCTGACGGCCAGCATCGTTCCTGTGTGGTTTCACACGGTAGCCGGCGGGATACTGATAGTCGCCGCCGGACTTGTGATGCTCAGCGGCTTTCGGCAGTTCCTGGGCTGCACGCTCCCCGGAGCATGGCTGATCGCCGTCAGCCTTGCAGGTGTCTCCGCAGCACTACTGTTCTTCAGCCACGGCGCTCATAGTCACCTGGCACGCATCGTGATCGGCAACGGGCTTTTGAGCCTCATCTGCGTTCTCATCGGCGCGACCATCCTGCGCCATTGGCCAGAGGAACGGGCGATCGCACCATACATGCTGTTTTGCTGCGTCATGGCTTTCCTGGTCGCTCTCCTTCATGCCTTTCGGGTCGTAACGGCCATGACCGGCTTCGACCTTGTGAACAGTATGCTTGCTCCGCCGATGTGGGCGACAGCCTTCCTTGCGGCACGCCTGCTGATCATGCCGCTGTTCTTTCTGGGCATCATCCTGATGCTGCATGGCTGGATGATCACCAATCTCCGCCACATGATCGCCCATGACGACCTGACCGGTGCCCTGTCACGCCGCGCCTTCATGACCGCGTTCGAGCGCATGTTTGCGGCGGCCACGGGATCCCGGCAGCAGACGGCGTTCATGCTGCTGGATCTGGACAGGTTCAAGCAGATCAATGACCTTCATGGGCATGCCGGTGGAGACGCAGCCCTTGTCCACTTCACCCGGATCGCTCACGCGACATTGGCAGGCCGGGGTATCCTCGGGCGCCTGGGCGGCGAAGAATTCGGTATCGCCCTTGCCGGCGCTGGCCGGTTGGAGGTGGCGGAGATTGCCGAGGCGATCTGCACCGCTGTCAGAACGACCCCCGTGCAGACCAACAGTGACTTGGAAATTGGCCTGACGGTCAGCATCGGCATAGCCATGGTCGATCCCGGCGGCTCGTTGTCCGATGCCATGGTACAGGCGGACGTGGCACTTTATGAGGCAAAGGCATTGGGACGTGACGGGCTGAGCATGGCCGGAAGCCTTCATGCCGCATCTGTTGCCAGCGCCCGCGCCCTTGCCGGCGCCGCAGCCCAGATGCGCGCTGCCATAGGACCGGGCCAACCGCTTTCTAGCACGGGTTGATATGCGCGCAGGCCGCTTGCATTGGCGGCTGCCTATCCTATTTCAGTGGCATCGTATCCGGAGAACCAACAATGCCACTTCCCATCCGCTTCATCAGCGCCTGCGCTTTTCTCGCGACAAGCCTCGCCGGTCTTTCCGCGCAAGCCGAAACGGTCGGGGAAGTCGGCGTCGACTGGCTCGGCAATGACATTACCATCGATGCAGTCAGCGATCCCAAGGTCGCGGGCATCACCTGCCATGTCACCTATTTCGACCGCAGCGTCATCGATCGCCTCAAGAACGGCAACTGGTTCGAGGATCCCTCCAACAATTCGATCTCCTGCCGCCAGACCGGTCCGGTGACGATCGGCGACATCGAGCTTGGCCAGGGAGGCGAGGAAGTGTTCCGCGAGGGTCTCTCCCTCGTCTGGAAGAAGCTGGTGGTCACCCGCGTTTACGACAAGAAGAACAACACGCTGATTTATCTCGCCCATTCGAGAGAGTTGACCGATGGCTCCGCCAAGATGTCGATCTCCACCATTCCGCTGTTTGAGCAGCCGGTTACCTGGACAAACGGTACGCCGAAATAGTCGATTCTACTCCTTTGCGAAAACGTCCCTGGATGCGATGACGTGAACGCCCGCGGCCTTCATCTCGTCAATCGCAGCTTCAACACCGGCCGCATCGATGCCGCGGCTTGCATCGGCAATGAAGCGGACGCTGACAGCGGGCAACAGCGCCTTGGCATCAAGCGCCGAAGCCTTGACGCAATAATCAGTCGCTAGACCGCAGATATCGAGCGTGCCAACACCCGCCCGCGTGAGATAATCCGAAAGTCCTGTTAGCGCCGACTGATCATTGTCGCGAAAAGCGGAATAGCTGTCGACGTTGCGATCTTCGCCCTTGCGCTGCACGTGGTCGATGCCCGCAATATTGAGGCCGGGATGGAAGTCTGCGTCAAGGGTTCCCTGGACGCAATGATCCGGCCAAAGCACCTGCGGCTTGCCGCTGAGCGTGCCCGTGTCGAAGGGCTTGCTGCCCGGGTGCTGCGATGCGAAACTGCCATGATCGGCCGGGTGCCAGTCCTTCGAGGCGACGACGAGATCATATTGGCCTTCGGCGATCAGCCGATTGATGATCGGCACGACCTCCTCACCATTAGGTACCGCAAGGTTTCCTCCTGAACAAAAACCGTTCTGGATATCGACGAGCAGCAGGCATCTCACGGGTCATCTCCTGAAATTAGGCTTCGCGCAGACATGCTATTCGCAACGGCTAAAGCGCACAATGAGGTAACGCGTTTCGCAAGTCGTACCGCCTGTCCAAACGCCAAAAAACGCCACCCGGTTCACGGATGGCGTCCTTGTTCCATTCAGCGTGGCTTGTTTAAGCGGCCTGCGCCAGTTCGTCGGCGATGACCGTATCGAGATTGAGGAAGCAGACCATGGTCTTTTCCAGCGCCACGATGCCGCGGCAGAAGGCACGCTGTGCTTCTGGAATAATTTCCGGCGCCGGCTGCAAGGCCTCACTCTTGATGGTCATCATGTCGGAGACCTGTTCGACCAGGAGACCGACCAGCTTGCCGGCAATGTCAGTGACGATGATCGCCGAGCGCTCCGACGGCTCCGTCATCTTCATGCCGAGACGGCAGGCCATGTCGATGACCGGGATCACCGCGCCGCGCAGGTTGATGAGGCCAAGAACGTATGGCGGCGTGTGCGGCATAGGGGTGACCGGCGCCCAGCCGCGGATTTCGCGGATCGCCATGATATCGATGCAGAATTCCTGATCGCCCAGGTGGAACGAGACGATTTCCAGATAGGCACCGGACTGCTTGATTGCGTTTGACATGATCAGAACTCTTCCCAATTTTCGGCGGAACCCGATGCCTTCGGCACGGATGACGCGGGGCTGTTGAAGGCACCCGCCAGCTTGCCCATCAGGGCTTTGGCGGGAGATGGTGCTGGACGCGCTGTCGCTGGCGTGGCGACGCGAATAGGCTGGGGAATGGGGCGGGCAGACGCACCGCTGAGCTGGAACTGGCCGATCAGAACGGTCAGACCTTCAGCGTCCTGTGCCAACGTATGGCTGGCAGCATTGGTCTGTTCGACCATGGCAGCATTCTGCTGGGTCATCTGATCGAGTTGGCCGATCGCCGTGTTGATTTCCTGCAGGCCGACCGACTGCTCACGAGCGGCATTGACGATCGACGTCATATGCCCGTTGATCCGCGCCACATCGGTGCCGATCCGGCCAAGCGCCTCGCCGGTTGCCTGCACCAGCTTGACGCCGGTGCCGACTTCGCTGCTGGAACGGCCGACAAGCACCTTGATATCCTTGGCAGCACCAGCCGCGCGCTGGGCAAGTTCGCGCACTTCCTGGGCGACGACAGCAAACCCCTTGCCCGCCTCGCCGGCGCGTGCTGCCTCGACACCGGCATTCAGCGCAAGCAGATTGGTCTGGAAGGCGATCTCGTCGATCACATTGATGATCTTGCCGATTTCGGAGGAGGCGTTCTCGATCCGGGCCATGGCTTCGACAGCCTCGCGGACGATACGGCCGGATTCCTCGGCATTGCTGCGGGTTTCGCCGACCATCTGGCTCGCTTCTTCGGCGCGCTGCGTGGCGGTGCGCACAGTCACGGTGATCTGGTCGAGCGCCGCGGATGTTTCTTCCAGCGAGGCAGCCTGCTGTTCGGTCCGCTTGGCGAGATCGTCGGCCGCACCACGCATCTGCCGGCTGTTCGACTGGATCGAGTTGCTGTTTTCCTGAACGTTGGACAAGACGCCCTGAAGCTTCTCGACTGTGTGGTTGAAGTCCCGGCGCAGTGTCTCCAGGTCGTGGCGGAAGGGCTGATCGATCGTCGCGGTCAGGTTTCCATCGGACAGGCGGTTGAGCCCCTGCCCCAGTGCGGTGACTGCGCGCTGAACTTGGCGCGCCTCTTCAGCACTGGCAGCTTCGCGCGCTTCACGCTCGATCTCGTTTTCAGTCCGGCTTGCCGCCGCTGCCTGCTCAAGTTCGCGCTTTTCGACGGCAGCAGCCCGGAACATCTCGACCGAACGCGCCATCTCGCCAATTTCATCGCCGCGTCTCACGGCTTCAACAGCCGCCTGATAATCGCCACCAAGAATCCGCTGCATGCTGTCGCGGATAGCAAAGACACCCCGGCGAAGAATGTTGCCGTGGAAACAAAGCAGCGCCAGGAGCGACGCCATGGCGAGAAGCCCAAGCGCGAGCTGCAACTGGATGGATTGAGCCGACCGTACCGTTGCTTCGGCGACACGGGCGCCAAGCGCAATCCCCGCCTCATCGTAGAGCTTGCCGAGCGACATGGTCATGCGCTCGCCCGCCCCATCAATCGCATCATCGACCGCATCGAACGCTTCCGGCGCTGCACCGTCCTCGACCATCTTCTTCAAATCGGTCTGAATGACCTTGGTCATCTCGGTGAGATCAGCATCGAACGTCGCCATGATCTCTGGCTTGCCGACCGAGGCGGCCAACTCCATCGCCGCCGGTTTTCCGGCCTCCAGCACCGCGATCGAATCAGCAATCAGCTTCTGGCGCTCCTGCGACACCTGGCGATCGCCACGATCAACGATCACATCCATCGCCACCAGCGTCAGCTCGACGCTTGTCAGCCGCATGGTGCTGGCATTCTTGATCGCGTTCTGGGCAACGATCGCGCGGTCCAACGCCTGATCCACCCGTGAATTTTCATACCAGCCGACGGCGAGCATCGAACCGAAGCCGACAAAGGCGGCGAGCCCCAGCGTGGCCAGCCGCTGGCTGAGGGAAAGTTTGCGATCGATCATTGCAGGAGACATCATGCGGCATTGATCCAGTTCTTGAATGCAGCGGTGAGCGCACAAATTCGGGAGAGCGTTGATGCGCAGGACCGGACTGGATAAAAACCGGCGACGTCATGTCAGCAAGGGATAGGCACCCCTTCACGCGCCTAGAACATGGCAAACACAAATTAAACTTTTGCTAAAATGATTGCCGAATTCTTGGGCAAAATAGCTCTGGCAGGCCTCGCGGCGCATTGCCGCCCCTTGGCGAAACGACTTTCAAAATTGGCGTTGGCAGGATATCATCTCGGCATGCATGACGAAGCCAGGAAACAGCCGCAGAACCTGATGATCGCCGCTATTGGTGGTGTTTTCCTGCTCCTGTGCCTTGCCGCCTTTATCGGATGGATCGTCCAGGGGCCGGAAATTTTGCTCACGATGGCCGAAAACGGCATGTCCTGGTGTTTCTGACGAAGCCTGCCGCATTTTGACGCTAGCGGCGTAATCTTTTGCAACCTCAGAACCAAACCGCTATCTGAACAGCGATATTTGGCAGGTTTTGAGCGGACATCATCATGAAAACACTTCGCATCGTTCTTTGGGCGGCCGTTGCCGTCGTCGCAGCTTCACTTGGCTGGATCAGCTATCAGATGACCACCGGCAAGGAAGAGATCGCCGCCGGTCCATTCGGGGTACCCTTCGAACTGGTTTCGCAGACCGGACAACCGATCACGCAGGCAGCCTTTACCGGCAAGCCGACAGCCCTGTTCTTCGGCTTCACCCATTGCCCGGAAGTCTGCCCGACCACCCTGTTCGAGCTGAACGGCTGGCTGGAAAAGGTCGATCCCGACGGCACCAAACTGCAGGCCTATTTCATCAGCGTCGATCCGGAACGCGATACGCCGGAAGTCCTCGGGCAGTATGTCTCCAACGTCTCCAAGCGCATCACCGGCATTTCCGGTCCGCCGGCCCAGGTCATGGAAATGGTCAAGGGTTTCCGGGTCTATGCCAAGAAAGTTCCGCTGGACGAAAAGAACCCTGGCGGCGACTATACGATGGATCATACTGCATCGGTGTTCCTGCTCGATTCCAAAGGCAAGTTCAGCGGCACGATCGCCTATGAGGAAAATCCGGAAACCGCAGTCAAGAAACTGGAAAACCTGACCAAGAGATAAAGGGTCGCCACGAGGGCCTGATGGGTGAGCGCAGCGAAAAGTCCATTCTGATCGCCGGGGCCGGCCCAACCGGGCTGACCTTGGCACTCGAACTGGCGCGGCGGGGCCTGAAATCCCGTATCGTGGCAAAGGCGGCCGGGCCAACCCCCATCCACGAAAGCCGCGCGCTTGGCGTCAATGCCAGGACCCTGACACTGCTGGAAGCCTCTGGCGTCAGCGCTTTGATCCTTGCCAAGGCCAGGCGACTTACGAAATTCAAGATACTGGCCGCCGGCAAACCATTGGCGACGGTCGAGACAGAAAGTTTCCGCAGCCGCTATTGCCCAATCCAGATCCTGGCCCAGGGCGAAACGGAACGGCTGCTGCTGCAAAGACTGTCAGCATTCGGCATCTTTCCGGAATGGTCGACCGAACTCACCACTGTGTCCGGCGACGTCGAAAAGCCGGTAATCACCCTGCAGCATGCCAACGGCCGGGTCGAAACGGCCGAGCCGGACGTGCTGGTCGGCGCGGACGGCGCCCATTCAGCCGTGCGCAAAGCCTTTGGTTTTGGCTTTCCGGGCAATGCCATCGAAAGCCGTTTTTTCCTCGCGGATTATCGCTATGCACAGCCGGTCGACACCGGTTTCATCGAACTGAATTTCCTCAATCCCGGCGTGCTCGGCCGGTTACCAGTGAACGAGGATACACTGCGCTACCTTTCAACGGACGCAGATTTCGAAACCCGCATCGAACATCCAGCGATGGTGCTGGAGCGAACCTGGAGTTCCGAATTCCGGATCAGCTTCCGCCACGTCGAAACCATGAGCCGTGGCCATGTATTTCTGGCCGGAGACGCCGCCCATGTGCATTCACCGGCTGGCGCACGCGGCATGAATCTCGGCATCGAGGACGCCTGCTGGCTTGCCTTTCTGATATCGGAAGGCCGCGAACAGGAATATTCCAGCCTGCGGATTCCGGCGGTCAAAACCGTGCTCAAGGATACCCGGCGCAATACGGCCTTCATCACGCTGAAAAACCCGGTCCTGACAGGACTGCGCTCGCGCCTGCTGCCACTGGTCGATCACCTTCCCAGCGTTTCGACTGCCTTTCTGCGCAATGCTGCCGGTCAGGACACCCCGCCTCCCCCCTGGATTCCCGGCGCGCAATAGGCGCTGCGCTTTACCTCGCATCGCCCGGCATGCTAGAGCGCCGCAAGCCGCCCCGACGGCAAGCACTTGCCGACAAGGACAAAGACATGGCCGACCTGCGCCTCTTCATCACCACGACCGAAAAGCTCTCGGAAGTCGTTTTGGATTTGATGACCGATGCCTTCGAGGACGAAGGCTATGCCATCGCCACCATGGAAATGGACGAGAAGAAGGATATCTGGGAAGCCTCGCTCTATATTGACTTCGACGAAGAAGATGAAATGCGGGTGCGCTTTGCAGGGGTTCTCGCAGATCAGTTCCCGGATGCGGTGATCGAGCGGGAAGTCATTCCGGATGTCGACTGGATTGCCAAATCGCTGGAGGGCCTGTCGCCGGTGCGCGCCGGACGTTTCCTCGTGCACGGATCCCATGACCGCGACAAGGTCAAGCCGAACGATATCGCTATCGAGATCGACGCCGGCCAGGCCTTCGGCACCGGTCATCACGGCACGACGGCGGGTTGCCTTGAAGTGATCGAAACCGTCATGCGCGCCCGTAAAGTTCGCAACGCGCTCGATCTGGGCACTGGCAGCGGTGTGTTGGCCATAGCCGCCCGCAAGATCAAGCCCGTCCCGGTTCTGGCAACCGATATCGACCCGATCGCCACGCGCGTCGCCGCCGAGAATGTCAAGCGCAACGGCATCGCCACCGGCGTTACCACGATCACCGCGCCCGGCTTCCACTCGCCGGCCTTTGCACAGCACGGTCCGTTCGACCTGATTATCGCCAATATCCTGGCGCGTCCGCTGATCAAGATGGCACCGCAGCTCGCCAGCCATCTGGCACCGGGTGGTTCGGTCATTCTTTCAGGCATTCTTGCGTCACAACGCTGGAAGGTGCTGTCGGCCTATAACGGCCAGCACCTGCGCCATGTCCGCACCATCTGGCGCAACGGCTGGGTGACGATTCATCTTGACCGTCCGTGACGGAGGGTTTTCTAAAGCCTTAAAAAGGAAAACCCGCCTGTCCGTCATGGACAAGCGGGTTTTTCAATACAAAGGCGATGCCGAAGCACCGCCCGCTGACCGGCAAGCCGGTCATGTCCGCGAGCTTGAGGAGGAGGAGCGCTCAAGCGGACTCTTCACAGTCTGAAATTGGCCACCCGGGAGGGAGGAGGAGAAGGATGACCAACCATGTTCAGACCGTGCAGCTCTTGCCTTTCGGCATTCGCGTGAACAACAGATTTGCGTCCGTGTTCGTTGAGTGGGTTTATAGACTATTTTGAAAGCAGGTCTAGCCGCATTGCAGCATGGGTGCCATGCACATGCTGCATACGTTCCACAACACGGAAAAATCGTTCAACAAAAACTAGGCAAGAAAGACGGGCTTTCGCAGCGCTGGTTGTTTCCGCTAGACTGTCCGCACCCTCTTGAGGAATCGATCTGCCTCGCATAGCGCGATCCCGGTCCCGGCTCCTTCCCATCGCAGGAAAAATCCATGTTCCAGTCTTTCGCAGTCACTTCCACACCTCAGTTTGGCAAGGAGCGTGTCAATGCGCTGCGCGCCGCGCTTGCCGCCCTGAACGTCGATGGCTTTCTGGTTCCGCGCGCGGACGAATTCCAGGGCGAATACGTGCCTGCATCGGCCGAACGCATGTCCTGGCTCACCGGATTTACCGGTTCCGCCGGCGTTGTTCTCGTGACGCAAAGTCAAGCGGTTGTCTTTGTGGATGGCCGCTACGTCACGCAACTCAAGGAGCAGGTCGACGGCAGTGTTTTCACCGGTGGGGACCTCGTCGGCGAACCGCCGCATCTGTGGCTGGAACACAATGGTAAAAAAGGCTTCCGCCTCGGCATCGATCCGTGGCTGCATACGGGTGCCGAAGTCCGCAAGCTGGAAAAGGCCCTGGAAGGGCTCGGCGGTTCGCTGGTCTTCCTCGACCACAATCCTCTCGATCGCCAGTGGAAGGACCGGCCGGCCGCACCGCTTGGCCGCGTCAAGATCCAGCCGCTCGATCATTCCGGCATTCTTGCCAAGGACAAGCTGACAGCAATGGCGGCAGAGATCGCCAAGGCCGGTGCCGACGCTGTCGTGTTGACCGATCCATCGTCGATCGCCTGGACCTTCAATATCCGCGGCAGCGACGTGCCACATACGCCACATCCCCTCGCCCGTGCCATTGTCCATGCTGATGCAACGGCCGAACTGTTCCTCGACAAGCGCAAGGCCGGGATCGAGGAGGAAGCCTACCTCACCCAACTCTCCAGCCTCGAGGCACCGTCTTCCTTCGACGACAAGGTCGCAGCCCTTGCGGCAACCGGTAAGACGATCATGATCGATCCAGACCATGCACCTTTCGCGCTGGCCGAACGCATCCGCGTCAGCGGTGGTACGATCATCGAAGCCATCGACCCTGCCCGCCTGCCCCGCGCCTGCAAGAACATTGCCGAGCTTGAAGGCTCGGCCCGCGCCCATCTGCAGGACGGTGCCGCGATGGTCGAATTCCTCGCCTGGCTTGACCAGACACAGCCGGGGACGATCTCCGAGATCGCTGCCGTTGAAAAGCTCGAAGCCTGCCGCGCGGCTGTCGGCCAGCGGATGCAGAACCCGCTGAAGGATGTTTCCTTCGACACCATTTCGGGCGCTGGCGAGCATGCGGCGATCATGCATTACCGGGTTACCACCGAAAGCGACCTTACCATCGCCGATGGCACCATGTTCCTGATCGATTCGGGTGGCCAGTATGTCAACGGCACCACAGACATTACCCGCACCGTCGCGATCGGCACCGTACCGCACGTGCAGCGCCGCTTCTTCACGCTGGTCCTGAAGGGCATGATCGCCATCAGCGTTGCCCGCTTCCCGAAAGGCTCGCGCGGCATCGACCTCGATCCGCTGGCGCGCATTGCCCTGTGGAAGGCGGGCGCCGATTTCGCCCATGGCACCGGCCACGGCGTTGGCTCCTATCTGTCGGTCCACGAAGGTCCGCAGCGCATTTCCCGCGCCTCGATGCAGGAACTGCTGCCCGGCATGATTCTCTCCAACGAGCCCGGCTACTACCGCCCCGGCTCCTTCGGCATCCGCATCGAGAATCTCATGCACGTATTTGCGGCCACCGAAATCGAGGGCGGCGACCTGCCTATGCTGGGCTTCGAAACACTCACCTTCTGCCCGATCGATCGCCGCCTGGTCGTTACGGCCCTGCTAACAGACGAGGAACTGTCCTGGCTGAACGCGTACCACCAGGAAACGCAGGAAAAGCTCTTGCCGTTGATTTCGGATGAGGCGGCGCAAACCTGGCTGAAAGCGGCGACGGCACCGCTCAATCGCTAAAAAAATCCGGCCCGCTTCGCAAGGAGCGGGCCTTTTTACTAGACCAGCAGATGCCGGATCGCCATGACGACGAGCCAGCCAGCCAGCAGCATCCAGAGCGATGAGTAGCGCAAACCCACGGCCAGAGCGACAAGCATGGCCACAGCCACGTCCCAGCCGCCGGAGAGGAAGGCGGGCGCAACCAGTGTCGATAGCACGGCTGCCGGCACCGCGTTCAACGCCGCTTCCATGCGCGGCGGGATACGTTTCATCTGCGTGATCATCACATAGCCGCCGATGCGGGTGAGAAACGTCGCAACAGCCGCAGCGAGGATCACGTAGATCAGGTGCATGTGTTCTGCATTATCCATGATCAGACCTCATGCTCCAACGTCACCGGTTCCTCATGCCGTTTCGACAGCGGCATGCAGGCGGCAAGCAGGATACCGGCGATAGCGCCGATGCTGACATGCCAGGGCGAGCCGACGACATGCATGGCCGCAATCGAAGCCAGCGAGCTGACCGCAACGACCGGCAGCCAGTTGTCGCGCTTGCGGAACCCGAGAACCAGCCCCATGAAATAGATCGGCAGCAACACATCGAGACCGATGGCCTTCGGATCGCCGATCATCTGCCCGAAGATCGCGCCAAGCAGCGTCATGATCTGCCAGGGCAGATAGATGATCATCCCGAACCCGAGATACCACGCAAAAGTCACCGGCTCGCCGCGCTCCGCCCGCTTTTCCGTCTCGGCATATTGCGGATCGACCAGCAGGAAGAAAGCAAAGAACTTCTGCAGTCCGGAGAAATGGCGGATATGCCGGGCGATCGACGCTGAATAAAGAATATGACGGAAATTGACGGCGAATATCGACAGGACAATCAGCCAGGGCTGAACATTGTGACCGAACAGTTCCAGGCCAACCATCTGGCTGGCACCGGCATAAACCGTGGCGCTCATGAACACCGCGTCGAAAACGGAAAACCCGTTATCGACCGCCAGCGCTCCGAACAGTGCCCCGAAGGGCGCGGCGGACACCATGACGGGAAACCCGCCACGAACGCCCTGCCAGAAATCATCTTTTGTCATTGAAGGAAACTTTCCGGAGTGACGGCAGCCATCGGCTAGGTCACACGTGCCGAGATGCGTTCATGATGGAACGCACAGATAGGTCCGGCGGACCTATCGAACAATTCAATAAGATTGATGCAGTGATCCAAATTTCTGATCAGACGGAAGCCGGGGCAACGCCCGGCCCGTCCTTCAACGCCTCAGCGCTTGACCTGAAACGTATGCTCGATGCCGGGAAACGTCCGCGCCTTGACCTCGTTGGCATAGGCCTCGAAAGCGGCTGACATCTGCGGTGCGAGTTCGACGAAATGCTTGACGAAACGTGGCTTGAAATCGCTGAAAATACCGAGCATGTCGTCGGTCACGAGTATCTGGCCATCGCAGGCTGGCGATGCGCCGATACCGATGGTCGGCGCGCGTAGCGCTTCTGTAATCTCGCGTGCCAGGGGCTCGACCGTACCTTCGACGACAATTGCAAAGGCACCGGCATCGTCGATGGCCTTTGCGTCGCGCCTGATCTTGGCTGCTTCCTTGTCGTTGCGGCCGAGCGAACGGTAACCGCCCATCGTATTGACGAGTTGCGGCATCAGGCCGACATGGCCGAGCACCGGAATACCACGCTGGGTGAGGAAATCGACGGTTTCCGCCATCTCCGCGCCGCCTTCGAGCTTGACGGCGCTGCAGCCGGTTTCCTTGAGAATGCGGGCGGCACTCTTGAACGCCTGCTCCTTGGATTCCTGATAGGAACCGAACGGCAGGTCAACGACGACGCAGGCCTTTTCGGACCCACGCATGACGGCCTGGCCGTGAGCGATCATCATATCAAGGGTCACGCTGACGGTCGAATCAAGACCGTAGAGAACCATACCGAGGGAATCGCCAACCAGCATGAAGTCCACATGCGGATCCAGCAATCGCGCAATCGGCGTCGTATAGGCCGTCAGGCTGACGATCGGCCGCTCGCCCTTCAATGCTTCGATATTGCCGGGGCTCAGGCGCCGCTTTACTGCCTGTACACTCATGCTTATGCCACCTTTGCAAATTTTGCGGTTTTTGGGCTGAAAACCCGGTTATCGAGCAACTTGGTGCTCCCGAAGCGGATAAAAAGCAACAGAAGAACCGGTTTCTCGCTGATTTCCGTCAATTCATGAAGGGTTTCGGGGTCGCGCAGAGCGACCACCTCGGGCTTTGCCAAAGGCTCGGATGCGATGAAATCGCCTACTGCCTTTTCAAGTGCTGCCACATCCATCACGCCACCGGCAATCAGCCGTTCGGCCTCATCGAGCGCCTTCGGCACGATTGCCGCAGCCGCCCGTTCGGCCGGCGTCAGGTAGACGTTGCGCGACGAGCAGGCGAGACCATCGGCTTCGCGCACCGTCGGCACGCCGACCACCTCGACCGGCTGCGCCATGTCCTCGACCATGCGGCGGATGATCTGCAACTGCTGGAAATCCTTCTCGCCGAAATAGGCACGATCCGGCTGGACGATATTGAACAGCTTGGTAACGACCGTGGCGACACCAGCGAAATGTCCGGGGCGAACCGAGCCTTCCAGCTCGCTGCCAAGCGTCGGCACATCGACGACCGTTTCCATTGGCCGCGGATACATATCGCTCACACCGGGTGCAAAGAGAAAGTCAGCGCCGCCTTCAACCAGCATCGCCTGATCACGAGCAAGATCGCGCGGATATTTGGTCAGGTCTTCATTGGCGCCGAACTGCAGCGGATTGACGAACAGACTGACGACGACGATGTCGTTTGCCGCGCGGGCGCGGGCGACCAGTTCCGTGTGGCCGACATGCAGATAACCCATGGTCGGAACGAGACCGATGGTTTTTCCGGCGCGGCGATGGCCGCTCAGGCGGGCGCGCAGATCGGCAATGGTTGTGATTGTTTCCATCTCGGGATCCTCCAATCCGCAAGCATGCCACCTTGTTCACGGCGGCTGGCCTTGCCGGTTTTCGCTGCGAGCATCCGCATGAAACCCGGCGCGGCTTTCCTAACGTGTGCAGTGCAAAAAGACAATTCAAGAATTGAAGGCAGGAATTGTCACGAAGAGAAACAGGCTCCGGTTGCCCCGGAGCCCGCCCCTTCATTTGCTGCGGGTTTCGACCGTCTGCTCGATCGCACCGAAAATAGAATGCCCCGTACGGTCGTTCATCTCGACGCGAACGACGTCGCCCAAAGACAGGGCCGAGGTGACGAGGCAGGAGCCGGTTGCAACAATGCTACCCGCGATCAGCGGCCGCTTACCTGCAGCCGCTGCCACAGCGGTGGCACTGTCCTTCACGCTGCCTTTGCCACCCTCGACCGGCTTGCCGTTGAGACGAACAAGCAAGGAAAGATCCGCGCTTTCGTCCAGTTCGTCCGGCGTAACTGCCACCGGCGAAAACGACGAAACAGCACCGGCACCATCAGCCGAAACATCGTTGGCGAGCAGGATGAGAAGAACAGCCTGCTTTGCCGCCTCGGCATCCGCCTGCACACCCACGTCATCGACAATGACGGCGAGTTGAGCGGTCGTGGACAGTTTCGAAGCCCCCTCCCTGATCGTGACGGGATCGCGCGGGCCGGTAAAACCACCGGAGCCGCCAGCCCAGAAAAACGCGCGCGGCAACGGTGAAGCAGCGTCGTGTTCATGAAACCGCATGGTGGGCTGCGCGCCGGTCTCGAGGCCAATGGCAACCCGCGCCAGCCGGGGTCCGGCGTGCGCCCAGTCATCGATCGCGGCTTGAAGGGTGCGGGCGATATGGCCGACTTCCGAGCAGCGGGTCAGATCCTTGGAAACGACGACGAGTTTGCCGTCGCGGGTACTGTCTTTCAGAGTGGCCAGTTTCATCGCTTGCGTGTTCCTCGGGTTCTGGTTGACACCGGCAGTTCTTTGACCGCCTGCCCCATAGGATACTATTTGGCGGCGGGTGTCGCGCCGAATTTGCGATCGGGAAGCCATAGCCGCCTTTCGACGGCTATGGTCAATCGCCTCGCCGACTAGAGCAGCCCCACCGCGAAATAGAACAGCGCGGAGATCAGCGCTGCCGCTGGCAACGTGATGATCCAGGCGATCAGAATGTTGCCCGCCAGCCCCCAGCGCACTGCCGAGACGCGTCGTGCCGCACCGACACCAATGATGGCGCCGGTAATCGTATGCGTGGTCGAGACCGGAATACCCAGCCATGTCGCGGCAAACAGGGTGATCGCCCCGCCGGTTTCCGCGCAAAACCCCTGCATCGGATTGAGCTTGGTGATCTTCGAGCCCATCGTGTGGACGATCCGCCACCCGCCGAACAGTGTGCCGAGCGCCATGGCCGACTGGCAGGTGATGACCACCCAGAACGGCACGAAGAACGTGTCGCCGAGATAGCCTTGGCTGAACAGCAGCACCGCGATGATGCCCATGGTCTTCTGCGCATCGTTGCCGCCGTGGCCGAGCGAGTAGAGCGAGGCGGAAATGAACTGCAGGCCGCGAAAGCTGCGATCGACGGCAAACGGCGTCTGGCGCAGGCAAACCCAGGACACGATCAGCACAAGCAGCAGCGCCAGCATGAAGCCGATCATCGGCGACATGAAGATGGCACCGACGGTTTTCAGAAGGCCGGTCAGAACGATCGCGTCGCCCCCGGTCTTGGCAAGGCCCGCACCAACCAGCCCGCCCACCAGCGCATGAGACGAACTGGAGGGAATGCCGAAAATCCAGGTGACGATGTTCCAGATGATCGCCCCCATCAAGGCGGCAAAGATCACCTGCGGCGTGACGATGGACGGATCGATGATACCGGTTCCGAGCGTCTCGGCAACATGCAGGCCGAAGAACAAGAAGGCGATAAAGTTGAAGAACGCCGCCCACATGACGGCATATTGCGGCCGCAGAACCCGCGTCGAGACGATCGTGGCGATCGAATTGGCGGCGTCATGCAGGCCGTTGAGAAAATCGAAGAACAGCGCAACGCCGATCAGGGCGATAAGCAACGGCAAGGCGAGGGTCGCGTCCATCAGACGTTCTCGATCACGATGCCGCTGATTTCATTGACGACGTCCTCGAAACGGTCGACGACCTTTTCCAACTCGCCATAGATTTCGCTACCGATGATATAGGCCATCGGGTTGGAGGTGCCGTGGCGGCGGAACAGGTCCTTGAGGCCCTCGTCATGCAGCTGATCGGAACGCCCCTCAAGCCGGGTCACTTCCTCGGCAATGGCGGTCAGCCGCGGTACGTTGGCGCCGATGCGGTCGAGCAGCGGAATGGCTTCGGCAACCAGCCGGGCAGAATCGATGATCAGAACGCCCATTTCGCGCATGCCGGGATCAAAAGTCTTCTGCTCGAACAGCCGGATGGTCTTCACCGTCTTGTGCATCATGTCGATGGCATCGTCCATCGACTGGATCAGGTCCTTGATGTCACCGCGATCGAACGGTGTGATGAAACTCAGCCGGACCGCAAGCAGGACGTCACGGGTGATCGCGTCAGCCTGGTCTTCCAGGGCGATGATCCGGTCGCAATGGGCATCAAGATCACCCTCGCCGGCAAGCAGAGCTTTCATCGCCTCGGCCGCGCCAACGACCGTGCGCGAATGCGCCTCGAAAAGCTCGAAGAACTTGTCCTCGCGCGGCATCAGCTTGCGAAACCAACCCAGCATTGTTCATCCACCTATCTTCGCGTTGTCACGAAACTGTCATAATCTGGCAGCCCTCATAGAGAAGACAGGGGATCGAGGAAAGCATTTTAAGGCAACGGAAGGGCGATTACCCACCGATTAGGACGAACCAGCCATCCTCATCGGTGGTTTCGACGCCGAGTTCGCGGGCTTTTTCCAGTTTTGAGCCGGCGCCGGGGCCTGCGACCAGAAGATCGGTCTTCTTCGACACGGAGCCCGCAACCTTGGCTCCCAACCGCTCGGCCATGGCCTTGGCTTCGTCGCGGGTCATCTTCTCCAGCGATCCGGTGAACACGACAGTCTTGCCCGCAACCGGGCTGGAACTTGCCACCGGTGCCTCCGCATCCTGCGGCGTCACCTCATCAAGCAGGCGCGACACGACATCCATGTTGCGCGGCTCCTTGTAGAATTCAACGATGGCCCGCGCAACGACATCACCGATGCCGTCGATCGTATTCAAGTCGCTCCACGCCTCCGAGGTGATATCGCTGGCCGCCTTCATCGCGTCAGCGAAGGCTGTGTAACTGCCGTAGGAACGCGCCAAAAGCTTTGCCGTGGTTTCGCCGACATGGCGAATACCGAGCGCGTAGATCAGCCGGTGCAACGCCACCTGGCGCCGGTCATTGATAGCATCATAAAGTTTGCGGACGCTGACCTTGCCGAACCCGTCGATATTTTCGAGCTTGGTCAGGGTCGAGCCATTCTGCCGTTTCTCCAGCGTGAAGATGTCCGGCGCGGTCTTGATCGACAATGCCGGGTCCTCGGCCTCGAAGAAGAAGTCGATCTGCTTCGATCCCAACCCTTCGATGTCGAAGGCATTGCGCGAAACGAAGTGCTTCAAGTGCTCGACCGCCTGGGCCCGGCAGACGAAGCCGCCGGTGCAGCGCGTGACGGAATCGAGTTTGCCGGTCTTCTCGTTTCTCTCGCGCACGGCGTGACTGCCGCAAACCGGGCAAACTTTCGGAAACTGATAGCGCTCCGCCGCTGCTACGCGCTTTTCCATCACCACATCGAGCACCTGCGGGATGACATCCCCTGCCCGCTGGACAATCACGGTATCGCCGATGCGGATATCGTGGTCCTCTTCCCGAATACGCTCACCACCATTGCCGATGCCTTCGATATAATCGGCATTGTGCAGCGTCGCATTGGTGACGACGACACCGCCGACCGTGACCGGCGTCAGCCGCGCCACCGGCGTCAGCGCACCGGTACGCCCCACCTGGATGTCGATATTCTCGACTGTCGTAAATGCCTGCTCGGCCGGAAACTTGTGTGCGGTTGCCCAGCGCGGCGAACGCGAGCGAAAGCCCAGCCGCTGCTGCAGGTCCAGCCGGTCGACCTTGTAGACGACACCGTCGATATCATAGTCGAGGTCGGGGCGCTTGAGACCGATGTCATTGTAATGCGCAAGAATCGCATCGATCGACGACAAACGCTGCATCAGAGGATTGACCGGGAACCCCCAGCGCTTGAACACCTCGACCATGCCGAACTGGGTATCGGCTGGCATCTCCGAAATTTCGCCCCAGGCATAGGCGAAGAATTTCAGCTTGCGGCTGGCGGTAATGGTCGGATCAAGCTGACGCAACGAGCCGGCGGCCGTGTTGCGCGGGTTGACATAGGTCTGCTTGCCCTCGGCAACCATCTGCGCGTTCAGCGCCAGAAAGTCGCTCTTGCCCATATAGACTTCACCGCGAACCTCAACGATTGCAGGCGCACCGGCCGGCAGGGTCTGCGGGATTTCCATGATGGTGCGGATATTGGCTGTGACGTTCTCACCGGTCGTGCCGTCGCCGCGTGTCGCAGCACTGACCAGCCTGCCGTTTTCGTATCGCAGCGACATCGACAGGCCGTCAATCTTCGGCTCTGCAGTGAAAGCGATCGAATTATCCGGCAAAAGCCCGAGGAACCGGTATACGCTGCCGATGAAGTCCTGCACATCCACGTCGGAAAACACGTTGTCGAGCGACAGCATCGGCCGCGCATGAGTGATCTGCTGAAAAATGCCGGAGGGTGCCGCGCCGACCTTGCGCGACGGGCTGTCGGCCCGCACCAGCTCCGGAAAATGCGCCTCGATCTCCTCGTTGCGCCGCTTCAGCGCGTCATAGTCCGCGTCCGAAATCTCCGGCGCATCCTTGCCGTGATAGAGCGCATCGTGTCGCGCCAGTTCGGCCGCCAGCCGTTCCAACTCTGTTACCGCATCTTCAAGCGTCAAATCTTCAACGGCAATGGATAAGGTCGACATGCTGGGACTCCTGATTTGAGAGTCGTTTTAGAGAATTTTGGGGGAATGGGAAGATGCTCCCTATCCTTCACCGGAGGGTAGAACTACCCATTCCCAGCCAACAAACTCGCCGCAGCCGCCCTTGCCTCATCCGTCACCGAGGCCCCCGCCAGCATGCGGGCGATCTCTTCGGTACGGGCCTTGTCGTCCATGCGGGCCACACGGGTGGCAATCGTTTCGGACTTTTCCGCCGAAGGCCCCTTGGAAATCAAGAGATGCGTTGCGGCCCGCGCTGCCACCTGCGGCGCGTGGGTGACCGAAAGCACCTGGACGGTTTTCGACAACCGCTTGAGCCGCTGGCCGATGGCATCCGCCACCGCACCGCCAACCCCGGTGTCGATTTCATCAAAAACGAGCGTCGGCGCGGAGCCCCGATCCGCGAGCGCCACTTTGAGCGCCAGCAGAAAGCGCGACAGCTCGCCGCCGGATGCTACCTTCATGATCGGGCCGGGCCGCGTGCCAGGGTTGGTCTGAACGTGGAACTCGACCACATCGATCCCTTCGGCGGCGGCAACATCGGGATCGGAGGTCACTTCCACCATGAACCGGGCACGCTCGAGCTTCAACGCGGGAAGCTCTGCCATGACGGCGTCGGACAGTGCCGTCGCCGTGTTGCGACGCTTGGCCGACAGAGCCACGGCTGCCGCGTCAAAGGCACCCTTGGTCAGGCCAAGTTGAGCTTCCAGCTGCTTCAGCTTTTCTTCGCCGGCATCCAGATCAGCAAGATCGGAGATCATCCGCACGGCCAGCGCCGGCAACGACGTCACCGGTACGGAATATTTGCGGGCTGCGGCGCGCAGCGCAAACAGCCGCTCCTCGACACGCTCCAGTTCCTTCGGATCGTATTCGGTCTTGCGCAGCGCCGCCTCAACGGCCATCTGGGCGTCGGAAAGCTGGTTGAGGGCTGCGTCCAAAAGCTCGACAGTCTCTTCAAGAAGACCTGGCGCTTCGTGGCTTTTGCGTTCCAGCCTGCGCACCATAGAGGCAATCAGCGGAACCGGTGAACCGTTGCCGTTGAGAAACTCGCTCGCTTCATTGATGTCGACAGCGATGCGCTCGGCCTTCATCATCCGCGAACGGCGCTCGGCAAGATCGTCTTCTTCACCATCCTGTGGCGACAGCGCTTCGAGTTCTTCGACGGCGGAGCGCAGATAATCGGCCTCGCGGGCAGCTGCCTCGACCTTGTCGCGGTGCTTCTTCAACGTCCGCTCGGCATCCTTCCAGATGCGGTAAAGCCCGGACACCGCCTGCGCTTCCTCGGCAAGACCACCGAAGGCATCAAGAAGGGTGCGGTGGGCGTGAGTGTCGACAAGGGCGCGGTCGTCATGTTGGCCATGGATTTCGACCAGCAACTGGCCTGCCTGGCGCATCAACTGCACCGAAACCGGCTGATCGTTGACATAGGCCTTGGTGCGGCCATCGGCCGATTGCACCCGGCGGAAAATCAGGTCGCCGTCATCGTCGATACCGTTTTCGCGAACGAGAAGCCGGGCCGGATGTCCCATGCCGACATCGAAGACCGCCGTCACCTGCCCCTTGTCGCCACCGTGGCGAACAAGCGAACCGTCGCCGCGCCCACCGAGCGCCAGCGACAAACTATCAAGCAAAATGGATTTTCCGGCGCCGGTTTCGCCGGTCAATACGGACAGGCCAGCATCGAAGGACAGGTCAAGCCGTTCGATCAGGACGATATCGCGGATCGAGATCTGTGAAAGCATCCCGGTTCAAATCTCTTCGTCTTGGGTCCTGTTTCTAGGCGCCCAGAAGCTTCTTGCCTGCTCGCGAAATCCACGAGTTGCCGTTTTCACGCGGTTCCAGACCGCCGGTCTGCAGGAGCTTGTAGCTGTCGGCATACCACTGGCTGTCAGGATAGTTGTGTCCGAGAATGGCGGCGGCGGTCTGCGCCTCGCTGGTAATACCCATGGCGAAGTAGGTTTCGACCAGACGCGCCAGCGCCTCTTCGACCTGGTTGGTGTTCGGATAGGATTCGACGACCGAACGGAAGCGCGTGATTGCGGCCAGATATTCCTTACGCTCGAGATAGTAGCGGCCAACCTGCATTTCCTTGCCGGCCAGCTGGTCCTTGGCAAAGCGCAGCTTGGCTTGCGCGTCCTCGACATATTCGGAATCAGGATATTTGGTAATGACCGCCTGCATCGCCTCGATCGTCTTGAAGGCCGGCTTCTGGTCCTGCGTCACCGCCGGGATCTGTTTCGAATAGGCCAGACCGACAATATATTGCGCGTAGGCTGCATCTTCGGATTCGGGATAGAGGTTCAGGTACCGGCTCGCCCCATTTATAGCGTCCTGGTACTGACCGTTGCGGTAGTTGATGAAGGAGCGCATCACCAGCGCCTTGCGGGCATATTCCGAGAAGGGATGCTGCTGGTCGATCGCGTCGAACTTGCGCGCCGCTTCCGTCGTCTTGCCCGCGTTCAGGTTGGCAAGGCCCTGATTGTAGAGTACTTCCGGCGGGTCTGTCTCGGCGGCCAGCTTTGTAATGTCGATGTCGGGATCGTTCTGGCAGGCGGTGATCAAAACGCTACCCGCACAAGCCGCAAGCGTAATGACAACAACACGTGCCATCTTCTTCAATTCAAACTGGCCTGCAATTACCATTCGTAAATCCCAACTCCCGCACCGGTAAGAATACCGCCGCCTATGAACCGCGTTTTAGATCAAGATGCAACAAGACCGCAACGTCATGATGATTGATTAACGCAATTTTGTGGCAGTCCCGTCATGAAAAAGCCGGTCAAAAGACCGGCTCTCATCAAACATCAGACCAGATTTTCCCTTTCAGGAACAAGTAGCTGCGCTTTACGGCGCATTGACGGCAATCACTTCCCGCGGCGCAGAGCGTTGGCGCTGTGTTGCTGTCTCGACGATTTCATAGGCGGTCGGATCGCTCATCAGCGCCTTCAGCGCGTTGGCATTCATCTTGTGGCCACCGCGATAGGACCGGTAGCAGCCAATGAACGGCGCACCTGCCAAAGCCAGGTCGCCCACGGCGTCCAGCGTCTTGTGGCGGACGAACTCGTCCTTGTAACGCAGGCCTTCCATGTTGATGACGGTGTTGTCATCAGCAATGACGACCGAATTTTCCAGCGACGAACCGAGACCGCGACCGGCAGCCCACATACGCTCGACATCGCGCATGAAGCCGAATGTGCGGGCGCGCGACAATTCCGTCTTGAAGACCGCCGGAGTAATGTCGCCCTTCCAGGCCTGACGGCCGATCAGCGGGCAATCGAAATCGATCTCTACTTCGAAGCGCATGCCGTCATAGGGCGTGAATTCCGACCAGGAGGCACCCGATTCGATACGCACTGGCTTCAGGATGCGGATATAACGGCGCTTGACGCCCAGCGCCTTGATACCGGTCTGCTCGATAGCGTCGATGAACGGCGCGGAGCTTCCATCCATGATCGGCATTTCGGCGCCGTGCACTTCGATCAGAAGATTGTCGAGGCCGAGCGCATAGATGGCCGCCATCACATGCTCGATCGTAGCGATCGAGGTGGCAGGCGAGAAGCCGAGGATGGTGCAGAGATCGGTGTTGCCGACCTGCGAAGAGACCGCCTTGAATTCGCTGATCGTCTGCTCACCGGCGACGCGCTGAAAAACGATGCCGCTGTCTGCTTCCGCTGGATGAAAGGTGATCGCTACCTCGGCGCCAGAATGTACGCCCGTGCCGCTCAGAGTTACAGAGTGTGCAATCGTTGTCTGAAATCCAAGCAGTCCAATTCCCAGTCCCATGCCTATCGCCTTCAAATGCTACGTGGCGTTGCCGCCGAATGTCTCGATAGGACAAGAGTTGTGCGCTTTCCAAAGCCGCAAGCCACACCGTCGGGAAGCGAGGTCTTGCCGTCACCGCCCGGTCCAATATGCAAGCTTTCGCGTTTAGAATCGCAATGCTGTCCCATCAGTTCTGATTGTGAAGATAATTGCTGTGGTCCGTCATTCCAAATCACTGTTTCTTTCGCTTTGTTACGCGACGCACACAAGGTGCTTAGATATTGGAAGAATTCAATAATTCATAAAAAATGCCCGGGCGCAAACCCGGGCATTTCGGCAAGGAGGAAGGTGGGTAGAAAAATCAGTTCGACTGGCGGCGCAGGAACGCCGGGATTTCGAGCTGATCGTCTTCATGTGCACGCGGCTGCGAGGCAGCGCGGGCACGGTCATCGAGAGGAGCAGCCCGGCGCGGCGCATAAACGCTGGCTTCGGGCGACAACGGACGTCGCTGCTGCGAGGCAGCGGCCGGCGCACCGGAGGTCATGTCGGCAGCCACATCGTGGCTTTCTTCTTCGCGGCGTGCGAGCGAATTGGTGATCCGCTTGAGCAAGCCCATCGGGCCGCGCTCTTCCTGCTGAACCGGCTGTGCGCGATGTTCGGCTTCGGCCTTGACCATCGGCGGGAAGTCTTCGACGCGCGGCATGCGAACCTGCTCGGCCTGCTGGCGGATTACCGGAGCGGCGGGCTCCTGGCGAACCGGAGCCTGGGCGACGGGCTGCTGGTAAACCGGCGTTTCGATCGCACGCTGAACCGGAGCGGCGGCCTGGACGACAGGCTGCTGTTCAACCGGTGCAGCACCCGCGAAAAGCTTGCTCTGCGGACGGAAATCGTCCTGAGCCTGCTGAACCGGCGCAGTTGCGCCACCGCGCGGCATCGACAGGAACAGTTCGCGTTCCAGTTCGGCTGCACGGATGGCTTCGGCAATCGAATCACTCGTCTGCTGAACCGGCTGGGCGGCCTGCTGCTGCTGAACGACTGGCTGCTGGGCAACCGGAGCCGGCTGCTGAACGGCAACCGTCTGCTGGACTGGCGCTGCCGGGATTGCGATGGACGGACGAACGATCGGCTTGGCTGCTACCGGACGAAAGTCGGCATTGCGACCGGCCACCTCCGCAGCGGTCCGATCGATACCCGTTGCCACAACCGAAACGCGGATGAGGCCTTCGAGTTCTTCGTCGAATGTCGCGCCGAGGATGATGTTGGCGTCCGGATCCACTTCTTCGCGGATACGGGTTGCTGCTTCATCGACTTCAAAGAGCGTTAGGTCACGGCCACCGGTGATCGAGATCAACAGGCCCTGAGCACCCTTCATCGAGGTCTCGTCGAGCAGTGGGTTGGCGATTGCAGCTTCGGCAGCGGCCATTGCGCGGCCTTCGCCGGATGCTTCGCCGGTCCCCATCATGGCGCGGCCCATCTCGCGCATTACGGAGCGGACGTCCGCGAAGTCGAGATTGATCAGGCCTTCCTTGACCATCAGGTCGGTGATGCAGGCAACGCCGGAGTAGAGAACCTGGTCGGCCATTGCGAACGCATCGGCGAACGTGGTGCGGTCATTGGCGATCCGGAACAGGTTCTGGTTCGGAATGACGATCAGGGTGTCGACGGACTTCTGCAGTTCCTGGATGCCCATGTCGGCGAGACGCATGCGGCGCTGGCCTTCGAAGTGGAACGGCTTGGTAACGACGCCGACCGTCAGGATGCCCTTGTTGCGGGCAGCCTGGGCAACGACGGGAGCAGCACCGGTACCGGTACCGCCACCCATGCCGGCGGTGACGAAGCACATATGTGTGCCGTTGAGGTGATCGATGATTTCATCGATGCACTCTTCAGCCGCCGCGCGGCCGACTTCAGGCTGCGAACCGGCACCCAGACCTTCGGTCACGGCAACACCCATCTGGATGATGCGCGAAGCCTTGGTCATGGTCAGCGCCTGGGCATCGGTGTTGGCGACGACGAAATCGACGCCTTCGAGGCCTGCCGTGATCATGTTGTTAACAGCATTGCCACCGCCCCCGCCAACACCGAAGACGGTGATGCGGGGCTTCAGCTCGGTGATATCCGGCTTTTGCAAGTTGATCGTCATTGTTCCCGTTCCTTCCTGGTTTCTGGCCGCCTTGCCGAGCCGGCCAAATCACTAAATCCCGTATTGCATCCCGTCAGCATGAAGCCGAAGGGCTCAAAAGCTTTCCTTCAGCCATTGACCCATCCGGGCGATACGGCTGTTGTTTCCTGCAAGCGACGAGAGCAGACCGCCCTGCGCCGCATGTGTTTCCATGTCCGCGACTTGCGGATAGATCATCAGTCCAACGGCCGTCGAAAAGGCCGGGCCTTTTGCCGCTGCCGGCAATCCCGAAACGCCGAGCGGACGGCCGATGCGGACGTTGCGGGCGAGAATCCGGCGTGCCGATTCGGGCAGACCGGTCAGCTGTGCAGCGCCGCCCGTCAGAACGACACGCTTGCCGACGATCGGCGAGAAGCCGGACCGCTGGATACGGTCGCGGATCAGTTCCAGTGTTTCCTCGATGCGAGCCCGCACGATGCGCGAAACCAGTGCGCGCGGCACATGTGTCGGCTGATCGCGGTCGTCCTCGCCGATCGGCGGAACGGAAACGATGTCGCGCTCGTCGGCGCTATTGGGCAGTGCCGAACCATGAACGACCTTCAGGCGCTCGGCATCTTCGATGCGGGTCGAAAGACCGCGTGCAAGGTCTGTGGTGACATGGTGACCGCCAAGGCTGATCGCATCGGCATGAACAAGCTTACCTTCGGCAAAGACCGAGATCGTCGTGGTGCCGCCACCCATGTCGATGGCGGCGCAACCGAGTTCAACCTCGTCATCGACCAGAGCCGCAAGACCGCTTGCATACGGTGTCGCGACAATGCCTTCGACCGATAGATGCGCACGGTTGATGCAGAGTTCGAGGTTCTTCAGTGCAGCGCGTTCGGCGGTCAGCACGTGCATGTCGACACCCAGCGCATCGCCGAACATTGCGAGCGGATCCCGGATGCCGCGTTCGCCGTCGAGCGAGAAGCCCGTGGGCAGCGAATGCAGGATGACGCGGTCCTGGCGCAGCGACTGCTGGCCGGCAGCCGCCAAAACCTTCTTCAGGTCCGCCGAATCGACTTCCTGGCCACCGAGATCGATGGAAGCGGTGTAGATATCGCTTTGCAGACGGCCAGCAGAAATGTTGACGATCAGGCTGTCGATGGTCAGCCCCGCCATACGCTCAGCGGCATCGACGGCGAGACGGACGACGCTTTCAGCGGCGTCGAGATCGGCAATCACGCCATTCTTCATGCCGCGCGATTTGTGGTGGCCGATACCGATGATTTCGATCGAATGGGTGCGGCCCGGCAGGATTTGGCTTTCGGCGCGCGGCGTCAGCCGGCCGATCATGCAGACCACTTTGGTCGAGCCGATATCGAGCACGGAAACGACATGCGACCGCTTGGAAGAAAGCGGCTTCAGACGCGGCAGCCCAAAATTCGAGGAGCCGAAGATGCTCATGTACGGCCTTCCTTTTCCTGCTTCTTCAACAACTTCGTGCGGGCTTCCAGAACAGTCTGACGGCGGGCAGCGGCTTCCGGGGTCAACTGGATCGTGGTGCGATCCTCCAGCCTCAGATCGACCGCAGCAATGTCACGTTCAAGCAGTTGCTGCCCCTCTTCCATCGTCGAGAGCACCTGCATGGCGCGGTCCAGATCGTGCTCGGGCAGTTTGATGGTGATGCCGTTGTCGAGCATCAGATCCCAGCGGCGGCCAGCTACGCGAACATAGGCTTTGACCCGCTTGCTGATTTCCGGCCATTGCTCGAACCGGGCGTAAAACGCGGCGGCTGTCGTCTCGGCGTCACGGCCGACGAACAGTGGCAGTTCGGAGAATTTGTTGTCGCGCAGCGGCGCAATCACGCTGCCGCTCTTTTCGATCAGCGACAGATCGGTGCCATGCTGCCAGATGCCGAACGCCTTGCGCTCCTTCAGACTAACCTCGATCGTGCCCGGATAGACCTTGCGCACGGCAACGTCTTCGACCCAGGGCATTTCGCTGATCAGCTTGCGCGCCACGCCGATATCGAGGGCAACCAGCGAAGTTGCACCATCAAGCCCAAGTTGCTGCAGGATGTCGATTTCCGAGGTCTGGTCGTTGCCAGACACCTTGACGTCCTCGATCGCAAAACCAACGGCCGTGGTGGTCGTCTGGGCAAAATCCTGACTGTGACCGCCGAGCGACATGCCATAAAAACCGGTCGCGGCGAAAAACGCCACAGCGGAGACTGTGCCGGTATACGGCATGAAGTGGATGCGGCCCGTTCCAAGACTGACAAGGAAACGCACAACACGGCGCAGCGGCCGCGGCAGAACGCGCTGACCATCAAGATCAACCGCCTCCAGCGGAGCCCGTCCTCTTGCTGCTTTCCTGCCCTTCAACGCAAACACGACGCGTCCTCCACGATCCACTTGAGGAATTCACCAAACGTATGGCCTGCATGAACGGCCATTTCAGGGACCAGAGAGGTGGGAGTCATTCCGGGCTGAGTGTTAACCTCCAGCCAGATAAGCTCTCCTTCTGCAGAGAAACGGTCGTCGAAGCGGAAGTCGGAGCGGCTTACGCCGCGGCATCCAATCGCCTGATGCGCCATGACTGAGAGTGTTTGTATTTTTTGGTAAATATTTGGTAAAATATCTGCCGGGATGACGTGTTTTGAGCCACCTTTCACATACTTTGAATCGTAATCGTAGAAGGCGTGTCCCTGCGGTATCACTTCAGTGACACCAAGCGCCGTATCCCCCATGACGCCACAGGTGAACTCGCGGCCATGCACGTAGCGCTCGACCATGACCCGATCGCCATAGCGCCACTCGCTGGACGTAACGATCTGCGGCGGATGCGACTGATCTTCCTTGACCATCACCACACCGAAGCTCGAGCCCTCGCGAACCGGCTTGACGACATAGGGCGGCTTCATCGGATGAGCCGAGCCGAAATCATGGCGATCCATGACGCGCGCCTCAGCAACAGGAATACCGGCAGCAGCGGCAACAAGCTTAGCCTGCGCCTTGTCCATGGCGAGAGCCGAAGCAAGAACGCCGGAATGGGTATACGGAATCTCAAGATATTCGAGGATGCCCTGGATGGTACCATCCTCACCGAAAGGGCCATGCAGGGCGTTGAAGGCAACATCGGGACGCAGATTCGCCAGAACGGACGCGACATTGCGATCGACGTCGATTCGGGTGACGCGGTAGCCCTCGGCCTCCAAAGCATCGGCGCACGCAGCCCCGGAAGACAGGCTCACCGGCCGCTCCGAAGAAAATCCGCCCATTAGGACAGCCACATGCTTGCTCATAAAAACCCCCGACATTACGCCAGCCTTACAAATCGCTGCTTGCGCCTAGCTTGTTGACACAGACGAGTCGCGTCTTTCAGGCACACCCCCATAGAGCGTCATTATGGTTAACGAACCGTTTACTTTGGTTAACCCTATCCAAGACATGGGTAAAATATTTCCCGCCGATTCATGCCGGCGCTCAGATTCATCGCCTAGAATCAGAGTGTTACTCTCAACGCAAGGAAAAAGGCTGCTGACGGGGCCGATAAAACGGAAAGGCCCCGCAGCGATTTCTGCGGGGCCTTTCGTAAGCGGAACATGTCGGATGGCAGCGTATCAGTCGTCTTCGCCGACAACCTTCCAGATAATGGCACCGATGGCAGCACCAACGATCGGGGCAAGCCAGAACAGCCACAATTGCTGCAACGCCCAGCCGCCGACAAACAGCGCCTGACCGGTGGAACGGGCGGGGTTCACCGATGTATTGGTGACCGGGATCGAGATCAGGTGAATGAGCGTCAATGTCAGTCCAATGGCAATCGGCGCAAAGCCGACCGGCACGCGGCCGTGAGTGGCCCCCAGGATGATGAAGATGAAGAAGCCGGTCAAAAGCACTTCGATCACCAGAGCCGAGGTCAACGAATATCCGCCTGGCGAGTGTTCACCATAACCATTGGCCGCAAAACCGCCGAGCTGGAAGTCAGCCTTGCCGCTCGCAACCAGATAAAGAGCTGCGGCTGCGACGATGCCGCCCGCCACCTGGGCAATGATATAGCCGGGAAGCGAAGAGGCAGGAAACTTGCCGGCAACCGTTAAACCAACGGACACAGCCGGATTGAAGTGGCCGCCCGAGATGCCGCCGACCGCATAGGCCATGGTCAGGACGGTGAGACCAAAGGCAAACGAAACACCGAGCAGGCCGATGCCGACGTCCGGAAAGGCCGCTGCCAACACCGCGCTGCCGCAACCGCCAAACACAAGCCAGAATGTTCCTAAAAATTCAGCAGAAAGCTTCTTGAACATGGTTTCCCCTTCAAACGGAGCAAATGCCCCTAAAGTGCCCGATGCGCATCATCAGCGCCCCATCAGACCCCCTGAAGGAAACGCATGCGCACCCCAGCCTGTTTGCCGCACCCGGTCACCGGGTGCACAACCCAAGATTTGCGACAATTCGATTCTGGTCAAGGATTGAGCACGCCAGGAGCGCATCAGGTGGCATTTTTAATCAACCTGACGAAATAGAGGGCGATAAAGCTGCATCTCAGACGACACTTTTACAATCTATCCACCCCGAAATCTTGCCGATAGTTGCGCTTGAAGGGTTTTATTGCCGGTTCGTCTGCGTTAAAGCCGGGCGGCTGCCTCCCAAGACGGCACTAACATTCCCAAGACGGACATATGATAATGAGCGACACACTCTCCACGTCGTCGCCGACGGCAGAGCCGTTGAACAAGGGCCCACTCAATTCGCCAGCCCGCGTTCTCCTCGCAAGCCTGGTCGGCACGACCATCGAATTCTTCGACTTCTACGTCTACGCCACGGCCGCCGTGCTGGTGTTTCCGGCGTTGTTCTTCCCGAACAGCGATCCCACCACCGCACTTCTCGCCTCCTTCGCGACCTTCTCGATCGCATTTTTCGCGCGCCCGCTGGGCGCCGTCGTGTTTGGCCATTTCGGCGACCGGGTCGGCCGCAAGACGACCCTGGTGGCGGCTCTTCTGACCATGGGCATTTCGACGGTCATCATCGGCCTGCTCCCCACATACGCGCAGATCGGCGTCATCGCACCGCTTCTGCTGGCGCTGTGCCGGTTTGGCCAGGGCTTCGGTCTCGGTGGCGAATGGGGCGGCGCCGTCCTGCTCGCCACGGAAAATGCGCCGGAAGGCAAGCGCAGCTGGTACGGCATGTTCCCGCAGCTCGGCGCCCCTGTTGGCTTGTTCCTGTCCTCGGGCGTCTTCTGGCTGCTTTTGCACCTGATGACCCAGGAGCAGTTGCTGAGCTGGGGCTGGCGCGTCCCGTTCATCGCCTCGATCATCCTGATCGCCGTCGGTCTCTGGGTACGTCTGTCGATCACCGAGACGCCGGCGTTCCAGAAGGCCATCGACAAGCATGAGCGCGTCGAGGTGCCGGTGATGGAACTGTTCCGCAGCCACAAGCGGAGCCTCCTGCTTGGCACCTTCGTAGCCCTGGCGACTTTCGTCTTGTTCTACATCGGTTCGGCCTATCTGCTTTCCTACAACGTCAAGGTTCTGCAGATCCCGTTCCTCGATGCACTGGAAATCCAGATCGTCGGTTCGATCATGTTCGGTATCTTCATTCCGATCGCCGGCAAGCTGGCAGAACGCTTTGGCCGGCGCGAAGTGCTGATCGTAACGACGGTGCTTATCGGTATCTTCTCGTTCTTCCTGAACATCCTGATGACATCGGGTGAAGCCGCCATCTTCGTCTTTGCAATCATTGCAATGGCCTTGATGGGCCTGACCTACGGCCTGATCGGCACGGCGCTTGCGGCCCCCTTCCCGACCAACGTGCGCTACACCGGCTCGTCGATCACCTTCAACCTCGCCGGCATTTTCGGGGCCTCGCTTGCTCCTTATGCCGCGACATGGCTGCAGGTGAACTACGGCATGGCTTATGTCGGCTATTATCTCGGCGCAGCAGCCGTGATCACGCTGGTCTGCATCCTGCTTTCCGGCAAGGATGAAGTCTGAGGCTTAGCAAACATCAAACACCAAAAAGCCGCCGCGGATCACTCCACGGCGGCTTCTTCATATCAATTCATTGGCAACGGCTCAGGCTGTCAGTTCGCCGAGGAATTCCTTGACCTCATAGCCCGGCATAAACGTGCCGACACGCTTGATTTCCCATTCGAGCGAGATGCCCGATGTTTCAAACACGCGCTGGCGCACGGTTTCGCCGAGATATTCGAGCTCGTAGCCGCTCGCCTGGCCGGTGTTGATCATGAAGTTGCAGTGCATTGGCGACATCTGCGCGCCGCCGATCATCAGACCGCGGCAACCTGCCTCATCGATCAGCTTCCAGGCTGAATGGCCTTCCGGGTTCTTGAAGGTCGAACCACCGGTCTTCTCGCGAATCGGCTGTACGGTTTCGCGATGCTGGCGCACCGCATCCATATCTGCGCGAATCTTCGCCTTGTCTTCAAGGTAGCCTTCGAAAACGGCGTGGGTGAAAATCAGCCCCTTCGGCGCCGACGAATGGCGGTAGCTGTAACCCATGTCGGCGTTCGACAGCACATGCGTGTTGCCTTGGCGATCGACCGCGTGCACCTCGACAACGCGCTCGCGCGTCTCGCCGCCATTGGCGCCGGCATTCATGCGCAGTGCACCGCCGATCGTGCCGGGAATGCCGTAGTAGAATGCGAAACCGCCAATACCATGATCGAGCGTCATTGCCGCAAGATTCTTGTCGGGGCAGATCGCTCCGGCCTTGACCCGCGTTTCCGAAACCAGCTCGACATCGCCAAAACCCTTAGCGGAAAGCCGGATAACAACCCCCGGAATGCCGCCATCGCGCACCAGAAGATTAGAGCCGACGCCCGCAACCATCACGGGCACCTCGGCGGGAAGCATCTTGAGGAAGGTGATGAGATCGTCTGCGTCATGCGGCTGGAACATCAGCTCGGCAAGTCCGCCGGCACGAAACCAGGTGACGCGGTCCATCGGCGCATCCGGTGTCAAACGTCCGCGCAATTCCTTGACGCCATCCCCCAGCGAGGCCAGCAATTTTTCTCCGTGTACCTGTTTCATGCGGAATTTCCTGAAATGCCTGCGAGTTCCTTCGGAAGTGCCGCAGCCCAATACGTGATACTGCCAGCCCCCAAGAGAACCACAAAGTCACCCGGTTGTGCAATGGCTGATACAATCGGAGCGATTGCTTCCGGACCGTCGATGAAGCGCGCGTCACGATGGCCGCCGGCCTTGATGCGGGAGACGAGCTCCTGGGAATTGATGCCCTCGATCGGCTCTTCACCGGCCGAATAGACCGGCGCCAGAAGGATCGTATCTGCCTCGTTGAAGCAGGCGGAAAAATCCTCGAACAGGCTGTGCAGACGCGAGAAACGATGTGGCTGATGCACGGCAATGACGCGGCCCTGGCAGGCTTCGCGCGCGGCCTTCAGCACCGCCTTGATCTCGACGGGATGGTGGCCGTAATCGTCGTAGACGCGAACATCGTTCCATTCGCCAGTAAAGGTGAAGCGGCGCTTGACGCCGGCAAAGGCTGCCAGCCCCTTGGCAATATCCTCGGGCGAAATGCCGAGGCGCTGGGCAACCGCAATAGCGGCGGTGGCGTTGGAGACATTGTGACGGCCCGGCATCGGCAGGCGCAGATCCTTCAACTGGATCACCTTGCCGGTGCGGCGGCGGCGGATTTCGACGTCGAAGACCGAGGTAGCGCCGTCCATGCGGATATTGGAAAAGCGCACGTCGGCCTGCGGGTTTTCACCATACGTGATGACCTTACGGTCCTCGATCTTCGAGACCATCGTTTGCACTTCGGGATGATCGAGGCACATGACGCCAAAGCCGTAGAACGGCACGTTTTCGACAAACTGGCGGAACGCGGCGCGCACGGCATCGAAATTGCCGTAGTGATCGAGATGCTCCGGGTCGATATTGGTGACGACGGCAACATCGGCGGGCAATTTCAGGAAGGTGCCGTCCGATTCGTCGGCCTCGACCACCATCCACTCACCCTCGCCCATGCGGGCATTGGTGCCGTAGGCATTGATGATACCGCCATTGATGACGGTCGGGTCGAGACCACCGGCCTCGAGAAGCGTCGCGACCATCGAGGTCGTCGTCGTCTTGCCGTGCGTGCCGCCGATGGCGATGGCATTGCGGAAGCGCATGAGTTCGGCGAGCATTTCGGCCCGGCGCACCACCGGCAGCAGTTTTTCACGCGCGGCGATCAGTTCCGGGTTGCTCTTCTTGATCGCGGTGGAAACCACGACGACTTCCGCATCACCGATATTCTCGGCCTTATGGCCAACGAAAACCTCGATGCCCTTGTCACGCAGGCGCTGAACATTGGCGCTGTCGGACTGGTCGGAGCCCTGAACCTTGTGGCCAAGATTGTGCAGCACCTCGGCGATACCGCTCATGCCGATACCACCGATACCGATGAAATGAACCAGGCCGATTGTCTGCGGCATTTTCATGAGCGTGTTTCCTTGAACTGTGCAATCGTCGAACCGCTGGCAATAGCTTCAACCATGGCGGCAAGCAAGCGCGCGGCATCGGGTTTGCCCGCCTGTTTGGCGTTTGCCGCCATTGTCGCGAGCTTCTCCGGGCTGGTCATCGCCCCGGCGAGAATTTTGCTCAGCTTCTCCGGTGAAAGTTCGGCCTGGGCGATCACCTTGGCACCACCGGTCGCAGCCAGCGCCGCCGCATTCGCCGCCTGATCGTGATCAAGTGCATAGGGATAAGGCACCAGGATGGCCGGACGTCCGATCACCGCGATTTCCGAAACCGTCGAGGCGCCCGAGCGGCAGATGACCAGATGCGCCTTGGCAATCCGTTCGGCCATATCGTTGAAAAAAGGGGCAATATCGGCGGTCATCTCAAGCTTGGCAACACAGCCTTCGACCATCGGCATGTCCTCAGCACGCGCCTGCTGCGTCACCTTCAACCGCTGCCTCAGATTGTCATCGAGCAAACTGATGGCCGTCGGCACGCTTTTCGAAAAATATTGGGCGCCCTGGCTGCCGCCGAACACCACGAGACGAAACTCCTCGCCTTCTCCGGATGGCTGATAGGCAACCTTCGCGGCCTCCAGAACGGCCGGACGCACCGGATTGCCCGTCGTCACCGTCTTTGCCGCATAGGGGCCATCGGCTTCAGGCAGGAACCCTCCGGCGATCGCCCGCACACGGTTGGCCAAAGCTTTGTTGGCGCGGCCCATGACGGCGTTCTGCTCGTGGATCATCGAGGGGATGCCGGCACGTACGGCGGCCAGCAGTGGTGGGATGGTCGGATAACCGCCGAAACCGACGACCACCTTCGGCCGTACCTTCTTCATCAGACGGCCAGCAACGCGGATACCCGACCAGAGCGTCCACAGCGACGATGCGACTTTCAACGGGTTCTTCGATCCGATCGTCGCCGATGGAACGACGTGGATTTCATCGGCCGGAAACTTGCCGGCGAAACGTTCTGCCCGGCTGTCCGTCACCAGATGAATGGAGTAGCCGAGCGCCTTCAGTTCGTGCGCCAGCGCTTCCGCCGGAAACAGATGGCCGCCGGTACCACCGGCGGCGAGCATGATAATGCCTTTGGTCATGTTCAGTCCTTATTCCATCGGCCTATTCGGCCGGAACGCCCATGCCGGAACGAAACAGGCTACGCTCGACAGCGCGCTTTTCCGGACGATGGCGGGTCAACGCCAGGATGAATCCCGCCGTCACGCAGATCGCCACCATGGACGAACCGCCGTAGGAGATCAACGGCAGGGTCATGCCCTTGGCCGGCAGCAACTGCAGATTGACGCCGATATTGATCATCGACTGGATGCCGATCTGCAGCACCAGGCCCGCAACGGCAAAGCGGGTGAAATCATTGCGCTCGCGAAACGCATGGCTCAGACCACGCATGACGAGGAAGGCGAAGATCAGCACGATCACCATGCAGAAGACGATACCGAATTCTTCCGCAGCAACCGAGAAGATGAAGTCGGTGTGGCTGTCAGGGATGATCCGCTTGACGACACCCTCACCCGGTCCCTGTCCGAACCAGTCACCGCGGATGATCGCCTGCAGGGCCGTATCCACCTGGAACGTGTCGCCCTCACCGGTCATGAACCGGTCGATACGTCCGGCCACGTGCGGCAGAACAGTATAGGCGACCACCAGGCCACCGACAGCGGAACCTCCCAGCACGACAATCCACAGCCAAGGCATGCCGGCCATGAAGAACATGCCACCCCAGACGGCGGTGGTCAGGATCGTCTGACCAAGGTCAGGCTGAGCAACGAGAAGTGCGGCGACAATGCCGAACAACAGGATGGCAAACAGGTTTCCGGGGATTTCCGGCTGGCGGGCATGCTCGGAAAACAGCCAGGCGCAGACGACAACAAAAGCCGGCTTCATGAATTCGGACGGCTGCACCGACAAGCCGGCCAGCGAGATCCAGCGACGCGATCCCTTGACCTCTGCCCCGAAGAACAGCGCCAGAACCATCATGGCGAGCGACGCCAAAAGCAGGATCATCGCCGTGCGGCGCACCTGCCGCGGCGACATGAAGGAGATGCCGACCATCACCGCCAGCGACGGCAAAAGGAAAGCCGCGTGACGCTTGACGAAATGGAAGCTGTCGAGATTGAGCCGCTCGGCCACCGCCGGGCTTGCCGCAAAGGACAGCATGAAACCGATGCCCATCAACAGAATGAAGGTCGCCAGAAAGAACCTGTCGATCGTCCAGAACCAGTCGGCCACGGGGCCACGTTCGGCACGGCTTACCATTTGTTCGTCCCCTTCAACGGCGCGTCCGGCGCCAATCTCTCAAAGTCAGGGCCATCGCCCTCATATCAGCATCGTCACGCCGTCGATCGCAGCGACATGGCTGACGAAGGCATCGCCGCGCACTTCAAAGTTCTTGTACTGGTCGAAGCTTGCGCAGGCCGGTGACAACATCACCGCCGATAGTTCGGCCGTGTCGCTGGCCGCATCGGCGGCAGCATGGGCAACCGCCCGCTCCAGAGTTCCGGAAATCTCGAACGCAACCGCCTCGCCAAGCGTCGCGGCAAAGGCCGGCGCGGCCTCGCCGATCAGGTAGGCCTTGGCGACTTTCGGAAAGAAGGGTGCCAACGTCGTGATCCCGCCCTCCTTGGGAAGGCCGCCGGCGATCCAGTAGATTCGCTCATAGCTCGACAACGCCGGTGCAGCCGCATCGGCATTGGTCGCCTTGCTGTCATTGACGAAAACGACGCTGCCCTTGCGGCCAACCGGTTGCATGCGGTGCTTCAATCCGGGAAACGAAGATAGCCCGGCAAGGATTTCGCTTTCGGAAACGCCGACGGACAGGCAGGCCGCAATGGCCGCCGCCGCATTTTGGGCATTGTGATTGCCCCGCAGCGTGGCGATACCGTCGAGATCGGCAATCTCTGCCGCCAGTCCGCCCTCGGCACGCATGACACGCGTGCCATCCGCGAACAGTCCTTCGCCAAGCGCGCGGTGGCGGGCGATCCGCATGACCCGCTGACCGGCCAATGTCGCCCGGTCGGCGATTGCTTCGGTGTAAACGTCATCGACGCCGACGATTGCCGTGTCGCTACCGGCAATCAACCGTTCCTTGATGTCAGCATAGTGCTCCATGCTACCATGCCGGTCCAGATGATCGGGCGTCAGGTTGAGCAGGATGCCGGCCGACGGATTGATCGTCGGAGCCAGATCGATCTGGTAGGACGAGCACTCGACGACGTAGAACCGGTCAGGCGCTGGCGGATCGAGCGTCATCACCGCCGTGCCGATATTGCCGCCGAGCTGCGTATCGCGGCCACTGGATTTCAGGATATGCGCGATCAGCGCCGTGGTCGTCGATTTGCCGTTGGTGCCGGTGATGGCGATAAACGGGCAATCGGGCGCATGCGCCCGCCTCTCTCGCACGAACAGTTCGACATCGCCAATGATCTCGACACCGGCGGCATGGGCGAGATCGACCGTCCAATGCGGCTTCGGATGCGTCAGCGGCACGCCTGGCGACAGAACGAAGGCGGAAAAATCAGCCCAATTCGCCTGATGGAGATCGCCGTTACCGATCCCGGCAGCCGCAGCCTTTGCCACGCTGTCCGGATTATCGTCCCAGGCGGTGACAATCGCGCCACCGGCAACCAGCGCCTGTGCGGTCGCAAGGCCTGATCCGCCGAGACCAAACAATGCGACCTTTTTGCCGCTGAATGTGGTGACCGGGATCATAGTCTCTTACCGCAGCTTCAGGGTCGAAAGGCCGACCATGGCGAGGATGACGGCGATGATCCAGAAGCGGATAACCACCTGGCTTTCCGTCCAGCCGAGCTTTTCGAAATGGTGATGGATCGGCGCCATCAGGAAGACGCGCTTGCCGGTGCGCTTGAACCAGAAGACCTGGATGATCACCGACAGGGTTTCCATGACGAACAGGCCACCGATGATGACCATGACGATTTCGTGCTTGGTGGCGACGGCAACGGCACCGATCAGGCCGCCGAGCGCCAGCGAACCGGTATCGCCCATGAAGATAGCCGCCGGCGGGGCGTTGAACCACAGGAAGCCCAGCCCTGCCCCGATGACGGCCCCTAGAATAACGGCAAGCTCACCGGTTCCCGGCACGAAGTGGATTTGCAGGTAGTTTGCAAACACCGCGTTACCGGCGAGATAGGCGATCACCCCAAAGGAGGCGGCAGCAATCATCACCGGAACGATCGCGAGACCGTCGAGGCCATCCGTCAGGTTGACGGCATTGCCAGCGCCGACGATGACGAAACCGCCGAACAGGATGAAGAAATAACCGAGATTAAGCGTGAAATCCTTGAGGAACGGGAATGTCAGCGACGATCCAAAGGTCGAACCCGATACACCAGCCGAAAGCGCCGTGCGCATCATGAAGAACACGGCGATACCAGCAACGAGGAATTCGATACCGAGCCGAGCCTTGCCGGAAAAGCCCTTGTCGGACTGTTTCGTTACCTTCAGATAGTCATCGTAAAAGCCGATGGCGCCGAAACCGAGTGTCACCAGCAATGTCGAGACGACGTAGACGCTGGACAGGTCAGCCCAGAGCAACGAGCTTCCGACAATACCGGCAAGGATCATCAGGCCACCCATCGTCGGCGTTCCCGCCTTCTTGAAATGGGTCTGCGGGCCATCCGCGCGGATCGGCTGGCCACGTCCCTGCCGCACACGCAGCGACGAAATCATCCGCGGCCCGAACAGGAAAACGATCAATGCCGAGGTGAACAGGGCGGCGCCGGTCCGGAACGTGATGTAGCGGAACAGGTTGAAGAATTGAAAATGGTCCGCCAGTTCGACAAGCCAGATGAGCATGAGGGACCTTTCCCCAAAGGTTCGTTGCAGTGCCATCCATCAGAATCACCTGATGAAAGGATAACTGCGTGGTATCAAAAGTGTCAGCATAGAACAGCGGCCAATAAAGCCTTGTCCTGCCTTATTCAGTGTGTTCCGGGCCAAAAGAGGCCGGATATCGCTCAAGAAGAACCGAAACGATCCTGCCACAGCCGGTTCCTTTCGACGATTTGATCATCACCACATCCCCAGCGGCGATGGAGCCAAGCGCAAATTCCTTCAGTTCATCGACCGACGGACGGTATTCGACATGCGCGTTATCCGGCAAAGCATCGCGCAGATGCGCCATTTCCGGGCCAGCGAGCCAGATATCGGTAATCCCGGCCTGAACCAGCGGAAGCGCCAGCCCGGCATGAACGTCGCCAGAGGATTCGCCCATTTCCAGCATGTCGCCGAGAATGGCGATCCGGCGCCCTCCTTCAGGCAGGGCCGTGTCTTTCAGAAGCGAGATCGCAGCCCGCATCGAAGCCGGATTGGCATTGTAGCTTTCATCGATCAACACAAACGCACCCGGCCCGATCGCCAGGCGATGGCGTGCACCGCGTCCCTTCTCGGGCTGAAGTGTGGCGAGCGCAGCAATGGCCGCCTCCATATTCGCGCCAACGAGGCTAACCGCCCCCAGAGCTGCAAGGGCATTCTCCGCGATGTGCCTACCGGGCGCACCAATCGGGATTTCCAGCGTCTTGTTGTCAAGCGCGGCCCAAAGCGTACCGCGTTCCGAGCCGCCGGCATATTCGACCATGCGGAAATCGGCCTTGGCGCTGCTGCCGAAGCTATGAACATGAGCAACGCCGAGCGCGTTTGCCGCCTTCTCAAGCATGGCAAACTGTTCGTTATCGCGGTTGAGTATCACGTGGCCATCATCGACAAGGCCTTCCATGATCTCCGCCTTGGCGGCAGCGATTTCCTTGAGGTCCTTGAAATTGCCAAGATGGGCGGCAGCGATCGCGGTGATGATCGCCACGTGCGGGCGCACCATTTTGACCAGCGGCCGGATTTCGTCGGCATGGTTCATGCCGATTTCGAAAATGCCGAAATCGGTATTTTCCGGCATGCGCGACAGGGTCAGCGGCACGCCCCAGTGATTGTTGAACGACGCGACAGACGCATGCACCCGGCCGGATGGCTGAAGCATGTGCCGCAGCATTTCCTTGGTCGTCGTCTTGCCGACAGACCCGGTGACGGCGATGATCTTGGCGGCGCTGCGGTCACGCGCGGCGCAGCCGAGCCGCACCATAGCGTCGAGAACGTCATCGACGACGATCATCGGCGCGTTCAACCGTCCAAGTGCTGGCAGTTTCGCTTCGCTGACAACCAGAAGGGTTGCGCCATTGGCCATCGCGATACCGGCATAATCATGCCCATCGACACGGTCGCCCTTGATGGCGAAGAAGGCCTCTCCCTTGCCGAGAGACCGGCTATCGATGGAAATGCCGGTGATGCCTTCCGGCAGATTGCCCATCGGGCGGCCGTGCATAGCCGCCATCAGGTCGCTCGTGGTCCACAGAAAGCCCAAATCAATGACCTCCCAATGCCTTGCGCAATTCGTCATGATCGGAGAATGGCAGGGTAACGGAGCCGATGGTCTGCCCCTCCTCATGCCCCTTGCCCGCGACGATCAGCGTATCGCCCGATTTCAGCATGTCGACAGCAGCCTTGATCGCCTCGGCGCGGTCGCCGATCTCGGTGGCGCCTTTCGCCGCAGCCATGATTTCGCTGCGAATGACGGCAGGCACTTCCGAGCGCGGATTGTCGTCGGTGACGATCACCACATCGGCAAGCCGCGTAGCGATCTCACCCATGATCGGACGCTTGCCCTTGTCACGGTCACCGCCGCAGCCGAACACCACGATGATGCGGCCGGTGGTAAACGGACGGACGGAGGTCAGGACGTTTTCCAGGGCATCCGGCTTGTGGGCATAGTCCACATAGGCGAGTGCGCCCTCTTTGGTATGACCAACCAGTTCGAGACGGCCGGACGCACCCTGCAGCTTTTCAAGGGCAGCCATCGTCGCTCGGGCGCTAACGCCGGTCGACATGGCGAGACCTGCCGCAACCAGCGCGTTCGATATCTGGAAATCGCCGGCAAGCGGCACTTGCACTTCGAAAATCTCGTCGCCGACATGGATTTCGGCAATCTGCTTGTGACGGAAATGCTCGACCCGCTTCAGCGACAGGTAGTCACCTTTACGGCCAACAGTCAGCACCAGATGTCCCGCGGCTCTTGCAGCAGCAATCGCCTGTGCCGACCAGGCATCATCGGAGAAGATCACCGCCGGCGAGCCTTTTGGCAAGACACCATCGAACAACCGCATCTTTGCAGCCATGTAGTCCTCGACGGTCGGATGATAATCCATGTGGTCGCGGCCAAGATTGGTGAAGCCAGCAGCAGCAAGGCGGACGCCATCAAGCCGGTTCTGGTCCAATCCGTGGCTGGACGCCTCCATCGCAGCATGGGTAACACCGGCATCGGCCAGTTCGGCCAGCAGTTTGTGCAGCGAAACCGGGTCGGGCGTCGTCAGCGAACCATAATCGTTGCGGCCGGGCGCAATCACGCCGGTCGTGCCGATCATCGCAGCCGCAAAGCCCGCATGCGCCCAGATCTGCCGGGCAAAGGAGGCAACTGAGGTCTTGCCTGCGGTCCCGGTGACGGCAACCATCGTATCCGGCTGGTTTCCATAGAAGTTGGCTGCGGCAATCGCCAGCACGCGGCGCGGTGTGAAGGCAGACAGGACCGGAACGGGCGTCTCGCCTGCAGCCTTGACGCCGGTCACAACGGCAGCCGCCCCGCGGGCGATGGCATCGTCGATAAAAGCCTTGCCGTCGGCCTTGCTTCCCGAGAGAGCAACGAACAATGAACCCGGGGCAACCTGCCGGCTATCGGCGGTAATGGCGGCGATATCGATGTCGCCGGCCCCTGAGCCCAGCTGTGACGCAATTTCCGGGAAATCCTTCCCGATCAGGTCTTTGATCTTCATGGATGCACTTTTCAGTTATACCGACGCGCCGGGCGGCGAATCCTCCAGATTGTCATTCCATGGTCAATAAGACACAAGCAAGGCAGAACCGTCTTCACCGAACTTCGGCTCGACGCCGAGAAGCGGCGCCGAACGGCTGATGATATCGCGCACCATCGGTGCAGCGGTGTTGCCTGCCAGTGCCGCGCCATTGCCCTTGTCGGTTTTCGGCTCGTCAATGAAGGTCAGGACCACGTAACGCGGATCATCGATCGGAAAGCCGGCCAGAAAGGCGTTGAAGTTGGCGTCGTTCGAATAGCGGCCGTTGACGACCTTGTCGGCCGTACCAGTCTTGCCGCCGACATTGAAGCCCGGCACGCGGGCGTTGCGGCCTGAGCCGTTGACGCCGTTCCAGCGGAACAGGAAGCGCATGTCGTCGCTGGTCGATTTCTTGATGACCTTCGTCGAGGCCGCCTGAGCCTGCTCCACCGTGCGCGGCAGGAAGGTCGGCTCGATCAGACTGCCGCCGTTCAGAAGGGCCGCTCCCGCCACTGCCGTCTGCAGCGGTGTGGTCGAGACGCCATGGCCGAAGGAGATGGTGATCGAGTTGATCTTCTTCCACACACGCGGCTGGCTCGGCGTTTTCACTTCCGGCAGTTCGGTCGGCATTTTGGTCAGCAACCCGATGCGGGTCAGGAACTCTTTGTGGTCTTCGATGCCGACGATGTCGGCCATCTTGGCGGTACCGATGTTGGATGAATACTGGAAGATTTCCGGTACGGTCAAAACACGGCGCTTGCCGTGGAAGTCCTTGATGGTGAAGCCGCCAATGCGGATCGGGTTGGTGGCATCAAAGCTGTCGGTAAGCTTTACCTTGCCGGAATCGAGCGCCATCGCCGTTGTGAAGGACTTGAAGGTCGAGCCCATCTCGAACGTACCGTTCGACATGCGGTTCATCCAGCCTTCCTTGGCTCCATCGGCCGGCTTGTTGGGATCGTAGTCCGGATAGGAGACCATGGCGAGGATTTCGCCGGTCTTCACATCCATCACCACGCCACCTGCGGCAAGCGAACGGAATTTCGTCATCGCGTCGACGATGACATCGCGCATGATATTCTGCACCCGAAGGTCGATCGACAGCTTGACGGGCTCAAGCTTGGCATCGCTGGTCATGCCGATGGCAGCGAGATCGGCCAGCCCCTGATTGTCGATCCAGCGTTCCATGCCGGCGATACCGCGGTTGTCGACATTGACGTGACCGACGATATGCGAGGCAGTTGCGCCGCCCGGATAGAAGCGGCGCTTTTCCGGCCGGAAGCCGATACCAGGAATGCCCAGCGCCAGGATTTCGCTCTGCTGCTTGGGGGTCAACTGACGGCGCAGCCACTGGAAACGCGACTGCGATTTCAGCTTGTTGTAGATATCGGCGACGTTCAGGCCGGGCAGAACGGTTGACAGCTGCTCGACGGCTTCATCGGCATCGACGATCTTGTGCGGTTCCGCATAGAGCGAGACCGTGCGGATATCGGTCGCGAGGATTTCACCGTTGCGATCAAGAATATCGGGGCGCGACGCCATCAGATTATCGGCACGGCCGATGCTCGAGACCATCTCCGGCTGGGCCAGACCGTATTGGACCAGACGGCCACCTATGATGCAGTAAACAGCCGTAAAGCTGGCGATGACGATCGCAACCCGGCTTTTCGCCTGATTGCTGGTCCGCTTGCGCGTGCCTTCGAACGGCTTGCCGAGATCACCGGGATGATTGTTGCCGCCGGCGGAGAAGTGAGCCTTGCTCTTGACGACCATGATGCGGGAAAGAAAAGACATCAGCGATCCACCGAACCGGTTGCAATATCGTCCGTGTCAACCACGGGCTTCTTCGCCTTGGTGTTGCCCTTGCCCTTCGCCAACCCCATGGCTTCCAGAACGTCCGCGGGCGGCGGCATGTCGGCCTTCAACATCGGCAATTCTTCCGGGCGGGAAAGCTGGGTCGGGTCGGTGGGCGCAAGCTGCAAATCCTGCTGGTAGACGCCGACGAGTTTCTCCAGCCTGTTTGGCTGCGTCAGCAGCGCCCAGTCGGCGCGCAGGAGATCGATCGTGTCTTCCTCAAGCTTGATCCCCGCCTCCAGCTTGCGAACCTCTTCAAGCTTGTTCTCGGCCTGATGCTTGATCGTGTACGTGACCGTGGCGGCGGCTGTCATGACGACGATCAGGACGATGTCAAAACTACGCAACATGTCTCAGCCCCCCATCTTTCCAAGGCTTGCAAGGTTCGGCAAATCGAAAATGGACAGGTCATCTGCCTCGGGCGGAGCCGCGGTCCGCGCACCAACCCGCATTTTGGCGGACCGGGCGCGTGGATTGCGGGATGCTTCTTCTTCGCTTGCCGCCACCATAGACTTTCCAACTGGTGCGAAAGTTGCCGCGCGTTCATGCGCGATCGGCAGATGACGGGAACCCGAGGCCTTGCCGGCGCGATCCTGGAAGAATTTCTTGACGATCCGATCTTCCAGCGAATGGAAAGTGACCACAGTCAGCCGCCCGCCGGGCTTCAGGCAACGTTCAGCCGCAAACAGCGCACGGGCAAGCTCGCCAAGCTCGTCATTGACGAAAATGCGCAACGCCTGGAAGACGCGCGTGGCGGGATGGATCTTGTCCTTGGCCTTGCGCGGCGTCACCAGCTCGATCAGACCGGCGAGATCGCGGGTCGTGACGAATGGCTCTTCGAGGCGGCGCTTCTCGATGGCGCGGGCGATGCGGCCGGACTGTGGCTCTTCACCGAGAAAGCCGAAGATGCGTGTGAGATCCGACACCTTGGCGCGATTGACGACATCGGCGGCAGAGACGCCATCCGACGACATGCGCATATCGAGCGGGCCTTTCCGCTGGAAGGAAAAGCCGCGATCCGCCTCATCGATCTGCATTGAGGAAACCCCGATATCCAGCACGATGCCATCAAGACCACCGTCGGGAGCATGCTGCGCAAGATCGGAGAACTGGGAATGGACAAGGGTGAGATGACCGGCGCTGGCAGCGACCAAGGGCTGACCGCCCAGAATGGCTGCCGGATCGCGATCAAGCGCGATCACATCGGCACCAGCAGCAAGAATCGCCGACGTGTAACCGCCCGCGCCAAACGTTCCATCAAGGATGATTTTACCTGGAGCAAGATCCAGGCTTGCGAGAACCTCGGGGAGAAGAACCGGAATGTGACGGACCGGTCCGCCTTCGGCATCAGCAAAACCTGTGCCTTGATCCGTCATCATTCCGCCTCTCCACTCTAGCCCGAGCGCAGACCTCGCAATCTGTGCTCTTCCCTTGCCGCTGCCTGCGCTTCCGCAAACACGTGCGGCGCCCACAACTGAAAATGATCCGCCCGCCCCACGAAAGTGACTTCCGTGTCGATACCCGTGAAATCGCGGATGAAATCCGTGACCATCAACCGGCCTTCCTGGTCGAGCTTCATGAAGACCCCGCCCCCATGAACCAGGAGCGACATCTGATTGGCCCGTGGCGAGAACGGATCCTCGCCACTGATTTGCCTTTCGAAGCGATCCAGCAATTCGGGACCGCCGGCGCTGATAGCCGGAAAGACGAAATCCTGAAAGCAGTAAAGCTCCCGAATATCGAGCGCCGACAAGACAGAACGAAACATCGAAGGAACGGAAACCCGCCCCTTGGAATCGATCCTGTTTGTCGCATGCGAAAGGAAGCGGTTCATGACACGGTACAGCCGTTCCCGGTGGACATGCCAGCCCCAACAGCCCACACGCACCATCAAAAGGACACGCAGCACCCCACAGCCGGGCGACATGCCCGATCGAAAACCCCTTACGGAGCAACTCCGAAACTTGCGGTGAGTAGGCTTGAATCAGCCCGTGTGCAGTGCATGACTGGGATAACATGGGACCATATGGGCGTCAATGGGATTTGCTCTATTTCAGCACGCGTCGTCAGCAAATATTGATAGTCTGTTAAGTTTAACAAATGGTTACAAACGCACAGTCAAGACTTTGGATTCCCCGGCGAATCATGCCGCATGGATTTCGTGTATTATATTTTAGTAATCTAAAATTTAAATACATATTCAAACAGATACGAGATTTCGAAGATCGCCACCTGTGAAGTTGAAAAAGAAGGGAAATTTGCCAGTTGGCCTGTAAGCCGGGTTCTGTATGGCTCCGGCCCGAAAGCCGGAACGTGGCAGCCATTCATCTGGGACAACGCTTGCGCGCTGCCTCCTGCAACCCACCCGGATGACTGGCCCGGAAAAGGCCGGAACGCTTGCGCGAACCACGTCATCCCTATTCGGTTTTGCTCCCGGTGGGGTTTGCCTTGCCACTCATGTTGCCATGCGTGCGGTGGGCTCTTACCCCACCCTTTCACCCTTACCTGCCGAGGCAGGCGGTATTCTCTCTGTGGCACTTTCCCTGGGGTCGCCCCCGCCGGACGTTATCCGGCACCGTTTTTCCGTGGAGCCCGGACTTTCCTCCCCCCGCAACCTTTCGGTCATAGCGGAGCGCGGCTGCCCGGCCAACTGGCCCGCGGTCCATAGCCGAGGTGTCCGGCAATTGCCAGTGACAAAAGTAAAAAGGTATGCGGGCACTCTATCTGAAGCAGACGGCAAAATCCGTATCGTATTCGGGCGCATCGAGCACACCGTTCAAAAGCAGCGACGCGCCGAGCCGGCCGATCTCGTCCGAACTTTTTGCCGCCGCGCCATTGCCACCAGTCAAAACAGCAACGCGATCCGTATCGGCAAAGCCGATATAGGGATAACCGTGGCGGGTGAAGGTGGTCACGCAAGGGCTCCAGCGGAGCGAAGCAGGCACAAAGGACGGCATGGCGCGGGATAACAAGCCCGCCATATGGTCGGCAGCGGATCGATTGGCCTCTCCCCGGAACCAGGCGCGAACCTCCGGCTCCGATGCAATATTGACGTCGCTCGGATCGCCACCAATCTTGATATAAAACTTACCACCTGGATAACGGATCGGCGGCAAGAGATAATAGCTCTCGTCTTGCTGAAGCGCAGACCCAATCAGCGACGGCATTCCGGCAAATCGAGGGAGATCAGCCTCCGCCACCTCGGCAAACAGCACGGTGCGCGCCTTGACGGTGAGATCCAGAGGCCGGGCAAGTAATTTCGCGGATATCGAAAATCCGCCAGCAGCGATAACGGCGCGGCCGCCCTTCAAAATCGCTCCGTCAACCGTACGAACATTCACACTGCTTCCGACACGCGCGACTGCAGAGACCTCTGACGAAACAACCGTAACCCCGGCCTTTTGAGCGAGAATGACTTGGGCCTTGACCAAGGCGCGCGGATCGATATGGCCCGCGTTGCGCGGTTCGAAGACGCCGCCATAGCCCGGCGGAAACCGGAACCAGGGAAACTGCCCAGCCAGTTCCTGCTCATCGACAAACGGTGCCTCGACGCCAAGACGGTTGCGGGCGGCGATGACGTGGTCGAGCGTTGTTTCCTCACCACCCGGCAAAGGTGCGGCGATCAGGCAGCCCGCTTCGCTGTAGAAGCCGACACCACTGCCCGTTTCGATATCGGCGTAGCGCTCAATGGATCGCTGCGCCAGAAGCGCCCAGACAGGATCGGGATCGATCGTGCGGGTGATGCGGCCATTGTCGTAATGACTGCTGAAAACACCATCGTGGCTCGCCCAATTTTCCGGCTCGTCCGGCCCGATCAGCGCGATCTTTGCGCCGCTCTTTGCCAGATGGCGGGCTGCCGCCGCCCCCATCATGCCTTTGCCAACAATGATGAAATCGAATGTGCCTGCCATGATGCGCCCTCGGGAAACGATCCCTCGGCAATATCATGGCACCAGCCAGCTGGCATCTGCGAACTTGAAAATACGGCGCCGGATTTTCGGTCCGGCATCCTCTGGCATCAATCGATGATCGCCTGAACCTTGCCGCAATAACGGCGCGATACCGGGTTCATCTTCTTGGCGCCGTGCCCGGCATTGTAGCGCAGGATCGTGCCGCAGGTGAAACCGCCGGACAATTCATGTGCCATGGCGAGATATTTCATACCGAATTTGATGTTGGTTTCGGGATCGAACAGGCCCTGTTTCCCCCCGGAATACCCCATCATGCGCGCTGTTGCGGGCTTGATCTGCATCAGCCCGACTTCGCCGGCGCTGCCGCGTGCCTTGGGATTGAAATTGCTTTCGACCTTGATCACCGCATGGGCGAGATCGACCGGGACGCCATACTGCTTGGCATAGGTCTTGATCAGGCCGCTGTAGACGGAAGATTTGAGGGAATCCGTGCCCGGTGAGGGATAACCGGTCGTTCTGTTTACTGGCTTGATGGAGGATGTGATGGTCTTGTCGGTGCCCCCGGCATACGACGTTTCAACCCCAGAAAACAGCATGCAGAAGCATGCCGCCGCCGCAGCAAGATACGATAGTCTCATTTAGCTTGAAGTCTCCACTTTCGGGCGCCACGGCCTCTTGGGCGCACCCCGCCCTGCCGTCTCACATCCCGATTTTCGTCATCAACAGGAATGGCTGGAGGCCTGAATTCCCTGCGGTTTGGTATGGCCGCAAAAGACCCCGGCATCGTGGTGATGATGTGGCAGTGCACAAAATTAATCGGAAAGCAGCCGGAAACGGCCTTCGGAATGACCGGCAGGGCAACGGTTCAGCGGCTGAAATCCGGCAGGGTCGAGAGCAGCCTGTGCAGCGTGTCCAGCGTCGAAATATCGGCGATGCCATCGACCTGCGCTGGACGGAAATGCCGCTGGAACGCGGCCACCGCACCTTCGGTTTTCTCGCAGAAAACGCCTGTCACTTCAATTCCGTAGCCATAGAGCGACAGCATAGTCTGCACAGCCTCGACAGGCTGGCCCTGATCGCCACGCTGGAAAAATCGACCGCCACCGATCGGGGCCGGTGGAACCCAATGCCCGACGCCGCCGGTATGCAGCCGTTCCCAAGGAAATTTTTCTCCTGGATCAACCTTGCGAATAGGGGCGATATCGCTGTGAGCCAGCACCCTTTCCGGGGTTATCGACCACCGCTCGCCGCAATTTCGACACAGTTCAACGACCGCATCAATCTGTATGGAGGGGAAATCCGGCAGCCCGCCGGGATGGCCGGCATTGGCGATTTCGATGCCGATCGAGCGCGAGTTGATGTCGGTCTCGCCCTTCCAGCTGCTCTTGCCCGCATGCCAGGCGCGGCGATCCTCTGCAACCAGCTGATCGACACGGCCATCCTCATGGACGAAATAGTGACTGGAAACCTGGCTTTCGTCGCGGCAGAGCCAATCGAGGGCTGCAGCCGCCGTCTCCATGCCGGTATAATGCAGGATGATCATGTCGGGCTTCAGCCCGCCTGCCCTTTCGCCATGATTGGGCGATGGCACGAAACGTGCTGTGGGGTAGTCACAGGCGAAGTCCGTCATGCGGCGCGGCGTTCTTTCTCGATCGCCTCATAGGCGGCATTGAGTTCAGCCATGCGATCATTGGCGATCGCCTGCAGTTCTTGCGGCACGCCCCGGGCAACCAGAACGTCCGGATGGTTTTCCGACACCAGCACACGGTAGCGCTTGCGGATGATCGCAAAATCGTCCTTCGGCGAGACGCCAAGGATTTTGTACGGATCGGCGCCGGCGCTATGAATGTGGCGGGCCATAATCTCCTGAAAGCGCTCTTCCTTCATGTGGAAGATCTCGGCAACGCGCGTGAGAAAGTTCAATTCCTTCTCATGAACGGCACCGTCGGACTTGGCGATATGGAAGAGCCCGTCGATGATGTCTTCCAGCACGGGGCAATTTTGATCGCAGGACACGCAAAGCGAAGCGAGCTTTTCGGCATAGGCCTCGTAGCCGGCGACGTCCTGACGGGCCAGATTGTAGAGCCGGGCGACATTCTGTGCCTGGTCGTCGGGAAACTTGAAGATATCGCGGAATGCCGACACTTCGGCCTCGGTGACGATACCGTCGGCCTTTGCCATCTTGGCGGACAGCGCGATCATGGCAACGGAAAACGCCACCTTTCGGCGCGTTTCCGGATCGCCTTCAAACAGCGTCCGCACAGCTTCAATCACACCGGCGAGCGCATTGCCCGTCGCGGTGACGATGCTGAGGATGCTATCCCAGAATGACATAGGCACGTTCTTTCCCATAGTTGGCTGATCCACGTATTTGAAGTGGAAATGGCACGGGCAGTGCGTCCATGCGCAAATGCAAGGCGGCTCGCACGGCTGTGCCGCCACGACAATCATGCAGCTCACCAACCAGCATGACCAGATGTTGGCGCGGATTGCAAGGCGCCAGAGCCGCGGATCAGACTGAAATGACGAATTTGTGATGGCACCTCACTATTATAGCATTCGTTGTCGTGATCGTCCAATCATGCAAATGAATTTGGCTTCGAACCAGGCAAGGTGCGACCGGACAACCCACGTTCCGTTGGAGTTCCGATGCGTATTTCCACCCACCCGCAGGCCATGGGCATGGCACTTGGCCTGATCGGCGTCATCATCTTCGGCGTCACCCTGCCGATGACCCACATCGCACTTGGCGGCTTTTCCCCCTTCTTCATCACCTTCGGCCGCGCCGTCATTGCCTCGATCGCTGCCGGACTAACATTGCTCGTGATGCGCAGGCGATGGCCAAAAGGACAGGGCACAATTCTGCTCGGCGCTGGCATCTGCGTAGTCTACGGTTTCCCCATTTTCTCCACCACAGCGATGCAGACCATTCCTGCCAGCCATGGCGGCGTCATCCTCGGAATCCTGCCGCTCTTGACCTCGATCTTCGCCTCCCTTGTCGATGGCGAGCGGCCGGGTGCGGCCTTCTGGGCCTATGGCCTTGCCGGTGCGGCACTGGTGGTGTTCTTCTCCATCCGCGAAAGTGGCTTTCACCTGCAGGCCGGCGACGCATGGCTCTTTCTCGCCGCCATCACCGCGTCGCTCGGCTATGTCTTGTCGGCCAAGGTCTCGCGGATCATCCCGGGATGGGAGGTGATTTCCTGGGCGCTGGTCATCACCGCACCGCTCTCCGTCGTTGCCACGCTGTTGGTGATGAAGGATGGAATTCAAGCTCCAACGGCTGCCGAACTCGGCGCCCTCTCCTATCTCGGCCTGATGTCGATGTTTGCCGGTTTCATCTTCTGGAATGCCGGGCTGGCGCTCGGCGGTATCGCGCGGGTGGCGCAGGTGCAACTGCTGCAAACATTCGTCACGCTCGCCGTCTCCGCCGTCCTGCTCGGTGAAGTGATCAGCCCCTCGACAATTGGCTTTGCCATTGCCGTTGCCCTGATCGTCTGGCTCGGACGAAAAGCGCGGATCGCCTGATCCGTCCACCGCCATACATGCAGCATGTCATTTAACTTCCATGGGAATTGCGCTAGAGAGACCCCGAACGATCTTGCCGCAATCCCCGAGGAGGACTCCATGGCCAAACAGAAAGTTGCAATGCTGACCGCAGGCGGGCTCGCGCCATGCCTATCCTCTGCCGTGGGCGGCCTGATCGAGCGCTATACCGACATTGCGCCCGATATCGAATTGGTAGCCTATCGCTCCGGCTATCAGGGCCTGCTGCTGGCCGATCGCATCGAAATCACCCGCGATATGCGCGAAAAGGCGCATATCCTGCACCGTCACGGCGGTTCGCCGATCGGCAATAGCCGGGTGAAGCTGACCAACACGGCCGATTGCATCAAGCGGGGCCTGGTCAAGGAAGGCCAGAACCCGTTGCGCGTCGCAGCCGAACGGTTGGCCGACGACGGCATCACCATCCTTCACACAATCGGCGGCGACGACACCAACACGACGGCGGCCGACCTTGCCGCCTATCTCGGCGCCAACGGCTACAACCTCACCGTCGTCGGCCTGCCGAAGACCGTCGATAACGACGTCGTGCCGATCCGCCAGTCGCTCGGCGCCTGGACTGCCGCCGAATACGGCGCAAAGTTCTTCGACAATGTCAGCAACGAACAAAGTGCCGCACCGCGCACGCTCGTCGTCCACGAAGTCATGGGCCGCCACTGCGGCTGGCTGACAGCAGCGACCGCCCGTTCCTATATCCAGCATATCGACGACCGGGAATTCGTCGATGGTTTCATGATGAACCGTCAGATGAAAAATATCGACGGCCTCTATCTGCCCGAGACCGCTTTCAATCTGGAAACCGAAGCCGAACGGCTGCGCGCCATCATGGACAAGACAGGTTTCGTCACCCTGTTCGTCTCGGAAGGCGCCTGCCTCGATGCCGTCGTTGCAGAGCGCGAAGCAGCCGGTGAAGCCGTCAAGCGCGACGCCTTCGGTCACGTGAAAATCGACACGATCAATGTCGGCGGCTGGTTCTCCAAGCAGTTCGCAGCCCTCCTCGGCGCCGAACGGTCGATGGTGCAGAAGTCCGGCTACTATGCCCGCTCCGCACCGGCGAATGCCGACGACCTGCGCCTCATCCAGGGCATGGTCGATCTTGCCGTCGAAAGCGCCCTGAACAAGGTCTCCGGCGTCACCGGCCATGACGAAGATCAAGGCGGCAAGCTGCGGACAATCGAATTCCCGCGCATTCGTGGCGGCAAGCATTTCGACACCTCGGTCAAATGGTTCGGAGAGGTCATGGATGTGATCGGCCAGAAATGGTCGCCGGCAAACTGATATCCGGCTTATAAACGCCTATTGACGGCTCCGTTTGCGCATGGCTTCCTCGATCGAACGCCAAGTCCAAACGGAGCCGTTTTCATGTCGATCGAACACTGGCTGGCCTTTGTCGCCGCCTCCTCCATTCTTCTCGCCATTCCCGGTCCGACCATTCTTCTGGTCATCTCCTATGCGCTCGGGCATGGGCGAAAGGTCGCAAGCGCGACGGTCGCCGGCGTGGCGCTGGGCGACTTCACCGCAATGACGGCCTCGATGCTTGGGCTCGGCGCACTGCTGGCCACATCTGCAACAATTTTCACCGTCCTGAAATGGGTTGGCGCCGCCTACCTGATCTGGCTCGGAATCAAGCTCTGGCGTGCGCCGATCGCAACCGAGGCTGCCGATGGCACCCTGTCGGTACCCGCAGAAAAGCCGCTGCGGATATTCCTGCACACTTATGTGGTCACCGCCCTTAATCCGAAAAGCATTGTGTTCTTCGTCGCTTTCCTGCCGCAGTTTCTCGATCTCAGCCGCCCGCTGTTCAACCAGATGCTGATCTTTGAAACCACATTTCTGGTGCTCGCAACGCTCAACGCCACGCTCTATGCACTGATGGCATCGGCTGCGCGCCAGACGATTCGAAAGCCCAAAGTTCAGGCCATCGTCAACCGCACGGGCGGGTCGCTTTTGATCGGCGCGGGCCTTCTAACAGCGGGCTTGCGGCGCGCCGGCGCCTGAAAAGACGTCCCGCGCTTGCGGTTCAGCGTCTCATAGGTTAATGACATCCGGCGCATGGTGGCCTCTGGCTGCTGATTTGCATAGGGCCCTGTGGCCTGACAGCACGAAAGTGACAGCATGGCGAATTTCCGTTTTTCCGTTTCAAAACCGGCTGTTACGGCCTGTGCCCTGATCTCGGCCTCGCTTGTCAGCGGTTGCTCGAGCATCGAGCGGACACCGATGGAACAGCTGATGGCGGTGCAGACGGTCACGCCGCTGCCCAAGCCCGGAACGGAAATGACGGCTTACGCTCTGCCGGCACCGGATGGCGTCGCTGCAACGACCGCAGCACTGGCAGCCGAAACAGCCATGATGAAGCCCGGTGAGACGGCAGCGACCCAGGTTGCCGCGACCAACCAGACTGAAACACCTGCAGTGGCCGCCAATGCACTGGTGGCTCCCCAGACATCTGCAGCCGCTCAGGCGGCAACAGCAGCCGTCCTGCCGGACACGGCCAACACCATGGTTTCGGCGAAGTCCGATCGCATGCCCCAGATTCCAGAGGGCATGATGATGGCGGCGATGGAATCGGATTTCGATACTGGCGAGCCGGTCGGTCTGGAAACCTTGGTCGCCAAGCGCATGATCGTCCCGATGGCCAAGCCATCGATCGGCGCCAGCGCCTATGCGATGGCAAAGTCGATACCGGCGTCCTTGGGCATCACGGAAAAGCCGACAAGTTCGCGCCCGGAACTCGACCGCCTGATCGCCTATTACGCCAAGCTCAACAATATTCCGGAAGAATTGGTCCACCGCGTCGTCAAGCGCGAGAGCACCTACAATCCGCGCGCTTACCATGCCGGCAATTACGGCCTGATGCAGATCCGTTACAACACGGCCAAGGGGCTTGGCTACGAAGGCCCCGCCGAAGGCCTGTTCGATGCCGAAACCAACCTGAAATATGCGACGAAATATCTGGCCGGTGCCTGGATGGTGGCCGACAACCAGAACGACGGCGCCGTCAAGCTCTATGCCAGCGGCTACTATTACCACGCCAAGCGCAAGGGCCTGCTTGAAACGCTTGGCATGAAGTAAGGCCGGGCCGGCCTCTCCTTATCATGTTTCAACTTTAGTGATTTCAAGCTTGGAAGCGGTCAGTTGACCGCTTCTACTATTTTGGCCTGCAGCTGGCGCACATCATAGCCACTGCGCGACGGCGTCAGCCCCAGCCGGACGACCGCTAGGCCAAGCGACGGTACCAGCATCACGGTCTGACCGTCATGCCCCTGCAGCCAGTAGGCATCACCGGGCAAAGGCGGCCCGCCGTCACTTCCGAACTTTGTCCAGACCTGCCCTGCCCCGTAGCGTCCGCCCGATGCCTGGGTTGGCGTGCGCATGTAATTGACAAAGTCCTGCGGCAACAATTGTTCACCGTTCCAGCTGCCATTCTGCAGGAGGAAGAGGCCAAACCGAGCCCAGTCCCGCGCTGTCGCATACATATAGGACGAGCCGACAAAGGTGCCATGCGCATCCGGCTCCAGGACTGCGCTGTTCATCCCAAGCGGCCTGAACAGCGCAGCGCGCGGAAACGTCAGTGCCTCGCGCACGCTGCCGAAGGTGTCCATCCAAAGCCGCGACAGAATGGTCGATGTGCCACTGGAATAGCTGAAACGCTCGCCTGGCTTTGCCTCCAGCGGCTTGGCCGCCGAGAAATTGGCCATGTCGCCTTCCAGATAGAGCATGCGCGTGACGTCAGTCACATCGCCGTAATCCTCGTTGAACTGCAGACCGCTCTGCATGGCCATGAGATCGGCAAGCTTGATCTGGCTGCGCGGATCGTTACGCCATTGCGGCAGAAGTTCTGTCCGGTCGAGCGCCATCTGACCGTCGCGGATCCGCAAGCCGATCAGGGCAGCCGTCACCGACTTGGTCATCGACCAGCCGAGCAACGGCGTTGCACTGTTAAAACCCTCGCCGTAGTTTTCCGCAACGATCCTGCCATCCTTGACGACGACGATGGCGCGCATGCCAGGGCCTGCAAGCTGCGGATCGGTCAAAAGCGTCTGGACTGCCGGATTGACGGCGGTGCCGCTGCCATCCGGCCACGGCTTGGCATCATCCGATTGCGGCGCCCGGCGGCGAAGCTGCCGGTTTCCGGGGAAAGCTGCGAATTCGCCCTCGGTGACATTGGTGCAGCCAAGCCCCTCACGATAGATGGCCCGGCCCGGCGCCGCAAAACCGAACATGCGCGCTGTGACTGTTTTTCGCATGTTATCGACGGATATCCGCACCAGGCGCAGAAGCGGATGCCCAGGCGCTTGGACATCCTCGGCAAGAACCGTGTTTGCATCCCTGTCGGCAATGAAAACGTTGGAGCAGACGATCTTGGCTGCATAACCGTCACCGACCCGCAGCAAATCCGGCGGCATGATGACAAGCCAGCCCGCGGCAGCTGCCACTGCTGCCGATACCGAGCCTGCGAGCCAGAACCACCGTTTTCTCTTCATGCACATCGTCCCTGCTTCGCTGGTGTCAGAAGAACAGGATTCCACGCATTTAGGAAGGCTTTGTGGCAATCACTTTGATGCTAAACATGTTTCTTGAGCCTCGTCCGGGCAATCCGGCTCTAGCCGATTAACCGCGCCGCGAGCCTTTCCGGCTCCCGCTGAAGGATGGCAATCGCGCCCTCCGCCGACACCGGCCTTGAAATCAGAAAGCCCTGGGCTTCCGAAGCGCCAAGCGCCCGTACGAATTCCATCTGCCCCTCGGTTTCGATACCCTCTATCGTGGTCGACACCTGGAACGTGTTTCCAAGCTGTAGGATGATATCGACGATTTCGGCATCCCGCTGATTGCCAAGCATCGCCTGGGTGAACGAGCGATCGACTTTGAGCTGGTCGAGTGGAAAACGCCTGAGATTGTTGATCGACGAAAATCCGATGCCGAAATCGTCAAGCGCGATACGGACACCATAGGCACGGAGTTCAGTCAGGCTTTCGCGGATGATATCGGCATCGACATAGAAGATCGACTCGGTGACCTCGATGGTGAGCCTGCCTGGAGCAAGTCCGGCTTCATCAAGGCACGCTTTGACATGGGGAACGAAAGCGCGGTCCTTGAACTGGTCTCCTGCGACATTGACCGCGACGCCAGTTGGTGCAGGCCACCGCGCCGCTTCCAGGCAGGCGGTCCTCAAAACCCAGTTTCCGATTGGCAGGATCAGGCCGGTCTTTTCGGCAGCAGCGATGAAATGATCAGGCGGGATGATGCCTTTGTCCGGGTGGCGCCAGCGAATCAGTGCTTCGAAGGAGCGGATCGCGCGGCTCTCGATACCGACGATCGGCTGGTATTCCAGATAGAATTCGCCGGCCGCCAATGCGCGGGAAAGATCATACTCGATCTCGCCTTTGCGCGTTGCCTCCTCCGCCATTTCTGGCGCATAGACCATATGGCTGTTGCCGGCAATTTCCTTGGCCTTGTAGAGTGCCAGGTCGGCGCGCTTGAGAACCGCAGAAATTGACCGGTCTTCCGGCTCTATATAGGCGACGCCGATGCTCCCGCCCGTCCAGAACTGCGCGGACGAAAGCTGAAACGGCTCGATGAAAAGACCTTTGATGGTCATGCAGATATCGTCAAGCTTGCCTTGCGACGGAGAGCCGGCAACGACGATAACAAACTCATCTCCGCCCAGCCTATAAACCGCGGCGATGCCTGACATTGCTTGGATCAACCGCTGGCCAAGCGCGACAAGCAACGCATCGCCAGCATCGTGCCCCATGGAATCGTTTACGAATTTGAAGCGATCAAGATCGAGCATCAACAGAGCCGTGCGGCCTGGAGGCATCGATCCGGTGGTGAGCAGTTCGCGAAGATCGCGCTCCAGCGCGACGCGATTGGCGATACCCGTCAGCTGATCTGTGTGGACAACCCGCGAGAGGTTTTCTTCCGTCCTGCGGCGCAACTCGAGTTCTTCCAGCAGGCGGCTTTGCGCACGTCCCCTCTGGTAAAAGAACAGGCCGCAGACAAGCGGCATGACGATCAATGAAGCAACTGAAATTGCGAGCATTCCACTGCCCCAAACCCCGTGAACATCAGCGATCATAGCGTCATAGAAAATACAAACTGCCGGAAACAATGCTCCGATCACCGCGCCCATTGCAGCATACCGCTGCTCGGGCTTCGGTAGGAAAGCCTTTAACATCATGTTAGCGCCCCGAAAAACTCACTGTATCTAACATATACAAACTTAATCAATTCTTATGGGTAAAAAATCATACAAAACCAGCATCATTGCAGGCGTCATCAAAGTGTAGCGGACTCGTCTTAGAAGCTCCTCCAACGTCAACGGATGGCAGGCTGACATGACTGATCTCGCACCCGATGCAGGCTACGGCAAACGAAACCGCAAGCTGAAAACCGCCTTGCTTCAGCATAAGCCGCTGAGTTTGGAGGGCCTGTCGGAGCGTCTCTTCGGATTGCTGTTTTCCGGTCTCGTCTATCCGCAAATATGGGAGGATCCGGCCGTTGATATGGCCGCGATGCAACTACGGCCCGAGCATCATATCGTGACCATTGCTTCCGGCGGCTGCAATATGCTGGCTTATCTATCGGCAGCGCCCGAGCGCATTGATGTGGTCGACCTCAACCGGCATCACGTGGCTCTCAACCGTTTGAAGCTCGCCGCCTTCCGTCATCTGCCCACTCATGCGGATATTGTCCGGTTCCTTGCACGGCATGATCATGCCGCCAACGTCCAGGCCTACGACCTTTTCATCGAACCAAAGCTGGATGGCGAGACACGGAAATACTGGAGCGCCCGCGGCCTGACCGGCCAGCGCCGCATCAACGTTTTCGGCAAAAACATCTACCGTACAGGTCTGCTCGGCCGCTTCATCGGCCTGGGGCACCTGCTGGCGCGGCTGCATGGTGTCGATCCGAGCGAGCTTGCCAATACCCGTTCCATGCGCGAGCAGCGCCAGTTCTTCGATGAACGGCTGGCGCCCCTGTTCGACCGTCCGGTCATCCGCTGGATCACCAGCCGCAAAAGTTCACTGTTCGGTCTCGGCATCCCACCGCAGCAGTTCGACGAACTGGCCAGCCTTAGCGCGGAAAAGTCGCTGGCCGGCGTCCTGCGTCACCGGCTTGAAAAGCTTTCATGCCATTTCCCGCTGAAGGAAAATTACTTTGCCTGGCAGGCCTTTGCCCGCCGCTATCCGCTGCCGCACGAGGGCGACCTGCCAGACTATCTGCAGGCCAGCCGCCACGAAACGATCCGCAACAATGCCGAGCGTGTCCATGTGCATCACGCCAGCTTCACCGAACTGCTGGCCAAGAAGGCTGCCGGTTCCGTCGACCGTTATGTCCTGCTCGATGCGCAGGATTGGATGAACGACCGTCAGCTCAACGATTTGTGGACCGAAATCACCCGCACATCCGCAGAGGGCGCCATGGTCATCTTCCGCACCGCTGCCGAAGCCAGCATTCTGGAAGGCCGCGTCTCCGAAAACGTGCTTGGCCAGTGGCATTATGATCGTGAGCAGTCGCAGGCGCTCAACCTGAAGGACCGCTCGGCCATCTACGGAGGCTTCCACATTTACAGGAAAGTGGCATGACGGCGGTCAGCACCGAAACAGGCACCAGCCATGCCGACCGCATGGACCGGATGTATCGCACCCAGCGGCATTTCTACGATCTCACCCGCAAATACTATCTGTTCGGGCGTGATACGCTGATCAACGAGCTGAATGTTCCAGCCGGTGGCAGCGTGCTTGAAGTCGGCTGTGGTACCGGCCGCAATCTGGCGCTGATTGGCCAGCGCTTTCCGCATGCGCGGCTGTTCGGGTTTGACATCTCAGCGGAAATGCTCGTCTCCGCCGAGGCAAAACTCGGCAAACCCGGCCAGCCCAGAACAATCCTGCGCGTTACCGACGCCACCGATTTCCAGGCGTCCGAGTTCGGCGAAACCGGGTTCGACCGGATCGTCGTCTCCTATGCCCTGTCGATGATCCCGGATTGGGAAAAGGCAATCGGCACGGCCATCGCGGCACTGAATCCTGGCGGATCGTTGCATATTGCCGATTTCGGCCAGCAGGAACGCCTGCCCCGCATGTTCCGGCGTGTCCTCCAAACATGGCTGCAGCAGTTCCACGTCACGCCGCGCAAGACGATGGAAAGCGTGCTCAGGCTCATAGCCAGCGACGTCGGCGGCACCGTGGAATTCCGCCCCATTGGACGCGGCTACGCCTGGCTGTTCATCTACCGGCGCCCGGCAAAGCAAGGCAGCTAGCTCCGCGACATCATGGTGTTTCGCGGTAAATCAGCCCAAAATGCATGCTTCTGGCGCTCCGCTGCGCCACCTTCGCAATTGCCGCTTGAAACTAACTCAATTTTTACGATGATATGGTGAAAATGAGGCTCACGCCTCCTGGGGGATTCACATCAGCGGATATCATCGCGTGAGGCAGCAACGTCGATCGTTTCAGAACGGAAACCTCATGCGCCGGCTCCTCCTGGCTCTCCTGCCTATTGTCTCGCTTCTTTCCGCCTGCACGATGACCGATTACGATCTCGTCTCCACGGCATCGATCCCGCCAAAGTTTCAGGACAAGGATCCGCAGAATTTTGGCGCGCGCACGCCGCAGCATCACAATATCCACGGCATCGACGTGTCGAAATGGCAGGGTGATATCGATTGGGCCAAGGTAAAAGGCTCCGGCGTTTCCTTCGCCTTCATCAAGGCGACCGAAGGCAAGGACCGGATCGATGCCAAGTTCGGCGAATACTGGCAGCAGGCCCGCGCCGCCGGCTTGCCCTACGCGCCCTATCATTTCTATTATTTCTGCTCGACAGCCGACCAGCAGGCCGACTGGTTCATCGCCAACGTGCCGAAAAGTGCGGTCTACCTGCCGCCGGTTCTCGACGTCGAATGGAACGGTGAATCCAAGACCTGCACGTATCGTCCGTCGCCGCTGACCGTACAGACGGAGATGAAACGCTTCATGGACCGGCTGGAAGCCTATTACGGCAAGCGCCCGATCATCTATACCTCGGTCGACTTCCACCGCGACAATCTCGTCGGCCAGTTCAAGGACTATCATTTCTGGGTTCGCTCCGTCGCAGCACACCCGACGGAAATCTATCCCGAGCGCCGCTGGGCCTTCTGGCAATACACCAGCACGGGGGTCATCCCCGGCATCCAGGGCAATGCCGACATCAACGTCTTTGCGGGTTCACAGAAGAACTGGAAAAGCTGGGTTGCGGCCGTTTCAAAACCGCGCGCACCCGCAGAAATCCAAACGGCGCAAAACTGATACAGACGCGGCGGCATTTCTTCTTTCCGCCTCATTGCCGTGTGACAGCCGCTGCCATATTTTCAGCGAAACAAGAGCAGCCCGTTTTTACGCTGCTTTCGGCCGGTTCCGGCCTTACAACAAGGATTTGCGATGACACGCAGCACACTGCGCTCCGTTCTCTCGATCGGTTTTCTCACCCTTCTCACCTCCTCTGCGCTGGCACAGCAGCCGGCCACGCCAGCCGTTCCGTGCGGCGGCGATCTCGCCACCTTCCTTCAAGGCGTCAAGGCAGAAGCGGTTGCCAAGGGCATTCCAGCCGACGTCGTCGATCGTGCGTTGGCCGGTGCGGCCATTTCTGAAAAGGTATTGAGCCGCGACCGCGCCCAGGGTGTCTTCAAGCAGAGCTTTACCGAATTTTCCCAGCGCACCGTCAGCAAGGCCCGGCTGGATATCGGCGCCAAGAAGATGAAGGAATATGCTGCCGTCTTCGCACGGGCGGAGAAGGAATTCGGCGTTCCGGCTCCAGTCATCACCGCGTTCTGGGCGATGGAAACCGATTTCGGCGCAGTCCAGGGCGATTTCAACACCCGCAACGCCCTGGTGACGCTGGCGCATGACTGCCGCCGCCCGGAAATGTTCCGCCCGCAGCTGATCGCAGCCATCGAGATGGTCCAGCACGGCGACCTCGACCCGGAAACAACGACCGGCGCGTGGGCAGGTGAAATCGGCCAGGTGCAGATGCTGCCGGAAGACATTATCGCGCAGGGCATGGATGGCGATGGCGATGGCCACGTCAACCTCAAGCAAAGCTCGCCGGATGCTATTCTGACGGCTGCAAAGTTCATCAAGAGCCTCGGCTTCACCGCAGGCCAGCCCTGGATCCAGGAAGTCAACCTGCCGGAAAACCTGCCCTGGGAAAAAACCGGGCTTCAGACCGGCATGACCGCAGGCGACTGGTTCAAGCTCGGCGTCAAGCCGCGCGACGGCAACACCGCCTTCCCGCAGCTCGCCTCGTCGCTGGTCATTCCGCAGGGCCGCCACGGCGTCGCCTTCCTGACCTATCCGAATTTCAACGTCTATCTCGAATGGAACCAGTCGTTCATCTACACGACCTCGGCTGCCTATTTCGCCACCCGGCTTGCCGGTGCTCCAACCTATGACACCCACACCCCCGAACCCGGCTTGAACGACGAAAGCATGAAGGAGTTGCAGACGAAGCTGCAGGCCATGGGCCATGACGTCGGCAAGATCGACGGCATTCTCGGCTCAGGAACCCGTGCGGCGCTGCAGAAGGAACAGCAGCGCCTTGGCATACCGGCCGATGGCTGGGCGACGCAGGCGGTGCTTAGCGCTCTGTAATATCCGTTTCTGGCTTGATGTCAGACTTTGCCCGCCGCCGGCGGTGGCGGGCAAGACGCAATGCGCGGTAGCGCAACTTCAGCGACCAACGGGCAGCGGCAAGAGCCGCGCCACCTTTCGACACTTCGCTCAGTTCGCGTGCATAGGCGACCGCAAAGGCCTTGCGATAGGTCAGCAGATGTTCGGAAGCGATATTTTCCAATCGGTGCATCATGCTCACCCAAAGCGGCGAAACCAGCAACGACACCGCCGTAACGGCGATTGCCACCTTGTAGGTATCAAACTGCAGGACACCAGCACCAAGGCCCGCAGCCGCCAGCACGAATGAAAACTCGCCGATCTGCGCCATCGACAGTCCGGCGACCAGGGCCACCTGCGGCGACGAGCCGGTCTTGCGCAGCAGGAAAATGTTCAGCACCGTTTTTGCCGCAATGACGATCACTGCAGCACTGAGCACCGACCAGAAATTCTCGCCGATAAAGGTCAGGTCGATCAGCAACCCGATCGACAGGAAGAAGACCACCAGAAGCACGCTCTGGATCGGCTCGATCACCGGTATGACCCGGCTGCGCAGCGTAGAGTTTCCGATCACAATACCGGACAGAAATGCCCCATAGGCCGGCGACATGCCCGCAAGACCTGAAATGGCGGCAGCACCGAAGCAGACGGCAAGCGCGCCCAATGCCAGGATCTCGACCTTGTCCTCGACCGCCTCGCTATAGGGAACCCTCAATTTCCCGTGGCGGCCAAACCACCACAACAAGGCGAGCAGCATGGCAATGGCGATAATCATCTTGATTGCAATGGTGCCGAAATGCGTCTCCTCGCCGCCAAGGCTTGAGACCAGGATGAGCATCGGAACCACGGCAATGTCCTGAGCGATCAACACACCGACGGCGATCCGCCCGGTCTCGCTGCGCAGTTCCCCCATGTCTTCAAGCATTTTCATGGCGACGACGGTGGAGGACATCGCGATAACGAAGCCGAGGATCAACCCCTCGGCCATGGTTGCGCCCGTGATCAGCGCGATCAGCCCGGCCGCGGCGATAGCTGCGATCACCTGCCCGCCTGCCACGCTCAAGGCCTGCCGCAAGCTGAGCACAAACGCCTTGATCGACAATTCCATGCCGATGAAGAACAACAGGACGACGACGCCCATTTCGGCAAGCAGGGTGACATTGGCATTGTTGGAGATAAAGCCGAACCCCGTCGGCCCCAAGGCAACGCCCGCCAGGATGAACCCGACCAGCGGCGGCTGGCGCAGGCGCAGGAACCCCAGCCCGAGGATGGCTGCGACCGCGACAACGATCGCGATGGAGATCAGCCCCTGACCATCATGCGCGGCGGATATGGATTGTGTCGTCAACTGCTCCAGCAGATCGTCCTTCATATCTGTGACATGGTCGAGAATCGGGTGGCTAAAACCCAGGACAAGGCTTAACCCTCGGTATGTTCCGAATGAGGCAGGGGAAGGTCAAGTCACATGCACGCGAAAACGGACGGTCTGCAAAACCGAATGACGCTTGCCACCTGGGGGCTTCTGGCTCTGCTCGGGCTGATCTGGGGCGGTTCATTCTTCTTCGCACGCATCGCCATCCAGCATGTACCGGCGTTTACCCTTGTTCTGTTGCGTGTGGCGCTGGCCGCATTGGCGCTGCATATCTACATCTTCGGCCGTTATGACATCTATCGCGAACTCAAGGCGCGATGGCCGCAGTTCCTGCTGCTCGGCCTCATCAACAATGCCATTCCGCACACGTTCATCTTTCTCGGCCAGACGCAGATCGGCGCTGGCCTCGCCGCCATCCTCAACGCTACCACACCGGTCTGGACAGTGCTGATTGCCAACGCGCTGACGCAGGATGAAAAGCTGAGCCTGGCCAAGATCATCGGCTGCCTGCTCGGCCTTGCCGGCACCGCGGTGCTGATCGGCCCAAGCGCCCTGCCCGGTCTCACGCAGGCGGGTAGCAGCATACCGCTCTGGGCTTTGCTGTTTCCGGTGGCAGCCGCGATCAGTTACGGTTTTGCGGCAACGTACGGCAAGCGATTCCGGGGACTGGCAGCGCCAGTCACGGCGGCCGGACAACTCACCGCCTCAACGCTGATCATGCTGCCGCTTTCCCTGATCGTCGATCAGCCCTGGCAACTGGTCTTCCCGCCAATGACCTCCGTGCTGGCGATCCTGGCATTGGCCCTTCTGTCGACTGCTTATGGTTACATCCTGTTCTTCCGCATCATGAGCCGGGCCGGTGCCACCAATACGTCGCTGGTCACCCTTTTGGTGCCGCCAAGCGCCATTTTCCTCGGTTTCCTGTTCCTCGGGGAAACGCTGGAGCAGACCGATATTGCCGGCATGCTTTTGATCGCCGCCGGCCTTGTGGTGCTTGATGGCCGCCTCTTGCCCGGCCGCCGCACATGAACCCCAATGACGGAATCAAACTGCCGCCCGCGCTTCGATGATGTGTCCAATCGGCCACTCACAGCGCATTTCAGTGCGTTACATTAACCAAAGCAAAGGCATTGTGAAAAAATTGTGGCAGCGGCCAAAACCTCATTCAATCATGACCTTAACCCTGTGAACAAGGTTTGACGGCACCTCCGATACCGCAATGCAGCATAACTTTTCCTTTCATGCGTGACATTTTCCCCCTATCTTCCGGAGGTCAACGCAAGGAGGGCCGGTTATGGGAATTACACATTCGTTGAATGTCCTCATGATAAGTGCAGCGTTTGTATTTGTCGCAACGATGCTTTTCATCTGAAAGCATTAGCCACATAGTCCAATCGATAAAGAAGGACTTTAGAACCGCAATCCATTGCAGCAGCATCCAGCCAGGCAAGGCGCCTCGTGAAGGACCGCAAGCCTGAAGCTGACAAAGATAAAAGCCCTTGAAACCGTCCGGTCTCAAGGGCTTTTCTTTTATCGATGGCGCCGCATTGGCCTTCTCAGGCAGCGGCACCGGCTGACCGGGAAGGTACAGCAGCCGGCACTACCCGCTCAAATCCAACCAGATCGCACACGGCCGTCACCAGCGGCGAACGGTTCATCGTATAGAGATGGAAATCGCGAAGGCCGCGCCGTGCCAGATCGACGATCTGTTCGGCGGCGATATGGGTCGCTTCCTTGAAGCGCTCCTCCGGGCTTTCATCGAGATGGATCAGCCGGGTGATGATGGCCTCGGGCACCCTTGCACCACAGAGCCCGGCAAACTTGGTAATGCCCGCGAGGTTGTTGATCGGCATGATACCTGGAACGACAGGAATGGTGATGCCCGCCCGCCGGACACGCTCGAGATAGCGCTCGAAATCATTGTTATCGAAGAAGAACTGGGTGAGTGCCCGCGTAGCGCCATTATCGACCTTGCGTTTCAGCATGTCGATATCAGCATCAACATCCGGGCTTTCCGGGTGCTTTTCCGGATAGGCAGATACCGAGATTTCAAAATCGCCCTTCTGACGGATGGCCGCCACAAGGGCCGCAGCATTTTCGTAACCGTCCGGAAACGGCTCGTATCGGGCACCAATCCCCCCTTGCGGATCGCCGCGAAGCGCCACGAAATGGCGTACGCCGTTGCCGATGAATTCATCGACAATCGCATCGACTTCCGGCTTCGTCGCGCCGACGCAGGTCAGGTGGGCGGCCGTATTGGCAAAACCCTCATCATGGATCATCCGTTGCACGGCGGTCAGTGAACGTGCCTTGGTCGAGCCACCGGCGCCATAAGTCATCGTCACGAAGGCCGGATCGAAGGCAGACAGGTCTGCGACGGTCTGGAACAGGTGGGTTTCCATATCGTCGTTCTTCGGCGGAAAATATTCGAAGGAAAGCCGCAGGTTTCCGCGTTCGGCCGGGTAAAGGGTGTGTATCGCCATGTCATGTCCTCCCGGCATAGGCGAGAGCGCGTTTGCCCTCGGGTGTATCGATTGTAGCCGCCTGCCGCTGGTCGCGGGCAAGCCAGATGGTCACCGTCAACTGCCGGTCCCGGCCTGTGTCCGGGGTCAGATCCACCGTCTCCTCGACAGTCAGCCCGGCCTTCTCCAGCCAATCGGCCATCGTCTGGCGTGAAAAGCCGAGACGCATATGCGCATGCTCGTCACGCAGATATTCCAGTGTATGGGGGGCAAGATCGATGATCGCCAGCCGGCCGCCGGGGACAAGCATGCGGGCGGCCTCTGCGATCGCCGCCTGCGGTTGGGGCAGAAAGTGCAGGACCTGATGGATGGTGACGAGATCGAACTGACGGCCATCCAGCGGCAGATTGAAGATATCGCCATGCCGGATCGAAGCCTTGGTGATCCCAGCGCGGTCCAGATTGGCGCGGGCAACGGCCAGCATGTCGCGGCTGGCATCCACACCGACGCCACGGCGGTACAGCCCCTCGAAAAGTTGCAGGATACGGCCGGTTCCGGTCCCCAGATCGAGCAGACCATCGACAGGTTCGGTACCGACGACCTTTTTCAAGGCGGCCTCGACATCTGCTTCGCTGACATGCAGGCGGCGCAATTCGTCCCATTCGGCGGCATTGCGACTGAAATAGTCCTGCGCTTTTTCCGAACGCGCCTGTTTCAGCGCCGCCAGCCGCTCACCGTCGCGCGTCAACACCGCGTCGGCAACATCGGAAGCCGACAGCAGGTCTCGCACCAGCGCCACGCCAGCCCCCTCGCCTCGCAGGCGAAAATAGGCCCAGGCACCTTCCTGATAGCGATCAATCAACGCGACTTCCGCAAGCAGCTTCAAGTGACGAGAAATTCGGGGCTGCGATTGACCGAGAATTTCGGTAAGATCGGTAACGGTCAGGTCGCCGGCAGCCAGGAGCGCCAAAAGACGCATGCGCGTCGGCTCGCCAGCCGCTTTCAGCACATCCACCAACTCGTCCAGCCCCAGCCCGTGCTCTCGCGCCATCACCAACCTCATCAACACATAAAGATATGTTTATGTGATTTTCGGATTTTCCGCAAGTTGAAATGTGGCATTGGCCACAGGCTTCGGAACATGAAAAAGGCGGCCCAAGCGGACCGCCTTCGTCTCAATTCATCAGGCGAAACAAGTATCGGTTTCGCAACCCTGGTGCGACCAACGAGGCCCGCCCCTTTATCGCGTCAGGCGCTTGTAGCTGACGCGGCTCGGATTGACCGATTCCGGGCCAAGGCGGCGGATCTTGTCCTTTTCGTAGTCTTCGAAGTTGCCTTCGAACCATTCTACATGGCTGTCGCCTTCGAAGGCGAGAATGTGCGTCGCCAACCGGTCGAGGAACATGCGGTCGTGGCTGATGATCACAGCGCAGCCCGCAAAGTTTTCCAGAGCGATTTCAAGCGCTGCCAGCGTTTCCGTATCCAGGTCGTTGGTCGGTTCGTCGAGAAGCAGCACGTTGCCGCCGGCCTTCAGCATCTTGGCAAGGTGAACGCGGTTGCGCTGACCGCCGGAGAGATTGCCGACCTTCTGCTGCTGGTCGGTGCCCTTGAAGTTGAAGGCGCCGCAATAGGCGCGCGAGTTCATTTCCAGCTTGCCGAGCTTGATGACTTCGGCACCGCCGGAAATTTCTTCCCAGACGGTCTTGTTGCCATCAAGTGCATCGCGGCTCTGATCGACATAACCGAGCTTGACGGAATCACCGACGCGGAACGTACCGCTATCCGGCTTTTCCTGGCCAGTGATCATCCGGAACAGCGTCGTCTTACCAGCACCGTTCGGGCCGATGACACCAACGATGCCACCTGGCGGCAGCTTGATCGACAGGTCGTCGATCAAGACGCGATCGCCATAACCCTTGGTGATGTTTTCGGCTTCGATAACCACCTGGCCGAGGCGTTCGCCGATCGGAATGATGATCTGCGCATCGCCAAGACGCATCTTGTCAGCTGCTTCGACCAACTCGTCATAGGCCTTGATGCGGGCCTTCGACTTCGACTGGCGGGCCTTCGGGCTGGACGCAATCCATTCCTGCTCGCGGCTGATCGCCTTCTGGCGGGAGGCGTCTTCGCGGTTCTCCTGCGCCATGCGCTTGGCCTTGGCCAGCAGGTAGGCCGAGTAGTTGCCTTCGTAGGGAATGCTGCGGCCACGGTCGAGCTCGAGGATCCAGCCCGTGACGTTGTCAAGGAAGTAACGGTCGTGGGTGATCATCATCACGGCGCCGGGATACTGGCGCAGATGGTTTTCCAGCCAGCCGATGGTTTCTGCGTCGAGATGGTTGGTTGGTTCGTCGAGAAGCAGCAGGTCCGGCTTGGAGAGCAGCAGCTTGCACAAGGCGAGGCGGCGGCGCTCACCACCCGAAAGGTTGGTCACGTCGGCATCGCCGGGCGGGCAACGCAAGGCTTCCATCGCCATCTCGACCTGACTTTCGAGGTCCCACAGATTCTGGCCGTCGATGATATCCTGGAGCTTTGCCCCCTCTTCCGCCGTCTCGTCGGAATAGTTCATCATCAGTTCGTTGTAACGCTCGAGGATGGCGGTCTTGTCGGCCACCCCTTCCATGACGTTTTCCATCGCCGTCTTGTTCGGGTCGAGCTGCGGCTCCTGCGCCAGGTAACCCACCGTCGCGCCCTGGGCGACCCAGGCTTCGCCGGTATATTCCTTGTCGAGACCGGCCATGATGCGCAGTACGGTCGACTTACCGGCACCGTTCGGGCCGAGAATACCGATCTTGGCGTCCGGATAGAACGACAGATTAACATTCTCCAGCACCTTCTTGGTGCCGTAGGACTTGTTCAGCCCGGACATATGATAAATGAATTGACGTGCCATAGAGAGACTGCTCCGACGGAATGGGATTTTGCCCGCTATGTAGGCGAATTATCCCGGCGGAGCAATGAAGAAACCGGCTTTAGCCACGCCATTCACTCAATGCCGGCCGTATCGACGGCGCCTTTTGCACATTTGAAATCGGTATCGGCGGCCGCAAGGATCAGAGTTGAAAGGCCGGACATGGCTGAAACATCGCCCGCCAAGCCGATCGTCAGCCCGGTGACAACGCTGCGCGCACCGGCCTTCTCACACCGCATCCGGACACGATCACCCGATCCCTTGCCAAAGCTCTCGTCAAAGGCCTGTTTGACCTCGCGTTCCGTGACGTCCTGACCAAGCCGGGCCGCAAACAGGGCGCGCACCGCCGAGCCGTTGATTTCCTCGAGAAGACGAAGCTGCACCGAAAAATAGTCCTGCGCGGTGCTACCATGGCACGTGCCACTGCGCAGCCACTGATGCCGGTCGAGGCCTGATTGCGTTCCCGGCATGGCCACCATCAGCTTCGCGGCCGTCTCCTCCGCCATCGCCAGTTGCGGCAGGTCCAGCCAGTCGCCCTTGCGGTCGCGCGCTTTGATATCCGCAGAAACGCCGCAATAGCTCTTCTTCACCGGCCAAAGGCCGTGCAGGGAGAAATGGGTTGCGTCATAACGCTCCGAGGTCTGGCCGGCGCATTCCTTGCGGTTTGGCCGGGTTTCGCAAAATCCCGGCTGCCAGCTGATGGCGAAAATGTACTCGGTCTTACCTTTCACGGACGCGGCCTCCTCCGCCGCAAAGACCGGCGGCACAAACAGCACAGCGACCAGGATCATCCCCAGACGATGCAGAAACGGCACGAAGACAGTCCTCACATTTCCCGGCATATGGGCCTCCGCCAACAAGAACAAAACAAGATCATTTAGCGATTAAAACGGGAAAATTGCAACCAGAAATCCATGTGTGGCCGATTTTTCCTGACCTGATGTCAAACAAGCACCAAGCGCCGGTTGCCTTTGGCTGTTAAATCAAGTTGATAAAGATCAAGCGCAGAATTTCGCCTGGGAGGATCTAACGGGTGTTCGCCACGGTCGAAACGTTGCAAAGCCCAAGTGGAGCCGCCCTCGCCTGGCGCCATTGGCCTGCCAGCGGCCCGCATAAAGGCGTACTGCTTATCAGCCACGGACTGGCCGAACATTCCGCCCGCTATGCCCGTTTGGCCGAAGCCATGGCCACCCACGGTTTTAACGTCTATGCGCACGATCATCGCGGTCACGGCGCAACCAAAGCCGCCGATGCACCGCTTGGCCGCTATGCCCAGTCGCAAGGAACAACCAAGGTTGTCGAGGACGTCCGGGCAATGCGCGCGATGGCCGCAATCCGTCACCCTGGCCTTCCCGTCATCCTATTTGGCCATTCCATGGGTGGCCTGATCGCGCTGAATGCCGCAGAGGAAGACCCTGCTCTTTATGATGGGCTGGCTGTCTGGAATTCCAATTTCAATCCAGGCCTTGCCGGCCGCGCAGCGCAGGCCCTGCTTGCCATCGAAAAGATGCTGAAAGGCTCCGATGTGCCGAGCACGCTGTTGTCGAAGCTGACATTTGGCACCTGGGCCAAATCCATCCCCAATCGCAAAACCGATTATGACTGGCTGTCGCATGACCCGGTAGAAGTGGCAAAATACATCGCTGATCCGCTCTGTGGTTTCGATGCCAGCGTTTCGATGTGGATCGATCTATTCAAGCTGACTTTCGCCGGGGCAGAGCCGGACCGGCTGCAGCGGTTGCCGCAGGACCTGCCGATCCATCTTGTCGGTGGCGGCCAGGATCCGGCCACCAATGGCGGCCGGGAAATCTCGTGGCTGGCTGAGCGCATGAAAAAGGTAGCGTTGAAGCACGTGACGACAGTGGTCTACCCCACCATGCGCCATGAAACCTTGAACGAAATTGAGCGCGATGGTGCCATGCGGGATTTTGCCGGCTGGTGTCTTTCCGTCGCGGAGCAACGGAAATGAGCAAAGACCTGGCATGACCGGTATTCCCGCAAACCCGGCAACACGCAGCAACGACGTTTCCTTCGGCCTCAGCCTGATGGTCATCGCGGTGCTGATCTCGCCGCTGATCGATATTTTTGCAAAACTCGCAATCACCACCGTTCCCTCCGCAGAAATCACCGCCGTGCGTTTCGTCCTGCAGATGATCTTCATCCTGCCGATCGTCATCGTCCGCGGTACATTGTTCGATCTCACCTGGAAGAAAACCGGACTGCATATGCTGCGCGGCGGACTGCTCGTCGTCACAATGCTGTCCTTCATCACCACGCTGAAGGCGATGGAAGTGGCGGATGCCATCGCCATCTTCTTCGTCGAACCGATCATCCTGACCATCCTCGGCAGCATCTTCCTCAAGGAAACCATCGGCTGGCGGCGGTATACCGCCTGCGGCGTCGGCTTTTTCGGCGCGCTTCTGGTGATCCAGCCAAGCATGCAGGAAGTCGGCTGGATTGCGCTCTTGCCGGTTGTCTCGGCCTTCGGGCTTGCTGTGTTCCTGCTGGTCACCCGCATGGTGGCGCAGAACGAGGACCCATGGTCGATGCAGTTTCACGCCGGCGTCTGGGGCGCGCTGTTTTGCGCTGTCCTGCTGTATATCGGCGACGGCACCGGGTCGGAGATTTTCGATCCCGTCCTGCCGGATATGACCGCCAGCCTCTATCTGCTCGGCGTCGGCGTCACCGCAACGATTTCCGGTGTGCTCGGTGTCTATGCCTATCGCGCCGCCCCCGCCTCGGTGCTGGCGCCGCTGCAATATCTGGAGATCGTCTCGGCGACGATCTTCGGGTGGCTGGTTTTCGGCCACCTGCCCGATGCACTGAAATGGCTGGGTATCGCCATCATCATCGGTTCGGGCCTCTACATCATCTGGCGCGAACGCCGGGTCAACAAAACAGCGGGTATCGCGCCGGTCTCGCCGGCCATCTGACACAACATTTTCTAAGACGCTTTGGGAGGAGCAGACATGAAGACAGGCGGAGAATTGATCGTTGAGGCGCTGAAGGCAAATGGCGTCACGCGGGTGTCCTGTGTGCCGGGCGAAAGCTATCTCGCGGTGCTCGACGCGCTCTACGACACCGATATCGATGTCGTGGTCTGCCGTCAGGAAGGCGGCGCCGCGATGATGGCCGACGCTTGGGGGCGGCTGACCGGCGAGCCTGGCATCTGCATGGTGACACGTGGTCCCGGCGCCATGAACGCATCCGCCGGCCTGCACATCGCCCGCCAGGATTCGATCCCGATGATCCTGTTCATCGGCCAGGTCCAACGCGATGCCCGCGAACGTGAGGCTTTCCAGGAAATCGAATATCGCCGCGCGTTTACCGAAATCGCCAAATGGGTCGGTGAGATCGACGATCCCGCCCGTATCCCGGAATTCGTCACCCGTGCCTTTGCAGTCGCCACATCCGGCCGCCCCGGCCCGGTGGTCCTGACCTTGCCGGAAGACATGCTGACGCAGAAGACGCAAGCGGCCTCGGCAAAGCCCTATCAACCGGTGGAAAGCCATCCCGGCCCCGGCCAGATGCGTGAGTTGGAAGCCCTGCTCGCCAAAGTCGAACGGCCGATCGCCATTGTCGGCGGCACGCGCTGGAGCGAAAAGGCCGTCCTGCAATTTCAATCCTTTGCCAAACGCTTCGATCTGCCTGTCGGCTGCTCCTTCCGCCGCCAGATGCTGTTTGATCATCTTCATCCAAACTATGCCGGTGATGTCGGCATCGGCATCAACCCGGCGCTGGCCAAGGACATCCGCGAAGCAGACCTGGTGCTGTTGATCGGCGGCCGGTTCTCCGAAATGCCGTCTTCGGGCTATACCCTTCTGGACGTGCCCTATCCGCAGCAGACGCTGGTGCATGTCTATCCCGACCCCGGCGAACTCGGCCGGGTCTACCGTCCGGACCTGGCCATCGCCGCGTCGCCCGCTGACTTCGCAGCCGCCCTGGAGACGCTGACGCCGGCTCAGCCGCACAGGCAGTCGGAGCGAACGGCACGGATGCATCAATCCTATCTCACTTGGTCGACCCCGCCGGAAACCGGTCCCGGCGACGTGCAGATGGGACCGATCATGCGCTACATCGAAGCAAACACGGCAAAGGACACGATCTTTGCCAATGGCGCCGGCAACTATGCCACCTGGCTGCACCGCTTCCATCGTTTCCAGCAATTCAATACGCAGGCGGCGCCGACATCGGGTTCGATGGGTTACGGCCTGCCAGCAGCGGTTGCCGCCAAACAATTGCATCCTGAGCGGGAGGTCATCTGCTTTGCCGGTGACGGCTGTTTCATGATGCACGGCCAGGAATTTGCCACCGCGGTGCGCTACAACCTGCCGATCATCACGCTGGTCATCAACAATGGCATCTACGGCACGATCCGCATGCATCAGGAGCGGGAATATCCGGGCCGGGTCAGCGGCACCGATCTCACCAATCCGGATTTCGCTGCCTTTGCCCGCGCCTATGGCGGCCACGGTGAGCTGGTGGAAAAGACGGAGGAATTTGCCGGCGCCTTCGAGCGTGCCCGCCAAAGCGGCAAGCCGGCGATCATCGAGATCAGGCTTGATCCGGAGGCGATCACGCCCACGCGCACACTGAGCCAAATCCGCAATGGCTAATTAAGCATTCTCCGCCAGACAGTTATGCCGGAGAAAAGCCGGCATCTTTTGGTGGACAAAGCGCTTTCGGCTTCTATGTCTATGTGACAACATTGTGGCATCCGGGGCCTTGCATGGTTCTCTGTGCAGGCTTGGATGTCGTGAATTCCGCTATCGATCGAGGAGGATCGCCAGCGGAACGTGATGAAAGTGCACCGTATTCCGTTTGTCACCACCAGGGAGGAAAAACATGAGACGTTCATTTTTCACATCGACCGCACTCTTTGCGCTCTCGCTTACGCTGCCGGCGAGCGCCTATGCCGCGACCGATCTGCAATGGTGGCATGCGATGACAGGCGCCAACAACGAGGTCGTCAACCAGCTGGCCAAGGAATTCAACGAGAGCCAAGCCGAGTACACGATCACCCCCGTTTTCAAGGGCACCTATCCGGAAACGCTGAACGCCGGCATTGCCGCCTTCCGTTCGCAGCAGGCACCGGCGATCATCCAGGTTTTTGATGCCGGCAGCGGCGTGATGATGGGCGCGGAAGGCGCAATCGTTCCAGCAGCCGACGTCTTGCAGAAGGGCGGCTACACGTTCGACAAATCGCAATATCTTGCCGGCATCGTGGCCTACTATTCGAAACCGGACGGTACGATGCTGTCCTTCCCCTACAATTCATCCTCGCCGATCCTCTACTACAACAAGGATATCTTCCAGAAAGCCGGACTTGACGCCGACAACCCACCGAAAACGTGGCCGGAAGTGTTTGATGCTGCCAAGAAGATCAAGACCAGCGGTGCCGCCGCCTGCGGGTTTACGTCCACCTGGCTGACGTGGATCCAGACCGAGAACTTTGCCGCGTGGAACAATGTTGCCTATGGCACCCATGAAAACGGCCTCGGCGGCAATGACGTCAAGCTCGAGTTCAACTCCCCTCTCTTCGTTCAGCACTTTCAGTCCATTGCCGATCTCGCGAAGGATGGAACCTTCCGTTACGGCGGCCGGACATCGGAGGCCAAGCAGCTGTTCATGTCGGGCGAGTGTGCGATCCTCACAGAATCCTCCGGCGGCCTGGGCGATATCATCAAGTCCGGTGTGAAATACGGTATCGGCCAGCTCCCCTATTACGAAGGACATGGCCCGCAGAACACAATTCCCGGCGGCGCAAGCCTTTGGGTCTTCGGCGGCAAGAGCGACGAGGAATACAAGGGTGTCGCGCAGTTCTTCAACTTCCTGTCGCAGACCAAGATCCAGGCCCGCCTGCATCAGGTATCCGGCTACATGCCGGTGACGAATGCAGCTTACGAAGACACCAAGAAATCCGGCTTCTATGACAAGAACCCCGGCCGCGAAACGCCGATCCTGCAGATGATGGGCAAGGCGCCCACCGAAAATTCCAAAGGTGTGCGCCTCGTCAACCTGCCACAGGTGCGCGACATCATGAATGAGGAATTCGAGGCGATGCTGGCTGGCCAGCAGGACGCCAAGGCAGCGCTCGACAAGGCCGTCGAACGTGGGAACGCTGCCATCACCGAAGCCGTCGGTAACTAACCCTCCGGTCACCCGCCGCCCGCATGCGTTTGCGGGTGGCGGGGACGCCGTCTCGCTGCCCGTCCGCCGCTGGAGGAGAACCTTTGCACAACGTTGCGTTTCCCAACAAGATCCTGCCTTATCTGCTGATCGCGCCGCAGATCATCCTGACAGTCATCTTCTTTTTCTGGCCGGCCAGTCAGGCCCTGTATCAGTCCATGGTCCGGCAGGATCCGTTCGGCCTGAAAAGCGGGTTCGTCGGCCTTGCAAACTTCAAGGCGGTCTTGTCCGATCCGAACTATATTCACGCCCTGCAGGTCACGGTCGTCTTCAGTCTTTTGACCGCCCTTGTCTCCATGGGCGTCGCTTTGCTCCTCGCCACCGCCGCCGACAAGGTGGTGCGCGGTCAGGGTTTCTATCGCACGCTGCTGATCTGGCCCTACGCGGTCGCACCCGCGGTCGCCGGCATGCTCTGGCTGTTCATGTTCAATCCGGCAATGGGCACGCTCGCCTATCTTCTACGCCGCAACGGCTTTGCCTGGGATCCGCTTTTGAACGGCAATCAAGCGATGGCACTGGTCGTGGTCGCCGCCGCCTGGAAACAGATCAGCTACAATTTCCTGTTCTTTGTGGCAGGCCTACAGGCCATCCCCAAATCACTGATCGAGGCTGCCTCGATCGACGGCGCCCGCGGCAGCAGGCGTTTCTGGACCATCGTCTTCCCGCTGCTTGCCCCGACCACGTTCTTCCTCCTGGTGGTCAACACGGTCTATGCCTTCTTCGATACGTTCGGCATCATCCACGCCGTCACCGGAGGCGGTCCGGCCAAGGCGACAGAAACCCTGGTCTACAAGGTTTACAACGACGGCTTCGTCAATCTGAACCTCGGATCCTCGGCGGCGCAATCCGTCATTCTGATGGTGATTGTCATCGGGCTCACCGCCTTCCAGTTCCGCTTCGTCGAAAAACGGGTGCACTATGGTTGAGGGCAAGAGATGATCGAAAAACGTCCCATAGCCAACCTGATCGGCCACCTCGTCCTCATCCTCGGGATCATCATCGTTGCCTTCCCGATCTACTACACGTTCATCGCCTCGACGGCGACTTCCGAGGCGATCATCCGTCCGCCGATGTCTCTGCTTCCCGGCGGCCATATGGTGGAAAATTACACCGAAGCCATGGCCGGCGGCGTCGAGCGTGTTGTCGGGGTCAGCCTGGAACGGTTGCTCTTCAACTCTTTCGTCGTGGCGATCGCGATCGCCGTCGGCAAGATCGTGATTTCCTTTCTCTCGGCGTTTGCCATCGTCTTCTTCCGCTTTCCCTTCCGCATGGCGTTTTTCTGGATGATCTTCGTCACGCTGATGTTGCCTGTGGAGGTGCGCATCCTGCCGACCTACAAGGTTATCGTCGATCTCGGCATGATCGATACATATGCGGGGTTGACGCTCCCACTGATGGCGTCCGCCACCGCGACGTTCCTGTTTCGTCAGTTCTTCCTGACAATCCCCGGCGAGCTGGTCGAGGCGGCCCGCATCGACAATGCCGGGCCATTCCGCTTCATGCGCGATATTCTGCTGCCGCTGTCGCGCACCAATATCGCCGCGCTGTTCGTCATTCTCTTCATCTACGGCTGGACGCAGTATCTCTGGCCGTTGCTGGTTACCAACGATGCCAAGATGAACACGATCATCATCGGCCTGCGGCGCATGGTCGATTTCACCGACGCATCGACCCCCTGGAATTACGTCATGGTGACTGCGATCCTCGCCATCATCCCACCCATTCTGGTCGTGGTGCTGATGCAGCGATGGTTCGTCAAAGGTCTCGTGGATACGGAGAAGTAATGGCCAATATCATCCTGAACGACGTTCGCAAAAAATACGGCCCGGTCGAGGCCATCCAAGGCGTGTCCCTTGATATCGCCGATGGCGAATTGGTGGTACTCGTCGGTCCGTCCGGCTGCGGGAAATCGACACTCCTGCGCATGATCGCCGGCCTTGAAAGCATTACCGGCGGCACGATCTCGATCGGCGGCCGCGTCGTCAACGAGCTCGAACCATCCGAGCGCGACATCGCCATGGTGTTCCAGAATTATGCGCTTTATCCGCACATGACGGTTCGCCAAAATCTTGCCTATGGCCTCAAGAACCGCAACACGCCGAAAGACGAGATCGACCGGCGCATTGCCGACGCAGCAAAAGCGTTGGAGATCGAGCCCTTTCTCGATCGCAAACCGCGGCAATTGTCCGGCGGCCAGCGGCAGCGCGTCGCCATGGGCCGTGCCATCGTTCGTGAACCGGCGGCGTTCCTGTTCGACGAACCGCTGTCCAATCTGGATGCCAAGCTGCGCGTCCAGATGCGTGTCGAGATCAAGCGCCTGCAACGGGCGCTCGCCACCACCAGCGTTTACGTGACGCATGATCAGATGGAGGCCATGACACTGGCCGACAGGCTCGTCGTCCTGAATGCCGGCCGGATCGAACAGGTCGGCACCCCGATCGAACTTTACGAAAAACCACAAACGACGTTTGTAGCGACGTTTATCGGCTCCCCCTCGATGAATCTCCTGTCCAAAAAATCGTCGAGCGATTGGCGTATCGGCAACGGCCCTTCCCTACCGGCGGGCACAGCGACACTCGGGGTACGGCCGGAGGATCTGCATCTGTCGGCGTCAAATAGCGCAGACAGCGGCCTGACGATCGATGTGAAAGTGGCAGCTGTGGAACTGGTCGGCGCAGAGAGCTATGTTCACGGCACGCTGCCGGATCGCCAGCCAGTCGTCTTTCGGGTTCCCGGGCGGTCGAAGATCGGTCTCGATGATCTCGCCACAGTTCATGCAGCGTGGGAAAACCTGCACTTTTTCGATGACACCGGCCGGCGGCTAGCTTGAGACCCGTTGCTTGGTACGGTGCACAATCGCAAGGATGCGCGCCATCAAGAACTATCAGCCGCGAATGTGCTGGGTCTGCTGGTAGACATTCGTCGAGCGGGCGCCGGAGCGGCAATAGCCGAGCATCGGGCGCTCGAACGTATCCAGCGCATCGACCATTTCACGCACGGCATCGGCAGTCACGCCCATCGGACCGACCGGGATATGGGTGATGCCGAGACCGAGTTCCTTGGCCCGAGCAGCGATGGTTGCGAACTGCGGCTGGTCGGGCTGTTCGAAATCCGGGCGGTGGCAGACGATCGACTTGAAACCAAGCGCCTTGATCGCATCGAGGTCCTCAACCGAAATCTGTCCGGTGACCGAATATTCATCGTTGATCTGGCGAATGTCCATGGCTGTGCCTTCCTCAAAATAATGCCCGGATTGATGTAAGACCGGCGGTGTCACGCGTCAATTGGAAAGGCGGATCACCGGATCTGGAACGCCAGCGCATACTCGACCGTCCCGCCGGGCGCCAGCATCGGCATTTCGCCCGCCGCGGCAAGCTCGGTGCGCTTAGCAAGCCGGTGGGAAACCGGCTCAATGCTGATCACGTCGGCCGTACCGCGTTGACACCGCCACATCTGCAGGAAAGGCAGGGTCGCCGTGGAAAACCGGACGATCAGGCAATGGCCGCCCAAAGCCGGCAGCGGCCCAAGCGTCACCTGCGCCCAGCCGTCCTCGGCGGCCGGAGCGGCAGGCACGCAGAAATGCGCACTCTCCCCCTCGCCGATTCGCCAGCCACGCTCTTCGCCGCCGAACATCGTCCCACGGATCCGTGTTTCCTCGCCCGCAATCCAGCCGCCGATATTCATGTGATACATCAGCATCGGCGCAAACGGGCTCTCGCCCGTGTTCGTCACCCGATCGGAAAGCGTGACCTCCCGCTTGTCGGCACTGATGGCCCACTGGCGGGAAACACGGGCCTTTCCACCCGTCGCAAGCACGACATCGGTTTGCGCGGTGCAGCCTGGCGGTTCATCCGGTAGCGACATCCGGGTCTCGCCCACCGGCGTGCCGCACAGCGAGCCGTGCAGAGGAAATCTTTGCCCGTCATCCTGTCCCTCGACGGGCTCGGGGTGGCGGATATGGTCCGGGCCGCAGGTGAAGAAAAACCCCTGCAGCGCATGATCGATGCGCCGGTCGCCGCCGGATGGAATTGCCGTGCCGGGAGAAAGGTCGATCCCATCGACAACGAACGCACCGATATCCAGCGCAGACTGACGGTCGAGAAGAATCTGGAAATCATTTTCCGGGTCGCCACCGGAGATTCGGATCGGCATTGTTGGTTCTCCCGTGTGCTCCACCCGGTTGAATCGGGAATAATTGAAAGCTATCGCAAGGAAACGGGCCTATCACCTGCTCAAAATGGTCAACCCACCGAATTCGAAGGATTTTAGGGAACTGTTCATAATGAATTCAGTTTATTCATATTACCGTCCCAATTGATTTGTACGCCCCGAGATCAACTGCCAGATAACAGGTTTCACCGTGACGTTCGTTTCCAGAACCCGCCTTGCCCTTTTTTCCGCCGTCAGCGTGCTCGCTTTTGCCACTGCCGCCGAAGCGCAAGACAGTTATGGCCGCCTGCCGCCCAATTCGGTGCTGGTGACGCCGCAAGGTGATATTCTCGATTACATTCCTGAATCCGGTGACGTGCGGATGATGCGCGACCGCCGCGGCCGCACGGTTCTGGTCGATAGCTGGGGCAATGTGGTCGCCACCGTGATGGGAACGGGACGGCAGGGCAATGACATGCGCCGCCGCGAACGCAACCGCGACGTCTATGTCAATCCGGACTACGGTTATTCCGATCCCGCCTTCACCGACCAGGGCTATTCGCGGCAAGGTGAAATTACCGGTTCCATTCCGGACTACCGCGATGTCTCGCCGGGAAATGTCGATCGGCAAGAGCTGCCGGCAAGCCTGCCGATGCAGGACGAGAACGACATGGCTGCCCTGCCGCCCGAGGATAACGGGCCAGAGCGCCAGTCCCTGCCATCTGCCGCCCGCATCACCAAGAAATCCAGCGCCGAAATCACTGCACTCCAGGTTTTCCTCGATAGGGAAGGTTTTTCTCCGGGCGTGATCGACGGCAAGACCGGTTCCAATGTGACAAAGGCGATCGAAGCCTGGCAGCAGGCAACCGGAGAAACGCTCGATCCAAACAATACCGACGACATCCTTGAGCGACTACGTTTCACCGGCGGCCTGCCGATCACCACCTACACGATCACCGCGGCCGATGCGGCCGGCCCCTACGTCGCCTCCATTCCGGAAGACTATGCCCACAAGGCTGTCTTGCCGCACCTTTCCTTTACGTCGACATCGGAAATGCTGGGCGAGAAATTCCACATGGACGAGGCCTATCTGCGCGAATTGAACCCCGGTATCGATTTCACCATCCCCGGCACCATCATCAAGGTCATCAATCCGGGCGAGACCAAGAAGGCCAAGGTCACCCGCGTTGTCGCCGACAAATACCGCAAGCAGGTGTTTGCCTATGATGAAGCCGGAACATTGATCGCCGCGTATCCGGCAACCATCGGCTCGTCCGACACACCGTCACCTTCCGGCACGGTGCAGGTCGACCGCATCGCGCTCAATCCCGGCTACACCTACAATCCGAAGATCAACTTCAAGCAGGGCCAAAACGACAAGGTCCTGACCCTGCAGCCGGGGCCGAACGGCCCGGTCGGGACCGTCTGGATCGCGCTGTCAAAACCGACCTATGGTATTCACGGCACTCCGGAGCCGTCCAAGATCGGCAAGACCCAGAGTCATGGCTGCGTCCGCCTGACCAACTGGGATGCAACAGAGCTCGCCAAGATGGTCAGCGTCGGCACGACGGTGGAATTCATTGACTAAGAGCGATAAAACTCAAAATCCTCCCCTATTTGGGGGGTGACGAACAAACAACATCAGCGAAGATGAATATGTCAGGGTTGCCGTCAGCTGCAGCTTGGACATAGACCCCGTCACTGCGCCGGCTTGCCGGTACGGAACGCGATATGATTGGGCATAGGTTCGCGGAGGCGGAGATCGGAGGTCGTGGCGCTTAGCTTGGTGGCGCCACGACCTCACTCACGTGATCTCCCGCGGGTGCGCAAAGGCCGATATCCCGATACCTCATGACCTCATCAGATATTGTCATTAAAAGACGTTGCGGCAATGCATTATCTGTCGGAAAACTGAAACACCAATTCCGACAGACAAGGATTGCCGTAATGGCCGCCGAACGCACTCTTCCCAACCTCTGGCATGCCACGGCACCGGCGGCCCCGCAAACAGGGCCGCTTGCGACCGATATCACGGTCGATGTCGCCGTGATCGGTGGCGGCTTTACCGGCCTTTCGGCGGCATTGCATCTTGCTGAAAAGGGTGTCAGCGTTGCCATTGTAGAGGCAAGGATGATCGGCTTCGGTGGCTCCGGCCGCAATGTCGGATTGGTCAATGCTGGTATGTGGACGAAGCCGGAGGATCTGATCGCCACACTCGGGGCCAAGGTCGGTACGCGGCTTTTGACGGAACTCGGCGATGGCCCGTCGCTGGTCTACCATCTTGTCGAAAAACATGGCATCGCCTGTGAAGCCGTCCGCAACGGTACATTGCACCTGGCAGTCGGCGGCGAGGGTATGAAGGATATTCAGGACCGCGAGCGGCAGTGGAAGACGTTTGGTGCACCCGTCGAAGTGGTCAATGCCGATCGTGCCACATCGCTGACCGGCGCAGCCGGTTTTGCCGGTGCTCTGCTTGACCGGCGGGCCGGCACGATCCAGCCGCTGGCCTATGCCCGAGGCCTTGCCCGTGCGGCCCTTACAGCCGGCGCACAGATCTATACCGAAACACCGCTGCGCGCCGCCGCGCGCACGGGCGACCTGTGGAAGCTGACGGCGGGTGGCGGCACCATCACCGCCAAGTCCATCATCGTCGCCACAAACGCCTATGGCGACATGCTCGCCCAGACGCCGTGGACGACGTACACGCAAGAACTGACGATCCTGCCCTACTTCCAGTTTGCCACCAATCCGCTGTCCGACCACATCGCCCGCACCATTCTGCCGGAGCGGCAAGGTTGCTGGGATACCGGGCTGGTAATGACGTCCTTCCGTATGGACCAACAGAATCGTCTGATCTTCGGCAGCGTTGGCCGCCTGGATGCGATCGCTGAAGGTACTCATCGCGCGTTTGCAAAACGCTCGCTGCGTACCCTGTTTCCGGCGCTCGGCGATTTCCGCTTCGAATACTGGTGGGACGGCCGTATCGGCATGACGACGAACAACCTGCCGCAAATGCACGTGATGGCCCCGAACGTCTTTTCCGTGAGCGGCTATAACGGCCGTGGCATCGCACCTGGCACCGTCTTTGGCCGCGCGCTGGCAAACCATGTCATGGGGGAGCCCAACGCGTTGCCACTCGCCGAAACGCCAGTCACCCCCGATCCTTTGCGTAGCGTCAAGTCTGCCTTCTATCATGCGGGCGCGCAGGCCAAGCACTTTATCGACCGCCGATTTTAGGGTTCGTGAAACGCAAAACGCCGCGTCGAGCCACGCGGCGTTTGAAATATTGGAAAGCCCGCAGATATTAAGCGGCGCGGCGCATGTTTCGGGTCAACCGGAGCGGAACAAGCTGCCGCACTTCGTCACCAAAGGCACGGGCGTTCTGACAGGCCTTATCGAGATTGCTGACCCGCAAGGGGTCCATCGTCTGCAAGGTGCCACCACAGTCAAAAACATCACGGAAGGCCGCGCGCTCGATGATCGGCGTATCGAGCACCCGCACTGCCCTCTCGGACAGCAGCTGCTTAACCACCTGCAATGCGCGCGTCGTCACCAGTGAGTTGACGCGCGTCAAAACGACGGAATGATCGATACGGATTCCGGCCTTTTCTTCGAGATGGCCGAGCAATTCCAACACCTGGGCGCCGCCCTTGGCGTCCATGGCACAGCCCTGGATCGGGATCATCACATGATCCGACAGACCAATGGCGGTTGCCATCAATGTGTTGCGCGCGCCGGCAAGGTCGATGATGAAATAATCGGTCGTTGCCCGGTTGTCGTTGATATGCGTCTGGATCGACGCCATCGTCACATAGGAAATCACCTCGATATTCGGGACCTTGCCCGAAATATCGTGCCAATGGGAAATCCAGTGTTGCGGGTCAGCATCAAGAATGGTGACGCGCGCGCCGCTGCGCGCCAGTTCGGTTGCCAGGATCAGCGCGGCAGTCGTCTTGCCCGCGCCGCCCTTGGTGTTTGCGAATGTAATGACTGGCATGTCCGTTCCTGTCTGAAAAGTCAGAGCCGCTGCATGGCTCTCGGGGAGCGCAAATCGCATCGCGCTTCGATTAACCAAACCTTTCAGATCGTGGTTAACAAAGACTGAATGCGCCCTCCCTCGAATTAACTACCCGGCCAAGATCAAGCCTCCCGGACATGAAAAAAGCCCGGAAAACAAAGGTTTTCCGGGCTCCTCAGGAACAATGCTATCGACGTTAAATGCAGTCGCGGAAAAGCTTCTTGGCAGCATCGAGTGTCAACTCGACCGGATTGCCACCGGCCGTCGGGTCGACGATCGCCATCGCTGCCATTTCGTCGATACGGTCTGTGCCGACGCCCAACGCCGACAGCTTGTCCGGCACGCCGAGGTCTTCGCGCAGCTTCAGCACATAATCATAGAACCCGTCGAACCCGCCGGAAATGCCGAGATAGGCGGCCGCCAAGCCGATCTTGCCTTCGATCGCCGGACGGTTGAAGCGCAGCACCGGCGGCATGACGACGGCATTGGTCATGCCGTGGTGGGTGTTGTAGATGGCGCCGACCGGATGCGACAGCGAATGGATGGCGCCGAGCCCCTTCTGGAAGGCGACGGCGCCCATGGCAGCCGCCGACATCATGTTGGCGCGGGCTTCGATATCCGTGCCATCCTTATAGGCGCGCGGTAGATATTCCTTGACGAGGCGCAGACCTTCCAGCGCGATACCGGCCGACATCGGATGGTAGAACGGCGAGGAATAGGCTTCCAGGCAATGCGCGAATGCGTCCATGCCAGTACCGGCGGTGATCACCGTCGGCATGCCGACTGTCAGTTCCGGGTCGCAGATCGTCACCGCTGGCAGGAACTTCGGATGGAAGATTACCTTCTTCGTGTGGGTTTCTGAATTGGTGATGACCGAGGCGCGGCCGACTTCCGAACCGGTACCGGCCGTCGTCGGCACGGCGATGATCGGCGCAATGCCCTCGACGCTGGCGCGGGTCCACCAGTCGCCGACATCCTCGAAGTCCCAGACCGGACGGCTCTGCCCAGCCATGAAGGCGACGCACTTGCCAAGGTCAAGGCCAGAACCGCCACCGAAAGCGATGACACCGTCATGGCCGCCAGCCTTGAAGGCTTTTACGCCGGCATCGAGATTGACGTCGGTCGGATTGCTGTCGACATCGGCAAACAGCGCGCGGCCAAGACCGGCAGCCTCAAGGATATCGAGCGCGTTCTGGGTGATCGGCATCGGTGCAAGGCCACGGTCGGTGACCAGAAGCGGCTTCTTGATGCCGAGCGCCTTGCAATGGTCGGCAAGCTCCTTGATCCGCCCTGCCCCAAACTTGATGGATGTCGGGTAGCTCCAGTTGGCTGTAATGGTCATCGTTCAGGCTTTCTTCAAATGGTAGGATTTCGGGCGGGTCAGGTTCTGGAAACCGATAACCGAGAGCGAACCGCCGCGGCCAGTTTCCTTGACGCCGGTCCAGCATAGCGCCGGATCGAGGTAGTCGGCGCGGTTCATGAACACGGTACCAGTCTCAAGATCGTTACCGATCCGGGCAGCACGTTCCGGGTCCTTGGTCCAGAGCGACGTAGTCAGGCCGTATTTGCAATCGTTCATGAAGGCCAGCGCTTCAGCGTCGTTCTTCACCTTCATGATGCCGACGACGGGGCCAAAGCTCTCTTCGGTCATCACCTTCATCGAGTGGTCGACATCGACCAGAACCTGCGGGGCAAGATAAGCGCCGCCATCATCCTGCGGAAACAGCTTCGGATCGACCAGAGCCTTGGCGCCTTTGGCGATGGCTTCGGCGGTCTGCGAGCGTACTTCGGCAGCGAAGCGCTTGTGCGCCATCGGCCCGAGAGAGGTTTCCTGCTCCAGCGGATTGCCAAGCTTGTAGGCCGAGGCAAAGGCGACAGCCTTCTCGACGAAATCGTCATAGAGGTTCTCGTTGACATAGATGCGCTCGATACCGCAGCAGCACTGTCCGGAGTTGAACATCGCGCCGTCCATCAGCGTATCGACGGCCGCATCGAGATCCGCGTCTTCCATGACGTAACCCGGGTCCTTGCCGCCGAGTTCGAGGCCAAGCCCGGTGAAAGTGCCAGCGGCCGCCCGCTCGATCGACCGCCCACCTTCAACCGAACCGGTGAAGTTAACGAAATCAAAGCTCTTGGCCGCGATCAGCTGCGACGTCGTTGCGTGATCGAGGAAGATGTTCTGGAACACATCTTCCGGAACACCGGCCTCGACAAAGGCGCGCACCATGCGCTCACCGACCAGGATAGTCTGGCTGGCATGCTTGATGATCACGGTATTACCCGCCATCAGCGCCGGAGCAACCGTGTTGATCGCGGTCATATAGGGATAATTCCACGGTGCGATAACGAACACCACGCCATGGGCGACCCGTTCGATCCGGCGCTCGAAATTGGCGCTGTCCTCGACAATGATTGGCGCCAGGGCATCGGCGGCGATCGTTGCCACATAGTTGGAACGCTCGTTGAAGCCGCGGAACTCGCCGCCGTAGCGGATCGGACGCCCCATCTGCCAGGCAAGCTCAGGCACGACCTCGTCGACCATCTCGTTGAGGCGTGCAACACCGGCCAGCACCAGCTTGACGCGGTCCTCGACCGGCCGCTTGGACCAGCTTTTCTGCGCGATCCGCGCCCGCGCAACGGCGGCGGATGCGGCAACGGCGTCAACCGCCGGCCGCTCCGCGTAAACCTCCCCGTTCACCGGGGAAATGCATTGGATCATGGTCATGATCATCTTCCTGTTTTAGGCTTTGAAAATATTGGATGCCACGGACCGGCCGCTGGCCTGCCCGTGGCAGATAGAGTGCGACTACACCCGAAATAAGGCCTTACGCCCGCTCGAAACCGCGTGCCACCTCCCAATCCGTGACGCGGCGGTCATATTCTTCCTGCTCCCATTCGGCAGCGCGCGTGTAATGTTCGATAACATCCTCGCCAAAGGCATCAAGCAACATCTTCGACGAATTCATCGCGCGCGTCGCATCCCGCAACGTACCCGGAATTTCGCGGATATTCTTGCCGCCATAGGCGTCACCGACGAACGGTGCCTCAAGTTCCATCTTGCCCTCGATCCCGGCGATACCGGCCGCAATCAGTGCCGCCATGGCGAGGTAAGGGTTGATATCGGAGCCGCCGACGCGGCATTCGATACGGATTGCCTTGGTGCCTTCGCCGCAAAGACGATAACCGGCTGTGCGGTTGTCCTTCGACCAGACGGCCTTGGTCGGCGCAAACGTGCCCGCCATGAAGCGCTTGTAGGAATTGATGTAGGGTGCGAGGAAATAGGTGATTTCGCTGGCATGGGTCAGAAGGCCGGCGACGTAGTGGCGCATCGTTTCCGACATGCCGTATTTGGCCTCCTTGTCGAAAAAGTGCGGTGTCTTGCCGTCGGCGCTCCAGAGCGACTGGTGGATATGCGAGGATGAGCCGGCGGCATTGTAATTCCACTTGGCAAGGAAGGTGATCGCCTTGCCCTTGCTCCAGGCGATTTCCTTGCAACCGTTCTTGATGATCACATGCCGGTCCGCCATGGTCAGTGCATCGGCGTAGCGCACGTTGATTTCCTCCTGGCCGGCCGATGCCTCGCCCTTGGAATTTTCAACGGGAATGCCGGCGCCCTGCAGGCCGTTGCGGATCGCCCGCATGACGTCCTCTTCCTTGGTGGTCTGGAAGATGTGGTAGTCTTCGTTGTAGCCACTGGCGAGCTTCAGGTTGCGGTAGCCGCTTTCGCGTGCTGCGTCATAGGTCTGGTCGAACAGGAAGAATTCAAGTTCGGTCGCCATGAAAGCCTTGAGGCCCATGGCTTCAAGGCGGGCGATCTGGCGCTTGAGGATGGCGCGCGGCGAATGCGGCACTTCCTTGTGGGTATGATGGTCGAGCATGTCGCAGAGAACCAGCGCCGTGCCTTCGAGCCATGGAATGCGGCGAAGCGTCGAGAGGTCGGGTTTCATCGTATAATCGCCGTAGCCGCTCTCCCAGCTCGTCGACTTGTATCCGTTGACCGTTTCCATCTCGAGGTCGGTCGCCAACAGGTAGTTGCAGCTGTGGGTCTCTTCCCAGGCGCTATCGACGAAAAACTGCGCGTGAAAGCGCTTGCCCATCAGGCGTCCCTGCATATCGACCTGGCAGGCCAGAACCGTATCGATGCGGCCTTCGGCAACATCCTTCTTCAAGTCTTCAAACGAATAGCTCGCGCTCATTGCAAAAAATCCCGTGCTTGATCGTAACGCGGCCTTGCGTGGCTGCGTCTCGTGGACGTCTCGTGGAAGCCGCGGAACGCGGCTTCCACTCTGTCTTTAGCGGATCACTTCTGCCCAACGGCCTTTTCGGCAGCCGCGATTTCAGCTGCGCGGTGCGCAACTTCGTCGCCGATCGGCGGGCCTTTGAAACGGCGGCTTTCAAAGCCGAACCAGACGATGCCGGTCAGGACCAGGAAGCCGACGGTCACATAGAGAGCCGGATCATTCGGAGGCTGGACGCCGAGCACAAAGATCAGGATCATCGCCAGGATCGTCAGAACGGCAAACAGCTTGAAAACGCCTTCACCGAGGTTCCACGGGCCCATCTTGTCCCACTTCGACGTACCCCAGGCAAACAGACCCAGCGTGATCGGGATCGCGAAGGAGAAGAACAGGAAGATGACCGTGCAGGATACGACGATCGTGTAAACCGGCGTCTCGCCGATCGTTACGAGCGACGAGCCCCAGACGAACAGTACGGCAAGGATCGATCCAGTCCAGATCGCAGCTACCGGTGTACGGTAGGTCGGGCTAACCTTTGCCAGAGCCTTCGATGCCGGCAGGCCGCCATCACGCGAGAACGCGAAGATCATGCGGGAAACCGATGTCACCGTTGCCAGACCGCACAGCCATTGGCTGACCAGGATGGCGAGATAGAGAATGTCCTTGATGACCGGATTGACCTGCTCGGTCATCGCCCAGAAGAACACGTTCCAGCCCTGCTTGGCGGCCTCGTCCATGCTGGGGAGCAGCAAAACGAAGCTGCACAGCATGATATAGCCGAACAGTGCCGACCACAGAACCGAGGAAACCATGCCGCGCGGAACAGACGTTGCCGCCTTGACGGTTTCTTCCGACGTATGGGCGGAAGCGTCATAGCCGGTGATCGTATAGATCGGCAGAAGCAAGCCGAGCAGGAAGACCCAGGTGCCCGAAGTTGCCGGCCAGACATTGCCGCCGGCTTCGCCCGAATAGTTGGAGAACGTGAACAGGCGGCCGAACTCATAGGTGTCCGCTGCGGCAAGGCATACGACCGAAAGCGCGATCGCCGTTGCAAAGATCAGGTAGCCGGAGAAGTCCGTGAGCTTGGCCGTCAAGCCGATGCCCATGTGGTTGACGATTGCCTGAGCGCCGGTGATCACTACCAGGAAGAGGATACGGACTGTCGTGGTGTCTTCCAGGCCGAAATACGGCGTGCCGAACGAACCCATGAAAAAGTAATAGGTGCCGACATTGATAGCGCCGAGAACCGTGACGAGGCCGAGCAGGTTGAACCAGGCGGTAACCCAGCCGGTGAAACGGTTGCCGAGGATGGAGCCCCAGTGATAAAGGCCGCCGGCCGTCGGATAGGCGGAGCTGATCTGCGCCATGGCGACGGCGAAGACGAGAGAAACGAAGCAACCCAGCGGCCAGCCGATGCCGATCGCAGCACCGCCCGCACCCGAGGTTGCCTGGGCAAGCGAGTTGATGCCGCCGGAAAGAATGCAGATGATCGAGAAAGAAACGGCGAAGTTCGAGAAAGAGCTCATGCGCCGTTCGAGTTCTTGCGCATAGCCCATCGAATGGAGGACCTTCATGTCCTCATGTTTATCGGTATCTGAATAGTCTGACATGTTTTTCCCCTGTATCAGCCAGCTTCCAGCGGTATTGCCGGATGCCGAAATGCCAGTCCGCCCATGGAAGTCCATGGACCAGTCTCCGCGGACATGCCGCTCCCCAGGTCTTTTTATTGCGACAGTGCAGCCAGGCTTTCGTCCAGGATACCCGTCAGATAATCGGCCATGACCTTTTGGCCGATTTCATTTGAAACGAGATCGTTGCGGATCTCGACCATTACGTTGAGCAGGCCGTTCTTCAGGCCGTGCTGGATCAGAGTATGCGTGACACCGTCTGCCGGTCCATAGGGCTCGTTACGGCGTACCGCATAACGGGTTGTTTTTCCGGCAGCAGCCAGCATGGCATCCGCCAGCCGGCTATCCTCATCATGCAAGATGCCGATTTCGACATCGCGCCGCTTGCCGTGATAGACTGGCGTGAACGTGTGCACCGTCACCAGAACCGGCACGCGGCCCTGAGCTTTTCGCGCGGTGATAAAATCCGAGAGAGTGCGGGTGAAAGGCACGTAAAGTGCGTCCGTTCGCGCCTGCCGCTCGGCTGGTGAAATTGCTGCATTACCGGGTATTTCAAAGATTTCGCTGACTGGCGGCATCGCCGCTTCCGCTTCCGGCGGACGGTTGCAATCATAGACCAGGCGGGAAAAACGCTGGTAGATCAATGCAGCGTCGAGGCTTTTGACCAAAAGCTGTGCGACAGCAAGTGCGCCGGGATCCCAGGCGATATGGCTTTTGAGAGCATCCTCGGAAAGCCCAAGCGAACCCATCTTTTCCGGAAGGCGGCGGGAGGCGTGTTCACAGACCAGGAGGACCGGGCTCAGCGCTTCCGGGTTTTCCACTGCTACGGGCGATCCATCCGCCTCTGTCAAAAGTCCCGTCAACTCCGGTCCCCTTCCGGTTGCCTGATCGGCACCACGCATATCCCGGATAGGCTCAAAGCCCCTGAAACCAGACGTGGAAGCAAATGGCGGACGGCCGGTGATTTTCCTCAATTCACCGGCGACTACCGATACTGAAAAGAATTCTTCACGTTTTCTTTCGTGTCAATCGGAATCTGAAACGATCTCTTCAAAAAATCAATTGACTCGAATTGTGACAGCGATGTTTACTCTGTCACAAAGCTGGCAGAGACCGGCCCAGGGGATGAATTTTGACCAATACCGCAGGCACTATGACGGTGTCGGATGTGATCAACGCCCATTTTGCCGTGCTCACCCGCGCGGAAAAACAGTTGGCAGCGACGCTTCTCGACAACTATCCGGTCTCCGGACTCGGCAGCATCACGACTGTTGCCGAGAATGCCGGCGTGTCGACGCCGACGGTCGCCCGCATGGTGCAGAAGATCGGCTTCCGCGGATTTCCCGATTTCCAGTCGCGCCTCCATCAGGAACTCGAAGCAACCATCTCAAATCCGATCAGCAAACATGACCGCTGGGCCGCCAATGCGCCGGGCACGCATATTCTCAACCGTTTCGCCGATGCGACGATGAACAATCTGCGCGAGACGCTGGCGCAGCTGGAAACCGCCGATTTCGACGGCGCCGCCGCGATGATTGCCGAGCGCAAGCGCAATATCTATCTCGTCGGCGGCCGCATCACCCGCGCTCTTGCCGACTATTTCTTCACGCATCTTCAGGTCATCCGCTCCGGCGTCACCCAGATCGCCTCCAATTCCAGCTCCTGGCCGCATTACGTGCTCGATATGAAAAAGGGCGATGTCCTGATCATGTTCGACATCCGCCGCTACGAGCAGGAGATGGAAACGCTGTCGCGCATCGCCCGCGAACGCGGCGTGGAAATCATCCTGTTCACCGACCAGTGGAGTTCGCCTATCGCCAAATCGGCGCGGTGCGTCTTTCGCATCCAGATCGAAGCGCCTTCGGCCTGGGACAGCTCGGTCGTAACCCTGTTTGCCGTCGAAGCGCTGATCGAAGCCGTGCAGAGTTCCATCTGGGACGAGACACATGACCGGATGAAAACGCTCGAAGGGCTGTTCGATTCAACGAGGCTTTTTCGGAAGCCGCTTTAGGAGGGAAAGTGCCTACGGAGCGTGGCGCCGGGTTGACCGGTGCGGGGATGCCGCGATCCGCAATTCAAGACAAACACGTGACGCCGGCACCCAGGCGGAAGTAAATTTTGAAAATGAAATGAAGGTGTTCCGCCTGCGAACGTCTGGCCGCAAAGGAGACAACACCTGTCACATAAGCTTCATCGGACCCCAGTATCAGCTTCCTCGAAGTTGACTGAAATAACCCAAAGGAGAAGACCAGTGATTTCACACATGCGCCGCCTGCTTTCGCTTTCGACCGCCATGGTCATGGCATCGACCGCCATCGCCGCCGCTGAACCGAGCGCCGAACTGATTGCCGCTGCCAAGGCAGAAGGCACCCTGACGACCATCGCCCTGCCCCACGACTGGTGCGGCTACGGCGGCGTCATCGAAGGCTTCAAGGCCAAGTACGGCCTGAAGGTCAACGAACTCAACCCGGACGCCGGCTCGGGTGACGAAATCGAAGCCATCAAGGCCAACAAGAACAACAAGGGCGACCAGGCTCCTGACGTGATCGACGTCGGTCTCTCGTTCGGCCCGTCCGCCAAGGCCGAAGGCCTGATCCAGCCTTACAAGGTAGCAACCTGGGATTCGATCCCGGACACAGCCAAGGATCCTGAAGGTTACTGGTATGGCGACTATTACGGCGTCATGGCCTTCGAAGTGAACAAGGACCTCGTCAAGGAAAGCCCGAAGGATTGGGCCGACCTGCTGAAGCCGGAATATGCCAACATGGTGGCTCTGGCCGGTGACCCGCGCACCGCCAACCAGGCAATCTCGGGCGTTTTCGCAGCTGGCCTTTCGGGCGCCGGCGGTGATGTTGCCAAGTCCGGCGAAGCAGGTCTTGCCTTCTTCAAGGAACTGAATGCCAAGGGCAATTTCGTTCCGGTCATCGGTAAGTCGGCTCCGCTCGCACAGGGCACCACCCCGATCATCCTGCGTTGGGACTACAATGCGCTGTCCGACCGTGACACGCTCGCCGGCAACCCGCCGGTCGACGTCGTCATCCCGGCTACGGGCGTTGTTGCCGGCGTCTACGTCCAGGCAATTTCGGCCTACGCTCCGCATCCGAATGCTGCAAAGCTGTGGATGGAATACCTGTATTCCGACGAAGGTCAGCTCGGCTGGCTGAAGGGCTATTGCCATCCGATCCGCTTCAATGATCTTGCCAAGAACAACAAGATCCCGCAGGACCTGCTCGACAAGCTGCCGCCGGCCGCTGCCTATGAAAAGGCCGTATTCCCGACGCTCGAACAGCAGGAAGCCTACAAGGAAGTCATCACCAAGGGCTGGGATACAGTCGTTGGCGCCAACGTACAGTAAGACTGTCGCAACAAGGCCTTCCCGCGACCGCGCGGGAAGGCTATTTTTCAATCTTTACAAGACGGTTTCCGGATGAGCGCCAACAGGGCCATTGATTTGAAGAAGACGGCCATCGACTGGCTCGGCATTACGCCGTTCCTGCTGTTTGCAGTGATGTTCCTGGTTGCCCCGACGCTCTATCTCGTCACCGGCGCCTTCCTCAATCCGGCGGGCGAATTCACCTTCGAGAACATTGGCGGGCTGTTTACCGACAAGATTGTCGCCTCCTACTGGATCTCCATCAAGATCAGTCTGGCCTCCTCCATCGGTGGCGCCCTGATCGGCTTCTGGCTCGCCTGGGCCGTGGTTCTCGGAGGCCTGCCCTCCTGGATCCGCTCGTCGCTGCTGACTTTTTCGGGCGTCGCCTCCAATTTTGCCGGCGTGCCGCTCGCCTTTGCCTTTCTGGCGACGCTGGGCCGCACCGGTCTCGTCACCATGATCCTGCGCGATTGGTTTGGCATCAACCTCTATGCCACCGGTTTCAATCTGTTGAGCTTCATTGGCCTGACGATCACCTACATGTATTTCCAGATTCCGCTGATGGTGCTGATCATCACGCCTGCACTCGACGGACTGAAGAAGGAATGGCGCGAAGCTGCCGAAATCCTTGGCGCAACCAACAGGCAATACTGGACCAAGGTTGCCCTGCCGATCCTGTTCCCGAGCATTCTCGGCACGACGCTGCTTCTGTTCGCCAATGCGTTTGGTGCCATCGCGACGGCCTATTCGCTGACCGGCTCCACCTTCAACATCGTCCCGATTCAGCTCTACGCCCAGATCCGCGGCGACGTTCTGCACAACCCCAATCTCGGTTACGCCCTGGCGCTCGGCATGATCGTCATCACCGGCATTTCCAACCTCATCTATATCTGGCTGCGCATGCGTGCTGAACGGTGGCAGAAATGAAGACACAAAAAATCAGTGCCTGGATCGCGGTTTTCTTCGGTGCTTCCTACTTCATCATCCCGCTGATCGCCACATTCGAATTCTCGCTGCGCATGCGCCGTGGCGAATATTCCTTCGATGCGTATCGCTCGGTCTTCTCGGACGTCCAGTTCCGTGAATCCTTCAGCTACTCGATCGTGATGGCGATCCTGACGATCGTCTTCGGGGTGCTTCTGGTCGTACCGACCGCCTACTGGGTTCGCCTGCGCCTGCCGCAGATGCGGCCGGTCGTCGAGTTCATCACATTGATGCCGCTGGTCATCCCGGCTATCGTCATCGTCTTCGGTTATCTGCGGATCTACAACTCGTCGTCCTACATCCCGTTCACGGGCTCGGCGCGGGGCACGGACCTGCTGCTGATGTTCTCGTTCATGACGCTGTCGCTGCCCTACATGTACCGCTCGGTGGATACCGCAATGCGCACCATCGATGTCGGCACGTTGACGGAAGCAGCCCAAAGTCTCGGCGCCTCCTGGCCGACCATCATGTTCAAGTGTATCTTCCCCAATGTGATGAGCGGCGTTCTATCCGGCGCCTTCATCACCTTTGCCATCGTCATCGGCGAGTTCACCATGCCGTCGCTGCTTAACCGCCCGGCCTTCGGTCCCTATCTGCAGCTGATCGGCGCCAACCGCGCCTATGAGCCGCCGGCGCTCGCGGTCATCGCGTTCGCCATCACCTGGGGATGCATGATTCTTCTGCAGCTCGTCTCCCGTTTCAGCAAATCGGCTCCCGCCAAGCCCTGAGGTATTGATCGTCCATGTCCTTTCTCGAACTCTCAGGCATTCAGAAGAGCTTTGGCCCCGTCCAGGTGGTCAAGGATTTCGATATGACCATCGAAAAGGGAGAATTCGTCTCCTTTCTCGGACCGTCAGGCTGCGGCAAGACGACAATCCTGCGCATGATCGCCGGCTTCGAAACGCCGTCGGCCGGAACGGTTCTCATCAACGGCCGCAACCAGAATGAGCTGAAACCGAACCAGCGCAATATCGGCATGGTCTTCCAGGCCTATGCGCTGTTTCCGAACATGACCGTGCACGACAATGTCGCCTTCGGCCTGAAGATTGCCGGCATGGATAAATCGGCGGTCGATGCCCGCGTCAAGGAAATGCTCGGCCTCATCCATCTTGACCACCTCGCCGATCGCTACCCATATCAGATGTCCGGCGGCCAGCAGCAGCGTGTGGCGCTTGCCCGTGCGCTTGCGCCAAAGCCCCAGGTGCTGCTGCTCGACGAGCCGCTATCGGCGCTCGATGCCAAGATCCGCGTATCGCTGCGCGAGGAAATTCGCCAGATCCAGCAGCAGCTCGGCATCACCACGGTTTTCGTGACCCACGACCAGGAAGAGGCCCTTTCGATCTCCGACCGCATCGTTGTCATGAACGCGGGCCGCGCTGACCAGATCGGCACGCCGTTCGACATCTACAACAAGCCGGCCACACGCTTCGTTGCCTCTTTCGTCGGGACACTCAATCTGATCGAAGCCAAGGTCGTCGATCCGGCAACAAACCGGATCATCATTGGCGATCAGCAAATCACCTTGCGCGAACCGCTCGGCTCGAGTGCCAAGGCGGGCGACAAGGTCTCGCTGGCACTGCGCCCGGAGGCGGGATCGATCGCCGAAGGTGCCAAGGGCGACACAGCCCTGACCGGCGCAGTCGTCTCTTCGAACTTCCTCGGCTCGGTCATCCGTACCCGCATGAAGGTCGGCGACGCTGTCATCTCATTCGACATGTTCAACGCGCCCGGGCTGATGCCGCCGGCTGTCAGCGAAATCGCCACACTGCGGTTCACCGCAAGCGACCTTCTGATCATTCGCGAATAACCGCAACGCGCAAAAAATATGTTTCAGGCGACGGATTTTCAGGAAAAATCTGTCGCCTTTTTCATTGTACGCGTCGCTCACCGCATTTGACGCCCGCCTGCCAATCCTTATAGTTGACCATGCACGTTCTCAGGGCGGGGTGAAACTCCCCACCGGCGGTAACGGGGAGCAATTCCCGGAGCCCGCGAGCGCTTCATGTCCCTATGTTAGCAGAGAGACAGGAAGGTCAGCAGATCCGGTTGAATTCCGGAGCCGACGGTTAAAGTCCGGATGAAAGAGAGCAAGCAGATCAGGCGGCGCCTTGTCACAAGGGGTCTCCGCGCCTGCGTGTTCGCCCAAGGGGATCATTGAAAAATGGCAACCTTGAAAGGCCAGACTGACATGACTATCGCTTCCCATCCGACCCAGAAAATCGCCATCATCCGCGCGCGCTGGCACGCCGATATCGTCGATCAATGCGTCAACTCCTTCGTCGCACACTGGCAAAAACTCGGCGGCAGTGCCTCCGACGTCGAAATCTTCGACGTCCCTGGCGCGCTTGAAATTCCGCTGCACGCCCAGACACTGGCCAAGACCGGCCGCTTCTCGGCCATCATCGGCTCGGCGTTCGTCGTCGACGGCGGTATCTACCGTCACGATTTCGTTGCCGGAACGGTGCTCGACGGCATGATGCGCGTTCAGCTCGACACCGGCGTGCCGGTGCTCTCGACAGTGCTCACGCCGCACAACTTCCAGGAATCCGAACAGCATATTCGCTTCTTTACCGACCATTTTGTCGTCAAGGGCGTAGAGGCGGCCAATGCCTGCTCGCAGATTTTGGCGGCGCGGGCAAAGCTGGCGTTGATCAACGCCTGATATCGCGCGCATGGGAAGGGCAGGCTATCCCGCCCTTCCCGCTACCGCCGTTCTCCCAGCCAATATTGCCGGGCGCAGCCAAACCGGGGCGCGATGCGATCGTTGGCAATGACCGCTGATGCCCGCCGCTGATTGCGGCCACCGTGGACCGCGCGATTTGGAACGATGGTGTAACCATCGCTGATAAGCTGCAGCTTGAATTCGGCGAAGTGGCGCCTGAAGCCGCTTTTCACATGGCTCAAAGGGTATCGCCATCCGTTTCTACATGCTCTGATCAAAATGACCGAGTAGAGCCGGGCACTGATAATCCGTGCGTCATCTTCGGAGATCACTTTGTCAGGAGAAAAGCCATCGTCCGGCGAACCCGGCGGCACGCTCGAAAAAACCAGAGCAAGCGCGATACATCCTCCCAATGTCGCTTTCACCGCAGCCTCCCTCGCAGCCTCAAGCCCCCCGTTCCTCCACTCTTTCAGAGGAAGACAGGATCGCACATGGCGGGCAGAGCACAAAACTATTATTTAGGAAAACGTAATATACGTCAGCAAAGATGGCGCCGCTAATCGAGTGCGATATACCCGATTCCCTTCCTGCCGATCTCGTCCACCGATTCCTCATAGCCAGCATCCGCATAGCGGATCACGCCGAGTGACGTGTCGTTGGTCAGCGCATGGTTCAGCCGCTCGGCCCCCGCCTCCGTGCCGTCGGCGACGACCGTAACCCCACAGCTGGTCATGTAACCGGCATAGCCGCCGCCGCCAGAGTGGACGACGACGAGATCGGCCATCGAGGAGCAGAGCAGCATCGCATCAAGCAGAGGCCAGTCGGCAATGGCATCGGAACCATCTTTCATACGTTCGGTCATGATGTTCGGATGCGCCATGGCACCGGCATCGAGATGATCACGGGAAAAGGCAATCGGTCCCTTCAGCTCACCGGAGGCGACGAGAGCATTGACCGCCACCGCCAGCTGCGTCCGCTCGCCATGACCAAGCCAGGCGATGCGGGCGGGCAGGCCTTCGAAGGGAACGTTTTCGCGGGCGAGTCTTATCCAATTGGTCACGATCTTGTTGTCCGGAAACATCTCCAGCAACAGATCGTCGATGCGGGCGATATCGCTTTCCTCGCCGGACAGCGCTATCCAGCGGAAGGGGCCGATTGCCCGGGCAAACAGCGGGCGCAGATAGGCCTCGGTGAAGATGCGGATATCGAAGGCATTGGCAACGCCACCTTCGCGCGCCTGGGTGCGGATCAGGTTGCCATTGTCGAAGACTTCCGATCCCTTGGCCTGGAATTCCAGCATCGCCTTGACGTGGTCGACGATGGAGGCGCGGCTGGCCGCCATCAACTGTCCCTGCCCGTCGACACGAAGCCGCTTGACCTCCTCAAGGCTCATGCCCTTCGGCACATAGCCATAGACCAGGTCATGCGCCGAGGTCTGGTCGGTGACGATATCCGGCACAATGCCGCGCCGGGCTATTTCCGGATAAAGCGCAGCCGCATTGCCGACGAGGCCGATGGAGGTGGCGCGCTTCTCCTTGACGGCCTGATCGATCATCGCAAGTGCCGTATCGAGGTCCGGCGCCACATGTTCGAGATAGCCGATCGCCTTGCGTTTTTCGGCGCGGATGGGATCGATATCGATGCACAGGATCGCGGCGCCCGCCATGCGTCCAGCCAGCGGCTGTGCGCCTCCCATGCCGCCCAGGCCCGCCGTCAGGATGAACCGCCCGGCGAGATCGCCGCCGAAGCGGTTTTCAGCAATGCGCATGAAGATTTCGTAGGTGCCCTGGATGACGCCCTGGCTGCCGATATATTGCCATGCGCCGGCCGTCAGCCCGCCCCAGCAGATCAGCCCCTGCTTTTCCAGTTCGTAGAACACTTCGGCCTTTGCCCATTGGCCGACGATATTGCAGTTGGCCATGATCACCAGCGGCGCCTTGGCATGGGTCTTCAAGAGCCCCACAGGTTTGCCCGACTGGATAACCAGCGTCTGATCCTCGTCCATCTCCAGCAATGTCTTGACGATAGCCCTGTGCGACGCCCAATTGCGTGCTGCTTTGCCGAGAGCGGCGTAGACGATCAGATTGTCCGGATCCTCACCCACCGACAGCACGTTTTCCATCAGCCGCAGCAACGCCTCCTGCCGCCAGCCTTTGGCCCGTAGTTCAGGACCGCCGGGGATCGGAAAATTCGGGTGACGCGGGTTAGGCTTGGGCATGATGATGTCCTCTGAAACTTGATGGGACTGGAAAGCCCCTCACCCTGGCCCTCTCCCCGCAGGCGGGGAGAGGGAACGACGGAGGTTGCCGCATGTCCCTTCTCCCCGTTCACGGGGAGAAGGTGGCCGAGAGGCCGGATGAGGGGCAACCAAAGAGATGAAGTATAATAACGCGGCGCCTTGCGCCGACCCTCCCCCTCAAAGGGAGGGTGAAAGTGCATATTTCGCCAGTTCGATCCCCATCGCCTTCTCCACCGAAGGATAGACGCTCGGATCAAGCACGCTGGACGCCAGCGGAATAACGGTCTTCGGCACATGCAGCACGAAAATCTTCATGCCAACCTGCAACTGACCGACACTCAGTGGTTCACCCTCTGGCGACAGAGTGGTGATGACGTCGGGGAAGGTCGCAAGCCGCGTGCCGTCGGCATCCTCGACGGCCATATATTCGTTCATGACATGGAGTACCGTCGAGTCATCGCCCGTCCCTAGAGTCACCGTGCCGATATCGAAGGCTTCCTTGGTGTAGACGACGGACTTGTCGGTTATCGTGCCTTCTGCCAGGATTGTTCCATTGGTGGTCTTGGCAATCGTCTCGATGATGGCGCTACCGCCTTTGCCTTCCGCTGCGATAATCGCCTCACCCAGAGTCAGGGCCAGCGAAATCCCGCCAAGGGCCGCATTGTTGCGGACATAGGACGCCCGCAGCGGATTGCGGCAGGAGGCTATGAAACCGCCGGACATATCGGATGCGGTGCGCAGGATCGGCGAAACCTTGGCAGTGGCGCCACGGACCACCAGTTCGATATAGCGGTTCTCGTCACGATTGCCGCCAACCGCCGTCTGGATCATCTGCTCGGGCGAGCCGGCCATGCCGATCGATCCCATATCGCCGGTCGGATGCGCGCGCATGTCGCCAACGGCATCGAGAACCTTGGTGCCGAGGATCGCCGAGGGTAGCCAGCCGTTCAACGTCGACGACTTGCCGTTTTGCCCGACCATCAAGGCCGAAACCTTCTCGCCAAGCGCCTCCTGCAGCAGCTCGACCGCCTTGACGTAGTCGACGCCACGCATCTCCCAGGGTGTGGTCGAGGCCGGCGCGCCGATGGCTGCAGCCGTCGCCACCCAATCGTTCGCATCAAGCTCGTCGATGGAGACCAGTTCGGGCTTGCCGATCGACACGGCCGCATAACCCAGCATGCGGCCATGATCGGCCCAGCCGCCGCCGCCCGCCGCATAGACCGATCCGCCCTTGACGGCCGCCTCGACGTCCTTTTCCGTGAGTATCCGGCCCATCACTGCTCTCCCTGTAAATCGCTGTCGAGTTTGCGAACCGCTTCGAACAACACTGCCGTGCCGAGCGCGATATCGTCGTTTTCCGCCCATTCGTCCGGCGTGTGCGAGCGCCCCTCGCGGCAGGCGATGAAGATCATCGCCGACTTGGAAATTCGCGCCATCCAGGCGGTATCGTGACCGGCACCCGATGCCATGCGCCGACGCCTGGCGCCAACGCGGTCGCAGGCCTGTTCGAGATTGTGCATCACCAGCGGATCGGCGGGCGTCGGAAAATTGTCCGAAATCAGCTTTGGGGAGGCGATCGAAACACCGGTTTCGCGCTGGATATCGACAGCGATCTGATCGATCTCTGCAATGAACCTCTCCATGTCCGGCCGCAGCTCGGCCCGCGCATCGATCAGGATGCGGGCGCGGGACGGAACGACATTGGCAGCATTCGGCTCGATCGAAAATTCTCCGACCGTCGCCGTGAAATGCCCCTCGCCCTTTGCGTAATCCAGCGCCAGCCGTTCGACCTCGCCGACCATACGCGCAGCCGCCACCAGCGCATCGCGTCTGTGGCCCATCGGCGTAGTGCCTGCATGGTCTGCCTGACCTTCGAAAAGGATCTCGACGCGAGTAATACCGGCAATCGCCGTCACGATACCGATATCGCAGCGCTCGGCCTCGAGCACCGGCCCCTGTTCGATATGCAGTTCCAGAAACGCCCTGATGTCCGAGCGTTTCTGCCGGGCCAGCCGCGAGGGGTCGCCACCCGCATCGATCATACCCTGACGCAGAGTCAGCTCTCCCTGCGTCCGGCTCAGCCACCCATCCGGGATCAATCCCGCCAAACCACGGCTGCCAATACAGGAAACACCGAAGATCGACACTTCCTCGGCCAGGAAATCGATAACCTCCAGATCATGATCAAGCCGGATACCAGCCTCGTTGAGCGCCTGCGCCACTTCCAGTGCCGCCGCCAACCCCGCGATACCATCGAAACGCCCGCCTTCCGGCACCGTATCGGAATGCGACCCGAGCATGATCGTGCCAAGCGCGGACTTGCGCCCCTTGCGGCGGCCGATCAGATTGCCGGACGCATCGATCCGGGTTTCCAGTCCCGCCGCCTTGAAACGCTGCTCAAGAAAGGCACGGCCCTCCAGAAACAGAGGTGTAAAGGCGCGGCGCGTGTAAGGTTTATCCGGCTCGGTGATCCGGGCAAGCCCCTTGATCAGATCGGCAATACGGCTTGCATTGACGGGCAGATTGGTTTCCACCGCGCTCATCAGAGCGCCTCGCGCAGCGGCAGGCTGGCGAGCGGCCGGACGAATTGACCGGCCCCCGGCGCTGCCAGCACCGTCTTGCCGTCATAAACCTGTGCGCCCCGGTTATAGGTGGCAGCCACCCGCCACGGCAGGCGAATGCCGTTGTAAGGCGACCAGCCGACAACATTGTTGCCGCTTTCAGCCGCATCATAGGTATAGGGCTCCGGTATCAGCACAGCGATATCCGCATCCTTGCCGGTTTCGAGAGCACCCTTCTGGTGATCCAGCCGGAAATGGCGGGCTGGATTAAGCGCCATCAGTTCGGCTGCGCGTGTCAGCGGAATACCGCGTTCCAGTGCACCCTTGATGAACAGCGGGATCATCACTTCCAGCCCCGGCACGCCGGACGCATTGGCCAGCATGTCCGGATTGGTCTTGCGATTTTCCGACCAGCTGACGTGATCGGTCGAGACCATCGTCACCTTGCCGTCAGCCACATGCCGCCAGAGTTTCTCGACTTCAGCCCGCGGCCGGATCGGCGGGTTGATTTTCGCTTTACCGCCCAACCGCTTCACATCGTTTTCCTCATCGAGGATGAGATAGTGGATGCAGCATTCGATCGTGGCGTGGAAACCCTGAGCCCGGTAGGCGGCCGCGATATCGTAGCCCCGCCCGACGGAGCAATGCACGACATGGGCCGGGCAACCGGTGGCCGCCCCCGTTTCATAAATCTGGTTGGTCGCAAGCAACTCCGTCAGCGGCGGGCGCGACAGGCCATGGGCACGGTAATCGGTAATCCCCGCCGCCTTGACCTTGTCTATTGCGGCCCGCACCGCCTCGTCGTCCTCGTTGTGCACGCCCGCAGCCAGACCGGTTGGCGCGATGGCTGCAAAACAATCCTCCAGCAGGCCGGCCGGAATGCGCGGAAAGCGTTTCGGGTCCGTACCGAAGGTCGAGAACTTAAAGGCGGCAACACCAGCGGCAACCATTTCGCCAATTCGCGCCGGGCCTTCCTCCGGGTCGATCGTGCCATAGAGCGCGAAATCGACACGCGCCTGTTTTCCGGCGTGATCGATCTTGCGTTGCACCGCTTCCGCCGAGCAAACCAGATTGCCCTCGTCATAGGGCATATCGACAATCGTCGTGACGCCACCGGCAGCAGCCGAGCGCGTCGACCAGATGAAATCCTCCTGGTCTTTCTGGGACAGCGAATGCGTCTGCGCATCGATGGCGCCAGGCAGGATCAGGGCCGTGCCCAAATCATGGCGTTCGCGCGCAGACGGCATGGCACCCTGCCCGACCAGGCCCACCTTGCCATCACGCACGGCGACAAACCCGCCTTCGACGACACGATCGGCCAGAACTACAGTGCCTTTCAAAACCAGATCGAAGTCAGACATCTTTGTTTCCTCTACTGTCCGAGCGCGAAGAAAGTATCGAATTCCGGCATTGGCGCCGCTGTTACGATTTCCTCCAGCAAACGGCCGCAGGCAAAATCATGATGCAGCACCTCGATTTCTTTCGAGAGCGGCCGGTCCTTAAGATAGGTGGGGCTGACGGCGCGCACGCGATCATAGGCAATCCGGGTGACGCCTTGTGGCGTATCGCCGAGCAAATCGACCGCCTGGGCCGAGAGCATCGCCTCGATCGCCGCCATTTGCCGGAGATCGCGGACCTGGGTTTCCATACGCTCGACGATCAGAGGCAGGAAAGTCGCCTCCTCCTCCAGTCCACCGGCAACGACGATCGACTGCGCTGACAAGGGAACCGCCAACGACTGGACGCGCATATAGAGTTCCACCACCAGCTTCATCAGTGGCCCGAGACCGCTAGCAATCTCGCCCGGTGCAACGAGGTTGACCGGCAGGTTTCGCCGCACGCCGTTGGACAGAAGGACGCAGCGGTTCAGCACATTGCGCGCCACATGCGAAAAGGCGATCTGTGCGGTCTCGATGTAAAGCGTCGTCGTCAGCGGCAGCGAGGCGCCGGACGAGTGAACCTGCCCGCCCAGCACGACCGGATTGTCGTCGGACAGATAGGTCGCATCGACAAGGCGTTCGGCAGCGACCAGCAGCGTATCGACCACCGCGCCAAAGACCTGTGCCGTCATGCGCAGGCTCAATGGATCGTGAATTGCTGTCGGCAACGGCCAGTCGACACAATCGGACTGACCGTAGAGCCATGAGCCGACCAGCGCTTCGCCACGCGTTCCCAGCGTCGCCGCGACCCGCCATGGGTCGGCCGACGCGCCAAGTGCAAGCGACGACATCAGCCCGGTGGTCATCAGCACGCGCACGGCCGAGGCGGCCTCGCGCAAAACGTCAGCGGCAGCAGCAAATGCCGTCGCATTGACGCTCAGCGCCGCAAGAGCGTCGCGCGGCAGCATGACAAAGGGCGAAAGTCCGGCACGCCGCAGGGCCTCACCGGCATCCAGTAACTCGTCCTGGTAGAAGGCCTGCCCGGTACCCGTCAGGACAGAAGCAACCTGCCCCATCAGGCCTATATCAGCGCAGCCGATCGAGCCATGGCGATGCACCGCCGGCACGACGTTCCGTTCAAGAAGCCCCAGGAAAGCCTTGACCAGTTCGACGCTGCAGCCCGTATGGCCGCCAAGCGCGGTATTGATACGGATGGCGATGGCCTTGCGCACAATGGCCTGAGAAAACAGCGGGCCGGTACCGAAATGGTGCGCCTTGACCAGAGCCGTGTTGAATTCCACCAGATCATCGACAGTCCAAAGCCGGTCCTTCATCGAGCCGACGCCGGTATTGGCGCCATAGACCGGCAGACCCATGGCGATGCGATCGGCGATGACTTTGTGGGCCGTGTCGACCCGTTCAAACGATTGCTCGGAAACAACTGGCACGAACAGACCGGAGCCGATTTTCTCCAGTGCGGAGAATTCGAGCGGATTGCCGTTGAGGACGATGGTTTTCACCGATGCATGCATGCTTTGACTCACCTTGTTGGCAGCATGCTATGCCCAATATCCCGGTTTATGTTATATCCCAAAAATGAAACACGAGATGCCGGTAACCGTACAGATCGGCACGGGTTTATAATTTGGCTTCATGGGATCAAACCACCGATGGACATTGCCACCCTTTCCCTGGTCCACGCGATCCTTGAGCATCACGGAATCCGCCGGGCAGCAAAGGCAAGCGGCAGGCCACCCGCAAGTGTCAGCGCCGCTCTGAAACGGTTCGAAGCTGCCATCGCAGTCCCACTCGTCCGGCGCGACCGCGGCAATCTGGTGCCGACGCTGGAGGCACAAAGCCGGATGGCGGACCTTACTGCGGCAAACGCGGCGATCCAGTTGCTGTTACGGCCTTCACCGACCTCAAATCTTCAGGCAGAACCTCACCCATCGTATGAGGTCTTCCAGCAAACTCCCTCTTCTCCCCAGCGGGGAGAAGGTGGCCCGAAGGGCCGGATGAGGGGGACGGTAAGTTCCGAAACCGCGGAAAGAGCCCCCTCATCGCCTCGCATCCGCTCGGCACTTCTCCCCGCCGGGGAGAAGAGGGAAAGCATCGCCAACGCTGACATTCGCGGTTCGATATTCGTCCGGCCCATACCCTCCATCAGCCTGACAGCACTGGAGCGCTTCGTCACGGTCGCCCGTAGCGGCAGTATCCGTGGCGCGGCAAAGGTTTCGGCAACCGGCCAACCGCAGCTGACACGGCAGATGAACGACCTGGAGCGGGATCTCGGCTATGCGCTGATGCTCCGTTCGGCCTCCGGCATCACCTGCACGGCCCAAGGGCTGGCGGCAATCCCGGTCATTGAAAATCTGCTGGAAATCTGGCGCAGGCTGTCCCGCGCGTCCGGCGACCGCTTCCGCCGCGCGGCGGCGACCTGGCGTTTCGGCTCGGTCATGCCGCTCGGTCCGGAAAGCGAGATCGCCCGCATGCTGGCAGCACTGACGGCCAAGTGGCATCGTGCCCGGCCGCGCCAGCCGCTGTTCGTGTCGAGCGCCACTGCCGACGAACTAATCGCCGGATTGAAGAACCGCCGCTTCGACGTGGTTCTACTCGATTTGGAAAGCTACCCATCGGAATTCGAAGGCAAGCTGATTTCGCGCACGCCCTTGGCGTTGGCTGGTCATCCCTCACTCTTTGCAAAACACGGTGACGATATCGGCGCATTGCTGCAATCCAATCCGATTGCGGTCCCGAGCCTGAAGAGTGGTTTGCGCCAGCAGGCCGCCCATTTTATCGACGCGGCGCTAAGTGAACAGGAACGCAGCCGGCTGACATTGACCGAGGTTGATTCGATCCCGGTCATCCTCAATCTGGTAACGGATCACGGCTATCTTTCAGTGTTGCCGGAAAGCTCGGCCGCCCGCGTGCGAAACGCCCCGGCCATGCGCAGGCTCGGCCCGAATTACATGCAAAGCCTGTCGCTGGCCTGGCAGAAAAACGCGCTTTCGCGGCAGGTGGCGGAAGCCATGCTCAGTATGATGACGGCGGAAGAAACAGCCGGCATCGCAGTTGCTTTCGATTGAATCACTTCCTGCGCGACGGGCGCCAAACCTCTGATCCGACTCATCAATCCGTCACCTGTTGAATCAATGCATGAACTTACCCTCTCAGCTCTTCAGCTTGACGCGCCTGCGCGTCTCGCTTGGGCTTTCACGGTAATGAGCGCGATAACTCCGTGAGAAGGCCGAGGATGAATTGAAGCCGGTGACAGCGGCTATATCGGCGAAATCGGCTCGCGTTTCGATCACCTTGCGCCGCGCGGCATTGAGCCGGAGCGCCAGATAATGGGCATGCGGCGCCACTCCCATCGTCTCCTGAAACAGGTCCTGCAAATGACGGGCGCTGACACCCGTGCGGCGGGCGAGACGGGCAAGCGTCAGTGGCACCTCGACGGTCTCTTCCATCAGCTTGACGGCCATACCCACCCGCGCATCGAGAATGCGCATATTGCCGATCGCAGGGACTTGCAGCAGATCGCCGCGCGTGCGCTCCTGCTCGTAGATGAACAGTCGTGACACTTCGAGCGCCAGCGAATAGCTGTGCTGGCGGCGGATCAATTCGAGCATCAGGTCGAGCGTCGGCAGCGAACCGCCAGTAGTGATGCGCTTGCCATCAATGACGAAACGCTCGCGCACCGTGGTGATCTGCGGATAGGCGGCCGCAAAATCCTCGAAATCCTCCCAGTGGTTGGTCGCCGAGAAATTGTCGAGAAGGCTGGTCTCCGCAAGAAGCCAGGTGCCGGCTTCGATCCCGGCCACCACCTCGCGATGCCGTGCCGTTCGCGACAAGAGCATCTTCAATTGCGTGGTCGCGTAGGCCTGCCAGTTGTAGCTCGAGAGCACAAACAGCGGGGCCGTCTCATTCTGCGGCCGGAATGGCCTGGCAACAGGAATGGGAATACCGCTCTTGGTCTCGATCGGCTGGCCGTCCGGGCTGAAAATCGTCCAGTCATAGAGTACCTTTCCGGCAATACGGTTGGCGGCGCGAAGCGGCTCGATGACCGACGCGGCGAGGATCAGATTGGTCTCCGGCAACACCAGCAAGTCGAGATGCTGGGTTCCATCGCTTGGAACGAGCATTCGTCCATCTCCAGCTTCTGGTTCCGAGAATGTATAACAGACATCCGTTAAAGAAAAGCAGAGCCGTCATTCTTGGCTCGTAATGCACCTCAAGAACAAGGGGAGGCCTTTTATGCCATTGAGCATGAACCGCGACGTTTTCATCACCTGTGCCGTCACTGGGTCCGGCGACACCGCCGGCAAGTCGCCGCATGTGCCACGATCGCCAAAGCAAATTGCCGCATCGGCCATCGATGCTGCCAAGGCGGGTGCCGCCATCGTCCATTGTCATGTGCGTGATCCGGAGACCGGCGCACCCAGCCGCCGCAACGATCTCTACAAGGAAGTCACCGATCTCATCCGCTCCGCCGATGTCGATGTGGTCTTGAACCTTACGGCCGGTATGGGTGGAGACATGATTTTCGGCAATGTCGAAAGCCCGCTGCCGCTCAATCCCAATGGTACCGACATGGCCGGCGCCACCGAGCGCGTCTCCCATGTCGCCGAATGCCTGCCGGAAATCTGCACGCTCGATTGCGGCACGATGAACTTTTCTCTCGGCGATTACGTCATGACCAACACGCCGTCGATGCTGCGGGCCATGGCCAAGATGATGACCGATCTCGGTGTGCGCCCGGAAATCGAAGCTTTCGATACCGGCCATCTCTGGTTCGCCAAGCAGCTTGTTGAAGAAGGCCTGATCGAGGATCCGGTCCTGATCCAGCTCTGCATGGGCATTCCGTGGGGCGCGCCCGACGACCTCAACACCTTCATGGCGATGGTCAACAACGTGCCTCAGAACTGGACCTTCTCGGCCTTCTCGATTGGCCGCAACGCACTCGCCTATCCGGCAGCCGCGGTGCTCGCCGGCGGCAATGTCCGCGTCGGGCTGGAAGACAATCTCTACGTCGGCAAGGGCCAGCTCGCCACCAACGCGCAGCTTGTCGAAAAAGCCGTCGGCGTCATCGAAGGCATGGGCGCCCGGATTATCGGCCCGGCCGAGGTGCGCGAAAAGCTGAAGCTGACGAAGCGGTAAGGCGAACAGCGGAGCGTGGGTTCCCCCTCATCCGCCCTTCGGGCACCTTCCCCCCGCTGGGGAGAAGGAGGAACTGCCGCAATCGCTGAGCCCAAGACTGAGCACGAAAGACGCCGCGAACACCCTCTTCTCCCCAGCGGGGAGAAGGTGGCCCAAAGGGCCGGATGAGGGGGAGCCCGGAAGACGAAATGATAAAGGGAACACGACAACCATGACCAAAATCACCAAGGCGGCCTGCATCGGTGGCGGCGTTATCGGCGGGGCTTGGGCGGCGCGCTTCCTGCTGGCCGGCATCGACGTCAACATGTTCGATCCGCATCCGGAAGCAGAGCGCATTGTCGGCGAAGTGCTTGGCAATGCCGAGCGCGCCTATGCCATGCTGACCATGGCGCCGCTGCCTGCGAAGGGAAAACTCACCTTAGTCAAGAGCATTGAAGAGGCCGTGCAAGGCGCTGACTGGATTCAGGAAAGCGTGCCGGAGCGTGTCGACCTGAAGCGCAATGTCATTACCCAGATCGATGCGGCTGCCGACCCCAAGGCGCTGATCGGTTCGTCCACATCGGGCATCATGCCGACGGACCTGCAGCGCGACATGAAGCATCCCGAACGCATGTTCGTCGCCCATCCCTATAATCCGGTCTACCTTCTGCCGCTCGCCGAACTCGTCGGTGGCGAGAAGACCGCCAAGGCCACGCTGCAGGACGCCAAGGCGAAGCTCGCGCCGATCGGCATGAAGGGCGTCATCATCAACAAGGAGATCGAGGCTTTCGTCGGCGACCGCCTGCTCGAAGCCGTCTGGCGCGAAGGTCTGTGGCTGATCAAGGACGATATCTGCGACACCGAAACGCTCGACGACGTGATCCGCTACTCCTTCGGCATGCGCTGGGCGCAGATGGGCATGTTCGAGACTTACCGTATCGCCGGCGGCGAAGCCGGCATGCGCCACTTCCTCGCCCAGTTTGGCCCCTGCCTCTCCTGGCCCTGGACCAAACTGATGGACGTGGTCGATCTCGATGACGAGCTGGTGAACAAGATCGCCGGCCAGTCCGATGCGCAGTCCGGCGCCCGCGGCATTCGCGACCTGGAACGCATCCGCGACGAAAACCTCGTCGGTATCATGCACGCCTTGAAGAGTGGCGATGGCGGCAAGGGTTGGGGTGCGGGCAAGCTGCTCGCCGATTTCGAGGACAGCCTCTGGGCAAACGCCGAAAAGCCGTCGCCCGACCTCGGTCAGGCCCAGCCGATCCGTATCCTCGACACCAAGGTCAATGCCGCCTGGGTCGATTACAACGGCCACATGACCGAGCACCGCTACCTGCAGGTCTTCGGCGACACCTCCGATGGCGTGCTGCGCCTGATCGGCGTCGATCTGGAGTATGTGAAGAACGGCCACAGCTACTACACCGTCGAGACCCATATCCGCAACCTTGGCGAAGCCAAACTGGGCGATGCGCTCTACTCGACCTGCCAGATCCTGTCCCACGACGAAAAGCGCCTGCATATCTTCTCGACGATCTACAACACAGCCACCAACGAAGCTGTCGCCACCGCCGAGCAGATGATGCTGCATGTCTCCTCCAAGGAGAGCAAGGCCGTGCCCGCCCCAGCCTCCGTGCTGGGCAGGGTCAAGGCGATTGCCGAGGCGCATGCCTCGCTGCCGAAGCCGGACGGTGTCGGGCGTGCCGTTGGGCAGAAGCGATAGTGCTCCCTCGTCTCCCCAGCGGGGAGAAGAGCCGAGCAAAGCGAGGCGATGAGGGGGGTGGGCCGAAAGGCCCCCTCATCCGGCCCTCCTTCTCCCCGATGGGGACAAGAAAAAGATCGCCCCGAATAAAAATACGAGGGAACACAACATGGATTTCGCACTTACCGAAGAACAGCAGATGATCGTCGATACCGTGCGCGGCTTCGTCGAGACGGAAATCTATCCGCATGAGAACGAGGTCGAGCGCACCGGCATCGTGCCGAAGGAGCTCGGCCAGGAGATTGCGCGCAAGTGCAAGGATCTCGGCTTCTTCGCCTGCAACATGCCCGAGGAAGTCGGCGGCGCCGGGCTCGATCACCAGACGTTTACGCTGGTCGAACGCGAACTTGGCCGCGGCTCGATGGGCCTGACGGTGTTTTTCGGCCGCCCTTCCGGCATCCTGATGGCCTGCAATGACGAACAGCGCGAAAAATACCTGATCCCGGCGGTCAAGGGCGAAAAGTTCGACGCACTCGCCATGACCGAGCCGGATGCCGGTTCCGATGTGCGCGGCATGAAGTGTTTTGCCAGGCAGGACGGTGACGACTGGATCGTCAACGGCACCAAGCATTTCATTTCGCATGCCAACATCGCTGACTTCGTCATCGTCTTCATCGCTACCGGTGAGGAAGAAACCCCACGCGGCCCGAAGAAGAAGATCACCTGCTTCCTCGTCGACCGCGGCACGCCGGGCTTCGAAATCCGCAACGGCTATGACTCAGTCTCCCATCGCGGTTACAAGAACTGCATCCTATCGTTCGATGATTGCCGCCTGCCCTCGTCTGCCATTCTCGGCGAAGTGCACAAGGGCTTCGACATCGCCAACGACTGGCTCTACGCCACCCGTATCACGGTTGCCGCCACCTGCGTCGGCCGTGCCCGCCGGGTGTTCGATTATGCCCTACCCTATGCCGCCGAGCGCAAGCAGTTCGGCAAGCCGATCGGCGCCAACCAGGGCGTCTCGTTCAAGCTCGCCGACATGATCACCGAAATCGACGCCGCCGACTATCTGACACTCGCCGCCGCCTGGCGGCTCGATCAGAAGCTTCCCGCCAACCGCGAAATCGCGTCGGCAAAACTCTATGCCTCCGAAATGCTCGCCCGCGTCACGGACCAGGCAATCCAGATCTATGGTGGCATGGGCCTGATGGACGATCTGCCGCTTGCCCGCTTCTGGCGCGATGCCCGCGTCGAGCGCATCTGGGACGGCACGTCGGAAATCCAGCGGCACATCATCAGCCGCGACCTCTTGCGTCCGTTGGGAGCGTGATTGATCCATGACACGCTCTCTCGACCGTCTGATCCGGCCCAAATCCATCGCCGTCTTCGGCGGCAAGGAAGCACGCCGGGTCATCGAACAATGCGACAAGATGGGGTTTACCGGTGATATCTGGCCTGTGCACCCGAAGCAGGACGAAATCCTCGGCCGCCGCTGCTATCGCTCGGTGGCCGAGCTTCCAGCGGCCCCTGACGCCTCCTTTGTCGGCGTCAACCGCCAGCTGACCATCGACATCATCCGCGACCTGTCTGCCCGGGGTGCCGGTGGCGCCATCTGCTATGCCTCCGGCTTTCGCGAGGCCGTCAGCGAACTCGCCGATGGCAACGACCTGCAGGAAGCGCTGGTCACAGCGGCCAGTGACATGCCGATCGTCGGCCCCAACTGCTATGGCTTCATCAACGCGCTCGATGGCGCCCTGCTCTGGCCGGACCAGCACGGCATGCAGCGCGTCGAGCGCGGCGTCGCCGTTCTCACGCAATCGTCAAACATCGCCTGCAACATATCGATGCAGATGCGCGGCCTGCCGCTCGCCTATATCATGACGGCCGGAAACCAGGCGCAGACGGGGCTCTCGGAGCTTGCGATCGCAGCGCTCGAAGATCCGCGCGTCACGGCCGTCGGCCTGCATATCGAGGGTTTCGACAGCATCGAGGCCCTGCAGCGGCTGGCAACGCGGGCGTGCGACCTGAAAAAACCGGTTGTCACCCTCAAGGTCGGAAAATCCGAAGCCGCCCAGCTCGCGACGGTTTCTCACACCGCTTCGCTTGCAGGCAATGACGCCGTTTCCGGCGCCGTTCTCGAACGTCTCGGCATCGGCCGGGTCGATACACTGCCGGAGCTGCTCGAAACACTGAAACTGCTCCACCTGCATCCACCTCTGAAAAGTTTCGACATCTCATCGATGAGCTGCTCCGGCGGCGAAGCATCCCTGATGGCCGATGCCGGGGTGAAGCGCAAGACCGTGTTCCGGGCTCTCAAGGACGAGCAGCGGCTGCCGCTGCGCGAAAGCCTCGGCGAAATGGTCACCATCGCCAATCCGCTCGACTACCACACCTTCGTCTGGGGCAACCTCGAAAAGCAGACGACCGCCTTTACCGCGATGATGAAGGGCGATTACGCGCTCAACCTCATCGTTCTCGATTTCCCCCGCCAGGATCGTTGTGACGCGGCCGACTGGAACACCACCTGTGAGGCTGTCATTGCCTCGACAAAAGCAACTGGGGCCGTTGCCGGCATTGTCGCCAGCCTCGGTGAAAACATGCCGGAAGATACAGCTTTGTCTCTGATATCAGCCGGTGTCGTCGCCTTTTCCGGGATCGATGAAGCCATCGCCGCCGCCGAAATTTCGGCCGGTATCGGTGCCACCTGGGCAAAGCCGGCTCCGGCTCCGCTCCTGTCCGCACGAGCGGACGACGGAGACATCATCACAATCAGCGAAAGCGCGGCCAAGGCTGAACTGGCAGCATTCGGTCTTGTGGTGCCCACGGGAAAAACCGCAGCCAATGCGGATGAAGCAGCCGATGCGGCCGAAGCGCTCGGTTTTCCGGTCGTGCTCAAGGGCCTTGGCGTTGCCCACAAGACCGAAGCCGGCGCCGTCAAGCTCAACCTTGGCGACCGGCAATCGGTTCTGGAGGCGGCCGACGCCATGAAGACGGTCGCATCCGGTTACCTCGTCGAAAAAATGATTGCAAAACCCGCCGCCGAAATCATCGTCGGCGCGCTGCGCGATCCCGTCGCCGGTCTGGTCCTGACCATCGGCGCAGGCGGCATTCTGGTGGAATTATTGGAAGATTCGGCGATTTTGACGCTTCCAACGACGCCGGAGGCCATCGGTGAGGCCATTTCCGGCCTGAAAATCAGAAAGCTGCTCGATGGCTATCGCGGCGGCCCGGCAGGCGACGTGGCGGCCCTTATTACAGCTGTCGCTGCTGTAGCATCCTATGTCGCTGCAAACGCTTCAAAGCTCGAAGAACTCGATATCAATCCTATCATGGTCTTGCCGCAAGGGTCTGGAACCGTTGCAGCCGATGCCCTGATCCGTCGAAGGAAATGACCCTATGACCGGACCTATCAGAACACGTCGCGAAGGCGGTATTCTCGAAGTCACCATCGATCGGCCGAAGGCCAATGCGATCGATCTGGTGACCAGCCGCATCATGGGCGAAATCTTTGCCAGCTTTCGCGACGAGGATAGCTTGCGTGTCGCGATCATTACCGGCGCCGGTGAAAAATTCTTCTGTCCAGGATGGGATCTGAAGGCCGCAGCCGGCGGTGACGCGGTCGATGGCGATTACGGCATTGGCGGTTTCGGCGGCATGCAGGAACTGCGCGACCTCAACAAGCCGGTCATCGCCGCCATCAACGGCATCTGCTGTGGCGGTGGGCTTGAGATTGCGCTTTCGACCGACATGATCCTGGCGGCCGAACACGCGACCTTCGCGCTGCCGGAAATCCGCTCCGGCACCGTTGCCGACGCTGCCTCGATCAAGCTGCCCAAGCGCATCCCCTACCATATCGCCATGGACATGCTGTTCACCGGCCGCTGGCTGGATGCGGCAGAAGCCAATCGCTGGGGCTTCGTCAACGAAATTCTGCCCGCTGACAAACTGATGCAGCGCGCCTGGGATCTCGCCCGCCTGCTCGAAAGCGGCCCGCCGCTGGTTTACGCGGCAATCAAGGAAGTGGTCCGCGCCGCCGAAGGCGAGGATTTCCAGACGACGATGAACAAGATCACCAAGCGCCAGTTCAAGACGGTCGACATTCTTTATTCGAGCGACGACCAGCTGGAAGGCGCGCGGGCCTTTGCGGAAAAACGCGACCCGGTGTGGAAGGGAAAATAACGGTCGCAAACCGCCGCAACGGAAGGGCGCAGGACAATTATCTTCGGCTTTCAATCATAAGCCAGACTTATGTAAATTGCCAAATTTTTATGTGAATACAGAGCGCACTTCAGAATATACCATTAATTTCAACGGGTTTTCGGCGCAGGAAATCCCCATTTCACGAAAGGCTCGATTGCGGCAAACCAATCCGCAAATGTGACTGGCCTACCCGCCCTCGGGCATGCATTCTAGCAAACACACGATCGGCAAAGATTGAAAACAATAAAGAAAAACGGCGAAAAGCCATCAACAAAGGGAACAGGGGAATGAGCGATTACAAGAACTACCTCGCCAATCAGGTGATGATGGGCAAGATGAACCGCCGCGAATTTATCGGCCTCACCGTGGCTGCCGGTGTAGCGCTCTCCAGCGCCAGCACATTGTTTGCCAGCAGCGCCGAGGCCCAGGAGCCGAAAAAGGGCGGTCACCTCAAGCTTGGCCTTGAAGGCGGCTCGGCCACCGATAGCAAGGATCCAGGCAAGAACCTATCGCAGGTCACCTTTGTGTCTAGTCACAACTGGGGCGACCTGCTCGTCGAATCCGACCCGTTCACCGGTGCGCCCGTGCCGTCGCTGGCCGAATCCTGGGAACCTTCGAAAGACGCTGTCACCTGGACCTTCAAGATCCGCAGCGGCGTCAAGTTCCACAATGGCAAGGACCTGACCGTCGATGACGTCGTGGCAACGCTGAAGCGGCATTCGGACGAAAAATCCGAATCCGGCGCCCTTGGCGTCATGAAATCGATCAAGGATATCAAGGCCGACGGCGGCAATCTGGTGGTGACGCTCAACGAGGGCAACGCCGACATGCCGTTGCTGCTCAGCGCCTATCATCTGGTGATCCAGCCGAACGGTGGTCTCGACGATCCGGAAGCCGGCATCGGCACCGGTCCCTACAAGATGACCAGCTGGGAACCCGGCGTCCGCGCCACCTACGAAAAATTCCCGGAATATTGGCGCACCGATCGCGGCTTCGTCGATTCCGTCGAAATCATCGTCATGAACGACGCGACCGCCCGCATGGCTGCGCTCTCGTCCGGTCAGGTCCATTTCATCAACCGCGTCGATCCGAAGACCGTCGGCATGCTGAAGCGCGCGCCGAATGTCGAAATCCTCTCGACATCGGGCCGCGGCCACTACGTCTTCATCATGCATTGCAACACAGCACCATTCGACAACAACGACCTGCGCCTGGCGCTGAAATACGCCATGGACCGCGAAACGATGGTCGACAAGATCCTCGGCGGCTACGGCAAGGTTGGCAACGACTTCCCGATCAACTCGACCTACGCCCTGTTCCCTGACAGCATCGAGCAACGGACCTACGATCCAGACAAAGCGGCCTTCCACTACAAGAAGTCCGGTCACGACGGTTCAGTTCTCTTGCGCACGTCCGACGTCGCGTTCCCGGGTGCCGTCGATGCGGCCGTGCTCTACCAGGAAAGCTGCAAGAAGGCCGGCATCAACATCGAGGTGAAGCGCGAGCCGGGCGACGGCTACTGGACCAATGTCTGGAACGTCCAGCCATTCTCGACCTCCTACTGGGGCGGACGTCCGACGCAGGACCTGATGTATTCCACCGCCTATCTGTCGACCGCGGACTGGAACGACACCCGGTTCAAGCGTCCTGATTTCGACAAGGTGCTGCTCGAAGCCCGCTCCGAGCTTGACGATGGCAAGCGCAAGGAACTCTATACGGCAATGGCAACGATGGTCCGCGACGAAGGCGGCGTCATCCTGCCGATGTTCAACGACTTCGTGAACGCCAGCACCAAGCAGGTAAAGGGCTACGTCAAGGACGTCGGCAACGACATGTCCAACGGCTTCGTCGCAACTCGCGTCTGGCTCGACGCCTGATGGCGGGCGGACCGGTCACGGGTCCGGCGCAGACAACAGGTCCGGCTACGGGAGGCGAAAGCCTCTCGCAGCAGGCGCCCGTTTCCGGAACTATGGTAACGCCCCCGACAGGGGTCGTTACCGGCACGTTCTGGCGCCGTTTCACCCTTCGCCGCCCCTTGGCGGCGCTCATCGTCCAGCGGCTGGGTCTAAGCGTTGGTCTTCTGTTTGCCGTATCGCTGATGATCTTCGGCGGCGTCGAAGCTTTGCCTGGCGATTTCGCCACGACCTATCTCGGTCAATCGGCAACACCACAAGCTGTCGAAAACATCCGCAAGGATCTCGGTCTCGACCGTCCTGTGACGGAGCGTTATTTCAGCTGGCTCGGCGGCGCGTTGCAAGGTGACTTCGGAAAATCCTGGGCCAGCAAGAATTCGGTCAGCGAGCAGATCGGCAAACGCCTCGGAAACTCCCTGTTCCTCGCCTTCTTCGCCGCGATCATTTCTGTGCCGCTGGCGGTCGGGCTCGGCATGCTTGCCGTGCAATATCGAAACCGTTTGCCGGACAAGATCATCAATGTCGTCTCTCTCGCGGCAATCTCCTTGCCCGAATTCTTCGTCGGCTATCTGCTGATCCTGTTCTTTGCCGTCCAGATGGGCGTCGCGACCTTCCCTGCCACCGTCTATGACGGCATGAGCTTTGGCGAACGTCTCTCGGCCATCGCGCTGCCCGTCGCAACGCTAGTGCTCGTCGTTCTCGCCCATATGATGCGCATGACCCGCGCGGCCATCCTCAATGTCATGTCGTCGGCCTATGTCGAGACGGCAGAACTGAAGGGGCTGAGCGCCTTCCGGATCATTGCCAAGCACGCCGCTCCCAACGCCGTTGCCCCGGTCATCAACGTCATTGCGCTCAACCTCGCCTACCTCGTGGTCGGCGTCGTCGTCGTGGAAGTGGTGTTCGTCTATCCGGGCATGGGCCAGTACATGGTCGATGCGGTGACGGTTCGCGATATGCCGGTGGTGCAGGCCTGTGGCCTGATCTTTGCCGCCTTCTATATTTTCCTCAACATGGCCGCGGATATTCTCGCCATCCTCGCCAATCCGAGATTGAGGCACCCACGATGAGATTAAGCACCATTCCCCTCAGCGCCTGGGTCGGCCTCATCGGCATTGCCCTGGCCCTGTTCTGCGCCATCTTCGCGCCCTGGATCGCGCCGTTCGGCGAACGCGATGTCGTCGGCGATATCTGGCTGCCGATGGGTGGCGATTTCCTGCTCGGCACCGATAATCTGGGTCGTGACCTTCTATCCCGCCTGATCTTCGGCGCAAGAACGACGATCTTCGTCGCCCTTGCAGCAACCGTCATCTCGTTTTCGCTCGGCATGCTCTTGTCGTTCACGGCTGCCGTCACCGGTGGCCTGATCGATCAGCTGTTCTCACGCTTCAACGATCTGATGATGGCGATCCCGACGCTGATCTTCGCGCTGGTGGTGCTTGCGGTTCTGCCGCAGCAACTCTGGATCCTGATCCTTGTCATGGCCATTCTCGACAGTACCCGCGTCTTCCGCATCGGCCGCGCCGTGGCGCTCGATGTCGCAGTCATGGAATTCGTCGAGGCAGCGCGCCTGCGCGGCGAAGGAACGCGCTGGATCATTTTTCGCGAAATCCTGCCGAATACGCTCTCGCCGCTGCTGGCCGAATTCGGCCTGCGGTTCGCGTTTTCTATCCTGTTCCTGTCCACCCTCTCCTTCCTCGGCCTTGGCATCCAGCCGCCAGCCGCCGATTGGGGCGGTATGGTCAAGGACAACAAGGACGGCATCATCTTCGGCATCTCGGCGGCCCTGGTGCCGGGCGGCGCGATTGCCGGCCTTGCCATCTGCGTCAATCTCGTCGTCGACTGGCTGATGAAGCGAACCTCGAGCCTCAAGGGAGGGCGCGGCGATGCCTGATCTGCTGTCTGTCAAGAACCTGAAGATCGAAGCCACCAGCTATCCGCCGGGTGAACCGCCAAAGACGGTGACGCTGGTTGAAAATGTCTCCTTCGACGTCCAGAAGGGCAAGGTGCTCGGTCTGATCGGTGAAAGCGGCGCCGGCAAGTCCACCATCGGCCTCTCGGCGCTTGCCTATGGCCGTGGTGGTGCGGCGATCACCGGCGGCCAGGTCCTGCTGAACGGCAAGGACATCCTGACGCTCGGCCGCGATGGTGTGCGCACCATCCGCGGCTGCAAGGTCTGCTATGTGGCGCAATCGGCGGCCGCCGCCTTCAACCCGGCCCACAAGCTCGGCGAACAGGTGATCGAGGCGGCCCTGCGCCACAAGATCATGACCCGGCCCGAAGCGGAAAAGCGGGCGCTGTATCTCTTCAAGGTTCTCGGCCTGCCCAGCCCGGAAACGTTTGGCGACCGCTATCCGCACCAGGTCTCCGGCGGCCAGCTGCAGCGCGCCATGACGGCGATGGCACTCTGCCCCAACCCCGAGCTGATCGTCTTCGACGAGCCGACGACAGCGCTCGACGTCACCACCCAGATCGACGTTCTGGCCGCCATCAAGCATGCGATTGAGGAAACCCATACGGCCGCCCTCTACATCACCCATGATCTCGCCGTCGTCGCCCAGATTTCCGATGACATCATGGTGCTGCGCCATGGAAAGACCATCGAATACGGAACGACCAAGCAGATCATCGAGGCACCGAACGAGGACTATACCCGCGCCCTCGTCAGCGTCCGCCAGGCCAAGCGCGAGGAAGCAAAGGATCAGAGCAATACGCTCCTGAAGATCGATCATGTCAGCGCCGGCTACGGCAACGGCTTCAAGGTTCTGCATGACGTGTCCATGCACCTGCCCAGGGGCCAGACACTGGCGATCGTCGGCGAAAGCGGTTCCGGAAAATCGACGCTCGCCCGCGTCATCACCGGGCTCCTGCCGCCTTCGGAAGGAATGATCACCTTCGACGGTAAGCAGCTTCCAAAAGCGCTGAATGGACGCAGCAAGGAAGAACTGCGCCGCGTGCAGATGATCTACCAGATGGCTGACACGGCAATGAACCCCCGCCAGACCGTGCGCGATATCATCGGCCGGCCGATCTCGTTCTACTACGGCCTGCATGGCGCGAAAAAGACCGAGCGGGTGAAGGAGCTTCTCAATCAGATCGAGATGGGAGACCGCTTCCTCGACCGCTACCCGGCCGAACTGTCCGGTGGCCAGAAGCAGCGCGTGGCGATTGCACGGGCGCTGGCGGCTAAGCCGGAACTGATCCTTTGCGACGAACCAACGTCGGCGCTCGACCCGCTGGTGGCGGAAGGCATCTTGAATCTTCTTCTGAGGCTTCAGGAGGAAACCGCTGTTTCCTATGTCTTTATCACCCACGACATAGCAATTGTCCGCGCCATCGCCGACTCGGTCGCCGTCATGCACCGCGGCAAGCTCGTCCGTTTCGGACCCAAGTCGAAAGTGCTCACGCCACCGTTCGATGACTATACGGACCTGCTGCTGAAGTCGGTTCCGGAAATGGAGATCGGCTGGCTGGAAAAGGTCCTGACCACCCGCCGGATGGAAAGCGCCGGAAACTGATCAGACAAGAATGGCCTTCCCTCCATGCCCCCATAGAAGGGAAGGATCTCACGCTCATTTTGTGGTGCAGGCGACATCACCCAGCCGCTGCATCGGCTGATTGTTTGCCATGACGGTCGTTTCGCCCTTGGCGGTACAATCCGCCTTTTCCGAAGTCCCTGAACGGACGCGCACCAGCGGCTGCCCTTCGATCATGATGCCCGGAACGATTTCGTAGAGATCGGCCGGGCAATTGACGACGTCCGACAGCCTGAGTGCTGGCGCACCGCCGATGAAGACGCTGGATGCGCCGGACAGTGCGCAACCGGCAAGCGGCGAAGCATCCTCGCCGAGAACCGGCAAGGCGGACAGTCCGAACAGCAGCAATCCGGCGGCAACAGTCCTCATCCCGTCCTCCCATCTTTCATCGCCCGAACCCTACGACGAAACCAACGCCAGCGCGACCGGCTACGCCTGATGCGAGTTCAGAAAATTTCCGGAACGGACAGGATGCCGGACGACGGGGCATCAAGGTAATCCCGCACTGTCGCCGGCAATTGTCGCGCATTCTCCGGCAGCACGCCGCAGCGGGACAGTACCTGCCGCTTGTCCGGATTTGTGCCGAGGTGGCGCCAGATGACCCGCGAGGCATAAGGCAGGTTTTCCTTGCGCCAGGAGACCCCCATAGTGACGCCGCGCAGATAGACCCGTTGATGTACCTCGAACGGCATCAGGATCGTCTGCGACATCATCGGCTGCCGGCTGACGCTACGTTCGGTGATGAAAACGCGGTTTCTCAAGAAAGCCGCAAGCCCGATATATTTCGAGTATTGCCGGATTTCATGGGCGGCATCGTGGATGCGTTCGATTGACTTGACGTGAACGGAACCGTTTTCCTCGAGAAGCCGGGCGCAGGAACAGACGACGAGACCCGGCCACGACGGCGAAAGATGATAAGTCTGGAAGTAGCCCAGGTGACGGCGAAGCGACACCAGGTCGCCCGGAAGCCCTTCCAGCAAAACGCCACCATCAGCCTTGCGCTGCAACGGACGCGTCATGCGTGTCTGGAATTCGGGCACGGCGAGCAAAAAGTCCTGAGCCCCTAGCCCGAAGAATACAGCGATACGGGCAAGGTTGTGCGCCGACGGCTTGGCCTCGCCGGAAATATACCGGTTGAATTGCTGGCGGTTGATGCCGATTTCCCGGCAAATCTGCGAGATCGATGGCCGCGTGGCGCAGGCAAAACGCAGATTTTCGGTAAAAGCGTCACTGTCCGTCACGAGTCGGTCCCTTTCGATTTTCATATAGCGTAAAGTCGCTTAAACCAGCGTCAAGTCGCGAAATTGTGCTTGGGACGTTTCCCGTTACGTTTCCCTTCGAAAAACCAGCCATAAAGGGAACAGCGCATGCGTGATTTCACCAACAAGCCCGACAGCCTGATTGTGGGCGGCGGCGTCAACCGCCGGACGTTCCTGGGCGGCACGGCGGCACTCGGTCTTGCGGCCGGCTTCTCCGGCACGTTGATCGCCGGCATGGCCCGCGCCGAAGAACCCAAGCGCGGCGGCCATCTCAAGCTTGGCCTCAAGGGCGGCGCCACCACGGATTCGCTCGACCCGGCCACCTATAGCGGCTCCGTCCTCTTCACCATCGGCCATCTGTGGGGCGACACTCTGGTCGAGTCCGATCCGACCACAGGCGCTGCCCTGCCTTCGCTTGCCGAATCCTGGAGCCCCTCGCCCGATGCGTCGGTCTGGACATTCAAGCTGCGCAGCGGTGTGACGTTCCATGATGGCAGCCCGCTGACCCTCGCCGACGTGATCGCCACCCTCAAGCGCCATGCAGACGAAGGTTCAAAGTCCGGCGCGCTCGGCCTGATGCGCTCGATCAAGACGATCGAAGACAAGGCCGGCGAACTCGTCCTGACACTGACGGAAGGCAATGCCGATCTGCCGCTGATCTTGACCGACTATCACCTGATCATCCAGCCGGGTGGCGGCGTCAGCAACCCGACCTCGACAGTCGGAACCGGCCCCTACAAGCTGACCAGCTATGAAGCCGGTCTGCGCTCCACCTTCGAAAAGAACACCACCGATTGGCGCTCGGATCGCGGTTTCGTCGATAGCGTCGAAATCATCGTGATGAACGACAACACGGCGCGCGTCGCAGCGCTTGCATCCGGCCAGGTGCATTTCATCAATAACGTCGATCCAAAGACAGTCCCGATGCTGAAGCGGGCGCCGAAGGTCGAGATCCTGAAAACTGCGGGCAAGGGCTTCTACAGCTTCCTGATGCACTGCGACACAGCTCCGTTCGATAACAACGACCTGCGGCTGGCGCTGAAATACGCGATCGACCGCCAGGCCATTCTCGACCGCATCCTCGGCGGTTACGGCAAGATCGGCAACGACTATCCGGTCAACGAGAACTACGCGCTGGCGCCGGAAGGGATCGAGCAGCGCGCCTATGATCCGGACAAGGCGGCCTTTCACTACAAGAAATCCGGCCACGACCGGCCGATCCCGCTGCGCACCTCGGACGCCGCCTTTGCCGGCGCTGTCGATGCCGCGGTGCTGTTTCAGGAAAGTGCTGCCAAGGCCGGCATTCAGATCGAGGTCCAGCGCGAGCCGGAAGACGGCTATTGGACCAATGTCTGGAATGTCCAGCCGTTCTGCGCCTCCTATTGGGGTGGCCGCCCGACGCAGGATTCGCGCTATTCGACATCCTATCTCTCGACCGCCGAATGGAACGACACCCGCTTCAAGCGCGAGGATTTCGACAAGATCTTGCTACAAGCCCGCTCCGAGCTTGATGAAACCAAGCGCAAGGAGCTTTACCGCACCATGGCGTTGACAGTCAGAGACGAAGGCGGCCTCATCCTGCCGGTCTTCAACGACTATGTGAACGCGGCTTCCGCTTCGCTGAAGGGCTTTGTCCACGACATCGGCAATGATCTTTCGAACGGCTATGTCGCAAGCCGCGTCTGGTTCGAGAATTAAGAGCGGAATGACAGAGATGGATAGCATGTCCAAACGCAGTTTCACCCTGATCGAGAACGAGTGGATCATTCTTGCCGACGGCACCCGGCTTTCCGCCCGTATCTGGATGCCGGATGGTGCCGATACGAGCCCCGTTCCGGCCGTTCTCGAATACCTGCCCTATCGCAAGCGCGGCGGCACCAATGCCCGCGACGAGTCCACCTATCCGATGTTTGCGGCCGCCGGCATCGCCGGCATACGCGTCGATATCCGCGGCTCCGGTGAAAGCGACGGCGTTATCGACGGCGAATATACGCCGCGCGAACTGAGCGACGGCTGCGAGCTGATTGCCTGGATCGCCGCCCAGCCCTGGTCGAACGGCAATGTCGGCATGATGGGCATCTCCTGGGGTGGCTTCAACTGCCTGCAGGTGGCCGCCCTGAGGCCCCCGGCACTGAAGGCGGTGATCTCCATCGCCTCCACGGTCGATCGCTACAATGACGACATCCACTACAAGAACGGCACGCATCTTTCGGCCCAGCTCTCCTGGGCGGCGACCATGCTGGCCTATCAGTCGCGTTCGCCCGATCCGGCACTGGTCGGCGACACATGGAAAGAGATGTGGCTGGAGCGGCTGGAAAACGAGCCCTACTTCATGGAAGAATGGCTCCAGCATCAACGCCGGGACGCTTTTTGGGAACATGGCTCGATCTGCGAGGATTTCGAAGGTTTTCCGGTTCCCGCCATGGTCATTGCCGGCTGGGCGGACGGCTACCGCAATACCCCGATGAAGGCCGCCGAGGGGTTGTGCGGCAAAGTAAAGGCCCTGATCGGCCCTTGGGTGCACAAATATCCGCATTTTGCCTGGCCGAAACCGCGTGCCGATTTCCACGGCGAAGCGATCGCCTGGTGGAACCATTGGCTGCGCGGCGAGGAAACCGGCGTCGAGGCGCTGCCGCAGATGCGCGCCTACATCCTTGATGGTCCGAAACCGGCGCTTCGCCGCAACGCCGATCCCGGCTTCTGGATCGCCAAGGACGAATGGCGTCCGCCGGAAATGCAGACCTTCTATGTCGATCAGTTCGGCAGTCTCAACGAGGGCATGCCGATTGCGGGCGCCCATGATCACAACGCCTATCTGAAATCGCCGCTCGACACCGGCACAGCGTCCGGTGAATGGTTCACCCTGAAGCCCGATGCCGAGATGGCTGGCGACCAGCGCAGCGACGACGCCGGATCATTGAGCTTCGAAACGGCGCCACTGACGCAGGCCGTCGATTATCTCGGCCAGCCGGTGTTGACGGTCGAGCTCGCCTGCGATGCCGATTGGGCCAATCTCATCGCCCGTGTCGTCGACGTCCATCCGGATGGCACCGCCACCCGCGTCACCTTCGGCGTGTTGAACCTCGCCCATCGCGACGGCAATGCCGCGCCAAAACCGATGGAGCACGGCAAGAAGACAAGAGTGCAGCTGGTACTCGATGCCTGCGGTTATCGCTTCGGCGTGGGCCATCGCATCCGGCTGTCACTTTCGACCGCATACTGGCCGATGGTCCTGCCCGCACCGTCCGATCCCGGCTTGACGCTCGATCTCGCTTCACTGGGGTTGGCCCTGCCGAAACTCGGCGAACATCGGGCGATTACCATGCCTGAGCCTGCCAATCCCGATCCGCTGCCGAAATACATCGAGCGCACGGCCGGCAGCACCAGCCGCCGGGTCGAGCGCGATATGACCACCGGCCAGACGCACTACTATATCTACGAGGACGGCGGCCTGACCGAACATCCCGATACCGGCCTTGCCACACAGGATATCCGCGACGAAACCTGGACAATCGCAGCGGACGATCCGTTGTCGATGACAGGCACTTCGACCTGGACCTGCATTGCCAAACGCGAAAACTGGTCAGTGAAGACGGTTTCGGTCTCGCGGATCGCCTGCACGGCGACCGAGTGGCTGACCTCGGCTTCCGTGGTTGCCTTCGAAGGAGAGACGAAGATCTTCGAAAAGACCTTCGGCGAAACGCGCGTGCCGCGCGACTTCATGTGAGAACGGGCGCGGCCTCTGCCAGGGCCGCAAGCGCCCGCTCCGCATCATCAGCAGGCACGAAAATGTGGTCGTGGTGATAGGCCGCGACCACATTGGCGCTGATGCCATGCCGCGTCAGTGCCACCGCAACCGCCGCCGTCAGACCAACCGCCTCCAGGGCAGAATGCACGGTCAGCGTGATGCAGCGCATCACCAAACCATAAGTCAGGCCTGCCTTGTCGGCATCGGCCTTGTCCAGAATCAGGGTCAGCCCCTCATCCTCGCGAAAGAAGCCGAGCGGCTTCAGCGAAAGCCAGCTGGCGTCCTCAGCCGGGACGCTGCAATAGACATAATCGCCCGGGCGCAAATCCGGCCGCATCTCGCGCAACAGTATTTCGAGATCGGTAATGCCACTCATGTCTATACCCCTTCTTCAATCTCTGCCGGATCACACGGACGTGTATCCTCATCTCCGGCCTGTCACTTTGGCGTTACGCACGCATTTGCGATTTGACCCGCCTGCCTCTGTTGGCCAGAGTTTGCTCATAAAGCAAGGCCGCATATCGCTGCGATCAGTAGCGCACTGCCCTGCCAGGGGTCCAAGGCCATCGAAGGAGGACTAGCATGCCGCAGCTTGAAAAAGACAGAATTTCGGATGCAACCAAACGCCCGTTCATTTTGGGATTTACCGGCATAACAGCCATTGCTGCGGCAATGTTTTCGATATCCTCGACCTTCAGCAACGCCGCAGAGGAAGCCGTAGTCATCCCCCCGCCCGCCATCGATGAAGCCTCGACGGCCACCACGGAGAAAGCCGTCTTTGCCGGCGGTTGCTTCTGGGGCGTTCAGGGCGTCTTCCAGCATGTGAAGGGCGTCAAGAATGCGGTCTCCGGCTATTCCGGCGGCACCAAGGATACCGCCGCCTATGAAACCGTCAGCGGCGGCAATACGGGCCATGCCGAAGCCGTCGAAGTCACCTATAATCCGAAGATGGTCACCTATGGCCAGTTGCTGCAGATCTATTTCTCGGTCGCACACAACCCGACGCAGCTGAATTATCAGGGACCGGACCACGGGACCCAATACCGCTCGGAAATCTTTGCGACCAGCGGCGAGCAGAAGAAGATCGCTGAGAGTTACATCGCCCAGCTCGACAAGGCGAAGGTCTATGGCGAACCGGTCGTCACCAAGGTATCCGACATGACCGCCTTCTATCCGGCCGAGGAATACCACCAGGATTTCCTAACGCTCAACCCGACCTACCCCTATATCGTCTACAACGACATGCCGAAGATCGAGAACCTCAAGGCGCTGTTTCCGACCGAATTCAGCGCCAAGCCGGTCCTGGTGCTGAAGGCCAAAGGCTGATCACAGCGTCCCAACAAGATCGCTGACACCACGGCACAGCCGCACAAAACCGTCCCGCGCGCCCTCGCTCATATGACGGGCGCGCAGCCACGCATGGATCATCTGCGGCTCGTCGCGGTATGTGACGTTGACACCCGCAGCAATCAACCTCTGGCCATAAAGTGCCGCATCATCGCGCAGCGGATCGAAATGCGCCGATGTGATGTAGGCTGGCGGAAGGCCGGAAAAATCAGCTACTTTCAAGGGATGGGCAAAGGCGTTTTCCGCCGGAGCCTTCAGGACATCCCGGTAATAGGCAACATCGGCGGTCGTCAGGCCCGGGGCCTCCGCCATTTCAACATAAGAGCCGGAGACGAGATCGCCGCCCAGTCCCGGATAGATCAGAACTTGGCCTACGATGCCGCTCAGCGCCGCCGCCTTGGCTTTCAACGTCATTCCCGCTGCCAGATTACCACCCGCGCTGTCCCCAACAACAACCAGCGGCCGCCTATCAGCGAGCAGCCACGACAAAACATCAAAACAATCGTCAAACGCTGCAGGCCAGACATGCTCCGGTGCCAGCCGGTAATCGACGGAGACCAGCTCCGCCTTTGCCGCATGGGCAATCTCGGCGCAGATGGCATCATGACTTTGCAGCGAACCGACGACAAAACCGCCGCCGTGAATATAGAAAATCCTTGTTTGCGTCGCGATATCTGCCGGCCGGTAGCGGCGAACCGGAATGCGATCGCCCACCATCTCGTCTTGTCGCGTCAGCCCTTCCGGTGACGGAGCGTCGAACTCGGCACAGAGCGCGTCATACCATTCCCGCTGCTGCCCGATCGGCGCATCGACGGCATCGGCCGGATAGAACGCTTCGCAGCGCTTGTGGAAGGCGAGGATGCCGGGTTCGGTGGGGATTGGTTTTGAAAATATCGAATCCATGAGCTTTTCCTGCATCCATTACAGTGAACCTATCAAATCCATCTCCATGTACTATTCAGAAACCGGCATTCCGAAACGCTTCTGACGGCTGCACCCGCCAATCGATGACGAAGCGAAGTCTTTCAGCACCTTGCCATCTCCCCCCGCAACCGTGTTAGCTAGATCATGGCCTTCACGCTCCGTCAGCTTCAGTATTTCATCGCCGTCGCCGAACAGGGCTCGGTCACGCGTGCGGCACAGAACCTGTCGATTTCGCAATCCTCGATCACAGAGGCTGTCAAGGAGCTGGAAACCGATCTTGGCGTCGAACTGTTCGAGCGCCATCCGCGCGGGCTACATATCACCCATAATGGCCACCAGTTCCTGCGCCACGCGACCAAGATTCTCGCCGGTGTTTCCGATGCACGCCGCTCGTTCTCGCAGGAGCGGGAAGAGCGCACCGGCGGTAAGCTCAATCTCGGTGTCACCTCACTGGTTGCCGGTTACGTGTTGTCCGATCTGCTCGCCCGCTACCGCCGCGCCTGCCCCGGTGTCGAGGTCAGCGCCATCGAGGACAATGGCTCCTATCTCGAGCACCTGTTGATCGGCGGCGAACTCGATGTTGCCGTCATGGTCATCTCCAATCTGCGCGATCGCATGGCGCTGCAGGCGGAAATCATCGAGACCTCGCCCTATCGTCTGTGGCTGCCGCTCGGCCATCCGCTGGTGTCCGCCGATATTATTTCGGTCGCCGATATCGCTAGGGAACCGTTGATCATGCTGACGGTCGATGAAATCGAGGAAAATACCGGCAAGCTCCTGACCGCGCTGGGCGCCCGCCCGCATGTGGCCTTCCGCACCCGCTCCGTCGAGGCGGTGCGCAGCCTTGTGGCGACCGGCGCCGGCATCGCCCTTTTGCCGGATCTGGTTTACCGCCCTTGGTCTCTGGAAGGCGACCGGATCGAAAGCCGCGATGTCTCCGGCGCCCTGCCCGTCGTTCAGGTTGGCATGGTCTGGCGCAAGGGCTCGGGCCTTCCGCAAGCGGCCAAGGATTTCATCGGGGTGGCCGAGGCCCTACGCAGCGGCCGGCCGCGATAACTCGGGACGATATCGGAAAATCCGATAACGCCATTCTGATTAATGAATTTGCGAAAGCGGCGAAATCGAGGCACCTTTCGTTTTGGGAACAAGACCGAAAAATTCGGACACCAAAACGGGAGACTGAAGATGAAGCAGATTCTGAAATCCTGCACCGTGCTCACCCTTTCGCTCGCTTTCGCAACCCACGCTTTCGCACAGGAACCCTTGAAGGAACTCGGCAAGGGCGAAGGCGAATTGTCGATCGTCGCCTGGGCCGGCTATATCGAGCGCGGCGAGACTGACAAGTCTTACGACTGGGTCACCAGCTTCGAAAAAGAGACGGGTTGCAAGGTCAGCGTCAAGACGGCTGCGACCTCCGACGAAATGGTCGCGCTGATGAATGAAGGCGGCTTCGACCTCGTTACCGCCTCTGGTGACGCATCGCTCCGCCTTGTTGCCGGCAAGCGTGTCCAGCCGATCAACACCGACCTGATCCCGAGCTTCAAGACTGTCGATGAACGCATGCAGTCGTCGCCGTGGTACACAGTCAACGGTGTCCACTATGGTGTTCCCTACGTCTGGGGTCCGAACGTATTGATGTACAATACCGACACCTTCAAGGGGCAAGCGCCGAAGAGTTGGGATGTCGTCTTCAAGGAAATGACCCTGCCCGATGGCAAATCGAACAAGGGCCGCGTTCAGGCCTATGATGGCCCGATCCATGTGGCCGATGCCGCCAACTACTTGATGTTCCACAACAAGGAACTTGGCATCAAGGACCCTTACGAACTCAACGAAGACCAGTACAAGGCAGCCCTTGACGTGCTGCGCGTCCAGCGCACGCTCGCCAGCCGCTACTGGCATGACGCGATGATCCAGATCGACGACTTCAAGAACGAAGGCGTCGTCGCTTCCGGCTCCTGGCCGTTCCAGGTCAATCTGCTGCAGGCGGAAAAACAGCCGATCGCCTCGACCATTCCAGAAGAAGGCGTGACCGGTTGGGCCGACACAACGATGCTGCATGCCGAAAGCGAACATCCCAACTGCGCCTATATGTGGATGGAACATTCGCTGTCGCCCAAGGTTCAGGGCGATGTCTCCGCCTGGTTCGGCGCCAACCCGTCCGTAGGAGCGGCCTGCAAGGGCAACGAACTTCTCACCGACGGCGGCTGCAAGGCCAATGGTTATGATGATTTCGACAAGGTGAAGTTCTGGAAGACGCCGACTTCGAAATGCGCCAGTGAGACAGAATGCGTCCCCTATCACCGCTGGGTCTCCGACTATATCGGCGTCATCGGCGGGCGCTGATTTCTGATCTTTCCCTCCCCCTTGTGGGGAGGGTGGCCCGAAGGGCCGGGAGGGGTTTTCTTGTTCGAGAAGAAAGTCCCCTCCCCAACCCTCCCCACAAGGGGGAGGGAGTTGTCCGAACCAGCCGCCACTACTTGTTACTCTTCATCGCTGATGAGGATGGAGATCATTATCTACGGAGTCCCCATGACCGCCGCCGTCCTGTTCGAAAACGTCTCGCGCCATTTCGGTGCCGTCAAGGCCGTCGATGCGGTCGATCTTGAAATCGCAGCCGGCGAGTTCTTTGCCATGCTTGGCCCTTCCGGCTCCGGCAAGACGACCTGCCTGCGCCTGATGGCCGGCTTCGAGCAGCCGACCGGCGGCCATATCGAGATTTTTGGCGAAACCGCAGAAGGCGTGCCGCCCTATCGCCGTAGCGTCAACACGGTATTTCAGGACTATGCCCTCTTCCCGCATCTCTCCATCCTCGACAATGTCGCCTATGGCCTGATGGTCAAGGGCGTCGGCAAGGACGAACGCAGGAAGGCCGCCGAAGATGCGCTCGCCATGGTCAAACTGCCCGGCTACGGCCAGCGCCGCCCCGGCCAGCTTTCCGGCGGCCAGCGCCAGCGCGTGGCGTTGGCCCGTGCCCTGGTCAACAAGCCCAAGGTCTTGCTGCTCGACGAACCGCTCGGTGCGCTTGATCTCAAGCTGCGCGAACAGATGCAGGAAGAATTGAAGAGCCTGCAGAAATCGCTCGGCATCACCTTCGTCTTCGTCACCCATGATCAGGGTGAAGCCCTGTCGATGGCCGACCGGATCGCCGTGTTCAACGACGGCAAGATCCAGCAGCTCGGCACGCCCGAGGATATCTACAAGCGGCCGCAGACCCGTTTCGTCGCCGATTTCGTCGGTTCCTCCAATGTACTCTCCAGCGCCATCTGCGCCCGGCTCGGGGTTCCGGCAAAAGCCGCCAGCCTGCGCCCGGAAGCCATTGCCATTGGCACCTCCTGGGCCGAACAGCTGAGCCTGCCCGGCACCGTCACCGCCCGCAGTTTTCTGGGCGCGACCAACCGTGTCAGCGTCGATTGCAATGGCGAGAAGATCATCGTCGCCAGCCCCGCCGCCATGCCGGTTCCCGAGATCGGCGCGGACGTGCAACTCGCGTTCTCCCGCAACGACCTTCACCTGATGGAGGAAGCATGAGCGCGCTCGCCACTCCCGCGGCAATCATGCCGAACCGGCCGGGCCTGACGGGACGGATATCGGACTTCCTGTGGAAGCACCCGCACGTTCTTCTCGTGATCCTGCTTGGCCCGCCCGTCCTCTGGCTCGGCATCATCTATCTCGGTTCGCTGTTTGCGCTGCTGCTGCAGAGCTTCTTCTCAATCGATGATTTCTCGGGCCTGATCAGTTACGAGTTCACGCTTTCGACCTACAAGCAACTGCTTTCGGACGCCAATTTCGACATCATCGTCCGCACCATCACCATGGCAGCGGTGGTCACGATCTTTTCGGCTCTGATCGCTTTTCCGATTGCCTATTACGCCGCCCGTTATGCCAAGGGAAAATGGAAGGCCGTGTTCTATCTCGGCATCATGCTGCCACTCTGGTCGAGCTATCTCGTCAAGATCTACGCCTGGAAGCTGATCCTTGCCAAGGAAGGCATTCTCACCTGGGCCTTCACCAAGCTCCATCTGCTCTGGTTGCTCGACGGCTGGCTTTCCCTGCCGATCATCGGCGGCAATTCGCTGTCGGTCAGCTATACCGGCACCTTCCTCGTCTTCGTCTATGTCTGGATGCCCTTCATGATTCTGCCGATCCAGGCCGCGCTGGAACGCGTACCGGGCAACCTGATCGAGGCCTCGTCCGATCTCGGCGGCACACCGCAACAGACCTTCCGCCATGTGCTGTTTCCGCTTGCCCTGCCCGGCATCGTCGCCGGCTCGATCTTCACATTTTCGCTGACACTCGGCGATTACATCATCCCGCAGATCGTCGGCTCGTCCCGGCTGTTCATCGGTCAGGCCGTCTACGCCCAGCAGGGCACCGCGGGGAACATCCCGCTCGCCGCCGCCTTCACCGTCGTCCCGATCGTCATCATGGGCCTCTATCTCTGGATGGCCAAACGCATGGGAGCCTTCGATGCGCTCTGACCGCTCCACCACCGCCCCGCTTGGCCTGAAGATCGCCGCCATCGGCGGGCTCGCCTTCCTGCATATCCCGATCCTGCTGATCTTCCTTTATGCCTTCACCACCGAGGAAAAGAGCTACCAATTTCCGCCGCCCGGCCTGACGCTGCAATGGTTTGCCGTTACCTGGAACCGGCCGGATGTCTGGGCGGCGCTCACGCTCTCCGTCAAGGTCGCCACCATCGCCACGGCCATCGCCTTGGTGTTGGGTACACTCTGCGCTGCCGCCGTCAGCCAGACACGCTTCTTCGGCCGCGAAACCATCTCGCTTCTGGTCATCCTGCCGATAGCCCTTCCCGGCATCATCACCGGCATCGCCTTGCGCTCTGCCTTCTCGATGGCCGATATCCCCTTCTCCTTCTGGACCATCGTGCTCGGCCACGCGACCTTCTGCATCGTCGTTGTCTACAACAACGCAGTCGCCCGCTTCCGCCGCGTCTCCGGCTCGCTGATCGAGGCCTCCATGGATCTCGGCGCCGATGGTTTTCAGACCTTCCGCCACATCATTCTGCCGAATATCGGCACGGCGCTTCTGGCTGGCGGCATGCTCGCCTTCGCCCTGTCCTTCGATGAAGTCATCGTCACCACCTTTACCGGCGGCCAGCAATCGACATTGCCGATCTGGATGCTGGAAGAACTCATCCGCCCCCGCCAACGGCCGGTCACCAACGTCGTCGCCATGGTGGTGATGCTGGTCACCTTCCTGCCGATCCTGGCCGCCTACTACCTCACCCGCGACGGCGACCAGATCGCCGGTGCAGGCAAATAATCCCGCGCCTGTTCCGGGAAAATACTCACCGGTTTTCCGGCAGAAACAGACGCCAACAAACAAGCCAGCAATTAAGGGAGAACGACATGGACACACAATTGCTGATCGGATCACAGTTCGAGGCAGGCACCGAAGCCGAGGAATTGATCCTCAACCCGCGTACCGGCGCAAAGATCATCGATCTCGCCGAGGCCTCGCAGTCGCAGATCGAGCGCGCCGTCGATGCCGCCGAAAAGGCCTTTTCCACCTGGTCGATGACCACGCCCGGCGAGCGCTCCGGCTACCTCCTGAAGATCGCCGACGCCATTGAGAAGGACGCCGATGCCTTTGCGGCACTGGAAGCCTTGAACTGTGGCAAGCCGATCAATGCCGTGCGCAATGATGAACTGCCCGCCATCGTCGACTGCTGGCGCTTTTTCGCAGGCGCCATCCGCAACCTGCATGCAACTGTTGCCGGCGAGTACTTGCCTGGCCATACGTCGATGATCCGTCGCGATCCCGTCGGCATCATCGGCTCGATCGCACCGTGGAACTATCCGCTGATGATGATGGCCTGGAAGCTGGCGCCCGCGATTGCCGGCGGCAACACCGTCGTCTTCAAGCCATCGGAACAGACGCCACTGACAGCGCTGAAGATGGCGCGCCTGCTGGCCGACATCCTGCCGGAAGGCGTCGTCAACGTCATCCTCGGCCGCGGCGATACCGTCGGCAACACGCTGATCAACCACCCGAAGATCGGCATGGTCTCGATCACCGGCGATATCGCCACCGGCAAGAAGGTGCTGCAGGCGGCCGCAAAAACCGTCAAGCGCACTCATCTGGAACTCGGCGGCAAGGCGCCAGTCATCGTCTATGACGATGCCGACCTCGAAGCCGTCGTCAACGGCATCCGCACCTTCGGCTACTACAATGCCGGTCAGGACTGCACCGCCGCTTGCCGCATCTATGCGCAGGACGGCATCTACGAAAAGCTCGTCGCCGACCTCACCTCCGCCGTCTCCACGATCAAGTACAATCTCGCAGACGACGCCGAAAACGAGATCGGCCCGCTGATCTCCAAGCGCCAGCGCGATCGGGTGGCAAGCTTCGTCGAGCGCGCCACCGAGCAGAAGCATATCGAGATCACCACCGGCGGCAATCTCGGCAGCAAGGACGGCTTCTTCTTCCAACCCACCGTCGTTGCCGGCGCCACCCAGGAAGACGAAATCGTCCGCCGCGAAGTGTTCGGCCCTGTCGTCTCGGTCACCCGGTTCGCTGAAGACGATCAGGCCGTCACCTGGGCCAATGACAGCGATTATGGCCTTGCCTCTTCTGTCTGGACCAAGGACATCTCCAAGGCCATGAAAGCTGCTTCCCGCCTGCAATATGGCTGCACCTGGATCAACACCCATTTCATGCTGACCAACGAAATGCCGCATGGCGGCATCAAGCAATCCGGCTATGGCAAGGACATGTCGATCTACGCGCTGGAGGACTATACGGCCGTCCGGCATGTGATGATCAATCACGGATAATCCATTCAGCGTCCGGCACAGCCCGCTCGCAAGACCAAGGCCGCACCATCACGTGCGGCCTTTTGCAATTTTTGGCCTAACTGCCGGAAACGGTTGGAATTTCCAACCGAAAATGTTGCTCGAATCCCACACACTCAAAAACATGAGTGTTTAAGTCATACATTTCACTTTCCTGTGAAAGTAATCTTGATAGAACGAGTCATCTTATAACTCCCGCCTGTCCAGAAAGTGCATGACATGCCCCAACTTCGCCGTGCCACCCGGTCCACCGTTCGTTTCGCTCTTGCCGGCACCTCGCTGCTCGCCCTTTCGCTGACAGCTTTCGCACAGGATGCGGCGCAATCTACGACAGGTGCTGATGGAGCGACCGAACTGGAGACACTGACCGTCACGGGCGGCAGCGGCGGCGTCATCACGGCCGATGGCTATGTCGGCACCAGCAGCGCCACCGGCGCCAAGGTCGACACCCCCTTCCTGCAGATACCGCAATCGATCTCGTCCGTGACCGAGCAGCAGTTGAAGGATCGCAACCCGCAGACGCTTCTCGAAACGTTTGCTTACACGCCCGGCTCGCGTGTCGGTGGATACGGTTTCGATCCGCGCTTCGATTCCTTCACCGTGCGTGGTTTCGACGTTACCTATACCGGCATGTTCCGTGACAACCTGCGCCAGCCCGGCGCCAGCTCCTCGCTGTTCAAGAACGAGCCTTATGGCCTGGAAGGCGTGTCGATCCTGCGCGGCCCGTCGTCGGCCCTCTATGGTGCGTCCGGCGCCGGCGGCCTGTTCAACCTGATCACCAAGCGGCCAACCGAGGAGCCGTTGCGCGAACTGCAGCTGCAATACGGTACGGACAACCGCTACCAGGGCCAGTTCGATTTCTCCGGCCCGATCAACGACACCGATCCGCTCTACTACCGCATGACTGGCCTGCTGCGCAGCGCCGACACAGAGCAGATCAGCGTCCCGGATGACCGCGCCTATATCGCACCGGCCTTTACATGGAAGCCGGACGAAGACACCAAGCTGACCATTCTTGGCGAATATTCCCGCACCAAGACCGGCGGTTCGGCGGCCTATTACAACGACCCGACTGGCAAGGTAACCGACATTTTCGCCGGCAATCCGGACTTCAACGATTCGGTGCAAACACAGGCGCGCCTCGGCTACGAATTTGAGCACCGCCTGAACGACGTCTTTACCTTCCGCCAGAACATGCGCGTCTCGACGCTGAACGTCGATGCCGACTGGGCCTTTGCCTACGCGCCGAACGCCATTGATCCGACCTTGCTGGATAGCAGCGCCGGAACGTTCGACGAGCGCCTCAGCTCCGTGGTCATCGACAATCAGATGGAGGCCAAGTTCGATACCGGCGCACTCGATCACACATTGCTCGCAGGTGTCGACTACACGAAATTGCGGTTCAAGTCCCTCGCCGGAACCGGCTTCACGCCGCCGCTCGACACCAAGAACCCGACCAAAGGCCGTCCGACCGACCCGATCGACTTCAACGAACGCGTCGTCCAGGACCAGTGGCAGCTTGGCACCTACCTTCAGGACCAGATTCGTTACGACGCCTGGACGCTGACAGCCGGCGCCCGCTATGACTGGGTCTCGACGGATACGGACAACACCGATCTGACCACTGGTCTGACGAACCAGGTTTCGCAACAGGACAAGGCATTTTCCGGCCGTATCGGCCTGACCTACGAAACCGATTTCGGCCTTGCGCCCTATATCAGCTACTCCACAGCCTTCTCGCCCAATGCCGGCTGGAACAAGGAAACGGAACAGCCGTTCAAGCCGACCGAAAGCCAGCAGGAAGAAATCGGCGTCAAGTATCTGCTGCCCAACAGCAACACGATGGTCACGGCGGCTCTCTTTAATATCAACCAGAAGAACAGCCTTTATTACGAGGTTGTGGACCTGCCGACAGGCCCGGAAAACATTCAGGTTCAGCGCGGCAAGGTGCGCTCGCGCGGCTTCGAACTGGAAGCCAATACCAGCCTCGACAACGGCCTGTCGCTGATCGCGTCCTATACCTATACCGACATCAAGATCACCGAAGGCCCGGCCGATACGGTTGGCAACTACGTCTCCTCCGTGCCGCGCCACATGGCATCGCTCTGGGCGGACTACACATTGCCGGAAGATGGCCCGGCAGCCGGCCTCGGCTTCGGTGCCGGTGCCCGCTTCTTAGGCTCGAGCTTCGGTAACGACCAGAACACGACGCGCAACGGCGCGCGCGTCCTCTTCGATGCCGCCGCCCATTACGACTTCGCGGCCATCGACAAGAAGTATGAGGGCCTGCGCCTGCAGGTCAATGCAACCAACGTCTTTGACCGCCGCGATACGGTTTGCTCGGCAGGCTTCTGCTACCGTGATCAGGGCCGTGCCGTCATCGGTTCGTTGAAATACAGCTGGTGACCGTTTGAGCCTTTCCCCCAACCACGACGTCAGCACCGCTTTCGGGGCCTCCAGCCTGAAGGCGGTGTTTGCCGGTGAGCACGCCTGGTGCGGCGAGAAGATGATGCTGTCGTCGGAGCTGGAAGGCGGCGTGCCGCTGTCGGAGTTCTTCGGTTCCGGCGGTTTCACAGAGGCTCTTGATACCTATGCGAACGCCCACGGCGGCACGGACAGGCGCGCTGTCGCCTCGATGTGGTCGCTCTATTATTTCTCGATGTTGACCATCCCTTATATCGTTGCTCGCCGGGCCGATCACGTTTTGCCGGTCGTTCCCGGCGAAATGACGATCGCGCTGGCCGAAGACGGCTTGCCACGCGCTCTCGGACTTGCCCGCGAGGGTGATTGGAGCGAGGGCAAGGGCGCCGACCTTCTCTCCTTCGTCATGCCACTGGTCAGCCAGCATCTAGCCGAGATTATCGCGCAGTTGAAAGCGGTGGGCGGCATTGCACCAAAGCTCGCGTGGAACAATGCGGCGGTCTATATCGACTACGCTTTCAACGCCACCGAACGGGAACGCCCCGCCGACGGCGACACCTGGGCCTCACGGTCGCTGTTTTCGCAGACACACCTGCCCGACGGGACCCCAAACCCGTTTCTCGGCTGCCTGCGGCATGAAGCTGATGGCGAAGAGACCGTCTGCCGCCGCAAGATCTGTTGCCTGCGCTATCTTCTGCCGGGCATACCCAGCTGTGGCGAACTCTGCGCCCTGCCCGCCCAAAGAAAGCAATGATTGTGAAACGCCTCCTTCTTTTGACCCTTGGCCTGTTTTTGGCCTGTGCTGCCATGTCGAACGCGCAGGATCGCTGGCCGTTGACGCTCACCGACGGGATTGGCCGGCAGGTGACGATCAAGGAGACACCCCAAGCCATCCTGCTCGGCAGCGGCTTCAATCTGGTGGCGCTGTCGCTGATCCATCCCGATCCCGTCAGCCTGCTGGCTGGCTGGTCGGGAGACCTGAAGGGCGACAACCCCGAAATCTACAAGGACTTCGTGGAAAAATTTCCGGCCCTTGCGTACGTTCCGATTATCGGCGATGGCACGGGCGACGGCCTGTCCTTCGAAACCATCCTGTCCTTGAAGGCTGACCTTGCCATCATGGCCAACTGGCAGGCCGATACCGATCTCGGCAAGCGGGCGATCGACTATCTCGAAAGCACTGGCGTCCCGGTCTTCGTTGTCGATTTCAACAGCGATCCCTTGAAGAATACACCTGACAACATGCGGTTGCTCGGCAAGGTCCTGGAGCGCGAGGAACAGGCAAACGCCTTTGCCGATTTCTACGAGGAACACCTGAAGCGCATCACAGACCGGGTCGCCGCCAATCCCGAGCCAGGCCCGACCGTACTGATGGACGCATTCCCCAATCCCGATCGATGCTGCTATGCCTACGGCACCGGCGGCCTCGGAGAATTCATCGGCATTACCGGCAGCCGCAACATTGCGACCAAGAACCTGCCACGCCAGGGCGGCATCGTCAGCAGCGAGTATCTGATCGAGGCCGACCCTGAAGTGTACATCGCCACGGCCTCACCCGGCGGCACCTACAGCGCCTTTTCCATTGGCCCCGGCGTTTCCGCCGAGGAGGCGCGCAAGACACTGGGCGAAGCGGTGAAAAATCCGGTTCTTGCCAACCTGTCGGGCGTCCAGAAAGGCCGGGTGCACGGATTGTGGAATTTCTTCAACGCCGTACCGCTCAACATTCTGGCGGCGGAGGCCTTTGCCCATTGGCTGCGGCCGGAGATGTTTGCGGATATCGATCCGGATCAGAGCCTGAAGGAAATCAACGAGCGCTTTGCCGCCGTTCCGTTCCGCGGCTCCTACTGGATCAGCCTGAAATAGCAAATTGGCCGGAGATGAACCCCGGCCAATCGGATCCCGCCCTGTTATGCGGCTTTCTTCATCGCCGTTGCATTGACGGAAGCCTCGGCAAGCGCTGTCAGTGCATGATCGGTCGCCCCTTCCTGCTGCAAGGTCTCGTCAAGCAGCTTGACCGCATCCTTGAGGCCAAGCATTCCGGCCCAGGTCCTCAGCGTGCCGTAGCGGGCCATCTCATAATGTTCGACAGCCTGCGCCGTGGCGAGAAGTCCGGCATCAAGCGCCGGTGACCCCTTGAATTCATCGAGGATTTCCTCGCCTTCTTCAACGATACCGTCAATCGCCGGACAGGTCTTACCGACCGCACGCTTGCCGAAGATTTCAAACACCTGCTGCAGGCGCTCGATCTGGCCTTCGGTTTCTTCATGGTGCTTTTCGAACGCCGCCTTGAGCTTCGGGCTCTGCGCGCCTTTGGCCATTTTGGGCAGGGTTTTCAGAATCTTGCGTTCGGCGTAATAGACATCCTTAAGCATGTCATAGAACAGGTCTTCCAGGGCTTTACCAGCCATTGGTCTCTTCCTTTCAGCAATTGAAGTATGTCTGGGTTCGAGCAGGTAACGGCTAATCCTTTGCTTTGTTCCGCCGTCCGCAGCAATCGCAGGATCCTGCCGGTCCCCGCTTCCCTCACGATGCCGCCCCGCCTATATAGAGGTCTGGAGGACTTTGATGATTTGGATATTTCCTGCGGTTGCCGGCCTGTTGATCGTGTATTTTGCCATGCGCTCGTCGCGCTTCCGGCGCTTTGCAGAACCGGTGCTCAGCATCCTCGTCGCATTGGCGCTTGTTTCGGCTTTTTTGATCTGGATCAATGAAGGCAGGACCCCGGCAGAAGCCGTAACAGATCCTGGCGACGCGCAAGCTCAACCGGCGCTGGCGCCGCAGGATATATCGGTCGGAGACCTGGAGTTCACGCGAAATCAACCCGACATGAGCTACCGCGCAACCGGCACAGTAAAAAACAACAGCGGCTACAATCTCGACTATTTCAAACTGTCGGTCACGCTGGAAGATTGCCCGCAAAACAATTGCCGGACGCTCGGCGTGGACACGGCCCTGATTCTGGCGCGCGTCCCCGCCGGCCAGAGCCAGAGCTTCTCGACCTTCTTCACTTTCCCGAAAAACGCCTATGGCGTCGAACCGACCGCGCCAAAATGGTCCCATCAGATTACAGAGGTTCGCGGTCGTTTACCCTGAAGGCTGCCTGCGGGGCCTGCCGTCACACTCTCGGCAGGATTTCCGCTGTGGTCACAACCGTTGCGAAATCAGCCCGAAGCGTCGCGATATGCGCGCGATGAATATCAACCGCAGCGATCTTCTCACCGTGACCATCGGCAAGATCAAAACAATCGCAGGCATCCTCCACCAGCGTGACCTTGTAGCCCATATTGGCACCGACACGCACCGTCGTCGAAACGCACATGTCCGTCGAAATTCCAAACACGACGATCGTGTCGATATCCGCCCGCCGCAGCCGGAGATCCAGGTCCGTACCGATGAAAGCGGCGTTGACACTCTTGATGACCAGCGGCTCACCCGGCTGCGGCTCGAAACCGCGGCGGAACGCGTTGCCGGGGCTCCCGGGCCGAAGCGACGATCCCTCTTCGACACTGTCGTGCCGCACATGGAAGAGCGGACGCCCGGCCGCACGCCACGCCGACAGAACTGCCAGCCCGTTCGCATCGACCTTGTCGTTCCATCGCTTCGGCCATGGCGCGGTATCGAAGGCCTGTTGCATGTCCACAAGTATCAACGCTGCCCTGTCAGAAAATTTCATAGCCCGATCACTCCTTTGGCTGTTACGCGCAGAAGCTACTTGCCATTTCGTCCGGTTTCATTGAGCAAGATGCCGGGCAACCGGTCATCCATCCGGTTTGACAGGGGGAGACCGGACAAAGTGATCGAACTGGACGAAAAAGACCGCCTCCTTGTCGCTGCCTTGCGCAGTGATTCTCGCCAGAGCCTGGTCGAGCTTGCCAGGCGCAGCGACCTTTCACGCAGCGCCGTTCATGAGCGGCTGCGGCGTCTGGAAAGCAAGAATGTGATCGCGGGCTATACAATACGCCTTGGGACCGAAATTGCCGATCCCGGCGTGCGGGCCGTGGTTGCAGTCAGCTTTCAGCCGGGCAAGAATTGCGACCATGTCGTGCCGCATATTTCCGGTATCCCGCAGGTTGTCAGCTGCTGGTCGCTGGCAGGCCCCACCGACCTGATGCTATTGATCGAATGCGGATCGAACGGAGATCTCGACACCATCCGAAGACAAATCGCCACGATCGCGGGCGTAGCGACCGTGCAGACCCACGTCGCGCTTCGTACGCATTTTGACAGGCGCGGTGGCTAGGCCCGGCTGATCTCGTCGAGATACCAGTTGATATAGCGCAACTCGTTCTGCTCCATCGGTGCGATCGGGCCGGGCACGAAGTAATGCGAGCGCACGCCGCGCGAGGTGTGCTCGATGATCGACTTGTCCTCGTCGGTGGTGACGGTCCAGAGCCATTTCAGCTTCTCGAGGTCGTAGTCGACACCCTCTTGCGCCTCGCCGTTGACGAGCCAGATCAGTTCCATCTCGCAGGCTTCCGGACCCTTCGGAATGAAGCGGTAGATCATGCCATGGTCGGGATAGCAGACGAGGAACGACGTGCCGCCGAGATGAACGGAGGTAACGCCGCCATCGAACTCGGTGAAACGGCCCATCAGCGGCGCCAATGGCGATCCGTCCTGACTGCCGGTCTTGACGCCATCATAGAGTGCATAGCGGAAAGCATGGATCGTCTCCTTGCCATTCTCGGAAGTCTGCCAATGGTCGCCAGAACCGACCTGGATACCGAGCGCGCAAGTGCGTTCCTCCATTGCGGCATTTAGCGCCTCGATCATGTGCAGCGGCTGTTCCAGTGCGTGGGTCTGCGAATACTCCGGATGCGCCGGGCCGCAGTGATAGCATTCGACATAGTTTTCCACCGCCAGCTTCCAGTTGGCATCGACCGGATAACTCTGCCGGTAAGCAACCTTCGCCTGCCCCCAGCCATACTGGCCGCAGGTGGCATGCAGAAGGTTTTCGACTTCAGTGAAATCGAGCGGGTTTTCGGCAAAGGAAATGAAGACGAGGCCTTCGACGACGCGGACATGCAGCTTCTTCAGCCCATGGTCTTCCCGCTTGAAATCCTTCGGCATCAGCCGTGCGGCCTTCAACGCGCCATCATTGCCATAGGTCCAGGCGTGATAGGGACAGACGAACACACGCGCATTGCCCTTGTCCTTGGTGCAGACTTCCGCCCCGCGATGGCGGCAGACATTGAGAATGGCATGAACAGTCCCGTCCGCATGCCGCGTCAGGATCACCTGCTCAGAGGCCATGCGAAACACTTCGAAATCGTTCGGCTTCGGGATGACGCTTTCATGCGCGACGCAGTGCCAATGGCGGCGGAAGACACGCTCCAGATCGCGCTCGTAGATATCCACGTCCCGGTAGAACGGCCGGGCAAGCCCATGGCCGGGCTTGTGGGCGGCGACGAGCTGGTCGATGCGGTCGCCCTCGGCAACGCTGTTGGAAAGTTCGGGCGCGAGCATGTTTTCTCTCCTGAAAGACCTCACCGGAAAAATCGCGTTCCGGCGCGCGCATTTCGCTGTGGGCTGGGTCCGACAAGCCCCTCACCCTAGCCCTCTCCCCGCTCGCGGGGAGAGGGGACGACGGAGGCCGCCGCGTAATTCCTCTTCTCCCCATCGGGGAGAAGGTGGCCCGAAGGGCCGGATGAGGGGGGCCGCAAACTCAGCATCCGCCGCCCCCTCATCGCCTCGCATGCGCTCGGCACTTCTCCCCGATGGGGAGAAGAAACAACCTCGCCTAGACCTTCACCCGCTCCGACTTCGGATCATACATCGGCGCAAGCGACGCCTCCGCCTTCACCCGTGTCCCGGCAATCTCGATCTCGTAAACAGAGCCCAGCACATCGGCCTCGCTCTCTTCCCGGCACGGCACATAGCCGAGCCCGATCGCGCCGCCGAGATGGTGGCCGTAATTGCCTGACGTGATCGTTCCAACGATCTTGCCGTCGCGCACCACCGCTTCGTTGTGGAACAGAAGCGGCTCCGGATCGGTCAGCCGGAACTGCACCAGCCGGCGCGAAAGCCCCTTGTCCTGTTTCCTCAAGACGGCTTCGCGGCCGATGAAGTCGCCCTTGCCCGTGCGCACTGCAAAGCCGAGCCCGGCTTCCAGCACATGGTCCTCATCGGTGATGTCATGGCCGAAATGGCGGAAGGCCTTTTCGATCCGGCAGCTATCGAGCGTATGGATGCCACAAAGTTTCAGGCCGATATCGGCCCCTGCCGCTTCCAGCGTCTCGAACACATGCGCCGTCTGGTCGGTCGAGACATAGAGTTCCCAGCCGAGTTCGCCGACATAGGTGACCCGGTGAGCGCGGGCGAGGCCCATGCCGACTTCGATTTCCCGCGCCGTACCAAACGGATGCGCCGCATTAGAGAAGTCGTTGGGGCTGACCTTTTGCATCAGTTCGCGCGCCTTCGGCCCCATGACGCAGAGCACCGATTCCGATGCCGTCACATCGGTGATAACGACGAATTCATCGGCGAGATGCTTGCGCAGCCAGGCAAGATCGCGTTGCAACGTCGCGCCGGGCACGACCAGCAGGAAAGCCGTATCCGAGAGACGAGTGACCGTCAGATCGCTCTCGATACCGCCACGGGCATTGAGCATCTGGGTATAGACGATGCGGCCCGCAGCCACATCCAGCTGGTTAGCGCAGAGTTTTTGCAGAAAGGGCAGCGCATCGCGCCCTTCGACGCGGATCTTGCCGAACGACGTCATATCGATCAGACCGACGCCACCCCGGATCGCCAGATGCTCGTCGCGCTGGTTTTCAAACCAGTTCTGCCGCTTCCAGCTATATTTGTATTCCCGCTCCTGACCTTCCTTGGCAAACCAGTTGGCCCGCTCCCAACCCGCCACTTCTCCGAAGACGGCGCCGCGCGCCTTCAGGTGTTCGTGCAAGGGCGTGCGGCGAACGCCGCGTGCCGTCGCCATCTGGCGGTAGGGGAAGTGATCGGCATAGAGCAGGCCGAGCGTCTCGGTGACCCGCTCCTTGAGATAGGTGCGGTTTTTCTGGAATGGCTGCGCCCGGCGGATATCGACCTCCCAGAGATCGAACGGCGGCTCACCATCGTTCATCCATTGCGCCAGCGCCATGCCGGCACCGCCGGACGACACGATGCCGATCGAGTTGTAACCGGCCGCAACCCAATAGCCTTTCAGCTCCGGCGCTTCGCCGAGATAGTAGCGGTCATCCGGCGTAAAGCTCTCAGGGCCGTTGAAGAAGGTATGGATCCCTGCCGTTTCCAGCATCGGCATGCGTCCAACCGCCTTTTCCAGGATCGGCGCGAAGTGATCGAAATCCTCCGGCAACTGGTCGAAGCAGAAATCCTCGCTGATGCCGTTCATGCCCCAGGGCTTGGCCTTGAGCTCGAAGGCGCCGACCAGCATCTTGCCGGCATCCTCCTTGTAATAGGTGCACTCGTCCGGCACTCGCAGAACCGGCAGGCGCTGTAGCCCGGCGACCGGTTCGGTGACGATATAAAAATGTTCGCAGGCATGCAGCGGCACGGTCACGCCGGACATGAGGCCCAGCTCCCTGCCCCACATGCCCGCCGCGTTGACGACATTTTCGGTCTCGATCGTGAACGTCTCGCCGTTCTGCTCGCAGGTGACGCCTGAGACCCGGCCATCCTTCTTGTGGACCGCCGTTACCTTGACGCCCTCAAGAATGGTCGCGCCGTTCTGCCGGGCACCCTTGGCCAGCGCCATGGCGATATTGGCGGGATCGCACTGGCCATCCAGCGGCAGATGCACGGCACCGACCACATCCGAGACATTCAGATGCGGATACATCGCCTTGACTTCGTCCGGCGATATTTCCCGCACATCGACGTCAAAGGCGCGGGCCAGCGAGGCCTGCCGGTAGATTTCCTGTTTGCGCTCTTCGGTCAGCGCAACCGTGATCGAGCCGCACTGGCGCATGCCGGTGCCGATACCGGTTTCGGCCTCCAGCTTGGTGTAGAGATCGGCCGAATATTTGGCGAGCCGGGTCATGTTTTGGCTGGCGCGCAGCTGGCCGATCAGTCCGGCCGCATGCCAGGTCGTGCCGGAAGTCAGCTGCTTGCGCTCGAGAAGCACAACGTCAGTCCAGCCGAGTTTCGCCAGATGATAGGCGACCGAACAGCCCGACACACCGCCGCCGATGATGACCACGCGGGCCTTTTGGGGGATAGGCTTGCTCATGCGCGCAGTCTTTCATTCTTGGGATCAAACAGCGGCTCATCGGCCTGGACGATTGCCGTGAAGCGGTCCCCGTAGATTTCGACCTCGACCTCGGTTCCAGGCTGAGCCAGATCGGCGCGCAGCATGCCAAGTGCCACCGATTTGCCGATCCGGTAGCCCCAGTTTCCGGACGTGGTTTCGCCGACCACCTTGCCGCCATGCCAGAGCGTCGACATATACGGCGCGTCGCAATCGCCAGCGTCCACGATCAGCGTGACGAAGCGTTTGGTCACACCCTGCTGTTTCTCATGCTCCAGCGCCGCCTTGCCCTTGAATCCGGGCTTGGCCCAATCAACGAAACGCTCCAATCCACCCTGCAGAATGGTGTAATCGGTTGAAAGATCGCCTTTCCAGGCGCGATATCCCTTCTCGATCCGAAGCGAGTCCAGCGCTTCCATGCCAAAGGGTTTCAGGCCGTGCTTTTGTCCCGCAGCCCAGACCGCGTCAAAGATGGTGGCCGTGTCATCGATCTTAGTGTGTATTTCCCAGCCGAGTTCGCCGGCGAAGGAGACGCGCACCAGCTGGCACCAGCGCCCGGCGATCTGTACCGACTGATGCGTCAACCAACCCTTCGCAAGATCCGCATCACAGACCTCAGCCAAGATGTCCCGCGACTTCGGTCCGGAGAGTATCTGGCAGGTAAAGCTCTCCGTGACATCGTCCAGCGTAAACGCCGCATCCTGTGGCAGGTGTTTTTTCAACCATTCGAAATCGTGCCACTGCGCCGTTGCCGCCGTGATCAGGAAGAAGAAATCCTCCTCCAGTGCCATGACTGACATTTCGGTGACGATCCGGCCCTTGTCGTCGGAGAAATAGGCGAGACCAATACGGCCAGGCTTCGGCACCTTGCCTGTAGTCAGGCCAAGCAGCCAGTCGCGGGCACCCTCGCCCTTCAGGCGGTAGCGGGAGAAACCAGGAAGATCGAGAATGCCGGCAGCGTTGGTGACGGCGAGGCATTCCTCCTCGATGCGTTTCTGCCAAGGCCCCGCCCGGTTCCAGGTCTGCGTGGCTTCTTCCGAGAGGTCATCCCCCGGCTTGGCGTACCAGTTGGCCCGCTCCCAGCCGTTATAGGGTTTGAACTGTGCGCCAAGGGCCGCAATCCGGCCGTGGATCGGCGACAGCTTCTTGTTGCGGCCCGCCGGCCAGGCGTGCTTCGGGAAATGCATGGCATATTCATGGCCATAGATTTCCATGCCCTTGGCGATGCAATAATCCTGATCGGTAAAACTGGTGAACCGGCGCGGGTCGCAGGACCACATGTCCCATTCCGTCTGCCCTTCCGTTACCCATTCGGCCAGTACCTTGCCCGCACCGCCTGCCTGGCAAATGCCGAAGGTAAAGACGCAGGCCTCGAACGCATTCGGCACGCCCGGCATCGGGCCAATCAGCGGGTTGCCGTCCGGCGCGTAGGGGATCGGCCCATTGATCATCCGGGACAGACCGGCAGTGCCGAGGATCGGCACACGCTCGACGGCGTCGTTCAGATACCATTCCAAGCGTTCCAGATCGTCAGGGAAAAGCTGGAACGAAAAATCCTCCGGCATCGGATCGTCCGGCGTGATCCAGTGCGCCTTGCAGTTTTTCTCATAGGGACCGAGATTCATCCCGGTCTTTTCCTGGCGCAGGTAATAGGAGCTATCGACATCGCGCAGCAACGGCAGCTTGTGCCCTGCTTCCTTCGACCAGGCGGCCAGTTCCGGAATTTCCTCGAACAGCATGTACTGATGGCTCATGACCATCATCGGCACGTCGCGGCCGAACCATTTTCCGACCTCGCGGGCGTAGTAACCGGCGGCATTGACGACGTATTCGCAGCGGATTTCGCCCTGCGGCGTGGAAATGATCCACTCGTCATTTTCCCGGCGCGCGCCGGTGGCGGGACAGAAGCGCAAGATTTTCGCGCCCATGTCGCGCGCGCCCTTGGCCACCGCCTGCGTCAGCTGCGCCGGGTCGATGTCGCCGTCATAGGGATCGTAGAGCGCGCCGGTCAGGTCATGGGTTTCGACGAAGGGGTATTTCGACCTGATCTGATCCGGCGAGAGGATGTCGAGATCCATGCCCTGATAGCGCCCCATGCCGACGACGCGCTTGAACTCCTGCAGCCGCTCCTTGGAATGACCAAGCCGGATCGAGCCGGTGACATGGTAATTCATCGGATAATCGACCAGCGCGCCCAGTTCGCGGTAGAGCGAGGCCGAATAGCGCTGCATGTTCATGATCGACCAGGAGGACGAAAATGTCGGCACGTTGCCCGCCGCATGCCATGTCGAACCGGCCGTCAGCTCGTTCTTTTCCAGAAGCACGCAGTCCGTCCACCCGGCCTTGGCCAGATGATAGAGAGCGGACGCACCGACCGCACCTCCCCCGATGATCACGACGCGTGCATAAGACGGCAAATTCGACATGGCTGTTCCCTTGTTTGGGGGAAGTTTTGGCCATGAACAACATTTGCATCAAGCCGTCAGAACGGGCTTTATTGATCGAAGAATTCGATTAGATTGAACTAGAAGCCCTCATCCGGCCTATCGGCCACCTTCTCCCCGTAAACGGGGAGAAGGGACAGGCGGCCACCTCCGTCGTCCCCTCTCCCCGCTTGCGGGGAGAGGGATAGGGTGAGGGGCAAAATTGGGAGACACCGGACACACCCATGCAGATCGACCTTATCGAAACCTTCCTCGACCTGATGGAAACCCGCAGTTTCAATCGCACGGCGGAACGGCTGAACATCACGCAATCCACCGTGTCCCATCGGGTCAAGGCGCTCGAAGCACAGTTCAACCGCAAGCTTTTCACGCGCAACAAAGGAGGAACTGCGCCGACTGCCTCCGGCCTGCGTTTCCTCGACCATGCCAAGGCGCTGCAGCATCAATGGCACGAGGCAACCCGCGCGGTGGAAAACGCCGGTACCTACGAGCGCTCGATGCGGCTCGGCATCCAGCATGATCTCGCCGAAGCCTTTGCCGGAAAATGGCTATCAGCCGTCCGGGCCGACCTGCCGACGACCTCGATCTATATGGAGGCCGATTACTCCAACCAGATGAACCGCGATCTGGCAGCCGGCGATCTCGATCTCGCCATCCTTTATACGCCGCATTACCTGCCCGATCTTCACTATGAGCGGATCGGCGAAATGACCTACATGCTGGTCGGCACCGCGACGCGAACGGTCGGCGAATTGTTACCGGAAACCTATATCCAGGCCGTCTACTCTCCGGCGTTCGACCGTGCGCATCGGCTGGCCCTGCCGCAGCTTTCATCCGCTCCGCTGGCGTCAGGCCAGAATATCGCCATTACCGGCCTGCTGAAGACGCTGGGAGGGGCAGCCTATGTGACGAGCAGCACGGCGCTGAGGCTCGAAGGCGAAGGCGCCGCTTTCCCCATCGCAGACGCCCCTCCGATACAGCAAGCTGTCTACGCCGCCACCAGCATCCGCACTCGCCACGCCCACCAGCACCGCCGCATCATCAGCGCCATGCAGGATCTTCTGGAACGATAGCAGCCACAAGCGGCATATGCGGTCAGTGCTGAGTGAGCAGAACCAACTGCTGATCCTCGTTCAACCTGGCCAGCATATCTGCGGCCGGAAGCGGATAGGCGATCGCATAACCTTGCAGCACATCGCATCCAAGGCGCGTCAACAACTTGGCGTGTTCCAGCGTCTCGACGCCCTCGGCAATGACCTCGATATTGAGCGCTTTGGCGATGTCGATGATCGAGCGCAACAGGCGCTTCTGTTCGCGCGATGTGGTGGTCGGCAAAACCAGTTGACGATCGATCTTCATCCGCCGCGGTTTCAGCTTTACCAACCCGATGATCGACGCATGACCGGATCCGAAATCATCGATCTCGATGTCGATACCCATGGCCTTCAGGCCTGCGACGTTGGAAAACACGTCATCTTCGCTGTCGTCGAGAAAAATGGTTTCCAGCAATTCGAATGACAGCATATCCGGTCGGACATCCAGGCGTTTCAATTCGTCGATCAAAAGCGGATCCGACAGGCGGGCAGCCGAGACATTCACCGCAATGCGCGGAACATGCACTCCCTGCCCCATCCAGGCCTGACGGTCCTTCAACGCCGCCTTCAAGATCGCAGCATCGAGATCGTCCAGCCGGCCGAGACTGCCAGCAACCTTGATGAATTCGCCCGGCAGGATCAATCCGCGTTTCGGATGGCGCCAGCGTGCCAGAACCTCCATCCCGACGATGCGCCGGGTCCGCGCATCGACCTGAGCCTGATAATAGGGAATGAACTCCCCTTTTTCCAAACCATGAGCGAACTGCCTGCCAACGCGCTGCTCGGCATTGAGTTGTGCCTTCATCTGAGCCGAATACACCTCGACCCGTCCCCGACCGAGCTTCTTGGCACGATGCAGGGCAATATCCGACTGTGCCAGCAGGCTGCCAATATTGCGGCCACTGGCAGCCGCGACACCGATCGACCCACCGGTGCGCAAGACCTCCTCATTATGCCAGACCGACTGCTTCAACTGCTGCGCCAGCCGCTCTGCACGGATTTTGAGGTCATCCAGCGAGACGAAATTTGCGATCAAAACCGCAAATTCATCACCGCTGACGCGGGCAATGAATGCGTTCTCAGGCACACTGGCTTCAATCCGCCTGGCACAGGATATCAGGACATTGTCTCCCGTCGTATGGCCGGCAGTGTCGTTGATCTGCTTGAACCGGTCTAGACCGATATGCAGGATCGCCAGCTTTTCCGGTCCGGCCTCCCCCGCAAGCTCCGCCAATCGCCTGTCAAAGAAGCGTCGATTGGGAAGTCCTGTTAGATAATCATGTTCGGCTGCATATGCGATCCGCTCGCGGCTCGCTTCAAGGGCAACGGCCCGCGCCTCGGCGATCGCCTTTTGCCGTCGCAGTTCGCGATTGAGCAGCACATCCGCCGTCACATCCCATTCGGCGCCGATAAGGGTGATATGGCCGTCTTCCTCGAAGCAATAGGCGCGTGAACGCAAGTATCGGGTTTCACCGTCCGGCAAAATGATCCGGTATTCCGAAGAATAGGCATCCTTGGCTGCAATCGCCCGGTCGAAATCGGCCTGGGCCTGGGCAAAATCATCGGGATGGATCGCATTCGTCCAGACCTCCGCCTTGACGCGCCTTTGCGTCTTGCCGGTTGCGTAGAGCCGGTGCATCTGCAAATCCCAGACGACTTCGTCTTTCTGTGTGTCGTGCTCCCACACGCCGATCTGAGAAGCGTCAAGCGCAATTCCCAAACGGCGAAGAATATTCTGGAATTCCTGTTCGGACCTCGCCGCCTTCATGGTTTTCTCTGCAGAGGATGCTTCGCGTATCAGCGCCTCCGCATTCTACACCAAGGTTCCTAAAGAACTATTGTTCCATGAGCAAAAAGAGTACTTTTTAAACAAACAACCATTAAGTGCTTCTTCAAAGAAACCCAGTTGCAACTTAGGCGCATCTCGTACTGTATTACATATCAAATTTAGACACTGCGCGGAAAAATCAAGAGCCGCAATGCGCCATTGTTGGTCGCAGCGCCGAATTGACATGACCGGGGTGACGGCATAATCATCAGCAGATCAATTGGTTCCCTGGGAGCGAGGCGCTTTCGGGGAGTAAATGGGAACGTGACGGGTGGACCCATTCTGGGCATCTTTATCACGGCCGACCCCGCGACTGTAGAGCGGTCAGAGGTTGTCATTCCGGTACGTTCAGCCGGTAAAAGCCACTGCGGCGATGGGCGTTTTGCCTCTGCCGCGGGAAGGTGAGACAAGCTCCTTGGCACGAAAGTGCCTGACGCCGCGAGCCAGGAAACCTGCCGGTTGATGAAGGGCATGGTGCCCAATTGGTGGGATATTTCCCACGCGCCATCACGGAGGTTGTCATGGCTACGACTACAGTTTCAAGCGTCCCGCTTTCTCTCAATGACCGTATCACCACGGCTATTCTCGCCCTGTTGATCGGCGGCTTCCTGGTTTTCGGTGCCGGCCTTGCCAATTCCGCCGTGCTGCACGACACCGCGCATGACGTCCGCCACTCCTACGGTTTCCCCTGCCATTGATATAGGCAGTGGGAAGCTCAGCCTTTCCACACTCTATCGATAGGGGATCGCGGGTTTCATTTTGGAAATCACGCGGCCGTGGATTGCGCCCATGCTCCGGCATCGGGCGGGCTTTGCCGTGGGAATTCAAACACAGCAAGCGTTGAGCACTAAAGATCGATCTGCTCCGCTTGATTTTGGGGGTATCAAATGATTGTCAAAACGCTTCTGGCCGCATTGGTGGCTGGATTGATCGCGGGCGTCTTCATGACGGCGGCGCAGGAGTTGCGGGTGGTCCCGCTCATCCTTCATGCCGAGGAATATGAAGTCAAGGAACCTGCCGCCGAACCACCGGCCGCAACCGAAGGCCAGCAGCAGCACTCTTCTCTCGACCGCTCCTCGTTGATCGGCGAAATGCTGTCGGCACTCTCACCCATCACACCCGCCTACGCCCATGAAGGCGAGCACGAAGACGAAGGCGGCATCATGTTCGGCATGAGCCGGTTCTCCGGCACATTGCTTGCCAATCTGGTGGCCGGCGCCGGATTTGGCCTGCTGCTTGCGGGCGCCAGCCTCGCCTTCAATTACCCCATCACGCTGCGCAACGGCGCTCTCTGGGGCGCCTGCGGCTGGCTGGCTATCCATCTCTTGCCCGCCATCGGCCTGCCGCCGGAATTGCCGGGCTTCCCTGCCGCTGATCTCCACGACCGGCAGACCTGGTGGATCGCAGCGATCGTTCTCTCCGTCGCCGGCCTCTATCTTGTCGTGTTGCGCGGTGAGATCCTGGCCAAGATCATCGGCCTTGTCCTGATCGCCGCTCCGCACGTCTATGGAGCGCCACAGCCGACGGACATCTCGAGCCCGGTACCCGCAGTTCTCGGCGCGGAATTCGCGGTCGCCGCCTTGGCAACGACACTGGCGTTCTGGATCGTGCTCGGCGTGATTTCGGGATACCTGAACGACCGGTTTCTGAAATCGGCTTAAGCCCTATCGTTGCGGCGCTAGCATTGCTTGCGCCGCAAGTACATCAAAGGCCGCCTGTGCGCTCGACAAGGGCCTGCAGGCGGCTTTTTTGTGTCTCGTCATCGAGAAGCACGCAGACATCGCAAAAATCCCCACCCTCTGTTCGATAGTAGAGACAGCAGCCGCTTCGCAGCCGGAAGATTCGCTCGACGGGGATGCCATCGCAAACAGCGCCGACCTTGGCGTAGTGCGCCGTCTCGGAAAATACCGGTGAACCGGCCCTCTTGATGATGGCAAGCGCTGCGGCCATTGCGCGATCCGCTTCGCCCAAGGCGGCACCGATCTCCAGAAAAGCCCCCGCAATGCCGTCACCCACCAGCCGCCACTGCGCGACGGGGGATAGGCCAGTGCGGCCTTGCAGCAAGCCGATCACCGGATTGAAGCTCTCGACGAAGCCACCATGAAATGCTGCCACCCAATCATCCCCGCGTGCAAAGCTCCGGAAACGAAAATGAAGGCGGCTGATACCGGAGGGATAAGTGTCCGAAGGCGTCCCCCTGCCATGCTGAACGACAGGTTCGAACCGGAACGCAAGGCGATCCGGATGCAGATTGGGCACCAGCCCCGTCTGTAAATAGACAGCTGCTGCCGCGATGCCGAGATGGTGGCTGTAGAAGGAAATTAGATGGGCGCCTCTGACGCGGTCGTCCATGCCGGCAGCAAAACAATTCTGGTAGTCCAGCAGGCGCTCGACCATATCGCCACCGAGATGCCATGCCTCATTGACCGGCAGAAAATCGCCGCCCTCCCGCCCCAGGGACACAGCTACCTGCGGAAAATGCTCCGCCTGCCAGGCTATGGCGGCTTTTGCGTGCCGCACATCATCCGGTCGAAAGCTGCTTGAAACCCGGTTCTCGCTCAATGGGGCCGCCTGTTATCACCTGGCAGCCGGTTTAGCTTAAAGCCAGCCGCCGGAAAAGCCTGCCCGCCGGAGGCCACGCCGGATAACCGGCGTTTCGCGCAGCATGTTCCAGTAAAGACCACTGCGATGGTTCTCGATCATCATCACCAGCAACCCCTGATCAAGGCCAACGCTACGGTCGTTGAGCCAACCTTCCGCCGTCTTGCCCGGAACGCTCGGGTTGAAACTGCCGATAAAACGCCCTGTGTCGATAACGTCGGGATAGCTCGACAGGATATGCCGTGTCGCCGACATCGCGGCCTGTGGCTCGAACGGCAGACATGCGAGCGGCGCCCAGGGCGCGATCGTGCCATCGTCCGGCCCGAGCGGCGCTCCGCGCGCGGCATAACCGGCAAACTGCTGGCGCCGACCATCCTGCAGCCGGCGGGGGCGTAAGGGGCCATCGCAGGATGTCAGCCCCCATGCGTCGGCACCGTAGCCGGTAAAACCGCCCGGATTGGTGCTCGCATAGTCCCGCTGGACGGCGATCGCCCGGCGGGTATTTTCAAAATAATCCGTGCCGTGCGCTGCCACAGCCTCATCCTGGATGCCACGGAAATCGATCCATGCATGTGAAAACAGGTGGATGAACAGAGGTCCGGCGTAGAGGAACGGCTTGTTCTTCACCGTCATCCAATCGAATTTGCTGGCAAAAGCATCATAGCTTTCCTTGCCGATCGGATAGGATGGCGAAGCCAGAGCAAGCGCATAGAGGATGATCGCCTCGCTGTAGGATTCCCAGCGATAGGGCAGAAAGCCTGTCCGGGGCTTCCATCCGAGCCACAAAGCCCCCTCTCCGTCCAGCGCCCAGGCCCAGTTTGCCCGGGCGTAGAGCATATCGACCTGCGACCGGATCTCTGTCTCGACCTCATTGTCCTGATTAAAATAAGCCGCCGCCGTGATCATGCCGGCGATCAGAAGCGCGCTGTCGATCAGCGAAAGCTCGCTGCGCCATGTCCGCAGACCGGTCTTCATATCGAGAAAGTGGTAGTAGAGCCCCTTGTAGCCGGTGGCGTCCTTGTTGCGGCTTTGCGGGCTTTCGGCAAAGAACCTCAATGTCACCAGTGTTCTTGCCGCAGCGTCCTGACGGCTCATCCAGCCTCTCTCGACGCCGGTAGGATAGGCAGAAAGGCCAAAACCGGTCGCAGCGATGCTCGACGGAGCGCCGGGCAGCGAGGTATCTGCAATCAAGCCGTTTTCGGGATTGACGAACTCTAGAAAGTATCCGAACGCCGCTTGCTGCAACCGGTCGAGAATGACCGTGTCGGTTTCGTTTTTCAGAAGCATTGCAGGCTTACTCCAGTCGATCGAAATTCACTAAAATGGCAGTCAGTACAAATCACCGATTGTTGAAGACGCCCGCATCCGGAACGGTCGCCTCACCTACGATCTGTGTTACATTTTAGTTTCATACGATCCTTAGCAGCGATTGGATGACTGGATGTTCACAACACTTGCGATGTTTCTCACGATTTCGAGCGCGCCGATTGCCACACCGGTCGCTGATGCAGTCCCGGTCGATGTCGCGCTGGTGCTCGCCGTCGATATGTCGGGATCGATGGACATTGAAGAGGCACAGGTGCAGCGCTTGGGATATGTCGAAGCCCTGCGTCATCCAGACTTCATCAATGCGGTCACGGCCGGCCTCAACGGCCGCATCGCCATCAGCTATTTCGAATGGGCCGGCAGCGTCAACGAGACCTCCGTCATCAACTGGCAATTGATCGATGATGCGCAGGACGCCGCAATTCTGGCCGAACATCTTGCCGCCCGCCCGGTCTTCACCCGCCGGGGCACTTCCATTTCCAATGCTATCGCCTTCGCATCGAAACTGATTGCGGCGAGCCCCTACGATGCGATGCGCCGGGTGGTCGATATCTCCGGTGACGGCCCGAACAATCTCGGCCCTCCGGTCGATCCGATGCGCAACGCAGCCGTTGCCAGCGGCATTATCATAAACGGCCTGGCCATCCTCATCCGCCCCTCGGGCGGCACTGTTTCGCTTGACCGTTACTATGCCGATTGCGTTATCGGCGGTCCCGGCTCGTTCGTTCTGCCGGTCCACCAGCCCGAAGACTTTGCCGTCGCCATCCGGCAGAAACTGGTCATGGAGGTCAGCGGATCGAAGACGGCGGCGCGGATTATCCCCGTGCAAATCGCACCGCTGACCGATTGCATGATGGGCGAGAAGCTGCGTCCCGGCTTTCTCGACCGGGTCTATCCGGAACTGGATAAATAGTTTCTCGCACGCGATTGCCTTGAGCACATACCGGGCATTGGCAATGTCTCGTTACGCGTCTGCGAGAGCCAGCCTCTCTGCGAAGTTTCGCTGACTCATTCATAATCCAAACTATTCCTATTTATAGAAAAATGTGGTTATATTGAATGAACGTTCAGCAAGAAATGGGGAATTCATGAACGAAATGACCCGCAATATCAGCATTCCCAATGACTGGGACCGGAGCGGCCTGCCCGGTTGGTGCTATCACAGCGACGCGCTTCTGGAGCTTGAAAAACAGCATGTCTTCCGCGAGCACTGGCAAATCGCCTGCCATGTCTCCGATATTCCGGAGCCAGGCAACTACATCACCATGGATGTCGTCGGCGAGCGTGCGCTGATCCTGCGCGATCAGGAAGGGACCGTGCGCGGCTTCCAAAATATCTGCCGCCATCGTGGCTCGCGCGTCGTCGCCGACAACAAGGGAACTTGCCGCAACGCGCTTGTCTGTCCGTTTCACGGCTGGGTCTACAATCTCGACGGCACGCTGAGGGGCGCTGCCCGCCCCCGCTCCTTCCCGCCGCTCGACAAGCAGGAATTTGGACTGATCGGGCTCGATCTCGAAATCTGGATGGGCTTCGTCTTCATCCGCTTTGCCCCCGGACCTCAAGCTTCCGTCGCGGAACTCATGCAGCCGTTTGCGGGCGAACTCGGCGAATACAAGACGCAGGACATGGTCCCCGCCGCCGATATCTGGACCCAGACCTCGCCGGTCAACTGGAAATCAGTCCGCGACGTCGACAACGAAGGCTACCACGTGGCGATGGCGCATCCAGCACTTCAGGATCTCTATGGCTCGACCTATTACGACGAACCCTTCGTCAACGGGCTTTGCCGCTCGTTTGCCACCTACAATCCGCATGCCGGACGGCGCTGGAGCGTACGCAACTATATCAAGATCGCCCCGGAGGCCACCCATCTGCCGGAGCGCCTGCGCAAGGCCTGGATCTACTACGGCATCTTCGCCAATGCGGTAATTGCGGTGACGCCGGAAGCGGTGCAGTTCTATCAGGAGTTTCCACTCTCGACCGGTGAAACGATCCTGCGGGGCAGCATCTACCGCCATCGCGACGAAAACCGGCAGCAGCGTGCCGCCCGCTATCTCGCCCACCGCATCGATCGCGACACGCAGGCCGAGGATGTGCAACTGACCATCTGGTCGAACGAATCGATGACCTCGAAGGCCTTCACCGGCTTTTACCTCTCCGATCTCGAATATGGCGTGCGCACCCATCACGACCACCTGCGCAGCATATTGCCGGTGATGAATCTCCCCGCCGCCCCGGACGAGCGGGAAATGGCCGGAATGAACAACCGGCTGCGGTCTGCCACCTCCTGACCAGCCAAAAGAAAGGGCCGGGAAAACCGGCCCTTTAATATTGAGCATGACGGGGAATGGATGCCCTGCTCAAAAGAATGCTCAGCCGCGCCAGAGCCCTTCGCGCACCAGCTCATCCATCGTCCGGCGGATACTTGCGCGCAGGATCGCCGTCATCTCATCGATCTGCGACACGGAAATGGTCAGCGGCGGCGACATCACGCACATGTGGATCAGCGGCCGCACCAGCAAGCCCAGTTCCTGGCAATGCCTGTCAATGCGCTTGCCGACCTCGAGATCCAGCGTCAGCGGATTGTTATGCACCCGGTCGGCAACGCACTCGACGCACGCCATCAACCCGACACCACGCACCTCGCCGACAAGCGGCAGATCCTCGAGCGTCTTCAAGCTCGCCTGGAAGTGTCCGGAAACAGCGCGCGCATGATCCAGCAACCCACCTTCCAGGATGTCGAGATTTTTCAGCGCCACGGCGCAGCCGATTGGATGGCTGGAATAGGTCAGCCCATGCGCAAACATCGCATCCGGATGGTTTGACCGGCGCAACTCCTCGAACAAACGCGACGAGATCATCACGCCGCCGAGCGGGAAGTAACCGGACGTCACGCCCTTGGCAAAGGTGATCATATCGGGCTCGATGCCGAAAACATCGCCGGACGCGAAAACCTGCCCAAGCCGCCCGAAGGCCGTCACCACCTCATCGGCGATGAACAGGATATCGTTTTCGGTGCAGAGCTGCCGCATCCGGCGCAGATAACTTTCCGGCGGCACGATGACGCCACCGGACGCCATCACTGGCTCGGCGATGAACGCCCCGATGTGCTCCGCCCCCCTTGCCTCGATGACTGTACGGAATTCTTCGACAAGAACGTCACAGAATTCCGCCTCGCTCACTCCATCCGGCCGGCGGAACGGATTGGGGCAGGTTAACTTGACGACCTGCTCGCCGGCGCTGTCCATCCAGTCGTGATCACGCGGCCGGCCGTTCAGTGAGGCCGAAAGATAGGTCGAGCCGTGATAGCCGCCCTGGCGCGACACGATCAGCTTCTTGTCCGGGCGCCCTTTCACATTGTTGGCAAACTGCATGAAGCGGAGCGCCGTCTCGACCGCCGACGAACCGCCCGTCGTATAGAACACGTGGCTGAGATCGCCGGGGGCATGCGCGGCAAGCCGCGCCGACAACGTCACCGACGGTTCGTTCATCGTGTACCAGGGCGAATTGTAGGACAGGTCCATCGCCTGCCGGTAGAGCACATCGGCAAGCTCCTTGCGCCGATGCCCGGCATTGACGCACCACATGCCCGCCGGGCCATCGATCAGCTTTCGCCCTTCGCTGTCGACGACATAGATACCATCGCCGCTGACGATGCCGCCACGCGCCTCGGCGCCGATCTCACCGGCCGTCGGCCAGGGTTGCACGAGATGATCCCTGGCCAGCGCAACCATGCTTTCTGATGCTTCCAAAGAGCTGATCACGTCTTCGCGCTTCGCCGCCATTCGCCATCTCCACATAAATATTTAAAAGAGATTTTCAAAACAAGTAACTGATATAAAATATCAATTACATTTATTTTGAATGTCCGTTCAATCAATATTGGCAGAAAAAACACTTGCGTTCAATCCTGTTTTGCGCTCATTCTGTCAGCGGGAACAAAGAACAGGCGGAAAACCGCCAGGGACGGACAGCATGATACGATCCCTCACTTTTCACTGTTGTACCGGCATCGCGCCGGAAAGGCGGCGCTGATGGTGGCGTTGCCGGGCTCCATTGAAACGGAGAACAGACGATCCGTTGCCGGCCGCCGCCGATGGACATCCAGCGACGAGGCAAAGGGCCTGACGCTGATCTCACCAACCCTGCTCTATGCGCTGGCGCTGCTCTTCCTGCCGGTTCTCATCGTCATCGCCTACAGTTTCTGGTCGCAAGATTATCTCACCATCGACCGCAGCTTCACTCTTGAAAATTACCGCATCGCGCTGACGGAGCCGATCTACCGCGACCTGCTCTGGCGCTCCCTCACCATCTCGCTTGCCGTCAGCGTCATCACGGTTGTCTTCTCCTACCCGGTCGCCTGGTTCATTTCCTTCCATGGCGGTGTTCACAAGAACCTCTGGCTCTTCCTGATCACCGTGCCCTGTTGGACCAGCTATCTGCTGCGCGTCATGTCGTGGAAGGTCATTCTTGGCTATCAGGGCGTGCTCAACACCGGGCTGATGTCAACCGGACTCATCGACAAGCCGGTTGCCTCCCTGCTCTACAATTCCAACGCCGTGATCATCACGCTTGTCCACAGCTGGGCGGCGTTTGCCATCCTCCCGATCTATGTGTCGCTGGAGAAGATCGACCGTTCGCTGATCGAAGCGGCGCATGATCTCGGCGACAACAAGCTCTGGAGCTTCTTGCGCGTCACGCTTCCGCTGTCGCTGCCCGGCGTCATTTCAGCCTTTCTGATCGTGATGATCCCGACAGTCGGCGATTACGTCACGCCAAAACTGGTGGGCGGCAAGGATGGCGTGATGATCGCAACCGCCATCCAGGCGCAGTTCGGCAAGGGCGCCAACTGGCCGCTCGGCGCCGCCCTGTCCGTCACCACCATGGTCATTGTCTCGGCGATGGCCGGCTGCATGGTGCTGGCATTGAAACTCTTCGTGAGGCGGATCAAATGAGCGGTCGTCACGGCATTCGAAAATCCCGCTGGCTCCCGGCTTACGTGACGGTTTACCTCGGCTTTCTCTATCTGCCGATCCTGCTTCTGCCGATCTTCTCGTTCAATGATGCGGCGTCCACCACTTTCCCGCTCGCCGGTTTCACCACCAAATGGTACGCCTCGCTCTGGGGCAATACGGCCATGCTTGTGGCGGCGCGCAACAGCCTGATCGTCGGCATCTGCGTTTCCGTCCTCTCGACCGGCCTTGCCATCTGCGCCGCCCGCGCCGTCACCCGCTACAAATTCCGCGGACAACACGCGGCAACAGGCCTGTTGATGGCGCCGCTGTTCCTGCCGGAAATCATCGTCGCGGTATCCCTGCTGATGATCGTGCTGCAACTCGGCATCGAATTATCGCTGGCGACCGTCATTCTCGGCCAGACCGTTTTCTGTCTGCCCTATGCGCTGTCGGTGCTGATCTCCGGCTTCGATGGCTTCGACCGCTCGCTGGAAGAAGCCTCGCTCGATCTCGGCGAAACCGCCATCGGCACCTTCCGCCGGGTGACGCTGCCGGTGGTGGCGCCGGCGATCATTTCCAGCCTGCTGGTCTCTTTCACCATCTCGCTGGACGAGTTCATCCTCGCCTTCTTCCTGTCCGGCACCGAGCCGACACTGCCGGTCTATATCTGGGGGCAGCTGCGTTTCGCCGCCAAGCTGCCGGGCGTTCTGGCGCTTGGAAGCCTGATGATCGCACTATCAATCATCCTCATCACCATCGCTGAAATCCTGCGCCGCCGCGCGGAAAACCGCCTCAAAGCTGGAGCCTCCGTCCATGGCTGATACACCCATGATAGAGATCGATGCCGTCAGCCGCTACTACGGCATCTACCGGGCGCTCGATGATGTCAGCCTCGATATTGCCGCTGGCGAATTTTTCTCGCTGCTCGGCCCTTCGGGCTGCGGCAAGACCACGCTCTTACGCTCGATCGCCGGTTTCGATACACCGACATCCGGCGATATCCGCATCGACGGCCAATCGGCCATCGGCCTGCCACCCAACAAGCGGCCGACCAATATGGTCTTCCAGAATTACGCGATCTTTCCGCATTTGAATGTCGAGGAAAATGTCGGCTACGGTTTGAAGCGTCTGAAGCTGGACGCCGACGACGAGCGCCGACGCATCGGCAATGCACTGGAACAGGTGCGGCTTGCCCATCTTGGCAAGCGCAAGGCCCACGAGCTTTCAGGCGGCCAGCGCCAGCGTGTCGCCCTTGCCAGAGCACTGGTGATGCGGCCAAAAGTGCTTTTGCTCGATGAGCCGCTGTCTGCGCTCGACAAGAAGCTGCGCGAGGAAATGCAGGTCGAACTGCGTACCCTGCAAAAGGCCGTCGGCATTACCTTCGTCCTGGTCACGCACGATCAATATGAAGCCCTTGCGATGTCGGACCGGATCGCTGTTATGTTCGGCGGCCGGATCGCGCAGGTGGCGACGCCGAAGGAGATCTACCAGCATCCCCTCACCCGGCAGGTCGCCGACTTCCTGGGCGGTATGAATTTCATGCAGGCGAAAATCACCAGTGAAAGCGCCGTCAATCTCTCCGTCGAAACCACCCGCTTCGGCAATGTCACCATCGCCAAGCCCAAGGGTTTTACCGCCAGCAACGGCCAGGCAACCATCGGCATCCGGCCGGAACGCCTGCGGGTTCTCTGGGACGACGCCAAGGCGGATTGCGAGGTCACCGGCCATGTGGTCGACCGGCATTATTTCGGCGAGATCACCCACCTGATCGTCGAGGTACCCGGGCTGGAAAAACCGTTGTCGGTTTCGGAGACCAACAATTTCGGCGCCGACGACATTCCAGTCGGCGCGCCCATCCGGCTCGCCTACGATCCGGATGCGTTGGTGGCAATGGCCAGTTAGAGCGCGGCGATGACCCGCGCCGCCGCTTCGCGCCCGGCGACAATCGCGCCCTCAATATAGGCGGGAAATGACGATGCGAGTTCCGACGAGGCAAAATGCACCGGCGGCAGACCGGCGCGGAGAATATCCTCGGCATCATAAGCTTGGAGATCGCTGATCACATCGCTGTAACCGCCGCCGCTCCACGGGTCGTCCACCCAGTCACGGATCAACAGGCCCGCTACATCAGCCGCCTCCGCCCCCAGCGCCTCCACCAGCCGCCGGCGGATTTCAGCCTCGATGAACGCCCGCCCTTTCGCACTCCATGCGGCGGCAAGCGGACCGCCTGCGAAGATCACCAGAGCCGTTGCCTGCACGCTGCTGACATCGCAGGCAAAAAGCCCGAGCGTATCGCGCCACATGATCATGCCGCTCAAACCGCGCTCCCGCCAGAACGGCCGCTTATAGCGCACCAGCGCCTTGATCACCGTGCCGCTCTGCCAAACACCCAAAGCCCCGGCCAACGGTTGCGGCAGATCGGGTTCATGTGCGATACGCGATGCCATCACCGGCGGCACCGCAATGATCACCTGCCGCGCCGTCAGCACGTCGCCCTTACCGGTTGTCACCGAAACCGCCCCATCTCTGCGCGCCACGCCAACCACAGGCGTTTCCAGCCGCAGACGCTGGCCGAGTGTAACGGCCAAAGCCTCGGCTGCCGCATGGATCGTACCCTCAGCGAAATACTGCAGCTCGTTGCCATTGCTGATCGTGCGCCGGTCATTGTCGATCAGGTACCACAGCGGGATCTCCCCAATCGCCCGGCACCAGAGTCCTTCGACCATCGCCTGATAGCTGGCCTTCGCACCCGGAGGATCATTCTGGCGGGCAAGCCACTCACCCGCCGTCAACCCGGCAATACCCGGATCACGTGGGTCGATCCGGTTGGCCCGGGCGCGGATACGGCCGGATTCAGCAAAGGACGAACCGGTCTCGGCGAAAGCCTGTGGCTGGACCAGGAAATTGCCCTCCAGCGGCGTTTCCACCAGGGGTAAACTGAACCGCCGCGTCAGCGCCATCACGTTCGGCATTTCATCACAGATGAACTGACCGCCGGTATCGATCGCCACACCATCGGCAAAAGCCATCGCCTCGACCCTGCCGCCGACACGATCGCGGGCCTCGAGAACGATCACGTCGAGCCCGGCCGAAACCAGCGCATCCGCCGCCGAAAGGCCGGAAAAACCGGCCCCGGCGACGATCACATCTGCATCATAGCCGCTCAATAGCCCGCCTTGATCTTCTCGAATTCGGCAATCATCTTCTGATGAAGCTCGGTCGGCATCGGCGACTGGAACAGCGTCTTGTCGACGAATTTATCGACATCGGCATAGCCCTTCGCCGTCAGCACTTGTGGGTCCATCGCCGCCATGCCCTTGGCATTGGCATGGCCGTAACCCCAGTCATTCACCAGATAGGCGCTGACAGCGGGATCGCTGATCGCGTTGAGGAAATCATATTCCTTGGCCTCGTCGCCCTCAGCCCCCTTCAGCCGCACATAGCCGCAGACCCAGGTCGACATTCCCTCGTCCGTATCCCGCTTCATCTCCACGGGTATGCCATCCTTCTGCAGCACGGTCGCCGTGTCGTTCCAGGCCCAGGCCAGATCCACCTCGCCGCTCGCCATCGCCTGATTGACCTCGGTATAATCGGTCCAGTAGAGCCGGACATTCTTGTGAACCTCGCGCAGGAAGGCGGAGGCCTCGGCGAACTGCGCATCCGTCATCTTCGTCCAGTCCTTCAGCCCGATGACGAGGCTCGCCAGTGCATAGGCATCATCAACACTGTCGCCAATCGACACCCGGTCCTTGAATTTCGGGTCGGCGAATGCCTTCAGCGACTGGATCTCCTCCGGCTTCACGGTATCGGTGCGATAGGTCAGGACCGAGTTGCCCCACTCGAATGGCAGAAACCAGGCCTTGCCATCGTCCGAGGTCATCAGCCCTTTCATGTCCTTGATGCGGGGCAGGATATCGTTCCAGACGGTCAGCTTCGAGGTATCGAGCGGCTCCAGCAGACCTGCCTCGCGCCACTTGTTGACGCTCTGCGAACAGGGATGGGCCAGATCCGCCTTGAAACCGGACCGAAGCTTCTGGAATGCCTCCTCCTCGTCGCCGAAGAAGCTGAAATCCGGCTCCGTACCGTGCTTGGCGGTGTAGGCCGGATGGAAGGCCGGATCTTCATAACCGGACCAGTCGAAAACGGTTATATTGTCGGCGGCGCGTGCAGCCGTGCCGGAAAGTAGCGAAGCCAACACCGCGGCCCTGCCCAAATGTCTGACCATTCCCATTATCCGCATGCCGTTCTCCTTCGCCGTTTTCAGCTGTTCCCTATTTCGGACCCTCATGGGTCATATGGCCCGGAAACACCGAGACAAGATATTCGATCGCGGCGGCATGGGCCTTTTCGCGCGTCAGCCCGTCGCCCATCATCAGCCGGAACCACAGGCCCTCCATCATGGCACTCAGAGCCAGCGCGATGGTCTCGGCGTCATAGGTGTAGGAAGCTTCAGCCTTCAGTTTCGCGCAGAGCGCGATGAACAGTTCCTGATACTTGGTGTCGCGAGCGCCGCAGAGCGCCTGATAGGTCGGGCGCGATTTCGCCTCGCCCCAGAAGGCGCACCAGGCGGCAAGCTTACGCTTGGTGCAGATCTTGCGGTCGAAATCGGCCGCCACCAGCGCCCAGAGCTGCGATGATGCCCCCTCACCGGCCTTGTCGAGCGCCGCACCCCAATGTGCCGCATATTCGTCGGCCATGAACTGCAGCGTGGCGATCAGCAGCTTTTCCTTGCTTTCGAAATGAAAATTGACGATGCCGCGCGACAGGCCCGCGCCATCGGCAACATCGGCAAGTGTCGTCTCGGAATAGCCGCGCTTTGCAAGCGAATCGATGGTCGCCTCGACCAGCTGCTGGCGCCGTGTTTCCTTGGATGCCTTGCGGCCCCGCTTGTCGCCCTCTCCAGCTTGCACCGCCGCAGACACTACCTTCATTCTGACTGTTACCTTTTCGCCCTTCAGACTGAGAGCAACGGTCATGACATGCTCCCACCCGGTTTTTCATCGGACCGATGAGCGGGACAATGCCGCCCCATGTCAAGAACCTTCTGCATACCCACTTCCCGCTACCCGACCTCTGGCACGAAATCCTATCGCATTATCAGAGGATTGCAACATACTTGCTGAATATTCATTCAATATATCTGGACAACATTCTGCTTTTCATGCCAGATTTTTCATTGCGAAGGAGACGGCATTATGAAGAAATGCGACGTGGTGATGATCGGAGGCGGCCATAACGGCCTGGTTGCAGCCTGCTATCTGCAGCGCGCCGGCCTCGATGTGCTGGTGCTTGAAAAGAACGATTGGGTCGGCGGCGCCGCCACCAGCCGCGAACTGACGCCGGGTTTCCTCTATTCGAACTGTTCCTACGTCTGCTCGCTGTTCCGCCCGGAGATCATGCGCGATCTCGAATTGCCGAAACATGGCCTGCAGGTCATCGCCTATGAGGGCGGCGCCGTCTTCACCCGCGATGGCGATTACATCGCCTCCTATCGCGATCATGACAGCCATCGCCGCGAATTCGCCCGATATTCCAAGCGCGATGCGGAGGCCTATGACCGCTACGCCCGCGACGTCACCCGCCAGTGCCGCTTCATCCAGCCACTGTTGATGCGCACAGCCCCCGATCCGTTTTCCTTCAAGCCGCGGGACATTTCCGAACTGCTTTATCTCGGCAAGAAATTCGGCGAGTTTTCGGCCCATGACATGGCACAGACCTTGCGGTTCTGGACGATGTCGATCTCCGATTTTCTCGACGAGTATTTCGAAACCGATGTGATCAAGGCCTATCTCGCCCTGTCCGGCATCATCGGCACCGCGCTTGGGGCGATGTCGCCCGGCACGGCCTATGTGCTGCTGCATCATTACATGGGCGAAGTCGATGGCTCCGTCGGCGCCTGGGGCTATGCCCGCGGCGGCATGGGTGCGGTGACGCAAGCGCTCGCCTCCTCCTTCCAGGCATCCGGCGGCACGATCCGCACCGGCGCCGATGTGGCAAGGGTCATGACCCGCAGCGGCCGCGCCACCGGCGTCGTGCTTGCCGATGGCGAGGAAGTGCGCGGCAACCTCGTGGTCTCCAATGCCGACGTCAAGCGCACCTTCTTGAAGCTGGTCGAAGAAGACGCCCTGCCCGAAACCTTCGTCCACCGCGTCAAGCATTTCAAGATGCGCGGCTCGTCGGGCAAGCTCAACATCGCGCTCGACAGCCTGCCGGAATTTCCGGCCCTGCCGAAGAATTCGTCCTGCATCCGCGGCGACCTGCATTTCACCGATTCGATGGAGCGGATGGAACGCGCCTACGACGACTGGAAAGCCGGACGCTATTCCGCCGATCCCTTCGTCGACATGGTGATCCCCACAACACTTGATCCGACCATGGCGCCGCCTGGCAAACATTTCATGAGCTGTTTCGTGCAATATTGTCCGCCGCAGATCGAAGGCCGCGACTGGACGGACGCCGATCGCGATGCCTTTGCCGATACGGTCGTCAGCCAGATCGCCGATTATTCCCCGGGCTTCCGCGACCGCATCCTGCACATGGAAGTGCGCACACCCCACGAAATCGAGACGGAAGTCGGCCTGACGGAAGGCAATATCTTCCAGGGCGAACTCACCTTCGACCAGCTGCTGTTCAATCGCCCCGTGCCTGGCTACGCGCAATACCGCTCGCCAGTGCCCGGGCTCTATCTCTGCGGCTCCTCCACCCATCCCGGTGGCGGCGTCATGGGTGCACCCGGCCGCAATGCCGCCGCTGAAATCCTGCGTGACCTGAAACTGAAACCCGCTGAAATGAGCCCGGCCCATGACGTCATCTGATCCAGCCCGGACATCCGCCTCCACCAGCCCGGCATCCTTCGAGGCCCCAAACTTCGACGCTATCGTCATCGGTGGCGGCCATAACGGCCTGACGGCCGCAACCCTGCTCGCCCAGAACGGCCGCAAGGTCATTGTGCTCGAGGCTGCCGAAAGCACTGGCGGCGCGATGCGCGGCTTCGAATTCCACCCGGGCTACTGCTCGGCCGGCCTGGCCCACATCGTCAACCGGCTCGACCCGGATGTCGCCAAGCTGCTCAAGCTCGACAGCAAGGGCCGGAGAGCAGAAACATTGCCGACCGTGGCGCTCTCGCCAGACGGCAAACACGCCGTGCTGCGCGGCGGTTATGGCGAAACCATCGACGGCATCAGCCAGGCCGAAATGAAAGCCTTTGCGGCGATGCGCAAGAAGCTGGTGTTTCAGGCCGGAATTCTCAAGCGTTTCCTCAAGCGCCGTCCGCCGGAAATCGGCAAGGTGGGAATGAGCGATCTCAGCACCTTTGCCGGCGCGGGCTTCAGCCTCATCACCAAGGGGCGCGAGGAAGGCCGCGACTTCCTGCGCATGCTGTTGATGAACGTCGCCGATGTTGCCGACGAATATCTGAGCGACGACCGGTTGAAAGGCCTGGTTGCCTTCGATGCCACCCTTGGCATTCACCTCGGGCCGCGCTCACCGACCTCGCTGCTTGGCCTCTATTATCGCCTGACCGGCGAAACCGATGGGGCAACGGGCGCACAACACGTGCCGCAAGGCGGTATGGCCACGCTTGCCCCCGCCTTCGAAAACGCGGCGGCAGCGGCAGGCGTCACCATCCGCACCGGTGTCCATGTCACACGCATTGTCGCCGACCGAGGCGCGGCAACCGGCGTCATTCTCTCCACCGGCGAACAACTGAATGCTTCCGCCATCGTCTCGGCCATCCACCCGCAGGCGACATTCCTCAGCCTCTGCGACACCGCCGAACTCGGCACCGGCTTCGTGCGCTCGATCAGCAACGTCCGCTCCAAAGGCAATGTCGCCAAGCTCGATCTGGCGCTGGAACGGCCACCGACTTTTACCGGTGTCTCAAGCGCCGATCATCGCGGCCGCCTCGTTATCGCCCGCTCCATCGCCCATGTCGAAGACGCCTTCAATCCGGCCAAATATGGCGAATTCTCAACCGATCCGGTGTTGGAGATCACGCTGCCAAGTCTCGCCAACCCCGATCTCGCACCCTCCGGTGGGGCGACGCTGTCGGCTTTGGCCGAGTTCGCACCTTATGATCTCAAGGGTGGCTGGGAGAGCGGCAAACCGGCTTTCGAAGCGATCATCCTCGAAACGCTGGAGCGCTATGCACCCGGCCTGTCGAAAAGCGTTGTCGCCAGCAATCTCATGACGCCAGCCGATATGGAAACACAGTACAATCTTCCCGGCGGCCACTGGCATCACGGCGAATTGCAGGCTGACCAGCTGCTGATAAACCGCCCCGTCAACGCGGCTGCCGGTTATGCGACTCCATTGTCCGGCCTCTATCTGGCCAGCGCCGGATCGCATCCGGGCGGCGGGATTTCCGGCCTGCCGGGACTTCTGGCCGCTCGCCACATCCTTTCGGAGAGACCATGATGCTGGAGATGAACACCCGCCGCGCCCTGCAAGGCCATATCGCCACGCCGCGCTTCGAAACACCGTTCCATCCGCGCATCGCCGCAATCAGCGAAACCAGCGACTGGTACACCTGGGCAGGCTATAAGGCGCCACATTCCGTTTTCGACGAGGAACTCGAATATTTCGCCATACGCTCGACGGCAGCGCTGTTCGATATTTCGCCAATGGTCAAATACCGCATCGCCGGACCGGATGCGGAACGTTACCTCAACCGCCTGACCGTCCGCAATGTCGCCAAGCTCAGCACCGGCCGCGTCCACTATACCGCCTGGTGCGACGACCACGGCCACGTTCTCGATGACGGCACGCTGTTCCGCTTGTCTGCCGATACGTTCCGTCTTTGCTGCCAGGAACGCCACCTGCCCTGGCTCCTCGACAGCGCCATCGGCTTCGATGTCGGGATCGAAGAAGAAACGATGCAGATCGCAGGGCTCGCCTTGCAGGGCCCGACATCCTTCGCCGTCCTGTCCAACGCGGGCTTCGACTGTATCGAACGGCTAAAACCTTTCCAGCTTGCCGATTTCCCGCATGAGGATGGCTCGGTCACCATTTCGCGCACCGGCTTTACCGGTGACCTCGGTTACGAACTTTTCGTCCCGGCCGAAGCGGCTCTCAGCCTCTGGGATCGTCTCTGGACGGCGGGTCAACTCCATGGCATCCGCGCCATCGGCTATGCGGCGCTCAATCGCGCCCGCATCGAAGCCGGCTTCATCGTTGCCAATGCCGATTTCATGACCGCCGAAACAGCGCTGCGGGCCGACCGCGCCCGCATGCCGGACGAGATCGGGCTGGAATGGCTGGTCGATACTGAGAAACCCAACTTCAATGGCCGTAAAGCAATACTTGAAGCAAGGCGGAATCAAACTCTGAAGCATGTGCTCGTCGGCCTTGAAATTGAAGGCAATATTCCGGCTGACGGCGCCATCATCTATCACCGGAAAAAGCATGAAGCCGGCCTCGTCAGCGCTGCCATCTGGTCGCCGCTTGCCAAGCGCAATATCGCTATTGCCAGCCTGACGCGCCCCTATGGCACGCGCCTCACCGAAGACCTTTGGGTGGAGATCTACGCGTTGCGCGAGCTGCAATACCAGAAAATGATGAAACGCGCCCGCATCGTACCGCGTCCCTTCATCAAGCTTGACCGCCGCGCCGCCGCGCCGCCCGGCCTGTTCTGACGGCCACAAGATGGACGACGAGACACGCCGGAATTGGGAGCTGATCCGAACGCCGCCCGGCATCGAATGGTCCGGCCGCACCCGCTATGCCGCCGCAACGTTCCTGCATCACCAGGGAGAAATGAGCGCCGAGGTTCTGGAGGTCTACCGCATCTGTTCGAGGCTGGATGCGGAAGATCCGCTTGATGTCTTGCGGCGCTGGAATATCGGCTCGGACTGGATAGAGCAGTTCCTGAGCACACGGTAAGGATCGGCTGCATCGGAACATCATTTCGAAAGCAGATTCCAAAATAAATCGCCTCATGGAACCTTCTCGAATCCGGAGCGTTTGGGTGCTGCAATTTCTAAAAGCAGCATGAGGACGACGTGAGTTACAAACGCTTTCCAACCCCCGTCAGAGTGATCATCAAACAGAGCCAGGAAAATATCATCGCCACCGCCTGGGATGCCGTCGAGTTTCTTCGCCGTTGGCGGGGACGCCGTGGCCTTGCCTACCGGCGCGCCCTGCAGCACTGCCTTGATGCGCTTGATGGTATCCTCAGCCCGCAAAAAGCCTGGGCGTCGTTTACCGCCGCCATGAAGGAAGAAGGCGTGCTTGCCTGATTCTCACCTTATCCCTGCCCCCATGATGCCCGGACCGCTTGTCCGGGCATTTTCGTTTCTGCCCTCCGGCAGGATTGCGCCACTTGAAAAGTGCGGTTTTCCGGCGTTGAATGCCTACAGCCCTGCCTACTGAAGCGCGAATGCGGCATGATTTTCGCCGTTCGCGACACCGCACTTTCCGGCGATAAATCCACATCGCGGGCTTGCCGTTCCCAAAAACGCGAATATACTCAGGAATAATTATTTCCACAGAGTGAAATAAATAAGGGAACAAATCATGGCACTTAGCTGGCGTTTCTCCGCCTTGGGCGACCGACATCGTGCATTGGGATCCAACCTCGAGGACTGGAGCGGCATGGGAACCGCCTGGACCTATGACAAGGATATTTATGAAGAACACATCGCCGTGCGCACCAAGGCCGGCATCATGGATGTCTCCGGCCTGAAGAAGGTCCATCTCGTTGGCCCGCATGCGATTGCCATCCTGGAATACATCACCACCCGCGACATGACGAAGGTCTATCCCGGCAAGTCGGTCTATGCCTGCATGCTCAACGATCGTGGCCATTTCACCGATGACTGCATCGTCTACCGCACTGGCCCGAACTCCTGGATGCTGGTGCATGGCTCGGGCTCGGGCTTTGAGGAAATCGTCAAGCAGGCGCAGGGCCGCAATTGCGCCGTGCTGTTCGATGACGACCTGCACGACCTCTCCCTGCAAGGTCCGCTCGCTGTCGACTATCTCGAAAAATACGTGCCCGGCATTCGCGATCTCAAATACTTCCACCATATGCAGACGACGCTGTTTGGCGCGCCGGTGATGATCTCGCGCACCGGTTATACCGGTGAGCGGGGCTATGAAATCTTCGTGCGCGGCCAGGATGCCGGCATGGTCTGGGACCGGATCGTCGATGAAGGCAAGGCGATGGGCATCATCCCCGTCTGCTTCAGCGTTCTCGACATGCTGCGCGTCGAAAGCTACCTGCTGTTCTACCCCTACGACAACTCGCAGATGTATCCTTTCGCCAACGAACAGCCGGGCGACAGCCTGTGGGAACTCGGCCTCGACTTCACTGTCAGCCCCGGCAAGACCGGCTTCCGCGGCGCCGAGGAACATGCCCGCCTGAAGGGCAAGGAGCGCTTCAAGATCTTCGGCCTGCTGGTCGAAGCCGATGGCCCGACCGATCTCGGCGACGAGGTCTGGGCCGGCGACAAGAAGGTCGGCGTCATCACCTGCCCGTCCTATTCCAAGCTCACCAACCGCTCGATGGCGATCATGCGCGTCGATGTTCCCTATGCCGTCCAGGGTACGAAGCTCGAGGTGAAGGGAAAGACCGTCAACGCCCCGGCCATCGCGCATACGATCACCTTCGACGATCCGAAAAAGACGAAACGGACGGCGCAGGGCTGACGCCATGCTCGTACAAGGGATCAAAAGCCGGCCGGAATACAAGGGGCTCGACATCGATCCCCACGCCAAACGTCACCTCTTCGTCCTCGAGGGCGAAGGGGCAGCGGCCCTCACCGCTCAGGTGGAACTGAAAGACACGGATTTTCTGGCCAAATCAGAAATTCTCTATCTCGCCGCAGGCGCTGCGCCGAAAGCGTACGACGTAGTCCTCTCGGCTCTGTCACCCGATGTCTTCTGGCAGGCCCCAACACTTCAGCCGCTGTTGTTTCGCCTGCGCGCCTGTCTTGAGCAGGCGCAGATGGGAACGCGGCTCTACATCGCCGGTACCGAAGGCTTCATTGGCCAGATCATGCAGGTAGCGCTGGAATTCGGCATCGATTTCAACTCGATCCATACCGAGCATCGCGGCTCGACAGCACGGCGCGTCCAGTGTGTCCACTGCAAGGGCATCACCGATAATGTGACGACCAGCCCGTTCGCCTGCACCCATTGCGGCCTGCCGCTGCTGGTGCGCGATCATTACTCCCGGCGTCTCGGCGCGTTCCAGGGCGTCAATATCGATGCGGAAGAACCGGGGACGGCGCCTGCGCCGGAGGAGATGTTCCCATGAGCCTCAACACCGATATGCCGGTCAGGGTCGCTGCGGTGACGCAGGTGACCGATCTGGTCAAGCGTTTCCGCTTCGAGCGATTGGACGGACATCCAATGCCGTTCTTCTCCGGCGGCGCCCATGTCGTCGTCTCGATGAACGACAACGGCCTTTTGCGCCGCAATCCCTATTCGCTGATGTCGAATCCCGACGACAACAGCGCCTATGAAATCAGCGTTCTCCGCGTGCCGAATTCGCGCGGCGGCTCGATCTTCATGCACGAACAGGTCCGGCCCGGCGATCAATTGACCGTCAGCCAACCGGTCAATCTGTTCGCGCCGGATCATCGCGGCCGCAAGCACATTCTCTTTGCCGGCGGCATCGGCATCACGCCGTTCATCGCCATGATGGAACAGTTCAGCCGCGACAACATCGCGTTTGAACTGCACTACGCCATCCGCTCCCGTTCGCACGGCGCCTATTGGCAGCAATTGCTGGATCGCTACGGCCCGCGCCGGATCAAGATCTATGTCGACGAGGAGAAGTCCTTCATCCCGGTCGCCGAAATCGCCGACAATCAGCCGCTTGGAACGCATCTCTATGTCTGCGGCCCCGCTGGGATGATCGACGGCGTGCTGATGACCGCGCTGAAAGCAGGATGGCCGAAGGAAAACCTGCATTCGGAACGTTTCCTGGCGCCGCCGACTGGTCTGCCGTTCCAGGTCTTCCTGGAAAAATCCAACATCCACATGACTGTCGGCGAGCACCAGAGCATCCTGGAAGCGGCCGAAGCGCATGGCTGCGACGCTCCCTACATGTGCCGTGGCGGCGCCTGTGGCCAGTGTGAGACTGAAGTCTCCTCCTGCGACGGCAAGCTGCAGCACAACGACATCTACCTGTCGGACGAGGAAAAGGCGTCTGGCAAGAAGGTCATGATCTGCGTCTCGCGGTTCAAGGGCCAGCAACTCGTTCTTCAACTCTAGCTCAAGGGGACCGGACAGATGACCATCACGTTCAGGAGCGAAACGTTCCGCGACGACTTCACCTTCCGTAACAGCCTCTACAATATCAGGCGTTTCCCCTTCCCCTTCGACCGCGACGAATACATGTATTCGGTCAACATGGAGCCGCATATCCGCGGCAAGGCGGACAGCGTCTTTGAAAACCTGATCGACGTCGACGAGCACTATGTTGCCGAGATGCAGGACCGGGCGATGGTCTTGAAGGAAGATCCGCTGCGCTGCCAGGCCTTGCCGCATATGATGGCGGCGCAATGGGATGTGCTGGAGCTTTTGATGGAGCATCAGGCACAGGATTATCCCGAGCACTTCACGCTGGAGAAGAACGGTGACCGCTGGCGCTGGATCAACCGGCCGATGGGTATCGACGACACCTTTACGTTCGGCGATCCATCGACCTTGCCCTATCCGCCGATGGAATATATCACCCGGCAGGCCCAGGGCGATTTCTGCATCGTCGACCAGCGCGACAACAATCTCTGGATGGATGCCGGCATGGTCACCACCCAGGCCGACTGGTCGCTTGATTTCGACATCGGCATGAACTTCATGGAATGGCATGGGCCGGTGCCGCTCGCCCACCAGATCGGCGTGTTCGACCGGGCGCTGAAGTTCCTCTTGAACCTGCAACAGGGAAAGCCGACCCGCCGCCTCAATTGGACGATGACGGTCAATCCGCGGCTCGATACCTCCCCGGAAAACTACCACAAATGGGGACCAGACCGCACGACGGTGACACCGGAAAACGTCGGCGAAAAGATGCATCTGCGCGTCGAATTGCAGAGCCTCTGGCGCCTGCCACGCTCCAACGCCATCCTCTTCGTCATCCGCTGCTACCTGATCAGCCTCGACGAACTGGTGACCGTCCCCAAATGGGGCCGCCGCCTGCCGCGTGTGCTCAAAAGCCTGCCACCGGAAATCGTCGACTACAAGGGCCTGACCCGCAACCGCCCGATCATGATCGACTGGCTGGCGAAATATGACGATGGGGCGCCGACCAGTGCAGGGATTTATCCGGATTGAGATTTAAGGCCCCTCCCCAACCCTCCCCACAAGGGGGAGGGAGTTAACACGGCATGCGGCCGCTCCATCGTCACAGGATAATGAGGGCGAGGCACACGCGATCTGCTCCCTCCCCCTTGTGGGGAGGGTTGGGGAGGGGTTCTTCACAAAGCACACAACGACATAAAAAGGGAACAAACAGACATGACCAGAGTAGCCGTGATCGGCGCAGGACCTTCGGGCCTTGCCCAGTTGAGAGCCTTCCAGTCCGCCGCCCAGAAGGGCGCAGAAATCCCCGAAATCGTCTGCTTCGAAAAACAGGCCGACTGGGGCGGCCTTTGGAACTACACCTGGCGCACCGGGCTTGATGAATATGGCGAGCCGGTTCATGGCAGCATGTACCGCTATCTCTGGTCGAACGGTCCGAAGGAATGCCTGGAATTCGCCGACTACTCGTTCGAGGAGCATTTCGGCAAGCCGATCGGCTCCTACCCGCCCCGCGCCGTGCTCTGGGACTATATCAAGGGCCGTGTCGAAAAGGCCGATGTGCGCAAATGGGTGCGCTTCTCCACGCCGGTGCGCATGGTCCGTTTCGATGAGGAATCCAAGACCTTTACCGTCACCGCACACGACCGCGTCAACGACGTCATGTATGACGAGATCTTCGATTATGTCGTCGTCGCCTCCGGCCATTTCTCCACGCCGAACGTCCCCTATTTCGAAGGTGTGAAAACCTTTGGCGGCCGCGTCCTGCATGCCCATGATTTCCGCGATGCTTTGGAATTCAAGGACAAGGACGTGCTGATCGTCGGCCGCTCCTATTCGGCCGAGGATATCGGCTCGCAATGCTGGAAATACGGCGCGAAATCGGTGACCACCAGCTATCGCTCCAAGCCGATGGGCTTCAAGTGGCCGGAGCGTTTCGAAGAGCGGCCTCTGTTGCAAAAGCTCGTCAACAAGACGGCGCATTTTGCCGATGGCTCGACCAAGGAGGTCGATGCACTGATCCTGTGCACCGGTTATCTCCACCACTTCCCGTTCCTGCCCGACGACCTGCGCCTGAAGACCGCCAACCGCCTTTGGTCGGACAGCCTCTACAAGGGCGTCGTCTACGAGGACAATCCGCAGCTGATGTATATCGGCATGCAGGACCAGTTCTACACCTTCAACATGTTCGACGCCCAGGCCTGGTATGCCCGCGATGTGATTATGAACCGCATCAAGCTGCCGCCGAAGGCGGAGATGCAGGCGCATTTCGACAAATGGCGCGCCCGCGAGGAAACGCTCGAGGATGCCGAACAGATGATCTGGTTCCAGGGCGATTACGTCATCGAGCTTCTCGAAGACACCGATTATCCCAAGTTCGATGTCGAAGGCACCAACCAGACCTTCATGGAATGGGAGCATCACAAGGCCGAAAACATCATGGGCTTCCGCGACAACGCCTACAAATCGCTGATGACCGGCACCATGGCACCGAAGCACCATACGCCCTGGCTGGAAGCCATGGACGACACGCTGGAAGTCTATCTCAAGAACTGACCGCGTTTCCCCGATAATGGAGCCGGAGGCCAATTGATGGCCTTCGGCTTTCCGATGTCAGATTGCCGGAATTTCAAGAATAAGTTCACCTGCCCTTTCCTCCTCCAGCATCACCGGATCAGCCATGGATTTTCTGAGCAGTGTTCTCGGCCGCATGAACGGGTTTCTGTACCGATGCCGGGCCGACGAACACTATACGATGCTGGATATGACCGACGGCATCCAGCGTATCTTCGGCTACAAGGCGGACGAAATCGTCGGCAATCGCGTGCGTACCTTCACGTCGATCATGTGCGAAGACGATGTTCCGGCCATGGATGCCGTGGTCGGCAAAGCGCTGGAAAACCGTACCGACTGGACGCTCGAATACCGCATCCGCCACAACAGCGGTCACCTCATCTGGGTTACGGAAACCGGCGGCGGCGTCTGGGACACAAACGGCGAATTGCTCTATCTCGAAGGCAGCATCGTCAACATCGAATCCCTCTACCAGCGCATCGACGAACAGACCGCCGACATGCGCGCGACCGCCTCGCGGACGGCCGAAATCCTGCATTCCCTGCGCTACCTGAAACTGCTTGCCGTCAATGCCGGTATCGAAGCCGCCCGTGCCGGTACAGCCGGTGCCGGCTTTGCCGTTCTCGCCTCGGAAATGCGCACCCTCGCCAACGATTCCGAAGCCGTCGCCCGGCAGATCGCAACGGCCCAAGGGAAATCGAGCTGAACCGCGGCGTTACGACCGCGGCTTGAGCTTCTGCGGATCATAATGCGCAAACGGCACGATCTTCGCCGGTAGCCGCTTCTGCTGGCCATCCAGCTTGCCGATCTCGACATCCGTGCCAATCTCTGAATGCAGCACATCCATCCGCGCCAGCGCGATCGTCTTTTTCAGAAGCGGCGAGCGGGTTGCACTGGTAACGACGCCAACCTGCGCGCGGCCGATATGCACGGTATCGCCATGGCCAACGGCGTCATTGGCATCGATATCGAGCCCGACCAGCTTGTAGCGCGGGTTTTCTTTGCGCTTGATCAGCGCGTCACGCCCGATGAAATCCTCGGTCTTTGATTTCAACGGCACGGTGAAGCCGATACCGGCCTCGAACGGGTCGGTTTGATCGGAGAAATCATAATGGGCAAATACCAGCCCGGCCTCGATGCGTACCATGTCGAGCGCCTCCAGACCCATCGGCTTCAAGCCATGTTTCTGCCCGGCCTCCCAGACCGCGTCGAAGACGGCGAGCGCATCCTTCGGATGACAGAAGATTTCATAGCCGAGTTCGCCGGTATAGCCGGTGCGCGAGACAACGACCGGAGCGCCCTCGAAATGGCCGATGCGGCCGACGGCAAAGCGGAACCATTCAAGCTCGCCGATCGATGGCTGCGAGGGTGCCGTCCAGATGATTTCCTTGATAAGGTCGCGACTATTCGGCCCCTGGACAGCGAGATTATGCATCTGGTCGGTGGAAGAGCGCACCCAGGCCTTGTAGCCCTTCTTTTCCGCCTGCTCGCGCAGCCAGATGCCGCTGACATCGTCGCCGCCGATCCAGCGGAAATTGTTATCGCCCAACCGGAATACAGTACCGTCGTCGATCATGCCGCCATTCTCGTAGCACATCGCCGTATAGACGACTTGGCCCGGCGACAGTTTGCGGATATCGCGCGTGACGCAATATTGCAGCAGAGCCTCCGCATCCGGGCCGGTCACCTCGAATTTCCGAAGCGGCGACAGGTCCATCACCACCGCCTTCTCGCGGCAGGCCCAGTATTCCTCGATCGGTCCTTCGTTGTTGAAGCGGTTCGGCAGCCAGTAGCCGCGATATTCGGTATGGTTGCGCGTCAGTGCCGACAAGCGCGGATGGAAGGCGGTTTCCTGGGTCATTTCTGGCTCTGCATCGGGGGTCATTCGGATGGCGACGGCGCGGGCGAATTTCTCCTTGTCCGCATAGGTGCGGACATGGATATCGGTCGGGTTCCAGGCATTGGCCGCATCGATATCGTCGGGACAGGACGAGGAGACGCAGACCAGATCGGTCAGCGCCCGCATCAGCACATAATCGCCCGGCCGCGACCACGGTTCGTCAAGATAGAGCTGGTTGTGGTGGTCGACATTGGTGTTGTAGAAATAATTGAGCGCTTCCCAGCCCTTGCGCGGTGCAATGCCATAGGGCGCCAGCGCATGGTTGAAGTTATCGGTGCAATTGACATGCCCCGGATAGCCCATATCGTCGTAATAGCGTGAATTGCAGGCGGTCGCGAAGGCGTCATGACGCCCAACCGTATCCTGCACGATCTCCACCAGCGGCTCAAAATCCCGGTCGAACGCCTTCGACGGCAGACCCGGCGTCGGATAGCTGCGGCCAAGCAGCGTCCGGGTCACTGTCGCGTCGAGCGCCAGATCCAGCCCCTTGTCGACCTTGCGGGCCGAAAACGCCTGGAAATCGGTGCATTGCCGGCCGGAAACGTCGATGACCTGAATGAACTCGCCGGCGCGCACGAAATAGGCCGACGCTCTTGCCGCCTGGATGCGCAGGTCCTGGATCGGATCGGCCATCGGTTCCGGCAGCATCTCTTCATAGGTACGCTCGATTTTGGAGCGGGTCACGCGCAGTTCGAGCGCCGTTGCGGTATTCTGCGCCTCGGCGTCCATCGCCGGTGCCGGGGCAGCGACGATCAGCAATCCATCAAGGACAAGGGTCAATTCCGCCACGGCCCCGGGTGACGAGCTTTCGCCAAACAGGACCAGCGCCTGCGCCCCGGCAGGATCGACATTGCGCCGTTTCAAAGCCCCCAGCGTTCGCCGCGCACTCTCCTCGTCCCGAGCAAGGATTTCCTGAAGTCCATGGGCAGGCTGCGAAAACGCAACCCCGAGACCGGCCGCATTGAAACGCCCTGCGGCATCAATGAAGCTCACCTCGCACAACTGGCCGCCCTCGATATCCTTGATGCTGATCCGGTCACCGGCCATCACCTTGACCGCGGTCGTGCCGCGTCCCTTGACCCGGTAACGCTCGACGCCAGGCGCAAGCGCCGGAATACCCGGACGCAGAATCGTACTGGGCCGCGGCGGCATCAAGGTGCCGGCAAATCGTCCGGAATCAATCATCTCAGCTCCCACCCGAAGGCACAGTCGGTTCAGCGATCTATAAGCGCCACGTTATGCACCGGCAATATGGCCAAACTATCCTATGGGAGCCCTTGGAAAGTAAAGAGAGACTTGACCGAGAAGAAAAAAAATTCACTATGAAGATAACTGCGGTCACGAGTTTCAGTGACGGGAACGGTGAATGACACTGCTCAATGCAGGCTTCGCCAAGCAATAAAAACCGCAGCCAGCATCATCAATAAAGGGGACGCGCCACGCGCGCTTGAAGACAAAACTGGTCGAGGAGACTGTTTATGGCATCTATCGTTGAGACCGACGGGTCGACCGCTGCCTCGGGCACCGGGCTGATCCGCGCGCTGGACTGGAAAGGGGCATTCTGGGTTGCTGCCGGCGTACCGCCGCTGGTGCTCTTCTCCATCGGCGGCATTGCCGGCACGACGGGCAAACTCGCCTTCGTCGTCTGGATCATTTCCATGGTCATGGGCTTCCTGCAGTCCTTCACCTATGCCGAAATCGCCGGCATGTTCGGCAACAAATCCGGCGGCGCATCGATCTATGGCGCCACCGCCTGGCTGCGTTATTCGAAATTCATCGCGCCACTATCGGTGTGGTGCAACTGGTTCGCCTGGTCACCGGTTCTGTCGCTCGGCTGCGCCATCGCGGCGGGCTATATCCTGAATGCTCTGTTCCCCATTCCCGGCGCCGGTAGCCCGGCGGTGATGGAATGGATCAGCGCCAACATGGCAACGCTGACGGCCGAAAGCCCGCGCGTCGCGGAATGGCTGGCTGCCAATGCCGGCAAGACACCGCAGGACGCCATCTCGGCCCTGTTGTCGACCGATGCCATCGCCGCCCTCACCCCGGCGATCCGCAACTGGTCGCTGATCACCTTCGATATTCCCTTCCTCGCCAAGGCAAACCTCAACGCCACCTTCGTCATTGGTGGTATCCTGATGCTGATCATCTTTGCGATCCAGCATCGCGGCATCCAGGGAACGGCCAGTGTCCAGAAATGGCTTGCCATCATCGTTCTCTTGCCGCTGCTGCTCATCGGCCTCTATCCCATCTTCTCCGGCCAGATCGACAGCGCCAATATCACCAATCTCGTGCCGCCGACGGCCGGTTATTCCGGTATCGACGGCGTCTGGAGCAATGGCGGCTGGACACTGTTCCTCGGCGGCCTCTATATCGCCGCCTGGTCGACTTATGGGTTCGAAACGGCCGTCTGCTATACCCGTGAACTAAAGAACCCGAAGACTGACACGTTCAAGGCCATCTTCTACTCCGGCCTGCTCTGCTGCCTGTTTTTCTTCCTCATCCCATTCACCTTCCAGGGCGTTCTTGGCCATGCGGGCATGCTCGCACCTGGCATCGTTGATGGAACAGGTGTTGCGGAAGCCCTGGCAAGCCTCGTCCATGGCGGCCAGATCATCACGCAGATCCTCGTTCTCCTAATGATCATGGCCCTGTTCCTCGCCATCATGACCGCGATGGCGGGTTCGTCGCGCACCCTCTACCAGGGGTCCAAGGACGGCTGGCTGCCAAAGTACCTCGATCACGTCAACGAGCACGGCGCTCCGACCCGCGCCATGTGGACCGACTTCGGCTTCAACCTGATCCTGCTTGCGATCGCCTCCGACGTGGCCGGCTACTTCTTTGTGCTGGCGGTCTCCAATGTCGGCTACATCATCTTCAACTTCCTCAACCTCAATGCCGGCTGGATCCACCGCATGGACTCCAGCCACATCCCGCGCCCCTGGAAGGCACCGACCTGGCTGATCGGTCTCAATACGGTTCTCGCCTTCGTCAACGCGCTGTTCCTCGGCGCCGGTGCCAAGGTCTGGGGTTACTCTAACGCGCTGTGGGTTGGCTTCATCTTCGCCGCCCTCATCCTGCCGGTCTTTGCCTATCGCCACTTCGTCCGTGACGGCGGCAAGTTCCCTGCAGGGGCAATGGAAGATCTGGGGCTCGTTGGCCAGGATCTCGGCGTCAAGAAAGCCGGCATCCTGCCCTATGTTGCCCTTGCAGCAGGCCTTGCCGTCGTGCTGTTCGCCAACGCCTACTTCCAGCTTCCGGCCTGACCGGATTGAAAGAGGCTAACAAAGGCCGCGCATCGAAAGATGCGCGGCCTTCGTCGTTTCGAAATACGCCGGTGCTTGTGCCGCCCGCTTGACACGCTTCCAGATTGAAACTGTACTTCCACCATGCGACGCCATCCGGCAGGGTGCAAACTGCGAGGTCCGATCATGACCGATGAAACCGTGGAAACAAAACTGACGGCCTCCAAGCGGCGTTGGGCCGAACAAGGCAAGTTTCTGGCCGGCAGGATAACCCGCCCGGAAACCGGCCGCCTGCCACCGGGCCAGCATCTGGTCACCAACTGGCCGGTGCTTGATCTCGGCCAGCAACCGCGTATCCAGGAGGCGGAATGGACGCTGCAGATCGTCGGCGGCGTCGAGAATCCTGTCAAACTCGATTGGGACACGTTCCGGCGGCTACCACAAAGCCGTAAGCAGTCGGACATTCATTGCGTGACGACATGGTCGCGCTACGACAGTCGTTGGGAAGGTGTTTCGACCCACGATCTGCTCGATCTGGTCATGCCTAGACCGGAGGCCAATTTCGTCATGCTGACCGGCTATGACGGCTATACCACCAACCTGCCGCTTGCCGATTTCGCCTCCGAAGACGGAATTCTCGCAACGGCCTGGGAAGGCGAACCGCTGACACGCAATCATGGCGGCCCGGTGCGCCTCGTCATCCCGCATCTCTACTTCTGGAAAAGCGCCAAATGGCTGCGCCGCATTGAATTCCTGGTAGGCGATCAGGCCGGCTTCTGGGAGAAGAACGGCTACCACATGCTTGGCGATCCCTGGCGCGAGCAACGCTACTCGGACGATTGATCGTCAGCTTTGTAGCGCGACTTGCGTCTGCAGACAGTCCGCTTCGGTTTTCTCACCCACAACCTCGAACAACTGCAGCGCCGTCGCCCTGCCTTTTACTTGCGCCTCCCCCAGCGGACGAAAGACAATCGTATTGTCGCACAAGGCGACGACAGCACTGCTGGCAAGAATTGTCGTGCCATAGACCTTGTTCATGCCTTCGAGACGTGACGCGACGTTCACGGTATCGCCCATCGCGGTATATTGCAGCCGCTCTTTGGCGCCGACACTCCCCACAACCGCCGCGCCTGTATGAATGCCAAAGCGGGTGCGCAATTCCGGCAGGCCTCGCGCCTTCAGATCAGCATTGAATACCCTGAGTTTTCGTTCCACCGCCAGCGCACAGCGGCAGGCGTTTTCCGCATGGCGCTCATCGGCAACCGGCGCGTTCCACATGGCAAAGACCGAGTCCCCGAGAAACTGGATGATCTCGCCCCCATGCTCGCCGACAGTCTCGTTGAAGATGTCGAAATAGTCGGAGAGTAGCGCCACCACCTCCTCCGGCATGCGTTGCTCGCTGAGCGTGGTGAAGTCGTAGATATCGGTAAACCAGGCCGTCACCTCCTGGCGTCGCGCGCTGCGGCCAGCAAACTGCCCGGATTCGATGCCCTTGCGCACCAGTTCTTTCGGCACATAGAGCGCGAAGGTGAAGATCGCATCGCGCGCCCGGTTCATTGCCCGGCCAAGTGTCGAGATTTCGGTGACGTGTGAAAACACGTTGCTTGGAGCCGTGAAATCGAGATCCTGCAACCGCTTGGCGTTAGCGGTCAGCTGGCTCAGCGATTGTGTAACCAGCCGCGCCAGGAAGAGCGCCGCAAGCAGTCCCAGAACGACAATGGCAGCCGCGATGGCAAGCCCCTGATAGAGGTTGCGGTTGGCGGTCGCGGTCAGTTCGTCGAGCGGGGCCGCCACCACGGTCCGGTGCCCGGCAAGCAGCAAAACGGATTTTACCGAGGTCGCCATGATGATGTAGGTGCGGCCGTTGATATCCGCGAAGCTTACCCCGTTGCCTGTTGGAAGGTTGGCCTTGATGCCTGAAAGCAGCGGATCGAGAGGCTTGGCAACATCCGTTTCCCCCTTTTCCTTCACCGTTGTCATGCGGGCCATCAGTCCGCGATCGGAATGCATGATCAGCTTTCCACCGGCGTCCATCACGAAGGCGACCGTTTCCGCGGTCAGGCGTTCACGCGCCATGAATTCGGTGATTGTGCCAAGATCGATATCCGCGCCAATGACAATACCGCCATTACCGTGATGTGCCTGTGAAATGGTCATCCCCAGAGCGCCTGTTGTCACCATCGTATACGGCCCGATCGCAGCTGGCCTCGTGCCATTGACTGCAGCCTGATACCAGGGGCGTTTTCTTGGATCGAAACCGGTAGTCAGGAGGCGCCGCTCCAGCATCTGATTGCCGTCTTTGTCGAGGAAGATCAGCCGGTTGCTGCGCTCACCCGTCGGCTCTGTTTGCATGGAGCGAACCGCAATCGCCGCGGTTTCCGGCGCATCGAGCGCTCTGCGCCACGCCGGGGCGCTCAGGTCGACGGCCTGGATGAACTCCCCGTCGGGATAGCCGGCATAAATGCCATCCAGATTGGTCGATTGAGCAATGATTTCGCGCAGCAGTTTGATCTTGTCGCTCATGCGCTCGGGCGGCGGCACGAGAAAGGAATTGGCGATCGAAGCAGTGAACCCCACGAGCGCCGTCGTCCTGCCGGAAAGAATACCCAACCGGTCGATCAAACGCTCGGAAAAGGCCCGCATGTCCGCCTCGGCATTGATCAATGCGGAATCGCGCGCCCGCACATAGCCAAGGGTGATAAGCGTACCCGAAACGGCGATCAGCAGGGCTGCCATGGCAAGCCCCAAAAGCGATCTCAGCGGCTTGGTCCAGACCGTCGGCCGGCCTTTTGCGGCAGGCTCTACCGTTACTTCCGACATGCTTTGCCTCTGACCCCTAATACGCCAATAAAATCCAAAACTTGAAGTTGAACGCAGACTATCAGCCGGTGGTAATTTCGTACAGGAAAACCATCAAGTGAATACCCATCGCAGTGGAGTTTTACCGCCGCTCTGCATGGTCAGCCGAAACAGCGGAAATCTCAGCCGCCGCCTCGCGGATCGTCTGCATCAAGATGGCCAGCGGCATCGAGGGAATGGCGTTGGCCCGCATGGTCAGCCCGACCGGCCCCTTGGTCTCGCTGGTATCGATCGGTAGTGCCGCCAGCATTCCGTCCTCGATATCGCCGGCCACCACGCCGGTCGAAATGATCCAGATGGCATCGCTTGCCCGCACGAAGGCCCGCCCGAAGGAATCGGAGACGGTTTCGATCTGGTTGGGCAGGCTGGCGATGCCGTTGGTGATCAAGAACCGTTCGACGAACGGCCGGATGATCGAGGCACGCGTCGGCATCAGCACCGGATAGACGCCAAGATTGTCGAACACCGACTGCTTTGCCGACAACAGCGGGTGACCGGCGCGCACCACGAAGACGACCTGCTCGGAATAGAGGTGTTCGAAGGAGAACCCGGTCATCTGTTCAGGTGCCGCAAGCCGCCCGACGACCAGATCGAGATCGCCGACGCGCAACTGCTCCAGAAGCACCGCGTTTTCACCGGTGACGATCTTGATGCGGCTGCCGGTTTCCTCCTTGAGGAAATTCGCCATCGCCTTCGGCATGATCCGCGTCGAGACTGTTGGCAGCGCACCGATCCGCACCGGCGGTCCATCGCCCGAGCGTTCCTGCGAGACGGAATCCAGCCCTTGGCGCAACGCCGTCAGCGCCGCCCCTGCATGCCGCAGAAAGGCCTCGCCATATCGGGTGATCTTGATGCCACGGCCGTCGCGCTCGAACACGGACACGCCGAGAACCTCTTCCAGTTCGCGGATGGTCTTGGTCACCGCCGGCTGGCTGACATGCAGAAGGTCGGCCGCCTTCATTACGCTCTTCTGGCGGGCAACCTCGACAAAGGTTTGCAAATGGCGGAATTTCACACGGGCGTCGATCATGACAACTCATAACCTGAGAGTTAATGATAGGCAATAAAATGTCATTTTACCGAACCAGATTAAAGTTCCAATCTGTTTCCGAGGAGAATTTCCGTGCAGTTTGCCCGCATCAACGACGTCACGCTTCACTATCAGATCATTGGTGCAGCCAATGACAAACCGGTGCTGGTCTTTGCAAATTCGCTCGGCACGGATTTTCGCATCTGGCGCGACGTGATCGTGCGTTTCGCGGGTGACTTTGCCATGGTTCTCTATGACAAGCGCGGCCATGGCCTGTCGGATGTCGGCGACATGCCCTATTCGATGGACCTGCATGTTGCGGATCTCACCGGCCTTCTCGATCTCCTCGCCGTCAAGCAGGCTGTCATTTGCGGCCTCTCGGTCGGCGGCCTGATTGCGCAGGGCCTCTATGCTGCCCGGCCTGATCTCGTGCGGGCTTTGGCGCTTTGCGACACCGCCCACAGGATCGGCACGGCGGACCTTTGGAACACCCGCATTGCCGCCATCGAAGAGAACGGCATCGCCAGCATTACCGACAGCATTCTTGAGCGCTGGTTCACCCCCGCCTTCCGGCGCCCGGAAAACAACGCGTTGCACGGCTATCGCAACATGCTGGTCCGCCAGCCAGTGGCAGGCTACACCGGCACCTGTGCCGCGATCCGCGATGCGGATTTCACCGAGGCAGCCAAGCGCATCGCCGTTCCGACGATCTGCATCGTCGGCGATCAGGATGGCTCGACACCGCCCGATGTTGTCCTGTCGACCGCCAAACTGATCCCCGGTGCCCGCTACGAGGTCATCAAGGATGCAGGCCATATCCCCTGCGTTGAACAACCGGAAATGCTGACCGCCGTGCTGCGCGCCTTTATCGATACCGTCCTGTCTGGAGAGAAAGCCCATGAGTGACGCCACTGCGCCCACTGAACGTTACCGCCAGGGCCTCGCCACCCGCCGCACCGTGCTGGGCGATCGTCACGTCGACCGGGCGCAGTCCACGACCACTGATTTCGACCAGCCGTTTCAGGAACTGATCACCGAGGCCGCCTGGGGCAACGTCTGGTCCCGGCCAACCTGGACAAAACGCGAGCGTTCGATGGTCACCATTGCCCTGCTTGCCGCCCTTGGCCATGATGAGGAAGTGGCGATGCATGTACGTGCCACCGCCAATACCGGCGCCAGCCGCGAGGATATCGGCGAAGCGCTGTTGCATGTGGCGATCTACGCCGGCGTTCCCGCCGCCAACCGCGCCATCAAGATCGCCAAGCAGGTTTTCGAACAGATGGACGCCGGACAGGCGGTATGAGGCAGGACGATGTCTGATCTTTCCAACAAAAAACCTGAGACCGGCGCCTTCTTCCAGCGCGACCGCGCCTGGCACGCTCCGGCGCTGACGCCCGGCTACAAAACCTCGGTACTGCGCTCGCCGCAAAAGGCGCTGCTATCGCTTGACGGCACGATGTCCGAAATCACCGGGCCAGTGTTTGGCCATTCCCTGCTTGGTGAACTCGACAACGATCTCATTCACAATTTTGCCAAGCCGGGCGAAAGCGCCATCGGCGAGCGCATCATCGTCCATGGCCGCGTCCTCGACGAGCGCGGCAAGCCAGTACCCGGCGCGCTGCTTGAATTCTGGCAGGCCAATGCCGGCGGGCGCTACCGCCACAAGAAGGAAAGCTATCTCGCCGCGGTCGACCCGAATTTCGGCGGCTGCGGCCGCACCATCACGGCTGATGACGGCAGCTACCGCTTCCGTACCATCCGGCCGGGCGCATACCCTTGGCCGAACGGCGTCAACGACTGGCGTCCGGCCCATATCCATTTCTCGATCTTCGGCCACGGCTTTGCCCAGCGCCTGATCACTCAGATGTATTTCGAAGGCGACCCGATGATCTGGAAGTGTCCGATCGTCACCACCATTCCCGACAAAAGCGCCATCGAACAGTTGATCGCACCGCTCGACTGGGCCAACACCATCCCGATGGATGCACGCGCCTACAAATTCGACATCGTCCTGCGTGGACGCCGCTCGACGCTGTTTGAAAACCGGATGGAGGGCAACTGATGGTCCAGGATCTCGGCTACCTGAAAGAATCACCGTCGCAAACGGCCGGCCCCTATGTCCACATCGGCTGCACCCCGAACTTTGCCGGCATCACCGGCGTTTACGACACCGATCTCGGCAGCACGATGGTCAACGACAAGACGCTCGGCGAACGCATCACCATGCGCGGCTGCGTCATCGACGGCGCCGGTGTGCCGTTGAAGGATGCACTCGTCGAAATCTGGCAGGCCGATGCCGCTGGCCTCTACAACAGCCCCTCGGAACTGCGCGGCACCGCAGATCCCAATTTCACCGGCTGGGGCCGCTGCCCGACCAGTGCCGACGACGGTATGTTCACGTTCGAGACCATCAAGCCCGGCCGCGCGCCCTACAAGGATGGGCGCAAGATGGCGCCGCACATCACTGTCTGGATCGTTGCCCGCGGCATCAATATCGGCCTGCATACCCGCATGTATTTTGCCGACGAGGCTGAGGCCAACGCTGAAGACCCGCTGCTTGCACGCATCGAACACCGTCACCGTGTTGCGACCCTGGTCGCGCCACGCGAAGGATCGGTCTATACGTTCGACATCCATTTGCAGGGTGAGAAGGAAACCGTGTTCCTCGACATCTAGCAGGCTGCTGATAAAGTCATTTTCTCGGCATTTGCAGATCATTTTGGAAATTATACGTTTGCCAAATCCTCCGTCATCCCTACCCTCGGGCTTGACCCGAGGGGTGTCACAGGGAACCAGTCAGCCCAAGCCCTTGGGCTGAAAGCGTCTTTTGACCCGACAGGCGTCGGGTCGCCGAATCCCCCTCCACAAGGGCGAGGAAGACGGAGAGTGAGGTACCGCTTTCGTCAAATCAATCTTCAGGGTTTTTCAGCAGCCTGCCAAAACCCCGGGACCAAGGACAGATATGACCGCCTCGGTTTTCGACCACCCCTATCTCTCAGGCCATCTCGGCGACGAAGAAATATCCGCCTTCTTCTCGGCGGAGACGGATATCCGTGCCATGCTGGCCTTCGAGACAGCCTTGGCGCAGGCAGAAGCCGAACACGGGATTGTCTCAAAGCAATCAGCCGCCCGTATTGCCGGAACCTGCGCCACATTCCAGCCTGATGTCCTTGCCCTTCGCCACGCGGTCGCCGCCGATGGCGTGGTGATCCCGGAACTTGTCCGGCAATTGCGCAAGGCTGTTGGTGGGGACGCGGCCGAAAAAGTCCATTTCGGCGCCACCAGCCAGGATGTCATCGACACCAGCCTGATGCTGCGGCTAAAGGCGGCCAGCGCCGTCCTTTCTGATCGGTTGTCGCAACTCTTGGATATGTTCGGCAAGCTCGACACCGATTACGGCAGCAACCACCTGATGGCCCACACGCGGATGCAGGCAGCGATCCCGATCACCGTCGCCGATCGCCTCGCCGCGTGGTCAAGGCCGCTTGCCGATTATCGCAAGAGGCTGAACGCAACGGCATTTCCCCTCCAGTTCGGCGGCGCCGCCGGTACTCTCGATAAGCTTGGTGACAAAGCCGATGCCGTTCGGGCGGCTCTGGCTGGAAACCTCGAACTGTCCGATACCCCGCAATGGCAGAGCCAGCGCGCAATCATAGCCGACCTCGCCCATCTCCTGTCATTGATCTCGGGCAGTCTTGGAAAATTCGGCCAGGATATCGCCCTGCTCGCTCAAGCCGGAGACGAAATCGCGCTGTCCGGCGGCGGCGGCTCCTCGGCCATGCCGCATAAGCAAAACCCGGTGGCTGCCGAAACGCTGGTGTCGCTTGCCCGCTTCAACGCGGTGCAGCTGTCCGCCATTCATCAATCGATGGTGCATGAACAGGAACGCTCGGGCGCAGCCTGGACCCTGGAATGGATGATCCTGCCGCAATTGGTGATCGCCTGTGGCGCGAGCACGCGGCTGGCTTCGACGCTGGTGGGGCAGATTGAGCGACTTGGAGGCTGAACGTCTTCAGGTTTGCGCCCGGGCTCGGGTCCACCTCGCCCCATCCGGCATCTACTCCCGTCAATAAACGGGAGCAAATCAGGAAGCCCCTCTTCTCCCCGGCGGGGAGAAGAGCCGAGCGGATGCGAGGCGATGAGGGGGCCGCGAATTCTGAGGGTGCCGCCCCCTCATCCGCCCTTCGGGCACCTTCTCCCCGCTGGGGAGAAGAGGGAGCGAACCTCAGTTCGCCTTGTTCTTGTGCGGCTTGCGTTTGGCGCCTTCGGTGCCCGGCTTGTCAAACTTCGGCTTGTCAAACTTGGGTTTATCAAACTTGGGCTTGTCGAAGCCTGGCTTGCCGGCCTTCTTCGTCCAGGGCTTGCTGTCGGTCTTTTCAGCCGAACGGTTGTCAGCACCAGCAAAATCCGGCTTGCCTTCAAACTTGCGCTTCGGCTTGCCCTCACCCTTCCAGTCGTTCTTGGCCGGGTAAGGCTTCTTGCCTGCAAATCCACCACGCGGGCCGGATAGGTCCGGCGCGCCATCGAGCTGCGTTACGGTAATGCCTTTTTCCAGCGCCCGCTTCGGACCGATCGCCTCGACGAAACGATCCACCCACTCGCGCGCAATCTCGACATAGGTTTCTTCGGTCTGCATCTTGATGGCGCCGATTTCCTGCTTGGTGATCTTGCCGATGCGGCACAGCATCGGGATCAGCCAGCGCGGCTCGACATTCTGCTTGCGGCCTGCCGACAGCGAAAACCAGGCGCTGTCGCCAAAATCGCCACGCGGAGCCCGCGGCTCGCCGCGGTCCGGACGATCGCCACGATCACCGGATGGTGTGTAGGACGGCGTGTCCATCAGATCTTCCGGCGCAGAGCGGCCGGCACGCGCCTGCCGCAGGAAGGCGGCTGCCACTTGTTCGGCACCGTGCTTTTCCAAAAGTTCGCGGATGAAATCGGCCTCATCCGGCGTGACCGGATCGGTCAGCGCCGGATCGGCCAGAACGCGCTCGTCGTCACGGCGGCTAACCTCGTCCGCCGATGGCGGCCTTGCCCAGTCGGCATTGATATTGGCATCGCGCAGCAGACGTTCAGCCTTGCGGCGCGCGCTGTTCGGCACGATGAGTGCGCTCACACCCTTGCGTCCGGCACGGCCGGTACGGCCAGACCGGTGCAGCAGGGTTTCCGGGTTGGTCGGCAGATCGGCGTGAACCACGAGTTCGAGGCCGGGCAGATCGATACCACGGGCGGCAACGTCGGTGGCGATGCAGACGCGGGCGCGTCCATCGCGCATCGCCTGCAGCGCGTGCGTCCGTTCGTTCTGGCTGAGTTCACCGGACATGGCGACAACGGAGAACCCGCGATTGTTGAAGCGCGCAGTCAGATGATTGACGGCAGCGCGAGTCGAGCAGAACACCAGCGCATTCTTCGCCTCGTAGAAACGCAGAACGTTGATGATCGCATTTTCGCGGTCGGACGGAGCAACGGTCAGCGCCCGGTATTCGATATCCAGATGCTGCTTCTGCTCGGCCTGCGTCGAAATACGCACGGCATCACGCTGGTAGCTTTTGGCCAGATTGGCGATCGAGCGCGGCACGGTCGCAGAGAACATCAAGGTACGGCGTTCAGCCGGTGCTGCTTCGAGAATGAACTCGAGGTCCTCGCGGAATCCGAGATCGAGCATTTCGTCGGCTTCGTCGAGAACGACGGCCTTCAGGCGCGACATATCGAGGCCGCTACGGCGGATATGGTCGCAGAGACGGCCGGGCGTGCCGACAACGATATGGGCGCCGCGATCGAGCGCGCGCCGTTCGCTGCGCATGTCCATGCCGCCAACACAGGAAGCAACGGTTGCGCCGGTGAGTTCATAGAGCCATTCCAGTTCGCGCTTGACCTGCAAGGCGAGTTCCCGGGTCGGAGCGACGGCGAGCGCCAACGGCGCGCCTGCCTGGCCGAACCGGTCCTTGCCATCCAGCAGCGTCGAGGCGAGCGCCAGGCCGAAGGCAACGGTCTTGCCCGAACCGGTCTGCGCCGAAACCAGCGCATCGCGACCCTCGAGTTCAGGCCCCAGAACAGCCTTCTGAACCGGCGTCAACTCTGAATAACCGCGCTTGCTCAATGCCTGAGCGATCGCCGGAGCGATGCCGTCTAACTCTACCATATGTTTATCTTTCGGAATTCGGATGTCATGCGCGCCTCGGTCGATGAGGGTAAGCACAGTCCGCGGCCGGCACGTCGCCAGCCAATACATGCGCGCCTCATACTGCGCCTGAGCGCAATTGTACAGGGTGTCGCGATGCTGCACTGCAAAAACGCGGCATTTCGGTCTGCGGCACACGCTGAAATGCAGAATGGCCACGCGGTCCGAGGACTCATGGCCATTCGTTAGCGATCCGGAATAGTGCTACACTCAGCTTGTCAGCCGCGGCGTCCGTATAATCTTGTTGAACAGTGCCTTCATCGCCTTTTCGATTCCTTCGGTCGGGCTCACCTCGAAATAATAACCCGGCGAGGCACAGGCCTCCATCCGCGTACCGATTTCCGACTGGAATGGCTTGATCCAGCTATTGTACCATGAGTTGGTGGGCAGAGGCAGATAGGTCGTATAGAGCACGGCGATCTTGATGCCGCGATCCTTCAAGGTCTGACAGTAGGTGATGTCGATCGGCTCCTGACAGCGGGTACCCGTGAGCCTTTTCGTGCACCCCTGCGGCTTCTTGCTGTCGCCTACCCCGTCGGAAACGAAGAACACGACTTTCTCGGGATTGGTAGACGTCGTACCATTGCCCGGCGCACTGATTTCCTTATTGATCTCGGTCAGTGCATCGTCGAAGCTCGTCTGCTGGTCATTGTTGTACCCCTGTTTGGGAATACTCATCAGCTTGATATCCTTCGTTCCTGTCCTCACCTTGGACAGGTCGCTGGTCAGGTCCGCCACCTTCAGCAGTTTGACGTCCTCCGCTTTTTCACCGAATGTGTACGCGGCCATCCGAAACTGATTGGGATAGCTCTGCTGGCGCTCTGCCTCGCTTGTCAATGCCTTGACCGCCTTCGCAACCACGTCGATGCGAATCTCGATACCGTTGTTTTTGGCAACGAAATAGTTGCTGTTGGTATTGATGGTGCCGTTTTCTGCGACGATGTGGCAGGCGAAAGCGCAGCTTCTAGAGCCAGCATCCGAGACGTTCTTGGTCGCGGCTTCCATCTTTAAGACATCGGCAGGTGTCGCTGCCACGCCCATCGACGGGGTGTTGTCGAGCAGCATGTAGAAATCCATGAAGGACTGTGTTTGGTAAACGGCGGTGGCGCCACCGGATACCGAGAGGCTGTCCTTGCCGAGAATACGCAGGAAAGATGTCTTCAACGTTGCCTGATAGGCCAGCTTGGCCTTGATATCTTTGCCGTCCTTGACGACCGTTGCCTTGACGAGATCGAGCTTCATATCCTCGGATTCGATCTTCTCTTTTTCGATGCCATCCTCTTTTATAGAGTTGGTTTTGGCTTGGCTTTGAGCCTTAAAAAGAGCCTCCGCCTCCGCCTCACTGAGGGGCACGGGACCATCGCTGGTCATGCCGACAGCTTGTGCAACACCTGCGGATCTTTCGGCGATCGAGCCGAGCACCGCTGCATCAGCGGCATTCTGCAAGCGCGACTTGAGTTCCATGGCGCGGCTGAAATCCACAGCCATCCCGGCAGCGCCAAGGATAGGAACGATGGCGATGGCCCCGATGACGGCAAAATTGCCCGCCCGGTCGGCAAATAGCTTCTTCAATAGACGCACAGTGATCCCCTGCCCCGCACCAGGTACTTCCCGGCGTAAATGTATTCCCCAGGCAATGGACAGTAGCTGCGAAATTCTAAATGGCGGTAAAAAGCAGTAGTTAACCGAAACGTAATTCAGCAGAGCGTTATTTCATTAAAGTTTCGACGGAACCGATCCATTGTGAAGAAAAACGCAATATCTGACTTGTGATGACAAAGAACCGCGGCAATCAAGTATAGCAATTCGGAGAACACAACAAAAAGTAAACATAAAAATCAGGACTCAACCCTGAATTTACTCTCTATTTCGTGAATCACTCGCACACCGATCAGGCTCAGGCCGGATGCCGATGGCAGCCCGCCGTGGCAACGGCTGCAAAGAACAAGCTCACCCGCGTGGTCTTTGCCATCTAGCCAGCTCCGCCGCCGCCCCTGTTGAGAGCAACCGCGACAAGCCATCGACAAGCCCCACCCGGAAATTAGCGTCGCCGCCGAGATCGTCGGCGAAGACCTCAGTCAAACCGAGAAACGCCGCAACGATCTCTTCTGGATCATCCAGTCCCTGCGACAAAGCCCTGATGCGCCCAGCCAGCGGATCACGGACATCGATCGCCTTTCCGGCTTCATCGACGCCACGCGCGTAATACATCCACGCGGCAACTCCGAGCACCAGCCGGTCACAGGACGTCCCTGCCCGCCTACGGGCGCGGATCGTGCCAAGCAACCGTTGCGGCAGCTTTTGCGACCCATCCATGGCGATCTGCCAGGTGCGGTGGCGCAGCGCCGGGTTTTTGAAGCGCTGAATGAGATCGCCTCGATAGGCCGCCAGATCAAACCCGGCGAGCGGCGGCAGCGTCGGAGACACCTCTTCACGCATCAAGCCCTCGATCAGCGCCTCCATGCCCGGCAAGGCCATGGCCTCGGCAACCGTTTCGGCCCCGGCGAGAAGCCCCAGATAAGCAAGCGTCGAGTGGCTGCCGTTGAGAAGCCGCAGCTTCATAGTCTCGAAGGCGGAAACCTCGGGAATGAAGATAGCGCCGGCTTCCTCCCATGCCGGACGCTCGAGCGGAAAATGATCCTCCACCACCCATTGCCGGAACGGTTCGGTCACCACCGGCCAGGCATCATCAACACCCAGAGCAGTTGCAATGGCAGCGCGATCGGCCTCCGTCGTTGCCGGCACGATCCGGTCGATCATCGTGGATGGAGAGGCAATACCGGCGACGAAAGCGCCCAGTTCCGTATCCCGCAGTTCGGCGAAGCGGCGGACAACACATTTCAGCACATGACCGTTCGATGGAAGATTATCGCAGGACAGAAGCGTAAAGGCCTCCACGCCTGCCGCCCGCCGTCGGGCCAAAGCCTCGACGATGAAGCCGATAGCCGATTTCGGTTTTTCCGGATGTTGCAGGTCATGCTGAATATCGGGATGGTTTTCATCCAGCGTGCCGGTCGCCGGATTGTGGCAATAGCCTTTTTCCGTGACCGTCAGCGAGACAATGCGGGTCGCCGGGTCAGCCATCCGTTGCAGAACGGCCTGCGGGTCCTCCGGCGCGACAAGGGTCTCGAGGACACTGCCGATGATGCGCAGCGTTTCGCCCTCACCGTCCTGAACCTTCAACGTATAGAGCCCGTCCTGCGGCGTCAGCGCGTCACGGGTCTCCGCACTGCGCAACGAAACCCCGCAAATTCCCCAGGATGGATCGCGTGCCAAAACGTCATCGGTAAACACCGCCTGATGCGCCCGGTGGAAAGCACCTATCCCGAGATGGACAATGCCGATGGATACCTTCGCCCGGTCATACCCGGGCTTTACAATAGCAGCCGGCAGGTCCGGAAGTGTTTGGTTCGACAATCTGGTCATGATGCAGGCTGCTGTTTGGCACGGGCGACAATCTGCGACGGGTTGACGAACTGCAAGGCGAGGATCAGCCAGAACAGGGTCGTCACCATATAGATCACCGCCATGGCGTCGATCGATTGCCCGGCCCGGACACCGGCGGCAAAGACCGCGTAGTAGAGCGACACGACCAGCGTCTGGCTTGTCGGTCCGGCAATCAGGAAGGTCAGCTCGAACATGGCGATGGTCCGCACCAGAACCAGAAGCAATGCCGCCAGCATGCCGGGCAACAGAAGCGGCAGGAGGATGCGCAGAAACAGGCTGCCGGTGCCTGCGCCAAAGACACGGGCCGCGGCCTCGATGCGCGGGTCGATCTGCTCGATGAACGGGATCATCACCAGAACGACGAAGGGCAGCGAGGGCACGAGATTGATCAGCACGACGCCCCAGAAGGAACCGCCGAGGCCGATCTGGTAGAGCACCGTCGCCAATGGGATGCCATAGGTTAGCGGCGGAATGAGCAAGGGCAGCAGAAATAGCAGCACGACAAGACGCTTGCCCGGAAAGTCCCGCCGCGCCAGCGCGTAAGCCGTGGTGACGCCGAGGATTCCGGAGATGAGGACCACGGTGAAGACGATCTGGAATGTCACGAACACGACGCTCGACAGCTGGAATTCCTTCCAGGCGCTAAAATACCATTTCGTCGTCAGGCCAACCGGCAGCCAGGTGCCAAGCCAGCGGGTGGCAAAGGAATTGACCACCACGGCGGCGATTACGCCGATAAGGTTGATAATGAACAGCCCCGCGACTGCCCAGACGGCAAAACGCCAGATTTTCGACACGAGGCCCTGATCGCGGATCATAGCGGCATCTCCCGGAAAAATGCGTGATGAGGCACAGGCTTTGTCATGGTCATCATCCCTTTGTCCCCCCGGTCGGGCCGCGATAAAACATCGAGCGTGCGCCGAGCACGATCAGCACGACGACCAGTTCCACCGCGCCCATGACCATGGCGATCGCCGTTCCCAGCGAATGATCATATTGCTCGAAGGCGGCCTGATAGGCGGCAATAGAGATCACCCGCGTCGGGCCGGCTGGCGCTCCGAGCAGGACGGCTGAGGGAAAGACGGCGAAGGCCTGGACAAAGGCCAGGCAGAAGGTCACCGCCAGCCCCGGCACCAGCAGCGGCAGGAAGACTTTCATGAACCGCTGGCGGGCATTGGCACCAAGCGTTGCCGCCGCCTGTTCGATCGCCGGGTCAATGCCCGTCACGTAGGACAGCGTCAACAGGAAAGCGAAGGGGAAACCGGTGATCACCAGCGAGGCAAACACACCCCAATAGTTGTTGGTGAGCTTCACCGGCGCATCCAGCAAGCCGACAAGTACCAGCACGCGGTTGAACCAGCCCTGCGGCCCGAGAAACGTCAGAAGTCCGTCGGCAACGAATACCGTGCCAAGCGTGATCGGCAGGACGAGGATTGTCGTCAACAGCCGTTGCCGCGTCATCAGCCGGACCCTGAAGGCAATCGGCACGGCAAAGGCGAGATTGACGATCGTCACCGGCAGCGCCAGCCAGAGCGTCGAGGCAATCGTGCGGTACTGGAAGGGGTCGCTGAAGAAGGCCACATAATTGGCATACCAGGCGCCCTCCTTCGGCATCACCGAATCGGCAAGGCCATAGAAAAACGGGTAGATGAACAGCCCGAGCATGACGGCGAGCCCCGGCAGGACCAGCAGTGTCGTGCCATCGAAACCGCGCGCGGCAAGCCGATAGCGAAGCGACGGCGTGCTCATGCGCCCTTCCCCTTGAACAATAGCGCCCGGCCTTGCGCTGGTTGCAGGGTTGCGGATGCACCGCGTGGCAGAGCCTGTTCGGCGCGGAAATAGAGATCGGAACCGTCAGCCGACTTGGCCAGCCCGAAAAAGGCACGGCCGCGATATTCCATGTTGACGACCGTAGCGGGCATGCCGTTGCCATCCTCGACGGCAACAAGATCCTCCGGCCGCACCGACAGCACGGCCTGATCCCCAACGGCAAGCGGCTCGCGCATCGTGCCCGTCAGCTGCGCCCCGGCCACCTCGATGCGGGCTTCGTCACCGGATATGCCAGTCACCCGACCGGCAATGCGCGTGCGAAAACCCATGAAATCGGCGACGTCGATATGATTGGGCCGCTGGTAGAGATCCTGCGGCGAGCCGATCTGCATGATCCGCCCCTGGCTCATGACGACGATCCGGTCGGCAAGCGACAGCGCCTCGTCCTGGTCGTGCGTCACATAAATGGTTGTCGAGCCGATCTGGTCATGGATGCCGCGGATTTCGGCGCGCATCTCCAGCCTCAGCTTGGCATCAAGATTGGATAGCGGCTCGTCCATCAGCACGACCGGCGGCCGGATGACGATGGCGCGGGCAATCGCCACACGCTGCTGTTGTCCGCCGGAGAGTTGCCCCGGCAGCTTGTCGATCTGGCTTTCCAGCCTCACCAGCGCCAAGGCCTGCTCGATGCGCCGGTCGGCCTCGCTGCCGCGAATGCCCTGCATGGTCAGCCCGAACCCGACATTGCGGCGCACACTCATATGCGGAAACAGCGCGTAGCTCTGGAACACCATTCCGAACCCGCGCTTTTCCGGCTCCAGCTGATCGATGCGGTAGCCGCCCAGCCTTATTTCGCCGCCCGACAGGGCAAGAAGCCCGGCCACGCAATTCAGCGCCGTCGATTTGCCGCAACCGGACGGCCCGAGAAGCGCGATGAACTCGCCAGGCTCGATTGCAAGATCGATGCCATCGAGCGCGGTATAGGCACCGAACGATCGGCGCAGGCCATCCAGCTCGAGGCGGGCCGACTGTTTGGGCGAAAGCACCGCCGCTGCGTTCTGAACCGGCAAATTCAAGGTCGTTCCTCCACGTCGATAGGCAATTTGAAACGGCGGCAAAACCGCCGCCGTTTCAGGCTCTGTCAGGCTCAGCCCTTGGATGCGCCGATCTGTTCGTCCCAGATACGGAACGCATCGACGATCTGCGCCGGCTCAAGCGGCACTTCCAGCGGATTGTTGGCGATCCAGTCGGCATATTCCGGGCGGCCGAATTCCTTGATGGCATCCTGGCTTTCCTGCGGCGCCATCTCGATCGTCACGTCCTTGACTGCCGGGCCCGGATAGAAATAGCCCTGGTCGTAGGCGATCGCCTGCTGCTGCGGTTGCAGCATGAAGTTGATGATGTCGAGCAGAACGGCGACCTTCTCATCCGAAACGCCCTTCGGAATGACCGCATAATGCGCATCCGTCACCCAATGAAAGCCATCGAGCTTGCCGACCTTGGCCTCGGCCGGAACGATGCCGAGCGCGCGCGGGTTGATATCCCAGCCGGTCGTCGAGACGACGATATCGCGGGTGCCTTCGCCGAGTTCCTTCATTGTCTGGGTCGTGCCGGTACCATAATATTCGACGTTTTCACCCAGAGCCTTCAGATATTCCCAGGTCTTCGTCCAGCCCTTGACCGGATCGCGCGGATCGCTGTCGCCGAGAATATAGGGAAGCCCCATCAGGAACGTGCGGCCGGGGCCGGAATTGGCCGGGCGAGCATACATGAACTTCTTCGGATTGGCCTTCGACCATTCCAGCAGTTCCGCCGCTGTCTTCGGCGGTGCCGGAACCCGGTTCGGCATATATTCGATCAGCGGGCCCGATGGATAATAGGTGACGACGACGCCCTGCTCCTTGGCGAGCGCCTGCATCTTGAACGCTTGCGGCAGGAGGATACTTTCCAGATTGGGCAGGTCGCCCTTATGGGCGGCAAGATCGACCCAAAGGCTCTGGTCGAGACCGGCCGCGAGCACGTCGGTGCCCGTCAGAACGAGATCGATATCGACCTTGCCGGCGGCCTGCTGCGCCTTGATCTTGGCCGGCAGTTCCGGTGCCGGTGCCTTGGTGAAGGCGAAGCTCGATACCCATTCCGGCTTTGCCGCGGCATAGGCCTCGAGCATGCCCTGCGTCAGGGCAAGATTGCCGGCGACATCCACCACCGTGATGGTGACGGGGCTTGCCGGAGCCTTCAGCTGCGCAAAAAGACGGCCGGGCAAAAGCCCCAGGCCGGTCAGGCCGGCAACTCCGCCGACAAAGGTCCTGCGTGTAACGTTCATGTCGTTCTCCTCCCTTGTTGTGCAGCGGACGCCTCCTCAGCCGCCCGTCTGCCAGATGGTCACAGTCGGTAGGCCCTCTTTGCCAACCCGTAGGCGAGTTCATGCGCCAGAGTGGAAGCCTCGTCTTCATCGATGCGGTGGTCCGCCACGAGACGGGCGAGATAGGCGCAGTCCACCCGCCGCGCCATGTCGTGGCGGGCCGGGATCGACAGATAGGCGCGAGTGTCGTCGTTGAAGCCAACCGTATTGTAGAACCCGGCGGTTTCGGTCGTCGTCTCGCGGTAGCGGCGCATGCCTTCCGGGCTGTCGAAGAACCACCAGGCGGGTCCGAGCTTCAGGGCTGGATAATGGCCGGCAAGTGGCGCCAGTTCGCGCGAATAGGCGGTTTCGTCGAGCGTGAAGAGGATCACCGTCAGCGCCGGGTCGTTACCAACAGCGTCGAGCAGCGGCTTCAACGCCTGCACATAGTTGGTTGACTGCGGAATATCCGCGCCCTTGTCGGGACCGAAATCCGCAAATAGCGACGGATTGTGGTTGCGGTAGGAGCCCGGATGGATCTGCATGACCAGCCCGTCATCCCTGCTCATCCGCGCCATTTCCGTCAGCATCTGGCCACGGAAGGCGTCCGCCTCGCCGGCATCCGCCTTGCCGGCAAGCACTTTATCAAACAGCCGGGCCGCATCGTCGGAAGACAGATTCTCGGTCCGCGCGGTGGCATGACCGTGATCCGTCGCCGTTGCTCCGCGCCGTTTGAAGAATTCACGCCGCGCCCGGTGCGCATTCAGGTAACCTGACCACGTCGCGGCCTCACCGGTCATCGCCAAAAATCGGTCGAGGTTTCCGGCAAATCCGAGCACCTGCGGATCGACCACCGCATCCGGCCTGTATGTCGGCACCACGCGGCCATGCCATCCCGAATTGCGCACGGCGTCGTGATGCCTGAGATCTTCCAGCGCACCGTCCGTTGTTGCAATCACCTCAATACCGAACCGATCAAACAGGGCGCGCGGCCGCATCTCCGGCGTCGGGATCGCCGCCTCGATCCGGTCGAACAAGGCGTCTGCCGTCTTTGGCGACAGGCGCTCGGTGATCCCGAACACAGTCTCCATCGAATGCTCGAACCAGATGCGCGTCGGCGTTCCGGCAAAAAGATGAAAATGCGCGGCAAACAACCGCCATATTTTGCGGGGATCCGTCTCGACCGCCGCCCCGTCACGCCGGGGGACACCCAGATCCTCCAGCCGCACACCCTGCGAATAAAGCATGCGCGTCGCATAATGGTCCGGGGTGATGAACAGTGCTGCCGGGTCTGGAAACGGCTTGTCTTCCGCATACCAGGACGGGTCCGTATGGCCATGCGGCGATACGATCGGCAGTCCTGCAACGGTTTCGTAAAGCTGCCTTGCGATAGCCCGTATACCGGGATCGGCAGGAAACAGCCTGTCGGGGTGCAATGCCATTCCTTGTCGCTCCTCCCGCTTCACGTCTTGGCAACGTGAGCAAACTGATATACTAGTATTCACGACAGTGTCAACGCCTCGAGAAACCTCATGCCATCATCGCCACGAAACACCGCCGTCGCGCCCTTCCTTGCAGAACCGGCAACTGCAAAGCTCCGGCGCGTCACGGCCGGTTCGGCAATCTATGAGCGGCTGCATTTAGCGATCACATCGCTGCAGATGCCGCCCGGCATGCCGTTGCAGGAGAAAAAGATCGCCGAGGAATTCGGCGTCAGCCGCACACCGGTGCGCGAGGCGCTGCTGCGATTGGCGGAAGCCGGACTTGTCGACATATTCCCCCAGTCCGGCACCTTCGTGTCGCTGGTTCCGGTCGCCGCCATTCCCGAGGCTGTGGTCATCCGCAAGTCGCTGGAGGGAACAACGGTGGAATCGGCAACAGCAATTGCGACCCTCGCCGACATTGCCAAGCTCGACGCCATCATCGCCCGTCAACGCGTCCATGCCGCCCATAACGAAACGTCCCTGTTTCACGAACAGGACGAAGCCTTTCACGAGGCGATCGCCGGTATTGCCGGCTATCCCGGTATCTGGGCCATTCTGAAAACCGTCAAAATCCAGATCGACCGTGCCCGGCGTCTGACCCTGCCGGCGCTCGGCCGCATGGAGAGCGTGATCGAAGAGCATGTGACGATCCGCAATGCCATCGCCGCCCATGACGTCGAAAGCGCCCGGGCCGCCATGATGCACCATTTGAGCGCCGTCATTCCCGACGTTGCCGAATTGCGGGTCATGCACCCCAATTATTTTTGCTGAACAAAACGACTGAATGAACCGGAGGAAGAAGCAGGCATGCGTCAGGGATGGAGATGGTTCGGGCCGGATGCGCCGGTAACGCTGGACGATGTGCGCCAGACCGGGGCGACAAATATCGTCTCGGCGTTGCATCAGGTACCGATCGGCCGCGCCTGGACGGAAAGCGAAGTCCGCGAGCGCCAGACTTTGATCGAAACCACGCCCCCTGGGCGCTCGCCGCTCACGTGGTCCGTGGTCGAGAGCATCCCCATCCCCGATGCCGTCAAGCGCACCGGGGCCAAGGCCAAGGCCGAAATCGAAGCATGGATTGCCAGCCTCGAGGCCGTCGCTGCCTGCGGCATCAAGATCATCTGCTACAATTTCATGCCGGTGGTCGACTGGACGCGCACGGAGCTTGATTTCATCACCCCCACCGGCGCCACCGCCATGCGCTTCGATCATGAACGCTTCGCCGCCTTCGATCTGTTCGTCCTCAAGCGCCCCGGCGCTGAAAACGATTATTCAGAAGAAGACCGCCTGCGCGCCAAAACCGTGTTTGATGCGATGCCCGAAGCCGAAATGGCCGAGATCACCCGCATCATCACCTCCGCCCTGCCCGGCTCAACCACCGAACCGATGACGGTCCCCGGCTTTCGCGAACGGCTCGCCGCCTATAGCGGCGTCGATGCAAACCGTTTTCGCCAGCACCTGATCGAGTTCCTGGAAGCCGTCACACCTGCGGCCAAAGCACGGGGCGTCAAACTGACCCTGCATCCGGACGATCCGCCACGCCCGCTCTTCGGCCTGCCGCGCATCGCCTCGACCGCTGACGACTACGCCGCCCTGTTCGATGCGGTACCCTCGCCAGCCAACGGCATGTGCTTTTGCACCGGCAGCCTCGGCGTGCGCGCCGACAACGACCTGCCAGCCATTGCCCGCCGTTTCGCCGCGCGCATCCATTTCACCCATCTGCGCGCCACCACCCGCGAGGGAGACGGCCGCAGCTTCCACGAAAGCGCCCATCTCGACGGCGACGTCGATATGGTGGCGGTGCTGAAGGAACTCGTCGCGGAGGACCGCCGCCGCTCAGCGGAAAACACCATCGTCTTCCGCTCCGACCACGGCCACCGCATGCTCGACGACCTCGAAAAGACCGTCACTCCCGGCTACCCCTCGATCGGCCGCCTGCGGGGCCTGGCCGAATTACGTGGCATCCTGCACGCGCTCGATGCACGTCCGACCTGAAACGGATGTATCAGCATCGCGTCAGCCGATGGCCTGCCGCGCCGAATACGTCGCGGCATTTGTGATGGAAAAGAGGTCGTGAACTGTCCGCAAGACGCGGTCAGCCGTGATATCGGTCCTTGCGCGTAGGGTGGGCGTGTTCGTGCCCGCCCACAACAATCTTCGCTCCCGCGATATGCGGATGGTCGGCGTGGAGGTCCGAATGAAGGTGCCGTTCGTCTTCCTCTGCGGCCGGCCAAAGCCAAGCGGCGAGAACGGCTCCAAATCCCGTTAGGACGGCAAGGGCCGCGTATGTTGCTGTGAGGCCTGCCGTCGCTCCCAGCCATCCCGCCAATGGATAGGTAATCAGCCAGCATCCATGGGAAAGGGCGAATTGTGCCGCAAACAATGCAGGCCGATCCTCGGGCGACGCGGAACGCCGAAGGATCCGCCCTGACGGTGTCAAAACGAGAGAATAGCCGATGCCGATCACGGCCCACACGACGACAATACCGGCATAGGACGTCGTCAACATCCCAACCACGAGGGCGGCGACGAGCACCACCGTTCCCGCCAGCATCGTCCGACGGTCGTCGGCCTTTTTCAGCAGGCGCGGCAGAAGCAACGCGGCAAGCATCGATCCCAGCCCGAAGGCCGCCAACGCGATCGCTGTGTAACGCTCCCCGAGCGCCAGCACGCTCTGGACCAGAACGACCGTATTGACAAACACCATTGAGCCACCCGCAGCAACCGCAAGGTTGAGCGCGAAAAGGCCCTTCAAGCGTGGGACTGTCAAGTAGAGGCGAATACCACGCGTCGTCCGCTCATAGATGCTGCGCGGCTCCGCGGGCTTCGGATCGGGCAACAGAACCGAGACGACAAGGCTTGCCGAGGCCAAAAAGCCGACGACGGTCCCAAGATAGAGATTGTGATAGTTCATCAGCATCAGCAGCGCAGCTGCCAGTAGCGGACTTCCGACTTTTTCAAGATCGTAGGCCAGCCGCGAAAGCGAGAGCGCATTTGTGTAATCATCTTCGTCCGGCAGCACGTCGGGGATGGTCGCCTGGAATGTCGGCGTGAAGGCTGCCGATGCCGCCTGCAGCACGAAAATTAGCAGATAGGCTTGCCACACCCCGGTGATGAACGGAAGACAGACGGCCACCCCGGCGCGGATCAGATCGAGCGTGACCAGCATCGCACGTCGCGGAAGTTGCTCGGTAAACGCCGTGGCGACCGGCGCGACCACGACATAGGCGATCATCTTGATCGCCAGCGCCGTGCCAAGGACGGCGCCCGCGTTGCCGTCTGCGAATTCGAAGGCCTGCAGACCGAGGGCAACGGTGGCGAGCCCCGTGCCGAGCAGGGCAATGACCTGGGCGAGGAAGAGATGGCGGTAGGTGCGGTTCTTCAGAACGGAAAGCATCAGGTCATCCCTGCATCTCGTGTTGGATCGCCGCTGCCGCCCATGCCTGCACCGGTCGCGCTTCGATCAGGATTGAAAATTGCGGTGACGAATCATCCTCAAAGATACTTGGCGATGGTCTTGAACTCGGCCATTGCCTGCCTCTGCTCGCGGCCGAGCGAGCCGACGGTATCTTCGAGACAGTGATCAAGATGATCGTGGATCAGCGTCCGTTTGGCATTGGTGATCGCCTTTTCTACCGCATGAAGCTGCTGCGCAATGTCCACGCAAGAGCGGCCGCCTTCGATCATAGCGATCACGCTTTTCAAATGTCCCTCGACGCGCTTGAGCCGCTTGACGATATCGGAGTGGGTCTCGTGTCTGTGTTCGTGATTATCTTCGCTCATACCTATATCCTATCCTCCTGGATAGGATACTTCAATCGTGATCTTGACCCGAACCGCGGATAACCGCGATCAGCCCATAGCCGAGATCTGACTTGAGACGGCAAGAGGAACGCGGCATCAACCGCACTGCGAAACTGCCGGTTTTCACAGAAAGCTGCCCAATTAACCGTGAAACGATGAACAATCATATCCGGGGTTTGCGACGGACGCTGCATTGCACCATATTGCCGTCAAAGGGCCAGAAGGCCCGCAAACGCCCAGAAAGCCAATATCGCATGACATCGTCTACCGCAGCCCCTGACGGCACCTCCGAGACGCGCAAATTCCTTGTTCTGCTGCTCGGCTCGATCGGCGTTGTCTACGGCGATATCGGCACCAGTCCGCTCTATGCCTTCCGCGAGGCGTTGAGACCTTTTGCTGCGGACGGGGTCCATGAAAACGAGGTGCTGGGGCTGATCTCACTGATGGTCTGGACGCTGACGATCATCGTCACCTTCAAGTACGTTCTCTTCCTTCTGCGTGCCGACAACGATGGCGAAGGCGGTACGCTGTCGCTGCTGGCACTGCTGATGAAGAAAACCGGCAATTTCACTCCCATCCTGTTTTTCGCGGGCATCATCGGTGCGGCGCTGTTCATCGGCGATGCCATGATCACGCCGGCACTGTCAGTCATGTCGGCGCTGGAAGGCCTGAAACTGGTGACACCTGCGTTCGCGGGTTACGTCCTGCCGGTATCGGCGGCGATCATGGCCGGTCTGTTCCTCGTGCAATCCAAGGGCACGGCCGCAGTCTCCAAGCTCTTCGGCCCGATCACCGCCGTCTGGTTCCTGGTCATGGCGTGGGGCGGCCTGATCCATATCGGCGACGACTGGACGATCCTCCAGGCGCTGAACCCGATCAACGCTCTGTGGTTCATCAGCCATGCCGGTTTTGCCGGCCTGATCGTCCTCGGCGCGGTTTTCCTGACCGTGACGGGGGCCGAAGCCCTCTACGCCGATCTCGGGCATTTCGGCCGCAAGCCAATCCAGGTGGCCTGGTTCATCCTGGTCTTCCCGGCGCTGGCGCTGAACTATCTCGGACAAGGCGCCTTCGTGCTGGCCAACCCGCAAGCCATCGAAAACCCGTTCTACCTCATGTACCCGAAATGGGCGCTGCTGCCTGTTGTCATCCTCGCCACCATGGCGACCATCATCGCCAGCCAGGCGGTCATCACCGGCGCGTTTTCGCTTGCCCGGCAGGCCGTCCATCTCGGTTTCCTGCCGCGGCTGGCGATCAAGTTCACCTCGGAAACGAACACCGGACAGATTTACGTCCCGGCCGTGAACCTGCTGCTGTTCATCGGCGTCATCGTGCTGATCTTCTCGTTCGGCGATTCAGAATCGCTTGCAACGGCCTATGGCATATCCGTCACCGGCGCGATGGTCGTCACAACGCTGATGTCGTTCCAGTTTCTTCGCTCCATCTGGGGCTGGTCCACCATCAAGGCAGCCGCTGTCCTTTTGCCGCTTCTGATCCTCGAAGCCGTATTCCTCGGAGCGAACCTCCTCAAAATTCACGACGGCGGCTGGGTTCCCGTAGCCCTTGCGCTCGCCATCATGGCGGTCATGTGGACCTGGACACGCGGCTCGCGCATCCTGCGGGAGAAGACGGCCAAGAACGACATGCCATTGGACATTTTCATCAAGTCGATCGAACGCCCGTCGGAGCACGCGCCCGTCACCGTCCCCGGCACCGCCGTGTTCCTGACAAGCGTGCCGGACAGGACGCCGGCCGTCTTGCTCCATAATATCAAGCACAACCATGTCCTCCATGAGCAAAACGTCATCCTGACGATCTGGACGCAGGACAAACCGCATGTTCCCGACAGTCAGCGCGTGGACATCACGCAGCTTTCCGAGCGGTTCCTGCGGGTCGATATCCACTTCGGCTTCATGGACGAGCCGAACGTGGCGAAAGCTCTCGTCCTCTGTAAAAAGAAGGGCTTCAAGTTCGAGATCATGCAGACCTCGTTCTATCTCGGGCGGCGCAACCTCATCAGCACGCCGAACACGGACCTGCCCGTCTGGCAGGAACGGCTCTATATCGCGCTGGCAGACTTCGGTATCGATCCATCGGCCTACTTCAAACTCCCGGCCAACCGCGTCGTGGAACTCGGCGAGCAGGTGGCAATCTGACATTCGAGAAACAGCGACTGGTGCCGCAGAAACGCGGCCCGGTTTGCTTGCACGCGGTATCGACAAAGAAATGGTGGGCCCGGAGGGACTCGAACCCCCAACCAAGCGGTTATGAGCCGCCGGCTCTAACCATTGAGCTACAGGCCCCGCCGGACATGTCCGGATCCCGCGGGCCAATGGCAGACCGCGGTGGGACTGGCTCTAGCGGAAAACTGGTTTTCCCACAAGACGTTGCCGCAATCCCTACACAATCAATCATCAATAAGGTGACAGGGACGAAACACAACTGGAGAGAACCCATCCATGACATCCACCTATTTCCCCCGCCGCCTCAAGACCGTCGTTCTGGCTGCCGCTTTTGCGGGGATTGCCGGCGCATCCGCCTTTGCGCAGGACAACACGCCGCGTGAAGCCGTGATCACCGTTTCCGGCGAAGGCCGAGCAAGCATTGCGCCTGATATGGCGATCCTGTCGTTCAGCGTCGTCAAGGATGCAAAGACCGCCATGGAAGCGCTCGACGCCAACAACAAGGCGATGGCCGATGTCTTGAACGCGCTGAAAGCCGGCGGCATTGCCGATCGAGACCTGCAGACCTCCGGTTTCGCCGTCAATCCGCAATACCAGTATCCGGACAATAGCGACGGCGGCAATCGCCAGCCGGTTTTGACCGGTTACCAGGTCGCCAATTCGCTGACCATCAAGGTGCGTGACCTCGCCAAGCTCGGTGAAATCATCGACCAGTCCGTGACGCTCGGCGTCAATCAGGGCGGCTCGATCCAGTTTTCCAATGACAAGCCGGAAGCAACGATCACCGAAGCCCGCAAGTCTGCGGTGACCGATGCCGTCGCCAAGGCCAAGGTCCTGTCGGAAGCAGCCGGCGTCTCGATTGGCCGTATCGTTGAAATTTCAGAGAACTCATCCCGGCCCGAACCGATGCCGATGATGCGCGCCATGGCAAAGGAATATGCCGGTGACGCCGTGCCGATCGCCACGGGAGAAAACAGCTATAACGTCACCGTCAACGTCACCTTCGCGATCAAGCAATAATAACGTATCGCCAAGGCCCGTGGACAATCGAACCCCGCTCCGGCGGGGTTTTTTTATGCACATAGTTTGGAAAACAAGAGATAAGGTTTTCGCCCCCAAAACAAAAACACCCCCGCGGAAAACCGCGAGGGGTGAAACTTTCCGCCGGCCGGGGGAGACATGACGGAAAGAATTGGAGCGACCGGCTGTGGTTAGCGGCCAATCACCGGGCAACCGCGGGCATTGGCGAAAACGATGCTGCGGTAATTGCCGCGGCGCATGCCTTCAACGATAACCCGGCGGGGCGAAACGTCGACCACACGGGCGCGGCGCATGCCGAAATCACGGGCCTTTTCCTTGGCAAGCCAGGGGTCGCAGCGGCCACGGCGCTCATGGCCCCAGCCTGGGCGATAGCGGCGATCGCGATCCCAATCACGCTCGTCGCCGTAGCGGCCGTGATCACGGTACTGCACATCGACGACACCGCCGGAATGAATGCCAAGCGTCAGGGTGTCGGCGGCAGCCGGTGCGAGGGTGGCACCAAAGCCGGTCAGACCGATCATGCCGGCAAGGGCCAGCTTTGCAAAAATCTGTTTCATGACTGTTTCTCCTTATGGGTCTAAAACCGTAAGACGTCCGCCCGCCTGTTGTTCCGGGCATTGACGAGACCCTAATCCGGCGCGGCTGAACGGAACCCGAATCTGCCGTTCATCCGGGGTTCAGCCGAAGCAAGAACGTGTTGAAATGGCAGGAAGAAGGCGCAAAGCAGCCTTAGCGGGCGAGCATCTCTTCAAAGACGCGGATATTGCGATAATGGCTGAGCCGAGTGACGGCGCCATTATCGAACTCGAACACGAAGACGCTCGGGATCGAATAGGACTGGCCGCTGGCTTGCGGGAAACCCGGCATCGTTTCGCGGTAATGGCCGCGCGCAGTGGCATCGACGGCGACACGCTGGCCAAGAGCATCGTGCATCAGCACCATGTCGCTGAAACTTTCGTCGAAATGGCGGAAATAGGTCATCACCCCCATACGCAACGGACCCGCCCCGATGGTGCGCTGGCCCGTCAGGGTATCGAGCGCCACGTCCTCGTCGAGAAATGTGCCGATCGTCTCGAAGTCCCGTTCATTGAGGGCCTGCATGAAGCGGCTGGCAATGGTCTGCGCGTCGGTCAATGTCTCTTCCCTTTGCCTGTATGAGCGGTGCGATCCCCGCCTTAATCGAAACCATGCAACGCCCAAACGGCTGTTTTTGTTCCCGGAATTGCAACATCTTCACCGCTTTCATCCGCTCAGATGCAGCACCACCTCGCGGCGGTGGGGGCGGTCGCGGTGTTCGAACAGATAAAGGCCCTGCCAGGTGCCGAGCATCAGGCGGCCCTGCCCGACGGGAATGCCGATCGACACCTGCGTCAGCGCCGCCTTGATATGGGCCGGCATATCGTCCGGGCCCTCGGCGGTGTGGATAATCCAGGCCATCGACGAATCGCTGGACGGCGGCACAAGGCGCTTGAAGAACTGGGTGAGATCGCGCCTAACATCCGGATCGGCATTTTCCTGGATCAGCAGCGAGCAGGACGTGTGGCGCACGAACACGGTCAACAGCCCCTCCTCCACACCGGCGCGCCGCACGAAATCCTGCGCCTCGCCGGTAAACTCGTAGAGGCCGGCGCCGCGCGTCGGCAGGCTGATGATGGTCTGGGGCATAAAATCCTTTCCATGCCGCAGCATCGCGCGGGTTGAGGGGTTGCCGGTTTGCTGCGTTACAGTTCCAGAAAACTTTTGAAGCCTCCATAGATCATCCGCTTGCCATCGAACGGCATGGAAAAATTGTCCATGCTGAGGCGCGGATCGGCCATGACCTTCTTGTTGATCTCGTCGCGCTCCTCGCGTGAGGGATAGGTAATCCAGGAAAAGATCACCACCTCGTCATCGGCCGCCTGAACGGCACGGGGAAAGGAGGTGAGCTCTCCATACGGCACATCGTCGCCGATGCATTCGACATAGGAGAGCGCTCCATATTCCTTCCAGACAGTACCCGCTGTGCGGGCCAATTCCTTGTAGGCCTCGATATTGTCCTTCGGGACGGCAACGATAAATCCATCGACATAGGGCATGTCAGTCTCCTCCTAGAGATCCGCCTTTTTCACCGGTGTCGCATGCCGCCGTTCCACGCAGGCATGCATCGCATCGAGCAGATCGCGCGTTACATTCATGCGAGGGCTTGCAGCGGCCGGTGTTTCCTCCTGCTCCTCGACATAGATGGAGACCGGCCACTGCTCGTCAAGGGCAAGCAGGCTGCGAACCGCCTCGGGCGGGCGGACGCGGCCGAAATAATCTTCCCGGCACAGGATTCACTCAAGGACGAACGCGCGGAACCAGGCATCGTCGGCACCGGCTATGCAGGAAGGCAAGAGCACATTGACATCCCCAGGACCGCGGAAACAAGGCGGGATTTCGCGCGGTTTCAGCTTACCCGTGCATTCCTCCTGGCGGCTGCAGCGACGGACGCGACAGATGGAGGGGATATCCATCCTCTTTGCGGTGGCGCGGCACAGCGCCTCGAACAGAACGGGATGGAGCGGTATTTCTTCAGGCCCGCAGATCGGCAGCATGGTCGTCTCCTTTTTGAGGATGGAAGTGCGGAACGATGGACACGGTTTTTCAGTCACGCGGCAGCTTTTCGCCCGTGGCTTGGAGCATCTGCAATGTCTGCCGGCTTTGGGGTCGGCAGGATCGGCCGGGGCACATCGGGTGCCTCAGGTAAGTAGAAGTAGGTGACACGCGATGTGCCCCNAGCATCTGCAATGTCTGCCGGCTTTGGGGTCGGCAGGATCGGCCGGGGCACATCGGGTGCCTCAGGTAAGTAGAAGTAGGTGACACGCGATGTGCCCCGTTTCAGTGTCTTTTGCCGCGCTTCTCAGGTTCTTCTGCGCTTTCCTCTCTGACAGGAAAGCCTCCAATGCCCCAGCCCGGCCGCTTATCCGCCAAGCCTTTCAATCCGGCGGGGTTTGGCCCTGGACCGTCCAAGAACGGTGTGACCACCCGGCACGCCCGGTTCATTTGCGAACCGAAGGAGAACCACCTTTCACGCAGCCCCGGGGATTTTGCGCGCGTTTCGCCAAACCGTCCGGGCACCGGCCCCATCTCGCCGGCAACGCTTTCCGGTGTATCCGTGATGGGACGACGTGAGTATGGCACGGGTTTTCAGACCGGGGATTTGCGGGGATGAATTGGGGAGAAGTCCTGCGTAAAGTCCCGAAATTGTTGCATTCCAGCAAACCAATTATCCCCGGCCGTGCGAGGCAGAGATACGCATGCGGCCACTGCGACATTCGATAAGCATCACGTTGGAGAGTGCTGCGATCATCGCGTCCCGGACGAAGATCTTCACTGTTACGCGACCGAAATCATCTCGCAAGCCGGCGTCCTGCTTTTTGACCGGGTTACGTAGGAGACGATGGGGCCGAATGGATGACGCCCTTCGCGACGACCATCCATGCGGCTCGTCTTGGCACCATGCCCGTCACGAATCCATCGGAAACAACGGAGCACCGGCTGCGATCCTCGCTCCGGCAAGTTCTGGCCGCTGACCGTCATCTGCCGCTTCCAATCCCAGCTTTCGCAGCAGCTCCGCGCCAGTGAGGGGCATGAACGGAGTGAGTGCTTCGGCGATGATCTGCAGCGTCCAGGCGACGCTGTAGAGGCTGCCGTTGAGGCGGATAACAGCCGCCTGCCGTTCATCCTCCGTCCGGGCTGCCGCCACCGCCTTTGCATGCGCCCATGGCTGCTGATCGGCGACATATTTGTTGGCCGCGGCCACCAGTTTCCAGATCGCATCCAGCGCGCGGTCGAAGGCATAGGCATTGAGATGGGCGGTGACGACTTCCTCAAGGCTGTGGGCCTGGCGGATCAGCGTGTCGTTTTCGGCAAATTCCTGCGAAGGCTGTGACAGGATGCCGCCGCAGGAACGCTCGATCATGCTCAGCGTGCGGTGAACGAGGTTTCCGAGTTGTCCCGCCAGTTCGGATTTGTAGGCAGTTTCAAAACGTTCGATCGAAAAATCGCCGTCTTCCGTGGTGCGGATATGGCGGAGCAGAAAATAGCGCAGGGCATCCGCCCCGAAGCGCCTCGCATGGACGGTGGGATCGACGGCGTTTCCGAGCGACTTGCTGATCTTGCGGCCTTCCGTCGTCAGATAGCCGTGAACGAGGATGCGGGTGGGCAAAGGCAGGCCGGCCGAGAGCAGAATGGCTGGCCAGTAGACCGCGTGAAACCGGGTAATGCCCTTGCCGATGACATGTTCACGGGCCTTGGCATTTGTCCAATACTGCGAAAGCAGCGTCTCATCCGTGCCATAGCCAAGGGCGGTGATGTAGTTGGCGAGCGCATCGAACCAGACATAGATCACCTGGCCGGGATCGCCCGGAACCGGGATGCCCCAGCCGCGCGCCCGCTCTGCGGTGCGCGAAATGCTGAAGTCCTCCAGGCCGCGCTCGATCAGGGCGGAAATCTCGTTCTGTCTCGCATGCGGCACGACCCGGATCGCTCCCTGCCGGTAAAGATCGCGCAGCCGGTCTGTGTATTTCGACAGCCGGAAGAACCAATTCTCTTCCTCGATTTCTTCCAGCGGCGCATCATGTTCGGGGCAGCGGCCATCCACCAGTTCGTCCGGCTTGTAGAATTGTTCGCAGCCGACGCAGTAAAGACCGGTATAGGAGCGCTTGTAGATATCCCCACTATCGCAACAGGCCTGCCAGAGTTTCGTGACCCCCGGGGTGTGGCGGGGATCGACGCTGGTGCGGATGAAATCATCGTAGGAGAGATCGAGGCTTTCCGGCAGAGCCTGGAACCGGGCGGCATTGCGTGCGACGAGATCGGCGACCGGCTCTCCTGCCCCTTCGGCCGCGCGAACATTCTTGATGCTGTTCTCATCGGTTCCGGCCAGCAGCCGGACATCATCTCCCCGCTCTCGATAAAACCGGGCGAGCGTATCGGCATGGATCACCTCGAGCGCAAACCCCAGATGTGGAGCGGCATTGACGAACGGGATGGCGGTGGTGACGTAGCGCACCGGTGCGGATTTGGCGGGCTGGATCATGGGCGGAACTCCTCTGGATGGTCTGGGGAGGCGGTTCCACAAAAAAAGCCGCCTCGGATGAAGCGGCTTGGGCGTCTGGCGAAAATTATCTCAGATCACGCAAAAGGGTCCGCTTCTCGGATGGAGAGCGGCATCATCATGCAGGAAAGAGCGTTGATCGGCAGACTGGTCATGCGGCCAGATAAAACAGACAGGGCCTGTATGTCAATCCGGCCGGTCAGATGGCATCGATTACCGGAAGGAGACTTCGAGGTTTTGCCGGTCCTGGGCGATCACCTGGCACCGCGTCTCGAACCCCTCGCCCTTGATCGACAGGAGAAATTCGGTGGGGATGCCGGCGGAGTTGGACACGGTAAGACCGGCGCTGTCGCTGCCGAGCGATTTGACGGTGCAGTCGATGGTCGAGCGGCGGTCGTTGAAAACGATCGATCCTGCCTTCAGGACGCGCCGCCGTGTGCCAACCGCCTGATCCGCCTGCAGCGAACTCCAGGAAACACAGCGGTTGCGGCCCGTATGCTTGGCCTTGTACATGGCCGCGTCCGCCTGGGCGAGCAGCGTCTCGATATCCTTGCCGATGATCGACAGCGCCGAAACACCGAAGCTTGCGGTGACGTTGAGCTTATGGTCCCCGGCCCTGACAGTTTGCGCGGCGATTAGCGCCCTCACCTTTTCGGCAACCGCCAGCGCCCCTTCCCGGTCCACATGCGGCAGCAGGATGGCAAACTCTTCGCCGCCGAGACGGCCCAGCAGATCGCCCGCCCTCAGCGCGCCCTTGCAGGTCGCTGCAACGTTCTTCAGAACCTCGTCACCCGCTGCGTGACCATGCGTGTCATTGACCGACTTGAAATCATCGACATCGAGGACGATGCAGGCGATGTCATGCTGGTGGCGCAGCGCCAGCGAGATCAGCTGATCCGCTTCCTGCTTGAAGGCGCGCCGGGTCAGCGCCTCGGTCAGGCTATCGGTCGCTGCAGACTGCAACAGGGTAATACGGTCCATCGAGACACCGGCGAGCCCGGTCAGGATGGTCAGATCGCGATTGCCGAACGACCGCGGCCGCCGATCGATGGCGCAGACTGTGCCGATCACATGCCCAGCCCTGGTGCGCAAGGGTACGCCTGCGTAAAAGCGGATATGGCTTTCGCCGGTGACGGCCGGATGCTCCGAAAACCGCGAGTCCTTCGTGGCATCCTGGACGACGATAGGTTCTTCGATATCAATGACATAGCGGCAGAACGTGTCTTCGCGCGGCACCTCTTCGGCGGCAAGGCCCATGCAGGATTTGTACCATTGCCGGTGGGCGTCGATCAGCGAGACGATGCCGATCTCGACGGAGAAAATCTCCCTGATCAGGCCCACAATACGGTCCAGGCCTTCATCGCGGGGCGTATCGAGAAGATCGAAGGCTTCCAGCGCCGCCAGCCGGTCGATTTCCCGCTGGATCGTCTCAGCGGATGATTTTCCGAATGCGCGTACAGCCGCCATGAGCACTTCTCTCCTTGCGCCGGCGCATCCAGATGCGCTCCACAATTCCTCAAAGACCTGACTACAGTCCCGATGCTACGGCGGCAATTCGTAAAAAGTTGCCATTGAATTCTGTTGGATTGTTCACAATACCGGGCATGTGACTGGCAAAAGGCGGGTAGCTGCGGGCATTTTTGCTGCCCGCAGCCGTGCTCTCAAGGCCTGCCAGCTTCCTTCGCTCTTTCAGAAAATTTCACTGACGGTGTCGAATCCGGACCTGACCGTTCGTCATTGCAGGTAATGTTCACGCAAACAGGAGGAAAGCTCATGCAAAAGATCACGCCGTTTCTCTGGTTCGACAACAATCTCGACGAGGCAATCGCCTTCTATCTCTCCATTTTCAAGCAGGCGACGGTGACCTATCAGCACAAGGGGCCGGACGGCAAAACGTTTACGGCCGCCTTCGAACTGGAAGGCCAGGCATTCATGGCGCTGAATGGCGGGCCGCATTACCAGCTGACCCCAGCCGTCTCCTTCTTCGTCGCCTGCGCCGACCAGGCGGAGGTCGATCATTACTGGGAGAGGTTGCTGGACGGCGGACAGGCACAGCAATGCGGCTGGCTCACCGACCGTTTCGGCGTCACCTGGCAGATTATTCCGGATGCCTTGATGCGGCTGATGAGCGATCCGGACCCGGCCAGAGCCGGACGGGTGCGTGACGCGATGATGCGGATGGTCAAGATCGATGTGGCGGGTCTGGAGAAAGCCGCCGCCGGCTGAACCAGCCTACCCTTCCAGATCATCCTTCAACCTGCCGAGCAGGCCAACGGCATGGGCGGCGTAGGGACCGATCCAGCGGTCATGGATATCCTTGATCGGCAAGGCGTTGAGATAGTTCCAGCGCTCGCGCCCCTCGCGCTTGACGATGACCAGATCCGCCGCCTCCAGAACCTTGAGGTGCTGCATCACCGTGCAGCGGTCAAGGGCGGGAAAGCGTGCACAAAGATCGCCTGTCGTTTGCGGCTGATCTTTCAAGATATCCAGCATGGCCCGGCGGCTGGAGGCGGCCAAAGCCTTGAAGATTTTGTCGTTTTTCTCGTCGATTGACATGTTGTTTTTTTATAACATAATAAGAGTCGGAGCAAGTATAAAGGCAGGAGGAAAAAACATGGAGCTAAAATTCAGGGTCGCCGGACGCATCGCCAAGCCGGTCTCGGAGGTTTTCGAGGCGGTGGTCAATCCGGCACAGCTGTCGCGCTATTTTACCACCGGCGGCGCCAAGGGCAGACTTGAAACGGGAGCCACCGTCACCTGGGATTTCCACGATTTTCCTGGCGCCTTCCCGGTCAAGGTCATCGAGGTGATGAAAGACCAGAAGATCGTCTTCCAATGGGTTGCCTATGAAGGACCGGGCTCAGACACACCCAAATACGACACCACCGTCACCATGCTGTTCGAGCCCACCGACGATGGCCGCACACTGGTGACGATTGCCGAGGAAGGCTGGCGCCAGACGCCGGGCGGGCTGAAAGGCTCCTACGGCAATTGCGAGGGCTGGACCGGCGCGCTCTGCGCCATGAAGGCCTGGCTGGAGCACGGCATCAACCTGCGGGAAGGCTTCTACAAGTAATCCAGCAATGGGCGTGGCGGCTCAATTCCTCGGGAACCGCCGCGCCTGCCATTGGCTTTTTGGAACCGAGCCGCCGACCGCGAAACTGAACGCAGTGATGCCGTCGGCTTCCGCGTTGACGGTGCATTTGAAATCGACATCGATCCAGCCCTGCGCGGTCTTATAGGCAGCGCCATTGGCCGTCATCACCTGGCCTGCGATGGGCGAACCATTGCGCGGATCGAAGAACAGCCCCTGCGGGACGGTATCCTCCCGGGTGCGGCGCACCTGCTCCAGCGTCTCGATCATGCACATCTGCACGATCCGCCGATCCCGTGGCAGCTTCCCGAGCGCCTGACGGACACGCGGATCGGACAACGTATCGGCGGAATAGAGTTCCTTTGCACGCTTCAACTCGGCGGGCGGACGGCTGGGTCTTTTGTCAGCGCCATCAGCCGACGCCAGCTTCTGCGGATCGGACACGGCGGCATCCACCGGCCGGTCTTGCGGCTTGACCTGCGGGATCGGTACCCTCTCGATCAGGGCTTCGCCTTCGTTGAGCAGCGGGTTGGCATTGGCCGCCTCGGGCAGATCGAGCTCCGGCAGCTTGGCAGCGGCCGCCGTCTCGGCAGGCGTATCCAAGGGCTTGCGCAATTGCGGCTCAATCTCGTCCGGCGCCTGCTCGCTCGTAAGTGGAGCCGCGCGCTCGGCGCGTGGTTCGAGCTCGGCTTGTTTTTCCGGTTCCGAAGGACGGTCGCCACCTGCTTCTTCCCCCCCCTCCCTGGCGGCCGATTCCAAGGCTTGCGGCTGTGCTGCAGCTTTCTCTGCTTCGGCCTTCTGGACTTCCGTTTTCCCGGCTGGAGCCTTCTGCGCATCCGCCTGCCCTGCCGCAGGTTTGTCTGCTGCCTGTGGCTCAGCTTTTTCCGCCGGTTTCTCCTCGGCCTTATCTACCGGTTTTTCCACCGGCTTGACCTCTTCCGCTGGCTCCGGTTTCGGTTCCGGTTTCGTCTCCGGTTCAGGTTTCTTCTCAGGCTCCGGCTTTTTTTCAGGTTCCGGCTTCTTCTCAGGCTCCGGTTTCTTCTCCGGTTCGGGCACCATCTCGACCTTGACCACTTCCTGCTCTTCAGGCTGTGGCGGTATCACCGGCATATCGAAGATCAGAAACGCAGCGGCAACGACATGGAGGGCGGCGGAAGCAAGCAGCCCCGCCTTGAATGTGCCCCACCATTTTTCCGAATTCTGCTGCATGGATGGTGATTAGAACCGGATACTGACCGGATCGTGACCGGCGGGAAATGGGGACAGGCAGACCAGGGGCGAGCCCCTTTCTTCCTAGCATGCGCGCAACGCTGTTCCTAGCGTGGTGGATAAGCGTTCAAGCGTCCGTGATCACGAAGCGATCGGGGTAGAACGCCAGGTGATCGCGGATGACGGCGACGGCATCATACGGCGCTTCATACGACCAGACGGCATTCTCGAGCCTGGGGCCACCCTCGGTCATGCTGAAATAGGACGCATTCCCCTTGTAGGGGCAATAGGTGGCATGGTCCGTTCGCTGCAGCCGCGCCATGTCGACATCGGCACGGGGAATGTACTGCACCGCCGGGTAGGACGCCTCACGCAATGTCAGGGCATGGCGGCTGTCGGCAACGACGATATCGCCCAACCGGACAACGACACGGCCGGGATTGGGCGCGATGACAATAGGGTGATCCGGACCGGGTATTTTGGCAGGCTTGTCGAGCATGAAAAACTCCAAGCGTTTGAAGCGAGTTTTGCTCCCTTCACATTGGGCCGCAACGAGAAAGAATCAAGAGGATGCGGCCCCCCAAACGGATGCCCTGACCGGTTTAGCCCGCTCAGCCTGATTGCGCGCCTCTATCCAAGCGAACTGATCAGTTCCCGGTAGGCGGCTTCCGGGAATGCCTTCAATGTCTTGGTGCGCACATTACCACCCGTTCCGAGTGAAAGCGCAAACCGCGCCATCACCGCATCATCAGGCGCTTCACACACCGCCACCATATCGTGATCGCCCATGGTCAGATAGAACTCCCTGAACGAGCCCCCCATATCCTTCAGCAGCTTCTTTGCCGCGTCGAGACGCTTGGGCGACTCGCGCACGTTCTTGACACCCTGCTCTGTCCAGTTGATCAACACGATATACATGGTCATAGCACACCTCCCATACGGCACGACCTTGAAGATGGCGCCGCGATTGATGCCTCCGCCTCCCGCCTCATCGGACACACTATCCGGCAAAGCGGACAGCCGATCTCAGTCAACAGAACGCGTACGATGACAGCTCAGAAGTTTTAGCGATTACTAAATTATAGTCTCGGCGGCTCAAACAGACAAGGAAAGGCTGTGAGCGCGGAGGGGCGCACGCGGTAAACTCCGGCCGCCCAACGAAAAACCCGGCCAGTTTTCACTGACCGGGTTCCACTTGTTCAATCGAAAGGAGTTCGTTCTTAGCTGTCCAGGAACGAACGCAGCTTGCGCGAGCGGCTCGGGTGCTTCAGCTTGCGCAGCGCCTTGGCTTCGATCTGACGGATACGTTCGCGGGTAACCGAGAACTGCTGGCCGACTTCTTCGAGCGTGTGGTCGGTGTTCATGCCGATGCCGAAGCGCATGCGCAGGACACGTTCTTCGCGCGGCGTCAGCGAGGCGAGAACACGGGTCGTCGTTTCGCGCAGGTTCGCCTGGATGGCGGCGTCGATCGGCAGCAGCGCGTTCTTGTCCTCGATGAAATCGCCGAGGTGGCTATCTTCTTCGTCACCCACCGGAGTTTCGAGCGAGATCGGCTCCTTGGCGATCTTCAGGACCTTACGGACCTTTTCGAGCGGCATGGCGAGCTTCTCGGCCAGTTCTTCCGGGGTCGGCTCGCGGCCGATCTCGTGCAGCATCTGGCGCGACGTGCGGACGATCTTGTTGATCGTCTCGATCATGTGCACCGGAATACGGATCGTGCGGGCCTGGTCGGCGATCGAGCGGGTGATCGCCTGACGGATCCACCACGTCGCATAGGTCGAGAACTTGTAACCACGGCGGTATTCGAACTTGTCGACCGCCTTCATGAGGCCAATGTTGCCTTCCTGGATCAGATCGAGGAACTGCAGGCCGCGGTTGGTGTACTTCTTGGCGATCGAAATGACGAGGCGAAGGTTCGCTTCGACCATTTCCTTCTTGGCGATGCGGGCTTCGCGTTCGCCCTTCTGCACCATCGAAACGATGCGGCGGAATTCGAAGATCGAGATGCCGGTTTCCGTGGCCAGATTCTGGATCTCGCCGCGAATGTTGCGGATCATCGTGCCTTCGTTCTTGGCGAATTCCTTCCAGCCCTTGGCGGCCAGATTGGCGATCGACTTCATCCAGTTCGGATCGAGTTCGGCGCCGGAATACTGTTCCAGGAACGAGTCGCGCTTGACGCCATAGCTCTCGGCCAGACGCAACAGACGGCCTTCGTTCTGCATCAGGCGCTTGGAAATATCGTAGAGCTGCTCGACAAGGCTGTCGACGCGGTTCTGGTTGAGCGACAGCGACTTGACCGCCGTGATCAGCTCGTCCTTCAGCTCCTTGTAGCGGCGCTCCTGGGCAGGCGACAGTGTGCCGGTCGCAGCCAGGCGGGCTTCGACCTGCTGGTCCTGCAGCTTGCGCAGCTTCTTGTAGGTCTCGGCGATGATGTCGAGCGTTTCCATGACCTGCGGACGCAGTTCCGCTTCCATCGCGGCGAGCGAAAGGTTCGACTCGTCGTCGTCCTCTTCCTCTTCTTCCGGCGGCAGGCCTTCACCGCCGACATTGGTCACGTCGTCGTCACCAGCACGCGGCTTGCGGTTCTTTTCCTTTTCCTCGGCAGCCTTGCGGTCGGCCTCGATCTTCTCAGGACTTTGGAACTGCGGTGCAGCCTTGGCTTCCGGACCGGAATAGGTGGTTTCGAGATCGATGATCTCGCGCAGAAGCGTGTTACCTTCGTTGAGTTCGTCACGCCAGATGATGATGGCCTGGAACGTCAGCGGGCTCTCACAGAGACCGGCGATCATCGTTTCACGGCCAGCCTCGATGCGCTTGGCAATGGCGATTTCGCCCTCACGCGACAGAAGCTCCACCGAGCCCATTTCGCGCAGGTACATGCGCACCGGATCATCGGTGCGGTCGGTCGGTTCTTTCTTCTTGGCGGTCGCAAGAGCCGTGCCGCCCGAAGGGGCCAGTTCGCCGCCTTCGCTCTCGCCGTCGGAATCGCTATCCTCTTCCTCGGCGGCTGCGGTGCCCTCGTCGGCTTCCTCGTCCTCGACGACATTGATGCCCATTTCGCTGAGCATCGCCATGATGTCTTCGATCCGGTCGGGATCAACCTGATCGGACGGCAGAACCTCGTTCAGCTCGTCCATGGTCACATAGCCGCGCTTCTTGGCGGCCTTGATCATCTTCTTGACCGCGTCATCCGAGAGGTCAAGAAGCGGGCCGTCGGGTGCGCCTTCGCGTTCGGCTTCTGCTTCTTCGTTCTCTTTGACTTTGGTTGCCATTTATATCGTCGCTTTCCTTGGACAGCACTCAACGCGTGCGCGGTGCAAAACTTTTTCGTAGCTCGGGTGCGTCAATCGCTCCCACCGCGAATCATTACCCCTGACGTAACGGGATGATCTTTAATTCCTGATTAACCACGCCACTCACCGCAGTTAAACCGGCGAACTGCGACAGCAGCGCCGTTCTGGCATCACATGCATGATGGATCTGTCCGCCGTACCTATTTCACCCACTGTATTAGAAATGGTGATTCCCACAATTTTCGGTCCCGTCAAGCATTTCCGGTGAAAAACCGTTCAAATCGGCAAAAAAGACTGAATCTAGCAGAGTGCTTCAAAGATTCAGTTCCATGGCCGAAATGTAGGAACTGTTGATGGAAAGACAAGAGCCAAAGGAATCTCCGCTTGCAGATGAGGCCCGGCTTCAACCCTTCATGCTTTCCTCCCGCATCAAAAACTTCGCCCGTCGACCTTGGTGATCGTCAGGGTTTCGAGATCGACATCCGGCAGGCAGCGGACATTGACCGCCGTCATCGCGCCGGTCTTGCTCTCGCCCTCGGCATAGGGCGCAATTCCACAAGTGGCACAGAAATGATGCTGGATGACGTGCTTGTTGAACTGATAGGTGGATACCGCCGACTGCGGTGTCTGCAGCCTGAAATTTTCACGCGGCACGAAGGCGAGAAGACCGCCGCGGCGGCGGCACATCGAACAGTTGCAGTCCATCGCCTGCGTGATATCGGCCTCGACTTCAAAGGCGATGGCACCGCAATGGCAACTTCCAGAATAGATCATCAAACCCTCCCAAGCCTGCTGCTTGAGAGATGATGTTGCGGGTGGCAATGTCAAGGTCTTGCCTGCATCGCCACCCAAAAAGGCACACGTGCCAGGGCCGTGCGCGGCTAGCCCATCGCCGTGCCGGTGACCAGGATTTCTGTCCGGTTGGGCACCCGGCTATGAAGATCGATCACATCCTGATTGAGCATGCGCACACAGCCGGATGACACCGATTTGCCGATCGTCCACCATTCCGGCGATCCATGGATGCGGTAGATCGTGTCGACGCCGTCCTTGAAGATATAAAGAGCGCGAGCGCCCAGCGGATTTTTCAGGCCCGGGTCCATTCCGCCATTGGCAATGCTGTAGGGTTCGAGATCGGGGCGGCGCGCCACCATCTCGTCGGGCGGCGTCCAGCGCGGCCATTTGCGCTTGTACTGGATGACACCGCGGCCCGACCACTCGAAGCCCGCACGGCCAAGTCCGACGCCGTAACGCATCGCCTTGCCGTTTTCATAGGTGAGGTAGAGAAAATGATTGGCGGTATCGACGACCAACGTGCCGGGACGCTCGCCGGTCGTGTTGTCGACCCACTGGCGGCGGAAGCGCACTGGAATCTTCTGGTACGGAACAGCCGGCAGCGGAAACTGCTCCTCCGGCCGGGCGCTGTACATCTCGCTTTCGGCGGTCGGCAGCACGATGGGTTCGGCCTTGACCGGCACGGCGACGGGCTGTGCCGTGGTGGCGCAACCGGCAAGACCGAGCGCTGCAAAGGCGCCGCCCGCCTGAAGGAAGGTTCGGCGGGACACATTCAAATCAATCAATCGGGGAAACCTCATCTGCTTGTCCAAGGCCATGGGATTGCCATGCGCAAGCAGCCAATGGAACCCACTTAACGGAAACGTGAACAGGTTTTGATGGGGTGAGCGGACCTCCCCGGATGCCCTTAAGAACGGTGACGCCCACGCCCATCCGGCATGTCTCAAGCGGCCGCATGCGGCTTCCTGCGGGACGAAATTTACCTTTTGATAACCCTTCGGCCCTTTCATTAAGGACGCATTGAGCGCCTGCCAGACAGGCCCATTCCCCCTTAACGACGGAGATCAGATGTCCTTCAACCGGCATATCCTCGCCGCCCTGGCCCTAGCCAGCACCATCCTTCCAGCCCAGGCGCAGCCGGTGATGGTCAAGACTTTCGGCCACTGGGGTGTCTATTCCTACGCCGATAACGGCAAGACCGCCTGCTACGCGCTGACCATGCCACGCGACATGGAGCCGGCCGGGGTCAACCATGGCAACAACTTCCTGCTGGTCGCGCCAAAAGGTGCCGGCGGTTACATGCCGCAGGCCCAGATGGGATATACCCTGAAGGCCGGGTCCGAGGTCACGGTCAAGGTCGGCAACGACGTCTTTACCCTGACCCCGCGCGGAAACGTCGCATGGCCGATCCGCGAAACCCGCGACAACGCGCTGGTCGCCGCCATGAAGTCCGGAGCCACGCTGACGCTTCAGGCAACCTCCAGCCGCGGCACCGATACCCAATACGCCTTTTCGCTTGATGGCATCACGGCCGCGCTGAAAAGGGCAAGTGCATGCCAATGAACAGGCTACCGACGGCAGATACAGTCAGGGGCCGGAGACGGGACAGATGAAGGCTGCCATCGTGTTTCTTGCCGCCTGTGCAGCGATGGCGCAGCCGGCAGTGGCAGCGACCACGCAGGTAGCGTCGGGCGACACCATCGCGGCGCCCGGCCGCAATACCGGCCGTGTGACGGGGCTGAAACTGCCGCGTTTCGTCTCGCTGAAGAGCGACAATGCGCGCATGCGCGTTGGCCCTTCCACCGATTATGCGGTGCGGTTCGTCTACATGGCCGCAGGCCTGCCGATGGAACTGATCGAGGAATGGGGCAACTGGCGGCTGGTGCGCGATCACGATGGATCATCCGGCTGGATGCACGCGGCCCTTCTGTCGGGCCAGCGTACCGCCATGATCGCACCATGGCTGAAGGAGGGCGCCAGCCTGCAGCGCAGCCCGGGCCAGTCCCCTAAGGTCACCGCCCTCATGCAACCGGGCGTGATTGTGACGATCATCGACTGTAGCGGCTCCTGGTGCCACGTCGCCATCCAGCGGCCACGGCTCAGCGGTTACGTCGCCCAGACGAAACTCTGGGGCGTCTACCCAAGGGAAGTCATAGAGTAGAACAGGCCCGCACTGGGTCAACGCGGTGCGGGAAAGCCCCTACCAGTCCATGACAACCTTTCCTGAGTTTCCGGAGCGCATCGCCTCGAAACCCTCGCGGAAATCGTCGATGCCGATGCGGTGGGTGATGATCGGCGACAGGTCGAGGCCGCCTTGCACGAAGGCAATCATCTTGTACCAGGTCTCGAACATTTCGCGGCCGTAGATGCCCTTGAGGTTGAGCATCTTGAAGATCACCTTGTTCCAGTCGATCTCAAAGCCGGTCGGCGCAATGCCGAGAATGGCAATCTTGCCGCCATTGTTCATCTTGTCGATCATGTCGCGGAAGGCAGGGGCAGCACCCGACATTTCCAGCCCGACATCGAACCCCTCAGTCATGCCGATCCGCTTCATCACGTCGGCGAGGTTTTCCTTCGACGCATCGACGACATAATCGATGCCCATCTTTTCGGCCAGCGCCAGCCGCACTGGATTGATATCGGTGATCACGACCTTGCGCGCGCCGGAGCGCTTGGCAACCATCGCGCCCATGATGCCGATCGGGCCGGCGCCAGTGACAAGCACATCCTCGCCCACCAGATCGAAGGAGAGTGCGGTATGCACGGCATTGCCGAACGGGTCGAAGATCGCGGCGATCTCATCCGGCACCTCGTCGGGGATGGCAACGACATTGTATTCGGGAATGCAGACATATTCGCCGAAGGAACCCGGGCGATGCACGCCGACGCCCAGCGTGTTGCGGCACAGATGCCCGCGGCCCGCCCGGCAGTTGCGGCACTTGCCGCAAACGATATGCCCCTCGCCCGATACCCGCTCGCCGACATGGTATTTGGTGACGGCCGATCCGATCTGCGCAATCACGCCGACGAATTCGTGACCGACGACCATCGGCACGGGAATGGTCTTCTGTGCCCACTGGTCCCAGTTCCAGATATGCACGTCCGTGCCGCAGATCGCCGATTTCTTCACCTTGATCAGCACATCGTTGGGACCGGGCACCGGCACCGGCACATGCTCCATCCACAGGCCGGTTTCAGCTTTGGATTTGACGAGCGCCTTCATCATGTTTGTCATTCAGCATTCCTTCTTTTGATCTTTTGGTTGCGCCGGCGTTGCTATCCCCCTCTTCTCCCCAGCGGGGAGAAGGTGCCCGTAGGGCGGATGAGGGGGCCGACACGGCACCGCTTCCAATTCCCGGATACTTGCCTCTCGCTTGCGCTCGAAGCATCGCTCCCCCTCATCTGTCCTTCGGACATCTTCTCCCCGCTGGGGAGAAGAGGGAGAAAGACGCCCTCAAATCACGCCCAGCTCGCGGCCAACCTCTTCGAACACCGCGATTGCACGGCGCACATCCGCCTCGCTGTGCGCCGCCGACATCTGGGTGCGGATGCGGGCCTGGCCTTTCGGCACGACGGGGAAGGAAAAGCCGACGACATAGACGCCCTTTTCCAGCATCTTGGCAGCAAAAGCCTGTGCCAGCGACGCATCGCCGAGCATCACCGGGATGATTGGATGACCCTCACCGGCGAGCGTGAAGCCCAGCTTGCCCATTTCGCTGCGGAACAGCGTCGCATTGGCTTCAAGCCGCGAGCGCAGCGCGTCGCCATTGTCGATCAGGTCGAACACTTTCAGCGAGGCAGCCGCAATCACCGGCGCCAGCGTGTTGGAGAATAGATAGGGCCGCGAGCGCTGGCGCAGCCACTCGACCACTTCACGTCTTGCCGACGTATAGCCACCTGAGGCGCCGCCAAGCGCCTTGCCGAGCGTGCCGGTGATGATATCCACCCTTCCCTCGACGCCGCAATATTCGGCCGAACCGCGGCCATGCTTGCCGACGAAACCGACGGCATGGCTGTCATCGACCATCACCATGGCGCCATACTTGTCGGCGAGATCGCAGACCCCTTGCAGATTGGCGATGATGCCATCCATCGAAAAGACGCCGTCGGTGGCGATCAGCTTGAAACGCGCGCCTTCGGCTTTCTTCAGCTCTTCTTCGAGCGCCGCCATATCGTTGTTGGCATAGCGGAAGCGTTTGGCCTTGGAGAGCCGCACGCCGTCGATGATCGAGGCATGGTTGAGCGCATCGGAAATGATCGCGTCCTCTTCGCCGAGCAGCGTCTCGAACAGACCGCCATTGGCATCGAAGCAGGAGGAATAGAGGATCGTGTCCTCCAGTCCGAGAAACGACGAAATCCGCGCCTCAAGCTGCTTGTGCTCTTCCTGGGTGCCGCAGATGAAACGGACCGAGGCCATGCCGTAGCCGTAACGGTCGAGCGCCTGCTTGCCCGCCGCAATCAGCTCGGCATTGTCGGCAAGCCCGAGATAATTGTTGGCGCAAAAGTTCAAAACCTTCGCACCGGACGCAACCTCGATCTCGCCAGCCTGCTTGGACACGATCACCCGCTCCGACTTGTAAAGCCCGGCGGATTTCAGCCCTTCGAGTTCGGAGGAAAGGTGAGTGATGAAGGCTGACGTCATGAAGGCCGCTTTCCAGGATCTGAGATCGGTTTGCGATGAATTCCTATCATATTCCGTTTGATATGACAGCGAAAGACGGCGCCAGCGGGCGGCGTTTGCACGACAGGATCGTTCCGGGTCTTGCCTGATTGCGACTTGACTGTTTCAAACAGGCTATCCACCCCAGCCCTTGAGCTTCTGCACCAAAAAACGGAAAACTGCAAAAATTAATTGACTGAGTCCACTATTTTGATGTCGATAGACAACGCTTTTAATGCGATGAGGAAGCCATGACTAGATTCGACAGATTTTCGCTCAAGAGCCGTGTAGCGCTTGTCACCGGTGGCGGGCGCGGGCTGGGACTGGAGATTGCCCGGGCGCTGGCAGACGCCGGAGCACATGTCGTCATCAATGGCCGCACGGCTGCGACGCTTGAAGGCGCGGTCAACTCGATCAGGGCCTCAGGTTGCAGCGCCGAGGCGATGGCTTTTGACGTCGCGGACCGTACCGCGCAACGAGACGCGCTTGCCAGTATTGAACGACGCCATGGACGGCTCGATATTCTCGTCAACAATGTCGGCGCCCGCGACCGCAGGCCTTTGGCCGAGTTCGACGACGATGCCATTCTCACCTTGATCCAGACGGACCTCATTGCCGCAACCACGCTATCGCGCGATGCGGCGGCAATCATGAAGCGGAACGAGTACGGGCGGTTGATCGCAATCACCTCGATCAACGGCTATGTGGCGATGCCGGGCGACGGGATCTATCCCCTTGCCAAACAGGGGTTGACCGGCCTGATGCGCTCGATGGCGGTCGAATTCGGCCCCTCCGGTATCACCAGCAACGCCATCGCACCCGGCTGGTTTGCCACCGAGACCAACGCAGCGATGGCCGCTGACGAAGACCTGATGCCGTTCGTTCGCCAGCGCATCCCGGCGCAGCGCTGGGGCCGGCCCGACGAGATCGCCGGTGCCGCCCTGTTCCTCGCCAGCGACGCCGCATCCTTTGTCAACGGCCATGTGCTGACGGTCGATGGCGGCATGACGGTCAGGATGTAGCGGCTCTCACTCTTCTCCCCGGCGGGGAGAAATGCCGAGCAATGCGAGCGAAGCGATGAGGGGCCGCGATTTCAGAATTCACCGCCCCCCACCCGCCCTTCGGACACCTTCTCCCCGGTGGGGAGACGAGGGAGCCAGCCCGTCAATCGAACCCGCGAATAACATCCAGGAACGCGTCGCCGTATCGCTCCAGCTTCGACTGGCCGACGCCGGAGATGCCGAGAAGGGCGTCGTGATTGTGCGGGCGGGCGGTGGCGAAAGCGATCAGGGTCGTATCCGGGAAAACAACGTAAGGCGGAACACCCAGTTCCTTGGCAATGCCGGAACGTGCCCGGCGCAGGGCTTCGAACAGTTCCGCATCCGAACCCGACAAGGCCGATTTGGCGCTGGATGACGCCGATTGCCGGGCGTTTTTACCCTTGCCGCTGACCGGCCGATCCTTGCGGAAGCGGACCTCGCGCTCACGCTTGAAGACGGCGCGTGCTTCCGGCTGCAGCTTGAGCGCCCCAAAAGCCTCGTGATCGACGCTGATCAGGCCGGCGGCCAAAAGCTGGCGATAGACCGATTGCCAGGTTTTCGACGGGATATCCTTGCCCGCCCCGAAAACCGGCATCTTGCTATGGCCGAAGCGCTCGGTCTTTTCATTCTCGGTGCCGAGCAGCACATCGATCAGGTGACCAGTGCCAAAGCGTTCGCCGGTGCGGTAGATCGCCGCCAGCGCCTTGATCGCGGCGTCTGTTCCATCCCAGGTTTCGACCGGGTTGATGCAGGTATCGCAATTGCCACACCCGCCGCCATGCGCCTCGCCGAAATGGGCGAGGATCGATTGACGCCGGCAGCCGGGTGTCTCGCAGATGGCCAGCAGCGCATTCAGCTTGGCGCGCTCGACGCGCTTGACATCGTCGCCCGATGTTCCGCCATCAATCATCCGGCCGCGCTGGATGACATCGGCCATGCCATAAGCCATCCAGACATCCGACGGCAGGCCGTCGCGCCCGGCGCGGCCGGTTTCCTGGTAGTAGGCCTCGACCGAGCCCGGCAGATCGAGATGGGCGACATAGCGCACGTTCGGCTTGTCGATGCCCATGCCGAAGGCGACGGTCGCCACCAGGCATAATTCCTCCTCCTTGAGGAAGGCATCCTGATTGGTATCGCGCACCGCGCGGTCCATGCCGGCGTGATAGGCCAGCGCGTAAATGCCCTGCCCGTTCAGCCACTCGGCTGTTTCCTCGACCTTGGCGCGCGACAGGCAATAGACGATGCCGCTCGATCCCTTGTGGCGCGACAGGAAACGCAACAATTGCTGGCGCGGCTGATCGCGCTCGACAATTTCATAGGCGATGTTCGGCCGGTCGAACGAGGTGGTAAAAACCTCGGCAGACTGCAGGCCCAGCCTGTCGATGATGTCTTCGCGGGTATGCGGATCGGCGGTCGCCGTCAGCGCCATGCGCGGCACGCCGGGATAGAGATCGCCCAGTTGGCCAAGCTCGCGGTATTCAGGACGAAAATCATGGCCCCATTGCGAGACGCAATGCGCCTCGTCGATGGCAAACAGCGAAATCGTCGCATTGCCGATCAAATCCTTGAAGCCCGGCGTGACGATGCGCTCAGGCGTTACATAGAGAAGATCGAGATCGCCATTGGAGATTGCCCGGCGGACATCGACGAATTCTTCGCGCGAGAGCGAGGAATTGAGCGCCGCTGCCCTGACCCCCAATTGCTTCAACGCCTCCACCTGATCCCGCATCAGCGCAATCAGTGGCGAAACGACGATGCCGACGCCATCGCGGCAAAGGGCAGGAATCTGAAAGCACAGCGATTTCCCCGCGCCCGTCGGAAACAGAACGACGGCATCACCGCCCGACACGACCCGCTCAACCACAGAAGCCTGCTTGCCCCGAAAAGCCGGATAGCCGTAGACCGTTTTCAGCACCGACAGCGGATTTCTGGCACCGTCAGTGTCAAAGGTGGGATCAATACGGTTCTGGGTCTGCGGCATGGAATCGCTTTCGTGGGAGAAAGCGGACTATGGCACAGGAACGGTTGTGGGCGCGAGGGCCGAGTTCTCATTGAAGGCGGTTGACCGGACCGTTTGGGATTGCCGCAACAACCGGATCCCGCTGGCAACAGCTAAGCGGTCCATTCGTCCGCTCGGCCGAAGGACGCGCCGTCAGACGCTCGCACGCCGGTAAAATGCCAGCGACCCGGCGAGCGCCAACAGAACACCTCCGCAGACGCGGTCGAGCCAGAGCGCGCCGGACGTTTTCAAAACCTTGACGGCCTGCGAACCAAGGGCTGCGTAGCCGAACATGACGAGGAAATCGACGGTAGCAAAGATCAGGGCAAGCACCGCATACTGGGTGAACTGCGGCTCGGACGGCACGATGAACTGCGGCAGGAAGGCCGAGAAGAACAGGTAACCCTTGGGATTGGTGACCGCGACCAGAAAGCTTTTCAGAAAGATCGCGCGCGGCGATCCCGAACCGGCCTGCGCCGCGCCGTGCAGCGTCTCATTGAGTGTGCCTTTCGAGCGCAGGAGCATGATGCCGAGAAAGGCGAGATAACCCGCACCGATCCATTTGACCACCGAAAACCAGAATTCGGACGCCGCCAGCAGCGCACCGAGACCGAGCGCCACGGCACCGATCAGGACAAAATCGGACAGGACAGCACCGAGCATGCCGATCAGCGCGCGGCGCACACCAAAGCGCGAACCATTTGTCAGCGCCAGAAGCACGGTTGGACCGGGCGTGGCGATACCGATGAACGAGACGAATGCAAAAGCCAGCAAGGTGATTTCGGTCATGGTTGCCCCTCCTCCGGACCTGCGCAGCGGCATCGCCGGCGGCGCAATCGAAAGGGCAGTCTTGCAATTGCCTTGCAAGGTGGCAAGAGGCTCACTGAACCGGTTTCGTCACCAAAAGAGCGTGCCCTACTTGCCCGCCGGTCCCTTGACGCGCCCCGACAACACGCCAAACCCGTCGACGATCGCTTCCTGGTTTTCCAGCCGCGTCACTTCGAGCTGCACTTCCTGCAGATTGCGCAGGATCTGGCTGACGGTGTCGTCATCACCTTCTTCCGTTGCGTAGGCCAGTTCGCTTTCCAGCTCGCGGCGCTGCCAGAGCAAAGCCTTGGTGCGCTGATGGAGAGCAAGCGCCTGCAGGTAACCTTCGCGGGCATCCTCCGGCGCTGCGGCCGTGGTGGCAGTCCACAGGCGGGCGAAGCGGATCTGCTGGTCAAGCGCTTTCAGAAGCGCATCGAACCCTTCGGCCTCCAGCTGCTCGACGAGGACTTCGCGCGTCAGGCGCGGACCTTTGGCGGCGGCGGCATTGAGCACCGAGGACCAGAAGCGCTGCAGATCGCGATTGTCGTATTCGATCGCGGAAATCTCGTCATACTCTTCAAACAGCAGTTGCGGATGATTGACGATGGTCAGCGCCAGCACGCTTTCGCGCAAGGGCGGCAGCGCCTGATGGCCGCTCACCAGCGACGAACGCGCCAGCCGGTCGGAAATGCCGGTGCGCTCCGACATGCGCGCGCCCTGCTGGCCACCGCGCCCCTGCCCCTGGCCGCGTCCGCCGCCCTGGCGCGGGTTGCGGTCAAAACCGCGCTGGCCGTTCTGTTGACGGGAGGCGCCCTGAAAGAACTGGTTGAGCCGATCGCGGATATCCTGGCCGTAGTGACGGCGGACATTTTCATCGGCAATGACAGAAACCACCTGTTTCAACGTCGCTTCCAGCTGGGCCCGGCTCTCCGGCGTATCGAAGCCACCGGCCTGGGCTTCGCGCAACCAGACCATTTCCGACAGCGAACGCGCTGACGCCATGACCTTGTCGAACGGCGCGCGTCCTTCGTTGCGGACGAGATCGTCCGGGTCCTTGCCATCCGGCAGCATGGCGAAGCGCACGGAGAAGCCGGGCTTCAGGTGCGGCAGCGCCAGATCGACGGCGCGATTTGCGGCACGGATACCGGCACCGTCGCCATCAAAGCAGAGTACCGGCTGCTGCGTCAGTTTCCAGAGCAGCGTCATCTGGTTTTCAGTGAGTGCCGTGCCGAGCGGCGCGACTGCATTCTCGATGCCGGCCTGATGCAGCGCGATGACATCCATATAGCCTTCGACGGCGATGATCGTGCCTGCGCCGTCGGCACCGGACATGGCGCGGCGCGCGCGAGCGAAATTGTAGAGAACGTTGCCCTTATGGAACAGCTCGGTCTCGTTCGAATTGAGATATTTGGCCGGCGCATCCGGCGACATGGCGCGGCCGCCGAAGGCGATGACCTTTTCGCGCGATGAGAGGATCGGGAACATGATGCGATCGCGGAACCGGTCATAGGAGACGGGAATGTCGGGACGATGGACGACCAGGCCACAGGCCTCGATCTGGTCCTTCGGTATGCCCTTCCCGGCCAGAAACTCCTTCAGCGCATTGCGGCTTTCCGGCGCATAGCCGAGCCGGAACGTTTCGATGGTGCGGCCGGTCAGCCCGCGGTCGCGCAGATAGGCACGCGCCTTGGCGCCGTTTGCGGTCTGCAGCTGGGCTTCAAAAAACTGCGTCGCCACTTCCATGACTTCCTGCAGGCCGATGCGCTGGCGGTCGCGCTTTTCCGCCTCGACATCCGGCTGCGGCATGGCGACACCGGCGAGATCGGCAATCTGCTGCACGGCTTCCGGAAAGGCCATACCGTCAAGATCCGTGAGGAAGCGGAAATGATCGCCCGACACGCCGCAGCCGAAGCAGTGATAGCGGCCCTTGCGGTCCTCGCAGTGAAAGCTCGGCGACTTCTCGCCATGGAACGGGCAGCAGGCCCAATAGTCGCCGCGCGAGGCATTGGTTTTCTTGCGATCCCACGTGACACGCCTGCCGATCACATCCGAAATGGGAACGCGGTCGCGGATCTCGTCAAGGAAGGTGTTGGAAAATCGCATGGATACCTCTGGGCTGGCTTCCATATAGGCGGCAATCGCCGCCCGCGCCACAAGAGGGGACGCATGATACCCGCAATTCACAGGTTGACGGAATTCGAATACGTATATACAATTATATATGCAAATTCATTATCCGAAAGGAAACATATGTAGGCAAGGCGACATGTCATTGTTGAGAGTTCGGAAATGCAGCACGCAGATAACAAATTCCCATCTTTTGAATGGGACGAAAACAAGCGCCTTATTAACATTCGCAAACACGGTATCGACTTTCTGATTGCAGCGGCCGCATTGAACGAGCCACATGTCGAAAGCCAAACCGACAAGAACGGAGAAGTCCGCACACTGGCGATTTGCCCTTCGTCGGGAACCTTGATCGCAATAGTCTATACGATGCGGAAAGAGGCCTGCAGGATCATTTCAGCCCGTTCGGCACACAAACATGAGCGAAGACAATATCGTCAGATATTCGCTGGATGAAATCCGCGAAAAAATTGCCAAGGGCGAAGACCGCACCGACTGGGCGCGCGTTGCAGCCCTGACCGACGAGGATATCATGACGGCCATGCGGGACGACCCCGACTGGGCGGAATTCGTGGATGTTGACTGGTCGAAGGCGACGATCGTCTACCCGACCCCGAAGAAAGCCGTTTCGATCCGGCTCGACGAGGATGTCATCGACTTCTTCAAGAAAAGCGGAAAAGGCTATCAGACGCGGATGAATGCGGTGCTCAGGCATTTCATGACGGAGCAGAAGAACCGCAAGAACGGATAGCCCCCGACCGCCACCCGGCCTCTCCAGGAAACCTTGCATCTGGGCAGACCTGCCCAGAATAGGCCATTGATGCCGGATGCAGAACAGGCAATGAATTGTTGGCATCCCTCCGGAAACCGCCCGATGCCCTTTGTCGCAAGCGATCTCGTGTCCAACAGCGTCTTTTTTGCCGCCATGCAGGAAAATGCGCGGCAGATGACGGCGCAGTTTGCGGAAAATCCGCGGTTGAGCTCGATCTTTGCCTCGCAGCAGCGCTGGCTGATGGCGCAGCTGGGCCTGTCGCTGCATTACCGCCGCGCTGATCCGGACAAGGGCCTTTATGCCGGGCGTTTTGTTGCGAACGCCGTGCAATACGGTATTGCCAGCCGCAACACCGCTGGCGCCTTCGTCAAGGAAATGCTCGCCTATCGCTTCGCGCGTCCTGCCGACAATCCGCCTGATCATCGTATGCGGCCGCTGGAGCCCACCGATGTCGCGATAGAATCCGTCGTCAAATGGCTCTACACGCATTTGGCCATTCTCGACATGCTGGACGGTGGCAAAAGGGCTGTGGCGCTGGCAGAAAAACCGGCGCTGTTTGCAAGTCTACAGCCCGCCATCGCGCAGGGAATTCTGGAAAACCACGCGGTGCGCAACCCCGGCGAGACGTTCAATCTGTTTACCTGGGCCAATTCCGGCGGTGTGGTGATGGATTGCCTGATTGCCCTGATCAGGGATTTCGATCCGGACGCGCCCCGCATCCGGATCGGGCCAATCTCATCGGCCGAAATCTGCCAGCGCTACCGGATCTCGAAAACCCACCTGAAGCGGCTGATGGACAAGGCGGCAGAGATGGGCAGCCTTGGCCATGATAGCGGTGCCGGCAAGAACATGCTCTGGCTTTCGCAAGGGTTTATCCGCGAATACCGGACCTATCAGGCGGAAAAATTCGCGATTATCGACGCGGCCTTTCATGCGCAGGCCGCGCCGGAAGAAACGGCAGACAACCCCGCCGTCAGCCAGCTGTCAGCAGTTCCTTGAGAACGGACGACGCCTTGGCGAAATCCATCTGGCCGGCATAACGCTCTTTCAGCACCGCCATGACCTTGCCCATGTCCTTGATCCCGCCGGCGCCCGCTTCGGTGATCGCAGCGGCGATATTCGAGCGTATCTCGGCCTCGCTCAATTGCTTGGGCATGAAATCCTGAACGACAACGATCTCGGCGCGTTCCTTGGCGGCCAGTTCCGGGCGGGCATTGTCTTCGTAGATCTTTGCCGATTCCTCACGCTGCTTGACCATCTTGGCCATGATCTGCAGGATTTCGTCGTCGCTGGCGTCGCCTTTGCCAGCGCTGCGATTGGCGATATCGCGGGTCTTGATCTCGGCCTGGATGAGGCGAATGGTGGACAGCCGCGGTGCGTCCTTTGATTTCATCGCATCCTTGAGGGCGGCAGCGAGTTGATCGCGCATCTTTATCTTCTCCTGTTTGATGGCGTTTCATAAACCAGCCGGACGAGCCGGAGCAAACGAAATGCGAGTTTCCGTAGTAAAAGCTGCAGGAAAAGCCAGATCCCGCTGTCTTCAAGATTGACCTTGCCGGACACTGCAGTTATTGACCGTCACCTGCACCAACATCGTGACCAGGCCTGACAGCGCGCGCCCATCGCCCGCATCTGCCCGCCTGCAAACCACAAAGGCCGGACGGCGCTCCTTTGGGGAGCGTCCGAGACGCGCCGCCTGAACGGGATGAAGACAATGACCGCGACAGCCCCCTGGACCACCGCAAAACCAACCGCTCTGCTCGTTCTGGCCGATGGCACCGTCATCGAAGGCAAAGGCATCGGCGCCACCGGCAAGGTACAGGCCGAGGTGGTCTTCAACACCGCACTGACCGGTTACGAAGAGATCATGACCGATCCCTCCTATCTCGGTCAGATCGTTACCTTCACCTTCCCGCATATCGGCAATATCGGCGCCAATGACGAGGACATCGAAGACCTGACGCCGGCAGCACGCCACGGCGCGGTCGGGGTCATCTTCAAGGCTGACATCACCGATCCTTCCAGCTACCGTGCGGCAAAGCATCTCGACGCCTGGCTGAAGGCGCGCGGCATCATCGGCATGTGCGGCATCGACACCCGCGCGCTGACCGCCTGGATCCGCGAGAACGGCGCGCCGAACGCGGTCATCGCCCATGACCCGAACGGCGTTTTCGACATCGAGACGCTGAAGGCCGAAGCCAAGGCCTGGAGCGGGCTTGAAGGTCTCGATCTCGCCAAGGTCGCCTCCTCCGGCCAGACCTCGCGCTGGAGCGAAAAGCCCTGGGTGTGGAACGAGGGTTTTGACGAACTGGCCGACGCCGACACGACGCACCATGTCGTCGCACTCGACTATGGTGTGAAGCGCAACATCCTGCGCCTGTTCACCGGCCTTGGCTGCAAGGTCACAGTCATGCCGGCAACGACATCGGCCGAAGACGTGCTGGCACAGAAGCCGGACGGCATCTTCCTGTCGAACGGCCCGGGCGACCCGGCAGCAACCGGCGAATACGCCGTCCCGGTGATCCAAGAGCTGATCAAGAGCGACATCCCGCTGTTCGGCATCTGCCTGGGCCACCAGATGCTCGGCCTGGCACTCGGCGCGACGACCGAGAAGATGCACCAGGGCCATCACGGCGCCAACCACCCGGTCAAGGATCACACGACCGGCAAGGTCGAGATCGTCTCGATGAACCACGGCTTCGCGGTGGATTCGAAGTCCTTGCCGGAAGGCGTTGAAGAGACTCACGTTTCGCTGTTCGACGGCACCAATTGCGGTCTGCGCGTCACCGGCAAGCCGGTCTTCTCGGTCCAGCACCATCCGGAAGCTTCGCCCGGCCCGCAGGACAGCCACTACCTCTTCCGCCGCTTCATCAATCTGGTGCGCGAAAAGAAGGGCGAACCGGCGCTGGCCGAACGCTGATATCCACCATCCTGAAATGCCAAAAGCCCCGGTCTCTCAATGGAGTACCGGGGCTTTTCGATTCAGCCGTTGAAGACGATGGCAAGCTTGTTGCCGGCCGGATCGCGCATATAGGCGGAGTACCAGTCCGGGCCATATTGCGGACGAGGCCCAGGCTCTCCCTCGCTGCTGCCACCATTGGCGAGTGCCGCGTGGTAAAAAGCCTCAACCTCGTCGTGGGATTTCGCCATGAAGCCGACCATCGTGCCGTTGCCGGGGGTCGCCGGTTCGTGGTTGAACGGTTCGCAAACCCAGAGCAGAAACCCCTCCCCGCTGCCGCCCAGGGTGTAGCCGCGCCAGCCGGGATAGTTTGCATGTGCGCTCCAGCCAATCGTGGCTAGCGCCGCATCGTAGAATCGCACCGACGTTGCGTGATCCAATGTTCCAACAGTTGCATATGCCGTCATCACGTCCTCCCTTTGATCACCGGCAGGCTAAGCGAAAATCCAGAACAAATAAAGAACAAAATTACACGAAAGAAATGCAGCTTCCGGCTTAATGCCCCTGTGCCGACTTCACCTTCGCCCATACATCCCGGGTCAGCCGGTAGCACATCCAGCTGACGGGTGAACCGGAAATATCGAGCACCGCATCATAGGCATGCACGGCGCCGAGCTTGGCGGTCGCTTTCTGTGAACGGATATTGGTGGGGTCGATGTGGAACCAAACATCATCGACACTCTTGAAGGCATGGTCGAGCATCAGGCGCTTGATCTCGAAATTGGTGGCGCCGCCCCAATAGGCATTGCTGAGGAAGGTGAAACCGATCGAGATATCTTGCGGCTGATCGGGTGCCACATAATAGCGCGAGCAGCCGATCAGCTTACCCGTGGCCCGGTCGATGAAGACCAGCGTGCTCCGGCTGGTCAACTGGGCGTCGAAATACTGGCGGAAGATCTCCGGTTTGTAACGGTCTTTCGCCGGATGCCCGGCCCAGACGGCCGGATCGCTGCCGGCCGCGTAGAGTTCATCGAAGTCATCGGCCGTCAGAGGACGCAGTAGCAGCGTCTCCCCTTTTAATTCCGGCTGAAGATTCAGGCCATCTTCCGGCATGCCGCGGCTCACAAAACGGTTCCGGCCGGCAAGGCCAGCAGCTTGCGCTCCCGCTTCAGGAAGAGGAAGAAGCGCCAGGTGAGCGAAACGCTGGCGGCGGCAAGACCGAGCACGAAGCCATACCAGACGCCGACACCACCGAAACCGAAGTGGAAGGCGAGCAGATAGGCGGCGACAAAGCCGATCGGCCAGTAGGAAACCAGCGCCAGCACCATCGGCACGGTCGTATCTTTCAGGCCACGCAGCATGCCGGCAGCAAGGGCTTGCACCCCATCGACCAGCTGGAACGCGCCGGCAATGACGATCAGCGGTCCGGCAAAGGCGAGCACTTCGGCCGCATCCGGCCGGTTGGTATCAAGATACATCGCCGCCAGCTCATGCGAGAAAATCGCAAAGACGGCGCTGCCGATGAAGGCAAAGCCGCAACCGATGACAAACACGGCGATCGCTGCGCGCCTGATTCCCTCCGCATCGCGGCGGCCATGGGCAAGGCCGATACGCACGGTCGCGACCTGCGCCAGCCCGAGCGGCACCATGAAGGCGACGGAGGCAAACTGCAGGGCGATGCCGTGCGCGGCAAGCTCGACAGTGCCGATCATGCCCATCAGCAGCGAGGCGACGGTGAACAGGCTGACCTCGGCAAGGATGGTGACCGCGATCGGCAGGCCGAGCTTGACGACATCCCTCAGCACCGGCCAGTCCGGCCGCCAGAACCGCACGAAGATTTCATAGGCCCGGGTCTGCGGCTGCGCCTGGATATAGATGTAGAGCAGCACGAAGCTCAGCGTGTTGACGATCAGCGCCGAAATACCGGCACCGACGATGCCCAGCGCCGGGGCGCCGAAATGGCCATAGATGAATACGTAGCAGAGTGCGGCATTGGCAAGCAGCACGATGATCGTCACGTAAAGGATGATGCCGGCACGCTCGAGCGAGCTCAGGAAGCCACGCAGAACCATGAACAGCAGCGCCGGGAACATGCCCCAGAGCGCAACATGCAGATAGCTTCCGGCAAGGGCTGCCACTTCGGGCTTCTGCCCCAGCAGCAACAGGACGTGCTCGGCTTGCCAGAGAACCGGCGCCATGATGACGCCATAGCCGAGCACGGCCCACATGCCCATGCGCACGGCGCGGCGCACGGCAACACGGTCGCCGCGGCCTTCGGCCTGCGCCACGATCGGCACGACGGCATTGGCAAAGCCGGAGCCGAAAATGAAGATGGTGAAAAACGTCTGAGCGGCCAGAACCATGGCCGCAAGCTCGGTCGTGCCGAGGCGGCCGACCATCAGCACGTCGGTGGCATGGATGGCGAACTGCGCAAGCTGCGCGCCGACGAAGGGCACACCGAGCGCAATGGTGGCGCGATAATGCGCGGACCAAGAATTATCGGTGCGGACGCCCGTGTCGACAGGGGGTGAAGTCAGCATGTGAGGATAGGCCTTTGGCTTCGTCGCAACCGGTATGGGCCGCAAGACGGAAGATTTTGAAATAGAACAACCGATTGAAAAGCACCAGCCAGAACGGCAAATGTGCTTATTTTTTCATCCAAAGATCACAGAAGTTGATCTTTTTTCGAGCGTCAATCCGGGAAAGCAGGTCAGGCAGCCTGTCCGGCCACACCACCATCATCGATTGAGGCAGGCTCCGGCCGCACTTTTAATATGTACACGGCAATGGCCAGCACAATAAAGATGGCACCCAGAACATATGGTGCGCCGGCAAATGTGACGGGCGCCTGCGGGGCCGTGAAGAGACTGAAGATCTGCGCGAACATCAGCGGCCCAAGGATCGTCGTGAAGCTGGAAATGCTCGACAGGGCGCCTTGCAATTCGCCCTGCGCCGACGGAGGCACCTTGGCGGACGCGATACTGCGCAAGGGCGGATCCGCAAGCGCTTCAAGGCAGGTGACGATGATCACGGCGTAGATCATCCACCCCTGAAAGGACAAGGCATAACCAACCAGACCGAGTCCGGTAAAGATCAGCCCGACGGCTCCCGCCTTCCATTCGCCGAGCAGCGGAATGGCTTTTGGCAGAACAAAGCCCATCACCAGCGCCCCGCAAATCCCGAAGATGCCGAGAGACAGGCCGATCTGCCCTTCGCTCCAGTCATAACGATAGGAGGCGACGAAGGACCACACGGCCGGATAAACCGCATGCGCCTGCCAGAACAGGAAGAACACCAGCAGCACCCAGCCGATGCCCGGATAATTGCGCATCTGCTTCAAGGCTCCTAGCGGATTGGCACGCTTCCATTCGAAGCGGCGGCGGTTTTGGCTTTCCAGCGTCTCCGGCAGCAGGAACCAGGCGACGACGAAATTGACGAAGGACAGGGCCGCCGCACCATAGAAGGGAACACGCGGGCCGAATTCGCCGAGCAGGCCACCGAGCACAGGACCGAGCGCAAAGCCGGTGCCGAAGGCGATACCGATCAGGCCGAAATTCTTCGCCCGGTTGGTATCATCGCTGACATCAGCGATATAGGCGGCAGCGGTCGAGAAACTTGCGCCGCTGATGCCCGCCAAAACCCGTCCGACGAACAGCATCCAGTAGGTTGTTGCCAGCGCGCAAATCAGGTTGTCGAGCGCAAACGTCAGCACCGAGGCAAGCAGGATTGGCCGGCGGCCGAAGCGGTCGGACAGATTGCCGATCAAGGGCGCGAAAATGAACTGCATGCCGGCATAGGCCAGAAGCAACCAGCCGCCATCAACGGCTGCTTCGCTGATCGTATCGCCGGTCAGCTCCTTCAGATAGGCGGGCAGCACCGGCACGATGATGGCGATGCCCATAATATCCAGGAAGAGGATAAGGAAAACCAGGAACAGGCCACGCCGCGTTGATTTCGGATCGATCATCGAACAAACCTTAATGGGCATCCGGCGGCGCGCGGATACAGAACGCGAACATGACAGGCAAATCGTCTGTATCGGAAAATTTTGACGGAAACAATCCGTGAACATTTCACTGTTCGTGATGAGTGCTTCGGGAACATTGATGAGCGGGCGCAACATACCCAAGGGATAGCTCCCGTTCCAAACGATGACGGATGTTCCGTTACAACGGTTGCCTGAAAGGGGTGGGGCTAGAGGATGAAAAGCCCCTTAGTCAGCACGACAGCGTCGTCGAGATGAATGGCGAAATCAGCCTTCTTGTCGCCGTTGACATCGGCGTAGATGTAGCTATCAGACACCTTTTTGTCATAGCGCAACTCACCCGCCTTGCCCGAAAAAGCCTTCGTTCCGATAAAACTGAAAGCCTGATTACCGCTGAGCTTCAGATTGGCGTCGATGGCCGACAGATCGACCCGATCGCCTTCCTTGGCGCTGAAATCGTAGATGGTATCCCGAAAGGCCACGCTGTTGGCGGATTCCTTTGTACTCTTGAAGACAAAAATATCCTTGCCGGCACCACCGAAGAGTTTATCCGCACCGGCGCCGCCGATCAGCTTGTCGTTCCCCGCGCCACCGCCAAGAATATCGTTTCCGGTATTGCCCAACAGCGTATCGTTCCCACCGGCGCCGTAGGCGATATCGTTGCCCGCCTTGACGTCGATCGTATCAGCTGCGGAGCCGCCAACCAGAGCATCCCTGCCCGCCGTGCCGGCAAAGACCGATTTGATCGGAGCTATCGTCACGTTGAAAGAACCGCTGTCTGTAGCCAGCGCCACCCCATAACCGAACGTGTTCTTGTTGCTGACAAGTTTATCCAAGATACCGGAACCGATAGTACTCAGCACGTTCTTCAAGCCATTACTAATGCCTGTCACATCGAGTAGCCCCTTGCTGGTCACGTCATCCAGACGCTGGAACATGTCTTCGGGACTGCTGCGCTCGTTGACACCGTCATCGATGATGGAAAACAGATTGGTGTGAAAGTTGGTCAGAGCCTCCTTGATCCGAAAGCTCTCTTTCGCAGCTTCATACTGGCCTAGTACGCCGCGATTGAGCGCCAGATTTTCAAGGAAACCGTCAGCTTTATCGAAAAAAGCAGAGTAAGTTTTGGCGACTAGGAATTGTTTTATTCCATCAGTGGTCCATTCACCCGGAACAAGGTCGCTAAGATTCCACCGATCTAACGTCTTGTCGAACTCGATCTTCGCAGACGTCAGTTGGTCCTTGATGTTGTTCCAGTCCTCTCCCCAATGGGTATCAGTCGGTGAAGGCATATCCGGCAGGAATTGTTCGAATCTGGTATCCGTCGAGGAGGAGAAATAGTCGTTGACGGCGGCTTCGAACAACATGTCCGGCGGATATTGATCAACGATCGTCTGAACCAGTTCAAGCCCACGAAACAGACTGTCAAAGTTTCCACTTGCAAACTGGCTTATGACATCAGCCACCTCCGATGTGTAAAGGCCGGCATCCTGCAAGTAGCCGATCACTTCGTTCCAGTCGACTGATGCGAAGTCGAATGAGGACAATAGCGAAACATACCCGGATATTTCGCCCACCGTAAACGTCTGATAGCTCATCCTTCCCTCCGCAATAAATAAAATCTGAAATACCGCCAAACCGAAAAATATCAGACACGACTAAAATCACAAGGCCGCACATACCGCCAGCAAAAGTTGCAAGGATACTGCAATCATGAGAAGCGATATTCCGCAAAACATCGGCAGAATGGCGCAACCCGCAGACTTTAATCCTAGCCCCCCGGCATGCTCTTCAGAAAGCGCATGAAGACCCACAGTGAGGCCGCAGATGCTCGCGACCTGCACTATGGAAATTAGAAAAATCGGACAGGCAGATAAGCGGGAGATGTCGCGGGAAACGCAGACGGCGCAGACCAATCGGTGACTATCTTACATAAACGATCTTGCCGCCATTGAACGCGGTCTGGATGCCGACGACATTGCGCAACTGGACGCGCTTTTTCTGGAGAAAACCACGCAGATAGGCGTCAGACCGGATTTCGTCCTGCGCCTTGGCGATCGTCTGTGGCGAGGGGTAGCGATAGGTGCGCGGCACCTGCTGTGTTTCGTCATCACTATCGACCTCATTCTTGATGATGATGACGGTGATGCTGACCTGGCCGGAACGCGCATCCCGGGCGCTGGCAAGGCCGCCAAGCGGCATGGCCGCGACCAACACGGCAAACGTGAGCATGATGAGTCTGCGCATTGTTCTCTCCTCAGAGATCCAGTGACGGCTTCCAGCGGCCGGCAGACTGTCACAGACGGCTACTGCGACTGGTAAGGACCGGGTGCGCGCGATCGTCATGGCGGCGCGCAGTCACGGTGATGAAACCAGACGCCGCCGTCCCGATCACTTCACATAGACAATCTTGCCGCCGTTGAAGGCGGTCTGGACGCCATTGACGTTGCGTGCCGGAATGCCGCGCTTCTGTAGGGCCGCACGGATGTTGGGCGTGTTGCGGATTTCCTCCTGCCCCCTGGCGTAGGTCTGCGCCGACGGATAACGGTAGGTGCGCGGCACTTGCTGGAAATCGTCCGGGCCGATATAGTCGCGGATGATGATCACCGTGACGCGGGGATTGGTGTTGGCGGCCTGGCGAGCGGTCGGCGCCCTCTGGGCATAGGCCGTTCCCGTTGCCAACCCGGCACCAAGCGGAGCTAAAAGGGCGGCAGCCAGAACAAGCGTAACGATCTTCTTCACTGTCTTTCTCCTTCAGGCGTTTGCGGTCACACGTACCGCAATGGGCCGATATCATCGTGTATAAATGATCTTGCTACCATCCAGCGCCGTTTGAATGGCAAGGACATTGTGCGGCCGGATGTTTCGCCGTTCCAGAGATGCCCTGATGACTCGATTCGAGGCAATTTCCGCCTGCGCCCGGGCGCGCGTCTCTGCCGACGGATCACGGAAGATCGCCGGAGCGCGATCACCGCCACGATCGCCGGACCTCACCATGACAACGGCGATGCCGGGCTCCATGGGGTGGCCGAACAGGATGGTGCCGAGTGTTTCGGTCGCCGATGCGGGCGGCACGGCCGAAAGGGCGAGCGCCGCAGCCGCAAATGTCAGGGGGAGGATTTTCCGCATGCTTATTCTCCTTCAGTAACCACCCGGCCGGGCTTGCCATCGGTGTCGTCTTGTTCAGGAGATATAGGTTATCCCGCCGCTTTTGCGATCACCATGCTGCGGCGCGCGAGATTTTTTAATGCTTGCCGTAAAGACGGCGCGTCCGCGAAAGGACGCGCCGTATGCCACTCAGATGTTGCTGTTGAACGTATCGCAGGCAGAAAGCTTGCCGCTGTCGAAGCCGCGCTTGAACCAGGTCGAACGCTGCGCCGAGGTGCCGTGGTTGAAGCTTTCGGGAACGACATAGCCCTGGGTGCGCTTCTGCAGCGTATCGTCGCCGATCTGCGTGGCGGCGTTCAACGCTTCTTCCAGATCGCCCTGCTCGAGAAGCCCCTTCTGCTCGGTATATTTGCCCCAGATACCGGCGAAGCAATCCGCCTGCAATTCCACCCGCACCGACATCTGATTGGAATCGGCTTCGCTCATGCGCTGGCGCTGCGCGTTCACCTTGGGCAGAATACCGAGCAGGTTCTGGACGTGATGGCCGACTTCGTGGGCAATGACATAGGCCTCGGCGAAATCACCGGATGCCCCGAATTTCTGCGCCAGCTCATCGAAGAAAGCCATGTCGAGATAAACCTTCTGGTCACCCGGGCAATAGAACGGGCCGCTGGCGGAAGACGCCATACCGCAGGCCGAATTGATGCCGTCACGGAACAGAACCAGTTTCGGCTCGACATAGGTTTCGCCGCTCGCCTGGAAGATGCCGTTCCAGGTGTCTTCGGTCTCGGCCAGAACGGTGGAAACGAACGCCTTGGTCTCTTCCTCGGCGGCAGAGCCCTGCGGCGATTGCGACTGGGTCTGCTCGTAGCCGGACTGGCCGGGCGACTGGCCACCGTCGAGCACCTGCAGCATGTCGATACCCATCATCTTCAAGACGAAATAGATAGCAACGAGGAAGATGATCGTGCCGATGCTCATGCCGCCGCCACGGCCGCCACCGCCGGTCGGCAGGCGGAAGCCACCGCCGCGGCCGAACGGATTACCGCCCATCCCGCCCCGCACAGGACCCGCTCCGCGCTCGTCCTCGATATTGCCCGATTGACGCCGGCCCTTCCATTCCATGATCTGATCTCCCCGTGCTGGCCGCTCAAGGCCCTCAAGCTTTTCAAGACCATATAACGCGCCAGACGCGATTTTGTACAAGACCCAAATGACAAAGTTTTTCACTCGCGAAAATTCGATCCGGCCGTTGGCAGCCGGTGAAAGGCCATGCCAGTATGGCAGCCATTGTTTTGGGAGGAACGAGCCTATGAAAGCCATGCGCCTGGAATCGATCGGCAAACTTTTCGTGCGCGAGATCGAGACGCCCGTTCCGGGGCCGGACGACCTTCTGGTCCGGGTCGAGGCCTGCGGCATCTGTGGTACCGACCGCCATCTGCTGCACGGCGAATTTCCCTCGACGCCCCCCGTGACGCTCGGCCACGAGTTCTGTGGCATCGTCGAGGCTGTGGGTGCTGACGTGAAAGGCTTCAAGCTGGGCGCGCGCATCACCGGCGACCCGAACATTTCCTGCGGCCGCTGCCCGCAATGCCAGGCAGGCCGGATCAATCTCTGCCGAAACCTGAAGGCCATCGGCATCAGCCGCGATGGCGGTTTTGCCGATTATGTCATCGTGCCGCAGAAGCAGGCGTTCGAAATCCCGCTCGATATGCCCGCGACCCACGGCGCGTTCTGCGAACCGCTTGCCTGCTGCCTGCACGGCGTCGATATGGCTGAGATCAAGGCAGGCTCTTCGGTCGTTGTACTTGGTGGCGGCGTCATCGGACTTTTGACGGTGCAGCTGGCGCGGCTGGCGGGGGCAACGACCGTCATTCTCTCGACCCGGCAAGAAGCAAAACGGAAGCTGGCGGAAGAACTGGGCGCGACTGCCAGCATCGATCCGTCGGAAGGCGACCTGATCGAAGCCATTACCGGACCAGGCGGACTTGTTCCCGGCGGTGTCGATGTAGTGATCGAATGCGCTGGTGTGGCGGCGACGGTCGAGCAATCCACCCGGCTTGCGAAACCCGGCGGCACCGTCGTCATCCTCGGCGTGATGGCACAGGGAGAGACGGTCCGGATCGAGCCGTTCGACATTCTCTTCCGCGAACTCAGGGTGCTCGGCTCCTTCATCAATCCGTTCACGCATCGCCGCGCTGCCGATCTGGTGGCATCGAGGGTGATCAATGTGGAAAAGCTGATCTCCCGCACAATCACGCTTGAAGAAGCGCCGGACGTGATCCGCAATCCTCCGGCGGCAGGCGAAGTCAAGGTCCTGGTGGTAAGCAACCGCGTCTGATTCGATCGCCGTGCCACCTCTTAGATTTTCCGGTCTATCGTGATACAAGAATTGCGGTGATCTCAAGCTATGGGGAAGCAAGATGACGGCATTTGGCGTTGTACGGTTCCGCCCGAAATCCGGCCTGCATGACGAGTTCGAAAACCTGTTTCGCAGCCTTTCGCGCAACTTCGAGGGATTACGGAAATTCTCGCTGATCAAGTCCGCCGATGGCACCTATTGTTCGATCGGCGAATGGGACAGTTTCGATCATATGGTGGCGGCGCGGCCAAAGATGATCAACAATCTCGACACGTTCCGCCATACGCTGGAGGATCTGGGCGAGGAGCGCGGTGTCACCGATGCGGTTTCAGGCGATGCCGTCATAGAAATTTCCTTCTCCTAGCTCGCCGGCATTCGAGCGACACCGGGCAGACCTGACGGAAATGTCCGCAGGCCCCACGCTTGACGGAGGTCTGAATGACCGACCGATGGGAAATGTGCATCGCACCTCCCATCGGTCAGATTCGTCATGCCGCTATCATTGTTTACCTCAAGCGGCGAAGCGGGCGATCACCTCGGCCAGCGGCACATGGCCGACGCAGGCGCCGGAGCCAGCCGGTGTTTCGCCGTCCTCGACTGCCAGGGCATATTGCACCACCGGCTCGGCTTCGATCCGGCGGCGCAGCGCGGCAAGTTTCGGATAGGCCTTGGGGTCAACGGCTTGATGGAATTCGGCCCAGCGCGCCACACCGATCAGCGTCGTATCCGCCAAACTCAGGCGATCACCAGCCAGAAATGGCGTATCACCGATCATAGCTTCCAGCTTTTCGTGGCGTTCCACAACGGATTTGCGGCCGAACTCGCGCAGAAATGCAAGTGTCTCTGGCGTCTCGCCTTCGGACTCAAGCGCAACCCACAATGGCCCGAAAGCACCGGTGAAGCCGGTATTGATGAAGGCCATCAACTGCAACATCCGGTCTGCCTGTGGCGAGCGGGGCTCAAAGCTGATGCGGTGCTGGGTATCGCGGGCTGCAAGCCAGCCGGCAATCGCCATGGTTTCGGTGAGGACTGCGCCCTTGTCCGTGATCAGGACAGGAGTTTCCTGACGGCCGTTCAGCCGGGCATAGGCATCGTTCTTCATCTCGGAGAGCATGTCGACGCGGCAGAGGCGGTAAGGCTGGCCGACTTTTTCGAACGCAGCGACAAGCCCCATCGAGCTTCCAAGCGGGAAGCCGTGAATGAGAATAGGTTCCATTTTTCGGGTCTCTTGTTGTTGTTGATGGTGACGCTGCGCAGCGATGGTTGACCCTAACCATTGGCGCCCCCATGTAAATTACGCACTCTTTTGTAACCAGGACCGCCCGATGAAAGACGTCGTCTCCAAATGCCCGATCGAAGAGACCATGCGCGTGCTGAGCGGCCGCTGGCCGACATTGCTGCTCTATTATCTCAAGGACGGCACCAAGCGATTCAGCGATCTGCAGCGCGACAACCCGACGCTGTCGCACCGGATGCTGGCGCTGGAACTGCGCAAGCTGGAAAAAGCCGGCATTGTCAGACGTACGGCCTTTTCCGGTTATCCGCTGCGGGTCGACTATGACCTGACGGCTTCGGGCTATGCGCTCGTGCCGCTGATCGACGCGCTCGGCGATTGGTGGGAGGACACTGCAGGCGCCCGGGGTGAACCGGTTGAAACAAAGATACGCAGGCCACTGATCAAGGCGGCCTGACGGTCGGCCGCATTTTTGCACCGGGGCGCCTGCCCCTGTGCAATGGGGAAGCAGCAATCCGCTGTCAGCAAATCGGATTTGGTGTAAACTGTGCGCATGAGCGACACCCAGCCCCTTTTCGCGGCGTTGCGCCAATCGGCAAGGCCGGACATTGTCGATGCCATCGAACGGCTCGTTCAAGATGCGCCGGACCGCAAACTCGGCCGGGTAAACCCGCTGGCGTTCGCCGCCAACGCGGGATTTGACGAAGAACACGCGATCAACGGGTTTCTGCACGCGTCGCGGCTCGGCCTGTTCGAGATGTCATGGAATGTCCTGTGCCCGGGGTGCGGCGGTGTGCTCGATGCCAATACCTCGCTCAAGACCGTGCAAAGCGAGCAATATATCTGCGCGCTCTGTGCCGCCGGTTACGAGCCGACGCTCGATGAGATGGTCGAGGTGACCTTCACGGTCAATCCGCGGGTGCGCCACATCGAAGCGCATAATCCGCACGACCTGCCGCCGCTCGAATATTTCCGTCAGATCTACTGGGGCTCCGGCATCGACATGCCGGAAGACGATTACGAGGCGAAGGTCGATGAATTCGTCCTCGAAGCGCTGGAACTGCCATCCGGCGAAAAGGCGGTCATCTCGCTGCAATTGCCCGAAGGGTTCGTGATGGTGTTTGAGCCCGTCACCCATGCGGCACAGTTCATTGACGTGAAGGGCGAGCCGACCAAGGAGCGAACGAACCTTTCGCTTGTCTTCGACAGGTCTTTTCAGCATCGCGAGACGCTGGAATTGCGGCCCGGGCCGGTGCGGATCATGGTGGAAAATCACACCGGGGTCCGGACATTGCCGTCCGTGTGCCTGGCCAACGACGCATTGCACGATCTGCTCGGGCGGCGCCGCCCCTTCCTGACCGCCAAACGCCTGCTCACCAATCAGACGTTCCGCGACATTTACCGCACCGATACGATCGACGTCGATCAGCGGCTGAAGATCACCAGTCTCACCTTTCTCTTCACCGACCTGCGTGGCTCGACAGAGCTTTACGAGCGCGTCGGCGATCTCGCAGCCTTCGATCTGGTGAAGACGCATTTCAGCATTTTGAACGAGATCGTCAGTGCGGAAGCAGGCGCCGTCGTCAAGACCATCGGCGATGCGGTGATGGCCACCTTCCCGACACCGGACCGTGCCGTAGCCGCCGCCATGCGGATGCGCGATGCGATGCGCGCACTCAATGAGGAGCATGGTAACGAAGACCTGCTTTTGAAGATTGGCATCCATGAAGGACCGTGCATTGCGGTCAGCCTGAACGAACGGCAGGATTATTTCGGCCAGACCGTCAACATCGCCTCAAGGGTACAGCATCTCGCCACGTCCCGCGAAATCTTCGCAACCGGCTCTGTCCTGCAAGACCAGCGTGCCTTGCACCTGCTGACACAGCGCGGCGTGACGCCGGCATCGCACAATGTCGCCCTTCGCGGCATTACCGGCGAGATCGGCATTTTCGCGATTCCGTAAGCGCTCGTCCGCCGGGTTGCCAATTCCCGGCAAACCGAACCTCGCAACAGGCGCCATGACAGGGAAAACACGCGAACTTTCCTGTCGATTCCCGCATTTTCGGGGTTCCGCTTTGCGTCACATTTCCCTATAAGCCGCTTCTAGCCTGAAAATACCAAGCCTGCGCGACCCGACCGGTGATCTCCCACCCTGGCCGGTTTTTTGCGCAGCCGGAAAAAGCGGATAGAACCCATGCCAAAGCGCCAAGACATTAAATCGATCCTCATCATCGGCGCGGGTCCGATTGTCATCGGCCAGGCTTGCGAGTTCGACTATTCCGGCACACAGGCCTGCAAGGCGCTGCGCGAGGAAGGATACCGGGTCATCCTAGTCAACTCCAATCCCGCCACCATCATGACCGACCCGGATATGGCCGATGCGACCTATGTCGAGCCGATCACGCCTGAAGTCGTCGCCAAGATCATTGCCAAGGAACGCCCGGACGCGCTTCTGCCGACCATGGGCGGCCAGACGGCGCTCAACACCGCACTCTCCTTGAAGCGCATGGGCGTGCTCGACCGCTACAATGTCGAGATGATCGGCGCCAAGCCCGCCGCCATCGACATGGCCGAAGACCGCGCCCTGTTCCGCGAAGCGATGGAGCGCATTGGTCTCGAAACTCCAAAATCGCTGCTGGCCAATGCCACCGAAATCAAAGACGCCGACCGCAAGGTGCATGTCGCCGAGCGCGACAAGCTGAAGGCGCAGCTGTCAGGCGCCGAACTGGACAAGGCGCTGGACGAACTGGAAAACCAGTGGAATCTCGGCGAGACAGACCGCAAGCAGCGCTACATGAGCCATGCCATGGCGATCGGCGCGCAGGCGCTCGACACCATTGGCCTGCCCGCGATCATCCGCCCGTCCTTCACCATGGGCGGCACCGGCGGCGGCATTGCCTATAACCGCTCGGAATTCTTCGAGATCATCAATTCCGGCCTCGACGCTTCGCCGACCACCGAAGTGCTGATCGAAGAATCGGTGCTCGGCTGGAAGGAATACGAAATGGAAGTGGTCCGCGACACGGCGGACAACTGCATCATCATCTGCTCGATCGAGAACATCGACCCGATGGGCGTGCACACGGGTGACTCAATCACCGTTGCCCCTGCCCTGACGCTGACCGACAAAGAATACCAGATCATGCGCAACGCCTCGATCGCGGTTCTGCGCGAGATCGGCGTCGAGACAGGCGGTTCGAACGTGCAGTTCGCCGTCAATCCCGAAAACGGCCGCCTCGTCGTCATCGAGATGAACCCGCGTGTTTCGCGCTCCTCTGCTCTGGCATCGAAGGCCACCGGTTTCCCGATCGCCAAGATCGCCGCCAAGCTCGCGGTCGGCTACACGCTGGACGAACTCGACAACGACATTACCGGCGGTGCGACGCCTGCCTCGTTCGAACCTTCGATCGACTATGTCGTCACCAAGATCCCGCGCTTCGCCTTCGAAAAGTTCCCCGGCGCCGGCACGACGCTGACGACGGCGATGAAGTCGGTCGGCGAAGTCATGGCAATCGGCCGCACCTTTGCCGAATCGCTGCAGAAGGCCCTGCGTGGCCTCGAAACCGGCCTGACCGGTCTCGACGAGATCGAAATCCCGGGGCTGGAAGACAGTGGCGACAACCACAACGCCATCCGCGCCGCCATCGGCACCCCGACGCCCGATCGCCTGCGCATGGTCGCCCAGGCGCTGCGCATGGGCATGTCGGAAGCCGACGTTCATGACGGTTCGAAGATCGACCCGTGGTTCATCGCCCAGTTCAAGGCGATCGTCGACATGGAAGCCCGCGTGCGCGAGCATGGCCTGCCGGAAGACGCTGAAAACCTGCGCATGTTGAAGGCCATGGGCTTTTCCGATGCGCGTCTTGCGACGCTCTCCAAGAGCCGCCCGAAGGAAGTGGCCGAACTGCGCAACCGGCTGAACGTGCGCCCGGTCTACAAGCGCATCGACACCTGCGCTGCCGAATTCGCCTCGCCGACCGCCTACATGTACTCGACCTACGAGACGCCGTTTGATGGGAAGGCACGCTCCGAAGCGCAGATTTCCGACCGCAAGAAGGTCGTCATCCTCGGTGGCGGTCCAAACCGCATCGGCCAGGGCATCGAGTTCGACTATTGCTGCTGCCATGCCGCCTTCGCGCTGAAGGATGCCGGCTATGAAGCGATCATGATCAACTGCAACCCGGAAACCGTCTCGACCGACTATGACACATCCGACCGGCTCTATTTCGAGCCGCTGACCGCCGAAGACGTGATCGAAATCCTGCGCGCCGAACAGGAAAACGGCGAGTTGCACGGCGTCATCGTCCAGTTCGGTGGCCAGACGCCGCTGAAGCTCGCCGAAGCGCTGGAAAAGAACGGCATCCCGATCCTCGGCACCGCCCCCGACATGATCGATCTCGCCGAAGACCGCGACCGGTTCCAGAAGCTTCTGATGAAGCTCGACCTCAACCAGCCGAACAACGGCATCGCCTATTCAGTCGAACAGGCCCGCCTCGTCGCATCCGAAATCGGCTTCCCGCTGGTCGTGCGCCCGTCCTATGTTCTGGGCGGCCGTGCCATGCAGATCATCCATTCGGAATCGATGCTGCAGACCTACCTGCTCGACACCGTACCGGAACTGGTGCCGGAAGATATCAAGCAGCGCTATCCGAACGACAAGACCGGCCAGATCAACACCCTGCTCGGCAAGAACCCGCTTCTGTTCGACAGCTACCTGACCAATGCCGTCGAAGTCGACGTCGATGCGCTCTGCGACGGTGAGACTGTGTTCGTCTCCGGTATCATGGAGCATATCGAGGAAGCCGGTATCCACTCCGGTGACTCTGCTTGCTCTTTGCCTGTCTACTCGCTGTCATCCGAGATCGTCGACGAACTCGAGCGCCAGACCAAGGCAATGGCCAAGGCCTTGAACGTCGGCGGCCTGATGAACGTCCAGTACGCCATCAAGGACGGCACGATCTACGTGCTCGAAGTCAACCCGCGCGCCTCGCGCACGGTGCCCTTCGTCGCCAAGACCATCGGCGCGCCGATCGCCAAGATCGCTGCCCGCATCATGGCCGGCGAAAAGCTTGATGATGCGATCTCCGCCTATGGCAAGAAGCCGGATCCGCGCAAGCTGAACCACATTGCCGTCAAGGAAGCGGTGTTCCCGTTTGCCCGCTTCCCCGGCGTCGACATCCTGCTTGGCCCGGAAATGCGCTCGACCGGCGAAGTCATCGGCCTCGATACAGACTTCGCGCTGGCCTTCGCCAAGGCCCAGCTCGGTGCCGGCGTCGACCTGCCCCGCGAAGGCACCGTGTTCGTCTCGGTGCGCGACGAGGACAAGGAACGGGTCCTGCCCGCCATCCGCATCCTGACTGACATCGGCTTCAAGGTGATGGCAACCGGCGGCACGCAGCGCTTCCTCGCCGAAAAGGGCATCACCGCCACCAAGATCAACAAGGTCCAGGAAGGCCGTCCGCATATCGAGGACGCCATCCGCAACCGCCAGGTCCATCTCGTCATCAACACGACGGATTCGAACAAGGCGATCTCGGACTCGAAGTCGCTGCGCCGTGCGACGCTGATGCAGAAGGTGCCGTATTACACGACGATGGCGGGTGCCGAAGCGGCTGCCCGGGCGATCAAGGCCTTGAAGGCCGGAAGCCTGGAAGTGCGCACGCTGCAGAGCTATTTCCAGGATTGATGCATGTGAACGGCGCCTGAGAGGGCGCCGTTTCTCTTTTGCGAAATATCAGATCGCAATTTCCGCACGCGCAAGGCGCACGGTTCGAAAACCGAGAATGACGGCGACAGCTGCAATCACACATCCGCTGACAAAAACCACCAGCATGGCGTGGCGCATCGTTTCAACGCTTGCAGTGCCGCCGAACCCCATGAGATTGGCAACTAGACCGAAGACTGCGGCGCCGATCGCATACCCTGCCGATTGCAAGGTCGGCAGCATGGCCGAGGTCCGGTCGCGTTCGTCATCGGTGGATACGTCCATCATCAGCTGGCTGAGCGTGCCCCAGGAGACGCCGAAGCCTGCGCCGATCATCGCCTGCCCCGGCAGGATCAACCAGAATATGTCGGCACTGATCGCAAGCACCACCGAGGCCAGTCCCGCCAGAAGCAGAACCGGGCCTGTCAACATGATCCGATTGCGTAATGCCAGCGACCGCACACTTGCCACGCCGATGGCGCTCAGGCTCCAGGAAATCGCCATGACTGCGCTCAGCGCGCCGGCTGCGGTCGGACCGAGATTCCAGAGATGCTGCAGGCTGTAGACGAGGAACACCGAGCCAGCTGCCTGCGAAAGCGGCATCAGCAGGATCACCCATAATCCGGTTCCCAGTGCCTTGCGGGCGGTGAATGCCGCGCTCGGCAGAACCGGGTTGGGTGAACGCCGGTCGAAGAGAACGACGGTTACCAGAACCACGGCCGCGCCGATCAACAATGCGGTCATCGGCATTGTTCCACCAGCAATGCCGGACAGCGAGATCATCAGGATGCCAGCCCCCGCTGCGACGAGGCGCACAAACGGAATGGGCGAGACTTTCCCGGCACCGGACACCCCGCGCGGAACGATGGCGAGAACGAGGACGATGAAGATGGCCGCCGCCGGGATGCTGACGAAGAAGGCCGCCCGCCATGAAAAATGCTCGGTCAATCCGCCGGCGACCAGCGGTCCGGAAAACGCCGCCATGGCCCAGACGATCGCCTCGGCGCCGAACACCTTGGGGACGAGGCGGGAGGGGAAAAGCTCGGGGATCAGCGCATAGCAAAGAGCGGCGACAACACCCTCACCCGCCCCCTGCAGCAACCGCCCGGCCAGAACCTCTTTCATATCAGCAGCGGTGGTCGCAAGCACCGTGCCGGCGATGAAAACGGTTGCTGCGGCAAGCAGTGTGTTGCGGGCACCGAACCGCCGCTTGAGATTGGCCGCGACAAGGCCGCCGATGATGGCAAAGACCAGATAGAGGGTGAAGGCCCAGGACAGAAGCGAGGCACCACCGAGTTCCTCGACCGCCGTCGGCAAGGCCGTGGAAATGAAGAACTCGTTGAAGGCGAACAGGGCGACGCCGAGGCAGAGCGTTATCGTCGAAACGAGATAACGCGGCTGCATCAGCTCACCCCATCCTCCGGCCATTTCAGAGGAGGCGCTGTTCACCGGCTCGTCTGTGTAAGGGATATTGTCAGTCGTCATGCTTCCGTCTCCAGTAGGGAGCCAGACTGATACAACCTCAAGCGCTGTTGAGGTAAAGCCCTATTTTTACGGCAGAACTGATTTTTTCGCCCTCACGCCGCCTGATTTTCTTTGGCTGGACGGGCATTGAACAGCTCCCGGCCGATGGTGTGCGCGGCCTCCAGATGCCGGACGACATCCGCCGGTTCCGACCCGAGCAGCAGTTCCGATGTCAGCACCGGAGCGCCACAATAATCAAAGATGCCGTGATCGATCTGCGTCTTCATCGCATCGCGATAGCCCCGCCGCTCATAGGTCGATGCGCTGGCGCCGCCGAGGCCGACAAGATGAACGTTAAGATGACGCAACCTCTTCACGGACTTGATCCCCACACCCTCATCATAGGCCCAGCCGTTGGAAAACACCCGATCGATCCAGCCCTTCAGCAAGGCGGGCATCGACCACCAGTGGACGGGAAAGACCAGCACGAGCGCTTCGGCACGATCGATCCGCTTCTGCTCGGCGGCGATATCTGGCGGGATTGGCACGTCACGGCGGTGAACGGCAAGGTCGGTCACTGTGAATTCCGGCGAAAAACCTTCCGCTGAAAGATCAGCGATTTCAAAGGAATGATCATCATTCGGCTGGGCGATGCCCTCCGCCAGATGCCGGACGATAGTGTGGGTCAGCGAATCCTGGTCGGGATGGGCGACGACGATAAGCGCATGCATGTTGAAAACTCCTGCTTGGCTGTTGCGAGCGAAAGTCGCACGCTATATACTTTTAGTAAGTTACTTTTGGTACATAACGGTGTCAAGCATGGAAAACACAGCTCCCACCACGTCGACACGACGGCGCCTGTCGCGAGAGGAACGGCTTCGTCAGTTGCTGGATGTCGCATGGCGAGTGGTTCGCACCGAGGGAACCGAAGCACTGACGCTTGGTTATCTGGCCGAACAGGCAGGCGTGACCAAGCCCGTGGTCTACGACCATTTCAACACACGGCCGGGACTGTTGGCAGTGCTCTACCGCGAATACGACACGCGTCAGACGGCGCTGATGGACAAGGCGCTTGAGGACAGCGAGCCGACCCTTTCCGGAAAGGCACGGGTGATTGCATCATCCTATATCGAATGCGTTCTTCTGCAGGGGCGAGAAATTCCCGGCGTCAGCGCAGCCCTGGCAGGCTCGCCCGAACTGGAAAAGATCAAGCGCGAATACGAGACGGTCTTCACCGAAAAATGCCGGGCGGCTCTTGCCCCCTTCTCTGGCACCGGCACGATTGCCGCCGCCGGTCTCTGGGCCATGCTTGGGGCCGCCGAAGCCCTCTCCTATGCCGCCGCGACCGGCGACATCACCGCCGCTCAAGCCGAAGACGAACTTTACCAGACCATCCTGTCGATGGTTAGCCGGAACGCCTAGTAACCACCGACGATCGGCAGAACCTCGCCGGTAATGTAGCTGGAGCATTGGGGCGATGCGAGGAAGACGTAGGCCGGGGCAATCTCTTCCGGCTGTGCGGGACGCTTCATTGGCGTGTCGGCCCCGAATGTGGCGACGTCCTCTGCCTGTTTGTCGGAAGGATTGAGTGGCGTCCACACCGGCCCCGGTGCGACGGCGTTGACGCGGATGCCCTTTTCGATGAGTTGACCGGACAATGCCTTCGTGAAGGCATGAATGCCGCCCTTGGTCATGGAATAATCGACCAACTGCTTGCTGCCCTCGATGCCCGTAACCGAACCCGTGTTGACGATGGCGCTGCCCTCCTTCATGTGCGGCACCGCGGCCTGTGCCATGAAAAAATAACCGTAGAGATTGGTCTTCAGCGTTTCGTCGAAATGCTCCTCCGAAAGGTCGAGCACATCGGCGGAATGGACCTGGAAGGCGGCGTTGTTGACGAGTACATCCAGCCGCCCAAAGACTTCGACCACGGCGGCAACGGCCTTCCGGCAGAATGCCCGGTCTTTCACGTCGCCGGGAAAGGTCATGGCCTTCCGTCCTTCCGCCTCGATCGCCTTCACTGTGTCGTCGGCATCCTTGCCTTCGGCAAGATGAAGGATCGCGACATCGGCGCCCTCCCGGGCAAAAAGAACTGCGACCGCACGGCCGATGCCGCTGTCGCCGCCGGTGATCAATGCAACCTTTCCATCGAGCTTGCCGGACCCTTTGTAGTAAGGCGCTTCATAGAAGGGGGCCGGGTCGAGCCTGTGTTCGGCACCCGGCTTCGGCTGGTGCTGCCTGGGAAAGGGCGGGACCGGATAAGCCCGCGCGCCAGCTTGCATGGCTTTCGGTTTGGCAGGCTTTTTCGTTTTTTCGCTGGCGTCGGCCTTGGCCACCTCAGCCTGGATATCACGCTGCTTCTCCGCCGTGCGGGCGGCTGGACTCGACCGTGCGGCCATCGTATCTCTCCTCGCGATTTTTAAGAAATCTGTGTCGGCTTGATCGTGCCGACGGACACGACACCATCGACAACGCCGCGCGGTCCGGACGCAGCAACGCCCAACTGGTCCAGCATTTCAACGACGGCATAAAGCCGCTCGTTGCGAAAAGCGCTGGCGTCTCGCGTCGAATTGCCCTCCGCAGGGGCAGCGTCGATCTCGGTAAAATCCAGTTCTGCTTCCGCTGCCGTGACGCGGGCATCAGCGGCGGAAAAAGCGCGAACAATCACCTCGCCGTGGTTATCGGCATTGTCCCAGTTGGGATCCCCTGCCCTTGCAACAGGAACCAGCCGGTAAAGCTTCAACCTGTCCAGAGGGCGGTGGTTTTCCTGTATCATCGATCCTCGCTTTCCGGCGCGGCATCGCCGCGCGCCTGTTCCTGACGTCCCACCGCCTGCACCCGCAGGAGCGCCGCAGTGACAATCGACTGAAGCTCGTCATCGGCGATCTGCTGAGTTGCAAAACTGCCATTGGGCTCCACTCCAGGATCTTCCTCATGATCGAGAACCGTTTCGGCATCGCGCCTCAGTCGCTCCACAAAGGCCCGGCCCTCAGCGCCATCTGCGATAAACGCAGCCAGTGCGACCAAGAGTTTTCTGTGGGCATTGAGCCGGCCTTCAAGCTGTTCCGGTGATTGGTTTCGCATCATCTGGTCCTCGTCTCAAACACCCAACGGGCACTACCGTCATTTGTTCCCTCCAAGCCATTTTCAGCGCTGGATGGACACCCCACGGCTTGCGCCCGCCTCCGATTAATCTGGCTTTTTCACTCCGCTTTCTGCTATAAGAGTCATTCAAATGTTTCCGACGGTTCCGGAGTTAACGCTCCGGTGACCGTTTTCTTTTGTGCTAAGCCCTGCTTGAAGCGGGCAAGCATGGACTATGAAGGACAGCGAAATGGTCGATAAAGTACCGATGACTCAGAGCGGATTCGCCAAGTTGCAGGAAGAACTGCGTTGGCGTCAGCAGGAAGAGCGCCCGCGGATCATCGAAGCGATTTCCGAAGCGCGCGCCCATGGCGACCTTTCGGAAAACGCCGAATATCATGCGGCCAAGGAAGCCCAGAGCCACAATGAAGGCCGCATTGGCGAAGTCGAAGATTACGTCGCGCGCGCCGAAGTCATCGACCTGTCGAAGATGTCCGGTACGAAGATCAAGTTCGGCGCCACCGTCAAGCTGATCGATGAAGACACGGAAGAGAACAAGACCTACCAGATCGTCGGCGACCAGGAAGCCGACGTGAAGCAGGGCCGCATCTCGATCTCCTCGCCGATTGCCCGCGCCCTGATTGGCAAGGAAGTCGGCGATTCGATCGAAGTCGTCGCCCCCGGCGGCTCCAAGGCTTACGAGATCCTCGCGATCAACTGGGGCTGATCCCCGGCATGCCCATAGAAAAGCCCGGACGGCGCGCAAAGCTGCCTCCGGGCTTTTTCTGTTCCTGCATGTTTAAAGCGCTACAGCGACCTTTGAGCCTCATGAAGGGTGCGCACTGCAAATCACACACAAGGGCTGGCAAGTGGTAGATATCAGCGACGTCGAGATCATTGCACCGAACTTCAAGCAACGCCTCTCCGGCGTCACCTCGACCATCATCCAGCTGATCCCCGTGCAGCGGGCACTTGGCCAGAAAGTGGCGGCTCTTGGACCGGGTCTGCCGGATAGCCTGCCACATATCGGATACACAGCCCTTCTCAGCCTCTGGCGCCGTCCGAAAAGCCGGGCGCTGCGCGTCTGGCATGCCCGCCGCAACATCGAAATGCTGCCCGCTATCGTCTTGCGCGATATCCTGCGGATGAAACTGAAGATCGTCTTCACCTCGGCTTCGCAGCGCAAACATTCCGGCTGGACCAAATTCCTCGTCCGGCGGATGGACGCGGTGATCGCCACCAGCAACCGTACGGCCGCCTATCTGGAGGTGCCGAGTACGACGATCATGCACGGCATCGACACGCAGCGCTTTTTCCCGGCACATGACAAGGCCGCAGCAAAGGCAGCCCTCAACCTGCCGTCAGACAAGAGGATTGCCGGCTGCTTCGGCCGGGTTCGCCATCAGAAGGGCACCGACCTGTTCGTCGACAGCATGATCAGCCTTTTGCCACAACGGCCCGACTGGATTGCCGTGGTCGCTGGCCGCGCCACGCCATCGCATCAGGGGTTCGAGACAGAACTGAAGGAAAAGGTCAAAGCCGCAGGCCTTGCCGGACGCATCCTGTTCGTCGGCGAACACACTAATATTCCAGACTGGTACCGCGCGCTCGATCTTTTCATCGCGCCACAGCGCTGGGAAGGTTTTGGCTTGACACCTCTGGAGGCTATGGCAACGCAAGTGCCGGTAGTGGCAACCGACGTCGGCGCATTTTCCGAACTACTCGTCACGGGCGAGGACGAAACCGGCATCCTGGTCCCCGCCAACGACCTGACCGCGATGGCCGGCGCTGCGGCATCGCTGATGGACGATCCGGAACGGACAAAGCGCGCGGGCGAACAAGGTCTTTCCCACGCCATCGCCAGCTTCAGCATCAAGGGCGAAGCGACAAAAATCGGTGAAATCTACGAAAAGCTTTTGTCGTCTGCGACTTAAGGTTTTCGCTTGAACAGTTCGATATAGGCGTTGGCGACCGCTTCCTCGGAGAACTGGCCCATCAGGGTCTTTTGGCCGCCCAGGATAACACGATCGGCCAGTTGACGGTCGTTGATCAGCCGCTCGATTGCCCGGCTGAAACCATCGGTATCGCCGATATCGGCGAGCAGGCCGTTGTCACCATCGCGCATGAACCAGCTCGGACCTTCGGAACGGCTGGAAACGACCGGCTTGCCTTGTGCCCAGGCCTCCAGAATGACATTGCCGAGCGGTTCGTGGCTCGACGGCATGACGAAGATATCGCAGGCGGCCACATAGGGCCGGGTATCCTTCTGCCAGCCAAGGAACCGCACGCGGTCAGTGACACCGATATCGGCGGCCAGCTTGCGGACATTCTCCATCTCCTCACCGTCGCCGGCAATCCAGAGATAGACGCCAGGCAGCTTGGCCACGGCCTCGGTCAGCAGCGCAAAACCCTTGCGCGGAACGAAACGTCCCATGGACATGACAACGGGCGCATTCTCCGGCGTGTCGACAGTTCTGCGGTCAACCGGTGTGACGCGCTCGGTGCTGGTGAAGTTGGAGATGACCTCGACGCTGCGCGTCCAGCCGAGACTGCGCACATGATCGGCAATGCCGGGCGTGTTGCAGACGATCACATCGGTATTCTTGAAATAGTGCAGCCGGGTCGGATAATCGCCAAGCCGCGAAACCTTGATGCAACCCTTGTAGTCCGGCATCAGCTCGCTTGCCCGCGGCGCCCATGCCATCAGCGCGTCCGGATTGCTGCTCCTCGCCATCCTCAGGACTTTGCGTGGCAACAGAACCCGATCAAGCGACAGATTGCGGAAATGGCTCTCCGTCACCCCGACAGCAGCATTGATATCCCGCCGCCAGACGCGATTGGGCCGGATGACCGCCGTCTGTTCGATGCCACGGCGCGCTAGCGCATTGACGAGATGGACGAAAAAGCGCTCCGCCCCGCCATCCTTGCCGAAATGAAAGTGCGAAACCTTCATCGGAAGCCAGACCCGCGCTTGAAGAGATCGATATAGGCGGCGCTGATCGCATCCTCGGAAAAGCGGTCGCGCAATGTCGCCTGTCCGCCCTCGCTGAGGCGCTGGCGAAGAGCCGGATCTGCGCGCAGCCTTTCAATCGCATTTGTGAGACCCGCAGCGTCGGCGCAATCGACCATCAGCGCATCGGCCTCATCCGTCATCACCCATGAAGGGCCTTCCGCACGCGATGCGATCGTCGGCTTACCGGCGCCCCATCCCTCAAAGCAGACATTGCCGAGCGGTTCATGCAGCGAGGTGACGGCAAAGGCATCTGCAGCGGCCAGATAGCCATAGGCATTGGTTTTCCATCCAGGGAACCGCACACGATCCGAGACACCGAGATCGGCGGCCAGCTTGATCAGGTTGTCGCGTTCAGGGCCGTCTCCCAGCAGCCAGAGATAGGTATTGGGCGCATTGGCAATCGCCCGGATCAGATAGTCGAAGCCCTTGCGGGGAACAAATCGGCCCATGCCAGCCACCACGAAAGCATCGTTTGGTGTTTGCAGCTCGCTGCGCTGAACCGCAGCAACCGGCTTTGCACGGGTGAAATTGGCAATCACCTCGATGTCGCGGGTCCAGCCCATCTTCCGCACCTTGTCGGCCATATCGGGCGTGATGCAGACAAGGGTCTGGACGTTCTTGTAGTAGTCGAGATGTTCGGGATAATCGCCAAGGCGCGACAGGCGAAACGAAGCATCCCATTTCGGCATGAAACGGCTCGCCCGCAATTGCCATGCCATGATGACGTCGGGCTGAAACTCGCGCAGCACGCTCTTCATTCTAGCCTGCAAGAGAAAGCGCGAGAGCGAGATACGCCGGAAGACCCCCTCGTAGACAGTCCCGCACGCTTCCAGATCCTTGCGCCAGCTCCGGTCCGGGCGGATCAGCATGCGCTGCTCGACGCCACGATCGTGAAGGGCATTGACGAGATTGACAAAGAAGCGCTCGGCACCGCCGTCCTTGCCGAAGTGATAGTGCATAACCTTCATGACGTCCTCACTTGCCGCGGCGTGCGCGCTCCATGTCGTCGAAATTCGGCTTCCGCTGCAACGCGTGCCGCTGGTAGATCTTGGCTGCGGTCATGAAGGCGTAGACGGCACCGGTCGCAGCCTCGATAAAGCCCGGAAAGCCACACCGCCACAGCCCGTTGCGAAAATAGAGCCGCAGAAAATAAAGTGGGGGACTGAACAGCATCTTGTAGGCCCGTGGCGGCTTGCCAGCGACAAACTGCTGGTCGGCCTTCAGGGTAGAATACTTGTTTTCCTTGAGAATCTGTTCGTCCAGCATAAGCGGCCGGTAATGCAACAGGCTGCCGGTCGCCGCCGCTCCAGCCTTGCCATCAGGGACGATGCCTTCATGAACTTTCTGAGAAAGATCGTAGGCGCCCCTGCCCTTGCGGATCAGCCGCAGGTTCTTGCGCTCGCGTACCTTATCAGGCGTGTAGCCATAGCCGATCAGATAGGGCCGGCGGGCAATACGCCAGCCAACGATATCTACGGGAGCCTCCAGCAGCGACGGCAGCAAGGCTTGAAGCGGCTCGTCCAGCCGCTCGTCGGAATCGATATTCAGACACCAGGGCTCACGGCACTGATCGAGCGCGAACTGCTTCTGGCCGGCATAGCCGCGCCAGGGTTCGAACAGGAAACGGATTGGCCAGCCCTTGTCGATATAGGATTGCACCAGCGCCGCCGTACCGTCGGTCGATCCCGAATCGACGATGACGATCTCGGCGCAGCTTTCCAGGCTCTCGATGCAATTGCCGAGATAGGCCTCTTCATTCTGGCAGATGATGAAGGCGGAGAGCGGGAGTTTCGCTGGCATCAAAGGGCGCCCTTCAGGCCGCACGGGCAAAATGGGAGGTTTTGCGATTACTGCTGCGCATGACGTAACCGCGCGCTTTCAGACTGGAAACCAGCGTTGATATCGCAGCTTCACCAACGATATGCGGATGCAGCTCCACAATGATATGGGCGATGTTCTTCAGATCGACATCACCGAGCAACTCAATCTCGGCACCCTCCACATCCATGATCAAGGCCGACGGATCGTGCTTTGCCAGGACATCGGACAGCGCTTCGCTCTCCACCACGATCTGCTGATCATCGCGCTTGCGGTCGTAGAGGCTGGACGAGATGATGTTGTCGCTTCTGAAAAACGTGATCGGGGCGCCATCGACGGTGACCGCCCGCATGGTCAGGTTGGGCGCCATGCCGTTGAGCGCGAAATTGCGTCTGATCGTCGGCTCCAGTTCCGGATTGGCCTCGTAGCAGAACACGTTGTTCACTCCACAGATCCGGGCCGCAACCAGACTGACGAAGCCGATACCAGTGCCGATTTCGAGCGTGCGCATACCCGGCTTGAGGATTTTACCGATCAGGTCACGCTCGGTATCCTCGTAGATTTCGCGGAAAATCAGCTCACGGACGTTTTCCGGGATATGGCCAATAGTCGTATCGATCGTCACCCCGCCCAGCCGAACGGTACGGACCTTGAACATGTACCGGAAGCTTTTGCGCAGCGAACGCAGCAATCTTTTCAAAATACCTGATCCTATCGTGGTAAGCGGAAATCTCGGGCAACAGACCAATCAGGAGATCTAGATCTCGATAAGGCTGACATCCTTGACTTGGCGAATGGTCAGCATGGTGCGTACCGTGTCCACATTCTCCGTGGCCGTAAGCTCCTCAATAACGAAATCCTGAAAGCCTGCAAGGTTTTCGGCGACGCATTGCAACAGAAAATCGGACTCGCCCGACACCATCCAGGCCTCGCGCACCAGCGGCCACTTGGCCGTTTGCTTGGCAAATGCCTTCAGGTTGGCGTCGGACTGATGCTTCAGCCCAACCATGCAAAAGGCCACCAGATCGTAACCAAGCGCCGGAGCATTCAAAAGAGCGCGATAGCCGCGGATGATGCCGGCTTCTTCCAGCTTTCGCACACGCCGCAGGCAGGGCGGCGCCGAAATTCCGACGCGTTCGGCAAGCTCGACATTCGTCATCCGCCCGTCGTTCTGGAGTTCGCGTAGAATTTTCATATCGATAGCATCAAGTTCGACGCGTATCACCATGGTTGAGCTTCCCGTTGTTCTTCTTGGTCCGCTCTGAGCAGACCCTTTCTTGTTACTGCCCGCGATATTTCACAAGCCTCGCCGGACTGCCGACATAAATTCCATAGGGCTCCGTCTTGCCTTTGACGACGGCATTCGCGCCGATGACACACCCTTTTGATATATGCGAGTCCCCCAATATCTTCGCGCCGGCCCCGATCCAGACATCGTCCTCGATGGTGATCGGTTTGGCGATGACACCCTGCATGGTAATGGGCTTGGAGACATCGTCATAACGGTGGTCGAAGGAAACGATCACGACATGGGCAGCGATGCGCACATCATTGCCGATCTTGATCCCGCCAAGACCATAGAGAATGCTATAGGGATTGATCGAGACGTTCGAGCCAATCTCGATGCTTCCCTTCTGCGCGTCGATGAACCCGCCCTTGTGAATCTTGAACCGGTCGCCGATGACAACGCGGCCGCGATAGGCATCGATGGCCGCGCCCGAGCGAATCTGGGCTCTGCGGCCGATGCGCAAATGTCCCGGCAACAGAAATCCGCGAAGCAGCCAATAACAATGGGTCAGCGATCCGATGCGCATCCGCCGTTAAATCCCCCCGCCCTGGCCGGTGGACCAGATCGACCGCATGAAACCACGCTCGACCAGTTGCTCCGGCGAGGCATATTTCAAGGTTCCGTCATAGACAAAATCAAGATCGCCGCTGGCCTCGACAGTGTCGAGAATGCGCTGATATTCACGAGCGCCACCGAAATACTGCTTGTCCTCCACCGCAGCCCGCGTCTTCTCATGATAATCGGCAAAGAATTTGAAATGCAGCAGCACGCCTGAAATGGCCGAGAAATTGCGATCGAAAGGCAGTGGCTGATGGATGCTGATGCCGAAACTGCACTCGTCGTCCCAATACATCAATGGATATTTCATCATTTCAGCTTCTGCTGCAAACTTGCGCCGGCGCGGGCCACCGGCGAGACTGAGAAAGCGCTTTGTCTTCTCAAGAATGTAGCCGTTGCCATCGATACAGCCGGCAACCGCCCAAGGCATGACGTCCGTCGAACCGTCGAAAGCGAAAGCACTGACGCTGCCACCCGGATACATATCAATCATCGGCGCCGCAAACCGGCGAAGCCCGAGACGTTCCAATTGCGCAATCAGGTCCGGCAACGGCTTTTCAAAACAGCGGTCGTAGACGAGATACTCGTCCGCATCGATATTCAGATACCAGCGGTTCTTGCCATAGCGGGCAAACAGCGCTTCGCGCCAGAGCTTTCCGCGGCGGGCTTCGCCATAACGCACCGTCGAGGTCCAGACATCGACATCGGGCTCAGCGCATAGCAATTCGCGCGTGCCATCGTCGGATTGATCATCGACGCAGATGAAACGGGTGACACCGAGCGCGCGGTAATGGGCAAGCAGCGAGCGCATGAACTTGAGGTCGTTGTGCGCCAGGAAAAGCAAAGGCACGTCGCTATCCGCCAGCGGCCAGAAGGTGACAGGCGACAAAAGCGCGAGCGGTACCGTTTCGGCTCTGCTTTTAAGCCGGGCGGAGACGCGGCGACTATCGAGCCAGGTCCGGAGCCGGTGAAACAGCGTACGGCTATAATCGAAATCGTCCGGGTTTTTGAACGGATATGAGGATTGCCGTATTTTCACTGCCAGTTCGATCCCGATCGGCCACTTGTCACAAGGCTCGTCGGTAACACGTATTAGGATGGAAAAACGAGAGAGAGTTTGTGTGTCATGCACAAAAACCTCGTAAAACCGGGGCAATGGAGCAACACATCTGTGTGTATCAGCAGCCTCGCCCTTGAAACAGGGCTGGGGGAATCCCTAGACTAGAGAGGATTTTCTCAACCCAGGACGAAGCTGGGCGGCATTATACCGTCATAGCGATCGAAGGACCCGGACCATGACTGCCCGACACACCAAAGTTCTCATCATCGGCTCAGGCCCGGCCGGCTATACCGCCGCCATCTATTCGGCACGCGCGCTGCTCAACCCGGTTTTGATCGCCGGCATGGAACAGGGCGGGCAGCTGATGATTACCACGGATGTCGAGAACTATCCGGGCTATGCCGATCCGGTCCAGGGACCGTGGATGATGGAGCAGATGCTCAAGCAGGCGCAGCATGTCGGCGCCGAGATCGTCAACGACCTCGTCACCGATGTCGATATGTCGGTGCGCCCGTTCAAGCTGAAAACCGACAGCGGCACCGATTGGACGGCCGACGTGGTGATCATCGCCACCGGCGCCAAGGCGAAGTGGCTGGGCATCGAGAGCGAACCAGCCTTCCAGGGGTTCGGCGTCTCGGCCTGCGCCACCTGCGACGGCTTCTTCTATCGCAACAAGGACGTGATTGTTGTCGGCGGCGGCAACTCTGCCGTCGAGGAAGCGCTGTACCTGTCGAACCTTGCCAAGACCGTGACGGTCGTTCACCGCCGCGATCACTTCCGCGCCGAGAAAATCCTGCAGGAGCGGCTGTTTGCCAAGGAAAACGTCAAGGTCGTTTGGGATCATGAAGTCACCGAATATACCGGTGCGGCGGCCAAGCCCCCAATGCCGGCCTCGGTCAGCGGCGTCAAGCTGCGCAACACCAAGACGGGCGCAGTCAGCGACATGCCGATCGACGGCGTGTTCGTGGCCATCGGCCATGCGCCTGCGGTCGAACTCTTCAAGGACAAGCTACGCCTGAAGCCGAACGGCTATCTCTGGACGGCGCCGGATTCGACGGCCACGGATGTGCCGGGCGTTTATGCCGCAGGCGATGTGACCGACGATATCTATCGCCAGGCCATTACCGCCGCCGGAATGGGTTGCATGGCGGCTCTTGAAGCGGAAAAATATCTGGCGGGCCATATGCCTGTCGCAATTGCGGCCGAATAGAAGCCGCGAAGAATGGGATCGGTCGAAGACCGTTCCTGAGTGGGAACAGACAATTAGCCTTATGGCGGAAAACACGAGGCCGTTTTCCGCCACGAGCATTTATTGGGGGACGGCATGCCGCTAGACTGGGACAAACTGCGTATTTTCCATGCGGCGGCGGAAGCGGGATCGTTCACCCATGCAGCCGACAAGCTTCATCTGTCCCAATCGGCCATCAGCCGCCAGGTCAGTTCACTGGAGCAGGATGTCGGCATCAAGCTGTTTCATCGCCATGCCCGCGGCCTGATCCTCACCGAACAGGGTGAAATCCTCTATCGCACGGCACACGAAGTGCTGATGAAGCTGGAAAGCGTCAAGGTCCAGCTGACCGAGAACACCGACAAGCCATCCGGCAAGCTGCGTATCACCACGACGGTGGGTCTCGGCCAAGGCTGGCTGACCGACAAGGTGCAGGAATTCCTGGCGCTTTATCCCGACATGCAGGTTCAGCTGATCCTCGACAACGAGGAACTGGATGTGAACATGCGCCATGCCGATTGCGCCATCCGGTTGCGCCAGCCACAGCAGTCCGACCTCATCCAGCGCAAACTGTTCACCGTGCACATGCACGTCTACGCAGCCCCCTCCTACATCAACAAGTATGGCGAGCCGCAGTCGATCGAGGATCTCGACAACCACCGCATCATCACCTTCGGCGAGCCGGCGCCCAACTACCTGCTCGACGTCAACTGGCTGGAGATCGCCGGCCGGGATTCGGACAATCCCCGCCCCTCGCATCTGCAGATCAACAGCCAGACCTCGATCAAGCGCGCCTGCCTGCTCGGCATCGGTATCGCCATGATGCCCGACTACATCGTCGGCCGCGATCCCGGCTTGATTCAACTTCCGATCGGTGCCGAGATTCCGTCCTTCGATACCTATTTCTGCTATCCGGACGAGATGAAGAACGCCGCCAAGCTGAAAGTCTTCCGTGATTTCATCGTTGCGAAGGCACGTAACTGGGCCTTCTGATGCAGCCTTCGCACCTGCACAAAAAACACTCTCTACCTTTCTCCTAGACAAACTGTTGTTTTAACTTATTTTTTGCCAAATCCTCTGCTTTATAAGGGATGCAAGGAATAGAAACCGCCTGAAAATTACGCAGGGGTGCGTCCGGCACATGGCTGTCATGCAGATTAAATCATTGCGAACAGCCCAAAAAACCATCATACCGACTGCAGCTGATGCATCTTGGTGGCTTTTTTCCTCCCAGTGCCACCGCAGCAGCTGTTCCCCTCTGGAGGTTTAATTACCTTCATAACTATAAAGGGCCCAAGTTTTTCTTGTGGCCCTCTTTTTTTGCCCAGATTTCAAAGACATCCCTAAGGTTGCAATATTTCTTGCCGAGCGGCATTGAAGTTTTTAGGCACCTTTCCCATATCCAGTTCAGCTGATGCACATGGTGGTCTTTTCCTCCCAGTACCACCGCAGCAGCTGTTCCCCTCTGGAGGTTCTATAACCTTCACATCTAAAAGGGCCCTGTTCGTCAGCGGCCCTCTTTTTTTGCCCGGATTTCCCCTCCAGGCATTTTTCACGAAGACGTGACTTGAATATCGGAAAATACCGATTTACGTATCGCTATATCGGAATTTAGCGATACAGAGTAGACTGATGGACAAGGACGAAATTCTCAAAGCCCTGGCGCATCCCAAGCGCATCGAAATGCTCGGCTGGATGAAAGAACCGGAAGCGCATTTTTCCAGCCAGCATCATCCGCTGGATATGGGTATCTGTGCCAGCCAGTTCGAGCGCTGCGGCCTGTCGCAATCGACCGTGTCCGGCCATCTGTCGATCCTGCAGCGCGCCGATCTCGTCAGCACCAAACGTGTTGGCCAATGGGTTTTCTACAAGCGGAACGAAGACACAATCGCAGCGTTCCTGAAGGACATCGGCAACACGCTCTGACCGCCAACGTTGCCCAACATTTTATCCTCCCAAGATAAACACCCCGCAGCAAACGAAAAGGACTTCCCATGACTTCCCTCTTCGACCCGATCAGGATCGGCGATATCGAGCTTGCCAACCGCATCGTGATGGCTCCCCTGACGCGCAACCGCTCGCCGGGCGCCGTGCCGAACACGCTCAACGTCACCTATTACGAACAGCGTGCCTCCGCCGGCCTGCTGATCACCGAGGCGACTGCGATCACCCATCAGGGCCAGGGCTATGCCGACGTTCCCGGCCTCTACACCAAGGAAGCGCTCGACGGCTGGAGACAAGTGACCAACGCGGTGCACAAGGCAGGTGGCAAGATCGTCGTGCAGATGTGGCATGTCGGCCGTATCTCGCACACGACGCTGCAGCCGGATGGCGGCAAGCCGGTATCGGCCTCGGCCATCCAGGCAAAGTCGAAGACCTATCTGATCAACGCTGACGGAACCGGCACCTTTGCGGAAACGTCCGAACCGCGCGCGCTGGAACTCTCCGAGATCCCGGGCATCATCGAAGACTACCGCAAGGCCGCCCGAGCTGCTGTTGATGCCGGGTTCGATGGTGTCGAAATCCATGCCGCCAACGGCTACCTGATCGACCAGTTCCTCCGCTCGGGTTCCAATGTCCGCACCGACGAGTACGGCGGCCCGATCGAAAATCGCGCCCGCTTCCTGTTCGAGGTTGTCGATGCGATCACCAAGGAAATTGGCGAAGGCCGCACCGGCATCCGCATTTCGCCCGTGACGCCTGCCAATGATTCCTCCGATCCGAATGCGCAGGCGCTGTTCACCTATGTCGTCGAAGGACTGGCCAGGTACAAGCTGTCCTACATCCACATCATCGAGGGTGCGACTGGTGGCCCACGCGACTTCCAGCAGGGCGACAAGCCGTTCGACTATGCGGCGCTGCGCCAGGCCTATGAAAAGGCCGGCGGCAAGGCCGCCTGGATGACCAATAACGGTTACGACCGCGACCTCGCCATCCAGTCGGTCAAGGACGGCAAGACCGACCTCGTCGCCTTCGGCAAGCCGTTTATCTCCAACCCGGATCTGGTTGAACGCCTCAAAGACGATGCACCGCTCAATATGCCGGATCAGGCGACTTTCTACGGCGGCGGCGCCAAGGGCTATACGGATTATCCGGTGCTTGAACAGCAGGTTGCTTGACTATCCACCCTCCCCTTGAGGGGGAGGGTCGGCACGAGAGTGCCGAGTGAGATAAGGCGATGAGGGGGTACGGCCGTGATTTCGGAGCCAGCCGCCCCCTCATCCGGCCCTACGGGCCACCTTCTCCCCATAGGGGAGAAGAGGACGCGAACCACCGTTTCTCTCATTGGGGAAATCACGGAGTGAAGGTGCCTGCAATGTTCGACCATTTCATCAAGGCATGGGCCTTGCAGCCTGATGGCGTGCCAGTCGTCACGCCGTCCAGCCTCCTCCTGCCCGTCCGCTGGCAAGGTCTGCCTGCAATGCTGAAGGTGGCGACCATTGCCGAAGAGAAACGCGGCGGCCTGTTGCTGCAATGGTGGAACGGCCAAGGTGCAGCCAAGGTCTATGCCAGTGAGGATGACGCCATCTTGCTCGAGAGAGCTGAAGGCAAGCGTTCTCTGCTGTCCATGGCCATGACGGGCGAAGACGAGGCTGCGAGCCGGATCATCTGCGAAACCGTCGCAACCCTGCACAGGCCATCCGCAAAACCCTATCCCGAGCTTGTTCCTCTCAATATCTGGTTCCGCGCCTTGGAACTGGCCTCGCTGGCGCATGGCGGCAAGTTCAGCACCTCTGCCACCGTGGCAAAAGCGTTGCTTGCCGAACCCCGGGAGATCGGCGCGCTGCATGGCGATATCCATCACAGCAATATTCTCGATTTCGAAGCCCGCGGTTTTCTGGCCATCGACCCGAAAGGTTTGCTTGGCGAGCGTGGCTATGACTATGCCAACCTGTTCTGCAATCCCGACCTGCCATCGACACAGGAGCCGGCAAGACTGCGACGCCAGCTTCCCATCGTGGCACAAGAATCGGGCCTTGCGCCGGAGCGGTTGCTGCGCTGGATCGTCGCCTATGCCGGACTTTCCGCAGCGTGGTTTCTTGAAGATGGCGGCGATCCGGCACCGGCGCTTCGCGTTGCCGAAATTGCAGCGGCGGAGCTTGCCGGTAATCCATAAGCAGTTTGCGCAAGGGCAGGATTTACCGGCTGTACAACGCCTCTATCGCGGCTTAGAGCTTCGCCAAACTGCTGGAGACCACTGATGCACCTGCGCGACGCCGAAGAAACCGACCTGCCTGCCATCCGCGACATCTACAATGATGCCGTGCTCAACACGACGGCGATCTGGAACGATACACAGGTCGATCTTGTCAATCGCGCCACATGGTTGGCCGATCGAAAACGCCTCGGCTATCCGGTTCTTGTCGCGGTTACGGATGACGGCACCATTGCCGGCTATGCCTCGTTTGGCGACTGGCGCGCTTTCGACGGTTACCGCCATACGGTTGAGCACTCCGTCTATGTCGAGAAGAACCAGCGCGGCGGCGGCATCGGCAAGCTGTTGATGCTTGCCCTGATCGAGCGGGCGGCGGACTGCGGCAAGCATGTGATGGTCGCTGGCATCGAAGCCAACAATGCCGCCTCGATCCGCCTGCACGAAAAGCTCGGCTTCGAGATCACCGGCCAGATGAAGGAAGTCGGCACCAAGTTCGGCCGCTGGCTGGACCTGACCTTCATGCAGCTGACCCTGCCGGAAAAACCATAAGCATTTTCCGGTTTCGCCGATCGATGCTATCAAGGGCCGTCGAAGCGGACGGTCCCCTGGCGGATGAGATACAAAAGACGTTGGCAGGAGCGGATATGGCTTGCAGCGCTGTCTACGGCCGCGGTGCTTAGCGGGACGTTTTTGCACAGCCCGATTGCCCTGGCGCAGCCGGAATGGCGTGCACCACCGTGCGTCTACTCCGCCAATACCGGCACGGCGACGCTTTGCGTGCGCGCCAAAAGCTATAGCCGTGACATCTGCACGGCGCTTGGCCATTTCGCTGAAACCAATGCGCTCCCACCCGACTTCTTCGCGCGACTGATCTGGAAGGAAAGCCTGTTTCGGCCGGATGCCGTCAGCCCGAAGGGTGCCGAGGGCATCGCGCAGTTCATCCCTTCGACCGCGAAACTGCGCGGGCTCACCAATAGCTTCGACGCGCTGGAAGCCTTGGGAAAATCGGCCGAATATCTCGATCTGCTGCGTAATCGCTTCGGCAATCTCGGCCTTGCCGCTGCCGCCTATAATGCCGGTGAAGGCGGGCTTAGCAACTTTCTGGAAACCGGTAATCTGCCGTCCGAAACGCGCGCCTATGTGCTGGCCATCACCGCCCATCCGGTCGAGGAATGGAAGGACAATCCGCCTCAGACGCTCGATCTGCGGCTCGACAAGGACAAATCCTTCTACGATGCCTGCACCGCCCTTGCTGACAAGCGGCGGCTGAAGGAGGTTGAGTTTGAAGAGGAAGGCACCTGGACACCCTGGGGGGCGCAGCTTTCAGCACATTTTCAGAAATCGGTTGCGGAACGGCTGTTTCTGGCCACCGTCAGCCGCATGCCCTCGCCGCTTAATACGGAGAAACCGCTGATCCAGCGCGAGCGCAACCGGGCCTTCGGAAACCGGCTGCGCTACACGGCCCGCATCGGCCGCCAGACGCGGGCGGAAGCCGATGCAGTCTGCGCCGATATCCGCAAGACCGGCGGCGCCTGCATTGTCTTCAAGAACTGAACAGTCACCCTGTGCTCTCCAAAGGCCCGCGTTACCGCGTCACCTTCGATGCGCTGGTCGAGGGATTTTGGCCTATCTAGGGAAAAAAGCCGGCCGTTAGACCGCAGCAGTAGCCGCATCCGCCACACTCCGGCGCGGCGCCAGCGCCTTGACCGAAAACAGCGCGTAGATGATCAGCGGCAGGCAGACGAGATAGGATGTGCGGATGCCCGCATGTTCGGCAACAAAGCCGAGCAGCGGTGGTGCGAGGAAGAAGACGATGAACGTCACCTGCCCGAGGGCCGCGACATTCACCTGCGCCGGCCTGTCAGTGCGCTGCGCAGCCGCAGACACTGCCAGCGGATAGACCGCACTGCATCCGCCACCCATCAGCGCGAAGCCGAACAGCGCGACATAGGCATGCGGCGCCAGCCAGACGGCGGTGAGGCCGATGGCCGACAGCACAAGCAGGACCGAGGCGACGTTGCGGGCGCCAAACCGGTCGACGACCGGATCGATGAACAGCCGGGCCATCGCCATGAAGAAGGTGAACAGAGTCAGCCCCAGACCGCCGATGAACGGCTCGACGGCAAAGACGTCGCGCATGTAGATCGCCGACCAGTCGATCCCCGCGCCTTCGACCAAGAAGGCCGCAACGCCAATGATGCAGAGCGGCAGCAGGCCAAGCGTCGGCACGGCGAACAACGGCGCCTTGGCCTCGTGCGAAACCGCCCGCGCCGGCGCGTTGCGGATACCCGAAATGGCAAATGCACCGGCAACGACGACGACGACAAGCGTTATCCCCAAATGCAGCTGCATCGAGATTTCCGCCTGGCGGACGCCCGAAGCGATCAGCGCGGTGACGAAAAAACCGAAGCTCCAGAACCCGTGCGCCCTGTTCATGATGCCTCGGCCAAGCCGCGCCTCCAGCCGGTCGATCTCGACATTGAGGTTGATTTCCAGCGCACCGGCCAGCAACCCGGCGGTAAACAGCACGCCGAACACCAGCACCGGCGCGCCAACCCAGGGAACAATCGCAAACGCGGTGGCCGTCCCGAGAACGGTGATGAAGGCCGTGGTGCGCGCGCCCAGATGCGCAATCAGCGGCGAAGAGAATGTCAGCGAAATCAGCGCCCCGACTGCCATGCCGATCAGCGTCAGCCCGAGCTCGGATTTATTCACCCCCAGCGCCACCTGCAGGTCCGGCATGCGGGCCAGCAACGCGCCAAGCGACACGGCAAACAGGAAGAAACAGGTATAGATCCTGTGATGCGGCGCAATAGTCATGACGGGGCTCCTCGGTACGCTGTTGTGTATCGGGAATTGGGTTGGAGCGGAAGCCAAGCGCACATTCAAGGGTAAAGATTTACCCCGGCGACTGTCAGATTTCGCGACAGAGAGAAATGGCGAGGTAGCCAAGCTCCAACAAAAAAACCCGCCGTTTCCGGCGGGCCCATTGTCGTTCAGTGACGATGCCTTACTTGCAGGCGCCGCAGAAGCGCTGGATGCGCTTGCAGGCTTCTTCGAGCTGCTCTTCCGAAGTCGCATAGGAGATGCGGAAGTTCGGGCCGAGGCCGAAGGCCGAACCGTGAACGACGGCGACGCCTTCGGATTCCAGCAATTCGGAAACGAAGTCCTCGTCGCTTTCGATCAGCTTACCGTTTGGCGACGTCTTGCCGATCAGGCCCTTGCAGGACGGATAGACGTAGAACGCCCCCTCCGGCGACGGGCATTCGATGCCCTTGGCCTGGTTGAGCATCGAGACGACGAGGTCGCGGCGGCCTTCGAAGATCTTCTTGTTTTCAGGAATGAAATCCTGCGTGCCGTTCAGCGCCTCGACAGCCGCCCACTGGGCGATCGAGCAGGCACCCGAGGTCTGCTGGCCCTGGATCATGTCCATCGCCTTGATCAGCGACAGCGGGCCGGCTGCGTAGCCGATGCGCCAGCCGGTCATGGCATAGGCCTTGGAGACGCCGTTCATGGTCAGCGTGCGGTCATAGAGCTTTGGCTCGACTTCAACCGGCGTGGCAAACTTGAAGTCGCCATAGGTCAGGTGTTCGTACATGTCGTCGGTGAGCACCCAGACATGCGGGTGCTTCAGGAGCACATCGGTGAGGGCCTTCAGTTCGGCATGCGTATAGGCAGCGCCCGACGGGTTCGACGGCGAGTTGAAGATGAACCACTTGGTCTTCGGTGTGATCGCCTTGTCGAGGTCTTCGGCTGTCAGCTTGAAATTGTTGGCCTGGGTCGCTTCGACGAATACCGGCGTGCCGCCGCAGATCGACACCATCTCCGGATAGGAAACCCAGTAAGGTGCCGGAATAACGACTTCATCACCCGGGTTCATCGTCGCCATGAACGCGTTGAAAAGAATCTGCTTTCCACCGGTGCCGACGATTGTTTGGGCAGCCGTGTACTCAAGATTGTTTTCGCGCTTGAACTTCTTCGAAATCGCTTCGCGCAGTTCCGGGATGCCCGAGACCGGCGTGTACTTCGTCTCGCCGCGGTTGATCGCGTCGATGGCGGCCTTCTTGATGTTATCCGGCGTATCGAAATCCGGCTCTCCGGCACCAAGCCCGATCACATCGCGGCCCTTGGCTTTCAGTTCCCGGGCTTTCTGGGAAACGGCGATGGTGGCGGATGGCTTTACACGGGAAAGGGCGTCGGCAAGAAAGGCCATGATATGTTTGTCCTGATCAGGTTGAAACAGCATGCGGCCAAGAGCGGGCATCGCCGGGCTCCATAGCGGTTAGGTGTATGTCGAAAGACCGCCCCGGTTTCAAGCGCAAAGAACCGATAAAACCGGCAAAATGCGTAACCATGACAATGTTTCTTCAGTGACATCACAGGTTTGGATGAATCACTTTGTCGGCTGAGCTGCGCAGACGATTGAAACGACTCTGCTTTTTTGAGCCCTGCCAATGAGAAACGTCGCCCCGGGCTGCCGTATCCGGACGGAGCGCAATAACGTTTCTTCACCGAGATTTATTCATTAAAAACAAAAACTTTTGCCACTTTCCGCAACGCCTTGATTTGGTCACAACAAATGCCTCGGCCTGCCGCAATTCCGTCCTTGTGCAGCCGATTTCGGAGCCTTTTCTGAAGGCACACGAATCCATTTGCGCCGAGGGGGCCTGCAATGCTTCTGGACACCGAAAACTCAGCAAAGCGACCAAGCCGCATGACCGCGCGGCACATCGAATATGCGATCGTCGCAGCCCTTGCTGCCCTGACACTCGTCCTTTTGTTCGTGATGGGTGTCTTTTCGCACGCCGTGGCCGAGACCAATGACGGCAAGCCGCAGCGTCTTGCCGGTTATGTGCGCCCCAACGACATGGGGACCGGTGCCTTGCTCTTTCCCTCCAAGGAACCGGGGTCCTTCGTCGAGGCGCCGCGTCTGGCGACCGACGTGGTGATCGACGTCAACGGTCCGATCATTCGCACCCGCGTCACCCAGCGCTTCCAGAACCCGAGCAAGGGTTGGGTCGAAGGTACCTATGTCTTCCCGCTGCCGGAAAATTCTGCGGTCGATACGCTGAAAATGCAGATCGGCGACCGCTTCATCGAGGGTGAGATCAAGGCCCGCGAAGAGGCCCGCAAGGTCTATGAGGAAGCCAAGGCCGAGGGCAAGAAGACGGCACTTCTCGAACAGCAGCGCCCTAACATCTTTACCAACCAGGTTGCCAATATCGGACCGGGTGAAACCATCGTCGTGCAGATCGAATACCAGAGCAGCGTTCATCAGTCGGGTGGCGAGTTCTCGTTGCGTTTCCCGATGGTCGTCGCACCGCGCTACAATCCCGACCCAATCATCCAGACAGTCGATCTCGATCCGAAGTCCGGCTATGCGGTCAACGATCCGGTACCGGACCGCGACAAGATCGCCGCCCCCGTACTCGACCCGGCTGAGAACGCCAGGATCAATCCGGTGACGCTGACCGTCAATCTCAATGCCGGTTTCCCGCTTGGCACAGTCACCTCGCCGTTCCATCAGACCGACATGCAGACGGTCGATGACATGGCGCGCACGATTTCTCTGAAGGGCGGCAGCGTGCCGGCCGACAAGGATTTCGCGCTAAGCTGGAACGCCATCGCCGGCAAGACACCAAATGCGGGCCTGTTCCGCGAAACCCAGGGTGGCAAGACCTATCTGTTGGGCTTCGTCACGCCTCCCGCCGGGTCCGCTGTAACGGAAACACCGGCAAAGCGCGAGGTCATCTTCGTCATCGACAACTCCGGCTCGATGGCCGGACCATCGATCGAGCAGGCACGCGATAGTTTGGCGCTGGCAATTTCCAAGCTCAAGGCCGAAGACAAGTTCAACGTGGTGCGTTTCGACGACACGATGGAGGTGCATTTCCCCACGCTCGTCCAGGCAACACCGGACAAACGTGAGGATGCCATCGCCTTCGTTCGCGGCCTGACCGCCGATGGCGGCACGGAAATGCTGCCGGCGCTCGAAGCAGCCCTTCGCACCCAGGGTCCGGTCGAACCCGGAGCGCTGCGGCAGGTGGTGTTCCTCACCGATGGCGCGATCGGCAACGAGGCACAGCTGTTCGAGGAGATTTCGAAGAACCGTGGCGAGGCTCGCGTCTTCACCGTCGGCATCGGCTCGGCACCCAACACGCATTTCATGACCAAGGCCGCCGAAATCGGCCGTGGCACCTTCACGCTGATCGGCTCGGAAGATCAGGTTGCTGCGCGCATGGGTGAATTGTTTGCCAAGCTCGAAAACCCTGTGATGACCGACATCGCCGCTGACTTCGACGGGGCCAATGCCCGGGATATCACCCCGAACCCGATGCCCGACCTTTACCGCGGCGAGCCGGTGGTGCTGACAGCGCAGCTTGACGGCGCAACGCCCGCAGGCAAGCTGCAAATCACCGGCAAGACCGGCAACCAGCCGTGGCGGATCGAAATGGATGTTGCCAAGGCCTCCGAAGGCCAGGGCATAGCCAAGCTCTGGGCCCGCCGCAAGATCGACGATCTCGAAGCCAATGCCTATGCGGTCAACGATCAGGCGGCGCTTGACAAGCAGATTGAGACGGTAGCGCTTGCCAACCACCTTGTCTCGCGCGTCACCAGCCTTGTCGCCGTCGATGTGACGCCGTCCCGTCCGACCGGTGAGCCGGTCGTCAGCACCGACTTGCCGCTCAACCTGCCCGAGGGCTGGGATTTCGAGAAGGTGTTCGGCGAGAAGCCACAGCAGGCCATGCCGGAAGGCGAGCGCAAGGCATCGCTTGAACGGAGCGAACAGCAGGCCATGATGGTCGCCGACCGGATGGCCGCAGCACCGACGGCGCGCGCCGCCAGCGTAATCGCCGACGCCGGCAAGCAGGTGGACCTGCCGCAGACGGCAACGCTTGCCGACCGGCATATCCTGATCGGCCTGCTGCTGCTCGCCTTTGCCCTGATGGCGGCGACAACGTTCAGCCTGTGGCGCTGGCAACTGCGTGGCCTGGCTTTGGAGGCAAGCGACCGTGTCTGATAAGCCCGGCAACCAGGAAAATCAGGACAAGGAAGGACGCGCCGGTTTTCTGGCGCGCCTCACCGCGCTGGAAACGATTGTGCTGGCCGGAATCCTGCTGATCGCGCTCGCCGGCCTGATGCTGGTCGGCAAAGGCTTTTACATGAAGGCCAAGGCGGAGGTTTCGCAGGTTCTTTTGAAGCGCAGCTTTGAGGCGCAACTGCAGGGTGAAACCAATGTCAAACCCTGGCCCTGGGCCGACTTTTCCACCGAGGCGGAAATCACCGCACCCCGGATTGGTAAGACGGCGGTCGTGCTTTCCGGCGCCAGCGGCGAGGCCCTGGCCTTTGGCCCGGCCCGCCTGGCCAATACGCCTGCGCCGGGGGAACCCGGCACGTCGGTCATCGCCGCGCATCGCGACACGCATTTCCGCTGGCTCAAGGACGTCAAGCCGGGCGATCTCCTGGTCGTCACCCGCAACGACGGCACCAACCTCACCTTTCGCGCCGGCAGCAGCCGCATCGCTCGCTGGGACCAAAGCGGCATCAACGCCAATGCGCCCGGCCGCAATCTGGTACTCGCCACCTGCTGGCCGTTCGATGCCGCCGAGCAAGGCCCGCTGCGTTACATCATGAATGCCGAACTTGTCGCGGATGCAGACCCATCAACGCTCGCCGCGCAAGGTGAATCAGGTAAACTCCCGGTCAAATCCTTTTGATCGCAAAACCTCGCTCGGGACCTTGATCCGCGTGTCTCAAGACCCAGCTTCAACGGGTATCCGTGGGAGAATGAGATGACGACGCCATTCGCAAGCCTGTTGAAATTCGCCGGACTGGCGTCGGCTTTTGCCGCCGTCCCTGCCCTCGCCGACACTCCCAAGCAGTTTACGACCGGAAAGGCGGCCGTCCAGGTCGATACGATCGCATCCGGCCTCGACAATCCATGGTCAGTCGAAGTGCTTCCGGATGGCGCTTACATTGTCTCAGAGCTTGGCGGCACCCTTCGCATCATCCGTGACGGAAAGGCGTCCGAGCCAGTCACCGGCGTTCCGGACGTGGCGCCGCAGGGACAAGGTGGGCTTCTCGACGTCGCGCTCGATCCCAAATTCAAGACCAATCGCACGCTGTTTCTTTCCATGGCGGTCGCAGAGCGCAGCCGCTATGGCACGGCCGTCGTTCGCGCGACCCTCTCCAAGGATGGCAAAAGCCTGACACAGGTGCAGGAACTTTTCCGGATGAATAGGTTCACCGGCAAGGGCCAGCATTTCGGGTCGCGGATCGCGGTGGCCGCCGATGGCAGTCTGTTCTTCGGCATCGGCGATCGGGGCGAACGGGCTCGGGCACAGGACATGCGCGACCATGCCGGCGCCATTTTGCATATCAATCCGGATGGCAGCATTCCGGAGAACAATCCCTACAAGGACGGCAAGGCCGGACTTGCCGAAGTCTGGTCAAAAGGCCACCGCAATCCGCAGGGCATTGTCATCGACCCGGACAGTGGCCAATTGCTGACGGTCGAACACGGCGCGCGCGGCGGCGACGAAATCAACGCGCCGCAGCCGAGCAAGAACTATGGCTGGCCGGTCATCACCTACGGCAAGGATTACTCCGGCGCGAAGATCGGTACCGGGCAGGCCGCCGATGGCTACGAACAACCGCTTCACTACTGGGATCCATCCATCGCGCCCGGCGCCATCGACGTCTATCGCGGCGCCATGTTTCCCCAGTGGAACGGAAACCTGTTGGTATCAGCGCTGAAATCCGAACTGCTGACGCGGCTGGAACGGGATAAAGACGGCGCGATTGTTGCCGAAGAGCAGCTGTTCGAGGGCGAATTCGGACGCATTCGCGACGTCAAGGTTGCGCCCGACGGGGCGATCCTGATGTTGACGGACGGAGACGGCGGCGCGCTTCTGCGGGTTTCCGCACCTGGCAACAGGAGCTGATAGCCCGACAATTTGCGCCAGACGACCGCTTGCCGAAAATCCGTGCAGATGTTAGCTCAGATGCAAATAGGATCCAACGCACTGCTGCCCTGAAATCGTTCCGATATGAGGCCTTCGTGCCGATACATCAGGACCAGCATCGTGACGCGCTTTCAGGCCAATCTCTTCCTGCTCATGTCCGGCGCCATCTGGGGGGCCGGTTTCGTTGCTCAATCCACAGCGATGGAATCGATCGGCCCGATGTGGTTCATCGGCCTTCGATTTGCCATTGCAACCGCGGTAGCAGCACCGCTGGCTTTGTGGGAGCATCGCAAGGCAGAGAAACCAACACCGAAATCCAACATCCGCAACTTCCTGTGGATCGGGCTGGCATTGTTTGCCGGTGCGATGACCCAGCAGCTTGGTCTCCTGACGACCAGCGTCACCAATTCCGGCTTCCTGACCGGGCTCTACGTCGTGTTCGTACCGATCCTGACCGTGGTGTTCCTGCGCCGCAAGCCGCATTGGGTCATCTGGCCGGCAGCCGGCATGGCGCTGCTCGGCATTTTCCTTCTCAGCGGCGGCACGCTTGCCGGCCTGAACAACGGCGATTTCCTGACCATCATCTGCGCTGCCTTCTGGGCACTGCAGGTGATGCTGGTCGGCATTTTCGTTGGCAGTACCGGCCGGCCGATGCTGCTGTGCGTGGTACAGTTTGCCGTCTGTGCGGTTCTGGGCTGTTTAGCCGGAGCGTTGTTCGAACCACTCGATATGACGGCCATTACAAACGCCCTGCCCGAAATCCTCTATGCCGGTTTCTTTTCCAGTGGCATCGGCTTCATTTGCCAGGTGGTCGGGCAGCGCTATACGACAGCGCCGCAGGCGGCGATCTTCTTGTCGAGCGAAGCATTGTTTGCCGCGCTGCTCGGCGTTCTGCTGCTCGGTGAATCCATCACCACCGTTGGCTACATTGGTTGCGCAACGATCTTTGCCGCCATGCTGATCGCCGAGATCGTGCCCGAACTGACAAAGCCAAAACGCATCGCAGCCGGCGCCTGATGCCTCGCCGGTCATAAGGCGTAGCTTTCCGAGTGTTGACTGCGTTGCATTAGAACACCCGCAAGTACCAGTTTTATCAAACGGTTAATATTTAAGATACCCGGGGAAACGGGTCGTGTTGCCTTAATCTTCTCAGGCACACTCAGCCTCAAACGGCTTAAAAAATGCGTATTCGCGGCCAAATGATAATATTTTCAATAGTTTGCAATATATCGGCCGAAGAACCGCATTTTTTGGCAGTTGATTGCTTTTTAAACAAACCAAAACGGCACACTTGTTTCAAAAAACTTTTGCTTGCCAATTTAAAATAAACACAGCAATCTTACTGTGTTCGGGCAATTTGCGAACACGGGAAGACCTTTATATTAACGCGCGCCGGACACGCACAATGTCCCGGGCAGTCAGGCAAAGAGACGGAATTCTTCGATGGCTGGCTGCAATTACAGGACCCTTTCCTCATAGTCGAGAACTGCCTGCCGCACGCCCTTTGGGGCAAAATATCGTAATGCTGCCCGCTGCATCCGGGCAGAGGAAAAAGGACCTGACGTATGGCCGAGACTGGCATTGTTAAATTCTTCAACACCGACAAGGGCTTTGGGTTCATCAAGCCGGACAATGGTGGCGCCGATATCTTCGTGCACATCTCCGCAGTCCAGGCCTCGGGCCTGAACGGACTCTCCGAAAATCAGAAGGTCAGCTTCGACACGGAACCGGATCGCCGCGGCAAAGGCCCTAAGGCGGTCAACCTGCAGGTTTCTGGCTAAACGGCCCGAGTTTCTGCAAACAGATTCACGTTGAAGCCCGGCCTCGTTGCCGGGTTTTTTCATTCAGCCTGCGTTCAGTTTCGCCAGACTAATCTGTTTTCATCATCAAGGACTGAATTGTCCGGCCGAAAACAGGATCGAATCAATGAACAAGGTTATCAAAGCTGCCGTTCTTGCCATCGCCACCGCAGCGACGGTCATTCCGACAGTATCGTCCGCCCAGGCCGAAGACTGGGGCCGTCGCGGCTATCGCCATGGTGGCTACGACAGAGACTATCGCCGCCACAACAATGGCGACGCTGTCGCGCTGGGCGCACTTGGCCTTGCTACCGGCGTCATCATCGGCGGCGCGATTGCCAGCCAACCGCGCTACCAGGAACGCGTCTATATCGATCCGGAGCCCGAATATTATGAGCCGCGCCCGGTCTATCGCCGCGCACGCCCGGTCGTTGTTCAGAACTACGGTGGACTGGAGCCTTGGACACCCGGCTGGTACCGGTATTGCTCGCAACGTTACCGCTCGTTCGATTCCCAGTCCGGCACATTCCGCGGTTATGATGGCCGGGACTATTTCTGCCAGGCAGGCTGAGGCGACAGTCTCGTTTCACTGAAAAGGCACGTGCTGACCGGCACGTGCCTTTTTTTATTGTCCCTGCCCCTGGCACAGGACCGATGCTGGCCGTTACAGACCGCGCAGATAAGGGTTGGTCCGGCGCTCTTCGCCGATCTGCCCGCCCGGGCCATGCCCACAGATGAAGCCGACGGTATCACCAAGCGGCAGGATCTTGTCGCGGATCGAATCGAGCAGTTGCTGGTGATTGCCGCCGGGCAGATCGGTGCGGCCGATGGAGCCGCGAAACAGCACGTCCCCGACATGCGCAAACCCCTGCTCGCGGTTGAAGTAGACGACATGGCCGGGCGCATGGCCGGGGCAATGCAGAACCTCGAAGACGTGCTCACCGAACGAGACGGTGTCGCCATCCTCCAGCCACCGGTCCGGCAAGACGTTCTCGACCTTCATGGCCAGTCCGAATTTTTCAGCCTGGGTCTCCAGCTTTTCAAGCAGCGGCCGGTCATCCTTGTGCGGTCCGATAATATCGAGGCTGAGGGCTTCCTTCAGCTCCTTGGCACCGCCGGCATGATCGATATGGCCATGGGTCAGCCAGATCGCCTTCAGCGTGATGCCATTTTCCTTGATGGTCTGCAGGATGAGATCGACGTCACCACCCGGATCGACGATGACACCTTCCTTGGTTTCGGTATCGAACAGAACCGTGCAATTTTGCTGGAAATGGGTAACCGGGATAACGCCCGCCTGTAACATGTAGCCGTGCCTCGCTGTCTCACTCGTTGAACAGCATATAGGACGGACGCACCGCAATGAAAACGGCAAAGACGCCAGGGAAACACAGAGCAGCTGCGAAAGGCGCCCTATCTGGAAGGCGGAGGACAAATCGCCTTAGCGCATTTCCGCCAGTTCGACGGCGACCGGCAAAGGCGCCTGAAAGTTGATCGTTGTCATCAACAGAGCGAAAACCGCAAGCTTTGCAGCGACAACGGTGACGACAACGGGACGCAGCTGGCGCGCGGTGGAGTGTGAATCCTCGGAGATTGTCTGCGACATATCATTCATCCTCTCAGTTGGCGTCTAAACACCGGAATTGCTTAAAGGTTCCGGTAAAGCGGAACGAATTCAGTATTTTACAATTTCGAAATATTCGCAGTTCCAAAGGGAACATGCCAAGGCGCACTGGCGCCGGCGGCCAGACGGCTGGTGCATGGCCAAAAAAAACGCGAGTGGCAAGAAGGGCAAAGGCAGGATTTCGTGCCGTTTTTTTGAGCAAGATAGCCCCAGCTCGGCGACGTTTTCAGCCGGGAGAAGTCTCGCGAAAACCGCCGTGGGGCCTCTCCACCAGAAGGAGATCCGGACTCAAAATCTCATTTCGCAGTTGCGAAATTGACTCATACCATTTTTCGCCTCAACCTGAGCATGCCGGATCGACGGCGTGCCAGGTGAGTCCGGGGGGCCGGACGCCAGTGGCGGACACGGGAGCAGCGAGCAATGGAAGCAATAATTACGCAATTGATTGCCGGCGCAGCGGGTGGAAACGCAACGGGCGCGGTTCTCAAGCAACAGGCACTTAGCATTGTCGTGCGCACGATCGTCGGTGCCATCGGCGGTCTTGGTGGCGGGTTTCTCGTTCAGATGGTGGGTGGCGAAGCCGCAGCCACGGGACTGATTACGCAGGCCATCGGCGGACTTGTCGGCGGCGGCGTCCTGACCGGGCTTGCCGGCATGGTCATGGGCGGAAGCAAGGCCTGAAGCATTTGATTTACGGCGCGTGCATGGCCGCGTGAACCCAGCATACTCAACGATCAAAAAAAGGCGGCTCATCGGCCGCCTTTTTTCATTGATTTTGCCTGCGGCTTATTCGGCGGCAACGGCGGCTGGATAGACTTCCTTCATGTAGTCGTTCATCAGCGTCTCGGAAATCGTCGCCGGCTTGAACGTGTAGGGGCCAATCTCAGATACCGGCGTCACTTCGGCAGCAGAACCGGTGAGGAAGCACTCCGAGAAACCGGCAAGCTCTTCCGGCATGATCGCCCGTTCAACCACCTGGTAGCCGCGGCGCTTGGCCAGTCCGATCACCGTCTGGCGCGTGATGCCGTTGAGGAAGCAGTCCGGCACCGGCGTATGGATTACGCCGTCTTTGACGAAGAAGATATTGGCGCCGGTCGCCTCGGCCACCTGACCGCGATAATCGAGCATCATCGCATCGGCATAGCCCTTGGCTTCCGCCGCGTGCTTGGAAATGGTGCAGATCATGTAAAGGCCGGCGGCCTTGGAGGCGCAAGGGGCGGTCTTCGGATCGGGGCGGCGGTACTCGGCGATATCGAGACGGATACCCTTCAGCTTTTCAGCCGGATTGAAATAGCTGCCCCACTGCCAGATGGCGATCGCGACGTTGATGCGGTTGTTCTGGGCGGAAACGCCCATCGATTCCGAACCACGCCAGGCGATCGGCCGGACATAGGCCTCCGAAAAGCCCTGACGCTTCAGCAGTTCCACCGTCGCGGCATCCAGTTCCCCGACCGAATAAGGAATGGTGAAGCCAAGGATTTCCGCCGACTTGTGCAGACGTTGATTATGCTCGTTAAGCTTGAAAACACGGCCGCCATAGGCTCGCTCGCCTTCGAACACGGCACTGGCATAATGAAGCCCGTGGGTCAGCACGTGAACCTTGGCATCCTTCCAGTCAACGAACTCACCATTGAACCAGATCTGACCGTCCAACTGATCAAAAGGAACTGCTGCCATTGTCTCATCCCTTGGCGCCAACGCACCATTCTTTATGTTGATTGTCTTCCCGGTTCCCATTTATCGGCAAACGTGAACGACGGAAATCCGCTATGGTGATTTTGAATTGGCGATCGGAGCGGCGCGGCCTATCTTCACGGATGAGACGAGCGTCGGGTGTTCGCCCTTCTGCAGTTAGAGACTTACCAACCACGAAAAAATATGTCAATATAGCTGACATATTTTTTCAAATGTTTCGTAGAATGCTCTGCAATTGAAAGGAAACGACTGAGTGGCGGGACAGCCGAACCAAAAAGCCGAAAACGAGATGCCATCGGCTGGGGCAGACAACACGGACGCGGTTGATTTTGAAATCATCGAGCTGTTCTTCTTTGCCTACCGGGATTTTACGTCCGACCCGGATGTGATTCTCGAAAAACGCGGTTTCGGGCGCGCGCACCATCGCGTGCTGCACTTTGTTGATCGCGAACCGGGCATGACGGTCGCCAATCTGCTCGATACGCTGCGGATCACCAAGCAGAGCCTGGCGCGTGTTTTGAAACAGCTCATCGATTCAGGGTATATTCATCAAGTTGCTGGACCGGAGGACCGCAGGCAGCGCATGCTCTATACAACGAAGGAAGGCAAGACGCTCGCAAGGGCCTTGGCCGAGCCACAATCACGGCGCATCGCCGAGGCCATGGAAAAAACCGGTCCCGGCGCGCGCGAACTGGTCAAACGTTTCCTGGCCGGCATGAAAAATGCCGGCGATAATTGACACCCGGCAAGACAGCCGGCCTATGCGAGATGACAGGGCCAACGACAGATGACAAAGACCATCAGGATCGACGATGATGCTGCCCATCTGCTGGTCGTGGATGACGACCGCCGTATTCGTGATCTTCTCAACCGTTATCTGATGGAAAAGGGTTTTCGCGTCACCACCGCTGCCGACGCGGACGAAGCACGCCGCAAGCTCGAAGGCATCGACTACGACCTTCTGATCGTCGATGTGATGATGCCCGGTGAAACCGGCATTTCGTTGACGCAGAGCCTGCGCAAGATCAAGACCGTGCCGGTGATCATGCTGACGGCGCTCGCCGAATCCAATGCCCGTATCGAGGGCCTGGAGGCCGGTGCCGACGACTATCTACCCAAACCCTTTGACCCGCGCGAACTGGTGCTTCGCATCAACAACATCCTCAGGCGCAATACGCCGGCAAAGGCCCCCAAGGTGGAGCAGGTCATCTTCGGCCCCTTCACCTTTTCCGTGGTGCGCAAAGAACTGCGCCGCGGCGCCGACCATATCCGGCTAACCGATCGCGAACAGGAGATCATGATGTTGTTTTCACAACGCGCCGGCGAGACTATCCCGCGCCATGAACTGGTCAGCGACGAGGCTGAGGTCGGCGAACGGACGATCGACGTGCAGATCAACCGCCTGCGCCGCAAGATCGAGGACGATCCGTCCAATCCTGTCTGGCTGCAGACCGTACGTGGCATCGGCTACCGGCTGAGCGTGGACTAGTGCGATGACCATCCGGCTGGGTATCCATGGCAAGCTTTGACATCCTGCGGCGCTATCGCGGACAAACCGGTGATACGGCCTGGAAGCGCAGTGTCCGCTGGCTGAGGCGGCGGTTGCCGATGGGGCTCTACGCCCGTTCGCTTTTGATCGTCATCATTCCGATGGTGCTACTGCAGTCGGTGGTCGCCTTCGTCTTCATGGAACGGCATTGGCAGCTGGTCACGCAAAGGCTCTCGGCGGCCGTTACCGGCGATATTGCCGCCGTCATCGACCTGATCGATGAAATGCCCGCCAGTGATTACTCGGATATCATCCAGATTGCCCGTGACCGGCTCAACCTGCGCATCTCGATCGAACCGGATGGCGAACTGCCGGCGCCGCGCCCAAAACCTTTTTTCGAAATCCTCGACCAGATCCTCAGCGAAGAGATATCCGACCAGATCCGCAAGCCGTTCTGGATCGATACCGTCGGCAATTCCGATCTCGTCGAAGTGCGGATCAAGCTTGACGACCAGCGAATCCTGAGGGTCTATGCCCGCCGCAGTCAGGCCTACGCCTCCAACACCCATATCTTCATCGTCTGGATGGTTGCCGCCTCGCTGGTGCTTTTGACCATCGCCATCCTGTTCCTGCGCGGACAGATCCGGCCGATCCTGGCACTCGCCAAGGCAGCCGAGAGCTTTGGCAAGGGCCAAAAGATCGACGATTTTTCCCCGCGCGGCGCCGAGGAAGTCCGTAAAGCCGGCCTTGCCTTCATCCAGATGCGCGAGCGCATCGAGCGCCAGATGGAACAGCGCACCGCGATGCTGACCGGCGTCAGCCACGACCTTCGAACCATCCTGACCCGTTTCAAGCTGCAATTGGCGCTTGCCGGCGACAGTGCCGATCTCGATAATCTCAACCAGGATGTCGAGGATATGCAGAGCATGCTCGAAGGCTACCTTGCCTTCGCCCGCGGCGAGGCGGAGGAAGACGTCGGGCAGTTGAAGCTGAGCGACCTGATGAACCGGCTGACGCTCGAGGGTGAGCTGCAGGACAAGACGGTCACGACCTCAGTGGAAGGCGACGACAATATCCGCGTCCGGCCGAATGCCTTCACCCGGCTGGTCGCCAATCTGGCATCGAACGCTTACCGCTACGCCAACACCGTCCATATCGATGCCAAGCACAGCAGCAAATGGCTGACCGTCACCGTTGACGACGACGGCCCCGGCATCCCAGAACGCTCGCGCGAAGACGTGTTCAAACCGTTCTTCCGGCTTGACGAAGCCCGCAATCTCGACAGTTCAGGAACAGGCCTCGGCCTTGCCATTGCCCTGGACATCGCCAGAAGTCATGGCGGCAACGTCACGCTGGCGGATAGCCCAATGGGTGGATTGAGGGCTGTGGTCCGGGTTCCGGTATGATCAACGTGAATAGGTGCCGATCATGCCGCGCCGTTCGTTAAACCGGTGCCAGGCGTCGATGCGTTTCGGATGCTTTGACCGCATGACGTCGAGCGGGGCGAGAAGCCGCCCTTCCCGTTGCCAGTGCGCGTCGAAAATTTCGATGATGCGGCGGTTCGGCCAGGGCTTGTTGACGATCGACAGCAGTGCTGCAAAAGCCTCATCCTCACGGCCAGCGCCAAAGCGGTGGGCGATGATGCCATAGGCAAAGGCAGTCGAGCGGCTGACACCCGCATGACAATGCACGAGGATCCGGCTGTCTTCCCGTTCAATGGCCGGAAGGACGGTATCGAAGAACGCCGTGACTGCATCCGGAAAATGGCTGGTCGCCAATGCATTTTCCTGGTCGCGCAGACGCACCACATGGTGCTGTGCGGGGGAGATACGCGGAACGTGCTCTTCGGCCAATTCCGGGTCTAGCAATGAAACGACATGCGAGGCCGACCAGTCTGTGGCGACCATGGCCGCATCGCGCAGGCACGTGACACGGATGAAGTCTCGAACAGCACTCAGGTCCATCGCAAGGTTCCTTACCAAAAGTCCTCAGAGGAGCCGCTTGCCATTCGGCACCGGCTTGTCGGTGGCGGCAAGCACGATCGCGCCGGCTTCGTCCTCGAAGCCCAATGTCAGGACTTCCGAGCGGAACGGGCCGATCTGCCGCGGCGGGAAATTGACGACGCCGAGTACCTGGCGGCCGATCAGGCTTTCCGGCGTGTAGTGGGCGGTGATCTGCGCCGAGGATTTCTTGATGCCGATCTCCGGACCGAAATCGATGACGATCTTGATCGCCGGCTTGCGTGCTTCGGGAAAGGGCGACGCCTCGATGATTGTGCCGGTGCGAATATCGACGCGCTCGAAATCGGCGTAACTGATGGTCTCGGTCATGAAAAGAATCCTGAACTAGCCGGCCAGCTCTTCCGCCCGCTTGCGGGCTGCGGCAATCGCCTTATCGAACAGGGGCTGCATGCCGTCATCGGCCATGAGGATGTTGAGGGCTGCCGCCGTGGTGCCGCCGGGAGACGTCACGTTCTGGCGAAGCCTTGAAGCGTCGTCGGGGGACTGGTGCAAGAGTTCGCCAGCCCCCGCGACGGTTTCCCGTGCAAGCCGCATGGCAAGGTCCGCCTGAAGACCGGCCTTGCGGCCAGCCTCCGCCATGCACTCGACGAGATAGAATACATAGGCCGGGCCGCTGCCCGACACGGCGGTGACCGCATCGATATCGGCTTCGGTTTCGACCCATTCGACCGGGCCGGATACTTTGAGAAGATTGTGGACGAGATCACGCTGTGCGCTCGATACGGCACCATTGGCAAAGGCGCCGGTGACGCCACGGCCGATCATCGCCGGGGTGTTCGGCATGGCGCGCACCATGGCAGCGTCACCGAGATGCGATTGCATGAAGGACAGCGTCGTTCCGGCCGCAACCGAAACCACCACGGTTTCAGGACCGACGAGGCTCTTCAATGGCGGCAGGACCGCGCCCATCATCTGCGGTTTGACCGCAAGGAAGAGAACACCGGCCTTCAAGTCCGCGGGCGCAGCCGTCACATGGCGCGCGCCGTTGTCGGCAATCAGCTTGGCCATGGCCGGCGGCGGGCCGGGATCGATCACCAGAAGATCGGCACCGGAGATACCACTTTTCAACCAGCCGGCGAGCATTGCGCCGCCCATATTGCCTGCACCGATCAGAACGACCGGACCTGACGCATGCACAGCCATTGTCACGCCTCTCCGACGGTTTCAAACATAACGGCTTCGACAGCGCTCTGCGCATCGACACCTGACCAGACCACAAACTGGAAGGCCTGGAAATAGGATTCGCAGGCTTCAAGCGCGCTCGACAGCAGAACTTCGACCTGCTGGTTGGTCGGCTCCGCACCACCGGCAAGCAGCAGCGACTGGCGGAAAATCACCACGTCTTCCTGACGCCAGAGGTCGAAATGCCCCATCAGCACCTGACCATTGATATGGGAGAGCAACCGGATCACTTCGTTGACGCGGCTTTCCGGGACCTTGATGTCGAAGGCGCAGGCAAGGTGCAGCGCCTCGAACTCCTCCATCCACGAGAAGGAGACGTGGTAATCGGTCCACTTCCCTTCCACCGTCATGGCGATTTCATCTTCGCCCGAGCGCTCGAAGGACCAATCATTGTTGGCAGCGACGAACTCGATCATATCGACCGGGTTCGATTGGCGCTCAAGTTCCAGTTCCATCAGGCTCATGCATCACCCCAAAAGTCCTGGCGCAGACATGCGACATCGTGTTCACACACAAGGCTGCAAACTCAAACACCAGAAACAAACACTTATGATTACCGGAAACACGACCATCCTGGCTAACATACCCTGCCTGGAGCTTGCGTGATCCGTTTCGAATCATCATTTAAAATCAGTGTATAATGCCGGAGTCCGCATGAAAGCCCCCCGGGTGAAAAATAGCGCCGGCGCTTGTGGATAGGCTCTCTTAAATTGATTCAGCACCCGTTCTTAAATGACTCTGCCATAAGCGTTTTTCGGCAGTGTCCACAGGGTGAAAGATTTATGAAAAAGGCGGCGCGTTTGCATCTGAAAAAGAACGGCTTGTACCGTCCCGGGACACCTGCCCCGCAAACCGGTCACGCGGCGGCGCAGCACACGCCACCGCGTTGATTCTGCTTATTTGCCGGCGTCTGCCAGACGCGCTTCAAGCGCTGCGATGCGGGCGAGCAGCGCATCGTTTTCATCCCGCGCCTTGAGCGCCATTTCACGCACGGCCTCGAACTCCTCGCGCTTGACGATATCCATGGAGTTGAGCAGCCGTTCGCCCTGGGCGCGAAACACCGTTTCCATTTCCTTGCGGACCCCCTGGGCTGCGCCCGCCGCGTCCGTCATCAACTTGGCAAAATCATCCAGAATGCGGTTTGCGCCTGTGCTCATCGTCTTGGTCTCCGGTCCTTGGCATCCATTGCCCGCCAGCGCGGGCCTATAGAAAGGAGGTAGGAGCACATGCTGACCGATGCAAGGAAAAATACCGGGGATGTCAGGCTTTCGTGAACGCAGCTTGCCTTGACCCTGCCTTGCCGCAGGGCCATGTTCCGGCAAACAACGATGGAAATGAAGCAAGACCTTGGAAACAATAGCGACACTCTTCTCGATCATGCCTTTTCCGGAAATCGATCCGGTCCTCATTTCCATTGGTCCTTTGCAGATCCACTGGTATGGCCTCGCCTATGTGGCGGGCATCCTGATCGGCTGGCAATATGCCCGCCGACTGGTCCGCAACACCACGCTCTGGGCCAACGGAACGCCGGCGGCGACCGAGGCACAGCTTGACGACTTCCTGCTCTGGGTTGCGGCGGGTATCGTCGGTGGCGGACGTATCGGCTATATCCTGTTCTACGACCTGCAGAGCGTAATCGCCAATCCTGTGCGGGCACTGGAAATCTGGAACGGCGGCATGTCCTTCCATGGCGGCCTGATCGGCACGATGATCGCCATGATCCTGTTTGCCAAGCGCCACAAGATCGTCATCTGGAGCCTGTTCGACATCGTCTCTGCGGTGGTGCCGATCGGTCTGTTCTTTGGCCGCATCGCCAATTTCATCAATGCCGAACTCTGGGGCCGGCTATCGTCAGCCCCTTGGGCAGTTATCTTTCCGACCGGCGGTCCTTTCGCCCGTCACCCGAGCCAGCTCTATGAAGCCGGGCTCGAAGGCCTTGTGCTGCTGACCGTACTTGCCGTCATGATTTACTACCGCAAGGCGCTGAAGACGCCTGGCCTGGTTTGCGGCGTGTTCGTCACCGGCTACGGTCTGGCGCGTATCTTCGTGGAGTTCTTCCGTGAACCCGACGCACAACTCGGCTACCTGCTGGGCGGCTGGCTGACCATGGGCATGCTTCTATCGATACCGATGGTGCTGATCGGCCTCTGGGCCATCCTGCGGGCACGCCGTGCCAGCGCCGTCACAGCCTGATGGGGTTTTCATGACGACCCCGCTTGCAGAAAAGATCAAGGCACTCATTCTGGCGCACGGGCCGATCAGCGTCACCGATTACTTTTCGCTCTGCCTGGCAGATCCGGACCATGGTTATTACAGGACGCGCGAGCCCTTCGGCCAGTCCGGCGATTTCATCACGGCACCCGAGATCAGCCAGTTGTTCGGCGAGATGATCGGCATTTTCCTTGTCCAGGCCTGGCAACGGCACGGAGAACCGGTTCCGGTCAATATTGCCGAGATCGGCCCCGGCCGCGGCACGATGATGGCCGATATCCTGCGCGTCGTCGCCAAGCTGTCGCCCGCGCTCTATGACGCGGCGAGCGTCCATCTGGTGGAGACCAGTGAGCGGTTGCAGAAGGTCCAACAGCAGACGCTGATCGCCCACAAGTTCAAGATTTCCTGGCACGACAGTTTCGATAGGCTGCCGGGCGGCTTTCTGCTTTTGGCTGCCAACGAACTGTTCGACGCCATCCCCATCCGCCAGTTCGTCAAAACGGCACAGGGGTTCAGGGAGCGTCTTGTCGGCCTTGATGCGCAGGGAGAACTGACGTTTGCGGCCGGCGTAGCCAGTATCGATCCTGACATGCTTCCGTCCTCAGGCCCTGCAGCGCCACTCGGAGCGGTGTTTGAAGTCGCCCCTGCCCGCGATGCGGTGATGGCAACGCTCAGCGAGCGCATCCGTACCCATGGCGGAACAGCCGTGATCATTGACTACGGCCATATGGCAACTGGTCTCGGGGACACGCTGCAGGCCGTGCGCAGCCATCAGTTCGATCCGCCACTTGCCCACCCCGGCGAGGCCGATATCACCAGCCATGTCGATTTCGAGCAACTGGCCCGGCGTGCAGTCGCCGAAGGCTTGCAAATCAACGGGCTGACCTATCAGGGCGATTTTCTGATCGCGCTTGGCCTGGCCGAACGCGCCGCCGCCATTGGCCGAAACAAGAGCCCCGAAACCCAGGAAAACATCCGGGCCGACGCCGAACGGCTGGCTGGAGCTGGCGAAGGAAAAATGGGCGAATTGTTCAAGGTTCTCGCTGTCAGCAGCCCGAATGTAGCCCTCGTGCCTTTTCAGAAATAGCAGCTACAAAGACATGGCGGCGACGCCGGCTGTCGTTTCGATGGATTGACAGAGACCGTCCCTAAAGGCCAACATCCGGCCAAATCACCCGGGCTGACACAGCCGAGACGCCCGGAAAACCAACCGCATCGCAGCATATCGAAAAGGCAAAACAACCGATGAAGGATGATGCCTTGCTATCGCCTGTGCAAAGCCCGCTTCTCTCTTCAACAGCGGGAAACGCCATCAGACATGGCTACTTCACCCGCGAAGGCGGCGTTTCGGACGGCATCTACCGAGGCCTGAATGTCGGGCTTGGATCCCGGGACGAGCGCAGCCGTGTCGAAGAAAATCGCGCCCGCGTCAGCGCCTGGTTTGGTGCCCCACCAGAAAAACTGGCAACGGTGCATCAGGTTCATTCGCCAGACGCCGTGATCGTCAACGCCAGCTATGACGGCACGCGCGCTGAAGCCGACGCGCTGGTGACCGCGACGCCCGGCCTTGTCATCGGCGTCCTGTCGGCCGATTGCGGCCCGGTTCTGTTTGCCGACGCTGAGGCCGGCGTGATTGGTGCCGCCCATGCCGGCTGGAAGGGGGCGCTGACCGGCGTGCTCGAAAGTACCATCGAGGCGATGATTTCTTTGGGGGCGCGCCGCGAGCGTATCGCCGCAAGTCTCGGCCCTTCGATCAGCCGCCGGAATTACGAGGTTGGCACCGAATTCGTCGAACGCTTTCTGGAGAAAGATCCCGCCTACGCCGTCTTCTTTACGCCATCCACCCGCGAGGGCCACGCCATGTTCGATCTGCCGGGGCTGACCACCAGGCGGTTGACGGATGCCGGCGTCATCGCAGAAAACCTCGATCTTTGCACCTATGCGGATGAGGAACGCTTCTTTTCCTACCGCCGCACGACGCATCGCAGCGAGCCGGATTACGGCCGGCAAATTTCTGCAATATCCATACGGGAGGCATGACATGGCACTGCATTTCACGCAGGACGAATTTTCAGCGCGGCTGGAACGGCTGACGGCCAGGATGAAGGAAGAAAAGCTGGCTGCCATGCTGCTGTTTGCGCAGGAAAGCATGTATTGGCTGACCGGCTACGACACGTTCGGCTACTGCTTTTTCCAGACGCTGGTGGTGAAAGCCGACGGCTCGATGGTGCTTTTGACCCGTTCGGCCGATCTGCGCCAGGCCAAGCACACCTCCAATATCGAGCGCGTCGAGGTCTGGGTCGACCGGGTCAACGCCGACCCGACGATGGACCTGAAAAACCTGCTGAGCGACCTCGACCTGCTCGGAGCCCGGATCGGCATAGAATATGACACCCATGGCATGACCGGCCGCATTGCCCGGCTGCTCGATCAGCAGCTGACGAGTTTCGGCGAACTGGTCGATGCCTCGTTGCTGGTCAGCCGCCTGCGCCTGATCAAGAGCCCCGCCGAGATCGCCTATGTCGAAAAGGCCGCAAGCCTTGCCGACGACGCGCTGGATGCCGCCATTCCGCTGATCCATGCAGGCGGCAGCGAAGCCGCTATCCTGGCCGCCATGCAGGGCGCAGTCTTTGCCGGCGGTGGCGACTATCCCGCCAACGAATTCATCATCGGCTCCGGCGCCGATGCCCTGCTTTGCCGCTACAAGGCCGGCCGCCGTACACTGGACGCACAGGACCAGTTGACGCTGGAATGGGCGGGTGTCAGCGCCCACTATCATGCCGCGATGATGCGCACCGTCGTTGTCGGAGAGCCGACCAACCGTCACCGCGAGCTCTACAGCGCCTGCCGCGACACCATCCAGGCCATCGAGATGGTGCTTCGTCCCGGCAACACGTTCGGCACCGTTTTCGACGTTCATTCGAAGATCATGGACGAACGCGGCCTGACACGGCACCGGCTGAACGCCTGCGGCTACTCGCTTGGCGCCCGATTCTCACCCTCCTGGATGGAGCATCAGATGTTCCACATGGGCAATCCACAGGAGATCGCACCCGACATGTCCCTGTTCGTCCACATGATCATCATGGACTCAGACAGCGGCACGGCCATGACGCTGGGCCAGACTTACCTCACCACAGACGGCGCGCCCAAGGCATTGTCGCGCTATGGACTGGACTTCATCTCTGCTTAGGAAAATTGATCTATCGTCCCTTTGAACGGCGGAAAGAAGGTGGGGGCCTTCGCCTATTCCGTCACCGACGAACCGGACGGTAGGACGATGCACAAGCGGATCATGCTTCTTGCGAGCCTTGGAATGATTGTGGCCCTGACGGGCTGCAACAGCATGGACGATCTCACCCCGCAGGTCGATGTTGGCGCAGGCACCTTCCGCTCGCCGCCGGTCAACCAGTCCGATCTCGATTCCATGCAGACGGTTGACGTTACGCCACAGGCGTCCACGCCGGTGCAAAGCGCGCAACTGGCCTCGCCGGAACAGGAGGGCTTTTCGGAAGGCCCAAGCGGCACGGTGATGGCGCAGGGCGATGTCGACTATACCGATCCGGCCGGGTCGCTGGATGCACAGGCCAACCGTTTGCAGCAAGGCCAGATTCCGGCACAGGAACAGCAGGTCAGCCGCAGATCAATTGCTACCGGGCAGGCTGAGACATCGCAGGACGATGGCGCCACACGAAACGACCAGCCCACAGAGCCCGAACAGCAGGTTGCCGAGCAGGAACCACAAGCCCAGCAGCCGCAGAAGGCGGCAGCGATCGCCCCTGCGGCAGCGGGCACCATCCGCTTCCTGCCGATCATCGGTGCGCCGGTGGAGGTCGTCACGCCGCTCTCCAAACAGCTCGGCAGCGAGGCCCGCTCGCACGGCCTGACGATCAAGGCCGCATCCGACACCAGCAGCCAGCATATCCTGAAAGGCTATTTCTCGGCACTGAACGACGGCGGCAAGACGACTGTGGTCTATGTCTGGGACGTACTGGATGGCGCCGGCAACCGGCTGCACCGCATCCAGGGGCAGGACACGGTGAATGCCACGGCCGCCAATCTCTGGTCCGCCGTCCCGCCGCAGACGATGCAGGCGATCGCCACCAAGACCATCAACGAATATCTCAGCTGGCGTGACAGCAACGCCGGTTGACAAGCGGCGGGATGGAAAATCCGTTGGTGTGAGGCGAAATATCCTCACTTCACCACGTTTGAGCAAATCTTTTTAGGATAAACTACGCTGCAACGCGGCAATCCTCTTGCATTCGAAGTCAAGCGCGTTATGAAGCGCGCATAAGCTTGGGACGATCGAGACCCAGGCTGGCTTACGGAATTTGCGCGTAATAAATATTCGCGCCAGCACAGGCGGACCATCGATGAAGGTTTTCGCAGGCAACTCGAACCGGCTCCTGGCCGAAGCGATCTGCAATTATCTCAACCTGCCCCTGGGCAAAGCGACCGTCAGACGGTTTGCCGACCAGGAAATCTTCGTGGAAATACAGGAGAACGTGCGCGGCGAAGATGTCTTCGTTGTCCAGTCGACCTCGTTTCCGACCAATGACCACCTGATGGAACTGCTGATCATGATCGATGCCATGCGCCGATCTTCAGCCCGCCGCATCACCGCCGTCATTCCCTATTTCGGCTATGCCCGCCAGGACCGCAAACCCGGCCCGCGCACGCCGATTTCGGCCAAGCTGGTCGCCAACCTGATCACCGAAGCCGGCGCCGACCGCGTTCTGACACTCGATCTGCATGCAGGCCAGATCCAGGGCTTCTTCGACATCCCGACAGACAACCTCTACGCCGTGCCGATCCTGTCGCGTGACGTAAAGGAACATTACAATCTTGAAAACGTCATGGTCGTTTCGCCCGACGTCGGCGGCGTGGTCCGCGCCCGGGCGCTGGCCAAGCGTCTCGACTGCCAGCTGGCGATCGTTGACAAGCGCCGCGAACGCGCCGGCGAATCCGAAGTCATGAACGTCATCGGTGACGTGACCGGCAAGGACTGTCTGCTGATCGACGATATCGTTGATTCCGGCGGCACGCTCTGCAACGCCGCAGAAGCACTTTTGAAGAACGGCGCCACCAGCGTCACGGCCTATATCACCCACGGCGTTCTGTCCGGCGGTGCTGTCGCCCGTGTCACGTCGTCGAAGCTGAAGGAACTGGTGATCACCGACACGATCCAGCCAACCACGGCGGTCCAATCGGCCCACAATATCCGCGTCATCTCGACATCCAGCCTTATCGGCGAAGCGATCAACCGCACCAGCCAGGAAGAATCGGTCTCCAGCCTGTTCGATTGATCCGCTCAATCGGCGGCATGGCCGGCGCTATGCTCTTTTGACAATCGGAATGGCGCAGGCCTCGCCGCCTGCGAACAGCCGCGACCTGGTGAGAAACCGGCGCTCGCGGCCATTGTCGAGCGAGAACATGCCGCCCCTGCCCGGCACGACGTCGATGATCAGTTGTGTGTGCTTCCAGACCTCGAACTGGCTGGCGCTGATATAGACCGGCACGCCGCCAATCTCTCCCAGCTTGATATCGTTATCGCCGACAATGTAGTCGTCGGCGGGATAACACATCGGCGACGAACCGTCGCAACAGCCACCGGACTGATGAAACAGCACATCGGGATGATCCTGACGGATCTCCTTAAGGAACGCCAGTGCCGCGTCGGTGGCAAGCACCCGTGGTTCGCCCTTGATGGTGTCTGTCATGAGTTTCCTTCCGAGTTAATCCCCTCTCCCCGCCTACGGGGAGAGGGTTAGGATGAGGGGCAAGCTCAAGTGGCCCCTCATCCGCCCTTCGGGCACCTTCTCCCCGCTAGCGGGGAGAAGGAAAAAATCAAAAGAAACCCAACGCCTTGGGGCTGTAGCTCACCAGCATGTTCTTAGTCTGCTGGTAGTGGTCGAGCATCATCTTGTGGGTTTCGCGGCCGATGCCGGACTGCTTGTAGCCGCCAAAAGCAGCACCCGCCGGGTAGGCATGGTAGCAATTGGTCCAGACGCGGCCGGCCTGGATGTTGCGGCCGAAATTATAGCAGCGGTTGGCATCGCGGCTCCAGACGCCAGAACCGAGGCCATAGAGCGTGTCGTTGGCGATTTCCAGCGCTTCCTCGTCAGTCTTAAAGGTTGTCACCGACACGACCGGCCCGAAGATTTCCTCCTGGAACACGCGCATCTTGTTGTGGCCCTTGAACACCGTCGGCTTGACGTAGAAGCCACCGGCAAATTCACCCTCCAGATTGTTACGCTCGCCGCCGATCAAGACCTCGGCACCTTCCTGGCGGCCGATATCCATGTAGGACAGGATCTTTTCTAGTTGTTCGCTGGACGCCTGGGCGCCTATCATCGTCGACATGTCGAGCGGGTTGCCCTGCTTGATAGCAGCGACACGCGCAATGGCCTTTTCCATGAAGCGATCGTAAATCTTTTCATGCACCAGCGCACGGCTTGGGCATGTGCAGACTTCTCCCTGGTTGAGCGCGAACATTGCAAAGCCTTCGAGCGCCTTGTCGAGATAATCGTCGTCCTCGCGCATGACGTCTTCGAAGAAGATGTTCGGCGACTTGCCGCCGAGTTCCAGCGTCACCGGGATGAGATTCTGGCTGGCGTACTGCATGATCAGCCGGCCGGTCGAGGTTTCGCCGGTAAATGCCACCTTGTTGATGCGGGGGTTGGTCGCAAGCGGCTTGCCGGCCTCAAGACCAAAGCCGTTGACGATGTTGAGCACGCCCGGCGGCAGGAGATCACCGACGAGTTCGATCCAGACGAGGATCGAGGCCGGTGTCTGTTCGGCCGGCTTCAGGATCACGCAATTGCCTGCAGCAAGCGCCGGCGCAAGCTTCCACGCAGCCATCAGGATCGGGAAATTCCACGGAATGATCTGGCCGACGACGCCAAGCGGCTCATGGAAATGATAGGCGACGGTGTCGTGGTCGATCTCACCGATAGAGCCTTCCTGGGCGCGGACGCAGGACGCGAAATAGCGGAAATGGTCGATGGCGAGCGGCATGTCTGCTGCCATCGTTTCACGCAGCGGCTTGCCGTTGTCCCAAGTCTCGGCCCTTGCCAGAAGCTCGATATTGTCTTCCATTCGCTGGGCGATTTTCATCAGGATATTGGCGCGCTCCGTCGAGGATGTGCGGCCCCACTTTTCCTTGGCGGCATGGGCAGCATCCAGTGCCAGTTCGATATCAGAAGCCTCTGAACGGGCGATCTGGCACAACACCCCGCCGGTGACCGGGGTCGTGTTGTCGAAATAGCGGCCGCTGACCGGCTCGCGCCAATCGCCACCGATGTAGTTGCCATATTTCTGCTTGAACGGATTTTCGACGATCTTCTGATGCAACATGTAATTTCTCCTCCTGAAACAGACTCCAACATCTGCTGGGAGGAAATGTGCGCCGGAACTTTCGGAACGCGTAGGGGCGCAATGCCTGCGCCTGACCACAAGTGTTTCAGATGTGCGACAGGTGAATTACAGCAAACATGCTGCAGCGCGGCAACCAGCACCGCGCCATCAGTTGACCGACAGTTTCTTCATCTTTCGGTAAAGCGTCGCCCGGCTGATCCCCAGCGTACCAGCCGCCAAGGACACATTGCCGTGCGCTCTCGACAAGACGCGGCGAAGCGCGGCGCGCTCGGCATCGAGGAGATCCTCCCCCTGCCCCGCCGGAGCCTCGTTCAACAGGTCGGCGGCCGGAATGCCATTGGCAATGCGCCTGTCGTCGAGATTGAGCTTCAACCGGGCGGCACGGGTAGCGCCGAGTACAAGATCGTCTCGGTCGATGGCGATGAGCGCCGGGCTGCTCTTGTTGTCGGCCGGCACAAAAAGAATACGCGCGCCGTTGAAGGCGCGATGGAACAGATTGGCTTCGATACGGGCGGCGGAGTCACGGACGGCCTGCGACAACAACAGCATGGCCATTTCGCCGGCATCGTCGCGGCAGGTGGAGATATCGATGGCGGCAGCGACCCTTCCCAGATGATCGCGGATGGGGGCAGTCACACACGAGAGGCCGGTATTGCAGCTCAAGAAATGCTGGTCACGCTGGATGACGACGGCGCGCTCGTCGGCGATTGCCGTACCGATGCCATTGGTGCCGACGCTCGCCTCGCTCCACACCGTGCCGGACCAGAGGCCCAGCCCGCGAAAGTCGTGGTCGTCGCCCGGCGCGCCGCGGCGTTCGAGTGCAATGCCGTTCTCGTCGGTCAACAGGAGGCAGCATCCCGCCTTGCCGACCGTCGAAAACAGCCGGTCCAGTTCCGCTTGCGCTTCCTCGATCAGGTGCCCGGATTTTTCCCGCGCCGCACGGAACTCCTGTTCCGACAGCCTGAGCGGTGAGCGGACATCTTCGGGAGACAATCCATGCACGGTCAGGCAGCGGCGCCAGGAAGCGGCGACAGGCGAACTGGCAGCGGCCGACACATGGTGCGCAACGGCTTGAACATGATCCGAATGTTTCACCGGCTCTCCTCCCTGAGGGCTGACGCGAACCTCACCATAGATTTAGTGACAGTAAAACGTCCAGTTGAACAAAGGTCAAAGATAAAACGGCCGTGACCCGAAATATCGGCCAGGGCAAGCACATGGTATTGCACGAACATGACGATATGATAGGCGAATCTGTCTTCAAGACACGTCCTACAGCCAGGTCCCAGACAATGCTTCGAGACTTCTCCCTTCAGAGCCTGTTCATGGGCCTGCTCACTGCCTTCGTTGGATTTGCAAGTTCCTTTGCCGTCGTACTGCACGGGCTGACGGGCGTCGGCGCGACCGAGGCGCAGGCCGCTTCCGGGCTGATGGCACTATCGGTATCGATGGGACTGTGTGCGATCGTACTCAGCCTTTCGACGCGACTACCGGTAAGCATAGCCTGGTCGACGCCGGGCGCCGCACTGCTTGCGAGTTCGGGTGCCGTGGCGGGCGGGTTCAACACCGCAGTCGGCGGGTTCCTGATTTGCGGCGCGCTAATCGTCGTGGCGGGACTATGGAAACCGCTGGGCCGCGCCGTTGCGGCAATCCCGGCGGCGCTGGCCAACGCGATGCTCGCGGGGGTTCTGATCGGGCTGTGCTTTGCGCCGGTCAAGGCGATTGCCTTCAATCCGCTGCTCGGCTTGCCCATCGCCGCCGCCTGGGTGATCGTCGGCAGCATCAACCGGCTGTTTGCAGTGCCGGCGGCACTTCTGGCGTTCGTGCTGGTGCTCGCCTTCGGGGTCGATATGCCTGCCGATGCAATGACACGGCTTTCGGCAACGCTGGTTCCGCATGTCGAGTGGGTCACGCCAGCGTTTACCGTCGCCGGCTTCGTCAGCATCGCGCTGCCGCTGTTCATCGTCACCATGGCATCCCAGAATATTCCGGGCATCGCCGTCTTGAAGGTCAACGGCTACGAACCGCAGCCCGGCCCGCTGTTTGCAACAACCGGTGTCTTCTCGATCCTGAGCGCGCCGTTCGGTGGTCATGCGGTCAATCTGGCTGCGATCACCGCTGCGATGTGTGCCGGCGAGGACGCGCATCACGATCCGGCCCGGCGTTACTGGTCGTCGATCGTCGCCGGTGCCGGTTACATCGTCTTCGGTCTCCTTGCGGCCACCGTGACGGCCTTCGTCAGCCTTGCCCCGCCGATCCTGATCCAGGCGGTGGCCGGCCTTGCCTTGATCAGTGCCTTTGCTGGATCGGCCATGGCCGCGTTCAAGGAAGCGGACGGCCGTGAGGCCGCAGCTGTGACATTTCTGGTCACCGCGTCCGGTGTCAGTTTCGCCGGGGTTTCCGGTGCCTTCTGGGGCCTGATGGCCGGCGGTCTGATGCTTGCCCTTGCCCGCTTCACCAAGTCCCGCAAACGCTGACTCAACCGGTCATCCAACGGCGGAACGCATGGGCAAGGTTTCCGGTTCGATCCCGCCTGCCTGGTGACCGGGCAACTCACCGCATGGCGGCCTGTTCACAACATGACTGATCTCGCTCAGTGGCATCGGCCTGCCGAACAGGTAACCCTGCACCTGCGGGCAGCCTTCGTTCAGCAGGAAGTCCATATGCTCTTCGCATTCCACGCCTTCGGCCAGAACCGGAATGCCGAGACTGTCGGCAAGGATGATGGTCGAACGGACAATCGCCGCCGACTGACGACTGGTCGTCACGCCATCGATGAAGGCACGGTCGATCTTGATCTTGTCGAACGGAAAGTTCTGCAGGGTCGTCAGCGAGGAATAGCCGGTACCATAGTCGTCCATGGCGATCTTGACACCGAGCTGCTTCAGCTGCCGGATGATCCGTAGGGCATTTTGCTGGTCGGCGATGATGCCGGATTCAGTGATTTCCAGCTCCAGCCGGCAGGGTTCAAGACCCGTTTCCAGCAGGATCTCTTGCACCCGTGCCGCAAGGTTGACATTGGTGAGTTGGCCCGGCGCAACATTGACCGCGATCTTGAGCGGGTTCGTCCAGCACGCCGCCTGCTGACAGGCCGTGCGCAAGACCCAATCCCCCAGCTCGTGAATGAAGCCGTTACGGTCGGCGATCGGAATGAATTCCGCGGGCGGCACCATGCCCCGGACCGGGTGATGCCAGCGCAGCAGAACTTCAAAGCCGATGACGTCGCGCGTCAAAGAGTTGTTCTGGTATTGGTAGTAGAGCTCGAATTCGTTGCGCTCGATGCCCTGGCGCATGTCCATTGCAAGCGCACTGCGGTCCCGGGCGGCATCATCCATCGCCGGCTCGTAGCGTCGAACGGCATTCGACCCCACGGCCTTGGCGCGGTACATGGCGAGATCCGCCTGCGCCAGAAGCGCCTGCGGCGTGCGTGCGTCGGCGGGATAATGGGAAATTCCGACGCTCGTGCCGACCTGCAGCTTCTTCCCTTCCCATTCGACCGGCTGAATTATCGCCTCGACAAGCCTCGACGCGAAGGCGGTGGCATCGTCATACCGGGCCAGATTACTGGACAGGGCAACGAACTCGTCGCCGCCCATGCGTGCGATGAATTCCCCTTTGCCCAGCACTTTTGACATCCGCCCGGCCACACCCTGCAGGACGGCATCGCCGGCCGCATGCCCGTGCACGTCGTTGACATCCTTGAAACGATCAAGGTCAAAGGACAGGACGGCGATGCCGGCCGTGCCGTCCTTGTGACGGTCGATGATCTCCTGAAGCTTCTCCCCGAGAGCGACGCGGTTTGGCAATCCCGTCAACGGGTCGTGAAGCGACAGATGACGGAACCGCTCCGCCGCTCCCCGCGTCGATTGCAGATCGATGGCATAGGTCGATGCGCCGAGCGCCAGCATCAGGCCGATAATGGCGACCACGACCGTCAGCAGGCTTTCGGGGATCATGTCATTCGAGGTAACGATGAGCGAATCCGGAATGATCGTGATCGCACTCATCCCGGTAAAATGCATGGTGGTGATCGCCAGGACCAGGGCGAGAATACCCGCGTATTGACGGGCCGGTGCCCCCGGCCTTGCGATCAGGCTCATGGCGACAGCGCCGAAGCCGATGCCAAGGAACACGGACGCCGCGTAGTGGCTCTGATCCCACTCCAGCCTGCCGGCAATCTGGTAACCGGCCATGCCGGTATAATGCATGATGGCGATCCCTGCTCCGACCACGCAGCCGCCGAATTCGATGACAATACTGGGCCTGCCTGCCGCCGTGATCAGAAATCCCATAATTGTGATGACGATTGCAGCAGCCAGCGATGCCATCGTCAGCATCGGCTCATAGGCATGCGCCAAGGGTGGATTGAAACTCAGCATCGCAATGAAATGCGTCATCCAGATCGTCGAGCCACCGACGACCCCGCTCATAAACAGCCAGTTCAACTTCTGCATCCCGGCGCTGCGCTGAACGCGAACATAAAGGCGGACGGTCAGGATCGACCCCAGGACGCAAACAAGGGCGGCAAGCGCGAGAAGTCCGTAGCTATGGTCGGTGGCTATACAGGAAAGAACCTTGAGCATTGACACCACCCGTACTGATACGGATGGAATCGTCTCACGCAACCACTAATAATCATTGAATGACATTATTCTAACTGACCAACTCGGGATGTCGGACATGCGTTCAAAAGCAATGCGGGAGAAACCCTGCTTCCGGCGACGGTTCTGTCAGTTGCGTAGGCTTAATGCTGGAATCAGAAAAACAACCAGTAAGTGTATTCCTGATGCGCTCAGTCCGCGCCGCTGAACAGCTCCACCTGCGGCCGCGCGATTGGGGCGCGGACGACTGGTACATCATGCGGCGACGGCGTTGCCTCCGTCCGTTTCGGATTCCGCGCCGGCCGCCGAGCGGTCAGCACTGATCGCGTTGACAACATGCTCGATCTCGCTGAGCGGCATCGGTTTGCCAAACAGGTATCCCTGCACCTGCAGGCAGCCTTCGCTGCGCAGGAAGTCCATGTGTTCCTCGTTCTCCACCCCTTCCGCCAGTACCGGAATATCCAGGCTCTGGGCGAGAATGATGGTCGAGCGCACGATCGCGGCAGAGTGGCGGTTGCTGGTGACGCCATCGATGAAGGCGCGATCGATCTTGATCTTGTCGAACGGGAAGTTCTGAAGCGTCGAGAGCGACGAATAGCCGGTCCCATAATCGTCCATGGCGATCTTGACGCCAAGCTGCTTCAACTGGCGGATGATGTGAAGCGCGTGCTGCTGGTCGGCGATGATGCCCGATTCGGTGATTTCCAGTTCGAGGCGGGCGGCATCAAGGCCGGTTTCCTCCAGGATTTCGCTTACCCGGTTGGGGAAGTTCGTATCGGCCAACTGAGCCGGCGCGACGTTGACGGCAATCTTGATCGGATTGTCCCAGGAGGCCGCCTGGCGGCAAGCCGTCAACAGCACCCAGTCACCGAGTTCGTGAATAAAGCCGTTCTTCTCGGCGATCGGAATGAATTCCGTCGGCGGCACCATACCGCGCACCGGATGCTTCCAGCGCAACAGGACCTCAAAACCGATGACGTCGCGCGTCAGCGAGTTGTTCTGATACTGATAATAGAGTTCGAACTCGTTGCGCTCGATGCCATCACGCATGTCCATGGCAAGGACGCTTCGGCTGCGCGCGGCATCGTCCATCGAGGGCTCGTAGAGACGGATTGAATTCGAGCCGGCCGCTTTGGCCCGGTACATGGCCAGATCCGCCTGTGCCAAAAGCTCTTCTGGCGTGCGTGCATCGACGGGAAACAGCGAGATACCGACACTGCTGCCAACCAAAAGCGTCTTGCCCTGCCATTCGACGGGTTTGCCGATTTCGGCGATCAACCGCGCTGCAAAGGTCTTTGCTTCGCTTTTCATGAAGAAATTGGAGGTCAGCGCCACGAATTCGTCGCCGCCGATGCGGGCAACATATTCTCCCTCCCCCAGAACGCTGGCCATCCGCTCGGAAATCGTCCGCAGGACAGCATCACCGGCCGCATGACCGTGAACGTCGTTGACGTCCTTGAAACGGTCCAGATCGAAGGACAGGACTGCAACACGCGACGTGTCGTCCTTCTGCCGCCGGATGATCTCTTCGAGATGTTCGCCAAAGGCGACCCGGTTCGGCAGGGCCGTCAACGGATCGTGCAGTGACAGGTGGCGGAAACGTTCGGCTGCGACCTGGCTGGAATGAAGGTCGATGACATAGGTCGATGCACCAAGCCCCAGCATCAGGCACATCATCACCATGACCATGACGAGCAGAAGGTTATCGGGAATAAGCGCTGCCGACGGCTGGATCATCGGATCAGGAATGATGGTGACCGCTGCCATACCGGTGAAATGCATGCTGACGATCGCCAGGATCAGCGCGACGACACCACCATATTTGCAAAATCGGGTGGCCGGGCGGGCAATCCGGCTGGTAGCAAGAGCGCCGAAGCTGACACCCAGAATGATCGAGGCAGCATAGTAGCTGTAATCCCACTCCATCCGCCCGGCGATCTGGTAGGCCATCATGCCCATGTAGTGCATGATGGCGATGCCCGCACCGACAATCGCGCCGCCAAGCTCGATGGTCGGACCGGTCTTGCGCATGGCGGTGACGAAAAAGCCCAGTATCGTGATGCCGATCGCCGCGCCCAGGGAAGCCAGGGTCAGGATCGGTTCATAGGCATGTTCGAGCGTCGGCCTGAAGCTCAGCATGGCAATGAAGTGCGTGGTCCAGATCGTCGAACCGCCGATGACCCCTCCCATGAACAACCAGTTCAGCCGCTGCACGCCGACAGTGCGCCTGACACGGGCATAAAGCCGCATGGTCAGGACTGAACCCAAAATGCAGACGAGAGTTGCAAGCGACAGCAAACCGTAGTGATGATCTATGGCGATGCAGGAAAGAACCTTGAGCATGAAGCACCTGTTTTGAACGTGGCCGCAATCTGCCACGCAAGAACTAAGAGAGATTAACGCGGTTGGATTTTCATGATTTGACGGTTATCAAGTTCTGAAAAACATCCCGCTGTGCGTGCAACCGCGGTTGCATCGCCACTTCCAAGCGGATTTTTCGGCAAAACCGGGCTTTTGCCGGCAAAACCGGGCTTTGCTTGCAATTGCGGGCGTTCTCGGCTATGGACGCGCGTCCGCGCAGACACCCTTGGAGGCAAACGCGGATGAGGCGGTCAAACGTCTCGGTTCATCCTGTCTTTATAAATAAGCGGATGAGCTCTCCAAAAACACCAGAAAGGTTAAGACCATGAGCCACGCATCCTACGAGCTCAAGGCCGAAACGCGCGAACGGGTTGGTAAGGGGTCCTCCCGTGAACTTCGCCGCAACGGTCTTATTCCTGCAGTCATCTATGGTGACAAGCAGGCTCCGATTTCCATCGCCCTCTCTACGAAGGAAGTCACCCAGAAGATTCACGCCGGTGGTTTCATGACCACGATCGCCACGATCGACGTTGGCGGCGAGAAGATCCGCGTCCTGCCGAAGGACTACCAGCTGGATCCGGTCCGTGACTTCACCATGCATGTCGACTTCCTTCGCGTTTCGAAGGACAGCGTCGTTACCGTTGAAGTTCCGGTTCACTTCGTCAACGAAGAAAAGTCCCCGGGCCTCAAGATCGGCGGCGTTTTGAATATCGTTCGCCACGAAGTCGAACTGGTTGTTCCGGCCGACGACATTCCGGAATTCCTGACGGCCGACCTGTCGGGCCTGAAGATCGGCGACGGCATCCACATCTCGAACATCAAGCTTCCGAAGAACGCGTCGCCGGTTATCGCCGACCGCGACTTCACGATTGCGACCATCGCGCAGCCTGCTGGCGGCACGAAGGAAGAAGAAGTTGTAGCCGAGTAAAAATTCCGGCCTGACGGCCAGGATTGAAAGCCCGCTTCACCCCGTGAAGCGGGCTTTTTTGTTGCTTCGCTCGCCTCAAGGTTTTGCCTCCCGCGGCAGTCACCCCAGTTTTCGCCGCAAGGTTTCAGCAACATTTAAGATTTTCGTGATGTGTTGGCGCTGGGGGATTATCCGACTTCAGTGTACGAGAATCCTAATGGGACGTGGAATTGGTGGCGCAACCGGGGGCATCCGATGATGCACTCTGTTGAAAATCGTTTTATTGCGATCGTCTGTGGTGCGATGCTTGTCTTTATCGCTCCGTTGATCGTGTTGTTTCTGGCACTGTCGTCAGAGCGGGTTGCCCGTGAAAGCTTGCAGAACACGCAGGTTCTCATGGAAGCAGGCGCTCAGGCGCTTGGTAAACCCCTCTGGGATTTTGACACGGACGGCGTCGAGCAGATCGCAAAATCGCTGATCGGCGACGCCGCCGTCATGTCGGTGCATGTCAAGGACAGCTCCCAATCGATCTCCATTCGCCTTCCGGAAGGTCCGGTGGATGCCAGCCTGCCGCACAAGGTTCTCACCAGGGAAATCCTTTATAATTCGAACGACGGACAGAAATCCGTCGGCACCCTTGAGATATGGGTCTCCACGCCCGGTCTCCTGTCGCGCTTCAGCAAGGATGAACTGAGCATCTTCTTTATCCTGATCGTCGCGGTCGGTATTGTCTTTGCAGCGGCCATCCTTGGCAACCGCCTGACGGTCATCCGGCCGCTGATGCGGCTGACGGCGGCAATCGAAGCCACAAGAAGGCTCGGTTCGCGCCACCATGTCGACTGGACATCGGACGACGAGATGGGCACGCTCGCGCATAATTTCAACGAGATGCAGAGCAAGCTGGAGCGCGAGGAAACCGAGCTGAAGCTCGCCCATAGCCGCGCTACCGACATCTACAACCTCACCCCATCGATGCTGTTCTCGCTTGATCCGGCCAACTGCCTCACCGCCGTCAGTGACTACTGGCTGACGGCCACGGGCTATGACCGCACCGAGGTTATCGGCCGCGTCTTTACCGATTTCGTCGATGAACACTGGCACGAAACCTATCGGGCCCGCCGCCGCAACGGCAATACCACCCATGCCAATATCTGCGAAGTCACCGTCCCGTTCATCAAGGCGAACGGTGAAACCATGACCGTTCTCATTCTGGAGACGAAGAGTGCCACCAGCGGCGAGCGCGGCGGTCTCTCCCTGTCGGTCATGACCGACGTCACGGAACTGAAGCAGGCCGAAAGCCGCAATCATGCGCAGGCGATCACCGATCATCTGACCGGTCTTCTCAACCGCCAGGGCTTCGAAGCGGCGCTCGATGACGGCATCCGCCAGGCCGATGAGAATACGATGCAGCTGGCCTGCATCTTCATCGACCTCGATCGCTTCAAATGGATCAACGACAATTTCGGCCATGCCGCCGGCGACGAAGTATTGCGCCAGGTTGTTGCGCGTATCCGCACCACGCTTCGCCCGGCCGATGCGATGTCACGGCTCGGCGGCGACGAGTTCGCCATCCTGGTCAGCGCCGAGGACGTTGAGGCCCTGGCCAGCGAAATCGGCGACCGCATCGGCGCCAGCCTTCGCCAGCCGATCCTCGTCGAAGGTGCCGAGCTTTCGGTCAGCGCCAGCGTCGGCATCGCCCTTTATCCCGACCACGCGGCAAACGCGGCAGAACTGCTGTTGAAATCCGACATGGCGATGTATGCGCGCAAGCGCGACGGCAAGAACGGCATGCTGCTGTTCGATACCAGCATGCTCGACACCGCCCGCGAACGCCACGAGATGGAACAGAACATCGAAGCCGGGCTCAAGGAAGACTGGTTCGAGGCCTATCTGCAGCCGATCGTCAGCCTCAGCGACGGCCGCATCGCCGGGTTCGAAGCGCTGATGCGCCTGAACCATCCGGAAAAAGGTATCCTCCCGCCGGCCAAGATCATCGGCATCGCCGAGGAAACCGGCTCGATCGCCCGCATCGGCGAACGCGTGCTGGAAAAGGCGATCAGCCACCTCGCGCGGCTGACACAGCTGGAAGGGACCGAGGCGACTTATCTCGCCGTCAACTTCTCGCCACTCCAGTTTGAAGAGACGTTGCCGCACAAACTCGCGGCGCTGCTGCTCAAGCACCATATCTCCCCTGCCCGCATCGTCATCGAGATCACCGAAGCGGTGCTGATGGCCGACAATCCCGATGTGCATGCCGTGTTGAAGCAACTCAGCGAATTCGGCTGCCGGATCGCGCTCGACGATTTCGGCACCGGCTATTCCTCGCTCAGTTATCTCAACCGGTTCCCAGTCGATATCGTCAAAGTCGATCAGTCCTTTACCCGGTCGCTGACAACGGGGACAGCCGACATCCGCCGCAAGAGCCGCATGCTGATCAAGGGCATCCGGACGATCTCGCATCAGATGGGCTGTACCGTTGTTGCCGAAGGCATCGAAACCAAGGAACAATGGGAACTGCTGCGCAAGCTGGGTCTCGACTACGGCCAGGGTTATCTTTTCAGCCGGCCGATGCCGATCGAGAACATGCTGCTGATGCTGGAAATGGAATCCGAAGCAAAGGCGACCAGCCTCGCGTGACAACAATAAAGGAAGAACGGGTATGAGACATATGGCGTTCGCACTCGCTCTCCTTTTCTCGGGCACGGCGAATGCCGAAACATTGAAATTGCTGACGGAAGAGTATCCTCCCTACAATTTCAGCAAAAACGGGGTCATCAGCGGCGCCGCCGTCGAGCAGGCCGAACGGATGATGCAGGCACTTGGCACCCCCTACTCGCTCGAAATTCTTCCCTGGGCACGGGCGCTGTCGCTGACGGAAAACCAGCCGTGGACCTGTCTTTTCACCACCGGTCATGATGACGAACGTGACAAGCGATTCAAATGGGTCGAGCCGCTGCTGATCGATCGTATGGTGATGGTCCGCAAGACAGGCTCGGGCGTCAATCCGGCCAATGCCGAGGAGGCCAAGCGCTTCACCGTCGGTACCCAGCGCGACGATTTTTCGGCCAACTATCTGCACAAGAACGCTTTCCCCAAGGTCGATCTCGCCGCCGACATGGAAACGACGGTAAAGAAGCTCCTGAGCGGCCGCATCGACCTGATGATGACCTCGGAAAAGACCTTCGAAATGATGCGCGACCAGGGTGCAGCACTTGAAAGCGCGCTTGTTCTCGAAGGCAAATTCTATGGCTTTGCCTGCAATCTCGATTTGCCGGATAGCATGGTCACGGCAATGCAGGCACAACTCGACAAACTGATCGCCGACGGCACGCAGGACCAGATCTTCATAAAGTACGGACTGCGCCCCAACCGATAACCCGCATAGCGGCGTTAAGCGCAGGGCCAGACCGGAAAACCGGCCCTTGCACACGCCAGACGGTTGACATCCGGCCGCCAACGCGGTGCAAGACAGTCTGTCCGACTGTTAGAGATACACTCATGCTGATTTTCGCAGGTCTTGGTAATCCAGGCGCCGAATATGCCGGTAACCGCCACAATATCGGCTTCATGGCCGTCGACGCGATCCAGCGGCGTCACGGCTTTTCGCCCTGGTCGAAGAAATTCAAGGCGCTGGTTTCGGAAGGCGAGATCGGCGGCGAACGGGTGCTCTTGATGAAGCCGCAGACCTTCATGAACCTCTCGGGCGAAGCGGTCGGCGAGGCTATGCGCTTCTACAAGCTGGAGCCTAAGGACATTCTGGCTATCTACGACGAACTCGATCTCATTGAGGGCAAGGCCCGGATCAAGACCGGCGGCGGCCACGGTGGTCATAATGGTATCAAGTCGCTCGATGCGCATTGCGGCCGCGAATACCGCCGCCTGCGCCTCGGTATCGGCCATCCTGGTTCGAAGGAGAGAGTGCACGGCCATGTGCTCGGTGATTTCGCCAAGGCCGACAAGGTTTGGCTGGAACCGCTGCTCGATGCGCTGGCTGACAATGCCGACATGCTCGTGAAGGCCGAGGATTCGCAGTTTCTCAACAAGCTGACGCTGGCAACCGGCGGCAAGCCGGAGCCCGTCCAGACTCCAACAAAGCCCGCCACTGGAAAGTCGCATATCCGCCAGGCCCGCAACAGCGCACAGCCAAAAATCCTGCCGACGACCGGCCCGATGGCCGACATGCTCAAGAAGCTGTTCGGCAACAAGGACGAATAGAACCATGCAGACCGGTGATTTCCGTATCCGGCCGGCAACGCCAGACGATCTTCCGGCCCTGCTTTCACTCTATCGACACCTCAACCCGGACGATCCGGAGATGGCGTCGGATATCGCAACCGGGCGCTTCGCCGAGATCATCGCGCAGCCCGGTATGACGCTGCTGATCGGCGTCTCGGGCGAGAATTTGACCTCTTCGGTGACGCTGGTGGTGATCCCAAACCTGACCCGCGGCGGCGCGCCCTATGCGTTGATCGAGAACGTCGTCACGCACGCCGAATACCGCAAGCGCGGCCATGCGCGGACTTTGATCACAGATGCCTTCCAGCGGGCCTGGGACGCCGGATGTTACAAAGTCATGTTGCTGACCGGTTCGAAAGAACCGGCGACACTGAGATTCTATGAGGGATGCGGCTTCGTGCAGAACAAGACCGGCTTTCAGATCAGGCGGCCTGCCGGGATTTAGTCCTGCCTACTCCTCCGGCTCCGTCACAAACATCAGCGGAAAGCCCGCCTCCTTGCCCAGATCCGTGGCTTCCTTCGCCTTGCTCTCGGCAATATCCCTGGCACAGACGACAATGACGCACACGCCCATCTTGTGGGCGGTCATCATCATCCGGTAGCCGGTCTCCTCGCTCATGCGGAACACCGCCTTCAGAACCATGATGACGAATTCGCGCGGCGTATAATCGTCATTGACCAGAGTGACCTTGTAGAGCTTCGGCCTTTCCAGCTTTGGCTTGGTCACAGTTTTGGGTTTGAGACTGGTGTCGTTATCCGCCATCGGAAATCCGCCCGTTGGTCACAGGAGTGGAGGAAAGATCCATTGTGCATCGCAAACCGGCTTCAAACAAGATGCACTCGGGCGGCTTCTCCCCTATAAAGCCTGCAAAACCGGTCTGAGGCTTGACCTCGGCCCAAGTTTCCGCAAAAGGCACAGCAACAGAATTCGATCGGACAGGTTTCAAGACCATGGGTTTCAAATGCGGTATCGTCGGACTGCCGAATGTCGGCAAGTCCACTCTTTTCAACGCGCTGACCAAGACGGCGCAGGCGCAGGCGGCAAACTATCCGTTCTGCACCATCGAGCCGAATACCGGAGAAGTGGCTGTGCCGGATCCGCGCATGCGCAAGCTTGCCGATATCGCCAAGTCCAAGGAACTGATCCCGACCCGCATCTCGTTCGTCGATATCGCCGGCCTGGTGCGCGGCGCGTCGAAGGGTGAAGGTCTGGGCAACAAGTTCCTCGCCAATATCCGCGAAGTTGATGCGACGGTACATGTGCTGCGCTGCTTCGAAGACGACGATATCACCCATGTCGAGGGCCGCATCAATCCTGTCGGCGACGCCGAGACGATCGAGACCGAGCTGATGCTCGCCGATCTGGAAAGCCTGGAACGCCGCACCGAGCAGACGCGCAAGCGCGCCGCATCGAAGGACAAGGAATCCCTCAGCTTGCTGCCGGTCATGGATGCGGCTTTGAAGCTGCTGCAGGACGGCAAGCCGGTGCGCACGCTTCTGCCGACACTGGATGCGGAAGAAAAGCTCATCCTGCAGGGTCTCAATCTTTTGACCGCCCACCCGGTTCTCTACGTCTGCAACGTCGCGGAAGCCGATGCTGCAACCGGCAATGCCCATACCAAGGCCGTCGAAGCCATGGCCAAGGCGCAGGGTGCAGAAACCGTCGTTATCTCGGCTGCGATCGAATCCGAAGTGGCGCAGCTGCCGGAAGAAGAATCCAAGGAATTCCTGGAAGCGCTAGGCCTGCATGAAGCCGGTCTCGACCAGCTGATCCGCGCCGGCTACAAGCTGCTCGACCTGATCACTTATTTCACCGTCGGCCCCAAGGAAACGCGCGCCTGGACCATTCCGCGCGGAACCAAGGCACCGGCCGCCGCAGGCGTCATCCACACGGATTTCGAACGCGGCTTCATCCGCGCCTTCACCATTGCCTATGACGATTACATCGCGTTTGGCGGTGAAACCGGCGCCAAGGAAGCTGGCAAGGCGCGCGACGAAGGCAAGGAATATGTCGTTCAGGACGGCGACGTCATCCACTTCCGCTTCAACACCTAAACGGAGCGTGGGGCCGTACGGGCGGCTGCGCTTCCGACAGGAAACTCAAGACACGGCAACGCCGTTCGTTAACTCTAGCGAACGGCGTTGCCGTCTGTAGCGTGTTGCGGCCGCCTTGGCGCTTGCCCTTCAGCCGATCGGCTATATGTTGCCTCGCAATCATTTGAGGAGTTTTCAATGCGCCTGATTCCTGCCCTTCTGCTTTCAACCGCCCTCATCACACAATCAGTGCAGGCCGCGGATATCAGCCATCAGGGTGCGCAGGAACTCGAGCGGAAGTTCACCTCATTCCTCCCGGAAACCCTGGCAAAGACGGGCCTGATCAAGGTGCGGCCCGGCACCGCCGATTACGAACTGACCTTCGATCCGACCGTGCTTCTGAAAGACATCGATCCGAAAACCTTCAGCATTTCCGGCCTGAAGCCACTGCTTTCGCTGATCCGCCCGATGGACGATGGACTCTGGCATTTCTCCCAGGCCGCTGATCTCGATGTGAAGGGACAGTTCACTACAGGACCCGAAAAAACCGACTTCACCTACAAGATCGACGCGATGCGCGCCGAAGGCATTGTCGATCCCGATCTGTTCTATTTCAAAACCGCCGACATGTCCGCAGATGGCATTTTCATGACGTCGGTGTCACCGCAGCAATCCGTCGAAGCCCGGTTCGGATCGATGACGTCGACGATGAACTCGACGCGGGCGACGCCGCAGACCATCGACATTCGCGGCAACACGGCGCTGAACGGCTTTACCGAAACGATCATCGATCCCTTAAAGATGAAGGTGGATATTTCCGCCGATACCGTGACAGCGGATGTCGCCGTCAACGGCCTTGCCTACCGGCCGCTGCAGGATCTTGTTTTCTTCGTTTTCGACAATGTGAAGAAGGAAAAGCTGCTGGCAACCGAGCAGGTTCGCTTGAAATCGCTGATACGCGCCAACCTGCCGATGTTTGAAAACCTTCTGGAATCAATCGAGATCGCCAATTTCAAGATCGCCACGGCCACCGGCACCTATGGTGCGGAAACCTTGCGCTACACCATCGACACCAACGGCCTGAAGGACGATGCGAAAGTCGGCTTCGGCGTCACCATCGACAAACCATCGCTGCCGCCCGGACAGGTGCCGGAAGCCTTTGCCTCGGCGCTTCCCCAAACCGTGACCGCCCGTATTTCACTGGAAAAGCTCAATCTGGCCAGCGGCATCACCTATCTGATCGACCGCGCCAACTTCGACGCCGACAAGCCGCTGACCGACGAACAGTCGGCCGAGGCCGGCCGCATCTTCCTGCCGGGCGGCGCCATGACGATCCGGTATGACGAGGTCTCGGCCCGCTCCGCCGTCTACGATTTCAGCCTGTCGGGCACGACGACTATCTATCCGGAACAGCCGGACCGCCAGAACACCGATGTCACCCTCTATGCCAAGGATTTTGACAATACGGTTTCCTACATGCAAAAGAACGCCGCAACCGTGCCGGAATTCGGCCAGGCGGCCTTCATGCTGCTGATGATCAAGGGTTTTGCCAAGCAGACGCCGGATGGCCGTCAGATGTGGAATATTACCGTCGACGAAAGCAAGAAGGTGAAGATCAACGGTCAGGACCTGCCTTTCCAGCCTTGATCCGGCCCGCCACCGTAATCCTGTTTCCATTTCCCAGGACACGTGCGGATGCTAGAACGTCCGTGTTGGAGGATATTCAGCCATGCTTCATTTCGAGGATTTTCCGGTCGGCAAACGGTTCGATTTCAAACCGGTCGTGGTCAAGGCCGAGGAGGTCATCGCCTTTGCATCGGAATTCGACCCGCAGCCGATGCATCTGTCCGAGGAAGGCGGCAGGGCCAGCATTCTCGGCGGATTGGCGGCCTCCGGCTGGCATACCAGCGCGATGATGATGCGGATGCTCTGCGATAGCTACATCCATGAAACGGCGTCGGAAGGTTCTCCCGGCGTCGACAGCATGGAATGGAAGAAAGCGGTGCTTGCCGGCGACACGCTGTCCGGCAATTGCACCGTCCTTGAGGCGCGTGTCTCGCGCTCAAGGCCCGAGATCGGCATCGTGCGGCTGCGCGCCGTCGTCGTCAACCAGCGGGGCGAGACCGTGGCGATTTGCGACTATGCCAACATGATCCGCTGCCAAACGGCAGGAGACGCTGCATGAAACTGTCCGACCTCCACCCCGCAGGTACGCGCGAAACCATCGGCACGGTGACGTTCAGCCCCGAAGACATCATCCATTTCGCCGAAAAATTCGATCCGCAGCCGTTTCATCTCGATGCGGACCTGGCCAGGCAATCGTTGTTCGGCGGCCTCTGCGCGTCCGGCTGGCACACCTGCGCCGGATGGATGAAATGCTTCGTGCCGTACTGGCTGGGTGAAATGAAGCGGCTGGCGGCCGAGGGCCTCGTTGCGCCCAAGCTTGGCCCCTCGCCCGGCTTCAAGGACATGCGCTGGCTGCGGCCGGTCTTCGCCGGCGACACGATCACCTATTTCGTCACCTTCGTTGCGGCAAAGGACCTGGAATCACGGCCGGGATGGCGGATCAACACCATCCTGTGCGAAGGCGAAAACCAGGATGGCCAGTCGGTCATCCGGTTCGAAAGCAAGGTCATCGAGTTCCCTTGAGAACCGTCATCAGACCTTGGCTTGATAGACCGGGTGCAGGTGTGAGGTGATCCCGGCTGGCAGCAGCGAGACGATAGCCCGCCGCAACGCCTGCCAGAAAATACCGATCATCAAAACGACGACGCCGACCGCAAGCACGGTGACGGAAAAATAGTCGCTGAAAGCCACCCCGCCCCGCTGCAGGATCGTCCAGATCGCCAGACCGAGCGATACCAGTCCAGAGGTGACAAAGGCGCGCCGGTCGATAATCAGGCCGATGACCATGAAGACGATGACGATCGCAAGCACCGCGGCCGCATCCGCCGGTGATGTTGCATCTCCCCACCATTCGCTGGAAAAATTGCGCAGGAAGATGAAGGACAGCATGGCGTAGAGCAGCGCCGGAGCAGCTGCGAGATGCAGCCAGAATGCCACGTCGGATTTACGGCTTTTGCGGGTTGGATCGGCGACATCATAGGACATTGCCGCCGAAAAGAGGCCCAACGCGCTGATCAGGAACACGCTGGAAACCAGACCGGAATGCTCGGCAAGAGCCTCGGTCGAGCCGTAGGCCTTGGCAATCAGCACAAGCACGATATCCATGGCGAGCAGGAACAGCGCCAGAAGCGTTGCCGCCAGCGCCAAGGGCACCCGGTATCGCCAGTAAAACGCTGCCAGAACGGCAGCAAAGATCGGCAACACCATCAGCCAGTTGATCAGGGTGTCGAGTTCCTCTGGAGCAGCCACCTCGATGACCAGCAGAGCAAACATGCCGGTCCAGTGGAGGAGAGCCACAGTCAGCGCCACGGCGGGCAACGCAAGACGTTGCCTCCGGATCAGGATCTCGGCCAGGATGATGATGGCCGGCAGAACAGCAAACAGATTGCCGATACCCCAGAGGCCGACGAGCGCCACGATGACGCCGATGGTGATCAGGATATCGTGGAAACCGCGAACGAAACGCGGCTGCTCGCTTTCTTCTGCCAGAAGCGCGTCATCGGCGAGCACCGCCGGACCGGCCACCCGGCGTTCTCCGCCTCCGGCTGCCATCTTCGCATCCAGCAAAAACGGCACCAGCTTCTCCGCCTGCGCTGAGGTGATGATTCCCTCATTCGCAGCTGCGGCCATCGCTTCCTGTATCGACGTCATAGATGGCTCCCGCCGTTTCTTCAGTGGCCGTCGAATTCGATCAGCGTGCGAACCTCGACACCGAGGGCTTCGAGCTTCTTGCGGCCGCCGAGTTCCGGCAGGTCGATGATGAAACAGGCGGCGACGATATCGGCACCCATCTGCTGCAAGAGCTTGGTCGCGCCTTCGGCGGTGCCACCGGTGGCGATCAGATCATCGACCAGAACCACCTTCTCACCCGGCTTGATGGCATCGCGGTGCATTTCCATCTCGTCGACGCCGTATTCGAGACTATAGGCGATGCGGACGATATCGTGCGGCAGCTTGCCCTTTTTGCGGATCGGAACGAAACCGGCCGACATCTGGTGCGCCATGGCGCCACCCATGATGAAGCCGCGTGCTTCCACGCCCGCAACCTTGTCGATCTTGGTGCCGGCAAAGGGCTGGATCAGCGCATCGATCGCACTACGGAAAGCGCGCGGATTGCCAAGCAGCGTGGTGATATCGCGGAACATGATGCCTGGCTTCGGATAATCCGCGATGTTGCGGATCGAAGCGATCAGTTCCTGCTGAAGAGAAGAGCTCATGATGGTGGGCATGCCTTTGCGGACGTCTCAGGGAGACGAAGGCATAACATCAAAGCTCACGTTTTTTATAGTGCTTTCTGTTGGAAACAATTCGGGAGCAGGACCTGTTTTGCCCTGCTCCGCGATATCGGCCTATTGAGCGGTATCAGTGGTCTTGAGTTTTTCCTGCACCTTCTTTGCGACATCGGGATCAGTCTGTGCTGCGGTGATGATAGTCTTGTATTCATCAAGCGACATGTCCGGCGACTTCTCGACCGCATTGATCATCTGCTTGTTGGCCTCGTTCTGAAGTTTCTGCTTGTTCACCGCGTCCTTTTCGGCCCCGATCTTGGCGGCATAATCCTGGCGGACCTTGTCGACCTGCAGATAGGCGACGGCAAAGGCTTCGATCTTTTGATCGCTGATGGCAGCGGGAGCCGTGCCCTGCATCGGCTGGGTCGTCTGTGGTTCGGCTGCACCTTGGGCAAAGGCCGGCGAGTTGATGACGATCAGGCTGAGTGCCGCAGCGGTCAGGGCTGCAACGGGCATGTGGCGAATGGTCATATGCGTGTCCTTCCTTAAGTCAGTCTCAAGACGGTTTTCACCAATTTTTCCGAAAGGGGCTACCCCCGGTGCCAAGGGTTGAGGACAGATCGGGCGACAATGTGACCCTGAAAAGGAAGCTTCAAGGCCATGTCGCGTTCAGAAAACGGGGGCTGCCCGCAATATTGTGAACGCCAAGCAAGCGATCGGCGGAACCATCGGCACCATTTTCGGTTATACTTGCTTCATCCGTCTGGTCCGAACGCCTTCCAGGCGGACTATGCAAACGCAAGGAGGAGCATCATGCGATTGTTTGAATGCGGGACCCTCGTGCCCGGCTGCGAATGGCACACCCACGCCGACAGCGACGCCGAAGTCGTCCGGCGGGCCGTGGAACACATGCGTACGGTGCACGGAGAAACGCTGATTCGCGAAAACATGATCGACAATATTAAGGCGCGCATTGTCGAAGAGGCGAAAGTCGCCTGAACCTCAGCCCTTTCAGACCGTCGATTGCAGCCGGGCAACCAACGTTGCCCGGTCGGCATTGAAATTGCCGTCTACCCATTTCTCCTCAAGCTGGCCAAGAATTTCGCCGACCCGCGGCCCGGCGGGAATGCCGGTGGCCAGAACATCGGCCCCGGTCAGCGGAAACACGGGCTTCTGCCATTTCTCCGACCGCGTCAAAAGCCGTTGCAGCCGTGCCGTCTCAGGTAGCAGCGCCGGATCGTTTTCGGCTTTCTGCCGCACGGAGGCGAGTGAAAGCCGCAGCGACGTTGCTATCCCCTTGTCTCCGTTCCGATACAGCAACCGGTCGAATGCGGTATCGGCAATCTCGGCCGGCAAACGTGGGGCCTTGGTCCAGGCAGTGAAATAGACCGCTTCCGCCTTGGACAACCGCAGCCGCTTAGCCATCGCATCCAACCGCTCGGCGTCAGGCGGGACGATCGATGCCAGCCTGAGCAGCGGATCGGGTTGCCAGCCAAAAGCCTGTTCGGCGGCAATCAGCCCCGGGATCGCATCGATACCCCATTTCTCGCTTTCCGGCAGGATTTCGCTCAACACGCCGGATGTCCGCATCCAAAGCAGCGCCCGGCCCGGATCGCGCGCCGAAAGCAGCTTCTTCAATTCGGACCAGACCCGCTCGGCCGACAGTGTCGATAGTTTCGAGCGCGCCTGGGCGCAGGCGCGAAGGCCGTCGGCATCCGGGCGGCCAGAGCCGTAATGCGCAAAGAAGCGGAAGAACCGCAGCACCCGCAGATAGTCTTCGGCCACTCGCTCGCTGGCATTGCCAATGAAACGGATATTGCGTTTCTCGACATCGGCCAAACCGCCGACGAGGTCGATCACATCGCCCTTCGCATCGGCATAGAGCGCATTGATCGTCAGGTCACGCCGCTCAGCATCCACTGTCCAGTCCGTGCCGAAGGCGACCTCGGCATGACGGCCGTCCGTCTCCACGTCCCGACGCAAGGTCGTGATTTCGTAGGGCTTTCCATCGATGACCAGGGTCACCGTCCCGTGTTCGATCCCGGTCGGTACCGCCTTGATACCCGCAGATTTGGCGCGTGCGACCACCACTTGCGGCAGAAGCGTCGTCGCCATGTCGATATCGGCGACGGCAAGCCCCATCAGGCTGTTGCGAACGGCACCACCGACCACACGCACCTCGCCGCCATCGGCGTTGAGAAGATCGAAAATGCGCGTCAGCGCGGGCGCCGAAAACCATGTTTCAGCGGCAACGGAAGTCATGCATAAAGCCTTTCATACAACATGCGGACAATGCCCGCCGTAATGCCCCAGATATGCTGTTCGCCATAGGGCATGCTGTAAAAATGCCGCTCGGCACCCTTCCAGGTCGCCTGGCCGCGGCCGTGATTATCAGGGTTCATCAGGAAGGACAGCGGTACGTCAAAGACGATGTCAACTTCCGCAGGATTCGGGATGAGGTCGTAACCCGGCTGGACCACGGCCAGAATCGGCGTAATGCGAAAGCCCGACATCGCCATATAATAAGGCAGCCGGCCAACCGTTTCGACAAACCGCCGGTCAAGGCCGATTTCCTCTTCGGTCTCGCGCAGGGCCGCACGCTCCGGCGTATCATCCTGCGGATCGATGGCGCCGCCCGGAAAGGAAACCTGGCCGGAATGCTTGCGCAGTGTCGCCGTGCGCCGGGTGAAGATTACCCGCGCCTCGTCGCCATCGTCGATGACAGGCACGAGAACAGCGGCATCCCTGAGTTTCAGGGTCTCAAGATAGGGAACAGTGTCGGGATTGAGCAGAAAATCGCCATGTTCCCGCCAGGCCTCTTCCGTGGGGCTGCCGGACTGCCGGAGCGCCCGGCGGCGAAAATCATCGGCTGAAAACAACAAATCCGTCATGCCGACAGCGCTTCCAGTTCCTGGGCGGGCATGATGGCAAAGGTGACGCCGCCAGAGCGGATGGCAAACATCGCCGTGCCGTCGATCGCCACCGTCTCGCCGAGCCCCACCAGATCGTACATCACGGCGCGCGACACCAGCGCTTCCAGCCGCCCGCGCACATGCAGATAGGGTTTCAATTCACGGTTCTCGCCATGCACGACGAAACGAAGCGCATGATCCGGGCCGGCCTCGACGACATCGCCGACATTGGTGCGGAAGGTGATGACGGGCACGCCGTCGCGTTCAGTGACGTTCATCTCGACCGCGACAAAAGGTGCATCGGTGATGCGGATGCCCAGTTTTTCCACAGGAGTTACGAGATAGGTCTTGCCGTCCTCGTCCTTGCGCAGAACCGTGGAAAACAGCCGAACCAGAGGCTGCCGGCCGATCGGCGTGCCCATGTAGAACCAGGTTCCATCAGCGCGGATCTCCATGTCGATATCGCCGCAAAACGGCGGATTCCAGCGCTCGACCGGGGGTAATCCCCTGGTCTGGCCGTTCGTCTGCCCGGCCGCGCGGGTGATCAGCGCCGCCAGTCCTGCAGCATCGCCCGCCTGATGTATTTCCGCATCCGCCATCGTTCCGTCCCGTTTGGCCCTATTCTTGCTTTTTATCGAGCACTGCCTCACGAGATAGTGCGTTGCCCCCGTCTTGTCAGCCACCGGGCGGAGCATAGATTGAAAAAGAGAAACGGAAAGCGCGCTTTTCGCGATTCGGCGCCGTTGCCGGCCACTGGAGACAGACAATGGGTGTGATGAAAACGACAGACGGCGCGGTGGACGACAAGGCGATCATCGCTGCGGCAGAAAAGGCGCTGGGCGAGATTGCCCTCATCCGCAAGGAAGTCGGCAAGGTGATCTTCGGTCAGGAGAGCGTTGTTGAACAGACGTTGCTGGCAGTGCTCTCCGGTGGTCATGCGCTCTTGGTCGGCGTTCCCGGCCTTGCCAAGACCAAGCTGGTCTCGACGCTCGGTACCGTGCTCGGCCTCAATTCCAGCCGTATCCAGTTTACTCCTGACCTGATGCCATCCGATATTCTCGGTTCCGAAGTCATGGACCAGGACGACAACGGCCGCCGGTCGTTCCGCTTCGTGCCCGGCCCGATCTTCACCCAGCTTCTGATGGCCGACGAAATCAACCGCGCCAGCCCGCGCACGCAGTCAGCGCTGCTGCAGGCCATGCAGGAGTACCACGTCACCGTCGCTGGTCAGCGCAACGACCTGCCACAGCCCTTCCATGTTCTGGCGACGCAGAACCCGTTGGAACAGGAAGGCACATACCCCCTGCCCGAAGCTCAACTCGACCGCTTCCTGATGCAGGTCGATGTCGGCTACCCGGAGCTTGCGGCCGAACGGCAGATCCTGCTCGAAACCACCGGCACCCATGAATCCGAAGCAGGCGGTGTTATCGATGCCGCCCAGCTCAGGGATATCCAGCAGCTGATCCGGCAGATGCCCGTCAGCGAGAAAGTCGTCGATGCCATCCTGTCGCTGGTGCGCTCGGCCCGTCCCGGCAACGGCAATGCCGCAACCGACAAGAACGTCGCCTGGGGCCCCGGCCCGCGCGCCGGCCAGTCGCTGATGCTGTGCGCCCGCGCCCGCGCTCTTTATGACGGCAGGCTCTCGCCATCGATCGATGACATCATGGCGCTGGCTGAGCCGGTGCTGCAGCACCGGATGGCGCTGACATTCGCAGCCCGGGCGGAAGGCATGTCGGTGCGGGACGTGATTACCGGTCTGGTCAAGCAAGCCAAGGGATAATGAATGGCTGCCATCGGCCAAATCGTCGAACCGACACCCTCTGGAGACGTCCTTTCCCGTGCGCAGAGCCGCGCCCGGCTGATCCCGGACTGCATGGTGGAAGCAAAGCGCATCGCCAATACGGTGATTTCCGGCTGGCACGGCCGCCGCAAGCGCGGAATCGGCGAAAATTTCTGGCAGTTCCGGCCCTATAGCGACGGCGAGAGCCTGTCGCGCATCGACTGGCGCCGCTCGGCCCGCGACGATCATACCTATGTGCGCGACCGCGAATGGGAGGCGGCCCACACCATCTGGCTCTGGGCCGACCTGTCGCCGTCGATGATGTACAAATCAAAGTTCGGTTCGGTCTCCAAGGAAAGCCGCGCGCTGGTGCTGATGCTGGCACTGGCAGAAATCCTTGCCCGTTCCGGCGAGCGGATCGGCTGCCCCGGCGTCATGGAGCCGGTGTCGGCCCGCAATGCCGCCGAACGGCTGGCGACCGCGCTGATGCATACACCGCTTTCGGGTGGCTTGCCGCAGACGGCCATGATCCGTGGCACCAGTGATCTGGTCCTGATCGGCGACTTTCTCGATCCGGCCGACAAAATCATGGCGCGTCTCGGACCGCTTGCCCGGCGCGGCCTGCGTGGCCATGTCATTGAGATTGCCGACCCGGCCGAAGAGAGCTTTCCCTATGCCGGGCGCACCGAATTCACCGATCCGGAGACCGGCGAGAAGCTGACAGCCGGCCGCGCCGAAATCGTTCGCGACGACTATCGCCGCGCCTACATCGCCCGCCGCGACAGCCTCGGCGAAAACCTGCGCCATCTCGGCTGGACGTTCACACCACATCGCACCGATCACCTCGCCTCCGAGGCGCTGGTCGCCGTGCACATGTATCTCTCGGGCATGCCCGGGCGCGCCACCCATGGAGGCCAGTTGTGAGCTTCCTGCCGTTCATCTTCGCCAATCCGCTAATGCTCGCAGCCCTGGTTGCCCTGCCGGCGATCTGGTGGCTCTTGCGCATGACACCGCCCAAACCGGTGGTGGAGGTGTTTCCACCATTGCGCATTCTCGCCAGCGTCCTGAAGCGTGAAGAAACGCCGTCGAAAAGCCCGTGGTGGCTGACGCTGCTGCGCATGCTGATGGCCGCCGCCATCATCCTCGCCATCGCCGACCCGGTATTCAATCCGCGCACGAACACGCTTTCGGGCAACGGCCCGCTGGCGCTGGTAATCGACAACAGCTGGGCAACATCGAGTGACTGGCAGCGCCGCGTCGAAACCGCCGAAGCGTTGATCGGCGATGCGGAAGCGAAAGACCTGCCGGTCGCCGTCGTCTTCACTGCCGACCAGGACCACAATGCCGTACCCGGATCTGCCTTGACCGCGCGCAACCGCCTTGCTGCAGCAACACCGCAACCGCTGCGGCCGGACAGGCAAACAGCCGTCAATGCATTAAGGACAGCGCTCAACGGCACCACGCCCGGCACATTGGCCTTCCTTTCGGATGGCATCGAGGCCGATGATAGTCAGGTGATGGCGGAACTGGCGGCACTCGCACCGGCCAATTTGCGGTTGATCGAGGGCAGCAACGATCACGCCGTGGCGATCAGCAATTCCGCCAATGATGCCGAATCGATGGTGGTCAGCGCCACTCGCCTCGATACGGCCGGCGCCCGGACCCTGCCCGTCACCGCCTATGACACACGCGGCCGGGCGATCGCCAACGGCTCTGTCGCTTTTTCTGCCGGAGAAGGTCTTGCCAAGGCGACGCTTGCCGCCCCCTTCGAACTGCGGAATGATTTTGCGCGCGTCGGCATCGATGGATTGGCAACCGCCGGCGGCACGTTCCTGCTCGATGACGGCTTCCGCCGCCGCCGGGTGGCACTGCTCAGCGGCGAAGCCCGCGACCAGTCGCAGCCGCTACTTTCGCCGCTCTACTATATCAACCGGGCGCTAGCGCCCTATGCCGACCTGATCCAGCCGAACGAAGCCGACATGGCGGTTTCGATCCCCGAGCTTCTTGCACAGAAGCCGTCGATGCTGATCATGGCCGATATCGGCCGCCTGCCGGAAGAGACGTACGCGCCGATCACCAAATGGATCGAAAACGGCGGTACGCTGGTGCGGTTTGCCGGTCCGCGTCTGGCCGCTGCCCCTGCCGACGATCCACTGGTGCCGGTGACGCTGCGGCAAGGTGAACGCGCGCTTGGCGGCGCGCTTTCCTGGTCCGAACCGCAACCGCTGGCCGACTATCCGGCGCTCAGCCCCTTTGCCGGCATGCCAAGGCCGGAAGGCATTCTCGTCAAACGGCAGGTGCTTGCCGAGCCGACCGCAGACCTGTCCTCGCGGACCTGGGCAAGCCTTGCCGACGGCACGCCGCTGGTGACAACAAAAACGCAAGGGACCGGCCGCATCATTCTCTTCCATGTCAGTGCCGAGGCGACCTGGTCGAACCTGCCGATATCAGGCGATTTCGTCGAAATGCTTCGCCGCAGTGTCCAGCTGTCGCGGAGCGGCGGCGTTGCAAGCGAAGGTGCGGTAAAGGGCCAGACGTTGGCACCGTATCGCCTCTTGAACGCCGACGGCGTGCTGATCAGCGAAACCGGCAAGGCACGGCCGCTGGAAGTTACCGCTGGAAGCACCCCTGTTTCCAGCGTCGAGCATCCGCCTGGTCTCTATGGTTCGGAAGAAGGATTTACCGCGCTAAACCTTTTGCCCCGCGATAGCCAGTTGAAGCCGATCGACAAGGCAGGCTTGTCTATTCCCTACACCACGGAACCGCTCATCGGTGCCGAGGCCTGGTCGCTGAAACCATCGCTGTTTGCTGCAGCGCTCATCCTGCTGCTGATCGATTCCGCCATCGTGCTGTTCATGGGCGGCGCCTTTGCCCGCCTGAGAATGCCAGCGTCGGCGGCAATCGTTCTGGTACTCGCGGCAGGCACGCTGGTCGCCACGCCTGGCCAGTCCTTTGCCGACGACAGCAAGCCGGGGGACGACATCATCCTGCGGCAACTGGACAAGACCCACCTCGCCTATGTCATCACCGGTGAAGCCGATGTCGACCGGCTTTCCGAGCGCGGCCTGGCTGGCCTGACCGATTTCCTCACCTATCGCACGACGCTCGAACCCGGCCCGCCGATCGGTCTCGACATTGCCTCGGACGAACTGGCATTCTATTCGCTGATCTACTGGCCGGTATCGGCCAACGCGCCGATGCCGAGCCCTGCGGCGATCAGCCGGATCGATGCCTATATGCGCTCGGGCGGCACCGTGCTGTTCGATACGCGCGATCAGTTTTCATCGCTGTCATCCGGTTCCGGCACAAGCCCCAATTCCGAGCGGCTGCAGGCGATCCTTGCCGATCTCGATATCCCGCCGCTGGAACCGGTTCCGGCCGACAACGTGCTGACCAAGTCGTTCTACCTGCTGTCGAATTTTCCCGGCCGCTACAATGGCAGCCCGCTGTGGATAGAGGCGCAACCGGACAATGGCTCGCAGCCGACCGGCAGGCCGGCCCGCTCCGGCGACGGCGTCTCCCCGATCATGATCACCGGCAATGATTTTGCCGGCGCCTGGGCAATCGACAGCAACGGCATGCCGCTTTTGCCGACCGTGCCACCGGACGAGCAGCAACGCGAACTCGCCTTCCGCTCAGGCGTCAACATCATGATGTATATGCTGACCGGCAACTACAAGGCCGATCAAGTGCATATCCCTGCTCTGCTCGAACGGCTAGGCCAGTGAGGGCAAGCTTATGACACTCGACTTCCAGCCCCTGATTCCATGGCCTTTCATCGCCGTGCTGGCGCTCGCCGCAGTCCTGTTGTCGGTACTCGGCTTCTGGCGCGGTGTCCGCGGCGCTGCCTTCCGCACAGCCGCACTCGCAGCCTTGATCCTAGCCGTCGCCAATCCGGTATTCTTTCAGGAGGAACGCGAACCGCTCTCAACCATCGTCGGCGTCGTCATCGACCGCAGCCAGAGTCAGGACAACGCGGACCGCCGCGCCATGACCGATGAAGCGCTGGCGACCCTGAAGCAACGGCTGGCCAAATTCCCGCAGATCGAAGCGCGTATCGTCGAGGCCGCTGATGACGAGAACACCGAAACGCCCTCGACCAAACTGTTCACAGCCCTGCAGACGGCCCTTGCCGACGTGCCGCCTGCCCGCGTCGGGGGGGCAATCTTCATCACCGACGGTCAGATCCACGATGTTCCCGACATCAACCAGCCGCTTGGCTTTGATGCCCCGGTCCACGGCCTGATTACCGGCAAGCCGGATGAATTCGACCGGCGCGTCGAGATCGTCAGCGGCCCGCGCTTTGGCATTGTCGGCGAAGAGCAGAAGGTGACGTTCCGTATCGCCGATGACGGCGCAGCACCCGGCGGCACGGCGGAAGTGACGATCAGCCTCAATGGCAACGAGATCGCCACGGAAATGGCCGAGCCTGGCACCGATGTGCCTTTCGCTTTCACCGTGCCGCGTGGCGGCAACAATATCCTCGAGTTTTCCGTCGCCCCGGTCGCCGGTGAAGTGACGGAAGCCAACAATCGTGCGGTCCACGTCATCGACGGCATCCGTGAAAATCTGCGTGTGCTCTTAGTTTCCGGTGAACCGCATTCGGGCGAGCGGGCATGGCGCAATCTGCTGAAATCCGATGCCGCCGTCGATCTCGTCCACTTCACCATTTTACGGCCGCCGGAAAAACAGGACGGCACTCCGATCAACGAATTGTCGCTGATCGCGTTTCCGACCCGCGAACTGTTCGTCGACAAGATCAACGAATTCGATCTGATCATCTTCGATCGCTACCAGCATCGCGGCGTGCTGCCGATCCTCTACTATGACAACATCGCCCAATATGTTGAGAACGGCGGCGCCCTCCTGATTGCCGCTGGCCCTGAACACGCCGGCGATGACTCGATTGCGACGACGCCACTATCGACTGTGCTGCCCGCAAGTCCGACCGGCTTCATGAACGAGAAAGCCTTCTATCCGCGGCTGTCGGACGAGGGAAAGAAACATCCGGTTACCCGTGGCCTGGAAGGCGCCGACAGCGAGCCGCCGCATTGGGGCCGCTGGTTCCGTACGGTGGATGTCGACAAGCCGCTCGGTCAAACCGTCATGCAGGCGGCCGACGGCAAGCCGCTCCTGGTCCTGAACCGTGTTGGCAAGGGCCGTGTCGCCATGCTGCTCTCTGATCAGGGCTGGCTCTGGGCGCGCGGCTTCGAAGGCGGCGGCCCGAGTGTTTCGCTCTATCGCCGCACGGCTCATTGGCTGATGCAGGAACCGGCGTTGGAAGAAGAAGCGCTGACGGCGCATGCGAGCGGCCGCACCCTCGAAATCGCCCGCCAGACCATTGCCGGCGATCCGGGGCCGGCGACGCTGACCTACCCTTCCGGCAAGACCGAAGAGATTACGCTCAACGAAGGCGAACCCGGTCTCTACAAGGCCAGCGTCCGCACCGCTGAGACCGGTCTGTTCGAAGTCACCAACGGCGAACTCAATACGCTGGTGCATGTCGGCAGCGTCGATGCGCCGGAGTTCAAGGCGACGATTTCGACGACTGAAACGTTGGCCCCCTGGGCGGAAAAAACAAAGGGGCTGGTGCAGCGTCTTGCCAATGCCGAGGGGCCGGTCGATGTGCCGCAGATTCTGCCCGTCCGCGGCACCGTCCGCGTTGCCGATGCACAGCGGATGTCGCTGCGCATGACCGATGAGACCGTGCTGAAGGGCATCAATTCGCTGTCGCTGTTCGCCGGATTCCTCGGCTTGGCGGCTCTGCTGTTCGTCCTCTCGGCCACCTGGCATCGCGAGGGGCGGTGAATTTATTGGCGGTGCAGGCAATCCATCGTGGCCTATTCCTTCCCTGATGCAAGACAATTGCCGAATTATCGGCAACGGCCCCTCATCCGGCCTGTCGGCCACCTTCTCCCCGTGAACGGGGAGAAGGGACAAGCGGAAAACTCCATCATTCCCTCTCCCCGCTCGCGGGGAGAGGGTTAGGGTGAGGGGCGGAAGCGTCGATAGCGCTTGATGTTCTCCGATATCTCCCGACAGCGACGCCCCTTAAAGCCTCTTCCTAATCGGATCGAATTCCGCCCCCGGTTTACGCTTCACCGAGTCAGGCTTGCCCTGATCGATCGCTTCCCAGTACTTCCAGTTGACCTTCTGCGCGCCAAGCTCGTAATCCATGCCATCCCAGCTGTCCTCGCGAAAGCTGTAGAAGGCCCAGTGCAGCTTGTTGTCGTCGAGCGAGGTCAGGACATCCTCGAGATACGTCTTGCACCCTTCCCAGCGGCGCATGCAGCCGAACTCGCCTGCCACTATGCGGTTGCGCGGTACGTTGTGGCTGTCGGCCCAGTCGACAGGAAGCTTGAGATAGGCGGCGACCCGCTCGCGGTCCCAGGCTTCTTCCGTCTCGCCAAACGGCACCTTGCCCGGATAGGCATAGGGCTTGTCGCGCTTCATGTTCGGCGCGCTGGTGGCGGCGTAGGGCTCGTACATGTGGAAGCTATAGAGAACCTTGCCATCGGTGAGCGGCTTTGGCCAATAGCTGAACGCATCGGCTGCAGCATACCAGCCGGCATCCGCCATGATCGGGGTTGAGGGATCAACCTCGCGGATGGCTTTGATCATCGTCTCGTAAAAGGCCGGCAAGTCGCGGGCAGTCTCGGCCTGCTTCGCATACCAGGCCTTCATCGCGTCGGCACCGCCATGCTCGGCCACGCCATTGTTCTTTTCCGGCGCTGGTTCGTTGATGATGTTGTAGGCAGCCACGCCCGGGTGATCCTTGAGGGCCGTGGCGATGTCCTTCCAGAAGGCTGCGGATTGCGCCCACCAGGCCTTATCCTGCCATAAACGACCGTCAAACGTGTTCCCGTTGTTCTGCGCCCAGCGCATGCCCGGCAGCGACAAAGGCGTGATGACGATCCTCAGGCCCGCCTTGTCGGCGCGATCGAGTGTTGCCTTCAGCGTCGCAAGGTCCTTTGCCGGAATGCCCTCATACTTGTCGGCATCGCCAATCAGGAAGTCGCGTTTTTGAGGCTTCCATTTGTCATAGGACAGCCGCACCCAGGTGGCGCCATAGCCTTTCAGAGCATCGAAATAGGCCTGGTCCGGAGGCAGCCGGTTGAAGCTGTTGCCGCCATGCTGCGGTTTGTCCCAGAACTGGATGAGATCGGCAGAAGACGCCGAGGTGGCAAGAAGAAGCGAGGCGAAGACCGCGGGTAGCAGACGCATCAAAAATATCCCGGTTGCGATGGCCGGGATATTCGCAGTCACTATGGCGGAATTGGGAATGGGCAGCATTGTCCGCTGACAATCCCCTGCGGGGAAATCAGGCCCGCCAGTGAATGTCGCCCTTCAGGCCCTCATGAACGCCCTCGGTCATCGGCACGACCAGCACGCGGTTCGGATCGACCGGTCCCGGAAACGTCAGCGCGCCATAGGCGACCTTCTCGAAACCGAGCGGCTGGTAGTAGGGAGGATCGCCGACGAGGATGACACATTCCGAACCCTTGCGCCGCGCCGCCTCGACCGCAATACGGACCAGCTCGCGGCCGATACCCCGGTTCTTGTGCGACGGACGAACAGCCAAAGGACCCAGCAGATGGCCCTTGATCGAACCCGCCATCACCGGGGTCATCCGCACCGAGGCGATCGTCTCGCCATCGTCGGCGCAGACAAAAGACAGGGATAGATCATGCGGCCCCTGCTCGCGGATGCGGGCGGCAGCACGCGCAAACCGGCCAGGGCCAAATGCTTCTTCATTGATGATTTCGATGGCTGCGTCGTGGGAAGCGTCTTCAGTGAGATAGACGAGGTCGTGCTTTTTCATGAACATCGGGAAACCGGGCATACGAGACAAAAATATGATGGCTTCGCCCTCAAGGGCGTTTGCAGCATCAGCGTCGTCGTGGGCTTCCCGGGAAAAACATCAATCTTGATCCGTGTTCAGAAAAATTCTGTCTGGCCGGATAGCAGAAAAATGCGTCGTGTCAAAGCCTAAAACGCACTGTTCAGTTTTTACGGACTATATGAGCGGGTTTGATGCGCTATCTATGGATCATGAATTCACAGACAAGCGGCGATACAGCCGCCAGGAGATAGTCAATGGGCATGCTGATTGATGGCGTCTGGCAGGACGTCTGGTACGACACGAAGGAAACCAAGGGACATTTCAAGCGGGCGGCATCGCAGTTCCGCAACTGGATCACCGCCGACGGCTCGGCCGGTCCGACAGGCGAAGGTGGCTTCAAGGCCGAGGCTGGGCGTTACCATCTCTACGTTTCGCTCGCCTGTCCGTGGGCGCACCGCACGCTGATCTTCCGCAAGCTGAAGAAGCTCGAAGACCTGATCACTGTCTCGATCGTCGATCCGTTGATGTTGTCGAAGGGTTGGGAGTTCAAGAACGAGATCGGCGGCACCGTCGATCACCTGTTTGGCTCCGAAGCGCTCTGGCAGGTCTATGCCAAGGCAGATCCACATTACTCGGGCCGCGTTACCGTGCCGGTGCTGTGGGACAAGCAGCAGAACAAGATGGTTTCCAACGAATCCGCTGAAATCATCCGCATGTTCAACTCGGCCTTCGACGGATTGACGGGTTCGACCGAGGACTTCTATCCGCAGGATCTGCGCGGCGAGATCGACGCCCTCAACGAGCATATCTATGGCGCCGTCAACAACGGCGTCTACAAGGCGGGTTTCGCGACCTCACAGGATGCCTATGCGGAAAGTGTCACGACGGTATTCGAGGTGCTGGACGAACTGGAAGCGCGCCTGTCGATCCGGCGTTACCTGAGCGGTGCACGTATCACCGAGGCTGATTGGCGGCTGTTCACAACGCTGGTGCGCTTCGATCCGGTCTATGTCGGGCACTTCAAGTGCAACATCCGCCGCATCGCCGATTACCCCAACCTGCAAGGCTATCTGCAGGATCTCTATCAGGTGGCCGGTGTCGCCGAAACGGTCAACATGCGCCACATCAAGGAGCATTATTACCGCAGCCACACCATGATCAATCCGACCGGCATTGTGCCCGCTGGGCCAGTCCTTGCTCTTGACGCGCCACATGGCCGTGAAAAACTGGCTGCCTGATCTACCAGACTTCGGCTGGCGGAACACTGTCTAAGAGTTCCGCCAGACGCCTGCGCGTTGCAGGCGTCGTTGCCGCCGGCAGAGCATCCAGCGCGAAGAAGCCGCTCTCGACAATTTCCATGTCCGGCTTCTTCGGCGAAACCTGCCGGACATTGCGGCAGCGATAGAAGATCACATGGTCACGATTGCTAGTCTGCCGGTTGAAATAGACATGGAAGAGTTCAGGCGGGCCGCTCATTTCGAGATTTCCCTCCTCGCGCAATTCCTTGACCAGTGCCTGTAAGGCCGTCTCGCCCCGCTCGACACCGCCGCCAGGCATATGCCAGCCGGGCACATAGGAATGCCGGACCAGGAAAACCCGGCCTTCGGCATCGAAACAGGCAGCCCGCACGCCCATCGTCATGCCCCGCGCGACCGCAAAATAGCTGTGAGCCAGGCGGGTGATCAGCCTTGCTCTCCAACTGCGCATTTCCCGCGGCCTCGCGTTCATTCCGGTCCGGTTCCTTTCGAATTATCACGCCGAGGATAAAGCGTCTGGAATGATTCCCCTTTGCAGGAATATGCGCTAGGTACGAAGGATGTTCAAACTCGCCCATATTTCCGACATCCATCTCGGCCCCCTGCCGGACCTCTCGTACCGTGAACTTGCATCGAAACGCATTACCGGCTTCGTCAACTGGCATCGCAATCGACGCAACCACCTCGTCGGCAATACCCTCAACCTGTTGATGGACGAAATCGAGCGGATCGATCCGGATCATCTCGCGATAACAGGCGATCTCGTTAACCTCGCGTCCTCGCGTGAAATCGAGATCATGACCGGCTGGCTGAAAGAAGCTGGAGAACCCGAAAACATCTCGATCGTGCCGGGCAACCACGATGCCTATGTGCCGGGTGCCTATGAAAAAACGACCAGGGCCTGGTATCCCTATATGCGCGGCGAGCGCGGACCGGCGGAGTGGAACGAGGATTTTCACTGCTACCCGTACTTACGGGTTCGTGGTCCTGTGGCGCTGATCGGCTGCTCTACCGCCGTTGCCACCCCGCCCTTCGCAGCCAGCGGCTATTTCGGCAGCCGTCAGGCGCGCGAGACCGTCAATCTGTTGCGTGCAGCAGGCGAAGCCGGCCTGTTTCGCGTCGTAATGATCCATCATCCGCCGATCCGTGGCGCTACATCCCTGCACAAGCGCATGCTCGGCATTCGCCGCTTTGCCGCAACGATCACCGCCGGTGGCGCTGAACTGGTGCTGCACGGCCATACGCACCTGAACACGGTCTATTCGCTCAAGGGTCAGGTCAAACCGGTGCCGGTCGTTGGCATCGCGTCGGCTTCGCAAGGCCGCGGCGGCAAGAAGCCACCCGCCGGGTTCAACCTGTTTTCAATCTCCGGCAGCCCGGGACAATGGAACGTGATCCGCGAGCGGTTCGAACTGACGATGGACAGCCGCTCCGTCACGCTGGTCGAAACCACCCGGCTCTGATCGCCCTATCGTTACTCGCCACGCGGCGAAAAAAGACTATGCTCGCGAAATAATCGGCGCTCGTCATCCGTCCTACAGCACTGACCGTAAGAATGGGAATGCTGGCATCGGCAGATGTCGTGCGCAATCCGGCTTGCCGGTATCAGTTTCAGCCAGGGAGATGACCATGATCCATAGCAAGACTGCAATGATCGCCTTGTTCTCAGCCGCCTCCTTCTTCGCACTGGGCCAAGCGGCCTGGGCTGCAGGCGAGGATACGACCGCACCGCCGGAAAAGACCAAGACCTCCACCGAATGCAAGAATGGCAAGATCTGGGACAAGAACAAGAAAGAATGCGTCAATGCCAAGAAGAGCGGGCTTGACGACGATATCCTGTTCAAGGCGGCCCGCGAACTGGCCTATGCCGGCCAATACGAAAACTCGCTGAAGGTACTCGACGCTGTGAAAGACCAGAACAGCGCCCGCATCCTCAATTATCGCGGCTATTCCAACCGCAAGGCCGGACGCATGGAACTCGGTATGAGCTTCTACAAGCGCGCGCTGCAGGCCGATGAAAACTATATCCTTGCACGCTCCTACATGGGCCAGGCGCTGCTCGAACAGGGCAAGGTCGAGGAAGCCAAGGCACAGCTCATCGAGATCCGCGACCGCGGCGGTGAAAACAGCTGGGCCTACCGCGCCTTGCTCGAATCCCTCGGCGGCGTTCGCCACTACTGACAGCAATCAGGCCGGGCGATCCTAACGCATTGCCCGGCCTGATATTTGACGTTGAGAAACGTCCCCGAAGTGGCAAAATATGCCCTTCCAATACGCTGCCGACTTGCAGACCACGGGCCAAATGTTTCATATCAACCGGCGTGTATTTCGATCCGGGCGAATAAACTGTCGACCCGGAACGTTTTCTTTGGAAGAGCAATGCGTCCAGCGGCAGACTCGAACGAATTCAGACGGGACTTGGTCAGTGTTCTGCCCAAGTTGCGCCGTTTCGCGATGACACTGACGCGGAACGCCGCCGATGCCGATGACCTGGTCCAGGAGGTATGCGAGCGGGCAATCACCCGCAATCACCTCTGGAACGGTGAAGGTCGGCTCGAAAGCTGGATATACGCAATGACACGCAATCTATGGATCGATGAGATCAGAAAGCGCCGGGTGCGCACCGGCACTGGTACGGTCGACGCCACCGAGCAAGATGAGCTGTCGATCGAGGCATCTGGCGAAAAAGCTGTCTACGCCAATCAGCTGCAGAAAATGATCCTCTCCATGCCAGAAGGCTTGGCCAGCGTTTTCCTTTTGGTGAACATCGAAGGGCATAGCTACCGGGAAGCCGCCGATATCCTGAAGATACCGATCGGGACAGTAATGAGCAGGCTTTCGACCGCGCGCCTGCGCTTGGCCGCAATGATTACAGAGACGACGGAAAGGAGGGCCTGAGCGTTGCAAACCACCAAAGGGCTCCCGCTCGACGTTCGCCTGTCGGCCTATCTCGACGGCGAAGTCAATGAAGCGGAACGCAAGGAACTGGAACAGCTGGTGGCGCGCGATGACGAAGCCCGGCGAATGTTGGAGAGGCTGCGGGCCGGAAATGCCTTCGGCAACAAGGCGTTCGAGGAATTTCTTCACGATCCGGTGCCGCTGTCGCTGGTGCGCCGGATCAAGCAGGGCCCGGGTCTCAATCCGAAGACCGAGCGCGTCGTGACCGCAGCACCCCGTCAAACAAAGCAGCGCCTGTGGCCGCGCGCCCTCGCCGCCTCCCTGGTTTTGCTGCTTGTCGGCGGCTCGACCGGCTTCATCATCGGCAAGACCAGCCATGACGACGAGCAGCAGGTAAAAATGGCTGCCGCCCGCACATGGCTCGACGATATCGCCGACTACCACCGCATCTATTCGCGCCAGACGGCCGAACATCTTGTGGAGGTTCCGGCCTCCGCCGAAGGCAAGATCGAAGGCTGGCTGGCGTCGAACGTCGGCGTCAATTTTTCGCTGCCGGACCTGAGCAACAAAGGCCTGACATTTGAAGGCGCCCGCCTGCTGGTGGCCTCAGGCAAGCCGGTGGCGCAACTGATGTACAAGGATCAGGACGGCGACGTCTTTGCGATCTGTTTTCTGAAAAGCACACCGGGCAGCACCGACGGCAAGATGACCGAAAGCATGCGCGACGATATCGCGATGATTTCCTGGCAGAAGGCAGGCGCATCCTATGTCGTCGTTGGCCCATCGTCCGACGCCAACCTTCATCAATTGGCGACAGCGGTTTCGACCGCAATCTGAGTTTCGATATCACTGCAAAAGGGCCGCTTCCTTGACGAAAGCGGCCCTTTTGCTTGAATCGATCTTTTTAACAAACCGCGTAACAGGCTGTATTATTTAGCCTTCAGCTCCAAAACCCGGTTTGCTGCGGAGACAATGGCTTCGAGGGATGCCGCGACGATATTGGTATTGATGCCGACGCCGAACAGTTTTCCGCCCGGATATTCCACTTCAACATAGGCGATAGCAGCGGCATTCGAGCCGTGCTGTAGCGAATGCTCGGAATAATCGGCAACCGAGATATCGATACCGAGATAGATCGCCAATGCATTGATGAAGCCATCGATCGGACCGGTACCCTTGCCCTCGATGCGCTTGGTTTCGCCATTGTCAGTGATCTCGGCTGCAACGACGCGCACGCCCTTGTGCTCGCCGACCGGATAGGTGTGATGATCGACAAAGCGGATACGTGCGTCCGGCTGATCGACATAGCGCTCGATGAAACGGGCGTGGATCGCCTTGGACGGCAGTTCCTTGCCCTCTTCGTCGGTGATCCGCTGGATATCTTCGCGGAACTCGACCTGCAGGTTGCGCGGCAAGTTGATGCCGTAGTCCTGCTGCAGGATATAGGCGATGCCGCCCTTACCCGACTGCGAGTTGATACGGATGATCGCCTCGTAGGAACGGCCGACATCCTGCGGATCGATCGGCAGGTAAGGCACTTCCCAGAGCGGCTTGTTGGCAACCTTGATCGCCTTCATGCCCTTGTTGATCGCGTCCTGATGCGAACCGGAGAAGGCCGTGTAGACCAGTTCGCCAACGTAGGGATGGCGCTCGGGAATGACCATCTGGTTAGAATATTCGTAGACTTCCTTGATCCGCTCGATATCGGAGCAATCCAGCTCAGGATCGATCCCTTGCGTAAACATGTTCAACGCCAGGGTCACCACGTCGACATTGCCGGTGCGCTCGCCATTGCCGAACAACGTGCCTTCGACGCGGTCAGCACCGGCCATCAGACCGAGTTCCGTTGCCGCAATGCCCGTGCCGCGGTCGTTATGCGGGTGCAAGGAGATGATCAGGTTTTCGCGATTGTCGAGGTTGCGGCACATCCATTCGATCTGGTCGGCATAGACGTTCGGCGTCGCCATTTCGACGGTCGATGGCAGGTTGAGGATCAGCTTGTTGTCGGCCGTCGGCTTGATGATCTCGGCAACCGAGTTGCAGATTTCCAGCGCCACTTCCAATTCGGTGCCAGTAAAGCTCTCCGGCGAATATTCGAACCGGAAACCGCCACCGGCCTTGGCGGCCATGTCGGCAATCATCTTGGCGGCATCGGTGGCGATCTGCTTGATGCCCTTGACGTCCTTGGAAAACACCACGCGACGCTGCAACTCGCTGGTCGAGTTGTAGAAATGCACGATCGGCTTGGTGGCACCCTGCAGAGCTTCAAACGTCCGGGTGATCAGCTCAGGCCGGCACTGGACGAGAACCTGCAACGAAACGTCAGCAGGCACGTTGCCTTCCTCGACGCACCAGCGGGCAAAGTCGAAATCGGTCTGCGAGGCCGACGGGAAACCGATCTCGATTTCCTTGAAGCCCATATCGAGCAGCAGCTGGAACATGCGGGCCTTGCGGTCGTGGCCCATCGGGTCGACCAGAGACTGGTTGCCGTCGCGCAGGTCCACCGAACACCAGATCGGTGCTTTGGTGATGGTGTTGCCCGGCCATGTGCGGTCGGGAATATTGATCTGCGGATAGGGCTGATACTTGACCGCGGCTTCAGGCATGCCTTGCTTGACGGTGTGGGACTTCATGATCATTGCGGCTTCTCTTCACTCTGTGAGGCGCATAGCCCGCATGCAATAACCGATCGACGGTCGCATTGCGACGGCAAAATGCTGGCTCTCGGGTTCTTTTCGTATCTGGATTTCAGGAAAGGCAAGGAGCTGGGGCCGGTGGGCTTTCGGCCACCGGGCGCTCCTTCAAAGAACCCGGCAACCGCGTGTAAGGCCGAGAAGAAGAAGCGAGGTAAAGGCGCGCGAACGTTCCACGATGGCAACGTGCCCGCGGGAAACCTGTTCGACGATGATGGCGCCTGTCTTCAACATGAGGCTTGTATAGCGAGAGAAGTGCGCAAGGGCAAGCGCCGATCCCGCCACGCCCTGGCAATAAAAAAAACCCCACCGGGCGAACCAGCAGGGTTTCGATATTTCAGCGATCAGCAAGCCTCAGATATCGGCCTGCGACGATACGATGCGCGAAACGAGGCCGTAGGCCTTGGCTTCTTCGGCGGAGAGCCAGTAGTCACGGTCCGTGTCCTTGGCGATCTTTTCGACCGGCTGGCCGGTTGCCTCGGAGAAGATCTTGTTCAGGCGCTCGTTCATCTTGATGATTTCGCGGGCCTGGATTTCGATGTCGGACGCCATGCCGCGCGTGCCACCGGAGGGTTGATGAAGCAGGAAGCGGGTGTTTGGCAGGCAAATGCGCCGTTCCTTCGGAGCCGAGACGTAGATCAGTGCGCCGGCGGAAGCGACCCAGCCGGTTCCGATCATCCAGACCTTCGGCTTGATGAACTTGATCATGTCGTGGATCGAATCGCCGGATTCGACATGGCCGCCCGGGGAGCTGACGAAGATGCGGATATCGTCATCGCTGGCGGCGGCAAGAGCCACGAGCTGCGAGCAGACCTTCTGTGCCAGTTCCTGATTGATCGGGCCGTAGATGAAGATCGAGCGCGACTTGAAAAGATTCGCCTCAGTCTCTTTGCCCAATGACAATTCCTTTGTCTTGTCGTCGTCTTCTTCGTTCATCATGCGAACTCTCCCGCGAAATAAATTCAAATGTTCTGCCGCTGTCAGATAAGGCGACTCGACTGCGAAAACAATGCAACAAAAGCGGATACGGATGAAAGCCCAATCCGCAACACCCTGCGGCTATGGTAAAGACGCCACCTAAGGCAATTGCCGTATAGACAGCGACCCGCCGCCCCATAAGATGCGCAGGACAAGAATTTACATCCGGCGGGGTGTCTCCCACATCTTCGCCCTTCAGGGGGACACCAATGAAAAAACGCCTTCTTCTGGCCGCAGCAGGCTTTGCCGCCTCGACCGTGCCAGCCTTCGCCCATCTCGATCCAGCTGAACACGGATCACTGCTGGCGGGCTTTACCCATCCGCTATCCGGTATTGACCATATCCTGGTGATGATCGCCGTCGGCCTCTGGGCCGCTCAAATCGGTGGACGCGCTTTTTGGGTGGTGCCTTCCGCCTTCGTCGGCACCATGGCCTTCGGCTTTGCATTGGCGATGGCCGGTGTCCACCTGCCCTTCGTCGAGCCCGCCATTCTCGCCTCCGTCGTCGCGCTTGGCCTTCTGGTCGCCATGGCTGTGCGCATGGAAACCGTTGCAAGCGCTGCCGTCGTCGGCGTCTTCGCGCTGTTCCACGGCTATGCCCATGGCGGCGAACTGGGTGCGGCCGGCGCCCTGCCCTTCAGCGCCGGCTTTATCATTGCAACAGCACTGCTGCATGTCGCCGGCATCGGTCTTGGCCTCGGCATCGGCCGCCTGTCGTCCGGCCGGATCATTTCACGGATTCTCGGCGGCGTCACCGCCTTTGCCGGACTGGCACTGATCGTTAGCTGATCCTCATCGCATCAACGAAAAACGGCGGGCCAAAAGCCCGCCGTTTTTCGTTTCAGCCGCGGCCGCGATAGGGCTGAACGCCCTGATCCGGCAGCCACAGACCTTCCGGCGGCGCACCCGTCTGCCAGAAGACATCGATCGGGATACCGCCGCGCGGATACCAGTAGGCACCGATCCGCAGCCATTTCGGCGCCAGCAGATCGACCAGCCGCTTGGCGATATCGAGCGTGCAGTCCTCATGGAACGCACCATGATTGCGGAACGAATGCAGATAGAGTTTCAGCGATTTCGATTCGACCAGCCATCCATCCGGCACATAGTCGATGACGATATGGGCGAAATCCGGCTGGCCGGTCATCGGGCAAAGCGAGGTAAATTCCGGCGCCGTGAAGCGCACGACGAAATCCGTGCCGGCATGGCTGGTTGGCACGCGTTCAAGCACGGCCTCTTCCGGGTTTTGCGGCGAAGCCACGTTCTGCCCGAGTTGTGACAGACCGGAGACGTCTGTTTTTGTCATGATCTCAATCCTTCAATAACTTTGACGCGAATGCCATGGGCCTTTTCGCCCTCTGGCTCGACGTGGATGGCAATCTTGGCTCCGGCGTGAACCACACGGATGGCATCTTCAAGGCGGTCGCAGATGTCATGGGCCTCGCCCACCGGCATGGCCGCCGGAACCACCATGTGGAAATCGACGAAGATCACAGCCCCTGCTTCACGGGTCTTCAGGTCGTGTACGCCAAGCGAACCCGTTGCATTTGCGGCAATCGCCTTCTTGATCGCCTCTTCTTCCTCCACAGGAACGGCCTTGTCCATCAACCCGTTGATCGAACGGGCGATCACCTTCCAACCCTGATAGAGAATGTTGCAGGCGACGATCACCGCAAGCAGCGGGTCAAGCACCGCATAACCGGTGAGAATGGCCAGCACAAGACCGACCAATACGCCGATCGAGGTGACCACATCGGAGAGAATATGATGGCCATCCGCGGATAGCGCGGGAGAACGATAAGCGCGCCCCGCACGGATCAGCACATACGCCCAGATGGCATTGACAATGCCCGCCAACAGGTTGATCGCAAGGCCGAGCGCCGGTGCATCCGGCAGCTTCGGCGCCCAGATTGCCGGCAGGGCTTCGGAGACGATCAGAAGGGCTGCAACGACGATCAACACCCCCTCGATAACCGCTGAAAAATACTCCGCCTTGTGATGACCGAAAGGATGGCTGGCATCCGCAGGCTTGGCCGCATAGCCAATCACCGCGAAAGCAACGATGGCGGCAACGACGTTGACGATCGATTCCAGTCCATCGGAAAGCAGCGCCACCGAACCGGTAAACCACCAAGCGAGCATCTTCAGCCCCAGTACGGCAATGGAGATCGGGATGCTCCAGAAGGCGAGGCGCTGCACCGTTATTGTCTTTTGCCCTACCATCATCATCTCCTTGCATATGCGAATGAATTGCAGAAATCAGGGTCCTAGAACGCCAAAACCGCCGGAGCGCGAGGAGCGCTTCAGCGGTTTTGGATAGTCTGCATATGGATCAAGGCTACGGCTTTGTCAAAGCGTCCGTAGCGGGTCGGGCCCGGAATTTCCGTCTAAACTGACGAAACGCCTCTTATGCGGCCTTGATCTTCGCTCGCTTGGCCAGATGCGCCACCACGTTCTCGATCATCCGCATGCCGGCATCGCCACCCAGCGTCATGATCGATTCCGGGTGGAACTGCACGGCGGCAATCGGTTCCTTGGTATGTTCGATGCCCATGATCGTGCCGTCGTCGCTCTCGGCCGTGATCATGAAATCCCGTGGCAAGGTCGAGGGGTCGGCGAAGATCGAATGATAGCGGCCCACGGTGACTTCCTTGCCAAGACCGGAAAAGACGATGCCGGGCTCCAGCACGCGGATGCGCGAGGGCTTGCCGTGCATCGGCACGGCAAGCTGGCGCAGATCGCCGCCATAGGCTTCGGCCAGTGCCTGCAACCCGAGGCAGACGCCGAAGATCGGCAGATCATGGGCACGCGCCTTCTTGATCGTCGCCTTGCAATCGAAATCCTTTGGCGTACCGGGTCCCGGCGACAGGACGACGAGGTCAGGCTTGACCCGGCCGAAAATCTCGTCTGAGACCGGCGAACGTACCGTCGTCACCGTCGCGCCCGTCTGGCGGAAATAGTTGGCCAGCGTATGAACGAAGCTGTCCTCGTGATCGACGAGCAGAATCTTGACGCCGGTGCCAACCGGAGCGACATCGCGGCGAGCGCCGCGGCTGTTGGCGGATTTTGCGTCGCGGATCGCTGCGATCATGGCGGATGCCTTCAGTTCGGTTTCGGCTTCTTCTTCTTCCGGGTTGCTGTCATTGAGCAGCGTCGCACCGGCGCGCACCTCGGCAATGCCGTCCTTGATGCGGATCGTGCGCAGGGTCAGACCGGTATTCATGTCACCGTTGAAGCCGACCATACCGATGGCACCACCATACCAGAGCCGGGCGCTCTTTTCATGGCTTTCGATGAAGCGCATGGCCCACAGTTTCGGCGCACCGGTGACGGTGACGGCCCACGCATGCGACAGGAAGCCGTCAAAGGCGTCCATGTCATCACGCAGGCGCCCCTCGATGTGGTCAACTGTATGGATCAGACGCGAATACATCTCGATCTGGCGGCGGCCGATGACCTTGACGGAACCCGGTTCGCAGACGCGACTCTTGTCGTTGCGGTCGACATCCGAGCACATGGTCAGCTCGGATTCGTCCTTCTTGGAGTTCAAAAGCTTGAGGATCTGCTCGCTATCGGCGATCGGATCGTCGCCGCGCTTGATCGTGCCGGAAATCGGGCAGGTTTCGATGCGGCGACCGGAGACGCGCACGAACATTTCCGGTGAAGCGCCAACCAGATATTCCTGATTGCCGAGATTGATGAAGAAGGAATAGGGCGACGGATTGATCGCCTTCAGCCGGTTGGAAATTTCCGATGGCTTGCTTTCACAGCGTTCGTAGAATTTCTGGCCCGGAACCACCTCGAACAGATCGCCGCGGCGGAAGCTTTCCTTGGCCTTGGTGACGAGTTCGGCATATTCCCCAGGACGATGATCGCCATGCGGCGGGATGCTGTCGACGGTCTGGAACGGTTCCGGCGCAATATCGCCCGCCTTGCCTTCGGTCGTTTCGCCGTCCTTGGCGAAATCATAGCGGTCGATCCAGGCCTTGGCCGAATAGTGATCGACGACGAGGATTTCATCCGGCAGGAACAACACCATGTCGCGCTGGTCGTCAGGACGCTTCAGCTTCAGTTCGATCGCATCGAACTGAAAAGCCAGATCGTAGCCAAAGGCACCATAGAGGCCGAGATTGGCATCTTCCTGCGAAAAGAACAGGTTGGTGACCGCGCGCAGAACGGTAAACACCGTCGGCATCTTCGAGCGCTCTTCCTCGGTGAACACCCGGTCCGGCATGTTGACCGTGAGATCAAGACGGCGAGCCGTGGCAGAACCGAGCGTGATATCGGCGACATCGGCAAGATGCTTTGAGACCATCGCCAACAGCGCTTCGCCGCGCTCGTTATAGGCTTCGATCCACAGGGCGCGGCCGAACGAGGAAATGGCAAGCGGCGGATCGATGATCGCCGTGTCCCAACGGGTGTAGCGGCCCGGATATTCGTAGTTGGAGGAAAAGACCGCGCCCCGGCGTTCGTCGAGCCTGTCGACATAGCTGGAAATCGCTTCGCCATAAGGGGCCTCGCGCCGCCTTCGGGTGACGGAAATGCCGCCCTTGGTGGTATAGGCTTCCGCACCGTCTGCAAGAATAGTCGTCGCCATCTGTCGCTCCGTTCAGGCCCGTCATTCCTGCGGCCCGAATACAAAAAAGCCGCCTCGAAACTTCCGGGCGGCTTGTCGTCTCAATCACGCATGACTGGTCAAGGCCGCTTCAGCGAGCCCACCACCAGATTGCAATGTTGCGTGCGTTTGTCATGGCGGAATTGTTAGCGTGAGACAAAGGATTGTGCAAGCGGGCGTCGGCGGAAAAATGGAGATGCGATTTCCGCCGCGCCCTTCTGCATCTTATGCCGGAAGCCGGGTGGACATATGCGCCTGCACGCCCTTCGGATCAGCCGCAAACGCTGCCGCAACCGAACGGGTCAGTTCGCCCGGGAAAACCTCCTCGATGCCAGCCTCGACCGCATCGAGCGTTTCGCTGACGACATCCAACGGCTTCAGGCGGGGCTCCGGCAAACTGCGGCCCATATCGGTATCAACCTGCACCGGCATGGTGACGACAACTTGCGTTCCCTGGCCAAGCAGCTCCGCCCGGATCGAGCGGCTGGCCGCAAGACCTGCGGCCTTCGATGCCGAATAGGTGCCGGCCGATGGCAGCGTCACCAGAGACAGAAAGGACAGGACGTTCACGATGCTGCTTTGAGAAACCTTAGCAAGGATGGGCGCAAAAGCCTTCGACAGAGACAGCACGCCGAAATAGTTCACGTCCATTTCCTGCCGGGCGATCGAAATATCCGGCGCAGAAATAACCCCCTGCCCGCCGGCAAAGCCGGCATTGTTGATCAGCAAGGTCACATCGGACGCCGCCTTGGCGGCTTCAGCCACATCGGCAGGGTTGGTCACATCCAGTTTCAGCGGTACGAGACGCGCGGGATCAAGTGCAACGAGATCCGCAAGCGAAGCCGGATCGCGGGCGCCGAGATAGATTTTTCTGGCTCCGCGGCGCAGCAGTTCGGCAACGAATTCGCGGCCGATACCACGATTGGCACCGGTGACGAGAGCGACGGCATTTTCGATTTTCTGAGGCATCATTTCTTCCTTTGATATGTGCATATGCACTATATTGCTTACTAAAAAAGCCGGAGAAAGCCCGGCTTTGGGTTATCAGGCGGCCTTTCCGGACGGGATGGCGAGAAGCATCTCCCGCAGATTGTTAGCGCGCTCGGCTCCGACCAATTCCACATACTCCGCCTGCGCGGCATGCCAGCATTCGACGCCTTCCGACAGCTTCTGCTGCCCGCTGGCTGAGAGCGCCAGCAAGAGCTTGCGCGATCCTTTGCCTTCCGGTTCGCTGGTGACATAACCGTCGCGTTCCAGCGGCTTCAGGGCGCGCACCAATGTTGTGCGATCCATCACCATCGCTTCGGCCATCTCTGCCATTCCGGCCTTTCCCGCTTCGGCGATGTAGACCAGCAAAGAGAATTGTGCCGCCGTGATCCCTGCCCGTGCATAATGCCGCTCATAAAGCTGCGACACGAAACGGGCAGCCTGGCGAATGGCGAAACAGTTGCAGACGGTGATGGACGATTGTGTTTTCATGACGAAAACGTATATGTGCATATGCACTTTGTCAATAAAAAAGAAGGCGGCCTTTCAAGCCGCCTTCTTCATTCAGAGATTAGAACGTTGCCTTTGCCGTCAGCAGGAAGGTCCGTCCACGACCGGTGTCGACCGTGATGCTCGGCGAAGTGCTGAGAGCCGGCGTATATTCCTTGTCAAAGACGTTCAGCACACTGGCGGTTACCTCGAAACCGTTCTTGAACTTGTAGTTGGTGAAGATATCGACCAGCTCGTAGCCGTCCTGATAAGGTGATTGACCCGGAGCGACATTGACTTCGCCGATATAGCTTTCACTGACCGCATACAGGCGGCCGCCGACCGTCAGGCGATGATCTTCGAGGAAGCGCGCGCCAAGCGTCGCCGTGAAGATGTCATCCGGCAAATAGCTCTGCGCACCAAAACCGTTCACCTGGGAAGGCAGATCGGATTCCGTGTGGGTGTAGGAAACGTTGGCGAACACGAAACCGGCGTCATAGGCGCCTTCCAGTTCGATGCCCTGCACCTTGGTGGTCCCGGGAACATTGGCGAAATGTGTACCACCAATGAAGTTTGCAGTGATGTAATTGTCGACATCGTTATTGAAGTAGTCGGCCCTGAAGCGGAAACTGTCGCCGGCTGTCAACAGGTCGTCCACCTTGATATTGGCGCCGATTTCCCAGCCCTTGGAGATTTCCGGTTCAAGGAACGGATTGGGGAAGAAGAACTGTGGTGCGCCGCCGCCCGGATGCGTTCCACCGACGAAGGTCTCATTGACGGTCGGGCCACGCGAGGTCTCGGCGTATTTGACATAGGGCTGCAGCCAATCCACCGGATTGAGCGCGAAGGTGACGCTCGGATTAAGACGGCCTTCGGAACTGTCTACCGAGTAAGGGCCAGCCGGCATGCCGAGGGGATTGCCGGCGGAAACCTGGCCATTGCCCTTGAGATCGAAACGATCGTAACGCAGGCCCAGCGTCAGATCGGCCATGCCATAGGTCAGCTTGGTCGAGTTGAAGACACTCGTCGTCGAACTCTTGCCGCTGCCGTTGACACCGGAACTCGGCGCCAGCCTGCTGTTCACCACATCGTAATCGTCGGAGAAATATTCAACGCCATAGTTCGATGTGACGGCGACCGCGCCGAGATCGAAGTTAGACGTATTGGAGACGTCAAAGCCAAAACCCTTGTCGTCGACGACACGGCCGGCCGCCGAACCACCGCCTGGGATCATCGGGCTTTGGTCATATTTCATCTTGATGTCGTTGTAGTAAATGTTGGCGCGGAAATCGATCAGGTCGTTGCCGGGTGTATAGGCATAATTGGCGCTGTAGGTCTGCGCGTTGATTGTCTGGTCATAGGAATTGGCGATGAAATCATTGTTGTAGAGAATGCCGCTGAGCTTCAGCGAATGCTCGTCGTTCGGCGTGATCTCGGTTTTGAAAATACCGGAGATCAGGTCGGATTCAGTGTAGGGGACGACCTCACCATTGCCGTTCTTGTAATTGCCGGGATCCTTCTTGCTGATGCCGCCGAGGAAGGCAATGCTGTCATTGACCCGGTAGGCGCCGAGCGCCGATTCCGACCAGCCGGACCGGTTGCTGCCGAAGGACGCCGTGGCAAAGCCGCCGTAGTTTTTGCCATCCGTCAACAGGTCTTCGATGTTATAGGTGCGCATATTGGCAGCACCTGCCAAGGCCCCTGCCCCACCAACGCCGGACACTGCACCACGCGAAATATCGATACCGCTGATGAACGCTGGATCGATATAGGCAAAGCCCTGAGCCTCATGGCCTGTGAACCGGAAATTCTGGCGTACACCATCGATCATCATATTGACGCGGCCGGATCCTTCGAGACCGCGAATATTGACGGCGAGACCCGGGTTCTGCGGGTTGTCACGGGTAAAAGTCCCCGGCGTTGCACGCAGGGCATCGTCGATGTTCCTGTTGCCGAACTGCTCGACTTCATCGGCAGTGATGGTGCTGGTGGCAGCCGGTGTCGAATAGGGGTCACGGCCCGTTTTGCCGCCCGTCGCGGTGATGGTCTTCAGATAAGTCGCCTCACCGGCCGGTGCGGTTTCCTCCGCCTTCTTCTTCAGCGCGGCCAACTCCTCTGGAGTTTGCGCCAAGACGTGGCCTGCAGGAGAAAGCGTCAAAAACGCCGCGCATGCCAAAAGAGCCGCGCAGTGATGCCGGGTAATCATGAATCAATCCTTTGATAAAGTCACCGGGCTGGCTGCTGAGGCATTCGCTCAAGGGGCTGGCTGGGTATGGCGTCGAAGCATTTGGGAGCAGTTGTAATGGGCTGCTTGTATGCATCGGTTAAAAAACATGACACTTATTGTCAACAAATAATTGTCTTACTTTTGTCAGATTCTGACTTGCCCACGATTATGTGTTTCGATTTGGCAACGATCCGGTCCCTGGGGCTTCCATGCAACCCTTTTGCAGCCGAATGCGTTGTGAATTCGAACCCCTGCCGTCCCGGCAGAACCGGAGACCGTCAATGCCTCTTCGTTTCCTCGCCCCTCTCCTCTCCGCCGTCCTGCTGGCAAGCGCCGGTCTTCCTGAAAAAGGTCCGCTCCCAGAGGAAAAACCAGCAGCGACTGAAACTAAACAAGGCGGGAAGGTTGTGATACCGCAGGAAAAACCCGAAGCGAAATCCGAGGTGACCCCAGAGGTCAAACCGGAGAAAAAACCGCAGGCAAAGATTGATGAAAAGGCGCCAGCCGGTGAGGAAATTCCTGCAGACATAAAGCCTGAAACCGTTCAACCGCAGGTGAAACCGGCGCCGGAACCCGTTCTGACCATCAAGCCCGAGGACGACAAGGAATATGCCACCTGCCTTGCCGACCTGAAGGCCATTGGCGCCGTCTTCAAGGAAGAACCGCGAATAGACGATGGCAAGGGGTGCGGTATCGACAAGCCATTGACGCTATCGGCCGTACTGCCGGGCATTACGTTGAAACCGGAAGGCAAGATGCGCTGTGAAACGGCGCTGGAACTGGCGCGATGGACCAAGGACGCAGTCTTGCCCGCAGCCAGGGTTGCACTCGAAAGCGAGGGAGAGCTGACCACCATCAACCAAGCCTCGAGCTATATCTGCCGCCTGCGCAACAATGCGGCGACCGGAAAGATTTCCGAACATGCACGCGGCAACGCCATCGACATCGCCTCCTTCACGTTCAAAAACGGAAAATCGATCGAGATCCAGCCGCGTGACGAAGATTCGACATTGGCCGGCGCCTTCCAGCGGGCGGTGACGGCAACCGGCTGCCTCTATTTCGAAACCGTGCTCGACCCAGGCAGCGACGAAGCCCACGAAAACCACCTACATTTCGACGTGATCGAGCGCAAGGGCGGGTACCGTTACTGCCGTTAAGCGCACCCTTCAAAATTGGCCGGAGATCAGCAATGCAGCATCTTGCCCAAGGCTTCGTCCCGCCCCATCTGCTCAGGATATCCGGACCATCAACGGCACCCGTTCAAAGGATTTCTCATGTCCGTTTCCATGTTCAAATTGTCCGTCCCCGTCTTCATTCGCGGGCTTAACGTTCTCGCCGGCCTGCTCGACAAGGCCGAATCCTACGCCGCCGAGAAAAAGATGCCGCTGGACAACCTGTTCAACGCCCGCCTCGCGCCGGACATGCTACCGCTTTCCGCCCAGATCCAGCGTGTCAGCGATACGTCGAAAAATACCATCGGCCGCCTGATTGGCGTGGCAGCGCCCAGTTTCCCAGATAACGAGACAAATTTCGGCGAACTTCGCGAACGCATCGCCAAGACGATCGCCTACCTGGAAACAGTAAAGCCGTCGGATCTCGAGGCCAGCGATACCAGGGAAATCACTGTCACGTTCGGCAAGCTCAGCTTCACGTTTCCCGGTGACGACTATGTGCTGAAATTCGCCCTGCCGAATTTCTTTTTCCATGTCACGACAGCCCACGACATCCTCCGCAACCAGGGCGTGGCCGTCGGCAAGGTCGATTTTCTCGGCCCTTACAGCTGACCAGAGAATGGCCTGGCGGATCGCTGCAGGGAGCAACGGTCCGCCGGATTTTCGCTAGAAAAGCCCCTCGATATAGCCGTCTTCATTGAGAAAGATTTTCTCTGAAGAAGGCACTCTCGGCAGGCCTGGCATGGTCATGATCTCGCCAGTGATGACAACGATGAAACCCGCACCTGCGGACAACCGGACCTCGCGGATGGGGACGGTATGGCCGGTCGGCGCGCCACGCAGGTTCGGGTCTGTCGAGAACGAATACTGGGTCTTGGCCATGCAGACCGGCAGGTGGCCGTAGCCCTGCTCTTCCCAGGTTCGCAATTGGTCGCGCACCGATTTGTCGGCGATGACGGCATCGGCGTGATAGATATCCTTGGCAATCGTCTCGATCTTCTTGAACAGCGACATATCATCGGGATAGAGCGGCGAGAACTGCGAATGGCCGCTCTCGGCCAGCGCCACGACCCTGCGGGCCAGATCTTCGATGCCGGCAGAGCCCTCCGCCCAGTGCCTGCACAGAACCGCCTCGGCACCGAGCGTCGCGACATAGTCCTTGATCGCCTTGATCTCGGCCTCGGTATCCAGTGTGAAATGGTTGATCGCCACCACCACCGGAACGCCGAATTTCTTGACGTTCTGGATATGGCGGCCGAGATTGGAGCAGCCCTTCTTGACGGCCTCGACATTCTCCTGCCCGAGATCCTCCTTCTTGACGCCGCCATTCATCTTCATTGCGCGGGCCGTTGCAACAATCACCGCAGCATCCGGCTTCAACCCTGCCTTGCGGCACTTGATGTCGAAGAATTTTTCGGCCCCGAGGTCAGCGCCGAACCCGGCTTCGGTGACGACATAATCGGCAAGCTTCAGCGCCGTCGTCGTCGCCACCACCGAGTTGCAGCCATGGGCGATATTGGCGAACGGGCCGCCATGGACAAAGGCCGGGTTGTTTTCCAGCGTCTGGACGATGTTCGGCTGCATCGCATCCTTGAGCAACACGGTCATTGCCCCATCCGCCTTGATATCGCGGGCAAAGACCGGCGTCTTGTCGCGCCTATAGGCGATGATGATGTCGCCAAGGCGTTTTTCAAGGTCCTTGAGATCGGTGGCAAGACACAGGATCGCCATGACTTCCGAGGCAACGGTGATGTCGAAGCCGGTCTCACGTGGAAAGCCGTTGGCAACGCCGCCAAGCGAACCAACGATATGGCGAAGGCCACGGTCGTTCATGTCCATCACGCGGCGCCAGGCAACACGGCGGATATCGATATTCTGCTCGTTGCCCCAGTAGATATGGTTATCAATCAACGCCGACAGAAGATTGTGGGCCGACGTGATGGCGTGGAAGTCGCCTGTGAAATGCAGGTTGATGTCCTCCATCGGCACCACCTGCGCATAGCCGCCGCCGGCAGCTCCACCTTTGACCCCGAAACACGGACCAAGCGATGCTTCGCGGATACAGACGACCGCCTTCTTGCCGATACGGTTGAGGCCGTCACCAAGGCCAACCGTGGTGGTGGTCTTGCCCTCACCAGCCGGCGTTGGATTAATCGCCGTCACCAGGATCAGCCGGCCATCCGGGCGGCCTTTCTGCTGCGCAATGAACTCGGCGCCGATCTTTGCCTTGTCGTGGCCGTAAGGAAGCAGATGTTCGGGTGGAATTCCAAGCTTGGCGCCGATTTCGAGGATCGGTTTTTTCGTCGCTGCGCGGGCAATTTCGATATCAGACTTCACATCGGCCATATGGTGTCTCTCCCGTTCCACCTTTTTCTTGGTCTGAGAGCATATGAGCGTGAACCGAAGGCGCTTTCCATCATTTTGTTGAGAAATGGCGGCGAAAAACGCAAAATCTGGCGATTTTCTGAAAGAACAAACGAAAAAGACGGAGGAACAGCGTTCCTCCGTCTCCAAACAAGTGAAAAGGCTCAGCGCGCCAGAATGTCGCGCATTTCAACGAGGTTCGAGCGAACCCTGAGAACATAAAAGCCGAGCGTTGCCAGATGGGTCGGCATGATCCAGCCATCTTCCTGGCCATTGGAGATGATCAGCGGCTGGATGCGCAGGGCAGCACGCATCTGCTTGATGCTTTCATTCCAGATTGGCGCCAGACCGCGCTGGTTGATCACCCCGTCAAAGTCTGCGCCGGTTGCCGTCAGGATGCCGTAGTAGCCGTAAAGCTGACCGTAGGCGAACCAGAACCGGTCGTCGGCCCGCGTATCGAACCAGCCGCCGTTGAAGTTCTCGGAACGCTCGCGCAGCATGGCAGACGTGCTGCCGATCGAGCTCGAAACGCGGTCCATGAATTCGAGGAAATTGTCAGCGCGGGCATCGAAGGTGGCAGCGCACGTGGCCAGCTGATCGTTGAACCCGCGAAGGTCCTTCAAGGCAGCACGATACTGCGTCGGCGTCGGCGTCAGGAAGCCGAAGGGTGACAGGCCGAAATACCAGTTGGTTTCCTCGTACTGCATCTTGCTGCGCACGCTCTGCAACTGCGGATTGATGCCGGAGGTACCGCGCATACGCACCAGTGAATCGACCAGTTCGACAGTGGTGCGGCGGACGGCTTCATTGACGCCGCGCTGGAACGACGCCTTGTTGTCGAGCCATGGCGTGCGGTCCCAGTCCATCCCGAACAGGCCGGCTTTGTAGAGCACCATGGACGAGATCCACGCATTCTGGTTGACATTGTAGTCGATCAGATCGGCGGTGACATCGACGATGGCCGAACGCTCGCAGGCATTGGCCGGCGCCGTCTGGCCAGCGGCGACCTTGACCGGAAGGCCTGCATCATTCTTGCGCTCAGCAAGATTGTACCGGTTGGGATAGTCAGGATCGAAATTGGTCCAGACCTGCGTCTGCCAGATGAAATAGCCGTAGAGTGCGATCAAAACCAGGAGACCAAGACCGATCGGACCCTTGATGATCCACGCGCGCCCTCTGTACCAATTTGCAACCGCCATGAAGGGAAAAAGAATCCAGGACACCGCCAGGCCAATACCCCGGCCGATCGCTGCAAACACACGCTGGAAAAACGCAACGATCGGATCAAGCATTCGTGTTATCCTCCTTGAGGCCATAAAGGCGTTTGCGGAACGCCACCTTGTCCATGAGATATGTGCTGGTCAGTGTCGCGACAACATATTCCCTGAACTTTTCGCTGTAATGTTCATAGGCCGTATAAAACCCCTGCTTGTCAAAGACGAAGCGGGAAACGAAATCACTCGGGCAGAGCTGCGAGATCAGCCGGTTGGTCAGCCATTGGTCCGGATGATTGGGCGAGGCTCGCACCAGCAGAAAGCGGTTCTCAGGGCTTACATCCTGCATCTTGATGCTGCCCGACGCCGAAATCGTCCGGATCATCGTTTGCAGGAACGGATAGGTTCCATCCGAGGCGACCAGCGCCGAATTGCGGTGGAGCCAGGTCTGCAACCAGATTGAATCGATCGCGTTGATATCCGTCGTTGGGTCCGCCTGATTAACCAGGCTGCGCAGGATCATGTCGGCCCGATGCTGATAGAGGCCGGAATCCTGTACCCAGGACGCTTGCGGCAATTGCAGCCGGTTGGTGGAGGCCAGGAACTCATAGATGCGCTGATGGTCGGACAGGCTGATATAACCGACCTGCCACGGACGTGAACGGCGAAAGCCCGGCACCGAAGGATCGCAGATCACGGTCGTGGTCTTTTCATCCAGGAAGACATAGACGCCGCCGAAATGATTGGCCCAGAATGCATCGTGGCGGAACACCAGCTTGTCCGGCACAAGCGCATTCTCACGGATATCGCCGGTCACCTTTGCCAGTTCGACCATCCGGTTAAGCAGCGCATCATCGGCCCAGGCCGTCGGCACCGTCTTCAACCGGTCGACAAGCGAGCGCAATTCGGCCGCCTTGCCGAGCATGTCCTCGGCCGACAGGACGCGAAAACGGACCTCATTGATCGACAAGAGGTCATCGATATCATTGACGACCGATACGGAATCCTCGATCTCGCCGTACAGCGCATCCTTGATCGTCACCGCATTGATCGCCCGCCGGTTGGCGCCGAAAAACTCGTGCATCAATCCAGCGGTGTTGGAAAAGCTGGTATGAACGACCGGCAGTTCTTCCTGGTCCGGCGTCATGATGATGAAGCGGCGGTTGACGCGGTTGGGGTCGAGATAATCGCGGTCGCCAAGTTCATCGGCGATTTCAGGCGAAAACCCGGTCATGTCGATCTGGAAGGACGGCAGAGACGTCGGGCGCAGGCCAAAGCCCTGCAACGCCTTGTTATAACGCGCAATCAGATGCGGCTCGGAAATATCGAGCAGGCGTCCGTAAATCAGTTCGGCTTCGAGGAGGCGTTTCATGCGGTCAAGACCATGGGCTGATCACCTGTAAATTTCACGTCGATGCCCAATCTCAACAACGAGGACAATAAGCTGCGTGTCTCGCAGCTCGCACAAAATCCGGAAATCACCAACCCTGTATCGCCAGAGATGGCCAAGCGCACCACCTTGCAACGGTTTTCCCAGCAAGCGCGGATTATCGAGCGTTGCAACACGCTTTCGCAAATACTCCCGGATTCGAACAGCATTGGAACGTCCCATCTTTTCAAGCTGCCGGAGCGCCTCGTCCGTCAGCTCAATCGTCCAAGCCAAGTTTCCTCTCAACTTCTTCCAGAGTGTAGGTGCGTGTCTCACCGCGCGCTAATTTTCCCAACACCTGTTCTGCCATATAGATATCTTCGAGATCTTCGAGATGTTCCTCGATCGCCTGCCGGATGTAAAACGTCGCCGTCCGCCCTGTGCGAGCCGCAAGCGCCTGCAATCTTTCGTAAGTCTCGTCAGGAAGACGGATTGCTGTTTGCTTAGCCATGATGAATTTCCATATGGGATACGTGTATACCATGTAGCACGACTATGTCTTAATTGCCATAACGAGCAAAACGTGGTTGCATTTCGCCTATCCCTGCCAGCGCCCGTCAGCCTTCATGGCCTCGATCTCACGGATGGCCTTCTCCCTTTGGCGTTCGCGGCGGATGATGTCGGTGACAGCTGCATCGTCGGATTTGTCGGTGTAGCGGAACTCGCTGTCGGCATAGCGGTTGATTTCCTGCATGACCATCTCGAGCGTGATCGGGCCGCGGAGGGTTTCGATCATGGCTTTCTTCTCGTCATAGGCTTTGTGCATGAAGGCTTCCGGCGTCGCAAACCAATCGTCCGGCAGGTCCACGTCCATCGCCCGCATCTTGACTGCATCGGTGATGTTCTTGATCGCCCGGCCGGTGAAGCGCGGCTCGGCCTCCTTGATCATGTGCAGATAGGAGCCGACATCGGCCAACGTCTCGATCTTGCCCTCTTCCTTTTCGTGGCGTTCCCAGACGGCCAGCAGCCCCTCCTCCTTCGGGCGGGCATGTTCGGCATAGGATTGTGACACGGCCTTCTTGATTTCCTGCCCGGCAAACAGCTGGTGTTCACCCAGCGGGATCTTGTGGTTCTTGCCAACCAGCATGGCGAAGATGTCGATATAGTCGCCTTCCGACTGCGGCCCATCCACCAGCCAGCGGGCACCGGCGCGCTGGCGCAGCGCGTCGTCGACATTCTCCGGATAGTTGGAGAACATGCCGAAGGTGCAATTGCCGCGGATCACCGTCGAGGCGCCCGCAAAGCTCTCCATCAACACCGCCGTCACCTCGTGCTGTCCGGCCGAGGCGCGATCATCGGAACGCTTGGCGGCCACCTGATCGACATCGTCGATCGTGCCGAAGCCGATGGCGCGCGGATTGATGACATTGTTGACGAAGGCCTTGCAGTTCTGGCCGGATTTTCCCTGATAGGAGGAAATCTGGTCGACGCCGAAATTCTCGTAGTGGAAGGCGTAACCGGCGATCTCGCAGTAGTCGTTGAGCAGACCCGCCAGCATCTGGATAAGAATGGTCTTGCCAGTGCCCGGCATGCCGTCGCCGATGAAGGTGAAGAGAAAGCCGCCAAGCTCGACAAACGGGTTCATCTGCCGGTCGAAGTCATAGGCCATCAGCATCTTGGCAAGCTTCAGCGCCTGATACTTGGCAATATGGTTGCCGATGATCTCTTCCGGCTTCTTGAAGGTCATCACCAGCGGCGCGCGCTTGGCGCCTGGCGCAACATCGAAACCGTTCAGCGTGAAGTCGTCCTGATCGAGACGGATATGCACATTCTCGAAGCTGGCAAGCCCGGTGAACCGCGCCTTGCGGCCGATCAGGCCTTCGATGGCAACACGGGCAAAGGCGCGCGCCCGGCTGGTCAGGGCGACATCATCCGGCGCCCCGGCAATCGTCTTGTCGAGCGCAGAGATCATGCTCTTCAACGCATCCTGCGGCGTATCGAACAGAAAATCCGGCTCGTTGCCATCCTCGACCGGCTCGCCCTCACCGGCAAGCGTCGCGCCGAGATAGGCGGCGAAAGTGAAGGCGGCGATATAGGCGGAAGCAGACAGAAGCGCCTTGAACTGGTTGGCGTCCTCGCCGGATAGCGGTGCTGTCGCATTGCGCGACTGCAAGCCTTCCAGATTGGTCTGGCGGGCAAACACGTCGGCAACCGCCAGCGCCACCTGCAATCCGCGCCGTGAACGATAGAGCAAGGCGTGCTGCGCGGGAGACATCAGCGGGTCAGCGGAGCGGATCGACTGGATGGTCTTCGTCAGCTCGACCTCGCGGGTGCGGCGCTGTCCGCCGGTTGAAACGGTCGAGACAAAGCGGCGGCCCGTTCCAGCCAATGCCGTAGCCGCAGCCGGATCGTCTGCCTCCAGAAGAATGAGCCGGGTGACCAGACCTTGTGCCACCGCCAGATGTTTGGCGATGTCGTCCTCGTGCAGCGTCGTCAAGCCCGCGTTCAGTGACATTGTCTAGACCTCGCTGATGACCTGGTTTCCGGAAATCACATGCACCTTGTAGTCACCAAAAATCGCTGCAGCGTCTCCGGCAGCATAAAGCGCCTGATAGGCGTCGTGCGGCACCAGTGCGTGTTTCTCGTAGGAACTGACACCCATGCGCGTCGCCTCGAGATTGTCGGTATCGATATGGAATTCTTCCGATGCCGGCGTCGATGAGAAGAAGCCCCTCTGGGCCGGCCGTTCCGCCTTGGAGAACACCTCCTGCACCGTCCACGTCAACAGCCACGCATTTTCGGTCTTGCGGACCTTCGACAGGATGTCGTTGATCTTGGCATTGTTCTCGGTAATTCCGGCCGAATAGAACGGCCCAAGCACGATGCGCCGCAACTGCTTGGGATGCAGCTCCTCGAAATCCTTGTCGAGATTGGTGGCGATCGTCACCGGTGTCAGCGAATAGGCGCTGTTCTTCAGCGCGAAATCGTCGAAACGGCTGGCAAGATCCGGATTGAGCAATCCGCCGATCGGCAGCGGGATATCCGTATCGGGATTGAGCTTGCCATCCGGCGTCACCAGAAGCTTGATGATCTTTTCCGACGAATCCTCGATCACCGACATATAGACCATCGGCAAGGTGCTTGTTCCGTCAAACGCGCCCCAACAGACGACATAATAGGGCCGCATGGTCTTCGGATTGACGCCGACACGGATGGTCTCAGGCATGATGAAGGGTGAAAAAATATCGCCCTTGCCGATCTGCTCGAGATAGAGCCGCTCGGCCATGCGTGACTGCAGTTCACCCGGAAAGGCCTTCTGCCGCAGGATGAAATCGGCCATTTCCTGGCGCAGTGCATCGGCCGCGGGAATACCGGCCAGCCGCTTTTCCGCCGACTGCCTGTCGTTTTCCAGTTCCAGGACATTCTGGAACACCGGAAAGCCGCTTTCGGCCCGCGAGATCCGGAACTGCTCGATGAAACCGATCCGGTTTTCCCAGCAGGAAAAGGACGCCTTCAGCCGTGACAGGTAGGGAATGACGACCTCGCCGACCACCGTATCGCGATAAAGCGGCGAGTTGCGGTCCCCGAGGAAGATTTCAAGGCCAGCGAGCGCTGCCCGGATGGACGCGAAGTACTGGCCGACGGGACCTTCGGATGCGGCATTCATGATGGTTGTCTCAACAACAATGCTCTTTGTGCGGCGTAAAGCCCCTCATCCGGCCTGTCGGCCACCTTCTCCCCGTTTACGGGGAGAAGGGATAAGCGGCAAACTCCGTAGTCCCCTCTCCCCGCGTGCGGGGAGAGGGTTAGGGTGAGGGGCTTGATGCCATGGTGAGCAGCCGGCATGCGCTGCACTACTGCTTCACGTAATTCGCCGAATTGTGCTTGTCCATCACGGCCTGGAACCGGCGCGCAAAGGCATCGTCGGCAAGCTTCTTGCGGCGCTGGATGTCCTGGGTCGAGAGCATGTTCTTCTCGTGCATTTCCAGGAGATCGCCGATATGGCGCTGCGAGGCCGAGCCGATACCGGCCATGGTTTCTTCCGCCGCCGTATCGACCTGGCTGCCAAGCGTGTTGATCTTGTGGGCAACATCCTGCTGGGCAGCCGTCTTCAAGGAATCTTCCAGCGCCTTGTACAGCACGATGCGCTGCTCGGTATCGATGGTCAGCTTGTTGATCAGCGTGTTCTGCGCGGCGATCTGGTTATTGAGTGAATCGACGAAAGTCTGGAACATCGAGGTGTAGCGCTCGTATGTCTGGCTTTCCGCCAGCAGTTCCTGCTCCTTCGCCTGCTTCTCGTTATATTCCGTCGCCAGAACCGAACGCTCGCCCTCAAGCTGGGTGCGGGAGATCTGGTCGGTCGAGGCGGCAATCTTGTTTTCAATGTCCATCAGCATCGGGTTGAGTTCCTCGATGCGCTTCTGGGTTTCCTGCAGGTTGGCCATCGTGGCCTTGCGCCGCTCGATCACCTGCAACAGGCTTGCCTCCGAAGTCTTGTAGCGCTGGTCGAGAACGCTCTTCTGTTCCTTGAGGATGCCGACGATGGTGTCGGACTTGGCCAGCAATTCCTGCAGGTTTCCGGCCAGCGACATGTTGCGGACACGGTCGGTGCGCATGCGCTGGGCACTCTGCTTGGAAAAGATGCCGATGAATTTCTCATAGCCGGTATAGCTCTTCATGCTCTCGAATTCGGAGCCGAAGGCATTGGTGGCGTCTTCCAGGCCGATGATCAGGTCGGCAATATTGCCTTCCATCACCTTCTGCTGGTTGATGACGTCCTGGATGCGGGCATTCTCGATGTCGAAATTGGCGTCGCCCAGTGTGGTGTCGGATTTGGCGAACTGGTCGAGCACGACGGCCGACTGGTTCATCTTGCCGCGCATCTGCTCGACGATGCCGCGGGTTTTCTCGATTTCGCTCTCAAAATTCTGAAGTGTCGCCATCGGTTCCCCCTGGTTGCTCCGGTGCAGACGCGCCGCGTCGCCAAATTATTCAGTCATGACATCAGCTTATATAATGGGAGCGGCAATTTGAAGAACAAGTGTACAATCGACGGATTTTAAACCGTAAATCGCTTTGAAGCGGGACAATGGCCGGAACGCCGCTCCTATTGCGCCACTGCGGTCTTCAGATAGGCAAGGATGTCCTCGATCTCCTGCGGCTTTCTCAAACCGGGGAAAGACATCTTGGTACCCGGCACCATTGCCTTCGGGCTAAGCAGATATTCCGACAGCCTCTCCTCGTCCCAGACTTTGCCATCCGCGCCAAATGCCGTCATGGCGCTGGAATAGCTGTAGCCCGCAAAGGCAGCGACCGGACGGCCCACGATGCCCATCAGGCTTGGGCCGACACGGTTCATCGGCTCGGTCGCGGTGTGACAGGCGCCGCATTTCTTGAAGACCTGAGCGCCGGCCTCGGCATTGCCTGCGGCCTGCGCGACACTTGTTCCAAGACAGAGAAAGAGGCCGAATGAAGCGAAACGCATGGACAAGGGAAGAGACTGAGAGAGAAGCATGGACGATTTCCCGGAACGCTAAGGCAAGGATGCCATCATGGCACGCCGCCCCCGCCCGGCGATAGTCCGCCTCACGCTTCGTTCATCTTGTCTTCCCAGTGACGGCGGCAATAGACGACATATTTTTCATTGCCGCCAACTTCGACCTGCGCGCCCTCCCGGACGACATTTCCGGCCCCATCCAAACGCACCACCATGGTCGCCTTGCGGCCGCAATGGCAGATGGTTCGCACTTCGCGCATTTCGTCGGCGATGGCGAGCAACGCCATCGAACCGGGAAACAGCTTACCCTGGAAATCGGTGCGCAGACCATAGGCCATCACGGGAATGCCGATCCGGTCTGCAATGCGCGCCAACTGCCAGACCTGATCCTCGCCGAGAAACTGCGCTTCGTCGACAAAGACACAGGCGATCGTTTCCTCGGCATGCAGGCGTTCGATCAGAGCGTAGAGGTCGTCGGAATGGGTGAAGGCAATGCCGTCCTCGCTCAATCCGATCCGCGAGGACACCCGGCCCTGGCCGGCCCGGTCATCAAAGGCCGCAATCAGGATCACCGTGCGCATGCCACGTTCGCGATAATTGTACGACGCCTGCAGGAGCATGGTCGATTTGCCTGCGTTCATCGTGGCGTAGCTGAAATACAGTTTTGCCATGGCGTCCTCTTCTGTATGCTGTTGGTTGTTCATGAACAGACAAAGCGGGGAAGACCAGAGCGCAAGCGCGAAAGTCACAGAAAATCGACGGCGGGCGCCAGAACATGAGCAATGCGACATATCACGTCGCTTTAGGCGGGCGTGTCCAGCGAATGTCCCAATACACTCAAGGCAACACCAGGGCGCTTGAATTGGCGGACATTTGGTGATTGGCTAAAATCAAAAGGCAGGGGAATAATCACAATGAGCAGACTGACATTGAAATTCATGCTGACCGCAGCCGTATCGCTGAGCGCGCTGACATCGGCCTATGCCGCCGAGCCCGAAAGCTGTGGCACCGTCCGTTTCGCCGATGTCGGCTGGACGGATATCACCGCGACCACGGCGACCGTTTCCTCCGTCCTCAAAGGCCTTGGCTATCAGACGGACATCAAGGTTCTCTCCGTTCCTGTCACCTATCAATCGCTCAAGAACAAGGACATCGACGTCTTCCTCGGCAACTGGATGCCGACACAGGAAGCCGACGTCCGCCCCTTCCTCAACGACAAGTCGGTCGAATCGTTCGGCCCGAATCTTGAGGGCGCCAAGTACACGCTGGCGACCAATGCCAAGGGTGCCGAACTCGGCATCAAGGATTTCAAGGATATCGCCGCCCACAAGGCCGAACTTGACGGCAAGATTTACGGTATCGAGCCCGGCAACGACGGCAACCGCCTGATCATCGACATGACCGACAAGGACACATTCGGCCTGAAAGGCTTTGAAGTCGTCGAATCCTCCGAGCAGGGCATGCTGGCGCAGGTCGCCCGTGCCGAAAAGGATGGCACACCCGTCATTTTCCTCGGCTGGGAACCCCACCCGATGAACTCCAACTTCAAGCTGACTTATCTCACGGGTGGCGACGACATCTTCGGACCAAACCTCGGCGGAGCGACCATCTTCACCAACGTGCGCGCCGGCTACGCCACCGAATGCCCGAATGTCGGCAAGCTGATCACCAACCTGAAGTTCTCGCTACCGATGGAAAACGAGATCATGGGCAAGATCCTCAACGACGGCAAAGATCCGGAAACAGCGGCCAATGAGTGGCTGAAGGCCAACCCGACAGCAATCGACCCCTGGCTCGCAGGTGTCACCACCAAGGATGGTGCTGAAGGATTGCCGGCGGTCAAGACCGCGCTCGGTCTCTGACCGGCATATATAAGGCGGGGCTTCGTCCCCGCCTTTTTTTAAGCGCAAACCACGCGCTTCCGCTCCTATCATTGGCACCAAGAACCAGGCGATTTTCCCGTGGAATGGCTAACCAACCCTGATCGACGCATCCCCATCGGCGGCTGGGCGAAGAGTTTCTTCACCTGGCTCACCACCAATTTTACCGGCTTTTTCGACCAGGTATCCGCGATCCTGGCCGGCGTGGTGAATGCGATCCTTTGGGTTCTGCAGACGCCACATCCGCTGATCGTCGTGGCCATCGTCACCGCCCTTTCCTACTATTTCCGCCGCTCGATCGGCGTTACCCTGTTCACGCTGTTCGGCCTGCTGTTGATCATCAATCTCGGCTACTGGAAGGCAACGACGGAAACGTTGGCGCTGGTGCTGGCCGCCAGTGCCGTCTCAATGGCCGTCGGCATTCCGCTCGGCATCGCCGCCGCCCGGCGCGCCTGGGTCTACGCGGTGATGCGGCCGATCCTCGACCTGATGCAGACCATCCCGACCTTCGTCTACCTGATCCCTGCCCTCGTGCTGTTCGGCCTCGGCATGGTGCCGGGCCTGATCGCCACTGTCATCTTCGCCATTCCGGCGCCGATCCGGCTCACACGCCTCGGCATCATTTCCACCCCGCCCTCGCTGGTGGAAGCGGCTGTCTCGTTTGGCGCGACGCCATCGCAGGTGCTGCGCAAGATCGAATTACCCTTTGCCATGCCGCAGATCATGGCTGGCCTCACCCAGACCATCATGCTGTCGCTGTCGATGGTGGTCATCTCGGCGCTGGTCGGCGCTGCCGGTCTTGGCGTACCGGTCGTGCGGGCGCTGAACACCGTCAACATCGCCATGGGTTTCGAATCCGGCCTGTGTATCGTCATCCTCGCGATCATTCTCGATCGCCTGTTCCGTTCGTCCGATGAAGGAGAAGGCGCATGACCGAGGCCGTCGTTTTCAAGAATGTCGATATCATCTTCGGCAACAAGCCGGAAGCGGCCATCGCCATGGTCGATCAGGGCAAGACGCGCGACGAGATCGGCGCTGCGACCGGATTGGTGCTCGGTGTCGCCGATGCGTCGCTGACGATCACCGAAGGCGAAATCCTGGTGCTGATGGGGCTCTCCGGCTCGGGCAAATCGACCCTTTTGCGCGCCGTCAACGGACTGGCGCCAGTGGTGCGCGGTGAAGTCCAGGTAAAGACCCGGCACGGCGGAATCAATCCGTATAAAACCAGCGCGAAATCGCTGCGCGACTTCCGCATGCACGATGTCTCGATGGTGTTCCAGCAGTTTGCTCTCCTGCCCTGGCGCACAGTGGAAGACAATGTCGGCTTCGGGCTGGAATTGGCCGGCGTGCCGGACAAGGAACGCAAGGAGCGCGTTGCCGAACAGCTGGAACTGGTCAACCTGACGAAATGGGCCGGACGTCAGGTCAAGGAGCTTTCCGGCGGCATGCAGCAGCGCGTCGGCCTTGCCCGGGCCTTTGCCACTGGTGCGCCGATCCTGTTGATGGACGAGCCGTTCTCGGCACTCGATCCGCTGATCCGCACCCGCCTGCAGGACGAGTTGCTGGAATTCCAGCGGCGTCTGAAGAAGACCATCCTGTTCGTCAGCCACGATCTCGACGAAGCCTTCCGCATCGGCAACCGCATCGCCATCATGGAAGGCGGACGCATCATCCAGTGCGGAACGCCGCAAGATATCGTCAAGAATCCGGCCAACCAGTATGTTGCCGATTTCGTCCAGCACATGAACCCGATCACCATGCTGACGGCGATGGACGTCATGAGCCAGGGCGTCAGCCGCACGGCGCCTGCGGCCGGTGTCTCGGCAACAGCCAAACCGACCACCCCGCTGATCGACATCCTCGATGCGATGTCGCGCCAGCCCGGCAGCATCGGCGTCGTCGACAACGGCGCCATCGTCGGCACAATCAATGCGCAGAACGTCGTGGAAGGCCTGACACGGCATCGCAACAAAAGTTGACTGTTCTGCTCATGATGTCGCTATAAAGGACGCCCGGGCAACACATGTCCGGGCGTTTGGCATTCAAGACAAGAGGCAACCTTATGGCCGACAAACCTTCCGTTCTGCGCGAAACCGATGACGAGGCGCGCAAGCTTGCCCGCATCATCCTGCGCTCCGCGCGCAGTGCCGCCATTGCGGTGATCGAGCCAGACAGCGGCGGTTTCCCCTTTGTCAGCCGTGTGCTTGTCGGTATCGATACCGATGGCACGCCGGTCATCCTGGTTTCCGCCCTGTCGGCCCACACGCAGGCCCTGTCCGCAGACCAGCGCTGCTCACTCTTGACCGGCGAAATCGGCAAGGGTGATCCACTCGCCCATGCGCGGCTGACGGTTCAATGTGAAGCGGAAAAGGTCGAGCGCAATGGCAACGCTCACGCCCGTATCCGCGAGCGCTTCATCCGCCGCCATCCGAAGGCCCAGCTCTATGTCGACTTTCCAGATTTCGCATTCTTCCGCCTCATGCCAATCAAGGCCAGCATGAATGGCGGCTTTGGCCGTGCCTATGTCCTGAGTGGCGAGGATCTGATGATCCGTTCCCCGGCAATCGACGATCTCGCCGCAATGGAAGCAGGCGCGATCGACCACATGAATTCCGACCACTCCGATGCAGCCAGCAAGTATGCCGCGCTCTATTGCAAGGCAAAAGGAACCGGTTGGAAAATCTGCGGTCTCGATGCCAGCGGGGTCGATCTGGTGTCGGGCGATCAACTCAAGCGACTGGAATACGACGCCCCACTGCAATCCAAAGGGGAGTTACGGGACACACTGGTAAAACTTTACCGTTAAATACGGGAACTTTTACCCCGATTTCTTGCAGTAGGCAGTTGTCCTTTTATTCATCACGTCTAATTATCCCTTATTCACATTCATAACCAAGCGTGATGTGAACTTCGCATGGAGTATGGAATGCAAACGATCTCTCCTCAGAAACACGGCAAGGCTGAAATAGCTGCGGAGTTTCTGTCGGCTATGGCCAACCCAAAGCGTCTGCTGATTCTCAGTTCACTTGTGAACGAAGAGATGGCCGTTGGCGCCTTGGCAAACCAGGTCGGCCTCAGCCAATCTGCCCTGTCGCAACATCTCTCGAAGCTGCGTGCCCAAAATCTCGTGACTACCCGTAGAGATGCTCAGACGATCTATTATTCAAGTTCTTCGGATGCAGTACTGAAAGTTCTGAAAACCTTGAAGGAAATCTACGGCGACGATACCAGCGCGGTTGAAAAGGTCGCGCAGCGCCGTACCGCCTGATACGGATCGGGGCCGCTTGCCGGCCCCGTCCTGTCTCGCCGCTCGCCGGCTTGTCATCTGGAAGCGCTTGCCTCCGGAGTATGGATCGGTTGCGATCGTCATATGACGTTTACGCGACTTTGAGACTTGGCGTTGCAGTATCGGCGCCATGACCATGACTGCCCAAAATCCACCTTCCGCAACTTCCCTCAAATGGGCCGTCTTTGGTACGGGTTCCATCGCAACGACGTTTGCCCAAGACATACGGCTGACGGATAATGCAACACTGGTTGCCGTTTGTTCGCGCACGCTTGAGGCCGCCACCGTTTTTTCAAACCGCTTCGGCGGACTGCGCATCATCCCGGATATCAATACCCTCGCCACTGATCCATCGATCGATGCCGTCTATCTCGCAACGCCAAACACCACTCATTTTGATCAGACTCGGGCGCTACTCAACGCCGGAAAGCCCGTACTGATCGAAAAGCCGCTCGTGGCGACTGCAGCCGAGGCGCAGGCACTCACCGACCTGGCCGCGGAAAAACAGACCTTTGCGATGGAAGGACTCTGGACTGTCTTCCTGCCCGCGATCAATCATCTAAAGCAGCTTCTGGCCGATGGGACGATCGGCGCCATCGCCGGCATCCGCGCCGAACTCGCCTATGCCAAGACCTTCGATGCCAGCAGTCGGTTTTTTGCACCGTCGCTCGGCGGTGGCTCGCTGCTTGATCTGGGTGTCTACCCGATCGCCCTCACGCTCTCGCTGTTCGGCTCGCCGCAGACGATATCGGGGCGCTGGTCGGCCGCACCCACGGGTGTCGATATGACAGCGGATGTCGCGCTCGGTTATGACGGTTTCCAGGCAAGGCTGTCCTGCGGTTTCGACCGCAATGGGACCAATCGCTTCATCATCGAAGGCGAAACCGGCAGCCTGGTGATCGATGCTCCGTTCCTGCGGGCAAACCGGATCATCCTGACGAGAAACCGCATCGCCCATCACCTTGCAGTTCCTTCCGGGTCGAGCCGCCTGTCACGCGCAGCCGGGAAGTTGGCCCGCCGGCTGCCCCTGCCCGGCCTCACGGTCTATCGGCATGGCTTTCCCGGCGATGGGCTACAGTTCGAGATCGCGGCTGTGAGCCGTGCCATCCTGGCAGGGCAACAGCAGCAATCGGAAATGCCGCTCAGCGCCAGCGCCGAAGCACTCCGCATCATCGAAACTATCCGGTCACTGCCGCCTTCATAGCGCCGTCGGTGTATGGTCCCGCTTGCCGGCATTGAGCGCAAGCACGATATCCGTCAGATGCAATGCCGTTTCGCCGGAAAACAGCGGCCGGTTGCCAGCCTTGATCGCGTCCGCCTGCGCTGCAATCCCGCGGACAAAATCGATCTGTGAGGGATAGGCCGGCAGGCTGTTCTTCTGCGCTGCCTGCGGATAGACGACCGGTTTTCCGGCAGTGAGCCGAAACGGGAACTTTCGCTGAAACTGCCACTCGATGCGCTCGACCAGCCGATGCAGCAGCGGCCGCTTGCCACCACTCAGTTCGACATGGACCGGCGAGCGATTGTCCCAGAGATCGCGCACGACGATCGTGCCCTTGTCGCCGACGATCGTCAGCGACCGGTCCCGTGGCGCCGCCAGACCGCTGGTCAAACGAGCGACAAGCCCCGACTTGAAGGTCAGGCAGCCAACGGAAAAATCAGGGCCAAGGTCAAGGCCTTCGGTGCCCGGGCCTTTGTTGGGAAAGGTGAGCGCGGAAAAAGCCGCGACATTCGACACTGGTCCGAACAGCGACACCAGCCAGCTTGCGGCATAGCCGGCATGCTCGAGCGTGCAGCCAATTTCGAATTCGTGCACTGCCGGCCATTTCGCACCAGAGCGGCTGCGCCATTCCTGCCATTTGTCGCGAAAGACGGGTCCGTCCTCCATCTCGGCATAGGCAAGACGTGGCGTGCCGATGACACCGGAGCGGAGGATTTCGGCGCAATGACCACAGGCATCGCTGAGCGCATTGGCCGGTGCGCCGGCAAGGATAAGACCTCGCTCCGCAGCAAGCGATACCAACTCCCGCGCCTCATCGACCGTCATGGCCAGAGGCTTCTCGCAATAGACATGTTTGCCTGCCAGCAGCGCCGCCCGGTTGACGGCATGGTGGTTTTCCGGCGTCGTCAGGTTGACGATGATGACGACAGCAGGATCGGAAAGCGATTCTGCTTCAGAGGCATAGGCGCGAACGTTCCAGTAGTTGCAAAACTGCTTTAAGCGATCGGGGTCGACGTCCCAGACACCCGCCAGCTGCAGTTGCGGGTGGTTGGCCAGCGTCGTCATGTAGTAATCGGCGACGAAGCCCGTGCCGATGAAAGCGATGCCCGTCTGTCCGTTCATCGCGCATCCGCCAGGAACGAGGCGATATAGACCAGCGGTGCATTCCAGTTGATCGTCATTTCGTTGGTGCCCCAGGCCATGATGTCATCGATATAGCAGGTCTGTGGTGCGCAGCCCTTCAGGCGCGCGCGCGCGACATCATCGACCAGTGTCGAATTCGGCCCGCCGGCCAGCGTACCGACAGGCGGATTGGGCAGCGTTTTATCGACCTGATGGGCATACCAGCGGCTATGCTGGTTCTTGGCAAAGACGCTGCCGTAACCGGTAACATAGGATGTGTTCATCGCGTTGCGCCCGAGGATGTAGTCGATACTTTCCCGCACGCCATTGAGAAACGGCAATTCGCCCGTGAGGTCATAGCCGGCGGAAACAACGATCATGTTCTGCAAAATGAGCTGGTTTGATCCCCAGTCGTAGCGATTGTTGGCCGGCCGGTAGATATGCCCGAACGGCTCCTTTGCCTGCAGGCTGAGGAAATTCCGCGCAGCTGATACAACGGATGCCATCACCATTGCCTTGTCATCGGGCTCAAGATTGTCGCCATAAAGCGCCAGATCGAGACGGCCGAGACCCGCTACGCTGCGCCAATCGAACGCGCCGACGGCGGGAAAGACCGGTCCGGCCCAATGCGGCGAAGCTTTCAGCGCCGTGAGATAGCGGGCTTCTCCCGTGGTGATATAGAGCTCGGCGGCCGCCCAATAGGTTTCATCGGAAATGTCGTCGTCGCCATAATCGCCACCGCCCTGCAAGCCGTCGGAACCCGGCGCGAAGAGAGCGGGATGGGCGGCGGCGGCCAGCCATGCCTTCTGACCGGCAGCGAGCAGGCGTTGCGCAAACTCCCTGTCATAGGTCGCAAACAGCCGGGCGCCCTGTGCCGCTACAGCAGCGAGATTGAGCGTTGCCGCCGTCGAGGGGCGGTGCAGCACGCGCAGTTCCGGATCGAGATGTGGCAGCATTGGCACCCCGGTCCATTTGATATCGTGAACCTTGTGATGCACCATGCCGGCCAGCGGCTGACCGTCAGGCACCATCATTTTCATCAGGAATTCAAGTTCCCAACGTGCTTCGTCGAGGATATCGGGAATGCCATTGCCGTTTTCAGGAATGCGCGACAGGCTGTCGCTCAAAACCGGCGAAGCCCCATCGCCGAAAACCAGCCCGCGTTCGAACGTACTCAAGAGCTGCGACACGGCGATACCGCCATTGACCACATATTTCCCCTGGTCGCCCGCATCATACCAGCCGCCAGAGACATCCAATGTATAGTCGCAGGTCCAGTCCTTGCCATAGAGCTTGGTGGCGACCTTGCCTGTCAGGCAGGTTACCTTCGTATCACCGTGGTTCGGGCTTTCCTGCACATGTCCGGCCGGCCGTGCATAGGCCTCGCCAGCGATATCGCCCTTGATCTCGATGCCGCTGCGCTGCGGATAGAACCAGGACAGCGCATCGACGCGCAGTTTGCCATAGATATCGTGGCCGACCGAAAACGGCAGGCTTTTCTTCCCGCCGAGGACCAGGCGGTAGCCCTCGCCTGCCGTTGCAAAAGCCGAAAAATCAGCGATCTGTGTGTTGGCCTCGACCGTCGGATCGAAACCGGCAGGCGCCGTCATCCCCTCGCCGATTGCGGCACCATTTTCGTCTTCCAGCTTGAACGGCAACGGATCGGTCGCCTCCGACAAGATCGTCGCCCGCTTCGGCCCATCGAGAAAATAGCCGGTTTGATTGACCAGTGCCGGTAGCGCGTACATCGTCTTTCGCGCGGTTGCCTCGAGCCTGTCAGGCTTTGTTTCGCGCAGTGCCACATCATCCAGGCAAACGCGCCAAGTTTTTTGCGCTCCGCCCAGTTGGAAGATGATCTGGGCCGGATCTTTCTCCGTTGCCGTGAAAGCGGCCGAAAACTCCACCTTCCCGGCCTTGGTCCCGGCTTCGAAGGTTGCCTGCGCCGTCCAGGGTTCGGCATTCCGCTGGATCGTGACCGGGAATGTGTGCGCGTCCTTGGCTTCGAGCACCATTGTCAGGCGATAGGATTTTCCCGGTTCGAACTGAAGATCGTTGAGACCGAGCAGCCGGTCCCAAGGGGTACCGCCCGCCTCGACATCGGCGCACAACTTGCCATGCTCGCGCGCCAGCGCGACTCCACCAGCCGCCCAGAAGCCATCATGCCCCTTTTCAAAGGCGCCATCGGCAATCATGTCTGCTGCTTCTGCTTGCGCTGGTAGACTGACGAAAAGCGCGAGCATCAGGCTGGCTGCAAATTTTGGCAAAATATCTATCCTGAGCGCGTGTTGCGGGAACGCGGCGCCACTCTGCTGCAAACAGGTTAACCTTCGGAAAAGATTGGATGCAAGCCCTGTTTCCAAATGTTTCCGGGCCGCCGAAACTTGGGCATTGCCGATCTGCGCCAGGTTCTGACGTCGTCAGGCCGAGGCTTGACCGCGAAAAGCGCCCTGATAGTTTGACCATCAGGTAAAGATTTAACCGAAACCCACTGGATTTGGCCGCCAGACCGTACGCGCCACGGAGAACATGATGTCGAACCGCCTCAATGCCACGCCGAACGATCTCAGCGCCTTCTGGATGCCGTTCACTGCCAACCGGCAGTACAAGAAAGAACCGCGCATGTTCGTCAAGGCGAGGGACATGCACTACACGACCCATGACGGCCGCCAGGTGCTCGATGGCACGGCCGGCCTCTGGTGCGTCAACGCCGGCCACTGTCGCCCGCAGATCACCGAAGCCATCCAGCAGCAAGCTGGCGAGCTTGACTATGCTCCCGCCTTCCAGCTTGGCCATCCGAAGGCTTTCGAACTGGCAAACCGCCTGATCGATATCGCGCCAGAAGGCATGGAGCATGTGCTCTACACCAATTCCGGTTCTGAATCGGTCGAAACAGCGCTGAAGGTGGCGCTTGCCTACCACAAGGTGAAGGGCCAGGGCTCGCGCACCCGCCTGATCGGCCGCGAGCGTGGCTATCACGGCGTCAATTTCGGCGGCATCTCGGTTGGCGGTATCGTTTCCAACCGCAAGATGTTCGGCACGCTTCTGACCGGCGTCGACCATATGCCGCACACCCATTTTCCAGACAAGAACGCCTTCACCAAGGGCGAGCCGGAGCATGGCGGCGATATCGCTACCGAACTGGAACGCATCGTCACACTGCATGACGCCTCGACCATCGCGGCCGTCATCGTCGAACCCGTCGCTGGCTCGACCGGCGTGCTCATCCCGCCGAAAGGCTATCTGCAGAAACTGCGCGACATCTGCACGAAGCACGGCATCCTGTTGATCTTCGATGAAGTCATCACTGGTTACGGTCGCCTCGGCACACCGTTCGCAGCCCAGTATTTCGACGTCAAGCCGGACATGATCGTCACCGCAAAGGGCCTGACCAACGGCGTCATCCCGATGGGCGCCGTGTTCGTCACTGGCGAAATCCATGACGCCTTCATGAGCGGCCCGGAGCACATGATCGAATTCTTCCACGGTTATACCTATTCCGGCAACCCGATCGCCTGCGCCGCAGCGCTTGGCACACTCGACACCTATCGCGATGAAGGCCTGCTCACCCGTGGCGCCGAGCTTGCGTCCTACTGGGGCGATGCGCTGCATTCGCTGCGCGACTGCCCGCATGTGATCGACATCCGCAATATCGGCCTGATTGGCGCGATCGAGCTGGCACCGATCGCCGGAGAGCCGACGAAACGCGCCTTCTCCGCCTTCCTGAAGGCCTATGAAAGCGGTTATCTGATCCGCACCACCGGCGACATCATCGCCCTTTCGCCGCCGTTGATCATCTCGAAGGCCGAGATCGACGAACTGGTCGACGGCATCCGCAAAGTGCTGATCGCCAACGCATAAACGAACAAGATACGATCGTAAAATCATCCAGACGGGGCCGGACCAGAGGTCCCGGTCCCGTCTGGCGCAATATCTGAACAATTATTTTGCACTTTGCCCAAAAAATCGCCTTGCGGAATCCGGGCGGGGTTCATAGACGAGAAGCATGGGATCGATCCGTTCACAGAAGGCGGACACCTCAACAGAACTGACGTTGCTTTCCGGCTGGCAGGTCTCACCCGCCCAGCCCGGCAGCCGAAGCGCTGGCACTGCGGGGAACAAACCCACCAAAGGAGACGCAAGATGAAATTCAAGACATTGTCGGGCGCCACGCTCGCGGCCTCGCTGGTCTTTGCGCCGCTCGCCCATGCCGAGATCGTAATCGGCCTGATCGCGCCGCTGACCGGCCCCGTCGCCGCCTATGGCGACCAGGTCAAGAACGGCGCCCAAGTTGCCGTCGATCAGATCAACAAGAATGGCGGCATTCTCGGCGAACAGGTCGTCCTGAAGCTGGCTGACGACGCCGGCGAACCCAAGCAGGGTGTTTCGGCAGCCAACCAGATCGTCGGCGAAGGCATCCGCTTTGTCGTCGGCCCGGTCACCTCGGGCGTTGCCATGCCGGCATCCGACGTTCTCGCTGAAAACGGCATCCTGATGGTCACTCCGACAGCGACGACGCCGGACCTCACCAAGCGTGGCCTCGCCACCATCCTGCGCACCTGCGGCCGTGACGACCAGCAGGCAGAAGTCGCAGCAGCCTATGTCCTGAAGCAGTTCAAGGACAAGCGCATCGGCATCCTCAACGACAAGGGCGCCTACGGCAAGGGTCTGGCCGATTCCTTCAAGGCAACGCTGAACGCCGGTGGCGTCACCGAAGTCTTCAACGATTCGCTGACACCCGGCGACAAGGATCTCAGCGCGCTCACCACCCGCCTGAAGGCTGAAAAGGTCGACGTACTCTATTTCGGCGGCTACCACCCGGAAGCCGGTCTTCTGGTGCGCCAGCTGCATGATATCGGCGCTCAGATCCAGATCATCGGCGGCGACGGCCTGTCCAACACCGAATTCTGGGCTATCGGCGCAGACGCAGGTGCCGGCACGGTCTTCACCAACGCGGCCGACGCTCTGAAGAACGACAGCTCGAAGGCAGCCGTTGCAGCCCTTCAGGCCGTCAACATCCCGCCGGAAGCTTTTACGCTCAACGCCTATGCAGCCGTTGAAGTGATCAAGGCCGGTATCGAGAAGGCCGGCAGCGCCGAAGACGCCGCAGCCGTCACCGCTGCCCTGAAAACCGGCGAACCGATCAAGACCGCCATCGGCGACGTCACCTATGGCGAAACCGGCGACCTCACCTCGCAGAGCTTCTCGCTCTACAAGTGGGAAGCTGGCAAGATCGTTTCTGCCGAGTAAGCAGAGCAATCAATGACGGATCGGGCGCTTCGGCGCCCGATTTCGTTTGTTGCGGGGTTCGTCGGCCACAGCGCAGCCACCATCCACAGTCACAATCACCGATCTGGTATATCCCGGTATGCAATGATGGCGATCAGCCTCTATGCTCCGGTGAGCAATATTTCAGACAAGCACCCAAGAGGCAGGCACCCGTGAGCGAAAAACTTGAACAGCTGATCGATCAGGGCACCGGCCGTATTCCGGCCGATATCGTGCTCAAAGGCGGCCGTTTCTTCGATCTGGTGACCGGCGACCTCGTTGCCTCCGATATCGCCATCTGCGGCGATCGCATCGTCGGCACCTACGGCACTTACACCGGCACCACCGAAATCGATATCACCGGCAAGATCGTCGTACCGGGGTTCATCGACACGCATCTGCACATCGAATCCTCGCTGGTCACCCCGCATGAATTCGACCGCTGCGTGCTGCCCTATGGCGTCACCACCGTGATCTGCGATCCGCACGAGATCGCCAATGTGCTCGGCACCACGGGCATCCAGTATTTCCTCGATTCCGCCTGCGAAACCATCATGGATATCCGCGTGCAGCTCTCGAGCTGCGTGCCGGCCACCCATCTGGAAACCTCCGGCGCCAACCTGCCAATCGAAAAGCTTCTGCCCTTCCGCAACCACGAGAAGGTCATCGGCCTTGCGGAGTTCATGAATTTCCCCGGTGTCATTCACAAGGACCCCGTCTGCCTTGCCAAGCTCGACGCCTTCCAGGGCGGCCATATCGATGGCCACGCGCCGCTGTTAAGCGGGCTTGATCTCAATGGCTATCTCTCCACCGGCATTCGCACCGATCACGAATGCACCACTGCGGCTGAGGCGCTGGAGAAGATCCGCAAGGGCATGCATATCCTGGTGCGCGAGGGCTCCGTCTCCAAGGATCTGCACGCGCTGATGCCGATCCTGACCGAGCGGCTGTCGCCGTTCCTGGCACTCTGCACCGATGACCGCAATCCGCTCGACATCGCTGAAGAAGGCCATCTCGACTACATGATCCGCGAAGCGATCGCCAAAGGGGTAGAACCGCTCGCCGTCTACCGCGCCGCCTCGATCTCGGCTGCGCGCGCCTTTGGCCTGCGCGACCGCGGCCTTGTCGCACCCGGCTGGCGCGCCGATCTGGTGGTCGTCGACAGCTTGGAAAACTGCAAGGCCGAAGCCGTGCTTGCCGGTGGCCGTCTCGTCAACGATGCCCTGTTTGCCACCCGCCGCCCCGTCGCACCGGTCGGTCTCGATAGCGTCAAGGCTGGCCATATCAATGCCGCCGATTTCGGCGTGCCCTACGCCGAGGGAGAGACGTCCGTCATCGGCGTACTGCCGGGAAAAATCATCACCGAACACCGCCGCTACAAGCTGCCCGCATCCGGCAATCAGGCCGGCGTCGATCTTGGCCGTGACATCATCAAGGTCGCCATCATCGAGCGCCACGGCGTCAACGGCAACCATGCCAACGGCTTCGTCCAGGGTTTTGGGTTGAAGAAAGGGGCGATTGCCTCCACTGTCGGCCATGACAGCCACAATATCTGCGTCGTCGGCGTCAACGAGGACGACATGGCACTGGCCGCCAACCGGCTCGGCCAGATCAAGGGCGGCTTCGTTGTCGTCGAGGATGGCAAGGTCACCGGCGAAATCTCGCTGCCGGTCGCTGGCCTGATGAGCCTTGAACCCTACGAGAGCGTGCGCGACACGCTGCATCATCTGCGCCAGGCCGCGTTCGCGCTCGGGGCAACGCTGCAAGAGCCCTTCCTGCAACTGGCGTTCCTGCCCCTGCCCGTTATCCCGCATCTAAAGATTTCGGACATGGGGCTGGTGGATGTCGACAAGTTTACGCTGATCAGCTGAGGCGGCTCTCTAGTCCCGGGTCTCGCCGGAAAGCGGTGTCTTCAGCATCGACGGCCGCTGTGCAAACGCATCGAACCAGCGAGTAAGATTGGCGTGTGCCCGAAACGGTGGCAGGTGCCGGAAGGCAAGCCAGTCCAGTGTCGTTGCAACGGCGATATGGCCGATATGCAAAGGCTCGTCACTCTGGATTTCCCGATCCAGCCAACGATAGCTTTCAAAGAGCTTTCGTTCGTAGCCTGCCTGTAGCTCGGGATAGCGCAGATGTTCGGGACGCCGGGCCGTTTCCCAGCGGATGCCGATACCCGCATAGGCCATGTCCTGAGCCAAGGCTTGCAAACGCAGTGCCGCCCATCGACGTTCGGTGTCGGCAGGGAAAAGCGATGGCCCCTCGTGCAATGTATCGAAATAGGCGCAAATGACATCGGAATCGAACAACGGCGATACGCCGTCGCGCAGGAGAACAGGCACTTTTCCGAGCGGATTGCGATTGAAAACCTCGGCGTTGGGGTTTGTCGGGCTGGTTTCGTGATGCTCGACAACCAGTTGATGAGCAATCCCCACTTCATGCGCGAAGACCAGCGTCTTGCGGGCAAAGGGCGAATGAGTCTGATAAAGAAGCTTCATTGACATAATTCCAAAGTATCTGGTCCACTCGGGTAGGTTTAAGGCATCGCCGCGCCGTCCTGCCGCGTTGAGTGACGCAAGATCGCTTTTTATCCGCGTTTCGGGGCTGTACTATGCCTCCATGAACCTCGACCGCTTCGACCGACATTTGCTCAACCTGGTGCAGGAAGATGCCTCTCAGACCGCCGAACAGCTTGCTGCGGTGGTGCCTCTCTCCGTTTCCGCGATCCAGCGGCGGTTGAAGCGGCTGCGCGAAACGGGCATCATCCAGCGCGACATTGCGGTGGTGGACCCCAAACAGGTGGGCAGGCCGACATTCTTCATCGTTGCGCTAGATGTCGAGCGGGAACGGCCGGAGCTTCTTGCCCAGCTGCGCCGCTGGCTGGCGAACGAACCGATGATCCAGCAGGCCTTTTACATCACCGGCGGATCGGACTTCGTGCTGATCGTCACCGCACCTGATGTGGATGCCTATGATACGTTGATGTCACGGCTGATCGCCGAAAACGCCAATGTCCGCCGCTTCACCACCAATGTGGCGCTCGGCGTCATCAAACGCGGCTTGGTCATTCCCGTTGCTCTGGATGATGACTAGTCGCAAAAAACAGTTTTTCAGCGCCTATGCGACTATCTCTGCGGTTTTACCGCATGGCAATGCACCATACTCTGCCCATGACACATTTTCCCCCTCAGGTTCCCGCCGCCGCAACGGCGCTCGCGGACTGCCCGTCCCTCGCCCAACGCGCCGGTGTCGGGCGCGTTCTCGTCAAGATCGAAAGCAGTCGACCCTTTGGCAATTTCAAGATTCTGGGCGGCATGACGGCGGCGCTGCGCGCCTTGGCCCGCGTGACTGGAACGCCGATTGCCCAGTTGCGGAAACGCGGCGATCTGCCCCGCCTGATCTGTGCCAGCGATGGAAACCATGGATTGGCTGTCGCGGCAGCGGCCAAAATCGCTGGCGCGCCTGCAACAATATACCTGCATCACAGCGTTCCACGCTCGCGGGCAGAGCGCATCCTGGCGCTCGGCACGTCGGTTTACTGGGTCGCGGGAACCTATGACAATGCGGTGGATGCCGCCGCTGAGGCGGCCCGCGTCGATGGCGTCCTGGTGCCGGATACCAGTGCCGATGTGAACGACCCGATCGTTCGCGACGTGATGTCCGGCTACGCAACGATGACCAGCGAGATCAATGCTCAACTTGCAGCCATCGGCATCACCGTCTCCCATCAGTTCGTCCAGGCGGGTGTGGGCGGCCTTGCCGCCGCCATGGCGGAAGGGCTGCCGGCGGCCAGGCTTGCCATTGTCGAGCCAGAGCAGGCAGCGTGCGTGGCACCGGCCCTTGCGGCCGGACACGTGGTGCGCATCGCCGGATCGCTGCACACATGCGCCGAGATGCTGGCCTGTGGCGAGGCATCGGCGCCGGCACTGGCGATCCTGCGGCGGCATGATCCCCTGCCGGTGCTTGTCAGCGAAGCTGCACTTTTGCAGGCAGCCACACTTCTGCATGAGGAAGCGGGCATCCAAACCACGCCATCCGGCAGTGCCGGTCTTGCAGGGTTGCTACATGTGGCAAACAAGGAGGGTCTCCGGGAGTTGGCAGGCCTTACCGCCTCCAGCACCGTGCTTCTGGTGGCGACGGAGGCGCATCCCGACGCCATCGTCCTTGACCGTGCCCTCGACCTCGCCGCTGCCCGCAGTCTGGTAGCCCGCCTGCTGCCGGATGAAGGATAACCGGTGCCACGGATGGCATCTCTCGATGTCATCCCGTATCCATAGCAAAGCCGTGTCTATCCCAGCCGCCCGCAAAACACGTCCATCGCCTCCAACAGGATCTCGCCGCCATCGAACTTCGGCGCGAATCCCGGCATCGGCATAACATCGGCAATCACCATGCCCTTCGGGACGCTGACGGTCTGCGGGCCACGGTGCAGGTTGAAGATGAACAGCAGCTTCTCGCCGCCCTTATCCCGCGTGAACGCCAGTATGTCCTGATTGGTGTCGAGGAATGTCAGCGCACCATCGAGCAACGGCACATACGCTTTGCGGAAGGCCAGTGTCTGGCGGTAGTGATCGAGAACGGAACCGGTTTCCTGCTGCTGATCGACGGCAAGCGCAAGATGTTCGGCCGGCACCGGCAGCCATGGCTTGGCGCTGGAGAAACCTGCATGAGCGGCTTTCCTTTCCCAGACCATCGGAGTGCGGCATCCATCGCGCCCCTTGAAGGCCGGCCAAAAGCGGATGCCGTAGGGATCGCGCAGATCCTCAAGCTGCAGTTCCGCTTCCGGCAGGGCCAGTTCCTCGCCCTGATACAGGCAGATCGAGCCGCGTAGCGCCGCGAGCACTGAGATCGCCAGCTTGGCAATCCGCTCGCGCTCATCGGCCGTCTCAGCAAACCGGCTGATATGGCGCGTGACGTCATGATTGGAAAAGGCCCAGCAGACCCAACCATCCGTGACCGCGTCCTGAAACGCCTGAACGCAGCGGCGGATATGCGTGGCGGTAAAATCCGGTCCCAAGAGGTCGAACGTGTAGCACATATGCAGCTTGTCGCCGCCGCCGGTATAGGCAGCCACCGTCTTCAACGATCGCGCACCATCCCCCACCTCACCTACCGAAGCCCGGTCACCGAACTCGTCCAGCAAGGCGCGAAAGCGCTGCAGGAAGTCGATATTTTCCGGCTGCGTCTTGTCATAAAGGTGGTTCTGCATGCCGTAGGGATTGACGTCCGGAGCATCGAGCCCAATCGCATCCGGGTCATAAACCAGCGGCGGATTATCGCGCAGTTCCTTGTCGTGGAAATAGAAGTTGACCGTGTCGAGCCGGAAGCCATCGACACCGCGTTTCAGCCAGAAGCGCACCGTTTCCAACAGCGCTTCCTGCACCTGCGGATTGTGGAAATTGAGGTCCGGCTGCGAGCCGAGGAAATTGTGCATGTAATACTGTTTGCGCACCCCGTCCCATTCCCAGCCGGGTCCGCCAAAGATCGACATCCAGTTGTTTGGCGCGGTGCCATCCGGCTTCGGATCGGCCCAGACATACCAATCGGCTTTCGGATTGGTGCGGTCCGAGCGGCTTTCCTTGAACCAGGGGTGCTGGTCGGACGTGTGCGAAATCACCTGATCAATGATGACCCGGAGGCCAAGCCGGTGCGCCGTCGCCAACAAGGCGTCGAAATCGGCGAGCGTTCCAAACATCGGATCGACATCGCAATAATCCGAAACGTCATAGCCCATATCGGCCATTGGCGAGGTGAAGAACGGCGACAGCCAGATGGCATCGACACCGAGGCTGGCAATATGCGGCAGCCGCTGCGTCACCCCTTTGAGATCGCCCAGGCCATCCCCTGTCGTATCCTGGAAAGAGCGTGGATAGACCTGATAGATCACCGCGCCGCGCCACCAGTCGGGATTGGACGTCAAGGGAGATGCCATCAAAAAGCTCCGCGATCACAAGGATATGTTGAAAGATGTATCGTTGCCGCAGGAGCGAGTAAACGGCCTTCCCGGCCGTTTGTGGCGATTGCGGTGGGCCGAGGCAAAAATGATCATACAGGGCATGAAGCACCGCAAGATTTTCCGGACCTTATATCAACTCGCAACCAGCGGCATCCGCTTGCCTTCCCCGCCGGTAAGCCGTATCTCGGCTCTCGCAAAGCATGAAGAACGGGGAGAAGTTCATGACAGGCAGGCTGCTTTCGATCGGCGAATGCATGGTGGAACTGATGCAGGCAGAGGGTGATCTGCTGCGCAAGGGCTATGCCGGCGACACGTTCAACACTGCCTATTATGCCCGGCTGTTCCTTCCACACGACTGGTCGGTCGATTACCTGACCGCCGTCGGCACCGATACGGTTTCCGATGAGATGCTGGCCTTCATCGAGAAGACCGGGGTCGGCACTAGCGCCATCCGCCGCGTTGAAGGCCGTTCTCCCGGGCTCTACATGATCCATTTGAAAGATGGCGAGCGCAGCTTTTCCTACTGGCGCTCGGTCTCGGCCGCCAAGACCTTGGCCGACGACGCCACCCATCTGCGCGCCGCCATCGAAGCCTCCGATATCATCGTCTTTTCCGGTATCACCCTTGCCATTCTCGCCCCTTCAGCCGTCGAAACGCTGCTGTCCGAACTGCGCCGCGCCAAGGCTGCGGGCAAACTTGTCATCTTCGACCCCAATATCAGGCCGCGCCTGTGGGACGACAAGACCTATATGCGCGAAACGGTCTCGGCCGGCGCCCGCGCCTCCAGCCTCGTCATGCCGAGCTTTGACGACGAACAGGCGCATTTCGGCGATGCCGACATTGCGGCAACCATCGCCCGCTATCGCGGCCTTGGCGTCGATAATATCGTGGTGAAGGATGGACCAAAGGGCGTGACGCTGAGTTTTGGTGATACGCCGCTCCAGTTCGTCCCCTCCGCCAATGTCGAAAAGATCGTCGACACGACCAGCGCCGGCGACAGTTTCAACGGCGCCTTCCTTGCCCGCTATGCCGTCGATGGTGACGCCAGCGTTGCGGCGCGGTTTGCGGCAGAAGCAGCAGCGACGGTCATTCAGCATCACGGAGCCCTTGTTTCCAGAGACAAGTTCGAAGCGAGCCTGTAGGCTCATCGTTGCAATTCCGGGCTTCCGGCATTACCTTTGGTCAACCTTAGCCAAGGGGAGATGCGATGACGATCGTCAATATGCTGGAAGCCAAGACGCGCCTTTCCCAACTTGTCAGCGCCGTTGAAAGCGGCGCCGAAGACGAGATCATCATTGCGCGCGACGGCAAACCGGCAGCGAGACTGGTTCCGCTAGCCGCCAATGAAAAGCCGCCAAGACGGCTTGGTCTTCTTCAAGGGCAATTTCCGGACATGTCTCTCGAGGACTTCAATGCGCTGGATGACGAGATTGCCGAACTCTTCGGCGTCAAGCCGGAATGAGGCTGCTGCTCGATACCCATGTGGCCATATGGAGTCTGACGGCGATACACCGCCTACCGTCAGACATACGCCAAATTCTCTCAAACCGGAGCAACGATGTTTTCGTCTCCGCAGCCAGTATATGGGAAATCGCGCTGAAATTCCGGCTCGGACGCAAGGACAGTCCTCCCTTCGATGGGGAGGAAGCAATCCGGCATTTCACCAATGTCGGATATGATTTCTTGAACCTCACCGTTGCCCACGCCGCAGCACTGGGAAATCTGGACACCACTCACCCTGATCCATTCAATCGCCTGCTGATCGCGCAGGCGATCACCGAGCCGCTGATCCTCGTCACCCGCGACAGCAAGATTGCGGCCTATAGCCCGACCTTCATCACGTGGTAGGGCAATGCCCAGTCCCGGAGTCTACCGCTTCTTCCTGTTCTCAAACGGATTTTCCGACGCGCGCAAGTGAATGCGGATCGGTACGCCCGGCATTTCGAAATCGGCGCGCAGGCCGTTTGTCAGATAGCGGATATAGCTTTCCGGCACAGCATCCGGCCGTGTGCAGGAGATCATGAAGCCCGGCGGGCGGGCCTTGACCTGGGTCATGTATTTCAGCTTCAGGCGGCGGCCCGAAACGGCCGGTGGCGGGTGCTGGATCTGCTGCGATTCCAGCCACTTGTTGAGCCGCGCAGTCGAAATACGGCGGTTCCAGACCTTGTCGGTGTCGATGATCGACTGCATCAGCTTGTCGAGACCGTAGCCGGTCTGGCCGGAGATCGGCACGGCGCGGATGCCACGGACCTGCGGTAGCAGCCGCTCGGTCTTTTCGCGCAGATCGGCCAGCAGCGCCTGGGTATCCTCAACCAGATCCCACTTGTTAAAAGCAAGGATCGCGGCGCGGCCTTCGCGGGCAACAAGATCGACCAGTTGCAGGTCCTGCTTTTCAAACGGAATGGTCGCGTCAAAAACGATCACGACCGATTCGGCAAAGCGGATGGAGCGCAGGCTGTCGGCGACGGAGAGCTTTTCCAGCTTCTCCTGCACCCGCGCCTTCTTGCGCATGCCGGCGGTGTCGAACATCTTGATGGTGCGGCCGCGCCAGTCCCATTCGACGGAAATGCTGTCGCGGGTGATGCCGGCCTCGGGACCGGTCAAAAGGCGGTCTTCGCCAAGGAAGCGATTGATCAGCGTCGACTTGCCGGCGTTCGGGCGGCCAATGATCGCCACACGCAGCGGCTTGGTCTCGTCGTATTCCGGCTCAAAATCTTCGTCGTTCAGGTCTTCGTCGCCGCGCAGGTCGACATTGGTCTCCGGCTCGTCGATCTCAGGCGGAAAGGCGCGGTCTTCGCCAAGCGCTGCGACGATGGCGTCACGCAGGTCGATCATGCCCTGGCCATGTTCGGCCGAAATGGCGACGGGTTCGCCAAGTCCCAGCGTAAAGGCATCGTAATAGCCGCCGTCGGAGCCCTTGGCTTCCGACTTGTTGGCAACCAGCACGACCGGCTTGCCGCGGCGGCGCAGCATCTTGCCGAGTGTCTCGTCGGCCGGCGTCAGGCCGTATTTCGCGTCGACAACGAACAGCGTCAGGTCGGCTTCTTCAATGGCCGCTTCCGTCTGCAGCCACATACGGCCCTGCAGGGTTTCCGGCCCGGATTGCTCGAGGCCGGCGGTATCGATGATGGTGAAGCGCAAGTCGACAAGCTTGGCATCGCCCGGACGGCGGTCGCGGGTAACGCCCGGCGTATCGTCAACGAGCGCCAGCTTCTTGCCAACCAGACGGTTGAAAAGCGTCGACTTTCCGACATTGGGGCGCCCAACGATGGCGACGGTGAAGTTCATCGAATAATCCTGTCTTCAGAGCACCCGCAAACGGTCACGCTCCAATGTTGTTTTCTCGGGCGCCCGTTCAGGCAGCCTTTCCGCTGGCGGTAATCAGGTCAAGCAGCATCTGGGCGCGGTTTGCCAGATTGCGCGGTGTCTCGGCATCATCGACGATCTGCTGGAACCAGGTCTTGGCCTTGGGCATATCGCCAGCCTTGTAGGCTGCAAGACCGAGCACTTCACGGGCCGAATGACGCATGCCATTACCAGGAACGGCAAGCTGTTCAGCTTCTGCCGAAACCTGTTCATAGGTGCCGGTATCGACCAGCAGATAGGCGGCACGCAGGCGGGAAGCATCGCGCATTGCCTGCGGCAGGCTGGCATCCTTGGAGATGTCGGAGAAGACCTTGACGGCGCCTGCCGTATCGCCCTTCTGCGCCTGCAAGGTTGCTGCCCGCATTTTCGCCAGAACCGGATAGGCGCCGTAGCCATCCTTTTCGAGCGTGGCGAGGGCGGCCAGCGCTTCATCCGTCTTGTTTTCCCGCGACAACGTCAAGGCTGCCAGGAATTCGTCGCCCGATTGCGAGGCCGATGTCTCGTGCCAATACTCGTAACCGACCTTGCCGATCGTGCCGACAACAATGAGAATTGCGATCCCGATGATGACGCTGCCAAACCGCGTCCAGACGGCTTTCACCTGTTCAGAGCGCAATTCTTCGTTGACTTCGCGGATAAAGCTGTCGTCCTGGTTCGCCATTCCTAAGTTCCGGTTTCCCGGCCTTCCCTGCAAAGATGGATGTAAAGATTTCCGCGCTTCTACCGTATTTTGAGGCCGTTGTAAGGGGGCAGCGCGATTTAGCCCCGATTAGCGCCATTTACCCCATTACAATCGGCGCAACGCCGATCAGCAGTTCGTGCAACTTCCAGATAAACAACACGTAGACAACAAGGGCGATAAGCGCGGCGATGGCATCGTATTTATAAGACACGAACACCGGATGCTTGATCTCGCCTGCACGCCAGCGGCGCTTCATCGAGATGCGCAAGATCACGCCCCAGATAAGGAACGTGCCGAACAGCAGCACCGAGTTGACCTCGCCATTGGCCATCAGATGCGCCAGTGCCCAGATCTTGATGGCCAGGATCGCCGGGTGTTTGGTGGCAGCCTTGATTTTTCCGGCAGGCAGGAACGCAGCTGCCAGACAGACGAAGGAGATCAGCATCAGCGTCAGGGCGATATGGGTGAGAAACTTCGGCGGCGTGTAGAGCATGCCGGTCGTTGCCCGCGACAGATCGAAACCATAGGCGATCAGACAAAGCCCCAGAAGAGCACAGAAACCATGAATGGCATGCCAAAGCCCGGTGCCGCCCTGCTCGACGACCGCAGCGCGAAGACCGGGCGCAAAGCTCTTCACCAGATGGATGCCGAGGAAGATGACGATACCGAGAATGAGAAAGGCCATGAAGGATACCCGCAACTGTTATGAATTCAGAACTATCGCATAGCGGTAATGCGGCTTGTTTTCCAGTCCGATCAAAGGATTGCCGCATTCTTGGCTCAGGGAACGCAATCCCGCATTCGCCGCCCAAGGTTCCCGCATGCCCAGAATTTCCGCAGCCCCCTGTCTTGCTTTCGCAATGGCACTCGCCCCTGCCGCTGCCCACGCCGTCGAGCCTCCAGCACCGGCGGAACGCAAGCAACTCGTCATCATCTCGTTCGATGGCGCGCACGACAACAAACTATGGGAAAAAAGCCTGGATATGGGCAAGCGCACCGGCGCGCAGTTCACGTATTTTCTCTCCTGCACCTTCCTCATGACCCGAGCCGAAGGCGGCAAGAGCTATCAGGCGCCGGGCCACAAGGCCGCACGCTCCAATGTCGGCTTTGCCCAGAGCCGCGAAGAGATTCAGTCCCGCGTCCGCCATATCTGGGCAGCCCACGAGGCCGGCCATGATATCGGCAGTCATGCGTGTGGCCATTTCGACGGCAAAGGCTGGAGTACTGCGGACTGGAAACAGGAATTCTCTGCGTTCAATATGGCACTGGCCGGCGCCTGGAAGGCCGCCGGCATTCCAGGTGAGGAGCCACAGGGCTGGGCCGATTTCGCCGCCCACGATATCAAAGGTTTTCGCGCACCCTATCTGTCGCTCAGCGATGGCCTGCTCCCCGCCTTGAAGCAGGACGGCTTTACCTATGATGCCAGCCTCGTCACCAAGGGACCGGGCTGGCCGTCGGATGCTGATGGATTGCCACGCTTCGGCCTGCCACTCATTCCCGAAGGCCCGCAGCAGCGCCGGGTGATCGGCATGGACTACAATCTGTTCGTTCGCCACTCCATGGGCATCGAAAACAAGAAGGACAGCGCCGTCTTCGAAGAGCGCACGCTCGATGCCTACCGCAAGGCCTTCCAGAAAGAATATGACGGCAGCCGCATTCCGCTACAACTCGGTTTCCATTTCGTCGAGATGAATGGCGGCGCCTATTGGCGCGCGCTCGACCGGTTTCTCACCGAAACCTGCGGCAAGCCCGACGTCGCCTGCGTGAGTTATGCGGAGGCTTTGCCGATGATCGCCAAACAGAAAAAGGCGGATCGCTCCGCCTTTTAAAAAGTATCCCAAGCCTGACGAAACTCAGGGGCGGTTGGCTGCCAGCTCGCCGTCCGTATCTTCGCGCCGGAGAAAACGTTGGTCGATATCCGGCAGTGGCTCGTCGTAGATCGTGGCCTCAAAAGCCTTCAGACGTTTGTAAATGGACATCAGCTCGACAATTGTCGTCCAGGAATTGATTAGATACTGGAATGATGACCGCACCTGATCAAAAACATTGCTGACCTGCGTGAAGATGCCCAACGTTACCTTCCCGGCGGCGACCGATGGGATCAGCACCAGCAGGCTGTAGAGGTCATCCGCGCGGAGATAGAAAAAGCGGGCAATATTGAAATAGAGATAGTGGAAATAGAGCCGGAAGTAGTTCTTCCGAACGTTGGCGAAGAGTTCCGCCACCGTCGCCGGCTGGGCTCTATCCTCATGGTCTTCACCATAAACAAGTTCCTTGCGATAAGCTGCTTCGACGCGCTGGTTGCGGAATTCCAGACCGGGCAGTTTGATGCCGACAACGGCCAGGAAAAAGGTCCCGAACAGTGCCCATAGGATCGCCGCCCAAACCAGCGCATGCGGGACTTGCCCAATAATCGGCAGCTCGTTGATTTTGTCTGAAAAAGTGAAAAGCACCGGCATGAAGGCAATCAGCGTCATGATCGCCCTGACGAAACCGACGCCGAGGCCCTCGACCGTACCGGAAAAACGCATCGTGTCTTCCTGCACACGCTGCGAAGCACCTTCGATGTGGCGAAGCTTCGACCAGTTCGCCATGTAGAATTCGTTCATCGCAGTGCGCCACCGAAAAATGTAGTGGCTAACGAAAAACAGGTTCAGCACGCTGACCGTTATGGATACGAAAGCAATACCCGTGATCCCGAGAAGCCCAGTATAGAGTTGCTCCACCGTTACCGGTGCCGTCCTTGCCATAGCCTGCTGCAGGAGGTCGTAGTAGGGACCGTACCACGCATTGAAGGCGACACTAACCTGCACCGAGAAATAGGTGACGAACACAATCAAAGAGCTTCCCAGCACCGACCAGTATTGCCAGCGGTGGGGAGCGTACCAGAACCAGAAGGCAGCAAAGACCGCGGTTGCCAGGGCGTAATAAATGTAAAACCACAGAAACGCCCCCGACCAGAAAAGCGAAATGTCCACGCCGGCATTGGGATCACGCGCCGTAAAACCGAGCGTGGGGCCGAGCGCCCCCCCGCCCGCATACCAGGATCCGATGACGAGGATGGCCCACAAGAAAGCCGAGATAAAAAATGGTTTCGGCCGGGGAAAGAAGGAATGGAACAAGGCGGCACTCACGTTTTCTGCGGGCGCGAACACCCTGCTTCGATGTGGCGAACCTAGGGCAAAAGCCCTCACCTGCCAATCACGTCAAGCTAATGTTACCGTTATTTAATCGCGAGACTGTTCAGGCCGTCATGGCAGCAACCATCCGGCGGAACTCCATTGCGATCAGGCCAGCGCAGAACAGGAGCACGGCTGCCGCAACCAGCGTCGGCGCATTGAAATTCCCATTGCCTTCGGCCAGCCAACCGGCAACGAGAGGTCCGATGATCTGACCGACGCCAAATGCGGCCGTCATGAAGGCAAGCGCCTTGCGCGGGCTTTCCGGTGCCAGCGCCCGGCCGATCTGCAGGCCGTAAGCCGTCACCATGATGAAGGTCAGCCCGAGCATCAGGCCGCCGATAAGCGGCGCATAGGGCGATGGCAGGGTGACGACGAGGATAAGACCGATAGCCTCGACAACAAGGCCAGCCAGATAGACACCGGTGATCCCAAGCCGTGGCACAGCACGGCGCCACAGATGTACCGAGATCGCCGCACTGAGGCCGGTGATCAGCCAGGCGAGGAACTCGACCGTATGATCGCTTGCCCCTTGCCGCGCCATCGCAACCAGAAAGGTTGCGGTGATGATGTAACCAAAGCCGAACAGGCCATAAGTCAGCGTGACGATCACGAGCGGCCGTGTCCACACCAGCGGCTTTTCCCGCTCGGCACTTTTACCGGAAGCAGGGCCAGACGGCAGGAGGAAAGCCACCGCGATCGTGCCGAGACACGCGATTGCAGCGCCACCGAACCACGCTGCCTGCCAGCCGGCAAAAGTCCCGAAGCCGCCGGAGGGCAACACAAAGACCATCAGCGACGACACCGCGATGCCGATGCCCACACCGCCGAAATGGATGGATTGCACATGCGGATTACCGGCCGCCAATCCCCGGCTGAGCACAATCGCCGAAGTGAAGATCATCGTGAACGCGCTGGCGACACCGGCAAGAAACCGGATGACCGAAAACAGCAGCAGTGACGACGTCAGCCCCATGGCAAGCAACAGAACCGTGGTTGCAACAAGCGCCGACAGACTGACCGCCCGCTCGCGCCCGGCCGCCCAGCCGTAACCAGCAGCGACCGCGCCAACGAGATAACCGATGAAATTAGCCGACGCGATCAACCCGGCATCGGCCGGGCTCAAATCAAGGCCGCTCATCATGCCGGGCAGGATCGGCGTATAGGAAAACCGCCCAAACCCCATCGCGACCGCCATGGCGATGGCGCCGGCAAGGGCAGTCGGGACGAGGTTCTGGTGTGATGGCAGATTGGGCTTGGTCATGCCCTACCTATTGCAATGCAGCATGACGATGACAAACGACAAAATCTGATGATGCCGTTCAGCCGCGCGAATGGAACAACCGTCAGCCCGGCAATGTAACGACCAGCGGACCGTTGCGAGTGACGATCACCGTGTGCTCGTACTGCACGGTCAGCGCCCGCGGTTCGCTGTAGAGCGTCCATTCATCGTCGCCACCCTCCGCCCATTGCGCCCCAAGCGACAGAAACGGCTCGACGGTGAAAACCATGCCGTCGGTCATCCGCCGCTTCTCGTGCTTGTCGGGCCAAGTGGAGATTTCGGTCGGCTCTTCGTGCAGCGAACGGCCGACGCCGTGGCTCGCCAGGTTGGTGATCAGCGTGTAGCGGTTCTTCTTGGCGAAGGCGCCGATGGCATTGCCGATCGCGGCCAGCGGCTTTCCCGCCTTTACTTCGTTCAGCCCCACCCACATGGCGCGTTTGCCGTCACGGCAAAGACGCTCAACCTGCGGCTTGACCGGCGGCACGGCAAAGGACGCGCCGGTATCGGCAAACCACCCGTTCTTTTCAGCGGAAACGTCGATATTGACAAGGTCGCCTGCCTGAATGATACGGCTGCCCGGAATGCCATGGGCAACTTCCTCGTTGACGCTGATACAGGTTGCGCCCGGAAAATTGTAAGTCAATTCCGGAGCGGAGCGCGCGCCAGATTCCTCCAGGAGTTTGCGGCCGATCGTATCCAATTCCGCCGTCGTCATGCCCGGCTCAAGCGCTGCCGCCATGATCTGGATCGTATTGGCGCAGATACGACCGATTTCCTTCAGCCGCTCCAGGTCTTCGTCGTTGTTGAGTGTCATCGTCTCTCGCTTTCGGCTGTTTATGTAACTCGCCGAAAGCGGCCAATCCAGACGCAGACCAGAGGAAAATCACTGCCGTCAGGTGGTTTCTGTCTGTTTCTTCTCCTTAGCCAACGCGGCGCGCACCAACGGCGCCACCTTCGTGCCGTAGAGTTCGATGCCGCGCAGGATCTGGTCATGCGGCATCAGGCCGATCGCCATCTGCAGCAGGAAACGGTCATTCTTGAAGATCTTCTGGTGCCGGATGATCTTTTCCGCCACCGTATCTGGGTCCCCGAGGAAGAGATTGCCGTTCGGCCCGATCGACTGGTTGAAATGCGCCCGGCTGGTCGGTCCCCAGCCGCGCTCCCGCCCAATCCGGTTCATGACCTCTGCCTGCGGACCATAGAACTGATCACCGGCCCTTTCATTGGTATCGGCAATGAAACCATGGACATTGATGCTGGTTTTCAGTTTCGACGCATCCTGCCCTGCCCGGCGCGCAGCTTCGCGGTAGAGATCGAACAAAGGTGCATAACGCGCCGGTTCGCCACCGATGATCGCCAGTGCCACCGGCAGGCCGAGGACGCCAGCCCGCGCCACCGATTGCGGCGTGCCGCCAACCGCGGCCCAGACCGGTAGCGGATCGTTGACGGGCCGCGGATAGACACCTCGGCCGTTGATCGGAGCCCGCTTCTCGCCAGACCAAGTGACGACCTCGCCATCGCGGATCGCCAGGAGCAGATCCAGCTTTTCCGAAAACAGCTGATCGTAATCTTCGAGATCATAGCCGAACAGTGGGAAGGATTCGATGAACGAACCCCGCCCCGCCATGATCTCGGCACGACCATTGGAAATCAGGTCGAGCGTTGCAAATTGCTGGAACACCCGGACAGGATCATCCGAACTCAACACGGTGACGGCGCTGGTCAGCTTGATGTTTTTCGTCCGCGCGGCGGCAGCCGCGAGGATCATAGCCGGCGCCGACGCGACATAATCCGATCGGTGATGCTCGCCCAAGCCGAAGACATCGAGCCCGACCTGGTCGGCCAGCTCGATTTCCTCGATCAGATGGCGCACGCGCTCCTCGCCCTCTCTGCCACGCCCCTGTGGTGCCTGCGGATGAACATCGCCGAATGTGTAAAGACCGAGTTCCATGATGTCCTGCCTGTCTGATCAGCCCGATTTGGGGCGAAGCTATTGTTTGGCATCACAAATAGTCACGTATCGGGCGATGGCACAGGCCTTCCGTTGAAACGGTGTGTTTCATGCTGCAGGATAGTTTGCAAAATCCCGGCAAGCCAGAATTATTCGCTCAGGGTCCGCCGCACGGCATCCTTCCAGCCCTTGATCTTGGCCTTCCGTGTTGCCTCGTCCATCTCCGGCTCGAACCGTCGGTCCCTTGCCCAGGACTTGGCGAAATCCTTCTGGTTCGGCCAGACCCCTGCCCGGCTGCCGGCAAGCCAGGCAACGCCGAGCGCCGTTGTTTCCAGAATGGTCGGCCGGTCGACCGGCGCATCGAGCAGATCGGACAGGCGTTGCATCGTCCAGTCGGAGGCAACCATGCCGCCATCGACACGCAGCACGGTTTCTCGGCCGTCGCTCTTCCAGTCCTTGTGCATCGCATCGAGCAGGTCGCGCGTTTGGTAACAAACGGCCTCAAGGGCTGCGCGGGCAAACTCGGCTGGGCCGGTATTGCGCGTCATGCCAAAGATGGCGCCCCGCGCATCGGGATCCCAATGCGGCGCGCCAAGGCCGGTAAAGGCAGGAACGAGATAAACTTCCTGCGAGGGATCAGCACTTGCAGCCAGCGTGCCTGTATCGGGCGCTGCCTTGATCACTTTCAGACCATCCCGCAGCCACTGCACGGCGGCACCGGCAACGAAGATCGAGCCTTCGAGCGCATAGGTGGTTTCGCCGTCAAGGCGGTAGGCGATGGTTGTCAGAAGCCGGTTCTTTGAGCGGACGATGTCCTTGCCGGTGTTCAAAAGTGCAAAGCAGCCAGTGCCATAGGTGGATTTCATCATGCCGGGCTGGAAACAGGCCTGGCCGATGGTTGCGGCCTGCTGATCGCCGGCGACACCGAGGATCGGAATTTCAGCGCCGAAGATAGAAGCGTCCGTCACGCCGAAATCGGCAGCGCAGTCGAGAACCTGCGGCAGCATTGCTTCCGGCACACGCAGAATGTCGAGCAGTTCGCGGTCCCAGTCATTGGTGGCGATGTTGAACATCAGCGTGCGCGAGGCATTGGTCGCGTCGGTGACGAAGGATTTGCCGCCGGTCAACCGCCATATCAGGAAAGTATCGACGGTGCCAAAGCAGAGATCGCCCCGGGAACCACGCGTGCGGGCACCTTTGACGTTGGCCAGCATCCAGGACAACTTCGTGCCGGAAAAATACGGATCGAGCAGCAGGCCGGTCTTCTTGGTGAAGGTCTTCTCCAACCCCTGACGTTTCAGCTTGTCGCAATAGGATGCGGTGCGCCGGTCCTGCCATACGATGGCATTGTGAATCGCTTTGCCGCTGTCGCGCTCCCAGACGACGACGGTCTCGCGCTGATTGGTAATACCGATGGCCGAAAGATCGCTGGCCTGGATACCGGCCTTGCTGATCGCTTCCTTGATTGCCCAGACGACGGTCTCCCAGATCTCCTCCGGGTCATGCTCGACCCAGCCGGATTTCGGAAAATGCTGTTTGAATTCCTTTTGTCCGGAGCCCGCAATTTTCTGGTTCTTGTCGAACACGATCGCACGGCTCGATGTCGTGCCCTGATCGATTGCGAGAACATATCCGGCCATGCTGCCCCTCCCGGCGTTTCTTATCTCCACGGCCCCTCCTCGGAGGCCGCGAGCCATTTCAAAAACTTCAATACGATACAAAAACGAATGTCAAACGAAAACAAAACGCAAATCCAGATGTCCGCGCTCACCTGAAAGACCGGGCGGAAAACGGCAAAAACACAATTGTCAGGGTGCCGGTTTTGGGCATAGTTTCAAGAGTCGAAATGAAAAGAAGAGACAGAATGACACAGTCGTCCGGCAGCATCCGTTTTATCCTGAACGATCGGGAGATTGCGCTCACCACCGTGCAGCCAACCGCGACGCTGCTCGATTTTCTGCGCCTCGAAAAGCGTATGACCGGCACCAAGGAAGGCTGCGCCGAAGGAGATTGCGGCGCCTGCACCGTGTTGGTAGGACGGCTATCGGCCGGTGAACTCGTTTACGAAAGCGTCAATGCCTGCATCCGGTTCACCGGCTCGCTGAACGCCACTCATGTCGTCACCGTCGAACATCTGGCGGCAAAGGATGGAACGCTGCATCCGGTTCAGCAGGCGATGGTTGACTATCACGGATCCCAATGCGGCTTCTGCACGCCCGGTTTCATCATGTCGCTCTATGGCCTCTGGCTATCGAAGGACAATCCAGGCCGGGCCGATATCGAAAAGGCGCTGCAAGGCAATCTCTGTCGATGCACGGGCTACGAGCCGATCGTCAAGGCGGCGGAAGCCGTGGCGAAGGCCAGACCCGATGCCGTGTTCGACCCGATCGTCAAGGCCCGGAACGAGATCATCACCAAGCTGACCGCAATCCGCTCGCCACAAACGATCCGCATGACAAGCGGTGATGCCACTCTGATCGTGCCCGGCACCGCAGCCGATCTTGCCGATACGCTGGCGGATCATCCGCAGGCGACCATCGTTGCCGGGTCCACCGATGTCGGGCTTTGGGTCACCAAGCAGATGCGCGCGCTCAATCCGGTCATTTTCATCAACGGCCTGGAAGATTTGCAGTTCATCCGAGAAACGGCGGATGGCATCCTGATCGGGGCCAGCGTCAGCTATTCCACCGCCTTTTCAGCCATTTCCGCCCGTTATCCCGCCTTTGGCCGCATGCTCGACCGGCTGGGCGGCGAGCAGGTGCGTAACATGGGCACGATCGGCGGTAACGTCGCCAACGGCTCGCCGATCGGCGATACGCCGCCGCCACTGATCGCGCTTGGCGCCAGCGTCAATCTGGGTTCGAAAACCGGGCAGCGAACCGTGCCCCTCGAAGCCTATTTCATCGAATATGGCCGCCAGGATCGTAAACCCGGCGAATTCGTCGAAAGCATTTTCGTGCCGCATTTGCCTGCGGACGATCATTTCGCTGTCTACAAGATCTCCAAACGCCGTGACGAGGATATCTCAGCGCTCTGCGGCGCTTTCCGCCTTTCGCTCAACAGTGACAACACCGTCGCCTCCGCCCGGATCGCCTTCGGCGGCATGGCCGGGACACCAAAGCGGGCCTCCAATGTCGAAAAAGCGTTGGTCGGGAACCTCTGGAACGAGGAAACCGTTAAGACCGCTCAGGCCGCATTTGATGCCGATTACCAGCCTCTGACGGATTGGCGGGCCACGGCCGCCTATCGCATGCTGACGGCGAAGAACCTTCTGTTGCGGTTCTTTTTGGAAACTTCGGGACAAAAGGCGGAACTCGTCCGCTTTGAGGTGACGGCATGAGTGCGGGCGGCGGTTTTCCTCTTCTCCCCAGCGGGGAGAAGTGGCGAGTGGAACGAGGTGATGATGGGGTCTTGCGGCAAAGTCCAGTTTGTGCGGCTCCCCCTCATCCGGCCCTTCGGGCCACCGTCTCCCCGCTGGGGAGAAGAGAAAGAAGCGAAGGAACCTACTGATGGACAACTCCACCTTCGAGGAACGCAAGACCATCGCCGGTTCCATGCATTCGAATTTGCGCCACGACAGCGCCCACAAGCACGTCTCGGGCACAGCCGACTATATCGACGACATTCCGGAACCGGCAGGTACGCTGCATGGCGCTTTGGGCATGACCGACCGCGCCCATGCCGAGATCGTTTCGATGGACCTGTCCGACGTCGAGGCAACGCCCGGCGTCGTCTGTGTTTTGACCGCAAAAGACATGCCGCATTCCAACGATATCAGCCCCAGCCATCTCGATGACGAGCCGGTGCTGGCCGAAGGTCTGGTGCAATTCCACGGGCAGCCCACATTTGCCGTAATCGCCGAGACACGTGACATTGCCCGAAGGGCTGCCCGCAAGGCAAAAATCATCTATCGCGACCTGCCGCATCACACAGATATTCTCGACGCACTGGAGAACGGCGCCGAGCTTGTCACCAAGCCGCTGACATTGTCGCGGGGCGATGCCGAAGCGGAGCTTGAGCTCTCCCCGCACCGCCTGGCCGGCCGGATGCGGATCGGCGGACAGGAGCATTTCTATCTCGAAAGCCATATCGCCATGGCCATTCCGGGCGAGGACGACGAGATCACCGTCTGGTCGTCCACCCAGCACCCGAGCGAAGTGCAGCATATGGTTGGCCACGTGCTTGGGGTCCCATCCAACGCCGTGACCGTGCAGGTCCGGCGCATGGGCGGCGGTTTTGGCGGCAAGGAGACACAAGGCAACCAGTTTGCGGCACTCGCCGCAGTGGCCGCGAAGAAACTGAAGCGCGCCGTGAAATTCCGGCCGGACCGCGACGAGGACATGACCGCGACCGGCAAGCGGCACGACTTCCTTGTCGATTACGATGTCGGCTTCGATGACGACGGCCGTATCCATGCGGTCAAGGCGAACTATGCCGCCCGCTGCGGTTATTCCTCGGACCTGTCCGGCCCGGTCACCGACCGTGCGCTGTTCCATGCCGACAGTTCCTATTTCTATCCGCATGTAAAACTGACCTCGCAACCCCTAAAGACCCACACCGTCTCCAACACCGCCTATCGCGGGTTCGGCGGGCCGCAGGGCATGGTCGGCGGCGAGCGAATCATCGAGGAGATCGCCTATGCGCTGGGCAAGGACCCGCTCGATATCCGCAAGGTGAATTTCTACGGCGAAAAAGGCTCCGGCCGTGACCTGACGCCCTACCATCAGCAGGTTGAAGACAACATCATCCACCGCATTGTCGCGGAGCTGGAAGAGAGCGCCGATTATCAGGCGCGGCGCAAGGCGGTCATCGACTTCAACAAGACCAGCCGCATCATCCGCAAGGGTATCGCGCTGACACCGGTCAAATTCGGCATTTCTTTCACCATGACCGCCTTCAACCAGGCGGGCGCGCTGGTGCATGTCTATCAGGACGGCTCGATCCACCTGAACCATGGCGGCACCGAAATGGGCCAGGGGCTCTATACCAAGGTGGCGCAGGTTCTGGCCGACAGTTTTCAGGTCGACATCACCAACGTCAAGATCACCGCGACCACCACCGGCAAAGTGCCGAACACGTCGGCAACCGCCGCCTCCTCCGGGTCGGATTTGAACGGCATGGCGGCCTATGATGCCGCCCGGCAGATCAAGGAGCGGCTTGTCGATTTCGCCGCCGAACGCTGGCAGACCGAGCGAGAAAACATCACTTTCGTACCCAATCATGTGAAGATCGGCGATGAGTTGGTGCCCTTCCCAGCCTTCATCAAGCAGGCCTATTTTGCCCGCGTACAACTCTCGGCGGCAGGCTTTTACAAGACACCGAAAATCCACTGGGACCGCAATACCGGCCGTGGGACGCCGTTCTATTATTTCGCCTATGGCGCCTCGGTCTCAGAAGTTTCTATCGATACGCTCACCGGCGAATATATGGTCGACCGGGTCGATGTGCTGCACGATGTCGGCAAGTCGCTCAATCCGGCGATCGATATCGGTCAGGTCGAGGGCGCTTTCGTGCAGGGCATGGGCTGGCTGACGACCGAGGAATTGTGGTGGGATGCCAAGGGGCGACTGCGCACCCACGCGCCATCGACCTACAAGATTCCGCTCGCCTCCGACCGGCCAAAGATCTTCAACGTCAAGCTGGCGGAATGGGCCGAAAATGCCGAGATGACCATCGGCCGCTCGAAAGCTGTCGGCGAGCCGCCATTCATGCTGCCGATCTCGGTTCTCGAAGCCCTGTCGATGGCGGTTGCCAGTGTCGCCGATTACCGCGAATGCCCGCGGCTCGATACACCGGCCACTCCGGAACGCATCCTGATGGCCGTCGAGCGCCTGCGGACAGGAAGAGCATAAAGAGCCTTGAAATGAACTTTGCAATCGACAGCCTCGAAGCGTTCCTTGCGCGCGAATACAAGCTGGTCATCGTCGAGATCAAGCAGACCTTCGGATCGACACCCCGCGAAGCCGGCACGGTCATGCTGGTCTCTCCGGCAGACACGCATGGTACGATCGGCGGCGGCCAGATGGAGCATATGGCGATCGACCATGCACGAGCATTGCTCGCAGGTGTGAATGACCAGTTGGAGATGGACATCCCGCTCGGCCCCGATATCGGCCAATGCTGCGGGGGCCGCGTGGTTCTGACATTCCGGATCGGCGATGACGCCACCCGCGCAGCACTCGACCGGAAACTGAGGCAACGATTGCAGGCCCTGCCGGAGGTCTGGCTGTTCGGGGCCGGCCATGTCGGGCGCGCACTGGCAGACGCACTCCTGCTTTTACCGCTGAAGACCTACGCGGTGGAAACCCGGAAGAATGAACTCGACCTGATGTCGGCCGGTGCCAGCCATCGCCTGGTTGCCATGCCGGAGGCGATCGTCAAGGAGATCGCGCCGGGTTCTGCCGTGGTTATCCTCACACATGATCACGCGCTGGATTTCCTCATTGCCAGGGAAGCACTCGCCCGCGACGACCTTGCTTACGTGGGCATGATCGGCTCCAGGACCAAGCGTGCAACGTTCTCAAACTGGGCGAAGAAGGACGGCCTCGGCGACGAGGCGATCGGCAGGCTCGTCCTGCCCATCGGCGGCAAGGCCGTCAGCGACAAGCGCCCCTCGGTGATCGCTGCCATGACTGCGGCAGAGATTCTCGTCGCGCTGCATGCGCGGTAGCCTCTACGGACGCGGCATGGAGGCACGGATCAGCGCATGTGCGGCCTCGCCCGCTGTTTCCATATAGGAGGGGTCCCGATGCAGGAGGACGACGGCAAAAGAGCCGTCCAGCAGCAGGATCGTCTGCCGGGCAAGCATCCGCGCCTGCGCACCCAATTCCGCCGCCTCGAAGGTGCTGTTCAACCAGTCCTCAACCCGCCGCTTGTGCGCGGCACCGATCTTCATCGCCGGATGACCGGGCATATTGGCAAGCTCGGCCGACGTTCTCAGAAACCCGCAGCCCTTCCAGCGCGGATGCCGGGCTGCAACCGCCAGATTGAAGAAGATACCTCGCACCTTGTCGGCGACATCGCCTTCCGTTTCTGAAAACCATCGCTTGAACAGGGCCAGATTTGGCTGGTCACGCTCTTCCAGATAAGCGGCGATCAGGTCGTCCTTGCTGTCAAAATGGTAGTAAAGCGTGCGCTTGGTCACTCCCGCCTTTTCCGCCACCGCATCGACGCTGACGGCACGGATGCCCTCGCTGTAAAACAGCTTTGAGGCAGCGGAAACAATACGGTCGCGGGTGGGAAGTGCCGATGTGCTCATACTTCAATGTATACCGACCAGTGAATATACACAAGCAATGCTCTCGCCTACGATAAAGCCATCGAAACCGCCGGAGAACGATCATGCTGGAGATGGACGGCTGGCCCGTCGGGATTGTCTGCGCAGACGGCGTCCGGCTTGGCGGCCATGTCTGGAGAGGCACGGGTAACGGCGATTTCGGCAGCGTCATCATCAATCCGGCAACCGGCGTGCTGGCGCGCTACTATCACGCCTATGCGCGGTTTCTTGCCGGTCACGGTTTCACGGTGCTGACCTATGATTATCGCGGCATTGGCCAGTCGCGGCCCGCCACACTGCGCGGCTGCACCTATCGCTGGGCGGATTGGGGTGAACTGGATTTCGTTGCAGCCCTCGCCTTTCTGGACACCCATAGACAGGATGGCCCCAGGCTCGTGGTCGGCCACAGCATCGGCGGGTTCCTGCCCGGCTTTGCGGAAAACGCGCCGCTGGTCGACCGCATGCTCACTGTCGGCGCCCAATATGCCTATTGGCGCGACTATGCCGGAGATCAACGCCTGCGCCTGTTTTTAAAATGGCATCTCGCCATGCCGCTCCTGACGGCGATATGCGGATATTTCCCCGGCAGGATGCTCGGCTGGCTGGAAGACCTTCCGGCAGGGGTGGCGAGAGACTGGAGTTTTCGCCGCGCCCGCATGGAACTTACCCATCGGCGCGAAGACCGGCCGGATATTTTGAGGCGGTTCTCTGCCGTCACCGCCGACATTCTGGCGATCGGAGTGACGGATGATGACATCGGCACCTCGAATGCCATTCGCCGGGCGCTCAAGTATTATGAAAATGCCAGTCCTGCCGAAGCCGCCTTGTCACCGACAGATCTTGGCTTCGACCGCATCGGCCATTTCAGCCTCTTTCACAAACGCCACGCCGCCGGCTTCTGGCTGGATAGCCTACTCTGGCTGCGCGACGGCATCAATCCCTGGCCGGACAAGCCGTTGAAGAGGGCGTCCCCTGCAAACAAATACACGCCGTTCCAGAGCCAATGCTACATTCACGGCAAAGGCATGATGCGACGCTCCCTCCAATCCATCGAAGGAAAACCATGCCCTACGTTCTGATCATCCATGAGGTCGCCGATTACCCCGCCTGGAAGGCAATTTTCGACGCCGCTGCCGGCATCCGCCGCGAGGCCGGTGAGATCGCCTATCAAGTGCTGAAATACGATACCGACCCCAACCGGATCGTCCATTATGCGTTATGGAGTTCACTCGATGCGGCGAGAGCATTTTTCGAGTCCGACCGGTTGGTCGAGATCCGCGCCAAGGCCGGGGTCGAGGCGCCGGAATTCATCTATCTCGAACAATTGGAACGCGGCGAACTGGGCGTACCACGCTGACATCACACCGCCGGACCTTCTGAATATGTCCGGCGGCAAACAGGGTCTATCGCGTCATATCCGAATCCTCACGCGGGTCGCGACCGTCCATGAATCCCAAGTCTCTCTTCATGTATTCGGACATCACTTCGAGATCGAGCCTCGGGTAGCGTGGTTGAAACCCGCAGAGCAGTCTTGCCAGCACGGAGCGCCATCCCTCGCTGCGCTTGCGCGACATTGGTTGATATCTTTCAATTGCTTGGCAATCCATGACGGCACCTGTTGTTTTCGTGAATGTGATTGCAGCATGCGCGCAAACATGCTCCAATTCCAATCGAACAACCGTCAGCATGCATTAAGAGAACTTATCCATGAAAATGTCGAAACAGTTTCCGCTCAATGCGCTTCGCGTGTTCGAAGCGGCGGCAAGGCTGGGCAGCTTCACCAAGGCAGGCGCTGAACTCGGCATGACGCAGACGGCGGTCAGCTATCAGATCAAGCTGATCGAGGAGAATGTCGGCGAGCCGCTGTTCCTGCGGCGGCCACGGCAGATTGTGCTGACCGATGTTGGCGAGCAACTCGCACCACGTGTTACCGAAGCTTTCGAGATGCTGCAGGAAGCGGTGCTATCGGCGCGCGGTGATGTCAACAGCGCCCTGTTGATCAACTCGACGCCAACCTTTGCCTCGCAATGGCTCGCCCGCAACATCGGCAGCTTTCAGCTCGCCCATCCGAACATCGCCGTACGGCTGACCACCACCGACAAGGTGATCGACCTCATCGCGGAATCCACCGACCTTGCCATCCGCGCAGGAACCGGCGTCTGGCCGGGCCTCGACAGCCATCCCCTGATGCCCATCGAGTTCACACCGATGCTGAGCCCGGCGCTTGCCGAAACGGTCGGCGGCATCCAGGAGCCGCGTGACCTTCTGAAACTGCGGATCATCGATGCTGGCGATCCGTGGTGGCGGCTGTGGTTTGCTGCAGCAGGTGTTGACGATCCGGATCTGGAGGGACGGCCGACCAGCCGGCTTGGAGCCCAGAGTTTCGAAGCGCGCGCGGCGATCGCCGGCCAGGGTGTTGCCATCCTGACGCCGGATTTCTACCCGGACGACATCGCGCTCGGCAGGCTCTACCAGCCGTTCGAACTGGTCGGCAACGATGGCCACAACTACTGGGTCGTCTATCCGCATGCACGACGCAACACGCCGAAAATCCGCATGTTTCGCGACTGGATTCTCGGCGAACTCAACCCGCAAGCCAACAGCTTCACCAAATAGCGTCTGACGACCGCATCGCCCTCTTCCCCCGCCGGGCATTTTTGCGCAAGGTGCGCAGAGGAAGCATAAAGGGAACATCAATGTATGAATTTGCCATCGCCTGGGAATGGCTAGCTTTTGCCGTTCGCTGGCTGCATGTGATCACGGCAATCGCCTGGATCGGCTCGTCCTTCTACTTCATCGCGCTTGATCTCGGCCTGGTGAAGCGTGACCATCTGCCCGTTGGTGCTTATGGCGAGGAGTGGCAGGTGCATGGCGGTGGCTTCTATCATATCCAGAAATACCTGGTCGCGCCCGCCACCATGCCGGAGCACTTGACCTGGTTCAAATGGGAAAGCTATGCGACCTGGCTCTCCGGCTTCGCCATGCTCTGTCTGGTCTATTATGGCGGCGCCGATCTCTTCCTGATCGACCGCCATGTGCTGGATATCTCCGCGACCACGGCTATTGCGATCTCGATCGGTTCGCTCGCGATCGGCTGGATTTTCTACGATCTCCTGTGCAAATCGCCGCTCGGCAAGAACACCTGGACGCTGATGGGCATCCTCTATGTGGCGCTCGTCATCATGGCATGGGGATACACGCAGGTGTTCACCGGCCGCGCCGCTTTCCTGCATCTCGGCGCTTTCACCGCGACGATCATGTCGGCCAACGTCTTTTTCATCATCATGCCGAACCAGCGCGTCGTCGTCGCCGACCTGATTGCCGGCCGCACGCCCGATCCGAAATATGGCGTCATCGCCAAGCAGCGTTCGCTGCACAACAATTACCTGACCCTGCCCGTCGTCTTTTTCATGCTGTCGAACCACTATCCGCTGGCCTTTGCCACCGCCTATAATTGGGTAATCGCGGCTCTGGTCTTCCTGATGGGCGTCACCATCCGGCACTGGTTCAATACCACCCATGCCAGAAAGGGACGTCCGACCTGGACATGGATCGTCACGCTGATCATCTTCATCGTCATCATGTGGCTCTCGACAGTGCCAAAAGTGCTGACCGGCGAAGAGAAGGCCGAAGTCTCGCCCGCCTTCCAGCAATTCGCCGCCAATGCCCATTTCCCCGCCGTGAAGGACGCCATTTCGACGCGCTGTTCCATGTGCCACTCGGCCGAACCCGTCTATGAAGGCATCAATCGGGCACCGAAGGGCGTGATGCTCGAAAACGACGCTGAGATTGCCGCCCACGCCCGCGAAATCTATATCCAGGCCGGACGCAGCCATGCGATGCCGCCCGGCAATATCACCGACATGACCAATGACGAACGCAAGCTTGTGACCGCATGGTTTGAAAGCTCGGTTTCGGAAGGCAAGACAGAATGACCGCTACCCTCATCCGTGGACGCACCCTGAGTTTCACCCGCGCTCCTTCGAGCCTGGACGATAGCGCTTCCTATATCTACGAAGCCGATGGCGCTCTGCTAGTCGAGAACGGACTGATCCTTGCCAGCGGCGGCTATGACGCCGTCAAGACGCAGGCGCCCGGCGACGTCACCGAAATCGACCATTGCCCGCATCTGATCATGCCCGGCTTTATCGATACCCACCTGCACTTCCCGCAGATGCAGGTGATCGGCTCCTATGCCGCCAATCTATTGGAATGGCTGAACACCTATACGTTTCCCGAGGAATGCCGCTTCGTCGAGACGGCGCATGCTCAGCGTATTGCCGGAAAATTCTTTGATGAAATGGTCCGCCACGGCACGACGACCGCCGCTGCCTACTGCTCCGTGCACAAGGCTTCCGCCGATGCTTTCTTCGCCGAAGCGCTGAACCGTAACATGCGCATGATCGCGGGCAAGGTGATGATGGACCGCAACGCCCCGCAAGGTCTGCTCGACACGCCCGAAATGGGCTACGACGAAACTCGCGCCGTGATCGAACAATGGCACGGCAAGGGCCGCAACCACGTGGCCATCACGCCGCGTTTCGCCATCACCTCGACACCGGAACAGATGTCGGCCGCGGCAGCCCTAGTGCGCGAATTTCCCGACCTCCACGTCCAGACGCATCTCTCCGAAAACCGCGACGAGATCGATTTCACCTGCGCACTTTATCCGGAGGCCATCGACTATACCGATGTCTATGCCCGCTACGGCTTGCTAGGGCCGAAAACCCTGTTTGGTCACGCCATCCACCTGTCCGAGCGCGAAATGGATGCGATGAGCGAGACCGGCTCGATTGCGGTTCACTGCCCGACCTCGAACCTTTTCCTCGGCTCCGGCTTGTTTCCGCTGAGAAGGCTGATGAACCGGGAGAAGCCCGTGCGCGTCTCCTTCGCCACCGATATCGGCGGCGGTACCAGCTATTCAATGCTGCGCACCATGGACGAGGCCTACAAGATCCAGCAATTGCAGGGCGAGCGGCTGAACCCGCTGGAAAGCGCCTATTTCATGACGCTTGGCAATGCACGGGCGCTGTCGCTGGAAGACAAGATCGGAACGCTGGAGCCTGGAACGGATGCCGACTTCATCGTCCTCAACATGGCGGCAACACCGGCCATGGCGCTGAAGGCGGAGATGGTCAATTCGTTGTCCGACGAATTGTTCCTGCTGCAGACCATGGGTGACGACCGGGCAATCGTCGAGACCTATGTGGCGGGCCTTGCGGCCAAGGCGGATTTGGCCGCTTAGGCCATCTCCTCCACCATCGCCTTGATCTTCACGGCCTTTTCGAAATGGTCGAGCCTGTGCGTCCGGATCCACCATTCGGCCGCTTCCATCAGCAGCTCAGGATCATCATTGCGGTTTGCAAAGAACGCGTAGAAGGACAGCCCGACACCGGGTCCTTTTTCCGCGATCTTGCGATCGCAGACCTCGATGATTTTCTGTCTCAGGCTGGCTCTCATTCAAAAAATCCAATGCGAAAAACGATCTCCTTTTGTGGAGGAGATCGTTTTTTACGCAAGGGCAAAACGCCAGTTTTATTTCCGCCAGGCCGCTACCGTCTGCGGCTTCACGTCGATGTCGCCGAGAATGACGGTACCCGTGGCCGGGCTTGCCCAGGATTCGGTGCCGTAATTGAATGCAAACGTCATGCCGCCACGCTTGCGCAGACGGATGTGGTCGGGCAGCGCCACCGTTTCGAGGCCAGCTTTTGCCGCCAGTTGGGTGAGCGTCTGTTGTAGCAGAGACTGATCAGGCCAGCAGGCAAGATAGTGGTGCCGGCCCTTCACCGACAATGCCGGATCGCCGTTGGTGAAATGCGCAAGAACCTCGCCGTCGGTCTCGATATATTCCCGCCAGCGGATGGCAGCGCCCGAGACGGCCCCGGAGACGGCATCCTCAAGACCGGGACGCAGCGACGAGACCTGCGTAACGCGAATACCCGTCAGCGCGGCAAGCGGACCCGGCGGCAGATTGTCGGGGATGGAAAACTGGCGCGTGCGCGAGCCGGAGCGTGGACCGTAGAGAACGATGCCCTCCGCCGCGGCAAATGCCTGAAATGCTGCCTCCGAGACAATCATCAGCGATGGCACGAGGACCAGCTTGTAGCCGTCGAGCGCCGCACCCGGGGGAACGAAATCGACGTTGAGCCCGAGCTTGCGCACGGCCTCATACCAGCGGAAAGCAAGGTCGTGATACTGGAAGTCCCTGCCCTGCGGCTGAATGACGGTGCTCCAGTAGGTTTCGTAATCATAGACGATCGCGACCGGCGCTTGTTCCGTTGTCGGCAGTTCGCCCATCTCGATGATCTCGCGGCCGGTGACCTCCGCCTCGCGGCCGCCGGCCGACAGTTCGTCCGATCCCGGCAGATTGAGGCCCGCGTGCATCTGTTCCTGCGCAAACGGCGCCTGCCGCCAGCGGAAGTAGCTGACGACTTCGGCACCATGCGCCAACGCCTCCCAGGTCCAGAGCCGCACCATGCCCGGCTTCGGCACCGGGTTCCACGGCGCCCAGTTTACCGGACCCGGCTGCTGCTCCATCACCCAGAAACGGCCACGGCCGACGCCGCGATAAAGGTCGTGATGAAATGGTGCGATGTCGGGATGCGACGTCTCCGCCCAGCGGTTCTTTTCGTCCTGGCTGAACGGAAATTTTTCGACAAAGCCGATCGGATAACTATCCCAGGAGGCGATATCGAGGTTCTCGCCGACCTTCCAATGGTCGAAATCATTGACGAAGCCCATGAAGTTATGGGTGATCCAACGGCCCGGAGAATGCTTGCGGATGATCTCGCACTGCATCGTGTCATAGGCTGCCACCTGCCCCGACTGGAAACGCCAGAAATCGAGCCGCGCCGCCGGATTGGTCTCGGTGACCGTCAGGTTCGGCAGCACGACATCGTCGAAACTGTTGACCTCCATCGACCAGAAGACATTGCCCCAGGCTTCGTTGAGCTGGTCGGTCGACTGGTAACGCAGCCTCAGCCAGCGGCGAAATGCCTTCAGGTCTTCCTGCCCCCAGGATTGCGTCGTGTCGTGGCAGCCGTACTCGTTGTCGGTCTGCCAGCCATCGAGTGCCGGATGCTCGCCGTAGCGTTTGGCGATGATCTCGACGATGCGGGCGCTCTCGCGCCACCAGACTTCCGAGGAAAATGTATAATGCCGGCGCGAACCGAAGCCGCGGACATGACCCTGCTGGTCAACCGGGGCGATCTCCGGATATTCGTCCATCAGCCATTTCGGCGGAGTCGCCGTCGGCGTGCCGAGCACGACTTTCAGACCGGCGGCACCCAGCGTATCCATGGCCCGGTCGAGCCAGTCAAAATCGAACGTGCCGCGCTTTGGCTCCAGCCGCGACCACGCGAATTCGCCAATGCGAACGAAAGAGATACCAAGCTCGCGCATGCGGCGGGCATCCTTTGCCCACCATGCCTCTGGCCAATGTTCCGGATAATAGCAAACGCCCAGCATTACTTCGTCAGATCCCTATTGATGATGGCGACGCCCTCGGCGTCGAAGAGGTGGCAGGCTTTCGGCGGAATGCCGATGCGGAAATCCGTGCCCGGTTTGGCCGTGGCCAGCCCATCGGCCTTGACGGCGATATCGCTGCCATCGGCAAGGCTGACATAGAACATCGTCTCGGAGCCGAGATATTCGGCGAGCCTGAGCTTGGCTGACAGGATGGCGCCGTCCCTGGCATCAGCATCGATATGTTCGGGACGAATACCGAGCGTCACCGGCTGGCCTTCGCTCACCTTTGCATTACCGGCAGGCAACAGAATATCGATGGCACCCGGCAACGTCACCCGGATCTGGTCGCCTGCAGGCGCGGCTGTGGCCCGCAAAAAATTCATCTTCGGCGAGCCGATGAAGCCGGCAACAAAGAGATTCTTCGGTCTATGATACAGTTCGAGCGGCGAGCCGATCTGCTCGATCGATCCGGCACTCAAGACGACGATCTTGTCGGCCATGGTCATGGCCTCCACCTGATCGTGGGTGACGTAGATCATCGTCGCCTTCAGGTCCTGATGCAGCGTGCTGATCTCGGTGCGCATCTGCACGCGCAGTGCCGCGTCGAGGTTCGACAGCGGCTCGTCGAACAGGAAGACTTCCGGGTTGCGGACGATGGCGCGGCCAATGGCGACGCGCTGGCGCTGGCCGCCGGAAAGCTGCGAGGGCTTGCGGGTCAAAAGCGGTTCGAGCTGCAGCATCTTTGCCGCATGCTTGGTGCGTTTTTCGATTTCGCCCTTGTCGTGACCGGTCATGCGTAGGCCGAAACCGATATTGTCGGCAACAGTCATGTGCGGATAGAGCGCATAGGACTGGAAGACCATGGCAACGCCGCGCTCGGACGGGCCGACATGGGTCATGTCCTTGCCGCCGATCTTCAGGTCACCGGCGGAGATGTCTTCCAACCCGGCAATCATACGCAGCAGCGTGGACTTGCCGCAGCCGGACGGGCCGACGAAGACGCAGAACTCGCCATCGGCGATGGTGAGATCCACGCCCTTGATGACGCTGACGGCGCCGAACTGTTTCTTGACATTGTGGAGTGTGACATCAGCCATTGGCCTTGCCTCCCGAAGTACGTTGAAATGTGGAAAAGCAGGACATGGCGATCATCCCTTGGTCGCTCCGAGCGTCAGCCCGGCGATGAAGTGTTTCTGCATCAGGAAGAACATCAGCACCGGCGGCATGGCGGCGACGATCGAGCCGGCCGAGACCAGATGCCAGGCGGCGATCCATTGGCCGTTCAGCGAATAGAGCCCGGCCGTCACCGGCATGGCGTGCTGGCCCTGCACCAGGACCGTCGCCCAAAAATAGTCGTTCCAGATGAAAGTGAACACCAGCACCGAAAGGGCTGCGATGGCCGGTCGCATCAAGGGCAGGACGATATAGCGGAAGATCCGCCACTCGCTGACACCTTCGACACGGGCGGATTCGATCAGCGCGAATGGCAGCGACTTGATGAAGTTGCGCATGAACAGCGTGCAGAAGCCGGTCTGGAAGGCGATGTGGAAAAGCACCAGACCGGAAATGCTGTCGTAGAGCCCCGCTTTCAGCGTCATGTCGCGCACCGGCACCATGAGAATCTGAAATGGAATGAAGTTGCCCGCGACGAACAGGAAGAACAGGATCAGGTTGGCGCGGAACTTGTAGACCGCCAAAGCGAACCCAGAGAGGCAGGCAAGCCCGACCGCGCCGATCACCGTCGGGATCGTCACCTTGAAGGAATTGAGGATGTACCAGCCGATCGGCGAATCCCGGAAGACGGCGGTGTAGTTCTCGATACCGGCAAAGCGCGAGGGTATGCCGAAATAGTTGCCGGCGGCGAGATCGCCGGACGGACGAATCGAGGTGATGGCGACGCCGATCAGCGGCAAGAGCCAGACGATCAGCGCGACCGGCAGGATGATCGTATAGGCGTGGCGCACCCAGGGGGAAGCCTTCTGGACAGGCGTTGGAAACATCAGGCGTTCCTTTCCTGCATCAGCATGCGCACGATAAACATCGTGATGAAGACCATCATGATCATGAACAGAACGACCGCGATCGCCGCGCCGTAACCCATGCGGTAGCCGTATTCGGACAGCGCCTGCTCATACATGTAAAAGGACAACACGCGGCTCGATCCATAGGGGCCGCCATCGGTCATGATCGACACCAGGTCGAAGGAGCGCAGCGCCCCAATGACAGTGACGACGATGGCGATGAAGGTGGCGGGACCAAGTTGCGGCAGGACGATGTTCCAGAGCAGCGACCAGCCCTTGGCGCCGTCCATGCGGGCGGCTTCCACCTGCTCGGGATTGATGTTGTTGAGGCCCGTCAAATAGAGGATCATGCAATAGGCGATCTGTGGCCAGAGGCCAGCGGCGATGATGCCGAGCGTCACGTAACGCTCGTCGGCAAGGATGGCGATGCTTTCGCCGGTCACCGTCTTGATCAGCGCCGAAAGCAGTCCGAAATCCGGGGCATAGAACCAGGTGAAGATCAGGCCGACGACCACCTGGCTGATGACGAACGGAAAGAAGAACAGCGACTTATAGAGCCGGATGCCGGTGACCGTCTGGTTGAGAAACAACGCCACGGCAAGACCGGCCGGAACCGCCAGCAGATAAAGCACCAGCCAGAGGATGTTGTTCTTCAGCGAGGTGTAGAACGCCTCGTCATCGAGAAGCTCGACATAATTGGCAACGCCGATCCAGGTCTTTGCCCCAAGGCCATCCCAGTCGTAGAAACTGATCCAGATGGATTCAAAGATCGGGATGATCACATAGATCGAAAACATGATCATGCCGGGCGCCAGAAACAGCCAGGGCGCGAGGCGCTGCTGGTTGCGTTTCCAGTAACTCGTTGTCGCGGGAACGGTGCTGCTCATCGCGGCCCCTTTTGTTAAAAAAATTTGAGATTAATGAAGGCGCGGCATGCTCGGAGTACTCCCTCACCCTTGTGGGGAGGGGTGGGGCGGGGTTTTCTTCTGTTTAAGAAAAAGAACCCCTCCCCTTCGCTTCGCTCCGACCCTCCCCACAAGGGGGAGGGTTATTCCGAGACCGCCGCTACTTGTAAATCCGCCCGCGTGCCTTTTCGAGGCGTGCAAGGATCGCATCGACACTGTCAGGCTTGACCATGAACTGCTGGAAACCTTCCATACCGGCCTTGGCCATTTCAGCCGGTGCATCACGATCGTAGAACTGGGCCAAGGCGTAGGCGTTGGCCAGCATCTCGAAGCCTGCCTTGAGGAACGGATCGTTCGACTTGGCCGACTGGTTGTTGACCGGAAGCTGGCCGAGAACCTCGTTCATCTTGGTCTGAGCCTCCGGCGTTGCCAGATAGGCGAGGAACTTGCGGGCATCTTCCTTGTTCTTCGCACCCGACGGGATGTGGAAGGATTCGGTCGGTGCATCCTCGGCCATCGGGATGCCGGCGGTGATTTCCGGGAACTGCAGGAAGCCGATCTGGTCTTCCTTCAGCCCGCCATCGACCATCGCAGCAACGGCGAAATTGCCCATCAGATACATCGGCGCCTTGCCCTGGACGAATTGCGGGATGGCATCCTGCCAGTCGATCGCGGCGTGGTTTTCAATGAAATAGCCGGGCTTGACCAGTTCGCCCCACTTTTCGAACACGGCCTTCACCTTCGGATCGGTGTAGGGAACCTTGCCCGCCGTCAGGTCCATGTGGAATTCGTAGCCATTGACGCGCAGGTCGAGATAGTCGAACCAGCCGCCCGTCGGCCAAAGGGCCTTGGTGCCGATTGCAAACGGCGTCATGCCGGCTGCCTTGATCTTTTCGCAAGCGGCTATCAGTTCGGCCCAGGTCTTTGGCGGAGTGATACCCTGCTCGGCGAAGATGTCTTTGCGGTAGTAGATGCCCCACTGATAGTAGGAATAGGGAATGCCCCATTTCTTGCCGTCGATTTCCATTGACTTCACAGCCGATTTCAGCTGGTCGTCCAGCTTGTTTTCGGTCCACAGATCAGTGACATCCTCGAACAGGCCGGCCTTGACGAAGGGGGCCATGCGGTTGCCGGAATACCAGGACACCACGTCGGGCGCGTCCGCCGTCAGGAAGTTGCGGATCGCCGACTTGTAGCCTTCATGGTCGAAATTGTTCCACTTGACCGTGACGTCCGGATGGGCAGCCTTGAACCCTTCGATCAAGGTTTCCATTGCCTTTTTCGGCGCCGGATCGGTCTGGTCGGAATTGACGACGAGTTCGCCTGCGAACGCGGTCGAGACGGTCAGTGCATAGCCGAGCGCGAGCGCGGCTTTAAAAGAATTCATGATATCCTCCCAAGGATCAGCGTGTGGTGCCGTTGCGTCCCGCAGGTCGTCTTGTTCCTCTCTCCCGCATGAACGCCTTGACCTTGCGGCCGAAACCCGCAATCTACTTCCGACATTTCGGCATAGACTTCCGGTTTCCTAACATCAGCAGGATATGAAATGACCCGCCGTCCGAAACTCGTGAACAGGCTCGGAGCGACACCGGTTCATCCGGAACGCGATCCGGCCCATCCGCTGGTGGTGTTTGGCGATCACCGTTTCTGCGCCGGCGACAACATCAATGTGCGGCGCATGGCAGGCCCGCACATGCACAGTCAGATCGAGCTCAATTTCGTGCTGGAAGGCGAGATGACCTACTGGTTCGACGGGCGCGAGCTCAGCGTTTCGGAAGGACGGCTCTGCCTGTTCTGGGGGATGATCCCGCATCAGGTGACGGATATCAAAGACCCGACGCGGTTCATCTGCCTCTATGTGCCGATGTCGGTCTTTCTGGCGCTTCCAAGCCTCAGCCGTTTTCGCGATGCCGTCTTTCGCGGCGCAATGATCGAAGCGCTCGATATCAGGCCCTATGACCGCGACGTCTTCATGCGCTGGCGCGAGGAACTGCTCTCCGGTGACGCGGAGTTGGAGCAGATCGTACGCGAGGAACTCGGCGCGCGCGTGCGCCGTCTCGACCGCGAGGGCTGGCGCGATCTGCGCGAACAGGGCTCGGCCATCGCCTCGTTCGAACATCACGACGCCGACCGGATGTTCCATGTCGAGCGGATGATGCGCTTCATTACCGAACATGCGCTGGAAAACATATCGGCCGAGGATGTCGGAAGGGATGTCGGCCTTCACCCAAATTATGCAATGGGCATCTTCAAGCGCACCGTTGGCGTGACCATCAATCAATCGATCGTCCGCCACCGCCTCGACACGGCGCAATCGCTGCTGATTTCCACCGACCTGCCGATCACCTCGATTGCCTTCGAGGCGGGTTTCGGCTCCCTCTCCCGTTTCTACGAAGCCTTCCATGACCGGTTCGGCACCAAGCCCGGCACATTTCGGCGCCGGCTTGCCAAGCCGCCCAAGGCGCGTGAGGTACATGCGACGGTGAACGGGCAAATTGCTGGCGGCGATTGAGCATCGAGAAAGAGGTAAAATATTTTTACCTCTTCTCGATTCGGCTCTTAACAAGCATTCGCGAAACATGGTATGGCCGGGCAACATCTGTTGAGCTGGAAACCCGCGCCATGGCCAAAATCCTCGAAATCAGTGACCTCAAGGCACTCGCCAAGCGCCGCGTGCCAAAAATGTTCTTTGACTATGCCGACAGCGGCGCATGGACCGAAGGCACGTACCGGGCCAACGAAGAGGATTTCCGCAAGATGAAGCTGCGCCAGCGCGTGCTGGTCGATATGACCAACCGCTCGCTCGAAAGCACGATGATCGGCCAGAAGGTCTCGATGCCGGTGGCCCTGTCTCCGACCGGCCTGACCGGCATGCAGCACGCCGATGGCGAAATGCTGGCGGCGAAGGCGGCCGAGGAATTTGGCGTTCCCTTCACGCTCTCCACGATGAGCATCTGCTCGATCGAGGACGTTGCCTCGGTGACGACAAAGCCTTTCTGGTTTCAGCTCTACGTCATGCGCGACCGGGAATTCGTCAAGAACCTGATCGACCGCGCCAAGGCCGCCAAATGCTCGGCACTGGTCCTGACGCTCGACCTGCAGATTCTCGGCCAGCGTCACAAGGACCTGCGCAACGGCCTGTCAGCCCCGCCGAAATTCACCCCAAAACATATCTGGCAGATGGCGACCCGGCCGCTATGGTGCATGCAGATGCTGGGGACCAAGCGCCGCAGCTTCGGCAACATCGTCGGCCACGCCAAGAACGTCTCCGATCTCTCCTCCCTCTCTTCCTGGACCGCCGAACAGTTCGATCCGCAGCTGTCCTGGGAAAATGTCGAGGAAATCAAGAAAATGTGGGGCGGCCCGCTGATCCTGAAGGGCATTCTCGATGTCGAGGACGCCAAGATGGCGGCGCGCACCGGCGCTGACGCGATCATCGTTTCCAATCACGGCGGCCGCCAGTTGGATGGCGCACCGTCATCGATCAGCATGCTGCCGAAAATCGTCGATGCCGTCGGCCACCAGATCGAGGTCCATGTCGATGGCGGCATCCGTTCCGGCCAGGATGTACTGAAGGCTATCGCCTTGGGCGCAAAGGGCACCTATATCGGCCGCCCGTTCCTCTATGGCCTCGGCGCCGGCGGCAAGGCCGGTGTCACCACCACGCTCGATATCATCCGCAAGGAACTCGACATCACCATGGCGCTCTGCGGCAAGCGTGATATCCGTGATATCAACCGGGACGTGATTGCCGAATAGGCTCAGCTACCCCGGTATGTCGAATAGCTGAACGGCGAAAGCAGCAGCGGCACATGGTAGTGGCTGGCCGCATCGGCAATGCCGAAGCGCAGCGGAATGAGATCGAGGAAGGCTGGCTCTGCCAAGACAGCACCAGTCCCACGCAGATAGTCACCCGCGTGGAACAGCAACTCATAAGTACCGGCCACAAAGGCGTCGCCCTCAAGCACCGGGCCATCGACCCGGCCGTCACTGTTGGTTTCGACAGTGCGCAGCAGACGGCGACCGTCACCCTCGATCAGGAAGAGGTCGATCTTCAAGCCTCTGGCCGGTTTACCGAGCGCGGTATCGAGGACATGGGTGGTCAGGCGGCCGGACATGCTCATGGGAACCTCGTGCGTCAGAAGGGATTGGCGATGACGAAGGGCTCGTCGTAGAAAACCTCTTCGAGATTGTTACCCGGACCATCACGATCGACAACCAGGAAATCGCTGACCGCGCCGACAGCCATCAGCGGATGATGCCAGACATTGCGGCCATAGTTGACGCCTTGCGCGCCGGTGGCCAGAAAGACCCGCGGTAATCCAGGCTTTCCACCATCATCCGGCGCCACGACCGCAAGCCACGAACCGCCACTGATCGGCGAGAAGCTTTGGGAGCCCAGCGGATGGCGCTCCATCATCATCACACTGTAGGGAAAGCTGCGCGGCTGGCCGCGAAAGATATTGATGATGACGCGGGCATCGTCACCGGCCACATCGGCACGTCCAAGCGCATGAAACCGCTCGGTCGATCCACCGTTGATAAGCCGCATCGTTTCCGGATCAGCCTCAATAACAGTGCCAAAAGGCGCGAATGCCGCCTGGGTCAGCGGCTCGATCGTCAGAATATGTGGCATCAGATCGTCAATGCCGCCGTGAAATGGCATGGCGGGTTCGTCTTAGGCATTGTCTTCTCCCGGAAGCAGTGAACGCAAACGCAAAAGCGCGATCTTCTCGACCTGCGCAGATGCCGTTTCAAATTCCTCTTCCTGGCTATTGTCAATCCGCCTTTCGAAGGCAGACAGAATATCGTCCTTGTTCAGCCCCTTGACGGCGATGATGAAAGGAAAGCCGAATTTCTCCGTATAGGCGGTATTCAACCCGGTAAACCGCGCATGTTCGGAGGCACTAAGGCGATCAAGCCCTGCCCCAGCCTGCTCCGCCTTGGAATCCTCGGTCAGCCCACCGGCAATGGCGAGTTTACCAGCAAGATCCGGATGAGCGCGGAGAACCGCCAGCCGCTCGGCATGCGAGGCCGCACGGAACGGCGCAACCAGCGCCTCATGCACATCGTCAGACGTCAGCGAAATATCCGGTACCGTGTCGAAAGCACGCTCGGCGACCCAAGGAGAATGCTCGAATACGCCGCCAAACCGCGCGACAAACTCGTCCCGCGCCAGCATCACAGGCCACCTTCCGGCTTGTGATGCTCATGCCAGTGCCGGGCGATGTCGATGCGCTTCGGCGTCCAGACCTTTTCGTGGCTTAGAACGTAATCGACGAACCGGGCAAGCGCCGCGGCCCGACCTGGCCGGCCGACGAGACGGCAGTGCAGACCGACATTCATCATCTTCGGGCTGCCTTCCTTACCTTCCGCATAGAGCACGTCGAACGTGTCCTTCAGATAGGCAAAGAACTGGTCGCCGGAATTGAAGCCCTGCGGCGTCGCAAACCGCATGTCGTTAGCATCGAGCGTATACGGAATGATCAGATGCGGCTTGTCCTTGGTCAGGCCCGGCACCCAATAGGGTAGTTCGTCGGCATAGCTGTCAGAGGAATAGACGAAGCCGCCCTCTTCGATCACCAGCTTCAATGTATTGTCTGAAGGCTTGCCCTGATACATGCCAAGCGGGTGCGATCCCGTCAGTTCGGTGTGAAGGCGCACGGCCTCGCGGATATGCTTGCGTTCCTCGTCTTCGGAAAAATCCTTGTACTCCAGCCAGCGATAGCCGTGGCTGGCGATTTCCCAACCCGCTTCCTTCATGGCGGCAACCGCCTCCGGATTGCGCGCCATGGCCAGCGTCACGCCGTAAACGGTGACATCGACATTGCGGCTGGTAAACATCCGCCACAGCCGCCAGAAACCGGCACGCGCGCCATACTCGTAGATCGATTCCATATTGAGGTTGCGCTGGCCGGCCCAGGGCTGTGCGCCGACGATTTCCGACAGCAGCGATTCGGATGCCTTGTCGCTGTCAAGAATGCAGCTCTCGCCCCCCTCTTCATAGTTGACCACGAATTGCACGGCGATGCGCGCATCGCCCGGCCAGCGAACTTGCGGAGGATTGCGGCCATAGCCGACGAGATCGCGTGGATAGGATTGGTCTGTCATGAAATCACCCTTCGAATTTGCCGGAACGGTATCATCCGGGACCGGAAAATCGAAGTCAAAATGGTGACCGGTAACGCTCTGTCCAAAGCTTGCAGAGGCTGGAGCTTTAACAGTCAGAACGGCATCTGCGGCTCAGCAGCTCGCCTGCAGCAAGCGGGCAGCCACAGCCGCCCTTGATTCGGAAATGCGCGGCACAGTGATCAATGCCGAGGCACTGGCTTTTGCGCAAGCAGCAGCGGGCCGGTGCGCCGAAAGCTTGCCGAGCGGATGCTGCGAATGGACCCGCAACGGCGCGCCGGGTTCCTGCTCGACGAACAGGGCAAGGCTGGAAATTTTCAACGGATCAGCGATCACCGGCTCGAAGAAATCGCGCAAGGCGGTTTCGAAGCGGGCGTTGAGTTTGGAATTTACCGGCCCCGTCAACATCATATGAAAACGGAATTCATCCATCACATAGGGATAGCCCCAGCGGTGGAGATTGGAGAACTGCGGGGCCGTCAACCGGTCCGGATCCCGCCGCTCGATCTCGATATCGCTCAAGGGTGCGCGAAATTCATCGAAGACCTGAACCACGGAAGCTGCGAGATGGTTCATCTGCTCGCAGGGGACCGAGGGTGCGAGCCCGAAAAACTCGCCGAGCCGTGCGATTTCCATTCGCGGAATCTCAAACGGCGTCATGGTGCTGGCAAAATGCATCAGCGCCTTCAAGAGTGCCGATTCGCTGGTATCGTCATGCAGGCGGAAGGGGGCCTTGATCGTCCCGTGAAATCCGTAGCGGCGCGGCACGGCGGTGTGAAACGCCAGCTCCTGCCGGCTGAAACCGGCGATAGAGGGCGCCTCGGGCGCTTCGCCGGAATAGACGTTGCGGCCAAGCCAGCTTGCCGCGGCGACCGACAGGGGATCGTACATCGACGGCGTAAAATAGATGGCGTACCGCATCGGCCCCGCTCCGTTGAAACTTGTTCTGGAGCCGGGGTTAAGTGATTTGCATGACACAATGACGAATGGCGGCGGCCAATACAAACTTACGATCTATCCCTGCAAAAATGAATGGCTGCCCGGAAATACCGGTTTCTGAACGGAACCAACTGGCATTTGCTTCGTTTTCCAAGCGATACCATTCAAAAACGGAGACTGATCATGACTTACCAGGAAAGCATGAACCGGGATGCCAGCATCAAGGAAACGCACGACCTGATCGCCAGCGACAAGGTCGAAGGTACCCGCGTGTATGGCCAGGACGGAAAGCACATCGGCTCGATCGAGCGGGTCATCCTGGAAAAGCGCAGTGGCCGTGTCTCCTATGCCGTGCTCGGTTTCGGTGGCTTCCTCGGTATCGGTGAAGACCACTATCCGCTTCCGTGGCAGAAGCTTAGCTACGACGAGAGCCTTGGTGGCTATCGTACTGATATCACCCGCGAACAGGTGGAAAGTGCGCCGAAATATCACGGGAATGACGAGTACGACTGGAACAAGGAAAACGGCCGCCGCGTCTACGATTATTACGGCGTGCCGCCATATTGGATGTAATTCAGCCTGAACCGCCAGCGAAAAGCCTTGCTCACCCGAGCAGGGCTTTTTTGCATGAACGGCACGCCACTTATGACGACGTCAGCTTTATGAGCCGCGGAGCAGCGAAAAATGGCTGGCACAGCGGAACGTCTCCGGCAACGCTCCATCCGCCCGCCCGGTGATTTCGCCGATAACACTGGCCGCAAGACGATGCGCCAGTCCGAAGCTGATCTTGAAGCCGCCGGTCAGGGTATAAAGGCGGGAATGATCCGGATGGCGGCCGACCATCGGATCGCGGCCGATGGCCTTTGGCCGCAAGCCCGCCCAGCGCTCGACCACAGGCGCATCGGCAAGCGACGGAACAACCGCCCGAGCCCGGGAAAGGAGATCGTCCAGCAGATGGTCGTTTGACAACGGATCGGCAAATTTGTCTTCGCTGGTGCTGCCAATGGCAACAAGGCCGTTGTCATGCGGCACGATGTAGAGACCATCCATAAAAATGACAGGTAAGGCGGGATCGATATCGGCTTTCAACACCGCCGCCTGCCCCTTGACGGCCGCGCCGCTGGATGCCGCCATCGGGGTTTCTTCCAGGGCATCCAGCTGCCGGAAGGCGTCGACTCCGCTGGCAAGAATGCACGCACCGAAAGAAATGGAGTGTCCGTCCGAAAACGTCGCCTTGCCGACAGCCGGGTCAAGACCGGCAAGCGCCCGCCCCTCCTCAATCTGCACGTGGCGAGACTGCAGAAGCGCCGCGCTCAAAACCCTCAGAAGCAAGCGCGGATCGATACGTGCGGCCAGCGTATCGAACACGACACCGCTAGCCATGGCTTCGGTTTCTGGCCAGCCAGCCGCCGCCGGGTTGTCTCGAACATGCCAAAAGAACTGCCGGTCCTTCTGCTTCCAATTCACGAGCGCGTCTTGCTCATGGCGAAGAGCGATGGTGCGCAAATGTGGTTTTGGCAGCGGGATCAGCCGGCCCGAGCGGCGATAACCGGCCGATAGCCCAGTTTGCGCCTCAAGGTCGACAACTTCTTCTTCAAGCGAGAGCAGTGCATCAAACTGGAACTGCTTCTTGGCATTCCAGCGATCCGGCATATGCGGCATCAGCGCGCCGAGCACGCCGCCGCTGGCACCGGCGCCGATCCTGTCACGCTCGACGAGAACCGTTTTCAACCCAGCCTGATCGGCCATGACGGCAGCCCAGAGCCCCATGATGCCGCCGCCGACGATCAACAGATCCGTCATCGATTGACCTTCCTGCATGCGGAGATTATCGGTTCGGCATGTCCACCAAGAACCCTGAAATTGCAATCGTGCCAGAGGCCGATATTCCCGACCGGCAAACGCTTGAATGGCACGCGGGCGATATGCCCTATTCGCAGGAATTTGGCGATCACTTTTATTGCCGCGAAGACGGGCGGCTGGAATGCGGCCATGTCTTTCTTGCGGGCAACGGCCTGCCCGGACGCTGGCGCGGCCCCGGCACATTCCGGATCGGCGAACTCGGCTTCGGCACCGGGCTCAATTGTTGCGAGACATGGCGGCAGTGGAAAACGGCCGCTGCCGAAGGGACAAATCTGCATTTCGTCTCGTTCGAGCGGTTTCCGATGCAGGCGGGCGACATCGGCCGGGCGCTGTCACATTGGCCTGAGATCGATGCGGAGCGGCAAGCGCTCTGTGCCGCATGGCCGGACGCACCAAACGGCCGTATCGATCTCGATCTTGCCACCGATGTGCGGCTGACCGTCGTCTGCGGCCCGGCGTTCGACACGATCCCTGGGTTCCCTGCCCCATTCGACGCCTGGTATCTCGACGGTTTCGCGCCCCGGCGCAATCCGGATATGTGGTCGCAAGAGCTGATGCGCGTTGTCCAGGAAAAGACTGTCGAGGAAGGCACGTTCGCGACCTATGCCGCCGCCGGTTTTGTCCGCCGTAATCTGCAAGCGGCCGGTTTTATCGTCGAGCGCAGGCCGGGCTTTGGCAGCAAACGGGAAATGCTTTGCGGCGTGAAATCGACATCCGGCGTCGCGGAATAGCCAACCCTCCAAAACCGCCTACTCTTTCCAGGAAGTTTGCTGTCGCAAATGGTAGCGCCTTTCGAGCACCGGATATGCAACATGACGCTCGGTCCAATCCGATGGAAGAATCATGAGCGAGAACCTATTTCCGCAGACCACCCCGAGCGACCCAGAAGCTCCGGTGGAACGCCGGCGCCGAACCGGCGGCCGCGGCGCGGATCGCTCGCGCAGGGGCGGCGGCAGCTCGAAATATCTCAACCTCGTCAACACGATGGCAAAATCCGTCGTGCTGTCGGAAGACGCGCTTGAGGCCATTCACGACGCTTCGCTGACAATCCTTGAAGAAATCGGCATGGATGTGATCCTGCCGGAAGCCCGCGACCGGATGAAGGCGGCAGGTGCAGATGTCACACCCGGCACTGATCGAGTACGTTTCGATCGCGGCCTGATCATGGACATGATGGCGTCGGTACCATCAGGCTTCACCATGCACGCCCGGAACCCGGCGCGAAACGTCCAGATTGGCGGCAACAATCTTGTCTTTGCTCAGATCGCCTCGGCCCCCTTCGTCGCCGACCGCGAAGGCGGACGGCGCGCCGGCAACCAGGAAGACTTCCGCAAGCTCGTCAAGCTCGCTCAGTCCTACGATATTATCCACACAACCGGTGGCTATCCGGTCGAGCCGATCGATATCCACGCCTCTGTGCGCCATCTCGATTGCCTCTCCGACATGGTGAAGCTGACCGACAAGGTGTTTCACTGCTATTCGCTTGGCCAGCAGCGCAATATCGATGCGCTTGAGATAGCCCGGATCGGGCGTGGCATTTCCGCCGAGCAGATGGAAAGCGAACCATCGCTGTTCACCATCATCAACACCTCCTCGCCGCTGCGGCTCGACGGGCCGATGCTGCAAGGCATCATCGAAATGTCGTCTCGCAATCAGGTCGTCGTCGTCACACCGTTCACGCTCGCCGGTGCCATGGCGCCAGTGACGATCGCAGGCGCCATGGTCCAGCAAAATGCCGAGGCGCTGGCGGGTATCGCGTTTACCCAGATGGTCCGGCGCGGCGCTCCGGTGATGTATGGCGGCTTCACCTCGAATGTGGACATGAAAACCGGAGCACCCGCTTTTGGCACGCCGGAATACATGAAGGCCGTGATTGCCGGCGGACAGCTCGCCCGCCGCTACAAGGTGCCCTACCGCACCTCCAATACCAATGCCTCCAATACACTGGATGCGCAGGCCGCCTATGAATCGGTGCTGTCATTGTGGGCGCTGACGCAAGGCGGTGGCAATTTCATCATGCATTCGGCCGGCTGGAGCGAGGGCGGCCTGACCGCATCCTTCGAAAAATTCATTCTCGATGTCGACATGCTGCAGATGGTGGCAGAGTTTCTCACCCCCCTTGATGTCAGCGAGGATGCGCTCGGTCTCGATGCCGTGCGCGACGTCGGCCCCGGCGGTCACTATTTCGGCACCGCCCATACACTTGCCCGCTATGAGACGGCGTTCTATTCGCCGATCCTGTCGGACTGGCGCAATTTCGAGACCTGGACCGAGGCCGGACGGCCGACGACCTATGATCACGCCAACCGCGTCTTCAAGGAAAAACTCAACGAATACGAGAAGCCGCCACTCGATCCGGCCATCGAGGAAGAGCTTGACGCGTTTGTTGCCCGCCGCAAGGCAGAGGGCGGCGTTGCGACTGATTTCTAACGGAAATTTAATGAAAATCTAAGGCAACAAAGCCACATTCCGGCGCATTAATATCCTTGTTCGAGCAAGACATGACCGGTCGGCGGCCATCGCCCGGACATAGGGAACAAGACCATGCTTTCGTTGAGAACAGCAATTTCCACCGGTCTGATTGCCTTGACAATTGCGGGCGCCACAATTGCCACCGCCTCTGAGGCCACTGCGCATGATCGCTTCTGGCCGGGACTGGCCACCGGCATTGTCGGGGGTGCCATCATCGGCGGAGCGCTCAGCCAACCCCGCTATTATGCGCCTCCGGCCTATTATGCCCCTGCCTATCGCCCATATTATGTGTACGGCGGCTATTACCCTCGTTGCCACATTGTCTGGCATCAGGATCGTTGGGGTGATCAGTACAGAACCCGTGTGTGCTACTAAAAAGCCGAAGGGGCAGGCATCGCTGCCTGCCCTTGTCGTTGCGATCAGTTTGACATTGCAGCGCGCACCGACGAGATCAGCTTTTTCGTTGGTAGATTGCTGTAGTCCTTGCTGATCTCCGCCGTGGTCTTTGCCCGTGTCGCGGTGGAAAGCATGCCCCGCAGGTCCCCCAGCGTCTGTGGCGCTGCACAGACGACCAGACGATCGAATGCACCTTCCTGTTCGTAGCTGTCGATCCTGCTGGCAACGTCGGCGGTGAATTTCTGCTGTTCCTCGCGGACCGGATCGCTGGAGTACTCCATCGCCGAACGGCCATGTCCGACCGACGAATGACTACGTCCAGGCTTGTCCGCCATGATGTCCTGGACACGCTTGGTGTCCATCTGAAAAATCTCCTGCTCGGGGTTCTGGGGTTCGTCTTTGAGGAAATTCACGCCCTTCAAAAGACGGGCCTGATTTCCATCGGCAGCAAGAATCCAAGTGGTGGTCATTGTTCACTCCTCGAGCGTGGTATCCCGGCATTCACATGGCACAGCACCGGCGGCACCGCGACTGAAGACCGGCCGCGCCTCCCGGATGGCGAGGCGCGCAATGGAATCAACGCATTGGAAAAAAGGATAGTTCCGCAGAAAATCCGATGATCGATCCTACTGCCAAAAACCGTCCTACGCTCCCGGCAGAACAGCCATTATGGTTGATAGGAATCACAGGACGGACACGGCATGGCTGAACCACTGAAAAACCTTCTGCATCCGGCGCTCGTCGAAACGATGGCCACGCACATTGCCGCGAACGCCACTGGTTTCGACAGGGTACGCTTTGTCGATATCGCCTGCCGGAATATGGAGCAGCTGGAATTGATGCAGCGCGCCCTGCAGATACGTGACGCGCTTGAGGAAACCCTGCCCGATGATTTCGAAACAGCCGCTGCAATCCTGTCGGCGAGCCTGCCGCAATCGGGCCGCTCAGGTATCACAGGCTGGGCGCTGCTGCCCGTCAGCCAGTTCGTAGCGCAAAACGGCCTTGGCCATTTCGATCTGTCCCTGGCGTTGCTGAAACAGCTGACCCCGCATTTTACCGCCGAGTTCGGCATCCGGCCGTTTATTCTCGCGGAGCAGGAACGCGCCCTGGCAACAATCAGCACATGGACCACCGACAGCAACTATCATGTTCGGCGGCTGGCAAGCGAGGGTACCCGGCCCCGCCTGCCCTGGGCGATTCGTCTACCGGCGCTGATGCGTGATCCGCAACCGATCCTGCCAATCCTCTCCACGCTGCTGGATGATCCCGAGGATTACGTGCGCCGCTCCGTTGCCAACAGCCTGAACGACATCGCCAAGGATCATCCTGATTTGGTCGCATCCTTCGTCGGTGAGCATATCGAAACGGCCTCCCCCGAGCGGCGGCAGCTTTTGCGGCATGCCTCGCGCACGCTCTTGAAGAAGGGACATGCGGCCGCATTGTCGAATTTCGGCTTTGCGCCGCTTTCCGGCATCGGCGCGGCCATGGAGATAGAGACCCCGCAGGTGGTCTTCGGCAATGCCCTCGCCTTCAAGCTCGCCATCGCCAATGAGGGGCCGGCACCGCAACAGGTGATGATCGACTATGCCGTCCATCATCGCAAAGCCAATGGCAGCCTTGCCCCAAAAGTCTTCAAGTGGAAAAGCCTCGTGCTCGCTCCCGGCGAAACTGTCATCATGACACGCCAGCATGCGATTCGCGCCATCACCACGCGGCAATATTATCCCGGTAGCCACCGCGTGGAAATTCTCGTCAACGGCACGGTGCTCGCTGGCGGGGATTTCCAGCTGGCCATGCCGTGATCCGCCGGTCTCTTCGCAGCTGCAAAAACTATCCCTTGACTTTTCGCGGCAAAACAACGACATGAGGCCCAGCGTCACCTTCCGGCCGCCGCGTGAGCGAGCCCTGCGGGATCTCAACGATCCGTAACGAAGGATAAGCGCAACACAGAATGTCCTGCCAAACGCGGCAGGATGCAGCGCAGACAGCAGAATCAACCCACAAGTTCCCAAATCACGCGGGGTTCTTGACGCGAAGCGAAACCGGAACCGCATGGTGCAGTTCCGGCAAATCTCGTTTTGCGCCCCGAAAAGGTACTACATTGACCACTTTCAAAGACCTTGGCCTCTCCGAGCACGTGCTTTCGACCCTCGCCTCCCTCGGGTTCGAAACGCCGACACCGATTCAGGCCGAATCCATTCCGCTTGTCATGGAAGGCCATGACCTGATCGGTCTTGCCCAGACCGGCACCGGCAAGACGGCCGCATTCGGCCTGCCGATGATCGAAAAGATGATGGCCGACGGCAAGCGTCCCGATCCGCGCAACATCCGCGCGCTCGTGCTCGCCCCGACCCGCGAACTGGTGAACCAGATCGCCGCCAACCTGAAGGACTTCGTCAAGAAGACCCCGATCAAGATCGGTCTGGTCGTTGGCGGCGCCTCGATCAACAAGCAGTCCGAACAGCTCGCCCGCGGCGTCGACATCCTTGTCGCGACCCCTGGCCGCCTTCTCGATCTGGTTGCCCGCAAGGCCGTGACGCTGACACAGGCACGCTACCTCGTGCTTGACGAAGCCGACCAGATGCTCGACCTCGGCTTCATCCACGACCTGCGCAAGATTTCCAAGCTGGTGCCGAAGAACCGCCAGACGCTCTTGTTTTCGGCCACCATGCCGAAGGCCATTGCCGATCTCGCGGCCGAATATCTGAGCACGCCGAAGCGCGTCGAAGTTTCGCCTCCGGGCAAGGCTGCCGACAAGGTCGAGCAGTATGTGCACTTCGTTCAGGGCGCCAGCCAGAAGACCGAAATCCTCAAGAAGACCCTGACCGAAAATCCCGATGGCCGCGCCATGGTCTTTTCGCGCACCAAACATGGCGCCGAAAAGCTGATGAAGCATCTGGAACATGTCGGCTTCTCCGTTGCCTCCATTCACGGCAACAAGAGCCAGGGCCAGCGCGAGCGCGCCTTGAAGGCCTTCCGTGATGGCGACACCCGCGTTCTCGTTGCAACCGACGTTGCGGCCCGCGGCATCGACATTCCGGGCGTCACCCACGTCTACAACTATGACCTGCCGGAAGTGCCGGATGCCTACGTTCACCGGATCGGCCGTACGGCCCGCGCCGGCCGCGACGGTATCGCCATCGCCTTCTGCTCGCCGGATGAAATCCGCCTGCTGCGCGATATCGAACGCCTGATGAAGATCGATATTGCTGTCGCCAGCGGTGAAGTTCCGGCCGACCGCGCCCGCCCGAAGGGTGCCCGCGGTGGCAACGGTGCCCGCAACGCCGCACGTCCGGCCGGCAACGGCCACAACGAACGCCGTCCGCGCCCGCAGGGTGGCAGCGACAACGTTCATCGCGCTGAGCGCACGGCTCCAAGCCCGTTTGCCGGTGACGATCTCTTGGCTGGCGACAACGCCTCGCCGAAAAAGCCGCACCGCAAGGGCCAGGGTCCGGCCGCACAGGCAGCCCATGAAAATGCTCTTGCCAAGCGTCCGGGCGGCAACCGCAATGGACGCCCCGGCCACAAGCAGGGCGAATGGCGCAACCGCAACCATGGCGGCGGCAATGCCGCCGGTGGCCAGAGCCGCGAAGGCGGCGCCGGCTCCCAGGGACAGCGCAAGCGTACCAACGCTGCCCCGCGCCGCGACGAGGCATAAGCTTTTCGCGATAGTGAATTGAAATGAAGAACGGCGGGCTGGACCCGCCGTTTTTTTTATGCCGGAACCGCTGCCGGCTTGCGGTTGGTGAGATAAACACCGGCCACCGCAATGACCGTCCCGATGATCATCGGCAATGTCAGCGCTTCATCAAACAGCAACCAGGCTTGTAACGCTGCGAGCGGTGGGACCAGATAGATCAGCGAAGCGGCTTTCGAGACCTGACCACGCCGGATAAGATAGAGCAGCAAGGCGATTGCCCCCATCGACAGGCCAAGCACCGCCCAGGCAAGAGCGGCAAACAGCTGCACGCTCCAGATGACCCGCATGTCCTCCAACAGAAACGCGGCAGGCACCGTGACGATCAGCGCCCCGACATATTGCAGCGCCGCGGTCGAGCGGATGTCTCCCGACTGAAGATGGCGTTTCTGGTAGATCGTGCCGTAGGTCACAGCCGCCATGCCGATGACATTGACGATGACAGGGAACAGATGGATCGGTGTCATGCCGGTATCGATCGCCAGAACCTTGGGAATGACGGCCAGCGCAATCCCGAGGAAGCCGAGTGTCAAACCGAGCCTCTGCTGACCAGACAGATTTTCGCCAATCAGGACCGGCGCCACCGCCGCCGTCATCAACGGCTGCAGGCCGGCAATGATGCCGGAAATCGCGGCCGGCACGCCCTGCCCGATCGCCCACCAGACAGCCCCCAGGTAAAGCCCGTGCAGGAAGATGCCGGAGACGACTGCGTGTCCGGCTGCCGCCCATGTCTTCGGCCACTTGGCTCCGGTGACTAGACAGAAGCCGACGAACAGCAGCGTGGCGAGGATGTAACGCATCACCAAGAATGTCAGCGGATCGGCATAGATGTCGGCATATTTCGCCATCACCCATCCCGTCGACCAGAGCAGTACGAATATGGCGGGTGCCAAGCGGTCGAGGGTCATGCGAACTCCAGAGGCAATCTTTGCGTCGCCGACTGCGATAGGGCCGCTTCCTGTGATGGTCAAAGCAATATTCCTGATGTTTATCTTCAGCAGCGGCAGGATCGCGATCTTTTGGCCGCACAAAAATCAGGCACTCGACAAGCATCCGGCTTCCATCTCGAGACCAGAATGGAATGGCTTGGCAACGTTTATGCAAAAACATGATGAAACTGGTGGCAGGCCGATGCAGGCGCCCCGTCATTAGCCTAAAAAAGCAGCGATCCCCCGCCTGAATTTCTTTTGAGCATGCTTCTTGCATTGCCCCTGTTGTTGGTCTCAAATGACAAAAAAGGGGACACACCGTTGGCATTTGACGAAATGATGAATGCGGACAACAGCCCGCGCCAGCCTTACTCGACTTACAATGATTGGTACGCCGCCCAGGACAAGGCCCGCCTGATCGCCAAATCGCGGGAGGCGGAAAACATATTCCGCAAGACGGGCATCACCTTCGCGGTCTACGGGCACGCAGACAGTTCCGAAAAGCTCATCCCCTTCGATCTGATCCCGCGTATCATTTCCGGCCGTGAATGGCGAAAGCTCGCTCAGGGCATCGAGCAGCGGGTCATCGCCCTCAACGCCTTTCTCGATGACATCTACCACAAGCAGGAAATCATCAAGGCGGGCCGCGTACCGCGCGAACTGATCGAGCGCAACGTCGCCTTCCTGCCGCAGATGATCGGCTTCCGCCCGCCGGGCGGCGTTTATACCCATATCGTCGGCACGGATATCGTTCGCACCGGCGAAGACCAGTTCTATGTGCTGGAAGACAATGCCCGCACCCCCTCCGGTGTCAGCTACATGCTGGAAAACCGCGAGACGATGATGCAGATGTTCCCGGAACTCTTCCATCAGAACCGCGTCCGCCCCGTCGAGAACTATCCTTATCTGCTGCGCCACTCGCTGGCGTCGCTTGCCCCTCCCGGCTGCGAGGGCAAGCCGCGTGTCGCCGTCCTCACCCCCGGCATCTACAACTCGGCCTATTATGAACATGCCTTCCTTGCCGACATGATGGGTGTCGAACTGGTCGAGGGCTCGGACCTGCGTGTCATCGACGGCAAGGTGAAGATGCGCACCACACGCGGCTACGAGGCGATCGACGTGCTCTACCGCCGCGTCGACGACGACTATCTCGATCCGCTAACCTTCAAGCCAGAATCGGCGCTCGGCATCCCCGGCATCATGGATGTCTACCGCGCCGGCAATATCACCATCGCCAATGCGCCGGGCACCGGCATCTGCGACGACAAGGCGATCTATTCCTACATGCCCGAGATCGTCGAGTTCTATACCGGCCGCAAGGCGCTGCTCGAGAACGTTCCGACCTGGCGCTGCTCGGAGGCCGACAGCCTGAAATACGTGCTGGAAAACCTCGCCGATCTTGTCGTCAAGGAGGTCCACGGCTCCGGCGGTTATGGGATGCTGGTCGGGCCAACCGCATCGAAGAAGGAGCGCACGCTGTTTGCCGAAAAGCTCAAGGCGCGGCCAGCCAACTACATCGCCCAGCCGACACTTTCACTTTCGACAGTGCCGATCCTCGTCAATAAGGGCATCGCTCCACGCCATGTGGATCTCCGCCCTTACGTCCTCGTTTCCGACAAGGTGCAGATCATTCCGGGCGGGCTCACCCGCGTGGCTTTGAAGGCCGGATCGCTGGTGGTGAATTCCAGCCAGGGCGGCGGCACCAAGGATACCTGGGTTCTGGAGGACTGACACCACATGCTTGGAAGAACCGCAAACGGCCTCTACTGGATGTTCCGCTATATCGAACGGGCCGAAAACAGCGCCCGGCTGATCGACGCCGGCCTGCGCATGTCGCTGACCCGCTCGGAGGCGACCGAAGACGATTGGGACGGCGTGCTGCAAAGCTCCGGTGTCCGCGACATCTACGACGAACTCTATCCAAACCTGACCAGCGCCGACGCCATCGATTTCCTGCTGCGCGACAAGGCCAATCCGTCGAGCGTCATGTCTTGTATCGACACCGGCCGCAACAATGCCCGTATGGTGCGCACCGCGCTGACGCGGGAGACCTGGGAAGCCACCAACGAATGCTGGCTCAACCTCAAATCCACCCTCGCCCGGCGTATCAAGCCGGCCGACCTTCCCGAAGTCATCGACGGCATCAAGCGCATGACCGGCCTCATTCGCGGCGCGTTCCACGGAACGATGCTGCGCAACGAGATTTTCAACTTCTCCCGCATCGGTACCTTCATCGAACGGGCCGACAACACAGCCCGCATTCTCGATGTGAAATACTACGTCCTGCTTCCGGCGGTGTCGCAGGTCGGCTCGTCGATCGATAACGTGCAATGGGAATCGATCCTGCGCTCGGTTTCGGCGCACCGCTCCTATGGCTGGGTCTATGAGGCGGAATACAAGCCATCCAACATCGCCGACTTCCTCATCCTCAATGGCCGCATGCCCCGTTCGCTTGCCTATTGTTATGACAAGATCGTCAGCAATCTCGGCTATCTGGCACGTGAATATGGGGAAGCCCACGCGGCCCATGCGACAGCGGAGGAAACGCTGTCGTCGCTGCGCAACCATTCGATCAAGGACGTGATGGATCAAGGCCTGCACGAGTATATCGAGAATTTCATCAGCCATAACAACCGCCTCGGAGAGGAAATCTCCAACGGCTACCGGTTCAACTGAGATTCGGATGGGGAGCAATCAATGCGTCTGAAAATCAGTCACACCACCGAATATACCTATGCCGAGCCCGTACAGTATTCCCTGCAACGCTTGCGCCTGACACCGTTGTCGCAGCCCGGCCAGAGCGTGATCAGCTGGGAAACATCCGTCGAGGGCGCCAAGATGGAGGTCGGCTATGACGACCATTTCGGCAACCGCGTCAATCTCGTCAGTGTCAACGGCGACCAGACCTTCATCCGCGTTGTCGCTTCCGGCGAAGTGGAGACCGAGGACAAGGCCGGCGTCTACGGCGCGCATCAGGCCTATGCCCCACTCTGGCTCTATCTGCGCGAAACGCCATTGACGAAGATGGCAAAACCGATCCGCAACCTTGCCAAGGCCATGGATGGCGATACCGATCTTGCCAGAATGCACGCCCTGATGGGAAAGATCCACGAGCTTGTCGAATACCGGCAGGGCGAAACCGGAACGGAGACCACAGCGGAACAGGCTCTGTTGCAAAAGAGCGGCGTCTGTCAGGATCACGCCCATATCATGATCGCCGCTGCCCGCACGCTGGGTCTGCCGGCCCGCTATGTGTCGGGGTATCTGATGATGCAAGACCAGCCTGAACAGACGGCAAGCCATGCCTGGGCCGAAGTGCACCTCAACGGCCTCGGCTGGGTCGGCTTCGACGCCGCCAACAAGATGTGCCCCGACGACCGCTACGTTCGCATCGCTTGCGGCCTGGATTATCGCGACGCAGCACCGATTTCCGGCCTGGTGCATGGTTCGTCGAGCGAAGCGTTGAAGGTTTCCGTGACGGTGGAGCAGCAGGGCCAGAGCCAGACGCAAAGCCAGTAAAGGGTGATATCGATCGCCGCGGAAAATCCCGCCATTCCAGCTGGCGGGATTTTGCTTTTTGCTATTGTCAGCGCGAAGCGCTTGCCTGCAGCAGTCGGCAGAGACTGACTAGACTGGCATCATAATCTGACGAGCCGGCAATATCCCGGCAGCGGCGGATGAGACGATGCTGTTCGCCTGCCGGCAAACTGTTGAACGCCGTCATAGGTGGCGTTGCAGGCTTAACGTCCGGATTGCTGCTGCCATCGCCACCACCGGGATTGGGCTTCACCGGCGTCTTGCCACCGCCATCGCCGCCGTTGTTGCCAACACCAATACCGACATCGATACCCCGCCCGCCGCCTATTCCTACATCGACATCTGCATTGAGGCCGCGCGATCCGCCAAGCCCGACGCCAGCATTGGCATTGACACCCTTGCTTCCGCCTGCGCTTGCACTGATATCCGCTGTCAGACCTCGGCTGCCACCGACGCTGGCATCGACGTCGGCGTTGATCCCTGACCGTCCTCCGACAGAGGCATTGGCATCGGCGTTCACACCCTTGGCACCTCCCACTGAAGCATTGACGTCGGCATTGACGCCATTACGCCCGCCCAGTGATGCTCCAACGTCAGCGTTGATGCCATTTTCACCGCCGATCGATACACTCACACCGAGACCGCGACCGTTGCCGTGACTGTCCTCAGCCTCAACAGGCGGCACAAATACAACCGTTGCAGCGAGAAAGCCGAGAGACAGGCTTATGATAGCAATTTTCATAACGTTCTCCTTCCCGAATACCGGATCAGCCCGGCGATGGAGAAGCAACCAGCTCAGGCACGCCTTCGTTCCGACCGCATTCCGGCTTCTGAAAAGCCGCGTGAATGGAAAGTAATCACAGGCGATAATACCTTAGAGAAGTGCATTGAAATGATGCATTTGCAGCCGGACGGGAAATTTTACTGGCAAGAGACCACGATTTATCTGGGGATTTATACGGCTCTGTGGCATGCCCCGCAAACATTCATAGCCAGGCAACATTCATGTATGTCTCCGAAATCCTCGCACTCGCCGCAGCAACCTGCATTGCCATGAGCGGCATGCTCATTGGTGAGCTGAAAGGGCGCGTAAATGTCTTCCGGCTGGCCCGGTGGCAGATGGTTGCGTCATTCCTGATGACAGGTACGGCGTCGCTTGCCGTTGGCGGCTGGCACTCGCTGGAGCCATGGCAGATCGGATACCTCGCACTATCCAGCGGCTTTGGCATTGTCATTGCGACCACGACCTATTTCGCAGCGATCTACATTGCCGGCGCGCGAACAACCGCCCTGTTGTTTTCGCTTGCGTCTCCTTTCGCACTTCTGCTCGGCTATGCCGTGCTTGGCGAAACGGTCAGCCTGCAGCAGAGCGCCGGCGTTCTTCTCGTGCTTTTGGGCATCACACTGGCGATCGGCCTACCGTTAGGATCGAAGGCGGCATTATCGGCTGGAACGCCATGGCTAGGCATCGGCCTCGGGGTCATTACGGCGATAGGTCAGGCTCTCGGAAGCCTATGCGCCCGTCCTGCGATGGCAGCAGGTGTCGAACCGTTTACCGCCATGATGGTCCGCGCCGGCTTTGCGGCACTGGTCTTTCTCCTCGCCAGCCTGCTGCCGATCGCACAGCTGAGAGACCGTTCGCCGATGACAGCCAAAACACAAGTCACGGCTCTTGGATCTGCCTTCTTCGGCACGGGTCTCGGCATGTCATTGCTGATGGCGGCGCTTGCAAATGGCAATGTCGGTATTGTCTCGACGCTGTCCTCGATGACACCCGTCGTGATCCTGCCTATGGTATGGGCCAGAACCGGGGTCGCACCACCGAAAGCTGCGTGGGTCGGCGCTGTCATCGCAGTATGCGGTACTGCTTTGATCAGCCTGTAATCTGGCGCGGGCAAACAAAAAAGGCGAGGTTTGCACCCCGCCTTTTTTATTGATTGCTGCCCAGCGGTTAGTGGCTGTCCTTGCCAACAGCACTACCACGACATCCCTTGAGGAAGTCGAGGTCGGCGCCGGTATCGGCCCCTTCGACATGCTGCTGATGCAGGAAAGCATAGCCCGATGTCGGTAGCTCGTGCTGCGGTTTCCATGCAGAAAGACGCTGGGCCAGTTCCGCATCGGAAATGTCGAGATGCAGGCGGCGGTTGGGAACGTCGAGCTCGATCATGTCGCCATTCTTGACCACGGCGAGCGGCCCGCCAACAGCGGCTTCCGGCGACGTGTGCAGCACGACCGTGCCATAGGCGGTGCCGGACATGCGGGCATCGGAGATGCGCACCATGTCGGTGATGCCCTTCTTCAGCACCTTTGGCGGAAGACCCATGTTGCCGACTTCGGCCATGCCGGGATAGCCCTTCGGTCCACAGTTCTTCATGACCATGATGCAGGTCTCGTCGATGTCGAGATTGTCATCGTTGATCTTGGCCTTGTAGTCGTCGATGTCCTCGAACACGACAGCGCGGCCACGGTGCGTCAACAGATGCGGCGAAGCGGCGGACGGCTTCAACACCGCGCCCTTTGGAGCGAGATTGCCACGCACCACGACGATACCGCCGGATTGCGTCAGCGCCTTCTCGGCCGGCAGGATGACGTCTTCGTTCCAGTTGACGACATCCTTGACTTCGTCCCACATGGTTTCGCCCGAAACGGTCAGCGCATCCTTGTGCAGCAGGCCCGCCTCACCGAGGCGCTTGATGACGACAGGCAGACCACCGGCATAGAAGAATTCTTCCATCAGGTATTTGCCCGATGGCATCAGGTTGACGATGGTCGGCACGTCGCGGCCGCAACGGTCCCAGTCGTCCAGCGTCAGGTCGATGCCGACGCGGCCAGCCATGGCAAGCAGATGAATGACGGCATTGGTCGAGCCGCCGATCGCCGCATTGGTGCGGATGGCGTTTTCAAAAGCCTGCTTGGTCATGATATCTGATGGTTTCAGGTCGTCCTTGACCATCTGCACGATGCGCCGGCCGGTGAGTTGCGCCATCACCTTGCGGCGGCTGTCGACGCCCGGGATCGCGGCGTTGCCGGACAGCGCCATGCCGAGTGCTTCGGCCATGGAGGCCATCGTGGACGCGGTGCCCATGGTGTTGCAGGTGCCTGACGAGCGGCTCATCGAGGCTTCCGCCTCAAGGAATTCGTCCTGCGTCATCTCGCCGGCCTTGACCATTTCGGAGAACTTCCACAGATGCGTGCCGGAACCGACACGCTCACCGCGGAAATAGCCGTTCAGCATCGGGCCGCCTGTGACGACGATCGAAGGCAAATCGACGGAGGCAGCTGCCATGATCAGCGACGGGGTGGTCTTGTCGCAACCGACCAGAAGCACGCAACCATCCATCGGTTGGCCGCGGATCGTCTCTTCGATCGCCAGAGCCGCAAGGTTCCGGTACATCATCGCGGTTGGTCGGAAGGTGTTTTCCGAAGCCGAGAATACCGGTACTTCCATCGGGAAGCCACCCGCCTCCCAGATACCGGCCTTCACCTTTTCGGCCAGCTCACGCAGATGGCCGTTGCACGGCGTCATGTCCGACCAGGTATTGAGGATGCCGATCACCGGGCGTCCGTCGAACAGGTCGTGCGGATATCCCTGGTTCTTCATCCAGCCGCGATGGTAGATGACGTCGCGGCTCGTGCCGCCATACCAATGCTGCGAACGCAGCTGCCGCGGCCATTGTGCTTTCTTGAACATTACCCTTGTCCTTTGACATGCCGGATCGACACAGCCGATCCGGCGAAAATGCGTTATGCCAGCGTGTAGGCCGTCTTCACCACAGTGAAGAACTCGGCTGCATACTTGCCCTGCTCGCGTGAGCCGAAGGAGGAGGCCTTGCGGCCGCCGAACGGCACGTGGAAATCGAACCATGCCGGCTTCCGAATTGCGCTTGAAATGGGTGGCATGCTTGAGGCTCGTCGTGGCGATACCCGCCGACAGGCCAAACGGCGTGTCGTTGGCGACCGACAAGGCTTCCTCGTAATCCTTGACACGGATGACCGAGGCGACAGGGCCGAAGATTTCCTCGCGGCTGATGCGCATCTGGTTGGTGGCTTCGGTAAACAGCGTCGGCTGCAGATAGAAGCCCGGATTTTCCCGTTCGATCGTCTCGCCGCCGAAGGCGAGCTTGGCGCCTTCCTTTTTGCCGATGGCGATATAGTCGGTATCGGTGGCAAGCTGGCGCTCATCGACCACCGGTCCGATATGGGTGCCAGCCTTCAGCGCATCATCGACCACCAGCGTCTTCAGCTTTTCGGTAAGCGCCGCAACGAACCTGTCATGAATGCCTTCAGTGACGATCAGGCGTGAGGAGGCGGTGCAACGCTGGCCGGTCGAGAAGAAGCCGGAATTGGCAGCAGCCTCGACGGCGACCGTCAGGTCGGCATCGTCAAGCACGACCATCGGGTTCTTGCCGCCCATTTCCAGCTGGAACTTGCGGTTATGCTCGATCGAGGCGGCAGCCACCCGCTTGCCGGTTCCGGTCGAACCGGTAAAGGTGATGCCGGCAAGATCCGGGCTGTCGAGCATCGCCTGACCAACGACAGAACCCTTGCCCATCACCAGGTTGAGCACGCCCTTCGGCAGACCGGCGCGATGAAGAATATCGACAATCGCCCAGGAGCAGCCCGGCACCAGTTCGGCCGGCTTGAAGACGATGGTGTTGCCGTGGCAGAGCGCCGGGGCGATCTTCCAGGCCGGAATAGCGATCGGGAAATTCCACGGCGTGATGATGCCGATGACGCCGATCGGCTCGCGGGTGATCTCGACGCCGATGTTCGGACGAACCGATGGCAGAACCTCACCGGCCAGGCGCAGCGCCTCACCAGCAAAGAAATCGAAGATCTGTGCCGAACGGATGGTTTCGCCGATCGCTTCGGGAAGCGTCTTGCCCTCTTCGCGAGCGAGCAGGTTGCCAAGCTCTTCCTTGCGGGCGAGGATTTCGTCGGCCGTCTTCTTCAGGATCGCGTGACGTTCAAGGATGCCCGAGCGCGACCAGGCCGGAAATGCGGCCTTGGCAGCGGCGATCGCGGTCTTGGCATCGTCGGCGCTGGCGGTGGCATAGAGGCCGACAATCTCGTTGGTGTTCGACGGGTTGATGTTCTCGACGCCATTGCTGCCGACCCATTCGCCAGCGATCAGGTTGTGATGAAGTGTCATGGGCTCGAAGCCTCCTTTGGTTCAGCGAGCGCCCTGGGATAGACGCCCGCAGTCAAATGCACGGAAATCAGAGCTGGCCGATCGTGACCTCGTCTTCGCCAGCAATCGCCAGCGTGTTGCGCAGCGGCAGGCCGAACTCGGACGCCTCGATTTCGAAGATATCGCCTGCCTCGGTCTTGATGCCATCACCGAAGGATAGCGTCGCAGTCCCGAACATATGGACATGCACATCGCCCGGCGCACGGAAGATACCGTACTTGAAGTGGTGATATTCGAGGTTGGCAAACGTATGGGACATGTTGGCTTCGCCGGACAGGAACGGCTTTTCCCAGAACACGGCGCCATCGCGGATGATGCGCGAGGTCCCACGGATATCGCTCGGCGCTTCGCCCACCCGGATTTCCGGACCGAAGCTTGCAGGCCGCAACTTCGAATGAGCAAGATAGAGATAGTTGACGCGCTCGGTCACGTGATCGGAGAATTCGTTGGCGACCGCAAAACCGATGCGGAATGGCGCGCCCTTGTCGGAGATCACATAGATGCCTGCCATTTCCGGCTCTTCGCCGCCATCCTGCGCAAACGATGGCGAAACGAGGTCGCCGCCAGGGGCCACGGTCTGCGAGCCATTGCCCTTGTAGAACCATTCGGGCTGAACGCCCTTTTCGCCCGGCTTCGGCTTGCCGCCTTCCAGGCCCATCTTGAACATTCTCATCGTGTCGGTGGCGCCCTCTTCCACCTTGGACACAGCCGCGTGCATCGCATCGCGCGTCGAGGCAGAGCCAAGATGGGTAAGGCCCGTGCCGGTCAGGTGCAGGTGGGCATCGTCCGGATGCGTGATCGGCGGCAGGAAATTGCCCTTGGCATAAGCGTCCTGAAGATCGACTTCGTCGCCAAGTCCATGTGCCTCGACGACAGCCTTCAGGCTCTTGCCGGAATTGGCCGCTTCCATCGCCAGTCCGTAGACACTGGATGCGTTCTTGACCGCACGCGCGGCCTGCCCCGCGTCGCGAACGGCGACCGTGATCGAGCCATCATTGTTCTTCACCTGGGAAATCAGCACAGCACTATCCTTTTCTCGATCCGGGCTGTCTTTTCAGCGTCAAGCCGCGAGCTTTCGGCAACAACAACCCATTGGGAGACATGGCATATGCTCCCGTTGGTGGCGGCAACGCCGCCGTTCTCGTTATGATGCGTGGGCCGGAGCATCTCGCCAAATGTCAGCACGAAACGCGCCCCGGCACCAGTTTGCGCCGGACAAGGCCCGGCGCGCAGGACAGACCGGACCCGGTCAGCCCTTGTTCTTGTTGTAGACGTCGAAGAACACGGCAGCGAGAAGCACAAGGCCCTTGACCAGTTGCTGGTAATCGATGCCGAGGCCCATGATCGACATGCCGTTGTTCATGACGCCCATGATCAGAGCACCAATGACAGCGCCGGTGATCTTGCCAACGCCGCCCGAAGCGGACGCACCACCGATGAAGCAGGCCGCGATGACGTCGAGTTCGAAGCCGACACCGGCCTTCGGCGTTGCCGAATTCAGGCGGGCCGCGATGATCATGCCGGCAAGAGCGGCAAGCACGCCCATATTGACGAAGGTGTAGAAGGTCAGGCGCTCGGTATTGATACCGGAGAGCTTTGCGGCCTTCTCATTACCGCCCATCGCATAAATGCGGCGGCCGATCGTCGAACGTGTGGTGACGAACGTGTAGAGCGCGATCAGCAGAGCCATGACGACCAGAACGTTTGGGAAACCCTTGTAGGTCGAGAGCTGGTAGCCAAGGAAAATTGCGACAGCAGCAATGATGAACATCTGGCCGGCAAAGAACGCGAAAGGCTCGTTTTCCGTGCCGTGTTTCTCATTGGTGCGGCGGTCGCGAAGACCGTAGTAGATGGCCAGGGCTACCAGGGCAACGACGACGACAAGCGAGAAGAAATTGACGATCGTGTCCGGCGCCGGATTGAGGAAATACAGGAAATCAGGAACGAAGCCGGTCGACAGCGACTGGAAGTCCTTCGGGAACGGACCAATCGGGCGGTTCTGGAGAATGAGATAGGTCAGGCCGCGGAACACGAGCATACCGGCCAGCGTCACGATGAAGGCCGGAATTTTCTGGTAGGCGACCCAATACCCTTGAGCGGCACCGACGAGACCACCCAAGATCAGGCAGAGCGGCACCACGATCGAGTAATGGATTCCCCATTTCACCAGCATAATTGCCGACAGGCCGCCGGTGAACGCCACGATCGATCCGACGGACAGATCGATATGTCCGGCAACGATAATCAGAAGCATGCCCAGCGCCATGATGACGATGAAGGAGTTCTGCAGGATCAGGTTGGTCAGGTTGACCGGACGGAAGAGGACGCCATCCGTCAGATACTGGAAGAACAGCATGATAACCACGAGCGCGACGAGCAGGCCGTATTCGCGGATATTGTTCTTGAGATATTCCCCGATGGAGGGTGTGGTTTTCGGAGCGCTGGTTTCGGCGACCATTAGTGTTTCTCCCCGGAGCGCATGATGGCGCGCATAATGGATTCCTGGCTTGCTTCTGCTTTCGAAAGCTCGGCGACGATGCGTCCTTCGTTCATCACGTAGATGCGGTCGCAGGTTCCGAGAAGTTCGGGCATTTCCGATGAGATCATCAGGATACCCTTCCCTTCTGCGGCAAGCTGATTGATGATGGTATAGATTTCATACTTCGCCCCGACATCGATGCCGCGTGTCGGCTCGTCGAGGATCAGCACTTCAGGCGTGGTAAACAACCACTTGGATAGAACGACCTTCTGCTGGTTGCCACCCGACAGATTGACGGTCTCCTGATAGATCGAATGGGAGCGGATGCGCAGTTTCGTCCGGTAGTCGGTCGCGACCTTGCGCTCCATGTGATCGTCGATCACGCCGCTGCTTGCGACAGCGCCCAGATTGGCGAGCGTCGTGTTGTGCATGATGTTGTTGTTGAGCACCAGGCCGAGCTGTTTGCGGTCTTCGGTAACATAGGCAAGGCCGGCTTCGATGGCACGCGGGATGGTGCTGACATCAACAAGCTTGCCATGCATATGCACTTCGCCGGTGATCTTGTGACCCCAGGACTTTCCGAAAATGCTCATCGCGGTTTCGGTACGGCCGGCTCCCATGAGGCCGGCAATGCCGACGACTTCGCCGGCGCGGACATTGAAATTGATATCATGCAGGAACTGGCGGTCGCGGTGCTGCTGATGGAAGACATTCCAGTTTTTCACTTCCATCAACGTTTCGCCGATCTTCGGCTCGCGCGGCGGGTAGCGGTCTTCCATGTCGCGGCCGACCATGCCCTTGATGATGCGGTCTTCGCTGATATCTTCGTTGTGACAGTTCAGTGTTTCCACCGTGCCGCCATCGCGCAGGATGGTGATCTTGTCGGCGACCTTCTTGATCTCGTTCAGCTTGTGCGAAATGATGATCGAGGTCATGCCCTGCTTGCGGAATTCCATCAGCAGCTTCAAGAGCGCATCGGAATCCGTTTCATTGAGCGACGCTGTTGGCTCGTCGAGGATCAGCAGCCGGACCTTCTTGGAAAGTGCCTTGGCGATTTCGACGAGCTGCTGCTTGCCGACGCCGATATCGGTGATCCGGGCCGACGGTGGCTCCTTGAGACCAACCTTTTCAAGAAGGCCTTGCGTGCGGGCAAATGTCTGCTTCCAGTCGATGACGCCGTTGGTGGCGATTTCGTTGCCAAGGAAGATGTTTTCGGCAATCGACAGAAGCGGCACAAGCGCCAGCTCCTGGTGAATGATGATGATGCCGAGATGCTCGCTGTCCGAGATGGTCGAGAAGTTGCGAACTTCGCGATCGTAGTGGATTTCGCCGTCATAGGTTCCAGCGGGATAGACACCGCTCAAAACCTTCATCAGCGTTGATTTGCCGGCTCCGTTTTCGCCGACCAGCGCGTGAATTTCACCCTCGTGAACCTTCAGATTGACATTGTCCAGGGCCTTGACGCCCGGAAACGTCTTGGTGATGCCCCGCATTTCGAGAATGATGTTGTCCATGTTCAGGTAATCCTGCGGCAGTCCGTGAATGATGAGGCCAGACGCAATGACAATACAAGTCTCTCATCAAGATAAAAGGGCCCGCAGGTGATGCGGGCCCGGAATGGAGAAGACGGGATCAGTTGTTGATCTGGTCTTCCGTGTAGTAACCAGCGCCAACCAGCACGTCCTTGACGTTCGACTTGTCAACAGCAACCGGCTTCAGGAGGTAGGACGGGATGACCTTGACGCCATTGTCATAGGTCTTCGTGTCGTTGATTTCCGGCTCCTTGCCGCCAATGATGGCGTCCGTCATCGAGACGGCAACCTTGGCAAGCTCGCGGGTATCCTTGAAGATCGAGGAATACTGCTCGCCAGCGAGGATCGACTTGACCGAAGGAAGCTCAGCGTCCTGACCGGTAACGATCGGCATCGGCATGTCGCCGGAACCGTAGCCAACGCCCTTCAGAGCCGAGATGATGCCGATGGAGAGACCATCGTAAGGCGACAGAACGCCGTCAACCTTGGCATCGGTGTAGGTCGAGGAAAGCAGGTTTTCCATGCGGGCCTGTGCAACAGCACCGTCCCAACGCAGCGTGCCGACCTTTTCCATGCCTGTCTGGCCGGACTTGACGACGATCTTCTTGGCGTCGATCAGCGGCTGCAGAACCGACATTGCGCCATCGTAGAAGAAGAAGGCGTTGTTATCGTCCGGCGAACCGCCGAACAGTTCAACGTTCTTCGGCTCGGTCGCGCCGTCGAGCTTGAGACCCTGAACCAGCGTGGTTGCCTGCAGAACGCCGACCTGGAAGTTGTCGAACGTTGCGTAGTAGTCGACATTGCCGGAATCGCGGATCAGACGGTCATAAGCGATGACCTTGACGCCGGCTTCATGAGCCTTTGCCAGGATGTCGGAGAGCGTCGTGCCGTCGATGGCGCCGATGATGAGAACCTTGGCACCCTTGGTGACCATGTTCTCGATCTGGGCCAGCTGGTTCGGGATGTCGTCGTCAGCAAACTGCAGGTCCGGGGTATAGCCGGCTTCCTTGAACAGCTTTTCCATGGTCTCGCCGTCCGAAATCCAGCGGGTCGAGGTCTTGGTCGGCATCGAGATACCGACAGTGCCCTTGTCTTGGGCGATCGCCGGAACGACGAACGACGCCACGCTGAGCGCTGCGGCGGCGAGAAGCGAAGTAACTAATCTCATGTATCTCTCCCTGAGTGTTGATCCAGGCGGCGATCAGCCGGCCTTGATATGTGCAGCGCGTCGCGTAGCCGAGAGATCAGAAAATCTCTTGGCGGAGGTTTAAGGGGTGAAAGAAAGCCCTCCCAGGCCTTACACGCTCCCGAGCACGCTGGCGCACATGGCTGCAAACTGGAATCAAACATCATAACTGTCAAATGCAATATATGTGTATCCATATAGCAATTTTGGTATAATGTGGCGGAACAGTGTGATTTTTTGCATATGCGAAGGCATTTTTCTCGGAAGGTGGGTAAAATATGGACGATTCAGCGCCGCACTCATCCACAGCTGTCGATTATTCGGAGCGCGGAATTTTTCGCTTAGGCTTAAAAATGAGTCATCTTCAGCTGATTTTGGCCATTGAGGAGCACGGGCAGATCAGTGCAGCGGCCGATTCCCTGAGCATTTCACAGCCAGCCGCATCGCGCATGCTGGGTGAGATCGAGACCATTCTCAAGGCGCCGCTCTGCGCCCGCGTCGCCCGCGGCGTCGAGCTGACACAGTATGGCCGGGCGCTGGCGCGGCGTGCCCGCACGATCTTCCTGGAACTGCGGGAAACGACCCGCGAGATCAACGAACTGAAAACGGGCAGCGGCGGCTCGGTGTCGCTCGGTTCTGTCACCGGCCCGGCCCTCAATCTCGCCGTTCCCGCTATCCGCCAGGTTTCGACCGCCTATCCCGGTATCGAAATCAACATCCAGATCGAAAACAGCAATGTGCTCGTGCGCGAACTGTTGGCCGCGCGGCACGACTTCGTCATCGGCCGGATACCGGACGACATGGATCCGCGGCAGTTCAATCTGATCGAACTCGGCGAGGAAGACGTCTGCCTGATTGTCCGTGCGGGTCATCCGCTGCTCGACAAGAGCATCATCAGCTCGTCTGATCTACCCGGTTACGACTGGGTTTTCCAGCCGTCCGGAACGCTACTGCGGCGCGCCGTTGAAGACAGCTTCCTGTCGGCCGGCACGCCCCTGCCCTCAACCATCATCAACACCTCATCGACGATCCTCACGGTCTCCATCGTCCGCCACACCAATGCCGTCGCTCCCGTCGCCCGTGACGTGGCAACGCTGATCGCCGGGAGCGGCAGCCAGGCAGGCGAAATTCGCGTCCTGCCCACCGATTTCGACATCAAGATCAGGCCGTACAGCCTGATCACCGCTCGCGGTCGCGCCCTGCCGCCAAGCGCCAAGCTTCTTTATGATCTGATCCTCAAGCAAAGTTCCGCCTGATCAGGCCCGCAAAACCTTGCCATGCTCTAAGGCGGCAAAACGGGAAGACGCGCATGTTCGGAATGTCGGTGTTCCAGTCCGTTCTGGAACGGCTGAAAACGGAAGAAGACGCGGAAGGGCCTGCTGAGGACGAGCAGCCAGCGCATACCAGTATCCGCGGCCTCAACGGCGGCTTCGTCGGCAATCTTGCCGCATCCGGGATGGCAGATAGCGGCGCAGTTCAGCGCGCCTATTTCGACACGGCCAGCGACGAGATGCTGGCGCCTGCCAAACCGGTACCCAAGCCCGTCATGCCGGACCATCTGGGCCGGATCCGCCCGGAGCAGATCGCCGCCGACCTGGCGCTGACCGAGATGGAAACGCCGCAGACACTCACCGACAAGCGCCGGCGCTTTGCAGCCGAAAATCATCCTGACCGGCACCACCCGGACTTTCGCTCCAACGCGACGATCCGGATGAAGATCGCCAACATGCTGATCGACGAGGCGCAACGGCGGTTACGGTTGATGCAGCGGCGGTGATGATCAGGCCGGGTCGTCGGTCTTGGCCTCTTCGGCAACCTCGGCCTTCGGCTTGAAAAAGATGATCAACACGCAGGCCGTATAGGCAGATACAGCAAGAAAGATCATCCCCCAGGTATTCGCACCGTTCCAGAACTCGACAGCCGTCCAGACACAGCAGAGCGCCACGATCAACAGCCGGACCCAAAGCGGCTTGTAGAACGGGTGATCCGGATCGATGAACTTCATCATGCAAACTGTCCTTGGAAATTTTCCGGCCTTGAAGGCCTTACATCACAACGTCACAGCTTTATGGCCAAAAGGACATTTGCCGCAAGGGGCCGGACGGTTTAACAGCTTGACGGCGACGGCGTAAATGGAATAAAAATTCCGAAAATAATGTTCGTTACGTTTTCATTCTGATTTTCGCTCGTGCCGGAGGAGATATACGGTATGCGCGCCGGAGTGGAAAAGAACAGGGAGAGAGATTGCCCCTGCCCGCAATACAGGGCCGGCCGACGCCTGAAACAACCTTGAAAGCATCAGCGCGGACCTGTCTTCCGCAACGCCTGTCCGGAGTGAGCGTCATCACCCCGTCCCTTCGCGGCGCTTTGCCGCTCGTCAAAAAGAGATGAACATGACCGTCAGATTTGGTCTTCTCGGTGCCGGCCGTATCGGCAAGGTCCACGCTAAAGCCGTCAGCGGCAATCCGGACGCCGTCCTGATCGCTGTTGCCGATGCCTTTCCCGAGGCCGCCAACGCGATCGCCAAGCAGTATGGCTGCGCGGTCCGCACGATCGAGGAAATCGAAAAATCGGCGGATATCGATGCCGTCGTCATCTGCACCCCGACAGACACCCATGCCGACCTGATCGAGCGTTTCGCCCGTGCCGGCAAGGCGATCTTCTGCGAAAAGCCGATCGATCTTGACGTCGGCCGGGTGCGTGAATGCATGAAAGTTGTCGAAGAGACCAAGGGCAAGCTGATGGTCGGCTTCAACCGCCGCTTCGATCCGCACTTCATGGCCGTGCGCAAGGCGATCGACGACGGCAAGATCGGCGACGTCGAAATGGTGACGATCATTTCGCGTGATCCCGGCGCCCCGCCGGTCGATTACATCAAGCGTTCCGGCGGCATCTTCCGCGACATGACCATCCATGATTTCGACATGGCCCGCTTCCTGCTCGGCGAAGAGCCGGTCGCCGTCACCGCCCATGCGGCCGTGCTCGTCGATCCGGAAATCGGCAAGGCCGGCGATTATGACAGCGTTTCGGTCATTCTTGAAACCGCATCCGGCAAGCAGGCGATCATCTCCAACTCGCGCCGCGCCACCTATGGCTACGACCAGCGCATCGAAGTGCACGGCTCGAAGGGCGTCGTCTCTGCCGAAAATCAGCGCGCCGTCTCGATCGAGATCGCCAACGGCGACGGCTATACCCGCCCGCCGCTGCATGATTTCTTCATGACGCGCTACACCGAAGCCTATGCCAACGAAATCGCCGGCTTCATCTCGGCGATCGAAAAGGGCACGAAGATCACGCCTTCCGGTGCTGACGGTCTCGCAGCTTTGGCCTTGGCCGACGCTGCCGTCAAGTCGGTCACGGAAAAGCGTCAGATCCGCGTCGGCGCCTGATCGATAAACCGAAGTCAGAAAGGCCGGGTTCGCCCGGCCATTCTTGTATCAAGACTGCTCTATCGACGACGGCAGCGGCCTGAAGGCGGCGATATCGTGATCCATGTCGGTCAAGGCCCGATCCAGATGCCCATCGAAAACCAGCCGCTGCTCATCGAAGATCACCGAAATTTCCGGTTTGCCCTGCAGCCGAACCTCATGCGACTGCTCAAGCCCCTCGTCGATGCCACGCTGCAGAAGATCGAAGTAACGCGTTCCCGGCCCGGTGATGTGGATCGGCATGCGGTCGTAGAGGCTGAGCAGCCGGGACAGACCATTGCCGAGCGCAATGCCGGCCTGCCGGAAAGCATAACCCGCCATGCGGTTTCCCTGGCGCGCGCTTGCGGCGATTTTGTCCATTTCCGCCAGAGGCACGAACTTGGCCGGGATCGTATCGGGCGGCACTTCAAAGGCTGTACGCAAAATCCCATAGAACCCCGCCGACGCCTCGATGCAGCCGAAGGAGCCGCAACGGCACAGGCAGCCATTGGTGGCATGCAGCATATGGCCGAAATTGGGTGCCGTCACCTCCAGCTCGCCAAACCTATCCTTGCGGGCAACGCCAAGCCCGATGCTGTGGCCAAGCGACAAGGCGGCAAGCACGCGAAAAGACCCGGCCTCGCTCGCATCCGCCTTCATTCCCAAGGCCTGCGCCACCAGAAGCGTCTCGTTGTTCAGGGTGACCTTGGCGCGCCAGTCCGGCTGCAGCAACGATACGAAATCGATCTGCTCGCCACCAAAGACCGGCGACCACAACAGCCGCTTGCCATCCGCATCGACCGTGCCCTTGCTGCTGATCGAGACGGCAAGGATCTGCGCCTTGTCCAGTTGCGACCGGTGAATAAGGCGGGCCAGCGCATCGAGGAACCCCTCGGCAAAAGATTGCGTGCCCACGGCCTTGTGATTGCGCAGCTCCTCGAAACGGTCGATCAGCCGCCCGGAATAATCGACCAGCGAATATTGCACGACATCCGAGGAGATTCGCACGGCAATCAGAAAGCCGCTGTCGCGGCGCTGCGCAAACAGCACCCGCGGCCGGCCGCGTCCCGAAGGCGCCTGCTGTTCCGCCTTCTCAATGACCCCTGCCCGCTCCAGTTCGGCGGTGATCGCAGAAACGGTTGCAGAGGCCAGCCCCGTATGTTCGGATATGTCGGTATGGGAGAGCGGCCCCAGACGCCGCAGCGTTGCAAGCACGAGCGCGCTGTTTTGCTGACGCACCAGTTCGGTGCTCGATTTACTCAGCATTGCGCATCCCTGTTGCTCACGAATCCCACAAACACATGCTCCTCCCAAAGCATCTGCCCGATGTCAAACGGCCTTGTTCAAAGCATTGTTGACAGCCCCGAAAAACTCTGACATCTATTTTCTCGACTGTCGAGAAAAAACTCTTTTGGAGCTGGCGACAGGCAAATTTGCTGGCCGGGGGCCGTGCGGGAGGTTCGCGCGGACGGCCAGCGGTCACTTGGGAGGACTTCATGAAATCAGTTTTGACACTGATGGCAGGCGCTGCCATCATCGTATCTCTGCACACTGCAGCCATGGCCAAGGATCTGGTCGTTGGCGTTTCCTGGTCGAACTTCCAGGAAGAACGCTGGAAGACCGACGAAGCCGCCATCAAGGCAGCCCTCGAAGCCTCCGGCGACAAGTACATTTCCGCTGACGCCCAGGCATCCGCCGCCAAGCAATTGACCGACATCGAGTCGCTAATCGCACAGGGCGCCAACGCCATCATCGTTCTGGCGCAGGATTCGGAAGCCATCGGCCCGGCCATCGAAAAGGCCGCCGCTGAAGGTATTCCGGTCGTCGGCTACGACCGCCTGATCGAAAATCCGGCTGCCTACTACATCACCTTCGACAACAAGGAAGTCGGCCGCATGCAGGCTGCCGAAGTGTTCAAGGTCAAGCCGGAAGGCAACTACGTTTTCATCAAGGGCGCATCAACGGACCCGAACGCTGACTTCCTGTTCTCCGGGCAGTTGGAAGTGCTGAAGGCCGCCATGGACGCCGGCAAGATCAAGAATGTCGGCGAAGCCTATACGGACGGCTGGAAGCCGGAAGTTGCGCAGAAGAACATGGAGCAGTTCCTGACCGCCAACGACAACAAGGTTGACGGTGTCGTCTCCTCGAACGACGGCATGGCCGGCGGCGTTGTCGCAGCGCTCGAAGCCCAGGGCCTGGCAGGTTCTGTTCCGGTTTCAGGCCAGGACGGCGACAAGGCCGCCTTGAACCGCGTCGCACTTGGCACCCAGACCGTATCCGTCTGGAAAGATAGCCGCGAACTCGGCAAGAAGGCCGGCGAAATCGCTGTGGCGCTTGCCAGCGGCACCGCCATGGATGCGATCCCCGGCACTGTCAAGTTTGCCGGCGGACCGAAGGGCGTCGAAATGCAGTCGTTCTTCATCGCACCGCAGCCGATCACCAAGGACAATCTGAACGTCGTCATCGACGCCGGCTGGATTTCCAAGGAAGAAACCTGCCAGGGCGTCAAGGCCGGAACCGTTGCAGTCTGCAACTGATCCGATCCTGAACATGGGCAGATAAAGTCCCGTTACCAGCGCCGCAGCGATCACGTTGCGGCGCTTCTCCGATGTACGGTACTTTAGACAAGAATAAAGGGGGAGTAATCAGGAAATGGCAAACACCACCATTGCCACGCCTTCCAGCAGCGTGCGCCAGACACAGGGGAACGCCTTGCAGCGCTTCCTGCAGGCGACCGAGATCGACACCCGGCTTCTGGGAATGATCGCAGCGCTGATGTGCATCTGGCTCGGCTTTCAATTTTTTACCGACGGGCTTTTCCTGACGCCACGCAACCTGTGGAACCTGACGGTCCAGGCTGCATCGGTCTCGGTCATGGCAACCGGCATGGTGCTCGTCATCGTCACCCGCAATATCGACCTGTCGGTCGGCTCGATCCTCGGCTTCGTCGGCATGATCATGGCGATCACCCAAGCCAAGATCCTGCCGCCGCTGATTGGTTTCGACCACCCGGCCACCTGGATCATAGCGTTGACAGTCGGCATCGCGCTTGGAACTGCCATCGGCGCCTTCCAGGGCATCATCATCGCCTTTCTCAACGTTCCCGCTTTCATCGTCACGCTGGGCGGCCTGCTGATCTGGCGGGCTGCGGCCTTCCTCGTCATCTCCGGCGCCACCGTTGCGCCGATGGATTCGACCTTCCGCCTGATGGGCGGCGGCGCGGAGGGGTCGATCGGTGCCACGGCCAGCTGGGTCGTCGGCGTCATCGCCTGCGTCATCATCGTCGCCTCGATCATCAACTCGCGCAAGCAGCGCAAGCGCTTCGGCTTTCCGTTGCGGCCGATGTGGGCGGAGTATTTCCTCTCCACGGTCGGTTGCGTCATGGTGCTGGCCGCCGTCTGGGTGCTGAACAGCTATTACATGCCGGTCAATCTCGCCAAGAAATATGCCGAGGCCAACAACATCCCCTGGCCTGAAGGCGGCTTGCAGATCCCGCTCGGTATCGCCATCCCGGTGCTGATGGCCGTCGGCATCGCCATCGCCATGAGCTTTCTTACCACCCGCACCCGCTTTGGCCGCTATGTCTTTGCGATCGGCGGCAACCCTGAAGCAGCCGAACTCGCGGGCATCAAGACCCGCTGGGTGACGGTGCGCATCTTCGCGCTGATGGGCGCACTCTGCGCCATCGCAGCCGCCATTTCGACGGCCCGCCTGAACGCAGCAACCAATGCGCAAGGCACGCTCGACGAACTCTATACGATCGCTGCTGCAGTCATCGGCGGTACGTCGCTTGCCGGCGGCATGGGCACGATCTCAGGCGCAGTTCTCGGTGCGATCGTCATGCAATCCCTGCAGTCCGGCATGGTGTTGTTGCGCATCGATACGCCACTGCAAAGCATCGTCATCGGCATCGTGCTGGTCATGGCCGTCTGGCTGGATACCGTTTATCGCGGCCGGGCCAAGTAAAGGAGTACGACAATGACGGAACAACGCACTCCGCTGGTGGAAATGAAGAACATTTCCATCTCTTTCGGCGGCATCCACGCCGTCGACAACGCCTCGGTCGATCTCTATCCGGGCGAAGTCGTGGCTCTGCTCGGCCATAACGGCGCCGGCAAGTCGACCCTGATCAAGATTCTGTCAGGCGCCTACAAGCGTGACGCCGGCGAAATCCTGATCAATGGCGATCCGGTGCAGATCAACAATCCCCGTGACGCCAAGGGTTACGGCATCGAGACGATCTACCAGACGCTCGCAGTCGCCGATAATGTCGATGCGGCCGCCAACCTCTATCTCGGCCGTGAGCTGCGCACCCCCTGGGGCACGCTCGACGATGTCGCGATGGAAGCCAAGGCCCGTGAAGTGATGGGGCGGCTCAACCCGAACTTCCGCCGCTTCAAGGAACCGGTGAAGGCACTGTCCGGCGGCCAACGCCAATCGGTGGCGATCGCCCGCGCCATCCTGTTCGACGCCCGCATCCTGATCATGGACGAGCCGACCGCGGCACTCGGGCCGCAGGAAACGGCGCAGGTTGGCGAACTGATCAAGCAGCTGAAGCGCGAAGGCATCGGGATCTTCCTGATCAGCCACGATATCCACGACGTCTTCGATCTCGCCGACCGCGTTTCGGTGATGAAGAACGGCCAGGTGGTCGGTCATGCCCGCACCGAGGATGTCACCAAGGACGAAGTGTTGGGGATGATCATCCTCGGCAAGGTCCCACCGAAGGCCATCCCCGGCCCCGGTGCGATGCAGACGGCCTAGGCAATTCTGTGCCTGAAAGAACAATGCCGCGCCTCCAAAGCGCGGCATTTTTTCGCCCGTCCCTTGCCCGTTGTTCCCTTCCCTCCGCTCTGGCAGCGATTGCGAGCCGTACCATTTTCAATGAACAGGATTTTCCTGCCGCCGGGACGCTTTCACCATTGATGCGCGGCACGACCTAGGCTATGAACCGGTCACAGCTTGCTTCGACGGCCTCAAACCGTCGCGGATGCACCCGTAGCTCAGCTGGATAGAGTGTTGGATTCCGATTCCAAAGGTCACAGGTTCGAATCCTGTCGGGTGCGCCATTTTTTCTACGTCGCCACATAAGTGCGGACTGGCTACCATATAACGCGGACTGTGAACGCATAAACGCGGATTAGTCTGACAGATTCCGCCTCCAGAGGCGTTTCTTACGGCGAGATCGCTTCATCCCTGTTCCCTTCCGGCGTCGTCGTCACTGCAGCCTTGCACCATGTCTATCGTTGAGGGGGCGATGCCGGCGCTTGTCGGGTGATCAGTGTTCGGTTAGATTTTTGGTATTTCGTCGCCCATCCGCAGCGCCTCATGCTGCTCGACACATGTTTCAGGTCATTGTAATTGTTGACATTGGTGGCCGACGGTCGCGAAATGACCGAAAGTGGGCTTCGTCGCGCACTTCTCAAGATCACAGTTAATTTTTGGTAGCACGTCTTTCCTGCCCAAAACGCCGACCACCTTGTTCAGAATAGCCTCCAATTAATACTTAGGGCCGATGAGACCGTGATGAAAATTCAAGTCTAATAGAGATTATCGGCAGCTCAAAACAATAGAAATATAGCGGCACAAATAATGCGCAACATATACTTTGAATTGTTGACAATCGCCATGGATTCATCGTCGAATCCTATAAATGTTGACAATAATGCGGCTAGCGAAGGCCTGAATGATTCTTGCGGATTTGGCTTTGTGAATCCTTGCTGGCTGCACGCTGGCTCTGAAGAGACGTTGGGGATCGGGTAGTGGGAGTTACACGCCCTCACTTTCAAAGTGTCGATATGCAGATTCCTGACTTATCCCGAGCACATTCCCAAAAGCCCAAGGTTTCAATCCGCGCCAGCCAGCTAGATTGTCGCTTTGCGCCAGAAGCAGTCATCCTGCCTTTCTTCAAAGCCGTGTGATCCATTCATGTCCCGGATACATTGCCTCAAGCCAACATCGTAAATCGGCTTTTTCCTGATCGTGAAGCTTCGGCAAGGCAGCATGCAGGTCTTCCTCATCCTTCGCTCGAACGTGTTTTGCCTTAAACAACAGGGCAAGAGCAGGAGCGAGATAAGGAATTCCGGTCGGTGTTTCTCGAACCGCAGTCGATCTGGGCAGACGGAATGATGGATCGCGCTTGTAAGTCCAATTTTCTCGGGTGCCATGTTCGATCATCATGTCCACGCGCCAGCAAAGGTTCGCCATGTCGGCTCCCCATAATTGGGTGGTCTCTGGCCGAGGCCTCGTTTCAGGAGCAAGATAGGCAAAATTGCCGTTGCGGACCTCGAAGAAATCCAGCTCGGATAACTCGTCGCGAAAAATATCGACATCGTCCGAAAGTATGCAGAACTCCAAGTCCTCGTGATCGCGGGTCTGGTAACCGTGCCACAGGTCTAGTGCCCAGCCACCGACAATATACCAGGACGGGTGCTGGTAGCGGAAACGCTCAGAAAGCAGTTCCGGTGTCCAAGCATCCCGCGCATCATCTGGAATATGTTGCATCCTCACCACCTGCATTCGCTTGATTCGACCGTCGCATTCCTCAGTGAGCGATATCAGCCCTTCGCCCTGCGGAGGAAGATACCGTCGATGCATCTGGCCTTTCGATAGCACATACCGCCAATGACCTCTTCGGGCCGGAGGCCGTCATGACGCAGACGCGCCAACTGGGGACGTGAATTACGCCGCTATTTTTCGACATAGGCCGCCAGTTCTTCGGCAGATCCGGAGGGAAATGCTTCCCTGAGATAGTCGAGGAAAGCAGACACCCGCGCGCTGAGAAGGCGGCGTGAAGGATAGAGCGCCCATAGCGCCGTTTCCGGCCCTTCGACATCTCCCCAGCGAACCAGCCTAAGCGCCTAAAGACCGACCGCATCGACCTCTTCTACCAGCACCGCGTCGATCCGGCCGTTCCGATCGAAGATGTCGCGGGTGCGGTGAAGGGCCTGATCGCGGAAGGCAAGGTCGAGCATTTCGGTATGTCTGAAGCGGGTGTCGCAACGATTCGAAAGGCGCATACTGTCCAGCCGGTCACCGCGCTTCAAAGCGAGTATTCATTGTTCACGCGAGATCCGGAAGCGGAACTGCTTCCCGTTCTCGAAGAACTGGGGATCGGTTTCGTGCCGTTCACGCCACTCGGCGCGGGATTACTGACAGGTAAGATCGACGCGAGCACGAAATTCGATGCAACAGATTTCCGAAATCTCGTCCCGCGCTTCGACGCTGATGCTCGCGAGGCCAATCTCGCACTGGTGGCGGCGATCACGTCGATTGCCGTTGGGAACCGCACTACTCCCGCTCAGGTCGCGCTGGCCTGGTTGCTGGCGCAGAAACCCTGGATCGTGCCGATCCCCGGTACGACGAAGCAGCACCGTCTCGAAGAGAACATTGGAAGCGTCAATCTCGAAATGACCTCGGCCGACTTGGCAGAGATCGAAACCGTTCTTGCGAAATTCGAGGTTGTTGGCGAGCGACTTCCCGAAGCCGTCCTGAAAATGACGGGCCTCTGATATGGATGGCGTGTTGACCTGCCATTTCGAGTTCGATGCCATAGGCACGTCTTGGGAGATCGACACGCCTGCTCCGCTCTCTCAAGAGGTCAGGTCGCGGATACTCGACCTGATCGAGCGCTTCGACAGCGTCTATTCCCGATTCCGTGATGACTCCATCGTTTCGCGGATCGCAAATGCTCCCGAAGGTGGGACGTTCACCTTTCCGTCCGGGGCGATCCCGATGTTCGATCTCTACGATCGGCTTCACGACGCGACGGGCGGAGCGGTCGATCCGCTCGTCGGATGTGATCTCGAGCGTCTGGGATACGACGCTGGCTACTCGCTCCTTCCGGATGAAGACTCTCTTGCTTCCATGACGACCAAGCGTCCGAGCTGGTCTCGGGACCTCGTGCGGAATGAACGAACCGTGAGCACCCGCAAGCCGCTCGTGATCGATCTCGGTGCAGTCGGAAAAGGCAGGCTCGTCGATCTTGTCACCGACATTCTGACGGAAGAGGGCGTCGTTGAGTTCGTGATCGATGGCAGCGGGGACATGTGCCACCGTGGAGACGGTACCCTCACCGTCGGCCTCGAGCATCCCCATGATCCGGACATGGTGATCGGGATCGCTAACCTGAAGGATTCGTCCATCTGCGCCTCGGCGTCCAATCGCCGCCGATGGGGTCATGGTCTTCACCACGTCCTGGACGGGCGGACCGGGCGACCGACTATGAACGTCATCGCCACATGGGCGATTGCCGCCGACGCGGCAACGGCCGACGGGCTCGCGACCGCTCTCTTCTTCGATCCGCCGTCCCGGTTGATGTCGACCTTCGATTTCTCGTTCGTCCGCATGTTCGCCGACGGCCGCGCCGAAATCTCGGACAATTTCAATGGCGAAGTCTTCACTTGAGAAAGGAACAGCAATGCGAAGCCAGACACGGAAAATGCTTCTGACCACGGCACTCACGCTCGTGCTTGCCGGGGCGGCGGAGGCTGAAGGCGCGCGCAAGACGCCGTATGCCGACGGTGTCTATACCGCGACGGGCGAATACGGCGGGCAGCCGTCGCATATCACGGTCAGAGCAACCCTGAAGGACGGCATCATCACCACCGTCACCGTAACCCCGCATGCCTATGTCCCGCGCTCCCTGGAACTCCAGCGCGCCTTCGCGGCGGCCGTGCCCAAGGTCGTCGTCGGCAAGAGGATCGATGAGGTCCGGGTCCGAAAGCTTGCTGGCTCCAGCGGCACGCCCAAAGGCTTCAATGATGCCATCCGCCAGATCAGGCAGCAGGCAGCACGTGGATAAGCAGGACAAAGCCATGCCAGGCGAGAGGAGATTTCATTGTTAAACAGCATCAAGTCGGTTCTGCTCGCGTCGCTGCTGGTCCTGTCTGACATGTCGGTAGGCAGATCGGAAAGCAGGAACCTGTCTCCGACGAACACGATCGGCGACATCCTGCGACATCCGGCATTCTCAGGATACGCGCCTCGGGTCCTACCGTGGGACGATCGGCGATACGACGAGGACATGACACTCAACGGCTTGCAAAAACTGCTGCCCTATCACAGCGCCGTGGACGTGCAGACGGTTCTGGGCGGCCTCAACCGCATTATCGACGATGTCGCAGGCGGCCACCAAGTGTTCTACGACATCTATTCCGACGAGGAGAAGAGGGCCGACCCAACCAAGCAGAACACGGGTCTCTTCTTTTTCCGGGGAAAGCCAGGAGCACCGTTCGCCATCGTCTCCCCCGGCGGCGGCTTTGCCTATGTCGGATCCGTCCACGAGGGCTTCAGGGACGCGAGGACAGCGCACTACCGCGATCTTGGTGCGAGATACCTCCTTCTTTCTGAAACCACTCTTCGGCTGCCAGTCCTCAAAGACCTGAAACGGATGTGGATGCACAGGCAGGTCGAGGGGGAACATCCTCAGATGGCGGAGCTTCGGCAATGCCTCCGCAGAGCGACCTACCCGGCCACGATCGAGAGCCTCGTCCGCTCGATGCCGATCAACGGGATCTTCACCCATAGCCGCACCGAGGGCAGATCATCGGCCCGCCACGTCACCGAATGCAATCCCGTGTTCTCCGCCGTGATGCAGATGGCCATCCGAGGTGAACTCGATGTCGATCTCGCCAACAGCCTTTCGCCCTCCACCATCGTAACCAGAAGGAATGCCGCTCATGCGTGACGATATCATCTGGCAGAAGATTAAGACCTACCACGAACTGGATCTGCCACCTGATCGCGAGAACGCGCCGACGATCCAGGCGTGGGAGCTGAAGGATCGCCAGCAATTCTTCATCCTGAATCCGCGCCGAACGAAGTACGGCATCTTCTCATTCGGCGGGACCCTGCAAGCGGCAAAGGATTCCAATCCGCAGTCGGAATTCACTCATCTCGGCACCAATGACAGGATCTACCTCTCGGATTGGCAGATCAGCGAACTCGCCCGCGCCAAGCGTATCCGCCCAGTCATTGGGCCGACCGACGGGGCGAGGAATGTCCCCGGCTCGTCATTTGCCTTGAAGCCGAACCAGCGAAAAAAGGCGGTGACGAAGCTGGCCTATGCGGACGGGTTCGAGACCTTCATGCGCGAGAACGATCTTCGGTCGATGACCGATGAGCAGAAGGCGCAGGTCATCAAGAAGGTGGCCGCGGAAATCGGCGACGACAAACCACCCGGGCGATCTGGGTGGTACAAGATCATCAGGATCGCCCGCACCGGAAATCAATACGACAGGCTTGTCAGTTTTGCGGACAACGATGCGGCGAAGGGCAACCGTCGCCTCCGTTACGGGCCGACGACGAATGATGCGATCATCGATGCCGCCCAAGCGGCGGTTGCGGCGCGCGGCGACTGGAAGACAATCCGTGCTCTGCTCGAAAAATGGTCAAAGCTTGGTGGGCGCTATTACCACAGCGGCCTTCCGCGCGTTCAACGACGGGTCCTCTCACATCCTCATTGAACATCTTCGACATGTCGTCGCGACCCGGCTGGCACCCGACGACTCCCACAATTATTTCGGTTATCGCCATGCTGCATGATCAATTCCGTCTCCAGCGCATCTTCTCGAGATGGCGCGTGCGTCCGTGCTTCGGTGAAGGCGCACGCTCCTATTTCACCCGGCTCGTGATGGATGGGGAGGAACTCACTCCGCGCGACTTCGCACTCCGCAGCGACATGTACCGCGGCGGTGACCCGATCCGGCAGATCCTGAAAGCGGTGACGGATCTGCCGATCGCCGAGGAGGAGAAAGCATCTCTCGTTCGGTGGACACCGATCCCCGCAACCAGGTCGAAAAACACGACCGCCCCACCGCGGGCATCCCGTCGAAGCCTTCGATACTGCCCGGAATGTGTGAAGGAAGCGCCATATCACCGGAGTTGGTGGGATGTCCGGAGCCTGACGCGTTGCCTTTTCCACGGAAACTCGCTGCGTCTCGGTGAAGGCGATAGCTCATATCCATTCTATGGCCACCTGAAGGGCGGGCTGGGAGTCGGGCGCGGCTCTTGCCCCAACGACGGCTCCTACGATTGCTACCAGCTTCAGCGGATGGGGATTGTGGAGCCGCTGGTTCCGCGCCCCCTCCTCGACGGCATCCCGTTCGATGTCGTCGTCCACTTCGTCGAACGCATCGGTCGGTTACTGTCACAGTCGAAGGTAGTCGCCACGCCTCGCATCTCTCGGACATCCCAGGAGACGGGTTTCGAGGCACTCGGAAAGGATGTCGATCACCTCGAAAGCCGTTTTGCCGACTGGCTGGCTGCGAACAACTCTCTGGAAGAACTAAAAACAGGAAACCTGGCCAACTATGGTTGGGGTGAACATATCGGACAGTTCCTTCACGCAATAAGGGATACCGAACTGTTCCAGAATGTTAGCCTCGCCCAGATCCGCGCATGCGCCCGGCATGGAATGCTGTCGCGACGTCTGCTTACCGCCGGTCCCTCTGGGAGGTCTCGACATGACGGAAAACGGAGCCTACGGCGAGACGCTGCGGCGTACGTTCAAGACCGACACGGCACCCTCGTTTGTCGCTCGGACATTGAAGAACGCCAAAGTGGCGGTGACGGAAATCCGCTGCGACAAAGAGGACACAGGTCTCACTGAGCCGATCCCCGTCGAAGATGCGTTCCTGGTGACGATACAGCTCCGCGACGTACACTCCCATGGGCTGTTTATCGACGGCCGCCGGGTACAGACTGATTTCCTTCCTGCCGGAACAGCGAACATCTACGACCTGCGCTCCTCGCCTGTCGCCGACAGCATAAGCACGTTTCATCACCTGAGCTTCTACCTGCCGCGCGAGGCTCTTCTGGAAGTTGCAGAACGAGAAGGCCTGCCAGACGTAGACAGTTTCGATCAACATCCGGGACTGGGCGTGAAGGATGTCATCCTCCACAATCTGGCGCGGGCGATCCTTCCGTGTTTCCGGGCTCCGCGGGATTCGAACCGTCTGCTGGTGGACCACGTCAGCATTGCAGCCACGGCTCATGCGATCAAGACTTATGCTGGATGCAGGATCGGGACAACAACGATACAACGTCTGTCACGTGGTCAGGAAGCTCGAACGAAGGATCGCATCGCGGAGCATCTCGACGGCGACCTGTCCCTTTCCGAACTATCGACGGAGGTCAGCATGTCGCCGCTTGATCTAGCTGCATCCTTCGAACTGAGTGCGGGAATGACCATTCACCAATGGCGGGCCAACCTTCGAGCAGAGCGTATACGACGTCTGATCGTGCGGGGATACGATCTGCGGACGATCGACCGAATGTTGGCAGGTTGGGAATCTCATCGCCTCAGCAACGATCACGAGTAGGCCATGCCAGCAGGCTCTCCGATGTCGTCTCGATCTCTTATAAAGCGAAACTTCGGGAGGGACGGATGGATGGATGAACGCGCCATTGAAAGAAGCGTAGCATCTCGCGCGCCCGGCACCGGACGATGTAGGGAATCGAGATGGACGAGAATCCTGGACCCACACCTCGGTAGCTCTTGCTCCGCCTCTATTCTGGATCTTTTCGAGGCTGAATCCTGTCATTCAACGCCTCCATCACTTCCCGCCCTGATAGCTCAGACCGTTCCATCAGGCTCGCCGCCAAGTGTTCGCAAGCGCTCCGATTCCGCTCAAGGAGCTCTTTCGCACGGTTGAGCTGGTGCTGGAGGATAGTGTTCCCGTTTGCCATGAAGGCATTAATGAATGGTGGCGTTGCGAAGATCGATGACGTTGATCATTGATTTCAGCCTTCGAAGCAAAAAGACGCTTTCTTCCAGGTTCACGTCTTCCGACCTCCTGGAGGCACCAGCTTCAAGTGCAGGGAGCAGGATCGCAATTTTCAATCCTATCAGATACTTCAGAACGACATCCTGAGGCGTGATAGTCCCTCTAATATCACACTCTCCGTGCAAGCAGAGGCCCGACCAGACATCAGCCGATCAACACTCTCGACGAACCGGACGAGATGGGATTCCTTGCTCGGACCGACCATGCTCACGTATATCTTTCGTAGTGACTGTTCGGAGAGAGAATTCTTTGCGAAATGCGCATAGTGCTCTCGCTCGTGGCTTTGGATCCCGTCACTTCGCTGTGATCCGTCGTTCCTGATGTTGTCTGATGGCATGAAACACTCTCCCTGACATAGATGATGAATCCTATCTGCATCGACTTCAATCGGTACGGCTGGGATACGTTACCACTGGAACGTTACTGCCAATAAGATCGGCATCGAGCGCATCCAGAACTTCCTGCCCCCGCCAGGCGCAGATCATGAGCCGCCAGGGCGTTGATCTCGACCGCTCAACACTCGCCGACTGGTCGGTCGGGCTGCTTTCGAACTGCGCCCAGTCTTCGACGCCTTGCTTGCCGACTTGAAGCGGTCGACGAAGCTGTTCATGGACGAGACCCGTGCGCCGGTGCTTGATCCTGGTTACCGTAAAACCAAGACCGGATACTTCTGGGCGCTGGCCCGTGATGACCGACCGTGGGACGGAGGTGCGCCGCCGGAGGTAGCCTTCACCTATGCGCCCGGTCGCGGCGGGCTACATGCCGAGCGGATATTGCAAGGATTTACAGGCATCCTTCAGGTGGATGCATCACATCGATCGCCCTGATGGCCGTTGATGCTTGACAGCGATTATATATCCGTTATTCTGGATACATGGAATCGAAAAACGCAATCGCGGCGCTGGCCGCCCTGGCGCAGACAACGAGGCTTGAAACCTTCCGTCTGCTTGTCAAAGCCGAACCGGACGGCATTCCGGCGGGCGAACTGGCGCGCAGGATGGACATCCCGCAGAACACCATGTCCGCCCACCTCGCGACATTGGCGCGGGCTGGCATCGTCAAGAGTGAAAGGCAGAGCCGCTCCATTATCTACCGGGCGGATCTCGAAGGTTTCCGCGAGCTTACGCTGTTTCTGCTCAAGGACTGCTGCGGCGGGAATGCGGAACTATGCGCTCCTCTGATTGCCGATCTCACATCCTGCTACCTGCCGGGGAGCTCGCAACCATGCGTGAATTGAAGCTAGAACCCGTTCTGGTTTCCGATGACCTTCGAGTGGCCCTGACATCGGCTGGACTGCTGGTCGACGATCTGGACGGTTCGGATCGCAGCTATTTCGCTTTGGTCGCCGCTGATCGTCGCGTGGTCGGCTACTCCGGGGTCGAGACGTGCGATGACGAGGCCGTTCTTCTTCGCTCGGTAGTGGTTCTTCCCGAGTACCGATCGAAAGGATACGGGCGGCATCTGGTTGAGTTGACCCTCGCCAAGACATCCCCCTCGGCCGAGGTCTACCTCGCCACGACGACCGCGGCATCCTTCTTCGAGCCCATTGGCTTCGCCTCCGTCCAACGCGACCAGGTGCCGCCGGCGATCCTTTCAACCCGCCAGCTCTCGGGACTCTGCCCCGCCTCTGCGACGATCATGAAACTGGAACGGCCTCCGACCTAACCACGGAACACGACCATGACCGACAAAACCTACAACGTGCTCTTCCTGTGCACGGGCAATTCCGCACGCTCAATCCTCGCCGAATCCATTCTGAATAAGGTGGGCGGCGGACGCTTCAAGGCGTTCTCCGCGGGCAGCCAGCCCAAGGGGGAAGTGAACCCGCACGCGCTGAAGGAGCTGGACGCTCTGGGCTATCCGTCGATGGGCTTCGCTTCGAAGAGCTGGGACGTGTTCGCCACGCCCGACGCTCCCGAAATGGACTTCATCTTCACCGTCTGCGATAGCGCCGCAGGCGAAGCGTGTCCGGTCTGGATCGGCCATCCGATGACTGCCCACTGGGGTGTCGAAGATCCAGCAGCGGTCGTCGGTTCCGAAGTTGAAATCCAGCGCGCCTTCGCACAGGCGGCCCGCTTCCTGAAGAACCGCATCTCCGCTTTCATCAATCTTCCGCTGGCCTCCATCGACCGCCTGGCGCTCCAGCAGCAGGTTCGCCAGATCGGTACGCTCGAGGGCGCATCCGTGAAATCCGCAAAGGCCTAATGAGATGTCCACGTTCGAACGATACCTGACCGTCTGGGTCTTTCTCTGCATCGTCGTCGGGATCGCCCTCGGCCACATGATGCCTGGCGTCTTCCACCTCATCGGCGGCGCCGAGGTGGCGAAGGTGAACATCCCAGTCGCGGTGCTGATCTGGCTGATGGTCATCCCGATGCTGTTGAAGATCGACTTCGGCTCTCTGGCCAAGGTCGGCAGCTATTGGCGCGGGATTGGCGTCACGCTCTTCGTCAACTGGGCGGTCAAGCCGTTCTCAATGGCACTGCTCGGATGGCTTTTCGTCGGATGGCTCTTCCGCCCCCTGCTCCCGGCCGATCAGATCGATTCCTACATCGCGGGTCTGATCATCCTTGCCGCCGCACCATGCACGGCCATGGTGTTCGTCTGGTCGAACCTCACCAAGGGCGAACCGCACTTCACCCTGTCTCAGGTCGCGCTGAACGACGCAATCATGATCGTCGCCTTCGCTCCGATCGTCGGGCTTCTTCTGGGACTGTCGGCGATCACCGTCCCGTGGGACACGCTGACGATCTCGGTTGTCCTCTACATCCTGATCCCTGTCGCCATCGCCCAGGGCGTGCGCAAGCTGCTCACCGCCGACGGCACCACGAGATCGCTCGACCGTCTTCTCGGTCGACTGCAGCCGCTCTCCCTGCTCGCACTGCTCGCGACCCTGATCCTGCTGTTTGGTTTCCAGGGCGAGCAGATCATCGCACAGCCGACGATTATCGGCCTGCTGGCGGTTCCGATCCTGATCCAGGTCTACTTCAACTCAGGACTGGCCTACCTGCTGAACCGGATGTCGGGCGAACAGCATTGTGTCGCTGGTCCGTCGGCGCTCATCGGGGCCAGCAATTTCTTCGAACTCGCAGTCGCCGCGGCAATCAGCCTGTTCGGCTTCCAGTCAGGTGCAGCCCTCGCCACCGTCGTCGGCGTTCTCATCGAGGTTCCGGTGATGCTGTCGGTCGTGTGGATCGTGAACCGTACGAAGGGCTGGTACGAGGCAGCGCCTGCCGTCGCCAAGAACACCGCAACCGAAAGGACCTGACGATGGACGTCAAGATCTACCACAATCCCGCCTGCGGGACTTCAAGGAACACGCTGGAGATGATCCGCAACGCTGGCATCGAGCCGACGGTGATCGAGTATCTCAAAACCCCGCCGTCGCGCGAGGAGCTGGCGAAGATGATCTCCGATGCCGGCCTTTCTGTTCGAGAGGCGATCCGGGAGAAGGGAACGCCATACGAAGAGCTTGGTCTCGACGACCCGGCGCTCACGGATGACCAGTTGCTCGATGCCATGCTGAAGCATCCGATCCTCATCAACCGGCCGTTCGTCGTCACGCCGCTCGGCACTCGCCTCAGCCGCCCGTCGGAAGTCGTGCTCGACATCCTGCCCGACACCCACAAGGGCGCCTTCACGAAGGAAGATGGCGAGCGGGTTCTCGACAAGGAGGGAAAGCGCATTGTCTGAAGGATTCCCGGCTCTCGATGAAAGTCATCTCCGCCAGCCCGATCTCGACACCCTTCGTCCGTCGTTCTCCGCGCACAAGCCTCGGATCCTGATCCTCTATGGATCGATCCGTGAGGTCTCGTACAGCCGGCTGCTCGCCCACGAATCCCGTCGCCTGCTGGAGCGTCTCGGATGCGAAGTCAGAGTATTCGATCCGAAGGGGCTTCCGCTGCCGGACGATGCACCCGTCAGCCACCCCAAGGTTCAGGAACTCAGGGAGCTGTCAGAATGGTCCGAGGGGCAGGTCTGGGTCAGCCCGGAGCGCCACGGCGCGATGACCGGCGTTATGAAGTCCCAGATCGACTGGATTCCCTTGGCGGTCGGGTCGGTTCGCCCGACGCAAAGCAAGACGCTTGCGGTGATGCAGGTATCGGGCGGCAGCCAGTCGTTCAACGCCATCGGCCAGCTTCGAATCCTCGGTCGCTGGATGCGGATGATCACCATCCCGAACCAGTCGTCGGTCGCCAAGGCGTTTCAGGAGTTCGACGCGGACGGGCGGATGAAGCCGTCGTCCTACTACGACCGCGTCGTCGACGTCTGCGAGGAGCTCGTGAAGTTCACGCTGCTGACCCGCGACGCCTCGTCGTATCTGACCGACCGCTACAGCGAACGGAAGGAGGACGCCGCCAAGCTGGAGCAGCGGGTGAAGTTGAAGTCCATCTGACGCTTCCTTGTGCTGCACCCCTTGACTGCGGTCAGAGCGGGAAGCAGAACCTGACCGACGCAGTAGCAGGAGCAACGGGTTATGGATCAAGGAATTCGGCGGATCGTACTAATCGTCGCGCTGGCGAACCTGGCATATTTCAGCATCGAATTCGTTGTTGCACTCAGAATTGGATCTGCATCGCTTTTTGCGGACAGCGCTGACTTCTTCGAGGACGCGTCCGTCAATCTGTTGATTTTCGTGGCCATGGCCTGGTCGGCAAGAAATAGGGCGCGTGCTGGCATGGCCATGGCGGTCATCCTGCTCCTTCCGGCGGTCGCGTTCCTGTGGACAGCGTGGAATAAGTTCGAAGTCCCTATTCCTCCAGAACCGTTCGCACTGGGTCTGACAGGGCTCGGGGCACTCGTCGTTAACGTATCGTGCGCCTATCTTCTGGCGGCTTACCGCAATGCCGGAGGATCGCTAACCAAGGCCGCGTTTCTATCCGCTCGCAACGATGCGTTCGCCAACGTCGCGATCATCGCGGCGGGAGCGGTCACGTTCTACCTATGGCGCTCGCCGTGGCCAGACCTCATTGTGGGCTTCGGTATAGCTTGGATGAACCTGGATGCAGCGAAGGAAGTTTGGGTGGCGGCGCACGAAGAGCATCGGGCCGTGGCGTAACGACCTAACTGACCGACCGCTACGGCGAGAGGAAGGAAGACGCCGTAAAGATCGAGAAGCGAGTGCAGTTGAAGTCGATCTGATGTCTACTTGTGTCGCCAGACCTTCACGGCGGACAGCAGAAGGATCACCGCCAAAGCCGGAAGCAGAAACGCGTTGGGCACGATGCCAAGCAGCCGCCCCCCGATGAAGGTTCCCACGATCGAGCCAGCGGCCATGACGATCAAGAACGCCTTGTTACGTCCGAGCACGGAGAAGCTCTGATCCTGGCTGTATCGGGTGAACCCCACAAGCATCGTCGGCAGGCTGACGGCAAGCGACAGCGATCCTGCCAGCTTTATGTCGACTCCGAACAGAAGCACGAGGGTCGGGATCAACAGTTCCCCGCCCGCCACTCCGAGCAACGCAGCGACGATGCCAATTCCGAAACCGGCTGCGATGCCCGCGATCAGTTGGGCAACGCCCGTCAGCAGCGGCTGCCCCGAGGTCGCGTCGTGGCCGACGATGAGAATGATCGCGATCGCGACCAACAGCGCGGAGATCACCTTGTAAAGGGTCTCCGAGCGAAGGCGGGTCGCCCATCCTGCGCCTAACCAGGCGCCCGCGAGACTGCCGGCAAGCAGATTGACCACGATCTCCCAGTGGGAGCCGATCTCGCTGAACGGAACAGTCTCGGCACGAAACGGCAGCGCAGTCGCAACGACGACCAGGCTCATGGCCTTGTTGAGGATGACTGCCTCCAGAGCGGCGAAATTGAAGATGCCGATCAGGAGAGGAAGGCGGAATTCGGCTCCGCCCAGTCCGATGAGACCGCCCAACGCACCGATGACCGCGCCACCGAAGAAGGCGGCGGGCTTGCTGCGATCCACTGGCGCATTGGCAGAACCGTCCATGCTCGTTATGTTCCCCGCGATATCACGTCGAGAAGTCTTATGCTGACAAGCCAGACCGCATGCAAGTGGTGTTCGACGGAAGAGGTGACACTAGCCCAGAATCGCTCGCATGAGCATCGTCGCGAGACCCGAAAGCGTCGACCTCGTCGATGAACAGGATTGCCGGCGCCGCATCTCTGGCTTCCTTGAAATTCTTCTGCATCGCCTTCAGGAAGTCGTTGAGGTATCCCTTCGCCTGCCACTTGGCGTACGAGGTGGCGATCAGCTTGACCCGGCATGAAGCAGCGAGGGCCCGGGCGAACATCGTCTTGCCCGTTCCGGGCGGTCCGGACAGAAGCACTCCCTTGTCGACGTCCTCCCAGGTGATCGCACCCGCGCGCCAGTCGGCGAGATCGTGCGCAAGTTCAAGGCCCCACTCCTTGGCTTCGCCGTAGCCCTCCATTTCTTCGAGACGGATATCCGAGAGCGCTTCGGGATCCTTCGTCTGCCTTGGTGCTGACGGCTCCTCCTGCGACATCTTTTCCAGAATTGCGAACACCCGCGAGATTGGCCGACCGCGTGTCATTGCAAGCTTCAGGCGCTTCCAGTTGGATTTTGCGAGGGACTCCGCCTGCTGCTCGGTGACACCGATGCCGTATGCCCAGCGAACCACGCCACGCACCAAGCGACTGTCGGGCGGCGGCACCTGGACGATTGCGTCGAGAGAGTGTCGGAGATCTGACGGGACTGCTTCTGCCGACTTGAAGAGGATGATCGTCTTCGTGTTCTGCAGCATGTCCAGCACCGACTCGATCGAGGATTCGGCCTTCTCGTCATCAAAGGCCCTAACCTGATCCCGGAAGCGGAAATCGAGTTCGCGGTCAACGAGTACGAGCGCCGCCCGGATAGCCGCCTGAGCCCGCAATGAAGCTTGCTATCCGGCCAAGCTTATCCAGCTCGACTTCGGAAAGGTTCCGGAAGACCGCAAGGGCTTCTTCCGGGGAGTAATGCTCTTCGTCAGGCTGTCCCACCTGCTCCTCCGCTTATTCTTGCTCATGTGTCGACCTCCTCCTTGATCTTCACTCTGTTTGCGCGCGGCCACGTAGATTCCGACAAAACTTTTTTCGTGTCGGAATCGTCGGCGTCGCACGCAACCAATGTGGACGAACGTGTCCTCCCAAACTCTATCAACTAGGAATCACAGACCATGACTATCGAACATCAGGAAACTGGCCGCGGCAAGAACACCGACATCGAAATCGCCGGGCTCGACCTCAACTTCCACGCTTTTGCGCTGGATATGGGGGTCACCCCGCCTTCAGTCCGCACTTACGCTAATCGCGTCCGAACTTCGGACATGCTCTCGGAGACTTTCTTCAATTAAATCAATTGGCGGAAATCCGGACTTATGTGCCGCTCTAAAATTTTGATGATCACAGCAGCAGCAACTTCTTTACCAGGTCGAACACATCCTTGAACGGTACCCGCGTCGATGCGACGATCGCGAACGGGAGAAGTGCCGCCGCTGAAACAGGGATCACTGCGGCGCGGTTCATCAGCAAGGTTGATAGCTTGCGCGTGGTATCGAACTGCTTTGAAGGATCCACGACGTCCTGAAATTGCTCGGCTTCGGCTACGTTGTTGGCAACAACGTTGAAGCCTGTAAGCTTGCGCTCCGACAGCCGATGATACTGCGTTGCCTGGGCGCCGAGAACAACCAGCGTCGCCTTCTTGAGATCGCTGAGAGGCTTGGAAAAGGCAGAAAGCGGAAAAGCGAACAGCGCCAATACGATCAGCAGCCAGCTAACCATCAAAATGGTGATGTTCGTCATCGATGCTGTTTCATGCAACAGGTTCTGGCCAACTGCGGCGGCAACGGCGCAGCTCATGCCGAAGATGAACGTGGCATAGGCGTTTGGATAATCCCCCAGAAATCCCAGACCGGCGCGGCCGTCCGGATGCGTCGAGACCAGCCGCAATTCCAGTCGCGCCAGTTTCCGCAGGAGCAGCGACCAGACGAAATGACGCCAAAGCCCGCGCATGACGAGAAACCAGAACAGGGGCATGCTGACAATGACGAACCACCAGCCCGCCAGGGTGATCGAGTTTGCTCCCGGCGCTGCTGCGACAGCCCAGCTTGACGTGTCGACCGTCAGCAGGTGCCGAAGCGCAATGCCCGCAGCGATGATTGCATTGACGAGGCAGACAGCTTCCGCGACGCGGGAATCGCGCCGCTTCAGCGCCTGATTGACGGCTTGTGCTGCTTGCGAAAGGGAAGACGGCGCAACGATCGGCGCCACCGTCACCTGCTGCAGCTTCGCCCGCAAGCGTTGCTCAACCTGTTGCTCAGCCAGCATGAACGCACCGATCGCGACGAAAAATTTCGCCCAGGCGCCCGCATCCAATAGATATGGCAGGCCGTTTGCGGCATCAAACGACAGACTGTGCGGCAGGCCGAGCAGAAGCGGCACCAACCAGGCGAGCCCGATAAAGATCACGGCACGTCTGCCAACTTGCAAGGTGCGCTCTTGCAAAAGACCGAGCCTCGACTGCAGCTCATAAAAGGGACCGCCACGGGAGGCGAGGAAATCAGCGACCGTTTCCGGTTGGTGGTCAACCTGCACATCATTCATCGAGACAGTCTCTCCGCGCATGTCTGCCATCGGGTTCAGGGAGTTCAGTCTGACGTTACGGTCCAGTTGTCATCCGGATTGAACGTGTTGATCCCTGCAGCCATCTTCGCAGTGTCAGCCCCCAGGTCTGCCTGATAGACGATGCCATTGGCATTGACCTCGAACGTATGGATACCCGTCTCGCCATAGCGGATCGGCCACGCAATCAACGCAAACCCGGCGATCATGTTGCCATTGATGATGTAGTCGAATTTACCGCCGGCAATGTTCGGGCCTTGGCTGGTCAAAATCTTGTAGTAATAGCCGAAATATCCTGCGCCCGCTTTCGCCTTGCTCAGCACCGCCTCACTTTTAAACGCGTCGCCTGCCGGGCTATCACCAACGCCGACATCCGGTGCCCAATACAGCCCGTCGGTCTTGCCATCACTGCTGATCAGTTTCTGGGCGTATTCGAGAACGCCGTCATCATCATGATCGACGGAAGAATATTCATGCTGGGCATCAACATAGGCACGCATCGTCGCAATGGCCTGCAGTTCATTCTCTCCGACACGGCGGTTAATGATTTCTTCAAACCCGGCATAGGTGTCGAACGACCACTTGCCGTCCGTTCCCTTGACAATGGGGAATGGCAGCGGCCACAGCCTCTCACCGATATCGAGGATCTTGCGGCCGTCGATATCCTGGATGACGACTTGTTTCTTTGCCCCATCGCGGATCTCGGCGTAGGTGTCCATCACCCCTTCACCCGCCTTTGCCTTTGCCGGATCAAGGCCGAGCAGCGTTGCAAGCTTGCCGAAATCATCCGCCGCGAGCGCGGCCTTGAAGGCATCGACTGCCTGCTCCGGCGTATCGAAGACAGGCGGATCATTCGGAGAGGCAAAGCTCGCAATGATACTTGCCTCGGACGGTTCTGCGGCGAAAGCTGAAACAGCAATAGATGCGTCCCCCATGAGCAGTGCGGCAAACACCGAACCCAGGAGCATGCTTTTGACTGACTTGGTCATAACGGTCTTCCTTGTCCCTGGGATTTAGCGATGACGTCCGCCGCCGCGGGGCATTTGCCGATGCCCGCCGCCGCCACGGTTACCGCCACCCATGGCCTGCCTGCCGCGATCGGACTGCATCTGCGTGCGCCGACCATTGTCGACTTGGCCGAGCGCGGATGGTTTCGCCGCCCGATTGTCAGCCCGCGCCGCAGGCTTCGGCCGCGAGACCGGGCGGTCGAAATTGGCCTTATTCTTGATGTCGCCCGCAGGCTTGTTCAGCTTGCCGCCATCCGGCTTGCGGTTCTGAACCGCCTGGCCCGGCCGGTTGCCTGCCGGGTTGCCGATCTTGTCGCGATTGATCCTGTCTGCATCGATCTTGCTGTTGCGGACATCCTTAACGCTAATGTTTCCCGGCTTGTTGCGGATATTTGCGGCACGATCGTTGCCGATCACATTGGCCTTTGCCTTGAGGTCGTTGCCGCCATCCGCCTTGATGCTGTTCCTGAAGGAGGTGTTATCCAATTTGTTGAACTGGTTTTTGTCGAACTTGATCTTGCTGCGGTCGACATTCTTCCAATCGACGTCGTTGATGTTCACCCGGCCATTGATGTTGTTGAAGCATTGGTTGCAATCAATGTCGACGTCACCTTTCCAACGGCCGCCCCAGACACCCCAGTCGTCCCAGTCGACCACGGAGGCCCAGATTGCCCCCGTAACAGCACCTGCGAAAAAAGTGGCTGTCGGGTAGTAGTAGTTCGGATAGGGATCGGGATAATAACTGATGGGAGCTGCGGCATAGCCCGGCTCATACAGCATCTCGGGCGCATATTGCGGGACGTAGACCTTTTCCGGGTTGGCGGAGACGATAACGACTTTGTCATTCTCCTCACTCACCTTGATCTTGTCGTCACTCTTGATGATGCCGTTAGCGACCGCCTTGTCGCGTAGTTGCTGGATGGCGATCAGCACATCCTTCTGCTGATAGGACAGCGCCCCGCCCAACGACTGTGTCCAGTCCAGATCTTCGCTCATCATCTTGACGATATCGGGATAATTCAGCAGCGAGACGATACTGCCGTCCCAACTCGCCTTCGGCTTGAGCTTGGCATCCTTCTTGAGGTCATCGAGGTAACGTGCCGCTTCGATGACCTGCAACGGATAGAGCGAGGCGGATGATATCACTGCGACGAGTTCATCGGGGTAAAGCGCGATGCGGGCAACCAGTACCTCAAGCTCATCTTCACTCAAGGGCGCCGGCGTATCGTCTGCCGCTGCCGCAGTGTCCGCAGAGGCAGCCTCCTGTGCCAGGGCGACGGACATGATGATGGGCGAAAAAGACAATCCAGTAAGAGCGATCAGGCATACGCCCGCTGCAAGGAGCACTCCATAAGGTCGAGGCATAATGGCAATCCCTTGTATATGTCGGACTTCTCTCAAAGATTAGACGGGCTGGCCTTCCCTGTATCATTCAACGCCTGGCACGATGAATGCAAAGCTCCGTTTATTGCCCTTGGCCGGCTGTCTGTAGTGAACGCGGTCAAAACCTAAGACCTAACCGCAGAAGATATTGAGACCTGCAATAGTTGCAACATCTTTCCTTCACTCTTGAAAAGATATTTCTATCTCGAATTTTAACAGGGAATTGCCGTGTCAGAACTGCCGTTAACGGACGGCAGGCGCAAAGAGCGGACAGCACGGCAGCCGTCGAAGAATGCAGGCTGCCGGTTGGTCGGATGAGCTGGCGCATCCACTTCAAGAAGGGAGTGTCTCCTTCAGACTACCCCGCCTGCCCTTTCGGCTTCACATTCTGGTTCAGACGAAACAGATTGTCGGGATCGTATCGCCGTTTGATCTCGCCGAGCCGCTGATAGTTGCCGCCATAGGCGGCAGCGACGCGGTCGCCCTCGTCTTCCGGCATGAAGTTGATATAGGCCGTCCCGGCAGAATGGGGTTTTGCCGCCTCGAAGAGCTGGCGCGCCCAGCCAATGCAGGCCGCGTCCATCGCCGGTTCGCGCCAGCGGGCATGCACATTCATGACGAAATGTGAGTTCCGCTGCGGGAAAGCGGTGGCATCAGCCGCGATGCGGCCAGCAGCACCACCGACATGGCCGATGAAGATTTCGCATTCCGGACCCGGAAGCTTGCGGACGGCATCGAGCAGAACAGCAATCGCTGCATCGGAAAGCTCGATGAAATCATGGCTCTTCCAATAGTTACGGGCGCCGGGTGTCAGCAGCGGATCGAATGCCTGCTGCCAGCCGGTAAACGGACTGGGGCCGACGACGTCGGCGATCGGCTTGCCAATCGAGCGTAACCGGGCGGTGGCCGCATCGGCTGATGCAGCGTCGCCGCAGTAGCATATGGCAAGGACCAGCACCTCCTTGCCATGCCACTCCTCGGGCAAAAATGGCAGCGGCGGCGCCTGCCGCATCACTACCCAGCAGGTCAGTTCGTCTGGCGCGGTTTGCAGCGCTTGCCGGTACTGCTCGAGCACTGTTTTCGCGTCGGCGAATGGATGAACGACGAGACCGGCGGTCACCTGCGGGCCAAGTTGATGGAGCTTAAATTCGAAAGCCGTGACAATACCGAAATTACCGCCGCCACCTCTCAATGCCCAGAACAGATCACTGTTTTCCGTCGCACTTGCACGCACCAGATTGCCGTCCGCGGTCACCACATCGGCAGAAACAAAACTGTCGATCGTCAGGCCGAACTTGCGCGTGATCCAGCCGAAACCACCGCCAAGCGTCAGTCCGGCAATGCCCGTCGTGGAATTGATCCCGGTCGGTATCACAAGCCCGAAGGACTGGGTTTCGCTATCGACATCAGCCAGCGTTGCTCCGGGCTCGACCCAGGCCCGTTTTGCCGCAGCATCGACGCGTACGGATTGCATCGGCGACAGGTCGATCATCAGGCCACCGTCACAGACGGCGTTGCCGGCAATATTGTGCCCACCGCCGCGCACTGCGACAAGCAGCTGATTGTCGCGGGCAAAGCGTACGGCCCGTACAACGTCCGCAGCGCCGGCGCATCGCACGATCAGGGCCGGTTTACGGTCGATCATGCCATTCCAGATGGCCCGTACGTCGTCGTAGGACGCGTCGCCGGCATCCAGCACGTCTCCGCGCTGCTGCCACGCAAACGCTTCAATGGCCGCCGCGCTTACGGTCGTCTTTCCTGCCTGCAGATTCATGAGGCTCATATCGTTCATGACATACCCCTCCAAGGTAGACCATGCCCCAGCACTGGTATTTTGCGCCTTTCTAATAAACGGCGCAAGGCGGGTCAGACGGAGATCATCAGGCTAGCACGACCGGTGTGGAGGCGGCGTCACGAGCCGGCACAGCAAGCGCCGGAGTGGGACTCAGGCGATGCTTGCGTCGCGCACAAACCCCTTGCTCGCCACCATCAGGTTCTTGGTGTAATCCTCCTTGAGGCGACCCGCGACCAGATCGGCAGACGACAGCCGCTCGACGACTTTGCCGTTCTTCATCACGGCCAACCGCTCGCACATATGCGTGACGACGCCGAGGTCGTGGCTGACCATGATGTAGGTGAGCTTGCGATCGCGGCGGACCTGTTCAAGGAGGTTGAGGACTTCGGCCTGAACGGACGCATCGAGCGCCGAGGTCGGCTCATCAAGCAGCATAATCTGCGGTTCGATGATCAATGCCCTTGCAATCGCAATACGCTGGCGTTGGCCGCCGGACAACTGGTGCGAATAGCGGAAGCGGAACGACGAGCCGAGACCGACTTCATCCAGCGCCCGCAAAATGCGCTTTTCGGCATCGGCAATACCGTGAACGGCCAGCGGTTCCTGCAACAGCCGGTCAACCGTCTGGCGCGGATGCAGCGAGCCGTAGGGGTCCTGAAACACCATCTGAACCTGTCGATAGAACGTCTTGTCGCGGCGCTTGACGTCAAGCGGCTTGCCGTCAAGCACGATCCGCCCCGACGCCACCGGCGAAAGCCCTGCGATAGCGCGCAACAGCGTCGATTTTCCGGAGCCGGATTCACCGACAAGACCGAAGGATTCGCCCGGCGCGACATCGATGCTGACAGCGTCGAGCGCCAGAAAATCGTCATAGGCGACGGTCAGGTTTTCAGCGGAAACGATCGCGGTCATAGTGCCCACTCCGGCTGGCGGTCGAGCACGGGCAGCGGATGTCGGTTGGTGCCGAGCGCCGGCATGCAGTTGAGTAGCCCCTGCGTATAGGGATGCTTGGCATTGCCGAGATCGGACGCTGCCAGTTCCTCGACGATCTTGCCCGCATACATGACGATGACGCGGTCGCAGAAGGACGAGACCAGCCGAAGGTCATGCGAAATGAAGATCAGGCCCATGCCGCGTTCGGCAACGAGCTTGTCGAGAATACCGAGCACCTCCAGCTGCACAGTCACATCGAGCGCCGAGGTCGGTTCGTCGGCAACCAGCAGTTCGGGACCGGCAATCAGCATCATCGCGATCATCGCTCGCTGGCCCATGCCACCGGACACCTCGTGCGGATGAAGATCGAAGACCCGACCCGCATCACGGATCTGAACGGCCTCGAGCATGGCGATAGCCCGGTCGCGAGCCTCGCGCTTGCTGACATTTTCATGTGTGCGCAGCGTCTCGACGATCTGGCGGCCGATGCTCATCACCGGGTTAAGTGAGTACTTCGGATCCTGCAGGATCATCGCGACGCGGTTGCCGCGCAGATTTCGGCGGACCTTCGGCGGAGCCGTCAACAGGTCGATGCCGTCGAAGTTCAACGTCTTTGCCGAAATCTTCGCATGCGCCGGCGTCAGGCCCATGATCGCCCTGCCCGTTTGTGATTTCCCGGAGCCGCTTTCGCCGACAATGCCCAGCCGTTCGCGCCCAAGCGTAAACGACACACCGCGCACCGCCTCGATCACACCGGTGCGGGTGGGAAACGAGACCCTGAGATCATCAACCGTCAGCATCGTGCTCATTGGCCACTCTCCCGTGGGTCGAGCGCGTCGCGCAGGCCATCGCCCAGCAGATTGAAGCCGAGGCTGACGATCAGGATGGCGATGCCGGGCATGGTGGCAACCCACCACTGGTCGAGAATGAAGCGGCGGCCGGACGCAATCATCGCGCCCCATTCCGGCAGCGGCGGCTGTGCGCCGAGGCCGAGGAAACCGAGGCCGGCGGCGGTCAGGATGATGCCGGCCATGTCAAGCGTCACACGCACGATCAGCGACGACGTGCACATCGGCATGACGTGCCGGAGCACGATGCGGAATGGCGAAGCGCCCATCAGCCGGACGGCAGCGATATAATCGGAATTGCGCACGCTCAGCGTTTCGGCCCGGGCGATACGGGCATAGGGCGGCCACGATGTAATGGCGATGGCGATGATGGCATTCTGGATACCCGGCCCCATGGCGGCGACAAAGGCGAGCGCCAGCACCAGCTTCGGAAACGCGAGGAAAATGTCGGTGATCCGCATCAAGACGGCATCGACCCAGCCACCGGCATAGCCGGAGATGGCGCCAACCAGAAGGCCGATCGGGGCCGCAATGATTGCCACGAGCACGATGACCAGCAGCGTCAGCCGCGATCCGTGCAGCAGGCGCGAGAGGATATCCCGGCCCTGATCGTCGGTGCCAAGCAGATAGCCGGGGCTTCCCGGCGGCAAAAGCCGTGCCCCGCCGAGATCGCCGATGACTGGCGAGTGCGGCGCCAGGACGTCGGCAAAGATGGCGACGAGAATGAGCAACAGGATGATGCAGAGACCGGCAACGGCCAGCTTGTTGGCGGAAAACCGCTGCCAGGTCATGTAGGCCCGGCCAAGACGCGCCTGTAGGCGCGATTGCGGCCTGTCGGACATCAGCCATTGGCGGCGGGTCATGGGCGTGGTCTGGAGGCTCGACTGGCTCATCGCGCGCGCGTCCTCGGGTCAAGTGTCCGGTAGAGAAGATCGGACAGGATATTGATGGCGATGAAGACGGAACCGATGACGATGGTGCCGCCCAGAACCGCGTTCATGTCGGCATTCTGCAGCGAATTGGTGATGTAGAGCCCAAGCCCCGGCCATGCGAACACCGTTTCGGTCAGCACCGAGCCTTCGAGAAGCCCGGCATAGGAGAGCGCAATCACCGTCACCAGCGGCACTGCCGCGTTGCGAAGCGCATGGCCCCAGATGATCCGGGTTTCCGACAGGCCCTTGGCACGCGCCGCAACGATATATTCCTGGCTGAGTTCGTTGAGCATGAAACTGCGGGTCATGCGGCTGATATAGGCAAGCGAGAAATAACCGAGCAGGCTGGCCGGCAGGATGATGTGGCGGAACACATCGCGGAACACATCCCACTGCCCCTGCCAAAGCGAATCCACCAGATAAAGCCCGGTAATCGGCGTGAAACTGTATTCGTAGACGATATCGATACGGCCCGGATAGGCGACCCAGCGCAGCTTGGCATAGAAGAACAGCAGCGACAGCAGCGCCAGCCAGAAGATCGGCACAGAATAGCCGACGAGCCCGACGACACGAACGATCTGGTCGGCGATCGAGCCGCGCTTGACGGCAGCAAGCACACCGAGCGGAACGCCGATCAGGCTGCCGATGATGGTGCCAAGCGTTGCAAGCTCCAGCGTGGCAGGAAACACGCGGCGAATATCGGCCATGACCGGATTGGTTGTTAGTACCGATGTGCCGAAGTTGCCGGTCAGCGCATCACGGACATAGATATAGAACTGTTCATAGAGCGGCTTGTTGAAGCCCATCAGCTCGCGGGTTCGCTCGACGACATGCGCCGGCGCCCGGTCACCGAGAACGGCGAGAACCGGATCGATCGGGATGACGCGGCCGATGAAAAAGGTCACGGCGAGAAGGCCGAGATAGGTCGTGACGATGACGACCAGGAAGCGCAGGACGCTCTTTACCCAGCCGTTGGCACGGGCGCGTGAGCGCCCGGCCGTTGGTGCTGTTTCAGGAATGCTCACCGTCTATCTCGGGCTCAATCCTTGGAGACCGTGAAGACGTAGTTGGTATCGAAGCTCGGACCGAGCTTGAAACCCTTCACGTTACCACGGACACCTGCAACTTCGGTCTGCTGAAAGATGACCACGAACGGGCTCTTTTCCAAGACCTTCTTCTGCAGGTCCTTGTACATGTCGGCGCGCTTGGTTGCGTCCTTTTCGAGGAGCGCAGCCTTGCTCTCCGCTGTCCACTCTGCCGGAACATCCCAGGCATTGCGCCAGGCGAGCGTCTTGTTCTTGCCCTCGTCGGAATTGTCCGGGTTGACGGTGAAGGTTTCAGCGTTCGAATTCGGATCGAAATAATCCTGGCCCCACTGGCCGATATAGATGTCGTGCGTGCGGGCGCGGTATTTGGTCAGCGTCTGCTTGCCGTCGCCGGGGACGATTTCCATCTTGATGTTGGCCTGAGCCAGCGTCTGCTGGATGGATTCGGCGATACCCGTGATCGGCTGCGTATTGCGCACGTCCATGGTTACCGAGAAACCATCGGCAAGACCGGCCTTGGCCAGCAGTTCCTTGGCCTTGGCGACGTCGAGCTTGTAGGGGTTTTCCGGCAGTTCGCCGAGAACGCCCTTCGGCAGGAATGTCTGATGGATTTCGCCGATACCCTTGATCAGGGTCGAGCCGATCGCATCATAGTCGACCAGATATTTGAAGGCTTCTGCCACTTCCGGCTTGGCCAAATTGGCATTCTTCTGGTTGAGGCTGAAGTAATAGACGGTGCCCTTCGGCGCGTTGGTGGTGGCGAGCTCGGCATTCTTCGAAACGGCATCGAAATCGCCCGGCTCGAGGTTGCGCGCCACGTCGATGTCACCGGCTTCTAGCGCCAGACGCTGACCGGAGCTTTCCTTCATGTGGCGGTAGATGACGCGCGCAAGCGGCGTCTTTTCGCCGTAGTAGTTGTCGTTGCGTTCCATGACAACGACTTCGTTGGCGCGCCATTCGCGCAGCTTGAAGGCACCCGAACCGGCATAACCAGTCTTCAGCCATTCATTGCCGAAATCGTTGTCGTACTTGTATTCGGCCGACGGAGTGACCGCAGCCACATGCTCCAACACCAGCTTCTTGTCGACGACGGCGCCGACCGTCGCGGTCAGGCAGTTGAGCACGAAGCTTGGCGCGTAGGCCTTGTCGACGGTGAACGTGAACGTGCTCGCATCCGTCGCCTTCGCCTTTTCCGCAACATTGTCGCCGGTCAGGCCAAACTGGGTGAGAATGAAGGCCGGGCTCTTGTCGAGTTTGACGACGCGTTCGATAGAATAGGCAACATCCTCGGCAGTTACCGGATTGCCGGAGGCAAATTTCGTGTCGGGCTTCAGCTTGAACGTGTAGGTCAGGCCATCATCCGAAACCGTCCAGCTTTCGGCGAGATCCCCAACAACCTTCGACGTATCGTTGATATCGAGGCGGACGAGATAGCTATAGGTATTGGCGGTCACTTCAGCGGTCGACAACTCGAACGCTTCGCCCGGATCCATGCTGATGATGTCGTCGATCGCCCAACCTTCGACCAGCGTATCGGCCGGTGTTTCGGCGAATGCGGGCGCACCCGCCATCAAGATCAGCGACATGGCGGCACCGGCCGTCAACATGCGGACATGCTTGTTCAATGAATGCATCATCTTTCTGTTCCCTTTTTGGAGCCCGTGCTGGGCTTTCTCTTCTTGGTTCAGGCGGCTTCGTGCCAGGCCTGAGCCAAAACCCTCAACCAGTTTTCCCGGCATATTTTTGTCAGTTCGGCGTCACCATATCCGGCGCCTCTGAGAGCAGCAATCAGGTTCTGGTTGCCAGCCGCATCGGTTACGCCTTCCGGAATGGTTGCGCCGTCAAAATCGGATCCAAGTGCCACGCAATCGATGCCCATGCGCTCGACCATGTAATCGATATGGCGCACCATGTCGGAGATCGGCGTATCGGCATTTTCCAACCCGTCGGGCCGCAGCATGGTCGTCGCGTAGTTCAGTCCTGCCAGCCCCTTGCTGTCACGGATCGCATCCAGCTGACGATCTGTCAGGTTGCGGGCAACGGCGGTTAGGGAATGGGCATTGGAATGGCTGGCGATCAACGGCTGGTCGGTGGTTTTCGCCACGTCCCAGAAGCCTTTTTCCGTGATATGGGCCAGATCGATGAGAATGCCGAGACGATTGCACTCGCGCACCAGATCAAAACCGGCGTCCGTCAGGCCTGGGCCGGTGTCCGGCCCCATCGGATAGGCGAACGGCACGCCATGGCCAAAGATGTTGTTGCGGCTCCACACGGGACCAAGCGAACGCAACCCGGCAGCATGAAATGTTTCAAGCGCGGTGAGATCGGCACCGATCGCCTCGCAGCCTTCCATATGCAGTACGGCGGCAAAGATGTCGTTTTCCATCGCGGCGCGGATATCAGCCGTCGAACGGCAAAGCTTCCAAGCACCGGCCCGATCAAGCCGGAGTGCGATGGCGGCAAATTCCAAGGCGATGTCGAGAGAGGGCTGCCGCTCCAGCGGCTCGGATAACTGCGTCGCATAATGACCGTTCTCGTCGGGCGTCTTCAGGACGAGGTGATCGGACGGGATATAGATCGCCGACAATCCGCCGATGAGGCCGCCCTTCCGGGCGCGCGGGCCGTCGATATGACCTTCCGTCGTTCCTTCGGAAAACTCAACAACCGGATCAGCGCCAGTCTTGGCATTGCTCCACAGTCTCAGCAACACATCATTGTGACCGTCGAAAACCGCCTGCATTCAAAAAATCCCGTCCTGCGTAGTAGATCTATCGGCGTCAGCCAATTTTTGTCCGATTGGTCAAGAACGCGATGCTATTCAAACATATGACAAATAACAATGCGGCTCTTGCAAAATTCAACAGGCAAAAAACAATGGTGGTATAACAGCTTAACTGCCCGCATCCGGTGAGGCTGTCGCCATCGCAGAAACGGCCGACATGCGCGCCTGCATCGCCGGAAAATGCGGAAAAACAAAAAAACGATGTCTGTTTGCGGGAAAATCTGGCATTGCAGGATAGGGAAACGAAGGGGGCTGTCATGGACATGAAATGGCACAAAGGGCTTGCAATGCAGGCCGCCATGACAGTTGGCGCACAATGAGCGAACCTGTTCAACGCCCCCGCTTTCACCTCTTGAGCTTCGTTATCCGGGTGATTTCGACCCTCGCCATTCTCGGCTTTGCAGTCTGGGGCGCGATGGCGCTCTTCTATCAGGCGCCCGGCCCGGCTCCTGTGAGAATACTCATCGCTGCAGTTTGGGCCGCCGTTTCGCTTTTCGCACTCTACGCCTATCTGCGCTGGCATCCGCGTCTTGCATCCCTGCTCTATCCGCTGCTGATCGCCGCTCTCCTGTTTTGGTGGAACGCAATACCGGCGAGCAACAGCCGCGACTGGGCAGACGAGGTCGCCCATATCGTCGCAGGCGTCGTCAACGGTCCCGAGGTCACGCTTGCCAATGTCCGCAATTTCGACTGGCGGACATCGACGGACTACACGGCGCGCTGGGAAAACCGCACCTACAACCTCGACAAGCTGGCCTCCGTCGATCTACTCCTGTCCTATTGGTCGAGCCCGGCGATTGCCCATACGCTGGTGTCCTTCGGTTTCGAGGACGGCCAGTTCGTCACGTTTTCAGTGGAAATCCGTAAGGAGCGGACGGAGAGCTTTTCGGAAATCGGCGGATTCTTCAAAGAGTTCGAGATGAGCATCATTGCCGCCGACGAGCGCGATATCGTCAGGGTGCGGACCAATGTCCGCAAGGAAGACGTCTATCTCTACCGCCTCAACATTCCAAAGCCGGCAATGCGGTCGCTTTTCCTGTCCTATGTCGATATCGCCAACGGCCTCAACGAGACCCCGCAATATTACAACACGATCACCGCCAACTGCACGACGATCGTTTTCGCCATGATCAATCACATCGCTTCCGGCGCACTGCCGCTGGATTACCGGCTGATCCTTTCCGGCTACCTGCCTTCCTACATCATCGGCGTAAATGGCTTCACCCCCGGTTTTACGCTGGAACAGCTCGAGAGCGGCGGCGCCATCAGCAAGCGCGCGCAGACGGCAGACAACGCGCCCGACTTCTCCAACCGGATTCGCGAGGGCGTGCCGGGCGTAGCCCCCTTGCCGCAGCCATGATGCGTCTTAAACTGGGGCAGCAGACAACAGGGATATCCGCATGAACCTCAAGGAGTTCGCAAACCGGCTCGAACTGTCGCAGACGACGGTCAGCCGCGCCTTGAGCGGCTACCCGGAAGTCAAGCAGGCAACCCGCGAACGGGTGCTGAAGGCAGCCCTCGAATATGGCTACCGGCCGAATACAAGCGCGCTCGGACTTGCGACCGGCCGGGTCGGTGCCATCGGCATCGTGCTCAAGGGCGGCGGCGAATTCGGGCCACATACCAGCGAGTTCATGGGCGGGCTCGGCGGGCGGTTGCAGCAGGAGGAAATCGACATCCTCGTCTCGACGGTGGATTCGCCCGAGGCGGAACTGGCCACCTATCGCCGCCTTGCCGCCAGCAAGCGCGTCGATGCCATTATCCTGCATTCGCCGTTTCTCGACGACCCGCGCATTGCCCTGCTGAATTCGTTGCGTCTGCCGTTCATCGTACATGGACGAACCAATTCGGACGGCAATTTCGGCTGGCTGGACATCGACAATTTCGGCGCGGTGCGCCAGTCAACCAGCCATCTGCTCGATCTCGGCCATCGCCGCATCGCCCTGCTCAACGGTTATCGCGGCCGGATTTTTGCCGAACACCGGCAGGATGGCTATCAGACGGCGCTGAGCGCCCGTGGCGTCACGATCGATCCGGACCTCTGTGGACATGGCGAGTTCACCGACGAGATGGGCTTCCCCTGATGCAGGGCTTCCTGAAACTCAAGGACAGACCAACCGCCGTCGTCGCCGGATCGATGATGTCGGCGCTGGGCGCCATGCGGGCGATCCGCATTGCCGGCCTGACGGTCGGCGAGGACATCTCGCTGATCGCGCATGACGACGTCTTTCCCTATATCAGCCCGGACCACCTCGTGCCGACGCTGTCGACGACACGATCATCGATCCGCGCGGCGGGCGCGCGGATCGGCGAAATGGTGTTGGAAATGCTGCAGGGAACACCGGCCGAAAACCTGCGCGAGGTCTGGCCGGTGGAACTGGTGATCCGCAACTCGACGGCTGCGGTGAAGAGAACTTAAACCGCGAGTTCGCGGCGTTCCTTCTCGGTGACCATGGCTAGATCGAGAACCTTCTGCAGATCGGCGGCATGGCGGAAGCCCGGCTCGACGGTCTTTCCGGCGCGCACCGCATCGATGAAGCGCTGGTAATTGGTCAGCACGGTTCCGGCATCGATATCTTTCCAGATGCCCTTTTCGATGTCCTCACCCAGGCAGGCCTTGAGCGTCGAACCATCCGGCGTGTGGATCACCTCGATCGCCCCCTTGTCGCCGTGCATACGCAGGCGCAGTTCATTGAGATGGCCAACAGCCCAGCGGCTGGCGTGGATCACGCCCATGGCGCCGTTATCGAACTCTGCCGTCATGGTAAAACTGTCATTGGCGTCGAGATCGTATTCGCCGATCCGGTTGCCAGGCGCCTTGTCGAAGGTCTTCAACCGGGCGAAAATGTGCTCCACGTCGGTTGCCGCACCATAACCCGCGAAATCCAGGATATGAATGCCGACATCGCCGAGTACCCCGTTCGATCCGTGCTTGGTCGACAGCCGCCAGAGCCACTGCGATTCCGTTGCCCAATCGCCCCACGCCTTGGAAACCAGCCAGCTCTGCAGGTAGGACGCCTCGATATGGCGGACCTTGCCGATCTCGCCGGCGAGAACCATCTGACGGGCCTTCTGGACTTCGGCGACATTGCGGTAGGTGAGGTTGACCATCGTCACCAGACCGGATTTCTCCGCTGCCGACGCCATCTCGTCAGCCTTGGCATAATCCTCGGCCAATGGCTTTTCGCAGAGCACATGCTTGCCGGCAGCCAAAAGCTTGAGCGTCGTTGGATAATGGATCTTGTCTGGCGTCACATTGGTGACCGCATCGAATTCGCCCCAGGCAATCGCTTCATCGAGCGAGGTGAATGTCTTGGCGATCTTGTGACGCAAGGCAAATGCATCGACCCGAACCTGATCGACATCGACAGCCGCCACAAGTTCGACGCCATCAATGGTGGCGAAGTTCATCGCATGAGTATTGGCCATGCCGCCGGTACCGAGAACGAGAAGACGGATGGTTTTCATCACTTGTACCCCTCCTCGCCCGCCTGATGCAGGCGCGGGCCGCGTTCGACGATCGGCTCCAGCGCCTTTTCGACGGGAACGTTCGGCGCATCATGGATGGCGCTGTAAGTACCCTGCGGATTGTGGACGTTGGCGTCATGATAGGTCGGATAGGTCTCATGACCGGGGCGGAAATAGAAGATGTTGCCCGCACCACGGCGCCAGGTGAGACCGGAGCGGAACACTTCTCCACCGGCAAACCAGGAGATGAACACCGTTTCCAGCGGTTCCGGCACGGAGAACTGCTCGCCGTACATTTCTTCGTTCTCCAGAACGAAATTCTCGTCCAGGCCTTCGGCGATCGGATGGCGCGGGTTGATCACCCACAGGCGTTCCCGCTCACCCGCCTCACGCCATTTCAGCGCGCAAGGCGTGCCCATTAGCCGCTTGAACGGTTTTGAGAAATGGCCGGAATGCAAAACGATCAGGCCCATGCCTTCCCAGACCCGCTTGGCAACGCGCTCGACGACCTCGTCGGACACCGCGCCATGATCCTTATGTCCCCACCAGAGCAGAACATCGGTCTTTGCCAGACGCTCGACACTCAGGCCGTGTTCCGGCTCTTGCAATGTCGCCGTGGTGGCCTCGATCGACGGGTCCGTATTCAGCGCTGCGGCAATCGTGTTGTGCATGCCGTTCGGATAGATGCTCCTGACAACCTCGTTGGTCTGCTCATGGATGTTTTCGCCCCAGACAACTGCTTTGATGGTCATGACCAATCCTTCCTTCAGCACCGCGTTCATCAGCGCTCGATAAAATTGAAACCGCTTTCAATTTCCAGCGATAGAATCCGTCCAGCACTTTTGCAAGTGAAAATCTGGTGACGCGATGCGTTTAATGGAAAGTAGATTTGGAGAAGACGTTCAGCACGACAACACCGGCAATGATCAATCCGAGACCGAGAATGGCAGCCAGATCAAGCTTCTGCCCGAAGACGAAATAGCCGACGAGCGAGATCAACACGATGCCGAGACCACTCCAGATCGCGTAGGCGATGCCGACGGGAATGACACGCAGCGTATAGGACAGCAGATAGAAGGCGATCGCATAGCAGACCACCATGACCAGCGTCGGCACCAGTTTGCTAAAATGCTGAGCGGCCTGCATGGCTGAGGTACCGAGCACTTCGAAAACGATGGCGCCAACCAGGACGGCGTAAAGCATGACAGGATTCATTCGAGGCTCCGGTAGCCGGTTACTGCAAGGAAAGTGCGATGAGTTGCGCCCGCATCGCCTGGCGCAACGGCTGGTCGATATCGTGGCTCTTGAGAGTATCCGCCAGCCACAGGCCATCGGCGGCAAACCGCGCCAAAAGGCAACCCGGTGACGAATCGGTGCCGACGAATTCATCGGCATGATCAGCCACCCACAATCGCCAGCGCTCGCGCAGCTGCGGCTCCGACAAGAGCGCGATGGTCAGGACCTGCCAACCCTGCGCATCCGGATCCTCCCCCAATGCGAAAACGACGGACAGATAGGCGCGGGTGAAACGGCCGTGGGCGACCGGATCGTTGCGCATTTCTTCCTCGATCGCCCGCTCCATTTTGCCGGTGAGATCATCGAAGAGGCCGTTCAGAAGCGCCATCTTGTTGGGGAAATGATGCAGCAGCCCGCCCTTGCTCACGCCTGCGGCCTGCGAAACGGCGTCGAGTGTCACGCCTGCAGCCCCCTGCTCAAGTGACAAACGCGCGGCGACCTCCAGCAATTGCTGACGGACCAGTTCCGGTTGCTTGCGGCGATGATGAGCGATAGACATAAGTAAATAATCATACCGTCTGGACGGTTTGTCAAGCTCGATCGGGTTGCGCGCAAACGGCGCGGTTAATCGACGCAACCCCGCCTCCCTCATGAAAAATGGTTGGAACGGCGAAACGCGGCACGCTAGAACCACCAGCAATCAGGGACACGATGATGACGGACGGCCAGACCGAAACACTATACAACGCAATCGGCGGCGACAGAATTGTCCGCGCCCTCACCCACCGCTTCTACGAACTGATGGATACGCTGCCGGAAGCTGCCCGCTGCCGTGCGATCCACCCGGCCGACCTCTCCGGCAGCGAGGAGAAGTTCTACGAGTACCTGACCGGCTGGCTCGGTGGACCGCCGCTGTATACCGACAAACGCGGCCATCCACGCCTGAGAAGCCGCCATTTCGGTGCGGCGATCGGTGCCGAGGAACGCGATGAATGGTTACTCTGTTTTACCCGGGCTCTGGAAGAGACAGTGCAGCATCCGCAATTACGGACGATCATTCTGGAGCCGGTGACACGGCTCGCCCACCATATGCAGAACAAGGACGAATAGACATGCAGAACGGGCAATTGCGGCCGGTTACCCTTTTCATCGCTGGCTTGATGGGGCTGTTCGGCGTCATCAGCGCCGCTGCCGCATCCCATGGCGCCGATCCGCGCCTGCTGGGCGGCGCTTCTGCGATGTGTCTGGCACACGCCCCTGCCCTGATCGCGCTTTATGCCGCCTGGCCCGTCATGCGGACGGCCCCGATTGCAGCCTTGCTACTGTCAGCAGGGACGACCCTGTTCGCCGCCGACCTGACGGCACGCCATTTCCTGGGTCAAGGACTGTTCCCGATGTCGGCACCATCGGGCGGCGTGTTGATGATGCTCGGCTGGCTTTCCGTCGCCGCCGGCGCATTCTTCATGCGCAAGGAGAGCTGAGCTTCGCGTGCGTGCCAAAACGCTCTACCTCTGTTTTTGAGCCATTCCGGCAAACTCATCCCGCACTCTTGCTGGAACTGCTTTAAGCGCCCTCGACGGCCGAGAAACCTTCAAACTTCGGGGGGCCGAGATACATCGCCCGGTTATCGCCGGCACTTTTAAGGGCTGCCCGGAAATTCTCAGATTTGGTCCAGGCAATAAAGGCTTCACGGCTTTCCCAGATCGAACTGGAGATGAACAACGTATAGCCTTCATCAGCCACGGTATCACCACGCAACAGCTTGAACTCCTTGAAACCTGCATTGTCCGCAAGGCTGGAATCACGGTTCTTCCACACGTTTTCGAACGCCGTCTCGTGGCCGATCGCGATCCGGAAGCGGTTCATGGCGAAATACATGCGAGAATCCTCAAGCTCGATCCTTGGTCTGTACCGCAGCAGCAGCACCGGACGGAAACGGCAGGATATTATCTCTCGGCTCAGGCGCAAGCCCCAATGCGGAGCGCACCGGCGGGCGCGCCTGCCAGGCCGGAAATTCCGTGACGTTTGGATTGTCTTCAATCATGCGCGCACGGCGTGACAGAAGCTCGTACAGTTCCGGAACCAACCCGTCGCCGAATTGCGAGGCCAGTTTGTGCAGTCCGATCATCGTGAACTGATCGGGACGCTCGTTGTTCATGTCTAATCTCCAGAGAGTCGGGCGAGGAAAATGCGCCCGGATATCGACCTGAACCGCAAATCAACTGGCGTTGCTGCGGCTCGCCTTCAGGTCCAGGAAAGCGCGTTCCAGGCTCGACTTGCTGCCGTTGCGAAGCGGTACGAAGGCCTTGCCCCACTTCTTGCAGCCGGTCTTTACCCGCAGACACGCATCATGGCTGATACAGTCGATCGGGCAGAAGACGCAGTCGACGGACGGAAGGATATTGTCGATGCGGGACACCGCCTCGCGCAGGCCGCCATCATGATGGATCAGTTCTGCACCATGGGAACTGGCGATCTGGCGCAGATGCGCCACCTGGCAATCGCGGCCACCGACATAAAGAAAGCTGCGGCCTTCAAGCCGTGTTTCCTGCGTCTTGGCGGAAACCGGCGCGTTGCGCGCTCCTGCCTCCCGGCTCTGCTTCTGCTTCGGCTTGAGCTGCTGCCGCTTGTCACCCATGTCAGTCTCCGCGTGTTTCGGAATCGGCCGTCCGGCTGATCGTGCAGGAACCCTATTTAACTTGATAAAAAGAGTAAAGTATAAAGATGAGTTTTTTTGTCATATTATCCGCGGGCGTTTTGCCGCAGTATTCCAGATGTGGCGTAGGCCCGTGATGTTCCAGACAAAACGGGCTTACGTGGCACTAACGGCCGAACTGGAGCGGGATCACAAAAGGCCAGCTGCCGCGATTGGCGGCCTCGGGAATTTTAGGAAATGGTTCCGCCTTTTTCACCGCACTCACCGCAGCGTCATCAAGCACCGGTGATCCGGATCCCTTGACAATCCTGACGCTGGATACACCTCCGCTCGCAGATACCGTAAAGCTCACCGTCACCGTTCCGCCCAAACCTTCACGATTTGCCGATTTGGGATAACGAAAGTGCCGCTGTACTTTCGAGCGGACCTTGCCCTTGTAATTGCTCTCAGCCGCATTTCCGAATTCTTGGGCAGCCTTGCCCTTCTTGCCGGTACTGGCGGTGGCGGCAGCACCTTCGACCCCATCCGCCTGCCCCTTGGTCACCGTTTCGACCTGCTTGCCGGCATCGCCCGCCTTCTTGCGGACAGGCTTCTTCTTCGGTTTTTCCTCGTCCGGTTCCTTCTTCGGCTCCGGCTTCTTTTCAGGTTCAGGCTTTATTTCCGGCTTTTCCTCCGGAATGACGGTCTCCACCGGCGCAACGGTTGCCGTGATCTCCGGCTGCTCGGCAGTGGCCGGCACTATTTCCTCGGCCGGAAGAATGACGTCAGCTTCGGTGGGAACGATATCGGTCGGCGTCTCCGCAGTCACCTCGGATTGAACGGGCATTATCTCCGCCACTTCCATCGGCTCCGGCTCGACCGGCTCAGGTTCCACCTCTTCCGGTTCGATCGCTTCGCTGGGATCACCTGCCAGGACGGTCTCTTCGAACGCGTTGCCGAGGACGGCTATTTCCATGGCCTCCCCACCTGCGATCAGTGCCTGCTCTGGCGGTTTTTCGTTGGGCTCAAACAGCTGCGTCGCGCCGGCATGCGCCAATAGCGACAGCAAGATCGCTCCGGTCCATTTAATCGTATTGTTCATCACAGATACCGACGCAGAATCCGCATCAGCCCTTCAACTCAACAGCGGATTTCGACCCTGTCTTCAACGCCTTCATGCAGGCGTCCTTGGCAACACCGTCACCAGCGCAGACCGGGGCATCGTTGATCAGCAGGCTCTTCACAGCCTCGCATTTCGTTCCGGGCAGATCAAACTGCCTAACCTTCGTCTTGCCAGCGGGCAGATCGCGGAAGTCGAGGACGGCCATCCGCTCCACCAAGCCCTTTTCATCGAAGAGCACGAATTCGAAGGAGACTTTCGACAGCGCTTGCGGCAGCTCGTTCGCTGCCACGAATGTCAACTTGCAGCCTTTTTCGGATGGCGCAAGATCATTGATCTCGATCGACAGATTGCCGGACGTGCCCGCATCCTGCGCTAAAGCCGCCGCGGCAGAACACGAAGCCGCCAAAATAGCCAGAGAGAGCAGTCTAACAAATTTCATCATCGTTTATCCATCCTCACAGAGTGGCGTACCGCAACCGGCCATCAGCCCCTGTCAGCCCGATCCTCCGACCGCGCATTTCGGCCCGGCGATTAAACTGGACTAAAAAAATCCTGTATTGCGTCCATAATAAAAGGTGAGTAATGAAGTCAAGATACTAATCACAATGCCCCGGCTAAAGAAGAAGGAAAACCCTTGTTTTTCGGCCGCATGATCAGGACCGGAAACCTGTGACACCGAATGAATCAGATGCCGCGCCGGCCGTCGTGCCGGCAGGCCAGACGCAGCGCATCGTTGAAAGCCGGGAGCTTTTCCGGGGCGCAAACGAAATCCTCATTGCACATGAAGGCGCGATCTACCGCATGAAGATCACCCGCCAGGGCAAACTTATTCTGAACAAATAGGCCAGACACATGACCCAGACATCCCGCTCGACTCCATCCGAAATCCGCGCCTACCGGGCCGCCAATCCGAAGATGCGCGAGCGCGACATCGCGGCTCAGCTTGGCATTTCGGAAGCAGCCCTCGTCGCCGCGGAATGCGGCCTGACCAGCATTCGCATCGATGGCAGCGCCAATCGCTTTCTGGAACGGGCGGCGGAACTTGGTGAAGTGATGGCGCTTACCCGCAACGAAAGTGCGGTTCACGAAAAGATCGGCGTCTTTGAAAACATCACCCCCGGCAAACACGCCTCGATCGTACTTGGCGAAAATATCGACCTGCGCATTTTTCCGGGCGCCTGGGCCCATGGCTTTGCCGTGACCAAGACCGATGGTGACGACGTGCGCCGCAGCCTGCAGTTCTTCGACAAGCAGGGAACAGCCGTCCACAAGATACACCTGCGCCCGGCTTCCAATCTCGACGCCTATCACAGCATCGTCGAAGCATTCCGGCTTGAGGATCAGTCACAGAATTTTATCCCTGAGGCCAAGGTCGAGAGCATTGCCGAAAGCGAAACAACGCCAGTCGATGTGGCGGCGCTGCGTGACGAGTGGAGCAAGATGACCGATACGCATCAGTTTCATGGATTGCTGCGCAAGCTGAAAGTCGGCCGCCGCGAGGCGCTGCAATCGGTTGGCGAAGACTATGCCTGGAAGCTGCAGCCCGAAGCTGTCGAAGCGATGCTGCGCGAAGCGGCCAGGATCGAAGTTCCGATCATGTGTTTCGTCGGCAATCACGGCATCATCCAGATCCATTCGGGACCGGTCGCCAATATCCAGACGATGGGGCCGTGGCTCAACATCATGGATCCGACATTGCATCTGCACCTGCGCAGCGATCACCTGGCCGAAGTCTGGGCGGTTCGCAAGCCGACCGCCGACGGCCATGTAACCTCGCTCGAAGCACTCGATGCCAAGGGCGACATGGTCATCCAGTTCTTTGGCAAGCGTAAGGAAGGCTTTGCCGAACGCGAGGAATGGCGCGCCGTCATGGAAAATCTCGCACGGCTCGACATCACCGAAGCGGCCTGAAGGAACGGTCATGAAAGCTCTCTATGATTTCCGCCGGCTGCGTTCCTGGGAGCTGGCGCTGGCGATTTTCGCGGTCTCCACCCCCTTCGTACTGCCGGCAGTCCTGCCGGATGGTGCATCGTTCGTCCGTACCGCCGTCGCACAGGAAATGCAGAAGGCCGACACGTCCCGGCTCGTTTCCGTCGGGGGCGCCATCACCGAGATCATCTACGCGCTTGGTGAAGAAGGAAAGCTCGTCGGCCGCGACTCGACCAGTCTCTATCCGGAAGCGGCTACCAAGCTTCCCGATGTCGGCTACATGCGGCAACTATCCCCGGAAGGCGTGATCGCCATCAATCCGAGCGCCATCATCGCTGTCGAAGGCAGTGGCCCCGCCGAAACACTGGCTGTTCTGAAAGACGCCAATATTCCCTTCCAGACCGTTCCGGAAACCTATGACCGTGAAGGCATTCTCCTGAAAATCCGCGCTGTCGGCGACTTCCTCGGCGTGCCGGAGAAGGCAGCCGCCCTTTCCGGTCAGGTGAAGGTGGATCTCGACGCAGCCGTGACCGACGCCGCCAAGCGTCCGGAAGGCGAACGCAAGCGCGTGATCTTCATCCTCAGCACGCAGGGCGGCAAGATCATGGCATCCGGTACGGGAACGGCTGCCGATGGCATCATCGCTCTCTCCGGCGCCATCAACGCCACCGGCACATTCCAGGGCTACAAGCCGCTGACCGACGAAGCGATCATCGAAGCAAAGCCCGATGTTGTCTTGATGATGACCCGCAGCGGCGGCCATGCCGCCAGCGACGATGAATTGTTTGGCCATCCGGCCCTGAGCCTGACCCCTGCGGCAAAGACCAGGACGGTCATCCGTATGGACGGCCTGCATATGCTGGGCTTCGGTCCGCGCACCGCAAGCACGGTGCGCGAACTCAATGCAGCCATCTACGGAAAAAAGCCGAATGCCTCGCAGTGAAATGGTAATGGGTGACGGCCGGTCGCAGTCTTTTGCGGCACGCTTGAAATCCGATTGGCAACTGGGCGACCGTTCACGGCTCGCCCAGTTGCTCATCTTTGTGCTCATGGTGGTCGCTGCAGCGATGTTCGCAGCATCGATCATGACCGGGGCAGCCGATGCCTCACTCAGTAACGTCCTGCGTTGGCTCCTGGGTATGGAGGGCGCCGAGCAGGCTTTAAGCGTGCGCGATCGTATCATCATTCTCGATATTCGCCTGCCGCGCGCCGTACTCGGTCTGATGGTCGGCGCGTCGCTGGCCGTCTCTGGCGCCGTGATGCAGGGCCTCTTCCGCAATCCGCTGGCGGACCCGGGTCTGGTCGGCGTTTCTTCTGGTGCCAGCCTTGGTGCCGTGTTGCTGATCGTGCTTGGCAGTTCGTTTTTCGGCCCGCTGTTTGCAATCTTCGGCTTCTATGCACTGCCGGTTGCGGCCTTCGTCGGCGGTCTCATCACCACGTTGCTGCTCTACAAGATTGCTACCCGCAGCGGCCAGACATCGGTGGCAACCATGCTGCTCGCCGGTATCGCACTCGGCGCTCTGGCCGGTGCCGTCACCGGCGTTCTGATTTTCATGGCCGACGACAAGCAGTTGCGCGACCTGACATTTTGGGGTCTCGGTTCGTTGGCCGGCGCCAACTGGATGAAAATCCTGTCGGCCGGTCCGATCATTCTTGTATCGCTCGCAGTTGTTCCCTTTTTGGCGCGCGGCCTCAACGCCCTGACGCTTGGAGAAGCCGCGGCCTTCCACATGGGCATTCCGGTTCAGCGGCTGAAGAACATCGCCATCGTCAGCGTCGCGGCCTCCACCGGCGCTTCGGTTGCCGTCAGCGGCGGTATCGGCTTTGTCGGCATTGTCGTTCCGCACGTGCTGAGAATGGTGATCGGGCCTGACCACCGGTATCTTTTGCCCGCATCGGCGCTGCTCGGCGGCACATTGCTGATCTTTGCCGATATGATCGCCCGCACCATCGTTCCGCCGGCCGAATTGCCGATCGGCATCATCACCGCTTTTGCCGGCGCGCCGTTCTTCCTATGGATCCTGCTGCGCGGCCGCTCCCATATGGGGCTTTAGACCATGATCAAGGCCAGTAATCTCTCCGTCCGGCTTTCCGGCACGCAGGTGCTGCACGGCGTCAATATCGAGGCTACGGCCGGACAGTTGACGGCGATCGTCGGGCCGAACGGCTCCGGCAAGACCACCAGCCTCAAGGCCATTGCCGGTGAAATCCCCTATGACGGCACCGTCAGCATCAACGGTCATAACATCACGACGTTGAAGCCCTGGGAACTGGCATTGAAACGGGCCGTACTGCCGCAATCCACCGTCATTTCCTTTCCGTTCACCGTGCGAGAAATCGTCCGCATGGGCCTGTCGGTCGGAGCAAAAGCGGATGCCGCCGATACCGACCGGATTGCCCGCGATGCGCTTGAAGCCGTCGACCTGTCCGGTTTTGCCGGTCGCTTCTACCAAGAGCTTTCCGGCGGCGAGCAGCAGCGTGTTCAGCTGGCGCGGGCGCTCTGCCAGATCTGGGAACCGGTCCAGCATGGCGAACCCGCCTTCCTGTTGCTGGATGAGCCGGTATCGAACCTCGATATCCGCCATCAGTTGACCATCATGCGGCTGGCCAAGGATTTTTGCGAACGCGGCGGCGGCGTCATCGCCATCATGCACGACCTCAATCTGACGGCGATGTTTGCCGACAGGATGATCATGATGAAGGCCGGACGGGTCCATGCGACGGGGCATCCGAACGAGGTGATGACAGATGCGGTGATGGAAGCGGTGTTCGGTTGCGCAATGCGGGTCAACGCAACACCGCCGGGCAATGTCCCGTTCGTGCTGCCCCATACGGCAGCCTAGATCACTTCGAACTATGGAACCAAATTCCAACTTGCGCGTTGATGTGGCGAACCGCTGACACGGTGACGATGTCACTTGCCGGCACGACAGCACATCGGGATACGGCTTGAACCTCCGGTTCCGACGCACGAAGGAGTTTATTCATGGCCACAGGTCTCTTTTCCGGCGCAAGGAAGCGCAATGGCAGCCTTCTCGATGCCCCGATTGAAGATCAGATCAGCGAAATCCGTGACGAGATCGCTTCACTGGCCAAGCTTCTGTCCCAACGCGGCGCCGACGCTTCGAGAGATGTGCGTTCAAGGGCCTCTGAAGCATCCAAGGACGTTCGCGAGCGGGCTCATGATGCACGTGACCAAGCGGAAGCCGGGCTCCAGGATCTTTTGGAAAATGCCGAAGCGCTGTTTGCCGAATTGCGCAGCCGCTACTCGGTGACAGAGAAACAGGTTCGCCGGACCGTCCGCCAGCACCCTGTTGCAACTTTGGGCGCCGCTGCGGCCCTCGGCCTGCTGGTTGCTTCCATGATCCGCCGATAAACAAAGCGATTGAGACAGGCGGCAGTCCAAAAGGCCGCCTGCTTTCCTGTCAGAGGCTGGCGAAACAATACGGTTGTCATCCTGCCTTTGTGAACTCCCTCCTGGAGAAAAAAATGGGTCCTCTGGCCGCAATGCTTTCGGCGCTTGTCGTGACGGATGTGAGCGCTACCGTCTCGCGCTACAGGCGCAATGGCGCGATGTGGGCTGTGGCGTCGCTGTTCTTCCTCACTGCCTACATCTTCGCACTCGTCGCAGGCGCGATTTATTTGAGTGCACTCTACACGCCCTTGAAAGCCACCATCATCCTGGCAGCGATCTCCATCGTTATCGGCCTCATCATTATCGGCCTCATCTATGCGCTCAATGCACGCGATAAGCGCGTCGCCGCCGAAAAGCGCCGCCGATCGCAGGCGCAAACCACTTTTGCGATTGCCACAGCGTTGACACTGTTCCGCAAGCAGCCGCTTCTGGCCGCAGGTCTTGCGGTCGGCGTGGGTACAGTCCTTGGACTGATGCGAAAGTCTGGCGACAGTGACCAGTCTTGAGAAAGAGCAAAAGATTTTTTCAGAGCGGCAGGCGGACAATCGCGGTCAAGCCTGCCGGTAGATACTCGACCTTCACCGAACTGCCCATCACCTTGTCCAGGCTGCGTTCGATCAGGATAGAGCCAAAACCGCGCCGTTTCGGCTCCTCGACTGGCGGCCCATCGACCTCCGTCCAGGTCATATGCAGGACACGGCGGCCCTCTTCATCGACACTACGGGCGGTTAAAACCACCCGGCCGCCATAAACCGACAGCGATCCGTATTTCGCCGCATTGGTTGCCAGTTCGTGCAGGACGAGCCCCAGTCCAACAGCCTGATCCGGTCCAAGCAGGATCTCGTCCTTGTGGACCTCGATCTGTTTCGCATAATCCCGGACATGCGGCGCCAGTTGTTTGGCCAACAAAGCCGACAGGCGGATTTCACCCCATTCATGGTCCGAAAGCAGCCCATGCGCTTCGGAAATTGCCTGCAGCCGCCCGGCAAAGGCGATCATGAATTCTTGCGGGTCACTTGTCTGCCGCAGCGTCTGGCGCGCCAGGGATTGCAGCATGGCCAACGTATTCTTGACGCGGTGATTGAGTTCGCGCAGCAAAAGCCGGGTCCGCTGGGTCGCTCCCTGTTCCTCAGTCACATCGACATTGATTCCGAGAAAAACAGTCGCCTTGCCCTCGGCATCGCGCTCGTGAACACGGCCGCGGCCAAGCAGCCAGCGTCCCGTCGATGCAACCCGGAAGGTGCCGTCATATTCCTGGTCGTGCGTCATGGCGGACCGGAACTTCGACAGGGTCGCCACGCGGTCCTCGGGGTGAATGGCACTAAAAATATCGCGGGCCTGGACATTTTTGGCGGATGGCATGCCGAACATCCGCAGCATTGGCCCGTTGCAGGAAACATTGCCCGAGCGGATATCCCACAGCCAGCTGCCGACATTTGCCGCATCCAGCGCCATTGCATGCCGCTGCTCCTCGCGGGACAGCACGGCTTCCTTCAAGGCGCGCTGCCGAGCTTCGTGCTTCAGGGTGAAGAGAGAAGACGCGATGCGGGACAGCCGTTGCAACTGAACAACAAGATGGGGTGCGAGATCGGCGCGTGGCTTGACATCGAATACACAGATCGTGCCGACCGATTGGTCGTTGATGACCAGCGGAACCCCTGCGTAAAACCGCAGGAAGGGTTCACCGGTAACGCGCGGCTGATTAGAGAAGCGAACGTCTGCAGTTGCATCTGCAACCACCAATGCGCCATCCACTGCCCCGGCGACCGTGTGCACACAGAAGGAATCAGCCGCAGGTGCCTGCGTCTCGCTCACGCCACTGGCTGCCTTGAACCACTGGTTTTCAGCATCGACAAGGGTCACCAATGCGACGGGTGCATCGAAGAGATTGGCAGCGATTTCCGCAAGGTCGCTGAAATCAGCATCCGATTCAGCCATATCTGGTACGACCGCGCGCAGAACATCAAGCCTTTCGGCTGATGTCAGAGCAGCTGCCACAGCCGGCTGCAGATGGCTCGTCTCTTTGTTCATGAATTCCATATCCAGCTCAGGCAGCACCACAATCCTGTACCGCCCTAGCGCTGCAACGCGCCCGCCACAGTTTCTGCACGATTGCTGCCCGCGACGCAATCATGCCGTATGACACTGTGCATCGCCCGCCCCGCCAAACTTTGGAGGTAAGGTTTTTTTCAGGCGGACGATGCAGAAATCAGGAGATGAAAGCGCGCGACGTCATGGGCGCTGATGTAGCATCCGGACCGTATTCGTTTACACCGGTCACGTTGAGGATATCCTGCAATCGCTGACGCGCACGATTGACGCGGCTCTTGATCGTGCCGAGCGCACAACCACAAATTTCCGCCGCCTCCTCATAGGAAAAGCCGGAGGCACCGACGAGGATGATAGCCTCGCGTTGATCCGGCGGCAGCGTTTCCAGCGCCCGCTTGAAATCCTGCAGATCAAGCGAGCCGTACTGCGCGGGATGCTGGGCAAGCGACTCGGTAAAGTAACCGTCGCTGTCCTGAACCTCCCGGCCGCGTTTGCGCATCTGACTATAGAGTTCGTTGCGAAGGATGGTGAACAGCCATGCCTTCATGTTGGTTCCCATCTCGAAATGGTCCTGCTTGGCCCACGCCTTCATGATGGTATCCTGAACCAAATCGTCGGCACGATCATGCCTGCCGATCAGCGACATGGCAAAAGCACGCAGACTCGGAAGGGCCGCGAGCATTTCACGCTTGAAACTGGGCTCCTCAGACTTCATGCCGCCACTCATTCTGCCACATCCGGCATCGACTGGCGCTCGACGGCGTCGAGCTTCTCAAGCAGGTCAAGAAAGCGGTCCGGAATGGCTTCTTCCTGTACAGAAAGATAAAGCGCACGAAGCTTTGTTGCAATCTGTGCGTTTGGATTGTCGGTGCGCGCAGGCCTGGTAGTCTCGCGCCCTGCCCCAAGTTTGTCGGTCATCAATGCCAAATACCTTCAATATTCATCTGGCAGCATAATGCGCGGCGAAAAAAAATGTTCCGCCGATAAGGAACCTTTTTTTCCGCCTGGCGTTTTCGAGCTGTCATGGCCATTACCTCGGCCAGATTGAGGGAGTTTTTACATGTCACTTTCCACCCGGATCGCTCCGTTCCTGCCCTATCTGCGCCGGTATTCCCGCGCATTGACGGGATCGCAGACATCGGGCGACGCCTATGTCGCAGCCGTTCTGGAAGCGTTGATCACCGATGTCAGCATTTTTCCCGAAGCCAGCAATGACAGGGTTGCCCTGTTTCAACTTTATACCAAGTTGTTCGGCTCGTCCTCGGTCCTCATCCCGGAACCGGTTTCACCCTTTGCCTGGGAAAAGCGTGCTTCGATCAATCTCGCTTCGGTCTCGCCGCTCGCGCGCCAGGCCTTTCTCCTCGTTTCGGTTGAAGGGTTCCGCACCAGCGAGGCCGCCGAAGTTCTCGATACTACCGAAAGTGGGATGAACCAGTTGCTTGAGCGCGCGTCCGAAGAGATTTCGCGGCAGGTGGCAACCGACATCATGATCATCGAGGACGAGCCGCTGATTGCGATCGATATCGAGCAGATGGTCGAAAGCCTTGGGCATACCGTTACCGGCATCGCCCGCACGCGTGACGAGGCAGTTGCACTGTTCAATGCGACGCGGCCAAGCATGGTGCTTGCCGATATCCAGCTCGCCGATGGCAGCTCCGGTATCGATGCGGTCAATGACATCCTGAAGAACACCGCCATTCCGGTGATTTTCATCACTGCATTTCCCGAACGACTGTTGACCGGCGAACGTCCTGAGCCAACCTTCCTGGTCACAAAGCCGTTTAACCCGGACATGGTCAAAGCGTTGATCAGCCAGGCATTGTTCTTCAATGAATCCACCAAGGCTGCGGCCTGAGCCTGGTTCCGCCTGAAAAAGCACGGTTAACAGTCTCGCTGAAAAGGTTCACGGGGGGCAAATAGGCACCCCGTCTACATCTATTGGCATAGAGCCGGTTTCATTTCCGGTCAGAAAGCCGATCGAATCTGCCGCTTTCCCGAACCAGGGAAGTCCACACAGAGCCGATCAGAGAATGGAAGGCGCTTCGTGTGGTCACTGCAGGCAATCCCGCCCCGATCAAGACCGGCGCCAGCGTTAGCAAGGTCCTGATGGAGCTGGTTTTAAAAAAATCAGGCTCGGGTTATGTCTACCAGTCGGACAATTTCGATACTGTTCTTTCCGGAAACCTGCCTGAAGAATTGCAGCTGCTGGCAACCGCGCCCGACGCAGATGAAACCGTTTTTGGCGCAGACGACGGCGCCCGCCTGACCGCTCTGAAACGCGGCGTTGCCGGAACCAAAATCCCCGCATCGACCGAAATCGACGTCCCATCGCCCACTGGAATGCTGACCTACCGGCTCGATATCGAACGCGTCGAGACTTCAGACATGACTGGAATTCTCTCCGTGATCACCGACATCTCGGAAACTCGGCATCGCGAACGTATCCTGAAGACACTGCTGCGCGAACTCAGCCATCGCTCCAAGAACCTGCTCGCCATTATTCAAGGGATTGCCACGCAGACTGCACGCCAGGCCCTATCACTCGACTATTTCCTGACCAAGTTTCGCGGGCGTATCCAGTCACTATCCTATTCACAGGACCTCGTCACCGATTCCAGCTGGCGGGGGGCTTATCTGTTTGCGTTGACCGAGCGCCAGGTCAGCGCCTATTGGCCCGATTCCCAAGTGCCGATCGCGATCACCGGCATCAATGCCCATCTGTCGCCAAATGCGACGCTGCACATTGGCCTTGCGCTGCACGAACTGATCGTCAATTCGGCATCCTACGGTGCCATCTCTGCGGGCGTGAACTCCCTGACGATCGACTGTTTCGAGACCCTGTTTGATGATAATGCGGCCATCGAGATGGCCTGGGTCGAACATGTGCCGCTGTCAGTCGTCCAGCAGGAAGTAGAGGAACATACATTTGCGCGCACGGTGCTCGAGCGTGTCGTGCCGGTGGCGATCGGTGGCAAGGCGACGTACCTGACGGCACCCGATCGCATCGAATACCGCCTGATCATTCCATCCCGGGAATACGAAATTATCGCCGAAGCATGATACCGCAAGGCTGAGCGGCCCGCGGCAAATCCTGACCTCAGAAAACAGGTCAAAAAAACAGCCAGCGCCGGGGGATGGCACTGGCTGATATTGACAACTCACCGAGGGGGCGTGTGAGTTGATTGCTGGATATAATTATTGGGGTTCCCATTGGGGGCGATGTGAACCTCTATCCAGACATCATGGAAACGGACGCACAAAGAAAAGGTTCCGTCCAGTTGCGATTTTTTTTGAAGCCTGAAAACTCCGTTGCCTACAGCGTTTCCAGCTCGGCGCGGTGCCTGTAGAGGCTCAAGAACTTGCGGTAATCGCGATCGTAGGTTTCCCGCATATCCGCATTCGGGTGTTGCGCATGACCACCGGGAGACATGGCCGGTCCGGCAGCGCGCAGGTCCGGATAAACACCGCCAGCAACCGCCGCAACCATGGCCGTACCAAGCAGCACGGCATCATTGGTTTCCGGAACAACGACCGTGCAACCGGTCACATCGGAATAGAGTTCCATCAGCAGCACATTGCGGACGTGACCGCCGGTGATGTGCAGGGTATCGAGATCGTACCCCGCCTCCTTCATCATTTCGAGAATATGGCGAATGCCGAGCGCTATTGCGACGCAGGTCCGCCAATACAGGCGGCAGAGCGCATCGAACGAACTGTCGAGCGTCAAGCCGCTGATGACACCGAGCGCATGCGGATCGGCAAGCGGTGAGCGGTTACCGTGAAAATCCGGCAGAACGTGCAGGCGCGCTGCAAATTCGCTCCCGTAGGCTGCACGCAATTCCTGAATACGCAGCACGATCTGCGCATGAACCTCCGCGTCCGGCTCGCCACCGGCGCTATGGCTGCGCACCACGTGATCAAGCAGCGCGCCGGTTGCCGATTGCCCGCCCTCGATCAGCCAGCTGTCTGGAAACGCCGCCTCGTAATAAGGCCCCCACATGCCGAAACCCGGCTTCATGTCCTTGGAAAAGGCGACGATGCAGCTGGAGGTGCCGGCGATCAAAGCGAGTTGCCGTTCCAGCCTGTCCGGCTCGCCAGCAAATCCGCCAAGCACGCCGATCGCGCCGGCATAAGCGTCGATCAGCCCCGTCGCCACGGCGCAGCCCTCGTGCAGGCCCAGTTCCGCCGCAGCGGCCGCCGTCAAGTGTCCGACCGATTGCCCGACGGACAGCGTCTTTTCCGGCAAACCGCCTCGCTCGCGCAAATCCTCGAGCCCGATCTCCTGGAGAAACTCATCCTGCCAGCCGTGGTCCTTGTGCGAAAGATAATTCCACTTGGCCGTCAGCGTGCAACGCGACCGGGCGGCATTGCCGGTTGCCCGCCAGGACATGAAATCGGCGAGGTCGAAGAAATAGCCCGTCTTTTCCCATTGCTGCGGCAGGTTCTGCTTCAGCCACATCAGCTTCGGCATTTCCATTTCCGGAGACATGACGCGGCCGGAATGGTTCAACACCGGATGTTCGGTGGCCGTGCAGAAATCAGCCTGCTTGAGCGCCCGATGATCGAGCCAGACTATCGTGTCCCAACGGGGCTCGCCCTTGCGATTGACCGACAACGGAGCACCATCCTTGTCCCGGACGACCAGCGAGCATGTCGCATCGAAACCGATTGCGGCGATCGATTCGGCGGTCACCCCGGACTTTGCACGAGCCGTCTTCACGGCGATGCAGACGGCAGCCCAGATATTTTCTGAATCATGCTCGGCGTGATTTTCTTCCGGCCGGTTCATGGCGATCGGATAATCCGCGCGGGCCAATTGCTTGCCATGCCGATCGAAAATGCCAGCGCGAGCGCTGCCGGTTCCGACATCGACAGCAACGATCAAATCCGCCATCAAAGCCCTGCGTTCCCATCCCTTTGTTCTTTACGGACAAAATGGATCAATTCCCGCATGTCGTCAAACAGCACGTCGGGCGAAAGCCGCCGCAATGTTTCCAGATGCCGCTCGGACTTTGCATGAGAAGCGCCGGCGAAGGCAAAAACCCGCATGCCTGCAGCCTTGGCCGCCTCGATCCCGGCTGGGCTGTCTTCAACGACGATACAGTTTTCTGGCGGGGTCGCCATCTCTGCTGCGGCGTGCAGAAAAAGATCCGGCGCCGGCTTACCGTGCTTGACCATGCTGGAACTGAACAGATGGGGCTCGAGCTTGCCGATCAGCCCGGTGATGGTAAGCGAGAGCCGGATACGTTCCATTTGGCTCGACGAGGCTACACAGCGCGGCAAATCAAGCTGATCAAGCGCCGTGGCGATCCCGGCAACCGGCTGCAGTTCCTGACGAAACCGCTGGTAGAGATCAAGCCGCATCTGCTCCAGAAAATGATCATCGACTGCAAGACCGTAATCCTCATGCAGAATATCCGACATGGTCTTCAGGCTTTTACCAAGAAAGCGCTCGGTTGCCTCTTCGGCGTCCATATCGACGCCGGCATTGCGAAGGACACGAACCAGCACGTCAAGCGACAAGGGCTCGCTATCGACCAGAACCCCATCGCAATCGAAAATCACCAGTTTTGCCGGATGCGTAATCATGTCCGTCAAACCACAGCTTGCCCGCCAGAGTGGCCGCAGGATGCGGCCACGACGTTACCCGGGGGCTGAAGCGTCATGAGGTCATTCTCCAAGTTTTCCGTCGAGATAGAGCTGCAGCGTTGCCCGCGTGCCCTTGTCCCAGAGCGTCCGCAACGCATGCGCGAACCGCTTCTGGAACAGCGTTGATTGCGCAACATCGCCGAAGATGTCCGAAAGCGCAAGAAAGGCCTGTGGATCGTCCTTGGCTTTTACCGCCGCCGCATGCAGCCGGTCGGCACTGGCATCGTTGAACGTGATCGGCTTGCCGCTATCGGTGGTGCCTGCAAAGTACCGGCACCAGAGCGCCGAGACCAAGGCAAGGCCGACGACATCCTCGCCGCGCCGCAGCCGGTCTGCCGTCGTCGGCAGGATGAATTTCGGCTGACGGTTGGAACCGTCCTGCGCCAGACGCGGGATCGTGTCGGCAATTTTCGGATTGAACAGCCGCGACTCGACCTTCTTGAAATAGGCAGTGAGATCGGTGTTCGGCACAGGCGGAATGACCGGGATGATCTCGTCTTCTTCCAGCTTGGCGAGGAATGCACAAACCGTCCTGTCTTCCATCGCTTCATGGACGAAGTGGATGTCGAGCAGCGCTGCCGGATAGGCGATTGCCGCATGGCCGCCGTTGAGGATACGAATCTTCATATGCTCGTAGGGCGCAACATCCAGCACAAACTGGACGCCGACCTTTTCAAGCGCCGGACGTCCGGCCGGAAAATGATCCTCCAGTACCCATTGCTTGAACTCTTCGCAAAATACCGGCCAGTTGTCGTCGATACCGTAGACGTCAGCGACGATACCGACTTCACGCGGACCAGTCGCCGGTGTGATACGATCCACCATGCCGTTCGGGAAGGCAACATTGACCTCAATCCACTCGGCGAGCGCCGGATCGGACAGACGTGCAAGACCTGACACCGCTGCATGCGTCACTTCACCATTGCCCGGAATATTATCGCAGGACATCACCGTGAACGGCACGATGCCCTTGTCCTTGCGGGCCTTCAACCCGGCAATGATCAGACCGAAGACGGTCTTCGGATCGCCAAGGTTCTGGCTGTCGGCGACGATAGCCGGATGGCTTGGGTTGAAGACGCCGGATGCCGGGTCGATGAAATAGCCGCCTTCGGTGATCGTCAGCGACACGATGCGGATCGCCGGGTCCGATAGAGCAGCAATGGTCGCTGCCGCGTTGCCCGGCCGCAGATAATCGATCATTGGCGCGGTGACGCGGGCCGAACTCTTGTCATTGTCCTGCTCGACCACCGTCGTCAGAAAGTCCTGCGCTTCGAGCTTTGCCCGCATCGCCTCGTCGGACGGCAAGACCCCTGCCCCGACAATCGCCCAGTCATGATCGCTGCCGGTGTTGAACAAGTCGTCGAGATAGATTGCCTGATGAGCGCGATGGAAATTGCCGACACCAAAGTGGACGATGCCAGCCTTCAACGAGGATCGGTCATAGGCCGGGGTCGCGGCTGTCGCCTTGATGGCATTCAGGTTGGCGAGCGAGAGTTTCGTCGTCATGTTCATTCCTTTCGACGAGCTTTAGCTCAGCTCATCCAGTTGCCGCCGTCGACATTGTAGGTTTGCGAAACGACATAGTTGCTGTCTGCAGAGGCGAGAAAGACCGCCATCCCCGTCAGGTCTTCAGCCGTGCCCATGCGTCCGAAAGGAACCTCGGCGCCGACAAGCCTCTTCTTCTCGCCCAATGGGCGGTTTTCATATTTGGCGAACATCGCATCGACGCCATCCCAATGTTCACCATCGACGACACCGGGCGCGATCGCATTGACGTTGATGCCATGCTTGATCAGATCGAGCCCTGCGGATTGGGTGAGGCTGATGACGGCGGCCTTGGTGGCGCAATAAACGGCCACAAGAGCTTCACCCCGGCGCCCCGCCTGGCTGGCCATGTTGATGATCTTGCCGCCGCGTCCCTGCGCAACCATCTGTTTTGCAGCGGCCTGCATGGTGAACAGCGTGCCGGAGACATTGATCGTAAACAGCCTGTCGTAACTGTCCCGCGTAATCTCGACGATCGGTGCGAGATCGAACAGGGCCGCGTTGTTGACCAGAATGTCGATACCACCGGCCTTTGCGACCACTGCCGCAATCGCTGCATCGATTGACGCCTGGCTGGTCACGTCCATCTCAACCGCATAGGCCGAAGGTCCAAGCTCGCCGGCCGTCACTTTGGCCCGTTCAAGATTGATATCGGCAATCGCAACGGTAGCCCCCTCGCGGATATAAGCCTCCGCGAACGCGCGTCCGATACCACGCGCCGATCCCGTGATCAGCGCGTTTTTTCCCAAAAGCCGTGTCATCGAATTGCCAGTCCCTTGTCGTTGAATTTGTGCACCCGGCCGTCTTCTGGCGTGAGGAAGACCTTGTCGCCGTGTTTGACGGCGAAGTCGCCGCCGACGCGGGCCGTGACGAGGCCGATGCCATCGACGTGGATGTGCAGGAACGTATCGGATCCGAGATGTTCGGCGACACCGACGGTGCCGCGCCATGTTCCGGTCTCGGTCGAGAGCTTGAGATGTTCCGGACGAACGCCGATCGTATGGGCGTCGTGCGGCTTGGCGAACTCGCCCGTGGCAAAGTTCATGCGTGGCGAACCGATGAAGCCGGCAACGAAGATGTTGTCGGGCCGGTGATAGAGGTCAAGCGGCGAACCGACCTGCTCGATATTGCCGGCGCTCAACACGACGATCTTGTCGGCCATGGTCATGGCTTCGACCTGATCATGGGTGACGTAGATCATCGTCGTCTTCAACTGATGATGAAGCTCGCTGATCTCCAGCCGCATCGTGCCACGCAGGGCGGCATCGAGATTGGACAGCGGTTCGTCGAACAGGAAGGCCGAGGGCTCGCGCACGATGGCCCGGCCGATGGCGACGCGCTGGCGCTGGCCGCCGGNGGCCGCCTCCGTCACCTTCTTGTCGATCGCCCCTTGATCCATCTTCGCCATCTTCAAGGGAAAGGCGATATTGTTGCGCACCGTCATGTGCGGATAGAGTGCGTAGGACTGGAACACCATGGCAAGCCCCCGCTTGGCCGGTGCGGCCCCCGTCACATCACGCCCATCGATCTCGATCGTTCCGGACGTGGTATCTTCAAGGCCAGCGATCAGCCGCAGCAGCGTTGATTTCCCGCAGCCCGAGGGACCGACGAAGACGACGAACTCGCCCTCGTTGATCGTCAGGTCGATGCCTGGAATGACCTGCGTCGCGCCAAAGCTCTTGTTGACCTTTTTCAGAGTGATATTGCCCATGCGTGCCTCCCAAGTCTTTTCTGTGCGTTACTTCACAAAGCTCTTGTTGACCTTTTTCAGAGTGATATTGCCCATGCGTGCCTCCCAAGTCTTTTCTGTGCGTTACTTCACGGCGCCAAAAGTCAGGCCGCGGACAAGTTGCTTCTGGCTGAACCAGCCCATGATTAGGATCGGTGCGATCGCCAGCGTCGAGGCCGCCGACAGCTTTGCCCAGAACAGGCCCTGTGGTGAGGAGAACGAGGCGATGAAGGCGGTCAATGGGGCTGCATTGGTGGTGGTCAACCGGATCGTCCAGAACGCTTCRTTCCAGGCGAGGATGATGTTGAGCAGCATGGTCGAGGCAATGCCCGGCACCGCCATCGGCGTCAGCACGTACCAGATCTCGCCCCACAGCGACGCCCCGNTTCCAGGCGAGGATGATGTTGAGCAGCATGGTCGAGGCAATGCCCGGCACCGCCATCGGCGTCAGCACGTACCAGATCTCGCCCCACAGCGACGCCCCGTCCATCCGCGAGGCTTCGAGGATTTCGCCCGGAATTTCGCGAAAGTATGTGTAGAGCATCCAGACGACGATCGGCAGGTTGATCATTGTCAGCATGATCGTCAGACCGAAGCGGCTGTCGAGCAGGCCAAAGTCGCGGAACAGAAGGTAGATCGGCACCATCACGGCTGCGGCCGGCATCATCTTGGTGGACAGCATCCACATCAGRATRTCCTTGGTCCGATTGGTCGGCGAAAACGCCATCGACCAGGCGGCCGGCACAGAGATCAACAGCGCGATCAGCGTCGAGCCCACCGAGATGATCACCGAGTTCAGGAAGAACTTGAAGTAGTTGCTCTGCGCCTGAACGGCCTGATAGCTTTCCACCGTGCCCGAAGGAATGAGGTTAAAGCCTTGAATCGCCTCCGTTTCGGATTTGAACGAGGTGATGATCGTGTAAAGGATCGGGAAGAAGATCACCAGCGCGATGATCCAGGCGGCGATGGTGAAGACGACGGTTCTTCTGGTCGAAACGGCACGGGCCATGGTCTTGCCTCCCTTACTTGTCGAGGTTCTTGCCAACGGCGCGCATCAGGAAGAAKGCGACGATATTGGCGAGGATGACGGCGATGATGCCGCCTGCCGAAGCGCCGCCGACATCGTAGCCAAGAAGGGCCGTGCGGTAGATCAGGAACGGCAGGTTGGTCGATGCGTAGCCCGGGCCGCCATTAGTGGTGACGAGGATTTCGGCATAGACGCCCAGAAGGAAGATCGTCTGGATCAGGATGACAACCGTGATCGAGCGGGCGAGATGCGGCACCGTCAGGTAGATGAAGCGGTTGACGAAACC
>NZ_LMEY01000022.1 GCF_001426665.1 Rhizobium sp. Root1334 | reverse complement strand
GGCCACAACTGATCCAGACCAACCCGCAACCGACATCGAAGCCCCTCCCATCAAACACCGGAAGTGAATCACGATTTCAATGTAAACGCAACTGTAGTATTAGAACAAGTTGTCAAGCGAGAACGTTACGCCGCTGTTCGAGCTGCGAATTGGCGCTGACCTGGGTGGAGGTTGACGGCCAGGCCGAGGTTATCGACTGACGCTCACAGAACAAGCGTGATCGTATTCTCCGACACCCAACGTGCGATGCAAAAACATCCAGCCCGATCAAGACGCGGCGGCGCGGCGGGATGGGGCCATTCGCGGCGTCAAGAGCGATCAAGCCACTTGCACAAACCGGCCAGCTTCCCGGTTTAGATCTCGATGAGTCACAAATCACCGAGCGGGGCTTTTCAAACCTCGTTTTTTGACTATGCTGCGATGCACAATACAACTCATGACAATATTGATAAGCGAAAATTATCATTCCGCCATTACCCATTGCAGGGAATATTGCATATATTAGCTGGAGATTAAATTGTTTCTGCAAAAAATACTCTTGTCTCTCCCAACGAAGACCGCCGATAAAACTGAAGAAGCGGGCCATGAATTGGTAAGCTTCTCATTATTCGAGGAAGAGACTTATTTAGCAATCTACCCGGATGTGGCTCAGGCTGTGGAGCAGTCTGCGTTTTCATCTGGCTTACAACATTTCCAACTGTTCGGGCTCGCGGAGGGAAGGTTTCCCGGTTTCGCCGAGTTTGGCTGGGAGGAGTATCTAAGCGCGAATCCGGATTTGGCAGGTTTTCGTGACGAACCTGATCCGGAGGCAAAAGCGAGACAGCATTTCAGACACGCCGGGTACGCTGAAGGAAGGAAAACGAAGCCTTGAGCTAGCCAGCGGCGATCATTACCCCGCCCGAAAGTGCCTCCAGGCCATTTGCGCAGTGTCGAACCGACCGGATGGAAGGTTGGCGATTGAAATTCCGCATGCTTCGTTGTAGGAAGTTACTGCCTGTGGACCTCGAACGCTGCAGGCACGGAAGAGCCTCCAGGCATCGCTTGTGAGGCTCTTTTTTTGCTTAGGGTATTTTCTGCCAGTGCCGAATGCCTGAGACGGCCGTCTCACTCATATAGGCAACAATGCCACCGATCGTCAGACCGGCGAGCGCAATGAGCCCGCTGATGCCGACGCCGAGCGTCTTCATACGCTTCCACTCCTCCAAAGCTGGCGAGACGACACGCTGGGTCGTCGCGTGCTTCCTTGGATTGGCGACGGTGTCGAGCCAGTGCCGGAGCTGGGCGTTCATGTCGTCGAGATTGCGGAACGAACGAGCGAGGAAGAAGTCTTCGCGGATATACCGAAACGGCCGCTCGACCTTGCCTTTTGTCTTGGCTCGGTAGGCCTTGCACGCCTTAGGATGAAATCCATAATGGCGGGCCAGGTCGATGAGAGCACGGTTGTAGATGATGCCCTCCGTCTGACCTTCGCCGATAACGGCAGTCTTCATCCGGTCGTAGAGCACCTCCCGCGGCGCACCACCAAACGCCTCGAAAGCGGCGATGTGGCAACGTAGGACGGTCGGCAGATTCTGATGCAAGACGAAGCGTGCCCAGATGAGACGGCTGTGACCCAACACCATCGAGAACAACCAGACGATCCTTGGCGTCATTGGCTCGTCGGTGAAAACGACATGGAACTGCGCGAAATCGACTTGGGCCTGTTCGCCTGGCGGCGTCTCGAAGCGAACTTCGAAGCCTGGATTTGCCGGAGGTCGCACGTCACGAAGAAAGTCCGTGACGGCGGTGTAACCGCCGGCATAACCTCGATCCCGGAGGTCTCGGAGCAACCGACTGCCAGTGAGGCCGGGATAGGTCTTCACCCGCTCCCGCAGGTATGAAGCAAACGGATCGATAACCGGCGCGCGAGGCTTTCTCGGTCCATAAGCCGGGCTTCGAGGCCCCGCTCTATGTACTTGCGCACCGTCTTGCGATCGATGCCGGTTTCTCTGGAAATAGCTGACACTGTCAGGCCCTGCTGATGCAGATCCAAGATCATGATCGTCTCCCTCAGCCTGATCACCAATATCCCCCTTCCGACCATCGGAAGGAGTATTGACGATGACGCGCCGCTGGTCTTCCGGGGCGCGCCCCGGAAGACCAGCGGCCGCAGCACCTGGGGAAGATTCAAACGGCGCTATGGAGGTGCGGACGAATTCTTGGACTGCTTACGCTGCAATTCCGAGGTTCCGGCGGTATTCCGTCGTCAAGCGTCGTATTGATCCAGTCGCGATGGTAGTACATCTCGTTTTTTAGCCGTCCAAAGAAGCCCTCGCAGGCTGAGTTATCCGGTGAGCACCCTTTGCGTGACATGGAGCGGGCCAGCTGCGCATTGTGCATGCGCGACAGCCAGCCAGGCCAGTGATAATGGGCACCGCGATCAGAGTGCACAACTGGACGCTCGGAAACGCTGATCGTTTCGATTGCGGCATCGAGCATTGTGTTCACGAGTTCTGCGTCTGGACGTGTGCTCACGGACCAACTGACAACAAGCCCGTCGAAGCAATCGATAATAGGCGACAGATACACTTTCCCCGCCGGCAACTGGAACTCCGTGATATCGGTAAGCCACTTCTCGTTTGGCCTTGCAGCGTGGAAATCACGATTGACCAAATTTTCTGGTGCAGCGTCTAGTGCCCCTTGGTAGGACGTGTACCGACGCCGCTTCACGGTGGCGACGACGAGCTGCTCCTGCTTCATCAGCCGGCGTACGACTTTTTCGGAAACCTGCTCTCCTCTCCTGGTCAGGGCCGCATGAATGCGTCTGTAGCCGTAACAGTTACGATTGGCTTCGAAGAGAGACACAATGGTTTGGCGAAGCTCGGCGTATTGGTCATCAAGGCAAAGCAGAGACCGATGATAAAAATAGGAGCTGCGGGCGAACTCAAGCCGCGTGAGGAGTTCTGGTAACGCATAGATCTGTCTCAGGGCATCAACCAGCAGGGTCTTTTCCCGGTTTGCCAGGAGCCGCAGGTCGATGCCCAGATCTTTTTTTATGAGTTCGTTAGCCTTCTTCAGCAGGTCGTGTTCGAGTTGAAGGCGCTGCACATCTCTACGTAGCGCCTCGAGTTCACGCTCGAGTTCGTCTCGGCTGGCTGTCGGTGGTAATTCGCGACGGCGTGTCATGGATGCAGGGACCTCACGACCAAGTTTCTGGTTCTTCCAGTCGTACAACGTCTGCCGGCTCACGCCTACCTTCTGAGCCACCGAGCGGGCACTCTCACGCCGAGAGCACAAATCGATCACGGCCGTTCGCTTCTGTTGCTCCGATCTCGGAATAGCGGTTGCGTTGCTGCTGAGAACTCGTCGCCTGCCATCGGGTTCATATTCGTCGATCCAAGCCGAGAGCTTTCCACGGCAAGGGTAGCCAAGCGCCTTGATGGTCCATGCCATGCAACGACCGTGGCTCAGATAGTGCTCGACGGCAATCCGCTTCTGCTCATCCGAATACCGTTGTTTGGTGCGAACATAACCTGCCGACAAGCCGGGACCGCGTTCGTACTCGCGGCACCATTGCTTGAGAGCATTCTTCGTCGGATAGCCCAACTGACGGATCGTGGCCTTCACGCGTCTACCAAGCTTGATGTAGAGCTGCACGGCTCTCATGCGGTCTTCGTACGAATACATCCTGTTAGTCCAAGAATTCGTCCGCACCTCCCTGGCTTTCTGTTGGGCACATGGGCGCAGAAAGCTGATCAAGGCCACGCCAAAGAGCGGATCACCCATCGTCGACGAGGCGCTCATTCGCATCGCCGC
>NZ_LMEY01000021.1 GCF_001426665.1 Rhizobium sp. Root1334 | reverse complement strand
CTTGAGCAGAACACGCAGTTGCGTCGTATGATCGGCCGCTACGATGGCGCGTAAGCTCGAATCCAGCGGTGGTTGTTTTACAAGTTCTGTCCCAGATAAATTGAAAATTCGCACTGCTATCTTTTAGCGTAAATCATTAAAATGAACGTTATGAGCTGTCAAAGCCGAATAGGGCTGCGACGGTTCTGGCCAGTTAGATGCGACATTGGCGTCCGGCTTGCTCTGCCGGTCAGCCCCCGATCCGGCCGGCTGATCCCTGTTGCTAGGGCGGAGCTGGGGCGCGTGATAATGCGTTGCTGTTCTCTTTCGGCCTGCATCTCGGCAACGACCGACAGCATGTCGTCCGACCGCTTGTTGTCGACCACCTCGGGGCATTACACCGAGCCCAAGGTGTCAAAGGTCCTGTAAGGTAGGGTGAAGGTCTCATGCATAATCTCGACCCGCCCGTCCGGATAATCGCAGACAATCACCTTCTGGCCCGCCAGAGGCCTCGAAATCTCGCTCGGATTGAGAATGAACAGCCAAATAGCCATCCCCTCTAAAATAAGCTTCGATGCCACTATCGCCCTGTTGGCCGTTGTTGATCAAGCAATCGCGCTATAAAAAGCCTATCGCAGAGTCAAATGGCCGCGGGAATTGAAGAGGAACTGTCATGCCGACCGGTACTGTTAAATTTTTCAATGATGACAAGGGATTTGGTTTCATCACACCGGAGACTGGCGGAACGGATGTCTTCGTGCACGTGTCTGCTTTGCAGCAAGGCGGGTCGCTGAGAGAAGGTGACAAAGTCAGCTTCGAGGTTGGGCAGGATCGCAAGACCGGAAAGTCCAAGGCCGAGAACGTCAGCGTACTCTGACCGTTGACGAGTCGATTAGCCTGCCTATAAACTGGCAGGCTAACTGCACTCTACGTTTGCAGATTTACTGAAAATTCCGGCTTTTCACTTTCAGCGTATCGATGTGCAAATCGGGCACGAACATATCCCGCGGTTTCACACCCACTGGCCCCCGCTCGCGACTGTCCGGACTGCCCGGTGATCCATGCGCGAACTCATCCCCTCGCCCCGTCGGCAGCCTGAAACTGTCCCGCTCGCCTAGGCTCGACAGATCGCTGGTCAGATCGAACATCCGTTGCGCCACCAGATGCACAACGCCGCCTTCCCGCTGAATCTTGCCGTTTATCGCCATCATTGAGGATCCGAGCACGATGCGACGCTGCTTTTCAAAGAGGCTCGGCCATACGACGATATTGGCAACGCCTGTCTCATCCTCGATGGTCATGAACATGACGCCCTTGGCGCTTCCCGGCTTCTGGCGGACAAGAACAAGACCCGCCGTCATCAGCCAGCGACCGTCGCGGGCAGAGGTTGCCTCGGCGCAGGTGACGATGTTTCGGCGGGCGAGATCCTCGCGCAGGAAGCTGACGGGATGGGCTCGCAGAGTGACTCCCGTATGCCCGTAATCCTCGACGACATTGGCACCCTCCGTCATCTGCCGAAGCGCCACATCCGGTTCCTGCTGCTCGGCGATCACCGCCCGCTCGCGATCGGCAGCCGCGGCAAACAGCGGAAGGGGTTCGTCACGCAAGGCTTTGATCGCCCACAGCGCATCGCGTCTTTCAAGTTTGAGAGCCGGTCGAAACGCATCGGCTTCGGCCAGCTTGACCAGGGAGGCCGATGACACACCGGCGCGCCGCCACATATCGTCGATGGAAACGAAGGGTTCGTCGCCCCGCGCCACCGCGATTTTTGCCGCATCCTGTTCAGGCAGCCCCCTGACCAGGCGCATCCCGAGACGCACGGCATGGCGGTCGGTCCCATCGATCTCTTCGAGCGTGCAGTCCCACCGCGAACGATTGATGCAGACCGGCCGGATCGCAACCCCGTGGGCTCGGGCATCGGTGACGATCTGCGCCGGCGCGTAGAATCCCATCGGTTGCGCGTCGATGAGGGCGGCACAGAACACATCCGGATAATGGCATTTCACATAGGAGGAGGCGTAGGCGATGAGGGCAAAGGAGGCGGCATGGCTTTCCGGAAAGCCGTAGGAGCCAAAGCCCTCGAGCTGCGAGAAGGTCTTTTCGGCGAAATCCTCGGTGTAGCCGTTCTTCACCATTCCCTGGACAAGCTTGTCCTTGAACTTGCTGACCCCGCCGGTGAACTTGAATGTCGCCATTGAACGCCTTAGCGCATCGGCCTCGCCGGCCGTAAAGCCGGCACAGACGATCGCCACCTTCATCGCGCTCTCCTGAAATAACGGCACGCCCAGCGTCTTGCCGAGAACAGCCTCCAGTTCCGGCTTGGGATAGACGACCGCCTCCTTGCCTTCGCGCCTTCTCAGGTAAGGATGCACCATGTCGCCCTGGATCGGACCGGGACGAACGATGGCCACCTGAATGACCAGGTCGTAATAGGTCTGGGGTTTCAGCCGCGGCAGCATCGACATCTGCGCGCGCGATTCGATCTGGAAGGTGCCGAGCGTGTCGGCCTTGCGGATCATCGCATAAGTGGCCGGGTCCTCCTGCTCGATAGTGGCGAGATCAAGCTTCACTCCCTTGTGCTCTTCCAGCAATGCAAAGCCCTTGGCCATGCAGGTCAACATGCCTAAGGCCAGCACGTCCACCTTCATGAACTTGAGCGCCTCGATATCGTCCTTGTCCCATTCAATGGTCTGGCGATCCTCCATCCGGGCCTGCTCGATTGGCACCAGTTCGTCGAGCCGGTCATTGGTCAGGACGAAGCCGCCGGGATGCTGGCCCAGGTGACGCGGCGCGCCCATTAGTTGCTGCGCCAGCTCCAATGTCAGCCGCAGGCGGCGGTCGGACATGTTCATGTTCAGCTCGTTGACCTGCTTTTCACCGACGCCCTCCTTGCTCCAACCCCAGACGCCTGAAGACAGCGCCGTGATCATGTCTTCGGGCAGGCCGAGCACCTTTCCGACATCGCGAAGCGCACCCTTGGAACGGTAGCGGGTGACGGTGGCGCAAAGCGCAGCCTTTTGGCGGCCATAGGTCTTGTAGATCCACTGGATCACCTCTTCGCGCCTGGCATGTTCGAAATCGACGTCGATGTCGGGTGGCTCGTTGCGCTCGGCTGAGATAAAGCGCTCGAACAGCAGATCGTTTGCGGCCGGATCGATCGCCGTGATCCCCAGCACGTAACAGACGGCGGAATTGGCGGCACTTCCGCGACCCTGGCAAAGAATATCCTGAGATCGCGCAAAGCGGACGATGCTGTAAACCGTCAGGAAATACGGCGCGTAGTCGAGCTTGCGGATCAGGTCGAGTTCGTGATTGAGGGTCTTCACCACGTCGTCAGGCACCCCCTCGGGGTAGCGGTCGCGAACGCCCTCCCAGGTGACTTTTTCCAACGTCTGCTGCGCCGTCAGCCCGGGGATGATTGCTTCCTCCGGATATTGGTAGGTGAGCTCGTTCATGTCGAAACGACAGCGGTCGACAATCTCGCGGGTGCGGGCGAGAGCTTCTGGATAGCGGCTGAACAGCCGGTGCATTTCCTCCGGCGGCTTGAGAAAACGATCGGCATGCCGTTCGCGCAGGAAGCCGGCCCGGTCGATGGTGGTACGATGGCGAATGCAGGTGACGACATCTTGTAATTGCCGCCTGCCCGGCTCGTGAAACAGCACGTCATTGGTGACAACAGGCCGAACCTTGTGCCGGATCGCCAGACTGTTGAGCTCATGCAGGCGCAATTGGTCGTTCGGCCGCCGGCGCAGCGTCAGTGCCATATAGGCGCGGTCGCCAAAGATCTCCCTAACCTTGCGCAGCTGCACGGCACATGCATCATCGGCCTCATTGGGGATCAAGACAGCGAGCAGTCCCTCTGCGTAAAGGCCCACATCCGTCAGATCGAGGATGCAGTTACCCTTGCCGCCCCGCTCCTTGCCGAGCGACAGCAGGCGGCATAGCCTCGAATAGGCCGCCCGGTCCGTCGGATAGACCAGCATCGACATGCCGTCGGTCAGATCGAGCCTGCAGCCAACGACCAGCCGCACACCGGTTTCTTTCGCCGCTTCCCAGGCGCGCACGATGCCGGCAAGGCTGTTGCGATCGACGATGCCGAGCGCTTCAATGCCGAGTGCCTGGGCCGTGGCGAACAGCTCATCGCAGCCGGATGCACCACGCAGGAAGGAAAAATGACTGGTGACCTGGAGTTCAGCGTAGCGCATCAGCCATAGATCCCGTGCAAAAACCACTTGGCCGTTCCGGTTGCGGGGTCCACACCGTCGCCGGAGCGATAGACCCAGAAGCGATTGCCGTCCTCGTCCTCGACGGAATAATAATCCCTGACCGCCTCCATCTCGGAGGAACGGACCCACCACTCGCCGAATACCCGTTCCGGCCCGTCGCCACGCTTGATGCGCCGGCGTTTTCCCCGCCAGGTCATGGATGCCGGCGGATGATCGGGTGTGAGTGCAATGACCTCGATCCGTTCCGGGTGCGCCAGCATCCGGCTCGGCCGGGGCCAGCGGGTCGGCCAGGCCTGACCGAGTTTTTCGGAAACGGGGGAGACGCGCCCGACATTGCGCTCGGGAACGTCGCTTTCGACCGGCGCCAGCCGGTACATGCGTTGGCCACGGTTTCCAAAACTGTCGAGCAGCGGTGTGACGTCGACGATGGTTTCTTCGACCAGCGAGGAGATGGACTGCTTCTCCTCGAACGGTTCGATCATCGTCGCGGCAAGAGACAGTTTCTCGATGCCGAAACCGGGATCGATGTTTTCGATGCTGGAACAGAGAAGCTTTGTCAGACGGGGAATATCGCGCACCGGCTTTGCCGTGCCGGCGCGCAGGGACTGCAATGTGTTGTCGACGCGATAGATGATCAGATCGGCGCGGCGAACGCCCTGCCCGTGCGTCTCCAACGCGGCGCAGAGTTCGACCACCAGCTTGCCGATGTATTTGGCGATGGTTTCGGCCGCCCCGATCGGCTCGGAAAAGGATCTGATCACTTCGATCAGGTCCGCTGTGCGAATGGGATCGATCGGTTCGACGACGCGCCCGAACATCTGATCAAGCCTGCGGCCGACCCCCGGCCCAAAACGCAAAGCCAAAGGCGCCCGCGGCGTTGCCGACAGTTCGCCCACGGTCCGGAATCCGAGCACGGCCAGGCCGCTGACGATGTCGGGCGGCAGGCGAAGGCTGGAAATCGGCAGGTTGACGACAGCCTTGGCCGTCTCACCGACTGGGACGATGATCACCTCGCGCCGCGTGGCACGGGCAATGGCGTGGGCGCTGCCCCAGGTATCGGCGATGGCGCCGCGGGCCTGAAGACCATGTCCTCGCAGAGCGTTGACAAGACCAGTCAGCATCGGCAACTCGCCGCCGCGCAGATGGTCGGCACCCTCGGTATCCATGACGATGCCGTCCGGACTGTCGATCGCCACCACCGGCGTATATTGGCGAAGCATCCACAGCGCCAGGCGCTCGATCGCCGCGGCGTCACCGTTCGGGTCGGCATTGACCAGATGCAGGCCGGATATCATCGCCTGGGCTTTGGCGGCGGGCATGCCGATCCGCACACCCGCCTTGAATGCTGCGGCGTCGATTGCCGCGACGGGAAAGACTGATACGACCCGTGGCATCGCAGGCACCTATTTCAAATTCCGCGGCTTCTCCCGCTCTTGCTCTGATCAATTCCGCCAGCCACCGTGCCCGGCCGATGCCCGGCACGGGAAGCGGCTCGGAAGGCAGGACGCTGATGCGCCATCGCGTCGTGGCGGCCGTCGGCTGCCCGATGTCTGCTGCCTCCGTCGGGCGCCGCCATCGTCGAAGCGCAATGCCGATCGTTCCCGAAGCCTCGGCCGCCAGTTGCAGGCGCCGCGAGGCGGTCATCGGCAGGCGTACGAGCTCGGCAACGACGGCGCCAAGCCCGCCAAAACGCAGGCCTTCTTCGAAATTGGTGAGCACGTCCTCTTCCCGGTCGGCCTCGACATAGATCACCCGATCATGATGGAGCCCCGCCTGCGCCAATGCCGGCGCAAACAGATCCGGCCGTGTCAGGCACCAAAGGATGTCGCCCTTTGTGCGCGCGACAATCCCTGCGACAAACAGCGCGGCGGCGGCGCCATGCACCGCATCAGCGCCGCCACCGGCCACTTCGTGCAAGGCGCCGCAGGCCAACCCACCACCGGGCAGCCTTGCGTCGATCTCGGCAATCCCGAACGACAGCACCTCGCCCTTGCGCGCAGCTCCGCCTTCAAGCCGCCGGATGCGGTCTTGAAGCTCGGAAATGACGGGGTTGGCGGCAGTGATTGGCATCGGTTTCCAACGTCAAGAGTGCATTTGCGTAGCCCAGAAAAGGCTGATATGTTCTGTTTTTGTTCCTTAAGCGGTGATGAGTCAACGGGCAAGAATCGGGTGGACTGCAGTGATCATCACAACGCGGCTGTTGCGCAATCGATTCATCAAGCAGATTCAATCCGATGCGGAATGTGACGAAAAATTTCGTGGATGAGAAAATAGAGATATGGCCGGCCTGCTGACGCTCAGAGATTTCAAGGGAACGGTGATTACCGTCGAATGCAAGCCGTGCGG
>NZ_LMEY01000020.1 GCF_001426665.1 Rhizobium sp. Root1334 | reverse complement strand
GCTTGAGCAGAACACGCAGTTGCGTCGTATGATCGGCCGCTACGATGGCGCGTAAGCTCGAATCCAGCGGTGGTTGTTTTACAAGTTCTGTCCCAGATAGCTTGGGAATTCTCGTTGCTACTTTTTAGCGTAATATTCAGCGATGAGCGTAATACGTGTATCACATAAGCATATTTATGGAACTTTGACCCTTTTTGTGAGTGCCTTATGTTTGTCCGCCTAAATGATCTCGCAGCTCCAAGGTGAGTTTGCGCCTGCGCGCGACACAGTGACGGCGGCCGCAGCACCTTACTTCAATTAGATACTCCCTAAGACTGGTGCAAAGAAGCTGGCTCAGCGTAACGGTTCCAGTTGGCCTTGCGTCACGACGCGCCTATTGTCGAATTAAGCAACCTTGGGCGTGGTCCTGCAGGAAGGGACGAGAACAGCCCAGCCAACAAGGAAGTCATGTCTATTCAGCGAACGAGCTTTTACGTCCTTTTGGCACTGGTGACGATCGCGTTCATCTGGCTTCTCCTGCCCTATTACAACGCTATCCTTTGGGCGGTCATTCTTGCGATCATCTTCTTTCCGGTTCATAAGCAGCTGGAGCGCTTGCTGCCGGGTCGCAGAAATATCGCCGCCTTGCTAACCGTCTTGTTATGCATCTGCCTCGTCATCATACCGGCAATGATCATCCTCGGGTCTCTCATTCAGGAAGGAACCAGCCTCTACCAGCGGATCAGCAGCAACGAAATCGACCTTAACGACCATTTGGCCCGATTCGAGGACGCGCTGCCGACATTCATTGACAACTGGCTGAACTCACTGAAGCTGGGCGGCTTTACGGAACTGCTCGCGAAAGCTGCATCTGGCGTCATGCGAGCCGGCCAGTCGGTCGCCGGCGGCGTACTAAGTTTTGGGCAAAATACGCTGCAGTTCTTCATTAGCCTGGGCATTATGCTCTATCTCCTCTTCTTCCTGTTCAGGGACGGCGCCGCACTTGGCCGGACGATCCGACATACGATACCGCTGAGCGATGCCTACACGCGGCAATTCGTGGACAAATTCGCGGCTGTCGTTCGCGCCACTGTCAGGGGCAACATCATCATCGCTGTGATCCAGGGCACGATTGGCGGCATTGCGTTCTGGGCTCTTGGAATAGAAGCCGCCCCGTTGTGGGGCGTCATCATGACGTTCCTTTCTATGCTGCCCGTCGTTGGCGCGGTGCTCGTGTGGCTTCCGGTAGCAATCTGGCTGTTTATCATGGGTGCGTGGCTGAAGGGACTGATCCTGGCCTTCATCGGCATGCTGGTCATAGGACTCATCGACAATCTGTTGCGTCCGCCGCTGGTCGGCAAAGGGACGCGACTGCCTGACTATGTGGTGCTGATCTCGACGCTCGGCGGCATTTCGCTGTTCGGCATTAGTGGTTTTGTGATCGGTCCGCTTATTGCCGCACTCTTCATCTCTGCATGGTCTCTCTTTGAGCAACAGCAGCACGACGAGAAATTGGAAACAAAGGACACACAGTGAATATTCCACGGGCATGTCATGACTGACGCGGTTTATGGCCAACGATGGCGCTCACAAAGCAGACCCACCCTGCCTTGATTGGCCCGAACCGTAGACCATCAAGGCTTTGCTCGCCCCAACTGGTTTCCTGATGACTTGGAGCTTTCCAATTCTCCATAAGTTATGGAAAGGCTCACGAGGGCAGTCAGAAGCCAATCCTGACGCGTAGACCGCCAGCTTCGATGTTCGTGATGTAGATCGAGAGGTCGTATACATCGGCAATGTCGCGGACGATGGCAAGGCCGATACCTGTCCCAGGCGTCTTGAGATCGAGGCGTATGCCGCGCTCCATGATCGTGGAAAGCCCTCCAGGACTGGTGCCGGGACCATCATCCTCGATCACCAAAACAGGCCTTCGACCCTGCTGCTGTGCGGTGATCCGGATGGCAGATCGGCTCCATTTAACGGCGTTGTCAAGGATATTGCCCAAGAGCTCCTGCAGGTCATTCGGATCCATTTCAATGGAGATCCCAGGCGCAACGTCAATAGTCCAGGTCAATTGCTCGCCACGTGGCGTCCGCCTCAGCGTTCGCACGATCGTATTGAGCGACGTGGCGAGATCGGCGTCAGACGAGCGCAACTCTGCGCTGCCGGCTATCCGGCTGCGCGTCAACTCACCCTCGACATGGGATTTCATGACGTCGGCCAGACGAACCAGTTCGTCGGCGATTTCGACTTCGCCGCGCTCGCGTAGGGTCTCTGCGTCGTTGAACAGGACGGTCAGCGGTGACTTGAGGCCGTGCGCCAGATCGGCGGCGCGTGTTCTCGCTCGTGAAATCAGTTTTGCCTGTGCTTCAAGAAGCCGGTTGACCGCATCGACAACGGTCTGGAGTTCACTTGGGAAAGCGCCGCCGAGGCGCTCAGCCTTGCGCGCGCGGATGCGGTCGAGCCCGTCACTCACCGATGAAATCGGACGCAGACCATAGGTCAACTGAGCCAGCGAGGCTGCGATCAGGAACACCGCAAGCGCCGCCATGTAAGGTATGATATCGAACATGAAGGTCCGGCTCGCCTTTAACACAACGGACGCATCAATGGCCGCGGCGACGCGAATAGCCCGTTTTCCGTCGGGAGCAGCAAATACGATCTTGCGCTCCTGCACGATAAGGTCTGAGCCTTCCGGCCCTGCGAGATGATAGCGATGGATGGAACCCGTCTCATGATCGTCGTTAGGCAAAGGAAGTGACGTATCCCATAGCGAGGCAGAGCGTAGCTGCCTGTTGCGAAGATCGTCCTCCACCTGCCAGTAAAGACCGCCATAAGGTTCATGAAAGCGACGATCGACAGGCCTATCCGGCAGCTCAATTCCGCCATTTGCTGCAAAGCGTAATGTTCCAGCAATATTGTTGATATGGCCGGTCAGCTCCTCATCGATGCGGCGCTCGAGATTGCGGGTAAACAGGTTGATCAGCACGAGGCTGGCCATGATGAGCGCGAGGATAACGCTCATCATGGACACCACCAGGAAGCGACCGCGGATCGAGCTCCTCATGCGGCACTTCCGTTTATGCGGTATCCATAGCCGCGCCGGGTGGCGATCACATCACGGCCGAGTTTGCGACGCAGACGTCCAACGAGCACCTCGACAGAATTGCTATCGCGCTCGAAGTCCTGCGCGTAGAGCTGTTCCGTCAATTCGATCTGAGAGACATTGCGCTCGCTGTTGTTTGCCAGAAACACCAGACAACGGTATTCAAGCGGCGTGAGATCGATCGGCAGGCCCAGGCGTGTGACGGTCTTTGTCCGCGTATCTAGGGTGATATCGCCGAACATCACGGTGGAACTCGCCTGGCCCGCACTGCGGCGGATGATGGCGCGAAGGCGGGCCAGCAGTTCCGCCATTTGGAAGGGTTTTGCAAGGTAGTCATCGGCACCAGCATCAATGCCCTCCACCCTCTCCTGCCAGTTGCCACGCGCCGTCAGGATCAACACGGGCGTCACCCGGCCTTCAGCCCGCCAGCGCTTCAGAACGGATAACCCATCCATTTTGGGCAGACCGAGATCGAGCACGATCGCCGCAAATTCCTCGGCATCTCCTGTAAACCAGCCTGATTCTCCGTCTTTTTCATGGACAACGACGAACCCGGCCCGCTCGAGATGCGTGATGACATCGCGGGCGATCAAGGGATCATCTTCAACAAGCATCACTCTCATTCGTCGTTCTCGATTTCCACCACCACACCCGATGCGGCGTCGACTTCGACCTCAACCATTCGGTTGTCAGGCCGCAGCACACGAAATTCGTAGACGGTGATACCGTGCTCCTGATCAACCGACGTCGAGACGATCTGACCGTCCACCTGCCCCGTCACGATGCGCCGCAATTCAGCCAGCGATTTTATTTCGCCCTTCTGAACGCGCTCGCGAATATGTTCACGGACATCATCAGGCGAGACGGTGTCGTCATGTTCATCGCCGGCACGCGATACGGAGACATGGCCAAGCGCCAACCCGAGGAGAAGCGCAACTCCTAGCGACGCTCTCACGCTCCCTCTTTTCTTGATTATTGCTCCCGGTATCATCCCCCATTCCTACCACCCCGACGCTGAAGTTTCGCTGACATTCTGCGTCAGGTATCGCTCAGCTGCCTTCGCTTAGTTTGCAGTTAACGGTTCGCAGCAACGGTGCTCGGCCGGGTCAACGAAGGATAATGACGATGAAAAATATCTTGATTGCTTCCCTGTTCGCCGCTTCCGTTCTCGCCGGCGTTGCCCACGCAGAAGACGTTGGCAAATGTGGAACCGCTCCACAGGACAAGTGGATGACCGAGGATGCCCTGAAGGCGAAGGCGATGGAGATGGGCTTCGAAGTTCGCCAGATCAAGGTCGAAGACGGCTGCTATGAAGTCTACGGGATCAAGGACGGCCAGAAGGTCGAAGCTCTCTTCAATCCGGAAACCGGCGCTCAGGTCGGCGTCGATGGTGACGATTGATGCGTAGCGCCGAGCACGAAATGCTGGGCTCCCTGACCGGTCGCGAGGAGCGACCGGAACGGATCAGGGTCTGGGACCCCGTGGTCAGGCTGTTCCACTGGGCGCTGGTGGGGTTTTTCGCCTTCTCGTTCTTCACGGGCGACGAATGGAGGTCGGCGCATATCCTGTCGGGCTACATGATCGGGGTGCTGGTAGCCATCCGCGTTGTGTGGGGTCTCTTCGGGTCGGAGCATGCCCGCTTCGTCAACTTCGTTCGCAACCCTGTCACCGTTCTCGGTTTCCTTGCCGATACCGCCCGCTTGCGTGCAAAACGATATATCGGGCACAACCCGGCAGGCGGCTTAATGGTGATCGCGCTTCTCTTGATGATCGCGGGCATCGTCACCACCGGCGCCATGATGACGACCGATGCGTACTGGGGCGTCGAATGGGTGGAGGATACCCACAGGACATTGGTCTATTCGACTCTCGGCCTGATCGTGCTTCACATTCTCGGGGTCCTGCTCGCCAGCATCGAACACCGCGAGAACCTCGTCCGCGCCATGATCACAGGCCGGAAACGTAGAGACTGAGATCGTGTGCCTATCCCAAATGCCGGAGCTACGATCTAACATTCCCGCGCTATTTTTTGCGCGGGAATGATCGCGTGCGACCCACTTGTCGAACCAATCCGATCGTAGATTACAAAATCTCGCCGCGCGTCCGACGGAAGCGTTGACCGTTCAGATGGCCTTCCCGACGACCGCGCCGATACCTGCCGTCAGCGCCATCGCAAACGCGCCCCAGAACGTCACCCTCAAGGTCGCCCGGACGACATTTGCGCCGCCGGCTTTTGCGCCTATGGCACCCAGAAGGGCGAGAAACGCAAGGGAGGCAACCGATACGGTAGCGACCAGCATGGAGGCGGGCGAGACCATGACCATAGCAAGGGGCATCGCCGCTCCGACCGCAAAGGTCGCAGCCGAGGTGAGTGCGGCCTGGATTGGCTTTGCGGAGGTGATCTCGGATATGCCGAGTTCATCCTGGGCATGGGCGGCAAGTGCATCCCTGGCCATCATTTGATCGGCAACCTGTCGTGCCAGAACAACGTCCACGCCGCGCCTGACGTAAATCTGGGCGAGTTCTTCACGCTCGAACTCGGGCTGGGTTGCCAGTTCCACACGTTCGCGGTCGAGGTCCGCCTTTTTCGGTGTCAGCCTGCGAACTCACTGAGACATATTCGCCGGCCGCCATCGACATGGCACCTGCGACCAACCCGGCCACGCCCGCAACCAGGATTTCGGAGCTTGCCGCCGAGGCCGTCGCCACGCCGACGATAAGGCTTGCCGTCGAGACGATGCCGTCGTTGGCACCAAGGACGGCGGCACGCAGCCAGCCGATGCGCGAAACGAGGTGATTTTCCGGATGCAGACGGCTCATGCCTTTCTCCTGATAACGCCCTCAAGGGGCACCGCAGCCGCTATCGTATTGGAAATTGTACCGTACTTGCGGACATTCTTGTGCAGGAGTTCCAGTCGCTGATCGCTTTCAATCGTGTCGATGGCCAATTCGTAATCGATCGAGATGATCTTCGGCGGCGCGTCCTGCCGGACGGCATGAAGGGTGACGTCGACGCCGTGAAATTCGAAGTCGAGCATCGGTGCAACGCGTTCGATGCCCTTGATCATGCAGGCCGCCACCGCCGCCAGTAGCAGTTCCGCCGGATTGAATGCGTCGCCACAACCGACAAGGCTTGTGTCAAGCCGTATTTCAGCCTGCTTCGTGGATGCAAGGCTGCCGCGCGCATCGACCCGGCGGGCGTTGACTGTATATTCAAGCATCGACAGCAAACCTTTCAGATATCTGGCACGCCCGGCGGCGACCCCGTAATACTCTATCAACAAGTCGAGAGGCGCGATTTGATCGGCATCAAGAAGACAGGACGATATCGAGAGCCCGCCCGTTGTTCGCTGACTGGCGAGGGAGGTGTGTCGTCTGTGTCTTCGCAGTGTAGGCCTTAACCCTGCCCCGGATAACCTAGCGGGCTGCTGCAGCTCCAGCGCTCCGATTGACGTGCGACTGCAATCCAACTGTAAAATTCGGTGAGACGCCGTCGTCCAAGGCCTCCTTGATCCAGCTCAATGATTAAAACCCGATCGTTGCCTATTTTAGAAGAGAGCGAAACGAGGTAAACTAATGAACATCGTAGAGATCAAAACTGAACTGGAAGATCGCCGTCGTGGGCTTGAGAAGCGCCTCGCCATGATCGACAGCGACCTTGGCCAAGAACTGGATGATGACAGTAGCGACCGGGCGATCGAAACGGAGAATGACGAGGTCCTTATAGGGTTGGAGCGGAGCGGTCGCGAAGAACTGAAGGCGATCCTGTCTGCCCTCGATCGCATAGAAAAGGGAGACTTCGGGCGATGCGTGCTTTGCGGCGGAGATATAGGTGAGCCTAGACTCGCAGCGTTGCCGTTCACGCCCTATTGCGTCGAGTGCGCCCGTGAAACTGCAAAGGCCTGATCGAGTCTGACACGCCGCCGAACGACCTGAAGCAAGACGGGAGCAGCACCCAAGCTCTGTTTCCCCACCAGATTACTACCACGCCTCTTGACCAGCACCTTTCGCCGCCGTTGTCGTCAAAGCGACCGGCCGACTGTCCGCTTAACTCACCGGCTGATGGCAACCTTCCGCTTATTGAACGCGTGGTCTCAATGGGCTACCTCAGTTGTGCTTGGGTCTCGCGGACACCGGTCGATGCCGGGGTACGGCCGTTATGGTATTTTCGTCCCCTTAATGTGCGAGCAGCATAGGGATTTCGGGCCCAGCAAGAAAAGACTGGGTAACACCGCCCAAAAGGCGCTCTCTCAACCGCGAATGCCCGTAGCCGCCGGCAATGAGCAGGTCGGCGCGATACTCCTTTGCCACCCCCTGAAGCACCGTTGCGGCCAGCTCTCCATCTGCACGCCTTTTCGCGACCTCCACCGACAGTCCGCCTTTTCGCAATGCTGCAGAAAAACGATCATGCAAATCCTCGTCTATCGCCTTGTCATCGACGACCGATATCAGCACGATCTTTGGGGACTGATCGAGGAACTGACGCGCGCCGGCTAGTGCCCGCGCCAAAGTCGCGCTGCCGTCCCAGGCGATCGCAATCACGTCGACGCGCCCGCAGGATGGCTCGCTGGGATACAGGATCACAGGTCTTCCACTGTCAAATAGGATACTCTCTACGAGCGAGCGGGCCGTTGGAACAGCTTCCATGAGGGAACAATCGTGGATTCGTGCTCTTCTCGAAAACGCCTCACCAATTTGGGATTCCAAGGTTTCGAGATAGGAGATCGTCGCGCTAATCCCGGCGGTTTCAGCGTAGTCCCTGGTCGCTTGCGTCAGAAACTCCGCGTTGTCGCGACTTGTACCTTCAGCGTCCGCACTCATTTTCGCGATGTCCAAGATGGGTGGAAATGCGCTGTGTACATTCGGTATTTTCACCCTCGCGATCGTTACATTCAGATCCGCGCTCTGATTTCGGGCAAAAGTAATCGCGTTCTGGAGTAGCGTGAACGAACTTGGATCCGGATAGGTCGTCAACGGCAGGTGAAATTGAGGCTTCATGGGGTATCTCCCTTTCCAGAATTCCCGATTTTGCGCGGAACGAACGTTTTGCCTCGATCGTGTCCCAGGGAGTGGTGTAGCTTAGACGACCACGGCTCATCCCAGAGGGTCGGATGAGTATCAGCGCGCCACTGCCGGCAAGCTGATGAGAG
>NZ_LMEY01000019.1 GCF_001426665.1 Rhizobium sp. Root1334 | reverse complement strand
CAACCGGCGCTTCCTATGTTGCCTTTGGCGTCAGGCGACATCACGACGTAGCGAACCCATCGAACGTCAAGGCAAATTGCTGTGGGGCGCTCGCAACGGATACGACAATCTCCATACGGCTAACTTGCGGCCGCTTCTCTATCGTTAAATCCACGGTTCTCACTCTGTCTATATTGACGTCCATATAGACAGAGCATCCAGTTCGCCTCACTTCTTAGCAAGGCGGCCCTCCTCGGAGGCGTACGTCGGCGACCGCCACTGAGATCTTCAATTTCGATGTATCCATTCCGATGAAAAGTTTTCGCTATCCTTATCCACGGTCCGTCCTCGCTTAAGCATGGGGCTCGGTACCGGCCCGTCCGGTGCGACCGCCGTTTCATGCTTACTACGAAGGCGGACTGCCTTCACCGTGGGGCTCGGTACCGGCCCGTCCGGTGCGACCGCCGTTTCATGCTTACTACGAAGGCGGACTGCCTTCACCGTGCGAACATACGGTCTACGAGGATATCGTCGATCATTGCTGCGATGCGTGGCGAAAGCTCGAAAGCCAGCCCTGGCGCATCATGTCTATCGGTCGCAGAGGGTGGGCCAATGAGTTTTGATCAGTGAGGGGCCGTATAATCCACCTAACCACGCCCGAAACTGTTCAGGCGGACCGAACCAGGTTTGATTGGCCGGCACACGTGCCGGCCTTCGAAAAGCATGGAACTATCCTCTGCCCCTCGAAATCCGATTCCCCGCGACAATCTGCGACTACTTTAAGATGTCAAACGCATCCCATTCTCCTGAAAGAATGTGGAAAACCTCGATCGATATTCCACGTAAGACGCTTCAAACATCGATTGTTTGTCGCGATAATACAATGAGCTGAAGTCTAAATCCCGTGTTGTGTCGATGTCTTTACTTAGCACATGAGGTATGTGGAGTGAACGAGCCATTTCCTCCGTACGTGAGTCATGACACACAAGAACTGCTGGTGTGCCGGACAAAAGCGAAGCTATTGCGCCGTGCACACGGGTCCCGACGTAGAGAGATTTGTGAGACATGTACTTCAGCCACGGATTAAGATCAAAAAAGACCTTTGCGTGCTTCTTGAGGTATGTCGAAACGTCCTCAGGGCTCTGCTGATAGAAGTCGGAACAGGCGTCAGTAGCGCGTCTCAGTAGAGCCTCATTGTTAGTCCGCCCGAGGGCAAAATACATATCCGAAAGTTCGGACTGTAACACGATGTCCATGCTTTGTTTGAAGGCCTGTCTGTAAAAATACGCTTGAAAACCATCTGTGGGATTGAAGCCGTGCCTTGTTGAGCCAACGGCAATGTCTCGAGTCTGCTCCGGTTCGAAATGCCTAATATGCGGCGCAGCGGCCCCAGCCAGCAGAAGTGACGGGCAACCGGTGACCGTCACGTTGTTAATACCATAATGCTCAAGTACTTCGGCGCTGAACGATCCGCGAACACTGATTTTAGACGATCGTTCGGAGATAAGTTTGACCAAACGTTGAGTGCCAGAGGAAAGTACTGGGATTTTTGCGTCGAGCTCTGCCTGGGCACCCAGGCCGACAATAACCACGGGCAATTTAGTCTTCTCAAGTCGATCGGCTAGAGCGGCAAAATCCATCTTTGAATTTAGCCAGTTGGCAGCGGCGATAACGATGCTGTCATACGCTTGGTACCCCTCGACTGAGAGGCCAAGGCTGCCTGCTTTCGCACAATCTATATTCCGTAGCAGGCTCTCGCTGAACAACAAATTTCCGGTGTTGTTACCGCAATGCGCGAAAAGATCTTGAAGCGTGGATGTTGACGGGTTCGTATTGGAAAAAACACCGACAACAACTGGGTTATGAAACATGAACTACACTCACTCCAGCATGTCACGTACATGCAATTGTATGGTTGTGATTGATCGAACGGAATTGGCATCGGCTGAAAGGCCGACCCATCCCAGTAAAAGAGTTACTTCGCTTACGCATCCCTTGTTATTATCATTCCCGCAGTATCTCACCCATCGCGCGAGCCCCGCTCATACGGCCGCGAATAAGGGCCGCGTGTTGGAGAGCCCGGCGCATGGTCAGCAGAGGCGTGTTGGCGTCAACTTTGGCAAGCTTAAGAGCTTCCTGTGTGGCTTGCCCCTTTGCCATGTCCCACGCCACCTGATCTTGGTTCTCTATTTTCACCTCCGGAACGATACGCATTCCGAAGTGCTTTAGGAACATGCGGCCTTCCTGCTCGCCCACCTCAAGCAATTTTCGGGGGGCGTAATCGTGCGAGTGATATACTGCGGCCTCGTCAACGTAGGCCTTCTCGAAGCCAAGCTGAATGATCTGCGCAGCCCAGATCATATCTTCTCCCCAGGGAACGTCGGCATAGGGTACCTCGCGCCAAACAGACTTTCGCAGGCAGGAGTTGTTGTCGGAGTAGAACTGCAGGTGGTACTGCCAAGCAGGTGATCCCCGCTCGACAAAACCAGGCAGTTCGCGATCCCAAGCATAAAGCGCGCCTAATCGCTTGAAGCGATCGAACATCGCTTTTAGAGGTTCACCCTCGAAGAGCTCGTGCAACGGGTACGCGACGTGGCGCCCAAATACGCCGGCGACCTTGCTCCCCGCATCGAACCCCCCGACAAGGCGGTCCAACCAGTGCGGGGTAGTGGGGCAGGCGTCCTGCGTCAAAATGGCAACCACATCTGCGGACGCCATATCGATCCCGGCGTTTCGCGTCTTGCCGTGTCCGAACTGACTGCTTGGGATAGAGTGTAACACAATTCTTTGCCGGAGCGCGCGCGTACGGATGAGATCCAGCGTCTCGTCGGTCGAGCCAGAATCGATGATGACTAATTCGTAGCCCCCGTCTATTTTCTGTTCTGCCAAGGCATCCAAAACCGTTGCGAACTCGGGGCCTGCGTTGTAGGTCGGGATGAATACGGAGGCTTGCGGCTTGCGGTGCAGGGCTGGGGCTGAGAGACGTGTCCTATTCTCTGCTTCAAGCCGCGCAACGAGCGGCGCGATGTCGGGGGCTCCGCTTTCACGAACCTTGGTGCGGATAGCATCGGCAACTATTCGGCCAGATCGTTCCCAGTCCGCCGTTTCCAGGAATTTATGCGCGTTGGCAACCAGGATGTCGAGCTGTTCAGGACGCGAGAGCATATCCTCGAGTGCGTTAACCACCCCGTATACGGTTGGAGCAGCGAAGTAAACCGCTTCATCGGGATAAGCAACGCGAGTACTTTCCGTATCTACCTCCAGAACCGGTAGACTGCAGGCCATCATCTCGAGCGGTACAAGTGAATAATTGGTTGAGGAAAACACGAGACCAATATCGGAAGACCGGTAGATATCAGCTAATTCAGCGGGTTTGAGCACACCGTGAGGCGTAAAGCTGTACGGTTTTTGGCCAAAATCGATGTTCTCGCCGAAGAAATCCACGTGAAAGCGCCAGCCGCGTTTGGCCAAGACGTCTAGTGCCTCCAGCCCGAGACGCACAGCGCGCCGCGGCGTATAGGCGCGGGCGTAGAAGGCTATGTGTGGAATGCTGGCTCCATTAATGCTCGCTTGCGAGCGAACATCCCCTTGCGGGATGGGGAAAAATTCCGGCAAGTTGATATTTTCGCCGGTCGCGTCACTTGCAAAGAAATTCCCTGTTGGCACTGGGCCGTGACTAATGCGTGGACGGGGGTTTTCAAGTGGAGTGTAGATGTCGCGGTCAGCGCCAAGATACCAGCAGAATGTTTCCATGCCAGCACTGCGTGCCTTTGTCTCGAGCCATTTTCCAGCCGTTAAAGCTGTAAACCCAAAGTCGTAGGTGGCAAGCGCAGTAAACCGCAACTCGCCCGCGGGATGAAATTCGGATTCCCAATCCTGGATAAAGTAGAAGCGATGCGCAAACCGCGTCATGCGGCTGACGGGATATGCTGTCCAGCAATCAGTAGCAATTACGACATCGCCAGAGATTGCCTCCACGTCGTCGGTGAGAAAGCGCACTATCGCTTGTTCGGAAAGTGAAGTGTACCATGCTACTATTTGGGCTTTGGCCGTAGCGGGAAAACGATGGTTGAAGGCGTTCTGAATCCAAATCGTCTGACGAAAGCCAGCATCGTCGAACATTTTTACAAATCGAAAAATGGTCGTATGCCCACCGGCGCCTGGACCGAAATCTGGAATCACCCAATGCACGCTCAGACTGGCGCTGTTCACGGGCGCTGGTGGTGCGTGGAGGGGCAGAGGAGGGGAGATCGAAATCGCTGGCGTATCACGTAGCCAGCGCTGCCCAACCAGTTCTCTATCTTCGATCGCACAGGTCGCCGGATTGCGAAGCATCTCGACCCGTAGTGTCGGCGCGAAAAAGACGCCTACCTTAAAACCTTCGACATCGGGTACCAAGCATAAGGCGCGCTCTAGTGAATGGGCAAGCGTTCCGTCAACCTGCGACGCTTCCTCCCCAAATTCCGTTATATCAAATTTGGCGTCGATGATGGGTTTCAGCGCACTAGTCTTGAACCAGCACATCGAGCCAGCCGCAAAGTCCTCCAGTTGGTCGGGAACTGCAGTTTTGATGCCAATCCGCTGAAAAAGGTGCTCGAGAATATTCCGATTGCTTCCGTGGTTAACGTATTTTTTAATTTCAAAATAATTTTGGGGGTAGATCAGGCCAAAGGGAGAGGCTGGTTCCAGCAGGCTGAGAACATCATTTACTCGCGCATCGGAGCCAATTAATTGATCGATGAGATAGGTTCTCCAGCGTCCACCGAACTCGGTGTGCGGGCTGTATTTGGTATGAAGGTGGCACCACACGTCATGTTTTTCGATAATATCGGCAAGGCCGACAAATAGCGGCCCGATATCCCGGCCCTTGTTCGGCACTAAACGCACTTCGACTTTGATGTTGTCTGGTAGCTTTTCCTGAGCATACCGTCGCGCGGCCTCGACATCTGCTTCTTTGCAAACGGTGACGTAGAGCGAAAAATCGAAAGTCAGGTCTGCAAGGCATGTACATAATTCGGGAAACAGCGAGAGATAGAAAACGTGACAATGAATTGCGACGCTGCCAACGGCCGCCGGTGTTTCAGCTTTTGAGAGGGTGAACGCGTTTTCAGGTCGCGGCAAATTACCCACACGCTTCCCTAAATCAATGTAGTGTCGAAGCGGATTGATATCCGTATGTTCACCTTGGAGATAAGTTTGTTTATAAAAATAGGTATCGAAGAGCAGTGATGGGTTCCGGTTTTCCCGCCAGCCAGATTGATTAAAATGTTCTACGGGATCGATCCCCGCACGATGAACGTCCAAATACGTTGTTAAATAATAATCTCGATCGAAATATATGCCATAGTCCATAAGCGAAAACCTTGATCTGCAAAAAGGGAAAAGTCTTAACGGACGAGAAGACCATCCGGCCGGAGTGCTTCAGCTTCCTCCCGCAACAAAGTCGCCTGCGCGCGCTCTCCTTTGGCTTCCAGCTCTTTGGCTCTTGCAAGAAGGTCTTCGTGGATTTTTAACGCAAGACTTTTTGGGAAATGACTACTGCCCCGGTCTTTTTTCATGTCAGCTGCCGTACGGGCACCGTTTGACGTGTCGCGTGCGGAAGTGCGAAATAGCGGTTCGAGAGCGTTGAAAGCTGCCTCTATATTACCCGTCCTCGCCAAATAATCGATAGGTGAGGACATTGTCTCGAAGCTCCAATTGAGCTGCAGCCCCTGGGTGATCTCCGTGATCGCCAGACGGATGCCTTTTTCCGTATCGCCGTGATCATCGTAGAGTGTACGCCAAACCGCGAAAGCGGGGGGGGGCAACTGCCCTAAGCCCATTTCTTCGAGCAGCGCGATGGCCTCATCATATTTTCCCAGGATGTAAAGGAGCTGAGCTTCAATAAGCTTGATCTCAGGCGGAACGCTCATCGGCAGACCGAGGAGGGCCTCATACGCCTGCTTCAACCGATGATGCTTTAAAAACGAAACAAGCTGAGCGTAAGATGGGTCGCGTTCGATAATGAGCGGCACATTCACAGTTATGATAACTGGAGGCTTCACCCCGAGTTTGCTCAACTCGCTCCTGGCATCCTCCCCTACTGATGTCGTCCCGCCAAGGCGGGCGGCCGCCTTGTAGGATGCGATTGCATCCTCCATGCGATCTTGAAGTTTCGAGACATGGGCGACATGCAAATGGCCATCGGCATTGGCGTCATCTACCGCCACCGCACTCCGGTAGGCCTTTTCTGCTCCTTGTAAGAAGTGCTGCTCTTTGAGTGAATGGCCATATTGGATTAGGATTGCGCCATCATCCGGCTTGATCGAAAGGGCGAGTTCATAATGCTTCGCAGCGATCGACCACTGCCGCAGGGCATTGGCTTCATCGCCCATCCTCACATTTCGATCGAACTGCGAGCTTTTGTCGAGAACTCGAAATTTTTGTTTGTTAAACCATCTCATTAAGCGCTCTTTTAAAGATCTCGTGAGGTCCCACTAAATTGAACAGGTGGATTTAGTGGCGATATTATTGGTGAGCATTGGTGCGTCTATAAAGCATCTGCTCCAGACAAGGAAATTATGTTCTGTAGTGCTTTTACATGCTTTGAAGGGGGGGTCAACACAAACGCGAGGCGCTCAACATTGGTCATTGTTAACGCTGATAATTCGCTCGACGCAAGCTAAGAGTTTTCGCCATCGCCAAGCCCTCTGATAAATTCATTCGTTAATTCGGGTGAAAAGCAGGCAGTCGATAAATTACCGGTTCCGACTTAGCAAGCCTATCCGAAGGAAATCAACAATAATCGAAATTCCCCCGTTCAAATCAATAGGCAACGGGCATCCACCGAATTATTGTGAGGTGAGGCGAACTAGCAACCTAAGGTTCAAGTGAAAAATCTTCATATTGGCGGGTTAAGTTTGGGTTATAGTAACGGTCTTTCAATAGCGTATCGCCCCATTTTTTCGTCATGAAGTCTGCCTCTTCTTTGAAACGAGCTGCATTTTTTCCGCCAATATCCAGGCCACGTGAGATGCTTTCATGGTGAAAAAGCTCGGCCCACGGCGTGAATAGAGTTTTCCAACCGCGCTCAGCGAGCTTCAAACATAGATCCACATCGTTGAATGCAACGCGCAGATTGTCCTCGTCAAAGCCACCGACCGCTTGAAATTTCTTTTTTTCCACGACAAGGCACGCCGCAGTCACGGCGATGGCCGATTGTTGTACGATAAGACGATTCATGTAACCCGGCGCGCCGCGCGGGGAGTATTTGTGACCGTGGCCGGCCACTGAGCCAATACCCCCGACGATGCCAGCATGTTGTACATGACCACTGTCGTAAAGCAGTTTTGCGCCGACGGCGCCGACCCGCGAGTCAAGCGAAGCTGGCACCATCTCCGAAAGCCAGTCGCCTTTTATCGCCTCGACATCATTGTTCACCAATGCAAGTACCGAGCCCTTGGCAAGAGCCGCTGCACGATTGTTCAGGCGGGAGAAGTTAAAAGGTCCGTCGTCACGTAGAACGGAGACCCGGCCTGTTTTAGATATTTTTGCATAATAGGCGTGGCTTTGCGCTTCCACACTTCCGTTATCGACGATCACAATATCAAAAGCAGGATAGGCTGTATGCCCCAAGATGGATTCGACAGCGTTTTTCAGGAGGTCTGTCCGGTCCCGGGTAGGGATGATCAACGTAACATGGGGCGGAGTTCCCCTTAATGGCCAGACAAGTCTGGCAGTTCCTGGTAAAGCTCCTGGCTTCACGGCAAAGCCTAGGTGTTGCGTTTGCGCGATATAGGCAACGGGACTGACAATATCCTTCTCGTTCTCCTTCTCCATTTCATAGCAGTGCCAGAGCGGCCATGGGATGTGGCAAATCTGGTTATCCTTCGCTGCGGCCGCGGCACGCAAAAGCACATAGAAGTCCTGGCTTCCGGCAAATTTTTCGGAGCGTCCGCCAGCCTGTTTCAGCGCGGCGGCCGAGAATATTACCGTCCGGCCGATATAATCGTAGCAACAGGCGTAGTAGAAATTCCAGTCAGGCTTAAATTGTGGAGAGTGACGCCGCTGCTTGGCGTCGATAATATCATGGTCGCAATATACCAAGACTGCCCCCGGATTATCTGCAAGAGTGGCAGAAAACCAAAGAAGAGCATCGGGCGAAAGGCGATCTCCTGCTTCGATATGGGCGATGTAGTCGGTATTTAGTATCGTCGAGCCCAAGGCTAGAATTTCGTCCGCATCCAGTTTTCCCGGAACCGTGTGAATTTCCAGTCGAGGGTTGCGAGTGGCTTCTACATGTAGAAAATCTCGGACAGATGTCGGCACCCCGTCGTCAGAAATAACAAGTAGCTTCCAGTCCGCATCGCCTTCCTGCAGTTTGAAAGAATGCAGCGTGGAACGAAGTCTCGCAACATCGGCATGACCGGCCGGCAAAAGCCATCCCAGTGAGTTCCGGGCTCGCAATGGTTCTTCACGGGCTACTGGTTTTTTTCGATGATCATATTTCGCCATCCAACGCTCATAGGCATCGACGGCCGGTGCCTGAAAAATCCATTCCAGCGTCGAATGAATACGTTTGCGCCAGCCACATCCCGCCGTTGCAATAATCTTGGCCAGAGCAACAGTTCCAATTCTCTGCCGTGCACTTGACAGGACTTTAGAAAAAGAAAGTCTCCTGAGGCTTGCATCCGATATGAGAAATTTTCCAGCGGATATGACGGGATCGAGGCGGATTGTGAATACTGGGTTCGGAACGTAGAAGGTTGCGCCGAAAAAATCGTTGCCTTGTGGCAGAAGACGGACAGAGAAAAACTCCCCCCAACCCGGTAGACGTTCCAGGAAAAGCACCGGATCGAGCGGCTGCCTTTGAGTAACAATCCGAACGCGGAATTCCACCCAAGATGCGCTGATGTCTTCGATGCTAGCCGGCTTGACAAAACCGAGTTTCATCTGTGGATTTGCGGTGGTCGCACAAAGACTATCATTTTCAATGACCAGGTTGGTCAACGGCGACAGTCTAACAGGGATAGTCTTATTGCCCTTCGTTGCGGGACATCTTCCTTTTGATGCTCCTTGATGACCTAATCTTCTCCGTCTGTCGTGCTCTTCTGCGATTCTGGTGTCGAGCTTGCTTTGGGTTAGCAGCAGTGCGTCGGGGAGAGCTGATGCGGTCTCACTCTTCTGCCCGGTAAATCCGCGAAAAAGGCGATTGTTCGACTTTGCTATTCTGAGAGCATCGATTTCGGGTCGGACGTAGGGCGCATGCGGAATGCGTGTCAGCGCATCAAAAATTTCGATGGCATTGTCAAGCTGTCCCAGAACTTTAGATAGATGGCCAAGGTGTAGTGGCGCGTCAGTGTCAGTCCCGTCCCATTCCATTGCGTAGCGGTAGGCTTTAGCGGCCTCCTCAAGGTAGCCAGCTTCCTTGAGCATATGTCCGTATTGGACAAGGAGTGATGAGCTGGGTTCAACTACCGCCGCTATGCCATAATGCAGTGAAGCCGAAACCCACTCACGGTTCTCAGCGTGCCAGCGCGCCTGCGCAAGGCGTTCTTGGATAGATATGTCAGCTTCCAACGTCCAACCTGTCAATCATCAAAGCGAATCTTCATGAAGGCACTGTCAATATTTCGGCAGCAATCTGGTTGGGAGTCTCGTCATGTCGTTTCCTTCACGTATTTCGGCTTCCCAAAATCGCAGCTCATGATTGTTGCAAATGTGTTAAACAGAACCGTCAGCTACAGCTTTCAAATACCTGCCATATTCGCTCTTCCCCAATTTCTGAGCAAGTATCTCCAACTGCGTTTGATCGATGAAGCCTTTGACGAAGGCAACTTCCTCGGGGCAGTTGATTTTGATGCCCTGTCTTTTCTGCAGTGTCGAGACGAACTCGCCTGCGTCCAGAAGGCTTTGCGGCGTCCCGGTATCGAGCCAAGCATAGCCGCGGCCCATCAGCTCGACACTAAGTTTACCTTGTTCAAGGTAGATCTTGTTGACATCTGTGATTTCGAGTTCGCCGCGCGCGGAAGGTTTGAGGTTTGCAGCTATGTCGACCACGTTCTTATCGTAAAAATAAAGCCCGGTCACAGCCCAGTGAGATTTTGGACTAACCGGCTTCTCCTCCAGGGAGACCGCGGACATAGATTTATCAAACTCGACCACGCCATATCGCTCGGGATCGGTCACATGATAGGCAAACACAGTTGCACCCTCGGTGCGGTTCGACGCGTTCTCGAATAGGGCAGTAATCCCGTGGCCATAGAAGATATTGTCACCAAGGATAAGGCACGAGGGATCTGAGCCGATGAAGTCGGCACCGATAATGTAGGCTTGCGCAAGTCCTTCCGGTGACGGTTGTTCGCCGTAGGAAAGCGAAATCCCCCAAGCAGACCCGTCGCCAAGCAAACGGCGGAAATGGGGCAGATCGTGCGGTGTAGATATAATTAAGATCTCACGGATACCAGCTAACATAAGCGTCGAAAGCGGATAATATATCATCGGTTTGTCGTAGATCGGCATAAGTTGCTTTGAGGTGACGAGCGTCATCGGATGTAGGCGCGTACCACTACCACCCGCAAGAATTATACCCTTCATGAAATGTTCCTTAGCAAATTAAAAAATTAGGGATTTAAAAGTCTGGAAACCACCGTCGCGGTCGATGTTTTCCAATCGGTCAACCGAACGCCGTGGATTTTTTCCAGCTTGCCACATTCCAGGCGTGAGTTCTTTGGCCGCCGCGCGGGCGTAGGATATTGTGCCGTCGTAATCGGTTTGATCGACGCGGTCGGGCCGCCGTTCTCAAGAGAGAGTCGTAATATTTCCGTCGCGAAGTCCGCCCAGCTAGCATCACCACTTCCTGTCATGTGGAATACGCCTCGAAAACTTTTATCCTCAGATGACAGCAGGTTTTCGGCCACACGCAAAACACCGTCCGCGATATCAAGAGCTGATGTAGGATTGCCATATTGATCGCAGACCACATTCAGTTCATCTCGTCCTTCGGCGATACGCAACATCGTGCGAAGGAAATTCTTGCCGTAGGGGCTATAAACCCACGCTGTCCTTAAAATCGCATAGTCTGACGTGACCCGTGCAAGCGATAGCTCTCCTGCAAGCTTGGAATGTCCATACACGCCAAGCGGACTAACGGTATCTTCCTCGTTATATGGCGTCGTCTTTTCTCCATTGAAGACATAGTCTGTCGATAAGTGAACTACAGGTATACCGAGTTTCGCCGCACTTTCCCCGACTATACCGGGAGCCACGCCGTTGACCTGAAAAGCCGCTGCTTCATCACCCTCAGCTGCATCAACCTCTGTAAACGCGGCAGCCGAAATAATTAGGTCCGGCTTGGAGTCGAGGATTGACTTTTCGACGGTTTCCGGTGCCGCGAGATTGAGCAATGGCCGGCCGAGAGGCACGATTTCAACTCCGGGCCAAAATGCTGATCGTTCGATCAGCGCGCTCACGACCTGTCCTGCTCTTCCCGTCACAACATATCGATGCGTCATCATTTGCCTCTAGGCGCTTTCAATAGGCCAAGACGGCTACCATCATACCCTTGTCTAAGCGGCATCCACCACCATTGGTTGTTAAGGTACCACTGTACGGTTTTTTCGATCCCGGTCTCGAAATTCTCCTGCGCCTTCCAACCAAGCTCGTTCTCGAGCTTGGTAGCGTCGATGGCGTAACGCGCATCATGGCCCGGACGATCGGTGACGTGGGTAATTAGTTTTTCATGGGGCTTCGCTTCAGGATGCAGTTCGTCCATGATCGCGACGATTCGATGAACTACATCGATATTGCGGCGTTCGTTGCGACCGCCGACATTGTAGGTTTCACCTATCCGTCCCTTTTCTGCGATGAGATCGAGCGCCCTCGCGTGGTCGTCTACATAGAGCCAGTCCCGGATATTTGCGCCGTTTCCGTATACCGGCAGGGGTCTTCCTTCCAGCGCATTGAGGATGATCAGCGGAATCAGTTTCTCCGGAAAATGGAAAGGACCATAATTGTTCGAGCAATTGGAGACGATCACCGGCATTCCGTAGGTGCGCATCCACGCCTTGGCGAGATGGTCGGACGCAGCCTTCGAAGCAGAATAAGGCGAAGAGGGATCGTAGGGTGTAGCCTCCATAAATAGGCCGGTATCGCCAAGCGAACCATAAACCTCATCCGTGGAAACATGAAGGAAGCGAAAAGCTTCCTTGTTATCTGTAGAAAGGGTCTGCCAATATTGACGTCCTGCCTCCAGCATAGTGAAGGTGCCGATAACATTGGTCTCGACGAAATCACGCGCGCCGGTGATCGAACGATCGACGTGACTTTCAGCGGCCAAATGCATGACCCGGTCGGGTTTGAAGTCGTCGAAAGCCGCTTGGATTGCCGCCCTGTCGCAGATATCTGCCTTGAGGAAGCGATGCAGCGGATTGTTGTCAAGCACGGACAACGACGCCAGATTGCCGGCATACGTCAGCTTATCAACAGTCAGAACCTCATAGCCTTTGACTCGAACCAGGTGGCGAACCACAGCCGATCCGATGAAGCCTGCGCCGCCGGTAACAAGAACACGCATCCACTTTCTCCTCAATGATCGGCCGGCAGGCCATCCTTTATTACTTAAAAAACGAAATTTGCGTCCAGAGCTGAAAGCGCGGGTTGCACTGCATCTTTTGAAGATAAAATCGCCTTATCCCCCGAGACAGGCCAGTTGATGCCAATCTCAGGGTCATTCCAAAACAAGCCGCGATCATGCTCAGCGCTGTAATAATCTGTCACGTTATAGGATAGAATGCTGTTCGGCTCCAGGGTGCAGAAGCCATGCGCGAAACCCGGCGGAATCCAGAGTTGGCAGCCATTTTCGGCGGTCAACTCTACCTTTACATGCTGGCCAAACGTTGGCGATCCTTTGCGGATATCGACCGCAACGTCCAGAATGCCTCCGCTGATGCAACGAACCAGTTTACCCTGAGCTCGCGGCTCTAGTTGAAAATGCAGCCCGCGCACTGTCCCAACCTCGGCCGAAAGCGACTGGTTGCCCTGAATAAATGAAAAGATACCCACTTTCTCCAGGAATAAATCCGCACGGAAAGTTTCAGAAAAATATCCCCTGCTATCGCCAATTTTTTTCGGTGTGATTAACACTATTCCTGGCAGATCTAAATTCTCAAATTGCATTCTCTTCCCTTGCACCCTGCACCGATTGCGCCACGCCTTTTATCAACCCGTTTTCTTTGATGCAATGGACTTCGTTGCCGACAACTGCACCCTTCAAAAGTCTGCAGAATGTCAATTGGCGTCTAATCCCAACCGTGGTTGATCAGAACCCTTACGGTCATTGTCGTCCGCCGGCTAAAATGTTCTTCCATGGCCGCTCCTGAAGTTTCCTCCAAGCACCTTCATCACCCGATAAACGCGTTTGACGTTCGGCCATGAGTGGCTTTCGCTACGGGCTTTACGGCGTAAGAGCGCATGAACCCGGCGGTATCCATAGGTTGGCATCTCTGAGATGATCGCTTTGATTACGTCGACGAGATCATCATCCCCGAACGGCGGCCGACCACGGGTTTGGAAGGACGCTGTCTCACTCGCTCAACCATGTTTGACCGGGCAACACCAAAAGTCTCGCACACAGCCGTCATCGGGAACTTCCCTTCGGCAATGACAGCGAGCGCAACAGGTGTTTTTTTTGGGCCGGCGGCGATCTCAAGCGCCTCTTTGAGAATCTCGCCTTCCATCGTCTTCTTGCCGAGCAGACGCTGTAGTTCTTTGGCGTGGTTCTGAAGGGCACGATATTCGGATGCTGGAACGACATCATCCTCGGCAGCAGTTGCCGTCAGAGCTCCTTGGGTGGCAAGCTTACGCCAGGTAAACAACTGGTTCGGCTGAATGCCATAACGGCGAGCAACGATGCTCACGGTTGCGTCCGGCTCATATGTCTCCTGGATGATGGCAAGCTTCTCTGCCGTCGACCAGCGACGGCGGCGCTCTGGGCCGGACAGGAATTCTATCTTAGGACTGTGACTGGTCATAATGGGCACATTACCTCGCACACTTGTTAAGTGGGAGATCGTGTCCGGATATTTATGGGGGCATTAAAAGATTCAGATTCGGCGGTCCTTGGGGAATCCCGGGAGCCAACTTCAGTGAAGGTTGTTATTAGTCACCGTATCGAGCCAATGCCGCAGTTGGGCGTTCAGATCATCAATGTTGCGAAACGAACGGACCAGCCACAGTCCAGGAGACCTACGAGGCTGATGTAACCGTCAGCATCGTCGCCCATTTCTGCGATGCCTACCAAAAACACAAAAGCCAGCCACGGCGCATTATGTTCATTAGAGAATGGTCGAATGAGTTTTGATCAGGGAGAAGCTGTATACGGCGCCACCGGGCACCTGCATTTATTTGAAATCAAACACAACGTGCTCTAATGAGTTTTGTAGGGCTGTCCTTTGGCGGGGGCTCGCCGATTACGTGTGATTGTGATGTAAGGACGCGGCGTGGAAGACTTTCAGCGAGAGCAGATTTCCGATTACATTTGGACCTATTCGCACGTGTCTGGAAAGATATATGCGGAACGACTCAAGCTGCTTCCAACTGGGATTATTCACGGATATGACAGTATCAATTTATCGTCCTGGGGTTGGGAGCAGTCTGAAATTGTATTGTACAATAGTGATGGGGATTTATCTGCGAGACTACACCGTACGACCGAGCAAGATATTGTTTTTGAAGGAACATATCTCCGAAATCCTGAAATCAGATTGCGCTTTCAAGTAACGGGCGAGGGACCGTTACTGGTTGTGCGGCCAGGAACGCGCCAGCACTTTACAAACGAGGCCGCTTTGTATGGCTGGTCCATAGGTGATCACACTTACGGAAATCCCAGCGTGCTTGAGCAAGGGTACGGAACATTGACGATAGGTAGATTCACGTCAATTGGGCCCGGCGTCACAATTGTTTTAGCAAACCATTCTTACAGATCGGCGACGACCTATCCTTTCGTAGCGTTGTCCGCTTACTGGCCGTCAGTGCCCGACGGCGCTGAGGATCACACGGAAAAGGGTGGCGTAGAGATCGGCAATGACGTCTGGATTGGCACCCGCGCAGTATTACTTTCCGGGGTCAGGGTAGGTGACGGCGCAATCATTGCAGCCGGGTCGGTCGTTACGCGTGACGTTCCACCTTACGAGATCCATGGAGGAACCCCGGCACAAATAATAAAGCGCAGGCACTCTCCCGAAGCCGCAGAAGCACTGTTGGATATTGCATGGTGGGACTGGCCAGATGCAAAAATCGACAGGTTTCTGCCTTTAATTCTTTCAGAGGATATCAACGCTTTCATAGAACAAGCGCGATCAAATCCATGATCGAACTTGCTTGACGTTTGCGGCTCGCTGCGCAGATGATCTGGATACATTTTCCGAAAAATGTATTGATCGCTGACGATGAGAGCCAGTCCAGAGGCGAGCCAACTCCTTCAAGGCTTTATTTTTCGTTAGCGCTACGAATGGCCCACGGCTTTTGTGATTGACGGAATAGGTTTCTGGCGCTCGGTCAGTATTTCTGCTTTGCCCGCTTCGGCATAAAGTAGGTTCGGATGTTGACGAGTGCTTCGGCGACATCAGCAGCATCCTGGCAGGTCGCTTTGCGTTTCGCCTCGCCGAGCTTGCGGATGGGCGCGATGATATCGCCAGTGACGGCATGGCCTCGCAGGACGGGCCGCCAAAGCTTGGGCGCGTACTCTGTTCCTAACAAAAAGGAGATATCCCAATCGAAGATATCAAAGGTTTGACCATCGATCCTGGTGAACCTGGGCCGGTGGTCTCTCGGTGTTTCGGAAAGGCCTGCCGAGATGCGGTTATACTCTGCGACAATCGTCTGCACGGCTTGATGCTCGGTCGTTTCCATCGGTAGGTTCAGGGCATCCGGACCAGTCAGTTCCGGGATCCATTTGCGTGGGTCGATGAACTTCGGGCCGATGATGAGGGCCGTGAGGTAGCCATCGAGACGTATGCGACGTCCACGCCCCATAGATTTTTCGGTTGATCTACGGGCCGTCAAATGAGCTCACCGAAGAGTATCTGACGAGCTCATTGTGAGGCTCTGA
>NZ_LMEY01000018.1 GCF_001426665.1 Rhizobium sp. Root1334 | reverse complement strand
CGAGCTGATCGTTCCGATCGCCATGGAAGAAAAGCTGCGCTTCGCTATCCGTGAAGGCGGCCGTACCGTCGGCGCCGGCATCGTAGCCTCCATCGTCGAGTAATCGGCGATAGCAAGAACTGAAAAGGGCCCCGCTGGCAACAGCGGGGTTTTTTGTTATCTGGCAACAGATGGCATCATGTTGTTTGCTGCTGCGCCCGGAAACCTTGCGCGGCATGAATTGATCGTAGCCTGGTCTGGAGAGTGACCCTTGTGGCGCTCGAAGGGGCAGGGGCATAGCGGAATGACGGGCATGCAAGCGCCTGCACGGGGTTGTGACCGAACGGAGGATGTCATGGGCAAGAGAATTCTGTTTACCGGTGGTGCAGGCAAGGCAGGTCGCCACGCTGTGCCGTATCTCGTTGAGGCGGGCTATGAGGTGCATAATGTCGACCTGGCGCCACTGGAGAGCCCGGGCGTCACCAATCTGATCGCCGACATCACCGATAGCGGTCAGATGTTCAATGTCATGTCGATGCACCGGGATTTCCCCGATATGGAACAGGGGAAGGGGCCGCAGCCATTTGATGCGGTGGTTCATTTCGCCGCCGTGCCGCGCATCCTGATCAAGCCGGACAACGAAACCTTCCGCATCAACACGATGGGCACCTACAACGTCATCGAGGCGGCAGTGAAGCTCGGTATCCGCAAGATCATCATTGCCTCCAGCGAGACCACCTACGGCGTCTGCTTTGCCGAAGGTCATCGCGACTTTCATCAGTTCCCCCTGGATGAGGACTATGACGTTAATCCGATGGATTCCTACGGGCTGTCGAAGGTGGTGAACGAGAAGACGGCGCGTGCCTTTGCCGAACGCTCCGGGGCCGATATCTATGCGCTGAGGATAGGCAATGTCATCGAGCCGCACGAATACGCGCGATTCCCGGCCTATTTCGCCAATCCGGAAATCCGCAAACGCATCGCCTGGAGCTATATTGACGCCCGCGATCTCGGGCAGATCGTCAAGCTCTGCGTCGAGAAGGACGGGCTCGGTTTCCAGGTTTTCAATGCAGTCAATGATACGGTGTCGGCCAATACGCCGACGCGGGAACTGGCGGTGCGGTATTTTCCAGGCGTGCCGTTCACCCGCGAGATTGGTGAGTTCGAGAGCTTGCTTTCGAACCGGAAGATCCGCGAAGTGCTGGGGTTCCGGGAGGAGCATGACTGGCGTCAATACGTCGAAGTCTAGACTGTGGATATCAGGCCGGGAAAAACGGGACCGGATGCGGATTTCTTTTCTTTTTTCGCGCAAAGACGCTTGTCAATTCCGGTCAAACTGAATAATAACCCGCTGACTTCATGTGGCGCTTCGCATTTTGCATCTGGCGCTGCTGGTCTAGGGGTATAGCTCAGTTGGTAGAGCGGCGGTCTCCAAAACCGCAGGTCGTAAGTTCGAGCCTTACTGCCCCTGCCATTCAATTCGGTACATATCAAGCCGCAGCGAGCTGGCACACTATACAGGGAGAAGGCTTGTCTTTTCCGGCTAATTTCGCAAAAAGATCGTTGACCTCTTGTGATTTATAGAATCGGTCTTTATGTAGGGTTCAAACAGACACGCGGCGCGTGGGGCTGATCGTCAGCTTTACGGGCCGTTAAGGCGTGAGCATTCAATGGCATCCAAAACAAATCCATTTACGTTTCTGCAGCAGGTTCGTGCTGAGACGGCGAAAGTCACTTGGCCTTCACGGCGCGAGACGATGATCTCGACGCTGATGGTATTCGTCATGGTGTTCTTTGCGGCGATCTTCTTTTTTGCTGCGGACCAACTGATGGGCTGGCTGATTGGCCTCGTCCTGAATGCTGGCGTCTGAACGGTTGGGGATGAATATGGCAGCGCGTTGGTACATCGTTCACGCCTACTCGAATTTCGAGAAGAAGGTCGCTGAATCGATCGAGGAGAAGGCCAAGCAGAAGGGCTTGAGCCATCTGTTTGAAAAGATTCTCGTTCCGACCGAGAAGGTCGTTGAAGTTCGTCGTGGCCGCAAGGTCGATGCCGAGCGCAAGTTTTTTCCGGGTTACGTGCTTGTGCGCGCCAATCTGACGGATGAGGCCTATCACCTCATCAAGAATACGCCCAAGGTTACGGGCTTCCTCGGTTCCGACAACAAGCCGGTTCCGATCCCGGATTTCGAAGCCGAGCGCATTCTCGGTCAGGTTCAGGACGGTGTAGATCGTCCGAAGCCTTCGATTTCCTTTGAGGTCGGTGAGCAGGTACGCGTCTCCGACGGTCCGTTCGCATCGTTCAACGGTATCGTTCAGGACGTTGACGAGGAGCGTTCGCGCCTCAAGGTTGAAGTGTCGATCTTCGGCCGCGCTACGCCGGTTGATCTTGAGTACGCTCAGGTCGAAAAAGTCTGATTTCAGAATGCCGCAGCGCCGGGATTGTCTGGCTGCGCGGCATTCTTTTGTTTCCGGATGGTTTTATCCGGTAAAGGCGGGGCAACCCGCAATCCGCGTGGAAGGGTAAGGGTCTTAGCCGGATCCGGTTCCGCACCACGCAACCGCAGCCGCCGCGCTTTTCGAGCGTGGCATGAAGGGCCGGGAAACCGGCCAGAACATTTCCGGTTCCGATCTGCCATTGGCGGGGAGGGAGCCTGGAAAACCATAAAGGCAGAGAGATATGGCTAAGAAAGTTGCAGGCCAGCTCAAGCTTCAGGTCAAGGCAGGATCGGCAAACCCGTCCCCGCCAATCGGCCCGGCGCTTGGTCAGCGTGGCATTAACATCATGGAATTCTGCAAGTCGTTCAATGCGGCTACGCAGGAAATGGAAAAGGGCATGCCGATCCCGGTCGTCATCACCTATTACCAGGACAAGTCCTTCACTTTCGTCATGAAGCAGCCGCCAGTCAGCTACTTCCTGAAGAAGGAAGCAAAGCTCACCTCGGGTTCGAAGACCCCGGGCAAGGGAGCTGCTGCAGGTAAGCTCACCAAGGCTCAGATCAAGTCGATCGCCGAAGCCAAGATGAAGGACCTGAACGCAGCCGATATCGAAGGCGCAATGACCATGATCGAGGGCTCCGCCCGCGCCATGGGTCTGGAAGTGGTGGCGTAACATGGCAAAGCTTGCAAAGCGTGTACAGAAGACCCGCGAAGGCATCGATCCGACGAAGCTCGTTGCTCTGTCGGAAGCCATCACCCTGGTGAAGGCCCGTGCGATCGCAAAGTTCGACGAAACCATCGAAGTTGCGATGAACCTCGGTGTTGATCCGCGTCATGCCGACCAGATGGTCCGTGGCGTTGTCAACCTGCCGAACGGCACTGGCCGTGACGTTCGCGTTGCCGTGTTCGCACGTGGCGCCAAGGCTGATGAAGCTAAGGCTGCCGGCGCAGACATCGTCGGTGCGGAAGACCTGGTTGACATCGTTCAGGGCGGCAAGATCGATTTCGATCGCTGCATCGCCACTCCGGACATGATGCCGCTCGTCGGCCGTCTCGGCAAGGTACTCGGCCCGCGTGGCATGATGCCGAACCCGAAGGTCGGAACCGTCACCATGGACGTCGCCGGTGCTGTCAAGGCATCGAAGGGCGGCGCCGTTGAGTTCCGCGTCGAAAAGGCCGGTATCGTTCACGCTGGCATCGGCAAGGCATCGTTCGATGCTGCTGCTCTTGAAGAAAACATCCGCGCTTTCGCTGATGCGGTCATCAAGGCAAAGCCGGCTGGCGCCAAGGGCAACTACGTCAAGCGCGTCGCGATTTCCTCGACCATGGGTCCAGGCGTCAAGATCGACCCGTCGACGGTTAGCGCCGCTTAATCAGTTTATCCGGGCCTCGGTCCGGTCACAGATTTCCGGCTCCTCGGAGCCGGAAATTCCGGGATCAAACCCGGAACTCCTGTCCGAGATTGCAGGTGGTTATCCCTTAATCACTTCAGCCTGCATGAGATGGGTGAGTCCCGAATTTCATTTGATGCACGCAAGTGTGGAAATTCGGTTCGAACCTCGGCTTGCCTTGTGAACGCTGCGAAGCGTCCGCAGGGGACAGGATCCTCGAGCGTCGCCTGAGATCACCTTGATTTCTTGCGGCAAAGGCAAACCGACTGGGCTGTGTATTGCGGTCCAGTCAACTGGAGATAGGCAGTGGAAAGAGCGGAAAAACGCGAATTCGTCACGGAGCTGAACGAGTCCTTCAAGGGCGCCGGTTCGGTTGTCGTGGCCCACTATGCTGGTGTCACAGTCGCACAGATGAACGACTTCCGTTCGAAGATGCGCGCTGCTGGCGGCACCGTCAAAGTCGCGAAAAACCGCCTGGCCAAGATCGCCCTTCAGGGTACGGAAGCCGAAGGGATGTCCAATCTCTTCAAGGGCCAGACGCTGGTAGCATTCAGCGCCGACCCGATCACGGCTCCTAAGGTTCTCATGGACTTCGCCAAGACCAACGACAAGATCGTTGTTCTGGGTGGCGCCATGGGCGCAACCACGCTGTCCGCGGATGCAGTCAAGTCGCTTGCGACCCTGCCGTCGCTGGACGAGCTGCGTGCAAAGCTGCTGGGTATGATTCAGACCCCGGCAACGCGCATCGCATCGGTTGTTGCAGCACCGGCAAGCCAGCTTGCCCGCGTGTTCGCAGCCTACGCCAAGAAGGACGAAGAAGCCGCATAAGGCGGTTTTTCGTTGTTATATCAAACCAAGTTCGAACCGAATAAAAGGAACTATAAAATGGCTGATCTCTCTAAGATCGTTGAAGACCTGTCCTCGTTGACCGTTCTGGAAGCTGCAGAACTGTCGAAGCTTCTTGAAGAAAAGTGGGGCGTTTCCGCTGCTGCTCCGGTAGCCGTTGCTGCTGCTGGCGGCGCTGGCGTTGCTGCTGCTGCTGAAGAAGAAAAGACTGAGTTTGACGTCATCCTCGCTGATGCCGGCGCAAACAAGATCAACGTCATCAAGGAAGTCCGCGCGATCACAGGCCTCGGCCTGAAGGAAGCCAAGGATCTCGTTGAAGCTGCTCCGAAGGCCGTCAAGGAAGGCGTTTCCAAGGCTGAAGCTGCAGACCTCAAGAAGAAGCTCGAAGAAGCTGGCGCCAAGGTTGACGTCAAGTAATTCTGCTTGTTTTAAAGGAGAGGTGGCCATGAAAATGGCCGCCTCTCTTTGACCGCTTTCTGAACATATTACCCAAAAGCCCATTGAAAACGGCTTTTGGGTAATGGGTTCTTCAAGAGGATAGTCCCGAACCAGGAACAGCACAGCAATCCGCGCTGAGCGTTTTTGGGGGCTGGACGAGATTGAACAATCCATTGATTGACGGGGTCGACTGGCCATCGGTTCCCGTCCGTTGCAGGCCCGGATGCAAAATTTGAAGGAGCGACGATGGCTCAGACCCTTTCTTTCAATGGTCGTAGGCGCGTACGCAAGTTTTTTGGTAAAATTCCCGAAGTCGCAGAAATGCCGAACCTCATCGAGGTTCAGAAGGCATCCTACGATCAGTTCCTCATGGTCGACGAGCCGCAAGGCGGCCGTCCGGACGAGGGGCTTCAGTCTGTTTTCAAGTCGGTTTTCCCGATCACCGATTTCTCCGGCGCTTCGATGCTCGAATTCGTGTCCTACGAGTTCGAACAGCCGAAGTTCGACGTCGAGGAATGCCGTCAGCGCGATCTGACCTACGCAGCGCCGCTCAAGGTGACGCTGCGCCTCATCGTGTTTGATATTGACGAGGATACGGGCGCCAAGTCGATCAAGGACATCAAGGAACAGAACGTTTACATGGGCGACATGCCGCTCATGACCAACAACGGTACGTTCATCGTCAACGGCACCGAGCGCGTCATCGTCTCCCAGATGCACCGTTCGCCGGGCGTGTTCTTCGACCACGACAAGGGCAAGAGCCACTCCTCGGGCAAGCTGCTGTTTGCTGCCCGCGTCATTCCCTATCGCGGCTCCTGGCTCGACATCGAATTCGATGCCAAGGACGTTGTGCACGCCCGTATCGACCGCCGCCGCAAGATTCCGGTGACGTCGCTGCTGATGGCGCTCGGCATGGACGGCGAGGAAATCCTCGATACGTTCTACACCAAGTCGCTCTACCAGCGTGACGGCAAGGGCTGGCGCATTCCGTTCCAGCCGGACGTCTTGAAGGGCCAGAAGGCCTTGTCCGACCTGATCGACGCCGACACCGGCGAAGTGGTCGTGGAATCCGGCAAGAAGCTGACCCCGCGTCTGTTGAAGCAGCTCACCGAAAAGGGCCTCAAGGCCATCAAGGCGACCGATGACGAACTTTACGGCAACTTCCTGGCCGAAGACCTCGTCAACATGTCGACCGGTGAGATCTTCCTCGAAGCCGGCGATGAAATCGACGAGAAGACGCTCGGCGTCATCCTCGGTGCTGGTTTCGACGAAATCCCGATCCTCGACATCGACCATATCAATGTCGGTGCCTACATCCGCAACACGCTTTCGGTCGACAAGAACGAAAACCGTCAGGATGCGCTGTTCGATATCTACCGCGTCATGCGTCCCGGCGAGCCGCCGACCATGGATTCGGCTGAAGCCATGTTCAACACGTTGTTCTTCGATGCGGAGCGTTACGACCTGTCCGCCGTTGGCCGCGTGAAGATGAACATGCGTCTCGACGTGGATGCTGCCGATACGGTTCGTGTTCTGCGCAAGGAAGACATCCTGGCTGTTGTCCGGATGCTCGTGGACCTGCGTGACGGCAAGGGCGAAATCGACGACATCGACAACCTCGGCAACCGCCGTGTGCGTTCGGTCGGCGAATTGATGGAAAATCAGTATCGCCTCGGTCTGCTGCGCATGGAGCGTGCGATCAAGGAACGCATGTCGTCGATCGAAATCGACACTGTCATGCCGCAGGACCTGATCAACGCCAAGCCGGCTGCTGCCGCTGTTCGCGAGTTCTTCGGTTCCTCGCAGCTGTCGCAGTTCATGGACCAGGTGAACCCGCTGTCGGAAATCACCCACAAGCGCCGTCTTTCGGCTCTTGGACCGGGCGGTCTGACGCGCGAACGCGCCGGCTTCGAAGTCCGCGACGTTCACCCGACCCATTACGGCCGTATCTGCCCGATCGAAACGCCGGAAGGCCCGAACATCGGTCTGATCAACTCGCTGGCGACCTTTGCCCGCGTCAACAAGTATGGCTTCATCGAAAGCCCTTACCGCAAGATCGTTGACGGTAAGGTCACTAAGGATGTCGTCTATCTGTCGGCGATGGAAGAAGCCAAGTATCACGTGGCCCAGGCCAACTCCGAACTCAACGACGACCAGTCCTTCGTTGAAGAATTCGTTGTTTGCCGTCACGCTGGCGACGTTATGCTCGCTCCGCGCGATGTCGTGAACCTGATGGACGTTTCGCCAAAGCAGCTCGTTTCTGTTGCTGCGGCGCTCATTCCGTTCCTGGAAAACGACGACGCCAACCGCGCTCTGATGGGTTCCAACATGCAGCGTCAGGCCGTGCCTCTGCTGCGTGCGGAAGCACCGTTCGTCGGTACCGGCATGGAGCCGATCGTGGCTCGCGACTCCGGCGCTGCCATCGCTGCCCGTCGTGGCGGCGTGGTCGACCAGGTCGATGCGACCCGTATCGTTATCCGTGCGACGGAAGATCTCCAGGCCGGCAAGTCCGGCGTTGACATCTACCGCCTGCAGAAGTTCCAGCGTTCCAACCAGAACACCTGCGTCAACCAGCGCCCGCTGGTCACCGTCGGTGACATCCTGAACAAGGGCGACATCATCGCTGACGGTCCCTCGACCGATCTCGGTGACCTGGCTCTCGGCCGCAACGCGCTCGTCGCGTTCATGCCGTGGAACGGTTACAACTACGAGGACTCGATCCTTCTGTCCGAGCGCATCGTTCGCGATGACGTGTTCACCTCCATCCACATCGAAGAATTCGAAGTGATGGCGCGCGACACCAAGCTTGGTCCGGAAGAAATCACCCGCGACATTCCGAACGTTTCGGAAGAAGCGCTGAAGAACCTCGACGAAGCCGGTATCGTCTACATCGGCGCCGAAGTGGCTCCTGGCGACATTCTGGTCGGCAAGATCACCCCGAAGGGCGAAAGCCCGATGACGCCGGAAGAAAAGCTTCTGCGCGCCATCTTCGGTGAAAAGGCGTCCGACGTCCGCGACACCTCCATGCGTATGCCTCCGGGCACCTTCGGCACCATCGTCGAAGTTCGCGTCTTCAACCGTCACGGCGTGGAAAAAGACGAACGTGCGATGGCGATCGAGCGGGAAGAGATCGAGCGTCTTGCCAAGGACCGCGACGACGAACAGGCGATCCTCGATCGCAACGTCTACTCGCGTCTCCTCGACATGCTGCGCGGCCAGGTCGCTGTTGCCGGTCCGAAGGGCTTCAAGAAGGGCACCGAACTTTCGAACGCCGTCATTTCCGAATATCCCCGCTCGCAGTGGTGGATGTTTGCGACGGAAGACGAAAAGGCTCAGGGCGAAGTCGAAGCTCTGCGTGGCCAGTACGACGAATCCAAGTCGCTGCTCGAGCATCGCTTCATGGACAAGGTCGAAAAGGTTCAGCGTGGCGACGAAATGCCTCCGGGCGTCATGAAGATGGTCAAGGTCTTCGTCGCTGTGAAGCGCAAGATCCAGCCAGGCGACAAGATGGCTGGCCGTCACGGCAACAAGGGTGTGGTTTCTCGCATCGTGCCGATCGAAGACATGCCGTTCCTGGAAGATGGTACGCATGTTGACGTCGTGCTCAATCCGCTGGGCGTGCCTTCGCGCATGAACGTTGGCCAGATCCTTGAAACCCATCTGGGTTGGGCCTGCGCCGGCATGGGCAAGCAGATCGGTCAGATGCTCGACGCCTATAAGGCAGGCGACAGCATCCAGCCGCTGCGCGATACCATTGACAGCGTCATTGGTTCCGGTCCGAAGGGCGAGCCGATCAAGGACTACGACGATGAATCCATCGTCCGTCTGGCCGAGCAGACCCGCCGCGGCGTGTCGATCGCAACGCCTGTCTTCGACGGTGCTGTCGAAGCCGACGTCAACGAGATGCTGGAACAGGCAGGCCTGAAGGTTTCGGGTCAGTCGACGCTGTATGATGGCCGTACCGGCGATCAGTTCGACCGTCAGGTGACGGTCGGCTACATCTACATGCTGAAGCTGAACCACCTTGTGGACGACAAGATCCACGCCCGTTCGATCGGTCCTTACTCGCTCGTCACTCAGCAGCCGCTCGGTGGTAAGGCGCAGTTCGGCGGTCAGCGCTTCGGGGAAATGGAAGTCTGGGCTCTGGAAGCTTACGGCGCCGCCTACACCCTGCAGGAAATGCTGACGGTGAAGTCCGACGACGTGGCCGGCCGTACCAAGGTCTACGAAGCGATCGTCCGCGGAGACGACACCTTCGAAGCCGGTATTCCGGAGAGCTTCAACGTTCTCGTCAAGGAAATGCGCTCGCTGGGTCTTTCTGTCGAACTGGAGAACTCCAAGCTCGACGAACTCACGACGGCGACGCAGCTGCCGGACGCGGCCGAGTAAGACATCAGGGTGCGTGCCGCTTTTAAAAAGGCGGCGCGCACCGTTTCCACCCGATCCCGCGTTGGCGGGGCAGGGTAGGAAATACGGCCGCATTTGATGCGGTTTTATCCGTTTCGAGCAGGAGCCGGCGCCCGGGAATTGCCGCGCTCTCTGCCAAGCTCAGGGCGATAGCCCATAAAGGAGATAGGCATGAACCAAGAGGTCATGAACCTTTTCAATCCGCAGGTGCCTGCGCAGACCTTCGATTCCATCCGGATCTCGATTGCGTCGCCGGAGAAGATTCTCTCCTGGTCCTACGGTGAGATCAAGAAGCCGGAAACCATCAACTACCGCACGTTCAAGCCGGAACGCGACGGCCTGTTCTGCGCGCGCATCTTTGGCCCGATCAAGGACTATGAGTGCCTGTGCGGCAAGTACAAGCGCATGAAGTACAAGGGCATCATCTGCGAAAAGTGCGGCGTCGAAGTGACGTTGTCGCGCGTTCGCCGTGAGCGCATGGGGCATATCGAGCTTGCCGCTCCGGTCGCCCATATCTGGTTCCTGAAGTCCCTGCCGAGCCGCATCGCGACGCTGCTCGACATGACGCTGAAGGATATCGAGCGCGTCCTCTATTTCGAAAACTACATCGTCACCGAGCCAGGCCTGACTTCTCTCAAGGAAAATCAGCTTCTCTCGGAAGAAGAATACATGATCGCCGTCGACGAGTTCGGCGAAGATCAGTTCACGGCGATGATCGGTGCTGAAGCCATCTACGAGATGCTGGCCTCGATGAATCTCGAAAAGATCGCCGGCGATCTGCGTTCGGAAATGGCTGACACCACGTCCGAGCTGAAGCAGAAGAAGCTGATGAAGCGCCTGAAGATCGTTGAGAACTTCATGGAATCCGGCAACCGTCCGGAATGGATGATCATGAAGGTCGTTCCGGTGATCCCGCCGGATCTGCGTCCGCTGGTTCCGCTGGACGGCGGCCGTTTCGCGACGTCCGACCTCAACGACCTCTATCGCCGCGTCATCAACCGGAACAACCGGTTGAAGCGCCTGATCGAGCTGCGTGCGCCTGGCATCATCATCCGCAACGAAAAGCGCATGCTGCAGGAATCCGTTGACGCCCTGTTTGACAACGGCCGCCGCGGCCGCGTCATCACCGGTGCCAACAAGCGTCCGCTGAAGTCGCTGTCCGACATGCTCAAGGGCAAGCAGGGCCGCTTCCGTCAGAACCTGCTCGGCAAGCGCGTCGACTATTCCGGCCGTTCGGTTATCGTGACCGGCCCGGAACTGAAGCTGCACCAGTGCGGTCTGCCGAAGAAGATGGCGCTCGAACTGTTCAAGCCATTCATCTACGCCCGCCTCGACGCCAAGGGTTATTCCTCGACCGTCAAGCAGGCCAAGAAGCTGGTTGAAAAGGAAAAGCCGGAAGTCTGGGATATTCTCGACGAGGTTATCCGCGAGCATCCGGTTCTCCTGAACCGCGCTCCGACGCTGCACCGCCTGGGCATCCAGGCCTTCGAACCGACCCTGGTCGAAGGCAAGGCGATCCAGCTGCATCCGCTCGTCTGCACGGCGTTCAACGCCGACTTCGACGGTGACCAGATGGCCGTTCACGTCCCGCTGTCGCTGGAAGCGCAGCTGGAAGCGCGCGTGCTCATGATGTCGACGAACAACATTCTGCACCCGGCAAACGGCGCGCCGATCATCGTTCCGTCGCAGGACATGGTTCTCGGCCTCTACTATCTGTCGATCCTGAACCAGAACGAGCCGGGCGAAGGCATGGCCTTCTCCGATCTCGGCGAACTGCATCACGCGCTTGAAACCAAGTCGGTGACGCTGCACGCCAAGATCCGTGGCCGCTTCAAGACCGTCGATGCCGAAGGCAAGCCGGTTTCGAAGATCTATGAAACCACGCCTGGCCGTATGCTCATCGGCGAACTTCTGCCGAAGAACGCCAACGTGCCGTTCGACGTCTGCAACCAGGAACTGACCAAGAAGAACATCTCCAAGATGATCGACACGGTCTACCGTCATTGCGGCCAGAAGGACACGGTCATTTTCTGCGACCGCATCATGCAGCTCGGCTTCGCCCATGCCTGCCGAGCCGGCATTTCGTTCGGCAAGGACGACATGGTCATTCCGGATACCAAGGCCAAGATCGTCGGCGACACCGAAAGCCTGGTGAAGGAATACGAACAGCAGTACAATGACGGCCTGATCACTCAGGGCGAAAAGTACAACAAGGTGGTCGACGCCTGGGGTAAGGCAACGGACAAGGTCGCCGAAGACATGATGGCCCGCATCAAGGCCGTTGAGTTCGACCCGGCAACCGGCCGGCAGAAGCCGATGAACGCCATCTATATGATGTCGCACTCCGGCGCCCGTGGTTCTCCGAACCAGATGCGTCAGCTGGGCGGCATGCGCGGCCTGATGGCCAAGCCGTCGGGTGAAATCATCGAGACGCCGATCATCTCGAACTTCAAGGAAGGCCTGACCGTTAACGAGTACTTCAACTCGACCCACGGTGCCCGTAAGGGTCTCGCAGACACCGCCTTGAAGACCGCAAACTCCGGTTACCTGACACGCCGTCTCGTCGACGTCGCGCAGGATTGCATCGTCAATTCGACGGATTGCGGTACCGAAACCGGCCTCACCATGACCGCCATCGTCGATGCCGGTCAGGTTGTTGCCTCCATCGGTGCCCGTGTTCTCGGCCGTACCGCACTCGACAATATCGATCATCCGGTTACCGGCGATCGCATCGTCGACGCTGGCAAGATGATCCTCGAAGCCGATGTCGTCGAAATCGAAAAGGCTGGCATCCAGTCGATCCGTATTCGCTCGGCACTGACCTGCGAAATCCAGACCGGCGTCTGCGGCGTCTGCTACGGCCGTGACCTTGCCCGCGGTACTCCTGTCAACATGGGTGAAGCGGTCGGTGTTATCGCTGCTCAGTCGATCGGTGAACCGGGCACCCAGCTCACCATGCGTACGTTCCACCTTGGTGGCACGGCGACGGTTGTCGACAGCTCGTTCCTGGAAGCGTCGTACGAAGGTACGATCCAGATCAAGAACCGCAACATGCTGCGCAACTCGGAAAACGTTCTCGTCGCAATGGGCCGCAACATGGCGATCCAGATTCTCGACGAACGTGGTGTCGAGCGGTCCTCGCAGCGTGTCGCCTACGGTTCGAAGATCTTTGTCGATGATGGTGACAAGGTGAAGCGCGGCCAGCGTCTGGCCGAGTGGGACCCCTACACACGCCCGATGATGACGGAAGTCGAAGGTACGGTTCATTTCGAAGATATCGTCGATGGTATCTCCGTTCTGGAAGCGACCGACGAAGCAACCGGCATCACCAAGCGTCAGGTTATCGATTGGCGTTCGACGCCACGCGGTATCGACCTGAAGCCGGCAATCGTCATCAAGGACAAGAACGGCGCAGTCATGAAGCTGTCGCGTGGTGGCGACGCCCGCTTCATGCTTTCGGTCGACGCCATTCTGTCGGTAGAGCCGGGCACCAAGGTCTCCCAGGGTGACGTGCTCGCACGTTCGCCGCTGGAAAGCGCCAAGACGAAGGACATCACCGGCGGTCTGCCGCGCGTTGCCGAACTCTTCGAAGCGCGCCGTCCGAAGGATCACGCGATCATCGCCGAAATCGATGGTACGATCCGCTTCGGCCGCGACTACAAGAACAAGCGCCGCGTGCTGATCGAGCCTGCGGAAGACGGTGTAGAGCCGGTCGAGTACCTGATCCCGAAGGGCAAGCCCTTCCATCTTCAGGATGGCGACTATATCGAAAAGGGTGACTACATCCTCGACGGTAACCCGGCACCGCATGACATCCTGGCGATCAAGGGTGTGGAGGCACTTGCTTCCTACCTGGTCAACGAAATCCAGGAAGTCTATCGTCTGCAGGGCGTTGTGATCAACGACAAGCACATCGAGGTGATCGTTCGCCAGATGCTGCAGAAGGTGGAAGTGACCGACGCCGGTGACTCGACCTATATCGTTGGCGACAGCGTCGACCGCATCGAACTGGAAGATGTCAACGATCAGCTGATCGAACAGGGCAAGAAGCCGGCTTACGGCGATCCGGTTCTGCTCGGCATCACCAAGGCATCGCTGCAGACGCCGTCGTTCATCTCGGCCGCTTCCTTCCAGGAAACGACCAAGGTGCTGACGGAAGCTGCGATCGCCGGCAAGACCGACGGCCTGCAGGGTCTGAAGGAAAACGTCATCGTCGGCCGCCTTATCCCGGCCGGTACCGGTGGCACCATGACCCAGATCCGCCGTATTGCGACCGCGCGCGACGAGATGATCCTCGAAGAGCGCCGCAAGGGAACGGGTGCCGACGCTGCAACGCCGATGCTGGCCGACATGGCAGCCAAGGAAGAAGCAGCAGCCGAATAAGGCTGAAAAGGCGAGGGCGGTTCTGCCGCCCTTGGTCTCCCATTGAAAAAGCCGCCCGGATCGCTCCGGGCGGCTTTTTGCATTCTCGCTATCGGCGTCCGCCGATGACACCCCTTTCGGTCAACCGAACTTGATGATCGCGACTTCACCGGTGAGCGCGCCCTGGTAGGCGGAGGCGTGCGGCTCATCGTCCGGTGCATCGGTCAAGGTGCCGATCTGGTCGAGGTCTGCTTCGAGGAAACCTTCCTCGGCCAGTGCATTCAAGGCTTCACGCACGGCGGTGTCGTCGTCGGGTGCGCGCAGCATCACGTGGATGTCCACGCCCTCTTTGTCGCCATCCTGCTCATACGCCTTGCCGATGATGATGAAGACCATCGGTCCGTCGAGATTGTTGTCGTTGTCCGGCTTGGCAGTCATGGCTCATTCCTCTTTCGAAAGCTCTATTCTGTGACATTACAGCGTATTGCCGCAGCGCGCGCCGGAAAAAACACTGTTCCACGACGAATCGTCGAGACTTGGGGGGAGGGCGATTCCCCCGGTTCTTGCCGAATTGCAGAATTGCTTTATGATTCTTTAAGTTGAGAAGCCTGCTCCGGCGATTCCGCCTTTCGGGAGCAGGGGCGAGCTCCTCTTTGCCCGGCAAAGCCTTGTTTTGCAGGCATGACAGCCCTGCGCGTCCGGGAATATTTGTTAATTCCCCTTGACGGGACACCCCGAAATCAGTACACCCCGCCCCATCGGAGCCTATGTGAGGCTGGCTGGTTCGGAACGTCATGTTCTGGAGTTCGCCTCAAACAAGGTTCGAAACGCACGCTGAAGACCAAAATGCTGGACGCAAGACGCTGAAATAACAGTGTCCTCTGCTTTTTTGCGGGCCATCTGCTGAAAAGTGGATCGGTCCTCGTTTTGCGCATTTATAGCGTTCGAAACCGCCGGCGACGGCATTGATCCGCCCGCAAGGGTATTGAGACAGAATTGTAAGGGATGGTTATATGCCTACCGTAAACCAGCTGATCCGCAAGCCGCGTCAGGCACAGGTAAAGCGTAATAAGGTTCCTGCTTTGCAGGAAAACCCGCAGAAGCGTGGCGTTTGCACCCGCGTTTATACGACGACCCCGAAGAAGCCGAACTCGGCTCTGCGTAAGGTTGCCAAGATCCGCCTCACCAACGGCTTCGAAGTCATCGGCTACATTCCGGGCGAGGGTCACAACCTTCAGGAACACTCCGTTGTCATGATCCGCGGCGGCCGTGTAAAGGACTTGCCGGGCGTTCGTTACCACATCATTCGCGGCGTTCTCGATACCCAGGGTGTCAAGAATCGTAAGCAGCGCCGTTCGAAGTATGGTGCGAAGCGTCCGAAGTAATTCGGGTTCCACAGTTTAAGGCGCTGCGCGAGGTTCTCCGCGTGTTAAGGCGCCCGTTCAAAGTTGAGAGACAAAAGTATGTCACGTCGTCATAGTGCAGAAAAGCGCGAGATCAATCCGGACCCGAAGTTCGGCGATCTGGTTGTCACCAAGTTCATGAATGCTATCATGCTTCATGGTAAGAAGTCGGTCGCTGAAAGCATCGTTTACGGTGCATTCGATCTCGTTCAGGGCAAGCTGAAGCAGGAGCCGGTCACCGTGTTCCATTCCGCGCTCGACAATATCGCTCCGCACGTCGAAGTCCGTTCGCGCCGCGTTGGTGGTGCAACCTATCAGGTTCCGGTCGATGTTCGTCCCGAACGCCGCCAGGCTCTTGCCATTCGCTGGCTGATCGCTGCTGCCCGCAAGCGCAACGAAACCACCATGATCGATCGCCTCTGCGGCGAACTCATGGATGCTGCGAACAACCGTGGTAGCGCCGTCAAGAAGCGCGAAGACACGCACAAGATGGCCGACGCCAACCGCGCATTCTCGCATTACCGCTGGTAATCGACGAACAATTTTCGAAAGGCAGTCATATGGCTCGCGAATATAAAATCGAAGACTACCGTAATTTTGGTATCATGGCGCATATCGACGCCGGCAAGACCACGACGACCGAGCGGATTCTGTACTACACGGGCAAGTCGCACAAGATCGGCGAAGTCCATGACGGCGCTGCCACCATGGACTGGATGGAGCAGGAACAGGAACGCGGTATCACCATCACGTCCGCTGCTACCACGACCTTCTGGAAGGGCCGTGACGGCAAGATGCGCCGCTTCAACATCATCGACACCCCCGGCCACGTCGACTTCACCATTGAAGTCGAGCGTTCGCTGCGTGTTCTCGACGGTGCGATCGCCCTGCTCGACGCCAACGCTGGTGTAGAGCCGCAGACGGAAACCGTCTGGCGTCAGGCTGAAAAGTACAACGTCCCGCGGATGATCTTCTGCAACAAGATGGACAAGACCGGCGCCGATTTCTATCGCTCGGTTTCGATGATCAAGTCGCGCCTCGGTGCGATCCCGGTTGTCATGCAGCTGCCGATCGGCGCAGAAAGCGACTTCAAGGGCGTTATCGACCTGGTCGAAATGAACGCGCTCGTCTGGCGTGATGAATCGCTCGGCGCCCAGTGGGATGTCGTTGAAATCCCGGACGACATGAAGGAACAGGCTGCGGAATACCGCGAACTCCTCATCGAGACCGTTGTCGATATCGACGAAGCAGCAATGGAAAACTACTTGAACGGCGTCATGCCCGACAACGATCAGATCCGTGCGCTGGTTCGCCGTGGTACCATCGACGTGAAGTTTCACCCGATGTTCTGCGGTACGGCCTTCAAAAACAAGGGCGTTCAGCCTCTGCTCGACGCCGTCTGCGATTACCTGCCGTCGCCGCTCGACATTCCGTCGATCAAGGGCATCGACGTCAAGACCGAAGCCGAAATCGAACGTCATCCGTCCGATGACGAGCCGCTTTCGATGCTCGCGTTCAAGATCATGAACGACCCCTTCGTCGGTTCGCTCACCTTCGCCCGTATCTATTCCGGCAAGCTCGAAAAAGGCACGTCGGTCATGAACACGGTCAAGGAAAAGCGCGAGCGCGTTGGCCGTATGCTGCAGATGCATTCCAACTCCCGTGAAGACATCGAAGAAGCCTTTGCTGGCGACATCGTTGCTCTCGCGGGTCTCAAGGACACCACCACCGGCGACACGCTCTGCGATCCGCTGAAGCAGGTTATCCTTGAGCGTATGGAATTCCCCGAGCCGGTCATCCAGATCGCCATCGAGCCGAAGACCAAGAACGACCAGGAAAAGATGGGCCTCGCGCTGAACCGCCTGGCTGCTGAAGATCCGTCGTTCCGCGTCAAGACGGACGAAGAATCCGGTCAGACGATCATCGCCGGCATGGGCGAACTCCACCTCGACATTCTCGTCGACCGTATGCGTCGCGAATTCAAGGTTGAAGCTACCGTCGGTGCGCCGCAGGTTGCTTACCGTGAATCGATCACGAAGAAGCACGAAGAAGACTACACGCACAAGAAGCAGTCCGGTGGTACCGGTCAGTTCGCGCGCGTCAAGATCATCTTCGAACCGAACGATGAAGGCGATGACTTCAAGTTCGAGTCGAAGATTGTTGGTGGTGCAATTCCGAAGGAATACATCCCCGGCGTTCAGAAGGGCATCGAAAGCGTTCTTTCTTCGGGTCCGCTGGCCGGCTTCCCGATGCTTGGCGTCAAGGCAACCCTGATCGACGGCGCATTCCACGATGTCGACTCCTCGGTTCTGGCGTTCGAAATCGCTTCGCGTGCCTGCTTCCGTGAAGCAGCCAAGAAGGCTGGTGCACAGCTGCTCGAGCCGATGATGAAGGTCGAAGTCGTGACGCCGGAAGATTACGTCGGTGACGTGATCGGCGATCTGAACTCGCGTCGCGGTCAGATCCAGGGCCAGGAAACGCGCGGCATTGCCGTCGTTATCAGCGCCAATGTACCGCTGGCCAACATGTTCAAGTACGTGGACAACCTGCGCTCGATGTCGCAGGGCCGTGCACAGTACACGATGACCTTCGACCACTATGCGCCGGTTCCTTCGAACGTGGCACAGGAAATCCAGGCGAAATACTCCGGTCAGAAGTGACCGGAGCCTAACGCCAGCTGACAGAAACAAGAGAATTACCCTTCGGGGTTACAAAACGGAGAGCCGGAAATGGCAAAGAGCAAATTTGAGCGCAATAAGCCGCACGTTAACATTGGCACGATCGGCCACGTCGACCATGGCAAGACGTCGCTGACGGCGGCGATCACGAAGTATTTCGGCGAGTTCAAGGCGTACGACCAGATCGACGCAGCACCGGAAGAAAAGGCCCGCGGCATCACCATCTCGACGGCACACGT
>NZ_LMEY01000017.1 GCF_001426665.1 Rhizobium sp. Root1334 | reverse complement strand
GGCCACAACTGATCCAGACCAACCCGCAACCGACATCGAAGCCCCTCCCATCAAACACCGGAAGTGAATCACGATTTCAATGTAAACGCAACTGTAGTACTAGGTAACAAGCTCCCAAGCACCTTGGAATGCTAAGAGAACCACGACAGCCTTAAGAACGAGCCCCGCTATATGTTCCAGGCGTTGCTTAACTGTGGATTTCGACCTAGCTAATTCTTGCGTTAGCCGTCGTTCGACGGCGCGGGCCGCCACCCTCTCCTTAATCCTTGCCTGCCGCTTCGCGTCCCGTTTCGCCTCGATGCTTTGTCGGCGGATCTCGGTGTATGTGAGGCCATCGGAATCCTGCCCGTTCATGCCGATTTTGACGTCTTCCTCCAAGGCGACCTTGAAGGTGCTGTTCAGGGCTTCCTGGGTTATACCCGGGGTGCAGTAGAATGCTTCGAACATCTGCATGTTGAAATTTAAAACGGGCTGCAGGACATGTCTCCGATCGACGTGCCACTGATTATTGAACAGCCGGATCACTGCCTCATAGCTTGGCATGTAGTGCAGCGCGGGGTCCGCGCTTCGCCCTCTTAGGAACTCGTCAAGGGCTCCCCGAATGACCGCTTTCGAAACTGCATCGGCGGTCAGGCATGAAACAGGCCTAAAGGTTGCAGTCAACGGTATTGGTGAGACTGAAAACAGGATGTGCGCCTCAGGCCGAAACTGGCGGATCAGCGCGTAAATCGCTTCTAAATTTTGCACGGTTTCTGCGTGCGTCGCCACCCGGAATTTATGTCTGGTTGGATCGTAACTATCTTTAGGGACTGCGCGCCAAAACACTTCGCCGGTTAAATCGTCGTACCAGATTTCCGACAGACCAAGGGTGATGATGAATAATTCTGCGGCGTCCAGCAGCGACTTGGTATCTGAGCGCACCGCTTCATCGTAGCCGAACTCTTCCGCTTTGAAGCCGTGCCAAAGGTCTCCCTTCGGAACTTTGTTCAGCCAAGCCCATTCAAATTGCTGGAGAATCGCAGAGGTATTAACAAGGCCGTCGCCCATCTGCGTGATGTAGGCTTGGTTCTCCTTTTTGGTCAGAACGTTGTACCCGCGACGATGCAGATAGTCGCTGATATTTGTCGCGAAACAAGATCCAAAGGCCACTATCGGGGTTTCCGTTGTGACAAACTTTGAAGTTGGCGCCCATCCCTTCATCACGTAGTCCGCGATAAAATTCGACTGCGAAAAGGAGTTGTTGGTGGGATGAAAGTTAGTGCTTTCCCCTCGAAAGAAACTCCCGGATGTTTTCTTGACCTCTCCATCCTGTACGTATTCGAATAGCGCCACTACAGCATCTCCAGTTGTGCATTAGTAATCACGCTCTTAGCGTCGATAGTCAATCGGCTCTGCAACCACATGTCGAAGCTTCGCTCTCCCATGCCTGAGACGCGGGATCAAATGGGCGAGATCAGCTCGTTTCAATGGCGGCTCTGGCGACACTAGGTGCCCGGAGCGGTCACCCGCTCCGGAGATGGGCTTGAGTTTCCGACCGCGCTCATCCGACGACGATCACGGATGGACCGTCACACCTTCCCCTCTCGGGGCAAAGATCATGACAGATTTTTGCGCAGTCGAAAAGAAGAAGGCGAGGCCTGATCGCCCCAGGCAGGCGAGAGCAGGCCTCTAACTGGCAGTCCGGGAGAGTGGTCCGGAAGCCAGCTGTTTAGAATCTGCCACGCCGCTCTTTTGTTCTCAACATCGAAGGAAATAATCATGACCGTTCGCAAGCGGACGACGCTGGGCGTTGTCCATGCAACTGCCACCCCTCCAGGCTGGGATAAGGGAGCCGCCGGCATCCGCGCCATCCACAAGGCGCAGGGCTGGTCGGATATCGGCTATAACGAAATCATCAATCCGAACGGCCAGGCCGAAATGGGCCGGGGGAAGATGACGGTTGGCGCCCACGTTGCCGGGTTCAATTCAATCTGATACGGCCTGTCGATGGTTGGTGGCGTCAAGGCCAGCAATAGGCCGGATTTCAACACAATCCGAGACGCGCAGCTTGCAACGCTTGAAAAGCGGATGCGCGAACTGTCGGCGGATTTCCCGGACATCAAGTGGTGTGGTCACGGCGACTTGTCGCCGGACAAGAATGGTAACGGCATCATTGAGCCGTTTGAGCACATCAAGGCTTGCCCCTGCTTTGATGTCATCCCATGGGCGCGCGAGCGCGGCCTGCCTGTCGCCGATATCAAAGGCAACTGGAAAACCGTCGTCCTTGAACCCGACAGCGCTCCCGTGCTCGAAGGGCCGGACACGCGCACGGCCTACCTGCAGCGGCTGCTCATGCGCGGTGGTTATGTCCTTGGGCCGTTCGATGGCGTCCTCGGGAGGAAAACGGCTGCCGCCATCCGTGCATTCCAGCTGGCGTCCGGCCTGGCCGAGACCGGCAAATTGGACGCTGCAACCGTCGCTCGCCTGCGGGCGGTCTTCGAACTGAAAACTGCCGCTTAATCCATCACTCGTTCTATCAGATATTTGGGGTGGTCGTCTCCGTTCACCATCTCACAAGCTCCCTGTTCGTCGACGGTAGAAACGATGAAATTCACTCTCGCTTCGTCAAAAATAGAGGCATGGAGGAGGGCGTCCTGCAACTCCGCCCGGCTCATCAATTCCGGGTCTCTCGCGAGAGCCCCATTTTGAAAAACACTCAACCGAAAACGAAACGGACGCATCCGTAAACCCTCCCAGCTCATCAATGCTGCACTGTGGTGAAGCAAAAAATACACCCGAAGTTTTCACAAAAATCAACATCAATTTGCGCGGCCAACGCCTCGCGGAAGGAACCTGCCATGAGCGTTATCAACTACGTCCCCGTCATCGTCCGCTACATCATCGTCTCGCTGATGGCGGCAATGTTCACCCACGGCTGGCTGTCGCCGGAGCACAACGCAATCCTTGGTGAAAACCTCGATATCATCGTCTCCGCAATCGTCGGCCTGTTGACGGTATTATACGCCCTGGTGAAACGGCCATCGGCCAAGGCGATGGAGGTGGCCAAGGAAATCGACGCGCAGATTCCGACCAAGCAAGACGTGGTGATCAAGACGCCGGGTAACGCGCCGGATATCATCGTCGTGGCGCCGGGGCAGAAATGATGACGGCGGAAAGTTACGCGGGTCCGGGGATCTGGATCCGCATACAGCACCGCTTCGGGCCGCGCATGACGGAGTGGATATGGGCCACGATCATGACTGCGTGGGGTATCTCTCTGTTACTGCCGGACCCGGTTTTTCATCAGCCTTCATTCGCGTTGTTCCGTGCCATGTTCGATGAGGACACGTTCGGCTGGCTGATGGTCTGCGTGGGGCTGTTGCGGTTGATCGGCCTGGTCATCAACGGCGCCCGAAAGAATGTCACCCCATGGATCAGGGTATTTTCAGCTTGCGTTGGCTTCATGGTCTTCGGTGGCATCCATTACTGCTTTGCCTATTCCTGCGTCATCAGCACTTGGATCGCGATCTATCCCATGCTCGCGCTTGTCGAGCTTCTCAATGCTTACCGTGCTGCGCATGACGCCGGAGAGAATTATGCAGTTTCAGGATATCAGTGATCTGCCGCCGCTTGCCATCATCGCTTTTGGAATAAGCCTGGGCATCCTCTACTTCGTCACCAAGGGCGGGTTTTCGAGCGGTCAGCGATCCGCTCCGGCCTCTGACCCCAGCAAAGCCCAGGTTGCGGCGGTAATAGTTGATCCGTCAGCCCTTAACCGTGTGACGGCTGGGCTAGAAGCGCAAACGTTCGAGATGACCAACAGTAGGAAGTCGCTGGAGCGAGCAGTTGAAGTTCTCTGCCGATTTGTCGATCGCCTTTGTGAAGAGGTCGATGACCTTAAGAAGGAGATGATCCGAAAACGATGAAACACCATGGACGCCTCAATGAAGAAAAGTGTGACAGAATGGGCGGTTGGCAGGGCAGGTCTAAACATGCCCAGCTCCATCGTCGATTGAAGATGGGACTAGTTGAGTTTGCACGACCGCATCCGTCGCATCCGGGTCGCCGCACCATTTGTAGACGGCAATTCCCGCATGGCGGAAGACAAGAATGGGCTGTTCGTTCTTGGATGAATCATTTCCAACTTCCCGATCGCCGGCAACGATATTTTCAACCTTGGTGCCAAGTTGAAAGCGATTGGATAGGAAAACCGCCAGATCGGAATAGTGGTCAATAGCTGGCTCAGTAGAAGAGTATTGCACTTCCGAACTTGGAGTGGCGCGGTGAATTGTTCTCAGCTTGTGGGATTCTACGAATTTTTGCTGGATGGAAGACATGACGTCCTCCTTTGTTGAGGCTAGGGCACGACAACCCTTAAGCGGCAGCGCCCGCACAATAGGCTGCCGAAGGCGCGACCTTGCGCCTGACGGTGACTATTAGCAAGAGAATAAAAGTAAGATCAGATTTCTGGTTTTTGAAGAGGAATAGGCACTGAGTCTGAGGCGGCCACAACGATGCCCACGATAATTAAAAGACCGAGCTTCACGTAGACCGTCAGGCGTTTCTCATGCCAGAGATATCGGCTGGACACATTTTCGAAAAGCATAATGATTGTTGACGATGTTCATGTGTCCAGAAAAGTGCCGAGTTTCTGAAAAGGTTCACTTTCCGCAGTCCGGCACGGGGCACCAGTTTTAGAGGTCACCATCCGGTAGGCGAAGGCGAGCGCCCCACAGCTTCCGCACAGTTTGAAAGAACGGGCGTGGAACATAGCGCGTCCGCAAGGTGTACGGTTTTCCCGCAAATCATGGGTTTGAGCGCCTACCCAGCGTTCGGGACGACCGGGCCTCAACGTTAGACCGGCAGCTGGTCAGGCTCATAACGTGAAGGCCGCAGGTCCAAATCGTGCGCGGGTAACCACATCGGGAAAAATGGTTGGATTTAATGCTTTATTAACCGCGATCCCTTTCTATCGTGGTTCTCACCTGTGCGCATGAAGCGCTTGATTCCATTTCATATTGAGCTTTCATGACTAGCATTTTGACAAACGCTAGCGCAACTTCTGCGCTCCATGTACTCCGTGCGCTCTCAATTTCCATGCAGGATACGCAGCGTGAAGTATCATCCGGCCTGCGTGTCGGGACAGCTTCAGACAATGCTGCCTATTGGTCTATCGCAACAACGATGCGCTCTGACAACAAAGCTCTGTCAGTGGTGCAAGACGCCTTGGGTCTCGGCGCTGCGACGGCTGATACCGCGTATGCCGGACTGGAAAGCGTGATCGGTGTTATCAGTGAAATGAAGTCGAAAATTGTAGTGGCCACTGAAGAGGGTGTCGATCGCAAAAAGGTGCAGGCTGAGATCGAGCAACTGAAAGGGCAACTTACCAGTGTCATCACTTCGTCCAGTTTTAGTGGAGTAAACTGGCTTTCAACCGATGGCGATGTCCGCACCTCTGTCGTGGCATCTGCGACGCGTGATGCGAACGGTAACTTCGGCGTCCAAACAACATCAGTAGATCTAGGTGATATCGCCCTTTTCACAGCCACAGGCGACGGTCTTTTACAAAAAAGCCCACCCCGAACGTACGGCGGCTTTGAGGCCTTCACGACCCCGACAGATACTTACAATTTTACCGGACCTTTCACGTTCTATGACGGAGACGAATTTCAATTCGATATTCAAGACGGGGCACTCCTCTATACGGCGACCGTCACGAAAGCGATATTTGACGCAAACGCCGGGCCCGATCGTGTGGTAGACAATTCTCTGGATTTTTGGAACCTCCTGGCGCAATCAGCTTGGGCTGCGGGCCCAAGTTTCTTCGGAAGCGGCAATCAAGCATTTGGCGTCGATTTCCCCAACCCCGTTAGTTTTTCCAACTTTCGTGTAACGGGAACGGCTTCGATGCAAATCATGGACGTCGACGTTGTATCCGAGAATGATATGGGAGCACTTCTTTCCAGAGTTGACGGTTGGCTTGAGAACACTATCGCTGCCGCTGCAAATGTCGGTGCTCTTTCTAGTCGCATATCTATGCAGGAAGATTTTCTAAACAGCCTCTCGGATTCGATCAGCCGCGGTATTGCTAAGCTTGTTGACGCTGAAATGGACACCGCTTCCACGAAGTTGAAGGCATTGCAAACACAAGAGCAGCTGGCGATCCAATCTCTGTCGATCGCAAACACGAACCCCGAGAACATCTTGTCGCTGTTCCGTTAGCGCCGCTGACTGCAGGCCGAACTGGGTCTAGCGGTGTAGTTCAGGGCTTTTCGTACTAGTTTCGCGTAATCTTGCGGCCTTCCCAATAATCATCCGCCAGGTGCTCCATGCAGCGCCGCTCGGTTATGGCTCGGCTGCGCTCGATGCCAAACGATCCCCGGCGCTTGCATCCATCATAATCGCACCAGTGCTCGAAATGCACCGGGGAGTTCGGGTGGACCATCCTGTCGTCGCTCATGAGTTTTCACCTTCGGGGTTGCTCGGCGTCATCACCCGCATACTCAGCTCCCAGTATTCCTCGACCTTCTGCACCGCAAGTGTCGCTGTGGGTTGGTAGCCAGTGTTCGGCAGAGGCGGAGCGCCGAGATGGGTCTTCGGAGTCCATCCGGACCATTGCCAAAGGCCCTTAGTCGTGCCGTGCAACTCTTTCCGGATTCGGCCAATCAGTAATTCGCCGTCCTTGCCCATCCAGTCGGTATCCCTTGGCGGGTCGTTCTCGTCCAGCTCGGTGCGGTGCCATTGGTATTTGGGCTGGTACTCGGTCATTGTTTCTTGCGCGTATCCTGTGGATAGGCGGTGCATAACTCGGTAATGTTGTCCTGGTTGTTCTACCTATGCTCCCGAAGTGGGCGGAGTCAAGAAGGCCAGCCGAGCATGCTGAGAATGGGTGTAATGAACGCCATTAGCGCGACGCCGACAGCGAGGAAAATCAGCGCGAGAAGGATGAGCTCTGGGAAGCGTTTAGGCATCAGGCCAGAATAGAGCGACGATCGAGTTTGGCAACTAGGATGGAAGCCAGCCGCAACGCACAGCGAGCAGCTAGCTTCCGTGTCGCATCCGCCTTTGCGACGGGCTTAAATAGCATTTCCTGTCGCTCTGATCAACTTTGAGGGGAACATTTGAGCCTAGTTTTGATGGCCAACTCTAATACTAAGCAACCCAATGTTCGTCGGCCATGCTCCCGTCGTCCACGCCAGCGGCCGGTTATCGCCCGCCCCTCAGAACCTCATCCTTCGCATCAAGCACAATCTTCAGGGTCCGGATCATAGCAGCCATCCCAAGCAGGACCGCCTTGGCATCGTCGTCTGACCCCTTTTCACATTTCCGCGCCGCAATCTCCAAGTCGTTCAGTGCGTCCTTTCCGGGACCATGCCGGACGCCGGTCTGCAATCTCATCTCGCGAATGGTGCGCGATCCTCTGGACATAAGCTTCATGCGCTCACCGACGCTGACCTTGCCGATTTCATTCGTGGCTCTGATTAGTTCGGAGATAAAATCGGTTGTGGTGGACATGTGCTGATGATTTGCCAACGGCGGGGGGAGTCCTTGTTGGCAATCCGAATGACTTCCAGATTTCCTTTTTCGGCCTCTCTACGCGATGCTGATTTTGTCAGCCGGCCGCCGAAGACGAGGCTCGCGGCTTCGGCGAGAGTGACAGGTTGATCGTCTCCGATATCTACAGTCATCATCTGCCCCCATGGTGGTCCTTGGACTCAATGAACGCTCGCATCTCGGGAAAATAGTTATCGAGCCGTCACCTTCCAGTTTTTTGGTGACACCCTTTTCCGCGGCTATGTCGGCAGTCGAGCGAATCAATCATTGTGACTTCATCCATGTTGCAGTCCATGTCGCGTGGATTCGCGGAGTGTCGCAGGAACCCGCCGGAAATCAAGGGAAGTGGATTGCAACACGACTGCAACACCGATCGGGCGACGGTCGCGCTAAGTGCTTGAAATTGTTTGGCTGGGGAGCCTGGATTCTCACATGATTTCAATGACTTATCGGAAAAGCCTTGAAATTCCCTCTGTTTTCCTGTCGCGAGCGACCGTGGATGCCACCTATGTGCCCTGGCATTGGGCATCAGTCAACCGGGCGGGCTGGCGGAAATAATTTCCGCTGTCCGACCACACGTTCGCGGCGAGGCGGCCACAGGGCTCCCGGCAGGTTTGCGCCCTTGTTTCGGACGCTGAGATCATCACCTCAGGCGCCTGAAAGCGGACATGCCTCCAGGACGCCGTTACGTCGCCGGTGCGCCAACGTGGGACATTCTGCTCAAAGCTCCAATCCGATCATCTTGGCATGATTAGAGCTCCCGGCACGACTGCAAGGCGATGCCCCTTTGGGAGAGTGCACCATCAGGACCGAAGGTTCGGTTGCGATAAGACTTTCGAGTGTTCAGTGGCGATCCACTTCTGCCGGATCGCCACATTGGCCTGGCGCTAGAGAGCTTTAGCCGCCTTTTCAATGACGTCTGCAACCTTCTGGGGCTGCGAGGCGAAGACGGCGTGGCTGGATTTAATCTCAGTCACTATGCTGCCGGCGCGCTTCGCCATCTCACGTTCCAGTTCAGGATTGATGGATCGGTCGTCGGTCGCGACAATGGACCAGCTCTGTTTCGTCTTCCAAGCGGGATCCCCTACCTTGGCTGAGAACGCGTCTTTCGAGGCGAAGACCTGCGACCTTGCCAGAAACGCTGCGTCATCTTTCGGCAGGTCCGCGGCGAAGTCGTTCGCGAAGGCGGCGGGGTCGAGATAGAGATACTTTCCGTCCTTCGTCTCGCGGATGTTCATGCCGCCAGCAGGCTTTGAACTTGCAAGGCTCAGCAGGCTTTCGCCCTTGTCCGGCTGGAACGCTGCGACGTAGACTAGACCAGCGACAACCGGGCTGTGGCCAGCCTCGGTGATCACCATTCCGCCATAGCTGTGACCGACGAGAAGCGTCGGGCCGTCCTGCAAATCGAGCACCCGGTTGGTGGCAGCGATATCGTCGGCGAGCGAGGTCATCGGCTGCTGCACGATCGTGACATTGAACCCGCGCTTGACGAGGATATCGGATGCGTTGCGCCAGCCCGAACCGTCGGCAAGTGCGCCATGGACGATGACGATGTTCTTGACCTCGGCGGCCTGTGCCGAGAATGCGATGATACTGGTGGCGAAGGCGAGTGCGAGGATCGAGATTGTATATCGGTTCATGCGTTTTACTCCTGTTGTCGTGGGGGGTGAGAACAGAGGGGCTCAGCCGAAGGTGAAAGCGTAGGCTTCGACGCCTGAATCGAGGAACCGGATTTCAAATGTCCGTTCCTGCACGTCGCCGGACTGGCGAACGAGTTGGTAGAGCTTTGTGGAGGTTATGGTGCCGTGGCCGTCAACATCAGTATCCGCGCCATGATCGGAACCGGGCGCCTTGCCGTCGATCGTCACCTGGAAGCGAACAGTTTTGCCGGCAGCGCCGGGTCCGAGGACCAGATGCAGGTCGCGGGCGCTGAAGCCGTAGACAATGCTGCCGTCCGGCTGGTCCAGCACGACGCGTTCGGCGCCAACCGTCCAGGTTCCGGAGAGGCCCCATTCATTCAGGCCCGGTTGCGTGACGGAATATGCGTTGGCAGTGTCGGCACGCAGGCCTTCCGGAGAGACGAAGCCCACGACGCGCTTGTAGCCGAGATAGCTCTCGCCGGAGCGAATGTTCCTGAGGTCGGGGCTCGCCTCGGCACCCTTGGCATCGGGCGTCACCGTTGTGGTCGTCGCCATCTCGTTGCCAGCTTCGCGCAGCAGATCCTGGATCGCCTGCTCGGTCTGGCGGTAGTTACCTTCGCCGAAATGATGGTAGCGGATCTGACCCTTGGCATCGATCAGGTAATGTGCCGGCCAATAGCTATTCTCGAACGCGCGCCAGATCTTGTAGTCATTGTCGATCGCAACAGGATAACCGATCCTGAAATCCTCGATCGCCTTTTTGACGTTGTCGATCTTCTTTTCGAAGGCGAATTCCGGGGCGTGGACGCCGATCACTACGAGGCCCTGATCCTTGTATTTTTCGGCCCAGGCGCGGACGTAGGGGACGGTTCGTATGCAGTTGATGCAGGAATAGGTCCAGAAATCGACGAGGACGACCTTGCCGCGAAGCTGTTCCGTCGTCAGCGGCGGTGAGTTCAACCATTCGACGGCGCCATTCAACGACGGTGCGCGACCCTCCACGGGAAGGTTGCTCCGGAACGGCCGATCTGGGTCGCTGACGGCGGCCGCAACGTCATTGCTGACCGTCTCGGCGGATGGTTCAGCGGCCGGCTTCTGGTGCAGTTGGTCAAGCACGACCTGCTCGAATGCGGTCGTGCTCGCATAGGAAAGCCGTGCAAGGAGGCCTGTGTCGAGGCCGAGCGCAATGACAGCGACGCCGGCCAGAACCGCGGCACCCAGCACCTGGCGAATACGTTCGCTGAGGCCGAGCGATCGTTTCATGCCGTTGAAGACCGTACCACTAACAATTAGGGCGATGGCAAGCGATGTTGCGGCGCCAGCAGCATAGGCGGTGAGCAGAAACGTTGTCTGGAGGTTGGCGCCATTCAACGCCGCGCCTGTCAGCAGAAGGCCGAGGATTGGCCCGGCGCAGGGAGCCCAGAGCAGCCCGGTTGCAACGCCGAGGATAAAGGAGCTTGCGGCAGTCGGCACGGAGCCAGGCCTGCCCGAGGCGTTCAACAACCTGTTGCCGAAATCGACGACGGGTTGGGTGATGATGCTCGCAATGCGTGGCGACAACAGACTGACCCCGAAGACGGTGAGCAGCAAGATCGCGGCGAGACGACCGTATTCATTGGCGTGGATCGCCCAACTCCCGCCGACCGCTGCAAGCGTTGCAACCAATGCAAAGGTGACGCTCATGCCAATTAGCATGGGCAGCGTGCTCCGCAGAAAAGGCTGCCCCGCGCGGGCAAAGACGAAGGGGAGAATGGGAAGGATGCACGGGCTGAGGATGGTCAGCGCCCCTCCGAGATAGGCAATGATGAGAAGTGTCATCGTCGTTTCCTTGAAACCGGTTAGTCGGGTTCTGGACGGCGATGTGGCACGACCAGCAACAGGGCCAATCTGGTCGGAGCGACGTATCCCGGATGTGTCGGGCTTCCATCGGAAGTGTACCGCAGTGTAGGACCCGGCCTATCCACGACAGAGTGATACAAATCGTTGGCAAGCCCGGCCGGCGGGTGTGCGAATTGTATCAGACTGTATCGAAGGCGCCGGAGGCTACATCCGCATTCAACTCCGGGCTTGACGGGACACACGCGAGATACGTGCAGTCGGCTTTCTTCACATCAAGATCAATCGATATGGAGAGAACGATGTCCCCTCAATTTAACCATCAGCGCCGCCGCTTCTTCGGTATCGCCGCCATGACCGTGGCTGCCACCCAATTGGGTATGGGTACGATCGCCCATGCCCAGACGAGCGCCGCGTCCCCGGCCTCGGTCAAGGCAGGAGGGCACACTGCGTTTGCAGCACTCAAGCAAATCAAGGCAGGCGTGCTGGATATCGGATATGCGGAAGCCGGCCCGGCCGATGGCCCTGTTGTTCTGCTTGTTCACGGCTGGCCGTACGACATCTACAGCTATGTCGATGTGGCACCGATCCTGGCCGATGCAGGCTACCGCGTGCTCATTCCCTATCTGCGTGGCTACGGCACGACGCGTTTTCTTTCGGACGAGACCCCGCGAAACGGCCAGCAGGCGGCACTAGCTGCCGACATGATCGCCTTCATGGATGCACTGAGCGTCGAAAAGGCGATTCTTGGCGGATATGACTGGGGCGCGCGCACCGTCAACATCATGGCGGCTCTCTGGCCGGATCGCTGCCAGGCGATGGTGTCCGTCAGTGGCTATCTCATCGGCAGCCAGGCTGCAAACAGCAAGCCGCTTCCGCCCGCCGCGGAACTCTCCTGGTGGTACCAGTTCTACTTCGCCACCGAGCGGGGTCGGCTCGGCTATGCCGCTAACACGCACGAGTTTGCAAAGCTTATCTGGCGGACAGCATCGCCCACCTGGACATTCGACGATGCGACCTTCAATCGATCGGCCGCCGCCCTCGACAATCCTGATCACGTGGACATAACCATCCATAATTATCGCTGGCGGCTCGGCCTTGCCGAAGGCGAGGAGAAATACAACTCCTTCGAGAAGCAACTCGCGATGGGGCCGGTGATTGGTATCCCGACGATCACCATGGAAGGCGATGCCAATGGTGCGCCCCATCCGCAGCCATCGGCCTATGCAAAGAAATTCTCGGGAAGATATGAGCACCGAGATGTTGCGGGCATCGGGCATAATCTGCCACAGGAAGCGCCGGAGGCATTCGCTCAAGCCATCATCGATGTCGCGAAATTCTGATGATGGGGCCCGTCGCGAGAAACCACTTTACTCGCGGCGGCCCACACGGAACTAATGTCGCGTAAGTGCGAATGTTTGAAAGGCCAGATATGGAGCATGTCGACCACATTCTGATTGTCGATGACGACCGCGAAATTCGCGAGTTGGTCTCGAGTTATCTGAAGAAGAACGGCCTTCGGACGGCGGTTGCCGCCGACGGTCGCCAGATGCGCAGCTTTCTCGAAGGCAACACAGTCGATCTGATCGTGCTCGATGTGATGATGCCGGGCGATGATGGCCTCGTGTTGTGCCGGAAACTGCGCGCTGGCAAGCACAAGGCAACACCGGTCATCATGCTGACGGCGCGCGACGACGAGATGGACCGCATCATCGGGCTCGAAATGGGCGCCGACGATTATCTGCCGAAGCCGTTTGCGGCGCGAGAACTCCTTGCCCGCATCAAGGCGGTGCTGCGGCGCTCGCGTATGCTGCCGCCCAACCTGCAGATAAGCGAGGCCGGGCAACTGTTGACGTTTGGCGATTGGCGGCTCGACACCGTCGGTCGGCATCTTCTGGACCGGGACGGAACGGAAATAGCCTTGAGCGGCGCCGAGTACCGGCTGTTGCGGGTATTCATCGATCATCCGCAACGCGTGCTCAATCGTGACCAGATCCTGAACCTCACGCAAGGCCGCGATGCCGAACTGTTCGACCGCTCGATCGACCTTTTGGTCAGTCGCCTGCGCCAGCGGCTTGGCGATGATGCGCGCGAACCGACCTACATCAAGACGGTGCGGGCCGAAGGCTATGTGTTTTCTGTCCCCGTCGAAATCTCGGTACCCAGGACATGAGTATGGGCGGCACGTCCCGCTTCGGCTGGTGGCCAGGCACCCTTCGCTCGCGATTGTTCCTGATCCTTTTTGGCGGACTGGCGGTCGCGTATGGCTTGTCCTTCAGCATTCTTTTTGCCGAGCGCTACATGTCGGCCAAGGCCGTCATGCTCGGAACGTTGGAAAGCGATCTGGCAACGTCGATCGCTGTTCTCGACCGTCTTCCCTCCAACGAGCGACCCGATTGGCTCGATCGCCTGAGCCGTGGCAGCTACCGCCTCGTTCTTGGTCCCGGCCTTCCGGGTGTTCCGGATTTGTCGGGGCGTGGTGCGGAGATCGCGGATCGGATAGGGCAGGCGGCGGGCAACAGGTTTCCGATCCGCGTCGAAGCCATTCCGGGCGACCATATGCGGCTACAGGCGCATCTGACGCTGTCGGACGGTTCGCCATTGACAATCGATGTGACCCCGCGCGGGGTAATGCCCTTGGCCAAATGGCTGCCGTATGTCTTCGCAGCCCAGATGGCGCTGCTCATTCTCTGCACCTGGTTTGGTGTGCGCCTTGCAATTCGTCCGCTCGGCGCTCTCGCCGCTGCTGCCGATGCACTCGAACCGGGTAAGAAGGGCTCGCCCCTGAATGAAGATGGTCCGAGCGAGGTTGCCCACGCGGCGCGGGCCTTCAACGCCATGCGTGATCGTATCGCACACTACCTGGAAGAACGTGTGCAGATCCTTGCGGCAATCTCCCATGATCTGCAGACGCCGATCACGCGCATGCGGTTGCGCGCCGACATGGCGGACGATAGTTCCGAAAAGGACAAGCTGGTGAGCGACCTGCGCGAAATCGAGCGGCTGGTGCAGGACGGAATTGCCTATGCGCGCAGTTCGCACGGCAATGGCGAAAAAAACGCGCGCATCGATCTTGCATCCTTCATCGATAGCATCGCCTACGACTACCAGGACGTCGGAAAGACGGTTTCGGTAATTGGCATCGTTCAGGGGACTGCCCTAACCAAGCCGCATGCGTTGCGACGTATCCTGAGCAACTTCATCGATAACGCGCTCAAGTTTGCCGGTGCTGCTGAGATGAGTGTCGAACGATCGGGCGAGGGAAACACCGTCATTACGGTCACCGACGATGGACCGGGCATTCCCGACGACAAGCTGGAGGCCGCCATGCAACCGTTCTACCGCGTTGAGACTTCGCGCAATCGGGACACAGGAGGCACAGGGCTTGGACTGGCGATCGCCCAGCAGCTTGCCGTCTCGATCGGTGGTACTGTGCGGATCTACAACCGCGATGGCGGCGGGCTTGCCGCGGAAATAGCGCTGCCCTGAAGAGGGCCTGGGCGCAGCCTCTACGCTGCGATACAATTCCACCATTTTCGAAAACATGCTGGATACGTGGATGCGGCAAAACACATCCGTCAATCACGTCGCGCTCTGCGACCGAACGAACGAAGGAGTGTTCCATGACCAAGATCGAAAAAGTTCTCTACACTGCCAAGACCCATACCACCGGCGGACGCGACGGTGCGGCATTGAGTGACGACGCGCAGCTCAATGTAAAGCTTTCGCCTCCGGGCAGCGGCAAGCCCGGTACGAATCCCGAGCAGTTGTTCGCGGCGGGCTGGTCAGCCTGCTTCATCGGCGCCCTGGGCATTGCCGCTGCCAAGCGCAAGATCCGATTGCCGGCAGAGACCGCCATCGACGCGGAAGTTGATCTCGGTATGGCAGGAGACGCATATGGCCTGCAGGCGCGCTTGAACATCAGCCTACCGGGTATAGATCCGGAGCTGGCGCACGTGCTGGTCGAGGAAGCCCATCAGACCTGCCCCTATTCGAAAGCCACGCGTGGTAGTATCGCGGTCGAGCTGAATCTTGCCTGATCAGGCTCGTGAATCAATGGAGCGTCCTATGAAACGCCTGATCGTTGGCATGCTGGCGCTCGCGGTTTTTGCAGCGCCTTGCATCTATGACGTGTTTTCGACGGAACCATCGCCCATGGCGGCGCTGGCTGCAGTCGTCGGCCTTCAAAGGTAGAGGGACGGAAATCGGGAACGGAGCGACTATGGAAAAAGTCGCTCCGTTTTTGCCATCAAGGCTCATCGGTTTCTTTCTCGAGCAAACGAGCAGCTTCGATCGCCAACGGATCGGCCTTGAGAAGAAGGTAATCCAGCATTGATTTCAGGCTCGGATCGCAAAGGTCGGCCGGCATCAAAAGGCCTGTCGAATTCATTTCATCCTGGCTGACCAATCCGTCACTATCGTGGTCCATGCGTTCGCTATAGTCGACGGTTGGCTTTCCCTTCTCATCGGTGGCGATGCCGGGTTTCAGGATCTCGTTGAATGTCTTGAATTCATCAGAGTTGAGTTTTCCGTCTCGATCCTTGTCGAATTTTTCAAACGCGTTGTTGAGCATCTGCGACAGGGGGCTGGCATTGTTGATTGTCGTCACGATTTCTTATCTCCGTTCAGTGTGATTTCGGCGTCATAGCAGTCTGGAAAATGGTCCATCGGCTATCGAAGACGCGGCGGCATTCGGCTTCATCGGGCGCGTCGCACAGGCCAAGGCGAATGCGGTTGTTGGCGCCTTCCAGCAGATCGACCAGCACGCCGCATAATTCAGATGGATCGCCCGCTATGATGGCGCCTGCAGCCTGAGCAGCGAGGATCGCGCCGACCATGGGTTCCAATGCTACGCTCGACCAGATGGCCAGCCTTTCCCGAAGGGACGCGGACAGCACGGCCTCTGCGGCAACCGACAAGTAGAAGGCCGAATAGTCCCTGTCCGTGCCGAACAGAAAATAGCGGAACGCGACTGCATGGAGGGCGAGCAGGGGCTCTTCGTGCTGCATGGCCGCTTGTGCGAGTGCTGCGCGAAACCGAATGAGATCGCGCTCAACCACGGCCTCCAGGAGCGCCTGCTTGTTCGGGTATCGCCGATAAAGGGTATGTTTGGAGATCGCCTGTCTTGCTGCAATTTCCTCCATCGAAGCATTGGCAACACCCTTTTTGGCAAAGGCGGCGCGGGCGTCGTCCAGAATCTGCCTGGTGAGGTTCGCCGCCCCCTCGCGTGTCGGTCGTCCGCCAGGACGTGGTGGTTCTGTCATCATTTGGCCCCGAGGTATTGAATGGAGAGGGACCTGATAGTGGTGACCATTGTCTGTACCTGTGATATTTGATAACAGCACGCTATCGTGTCGTTAATTTTGATGCAACGGGTTTCACATGTCTTCGATCGTGCTTTCAGGACTTTCCTGGACCAAACCGGAAGGTGATCAGGTCTTTCAAGGCCTGGACCTGTCGGTTGGAAAGGAGCGTGTCGGTCTGGTCGGCCGAAACGGCGTGGGCAAAACGACCCTGCTGAACATAATTGCCGGCGTCCTTCCACCATCTGCAGGCTCCCTGTCCATCGAGGGCAAGGTCGTGCTCGTCCGACAGATGCTGGACGCAGGTTCACGCGAAACGGCGGCCGATCTTTTCGGTGCACGGCAGGCTATCGAGTTGCTCGCCCGAGCAGAAAGCGGTACCGCCAGCCTGGAAGATCTTGCGGAGGCAGACTGGACAGTGAGGGAGCGGATAGTCTCGTCCCTTGTCCGTTTTGGGCTGGCTACCGAGCCGGATACGCTGCTCAGCCGGTTGTCGGGTGGGCAGCGTACGCGGGCTGCGCTCGCTGCGGCCCTCTTCAAGGAGCCGGATTTTCTTCTTCTCGATGAACCGACCAACAACTTGGACAGAGCCGGTCGGCAAGCAGTCATCGACCTCCTCGGCAGATGGAAAGGTGGAGCCATCGTCATCAGTCATGATCGCGAACTGCTTGAACATATGGATGCCATCGTCGAACTGACCACGCTTGGGGCGAAACGCTACGGCGGAAACTGGAGCGCCTATCGGTCGGCGAAGGCAATCGAGTTGAATGCCGCTCAGCAGAACCTGGCGCATACCAAAAAGACGGCCGAGGAAATCGAGCGCAAGGCGCAGGTCCTTGCCGAACGGGAGGACAGGCGGAATGCATCGGGTACCCGCAGAGCAGCCAAGGGGGACATGCCAAAAATTCTTCTCGGTCGGCGCAAGAGCAATGCGGAGGCCAGCCGAGGCAACGTGACGGAACTTGCCGAGCGCCAGCGCGCCGATGCGCTGGACGCGGTTTCCTCCGCCAAGGCTCGGATCGAGGTGCTGCAGCCATTTTCCGTACAACTTCCGGCGACAAACCTGCCTGCCGCTAAGGCCGTGCTGTCGCTCGACAGTGTGACTGCGGGCTATGATAACGAGCATCCCGTTATCCGCGATCTTTCCGTCTCGATCGTCGGTCCGCAGCGTGTAGCGCTTTCCGGCCCGAACGGGTCTGGCAAAACGACGCTGCTGAAGGTAATCGCGGGAGAGATTGTGCCCATCATCGGCAAGGTCATGGTTTCAGTCCCTTCCGCGATGCTGGACCAGAGTGTCAGCCTTCTTGATCGCAATGAAACGATCCTCAACAATTTCAAGCGACTGAACCCCGGCACGACGGAAAATGCCTGCCGGGCCACTTTGGCCAGTTTTCGTTTTCGTGTGGATGCCGCCCTCCAGCGCGTGGAGACTTTAAGTGGAGGGCAGATCTTGCGCGCCGGCCTCGCCTGCGTGCTTGGCGGCTCCAGCCCGCCGTCGCTGCTGATCCTCGATGAACCGACCAATCATCTCGACATCGAGTCCATCGAGACGGTGGAAGGCGTGCTGAGGGCCTATGACGGCGCGCTTTTGATCGTCAGCCACGATGACGCCTTCCTCGACAATATCGGGATAGACACCTACGTCGAGCAACCCGCCCACAAATGTGACAGCGGTGCGGGTTGCCAATGAGTGACCGATTTAAAGCACGAACCCGCCATCTATCGTGAGGCTCGAACCCGTCATATACCCTGCCTTTTCGCTCACCAAATAGGAGGCAAGAGCCGCGATTTCGTCGGGCTGACCAACACGCTTGAGAGGGATGACATTTACCAGTCCAGCCACCATGCTGGCCGTCATGTCCGTTTCCGTTGGCCCGGGCTGAATGTTGTTCACCGTGATGCTCCGCGGAGCGAGGTCCAGGGCCGCGCCCTTGACCATCGCGGCGACCGCAGCTTTCGTCATCGCATACACGCTCCCGCCGGAAGAACCTGTCCGCACCGCGGTGTTGCTGCCGATCGTTACGATTCGTCCCCCATCCTTCATGTTCAGCGCTGCTGCCTGGATGGCGAGAAATACGCCGCGAACATTAATGGCAAGCGAAACGTCGAGGTCGTCCAGGGTGACATTTTCGATGCTGGCTAGTTTCAGCACTCCGGCATTGACGATTGCCGCATCCAGTTTGCCAAATCGGTCCACCGTGTCTCTGACAGCGCGGCGTATTGCATCAGGGTCGGCGCTATCTGCTTGGATCGCCATCGCGCGACCGCCGGAGGCTTCAATATCGGTCACGACCTGCCGCGCTTTTTCCGATTGCGAGACATAGGTTATCGCGACCCAGAAGCCGTCCTGAGCCAACTGTCTGGCGATGGCAGCGCCGATCCCGCGTGATCCGCCGAAGATGAGTGCTGTTTTCTTGGGAGATATAGGGGTCATCATGTTATCCTTAGGGTAAGAGCAGCAGCTTGCCGGTCGTGCGTCGGCTTGCCATGTCAGCGTGTGCCGATGCTGCATCTTCGAGAGGATAGCTTCCTCCGATGTTGATTTTCAGCGAGCCATCCAGGATCCAGTCAAAAAGCTGGGTGGTGCGGGCGCGAAAGCGTTCGGGTGAGAATATATGGTCGGAGAAGACCGCGTAGCCGATCTTGATGCTTTTCGGCAGGATCATGATATCGATGAGGCCCGGCCCACCCAGAACGGGGCCGTACCAGCAAAAGGTCCCCGCACGGCGCAGGCTATCGAGAGAACCCTGAAAGGTCGTGGGGCCAGAACCGTCATAGACAACGTCGACACCCCTGTCGTTCGTCAAATTCAGGACGTGCTGCGCGAAGTCTCCCTGGCGATCGACGATGACATGCTCGGCGCCTGCCTGTTTGGCGATGGCGACTTTGTCTTCGGAAGAAACGCGCCCGATGACACGGCCGCCGCGCAGCCGGATGATCTGGGTCAGGAGCAGGCCGACGCCTCCGGCGGCAGCGTGGACCAGTGCAATGTCGCCCGGCTGAACCGGGTAGAAATCGGTGGCGAAGTGACTGGCCGTCAATCCCTGCATCATGATTGCCGCGGCTGTCCGGTCATCGATGAAATCAGGCAGGCGAACCAGGGAACCTACAGGTATCGAGATGCGCTCCGCGTAGCTTCCTGGAGCGTAGACCCAGGCCACGCGATCACCCGCGGAGAAATCCGTCACGCCGTCGCCAACTGTGAGAACGCGACCTGCACCCTCGACGCCGAGTATTTTGGGATTTGCGATCTCGGTCCAGGCCATGCCTTGCCGGACACCAATGTCCATGAAATTCACACCTGCCGCGGCAATCTCGACGAGAACATGTCCCGGTGCTGCGGCGGGCTCCGGATGTTCGATGACTTCCATGACATCGGTGTTCCCGATGCCGTTCATGACGACTGCTTTCATTTTCAGTCCTTTCTTGACTGTTCGTTCCAGAATTAGGGAAATTTTTTACCGTGGCATGAGTGCGCGGAGCGCCAACCGTGCGAGGGACTGCAGCACCTCTGGCCCGGCACCCCCGCGTGCAGCAATCCGAATACCGGCGATGCTGGCGATAAGAAAATCAAGCACCGCATCTGGCGACACCGATTGGTCCAGATCCCCGGCGTCCTGAGCCAGCGTGATGCATTCCCTTGCCGCCTGTCTCAACCGATGATCGGCCGCAAGATGCACCTCTGTCAGGTCCGGGCGGCTTTGGCCGAATTCGCAGATCGAGTTGACGCCGAGGCATGCCCGGTCGGCTTCCGCCACCACCCGATCCATCATTGCGGCAATGCCATCAACCGCGCGCTCCTTGCCGCGCAATTCGCGAATGTGCGCTTCGGTCTCTGCGGATGCATAGCGCTCCACCGCGAGGCGATAGAGGGCCCATTTGTCGCCGAACGTGTCGTACAGGCTCTGCCGGCCGATCTTCATGGCCGTAACCAGAATCTCCGTCGATGTCCCGTCGAAGCCGTGCTCCCGGAATACACCCACTGCTGACTCCAGCGCCTTGTCCCTGTCGAATTCCTTGATCCTTGCCATAAGGGTTGAGATATGGATTCTGGAACGAACAGTCAAGAATAATCGTCACCAGGGCAATGGTCCATTTTCGTTGAAATAGCCCCCGCTGGGGCCACTGTCGGGAAGTGTCGCCAGGTCCACGACGATTTTCGCACCTTGTTTCACCGTGCGCGTGCCGGCATGGCCGTTGAGATCGGTTGCGATATGGCCCGGCGTCGCCGCATTGATCGTTATATGCGCATGCGAGGGGTGACGCCGGAAAGCATTGGCATACTGCAGGCTTATCATCGTCAAGGCGGCCTTTGACGAAGCATAGGCAACGATGGTGTCCGACTGACCGAAGGGCGTTGCCGGATCGCTGGTGAGCGTCATGGAGGCGCTGGTGCTGGTAATATTGACGATCCTCGGATGCGGCGATCTTTGCAGTAGCGGTAGGAATGCGCGGATGGTGCGCACAGTGCCAAAGACGTTGACGTCGTAAGTTGCCAGCATGTTGACCGCATCCGTCTCCAACGCGGGCACACGATGGAGGACGCCCGCGTTGTTGACGAGAATGTCGAGCAATCCTTCCCGGTCTTCGATGTGTCGTGCCGCGGCCACGATGCTCGCTTCATCGGTGACGTCGAGCGCAATCGCCACCACATCCGCTGCTTCTCTCGTTAGCTCGTCCGCCGCGGCTTGCCCGCGCTCGCCATCCCGGCTGCCAAGATAAACACGCATTCCGAGCCCGCCAAGCTGGCGGGCAACCTCTTTGCCAAGTCCCTTGTTGGCGCCAGTAATCAGCGCAACAAGCTTCTTCGTCATGGGTTCGCTCCTCAGCCAAGGACTGCGCGGGGTTCAAGAAAGGCCTCGAGGCCGAAGACGCCGAATTCGCGTCCGAAACCGGATTGCTTGAAACCACCAAAAGGTGCCAGCGGTTCATGCGGTGCGCCGTTGAGAATGACGCGGCCGGCTTCGATCCGGCCGGCCACACGCCGCGCCCGGGAGATGTCGGAAGAGAACACTTGGGCCTGCAGGCCGTAATCAGTGTCGTTTGCGATCGTGACAGCCTCGTCTTCATCACGGTACCGAATGAGGGAAAGAACCGGTCCGAATATCTCCTCGCGCGCGATGCGCATGTTGTTGTTTACCCCTGTAAAGATGGTTGGACGCACGAACCAGCCTTGCGACAGCTCTTCCGGCCGTCCCTCACCGCCGGCGAGCAGGCTGGCGCCTTCTTCCTGACCCAGCCTGATATAGTACTGGACGCGGTCCCATTGTTTCTGGCTGACCATGGGGCCGATGCGGACGGTCTTGTCTTTGGTGTTTCCCACCTTGAAATCCTTCACCGCCTCCTGGAGCCGGGCTTCGATCTCCTCGAATTTGCTGAATGGCGCAAGAATGCGGGTTCCGGCAATGCAGGCCTGCCCGCTGTTGAGGAAACCCGCTGCCAAAACCTGGGGAAGTATGACGTCGAGGTCGGCATCCTCGAGAATGAGGCTGGGGCTCTTGCCGCCAAGTTCCATCGTCACGCGCTTCATGGTTTCCGCGGCCGAGCGAACAATCGACCGGCCGGTGGCCGTGGATCCGGTGAACGTGATCTTGGAAACATCGTGGTGGGCAGTGAGCGCGGAGCCAACGACGGCGCCGTAGCCGGTGACGATATTGAAGACGCCTTCGGGAAGGCCTGCCGCGTGCAGGCACTCCGTGATCACATGCGTCTGGATCGCGCTCATCTCCGAAGGCTTGATCACCATAGTGGCCCCGGCTGCAATGGCGGCGGACAGCTTTCCGCAGATGAAGCCATAGTTGCTGTTCCAGGGGGTGATTGCCACGGCGACACCGGAGGGGCGCATCTCGACCTCGGCAGTCCCGATACGTCGCCTGAAATCATAGTTTGCCAGTGTCTTGGCCATGTCCAGAAAGACGTTGCCCGCTCGTGGCGCGGAAAACTCAATGAAGTTCGAAGGTGCGCCATACTCCTCGCGCATGGCGTCGATGAGGTCATCCGGACAGCCAATGCATTCGATGTCGAGGCAACCTTGTCCATGTTTGCACCGGATGCGGTCATCGATGATGTCTCGGTGGGCGATCGCTTCGCGGGAACTGACGGCGTTCGCCAGTATCTCGAGCGGTTCTTTGTTGGCTACCACACCGCGACCAGGCTCTTGTCCATCGAGATGCTCGATGACCGCACATCAGATGTCCGCGTCGATTTCACCGGCGACTTCGGCCATGAGATCGGCATCCTCACGATTGTCATCAATGCGGCCGGACTGATCGAGCGGATCGACGCCGACCTCGAATAGCGGTTTCACCCAAACTTATCCCACCAGAACCCTCGGCTCCCGTGGCGCCGAGGCCGGGAAAGTTTTGCATTCCGCAGGCCTCCGGCATGACAAGGAATTTATTCATGACAACATCATCCCCCCTCACGCAAGACGCCGCCGACAGGCTGGCGGTTGTCGAAGCCCTCTATCGCTTCGCAGCGGGCATCGATCTGCGCGACCAGGCGCTTCTGTCATCGTCGCTTGCCGAAAACGCCGTGTCTGACTTCCGGCCAGCCGGGGCAAAGGCGGGTTTCGAATATCCGGTGATCGAGGGCAGGGATGTCATCGTTACGGCCCTGTCGACATCGCTTCGCTCTGTCGACACGACCCACTCCGTCAGCAATCCTCGCGTCACCATTGATGGCGATACCGCCCGGATGGACGTGCTCGTGGAAGCCCAGCATGTTCTGCGCAGCGATCCATCACGATTTTACATGATGAAGAACCGCTACGATGTCGAACTGGAGAGGAGGGGTGATGTCTGGGTCGTCACGCGCAACACGGTCGACAATGTCTGGCGTTCCGGGGACCCGGCCGTGCTTGCAGACATCTAAACCTGAGCGGGTCACTGAAAAGGCGGCAGGAGCATGCTCCCGCCGCCTTCTCGCGCCTAGTTTACAAGATATGCTCCCTTGGACACTGTGGCGCGATAAGGTAGAATGGTAGAGAATTGGCTGACTAGGTAGAATGGAGCGTCTCCACATGAGCCTGAACGTGAAAGACCCTGAAGCGCATCGCCTCGCTCAGGCGATTGCCCATGCGACTGGGCAGAGCATGAGCCGCGTGGTGACTGACGCTCTGCGTGAGCGATATGCGCAAATTGAAAAACAGAGAGGCAGGGCTTCTGTCGAGGAACTTCTGGCGATCGCTGAGAGAGCTGCAGCCCATTTAAAGCGACCTTATGCCGATCACGCCGAGCTCCTCTATGACGAGGACGGTCTGCCGAAATGATTATCGACACATCCGCCATGGTGGCGATCCTTTATGGCGAGCCGGAGGCTGATGCCTTCACGCGACTGATCCACGCTTCCGCAACCAGCCGCATCAGTGTTGCAAGCTATTTGGAACTGTCCATGGTGATCGAAAAACAGCTTGGGCCGGAGGGCATGAGGCAGGCCGATGCGTTCTTTCGCCGTGCAGCGATCGACATCGAGCCTGTGACCGTCGAGCAGGGCCATCTTGCCCGACAGGCATTCCTCGATTTCGGGAAGGGCAGGCATAGAGCTGGACTGAATTTCGGTGACTGTTTTGCCTATGCTCTCGCCAGAGATTTCGACGAGCCGTTGTTATTCAAGGGCAACGACTTCACAGAGACGGACATTCGTTCGGCAGCATGACGCACGAACTGGTATGATGGGCTGGGGCTGACGCGCTGACTGGTGCTTCGGTCCCGGAAGCGTCTCCGCTTTCGGTTCGTTCGAGTCATCGACCACAAGAATTGTCTTGTAGAAGTGGGTCCCCAGCCGTCTTTTTACAGAGATCCGGGAATCGCCGGGAATTAGCGGACGTCGCATGGTTTTAACGCGAAATCGTGCCAAGCATCTGCAAAGACGTCACTTTTTTTGGTGGGAATGGCGACAATTAAATGTAGAAAATCGGTCCAAAAATGGCTTGCCTGGGGACCTTGGATTCTCACATTATTTCAATAGCTTAGTGGAAAAGCCTTGAAATTCCCTCTGTTTTCCTGCCGCGAGCGACCGTGGATGCCACCTTTGTGCCCTGGCTTTGGGCATCAGTCAACTGGGCGGTCGAGCGGCAATAATTTCCGCTCTTACGAAGAAGGTTACAGTGCCCGGGATGGCCGCTTCGCGCGCCCATGTCGGTCGTTCACGATACCCACATCGGTCCCGGAAGCGGTCAGACCGCTCTTCGATTGGTCACGGTAGTGACAAGGAGGTTGCAGACCGCACACGAATGGCATCACAACCTAGAAATTCCATAGTTGATCGCACCTTTGCGGCATGCAAACTTGACTTGCCAATGGAGACGCGCCTGGCTGTTTAGGAGACAAATGAATGATAGCATTCAATCGATCATGGACCGTTCTCACGGTCCTCTTGCTGGCAACCTTTGGGAACGGCCCCGCATTTTCCAAAGATTCCGACCAAGGGCAAAAGGACTGGCAAGCGTGTATAGACAAGTCGGACGGCAGTAACGCGTCGTGGGGCGGCTGTGGGCAGGTCTGGCTGAAGCAGGAAGACGAGAAATTGAACTCGATCTGGCAAGAAATCTACGGACAGAGCACTGGGCAGACGAAGACCGATCTTCTGGCCGAGCAGCGCCTCTGGAACACATACAAGGAAGGTTCGTGCCAGGTTTACGCGAACGGTGATTGGGGCGCGGAACGGATGGTGTTGGACTACGTTACATGCCGGGCAAGTGTAATCGATCAACGGATCACCGACCTCGAAAGCTACGGTGACCTTTTCAAGGGCAATTAGCGGTCCTTAGATCTCCTGCTTTCCTGCATGAATCGAAGGCAGCTTAGCGCCATCATGCACGAACCCGCTTCGCGGGAGGGAGTGCGCGGCGAGTTTCGCATGATTATCTGAGGTTCTAGGCAGGCTGTTGGTGTTGCCT
>NZ_LMEY01000016.1 GCF_001426665.1 Rhizobium sp. Root1334 | reverse complement strand
TCGACGCGGGGGTCAGCGCTCGCTGGGTGGTCCCCGTGGCTGGTCACATCTTTCGCGGGGGTGGCCAGCGTAGACGGGGCACCATCGTGGTTCTCAGACTTTACGTTAGCAGCGCCGGTCTCCGGCTTCCCGGGCTCCGGCTCAAGGTATACGAATTTACCCTCGGCGTAACCCGTCTTCCAAGCATAGGCGGAATCATCGAACGCCTCCGGCGGCTCTGATCCATACCATTTCGTGACGAAACGATAGTCCTTCGCGAACAGATGGGTCAACGCCCATCATCTCCCGCAATTGCAACCGCGCTCTTCTCAACAAGCGTGCGCACGTTCATCATGTCATTGGTCATCGGTGGTCTTTCCGTCAGGTTGGTCTTCGACGACCCGCCCCTATAGGAAAACACTGATGGTGCCCGCAAAGCCGATCACCCGCTACAGCGCAACGAGAGGCGCGCGGGCGTTCGGCTTTGCTACCTCCCGCCAGCTACACCACCTGCCGGGACTCAACGGGTGAGCAAGAGCTGGAAGACACTGGCCTCGCGTTCTCAAAAACAGTCGACGACGAATCACCAAAGAGGCTGTTCGAACGCCTTTGCTGATCGAGACGACCTAAAAAATAAAGTCATCCAGTGCCTGAACAACATGGGCGAGTGGCGGGGGCTTAAGTCTCCAATCGGGCCGGGCAGAAAAAACCCCGCCGGAAGCGGCGGGGCAAAAGTGCATCTGGGATTGGCTCACAGCAGATGCAGGGAAGTGGCAGCCCAGAGAGTAGGAGGGCCACCGGCCGCAACAATAAGTGAGTTCACCCAATAGGGAAGGCCGGATTCGGCCATTCCGGTACGGTTGCGAAAAGAAAACGGCGTTTCGGATTGTTCCTCACAGCCCGCACCAGCGGTCCCCTTTGTTGGTTCACCGCTACGTCAAGGCCAAAACTCTCCGCAATTTCGAAGAGGGCCTTGGTCGTTTTCTGAAGTCGATTGGAACGGTCGCTCCGGCGTAATCCGCTATTATCACGAGATAAAATAGTCTTTGCAAACAGTGAGGGGTATCGATTTTATAGCGACATCGGCTCTCCTGTCGCCGTTCACATTGGCATAGGCAAACGTGTTCAGCGGATGTCGTGCAATCGAAATCGGGGCATTCAAGTGCAGGACAATTTTCTGGGGATCGTATCTTAAACCTCGATCTTATAGTTGCTCGGATCGTTGGGGCGTTGGAGCATGCTGCCACGGTCAAAGGCCAATTTTCGACCATGGAGATGGGATCATTGCGGCAACAGCCAAGGCCTATGATTTGACTGTTATGACTGCCAACCTGAATATTTCATCCCGCTTGGGGTCGCTTGCGATCTCGCCGCAGTACTCAGTTCGCTGGACCTGGGATGCGCCTACTTTCAAAACCGGCGTTTTCGTCGCGTTCCCACGTTCAGCCCGTCAAGATGGAAACCGGTGTGAACGGTATCGGCTTTGAGTGTTTCTATTTTTCCAGTTGCTCGATACAAACATCCTGTACCAGACGTTGTAAGATCTTGATGCGCTCCACCAGCCAAGTCAGTTCTTCTGCAGTGATCACATAGTGCACCGAATAGCGGGCGTCGACATAGGCGCGGTCAAGCCGGGAAAAGCATCGCCGCGCGAATTTTGTGTCGTTTGGCCAAGCCTCGATCAACCGGGGTGCAACCCGTTCGGCGTGGGTTCTGAGCACGTTCAAACGATGCGACTTGGGAGAGTAGAGGGTGAGAACGAGCAGGGCGCAGTGATAAGCCCGTTCGGTCGCCTGGTGCAGCATAAAGGCGCCGTCACGCCAACGATCGGTGGCAAGGCAGAATTCGGCGACTGCAAGCGCGTCTTCCGATAACCGGTGCCACTGATCAAAATGCTTCTGCGCTTCCTGCCGGGCGGCGTCCGGCGTCAGTGGCTTCGGCTCGGTCAGCGGATGGCCGGGCGTTTCATACAGCACAATCCCGTCGCGGGCGATATCGATGAAGAAAGGCAGGCCACGGCCGAGCTTGTCGTTGACGTCGGCAAGACTGTGGGCAATCACCTTGGCTGGCGTTTCCAGATGCCGGGTGACGGCATATTCGCGTGTCAGGTGCTCGTCGATCGTCATCCACACCTCGTTGGTTTCGGCGAAAGCCTCCGAATTCACCACCGCAAGCAAATCATAGTCCGAGCGATAACCGCTCACCCGGTCCTCGACCCAGTCGCCACGCGAATACGACCCGAACAGGATCAGTTTCAGGATGCGGCCGGATCTGGCCTTGTCCGACAATTTGGTCTTCTGGGCATCTTCGAATTCATCAAAGATGAGCTTCACGACGCGGGCCAGCTCGCGTTGTTTTTTTGCTGGAAGGTGATCGAGCTGATCGGGGTTGATCAAGAGGTATGCCTTTTAAATTAACCTGAAAATCTAGATTCTATAAACGGAGTCTCGGCTGCCGCCGGTAAAAGCGCAAGAGGCCGGAGCTGCTCGCACGCAACTATGGCGACAATACCACTCTACAGACCGCGCGAAAGGCCGGCACTGACGCTTTGCTCGTTTCGACCCGGTTTCCATTCCGTTGGTTGGTCCGAGCTTGCGTGGATGAGGGTCGCCGCTGCGGGTAGGGGGTCGAAACCTCAACTTCGACACGCCTTTCCGCAGCCTGTTCTCGTTCGTCGCTTTGGCCTCGCGAGCATTTTCCTGATCGGATTATTCGCCCTGCCGATCCGCGGGGCGATCGCTAATGCGATCATTATTAGAGTATCTCGACGAGCTTACCGTGAAAGAAGATAGTACCGGGGACCTGAATTCGTTGGTGTTTTGTAAACGAGGCCTGTGTGTGGTGTTGCGCTCAGATGAATGTCGGTCACGAGCGCTTTTCCCGACCCGCTTGCTAGCGTTTTTGACAGTTCCTGTCTGCAAGTTGCGGTCCAAACCGACCGCGACTGTCATGTGTTTGTTTTAATTTTGACCAAGAGACATACGTCGTCGATTCTTAGCGGAGACAAGAATTGGAGATGAACAAAAAGAGTTTGGAGAAAATCGACGGTTCGAACCGTTTGACAATGTTGAGGGCCAGAAACGAACATTTTTCCGATAGTTGGAGGATCCGCGGTAGTCACAATACTAGATTCTTCGTCCATTTTCCCTGTGAAAGAGCATCAGGATGGCCAAGAAAATCACGATGCCACCGACGACAACCCCAAGGCGGATCGGTTCGCCAAAAAGGGCCAGGCCAAAAACCAGCGCCAGCGGCAACCGGATAAAATCGACGACGACAAGAAGCGAGGCGTCGGCGAGCTTCATTGCGCGGGCAAAGGCAAGCTGAGCCATCAGGCCGCCAACACCCTGAAAGGCCATCAGACACAGGGCATAAAAGGACGGCATCTGCCAGACCGGGAGTGCAATCAACAGGGCAACCGGAACGGTGATGACGAGATTGAGCCAGGCGATACGCAGGGGATCCTCGCGGCCCGCTGAGACTTTCATCAAAAGCGCGACCGCCGCCAACCCGATTGCGCCGGCAAGAGCCCAAGCTGCACCGGCGTTCAGCGTGGCTGCGCCAGGCTGCAGCACGATCATGACGCCAGCAAACCCAAGCACAAGGGCGGCGACACGGGCAGCGTAGAATTTTTCGCCGAGGAAGAACACCGACCCCAGCATCACGAAAAGCGGCATGGTGAAGGCAATCGCTGTCGCGGAAGCGAGCGGCATCTGTGTCACAGCCATGAAGCCTGCCACCAGTGCTAGGAGTTTGATCACCGCGCGAAGAGCGTGTACCCAGAAGAAGGTGTTGGTGTCGCTGTAAAGCTTGCTGCGCGGAAAGATCGCATAGATCGCGATCAGGCTGAACAGGTTGCGAAAGAAGACGATGCAGAGCGGATGAACTTCGCCTGCGATTAGCCGGACGATGACGCCGTCCATGGCGGCGACGAAGGAGTTTCCGGCCATGAACAGGGCACCCGCGACGATCGCGGGTACGGCGTGGGATCTCATGCAGGCAGCGGCACGGGAGCAGCCTCCCATTTTGGCCGTGGCGTCGCGTTCATGAGCTGTCGTGTATAGGCGTGCTGTGGATTGCGGAAGATCTCCTCCGTCCTTGCATGCTCAACGATCGCGCCATTTTTCATGACGATAATGCGATCTGCGAAATGCCGCACGATCGGCAAGTCATGCGTAATGAAGATATAGGCAAGACCGAGCCGGTCGCGCAGTTGCGCCAGGAGATCGATCACCTGCACCTGTACGGAAACGTCCAGTGCCGAGACCGCCTCATCGCAGACGATCAGTTCTGGATCACAGGCAAGGGCGCGCGCGATCGCGATGCGCTGCCTCTGGCCGCCGGAAAACTGGTGCGGATAGCGGTCGGCATGTTCAGGATTCAGGCCAACAAGGCCAAGCAGTTCGATGACGCGGTCGCGCCAGCGTGGCTTGTCGAGAATATCCTTATGGATATGCCACGGTTCGGAAACAATGTCGAAAATCGTCATGCGCGGGTTCATGGAACTGTAGGGGTCTTGGAACACCATCTGGACCTTGCGGCGGAAGGCGAGCAACTCCTTCGGCTCCATCTTGAAAATATCGCGGCCGTGAAACAGCGCCTCGCCACTGGAGACATCGTTGAGACGCAGAAGAACCCGCGCCACGGTCGATTTGCCAGAACCGCTTTCGCCGACGATACCAACGGTCTCGCCCTTGGCAATCGTGAAGCTCAGGTCCTTCACCGCATGCAACTGGTTACTCTTAGCGAAGAAGCCGGAGGAAATGCCGTAGTATTTGTTGAGGCTCTTCACCTCTAGGATCGGCTTGCCGACATCGGTCGTTGAACGACGGCCGGTTCCGCCGGTGGCATCTGCATGGGGCAAGGCGTTGATCAGGGTTTTGGTATAGCTGTGCTGCGGGTTTTCAAAAACTGCGCGCGCCGGGCCCTCTTCGACGATGCGGCCGGAATTCATGACGATCACCCGGTCGGCCATGGACGCAGCGACTTCCAGATCGTGGGTGATCATGATGATGGCCAGCCCATCCTCGGCCTGAAGTTTTTTCAGGAGATCGAGAATCTGCGCCTGAACGCTGACATCGAGCGCGGTTGTTGGCTCGTCGGCGATCAGGATTTCGGGGCGCAGGGCAATCGCCATGCCGATCATGATGCGCTGGCGCTGGCCGCCCGAGAACTGGTGCGGATATTGGTCGATGCGCTTTTCCGGCTCCGCAATGCCAACGCGGCCCAGAATGTCGATCGCCTTGGCGCGGGCCTGCGCGCCTGTCGCCACGCCGTGGGCGGAGAACACTTCAGCCATCTGCCAGCCGATCGTGTAGACCGGGTTGAGATGTGACAACGGATCCTGGAAGATCATTGCGATCTTCTTGCCGTTGAGATCGCGTCGTTCTTCGACGCCGCAATCGTCCAGATTTTTGCCGCGATAGGTGATGGTGCCCGAACAGATCTCGCCCGGTGGTGTGTCGATCAGGCCCATTATGGCGCTGGCGCTGACCGATTTTCCGGACCCGGATTCGCCCAGGATCACCAGCGTCTCGCCGGCATTGACATGGAAGCTGACACCGTTGGTGGCGCGGAAGGCGCCCCCTAGCGAGAGGAAGTCCACGGTCAGGTCCTTGACCTCAAGCAGGTGTGCTGGTGGCACTTGGGAAGGGGTCATGTGCGTTTCTCCGGAATTCCCTTTTTCGAGCGGGCAAGTTCGATGCGCCAGCGTTGCTGCGGATCGGCATAGGTGCGCCACCAGTTCGAGAGAATATTGAGCGACAGGGTCGTGAGCAGGATGGCAAGACCGGGCCAGAAGGCGATCCACCAGGCAGTGGCCAGGTAACCACGACCTGTCGCGACCATCGCACCCCACGTAAATTCCGGCGCCTGGATGCCCAGGCCGAGAAAGCTCAGCGAGGACTCAGCCAGGACCACTGTTGCGAAATCAATGGCACCGATGGTGACGAGGGTCGGGAGAACGATCGGCGCGATATGGCGAAAGATGATCCGCATATGCCCGGCGCCCAGCGCCATGGCAGCACTGACGAACATGCGTTCACGGACCTCGAGCACCTCGGCACGCGTGGTGCGCAGATAGATCGGAATGCGGGTGACGGCAAGAACGATAACCAGATTGGTGACCGAAGGGCCAAGACTGAACAGTACGATCAGCGCCAGAAGCAGCGATGGGAAACTCATGACGATATCGGCGACACGCAGGATGACATTGCTGAGCAGCCCGCGGGAATAGCCGGCGATTAGCCCGAGGAAGCCGCCGATCAGCATCGAGAAGAACACGGCGAAAAGCGCGATGCCCAGCGTGTTCTGCGCCCCGACAATCAGGCGGGCCAAAAGACTGCGGCCGAGCGTATCGGCGCCAAGCACGTAGGCCCAGCCTTGAGCAAGACTGAAGGGTGCCATGTTGCGGGCACGGAAGTTCGGCTTGTCGATCAAGTTGCCCATCAGCCACGGGCCAAAGATGGCGCAGAGCACCACGAGCGTCAGGAAAATCACGGCGGCCAGAGCCAGCTTGTTGCGCGCAATCAGACGAAGGGCCTGGAAACGCCCGGCCGTCTTCTGTTTGGTGTCTGCAGGTATGGTCATCGCTGGCATACTCATTTCGCTTGAAACCTGATGCGCGGGTCGAGCCTTGCATAGAGAAGATCGATCAGGATGTTGAGAACGAAGATCGCAATGGCGGTGATCAGCACCGTCGCCTGGATCAGGGCGAAATCACGCCGCACGATCGCATCGATCATCAACTTGCCGATCCCCGGCCATCCGAAGATGGACTCGACGACCACGGCGCCGTTGACGAGGCTTGCAGCAAGATCGCCAGCAACAGTGATAACCGGCAGCAGCGAGTTTCTAAGCGCATGGCGAAAGATGATCTGGGTCCGTTGGACGCCCTTGGCGCGGGCGGTCTTCACATAGGGTGAGGCAAGCGCGCTGATCATCGTGCCGCGCACCACCTGCACCAGTAGGCCGAAAGGGCGTAGTGTCAGCACGAAGATCGGCATGATCCAGTGTAAGGGCGTGCCGGTGCCTGAAGTGGGTAGCAGGCCGAGGCCGACGGAAAAGACGAGAATTGCAACAATCGCCACCCAGAAATCCGGAGCGCTGGCGCCGGCCAGGGATGCGGTGCTCGCAATCCGATCGAAGAGACTGTCCGGCTTTGCTGCGGCGAGCGAGCCGACCACGATGGCAAGAACGAGCGCCAGCGACATGGCGATGACGGCAAGCTTCAGCGTCTGCGGAAAGGCTTCTAATGCCACCTCCATGGCTGGCCGGTTGCGGCTGAGCGCCGTGCCGAAATCGAGATTGGCGACACCAAGCAGATAGCGTCCGAACTGGACGTAGACCGGATCGTTGAAGCCGTTGGCTTCCGAGAAAGCCTGACGCTGCGCTTCCGAGGAATCCAGCGGCAGATAGAGATAGGCCGGATCGCCCGTCAGGCGGGACAAGAAGAAGACGAGGACGAGCAAGCCGATCACAGCGATCAAGCTCTGTGCCGAGCGTCTCAGGATAAAGCCGAACACTGCCATTTCCTTCCAGAATGAAAAAAGAAAAGGCACGGCGGATCGACCGCCGTGCCTAGGCAAGGTTAGTCCTTGAGCTTGATCTGAGACAGTGCGATTTCGCTGTTTGTCTTCAGGTCCGGCTTCCAGTCGAGACGGTTTCCGACCCGGACATAGCCGATCATGTGGTACATCGGAACATCAGCAACGATCTCGTCGTGGACCTTGAGGAAGGCTTCCTGAAAGAGTTTTTCGCGCTCGCCGCCGGTGGCCGCCATCGCTTTTTTCAGGACCACGTCGAGTGCCGGATCGGCGATCGTCGAATACTGCCCATCGCTCAGGAACATCACCGGAGCAGTAAAGCCAGCGTCGCCGGTATTGTTGTCATGCTGCTGCTGGAAGAGGGTCGGCCCGCGGCCCTGGGGGAAGGGTTTGTCGAGGTAGCGAACCCAGTCCGCAGCCTCAAGCTGTCGCAGCGAAACCTTCAGGCCGATCTCCTGCCACATCGCCATCATCGCTTCGAGGGATTCGGCGGAATTCGGGAAGAAACCATTGCGGCCGATGATGACAATTTCGGTATCAACCGGGACGCCGTCCGCTTTGGCCTCTTCGATGAGCTTCTTTGCCTGATCAGGGTCATAAGGCCATGGCTTGATGTCCGGGTTATGGCCCAGCACGCCGGGAACGACCATCTGCGAGGCACGCAGCACGTCCTTACCGAACAGTGCTTCACCCATGCCATCCCAGTCGATGGCGAGATTAAGGGCCTTGCGCACGCGCACGTCGTTGAGCGGCGGAATTTCCGCGTCGATGCGCATGCGGGTGGTTTCGGAATTCAGATAGGCAAAATCGGTCGAGGTATTGGTGGCGTCCTGCACGGCAAGCGACGGTGTCATATCCGCTTCGCCCGATTCAACCATCGCAGCCCGGATGGCTGATTCACCGCGCCAAACATAGGTTGCCTTGGCCACTTCCGGCTTTGCGCCCCAGTAGCTATCGCTGCGGGCAAGAACGATCTGCTCGTTGGTGGCGCTTTCCAGCGTGTAGGGGCCTGTGCCGACGGGCGCATTGGTTTCGCCATCGAACGGCATGTTGGGGGAGACGATTTGAACAGTGCCGAGCAATGTCGGCATGATCGGAAGCGGCGTGTCCGTGGCAATTTCAAGCGTCGTCGCGTCAATCGCCTTCGGCGTCAGTTTGACGTCGCCGAACTTCGAGCGGCTGTCGCATGTCAGCTTCGGATTCATGAGCCGGTTGATCGACTTGGCAGCGGCCTCTGCGTTGAAGTCAGCGCCGTCCTGGAACTTGACGCCTGATTTTAGATGGATGCGCCAAGTGAGCTCGTTGACCTGTTCCCAGCTTTCGGCGAGCCATGGTGCGACCGTGCCCTTCTCTGGTTCGATATTGGTCAGCGTCTCGGTGATGTTGGAATTGATCACGCGCCCGATATCGGAGCGGATCGACCGACAGGGCTCAAGATTGGCGGGCTGCTCCGGCAGCACGATCTTGACTTCTCCTTCGGCCGCATGGGCGGCGCCCGCAAACAGGATCGACATCAGCGCAGCCGATACACCCCGTGAATACTTGGTGGTCATTGTCATTCTCCTCCTGGTCAAAGACCTTGATGCGATGGTGCCCGGGCCGCCGCATCGGTATGCGCGGCCCGGATACAGTGCCTCCACACTGTTAAAACACACTAGAGCACTAATGTATTAGTCTAGGTGCGACGGGCTGTCAACTATTGGCCGGCCATCCGTTTCTCGAGGGTCGAAACCCGGGAAATGGCTTGATTTTCGGCGACTTTCAAGGCGTCAACCGCAGCCTGGACCGGTTTCAATTTTTCCACAGGAAGGTTTGAAACCATTGGCATAAGCGGGCCGGTATCTGCAATTCCGGAAAGCCGCAGGCCGTCATGCAAAACCTGCAGGCCACCGAGATCGAGGCGAATCTTTTCGAACTCCAGGAAAGCCCGGCTCAATTCGAGAGCCTCGGCTGCTCGGCCGGTCTTGTAGAGTGTCAGCAGTTCGGATGCAGCCACCGGTGCAATGCAGACGGCGCCAGATGTGTAAGTCGTCAGCTTGCGCAGTCCAAGATGGTCATGAATTGGGGTTTCCCCCATGCCGCTCGCAAGATGGTCCGTCCCGATCGCAGATAGGACAGCATCAAGATAGGGATCCTTGGAGGCGTCGGATTTCTCGACGGCGTACTTGACGAAGCTTACGGCTTTTTCTGCGACCAGCTTTGCCAGTTCGTCGGGATCTGCGTAGTGTTCCCGCTTCAGATAGAGGATAAGGCCGCTGCCGAATGCGTCGGCAAGTTTACGTACGCCGTTGGCGACACCTGCCGGGTCGGCTGGGAAGTTTGTCGGCAGGACCATGACATTCTTGAAGCCGAGATCGCGTGCAATGGGAGCCTGCGCCATCGCCTTGCCGAAGTCGGGGCCGATGGAGGTGATGAGGTGTGTCGCCGGTGCGGCCGCTGCCTTGATGCTTCGCATCGCAGACCGATAATCTTCAAGGCCGAAATGATAGAGATTGGCATTACCGCCATAGAGCAGGATATCCACTCCACCGCCTTCGATATGCTTGATGATGGCCTCGTTGGCGCCCGCATTCACCGAGTAATCAGTGTTTAGCGCGATGGGAGGCACGGCGACTACAGACGAGGCGTAGTCGGCTTGCGTCAGTGCTTGTTGCATAGTTGACCCTCCTAAAGTCAACTATCCTTACTGAATTAAAGAAAAGTTGTAAACATAAATTACATATTTTGGCATTTAGGGGTCCAGATCACCATTTGTCATTCGTCGACGGGCCTGAAGAATATGGCTTTCCATTGCGACGCGAGCCCAAATGGGGTCCTTGTTGCGGATGGCATCGACAATGTCTGCATGCTCTCCGATCACCTTTCGCGCGCGTGCCGGAGATCCTGACCGTGTTAACGACAACGAGACGTTCATGAAGCTGCTCAACGACACGTCCGGACCTTCGAGAGCCATGCTGAAAAACTCGTTTCCAGTTGCTTCCGCGATCGACAGGTGGAAACGGCGGTCGCTTTCCGGCAGAAAGAGGCCGCGGGCGACTTGGCTGGTGAATTGCTCGTGCGCTTCGACGATGTCGCCCAGCGCCGTATCTGTGCGTCGTTCGGCTGCGAGTGCTGCCGCATTGCCTTCGACGCAAAGCCGAAGCTCCTGGTAGCGTAGAAAGCGGGAAATATCTGTCAGGTCGGCAAGATCAGGCAGGTTTCGGGACGGTGTGCTGAGGACGTAGGTGCCGCTTCCTCGGCGCGCTTCGACGAGACCATCCAGTCGCAGTCGTGCCAGGGCGTCACGAACGACCGGACGCGACACGCCGAAACGATCGCAGAGGTCGCTCTCGGATGGCAGCTTGCTACCCGGTGGAAACGTACCTTTCAAAATATCCTGCAAAACATGACCGTAGACCTGATCCGCATAGCTGGACGGCCTTATTTCCGGTATGTCTGCGATTGGAGCAGTGTCTTCCGTCAAGAGTGCGGTACCTTCTGCGAAAAATGCCACTAAGAGCGAAGCGCTTCACACTAAAGCATTAATGCATTAAGACAGTCAAAGACGATTTGAAAAGGAAGATGTCTTTGACCTCCGATTTGCCCTTTGCCAAGCATCGTAGTGGCCTGGATCGCACGCGCCAGATTGCTCCGCAGATCGTCGAATATCTTCGCGAGAAAATTCTCGAACTTGAGCTTGCGCCCGGCACTGCTCTGTCCCGCCTTGAATTGCAAAAGCAGTTCGGTCTGAGCCAGACCCCTGTTCGCGATGCATTGATGCGTTTGGAAGAGGAGGGGCTTGTCACGGTCTATCCTCAATATGCCACGTTGGTATCGAAGATCGATATCAACCTGGCGAGGCAGTCGCATTTCATGCGGCGTGCCGTCGAGCAGGAGATCGTCCATGAACTGGCATCCAAGCCGGATCGTCGATTTATCAGTCGCCTGACCGCTGCAAACGAAAAGCTCAAGGCTCTCGTCTCTTCCAACGAATACGGGGATTTCCTGCGCCGCGACCGTGACTTCCACCATATTCTCTATGAAGAAGCAGGACTGGAAGATATCTGGCCGGTGGTTCGGCGTCACAGCGGTCATATCGATCGGCTTCGCCGGCTCAACTTGCCGAATGTCGGCAAGGCGCGCGTTGTCGATAATCACGATGCCATCATCGAAGGTATTGCTGCCGGGGTCCCTGAAAGGGCCGAGGAAGCGATGAAAATTCATCTCTCGGGGACGCTGTCGATGGTTGATAGCATCGTCGAGCGCTATCCGGATTTCGTTCAGCTCTGACGGCGGGAGGGTGAATTCTACCACCCGTGTCCGTAAATACCCCGCCCGATGCTCAGGCCGGGTAGCCATCGCCATTCCGTTCTAATTTTCCATATTCTTATAGCAGGTGGAGGGTTTGATCGCCACATAAATGCTAATGCATTAGTGTATTGCCGTTCCCTATTGCCTGTGCTAATCCGGAATTCGAGAAAAACACGATGTAGGAAACACCGATGTCCAAGACAGTGAGCGCACTGCGCAGCGCACGATGGTTTGCTCCTGACGACCTTCGGTCCTCGGGCCATCGCTCGCGCCTGATGCAGATGGGGTATGATGAGAAAGATTGGGGCAAGAAGCCGATCATCGCCATTCTCAACACGTGGTCCGATCTCAATGCTTGCCATGCGCATTTCAAGCATCGTGTCGAGGATGTGAAACGCGGGGTATTGCAGGCGGGGGGCTTTCCTGTCGAGCTGCCGGTCCAATCCCTGTCTGAAAGTGCGCTGAAGCCGACGACGATGCTCTATCGCAACTTCCTGGCGATGGAGGCGGAAGAGCTTTTGCGCGGCCATCCTGTCGATGGCGTCGTGCTGATGGGCGGTTGCGACAAGACTACGCCCGCTCTTGTCATGGGCGCTGTCAGCGCCGGATATCCGATGATTTTCCTGCCTGCGGGGCCGATGTTGCGCGGCAATTACAAGGGCGAATATCTGGGCTCCGGCTCAGATGCCTGGAAATATTGGGATGAACGCCGTGCAGGTACGATCTCCGACGAACAGTGGACCGGCGTCGAGGAGGGTATTGCCCGCTCCTACGGTCATTGCATGACCTTCGGTACGGCCAGCACAATGACGGCGATCGCCGAATCCATGGGGCTGACGTTGCCGGGGGCAAGCTCGATCCCGGCCGCCGACGCCAATCATATCCGTATGTCGACCCGCTGCGGTCGCCGGGCCGTCGAGATGGTGTTCGAGGATTTGACGCCGGACAAGATCATCACCCGTGAATCCGTCGATAACTCCGTCGCTGTTGCCATGGCAACAGGCTGTTCCACCAATGCTGTCGTGCATCTGATTGCCATGGCACGCCGCGCCGGGGTACCATTGACGCTGGACGATCTCGACAAGGCGGGCCGCATCACGCCAGTGATCGCCAACATCCGCCCCTCCGGCAAACAATACCTGATGGAGGATTTCTACTATGCCGGCGGCCTGCGGGCACTGATGAACGAGATGAAGGACAGGCTCAGTCTCGACGTCATGACGGTCAGCGGCTTCACGCTCGGCGAAACGCTGGAGGGCGCAGAGGTCTACAACGACGATGTCATCCGGCCCCTGTCCAACCCGATCTATCACGAGGGGTCGCTGGCGGTCCTGCGCGGCAACCTTGCGCCCGATGGCTGCGTCATCAAGCCATCCGCCTGCGAAGAGCGCCTGCGCGTCCACGAAGGCCCGGCCCTCGTCTTCGATAGCTATCCGGAGATGAAAAAGGCAGTCGAGGACGAAAATCTCGACGTTACCGCCGACCATATCATGGTGCTGCGCAACGCAGGTCCAAAGGGTGGTCCAGGTATGCCGGAATGGGGCATGCTGCCGATCCCCAAGAAGCTGATCAAGCAGGGTGTGCGCGACATGCTGCGTATCTCGGACTCACGCATGAGCGGTACCAGTTACGGCGCCTGCATTCTGCATGTGGCCCCGGAAGCTCACGTCGGCGGACCGCTAGCCTTGGTGCGCACCGGGGACATCATCCGCGTCGACGTGCCGAACCGCTCGATCGACATGTTGGTCGACGAGGAGACGTTGGCAAGGCGCCGCGCGGAATGGGTCGCGCCTGCCGACAAGTTCGAGCGCGGTTACGGCTGGATGTTTTCGAAACACATCCTGCAAGCCAATGACGGCTGCGACTTCGACTTCCTGAAGACGGAATTCGGCAAGTCCGCCGGCGAACCCGACATTTTCTGAGTGCCGATTACGGCCAAGCATTTCTGACTGGAGGAACCTATGACCGACTACATTCTCTCAGACGCGACGCGAACGAAATACGAAGGCGTCAGCACCGCAACGCTCTGCACGGCGCTCTTCAAGCGCGGTTTGCGCAACCAGTTCATCCAGGATGTCCGCCCCCTCTCTCAGAAACTGAAGAACATGGTCGGCCAGGCGTTCACGCTGCGCTACATCCCCGCCCGTGAGGATCTGAACCAGCTTTCTGTGTTTCAAAACCCGGATCATCCGCAGCGCGCGGCCGTCGAACAATGCCCGCCGGGCTCCGTGCTTGTGATGGACAGCCGCAAGGATGCACGAGCCGCCTCCGCCGGTTCCATCCTTGTTTCGCGCCTGATGGTTCGTGGCGTGGTCGGCGTCGTCACCGATGGTGGTTTTCGCGATAGCCCGGAAATTGCCGAACTCGATATCGCCGCCTATCACAGCCGGCCGTCGGCGCCGACCAACCTGACCCTGCATCAGGCACTCGATATCAACAAACCGATCGGTTGTGGCGATGTCGCCGTCTGGCCAGGCGACGTTGTCGTTGGTGACCGCGAAGGCGTGATCATCGTTCCTTCGGGCATTGCCGACGAGATTGCCGAAGAGGCCGTGGAAATGACGGCGTTCGAGGATTTCGTCACGGAGGAGGTTCTGAAGGGCCGCTCGATCATCGGTCTTTATCCTCCGACAAAAGACCAGACCAAAATCGATTTCGCCGCATGGCGCGAAACAAAGGGGCGGTAAGCGCCGCCCCGAATTTTTCCACCGAGCGATGGGCAGTTTCATGCACAAAGACATCACCATTCTTCAGGCAGCACACCTCCCGGAAAAGACCGAGCGGGAACTGAACGAGACCTTCGATATCCTGCATTTTCCAAAAGACCATAACGAAGGCGCACGTTTGCTAGCCGAGCATGGGCCGAACATTCGCGGCATTGCCGTGCGTCATGCTCATATCGACAAAGCGATGCTCGACCTTATGCCGGTGTTGGAGATCATTTCCAGCTACAGCGCCGGGCTGGATGGAATTGACGTCGAAGCCGCGCAGGCGAGGGGCATCGCAGTTCATAACACCTCGAAAATCCTGGCAGAGGATGTGGCCGATCTTGCTGTCGCGCTTGCCATTTCAGTGACGCGCGGCACCGTTCGCGGCCATGATTTCGTGCGGCATGGGAATTGGGAGAATGGCGGTACGTTTCCGCTCGGCCGTTCGCTGCGCTCCTTGAAAACCGGCATTGTCGGCCTCGGTCATATCGGCTCCGCCATAGCCAGGCGCCTGCAGGCCATGGGCGCGACCGTCGCCTATCAGGGGCCACGGAAGAAGCCGGCCGATCTTGCCTATTTCGCCACCGCCGTTGAACTCGCCCAATGGGCCGACCTGCTCATCGTGACCTGCCCGGCCATGCCGGAAACAATCGGCCTAATTGATCAGCAGGTTCTGGACGCGCTCGGCCCGGATGGATTTCTCGTCAACATTTCCCGTGGCACCATCGTCGACGAGGCGGCGCTGATTGCGACATTGGCGCGCAATGGCATTGCCGGCGCTGGCCTTGACGTCTTCGAGAAAGAACCGCACGTGCCGGAGGCATTGAGGACCGATCCCCGCATCGTGCTTTCGCCGCATATGGGAAGCGGCACGCGTGAAACGCGGCAACAGATGGGCGACCGGCTGGTCGAGGCGCTGCGTGAACATTTCGCCGATCGGTGATTTTGCGGACTTGTCTTTCAAGTCGGCCTGCGTCGAAAGCGATGCTTTTTGAAGGAAATCAGCATGTTCAAGAATCTCATCGCCGGTGAATGGGTCGCGGGTGCAGATGCCATTGAGAATATCAATCCCTCGAATACGAATGAGGTGATTGGTCTTTACGCGCGGGCGAGCCTCAAAGACACCCAGACCGCGATCGCCGCTGCCAAGGCCGCTTTCCCGGCCTGGTCGCGCTCGGGTATCCTTGAACGTCACGCGATCCTGAAGAAGACAGCCGACGAAATCCTCGCCCGCAAGGAAGAGCTTGGCAACCTGCTCGCCCGCGAAGAGGGCAAAACGCTTCCCGAAGCCATCGGCGAAACCATCCGTTCGGCACAGATCTTCGATTTCTTTGCAGGCGAGGCTTTGCGCCTGGCCGGTGAGGTTCTGCCGTCGGTTCGTCCGAACATCGGCGTCGAGATTACCCGCGAGCCGATCGGCGTCATCGGCATCATCACGCCGTGGAATTTCCCGATCGCCATTCCGGCCTGGAAGATCGCCCCGGCGCTCTGCTACGGCAACACCATCGTCTTCAAGCCGGCCGAATTGGTGCCGGGCTGCTCCTGGGCGATTGTCGATATTCTGCATCGCGCCGGTCTGCCGAAGGGCGTGCTCAACCTGGTGATGGGCAAGGGTTCGGTCGTTGGTCAGGCGATGCTCGACAGCCCGGATTTGGCGGGTATCACCTTTACCGGTTCGACGGGCACCGGCAAGCGGGTCGCTGCCGCCTCGATCGAGCATAACCGCAAGTTCCAGCTGGAAATGGGCGGCAAGAACCCGATGGTCGTACTTGACGATGCCAACCTGACGGTTGCCGTCGAGGCTGCTGCCAATTCCGGTTTCTTCTCGACCGGCCAGCGCTGCACCGCCTCCTCACGCCTGATCGTAACTGAAGGCATTCACGACAAGTTCGTCGCCGCACTTACCGAAATGCTGAAGACGCTGGTGGTCGACGATGCGCTGAAGGCTGGCACCCATATCGGCCCTGTTGTCGATGAGCGTCAGCTTGCCACCGATACCGACTATATCGCCATCGGCAAAAAGGAGGGCGCCAAGCTCGCCTTCGGCGGCGAGACGATCGAACGGGAAAATCCGGGCTTCTACCTACAGCCGACGCTGTTTACCGAAGCCACTAACCAGATGCGCATCAGCCGCGACGAAATCTTCGGCCCCGTCGCCTCGCCAACGACACGCCGTTTGGCCTGTCGGCGGGTATCGCCACGACGAGCCTCAAGCATGCCACCCATTTCAAGCGCAATTCGGAAGCCGGCATGGTGATGATCAACCTGCCGACCGCCGGTGTCGATTTCCACGTGCCGTTCGGCGGCCGCAAGGCATCCTCGTTCGGCTCGCGCGAGCAAGGCAAGTATGCAGCCGAATTCTTCACGGTGGTGAAGACCGCTTATACGCTGGCGTGAAATCGCTCACATCGGTCTCCCACTCTTTGACGTGTCCTTCCTTACGTTGGCGAGCCGATCCACCAGCGTCCCGGATTCTCCAGTGTCGCCCGCAACATCCGACGTCACCATATCGCAGCCCGTCATCTGGGGATGTTCACGACGAGCCGTCAGCCTAGGCTCCGACGTCCGGTTTTCGCAAGGTTGCGAGAACAGCGGCGGTGTCATGTTCGGGGATGTCGCCGATCGCTGTCATCTTGGAATCGAGCTTGGCAAGCATCGCGGCAAAGACGTCGGCGAGGGCGGGATCGTTGGCCCGGTTGTGCAGCTCGAACGGGTCCGTTTCGCAATCGAAAAGTTCCCATTCAGGCGGCTCGTCGCCGGCATAGGCCCCCAGCTGACCAAGCGGATCATTGTACCAGTAGATTAACTTGTAACGGCCGTCGCGCACGCCGTAATGGGCGAAGGCGTTGTGGAATTCGTCCTTGTGCATCCAGTAGCGATGATAGGCAACGCGCTGCGGATCGGGAGCGACGGTCTGTTCCAACGTCGAACGCATGCTTTCGCCCTGCATGTAGCTTGGCGTCGCCAGCCCCGCATAGTCGAGGAATGTCGGTGCGAAATCGACGTTGGTCGCGATCACCTTCGAGGTCGATCCTGGCTGGATCCCGGCCGGATAGCGGATCAGAAACGGCATCTGCAACGATTCCTCGTACATGAACCGCTTGTCGAACCATCCGTGCTCGCCCAGGAAGAACCCCTGGTCGGACGTATAGATGACGATGGTGTTCTCGCTCAGACCCTCGGCATCGAGATAGTCCAGAAGCCGCCCGACATTCTCGTCCACGGCGGCTATCGTCTGCAGATAACGCATCATGTAGCGCTGATATTTGAACAGATCCAGCGCGGCCGCGTCGGTGAAGACATAGGCCTCGCCGGTGTTCGTGTCGATCAGCCTGAGTTCCTGGCCTTCGGTGATGCCCGGAACCTTGCGCTGCGACCAGCCGGGCAGAAGAAGGTCACCGACTTCCTCGCCGCCCTCCGGCTGCACAAGCCCCAGGTCCTTGTAGGTCATGTCCGAACGGATGCGCATCTTGGCGGCGGCCGCAGCTGCGGCGCGGTTCGAATAATCGTCGCCGAACGTCTCGGGGACGGGCAGCTTGCCGTCGGCATAGAGATGGCGATGGCGCGGATGCGGCTCGAAGCTGCGATGGGGTGCCTTATGGTGGCACATCAGGAAGAACGGCCGGTCGGCGTCGCGCCGCGCCAGGAAATCCAGGCATTTGTCGGTGATGATATCGGTGGCATAGCCCTGTTCCGCGTGCGGACCGGTTCGGTCGATCATGACCGGATCGAAATACTCCCCCTGCCCCGGCAGCACGGACCATTCGTCGAAACCGGTGGGCTCATGGGCCTTGCCTTCCCCCAGATGCCACTTGCCGAAAATCGCGGTCTGGTAGCCGCCGGCGCTCAGGTGTTTGGCGACGTTCGGCAGACGGTTGTCGATATGCGTGTCGAGCGTCGTGACCAGATTGACGTGGTTGTAGGTGCCCGTCAGGATCGCCGCCCGGCTCGGCGTGCAGATCGAATTGGTCACGTAGCAGCTGTCGAGGCGCATGCCTTCATGTGCAATACGGTCGAGATTGGGCGTGCTGTTCAGACCGGCGCCATAGGCGGAAATCGCCCTAGCGGCATGGTCGTCCGACATGATGAAAAGGATATTGGGCTTCTGGGTCATTCGAGGCTCGCTAAAATGTGCCCGACGCAACGCCAAGCGTTGCGTCGGGCAACGGGAAACTAGTTACCGGCGTAAAGGTCCGCCAGATAGTAGTCCTTGGGATCGAGAGGGTTTTGGAGCTTGCCGAACGAGACGAACTGCTCGTTGAGGCCTTGCAGCCATTTGAACACGGCGCCGTCCTTGGTCGCGGTCACGAACTCGTCCGACGTCAGGAACTGGCCGTTCTGGCTTTCCGTAACCAACGGCTCGCCGGGAACACCGAGGAACTTGGAGGTGATCTCGACCGAACGCGGCACGTCCGCAGCGCGGAAGTCGTTGGCTTCCTTGATCACGGCGATGAATTTCTTCACCAGCTCGGGATCCTTTTCGGCCACCTCGTTGCGCGCTACAAAGGCTGAGGGGAAGGAGTTGGCGGGGTAGAAGTCCGCGCTCTTGGCGACCTCCATGAGATCCGGAACCGTCTTCTTGATGATGCCGACCAGCGGATACCAGATGCCGGCGGCATCGATCTGCTTGGAGGCGAAGGCCGATACGACGGTCGGCGGATCCATCTTGATCACTTCGACGTCGGACAGCTGCATGCCGGCCTTGGCCAGCGCCAGCCGTAGCAACATGTCGCCGGACGTGCCCTCGGGAACGCCGATCTTCTTGCCCTTCAGGTCTGCCATCGAGTTGAAGCCTGCCTGGGCGATGACCCGGTCGGACAGGCCGAGCGCGTTCATTGCTACGATCTTGGCCTTGCCGGTCGCCGGCAGCCAGAGGGCGCCCGGACCGACATATCCGAAATCGAGGCTGCCGGCGCCCAGCGCCTGGATCTGGATGGGGCCGTTGGTAAAGACCTTGAGTTCCGGTTCGAGGCCATGCTTGGCCCAAAGGCCCTGATCGCTAGCGATCGCGGTCAGGCTGGTACCGAAATAATCGGCGATATAGCCGATCCGTACAGGGGTGGCCTGGGCGAAGGCGCCGCGCGTCGTCAGCGAGAGCGCCGGAACAGCGAGCGCGCCGGCCGCCGCGGTGGTCAGAAAATGGCGTCTGGTCAGTGTCATGTCAGAGTTCCTCCTCTTGGATGCTTGGTTCGATCTGGGGCTTTTGGTGGTAGACGGCATGCCAGACCCGGTTGCGGATATCCGCGAACGCCTGCGACAGGCGAATTTCCTCGGTGCGCGGATAGGGCAGGTCGACAGGGATGATGTCATGAAGGCGGCCGGGACGCGCCGCCATGACGATGACGCGATTGGCGAGATACACAGCCTCGTCGACGTCATGGGTGATGAAAACCACGGTACGCCGCTCGCGGGTCCAGGTATCCAGCAGTTGGTCCTGCATGTTGACGCGGGTCAGCGCATCCAGGGCGCCGAAGGGTTCGTCCATGAGCAGGATCGAAGGGTTGACTGCATAGGCGCGCGCAATGGCGCATCGCTGCTTCATGCCGCCCGACAGGGTTTTGGGCAGCGCGTCTGCAAAGTCGGTCAAGCCGACCAGACTGATAAAGTGATCCGACACGCGCCTGCGCTCGGCCGCCGGCATGCCCTTGATGCGAAGGCCGAACTCGACGTTCTGGCGCACGGTCAGCCAGGGAAAGAGCGCATATTGCTGGAAGATGACGCCGCGCTCCGGTCCCGGACCGTCAACGCCCGTGCCATCGACAAGCACGCGGCCGTCGGAGACGGCGGTGAGGCCTGCCGCGATATTCATCGCCGTCGACTTGCCGCAACCGGAGGGGCCGACCACCGTGACGAACTCGCCATCGGCGATGTCCAGCGACAGGCGGTCCAGCGCGAGGAAGGCACTGTCGCCCTCTCCGAAGCGCCGACTGACATTTTGAAACGAGATCTTCGGGTCGGCGATCGGGGAAAGGGTCATTAGACGCGCTCCTGCCATTGAGTGAGCCGGCGCTCCGCTGCCTGAACCATACGGTCCATGAGAAGCCCGAGAACGCCGATCGTGATCAGGCTGACGAAGATCGTCGGCAGGTCGTAATAGAGTTGCGCCTGCTGCATGCGGAAGCCGAGGCCCGACTGTGCCGCGATCAACTCCGCGGCGACCACGGTCGCCCAGGCTGAGCCGAGACCGATGCGCACGCCGACCAAAATGAACGGTGTGGACGCCGGGATGATGACCCGCGGAAAAATGACGCGATCCTTCGCGCCCAAAACGCGGGCGGCGTTGATCAGCGTGCGATCGACGCTGATCACCCCCTGATAGGTGGCGACGACGCAGGAAAGGAAGGACGCGAGAAAGATGACGAACACCTTCGGCGCTTCATCGATGCCCATCGTGACGATCGCCAGCGGAATGACCGCCAGCGGCGGGATCATCCGGAAGAATTGGATGTAGGGCTCGATCAGGGCGCGCGCCACGCGGTACCAGCCCATCAGGAAGCCGACGGGAATAGCCAGGGCGACGCCGAGCATGAACCCCGTCAGAACGCGGCGCAGGCTGGACACGATATCGATCAGCAGCTGACCGCTCGCGATCAGCTCGATGCCGCGTTGAAACACCTCCACCGGCCCCGGCAGCACGACCAGCTGTGCCGCGGTGATCGCCCACCAGACAGCGACGCCGAATGCAAAGGCAATCAGGTTGAGGATGATAGGGGGCCAGTCGGCGAGCGATCGGCTCCGCGCGCGTTGGTCGCCAGCGGACACTGCGTTCATTGCCTCACTCCAGAATAGAAAAAATGATCCAGGGCCACGACCGCGCCGCCGATCGCGCCGGCAGGCGGGCCAAACCCCGAGCGTTCGATCCGCAGGACATCGCGCATATGCGGCATGACCCGGGGCGGCAGATTTTTGAGCAGATGATCGAACAGGCTGTCCGGGGCTTCACCCAGATGGCCGCCGAGAATGATCAGGTCGGGCGTGAGAAGATTGATGGCGATGGCCAAGGAATCGGTCAGCCGGTCGAGCGTCGGCGCCCACGCATCCGTTGCCTCCAGGCACTGCATGAGATTGCCCGGAGCTGGTCCTTCGAGACCGACCGCGCGCATCAGTACGCTTTCATTGACGTAGCTTTCCAGGCAGCCGTGGTTGCCGCAGCTGCAGAGCGGGCCGTCGCGCGAAATCTGGATATGGCCCAGTTCGACTGCGCCATGGCCCCCCGGCCGGAACGGCATGCCGTCGACCACCAGTCCGGCACCCAGCCCGGTTCGCAAGTACACATACAGCACCGCCGGAACGTCGCGGCCGATGCCATATCTGACTTCGGCGAGCGCCATGGAACTGACATTGTGCTCGAGAACGACGGGAAGGCCGGCTTTCGCTTCGAACATGTTGGCCAGCGGCAAGTTGCGCCATCCGGTGTTGATCGAGGCAAGGATGGAGCGCTGGTCGGCATTCACCGGACCCGGCACGGCAACGCCGACGCCCAGCAGGGAAGGGTCGCCCGCCTCGCGCATCAGCCCGGACAGCATCTCGGCCGCACGCGACACGACATCGCCGGGCTCCGTTTCCCTGAGCGAAAAATCAAAGGACGCAGTCGCCTTGGCGCGGGCCTTGAGATCGGTGATCACAATCTGCACCAGCCCGGCGCCAAGATGGATCCCGGCGACATGGAAAGCATCGGGGATCAGCTGGATGGCCTGTCCAGGCCGACCGACGCCGGTGGTTTCGGCAGCGTCGCATTCCGCCACCACGCCGTCGCGCAACAATTGGGCGGTGACGTGGGTCAGGGTGGTGGGCGACAGTTTGCTGGACCGCGCCAAAGCCGCCCGGGACTGCGGACCGCCATCCCGGAGAATGCAGAGTATCTGCCCGTGATGGATACCCATAGCCCCCCCCTCACATTAATTTCTAAAGTTTAGAAATTAATCTACGCCCCTGTCAAGACGGTAAACGTCGTGCCGCCAGACGCGCTGCGGGCAGGGCGTTTGACGGTGGGACGGATCGGAACGCGCGAGGGACAAGGCGCTCATCGATGGCGTCGCCAAGGGCGGCATATCGAAAAACGGCCCGTCCATGCAGGGCTCGTCCTGATTGTGGGGCCGGAACAAGAACTGCTCGAAATCATACGGCAGACGTGAACGAAGGATGAATCTCAGGCTGACAGCGTTATTGCCGTTGACGTTCGCAGCGATCTGAAGCCGCTGTCAGCGAAGGTTGGAGATTCGTCCCATGTGTACCCAAAACAGCGGGTCGGCGGTTCATATCCCTCCAAGGCGGGTGGCAATTGCTATCGGAGCAGGCGTTTCACCGTGAAGAAATGACAGCGGCTCCGGCTGCATCAAACAGCGACAAACGGACATTGTCGATATGAATGCCTACCGTCTCGCCGATGCCAAACCCGGTTTCCGCAGGTGCGCTGACATTGATCAGCCCGAGTTCAGGATTGCGCACAAACACGGAGGTGGTGCCGCCAAGATACTCGCGGGCTTCGACCGTTCCCCGGCAGTGCCCGTTTTCCGGGGCAACCAGCGACAGATGCTCGGGACGCGCGCCGAGCTGCACGGGCACCGCGTCGCTCCTTAACGGCATCTCCAGGAACCCTTGACCTGAGAGATCAAGCTGGCCATCGCCATTTCGCTTGCAGGCCAGAATGTTCATCTTGGGGCTACCGATGAATTGGGCGACGAACAGATTGGCGGGTTTTTCGTACAGTTCGTATGGCGTACCCTGCTGCATGACGCGGCCGTCTTTCAACACGACGATGCGATCCGCCAGCGTCATGGCCTCGACCTGATCGTGGGTTACGTAGATCATGGTGGTGCCGAGCGTGCGGTGAAGCTTGGCAATCTCGAGCCGCATATCCACGCGAAGGGCGGCATCCAGATTTGACAGCGGTTCGTCGAACAGGAAGCCGACCGGTTCGCGCACGATCGCCCGTCCGATGGCAACACGCTGGCGCTGGCCGCCGGAAAGTTCCTTCGGGTAGCGATCGAGAAGCGGAGTCAATTTCAAGGTATCGGCTGCCGCATCCACCTTTGTCTTGATCGCGCCGCTCGAGAGCTTGGCGAGTTTCAGGCCAAAACCCATGTTCTGCCGAACGGTCATGTGGGGGTAGAGCGCATAGGACTGGAACACCATGGCGAGCTTGCGCTCCACCGGCAGGGCCTCGGTCACGTCGCGTCCGTCGATGACGATCTGGCCGGCGGTCGTCGCCTCCAATCCTGCGATCATCCGCAACAAGGTGGACTTGCCGCAGCCGGAAGGACCGACGATGACCACGAACTCGCCGTCGGCGATCTCCAGGTCGAGATCCCTGATGATCTCGACAGTGCCATATTGCTTGCCTGCCTTGCGCAGCGAAATCTTACCCATGGTAATCTCCTGAAATAAGATCAGCCCTTGACCGCGCCGGCCGTCATCGACCCGCTGATCTGACGATACATGATGAGACCGAGCAGGACCGGCGGCAATGCGCCGACGACCATAACGGCTGAAGCGACGCCCCATTGCACGCCGCCGCCGCTGGCAGCGAAGAAGAATGAAGCGCCAACGGTGATCGGTACTGCCTTCGAGGTGGTCAACATCAAGCCAAACAGGAATTCGTTCCATGCGGTGATGAAGCCGAAGATCAGGCTGGTGACAATGGCCGGGCGGCAGACAGGCGCAATGACACGCAGAAGAATCTGCGTACGGCTGGCGCCATCCATCAGGGCCGCTTCGTCGAGTTCACCAGGCAGGTCGCGGATGGCGTTGACCAGGATGACGAGGGCCAGTGGCAGGTTGACGATGGACAGGATCAGACCGAGGCCGAGGCGGGTGTCCAGAAGCGCCAACCACTGGAACATCATGTAGAGTGGGATGGCAAAGATGATCAACGGCACGGCGCGCAAATTGACGATAAAGGGCAAAAGCGTACGTTCGCCGAGCCGGCCCCGGGCAATTGCATATGCTGCGGGCAGGGCAAGAACAACCGCTAACGTGGTGCCGATGAAGGCAACCGTGATGCTGTTGAACAAGTAGAGGAAGATGTTCAACCTATCGGACACTTGGAACACCGCGAGATAATTGTCGAGTGTCGGCGCCTGCACCCATAGTCCGGGATTGGTTGACAGTTCGCGCGTGCTCTTGAAGGAGGTGACAAGCGTCACCAGAATCGGAAAATTCATCGCAAAGGCGGCAATGGCGAAGACGAGCCAGCGAAGAGCATTGATCATGTGAGTGCTCCCTTACGGCGGCTGGCAATGAAATTGAGGCCGTAGAGGACGGCGAAGGAGACGGCGAACAGGATCACGGACGCAGCGACCGCCTTGCCGATGGCGCCCTGCTTGAAGAAGGCCTCATAGATATAGATCGATAGCGAGGCCGTGGAGCCGCCGGGGCCACTGCCTGTCAGAACGTAGACGTTGTCGAAAACACGGAAGCCATCGATAAAACGGATAAGAAGGGCAACGACAATCGTCGGAGCCATCAATGGCAGTTCGATGTACCACAACAGATGCCACCGCCGGGCTCCATCCATCGCAGATGCCTCGACGATCTCTGTAGGGATCGCCCGATAGGCCATATAGAACAATAGCAGGGCAAACGGTGTCCACTGCAAGGTTTCCACGACGATCAGCGTCCAGAATGCGGAGGTGGGGCCAAGGAAGGAAACACTGGTGCCGAACCAGGCCCAGAGATAATAAGGCACCGGGCCCGCGAATTCGTGCAGCACGAGACGATACATCAGGCCGACCAACGCCGGTGCCACCATCAGCGGCAGCATCAGGATCGCCATCAGCCAACTGCGTCGTTCGATCAGCGGCGACAGAAATATGGCAAGGATCAGCCCGAGCGCGCATTCGAGCAGCGCGGTCAGCGCTCCGAAGCGCAATGAAAACCAGCTGGCCTGCCAGAATGCCCTGTCGTTCCAGACCGCAGCAAAATTCGACAGACCGGTGATCTTGGGCTGGCGCAGCGTCTCGAACGATACGTCGGAGACGGAATAGATCAGGTTGACGATTGCCGGAAAGCCGAGGAAGACCAGCAGAAACAGGACGAGCGGCATGGCCAGCAGCCGAAACTCCGAAGAATGGGCGCGCTGTGCGTTCATCGAACCACTGTCCTTCCTGTAGCAACTGGGTAGGCGTTCATCCGGCATGTCCGTTCGGTTAGGAGATTGCTTGTCGGCCCATCGTCGCTGCGCCGGTTCTTGCGGTAGATGCTGGCGGCGATCAAGCCGCCGCCAGCAAAGCCGCTACTTGAGCAGCTCAGTCATGCCTTTTTCGGTATTGGCAAGTGCATCGTCCAGCGACTGTTGGCCGGACCAATAACCGGTGAATTCCTTGGCCTGAAGTTCGTAGACAGACAGCGCCTTTGCAGCAGTGCCCCCGTTCATGACGTAGCCGTATTTAGACGCGAACTCGCCGAGCTTCACGAGATCGGGGCGTTCTTTCGCGACTTCGGTGACGACTTCGGGCGTCAACGCCGGCGCGCCGTTGTTCCGGGCGTAGGTCAAAGCAGCTTCCTTCGACGAAAGCCATTTTATAAAAGCCTGGCCACCGGCCTTGTTTTCGGCGTTCTTGTTGAGACCGAAACCAAGGCCATGGATGTGGGTAAAGCGACCTTCGGGGCCAGCGGGCGGAGCAACCGTTTCCGTGACGTCGGCGACAGTCGGCGACTTTTCCTTGCTGGTCAGGTCGGATGCGGCAGCATTCCACTGCATCATCGCGGCAACCTGGCCCGACGTAAAGGCCGCATTGGCTTCGGCAAATTCGTACGATAGGGAATCGCTAGGTGTCGCGCCGGCATCGTAGAGCAGCTTGTAGGTCTCCAGCCCCTTGCGATAGGCATCGGAATTGACCGTGATCTTGCCGCTCTCATCCATCCAGTTGCCGCCATAGGCACGCGGCAACGATTGGAACACCATCATGTTGAACAGAAGGTTCTTGAGCTGCAGAACGGTGCCGTAGCGCGTCGGGCTGTCAGGATTGACGGCCTGGGTGAAATACAGCGCGGTTGCGGCGTAGTCATCCCATGTCCATTCGTCCGGGCTCTTCGGCTCGAGCTTCTTGCCAAGGTGCTTTTCAGAAATTTCAGCATACTTCGCCTTAGCGGCGTCGTCCTTCATCAGGGCCTCGATCAGGTCCTTGCGATAGTACATGAAGTGCATCGAAAGGTCGGTCGGAACACCGAACTGCTTGCCTTTGTATTGCATGGTCTTGAGCACGGATTCGCCGTAGACCGAGGCTGCTTCGTCGGATAGTTCGACCGGCTCCATGAACGGTGCATACCGGCCGATGGAATAGGTTGCCAGCAGGTTGACGTCGAAAGCCTTGGAGCCGGCAGCGAGGTCGGCCTGGAGCTTGTCCCAGAAACCGTCGCGGTTGAAGAACAAAAGCTCAACCTTGTCGTTTTCAGGGACATCTGGTTTCGCATTATAGACGTCGGTCGCGGCCCGCAGCGCTGTCTCTTCAGGTCCGCCCGGCCAACCGAGCACTGTCACTTTGGCGAATGCGGGGCTTGCCAGAAGGCTGGCGATGGCAACTGCCAGAAGGCTGCCTTTCCTGATCGTCGTCAATGTCATTTTAGTTCTCCTCTATGTGATTTTTCTGGTGATTTTTTGCAAGATCGGCGATCCCCACGACACCGGCACTTTCCCCGAGTGCGGCGGCGTGGATTTTCGGTGTGAGCCGCGGCGGCAGGCCTTCTAGTGCCTGCCGGACGGTGTCGAGATAGGGGGGCGCAAGCCCGATACTGCCGCCGATGACGATGCGCGGGGGATCGAGTGCAAAATGGATATTGCGGCAAAGCTGGGCGGTCTGGCGTGCCGATGCGCCAATTATGTCCATGGCCCACGTCTTGCCGGCGGCTGCAGCTTCGAAAACATCGCGCGCGGTTGCGCCTGCCTGATGGTCCTTGGCCTGGCTAGCTATCCAGTGACCTGAAACCTGATCTTCCAGCGTCCCGGCAACATCCTCGGCGACGCGGAACTGCCCGAAATGGCCGGCAAGGCCGAACATCGGTTTGCCGTTGACGACGATGCCACCGCCGATGCCGGTTGAGATGGTAAGAAACACCATGTCTTCGTTCTGGCCAGCGCCGAAACGGAATTCGCCCCAGGCTGCTGCGTGCGCATCGTTAGCGGCGAGAACCGGCACTCCAGAAAGGCGTGCAACCGTTTCTGCAAGAGGAAAGCGATCCGGGAGGTCAAGCGTGTTGCGGTTGAGCGCCGACCAGAAGCCTTGATCGACAATGCCAGTGACGGCCGCGCCCGCTGTCGCGTAACGGCCCTGCCACGAAGGGATGGCTGCAAACAGCGCTTCAAGCCACTGTTTGGGATTGCCGCCGCGGGGTGTCGGCACCTTTTGGTTTTCCAGGACAACGCCTCCGCGCACCAGTGCGGCAAGCATCTTGGTGCCGCCTATGTCGAGTGCGAGAACAGTATCCGGGTCGATCATGCGGGTCATGCTCCGACCGAAGCGAGGGTGTCATCGAGCGCGGCGCGGAACCAGGAGGTGACGTGTTCCGGGCGCGTGATCGCTGAACCAACCACCACTGTGAACGCGCCACTTGCAAGGGCTTTCGAGGCTTGCTCGGGTGTACGGACGTTACCTTCAGCGATGACATGAGGCGTAAGCTTCGAAGACGCCGCGATCAGCGCGAAATCGGGCTCCGTGGGTTCTACCGGTCCGGTATATCCGGCTAGTGTGGTGCCGACGATCTCGGCGCCCTCGGCCAGTGCCCGTTCGGCGTCCGCCAGAATAGAGCAATCGGCCATGGCGATGCGCCCATGTGCGTGGATACGGTCGATCAGCGTCTTGGTGTCGACCGGGCGGATGCGCTGGGTTGCGTCATAGGCGATGATATCTGCACCGGCTGCTACCAATGCATCGACATCCTCGATCCATGGCGTGATGCGCACCTGCGTGTTGTCGAGGTCGCGCTTGACCAATCCGATAATCGGCTTGTCGGTTGCCGAACGGACGGCGCGGACATAGTCAGCCGACTCGATGCGGAGCCCCGCCGCACCGCCATCCAATGCCGCCAGGCCGAAGCCGACGACCATTGCGGCATTGTCCATCGCGCCACCTTTTACCGGCTGACACGATACGATTAGTCCATTTTTTAAGGCTTGAATATCAAGCAGCACGTCCGGCTCTCCTGTTGTGTGATCACGGTAGCAGGACAAGACCAGATTGCAACAGGACTTTAACTGGTATTATCGCATAAGCTCAATGACGAAATCGTAGACGTCGCCGCGATATTTAGTTTGCGTGAACTCAACGATCTGGCCGTCAGCAAGAAAGCAGCGCCGCTCCATGATTAGCAGACTGGCAGCTTCAGGGATGCCGAGAAGGTCGCGTTCCTCTTCGCTGGCGGGCTTTGCCTGCATCCGCTGGAGGGCGCGCACGGGAAGCGCGCCATTGGCTTCCAGATATTCATAGAGGGAGGCCTGGATCGCCTGCGGGTTGGGCACGAAACGTGCCGGCAAGGTCGCGATTTCGATAGCGATGGGGGTATTGTCGGCTGTGCGCAAACGCTTGAGCCGAACGACCTTTTCACTGCCTGAAATCCCCAGAGCCATCATTTCGGCGGGCGAAGGCCGCGAAATATCACGCGAAATCCATACGCAACCGGGCTCCAGACCACGAGAGCGCATGTCCTCGGAAAAGCTGGTCATGGTAGCCAGCGATTTCTCGAGACGCGATGAAACGACAGTTTTGGCACCTTGGCGACGATCGAGAAAACCGTCGGAAACCAGATTGTCTATGGCCTTGCGTACTGTCACCCGAGAAATGTCGAGAGCCGCACACAAGGCGCGTTCACTGGGGATGACGGCGCCCCGCTTGATATGTGCTGTCCCGATCGCCGCCTTGATCGCATCTTCAAGCCTGCGGTAAAGCGGCTCGCCACTTTCGCTGGCCAGAGCTTTTGTGAGGAGGGTTAGAACCGCTAGATCGCTCAATCGAAGCACCTGCTTAAGAGAGAGCTTCCTTATGCAAAATTATTTTCAACAGGTAAACTGGTATTGTTCTGCTGCGACCAGTTTGCTGTATTTAGCCTGTTTGGCCCCACGCCGCTGGCGACGTATAGACTGCTTGGCCAGGTCGCGCCCTGCCCGGTATTGCGCGCATGAACCATCCTGAACGTCACCCTACCACGTGACCCAGACGAGGCAGATCGTATGGGTGACGGCATTGCGGTGTAGGGGAAGAGCACGACAACGAACCGGTCGTCAGTTCGACAACTGGTCTGCCAAGCCCCGGCGATGATCAACTGTGATGGGCCGATGGCCCAGCTGGAGCGCCCCATCCGCGAACCACCATGTTTCGGTCAGCTCTCCGCCGTTCTCTGGCCGGGATCGCGCGTATATACCGATAGGCTCTCCATGATCCACCACATCGTCGATAATTGATGCTGGTCGCAGAAGGCGTCGGCACGTGGCTTGCAGGACATCTAAGGCAGAGTAGGCGATGGCGAAGTAATACAGGCCGATCATACCTTCCTCTCGCGACGGGGTCACAGGTTCAAATTGGTTCAAGGCGAAGACGCAGCAAGGCATTTTGGTCGCATGCCGCCCAGCAGCAATGACAGCATTGCGCTTCCAACGTAGCAGTTTGGACATCATCCTTGTCTGTATTTGGAGCGTCGTTTCGCCAATCGCCGCGTCGTCCAAATGGCTGGTGAAGGACCTGCGGTGCACTTTGCGGACGCGCACCATCGTGCTTAGGGCTGTGCGAGCCGTCCGGCCGCGTAGTCGCGCGCGAGCGCAATAAAGGCCTGGAATGCGGCGGAAGAATTGCGCCGATTGGAGTAATAAAGGCACAGCGGCACGAGCGGCGGGGTCCAGTCTTCGAGAATGCGCACGAGCCGTCCTGCTGCGATGTCTTCGCGGACATCGGTTTCCATGAAATAGCCGATCCCCACGCCGTTCGTCACCGCAATCCGCGCCAGGGATGCTTCGTCAAGAGTGATCGGGCCCTCGACATCGAGCTGCAATTCTTCGCCGCCCTTCTCGAACCGCCATCGGAACAATGCGCCATTGGGAAGTCGCCCGCGAACGCAAGGGTAAGAGAGCAGATCCTGCGGCACTTCGGGGATAGCCCTGTTTTCGAAAAAGGCGGGAGATGCGGCAACCGCCATGCGCCGCATCTTACCCAGCGGTATGGCGATCGCGTCGCTGGGCACCAGATCCGCGCTGCGCACGCCCAGATCGAAGCCTGCCGCCACGACGTCGACAAGTCGCCCCTCGGTGACGATGTCGATATGAACCTGCGGATAGAGCTTAAGATAGCTCAGGACCAGCGGCGCCATGATCTCACGCGCGGCCGTCGCGAAGGCATTGATGCGCAAGACGCCGGACGGCGTCTCCTGTTGGGAGCGCGCCGTATTCATCGCTTTCTGGATGCCCTCGAGTGCTGGTTTGATCTGTGCGACGAAGATACGCCCAGCATAGGTGAGCGAGACGCTGCGCGTGGTGCGATTGAATAAACGAACGTCAAGCTCACGCTCAAGCTTGCCCACCGCGTTGCTGATGGCCGTGGTCGACATGCCGAGATCGAGCGCGGCCGCTCGAAACGAGCCGCACCGAACGATCGCGAGAACCGCTTCAAGTTCGATTAGCGAATGCCGAGTCATTGTCCTGATTTTCGCAACACGTCACGCCGATTTATCTTGCTTATCAGGAGAAAAGTCCATTGCTAACTTAGCTTCATCACTATCGAGGAGATGAACATGACAATGAACCTGCCCAAACCAATCGCCGACTATGTCGAGGCAAACGCCCGTCTCGATATCGACGGCATGATGAAGCCCTTCCTCGATGACGCCGTCTTCATCGACAACGGCAAGCGTTACGAGGGACTGGCTGAGATCCGCAAGCTACTCAAGGACGAAGCGATCGCGGTGAAGGCGATCTTCACGCCGGACACTGTTCGGGAAGAAGACGGCGATGTCGTGCTCGAAGGTCCCGCTCATGGTGACTTCCCGGGCAGCCCGATCCGCTTCACCTATCGCTTCACGCTGGCGAACGACGCCATCAAGGTTCTGGAGACCACGGTATGAGCATCCAGGCAGATTCCAAAGAGTTCGCTGGCAAGCGCGTGCTCGTCAGCGGTGGCACCAAGGGGCTGGGCCGCGCCACGGTCGAGCGCTTTCTCGCTGGTGGTGCTCGTGTTATGACGACCGCCCGCACGATCAAGGATCCTATCGAGGGCGTCGAATATGTCCAGGCAGACCTGACTACCGCGGCAGGCAGCGAAGCAGTAACTGAGGCGGCGCAGGAGCGGCTAGGCGGCATCGACATCCTTGCCCACGTTATCGGTGGCTCGGCTTCGCCGGCGGGTGGCTTCGCCGCGCTGACGGACGACCACTGGCTCGCCGAACTGAACCTTAACCTGCTGGCGACCGTCCGGCTCGATCGCCTGTTGATCCCGCAGATGCTTGAGCGGGGCAAGGGCACTGTGGTGCACATCACCTCAATTCAGTCCGTCCTGCCGCTGCCCGAATCCACGACAGGATATGCCGCCGCGAAGGCTGCGCTGAGAACCTACAGCAAGTCACTCTCGAAAGAGCTCGGTCCCAAGGGCGTGCGGGTCAACTCCGTCTCGCCCGGCTGGATCATGACCGATGCTACTGGAGACTTTCTCGAAATGCTTCGGACTGCCAGTGGCGGCACGATCGAGGACGCGCGGCAGTCCGTGCTCGATGCCTTGGGCGGGATCTCGATCGGGCGCGGAGCCGAGCCAGAAGAGGTGGCCGACCTTATCGCCTACCTCGCCTCCGACCGTGCTGCTGCCATCCACGGCGCCGAGTTCGTGATCGATGGCGGGACCATCCGCACGGTTTGAGGGTGTCGGTATGCGGCCGATGGCAATCGATCGATGCCACCGCGCAGCACCAAACTTTCATTACGGTTTGAAAGGAACACCATGTTCGCCGTCTATGCAAAAGAAGCGAATCTCGACGACCCTCTTGCCTCTGTTGTCGTCGGCGAACGCCCTGATCCGATCGTGAAAGAGGGCTGGGTGCGAGTGAAAGTGACACATGCCAGCCTAAACCGGCACGACATCTTCACCCTTCGCGGGATGACTTCCCAAGAGGAGCCGATCCCGTTCCCGATGATCTTGGGCAATGATGCCGCAGGATTGCTCGACGACGGGACGTCCGTCGTGCTATACCCCGTGATGGGGAGAGATAGCTGGAAGGGGGACGAGACGATTGACCCTCACTGGCACGTTCTCTGCGAGCTTGTGCCCGGGACAATGGCTGACTATGTCGCGGTTCCGAAGCGCAACGCGGTGCCTATTCCTGAAGGTCTGTCCCCGCTCAATGCATCACTGCTCGGCACTGCCTGGCTCACGGCCTATCGCTCTCTCTTCACCAAATCACGGCTGATCCCCGGCCAGACCCTTCTCGTGCAGGGGGCTTCGGGTGGTATGTCGACGGCCCTCATCCAGATGGGTCGGGCTGCTGGCTTCGAAGTGTGGGTCACGACTCGCAATGATGAAGGGGCAGCGATCGCCGAGCGTCTTGGTGCCAACCGGATATTCCGACATGGCGACGTCCTTCCTCGCCGCGTTGACGCGGTCGTTGACAATATCGGAGCTGCGACATGGGCGGATAGCCTGAAAGCTGTGAAGCGGGGCGGCGTCTTGCTGATCAACGGCATCACGACTGGCCACACCGCCGAGACCGATCTGCTGCGCATCTTCGTCGAACAGATCGACATCCGAGGAACCATTATGGGCACACTCGAGGAAATGAAGGCCATGATGCAGTTCGTCATCCGGAACAACATCACGCCCGAAGTCGGAGCGGTGGTGCCAATGACTGAAGCGCGCGAGGCCATCCGCGACATGATCGAAGGGCGCACCCGGGGCAAGACCGTCTTCACCTGGTGATCGCGCAGGGTGACATCCGCTTCGCCGAGCTGAACCTTCTGGCCACTTGCTCAGGCCGGCGCGTCCCATCCGCCGATCTGGGAATAGATCGCGTTGCGGAGATGACGCACGTCCCGGTTCAGCGCCGCCAGTTCCTGTGGTGTTTGCGTGGAGGTCTTGAGAAGCGTGTCGCTGAGGCAGCCGGCCTTGTGCTGCAGGGCACGGCCCTCGTCGGTCAAAGCGACCAGGACCTGCCGCTCGTTGTCGAGGTTTCGAGTTCTGTGCAGTAGCCCCGATGCCTCAAGGCGCTTCAAAAGCGGGGTCAGCGTACTGGATTCCAAGGCAAGTGCGTTGGCAATGGAGCCTACCGTTTGTCCATCCTCGCTCCAAAGCACGTTGAGGACGAGATACTGAGGGTAAGTCAGACCGAGTTCGTCGAGGAGCGGTTTATAGGCGCGTTGAATGGCAATGCCGGCGGTGTAAATCGCGTAGCAGAGCTGGTCTTTGAGCCGCGGAGGATCGTTGTGGCGTTTGGTCATTCTGAACTCCTGTGTAGCTCCATATATCCCGTGTTACAGCGGAAACCAATATCGCGATAAGAATTATCTTGACGCCATTATCGAAGTCTGACAATTTATAGATATCGCGATAACAGATATCGCTATAACAACAAGGAGAAAGCCATGACCAGCAAGGCAACGACCACCATAGCCGCAATCGCAGCTGCCGCTGCATTCTCCACCGCCACGGCGGCAAATGCCGCTGACACGATCCCCGTCAATCAGTCCGTCAAAAATGTCGTGCTTGTTCACGGCGCATTTGCGGACGGCTCCGGGTGGAGGGGCGTCTACGACAATCTCACCAAGCGTGGTTATCGCGTCACCATTGTGCAGAACCCACTGACCTCTCTTGCAGATGACGTTGCCGCCACCAAACGGGCGCTGGAGCGTCAGGATGGTCCGGCCATCCTCGTTGGACATTCCTGGGGCGGCACGGTCATTACGGAAGCAGGCATAGATCCGAAGGTTGCTGGCCTCGTTTATGTTTCTGCGCTTTCGCCAGACGCTGGCGAGACGACGGCTCAGCAGTACGAAGGGTTCGCGCCCGCGTCGGAGTTCGTCATCGAGACCACCAAGGATGGTTTTGGATATGTCAGCCCGGCAAAATTCAAGGCCGGTTTCGCGCATGACGTCAGCGATGTCGAGGCTACGTTTATGAGCGCTTCGCAGGTGCCAATCAACATGGCCTCTTTCGCCACGAAGCTCGAAAACGCCGCCTGGCGCACCAAGCCGAGTTGGGCCGTCATCGCCACCGAAGACAAGGCATTCGATCAGGCGATGCTGATCCACATGGCGGACCGCATCAAGGCGAGGATCACCAAGGTATCGGCAAGCCACGCGCTGTTCATGACGCAGCCGACTGTGGTCGCCGACACAATCGATCAGGCCGCCAAGGCCGTCTCGACCAAGCAGTAGTGGCGGAGCCAGCGATGTCATTGGGGCGACAAACTGCCCCGATGACGCTGCCACCTCCATCGCATTGATCGGCGTAGAGCCAAGGCAAACAAATTTGCCGGTCTGTCGCCCAGCAAAATCCGGCGCCGCTTTTGGTTCGAGATCCTGCAGCGCTCCCTCAATTTTCTTCAAATCAATTCACGGAGGTAACCACGTGAAGCTGAATACTCATGAACATAATGCGCCGAACGCATCATCAATCCCGCTACGCGAAGTCGGTGACGTTTTCGACTTCATCGTTTGCGGCGCTGGCTCCAGCGGCTCCGTTGTCGCGGCGCGACTGGCTGAGGATGGCAACGCCAGCGTTCTGCTACTCGAAGCTGGCGGAGACGATGCCGCCGAAACCGTCTCCAATCCCGCAATGTGGCCACTCAATCTTGGCACCAGCCGCGACTGGGGCTTTGTCGGTCAACCGGCGCCTGGTCTCAACGGTCGACGCCTTCCCCTCAGCATGGGCAAGGGGCTTGGCGGAGGATCAAGCATCAATGTACTGGTATGGGCCAGAGGACATAAGGGTGACTGGGATCACTTCGCCGCTGAAGCCGGTGACGACGCTTGGGGCTATGAATCTATCCTTGGTTACTATCGTCGGATTGAAAATTGGCAGGGAACACCTGACCCGATACGCCGAGGAGTGGGAGGACCGGCCTATGTCGCGCAACCGGATGCGCCGCAGCCGATCGCAGAGGCTATGTTGCAGGCTGCTTCGACAATTGGCATTCCCGTCTACGACACACCGAACGGAGAGATGATGGAGGGCTCCGGTGGTGCATCGATTGCCGAACTGCGCATCCGGGACGGAAAGCGTGAATCCGTGTTCGGATCCTATGTGCGTCCGCTAATGCTGCAGCCCAATTTGACGGTCATGACCGACGCGCTGGTCTCACGCCTCATATTCGATGGCAAGCGGGTGACGGGGGTAGAGGTCGTTGTCGATGGCCAGACACGTCGGTTTACGGCGCGGTGCGAGACGGTATTGTCGCTTGGCGCGATCAATACCCCGAAGGTGCTGATGCAATCAGGCATAGGTCCCGAAGATGAGTTACGGGCGCACGGCATTCCGGTGGTTCAGCATCTACCTGGCGTCGGTCGCAATCACCAGGATCACCTCGCCTTCGGTTGCACATGGGCATATCGAGACCCGCAGGCCGTCGGTGGTACTGGCTGCGAAGCGAAACTCTACTGGAAAAGCAACTCACAGCTTGCCCACCCAGACATTCTTCAGTGCCAATTGGAGTTTGCCGTCCCTTCGCCGGCAGAGACGGGTCTTGAGACGCCCGAACACGGTTGGACGATGTTCAATGGTCTCGCCCAGCCAAAAAGCCGCGGCCGGCTGAGGCTCTCCGGAGCGAACGTGAACGATACCATGCTGATCGAACCGAACTCTCTCAGTGAGCCGGAAGATTTGGCTGCCGCCTTGGTCGCCGTCGAATTATGCCGCGAGCTTGGCAACAGCGATTCCTTCTCTTCCCTGGTAACCGGTGAAACAGCTCCGGGTGCGCGCGACAGGTCAGGAATGGCCGACTTTATCCGGCGGTCTGCAGTCACTTATTGGCATCAAACCAGCACAGCCAAGATGGGACGCGACAGCATGTCGGTGGTTGACGGTGAGCTCAAAGTGTATGGGATCGAACGGCTCCGCATCGCGGACTCCTCAGTCATGCCGCGGATCACCACCGGCAACACGATGGCGCCATGCGTTGTCATTGGTGAGAGAGCGGCCGATCTGGTGAGGGCAAGTCATGGCCTGGTGCCGACGGCCGAACGCGTTGCCTCTGACAGCTAAAGTCGATCGAAACGTGCGAGCATGGCGCCACTCGCTTAGGGTCATGCTCGCTGCGATCGGCGGGTCAATGGTTCTGATCCCATCAAGGCGGAGACGAGGACGCTCGGCTCAGATGCAACATGTTCTGAGTATCCGAGCCGAGCATCTCATTCGACCTTACGCAGCTTCCCAAACCTGATTGAGGATCTTTGCGGCCAGTGCAGCCTTGTCTTGCGGAAGAAAGCGACCGTAGTGCTGCCGAACGACATCGGGTGTATCCTGGATTGCGTAGCTCGCCTGCTCGTAGGATCCGGTCTGCTTCAGAATATGCGTCGCGAGAATGTCCCGCAGGTTATGGGGTCCATGCGGCAACAAGCCTTTGATGGCACCTCGTCCGGTGTAAGGGTTAAAAATTCCATAGCGTTGGATGACGGTTCTCCAAGCTTCGTAGAACGTGGTCGAGTTGTAAGCCGCGTCTATGCTGGTGGTCTTCACCGTTTTGACGAACAGGGTTCTGGGGTCTTTGGCGCCGCCAAGCAGGACACCACGATGACGGTCGATATAGGCATCGAGATATTCATAGAGGTCGAGCAGGTCCGGCAGGATCAGCCGAAACGGTTTCTGTCCAAAGAAGGATGAACCGGAGTTTTTGAATGCTACCGCCGGGATAAGGACCTCCCACCCATGGTCGCGATCGCTCCAGCGCAGCTCACCGCATTTCAAATCCTCCAGCCGGCGTTCTGACGTCGGATAGTGTCCGCGGGGGCAGACACGTAGTTGGCGAAGGTTCTTTTGTCTGAGCCCAAGGTGCAGGCCCAGCCGAAGCAATAGGAACGACCTAACGGCTTCCGCGGCCGGTCGTGGATATCTGTTCTCATCCGGCATACGTCTCACGATCTCGTCCGTGATCTTGCGATATTCCGCCAGAGGGCTGTCTGCTTCAAGTACACACATGATCGGTTCAAATGGATCGCGATGCACTCGCATCACTCGTTGAATCTCCTTAGAACGGTTAGCGGCATGTCGGTGAAAAGCATCACAGGCACCATGCCAATCGCGGGCCGCTAAGTCGATTTCTTCCTGTTCGACCAAACCCGCGATGGGCCTGACATTCCGAAGCAGCTCCGGATGCTGTCGGATCCAACCAACGTCCGCACGAGATAGGGCTTGGGCGACCATCAGCATGTCTTCTTCCCACTTGGTGTAGAAGCCACGTCGCTGTTCCCGCCACTGCAGATACCAGTCCCAAACACCGGGGAAGACGAGAAGGCCGAAGCTTAACTGGCTGACTGGCACACCAAAACCTTTCACAACACCGTTTGGCGAGGCAGCAAGCGCACCAAACATCAAGCCGAGGTGCTCAATCTTTTGGGAGGCCGCTTCTTCACCCCAGACGCCGTTCCGTTGGAAACCAATCGCCGTCAGCGTCGAAGTCTTGAAGCGGATGAGATCAGCCATTTCCATGGCAAGTCTCGGCGGTGCGTCGATAACGCCGGAGAGCAGATCAGGATCATCAAGTTCTGCGGCAACGTTCTGATTGGCGCCGGCCGCCGAGGCCAACGATCGAGAGGAAAGAAAGCTGCTGCCATAGGTGACGCCGGGAAAGCGGATGGCATATCGCTGCTTGACGGCCGCCGCCTGATAGCGGCTCTATTCCGTAGAGCCTGAAATGATCACCCGGCGCACCCAATCGAGGATCTCCTCGCGCTTGGCAAAGGGCAGGCTATTGAAGTCCTCGGGCAGGTGCACTGAAATCCGTCGACGCTCAGCTGGGCTGATATCACCGAGATTGTGACCATACAGCGAGCGCGCCTGATGCGGCAGTTTCTCTTTGAAATATCCTTCTGAAAGTCGATAGCGTCGCTCGATGCGGCGGAGGATACTGAAACTGGCAACAGAGCGGGGTACGCGCTCTCCCTGGATCCAAGATAGCAGAGTCTTGTTGTCGAAGGTCTCATTTAGATGAACAACGGCGCGGTAAAGTTGCCAATAGGTGTCGCCGAACCGACGCATATGATAGATCAGTGCATCCTGAAAGCTCGCCGGATCCTCTGTCGCCTGGAATAGTGGTTCCGGGAAAGGGCTGATCGGTTTTGGAGCCGGCCCACGTGGCGCAGATGCAGACGAGGCAAAGGTGCCGTCTGCCGTCGCACGTTGAGGCTTTTTGGTTGAGGTGACGGAGGTTGCCTTTCTGGCTGGCGCCATTTTTTCCGGGCGAGCCGTTGGCTTCGGTGGCCGTTGTTCTTCGACTGCTGGTGCTCCGTCGAGCCATCGGATGATCGCTTCCAATCCCGGCCGGAGCCGCTTTTTCAGTTCCACCGTCAGCTCAGCTTCGATATCACAGCCTATCGCTGTCCAATCGAGTTGGCCGCTCCCGAGCGGAGGCGAGTTCCTATAGATGATTAAGCTGATCAGGAAGGGCCGGATGTTCTCCAGCACCCGCTTGGATGTGATCGGCGCGATACGCAGATCGCAGAATTGGGATATTTTTCGCTGAAAATGACGTGATGAAAGTTCGTGTTTGGGCATACTCATTCCGTTTCTCTCGGCACCAGTGCCGTGGGCGAGCGGGAATATGAGGCGACCTTTAACAAAGGATGTATCGGGCGTGTGACTCTAATGGCGCCCGTTCATCGTATTAGGGGTCGTTGTCGCTTAGATCAAAGCTCGAGAGTTCAACGTCGGCGCGTTAATTAAGCGCGCTTATCTAAGTCTGTCGATTAATTAAATGAAAGGCGTCTTGCTTAAATAACGGGCGCGGCTGATATTTGGTTATGTCTGATTCCCAATCCAAAAACCGCCTGGGTCGTTTCGTCGAGACGGTCGCCGCCAATGAAACAGTGCGGGCGTTCGTGCCGCCGCCATTGCCACCCGAGCCGACGATCGATGTGCTTTCATTGCTAGAACGTCTCAGCTTGGCTGAGCGCGCGCTAGGACGCCTGGATGGTATCACAATGCTGCTGCCGAGACAGGAGCTTTTTCTTTACATGTATGTGAGAAAGGAAGCCGTTCTCTCCTCGCAGATCGAAGGCACGCAGTCCACGCTTTCTGATCTCTTGCGGTTTGAGACCGAAGCTCAAGTCGGGCAGCCGGTTGATGATATCCGTGAAGTATCCAACTATGTTGACGCCATGATGTATGGTTTGGAGCGGCTTGAAACGCTGCCCATGTCGTTGCGTCTGATCCGTGAGATGCACGCCAGGCTCTTACACAGTGGGCGGGGAGGCACCAAGGATCCTGGAGAGTTCCGCCGCTCGCAAAACTGGATTGGTGGCACGCGCCCCGGTAACGCACTCTTTGTACCGCCACCCGTCACTGAAATGGCTGGTTGCCTGGACGCATTCGAGCGCTTCATGCATGACGACCAATCTCGGCTCCCGGCGCTGATCAAAGCTGGCCTGCTGCATGTGCAGTTTGAAACGATCCATCCGTTTCTCGATGGCAACGGCCGTATTGGTCGCCTGCTTGTAACCCTGTACCTTTGTGTGAACGGGGTTTTGCGGAAGCCGCTTCTCTATCTCAGCCTCTACTTAAAGTCCCATCGGAGAGAATATTATCGGTTATTGCAAGAGGTCCGTGAGCATGGAAACTGGGAAGCTTGGCTCGACTTTTTCCTGACCGGCGTTGCCGACACTGCCAATCAAGCGTTTGAGGCTGCGACCCAGATCGTCGATCTTTTCAAGGAAGATCGGGAGCGGATCACGGTGGAGAGTGATAGAGCAGGGTCGGCCCTTCGTATTCACGAGCTTTTTCAGCAGAATCCTTTTCACACAGCGAACCAGATTGTTCAGATAACAGGTCTGTCCGCACCAACCGTCAACGCCGCACTCGCCGATCTGGAGCGATTGGGCATTGTTGATGAGGTGACCGGCCGCAAGCGTGGCCGCGTGTTCAGCTATCCACGATACCTTGCAATTCTAAGCGAAGGCACGGATCCTTTGCCTCTCAGTTCATGAGAAATAGATGGGCCAAAGGTTCGATTTTCATCAAGGCCTTAAGTAGTGCTGCTTCAGCCCGGGCCAATGCGAAGGGGATTGATCATTTCGACGCCGTAAAAGTCCTTCTCATTGTCGGTTACGACAACACACCCGTTTGCCTGGGCGGTGGCCGCTATGATCATATCGAGGCCGCTGCGCGGGCGTCCGGTTGCTTTTCCCTCTGCCATCAATTGGCCCCATATGAGTGCCGCCGTTTCATCAAAGGGTAAGACACGATTAGCAAAGAGATGCTGTGGCCCATCTTCACCGACAAACCAGCTCTCAAGAGAAGTTCGCCTCTTGCCAGCGGGTTTCTCCAAGATCCCCTTTTGGATCTCAGCCACCGTGAGGGAAGCAATAAAAAGATCCTCATCAGTCTGATCAGCCATCCATGTCATCAGCGCGGCCGATGGCTCTGGCTTGGTTGCGTTGCTCAGGATGTTTGTATCAAGAAGGTAGCGCATTAAAGCTCGATTTCACGACCTTCTTCGCGGTGACGCGGGAATTCGATGTCAGCACCCACAAGTGGTGATCGGCGAAGCGCTGCGAGAATTCCGCCCTTTTTGGGTGGTTCACCATTGATCGTATCACTCATTGCCGTGCGTAATCTGGCTGACTCAGGGCTATTTTCCGCCAAGCGGCGTGCTACCAGCCTGATAAGCTCACGATCGGAATCGCGCCCCAGTACCTCGAAACGGGCGAGCCCACGGTCACTCAATCTGGCTCTGTAGTTTTGAATTGCGCGGGTCTGGGAGCTAGACATTTTGCCCTCCTTGCTATTCCCGGTAATATAGCCGGAAATATTCTGTCTTTCAAGGGTGGCCCCTCGTTCTGTGAGTTGCGGCCCAGATGCCCTGGCTGACGGTTCGATACCGTTCAAGGCGAAGGCACTGATCGAGAATTCGCGGCGCCGCCAAATGTATATCCCGTTGACATATCCCAGGCGGGGCTTATGTATATCATACAGTCGGTGATGCAATCCGGAGGGACGTAGGTGGAGCAGGGTGCAGTATTCCAGAGCAATCGAAGCCAAGCTATCCGTCTTCCAAAGGCAGTCGCTTTGCCTGACGATGTAAAGCGCGTCGATATAGTAGCCGTCGGACGCACCCGCATTATCGCACCTGCTGGCGAGGTCTGGGACAGCTGGTTTGAAGGAGCGGCGGCCACATCCGACTTCATGAGTGAGCGTGATCAGGCCACCTCCCAGGAGCGCGAGGCATTTTAATGCTGAAGTACATGCTAGACACCAACATTTGCATGTTCACAATCAAATATCGACCACAGCAGGTGCGCGTGGCGTTCAATCGTTTCTATGATCAATTGTGCATCAGCTCGGTTAGTTTGATGGAACTGATTTACGGAGCGGAAAAGTCAGGCAGCCCTGAAAAGAACCTTTCCGTAGTGGAGGGCTTCGCAGCGCGTCTTGAAGTGTTATCGTACGATGAACCGGCTGCAATCCATACGGGTCAACTACGAGCCGAACTGGCGCGCAGTGGAACTCCAATCGGTCCATATGATCAACTGATTGCGGGACACGCTCGCTCGCGGGGGTTGATTGTGGTTACTAATAATCACAGGGAATTTGTTCGCGTTCCCGGATTACGGGTGGAAGACTGGACGAGCTAGTCTCAAGCGCTTCACGATAGCCATCGATAGCCCCGGATAACGTCCCTCTGTCGGCATCTACTGCCGGGTCGCAGGTTATGCAATTTCAATAGATCAGTTGTCTGATGCGCACATAAAGTGTCTACTGATTTAATATTACTAAAGCAGGGTGTGGTTTTCCTGATTCAGATACCCAAAACGTCTGTTTGTGATTCCATTTGCCAATGGAAGGAGGACGACCATGGGCAAGCCGCATCCGATCGAATTGCGTGCGCGTGGTGTTGCGTTTGTTGAGGAAGGTAATAGTCACCGGGAAGCCGCCCGGCATTTTCGAGTTTCGCCGCGATTTGTGAACAACATGGTGATCTTGAAGCGCGCATCCGGCGCGCTGCTCCTGGGCGATGGTCGATATTCTTCATCGCGCCGGCCTGCCGAAGGGCGTGCTCAACCTTGTGATGGGCAAGGGTTCTGTCGTGGGTCAGGCGATGCTCGACAGCCCGGATCTGGCGGGCATCACCTTTACCGTAAGCATTGCGAACACCCCACGTTTTAACGGGATTTGAGTTCGCGCATAATTCTTATCTTTCGAGATTTGAAGGAGGGAATTATGGATCTGGTGCCAATCGAGGGCGAT
>NZ_LMEY01000015.1 GCF_001426665.1 Rhizobium sp. Root1334 | reverse complement strand
GCGGCGATGCGAATGAGCGCCTCGTCGACGATGGGTGATCCGCTCTTTGGCGTGGCCTTGATCAGCTTTCTGCGCCCATGTGCCCAACAGAAAGCCAGCTTCAAGGGAACGCCACCCATCCGGTCCGACGTGGCGAGGTGCGAATAGCCACCGTAGGCATCCACCTGGATTGTCCCGTTGAACCCGTCGAGGATTTCAGCGGCATATTCGCCTTTACGCCCGGGCCGGTAATGGAACACCACGCCCGGCGGCGCGGAGCCATTCCAGCCGCGGTCGTCACGCAACACGGCCCAGAGATAACCGGCCTTCGTCTTACCTCGCCCCGGATCAAGAACCGGAGCTGTTGTCTCGTCGACATAGAGCCGCGTGCTTTCCCACAGCAGCCGTTTGGCCATGTGGTCGACCACCGGTGCGATTTCGCTGCCCGTGCGCCCCATCCAATCGGCCAGCACCGTGCGGTCGATCGGCACGCCGTGTCGCGCCATGACCTCGGCCTGCCGGTTGAGCGGCATATGTTCGGAATGCTTGGAGACGGCAATCTCCGCCAGTAGGGCTTCGGTCGGCCAGCTTCCTTCCAGGAGATGCGCCGGCGCTCTGGCCTGGACGACGCCCGTTCGACCCTTGGGACATGCGTATTTCGGGCGGATCGTGACGATCACCTCGTAGCGCGCCGGGACCCGGTCGAGCCGTTCCGTCCGGTCCTCGCCGATCCGGACCATGTTGCCGCAACCGCAGGGACAAGCGATGCTCTCGGGCTCGATCACGCGCTCGACCCGCGGCAGGTGTTCGGGCAGTGCACGAGCCTTCCGCTCCTTGCGAGGAGCGGCCTTTTCCGGATCGGATGTGCTGGCTTCGATCTTTTTCTCGACGGCGGCGATCCGCGCCTGTGTTTCGGCGATCGCCGTTTCAAGGTCTTCCAGCGCCAGTTCCATCTGCGCCGGATCTAGCTTTTCCGATTTCGGCCCGAACTTCGTGCGCCGATAGTCGTGAACCTGCCCCTCAAGCTTCTCGATCAGTTCCTTCAACTCGGAGATGAACGCGTCCTTTTCGGCCACCACAGCCTGCTCATGCTGACGTGCAGCACGCTCGACCGACAGCTCGAACTGCATCGCCGCAAAGGCTTTGACAACCTCTGGCGGAAGGTCCGGAAACAGGCTGAGATCAAGGGGCGATGACATGCGCCCTTATAGCAAGGCAGCACGAAAAAGCCAAATAAAACAATGCAAAGACGGCCAGATATTCACCCTGCCGCCGATGGCGCAATCACCCGTTGCGCCATGACCCGCCGCCAGTCAAGACCCTCGAACAAAGCCTCGTATTGACCCCTGGAAAGACGCATCGTCCCATCCTGCACCTTGGGCCAGGCAAAGCTTCCATGTTCAAGAATTTTGTAAGTTAGCACCATTCCTGTGCCATCCCACACCAGGATCTTCAGACGATCCCCGCGCTTCGACCGGAAGATCACCGTCACCCCGGAATGCGGATCAAGCTTCAATTCGGTTTGAACCATCAAAGCCAGCGCCTGATGCCCGCAGCGGAAGTCCACCGGCCGCGTCGCGATCAGGATCGGCAGTCGTTGGCCAGCGACGATCATGCCGTCCCTCGCATCGCTCGCACCAGAGCCGCCACACGTTCAACCGGCACGTCACCGGGAACCCGCATCACAACGTCCGGGCCGATCTCCAGCGTCAAGACCGCTGAAACCGCCTCCGGCAGTTTCGGCGGCGCTAAAACACCCACAGCCTCGCTCGGCTCCGCTGTGATCGCCAAAGGCACAAATGCAGGCTCGGCATCCACGTTCTCCGAAGGGCCCGGCATAGCCTCAAAAGGCAGGGCCAAAACCCCATCTCGTGCTTGTCGCCGCCAACTGGAAAGTTGGTTTGCTATAACGTCATGACGACGCGCAACATCAACAACACGAACACCGGGCTGAAAGCTTTCCGCTACAATCCGAGCCTTAACGTCATCCGGCCAACGCCGATTTCCCCGGCGCGGCTCGACAACTTCGTTTCTGCCATGCAAATCTCCAGTTAGTCCTGGAAACCTTCTCGCACACGCAGCAAGCCTCAAAATATAGCCAATCCAATGGGGCGGAGACGGCGCTTACCGCCGCCAAGGCGAAAATCATTGTCAAAAATGACAGGCTTTCCTCGCCCGGTTCACCCGGAAAACGGCTATGCCCACCCATCAACTCCACGGCCGCCGGTAAATAGAGGTGTCCAGCTGACTGTGCGCATTGAGATTCACGGTGCTTGTGTCGTTATCGAAGGCGGCGTTGACGAGCAGGCACTACGGACGGTGTTCAGTGCGCTGYGAGGGTTGGCTTGATCTCGCTTGGATCGGATTTGCGGATCCTGATTGCTTCAAAGCCGGTGGATTTTAGGAAAGGCATCAACGGTCTAGCGGCACTGGTGTCGACAGCGCTTGGCGCGAACCCTTATTCGGGTGACGTCTATATCTTCCGCAGTAAGCGCAACGATCGTTTGAAGATGGTGGTTTGGGACGGCAGTGGCATGGTGATGGTGRCCAAGGTTTTAGAAGATCGCCACTTTACCTGGCCCGCCGTTCGTGACGGGGCGGTTCACCTTGGCGCGAGCGAATTGGCGCTTTTGCTCRATGGCCTGGACTGGACAAAGGTAGAGAAAARGCCCGTGAAACGCCCYACAAAAATAGCGTGATCCCGTTGTAATCTATCGACAATTATGTGAACTCCGGCTAGTGTTGGTCATGCTCAACCGTGGCCAACACCTGCCTCGGGACCCTGACATTTTGGTCGGCATGGTCCTGGAAAGAGACGCTGAAATCGAGCGTCTGAAAGGCATGTTGAAGGCGGCCAACGCCCAGCCTTTTGGGCAAAAATCCGAAAAGTCGATTACTGTCTTGGAAGGACAAATACGTCTCGACCTGGGGGACGCGGAGCTTAACGTTGAGGTCGCTGCGGCCAACGATGAGCCAARGCCAGCTAGGGAGCCGGGCCAAGCAAGCGCCAAATCTCAACCCCGTCGCAACCTCGGTGCCCTACCTGAACATCTTGAACGCGTCGTTGAGGTCATTGAGCCATCATCCTTGGAATGTGCCTGCTGCCAGGGACAACTCCATCGCATCGGTGAAGAAGAAAGCGAGGCGCTGGCGTCACGGCCGGCTACGCTTTATGTTTTGCGCACCGTGCGGCCGAAATACGCCTGCCGGGCCTGTGAAGCCGGCATCGTTCAAGCCAAGGCGAGGCCGCGTTTGTTCGACGGCGGCCTGGCGACGACTTCCATGATCAGCAATGTGGTCGTGTGGCGATATGCCTGGTACCTGCCGCTCCACCGCCAGGTTCAGATGCTGAAAGGACAAGGGGTCCGTTTAGACACGTCAACGCTTTGTGGCTGGGTAAAGCGCTCAGCTTGGTGGCTGAAAACGCTCTATGATAAGCTCTTGGCCTATATCCATAGCCATTCCCGTGTGTTCGTGGATGAACCCGAATGCCGGTCCTCAAAAAAGGTCGAAAACGAACGAAAACCTGTCAGTTCTGGGCCCATGCGGTGGACGATCGTCCGTGGAACGGCCCGGCCTATCCGGCAGTGGCCTATGTCTTTGCGCAAGGTCGTGGCAAGGCGGAAATCCAATCGCAACTGGTGAACTACCGCGGGCTTTTGCAGGTCGATGCCTATAAAGCCTATAAGAGTTTGACCCGATCCGGCCGTCGGGCCGGAAAGATTACCCTTGCCTATTGTCTGGCCCATGCGCGTCGTAAGTTCGTAGATGTCTTCAAAAAGTACAAATCCGAGCTGGCAAAAACGGTGCTTGAGCGCCTGGCCGAAATCTATGCGATCGAAGCCAAGATCCGCGGCACGAGCGCCGAACATCGGCTCTCTGTTCGTCAGGCCAAAACCAGAGGCCTGATGGCTGATCTGAAAGTGCTTCTGGTGGACACGATCAAGGATATATCCGCGAAGGACCCCGTCGCATCCGCCATCAGATACACGCTGGGGCTTTGGTCCGGCCTAACCCTATTCCTGGATGACGGCAGGCTTGAGGTCGATTCCAACACCGTGGAGCGCAATATGCGGAGCATTGCGCTTGGGCGCGTCAATAGCCTATTTGCCGGCAGTGATGGCGGCGCCGAATCTTGGGCCATTCTAGGATCCTTGCTGACGACAGCCAAGTTGAACGGCCTCGATCCCTATACGTGGCTGAACGACGTGCTTGAGCRCATCGTGTCGGGCGAGATAAAGTCGACCTCCCTTGAGCGTTGCCTGCCATGGCATTGGAAACGAGAACACGCAGATATGAATTTGGCGGTGGCGGCGTGAAACGGCCCAAGCGTGCGAAACTTCTAACYCTGGAACAGTTGGAGGCCTGGTTCGACAAGACTGAGCCGGCACCGCCTTGTGGCGGCGTCTCGATGATGAACGGCTTCCTGACCGGTTTGGCGGCTGGTCCGGTCTTCCTGTTGCCAAATGACTGGATGTTCCATGTCATAGGCGATCACGAGAAGAGAGCGTTCATTGGCAACAAGGTCCAGGCGGTGATCGAYACGATCGTCGATCATTACAACCTCATAGCCCACCAGCTAACGACGCCCCACCGATATGCTCCGATGTTGATGCGCACTGACGAGGAAGAGGTGCTTTCCGGAGACTGGGCTGACGGGTTCTTTGGGGCCATCGGCTTAAACTTTGAAGAATGGGCGCCCCTGTTCGCTCACAAGCAGACCGGCGAACCAATCATGGGCATTCTCATTCAATGCACAAAGCCCGATCTGATCGAAATGATCGCGACGGCGTTTCCAAAGCCGCCTGAGGCCATTCTTAAAGACGCCTGGCGTACGATTCCGTTCGCGGTCGAGAGCATCTACGCGCACTGCAAGCCGATACGCTTTAGGCGCTTCCTATGTTGCCTTTGGCGTCAGGCGACATCACGACGTAGCGAACCCATCGAACGTCAAGGCAAATTGCTGTGGGGCGCTCGCAACGGATACCCTTTACCGGTTCGATCGGTACGGGAAAGCGTGTCGCTGCTGCTTCCATCGAACATAACCGCAAGTTCCAGCTGGAAATGGGCGGCAAGAACCCGATGGTCGTGCTTGATGATACCGACCTGACCGTTGCCGTCGAGGCTGCTGCCAATTCCGGCTTCTTCGCGACCGGTCAGCGTTGCACTGCTGGAACGTTGAGCATCCTGCGCCCTGATGGCAAAAACAACTCTGCCGTGCCCCGAGGAGAGCACGGCAGCGACTATCTTTGTATTGGTATTGGGTGGCTTCTCGTCACCGGCCTAAAACGGCTTCGATGGCGCTGGCCGCAGCCTTCACGACGGTGTCGGCCTCTTCGCGGGTCAGGCAGAGGGGCGGGGCAAAGCCGAGGATGTCGCCCTGCGGCATCGCGCGGCCGATGACACCGCGCTCCAGCAGTGCCGCCGAGATCTGAGGGCCGATCTTGCGTGATGGATCGAAAAATTTCCGGTCGTCCCTGTCTTCGACGAACTCGATCGCCGCCATCAGGCCGTCGCCGCGCACCTCGCCGACATTCCTGTGGCTGGAGACGGCCTTTGCCAGTTCGGCGCGGAAATAGGCGCCGGTGGAGCCGGCATTTTCGACAAGGCCGAGTTCATCCACCAGTTCCAGATTGGCAATGCCGGCTGCGGCGCAGATCGGGTGGGCGGAATAGGTCCAGCCATGGCCGATGGCGCCCATCCTGTCGGAACCCTCGACCAGCACCTGCCACATCCTGTCCGAGACGATCGAGCCGGAGAGCGGTGCATAGGCCGATGTCAGGCCCTTGGCTATGGTGATCAGATCCGGCTTGATGCCGTAATGGCTGGAGCCGAACATCGAGCCGAGACGGCCGAAACCGGTGACGACTTCATCGGCGATCAGCAGGATGTCGTATTTTTCAAGCACGGCCTGGATCTTCTGCCAGTAGCCGGCCGGCGGTGGCACAATGCCGCCGGTCCCGAGGATCGGTTCGCCGATGAAGGCGGCAACCGTCTCCGGACCTTCTGCCAGGATCATCTCTTCCAGCGTGTCGGCGCAGTGTTGCGAAAACTGCTCTTCGCTCATCGACCGGTCGGCGCGGCGAAAATAGTAGGGGGCTTCCGTATGCAGGATCGGCGCACGCGGCAGGTCGAACAGATTGTGGAACAGGTCGAGACCGGTGAGGCTCCCGGTCATGACGCCGGAACCGTGATATCCCCGCCAGCGTGAAATGATCTTCTTCTTTTCCGGACGGCCGAGGATGTTGTTGTAGTACCATATCAGCTTGATATTGGTCTCGTTGGCATCCGATCCGGAAAGTCCAAAATAAACGCGGCTCATATGCGATGGCGCCCGGTCGATGATCATCTTCGACAGGGTTATTGAGGCTTCCGTGCCGTGGCCGACATAGGCGTGATAATAGGCCAGGTTCTTTGCCTGTTCGGCGATAGCATCGGAAATCTTCTGGCGGCCATAGCCGACATTGACACAATAGAGGCCGGCAAATGCATCGAGACTGGTGCGGCCGTTGGTATCGGTGATGTAGACACCTTCGCCGCCGGCAATGATCCTCGTCGAAGCCTCGCCGCGCGCGTGCATGCCCATATGGGTTGACGGATGGAAGAAGTGGTCGCGGTCCCAGGCGGTCATTTCGTTGCTGTGGTCGGACATATGCGGATTCCTTGAGTCTGTTTAAAAAGGGGGCGCGCGTTCAGGCGGCCGTGTCGATGCAAAGATATTTGAGCTCGGTGAAAGCCTCGATCCCGTGGCGCGAACCTTCGCGGCCGATACCGGATTGTTTCCAGCCGCCGAAGGGAATAGGGCCGCCGGTGACTTTCACCCGGTTGATGGCGACCATGCCATATTCGAGCGCCCGGCCGAGCCGCATCTGACGTGCACCGTTTTCGGTGACTATATAGACGACGAGGCCATACTCGGTGTCGTTGGCACGATCGATCACCTCGGCTTCTGTGTCGAATGCCGTTACGGCCGCCACTGGACCAAACGTTTCCTCGCGCATGATCAGGGCACCTTCGGGGACATTGACGAGAAGCGTCGGCGTGAAGAACAGCGGTCCGGCCTCATGGCGTTTTCCGCCGGTAAGGCAGCGTGCGCCACGCTTGATCGCGTCCGCCACATGCTCTTCAACCTTTTCCACCGCGCGATCATGCATCAGCGGGCCAATTTCCGTACCGGGTTCGAGGCCGTTGCCGATTTCCAGAGCTTCGATGCGCGCCCTGAAAGCAGCGTTGAAGGCATCGAGGATCGGGCGTTGCACGAAGATACGATTAGCGGCGAGGCAATCCTGCCCCGACGTTGCGAACTTGGCGTTGACGGCGATATCGACCGCTTTGGCGATATCCGCGTCGTCAAAGACGATCAGTGGTGCGTGGCCGCCGAGCTCCATCACCAGCCGTTTCAGCGTCGGTGCGCATTGCCCGGCGATAAGCTTGCCGATCTCGGTGGAGCCGGTGAAGCTGACGGCGCGGACACGACTGTCTTCGCACAAACGGCCGACAATGGTAGCAGCATCACCGGTAACAACGTTGAAGACGCCGGCGGGAATGCCTGCCCGTTCTCCAAGCTCTGCCAGCGCCAGCGCCGAAAGAGGGGTTTGTGAGGAGGGGTGGGCGACGACCGTGCAGCCCGCAGCCAGTGCCGCCGCCGCCTTGCGAGTGATCATGGCGGAAGGGAAGTTCCAGGGGGTGACAATGCCAGCAACACCCAGCGCTTCACGGCGTACGATCATCTCGGCGCCGGGTAGATGGCTGGTGACGTTCTCGGCGTTCAGCCGCTTTCCTTCCTCGGCGTACCATTCGATGAATGAGGCGGCGTAATCGATTTCACCTCTGGACTCTGACAGCGACTTTCCCTGTTCCAGAGTCATGATCAACGCCAGATCATCCTTGGCAGCGAGGATCAGTTCATACCAGCGGCGCAGGATTTTGGCGCGCTCCTGCGGCAATAGCGAGCGCCATTTTGGAAAGGCGCGTGTGGCAGCATCGATGGCTTGCGTGGTCTCGTCGGCGTCCAGTCCGGAAACCCAGGCAAGCGGTACGGACGTGGCGGGGTCGCACACTTCAAAAGTGCGGTTCGCAGCATTGGCAACCCAGTGCCCGCCGACATAAGCGAGCGATTTCAAGAGATGCTTGTCGTTTAGCCGCGCGAGAGCGTCGTGACAGGCGGGTCGTGCGAAAACAGCATTCATCTGCGGCTCCTCGTGCTTTCGATTGGCACCCAGTCTGACAGCTTCGAGGCGAGAGATGGTCTCTTGGGCGGGACGCCGGAAGAGGATCTGTCCAAATGAAGGGCTTGCCGCAGAGGAAATGTCTAGCCGTCCGCGGCCTCACCTTGCGACAGGAGGACTGGGAGCGGCAGGACGGTCTCTTCCTTCACTGTCTTGGTCACAATGTAGGTGAAATAGCGGGCAATCCCGATTTCGCGGTCCAGCAGGTCATCGACCAGCCGCTGATACGCATCGATGTCCGGTGCCATTATTTTCAGGATGTAATCGACACCGCCGCCAACCGACCAGCAGGCGACAATTTCGGGAATGGCGGTTACTGCGCGCTCGAAGCGATCGAAATCCATCTGACGGTGATTGCCAAGCGTAACTTCCATCATCACGCTGGCAACGGGCGCCACGCGGCGCACCGCGACCCGGGCGTGATAGCCTGAGACAATCCCTGCCTTTTCGAGCTTGCGCAGCCGCATCCAGCACGGTGTCGCCGATAAGCCGACTTCTTCTGCCAGCGCCACTTTGGTGATGCGGCCATCCCGTTGAACAGCTTCCAGAATGCGCAGGTCGATGGCGTCAAGTTTCATTCGGACTGGTATCCCGGTGTGAAAATCATGGCAGATGTTATGAAATCGAGAGGGTGAATGCAAATTTTGGATTGTCAATTGACCTGAATTTTAGCACTGTAAAATCATGACAAATTGGCGCCCCGATCCACAGCAGCTTCGCCGTCCGGCCTATCTCTCACTTGCTGAGCAGATTGCCAACGCGATTCACGACGGCAAGCTGATCAATGGCGAACGATTGCCGACGCATAGAAGGCTCGCGGAAGATCTGAAGCTGTCGATCCAGACGGTCAGTCGCGCCTATGACGAGTTGATCCGTCGCGGCATGATCGCCGGCGAAATCGGACGTGGCAGTTTCGTGCAGACCCAGCCAAAAGAGCCGGAGCCGCCTTATCTGCCGGAACGGTTGGGCGAGGTCATCGACCTGTCGATCCTGAAGCCGGTTTGTGAGCAGATTCACCTTGATAGAATGCGCGAGGCCTTCGGCTGGCTGGCAGAGAACCTGCCGTCGAGTTCGGCCTTGTCGTTTCGGCCGAACATGGTGTTTCCGCGCCATCGGGCAGTAGCGGCCGAGTGGCTGGCGCAATGCGGATTGGAGGTTTCTCCGCTCAACGTCAATCTCACCAATGGTGCCACCTCGGGTATGACAGTGGCGTTGATGAGCGTCGCGCCACCAGGGTCAACCGTGGCAACCGAGGCGATCAGCCACCACACGCTGGTCCCACTCTCAAGCTATCTGGGCATTCATCTGGAAGGCCTGGCCATCGACGAAGACGGAATGATCCCGGAGGCCTTGGACGAAGCCTGCCGGAAGGGGCCGATCCGGGCCGTTTTCCTTCAGCCTTCGGTGGTTAATCCGACCGCAACATTGATGAGCGCCGAAAGGCGTCAAGCGCTGGCGGCCGTTGCGGCCAGGCATGATATTGCCATCATCGAAAACGATATCCTCGGCCCATTGGTCGAAAATAGGCCGCCGCCGCTGCAAACCTTTGCGCCTGAGCGCACGCTCTATGTCACGAGTTTCACCAAGATCACCGTACCGGGCTTGCGCATCGGTTATCTCGTCGCGCCCGACCGCTACGTTGCGGCGGTTGCCAATCGGCATCTCGTTTCCAACTGGATGGCGACGCCCGCGATTGCCGAGATCGCAACGCGTTGGGTCAGTAACGGTACCGCGTTGGAACTGGTCAACTGGCAGCGCCGTGCGCTGGCGCGGCGTCATGAGATTGCGACGGAAGCCTTGGGCGCGCTTGTTTACCATTCTCATCCACAAAGCCTGCATATCTGGCTGCCGCTGACCTGCCAGCATACGGAAGAAGGGTTCGTGGCGCAGGCGCGGCTGCGCGGCGTGGCGATCGCGCCGGGCATCTCTTTCCAGACGGCTGATCATGGCCGCGCGCCTGCGGTGCGTATCTCGCTTGGTTCGACATCCGAGACGGAGCTGCGCACAGGGCTCGGCATCGTCGCATCGCTGGCGCACGGAAATCCGGAAGCGCTGCTGCTTGCGATTTGACAGCTTCGCCCGTCAAATGGGCAGGGAAAGAATAATTGTCATGAGATTATTTTGACAATTGACATGATTTGATACGCTCGTCATCGTTAGGCATCGCTCGTCTCAACAGGAAGAGATCTGCATGCCTTCGCCCATTATCCGCATCGACAATATATTAAAGACCTACGGGCCGTTGACAGTGCTCGACGGTCTGTCGATGGATGTCATGCCGGGTGAGAAACTGGCGCTGATCGGCCCCTCCGGGTCGGGCAAGACGACCATCCTGCGTATCCTCATGACGCTGGAAAAGATCAATGGCGGTCATATTGAGGTCGATGGGGATCAACTGTACCACATGCAGAAGGCGGGCAGCCTGGCAGCTGCCGATGAAAAGCATCTGCAAAAGATGCGCACGAAGATCGGCATGGTCTTCCAGCACTTCAATCTGTTCCCGCATAAATGTGTGCTCGACAATATCACGCTGGCACCGATGCTGACCAAGGGCGAGACAAAAACCGCCGCTGAAGCAAGGGCGATGGAGCTTCTCGATATGGTCGGCATGGCGGAGAAGGCAAAACACATGCCTGCGCAACTGTCCGGCGGACAGAAGCAGCGCGTCGCCATCGCCCGTGCCTTGGCACTTTCGCCGAAGATCATGCTGTTCGATGAGGTGACCTCTGCGCTCGATCCGGAACTGGTCGAGGAAGTCCTGAACGTCATGCGCAAACTTGCTGCCGAGACCGACATGACCATGCTGCTTGTTACCCACGAAATGGGCTTTGCCCATGACTTTGCCGATCGTGTGTTGTTCTTCGACAAGGGAAGGATCGTCGAGGAGGGCAAGCCGGACGACATATTCCGAAATCCCAGGCAGGAGCGCACGCAGAATTTCCTGCGCAAGATAATCGCGGCGGGGCACCGCGTCTGATCGTTGCGGCGATCGGTCAATGCCCCGATAAAAATAGAAAAAATCCAGAGGAGTTGGAACGATGAGATTGAAGCATTTCATGACGATGGCAGCCGGCGCCACGGCGTTGATGACTGTTCTTGCTACAGCCCCGGCGAACGCCGACGATGCCAATCTGGAAGCGTTGAAGGCGCAAGGCTTCGCCCGCATCGCCATCGCCAACGAGCCGCCGTTCACGGCTGTTGGCGCCGACGGCAAGGTTTCCGGTGCGGCCCCCGACGTCGCCCGCGAAGTCTTCAAGCGGCTTGGTGTGCCGGATGTGGTAGCGTCGATCTCGGAATATGGCGCGATGATCCCGGGCCTGCAGGCCGGCCGGCACGATGCCGTCACCGCCGGTCTGTTCATGAAGCCAGAGCGTTGTGCAGCCGTCGCGTATTCCGAGCCGGTCCTGTGTGATGCAGAAGCGATGCTCGTCAAGAAGGGCAACCCGAAGGGCTTCAAGAGTTATGCCGATGTAGCCAACGATCAGTCCGCCACCATCGGCGCGCCGGGCGGCGGCACGGAAGAAAAGCTGGCGCTGGAAGCCGGCGTTCCGCGCGACCGCGTCATCGTCGTGCCGGATGGTCAGAGCGGTCTGAAGATGCTGCAGGACGGTCGCATCGACGCCTACTCGCTACCGGTGCTGTCAATCAACGATCTCGTCAAGAAGGCCAATGATCCCAACCTGGAGGTTATCGCTCCGGTTCAAGGCGCGCCGGTTTACTGCGATGGCGCAGCTTTCAAGAAGGGCGACGAGGCTCTGCGCGATGCCTTTGACGTCGAATTGGCAAAACTCAAGGAATCCGGCGAGTTCGCCAAGATTATCGAGCCTTATGGTTTTTCGGCCGCGGCGGCGATGTCGACGACGCGCGAAAAGCTTTGTGCTGCTGCCAACTGACGGCCAACCGGAGAGGGGGGCGCCGCCTCTCCTTTTCCACCCGGGCCCGGCAGGACCTGGCTTTGAAACGGCAGGGACAGAGAAAGCAAGATGATCGACTGGTCCGGCTATATAGGGCTGATACTGCAAGGTGCGCTGGTGACCGTCGAGCTGACGGTCATGGGGTCAGCATTGGCGCTGGTCATGGCGTTTACTGCCGGCCTTGGCCGCATGTCGCGCTTTGCCGCCGTGCGCGCACTTGCCACGGTCTACATCGAGTTCTTTCGTGGCACCTCGATCTTCGTCCAGTTGTTCTGGGCCTATTTCGTCCTGCCGTTTGCCGGGATCACACTGACGCCGATGCAGGCGGGCGTTCTGGCGTTGGGCCTGAATGTCGGCGCTTATGGAGCAGAGGTGGTGCGGGGGGCCGTCCGGGCTATCGGCCGGGAGCAGCTCGAGGCGTGCGTCGCCCTCAATCTCGGCCGTTATCACCGGATGCGGCACGTGATCTTGCCGCAGGCGTTGCCGCTGATGCTGCCGACCTTTGGCAACAATGCCATCGAATTGTTGAAAGGCACGGCCGTGGTCTCGCTGATCTCGCTGACCGACATGACCTTCCAGGCGCAAGTGGTGCGCGCGCAGACAGGCAGCACGCTGATCCCGTTTGCGACAATTCTCGTTCTCTATTTCGCCATGGCCATGGCTGTTTCTGCCGGTGTGCGGTGGCTGGAGCGCCGCGCTTCGCGCGGTCTTGATGGAATGAGGGTCTGATCATGGAATGGGATTGGGCATTCGTCTGGCAGATCATGCCGCCCCTTCTCGAAGGGTTGAAGATCACCATCCTTGCGACTGTGCTTGGGGCGATCGTTGCCGCGGTCGTGGGCCTGGTCCTGGCAATCGCAAGACGCTCGCCGAGCCCGGCAATTGCCCGTCCGGTCGGACTTCTGGCCGATTTCATTCGCGGTACGCCGCTTCTGGTGCAGCTCTATTTCATTTTCTACGTGCTGCCGGATATCGGCATTCGCTTGTCGCCGCTGGTCGCCGGTGTCATCGGCCTTGGAACCCATTACGGGACCTATGCCGCCGAGGTTTATCGGGCCGGCATAGACAATGTGCCGCGCGGCCAGTGGGAGGCAGCGCGTGCCACCAATCTCAGCATCCGGCAGACATGGATCCATGTCGTGCTGCCGCAGGCAATTCCACCGATGATCCCGGCGCTCGCCAACTATTTCATTGCCATGTTCAAGGAGACGCCGCTGCTCTCCGCCATCACCGTGCTGGAACTGATGAACCAGGCAAAGAGCGTCGCTAACAGCAGCTATCGTTATATCGAGCCGATCACCATGGTCGGCGTGTTCTTCCTGGTCATCAGCCTGATCTCGGTGGTTGCGCTGCGTTTCCTGGAAGAACGTTATGCCCGGGTGGATGAACGATGATGACAGACAATATCCAGCTTGAAATGGCAAGCCGTACGCCCGGCCTCGACGATCGCCCGCTGGCAAAACGCATCGGCCTGATCATTTTGGCGACGGACCACACGACCGAGGTCGACTTCCAGCGCATTGTGGCCAGTGAGCGCATCGGCGTCTATGTCACCCGCATCCCCTATGCCAATCCGGTGACGCCGGAAAACCTGCTGAAGATGCAGCCGTCACTAACCGCAGGTGCCGCGTTGATCCTGCCGGACGAGCCGCTCGACGTGGTCATGTATTCCTGCACCTCGGCGTCCGTCGTCATCGGGGATGCGCAGATCGAGGCTGCGGTTCAGGCAGCAAAACCCGGCGTTCCGGTTGTCACACCCACGGATGCGGCTGTCCGTGCCCTGAAGGCTGTGGGCGCCAAGCGAATTTCGGTACTGACGCCCTATACCGTCGAAACCAGCCGCCCGATGGCCGCTTATTTCGCCAATCTCGGTTTCGAGATCGACCGCTTCACGTGTCTTGGCCTGACTGATGATCGGGAAATGGCGCGCATTTCTCATGTCGAGATCGCCGCCTTCGCCGAAGAAGCCATGGCGCCGGAATCCGATGCATTGTTCATTTCCTGCACCGCCGTTCGCGCCGCAGAGGTCGTTCCCCGTATCGAAAGGGTGCTTGGAAAACCGGTGGTGAGCAGCAATCTGGCGACCGCTTGGGCGTGCATCAGGATCTGCGGCGATGTTGTTTCGCGACCGGATCTCGGCATTCTCATGACCAAGCCCTATCCGGAGCGGTGACAGATGAGCCAGCACCGGCAATTGGTTTCACTGGATGACATCAGGACAGCGGCCGCTCGCATTGCCGGGCATGTCTTTCACACGCCGATGATGCAGTCTGCGGCACTTGGAGAGCTGGCAGGTGTTTCGGTCCATCTCAAGCTTGAACATCACCAGATCACCGGCAGCTTCAAACTGCGCGGTGCAACCAATGCATTCTTGTCGCTGACATCTGCCGAGCGCGCTCGTGGTGTTGTGGCCGCATCCACCGGCAATCATGGCCGGGCGCTTGCGCATGCGGCAAGGGCGCAGGGCGCGGTCGCGACGATCTGCATGTCGCGCCTGGTGCCTGACAACAAGGTTTCAGAAATCCGCAAGCTCGGCGCCGAGATCCGCATTGCCGGGAATTCGCAGGACGAAGCGCAGGAAGAGGTCGACCGGCTTGTTGCCGAGAAGGGCATGGTCATGGTGCCACCGTTCGATGACGCGGCTGTCATCGCCGGGCAGGGAACGCTCGGGCTCGAGATCGTGGATCAAGTGCCCGAGGTGGAAACCGTGCTTGTGCCGCTATCCGGTGGTGGGCTGGCGGCAGGCGTTGCCTGTGCCATCAAGGCTTTGAGACCAAACACCAAGATCATCGGTCTGACCATGGAGCGCGGGGCAGCGATGAAAGCGAGCCTTGATGCGGGGCACCCGGTTCAAATCGAGGAACTGCCGAGCCTTGCGGATTCGCTTGGCGGCGGTATCGGGCTCGGTAATGCGCTGACCTTTGCCATGTGCCGGGATTTGCTGGACGACGTGATCCTTCTATCCGAAGAAGAGATTGCCGCCGGTCTGCGTCATGCCTACGCGGCCGAGCGCGAGATCGTTGAAGGCGCCGGTACCGTCGGTATCGCCGCCCTTCTGTCCGGACGAGTGACATCGACCGGCCCCATCGTCGCCATCCTGTCCGGACGCAACATCGACATGGATCTGCATCGCCGGATCATCAACGGCGCGTCCGCCTTGCCCGTAGAGGTGGCGGCATGAGCCGGATGATCATTTTGACAGAGGCAGATCTGCGAGCCGTGGTGAAACTGGATATGGACGCAATTGCTTGCGTGGAAGACGCCTTCCGGGCGCTTGCGACCAAAGAGGTTGTCATGCCGCCAATCCTCAGGCTCGACATTCCCGAACATCGCGGCGAGGTCGATGTGAAGACCGCCTATGTGCCCGGCCTTGATGGTTTCGCCATCAAAATCAGCCCAGGTTTCTTCAACAATCCGGCGATCGGTCTGCCGAGCACCAATGGCATGATGGTTCTTCTGTCGGCAACAACCGGCCTCGTGCAGGCGCTGTTGCTCGATAACGGTTACCTGACGGATGTGCGCACTGCCGCTGCCGGCGCTGTCGCCGCAAGACACCTGTCGAGGCCGGATGCCCGTATTGCCACGATCTGCGGTGCGGGCATGCAGGCACGGCTGCAATTGCAGGCGCTAACCCTGGTGCGGCCGATCCGCGAGGCACGGATTTGGGCGCGGGACATGGCAAAGGCAGAAAAGACGGCCATCGATCTGACGCGGGCGCTTGGCATCACTGTCGTCGCCATGGCTGATCCGCAGCGTGCCATCGCTGGCGCGGATATCGTCGTCACGACGACGCCCTCGGAAACGCCGATCCTCAAGGCGGAATGGCTGGAGCCGGGGCAGCACGTTACTGCAATGGGATCCGATGCCGAGCATAAGAACGAGATCGAACCGGCGGCGATTGCCAAGGCCGGTCTCTACGTTGCCGATCGTCTGGCACAGACCCGGCGGCTCGGCGAGTTGCATCACGCAATCAGAACTGGCGCCGTCGCTCCGAATGCTGATTTTCCCGAGCTCGGTCAGATCGTCGCCGGTGAGAAGCAGGGGCGCACCGCCCCTAACCAAATCACCATCGCCGACCTCACCGGGACCGGTATCCAGGACACGGCCATTGCAACACTCGCCCTTGCGCGTGCCGGCCTTGCCGGCGCGGGCACGCCATTTGAAAGCTGAGACCGGCAAAGCCGGAGAATGAGGGAGAAAGATGACCCAACCGAACCTCAAATTTTCCCTTGGGGAATACGAGAGGCGTCTCGCCAAGACGCGCAAGGCCATGGAAGCAAAAGGCATCGATCTGCTGATCTGTAGCGATCCTTCCAATATGGCGTGGCTCACCGGCTATGACGGCTGGTCGTTCTATGTGCATCAGGCCGTCATCGTGCCGCCGAGCGGCGAACCGATCTGGTTCGGCCGTGGGCAGGACGCCAACGGCGCCAAGCTGACAGCCTATTTGAAACACGAGAACATTATCGGTTACCCCGATCACTATGTGCAATCGACCGAGCGTCATCCGATGGATTATCTGTCTGCCAAGCTCGTCGAGCGCGGCTACGACAGGCTAACGATCGGCGTTGAAATGGACAATTACTGGTTTTCGGCGGCCGCCTTCGCAGCCCTGGTCAAGCATCTGCCTCATGCGCGTTTCGTTGATGCAACGGCACTGGTCAACTGGCAGCGGGCAGAAAAAAGCGAGACCGAGATCAAGTACATGCGCAACGCTGCCCGTATCGTGGAAGGCATGCACCAGCGCATCTTCGATAAAATCGAAGTCGGAATGCGCAAATGCGATCTGGTTGCCGAAATCTACGATGCCGGTACCCGCGGCGTCGATGGCATCGGTGGTGATTACCCGGCCATCGTGCCGCTGCTTCCGTCAGGCGTCGATGCTTCTGCACCGCACCTGACCTGGGATGACAGGCCGATGAAGCGGGGCGAGGGAACGTTTTTCGAGATTGCCGGTTGCTACAATCGCTACCATGTGCCGTTGTCGCGCACCGTCTTCCTCGGCAAGCCGACGCAGGAATTCCTCGACGCGGAGAAGGCAACGCTCGAAGGCATGGATGCGGGACTGGCTGCGGCCAAACCCGGAAATACCTGTGAGGATATCGCCAACGGCTTCTTCGCGGTGCTGAAGAAATACGGCATCGTCAAGGATAACCGAACCGGCTACGGCATCGGTATCTCTTATCCGCCGGATTGGGGCGAGCGCACCATGAGCCTGCGCCCCGGCGATCGGACGGAGCTAAAGCCCGGCATGACCTTCCATTTCATGACCGGGCTCTGGCTGGAAACGATGGGGCTGGAAATTACCGAAAGCATCTTGATTACCGATACTGGCGTCGAATGCCTTGCGAATGTACCGCGCAAACTGTTCGTCAAGGATTGAACCTGCCATGAACGACACAGGACTGCGACCGTCCCCAATCACGCCAATGGTCGATTTTTCGGCCGAGGGTATCCAGCATGGCTTCCTGCGGCTGCCCTATAGCCGTGACGATTCGGCCTGGGGCTCTGTGATGATCCCGATCACGGTCATCAAGAACGGGGCGGGCCCAACGGCCCTTCTCACCGGCGGCAATCATGGCGACGAATATGAAGGGCCGATTGCCCTGTTCGATCTCGCACGCACATTGCAGGCGGACGATGTGTCCGGGCGCGTCATCATCGTTCCGGCGATGAATTATCCCGCGTTCCTGGCAGGCACGCGAACGTCGCCGATCGACAGGGGCAATCTCAATCGCAGCTTTCCGGGCAGGCCCGATGGCACCGTGACCCAGAAAATCGCCGATTATTTTCAGCGTGAACTCTTGCCCCTTGCCGACATCGTTCTCGATTTCCATTCCGGAGGCAAGACACTCGATTTCCTGCCTTTCTGTGCCGCCCACATCCTGTCCGACAAGGCGCAGGAGGCGCGCTCCTTCGAACTCGTCGAGGCATTCTCGGCACCTTACTCCATGAAGATGCTGGAAATCGACGCCGTCGGAATGTACGATACCGCAGCAGAAGAGATGGGCAAGATCTTCATCACCACCGAACTCGGCGGCGGAGGTACGGCAACGGCGAAAAGTGCTGGCATTGCCAAGCGCGGCGTCAGGAACATTCTATCCAAGGCCGGGATCGTCAAAGGCGCCCTTGACGTAGCGCAGACACAGTGGCTCGACATGCCGGATGGCGATTGTTTCTGTTTTGCAGAAGACGCCGGGCTCATCGAACCGCTTGCGGATTTAGGCGATACTGTCAGCAGAGGCCAGGCTGTAGCCCTCATCCATCCTGTCGGGCGCACCGGCCAGGCGCCGATCGAAATCTCTGCAAAGATGGATGGTGTTTTCTGCGCACGGCACTTTCCCGGTCTTGTCAAGGCAGGGGATTGCGTCGCGGTCCTTGCAATAACCGTCTGATGGCGGCTGCGGTGCCGCAATGGGTATGGCGCCGTATATCGGCCATGCCTCGGCGTCGCGTCTAGAACGATGGCGTGGCGTGGCTTACCGAAGTCTGGCAAATGATGGACTTCAACCTGAAGCGGCTGGCTTGGCGCGCCCGCTATGGAAAAACTCGAGGGCGTCAGGATGGGAAACAGCACCTTGATCGTGGCACCGCACGCCAGCGACGTTGCTGCCGGGGCAGAAGTCCGTTCGGCCGTAGCGCAGGGTTTTGAACCGCTCTTGTTCTAACTTCAGCAGGCGGCTATCGACCAGGGTTTGAGCCCTGGATGCGAACATAGTCACTAGATTTCAAGATCACTTGCTTTCGTCGTCTCGAACCACTCGCGATGGCGCTGCTCGTCCTGCACTGCCTTGAGAAAAGGGCTTTCAATCCGGATATCGCGTCCTCTTGCAGGGAAGCCAGCTCGTAAGCCGTCTTGCCTTTAGTATCACGCAGTCACCCGCTAAGTCGGCAAGCGCGACCTTGCTCGCCGTTTGCTGGTAGTTCCCACGCAGAACAGGGCCTGTTATTAAAAAGTTTGGACATTCGGGGCTCAGACCCCCGCCGCGATCAAAGCCTTGATGTGTCGAATATCTGAGCCGCAGCATCCGCCCACAACGCGCAGGCCAGGGAGGCGCTGTGCCATTTCAGCGTAAAGCGTGCCGAACTCCTGTGGATCACCGTCGTCAAGGTCGGTGGCTTCGTCCAATTCGGCATGGCTCCGGCGGGAGGCGTTTGGCCGGACCATGCCGATCCGGCTGAGCCAGCGCGACGGCATTAGTTTGCTGAAATGATCAGGATGAGCGCAGTTGATCCCGTAATAGCGAGCGTAGCCGCCAGTTGCGGCTTCGACCTCACTCAGTGCGGAGTCAAGGTCTTGCCCGGTCGGCAAACGTCCGTCGGTCTCCACTGTAAATGAAAGCGTAAAAGGCAGGCCCAGTTCACGCGCCCGGTTGACTATTCCAATCGCCTCGCCAGGATGGGTGATGGTAAATGCTGATGCGATGTCGACACCTTCCTCGGCAAAGGTCTCGAGCTGGGCGGTGTGCAGGTGGGCCGCTTCACTCGGGGTTAAAAGGTGCTCGGGAGCGTAGCCGTCGCCGGCTGGCCCGAGCGCTCCCTCGATCAATATGTGGTCACCCCAGGGATGGCTCCGTCGCAAATCTTGTGCAAACGCGACAGCGCGCCGGTTAACGTTTCGGATGCCAGCGTCGTCCAGTCCCAGCTTCGGCCCCCAGCCGCCATTGGCCCGCCAGGTCGGCGTGCCCATCACAAAGCCTCGGCTCGCTGCTTGGGCCATGTCGAAATAGGAAACCGCGTAGCTCCGCAGCATCTCGCGACCCTCTGGGCTGTCAAGCAAGACGAACGAGGCGAACAGCGGCAAATCGGCGCCCTTGTGGAAGATGAGGTCGGTCTCCATGCCCCCGTCGCTGATGAAGGGGTTTGTTGATAACAAGAGGCGGTCAACTAGATCCATGATATCCTTCCCCAAAGGAAATATTTTAAATTCTGGTGACGCGGTAGAGCTACGAAGCACAGCGCGACGGGAGTATTCCACACGCCGTCGCCTTGGTGTTGATCTACCGCCCATGGCCGTCAGCCCCCTTTCTGGCGGCCGACATCTCTTATCGGGACCGGGAAGTCGAGGTCGAGGTGGTTTTAGATCAACCGGGTCCGCGCAGCCTGCATCACATCGTTCTTGCTGCCACGAATGAAGGCAACGCGCGCGTTCTCGGTAACGACCTTTCCGTCGAATGCTCCGTCCGAGTACTGGACTTTAACTGCTTCAGGCCATTCAGATTTGTTGATGCCAGAGTAACCCTATTCTTATCCGCAACTAAATAACAGTGATACCTAAAACACAAGGCGCATGATGCGGGACCTGACCCATCAACTTTTCGACGGGAAACTGCCAAAAAGAGAAAAGGCCGGTGAAACTCACATCGACTTCCGTCGTCACTCACGCCGCCGCCAATACATCTGTGGTCAACATTGCGAGGAACTTTGAAAGTAACAGGGCCCCGTAAATCAGGACCGGCAGCGACTGATTGTTCGAAACCCAGTCATTCGGTTTAATGATGCAGTGGCCCAATTGGTTGCGAAGCGTGCCCGACACCTGCTAACGAATGGCCCACTCCCCCAGTCACGCATCCCGCGTTGCCAAACTCGCAAGCCGCAGAGTCCGTAATCAGCGTCAATATCGCAGACTTAAAATTCTTCGATGGCTGCTTCAGGTTGAACTACAGGCGCAGCTCAAATGCGTTAACAGCCGTCAATCACCGGAAAAAGGCGTAACGGTTAGGAGCCTTTCACCAATCGTCAGGACGCTTCGGATCAACGGTTGCAGCGTAGATGTGCCATTTTCCAGGAACGCCACACAGATCCGTTTCACCACGTGTCTCGAACGCAACGCCGGAGCCAACGACGAGGTCCTTCACCGTCCCCGAGGCCACGACTTCTCCGGCATCGGCGTGAGCTAGAAGGCGCGAAGCAAGATGGACGGCTATCCCGCCCAATTCGCCACCGCGCCTTTCAAACTCGCCAGTGTGTAGGGCGGCACGGTAGTCCCCCCGTTTTTAACGGGCCCGGTCAGTAGAATTTACGCTGCCATTTTCAATTTCTGCATCGGCGTTATGCCGCCGATAGCCATATTGGGTCGGTCATTGTTGTATGTCCAGAGCCAGTGTGTGGCGTGATCCTGCACCTCCTTGATGGTATCGAACATGAAGCATCCCAGCCACTCATGCCGAACCGTGCGGTTGTAACGCTCGATATAGGCATTTTGCTGCGGTTTGCCCGGCTGGATATGGGCGATGGTGATGTTTCGCTTTTCCGCCCATGCCAGAAGCGTGCCGCTGACATATTCCGGGCCGTAACACCTTCGGAACTTTGCGCTTGTTGAGGCTGTGACCGGCTGCGTAGCCCCACTCAGGCGAAGCAGGTGGTCATAGCCGGGCATCAGGCCTCACAGTGGTTTTGCAAAGCCACACTGCAAAGGAGACCGGCTATGACCAATGGCAACATTACCGCATCTGCTCCCGTTCTGGCAGCTATCGATATTGCAAAGGAACGCCATGAGGTATTGATCGAAGCGCCAGACAAAAAGCGTCGACGTCGAGTGAGCGTGCTCAACAATCTCGATGAATTCGATCGCCTCATAGGCCTGCTGCGTAGCTATCAGCGTCCTGTTCGCGTCGCCTTCGAGGCAACGGGAAACTATCATCGCGCATTGGCATACCAGCTCGGCTGCGCCGGCTTCGAGGTCAAACTGATCTCGTCTATCGCGCTGGCCCGGACCCGGGAGGCCTTGCATAATTCATGGGATAAAAATGATCCGAAGGATGCCCAGGTTATCCTCCATATGATGACCATTGGTGCCGAGCAGTTTTACCATGACCCATTGATGCACGGCACCAATGACATTCAGGAGCTGTCAAAGACGCACGACATGGTCTCAAGGTCGAAGACAGAACTTTGGCATCGGATCCTGACACATTACCTGCCATTGTATTTCCCTGAAGCGGACCGTTTTCACCGCAGCTCGCGCAGCGATTGGTTCTTCGCTTTCCTCGAACTGTTCCCGTCCCCGCACTTTATTGCAGCCATGAGCAAGGGAGCTTTCATCGAAGCGGCCTGGGATGTCGTCGGACGCAAGGTTGGCAAAGAGCGTTTGCTGGCAGACATTTACACCACGTCCACACGTTCGATCGGCCTTCCAGTTACACCGGACTCTGGCGCTATCTGCATGTTTCGTATGATCCTGGCCGAGGGCAGAAGCCTGATCGCCCAACGTAATCAGATTGAGACGCGTGCGGTTGCGATGCTGAAGGACAACGCAGATTACCAGCTCTTATGCACAATCCCCGGCATTGGCCCAATCAATGCTCTGACAATCCTGGCAGAGGCCGGAGACCTGCGCCGCTTTCAACACCATCGCCAGTTCCTGAAGTTTTGCGGCATGGATCTTGCGACAATCCAGTCAGGGATGTTTCGAGGCCAGACCAAGCTCTCCAAATATGGAAATGCACGGCTGAGGCGAACCTTATGGATGGCAGCTCAAGTCGCGATATTGCAGCGCGCCAACAGCTTCCGCGACAAGTTCGAGCGATACATCACAAAGGACCGCCACAACACCCATTTACGTCGCAAGGCGTCAACAGCAATCGCCGCCAAGATGGCCCGCACCGTACATGCGGTTATCAAGAGCGGTGAACCCTATCACCCCTTCTTTGAAGGGACGATCCACAGCGGAAGGACCATTCTCTGACAGTGCCGTGGAGGCGTTGAGCTGCTCAGCGACCTCGTAGATAATATTCAGGCCTTCCGCTCGACGGCAAAAGGATCTCGTCTTAAGGACGGTGAGAGCCGCGATCATGCGTACTCTGTGTTTGTTATGGGAGAGACCGTTCGTTGACGATCGGCCGGGCCTACATCATAATTCAAACGCATCGGGAGACCGACGCGATTACGACCTGCTGCCAAAACGGCGCTTCATTCCGAATATAGGACGTTATCGACGCGAATAATATCCGGCTTGCCACGCCACGCCACTCCACGCCACTCAATGATGCGGTTGAGGGATCGAACGACGCGCTCGGCTGGTAATGAGAAATCGACCTCGATACCGAGCCCCTCGCGGTTGAAGTCATCAATGACGTTCAAAGTCCTGAACGAGCGACCGTCGACCAACTGGTCGGCCATGAAGTCCATAGACCAGGTCTGGTTGGGTTGTTCCGGCACTGCCAGCGGTTCGGGTCGCTCCCGCACAAGACGTTTCCTGGGCTTGATCCTGAGGTTGAGCTCCAGTTCGCGATAGATGCGGTAAACCCTTTTATGGTTCCAACCGAACCCCTTGATGTTGCGTAGATAAAGGAAGCACAGGCCGAACCCCACGCCTTCCGGGCTGCCGTCAGACGCAGTAGCCAGTCGGCAATGTCTTCGTTCTCGCTGTCGAGCTTGCATCCATAGCGGTAGCACGTCTCGCTGATCGAGAACGTCCGGCACGCGAGCGCCACGTTGATATTATGCATCCGGACCGCTTGCATGGCCATCCCTTGGCCGACAGGCAAATGCTCCTGCATTTGCCGTAAGGCTCCTTGCGTTGAGACGGCCTCAGCGCTTTTTTCCAAGCGCTTCCTTCAGCAGATCGTTCTGCATGCTCAATTCCGCATACATCTTCTTCAACCGCCGGTTCTCGTCCTCCATCCTCTTGATTTGGCTGACCATGGACGCGTCCATGCCGCCGAACTTCGCTCGCCACTTGTAAAAGCTGGCATCGCTCATGCCATGCTCCCGGCACAACTGTGCGACCGCAATGCCGTCCTCCGCCTGCTTGAGGATCGCCATGATCTGCGCGTCGCTGAATCGTGATGTCTTCATCGGAATCTTCTCCAAAATCATTGTAAGAAAATTCTACTTTTAAACCCGATTAGTTTGCGGGGGGATTACCGACGTTCGGGCAAACTTTGCCCCCTCAAAAGGGGACGTCGTGGCCGCGTCGCCCCTTTGATCGCTTCGCGCGACTACTGATAACGGGTCTGTATGTATCGACATGCTTTACAAGCCGGCGCACGCCACGGCCCACGGTTCATCAATAAGCGGGGGTTGCCAGATGTTGGTGATATTGGTGCACCAGTTCCACCCGCACCTGATCAATCTTGCCATCGAACTCGAACGGCCCCTTGTCAAAGTATGTTTGCGAGACTGGTGATCCGAGATCAGCACCGACATCGAAGGTTTCCGTCGCGGTGAACGCAACCGGTACCGTCCGCTTGACAAGGGTTTTCGCCGCCTCTTTCCCGTCAACCTTGATAAGCACGTCGGCTGGGCCGCCGGGTTTCGGGATTGTGGTCGATATCTCGATATCGTGCGTTCCGGTGGGAAGCTTGCCTGTCCTCACCTGGTAGTTCTCGATGATCATCATGTTGTATTCGTAAACGAGGTGCCCGTCCTGCATATAGAGGGAAAGCCCGCCTCCGGCCCCTCCGACGGCATAGAGAACGCCGTTCGCGGCCTCTCCAATCTGAACTTTCATCTGGACCCTGGTGCTTTGCCGTCCAATACCTGGCGCGGCGAACTCCGACGTTCGCCGTGTCGTCTGGCTGAAGGTCCATGTGTCGTAATCCGACTTTATGCGGTCCTGCGGATGAACTACCGGCTCCGATGGGGAAGTCGTTGTTGTCTTCCGCCACCTTTAGGAAACGCGCCTTCAGTTCTTCCAGCTTCGCCGGATTGGCTTTCGCAAGGTCCGTCGACTGCGAAAAGTCCGACTTCAAATCATAGAGTTCCCACTCATCCTTGGCTGAGTCCCAGCCGGCGAGACGGCTGGCCGAGGCCGGCGTGTCCCAAGGGAGGAAGGGACCGGGTACATCTGCGAACCAGCCGCCGAGGTAGAGGCCACGGCTGCCGTTGTTGTCAAAAAATTGCTCGTACTTCTTCGTCGCGGAATGGGCATCGGCAAACGTATAGGCAAGGCTGGTTCCATCGATCGGCAGTTGGTTATAGCCGTTGACCCTTTGGTGGTTCGATCTTCAGGATTTCGTAGATCGTCGGAGCAATATCGACAACATGATGGAACTGTTGACGGAACTTGCCGTCATGCTGGATGTGCCCCGGCCACGAAACCACCATCGGATTCGGCGCCCCGCCAAAATAGGACCCCATCAGTTTCGTGCCTTTGAACGGCGTGCCTCCGGCCCAAGCCCAGCCTGCATGGTACATGTTGTCGGTATTGCCGGTGCCGAGCGCGTCGAGACCGCCTATCCGGTTTAGGGCTTCGATCTGCTGCTCGACGGTGTTGTCGATGTTGTTTTGCGCGAGCAGTTCGCTGATCGATCCACGTTGGCCCTCGGCACTGGAGCCGTTGTCGCCGAAGACGTAGAAGAGCAGCGTATTATCGCGCAGGCCACGGCTTTCCATGCCCGTTATGAGGCGGCCGACCTGGGTGTCCGTATATGTTCGACATAACCCGCTAACACTTCCATCAGCCGCTCCTGGAACGGTCGCTGGGCGTCTGGGATGCTGTCCCAGGAATCCATCGTCGGATCGCGCTCGGTGAGTTTCGTCCCGGCCGGGATCACGCCCATCTCAAGCTGACGCTTGTAAGTCCGATCCCGGTACGCATCCCAACCACTGTCGAACTTGCCCTTGTACTTGTCAGCCCACTCCGGAAAGACGTGATGGGGACCGTGAACGCCGCCTGGGGCCCAGTACATCATGAAGGGTTTCTTTGGGTCGTACGCCCGGTAGTCGTCGAGCCACTTCAGCGCCTTGTCGACAAGGTCTTCGGTCAGATGATACTTTGGGTCGCCGCGGGGTGGCTCGACCGCGTCGAAATTCTCCGTCAGCCGGGGTTCCCACTGCGACGTCTCGCCGCCCAGAAACCCGTAGAAATACTCAAACCCGTAGGCATTGGGCCAGCGATCCTTGGGGCCGATCGACGTCGTCTCGGTCGCGGGCGTGTTGTGCCACTTGCCGAACGCCGATGTATGGTAGCCATAGTTCTTCAGCACCTCGGCGATCGTGGCAGCCGTCTTCGGGATGACACCCGTGTAGCCGTCGAATGCGACCGCGCGCTCTGCGATCGTGCCTGACCCGACGCGGGTAGGCTAAGATCCGGCGAGCGCGATCACGTTATCGCGGTATTCGATCAAAATAGCCTTGCTTACGACGTCGTAAATGATGGTGGCTGAGTTTCCTGCCATGCGTAACTCGCTTCAATGCAGCACCGTGAGAAAGCCGCAGTGAAAGCCGGCGAGCAGTTCCCAGCGTGACATACGGATAGGCCAATGCAATTGTTCCACCCGCTGCCCAAATACGCCAGGACTTTAGCCCCCGCTATTTGCGACGGGAGCCTAATCTTACTGCGTCACAAGTTTGTGGATTTTAGCGGGCATTGTCCTGGTGCAGCATGGACATCGCTGAAGGCTGCGACTGAGTGCGACGGTCAAGTGCCTTCGGACGGTGGCGATCGAATTTGGCGCGTGGCGTTCGGGTCGGATCGGGGGATCCGCGGGGTCGATAACCTTGGGGAACGGCAGGTTCCGGGCGGTCTTTGGTTTTGGTCGGCGCTGATGGGGGAATCGCCTCCCTTTGGGAGATGAGGAATCCGTAAGCGGCGATGCAGAGGCTTGCATGATGATGGAAACCGCGCCAGCCGCGCCCCTCATAATGGCCGAGCCCGAGTTCCTGCTTGAGTTCTTGATAGTCGCGCTCGATACGCCAGCGCAGTTTGGCGGTGCTGACGAGCTTTGCGAGCGAAGCGTCGGCGGCAAGTGTGGACAGCCAATATTTGAGCGGCTCGGCATCGCCCTCGGGCCATTCGATCAGCAGCCATTCCTCGGCGCGGGGCGTTGTGAGATTATAATCCCTGGACGCCGGCCTCACGCGTACAGCGGCGAACCGAGAGCCGAGGTCAGTGTTCGTTCCTTCCCGCCAGGCAATGGTCTGCCAGGCATCTTGCGGCAGTTCCTGAGCCAACGCCTTGGCCGATACCGGGCTGTGCTCGGGGCTGCGGCGCATCAGCGAGGTTGGTCGCCCCTTTCCGCGCCAAGGCTTGGGCGGCAATGGTCCCTCGCCGGGTCGCCAGACACTGAGTGTCGGTTGCACGCCCACGACATAGTCGAGACCGAGTGCCGACAGGCCGGTGCGGAATGCGCCGTCCGCGCCATAGCCGGCGTCTGCCAACACTACGCCGGGTGCAACTCCGGCCACTTGAGCGGCGCGGATCTGGTCGAGCGCGATTGCGGGCTTGGTCTGGAACGCAACGCTGTCAGGGATCTTCGCCTTGCGCCGCCGTTCGGGATCATCGGCCCAGATCTCCGGCAAATACAGCCGGTAGGCGATCGGCAAGCTCGCCGCAACGTTGGCGATCGAGAGGCTAACCGCGACCTGGCAGTTGTCCTGCTTGCCGAGCTGGCCGCAATATTGCCGCGCAACCCCGACCGAATTCCTGCCCTTCTTGGGAAAGCCCGTATCGTCCACGATCCACGCCTCAATCGGTCCATGCCGCTCGATCTGCGGCAGCACCAGGTCGCCAACCCGCGCCAGAAGTGCCTCGTCCGACCACGGCGCTTGGCCGACGAAATGCAGGAGCGATTGATGCTTGGACGATACTCGCGCTGGCGCTGTTATCGCTGCGAGTGGCTCGACACTCTTGCGGTCCATCGGCAGCATTAGTCCGAGGCAGTAATCGTTGAGCGGCTCCGCCCGATCGGCGTGGCCGATCACATCGACCAGCCTATGGACATAATCCGCAAAGGCTGCTTCACTTCCCATGCTCACGCCATTCATCTCAGCTTTCTCCTGCTGACCACGAATCGATTACGCTAGCACATCGTGGCCCAGCCCGAATCTCCGGATTTTGTGACTCAGTAAGACTAAAGTCCTGGGTACTCAAATGCAGGGTCCGCACCCGGCATGATTGTTATGTCACACCGATCCACGGTTGTGTGAGAAGTCGAGTATTAGGTTATCTAGTAGGGTTAAACCCAGACGATCTCGGCTTAGATTATGACTGAGATGCGCAAGCCTGATGATTGATGATCGCTGGCTTTGCAGCAAGGTTTCATGAGAGCAGGCGGGCAGCTTTTCCACTGCGTTGCGTTGCATTGTTGTAGTAGCCTGACGCCTGTTGCAAAGAGCGATGTTTGGACTGCTCCATCGCCTCGGGCAGGGGAACGCCGCGATCGGCGGCCTCCGTGAGATAACCCGACCGAAGACCATGCGCGGAAAATTCACTCGGATCGAGACCGGCCATTCCGGCCCGCAGCTTGACGATATCATTGATCGCCTTCGGATCGAGCGGCCGGCGGGAGACGTTTCCCCAGCGATCGATGCCGCGAAAGACGCTGCCATATTCGATCTTTGCCGCGGTAAGCCAGGCATTGAGCGCCTCGACGGGGCGACCTGTCAGATAGACGATTTCATCGTCTTCCGTCCCGCTGGTCTTGGTGCGGCCGAGATGGATCGACAGGGAGGGCAGGGGAGGGTCGTCCTCGACAGAGACCGGCTGCTCGACAGTCAATTGCTCTCTCCTCAGCCCAGCAATCTCGCTCCGCCGACGGCCGCCGGATGCGAAGCCCAGCATCAGGATTGCCCGGTCGCGCAGATCACGAAGTTCGGCGCGGGCACAGGTGGCGAGCATTTTCGCGAGGACATCGCCGGTGACAGCCTTGGCGCTCTTGCGCCGCCGTTTGCGCGGCGTGGCGCGAACGGCGAGGCGGATGGCGGACTTGACGGCGGGGGAGGAAAACAGGCCGTCGAGCCCCCGCCATTTCGTCAGCGTTGACCAACTGGCCAACCGGCGCTGCACCGTCGCCGGTGCATGCGGTCCGTCGTTTCGCAAGAAGCCCTGCTCACGAAGGCTGCGTTCAACGTCCGGCGGCATGCCGTGATCCGGATTGAGCTCTCGCTGCGCCCGATCCCACAGGTGATGGGCAACGAATTTGAGCAGCAGTGCTTCCGGCGCCGGCCATGGCAGGGCATTATGGGTGGCGGCGAGCGACCAGGCCTGCAGGTAAGCCAAGTCCGAGGTCAAGGCCCTGAGTGTGTTGTCGCCCATGCCTTCGTTGACCAGATGCCGCAGCGTCTCAACATCCTGGTCGGTCGGCAGCTCCGCCAGCTCGTCACGCCGCTCGATCGGCAGCACGGCGGCGATCGTATCAAGTTCGTGAGCACGGCGATCGACAGGATTTCGTCCGGCGCTTTTCATGTCATCGACGACGCGGGATGGAGTTTCAGATCCGTCTGCCCGAAATCGTGCCCTTTGAACAAGAGCGGCGCCTTGGCGATAGCGGCGATGGCGTAAGAGTAGCAGTCGCCCATGTTGAGGCTGGCCGGATGGCGGCCCTTACCAAACTGGTCAAATGCCTTCTCAGCGGCGTGATAGTGACGCTCTCCGAACGCCACTGCGGTCACGTTTGGCAGAGCAACGAGTTGCTCAATGATTGCCGAAGGGTTGGAAAAACCCCTTCCGGCGAGCACCATTCTGGTTTCCAGAAGCGTCGGCCAGCCAATAACAATTTCCTCGCGGGTGACGAGCGAATGAAAGCGCTCGGCTTCAGGTTCACGCAACGAAGTCGCCAGGATCACCGACGTATCGATGGCGATCATTTCGGCAGGCCGAATTCGTCGTAGAAATCGTCATGGGCGGATGTGGTGCCTGGGGGCACGGATCGGCGGCCTTCCGCCATCAGGTCCCAGAGAGCGTCACCGGGCGTTTTCGCCGGCTCGTCGCTCAGCTCTCGTTCATAACGCTCAAGCGCCAGCTCGACGAGCCGGTTGATCGGCTGGCCGGTGCGACGGGACAGTGCGTGGGCCAGATCGCGGGCCTTGCTGCTGCGAATGGAGAGCTGCGGTTCGGACATGGTGAGCCTCATCGGATTTCTGTGTCCAAGATAGCGATCGCGTACCGAGATGGCAAGGAGTTTGACGAAAGATGGCTTATTTCCGATAAACGATAGTTATCGGTGGTGAGCGATCGCGGAGGACTGAGTAACATGTCACGGACAATAAATGTGTTGCCGCATGATCGCCGCCGGAGTTGACAAGCGGATTTGAGGCCAAATTTCGCCAGCCGTTCCAACACTGTCTGAAACGACATTTCGACCCCGCGTTCGGCACGCAGGTCTTCGACATCGCGAAACTCAGCGGAACTCAATAATAAAGCCAATCGGCATCGGCGATAATCGCCGCTAGAAAACGACGGCGGTGGTAACGGGTAAGCGGTTTTTCGGTCATGCTAGCCAAATATCACCTCGATCGTCGTCCAACCATCGACAGGTCGGTTATGTTGACGGTGCGGTGCAGGGCGGTTTCGAGTATTCAATTGAGGGTGGCGCAATCGATGGCAACTTTTGTATGCTGAATAATCCAGAAAAGCTTGTGACAAACCCTTTCAACACAATTCACTCCCCGCAATCCGGTGATTTAAGGGACGGTGACGTAAGTTGCTAAGCTGGAGTTGCCTGCCTTACCCGAACTCGTTATTCGAAGAATGCGTGATTAGGAGTGTGCTGGTTAATGCCAAATCAATCGGAATTTCTAGACGACGATCTAGAGAGGGCCCGTGTCGCCTGGCTCTATTTCATCGGCGGACAGACCCAGCAGGAAATCGCTCAACGCATGAACATCACGCGTTTGAAGGTCAACAAGATCATCGGCCAGGTGCGTGATTCCGGCAGCGTGCAAGTGAGGGTTTCTCTGCCTCTGACAGACTGCATTGATCTGGCGGAAAAGGTATCCGCACGTTATGGACTCAGAGATGCCGTCGTCGTGCCGGATCTGGATGATTATCTCGAGCAGAAGCGCGTCATTGGGGAAGCGGCCGGAGCGCTTGCGAGTGAACTCATCGAAGATCGAGACATGGGGGTCGGCATCGGTTCCGGGCGAACCTTGAGCTTCGCCGTTCGCGCTCTTCGCGCCCGGCCGAGGACCGAGAGCTGGGTCGTGGGGCTCACCGGCGGCGTTACCAGCGGGTCATCGACCAACACTTTCGAGGTGGCGACGGCCTTTGCTCGCGCACTCGGCATCGAATGTCACTATCTGACAGCGCCGATCTATTGCGCCAATCCCGAAAGTCGCAACGCCCTATTACTCAATGACGAGTTGACTGACGTCCTTGCGCGTACGGAGATCGCCGATGTGGGCATCGTTTCCTGTGGTTCGCTAGCGCAGGACACCTCGCTCACCCAGATCCGCGTCGTGAAGGACAATCTCGATACAGTGCTGAAACGTGGCGCAGTGGGTGAGTTCATGGGATGGTTTCTGGACGCGCGTGGTCAGGCGATCGATCATTTCCTGAATGAATCGATTATTGCGCTTCCGCCGGACAAGCTCAAACTCAAGCCGATTTCCGTGCTGGTCTCTGGCGGAATCCGTAAGATTCCGATCATCCGCGCCATTCTTCGCGCCGGCTACGTCAACCGGCTGGTTACCAATGAAGGTGTTGCGCGGGCCCTCCTGCAAGGCCCGCGCTGATATCGGTCAGACGAGTGCCTTCTCAAGTGCCGCCGACATGGCGCGCAGCGTGAGAAAGGTCGAGGCAGCACCGGGGTCAATATGGCCAACGGAGCGCTCGCCGAGCTTGGCGGAACGGCCGCGGCGTGATTCCAGCGCAGCCGTTGCCTTCATACCCGCCTCGCCGCCGTCTCTTGCCGCGACCAGCACAGCAAGCGAGGAGCCACCATTGGCGGCGGCCTTTGCCGCGGCTTCGACGGCAGGCACCCATGCATCGATCATCGTCTTGTCGCCAGGTTCGGCCCGGCCACGGTCGCGAATGCCCTGGCAGGCGGCGTTCAGCCATTCCGCCATGCCGACGCCATCGAGATTGAGACGGTTGCCGACCGCCGTGCCCGCGCGCAGGAATGCCGTGGCATACAGCGGGCCGGAGGAAGCGCCGACGGCATCCAGAAACGCTTTTGCCATACGCTTGCAGATTGATTCGATCGTCTCGTCTTCTTGGGCATCCTTCAAAGCCAGTTGCACTGCTTTCCAGCCTATTTCCATAGTAATGCCGTGGTCGCCGTCGCCGATCACGCCATCGAGTTCAGAAAGCCAGTTCTTCTCGGCGATGATTTGCTCGCCGACCGTGTGCATCATCGCTTTGAAAATCGCAGGGGTCACGTCGCCTTCGGTGATGAGGATACGCGGCTTCTCTTGGGACGGCGCTGCGCCTTCAGCAGGTTTGGCTGTCTGGCGGTTACGTGAAGGGGTACCGCGGGTCTTCTCGAAAGCGCCGACGACGAGAGCCTGGGTGTGGCAGGGATGATCCAGCAGCGCCTGCAGCGTGTCATCAAGCTTGATCAGCGTAACCGACGCGCCGGCCATTTCCAGAGATGTCGCGTATTCGCCGACCCAAGAGGCATGGATCTCGACGCCATGTGCATCCAGCCGCTGCTTGACGCGGCGGAAGATGATATAGAGCTCGATTTGCGAGGTCGCACCGAGACCATTGACCAGAACCGCAACCCGTTCACCCGCCTTGACCTGAAGTTCCTTCAGAATGGCATCGACAAGCTCATCGGTGACTTCATCGGCTGTTGCGAGCTGCTGGCGGCGAATGCCAGGCTCGCCGTGGAGCCCCATGCCGATTTCCATCTCGTCGTTGCCGATCGTGAAATTGGGTTTGCCTGTCTGCGGCAGCGAACAGGGGCTGAGCGCGACACCCATGGAACGGGTGGCATCGTTTGCGGCATGAGCAAGCGCCTCGACGCGCGCCAGCGGTTCACCAAGGTCGGCGGCGGCACCGGCGATCTTGAAGACGAAGAAGTCGCCGGCAATACCGCGGCGTTCGGACTTGCGGTCGATCGGAGCGGAGGCAACATCGTCGGCAACAGCCACATGACGCACGGGAATGCCGACCTGCTCTAGCTCTTCCGCTGCCATGGTAAAGTTGAGAACGTCACCGGTGTAGTTGCCGTAGAGCATCACGATACCGACGCCGCCATCCACGGCGCGAGCCGCTTCGACAATGTGCGACGGGGAGGGGGAAGCGAAGATGTTGCCGACAGCCGCGGCATCGGCAAGACCACGGCCGACGTAGCCGGCGAAGGCAGGCTCATGGCCTGATCCGCCGCCAACGACGATACCGACCTTGCCATCACGCGGACCATCGACTGCAACGACCGCGCGGCCGGTTTCCCCCTCGACGCGCAATATGTCCGGATGGGCGCCGACCATGCCCTCGATCATCTCAGCGACGATGTTTTCCGGCGCGTTGATCAGTTTCTTGGTTTTGACTTCCTGGTTCATTCTTTTTTCTTTCGTCAGAGCGAAGCAGCCGGATGCGTCAAGCGTCGCGACGGAGATAGCGGCGGGAAATGGCGTCGAAGGAAATGGCGAGTACGACGATCGCGCCCGAAACTATACCCTGCCAGTAGGGCGAGACACCGAAGAGCACGATGATGTTTTCGATGATGGCGATGATGCCAGCACCGAAGATGGCCCCGATCGGGCTGCCGATGCCACCGGTCGTGGCGACGCCGCCGATGACCGAAGCTGCGATGGGAGCCAGCACCCAGGTCTCGCCGATCGACGGTTGCGCCGTGCCGAGACGGGCGACCATCAGTACGCCGGCCAGGGCAGCGATCGCGCCGGCGACTCCGAAGACTAGTAGGCGAACTTTGTCGACCTTGATGCCGAGCATGCGGGCGCCGGCTTGGTTGTTGCCGATCGCATACATGTAGCGACCGAAGGGCGTCTTCAGCATGACGAAGGTGGCGACGGCGAGCGCGACGAGCATGATCACGAAGGGTACGGGCATGCCGAGGAAATCGCCACGGCCCAGATAATGCAAGTTCTTCGGGATGCCGGTGATCGCGACGCCGCGTGTAAGAACAAGGTTGGCGCCACCGAAGATGCCGGCTGTGCCGATGGTCAGGACCAGCGAGTGAAGCCGCAGCACTGTCACCAGAAGGCCGTTGAGAAGGCCCAGAAACGCGCCGAGCAAGATCGCGAGAAACATCGCTGAATAGGGCTCAAGCCCGAGCCGCACCATAAGGATTCCGGAAATGACGCCACACAGGCCACCGATCACGCCGAGCGACAGGTCAAGTTCGCCAAGCACCATCAGCATGGACTGTGCGATTGTGATAAGGCCGACGAAGGCGAGACCGCGCGCAATAACCGAGAGGTTATAGGGCGTGAGAAAATAGGGGGAGATCAGCGCCGAGAGCGTGAAGATGACAGCGAGCGCGACGAAAACGCCGGCAAGCGGGCTGCGCGTCAGGAGGGACAGGGAATTAGTTTGCATCGGCTTTCACCTCCGTGCCGAAAATGGCGCCTACGAGTGTTTCATTGTTCGTTCCGGCGGTGTCGAATGCGCCGGTGATGCGACCATGGTGCATCGTGATGATGCGGCTGGCGCACTTCTTGAGTTCGTCGAGTTCCGAGGAAACGAGAATGACGCCGACGCCTTCTTCGGCCAGACCCTTCATGATCCTGTAGATCTCGGTCTTGGTCCGGATGTCGATGCCCTTCGTCGGCTCGTCGAAGATCAGCACGCGCGGCCGTGTCGCCATGGCTCTGCCAATGATGGCCTTCTGCTGGTTGCCGCCGGACAACTGCGAGATGCGCTTGCCCATGCCTGACGTGCGGATGCCGTAGTCGTCGATGATCTTCTGGACGGCCTCGCGCTCCCGCCCGCCGCTGATGCCGAGGGAACCCCTGGTCAGCGACAGGATGGAAATCCCGATGTTTTCGCGCAGCGAAAGCAGCGGGAAGATGCCGTGATGCTTGCGTTCTTCCGAGAGGTAGAGCATGCCGCCATCGACCGACGAGGCCGTATCGTTGAGCGTCCAGGGCTTTCCCTCGACCGTCACAGTGCCTGCCTTGGCTTTCAGGAAACCGAAAATCGTCTGCATGATTTCCGAGCGGCCGGCGCCGACGAGGCCGGCAAAGCCAAGAATTTCTCCACGGCGCAACTCGAAATTGACATCCCGGAAGCGGGAGCCGGAAAGGCCGCGCACCGTCATGATCGTGTCGGTGGCAACACCTTGGGGGCGGAAATGGTCGTCAAAAGCGATGTCGCGGCCGGACATGGCGCGGATCAGATCCGCTTCGGAAATATCGGCGATCTTGCCACTTTCGATCTTTTCGCCATTGCGCAGCACGGTGTAGTTGTCGCCGATGGAGAAGACTTCGTCCATCTTGTGGCTGATGAAGACGATGGCGTGGTCGCGGTCGAGCAGGCCCCGGATGACCTTGAAGACCCGGTCTACCTCGACGCGCGTCAGGGATGACGTCGGTTCGTCGAGAATAAGCACCTTCATATCCGCGTTGGTACAGGCGCGGGCGATCTGGAGGAGTTGCTGGTCGGAGACCGAGATATTTGCCACGAGCTCGCGCGGGTCTGCCTCGATGCCGAACCGTTCAAGATAGCTGCGAGCCTCCTCGACGAGAGCACTGCGGTTTACGAGAAGCCCGCCGTGACCTGTCCGGCTGAACGGCATAAACAAGTTCTCTGCAACGCTCATCTGCGGAAAGAGATTGAGCTCCTGAGGAACGTAGGCGACATTCTTGTAAAGAGCGGGATCGTCGACAGGGTTGCGGCCATCGATCAGGATATCGCCGCGCGAAGCCCGGTCGGTGCCGGTCAGGATCTTTACGAGAGTGGATTTGCCGGCACCGTTCTCGCCCGCGAAAATGTGCGTGCGGCCAAGTTCGATCGAAAGATCGACCCCGTTGAGTGCGGTGACGCCGGGAAAATCCCGGCCAAGGCCGCGGGTTTCAAGATAAGCCATGGGGCACCTCAGCGTCGTAGTGAGATGGAAGAGGCACGGGAATCCCGTGCCTCACGGCAGGTCCGGTCTTACCGGATCACTTGCCTACGTTTTCCTTGGTGAGGAAAGCGTTGCCGGTGTCGAGGTAACCCGGCACCTTGGCACCCGTTGCCTGCGCCCAGAGCAACATGACTGACCAATAGCCCTGCAGTTCCGGCTGCGAGGCCGACGAGCTGTCAGCAACGCCGTCGCGGATCATGTCGAGCATTTCCGGCAGGTTGTCGAGCCCAACGAGAGTAACCTTGCCCTGCTTGCCGGCTTCGACGATCGCCTGGCCGATACCGATCGGGCCGGCGGCATCGGATGCGACCCAACCCTTGAGGTTCGGGTTTGATTGCATGATGGCGGCTGCCTGCTGCTGCGCCGTCTCGATGCTGTCATTGTCGATGCCTTCTGCAACAACCTTGATGCCTGGATGTTCGGCAAAGATCTGGCGGTGGCATTCGGCGCGGATCGAGTGGTTCGGCGCGGTCGGAACGCCCTGCATGATGGCGACTTCGCCTTCACCGCCGAGAACCTCGACGAGGCGACGAGCGGCAATCTTCGCCTGCTCGCAGAAGTCCGAACCAATATAGGGAATAGCCATGCCTTCCGGGGGAATAGAATCGAAAATGACCAGAGGGATATTCTGGTTCTGTGCTTCTTCGAGTGAAGCGCGGTTGCCCGAGGGATCGAGCAGGTCGAGCGCCAGTCCATCGGGTTGCGTCGCAAGGGCGCTGTCAATGATCTGGTTCTGCTGAACGACGTCCGCGGACTGCGGTGCGGAATAGATGACTTCGACGCTGGAGCCGGTCTGAGCCTTGATGGCCGCGGCCGCGGCCTGCGCGCCTTCATTCACCTTGTCGAACCACGGATGCACGACCTTCGGTACGACGACAAAGCGGTATGCGTCTTTCTTGATGGTGCCTTGCGCATCCTGAGCAGACGCTGTGACAGGCAGGGCAAGCGCGGTGGCGCATGCCAGCAATATGGCGAGTTTCTTCATGCTGATCTCCCTTGAGCTAGGCGAGGTCTCCTCCCGCCTGGACGGTGCGCGAGGGCTTCGAATGGATCTGGGTCCGGAAAATTCAAAGCCTGCGAGATGCAGATACATATGTAATGCTAAAAATACAAGAGTAAATCGAATCCTCGCTTCAGCTTTCGCAATGGACTGTACGTCTCATAGACACTCATCTGCACGGTCCCGCGAGCCACCGGCAATTAAATAGGTCTGCAAGTTCCCATGCGGTGGTTATCCGGCCCCATTCATTTCAAGTCTTGCCCGAGAACGGCTTTCGCAGGGCCGGCTGTTGCCTTGACGACGATGTCGGCATCCTCGCGGATGAGGCAGAGCGGGGGGCCAAAGGCCGGATATCGCCCTGCGTCATGGCGCGACCGACGCCTCGCTTTAGTAGGGCGGCAGGGCCTGCGGGCCGATTTTCTTGACGGGGTCGAAAAAGGCGCGGTCGCCTTTCTCTGCGACGAATTCGATGGCGGCTATCAGGCCGTCGTCACGCCGCCAGGAACGGGGCGCGAACTGAGATTGGCGCTGAATATACCGACGACAAAACGCGCCTGGAAACTTAGCGCGCCGTAGGTTCAATCATAGTTGCGCTCACCGCCGACGTTGTCGCGCGATTGCTCATGGACCCCAATCAAGCGCCTCCGCCTGTTTTCGCGAACTACATAGCCGATGCCGCTGCGCCCCGTGATAACAACCCTCGCGTCACGAGCGTCTCCACGGCCACGAAATTCTTGACTACTGACCACGGGGCGGAGGAACGAGTTTCGTGTGGTCCATATCATCTCGTGCCAGAAAGAGGAGAAACCCATGCCGGCGGAGAGACGCTTTGACGTAGCATTAGTTGATCGCCGTCTAATCGCGTGAGGCAAGGCAGGGGTCGAGGACCGCGTGTTTACGATCTTGGATTTCCAACGCGCCCGTCAGAACGACGTGATCGCCTGTCCTCATGCCATTGTCGGAATAGGTGACGCACATCACGCGAATTTCGGTGTCCGGACAGACTGCAAGATACCAGAGGACCTTGTCGGTATGCACGAGCGTAAGCGGACCGGAGATCCAAAGGTCAACCCGATCCCGCTGTGGCTGGAAGCCATCCAGTGTCTGTTTGATGGTTTCGCAGGTCGCAATTTCAAGCGGGGTCCCCTCTGGCTCGGCGAGCCCTGGCCGCCCAACGTAAAGTGCCTCTTGCGAAAATGCCCGATTGCCGAGCCCCGACAAGCTGACGGCTGCCCATGTCGCAACTATCGTCATCGGTCGTATGGTCCTATACATCCAGAAGCCGGCGATATTTCGCCGCCGTGTCCGTCGTTGATCAAGCCAGTTAAGCATCAATAGTTCTCCTCCCAGAATGTCTGGTCTGCCAGCTTCTCTAGGAAATCAAAATGGCGAGAATATCATTGCAATGGAAGCATGCTGCGGGGCTCATGACCTTGGTTGACTTTTCGCAGCATGAGGACACGAAGTGCGACTGATGTCACCCAAGTACGTTCGCACTACCGGTTTGGCATCAAACCGTCACGACGATCTTGCCGAATTGTTCGTTCAATTCCCAAGCAGCCTGAGATCTATCATTCGTTCACGTCTACCGTATGATTTCGAGCAGCTCTTGTTCCAGCCCCATCCGCACTCCGACACGACCGGAATGGACCCGGCTATTGCAGCGTGGTCACGAGAGCAAGGGTCCGAGGAAGGGCTCCCTGAGCAAGGACTTCGTGTCGAAGCGATGATGCGCCACAAAACCGCTGGGCTCAATGTCGCCTCGACTCAGCATCGACAGCAGGGTTGCTGCGTAACCGGTTGCGACGGAGGTCAGCGCATTGAATGGACCCACGACGTGGTTCGGTGAGAACTGATGGCAGATCGTCCGTTCGGTCGGTTTTCGGCCACGCAGGCCGCGGGCGGTGATGACAAGAAGCAGAACGTCATCCTCGATGACTGGCAGGCCGTTGTACAGGAGAGACTTTAGCATGTCCCGACGATGGCGAAGTCCAAGATCGTCGAGCAGAAAGCGCATATATTCAAGGTGCCCGGGATAGCGAATGGTCTTGATTGTCACGTTCTTTGGGGAGGCCTGCGAAAATATTGAGAGATCCTCGACACCACCTGACGTGATGAATTCCTCGTAGGTGACGCCGCCGATGATAATCTGGCCGTATTCTTCAAGCGGAGATATCCACACCGGCTTTCCGTCGCGAACGGCAGCGCTGGGCCGGGTGTACTCGCTGATCAGTCCGTCGACATTCCAGATCTGGCCGTAGCCAAGCCGGTTTGTTGGATACTGTGGAACGGAACCGACACGAATGGTCAAGTCTGTTGCGGATACAAAAGACGCAAGCAGACCCCAGGCGACATTTTCGATGATCCCAGGTGACACACCACAGCCGTTAAAAACGGCGCGATGCTGAGCCAAAGGCTCGAGTATCTCCAGCGTCCCCGGTTTGGCGCCAACGAAATCGAGATAATGCACGCCCGCTCGCGCCGCAGCCCGGGCGATTTCATTAATCGCGGCCTCCGGCACGGCCGCAACCGCAACATTCTGGCCCAGCAGGACCGCCTGCAGATCGTCGGGATGGCTTAAAACGCGCGCTTTCGCTCTCGTTTGCATCGCCCGCACGCGATCGAGCGCGCCCTCCGATCGGTCGACGATCGTAACCGAGAAGCTTTCCGTTCTTGCCAATGCAACGGCGAGCGCCGTACCGATTTCGCCCGCCCCGAATATGCACACATTCAATTTCTTCACGTCGCGCTTATCCATTGAATCGCGCCACGAAGCCCTGAAGTCTTGGGTTTTTCGGGTTGAGGATAACATCTTCGGCGGAGCCGGTCTCAGCGATCACACCCTGATCGAGGAAAAGGATGCGGGTTGCAACGTCGGCTGCGAACGCCATTTCGTGTGTGACGATCGCCATTGTCATACCCTTATCGGCAAGACCACGAATGACGGACAGCACCTCGCCGACAAGTTCCGGGTCGAGCGCGCTGGTGACTTCGTCAAGCAACAGCACCTCGGGTTCCATGGCGAGCGCGCGGGCAATCGCGACACGTTGTTTCTGCCCACCTGATAGATGGTTCGGATATGCGGAGTGCTTCTCGGCCAGGCCGACCTGGGAGAGCAAATCCATTGCCAGTTCCTCCGCCTCTTTCCGAGTCCGCCTGCAAACGATGATCGGCCCCTCGGTAACGTTTTGTAGAACCGTCTTGTGCGGAAAAAGATTGAAGTGCTGGAACACCATGCCAACATGGCGGCGCAATGTGCCAATGCCGATCTCCTCGCCCTTGTCGGCGAACCTTCTGCTGACGGATTTTTCTCGGAACCGGATTGTTCCCTGTGTCGGTGTTTCCATCATGTTGAGACAACGAATGAAGGTAGACTTGCCTGAACCGGACGGGCCGATCAGCGCGACCACCTCTCCCCGTGCCAGACTGAGGTCGAGCCCTTTAAGGACTTCATGTGTGCCATAGCTTTTGCGCAGGCTGATGGCTTCGATCACGGGGGCGTTCATTTCGGGATTGAGTGTCATGTTCGTGCATCCGTTTCCGTTAGTCGCTGACCTTGAGGCGTCGCTCGATCCAGTCCGCGGCCTGGGTCAGCGGCAGCAACATCGCGATGTAGAGACCAGCCATCAAAGTGTAGGATTCGAGCGGCCTGTACGTCTGTCCGTTAACCACAGCCGCCATGTAGGCGAGGTCCGCCACCGAGATGACCGAAACAAGAGAGGTGTTCTTGAATTGGATAACGGATTGATTGATGAATGATGGCAGCACGCGTTTCATGGCCTGTGGCAGAATAATCCGGTACATGGATTGCCAAGAACTCATACCGATCGCAGCTGCGGCCTCATGTTGTCCCTTGTCGATCGATACGATGCCTCCACGAAAAATTTCGGCGTAGAATGCGCCGACATAGAGCGACAGCGTCAGCAAGGCCGCAACGCGGTTGTCGATCGAACCGCCGATGAGCAGCGGGAAAGCATAATAGAACCACAAAAGCTGGACGAGTAGAGGCGTGCAGCGGAACATTTCCTGATAAACGCGGGCAATGGCATTGACGCCCCACAGGCCCGACAGCCGGGCCGCGCACGTCAAGAATCCGATTACAACGCCAAATAGGATGGACCCGAAGGTATAGATGATCGTGATCCAAAGCCCCCAGAGGAAGAGGTCCCAGGACTGCAAGACAGCATGAAAATCCCAATTGTAATTCATTACACCCCCCCCGCTTGACCGCTCGGACAGGCCGCGGATTTGTCATTCGTCCGGGAACACCGGTGTTGGCCGTGGTGGGCTTTCATTTTATTCCCCTGGTCATTTTTGCCGATCCCCGACAGAACTGGGATCGGCAGTTGATAGTCGTACGCCCGTTTCTAACGGGCAATGCAAAGCTGATGCACGCGCTTAGCGATTTTCTTGGAAGACGGCAGTGGCTGAAGCGAAGCGGACGAGGATGCCGCCAAGGCGTTCAAGATTGGCAGGCGAGACCGGCACCATCGGCAACCGCATTTCCGCGCCGGCGAGTTTGGAGAGCGCCAATGCCGTCTTGACGGGTGCGGGATTGGATTCGATGAACATGCCGTCAGTGAGTTCGGCGATGAGCTCGTGCAGCGCCAATGCACGCGCCATGTCACCATTTTGCCAGGCTTCAACCAGTTGAACCATTTCGCGCGGCGCAACATTGGCGACCACGCTGGTCACCCCGACAGCACCGAGTGAGAGAAATGGCAGCGTCAGGGCATCGTCGCCGGAATGGATGATCAACCGATCGCCGCAAGCCGAACGAAGCTGGGTGACGCGGGTGGCAGATCCGCCAGCTTCCTTGATAGCAACGATATTCTCATGACGATCTATTAGAGCGGCACAGGTTTCCGGGGTAATCTCCACGCCGCAGCGCCCAGGCACGGAGTAAAGCATGATGGGCAGCGACGTAGCGCTTGCTGCAGCGCTGTAGTGGGCGATCAGCCCGTCCTGGGTTGGTCTGTTATAGTATGGGGTAACGATTAGGACGGCATCGGCACCCGCCTTTTCTGCCCGCTGCACTTTTCCGATGGTCGCTCTCGTGTCGTTGCCACCGGCGCCTGCCATTGTCAGGACGCGGCCGGCCGACAGTTCAACGGTCCGGGCAATCAAAGCATTAGCCTCATCATCGGAAAGGGTCGCAGCTTCACCCGTCGTGCCGACCGGAACAAGGCCCGCGACACCGGCGCTGATCTGCCGCTCAACAAGGGCATCAAACGCAGCGTAATCAACTTCGCCGTTCTTGAACGGCGTGACGAGGGCGGTAAAGACACCGTTGAACCGGTGGCCGAGGCTCTGCTTGGTCATTGTCATATTCCTCTCTATTATCAAACGTTAAGGCAATCAGCGAGGCTATAGAGCCTGGCGGGGCGCCGTCTGGAAACCAGCCATTGCGCAGCCGCAAGCGCGCCCACAGCATAGGCACCGAGCGTATGAACGCGGTAGGTGAACACAGCTTCGGCAGTACCCATATCGAACCGGATTTCATTCACCCCGACGGTATCGCCTTCGCGGTGAACAGCGATGACCGGTTCAGGCGCGGCAAAACCCATCGCACGGCTACGTGCCTCGAAAAGTTCGGTGGCAAGCAGGCGCGACGTGCCGGATGGATCGGCCTTCTTGCGTGCGTGATAGGTTTCGCTGACGGTCGCGTCGGCATCCGGGGCACTCTGAGCGAAATCAACGGCCGCTTTCCGGAACACTTCGAAACCATGGGCAAAATTGGCGCTCAACAGCAACGGCCGGTGTGCACTGAACGCGGCCAGCCGCACATTCTCTTCAGGCGAGAATCCGGTGGTGCCAATCACGAACGGGATCGCCTTGCTGCCGATATCCTGTTGCAGCGCGAGGCTCGCGGCCGGGGTCGAAAAATCAATGATGACGTCGCAATGGCTTCGCATCGCGGCATCCGCCGAACGGTACTCGATGCTGCCACCGGCGACCGGCGAACCGATCCTCCCTGATTTCGGAGAAACCAGCGCTGAAGCAAGCTCCAGCCCCGGGTTGGCGAGGATGACCTCGACGAGCCGGGTACCGACACGGCCTGAGGCCCCCATAATGGCTATTCGCATAACCCGCTCCTCAGTCGATCACGACCTTTGGCTCCGACATTTCGCGAAGAGCGATGCGAACACCTTCGCGACCGAGGCCGGAGCGCTTGACGCCGCCGAAGGGCACATGTTCTGCACGGAAGTCCGGGCCTTCGTTGATCATCACGCCACCGACGACCAAATCACGCGAGAAGGCTTTGATCAGCGCATGGTCGTTGGTAAAGACTCCCGCCTGCAGCCCGTAGGACCCGGCATTGACCTCGGCTATCGCGGCGTGAGGATCTGTAAAGCTGCGGATCGCGATAATCGGACCGAAAGTTTCGTCGGTAATGACCGGTGCATCGGCGGCGACATTGGCAATCACAGTCGGTGCGAAAACCGTGCCGTCGTGCGTGCCGCCCGCCAACAACTGGCCGGCATTGTTGGAAATTGTAGCGTTGACGCGCTCGGCGACAATGCGTGCAGCAGCCAGATCGATGACAGTGCCCATGTCGGTGTCTTCGCGCGCCGGATCGCCGAACTCGACGGCATCGACCGAGGCAAGCAACTTTTCGACGAAGGCCTTCTCGATATCCTTGTGCAAGTAGAGCTTCTTGACGGCAGCGCAGCTTTGGCCGGCGATCTCGAACCGGTGCCCGATCGTCGTTGCAACAGCCTTGTCGAGGTCTGCGTCAGGCAAGACGAAGAGCGGGTCGTTGCCACCAAGCTCCATCAGGCATCGTACCAGCCCGCTGGCATTCTTCAATGCAAGGCCTGCGGCCGGGCCGCCGGTAAAGGAGAGGAGATCAATCGGGGAAGCGGCAAGCGAGAGGGCGGCGTCCGCCGTGCCGTGTACAATCTGGAACAGATCGGCTGGCCAGCCGGCCTTCAGCGCCAGTTTGCGCAAACGCGCGGCGGCAAGGGGAGCCTTTGGAGACGGCTTGGCGACCACCGCGTTTCCGGCAGCAATCGCCGGCCCAACCTTGTGGCAAAGAAGATTGAGTGGGTAGTTGAACGGCGTGATGGCACCGACCACACCGACAGGTTCATAGGTGATCGTTGCAAGCCGTTCCGCGCCACCTTCGACAATCGCGCAATGAAGCGCTTCCCCATCGAGGAAGGTTGCCGCATCCCCGGAGAGTTTCAGCGTGTTCTGGGCCCGACGCACCTCGTTGCGAGCCTCGCGAATGGTCTTGCCCACCTCATTGGAGATTATCCGGGCCAGGTCCTCTGCGTCCGCAGCAATCTCCGCGGCCAAAGCATTCAGCAGGGACCGGCGGACGGCGGGCGTGGAGCGCCTGAACTCCCACTGCGCGGCTTTGGCACGAACGACGGCTGCGTTGATCTCGGCTGCCGTATCGAAGCCAATTTCGCCGACCGGCGAACCATCGAACGGGTTGCGCACGAGAAAAGCGGCGGTGTGCGAAGCGATACGCTGGGTTTGCGGCATCTGGAAATTCCTTATCATTCGTGTTCTGTGCTGGTGGCGCGGGCGCCAGTCAGCGCGGCGATGGAAACGGGGCGTATGGGCCAGCGGCGGCCGGTCAGATCTTCTGCGACCGGAGCCGGCGCTTGCGGCCAGATTTCTGCCATGAGTGCTGCAGTGTTGGCAGCGCAGAACCGGCCCTGGCACAGCCCCATGGCGAACCGGCCATTGTGTTTGATTTCCCGTCCCGTCAGGCGATCTGCGCGCTCACAGAGACTACGCAGGTCTCCGACAGTCTTGCCTTCGCAGCGGCACAGGATTGTGTCGGCAGGAAGTGACGAGATCGGGCATGCGCCGCCAACCGGGGCAAAGAGCGTAGACAGGACTTCCTGCGCGCGGCGAGCGCGCTCGATTTTCACACACCCAAGATCTGCGCGCTCATGTCCACCTGATAAAATCTCTGCAACTGCTCGGCCCGCCCGGCGCCCGTCCGCTTCGGCTGCAAACGCACCAAGCGATTCCCGGCAATCGCCCGCTCGTAATATTACTGGCCCAGCAACGGACGTTGCCTTCTCATTTGGCAGGGCAAAATCATTCGGTCGTATCCCGTCGTGGAGGCCGATCCGGTCGACCGGGATTCGCTGTTCCCTGCCGTTTGCTCGTCGGACCACTGCAATGAGGCTTGTGTCATCCCGCTCGATCGCTGTGAGTTGTGAGGCGCGCATCCAAGGTATGCCGCGCAAATAGATTGTCCTGAGGTAGCCGAACGCTTCCCGCACGAGGGACATGTGGCCGAGCATTGAGAAACCAGCACCTGTACGACCAAGTGGATCGCCGGCCTCGACGATGGCCACCGGCGGATTGCCGAGACGGGCCATCTGAGCTGTCACGGCGATGAGAAGCGGACCGTTCCCGGCAAGCAAGACACGCCCCTTAGGTGCGCGTCCCGTCTCCTTCATCATCACCTGCAGACCACCGGCGGTCGAAACTTTGGCCATATGCCAGCCCGGTCGCGGCAGGACTTTTTCGACGGCGCCCGTTGCTACGATGACGGCTTTCGCCTGAAGACGTTCCACGCTGCAGGCGAGGCGGTTTTCGAACAGCACTAGCCCGTCCGCATCAACGCCAAGAAAGATAGAGCGGTAGCGAACAGGAATGCGAGCGGAAGCAAAATCGTCCGAAAGCGCACGCCAGCGAGCCTTGGGACCGGAAGCCTGGCTGATCGGCGCAACTCCTTTGATCGGCTGGCGATGAATGGCCCCCCCGAGGCTGTCGCGCTGTTCAACGACTTCAACGGCATAGCCGCAACCTGCCACCTCTATGGCCGCAGCAATTCCGGCAGGCCCTCCACCGATCACAATAACCTCAGGATCAATCACGACGGACCTCCATCGTTTCGACCGTCATCTCGCTCCTGGCCGGCGTGATGCAGGCTTCGCGAACAACGCCATCGATCCGCACGAGGCAGCATTGGCAGGCGCCAATACCGCAGAAATAGCGGGTTTCCTGACCGAGGGCGTCGGCGCCGAGGGTATAGACCCCGGCGGTTTCAAGAGCGCTGGCGACTGTTTCACCGTCGCGAAAAGGGATGCACTGTCCCATCCAGCCGAAAGCGCGAGAGGTCATAGTTTCTCTCCAGAACGTTCGAACCGGGAAGGGTCGAAAGGCGTGAGATCCACCTCCGGCGCCTCGCCGCAGATCAGTTGGACGATCGACTTGCCAGTCACCGGGCCAAGACAAATGCCGTCCCCCTCGAAGCCGGTCGCGATATAGGCATTGTCAAAACCCGGCATCCGGCCAACCAGTGGGAGACCGTCAACCACAGCGGTGCGCAGTCCCGAAAAGCTGCGCAGCAGGCGCAGTGAAGCCAGTCCAGGGACGAGTGCAACCGCTTCGGCCAGAATGCGGGAAACGGCATCGATGTCGTTGCTTTGCCGGTCGCCAAACTCCTCGCGTGTACCGCCGATCAAAAACTGTCCCGTCACAAGGGGGTCGATCACCAATCCAAGGCCACGCGCTGGGGTTGAGTTTGCCATCTTTTGCGTTCCCTTGCTGAGCAGATAGCGGCCTGACATGATCGCACCCGGCATGGCTGCATTGAGCCGGGGCGCACGCTCCGTCACCAGAAGTTGCCCCTTGCGCGGTGTCAGAACCCCCGCTGCATTCAGGAATTCGGCCGAACCGGTACCCGCTGCAATCACCACCGCATCGGCTTCAATCGTGCCACGGCGTGTTGAGACGCCGGTGACGGAACGCCCGCCCTTGGCAATGGCAAGCCCGTCAACTTTTGTGTTGCGATCAACGGTAATCTGGGCTGCTGTCAGCAAACGGTGGACGATCTGGTAGCCGATTGCATGGCCGTCGTCATGCACCTCGACGCCCAGTCTCGCTTTTAGCGAAAGTACCGGAAACCGCTGATGCAAGTTGGCGGCCGACAATGTGTCGACCCGAACTCCGACTGTCGCCAAGGCGGCTGAATGGGCTTCCAGAACGGCACATTCCTCATCCGACGCAGCAACGATGAAGGTCGAACGGTGCTTGAAGGCTCCGGCAAATACCCCCTCTTTCGCCAGGGTCGCGTAGAGCCTTACCCCCGACAATGCGGCTGCCATCATCGGGCCAGGCCGCTTGCTCGCAACAGAGACTGCGCCGTCAGCGGCACCTGTGGCTTCTGAAGCGGGAGCGGATGCATCAATCAGCTGAACAGCAACGCCGCGTTTGGCCAGAAAATAGGCCGTCGATGCTCCGACGATGCCGGCACCGATGACGATTGCGCTAAAGGGTGGGTGGAATTGCATTGCTTCGCGCCGGGCATTGTTGAACTGTCGGCCAACATTGACGTCTTCACGCATCATCCGTCGATACAAGATGACGGCCCTGCTTGTTCACGAATTTTGTATCCGCTAGAAAGCCCAGACCCCTTAAAAAAGAAGGAGGGGGACCCACGCCATGGCCGAGATCAGCCTCACACTCATCCAGACTTTTTATCAGGTCGCGCGCCACGGTTCGTTTTCCGGCGCAGCACGCGAGCTGAACTTGAGCTACCAATCAGCCGCCAACCACGTGCGGCGGCTGGAGCAGATTCTTCAGGCCAAGCTGATTGAATCCGATCAAGGGGCGAAACGCATTTCGCTGACGCCACGCGGCCGTACACTGTACAGCTTGCTGCATCCCGAACTCGACATCATGCTGGAGCGCTTGACCAAGCTCATCGAGAACCAGCGGTCGTCGCTGCGTGTCGGCATGCCCCAGGCGATCTTCTTCTACTTGTTCCCGAAGGTCCTCGCGCGGTTCCGCGAGATCTTTCCCGAGATGGAATTCACCGCTTATGAGCGCGACACCGTGCTTGCCGAACTTGTTAAGAACGGCAGTCTCGACGTCTGTATTTCCGAACGCTACTTCGGTGATCCGGTCGTGCCGCAGCGGTTATTGGGCAGCTATCGCCTCAGCCTCGTCTATCCACGCGCGTGGGGCTCTCCGCCTGACCAGCAGAATATACCGAGATGGGCGATGGACCGGCCCTTCATCACGTATGAGCCGGGTCAAACGTTACGGAACCTTGCAGTCGATTTCCTCGGCCGCGACGGTGCGGCTGTTCAACCGGTTATCTCCACCTCGGGAAGCTCAAGCGTCAAGCGTTGTGTCGAGGAAGGCCTCGGCTTCTCGATCATTCCGTCATGGTGCGTCGGACCGGAGGATTCGACTATCTACAGCGCCAAGCTCACCAACCTGCCGGAAGTCAGGGTTTACTTCGGCAATGCCGGCTTCCTGCAGAAACATCCCATGGTCCAGCAACTGTTCGACGACTGTCGCCGGGAACTGGTTGGCCCCGTGCTTGAACCGCCCCGCAGCGACGAATTGGCTGTGCCGTAGTTATAGGGCCGACATACAAGAAACGCCATAAGCAGCTGGAACTCTCTAGCATTGTTCTCGCTCAATTCACCGATAGGCTGACCTCGACCGCCGATCTGACGATCGAACGCAAAACGAGCGGCAAACGGATGTCAGAGAATATCCGGGGAACATAGGAGAACACACTGATGAACTTAATTTCGAAAATCTGCGGTGTAACCGCGTTGGCCCTAACCTTGCTTGGCACAACCGCGGCGGCCGGCACGATCGAAGACATCCGCGGCAGAGGCGTCCTGCGCATCCCCGCCATCCTCAATGAGGTCCCCTATTTCAGCAAGGATCCGCGCACCGGAGAATGGCAAGGCTTTGCGATCGACATGGCAAACGACATCGCCAAAACGCTCGACGTCAAGTTGGAGGTGGTCGAATCGAGCTGGTCGAACGCCATTCTCGATGTACAGAGCGGCAAGGTGGATATGGCCTTTGCCGTGACCGCGACACCGGTGCGCGCCATGTCGGTCTCCTTCTCGGATCCGACATACTACAACAGCTTCGTCCTGATCTCGGCCAAGGATGAGTTGAAGAACAAGACCTGGACCGAACTCAACGACCCGCAATACACGTTCGCGGTCGACTTGGGCTCTGCCCAGGATCTGATCACTCAGCAGTACCTGCCAAAAGCCAATGTGCTGCGCTTCAAGACCCGCGACGAAGCGATCGTCGCCGTCTCGACCGGCAAGGCTGACGGCCTTGTGAATACAATGCTGAACGGGCTTGTGATTTCCAAGAAGGCTGCAACGGTCGGTGCCGTAATGGTTCCAACACCAATCCTGTCCACGCCATCCGTCATTGCACTGAACTATGGCGGAGACGAAACCTTCAAGAGCTTCGTCTCCGCATGGGCAGAGTACAATCGCCGCATCGGCAACAACCAGACCTGGATTCTAAAGAGCCTTGAGCCCTTCGGAATTACCTTGGCGGATATGCCCGTGGGTTTCGGTTTCGGCGGTTAACTGTTGCGGTCCCTGAGCGACCTTCCCTTCTGAAGAGGGAAGGTCGTGATACTTGACCAAGATGTTGCGCTGTCTCCGACATCGAGGTCCGAATTTCAAAGCCGAGGATATTTTTTGGCAGCTGAAGCGTGTCGCACCTAACCAGATTCAGGATTCCTGTCTGTCCTGATTTGTGATTCACTTGCCCATGGAAGGGAAACCGCCATGGGCAAGCCGCATCCGATTGAGTTGCGTGCGCGTGTCGTTGCGTTTGTGGAAGAAGGCAATAGCAACCGCGAGGCTGCCCGGCATTTCCGGGAGTCGCCGCGGTTCGTCAACAACATGATGATCCTGCATCGATCGTCCGGCTCTCTGGCTCCGGCCCGGCAAAGCCATCCACCCGGCAGCAAGCTTTCTGCGCATGGTCAATGGATCAGCGAGTGGGTGTCGGGCTTTGGCGAGATCACGCTGGAGGAGCTCTGCGTCGAACTGGCTGAGCGGGGCATCGAGGTCCATCGGGCCAGGTCGGCCGGTTTTTGCACCGGCTTGGGGTGAGCAATAAAAAAAAGTCTCAGGGCAAGCGAACAGCGCAGGCCGGACATCGCCAAGGCGCGTGACCTCTGGATCAAGCGTCGAAAACGCTTCTTCAACATCGGCTTTAAGTCTTTCAGATCCGCAGTTGCAACGTAAGCGGGTAGGCCACCCCACGTAGCGCGGTAACGCAAGATCGCTCATCTTCGGCATGAATCATGCGGAGAAACCTATGAGCGACAGTGTGAATCAG
>NZ_LMEY01000014.1 GCF_001426665.1 Rhizobium sp. Root1334 | reverse complement strand
TACTACAGTTGCGTTTACATTGAAATCGTGATTCACTTCCGGTGTTTGATGGGAGGGGCTTCGATGTCGGTTGCGGGTTGGTCTGGATCAGTTGTGGCCTGGCAGCAGGAGCTTGATTCACTGAAACAGCGACTAGGTCCGGTCTTTGCTCGGCGTGAACTCCGGGCATCGGCCAGTGCCTTCCTGGATGGTTTGTTGTCTGGTGTTGAGCGGAAGACCGGCTGGTTGATGGCTGAACAGGCCGGACTGGAAGGCCCCTATCGCATGCAATCGCTGTTAGGGCGCAGCCAGTGGGATGCCGACAAGCTGCGCGACGTGGTTCGCGCTTATGCGGTAGAGGCAATTGGCGATGCAGACAGCGTCCTTGTGGTCGATGAAACCGGGTTCCTGAAAAAAGGCACTCACTCGGTCGGTGTCGCACGACAATATTCGGGCACGGCCGGACGTATTGAGAACTGCCAGATCGGCGTCTTTCTTGCCTATGCAAGCCGCTACGGCCAGACCCTGATCGATCGGCAGCTTTATCTGCCCAAAGATTGGAGCGAAAACGAAGCGCGTCGAGCTGCGGCTCACGTCCCACAGCAGCAGGCCTTCGCAACCAAGCCGACCATTGCAGCCAAGCTCATTGCCGATGCGCTCGATGCTGGCGTGCCCTGCGCATGGGTCTTGGCCGATGCACTCTATGGATCGGATTCCAAGCTACGCCGTATGCTGGAAGGTCGCGGCCAGCCATATTGTCTGGCGGTTCGTTCCAATCATTGCCTACGCTTTGTCCGCGAGAAACACCTCGAGCAAACTGATCCGGAAACAATGGCTGCGGAACTGGACGCGGCGGCCTGGTCAAGTCATGCAGCCGGAGAAGGCGCCAAGGGTCTTCGGCTATACGATTGGGCCCGTATTCCTCTGAGCTCTCGTCCTGGTGGACAATGGGAACGCTGGCTTCTCATCCGTCGCAGCCGTCGCGAACCCGATGCACGCGCCTATTATTTTGTCTTTGCGCCTGTCGGTACAGAACTTAGCGAGTTGGCTGGTGCTGCCGGGCTACGGTGGACAGTGGAGGAATGCTTTCAGCGCGCTAAAGACGATCTCGGCCTGGATCATTGCGAAGCACGCTCCTGGCATGCCTGGAACCGGCACATGACGCTCGTCATGGCTGGCGCGGCTTTCCTCGCCAAGCTCGGCGCTGATCTACGCCGCGCGGCTAATGGCAAACCGAACGAAAGGAGTCCAAATCCTCCAATCGCCGCCTGACCCGGACGCTCGCTTTATTGCCGACCGTCGCAGAGATCCGATATCTCGATATATTCTCGCATGGTCACTATGGCGACGGACCCACCAGGCTTCCGCAATGATCTCTCACTATAAAACACGCCATCAAACGCAACTGTAGTACTAGAGCAATTTCCCGTCTGATTGAATCGATCAGGGTTTTCAAATCAGTGTCGAACTGATTCAACCTCCATGCTGGTGAAGGAGGCCAGCATGGATGGCTAAAGCTCTTTCACTCGATCTTCGCCAGCGCGTTGTGAATGCGATTGCCACCGGTATGTCCCGCAGACAAGCGGCTGAGCGGTTTGGTGTGAGCGCCGCCAGTGCTATTCGCTGGCAGAAGCAGTTCAGCGACACCGGAACCATTCAATCCGACAAGCAGGGCGGCGACCGTCGTTCGAAACACATCGACGCCCATGCCGCCACGATCCTTGCGCTTTACGAGACGACGCCGGATATCACCCTTGCCGAAATCAAAGTGCGGTTGGCTGAGAGTGGCATAAGGGCCGGGATCGGCACGCTCTGGCGGTTCTTCGACCGGCACGGGATCACGCGTAAAAAAAGACGGCGCACGCGGCCGAACAGGAGCGACCAGCTTTGATGCAAAAGCGCCAGGAGTGGTTCGAAAGCCAACCAGACCTCGATCCCGAGCGCCTGGTGTTCATCGACGAAACCTCTGCTTCAACGAAGATGGCGCGCCTGTATGGTCGAGCACCGAAAGGTCAGCGGTGCCGGGCATCCGTCCCGCATGGTCATTGGAAGACCACGACGTTCACCGCCGGCCTTCGACTGGGCGGCATGGCAGCTCCCATGGTGCTGGACGGCCCGATGAACGGCGACGCGTTCCTTGCCTATGTCAGCCAGGTTCTCGTTCCCGAACTGACGCCTGGCGATATCGTCATCATGGACAATCTTCCCGCCCACAAGGTTGCAGGCGTTCGCGACGCCATCGAAGCGGCAGGGGCAGGCCTGATCTACCTGCCGCCGTATTCACCCGACTTCAACCCGATTGAAATGGCATTCTCCAAACTGAAGGCCTTGCTTCGCGCCGTAGCCGCCAGAACCGTCCCTGACTTGTGGCAGGCCATCGCCGACGCCAGCAAACAGTTCAAACCTGACGAATGCCGGAATTACTTCAAGGCTGCCGGGTATGATGCTTTCTAATGGGAAATTGCTCTAGTGAGACCTGTGCGTCTGATTTTGCGTCCGGTTCGCCGCTCAAATCCAGCGCCCGGGTCACGCTCAGCGCTACGATCGTGCAGATCGCGCCGGAGATCAGGTAACCGCCAATGAAGATGATGCCGAAATTGCTGGCGAGGCCAAGCGCGACGAGCGGCGCAAAGCCGGCGCCGATCAGCCATGCGAGATCGGAGGTCAGCGCCGCACCTGTATACCGGTAATATTGGCCAAAGCGCGACGAGACGGCGCCGGAGGCCTGGCCGAAGGACAGGCCCAGAATGCCAAAGCCGATGATGATAAAGGCATCTTGCCCCGTGCGGCCTGCATCCAGCAGGAACGGTGCCGAGAACGAGAAAATGGCGATGATGATCGCGCCGATCATCAACTGGTTGCGGCGTCCGATACGGTCGGCAATGACGCCGGACAGGACAATGCCGATAAGGCCGACGGCCGCACCCGCTACTTGTACCCAGAGGAACTGCGCCGCCGACTGGCCGCCGAACAGCGTGACCCAGCTCAACGGAAAGATTGTGACGAGGTGGAACATCGCAAAGCTCGCCAGCGGTGCGAAGGCACCCAATAGAACGTCGGAGGAATGTTTGCTGAGCATTTCGAAAACCGGCCGCGCTTGCAGTTCGTTGTTTTCCAGTGCGGAGCCGAATTCCTGGCTGGCGACGATACGAAGGCGGGCAAATAGAGCCACCACGTTGATTGCGAAGGCGACGAAGAACGGATAGCGCCATCCCCAGGACAGGAAGTCCGCGTCGGGCAGATTGGCCACAAAATAACCGAAGAGCGTGCTTGCCAGCGCAAATCCGATAGGTGCGCCGAGCTGCGGGATCATCGCGAACCAACCGCGGCGATGCGACGGCGCGTTGAGGTTGAGCAGCGACGCGAGACCATCCCAGGCGCCGCCGAGCGCGAACCCCTGGCCCAGCCGGAACAGCGCCAGAAGTGCGACCGACCAGTATCCGACGGTTTCATAGCCCGGCAGGAACGCGATGGAGGCCGTGGAGCCGCCGAGAATGAAAAGGGCAATGGTGAGCTTGGTGCCACGTCCGTAATTGCGATCGATCCACATGAAGACGAAGGAACCGACCGGACGCGCCAGGAATGCCAGCGAGAAGACTGCAAAGGACATCATCGTTGCCGCAACCGGGTTGGGCGCAAACGAAAAAACCAGCCGCGGAAAGACAAGGACGGAGGCAAGGCCGTAGACGAAGAAGTCGAAAAATTCCGACATGCGGCCGATGATTACACCCAGGGCAATACTGCCGGCAGAAAGCGGCTTGTCGCCGTGCATCCGCCGGGCGTCCTGTTCGAGCCCTGATGACGATGGATTTCCAGCCACGCCCATAATCTTTTCTCCTCGCAGGATTCCGATTTCATCACAATGTGAACCCAGGCCGGGCTTTGATCAAGAATATGGTGCAAAACCGTTGTGGTCCATCCTATAAACGATTGTACCATTCAGGAAATGCAACAGACGCTTTGACCTCAACCAAAGACCGTTTATACCTTAGCCCAGCTAGACATTCGACTTCGATCGCAGCCACACTTTTTGCAACGCGACAAATTGCTGCACTGCGACGAACCACCTCATTCCGTCATCCGAGGTGCTTCGTTAGTGCGGACCAGACGAACGCAAAAACTCGAGCCCGCTATGTCAAAATGGAAATCCGCCAGCCGCTTTCTCGCCCTGTTGCCACTCCTGGCTTTGGCCGGGTGCAACATGGTTGTCATGGCCCCGTCCGGCGATATCGCCATGCAGCAGCGGGACCTTATCATCATCTCGACGGTGCTGATGCTTTTGATCATTGTGCCCGTGCTGTTCCTGATCGTGTTTTTCGCCTGGAGGTACCGCGGTTCCAACACCAGCGCCACCTACGCCCCCGAATGGCATCATTCGACGGCGCTGGAAGTCGTTATCTGGTCTGCGCCTCTTGCCATCATCGTCGCGCTCGGCGCGATCACCTGGATCAGCACCCACAAGCTTGACCCCTATCGCCCGCTGGACCGGATCGACGCTGAACGCGCGCTTCCTGCCGATGTGAAGCCGATCACCGTCGAAGTGGTCGCACTGGACTGGAAATGGCTGTTCTTCTATCCGGAGTACGGCATAGCCACCGTCAACGAGATGGCTGCGCCCGTTGATGTGCCGATCAATTTCAAGATCACGGCATCCTCGGTGATGAACTCGTTCTACGTGCCTGCTCTTGCCGGCATGATCTACGCCATGCCGGGCATGCAGACGCGCCTTCATGCCGTCATCAACAAGGAAGGCGAATATGAAGGCCTCTCCGCCAACTATTCCGGCGACGGCTTCTCTCATATGCGCTTCAAGTTCCATGGCCTGCAACAGGAAGGCTTCGACCAGTGGGTTGCACGGGTCAAGGCGCAGGGCACGGCGCTGAACCGCGACACCTATCTGAAGCTCGAAAAGCCGAGCGCCAAGGAACCAGTGCGTTACTACGCCACCGTTGCTGACGGGCTCTACGACGCGGTCCTCAACATGTGCACACATCCCGGCAAGATGTGCATGAGCGAGATGATGCATATCGACATGATGGGGGGCGCCGGTGTCGAGAGCCATGAAAACCGGGCTCGCCTCGAATACGATACCCGCCACAGCACCGAACAGGCACCGGCTGCCACGTTCCCCGCAACCGGCAACCCGGCACGCAGCGAGCAGCCGGCCGAGGGTGTGGATGAGCAGCCGATGAACCACGATATGCATCAGGGCCATTCCATGCCCGAAAACGATCAGAACAGCCCCGCTCCGGCGCAACTGAACACCAACAGCACGACGCAGCCGTAAGGCCGCGCACGCGACATTTTGGACAGAACAATGTTCGGCTATAATACTTTGACGGAATTCATCTTCGGGCGGCTGACCTTGGAGGCCATCCCCTATCACGAGCCTATCCTCGTCGTGACGTTTCTTGGCGTGGCACTTGGCGGTATCGCGGTTCTCGCCCTCATCACGAAGTTCAAGCTCTGGGGCTATCTCTGGACGGAATGGTTCACCAGCGTCGATCACAAGAAGATCGGCATCATGTATATCATCCTGGCGATCATCATGCTGCTGCGTGGTTTTGCCGATGCGATCATGATGCGTGTGCAGCAGGCGATCGCCTTCAACGGCAATGAAGGCTACCTCAATCCGCACCACTATGACCAGATTTTCACTGCCCACGGCGTGATCATGATCTTCTTCGTGGCGATGCCGTTTGTCACGGGTTTCATGAACTATGTCGTGCCGCTACAGATCGGCGCGCGCGACGTCTCCTTCCCGTTTCTCAACAATTTCTCGTTCTGGATGACCACGGCCGGTGCGATCATCATCATGATGTCGCTGTTCGTCGGCGAGTTCGCCCGCACGGGCTGGCTTGCCTATCCGCCGCTGTCCGGCTCGGATTACAGTCCGGGCGTCGGGGTCGACTATTACATCTGGGGCCTTCAGGTCGCCGGGGTGGGCACGACCCTGTCGGGCATCAATCTGATCGCCACCATCGTCAAGATGCGCGCGCCAGGCATGACCTTCATGAAGATGCCGGTCTTCACCTGGACTGCGCTTTGCACCAACATCCTGATTGTTGCCACCTTCCCGGTCCTGACCGCAACGCTCGCACTTCTGACCCTTGACCGTTACGCCGGCACGAACTTCTTCACAAATGACCTCGGCGGCAATCCGATGATGTATATCAACCTCATCTGGATCTGGGGTCACCCGGAAGTCTACATCCTCGTGCTGCCGGCCTTCGGTATCTTTTCCGAAGTGGTTGCGACCTTTAGTGGCAAGCGTCTGTTCGGCTACGCCTCGATGGTCTACGCGACCTGCGTGATCATGATCCTCTCCTACCTCGTGTGGCTGCACCACTTCTTCACGATGGGTTCGGGCGCTTCGGTGAATGCCTTCTTCGGTATCACCACGATGATCATTTCGATCCCGACTGGGGCCAAAATATTCAACTGGCTTTTCACCATGTATCGCGGCCGTATTCGCTACGAATTGCCGATGTACTGGACGATCGGCTTCATGATCACCTTCGTCATCGGCGGCATGACCGGTGTCCTCCTCGCGGTTCCGCCAGCGGACTTCGTTCTGCACAATTCGCTGTTCCTCATCGCCCATTTCCACAACGTCATCATCGGCGGCGTGCTGTTCGGCTTGATGGCGGGCATCGTCTACTGGTGGCCAAAAGCCTTCGGTTACAAGCTTGACCGGTTCTGGGGCCTGATGAGCTTCTGGTTTTGGCAGATCGGCTTCTTCTTCGCCTTCATGCCGCTCTACGTGCTCGGCTTGATGGGCGTGACGCGCCGCGTCTCGCAGTTCGAAGATCCTTCGTTGCAGATCTGGTTCATCATCGCGGCCTTCGGTGCTGTCCTCATCGCGCTCGGCATTGCATCCTTCGTCATCCAGCTTGTCGTCAGCTTCCTGCGCCGTGACCAGCTGGCCTGCGGCAGCGATCCCTGGGATGGCCGCACGCTCGAATGGTCGACGTCGTCGCCGCCGCCGGAATACAATTTCGCCTTCACCCCGGTCGTTCACGACCATGACAGCTGGTACGACATGAAGAACCGCGGCTATGAGCGTCCGCTCACCGGCTTCAAGCGGATCCACATGCCGAAGAGCACAGGCACCGGCGTCATTCTGTCCGCCATCAGCATTGCGTTTGCCTTTGCGATGATCTGGTACATGTGGTGGCTGGCGATTGCCTCCTTCATCGCTCTCGTCACCGTGGCGATCGGACATACGTTCAACTACAACCGCGACTTCTACATCCCTGCGGAAACCGTTACGTCGACGGAAGATTCGCGCACGAAACTGCTCGCGGAGCGGACCTGACATGGCACATGACATTCAAACGCAAGCGGGCGAAAAGCCGGTCTTCTACCTGACCGAAGATCATCATCCGGAAAGCAGCACCAATCTGGGCTTCTGGCTTTACCTGATGAGCGACTGCCTGATCTTCGCCGTGCTGTTTGCCACCCACGGCGTGCTCGGCCGCAATTACGCGGCCGGCCCCTCGCCTGCCGACCTCTTCGATCTGCCGTTGGTCGCGATCAACACGGCGATGCTGCTGTTCTCGTCGATCACCTACGGCTTTGCCATGCTGCAGATGGAGAGAAACGCCAAGGCCGAAACGCTGTTCTGGCTCGCAATCACCGGCCTGTTCGGTCTGGCCTTCCTCGGTCTCGAACTCTACGAGTTTGCGCATCTGATCAACGAAGGCGCCGGGCCGACGCGCAGTGCGTTCCTGTCCTCCTTCTTCACACTGGTCGGCACCCACGGCCTGCACGTCACATTCGGCATCATCTGGCTTGTCACCTTGATGGTTCAGGTCTCCAAGCGCGGCCTGATACCGGAAAACCGGCGCCGGCTGATGTGCCTGTCGATGTTCTGGCACTTCCTTGACGTCATCTGGATCGGCGTCTTCTCCTTTGTCTATCTGATGGGAGTCCTCGGATGAGCTCACACCCGCACGCCCCCGCGCATGAAGATGCAGCCGACGCTCATCACGGCCATGGCCACGAGGCGGGCCATGGTTCGCTGAAGGGTTACATGATCGGCTTCGGGCTTTCCGTCATCCTGACGGCGATTCCCTTCATTCTCGTCATGGCCGGGACCTTCGACAGCAAGTTGCTGACGGCTTTCCTCGTGATGGCGCTTGCCGTCGTTCAGATCATCGTCCACATGGTCTACTTCCTGCATATGAGCCCGCGCTCGGAAGGCGGCTGGACGATGATGGCGCTGATCTTTACGCTCGTCATCGTCGGCATTACGCTCGCCGGCTCACTCTGGGTCATGCATCATCTCAATGCGAACATGATGCCGATGTCGCCGGAGATGATGAAGAATATGCCCTGACGGGTAATCACGGTGACCGCAGAACATCCCGCGACCACAGGCAACCCGCGTCGCGCCCGGCTAGTTTTCGTCAGCGTCATGCTGATGCTGACAGCTGCCTTCATCGCGCTCGGTACCTGGCAGGTCCAGCGGTTGTTCTGGAAGCTTGACCTCATTGCCCGCGTGGAGACCCGTATTCACGCGGTTCCCGCTCCGGCGCCGATGGCAGCGGATTGGGGGACGATCAACGCGGAAAAGGACGAATATCGCCGCGTTACCGCGACCGGCCTGTTCGAGCACGACAAGTCGGTCCTTATTCAGGCCGTGACCGAGCGCGGCGCCGGATTCTGGCTGCTGACGCCCCTGCATCTTTCGGATGGATCGACGATTCTCGTCAATCGCGGTTTCTTGCCGGCCGGCCAAAGTGATTCCACGTCACGCGTCGCAAGCGAGATCGCGGCCGGACCGGTCGCGGTCACCGGCCTGCTGCGCATCAGCGAACCCGGCGGCGCTTTTCTGCGCTCGAACGCCCCGGGCGATGACCGCTGGTATTCCCGTGACATTGCTGCCATCGCGCTCGCTAAAGGCCTTGGCCCCTCCGTCGCGCCCTATTTCATCGACGCAGATGCGACCCCCAATCCCGGCGGCTTGCCAGTTGGTGGGCTGACGATGGTCAACTTCCGTAACAGCCATCTCGTCTATGCGATCACCTGGTATGCCCTTGCCATCATGACCGTAGCTGCGACCATTGCCCTTCGTCGCCGGCGGCTTATCTGATCTGGAGCGTCGATGACTAGTGGACAGGACCGCAAGGCAAGGGCTCGAAAGAGCCGCCCTCCGGTTATCAGTGACCTCGCGCAGCAAGCCATGTCTTCATCATGGCAATCTCGCCTTCCTGGGCTTTGATCACCTCCTCGGCGAGTTGGCGGACCTGCGGGTCCTTGCCGTGCTCAAGCACGATTTTTGCCATGTCGATCGCGCCCTGATGGTGCGGGATCATGCCCCGCATGAAGTCAATGTCGGCATCGCCGCTGAACTCGACCATCATGGCCTCATGCATGCGGTCGTTGGCGACTATATAGGCCTTCGTGGAAGGACTGCCGGTTGCTGACATCGCCATTCCTGTCATGTCGTGTCCCTGCATCGGATTGTTCTTGTTCATTTGGCTCTGTGCTGTCGCCAGGCCCGCGCTGATCGCGAGCGAGCCTGCGATGAAAATCGGAGTGAGCTTGTTCATGCAAACGCTCCTGTTCAGTTCGCGGTTGCCGGATAGCCGGCATCATCGAGAACCCTTTGAACAGCAACCGCGCTCACAGTCGTCTCGACCCTGACGGTGCGCGCGGCGGGATTGGTCTCGATCACCGCGTTGGGATCGACGGACTGGATCGCCTTGGTGACGGATTTGGCGCAGCCACCGCAGGTCATGTTCTCGATTTTCAGTTCCATTGGAATTCTCCTTGCTTGGGTTCTATGACGCGGAAGGTGGAGCTTCCCACCATGGGAAGGTCAAGTGGTGCGGAAAAGAAAAATCTGCTATTGACCTTCCCATGGTGGGAAGCCCCATCTTCCGTCCGAACCTGAATTTCGGAACGAGAAAAGGAGGCGGCTATGAATGCCCCCGTTCGAACAACAGACTTATCTGGAGCGATATCGCTACCCATCGAGGGCATGACTTGCGCGTCCTGCGTCGGCCGTATTGAAAGAGCATTGAAAGACGTGCCTGGCGTCGACACCGTTTCAGTCAACCTGGCAACGGAACGGGCGAGCATCACGACAAAATCGGCTGTTGCCCGTGAAAAACTTGTCGCTGCAGTCGAAAACGCCGGATACTCCGTGCCGGTCAAATCCGCCGCTTCCGTCGGTCCCACAGAGTTGTCGATTGATGGCATGACCTGCGCATCCTGCGTTGGCCGCGTCGAGCGCGCACTGAAGGCAGTCCCCGGCGTGACGGAAGCAGTTGTCAATCTGGCGACAGAACGCGCCACGATCCACGGAACAGCCGGTACTGCTGCCCTGATTACCGCGATTGGGGATGCCGGTTACGATGCAAGGGTAATCGGTGCTGCCGCCAATGACGGTGAGGACGAGAATGCCGAACGTGCCGAAAAGAAGGACGCAGAGCGCCGCGAGCTAACCCGAGACTTCACCATTGCGGCCGTGCTGACAGCGCCGATCTTTCTCATTGAGATGGGGTCGCACCTCATTCCGGGCGTGCATGGCATTATCGAAGCGACGATCGGCATGCAGTGGAGCTGGTACATCCAGTTTGCGCTGACAACGCTCGTCCTCTTCATTCCGGGCATCCGGTTTTATGACAAGGGATTGCCGGCGCTCTGGCGTCTTGCCCCTGACATGAACTCGCTTGTGGCGGTCGGCTCGCTTGCCGCCTACGGGTATTCGCTGGTCGCGACCTTCGCCCCCGGCTTCCTGCCGCCCGGCACGATCAACGTCTATTTTGAAGCAGCGGCAGTCATCGTGACGCTTATTCTGCTTGGCCGTCTGCTCGAGGCTCGCGCCAAGGGCCGGACATCCGAAGCGATCAAGCGCCTGGCCGGCCTTCAGGCCAAAACGGCACGCGTTCGCCGGGACGGCAAGACGATCGATCTGCCGATCGGTTCGGTCGTTTATGGCGATATCGTCGAAGTTCGTCCCGGCGAGCGCCTGCCCGTCGATGGCGAATTGGTCGAAGGCGCCAGCTATGTCGACGAGTCGATGATCACAGGCGAACCGATCCCGGTTTCGAAATCGGTGGGTAGCGAGGTTGTCGGTGGCACGGTCAACCAGAAGGGCGCGTTCTCGTTCCGGGCAACGGCGGTCGGCGGCAATACGGTACTGTCGCAAATCATCCGTATGGTGGAAGAGGCCCAGGGCTCCAAGCTGCCGATCCAGGCGCTGGTCGACAAAGTCACCATGTGGTTCGTGCCGGCGGTCTTTGCGGTCGCGGCGCTGACCTTTGCCGCCTGGCTCACCTTTGGCCCGTCGCCCGCACTCACTTTCGCGCTGGTCAATGCTGTGGCCGTGCTGATCATCGCTTGCCCGTGTGCCATGGGTCTGGCGACACCGACCTCCATCATGGTGGGTACCGGCCGGGGTGCCGAACTCGGCGTGCTCTTCCGCAAGGGGGAAGCGCTCCAGTTGCTGAAGGACGCCAAGGTCGTGGCGCTCGACAAGACTGGCACGCTGACCGAAGGCAAGCCGGCCCTGACCGATCTGGAGCTGGCTGATGGCTTCGACCGCCGGGCTGTTCTCAGTCTAGTCGCCGCTGTCGAGGCCAAGTCGGAACATCCGATTGCCAGTGCGATCGTCGATGCGGCCGCTGCGGAAGGCATTTCGCTGCCCGCCGTGTCGGACTTTGAATCAGTGACGGGTTTCGGCGTCAAGGCCGTGGTCGAAGGCAAGCGTGTCGAGATCGGTGCGGACCGCTACATGGTCGAGCTTGGCCATGATGTGGCAGCGTTCTCCAAGGTTGCCGGGCGTCTGGGCGATGAGGGCAAGTCGCCGCTTTATACCGCGATCGACGGCAAGCTCGCAGCGATCATCGCCGTGGCTGACCCGGTCAAGACGACCACGCCTGCGGCCATCAAGGCGCTGCATGCTCTTGGTCTCAAAGTCGCGATGATCACCGGCGACAACGCCCGCACAGCCTGGGCCATCGCTGCCCGGCTGGGGATCGACGAGGTGGTGGCGGAAGTGCTGCCGGACGGCAAGGTCGATGCGGTTCGCCGTCTCCGGGCCAAGTACGGCAAGGTTGCCTTCGTTGGCGACGGCATCAATGATGCGCCCGCACTGGCCGAAGCGGATGTAGGCCTTGCCATCGGCTCGGGTACGGATATCGCCATCGAGGCGGCGGATGTCGTCCTGATGTCGGGCAGCCTGCAAGGTGTGCCCAACGCGATTGCGCTGTCAAAGGCGACGATCGGCAATATCCGCCAGAACCTGTTCTGGGCGTTTGCCTACAACACGGCTTTGATCCCGGTTGCGGCAGGCGCTCTCTATCCAGCCTACGGCATTTTGCTGTCGCCGGTCTTTGCCGCCGGCGCCATGGCACTGTCGAGTGTGTTCGTGCTCGGCAATGCGCTGCGGCTGCGCACGTTCAAAATGGTAAGCTGACAAACCACAGCAGCCGGCCCTCTATACGGGGCGGCTGCTGTTCCATTTTAGGGAGAATACAGATGAACATCGGACAGGCATCAAAGGCATCGGGCGTTTCGGCCAAGATGATCCGTTACTACGAGCAAACCGGCCTCATTCCGGCTGCAGACCGGAAGCTGTCCGGCTACCGCGATTATTCCGACACCGATGTCCATATGCTGCGTTTCATCCGCCGCGCACGTGATCTCGGTTTTTCCGTTGCCGAGATCAGCGACCTTCTGGGTCTTTGGCGCGACGAGACCCGCCAGAGCGCTGAGGTCAAACGGCTGGCACAAGGCCACATCGATGAACTGAAAAACAAGATCAAGGGGCTGCAGGACATGGCCCATACGCTGACAACCCTGGTCAACGCCTGCCACGGCGACCACCGCCCCCACTGCCCAATCCTGCAAAGCCTCGAAAGCGGTCAGAAGGATGAAGACCTGTCGATCCAGCCCCGCACTGGCGCTGTCGCGCGCCTGTCGCAATAAAGAATGACCGGGGCGCTGTGCCGCGTCTCGGAAAGTACCAGTGCTACGCTCCGGCGCAAGCGTCAGCGGCCTGAATTTATAGTTCCGACGGCTTGATGCCGCTGCCACCGTCGCAAAGCCTGCTTGCGTTGAGAAGCCCCCATCCGAACACCGGGTCCTTGCCGGGCTTCCCGATGTCATCGGTAAATTGCCTTATTCTTACCTCCAGCTTCTCAGGCGACATATCCGGCTCGCCGGCAATCAGCACCGAGACCGCCGCCGTTACGAAGGGGGCCGCGAAGGATGTGCCGGTCTTTTGCCGTGCGCCGGAAACGGACGCGGCAGTCCAGACCCCGACGCCAGGAGCGGCAATATCAACATACTCGCCACGCACGGCGCGGCGGTAAGGGTTGCGCCCCTTGTCAACGGCCGTCACGGCAATCACGTCGTCATAGGCTGCGGGGTAGACCGGCTTGGCGTTCGGCCCGTCATTGCCGGCGGCAGCCACGAGGATCATCCCGCGATCGGCCGCCGTTTTCACCGAGGTCTCAAGCACCGCGTTCGCTGGACCGGTCAAGCTCAAGTTGACGACCTTGACGTCACGCTGAACGAGCAGATCCAGCGCGCGAACCAGGTCGTAGATACTGGCGATATCTGCGGATTTTCCGAACCGTTGAAAGGCATCGACGGCGATGAGTTCCGCTCCAGGCAAGAGGCCCGGGACCCGGCTGTCTGACGCTCCGATCAAGAGGGCGGCGACGGCAGTACCATGCTGTGCGCCCGACTTTGTCTCTTCCCCTTCGCCAAGGCGTATGACCTCCAGCTGCGTATTCGTCAGGCTCACGTGCCCGGCATTGATCGCCGTATCGATGAGGCCAATGCGGGGCGGCTTCGTACAATTCGTGATCTCATCGGCCGGCCATCCGACGATCTCACGGACGAGTGCACAGCTCTCCCCTGTGCAACCGGCCTTGCTCTCCGATTGCGGCTGGTAGAAATGATTGAAGTCGACCGTCGCCGTCGCGCTGCGGGCAACAACAGCGGCACGCGCCGTTGTGAGCGTCATGCCTCGCGGTACGATGAGCCGTACCATTTCACCCCCGATGAGCGTAATCCGGGTGCGATCCTCAACGGCAAATCCTTCCTGAACCAATCCAGCGATCGCTGCGTCCTCAAGACCGATCGCGATGAGCTCGTTTGGCGCACGCTCCGGCACCGCGGCTGGGCGTCGCACAGGTGCGCGGCGCTCGCGGGAAGGCCAGCGAAAGAGCGAACGCAAGTCGCCAAAGGTATCTCCGCCACGATGATATCCGCTGTTGCCGCGGTTTCCGTCGCGGCCATAGCCACCACCCCCAGCAGCACCACCGCCCCCGCCGCCGTCATCGTCTCCATCATCATCGTCCGCAAGCGCAGCGGGAATGGTGAAGGCAGCCTCATTGACCGGCAGTGGCAGAACCACCATCGCTCCTACGGTGACTGCGGCAGTGAGGAGGCGCAATGGTTTTATCTTGGCAATGAGCAGCACGGTCAGTCTCCTGTGGCGGCTTTCCAATCCAGAATCTTGGACCAGGGAGCCGCTTTCGATCAAACTATCCTGAAAATACGTTTGACTCGACAGGTTATTCCCTGGCGTGCAAAAAAGCGGAATGACCGACGACATGCAGACAGTACCGGAACGGCTGGTTGCCTTCCTGCCGAATCTCAGGCGTTTTGCAATCTCGCTCTGCCGTTCCCGGGAGATGGCAGACGATCTTGTGCAGACTGCCTGCGAGCGCGCCATACTCGCAGCCGACAGCTTCGTACCCGGCAGCCGGTTCGACGCATGGATGTTCCGCATTCTGCGAAATCTGTGGATTGACCACCTGCGCCGCCAGAAGACGGCAGGCCCGCACGACGATCTGGAGGAGGCGCGTGATGTGTCGGTTCCGTCGGGCGAAGCTGCCTCGCTTGCGCGCATGGATCTGCTCGAAGTCACCGCTGCCTTGCAGAAGCTGCCGGAGGAACAGCGCGAAGTGCTCGTGCTGGTCTGTGTCGAGGAACTGAGCTATCGCGACACGGCCGAAGTTCTGTCGATCCCAATCGGAACCGTGATGAGCCGCCTTGCCCGAGCGCGGAAAAATCTTGCGGAACTGACGGGAATAAGTTTCGGGGAAAAACGTTCGTTCGATACGAAAGGGGGCGTTGCATGACCCGACACGATTTTGACGACGAGACATTGATGGCTTTTGCCGACGGTGAGCTGGACGAGGCGACAAGCGCCCGGCTGGAGGCAGCCCTTGCAACCGACGAGACGCTGGCCGAACGATTGGCAGTGTTTTTCGAAAGCCGCCTGCTGGTCGCCGGCGCCATGAAGCCGTTGATCGATGAACCGGTGCCGGAAGCGCTTCTTAAATCCGTTCGCCGCATGGCTGACGACGCGCGCAGCGGGGAAACGAATGCCGGCAATATTGTGTCCTTGCGCCCGAAGCCGCAACGAGAAACACGTCGTTGGCTCATGCCGCTGGCGGCAAGTATCGTCGCGGTGATTACTGGCGTCGTCGGCTTCACGGTGGGCCGCAATCTGGACCCGGCCACGCTGGATTCCAGCGCCGAAATCGCTACGGTGCTGGACCGCGAGGCATCCGGACAAGATATCGCCCTTGGCGCCGGGGAGACGCTTCATGTCATCGCCTCCTTTCGCGATAAGAACGGCTCACTCTGCCGCGAGTACGAATTGAAGCAGGCGTCGAGCAGCACGGTCTCCATCGCCTGCCGCCAGGACCAGACGTGGGTGACGCAATTGGCCCTCTCATCTGCAAAAGCCGAGGGCTATGTCCCTGCTTCCGCGCAGGAGACGATCGATGCCTATCTCGCGTCGATCGAAGCCGGTGCTCCCCTGTCGCCCGAGGAGGAACGGGCAATCCTGGCGCCCTGATTGAATATTTTTAAACGCCGGGAATATGTCTTTCCGGGCGCCGTTCTTCTCACATCAAATCATGAGGAGAACAGCCATGGCACTCGCACTTTTAAGGAAGCCACAGCCCCGGCTGACCTTTCTTTGCCGCAAGGAGGACGAGGGTGTTATCTCCGCTCCCGTGCGTGCCAAGTCGGCACTGCCCGACTGGTTCCGCAAGCTGCCGCCTGTCGACGAGGCGCATGTCTCGCCCACCAATAGCGGGCTGACGGTGAAACGCTGCATGCCCTTCCTCGACGCCATGGCCGCGGGCTGGGTGATCGGGCTTGCCGCAAGCGTGCGCATGGAAATCTCCGATGGTGGCAAGACGGTCAATTGCGGCTGGGATTTTGACCGCACGCTCGTCAGCAATCATGCCAGCCACCAGGTGGCCGGTAATCCGCGAGAGCCGCTGCCGCCTTGCAAGTTCCACAATTACTGGACCATACGCACGCCACCTGGCTGGAGCTGTCTGTTCGTGCCGCCGCTCAATCGCCCGAATGGCGTATTTGAGATTGTTGCCGGCGTCGTGGATACCGATACCTATCAGTCGGAAATCCACTTCCCGTTTTTCGCGACCGGCGAGGACGGACTGCATGTGCTGGAGCGCGGCACGCCGATCGTCCAGGTCATCCCTTTCCGCCGCGAAACATTCGACCTCGATGCGGACATTCGAGCGGAAAGCCAGATGGAGGGTACCGTTCGCCAGACGATCCTGCGCAAGACGTTGGCATCGGACGGCTGGTATCGCCGGTTCGCCCGCGCCCAGAGATAGTTTTCCGGACCGCATCACCCGCCGTGACCGTCGCTACCCGAGTAGCGGCGGCGATGCTGCATGTGTTGCATTGGCTGCTTATCCGATTGAAAATATTTTCGTTTTTCGGGAATAAGGATCATTCGCCACCGTTTCTCCCTCGCAGCCAACGAGGCTGTCACTCAAAGGAGAAATGGCATGAAGAAGTTCATCGCAATCCTGAGCGCGTTCCTGGTCGTCGGCGCCGCAGCGCCTGCGCCGGCGGTCGCAGACGATCCGGTTCACCGCTTCCTGCAGAAGATGGCGAGAAGCAACAAGGCAAGCCAAGCTCACTACAACCGTAACCGCGACGATGACCGCCGCGGTGGCTGGAGTTCGAACCGAAACTCCAACAGTTCGTCGAATTCCTCCCGCAATTCCAACTCGAATTCCAGCTCGAATTCAAGTTCCAACAGCAGCTCCAATTCATCAAGCAATTCCAGCTCCAACAGTTCGTCCAACTCTTCGAGCAACTCAAGTTCGAATTCCTCGTCCAACTCCTCGTCGAATTCATCATCCGACGACGATTGAGCTGCAACCCGAAAGACTGAAAGGAGGGCGATCGTGGCCCTATATGCAATCGCCCCTATGGAACCCCACGCTGGCCAGCGTGGGGAACCGTCCACCGCATCTGAGCGCACAGTGCCGCTTGCCCGCGTCAAGCAGATCGTTGCAGCGATCGTGCTTGTCTTCAGCGTCGTCCTGATCTTCCTCGCGATCGACGGTCTCACCATGAACATGCGGTTGACGCTCGCCGTTTTTGTCGCAACGATTACCGCCTGGACCATTCTGGACTTGCCGGATACGCCCGTGGCGCTTGCGGGGGCGGCTATCTTGCCGGTCGTCGGCGCAATTGACGAGGACGTGCTTTACCGTTCGCTCGGGAATGACATTGTCTGGTTGATGCTGGCGGCCTTCGTCGTTGCCGGCGTGCTGCGGCAGGTGGGCGTCATCGAACAGATCATTCGCCGACTGCTTGTCCGGATCGCGACCGTGCAAGGCTTGTTCTGGACGTTGACGCTGTTGATTTTCGCCACGGCCTTCATCATCCCCTCAACCTCGGCGCGCGCTGCCGTTCTGGCGCCGGTCTATCTCGGCCTTTCCGCCGCGATCGGCAACGCACGGGTCAGCCGCGCGCTCGCGCTGCTCTTTCCCACGGTTATCCTGCTTTCCGCCGGCGCGTCGCTGATCGGTGCTGGTGCCCATCTCGTCGCGGCCGGGATGATGGAGCGGTTGCGTGGGCAAAGCCCCGATTTTCTGGGCTGGATCGCGCTTGCCGGTCCTTTCTCGGTTTTGTGTTCGCTGCTTGCCTGCGCCGTACTGCTGCGCCTTTTCCTCACCCGCGAGGAGCGGTCGATGATGATCGCCGAACGCAAGGCTAACGAAACCCCGACCGCGTTGACCCGCCAGCAATGGGCTGTGATTGCGGTCACCGGTGCGATGATCCTGCTGTTTGCGGCGCAGCCCATGCACGGCATCGGCATGCCCCTCATCGGTATTGCCGCCGCCCTTCTCCTGGCCAACCAGAAGGTCTCTGGCCTGCCGCTGAAAACAGCCCTCAAGAGCGTCGAATGGAACCTTCTGCTCTTCCTGGCCGGCACGCTCGTCATCGGCGAGGCATTGTTGGAAACCGGCACTGCGAAAGTGTTGGCCGAGCGGATGGTCGATATTGCCGGCAGCAGCATCGCGGCCTGGCCCGTGCTCATTATCGGGTTCGGCGCCATCGTGGCGACCCTTTCCCACCTCGTCATCACTTCGCGCACCGCGCGGGCAACCGTTCTCATTCCAGCCCTTGCTTTACCGCTTGCGGCCCTTGGCGTTGACCCGCTCAATCTTGTGATGGTCGTCACGCTGGCAAGCGGCTTCTGCCAGACGCTGATGGTGTCCGCCAAGCCGGTGGCGCTGTTCGGTGCGATGGATCCGCCGCCCTTCGGACAAGGCGACCTGCTGCGGCTTGCCGGTTTTCTGATCGTGCCCTTCGTGCTGCTCCTCGTCTTCTTTGCCACGCTCGTCTGGCCGCTGCAGGGCATGCCACTGCACTGAATGGCATGGAGAGACAAAAGAGAAGGTCGCCTCGTGCGGCCTTTTTTATTTAGCCGGCTAAATTTATTTTTAATCTGCCGGAATAGATTTTGGACCGTCCCGTTCCTCCCCTGTCACATCATTGTCATAGGAAAAGGAACACCCCATGTCTTTCACCGTTCTAGTCGCACCCTCCGGTTTCAAGGAAAGCCTGTCGGCGGATCAGGCAGCGGATTGCATCGAAAGTGGCGTCCTGCGCGCGTTTCCCGGCGTTACCGTCATCAAGGCGCCAATGGTCGATGGCGGAGAGGGTTTCACCAAGGCACTCGTCAAGGCGACCGGCGGGACGCTTCACCACCTGACAGTGACCGGCCCGGTCAATGATCCGGTCGAGGCGCATTTCGGTTTCCTTGGCGGCAGCAGTGAGCCGACCGCCGTCATCGAGATGGCCGCCGCCGCCGGGCTCAGCCTCGTACCGCGTGACCGGCGCAATCCCTGCCTGACGACGAGCTACGGCGTTGGCGAACTGGTCCTTGCCGCACTCGACCGCGGCGCGCGGCGCATCCTTCTCGGTTGCGGCGATAGCGGCATCAATGATGGTGGCGCCGGCATGGCCGAAGCGCTGGGCATCCGGTTCCTGGACGAAGCAGGCAATCTTGTGCCCCGCGGCGGTGCAGCCCTTGCCCGCCTCGCCACCATCGACATCGGCCGCCGCGATCCGCGCCTTGATAGCGTGCGCATCGATGCTGCCGTCAACTGGCACAATGTGCTGCTTGGCGAGCGCGGCGTCGCCCGCATCTTCGGGCCACAGAAAGGCGCAACCCCGGCCCAGGTGGAATTGCTCGCGACGGCCATGGAGACCTATGCGAGGGCCATCCGGTGCACAACGGGCATTGATGTCGGCATGGCGCCCGGGTCCGGCGCGTCCGGCGGGCTGGGTGCCGCGGTGCTCGGCCTCCTCGGCGGCAAGCTGCACCGCCGCTACGACATCGTCATGCAGTATCTGGAACTGGACCGGTTCATCGCACAGGCCGATCTGGTCATCACCGCAGAAGGCAGCCTCGACGGGCAAACCCCATTCGGAAAGGTGCCTGCCGAAGTGGCCGCACGCGCGAAAAACGCTGGCGTGCCCGTCATTGCGCTTGCAGGAACCATCGGCAAAGGCGTGCGCCTCAATTTCGAGCATGGCATTGATGCCTTTGCCTCGATCCTGAGCAGGCCCTGCTCGCTGGAAGACGCCATCTTCAGCGCGCCGAAGCTGCTGTCCCGGGCGGCAGAGGATGCCGCTCGCATGGTGATGGTGGGCATGAAACTTGGGGCAAGATGGCGCCAGGTTGCGTGATTTGCCTGAAGCGCAAATTGAAACGACCGGCCGCAGGGGCTGCCTGCCCCTGCGGCTCCTTGCGCGTTCTCGCTGTTATTGTTGCGACGGCAAACGGCTGCTGACGATGCTTGCGTCGAGGGCCTCGTAGCCCTTCAGGTCGATGAGATCGTACAGTTCCGCACGCGTCTGCATCGTCCCAACGGCACCGGTGGTGGAACCTTCGGCGGCGAGGTGCTGATAGAGACGCTGCTGGGCCTTGTTCGCCACGCGAAGCGAGGAGACAGGCCAGATCACCATGCGGTATCCGATCTCCTGCAGTTCGTCCGCAGTCATCGGGGGCGATCTGCCGAACTCCGTCATGTTTGCCAGAAGCGGCACACCCTTCATCGCTGTTGCGAACTCCGCAAACATCTCCGCGTTCGTCAACGCCTCGGGGAAGATCGCGTCCGCACCCGCCTGGACATAGAGCCTCGCGCGGTCGATTGCCTTGTCGAGTCCTTCGTCGGCAGCGGCGTCCGTTCGCGCCAGGATGAGAAGCGAACGCCGGGCACGCGCGGCAGCCGCCACCTTGGCAGCCATATCCGCCGGACTGGCCAGCTTCTTGTCGTTCAGGTGGCCGCATTTCTTCGGGAGAACCTGATCCTCGATCTGGATGGCCGCGGCTCCCGCCTCTTCAAGTCGGCGGCCAGTGTGCATGACATTCAGCGCCTCGCCGAAGCCCGTGTCCCCATCCACCAGCAAGGGTAACCCCGACGCCCGGACGATCTGCCGTGTAAAGAACAGCACGTCCTCGAGCGTCAGGATCCCGAGATCCGGCAGCCCCATGGAAGCACTCATCGCCGCACCTGACAGATACAGTGCCTGGAAACCGGCGGCTTTTGCCTGAAGGGCAGCAAGACCATTGTGCGCGCCCGGCATCCGGACGATCTCGGGCCTGGAGAGAAGTTCGCGAAGGCGCATTCCGGCGGGGACAGCTTCTTCTGCGGCAGGAACAAGGTACGTCATCGTTTGCGCCTCAGTCCGTTTCGGTCATTGTTTCCTCGCGCCAGCGCCGGAACCTCGGCATGAGCAGCGGAATGAGAAGGACCGCACTTGCCATGGCCCAAAGGGTGATCGAAATCGGACTGGACCAGAGGATGGCGACATCGCCCGCGGACAGCGACAGGGCGCGGCGCAGACTTTGCTCAAGGATCTTTCCAAGGACGAGGCCCAGGATCAGCGGAGCCATTGGAACATTTGCCCGGCGCAGGAAATATGCCCCTATACCAAGCCCCACCATCAGCACGAGATCGAACGTCGTGGATTTACCCGAATACACACCAATCGCACTGACGACAACGATGAAGGGGACGAGGACCCAAGCCGGCACCGAAAGCATGCGCGCAAAGACGCCGACGAGCGGGATGTTGATTGCAAGCAAAATAAAGTTACCGATGAAAAGGGAGGCGATCAGTCCCCACACGAGATCGGGCTGCGACCGGAAAAGTGCGGGTCCAGGAGTGAGATTATAGAGCGTAAGAACGCCCAGCATGATCGCTGTCGTGCCTGAACTCGGAATACCAAGTGTCAGCATCGGAATGAAGTTGCTGTTGGATGCACTGTTATTGGCGGCTTCCACGGAAGCCAGACCACGCATATCGCCTTTCCCGAAGCGGCTGCCTTCCGGATCGGTCTTGTCCACCACGCGCTTCTCGGTCGTATAGGCAAGCGCCGAGGCCACTGTCCCCCCCGCGCCCGGCAGAATCCCGACAAAGAAGCCGATAAGCGATCCGCGAAGCGTGGCCGCATTGGTGAACCGCATCTCGCTGAGGTTAAACAGCGATCGCCCGAGCTGCTGGATACGGACCGATGCGCCTGCGTGCATCGTCTCCAGCATGATCAGCAGTTCGCTGATCGCAAAAAGGCCGATGACCACTGTCGCAAACTGAACTCCATCAACGAGGTTTGGCGATCCGAATGTATATCGGTAGACGCCAGAATTGGCATCGATACCGATCGTCGAGATACCAAGCCCCAGCATGATCGCAAGGAGTGCCTTCACAGGCTGGTCCGTCAGCAACCCGGTCAGACATGCAAACGCAAAAACCATCAGCGCGACGTATTCGACGGGGCCAAACGCCAGTGCCCAGCTCGCCAGCACCGGGGCGGCAAGCACGATGCCGGTGGTCGCGATCGCAGACCCGACGAAGGATGTCCAGGCAGAGAGAGAAAGCGCGATACCGGCCTTGCCCTGACGGGCGAGCGGATATCCTTCCAGCGCCGTCATGACAGCAGAGGCCTCTCCCGGCACGTTGAGAAGAATGGCACTGATGCGGCCACCATATTCAGAGCCGATATAGATGGCGGCCATGAGGATCAATGAGCCTTCGGGCGGCAAGCCAAGGGCAAAGACGACCGGGACCAGCATCGCGACCGCGTTGATCGGTCCTAGTCCCGGCAGGACGCCGACCATGGTGCCGACGACCGCCCCGATCGTTGCCAGAAACAGGTTGGTTGGGGCCAGCGCGATGCCGAACCCGTGAATGAGATAGCTGAGCGTATCCATCAGATGATCCCTCCCAAAGGACCGGTCGGCAGGACCACGTCAAGAACGCGGTCAAAAAGCAGGAATGACGAGACCGAGAGCACTGCGCCCACCAAAACCCCCTGCCACCATTTCGCGCCGAAGATCATGGCGATCGGGATCATGAACACGGTCGTGGCGATGACGAACCCCAGTGGCTGGAAGAGGAGCGCGTATGCGAGAAGCAATCCCGACAGAGCCACTATGGCTCTGCCGGGCATGGGAGGCACCGACGGGTCCGCCTCGCCGGGCTTCCACACCAGGATCACGCCGCAAAGGGCGATCATCCCCGCTGCAATCAACGGAAAGGCGCGGGGGCCTGTGGGCTCATAGGCAAAGGGTGCCTCCAGGCCATAGCCGAAGGCGAGCATGATCGCTGCAACCGCGATTGCGGCTACACCCAGGATACGGTCGGTGTGCATCGTTTGAACCTTACTTGACGGCGAGCCCGAAATCGGCCGCGAGCTTCTTGTAGGCGGCCACCCGTTCCTCGACGAACGCCGTGGTTTGCTCACCCGTCATCGGCAGCGGGAAGAGGTTCCTCTTCTGCAGCTCGGCAGCGTAGTCCGGAGACTGCATCGTCGTGGCAAAGGCGTCCGCCCACCACTTGTAGTCGGCGTCGCTCACATCCGGACCGACATAGAAACCGCGCACGATCGGCCACTGGATATCAAAGCCCTGCTCCTTGGCGGTCGGCACCTCGGCCAGCTTGCCTGGAAGCCTGTCTTCAGAGAAGATCGCCAGGAGCTTGAGCGGTGCGCCGCCGTCGATCGCCGCCTGACTGTCACCAACGTCGTTCATGCAGACATGGACATGCCCGCCTTGAAGAGCCGTGGCGCAGTCTCCGCCGCCTTCAAACGCAACGAAGCGCATGGTCTTGTAGTCGATACCTGCAGCGCGTGCCGCCATGGCGGCCTTCATCCAGTCCTGGCTACCGATCGTACCGCCTGCACCAATGATGACGGAGGTTGCGTCCTTCTTGATGGCAGACATTAAACCATCAAGCGACTTGAACTCGCTTTCATTCCGAACAACGACCGCACCATAGTCGGCGCCGATGCTGGCGACCCAACGGACATCCTTCTCGGTGTAGGCTCCGAACTTGCCTTGCGCGAGGTTGAGCAGCGAGCCGGCCGAAAAAGCAACAATCGTGCCGGGTTCCGCACGGCGCTGGCCGACGACCGCATTATATGCGACGGCACCGATGCCGCCAGGCATGTAGGATACGCGAACCTGTGATTTAACCGCACCCGACTGCTGCAAGCTCGCCTGAGCAAGCTTGCAAGTGATGTCGAAACCACCGCCTGGCTGAGCCGGCGCGATGCATTCAGGATTTCTGGGTTCGGCGGCACTTACCGATGGCGCCGCCGTGAACGCACCCAATGAGATTGCGGCCGCAGAGACGGCGCGAGAAACGAATGACATTGATATCTCCTCCAAAGACGTGTGCAGATCTCCACATCTGCAGGAAAAGCAAATATCCGAGCGAAGCTTTCATTCACCTTTCAATGAACGACCGGCAGAGAAATCCTTACGATCAGCCCACTCTGTTCTTGCCGGTTGAGAACTGTCATCGTTCCGCCGTTGGCCCTTGCGACCGTCAGAGCGATCGCCAGTCCAAGCCCGCTACCACTGGAGACATGCCTGCCGCTGCGAAAACGCGTGCCTGCATGGTTGATTTCATCCTCGGTCATCCCAGGGCCTTCATCGATCACTTCGATAATCGCCATGTCGCGATCGGTTTTTAATATCACCGATATAAGGGACTTCTCCGGTGCGTAGGTGACGGCATTATCGATGATATTCACGAGCGCTTCGCGCAACAGGCCCTCATTGACGCGGACGGCGACCTTGCCATCGGGCGCTTCGAACGTGCAATCCATCCGCCTGCCCCGGATGCGGGGCCAAAGCATTCTGATCGTATCCGCAATCGTCTCGGACAGGCCGATGATGTCCTGTGGATAGATGTCAGTGCCCTGCGATGTCCGTGCTTTTGCAAGAGCGAGCAGTTGATTGGTCGTGCGGATAGACCGCTCCAGCACGTCCTTTGATGAACGCAGCGCGATGCGAACCTCCTCCGTATCGCGCTGGTGCAAGGCGTAGTCGATCTGCGTGCGCAGGATAGTCATCGGCGTTCGAAGCTGATGTGAGGCGTCGTCGAGAAAACGCCGCTGCTGTGTCGCCTCCTCCACCGTTTTCTGCATCAAGCCGTTCATTGCCTCGACAAGCGGGCGCACCTCGATCGGCAGCGATGCAACGGCAACCGGCTTGAGATCTTCTGGCTCCCGGGCATCGATCGCCATCCGCAGACTGTGCAGCGGCTTGAGTGCCTTGACCACACCCAATGCGATGAGCACGGCCAGGATCAGCACGACCAGTAAATCGCGGAGGATGGCGCGCACGATGAGCTCTTTTTGAAACGCAGATCGCGATATCTTGGTTTCCGCAACCTGGATGGTGATCTGAACACCGTCGGGATCGCCGGCATCGAGCGGCCGCTGGAGCGCACCGATGCGTATATCCTGACCGACATAGACGCCGTCATGGAAACGGAGCTCTCCGCTCTCGAGATCCGGGGTTTTCGGGAGCAGGACATCACCAATCTGAACGAGCCCATCACTCGTCGAAACGTTGAAGTAGACCGCTCCCTGCGCGGTGAGCTGAAAGAACTCGAAGAGATTGTAAGGCAGTTCGACACCAACCCCTCCGCTCTCGGTCGATATGTTGGCATCTACCGCCCGGACCGCACCTGCCAGCGACCGGTCATAGGCGCTGTCGGCCATTTCCTGGATGGTTGTCGTACTAAACCAGAGGGTGGAGGCCATCGCCGCAATGATCGCAGGCACGATCCAGAAGCCGAGCGTTACCGCCAGACTACGCTCATGACGTTCGGCCTTGGTCATGACTGTCCCGCTTCAAGAACGTAACCCAACCCCCTCAACGTTCTGATCTGAACGGTGCCGGACAGCTTCTTTCGCAGGCGGTGTGCGATCACCTCGATCGCTTCCAGGTGCATGTCGGCATCATAGGAGAACATGCGATCCATGATCTTCTGTTTGGACATCGGTTCGCCAGCATGCTGGATGAGGACACGCAACATCGAATGCTCGCGCGGTGTCAGCTCGATTGGTGCATCCTGCAGGCTGAACTTCTGTTCGGCGGACGAATAGGATAGCTCTCCGCACGAAAACGTGCCGGCATTTCGTCCATGGGATCTTCGGATCAGCGCCACGAGCCTGGCTTCCAACTCCTCTATGGCGAAGGGCTTTGCCAGGAAGTCGTCCGCACCTTCGTGCAGACTGTCGATCCGCTCGGCCAGCGTGTCACGGGCAGTCAATATCAATGCGGGCGTCGTGTCGTGTCTGGCACGCATCGCTGACAACACCGATCTTCCGTCCATGGCAGGAAGACCGAGGTCAAGGACAACCGCATCGAACTCTTCTGCACGCAGACGGCTATCGGCAACCGCGCCGTCCTCCGCCCACTCGATCATGAACGAATACCGTTGCTTCAATGCCTTGATCAGCCACTGCGCCAACTCGGCGTCGTCTTCGACCAGAAGAATTTTCAAGAGATGCCCCACCCTTTTTTGCCAATCTTAGCTGCGTTTGCAGATAAAGCGCCTCCATCTGAACCGGGATAATATCCCGCTGCTGTGAAGTCATTGGCGCATTCCTATAGTATGAAGAGTGTAACGATTTTGCCGCCGCTGTCCCATAAGGCATGACGGAGCGCAGGGCCTTGCGCACAGGATGTTCCTGGTTTGGAAACGCCATCGCGATGGAGAAGCCGTCTATCAATGATCCGGCTCACTACCTTCGATGAAATTATGGAAGATTACGCGCGAGGCATCCGCGCCATTCTGGATCCAGACCGCATGCGGCTCGGTTTCAAGCACGAAATGCCGACGGTGGATGAGTACCGGCATCTCAGGATGGCCGTCTATTCTCGTCAGGAATACCGGACCTCACGATACCACCGCCATCAAGTTCGTTGCCGCATGATCTTTTCGATCATGCGGCAGAGCTGGGCGTGACTTGTTGTCAGCGTCGCAGTTTGATGACTTCGAACGCCAAACCGTTGTCGTCACAGGGTCGGCGGGAGATCTCTACGAAGCTCAGCCTGCGATAAAAGCCCAAGGCGCTCTCATTGAGGGCATACACGTCAAGCTCCAGGGTGCCATGGATCTTGAGGGCATGCTCGATCAGCGATTTTCCAACTCCTGTTCCATGGCTTTCCGGGGCAACAAACAAGCCGCCGATGAAGTTGCCCAACAGGCCGATAAAACCCACCGGCTTGGCTTTGGACACCGCCACCCATGTTTCAGCTTTCGGCAGGTAGACATCGCCGACGAGTTGCTGCTGCTCGTCGAGTTGTGTTTGCGTAAAGAAGGAATGGCCAATCTCGGAGGCTGTACGCCAGATGGTGAGCAGGCGCAGGGCATCCTTCGGCCTATAGGGCCGGATCTCAAGTTCAGTAGACATTCTAAATTCCGTCAATTGGGCGCAAATGCGCGGCATTCATCACTCGGCCAGGTGGTGGCCGTTACCCCTATGGGGTCATTCCGCGTTGAAGTCGCTGCGCATAAATCTCCTTAATTGACGGCGGGCGTCTACCCGTCGATGGCGGGAATGTCAACGATGCTGGAAGTCAGAAGGGTAAGCAACGCACACTTGTTCGGCACCCCGGGCTTGAGAAGGGCGATGGTCAGCAATGGCCCGCCGACCACCATACCGGCGGCGTAGATCGAGATCAGATATCCGACCTCGGCGATCGAGACGCCAAATGCCGCCGAAAGTGACGGCATCATGCAAGCGACCATAAACTCAGACGTGGTCAGCGAGAAAATCGTCAGTCCCAAGATATAGACCACCAGCGGCATGCCCGTTCGCACCTGCTGCCGCTCTCTCGTGCCCGATGGCGCGTCCATTGGGGTGGCGGGATTAATTGTGTCCGTTGTTCACGAATTCATATCTATAATTTTGACTATATAATTGGCTAACCGGCTTGTTTATGGCGCTCAAGCGATTTATGTAAATCTCACTACAGAAAGGAATGCCATGGCAATCCGCGGCCGGCCGCGCAGTTTTGATCGCGATCATGCACTGCAGCGCCTAATGGAAGTATTCTGGGCCAAGGGGTATGAGGGCGCGCAGCTCAACGACCTGACGGCAGCGATCGGGATTACCCCACCCAGTTTCTATGCGGCCTTTGGCTCGAAGGAAGCGGCCTTTCGCGAGGCGGTCGATCTCTATGTGGCAACAGCCGGATCCGGTGCCATACGCGCACTCGAGGGTGCGACGGCGTATGAATCGATACACGCGATGCTTATGGCCAGTATCGACACGGCCGTCGGTGCACCACAATCAGGCGGCTGTCTGCTGATCCTCGGTGTTATCAACTGCCAGATCGAGACCGAGCCCCTGCGCGACCTTCTCAAGCAAATTCGTAAAGATACCGAACTGCGTATTCGTACCCGTCTGGAGCGTGGCGTTGCCGAGGGTGACCTACCGGCGTCGAGTAACGTGCAGATGCTGGCCAACTACTACAGCACCATAATGCAAGGCCTTTCGATGCAGGCGCGCGACGGCGCCACCCGGGAAGATTTGCAGGCGCTCGTCGCCCCATCCATGGCCGCCCTGCAGTAACAGATTCCGGTTTACCGCCCCGTCAACAATCATCATCGATCGAAAGAAACCCATGGAACATCAAACGAACAACGCTGTTCACGACCATGTCACCTCGACGGGCAAAGTTGTAGTGCCTGCGGTCCTCAAAGATGACGTCGAGCAGTTTCACTATGCCCCCGCCCGCCGCGCTGGTGATTTTGTCTTTCTGTCCGGTGTCGTCGCAAGCAACGGCTTGTCGGCACCGATGGACGCCGAGGGTTTTCGCCATGAACTGCGTCGTGCCTTCATATTGATGGAGCAGCTTCTTCACGCATGCCAGGCGCGCATGGACGATGTGGTGGAGCTGCAGATGTTCCATGTGTTCGGCAGCGATCGGCTGATACTGGACAAAGCGGGGCAACTTGCAGCGATTGCAGCTGTCCGGGACGAATTCTTTCCCGCTCCCTATCCGGCCTGTGTCGAACTGGCGGTCGCAGATCTGAACCCGGAAGGCGGGTTGGTGGAAATCAAGGCGACAGCGTTTGCGCCCTTGTCGCTGCGCGCCGGAATTTAGCGCATCGAAGATCTCGCAGCTGCGGGCCTCGGCCGCTGACGACAGGTTCGGCCAACATAGCAGGCCGGCATCAGCGAAGACCGGTATTCCGTCGTTGAACCACTGACGAGCCAGTCCCAAATTCGGCCAAAATGTGCATCGGCGGCGCGGGGTTCATTAAACTCTGCGCTCCCCATCATCGCGGCGGCCGCCTTCAGAGGCTGGCATTCATGGCGCCGCGGTTCCCTGATTTCATCGATGTCGACAACAACAACGCTACGGTCGCCAGGATGGCCGCCACAAAGCCAAGATTCCCCGCGCCCAGCCACGCGATTCCGAGGCCGCCGATTGAACCAGACAGCGCGATGGCAAGGTAGAGAATTGCCTGGTTGAGCGAAATGAGAACACCGGCGGCTTCTGGTTTCAGTGAGATCAGCCGGTGTTGCTGCGGCGTCGTAATCGCAAAAGCAGCAACCCCATAGACGGCGATCATTGCCAAGGCTCCCGCCATGTTTCCTGTCGCCAGCGGCAAGCCCAGCATGCTGATGATCAACCAAAGCAAGGCAATGGTCACAACCCTTGGCCCGCCGATGCGATCTGCGAGCATCCCGGCGCCCAGGTTCCCGGCAGTGCCGACCACACCAAGGGTCGTCATCAGGCCTGCAAGGTAGAAACTGTTCCCTTGCGTGGCCGTCTCAAAGATAATGCCCATGTAGGTGTACGGCATATAAACCGCAGTGAAGGCCAGCAGAGTTACGCCAAGGACCGCAACGATTTGCGGCTCAAGCAGGAGCCGCAATTGCTGGCGCAATCCGGTCGTTGTCGCGACGGGTGTTCTTGTCGGGATAAGGAAAAAGATACCGATGACACCCACCGCCGCCAGTCCGGTTGCAAGCCACATGGTCGACCGCCAGCCGAACATGCCGCCGAAAGCCGTGCCCAGTGGCGCTCCCAAAGCCGTAGCTGCGGTAAAGCCGCTGACCACCAGGGCGATGGCTTTGCCCCGATGCGCGGGTGAGACCATGGCGGCCGCAGTGACCGTCGCGGTCGGAACAAACAATCCGACACCGAGCGCCGCGATAACCTGGCCGATCAGAACCTGCCCATAAGATGGTGCGAGCGCGGTCCAGACGCTTCCTGCGAGATAGACCAATGCCGCGCTGACCAAAACGGTTCTGCGCTCCCATCTTCCGGTGGCTGTTGTCAGGAACGGGCCGGCAAGCGCGCAGGTCAGCGCGAAGATTGTGATGACCTGGCCAGCGACAGACGGTGAAATATCAAGAGAACTGCTGAGGAGCGGCAGGAGGCCCGCCAGAACAAACTCACCGGTTCCAACAACAAAGACACCGAAGGCAAGCATTAAAACCGGCAGCCATTGATTTTTGCCCGGCGGCCGTTCGGCCTCATCTGGCGTTTGCACCGTGGAACTGAGCATAATGGGACCTTTCCGGCGCGGCGATATCAGCACCGGCGCCAAGTTATTGATTCAACAGTTGCGGGTAGAGTGGGTTACAGGCGCAGTTGCGCAGCACGGCTCACTAAGATGTCCGGCTTGAAGCGCACCAGCCCATTCGTTGGAAGGCCTTCCGGAGAACGCGTCATGCTCCCATCGAACCCTTCCAGAGCGGCATGTCCGGTCAGCATGAGCATTTCCCCGGAACCAAAGTCCGGAAACAGCAAACCACAGGCCGGATCAAGCAGAAGATTGCCCAGCGTGCTGAAGTAGAAATTACCCCGGTATTCGGGCCAGATCAGGCCGTCGCCGTCCCATCGGACAAAGCCGGATGGACCACCGCGATGGGAGACATCCATGTCGCTACCCGTGCCGGACGGGGCGCGGGTCGCGATGAAAAACGTGTCTGCGTCGGCGACGACACGCTCGATCACACGGATGTCAATCGCAGCTTCCATCGTAGCGGACACGCGTTCCACCGTCCTGGCACGAATGAACTGCGGACAGTTGCCGAACGCTTGCCGCACGTTGACGACAAATCCACTGTCTCTAACGGACGTGATGGTGCCATTGACCCTTATACGGCGACGGGTCAGGAGATCGATTGCGAGGATGGCAATCGGGGCGCCTTGAACAATGCCCGCCGCCGCCGGGTCGGCAGGATCGGGCAACGCTCCAACATGGACCTGCATCGCATCTATCGCGCGAACGAAACCCGCTGCGCCAAAACCCATCGTCGCCCAAAGGCGGCCGGCACGATCTGGCACGGCCAGGACAATGTAGTTCAACTCTTCCAGGAAGGCTTGAAACGCTGGTGGCAAACTTGTTTGAATCGCGCGCGAACCTGCAAGCCGTTCGCGCGAGGCGACCAGGCTCTGGAGCTCTCGCTCCCCAGCGTGAAATGGATCGCTGTTCATTACACTCTCCGTGCCGCCTCAAGCCGCTGTTTGGACGCACGGCGCGCCAGTTCGAATTGCGCAGCTTCCCCCATCAGTGCTGCCACATTGGCCGATGCCTGGTGGGACGTCAGCTCAAACGCCAGCTGCTCGATGTCAGTGCCGGCTTTAAGTTCTCCAACCCGCATCGCCTCGTTCGACAAATCGATGATGCGCTGTCTCGCTTCGGCTCGATGGTGCTCCACACGGTCACGGATATCTCCTGGGCGCGTCCGGTATTCAGAGCTGAGCGCATGGACCAGGCAGCCGCCGGGGAGCGTCCTGTGCTCCACGAATGTGTACCATCCCTCGACGAGCGCGATCAGGCGCTCGACCGCCGTCGGCTTCGCCATCGCCGGCGCAACAACTGTTTCGGTGTAGAGGGCAACGCCATTTTCGATCGTCGCCAGTTGCAGGGCTTCTTTATCACCAAAAAGGACCTGGATATTGCCCTTTGCCACCCCGGCATCCGCCGCAACCCGCCCAAATGTCAGCCCTTCCAACCCTTCGACGGAGGCGATCTGAATTGCATGGTGGAGTATGTTCGCTCTGGCGCGATCACCACGCTCTTTCCGCTTGTCGATCGTCTTCATGGTCGCTCCGCAGCTCGTTAATTCGGTATACACTTAAAAAATATACATTCGTATGTATATTGTAAAGAGACAATCACATGCCGCTGCGCGATTTTGAACACTCCAACGGGTGGAGGATCGAATGGGCCGGGAATAAAACACGAAGCAGCCAGCCATGAAGAATGTGTGTGGGGAGGTGGCTCATACCGTGCCCCCCGGATTTCCTTGCAACCCGCAAGATTCTTGGCGGAGCAGTGATGGCGCCGGAAACTCTCTGAACGGGACAGCGACCTTGTCGCCGTTCATCCGTCTTGAACGGGCGCAACGCTTTGGACGCTGCAATTTTGTTCAAGACTGGCGCGTCTTCGAGCTGCAATCACCGGAACCCCGCATGAAGAAAGGAACGCCCTTGATCACCTTCGGTTACTCCACCGCCATCAAACATCGATTTCCGGAGTTGGCCTCGCAGGCAATACTTTTCGATGGCGTCACCACAGAGGCAGATGTCTCCGGGCCAGTGCGAGAGTTCACCCGCATCGCCAATGTCCGGCTCGCGACAGGATCAGAGAGCGAATTCCCGGAAATCCAGGCATGGCGGCGTACATTCGCCAAGATGGGCTTGAAGCCGACACAATATAGGTGCGCCGCAGAAGCACTGCTTCGCCGGTTGAGAAAGGAACAAAGCCTTCCCGCCATCCATCCCCTTGTCGATATCTGCAATGCGATATCCGTCGCTTTCGCCACCCCCATCGCGCTCTTCGATACGGCAAGGGTGCACACTCACCTCGAAGTCCGCCAAGCCGAAGGAACCGAAGTTTATCAGACCTTCTCCGGGGAGACCGAGACGCCGGAAGCGGGCGAAGTGATTTTCGCAGACCATGCGGGCCATGCGCATGCACGCCGCTGGTCGAATCGTCAGAGCGGCCGCTCTATCATACGGCCGCAAACGGCATCGGTCCTGATCGTCGCGGAGGCGCTTCACGATGGCGCGGCGGAGGACCTGATGCGGTTAAAGGCAGCGCTCGAACACGCCTTGCCGGACGCCTGGCCGCTTGGCCGGATCATCAAGTTTCCGACAGGGTGAACATCGGATTTCAGGCCGTTAGGGCACCCTTGAAAACTGGATGCTGGCGTCTGACAACGACTCCAAAACAGCCATCGCCTGACAAGGGGCGATGGGAGAAAGTGAGAGGAATTCCGTCAATCGGCTGGCACGATCACCCGTCAGGGCGGCGATAAAACGCCGGTACTTATTTGTTTTCAGGATTTCTCCGAAGCTTCAGGATATTGCCTTTGGGCGCCAACGCCGCCTGCCTTTCACTGGGCAGCGTCAATCATGGTGACCCAGGCGGCTGCCCGGCGGGCGGCGTTGGCCAGAACGGGCTTAGGCGCCTTGTACCATTCGTTTTCTGGCAGTTCGCGCTTGAGGCGAACAAAGGCTATCGCATCGTCGAGCGTTGGGAATTCCTGTGGCACAGTCAGGTGCAGAAAGAGCGCAACAACGGCAACGGAGCGGGAGCGGCCGCCGCGGCAATTGATCAGCACGCTGCCGCGTTCGCGCCTCGGATAGGAGGGCTTTTCCGGGAGTACCTGCTCGAGTGCAGCGCGCAAGATATAATGGGCCGCGACCATCTGGGTTTCTGGATTGCCCTCGCCGTCGATCAGACCGATCTTGAAATAGCGGATCTCGCCCGGCCCATAGACACTGCCCTCATGATCTGAGACGACCTGTGGCTGCTCGACGAAATTGAAGTCGAGATTGACGGCGCAATTGACAACCGTAGTGATGCCCTTGCTGCGCAGGAGATTAAGGTCGCTTGCACCCTCCTTGCCGGAGATGAACAGATCGACGCCGTACAGCGGGTGGCGTTCGTAGATGAGGCTGAGCTTCGGCAGTTCTTGCGATTCCGGTGGTTGGGCGATATCCCGTTCCAGCTGTTGCATGTCATATCTCCGTCGGCGCCGATGTGGCTGCCTTTCAAGTCTCTGGTGTTTAGGGCCTGCTCAAGCGCGAGCCGCAGTCTGGTCCCGCTGTGCCGCAGCCTTTGCGATCCGGCCTACGGAAATGGAGCGGGCGACCCGTTCAAGTGTCGGATAGTTTGCCCCCTCCCCCGTTGCGATATAGCCCGGGCAGAGAAAGTCGGCGGAATCCTCCGCCACCTTGCCAAGCGTTAATGGTTCGTAACGTCCGCCCGCGTTCCTGAGGATAAGTGTGGCCGCCGCCACATCCCAGGCATTGACGCCGAAGCCGGTGGCCGCATCCGTCCAGCCGGCGGCGACATGGGCGAGGCTGAGGGCTGCGCTTCCCGGCCGCCGCACTGTCGAGAAGGTCTCGACCAGCGCGCCGAGATTGGTGAGCGCCACCTCACGGCCATCAAGCCGAAAATCACGCGACACCGGATAGCCGGTGATCAGCGTGGCACGGGTCTCCTCCGGATTTGCGCAGGAACGCAATCTCTTGTCGTTGACATAGGAGGCCTTGAGATCGGCAGCAAACATCAGGTCAGCGACCGGATCGTAGATCGCGCCGGCAACGACCTCACCGTCGATGACGGCTGCAATCGAAATGCACCAGAAGGCAAGGCCGCGGGCAAAATTCGCCGTTCCGTCGATAGGATCGACATACCACTGGATTTCGCCGGTGCCGATCTGGCCACCTTCTTCGCCCATGATTGCCGAATTGGGTTCATGCTCAAGGATAAAAGCCCGGATGGTCGCTTCGGCGCGCTTGTCGTGGATGGTGACGATGTCATGGAGATCGACCTTGTAGTCGACAGCCATATCCGAGCGGAACGCCTCAAGCAGCGGATCGCGCACGGCAAGGGCTGCCGACTTCGCGATTTCCATCAAATGCGTCGAGCGGGAAAGCGCCTCCCCGGTTACGGATTTCGGTTCGGTTGAGGAAGGGCTTGGCATCGGCATGTCCAGTCTGCTCGTTCGATAAAAAGGCCGGCGCGGTGGAGGACGCGCCGGCAAGGGGGTCACTTGGTGTAATTTACGCGCCAGAAATCCTGCCACTCTTCGCGGCGATCGAAATCGTCGAGGCCGGTGGATGAATCGTAGCCAAGCAGCTTGCCGGCGACCTTCATCAGGCCTGACGGCTCGTCGGCCGGCATCTTGATGTCGGTGCTGGTCGGCAGCTTGCCGTCCTTCATCTGTGGCGCGATGCCTTCTTCGGTCAGGATATAGTGGATGAAGAGCTTGGCGGTGTTCGGGCTCTTTGTCTTTGAAGCGATCAGGCCAAGCTTGATGTAGCTCCAGCCAACCCAGGGATCGAGATCAGTGCAGATGCCGAGCTTGTACCCCTTGTCCGCATTGTCGCGGAACTTGGCGGAGCTGAGCAGGCCAATGAAGGGCTCTTTCTGGCCGGCAACGCCAACGGCTTCGGCAACCGGATCGTCACCATCCGTTGCCAGCGGTGCGTTCTGTGCCAGCGCCTTGATCCAGGCCGCGGCCGCGCTCTTTTCGCTTGTTTCGAGGTCCTTGCCGAAATGCGCCTTGTAGGCTGCGGCCACCTTGTCGGTGCTGTGCGTTTCGAGCTGATTGAACCAGTCGGTGTAATTGCCTTTGGTCAGCGGGTCGACCATGGCGACCTTGCCCTTCCATTTCGGCTCGGTCAGTTCCCAGATATTGGAAACGGGGCATTTGTCGTAGGCTTCTGTATTATAGGCCCAGACATTGGCGTTGGTGGAGATCGCCAGCGGATTCTGGAACTGAGCCGGGATCTTCGAGGTCATGTTGCCGGGCAGGTAGTTCTCGACGAAGTTTTCCGGCAGCAGCTGCGCCAGTGCGGCTGGTGCGTCGGTGATCAGCACGACATCGCCCTGGACATTGTCCGCCTGGCTTTCGCGGATGATCATTTCCAGCTGGCTATTGGCCGAAACCTTCATGCCCGTCGCCTTCAGCCCGTATTTGGTGCTGAAATTCTCGGCCATCTCGACGATCTTGCCGGTGCTGTCATAGATATTGATCGGCTTTTCCTGCTTTGCCGCAGCAACAAGAGCGTCGAGATCGAAGGCGTCGTCCGCCGCAGCCGGGACGGTGGAAATCCCCGCCGTCAGAATGGCGGCGATCGCCGTCATCGTCGCGTATGTGCTTTTTCTCATCGTTTCCCCTCCCAAGGAAAGTGAAGGCAGGCTTGGACCTGCCTCCGGTTTATTTCTTGTAGTTTACACGCCAGAAATCCTGCCAGCTCTCACGCTTGTCGAGATCGTCTGCAGCGGTCGCGGCATCGAAGGCCATCAACTCGTCGAGATGCTTGGCGACGCCCGAAGCTTCGTTGGCCGGCAGGCCGATCTTGGAATTGCCGGAGATCTTGCCATCGATTGTCTGTGGCGCGATGCCCTCTTCGGTCATCAGGTAGCGCAAGAAAAGCTTGGCTGCGTTGGGGCTTTTCGTCTGGGCGGCCATCAGGCCGAAACCGGGATATAGAAAGCCGGAAAAAGGTTTTACACCATCGCAAAGCCCGAGCTTCAGCCCCTTGGCCTCGTTGTCGCGATACTTCGCCGTTGACGTGATGACGAAGAATGGCTCTGCCTGTCCCGGTGCACCGGCGGCTTCCGCGACAGTGCTTGAATCCGAAAGCAGCGGTGCGTTTTCGGCAAAGGCCTTCACCCAGGCTGCTGTCGCACTCTTTTCGTCCGTCGCCAGCGCCTTGCCGTAGAGATCTTCGTACGCCTTGGCCACATCCGCATCATGATGTGTTTCAATCTGGTTGAACCAATCCGCGTAGAGCGGCTTGTCGAAGAGGTCGAGCATGGCAAGCTTGCCCTTCCACTGCGGCTCCGTCAGCTGCCAGATGTTGGTGACCGGGCATTTGTCGTATTTCTCGGTGTTGTAGGTCCACACATGCGGATCGGAGACGACGACGAGCGGGCTACGCAGCTTTTCCGGAATGTCGGTTGCCAGGTCGCCAGGCGTCCAGCTGGTGGCGATGCCTTCCGGCAGAAGCTCACCCATGGCCGAAGCAACATCGGTTGCGACGCTGACATCACCGACGATGTTGCCGGCCTGATACTCGCGGATCATCAATTCGACCTGAGTCGCCTCGTTGACCTTCTTGCCACTGGCTTGCACGCCGTATTTGGCGGTGAAGGCCTCGGCCGTGTCGACGATCTTACCGGTCACGGCATAGACGGTGATCGGTGGTTCCTTCTTCGCTGCATCGATGAGGGCGTCGAGATTGAAAGCCTCTTCGGCATGCGCTGCGCCGCCGATCGCCGTTGTAAGAATGAGGGCCAGTGCGGAGGCGGCTGCTCGCCGCCTCCGCTGGTTTGCCTGCATGGTTTGGGTCATGGTGACTGCTCCCTGATCTGCCGTTATTTCTGATAGTTCAACCGCCAGAAGTCCTGCCAGGTCTCGCGCTGATCCCAGTCATCGAGGCTGGTCGCCATGCTGTAGGGCAGGACCTGGTCGAGAACGGCGCCGATACCGGACGGCTCGTCGGCAGGCGGCTTGACCTCGGTATTGGTTGACATCTTGCCGTCGATCGCCTGCGGTGCGATGCCCTCTTCGGTCATCACGTAGTGGATGAACAGCTTTGCCGCGTTCGGGCTGTTGGTGCCCTTGGTGATCAAGCCAACGCCGGGATAGAGCCAGCCAAGCCATGGCTTCAGGTCCTTGCAAAGACCGAGCTTCATGCCCTTGTCGGCATTGTCGCGGAATTTCGCCGAACTGATCAGGCCCATGAAGGCCTCTTTCTGACCGGGAACACCGACGGCTTCGGCTGCCGCGGCATCGGCATCTGTAAGCAGCGGCGCGTTGGCGGCGAGCGCCTTGATCCAGGCCGCGGTGGCGCTCGTCTCTCCGGTCTGGAGGTCCTTGCCATAAAAATCCTTGTAGGCGCCCGCGACCTTGTCGTCGCCATGCTTGGCCATCTGGTTGAACCAGTCGACATAGGACGCTTTGCCGAGCGGATCCTGCATGGCGACCTTGCCCTTCCACTTCGGCTCCGTCAGCTCCCAGATATTGGCAACGGGGCATTTGTCGAAGAGTTCGGTGTTGTAGGCCCAGACATTGGCGCTGGTGACGACCGTCAGCGGGTCCTGGTACTCGGCGGGAATGGTCTTGGCGAGATCCGGCGGCAGCCAGCTTTCGGCAAACCCCTGCGGGATCAGCTGGGCCATGGCCGCCGGTGCATCGCTGATGATCGACACGTCGCCCTGGATGTTGTTGGCGCGCGCTTCGCGAATGATCATCTCAAGCTGGGCCGTTGCCTTGACCTTCGAGCCTTCGGCCCCGACGCCATATTTCTTGGCGAAATTCTCAGCCATTTCGACGATCTTGCCGGTGCTGTCATAGACCGTGATCGGCTTTTCCTGCTTGGCTGCCTCGATCAGCGCATTGAGATCGAAAGGCTCCTCCGCCTTCGCCGCACCGGCAAGCAAGGTTAAGATCGCCGTTGCACATAGCAGGGTGTTCCTGCCGCCTGTCATTTTACGCTTCATACTGCTCCTCCTTCAGCAAGCATATGTCCGTTTCCTGGTGATCTTAGTTGTAGGTACTGCTCCTTAGCAGCGCGTCGGCTTCAGTGATGCGCTGACCGTCCGCATCGAAAACATGAAGGGCTTCGGCCGGAACATGGAAAAACACGCGATCGCCGCTATCGACGCGCGGCAGCGCATGCGTGGTCAGGAACAGCGTATGGTTCTCGCTCCTCAATTCGAGAATCCAGCTGCCCCCCGTTGGCAGCACGCCGGTCACTGTCATTTCGCCGGAGAAGCTGCCCTGCGGCACGTCCTCGAGCTTGGCCGCATAACCCATGGCTTCCGGCCGCATGCCGATGGAGCCGATGCCGCGCAGCTGCGGATAGCGGGCCGCGAAATAGGCCTCGGCCTTGTCGGCGATATCGGAGGCGCCAGGTTTTCCAAACGTCAGGATGTTGATCGGCGGACTGCCGACGAATTCCGCGACGAAACGGTTGGCCGGGCGGTCGTAGATATCGTTGGGCGTACCCATCTGCTGCAGCGTGCCCTCGTTCATGACGGCAATCGTCGTCGCCAGCGTCATGGCTTCCCACTGATCATGGGTGACGAAAACGATCGTCGTCTTGAACTCCTTGTGCAGCCGCTTCAACTCGGCCCGCATTTCCAGCCGCAGCCGCGCGTCCAGATTGGACAGCGGTTCATCGAGCAAAAGCACACCGGGATTGACGGCGAGCATACGGGCGAGCGCCACGCGCTGCTGCTGCCCGCCCGAAAGCTGCGACGGATAGCGGTCGCGGTATTTGGCGATGTCGAGTGCCTGCATGACGCGCTCGACGCGCGCTTCACGTTCGGCCTTCGGCAGCTTGCGCAGGCGCAGACCGAAATCGGTGTTGCGTTCGATCGTCAGGTGGGGCCACAGCGCGTAACTCTGGAAGACGAGCCCCATTTCGCGCCTTTCCGGCGGGATGAAGATTCCGTCGGCAACGGAATCGATGACCCGGTCTCCGACGCGGATTTCGCCACCGGAAAGGTTTTCGAGGCCGGCGATCATGCGCAGCGTCGTGGTCTTGCCGCAGCCGGACGGGCCAAGCAGGCACATGAATTCGCCGTCGCGGATTTCAAGGTCGAGGTCGGAAACCGCGTTGGCGGAGTTTACACCGTAGTTCTTCTGCGCACCGCGCAAGTTGATGGTAGGCATCAGCTTCCAAGTCCTTCTGCAAGATTTGTACGGGTCAACTTCTGGGCCAACAGCGTGCCGAAATAGGCGATGGCAGCGATGATCAGCACCACGGCATTTGCGGCTTGCGTATAGTGATAATCGACCAGCCGCAGGGAATAGGTGGTCAGCACGTCCGTGCTCGGCACAGCCAGGATCACGAAGAGGCTGAGCCCCTTGATGCCCGAGATGAACGGCAAGAGCACGCCTGTCACCAGCGATCCCTTCTGGATCGGAATGACGATGGAGATCATGCGGCGGAACCAGCCGGCACCAGCGATCTGAGCTGCTTCTTCCGGATCCTTGCCGAGCTGGGTCATAGCGGAGATGCCTGCACGTGAAGCGTAAGGCATCTGGTCGGCGATGAGAGCCAGAATAAGGATGGTCACGGTACCATAGAGAGCCGGCATCGGGCCGCGCGGCACTGCAAACAGCGAAAGATAGGCCGCTGCAAAGGCAATCCCGGGAACCAGATAGGGCAGGAATGTGACCTGGCGCAGATAGACCGACAGGGCGCGGACGGGTGTGCGGATGACGACATAGCCGACGAGCAGGCCGAGGACGCCGGACACAAGGGACGCAAGGCCGACGATCATCATCGTGTTCTTGGCTGCAGCCCATAGCTCGGGGCTGAGCAGGATCCCTGTCTGCAGCGCCACGGTATGAAGGTCGGTGCCGATCCAGTAGTCGAGGGTGAAATTGTCGAGCGTGAATTTCGCCGGCATCTTCATCACGGTAGACAGGGCAAGCGTCAGAAGCGGCAGGCCGACGGAGAGAATGAAGACCGTTGCTGCAAAGCCGGTCGCCGGGAGGCGCATCTTGCCGAGGCGGCTCTGCCTGTTCATCGAGCCCTTTGAACCAATGGTGACAAAGCGGCGGGCTTCGCGCACCAGCCGTGCGTCAATCATCAGTGTGATAATGCCGATCAGCATGATCGATGCGGCCACAACCCCGGCAACACCGGTCTGGCGGGATGCAATGCTGCGGAACAGCGAGGTCGAGAGGACTTCGAACTTGACCGGAAGGCCGAGTACATAGGGAACGCCGAATTCGCCAAGGCATTTTGCGAAAATCAGCACCATCGAAGACAAAAGCGCCGGACGCATCAGCGGCATGATGATCTGGATGGCAACCTGGTAGCGGTGAGCGCCGAGGATTCGAGCGGAGTCCTCCAGTTGTGAATCGAAGCGGCGGAGCGCCGAGCCGAACAGCAGGATGACGAAAGGCGTGTAATGCAGCGCCAGAATGATGGTGATCGGAAAGCGGCCATAGGCGACCCAGTCCGGCGGCGTCAAGCCCATGGCCTCGAACCAGCCGGGCTGGCCGCCGATCGTGCGGTTCTTGAACAGCGTCGTCCAGGCCAGCGCAAACGTCCAGGCGGGCAGCATGTAAGGCACGATCAGGGCCGTTGCGAACCAGCGTCGGCCGAACATATCCGTACGGCTGATCAGCCAGGCAAGCACGGTGCCGATAACAAGGGACAGCGAGATGGCCCCGAGCGCTACGGTGAGGGTGTTGAACAGCGGCCGCCAGAAGAGGTCGTGCGCGACCGGTGAGAAGAACGCCCGGTCGATGTAGTAAAGCGTGAGATCGCCGACATCCTTGCCGAGACGCCGCTCATGCCCGAATTGCACGCGCACTGCGTCGAGAACGATCGAGATGATCGGAACAACGATCAGATAGGTAAAGATGAGAGCCGTCAGGACGCCGACGAGTGTCGTCGGTTCGCGCAGCGCAACCTTTAAGCGGTATCGCCAGACCTGCCATGCCGAAGGCGTGGCGACCGGCTTTCGAACCAGACCCTCCACCTTCGCTGTTTCACTTAGAAGTGCCATTATATTCCCTCGCAACCACAGCATTGCCCCTGCCCTCCGGCAGATACCTTCAAATACGTCGCGTTCTCCCGTGACGGGCTGACACGATGCGCTTAGGCGCGGGCAATGGTTTCAATCCTCCAGCATCAGGCCGGGCCTGCTTGACGGCGATGATGCGGCTCCTCCCAGAGGCATCGTTTCTTCAGAAAAATGGAATAAATATTCCGTTCTTTGGATCACCTTGGAATACATGATCTATCGACATCGCCGTTTTGTCAACGAAAAAATGCACACGCGGTCATTAGTTTATCTATTTGATTTTATGTGATTATTTTTGTGTGTTTTGCACAAAGTTTCGCTCGCTCTGCGAACGTGTGCCTCTTCGCAAACGATGTGTCGCAATCGCCTGAAGCCGGATGCACGTTCATCGACGGTGGATTGCGCGTGTCTCGCTGCTCCGACTCTGCATCGGCGCAAATTTTTAGGTTGGAAAAACCAATACAATGTGGCCTGTAATATCAGGCACTTGATTTGAATTGGGGACGTGCATGGCAAGAGGCTTCGTAACGGCCGAGGAAGTGGCCAAGAAGGCCGGTGTTTCGCGCTCGGCTGTTTCGCGCACATTCACCCCCGGCGGTAGCGTCTCCCAGTCGGTTCGGCGCAAGGTCCTAAAAGCTGCCCGTGACTTGGGCTACCGCGTCAATCGTCTGGCGCAGGGGCTGAACAACGACCGGTCGAACTTGATTGGCGTTGTCGGGACAAATCTCAGCTCGCCCTTCATTTCCAAGCAGCTTGATCTGCTGAGCCTCGGCCTCCTGCGGCGCGGGCTGCAATGTCTTTTGCTGAATGCAGCCGACGCCCGCAAGGATATTGCACCGCTCATCGAGCTTCTCTTCGAATTCCGTGCGCAGGCGATCGTGGTCCTTTCCGGCGAGCCGCCAGCATCGATTATCGACGAGTGCATGGCCAATGGCGTCCGGCTCATCCTGATCAATCAGAGGCTCGACCGCACGGATACAAATATGGTGCTGAGTGACGATTCCCATGGTGCCGATCTCGCCGCAATGCGGCTGATCGAGGCTCGGTGCCAAAAAGTCGCGGTAATATCCAGCGCAAGCCAGACACCGGCACAAGTGCGGCGAGCGACGGCCTTCAGCAAGCGTATGGCCATGGAAGGTGCCGAAGTCGTTTCCTGGTTCGACGGCCCGACAAGTTATGAAAGTGGCTATCAGGCGGGGTGCGACCTGTTGGGCGACAAAGCAATTGATGGCGCATTCTGCGTGACGGATCTGCTTGCACTGGGCTTTATAGATGCTGCCCGGCTGGAAATGGGCCGTCGCGTGCCGGAAGACCTGTCGATTGTCGGCTTTGACGACATTCCACAGGCCGGTTGGAAGAGCTATCAATTGACGACGGTCAGGCAGTCTGTCGACGCCTTGACCGAGAAGGTATTGACGGCGCTTGCAAGCGACGAGCCGGAAACCCGGCTCCAAATCGTGCCTGTCGCCTTGGTCGAGCGCATTACCGCCCGTTAAAGCGCCTGCTTGATCCGGCTTTCGCTCAGAAGGCCGCTCTGGTCCAGGATTGGGTGGGCGACCGAGGCGATATGGGCATTGATCCGCTTCAAATCGCGCAGCATGTCGAGATGCACGGAACTCGTCTGAATGCTGTCGGCCCGGCCGTCGCGAAGGCGCTGCAGGTGCCGTTCGGCGGATTGCTTTTCCAGCCGGCGCACATCTTCCTTCACTTCAACCAACCGGCGCGCAAGGTCGGCATTCTGGGTCGCGAATACCGTTTGCGCCATGCGGATATTGTCGAGCGTGATGGTGAAAAGCTGCTCGAGCTCATTCTTGCCGTCGCCGGAGAATTGCAGGCCGAGATTGATCTTCTTGGCAATTTCCGGGCGAATACCCTTCTCGATGATATCGCCGATATGCTCGAGATTGATGGCATATTCGACGATATCCATGGCGCGGCGATGGTCCTTGCCGCTTAACCCGTCCTGACCGACCTTCGAGACATAGACCTTGATCCCATGCTGGATGTGGTCCACCCGTCCCTCCAGCGCGCTGATGCCGGCGAGCTTGGACAGATCGCTGTGGCGCATGGCCTCACTGGCCTGTACCAGCATGCGCTCGATCAAATCGCCCACCAGCATGACCTCACGGCTTGCCCCAGCCAGGGCTGCGACCGGCCGGTCGAGATCATGACTGTCGAGATAGCTACGATCGCCATCGTCTTCCTTCTTCTCCGGAAGAAGGACCGTGGTTGCGCGAAAAAGCAGCGGCGATAGCGGCCAGGCGATGATGGCAACGGCGACATTGAAAAGCAGATGCGCATCAACAGCGAAATTGGTGTGCGAGAAAGGCGACATTTCCAGCAGCCCGGCGCCATAACCGGCGAGTGGAAGGGCCGCAACACAGCCGATCGCCCGTACGATGAGGTTGCCGAGAGTGACCCGGCGGGCAGAAACCGGCGCCTTCAACGTTGCCAGCACGGGCGGAATAGCGCCTCCAAGATTGGCACCGAGAACCAGCACGATGACCAGACTGGTATCAATGCTGCCGTTTGCCGCGAGCGACAGGATCAGAACGACGATGGCAAGGCTTGAGGATGCCAGGACTGCGAGAACCGCCGAGAAGATCAGCGCGACGGGCCAGGCATTGCCGAGCATGGTGATGAACAGGCTGAGCGCCGGGGATTGCCGTATGGGATCGGTCGCAGCGGAAAGTAGGTGCAGCGAAAGCAGCATCATGCCGACGCCGACGAGAGCGGCACCCGCCCCCTGTCGCGGTGCCGACTTGGTGCGCGAAAGAATGACACCGGCAAGGATCAACATCGGCGAAAGCCAACCGAGGCCAAGAGCAACGATCCACGCCGTTGTTGCCGTGCCGACATTGGCACCAAGCAATACGATTTGCGCCATGGCAGGAACGATCAGATCCTTCTCGACGAAAGAGGCCACCATCAAGGCTGTTGCCGTGGAACTCTGCAGGGCGACCGTTGCGATGAAGCCGGCGATGAAGGAGCGGAGCCCGCCACGTGTGCCGGCGGCCAACCCGATGCGTAGCTTGGCGCCAAAGGCACGCGTCATGCCCTCCTTGATCTGGCCAAGCCCAAACAGCAGCAGTGCAACGGCGCCGAAGAGATTGAGGCTGATAACAATCGATTCCATCAGATCACCTCGCTTGCTGTCGGGGGTCGCAGATACGCAATTCATGGACGGCCTCGCCCGTCGGAAGGCGGTCCGCGGTCATACCGCGAGCAGTTCGTGCCGCGGTGCAAGGTCTACCGTTATCCTCCGCGACCCGCGTTCGGCGCGGTCGAGAAACAGCCCGAGTGCGCCGAAGAAAATGCCAAGAAAGCCCTCAAGGGTGCCGTCGTGATCCTCAGGTTCGTGGCCGAAGCGCTCCGCCAGTGCGCGATACAGGACGAGCCTTTCGGGCTCGATATGTGGCAATGCCAACGCTGCTCCCTGGCGAAGGCAGTACCAGTCGGCGATCAAATCCAGCATCGGCAGAGCGGCAGACAGAACTGCGTCGGCCGGCGGCCCGGGTTTTCTGCTGAACGAGCCAAGGACCTCCGCAACGGTGCGATCCTGGAGCACTGCCACGATGTCGGCCGGCCATTCTTTCAGGAAATAGCGATGCCGGACCAGCGCGCGCTTGTGGCAGCGCAGGAAGATGCCGTAGTTGCCGGCCGTGAAGGCAGGGTCCATCCCCTCACCGGCAAACGCAGTTTCCCGCGCATATCCGGCACTGATTTGGCCGTTGACCGGCAATGCGGACATTTCCACGGTTTCGATCGCGATCGCATCCTGCGATGGATGAAGGACCTTGAACGCGGGTGGGAAGGCGACAAGCGATGGCACGGCGATATTGGTCAACGATCGATCCGCAGCTTCGCGCCGCGTGACGCCTTCGACATGCAGATGCCCGCTAAAATGGACGGCGAGTCCCGCCTGCAGCAAGGCATCTTCAACCGCCTTGCGCGGCGTCCGGCGCACACCATTGGTTTCACCAAACAGCGCGCCTTCGGCACGGGTTGCTCCGTCAAAGGGATCAAGGGCGGGATAGTGAGAGAAGGCAAGCAGCGTCTTACCAAGGGCCTGCGCCCTGCGGCTGACATCGGCAATCCAGTCGATGATGAAGGGCTTGCTGCGCAAAAGAGCATTCCAGCCGCCCGACGTACTGTCGGTGAAGGCAGCCTCATCTCCCGTTTCGAAAAGGCCGTCGAGTGGCTCGAAGATGTTGGCGTCGATCATCAGCAACCAGAGCCCGGCTTCAGGCTCGACGAGATACGAAGCGTCCATCAACTGGTAGACATTCCTGCCATCCGGCGAGCGAACAACGTAGAGACGATCTTCCGGCGCAGAAGATCCGCCAAAAGGTGTTTCCCAGTGCACATAATCCGGGCGACGAAAATAACCGAAGGCGGCCATGGGGCTAAGGCCCGCGGGATAGCCTTCGCAATACATGCCACCGTTGATAACGACACGCTCACCAGCAAGGCGGGCATCGCTGGAAACGGAAAGGCCGCTACCGTCCTCCGCCAGGAATTCCTTGATATGGTGCCGACCGCGCGGGCCGAAGATATCGTGGTTGCCAGGCAGCGCGTAGAAGCCGGTGCCATACTTATCGCTGTGGCGCTGCAGGATGCTTTTCAGCATTCCGGTGGTGGCCCGCTGCCCATCGTCGGTATAGTCGCCGAGCAGCACGACATGGCGGATACCCCGGCGTTGCACCTCGTCGAGCGCCGCATGCAGCGCATCGGCACTTTCGTTGAAGACGCGGGTAGACTGGCGGGTGTCCGACCAACTGCGCATGGTTATGCGCTGGCCATCGATCTCGATGCCGGGAAAGCCGAAATCGGCGGCCGTGTCATGGAAATGAGCGTCGGCGATGACAGCGACTGACGGGAGATTGCGTGTCAGCATGATTACAGCTGCTTCCTGCCTTCGATGATGTCAATCCATTCAGAAGCGCGACGGGCGGCGGCATAGAGCATCGGTTTTGGCGTTTCGAACCATTCATCCGGCCGCAATTCCCGCTTTTCGCGGATCACGGCGACTGCATCGTCCAAAGTGGGGTATAGATGCGGCTGCTGCTTGTGCAGAAAAAGCGCCACCAGCGAGACGGACCGGCTGCGACCGCTCCGGCAGTTGACCAGCACGTTGCCGCCGTCCGGAAAGGGATAGGTTTCCCGCTTCGGCATCGTCTGCCGCAGCGCGCCATCGAGAATATAATAGGCGCCAAGCATCATCGTGTCCGGGCTGCCTTCTCCATCGATCAGGCCGAGCTTGTAATACCGAATGTCGCCGTAGCCGCTTGCCCGCAGATCGCCCTCTTCCCCTGCCCCCGGCACAAAATTGATATCGAGATTGACCGCGCAATTGACCACCGTGGTAATACCGTGCTGGCGCAGAAGCCCAAGATCGCGTGCACCATCGCTGCCACCGATGTAAAGCGCTGCGCCATGGGGGCCAAGGCCTTCGCCAATCAGGCTGATTGCAGGCCGGCTATAAACGGGTCCATCCATGTCTACTCCTTCGCACGCACGCGGCGCGCCCTTCACAGGCTCGTCTTCAGAAACCAGGCCGACGTTGCCAACTGCAAGTCCTGCACTTGCGATGCGGCGAGCGGAATATTCGAAGCCTTGCTGACACCCCGCGCGACGCCCGCGGCGGCGGCGAGCACCGGCCCGCCATCCTTCAAGCTGCCGATATCGAGGAACGGGCAGACGTCCCCACCAGCTTCGCTGACAAGTAGCAGGCCTGCGAGGCAATCCCAGGAATTCATGTGCAACTCGATATAACCATCCGAGCGGCCATCGGCGACATAAGCGAGCGCCAAAGCGCCAGACCCCGCGCGGCGGACATTGGTGCCCATATCGAGCAGATTCTTGACGACATCGAGATAGGTGGCGTTCGGCACGCGGGTCGACCATCCCATTTCGATGGAGGCCGCATCGAAGCGCTTTGTCTCAGCGACCTTGATCGGCAGCCCATTGCGCGTTGCGCCTTCGCCGCGGCGGGCGAAATGGAGTTCATCGAGGGCAGGATTGTAGATGGCTCCGATTTCGGTGCGGCCATTTTCGACATAGGCGATGGAAATACAAAAATGCGGGATGCCACGGGCAAAATTGGCTGTTCCATCGACCGGATCGACGACCCAGACCCGCTCGGCAATATCGCCACCACCCTCTTCCCCGAAAAAGCTGTCATTCGGAAAATGCGCTGAAAGCGCATCTCGAATATGCGCTTCGGAAGCAGCATCCGTGACCGTCAGGAAATCCTGGGGGCCCTTCATCGAATAGTTGCGCGTTGCCTCGCCGTGAAACCCGTTCAATACCAGCTCTCCGGCAGAGCGAATGACGTCGCGGCAAAGGTCGGCACGAGCTTCCAATGTGTCTGGGTAGGACTTTGATTCCATGGACTCTAACCGTAGATAGCGCGTTGAACACGTGTTCATATTGCACACGCGTTCAATCTTTTCAAGCTAGATTGATGGACGCTATCCGCTCACTCGGCGGAGCCCAAAATTCCGCATTGAACTAAACCACCACTACGCTATCCCGGGCAATCGGATGGAAGCCCTGAGCCCCGGTCCCGCGTTCTCAAGAGTGATCGTGCCGCCTGCGGCCTGAACGATGCTTTCGCTGATTGAAAGTCCGAGGCCAGCTCCCCCGCTTGTCGTATCCAGACGGCCGCCGCGCCGAAGCACGTAAGGCAGAAGCGTTTCCGGAATTCCGGGACCATCGTCGCGAATGTCAATCTCCACCATCGCCCCGTTGGGCTTCGCATGGATGGAGACTTCTTCTCTGCCATAGCGGGCCGCGTTTTCGCAGAGATTGCCGATGAGTTCAGCCAGATCGTCAGGATCGATCCGCACCTTCAGATTTACGGGAACAACGACGATCCACTCGATGTTCTGGCCGGCGGGCGCACGCTGGACAACGGCGATGACACTGGCGATTACCTTGGCCAGATTGGAGCTGGCGTGATGGCTGCTATCGGCGATTCTCGCCCGCGCCATTTCATGGTCAACCAGCCGTCGCATGGACTTGATTACAGCGTCGATGTCTCGCGCCATATCCATTTGCCCCGCCGCCTTGAGCCGCTCCACATCGCCCGCAAGAACTTGAAGAGGTGTCTTAAAGCCATGAGCAAGTTCTGCTGCCCGCTCCCGGGCGCGCAGCAATTGCTCCTCGCGATACTGCAGCAGCCCGTCGACTTCCGCTGTCAACGGCTGCACTTCGTCGGGGAAGCCGTTTCCCAGCCTGTCAGCACTTCCGTTCCTGATCAAAGCGATGCGTCGGCGCAGTTCATCGAGAGGCTTCGTCCCGACGATAATCTGGGCCAGGCTGGCGGCGAAAAGCAGAAGGGCCAGAAGGGCCAGGTAAGGAAGCAAATCTTCGCGAAAATCGGACGTGGCCTGGCCGACGATCGAACGATCGACAGCGACCGTTGCCAAAACCGGAACACTGCCGAGCTGCGCATTCGTTACAACACTACGCGACAGGGCGATAAGGTCGGCATTACCAGGCCCCTTAACGCCAGTCTGCCGCACGGCCGCATCAGGCTGCGGTGGAATTGTCAGAGCCGTATCCCAAAGGGATCGGGAAAATCGCTGCCCGCCTTGCACTTCGATTTGCCAATAGAGGCCGGATAGAGGTTTATCAAATCGCGGGTCAGCGGGCCGGCGAACGACATCAATCCGGCCGGCGGCGTCCTGCCACAGACCTGCAATCACCTGATCGAGATGAACGGCAAGCTCGTTGGCAACACGCCTTTCGACATGACGCTCGAACAACAGCGACAGGCTGAAGAATGCAAGCAGGAGTGCAAGGCCGGCTGAAGCAGCGCCCGCCAGCGCCAACCGCAAACGTAGCGAGCGCCGGGTCATGCGTTTTCTTCACCGATCAGATAACCGAAGCCCCGGCGAGTGGCGATGGTGGCAGGGCCAAGTTTCTTTCGAAGACGGGCAATCAAAGCCTCGAGTGCATTTGCCTCGCGTGAAAAGTCGTCGCCATAGACATGGTCCAGCAATTCACTCGCCGGCACCACGCGGTCGCGATGATGTGCAAGATAGCTGACCAGGCGATATTCGAAGGCCGTCAGCGACAGTGGCATACCGCCCAGGCTCACGCGCATGCTGCGCGTATCGATGGTGACAGGGCCAACTTCTATGATCGCCGCGCCGTGACCGACGGAGCGACGGATAAGCGCCCTTACCCGTGCCAAGAGCTCTTCGAATTGAAATGGCTTGGGAAGATAGTCGTCCGCACCGGCATCGATGCCTTCGACACGCTCCGCCCAGCTGCCGCGTGCAGTCAGGACAAGCACCGGCATATGGCGGCCGTTGCTGCGCCATTGCTTGAGAACGGTGACACCATCCATGCGCGGCAGGCCGAGGTCGAGCACGACGAGGCTGTAATCTTCGGTGTCGCCCTTGAACCAGGCACTTTCGCCGTCATGGACGAGTTCCACGGCATAGCCCGACGAAGAGAGGACCGAACGAATGTCCTCCGCAATCCTGGCGTCATCCTCAACGACCAGCAAACGCACTAATCTTCCTCGCTCCCGATAATGTTCTTGGTCAAGGCATCCACTTCGACTTCGACAATCTGCCCCGAAGGCTGGATGATCTCGATCTCGTAGATATACCGGCCATCTTCAACTTCAAATTCGATTTCGATGATATCACCGGCGAACTTTTCCCGCACGGCTGCAACAATCTCTTCGAGCGGGCGGATCTTGCCCTGCCTGAGCGCTTCACGCGCCTCATACTGTTCACGTACATCGTCTCCGTCCTCGAAGTCCTGAACTGTATCGCTCGATGCGCTGAATGGCAGCAAGGTGAAGACTGCGGCCAGAAGACAGATAATCAGGCTGTGAGAGCGCTTTTCCGTGAACATGATTTTTCATACATCCGCCAATCTGACAATTGGCTGACGATCGCTGTCAGATTGCTGAAAGGCCCGCTCGATCAAGGTGTTCACCATTGGCGGGCCAGATACACAATGCCCGTCTTCACAATGGAGAAGGAGTAACGCACATGGCACGATTGAAGGGTACCAAGGCCGGTGACCATTTGAAGGGCACGAGTTCTGCCGACGACATCTACGGTTTTGCCGGCAATGACAAGCTCTACGGCCGTGGCGGCAATGACGAAATCGAGGGCGGCGATGGCAACGACCACATCGATGGCGGCAGCGGCCACGACGATCTGGAGGGCGGAAGGGGCAACGACACGCTGATCGGTGGTTCCGGCAACGATGAGATGGAAGGTGGCGGCGGCAAGGATGTCTTCGTCTATAGCTCCGGCCGCGATGAAATCAGTGATTTTAACCTGCGCGACGACACGATCAGCCTCGACAAATCTCTCGGCATAGGCTCCTTCTCGGAGCTGCTGAGCAAGGCAAAAATCGTCGATGACGGCGAGGATGTTCTTTTTACTTTCGGCAATGGCAAGACACTCACGCTCGAAGATGTTGATATCAAATCTCTGAAAGCCGAGCATTTCGGCTTCAAGGCAGGTTCTGAACCGCTTCCGACCCCAGGAGACGAAAAGCTCATCGGCACGGCTGGCAACGACACGCTCGATGGCGGCGGTGGCAACGACACGATTTACGGCCACGGCGGCCACGACGAACTGGACGGCGGCGCCGGTAACGACGCGCTTTACGGCGGCAGCGGCAATGACGACCTCGAAGGCGGCGCCGGACATGACCGGCTTGACGGTGGTTCGGGTCGCAACGAACTGGAAGGCGGCAGCGGCGCCGACACTTTTGTATTCTCGGCGGGTATCACCGAAATCGAAGATTTCCGCGCCGGTACCGACAAGGTCGAGCTTTCCAAGTTCCTTGGCGTCTCAAACTTTTCCGACATGATGACGTTTGCAACAGCAATCAACGGCGGTGAAGACGTTCGTATCGATTTTAGAAATGCCGTCCTGATATTCGAAGACACAACCCTCACCGAGCTGAAATCGTCGGATTTCTTCTTCGTCTAAAAATCATCAAGTTCTTTGAAGCGGCGGATATCGATGACAACGAGTTTGGCATTGGTGTCTGGATGACTAATCGAACTGGCGTAGGCGAGCGGCCAGATCACTAGCCAGGTTTGTCGCCGCCTTGCCCTTCAAACACGATGCCGCGCCGCCATGGGGAAGACAAAATTTAAGGTGGCGGAGTAACGGCTTAACTTGCGCGGCGCGATCGCCCAGAAAGCCATACGGATGTTGTATGAAAGCCCATTGTTTCCGATATCGGCTTTGCCCACACCCATGATCTTCATCCCGATCTGACGAAGAAGCAGTTGGACGCGTCGCTCTCCAAGATCATCAATGCCCTTTACAAATGCATTGCGCCACTTCCTCCATCCGCAACTCCGCCCTCCCTCGAAGCGCAGATTCAGCTACTCGGCAATTCAATCTTCACCCAGGTTAAACAGGGCCAATCAGGGTCGCGCGGACGCCGACTGCGTGTACATGGAGGATCGGAGGCCCAGAAGATATCCACCAATCGATCTAGGTCATATGCAATCGCTTCGGTCCTGATGATCCTCCCTCCGTTCGGCATCGTCGGATGGGCGCACCCATTGACGGCCGCTGGCGTGTTGTTTCCCGGCTGGAGCTGGATCGGTCTTTTTGCGACCGCGACCGGCATGCTCGCCCTAACGACAAGACAATGGCCGATCGTGGTCGTAGTGTTCGGAGGCCTTTGGGTCTGGTCTGCCGCAAGCTGGGTGCCTCCTTCCTCGCCGAAAGGCTGGGTGGGTGTCCACACGCTTCTTGGCCAATCAATGGGTCGCGGTTTTGATCTTGAGCAGCAACAGTTACTTATCAGGGCAGTGCGAGCGGAAGCGGCACTTGGAGCTCGAGTGGTGGTCCTTCCCGAAAGTGCGCTTGGCTTCTGGACCCCGACGATGGAACGATATTGGCGAACAGCTCTGGAGGGAAGAGGCGTTACGGTGTTCGCCGGCGCTTCGGTGGTTGATCCTGCCGGTTACGACAACGTCATGGTCGCAGTGAACAGGGATGGTGGATCGCCAGGGTATCGCCAGCGCATGCCGGTACCCGTGTCCATGTGGCAACCATGGCTGTCCTGGTTGGGAAGAAGTGGCGGCGCCCGGGCCAACTTCTTCGCCAATCCGATCGTCGCCGTGGCCGGCGCTCGCGTTGCCACTCTGATTTGCTACGAGCAGCTGCTCACGTGACCGATCCTGCAGTCGATGCTTCATAAGCCTCATGTAATCGTTGCAAGCGGGAACGGCTGGTGGACGGCTGGAACCTCAATCGTCCAGATCCAGCGCACGAGTGCACTCGCCTGGGCAACTCTGTTCAACACCCCCATCATCGTATCCCTCAACACGTGAGCCTTTGGAACATCTATGTTTGATCCTGCCTTGATCACCAAATGCGCGGATCCAGCCCTGAAGCCCGCCATCATCGAACGGTTCATTGCCGAGGCCGGTTCCGCGAATCCCCTATCAGTTACCGTGAAATCCGGCGATCGGCTCGTTCTTGTGCCCGTTGCAAGGACGAGCGAGGAGGTGATGGCGATCGTGTCAACATATGTTGGCCACGCGGTCGTCAGAGTTGGAGTTACGCAATACCCCGCCGGGATCGGTGTGAACGAAGCCTCCGAGCTAAAGGTCGACCTCGTTGACGCCTGCGAAAATATACGTGTGGGGACCGGTCTGTTCGCGAAGGTCTATCGCATCGTCACGAAATGGTATGGATCTGAGCCACCGGAGGCGTTTGATGATGCCGTCTATGCTTGGCAGACGGGGTATTTCGAGGGTAGGTCCGTGTTTCTTGAGCCGGAGCCCGGGAAGCCGGAGACCGGCGCTGCTAACATAAAGTCTGAGAACCACGATGGTGCCCCGTCTACGCTGGCCACCCCCGCGAAAGATGTGACCAGCCACGGGGACCACCCAGCGAGCGCTGACCCCCGCGTCGANTAAAGTCTGAGAACCACGATGGTGCCCCGTCTACGCTGGCCACCCCCGCGAAAGATGTGACCAGCCACGGGGACCACCCAGCGAGCGCTGACCCCCGCGTCGATTTATCGAGAATTAATGGATYCCAATGAGTGTTTCACCAATAATTCAATAACAACCCGATCCGGATCGTGGCAGTACCGAAGGTGATCTGATGTGCGACTGACAATAGGACCGGCAGGGGTACTTGRATGCCCGATTTCGATTGCAAGCCCACCCGCTGATCAGTTGCTGCTATAGGCAACCGTGTCTGGGAAAAAGTGTTCGTGAGATGACGGATACCAAGAAGCCTCCACGCAGGGCGAAAACGCTCTGAAATTTCTCGTCAATAAACTCGAAATAATATTCTGTGCATATTGACAGCGACTTAAAACGATCGTGAACGATTTTCCCTACGCAAGGACCCACCAATGGCTGATGATACGAATTTACCTCCTGCAGTCGACACTGCGTCCGCTGAGGCGGCTTCGAAGGCAAAAGAAAAGAAGACGCGCGCACCGCGGAAGCCAAAAGCCGCTGCGGAAGCTGTGGCTGACACTTCGGTAAGCGCGCCGATAAAGAAGACCCGCGGTCCCGCAAAGAAAGCAGTGGCGGTGAGCGCGTCTGTTGCAGCAGAGCCGGCCGCAATGGCGCCAGCTCGGGCAAAGAAGGCCACAGTTGCGAAGGCTCAGCCCGCAAAGCGCGCGCCGAAAGCCGAGGCAGCGCCGGTTGATACGGACGGTTTTGCCGAGCTTCTCAAGCTCGAAGAAGAAAACCAGAAGCTTCGAAAGGAGCTTTCCGAAAAACTCCGCGCCGAAAACGCTGAACTCCGTAAAAAGCTCGGGATAGCTTGATCGTAGACGATCGCCAACAGCCGCCGATCTAAAGCCGCTTGGCGACTAAAAACCGGGCTTGCATTGCAAGCCCGGTCTCCCGCTCTGTACAATCGGCCAGGAAACGAGTCGGGAGACTACGATGAGATCACCCTGGCAACTATTCAAAGACTTTGCATCACGCCGCAAGTCAGATGTTACCGTTGCATCGGTCGATGAGGCCGCGCCTACATCTGACCCGCAGGTTGATTTATTCGAGCAGCTCAACGCACGGCAAAGGGAATTGGGAGGGCGCCCTCAATCTATCGCTGACGGGAACAAAACAGATCGGCAGCCCGCTTCCATCGGGGCAGACGCCCAGCAATCCCTACCGGCGGCGCAAACCGATCCCGTGCCTTCGCAGCCGGCAGATAGCGTTGCACCGGAAGGACCTGACCAGCCCGCACCAGTGACGGCCGTGAAGACTATCGGTGGGATCGGTGGGACAGACACCGTTCCCAACAAATCAAACGGGCGACGGGCGAAAGCGGTTCAAGCGCGCGAAAACCTTGGCAAGCGGGTGGTTTTCAAGACAGCSYTAGCCCAGCCTGTGGCGACGAAGAAAACGGCCAYTGACGAAGCTATTGAGCTAGACCTTGAAATCAAAAGTCTTCGATTGAAACTGTCTGCGAAACTGCTTGAGCAGAACACGCAGTTGCGTCGTATGATCGGCCGCTACGATGGCGCGTAAGCTCGAATCCAGCGGTGGTTGTTTTACAAGTTCTGTCCCAGATA
>NZ_LMEY01000013.1 GCF_001426665.1 Rhizobium sp. Root1334 | reverse complement strand
GATTTTGGTCCAGGCCATCGTGAACTCCATCGAATCTTTGCAAATCCGAAGGAATCATAACCTACTGAAATCACCCACCTCTTTTTGAGGCAGCCTCTAAGCTGAAAAAAGACTTCACAATGCGGATGCCCTTGTCGCAGATTTCATCACGGCGCCACTTCGCGGCCTTTCCGACCCAGAATCCAGACTGCCTCGATCATTTCATCCGGCACCAGGCCAGCGGCAGCCGCTCGCCGATTAGCTGAATCTTGGGTCAGGCTGAGCGGCGCGGTGGGTTACTTTTCGGCGACGCTCACACGCGGTCAATGCTTGAGGCACTTGGCCCCCAACGCCATTGCCTTGTATGTCCCTTTTAAGTCGACCGCAAACGCTCCTTTGGTTTCAGGAAACACGAGCATTTCATATTTCTTAGCCAGGTCGCGTTTGAAATTCGGGTCGTCCGACAGGATGTAGCCGCCAGAATATCCGCCCTTGAGTTCTCCGTGGGTAGCGGTGGCGATCCCAGCATAGAGGTGGCCATCGATCGAAACGAAGACTTCCGACTTGGCCGCGTTCTGAAGGCCGAGATCAGCCTTGGTGAATACACCAAGGTATCCTACCTCCTCATTTACGGTGACACCCATCTGCACCGAGCCCAGACCAAAATCACGCACGATCAAGCAATCACCGCGGGTCTGGTTTGCGTACACGGTCCAGCCCTCGACCTCTCCATATTTGACAAGAGCGTCGTTTGCCGTGGGAACGGGAGTTTGTGCGTAGGCTGTCATTGCTGATGAAAGCGCGAGCGCTGTCGCAGCGATGAAAGTCAGGAAGGTTTTCATTGATATCCCCTTTTGAATTGCTCTGCCGTCGTGATGGCCGGAAGAGATAGCGTCAGAAAAATATCCAGATGCAAGACGGTCGAGAGCTCGTTGGGCGCGTTTCCTGGGGGATATCCCTAAAATCCGGTTAAAGATGTTAGGATCCTCAGCCACAAAACTATGGCCCGAACCGACCACAACCATACATATACCTCCTATAGATGGAAAACGGAACTGATTTCGATACTGCGCTTTCAACGCTGGCGCGAACGACGACAGCGCTCTGCATCGAAGCGGCAGGCCAAGAGGCCTACGAAGTGACAAGTCAGCCATGGCTCGTGACGATCGGCGCGGCCTATCCGAGCAACCTAGGAACGCGTCCACGAATTGATTTTGTGTCCGCGGATCCTTTGTCGGCATGAGCATTGGCGAAAAGGTTTGTTGTGTTGCGGCAATTGAAGGCAGTCGGATGCAGCATCAAGCGCGCTTGCATCGCCGTTAGCGCACTTTTTGAGAGGGCTTCTTACCCAGCCGCCCATAACTTGGTGAGATTGTGGGCGATGCAAATGAGGCTCCACTCGTCTCGCACCTTATCAAGACCGCGCAGGAGAAACTGCCGGAAGCCGCGCGCCTGTTTGATCTGGCCGAAAACCGGCTCGGGCAATTGCTTGCGAAGACGATAGCGACTTCGGTGGCCGCCGAGCTTTAGCTTGCGACGCATTGCCTGGGTGAGCGGGCCGCCCACCTTGCCTCCAATCGCCGGCCGCTTTGCCTGACCGGTTGCGATGTAAGCGGAAATCTTACGTTCTTCGAGGGCGGCGAGGTTTGCTTCCGAACAATAGCCAGCGTCCGCCGAAATCTCCTTGGGTGACTTCCCCATATTCAGCGTGATCGCATCTTTAAGCGGAACCAGGCAAGGCGCATCTGCGGGCGAATTCGACAACGAATGTGCAACGATTATCTGTGCGGTCGCGTCCACAGCCGCTTGCCCGTTATAGGCCTGAATGAACCCGTCTCTACCAGGCATAATCCGGCTGTCGGGGTCGGTGAAATTGCGCTGTGCTTTTGGCGTGGGCTCACCGGGAGGATGCTTCGGCTTGCGGCCGGGCCGCGGCCCGTTGCCTGAACCATCATCGTTATCTTTTGCTTTGGCATCTGCCTGCGCCTTGGCTTCTGCCTCAAGCGCTGCCTTGGCCTCTTTGATCTTGGCCAACCGCTTCTGTTTGTCGGCAACCCAGTCCGGCATCTCGTCACCGCTCGGCCGCCTTCAGCCAACCGGCAACTTCAGCGGCCAAGGCAATCTCTGCCTTCTGCATTCGAGCATAGCTCATCGCCTTATGCTTCGAGGCGTTGGCTTTGATCTTTGTTCCATCCAACGCCACGTGTCCCAGTTTGACCAGGCCCGCCTGCGCACACAGCTTCAGCACCTGCACGAACAAGCCTGACAGGGCTTTGAGGTGACGCTTGCGAAACTCCGAAATCGTCCGGAAATCAGGCTTCGAACTCGCGGTAACTGCATGGAAATCGAGCCTATCTTCGCAAGCGCGCGAGATCCGCCGTGAGGAATAAATGCCCTGCGTGTAAGCGTACAACAACAATGCCCCGTCATCATGGCCGGATGAAACGCCGGCGCTCCGCGCGCATCTTCATAAGAGACATAAATCCCATCGAGGTTCAGCTCATCGCGCACCAGATCCCGAACAAAGTGTGCGGGGTGCGACAGCGGCACGTAATCGAGAACTGACGCTGGAAACAGCGATACCTTCTCAACATTCCAAGGGAGAAAACTCTTGCTCATGAATGGAGTGAATCAAATCAAAGCCTGAACGTCCACCCCTTCCAAACGAAATCGTGGACGGCCTCCTAGGAAGGCCAGTGTATCCACGCGTCGAAATGCGTAAGGCTGATGATGTCCTTCTGAATGCCGGTGCCAATGCCGGGCTCGGCGGCATTGAACTCATGCCAATAACTGATCGACATGTCCTGGAAAAGGAAGAAGGGCGATACCGGGTCAACCGGAGCTATTGCCTTGTCGGGGCTGTCGCAGGCAAAAGCAGGGGAAAAATATGTAATCCCAGGTAACGTGATTAACGCACCATCCCACACCCTCATTTTCGCAATGGGGTGGCAGCACGAGCGGGTCAGTCTAACTATTACGGCTTGGTTAAAAAGCGAAACAGAGTTTTGTGGAATTCAACCACGTAAATCGCTTGCCACACCGCTGCCAGTCCCAACTTCCAACTTACCTGCCAACCTATGCCGCATTTACTTTCCATGCAAACCAACCAGAGTCAATCATTCAGTATGCGCTTTCACTAACTCGCTGGTTGAACAGGTAAGAAACGCAACTGACGTGCAAAAGATTTCAGCAAAGTGGCCTTTCGTCGCAGGTAACACCCTGTTCCACGGGATAGGCCACCACCCGATAAAAAGTATTGTTTTGCACTTTATTTAATCTATTGCGTCGTTAGAATGCACTGCAGATTGAGTGGGAGCGCGTCATGTCCGATCCGGTGAATGCGAACTCGGCGAATGGGATGGCGCATCGCCGGAGGCGCAGCGAACTGCTGACATTCTTTGTCCTTGCGTTCGGTATCTGGCCAATCATCGCTGTGGGCGTTGTGGGCTCTTATGGGTTTGCCGTCTGGATGTGGCAGATCGTCTTCGGCCCTCCCGGCCCCTTGGGGCATTAGAGTCATGCGCGAGGGAACTTCCACACGACGTTCATTTCTCCTTGGCACTACCGCCAAAAGATCCGATCTAATTCGGCCTCCGGGCACAATTTCTTCGAATTTCCAGTCCTGCACCGGGTGCGGCCTCTGCGTCGAACGCTGTCCCACCGGAGTGATAAAACTCGTCGATGGACGACCCTCGCTTGATTTCACGTCGGCCGAATGCACCTTCTGCGGCGAGTGCAGACTGGCATGCCCTGAACCCGTCTTCGAACCTGAGGGAGCCCTCCGCTTCGACCATTTCGCATCGATAACCGATGCCTGTCTGGCAAAGCGCGACATCGCCTGCCAGTCGTGCGGCGAGAGCTGTCCCGAGAACGCGATCCGGTTCAAGCCGCGCCTGGGCGGGCCTTTCATACCTTACCTCGACGAACACGCCTGCATCGGTTGCGGGGCCTGCGTTAGAGTTTGTCCTGTCAGCGCGATAACGGTGAAAATTCGACAATTGGAGGCTGCCGATGCCTGAACTCCGGTCCACCTACTACCACATCTCGAGCGCGGTCGTCGCCACCATGCCCGCGGCCACCGACAAAGTCCTGGAAGAGCTTGACCGGATGGAAAACGTCGAAGTCCACGGCTGCGAGCGCGGAAAGATAGTACTTGTCATCGAGGGGACCAGCACCGGGATGATGGGCGACTGCCTGTCGAGGATATCCCTTTTTGACGGTGTCATCGCGGCAAACATGGTTTTCGAACATGTCGAAACGGAGAGCGCAGACAGATGACCGAAGCACTGACCCGACGCCAGGTTCTAAAAGCCCATGCTGCAGGCATCGCCGCGGCGACGGCCGGAATTTCACTGCCCGCCGCAGCCCAGCCAGTTCCCGGCGGGGTAGGCGCGCTCCAGATCAAATGGTCGAAGGCTCCCTGTCGCTTCTGTGGCACCGGGTGCGGGGTTATGGTCGGCGTGAAGGAAGGGCAGGTCGTCGCCACGCACGGTGACATGCAGGCTGAGGTCAACCGCGGCCTCAACTGCATCAAGGGGTACTTCCTCTCGAAGATCATGTACGGCGAGGACAGGTTGAAGACCCCGCTCCTTCGCAAGCGCGACGGAGTCTACGCCAAGGACGGCGAATTCGAACCAGTCGGATGGGACGAAGCTTTCGACGTGATGGCGCAGCAGGCGAAGCGCGTGCTGAAGGAGAAAGGTCCGACAGCGGTCGGCATGTTCGGCTCCGGCCAATGGACCATATTCGAAGGCTATGCAGCGACGAAGCTGATGCGGGCCGGGTTCCGTTCGAACAACCTCGATCCCAATGCGCGCCACTGCATGGCATCGGCCGCGGTTGCATTCATGCGTACCTTTGGCATGGACGAGCCGATGGGGTGCTACGACGACTTCGAGAACGCAGACGCGTTCGTGCTTTGGGGCTCCAACATGGCGGAGATGCATCCGATCCTGTGGACACGCGTCGCCGATCGCCGTCTCGGCCACGATCATGTCCGGGTTGCGGTACTCTCCACGTTCACGCACCGAAGCATGGATCTGGCCGATATCCCGATCATCTTCAAGCCGGGCACCGATCTCGTTATCCTGAACTACATCGCGAACCACATTATCCAGACGGGGCGCGTGAACACTGCGTTCGTTGAAAAGCATACCAAGTTCGCCCGCGGCGTGACCGATATTGGATACGGGCTGAGGCCCGATGATCCGAAAGAAGTGAATGCCGCAAACTCGGCCGATCCCGGCAAGACCGAACCGATGGACTTCGATGCCTTCAAGGAGTTCGTCTCCGAATATACGCTGAAGAAAACGGCGGAGATGACGGGGGTCGAGCCGGAGTTTCTGGAACAGCTGGCGGAGCTTTATGCCGATCCAAAAACGAAGGTCATGTCGCTCTGGACGATGGGGTTCAACCAGCATGTCCGCGGCGTCTGGGCGAACCAGATGGTCTATAACATACATCTGCTCACCGGAAAAATTTCCGAACCAGGCAACAGCCCGTTTTCGCTAACCGGACAACCTTCCGCATGCGGCACGGCGCGCGAGGTGGGCACCTTTGCGCATCGGCTGCCTGCTGACATGGTTGTCACCAATCCGGAACATCGCAAGCATGCGGAAGAAATCTGGCGCATCCCGCACGGCATCATCCCCGAGAAGCCGGGATATCATGCCGTTCAGCAAGATCGGATGTTGAAGGATGGCAAACTCAATTTTTACTGGGTCCAATGCAACAACAACGTTCAGGCCGCGCCGAACAACAGCAACGAGACATATCAGGGCTATCGAAATCCTGACAACTTCATCGTCGTCTCCGATGCCTACCCGACCATCACGGCGATGAGCGCCGACCTCATTCTGCCCGCCGCGATGTGGGTGGAGAAGGAAGGCGCGTATGGCAACGCCGAGCGAAGGACGCATGTCTGGCACCAGCTGGTGCAGGCTTCCGGAGAGGCGCGATCCGATCTCTGGCAGATGATGGAGTTCTCAAAGCGGTTCGTGACGGAAGACGTCTGGCCGCCGGAGCTGCTCGACGCCAACCCGACCCATCGGGGGAAGTCGCTTTTCGACGTGCTGTTCCGCAATGGTGAGGTCGATCGCTACCCGCTCACCGAGATCAACGGCGAGTACGACAACAACGAGTCCAAGGACTTCGGGTTCTACGTCCAGAAGGGCCTCTTCGAGGAATACGCTGCTTTCGGCCGGGGACACGGTCACGATCTCGCACCCTATGACGTCTACCACGAAGTTCGCGGACTGCGTTGGCCCGTTGTGAACGGGCAAGAGACGAAGTGGCGGTACCGGGAGGGATACGATCCCTACGTCAAGCCGGGCGAAGGCGTGAACTTTTACGGACAAAAGGATGGCAAGGCGGTCATTCTGGCTGTGCCCTACGAACCACCTGCGGAATCGCCCGATGAAGAGTTCGATTTCTGGCTCGTGACGGGGCGGGTTCTCGAGCACTGGCATTCGGGATCGATGACGATGCGGGTTCCGGAGCTCTACAAGGCGTTCCCCGGCGCACGCTGTTTTATGAATGCTGACGACGCCCGAAAGCGTGGCATCAACCAGGGTGCGGAGGTCCGTATCGTTTCGCGCCGAGGCGAGATACGCACCCGCATAGACATCCGAGGTCGAAACCGGATGCCATCGGGCGTGATCTTCATTCCCTGGTTCGACGCCAGCCAGCTAATCAACAAGGTAACCCTCGACGCAACTGATCCCATCTCCAAACAGACGGATTTCAAAAAATGCGCGGTCAAGATTCTACCGGTCGTCGTCTGATGCGCCCCGAATGGACTGCAATCGTGGGCGGCCTTTTCGTGTTCATCGCGACCGCGGCGATCGCCCAGGTGGCGACGCAGAACGTCCCGCAGCTCGAAGGCCAGACCCATGCCATGGAATCGGGAGCGACGGCCGTCCTCCCGAAATGGGTGATCGACGATAAACGGAAGATGCGCGCTTATCCGGACCAGCCTCCGATCATTCCCCATTCGATCGAGGGTTACGAACTGTCGGTCAACGCCAACCGATGCCTGACCTGTCACAAGCGCGAATTCACACAAGACTCGGGTGCACCGATGATCAGCGTGACGCATTACATGACGCGCGAGGGGCAGATGATCGCAGACGTTTCCCCGAGGCGGTACTTCTGTACGGCGTGCCATGTCCCCCAGGCAGACGTCCAGTCGCTGGTTCCGAGCACCTTCAAAGACATGAGCGAACTTGGGTTCAAGCCAGCGGGAAGCGAGTGAGGCCATGATCGCTTGGATACGGAAAGTCGTGCTGTGGGCATGGGGTATCATGATCACGCCTGCCGTGACGCTTGGGCTGGGGTTTCTGACCCTTGGTGGCTTCATCGGCGGCGTCATGTTCTGGGGCGCTTTCAACACCGCCCTCGAAGTGACCAATACCGAGAAGTTCTGCACGGGATGCCATGAGATGAAGGCGAACGTCTACGAGGAGTTGACGCGCACGATTCACTTCTCGAACCGTTCAGGGGTTCGCGCGAGCTGTCCCGATTGTCACGTGCCCCACCAGTGGACGGACAAGATCGCCCGCAAGATGCAGGCGTCGAAGGAGGTGTGGGGCAAGCTGTTCGGGACGATCAACACGCGATCGAAATTTCTTGAGCACCGTCTTGAACTGGCGCAGCACGAATGGGCGCGCATGAAGGCCAACGACAGTCTGGAATGCCGCAACTGCCACTCTTCGGTGGCGATGGATTTGCAAAAGCAGACCCAGCGGGCCGCTGAAATCCACACGCGATACCTCCTGACGGGAAAAGCCACCTGCATCGATTGCCATAAGGGGATTGCCCACGAGTTGCCGAACATGGAAGGCATCGATCCTGGCTGGAAAATGCCGAAAGAACTCGAGGGAAAAAAGATGGCCGAAGATTCACCTGTCGAGGAGCTGCGAAAGTTCGTAGCGGATGCTCACGCGGGGATGTTCTGAAGTTCGGTTGGCCACACGGAACTGCGCCGAATGTGCAGTGGCGGACGTCAACGCGAGGAGTCGCACGGCCCTGAGACGCCGACCGAGCGCAAATTCTTCTACCCTTAACTGTGTGTTGGGTTGAGAGCTTCCTTCTCTAGTTCCATAATTCAGATTACGTGATCTTCTTTTGTAGCGGGGTGGGTTCAAGGATGAAGTGCGACTTGCAATAGATAACAACGGTTTATCCCCTGCAAGGAACGATACATGAAACGCACCTACTCCCAGCTTGATCTGGATGAACGCCGCAAGATCGCGCGCTGGCGTGCGACTGGAATCAGTGTTGACGTCATCGCCGAGAAACTGCATCGACACCGCTCGACCATTTTCCGTGAGCTGCGCCGCAATACGTTCGAAGATGGTGAGATGCCGGACCTCAACGGCTACTACAGCGTGATGGCCAATGACATGGCGCGAGAACGGCGTGCCAAGCTGCGCAAACTTGCCCGGTTCTCGCATCTGCGCCAATCGGTGATTGAGCGCATCATACATGGCTGGTCGCCGCAACAGATCGCTGGTCGATTGCAGCTTGAGCGTCACCCGATCTCCGTCAGCCATGAGACGATCTACAAGTTCGCCTATTCCTCAGACGGACAGGCGATCAAGCTATGGCGACATCTGCCGGAGCACCGTGCCAGACGTCGGCCGCGGCATGCCAGGCGCCGCCATGGCCGACGTTTCACTCCGGATGTCAACATTCTCTACCGGCCAGCCGCCGTCGCCGAGCGCAAACAGTTCGGGCATTGGGAGTGCGATCTCATCCAGTTTCGCAAGAAGTTCGGAAAGGCCAATGTGACGTCACTGGTCGAACGGGTCAGTCGCTTCGCCGTCTTCCTGCGCAACAATGACCGGCAATCACGGCCGGTGATGGATGGCCTGATCCAGGTTCTCCAGTCCCTCCCTCACCTCGCCCGTCGTTCGATCACCTTCGACCGTGGCACCGAATTCACCGATTGGCCCTACCTGCAGGCGAGTATTGGCGCACAGACATGGTTCTGCGATCCACAATCCCCGTGGCAGAAGGGAACCGTCGAAAACACCAACAGACGGGCCAGGAAATGGCTTTCGAGAGAGGTGGATCCTCTGTCCCTCAGCGACCGCGATCTCACCAAGATCTGCAATCACCTGAACGCCACACCACGCAAATGCCTCGGCTACAAAACACCCGCCGAAGTCTTCCGCCAGAAACTCCTCGCGCAAGGCCGACGCACCGGTTAGCCTCTCGAAGCCCGCAGGTCGCGGTTCAGCATGAACTCACACGGCATTTTAGAAATGCGACATATAGGCTAGTTAGAGACGCGACAATCGTCGCCTCTTGGGATGCTGGTCGAACGTCAGCATTGGGAAGCAAGATAAGCGACGTGCATCGTGGTCGAGGCCATCTGTGTTCGGAGTCGTCATGTCTTGTTTGATTGTTATGTCTCAGAAGGAATTGCATCGTCTTGAACTAATCCAGCAGATTCGGGCCGGAGGCTGACTGTCGTCGAGGCGGCTGGGTTGCTCGGTCTCAGCCGCAGTCAGGTCCACCGTCTGTTGCAAGCCTATGACCTGGCCGGCGCCGATGGTCTTGTCTCGAAGAAACGCGGCCGTGCGAGCAACCGGCGTCACAGCGAGGACTTCCGCAACCTGGTGCTCGACTTGGTGCGTGAGCATTACGTGGATTTCGGACCGACCCTGGCCACCGAGAAGCTGCTCGAGCGCCACCGGATTGCGGTCAGCAAGGAGACGCTGCGTCATTGGATGATGGAAGCCGGCATCTGGGTGTCGCGCCGCGAACGCAAGAAGCGGGTTTTCCAGCCGCGCGGCCGGCGCGACTGCTTTGGCGAACTTGTGCAGATTGATGGGTCGCATCACTGGTGGTTTGAGAATCGCGGTCCCAAATGCGCCCTGCTCGTCTATATCGACGATGCCACCGGCAAGCTGTTGCATCTGCGCTTTGCCGGCTCGGAGAACACCTTCGACTATCTGCACGCGACGAAGGCTTACTTGCAGCAATGGGGCAAGCCGATCGCGTTCTACAGCGACAAGCATGGGGTTTTCCGCACCACCCATGCTTCGCAGCAGGACAGAACCAGCGGCCTGACACAATTCGGGCGGGCGCTTTATGAGCTCAACATCGACATCATCTGCGCCAATAGCCCGCAGGCCAAAGGGCGCGTTGAGCGTGCCAACCAGACGCTGCAGGATCGGCTGGTGAAGGAGTTACGGCTGCGTGGCATCGACACGATCGCGGCGGCCAATGCCTATGCGTCGGAATTCATGGCCGACTTCAATCGCCGCTTTGGCAAGGAGCCTCGCAATCCGAAGGACATGCATCGGTCGTTTGCCGCGCATGAGAACCTCGATCGCGCCATGTGCCGCAAGGAAGTGCGCAAGCTGTCACAGGCCCTGACGCTGCGCTATGACAAGGTGCTGTTCATCCTCGATCCGACGGATCTCGCCAAGACGCTCGCCGGTAACAAGGTCGTTGTCTGCGACTATCCCGATGGTCGCCTCGAGATCACCCACGAGGGGACGTCCCTGCCCTACAAAACCTTCGACACGCTGCGCTCGGTGCACCGCTCCGAGGTGGTTGAGAACAAGCGGCTTGATGACATGCTGGCCCTGGTGGCCGAGATGCAGGCCGGACGTGAGCAACAGCGCAGCCAGAGTGGACCACGCCGCACCGGTCAGACCGACCATATGTTCGGCATTCGCGACGGCAGTACAGCCAATGGCTACCAAAAGCGCGGCACCAAGCCTGGCAGGAGGACGGATTTTACCAATGATCCAGTGGTAATCGCCCGGCGACAGCAAGCCCTTGCGCAGTTGAAAGCGGCGGACTGATCGGGGTGTCAAAGCTAAAGTTTACTCTTCCAGCTGGAGCTATCCGCCACCGCCCGGCCTACGCAACCCCGACCAGCTCACCCGGGCGGCGGCTTACGTCTGTGTATCAGCAAATATAGAATCTTGCAAAATCAGTAATAACGAATAGGATGGTGCCGCGTCTCTAAATTGCTTACTTTGTCTCATCTTTAAATAGCTGTGACAGCACCAGCATCTATTTCCAAGTGCGACCGTCATCACCACGACAGCCGTTTTCGGGATTGATTTTATCACTGCATTCGTGACGATGGGCGTTGATTTTTCCGCCAGTCCTTCGTCAGGAAACCCGTATGAAACTCCAGTCGATCCGCAATGCCACGTTAAAGCTCGACTATGCCGGACGCACCGTTCTGGTTGATCCCTACTTGGCGCCGAAACACAGTCTTCCATCGTTTACCGGCCGGTCGCCCAATCCGATGGTGGAGCTTCCGGCCGGGATCGAGAATATTCTGGATGGCGTCGAGCTGGTGATTGTATCGCATCTGCATGACGACCATTTCGATAGCGTTGCCATGCAGCGCGTGCCGAAACATCTGTCGCTTTTCTGTCAGCCGGGCGATGAGGCAACGATCCGCGAGGCCGGGTTTACCAACGTGACGCCGTTGACCGGCAGTGCAACGTGGGAAGGCCTGACGCTGACGCGCCGCGAGGGCAGCCACGGCCTTGGGCCGGTGGTCGAACTGATGGGCTCGGTCATGGGGTTCAGCCTTGAGGCGGCGGGCGAGCCTTCGATCTACTGGGCTGGCGATACGGTGCTGTACCCGCCAGTGGCGGCGGTGATCGGCGACACCAAGCCGGATATCATCATTACCCACTCTTGCGGCGCGCGCTGGGATGGCGACCTCATTGTCATGGACGCCTTGGAGACGGTCGCGGTGTGCGAGGCAGCGCCGGACGCAATCGTCATCGCCACCCATATGGAAGCACTCGATCACGCCACGATCACCCGCCAGGATCTGCGCCACGCCGCAACGGAACAGGGTATCGCGCCCTCGCGGCTTGTGATCCCAGCGGATGGCGAGACGGTGGTACTCGGCAGGCCTTGATCGGCCCGCCTCTCTCCTATCCTTTTAGTGCATCCTGTAGCCGCCATCGCAATAGCGGCTACACAACTAGTTGCGTCTCACAGCGGCGTAACGTCGAACCCGAACCACTTTTCCGACAATGTCTTGATCGTGCCGTCAGCCTTGGCGGCCTCGATCGCGGCATTGAACATCGCCTTCAGTTCCGGGTCGGTCTTTCGCAGGCCGACCGAGCTGCCACGTCCGAGGAACCCGCCCTGGAAGCGCGGACCGGCCGTCGTCATGTCTTCGTTGCCGGGCTTTTCCGATGCCGTCGTCAGGTAGGCCATCGACGCCATGACAAGATCGACGCGGCCGGCGGCCAGATCGAGATCATGCTCCTCGGTCGTCTTGTATTCGCGAACCTCAACCACGCCCTTCAGATATTTGTCGACGAAAGAGGCGCCGGTCGACGCAATCTGCACGCCGATGATCTTGCCCTGAAGCTCAGGCTTGATCGTCTCAAGGATTTTCAGGGCGCCAGCTTCGTTGGAGGCCAGCGAGAAAACCTCCCCTTTCGATGGCATGGTGGCCAGCGGGCTTGATTTCAGCGTTGCGAATGCTTGGCCGGTTGAGCCGTAGGAATTGCTGAAGTCGATGACTTTCTCGCGCTTTTCGGTCGCCGACATGCCGGAAATGATCGCATCGAATTTTCCTGCATTCAGCGCCGGGATCATGCCGTCGAAATTCTGGACGACAACTTCGCACTCCACCTTCATATGGGCGCAGAGATATTTCGTCAGCTCGATCTCATAACCGTCGAGCGTGCCGTCCGGCTTGGTGAAGTTGTAGGGCTTGAAGGCGCCTTCGGTGGCAATCGTCACATGCGTCCATTTCTTTTCTTCCGCATGCGCACCGGCCGATGCCAGCATCAGCGCCGAAAAGCAGGCCGCCTTGAAGATGGATCTGATGGTTTTCATTGTTGCATTCCCCTTTTTTTGATCGGTTGTTGGAAATATCGCGACGCTCATCCCTTGATGAACTGCCGGAAACGGTCGGATCTGGAGTTTTCGAAGACGTCCTTCGGGCTGCCGTCTTCCTCGACCAGCCCCTTGTGCAGGAATATCACCCGGCTGGAGACGTCGCGGGCGAAACCCATCTCGTGGGTGACGATCAGCATGGTGCGCCCCTCTTCGGCGAGCGACCGCATGACACGCAGCACCTCGCCGACAAGTTCGGGATCGAGCGCCGATGTCGGCTCGTCGAACAGCATGACGTCCGGCCGCATGGCCAGCGCACGGGCAATCGCCGCCCGCTGCTGCTGGCCGCCGGAGAGATGTGACGGATACTGATTGAGCTTGTCGGCAATGCCGACCTTGGCAAGCAGCGCTTCGGCTTCCTCGATGCACTCCCTGCGCGGCCTTTTCTGCACGTGCACCGGGGCTTCGATAATGTTCTCGAGAATGGTCTTGTGGGTCCACAGATTGAAGCTCTGGAACACCATGCCGAGCCTCGAGCGGACACGGTCCACCTGGGCGATATCGGCCGGTTTGCTTTTGCCGTGGCGCGCAGGCGCCATTTTGATTGTTTCGCTGCCGACTGTCACGCTGCCGGAATCCGGTGTTTCCAGCATGTTAATGCAGCGCAGGAAGGTCGATTTTCCAGAGCCGGAGGAACCCAGGATCGACACGACCTCGCCTTCCCTCGCGTCGAGCGAAATCCCCTTGAGGACCTCGATCGGCCCAAAACTCTTGTGAAGATCCTTGACGCTCAGCGCCGGCGGCTCCACCGCGGACAAGGGAAGGTTCATCGCGCATCTCCTGCAATAGCCATTTGGGCGGCGTTTTCCGGTTGCCGCAAATGCGGGCTGAGCTTGAATTCGACCAACTGGACCAGGCGCGTCAGAAGGAAATTGATCGCCAGGTAGATGAAGCCCGCCACTACGAACACTTCGATGGCGCGGTAGGTCTCGGAGATGATCCGGGCAGCAACGCCGGTGACTTCCATGATCGTGATGATGGAAGCGAGCGACGTCGCCTTGATCATCGAGATCATCTCGTTGCCGTAACCGGGCAGCGCCTGGCGGATCGCCAGAGGCAGGACGATACGGCGGAAGACCATCAATCGCGGCATGCCGCTGGCGCGCGCCGCCTCAACCTGTCCATGCGGTACCGACAGCAGGCCGCCGCGGATGATTTCGCTGGCATAGGCGGCGGTATTGAGGCTGAGCGCCATCACCGCGCACCAGTAGGCGTCGCGCAGGACCGGCCAGAAGATGCTGTGGCGAACGGCGGGAAACTGGCTGAGGCCATAATAGATCAGGAAGATCTGGACGAGCAGCGGTGTACCGCGAAAGACGAAGACATAGGCCCGGGCGAACCAGTCGAGAACCAGAATGCCCGAGGTGCGCGCAAGCGCCAAAGCCAATGCCAATATCGCACCAAGGGCAATTGCGGTGGCAGCAAGCGACAAGGTCAGCGGCAGGGCCGAAACGAGGCTGACAAACGTTTCCTGTGTAAATTCCCAATCCATCAGCCTCTCCTCACGCCGCGGCTGAAATGACGCTCTGCTTGCCGCATGGCGATGCTGGAGACAGTCGAGATGGCGAGATAGATCAGAGCGGCAATCAGGTAGAAGTCGAACGGCAGACCGGTTGAGCCGGCGCCGATCTGCGACTGGCGCAGAAGTTCGACCACGCCGGTGATGGAGACCAGGGCCGATTCCTTAAGGACGACCTGCCACACATTGCCGAGACCCGGCAGCGCATGGCGCAAGGTAAGCGGTGCGATGATGCGCCGGAAGCGCAGCGAACGGGACATACCGCAGGCAATCGCCGCCTCGATCTCGCCGCGATGAACCGCCTTGAAAGCCCCGCGAAACACTTCCGTGTGCTGCGCGCCGGACGTGATGCCAACCGCAAGCGCGCCTGCGAGAAAACCGGGGAAGCTGATGAACCCGTCAGCGCCGAACAGCCTGCCGATCGAGGTGATCGCGGCACTTCCGCCGAAATAGAGCAGATAGATGACGAGAAGGTCCGGTATGCCGCGCAAGACGGTCGTATAGGCATCGGCGGCAACACGCAGTGTCTTGCCGCCGGAAATCTTCGCCCAGGCGCCGAATGTGCCGATGATGGCACCGATCGTATAGCCGGACAGCGCGATCAGGATCGTCATCCAGGCGCCAGCCATCAGCGCCTTTGCCCAGCCATCCGGGCCAAAACTCAGCAGATCAAAAAATCCCGGCTGGGTCATGGCGCCCCCTTTGCGGAAAACTGGCAGGATGCACTGCCTTTAAGGGTCGGTTTAGCGGCCATTGGGGCTCTCCGGCAGAGGCGGCGAAACGTCGTCGGGAATGGGATTGACGAACGGGTTGCCGTCAAGGCGCTCCCGGTGATCCGCCTTGGCAGCCTCGATCAGCGCCGGATTGGCGATCAGGTCAAGTGCTGTGCTCGCCATGACCTTGGCCGCGTATTCCATGCCCTTGTGTGCGGCCGGCAGCTTGCCTTGTGCCACCAGTTGCCAGGAATGGCCCGGCGTGCCGATAGCATAGGTTGCGCCGCGCATCTGCACGGTCGGGACAACCCAGCTGACGGTGCCGACATCGGTCGAGCCGACGATCGAGCCGTCGCCGCTGCCGAGCGGATAGATCAGATCGCAAAGCGCCTGCCCCTTCTTCGGCTTGATGCCGAAGCGAGCATAGGATGCCGCAATGTCTTCCGGCGAGAATGTCCGCTGGAATTTCAATGCAGTATCGTTGTCTGTTGCATCAAAATCAGGCGGACCGAGACGCTGGAGATTGGCATACATGCATTCCTCCAGCGGCGTATTGCCAACGAGATTGGCGTCGCCGCTGACGACTTCGCTGCGTACCGTCGTTTCGGTCATCAAGGCGGCGCCATCGGCGATTTTCTTGACGCGCTCGACAAGGCCAAGCAACTCGCCCAGCGTCCGAGCCCGGATCAGGTAGCGTACCGTCGCGCGGGCCTGGACCACATTCGGCGCTGCTCCGCCCGCATCGGTGACGGCGTAATGAACCCGCGCCGACGAGGGCATATGCTCGCGCATGTAGTTGACGCCGACATTCATGAGTTCGACCGCGTCAAGGGCGCTGCGGCCAAGATGCGGCGTTGCAGAGGCATGCGATGCGCGGCCGCTGAAATGGAAATTCAGCTCGTTGCAGGCAAGCGATATCGGGTTGTTGACGCCGGAAAACGCGGCCGGATGCCAGGAGATGGCAATATCGACGTCGTCGAAAACACCGGCCCGAACCATGAACCCCTTGGACGATCCGCCCTCCTCGGCGGGGCAACCGTAATAGCGCACCCGTCCCTTCAGTCCGTTGGCTGCGAGAAATTCCTTGACCGCAGCAGCGGCCATCATCGAACCGGAACCCAGAAGGTTGTGACCGCAACCATGGCCATTGCCGCCGGAGATGAGCGGCCGCTCCTCGGCAACGCCGGCTTCCTGGCTGAGGCCGGGCAAGGCATCGAACTCGCCAAGAATGGCAATCACCGGGCCGCCTTCGCCGGCTTCGCCCATGACGGCCGTGGGGAGACCCGCGACATTGCGTTCGACGCGGAAACCCTCCTGCGTCAGTAATCGCGCATGCTCCTCGCAGGCGGAAAATTCCTCATAGTTCGTTTCAGGCACATCCCAGACACGGTCACTGAGCGCGAAAAAAGCCTCACGTTTCGCTTCGACGAAAGCCCAGACGGAATCGGAGTTTTTCATGGCGCTAGGCTCTCGCTTGTCTTATAGTTACCAATATTGGCGCCAATTTAAGATACAAAAATAAATTGCGCAACTGGCGCCAATGAATAATTTTAATCAGAGCCATCTGCGTGGCATTTGCCGAGACTCGGTTACAAGAAAAGCGCGGCTCAGGCATACGGCGCCGATCCAGGACAACAGGAAGAATTCATGAGCGAAGTTCAAAGTAAAACGGCTGTCGGCCCCGAAGAGCGGGACGTGACCGAACTTGTGCTTCAAGACATCCTGACGGGCATGCTGCCTGCCGGCACCTGGCTGAAGCAGATCGATCTGGAGCGGCGATATGACTGCACAAGGCCGGAAGTCCGCCGCGCGCTCGATCGCCTGTCGCAGAAGCGGCTGGTCGCGCACGTGCCCAATCGCGGCTACCACGTCTATCAACCGGACGACCGCAATGCGAGGGAAGTCGGTGATATCCGCGTCATACTCGAGACGGCCGTTGCTGACATGATGGTCGCCAACGCAACCTCCGACAGCATCGCCACTTTGCGCGGGCTTGCGAGATACTTTGACGAAATGACGCTGACGGGAACAATTCTGGAGCATTACGAGGCCAACCTGGCCTTTCATCGCGAATTGCTGCTGCTGGGCGGCAATCAGGCCCTGGTCGACTTGGTCTCGGAAATTCGCCAGCGCACGTCGTCAGCCCCCGTTTCGCAATGGCGGACGCGTGCACGGATCGAGAAATCCGGCCGCGAGCATCACATGATGATCGATGCACTGGAAGCACGGAATGCGGAAGAGCTGAAACGGCTCATCGCCCTGCATATCCGCCAACCGGCCGACACACCGAAATAAGCGGTCGTGATCGTACGCCCGCGGCGGCCCGGGTTGATCAGCGCCGGTTCGTTGTAGATAATCGGTAAGAATTTCAGGAAACACGACGGGGCGCATTTTGGAAACGGGGCATGACACGAGCCAACTCGAGATGGTCGTCCTGATGACGCCCGACATGGCCAATTTCAGCGGCAAGGTTCATGGTGGTGCGCTGCTCAACCTTCTCGCCGTGTCGCCTTTTCCTGCGCATCCCGTTTCTCGCAGGAATATGCCGTGACGCTGTCGGTCGATCAGGTTGTCTTCCGTCAGCCGATCCATGTCGGCGAACTGGTGACGTTTCGCGCTTCGATCAACTATGCCGGCCGCACATCGATGGAGGTCGGCATCCGGGTCGAGGCGGAAACCATCCGCACCGGTGAGCGACGGCATACCAACTCCTGCTATTTCACCATGGTTGCCGTCGATGCCGAGGGGCGCCCGACCAATGTGCCCGCCTATAGCCCAAAAACCGGCGTCGCCAAACGCCGTGAACGTGCTGCACAAGTAAGGCGCAGCCTCCGGCGCGAGTTCGAGGAACGTTTCAAGGCAGCTGGCACCGGGTCAGAAGAATGATGCCAACTGCGTCGAAACGTCATCAGGGCTGAGGTCAGGCCAGATCGTCCAGCGTATAGGCACGGATATAGTCGATCTTCATCTCCGAACCGTCGGGCAATCCGTTCGCAGGCGCGCCAGCCATGCCGCCGACCGCAAGATTGACAAGCATATACATCGGCTTGTGCATATCGGATGGCGTATCGGCGCGTGCAACGGCAACATCATCGATGTACCAGACAATTTCCTCCTTCTGCCACAGGACGCCATAGGTGTGAAAACCTTGCGTATCGGAGACGCTGACGGCGGTGGCAACAGACGTTTTCTTCCCGGTTTCGTTCGAATGAACCGTCACATGCACGGTATTGGGATCCTGACCGCGCATTTCGACGACATCCAGTTCCGGCGGCCAGGAGCCGTCTTCCGGAAGCAACCAGAACGCCGGCCACACGCCTTTATCCTCCGGCATATCGGCACGGATTTCGAAATAGCCATAGGTCTGCGAGAAGGAGGCGTGCGTCGTCAGCATGCCGGACGTGTAGTCGTACCCATTGACCTCGCCGCTGATCGCATCGGGCGTTTTTTCCGCCGTGATCGTCAGCACGCCGTCGCTGACGGAAAACGGATTGCTTTCGGATGTCGGCGCATAACGGGGATTGACGTACCACTGAAGCTCGCCATTGCCCGTCAACGTGGCGCCCTTTTCCGGCGCCCACCAGTATTTTGCCTCCCAGACACCCTCCGTCCCATTCATCAGCCGGAGCGTATTGAAATTATCGCCGAATGTCTGCGTCAGGGCGGAACGGTCAAGGCTCAGTTCGAACTGGTTCGCACTCAGATCGGCCTTGGCCGTATCGGCAAACACCAGGCTTTCGCCATCGCGGAGATCGAGCCTCAGATGCGCGCCTTCCTGCCTCGCATTGGCGAGAACCTGATCAAAAGACGTCAGCGAATAGTGATTTAGCCGGACGATATCGGCGGCTTCAAAATCTGTGATCAGATCGCTGCCATTCCCCTTGGTAAAAATGAAGGTATCCGCGCCTGAACCGCCGGTAAGCACGTCATTGCCGCCTCGGCCGTCTAGGGTCTGACGGCCGGAAGCCCCCTTGATGATGTTGTCGCCGGCGTTTCCGAAGGCATAGCGCAGATCGCCGGTGACGGTCAGGTTCTCGAAATTCTCCGGCAGGGTGAAGCTCATCCAGGTGCTGATCGTGTCGACCCCCTCACCTGCCGCCTCATAAGCCCGGTTGATCGCCGAATAGAGGTAATAGATGTCGTCGCCCGTGCCCCCACTCATCGTGACGTTGACGGCGCTGTCGCCCCACATGGAATCGTTGCCCGCCGTTCCCTTCAGCACCGGGCCCGAGCCGGTTGCGGAGAAAAACCCGGTCGAACTGTCACTGTAGAGCAGAGTTTGCCCAACGGCATTCAAAACGGTTTTTCGCATGATCGTCTCCTGTCTGGCCTGCTGGCAATTGCCTGCGGAAACATAAAACGAGAACGATGCCGCAGTGCACCCAAGCTACAGCAGGCCGCCGGATCCCCCATCATCGATTGGGCAGAAGCGCACGAAACCAGCAAGCGACGTTAATAGGCAGACAAGCGATCCCGTTCTGGATCAAGTGTGACCGATTTCGGAACAGCTACGCAGTTCAGGCTTTTCCCTTGTCTGGAATGCGCGAGAAGGCGGCAAGGACGGTGCGTTCCGATTGCAAAAGATACGCCTCCAGCGCCGCGGCGGCTTCCTGCATCTCGCCGGCATCGAGCTTTTCGACGATGGCGGCGTTCAGCTCGATATAAGGTGCATGCAGAAGTTCTGGACTATCAAGAAGCCCGAAACTCAGGCGCAGCTCCGCAGCGATCTGGAGATAGAACACGTTGAGGCGCTCGCTGTCGGCGAGATCGACGATCGCCGCATGGAAGACCATGTTGGCGCTGCCGACCGTGCCCCAATCGCTCTTGATGCTGGCTGCACGCGCCTCTTCGACTGCAGCGCGCATGCGGCCGACTGCGGGATGCTTTGGGTAGGCCTGGGCCACCGCACGGCACTCGATAACGCGGCGCACCCGGTAGATATCGATGATCGAGGCCATGCTGGGAATGGCAACGAAAACGCCCCGATTCGGCTCGTGACGCAGCAGGCCCTCCTTGGTCAGAAGCCGGAACGCTTCGCGCAAGGAATTGCGGGAAACTTGCAGATCGGCGCTCAACTTCACTTCCGACAGGCGATGGCCGGGCTTGAGTTCGCCAGCGATCAACTTGTTACGGATCGCTTCCGCCAGGCGCGGCGCGAGTGCGGATGTCATGTCCTGGTCAGTCATACATGTCTTTCATTCGAAGCAGTTAGCATCTCATGGTTGACCGATATCGTGGTTTTCTTCCCTTGGAAATGGGGTCTGGGGCGAACACATGGATAGGAGTATGCTTTGCGGCTCTCACGGTGCGTTTCCGTCATCCGGTTCTGTCCTCATCGACAACAAAACGGCGCCGCCCCACGTCGAAAACGAGCCCAAACAGCACGTCAGAGAAGCATATTTGCTCTCGCTTCAAATATGAAAGGCTCAACATTTCAACAGTATGATAGAACGATGAAATAATAATCGTTGAACAATATTGACAGAATTGTGAAATGCGGCAAGGTTGCGACTGTCAATAAAATTGATATGGGCCAACCCCGGTGAGTTTGCGGGCGCCTTAAATAACAGAGAGGGTTCATGGAACAGTCAGCTATCTCACCCAACAAAGCGGCAACGCCCGGCATGTCGGCCAAGTCGCGCCGCGCCGCACTCGTCGCAGCAATCTTTCTGATGGCGACATCCGCCATCGGCCCGGGTTTCATCACCCAGACAGCCACGTTCACAAGCAAGCTTGGCGCCGCTTTCGCTTTCGCGATCCTCGCGTCAATTCTCATCGATTTCATTGTGCAGCTGAATATCTGGCGGATCGTGACGCTCACCAAGATGCGCGCATCCGACATTGCCAATGCTGCCATCCCCGGTACCGGTTACCTGCTGGCCGTTCTCGTCATCGTCGGCGGCCTGTTCTTCAACATCGGCAATATCGGTGGCTCGGGCCTCGGCCTCAACGCCATGATCGGCCTTGATCCAAAATGGGGCGGCGCCATCAGCGCACTGATCGCCATCGGCATCTTCAGCTCGAAGCGCGCAGGCGTTGCCATCGACCGGCTGATCGTCGTTGCCGGCATCCTGATGATCCTGCTGACACTCTATGTCGCGATCGTCTCGGCTCCACCGGTCGGCGATGCGCTGTTCCAGACCTTCCTGCCCTCCACCATCGATTTCGCCACGATCACCACCATCGTCGGCGGCACGGTCGGCGGCTACATCACCTATTCCGGCGCTCATCGCCTGCTCGACAAGGGCACGGTCGGCATCGAGAACCTCGGCGCCGTCAATCAGGCAGCGTTGACCGGCATCGCCGTCACCGGCCTGATGCGCTACGTGCTGTTCCTTGCCATTCTCGGCGTGGTCGCCAGCGGTGTCGTCATCGATGTATCCGGCAAGGGCGCCAACCCGGCGGCGCAGGCCTTCCAGGCGGCCGCAGGCGAAACCGGATACCGCATCTTCGGTGCCGTTCTGTGGTTTGCCGCCATCACCTCGGTGATCGGCGCAGCCTATACCTCGGTATCGTTCATCACCGTCTTCAAGAAGGACATCAGCGAACGCGCCCGCAACATCGCGACCGTGATCTTCATCGCCGTCTCGCTGTTCTTCTACGTGATCATCACCACGCCTCCGGCGCAGATGCTGGTCTTCGTTGGCGGCCTCAACGGCCTGATCCTGCCTATCGGCCTGTCGATCTTCATCTACGCCGCCTGGGCACGGTCGGACCTCATGGCCGGCTACCGTTATCCGCGCTGGCTGCTGGTGCTCGGTGTCCTGGCTTGCGCGCTCACCTGGTACATGGGCTACAAGTCGATCGGCCCGATCTTCGCCCTGTTGTCGCCAGCCACCTGAGGAGGATAAACATGACTGCCATCGATCTGAACAGCGATCTCGGTGAAAGCTACGGCGCCTGGCGCATGGGCGACGACGAAACGATGCTGGCCATCGTTTCCAGCGCCAATGTCGCCTGCGGCTTCCATGCCGGCGACCCCGCCGGTATCGGGAAGACCGTCAAGGCCGCAGCTGAAAAGGGTGTTTCGATCGGTGCGCATGTCTCCTATCCCGATCGCGTCGGCTTCGGCCGGCGCGACATGGATGTGACCAGCGGCGAACTGATCGCCGACGTAATCTACCAGATCGGCGCCCTGAAGGGCATGGCCGCAGCCGCCGGCGTGACCGTCGGCTATGTCAAGCCGCATGGCGCCCTCTACAACCGCATCGCCCACGATACCAAGCAGGGACAGGCCGTGATCGATGCCATCAAGGCGATCGATCCCACACTCGTCCTGATGGGCCTCGCCAATGCCCCGATCCTCGCGCTGGCCCAAGAATCCGGCCTGAAGACGGTCGCCGAAGCCTTTGCCGATCGCGCCTATACGCCGGACGGACAGCTCGTGTCGCGCCGCGAGCAGGGTTCCGTGCTGCACGATACGCAACTGATCGCCCGCCGCATGCTGCAGCTTGCCCATGAAGGCACGCTGGAAGCAATCGACGGATCGACCATCAGAATTGACGCGCAGTCGATCTGCGTCCACGGCGACAGCCCGGGCGCCGTTGCCATTGCGCAGGAAATTTGCCGTGCCTTCGAGGCAGACGGCATCACCGTCCAGTCATTTCTGCCGGCCTGATCGACATTTTGGGAGGAACACAATGATCGCGATAGACCATCTTCGCCACGTGAATGCCGAACAGGCGCGCCTCGCCCGCGAGCGTTATCGCGCAGGCGCAGTCGAGCCGACCTCGGGCGTCGCGCCCGGTTTCACCCAGGCCAACATGATCGTGCTGCCGCGCGACTGGGCTTTCGATTTCCTGCTGTATGCGCAGCGCAATCCGAAGGCCTGCCCGGTTCTCGATGTGTCCGATCCCGGCTCGCATGCCACCCTGCTCGCCCCTGGCGCTGACCTGCGCACCGATATTCCCCTCTACCGCATTTGGCGCAATGGCAAGCTGGCCGAAGAAACCGCCGATGCGCGCGCCGCCTGGGCCGAGCATCCCGATCTCGTCAGCTTTCTGATCGGCTGCAGCTTCACCTTCGAGACACCGATGGCAGAAGCCGGCATCGAGATCCGCCACATCACCGACAAGTCCAACGTACCGATGTATCTGACCAACAAGCCCTGCCGTCCGGCCGGGCGCCTGCATGGCAATATGGTCGTGTCGATGCGGCCGATCCCCGCTTCGCGCGTTGCCGACGCTGCGACGATTTCCGGCCGCTTCCCGTCGGTGCATGGCGCGCCGGTGCATATCGGCGCCCCGGAGGAGATCGGCATCAAGGATCTCGCCAAGCCGGAATTCGGCGATCCGGTGCGGATCGAGCCAGGTGAAATCCCGGTCTTCTGGGCCTGCGGCGTCACCCCGCAGGCAGCCGTCATGGCGTCCGGTGTCCCGTTTGCCATCACCCATGCACCGGGTCATATGTTCATCACCGATATCCCTGATTCCGCTTATCACGCCTGAGGTTCCGATGCGTTTTCTACCCGTCAGCCTGACAGTCCTGCTTGTCGAACTCGCCGATCTCGACGAGACGCTGGCGCTGTTTGCCTCGCTCGAAGCCGATCCGGTTGACGGCATCGAAGACATGGTGCCAGCTGCCCGCACCCTGATGATCCGTTTCCGTCCGGAACGGCTGACGGCCGAACGGCTTGCCGGCGCAATCGCCACCCGCGACCTCTCCGCCCGCATCGCGCCATCCGACAAATGCGTCGAAATCCCCGTCAACTATAATGGCGAGGATCTGGCGGATGTAGCCGAGCTGACCGGCCTGCCGGTCGAAGAGGTCATTCGCCGCCACACCGAAAGCGAATTCACTGTCGCTTTCTGCGGTTTTGCACCCGGCTTTGGCTATCTTGTCGGCGGCGATCCCGCCCTGCAGGTGCCGCGCCGCCAGAGCCCGCGTACGAAAATACCGGCCGGTTCCGTCGCGCTCGCGGGCGCCTTCTCGGGTGTGTACCCGCAGGCAAGCCCCGGCGGCTGGCAGATCATCGGCACGACGCCGGAAAAGATGTGGGATCTGTCACGCGATCCGCCGGCGCTGTTTCAGCCGGGTTACCGGGTGCGTTTCACCGATCTCTCGAAGGCCAACGCGACGATCTCCACGGCTGCCGCCAAGACGTCCGCAGAGCCAGCGCTGCCCCAGGCAGCCGATGCGCTGACGCTGAAGGTGCTGGCGGCCCCCATGCCGGCGCTGTTTCAGGATCTTGGCCGGTTCGGCCAGACCGGCCAGGGCGTCTCGGCCTCCGGCGCGCTCGACCTTGGCGCTCTCAAGGCCGCCAATCGCGTTGTCGGCAATCCCGTCGATTTCGCCTGCCTGGAAATCACCCTCGGCGGCTTTTCCTTCGAGATCACCGGCCGCGCGGTGCTCGGCATCACCGGCGCGCCCTGCCCCATCCTCGTCCGTGATGCTGCGGGTAACGTTCAGACGGCCGAAACCTACCAGCCGATCTCGCTGGAGCCCGGCGACGTGGTCACACTCGGCCAGGCACCGAAGGGCATGCGCAGCTATCTCGCAATCCGCGGCGGCTTTGCCGTCCAGCCGGTGCTTGGTAGTGCCTCCACCGATACGCTCGCCATCGTCGGTCCGGCCCCCGTGACCGCGGGCGCCGTGCTGGCTATCGAGACCGGGACGAACGGCCTGGCGCCTGTCTCGCTCACCGAAGCGCCGGCCTTCGAGCATCCGGCCTCGGGTGAGACCGTGACGCTCGACGTGGTGATGGGGCCGCGCAGCGACTGGTTTACAGAAGCCGGGATCGCCACGCTTTCCGGGCAGCTCTGGACGATGACTCCACAATCGAACCGCGTCGGCATCCGTCTGTCCGGCGACGTGCCGCTCGAGCGTAAGGACAAGGCGGAACTGCCGAGCGAAGGCACGGCCACCGGCGCCATCCAGGTGCCGCATAGCGGCCAGCCCGTGCTGTTCCTCGCCGACCATCCGCTGACCGGTGGCTATCCTGTGGTCGGGACCGTCGCCGAATACCATCTCGATCTCGCCGGGCAGATTCCGGTCAATGCAAAAATCCGCTTCCGGCCCGTGACGGCCTTCGCCGATATCAAGCCTGCCAACGCCTGATATCGTGATGCCCGGCCGAACAAGGACAATGAGGATAGAACCCATGAAAAAAGTGCTGATTGCCAACCGTGGCGAAATCGCCGTCCGTATCATCCGCGCCTGCCGCGATCATGGCATTGGCTCGGTTGCAGTCTATGCTGATCCGGACATGGACGCGCTGTTCGTCCAACTGGCCGACGAAGCCTACGGGCTTTCCGGCAGCCGGCCGGCGGAAACCTATCTCGACATCGAAAAGCTGATCGGCATTGCCAAACGCTCCGGCGCCGACGCCGTGCATCCGGGCTATGGCTTTCTTTCCGAGCGGGCAGAATTTGCCCGTGCGGTTATCGATGCCGGTCTGATCTGGATCGGCCCCGATCCGCATGTCATCGAAGCGCTCGGCGACAAGGTGGAAGCACGGCGGATCGCCAAGAGCGTCGGTGCGCCATTGGTGGCCGGCAGCGACGGCCCTGTCGAAACGGCAGCCGAGGTTATTGCCTTTGCCGAAAAATTCGGCCTTCCGGTCGCGATCAAGGCCGCCCACGGCGGTGGTGGGCGCGGGATCGAGGTCGCTTGGAAAATGGAAGACATTGCCGAATTCTACGAGTCGGCCGTGCGTGAAGCCAAGGCCGCCTTTGGCCGCGGCGAATGTTTCCTCGAACGTTTCCTCGACCGTCCGCGCCATATCGAGGCACAGGTGATCGCCGACAAACACGGTAACGTCCTGGTGCTTGGCACCCGCGATTGTTCGCTGCAACGGCGTAACCAGAAGCTCATCGAAGAGGCCCCCGCTCCCTTCCTCAGCGACGCGCAGCGCCAGTCGATCCACGATGCCGCAAAAAAGATCTGCGCCGCCGCCGGCTATTCCGGCGCCGGTACGGTCGAATTTCTGCTCGGCGTCGATGGCACGATCTCCTTCCTCGAGGTCAATACCCGCCTGCAGGTCGAACATCCCGTCACCGAAGAGACCACCGGCATCGACCTTGTGATCGAACAGTTCCGCATCGCCGACGGCCTGCCGCTGCTGGTGACCGAGACGCCTGCCCCGCGCGGCCACTCGATCGAATTCCGCATCAATGCCGAAGATCCCGGCCGCGGCTTCCTGCCGACACCGGGTACCATCATGGCCTTCGAAGCCCCGTCCGGCCCCGGCGTGCGACTCGACAGCGGCGTCGTCTCCGGCTCGACCATTCCCGGCACGTTCGATTCGCTGATGGCGAAGCTGATCGTCACCGGCGCCACCCGCGAGCAGGCGATGACACGCGCGCGCCGGGCACTCCAGGAGTTCAAGATCGAAGGCATCGCGACGGTTCTGCCGTTCCACCGCGCCGCGATGGAAGCCTCTGACTTCATCGGCGAAGATGGTTTCAAGGTTCACACGCGCTGGATCGAGACCGATTTCGCAGACACCCTGGCAGCCGAAACCCGGCCCACTCCGGGTGCCGACACATCGCTGATCCGCACTCATGTCGAGATCGACGGCAAACGCCATACGCTTGGCATTCCGGCTACATTGCTGGCCGGTCTCGGCGGCTTGAAAGGACAGGAGTCCGGTCCGGCGGCAACGGCGAATGTCGAGGACGCCTCCACGGTTGCGGCTCCCATTTCCGGCACGTTGCAGGCCTGGAAATGCAACGACGGCGATACTGTCAAAGAGGGCGACCTGATCGCCGTGATGGAAGCAATGAAGATGGAAACGCAGATCCTCTCGGCGCGCTCCGGCGTGCTGCGCATCAAGGCTGCAGAAGGCGCCTACGTGAATGCCGGATCGGCCCTCGCCCGGGTCGAGTAAGGCTTTTCCAGTCAGGTCCTTTCGCCGCGTCTGACATGTGACAAAACCGGTGCATTCACCACGTTGCCCTTACAAGGGCGGCGTGGTTCTCTGCCTGCATTGTCGGCTTCGGCGATATGCCCTTATTCAAAAACGGCACGGAGGGAGGGCAGGTGGATGCAGGGTCCGTTGTGGAAGCCGAAGGCCTAACCCGCATAGACGCCGCCTCGCCCAGACGCCGGTGCACTCTCTTGTTCTCTCCTTTACCGCAATCCTGACTGCTTTTTCACGCCAAACGGCTCTGTTTTAACCCGCCATTTACCATGATGAGTGTCACTGGTGGAACAGCAGTTTCCGTGCCGCACAATAGCCTGATCCCGGCTTTCAAAGCGTTGCAGTTGCTCGCGAAGGGATCAGGATATGAACACGGACAAAGGAATTACGCTCGCTGTCATCGCATTTACGGTCGTTGCGATGTTCACGCTGAATTTCGCGATGGCCCATTATGGCACGCCAGCCGCACATGACGGCGTGTCGGGCGAAATCACCTCGTCGATACCAAAATAATTCACTGGGTAACCGTCCCCGACTGTCATCGGCGTTCGCAACGTCGAACAGCAGGGAACTTTTACCGGTCCATCGTGTTCTCGCGATAGAGGAGATTTGCGATGGACGACAATCGTTTTGCGCTTTGCCTTACAAACTTTAATCGCGGCACTTGGGCGCCGCTTATCCGCGATCAAGATAACTTGGGATGGGACGATCCTTTGGTCCTGGTACCGTTCGACACCGGCAAAGCGGGTGAACGGCGATGACGGCCCGTGACGTCTTGCTCTTGATGGTCACCGCGTTCTTTTTGACGGCCCTCCTGCTTATACACAACGCGTTTTACCGCCCCGTTTCAACCAGCGCTGTCGAGCCGCCCGCCAAGGTCCACAGCGAAATGCTGCCCTATGGTTGAATGGTATTCCGGTTTTTTGGAACTTTGAGCACACCTGCCGCGTTTTGCCATCCGGAGGAGACGGAAAATGGCCAGCGTAACGTGGATCATAGCACTGATGGCAGCGCTCGCAGTCTGTGGCATCGCCATCGCTTACGGTATTCTCAGCCAACGGCGGTTCAATGCGAAAATGAACCCCACGCGCCAGGACCGGATCGATGAAATGTCCTGGCGGGAAAACCTGCTCGACCAGTGAGGCTCACTGTGTGAGACCTGTGGTCAAGCAGGTTACGAGGTACCGTGTCTCACATCGCCGGGAGTGATCGTCTTGCGAGCAGAGTGCTCGACCGCCCAGCAGGATCATTTGACTGAAGGTGTCTGACTGCGAAATCCTGTGCTTCCTGCAGTTCTGCCACCGCGCCATCATAATCGAGATGAAGTGCCTTGCCCGCTTCGACCACCGGTCGGCCATCCACATAAACAGCGTCAATGGCCCGTTCTGCAGCGCAGTGCAAAAGGTTACGCAAGGGGTCATAGACTGGCTGCATGGCCGAATGCTTCAGGTCAACCAACAGGAAATCGGCCTTGGCCCCCTGTGCTATCCGGCCTATATCGCGCCGGCCGAGCGCACGTGCTCCGGAAAGCGTGGCGGCCTCGAACACATCTGCTGTGCCGACGTCGAAGACCGAACGGCCGGCAATGCGCGAGCAGATCATTGCCTGGCGCATTTCTTCCAGCATGTTGAATGGATAGCTGTCGGTTCCAAGCCCCACATTGACACCCCGGCGGCGGTAGCGGCCGAGCGATTGCAGCACCATGCCGCTGCGCGAGAAGGTAACGGGGCAGTGCGCCACCGAGGCTCGGCGCTCCGCAAGAAGGCCGAGATCCATATCGGTCCGCTGCCGCGTCCAGGAATGGCCGTCGACAAAGATGCAGTGTCCGATGATCAGGTCTTCGCCAAGCACGCCCAGCTCGTCGAGATACTGGACCGCTGTCAGGCCTGTGCGGCGCATTAGTTCTTCATGTTCGGCCATCGTCTGGGCTGCGTGCACAGTAATGGGCACATTCCGCGTCCGCGCTGCCTCTGCCGCTGCCTGCAACAGCTCGGCGGAGCATGTCTCGACCTGCGAGGGCGAGACGATGCCGCCCAGTCTGCCGGACGGATGCGCGCGGGCCGTGTCGACAACTTCAAGTGCCCGGGCGAACGCCTCATATCCCCTGCCCTTGTCCCACGTGAGATCAAGGCGGCGGCTGTCTTCGACGTGCCAAGCGGCTTCGCGGAAGCCGGGCGCCACATAGGCACGGGCACCGCTCTTTGCCAAGGTCGGCAACCAGCTGTCATGCGGGCCGGCAATATCGACCAGGGTCGTGACGCCGCTGCGCATCAGATCCCCGAGCATCACCGTCAACGAGGCCTCGACCGCGCTGTCGCTGATCTCGATCAGGTTGGAATATTCATAAAGAGCGTTGCCCCAGAGAGCAGCCGTGCCCTCATCTTCAAACAGGCCTTTGGAGATCGGCTCCTCGCCGGAATGGCAGTGCACGTTGACAAACCCGGGCAGCACCATTTTGTCCTTGCCGGACATTTCGTGCGTGAACGTGCCATCATACCGGCCGCCGACATGGATGAAGCCGCCGGTATCGAAGGCTATGTCGCCATCGGCGATATAGGCATGTCCTTGCCGGTTTTCGTCATAACCGACGATCGTGCTTACGTTGCGGATGACATGAATATCGTTAGCCATGGGTGACCCTGAAATGCTGTTCGAGAAAGCGGCTGTACAGGCCCATCAGGGCGCTGAAGGTGAAATAGACGGCGGCGGCGAAGACATAGCCTTCGAGTACGGCAATGCCCTGCCATTCGGGATCCCGCAGCGCCGAGCGCACGGTGTCGAGGAAATCGAGCAGGCCGACGATGGTGACCAGCGTCGTATCCTGGAAAAAGCCGATGAACAGCCCGACCATCGGCGGTATGACTTTCTTCAAGGCTTGCGGCAGGACGATTTTTCGCATCACCTGCCAGTAAGACAGACCAAGCGATGATCCCGCCTCGAACTGGCCTTCTGGAACATCTTGCAGGCCGCCGCGAACGATTTCGGCGATATAGGCGGCGGCAAAAATGATGATGGCGACCTGTGCCCGCAGAAGCTTGTCGATGGTCACGCCCTCCGGCATGAACAAGGGCAGCATTACCGTTGCCATGAACAGGATGCTGATCAAGGGAACGCCGCGGACGATCTCGATAAAGCCGACTGCAAGAACGCGGATCGCCGGTAGGCTTGAGGCGCGCGCAAGCGCAAGCCCGATGCCGAGCGGCAGGGCGCAGACCAGCCCGATGAAGGAGAGCATGAATGACAGCGGCAAGCCGCCCCAGCTCGATGTCGGGACCGATGAAAGACCGAGAACCCCACCCGCCATAAGGACATAGAGCACCGGCAGAACCACAAGCAGCCACGCACACAGCAGTGCCCGGCTCCAGAAGCGGGGTATCATCGAGATCAGGCAGCTCGTCAGAAACAGCGTCAGGGCTAACAGCGGCCGCCATTGCTCTTCGAACGGATAGAAGCCGAAGATCATGTAGCGGAGTTTTTCGGCAAGAAACGGCCAGCACGCGCCGCTGCTGTCCTTGCAGGCTGCGCCATCACCGGAAAAGACGGCATTGAGCACCAGCCAGCCAAACGCCAGCTTGCCCAGGAAAAAGATCATAGCCATCGAGACAAGGCTGATCATGGAATTCAGCGGCGTGCCGAAATAGGCCTTGGCCCATCCAGAACGCCGCACGGGCGGCTTGGCAGCGCCGACCGGCAACGGAAGAGCTTGAGTTTCGGCCATCAGCGCACCTTCAGCGCAACACGCGCATTGTACCAGTTCATCGCCAGCGAAATGGTGATCGACAGGCCGAGATAGACACCCATGAAGATGGCGATGGTCTCGATCGCCTGCCCCGTCTGGTTCATGACGGTGTTGGACACCATCACCAGATCCGGATAGCCGATGGCAATCGCCAGCGAGCTGTTCTTGAAGACGGTCAGGTAGGTATTGGTCAGAGGCGGAATGATCAGGCGCAGGGCCTGCGGCAACACGACCAGCCGCATCACCCGTGAACGATGAAGCCCGAGTGCTGCGGCAGCCTCCCACTGTCCCGGCCCGATGGCCTGGATGCCGGCCCGCACGATTTCGGCAACGCTGGCGGACACACTCAGAAGAAGCCCGAACAGCAAGGCAACGAATTCCGGCCGTACATGCAGACCACCGGTCAGCCGGAACCTGCCGGCCTGCGGAATATCCCAACCGAAGGAAACAAGGCCCAGTGCCCAGAGAATGAGGGGCGGCAATACCAGTGCGAGACAGGCAAAGGCCATGCCGTGGTTGGACTTTCCGGTCGCGACTCGCCGTTGCTGGCTGATGCGCCGGATCAGGATCGCCGCTGCGATACCGGCACAGATGAGCAATGCGAAGATCGCAGCGCCACTTTCCAGGAACACCGCGGGAAGAACCAGCCCGCTGTTGGATAGGTAGACACCAGGCAGGATGTTGAGCGCCTGCTTGACTGGCGGAAACACCATGATGATCAACGAGTACCAGAGGAAGAGATAGAGCAGCAGCGGGACGTTTCGCAGCACCTCGACATAGGCAAGTGCCGAACGCGCCAAAAGCGGATTGCGCGACATGCGGGCCACGCCGACGAAGAGCCCCAGGACGGTGCCGAGGATCGCGGCAAGCAGCGAGACCTTGACCGTGTTGACGATGCCAACCAGGATCGCCCGGCCGATGCTGTCGGTCGGCTGGTAGGCAATCGCCGTTTCGCTGATGACGAAACCGGCCTGCCGCGCCAGGAAGCCGAAACCGGTGGCAATGTTCTGCTTTGCAAGATTGTCGCTCGCTGTCGCAAACATGGTCCATGCCGCCGCAACAACCAGACCGATCGCGCCGATCTGATAGCAGAAGGCGCGGAAACGCATATCATTCAGGAAGCTCATGAAAACTCGCCGCTATTTTGCCGAACGGGAGAAAGCTCGCGCGCTTCATGCGCGCGAGCGATGCACTCAACGGAATGGCGGTGCGTAGACTAGACCACCGGCATTCCACTGTGCGTTCGGTCCACGTGTCAGCCCAAGCCGCGTTTTTTCACCCAGGCTGCGCTCGAAGATTTCGCCGTAATTGCCGACGGCCTTGATGACGTTGTAGCCCCACTTGTTGTCGAGGCCGAGCATGGCGCCGAGTTCATCAGTGACGCCGAGCATGCGCTGGATGTCCGGATCCTGGCTTTTCAACATCTCATCGACATTGGCCTGAGTAATGCCTTTTTCCTCCGCTGCCATCAGCAGCCAGACCGACCAGGACATGATATCGCGCCAATTGGAATCGTTCTGACGGACGGCGGGCGCAAGCGGCTCCTTCGAGATGGTTTCCGGCAGCACGAGATAGTCGTCGGGATTATTGGCTACCGCACGGATCGATGCGAGGTCAGAGCGATCTGACGAGATCGCTTCGCAACGTCCGGCGAAGAAAGCTGCCCGGTTTTCATCGGGGCTTTCGAACACCACCAGCTCGAACTTGCCGCCGATCGTCCGGAAGAAATCGCTGAGATTTTGCGCGGTTGTCGTGCCGGGAAGCGTGCAGATGGCGGCGTCCGTCAGCTCCTTGGCGCTGGAAACGCCGAGTGACTTGGCAACCATCAGGCCCTGGCCGTCGTAAAACACCGTCGGGCCAAAATCGAGCCCGAGTGAGGCTTCGCGAGAAAAGGTCTGCGTGGTCTGGCGCGACAGCATGTCGATCTCGCCGGATTGCAGCGCCTGGAATCGGGTGTTGATATTGGTCGGTACGAACTCGATCTTGTCGCCATCACCAAAGACGGCGGCTGCAACCGAGCGGCAGATGTCGGCATCGAAGCCCTGCATCCGGCCCTTGTCGTCCGGCGCGGCAAACCCTGGCGTGGCGAGCGACACGCCGCAGACCAGCTTGCCGCGGTCCTTTACGGTATCGAGCGTTCCCGCCTGCGCGACGCTGGCTGCCAGAAGTGCTGTGGCGGCGGCGCAGATCGCCAGAAATCCTTGTTTCATAGTCCCCTCCCTCGTGGTTTCTTCGCTGTTACGATCGAAGGATGCTTCCGCCCTCCAGCAGAAACCCCACAATCGGCGATCCTCCCGATCGCAAAAATTGTGTACAATGTTAAAAGTGTTTTGGCAACAAAACCGAATCCAAGAAATGATGGCGTTTCGGTATGCCGGCTACCGGCAGCCTCAGGACCTAAAATGAACTTTCCCCACTCGAAAGGTTGAAAAGACCGTTTAACCGGGCATTACCTCACATTTCGGCGGCGAAGGTATCGTTGCGCCAAGCGGAAAGTTGACAATCCAGCATAAAATCCAATAGTGGATAAAATAGTATACAATTAGGCATGGAGCGAACCGTGCATTCAGCGAGGACGCCATGAGGATCAAGCTCATCAATCCGAATACAACGTCTTCGATGACGGACCTGATCGGCGCTGCTGCCCGTGCGGTAGCAGCGGAGCGCACCGAAATCATAGCAACAACCTCCAAGTCCGGCGCAGCCTCGATCGAGGGCCACTTCGATGAAGCAATGAGCATTGTCGGGTTGATCGACGAAATCCTTGAAGGGCCGCCGGCAGATGCCTATGTGATCGCCTGTTTCGGTGATCCGGGCTTGCTTGCAGCACGCGAGATCACCAATGCGCCCGTCTTTGGCATTGCCGAAGCGGCCATGCACGCCGCCACATTCGTCTCCACCGGGTTCTCCGTCGTGACGACGCTTGAGCGTACCCGCATCATCACCGAACACCTCGTGCGCACATACGGCATGGAGCATCATTGCCGCCGGGTGCGGGCAACGGATGTGCCGGTTCTCGAACTTGAAAACCCGGACTCGAACGCCCGGGCGACGATCCTTGCCGAATGCGAACGGGCTCTGCAGGAGGACCAGTCGTCGGCAATCGTGCTTGGCTGTGCGGGAATGGCCGATCTGGCGAGTTATCTCGAAGAACGGCTGCAGGTGCCGGTTATCGATGGTGTCGCGGCAGCTGTAAAATTCGCTGAAGCAATCGTCGGCATGGGCCTGAAGACCTCGAAACGCGGTGATCTCGCCCCGCCGCTGCCGAAGATCTATCGTGGAAAACTCTCCGGCTATGGCGCTGCGACCGGAATGGCTCAGCGCGGCGACGTCCTCCGGGCCAGCTGAATCGCCAAGCGCCGCCCGTTTCAGTTGACCGGCTTGAAAAGCGTGGAGAAATCCACACGCAGGGGCTGATCGGCCAACTCGATCTGCGCTTCGATATGGCGCAAATGGTGTTCCATAACCCGCGCCGCGGCCGCTCCATCCCTGCGCTTCAATGCGTCAATGATATCGCTATGTTCGCTTTGGGAACACGGCACGGCGCCGGGCGATTCATAGAGTGCGATGATCAGGGAGGTGCGCGATACCAGTTCCTGCACGAACCCGCGCATCACGGCGTTGCCGGCAAGGGTCGCCAGTTCCAGGTGGAAATCCCCGGACAGCTGAAGCCGGCGTTTCCGGTCGGTGCGGGCGAGTGCGTCGGCTTCCTCCGCCAAGAGGCTGGCCAGCCTGCCAATTTCGTCATCGGTGACGGTTGCCGCGAGCTTGGCCACAAGAATGCATTCGACGCCGCGCCGCGCCTCAAAGACCTGCCGGGCTTCCTCTATCGAGGGTTTTGCGACAAAGGCGCCCTTGTTGGGGATGAGGTCGACGAGCTTTTCGTGCGCGAGGCGCTGAAGCACCTTGCGGATGATCGTGCGGCTGACGCCGAAAGCTGTCGCCAACGCGTCTTCCTGCAACGGCATTGCCGGCCGGATCTGATGATTGATAATGGCGGCGTAAATCTCGCCGTGAATGCGTTCGTCGGTCTGGCCAGTGCGCTTGCGCGCGGCTGTCGGACGGCTTGGCTTGTCGGCACTCTCAGCCGTTTTCGGCACGCTTGGCATGATGATGTTCCACACACGATCCCTCGCCCAGCCTTGGTACGAATGACCACCGCCGATCTGTTTGATGGCTTGGCGATCGCCGGCGCGGCGGAAGGTATAATCGTGATGGCGCAAACTGAAAACGAATACAAGCCTTGTACCGCACTCAACCCCACCGAATGTATACAGAAGGGGTCGAACGCGAAAATCGGCATCGGCAGGGACGCCGGCGTTAACTGCCAGAGGCTGGATCGATCCTGCGGTAGCTCGACGAAAAGATTTCCTCGGCCGGCGGGTGGTTGAACGTGCGCAGCGGATATTTGGCAACGACGCCTTCGAATTGCTCCTGCGCGCGCTTCCGGTAGGCGCGATCATCGACGCCGGGAATGACGCCATTCTCCATGACGAAGCGGCCGCCGATCATCACCGTCTGTACGGACTGCGCCGAAGCATTCAGCATCAAGGTCTGAATCGGATCGATGGTCTGCCCCATGAATGGATCATCGAAATCGACGACGATCAGGTCGGCGGCGGATCCAGCCTGCAACCGGCCGAGATCAGGACGGTTGAGCGCATCGGCGCCGCCAAGGGTCGCGGCGTCATAAAAATCCTCGGAACGGCAACCTTCCGTTCCACCTTCCTCGATGCGGCAGAGCATCATGCCGACCTGCATGTTGAGGAACATATCCGGCGGATAGGTGTCGGTGCCGAGACCAATGCGAATGCCCATGTCGCGGTACTTGCGGAACGACTGCAGCGCATTGCCATGTCGCGCCGAGACCAGCGGGCAATGGACGATCGTGCCGCCGCCGTCGCGCAGGATTTCGAGGTCCCTGCCCGGCCGGTCGATGCCGTTGCGGCCGCTGACATGGGTGCCATGCGGCAGGATAGCGCGCGGCGACAGGAAACCGAGACTCTCGAGCCATTCGGCCGGGCTCATGCCGCGCAGCTTCAATACACTCTGGTATTCGAACGGAGACTGGCAGCAGTGCAGCCGGATCGGCACATCGAGTTCTTCCGCAAAGGCGGCCGATCGCTTGAGCAGGTCGGGAGTACAGGTCTCGATGCGATCCGGCGCCAGCATGGTCCGGACCAGGCCGTTCGCTTGCGCCTCGAATGTCCGGCAAAACGCTGCGGCATCGGCAAGGCCCTTGAAGCCACGATCCTCGTCGAAATGAAAGTCGATGGTACCGTCGCGGCGCACCAGCGAATTGCCGGAACGATAGGCCGGCCCAAGATAGACACGCAGGCCGAGATCGCGAGCGGCCTGTGCCGCTGCGGTAAACTCACCAACCGTCTCGCCCCATTGGCGGTAGAACAACGAGGCGATGGGCAGTGCCGTGGTGATGCCTGAGCGGATCAGGCGCGAGAAGGCATAGCGCTTTTGGAATGCCAGTTCCTCTTCGGAATACATTTCGAAGGGGCCGCTTTCCATGTAAGTATCCGGCCAGATGCGGCCTTTCTTCACCGCCGGCTGATTATCGAACCCGAGTACCGTCGTGTCGAGGTCCGAGAGGGCATCGAGATCAACGAAGCCTGGGCCGATCAGTGCATTGCCATAGTCGATGCGGCGGGCAACCGGGCCTTCATAACCATGGCCGACGAACAATACGCGGTCGCCGGAAACGACAACCTCGCCATTTGGGTAAAGGCAGTGACGGCCATCGGCGTGGCCAACGATCCAGCGGGCGGTGAGAAGCAGCGTTTCGGTCATTTCAAATTCTCATTCGACAGTGAAAAGGGCCTGGCCATCACGGGCGATCGGATTGCCGCGCTTGAGCACAAGTTTGCGTTTTGGACGGGCGGCGACCGCCTCGGCCACGGTTTCGGCATCGATCAGCACGATGTCGGCAAAGGCACCTTCGTGCAGGCCGTAGCTTTCAAGCTCCATCACATCGGCGCCGCCCTGAGTGCAGATTTGAAGCGCATATTCGACGTCGGCGTCGTGGCGGAAATTGTTGCGCAGGCCGATGAACAGCGCACGTTCCAGCATGTCGAGATTGCCGTAAGGACCCCAGGTATCCCGGATGCCGTCTGAGCCGGCGCAGAGACGGACACCGGCGGCGCGCATTTCGGCGGCCGCGGGCACGGCGCGTGACGCTGGGGCTGTGGTGGCAATGGCAATGTCTTCGCGCGCCAACTGTTCGGTAAGGGAGGCTGCCCGAGCCCGATTTGCCATGCCGAGGCAGAACGCATGGCTGATCGTGACCTTGCCGGGCATGCCGAGCGCGCGGGTCCGTTCGATGATCATCTCCATCGAAAAAGCACCGAGATCGTCCGCTTCATGCAGATGGATGTCGATCGGTTTGCCATGCTTCTGGGCAAGGCCGAAGATCGCATCGAGCTGGCCTTTCGGATCGCGGTCAATGCCGCATGGATCAAGGCCTCCAACGACGTCCGCGCCATTGGCAAGCGCCTCGTCCATCAGCTCCAGCGTGCCGGGCCGGATCATCAGGCCTGATTGCGGGAAAGCAACGATCTCGATGTCCATCACATCGCGAAAACGCTGCCGCGTTGCCGAAACACCTTCGAAGCACCAGAGCTTCTGGTCGGTATCGATATCGACATGGCTGCGGATGGCTGTCGTGCCGTGGGAGGCAGCGAGAGCCACCTGCCGCGCCGACTGGCGGGCAGGGTCGATGTTCCATTCGCGGCGCAGGCGGCGCTCGGTGGAAATCTTGTCTTCCAGCGTAGGCCCGGCCTGATGCACTTGCCAACCCATACCCCACAACGACTTGTCGAGATGCGCATGTGCCTCGATCAGGCCGGGAATAGCGATCGCTCCGCCGCCATCCTCGATTGCGACCGTACCAGCGTCGCCAAGGCCGATCCGGGCAATGCGGCCATCCCGGATGAGGATGTCGGTCACGGCGCCGCCGAAGGGCCTGACGTTCTTGAGAAGAAGTTCTGTCATGTCTGCACCGCTCGTCTGTTTCACCTACGTCATGCCGGAGCCGGGCGTCCGGCGCGATTTTTCAGGCGTTTGCCTTTTCCGGCTTTGGCTCGCCGTAACCGGCAGCTTCCTCGTGATGTAAGAGCTCGGCCGGGCGTTTGAGCACGAACTGATTGTCGGCAACGATATAGTTGTCGGCATGCAGACGGGCGATCGGCTGATAGACCTCCGGGCGGACATAGTGGCCGCGTTCATCGAGGCATTCGTCGCGCACATACATCTGCACGACTTCGCCGATGACGATGGTTCGGCGTCCATAATCGAGGATTTGCGACACCCGGCACTCCATCGCGCAAGGGGCTTCCTCGATACGGGGGGCCGCCAGTTTGACAGACGGCACGCTGGTCAGTCCGGCAAACTCGATCTCATCAACGTCGCTCGGAAAATTGATGCCGGTCACGATCATTTCCTCGGCAATCGACATATCGACCATGTGGACGACGAACTCGCCCGAGCGCCGGATGTTGGCGACCGTATCCTTGGCCGTTCCATCGGGGCGGGTCTGCATACCAAGGATCAGCAAGGGCGGCTCGTGCGAGAAGACGTTGAAAAAGCTCATCGGCGCGGCATTATTGCAGCCGTGTTCATCAATGGTGGTCACCAGCGCGATGGGACGCGGGCCGACGAAGCTGCATAGCAGCCGGTAGCGATCCTTCTCAGGCAATTCGGTAAAATCGAAATCCATCATACCCTCTCAAGGTGCTGTCTGCGTGGAGTGTTCCATGCCTGCCGGAACGATGGCAGGTCCGCGTCCCTCTTCGGCCGCATGACAGGATACACGCCCACCGTTTGCATAGGCCCGAAGCACCGGAGCTTCGCTGCGGCAACGGTCGTTGGCAAGCGGGCAGCGCGGGTTGAAATGGCAACCCGGCGGCGGACTGATCGGATTGGGCACCTCGCCGGCAGCCGGGGTCCGGTCACGTTTTGACATGCCAAGATCAGGGATCGTGTCGAGCAGCAGCCGCGTATACGGATGCTGCGGATTATTGAAGAGTTCCGCTGCGGGTGCAACCTCGACCAGACGGCCAAGATACATGACGCCGATCCAATCCGACATGAAGTTGACGACAGCCAGATCGTGACTGATGAACAGATAGGTAAGCCCCAGTTCGCGCTGCATCTCGCGCATCAGATTGAGGATCTGCGCCTGGACCGAAACGTCGAGCGCTGATGTCGGCTCGTCGCAGACCAGGAACTCCGGCTTGGTCGAGATGGCGCGGGCGATTGAAATACGCTGGCGCTGGCCGCCGGAGAATTCGTGCGGGAACTTGTCGCCATCCTTGGCATTCAGGCCGACGAATTCAAGCAGGCGATCAACTTCGCGACGTTCCTCCTCGCGGGAGCCACTCAGACCATAGGTGCGTAGCGGCTCGGCAATGATGTCGCGAACCCGCCAGCGCGGGTTGAGGCTGGCATACGGGTCCTGAAAGATCATCTGCATGCGCTGGCGAACGGCAGCAGGGCTCCCGGCAGGCGCGCGGGAAATATCGATGCCATCGAACGTGATGTTGCCGCCAGAGGGCGTGGAGAGCCCCATGATCAACCGCGCCACCGTCGACTTGCCGCAGCCGGATTCGCCGACAAGGCTCAGCGTTTGGCCTCGGGGAATGTCGAGATCAAGGCCGTCTACGGCTTTTACCGACTGCGGCTCCTCCTTCTCGATGAGCCGGTTGAGAAAGGGCTTTGTCATCGCGAAATGCTTCTTCAGCCCCTTCACGGACAAAAGAGTGCGATTGTCTGCGGTTTTCAAACTTGTCGGCATGGCGTTCATTGCGTCACCCCTTCGTAGAGCAGACAGGCGGCCGCACCATCGGCGATCTGCCGCAGTTCGGGCCGGATTATGATGACAATTGGCAAAAACCTTCGGACAGCGCGGATTGAAGGCGCAGCCTTTCGGAATATCGGTCAGGCGCGGCATCGACCCTTCGATCTGGATCAGCCGGTCCGGCCGTGGCCCGATACGCGGGATCGAGCCCATCAAACCCGCTGTATACGGATGGCTCGGCTTTTGCAGTACCTGCGCAACCGGCCCGATTTCGGCCAGACGCCCGGCATACATCACGGCAACGCGATCTGCCGTTTCGGCAATCACGCCCATGTCGTGGGTCACCAGGATCACCGCCGCATTGCGCTCGCGGCAGACGCGCTTCAACAGCGCAATGATCTGCGCCTGAACCGAAACGTCAAGCGCGGTCGTCGGCTCATCGGCGATGATCAGACGCGGCTCGGCACAAAGCGCAAGCGCAATGACGACGCGCTGGCGCATGCCGCCGGAGAACTGATGCGGATACTGGTCGAAGCGCTTGTCGGGAGCTGGAATCCCCACTTCCGCCAACCACTCGATGGCACGTTTGCGTGCATCGGCCGCAGACATCGGCAGGTGCGTCCGGATGGTTTCGACCAACTGCTCGCCAACAGTAAACAGCGGGTTGAGGCTGGTCAGCGGATCCTGAAAGATCGCACCGATATGGCGCCCGCGAACCTTGCGCATCTCGCTTGGCGGCAGATTGTCGATGCGTTTGCCGTCGAGGCGGATCTGGCCGCCGCCGATCCGGCCGGGTGGCTCGAGCAGGCCGATGACAGCAGCGCCGGTCATCGACTTTCCAGCACCCGACTCGCCGACCACACCGAGGATTTCTCCCTGTTCGACAGAGAAGGAGACGCTGTCGACGGCGGTCAGGACACCCTTGCGCGTGGGGAATTCGACCTTGAGATTTTCGACTTCAAGCAGAGCCATGGGATCACCTCAGTTTCGGATTGAGCGCATCGCGCAGCCAGTCACCGATCAGGTTGACCGCAAGCACGAGTACGGCGAGCGTCGCCGACGGAAAGATCACCACCCACCAGATGCCCGAGAACAGATATTCGTTGCCGACGCGGATCAGGGTGCCGAGTGACGGCTGGGTCGCTGGCATGCCGACGCCGAGGAACGACAGCGTCGCCTCCGTGAGCACCGCCATGCCGAGGTTGATGGTGGCCAGTACCAGAACCGGGCCAAGCACATTGGGCATGATATGGGTGAGCATGATCCGCAGCGGGCCGACACCAATGGTACGAGCCGCCTGAACATATTCCCGCTGGCGCTCGACGAGTGTCGAACCGCGCACCGTGCGCGCGTACTGCACCCAGTTCGTCAATCCGATCGACAGAACGAGAACGACAATTGCCGCGCTATCCTGCTGGTTGGCCGGGAGGATGCCACGCATGACACCGTTGATGAGGAGAGCGACGAGGATCGCCGGGAAGCTCAACAGCACATCGGCGATGCGCATGATGATCGCATCGGCAATGCCGCCGACGAAACCGCCGACAAGACCGAGGAACACGCCGAGGACGGCCGCCAGGATCACGCTGGCGAAACCGACCAGCAGTGAGATACGCAAGCCGTAAAGCAGAGAAGACAAGACATCGCGTGCCTGCGTATCCGTCCCAAGCAGGTAGGCGGGATTGCCGCCTTCCTGCCAGGATGGTGGCAGTTCGCTGTCGAGCAGATTCAACCCGGCGATATCGAAGGGGTTATGGGGCGAAATCACAGGCGCAAAGACTGCCAAGAAAACCAGCAATGCCAGCGCGATCGAGGCGATTACCGTCGTCTTGGAGCGGCGGAAACTATAGAACAGGTCGCTGTCGGCAAAGCTGCGCAGCCGCCCGGTGAAGGATGTGTCACTCATGGCCATGTCTCCTTCAGGCGCCACGTCCGCTCGCCCTGGTCGGGTCGGCGCGGAGGCGTGGGTCAATGACGTTGTAGAGAAGATCGACGCTGGTATTGATGATGACGAAGATCAGCGAGACCATGACGAGATATGCCGCCATCACCGGCACGTCGGTAAAGTTGACTGCCTGGATGAACAGCGCGCCCATGCCCGGCCACTGGAAGACCGTTTCGGTGATGATAGCAAAGGCAATGAGGCCGCCGAGCTGGAGCCCGAAGATGGTGACCACGGGTATGAGGGTGTTCTTCAGCGCATGGCGGAAATGGATCGTCTTGTTGCGCAGTCCGCGCGCCTTGGCAAACTTGATATAGTCGGCGCGCAGCACTTCCATCATCTCGGCCCGCACCAGCCGCATGATCAGCGTCAGCTGGAACAGACAGAGCATAAAGGACGGCAGGATCAGCGCCTTGATACCGCTGAGTGTCAGGAAACCGGTAGACCACCAGCCGATGTCGATGACCTCGCCGCGGCCGAACGATGGCAGCCAGCCGAGCCAAACGGAAAAGATCAGGATCAACAGAATACCGGTGACGAATGTCGGTAGCGAGATCCCGATCAGGGACAGGATCTGCAACCCTTGACTGAGGATCCCGCGCGGCTTCAGCGCGGTGTAGATACCAAGCGGAATACCAAGAACCAGCGACAGGAGCGCTGCCACCAGCACCAGTTCGGCCGTTGCCGGCAGGCGTTCGGCAAGCAAAGCGCTCACGGGACGGCTGTTGCGGTAGGACATGCCGAAGTCGCCCTGGGCTGCATTGGCGACGAACCGTCCGTACTGCATGATCATCGGATCATCCAGATGCAGCCGCTGGCGCACTTCTTCGCGCTGTTCCTGAGTGGCATCCTGCGACACGATATTGTTGACGGGATCGCCCAGGTAGCGAAACATCAGGAAGGCAATGAACGCCACGGCGAGCATGACCATCACGGCCTGAAAAAGACGGCGAACGAGGAATACAAACATCGACCCAACTCCCTTGGGATCACTCGGCGCCGCGTCTGCGCGGCCCGGCCAGTCGTGGACGGGTCCCCGCCTGAGTTACAAGCGGAGACCCGTTCGACTACTTGATACGGGCGTACCAGAGGCGCAGCAGATCGTCGGGGGTCTGAACCACCTCGACATTGTCACGCACGGCCCAGGACAGCGGCTGCTGGTGCAATGGCAGCCACGCCACTTCCTCTTCGGAGATAGCGAAGGCTTCCGCCATCATCTGGCGCCGCTTGGCCTCGTCGAGTTCAACATCGATCTTCTTCGTGAGTTCATCGACCTTGGCATTCTTGTAGCCGCCCGGGTTCCAGGTGCCGAGCTTGCCTTCCGGCGAATGCAACATGGCGGAAAGCACGCTGAAGCCGTCGAGCATCGGCAAAGTCGCCCAGCCGAGCATGAACATGTCCGCCTGGCCTTCCTGCGCCTTCTTGAAGTGCAGCGTGCGGCCTTCCGTGACAAGCTTGGCATTAAGGCCGACCTGAGCCAGCATCGCCGTCATTGCCTGGCAGACTTCCTCGTCGTTGACATAGGCATCGTTGGGGCAGTTCATGTTGAACTGGAAGCCATCCGGATAACCTGCCTCTGCCAGCAGCGCCTTGGCGGCAGCCGTGTCATAGGGAAAACGCTGGTTGAGCTTCTCGTCAAAGCCCGGCACTTCCGGAGCAACCAGCATGCCGGCGTTACGGGATTTGCCGCGCATGATCTTGTCGCGCACCAGGTCCATGTTGATAGCCAGATAGACGGCCTTGCGAACGCGGGCATCCTTGAACGGATTGCCCTCGACATTGCCGTCAGCCAACTTGTCGCGCATGTTGAAATTCATCATGATCGTGCGCAGGCCGGGCGATTCCAGCACCTTGGTGCCCGGCGAACCGGCGATACGCTTGGCATCCTGCAGTGGCGACGGGGTGATGACATCGACCTCACCGGAGAGCAATGCCGCGACACGGGTTGCATCCGAACTGATCGGCGTATGGACGATCTTCGTCAGGTTGTGTTCCGGCTTGTCCCACCAGCCTTCATTGGCAGTCAGCACGGTCTGCGCATCCGGGCGGCGGCTCTCGAGCTTGAAGGGACCAGTGCCGTTGGCATGGGTGGTCGTGTAGCCTTCCTCACCGACTTCGGCATTGACCGGCTTGACGCCGTTGTTCTTCTCAAGCCACTGCGCATCAAAGATCGCGATGTTGGTCAGATAGTTGTTAAGCAGTGGCGTTGGGCCGCTGAGATGCAATTCGACAGTGTAATCATCGATCTTTTCGACGGACTTGAGTGCCGGCAGGTTGCCCTTGATCGGCGACTTGTCGTCGGTGGCGCGCATCAGCGACATGACGACGTCATCAGCCGTGAAATCCGAGCCGTCGTGGAATTTGACGCCCTGGCGAAGCTTGTAGCGGATCACGTCCGGCTTGACGATTTCCCAGGATGTAGCCAGAGCCGGCTCGATCTTCAGTTCCCTGTTGTAGCGCACCAGCGGTTCGTAGATGTGCATCAGGAAATTGATCGAAAAGCTGTCCGTGGTGGATTGCGGATCAAGCCCGTAGATATCGCCAGCCGAGGCGTAGCGGAGCGTATGCTCGGCAGCAAACGCCGGGGCGCTGAACTGAACTAGGAACGCCGTGGATGCGGCGAGCAGCAACTTCCTCATGTAAATTCCTCCCAATGTCGGAGCGCGGTCATCTCGTCACGCCTGTTCCTCCGGCGGCGGATATCGCTCCTGCCTTTATTGCTGACATTCGATAATAAAATTGTCAACAATGTTTGTTGACAAAAATGTTGACACGGTTCGTGTTTCAGTCGATGACTTGCAGACACAATTTTCAGTAGCAGCTTGGGAGGGATGCTGGATGGATATGGAAGCCGGGAAACGGCCCGCGACGGATCAGGAGATTTACCAGAGGCTGTGGAACGCCATAGCCGAGCGGCAGATCAGCCCCGGTACGCGGCTGAAAGAGGAGCAGCTTTCGGAAATCTTCTCCGCAAGCCGGGCGCGCATTCGCCAGGTGCTGCAGAACCTTGCCCGCGACGGACTGATTACGCTCGTTCCTAACCGGGGAGCCTTTGTGTCCAAACCTTCCATCGAAGAGGCGCGCGACGTCTTCTTCGCCCGCCGCACCATCGAGGAGCGGCTGGTCGAAAGATTATGCGTCACCATCGACGCTGCCGGGATCAACAAGCTTCGCGATCATGTCGAGGAAGAACGCAACGCGCATGCGAATGCCGATGTTGCCTCTGCGATCCGGCTCTCCGGGGCGTTTCATCTGATGATTGCGGAACTCGCGCAGTCACAAATCCTGACGGACCTTTTGCGCGACCTCATCTCCCGGACGTCGCTGATCATGGCGATGTACCAGCAGAAAGACGTCCACAATTGCGGCCCCGACGAGCACAATGCGATCGTTGATTGCATCGTCGCCCGCGACGCCAAGCAGGCGCTTGCCGTCATGCATCACCATCTCGCTCATATCGAAAACCAGCTCGATCTGGAAACCGACCGCGTCGTCACCCGGGATCTGGAAGACATTCTCGGTTTTTGATCCGCGCCCGTACCATCATCTGAAAGGCAAGACCATGGAACAGCCGGACATCCTGCTGCGAAACGTAACCGCCGTGACTGTCGATGAGGATCGACGCGTCATCGACCGCGCCTGGATCGCAGTCAAGGGCGATCGTATTTCCGGATTGGGAAGCGAGGCCAGCGAAGCGCCACCGGAAGGCGCAAGGCAGGTGATCGATGGCTCGGGCATGATCGCCATGCCCGGCCTGATCGACAGTCACTCCCACGCCGGACACGGCCTGGTCCGGTCAGCGGGTTCGGGTGATGTCGACCGATGGTTCGAGGTCTGCGAGGAAATTTATGCACGCGGCTCGACTACCGCGTTCTGGCGCGCCGAAGCTCGCCTGACGTTGCTGGAGCGGCTGCAGGGCGGCGTCACCACGGCGATGACCCTGCTGGGCGGCGGCGCCGACATCATGCGCACCGACGACCCTGCCTTCGGCGATGCCCATTGCAACGCAACGGTCGAGTCCGGCCTGCGCACGATCCTCGCAGTCGGCCCCGGCCGTCCTCCCTACCCGCGCACTTACCGGCGTTTCGGTGACGATGGCCAAAGCCATGACGCGCCGGTTTCCTTCGAACGTCAGCTGGAGGTTTGCGAGACCCTTATCGATCGCTGGGACGACGTACTCGAACGGAGGACCGGTGTGTCGCTGACAATGCCGGTCTATTACGCCAAGGATGTTGGCGACGTAGAAAGCCTACGCCACGTCCGGGAGATGGGCGACGCCGTCATGGCCTTGCGTCAGCGCAAGAATGTCCTCTTCACCCAGGACGGACATCGTGACGGTTCGATCGCACTTGCGCGCGACCTTGGCGTGCTCAGCCGGTTTGCACTCTTGGGTCACAGCGTTGATCTGACACCGGAAGATTTCGAGGCACTGAAGGAAACCGGTGCGTCGATCATCCATAACCCCAGCGCCATTATGTCCATCTATGGCCGCTGCCCCGTTCCCGAACTGATCGACGCCGGCATTACGGTCTGCCTCGGCTCGGACGCCGCCGCGCCGGATCGGGGCTACGATATGTTCCGCCACATGGCGCAATGCATGCACTATCACCGCCGTCACTTCCGCGATCCTGACTATATGCCGCCCGGCAAGACCCTCGAGATGGCGACCATCGATGCAGCGCGCGCGCTCGGTTTGGATAAGGATCTCGGTTCGCTGGAGACAGGCAAGAAGGCCGATATCGTGCTGGTGGATGCACGAAAGGCGCACATGTATCCGCCTGGAATGCCGGTTACCCGGCTCGCCCATTTCGCCAATGCCGCCGATGTCGACACCGTCATCGTCAACGGCAAGGTACTGATGCGCGGCCGCCAGATTCCGCATCTCGACATCCCGCAAATCCTCGATGAGGCCGCGCACGAGCAGGCATTGGCTTTCGAGCGCGTGGGCATGACGCAACTCTGGTCTGAGCCGGCATCCTACTGGCGCACAAGCCGGCGGGTAGTCGATACGCCTTGAGCGTCATATGTGAGCTGGCCGGAATGACTGACCCGCCTGACACAACGAGCGGCGGTGGCTATATTCCACCGTCGATCATCGCATACCCGGTGTGGCTGTACTTCCGTTTTTCGCTGGGCTTGCGCATGACAGGGGAGATGTTGATGGAGCGTGGCATTGCCGTTTCCTACGAAGCCATCCGAGCTGGCCAGAAAGTTCGGTCCGGATTATGCCGATCGCTCGCTGTACAAAAGTGCATAGGCAAACGATATCTGGCATCTCGCCGAGCTGGTCATTTCCATCAACTGCAAGAAGCACTGGCCATGGCATGCTGCCGGCCAGGACGGTTATGTTCTCTACAAAATTGTCCAGAGCCGATCCGGAAAGAACCTTTCCACCTGTTCCTCGGTTGTGCCTGGCTGCCTATCGCATGCTTTTCTGCAAATCCGCTTCATCGGCAAGAATGGCGGCGGCCTCGTTGAGCAAAACATCTTTTACGTTCTTGCGGGCATTTTCGATCGCGATATCAGCGCTCAGGCTGCGCTCGTTTGCCTCCAGGCCGTCATCCTCGCCAAGATCCACCCCATCGTTTGTTTGCGCACGCGCTTTTTGACGAGATGCTTGAGCAGCCAGCTCATTTCGGCGCTCGGTAAGATTGAGAGAGACTGCCCCTTTTTCGCGCTGCGCTTTCAATTCGGCAATGTCTTCCACAAAGCGCTGGAAATCCCGATCATTTCCCACCCGGGCATCATGGCGGCTTTGCAGTTGCGGCAGCAAAGCCGTCAAGTTGCCGGCAGGCGCGTAGTTTGCAGGCTTGATCTGTATCCACGGCAGAGCATTGTCGTAGCTCGCTTCACCAAAACTCTTCGGGTCCGAAAGGCCCGGAAGGCTGATATCAGGCGTCACGCCGCGCAACTGTGTCGTCCCGCCGTTCACGCGGAAAAACTGCGCAATCGTCAATTTCAGCTCGCCGAATTTCGGCTTGATGTTGTGGGCCGCCTTGTCAAGATTGACCACCGTCTGCACGGTGCCTTTGCCAAAACTGGGTTCGCCGACAATCACACCACGGCCGTAGTCCTGTATCGCTGCGGCAAAGATCTCGGAGGCGGATGCGGAGCCGCGATTGATCAAAACACCAACCGGACCGGTCCATGCAGGTGTGGCAAGATCACCTCTCCCGACCTCAACTTTACCGTCGGCGCCACGTTGCTGAACCACCGGGCCTTTGCCGACGAACAGTCCCGTCAGTTCGATCGCCTCGCTCAACGACCCGCCACCGTTGTTGCGCAAATCGATCACAACGCCGTCGGCATCGTCCTGTTTCAGGTCTCCAAGAAGTTTGGCGACATCGCGGCTGGCGCTTTTGTAATCCGGGTCGCCTTTCTGCCGCGCTTCGAAGTCTTCGTAAAACACCGGAAGCGTAATCACTCCGATTTTGCGCGTTGCGTCGCCATCCTTTACTGCCAAGATGGTCTTCCTGGCAGCTTGCTTTTCGAGGCTTATCTTATCGCGCGTCAGGCTGATAACGCGGTGGCTGCCATCCGGCCCGGCGTCTGCTGGCAAGATGTCCAATCGTACGACGGAGTTTTTCTTCCCCCGTATTAGTTGCACGATTTCATCAAGGCGCGTGCCCAGCACTTCCTTTATCGGGCCATCCTTGCCCTGACCGACACCTGTAATGCGGTCTCCGACCGCAAGCTTGCCGGACAATTGTGCCGGCCCACCCGGCACGAGTTCACGGATGGTCGTGTAGTCATCGCGTTCCTGCAAGACCGCACCGATCCCCACCAGCGAAAGCTTCATGGAAATGTCGAACTCAGCCGCGGCCCTTGCGCCGAAATAGTCCGTGTGCGGGTCCACCGACGTCGTATAGGCATCCATGAATGCCTGGAAAACGTCCTCGCTCTTGTACTTGAAAGCGCGATCGAGGGAGTTTTGATAGCGTTTAGCGAGCGTATCGCGAATAACCGCGTCCGTCTTACCTGCCAGTTTTAGCCGCAGCCAGTCGCCTTTGACGCGTTTGCGCCAGAGGTCATCGCTTTCGGCTTGAGATCGCGGCCAGGGGGCTTCATCGCGCACCAAGGAATAGGATTCCTTCACACCGAAATCGAAGTTCTGGGTGAGCAAGCTGCGCGCGTACTCCATGCGGCCGGCAACACGCTGCTCATACACATTGAAAATTGAAAACGGAATCCGCAGATCCTCCCGTTTAATCGCATCGTCAATCTTTGTGCTGTCAGCCGTGAACGTATCGATGTCCGCCTGTAGGAACAGCATCCGGTCCGGATCCAGGGACTTGATGAACCGAGTCATGATCTTGACCGACAGGGCATCATCGAGCGGAACCGGCCTGTAGCCGAACCGCGTCAGAAATTGCGCACTAAAACGAGCGGCTTGCGCCTGCTGCTGCAGTGGAGCCAGGACGGGCGGCGATCCGGCTTCCAGAGCATATGCGGATGGCGCGATTGCCAGGAACAGACCGAGCAAGCCGTAGTGTATACGCATTCAGCTTCCAATTCTTAACGTCGTGCCGTTTGATGAATGATGGTGGTGGACCAATTATGGCTCTTTGGCAACCAGAGGAATGCGCTGCCTCGATGTGCCGAGCCTGTCCATTATCAACCCCGCCAGGAATGGCCGGTCACCCGGCTCGCCCATTTCGCCAATACCGCCGATATTGATACCGTCATCGTCAACGGCAAGGTACTGATGCGCGGCCGCCAGATTCCGCATCTCGACATCACCCAGATCCTCGATGAGGCCGCGCGGCAAAATTTGCGGTAGCGCGCCGCTTTACCCGTGCCGGAGCCTTACCCTCTGCGCTTCGGGATGATGAGCGGCGTGTTTGCGACGGGATCAGGAATGATCATGCACGGGAGGCCGAAAACGTCCTCGACCAGTTGTTCAGTCATGATGGCTGCTGGCGGACCGTGTGCAGCGATACCGCCGCCCTTCATGGCGATGATGTTGGTGGCATAGCGGCACGCATGGTTGAGATCGTGCAACACGGCGACGATGGTGCGGCCCTCAGCATTCAGGTCCTGGCAGAGATCGAGCAGCTCGATCTGATGGGCGATATCGAGGAAGGTGGTGGGCTCATCAAGGAGAAGCAGCGGCGTCTGCTGGGCGAGGACCATCGCCACCCAGACCCTTTGACGCTGGCCACCGGAAAGTTCGTCAACGAGACGGCCGGAAAGCTCCATCGTCTGTGTCGCCGCCATTGCCGCGGCGACGGCCGCCTCGTCTTCGTGTGACCATTGCCGGAAGAAGGATTGATGCGGATAGCGGCCGCGGGCGACGAGATCGGCGACGCGGATGCCATCGGGGGCGGCCGAGGTCTGCGGCAACAGGCCGACAGTGCGCGCCACCTGCTTGGCGGGGTAGCCGGCAATGGTCTTGCCATCCAGAATAACCGTGCCGGCCGAGGGGATAAGCAACCGTGAGAGGGCGCGCAGCAAGGTGGATTTGCCGCAGGCATTGGGGCCGACGATGACGGTGAAGGAGCCGTTGGGAATGGCGACAGACAAGTCTTGGGCGATGATGCGTTGATTATAGCGCAGCGTAACGTTTTGAGCCTGAAGCCTTTTGCTTCTGCTGTTGGAACCGTCGGTCATTGCCTTGCCTCACGCAGCAGCAGCCATAAAAAATAGAGCCCGCCGATACTGACCGTCATGACGCCGACGGGCAATTGAACGCCGAACCCATGCTGGGCACCCCAGTCGGCGGCGGTGAGCAGCAGCCCACCGGTCAGCGCTGCCGGGACCAATGCGACGCCGGCTGCACGGACAAGACGCCTGGCGATCTGCGGGGCAGCCAGGGAGACGAATGCGATCGGGCCAGCCGCCGCAGTAACGATCGCTGTCAGCGCGACGCCGCCGATCATCAGCATCAAGCGCAGACGGTTTGCATTGAGGCCGGACGCCATGGCCGCATCGTCGCCAAGTTCCAGCTGCCGCATCGGCCGCGCCAGCACCAGAACAAAAGGGACGATCAGTATGAGCATCAGCAAAACCGGCCAGAATTGCTCAAAGCCCAAACCATTGAGGGAGCCTGCTCCCCAGATGGCCGCTGACATCGCAATCTGAAGGTCGGCCTGGCGGATCATCCAGGCGTTCAGCGCGCCCAGCATCGCCGAGATACCGATGCCAACAACAATCAGCCGGAAGCCCTGCGCACCACCCCGATAGGCCAGGAGATAGACCGCCGCTGCTGTAACGATGCCGCCGGCCAGCGCGCCCGCTGCCGTCGCGTAGTAGCCGCCGGAAAACAACAGGATGACCACAAGCGCACCGGTATAGGAGCCGGCGGAAAACCCGATGATGTCCGGCGATCCCAGCGGGTTGCGGGTCAGCGACTGGAAGATCGCACCGCTCAGGCCAAGAGCAGTCCCCAGCAGAAAGGCAAGCAGCAGGCGCGGCAGCCGCCATTCCACCACGACCATGCGGATATTGTCGTCAGTGGTGCCCAACAAAGCGCGAAAGACATCGACAAGCGGGATCGGAAACTTTCCGCTCGCAAGCGACACAGTGCCAATCACCCCTGCCAGCAACAGCAGGATAGAACCGGCACCAAGGCTGCGCAGATCGGCCCGCATCGAGAGCCGCCCGCCAAACAGCCGGATCGCGGCGACCCTGCGGCCGAAATCGATTGGGCCGGAGCGGGCTACCCGCACAATGACACGATTGCGAAGAACTGGGGATGGATTGTGGTTGGGTTCGGTCATAGGCCGCCGGCCCGCGTGCGCCGGGCAAGCGCGATCAATACCGGCGCGCCGATCAAGGCGGTGACGATACCGGCTTCCAGCTCGCCCGGAAACAGCACCAGCCGGCCGGCGATATCGGCCGCCAGCAGCAGAATAGGCGAGCACAGGATGGTGAAGAGGATGATCCAGCGCTGGTCAGGCCCGGTGAACCATCGAACCACATGCGGCACCATCAGCCCGACAAAGCCGATAGGACCTGCCGCCGCGGTTGCCCCACCGGCAAGCAAGGTGACGGCGATGACCACGAGGATGCGGATTTGCACGAGATTGACCCCGAGCGCACGCGAAGGGTCGTCACCCAGCGCGATGGCGTTGAGCGAAGGCGTGACACAGAGCGAGAGGACCAGCCCGCAGACGATGAACGGCGCCACGGTGGACGCCACATCCATATTGCGCCCGGCAAGCGAGCCGATAGACCACAGCCGCAGACTGTCAAACGCGAGCGGATCAAGCAGCGTGATCGACGAGCCGATGCCGCCGAGCACGGCCGAGAGGGCCACGCCGGACAGAACCAGGCGCACTGGCGTTGCCCCATCGCGTCCGCGCGAGCCGACCGCATAGACCAGCAGCGTCACTGTGATGGCGCCGAGAAACGCGAACCAGAGATGGCTGGAGACCGCATGGAAGCCGAACAGACCGACGGCCAGTGTCACGAAGAAGGCAGCACCGGCATTGACGCCGAGAATGCCGGGATCGGCGAGCGGATTGCGGGTGGCCGCCTGGATCAGCGCACCGGAGACGCCGAAAGCTGCGCCGCACAATAAGCCCAGCAGGGTTCGTGGCAGCCGGTAGTCGCGGATAATGATGTGTTCGGCAGATACCGGATCATAGGCGAACAGGGCATCGAAGGCCGTCGAGAACGCGACGGGGCGCGCGCCGATCAGCAGGCTGATGATGCAAAACACGATCAGAATGGCTGCAGACAGGGCAAGCAGCGCGAGACGCTGCAACCGCAGCTGAGAGGTGCTCGCACCACAAGGCCGGTTAGCCGCCGGCAGTACCGAGGCCGGATGTCCGGCCGGATCGGCCCCTGGCTCCACAACTTGCGTAATCATACGCGCGCCTGCCCCTCGATCCAGTAGCCCACCGCATCGATCCGCGTCTTGTCAAAGCCGAGCCGATCGCGAAAATACTTGCGGCATTCAGAGGCCGCCCGCGCCTCGCCGGCGATGTAGATGTAACCCGGCCCGTCCGGCAGGCTTTCGATCGCCTGGGCAATCTGTGGCAGCTGGGTATAACCATTGCGGCCCTCATTCCGGCCATGGGTCTCGTGCCAGGTGATCGAAACGTCGCCAGCGCTGCCAATCACCTGACGGTCGGCAGCCGACGGTATCTCGACATGCACGATGGCGCGCTGATCTTTGCTCAGCTCTTCCAGAACCCGGCCGACTGCCGGGAGCCCGGTAATATCGGTCATCAGCAGCATCCACGCCGTATCGGCCGGCGGCTCGAAACGGCCTTCTGGATTACAGATGCCGACGATATCGCCAACCTTGGCCCCCATCGCCCAGCTGGCAGCAACGCCGCCTTCGTGCACGACGATATCGATCAGCATCTCGCAAAGATCTGGATTCCAGCGGCGGATCGTATAGGGCCGGTTTGGGCAATGCTGCGAACCATCCGGCCGTCCCCACTCGCCGTTGCCCATCAAAACCGGAAGCGTCACCGGCGTTTCCGGATCCGGCCGCAAGGCAAGTCGGACCCATTCGTCGGGGTGCCCGGTGGAGATCAATCGCTTGCCGCCCTGGACATGCAGAACAACCCGGATCATCGACGGCGTTAGCCGCTTGACGGCAGTCACCTCACAAAAAAATAGTCCTCGCGATAGGGCTCGTGATCGTGTTCGTGGTCATGTGACATCAGCGTTCCTTGCCTGCCCGCTCTGCCGCATCGGCAAGACGCGGCAAGAATCTCGGGAAACCGTAGGGAATAGACAACACGCTCAAGGCCGATGTCGACCATACCGAAACAGGATCCTCCAGCGCGACATAACTGCCGCGGGTGACGGCTCCGAGCCGCATGAACAGGGGTTGCGCCTCGGCCGCAGCGCGCGCGCCTTCGCCGTACCACATGATCAGGATATCGGCATCGAGCCGGTCGACCTGTTCCATGCCAACCGTTACCGAGCCTTGACCGGGATTGTCGGCGGACAGTGCCGCGACGCCCGGGGAAACCTTGAGTCCCAGATCCAACAAGGCGGCAACGCGCGGATCATCCGGCAGATAGACGACGACGCCCGATCCGCCGGCAAAATAGGTCCCGAAGGTGAACGTCTTGCCACGCAGGACCGGCCAGCTACCGCCCATCGCGGTAAGGGACGTCGCTGTCTTCCCGATCATCGCCCTGGCTTCGCTGGTCTTGCCAAGCGCCTGCCCGGTCAGGTCCATCTGTTCCTTCCAGTCGGCCGACCATGGCGCAGTCCGGTAGGCGACGGTCGGCGCGATGCTGGAAAGGCGCTTGTAGGCGAGATCATCGATGCCAGAATAAATACCGAGGATGAGGTCGGGCCGCAGCGCTGCAATCGCCTCGTAATCGATATCACCCTCGAACAGATACGGCCGGGTCGCGCCCAGCAGTTCTTCATTCCAGGGAAAGATGCCGCTCTCGAAAAAACGATAATGCGGCATGCCGACCGGTATCTTGCCAAGCGCCAAAACAGCATCCTCGCTGCTCCAGCCGAGGGTTACGATACGTTGCGGTGGCCGGCTTACGATAGTCGTGCCAAGCGCATGCGTGATCGTGACCGGGTATAAGTCCTGAGCTTCGACTGCCGTTACCAGAAATGCCGCTGCGATGATCAGCGTCACAGACCGGAATAGCCAATTGACGGGTAGCAACAACATCATATGTCTATCGGTTGGAATTGTTCGTAACTCGAGGCGCGCTTACGAGCAGGCGCGCCTCGGCCTTGCATTAAAATTTGAAAGAGAGACTGGCGTTTATCGTCCTCGCCTTGCCATAGGCGCAGCCGAACGCATAACCGCAGTCGGACACGTAGCTGGTGTCCAGGAGATTGTCGATGTTCAGGGTTGCTTTCGTACCCTTGAGCTCCGGCCGGAGATTGCCGAGGTCATAGCTGACGGCAGCATCCACTATGGTGAAGGCGCGGGTCCGCAAAGTATTTGCCCCATCGACGAATTTCGTGCCGGTGTAGCGCACGCCTGCGCCGATATTCAACCCTTCGAGAAGGCCTTGTTGTATTTCGTAGTTGGTCCACAGAGAACCTGCCCAAGGTGCATGCTGTGTGGTCTTTTTCCCTTGGCTATAAGAATCCACCAAATATTCTGCGTCGGTATAGCTTAGTCCTCCGATAACCGTCCAACCATCGATCACTTCGGCCTTTGCTTCGAATTCAACGCCGCGTGCGCGAGTCTCTCCGTCCTGTAGATAGTAACCGATATGGTCGTAATCGTCGGTTAATCCATTCTGCTGGGTAATTTGATAGGCCGATAGCGTAAACAGCGCATTCATTCCCTGCGGCTGGTATTTTACCCCGACCTCATATTGCTGACCAGTCGTCGGCTTGTAGGATTCTCCGTCATATTTGGTCCCCACCTGGGGAAGGAAGGATTCCGAATAGCTGGCATAGGGTGCAACACCATTGTCGAAGACATACGTCAAACCCAGCCGTCCGGTAAACGCCCCATCATCCTGCTGATCCCGGATCATTGTTCCGCCGGCTGTTACCGGCAGTGTCTTATTGTCGATGCTCGACCAATCGTACCGACCACCGGCTGTCAAAATGAAGCGATCCCATTCGATCTGGTCTTGGGCATAGATGCCGACCTGATCCAGTGTGTTGTCCCAGCGCGTAGTAAGCGGAGGACGTGGTGATGTAGCGCTGTAGTCCGGGTTGTAGAGATCGATAGGGGTCGCGGCATAGTCATTGTAACCGTCGTATTTGCGGAGGAAGCGGCGGTAGTCGATGCCGACCAGTGTCGTATGCTGGAGGGCGCCGGTGTCGTAGTTTATCTCGAGATTGTTATCGACCGAGAAAACCGAGTTGTGCTGTGCCCAGTTAAGTTTGGTGCGTCCCACCTTCGAATAGTCCGTCGTCCCATCGGGATTGGGATCGTGTCCCAGGGAGTGGTGTAGCTGGATTTCATAGCCATCGGTGATTTCCGGTAGGGTCGGGTTGCTTAGAACCAACCTGAAGGACACCACCGATGACCG
>NZ_LMEY01000012.1 GCF_001426665.1 Rhizobium sp. Root1334 | reverse complement strand
GCGATCACGAAGTATTTCGGCGAGTTCAAGGCGTACGACCAGATCGACGCAGCACCGGAAGAAAAGGCCCGCGGCATCACCATCTCGACGGCACACGTCGAGTATGAGACGCCGAACCGTCACTACGCCCACGTTGACTGCCCCGGCCACGCCGACTACGTCAAGAACATGATCACCGGTGCTGCCCARATGGACGGCGCGATCCTGGTTTGCTCGGCTGCCGACGGCCCGATGCCGCAGACCCGCGAGCACATCCTGCTTGCCCGTCAGGTTGGCGTTCCGGCAATCGTCGTGTTCCTCAACAAGGTCGACCAGGTCGACGACGCCGAACTGCTCGAGCTCGTTGAGCTGGAAGTTCGCGAACTCTTGTCGATGTACGACTTCCCGGGCGACGACATTCCGATCATCAAGGGCTCGGCTCTGGCCGCTCTGGAAGATTCCGACAAGAAGATCGGCGAAGACGCGATCCGCGAGCTGATGGCTGCTGTTGACGCCTACATCCCGACGCCTGAGCGTCCGATCAACCTGCCGTTCCTGATGCCGATCGAAGACGTGTTCTCGATCTCGGGCCGTGGTACGGTTGTGACCGGCCGCGTCGAGCGTGGTATCGTCAAGGTTGGTGAAGAAGTCGAAATCGTCGGCATCCGCGCCACCTCGAAGACGACGGTTACCGGCGTTGAAATGTTCCGCAAGCTGCTCGATCAGGGCCAGGCTGGCGACAACATCGGTGCTCTGGTTCGCGGCGTTACCCGTGACGGCGTCGAGCGTGGTCAGATCCTGTGCAAGCCGGGTTCGGTCAAGCCGCACAAGAAGTTCATGGCAGAAGCCTACATCCTGACGAAGGAAGAAGGCGGCCGTCATACACCGTTCTTCACCAACTACCGTCCGCAGTTCTACTTCCGCACGACGGACGTGACCGGTATCGTGTCGCTTCCGGAAGGCACGGAAATGGTTATGCCTGGCGACAACGTCACCGTTGCCGTCGAGCTGATCGTTCCGATCGCCATGGAAGAAAAGCTGCGCTTCGCTATCCGTGAAGGCGGCCGTACCGTCGGCGCCGGCATCGTAGCCTCCATCGTCGAGTAATNCGAGCTGATCGTTCCGATCGCCATGGAAGAAAAGCTGCGCTTCGCTATCCGTGAAGGCGGCCGTACCGTCGGCGCCGGCATCGTAGCCTCCATCGTCGAGTAATTTACTCGGTTGGGAAGCGGCGCATTCAAGCGCCGCTTCCTTGAATATTTGCTGGTCGAAGCCTGCACTTCAGGGTGTATGCCTCTCGAATTGACGGAAGCACGAAAAAACGTGTTTTCGTGGGCGTTCGGTCATTGTGTCGGACGCCGATTCCGTATATGTGGCGGGTCGAATTGCAGAAACGGACAGAGAGCGATTTGCTTTTTGTGTTCTTTGAAGCATCAGCACCCGGAAACGACTAACGAACTGCCTCATTGTGGCATTCGCTAACAACAACAAGGATAACTCGAATGAACGGCCAGAATATCCGTATCCGCCTCAAGGCGTTTGATCACCGGATTCTTGATGCCTCCACGCGGGAAATCGTTTCGACGGCCAAGCGCACAGGCGCTTCGGTTCGTGGTCCGGTGCCGCTTCCTACCCGGATTGAAAAGTTTACTGTCAACCGCTCGCCTCACGTTGATAAGAAGAGCCGTGAACAGTTCGAGATGCGCACCCACAAGCGTCTCCTCGATATCGTCGATCCTACTCCGCAGACTGTTGACGCGCTGATGAAGCTCGACCTCGCTGCCGGCGTAGATGTGGAAATCAAGCTTTAAAAACAAGGAAGGTACGTGGATTTCGGTCCAACGGCTTCCAAAAACGGGCGACCCTCAAAGCCTCCGGTCTAGCGATCGGGTGATCTGAGGGAAACCTTAAACCAGAGATGCAACGGGGTTTGCTCCGTCGCTAACTCTTAAGAGGAATGAACCAATGCGTTCAGGTGTGATTGCACAGAAAATTGGGATGACCCGCGTCTATAACGACGCTGGTGAGCACATCCCGGTTACAGTATTGCGGATGGAAAACTGCCAGGTTGTGGCCCATCGCACAGAAGACAAGAATGGCTACACCGCAGTTCAGCTCGGTGCCGGCCAGTCCAAGGTCAAGAACACGAGCAAGCCGTTGCGTGGTCAGTTCGCTGCCGCCAATGTAGAGCCGAAGGCCAAGGTCGTTGAGTTCCGCGTTTCGTCGGACAATCTGATCGATGTCGGCGCTGAGCTCACTGCAAACCATTTCGTCGCCGGCCAGCTGGTCGACGTTACCGGTACATCTGCCGGTAAGGGTTTTGCCGGTGCCATCAAGCGCCACAACTTCGGCGGTCTGCGTGCAACGCACGGCGTGTCCGTATCGCACCGTTCGCATGGTTCGACTGGTTCCAACCAGGATCCGGGCCGCGTCTGGAAGGGTAAGCGCATGGCTGGCCACATGGGTCAGACACGCATCACCACCCAGAACCTGGAAGTGGTCTCCACCGATGAAGACCGCGGTCTGATCCTCGTCAAGGGCGCCGTACCCGGCTCCAAGGGCGCATGGATCGTCGTTCGCGACGCCATCAAGTCCGGCACTCCGGCTGACGCTCCGCGTCCTGCCGCTGTGCGCGCAGCCAAGTAAGGGGGCCAGATCATGGATCTCAACGTCACCACACTCGAGGGCAAAGAGGCCGGTAAGGTTTCCCTGTCCGACGCGATTTTCGGCCTTGAGCCGCGCGAAGATATCATTGCCCGCGTCGTTCGCTGGCAGCTTGCCAAGAAGCAGCAGGGTACGCATAAGGCCAAGGGCCGTGCAGAAGTCGCACGCACCGGCGCCAAGATGTTCAAGCAGAAGGGTACGGGCCGCGCTCGTCACCATTCGGCTCGTGCTCCGCAGTTCCGCGGCGGTGGTAAGGCTCATGGCCCGGTTGTTCGCAGCCACGCCCATGACCTGCCCAAGAAGGTTCGTGCTCTCGGCCTGCGTCATGCGCTGTCCGCCAAGCTGCGTGCCGAAGAGCTGATCATCGTTGACAGCCTGGTTGCTGCTGAAGCCAAGACGAAGGTGCTGACCGGCGCGTTCGCAACGCTCGGCCTGACCAACGTGCTGTTCATCGGCGGCGCCGAACTCGACAGCAATTTCAAGCTCGCAGCTCAGAACATCCCGAACGTGGACGTTCTGCCGGTGCAGGGCATCAACGTTTATGACATTCTGCGCCGCGGCAAGCTCGTCCTGTCCAAGGCTGCAGTTGAAGCTCTTGAGGAGCGGTTTAAATGACTGACCTTCGCCACTACGATGTGATCCTCGCTCCGTCGATCACCGAAAAGTCGACGCTGGTTTCTGAACAGAACCAGATCATCTTCAACGTCGCCAAGGGCGCGTCGAAGCCGGAAATCAAGGCTGCGATCGAAGCGCTGTTCGGCGTCAAGGTTACGGCTGTGAACACGCTCGTCCGCAAGGGCAAGCTGAAGCGCTTCCGCGGTTTCGCGGGCCGGCAGAAGGACGTCAAGAAGGCAATCGTCACACTCGCTGACGGTCAGACCATCGACGTCTCCACCGGACTCTGAGGAATAGAACAATGGCATTGAAAAGTTTCAATCCGATCACCCCGAGCCAGCGCCAGCTGGTCATCGTCGACCGGTCCGGCCTGCACAAGGGCAAGCCGGTCAAGTCGCTGACCGAAGGCCTGTCCTCCAAGGGCGGACGTAACAACACTGGCCGCATCACCGTGCGTTTCCAGGGCGGTGGTCACAAGCGTACCTATCGTCTGATCGACTTCAAGCGTCGCAAGTTCGACGTTGAAGGCACGGTTGCACGCCTCGAATACGACCCGAACCGCACGGCGTTCATCGCGCTGATCAACTATGCGGACGGCGAACAGGCTTACATCATTGCTCCGCAGCGCCTCGCTGCCGGCGACAAGGTGATTGCTTCGGAAAAGCAGGTTGACGTGAAGCCAGGCAACACCATGCCGCTTCAGTACATGCCGGTTGGTTCGATCGTTCACAACGTCGAGATGAAGCCGGGCAAGGGCGGTCAGATCGCTCGCTCCGCCGGCGCCTACGTTCAGCTGGTTGGTCGCGACCAGGGCATGGCGATCCTTCGCCTGTCGTCTGGCGAACAGCGCCTGGTGCACGGCTCCTGCCTTGCAACGGTCGGTGCAGTTTCCAACCCCGATCACGGCAACATCAACGACGGCAAGGCCGGTCGTTCGGTTTGGCGTGGCAAGCGTCCGCATGTTCGCGGCGTCGTCATGAACCCTGTTGACCACCCGCACGGCGGTGGTGAAGGCCGCACCTCGGGTGGCCGTCATCCGGTTTCGCCTTGGGGTAAGCCCACCAAGGGCAAGCGTACGCGCTCGAACAAGTCGACCGACAAGTTCATCATGCGCTCGCGTCATCAGCGTAAGAAGTAAGAGAGGAAGTCTCCAATGACTCGTTCAGTATGGAAAGGTCCGTTTGTTGACGGCTATCTTCTCAAGAAGGCTGAGAAGGTTCGTGAAGGCGGCCGCAACGAAGTGATCAAGATGTGGAGCCGCCGCTCCACGATCCTGCCGCAGTTCGTCGGTCTCACGTTCGGCGTCTACAATGGCAGCAAGCATGTTCCGGTCAGTGTCAACGAAGACATGATCGGTCACAAGTTCGGTGAATTCTCTCCGACCCGGACCTATTACGGTCACGGTGCGGACAAGAAGGCAAAGAGGAAGTAATTATGGGCAAGGCAAAAGCCGAACGCCGGCTGAAGGATAACGAGGCGCAGGCAATCGCGCGCACGATCCGCGTCAGCCCCCAGAAGCTCAACCTGGTAGCTGCGATGATCCGCGGCAAGAAGGTTGACCGGGCTCTGGCCGAACTCGAGTTCTCGCGCAAGCGGATCTCGGACACTGTCAAGAAGACGCTGGAATCTGCGATCGCTAACGCAGAAAACAACCACGATCTCGACGTCGACAGCCTGATCGTTGCCGAAGCTTACGTTGGCAAGTCCATCGTCATGAAGCGTTTCCACGCTCGTGGCCGTGGCCGTGCATCGCGTATCGAAAAGCCTTTCGCGCATCTGACGATCGTTGTTCGCGAAGTCGAAGCTAAAGGGGAGGCCGCATAATGGGTCAGAAGATCAATCCAGTCGGCTTCCGCCTCGGCATCAACCGTACCTGGGATAGCCGCTGGTTCGCGGACAACGCAGAATACGGTCAGCTTCTTCACGAAGACCTGAAGATCCGTGCCTACGTCATGGAAGAGCTGAAGCAGGCTGGTATCGCCAAGGTGGTTATCGAGCGTCCGCACAAGAAGTGCCGCGTCACGATCCACTCGGCTCGCCCGGGCCTGATCATCGGCAAGAAGGGCGCAGACATCGAAAAGCTGCGCAAGAAGATCGGCGAGATGACCAAGTCGGAAACGCACCTCAACATCGTTGAAGTGCGCAAGCCGGAAGTCGACTCGACGCTCGTCGCCCAGTCGATCGCTCAGCAGCTCGAACGCCGCGTGGCTTTCCGCCGTGCGATGAAGCGTGCCGTTCAGTCCGCAATGCGTCTTGGCGCCGAAGGCATCAAGATCACCTGCGGCGGCCGTCTCGGCGGTGCTGAAATCGCTCGTACCGAATGGTACCGTGAAGGCCGCGTGCCGTTGCACACGCTTCGCGCCGACATCGACTACGGTGTGGCTGAAGCCAAGACCGCTTTCGGTATCTGCGGCATCAAGGTCTGGATCTTCAAGGGCGAAATCCTCGAACACGATCCGATGGCTTCCGAGCGTCGTTCGTCCGAGGCAGATGCCCAGGGCCCCAGCAGCAACAACCGTCGTCGCGAAAACGCGTAACAGTCGTTCCTGGCAGCTAATATCGGAGAATTAAAAAAATGTTGCAGCCAAAGCGCACTAAGTACCGCAAGCAGTTCAAGGGACGCATCAAGGGCGTTGCCAAGGGCGGTTCCGACCTTGCTTTCGGTGAATTCGGCCTGAAGTCTCAGGAGCCGAACCGCGTAAACGCACGCGAGATCGAAGCGGCCCGCCGCGCGATCACCCGTCACATGAAACGTGCCGGCCGCGTATGGATCCGCGTATTCCCAGACGTACCGGTCACGGCTAAGCCGACCGAAGTTCGTATGGGTAAAGGTAAGGGTTCGGTTGAATATTGGGCTTGCAAGGTCAAGCCCGGCCGAATGATGTTCGAAATCGACGGCGTCAGCGAAGAACTCGCCCGTGAGGCGCTTCGCCTTGGTGCTGCGAAACTCTCTGTCAAGACGCGCTTCGTACAGCGCATTGCAGAGTAAGGAGTAAAGCCCATGAAAGCCGATACCGTCCGCGCGCTCAGCGCCGATCAGCTCAACGAAGAGCTTGCCAAGCTGAAGAAAGAGCAGTTCAATCTGCGCTTCCAGAAGGCTACAGGCCAGCTCGAAAAGTCGTCGCGCATCAATGAAGTCCGTAAGGACATTGCGCGCGTCAAAACCATTGCCCGCCAGAAGGCGGCAGAAGCCAAGGCTTAAGGATCAAAGAATATGCCAAAACGCATTCTGCAGGGCACAGTCGTCAGCGACAAGAACGATAAGACCGTTGTGGTCCGTGTCGAGCGTCGTTTCGCGCACCCGATCTTCCAGAAGACCGTTCGCCGGTCCAAGAAGTACAAGGCGCATGACGAGAACAACCAGTACAAGGTCGGCGACCAGGTTTCCATCGAGGAATGCGCGCCGATCTCCAAGGATAAGACCTGGACAGTGGTTTCCGTTCAGGCCTAATTCTTAAGACTTTCGCATCCGGCCCTTGCGTCGGCTGCGAAAATCTGTATGAAGCAGCGCAAGGACGCTCGTCTACGGGCGTTCTTTTGCTTTGAGCGCACGGAAGGTCCTGTTTGGGAAACCACCCTGGCAACGATCGATCCCGCGCGAGAACAGAAATTTAGAAGCTGGAACAGGGGGCCCTCAATCTGATGAGGTTGGCCCAACCGGTCCGGTCACAACAAGAAGGCGACCTGACATGATTCAGATGCAAACAAACCTCGACGTGGCGGATAATTCCGGCGCACGTCGTGTCATGTGCATCAAGGTGCTGGGCGGTTCCAAGCGCAAGTACGCTTCGGTCGGCGACATTATCGTCGTTTCGATCAAGGAAGCTATTCCGCGCGGCCGCGTCAAGAAGGGTGATGTGATGAAGGCGGTTGTGGTTCGCACAGCCAAGGACATCCGTCGTCCGGACGGCAGCGTCATCCGGTTCGATAACAACGCAGCTGTTCTTATCGACAACAAGAAAGAGCCGATCGGCACCCGTATCTTCGGACCGGTTCCGCGCGAACTTCGCGCCAAGAACCACATGAAGATCATCTCGCTGGCTCCAGAAGTACTGTAAGGAGCGATTGAGATGCAAAAGATTCGCAAGGGCGACAAGGTCGTCGTATTGACCGGCAAGGACAAGGGCCGTTCTGGGGAAGTTCTCCAGGTTCTGCCTAAGGAAGACCGGGCTGTTGTGCGTGGCGTCAACATGGTGAAGCGTCACCAGCGCCAGACCCAGAGCCAGGAAGCCGGCATCATCAACAAGGAAGCGTCGATTCACCTGTCGAACATCGCGATCGCCGACCCCAAGGACGGCAAGCCGACTCGCGTCGGTTTCAAGATCGACGGCGACAAGAAGGTTCGCGTTGCAAAGCGTTCGGGAGTGTCGATCGATGGCTGACACCAAGAAGTATGAGCCCCGTCTGAAGACGGAATACGTTGAGCGTATCTCCAAGGCAATGCAGGAGAAGTTCTCCTACGCAAACGTCATGCAGATCCCGCGCCTCGACAAGATCGTCATCAACATGGGCGTTGGCGAATCGACGGCTGATTCCAAGAAGCCAACGGTTGCTGCAGCAGACCTCGCAGCGATTGCCGGCCAGAAGCCGGTCATCACCAAGGCCCGCACCTCCATCGCCGGCTTCAAGCTGCGCGAAGGCATGCCGATCGGCGCAAAGGTTACCCTGCGCGGCGTTCGCATGTACGAATTCCTGGACCGCCTGATCAACATCGCGCTTCCGCGCGTTCGAGATTTCCGCGGCCTGAATCCGAAGAGCTTTGACGGCCGTGGCAACTTCGCCATGGGTGTCAAGGAACACATTGTGTTCCCGGAGATCAACTACGACAAGGTTGATCAGATGTGGGGCATGGACATCATCGTTTGCACGACGGCAACGAACGACGACGAAGCTCGCGCTCTGCTTACAGAGTTCAACTTCCCGTTTCGCACGTAAGCCGTAACGACAAGCAGAAGGATTAAGTTGAATGGCGAAGACGAGCGCAATTGAAAAGAACAATCGCCGCCGTAAGTCGGTTGCCCAGGATGCGTCCAAGCGCGCAGCCCTGAAGGCCACCATCATGAACCAGTCTCTTCCGATCGAAGAGCGTTTCAAGGCTACTCTGAAGCTGGCCAGCCTCCCGCGTGACGGCTCCAAGACCCGCGTTCGCAATCGTTGCGAAGTAACGGGTCGTCCGCGCGCATATTATCGCAAACTCAAGATGTCGCGTATTGCGCTTCGTGAACTTGGCAATTTCGGCAAGGTGCCGGGCATTGTTAAGTCGAGCTGGTAAGGAGACGGGTACATGGCAATGACTGATCCGCTGGGCGATATGCTCACACGTATCCGCAACGGTGCTTCCCGCCGCAAGTCGAGCGTTTCCACGCCGGCTTCCAAGCTGCGCGCACGCGTTCTGGATGTCCTTCAGGCTGAAGGCTACATCCGCGGTTACTCGGAAACCGAATTCGGCAACGGCAAGGCCGAGCTGAATATCGAGTTGAAGTACTACGAAGGTGCGTCGGTGATCCGTGAGATCGGCCGCGTATCGAAGCCGGGCCGCCGGGTTTATGTCTCGGTCAAGTCCATTCCGCAGGTCGCGAACGGTCTCGGTATCACTATCCTTTCGACTCCGAAGGGTGTGATGGCCGATCATCAGGCACGCGAACAGAACGTTGGTGGCGAGGTTCTCTGCTCCGTATTCTAATACGGTAGCAGTGATCTCCATAACGGACAGACAGGTTTGAAATATGTCTCGTATCGGTAAAAAGCCCGTTCAGGTTCCTGCAGGTGTCACAGCCACGGTTAATGGCCAGACAGTGACTGCAAAGGGCCCGAAAGGCGAACTCATCTTCGTTGCGAACGACGAAGTTCTCGTAAAGCTGGAAGACAACGCGGTGTCGGTGACCCCGGTTGACCAGTCCAAGGATGCTCGGTCGAAGTGGGGCATGTCCCGCACGATGATCGAAAACATCTTCAAGGGCGTCAAGGACGGCTTCGAGCGCAAGCTCGAAATCAACGGCGTTGGTTACCGCGCGTCGCTTCAGGGCAAGAACCTGCAGCTCGCACTCGGTTTCAGCCACGACGTGGTCTATCAGACTCCTGAAGGCATCTCGATTGCTGTGCCGAAGCCGACGGAAATCGTCGTCACCGGCATCAACAAGCAGCAGGTCGGCCAGGTCGCGGCAGAAATCCGCGAATACCGTGGCCCCGAGCCCTACAAGGGCAAGGGCGTCAAGTATGCTGGCGAGCGGATTGTCCGCAAAGAAGGCAAGAAGAAGTAAGGATCACGCGAAATGGCTACAAGGAAAGATACACTTGTGCGCCGCGCCAGCCGCGTGCGCCGTCAAGTCAAGGCAGTGGCCAATGGCCGTCTGCGCCTGTCCGTTCATCGCTCGTCGAAGAACATCTACGCACAGGTTATCGATGATGTTGCAGGCAAGACCGTCGCGTCTGCCTCGACACTCGACACGGATCTGCGTCCGTCGCTTAAGACGGGTGCTGACACGGCAGCTGCTGCTGCCGTTGGCAAGCTCCTCGCAGAGCGCGCCTCGAAGGCTGGTGTCAAGGACGTCGTCTTTGACCGTGGCGCCTTCATCTATCACGGCCGCGTCAAGGCGCTCGCCGAGGCAGCCCGCGAGGGTGGCCTGAACTTCTGATGCAGTTTCCAGGCATTCGTGTCTGGACTTATAAAAATTGCTCGGATAATACCCGGTCGCTTCGGTTCAATGAAACCGAAGCGACCTTTGTCAATCTGCCGATTGCACCCGGAAAAGAAAAAGGAAAAGGACAATGGCACAAGAAAAAAGAGGTTCTCGCGACGATCGCCAGAACCGCGAGGAGCGCGACAGCGAATTCGTTGACAAGCTCGTAGCAATCAACCGCGTCGCAAAAGTCGTCAAGGGTGGCCGTCGTTTCGGCTTTGCTGCTCTCGTCGTCGTCGGCGACCAGAAGGGCCGCGTTGGCTTCGGTCATGGCAAGGCACGTGAAGTGCCGGAAGCCATCCGCAAGGCCACCGAAGCTGCCAAGCGCGAACTGATCTTCGTTCCGCTGCGCTCGGGTCGTACGCTTCATCACGACGTTCATGGCCGTCACGGCGCAGGCAAGGTTCTGCTGCGTGCCGCCAAGGCCGGTACCGGTATCATCGCCGGTGGTCCGATGCGCGCCGTTTTCGAAACGCTCGGCATGCACGACGTTGTTGCGAAGTCGACTGGTTCTTCGAACCCGTACAACATGATTCGCGCCACGTTCGACGCCCTGAAGAGCCAGATGCACCCGAAGGATATCGCAGCTCAGCGCGGCATGAAGTATGCCACCCTGCAGAGCCGCCGCGTATCCGCCGGCGTTGCTTCCGAAGAATAAGGGAGCCTGAACAATGGCTAAGAAAGAAGTTGCAAAGAAGACGGTTGCGGTCGAACAGATCGGCAGCCCCATTCGCCGCCCAGCCGTACAGCGCGCAACGCTGATCGGTCTCGGTCTCAACAAGATGCACCGGGTTAGCGTTCTGGAAGATACACCTTCCGTTCGCGGCATGATCCGGGCCGTCCAGCATCTCGTTCGCGTCGTCGACGAGAAGTGAGGGGGATACCGTCATGAAACTGAATGAAATCAAAGACAACGAAGGTTCGACGAAGAACCGCAAGCGTCTCGGCCGTGGTATCGGCTCCGGATCCGGCAAGACTGCCGGCCGCGGTGTCAAGGGTCAGAAGGCTCGTTCGGGCGTTGCCATCAACGGCTTCGAAGGCGGCCAGATGCCAATCTACCGCCGTCTGCCGAAGCGCGGCTTCAACAACATCTTCCGTTCGGATTTTGTTGTTGTGTCGCTCGGCCGTATCCAGATCGCAATCGATGCCAAGAAGCTTGATGCTTCCAAGACCATCGATGCTGCTGCTCTGACGGCTGCCGGCGTTATCCGCCGCGCCAAGGACGGCGTACGCGTTCTCGCCGACGGCGAACTGAAGGCAAAGGTAACGATCGAAGTTGCCGGCGCTTCCAAGCCTGCGATCGAAAAGATCGAAAAGGCTGGCGGTTCGATCAAGCTGCTTTCGGGCGCTGCTGAATAATTAGTTGCTGATGAACCGCCCGGGGTGCTTCACACCGGGCGGTTTTGCTCCCATATGAGAGCCTCACGGATTGCACGGCCGGATTCGTCCGGCGCAGCAGAATATTGATCGGGAACTACGGTGAGGCGCGTGATTGCGGTAGCAGTCGTCTCCAAACCGGTTTTCATAAAAAGAAGATAGCTTTTTTCCGGATCTGACCGGGTTTCCCCGCGGGTTCCGAACTGGCTACGCGGAGAATTGCATGGCTTCTGCAGCGGAACAGCTCGCCTCCAACCTGAATTTTGCGACTTTCGCAAAAGCCGAAGATTTGAAACGCCGCCTCTGGTTCACCCTCGGCGCGCTTCTGGTGTATCGCCTTGGCACATATATTCCGCTGCCAGGCCTGAATCCGGAAGCTTTTGCGCAGGCGTTTGCCGGGCAGAGCGGTGGTATCCTCGGCCTTTTCAACATGTTTTCGGGCGGCGCCGTCGAGCGCATGGCAATCTTCGCCCTCGGCATCATGCCTTACATTTCCGCCTCCATCATCGTTCAGCTGATGACCTCCGTGGTCCCGTCGCTGGAGCAGTTGAAGAAGGAAGGCGAGCAGGGCCGCAAGGTCATCAACCAGTACACCCGCTACGGCACGGTGCTGCTCGGCACGCTGCAGGCCTATGGCATTGCAGTCGGCCTTGAAAGCGGCAATGGCCTGGTCGTGGACGCAGGCTGGTTCTTCCGGATCTCGACCGTCATTTCGCTGCTTGGCGGTACGATGTTCCTGATGTGGCTTGGCGAGCAGATCACATCGCGCGGCATTGGTAACGGTATTTCGCTGATCATCTTTGCCGGGATTGTCGCGCATCTGCCGACAGCTCTGGCTGGTACGCTCGAACTGGGCCGCACCGGCGCTCTGTCGACGCCGCTCATTCTGGCCATCATCGTCATGGTCGTTGCCGTTATCGCGCTGATCGTCTTCGTCGAGCGCGCCCAGCGCAGGCTTCTGATCCAGTATCCGAAGCGGCAAGTTGGCAACAAGATGTTCCAGGGCGACACGTCTCACCTGCCGCTGAAGCTTAACACCGCCGGCGTTATTCCTGCGATCTTCGCGTCGTCGCTTCTGCTTCTGCCGGCAACGCTTGCAGGCTTTGCCAATAGCGCAGCGCTGCCAGGCTGGGCAACGACCGTCGTCGCGGCCCTTGGCCACGGCAAGCCGCTCTACATGGTGCTCTACGGTGGCATGATCGCGTTCTTTGCCTTCTTCTATACGGCCATCGTTTTCAATCCGAAGGACACGGCCGACAATCTGAAGAAGCACGGCGGTTTTATCCTCGGTATTCGCCCAGGTGAACGCACTGCTGAGTACATCGATTACGTGTTGACGCGCATCACCGTGCTCGGCGCGATCTACCTGATGTTCGTCTGCATTCTGCCTGAAGTCATGATCGCGCAGACCGGCGTGCCGTTCTACCTTGGTGGTACGTCGCTTTTGATTGTTGTCAGCGTTACCCTTGATACTGTAGCACAGGTACAGGGTCACCTGATTGCCCAGCAGTATGAGGGGTTGATCAAGAAATCGAAGCTGCGTGGAGGAAAGAGGGGCCGATGAGACTAATATTTTTAGGACCGCCGGGTGCTGGCAAGGGAACTCAGGCCAAGCTTCTGACGGAAAAATACGGGATTCCGCAGCTTTCCACAGGCGATATGCTGCGGGCTGCCGTACAGGCGCAGACGGAAGTCGGGAAGCGTGCCAAGGCTGTCATGGATGCCGGCCAGCTCGTTTCCGACGAGATTGTCAATGAAATCGTATCCGACCGGATCGATTCGCCGGATTGCGCCAATGGTTTCATCCTCGATGGCTATCCGCGCACCGTTCCGCAGGCTGTTGCCCTTGGCAAGATGCTTGCAGGCAAGGGGCTTCGCCTTGATTCGGTTATCGAATTGAAGGTGGATGAAGATGCGCTTGTACGGCGCATCGAGAATCGCGTAGCAGAAACCATTGCCGCTGGCGGTACGGTTCGTTCCGACGATAATCCGGAAGCATTCAAGAAGCGTCTTGTCGAGTATCGCGAGAAGACGGCGCCTCTGTCGCAGCATTATGCTGTAACCGGCGAATTGAAGACAGTTGATGGAATGGCGCCGGTCGAGACCGTCACCTCTCAAATCAACGCAATTCTGGCATCGGCTTCGGCTGACGCCTAAAGGCAGTTCTTGAAAAAGGACTGCCGGGGAGTTGACTTTTGCGGTCGATTCCTTCAAAGACCGCGCTAACTCGCAGCATGCTAGGGATCGGCGCGGATTTCAAAGACGAAGTCCGGGCGCGATTCTTTTGACGTGTTCCGAACAGAACTTTCACAGTCGGCCTTTTGAAAAGGGCTGCATAACGAAGCACCTATTGCCGGATGGCAACTGGAAGCAAGGAGAACAGGCGTGGCACGTATCGCTGGCGTCAACATCCCGACGAGCAAGCGCGTAGTAATCGCGCTTCGTTACATTCACGGGATCGGAGCGAAGTTCGCACAGGAAATCGTCGAGAAGGTCGGTATCCCGGCTGAACGTCGTGTGCACCAACTGACGGATGCTGAAATCCTTCAGATCCGCGAAACAATCGACCGCGATTATCAGGTTGAAGGCGACCTGCGTCGCGAGACCTCGATGAACATCAAGCGTCTGATGGACCTGGGCTGCTACCGCGGTCTGCGTCATCGTCGTTCGCTGCCTGTTCGCGGTCAGCGTACGCATACCAATGCTCGTACCCGCAAGGGTCCGGCAAAGGCGATTGCTGGTAAGAAGAAGTAATTTCCCGACATGGGGAATGCGGGGGCTGGCGTTCGACGCCGGCCTCTTTTTGTAGTTTCGGATGGGCGTGGTTTCATGCCCCTCCGGTGGAGCTGCTGGTGTTACGGCAGTGACGATATCGCCGCGCAGGCCGGGTCTTCCGTCTGTGCACAATCTTGAGAATTCAGGGCAGGGGTTATCCTCCGCCCGGTGGAGCCGCTGGTACTACGGCGGTGCAGAGATCAACGAAAGGTATACCATGGCCAAGGAAGCCACACGCGTTCGCCGTCGCGAGCGGAAAAACATTTCTACGGGCGTTGCTCACGTCAACTCGTCGTTCAACAACACGATGATCACCATCACCGATGCACAGGGCAACGCGATTGCCTGGTCGTCGGCTGGTTCGAAGGGCTTCAAGGGCTCGCGTAAGTCGACCCCGTTCGCAGCCCAGATGGCTGCTGAAGATGCGGCCAAGAAGGCCCAGGAACACGGCATGAAGACGCTCGAAGTCGAAGTCTGCGGCCCGGGTTCCGGCCGTGAATCGGCTCTGCGCGCGCTTCAGGCTGCTGGCTTCATGATCACCTCGATCCGTGACGTTACGCCGATCCCGCACAACGGTTGCCGTCCGCGCAAGAAGCGCCGCGTTTAAGTTTACGCATTCATCAAGCCGGTGAGGGGGCAACCTCTCCCGGCGCTTCAAGGCTCGGTTGTCACGATTGAATGGTGGCAACGAACAGAAGGCAGAACATATGATTCAGAAAAACTGGCAGGAACTGATCAAGCCGAACAAGGTTGAGTTCTCGTCCTCCGGCCGCACCAAGGTTAGCCTTGTTGCCGAGCCGCTGGAGCGTGGCTTTGGCCTCACCCTCGGCAACGCGCTTCGCCGCGTTCTTCTGTCGTCGCTTCGTGGTGCTGCTGTTACCGCAGTGCAGATCGACGGCGTCCTGCACGAGTTCTCCTCGATCCCGGGCGTCCGGGAAGATGTGACGGACATCGTGCTGAACATCAAGGAAATCGCCATCAAGATGGATGGCGACGACGCAAAGCGCATGGTTGTGCGCAAGCAGGGCCCGGGCGTTGTTACCGCCGGTGACATCCAGACGGTTGGCGATATCGAAATCCTCAACCCGAACCATGTGATCTGCACCCTCGACGAGGGCGCCGAGATCCGCATGGAGTTCACCGTCAACAACGGCAAGGGCTACGTTCCTGCTGACCGCAACCGTTCGGAAGATGCACCGATCGGCCTCATCCCGGTCGACAGCCTGTATTCGCCGGTCAAGAAAGTGTCCTACAAGGTGGAAAACACCCGTGAAGGTCAGGTTCTCGACTACGACAAGCTGTCCATGCAGATCGAGACCGACGGTTCCGTCACCGGTGAAGATGCAGTCGCTTTCGCGGCCCGCATCCTTCAAGACCAGCTCGGCGTTTTCGTCAACTTCGACGAACCGCAGAAGGAAGCCGAAGAAGAAGCCGTCACCGAACTGGCTTTCAACCCGGCGCTCCTCAAGAAGGTCGACGAACTGGAACTTTCCGTCCGTTCGGCCAACTGCCTGAAGAACGACAACATCGTCTATATCGGCGACCTCATTCAGAAGACCGAAGCCGAAATGCTTCGCACTCCGAACTTTGGCCGCAAGTCGCTGAACGAAATCAAGGAAGTTCTCGCTTCCATGGGCCTGCACCTCGGTATGGAAGTACCGGCATGGCCGCCCGAGAACATCGAAGATCTCGCCAAGCGCTACGAAGACCAGTATTAACAATAAAAAAGGCAGGTTTTGACTGCCTTTCCCCGTCAAACAGCAGGCAAAAGTCTGCATGTGCCAGGAAACGGCAGGCCCAGACTGAAAAGGGAACCTGCAATTAAAGGAGAATAGCAATGCGCCATGGTGTAGCCGGCCGCAAGCTGAATAGAACTGCAAGTCACCGTAAGGCAATGTTTGCCAATATGGCTGCTTCGCTCATCGAACATGAGCAGATCGTCACCACCCTGCCGAAGGCAAAGGAAATCCGCCCGATCGTCGAGAAGCTCGTTACGCTCGGCAAGCGCGGCGATCTGCATGCCCGCCGTCAGGCCATCTCGCAGATCCGCGACGTTGCTGTCGTCGGCAAGCTGTTCGATGCCATCGCAACCCGTTACGCAACCCGCAACGGTGGCTACCTGCGCATCATGAAGGCCGGCTTCCGTCACGGCGACAATGCGGCTCTGGCCGTTATTGAATTCGTCGATCGCGACACCTCGGCCAAGGGCGCCAAGGACATCGCACGCGTTGCTGCCGAAGCAGAAGCTGCAGACGCCGCTTAAGTTTTCCGTTTGATCGGAAGATTGAAACAGCCGGGCCAAAAGCCCGGCTGTTTTGCGTTTAGGCTGTTGTTGATCCTGTTTTCACGGTTCCGCCGCCTTTGCTTTTTATCCCTGACATCCTATCTGTTTTACCCCATGACCCATTTCGGCAGGATGTCCCGCATGATCCGTTCCCCCGCTACTCTCGTCCTGTCCACCATCGCCGCGCTGGCGCTTGTTGCCGGCGTCGCGCATTTTGGTTTTGCCGGCACACAGCCGGACGATGGCGTGGAAAACATCCATACGAGTGCGGTAGTGGCGCAGGCGGAGACACCGAAGGTTCTGCCGCAAAGCAAGACGGAAATGCAGCTGTCCTTTGCGCCGCTGGTCAAGCAGACGGCCAATGCCGTCGTCAATGTCTATGCTGAAAAGACCGTTCAGACCCGCTCGCCCTTCGCCGATGACCCGTTCTTCGAGCAGTTTTTCGGCCAGCGCATGCCCAATCGCTCGGAAAAGCAGTCGTCGCTAGGCTCCGGCGTCATCGTCGGCAAGAATGGCATCGTCGTCACCAATTACCATGTCATCACCGATGCCGATAACATCAAGATCGCCCTGGCTGACGGCCGCGAGTTCGAAACCACGGTCATGCTCAAGGATGAGCGGCTTGATCTCGCCGTGTTGAAGATCAAGGCCGACGGTCCGTTCGAGACCGTGCCGCTGGGTGATTCCGATGCTGTCGAAGTCGGCGATCTCGTTTTGGCGATCGGCAATCCCTTTGGCGTCGGCCAGACGGTGACCAGCGGCATCGTTTCGGCGCTTGCCCGCAATCAGGTCATTTCTGGCGATTTCGGCTTCTTCATTCAGACCGATGCGGCGATCAATCCGGGCAATTCCGGCGGTGGCCTGATCGATATGAACGGGCAACTGATCGGCATCAACACCGCGATCTTTTCGCGCGGGGGCGGCTCCAACGGCGTCGGCTTTGCCATTCCGGCCAATCTGGTCAAGGTTTTCGTCGCTTCGGCCGAGGGCGGCAATGGCAGCTTTACCCGGCCGTTCATCGGAGCAAGCTTTGAGCCCGTAACCTCGGAAGTCGCCGATGCGCTCGGGCTCGACCGGGCACGCGGCGCGCTGGTCACGTCCGTTATCGAGGGCGGTCCAGCGGAGAAGGCCGGCATCAAGCCCGGCCAGGTGATCGTTGCCGTCAACGGCATTGCGGTCGAACACCCGGACGCTCTGGGTTATCGTCTCACCACCGTCGGCATCGGCCATGTCGCCAAAGTCACGATCAGCGACAATGGCAAGACCCGCGATATCGATCTCGCGCTTGCCGAAGCGCCGGAAACATCGCCCCGAGACGAGCGGCTGATCGAAGGCCGCAATCCCTTTGCCGGCGCCGTAGTCGGCAATCTGTCGCCGCGGCTGGCGGATGAACTGCGGATGCCTGCTTCATCGAAAGGCGTGGTGATTACCGAAATTAATCGTGGGTCGCCTGCTGCCCGCGTCGGTTTCCGGCCGAAGGACATCATCATCGCTGTCAACGGCACGCCGATCGACAAGTCAGCGACGCTTGAAACCATCGCCAAGGATGATCCGTCGCTGTGGCGCGTCGAGATCGAACGTGATGGCCAGCGTATCCGCCAGTTCTTCCGGTAATCATTTAGCCGGTTTCAGCGGGAGCAGAGAGCAGAGGCATCTTGCTTTGGCCGTCATAGGACCGGCCGGAGCAGGATGGGGGAGTTGGATATGACATTGTTCGATGAGGCGACGCAGCGGCCGCTTGCCGATGCTCTTCGTCCCGAGACTCTGGAAGAGGTCATCGGCCAGGATCATCTCCTGGGCGAAAACGGGCCTATCGCCCGTATGCTGTTGCCGGGCGGCACGGTAGGCTCCTTCATTCTCTGGGGGCCGCCCGGCGTCGGAAAGACCACGATTGCGCGGCTGGTGGCGACCTCCGCAAAGATGGAGTTCGTCCAGCTGTCCGCCGTCATGTCCGGCATTGCCGATCTTCGCAAGGTCTTCGAGACCGCAAAACACAACAGGACCGTCGGGCGGCAGACCATTCTGTTCATCGACGAGCTTCACCGGTTCAACCGCAGCACCCAGGATGCGCTTTTACCGCATGTGGAAAACGGTACGGTCATTCTGATCGGCGCAACCACGGAAAATCCGAGTTTCAGCCTAGTCGCGGCCTTGCTGTCGCGGCTCAAGGTTTTCACTCTCAATCCGTTCGACGCCGCCTCGTCCGAACTGCTCCTGGCGCGGGTTGAAAACTTCGTCGGAAAGCGGCTGCCGCTGACCAGCGATGCACGCTCCTCGTTGATTAACATGGCCGATGGAGACGGGCGATATCTGGTGGGACTGGCTGATGATGTTCTCTCGATCGGGGAGGAGGGCGACCTCGATATCGGGCGTCTGTCCAAGGCGCTGCAGAAGCGGATGCCCGTCTATGACAAGGCGCAGGACGGTCATTACAATCTGCTGAGCTGCTTCCACAAGAGCCTGCGCGGCAGCGATGTTGATGCGGCCCTTTATTGGGGCGCCAGAATGGTAGATGCCGGCGAAGATCCGACAACGCTGTTCCGGCGGCTTGCCTGCGCTGCCAGCGAAGACGTCGGCATGGCCGATCCCAACGCGATGCCGCAGGTGATTGCCGCCTGGACGGCCTTCGAGCGCATCGGCTGGCCGGAAGGACGGCTGTTCATTGCCCAGGCGATCGTCTACGTGGCGACCGCGCCAAAATCCAATGCCAGTTACCGGTCGTTCGACGCGGCACTCGAGATGGCCCGCCAGACCGGCTCCATCCCGCCGCCGAAGAGCATTCTTAATGCCCCGACCAAGCTGATGAAGGACCTCGGCTATCACGAGGGTTACAAATACGATCACGATTATCCGGATGCCTATTCCGGCCAGGAGTTCTTTCCGGAAGAGCTGCGCAGCAAGGACACGCGGTTTTACAAGCCGCAAGAACGCGGCTTCGAGCGTGAGACGCTGAAACGCCTGGAGTTCTGGCACCGGCTGAAACGGGAGCGCGCGGCAAAGGAATAGGCTTGCGCGTTCTTTACCGCTCTAGCCTACGTCTACTCACTCAGGCAGCTTGAAAAATGCCTCGAGGCGATAGCCATCGGGATCGACGAGAAAGCCGGCGTAATAAAACTGGCTGTATTCCGGCCGCAGTCCCGGCGGCCCATTGTCTTCGCCACCGTTGGCGATGCCGGCTGTATGGAAGGCGTCGACCGAAGCGGTATCCGGGGCGATGAAGCAGAAATGCAGGCCAGACCCTCGGTCGGCGGGGACGGGGGTCTCGACCTGCGCAATCCACAGACTGATCCGGTCCGAACCATAGCCGATCACCGTGTCCGTCTTCGACAACCGCTCATAACCGAGCGGCATCAGGATGGCGTCATAGAAGCGAAGCGAACGATCGAGGTTTTTGACGCCAATCGAGACATGGTCAAACATTGCGGAACACTCCCTGTTTCGTCGCCATCTTCACCGTTCGAAATCATTCGCACAAGTGCAAACCACAGGGCGTCCGGATTGCCGCCTGCGCATAGCCGGCACGCGCCGCGTGCTCTTGTCATGGTTAAACCGGGATGGCATAGAGTGCTTATGCAGACGGCTGCACGGGATCGGCATCATTGCCTGGACCCGAACATCCGCGAGGACGGCCTCGCTCCCTTAGACGGAGTCAGTGATGGCTTGGACTATCCTTTTCCTCGCAGGAATTCTTGAAATCGGTTGGGCAATCGGCCTGAAATATACCGAAGGCTTTACCAGGCTTGTGCCGACGGTACTGACCGGTGCTTCCATGGTGGCAAGCGTCGTTCTGCTCGGTATCGCCGTGCGCACGCTGCCGCTCGGCACGGCGTATGCCGTCTGGACGGGCATCGGAACAGTCGGGACGGTGATCCTGGGGATCGTGCTGTTTGCGGAGCCTGCGACGGCTGTACGCCTCGGCTGTATCGCGCTGATCATCGCGGGCATTGCCGGGTTGAAGCTGACGGCCTGAAATCACCGGCGTTGAATGAAAAAAATACCCCGTGCAGATCGCTGCACGGGGTATTTCAGTATCGGACGCTTGGGTCGCCTTGAAAATCAGCGCAGAGCGTCGAGCGTCACTGTTGCTGCCTGCATTTCCCGCCAGCGGTTTTCACGGCGCTGAAAGGCTTCATCGTCGGTGCCCCAATGCTCGATCTGCCAGTCCTCATCGAGATGGGCAAGCGCCCAGGCTTCTTCCGCCGACAGCTGCTTTTCGGCAAAGGCGATGGCGAGCAGGGCCGAGCCGGTCAGCGTGGTGATCGTGTGCAGGCAGGCGAGGCCGAGCGGCGTGGCATAGGCGCGAAGCGCTTCAGCGACACCGTTGATGGCGGCGCGCGGCTGGACCTGATGCACGATGCCTTCGACAAGGATGAAGTGCGCACCCAGCTTCTCGGCCGCCCAGCGGATCACGGGATCCCAGCGTTCCGACTGGCGGACGGCCAGGCCCTCAGGCTCTCCTGCCCGGTAGCAGAGAAGATCCGTCCCGGCAAAGTTGAGGATGTCGTCGAAAACAGCGCGGATATCCTTGGAGACACCATCGATCGCGGTGTTGGCAAGCCGGGTGACCGGCATGGTCGCCGGGTCGATTTCTTCCTTCTGCGCATCCCATTCGGCTGCCAAGAGGTTGGCTGCGGCTTGTGTCGGAACGGTCAGATACTGTTTTGCCGGGGTGCGGACCGTGCGGCCGTCGAGAAGCACGGCATGGCCGCCGTCTTCCGCCGGGGCGGTACTGACGGTGGTATAGAATCGCTTTGGCAGCGGCTTGTGCATCTGTATCTGCGCGCGGCGTACGGGATCGGGGTCGCTCAGCGCGTCATGCAGATCGTCGCGAATATCAGGCATGATGTCTCTCCATCCAGTCCAGAATGTCATGCGGGGTGCGGGCAATGAAATCGGCGCCTGCCTCGATCAGCTCGGGAACCGACGCATAACCCCAGGCAACGCCGATGGCGGATGCGCCGGCGCTCTTGGCCATCTGCATGTCATAGATGGCATCACCGATGACGACGGTATCCTTGGCGTCGATACCGGCTTCGCTGCAGCATTCCGTCACCATGGCCGGATGCGGTTTCGACGGGCAGTCGTCGGCCGTACGTGAAACGAAGAATGTCTTTTCGTAACCGTGGCTTGCACAGATCTGATCAAGTCCGCGGCGTGATTTTCCCGTTACGGCACCCAGCAGCAGTTCGTCCTTGGCCATCAGGGCTGCGAGCAGCGGCGCGATGCCGTCGAACAACGGCTCGCGGAAGTTCATTTCGGTGCGGACCCCGCCGTAGATTTTCTTGTAATGCGCCGTCATCGCCAGGGCGCGATCATCGACATGCGGCTGGTGCATCAGCCGGGCAATGGCAATGTCGAGCGTCAGGCCGATGATACTCTTGGTGGCATCCAACGAGATGCGTTCGAGGCCAAAATCCTCGAACGTCCGTGCCATGACTTCGTGGATGAGTCCGGCGCTATCGACCAGAGTGCCGTCACAATCGAAAAGAGCGAGTTTCATCAGTCGTCGGCTTCCTCGGCGCTGGCCATGTCGAAGCCGATCAGGTTCCAGCTCTGGACCATATGCTGCGGCATCGGTGCGGTGACGACCAGGCGGCCGCCATCCGGATGGGGAATGTCGATACGCCGGGCATGCAGGTGCAACTTGTTCTGCACACCACCGGGGAAGGCCCAGTTGAATTCGGCGGCAAAATATTTGGGATCGCCGATGATCGGGTGGCCGATATGGGCGGCGTGGACGCGCAGCTGATGGGTCCGCCCGGTATAGGGCTCCATTTCTAGCCAGGTCAGGTTCTGGCCGGCGGTCTCGATGATCCGGTAGTAGGAAACCGCATGATCGGCGCCATCGTCACCATGCTTGGCAATCCGCATCCGGTCGCCGTCTGGCGTCTGTTCCTTGACCAGCCAGGTGGAGATCTTGTCTTCCTTCTTGCGCGGGACGCCCTTGACCAGTGCCCAGTAGGTTTTCTTGGTGTCGCGTTCGCGAAACGCCGCCGTCAGTTTCTGCGCGGCGCCACGGGTGCGGGCGATCACAAGAACGCCGGATGTGTCGCGGTCGAGGCGGTGCACGAGACGTGGCTTTTCGCCCTTGGGGCTGGTCCAGGCTTCCAGCATGTCGTCGATATGGCGATTGATGCCGGAGCCGCCTTGAACCGCGATGCCTGGCGGCTTGTTGAGAACGATCACCTTGGCGTCTTCATGCAACAGCATGCGCGACAGAAGTTCGTGGTCGGAGGCGTGGCGCAGGTCACGGCCAGCGATCGGACCTGTCTTGGTCTTCGGATCGACATCCATCGGCGGAATGCGCACGACTTGGCCGGGCTGGACGCGGGTATCGGATTTGACACGGCCGCCATCGATGCGTACCTGGCCGGACCGCAAAAGCTTCTGCAGCGGACCGAAGCCGAGGCCCGGATAATGCACCTTGAACCAGCGATCGAGGCGCATGCCCGCTTCGTCGGATTCGACCTGCTTGTGTTCAATACCCGCCATCGTGTTTCTACCTGCATCCAATTGCCATCGCGCCCCGGCAATAGTGCCGGCCGGAAATCCGTGCGCAAACTGATATGACAGAGCAGGCCGGTCCCAAGTGGACGCATGGCGCTCTGAGAGGTCCCTTTAGACTATTGCGCGCATAAGGGCCAGCCCGGCAAACACCGCGAGAGCCGAAAGAAGCACGCTGGATACCACATAAATCAATGCCGTGACCGGTTCGCCGCGTTCAAACAGAGTGATCGCGTCAAGAGAGAAGGCGGAAAAGGTGGTGTAGCCGCCGAGAATGCCGGTGATCAGGAACACCCGCATCTCTGCCGATGCACCGAATTTTCGGGCAATCACCTCGGCAAAGACGCCGATCAGGAAAGATCCGGTGATGTTGACCGTCAATGTTCCCCACGGAAATGAGGGGCCGAAGCTGCGCAGCGTCCAGAGCCCGACGAGATAGCGCAGGACCGAGCCAAGCGCACCGCCGGCGGCAACGAGAAGGATATGTGTCATGGCAAATGCCATAGCCGAAACCAGGGTTCCAGAAAAGATGGCCGCCCGTTGCGATGGACCGGTCACGCCGGAGCGAGCGGGTGCGCCAAACCAATTTTTAACACGCGATCGCTAAGGTTCCGACATCTGGCCAGGCTGTTTTCAAGCGGACGTGCAATGACAAAACTGAAGTTCAGCTTCACCCACTACGACCTCAAGCAACAGCGCGCAGGCGTAACCATCGAGATCACCTTGTCGGCCGTCGCCAACGTGCGTTTGATGACGGCCAATAATTTCCAGCTCTACACGGAAACGCTGAAGCATCAGTTCGTCGGCGGCGTGGCGCGCAAATCACCGATCCGCCTGACCATCCCGCAATCCGGTCACTGGCATGTGGTCGTCGATATGGAAGGTCATCATGGCCAGTGCGAATCCAGCATCCGCATCGTCGAGACGGCCGCGCCGCCGCGCTTCCAGTCCGCCTCCTGAAAAAGAAGAACCGCACCGTGGGGGACGGCACGGTTCTCCAATCCGCTTGGCTAGGCTTTAGGCCAGCCGTTCGGCATGCCATTTCAGATGATCATCCATGAAGGTCGAGATGAAATAATAGGAATGGTCGTAGCGCTCATGCATGCGCAGTGTCAGGCCGATATCTGTTCCTTTGATGGCCTCTTCGAACAGCCAGGGACGTAAGCCGTTCTCCAGGAAATTATCGGCCTTGCCCTGATCGATCAGGAATTCCGGGAAGCGCGCGCCGTCTTTCACCAGCGCACAGGCGTCGTACTGCCGCCAGCGTACTTTGTCTTCACCAAGATATTTTTCGAAGGCACCGATCGACCAGTCGGCCGTCGACGGCTCGACGATCGGTGCGAAGGCCGAGCAGCTTTTGAACCGGTTCGGGTTCTTCAGCGCGATGGTCATGGCGCCGTGGCCGCCCATCGAATGGCCGAAGATGCCCTGGCGGCTCATATCGGCGCGAAAATGCTGGGCGACGAAGGCCGGCAGTTCCTCGTTGATATAGGTGTACATCTGGTAGTTTTCGGCCCAGGGCGCCTCTGTGGCGTCAAGATAAAAGCCCGCCCCCTTGCCCATTTGCCAGTTGGTCAGTTCGTCCGGAACGTCACCGCCGCGCGGGCTGGTATCCGGGCAAACGATGATCAGACCAAGCTCGGCGGCCATCCGGCGGTATTCGCCTTTCTCCATGACGTTGGCATGCGAGCAGGTGAGGCCGGAGAGATACCAGACGACCGGGCAGGGCGTGGTGATCGCCTGTGGCGGGATATAGACCGCGAAGGTCATCTCGACCCCGCAGGCCTGTGAATCGTGCGCAAACACGCCCTGCATGCCGCCGAATGCGGTGTTCTGGGAAAGGACTTTCAAGCTGTGCTCCTTTGAGGCTGAAACGGCATTATGCCAGCGACACCGCCGCGTTGACCGCAGCTGCCACCAGTACCGTATTGAAGAAGAAGGAGACGACCGCGTGAACAAGGTTGATCTTGCGCATGGCTGTCGTGGTGATTGCAATGTCTGAGGTTTGTGCCGTCATGCCGATGACGAAGGCGAAGTAGAGGAAATCGTAGCCGCCCGGATCCTTGGTGCCTGGAAACTCCAGACCGCGGCTGTCGCCTTCATTTTTGTCTGTCTGCAGCATCCAGTAGGTATGGGCATAGTGCATCGCCGCCATCGTATGGATTGTCAGCCAGCCGAGCGTGACGGAGGAAAATGCCAGCACCAGATCAAGCACCGTTTCCTTGCCGCCCGCATTCAACGCCATGAACAGCGAGACCAGCGAGATCGCGGCGGTCGCCAGCGTCACGGCAAAGATGATGATCGCCGGTTCGTCGGTGCGGGCAGCATGGTGCTTGAGATAGGAGCCCGTCAGTCTGGGAAGACGCCAGGCGATCATCAGCAGATAGACAAGGAAGAAGACCACTGCGGCCAGATTGACCGCCAAAGTAGGCTTGGCAAACAGGCAGATCGCAAAGGTGATCGCCGCGCAGATGCCGCCCGCATAGAACGGCGTATGGCGGCGATGCGTGATTGTCCTGTCCTGCATGCTCATCAGGGCTTCCGATCCTGCTGGGTCAGCGTTGTTTGACGCGGCGGCAAAGTCGATCGAGCGTTTCGAGGAAAGCCGACCGGTCGCGCGGCGAAAAGGCGGCATTATAGCCCTTGCTCTCGCCGGTTTCGCGCAAATGCGCGCCGAGATCGCGCATGGCGGTCGCCATGCCGATATTGCCCTTGTCAAAAATACGGCCCGTTGGCCCGGTCACCTGTGCACCGGCGGCAACGCAGCGCCCGGCCAGCGGCACATCGGCGGTAATGACGATATCGCCGTCATGGGCGCGTTCGGCAATCCAGTCGTCGGCGGCGTCGAAACCGGACGAGACGATGACGTTGCGCACCATCGGATCACGGGAGGGACGAAGACCGGAATTCGCGACCAGCACGACAGGCAGGCCGTGACGCTCGGCGACCTTCAGGATTTCCGGCTTGACCGGGCAGGCGTCGGCATCGACGTAGATCGTGGGTGTTGGCTGGGGTGGGTCTGACATGGCTGTTCGTACCGCTTCACTGTTGTCATGGCCGCGCCGCAGGGCTGCTCATCGGCTTCATCGCTTCGCTCGTTGGCGTCTTCGGCCGCTCAAGAGAGCGGGCAGCACCGGGGCGTGTCCATGTTTCCGTCGACACTTTTTCGCCATCCGCATAGGCCCAACGGCCTTTCCAGGAACCGTCCGGCTGCAGGTCATATTGCGAAATGCCAAAGCCGCTTTCGTTACCGTAGCCGATGGTGATCATATCGTCATCCACGGAGGCGACGCCCGTCGTTTCCGTGTTGCCACGCTTGCCGCCAATGCCGACGCCGTTTGCTTCCGTGCCGGCAATCGTCCAGGTCACCGAATAGGTTTCGCCGGTACGCTTGACGGTGACGGTTCCGTGATATTCGCCGCCATCGTCTGGATTGATGCCGGCGACATTATAGGTCCCGGTTGGATCAGCCAATGCAGGGGTGGAGGCGGAAAGGCTCAAGATTACACCGAATGTGTAAAAACCACGCCTGATCATTCCGCCCTCATGCTTTTCTTGTCTCGGCCGTTTTTCGGCCGTGGTCTTGCGAACGCATAGCTGTCCGGCCGCTCGAAATCCAGAACCATATCAAGCGGGCAGGGATCCGTACGGCAGACAAGCGCCGCGCCTTGAACAGACGCGGCGCCCGGTAATTGTTAAGCCCGAAGATGCGAGAACCGGTGCCGGAGTCTCGGGTTTCTGCTAGTAGATCACCACACTGCGGATGCTCTTGCCTTCGTGCATCAGGTCGAAACCCTTGTTGATGTCTTCCAGACCCATTGTGTGGGTGATCATCGGGTCGATCTGGATCTTGCCTTCCATGTACCACTCGACGATTTTCGGCACATCGGTGCGGCCGCGCGCGCCGCCAAAGGCAGTCCCCATCCAGTTGCGGCCGGTGACCAGCTGGAACGGACGGGTGGAGATTTCCTGGCCGGCACCGGCAACGCCGATGATGACCGATTTTCCCCAGCCGCGATGCGAGGATTCCAGTGCCTGGCGCATGACTTTGGTATTTCCGGTGCAGTCGAACGTGTAGTCCGCGCCGCCGATCGTGTCGCCGTTGCGCTTGGTCAGGTTGACCAGATAGGGAACGATATCATCGCCGACTTCCTTCGGATTGACGAAATGCGTCATGCCGAACTTTTCGCCCCAGGCCTTGCGGTCATTGTTGATATCGACGCCGATGATCATGTCGGCACCGGCAAGGCGCAGGCCCTGCAGCACGTTGAGACCAATGCCGCCGAGACCGAAGACGATGGCCGTCGAGCCGATCTCGACCTTGGCCGTGTTGATGACGGCACCGATGCCGGTGGTGACGCCGCAGCCGATATAGCAGATCTTGTCGAACGGCGCGTCGGGATTGACCTTGGCCAGTGCGATCTCCGGCAGAACCGTGAAATTGGCGAAGGTCGAGCAGCCCATATAGTGGAAGATCTTGTCCTTACCGATGGAAAAGCGGCTCGTGCCGTCCGGCATCAGGCCCTGTCCCTGGGTTGAGCGAATCGACGTGCACAGGTTGGTCTTGCGCGACAGGCAGGAATAGCACTCGCGGCATTCCGGCGTGTACAGCGGAATGACGTGGTCGCCTTTCTTCAGCGATGTGACGCCCGGGCCGACATCGACGACGATACCTGCACCCTCATGGCCGAGAATGGCTGGAAACAGGCCTTCCGGATCCGCACCTGATAGCGTGAATTCGTCCGTATGGCAGATGCCGGTCGCCTTGACCTCGACCAGCACTTCGCCGGCGCGCGGGCCGTCGAGTTGAACGGTCATGATTTCGAGTGGCTTGCCTGCCTGCACGGCAACAGCGGCGCGTACGTCCATGAGTATCGTCTCCCTGAAATGAATTCTCGCCACAATCGCAGAGTGGCTGGTGGCGCTCAAGCCGGAATCGGCCGAGAATCGGTCGTGAAATATTACATGTCCTGTAGGACGCGGTTGATCTCCATCTCAAGGGCGGAGATCGCCTTTCCCGTTTGTTCGTGCAGTTTCTTCACTTGCGCCAGCTGATCGCGCAGCTGGCCGGACACCGTGTTCGAAAGATCGTCCTTCGGCGCTTCGCCAATGCCGGCGATCAACCAGGCCGGTGTGACCCCAAGGACGCCGGCCAGCATGAACAGCCGGTTCGTGCGGGGCTCGGACCGGTCACGCTCCCAGGCGGAGATTGTATCGCTGCGGACGCCGAGCTGGTTGGCAAGATCTTTCACCGAGAGGTTCATCGCATCGCGCGCCCGCCAGATGCGGCCTCCCAGCGTGTCGTTGTCGCTTGGCCTGCGTAACATTGCCATGGCGGTTTCGGTCGATAGACGCATCGGTCTCTCCTTGTGCCTTTTGGGCCGGGATGGGTCGAGTTCCGGAGCGGCCGCGAATGCGGTCGAAGACTTCAAGCTTGCAATTTATAGGGTCTGCGGCGAGATTGGACACCCCTCCACGTCAAAAATGCCGCCAAATGCGTCTTCCGTGCGTTCCATCCCGCACGGCGCCAACAATGGGACTTCGAGCTTGAGCGTTTCCACATCCACAGCCGCCGCGCCCAGCCATACCGTCATGCAAGGCCTGGTGATCATGCTGGTGGCGATGATCATCCTGCCATGCATGGATGCGATCGCCAAATATATGGCGGTCTATCAAGGCATGTCGCCGGCGCAGGTGACGTTCTACCGGTTCTTCTTCCAACTGGTCTCGATCCTGCCGATGCTTCTGTCGGCCGGTGGCCTGCGGGCATTGAGGCCGAAGCGCCTCTGGTTCAACCTTTTGCGCGGCGTGCTGTTGGCCGGTGCCGCACTGTTGTTTTTCGTTTCGGTCAAATACATGCCGCTGGCCGATGTCTTCGCCATCTATTTCGTCGAACCGTTCATCCTCACGTGCCTTTCGGCCCTGATCCTGCGTGAAAAGGTCGGCTGGCGGCGCTGGCTCGCCATCTTCATCGGTTTTGGAGGGGCGATGATCGTCATTCAGCCGAGTTTCGAAATCTTCGGGCTGAAGTCGTTGATGCCGGTTTTCTGCGCCTTCCTGTTTGCCTGCTATCTGCTGCTCAACCGGGTGGTCGGCAATGCCGATACGCCTTTGACGATGCAGACCATTGCCGGCATCGGCGGGTCGCTGTTCATGATGGTCGTCATCGCGGTCGGCTACAGCGCAGGATCAGCGGATTTCGTGCCATCCTTGCCACACTCGACGCTGGGCTGGGTTCTGGTCATCGCGCTCGGTACCATCTCCGGTTATGGCCATCTTCTGGTGGTCAAGGCATTCCAGGCAGCTCCCGTCTCGCTGCTGGCCCCGTTTCATTATCTGGAGATCATCACCGGCACCGCGCTGGGGTTCCTGATTTTCGGCGAATTCCCGACACTGTCGAAATGGCTGGGCATCGCCATCATTGTCGGTTCCGGCCTGTTCATGATCTGGCGCGAGCGGCGGGCCGGATTAATGGTAAAAATTGACTGAATCCCGCAAGCCTCTGCTAACGCTCATTCTTTCCAGATTGGAAACGGGCACGGTCTACGTTTAGTCCAGTTTCATGATGAAACGGGAGAGAAACGATGGGTGAACTTCGTCTTTCTTATCCGGCATGTGTCATCGCCGGGAAGACGCGCTTGACGGTCGATGATATCGCCATTCTGCGTGAGCATGTTTTCGTTCCAGGAATTACCGCATCGCAGGATGCGGTAATTCTCCTGGCGATCAACGGCTCGTGCAGCGAAAAATGCCCGGAATGGCGCCATTATTTCATCGATGCCCTGACGGAATTCATTGTCCATACCCGTTACCCGCAAGGCGCCATGGATGAGTGGAATGCCGATTGGCTGATTGCGATGATCTCGACGCGCGGCGTGGTCAATTCGCGGATCGAGCTCGATCTGTTGTTTCACATCATCGACATCGCCGCGCACATTCCCGACAGCCTGTCCATATTTGCTCTGGAACAGATACGCATGGCGATGGCCGAGGATACGGGGGCCTGGGCGAGCTTGCGCGGCACCCGGAAAAATGGCCTACAAAAGGCTGACGTTCTGCTGATTACCCGGGTCATGAGCGCCATTGCCCGCTCGCGTGGCAGCCAGTTGACGGCACGCGAGCGCAGGATGCTGGATGAGATCGGTATCCTGACGGGCGTATCGGCCAGTCGTGTCGAAGCCGCATAGCCACTGAAACGTGGAGAGGCCGGTGGGGTGCGGCTTCCCGCACGATTTGTTCATGCTCTGCGGCTAGCGTTCGGCTGACCATCAAGGGGAGAGCACATATGGCGACGCATGCACCGGCGATCGCGCTGCTTGTCATCAATGTCGGGCTGCTATGGCTTCTGCTGGCGGTGCCGCTTGGATTGCGCACGCTGCGTGTGCAGGCAACGTTCCGGGCGGGGCGGGCCAAGGTCTGGAACGCGATCTTTCCGCTTGGAACTTCCGCCAACTGGCACCATTCCGTTCTGGCCAGCCAAAAGGAAGCACCCAACCGGGTCCGCCAAACCTACACCCATCTTGATCGTCATGGACAGCCGATCGTCCGGTCGATGGAAGTTACCGAAACACGGGCTGGAACCGAATATGACGCTCGTGTGCTCGATGACAGCGCACTCGACCCGGTATTCTGGAAGGATTTTCACGAGCGCCGGCGGCTCGTCGAGGATGGCGACGGGGTTCATCTGACCATCGAACAGACGGATCGTTATCGTGGCCTGGCGTTTCTGATCTTTCGCTTCTTTGCCTTGCGGCGCGAGGTTAAGGCGTTGCAGCAATGGCTCGATACCGGGCAGAGCAGGCCGGCTCGCGCCGTTTTCGAGCACCCACTTGTCCAATGCGGGCTGGCGATTGTATCGACGCTGCTTCTGTGGCCGTTCTTCGGTCTTACCCGCAACGGCCTGTTGCTATCGACGCTTTTGACGCTGGTCATCGTGCTGCACGAACTGGGACATATGGCTGCCTACCGGGCTTTCGGACATAAATCGGTGCGTATGATCTTTGTGCCGCTGTTGGGTGGGGTGGCGATCGGCGGCAGACCCTACAATTCGCTTTTCGAGGTCGCCACCTGCGCCCTGATGGGGGCGGGCATGTCGGCTTTTCTCATTCCGGGTGCCATCCTTCTATACGAAGCAGCCGGCAATGACGTGTTCGGCTCGGGAACGGCGGTTCTGATTTTCCTGCTGATTCTCGGCGCTTTCAACCTGCTCAATCTCTTGCCGATGAACCGGTTCGATGGCGGTCAGGTCCTGCGCCAGGTTTTCCATTCACATGCTGGCCGGGTAGCGGGAAGCTTCCTCATCACTCTGATCATTGCCGGTGTCGGCTGGCGTATCGGCCTTTCAACACCGGCACTGCTGGCCGGGCTCGCGGTCTTTGGCCTGCTGAGCATGATGGGGAGCGGCGGCGTCAAACCGCGCCACCGGCTGGACGAGATGACAAGTGGCCAGCGGATTCTCAGTGGCCTGGGGCTTTATTCTGCCGTGGCCCTGCACGGTTATGCCATCGTCTATGCAACGGACCGGCTGTTTTCCTGATCGTCCTGTGGACAGCCGGCGTCATTGACGGCCGGGCCAAAAATATCTTCGAATGCCTGACGAAGCTTGATGTCGACATCGGTCATCATCACCGGCAGGCCGAGATCGACCAGGCTGGTGACGCCATAACCGCGAATGCCGCAGGGCACGATTCCGTCGAAATGCTCAAGATCAGGGTCGACGTTCAACGACATGCCATGAAAGCTCACCCAACGGCGCAGGCGAATGCCGATCGCGGCAATCTTGTCTTCGGCCATCGAGCCGTCGGGCAGGGCAGGCCGTTCCGGACGCCGGACCCAGACGCCGACACGGTCCTCGCGCCGCTCGCCCCGGACATTCATACTGGCCAGCGTTTCGATCACCAGGCTTTCGAGAGCGGCGACGAAGGCGCGAACATCCTGCTTGCGCCGTTTCAGATCGAGCATGACGTAAACGACGCGCTGGCCCGGGCCATGATAGGTATATTCGCCGCCGCGACCGGTCTGAAAAACCGGAAAGCGGCCGGGCATGACCAGATCGGCGGAATCGGCGCTGGTTCCGGCTGTATAGAGCGGCGGATGTTCGACGAGCCAGACAAGTTCGTCCGCTTCGCCGGCCGCGATCGCGGCTGCTTCGCGCTCCATCGTCTCGATTGCATCTTCATATTCGACCGGTGAGGGCGCGATTCTCCACCGCACCGGCGGACAGTCATCGGCTGCGAAGAATGTTTTTTCCAGATTTTCGCGCTGCATGGTCAAAGCAATCCCGTTGATTTGCTTTTCTAAATGGTACGCCGGAGGGCAAGAGTCCAGCATTCTCAGGGGGCCGTGAAAAGGCCTGTTGAAATAGTTGATGTTGCCGTCAATTTTCTGTCATCCTGCCCTTGTGCACCCCAAATGCTTTTGCTACATGCACCCCCGTCGCCGCAAGACGACACCTACCACGATGCGGTCGTGGCGGAATTGGTAGACGCGCAGCGTTGAGGTCGCTGTGGGGCAACCCGTGGAAGTTCGAGTCTTCTCGACCGCACCAACTAAAACCCGCTTCGGCGGGTTTTTTGTTGCCTTATCGCAAGTTGGCATGTGAAGGCTTCGTCAGCATCCGCGCTTCACAAACAGACGAGGCTGCGGTGGAAAGCAAAGAGCCCGCCGTTCGTCCGTTTACAATCCGCCATTATCATTCAGCCTGAAATCTTCCGCTCTGCGTCTTGAAATGATTTTGAGCGAGCGATCCGGCTGTATCTGATAGGTCTCGCTCCAGTAGTTGCCCCGCTGGTCGTGGAAGGTGTGACTGAACGTGCTGCCGGCTGGCGACTTCGTCAATTTGGTGCGTGGCTGGCCGTTATAGGTGATGCTGCCAGGGATCGGCTCAACCTCCACAGCAGTGCAGGAGGCAAGCAGTACCGCTGCCACCATTATCATGCCCCATCTCATTGCAGGCCTCCTCCTATCGTTCTGCCTTATTTTATACTCCGCTAATTAAATCGCGCCAGCGTGAAATCGAACGCTGGGATCCAGTCGCGCATCTGTGTGTCTGTCTCGCTTGAGGCAACGCTTGATTGCCAATGGGCATAGTCGAAGCGCGACCTGTACCAGACACCCGCTTTGTACTCCGGCACATCTCAGTGTTGCGTTCAAGAATCAGCCGCCTTCTCCTGCTTGGCGAAACGCTTGATCGCTCTGTCGCGTTTCAGGCGCGACAATCTCTGAAGCCAGAATATGCCGTCGAGTTGATCGATCTCGTGCTGGAGGCAGATGGACAGGAGGCCATCGGCCTGGTCTTCCTTCACCTCGCCAAGTAACGTTTGATAGCGGACACGGACCTGGCTCGGCCGGATCACGTCTTCGCTGATGCCCGGCATGGAGACGCTGCCTTCGGCATGCGATACCGTTTCAGCCGATGACCCTGTGATTTCCGGATTGACGTAGATTCTAGCGCCGGACTGAGCGTCGAGTTCAATCACCGTCAAGCGTTGCAGCACGCCGACATGCGGCGCCGTGATGCCGATACCGGGGGCTGCCCGCATGGTGTCGAAAAGGTCTGACGCCAGTGCTGCAAGCTCCGTGCCGAATTGCACCACCGGGCTGGCTGGCACGGATAGAAGCGGATGGGGAAAACGCAGGATCGGTCTTCGGGGCAAGGGCAGGCTCCATGGTTTTTCGCTTCGCCAGAGCTAAACATTTCATATGATTTTGCAACAGCTTGCACAAAAACAGCAGCAGGACCGAATTGTCAGGGCATCGGGTTGTGGACCTCCCGGGTTTGTTGGGTTAGCAGAGACAGGCGGTTTGCTTTTTCAAGGTCACCGCGACCACCGGTCTATGACATTGCCTTCCTGCTCCCGCCCGGTTTTATGCCGGCGCCTTGGATGGCTGCAAATCTTTTGAGGCGGGCACATGAGCAGTACCGGCGACCAGGACAAGGACCGTAATCCCTTAGAAGCCGATGTCTATGATGGCTCCGATATTTACGGCGAAGACGGGTCGGTGCGCTCCGACTATCTGATGCATGTCGGTGCCGCCATTGCCGATCGTGATCTTCTTTATCTGCGCCAGCACGTCGCAAGGCTGCACGCGTCCGAAATGGGCGACCTTCTGGAGGTCATCCAGCCGGAGCAGCGCCGGGCGCTGGTGTCGCTTCTGGGCGACGATTTCGACCTTTCGGCGCTGACCGAGGTCGATGAGGCGATCCGCCTCGATATCGTCGAGCACCTGCCCAACGAGCAGATCGCCGCCGCCCTTGGCGAAATGGATTCCGATGATGCGGTCTACATTCTGGAAGACCTCGATCAGGAGGACCAGGAAGAGATCCTGTCGAAGCTGCCGTTTACCGAGCGGGTGCGGCTGAGACGGTCTCTTGATTATCCCGAAAGCACGGCCGGCCGCCGCATGCAGACGGAATTCGTCGCGGTGCCGCCGTTCTGGACGGTCGGCCAGACTATCGACTACATGCGCGAAGACGAAAACCTTCCGGAGAGCTTTACCCAGATCTTCGTCATCGATCCGACGTTCAAGCTGCTGGGGGCGCTTGATCTCGACCGCGTGCTGCGCACCAAACGCTCGGTCAAGATCGAGACGATCATGCGCGAAACCAACCACCCGGTGCCGGCCGAGATGGACCAGGAAGAGGCTGCCCAGCTGTTCGAGCAGTACGATCTTCTTTCCGCGGCGGTGGTCGATGAGAACAACCGGCTGGTCGGGGTTTTGACCATCGATGATGTCGTTGACGTCATCCAGGAAGAAGCCGAAGAGGACCTGATGCGCCTTGGTGGCGTCGGCGACGAAGAACTGTCTGATTCGATCGGCAGCGCGTCGCGCTCGCGCGTCCCGTGGTTGATGGTCAATCTCTTCACCGCATTTCTGGCTGCATCGGTCATCGGCCTGTTTGAGGCGACAATCCAGCAGATCGTTGCCCTTGCCGTATTGATGCCGATCGTTGCCGGCATGGGCGGCAATGCCGGTTCGCAGACGATGACGGTGACGGTGCGTGCGCTTGCCACACGCGATCTTGATATTCACAATGCCTGGCGCGTCGTTCGCCGCGAGGCCGGGGTCGGCCTTTTCAACGGCATGCTGTTTGGCATTCTGATCGGCGTTGTCGCCGGCGCCTGGTTCCAGGATTACAATATCGGCGGTATCATCGCGGCTGCGATGCTGATCAATATGATTGCCGCGGCACTTGCCGGCATCATGATTCCGTTGCTGCTTGACCGCTTCGGCGCCGATCCGGCCGTCTCCTCGGCCGTTTTCGTCACGACAGTCACTGACGTCACCGGCTTCTTCGCCTTCCTGGGGCTGGCGACGTGGTGGTTTCGGGTTGGTTGACGCCACGTGAAAATTTGACTTTTACGTCAAAGTCAATCAATCTGCCTTTTGGACATCGGTGCCGCTTCATTTCAGGCAGAGTTCCGGTGCGACACTTCAATCGCAGCAGTATTATCCGGCGCATGTCGCCTGATTGTCCCGCTTGCGGTGTAGGGCGAGGCAGGCGTGAACAAGTATTATACCATTACAGAGCTGACACGGGAATTCGGGGTTTCCACCCGCACCCTGCGCTTCTACGAGGACGAGGGGCTGATCCACCCGGAGCGGCGGGGCCGGACCCGATTGTTCCGTTCGGCAGATCGCCGCCTGATCATGGAAATCCTGCGCGGCCGCCGTATCGGCTTCACCATCGCTGAAATCCGCGAAATTATCCAGGTCTACCGGGATCCGCCGGGCGAGGCTGGTCAATTGCGCCTGCTGATGAAGCGTGTCGAGGAAAAGCGCGAAGAACTCAATCAGAAGCGCAAGGACATCGAGGAAACGCTGGAGGAACTCGGCAATGTCGAGGAAGCCTGTCTGACCCGGCTCGCCGAAATCGGCGTCGGAACCTGAGCGGTCAAATCCACCGGCTGGTGGTGCGGCAGTAGCGTTCGAACTCGAAGCCGAAGCGCGACAGCAGATGGCGTTCTTCGTTGCGGATGGCAAACATCGTCATGAGCGCAACAGCAACAATTGCCATAATGAAAAACCAGGGATTGAGTGTGATCAGCCCGAAACCGACCATCATCAATGTGTAGCCGAGATAGATCGGATTACGGGTGAAATAGTAAGGTCCGCAGGTGACCAGATGCGAGGAACAGCGATGCGGCAGAACCGCTGTTCGCCGTTCGATCAGCGTCTTCACCGCCCAGGCGTCCAGGCAGGCCGCAACAGCGATCAGCGCGCAGCCAGACAGCCAGGGAAACCAACCATGGTCGTGGACAATCGCAATCGGCAGCATCCGCCCCAAGGCGACCGCTCCCGCAAAGGCTGCCATATAGAGAAATGGTGGCCAGGGGTAGGTCAGCGGCTTGGCGCGATAGGCGTTCATATCCTATTCCTTGGGTTGTGACTCCATGGTGCATTGACCGGCGATTCGCGCAATACGCTCATCCGTCTTGACGTCGATTTTGCCTTCGTTCAGCGGTGCGAAGAGGTTTTCTTCCATCAGTTTGTCCAGCGTGCAGCTGCAGAAGGTGGTGCAGAGCGCCGCACTTTCCTGCAGGCTGCAGGAGGCGACGCAATTGTTCTGATAGGTCTCCACCGGGTCGGGTTTGGCCGCCGGGAAACCCAGCGCATAGACATAGACCAGCGCAAACAACAGCGGCTGGTGCACGAGGTAGATGATCAGGCTGTGACGGCCAGCTGCGGTCAGGATCCTCTTCCACCGGGCGCTGCCATCGGTGCGCAGTTTTTCGAACCACCCGAAGCTCAGCGCAATGCGCGCGAATGCGATACCGGTGAGGAACGGTGCCAGCCAGGGAAGCAGCGGCACGTAATCGTTCGAGCGTGGCAGGGTTTCCGACAGCCCGACCCACCAGAGCGCCGGCGTGTCGAAAACGGGTGACCGCAGGTAGAACGGTGCGGCAAAGGCGGCAGCGGCCACCAGAAGCGTCAGGATCGTCGGCAGGCGCAGGAAAAGCAGGCCGATGACGCTTGCTGCCGCAATTGCATGCAGGATGCCGAAGAAGATGAAGCCATCGGGAAAGGCAAACCAGGTGGCGATGGTGATAACCAGCGCAGCAGCAGCGATCTTGGCAAAGCGGATGGCGAAGGACCGGGGTTTGAAGACCGGATAGTGGCCGAGCACAAGCCCGAGGCCCGCCAGAAACAGGAAGCTGCTGGCGATCATCCTTGCGTAGATCTTGAATGCGCCGGTGCCGACCGTGCCTGGATCGAGATAGCCGAAATATTCCAGATCCCAGGAGAAGTGATAGGTCGCCATTGCAATCAATGCAAACCCGCGCAGCGCATCGATCGCCCAGATGCGGCCTCGCTTTTCAGCGGCCACCGGCGGTGCCGTCCCGTTGTCGGTTTCGGTGACTGCGTTGGGTATCGACATGGCTCTATCTTTTCGAATGGCGTGATTATCGCGCGGCGAGCTTGCGTCAGGCGCAACGCGTCACATGGCTTGCCGCCCGAGACTTTCAGGGGTTTGTGTCGTCAAGAAGGGCTTCGCGCGCTTCCGAATAGAATTGGCGGCGGGCCAGGACGAAAATGACGAAGATTGTCAGCGCAATGAAGACATAAGGGCTGATGAACCAGCCGAGATAGCCAATCGACAGGAAGACGCTGCGCAGCCCGGCATTGAAATTCTTGGCGGCCAGAATGTTCATCTTCACGGCCCGTTCGGCCGCACGCTCTGCACCGGCCCGGTCCTGTATCAGGTCGGACATCATCGGGATGCTGCCGACGAGAATGGAGCAATAGTTGAACAGGCGGTAGGACCAGGCAAACTTGAAGAAAGAATAGGCAAACAGGCAGGCAAGACCGCCGACTTTCAGCTCGAAGGCCGTGCGCCCGCCCTGGAAGACATAAGGCAGGTCGCCCATGATCGCCTGGACCTGATCCGTGGCGCCCAGAAGAGCAAAGCAGCCACCCAGCGCAAAGATCGTCGTCGAGGCGAAGAATGCGGTCCCCGCCTGTAATCCGGCGACGATCTGGGTATCGATCATCTTCAAGTCGCGGTTAAGGGAGTTCATCAGCCAGCGCCGCCTGTTGTCCATCATCAGACGCGTCAGCGAGATGCGCTTGAGATGCACCTTGCCGTCCGTGGCCCAGTTGTAGCTGGTCCACAGCAGCGCGAAAACGGTCAGTGCGATATAGTCGACGATTGTCATGGCTCGTTTTTGGCATGCTTTGCCGAAATTGCAAGGTATCGCGAAAGTTTACCCAGCACCTTGAAATCGATGGCTGGGCATGGCGAATTATGAAGGAGGAATCGTGCTACAGCCACCCGGCCGCCGTTCGTGTCGCACGCACGGAAGCGGATGTCGGTTGATCGCCTGATGGCAGGCACAGGATGGCCTAGTTTTGATGCAATGATCGTGGTCCGGCAATCTTGTCCGGTCCAGCAGTCCCCGGGCGGAGTTCGCATGTTTCTTTCGGTTTTTGATGTCTTCAAGATTGGTATCGGCCCCTCCAGTTCGCACACGATGGGACCGATGTCGGCGGCAAACCGCTTTCTCGATCTGATCCTGTCGAGCGACTGGCCGCGCCCGGCCAATGCCACCATCACTTCCATCAAGTCGAGCCTGCACGGGTCGCTCGCCTTTACCGGCATCGGCCATGGAACGGGCAGGGCGGTGATCCTTGGCCTGATGGGCGAGCGTCCGGACCGCGTCGACCCCGACCGGATGGATCCGATCATTGAGGAAGTCGAGCGCACCGGGCGCATCACCCCGGCCGGGCATCCGTCCTATGAGTTCCAGCCGAAGACAGATCTTGTCTTCGACAAGAAGGTACCGCTGCCCGGTCATGCCAATGGTATGTCCTTTTCTGCGTTCGACAAGGATGGCCGCCTGTTGTTGAAGCGCGTCTATTATTCCATCGGCGGCGGCTTCGTCGTCACCGATACCGAGTTGGAGGCCATGAAGGCCAGCAAGACCAAGCCCGGCGGCGTCAAGGTTCCCTATCCTTTCTCGACGGCAAAGCAGATGCTTGATATGGCGCGGCATTCCGGCCTGTCTATTGCCCAGATGAAGCGGGCGAACGAGGAATGTTCGATGCCCGCCGAAGAACTCGACGAAGGCCTCGACCGGATCTGGGCGGCGATGAAAAGCTGTATCGATCGTGGCCTGACCGGGTCCGGCATCCTTCCTGGCGGCTTGAAAGTCCGCCGCCGCGCCGGCATGATCCATGACAAGCTGCAGGACGAATGGCGCTCCAACAAGATCAACCCCTTGCTCGCCAACGACTGGCTGAGTGTCTACGCCATGGCGGTGAACGAGGAAAACGCCGCCGGCGGTCGCGTCGTCACCTCGCCGACCAACGGTGCCGCCGGTGTGGTGCCTGCAACGATCCGCTACTATCTGCATTTTCACGAGGATGCCGATCATCACGGCATCCGCGACTATCTGCTGACGGCGGCGGCGATCGGCGGCATCATCAAGTTCAACGCATCCATTTCCGGTGCCGAAGTCGGCTGTCAGGGCGAGGTCGGTTCGGCCTCGGCGATGGCGGCAGCGGGCCTTGCCGCCGTCATGGGCGGCACCCCGGAGCAGATCGAGAATGCGGCGGAAATCGCGCTGGAGCACCATCTTGGCATGACCTGCGATCCCATCGCCGGTCTCGTCCAGGTTCCGTGTATCGAGCGCAATGCGCTGGGCGCGGTCAAGGCGGTCACGGCTGCTTCACTGGCGATCAAGGGCGACGGCCAGCATTTCGTGCCGCTCGACGCCTGCATCGAGACGATGCGCCAGACCGGTGTCGATATGCACGATAAATACAAGGAAACGTCGACAGGCGGCCTTGCCGTCAACGTTGTCGAGTGCTGACGGGCACGCACCTGTGGAGCGGGGCAGAACGGGCTTGACCGCGACCGCTGTGCGGGTATTCAACTCCGGCCATGGCCTTGCATCTTATCAAGCTCTGCGTCGGCGCAGAATCGATCGATGACCTTCGCGAATGGGTGTCGCGCAAGGCAGCCGTGGCGGTTGCCGCGGGTCTCGAACCACATTCCTATCATACGACACGCATGGTGCCGAAGCGTGTCGAAGAATTGCTGGAAGGCGGATCGCTCTATTGGGTGATCAAGGGGCAGGTGCAGGCCCGCCAGCGGCTGACCGGCATCGAAACCTTCACCGACGGCGAGGGGATCGGCCGCTGCAACCTGATCCTCGGCCCTGACGTCGTCGAAACGGCCTATCAGCCCCGTCGTGCTTTTCAGGGCTGGCGTTATCTTCAGGACAATGAGGCGCCGCGCGATCTGGCGGCGTTGGGCGTCGGTGCCGAAGAATTGCCGCTGGAACTGCGCCGCGAACTGGCCGAACTGGGCCTTCTCTAAAAGCTGACATCAAAATGCGAAAAGCCCGGCAAAACCGGGCTTTGATCGTTATTCCATGCCGTTTTACCGGATCCGCAGCCGGATCGGGTAGCGTCCCGAGGGCGAGGTCACGTGCACGTGGATCTGTGCATCTGGCTGTGTCGAGCGCCATGCCCGTGCCCCGTGCGTCAGAAGCAGTGTCACCAGATCCTTGGTCTTCGACCGGGGGCGGCTGCCGAGTTCGGCGATCCGCATGGCGGCTTCGTGCAAGGGGTGCAGGCCGGAGCGCGGCGATTTCCGCTTTTTGTCCGGTGCGGGCGTCATGCCCGATCCATTCTCATTCATTCCCATAACTAACCTCGTTACGCAAAACCAAATCCGAGGAGGACCAGCGGTAAACACAACACGCCGCTGATCGAAACTGTGTGATATCGTTACTGGGCGCTTGCCCAGCAGGCGAAGCCCTTGCTTTTCAAAGTCTTGCAGGCAGAAACCGCCTTGTTCTGGTCCGAGAAGCCGCCGAAGCGTGCCCGGTAGAGCTGGCTGTCACCACTGGCGAATGCCACCGTGAACGGGGTTGCGCCGCGCAGAGCCTTGCCGCCCTTGTCCTTGGCATTATCGAGCAATGTCATGGCCTGGGCTTTGTCCGGTGTCGCACCGATCTGGATTACCCAGCCGGCCGGTACATTGTCGGCAACGGCAGCTGTTTCAGCGGCGGGCTTGGCAACCGAATTGGTGATCTGGTTGTCGACATCGGCAGCCGGAACCGGAGCCGCCTTGGCGAGCTTGCGGCTCTGCGCTTCCAGCGTGTTCGGCATGACTTTCTGGGTCAGCAGCGGGTTGGCGCTGGCCTTGACCGGCGCTGCATAGGCAACTTCGATGCTCTTGGTGGTCTCGCCGCTGTAGCGGAAATCCGGAACCGGACCGTTGCTCGGGAGGTTGAAGCTGCCACCGGTCGCGGCAACAGCGGTTTCGACCGGCTGTGCGACAGCCTGAGCCGTCTGCATGGTCGGTGCATCAGCCGTTTCGGCAACGAGATTGCCACCGCCGCGGCGCGACGCTGCCGGCATGTATTTGGCCACGAGGGCGCGCATCTGCGCGTCACGGGCACCACCGGACTTGCCGCCCATGACGACGCCGACAATGCTGCGGCCGTCAGCCTGGGCTGAGGTTACCAGATTAAAGCCGGCAGCCCGCGTATAGCCGGTCTTGATGCCATCGACACCGCGGACATTGCCAAGCAGGCGATTGTGATTGCCGATCGTCTGCTTGCCGAAGCGGAAGCTGCGGGTCGAAAAATAGGAATAATACTGCGGAAAATGCTGGCGAAGCGCCATGCCGAGCCGCGCCTGATCGCGCGCTGTCGTCATCTGCGCGTCGTTCGGCAGGCCGTTGGCGTTGCGATAAGTGGTGCGGGTCATGCCGAGCGCACGCGCCTTGTTGGTCATGATCCGGGCAAAGCGCTCTTCGGAACCACCGAGCAGTTCGCCGAGTGCGGTCGATGAATCATTGGCGGAGCGTGTGACCATCGAAAGGATGGCCTGCTCGACGGTGATCGAGTTGCCGGAGCGCACGCCGAGTTTCGATGGCGGCTCGGCCGATGCGTTCTTCGAGAACGGAACGGGCGTATTCTCGTTGATTTTGCCGGCTTCCAGCGCCTCGAAGGTGAGGTAGAGCGTCATCATCTTGGTCAGCGAAGCCGGATAGCGCAGGCTGTCGGCGTTTTCGCTATACAGAACCTTGCCGGTCTTCGCATCAACGACGATACCCGCATATTGCGCGGCAAAGGCGGCGGGGATCGCCGTAAACGTAGCGGCCAGCGATACCAGCAGAACCCGGCACGCTTTCTTGAAGAATAGCGCAGGCGCGTATGGAGCGGAGCCGTTGAATATGGATTTGGACACTACACTACTCTTCATTCTATTTTCACAGATGCCGTCCGGGCGTGGCCTGCCGAAAACGACCGTTCTCGAAACTCTATCGGGATAGCGTTACCAATCGGTTTATGATGAATGATTGGTTTCTGCTGTCTGACGTCTTCTTTTGCATTTCGGTACAGTCGATCCGCTGGCCCTGAACTTCGCAAGTGAAGCTCAGGCAAGGTAAGGCAGTGACATTCAAGGGATGAGCCTATCGTTCAGGAAAGTTGCGATGGCGGTGTCGATGGCTTGCCATTGTGGCAGCAATTGGCTGGAAAAGCGGTAAAGCACAACAAGATCGCGGCCGATGTGAATATCGCGCTGGCAATCGGCGCTGGTCGACAGGGCAGGCGTTGCCGGCATCATGCAGCGAACGGCGTAGGGCGTATCGCCATCCCGGTTCGCCGTAAAAAAGACTTCCTGTCCATAGCCGGAATTTTGTTTCATTTCGTGACGCACCAGTCCAGCCGGTCCCGGCAGGATCGTACCGCTGAAAAGATGCTGGTAGATTGGCTCGATCCGTCCCGACATGTCGCGGGACATCGTGCTCTGGGAAATGTCGAGGAAAAGCAGCGATTCCGGCTTGTTGATATCGTTGAACAGGGCGCGCGTCTCGTCGGTATATCCTTGAAGTCCCGGCCAGGTCAGGTAGAGGTCGACGCGTTCGGCCCGGCCGGTCATGCGCTGCTGTTCGAAGCGGATGTAATTGGAGGCAAGCCGCAGGTGATCCTGCCCGATGAGGATATCGGCAGGTTCCGCGCTGGTCGTATGTCCGGCCAGCGCCAGATTTTCTCCATACCAGCGGCCGGCAAGGCTGATCGCAGCCGTCAAGGTTGCCAGTCCGATGACGGCAGCCGTCAGCCTGTAGACAAAGCGCGGCGAGATTAAAGGAGCATGATCATCCTGGCCGGCGGTCGCTGAATTGGCTTTCATGAATGGTCCGCGGTCTTGTCATTGTTAACAGGAAGTATCGTCGCCGGACTGGCTTGTGCCGGAATGGAGCAGGAAAGGGCGGCACGGAATTTGCTGATAGGGAGTAACAGGCTGACGCTCGCCCAACATGGTTAATTTTCGATGAATATTGCAACGATCCCCGTTCTGCTTGCTGCCGGTTTTGGAGTCTCCTTCCTTGTGCTGGATATCTGCCGCATCGCCGCGCGCCGGCACTGGCCGGTGACCGATGGGGCGTTGACCGGGCGGTTTCGGCCCTTTCCGATGTTTTTGGCGCTGTTTGCCGGGCCGGCCCTGTTTGCTGAAGCCACCTGGCGGATGCGCCTGGAAGGTACTCTATCGCCGGTCGAAATCACCGTCGCCGGCGTGATTGCCTCTGGCTGGGCCTGCTGTTACGGCCTGCTGGTGGCCCAAAGTACCTGGTTGCTGTTTCTAGATGGCCCGCTGCTGTTTTGATAATAGAAAAAGGCCGGTTCCGGGGACAGCGGAACCGGCCAGCAGGGCCTTGGTCTGGGACGGGGATTGGGGACTGACCGAAGCCCTTTTTATACGCAGCCCAGGCATCCTGAGCCGGGCTGCGTATGTCTGCTATGCCTGGCTTACTGGCTGACGCTGCCGACCGCCACGGTGCGGCCGTCCTGAAGTTTGACCCAGCGCCCGGAATGCTGTTCCGACTGGCGCTTGAGATAGGTGTATTCGGTCTCCGACCACAGCAGCACCTTGTTGCGCATGTTGTCGAGGACGAAGTCGCCACGGTCGGTCCGCACGGTGAGCACGGCATGGCCTTCGCCATTCGGCTGCAGCACGACGGTGATCAACAGGTCGGAGGGCGAAAAGCCGGCCTGGATCAGGCGCTTGCGCTTCAGAAGCACGTAGTCTTCGCAATCGCCAACCTTGTCGGGATAGGCCCAGTATTCTTCAACGCCGTAGATTTCCTTGTCGGTCAGCGGCGCCACGGATTCGTTGACGTCGTAGTTGACCTCGAGAATTTTCTTCCAGCCCTCACGCGTCAGGACCAGAGGTCCCTTCTTGTCCGGGTTGGCGCGGCATTCCTGCGGCAGGCTGCGGCAGAACTCATAATGTCCGACTGGCGGGTTGGTGGAGCCGCCGGTGATCATGTTGGCTGGCAGGGCAAAAGCCGACTGCACCGCTGCTGCAGAAAGAAACGCGCCGATGATGACGGCCTTCAGGAATGTTTTCGTTGTCATGCTTGTCTCCCCGTTCTGGAGTGACAATGACATCGAGTTTTTTATTGCTCGCGAAAATTGGAAGTAAAATAAAGTGCAAAACAAAGTGAAATGAGTAGAAAATTCAAAATAAACTTGAATAAATATTGAAATACATTTGAATCAAATACGTTTAAAATTTGAACTATTCTCACTTTGATGCGCCTGTCCTTAACAACCTGGAAACCATATATGTTACTGTAAATGCTCATATTTTTCCATTTTCACCGGTTCCGAACCCGCGGTCGCCCATGCGCTATTTGAAATTCCGCGGCGTCAGATGGGGAGGGGTGGAGATCAGTTTAGACTTGATTTACCAAAAATATCCCCGGTTTTGGTCTGGATTTGCTGCAAGCGACCGGAAATTTATTTTATATTCTGGCACGAAAAATCATGGCCGGACTTTGTTCGTCATCGAAATGGCACTGAACTGCATCCGGATTTGTATCATATTGGGTCGCATGGAACGCGAGGCGAGGCTGGCACCGTGACGAAAAACGAACTGTCGGATATTTACAGGGACTATATCGACTGCCTGAACGGGCAGGATTGGTCGAACTTGGGAAAATTTGTCGCCGATGAGGCTTGCCACAACCGCCGGCAGATCGGATTGGCGGGTTATCGCCAAATGCTTGAAGGTGATTACCGGGATATTCCCGATCTCCGGTTCAACGTTCATCTGCTCATCGCTGATCCGCCTTTTGTCGCAAGCCGGTTGGTGTTCGACTGTACGCCGGAAGCGATGTTCCTGGGGCTGCCGGTCAATGGCAGGACAATCTCGTTTGCCGAGAATGTGTTCTACGAATTTCGGGGCGGGAAGATTGCGAATGTCTGGTCGGTTATCGACAAGACGGCGATCGAAGCTCAACTCTAATCCGTTGCACCTGCCGACCGGATGCTCATCGATCACATTGTGCTCGAAAAGGTCGATCGCCCGCGAGACTTTGCCTGCGAAACCGCTGCTGAAGAGCTTTTCCGGATGCGGAAGGCTGGCGCGATGTATGGCAACCAATCGGAGCAAGAAGAAGCAAAAAGCGCCAGCCGCGCCTCGTGCGAAGGAAAAGACGAGCAAAGGGGCGCGAGACTATCGCCTCAACCTGTCTTGTTCATTGCTGGAAATATGCCGGAAGTGGTGCGCAAAAAATCACGCATGGCTTTCAAGCGAAAGCGTCCCGGCGTTAAAGAAACTCGCGCAGAGCCTCGCGCGACTGAATCCCGAGGAATTCGATCGCCACGCCTTCCTGGAAATGGCGCACGACGCGGCCCTTCATGCTGCCGAGCAGAACGGGCGTGCCGAGTGGCAGGCGGGTCTCCATGTCGACGGCGGCGCCGGACAGGGAAAGGTCGATGATCCGGCAGACATATTTGCTGCCGTCTTCCAGGGTGATTTCCGTGCGGGTCTTGCGCGGGGCCAGACGGTCGTGGCGTCGGTCTTCCGGCAGTCCCAGTTCGTGCTTGTTGGCAATCCAGGTTAGCTGAGCCGCAAGCTTTTCGCGCTTGCGGTCGGTGGCGTTGATCTGGATGACGAAGGCGTTTTCGGCAAGGCGCGAAACCGTGCCCTCCAGGCGGCCGACATGGTCGACATAAGCGATGATGCGTTCGCCGGCGCGCGGCCGTGCATCGCAAGTGAACAGCACGTCACCCGGCGACATGTCGATGGCGGTGCACTCGAATTCGTCATGGTTGGCAAGCATCAGGCGGCCTGTCAGGTTCACAGAAACACGCTGGAAAGCGCCTTCGTTGTGCTGCTTGGGGCCGGCCGTCTGCGACTGCTGAAACGAATACATGACCACACTTGTGCGATGTCCATCCAGGCCACAGCTTTAACTGCTTCCGGTTAACAGAAGGTTCTCGCGTTGCTTGGTATTTGACTGGCGTTAATCCCTTCGGCCGCCCTCGAACACCCGAAGATGCAGCACGCGGCGGATCGCGCCGGCAAAACTATGGTCGCCCATTGGCTGACGGAGGGCCGGTTGGCGGGGTGCGGGCAGGGGCTTTTCCGGGCGGTTCTGCATGAACAGGTTGGTCTTGGCGATATCGAGGACGCGAATGCCGTCAAGGTCGAGGTAGTTGACGGGCGTCGCCTCGAGCCAGAGTGGTCTCGACAGCGGCACCAATGCGCCGATGATCCGGTCTACGGCTCCATCCGGCGACAGCAGTGGCAAAAGGATGATTTCTGTGGGCAGACGATCGGCCGTGCCAGCAAGGGATGAGGCCGAGAGAACGACAGGCGTCTTCTGCGTCATCACGTCCTCCGCGATGCGGGCAAGACGGCCGGTCTGTTCGGCAAGCCAGAGCGCATCGAATGCCGAGCCACGCAGTTCGCGCGCAAACAGGGAACAGATGCGGGTGCCGGCAAGCCGGAAGCGGATATCGCCACGCGGTGTCTTTTCCAGGATGAAGAGATCCGGCAGGATATTACGAATATGACCAGGCTCGATCTGGCTGCGGGCCGGCACCTCGCGATGCCCCCGCAACTCATCCCAATAGGCGTAGATCTCGATAGCGGTCTTGCTGCGCATGCTCTCATTCCATTTGACACATGTTTGTGCCGCTTTGGCACATCCGGCGGGAGAAAACGCTCCCTTAGGGGGTACGTTGCGATATCCGTGCCAGCCCGATATTAAGGTTAATGTTTGGTTTAGATTGAAAGCGCCGGGCTCAGATGGCATGAAAGGACATCACTTCACGAAGGGTTGCCTTCGGCACACTGACTTTGGGCTCGGGGTTTTTGGGGGCTCACCGGCCGTTCAGTTTTTGACTGGACGGCCTTTTTTTCGCCGGAAGATCTGCGGCCGAATTTGCAAATCCTTTTGATTTGATCTGCGCCCGCAAGCTGTGCGAACAAGTGCCGCGCATCACGCCGCTTTTGACGCAGCCGTGAATCGTATAGAGCGACGCAGGAGAGCCCGGTTGAGGATGAGCGGGCGGAAGGAATTGTGAGCAGGATGACAGACCAAACCGACGGTGCAACGCCGCCGCAGGGCACGGAAGCAGACAATGCAACGCGGGTCAGCGAACCGGCGTTCAATCTGCCGTCAGGTCTTGTTGCCGTGCTGGCGCTGCTTGTGATCATTCATGTGGTGCGCACCTATATGCTCTCGGCCGCCGTGGATAGCGCAGTGATCATGAACTTCGCATTCTGGCCGGCACGATATGATCACCCGTTTTCGGATCAGAACCTTGCTTGGCTCTGGAGCCCCCTGACATATTCGCTGCTGCATGGTTCCTGGGAACACCTGATTTTCAACGGCTTCTGGATGGTGGCGTTCGGCGCCCCGGTCATTCGCCGGATCGGTCCGGCGCGTTTCATGCTTTTCTGGTGCCTGTCCGCTGTCGCCGCGGTCGCGCTGCACGTGGCCTTCCATTGGGGCGAAACGATTTTTGTCGTTGGCGCCTCCGGCGTGGTCGCCGGGCTGATGGGGGCTGCAGCGCGGTTCGTCTTTTCTCCCAGCGGCCGCATCAGCCGCCAGTTCGCCCATCTCAACCGCCGGCTGACCGTCGGCGAAGCGCTGTCGAACCGCTCGGTCGTGGTCTTTACCGGCATCTGGTTCCTGACCAATTTCCTGATCGGCCTTGGCGTCTTTGCCTTTGGTGGGGCCGGGGGCATTGCCTGGGAAGCGCATATCGGCGGCTTCCTGTTCGGCTTTCTGCTGTTTGGCCTTTTCGACCCCCGCCAGTGATCCTAGAAGAGGGCTACGGCCTTTCAAAAGATTGACGATCTTACCGGAAGCGCTTGATTTTCGCCGGTCCGTAGCGCACCATTCCTGTCCGAAGGCAGTGAACCGCGCGGTCCCCGGTTTGATGCCAATGGGCAGATAACGCGACAGGAATGATATCTGTCTTGCGAGTTGGTCCATAACCGCAGCGCGAGGAGCGCCTTTGTGGTTCGCCAATGTCCCGGTCAGATGCAGGTCGCTGAAACGGGAGGGTTTGAATGTCTGTTAAGGCAATATTGAATGAAAAAGGCCGTCAGGTGGTGACGGTCGATCCGCAGGCGAAAGTGCGCCAAGCGGTCGCCTTGCTGAGTGAAAATCGTATCGGTGCCGTTATCATCGTCAAACCGGGTGACAAGATCGCCGGTATCCTGACGGAGCGCGACGTGGTCGCTGCGATGGCCAAGTTCGGCGCCGAATGCCTCGACAAGCCGGTATCCTCCGTCATGTGGGCGAAGGTGTACTGCTGCACCGAGGAGATGACCATCAACGACATCATGGAAATCATGAACAACATGCGCTCCCGCCATCTTCCGGTTGAAAAGAACGGTCGCCTTGTCGGCATCGTCTCGATCGGCGATGCGGTGCGTCATCACATCCGGGCGATCGAGCACGAGGCCGAGCAGATCAAGGCGTATATCGCTGGTTAATCGTAACCATTGCGCACAAAAAAGCCGCGCTGCCATCAGGGCCGCGCGGCAGAGGTGCCGGGTGTCAACGCCGGAAATTATCGCAGCATCACATCCTGAAGCCGCTGCAACTCGCTGAGCTTCGACTTGGTTTCGTGATAGCCGCGATCGATTGCCTCACCGGCGCGGTGGAATTCCGACAGGCCGATATCGTTGAGCTTGGGATGCAGCGCCAGATCCGGCGGATCGCCGGCAAGCCGTGCGCGAGAGATGCGGTCCTGGATGATGTTGAAAGCCTGGACCATCACGCTGGTCATGCCCATCCGTCCAGCCTGGCCTTCCTGCTGTTTTTGCATTTGCGGCTGCTCGGCCGTCTGGCTTCCGGCATTGTGCTTGATGACGGCGGAACGGCCGTAGAGATCGTAATTCAGGTTGACGGCAACGACCAGCTGCTGTTCGTGGGCACGGCAGACCGATACCGGCACGGGATTGACCAGCGCGCCATCCATCAGGGTGCGATTGTTGCATTTGACCGGTTCGAAGATGCCCGGCAGCGCATAGGAGGCGCGGATCGCGGTGATCAGCGAGCCCTGACCGATCCAGACTTCGTGACCGGAATTGACCTCGGTCGCGACGGCGACGAACGTCCGGTCGAGATTTTCGATCGACATGTCCTGCAGGTGTTCCTGCATCCGCTTGGTCAGGCGCAGGCCACCGAACAGGCCGCCGCCACCGATAGCGAAATCAAGCAGGCCGGCAATCCGCCGCATGGTCAAAGAGCGGGCAAAGGTTTCCAGCTCGTCGAGCTTTCCAGCCAGATAACAGCCACCGACCAGCGCGCCGATCGAGGTGCCGGCAATCATGCCCACTTCGATGCCTTCTTCGTCCAGCGCCTTCAGCACGCCAATATGGGCCCAGCCGCGGGCAGCACCGCCACCAAGCGCAAGGGCAATCTTCGATTTCTGCGGTTTGGTCTCGATGGGAGGAGGGACGCTGAGCGCGTGAGAAGGGCCGCCGGGGGCCGATGCATCTGCGGTGATACCGCTGCGATTGAATGTCCAGTTCAACATCCGGCACCTCCATGCCGCAGAACACACTGTTACAGGCCGTCACGTCTCGCTTTACTGCGTTGCAAGCGCATGCCGTAAGAACTCAATCTATTCGAGGGCGTTCCGTGCAGGTGTTCCCGGCGGAACGTATGCTTGTTGTCGGGATTACGCTCCCAGTCTGGTTGCGAAATCGTGAATCCCCGAAAAAACTGAGCCAAAAAGCGTCAGATGATTAATTTTTGCCGTAGACGTCGTCCGGATGGAAATGAATTTCGGTATCAATGATGTTAAGTGACGTGACACCATCCTTGGCGCCAACGGCACGATAAAAGCAGGAGCGCCGGCCGGTATGGCAGGTTGCGTCATGGCCGGCGACACGGACTTTCAGCCACAGTGCATCCTGATCGCAGTCGGTGCGAATTTCTTCGACTGTTTGCAGGTTACCGGACGTTTCGCCCTTTTTCCAGAGGCTCTTGCGTGAGCGGCTGTAATAGTGGGCAACACCGGTTTCGATGGTCAGCGCCAGTGCCTCGGCGTTCATATGCGCCACCATCAAAAGCGTGCCGTCTCCGGCGTCGGTGACAACGGCGGTAATCAGGCCGCTGGCATCGAAGCGTGGTGTGAACACGGAACCGGATTCCAGTTCCGCCTTGTCGTTGGACGGGGAGGCAAATTCAATTGTCATCGGAAAGCTCCGGTTGACGGAGCTTACTTGAAGCCCCGCAGCATGGTCATGAAGCGGGCCTGTTCGGCGGGCTCGGTCTTGAAGGCACCGGTAAAGGTGGTGGTCAATGTCGTCGAGCCCTGCTTCTGGACACCACGCATCGCCATGCACATATGCTCGGCTTCGATCATGACGGCGACGCCGCGCGGCTGCAGCGTATCGTCGATCGCCTTGGCGATCTGCGCCGTCATGGTTTCCTGCGTCTGCAGGCGGCGGCCGAAAATATCGACGACACGGGCGATTTTCGACAGGCCAAGTACCCTGCCTTCCGGCAGGTAGGCGACGTGCGCCTTGCCGATGATCGGCACCATATGGTGTTCGCAGTGCGAGAAGAACGGAATGTCCTTGACGAGGACGATGTCGTCATAGCCGCCGACTTCCTCGAAAGTGCGTCCAAGCACATCCTCGGCAGCAAGGTCATAACCGGAGAAGAGCTCCTTGTAGGCCTTTGCAACGCGGGAAGGGGTGTCGAGAAGCCCCTCGCGCGCCGGATCGTCACCGGCCCAGCGCAGGAGAACGCGCACGGCGTCCTCGGCTTCCTTTTGGCTCGGCCGGCCGTCAACGGCGGGCACGGCGGGAAAATTCTTGACTATGGCGTCCATAATGGCCTCTTGGCGTAACAGGTGTTACTTGACGTTTATCTTTTCGGACAACTCGCCACTGGCCATTGACCTGATGTTTTCAGGCCTGGTTTCCGTCGGCGGGCTCCGGGGCTTTTTGATTTGCAGAGGTTAAGGGCTCTGGATCATCCGGCACGGTTTCCCAAACAACAGGCGACTGTTCGCTCTTGCGAACCTGTCGCCCCCTCACGACATAGCATATAATATGCCGGGATGCATGTGAAAGGGGCGCAGATGGAGACACTGTGTTTTTTTCTGAGATACGATAGAAAATCATGCGCCGTTTGCCTGAAAACGCGCAAAAACAAGCGGATCGCGCCGAATGATGGATGAAATCTATAACAGCAGGATCTTGGAGTTCGCCGGCAATATCCCGGAAATTGGCACGCTTGCCGATCCCGATGCCGAGGCAAGCGCCTATTCCAAGCTGTGCGGCTCGAAAGTCCGCGTCTATCTGAAAATGGAGGGAGACACGGTTGCCGACTTCGCCCATGAGGTAAAAGCCTGCGCTCTGGGACAGGCCTCGTCCTCTATCATGGCCCGCCACGTGGTCGGTGCGACATCGGCTGAAATCCGAAAGGCACGCGAAGACATGCTGGCGATGCTGAAGGCGGACGGCGAGGGGCCATCGGGCCGTTTCGAAGACATGCGCTTTCTGAAACCCGTCAAGGATTACAAGGCCCGCCACGCCTCGACCATGTTGACCTTCGACGCTGTCGTCGATGCGATCAGCCAGATCGAAGCGTCCCGTTCGGTCAAGGCTGCCGTCTGAGATGTGCGGCAAGCCGGGATGTCAGGGCCATGAGGAAGCTCCGGCCAAGCGGCCCTATTCGGGCCGCAACTATGCAGGGCCGTTCCGCAAGACGCCGGGGCGGCTGTTCGGCATGGCCTTCATCCGGCTCTACCAGTTGACGCTCTCCGGCTTCATCGGCAATTCCTGCCGCCATATCCCCACCTGTTCCGAATATGGTTATGAGGCCATCGCCCGTCATGGCTTCTGGCCGGGTGGCTGGATGGTGCTGTTCCGGTTTATGCGCTGCGGTCCCGGCGGCACAAGCGGGTTCGATCCGGTGCCGGACCGTATCGCGGCGCGCTGGTGGGAGCCCTGGCGGCTCTGGCGCCTGCCGCGGCCGGCGGGGGAATAAGGCTGTGGCAACCTATGTCGCTCTGCTGCATTCGATCGTGCTTGGCCCCGGACGCCGCGTCGTCATGGCCGATCTGAGGGCGATGGCGCAGGACGCGGGCTTTGCCGATGCCCGCACGCTGGTTTCCACCGGCAATCTGGTTTTTGCGGCGGAGGATGCGCCGGTTTGCGTGATCGAGGAGCGGTTGGAGACCGCCTTTCGTGCGCGCTTCGGCAAACATGTCGATATCATCGTGTGCACCGCAGGCGACTGGAGGCGGCTTGCCGCGGACAACCCGTTTGCTGAGGGCGAGGGTGGCAATGTCGTGGTGCGGGTGATGCGAAAGCCGCTGGCCGAGGCCGCGCTGGCACCGCTTGCGCGCATCGCCGAACCGCAGATCCGGCTGGCCGTTGTCGGTGGCGACCTCTGGATCGATTTCGCCGGCAAACCGAGCGGGACGAAACTGCTGTCGCATCTAACCACGAAGAAGCTCGGCATCGGCACAACACGCAACGCCAACACCGTCAACGGGCTTTGCGCCATGCTCGGCTGAGGCGGGGCTGCGGATTTTCAGGCGCGTTGCCGCTGTCCCGCAGGGCTTCACATTCACGACACCATTCTTCGGTCTGCTCGGGGGAGGGTGTCACGTTGCTTGGAGAGCGCTCAGCACCAATGCAGGTATTCCTCTCCATATCCACGATTGTCCGCTCTTGCCCCAATGTCGGATATTGAACTGCAAACTCCTGAAAGACGTCGTTTATGGACACGATGGTGCGGCGACTGCCGACTTATCCAGATGAGCAGCGTTCAACCGTCCAACCAAGTGACGAGGCTATCAAGCGTCTGCAAGCCGTACTCCACCGCGCCAAAACCAACGACCACCTGGCGACGTTCGCGGCTTGGGTGAAGCTGGCGCATGGTCAGCACGGTCTTGCCGTCGGTCTGCTCATCGAAGGTAATCGTCATGTAGAAGCGTTCCGGATCGTTGGGGTCCGGGGTGCCATAGTCTACCAAGATCAGCTCGTTCGGAACGACCTTCAAGAAGCGCATGAGATTGGCGAAGCGCTGCTGTCGGCCTTCAAACACGCCCACCATGTCGAAGCGCCATTCCCCGCCCTCGCGGATGTCGGCGTTGTGGCTCTCGATAGTCAGGCCAGCCGGACCGTACCATTGCGCCAACGCTTTCGGGTCCATCCACGCGGCGAAGACCTTATGCCGCGGGTGCTTCAGCACCTTCACCAGCACGATCTCACGGTCGAGCGACCAGGTTTCAAACAGCTTTTCCATCGTTGTTCTCTTCCGTCCTGTCCAAATAAGTTTCCAGCCGGTCGAGCCGCTCGGCCCAGCGTCGGCGCTCCGCTTCCATCCAGTTTGCCGCCTCGGAAAAGCGCGCCCGCTCCAGCCGGCACCAGCGGCTGCGCCCACGTTTCTCGCTGACGATCAATCCGCAATCCTCCAGTACCTTGAGATGCTGGGCGAAGGAGGGCAGCGCCATGTCGAATGGCTCGGCCAGTGCGGTTACCGGCAGCTCGCCCTCGACCAGCCGCGACACCACCGCGCGGCGGGTCGGGTCGCTGAGCGCGTGAAAGGCAAGATCGAGTGGGGCAGAATGGTGAGGCATTTGACTCAGTTAGAACGGATCAGGATGTGGGTCAATAATAATTAGGTACTTGCCTTTCTATTTGGCGTAAAATACAAAGGCAAACACCTTAGTGTATGGTCGCCAAATATCGAGGCGGCTTCAAACTTTCAGAAGGAGTGTTCGAATGGCCGTTCGTGTCGATCTTATCATTTCGCTTGATGGCTTCGCGACAACCACTGATCAAACCCCCGAAAAACCATTTGGTGAAGACTGGATGCGCCTTGTCGGTGCCTACGTCGCGACCAGGACATTCCAGGAGCGCGTGCTCAAGGACGTCAGCGGCAAAGGCACCACTGGCATAGACGATAAGTATGCGCAGGATTACTTCGACAATATCGGCGCGGAAATCATGGGGGCCGGTAAATTCGGCCTGCATAACTTTCCTGATGACCCGAACTGGAAGGGGTGGTGGGGCGACGAACCGCCGTTCCGCTGCCCGGTCTTTGTGCTGACCCACAAGCCTCGCCCCGCCATCGAAATGGCGGGTGGCACCACGTTCTACTTCATAGAGACGAACCCTGTTGACGCGCTGCAGCAGGCCACAAGCGTTGCCAACGGCAAGGATGTCAGAATTGGCGGCGGCCCCAGCATGGTGCGCGACTATCTGAAGGCCGGACTTGTCGACCGCCTGCATGTTGCCATTGTGCCGATTCTGTTGGGGCGGGGCATACGCCTTTGGGACGATCTGCGTGGTCTGGAGGGCGGATATACGGTCAAGTCGGAAACGGCCGAGAGTGGCACCATCCACATCACCTTCCAACGCTAGGTCCTGAGCTGGGTCGATCTTGGACCGTCAATCACAGCCATACCCTAACTCAGGCATCCGCTTCTCGCATTACGGCCCCAATAGCGGCTCTTTAATTTCAAACATCCAATCCCCGTTTCCCTTCAGCCCTGCGCCGCCCTCTAAATCCGCTTCTCAAAAAAAGTGTCCGGGTACGGATCGTCGTTGAAGCGGTCGATCTCGGTCCAGCCGGTGCCGCGATAAAGCTGTTTTGCTTCCGGCAATGCGCTGTTGGTATCCAGACGAAGGATTTTGATGGTGAGGTCACGGGCAATGGCCTCGGCTGATGTCATCAGGCGTTTGGCGAGCCCAAGGCCACGCGCTGAAGGTGCGACCCAGAGCCTTTTGATCTCCGCGACATCGCCGCCGCTGCCTTTCAACCCGACGCATCCGACCGGCAGGCCATCCGACATGGCGACCAGGAACGCCCCGCGCGGACGGATCATGTCCTTGGCGTCGGGATCACGGGACAGCGATACATCAAAGCCGTTGTCGAAGCGGCGGGCGAGTTCGCCGTAATATTCGCCCAGACAGTACAGGGCGTCCTCATGGCGGGGATCTTTCTCCTCGAGCGCGATGTGGTCACGCCTCAGGGAACTGGCGACGATGTCCATGGCCCGGAGAAGGTGCTCCGGGCTGCTATGGCGTGTCAGGAATGTTTTCGCCTGGGCATTCGACAGGGCTTCATATTCTTGGAATTCGGAGCGGCCGGTATCGGTCAATCGCGCGACGCGGCGGCGCGCATCCTGTTGATCCGGCACCGTCTCGATCAGGCCTTCGTCTTCCAGACCGCGCAGCAGGCGGCTCATCAGGCCCGAATCGAGACTGAGATAATCGCGAATAGCGGCTATTTCGGATTGCCCCTGGCCGATCGCATTGAGAACACGAGCGGCGCCCAGCGGACGGCCGCGCCCAAGGAACGATGTGTCGAGAGCGCCGACTTCGGCGGTGACGGCACGGTTGAAGCGGCGAACGCGGGAGATAGGATCATGGGTCATATTGTCTGACTTAAGTCAGGTAATTGCCTCTGTCAATTTCGGTATGATCGAGCCCATGCGTTTTGGCTTGCTGGTATGGCAGGTGCGCCGCGAAACGGCCACTGGGTTCACACCTCTTCCAATCGCCCCGTTTTCCCTCTATACCGCGCACCGCACGCGCCGGCTTTGCCGGCCTTCACCGTACACCACCCGCATTCGTTGGCGGGACTGGACAAGGAAGAAAACATGTCTGACGCTGTTTCCCTTACATTTCCCGATGGTTCCGTCCGCGGTTATGCCGCTGGCACGACGGGACGCGAAGTTGCCGAATCGATCTCCAAGTCGCTTGCAAAGAAGGCCATCGCGATCGCGCTGGATGGTGAGCTGCGCGACCTGTCCGATCCCGTCGTCACCGGCAAGCTCGAGATCGTCACCCGCGAAGATGCCCGCGCCCTGGAGCTGATCCGCCACGATACCGCCCACGTCATGGCCGAGGCCGTGCAGGAATTGTGGCCCGGCACGCAGGTGACCATCGGCCCGGTGATCGAGAACGGCTTCTATTACGATTTTGCCAAGAACGAGCCCTTCACGCCCGACGATCTGCCGAAGATCGAAAAGCGGATGAAGGAGATCATCCAGCGCAACAAGCCTTTCACCAAGGAAATCTGGCCGCGCGACAAGGCGCGTCAGGTGTTTGCCGACAAGGGCGAAGCCTACAAGGTCGAGCTGGTCGATGCGATTTCCGCCGATCAGGACCTGAAGATTTACTATCAGGGCGACTGGTTCGATCTCTGCCGTGGTCCACATATGGCCTCCACCGGTCAGATCGGCAATGCCTTCAAGCTGATGCGGGTGGCCGGTGCCTATTGGCGCGGTGACTCAAACAACCCGATGCTGACGCGCATCTACGGCACGGCTTGGCGTACGCAGGAAGAACTCGACCAGTATCTGCATATCCTGGCCGAAGCCGAAAAGCGCGACCACCGCCGCCTTGGCCGCGAAATGGACCTGTTCCATTTCCAGGAAGAAGGCCCGGGTGTCGTCTTCTGGCACGGCAAGGGCTGGCGCGTCTTCCAGACGCTGGTTGCCTATATGCGCCGCCGTCTGGCTGGCACTTACCAGGAAGTCAACGCGCCGCAGGTGCTCGACAAGTCGCTCTGGGAAACCTCGGGTCACTGGGGCTGGTACCGCGACAACATGTTCAAGGTGACGGTCGCCGGTGACGAAACCGACGACGAGCGCGTTTTTGCGCTGAAGCCGATGAACTGCCCCGGCCATATCCAGATCTTCAAGCATGGCCTGAAATCCTACCGCGAACTGCCGATCCGGCTTGCGGAGTTCGGCAACGTTCACCGCTACGAGCCTTCGGGCGCGCTGCATGGTCTGATGCGCGTGCGCGGCTTCACGCAGGACGACGCGCATGTGTTCTGTACCGACGAGCAGATGGCGGCGGAGTGCCTGCGCATCAACGACCTGATCCTGTCGGTCTATCAGGATTTTGGGTTCAAGGAAGTCGTGGTCAAGCTGTCGACCCGTCCGGAAAAGCGCGTTGGCGACGATGCCCTTTGGGATCGTGCCGAAAGCGTCATGATGGACGTGCTGAAGACGATCGAACAGCAGTCGGAAGGCCGCATCAAGACCGGCATCCTGCCGGGCGAGGGCGCTTTCTATGGCCCGAAGTTCGAATACACGCTGAAGGACGCCATCGGCCGTGAATGGCAGTGCGGCACGACGCAGGTCGACTTCAACCTGCCGGAACGCTTCGGTGCCTTCTATATCGACAGCAACTCGGAAAAGACGCAGCCGGTGATGATCCATCGCGCCATCTGCGGCTCGATGGAACGTTTCCTCGGCATCCTGATCGAGAATTTCGCCGGCCATTTCCCGCTGTGGCTCTCGCCGCTGCAGGTCGTCGTCGCCACCATCACGTCGGAAGCCGACGATTACGGCCGTGAAGTTGCCGAACTGCTGCGCGATGCCGGTCTTCAGGTCGAGACCGACTTCCGCAACGAGAAGATCAACTACAAGGTCCGCGAGCATTCGGTCACCAAGGTTCCGGTGATCATCGTTTGCGGCATGCGCGAAGCCGAAGAGCGGACGGTCAACATCCGCCGCTTGGGCTCGCAGGCACAGACACCGATGACGCTGGACGACGCCATTGCCTCGCTGGTGTCGGAAGCAACGCCGCCGGATGTAAAGCGCAAGGCCGAACGCCGGAGCAAGGCTTCCGCCTGATCATTCGCTAAGTTGTGTATGATCTAATAAAGAAGGTGTGGCAGGACCGCACCTTCAGTCTATTGTCAGAAAACTGTAACATTCGCAGATTATCCGGATGACGCTGCTGCGCCTCTATCGGCGCAGCTTTCATGGAGCGGGGAACAACGTGCAGTTCAAAGAGCTGTCTTACGCCAACGAGAACGATCGACGGCTAAAACGTTGGTTTATCCGTTCCATGGAAGGGCTTGCCGGGCGCAATCGCTATGCCAGGCTCTACACGCAATGGCGCGATACAATCGTCGGCAAGAGCGACCGGATTTTCGGGGAAATGCTGGATCTGATCAATGTGCGCGTCCGCATCCAGGGCGAATGGCCGCCGCGCCATCTGCCGGATACCCCTGTTGTCATCGTCGCCAATCATCCCTTCGGCATCGGCGACGGCATTGCCGTTCTGTCGCTGGCCGAACAGCTTGGCCGCCCGTTCCGCGTGCTGATCAACAACGAACTCTTGAAGGTGCCGGAAATGGCGCCCTATTCGCTGCCGATCTCGTTTGAGGAAACCAAGGAAGCGCTGGCGATCAACATGCAGACGCGCCACGAAGCGGTGCGGCTGCTGAAGGAAGGCGTCACCCTGATCGTCTTTCCGGCCGGCGGCGTCGCCACGGCAAGAAAGGGATTCGGCAGGGCCGAAGACCTGCCGTGGAAGATGTTTCCGGCAAAACTCATCCAGACCGCCAAGGCAAGCGTTATCCCGATCTATTTCGAAGGCCAGAACGGCAGGCTGTTTCACCTAGCGAGCAAGGTGTCGATGACGCTGCGTATCTCGCTGTTGATCCGCGAGTTCCGCCGTCTTTCCGGTACGACGATCTCGTCGCGCATCGGCCAGTTGATTGCCTGGGAAGAACTGAGCGCCATTGCCGACCGCAAGGATATCCTGACGCGGATCTATGACGGCGTGTTCTGCATGGCACCGCCACGCCGCCGGTTTCTCAGCCGGGCGTCGTAACCGTTCAGTCCTGCGCGTCCGTGGCGCCGGAGGCTGGCTGCACGCCCTTGTCGTTGAGCAAGACCTCGACATCGGTATTAACGCCGGCCTTGACGGTAAAGTCACGCTGGAAAATTTTCTCGTTGTTGCGCGCGACCGCCGAATAGCCGCCTTCGGCCAGCACCAATGTCGGGAAAGCACCGACGCTTTCGCTGACGACGTCGCCCGACGAGGTCAGGATCGACCAGGCCGTATCTGCAATCGCTTCGCCGCCGGGTTCGGAGACAAGTTTCAGTGTCAGCTTGGCCGCGCGGTGCTGGATCGTCGCTTCTGTCAGTTTACCGGCTTCGACCTGGATATCGGCGCGAATGACTGCGTTGACCGAGCCATAGTTGGAAACGACGTGATAGGTGCCGGTGTTCAAACGAACGACCGTGTTGGGCTTGACGTCGGCAACCACGAGGGCGCGTTCGCCATCTTCTTTCGAATCAGCCGAAAAGATCGAAAAGCTCAGTTCTCCCGGCGGGATACGCACGTCGCTGCCGGAGACGGCATTGAGCATGACGCCACCGGCATCCAGCACCAGCACCTGCTTTTCAGGGAGGCCAGCGTCCGCCACCCGGATCTTGCGTGTCGCGCCGGCGCGGCCGAAGGCGACATTGACGAAGTATTCGCCGGGAATGAGCTGGAACGCGGCCGAGCCGCCTTCTGATGTCGCCACCAGCGGCAGCTTGCCGTCTGAACCGGGAATGGGATTGAAAACGCGCCAGGTCAGGCCCTGCTCGACGGCATTGCCCTTTTCCGTCAGATGCGCTTCCAGCTGGATGTCCTTTGCGGTCGGACCTTGCGTCGCGGCATCCGGGTTGGTCGGATTGAAGCTGTTGAGCTTTGGCATCTTCTTGGATGGAGCGGAGATCGCCGGAAAGGCCTTGAAGGGGTCGGCAAGCTCCTGCGCCTGCGGCGCACGGGCGCCAACTGTTGCAAGAACAAGCGCTATGACGAGAGCGCGAACATGACCGGCCTTGATGCGCATGGGGTGGTTGACATCCTGAGTGTGTGGCTCCACTTGAAACGCCGATATGGCAATTTCGTGGCTGCCTGCTTGGTGGCGGCGTGCGGTGGCAAACTAGTGGAAATGGACGGCGATGAAAACTGAAATCAGCCTGCGCGATTATCTGACAACCCGAAGGTCTATTCCAGCCTTTCAAATGAGCGGGCCTGGACCGGACACAGCGGAGATCGAAGAGATGCTGACGCTTGCCTCGCGCGTGCCGGATCACGGCAAGCTGGCGCCTTGGCGTTTCATCGTCTATCGCGGCGAGGAGCGGGTGCGTATCAGTGCCGAACTGGCAAAAATGGCGCTCGCAGCCAAGCCCGATCTTTCCGAAGAGATGATCAAGGTGGAAAACGCCCGCCTGTCGCGCGCGCCCGTCGTCGTCGCCGTCGTCAGCAAGGCAGCGCCGCATTTCAAGGTGCCGGAATGGGAGCAGGTGATGTCGGCCGGCGCCGTCTGCCTTAACCTGCTCATGGCTGCCAACGCGCTCGGCTTCTGCTCGAACTGGCTGACCGAATGGTATGCCTTCGATGAAAAGGCCTATCCGCTGCTCGGCGTTCAGCCCGGTGAAAAGGTCGCCGGCTTCATCCATATCGGCACGCCGCAGGTTCCGCCGACGGAGCGCCCGCGGCCGGAGCTTGCGGATATCGTCACCTGGGTTGGCGAGGACGCCTGATGTTTTATGCGACTGCGGAAAACGCCCATGGTCTTGCCCATGATCCGTTCAAGGCCATCGTTTCTCCGCGGCCGATCGGCTGGATCGGATCGAGGTCTGCCGATGGCAGCCTCAATCTGGCGCCCTATTCCTTCTTCAATGCGATCAGCGACGCGCCGAAAATGGTGATGTTCTCCTCGGCCGGCCGCAAGGATTCGGTCCGCAACATCGAGGAAACCCGTGAATTCACCGCCAATTTAGTCAGCTTTGACATCCGCGAAGCGATGAACGTCACGTCGGCTCCGGTGCCACATGGTGAGAGCGAATTCGCGCTTGCCGGATTGACGCCGGTCCAAGGCCAGTTTGTCCAAGCGCCCTTCGTTGCCGAAGCTTACGCCGCCCTCGAATGCAAGGTCACGGAAATCTTCCGGCCGAAAGCGCTCGACGGTACGCTGTCTGAAAACCACGTGGTCATCGGCCAGGTTGTCGGTATTCACATTCGTGACGAGGCGATCCGCGACGGGCGGCTTGACATGGCCAAGGTCCGGCCGGTCGGCCGCATGGGATACATGGACTATTGCGAATCCGGAGACGTCTTCGAAATGTTCCGGCCCAAACGCTAGGGCTGGCCGCTCAGGACGGCGACAGCGCCTCAAGCTGGGCGGCATTGCGCGCCACCACGCCGGAAAAACCATCGGCAAGAGCGATGTCGCGAGTGATCCGCGGGTCGCCATCCGCGCCTTTCAGCAGTTCATAACAGTCTATGCCTGCCTGCCTCGCCTTGATGACGGCGGCGCCACGGGCAAGGAGAAGCGGTGCACCCATCCTTGATGCCGCCGCGTTGAACGTTTGGCTTGCCGTCGCCTGTGTCACGCCGTTACCGTCGAAAATGATCGCTATCAGCCGGCGCGACACGTCTTTCAGGGAAGCTTGCGAGAGAAGAAACGCCAAATCCCCGCCAAGCTCGGCAACCAGTCCGATCGATCCCGCATCGATCCCGTGGGTGGCTTCCGCGACCCGCAGCATGACATCGAATTTCTGGATATCGGCGGCACCGCCGCAGCCGGAAAGCACAAAGCCATGCGGCCGCAGTGTCGCCAGTTGCCCGATCGCCGTCTGCCCGGCCTCGTCGTCTGGCCTGCCGACGCGAAGCAGCGTCGAGGCTGATTGCCGGTGTGTAATTATCCGCCGCGCCTGATCGGCTGCGCTCTTGGTTATCCAGTCCCCGCGGATATCGAGGATCACGGTCGATGCCCCGCCGGTGGCGGACTTTGGCGGCAGCGCATCCGGCGTTGCGCACATCATCGGCAGCGTGATTTCGAAGCGGTTAACGGACATGGTGAACCAATCTTAAACCTTTGATCGCTAACGTAACCGGCACCATGATTGGGCTGGTTGGTGTGTAGTGAGGCGTCGGTGATCATTCAAGCATTTCTTCGTTGGGTTGAAACCGCGAAAACCGGGGATCGGGTTCGCGCAGCGCAGGCGTTGGGCCGTGCCTATGTCGCGGCCGAAATGAATACGCTCGACGAACATGCGGCCGAAATGGCAATGACCTTTCTTCTCGATGATCCCTCGCCGAAAGTTCGGCTGGCGCTGGCCGAAGCCATTGCAGATTGCGCGCGCATTCCACGGACCATCATTCTGTCGCTTGCCGAAGACCAGCCTGAAACCGCCTATGCCGTCATTTCGCGTTCTCCTGTGCTCAACGATATGGATCTTGTCGATCTTGCTGCCAAGGGGACGCCGGAGACCCGCGCAGTCATCGCCGCCCGCCAGTCTATGTCACGCCCGGTTGCTGCCGCCATCGCCGAAATCGGCGGTGAGGAAGAGGTTCTGATCCTGCTTGAAAACGGGCAGGCGCGGTTCTCCTGCCGGACGCTGAAGCGCCTGAGTGACCGGCTCGGCCATCTCTGGTCGGTCCGCAATACGCTGCTCGACCGTGACGATCTGCCGGCCGATGCCCGGCATGCGCTGGTCGAAAAGGTCGGAACGGCCCTTTCCGGATTTGGCCTCGTGCAGGCCGCCATTGGCGAGCGCCGTGTCGAGCGGATCACCCGCGAAGCCTGTGACAAGGCGGCCGTCGGCATGGCCGGCGCTGCCCAACCTGATCAGATTCCCAATCTCGTCGAACATCTCAGGGTAACGGGACGGTTGACGCCAGCCTTCCTTCTGAACGCCCTGTGTTCCGGCAAGGTCGATTTTTTTGCTGCGGCCATCGTCAACCTGTCCGATGTCGCCGACAAGCGCGTGCGCTCGATCCTGTCGGATGGCCGTATCCACGCCATCCGGGCGCTGTTCGAAAGTGCGGGCCTTGGTCGCGATGTCAGCGCCCTGTTTGCCGAAGCCGTGCTGATCTGGCGCAAGGAAAACCGGGTTGGCTCGTCTACTGTGACGGCCACCATCTCTGCCGCCCTGTTGTCTAAACTGCGTGGCAAGAGCCAGGCCTCCGATGCGTCCGGCGGACTTGCCGGCCTCATCGAGAAGCTGACGATTGCCGAACAGCGCCAGACCGCCCGCGACTATGCATTGCTCGCTGCACGGGAAGCGGCCTGACCCTGGCTGCTTCTGCGCTGGCGCGTTGCAGAACAATCCGGACAGTCCGCCTTTGACACAGGGTGCCAAACCCACCATGTAGCTGATGAAGATCGGTGCGGCAGGTGCGGAGTGTGGCAATGAAGAACGATACGACAAGGCCGGTCGTTGTGACGGGCATAGGCGGTTTCCTCGGGGGTCACGTCGCCGCGTCTTTGCTGCGTGCAGGCTACGAGGTTCGCGGAACCCTGCGGTCGATGAAAAAGGCGCAGGCCATCGAGGCGGCGATCCGCTCGGTTGACGGCGCAATTCAGGGAAAGCTCTCCTTCGTTGTCGCGGATCTCACGGTAGACGCCGGATGGGATGATGCCCTTACAGGAGCTGGGCACGTCATCCATACCGCGTCACCTTTTCCCTCACGCGTTCCCAGGCATGAAAATGACCTCATTCTGCCGGCGCGGGAGGGAACGTTGCGCGTGCTGCGCGCTGCAAAGAACGCCGGTGTCAGCCGCGTGGTTCTGACATCCTCCATTGCCGCCATCAGCTATGGGGCGGGCAGGGCGCCTTTTTCGGAGACGGACTGGACCGATGTCGATGGCGTGCTTGCAACGCCCTACTACAAGTCGAAAACGCTGGCCGAACGCGCCGCCTGGGCCTTTGCACACGAACAAGGCCTTGAACTCGCCGTCGTCAATCCGGGCATGATCCTTGGACCCATCCTAGGCTCGGAGACAGGAACGTCGGTCGGTGTGGTAAAAAGCCTGTTGAAAGGCCGCTATCCCGCCATGCCGGATTTCAGCGTGCCTGTCGTCGACGTGCGCGATACCGCAGAGGCGCATGTTCTTGCCATGACGATACCAAAGGCTGCGGGCGAGCGCTTCATCATTGCGGGCGAGGCGCTGTCGATCAAGCATATTGCCCGGGTCTTGAAACGGGACTTTCCAGCCTACGGGAAAAAACTGCCGAAATTCGTTTTGCCCAACTGGTTGGCGGGCGTTGCCTCGCGCTTCGATCCCGGCCTGAAACTGATCGTCGCCGAACTCGGCCGCGACCAGCGCGTGTCGCATGAAAAGGCAAAGCGTCTGCTCGGCTGGAGGCCGCGTTCAGGGGACGAGGCAATCCGCGCCAGCGCTGAAAGCCTGATCGCTGCCGGGCTGGTATAGGGTTTACTTTGTAAACTTCCGGGCCACCCAGGAATAGCCGTCCTCGATATAGTGGACGGGTTTGGTCACCGCATTGCGCAGGTCCGAGGCGTCGGGCAGAGCTCCTGTCACCATCGCCAATGTCCGGCGCGGCAAGCTAGGCTGTTTCTGTTCGGTCGTGGGTGGTGTCGGGACGGCATCCTTCGTAACGGCATGCGCCTGATCGAGAGCAGGCTGCGTTGCGGGCACAGGCGCGGGATCCTTGGCGTCTGCCATCGTGTTGCCGGATGTTTCGCAGACCGCGACGATCACCGGATAATTGGCGTTGGAGAATTTCGGCAATTGTTTCTGTGATTCCGCATCGCAGACGGCAATGCTCTGCCACGTGCCGCTGACGGTCGAGACGTAGTGGCACTGGCTGACGCTATCGTCGCAGCCGAGAATTGTCATGACGATCAGGGCAGGAACCATCGTGGATATCTCTCCAATTCGGTGAAAAATCGTTCTGTAAGGAGCGATTCTGACTTCGCTGAACTAAGGGCCCGTTTGCTCCGGAAGTAAGGCAAAGTGGGGAAGGCTTGGAAACAATTTGTTTCTGCCGGTTGCTCTGAGTGAGGTTAGCCGCCGTACATGGCCAGATTTTCCGTCTGTCGTTTTCACTACCGTACTTTTAGGATTGACTGGAAACGGGATGAATCGATCTGCGAAGGAACAACGCCAAGTGACTCTGACCATTGAAAAAGAATCGCCGCGCCAGCCGGGCGTCCAGAACTTGCTTGATCAATCCGATGCCTACGCGCAATCGCTTTATCCGGCCGAAAGCAATCACCTTGTCGATGTCTCGACGCTGGAAAAACCGTCCGTCTCCTTTTTCGTCGCCCGCCATGAGGGAGAGGTCGTCGGCTGTTGTGCGCTGGTGGATGCTGGTGATGGCAGCGCCGAGATCAAGCGCATGTTCGTCGATCCGCAGGCACGTGGCCTGAAGATCGGCCGCAAGCTGCTCGAGCATCTCGAAGGCCATGGCCGCGGCGCCGGACTGTCGGCCATCCGGCTTGAGACCGGCATCTATCAGCCGGAGGCGATCGGCCTCTACAAGACCGCCGGCTATGTCGAGATTGGACCGTTCGGTTCCTATCAACCGGACCCGTTCAGCCTGTTCATGGAAAAGGCCATCGCCTGACGCAGAGCGAGGTTACTTCAGGGAAAACCGTTTCCGCTCCGTGAGTTGGAGCGGAAAGCTGAATCAATTCCACAATGTGTTGAATCGATCTGCGAAGGCTTTGAGCTAGATATCCAGGTTGTCGGCAAACACGGCACGTTCCTGGATGAAGCGGAAGCGGGCATCGGCCTTGGTGCCCATCAGGTTGTCGACGGCTTCGCGCGTGCCTTCGAAATCCACCTCGTCGATGGCGACTTTCAAGAGCGTGCGCTTGGAAGGATCCATCGTGGTTTCCTTCAACTGCGCCGGCATCATTTCGCCAAGACCCTTGAAGCGGCCGATCTCGATCTTGCCGCGGCCATTGAATTCCGTCTCGACCAGTTCCACCCGATGCGCGTCGTCGCGGGCGTAGAGCGTCTTTGCCCCTTGGGTGATGCGGTAAAGCGGCGGTACGGCCAGATAGAGATGTCCGCCGCGAACGAGTTCCGGCATTTCCTGATAAAAGAACGTGATCAGCAGCGAGGCGATGTGGGCACCGTCGACGTCGGCATCGGTCATGACGATGACGCGCTCATAGCGCAGGTCTTCCTCACGGTACTTGCTGCGCGTGCCGCAGCCGAGCGCCTGGACGAGATCGCTGATCTGCTGGTTGGCGCCGAGTTTTTCGCGGCCAGCACTGGCAACGTTGAGGATTTTTCCGCGCAAAGGCAGGATCGCCTGGTTGGAGCGGTTGCGCGCCTGTTTTGCCGAGCCACCAGCCGAATCGCCTTCGACAATGAAAAGTTCGGCCCCTTCGGCCGAATTCTGCGAGCAGTCGGCAAGCTTGCCCGGCAGGCGCAGCTTGCGCACCGCCGATTTGCGGGTGACTTCCTTTTCCTTGCGGCGGCGCACACGCTCGTCGGCGCGCTCGATGACCCATTCCAGCAGCTTGTGGGCTTCTTGCGGGTTATCGGCAAGGAAATGGTCGAAGGGATCGCGAAGCGCGTTCTCGACGATGCGCTGCGCTTCGACGGTCGCCAGCTTGTCCTTGGTCTGGCCGACGAATTCCGGTTCGCGGATGAACACCGACAGCATACCGGCGGCCGAGATCATCACGTCTTCGGTGGTCACAATCGCCGCGCGCTTGTTCTGCGTCAGTTCCGCATAGGCTTTGAGGCCCTTGGTGAGCGCGATGCGGAAGCCGGCTTCGTGCGTGCCGCCTTCCGGTGTCGGAATGGTGTTGCAATAGGAATGTACGATGCTGTCGCCACCATACCAGGTGACGGCCCATTCGAGCGCGCCATGGCCGCCGGTCTTTTCGGTCTTGCCGGCAAAGATTTCGCGGGTGACGGTGAATTCCTTGCCCATCGTTGCCTGCAGGTAATCCTTCAGGCCTCCGGGGAAGTGGAACACCGCCTTGTCCGGCGTATCCGTACCTTCGATCAGCGAGGGATCGCAGGACCAGCGGATTTCGACGCCGCCGAACAGATAGGCCTTCGACCGCGCCATGCGGAACAGCCGGGCGGGATCGAATTTGGCATGCGATCCGAAGATCTCCGGATCCGGATGGAACTTGACCTTCGTGCCGCGCCGGTTCTGCACGTCGCCCAGTTCTTCGAGCCCGCCTTGCGGAATGCCGCGCGAAAAGCGCTGACGATAGAGTTTGCGATTACGGGCAACCTCAACTTCGAGAATGTCCGACAGCGCGTTGACGACCGAGACGCCGACGCCGTGCAGACCACCGGAGGTCTCGTAGACCTTGCTGTCGAATTTGCCGCCCGCATGCAGGATGGTCATGATCACTTCGAGCGTCGACTTGCCCGGAAATTTCGGATGGTTCTCGACCGGAATACCACGGCCGTTATCGGTCACCGACAGGCAGCCTTCGGCGTCGAGATGGACGTCGATGAAATTGGCGTGTCCGGCAACAGCTTCGTCCATCGAGTTGTCGATGACTTCGGCAAACAGATGGTGCAGAGCCTTTTCGTCGGTGCCGCCGATATACATGCCGGGACGGCGGCGCACAGGTTCCAGCCCCTCCAGCACCTCGATTGCCGAGGCGTTGTAATCGCCGGCATCGGCCTTCAGCGCCGCCGGGGTACTGCTGCGCTGTTCCGCCACCGGCGCGGCGGCGGGCGTGGCAACAACCGGCTTTGGCACGACGGGATCCGTCGCAGGCTTCGGTACCAGGGGCATTGCTGAAAAGAGATCGTTGCTGTCGGTCATAGTCTGTTTTGATGTCTTTCCGTGGTGGCGGCTTCAGGCCCGGCCCAAGGTTCGGACTGAGCCGTCAGGAATGTCTGCACGAATCGCTGGAATTCTGCCAAATTCCCAGCGCGAGAGCGACCAGGCCAGCCCAATCACTCAGCCGCGCGCGTCAACACGCCGATCGTGCCTTCAATAGCCCCAACTGTTGCTTTGCGGAAGGTCCGATGGCAAGGCTTGGATCAAAAGAGGAACATTCCGGATGCACCTGTCCACAACTCATTTGACCTTTCGTGCCTTTTTTGCCGCAATCGTCATGGCCGCCCTGGTTTTGCCGGCACAGGCCGCGCCGCTGAAGCCCTTTAAGGACGAGCTGTTTTCCTATGGAACGGTGCTGGAAACGGAGGATGGCGGCGATTACCGCGTCGTCGATTACGACAAGATGCGCGATATCCACGCTCGTGACACCGAGCCGGAACGCCGGGTAAGGCGAACCTATGTGTCGCTCGGCGTCAAGAGCGCGCAGGTCAACGAGACGCTCGATCTCGCCACCCGGCCGCTGGATGTGCTGCGGGTGGGTGCTGCGAGGGGCGCGACATTCACCGTCATCTTCATCCATGGCCGAGGCGGCGACCGGCGGCTCGGCGCCAATGACTGGTCGTTCGGCGGCAATTTCAACCGGCTAAAGAACCTCGCTGTCGAAAATGGCGGCGTCTACTATGCCCCGAGCATGCGCTCCTTCGATGATGCGGGCGTCGCCGATGTCGCTGGATTGATTGCCTATGCCCGGCAGCAATCCCCTGGCCGACCGGTCGTGCTCTCATGCGCCTCGATGGGCAGTTTCATCTGCTGGGGCCTCACCCGCAATCCGCAGGCTGTTGCAGACCTCAAGGGCATGATGATCATGGGCGGTCCCTCTGATGCGGCTTTCAGCAAGAGTGCCGCCTACAAGAAGAAACTGCCGATATTCTTCAGCCATGGCGGCGCCGATACTGTCTATCCCGTGTCCGGCCAGATCGCGTTCTACCGCTCGCTGAGGAAAGCGAACTATCCCGCCCGCATCGTCCTTTTCCAGACAGGGTCGCACGGCACCCCCGTCCGTATGACGGACTGGCGCGATGCACTGAACTGGATCGGGCTGGATTGAAACACCGAATATATCCGGGATTCATTAACCAACGCAGCAGTTTGAAACCTTAAGGCGAGCGCTGTTTGCACTTTCGAAAGCTGAACATGGGACTGTCCCGGGTATATTTTATCGGGGTTTGATCTTATGGATGCTCGGACAGAAACGCGGCATATTCCGCTATGCGTCGATCTTGACGGCACATTGCTTGCTGCCGACACGCTCTGGGAGGGCGTGGCGATCATTCTGTTGCGCAATCCGCTGATGCTATTTGCAGTTCTTATCTGGATGACGAAGGGCAAGGCGCGGCTGAAATACGAGGTTGCCGCACGCTCCGGACGCCAGGCGGCCGACTGGCCCTATCGCGAGGCGGTGCTCAAGCGTCTGGCGCGCGAGCGCGAAACCGGCCGGCAGGTCATTCTGGTCACCGGTGCCGCCGAAAGCGTGGCGCTTGGGGTTGCAGCTCATACCGGCGCTTTTTCCTCCGTCCTGCACAGCACCACGGACGTCAACCTCACCAGCCGCCGCAAGCGGGAAAAACTGATCGAACAGTTCGGCGAGGGCGGTTTCGACTATATGGGCAACAGCCGCGATGACGTGCCGGTGTTTGATGCCGCCCGCAAGGCGATTGTCGTGGCGCCGGATGCCGCCGCCGAAAAATGGCGCCGGGCACATGATGCCGAAAAGCTCGATCTCGGCAAGGCGAGCCCGTTGGCAGCCCTGAAATCGATCCGCGTGCATCAATGGGCAAAGAATGTGCTGATCGGCGTTCCGATGGTCCTCAACCACGACATCTTGCACATGGATGCGGTGGTCAACGTCATCCTGGCGTTCTTCGCCTTCAGCTTCCTTGCCTCTGCTGTCTATGTGGTCAACGATCTGTCGGATCTCACCAGCGACCGCCGTCATCCGAAGAAGCGCAACCGGCCGCTGGCAAGCGGCCAGATGTCGGTGCCGATGGGGCTGATGATAGCGCTGTGCCTGCTCCTTGCCTCGCTCTCGCTGACGGCTGTGCTGCCGTACGATTTCGCCCTCGTACTCGGTTTTTATGCCTTGGCGACGACTGCCTACACGTTTGTGCTCAAGCGCAAGCTCTTGGTCGATGTCTTCACACTGGCCGGGCTCTATACAGTTCGCATCATCGCCGGTGCTGCTGCCACAGGCACGGATCTGTCCTTCTGGCTCCTGTCGTTCTCGATCTTCTTTTTCCTCAGCCTGGCGCTGGTCAAGCGCTATGTCGAGCTCGATGAATATGACGGCCGCGACGGCAACCAGGTGCCGGGGCGCGGCTATATGGCGGTCGATTTCGAAATGGTCGGACAGGCCGGTGTTTCTTCGGCCTTTGCCTCTGCACTGGTTCTGGCGCTCTATATTCACAGCAAGGAAATGCAGGAAATGTACAGGCTGGATTGGGCGCTGTGGCCGCTCTGCCCGCTGGTGCTCTATATGCTGCTGCGCATCTGGATGCTGGCCCGCCGCGGCATGCTGCATGAGGATCCTGTGGTGTTCATCATGCGCGACTGGCGCAGCCTCGTCACCATGGCGCTCGGCGCCATGTTTGTGCTCGCCGGTGCTTTGGGAACGCCATGACCCCCGCCGAATTTGACAGCTGGGGCCGGATCGATTGCCGCGCCCGGCAGTCCGTATCGCCCGATGCCTATGAGAACCTGCGTGAAACTGCGGCGCCCGGCGCTTTCCTGCCATTCGGCAACGGCCGGTCCTATGGCGACAGTTGCCATAACGACGCGGGCAGGCTGATCGAGAGCCGGGTACGCACCCGCATCCTCGGTTTCGATCCGGGAACCGGCATCATTTCCTGCGATGCCGGCGTCACGCTTCGCTCCATTCTCGAAACAGCGATCCCGCACCGGTTTTTCTTGCCGGTGACGCCGGGAACCGCGTCGGTCACGGTTGCAGGGGCCGTCGCCAATGATGTGCACGGCAAGAACCATCACGCCCGCGGTACTTTCGGCAAGCATGTGCTTGGCCTGACATTGTTGCGGTCGAGCGGCGAGGTACTGACCTGCTCGGCAACGGAAAATCGCGACCTGTTTTTTGCCACCATCGCCGGCATGGGCCTGACGGGGCTGATCCTGTCGGTCGACCTGCAGCTGATGAAGGTGCCATCCGCCCACATCCAGCAACACGCCATCCGCTTCGATAGCCTGAATGAATATTTCGGCATGGTCGAAACCGTTGATGGCGAGCACGAATATTCCGTCGCCTGGATCGACCAGTTGGCCACCGGAAAGAGGACGGGCAGGGGTGTGCTTCTGGCCGGTGATCATGCCGATGCCTCCTGCGAATTTCCGGACATGCCGAAGGCGAGACGATTGTCGGTTCCGTTCGCGCCGCCGTTCAATCTCTTGAACACGCTGACGCTGAAGGCATTCAACGAACTTTACTTCCGCAAGGAAAAGCCGGGCGAAACGGTCAAGACGGTGAAATGGCCGGGTTATTTCCACCCGCTGGATGCCATCGGCAACTGGAATCGGCTTTATGGCCCCAAGGGCCTTTACCAGCACCAGAGCGTCTATCCAGCGGGCAATGCGCCTGAGCTGACGGCACGGTTGCTGGAGACTGCCCGCGCGGCCGGCCACGCCTCTTTCCTCACAGTGTTGAAGAAGTTCGGCGAGCAGATTTCAGGCGGATTTTTGTCCTTCCCGAGGCCGGGTTTTACGCTGACTTTGGATTTCGCCAATCAGGGTGAAGAGACCCTTAAGCTTCTCAACCGGCTGGACGCCATGGTTGTCGAGGCCGGTGGTGCCATCAATCCCTACAAGGATGCGCGGATGAGCCCGCAAACCTTTGACTTCTCGTTCCCGCGCTGGCGGCAGCTGGAAGCTTTGCGCGATCCGGCAATGGTTTCGAATTTCTGGAAGCGGACGGCCCTTTCTTTGCCGAAATGAGAATGGGCTTTGCCAAAATGAGAATAGGAACAATTTGAATTAAATAAACGCCCGATTTTCACGGAATATACCGCTCTTGCGTGTAGGTATCGCGACGGGAACAGGGAGCATCGACATGAAGTATATCGTATTCATTCTCTTCACCGTGATTACCAACGCTGCGGCACAAGTCATGCTAAAACAGGGTATGCTTTCGCTCGGTCCGTTGAGCTTCACGGCTGATACTTTCATTGCCCGTATTTTCCAGGTGGTTTTCAACCCCTGGGTCTTCGCCGGACTAGCCACCTTCGTCATTTCGATGGTGTCGCACCTTTACGTACTATCGAAGGTGGAACTCTCCTTCGCCTATCCATTTCTGAGCCTTGCCTATGTGGCCGTGGCCGTCTTTGCCTATTTCGTCTTCCACGAGGATCTGAACGCCTGGCGCATCGCCGGCATCGGCTTCATCTGCGTCGGAACCATTCTCATCGCCCAGTCCGGCCTGTCAGGGGCTGGCATGTCCTCGCACGAGGACCAGCCATCGCTTGAAGCTGCGGGCACAAAAACAGTAAAAATCGGGAGCGCATCATGAAACATATCATTTTTGGCGGTGACGGCTTCGTCGGGCGCCATCTGGCGGAACGCCTGGTTCACGAGGGGCAAGAGGTTCTCGTTGCCGATATCGTCAAGTCCGACCTGCCGCATTATGCCCGCGTCCGTTTCGTCCATTGCGATGTCACCAATGCAGAAGATGTCATGAAGGTCGAGATCGGACCGGACGACATGGTCTACAACATGGCGGCGAAGATGCTGTCGCCGCTGCAGGTGCGCTCCAAGCGCTGGCAGTTCTTCTGGCCGGTCAATTATTACGGTGCTGAGAACATCATGAAGGCGACGGCAAAGTCCGGCGCCAACCGGCTGGTGCAGTTCACCACCGACATGATCTATGGCCACACGGTGATGTCGCCGCAGACCGAGGCGCATCCGGCCAAGCCGCTGGGTGAATACGGCAAGTCGAAATGGGCAACAGAGCAGCTTGCCGCCGAATGGCGCAAGCAGGGCATGAACATCTCGATCTTCCGCCCACGCCTGATCATTGGCCCCGGCCGTCTGGGTATCCTGGAAAAGCTGTTCAAGCTGATCGACGCCAACCTGCCGGTGCCGATGATCGGTTCGGGCAAGAACCCCTACCAGTTCATCTCGGTGTTCGATTGCGCCGAAGCCGCCCGTCTCGCCTGGAAGGGCGGCGTGCCGAACGAGGCCTATAATCTTGGTTCCGACAATCCGCCATCGGTGAAGAAGCTGCTCGGCGACCTGATCGTTCATGCCGGTTCGAAATCGTTCCTGTTGCCGACGCCTGCCTTTGCGGTGAAGGCAACGCTCGCTGCCTTCGATTTCGCCAATCTGCCGATCATGGATCCGGAACAGTATCTGATCGCCGACGAGATGTGCATCCGCGAAACCGGCAAGCTCAAGAAGGAGCTTGGCTGGAAGGCCGAGTACAATGACGGCGCCATGCTGATCGCCGCCTATGACGAATACCGCGCCAAGAAAGCCGGCAAGACCTTCGCGCACGCAGCCGCCGTACCGGCCGAATGAATCAGGAAACAACGACCATGCTCGACAAAACGCACCGCGTCGCCGTTGACGCCCCCGCCCTCGATGGCGGCATCAAGAAGCCCAACCTGATGACGGTCGAACAGGCCAAGGACATGAGCGTCGCCGACATGACGACGCTGTTCAAGGATCATCTGAATCCGGGGCAGCTTCATTTCATGAAGCTGCTCGGCTTCAACAAGATCAAGATCGAGACCGCCGAGGGCATGTATTATGTCGACCAGAATGGCCGGAAGATCCTCGACTTTTTCGGCGGCTTCGGTTCGCTGGCGCTCGGCCATAACCACCAGCGCCTGATCGCTGCGCGAAAACAGTTCCAGGACGAAAACCGCCACGAGATCGCCATTGCCTTCATGTCGCAATATGCGGCGGCGCTCGCCAAGAACCTCGCCGAAATCGCGCCGGGTGACCTCGACATGGTGTTCCTCGGCTCCTCCGGCTCGGAGGCCATGGAAGCCGCCATCAAGCTTGCCGAGCGCGTCGCTGGCCCGAAGCGGCCACGTATCGTCTATGCCGAGAACTCATTCCACGGCAAGACACGCGGCGTTCTGTCGATCACTGACGGCCCGCTCTATCGGGGTGATTTCCAGCTGCTCGACAACAACGTCAAGGTGCCGTTCGGCGACATCGAGGCGATCCGCCGCGCTTTCGAGAGCGATCCGACGATCGGCGTGCTTGTGCTGGAAACCATTCAGGGCGGTGGCGGCATCAATATCGCACCGCCGGAGTTCTGGCAGGAGGTTCGCGCGCTTTGCAACAAGCATGGCGTCATCTGGGTGGCCGATGAGGTGCAGTGCGGTGTCGGCCGTTCCGGACGTTTCTTTGCCTTCGAATATGCAAACGTCGTGCCCGATATCACCGCGGTCGCCAAGTCTCTTGGCGGTGGCAAGACGGCGATGGCTGCCATGATCGCCCGCCGCGAAATCTACATGAAAGCCTATGGTACGCCGAAGACGGCGATGATCCATGCCCATGCCACGTTCGGCGGTATTGGCGAGGCATCCATCACGGCGATCGAGACCTTGAACGTCCTCTATGACGAGGACCTGATCGAGAATGCCGCCGTACAGGGTGAATACCTGCTGGAACGCCTGACTGCGCTGAAGGACAAGTATCCGAAGATCATCAAGGACGTGCGCGGGCAGGGCCTGATGATCGGGCTGGAGTTCCAGGATTTCAGCCAGACGCTGCCGCTCGTGCTGCGGCCGGTGGTTGCCGTGCTGGACGACAAGCTGAAGGGCTCGCTGTCGGGTTTCATCGGCGCGCTTCTGCTGCGTGATTACGATACGCTGGTGGCTTTCACCGAGTATAACCGTAACGTCATCCGGCTCTTGCCGCCGCTGATCTGCGAACGCCAGCATGTCGATCAACTCTGCGACGCCCTCGACGACCTGCTCGGCCGCGGCATCATCCGCATCGTCAAGGATTTCGTCGGCAGCCAGTTCGGCTGATCGTCCGGGACAGGATTGAAATTGCATTGCGGGCGCGCGGCTGGCAGCTGCGCGCCCGCTTCACTTTCGGTTCGAGCGACCGGTCGGAAGTGCTTTAGTCAAGCAAAACGACGGCCTCGACCTCAAAGAGCATCGGGTCAATTGCAAGTTTGGGGACCGGAATCAGCGTCTGCGCCGGCAGCGTTTCGCCGAACATCTCCTTGATGTTCCGGGTCAAGACCTCAAGCTTGGACATATCGTGATCGACCACGAAGACCGTCAGCTTTGCGACCTGATCCGGCTTTGCGCCGAGTGCATCAAGGGCGGCGCGCAGATTCGCATAGGCCTGCTTAACCTGAACGGCAAAGTCAGGCGACAAGGCTCCCGTACTGTCCTGCCCTCCCTGTCCGGAAATATAGGCGACCCGGCCTTCGCGGGGCACGATCACCGCCGTGCTGTAGCCATTTGGCGTCGGGTCGTAGAGGTTCTTAGGATTGACGATGGTCAACCTGCGATCGCTGTCGTTTGCTGCCGCCGCAGTCGAAATTCCCGCAGTCATGATGATGAGCCCTCCGATAAGCAGATGCTGGATTGCGCGTGACATGATTTTCTCTTGGTTGCGCTGACCACGAGCAACGTACCCTCGCGTCTGCAGGATTGGATTTTAACGCATTGCGAACTGACTCGTACGTTGTACGATAAAATCGCATCGTACAACGTACGAGTCAATCCGTCAGAATAGACATGCGCTGTATTGTCGGCTTACATCGGCATTCTGATCGGTGAGGAAGACGGATGGCAGGCAAAGGCAGCGGCGCGCAGAGCAAACGGCCTCAACAGACAGATATGTCGATCCAGCCTGCGGCTGAGCGCGGCGAGCCGTCTCTCTCCCTGGAGCGGATCGTCGCCACTGCGGTAGAACTGCTGGACGCTGAAGGCATCGGCGGATTGAAGATGCGCCGGCTGGCCGACCGGCTCGGAGCGGGCGCCATGAGCCTCTATTGGCACGTCGCCAACAAGGAGGAACTCGTTGATCTGGCCCTCAACGCGGTGTTCGAATATCGCGGATCGTCGGCAACGGGCAAGGCTGAAGATTGGCGCCAGGAAGCCATTCACATGCTCGAAGACTGGCGCGCCAGCATGTTGCGCCACCCTTGGTCAGCATCGTTGTTGCCGCAACGAGCCCTTGGCGCAAACATCCTCGGCCGGTTGGAGTTGCTGAGCAAGACCTTGGCCAGAGCCGGTGTCGCCGACGCAGATCTGAACGCGGCGATATGGTCGCTCTGGAACTATGTGATCGGCGCGACCATCACTCGGGCGAGCTTCGACCTCTCGGAAGAGGACAGGACGGCAGGGCATCAGCGACTGACACGTCTCAGCGAACACTACCCGACAATCGAACGCTCGCGTCTGCTGCTGGACAACGATTGGGATGGCGTTTTCAGGAAAGGTCTCGACTTCCTGCTGGATGGCCTCGTTCAAAAATGAGGCTGGTAGTTGTCGAATCTCCACGCACTATTTGAGCGTCGAAATTTCGACCCGGCGATTGCGCCCGTCTTCGGGATCGGCCGGAAAGAGCAGGGCGGTTTCGCCAAATGCCCGCAGAACCAGCCGTCTCGTATCGATCTTGTAATGCGTCAACAGATACCGCGTCGCTGATGCGGCCCGCGCCCGGCTGAGGTCGAGATTGTCAGCGTCGGTGCCGGCCGCATCCGTATGACCGCCGATCACGAACCGGTAGGAAGCAAGCTCGCTGGATTGCAGCGCTGTGCCGGCAGTGTCGAGAAGGCGCTCTGCCTGTGGTGTCAGTTCAGCCGAACCGAAGTGAAAATTGACCGCGAGATTGACCGTCGCCAAAAGCCTGTCGCCGTAGCTGTTGACTGTTTCCAGATCCTTGGCGCCAACGATCTTCAATCCCCGGGTTTTCTCCTTCTGCGCCAGGGCCGGGTTGAGCGAGCGGATCAGCAGATCCGGTGTTGCCGTGGTCAGCACGTCCTGCGCCGAAGCCACCGCCGGAAACAGGCCGAGACTGAACACAAGAGATTGGAAAAAAGCATACCGCATGTGACCGCCCCGGATTTCCAGGCCATGAAATAACTGAAGAATAAGCAATGCTGCAAAGAGTAGAATTGCGCCTAATACGCCGTCAATTCCCAAACAGGGAGCGGCGGCTTCAATGCATCTTGGGCCGCAAGCGGCTGGCTCACATGTTCCCGCAGGAACAGTTTACGGGCAGTATAACGGCGCAGCCTGGCGGCATCGGAAAGGCTAGTGTTTTTGCCCGTTCACCATCATGTCGAACTCGACGATATTGGAATAGATCGGTATTCCGACCGACATGTCGTAGCGGGTACGGAAGACCCCGCCCTGGATGTGAAATCCGATGACGCGCCGGTTCCATTTGGTCAGTGTCGCATCGAAATGTTCGGTTCGGGTCGTTCCCTTGGCCGTCAGGTTGCCTTCGATCTGTGCCGTGTCCTCGCCGGTACGGGTGATCCTGGTCGAGCGGAAGACGATTTTCGGGTAGGCTGCGGTATCGAACACGGCGGTGGAGCGCAGGAAGTTCTCGATGCGCGGTTCGCCGGTCTGAACGGTTTCCGGATAGAGCGAGAATTCCACCACGGATTTGCCGATGTCGCCGCTATCCAGCTGGAAGGTGCCGGAGAATTTGGTGAATTTGCCGGAAATGCCGCCGCCGCCGACCTGTCCGACCTTGAAGTTGATCTGTGACGATCCGTCGATATCGTAGCGGCCGGCCGCGTCATCCAGCGTCGGCGCCTTGGCTTGAGACAAGGCCGGATGAGCCACGAGACCCGCAAGTGTCATCAATGCGGCGGTGATTACCATTGAATGCGCAGACATTTTTATGGTCCTTCCCAATTGCCCGGTTTTCGCCGTGTAAGACGCACGATGCAGCGGAAATATTCCTAGCTGCGGCGGCTGCGCAGCATGCGGACAAGCACCGCGTCGTGGCGGATGAAGTGATGGTGGAGGGCCGCCGCCGCATGCAGCAACACAAGTGCTGCAAGGCCGTAGGCGAGAATGGCGTGGGCGGTTGTCCACACGGTTTCGGCAACGGCGGATTTCTCCAGCGGCAGATGCGGGATGACGACGAGATTGAAATAGAAGCTCGGAATATCGAGCGTCGAGACTGATGCGAGTGCCCAGCCGGTTATTGGCACCGCCAGGGTCAGGCAGAGAAGCAGGCTGTGGACGGCAAAACTCGCCTGTCTTTCCCGGATCGAGAGCCCCGCAACGGCCGCCGGATGCCGGCCCGCCAGCCACCAGAGAACGCGGATGATACAAAGGCCAAGGGCTGTGAACCCGAAGGACTTGTGCCACTGGAAAAGGTCGAACTGCAACACCGGGTCAATGCTTGGCAGGGTCATGGCGTAACCAAGCACCAGCAACCCGGCGATCAGGACGGCAATCGTCCAGTGAAGCAGAATGGTCACCCACCCGAACGTATCCGGCCCGTTGCGCAGCATCACCGATCTCCGGCTGTCAAAAGCACTGGCCGAATCATCGCTCTTTCGCGCGGTGCGGACAAGCCGGTCAGCCTTCACGGTTTCGATACCGGCGCTTGGAAAACCGGCCGCAGCGTGGCTACCAGGTTGCCGGTAAGCTTTTCTTTGCCCGGCTTATTTGCTAGGGCCTTTGCCGGGAAAAGGACAATGCCCTTAAGGAGACGACATGACGCCCGAGGTAAAACCGCTTGTTGCCGGAAACTGGAAAATGAATGGTCTGCGGGCGTCGCTCGATCAGATCAAGGCGATGGCGGAAGGCGTCAAGGGCGATCTGTCTGCAAAAGTCGAGACGCTGATCTGCCCGCCCGCGACGCTGCTCTATGTGGCAACGGCGCTGTGCGACGACAGCCCGCTGCTGATCGGCGCGCAGGATTGCCACGAAAAGGTGTCCGGCGCCCATACCGGTGACATCTCCGCCGAAATGATCGCCGATTGCTTCGGCACTCATGTCATCGTCGGCCATTCCGAACGCCGCACCGACCATAAGGAAACGGATGCTCTCGTTCGCGCCAAGGCCGAGGCTGCCTATGCTGCCGACTTGATTGCCATCATCTGCATCGGCGAGACCGGTGATGAGCGCAAGGGCGGCCAGACGCTGGACGTCCTGAAGCGCCAGCTCGCAGGCTCCATTCCGGACAGCGCCACCGCTGAAAACACCGTGATTGCCTATGAACCGGTCTGGGCGATCGGCACCGGCCTGACGCCGACGGCAGCTGACGTCGAGGAAGCCCACGCCTTCCAGCGCGCAGAGCTCGTCGCGCGCTTCGGCCCGGCCGGCGCCAAGATGCGCATCCTCTATGGCGGCTCCGTCAAGCCGGGCAATGCTAGGGAATTGATGGGCGTTGCCAATGTCGATGGCGCACTGATCGGCGGGGCAAGCTTGAAAGCCGACGACTTCCTCGCCATCTACCGGGCGTATGACGAACTCACGGCCTGATCCCGGCGACCATTCCTGAAATTTCTGTCCGTCTATCTCTGGTATTAAGTCCATGGAGAGACGGGCAGGGGCTTTTAATGCGCGGTGGCTTGGTATATGCAGCCGCAACACTAATCTTTGCCGCCTGGAGCGGACGCAGAAACTTGCGTTGCAATTTCGATGCGTCTCCCATGCCGGACGATCACTCGATCGCGTTTCAGATCAGGCTTTCTCATGAAGCCGGGCGAGGCGTGATCTAAGGCAGGACTGGACAAAATGCAGACCGTATTGCTTGTCATCTATCTCATGGTTGTGCTGGCGCTGATCGGCGTCGTGCTCATTCAGCGCTCCGAAGGCGGCGGCCTTGGCATCGGCGGCGGCTCGGGCTTCATGTCCGCACGCGGCACCGCCAACGCGCTGACCCGCACCACGGCGATCCTTGCAGCTTTGTTCTTCGTGCTGGCGCTCGGCATGGGCATTCTCGCCCGCTACCAGCCGAACGCCACCGACGTTCTCGACCGCATCCCGGGCACGACCAACAACGGCAACGGCGTGCTTGATTCGCTCGGCGGCGGCACAACACCGCCAGCTGGCGAGACGCCTGCCCAGACACCGACGCAGACACCCGCACAGTCCGGCGCCGCCACCCAGACGCCTGCGACCACTACGCAGACGCCGGCAGCAACCCAGACACCTGCGACGACCGAAACAAAGCCGGCAACGTCCGGTTCGGAAGTCCCAAGCGGCCAGTAAGGCTCAATGCAGATATAATCGCCGGCGGAAGCCAGTCTTCCGCCGGTTTTCTTTTGTTTGAATTTTGCCACCCGAACCTTTTGAACGAAAAAATTCTGAAAGATGAATTTTTCGGTGGCGGAATCATTTTTGAAACGGTATCCGGTGAAGCCCATGGCGCGATATGTATTCATCACTGGCGGCGTGGTTTCTTCCCTTGGCAAAGGGATAGCCGCAGCTGCTCTCGGAGCGTTGCTGCAGGCCCGGGGTTACCGGGTGCGGCTTCGCAAACTTGACCCCTATCTCAACGTCGACCCGGGCACCATGAGCCCGACGCAGCACGGCGAAGTGTTCGTGACTGACGATGGCGCGGAGACGGATCTCGATCTCGGTCACTACGAGCGCTTTACCGGCCGCTCGGCGACCAAGACCGACAACATCACCACCGGCCGCATCTACAAGAACATCATCGACAAGGAACGCCGCGGCGATTATCTCGGCGCCACTGTCCAGGTCATCCCGCACGTCACCAACGAGATCAAGAACTTCGTCACCGAAGGCAATGACGAGTTCGATTTCGTCATCTGCGAAATCGGCGGCACTGTCGGCGATATCGAGGCGATGCCGTTCATGGAGGCGATCCGCCAGCTGAAGAACGATCTTCCGCGCGGCACCGCGATCTATCTCCACCTGACGCTGATGCCTTACATCGCAGCTGCAGGCGAATTGAAGACGAAGCCCACCCAGCATTCCGTCAAGGAACTGCAGGCGCTCGGCATCCACCCCGATATCCTGCTGGTGCGCGCCGACCGCGAAATCCCGGAGGCAGAGCGCCGCAAGCTGTCGCTGTTCTGCAACGTCCGTCCGTCCGCCGTCATCCAGGCGCTCGACGTCGCGTCGATCTATGACGTTCCGATCGCCTATCACAAGGAAGGCCTCGACAACGAGGTCCTGGCCGCCTTCGGCATCGAGCCGGCACCGGCGCCGCGCATCGAAAACTGGCTCGAAGTCGCCAACCGCATCCGCACGCCGGAAGGCGAGGTGACCATCGCCATCGTTGGCAAGTACACCGGCCTGAAAGATGCCTACAAGTCGCTGATCGAGGCGCTGTATCACGGCGGAATCGCCAACCGGATCAAGGTCAAGCTTGAGTGGATCGAGTCGGAAGTCTTCGAAAAGGAAGATCCGTCGCCCTATCTCGAGAAGGTCAACGGCATCCTCGTGCCCGGCGGTTTTGGCGAGCGCGGCTCCGAAGGCAAGATCCAGGCGGTTCGTTTTGCCCGTGAGCGCAAGGTGCCATATTTCGGCATCTGCTTCGGCATGCAGATGGCAGTCGTTGAAGCGGCCCGCAATCTCGCTGGCATCGAAAAGGCGTCCTCGACTGAATTCGGCAAGACCGAAGAGCCAGTCGTCGGCCTGATGACCGAATGGGTCAAGGGCAACGCGCTGGAGAAGCGCGCAGCCTCCGGTGATCTCGGTGGCACCATGCGTCTCGGTGCCTACAAGGCCAGCCTCAAGAAGGGCACCAAGATCGCCGATATCTACGGCTCGACCGATATTTCCGAGCGTCACCGCCATCGCTACGAAGTGAATGTCGATTACAAGGATCGGCTGGAAGCCTGCGGCCTGGAATTCTCCGGCATGTCACCGGACGGCGTGCTGCCGGAAACTGTCGAGTACCCTGATCACCCATGGTTCATCGGCGTCCAGTACCACCCGGAACTGAAAAGCCGCCCGCTCGATCCGCACCCGCTGTTCGCGAGCTTCATCGAAGCGGCGGTGGAGCAGAGCCGGTTGGTCTGACAAGATTCGGCGTTAGCCAGTAACTCACCATGAGTTCAGATACATAAACCGCTCGCAACAAACCGTTGCGGGCGGTTTTTGTTCGTAGCTACGGTTTTCTCGCCGAGATCAACTGGCTTCCCGATGGCATGGTATCGAATGCAATGTCGACGAAGCCCGCTTCCGACAGCCAGTAACGGTATTCGCGTCGGGTATACGACGCGCCTTCCGGATAAAGATTCATGAAGGTCAAATCGTAGAAGACGGCCTCCAACGGTGACACCCGGTCATCGTTGAGAATGCCGACACCGCTGATCACTATTCTTCCGCCTGACTTGAGGCTGGCATGGGTGTTGCGAATGGCTTTGGCCGCCTCGTCGCGTGATAGCACCTGGATCACCGCCTTTAGAATGGCAAGGTCGTGGGGAGTGCTCGACGGTGTCTCCACGATATTGCCGGCCTCGAATCTCAATCCATGGGCGAGTGGTTCTCCTGCCAGAAGTTTCTTCGCAAGTATTATATTCGCCGGAAATTCGAGCAGGGTAACTTGAAGGCCAGGCTTGGTCTCACGCAGTCCGATGAGGGAATGGCCAGGCCCGCCACCGATATCGATGGCCGAGTGCACGCCTTCGAAGTCGATCATGTCCGCCAGCCGGCGTCCGAAGGCCAATGCACTTGGCGCCGTTCCACGGAAGAATGCCAGTGCTTCCTCGGGATCTGACGTGGCGAAATCATGTTTCGCGGCGGGACGTGCCTCGCGAATAGATGTGGCGGTCATCAGATCTGCACGCCAGAGTTCATCGAGAAGTTGGTGCTCCTCGCCGATATAGCCGGGTTCTCCCTGGACAAGGTACGCGGCCGCCTCCGGACCATTGCAAAAACCTGTGTCGTGGATTTCCAGAAGGCCAGCCGAAACCAAGGCATACAGCAATCGCTCGAGGCGGCGCGGATCGACATTCAGAGCGCGCGCCACATCTGCTGCCGTGAGGGTAGTGTCGCCAAGTACAGTAAACACGCCGAGTATCACGCCGGCATGCAGGGCGAATGCCGGAGCAATGGATGCTTGAAGAGATTGGATGAGAGTGGGTTGCGGAATTGCATTCTTCAACGTCATCGCAAACGCCCTCGACAGAAGAAAACTCCGGTAACTTTATTGTCGTGCAATGGCTCTGTCGAGCGCTTGTTCGGTGGACGGTGAGACCGGGGGAATGGTGCAGAAGATAACTGTGGCAGCAGCTATGCCGGTCTTTCGTTGAGTGCAATCCATGCGCCGATTGGGTAATCCGAGGGCCGATATCGGCCCTCGCCGGGAATGTTGAGCACACTATAGTGCGTGAGTTTTCAATTGGATCGAGTTTGCCACGGCGGGAAATCACGCGTCGGTTGGAATGCGCGCGATAACCTTGATCTCGAAATCGAAACCGGCGAGCCAATTGACACCGATTGCGGTCCAGTTAGGGTAAGGCGGCTTGCTGAAAACCTGTTGCTTGACGGTCATGATGGATGGGAACTGGTTTTCGGGGTCAGTGTGAAACGACATCACATCCACGATATCATCGAATGTGCATCCGGCTGCGCCCAGCGTGGCCTCAAGATTTTTAAAGGCTAGTCTGACTTGCTGTTCAAAATCAGGTTCAGGCGTTCCATCGGTGCGGCTGCCGACCTGCCCGGATACGAACAGAAGGTCACCGGATCGAATGGCAGCAGAATAACCATGCTCCTCATAGAGAGCATGTTTGTTCGGGGGGAAGATTGCTTGGCGTTGTGTCATTTTCATCTCTCGTAATGGGATGGGACCGCATTTGGTGAGCGGCGCTTTGTACTTCACAGGTCATGCTATTTCATATACGGTGCGTATACGAAATAGCAGCATGCGCCTCGCATGTCAATTTCGTATACGAAGCGTATATGAATTTGAGGATAAGATGGCCAACCGGCGCCTCGAGATGATGGAAGAAAACCGCGTCAAGCTGATTGCGGCCGCACGCAGGGCCTTTGCCGAAAAAGGATATTCAGCCGCGTCAATGGACGATTTGACCGCTGAAGTTGGTCTGACGCGTGGCGCCCTCTATCATAATTTCGGGGACAAACGGGGGCTTCTGGCGGCAGTTGTCGAGCAGATCGATTCTGAAATGGCTTCGCGCGCGCAACAGATCGGGGCAGGGGCGGGAGGCGATTGGCAGTGTCTGCTGGCCGAAGGTGCGGCCTATATCGAGATGGCGCTGGATCCTGAAGTGCAACGCATCGTCTTGCGCGATGGTCCTGCCGTCTTGGGTGACCCGTCGCAATGGCCGAGCCAAAGCAGTTGTCTACAGGCGACCCGGCAAACGGTAGAGCGATTGATTTTACAAGGAGTTCTTAAACCTGTGGATGCCGAAGCCGCCGCCCGCCTTCTCAGTGGGGCAGCACTCAATGCTGCGCTTTGGATCGCTGCCAGTGACGATCCGCAGGACGTCCTGCCGAAGGCTGTCGAGGCATTCCAGTCCCTGGCCACGGGTCTTCTGGTGAGGCTCGCATAAACGGCCCTTGCTCGCGCCAATTCCAAACCAGCGCGCCATCTCAAAGAAAAATTATCCCCGCAAATCCCCGCCCTGAAAAACCGTGTGATGATCATGGGGTTCTGTCACGGATACACCGCAAGACGTTTGCGGCGAGGCAGGGCTGGCGCTCCACGTGAAGCCTCACCGTCTCCTGCAAGGAGGCTGCGAACGTCAGGCGGACCGGAAGGAGAGCCCCCGGAAAATGGATTCCCCCTGTCCTTCTGGGGCGGGTGTGCCTGTGTGGCACGCATGCCGGGNGAACGTCAGGCGGACCGGAAGGAGAGCCCCCGGAAAATGGATTCCCCCTGTCCTTCTGGGGCGGGTGTGCCTGTGTGGCACGCATGCCGGGATGAGGATCGTGACGTACCGGAACCGTGATGCTGAACGCCGGAACCGGAAATCTATGTCGCGTCGATCGTCCCGGGTCAGAGGATCCGCAGTCGGGGTCTGTAGGGAGGAGAGCTCCCGAGAGAACGCCAAACGGGGCGCTGGAAGGCGTCAATTAAATTTACTCATTAGAGGCGGTTTCCAGTGCCCCGTCCGATTGAGTGCATGTTTTTTCAAAACCACGGCGGACACCGCGCGGGGATGCTTTTGCTGTCCGCTACGCCGGATCGTTGTCTTTACATCCAGCAGTTTGGCACTAGGTCGCTTGAATGGCTTTTGGGAAAAGCCTGCATCGTTTCTTCATTCGGGAGGCCGCTGCGGGCCGGAAGAAGGAGCGCGGGAATGGCGGATGAAATCACCACGGAAACACTGAAGGTCTTGCGCGCCGACGTGCCGCTCAGCGCCACGCTGCATGTCTGGCTGAAGGCGCTGACGCCCGATGCACCGGGCACGATGGCGTTCATGCTCGGCGGCGACAAGATCGGCGAAGTCTCCGTCAGCAATGCCGAGGAATATGTGTTCCGTACCTTCGTCGCCACCAGCGGCGGTGCGCTCTCCTGTGTCTACGACAGGACGACGACGGCGGTCTCCGTCGCCTATTTTTTCAACGCCGCCGAGGTGGTGGAAAAGGGTATTACCGTCATGCACACCAGCGCCGCCAATGCGCCTGCCCCCGTGCCGCATGGCTATCATTTTCGCCCGCCCTTCGGCTGGATGAACGATCCCAATGGCTTTGGCCGTTTCGCCGGGCGCCCGCACCTGTTCTATCAGCATTACTCCCATGGCCTTCGCTGGAACACCATGCACTGGGGCCATGCGGTGTCTAAAGATTATATCCACTGGCATCACATGCCGGTCTTCCTGTTTCCCTCCGAAGACCTGACGGCGCGGCCGGACCGGAGGGGCGGGGCCTTTTCCGGTTCCGCCATCCCGATTGAGAATGACGGCGGCATCCGCGTCTTCTTCACCGAACAGGTGATCGATCGCACGCCGGAAACCCAAGTGCAGCTGACCGCCACCTCGCACAACATCATCACCGCCAGCCAGGCGGAAATCATTCTGCCCAATCGCCCGGCGGGCCTTGGCCTGACGCTCGATTTCCGCGACCCTTACGTCGTCAAGGGGCCGGACGGCCTGTGGAAAATGGTGCTCGGCAGCCTCAGCCAAAAAGGCGGCGTCATCCTTCTTTATGAGACCGATGATCCCACCGGCGCCGATGGCTGGCGTTTTACCGGAACGCTGCTGCTGGAGGAGCGGTTCGGCACCGCCGTCATCGAGTGCCCCTGCCTGCTGCCGCTCGATGGCCCGGCGAATGATCCGAAGACCCGTTGGGGCCTGATCTACGGATTGATGAACAGCACCCATGCCGATACCGGACGCAAGAACCTGACGCTGATTGCGGTCGGACATTTCGACGGGGTTCGCTTTCTGACGGATTTCGAGCAGGAACTGGATTTCGGCACCGACAACTATGCCTTTCAGGCTTTTGTCGATGACGGCGCACCGGTCGGCATCGGCTGGCTCGCCAATTGGGCGGATGTCTCCCACACGATCGATTTCCCAACCGCGATGACCCTGCCAAGAAACCTGCATCTTCAGGACGGCGCGGTGCTGACGCCACCGGTTTCGGCGGTCGAGAGCCTGCGCAACGGTGTAATCGACGAAACCAGACTTGTGACCGGCGAAACCGTTCGTCTGGAAACCGGCGCCGTCGAAATCCTGCTGGAACTGTCCTGGCCCGGCGCGCCCTTCGTTCTCCATTTCGATCATCCCGATGTGGATCTGGCGCTGCAACTTGATGCGGAGGGCCTGTCCATCCTCTACACCCTCCCGGGCGTCGTCACCCTGCCGCGCTACATCGCCCGCGGTGCCCGTCCCGTCAGTCTGCGGATTTTCCTCGATGCGGGCTCGATCGAGGTCTTTGCCGATCATGGCCGCTGGGCGGGAACGAAACGCATCGAAGGGTTCGAGCCGGTTCGCTCGGCACGTCTGGAGGCCGAGAAGGGTTACGTTACGTCAGGCAAAATTTTGGCGTTGAAACTATAGGCTTTTCCGTTCGGAATCGGTCGGAGACGGGTAAAAGGGCCGTCCCGATTTATCTAAAAACCTCTCTTTAACGTTTACCGGTTAGTAATCTCTCTGAAAGTGAGAGACTTGAGCGATGCGTATTGCGTTTATCGTCGCCCTTCTGCTTCTGGCCGGTTGTGCGAGTGCCCCAAGGGATACCCGGAATGCCTGCGCGATTTTCGAGCAGCGTGACGGCTGGTTCAACAATTGGCAGCGCGCCGCAAACCACGCCGAGCGTCAGTATGGCGTGCCGGTGCATATCCTGATGGCGACGATCTACACCGAATCCGGTTTCCGCCCGAATGCCCGGCCGCCCCGCACCAAACTGTTCGGCTTTATCCCGTGGAAACGCCAATCGACCGCCTACGGCTTCTCGCAGGCGCTGAACGGCACATGGTCGGAGTACAAGCAATCGACCGGCAACCTTTTGGCGCGGCGGACGAAATTCTCCGACGCGATCCACTTCGTCGCCTGGTATCACAACAAGAACAGCCGCAAGAACGGCATTGCCCGCAACGACGCCTACAATCTCTATCTGGCGTACTATCTCGGGGATGCCGGCTACAGAAAAGGCGGCTGGCGCGGCAATACCCAGCTGCAGAAGGCAGCCCAGCGCTCGGCAAATATCGCCAATGCCTATGCTAAGCAGTTGCGTTCCTGCAATTGAGCAGCGTGCTTAATTTGAGAAAGCTGGATCCCAATACGGCGGGCTGCCGAATGCGGCCCGCAGATGATCGGCGATCGCCCTTAATTTGACAGATGGACGCCGTCCTTCAGGGTGCGCGATGTGGATATATTCAAGCTCCGGCTGGACGCCGATATCGATGGTCTCGAGTTTGCCTGCAGTAACGTCCGCACCAACGATGAACATCGGAATGAGCGCAATACCGAGGCCCGCAATAGCCGCGTCGCGCAGCATGTCGCCATTGTTGAGGCCGAGCCCCATCTTGCCGCGCACGATCACCGTGCCGCCGATGCTGGGAAAGCGCCAGTCGGCAACGCCGCGATTGGTGTAGAAGATGCCGCGATGCTGTTCGAGTTCCTCGATGGATGCTGGCTTGCCGTTGTCCCTGAGATAGGCGGGTGAGGCTACCAGCACGCGCCGGCTTGGCGCCAGGCGCCAGGCCATCAAACGTGAATCGGCGATCGGCCCGTTGCGCACGACGGCATCGTATCCATCGGCTGCGGCATCAACCCGCCGATCATCGAGATCAAGCGTCAATTGCACATCGGGGTGTGCGGCTAGAAACGGATAAAGCGCCGGGCCGAGATGCATGCGGCCGAAGGTGACTGGCGCCGAGATGCGCAACGGCCCGGAAATTGTCCCGCGCCGTTCGGCCATGTCGGCGGTGGCCTCGTCGATTTCCTGGACGATCCGGCTGGCGCGCTCCAGAAAGGCCGCGCCATCCTCGGTCAGCGTCAGCTTGCGCGTGGTGCGATGAAGCAGGCTGGCGCCAAGGCTGCGTTCCAGTTCGGCAAGCCGCTCGCTGACCACTGATTTCGATAGCCGAAGCCGCCGGGCCGCCTCGCTGATCGATCCGCTTTCTGCCACCGCGACGAAACTTGTTATGCCATCGAGCTTCATCATTGTTCGGTTTTTCCGGATGCGAGTTCCATGATTTGCAGACTAATCAGAACGTTGGAATAAAGCCATATTCGCCTCAAGCAAACGGCATGAAGAGATAGCCACATGGCGTCTCAACCGCTCTGCCAAAGAGGAAGAGATCATGGAACGCCTGTCCAACAAAGTTGCAATCGTCACCGGTGCCAGCGCTGGCATCGGCCGCGCCACGGCAAAGCTGTTCGCAGCCGAGGGTGCAAAACTCGTCGTCGGTGCCCGCCGCCAGAGCGAACTTGACGCGCTCGTTGCCGAAATCAGGGCTGATGGCGGGCAAGCCGTCGCTCTTGCCGGTGATGTCCGCTCGGAAGATTATGCCAAGGCGCTCGTCGCACTTGCCGTCGAAAAATACGGCCGCCTTGACGTTGCCTTCAACAATGCCGGAACGCTCGGCGAAGCCGGCCCATCAACCGGCGTCTCCGAACAAGGCTGGAATGACGCTATCGCCATCAACCTCACCGGTTCGTTTCTCGGTGCGAAGCACCAGATCGCTGAAATGGTCAAACACGGCGCAGGTTCGGTAATCTTCACCTCGACCTTCGTCGGCTACAGCTTCGCGTTCCCGGGTGTTGCTGCCTACGCTGCCTCCAAGGCTGGCCTTATTGGCCTGACCCAGGCACTGGCCGCCGAATTCGGTCCGCAAGGCGTGCGCGTCAATGCCATCCTGCCAGGTGCTGTCGACACGGACATGTATCGCGAGATGAACAATACGCCTGAATCGCAGTCCTTCATCACCAACCTGCATGCGCTGAAGCGGGTGGCTACCCCTGAAGAGCTTGCCCGCTCGGTGCTTTATCTCGCCTCGGACGATGCGGCGTTCGTCACAGGGACGGCATCGCTCATCGATGGCGGCGCCTCGATCACCCGCACTTGAGCCAGTTCGCCGAACGGCAAAGAGAAGGAATTCATCATGTCACGCTTGCAGAACAAGACGGCCCTGATCACCGGCGGCACCAGCGGTATCGGCCTTGAAACCGCCCGCCAGTTTATTGCCGAGGGTGCCCGCGTTGCCGTCACTGGCACCAGCCCTGCCACCATCGAGGCGGCCCGCGCAGAACTGGGGGAAAGGGCATTGGTCATTCAGGCCGATGCCGGCAACGCCGCTGGACAAAAGGCGGTCGCGGATGCCGTGAAGACCGCGTTCGGTCATCTCGATATCCTGTTCGTCAATGCCGGTGCGGCTGATTTCCGGCCGATCGAACAGTTCGACGAGGAGGCCTTCGATCGCTCCGTCGCGATCAATGTCAAAGGTCCGTTCTTCCTGATCCAGGCGCTTTTGCCGATCCTTGCCAATCCGGCCTCGATCGTGCTCAACACTTCGATCAACGCCCATATCGGCATGCCCAATACCAGCGTCTACGCGCTTACCAAGGCCGCCTTGCTGTCCTTTGCCAAAACCCTGTCGGGTGAACTGATCGGCCGCGGCATTCGTGTCAACGCCATCAGTCCCGGCCCGGTCGCAACGCCGCTCTACGGCAAGCTCGGCATGTCGTCTGCGGATACCGAGGCCATGGCTGCGGCGAAAATCCCTGCTGGCCGCTTTGGCAACCCTTCCGAAATCGCCAAGGCTGTGGTTTTCCTCGCCTCTGACGAATCGACCTATACGGTCGGCAGCGAATTGGTCATCGATGGCGGCATGAGCAATCTCTGACGATCTCCCACATGGCCCGGTGTTTCACTATCGGGCCATGCCTATACAATCGACACAAAGTTGAAGTTTCAACATTTCCTTGAAATCGACGGTCAAAACGGGCAAAGCACCAGCCAACGACCAGTTTCAGGGAAAATCATGAGCGTTGCCTCCCGTACACCCCGTCTGCTCGACCATCTGGTCCTGCCGGTCATCGATCTGGCAACCGCCAGGCGTCGCTACGAGCAGCTTGGTTTTACCGTCGCTGCGGATGCGCTTCATCCTTTCGGAACCGAAAACGCCTGCGTGTTCTTTTCCGACAAGACCTATCTTGAGCCACTGGGTATTGCCCAGCGCGAGGATTGCGAAGCAGCGGCGCTCGCCGGCAATGCCTTTACCGCTCGTGATCAGGCTTACCGGTTCCGTCGTGGTCAAGACGGGTTTTCCGCAATCGTGGTCAGCAGCGATGATGCAAAGGCCGACCATGCCCGGTTCCAGGAAAGAGGCATTTCGGCAGGTAACATGCTGGAATTTTCGCGGCCGATGAAACTGCCGGATGGTTCCGAAGCTGTTGCCAGTTTTCGCCTGTCGTTTGCCGCCGACCTGCGCGCACCGGATTTCTTCTTTTTCAGCTGTCAGCGCGTCAAGTCGCTGCCTTCCGACCGCGCAGCGTTGGAAAGTCACGCCAATGGGGTGACCGGCCTTGCCGAGGTGGTTTTGTCGGAGCCGAACCCGACCGATTTCCAGTATATCCTTCAGGAGGTGGTCGATGAGCGCGAAGTCTCGGCGCATTCCTTCGGCATGGATATCGAAACCCGCAATGGTGTGAAAATTTCCGTCCTCAATCAGGCCGGCATGTCGGGCTTCTTCGACAAGACGACGTCGGGCCATTCGCGCGGCCTGCGCGGCCGGGCCATCGTCTTCAAGGTTGCCGATCTGGCCGTGACCGAGCATTTTCTTACCGCCAACGCGGTAGACTTCATCAGAAAAGACAATCGCCTGCTCGTTCCGGAAGCACCGGGGCAGGGCGTCATCTTCGCATTCGGAGAATAATCATGCAGACCAATGCAAACGTCGTTGCCGGCAGCGGCGCCAATCAGGTGGTGTTTTCGAATACGCAGAAGCTGTCGCTGATTGCCGGCCCCTGCCAGATGGAAAGCCGCGACCACGCCTTCATGATCGCCGGCACGATGGTCGAACTCTGCAAGTCGCTCGGCCTTGGCTATGTCTACAAGTCGTCCTTCGACAAGGCCAACCGCACGTCGATCTCCGGCAAGCGCGGCATCGGCCTGGAAAAGGCGATGGAAATCTTTGCCGACCTGAAGAAGGAATTCGGCTTTCCTGTTATCACCGACATCCACACGGAAGAGCAGTGCGCGCTGGTTGCGCCGACCGTCGATATCCTGCAGATCCCGGCCTTCCTCTCACGCCAGACCGACCTTCTGGTTGCCGCTGCCAAGACCGGTCGCGTCATCAACGTCAAGAAGGGCCAGTTCCTCGCCCCCTGGGACATGAAGAACGTGCTTGCCAAGTTCACCGAAAGCGGCAATCCGAACGTTCTGCTCTGCGAACGCGGCGCCTCCTTCGGCTATAACACGTTGGTCTCGGACATGCGCTCGCTGCCGATCATGGCGAGCCTTGGCGCGCCGGTGATCTTTGACGCCACCCATTCCGTGCAGCAGCCGGGCGGGCAGGGCGCATCGTCGGGCGGTCAGCGTGAGTTCGTTGAGACCCTGGCTCGTGCGGCCGTTGCCGTCGGTGTCGCCGGTGTGTTCATCGAGACGCATGAGGACCCGGACAATTCTCCGTCCGATGGCCCCAACATGGTCTACTTGAAGGATATGCCGCGCCTGTTGGAAACGTTGCTGGCATTCGATGCGGTCGCGAAACGCTGAGTGCGGGTTTTGTGAATTTTTCTTGAAGGCCGGGCGCTGGCTGCGATTGCTCAGGCCCCGCCATTGTAATTTCCGGTCCATGACTTATGACAGGGCCATCCTCCACCACCATGTTTGAAGCAGGGAAGAGATCATGACTGCAATCATCGACATCATCGGCCGCGAAATTCTCGACAGCCGGGGCAACCCGACCGTCGAAGTCGACGTCCATCTCGAAGACGGCAGCTTTGGCCGCGCCGCCGTTCCCTCGGGCGCTTCCACCGGCGCACATGAAGCTGTCGAACTGCGTGATGGCGACAAGCGCTATCTCGGCAAGGGTGTCGAAAAGGCTGTCGAAGCCGTCAACGGCGAAATCTTCGAAGCCATCGGCGGCATGGATGCCGAAGACCAGTTGCACATCGATGCAACGATGATCGAGCTGGACGGCACGGCCAACAAGTCGCGTCTTGGCGCCAACGCCATCCTCGGCGTTTCGCTCGCTGTTGCCAAGGCCGCCGCGGAAGCCTCCAACCTGCCGCTGTTCCGCTATGTCGGTGGCCCGAACGCCCGCCTTCTGCCGGTGCCGATGATGAACATCATCAACGGCGGTGCGCATGCCGACAACCCGATCGACTTCCAGGAGTTCATGATCATGCCGGTTGGCGCCGACAGCCTGCGTGACGCGGTTCGCATGGGCGCGGAAGTCTTCCACGTTCTCAAGAAGGAACTGTCGGCCAAGGGTCACAACACCAATGTCGGCGACGAAGGCGGCTTTGCTCCGGGCCTGAACAGCGCCACGGAAGCGCTCGACTTCATCATGAAGTCGATCGAAAAAGCTGGCTACAAGCCGGGCGAAGACATGTTCCTCGGCCTCGATTGTGCCTCGACCGAATTCTTCAAGGACGGCAAGTATGTCATGGAAGGCGAGGGCCGCACGCTCGAGCCGGGCGCAATGGCCGAATACCTGGCCGAACTGGCTGCCAAGTACCCGATCGCTTCGATCGAAGACGGTATGGCTGAAGACGATTGGGAAGGCTGGAAGACGCTGACCGATCTCGCGGGCAAGAAGTGCCAGCTGGTCGGCGACGATCTGTTCGTCACCAATTCCTCGCGCCTGCGCGACGGCATCAAGATGGGCGTCGCCAACTCGATCCTCGTCAAGGTCAACCAAATCGGTTCGCTGTCGGAAACGCTCGACGCCGTCGAGACTGCACACAAGGCTGGTTATACCGCCGTCATGTCGCACCGCTCGGGCGAAACCGAAGACTCGACCATCGCCGATCTCGCCGTTGCCACCAATTGCGGACAGATCAAGACCGGTTCGCTGTCGCGCTCTGACCGGCTTGCCAAGTACAACCAGTTGATCCGTATCGAGGAACAGCTGGGCCCGCAGGCAAAATATGCCGGCCGCTCGATCCTGCGCGGCTGATCCGCACAAGCATCGCAATGATGAAACCCGCGTCTGGAAACGGACGCGGGTTTTTCGTTGCCGGCTTTATGGTCAACGGTCGGTTAATCAATGGCTGGTAGCGTGTTTAAGTATTGCGTATCAGGGCATGATCTATGTGGACCAAACACCATAAAAAACGGCAGCTGGGGCGGTTTGTCATGCCGCTCATCACTATCGCGTTCCTTAGCTATTTCGGTTATCATTCCATTCATGGCGACTTTGGGCTGAAGGCGACGGAGACGTTTGACCGGCAGCGCATCGAGCGTCAGGCACGGCTGGATGAGCTGACCGCAAAGCGTCAGGTGCTGGAAAAGGAAGTTGCTCTGCTCAGCGACGGCTCGCTTGAGCGTGACATGCTGGACGAAAAGGCGCGGTTTGGGCTGAACATGTCTCGCAGCGACGAAATCGTTATTTTTCACTGAGTTGCCACATTAACCGGAAACAGGTTAATTCCAAATACTCTATTCTTATCAATGGTTTGATGGGAATATAAGCCATGCAAATATGGCATTGCTGTGATCGCATTCTTTCCCTATGGTACCGCAAAAGCCAACCATAGGGAGGATTGAATGGCACCGCGAAAATCCGCGTCCGTTTCCAGTCGCAAGGCAGCTGCAAAGCCAGCTAAAAAGGACTTCACCAAGGGCACGATCGCCGAGTTCGATCGCGATACCGATCTGAAGGCCTATCGCGAAATGCTCCTCATCCGCCGTTTCGAGGAAAAAGCGGGCCAGCTCTATGGCATGGGCTTCATTGGCGGTTTCTGTCACCTCTACATCGGCCAGGAAGCTGTCGTCGTCGGCATGCAGATGGCGCTGAAGGAAGGCGATCAGGTTATCACTGCCTATCGTGACCACGGTCATATGCTCGCTTGCGGCATGAGTGCACGTGGCGTCATGGCCGAGCTGACCGGTCGCCGCAGCGGGCTTTCCCGCGGCAAGGGTGGCTCGATGCACATGTTCTCCAAGGAAAAGAATTTCTACGGCGGCCACGGCATCGTCGGTGCGCAGGTCTCGCTCGGCACCGGTCTGGCCTTTGCCAATCGCTACCGCGGCAATGACAACGTTTCGCTTGCCTATTTCGGCGACGGCGCCGCCAACCAGGGCCAAGTCTACGAGAGCTTCAACATGGCGGCTCTCTGGAACCTGCCGGTCATCTACATTGTCGAGAACAACCGCTATGCCATGGGTACGTCGGTGTCGCGCGGCTCTGCCGGTCACGATTTTTCGCAACGCGGCGTAGCGCTCGGCATTCCCGGCTTCCAGGTTGATGGCATGGACGTACGCGCCGTCAAGGCGGCGGGTGATGAAGCTGTCGAGCATTGCCGGGCAGGCAAGGGGCCGATGATCCTCGAAATGCAGACTTACCGCTACCGCGGTCACTCGATGTCCGATCCGGCCAAGTACCGCTCCAAGGACGAAGTGCAGAAGATGCGCTCCGAGAACGACCCGATCGAAAAAGTAAGGGTGCGCCTGCTGGACAACGGCTGGGCGAGCGAAGACGAGCTGAAGGCAATCGACAAGGAGGTTCGCGACATCGTTGCCGACAGCGCCGATTTTGCCCAGGCCGATCCGGAGCCGGATGTATCCGAGCTCTACACCGATATTCTGCTTTAAGACCGGGACGAGGAAAACATCATGCCTATCGAAATTCTGATGCCCGCTCTGTCCCCGACGATGGAAGAAGGCACGCTCAGCAAGTGGCTGAAAAACGAAGGTGACAAGGTCACTTCCGGCGACGTGATCGCCGAAATCGAAACCGACAAGGCGACCATGGAAGTGGAAGCCGTTGACGAAGGCGTTATCGGCAAGCTCCTGATTGCTGCCGGCACCGAAGGCGTCAAGGTGAATACCGCGATTGCAGTCCTGCTGCAGGACGGCGAGAGCGCCGGGGATGTTGCCGCGCCGAAGGCCGCGGCACCTGTTGCTGCAGAGCCCGCCAAGACCGAAGCACCGGCAAAGTCGGAAGCATCCGCGCCCGTTCCGGCCCAGCCGAAAGCTGACATTCCCTCCGACCCGGATATTCCGGCCGGTACCGAAATGGTCTCCACCACCGTGCGCGAAGCGCTTCGTGATGCGATGGCCGAAGAAATGCGCCGCAGCGAAGACGTCTTCGTCATGGGCGAGGAAGTCGCCGAATACCAGGGCGCCTACAAGATCACGCAGGGGCTGCTGCAGGAATTCGGTCCCCGCCGCGTTGTCGACACGCCGATCACCGAACACGGCTTTGCCGGTATCGGCGTCGGTGCTGCGATGACCGGCCTGCGCCCGATCGTCGAGTTCATGACCTTCAACTTCGCCATGCAGGCGATCGACCATATCATCAACTCGGCGGCAAAGACCCTCTATATGTCCGGTGGACAGATGGGCGCTCCGATGGTGTTCCGTGGTCCGTCGGGTGCTGCTGCCCGTGTCGGCGCCCAGCACTCGCAGTGCTATGCCGCTTGGTACAGCCATATTCCAGGCCTCAAGGTCGTCATGCCGTACACGGCCGCTGACGCGAAGGGTCTGCTTAAGGCTGCGATCCGCGATCCGAACCCGGTGATCTTCCTCGAAAATGAAATCCTCTACGGTCACTCCTTCGATGTGCCGAAGATGGACGATTTCGTCCTGCCGATCGGCAAGGCGCGCACACATCGCGTCGGCAAGGATGCCACCATCGTTTCCTTCGGCATCGGCATGACCTATGCGGTCAAGGCTGCAGCGGAACTGGAGAAGGAAGGCATCGACGTCGAGATCATCGACCTCAGAACCATCCGTCCGATGGACCTTCCGGCGGTCATTGAATCGGTCAAGAAAACCGGCCGTCTGGTCACCGTCGAGGAAGGCTTCCCGCAGTCCTCCGTCGGTACCGAAATTGCCACCCGCGTCATGCAGCAGGCCTTCGATTATCTCGATGCGCCGATCCTGACGATCGCCGGCAAGGACGTTCCGATGCCTTACGCCGCCAACCTTGAAAAGCTGGCCCTGCCGAATGTCGGCGAAGTCGTCCAGGCGGTAAAGACCGTCTGCTACAAATAAGGGAGGGTGAAGAGATGCCTATCAACATCACCATGCCAGCCCTTTCGCCGACCATGGAAGAGGGCAACCTCGCCAAATGGCTGGTTAAGGAAGGTGACAAGGTCTCCGCCGGTGACGTTCTCTGCGAGATCGAGACCGACAAGGCGACGATGGAAGTCGAAGCCGTCGACGAAGGCACCGTGGCCAAGCTCGTCGTTGCAGCAGGCACCGAAGGCGTCAAGGTCAATGCCGTGATCGCCATCCTCGCTGCTGATGGAGAAGACATTGCTGCTGCCGCTTCCGGCGGCGGTGCGGCACCGGCTGCGAAGGCCGAGCCTGCCAAGGCTGAAGCCGCACCGGCAAAAACAGAAGCGGCACCAGCCGCTGCTCCGGCCCCGGCTGCCGCACAGGCATCGGCTCCGGCGTCATCCGGCATGCGCACCTTCTCATCGCCGCTGGCCCGCCGTCTGGCCAAGGATGCCGGGATCGATATCTCGGCTGTTGCCGGCACGGGCCCGCATGGCCGCGTGATCAAGAAGGATGTGGAAACTGCCGTTGCCGGTGGTGGCGCAAAAGCTGCACCTTCCGCTGCTGCTCCGGCAACCGCGGCCGCATCTGCTTCGGCACCACTTGCCAAGGGCGCGTCCGACGAAGCTGTTCTCAAGAACTTCGCCGAAGGCTCCTACGAACTCGTGCCGCATGACGGCATGCGCAAGGTGATCGCCAAGCGCCTGCAGGAGAGCAAGCAGACCATTCCGCATTTCTACGTCTCCGTCGATTGCGAACTGGATGCGCTGCTTGCGCTGCGTGCGCAGCTCAATACGGCAGCGCCGGAACGGGACGGCAAGCCAGCCTACAAGCTCTCGGTCAACGACATGGTCATCAAGGCGCTTGCCTTGGCCCTGCGCGACGTTCCGGATGCCAACGTCTCCTGGACCGAAACCAACATGGTCAAGCACAAGCACGCCGATGTTGGTGTTGCCGTGTCGATCCCGGGTGGCCTGATCACGCCGATCGTCCGCAGCGCCGAGCTGAAGAGCCTGTCGGCCATCTCCAACGAGATGAAGGATCTCGGCGCCCGCGCCAAGAGCCGCAAGCTGAAGCCCGAAGAGTTCCAGGGCGGCACGACGGCTGTGTCGAACATGGGCATGATGGGCGTCAAGAATTTCGCCGCTGTCGTCAATCCTCCGCATGCAACGATCCTTGCGATCGGGGCCGGCGAGGAGCGGGTCGTGGTCAAGAAGGGCCAGATGGTCGTTGCCAATGTCATGACCGTGACGCTGTCGACCGACCACCGTGCCGTCGATGGCGCGCTTGGAGCCGAACTGCTCGGCGCGTTCAAGCGCTACATCGAAAGCCCGATGGGCATGCTGGTCTAAGTGAATTTTCCCTCCCCCTCGCGGGGAGGGTGTCCGCTTACGTCCGTGAGCGAAGACTCTTTCACGCGACGGCGTCGCGTGACTTGATTCCTGTGACAAGTACAGGGAAGTTTAGGTTTTCGGGTCATTGGCTCGCTGAAGGTCGATCTTGATGAAAACAGTCCTCTGCTATGGTGACAGTCTGACCTGGGGATATGACGCCGAGACCGGCGGGCGGCATGCCTTGGACGACCGCTGGCCAAGTGTCCTGCAGAAGGCGCTGGGCAGCGGCGTGCACGTGATTGCCGAAGGTCTGAACGGTCGCACGACGGCTTACGACGACCATCTGGCTGATTGCGACCGCAACGGCGTGCGTATCCTGCCGACCGTCTTGCAGACCCATGCCCCGGTCGATTTGGTTATTCTTCTGCTTGGCACCAACGATATGAAGCCCTTGGTGCATGGAACCGCTTTTGGCGCGGTGAAGGGCATCGAGAGACTGGTCAAGCTCGTCTGGCACCACAGCTGGCCGGACGTTCAGGCCGAAGCGCCTGAAATCCTGATCGTTGCGCCGCCGGTGATCTGCGAAACGGCGAATGCTAATTTTGCGGCGATGTATGCAGGCGCTATCGATCAGTCATCGATGCTGGCCTCGCTTTATGCCGATCTGGCCGACGAACTCGGTTGCGGATTTTTCGATGCCGGTTCGGTGGCGCGGACAACGCCGCTCGATGGGGTGCATCTGGACACGGAAAACACACGCGCCATCGGACGCGGCCTTGAGCCGATGGTCCGGATGATGCTCGGGCTCTGAATGACGGCGGCCTTGCATTTGCGGGCGGCGGAACGGTGGGATGCGGCAGATCTGGCCATCCTGGTCGATATCGCCTCGCATGGTTTTGCGACCTGGCTTTGGCACGGCGCCGTGATGCGCGGAACCAAGGATACCGCCATGGAGCAGGGGCGGTCGCGGATGCGGATGGATGACGAGCCGGGCGCCTGGAAAGATGCGACACTGGCCGAATGGAACAATGAGATTGCCGGCGTTTCGATCGGCTACGATCTGGATGAGACCGTGCGCGAGATGATCGCGCCGCATCCGGTGATCAAGCCGTTGCTGGAGTTGCAGGTCATGGTGATCGGCAGCCGGTTCATCGACAGTCTGGGTGTCTACCGGCACCATCGCGGCAAGGGTATCGGACGGGCACTGTTGACCCACGAAATCGATAAGGCCAAGGGCAGGCAGGTCAGCCTGATCACCGAAAGCCATAATGACACGGCGCTGGCGCTCTATGCAGCCAACGGATTTGCGGAGAAGGCGAGGCTTGCAGCCGTGCCGCTCTTTGAGGATAGCAAAAGGCATGAATGGGTTTTGCTGGCCCGGAACATGACCTAAGGAAGAGGCAGGAAACAAGAATGGCAAACTCCTACGACGTCATCGTGATCGGTTCCGGCCCCGGCGGCTATATCGCGGCCATCCGCGCAGCCCAGCTGGGCCTGAAGGTAGCCGTGGTCGAGCGCGAGCATCTGGCCGGCATCTGCTCCAACTGGGGCTGTATCCCGACCAAGGCGCTGCTGCGCTCTGCCGAAGTACTGCACCTTGCAGAGCACGCGAAGAACTATGGCCTGACGCTCGAAGGCAAGATTTCGCCGGATCTGCAGGCCATCGTCAAGCGTTCACGCGGCATTGCCGAACGCATGAATGGCGGCGTCGCCTTCCTGATGAAGAAGAACAAGGTCGACGTGATCTGGGGCGAGGCCAAGCTCACCAAGGCCAACGAGATCGTCGTTGCCAAGACCACCAAGGCGATCGTCCAGCCGCAGGGTCCGATCCCGAAGAACACTTTGGGCGAGGGCACCTACACCGCCAAGCATATCATCGTCGCCACCGGCGCCCGTCCGCGCGCGCTGCCGGGCATCGAGCCGGATGGCAAGCTGATCTGGACCTATTTCGAGGCGATGAAGCCGGAAGAAATGCCGAAGTCGCTGCTGGTTATGGGCTCCGGCGCCATCGGCATCGAATTTGCCTCGTTCTACCGGACCATGGGCGTCGATGTGACCGTGGTTGAGGTCATGAGCCAGGTCATGCCGGTCGAGGATGCCGAAATCTCCGCCTTCGCCAAGAAGCAGTTCGACAAGCAGGGCATGAAGATCATCCTTGATGCCAAGGTGACGAAGGTCGAGAAGGCCGCCAACTCGGTGACGGCCCATGTCGAGAAGAAGGACGGCTCGGTCGAGAAGATCACTGCTGACCGGATGATTTCGGCTGTCGGCGTCCAGGGCAATATCGAGAACCTCGGTCTCGAGGCGCTCGGCGTCAAGACTGATCGCGGCTGCATCGTCATCGACGGTTACGGCAAGACCAACGTGCCGGGCGTCTACGCGATCGGCGACGTTGCCGGCCCGCCGATGCTGGCCCACAAGGCAGAGCATGAAGCCGTCATCTGCGTCGAAAAGATCGCCGGCCTGCCGAACGTTCATCCGATGGACAAGCTGAAGATTCCGGGCTGCACCTATTGCAACCCGCAGGTTGCCTCCGTTGGTCTGACGGAAGCCAAGGCCAAGGCCGAAGGCCGCGACATTCGCGTTGGCCGCTTCCCGTTTGTCGCGAACGGCAAGGCGATCGCGCTTGGTGAAGACCAGGGGCTGGTGAAGACCATCTTCGACAAGAAGACCGGCGAACTGCTCGGTGCGCATCTGGTTGGCGCCGAAGTCACCGAACTGATTCAGGGTTTTGTCGTTGCCATGAACCTCGAAACAACCGAGGAAGACCTGATGCACACGATCTTCCCGCACCCGACGATTTCGGAAACGTTGAAGGAAAGCGTGCTCGATGCCTATGGGCGTGCACTGAACGCTTGATTGTGCTAGGGCTCGCCTCCATCTGAAGGCGGGTCACTCTGTCTGGCCCGAAGGGCGCGCTGTTGCGCTTGAAGCAAAAATGGAAGCATGATGGTCACGATCCTCGACCGAACCACTCTTGATCCCGATGCCCCGCGCGTTCGCCACCCGGAAAAGGCCCATAAGCCCGATACCGAGATGCTGCGCAAGCCGGAGTGGATCCGCGTCAAGGCGCCGACCTCGAAAGGGTATGCTGAAACCAAGTCGATCGTGAAGGAGCACAAGCTTGTCACGGTCTGCGAAGAGGCGGGCTGCCCGAATATCGGTGAGTGCTGGGACAAGAAGCACGCGACCTTCATGATCATGGGCGAAATCTGTACCCGCGCCTGCGCCTTCTGCAATGTCTCCACAGGCAAGCCGAACGCGCTGGATATGGCCGAGCCGGAGAACGTTGCCAAGGCCGTCAAGCAGATGGGCCTGTCGCACGTCGTCATCACCTCGGTCGACCGTGACGATCTGGCCGACGGCGGCGCCGAGCATTTCGAAAAGGTGATCTGGGCCATCCGCGCCGCATCTCCATTGACGACCATCGAAATCCTGACACCCGACTTCCTGAAGAAGCCCGGTGCGCTGGAGCGCGTCGTCGCCGCCAAGCCCGACGTCTTCAACCACAACATGGAAACAGTTCCGGGCAACTATCTGACGGTTCGTCCGGGCGCCCGTTACTTCCATTCGATCCGGCTTCTGCAGCGGGTCAAGGAACTCGATCCGACGATGTTCACCAAGTCCGGCATCATGGTTGGCCTTGGCGAAGAGCGCAACGAAGTGCTGCAGTTGATGGACGATCTGCGCACGGCGGATGTCGACTTCATGACCATCGGCCAGTACCTGCAGCCGACCCGCAAGCATCATCAGGTCATGAGCTTTGTCACGCCGGAAGAATTCAAGTCCTATGAGACCGTCGCCTATACCAAGGGCTTCCTGATGGTTGCCTCCAGCCCACTGACCCGCTCGTCGCACCATGCCGGCGACGATTTCGCCCGGCTGAAGGCAAACCGCGAGAAGAAGCTGGCGGTAGCCGCCGGATAATCCTTGGCAGGTTGCCAATCTGGATTTGAACTTTATGGTGCGCGGCTCACATGTTTGGAGCCGTCATGCCCTCCTATATTCCGGACACCGAAGATGCCTTGCCGCGTTTGCGGCAGGCAAGCCGCATCCTGGTGATCGGCTGCTCAGGCGGCGGCAAGAGCACGCTGTCAAGAAAGCTGTCCGAAAAACTCGATCTGCCTTACGTCTCGATGGACCGGGATTTTTTCTGGTTGCCCGGCTGGATCAAGCGGCCGAAAGCCGAAGAGCGTGCTCTGATCGCAGCCTGTGTTGCGCAGGATCGCTGGATCATGGACGGCAGCGGACCCTCCACATTTGACCTGCGGTTTCCAAGAACCGATCTGGTTGTCTGGGTTCGGGTACCGCGGCGCGTCTGCCTTTGGGGACTTGTCTGCCGGGTCGCGTCGAGCTTTGGCCGCGTGCGCCCCGACATGGCTCCGGGTTGTCCTGAACAGCTGCCGGATCGTGAATTCCTCTCCTATATCTGGAATTTCGAACAGCGCGTTTCCCCCGTGATTGTCCAGATGCTTGACCGTTACGCGCAGGAGATTCCCGTCCTGACACTGAAAAGCCGCCGGGACATACGTGCATTGACCCAGACCCTGCAGGAAGCCAGCAATGTCGAATAAGCGTTTGAATGTTGAACGGACGGCGGAGGCCCTTCGGACCGCCGATCGCGTTCTCATGATCGGTTGTTCCGGTAGCGGCAAGAGCACTTTGGCGCAGGCGCTTTCCAGACTGTTTGTGCTTCCGTATGTCTCCATGGACCGCGACGTTTTCTGGATGTCGGGCTGGATACCGCGCCCGAGAGCCGACGCGCTTGCGATTGTCGAGCGGGCAGTGGAGCAACCACGATGGATCATGGACGGCACAAGCCCTGGCACTTTGCCGCTGCGCCTGCCGCGCACCGATCTCGTCATCTGGATGCGTCCGCCCCGCCATGTTTCGCTTTATGGTGTCATCAGCCGCTGGGTCCGGTTGCGCGGCAAGACACGCCCGGAAATGGCCGCGAACTGCCCTGAGCGCCTGACGCTGGAATTCCTGTCCTACGTCTGGAATTTCGAGAAGACGGAAAGCCCTGAGATCGAACAGAAGCTGGCGGATTATGGTTCTGACGTGCCGGTGTTCATTGTCCGGTCGCACGGCGAAACACGACGCCTGCTGAAGCATGTCGCTCATCACGCGTCTTCTTCTCGCGCTTGATACCAACCACATCTTGTTTTTCGCGAAATCATTGAATATCTGAACGCCATGCCACAATTCGAGACCCGCCGGCCCGTCAAGCATTCACCCGAACAGATGTTCGATCTGATCGCCGATGTTGAAAAATACCCGCAATTTCTGCCGCTTTGCGAGGCGCTGACCGTGCGTTCGCGCAAGGAGCGTGACGGCAAGGAGCTGCTCGTGGCGGATATGACCGTCGGCTACAAGGCGATCCGCGAGACGTTCACCACACAGGTTCTGCTCAACAAAGCCGAGCGCGTGATCGACGTCAAATATATCGATGGACCGTTCAAATATCTCGACAATCGTTGGAGTTTCGAAGCGTTGGGTGAGGGCGGCTGTTCCGTCAACTTCTTTATCGACTACGAATTCAAGAGCCGTATTCTCGGCGCGCTGATGGGGTCGATGTTCGACCGGGCATTCCGGATGTTTTCCGAAGCGTTCGAGAAGCGCGCCGATACGATCTATGCGACCGTATAGCGGAAACGTCAGCTTGCTGCTGCTTCTTCCAGCATATCAAGTGCCGTGCGCACCGTGGCCAGCCTGACCGCGTCGCGGCCGATATCGCCGTAGCGCATTTCGCGGTGAAGAACGTTGCCGGCACGGCTGGTTGCCGCCAGATGCACCAGTCCGACCGGTTTATCGGCCGATCCGCCCCCCGGACCGGCAACGCCGGTGACGGCAACGGCCAAGTCCGCCTTCGAGTGGCTGAGTGCGCCGCGCACCATCTCGATTGCCGTCTGGCGCGAAACGGCGCCGTGCGTTTCAAGCGTCGCCGTGTTGACTCCGAGCATCTGGATCTTTGCATCGTTGGAATAGGTGACGAAGCCGCGATCGACCACTGACGAGGAACCCGGAATTTCCGTCAGAACACCGGCGATCAGGCCGCCGGTGCAGGATTCGGCCGTGGCGACCATCAGGCCACGTTTCGAAAAGGCGGCGATCAGCCGGTCTGCCTTGGCTGCGATATCCTCCGGCCATCCGCTCATTTGATGCCTCCCGCATAGACAACCGTTGCTGTGGCGATTGCTGCAATGCCTTCGCGGCGGCCGATGAAGCCGATTTGCTCGTTGGTCGTCGCTTTGACCGAGCAGCGATCCAGCGAAATGCCGAGCATATCTGCGAGGTTTTCCCGCATCGCCAGCCGGTGTGGGCCGATCTTCGGGGCCTCGGCAATCAACGAGACATCGGCATTCATGATCGTGCCCCCCTTGTCGCGGACGACTTTTGCCGCGTGTTCCAGAAAGATGCGCGAGGCGGCGCCCTTCCATTGCGGATCGGACGGTGGAAAATGATCGCCGATATCGCCCGCACCGCAGGTGGCAAGCAGGGCGTCGGTCAAGGCATGCAGGGCGACGTCGGCATCGGAATGGCCGAGCAGTGTCTGGTCATGCGGCATGAAGATACCGCAGAGCGTCACGCCGTCGCCATCGACCAGCTGATGTACATCGTAACCATTCCCGGTTCGGACGTCCGGGAGTGCGTTCCGGTTCAGTTTTTCATCGGCCATGGTAATATCCCGTTTGATCGTCAGTTTCACATTGTCGACCGATCCTTCGATCAGCGTCACGGGCATTCCGGCCCATTCGGCGATCGAAGCGTCATCGGTAAAATCGGCGCGGCCGGAGGCGGCGGCGTTGATATGAGCTTCCAGGATCGGCGCGAAGCGGAAGCACTGGGGCGTCTGGGCGCCGTAGAGGCCTGCTCTCGGCACCGTCTCCAAAACCTTTCCATCCGCAGACCCACGTTTCAACGTATCGGCAACCGCGACCGCCGGCAGCAGGGCATCGGCACCTTCGCTCAACGTTGAAACACAGCGGTCAAGCAGAGCATGGTCGATGAACGGCCGCACGGCGTCATGAATCATTACGTGGGTGATGTCGGCCTGTTCCAGCGCTTTCAGTCCCGCCAGCACCGAAAGTTGCCGCGCCGGCCCGCCATGGACGAATGTAATGTTTGAAGTATCGCCTGACACAAGATTGCATGCCTGAGCAAACAGAGCTTCGTCATCGGGATGAATGACGACGACGATCGCCGTTTTCCTCGGCCATGTCGCAAAAACGTCAAGCGTATGGGTCATAACCGGCAGCCCGCCGATCGGGCGATATTGCTTCGGCCCGTCTTGCGGCGAGCCTGCGCGTTCACCCCGCCCGGCAGCGACAATGACGACACCACAGGAAAACTGTTCTTTTGCGTGCATCTTCTATATGGGTTCCTGCAAATAGGCCGCCGCCCGGGCTCGATAGCGAGCACACGGACAGGTCTCTCGCTCCAGACTCAGTCAAATATCAGGCGCATGCCGGTCCGGCAGGCGAAGCTTCAAATCGTTGTGGTGATTTACCGCGAAGGGTGAGGCTTTACCAGTTGTTCGGGAAATTTTGTGGCGAGGCTCTGAAATCGCTTGGCAAGTTCGCCAAGTATGTCTAAAAATAGTGCAGAATAGAGATGTGCTCGAAAGATAATCATTTGCAGGTACCGGATTTGTCCTCCCCGTTCCGGGTTGGCGGGCTCTCCTTTAGAAACCGTGTCGTGCTTGCGCCGATGTCGGGTGTGACGGATTTGCCCTTCCGGCAATTGGCCTGGCGGTTTGGCGCGGGCTTGGTCGTCACTGAAATGGTAGCAAGCCGCGAACTGGTCGGCAACGCATCGGAAAGCTGGTCTCGGCTGAAGAGCTCGGGCATCGATCCGCATATGGTGCAGCTGGCTGGACGCGAGGCCTACTGGATGGGTGAAGCGGCGAAGATCGCTGCGGACAACGGCGCGGATGTCATTGACATCAATATGGGGTGTCCGGCCAAGAAGGTGACGGGTGGCTATTCCGGCTCGGCGCTGATGCGCGATCCCGATCATGCCCTGTCACTGATCGAGGCAACGGTGAAGGCCGTCGATGTGCCCGTGACGCTGAAGATGCGCCTGGGCTGGGACGAAAACTCCATCAATGCCCCGTTGATCGCCAAACGGGCGCAGGATGCTGGTGTTCAGATGATCACCATTCATGGCCGCACCCGCATGCAGTTCTATAACGGCCATGCCGATTGGGATGCGATCCACGCCGTTCGTGATGTGATTTCCATACCATTGGTCGCCAATGGCGATGTGGCAACGCGGGAAGACGCCAACGAAATTCTCCAGCGTTCCGGCGCCGAGGCGGTGATGATCGGGCGCTCCAGTCAGGGGCGGCCCTGGCATGCGGGCGTGCTTGCGAGCGCAGTTGAACATCCGGGTGCCGCGGAGATCGCTGAAATCGTGGCGGAGCACTACGGTATGATGCTGGAGTTCTACGGAACCGATATCGGCCTTCGTCATGCGCGAAAACATCTCGGCTGGTATCTCAGCCGATTTGCGCCGCAGCTTGCTGCGCAGGAGAAGGCGGCAATCATGACCTCCACTGATCCTGCCATCGCCTTGTCCGGCGCGGTGGCCGCCATTGCGGCAGGGTGCGCCTTGGGCGAAGAAAAGGATGCAGCATGACCGACAAGATAGGCGATGATGAGCGCAAGGCCGTCAATTCGCTGCCGATGGCGGTTCTGAATGCCATCCAGAACCCGGTGATCCTCGTCGACGAGAAGGGTCTCGTCGCCTTTGCGAACTGGGAGGCGGAGGCATTCTTTGGCGCCAGCGCCAATTATCTCGCCCGCCACGATATCAGCGCCTTCATTCCATTTGGCAGCCCGCTTCTGACGCTGATCGAGCAGGTCCGCGAACGGCGTGCCGCCGTCAACGAGTACCGGGTCGATCTGAGTTCGCCGCGGCTGGGCGCCGACAAGCTTGTCGATCTCTATGTTGCGCCGGTTCTGTCCGAGCCGGGTTCCGTCGTGATCGTCTTCCAGGAACGCTCGATGGCCGACAAGATCGACCGGCAGCTGACCCACCGCGCAGCTGCCCGCTCGGTGACGGGACTGGCCTCGATGTTGGCCCACGAGATCAAGAACCCGTTATCGGGTATCCGCGGTGCAGCCCAGCTGCTTGAAACATCGGTCAACGATGAGGACCGGGCGCTGACGCGGCTGATCTGCGATGAGACGGACCGCATCGTTTCGCTGGTCGATCGCATGGAAGTGTTTTCCGACGAGCGGCCGGTCGATCGTCACCCGGTTAACATTCACTCGGTGCTCGATCACGTAAAGGCCATCGCCAAGGCTGGCTTTGCCCGGAAGATCCGGATTACCGAGAATTACGACCCGTCTCTGCCGCCGGTCTATGCCAATCGCGACCAACTGATCCAGGTGTTTCTCAACCTGATCAAGAACGCGGCGGAAGCGGTTGCCGATAAGCCGGATGGCGAGATCATGCTGACGACGGCCTATCGGCCCGGCATCCGCCTATCGGTTGCCGGAACGCGGGAAAAGATTTCGCTGCCGCTTGAGTTCTGCGTCCATGACAACGGACCGGGTGTGCCCGCCGATCTGGTGCCGCATCTGTTCGATCCGTTCATTACCACCAAGACCAACGGCTCCGGCCTCGGCCTCGCCCTCGTCGCCAAGATCATTGGCGGCCATGGCGGCATCGTCGAGTGCGACAGCCAGTCGAGCCGTACGACATTCCGTGTTCTGATGCCCGCGTCGAAAGGCCCGACCGCCGAAGACAGCGAGCCTCTGGCTATTGTAAAAGGACAATCCCGATGACTGGCGCCACTATCCTCGTCGCTGATGACGACGCAGCCATCCGTACCGTTCTCAACCAGGCGCTGAGCCGCGCCGGTTATGACGTTCGCATCACCTCCAATGCAGCGACGCTGTGGCGGTGGATATCGGCCGGCGATGGCGATCTTGTTGTGACCGACGTTGTCATGCCCGACGAAAATGCCTTCGATCTCTTGCCGCGCATCAAGAAGGCGCGGCCGGATCTGCCGGTTCTGGTAATGAGCGCCCAGAACACGTTCATGACGGCAATCAAGGCCTCTGAAAAAGGCGCCTATGATTATCTGCCGAAACCATTCGATCTGACCGAACTGATCGCCATCATCGGCCGCGCTCTTGCAGAGCCGAAGCGCAAGCCGGTCAAGCACGAAGACGACACGCAAGATGGCATGCCGCTGGTCGGCCGCTCTGCCGCCATGCAGGAAATTTACCGCGTCCTTGCTCGGTTGATGCAGACTGATCTGACGCTGATGATCACCGGCGAATCCGGTACCGGCAAGGAACTGGTTGCCAAGGCGTTGCACGATTACGGCAAGCGCCGCAACGGTCCTTTTGTTGCGATTAACATGGCGGCGATCCCGCGCGACCTGATCGAATCGGAATTGTTCGGCCACGAGAAGGGCGCCTTCACCGGCGCGCAGAACCGTTCGACCGGCCGCTTCGAACAGGCCGAAGGCGGCACGCTGTTTCTTGACGAAATCGGCGACATGCCGATGGATGCGCAGACACGTCTGCTGCGCGTGTTGCAGCAGGGCGAATATACGACGGTCGGCGGCCGCACGCCGATCCGCTCCGACGTGCGCATTGTTGCTGCGACCAACAAGGATCTGAAGCAGTCGATCAACCAGGGCCTGTTCCGCGAAGATCTTTACTACCGGCTCAATGTCGTGCCGCTACGGCTGCCGCCGCTGCGCGACCGCGCCGAGGATATCCCCGATCTCGTCCGCCATTTCGTCCAGCAGGCCGAAAAGGAAGGCCTCGATGTCAAACGCTTCGATCAAGAGGCGCTGGAGCTGATGAAGGCCCACCCGTGGCCCGGCAACGTGCGTGAACTGGAAAACGTCGTGCGCCGCCTGACTGCACTTTATCCACAGGACGTCATCACCCGCGAAATCATCGAAACGGAGCTGCGTTCCGACATTCCCGACAGCCCGATCGAGAAGACGCCGGGCCGATCGGGATCAATGTCGATTTCGCAGGCGGTGGAGGAGAATATGCGGCAATATTTTGCCGGATTTGGCGAGGGGCTGCCGCCGGCCGGCCTGTATGACCGTGTGCTCGCCGAAATGGAATATCCGCTTATTCTGGCTGCCCTGACGGCAACGCGAGGTAACCAGATCAAGGCGGCCGACCTGCTCGGCCTGAACCGGAACACCCTGCGCAAGAAAATCCGCGAGCTTGGGGTTTCGGTTTACCGCAGCTCACGTAGCGCTTGACTTGCCTCACAGAAGCGTTGCATTTTCGCCACAATATGTTGCTTAGAAAGCACACGGATGACGGTGATTCTTTCCGCTCGTCATCCGCCGGATCTGGCCTCCTTGCATTGGAAAGCAGGGAGTCGATCGGGTCATGGCGGTCAATTTCTTGACCATGGCGCGTAAAAAAAATGCCCGCCGCTTTCCGATCGAAAGCGAGCCGGGGCGGGGGATGCATTTCTGATGGCCGAAGGGCTGATTGAGCCGATGGCGAAAGACGACGTTGCCGTGATCGGCCATGACCGGCGTGCATCTTTCGCATTGCCAGGTCTGTTGCTGGCAACCGGAGCCCTGGTCTGCGCGATCATATCGCTGCTGATTCTACTCGGGCTTACCCCGATCAGGCCGGAAACCAATGTCATTATCGGTTCGGCGGCGATCAATGCGTTGTTTGTCATCGGACTGCTGTTTCTGATCGGCCGGGAGATCCTGCGCCTATTGAAGGCGCGTAGCCGAGGCAGGGCGGCAGCACGGCTGCATGTGCGCATCGTCGCGCTGTTTTCGATCGTTGCAATCACGCCGGCAATCCTGGTGGCGATCTTTGCCAGCATCACGCTCGATGTTGGTCTCGACCGCTGGTTTTCCCTGCGCACGCAATCGATCGTCAGGTCGTCGCTTGACGTGGCGCAGGCCTATATGATGGAAAATGCCAGCTACCTGCAGGGACAGACCGTCTCCATGGCCAATGACCTGGAGCGCAACCGCCAGCTTTACAGCCTCGACCGCACGGGCTTTATCGAGTTGATGACACGCCAGGCCCGTGGGCGCGGCATGCTCGGCGCTTTCCTTGTCCGTGGCGATGGTTCGCCAATCCTTCAGGCCAATATTCCGACCGAGCGGCCGCTGCCGGCCATTCCGAAGGATGCGCTGTTGAGCACCGTATCCGGCCAGCCGACCCTTATTCCGCCTGGCGTGACCAACCTTGTCGGCGCGATCATCCCGATCGACAATATCGAAGGTGCTTATCTCTATACCGTGCGCAGCGTCGATCCGAAGGTCATGCGCTCGATGCGGCTGATGGAGGAGAATACTGCCGAATATAAGAATCTCGAGGCTGGCCGGACATCGTTGCAGGTGGCGTTCGGGGTGCTTTATCTCGGTTTCGCTCTGATCGTGCTTCTGGCGGCGATCTGGACCGCTATTGCGGTTGCCGACCGTATCGTCCGCCCGATCCGGCTTCTGATCGGAGCCGCCGATAGCGTGGCCAGCGGCAATCTGAATGTCATCGTGCCCGTGCATGCAGTGGATGGCGATGTCGGCAGCCTTTCGCGCACCTTCAACAAGATGATCGCTGAAATCCGTACGCAGCGCGACCAGATCCTTGAGGCGAAGGATGAGATGGATGACCGGCGGCGGTTCATCGAGGCTGTGCTTTCAGGCGTGACGGCAGCCGTAATTGGTGTCGAGGATGACCGGCGCATCACCATCGCCAATCCGTCCTCGGAGCATTTCCTGTCGCGTACGACGCTGGAACTGGTCGGTGAAAAGCTTGCTGATGTAGCGCCCGAGATCGAGCAGGTCCTCAATGAGGCCGCCAGCCGCCATCGCAACGACTATCGCAAGCAGATCAACATCATGCGCGGTGGCACCGAGCGGACGTTGAATGTGCAGGTAACGCGCGAGGAATCGCACGACGCCAAGGATTCCTACGTTATCACCGTCGATGACATTACCGACCTCGTGATCGCCCAGCGCTCGACCGCCTGGGCCGACGTCGCCCGCCGCATCGCCCATGAAATCAAGAACCCGTTGACGCCCATCCAACTGTCGGCCGAACGGCTGAAGCGCCGCTATGGTAAGCAGATCAACCAGGACGATCGCACGGTGTTTGACCAGTGTACGGATACAATCGTCCGCCAGGTCGAGGATATCGGCCGGATGGTTGATGAATTCTCCGGGTTTGCCCGCATGCCGAAGCCGACCAAGGAAAAGGCCGATCTGCGCAACATCCTCAAGGATGCAATCTTCCTGCGCGAGATGGGCAATACCCATGTGACCTTTATCCGCGATCTCGGTGAAGAACCGCTCGACGGCACGTTCGATAGCCGCATGCTGGGCCAGGCCTTCGGCAACATCATCAAGAACGCGGTCGAGGCGATCGAGGCCTTGCCGGCAGACGCTGTTCGCGGCGATCGAAAGGTGATGGTGCGGTCACGATTGAATGAAACGAGCGGCCAATTCGTTGTTGATATTATCGACAACGGTCGGGGACTGCCGACCGAAAATAGACACCGTATTCTCGAGCCCTACATGACGATGCGCGAAAAAGGCACCGGCCTTGGCCTCGCGATCGTCAAGAAGATCATCGAGGACCACGGCGGGCAATTGGAACTGCATGACGCACCCGCCGATTTCGATCGCGGCCAAGGCGCCATGATTCGCATTATCTTGCCGCCGGCCGGACAGAGCAGTGGCACTGAAGACAGACAAGACAAGGATACTTCCTATGGCGGCTGACATTCTGGTTGTGGACGACGAAGAAGACATTCGCGAGATCGTCTCCGGCATCCTGTCCGACGAAGGGCACGAAACCCGTACCGCGTTCGACAGCGACAGCGCGCTTGCCGCCATCAGCGATCGCGTGCCGCGCCTTGTCTTCCTGGATATATGGATGCAGGGCAGCCGGCTCGATGGCCTGGCGCTTCTCGACGAGATCAAGAGCCGCTATCCGGATCTGCCGGTGGTGATGATTTCGGGTCACGGCAATATCGAGACGGCCGTTTCGGCAATCCGCCGTGGCGCCTATGACTTCATCGAAAAGCCCTTCAAGGCAGACCGGTTGATCCTGATTGCCGAACGGGCGCTGGAAAATTCCAAGCTGAAGAAGGAAGTCTCCGAGCTGAAGAAGCGCTCCGGCGATCCCGTCGAGCTGATCGGAACCTCGGTTGCCGTTTCTCAACTGCGCCAGACCATCGAGAAGGTTGCGCCGACCAACAGCCGCATCATGATCAACGGCCCATCCGGCTCCGGCAAGGAGCTGGTTGCCCGGATGATCCACCGCAAGTCTTCGCGGGCCGGGGGTCCGTTCGTGGCGTTGAATGCGGCGGCGATCACGCCCGATCGCATGGAAATTGCGTTGTTCGGCACTGAGGGAACTCCGGGCCAGCCGCGCAAGACCGGTGCGCTTGAGGAAGCCCATGGCGGCATGCTTTACCTCGATGAAGTCGGCGAAATGCCGCGCGAGACGCAGAACAAGATCCTGCGTGTTCTCGTCGATCAGCAGTTCGAACGGGTTGGTGGTTCCAAGCGCGTCAAGGTCGATGTCCGCATCATTTCCTCGACTGCCTACAATCTGGAAAGCCAGATCGCCGAAGGCGCTTTTCGCGAGGACCTCTATCACCGGCTGGCGGTGATCCCCGTACGTGTGCCGCCGCTGGCGGAGCGGCGTGAGGACATTCCGTTCCTAGTCGACATGTTCATGCGCCAGATCAGTGAGCAGGCGGGTATCCGCACCCGCAAGATCGGCGACGATGCGCTGGCGGTACTGCAATCACATGACTGGCCGGGCAATATCCGGCAGTTGCGTAACAATATCGAGCGGTTGATGATTCTCGCTCGCAGCGATGGTCCGGATACGGCGATCTCGGCCGACATGCTGCCGAGCGAAGTCGGCGACAGCCTGCCGAAAATTTCGGCGCAGGGCGATCATCACATCATGACGTTGCCGCTGCGGGAAGCGCGCGAAATGTTCGAGCGGGATTACCTGATCGCACAGATCAACCGTTTCGGCGGCAATATTTCCCGCACCGCGGAATTCGTCGGCATGGAGCGCTCGGCGTTGCATCGCAAGTTGAAATCGCTCGGCGTCTGAAAAACGCTTCCATCCTTTCGAGACGGATCATCAATCTATGTCGCGCATTGCCTATGTCAACGGCGCCTACCAGCGCCATAGTGAAGCTGCTGTCCATATCGAGGATCGCGGTTTCCAGCTCGCCGATGGCGTCTACGAAGTCTGTGAAATCCGTCACGGATACATCGTAGACCTGACGCGCCATCTCGACCGGCTGGACCGGTCGTTGAGCGAACTGCGCATGGCATGGCCGATGACACGCGCCGCGCTCATCCTGATCATCCGCGAAGTGGCGCGACGCAATCGTGTGAAAAACGGCCTGTTCTATCTGCAGGTCACGCGTGGCGCCGCGCGGCGCGATCATGTTTTTCCGGCAGCGGATACCCCGTCCACCATCGTGGTGACGGCCAAGCGGACCGATGCGTCGGTGATTGCCAAAAAGAATGCATCCGGCATCAGCGCCATCACGGTGCCGGAGAACCGCTGGGATCGCGTCGATATCAAGTCTGTCGGATTGCTGCCGAACGTGCTGGCCCGGCAGGCCGCCAAGGAGCAGGGCGCCCAGGAGGCAATCTTCGTCGAGACCGATGGCACGGTGAAGGAGGGGGCGGCGACCAATGTCTGGATTGTCGACAAGGAGGGCCGATTGCGGACGCGCCACGCCGAACACGGCATTCCGCGCGGCATTACCCGCACGACCTTGAAGGACGTGACTGCCGCGATCGGGCTTGAAATCGTCGAACAGGCGTTTTCCGTCGAGGACATGCTGGAGGCCCGCGAAGTCTTCATCACGGCAGCCACCAGCATCTGTTTTCCGGTCGTTGCCGTTAACGGTAAAACCATCGCAAACGGTCATCCGGGCAGCGTGTCACAGAAAATTCGTGAAGCCTTTTTCGACATTGCGGAAAAGACCGCGATTTGATACCAAATCCGGGGGGACGCTTAAAAGACCAGTTTTTTTCAGCGTTCGGGCTATTCAGATCGTATAATCAACCGGTTAAATCGGACCGGACAATAAGAAAGAAGCGGCGCTATGGCGGAACGTTCTCAGAACTTGCAGGATCTTTTTCTCAACACCGTCCGCAAGCAGAAGATATCTCTGACGATATTTCTTATCAATGGTGTGAAACTGACGGGCGTTGTTACGTCTTTCGACAATTTCTGTGTGCTTTTGCGGCGTGACGGGCATTCCCAGCTCGTATACAAGCACGCGATCTCGACAATCATGCCGGGCCAGCCGATGCAGATGTTCGAGAGCGAAGAATCCGCATCCTGACGGGATACAAGACACATTACCAAACGTGATACCAAATCGGCGTCGATCATCCCGGAGCTTGAAAAGCTTCGTGATGACATGCGCGCCGTTGTCATCGTCCCAGTCCTGAAAAAGACGGGCAGACAGAACGCCGAGATCATTGCCGCCACCTCGACGCGCAGCGATGAAAGCCGGCTGGAAGAAACGATCGGTCTGGCACTCGCCATTGATCTCGAAGTCGTGCACGGCATGATCGTGCCTGTCGCCCAGCCGAAGCCTGGAACACTGCTCGGCAGCGGCAAGATCGAGGAGATCGGCCATCTGCTCAGCGAGCATAATGCCGGTCTCGTGATCATCGATCATCCGCTGACCCCGGTTCAGCAGCGCAATCTGGAAAAGGAATGGAACTGCAAGGTCATCGACCGGACCGGTCTCATCCTGGAAATCTTCGGCCGCCGTGCGTCCACCAAGGAAGGCACGCTGCAGGTCGAGTTGGCGCATCTGAACTATCAGAAGGGCCGTCTTGTTCGCAGCTGGACCCACCTGGAACGCCAGCGCGGTGGCGCAGGTTTCATGGGCGGTCCGGGTGAAACCCAGATCGAGGCCGACCGCCGGCTTTTGCAGGAAAAGATCGTCAAGCTCGAGAAGGAGCTGGAGCAGGTGCGTCGCACCCGCCAGCTCCACCGCGCCAAGCGCAAGAAGGTTCCGCATCCGATCGTCGCCCTCGTCGGCTATACCAATGCCGGCAAGTCGACGCTGTTCAACAGGATCACCGGTGCGGGCGTTCTCGCCGAAGACATGTTGTTTGCGACGCTCGATCCGACGTTGCGCCGGATGAAGCTGCCGCACGGCCGCATGGTCATGCTGTCCGACACCGTCGGTTTCATTTCCGACCTGCCGACCCATCTGGTTGCTGCCTTCCGTGCGACGCTGGAAGAGGTGCTGGAAGCCGACCTGATCCTGCATGTGCGCGATCTCTCCGATCCGGATAATCAGGTGCAAGCGCAGGATGTCATTCGCATTCTCGACGATCTCGGCATCGATGAGAAGGCTCGCTCCGAGCGCATCATCGAGACCTGGAACAAGATCGATCTCTTGGATGCCGATGCGCATGACAGTCTCGTCCAGAAGGCAGAGAACTCGGAAAATACCGTTGCTGTTTCGGCTGTTACGGGCGAGGGCGTCGATCACCTTCTCGACGAGATCAACAAGCGTCTGTCTGGTGTCCTGATGGAATGCAATGTCGTGCTGCCGGCCAGCAAGCTGAAATTACTGTCCTGGATCTACGAGCACACGATGGTTGATGGCCGGGAAGACCTGGAAGACGGTTCGGTCAGCCTTGATCTCCGCATGACGCCCAGCGAATCGGAAGAACTCGACCGGCGGCTCGGCAATGGCCCAAAAGCCGCGGCACAGGACTGGTAGTCCTTGAAATGAGTGTTGACGTAACGGCATGCCGTTACGTCACGTCAATGCGCAGCAGAATGTCAGGTCAGCTGCCGCTCGATCGCCTTTGCCGCCTGCCAAAGGTCTTCCATCCGCTCAAGCGTAGCGTCCTCAAGCGTTTCGCCAACGGCCTCCAGCTCCGTCTCGATATGCGCAAAACGGCGCCGGAATTTGGTGTTGGTGCCGCGCAATGCCATTTCGGGATCGGCGCCGACATGGCGGCCGATATTGACCACGGCGAAGATCAGGTCGCCAAGTTCGTCCGCTACCTTTGCCTTGTCGTTCGACGCCAAAGCCTCGCGCAGTTCGGCTATCTCTTCCTCGATCTTGTCGAGGATCGGTTCGGGCGAAGACCAGTCGAAGCCGACCTTGGCAGCGCGCTCCTGCAATTTCAGCGCCTCCACGAGCGCCGGGAAACTGCGCTGGACGGAACCGAGATGTCCCTTGTTGACATCTTCTGGTAGGCCGCGTTTCGCCCGCCGCTCGCGGCGCTCGGCCTTTTCCGCCTGCTTGATAGCGTCCCACTGGAGTTTCACTGCTTGCGGCGTGTCCGCATCGGACCGTGCAAACACATGCGGATGGCGCCGGATCATCTTTCGCGTGATCGCTTCCACCACGTCGCCAAAAGCGAAATCGCCAGATTCCTCGGCCATACGGGCGTGAAAAACCACCTGCAGCAGGAGATCGCCGAGCTCGTCGCAGAGATCGTCCATGTCAGCGCGCTCGATGGCGTCAGCAACTTCATAGGCTTCCTCAAGCGTATAGGGCTTGATGGTCTCGAAGGTCTGGACAATGTCCCAAGGGCAGCCCGTCACCGGCTGGCGCAGGGCTTCCATGATGTCGAGCAGGCGGTTGATATCCTTGGAGGGCTGCATGGGGCTCAATTCAGCGGAATGGCGTTGTCGTCCTTGCCGGCCTGATAGTCATCCGACAGCGATTGGTATCGTGCACGGATGCGCTGATCCTGCGCCCGCAGCTTTGCCTTGTCGGTTTCATCCGATGTTGCCACCAGATCGGCGATCGATGCCGAGCGCCAGAAAGCGTTGGTCTTGGCATAACCACCGGGATCGAGCCGGAAAACCTCTTTCAGGATTTTCAGGTCGTGCGGGATCGAGAACGCGTCGCGCGAATCTTCATGGCTGAACAGATAGTAGAAATTGTCGAAGCCTGCCCAGGTGATCGCCGACAGGCACATCGAGCAGGGTTCGTGGGTCGACAGGAAGATCAGGTCCTTGGTGTCAGGCTTTTCCGCGCGCTCGTAGAAGCGCTTCAGCGTATGCACTTCGCCATGCCAGAGCGGATTTTCCGTTTCGTTGTTGGTTTCGGCAATCACCAGCGACAGATCCGATTTGCGCAGGATCGCCGCGCCAAAAACCTTGTTGCCGGCAGCGACACCCTGTTCCGTCAGGGGCAGGACATCGGATTCGATGACGGTCAGCAGGCGTTCTGCAAGCTTGGAATTGTTCATCAGGTCATGGCTCCGGACAACAGGGTTTGTGGCATTTAGCGGATTTCGGCCGTCATAGGCAATGCTTGCAGACTCGATCTTGCCGCGCTCGATGGCTGGATCGCCGGAGAGATTTGCTCAAATTACGCTGGAGTCGAGCAAAAGAATATCCGCCTGCAAAGGCTTCGGAATTTCTGTTTCTTCAATGTTCGCCTTATAAAGGGGATATTCCGCAGAACCTGTAAAAGGATCAGAATCCCACGTTATGACCGAGCAACTGACCGTCTTTCCGGCCTTCTTCCGCGTTGCGCAGAAATGCGTGGCGGTGTTTGGCAATGGCGACGAGGCGTTTGCCAAGGTGCGGTTGCTGTTGAACACGCAGGCGCGGATCGTTGTCTATGCGGATCAGCCCGAAACAGATTTTGCGGCGTTTCTCTCCGCCAATGCCATAGGGCTTGTGCAAGAGCGTTTCGAGGCGAGCCAGGTCGATCGCGCGACACTGGTCTTTGCTGCGACCGGCGATGCCTTGCAGGACCGTTTGATCGTGGCCGCCGCCCGCGCTCAGAAAATTCCGGCCAATGCGGTCGATCAGCCCGAATTCTGCGATTTCCTGACGCCGGCGCTGGTTAATCGTGCGCCGGTTGCCGTTGCTATAGGTACGGAAGGGGCAGGCCCGGTGCTGGCGCAGATGATCCGCGCACAGATCGACCAGCTGCTTTCTCCCTCGCTTGGTGCGCTTGCCTCACTGGCGCAGGCTTACCGTGATACGGCTGACCGCGTTCTGCCGCGTGGTGTTTCTCGCCGGGTTTTCTGGCGCCGCTTCTTTTCCGGCCCTGTTGCCGACCAGGTCTCGCTCGGAAACGTCACTGAAGCTCGCCGCGAAGCATCGCGGTTGCTGCAGTCGGTCGATCGCGTTCCCGGTCACGTCTGGCTGGTTGGCGCTGGTCCGGGTGCCGAAGACCTTTTGACCCTGCGGGCGCAGCGCGTGATGATGGAAGCAGACGTGATCGTCTATGATGCGCTGGTGCCGCAGGCGATCGTCGATATGGGCCGCCGCGACGCCGAGCGTCTGTCTGTCGGCAAGCGCAAGGGCTGCCATTCGAAATCGCAGGACGAAATCAATCAGTTGCTGGTGCGCCTCGGCCAGGACGGCAAGCGTGTTGTCCGGCTGAAATCGGGTGATCCGTTGGTCTATGGCCGTGCGGGGGAAGAAATGGCGGCGCTTCGCGAAGCCGGTATCACCTACGAGATTGTCCCCGGCATCACGTCTGCCTTTGCGGCTGCCGCCGATTTCGAACTGCCGCTGACGCTGCGCGGTGTTGCCTCCTCGCTGATCTTTACCACCGGCCACGACCTGACCGGTGACGTTCTGCCCGATTGGGCGCGTCTTGCCATTTCCGGCGCCACCATTGCCGTCTATATGGGCCGCACGGTGGCAGCCTCCGTTGCCGCGCGCCTGATCGAGGCTGGTTTGCCGCAGGAGACCACTGTTGCGGTGATCGAGAATGCCAGCCGCGCGGAGCGCAAGCTGTTGCATGGCACGCTCAAGGATCTGCCGGACCTGCAATATCGCTACGAGCTGGATGGTCCGGTCATGGTGATCATCGGCGATGCGGTTGCGGGTGCGAATTTCGAGCGGTCTGAGCCGCTTGTCGCCCAGAAGAATACCGGCACCAAAACTGTGGCGGCGCACAAACAGACTGACGAAGTGAGGAACTGACATGGCCGACAAGGTACTGACCGCAAACCGCCTGTCCGACGGCATTTCCGTCTGGCTTGATGCCTCGGGCAATTGGGTGGAATCGCTGCAGGACGCCTTTATCGCTCGCCATGCCGAAGCGGTCACAGCTTTGGAAGCAACTGGCAAGGCCGCCTTTGCCGATAACAAGGTGGTTGACGTGAACGTTATCGATATTGAAGAAGTGGCAGGCGTGCTGCGGCCGTTGCGTATGCGTGAACGCGTCCGCGCCGAAGGCCCGACGATCGACTATGCACCGGGATACAAGGGGCTGAGCGGCCCCGTGCACGCGGCTTAAGGAAAAGAAGACCGATGTACCGTTACGACGAATTCGACCATACGTTTGTTGCCGGCCGTGTCGCGCAGTTCCGCGATCAGGTAACCCGCCGCCTCTCCGGCGAGCTCGCTGAGGATGCCTTCAAGCCACTCAGGCTGATGAACGGCGTCTACCTCCAGCTTCACGCCTACATGCTGCGCGTTGCGATCCCTTATGGCACGCTGAACAGCAAGCAGATGCGTATGCTCGCTCATATCGCCCGCAAATACGATCGCGGTTATGGCCATTTCACCACGCGCCAGAACATCCAGTACAACTGGCCAAAGCTGTCGGACACGCCGGATATCCTGGCGGAACTGGCGTCTGTCGAAATGCATGCCATCCAGACGTCGGGTAACTGTATTCGCAACGTCACCGCTGACCATTTTGCCGGTGCCGCTGCTGACGAAGTCGCCGATCCGCGTCCCTACGCCGAAATTCTGCGCCAGTGGTCGTCCGTTCACCCGGAATTCTCTTTTCTGCCGCGCAAGTTCAAGATCGCCGTCACGGGCGCCGAGCGCGACCGTGCGGCTATTCAGGTGCATGACATCGGCCTGCACCTGAAGAAGAACGACAAGGGCGAGATCGGCTTTGCCGTTTATGTCGGTGGCGGGCAGGGACGTACACCCATGATCGCCAAGAAGATCCGCGACTTCCTGCCGGAAGAAGATTTGTTATCCTACACGACAGCGGTCATGCGCGTGTACAACCTGCACGGCCGCCGCGACAACAAGTACAAGGCCCGCATCAAGATCCTCGTGCACGAAACGGGTGCCGAAGTTCTGACCGGTCAGGTTGAGCAGGAGTTCCTGCAGCTGAAGAATACTGAATTGAAGCTGCCGGAAGGGGATATCCAGGCCATCACCAGCTATTTCGCCCTTCCGCCGCTGACCGACCGTGCAGAAGGCTGGGCCAATCTCGCAGGCTGGAAGAAGGCGGATCCGGACTTTGCCCGCTGGGTGCAGCAGAACGTCCAGCCGCACAAGCATCCGGACTACGGCATGGTGACCGTATCGCTGAAGCCGATCGGCGGCATTCCAGGTGACGCCAGCGACAGCCAGATGGACGCGATTGCTGACCTGGCGGAAGAATACGCCTTCGATGAAATCCGCATCAGCCACGAGCAGAACATCATCCTGCCGCATGTGGCGCTGGCCGATCTGGAGGCGCTTTATCGCGGTCTCGTTTCGATTGGGCTGGCGACGGCCAATGCCGGCCTGATCACCGACATCATTGCCTGTCCTGGCTTGGATTATTGTGCGCTCGCCAATGCGCGCTCGATCCCGCTGGCGCAGGAAATCTCCACGCGCTTCGGTGACGCCGATCGGCAGGCTGAAATCGGTGAATTGAAGATCAAGATTTCCGGTTGCATCAATGCCTGCGGCCACCATCATGTCGGCCATATCGGCCTTCTGGGCGTGGAGAAGAAGGGCGCAGAGCTCTACCAGATCACCCTTGGCGGCTCCGGCGATGAGAACACGTCGATCGGCGAAATAATCGGCCGCGGGTTTGAGCCGGAAAAGGTGACGGACGCGATCGAGACCATCGTCAACACCTATCTCGGCCTGCGCAACGATGCCTCGGAGATTTTTCTCGATGCCTATCGCCGGGTCGGGCCGCAGCCCTTCAAGGACGCCCTCTACGGTGGCAACGCCCAGGAAGCCGCCTGAGAAGGCAAGGATAAAGACATGACGAAAATCTGGAAAGAAACCGGCTTCGTGACCGACGATCCCTGGGTTGTAGAAACCGAGGAAACCAAGGCCGGTTCGAATGAAAAAGCCATTCTCGGCATTGATGCTTTTCTTGAAAAAGCATCATCAGGCGATAGCGGCCTCGGTGTTTTGATCAATCCGGCCGATGATGTGACGCGGTTGCAACCGTTTCTGGAGCAGGTATCGCTGATTGCGGTGGCGTTCCCCGCTTTCAATGATGGCCGGGCGTTCAGCCACGCCTCGCTGTTGCGCGTTCGTTTGGGTTACGGTAAGGAAATCCGCGCTGTCGGTGATGTGCTGATCGACCAGGTGCCGCTGATGCTGCGCTGTGGTGTCGACAGCTTTGCCGTTTCCAACGAAACCGCACTCAAGCGCCTGTCCGAAGGCCGGTTGCCGGGGATCGACAATCACTACCAGCCGACGGCGAAACCATCGACGGATGCGAAATCCTACAGCTGGCGGCGGGTTTCTTAGGGCCCGCGACAGTCTGAAGCACGCATCAATCTGCAAAAGGCGCTATAATTGGAACGGAATTGCTTCCAAATCAGCGCCTTTTGGAATATCCGCTGATACCTGAAAGCATTACTCATCATTACAGGACCTGACGCCGAAATGAACGCTCCTGCCAAGATCGAAGAATTTGCCGCAACCGTACCTGCCGGCGTGTTTGCTGAAACGGTGACAAAGGTCACGCATTATACGGACCGGCTGTTTAGCTTCCGTATGACGCGGCCGACCGAATTTCGTTTCCGCTCGGGCGAGTTTGCCATGATCGGCTTGATGGTCGATGGCAAGCCGATCTACCGCGCCTATTCGATCGCCAGCCCGGCTTGGGATGATGAGCTTGAGTTCTTCTCGATCAAGGTTCCTGATGGCCCACTGACGTCGCATCTGCAGGGCATCAAGCCCGGCGATCAGGTGCTGATGCGCAAGAAGCCGACGGGTACGCTTGTGCTTGACGCTCTGACCCCCGGCAAGCGCCTCTATATGTTTTCGACAGGAACAGGCATCGCGCCGTTTGCGAGCCTGATCCGCGATCCGGAAACATTCGAAAAATTCGAGGAGGTCATCCTCACGCACACCACGCGCGATGTGGCCGAACTGAAGTACGGCTTCGATCTGATCGAGGAAATCCGCAACCATGAGTTCCTGGCCGAACTGGTCGGCGACAAGCTGCGCCACTATGCAACGGTCACCCGCGAGGATTACCCCTTCAAGGGCCGCATCACCAACCTGATGCGCGATGGCAAGATGTTCTCGGATCTCGGTCTTCCGGCGTTCGACCCGGCCGTCGATCGCGGCATGATCTGCGGCTCGACCGAAATGCTGAAGGAAACCAAGGAAATTCTCGAGGCGGCCGGTTTGCACGAAGGTGCCAACAACAAGCCGGGCGAGTTCGTCATCGAACGCGCATTCGTTGGCTAAATTTCGCACTTGAGATCGGTTGTAAAAAAAATGGGCGGCCCGTGGGCCGCCCTTCTGCATTGAGAGGCCGGATGTTTTCTTGATCCGGCCTTCTCTATTGCTGACCAATCAAAGGAGGAAGTAACCCTTCTGCATGGTGATGGCGTCGTCGAGATGAATGGCGAAGTCGATTTTCCTGTCGCCGTTCACGTCGCCATAGATGTAGGTATCGGACGCTTTCTTGACGTAACGCAACTCGCCTGCGGCGCCGGAAAAGGCGCTCGTGCCGATGAACTTGAACGCTTGATTGCCCGCAATCGTAGTGTCGGCGTCGATTCCCGAAAGATTGATCCGATCTCGCTCAGACCCCCGGAAATCAAAGATCGTGTCACGGTTGGACGCGATATTCGTGGAATCCAAAATAGACGTGAAAACGAATGTGTCAGCGCCGGCATCGCCGGTGAGCTTGTCAGCTCCTCTTCCACCATTCAGGCTGTCAGAGCCAGCGCCGCCAAACAGAGAATCGTTGCCGGTCATCCCGAGAAGCGTGTCATTTCCGCCGTTGCCGTAAAGCGCGTTTGCAGCCTGGTTACCGACAATCTTGTCGTTGGCGGAGCCAGCTTTCACGTTCTCGATCAGTGACGCAAGATTTCCTTCATGGAGCAATGCGTTGAAGATATTGCCGCGTGAGTGGCCATCGTTCGGCCCGCCGCCCAGCCAGGCCAATTGGTCCTTGTTGAACATTGAAAATCCACCGGCGCGAAGATCTATTTGCATGCCGGTCTTGTAAGCTGTCAGATCGTACGTATCGTTGCCGCCGCCATCCCAGATCGTGGCGAAGATGCGGTTGGCACCGGGTTCGATCGCCACCTTGCCATTGACAAGTGTATTGCCGCTTGTCGGTGTCCACTTGTAGACCGTGTTGCCGCTGTTGGTAGTGTAGTCGGCGCCGTACATATGCTGAAGCGCCGCAATATCGGCCATCATGAAGGTTTGCGGTGCACCGAATTGTTCATAATAATAACCGCTACCGCCGATGTAGCTGTTGTATGTCATCACAGAATATTCGACGGAATTGTTTTGAGAGGGCAGTGCACCGAAAGTGTCAGTCTCATGCCCGTGTTTAAGTCCAAGCGCATGGCCAAGTTCGTGGATCATGGTGTGCCAGGCGTAGTTGCCGGCTGTTGGGGTACGATAATCCTCGGAAGTACCAGCATATTCTGTGCCAAACCAGATATCACCCGCCTCATCGTAAGTGCCCGGATAGTAAGCATAGGCGGTGTCCGGGGTATCCGATTGCGCAAAACGGAGGGTTGCTGTGCTGGCGCTGCCAGCGGAGAAATTCAGATTCGTGAAGCCTTCCACCGAAAAACCGTCATTCGCAGCTGAGCCATAGGACTTCTCCATGGCAAAGAGTGCGGCGCCTCTCTGGGCAGTCGAAACGGCGGCGAAATTGTTTGAAGTTTCGTCTGTGTACGTATAGTTGCTGGTCAGCGTAGGAAACGCGTATGTGACGGAAGTGCCACCCCAGGCATAAGTTGAGATTACCCCATCAACGAGTTGGTCGCCTGTCGCAGCAATGGTTTTTGTCGTTTTGCTAATACCCGTCATGTTTGCCCTTTTCGGTGGAGAATATGAAGCTGAAATAACCAAATTTCTGGAAGACTGCCGCTTCGAAAAGCAACCGGAACCAGTCTATGCTACCAATCGCACGTATAACTTTCTTAAAACTGAAGAGGCATTGATATGCTAGTCGTATTTCGCAGGCAATGGCCGCTCCTTGCTCTTTTTGGGGCAATAGCAGGGTTTTTCGGCGGGTCGGTTCTGGCGGCACAAAAACCGGCAGGTGCCGGTGGCATCATGGCGCCAGCGCCGGATCCCGAGGCTGCCGTTCAGGCCGAATATGACAGCGTTGAAAAGAAGGGGACGCGCGAAGCCTACGAGCGCTTTATCCGCCGCCATCCCCAGCATCCGCTGGCACAGAAGGCACGCGAGATGCTTGCGTCGAGAAAGTTTCAGTAATCGCGAGTTGCTTTTTTGTCCGGAAATGTCGCCGGGCCTATTTCCGATGTAAACACAGAAGCTTGGGGGCCGTCGAATAAAGCCCGCCGCAAAATCGTATGTTCTACAATAGCAGTTGACGAAGCTTGAGGGCCTTGCCAGTCTTGCCTTCGGGGCTCTGCAGCTGCGGATTGGTGAGGGATATTGCGTGAGCGCGGGTGCTGTTCTTGTCTGGTCATTGATGGGATTTGCGGGGCTTTTGGCCATCCCCGCGGTCAGTCACACCAATGCGGGCACCACGTTTTCGCTGATGGCATCGTCCATGGCCTTTACCGGCATGGCGCTGGCGCTGTTCATGGCCACCCGTCCGCCTTTCGTTGAGCGGCTTTTCGGTGGTCTCGACCGTATCTACCAGACCCATCGCCGCGTCGGTATCACAGTGCTTGTCCTGATCCTCGTGCACTATTTCGTCACGCCGGATTTCAAGGGGCTGTCGCTGACTGGCGCTTTGAATAAACTTGCGGCGTCCGCGGGGGAATATGCCTTCTATGCCCTCGTGATCCTGCTGGTTCTCAGCATCGTCAAGATCATCCCGAAGACGAAGATCGAGATACCCTATCATTTCTGGCGCTTGACGCACCGTTTCATCGGTCTGCTGTTCATTATGGTTGCTTTCCATCAGACGTTCATCAAGCGGCCCTATGACGGCACGGCCATGCTGGCGACCTATCTCAACATTTTCGCCGTGATCGGAACGTTGAGCTACATCTACACCCAGCTTTTCCCCTGGCTGCGTACCCGGACCTACGAGGTCTCCGATGTGACGCGTCACGAGGGTGCGACGATCATTTCGGCCCGCCCAATCCGGCGTCCGTTGCGCGCCAGGCCCGGCCAGTTCGGGTTTTTCCGGGTCAATAAACCGGGTCTGCGTGAGCCGCATCCCTTCACGATTGCCGGCATGGATGACGACGGCGTCGTCCGCTTTGCGATCAAGCCTCTGGGTGACTATACCAAGGCCTTGCGCGAGGGCATCGCCGCTGGCGACCGGCTGACGCTGGAGGGCGGCTATGGTCATTTCAATCATCGCCGCGGCGGCAAGAAACAGATATGGCTCGCCGGCGGCATTGGTGTTACGCCGTTCCTGGCGATGGCGGGGAGCCTGAAGGGGGATGAGGGGCAGGACATTCACATGGTCTATTGTGTGCGCGAACGGAGCGAGGCCATCGGCCTCGACACCTTTGAGGCGCAGGCGGAAAAACTTTCGAATTTCAGTTTTACTTTACACGATTCCAAAACCGATGGACGGCTCGATGCGGCAAAGCTCGCGGCATCGACTGCGATCGATCCCGCAGGGGCGGACCTCTGGTTCTGCGGGCCGCCATTGCTGCGAAAAACCATTGAGAAGGGACTGACGGAGCTCGGCAAAAGACCCAGACGGGTCGAGTTCGAGCAGTTCGAGTTCCGATAAGGCATAACGTATTTGTCGGTTGAGAAAGCAAGGAGAACAAGCCATGCGCATGTTCGATCAATTGTCCGGTAAAATGACCCATAGTCCCAGCCTGTCGCGTCATGTTCTAGCGATAGGGGCTATCGTGCTGGCGTTGACCCAATGTCCAAGCGCCGTATCGGCCCGCGATGCTTTTTCTGACGATGCCTATGCGACCTACAAGGCCAATACCGACAACGGCAAATATCTGTTCAACGCATCCGGTTGTGCCGCTTGCCATGGGTCTGTCAGGAATTCCGAGGTCCTGTCCGGTGGACTTGAGATGGATACGGCGATCGGAAAATTCTACGCGCCGAATATTTCGCCCCATGCCAATGGCATCGGCGGCTGGAGCAATGCCCAGTTCCTCAATGCGGTGATGCAAGGGATCGACCGCGAGGGCAACAATCTTTATCCGGTCATGCCCTATACCGCCTATGGCGGCATGAAGCCGGAGGATGTGCTCGACATCAAGGCCTATATCGACACGCTCATTGCATCCGATGCCGTGTCGCAGGACCATGAGATCGCTTTTCCCTATAGCCGCCAGACGACGATTACGCTGTGGAAGCGCAGTCATTTCAATGTGCCGGAATATCAGTCTCGTGAAGAAACGCAGATGGAGCGGGGCCGCTATCTCGTCGAGAACGTCGGCGGTTGTGGCGATTGCCACACGCCGCGCACCACGACCTATGGTCTCGACATGGAAAACGCCTATACGGGGGAAAAGGGACTGACAGGTGCTGTTGCCCCGGACATTTCCAAGACGCGTATGGCAGGCCTTGCCTCGCCGGACGTGTTTACCGTCGGGCTGATCGATGAAGGTAAAAAGCTGTCGGGTGCGCCGCTGACCGATCCGGTGATGCGCGAAATCGCCCATGGGCTTTCCGCATTGACCGAGAAGGATCGTACGGCGATCTACGCCTTTCTGTCCGACCGTGAGGTCAAGCCACCGCAGCCGGTGGCGCAATCGGCAACCGCCGTCTGCAAGGAAAGCACACCCGCATCTGCGCTCGCCGGTGACAATGCTGGCCTTGCAACGCAGGCCGATGCCTTCATCGGCAAATATTGCCGCAATTGCCATGGTCCGGGTGAAAGTTCGCAAGGATCCTATCCGGCCGGCGATCTCAGCTCGATTGCGGCCGATGCGGCCTTCGTTGTTCCGGGCGATGCTGCAAAATCCCGCCTGTTCACCTCGGTGACCAGCGGCCGCATGCCGCTCGGCAAGCGTCCGACCGCCGAAGAGGTGAAAAGCCTCGAGGACTGGATCAACTCGCTCAAACAATCCGACCTGCCGCAGACGGCGGCAAGCAAGCCTGAGCGTACACGGCCCATGCTCTCCTATCGCGATTTCATCGAGGCCGGGCTGAAGGATATTTCCAAGGTCAACGATCTCGACCGGCAATACATGCGCTATTTCTCCTACCGCAACCAGTACAATGGCATGATGGGCTGCGAGGAGGACAAGACGTTCATGAAGCGCATGGACGTTCTGGCTGGCGGCTTCAAGAAACTGCTGAATTCGCTGTCTTATGGTCCGAAACTGGTCTTGCCGCAGGAAGTGGAGGGCACCAACGGACTGATGGTGCGGGTCGATCTGCGCGACCTGCAATGGACTGCCGACGACTATAATTTCCTGATCTCGCAATATGTCTATGGTATCGATCCCGGCAGCGATGCGTCGCTTCTGGCGCTGACCAAGGAGACGGATACCGTCCTGCCGGTCATGCGCATCGACTGGTTCATGGCCAATGCGGCCAAGCCGAAGATTTACAACCAGCTGATGAAGCTTCCGACCCATATCCGCGAGCTGGAACAGCGGTTCCAGATCAACGTGGACGACAATATCCGCCGCCGCCAGGTGTTGCGTGCGGGGTTTGCCGACGGATCGTCCGGTGTTTCCGATCATAACCGCATGCTTGAGCGTCATGAGATGCCGTTCGGCGGCTATTACTGGAAATCCTACGATTTCGGCGGCGATGTCGGACGTCAGGTTCTGAAGCGCTTTCCGCAGGGGCCGAAGGAACTGGAACCGTTCGACGGCGGGCTGACGGCGTTCGAACATGATGGCGGCGAAATGATCTTCTCGCTGCCGAACGGGCTGCAGGGCTATTACCTGTCGACGGCGGCAGGCAAGCAGCTGGATATCGGTCCGACCTCGATCGTGTCCTTCCGCAAGCGGCCGATCGGCAAGGGCGTCGAGATCGTCAACGCCCGCTCGTGCTTTGATTGCCATGCCAATGGTATCCTGTCGAAGCGTGATCAGTTGCGCGAGCATATCCAGACATCGACGCTGTTCAGCAAGGATCAGCAGGCCATTCTGCTCGACATGTATGTGCCGCAGGAAGAGCTTGATGCGGCGTATAACAAGGACCGGCAGCGCTTCGTCGAGGCACTGGTCAAGCTGGGGGTAACCGAGCCGACGCCGGACGGCAGCGCCCAAAGCATGCAGGCTCCGGGCAATGCCGAGCTCGTCACCTATTTCGGCGACAAGTATGAGGACGAGCTCGATTTCGATGCGCTGGCCGCCGAGTTCGACATGACCCCGGCTGAGCTTTCCGCAGCGATCCGGCGGGTGGAGGATGTCGATACGTTACGGCTCGGTATCGATTGGGTGACGACGCTGGAAGCCGGTGGCACCATCCCGCGCGCCGAAGTCGAACAGCAGTTTCCGCTGCTTTTGCATCCGCTGATGCAGTTGAAGCCGCTCGATACGACCACCGTCCATTTGGCGGTGACCAGCCAAAGCCAGGAGGTCGCAGGTCAGACGGCGCAGCAGGATTATGTCAAGCCTGAGACGGTTGCAGCCGCGATACCGGCCTACCGCCAGGAACAGCCAGCAGGTGGCAACAAGCTCGAACTGGCGCTGCATGTCGCGACGACCACTGCAAAAGTCGGTGATCAATTGTCGTTCGAGTTGAGCACGAACAAGGCCTGCGAACTGCAGATCCTCTATGTCGAGGAGACCGGCAATGTCGAGGTCATCCCCGATGAAATGATTGGCAACACGACGCTGCAAACGGGCGAAAAGCGGCAGATCCCGCAGCCGGGGACGGGCAACCTGACGTTCGACACACCGGCACCGGCCGAAACCATGATCGCCTATTGCCGCGAAGGAGGGCTGGGCGACCAGAAACTCTCGGTCGAGCGGGCGCGCCAGCTGGTGGCGCAATCGCATCTGCCGCCGACGCGCGGACTGGCGATCAACCTCGCCAAGAAGGCGCAGGACGACAAGGGCGCGAGCGGCCTGCAGGTGGTGACGTTTGAGATCAGGCAATAGCGGACTGGCCGGACGCCGAATGCCGTCCGGCCAGTTTGCAATTATTTGGAATAGCTTGGGAATACATGTGATGACATTGAAGGTTTTGGCAGGGGCATCGCTGCTGGCATTTTTCTTCGCTGGGACGGCGTCTGCGGCCTGCGATGCCTTGGCGCAAATTGCCGATGCCACCAATGCCGGAAACGAGGCACTGGCAAAACAGATCGCCGGGATGCCAAAGCCCGGCTGCACAGATGACCACAAGGCGATGATCAACCGTGTGGCGGCGCTCGCCTCCTTCAACCGGATCGTCGGTGCTGTCGGGCAAGGTGCCAATCTGGCAGATTTCGAGCACGAACTAGAGACGATCCGCACCAGCAATTCGGCTCCCTGGCAAGTGTTTGACGCGCTTGGTGATATCAATCGCGACCGGCGGGATTATGAAACGGCGGCACGCTACTACCAGTTGGCGTTGGAGGATGCCGCCAATGAAATGCTGACGCCGCAGTGGATGGCGCCGGATGAGTCCTATATCGTCCGGCTGGATCATATGGCCACCGAAATGCGGCTGGCGGCCCCTAAGCCCGTCAAGCTTGCCATGCGCGGCGGTTGCAAGATCAGCTATCGCGGTGTGTCGCTGAAGAAAAAATCGACGCCGGTGCGCTACGTGTTCGGCACGGCGGAGTTCACGCCGGAAGGAGTGGAATCGGCGAAAGACCTGTCGGAATGCCTGAAGTCGGTCAAGCCGAAAGCAATCACCCTGATCGGTCATACGGACCCGATCGGCACGGCCGAGGCAAACCGGGTGCTGTCGCTGCAACGGGCCGAGGCGCTGGCGCACTATCTCGTTGCAGAAGGCTACGCAGGCACCTGGACCACGATTGGCAAGGGCGAGGACGAGCCGTTCAAGGCCGATGATGCCAGCGCCTATGATGAGGAAACCCTCAATCAGATGAACCGGCGTGTCGAAGTCGATGTGGAGAACTGAATGATGCTGCGCCGGCTGGCTCTTGCTCTGCTGATCTCTGTTGTGCCGCTCGGTGCCGCATCGGCCAAGACCTTTGCCTTGATCGTCGGCATTGATGCCTATCCCTACGAAGTCAGCCTGGATGGCGCCGTCAAGGACGCCAAGGACGTGGAAGGTGCGCTAAGACGGGCAGGCGTCGATCAGGTGACGACGTTTTTTGATGCCGCCGCCCGCAAGGACGACATTCGCGCCGCCTGGGCCGGCTTCGTCGGCGGTGCGGTCAAGGGTGACACGATCATCTTCACCTATGCCGGACATGGTTCGCAAATGCCAGAGCTTGTTGCCGGTGATGAGGCGGACGGGCTGGACGAATTTCTGCAGCTGCCGGGCTTCGACCGCAGCCGCGCCGAAGAAACAGAACATGAAATCATCGTCGACAATGAGCTGAATGCCTGGTTTTCGGAAGCCGAGGCCAAGGGCGTGCAGGTTCTGTTTGTCTCCGACAGTTGCCATTCCGGCGGTATGAGCCGGTCGTTTTCCGGCAAGACACGGCTTGCCCAGGCGGTCACGGTCAAATTGCCGCCGCCATCGGAGGAGGCGGTGTCGGGTGCCGAGGTAAGAGAGACGCAGTTCCGCAATGTGACGGTCCTTGCCGCTTCCCTGGAGAGCCAGCCGTCGCCTGAGGTCATCATCGACGGCGAGCCGCGCGGTGCCCTAAGCTGGAGCTTTGCCCGCGCGGTGGAAGGGTCGGCGGACCGCAATGGCGACGGCCGCCTTTCCCGCGTCGAGTTGGAAGACTATGTCTTCGCCAATGTGAAGACCCAGTCGGAGGCATTGCAGGTGCCGAATTTCACGCCGCAACTGCCGCGATCCGAGGATGAGGTGGTGATGCCACTAAGTCGGAGCGTGGCCGCCACAATCCAACCAGCGGCAAAAAAGACCTATAAAACCGTTCGCGAAACCGGCTGGAATGGCAAGCTGGCGCTGTCAGTCGAGGAGGCTGATATTGTGCTGGAGAATACCGGCGGTACAGGTGTGCCCTATCGCTGGGATGCCGCCAGCGGTATTTTTTACACCCCGAATGGCGACGTTGCTGGTGAACATATCGATGCCAGTATGGTTCAAGCGGTCGTCAACAAGTTCATCCTGCTTGATTTTCTGAAAATCATGGCAAGCCAGAACCCGGGAATGGTGTCGCTGATCCCGCAAAAGGACATCTATGCCGGTGGCGACAAGATCTCCTTCGATGCGCCAGCGTCAGGGTACAGGAACATGGTGGTGTTCAATCTTGCCAATACCGGGCAGGTGCAGTTGCTGGACGTCCAGTCGGAAGGGACGGCAAGTGCTGAGTTCAAGCTCAGCAATCTGCAGGTTGTCGAACCGTTTGGCGCCGACCATCTGATCGTGATCGCCACCAATGAACCGGTTGATGCGATTGGCGCGGCACTGGCCAGCAAGAGCATCGATGCGGCCACGGTTTTGCAGCTTCTCACCAGCCGCATCGACGGCACCGACACCACTGTGGCCATCCAGCCGCTCTATACGCGGGAGAGGCTGTGATGACCGGTTTCCGCATGACTGTCTCTGCAGGCCTGTGGTGCCTGGCATCGTTGGCCGCGCTAACCACAGCGGCAAAGGCGGAAGATCGGGCGCTGGTGATCGGCATCGGCACCTACGAAAACTTGCCGCAGGACATGTTTCTGCATGGGCCGAAAAACGACGTAAAGGCAATTCAGGCGCTTTTGACGGGCACGTTGAATTTCAAGCCCGAGGCGATCCGGGTTCTGACGGATGAAAAGGCCACAAGGCACGCAATGCTGTCGTCCATGGACGAATGGCTGGTTGCCGGAACAGCCCCCGGCGACCGCGTCTATCTCTATTTTTCCGGGCATGGCCTGCAGGTCAAGGACACCGGCGGTGATGAGGAAGACGGAATGGATGAGGCCATTTCGACCTATGATATCAAGGCCGGCGACGACGACTGGACGAATGTCATTCTCGATGACGAGCTTGAGGCGGTTCTGGAGAAATTGAAGGGCAGGGCGGTGACGCTGGTGATCGATGCCTGCCATTCCGGCACGATAACGCGGTCATTGTCGCCGCAGGCGGTGTCCGGCTTGCAAGGTGCGCGCTACCTGCCGCGCCCGTTTGCCAAGGCAGACAAGCAACCGTCGACCCGGGGCCTTCGCATCGATCTCGGCGTTGTCGATAAACCCACGCAATTGACGGCCGGTGGCCTGACCGCGTGGAGTGCCGCCGCTGCCTATCAGGTCGCCTGGGACGATGTCCGGTTGCCGATCGAAGACCGGCACGGTGTTTTTACATCCGCTTACATAGCCGGCTACGCACCGGGAGAATCCGATGCGAATGGCAACGGCCTTGTCAGCAATGCCGAGCTCTTCGAATACGTGACCCGGAAATCGAAGGAGTATTGCTTGACGCTGGAGGATTGCGACAATCTCGATCCGCAGCTGGAAAGCGTGCCGGACGTCCTCGGTGTAAGCATCGCCAAGCCGGAGCCATACAAAACAGAACAGGCGGCGGCGGATCAGCGTCACGACAAGCCCGAGCCGGTTTATCAGGAGGCCAAGGTCGAGGCTGGTGGAGTCCCGGCTTATGTCGATGCCGATCCCGTCACGGCGATTGGAGATATCGTCGGCAAGGCGGATACCGGCGACGTCACGGTGTCGCTCGATACCGGCTCGAAGCTGAAGAAGGGGCAGCCATTCAAGATTTCTGTCACGAGCCAATATGACGGCAACCTCGTCCTTCTGGACGTGAACCGCGAGGGCATGGCGACGCAAATCTTCCCGAACGACATGGCCCAGAAAATCACGCCGCTTTCGGCCGGTTCGACATTGACGATACCGGATGACTATTACGGCTTCGATTTCGAGGCTGACGGTCAAGGCGAAAATATGCTGGTCGCCATCGTTGTCAGCGATCCGGTGGATTTGAAGGATACCGTCCCATCGGCGCAGGGCCTGACAGCCGAACTCGATGCCCGGCATTCTCTGAGCGAAATTATCGCAAGACTTCAGACAGCCTGGACTGGAGATGCCGAAAACCGCGGCGTGCGCTGGTCTTTGGGAACGTTGAAATACACGGTCGAGTAATGGCCGCAAACGAGTCTGGAATCAAAAAAGGCCCGCGGTGAATGCCGCGGGCCTTTTTGATTCAACGATGGAACTACTCAGCCTCAGTGCAGGATCTGGCTGAGGAACAGCTTGGTGCGTTCATGCTGCGGGTTGTCGAAGAATGCCGCCGGCTCGTTCTGTTCGACGATCTGGCCCTGGTCCATGAAAATCACGCGGTTGGCGACCTGGCGGGCAAAGCCCATTTCGTGCGTCACGCAGATCATCGTCATGCCTTCTTCGGCAAGGCCGACCATGGTGTCGAGCACTTCCTTGATCATTTCCGGGTCGAGCGCCGAGGTCGGCTCATCGAACAGCATGACGCGCGGATTCATGCAGAGCGATCGGGCAATTGCCACACGCTGCTGCTGACCGCCGGACAGCTGGCCCGGATATTTGTGGGCCTGCTCAGGGATCTTGACGCGCTTGAGGAAGTGCATGGCGACTTCTTCCGCCTGCTTCTTCGGCATCTTGCGCACCCAGATCGGCGCCAGGGTGCAGTTTTCCAGAATGGTCAGATGCGGGAAGAGGTTGAAGTGCTGGAACACCATGCCGACTTCGCGGCGCACTTCGTCGATCTTCTTCAGGTCATTCGTCAGCTCGATGCCGTCAACGACGATCTTGCCCTTCTGGTGTTCTTCCAGCCGGTTGATGCAGCGGATCATCGTGGATTTGCCCGAACCGGACGGGCCGGCAACGACGATGCGCTCGCCGCGCATGACCTTCAGGTTGATGTCGCGCAGAACGTGGAAATCCCCATACCACTTGTTCATGCCGGCGATTTCGACGGCGACATCCGTGGATGACACTTCCATTGTTAGCGGTTTGGCTTCAGCGGCCATAATATTCTCCCTCATTGTTATCTTTTGTGACCCTTGTCGAGCCTTCGTTCCATGAACCCTGAATAGCGCGACATGCCAAAGCAGAAAAGCCAGAAAACGAATCCGGCAAAAACAAGTCCCGACAGCGGCGTGACCGGCGATGCCCAGTTGGCGTCCGAGAAATTCTGGCGGACGATGCCGAGCAGATCGAACATACCGATGATCGACACCAGCGATGTATCCTTGAACAGGCCGATGAACGTGTTGACGATACCCGGAATGACCAGTTTCAGCGCCTGGGGCAGGATGATCAGCCGCATCTTCTGCCAGTAGCTCAAGCCCAGCGAATCAGCACCTTCGGCCTGCCCCTTCGGGATTGCCTGCAGGCCGCCGCGCACCACTTCCGCCATATAGGCGGAGGCAAACAGCGAGACGCCGATCAGTGCGCGCAGGAATTTATCAAAGGTCATGCCCTGCGGCAGGAACAGCGGCAGCATGACACTGGCCATGAACAGCACGGTGATCAGCGGAATACCGCGGACGAGCTCGATGAACGTGGTGCAGAGCAGGCGGATGACGGGCATCGTCGATCGCCGGCCAAGCGCCAGAACAATACCGAGCGGCAACGACACCGCGATACCGACGAAGGACAGGATCAGCGTGACCATCAGGCCACCCCAAAGCGCAGTTTCCACATAGGGAAGACCAAGCACGCCGCCGATCAGGATGAAGAACGATATGACCGGAAGGACACCAAACAGCAGGATGGCGTTTAGTCCCTTATACGGGATTTTCGGGATCAGGATCGGGACGAGAAGCGTCACGAACAAGACGCCGACCAACATGGGGCGCCAGCGTTCATCGATCGGATAGCGCCCGAACATGAACACATCGAATTTTGCGGTGACGAAAGCCCAGCATGCGCCACTCCAGCCCTCCAGCTGCGAGCCGCCTTGGGCGACGGTCGCGCAAACACCCCGCCCGCCGCCGGTCCAGGACGCGTCGATAAACAGCCATTTGATGGCGGGCGGCAGAAACCAGGCAAGTGCCAGGACGGCGATGATCGTCATCACCGCATCCAGCGGTGTTGCGAGCAGGTTTTTGCGGATCCAGGCGATATAGCCTTTGTCGAGTACCGGTGGCGCCGATTGGTCGATCATGGCGGTGCGGACGAAATTGGTCTGGTGCGTGTTCATGATCTTATCTCTCCACCAGTGCCATCTTGGCGTTGAACCAGTTCATGAGCAACGATGTCGACAGGCTGAGCGTCAGGTAGACGACAATCCAGATGGTGACGACTTCGATCGCCTGGCCGGTCTGGTTGAGGATGGTGCCTCCGGTCGATACGAGGTCGGAATAGCCGATGGCGATGGCAAGCGACGAGTTTTTCGTCAGATTGAGATACTGGCTGGTCAGCGGTGGAATGATGATCCGCATGGCCTGCGGAACGACGACGAGGCGAGTGGTTAGCCCTGGCCGGATACCAAGCGCGTGTGCTGCTTCCGACTGCCCATGGCTGACGCCACGAATGCCGGCCCGAACGATTTCGGCGATGAACGAGGCCGTGTAGAACGACAGCGCCAGGAACAGCGAGAGGAATTCAGGCCCGACGACGGACCCGCCGGTCAGGTTGAACTTGCCGGCAACCGGCACATCGAAGGAAATCGGCATTCCCGCCGCGAAGTAGGCCAGCAACGGCAGGCCGATCACCAGGCCAAGTACCGTCCACAGCACCGGCATGCGTTGACCTGTTTCCATCTGCTTCTTGTTCGCATAGCGCGAAAACAGGACGCTGCCGATCACCGCAATGACAAGCGCAAGAAGGATGTACTGCGAGCCGCTATCGAAAACCGGCCGCGGAAACGCCAAGCCACGGTTGTTGACATACATGTCAAATGGCAGCGCCAGCGATTCCCGTGGCTGTGGGAGAACAGCGAGAACGCCGGAGTACCAGAAGAAGATAACCAGCAGCGGCGGTATGTTGCGGAACACCTCGACATAGACCATCGACAGCTTGGCAATCAGCCAGTTCTTCGACAGACGGCCGATACCGACCAGAAAACCGATGATCGTGGAGGTGATAATACCTGCAACAGCAACGAGAATGGTGTTGAGAAAACCGACGACGAGTGCGCGGCCATAAGTCGAATCGCTGGAATAAGCGATCAGCGATTGCCCCACATCAAAGCCGGCCCGTCCGTTCAGGAAGCCGTAGCCTGATGCGATATTGGCGCGTTTCAAGTTTTCGATGGTGTTGGCCGTCACCCAATAGATGAAGAGAACCAGCAGCAGTAATGTCACGGCCTGGTAGATAAAGCCGCGGATTTTGGGATCGTTCAGAATTGAACCGGCCGGCTTGTCCTTCCCGGACGGAGTCGTGGCGTCAATCGACATAATAGAGCCTCTTCATTCCCCTGATCGCCCTGTTTCGAGCGATTCTTATTTTTGGGAAGGAAAGCGGCCGGAGCCGCTTTCCCGATGTCAAATGGTCTTAACGGACTGGCGGTGCGTACTGGATGCCGCCCTTGCTCCAAAGCGCGTTCAGGCCGCGTTCGATTTTCAGCGGGCTGCCTGCACCGATGTTGCGGTCGAATACTTCGCCATAGTTGCCCACGGCCTTGATGATCTTCACGGCCCAATCGTTTTCGAGGCCGAGGTCGGTACCGATCTTGGTATCTGCCTCAACGCCGAGGAAGCGCTGGATGTCCGGGTTTGTCGACTTCTTCATTTCCTCGACGTTAGCCGAAGTGATGCCGAAGTCTTCCGCACCGACGAGCGCGTAGTGAACCCAGCTGACAATGTCAAACCACTGGTCGTCACCCTGGCGGACGGCCGGGCCAAGCGGCTCCTTGGAAATGATTTCCGGGAGAATCATGTGATCGTCCGGGGCAGCCAGCGTCAGACGCAGCGAATACAGGCCCGACTGGTCGGTCGTGTAGACATCGCAACGGCCTGCGTCATAGGCAGCGTTCACTTCTTCGAGCTTTTCGAAAACAACCGGGTTGTACTGAAGGTTGTTGGCCTTGAAGTAGTCGGCAAGGTTCAACTCGGTCGTCGTGCCGGTCTGCACGCAAACGGCAGCGCCGGACAGTTCAAGCGCCGACTTCACGTTGAGCGACTTGCGGACCATGAAGCCCTGGCCGTCATAGTAATTGACCGGGCGGAAGTTGAAGCCGAGCGCGGTATCGCGGTTGATTGTCCAGGTCGTGTTACGGGCCAGAACATCGACTTCACCCGACTGGAGAGCCGGGAAACGGTCCTTGGCGGAGGTCGGTGTGTACTTGACCTTGGTCGGGTCACCGAAAATGGCGGCAGCAATCGCCTTGCAATAATCGACGTCGAAGCCGCTCCAGTTGCCGGACGCGTCCGGGGAGGCGAAGCCGGTCAGGCCAGTGTTGACGCCGCATTGAAGGAAACCCTTCGCCTTAACGTCGCTGAGCGTCGTTGCCGATGCTGCCTGGGCGCCAATCCCCATGACGGCAGCGCCGATCAGCGCTGTCAGAATTCTTTTAGCCATTTTAGAACCTTTTTCTGTTGTCTTTGTTCTTAATCCCCACGGCTGCGCTTGGTAGGCGAAGCTACGGCCCCCGCCACCCTCCTGGCGCGAGTACTGTCTATCTCATGCTCAAAACAGCGCAGGGTCAAGACACGTTGCCGATTTTCCGGGCTGCACCGGCATAATCGTTGATTGCGCCGTATGTTTAGGCAGTTTTTGACTGTTTGATGCACGTTTTTGTTCAAAAATCCGCCAGAAATTCAATTTTCCACGCTTGCGCCAGGGGGCCGTGACGGAAGTCCCTTGACCCTTCCGTCTGGGAGGCGGAAGAGTGTCCGGACATGAAATTTCACAAGCGGACCTTCCCATGAAAGAAAAGAATGATCTTCTCGCCGGCGCCGGCGTGAACACCCGGCTGTCGCATATCGGCAATTCGCCATCCGACTTTCATGGTTTCGTCAATCCACCCGTGGTGCACGCCTCTACTGTCTTGTTTCCAAACGCAAAAGCCATGGAAACCAAGTCGCAGAAATACACCTATGGCACGCGTGGAACGCCGACGACGGATGCGTTGTGCGAAGCGATCGACGCTCTGGAAGGTTCGGCGGGCACGATCCTTGTGCCGTCTGGCCTGGCTGCCGTCACCATACCTTTCCTGGCTTTTCTGTCGGCCGGTGATCATGCGTTGATCGTCGATTCGGTCTATTTCCCGACCCGGCATTTCTGCGACACGATGCTGAAAAGGCTTGGCGTCGCCGTCGAGTATTACGATCCGATGGTTGGCGCTGCCATCGAAAGCCTGATCAAGCCCAACACCAAGCTGGTTCACACAGAAGCACCGGGTTCCAACACTTTTGAGATGCAGGATATTCGCGCGATTTCAGCTGTCGCCCATCGCCATGGCTGCGTGGTGACGATGGATAACACCTGGGCGACGCCGCTTTATTTCAAGCCGCTCGATCATGGTGTCGACATATCGATCCATGCCGCGACGAAGTATCCGTCCGGTCATTCCGATATCCTGATGGGAACGGTGTCTGCCAATGCCGCACATTGGGAGCAATTGCTGGAGGCGCACGGCGCTCTTGGCATTTGCGGCGCACCCGATGACAGCTACCAGATCCTGCGCGGGCTGCGCACGATGGGCATCCGTCTTGAGCGCCACCAGGAAAGCACGCTCAACATCGCCCGCTGGCTGGAAGAGCGTGACGACGTGGCGCGCGTCCTGCATCCGGCCTTGCCGAGCTTTCCTGGCCATGACCTGTGGAAGCGGGATTTTACCGGCTCCAGCGGCATCTTCTCCTTCGTTCTCAAGGCCGGTAGCCCGGAACAATTCAAACCAAAGGCCCATGCCTTCCTCGATGCGCTGTCGCTTTTTGGGCTCGGCTGGTCCTGGGGTGGTTTTGAAAGCCTTGCTGTTCACGTCGGCCTGTCCGACCGCAAGGTCTGCAAGGCGCCAAGCGAAGGCCCGGTCATCCGGCTGCAGATCGGGCTTGAGGATGTTGTTGACCTGCGCAAAGACATCGAAGCGGGATTTGCGGCGGCAAAGGCCGTCTGATCGTCAGTCTTTTGGCTCGTATCCATAGAGCCAGTCGAAATCGGCGGCCAGACTTTCCGGCCGCCGCAACGACAGGACAAGATCACGCCCGAGCCGTATGGGGCCGCGGGCGTGATAGGCAAAACGGTTGAAGGCGCCGCGGGAGCGGACACGTGCCACGCGGCTTTTGCGGTGGTCGGCAAAGGCGGCAAGTGGCTTTCCGCCGGCCACGAATGATGCAAGCTCGAAGGCATCCTCGATCGCCATCGCGGCGCCCTGCGCGGCAAACGGCATCATCGCATGGGCTGCGTCACCGATCAGGGCAACCTCGTCGCCGCGATACCAGGCACCGGCAGTCACTTCGTAGAGTGGCCAGATGACCGGCTCGACCGCGTGCCGCAACAAATCGGCAATCTGAGGGTGCCAGCCGGAAAAGGCTCCCAGCAACCGCTGCCGGCTTGTTTCTGGGGGCAGGGTGCTGTCCCATGTTTCTCCGGGATTGGTGCCGCTGGTAATCGCCACCACGTTGAAACTGCGCGCGCGCTGCAAGGGATAAACGACAAGATGCGAGCCGATGCCGAGAAATGCGGTGACTTTGGTCGCGTCGAAAAATGCCGGCGCCTCGGCCTCACCGAGCGTAAAACGCCAGGCGACATTTCCGGAAAAGACTGCCTTTCCAGTTCCTTCTAAGGTTTTCCTGACTTTTGACCAGACGCCATCTGCTCCAACCACAAGGCGCGGTTGGATGCCTGTCATCCGTGCGATTCCGTGTTGCGCGGTATCGTCGATTGCCGTGCCGAGATGAAGGGTGCACAGGGGATTAGCCGTTACCGCGTCAAGCAACGCCTGCTGCAGGTCGGCCCTGTGTAGAACGCCATAAGGCGATTTCCAGCGATTGCGCGCGAACTGGCCGGATGGGACGGAAGCGATCGTCCGCAGCGATACACCGCTGACGAGGGTGATTGCCTGCGGTTCGCTCCACACCTTTTCCATTTGCGGAAGAAGCCCGAGCTTCGTCAGGATTCGCGTTGCATTGGGAGATAGCTGCAGCCCGGCGCCCGCCTCGCTGAGGACGGCCGTCCGTTCGAAGATCTCAGAGGCAATGCCCCTGTGGGCAAGACTGAGGGCAGCCGTCAGACCGGCTATGCCGGCGCCGGCAATCACGACGGGCTGGTGGCTGTTCATGCGGGGAGCGTTTGCCGCTCAGGCCGCCTTTGCATTGAACGTGCAGCCGTCCGGGACCGTCTGGTCCGCATGGAGCTTGGCGTTGTAGCGATACAGCGTCGAGCAGTAGGAGCAGACTTTTTCGTTGTCGTCGCCCATGTCGATATAGATGTGCGGATGATCGAAGGGCACAGACGCACCCGTGCACATGAATTCCTTGACGCCGATCTCGATGACCGCGTGGCCGCCATCGTTTTGAAAGTGGGGAATACCGTGCCCGGCCATGTCATGCTCCGTCGTATAGAAGAATAGTCGAATTTGGCCGCACCATAGAAAGCTTTGCGTCAAAAGTGTAGCGGCAAAGATGCCGCGCCTGCGGGTTTTTTGGTGTGCCGGGGTTTTCCCGGCGCTGCCGCTGTCATAGGTTCGCTCAAAACAGGACGCATGCCATGGATCTGAACCCGCCCGCCTTTTCGACCTTCACCCATGATGGTCTGTCTATCGCCTATTTCGATGAGGGCGATCCATCCGGCGATCCGATCTTGCTGATCCATGGATTTGCCTCCGGCGCCAATGTGAACTGGGTCTATCCGGGTTGGCTGAAGACGCTGGGCGATGCCGGATACCGGGTCATCGCGCTCGACAATCGTGGCCATGGTGCCAGCGACAAGCCGCACGATCCGGCGGTCTACCACCCGCCAGCGATGGCGGGCGATGCCGTGGCGCTGCTCGATCATCTCGGCATCGCCGAGGCCCATGTGATGGGCTATTCGATGGGCGCCCGCATCTCGACGTTCCTGACGCTGGCGCATCCGAACCGCGTGCGGTCCCTTGTTCTCGGTGGTTTGGGTATCGGCATGGTGACCGGCGTCGGTGATTGGGATCCGATCGCCGATGCGCTGAATGCGTCTTCTCTCGATGTGGTCACCCATGAACGTGGCCGGATGTTTCGCGCCTTTGCCGACCAGACGAAAAGCGATCGCAAGGCGCTCGCCGCCTGTATTTCGACATCGCGCGACCTGCTCTCCGTCGAGGATATGGGGCGCATCGATGTGCCGGTTCTGATCGCCGTCGGGACCAAGGATGACATTGCCGGCTCGCCGCAGGAGCTGGCCGCTCTCATTCCCGATGCCATTGCGCTGGATATTCCGGGCCGCGATCATATGCTTGCCGTGGGCGACAGGGTCTTCAAGAAGGCCGCGCTTGAGTTTTGGGCAAAGGTCGGGCAAGCGTAACGCCCGCCCAGCGTTTTGAGCGTCTATTTACGCGCGGCCATTTATATCCAATGCGATTTGGCCTATACCTGATGGACAGACGGACTACGAAGGAGAGTGGCGATGGTCGCCAGGACTGACATACGCCCGACCGAAACCGTGAAGATCATGGACCCGATCTGGGATAGTCTGCAGGAAGAGGCGCGGCTTGCTGCCCAGCAGGATCCGCTGCTTGCGGCTTTTCTCTATTCCACCATCATTAACCAGCGTTCGCTGGAAGACAGTGTCATCTACCGGATCTGCGAGCGGCTCGACCATCCCGATCTGCAAGCCAATCTCCTGCGCCAGACGTTTTCCGAGATGCTTGAGGACTGGCCGGAATGGGGCACCATCCTGCGGGTCGATATCCAGGCCGTTTATGATCGGGATCCGGCCTGCACGCGGTTTCTGGAAGCCATCCTCTATTTCAAGGGCTTCCATGCCATCCAGACCCACCGTCTGGCCCATTGGCTGATGAATCGTGGGCGCCGGGATTTCGCGCTCTATCTCCAGAGCCGTTCTTCGTCCGTCTTCCAAACCGACATCAACCCTGCGGCGCGGATTGGCAAGGGCATCTTCCTTGATCACGCCACCGGGCTTGTGGTCGGCGAAACTGCCGTTATCGGCGACAACGTCTCCATTCTACACGGTGTGACGCTCGGCGGTACCGGCAAAGAGGGCAGCGACCGCCATCCAAAGATCGGCAATGGCGTGCTGATCGGCGCTGGCGCAAAAATTCTCGGCAATATCCACATCGGCAATTGCTCCAGGGTTGCCGCGGGTTCCGTCGTGCTCAAGGAGGTTCCCTCCAAGACCACGGTTGCCGGCGTTCCGGCGCGTGTCGTCGGTGAAGCCGGTTGCTCGGAACCGTCCCGTTCAATGGATCAGTTGCTGGTTTCCTTCGAGATTTGAACCGGCGATTTGCCGCTTGGCTGCCAGCCAGGGGTTTACACCGATTGAATCTCTGTGCCAGAAGCGGCGCAAATCAAAACCGTCATGGAGAAGTGACTTGAAGCCCGAAGAAGTCAAAAAACTCGAAGCCTATTTCAAGCGTACCTTCAATGAAGGCATGGTCATCAAGCCGCGTCCGAAGAAGGACGAATCCGCCGAGGTTTATCTGGGTGACGAATTTCTGGGCGTGATCTTCCGGGACGAGGAAGACGGCGAACTGTCCTACAACTTCTCGATGGCGATCCTCGATATCGATCTCTGATTGCACTCTATCGTTGCAATTGAACTCGACCCGGTCCTGACCCTCAGGCCGGGTTTTTTGTTAAAATCATACTTTTTGATTATTTTTTGCGAAGAATTGGCGTGATTTCGCGATATTTCGCGATTTTTCATCAAGCTGTTGCAATGAAAGGATTTTATTGCGGCGCACGCATACATTGACTTTATTGTGCAGTGCACATAAAATATTGCCATTGCGAGCGTCACAAAAGGAGCAGCCTGATGTTCAATTTCGAAGATGCAAATAAGAAAAGCAAAGAGAACTTGGATACGTTGTTGAAGAGCTATGCGTCGCTGACGAAGGCTTTTCAGGCGATTGCCACCGAGGCTGCCGACTACTCCAAGAAGGCCTTTGAAGACAGCGTTTCCCACATCGAGAAGATCAGCACCGTCAAGAGCGTCGAAGCCGCTTTCGAGCTGCAGACGAGCTACGTGAAGACCGCTTATGAAGGCTACGTCGCCGAAGCCACCAAGATCGGTGAAATGTACGCTGATCTGGCCAAGGACGCCTACAAGCCCTACGAAGCGCCGGTTGCCAAGGCAACGGCAGCTGCCAAGACTGCGGTCGCCGCTTAACTCAAATTCAATACCTTAAATGATGAACAACCGGCTGCGCCCTCCGCAGCCGGTTTTTTGTTGTCTATCTGGCAGATTGGCGATAGGCGGCCTGAAGAAAGTTGATCAATCTTGTGCTTGACGACGCAAATGTGATTGCAGTGCAGACGAACAGCCTTAAAATCTGAAAAAGAACCACTAGATTATGTGTCACGAACAGGCCGCAAATTCCTCCCAAGCATTTGCGGCTGGACAAGGGAATGAAGTAGAATGATCGCCATGCCGGTCCGGATGCAAACAGACAGCGACGGGGATGGGGGCAAAGCCGGCCGTGGCACGTCCGTCATTACCCGGACACAGCCGAAGACCAAGAAGCCGAGCCTATATCGTGTCCTGCTTTTGAACGACGACTATACGCCGATGGAATTCGTGATCCACATTCTGGAGCGTTTTTTTCAGAAGGATCGCGAAGCGGCAACTCTGATCATGCTGCATGTTCACAATCACGGCGTGGGTGAGTGTGGTGTTTTCACCTACGAAGTTGCCGAAACCAAAGTGACGCAGGTGATGGATTTTGCCCGCGAGCATCAGCATCCGCTGCAATGCGTCATGGAAAAGAAATGAGGAACTGACGTGCCAACATTTTCAACAAGCCTTGAAAAAGCCCTGCACCAGGCCCTGACGCTGGCCAATGAGCGCCATCACGAATATGCGACCCTGGAGCACCTCCTGTTGGCATTGATCGACGATGCTGATGCGGCGGCTGTCATGGGCGCGTGCAACGTCAATCTCGACGCCCTGCGCAAGACAGTTTCCGACTATGTCGATAATGAACTCGGCAACCTGGTGACGGGGTATGATGAGGATTCCAAGCCGACAGCGGGTTTCCAGCGCGTCATCCAGCGTGCGGTCATCCATGTCCAGTCATCGGGGCGCGAGGAAGTAACAGGCGCCAATGTGCTTGTCGCTATCTTTGCCGAACGCGAGAGCCATGCCGCATATTTCCTGCAGGAGCAGGAAATGACGCGTTACGACGCCGTCAATTTCATCTCGCACGGTATCGGCAAGCGTCCTGGCGCATCCGAGGCGCGTCCTCCGCGTGGCGCCGACGAGCCGGAATCCGAACAGAAGGCATCGCGCGAACAGGACGAAAACGGCCCGAAGAAGCCGCAGGATGCGCTGACGGCCTATTGCGTCAATCTCAACGAGAAGGCCAAGGTCGGCAAGATCGATCCGCTGATCGGCCGTCACGCCGAGGTCAACCGGACGATCCAGATCCTGTGCCGCCGTTCCAAGAACAATCCGCTATACGTGGGCGATCCCGGCGTCGGCAAGACGGCGATCGCCGAAGGTCTGGCCAAGCGCATCGTCGAAAAGAAGGTTCCCGAAGCGTTGCAGGACGCGACGATCTTCTCGCTCGATATGGGCACGCTGCTCGCTGGTACCCGCTATCGCGGTGACTTCGAAGAGCGCTTGAAGCAGGTGGTCAAGGAACTCGAGGAATATCCGGGCGCCGTGCTGTTCATCGACGAGATCCACACCGTCATCGGTGCGGGGGCAACGTCCGGCGGCGCCATGGATGCGTCCAACCTTTTGAAGCCGGCTTTGTCTTCGGGCGCGATCCGCTGCATCGGTTCGACCACCTACAAGGAATACCGTCAGTTCTTCGAAAAGGACCGTGCGCTCGTGCGCCGGTTCCAGAAGATCGACGTCAGCGAACCGACGATCGACGATGCCATCGAAATCATGAAGGGCCTGAAGCCGTATTTCGAGGATTATCACAAGCTGAAATACTCGAACGAGGCGATCAAGTCGGCTGTTGAGCTCTCGGCCCGCTACATCAATGACCGCAAGCTGCCGGACAAAGCGATCGACGTGATCGACGAGACCGGTGCGGCCCAGATGCTGCTGCCCGTCAGCAAGCGGCGCAAGCTGATCACGGAAAAGGAAATCGAAGCGACGATCGCAACGATGGCCCGCATTCCACCGAAATCCGTTTCTAAGGATGACGAGGCTGTTCTCGCCAATCTGGAAAAGGAACTGCGGTCGGTCGTCTATGGCCAGGATCTGGCAATCGAGGCGCTGGCATCGGCGATCAAGCTCGCTCGTGCGGGTCTGCGTGAACCGAACAAGCCGATCGGCTCCTATGTCTTCTCCGGCCCGACCGGCGTCGGCAAGACCGAAGTCGCAAAGCAGCTGGCGGCGTCGCTGGGTGTGGAGCTCATCCGTTTCGACATGTCGGAATATATGGAGCGCCACACGGTCTCGCGTCTGCTTGGGGCACCTCCCGGCTATGTCGGCTTCGACCAGGGCGGCCTTCTGACCGACAGCATCGATCAGCACCCGCATTCGGTTCTGCTGCTCGACGAAATCGAGAAGGCGCATCCGGATCTGTTCAACATTCTGTTGCAGGTCATGGATCACGGCTCGCTGACCGACCATAACGGCAAAAAGATCGACTTCCGCAACGTCATCCTGATCATGACGACCAATGCGGGTGCGTCCGAAATGGCAAAGGCTGCATTCGGCTTCGGCTCTGCCAAGCGCGAAGGCGACGATGTGGAGGCGCTGAACCGGCTGTTCACGCCGGAATTCCGCAACCGTCTCGATGCGGTCATTCCGTTTGCTTCGCTGCCGACACTGGTGATCCACCAGGTGGTGCAGAAGTTCGTCATGCAGCTGGAAACCCAGCTGGCCGAACGCAACGTCACCTTCGACCTGCAGCCGGAAGCCATCGCCTGGCTGTCGGACAAGGGCTATGATGAAAAGATGGGTGCGCGGCCGCTGGCGCGCGTCATCCAGGAACACATCAAGAAGCCGCTGGCCGATGAAATCCTCTTCGGCAAGCTGAAGAAGGGTGGCGTCGTCAAGGTGAGGGTCGGCATCAAGCCGGATGGCGCCAAGGGCCTGCTGCTCGATTATGTGCCGGAGACGGCACGGATCAAGCCGAAGGCTGAGGTTGTTACCCCGGTTAAGAAGGCGCCAAAGACTGCAAAGCCAAAGGAGCTGGAAAGCGTTGGCGCTGAACCGGATGCGTCTCCCAAGCCGAAGAAGGCAGCGAAAGCCGCCAAGGCTGACGAAGCGGTGAGCGCCAAGGCAGCCGAGCCGCCGCGCAAGGGCAGCACGGTTCCGAAGGTGCCGCGCAAGAAATAACGCATTCCAGATTGAGATACGGTGCCGGACCTGATCGTCCGGCACCGTTTTTTTGTGGCGGCGAACAGGCGGATGTTTTGATGGATGACGGCCAGGCGATCGGCTCCGGGCGGACATGGTTCTTGGCTGGCATGCGGGGCATTTTCAGCCTGCCAGCACTGATGTTGATGCTGTCCTTCGTCGGCTTCTGTGCGTTTACTGCCCAGGCCGGTATTCCTGTCGAGCAGACCGTGTTCATGGTCGGTGCCGTCTGGGCGCTGCCAGCCAAGGTCATCCTCGTCAGTTCGATGCTGAGCGGCGCCAATCTGCTCGCCGCCTTTATCGCCGTTACGTTGTCCTCTATCCGTCTGATGCCGATGGTCGCGGCGCTTGTTCCTGAAATCCGCACTGGAAAAACCCCCACCTGGCTCCTGCTGTTCCTGTCGCATTTCGTGGCGATCACCGCCTGGGTGTTTGCGATGGAGCGCGTGCGAACAGTGCCCCGCGAACATCGGGTTACGTTCTTCGCGGGCTTCGGCATCACGCTTGTTGTAGCCAATATGCTTCTGGTGGCCGCAGTTTATCAGTACGTCACGGAGTTTCCGCCGATTGTCGCCGGTTGCCTGTTTTTCCTGACGCCGGTCTATTTCTTGGCATCAATCTGGAGTTCCGCCCGTCATCCGGTGATCTATTTGGCCTTGATCAGCGGTCTTGTGGCCGGGCCGTTCTTCTACTGGCTGGCGCCCGAGTTCGATATCCTACTGGCGGGCGTTGGTGGCGGAACATTGGCTTGGCTGACCGAGCGCCAATGGCGCAAGCGCGGGGAGGGCCGGCATGGCAGTGTTTGAAGGCTGGTGGCCCTATGTGTTTATCGCAATTGCCGGATGGTTGGCGACCGACCTCTGGCGCTGGCTCGGCGTTCTCGCCGGCAACCGGCTACGGGACGATTCCGAAGTCCTCAATTGGGTGAGGGCGGTCGCAACGGCCTTGGTGGCGGCCGTCATCGCCAAACTCATTCTCTATCCGACCGGAGTCCTCGAGCATTCGCCGCTCTGGCTCAGGCTTGGATCGATAGCTGCCGGTGTAACTGCTTTCTTTATTGGCCGCCAAAAACCGGCCGTTGGCATCGCCACGGCCATCGCTGTGCTGGCCATCGGGCTCTATGCGCTCGGGTTCTGATAAGGGTTCTCACGACAATCGGCTTAGGCGAATCTTAAATCCCATGGCGTATGTGTTGCCTGATTTCACAGGGAGCAGCAGGTGCGTTTTTTGCCGGGAGAATGGTTCGTCGTCCGAATTATTTTGGTGCTGGCTGCATTGGATGCCGTCTTGCTCTATTTCAAGAACATACCCGTCGATATTGTTGGCTATGTCAGCGTGATTGGGATTGGACTGTTTCTGGTTGCGGCGGGACAATATTATCGCGTCGTTCGGAATGAAGGCCGCCTGGCACTGGCTCTGGTCGCAGCCGGACTGTTTGTGCTGTTCACCATCATCGGCTCGGTTTTCAATTATATGTTCCTTCCCAATACCTTCGCGCCCATCGATGATTTTCTGATGCAGGTCGATGCGGCAATGGGATACCACTGGCCGTCATTGCTGACCTGGATATCGCATTACCCCTGGTTCGGGACTTTCCTGTATCAGGTCTATTTCACGTCCCTGCCACAGCTTTTGGTCATTATCCTGGTTTTGGGCTTCATGGGGCAGGCGCAGGCGTTGCATCGCTTTTTGTTGACCGGGGTCATCGGTGCGCTTTTGGCGATCGTGATCTGGGCGCTGTTTCCCAATTTTGGTGCCAAGAGCTTTCATGTTCTGCCACAGTCGGTGCTGGAGGCATTCCCAATCGCTGTCACTCCGGCCTATGGTGATGCGTTGCTGGCCTTGAGCCGTGATGGGGTAGATTATCTCTCTCCGAAGAACGTCCTTGGTTTGATCGGTTTTCCATCATTTCATACCGTCATGGCATGCATGTCCGTCTGTTTCGTGCCGCGTCATCTGATTTTAATGCCGGTGATCTTCTGCCTTAACGCTTTCATGGCGGTGGCCATTCTCGTGCAAGGCGGCCATCATCTGATCGATATGATCGGCGGCGTCGGCGTGTTTGCGATGGCCTACGCGCTGTCAGGTATGACAATGCGTAGGTTAAGCAACGCCTATCACAAGATTAGTGAGCCGCAGACCGTCTGAGCGCTGCCGTCAGAGGGCGTCCCTGATTTTCTCGGCATTCGCCGCAAGCACGGCCCCATCTTCCATCTTGCCGGAATGCGGCCGCAACGGCACGCCCTCGTGGCGGGGGATGACATGGAAGTGCAGGTGGAAGACCGATTGTCCAGCCGGCGCTTCGTTGAACTGCATGATCGTCACGCCGTCCGCTTCGAAGGCTTCCTCTGCGGCTATCGCCACTTTCTGGACGGTCGCGATGAGAGCGCCAAGCGTTGCCGGATCGGCATCGAGAATGTTGCGCGAAGCGGCCTTCGGGACGACCAGGACATGGCCCTGTGCCTGTGGCATGACATCCATGAAGGCAAGGACATTGGCATCCTCATAAACCTTGTGGGCCGGAATTTCGCCACGCAGGATTTTGGCGAAGATGTTGTTGGTGTCATAGGCGGCGTTGGGCATCTGCATTTCTCCTCAAAAACTCAATCAGTCGTCGGTCTCTTGCCGTTCGCCTTTGCGGAACGGACTGTGTTCGGCCAGGATATCGCTCATCTGCTCCACCTCCTGCCGTTCGCGTTCAAGGTAATCGGCAACGGCGCGCTTCAATCCGGGATGGGCGATGAAATGCGCCGAATGGGTGGTTGCCGGCAGATAGCCGCGTGCCAGCTTGTGCTCGCCCTGGGCACCGGCTTCGACGCGCTTCAATCCCTTGGCGATGGCGAAATCGATGGCCTGATGGTAGCAGACCTCGAAATGCAGGAAGGGATGATCTTCCATGGCGCCCCAGTGACGGCCATAAAGCGCATCGCTGCCGATGAAATTGATGGCGCCGGCGATGTACTTGCCGTTGCGCTTGGCCATGACAAGCAGGATGTCGTCAGCCATGCGTTCACTGATCAGCGAATAGAATTTGCGCGTCAGATAGGGCCGGCCCCATTTGCGGCTGCCAGTGTCCATATAAAAGGCAAAAAACTGATCCCAGACGTTTTCGGTCAAGTCCTTGCCAGTCAGCCAGTCGATGCTGATGCCGCCTTCAAGCGCCGAGCGGCGTTCCTTCTTCAGTGCCTTGCGTTTGCGCGATGCCAGCGTTTCGAGAAAGTCGTTGTGGGATGAATAGCCCGCATTGAGGAAATGAAACTGCTGGTCGGTCCGGTGCAGGAACCCGGCCTGTTCGAATGTGGGAATTTCGTCTTCCGGCAGGAACGTCACATGCGCAGAGGACACATTGTGACGGCGGGCGAGTTCCTGAAGACCGGCCGCGAGTGAAACACGAACACGGGCGGGATCGGCTGTCACAGCGGTCAGCAGCCGCGGTCCGGTGGCGGGAGTGAACGGAACCGAGCATTGCAGTTTTGGATAATAGCGCCCGCCCGCCCGTTCCAAGGCGTCGGCCCAGCCGTGATCGAAAACATATTCGCCCTGGCTATGGTTTTTCAGGTAGCAGATCAATGCGCCGGAAAACCTGCCTTTGCCATCTTCCATCAGCAGATGCTGGCCGAGCCAACCGGTATCGGCCGTCGCTGAGCCTGATTCCTCAAGCGAAGACAGATAGGCATGCGAAATGAACGGATTGTAGAGGCCGCCGTATTGCCCCTTGGCGGCCCCTGACAGTCCGTCCCAGCTTTCCTTCGAAATATCCTGAAAGGACGTCTCGACACGGATTTTAACGTCGCCGGTCATTCTTTAAGCGGTAAGCCTTTCACGCGGGTCAAACCCTTCGAATGTCATCTGGTCGGCGTGGCTGTAGGTGTGATCGACGCCCGCCTGATCGCGCACGGTCCAAGTCAAAATCGCACGGCCAAGCGAACGTTGCTTGGTGATGAACGAGTTTGGCAAATCCCCATAGAAATAGGAAATGAAATCAAGCCCGAGCTGCATCGCTTCCTCGTGAACGAGGAATTGCTCCGACTGGTTGCCACCCGCCGTCAGGCCGATCGGGTAGGGCGGGTCCTGCGCCTTGAGGTCCTTGAGCAGCCAATGATCGAAGCTCATCAGGGCAATGGGTCCCTCGTAGCTTTCAAGAGCCTCCAGCACCGCATCAACAAAACCTTCGTCGTCGCCGAGGCGTCCCTTCAGCTCAAGCACGATCGGAACCCGGCCCTTGACCAGTCTCAGAAGCTGCCCGAGTGTCGGGATCTTGTCGGTCGTGCCGCCGATGGCGATCAGGCCCAGTTCGCCGGCGGTCTTTTCCCGGATGTCGCCCTTGATGCCGCACAGTCGCTGCATGTCGTCATCGTGGAAAACCACCGGCACGCTGTCGGCGGTGTATTGCAGGTCGCATTCGATGGCGAAGCCATTTTCCGCTGCGCGGGAAAACGCTGAAAGCGTGTTTTCCCAGATGGCGTGGTTCATGTCGTGATAGCCGCGATGAGCGACCGGTTGCGCCGTCAGCCAGGACAGGTCTTTCATGAATACTCTTCCGCTCAGGCGATTTCGATCACGGCGTCGATTTCGACGGCGGCGTTGAAGGGCAGGGAGGCCATGCCGACAGCGGCGCGCGCGTGGATACCGGCGTCGCCCAGAACCTTGGCGATCAGGTTAGAGGCGCCATTCATGACCAGGTGCTGCTCGATGAAGGTCGGCTTGGAGGCGATGAAACCGTTGAGCTTGACGATGCGGCGAATGCGCGAGAGATCGCCGCCCAAGGCTGCTTTTGCTTGAGCAAGAATATTGATGGCACAGAGTTCGGCAGCGCGCTGGCCGGTGGCAACATCGACGTCGTCGCCGAGGTGACCGGTGATCGCGACCTTATCATTTTCCATCGGTAGCTGGCCGGAGATATAAAGGTGCGATCCACTGATGACGAAGGGAACATAGTTGGCGGCGGGTGCTGCCGCCTGCGGCAATGTGATTCCCAGTTCCTTGATGCGTGCTTCAATCTCTGCAGACATGGATAACTCCGGTCATTGTTGTGTTTTGCCGTCAAATGCTGCATGCACAGCATGTTTCATGAAGTGGTAAAATACTGCATCTTGAACATTGATGCCTCGCTTTTGCCTGATGTGTTCTTATAGCATCGGCAGCGAATCCAACAGGAGGAAACGGATGTTTCGTTCAAGCTTTGCCTCTGCCATCCTGGCATGGGCGTGTTTATCGGGTATGACGGTCGGCGGCGCTTCCGCTGCGTCAGCCAACATCCTGGTGCCTCACCGCGCTGTCTACGATCTGGAACTCAAGGACGCATCGGAGCGCTCCGGAATTTCCGGAATGTACGGCCGCATGGTCTATGAATTCAATGGCTCGGCCTGCGAGGGCTATACCGTCAGTTTCCGGTTTGTCACCAAGGTGGATACGGGTGAAGAGGTCAAGCTGACGGACCAGCAGACGACCACTTACGAGGACCTGAAAAACGGAAACTTCCGCTTCTTGACGCGCTCGTTCACCGACGAGAAGCTCGACAAGGAAGTGCGCGGCTCTGCCCATGAGGCCAAGCAAGGGCTGACCGTCGACCTGACCTCGCCCGACAAGCGTAAGGTCGATCTTGCCCAGGGCCTGTTTCCGACTGAGCACATGCTCGATGTCATCGACCGGGCAAAGAAGGGCGAGACGCTGTTTGAATCGCGTATCTTCGACGGCTCCGATGCTGGCGACAAGACGCTGATCACCACCACCATGATCGGCAAGCCGCAGAAGGCAACGGCTGGTGATGCCGACGCTGATAAGGCAGTGGCCGTGGCGGGAAAGCCCTATTGGCCGGTGACCATTTCCTATTTCAACGACAACGCGACCGGTGACGCGCTGCCGATCTACCGCATGGAGTTCAAACTCTATGAAAACGGTATCACCCGTGACCTGACCATGGATTACGGCGATTTCGTCCTGTCGGGCAAGCTCGCCGATCTGGAAATCTTCAAGCAGGAAAAGTGCAAGTAGGTCAGAACGGCCGCCCGCTGCTGCTATTTTCTTCGTTTGCCCTTGATTTATCGGGCGCCAAGGGGTAAGGGCACCGCATTCCACACGTAAGGTTTGGGACCGTCCGGGAGAAATCCGGGCAGTTCCACCCGGTGGCGCTTTCGAAGAAAGTGCTGTTTGCCTTGCGGAGGTTCAACCGGAAAAGGAGAAAAGGCATGGCATTGCCTGATTTTAGCATGCGTCAGCTTCTGGAAGCTGGCGTTCACTTCGGTCACCAGACTCACCGCTGGAACCCGAAAATGAAGCCGTACATCTTCGGCGATCGTTCGAACGTTCACATCATCGACCTCGCACAGACCGTTCCGTTGCTGTCGCGCGCGCTGCAGGTTGTCAGCGACACGGTTGCCAAGGGTGGCCGCGTTCTGTTCGTCGGCACCAAGCGCCAGGCATCCGAAATCATCGCCGACGCTGCCAAGCGTTCGGCCCAGTACTACGTCAATGCCCGCTGGCTCGGCGGCATGATGACCAACTGGAAGACGATTTCGAACTCGATCCAGCGCCTGCGCAAGCTCGACGAAATCCTCGCTTCGGAAGGCTCGGGCTATTCCAAGAAGGAACGCCTGAACCTTGAGCGCGAACGCGAAAAGCTGAACCGCGCACTGGGCGGTATCCGCGATATGGGCGGCGTTCCGGACCTGATGTTCATCATCGACACCAACAAGGAATCGATTGCTATCGACGAAGCAAAGCGTCTCGGCATCCCGGTTGTTGCGATCATCGATTCGAACTGCGACCCGGACCGTATCGACTTCCCGATCCCCGGCAACGACGACGCTTCGCGTGCGATCTCGCTCTATTGCGATCTGATCTCGCGTGCAGCCCTCGACGGCATCGCCCGTCAGCAGAGCTCGTCGGGCCGCGACCTCGGCGCCTCTTCCGATCTGCCGCTTGAGCCGGCTCTCGAAGAAGCCGCTGAAGCCTGATAAGGCGGGACGGCGGATAACACCGCCGCTCCTTTAGACAAGATCAGGACGAGGCCGTTTACGACTGAAAAAGTGAACGGCCTTGTTCTTTTGCATCGAACCGGCCCATGAGGCACTGGTTGTCACGATGCCTACCACCGTGATGGACCCTTTCATCACGATGTCACATTCAGGGGTCATGCCCTGCCACATCCTCCTGGTATCGCGCCGGCTTTCTGGCAGCGCACCAGCCGAACAAAACGAAGAGGCAAAAAAGATGAGCACTATTACTGCAGCAATGGTGAAGGAACTGCGCGAAAAGACCGGCGCAGGCATGATGGATTGCAAGAAGGCCCTCGGCGAAACCAATGGCGACATGGAAGCCGCGATCGACTGGCTGCGCGCCAAGGGCATCGCCAAGGCCGACAAGAAGTCGGGCCGCGCAGCAGCTGAAGGCCTCGTCGGCATCGCCAGCAGCGGCACCAAGGCTGTTGTTATCGAGCTGAACTCCGAAACCGACTTCGTTGCTCGTAACGATGCCTTCCAGGATCTGGTTCGTGGCGTTGCAGCTGTTGCAGTCGGCACGGACGGTACCGTCGAAACCATCAGCGCAACGACCTATCCGGCAACCGGCAAGTCGGTCGCTGAGAGCATCACCGACGCGATCGCAACGATCGGCGAGAACATGGCTCTGCGCCGTTCGGCCCTGCTGTCGGTCGAAGACGGTGTTGTTGCCACCTACATCCACAATTCCGTTGCTGACGGCCTCGGCAAGCTCGGCGTTCTCGTCGCGCTGAAGTCGACCGGCGACAAGGATGCCCTGAACGCCATCGGTCGCCAGGTTGCCATGCACATTGCAGCGACCAACCCACTGGCCATCCGTTCGACGGAAGTTGACGCTTCTGTTGCAGAACGCGAACGCAACATCTTCATCGAGCAGGCCCGCGAATCCGGCAAGCCGGAAGCGATCATCGAAAAGATGGTCGAAGGTCGCATGCGCAAGTTCTTCGAAGAAGTCGCACTTCTGTCGCAGGCTTTCGTCATGAACCCCGACCTGACCGTCGAAGCTGCCGTCAAGGAAGCTGAAAAGACCGTTGGTGCCCCGATCGAAGTTGTCGGCATGGCCCGCCTGCTTCTCGGCGAAGGCGTCGAAAAGGAAGAATCCGACTTCGCAGCCGAAGTTGCGGCTGTCGCCAAGGGCTGATTTCTTCATCCTGATTGGGAAAACAAAAGGGCATCGCGTGACAACGCGGTGCCCTTCGTGTATCCGGCATCATCATCACATTGGCGCAGGCTCCTTCGGGGAATATCCGGATGATATCGGCCGCGCAGGGATGAACAGATCAGTTTAAGCACATATCTTGCATATGTGCCTTCTTGGACAGGAGTGACGATGCCGGCCGAACCTCTCTACAAACGTGTGCTGTTGAAGGCCTCGGGCGAAGCGCTGATGGGCAACCAGGGGTTCGGGATTGATGTCGCGGTCGCTGACCGGATTGCCTCCGACATTGCCGAAGCTCGCGCCATGGGCGTCGAAGTCGGGGTCGTCGTCGGCGGCGGGAACATCTTTCGCGGTGTTGCGGTTGCCTCCAAGGGCGGCGATCGGGTGACCGGCGATCACATGGGCATGCTGGCGACCATCATCAACGCGCTGGCGCTGGCGACCTCCCTGCGCAAACTCGACGTCGATACTGTTGTTCTATCGGCTATCGCCATGCCGGAAATCTGTGAAAGCTTCTCGCAGCGCGCCACGCTGTTTCACCTGTCTCAGGGACGTGTGGTGATCTTTGCAGGCGGCACCGGCAATCCCTTCTTCACCACCGATTCGGCAGCCGCACTGCGCGCTGCGGAAATGGGTGCAGAAGCGATCTTCAAGGGCACGCAGGTTGACGGCATTTACACCGCCGATCCGAAGAAGGATCCGACGGCCACCCGCTTCGATCGCCTGACACACAGCGAAGTCCTGCAAAAGGGGCTCGCGGTCATGGACGTTGCAGCCGTGGCGCTGGCGCGCGAAAACAGCATCCCGATCATCGTCTTCTCGATCCACGAGAAGGGCGGGTTTGCGGAAATCTTGACCGGCGGCGGCCGGGCGACCATCGTTACAGACAATTGAGCAGTTAAAGGGCGGTCGTAAGACTGTCGCGATAAAACGGGAGTTTGATCCATGAGTGAAGGTATTGACCTGAGTGACCTGAAGCGCCGCATGGATGGCGCCATCACCGCGTTCAAGAGCGATATCGCATCGCTGCGCACGGGACGCGCATCGGCCAACGTGCTCGATCCGGTCATGGTGGAAGCCTATGGTTCACGCGTGCCGCTGAACCAGGTTGCCAATATTACGGTTCCGGAAGCCCGTATGCTCGGTGTTTCCATCTGGGACAAGTCGATGGTCAATGCTGTCGATCGCGCCATCCGGGAATCGAATCTCGGCCTCAACCCGATCGTTGATGGCCAGAACCTGCGCATTCCGCTGCCGGAACTGAACGAAGAGCGCCGCAAGTCGCTGGTAAAGGTTGCGCATGACTATAGCGAAAAAGCCAAGGTCGCCGTGCGCAACGTGCGCCGCGATGGTATGGATAGTCTGAAAAAAGCCGAAAAGGATGGCGATATCGGTCAGGATGTCAGCCGCAGCCAGTCCGAAAAGGTCCAGAAAATGACAGATGAGATGATTTCCGACATCGACCGCTTGCTCGGCGATAAGGAAAAGGAAATCATGCAGGTCTAGTCTGTCTTTTTCCGAGTCTCTGTTTTTCGGGTCACCGATGTCAAACCCATTGCTTAGAAATGTTCCCACGCACGTTGCCATCATCATGGATGGCAACGGACGCTGGGCCAATTCGCGCGGGCTGCCGCGAACGATGGGGCATCGCAAGGGCGTTGAATCGGTGCGTGAGGCCGTTCGTACTGCGGGCGAGGCCGGCATCCGTTACCTGACGCTCTTTGCTTTTTCATCGGAAAACTGGAGCAGGCCTGAGGCGGAAGTCTCCGATTTGATGGGGCTGCTCAAAGCCTTCATCCGGCGCGACCTGGCGGACCTGCATAAGCAGAATGTTCGCATCCGGGTGATCGGCGACAGGAACAATCTCCGCGGCGATATCCTGCCTCTGCTTCTGGAGGCAGAGGATACGACGCGCAACAATACGGGTATCACACTGGTTATCGCCTTCAACTACGGCTCCCGCGATGAAATGACCCGCGCCGTGCAGGCTTTGGCGGTTGATGTCGCCCAGGGGCGATTGACGGCCGATCAGATCACGCCGGAGCGCATAGCCAGCAAGCTCGATACGGCCGGCATTCCTGACCCTGATCTTGTCCTGCGTACCAGTGGCGAGGAGCGGCTGTCCAATTTCCTGCTCTGGCAGGCCGCCTATTCCGAATTGTTGTTTGTTCCCGAGCTTTGGCCAGACTTCAACCGCGAAGTCTTCCTCAATGCGCTGAAAACCTATGCCGGACGGGAGCGCCGGTTTGGTGGTCTGTCGCAGCCGACGCTTGCGGTTGGTTCCTGATGCAGAGCGAACTGCGACTGCGCATCATCTCCGGTATCATTCTTGCCATAGTCACCCTCGGTGCGACCTGGGCCGGTGGAACCGTGTTCGAGCTTCTCGCCGTGGCGATTGCAGTGCTTGTCTATTATGAATGGTCGACGATCACCCGGCTTGCCGAACGTGATTTCCAGGGCAACGCTTTCGGCTGGTTGTCACAGGCGGTGATTTCCGGGCTCATTCTGTTTGATGGCGCTCATGTCACTCTGCTCGTGCTGGCCGGGTTTGCGGCCGTCGCAGCCCTCTGGGTGTTTTTGCGGGGCGGCACCTGGTGGCTGCCGGGTGGTATCGTCTATGCCGGCCTGACGGGCATTTCGCTCTCGGCCATACGTGGCGAGAGCGATATCGGGCTGATCGCCATGATCTTCATCTTCGCCGTGGTCTGGGCAACCGATATCCTAGCCTATTTCACCGGCAGGGCGATCGGCGGGCCGAAGCTCGCACCGCGCATCTCGCCCGGAAAAACATGGTCTGGCGCAATCGGCGGTACCATCTGTGGGGTAATCGCCGGCGTCGCAGTGTTCATGAGTTATTTTCCACTGAACGATGTGCGTATTCCGCTTCTGGCGCTGGCGCTCTCGGTGTCCAGCCAGATCGGCGATCTGTTCGAATCCTACATCAAGCGCCGGTTCGGAGTGAAGGATTCGAGCAAGCTCATTCCCGGGCATGGCGGCGTTATGGACCGCGTCGATGGACTTGTTTTTGCCTGTTTTGCCGCGCTTTTGATTGCTTTGGTGCAAGTCATGTCCACCGGTGGACAGAATGTGCCCCTGGGGGCAATCCTTTTGGCGCCGTAAAACGCCCGCATAGCTGATCGAGGACCTTATGGCTTACCTGGCCGATACGCTTCAACTGATTGCCGGCTACATCGTGCCGTTCCTGCTGGTGCTGACGCTGCTCGTCTTCGTGCATGAGATGGGACACTATCTCGTCGGCCGCTGGTCCGGCATCCGCATCCTCGCCTTTTCAGTCGGCTTTGGCCCGGAATTGTTCGGTTATACCGACAAGCATGGAACACGCTGGAAGTTCTGCGCCGTCCCGCTCGGTGGCTATGTGAAATTCTTCGGCGACGAGGATGCTGCGAGCGTTCCTGATTACAGCCGGCTTGAACAATATTCGGCCGAGGATCGTGACCGGACCTTCCTGGGCGCAAAGGTCTGGAAGCGGGCGGCCACGGTGGCTGCCGGGCCTATTGCCAATTTCATCCTCGCGATCGCTATCTTCGCCGTGCTGTTTACGGTCTATGGCAAGCCGGTTGCGGATCCGGTCGTTGCCGAGGTCAAGGAAAACAGTGCCGCCGCCAAGGCAGGTGTATTGCCGGGCGATCTGCTTGTGGCCATCGACGGTGCGCACGTCACCACCTTCGATGATGTGCGTCGGTATGTCAGTATCCGTCCGGAAACGCCGATCACCATCCAGATCAAGCGCAAGGGCGAATTGCTGGATCTGCCTATGGTGCCTGAGCGCACCGAAATCACGGATCAGTTCGGCAACAAGATGGAACTCGGCATTATCGGTATCGTGACGAATCAGGAAACCGGCAATTTCCGTCTGGAAACGTTTGGTCCGCTCGAGGCCGTGGGGCAGGGTGCCGTCGAAAGCTGGCATATCGTCACCGGTACGTTCAATTATCTTGCCAATCTCGTGACCGGCCGTATGAAAGCGGATCAGCTGGGTGGTCCGATCCGGGTTGCCCAGGCCTCCGGCCAGATGGCGACGATCGGTATCGCCGCCGTTTTACAGCTGGCGGCGGTTCTGTCAGTTTCCATTGGACTTCTTAACCTAATGCCGGTTCCCGTACTTGATGGCGGGCATCTGATGTTTTATGCGGTTGAGGCCCTTCGGGGCAAACCGGTGGGGCCGCGTACACAGGATGTCGCTTTCCGGATCGGTTTTGCCATGGTGTTGATGCTGATGGTGTTTGCCACATGGAACGACATAAGTTCGCTTTTAGGCTGATATTACAGGCCTGCGGCGGACATGCAGGCGCAGGAGAGTGAACCGGCTTCGTTTAGACTTCAACGGGTTGGTTGAAAGGGTTTGTTTACGATAAAGCAATTGTGTAGTGGCCGTTAGGACACGGTTTCAATTGAAGTAAACAGAAATTAACGAGCTGGCTTGCTTGTATAGGAAAAGCGGTTAAAACGGCAACCTGACCGGAGTCGGTACGAGTTCGCTGCGGGGCATTTGGAAGAAGGTAAGATTTATGAAAGCTGGTTCAAGATTTTTGAACGCGGTGTCGGCGGTTGCGCTGTCTGCAAGTATGGTCGCAACAGGCTCTGGCATCGTAACGCTTGCAAGTGCGACTGTCGCTGAAGCTGCAACGATCAACCGTGTCGAAGTGCGCGGCGCTACCCGCGTCAGCCCTGAGACGGTCCGTGCAAACATCACGATCGTTCCCGGCAAAAGCTTCAGCAATGGCGACATCGATTCTTCCGTAAAGCGTCTTTATTCCACAGGCTATTTCTCTGATGTTAGCATCAATGTCTCCGGTGGCACGCTCGTCGTCACCGTGAGCGAGAACCAGCTGGTCAACCAGGTTGTCTTCAACGGTAACCGCAAGATCAAGGACGACAAGCTGCAGGCGGTCGTTCGCACGCGTTCGCTCGGTCCGTACAGCGAGGCGACTGCCGAATCCGATATTCAGGCCATCAAGGATGCCTATGCTGGAATCGGCCGCGAAGATGTGACTGTGACAACGCAGGTGGTTCCGATCGCGGAAGGCCGCGTCAATCTGGCTTTTGTTATCAATGAAGGCGATCGCACCAAGATCACTGCGATCAATTTTGTCGGCAACAATGCCTATAGCAACGGCCGTCTTGAGGCTGTGATCTCGACGAAGGAATCGGGAATCTTCTCCTTCCTGAACCGCAAGGACGTTTATAACGCCGACAAGCTGCGCGCTGACGAAGAGCTGCTGCGCCAGTTCTATTACAACCGCGGTTATGCCGATTTCCGTGTCGTGTCCTCGGATGCGGTGCTGGATGAAGCCACCAACGAATACACGGTAACGATCACTGTCGAAGAAGGCGAGCGCTACGACTTCGGAACGGTTAATGTTGAATCGACCGTTGAGGGCGTCAATGCCGAAGAACTGAAGGGGCTCGTACGGACCTCGGAAGGGAAAATCTACAAGGCAAAGGACGTTCAGGACAGCATTTCCGCGATTTCCAAGCGCGTTGCATCGCAGGGCTATCCGTTTGCTCGCGTAACGCCACGTGGTAACCGCGATTTTGGCAACCGTACGATCGCTGTTGACTATCTTGTTGACCAGGGCGAGCGCGCCTATATCGAGCGCATCGAAATCCGTGGCAACACGCGCACGCGTGATTACGTTATCCGTCGCGAATTCGACATGAGTGAAGGCGATGCGTTCAACCAGGAAATGATCACGACGGCCAAGCGCCGCCTGGATGCACTTGGTTACTTCTCCACCGTCAATATCTCGACCCAGCCTGGTAGCGCTTCCGATCGCGTCGTCGTCATCGTTGATGTGCAGGACCAGTCGACCGGTTCGTTCGGTATCGGTGCCGGCTATTCGGCCGGTAGCGGCGGCGGCTTCCTGCTGGAAGCTTCGATCGAGGAAAAGAACTTCCTTGGCCGTGGCCAGTACATCCGTCTTGCTGCAGGCCGTGGCGAAGACAGCCGTACCTATAACGTTTCGTTCACCGAGCCCTATTTCCTTGGTTATCGCTTGGCCGCTGGCTTCGATATCTTCAAGAACGAAAACGACTATGATGACGACAACTATAGCTATGAAGACGAGGGCTTCAGCCTGCGTGTAACGGCGCCGATCACCGAGCGTGTATCGACGACATTCCGTTACAACCTGACGCAGATGGACTACAGCGGCGATACAGCCGATCTGTCGAGCCCGTATGACCGTGTGGTCAGAGGCTCGCCTTGGACACGTTCGTCGATCTCGCAGACGCTGACCTATAATTCGCTTGATGACGCGAACTTGCCGCACGAAGGCATTCTCGCTTCGGCAACGCAGGAATATGCCGGTCTTGGTGGTACTTCCGATTTCTACAAGCTGACCGGTAAGGCCAAGTGGTACTATACCGTGAACGACGATGCCGATATCATCGCATCGCTTGCTGGTAGCGCGGGCCACGTGTTCAACACCGGTGGCAAGATGGAAGTCTTCGACCAATTCCAGTTGGGCCAGAACGATATTCGTGGTTTCGAGCGTAACGGCATCGGCCCACGTAGCGGCAAGTACGGCGACTCCATCGGCGGCACGACCTACTTCACAGCTTCTGCCGAAGCCACGTTCCCGCTGCCATTCGTGTCGCGTGATGCCGGTTTCCGCGGCGCAATCTTTGCAGATGCAGGTACACTGTATGGCAACGAAGTCGATACGACGGCTGACGATCAGATCAAGGGTACCAACAGTTCGCTGCGTGCATCTGTCGGTCTGGGTCTGATCTGGGCATCGCCCTTTGGTCCGTTGCGCGTCGACTATGCGTTCCCGATCGCCAAGGAAGATTTCGACCGCGTACAGAACCTCAAGTTCGGTATTTCGTCGTCCTTCTGATCCTTGCAGTCCAGAACTGCCTGCCAAAACTGTTCTGGAGTGTTGGCCATGGAAAACAATTGGTTCTTCCCACCACATGATGGGATCCGCCTGAGCGATCTGGCGGATCAGATCGGTGCGGTGCTACAGTCGCCCGAGTTGGGCGACCGGTTTGTCCGGTCTGTAGCGCCGACCTATCGGGCCGGTGAGTCCGATGTCTGCTACATGCTGCAGCGACGCTTTCGCGACGAGTTTGAAACATCAAAAGCCGGCGCTATCATCTGCGATGCTACGATAGCCGCAATTGTCCCGCCGCATATTCCGGTTCTCCTGACACGACACCCTCACACCGCTTTTGCGGTTGCCGGTGCAATTCTGCATCCGCAGGCCGTGCGGCCTGAACAGAACCTGTTGGGGCTGGGCGGAATATCTCCCGCTGCTTTTGTCGATCCGACTGCGCAGATCGAAGACAATGTCGATATCGAGGCGACCGCCGTCGTTGGCGCTGGTGCGCATATCGGCACAGGCACGCGGATCGCTGCCGGCGCCGTTATCGGACCAGGCGTCCGTATCGGCCGGGACTGCACGATTTCGGCTGGGGCAAGCGTGATGTATTCGCTTGTCGGCAACGAGGTTATCATTCATCCCGGCGCCCGGATCGGCCAGGACGGTTTCGGCAACGCGCCGGGACCAAAGGGGGGCATGATCAAAATCGTCCAGATTGGCCGCGTCATCCTGCAAGACAGGGTTGAGATTGGCGCCAATACGACGATCGACCGTGGCGCGATGGACGATACGGTGGTCGGCGAGGGCACCAAGATCGATAATCTCGTCCAGCTCGGCCACAATGTTCGCGTTGGCCGTCATTGCGGCATCGCCGCACAGGTCGGTATTGCTGGCAGCACGCGCATTGGCGACGGCGTTTTGATCGGCGGCGCTGCCGCGATCAATGGACATATCACCATCGGTGACAGGGCTCAGATCGGCGCCATGAGCGGTGTCGCATCGGATGTCCCGGCCGGAGAGCGCTATGGTGGCATTCCAGCGCGTCCGATGCGTGATTTCCTGCGTGAAATTGCAGAGATAACGGCACGGGCGCACAACAGGCAAAAAAAATCAGGAGGCAAAGATGAGTGAAGCTGCAACCACCGTTCTTGGTACGGCTGACATCAAGGAAATCTTGAAGCTTCTTCCGCACCGTTATCCGTTCCTGCTGGTCGACAAGATCATCGAGATTGATGGCGACAATTCGGCGATCGGCATCAAGAACGTCACCGCAAACGAGCCGCACTTTACCGGGCATTTTCCGGAGCAGCCGATCATGCCGGGCGTTCTGCTGATCGAAGGTATGGCGCAAACTGCCGGCGCGATCTGCGCACGCAAGAATGGCGAGGGCAGCAACCTCGTCTATTTCATGACCATCGACAACGCGCGTTTCCGCAAGCCGGTCATTCCGGGGGACCGCGTCGAGTTCCATGTCGTCAAGCAGAAGCAGCGCGGCAATATCTGGAAATTTCATTGTGATGCAAAAGTTGACGGGCAACTTGTCGCAGAAGCTGATATCGGCGCGATGATTATCAGCAAGGAAGACGCCTGAACATGATTGCCTCCACTGCGAAGATTCATCCGCTCTCGGTCATCGAAGACGGAGCGGTGATCGGTGACAATGTTGTTGTCGGACCGTTCTGTCACGTTGGCCCGAAGGTGACGCTCGCAGAGAATGTCGAACTGATCAGCCACGTCGTCGTTCTCGGGCGCACGACGGTCGGCAAAGGTTCTAAGATTTTCCCGTCGGCGGTGATCGGCGGCGATTCGCAGAGCGTGCATCACAGCGCCGTCGATACGACATTGCTGATTGGTGAGAATTGCACCATTCGCGAAGGCGTGACAATGAACACCGGCACCGTCGAATATGGCGGCGCCACCATCGTTGGCGACAACAATCTGTTCCTTGCCTATTCTCACGTTGCCCACGATTGCCGTCTCGGCAACAACATCATCCTGTCCAACAATGTCATGCTCGCCGGGCACGTCACTGTCGGTGACCGCGCCATTCTCGGCGGCGGCTCGGCGGTGCATCAGTTTACCCGTATCGGCCGCCATGCCTTCATCGGCGGGCTTTCGGCCGTTGCCTACGATGTCATTCCTTATGGCATGCTCAATGGCAATCCCGGCCTGCTTGGCGGTCTGAATGTTGTCGGTATGAGCCGTTCCGGCATCGAGAAGCCGGTCATTCACGCCGTGCGCCGTGCCTACAAGCAGATTTTCGAAGGCCCGGAATCGATTCGCGCCAATGCGGCTGCAATTCGCGCTGACTATGCGGATTGCCCGCCGGCGCTTGAGATTCTCGATTTTATTGCAGCCGAGAGCGATCGGGCGCTGTCGTCTCCGACACGGGGCAGCAAGGGCTGAGGCAAATGAGCATGCACAGCCGGCCAGAGATCAAAGACCGGCTGGCAATCATCGCCGGTAGCGGCTTGCTGCCGCTGCATGTCGCTGAAGCCGCACGGACCCACGGCGAAAACCCTTTCATCATCGCACTTGCCAACGAGTCGGACCGGGACTGGTCGTCCTTCGATCACACGACGCTCGGGATCGGCAATTTCAAGGCTATCAGCGGCACCTTTCGCGATGCCGGCATTGGCCGTGTGGTCATGTCGGGCGCTGTGCACCGCCGGCCGGATTGGCGCGATATCAAGCCGACGCTGAAAAGCCTCGTGAAAATACCGAGTGTTCTGCGCACGCTTTTATCCGGTGGCGACGATGCCGTTTTGAAAATGGCGATCGAACTGATCGAGACCAATGGCGCCCGGGTTATCGGCGTGCAGGAGATTGTGCCGGAACTTCTGGCCGAAGTCGGCACGTTGAGCGCCCGCGCGCCAGGTGTCGAGGATCAGGTGGATATCGAGATTGCGGAAGCCGCAGCCATCGCGCTCGGCCATCTCGACGTCGGGCAGGGCGCTGTTGCCGTTGGCGGGCGCGTCGTGGCGCTTGAGGGGCCGGAGGGCACAGACGCGATGCTGGAACGGGTGGCGCGGTTGAAAGCCGACGGACGCATTTCCAGCCGCCGCCGTGGTGTGCTGGTCAAGCTTTGCAAGCCGCAGCAGGATTTGCGCGCCGACCTTCCCTCTGTCGGGCCATCGACAATCAAGGGCGCACAGGCCGCCGGACTCGCTGGTATTGCCGTCGAAGCGGGCCGGGCGCTGGTCCTTGATCGGGAAGAAATGATTGCGCTTGCCAATGAAACCGGCCTTTTCGTCACTGGTGTGGACCGCGCCCTCTTGCGAGGTGGGCAATGAGCGAAAACAAGCTCAAACTTGCGGTTATTGCTGGAGAAGTGTCCGGCGATCTGCTTGGCGCTGATCTCGTCAAGGCGCTGCGGCCGCTGGTGAAGGGCGAGCTCTCCCTGGTGGGCGTTGGTGGTGAGGGACTTGAGGCAGAGGGATTAAGGTCGCTGTTCGACTATTCCGAGCTGTCGATCATGGGGATTTCCCAGGTTCTCGCCCGGCTGCCGAAACTGATCCTGCGGATTCGCCAGACGGCCAGGGCGATCATTGCCGCCAAACCCGATATTCTCGTCATCATCGATAGCCCGGATTTTACGCATCGTGTCGCGCGGATCGTTCGCAAATCCATGCCCGGTCTGCCTATTGTCAATTATGTTTGCCCAAGTGTCTGGGCGTGGAAGCCGGAGCGGGCTGTCAACATGCGGCCCTATGTCGATCACGTGCTGGCGGTGCTGCCATTCGAACCAGACGTCATGCAGCGCCTTGGCGGACCGCCGACGACCTATGTCGGACACCGGCTGGCTAGCGACGTCAATGTGCTTGCCGTGCGGACGCGGCAGGCGGAGAAGCGTGGCAGCCCGGAGGCAAAGACATGCCTGCTTCTGCCGGGGTCTCGGGGCAGCGAAATCAGCCGCCTCCTGCCGGCGTTTGGCGAGACAGCCGAGGAATTGCGCACCCGGCATCCAGATATGCGGTTCCTGCTCCCCACAGTTCCGCGCCAAGAAAGCCTCGTGCGCCAGATAACGGCGTCCTGGCCGGTCCAGCCGGACATCACGGTCGGAGCCGCCGCCAAATGGCAGGCTTTCGCTGAAGCCGATGCTGCGGTTGCAGCTTCGGGTACGGTGATCCTGGAGCTTGCGCTGGCCGGGATCCCGGTCGTATCGACCTACAAGGCCGACTGGATCATTCGCCTGATGCACAAGCGCATCAAGATCTGGACGGCGGCCATTCCCAATCTGGTGGCAGATTACCCCATCGTGCCGGAATATTTGAACGAAGCCATTCGGGCCGGTGCGCTTTCGCGTTGGATGGAGCGCCTGACAGGCGACACGCCGGAACGCCAAGCCATGCTCGCGGGATACAACACCGTCTGGCAACGCATGGCGACAGAGCAACCGCCTGGCGAGGCAGCCGCTGGTGTCGTTCTCGATGTTCTCAATGCAAAAAAGCCCGGTCATTTCTGACCGGGCTTTTTCAATCGTTATTTCCGCAGCTTAGCGCTTGGAAACCGGGACGTAATCGCGTTCCGGTTCGCCGATGTAGAGCTGGCGCGGACGGCCGATGCGCTGTTCCGGATCCTCGATCATTTCATTCCACTGTGCGATCCAGCCGACCGTACGGGCGAGTGCGAAGAGCACTGTGAACATGGTCGTGGGGAAGCCGAGCGCCTTCAGCGTGATGCCGGAATAGAAGTCGATGTTCGGATAGAGCTTCTTCTCGATGAAGTAGCTGTCGGTCAGCGCGATGCGCTCCAGTTCCATCGCGACTTCGAGCAGCGGATCGTCCTTGTGGCCGAGTTCGGCCAGCACTTCATGCGTCGTCTTCTGCATGATCTTGGCGCGCGGGTCGTAGTTCTTGTAAACGCGGTGGCCAAAGCCCATCAGGCGGAACGGATCGTTCTTGTCCTTGGCGCGGGCGACGAATTCCGGAATGCGATCGACCGAGCCGATTTCCGACAGCATGTTGAGGGCTGCTTCGTTGGCGCCGCCGTGAGCCGGACCCCAAAGGCAGGCAATGCCCGCAGCGATACAGGCGAACGGGTTGGCACCCGACGAGCCGGCGAGGCGAACGGTCGAGGTCGAGGCGTTCTGCTCATGATCTGCATGCAGGATGAAGATGCGGTCCATGGCGCGCGAAAGCACCGGATTGACCGTATATTCCTCGCAAGGAACGGCAAAGCACATGCGCAGGAAGTTCGATGCGTAATCGAGGTCATTCTTCGGATAAACGAAGGGCTGGCCGATATGGTATTTGTAGGCCATGGCTGCGAGCGTCGGCATCTTGGCGATCATGCGCAGGCTTGCAACCATGCGCTGGTGCGGATCGGTGATGTCGGTCGAGTCGTGATAGAAGGCCGACAGTGCGCCGACACAGCCGCACATAACAGCCATCGGGTGGGCATCACGGCGGAAACCGGTGAAGAAGCGCGACATCTGCTCGTGCACCATCGTGTGGTGCGTGACGCGATAGTCGAAGTCCTTTTTCTGCGCTGCCGTCGGCAGTTCGCCGTAGAGCAGCAGGTAGCAGACTTCAAGAAAGTCGCCGTGCTCTGCGAGCTGTTCAATCGGATAACCGCGATGCAAGAGGATACCCTGATCGCCATCGATATAGGTGATCTTGGATTCGCATGATGCGGTCGATGTGAAGCCGGGATCGTAGGTGAACTGGCCGGTCTGCTTGTAGAGCGTACCGATATCGACCACATCCGGACCGATCGACCCTGATCGTACCGGCAATTCCACCGTTTTGTTGTCCACGGTTACGACTGCGCTTTTTCCTGTCATGGGGGATCCTCCGTTTGCAGCAAATTGGCACACAATTATGCCGCAGATATTAACGCCGACCATGTGCTATCCGATTTAATCACGGCTGCCAAGTTGAACGAAAGGCAAATTGTGCGATGCAAAAATAGGCATATGGCGACGCAATAATTACACGTTCGAGCCATATGTCCAATGACATAATTGTCCGCAAACTGACCAAGCTTCCAGGTGCAGAATGGTTTTGCATCTTTTTTGTGCATCAATCTCGTCGGTTGCATTCCGTTCTTTCAGGTTGCAGAATGCAGCCGGGCGTGGACGGTTGGAACAACATCCATGAAAGAGGGGCAGCAGCCAGGAGTGGCGTCACGCGCGCGGTCTGACGATGCGTTTAACCGCGTCCTTGCGAGTGCTCCGCATATCCCCGTCGCTGTGGGGAAAGAACTGGAAAACCGGGCTTGGTCAGGTTACCTTACGGGCCGCTCAGCGGCATTCAAGCGGCTACGAACCATCCGCTGGTATGCCGCTTTCCAAAAGGCTGTGGCAGAGGAACAGGCCTTCGGGCATTCCTTTTTGTTTGTTCCGGTCTTTCTGGGGCTAGGCGCGCTTGTCTGGTTTTGGCTCCCTTATACGCCGGGCCATCTCAAACTTGCACTGCTGATCTGCGTTTTCGGCATGGCGGCTTTCGCACTTCGGTACCGTTCAGGCCTATTGCCCACGGGCATGCTGATTGTCGCTTTATCGACTGCAGGCATGGGGCTTGCTGCGTTGGAGACGGCGCGCCTTGATACGGTGGTGCTTGACACACCAGTCACCACACGGGTTATTGGCACCGTCACAGCGCGGGAAACCACGGATCGGGGCTACTGGCGATATACTGTCGCAGTCAGCCGGACCTCGGAGCCGGAATTGAAGCGCCCGCCAGCCAAGGTCACGCTGTTATCCCGCAGCCGCGAAACGCCTGTGGGGATTGGTGAGGGTATCGAGGGCAGGGCGCGGTTATCGCCGCCATCAGGGGCCGCGCTTCCCGGTCTCAATGATTTTGCCTTCGACAGCTATTTCAGGGGTATCGGTGCTGTCGGCTATTTCTACGGAAAACCGCAGGCGGTATCAGCCGTGGAAGACGTAGCCAGAAGCAGGGTTGCCGCTTGGCGTGCTGAAATGGGGGAAACAATCGCCCGCTGGCGCGAGGCGATTGGCGCGCGTATTCGCGGCACCATCGGAGGCGACGCCGGGGCCATAGCGGCCGCGTTGGTTACCGCCGAAGAACGCGCTATCGGCCGGCCGACGATCGAGGCGCTGCGCGAGGCAGGGCTTGCGCATGTGCTGGCGATCTCCGGCCTGAACATGGTTCTGGCCGCCGGAACCTTCCTGGTCGGTGCACGCACGCTGCTCAGCCTTGTTCCTGGGCTGGCACACCGTTTTCCGATCAAGAAATTCGCCGCTGCCGGCGCACTCATTATGGTATTCGCATACATCCTGATCTCGGGAGGCGCCGTTTCGGCGGTCCGGTCCTGGATCATGATCTCCATCATGCTTATTGCCGTTTTCTTCGACCGGCCGTCGATCAGCCTGCGCAATGTGGCTTTGTCGGCTTTGATTATCCTGATCGTCACACCGTCTGCCGTGACGGGGCCGGGTTTTCAGATGTCCTTTGCTGCAACGCTGGCTCTGGTCGCGGGCTATGCGCATTGGCGGGACCGGCCTAGCCGCGATATTCTTCCAACAAGCCGCGCGATTGGTCCTTTGAAGGCCGCTGGCGGTTTCTTTGCCGGTCTGCTGCTCAGTTCGCTGATCGGCGGCCTGTCGACGATGATTTACTCCGCCGGCCATTTCCACCGGCTGGCCACCTATGGTTTGATCGGCAACATTCTGGCCATGCCGATCATCAGTATTTTCGTCATGCCCTTCGGTCTGTTGGCCATGCTGTTGATGCCCCTTGGTCTCGACCGTTACCCGTTGCTGGTCATGGGGCAGGGGCTCGACTGGATGATCTCCATCGCGCGCATGGTCTCCTCATGGGACGGGGAAGTGACAACGGGCCGCATTCCTGATCACGCCTTCACGCTGATCGCCGCCGGTGGTGTCCTGGCCTGCCTGTTCCGGACATGGCTGGCGGCTTCTGGTCTCGTTGTCATCGCAGCCGGCCTCATGGCGGCATCGATGAGCGCTGTTGCGCGACCGGATATGGTGGTCGCCGAGGATGGCCGTCTGGTTGCCATGATCAAGGAGGCGGAGGCTGCGAGCAACAGGGCAAAGCCGCCCGATTTCGTGTTTTCCCAGTGGCAGCGCGCTTTACGCCTGCAGGAGCATCAAAAGCCACAGCAACGGCCTGAACTGGTGATCAGGGATGCCGTTGAAGCAGGATCAGACGTCGAAGAAGCCCCGGAGGCACGAAAATCAAAGCCGCCCATCGATAAGGACGCGGCGCGTATTGTCATCCGCAGGCTTTTGGCTGAGGCAGCGCCTGACCGTTTCGCTTGCGCCCCAACGCAATGGTGCGCGGCAACGGCGCAGCACGGTTGGCGCATCGTCACTGTCGATGATGCGCGTTTCATCGGTGTCGCCTGCGAAGAGGCCGATATCATTGTGACGCCGGTCATGCTGCGTTTTCGTAACTGCCGGTCGGGTGCGGTGTTGCTCAGCGGCCAGAGTTTGCGCCGCACCGGCGCAGTCGAGATTTATGGCGTCGAGAACCGCACAGTGGACGGCGTGGCCGGCCATGCCGGGATGCGGGTCGTTTTTGCGCAGGAACAATTGCAACGTCCCTGGGCGCAACACCGGACCTATGATTGGCGCACCGGCCTGTTCGATGCGCGGGGGATGAATGACTGACCTGTTCAAATCCGTCCGGCATGCGCGAGAAAAGTGGAATTCTCGAATGATCATTTATTCTTGATTAAAGCACTCCACAAATACTTGTCTTTCCGCCATAGTATGTCATATGAAGCCGCGATTGATGCAGGCGCGTTCGGCGCCGGGCGTCAAATGATGTGTTTACGTGTTCCCGCCGTCTTATCCTCCCAAGGATTGGCGGGCGATGACGAGGTAGGATAGGTCATGCCGAACCGTGCAATGCCGAAATGGATGATGCTGGCGGCCGTGCTGCTGGCGTTCTCGAATGCCGGAGCGCTTCGCGCGCAGGAAACCCCGGCTGCGGCCGTCAATGAAACACAGCAGCCGGCTCAGGTGACGCCGCAAGCTGACGCAGCGCCGGTTACGCCCACGAATGAAGGAACCCCCGCAGCGCCGGTGAACGAGCAGTCGGCTCCAGCCAATGACGCCGCAGCCGTTGACGCGCAGGCAACGTTGCCAAACCCGGTGTTGCCGCACGATCTGTCGCCGTTCGGCATGTTTATGGCCGCCGACATGGTCGTCAAAGCTGTCATGACGGCATTGGCTCTGGCATCGGTCGCAACCTGGGCCATTCTGCTCGTCAAGTCCTTCGAACTTGCTGCCGCCAAGCGGAATGCACGGCGCGCAGTAAGGGCCTTGTCCGATGCCGTTGTGCTGCGGGACATGCGTGAGGCGCTGACGGTGAAAAAAGGGCCGGCTGCGGAGATGATCTCGGCCGCCAATGACGAACTGTCGAAATCAGAGGCGGTACTCGACATTGTCTCGACGCAAGGGGTCAAGGAGCGCGTGGCATCGCAGCTCTCCCGTATCGAGGCGGGTGCCGGCAAGCGGATTGCCAGCGGTACCGGTATTCTCGCGACGATCGGCTCGATCTCGCCGTTCGTCGGTCTTTTCGGGACTGTCTGGGGCATCATGAATTCGTTCATCGGCATCAGCAAGGCGCAGACGACAAACCTTGCGATCGTCGCGCCGGGCATCGCTGAAGCGCTGCTGGCAACGGCTATCGGTCTGGTTGCAGCTATTCCCGCCGTCATGATCTACAATTATTTCGCCCGCTCGATCGGCGGCTACCGCCTGATCCTGGCCGATGCTTCGGCTGCGGTTGAACGCCTCGTCAGCCGCGATCTCGATTTCCGGCAGGCACGCCGCTTGGCGCCGCGCAAGCCCGAAAGCCATGTGCATTCGGAGGCCGCCATAGCGCGGATCGGATAAGATCATGGCCAGCAAAATCAGCGAAGGTGGCGGTGACCTCGAAGAAAACAGCGAAATCAACGTCACGCCCTTCATCGACGTCATGCTCGTTCTCCTGATCATCTTCATGGTGGCGGCACCGCTTGCCACTGTCGACATGAAGGTCGATCTGCCGCAATCGGCGGCAGCGCCGGTAAAGCGTGAAGACAAGCCGGTCTTCGTGACCCTCAAGGCGGACCTCTCGCTGGCCCTTGGGAACAATGAGGTCGGTCGTGACGGTTTTGTTGCCGAACTCAACGGCATGACCGAGGGCAACATGGAGACACGCATTCTTCTGCGTGCCGATAAGGCCGTCGACTACGGCGAGCTGATGACAGTCATGAACCTCATTCAACGGGCCGGTTATACCAAAATCGGATTGGTCGGTCTGGAAGCAGCGCCTGCCGGCTGACGCTGGCAGTCCGCTTAGAACTTGTAGCCGATGGCAAGGCCGGCGTGGCTGAGACCGTCGTTCGGCCCATCGCAGAGATTGGCGTGCGACGAATGGTCGGCTGTCGCAAGCATCTGCCAATTGTCCGTTACGCGATAACCGAGTGCGATCTGTTCGCGAAACAGCAGGCGGCAACCGAGGTCCGGTCCCTTGCCGCCGCCGCCATCCAGTTTACCGTTGTGAACGGTTCCGCCAAGCCCAAGTTCAACGAAGAGGCGGCTTGTGATATCGGCGGTCCAGCTGAAGCCGCCGAAAATCTGATCCACCCCGTCACCCGTGCCCACCGAAGCACCCAGATAAATCCGTGGTTCCAGAATGGTTTGCTGCCACGTTGCCGCCGTGCCGCTCGACAGGGGATCGAAGAAGAGGGTGGCCGATGGAACGATGCCCGACTCGTGTGAATTGCTGCCGCTGATGGATGCGCTGGTGCCGAACCGCAGTTCGTCGAAAATCTGTTCGGCTGCAATCGCGTTGTTCAAGCTTGAGAGGGAAAGAAGCAAACCCGACGATAGAAGGAGGAGCCGGAAAGTTGAGCTGTTTGGCTGTTTGAGACGTACTGCCACTTTCAAAATCTCCAGTCCCGGTGATTCGCTGTATATGCGGTAATGCAAATTTGCCCGGATTTCCTGCTTCCGGAAAGGGTAGAATATGTTGACCGGCTTTTGTGAAGCTTGCTTTTTTGCAAGAACTGCATTCCATAGCTTGAAACGGCAGATGCGCGGATTTATGAGCTTGGCCATGCCCGGCCGGCTGAAGCGCCACCGGTTTGTTTTATCTGCGCAAGCCAAAAGCGCGCACACGCCGGAAGACGATCCGGATTTACGAAGGCAGGCAAGATGAATTTCGAAGCAGCACGCATCAAGATGGTCGACAACCAGATCCGCACGACGGATGTGACGTCGCACGCCGTTCTCGCGGCATTCCTATCGGTCCCGAGGGAAGAATTCGTGCCTGCCGCACTGAAGCCTCTTGCCTATATCGACAGCGATATTGAACTGGCTGCAAGTGCTGAAGGCGAGCGGCGTTACCTGATGGAACCGTCGCCTCTGGCAAAGCTTCTTCAGCTGGCGGCAATTTCCAAGGATGACAAGGTTCTGGAGATTGGCTGCGGCACCGGCTACGCCTCGGCAATTCTGTCGGAGCTTGCGGCCTCGGTCGTAGCACTTGAAAGCGATGCCGCTCTTGCGGCGGAGGCAACCGCAACATTGGGCCGCCTTGGGCACGCGAATGTCTCGGTCATTACTGGGGATCTTGAAAAGGGCCATGCCGCAGGCGCACCGTATGACGTGATCTTTGTTCACGGCGCTGTCGAGACGGTGCCGGATTCGCTGTTGTCCCAGTTGAACGACGGTGGCCGCCTTGTTGCCGTGGTTGGACTTGGCAATGCATCGAGAGCCCAGCTTTTCCTACGTGAAAACGGCAGGACATCGGAGCGCCTGGCGTTCAATACCGCCGTCAAGCCGCTACCGGGCTTCCGCCTGGCGCGCGAATTTGTATTTTAATACGTCTCATTCGACGATTAGGCGCCCGCTTGTTGGCGCGTGAATGGCCGAACTGTAATCTGGCAGAGCGGCATTCACGCGATTGAATATTAGCTTAAAATAATATGTAGGTATTCGCACGCGGCGACATTTTGACCATTTTTCCTCGATATCGGAACGGGACAAGACGTGACAATCACATCCGGCGGCGCCGGAGCGCCACGTTTTCGCAATTTGCGCGCCCTACCGGCCTTTGTTTTGGAGTGAGTTTAGTGTCGTTTCTTCGTAAAACAGCTGCGGCGGCCGCCCTTTCATCCGCCTTGTGGCTTATGCCGCATGCTGTCTTCGCTGAAACTATTTCCGATGCGATGGCAAAGGCTTACCAGAATAATCCGGAACTGAATGCGGCGCGCGCCGGGCTTCGTGCTACCGACGAAGGTGTGCCGATCGCCAAGTCCGGCTACCGGCCGCAGATTTCGGCTACCGTTACCGGTTCAGCGACACGGTTGGGCACGGAGAGCCTGTTTCGGCGAGGTACGCCGATGCTCGCCGAAGATTACACCACCGGATCTGCCGGTATCACCATCACTCAACAAATTTTCGACGGCTTTCAGACCCTGAATAATGTCAGGGCTGCCGAGGCGAACGTATTTTCAAGCCGTGAGACGCTGAAGGCGAATGAAATCTCCATCCTTCTGGCGGCAGCGCAATCCTATGCCAATATCGCCCGTGATCAGCGCGTCGTATCGATCCGCAAGCGGAACCTTGCCTTTCTCAAGGAACAGTTGAGCGCCGCGAAGTCGCGTCTGGATGTCGGCGAGGGGACGCGTACCGACGTCAGTCAGGCCGAGGCGGAACTGGCGGGAGCCCAGGCAATTCTCGTCAATGCCGTTTCGCAACTGAAGCAGAGCGAGGCCGTCTATGTCCAGATCGTCGGCGATGCCCCAAAGGGCATCAAGCAGCCAGCGCCTGCATCCAAAGCACTGCCGAAAAGCCTGGATCAGGCTGTTGCGGCCGGTTTGCGCGATCATCCGACGATCGCCGCTGCGCAGTACAATGTCGATTCTGCCGGTTTCAGGGTCAAATCAGCAGAGGGAACGATGCTACCGGGCGTCGTGATCCAAGGCTCAGCGTCGCGCAACACCACCGACCGCGACCGCAACAGCGACACTGCGAACGCCTCCATTACCGCCCGGCTTGAAGTTCCACTTTATCAGGGTGGCGCCGAATATGGCCAGATTCGCCAGGCCAAGGAACGTCTTGGGCAGCAACGCATCATGGTCGATACCGCTCGTGCCGAAGTTCAGCAGACCATCATCACGGCGCATGCCCAGTTTGAAGCGGCGCTTGCGACAACAGTGGCCAACAAATCCCAGGTGAGCGCCGCAAACCAGGCATTGGCGGGCGTCATCGAGGAGCGCAAGGTTGGTCAGCGCACGACGCTCGACGTACTTGATGCCCAGCAGAGCGTATTGGTCGCTGAAGAAAGCCTCGTGGCATCGCAACGCAACGCCGTCGTTGCCAGCTACTCGTTGCTCGCGGCTATGGGGCGGCTGACAATCCAGAGCCAGGGCCTGCAGGTGGTCGAATACCGTGCCGAGGAACACTATGAGGCCGTCAAGGACAAATGGTTCGGATTGCGGACCGTCGACGGCCGCTGACCGCCAGCGCTCATCCCTATTTTATCGCGTGTTGCCTGGTACCCCCCGCGAGCGCTTCTGCCGTGGGATTGGGGGTAGGTGACGCCGCCAACAAATCTGTGCAAGATTCCCAGTAGATGATTCGCAACGTTTTGTTCGGCGCCGAACTCGCATACAGTCCGCGCCAATGACTGGCGGTAATGTTCCGATCGAGCGCGACCGCAGAAACGGGGATAATGATGGCACAGCCCAATGTAGCGCGTGAACCTTCGATGGACGAAATTCTGGCTTCCATTCGAAAGATCATCGAAAGCAACGAGCCCGGCATTCCCGGCTTTCCCGCCAATGATCTCGGTCCTGCTTCTGACAATGCGTTTCGCGGCTATGACGAGGACGATGCTGGTGAAGACATTCACCTGACGATCGACGATGAGGTTCTTGCAAAGGAATTCGAAGCCGAAGAACAGAAGAATTTCATAGCTGTGGAGCCGCCGGTGCGGGAACCGCAGTTGCGAGATACGGAGAGTGTCAGCGTAAAACCTGCCGTATCGCCGCCGCCGATGTCTCTTGCCGATGTTGCTGTGCGTGTTCGTGCTGCGTCCGAACGGCATTCGGCGCCGTTGCGCGATCCGGAAAATCAGCCTGCCGCCACCCGCACCAAATCCGATAACCCGACAGTCACATCGCGTATGGCGCCATCGCCCTTACCTTTGAATACAGAGATCAAGCAGGACGCAGCAATGGCTGCAGCGATTTCCCTTGTTCCGCCGGTTGTTGCTCCTCAAGTGGTCGAGCCTGCCGCTGCTCCTCTCGAACTGGCGCCTGAACAGCGCCAGCCATTGTCCATCGTGACGGAAAAAGACGTGGCCGCGATTGTTTCGCCTGCCGTCGGCGAACAGGTCGCGCGTTCTTTTGGCGATCTGGCGCTGGCCGTTGATAGTGGCGCGCGGCGTTCCTTTGACGAGATTGCCGAAGATATGCTGCGTCCGATGCTGCAGGAATGGCTGGATGACAATCTGCCAACGCTGGTCGAGCGGCTGGTGCGGGAGGAAATCGAGCGTGTTGCGCGGGGCCCGAGGCGCTAGACCACGCATTTCTTTCTTTCAAAGCCGCCAGCAATCACACTGGCGGCTTTTTTGCTGTTATTGTTGACAGCAATGCCCCGTTCCGATTTACAAACCATCGATATCAATCAGCAAGTTTGGCTCCAAAATGCTTGAAAAAACCTATGATTCCGCCGCTGTCGAACCGCGTATCGCCAAGATTTGGGATGACGAGGACGCCTTCCGTGCAGGTGCAGGGGCAAAATCGGGCGCCGACAGCTTCTGCGTGGTCATCCCGCCACCGAACGTGACGGGTTCGCTCCATATGGGCCATGCACTGAACAATACGTTGCAGGACATCATGATCCGCTTCGAGCGCATGCGCGGCAAGGATGTGCTCTGGCAGCCGGGCATGGACCATGCCGGCATCGCCACGCAGATGGTTGTCGAGCGCAAGTTGATGGAGCGCCAGCAGCATCGCCGCGAAATGGGCCGCGACGCCTTCATCGACAAGGTCTGGGAATGGAAAGCTGAATCCGGCGGGCTGATCTTCAATCAGCTGAAACGTCTCGGCGCCTCCTGCGACTGGTCCCGTGAGCGCTTCACCATGGATGAGGGCCTGTCGAAGGCTGTACTCGAAGTCTTCGTTTCGCTCTACAAAGAGGGCCTGATCTACAAGGACAAGCGTCTGGTCAACTGGGACCCGAAGCTCCTGACTGCGATCTCTGATCTGGAGGTCGAGCAGATTGAGATGACAGGCAGCCTCTGGCATTTGCGCTATCCGCTGGAAGAGGGGGTTACCTACCAGCATCCGATCGCTTTTGACGCTGACGGCAATGCGACGGAATGGGAGACGCGCGACTATCTGGTCGTCGCCACCACGCGGCCGGAAACCATGCTGGGCGACACCGGCATTGCTGTTCATCCGGATGACGAACGCTACAAGGCCATCGTCGGCAAGCATGTCGTGTTGCCGCTGGTTGGCCGCCTCATCCCGATCGTCGCCGACGAGTATCCAGACCCGACGGCTGGTACCGGCGCCGTCAAGATGACGCCTGCCCATGACTTCAACGACTTTGAGGTCGGCAAGCGCCGCCATCTGCGTCAGGTCAACATCCTGACGATTGATGGCCACATCACGCTTGCTGGAAACGAGGAATTCCTGGAAGGCCTGCCGGCGTCCGATGAACTGGAAGCCCTGGTCTCGGCGCTTGATGGCGTCGAGCGGTTTGCTGCGCGCAAGGCGATCGTGACGATGTTCGAGGAGCGTGGTCTGCTCGACAAGATCGAACCCCACAAGCACACCGTTCCGCATGGTGACCGCGGCGGTGTTCCGATCGAACCGCGATTGACGGAACAGTGGTATGTCGACGCCAAGACGCTCGCCAAGCCGGCGATGGCGTCCGTTCGCGAGGGCCGGACCAACTTCGTTCCGAAGAACTGGGAAAAGACCTATTTCGAATGGATGGAAAACATCCAGCCCTGGTGCGTTTCCCGGCAATTGTGGTGGGGTCACCAGATTCCGGCTTGGTATGGACCGGATGGCCAGGTCTTTGTTGAGAAGACGGAAGAGGAGGCGCTGCACGCCGCGATCCAGCACTATCTGTCGCATGAAGGCCCGATGAAGGCCTATGTCGAGGATCTGCTGGAGAATTTCCGGCCAGGTGAAATTCTCGTTCGTGACGAAGACGTGCTCGACACGTGGTTTTCGTCGGCTCTCTGGCCGTTTTCGACGCTTGGCTGGCCAGACAAGACGCCGGAATTGGACAAGTACTATCAGACAGATGTCCTGGTGACTGGCTTTGACATCATCTTCTTCTGGGTTGCCCGGATGATGATGATGGGCCTGCACTTCATGAAGGATAGCGACGGTACGCCTGTCGAGCCGTTCCATACGGTCTATGTTCACGCCCTGGTGCGCGACAAGAACGGCGCCAAGATGTCGAAGTCCAAAGGCAACGTCATCGATCCGCTCGACCTGATCGACGAATACGGCGCCGATTCGTTGCGGTTCACGCTGGCGATCATGGCGGCGCAGGGACGTGACGTGAAGCTCGATCCGGCCCGCATCGCAGGCTATCGCAATTTCGGTACCAAGCTTTGGAACGCGACGCGCTTTGCCGGGATGAACGGCGTTGCCAACGATCCGAAGTTCGTGCCTGAAACCTCTTCGCTGACGATCAACCGCTGGATCCTTACCGAACTGTCGCGCACGATTCGCGACGTTACCGAGGCGATCGAGAACTACCGTTTCAACGAGGCCGCCGGCAGCCTGTACCGGTTTGTCTGGAATCAGGTCTGCGACTGGTATCTGGAACTGCTGAAGCCTGTCTTCGGTGGCGAGGACGAGGCTGCAAAAGCTGAATCGCGGGCTTGCGTTGCCTACATTCTCGACGAGACCTATAAGCTCCTGCATCCCTTCATGCCGTTTATGACGGAAGAGCTCTGGGCGCAGACAGCGGGCGAGGGTACCACACGCGACAGCCTGCTCTGCCACGCCGAGTGGCCGGCCGCCTCCTACGCGGATGATGCCGCCGCCGGTGAGATCAACTGGCTGATCGATCTGGTATCGGGCATCCGTTCGGTCCGTTCGGAAATGAACGTCCCGCCAGCTGCAATCGCGCCTCTGGTCGTCGTTGAAGCCAGCATGCTGACTAAGGAACGTCTGGAGCGTCATGCCGCCGCTATCCGCCGGCTGGCGCGTGTCGATGCGATCGACTTGGCTGCGGCTGCGCCGAAGGGGAGCGCGCAGATCGTGGTTGGCGAGGCAACGGTCTGCCTGCCGCTTGGCAGCCTGATCGATCTTTCGGCTGAAAAGCTGCGGCTGGAAAAGGCGATCGGCAAGGTCGAGCAGGAGCGCGAGCGTATCCTCGGCAAACTGTCGAACGAGAAGTTCGTTGCCAATGCCCGTCCCGATGTGGTCGATGCGGAGCGTGAACGCCTGGCCGAACTGGATGGCCAGAAGGCATCTCTCGCGGTCGCATTGGCCAGGGTCGCCGACGCCGGTTGATGTCGATACAACTGCGAGAGGCATGCCATTCGGGATGCCTCTGCAGCCATAATTTGTATAAAAATGACAAAAAAAGGCGGTTCTGGCCGCCTTTTTTATATTGTTTGATTCTCTTTTTGGGCGCGATGGCCGTTCACACGGAAAAATGCGGCAGCTCTACCTTTTGACGCCAACTTATTTCACTGTCATCGCGGCACATCTTCCAAAAAATGGCATTGTTGTGTCGAGGTTACAGCTATCAATATTTATGGAATATTATTCCTATTTTTACAGAAATTGGATTTTTTGGTGAAATTATTTACCCATTTTTCTCGTTCTAATACGAAATTCGGTTTTCTTACGTAAATTTTTGGTGCGCTGACGTGACCCGTTGCTAAATCTAGGTATTTGCCATCCGCCGTTCCCGGTCGATAGTTCTTTCCAACAGGTTGGCGGTTACGTCGGCCAATGATCTGTATTCAGGGGGAGAAAACGGATGGTTCACACCAAAATCAAGGCGACGATCACCGCGGCGCTTGCTGTGTTGTTGACCAGCACGGCCGCTAGCGCCGGCGGTCTGGAGCGGGGCGGCTACAACATCGATCTGCTGTTTGATCCATCGACCTATGCGGCAGAAGCTGCAGCAACTTACGTCAATCCGCAGCGCGAACTCGACAATGTGGTAGATGTTAATCCGGCAAACGGTATCGGTTCGAACGGCCGCGGAGCCGGCCAAACCAATGGAATCGGCGAAACTGAAGGTTATTGGGTGCCGCGTATCGGCGTCAAAGCCGGCTTTGGCGATAGCGTCGATTGCATGGCCGATTATTCGCAGCCATGGGGTGCGCATACCAAGCCGGGCGCGAGCTGGATGGGTGCCAATGACAATATCGAAACGAAGATTGAAAGCGACAACTACGCTGCCACCTGCTCCTACAAGTGGGATATGGGGAAAGGTCAGTTCCGGATCATCGGTGGCGGCTTCTACCAGGAAGTCGGCGGCTTCAAGGAACGTCTTGTGACCCCAGTCTTCGGTGGGGGTTTTGACGGCGTTGGCCGTCTCGATCTGGATGGCAGCGGTTGGGGGTGGCGCGCTGGCGCTGCATACGAAATTCCGGAATATGCGTTTCGTGCGAGTCTCGTCTACAACAGTGCCGTGGATCTCGACAATCTAGGGGGAACGATCGACCTGACCAAGGTTCTCCTCCCCAACGGCGCAGGTGGTTTTGTTCCGGGCACCCGGTACGATGTCTCCAGCTTTGCGTCCATGCCTGATTCCCTTGAGCTGAAGGTTCAATCCGGTATCGCGCCCGGCTGGCTTGTCTTTGGATCGGTCAAGTGGACAGACTGGAGTCAACTGCAGGTCATTCAAATCACGCCGAACAGCACGCTCGATCCACGCAATCTACCGTCGAGCCTCACCCTTCTCTACCGCGACGGCTGGACCGTGACGGGTGGCGTCGGCCATAAATTCAACGATCAATGGAGCGGCGCGGCCAGCCTGACCTGGGATCGCGGCACGAGCCATGGTTACGGCAACCAGACCGACACCTGGACGCTCGGAACAGGTGTGTCGTATGCGCCGACCGAAAATGTTGAACTGCGGCTCGCTGGCGCCGTCGGCGTTCTGACAAGTGGCAGTTCGGTTGGTGAGGAAGTGACGTACGATTTCGGCAACGACATCGTCACCGCCATTTCCACGTCGCTGAAGGTCAAGTTCTGATCATCCAGGACAGTGCAAGAAAAAAGCCCGGTGCTCGCATCGGGCTTTTTTTGCATGCGTTTGTGGCCGTCAGGGAAGGGTGGCTCTGATTTTGCGGCTCCTGCAGCAGGCGTTGAGTATTGCTACGCGACCAATGGCGGGCTCAGGCCGCTTGCCGTAGTTTCGTGATCAAAAAATTCAATGGCGCTCGTTGAAATTTCTATGTTTCCGGCATCACACTTTGTGACGATTCAGCAACACATTCTTTCTATAGTCTGCAACGGCCTGCTGGCTGCCGATTGTGTCTATTTCCCGCCACAAACTGGGAGCACCGATGGATTTGACAAACGTGCCGGTAAGTTTTGAGCATGCGGCGTTTGAGGTAAGATGAGTCATAGCATTTTCGAAAAAATCCATGCCTCCCCTGATGTTACGTGGCTTTGCTGCAGCTTTCGCAAGCTGCTTGAATGGTCGCAGGGGCGTGTGGTGGATGAGGCGGCCGGGGCAGGCCGCACTCTTGCCGGAAACGCTGATTACTGTTTGAAAAATGCCGGTTTGAGCGGCGCTTTCGACAGAGGCTTATCGGGACCTTTTGTGAACCGGCTCTTGGGTTTGAACGGAAGAAATAGACTATCATGCTGATACGCGGTTACCGGTCGTTGACGTTTCTTGTTTTGAGTGTAGCGCTCACGCTGACCGCTGAGAATCGCATGGCTTATGCGTTCGATCCGAATGCCGGCATCACCAAGGAATCGGGCCCTTTCGCCCTCTTCAAGTTTGGATTTTCCGCCTATAAGAATGGCCGCAAGGACGAGGCGGTTGAAGCCTACCGATACGCCGCCGAAAAGGGCCATACGGGCTCGCGCTGGGCGCTCGCCAACATGTATGCCTATGGCGATGGCGTTGCTGAAAACGATCTGGAAGCCTTCAAGATCTATAACGAGATCGCCGAGAAGGGGGTTGAGCCCGGCTCCGAGGATACTGGATATTTCGTCAATGCACTGATTTCATTGGCTGGGTACTACCGCCGCGGCATTCCCGACAGCCCTGTCAAAAGCGACCTCGGTCAAGCTCGCCAACTTTATTTTCAAGCCGCCTCCACCTTCGGTGTTCCCGAGGCGCAGTTTCAGCTTGCCAAAATGCTTCTTTCCGGTGACGGCGGCAGCGTTAATGTCCAGCAGGCGAAGAAATGGCTCAACCGTGCCCGCAAGAACGGTCACGCCGGTGCCATGGGCGTATTTGGCAATGTGATCTTCCAGGAAGGCCAAACGGCGCGTGGGCTGGCCTATATGACCGCAGCGCTTGACCAGTGTACTCCGAAGGAAAGACCCTGGCTGCAATCCCTGCAGGAGCAGGCCTTCTCGATCGCCGGAGAAGATGACCGCCGCAAGGCCGTCGCGATGGCGCATAGCATTCATCTCGACAGCGATAGCGATTGAGCCGTAGGGCTCCTTCATTCAAGCAGCAAAATTGAACTGCGCTGCCACCGGCACGTGATCGGACGGCTTCTCCCAGGCGCGCACGTGCTTCTCGATATCCGTCGAGATCAGCCGGTCGGCCGCCTCCGGCGACAGCATCAGGTGATCAATGCGGATGCCAAAGTTCTTCGGCCAGCAACCGGCCTGATAATCCCAGAATGTGTAGAGTGGCGCCGCATCCGTCGTTGAACGGACGGCGTCGGCAAAGCCCAGGTTTTCGAGCCGGCGGAAGGCCTGACGGGTGCGCGGCTGATATAGCGCGTCGTTCTGCCAGACTTTAACGTCCCAGCAATCATGCGGCTCGGCAATGACATTATAATCGCCGGCAAGAATCAAAGGCTCCTCCAGAGCAAGGCGGCTCTGCGCAAAGGCAGCCAGGCGCTCCATCCAGGATAGCTTGTAAGGATATTTCTCTGTTTCGACCGGATTGCCGTTGGGCAGATAGAGCGAGCAGACACGGATTGCCCCGTCCTTGACCGAAAACACACCCTCGATGAACCGTGACTGCTCATCGGCCGCATCGCCAGGCAGGCCGCGATTGATTTCGTCCGGCTTCAGCTTCGACAGGATGGCGACGCCGTTGAAGCCTTTTTGGCCATGCGTCTCGACATGGTAGCCCAGCGCTTCGATCTCGGCGCGGGGAAAGCCCTCATCCATTGTCTTGATTTCCTGAAGGCAGACGATGTCGGGCTGCGATTCTTTCAGCCAGGCCACGAGAACGTCGATGCGGGCCCGAACGCCATTGATGTTCCAGGTAACGATTTTCATGCGATGGACGTCCTTTTGGCTGGCGGCGCAGAGGCCTGTTCTGCTTTTAGCCGCTGCGCGTGTTTTTCACAAACCCGGTGAGGGTAAAAGACGTGTGGATGGCGGCCGAATTGCTTCCTGGTTCCGGCCCGTTATAGTTCTGCGCATGATCGATCTGCTGATAACCTACTGGCCGCATATTCTGGCGACGCTTTCCATCATCCTTGGCGTTCCTGCCGCCATTCACGCGACGATGACCAAGGACGAGGTTCGCTCGGCCCTTGGTTGGGTTGGCGTGATCCTGTTGTCGCCCATCGTCGGAGCGCTGATCTACGGGATTGCCGGCATCAATCGCATCCGCCGCTCGTCGATCGGGCAGCAGCGATCACTGTTCCGCGAGCGCGGACCGGATGCCATGGGCAAGTTCGATGTTTCCAGCACGGTCATCGCAGAGCGGTTCGGGCAGCGATTCGGTGCAATGAAGTTGCTGGGGGATCGTGTCAGCCGGCATCGCATGTGTGGCGGAAACGGCATCACGATGCTGGAGGGCGGCGATGCTGCCTATGCGATGATGCTGGAGCAGATCGGCGGTGCAACGCGCTCTGTGCTTCTCGAAACCTATATTTTCGATCGCGATCCAATCGGGTTGCGGTTCGCCGACGCCTTGATCGCCGCTGCCAGGCGCGGCGTTGCTGTACGGGTGCTCATCGATGCCGTTGGAGCGCGCTATTCGGTGCCAAGCATCGTTGGTTACCTGCAGCAAGGCGGCGTTACCGCCAAGGTTTTCAATGGCAACATCATCATGGGGCTGCGGCTGCCCTATGCCAACCTGCGCACTCACCGGAAGATTCTCATTGTTGATGGCTCCGTCGCCTTCACCGGCGGCATGAACATCCGCTCTGGTTTTACGGGCGAGTTTGCCGGCGAAGGACAGGCACGTGACACGCATTTTCGCGTCACTGGTCCCGTCGTTGCCGATCTTTTTCAGGTAGCATCCGAAGACTGGCGGTTCTCGAGCCGCGAGGCGCTGGATGGGCCGGCATGGAAAATCTCTGTTGCGCCCTCTCAGCAGAAGCCCACCATGCTGATGCGGGCCGTGCCCTCCGGGCCGGACCGCGCCAACGAATCCAACCACAAGATGATGATGGGGGCCTTTTCCGTCGCCAGACGCAACATCCGCATCATGTCACCCTATTTTCTGCCTGACCGGGAGCTGATCAGCGCATTGGTGACGGCAGCGATGCGTGGGGTTGAGGTCGATATCATCGTGCCTGCCGTCAACAACCTGGTGCTGGTGGATCGGGCGATGACGGCGCAGTTCGACCAGACACTGAAGGGCGGGTGCCGCATCTGGCGCGCCACAGGTGCGTTCAATCACTCCAAGCTGATGACGGTCGACGATCGCTGGGCCTATGCCGGCTCTTCCAATCTCGATCCGCGCTCTCTGCGGCTCAATTTCGAGATCGATCTGGAGGTGCTGGACGCCGGCTTTGCCAGCGCCGTAGGCCACAGACTACAGGGCGTGTTGAGCACCGCCCAGCCCGTGACACTGGCTGATCTGCGCGCCACGCCGTTTACGACGCGCTTGCTCAACAAGATATTCTGGTTGGGATCGCCCTATCTTTAGGGCCGCTGTCAGACCGAGAAACTTGTGCCACATCCGCAGCTTGCGACGGCATTCGGATTCTTGATCTGAAACGACTGGCCGAGCAGATTATCGACGAAATCGATTTCGGACCCGCTCATATAAACCAGTGACAGGCTGTCGATCAGAACTTTGGCCTCGCCTTTTTCCAGAACGAGATCGTCGTCATCGGCATCGCCGACCAGATCGAACTTATAGGAAAAGCCCGAACATCCGCCGCCTTCTACGGAAACGCGCATGGCCTTTTTCTCGGCATCCGATTTCAGGATCACGGCAATGCGTTTTGCCGCCGAGTCCGAGAGAGTTACGGTTTCTATTGTCATATCTACCTCCTGCCGGGGTCAAGAACCGGAGAGATTCGCTGTTTACGTCACCCGTTGCCCAAGTCGTGCCGACGGACGGGAAGGATCAATTCGCGCGGCAAGCCCTTGATTTCGTTCATCGCCAAAAGCGATGTCCACTCGGTGCTTTCCTGCAGCGCCCACTATAGGTATGAAGGCTTTAATACCGCGTCAATGGGATGCTGAACGGGAAATGACATTGGACAGACATGCGCTTGGTTTTGGTGCCGGTGAACGCGCGATTTTCGCCTCGGATCCGTGGGCCAGCCGCGGGAGGCTTTATCCCGAAACAGGCAGCCCGACGCGTTCCGATTTCCAGCGCGACCGCGACCGCATCGTTCACACCACGGCCTTCCGCCGTCTGAAGCACAAGACCCAGGTCTTCATTGCCGCCGATGGCGATCATTATCGCACCCGGCTGACCCACACGATCGAAGTTGCCCAGATCGCCCGGGCGCTGGCGCGGGCGTTGAAACTGGACGAGGATCTGGCCGAGGGCGTGGCGCTCGTCCACGATTTTGGACACACGCCGTTCGGTCATACCGGCGAAGACGCGTTGCACGAGATGCTCGCGCCCTATGGTGGTTTCGATCACAATGCCCAGTCGCTGCGGATCGTCACCAAACTCGAGCGCCGCTATGCCGAGTTCGATGGTCTCAATCTGACATGGGAGAGCCTCGAAGGGCTGGTCAAGCACAATGGGCCACTTGTGGCTGCCAACGGCGAGGGCACGCGCGGTCCGGTGCCTCAGCCCATTCGCGACTATTGCGCGCTGCACGATCTGGAACTGGCAAGTTTTGCAAGCCTCGAAGCGCAGGTGGCGGCGATTGCCGACGATATCGCCTATAACACGCATGATATTGATGACGGGTTGCGCTCCGGCTATCTCAAGTTCGAGATGCTGGAGGAAATACCGTTCCTCGCCGGGTTGATGCGTGAGGTCGGCGATCGCTACCCGGGGCTGGAAGCCAGCCGCTTCACCCATGAAATCATGCGCCGGCAAATCACCGCCATGGTTGAGGACGTGATCACCGTTGCGCAGGATAATCTGAAAGACATCCGGCCGCAGAGTGCTCCTGATGTGCGCAACGCGGGTAGGGTGATTGCGACCTTCTCAAAGGCCATGGCCGAGACGGACAAGCAGATCAAGAAGATGCTGATGACGCGGATCTACCGGCATCCGGACGTGATGCGGGTGCGCAAGGATGCTGCCCTGATCGTCACCGATCTTTACAAGGCCTTCATGGCCGATCCGCGCGAGATGCTGAAACACTACTGGATTGACCAGATCCCCGGCATGGCAGAACCGGCCAAGGCGCGCCATGTCGGCGACTATCTGGCCGGGATGACGGATACCTATGCAATCTCCGTGCACAGGCGTTTGTTTGACCATACCCCTGATTTGCGGTAGTCACCGCGCCGGTTGGCGGCAGCATCGAGCATATCGGGTTGCCGTTGATGTGAACGATAGGAACGCGGTCTCGCGCCTTTGGGCGGAGCTGAGCGGATGGGTGCCATGAATCTCTTCACTGACTTCGGATCAAGAATTAAAAACGTGCTGGAAGCGCTTGATATCGTGCGTGAAAACCGATCAGAGCTTGATTTCAGCCGAATCAGCGTGGAATCGCCGCGTGATGCGAGCCATGGCGATGTCGCGACCAACGCCGCGATGGTACTGGCCAAGCCGCTCGGTACCAACCCGCGTGCACTGGCCGACCAGATTGTCGCCAAGCTCAAGGAAGACCCGGAAGTTGCTGACGTTTCCGTCGCAGGCCCGGGCTTCATCAACGTCAAGCTTTCGATCGCGTACTGGCAGAAGCTGCTGACCGCAATGATCGGCGAAGGCACCGACTATGGCAGGAGTGCCGTCGGGGCCGGCCGCAAGGTCAATGTCGAATATGTCTCGGCCAACCCCACCGGCCCGATGCATGTCGGCCATTGCCGTGGCGCCGTCGTCGGCGACACGCTTGCCAACTTGCTTGAGTTCGCCGGCTATGAGGTCACCAAGGAATATTACATCAACGACGCGGGCTCGCAGATCGACACGCTCGCCCGCTCGGCTTTCCTGCGCTACCGCGAAGCTCTGGGCGAAAAGATCGGGGAAATCCCGGCAGGGCTCTATCCCGGCGATTATCTTGTGCCGGTCGGCGAGGCACTGGTTGCCGAGTTCGGATCGAGCCTGCGGATCATGCCGGAAGACAAATGGATGCCGCTCGTCAAGGAGCGCACCATCGCCGCAATGATGGTGATGATCCGCGAGGATTTGGCAGCACTCAACGTTCATCATGACGTGTTCTTCTCCGAGCGCACGCTGCATGCGGACGGCGCAACACGCATTCGCAACGCCATCAACGATCTGACCTTCAAGGGCCATGTCTACAAGGGCACGTTGCCGCCGCCGAAGGGGCAGTTGCCGGAAGACTGGGAAGATCGCGAGCAGACGCTGTTCCGCTCGACCGAGGTTGGCGACGATATCGATCGGCCACTGATCAAGTCGGATGGGACCTATACTTACTTCGCCGCCGACGTTGCCTATTTCAAGGACAAGTTCGATCGCGGCTTTAACGAGATGATCTATGTTCTCGGTGCCGATCACGGCGGCTACGTCAAGCGGTTGGAAGCCGTGGCGCGGGCGGTGTCCGGCGGCGCGTCGAAGCTGACCGTGTTGCTTTGTCAGCTGGTTAAGCTTTATCGCGACGGTGAGCCGGTGAAAATGTCGAAGCGGTCGGGCGATTTCGTCACGCTGCGGGATGTCGTCGAAGAGGTTGGCCGCGATTCGGTGCGGTTCATGATGATCTATCGCAAGAGTTCAGAGCCGCTCGATTTCGACTTTGCCAAGGTCACAGAACAGTCGAAGGATAACCCGGTCTTCTACGTGCAATATGCTCACGCGCGCTGCATGTCGGTTTTCCGTCAGGCGGCAGAGGCGTTTCCGGACGTTGATTTCGCGGCCGCCGATCTCGCCGGCGCTATCAAAGGCAACATCTCTGATTCGAACGAGCTGCAACTGGTTGCCAAGCTGGCAGAATATCCGCGTATTATCGAGGCAGCCGCACTGTCCCAGGAGCCTCATCGGATCGCATTTTACCTCTATGATCTTGCCAGCGCCTTCCACGCGCACTGGAATAAAGGTAAAGAGTCTCCGGAATTACGTTTTGTTAACGATAAAAATGGAGAATTGACCATTGCCAGACTTGGGCTGGTGCGTGCTGTCGCCTCGGTGTTGAAATCGGGCCTGTCTATTACAGGTACCGCTGCACCAAACGAGATGCGATAGTATTGTCACCATTTACCCACAATGCACTGGCAATGACTGGCTAGTAGTTGTGAGTGGAGCGGATGGCAGAGAAACAATTGGCACGAAGCGGGGCTGCGGATTTCAACGTTTTGGCGGACGATGATCCATTGGCAGAACTCGCCCGCATCGTCGGCTATGACAATCGGCCTGCAGTTCAACAGCTGCAGGAACTCGAGCGGCATCGTGAGATGGTAAATAGGGAATCTGTGCTTCCTGAGCCGGTTCTCGATCTCGAAGACGAACTCCTGCGCGAGTTCGATGTCTACGATGCGCCACAGGCTGCTCCAGTTGTTCATGTTGCCGAGCCGGTTAATATCGAAGAGCCTGTTTCCTTCGCGCCTTTCGATGAAGAGTATCATGCTGCTCTTTCGCAGCCCGCTGAGCAGCCTGCCGTCGAATATCAGGCCGTAGAGGTCGCTGCGCCCGTTGTCGATGTGGTCGCGCCGGCCGAAAGCATCGAGCCGATTGCTGTCGAGCAGCCGGTTTTCGAGCAGGACATTGCCTTCGAGGCGATGGTGCCTGAGCATTCCGTGGCGCAATCCTGGTCACAGGAACCGGAGGCGGTCGCCCCGGAAGCCGACATTGCCCCCGAAATCGATAATGGTTGGGCCGTCGAGCAATGGAGCGAGCCGGCTTTTGACGGTGCGGACCTGGAGCGTGAGCTGGAGCTGTCGATCAGCTACGACGAAGCGCAGCAGGCAGATATCCGTCAGGCGCCTCACTTCGAGCCGGAACAGGACTTTTCCGCAGCGGGTTTCGCAAGTGTTGCCGAGCCAATTGTTGCTGCGCCTGTGTTCGAGAGCCCGGTTGCGTTCGAAGCTGTGGACTATTCCCCACCCGAAGCCGCGCAGCCTGTTGCCGATCCTGAAGCTTTGATGCAGGCCGAGCTGCCGGAATGGCGGGATACACCGGCGCCGACATCCGGCAATATCGTTATTTCGCCTGCGGATACCCACGGCATTGATGCCCTTCTGGCCGACATCGAGCGTTTTCCCGTGCCGCCCAAGGCGGAGGTTGCGTCTCCGGTGGAGGTTGCGCGCAAAGTCAACTACCCGTTTACACCGACGTTCAGCCGTGCGACGCCCGTCGCCACGAACGGCGGCGTGTCGTCCCAGAAAGCCTATGCAACGCCGCTGGCGGCAGCCGTGGTGGCCGCACCAGTGGCCGTCGCTGTCGCTGAGGCTGCCTATCAACCGGCAGAAGCCGCCGCCGAACCGGTGGTGATCGAGGCCGCTGCAGCCCTGAAGCCGGCCGTCAACGCCGAGCCTGATTTCGATCTCGATACGTTCGAGCTGGATCTTTCCGATATCGATATCAATTTGGATGCCGATGCTCCGGCTTTTGAGCCGGCGGCACAGGAGATCCCCTTTACCGCCGCCGAACCTGTTGCAGCCGCACCAGTCGTCGCCGCTTTCACCCCGGTAGCGCCTGCGGCCTACATTCCGGAGGCTGTGGAAGAAGTTCGCGAGGAGCCGGAAAGCGCTTTGGCTTTTGATCCGGCGATGATTTCGGAAACGGAAGAGAGCCTGACGGCGATTGCCGACCTTAACGTTCCCCAATTGCCTGTTGTCGAGCAGGAGCGCCCGGCTGTTCATCACCCGGATTACGATCTTGATATCGATGCTGAAATGGCTCAGCTTTTTGCCGCTCCGGGCCGCACCGCACAGAGTGTCGACCGCAGTGCCAATGCGACGCAAGCTGCAGCACCTGTTCAATCGTCGAATGTTCGCGTCGAAGAGGATTTCGACGAGTTCGAGAAGGCGATGGAAGAGGACTTCCGCCGGTCGCTGAGCCAGCCGCAGGACAATGATCCGTCCTCCGACCGTTTGGCCGTTGGTTCCGGTTATGCCGCCAACAACGATTATGACGACGAGCGCCGCGGTTCGGGCCGCCGCCGTCTGGCGCTGCTGGCCGCAACCGTTGCCGGTCTGGCGATCTTTGGCGGCGTTGGCGTCTATGCCTTCATGGGCGGTACGGGTTCCTCGCTGTCCGGCGGCGAGCCGAAAATCATTCTGGCGGACAAGTCGCCGGTGAAGATGGTGCCGGTGGAGAAGGGCGGCAAGACCGTTCCGAACCAGGACAAGGCCGTTTATGACCGTGTTGCCGGTGCGCAGGACACGACGCCTCAGCAGGGGACCCTGGTTTCCTCCACCGAAGAACCGATTGATGTGGTTCAGCGGACGTTGACACCGGAAAATCTGCCAAATGAAGGCACTGATGATGACCTTCCCGGCGTGATGCCGGTGGACGACGATGGCAGCGCCCGGCTTCTGCCGGATGGACAGACGGCGGACAATGCCACAGCTGACGCAGAACAGTCGCCTGCTGTATCGCCGCGCAAGGTTCGCACGATGATCGTCAAGCCTGACGGGACGTTGGTAGCCCGCGAGGAGCCGGTGGCCGAGCCGCAGACAAATGTTGCTGCCAACAATGGCGAACCGCAGGTCAATGTCGTCAAGACGACAACCTTGACCAAGCCGATCGAGACCGCTTCGACGCCGAAGTCGCAGCCTGTTGTCGAACAGCTTGCCGAGCAGGGACAGAAGAGCGCACTTGCTGAGGCCGCAGACGTAACGGTTAATGAAACCGCGCCGGTCCGCCCCGTCAAGACGACGGATGTAGCCGATGCGAACCCGCTACCGCAGACGCGTCCGGCCGCAGAGCAGAAGGTTGTCGATACCTTCAAGAACGATATCGCTGCAACGCAGCCTGCTGCCGAAGGAAAGCCGGTCGAAACAGCCTCGATTGCGCCTGGTACCTATGTGATCCAGATCGCCTCGCTGCCGTCCGAAGCCGAAGCCCAGACGTCCTACAAGACGCTCTCCGGCAAGTTCGGCAGCGTGATTGGCGGCAAGGGTGTCGATATCAAGAAGGCCGAAATCGCAGGCAAGGGCACCTATTACCGGGTTCGTATTCCGGCAGGCTCCCGCGACGCCGCCAACGCGATGTGCGCACAGTACAAGAGCGCTGGCGGCAGCTGCCTCGTGACACGATAATCTGGTCGAATGACCAGCCCACAAAAGGCGCGGCCACTGGTCGCGCCTTTTTCATGTCCGAGGCTGGCCGCAAGCGTTGCGAATGCTGAGACAAGACGAGAAACCGGCTTTCGTCTTGCCAAGGGCTGCGGCTATCATACGGCATGACCGAATCAAAAGCATTCATTTCGGGCTGCAAAGGCCTGACCATCACCCCGGACGAAAAAGCCTTTTTCGCGGACGAGCGTCCGTGGGGCTTCATTTTGTTTGGACGCAATATTGGCGAAGCCAACCAGATTGCTGATCTGACGGCGTCCTTGCGCGACAGCATCGGCAATCCCGATGCGCCGGTGCTGATCGACCAGGAGGGTGGCCGCGTCCAGCGCATTCGCCCGCCGATCGTGGCGCAGTATCCGAATGGTGCGGCCATCGGCGAAATCTATCGTCGTGATCGTGAACAGGGTCTGCGCGCCGCATGGCTGATGTCGCGGCTGCATGCATTTGACCTGATGCGGTTCGGTATCACCATTGATTGCCTGCCGGTACTGGATGTGCCTATCGAAGGCAGCAGTGACGTCATTGGCAATCGCGCTTACGGCTACGATCCGCGCGCCGTTGCCGAAATCGGCGCCGCTGCGTCGGCTGGCCTCAAGGCCGGCGGCATGCTGCCTGTGATGAAGCATATGCCGGGCCATGGCCGGGCCTTTGTCGATTCGCATCATAAGCTGCCCGTGGTCGACGTTTCCTTCGATGAACTGGCCAACAGCGACTTTCTGCCGTTCGTTGCCATGAAGGACGAACTGATGGGCATGTCGGCCCATATCGTCTTCACTGCCATCGATCCGGATAATCCGGCAACGACCTCGGCGAAGGTGGTGCGGGATGTCATCCGCGGCCATATCGGTTTTGATGGTCTGTTGATGTCGGACGATGTCTCGATGAATGCGTTGGCCGGCGATATCGAGGCGCGGGCGCGCGGGATTATTGCTGCCGGGCTCGATCTGGTGTTGCATTGCCATGGCATCATGGATGAAATGCATCAGGTCGCGCGGGTCGTGCCGGTCATTTCCGGAGACAGGCTGCGCCGTGTGCAGGCTGTCGAGGCTGGCTTTGCTAAGCCCGACGCCTCGGACGAAGCAGCGCTGCGGGAAGAATTTAACGGCATGCTGGCTATAGCGTAGGAGGCATGAGCTGATTTCAGGGGCAGGGCAATCGTGAGTAACGCCGGCGACACGCAGAAGAAACCGGCGACACGGGCGCCGATGGATTCTCTGTGGCAGGATGACCCCTCCGATCGCGGCCTGCACGAGGAAGAGCTGGTCGTCGATATCGCCGGGTTTGAAGGTCCGCTCGATCTTTTGCTGCATCTTGCCCGCAATCAGCGCGTTGATCTCTCGCGTATTTCCGTGTTGGCGCTTGCCGAGCAATATATCGCCTTCATCGAGCGTGCCCGCAGCATCCGGCTTGAACTGGCGGCTGATTACCTGGTGATGGCCGCCTGGCTGGCGTTCCTCAAGTCTCGTCTGTTGATTCCCCAGCAGGCCAAGGACGAAGGCCCATCAGGCGAGGAGATGGCGTCGGCGCTGGCGTTCCGCCTCAAGCGGCTTGAAGCCATGCGCGAGGCAGCCACCCGCCTGATCAACCGCAACCGGCTCGGCCGCGACGTGTTTGCCCGTGGTGCGCCGGAACATATTCCGGTCGAAAAGAAATCGGCGTTCGAGGCTTCGCTTTACGATCTGCTCCATGCCTATGCGTCGCTGCGCCAGCGTGAGGCGGTGATGCAGGTGACGATCGAGAAGCGGCAGGTCTGGTCGCTTGCCGATGCGCGGCTCGTGCTGGCGCGGCTGATTGGCGATATGGTCGACTGGACAGCGTTGGATCATTTTCTGCTGCGCTACATGACGAGCCCGAAGGAACGCGCCACGGCAATTGCCAGTTCTTTTGCCGCCTCGTTGGAAATGGTGCGTGAAGGGCGCCTCGAAATCCGCCAGGATGGTGCCTTTGCGCCGATCTATCTCCGCCAGGGACCAAATCCGCTCACGCCCGAAGGGCTAGCGGCCATGGAGGCGGGGCGTGATTGAGCCGCAAGAGCGTCTGCCGGGGATGATCGAGGAAGAGGACGGCGCAGAGACAACCATTCCCTTGATTGATCCGCGCACTGAGCTGGAAGTCGAGCGCATCGCTGAAGCGCTGGTGTTTGCCTCTGCCCAACCGGTCTCGGAGGGCTATATCGCCGCACGCCTGCCGCAGGGAGCGGACGTTCGGCGCATCATGATGCGGCTGAAATCCATTTATGCCGGCCGTGGCGTCAACCTGTTGCAGGTCGCCGATCACTGGGCGTTCCGCACGGCCGCCGACCTTTCGTTCGTCGTGCAGACCGATGAAAACGAGGTGCGCAAGCTGTCGCGCGCTGCCCTCGAAGTTCTGGCGATCATTGCCTATCATCAGCCAGTGACGCGAGCCGAGATCGAGGATATTCGCGGCGTGCAGACGTCCAAGGGGACGCTGGATGTGCTGATGGAAGCGGGCTGGATCCGCTTTCGCGGCCGCCGCCGCACGCCGGGCAGGCCGGTGACATTCGGCAGTACGCGGGACTTTCTCGATCACTTCGGGCTGGAGGAACTACGCGATCTCCCAGGCCTTGAGGAGTTGAAGGGGGCAGGGTTGCTGTCCGGACGCATCCCGGCAAATTTCCAGATCCCTGTGCCGCTCGGTGACGATGGGTTTGGCGAGGACGAGGATCCGATCACGCAACTCGATCTCGAAGAACTCGGCCTTCTGCCGCCATCCGGCGGGGATGGCGAGTAGAGCGGCGCTTTCGTCTCGCCCCTTACTGCTTTTCTGGTCACGTCCTCGTGACTTCGTGGCCAGAATACGCTGGAAAGTTCGGCGATTCATACAGTTGGCTGTATCTCCGCCGCAGTCTCGGTGTAAGGATTGCGCGACGGACGCCTTTCCGCTAACCAGCGAAATGGATTGCTGTTTGAAAAAGATGGTTGAGCATCTTAAATCGGGGTTACAGGCTTCAAGGGAGTAAGAATATGGGTTCCTTTAGTATCTGGCATTGGCTGATCGTTCTGGTCGTCGTTCTGCTGCTGTTCGGCCGTGGCAAGATCCCGGAACTGATGGGCGACGTTGCCAAGGGCATCAAGAGCTTCAAGAAGGGCATGACCGACGACGAGACGGCATCGGCCGACAAGACCGTCGATGGCAAGACGGTCGAACACAAATCCGACGAAGTCCGCTAATCATGCATATTGTTCAGGGCCTGACCCGTCCGGGCAGGCCCTGCCGCCTTCGGTTTTGTGGAGTTCCTGAGAATGCTTGATGTCGGCTGGACCGAGCTTGTCGTTATTGCCATCGTTCTGATCATTGTGGTTGGTCCGAAGGATCTGCCGCCGATGCTGCGAACCTTCGGCAAGATGATGACGAAGATGCGCGGCATGGCGAACGATTTCCGCCAACAATTCGACGAAGCGCTGAAGGAAGCCGACCTCGACGACGTGCGAAAGACGCTGAGCGACGCTCAAAAACTCAACCCGGCCAACACCATCCGCGAGGCGATGAACCCGCTCAGGCAGATGGGCAATGATATCAAGGCCGATCTGCAGAAGGCGACGGCGGTTGACCCCGCGCCAAAGGCGGATATCCCGCCACCCGCTTCCGTTTCAGCCGAGGCCGCAGTTCCGCAGGAGCAGCCAAAGGCTGATCCTGTTGCCGCTGCTGCAATCGCATCGGCTGCCAAGCAGATGGATCGTGCCGCCGAGGCTGAAAAGCCCAAGCCGAAACGTGTTGCCAAGCCGAAGACGGTAGCCCCTGAGCCCGCTGTTGTGTCCGCTGTAAAGACACCGGCGAAAAAGGCGAAGGTTGCTGTTTCGGCCGATGTCAAGCCGGCCGCCAGCAAGTCAGCAGCCAAGACGACGAAGAAAAAAGGTGACGCATGAGCGGCGATATCGAAGACAAGCCCCAGCCGCTGATGGCGCACCTGATCGAACTGCGCGCCCGCCTGATGTGGGCCGTCGGTGCGTTCTTCGTGGCCTTCCTCGTCTGCTTCTATTTTGCCAAGGGTATCTTCAACATTCTTGTCCAGCCCTTCAAGTGGGCGGTGGATTGGGCTGGTCTCAATCATGGTTCGGTTGAGCTGATCTACACCGCGCCGCAGGAATTTTTCTTCACCCAGATCAAGGTGGCGATGTTCAGCGCGCTGGTGATCGCGTTTCCGGTGATTGCCTCGCAGGTCTACAAATTCGTCGCGCCCGGGCTTTACAAGAACGAGCGCGCGGCTTTCCTGCCGTTTTTGATTGCATCGCCCATTCTCTTCATTCTCGGTGGTTGCCTCGTTTATTTCTTCTTCACGCCGATGGTCATGTGGTTCTTCCTGGCTATGCAGCAGGATGGCAGCAACGGACAGGTGTCGATCCAGCTTCTGCCAAAGGTGTCTGAATATCTGAGCCTGATCATGTCGCTGATCTTCGCGTTCGGCTTGGTGTTCCAGTTGCCAGTCATCACCACGCTGCTTGCGCGCGTGGGTTTTGTCACGGCGGATGGCCTGAAGGAAAAGCGGAAATATGCGATCGTCATTGCGTTCATCGCCGCCGCCATCCTGACGCCGCCGGATCCGGTGTCCCAGATCGGCCTTGCTCTGCCCGCCATCCTTCTCTACGAGATTTCCATCTACACGGCCCGACTCATCGAACGGCAACGGGCGCGCGACGCAGCTGCGCGCGAGGTTGCCGAGGCGGAGGAAAACGCCGGCTGATACGCTTGTGTATCAGCCAATGCGTTCGGGTCTCAGTTTTTACCAAGACCGATCAGGACCTGAACGACCATGCTTGATATCAAATGGATTAGGGATAATGCCGAAGCCCTGGACGCCGCCCTTGCAAAGCGCGGCGCCGAGCCCCTGTCGGCTGCACTGATTTCGCTCGATGAAAAGCGCCGCTCTCTCGTTCAGTCGCTGCAGGACATGCAGTCGCGCCGCAATGCCGCATCCAAGGAAATCGGCGCCGCGATGGCGCAGAAGAACAGCGAGCTTGCCGATAAGCTGAAGGCGGAAGTGGCCGAGTTGAAGACCACGATGCCGGCGTTGGAAGAGGAAAACCGGCTGACGGACGCCGCCCTCATCGAGGCCTTGTCCAGCATTCCGAATATTCCGCTCGACGATGTTCCGGTCGGGAGCGATGAGCACGGCAATGTGGTCAAGCACAGCCATGGCCAGAAGCCCGGCTGGAATCACCAGCCGAAAGAACATTTCGAAATCGGTGAAGAACTCGGTTGGCTCGATTTCGAAGGCGCTGCCAGGATCGCCGGTTCGCGCTTCACCATCGTCAAGGGCCAGCTGGCGCGCCTTGAGCGGGCGCTTGGCCAGTTCATGCTCGACCTGCATACCGGCGAACACGGCTATCTTGAGGTCCAGCCGCCGCTGATGACCCGCGACGAGGCCATGTATGGAACGGGGCAGCTGCCGAAGTTTTCCGAGGATCTTTTCAAGACCACGGATGGCCGCTGGCTGATCCCGACGGCAGAAGTGCCGTTGACCAATATGGTGCGCGAACAGATCCTTGAGGCCGATGCCCTGCCGCTGCGCTTTACGGCGCTGACGCCGTGCTTCCGTTCCGAGGCAGGTTCCGCTGGCCGCGATACCCGCGGCATGCTGCGCCAGCATCAGTTCAACAAGGTCGAACTCGTGTCGATTACCGATGCCGACAATTCGATTAATGAACATGAGCGCATGACGGGCTGCGCCGAGGAAGTGCTGAAGCGCCTCGGCCTGCACTATCGGGTCATGACGCTGTGCACCGGCGACATGGGCTTTGGTGCCCGCAAGACTTACGATCTGGAAGTGTGGCTGCCGGGGCAGGACGCCTATCGCGAAATCTCGTCCTGCTCGGTCTGCGGCGATTTTCAGGCCCGGCGGATGAACACCCGCTACCGGACGAAGGACGACAAGGCCCTGAGGTTCGTTCACACCCTGAACGGTTCCGGTACCGCTGTCGGCCGCGCTTTGATCGCCGTCATCGAAAACTATCTGAATGAAGACGGATCGGTAACCATCCCGGACGTATTGTTGCCCTACATGGGCGGCCTCACGAAGATCGAAAAGGCCGGTTGAGCCGCGTCTGGCGGCAGGGGTTAAGATGCGAATTCTGCTGACAAATGACGATGGCATCCATGCCGAAGGCCTTGCCGTGCTCGAACGGATCGCCCGGACGCTTTCCGACGATGTCTGGGTGGTGGCGCCGGAAACGGACCAGAGCGGCCTTGCGCATTCTCTGACCTTGTCAGAGCCCCTGCGTCTGCGGCAGATTTCGGAAAAGCATTTCGCGCTGCGCGGGACGCCGACCGATTGCGTCATCATGGGCGTGCGCAAGGTTCTGGACGTCAAGCCGGATCTCATCCTGTCGGGTGTCAATGTCGGCGCCAACATGGCCGACGACGTCACCTATTCCGGCACGATTGCCGGAGCCATCGAAGGAACGCTGCAGGGCATCCGTTCATTTGCCCTCAGCCAGGCCTTTCGCCACGCAGATGGCGGTATCGTTCCCTGGGATGTTGTGGAAACCCACGCGCCCAAGCTTCTGAGGAAGCTGATGAATCTTGATCTGCCGGACGGGACGTTTCTCAACCTGAATTTCCCGAACTGTTCGGCCGATGCGGTGACCGGCACCGAAGTGACCTGTCAGGGCAAGCTTGATTTCGGCCTGTCGATCGATGAGCGCTCCGATGGACGCGGTCATCCTTACTATTGGCTTCGTTTCGGCGAGCGCTTCGGCGACTTCAGGGCAGGTACCGATATCCATGCGATCCGCGAGCACAAGATTTCCGTGACGCCATTGAAGCTCGATCTGACCGACTACGCGGTACAGGACCGGGTCGCCCGCGCGCTTCTTGATGGAGAGGCCGATTGAGCCCGCGCGTTATCGAGCAGGAAGGGTTTGCCGCATTGGTGCTGCGTTTACGGGCCGAAGGCATCTCCAACAAGGAGCTGCTCAACGCCGTCGAGCAGACGCCACGGTCGATCTTTACCCCACCGCAGTATCAGGAGAATGCCTATTCCTCGCGGCTCGTTCCGCTGGATTGCGGCGCCTTCATGGAAGGCTTCGATTTCGCCGTGCGGCTTTTGCACTGCCTGAATGTCAAGGCGGGCCAACGCGTGCTTGAGGTCGGTACCGGCAGCGGGTTTACGGCTGGCGTGATGGGGCGGATGGCCGAGCGGGTGCTGACGATCGAGCGTTACAAGACGCTTGCGACCAGCGCCCAGCGAAATCTTGAAAAGGCCGGTATCCGCAATGTGATCGTCCGCCACGCGGATGGCAGCATCGGACCGACGGGTGAGGGGACCTTTGACCGAATCCTGGTGACGACCGCATTCTCCAGCCTGCCGCGGGTCTTTTCCGATCACCTCGTGTCGGGCGGCGTCCTCATCGTGCCGATCATGATGAGCGAAACCGAATGCCGCATCGTCCGGCTGACGCGCACCGGTAGCCGCTTTGACCGGGAGGATCTGTTCGAGGCGCCCTATCTGCCGTTCGTCCCGCAAGTCGCTTCATTTCTCTGATTGTCCAGGCAGACCTTCAGCCGCGTGTTTGTCCCAAAGACTAAAAGCACCCCTTCCGTGAATTGATTCCCTCGACTGTTGCTGCAGTTCGGCGCATCGTTTTCAGCCTGCTTTCTCTATTCGTATATTCCATGGAAAAACAGGGCGTTAACCTCTCGTTAACGGCGGTCAGTTTCGCGCAAGTTTCGGGGCCTAACCGAATTCTGCGCACAAAAGTCATAGACCTGAGCTGACCCCTGAAGTGATGCGTGTTTGTCAGTTCTATTCCAGGCGTAGAAACGCAAGGAGCGGCAGATGCAGATCGCGAACAGATTGGCCTCGGCGACAGCCGGAGATGGGATGAACAATCTTGCCGGCCGTGCGGCAGCGCAGGGTGCCTCCGGCAATCGGGAGGATTCCGGCACATCCGTGTCGCTGACCGGAGGCTACGACCCTTCCTCGCGTGTTTCGCTGTCTGCGGAGGCGCTGCTGTTTCTGGGCCGTACAAAGCGCGTTCAGGAAAAATACCCGGCGCTGACCAGAGATGAATGGAGCAACAAGCTTTCGCCGCAGCTGGCTGCCCGCGAATACCAGGCATTTGGCAAATATAGCGAGACTGGCGACCACAAGGCCTACTATCGCGCCTTCATCGAGTATTACGACAACCTCCGCCCGGAAGACCAGAACAGCTTGCGCTATTTCGGCACGCGCGATGCGGCCATCGCCGGTGCGCGTTCTGTCGCCTATAGCGACGAGAGCGGTATGGACGGTGGATCGGGGTTTCAGACGCTTGTCAGTGTTCTGCTCGATGCTGACAAGGTGCAGTCGGAATTGACCGCTGCGCAGGATACCGGCGGTATGATCACCGGTGATATGTTCGGCTGGGATACCGGTACGATCAGCTATGAGGACGTGTCACAGACACGCAGCGGCCTCTCCGAGATCGAAAAATTCTACAGGGAAAGTTTTTGAGCTTTCGGCCGTAGTCAATTGAAGCTGCCGGGTAAAAGCCACAAACCGCTGCTCTGATGATCGCCGAGGCGGCCTGCAGGCGTGCCCGTATTTGAAGCGCTTCGCGCCGTCCCGGCGGGTGCCGTTTGCCGGGATACGCTAGGTCAATCGCGGGCACGCGGGACGGCGGTCTGCGATCATGGTTATCAATTCATCAAAAAAAGTGGAAGCTAATATCGGTTTTAACCGTGCGGTAACTCTAATGCGTTTTAATCATTTTACACCGAGTTGTGTTCCAAGTGGGTAAAGTGTCATGCGTATTAGAGTTTCGTCGAGTGTGGGAAAGTCCGCTGTCCGCCTGCTTGCAGCAATATTGCTGGCAAGCGTAGCGACAGGATGTAGCTCCGATGCAAGCCGCTTTGGCGGGCTTTTTTCGAAGTCCGACAATCTAACGACCAACTCAATCTCCAGCAGCAATGTTCCCATTCCGCGCAGCGATGTGCAGAGTGGTAGCCTAGCGGCTGCCCCGGTAGGGCAGGTCAATCGCCAGGAAGCGGTCAGTCAGCCTTTCCCTGATCCGGTTAATACCGCATCGACGCCGATTTCGCGCGCCCGGGAAGCTTCGACGCCGATCAATGTTCAGCGTGTCGCGCTGGCGGACTCGACTACGAAGGTGCGTGATACATCGCTGGCACAGCCCATGCCAGCGGCTCGCAACCTGGCGAAGGCCGAGCAGAAGCTTAATGCCGATCCGATCTCGACGGCGACGACATCCAAGGGCGGCTGGTCAACGGCGAACGCTCCTGCCGTTCTGCTTCGTCAGGGCGATACCGTCGCAACGCTCTCGAAGCGGTTCGGCGTGCCGGAAAAGGAAATTCTCAAGGCGAACGGTCTGACGTCTTCATCGCAGGCGGAGCCGGGTCAGCGCATTCTGATCCCGACCTTCGGTGTAGCCAGCAGCGCTGCCAAGGCATCGGCATCGGACGCCGCGGCGAGCCTTGATGTCGATAAGCAGAAGAATATCCCGATCCAGCCGGACAGCCGCGATGTGGCAATCCTGCCCGGTCAATCGCAGTCCCGCGAAAAGGGTGTCAATCGCACCGATATGGCCGCCGGCAAGCAGCCGGTTTCCGGCGACGGCAACGGTCAGGGCGGCACGTACACTGTCAAGGCGGGTGATTCCATCAACCGGATCGCCAAGGCAAACGGCGTATCGGTCGATGCGCTGCGCAAGGAAAACGGCCTGACCAGTGCTGCAATCCGCATCGGTCAGACGCTGAAGATCCCGGGCGGCAATGCCTCGGCTGCAGATCAAGTCGTCACCGCCTCGGTTCCGAAGAAGGCCGACACCAAGGTTGCCAAGGCCGACAGCACAAAGCCGGCCGAATATACGGCGCCGGTGGCCAAGCAGTCGGTAACGGAAGTCGCTTCGAAAGAGGACACGACCGAGGCCTCGCCGAAGGCAACAGGGATCGCCAAGTACCGCTGGCCGGTTCGTGGCGCAGTCATTGCCGGATATGGCGCCAACGTCGAAGGCAACCGCAACGACGGCATCAACATCTCGGTTCCCGAGGGTACGCCGATCAAGGCCGCAGAAAATGGCGTGGTCATCTATTCCGGCAGCAGCCTGAAGGAGCTTGGCAATGCGGTCCTGGTTCGCCATGACGATGGCACTGTCACGGTCTACGGCAATGCGTCGGAACTGAAGGTTCAGCGCGGCCAGAAGATCCAGCGCGGCCAGACGCTTGCAGCGTCCGGCATGAGCGGCACGGCAACGCAGCCGCAGGTGCACTTCGAGGTTCGCAAGAACGCCAGCGCGGTCAATCCGGCCACTTTCCTGGAATAGTCTGAAGCTGCCGCCAATCATCAAAAGAAAAGCCCCTTCCGGGGCTTTTCTGCGTTTAGACCAGATCGATCTTTTTCTGCGAGCGGCCGGCCAGATCCTGAATGAACTGCCAGGCGACGCGGCCGGAGCGGGCGCCGCGCGTCGTGCTCCATTCCAGTGCATCGGCGTGAAGTTTTGCCGGGTCGGTCTCCAACCCGAAATGCGCGGCATAGCCATCGATCATCGCCAGATAGTCGTCCTGGCTACACTTGTAGAACCCGAGCCAGAGCCCGAAGCGATCAGACAGCGAGACCTTTTCTTCGACTGCCTCGGATGGGTTGATCGCCGTCGATTGCTCATTTTCCATCATATGGCGCGGCAACAGGTGCCGGCGGTTGGATGTCGCATACAGCAGCACGTTTGCAGGCCGGCCTTCGATGCCGCCGTCAAGGACCGCTTTCAGCGACTTGTAGGATGTGTCGTCATGATCGAAGGACAGGTCGTCGCAAAAGACGATGACCGGGACAGGGGCGGTCTTGAGGATTTCCATCAGGGTTGGCAACGTGGCGATATCTTCGCGATGCACCTCGACCAGCTTCAGGCGGATACCTGCATCGGCAGCGACGCTGGCATGCACCGCCTTGACCAATGAGGATTTGCCCATGCCGCGTGCGCCCCAGAGCAATACGTTGTTGGCCGGAAAGCCTTGCGCAAATCTCAGCGTGTTATCGAACAGAATATCGCGGACATGATCGACGCTCTGGATCAGCTTGAGTTCCACCCGGTTTGGCTTGGTCACCGGCTGAAGGTGCAGCCGTTGAGGCGCCCAGACGAAGCATTCCGCAGAATCCCAGTCGTTCACGGCAGGGGCTGGACCGGCGATCCGCTCGATTGCCTCCGATAGCTTGCGCATTTCGGCGATCAGAAGGTCGATTTTTGTGTCCTGCATGAGAGTTTCCCCGATGATGGCTGTGGTTTTGGCTGTGGGGCCAAGCTGTCCGGTAGCATGGCTGATCTAACGGTAAAAGGCGTGAAATCCAGTAGAAAGAGCTTCTCCTTGGGCCGATTTCATGTATGAGGCTGAAGGCAGAAGCCGGTTGGTCTGATGTTGCATTGAAATCAACCTTTCCTATAGTCCGGCGATCCGAAACGCGGGCATCTGTCCGCCAAACCGCATTCAAGGAGTGATTGATGTTCATTACCGAGGCATTCGCCCAGACGGCACCCGGCGCAAGCGCCGGCGGCGCTGATATTCTCATGTCGATCCTGCCGTTCCTGCTGATCTTCGTCGTGATGTACTTCCTGATCATCCGTCCGCAGCGCGCCAACATGAAGCGCCGCGAGGAACTGCTGAAGAACATCCGCCGCGGCGATCAGATTGTTACCGGTGGCGGAATTGTCGGCAAGGTGACGAAGGTCGTTGATGACAACGAACTCGAAGTCGAAATTGCTGACGGTGTGAAGATTCGTGTGGTACGCAGTGGTGTATCCGAAGTCCGTGTGAAGGGCGAACCTGTCAAGGAATAAGCTTGCAGGGAGGCCGGGGCACACTGGCCACCTTGTAACGACGTGTCTTTGAGAGCTTCATGCCGTATTTTTCCCGCTGGAAAACCATCATCGTCTGGCTCGTCGTGCTGTTCAGCATCCTGGTCGCCGTGCCGAACGCGGTTCCGACCGCGACCTTGGCCACACTACCGGACTGGCTTCCCAAGAAGCAGATGATGCTGGGCCTCGATCTCCAGGGTGGATCGCAGATCACTCTGAAGATCGAGCGGGAAGATGTCGTCAAGGCGCGGCTTGAAACTGTTATCAACGATGTCGGCACGCGCCTTCGCGCTGCCGGCATCGGTTATTCCGGACTGTCTGGAACCGGGCAGGCGATCCAGCTTCGTCTTCGCGATGCCGCTCAGGCCGATGTTGCACGGGCGGCATTGAAGCCCCTGACCGATCTGGTCAAAGCCACTGGCCTGACGAAGAAAGATTTCAGCGAAGTCACCGTCGGCAATTCCCCCGATGGCGCCTTGTCTGTCGCTGTCACCGATGACGGCATCAACCACAGGATTTCCGCCACACTCGACAGCGCGATCACTGTTTTACACCGGCGCCTGACAGAACTCGGTTCTCTGCAGCCGAAGATCCGCAAACAGGGTGCGGACAGGATCATCGTCCAGATACCCGGGCGCTATGATCCCGAACAGATTAAATACATCCTTGGTCAGGCCGGAATGTTGTCATTTCGCAGCATCGATATGTCGATGCCGGTTGAAGACGCGGTCAACGGCCAGCCGCCGGTCAATTCGGAAATTCTCTATTCGGCAGACGATCCACCGATCGGTTATCTGCTGCGCCGCCAGCCCATTATCGACAACAGTGACATCATCGATGCTCAATCGGCGGTCAATGCCCAATCCGGTAATCCCGTGGTCAACCTTCGGCTGGGACCGGAAGGAACCGCTCGGTTTGCCCAGGCAACGACGGACAATTCCGGAACGACCGTTGCCATCGTTCTGGACGGGGCGGTGATTGCGACGCCTCTGGTGCGCAAGGCGATTACGGATGGGACCGTGCAGCTTGCCGCGGACATGAGCCCGGAAGGAGCCGGCGATCTGGCGCTGCTGTTGCGCGCCGGAGCCTTGCCGACACCTCTTACAGTCGTTGAGGAACGGTCGATCGGGGCGGGACGCGGCGCCGATTCTATCCATTCTATCATGACCGCCGGTGCAATCGGCGCCGTCCTGGTGATCGCCTTCATGATCGGTTTTTACGGGTTGTTCGGCGCGGTTGCGAGCCTTGCCGTCGCACTCAACGTCGTGATGATCATTGCTGTCCTGACTGCCACCGGGCTGCCTTTGACACTGCCGGGCATTGCCGGGATCGTGTTGACGATCGGCATGGCGGTCGATTCGAACGTGCTGATCTACGAGCGTATCCGCGAAGAAGTGCGGCAGGGCCGCTCGGTGCGGGACGCCCTGCAATATGGTTTCTCGCGGGCGTTTGCTGCCATTGTCGATGCCAACATCACGACATTGATCGCCGCGATCATTCTATTGTTCCTGGGGACGGGTTCCGTCCGCGGATTTGCCGTGACGCTTGCCATCGGTATCGTCACCACGCTTTTCACCGCCTTTACCCTGACACGGGTCATGCTGGAAATCTGGGTCGACCGGCGTAATCCGACGGCATTGCCGGATGGTATCCGCACCGGCATGTTCGATGGTGCCGCTTTGCGTTTCATGGCGATCCGCAATTATGTCTTCTCGCTGACGGCTCTCCTGTCCGTCGTCAGCATGCTTCTGTTTGGTACGCTTGGCATCAATCTCGGCATCGATTTCTCCGGTGGCTCGGTGATCGAGCTGAAAGCCCGGGAGGGTAATGCTGATCTCGAGGACATTCGTGGCCGTCTCTACGAGCTCAATATTGGTGACGTCACGGTAAGTCCGTTCGGTTCGGCGCAGGATGTGGTGGTCCGGGTCCATTCGCGTGATGGCGGCGAAAATGCCGAGCAGACATCGGTGATCATGATCCGGGGCGAGCTTGAGGAGGAATACGAATTCCGCCGCGTCGAAGTCGTCGGGCCGTCTGTTTCGGGCGACCTGACCACGGCTGCCACCATTGGCGTCCTGGCATCACTTCTGGCGATCCTGATCTACATCTGGGTGCGGTTTGAATGGCAGTTTGCCGCAGGCGCCATCGTCGCGACGCTGCATGACGTGCTTTTGACTATTGGACTGTTTGTCGTGACCGGCATGGAGTTCAATCTGACGAGCATCGCGGCCCTGCTGACAATCGTCGGTTACTCGCTCAACGATACGGTTGTCGTCTATGACCGTGTCCGCGAAAACCTCAGGCGATATCCGCGCATGCCCTTGCCGATCCTGATCGATACATCGATCAATCAGACCCTGTCTCGCACCGTGCTCACCGGCGCTACGACGATGCTTGCGCTGGCGGCGCTGTGCGTCTTCGGTGGCGAGGCGATTCAATCCTTTGCGTTCGTGATGCTGTTCGGCGTGGCTGTCGGTACGTTCTCGTCCATCTATGTGGCGGGTCCGGTTCTCATCCTGTTCAAGCTGCGGCATGGGACACCGGGCGACGCGGAAAAAGCCGGTGGCGTTGGTGCCCAGCCGGTCAAGGGAGCGCAGTAGCATGCGAAAACCCATCGAAATCCGTCAGGCTCATTTTCCGGGCCGGGCGCCGATCGACAGTTATGGCAATGGCGGCTTCCGGTTCGCGGAAATGTCGCATCGTGGCTCACTGCTGATGCTGCCCTCGGGCATCTACGGCTGGGACATGGTGGAGGGCGATCCGCTGACGGTGGACTATTTTCAGCGCGTTCTGGAAGAGGCCGCTGACATCGAGGTTCTTCTTGTCGGCACCGGCAAGGATATCAGACCTTTGCCTGCGGCCTTGAGGGCGGTGTTCAAGGAACACGGAATTTCATCCGATCCGATGAGCACCGGTGCTGCCATCCGAACCTACAACATCATGCTTGCCGAAGAACGCGCCGTCGCCGCCGCCTTCATTGTCGTTTGAACGATGACCATGCCAGAAAATACCGCCGTGGCTCTTCAGCCTGCCTACGATTTCAGCCTTGCTGCACTGCGCGACAGCGACCGTGACCGCTATCTTGCCTGCCTGTTGTCACCGCAGGATAAACGCGGCCCGCTCTCAGCACTCTATGCGTTCCATGCCGAGATTGCCCGGGTGCGCGATCTCGTGCGTGAACCCTTGCCCGGTGAAATCCGGCTGCAATGGTGGCGTGATGTGCTCGAGGACCCAACGGGCGTAAGCGGCGAGGGCAATCCGCTGGCCGAGGCGCTGCTGGCCTGCGTGAAAAGCCACAAGCTGCCCGTGCCGGTGCTGCAGAACATGATCGATGCCCGTATCTTCGATCTCTATGACGATCCGATGGAAAGCCGCGCGTCGCTTGAAGGATATGCGGGTGAGACCGCGTCGGCACTCATTCAGCTTGCAAGCCTGATTCTCGATCCCGCAGAGGCGCAGAACTCGGCGTCTGCTGCCGGTCATGCCGGCGTTGCCCAGGCGATCGCCGGGCTGCTGCTGTTGCTGCCGCTGCATCGCCGGCGCGGGCAAGTGTATTTTCCGGCCGAGCTCTTGGCCGCGACCGGGCTTGACCGTGATGGCTTCCTTTCGGGCGAGAACGAACAGTCCGTCAGCTTGGCAATCTGTGCATTTGCTGGCCTTGGCCGCGAGCACCTTGCCAAGGCCCGTGCGGCTGCCGCGAGCATCTCCCCGGCCAACCGCTATGCGTTTACCGCCTTGGCACTGGCAGAACCGGTGTTCGATCGCGCCGAGCGGGCAGGCGCGAAACTCTTTGAGCATTCGATCGTACCGCCGCAGTGGCGTCGGCAGTGGTGGATGTGGCGGGCCGCGCGCAGCGGCAGATGGTAGAACACTGACGGCGCCTTCGTCTGTGCCAATATTGGCGAGTGCGGGCACATTGGCGCAAGGTTCGCCTTTTAGAGTCGCTCCCGTGTTATTATCAGGAACTGTGTAAAAGGGAGTCGGCGCCATGGGTTGGCCGATTGTCATCATCTGCATCTTGATCGCAGGTCTTTTCTACATGCGAATGAAGGCTCGTGCCGACAAGGACAGGCGCGAGCCGGACACCGGGACGGCGATCCTCGATTTTGGCCGCGCTTTTCCCGATGAAGCCATCCGGGCCATTCATGCGACCGCCGATGAAAAAGCCTATTTCGTCCGCCTGCACGATGGCAAGGCCGGTTTTATGGCAGCCCATGGCACGCATTTCGTCTGCCACCTGATCGAAGCCGGCAAGGTGAATGTCGGCAACGCCGGCAGCGGACGTGGCCTGAGGGTCCACTTCACCGATTTCTCATATCTCGACGGCGTCTATGAGTTTGCAAGCCCGGAAATAGCAGCCGAGGTTTCCCTCTGGCTGCTGGGCAGTTTCAAGCCGCAGTCGGAACGTGCTACCCTTCCGGAGAATTAGACCGACTTCAGCCAGGCTGCGCAATCGTCGAGCGCCCGCTGCGCCACCAGTTGCTTTTTCATTACCGTCTTGTCCTTGCCGCGGAAGCGCTTGACGCCCTCGGGCTTGACGATAGCGCCGGGCTCCAGCAGCGGAAACAGGCCGAAATTGATGTTCATCGGCTGAAACGAGCGTTTTCCCGGCTCGTCATCCGAAACGATATGGCCGCCGGTGATATGGTTGAGCAACGAACCGAAGGCCGTTGTTTCGGGCGGTAGCGGCAATGGCTGGCCTTTGCGCTCTGCAGCAGCGAAACGGCCGGCGAGCAGGCCGATACTGGCGCTTTCGACATAGCCTTCGCAGCCGGTGATCTGGCCTGCGAATCGCAGTCCGGGCCGGGACTTCAGCGTCAACGATCCATCCAGCAGGACAGGCGAATTGATGTAGGTATTGCGGTGCAGGCCGCCAAGGCGGGCAAATTCGGCATTTTCCAGTCCGGGAATCATGCGGATCACTTCCGCCTGCGCACCGTATTTCAGCTTGGTCTGGAACCCGACCATGTTGTAGAGCGTGCCAAGCGCATTGTCCTGACGCAATTGCACGACGGCATAGGCCTTGACGGTGGGGTTATGGGCGTTGGTGAGGCCCATCGGCTTCATCGGGCCGTGACGCAGGGTTTCGCGGCCGCGTTCGGCCATGACCTCGATCGGCAGGCAGCCGTCGAAATAGGGCGTGCCTTCCCATTCCTTGAAACCGGTCTTGTCACCGGCGATCAGCGCATCGACGAAACCATTGTACTGCGCCTCGTCCATCGGGCAGTTGATATAGTCCTTGCCTGTGCCGCCCGGACCGACCTTGTCGTAACGCGACTGGAACCAGCAGACATCCATGTCGATACTCTCGGTATGGATGATGGGGGCGATAGCGTCGAAAAAGGCCAGCGCATCGGCGCCGGTTTCCGCCTGGATGGCGCTGGCAAGCGAAGGTGCCGTCAGCGGCCCGGTGGCGATAATGGCGAGGTCCCAATCCTTCGGTGGCAGGCCACTGATTTCTTCGCGCGCGACGGTGATCAGCGGGTGGGCGTCGATCGCCGCAGTCACTGCATCGGAGAAACCATCGCGATCAACCGCCAGCGCTCCACCGGCCGGAACCTGGTTCTTGTCGGCGCAAGCCATGATCAGCGAACCGGCAAGCCGCATCTCGGCGTGCAGGACGCCAACGGCATTGCTGGTAGCGTCATCGGAGCGGAACGAGTTGGAGCAGACCAGCTCGGCAAGGCCGTCGGTCTTGTGGGCATCCGTGCCGCGGACGCCGCGCATCTCGTGAAGAATGACCGGGATGCCTGCCGCGGCGATCTGCCAGGCGGCTTCGGAGCCGGCGAGGCCGCCGCCGATAACGTGAATGGGGGAGTGCGAAGATGTATCTGTCATGGGCCATTTACTAGAGCAACGCGGCCAGGAAAGAAACCGGTTCCGTGCGGTTGATATCAATGCAAGGCCCGGAATCAAAAACGGCACCGTGTGGTGCCGTTTTTAGTTCCTCGACATTCCCGGTCCGGTCAACGGACTGGCCCGATTAACGGAAGGAACGCGAAGCGATGTTGCGGATGTCGAAGCGGGTGATGCCGATGTCCGTCAGGGCGTGGTTGGACAGGTTGCCAAGTTCAGCAACGGTACGGCGGTAGTTGATCCAGCTTTTTGCGATACGAATCGGGTTCATGATCTTTTCCTTGAGACTTACAAATGAGCAGTGCAGTGATTGCCTGCTTCGTTGAGATCCTTGTACGCCTTTCGCGGGAAAAGATGGAGTGCAAAGAAAATGCATCTGCTATGCATTTGTGCAATGCGATGCTGTTTCGCTGAGCATTTTGGGTGCCTGATGAAAAACAAGCCATAGGTTAACGGCATGGTTCGCCAAGCCGGAATCCGTTTAACCGTTTGTTTTTCGGATGTGTTTTGTGTGGCGAAATTGTGTTGCGGAGCGAGTCTCTGCCCTGATTGCCTGCCAAGGCGTGCTGAGTACGATGCTGCAACGAAAATAGGCAGAAGCTGTTATGCTGCACTGCGTCGAAAGCTATGGTTGATTTGTAATCGGAGTGGTCCGTCCATTCAAAGCCTGTAAGCGGCACCTGAACGAAAAAAACGCCCGCCGGTTTGAGCCGGAGGGCGTTTGGTGGCTGCGCATCGGGCTGGAAGAACCAGCCGGTCGCGAGGCTTACTTGACTGCCTGACGGGCAACGTACTGGATGTCGCCACGGCCGATGCCGAGGTCGTTCAGTTCGCGGTCGGTCATGCGGCCGAGTTCGTTGCAGGTCTGACGGTACTTGCGCCAATTGTTGAATGAGCGAGCGATATTCATGATGCTGGTCCTTTCTAGGTTTGCCAGCACTCTTTGCTGGCCCTCATCTGATGGTTGGAATATAGGCCGTTCCGCCCTGAAATTACAGAGACAATGCTGCATCGCACCCATGCGCTTCTTGCAAGTCTCGGTGCGCCCGTTGGTCACGGTTCGGCCAAAGTCGATGCGAGTGCGTGACCGCCGCAATTGAAGTGCCGATTTTTGGAGAGGGTGCCGAATAAAAAACAACGCCCGTCGGGGGAGGAGGTCCGGCGGGCGTTGCTTGTTCTGATCGACAACTGGGAGGAGGAGTGTTACCGATCCCATCAGGGCGCGCTGGGAGGAGGAGTGCGCTGCCCCGAAGTTGTCCTGAATATAAATCCGCCGAGCGCAAATGGGTAGAGCCAATGGCGAATGGCACCTATTCCACTGTTGCATGGCTAGACTCGTCGTTTGCGACACGGATGCCTGAATTTTGATCATCCGCGCAGTTGCGACCGCAGAAATACGATGATGTGTCGGGGGGGCTGAAACGAATAACGCCCGCTGGGGGAGGAGGTCCAGCGGGCGTCATTTACGGTGATGAGCAACTGGGAGGAGGAGTGTTGCCCATCGGATCGGAGCGGCGCTGGGAGGAGGAGTGCGCCACTCCGAATTCTATGAAGCGAACCTTTTAAATTCGCTGGCCTTTTCCGCTTCTTGAGCGAAAGCGGCTGGCCATGCCGCTGACGGTCCCGATCGCTTGCGCTGATCTCGTTCCGTCTTCTTGAGAACAAGATAGGTGACCGATGGCGATTTGTGCAGTGCAATATCATCATGGATGACATGCAAATTCCGCATAAGCCCGGCGATACGCCCTGCAGTTCTCTTCCGATTCCAGATTCGCACGAAACCCTTCATGCTTCGTTAACGATGACCGCGCCGCTGACGCCGCAAAGAGGGAGCGCCGGGCCTGATCGTCATCTAGGAATCAGGAACGCCTATGATATGTGTGGCCCAACACGCGCATGCAAGGGGATCGGCCGATGTACCGGGGACGGATCGAAAAAGACTTCAATATCTGGGTTTCCAAGGGCATGCTTGATTCTGGGGCGGCAAAAGCCATGCTGGCGGAGTATGATGGCCGCGAGACCGTCTTCAGCGCCGGCCGGGTTCTTCTCGTGCTGGCGGCGATCCTCGTATCCGCTGCAATCCTGCTTCTGGTGGCGGCCAATTGGGAAGCTATTCCCCGCATCCTGCGCGTCGCCGGTATCGTTGGCCTGATCTGGGCGTTTTATCTGGCCGCCGCCTTTTGCCTTGGCCGTGGTTTCAAGGCCATGGGCGCCGCGTTGCTGGTTCTGGCGACGATGACCTTTGGTGGCGCAATTGCGCTGGTCGGACAGATGTATCACCTGTCGGGCGATGCGACCGACGCGCTGCTCGTCTGGTTTGCGGCGGCTTGCGTCACCGCGGTGGCCTTTCGGTCCGCCGCCCTTGCGGTGTTTTGCGGTTTCCTGGCCTGGGCGATTTTCGGCGAACTGATGGTCGACAATGATGCCAGTTTCGAGGGGAACGGCTATATCTACCTCGTGCCGCTGCTGATCGTCATCGTGATTGCATTGGTGCGATACACCAATGCGGGCATCGCCCGCCACCTTGCGTATCTTCTCGCCCTGGCCTGGCTCGGCTGGTTTTACGTCGAGCTGCCGGAGGTCTGGGTCGCGAGCCTCCTGTTCGGGGCAGGTGTCGTAGCGTTCCTGGTGACCAGCATTCCCCTGTCGCCGCTCTATCGTTTCGCCCGCGAGGCCGGAGCGGCTCCCGTCTTTTATAGCTTTGCGCTTGCCGTGATGGGGCTGGCGGCCTTGCATGACGAGGTTGATGGCATTGGCCAGGAGATCGCAATCGGAGCAACGACGCTTGCGGTGGCGCTCGGTGGTATTGCCATCGCCGGCCGGCTGAATGGTGCGGTCCGCTTTCTCGGTTACGCGGTTTTCGCGGCCGAAACCCTTTATCTGGCGTCCGAGACACTGGGCAGCATCCTTGGCACATCCGGCTTTTTCCTGATTTCCGGTGTCGTCGTCGCTTTGATCGCCTGGCTGGTCATCCGGCTGGAAAAGCGCTTGTCATCTAAAACCGCAGCCGAAGGGAGCGTGGCATGAGCAGCAATCCGTTGGTCAGACCGCTGTTTGCGGCAATCCTGGTCGCTTTGTTGCAGACCGCCTTCCTAGGCTACATGATCGAGAGCCGCGCCTCGATCCTGCGCAACGGGGTCGATGTGGTGCTGAAGACCGTTCCCGTCGATCCACGCGACCTTTTGCGCGGCGACTATGTCATCTTATCCTATGATATCTCGACCATTCCGGCCGACAAGGTGGCCGGCGGTTTTCCCGCCGAGGCGACTGACGCGCAGCTCTCCGTACGGCTTGAAAAGCAGCCGGACGGATTCTGGGGTGTTGCGGAAGCCTCGTTCAATGCTCTTGCACCAAAGGCGGGCAGCATCATTGCCCGCAGCGCGCCATTCTATTTTTATCCAGCGCCGGACGGCGCACAGTCTTCGCTGAATGTCGATTACGGTATCGAGCGTTATTATGTGCCGGAAGGCGAGGGCAAGGTTCTCGAGGAGGCGCGCAATGCCAGTGCCTTGTCGGTGACCGCGCGGGTGGATGATGAGGGCCGGATGCAGATTCGCCTGATCGCGATTGACGGCAAGCCGCTCTATGAGGAGCCGCTTTATTGATCGGGAGGTGGTTTCTTGCCGGGCAGGTGATGGGAATACGACAAAAACCGCATTTTTCCGCCGATCCCCATTTTTCCTTTGATCCCTTGGAAACGGGTGATATAGAGACGCCGCGCTCGGGAACGCCCTGAACCCGGTGCAGGTCTGTCTTTGGCGGCTCGCTATAGACTTTTCTGTGCCGATGCGAGCAGGCGCTGCGGTTTTTCTGAACGCGGGTATGGTGAAATTGGTAGACACGCCAGATTTAGGTTCTGGTGCCGCAAGGCGTGGGAGTTCAAGTCTCTCTACCCGCACCAGAATAAAGGGACGTCCAGGGCTTGCCTTGGCGTCGATCGATAGGACGGCGCCATTTTGCTTGCAAAACGGTGACTGATTTGCGTAAAGCCACTCCCGGCAAATGGATCGGCTCAAGTGCTCGTGTACAAGAACACCGACAGAGCCCTGTCAACGTGAAATGAAGGTTTGAACATGCAGGTTATCGAAACGCTCGCTGAAGGGCTGAAGCGCGAACTCAAGGTCGTTATCCCGGCCAAGGACATGGAAGCTCGTATGAACGAGCGCCTCGCCGAAACCAAGGACAAGGTCCGTATCAACGGTTTCCGTCCGGGCAAGGTGCCTTTCGCACATCTGAAGAAGATGTATGGCAAGTCGATCATGGCTGAGCTCGTCAACGAACTCGTTCGCGAAAAGCCGACCGAAATCCTGTCCGAGCGCGGCGAAAAGTCTGCGACGCAGCCGGAAATCGCGATGACCGAAAACGAAGCCGAAGCGGACAAGATCCTCAGCGCTGAAGCCGATTTCGAATTCACGCTGGCCTACGAAATCATTCCGGCGATCGAACTCAAGGACATCAGCGGCATCAAGGTGACCCGCGAAGTCGTTGATATCGACGAAGCCGAAGTGACCGAGCAGATCCTCAAGATCGCTGAAAATGCTCGCACCTACGAAACCAAGAAGGGCAAGGCCGCCAACGGCGACCGCGTCACCATCGATTACCTCGGCAAGGTCGACGGCGAAGCCTTCGACGGCGGCAAGGACGAAGACGCTGAACTGGTTCTCGGCTCCAACCGTTTCATCCCGGGCTTCGAAGAACAGCTCGTTGGCCTGAAGGCTGGCGACGAGAAGGTCATCACCGTGACTTTCCCGGCTGAATACCCGGCTGCAAACCTTGCTGGCAAGGAAGCTACCTTCGACATCACCGTCAAGGACGTTGCCGCTGCTGCCGCTGTTGAAATCAACGACGACCTCGCTACCAAGCTCGGCCTCGAATCGGCTGACAAGCTGAAGGAAGTCGTTCGCGGCCAGATCGAAAGCCAGTACGGCTCGATGACCCGCCAGAAGGTCAAGCGTCAGATTCTCGACCAGCTGGACGAACTCTATCAGTTCGACACGCCGCAGCGCCTCGTCGATGCCGAGTTCGACAACATCTGGCGCCAGATCAACACCGACCTAGAACAGGCCGGCAAGACCTTCGCCGACGAAGACACCACGGAAGAAGAAGCCCGCGGCGAATACCGCAAGCTGGCTGAACGCCGCGTCCGTCTCGGCCTGGTTCTCTCCGAAATCGGCGAAAAGGCCGGTGTGACGGTAACCGACGAAGAAATGCAGCGTTCGCTGTTCGAACAGCTGCGCCAGTTCCCGGGCCAGGAAAAGCAGATCATCGACTACTTCCAGAAGACCCCGGGTGCAGCCGCATCGCTGCGCGCTCCGATCTTCGAAGAAAAGGTTGTCGATCACCTGCTCTCCGAAGTGAAGGTTACCGACAAGACCGTCAGCAAGGAAGAACTGCTGGCCGACGACGAGGAAGGCGCTTCGGAAACGAAGAAGGCCCCGAAGAAGAAGGCTGCCAAGGCTGAAGCTGCGGAAGGCGAAGAAGCCGCTCCGAAGAAGAAGGCTCCGGCCAAGAAGAAGGCAGCTGACGACAGCGCCGAATAAGCCCGCGCATCGTCGCATGATTTTTGGAGAAGCCGTCCCGCAAGGGGCGGCTTTTCTGCTTTCGCGGGGCCGCAACATCGGTTTGATGTTTTGGCCCCGCGGCCGTTGTAGTTCGGTGTTTTGTCCTCGATTGGAACAATCCGAAAAGCGAAAACTTCAAGGATGTCCGTAGATTGACACTTGCCATCCGACAGAGGAAGGTGAGGTTGTTGTTATGGGACGCGATTGAGGGGATATTCAATGGCAGGTTGCGCCTATCGATCATTGGTCACTGCTGCGATGTTCATCTCGGCGATTTCAATAGGTACCGGCGCCATGGCTCAGGAGGCTGCCAAACCGGCTGCCGCGCCCTCGGTTTCTGTCACCCGGGTCGTCGAAAAGGATATCAGGCCAGCCATATCCTTCACCGGGCGCGTGGAGGCGGTAGACAAGGTCGATCTGCGGGCGCGTGTCGATGGATTCCTCGAAAAGCGGCTGTTCACCGAAGGCCAGGATGTCAGGCAGGGCGATCTGCTCTTTGTCATGGAAAAGGGGCAATACGAGGCAGCGGTTGTCCAGGCCGAGGGGGCGATCGAGTCGGCTAAAGCCGTACTGGAATTGGCGGATATCGAAGTTCAGCGGCAGACAACTCTTGTCGCGAAAAATGCTGCAGCACAAAATCAGCTTGATTTGGCGATTGCCAGGCAGAATGAGGCCAAGGGTAGCCTCACGCAATTGAACGCTGCGCTGGACAAAGCCAAGCTTGATCTCGGCTACACCGAGATTCGCTCTCCGATCGACGGCCGTATCGGCCGCTCAGTCTATTCCATCGGAAACTTTGTCGGTCCATCAAGCAATGTCCTCGCGACGGTCGTCAGCCAGGATCCGATCTATGTGAGCTTCGCGGTATCCCAGCGTGAAATTTTGGCCATTCGAGAAAAATTGACGAGCAAGGGAACGCTGGGCAGCACCGTGGATGCGGCAGTCGTCTATGTCGATCTTGCCGATGGAACGCGCTATGGCGAGCCCGGCAAGGTCAGTTTTGTCGATGTGACCACCGATCAGGGCACCGACACGTTGCCCGTTCGCGCGACATTTCCCAATCCGCACCGCATCCTCGTCGATGGTCAACTCGTGACTGTGATTGTCGAAGGAGGAGCTGCAGAAAAGTCGTTGGTCGTGCCACAAGCGGCTATCCAGATCGACCAATCAGGACCTTTTGCCCTCGTCGTCAACAGCGAAAACAAGATCGAGGTTCGCCGTATCGAGCCGGGCCAGGCCGAAGGCAGCGATTTGTCCGTTCTCAAGGGCCTTGCCGTCGGTGATAGGATCGTGACCGAGGGCATACAGCGGGTTCGCCCTGGGCAGGTTGTAGAGCCGCTCGAAGTCAAGTCGGGATCCTAAAACATGCTGTCGGGTATTTTCATCGATCGGCCACGGCTTGCGGTCGTTATATCGCTCGTCATCACCATTGCAGGTCTTGTCGCGCTCAGCGTCATACCAATTGCCCAGTTTCCGGACATCGTGCCGCCGCAGGTGTCCGTAACCGTCAGCTATCCCGGCGCCAGTGCTGAAATCGTTCAGCAATCCGTCGCCCAGCCGATCGAATCCCGGGTCGTTGGCGTCGACAACATGATCTACATGAAGTCGACCAGCGGCAACGATGGCAGCTATACACTGACCGTCAGCTTCGCAGTTGGAACGGATCCCGATATCAACGCGGTCAACGTTCAGAACCGCGTCAACCTTGCCGAGGCGCAACTACCGCAGGAAGCACGGTCGCAGGGGATCAACGTCAAGAAGAAATCCTCCGCGCTGATGCAGATCATCGCCTTGACGTCAAAAGACGGCAAGCAGGACCAGCTTTTCCTCTCCAATTACGCGACAATCAATATCATTGATGGCTTGAAACGGATCAGCGGTGTGGGCGACGTCTCGCTGCTGACGCCATCCGACTACAGCATGCGCATCTGGGTGACTCCGGAGCGGCTGACCAGTTTCGGCATGACGCCGAATGACATTGTCGACGCGCTGAAGCGGCAGAACGTCCAGGCGGCCATCGGCCGTATCGGCGCTCAGCCGGCGCTGCCCGACCAGCAGTTCCAGTTGACCATCCAGACGAAGGGGCGCCTCAGCACGGTCGAGGAATTCGGCAGCATCGTTCTGCGTGCCCAGCCGGACGGCTCTTTTGTCCGCATCCGCGACGTGGCGCGCGTCGAATTGACGTCGAAGACGGCGGAGCAGATCGGCCGGCAGGATGGCACACCGGCGGCCGTGCTTGGCATCTACCAGTCTCCCGGAGGCAATGCGATTGCGACGGCGGAGGCTATCGGCCAACTGCTCGAAAAGTTGAAGCCATCATTTCCGGAGGGCGTCGATTACAAAGTCACCTACGATACGACGAAATTCGTAGAGGAAAGCATTCACGAGGTCATCAAGACCCTGGTCGAGGCCTTCATTCTCGTCGTCATCGTCGTCTATCTGTTTCTTGGAAGTGTTCGGGCAACGCTTATTCCGTTGATCGCGGTACCAGTTTCGTTGATCGGAACATTTGCCGTGATGATGGCGCTCGGCTTTTCAGCCAACACTGTCTCGCTGCTGGCGCTCGTGCTGGCTATCGGCATCGTCGTCGATGATGCGATCGTCGTGGTCGAGGCGGTCGAGGCCCAATTGGAGAAAGACCCGAGCATCACGCCGGCACAAGCCGCGCGGCTTGCCATGGGAGAGATCACGGCACCGATTATCGCCATCACGCTGGTGCTGCTGTCGGTGTTCATCCCGGTGGCGTTCATTCCGGGCATTTCCGGTGAGCTTTTCCGCCAGTTCGCGGTGGCCGTTTCGGTCTCGATGGTGATTTCGGCGATCAACGCGTTGTCGCTGTCGCCCGCACTCTGCGCCGTGCTTCTGAAGGCCCATCATGGTCCCAAGCGCGGCCCGATCCGCTATGTGCTGAAGGGAATCGATTATGCCCGCGATGGCTATGCATCGCTGGTGCGGCGGTTCGTCCGCTTCGCTGTCCTCGGGCTTGTGCTTCTTGCCGGCCTCATGGCCGGTACCGGTTGGCTGGTCAAATCGACGCCAACAGGCTTTTTGCCATCGGAGGATCAGGGCGCTATTTTCGGTGAAATCGTCCTGCCGGATGGCGCTTCGGTCAACCGCACCAACGAGGTTGCCAAGCGTGTCGAGGATATGATCCGCAAGACCGATGGCGTCGATGGTGTGATGTCGGTTGTCGGCTATAGTCTGCTCGATGGCCAGGTGAAGTCGAATTCCGGTCTGTTGGTGGTCACGTTGAAGCCCTTCGCGGACCGCACGAGGGTGGAATTGTCCGTGAACGGACTGCTTGGCAAGTTGAGCGCTGAACTGCAGGCGATCAAGGATGCCAACGTTATCGTCTATAACCTGCCGCCGATCATCGGATTGGGAACGGGAAGCGGGTTCGAATACCAGTTGCTCAGCCTGACCGGCGGCAGCGCCAGCGATGTTGCCCAGGCGGCACGCGGCTTGGTGTTTGCCGCCAATCAGGACCCGGCGCTGAGCAAGGTGTTCACCACCTATGCGGCCAATACCCCGCAACTTTATCTCGATATCGATCGCGAGAAAGTCCAGACGCTCGGCATTGAGGTCTCGGATGTCTTCAATGTCCTGCAATCTGTGCTCGGCAGCGCCTATGCCAACGACTTCAATCTGTTTGGCCGGACATGGCAGGTCACGGTGCAGGGCGAGGCTTCGGAGCGATCGAAGGTTGACGATATCTACCGGATCAATGTTCGCAACAACAAGGGCCAGATGGTGCCGATCCGGGCGTTTGCGCAGGCACGCCTGATCCTCGGACCACAGCTGATCGTCCGTTACAACAACTATGCCAGCGCGACGATCAACGGCGGTCCAGCAGAGGGGCGCAGCTCCGGCGAAGCGATTGCGGCGATGGAGGCTGTATCCGCCAAGACGCTTCCTGCCGGCTATAGCTATGAGTGGACCGGCACAGCCCTGCAGGAAATCGAGGCCAGCGGCAAGACGACGATGATCCTCGGGCTTGCCGTGCTCTTTGCTTATCTGTTCCTTGTCGGTCTCTACGAGAGCTGGACGATCCCGATAGCGGTGCTGCTATCGGTGACGGCCGGCATTGCCGGCTCGATGCTGGGGCTGAAGGTGGCGGGTCTCGACAACAACCTTTATGCCCAGATCGGCCTTGTGGTGCTGATCGCGCTTGCGGCAAAGAACGGCATTCTGATCGTCGAGTTTGCCATGGAACGACGAAAGCAAGGGTTGGGTATTGCGGACGCGGCTGTCGAAGGCGCGCGCGAACGGTTCCGTGCCGTTATGATGACCAGCTTCGCCTTCATTGCCGGTCTGGTGCCGCTGGTCATTGCGGAAGGGGCTGGCATGCTGAGCCGCCGTGGTGTTGGCACGGCCGTCTTCGGCGGCATGCTGGGTGCGGCATTGATTGGTATCTTCCTGATCCCGATGCTTTACGTGAACTTCCAATGGTTGCGCGAAAGGGCCAAGACGATCGGCCGGAAAACGGAAGGTCAGCCGGCAGAATAAACCGCGAAACCTTTGACAAGAAAAGCCGCCCGTTGAGGCGGCTTTTCTCTATCTATGATTCCGATGTGCGGAGGTTGGTTGATGGCCCAAACGCCGCCGTCCTGACGCCCATTCACACCTTCGGCGTGATCTCGCCCATCCGGTTGCCGGCGTCGAGACCGGCGATCTTGTAGGCTTCGGCCAGCGTCGGGTAATTGAAGGTGTTTTCGACGAAATATTCGACGGTGCCCTTCAGGTTTAAGACCGCCTGGCCGATATGGACCAACTCGGTGGCACCTTCGCCGACGATATGAACGCCAAGCAGGCGGCGGGTTTTGAGCGAGAAGATTAGCTTCAGAAGCCCGGAATCGAGCCCCATAATATGGCCGCGCGATGTTTCGCGGAACCGGGCAATGCCACATTCATAGGGAATGCCGCGCTCCTTGACCTCTTCCTCCGTCAGGCCGCAGGTCGAGATTTCCGGAACGGCGTAGATGCCGTAGGGGAAGAATTTAGGCGGTTCCTTGGCGATTGCCCCAACGGCGACGCGCGCCGCAATGCGGCCCTGTTCCATCGACGTGGAAGCAAGGCTTGGGAAACCGACAACGTCGCCGGCGGCATAAATGTTGGGAACCGACGTCTGGAATGTCTCGGGGTTGACGCTGAGGCGGCCACGGCTGTCAGCCTGAAGACCAGCAGCTTCCAGGTTAAGAGAATCTGTGGCGCCCATGCGGCCAGCAGCAAACAGCACCATTTCGCAGATGATGATGCGGCCGCTGTCGAGCTTGATCGAGCATTTTCCATCCGGCAGCCGCTCCACCTTTTCGGCCTTCTGGCCGAGGTGAAGTTTCATGTTGCGGTCGCGCAACTGATAGGTGAAGTCCTCGACGATTTCCTTGTCGATGAAATCGAGCATTGTGGCCTTCGGATCGATCAGGGTCACCTGCGTATCCAGCGCGCTGAAGATCGTCGCATACTCAATACCGATGACGCCCGCGCCGATGACGGCCATGGACCGCGGCAGATCTTCGATTTCAAGCAATTCGTCGCTATCGAGCACCGTCTTTCCATCGAAGGGAATGTAATCCGGGCGAAACGGCTTCGTGCCGACCGCAAGCAGGATGCTGGTGGCGGAAACCTGGATGGTCTCACCGTCTTCCTTCACGATCTGCATCGTCTGCGAATCGACGAAGCTGGCCTTGCCGCGCATATGCTGCACGCGGTTTCGGGCAAACTGGTGTTCCAGCACCTCGACCTCGTGATCCAGCGTAATTAGCAGACGGCGGCGCAGATCCTCGGCGCTGATCTCTTCCTTGACGCGGTAGGCCCGGCCGTAAAAGCCGCGTTCGCGCCAGCCGGTCAGGTTGAGTGCGGTCTCACGCAGCGTTTTGGAAGGAATTGTGCCGGTATGGACCGAGACGCCACCGACGCGCTTTCCCTGTTCGATGACAAGAACCTTCTTGCCCAGTTTGGCAGCCTGGATGGCGGCTCTGCGTCCTGCAGGTCCGCTTCCGACAACCACGAGATCGTACTGGTTCATGACGCGTTTCCGGTGATGGAGGAGAATCATTGTGCGCTGCGATAAATGTCGCCCGCAAGCGTCTATATCGTCAATCTTACAGTTTAATAAAGCCTTGGGAACATGCCCCAGGCTTACCGATGCTTATTTAACCAAAAGCGATTATATTGGTCGGGAAATCGGCGGTCCGCGGGAAGGTTTATATCCGCTGTCACTGGGCGCTTGAACACTGGGAGGTGTGTCATGGTTTTGCAGGAAGCTGGAAGCCGGCAAGAAAGCGAAACGGCTGCTTCGTCCACCGTCACCGATATGCCACCGGCCAAGCCGCGCAGCCGTCCCGGAGTGGTTGCTGCCGCAGTCTACGAAGATGGCCAGCGCATCCGCGATATCGAAATCCAGGATGCGCACAAGTGGAAAGGCCGCGATAAGGCGGTCGTGTGGATTGGCTTGCATGAGCCGGATGATGAGCTGCTCCGCGAGGTGCAGGTCGAGTTCGGCTTGCATGCATTGGCGATCGAGGACGCCGGTCACGCGCACCAGCGCCCCAAGCTGGAAATCTACGGCGATGCGATTTTCGTCGTCGCGCGCACTGCCCATATGGCGGGCGATGAGATCGTTTTCGGCGAAACGCATCTGTTCGTCGGCCGCGGCTATGTCGTTTCGGTGCGTCACGGGCCGTCGACATCCTACAATTTGGTCAGGCAACGCTGCGAGGCTTCGCCAGCCGCATTGGCGCATGGCGAGAATTACATTCTCTATTCCATCCTCGATTTTATCGTCGACAACTACATGCCGGTCGTTGAGGGCATTCATGCGGAAGTGGAGGAACTGGAAGAACGGGTCTTGCGTGATCGCCTTGACAAAAAGGATATCGAGCGGCTCTATTTCCTGCGCCGCAGCCTGCTTCGCCTGCGCAACGCCGTCGTGCCGCTTGTCGATGTCTGCCGGCGCCACGAGCATCTCGATTTACCCGGTATGGACGCGACGCTGCATGCGCTGTTCCGCGACGTGACCGATCATGTGCGGCGTGTCCAGGAGGATATCGATACGTTGCGCGAGGTGCTTGCCTTCACCTTCGAAGCCAGCCTGATGATCGGCCAGTCGGAACAAACCGAAATTTCGCGGAAGCTCGCCTCATGGGCGGCAATTCTGGCGGTACCAACAGCGATTGCCGGAATTTACGGGATGAATTTCGACGACATGCCCGAACTGAAATTCAAGTATGGTTATTTTGTTATCCTGGGGCTTATCTTTGTCGTATGCAGCATGCTCTACCGCATGTTCCGGCGAGCGAAGTGGCTCTGAAAACTGGTACGATTAGATCAGGCGCAGCCCCTTGAGGCTGGCATGGCCATCCTTGCCGATGATGATGTGATCGTGAACGGTGATCCCGAGTGGCTTTGCTGTATCGACGATCATCTTGGTCATCTCGATATCGGCCCGGGAAGGGGTTGGATCACCGGAGGGATGATTATGCGCGAGAATAAGCGCCGTTGCGGACAGTTCGAGCGCGCGCTTGACCACTTCGCGCGGATAAACCGGCGTATGATCGACGGTGCCGGTTTGTTGCACCTCGTCGGCGATCAGCGCATTCCGCTTGTCGAGGAAAAGGATGCGGAATTGTTCCCGGGTCTCGTGTGCCATCGCCGCATGGCAGTAATCGACTACAGATGACCAGGAGGCCAGCACCTGCTTGCCCTTCAGTTCGCTCTTGAGAGTGCGATGGGCAACAGTCGAAATCAGCTTCAGATCGAGGGCAACGGCCTCGCCAATCCCCTTCACTTCCTGCAGCAAGGCAGGCGAGGCGCCAAAGACGCCGGCCAGCGTACCGAAACGTTCAAGCAGCGCCTTGGCGATCGGTTTGGTATCGCGACGCGGAATCAGCCGGAAGAGTAGCAGCTCAAGGATTTCGTAGTCAGCCAGCGCCGTATCACCGTGATCCCGATAGCGTATCCGCAACCGGTCTCGATGGCCATGGTAATGCGCATCGTCTTGCGACACTGGTGGTAATGCCAAGGCCGGCCGTTTTGCTTGCTGTTCGGCGAAAAAGCCCCTTTCATCAGCCGGTTGCGAATGATCGCCTTCGGAAGAAAATGGGGGCTTTGTCATCGCAAACCTTATGTTGGCAGGCCCGGACGGTCGAGGCCGCCCGGTGACAGGGTGAAAATCTCGCAGCCGGTGGCGGTGACGCCGACAGCATGTTCGTATTGCGCCGAAAGAGAGCGGTCGCGGGTAACGGCAGTCCAGCCATCGGCCAGAACCTTCACATGCGGCCGGCCGAGATTGATCATCGGCTCGATGGTGAAGATCATGCCTTCGCGCATTTCCGGGCCTTCGTTGGCGCGGCCGTAATGCAGGATGTTCGGCGCATCGTGAAACAGGCGCCCGACACCATGACCGCAGAAATCGCGCACCACCGAACAGCGCTCGGCTTCGGCAAAGGTCTGGATGGCTTCACCGATGGCGCCGGTGCGCGCACCGGGCTTGACGGCGGCGATGCCGCGCATCAGGCATTCATGGGTGACTTCGAGAAGACGCTGAGCGGCGCGCTTGATTTCGCCGACCGGATACATCCGGCTGGAATCACCGTGCCAGCCGTCGACGATATAGGTGACATCGATATTGACGACATCGCCTTCGCGCAGCGGCTTTTCATTGGGAATACCATGACAGACGACGTGGTTGATCGAGGTGCAGGACGACTTTGTGTAGCCGCGATAGTTGAGCGTCGCGGGCAGGGCGCCGTGGTCCATGCCGAAATCGAACACGAAACGGTCGATCTCGTCGGTCGTCACACCCGGCTTGACGCGGCTCGCCAGCTCATCGAGACAACGCGCGGTGAGCTGGCAGGCGCGCTTGATGCCGGCAAAATCCTGGGGCGTATAGAGGCGGATGACGCCGGTATTCTTGTAGGGCGCTGACGCTGCCTCGATATAGGTGACCATTACAATACTTTCAGTTGTCTTTCTTAAGTGTCATAGATCAGCACAGGCGGGTTCGTCTATCGGGATCAGCCCATCAGGCGCAATTTGCTGCGGCGAAACCCGGCACTTGATCGCAAAGGCCTCAACCCCGCGCTGTATGGCTCGGCGATAAGCCGCGGCATAAACCGGGTCGAGGTCGTCGCATATCCTGAACGTGGCGCAGTCATCCCGCTGGATCAGGTAGATCATGATGCCGCGATGGCCTTCAGCGACCATATCGCCGAGTTCTTCCAGATGTTTTGCTCCCCGTGCCGTCGGGCTGTCAGGAAATTCACCAAGGCCCGCCGTCCGGCTGAAATGCACGTTCTTGACCTCGACATAGGCGCGTCCGCGCTCGGGATCGGTCAGCAGCATGTCTATGCGGGAATTGCGGCCATATTTCTGTTCACGCTGGAGGGTCGCATAGAGGTGAAGGTCGCCGACCTGTCCGGCCCTGATCGCTTCTTCCGCCAGCCGGTTCGGTAGCCCGGTATTGATGCCGACGACGGTGTCTCCGACTTCGATCATTTCGAACATGTGCCGGTACTTGCGCGTTGGACTGTCGTGCTCGGACAACCAGATCCGCGAGCCCGGCGTGGTCAGCCCGCGCATTGATCCGGTATTGGGGCAGGAGCCGGTGATTTGGCGCCCGTCCTCAAGAACGGCATCGAAGAGAAAGCGTTTGTAGCGCTGAATGAGCACGGCGGGCACCAGCGGCCTGTCGAAAAGCATGGAGTGTCCGTTATCTGATCAGGCGCGGGCGCGGACATAGGAGCCCGGCGCTTCTTCAAGAGAATTGAGGTTTCCGCCCGTCTTTCGCGCCGGAACGCGCTCGCCATCAAGCGTTTCAATCCAGGCTTGCCAGTGCGGCCACCAGGAGCCCGGTGTTTCCTTCGCTGACATCACCCAGTCATCGAAGTCGCCCTTGGCCGCGCCACCGGTCCAGAACTGATACTTGCTCTTGTCCGGCGGATTGACGACGCCCGCGATATGGCCCGAACCGGACATGACGTAGGTGACATCGCCGCCGAAGAACTGGCTGCCGACGAAGACAGACTTTGCCGGAGCGATGTGATCTTCCTTGGTGGCGAGATTGTAGATCGGGATTTTGACGTCACCAAGCGAGACCTTCTTGCCGGCCAGCACCATGTCGCCCTTGGTCAGGTTGTTCTGCAGATAGCAATTGCGCAGATAGAAGGAGTGGTTGGCTGCCGGCATCCGCGTCGAATCGGAATTCCAGTAGAGCAGGTCGAATGCCGAGGGCTCCTGGCCCTTCAGGTAGTTGTTGACGAAATAGGGCCAGATGAGATCCGACGCGCGCAGCATGTTGAAGGCCATGGCCATCTTCGAGCCGTCGAGATAGCCGGTCTCCTTCATCCGCTGTTCTATCTGGGCGATCTGCTCTTCGTCGGCGAAGACCTTGAGGTCGCCGGCATGGGTGAAATCGACTTGCGTGGTGAACAGCGTGGCAGAGCGGATGCGCGTATCGCCTTCCTGCGCATGCAGCGCGAGTGTGGCAGCAAGCAGAGTGCCGCCAACACAATAGCCGATCGCGTTGACATCCTCTTCGCCGGTCGCATGGCGGATGGTGTCGAGCGCAAAGCCGATGCCTTCGCGGGCGTAGGACTCCCAGTCCTTATTGGCATGGCGCTCATCCGGATTGACCCAGGAGATGACGAAGACGGTATGGCCCTGATCGACCGCCCATTTGATAAAGGATTTTTGCGGATTCAGATCGAGAACGTAGAATTTGTTGATCCATGGGGGGCAGATCAACAGCGGCCGCTTCAAGACTGTGTCGGTGGAGGCATCATATTGCAGCACCTGGCAGACATCGCTTTGGGCAATCACCTTGCCGGGGGTGATGGCAATATTCTCGCCGACCGCGAATTTGCTGACATCGGTCTGGCGTAGTTTCAGGTCGCCCTTGCCGGCAACGATGTCCTCGGCCAGCATCTGCATGCCCTTGACGAGATTGGCGCCGCTGGAGGCGACCGTTTCGCGATAAAGCTGCGGGTTGGTGGTGACGAAATTGGCAGGCGACAGGGCGCTCGAAATCTGCCTGACGTAGAAGGCGGCTTTGTGTTTGGTATGCTCGTCGAGCCCTTCGGCGTCGCGCACCATCCGGTCCGCCCAGCTGGACGTGATGAAATAGGCCTGCCGCAGGAAATCGAAGAACGGATTGGCAACCCAGTCGGCATCCGCAAAACGTTTGTCGTTGCGGGGCACCTCGTCTGGATCGGCGACCGCCTCGCCGTTCATTTTCTGCAGGCTTCGCGTCCACATGGAAAAGAAGCTGCCCATCAAATGGGTCTGGGCTTCCAAGGTCCGCCTCGGATCGGAGAGCCAGTATTCGGATACTTTGGAGAGGGTCTTGACCATATCGACCATCGGGTCGGCGACCATGTCGGTCTTTTCGCCGCTTTCGCGGGGGGCAAGCCAAGCGGATGCGGCCTTGCCAAGCTGCTCGACAGTGCGGGCAAGATTGATCGTAAAGGCTTCCGGGTCCTTGACGATATAGGGTTCGACGGATTTCGGGTCGAAACCGGGAAAACCTTCCGTGCTGGCGCCGGTCTGGCCCTCGGCCTTCCTGTCTTCTGCCACCCAGTTTCCTCCACAGATGTTTGTTTGTTTTGTCTTTTTACATTCTGCCTTAAAATGATTACAAGTGCCAGCGCATGTTGGACTCGGGGCACGTTGGTTGCCCACCGGTTTCGGTCGAGGATTCAACGAAAGGGCCGGGCAGGGGCGAGATGACGAAGTCGGGGAAAGCAGTGATGACGCGGATGGTGACGGCCTTTGGGATGGCAGGTTTGGTGCTTGCGCTTGCCGCCTGCAGTTCGGCAAAAATCGAGGAGCAGCCGTCGATCTATTCGGCCACCATGGCCAAGCCGATCCCTGCTGACGTCTATCCGGTCATCGAAGGAAAATTGCCGGCGGCGAGCGCCCAGATGAGCAATGAAGAGGCTGCAAGCCAGTCGGCGCGGCTGACTGCTCTTGGGGCTGCCCGCTCATCGGGAAAAATCTCCGAAGCCGAATATCAGCGCCGCCTGAAGGAGCTGCAGCTGTTGGCCGCCAATCACGGCGCCGATACGCTGAAAGAGATACAGAAATAGCGCTTGCGTTTCGGCTGATTTGGACGCAAAGCGTTTCATGGCCGCGTGGGCCTGATTGCACCGCGCGCGTCTCCTTGCACGCATGATTCCGGCATGGGGACGGCGCAAGACGAGGTTTAGAGATGGAAGAGTTTCACAAAGTCCGGCGTCTGCCGCCTTACGTTTTCGAACAGGTCAACCGTTTGAAAGCCAGCGCGCGAGCGGGTGGAGCTGACATCATCGATCTCGGCATGGGCAATCCGGACCTTCCGACGCCGCAATCCGTTGTCGACAAGCTGTGCGAGGTCGTTCAGGATCCGCGCACTCACCGCTATTCGTCCTCCAAGGGCATACCGGGTCTTCGCCGTGCGCAGGCCGCCTATTACGCCCGCCGGTTTGGCGTCAAGCTTAATCCGGACACGCAGGTGGTCGCCACCCTCGGCTCCAAGGAAGGTTTTGCCAATATGGCGCAGGCGATCACCGCGCCCGGCGACGTGATCCTGTGCCCGAACCCGACCTATCCGATCCATGCCTTCGGCTTCCTGATGACCGGCGGCGTGATCCGTTCGATCTCGGTCGAGCCGGATGATACGTTCTTCCCGCCGCTGGAGCGGGCGATCCGTCATTCGATCCCCAAACCGATCGCGCTGGTCATCAACTATCCGTCCAACCCGACGGCGCATGTGGCAACGCTTGATTTCTACAAGGAAGTCGTCGCCTTCGCGAAGAAGCACGACATCGTCATCCTGTCGGATCTGGCCTATTCGGAAATCTATTTCGATGGCGTTCTGCCGCCGTCGGTTCTGGAAGTTCCAGGCGCCATGGACAACACGGTCGAGTTCACCTCGATGTCGAAGACATTTTCCATGCCCGGCTGGCGCATGGGTTTTGCTGTCGGCAACGAACGCCTGATTGCGGCTCTGACGCGGGTGAAGTCCTATCTCGATTACGGCGCTTTCACGCCGATCCAGGTGGCTGCAACCCATGCGCTGAACGGCGACGGCTCGGATATCGCGGAAGTGCGCAATATCTACAAGCGCCGCCGCGACGTGCTGGTCGAAAGCTTCGGCAAGGCCGGCTGGGATGTGCCGCCGCCGGCCGCCACCATGTTTGCCTGGGCCAAGATCCCGGAAAAGTTCCGTCATCTCGGTTCGCTGGAGTTCTCCAAGCTCCTGGTCGAAAAGGCCGATATCGCAGTGGCACCCGGCATCGGTTTTGGCGAGCAGGGCGACGACTACATCCGCATCGCGCTGGTTGAAAACGAACACCGCATTCGCCAGGCCGCCCGCAGCCTCAAGAAGTTCCTGTCGACAGCCGACGATACGTTGCACAACGTCATCTCGCTGAACGCTCACCGCTGAGGCATTGGATTTTCCAGTTTCCTCAAAATCTGCTCCGCCGTTTCAGGCGGAGCGCTCTCGATATGTTAATGTTAGGAAACGTGTATGGCAGATGCCCTTAAAATCGGCATTGCGGGCTTGGGAACTGTTGGTGCCTCGCTCGTGCGTATTCTCCAGGAACGCCACGAGGCGCTGGCGACGACATGCGGCCGGGCCATCGAAATCACCGCCGTTACGGCACGTGACAGGAACCGTGATCGCGGCATCGACATTTCCGCCATCGACTGGCACGAAGATGCGCTTTCGCTGGCGAGCACTGCCGATATCGACGTCTTCGTCGAATTGATGGGCGGTGCCGGTGAACCGGCTCTGTCCGCCGTCAAGGCTGCCCTGTCGCGCGGCGTGCACGTCATCACCGCCAACAAGGCGCTGCTGGCAGCCCACGGCATCGCGCTTGCCGGTCTGGCTGAAGAGCATGGCGCGCTTCTGAATTACGAAGCTGCCGTCGCCGGCGGTATTCCGGTGATCAAGGCACTGCGGGAATCGCTGACGGGCAACACGATTTCGCGCGTCTACGGCATCATGAACGGCACCTGCAATTACATCCTGACCAAGATGGAAAAGGAAGGCCTGTCGTTCGAGGCCTGCCTCAAGGAGGCCCAGCGCCTTGGTTATGCTGAAGCCGATCCCGCTTTTGACATCGAGGGCAACGATACCGCCCACAAACTGTCGATCCTCACCAGCCTTGCTTTCGGTACGGCAATTGCTGCCGATGACATTTATCTTGAAGGCATCACCAATATCTCGATCGACGACATCCATGCAGCCGCCGATCTCGGTTACCGTATCAAGCTGCTCGGCGTTGCCCAGCGCACGGAGAGTGGTATCGAGCAGCGCGTGCACCCGACCATGGTACCGCTCGATTCGGTGATTGCGCAGGTTGATGGTGTCACCAACGCCGTGGCAATCGAATCCGATATCCTTGGCGAATTGCTGATGGTCGGCCCGGGTGCTGGTGGCAATGCAACGGCATCCGCCGTACTCGGCGATATCGCCGATCTGGCCAAGAGCCGCCCGGGAGCCCAGCATGTTCCGGCGTTTGGCCGCCCTGTCACGGCGTTGCTGCCGTACAAACAGGCGCAGATCCAGAGCCATGAGGGCGGATACTTCATCCGCCTGAAGGTTCTCGACAAGACCGGCGTGTTTGCAAGCATTGCGACGCGCATGGCAGAGAACCGGATTTCGCTGGAATCGATCGTCCAGCACTCCAAGCAGCCCGTGGATACTGGCGAACCGCAGACGATCATCCTTGTCACCCACGCGACGACCGAGGATTCGGTGCGCAAGGCCGTGGCGTCGATCAAGGCCGAGGGTTATCTGGTCGGCGAACCGCAGGTTATCCGCATCGAGCGGCCGAAGGCAGCCTGATCCCCCTTTGCCATTGAATGTCTTACGGCCCTATCCGGATTGTATCCGGATGGGGCCGTTTTCGTTGCTGTTTGCACAGGATGCAAAACCCGCGTACGAACGGTCAAAAGTCATGGGTGTACGATGATTGAAGTGCCAGATCCCGTCCAGCGGGCGTTTCTCAATGTCGAGCGGTCGGTCAGCGGACAGCGCTGGGTATCGCGGCTCGACCAGGCCGGTCAGAACCGCGCATTGGCCATCAGCCAGGTTCACGGGTTTTCCGATCTCATCGCACGGGTACTTGCGGGCCGCGGCGTGACCATGGACGACGCGGTGGCATTTCTCGATCCGACCATTCGTTCGCTGATGCCCGATCCCGATACGCTGACCGATTGTAGCAAGGCTGCCGCCCGGATCGTCGCCGCGATCACGGCGCGCGAAAAGGTTGCCATTTTCGGAGACTACGATGTCGATGGCGCCGCGTCCTCGGCACTGATGTTCCGCTTCCTGCGCCATTTTGGCGTCGCGGCGGAAATCTATATTCCCGATCGGATTTTTGAAGGCTACGGTCCCAATCCTGCTGCCATCAACCAGCTGATCGATAATGGCGCCCGGTTGATTGTTACCGTCGATTGCGGCTCGACCAGCCACGAATCGCTGGCGGCTGCCGAGGCGCGCGGCATCGATGTCGTTGTGATCGACCATCATCAGGTCGGTGCGGAACTGCCGCCCTGCGTGGCGCTGGTCAATCCAAACCGCGAGGACGATCTGTCGGGGCAGGGGCATCTCTGCGCCGCCGGTGTCGTCTTCCTCGTTCTCGTCAATGCCGTGCGCCAGTTGCGTGAAGCCGGTGACAAGCGTGTCGCCTCGTTCGATCTGCTCGCCTTGCTTGATATTGTCGCGCTGGCGACGGTCTGCGATGTGGTGCCGCTAAAGGGGCTGAACAGGGCCTACGTGGTCAAGGGGCTGGTTGCCGCACGGCATATGCAGAACCCGGGCCTGTCGGCCCTGTTTCGCAAGGCCGGGCTTGGCGGGCCGGTGACGCCCTATCATTTCGGCTTTCTGATCGGCCCGCGCATCAATGCCGGCGGCCGTATCGGCGATGCGGCACTCGGTAGCCGCTTGCTTACGCTGGAGGATGAGGCCGCCGCCGAAGAGATCGCCGCCAAACTCGACGAGCTCAACCGAGAGCGGCAGGTGATGGAGGTGGCGATGCTGGCAGAGGCGGAGGCCGAAGCGCTGGCGGAATACGGCACCGGCGAATCGGCTTCGATCATCGTCACAGCCCGTGAAAACTGGCACCCGGGCATCGTTGGCCTTCTGGCTGCACGCCTGAAGGAAAAGTTTCGCCGTCCGGCCTTTGCGATCTCGTTTGATATCAATGGCAAGGGAACGGGATCGGGCCGCTCGATCAGCGGCTTCGACATCGGCAAAATCGTTCGCGCGGCTGTCGATAATGGCCTGCTGGTCAAAGGCGGTGGCCACGCGATGGCGGCGGGCCTGACCGTCGAGCGCGCCAATCTCGGCAAGCTCAGGCACTTCTTCGACGAGAGGGCGCAGAATACCGTCAAAGACCTCGTCTCGGCCGAGACGCTGAAGATTGACGGCGCCTTGGGCGCCGCCGGCGCCAATCTGGCGCTAATCGATCAATTGGAGCAGGCAGGCCCATACGGGGCAGGGCATCCGCAGCCCGTCTTTGCCTTGCCGGCGCACCGCCTGCGGGATTCGCGCCAGGTCGGCGCCAATCACGTGAAGGTGACGCTGGAAGGCCAGGACGGTTCGAGGGTCGAGGGTATCGCGTTCCGTGCTCTGGAGACACCGCTGGGCGACTTGCTGCTGTCCGAGCGTGGCACTTCGCTACACGTAGCCGCCTCTGTCTCGGCAGACATGTGGCAGGGAACACGCCGCGTGCAACTGCGCATTATCGACGCGGCAAAGGCATTCTGAACCGGAGGCGTGCAACAAGGCTAAAAGCTTTGAAAGCCGGAAAATGCGTCAATGTGGGTGGATGAATGAGAGACCATGGTACGCCCTAGGGGAGTCGAACCCCTCTTCCCAGAATGAAAATCTGGTGTCCTAACCGATAGACGAAGGGCGCATCAGTGGTGTGGGCGTCTTATAGACAGACACGATGAATGCTGCAAGCGCTAAATCGCATTTTTCGAAAGAATTTTTCACAACAAAATCAGCGGTTAAACGGCTTGAGTTTATGTGACGCAAAAACGCCCGCAACGCCTGTTTTAAGCGTCTGCGAGGCATATATTTTCGCTGGAAAGGAGGATCACAATGGTACGCCCTAGGGGAGTCGAACCCCTCTTCCCAGAATGAAAATCTGGTGTCCTAACCGATAGACGAAGGGCGCATCCGTTGTGTGGGCGTCTTATAGTCAGGGGTTTTGAATACCGCAAGCGGCAAATTTCATTTTCCTGTAAAAAAGTTCTGATAACGAACGGTTTTTAGTGGTTGGAGGAATTGTCTAATTAAAACAGACGGTTGTCGTTAACCCTTGCGGCGGCGGCAGCGCCAATTCCAATCGCGGGCCTCGCCCGTGTCGATATGGACGGATTCCGTGTGGCAATAGGTTCCAACGCCGCCGCGTCCCGGAATAGTACGCAGATATTCGGCAAGATCCCATTTGCTGACGCCAGGCACCTGGATGTCGGCGGCCTGGCACGTCGTGTGAAGCGAGTGCTTGCGTCCACCGGCACTGGCATTATGCTTCAGATCGCGCAAGCCGGAGGTCACCATGATCTTTCGGCCGTAATGAGTCTCAATGACCTTCAGAACCTGCAACAAATCGGGTTGGAAACAGCCCGTTTCCACCTTTTCGGTTTGCAGCATCAGCCCGTTCGGCGCGAGGCGAGCGAGGCCCGACAATGACGCCATTTCCACCGCAGGACTATCGTCGTCGTGTCCCGGTTGCGAATCATCGACAGTCGCAAACATCGACGTGGTTCGCACGCCGGGCAGGGCGGTGAACCCGAGCGCGGCAATCTGCTGCGGTTTCAGGTTGCTGGCAACGAGCGCCTTCTTTTCGGAAGCCTTGGCGAAGCGATCATTGTTGAACTGGTTCCGGTTCTTGCGCTTGGCAGCAAACAGGCCGGCAAGCGTCAGGGTTTTTTCCGCCTCATCCGATTTATCCTCGCTGTTCTGCGAATTTCCGGAATCGGAAATCATTGCCGTCGCGCTGTTGACGCCCTCCGCGGATGCGGTTTGCTGGGCTGCTGTTTGTTGTGCATCGGCGTTTCGCATGCCGTCGCCGCTAGACGGGATTGGCACGGCAACGGGGAGCGGCGTGCCGTCAGCGCCAATTTCCGTGCTCGCCACCTGTTGTTGAGCGGTTGCCGCACCGTCGGCATTGCTCGCGCCTTCCAGCGGCAGGGGGACCTGGCTTGCTGCCGGCTGGCCACTGTTGAAAAGACTGTTTGTCGCGGGATTAACGCCGGTGGCTTGCGCGGTCGGCAGTGGTGCATTGCCTGTGGCTGTCGTGGCACCCTGAGCCGTCACCGCGTTCGGCGTCTGGACCGCAAAGATGCTGTTCGAGGTGGCATTCAGGCCGGTGTTTTGCATCGTCAGCGATGACGGCTGTCCATTGTTGGGGGCAGGCATCATCGCAGTGGCTTGGGTTGCGGGGTGTTGCTGGCCATTGGCGCCAATGGCGGAAACCTGCTGATCCTGATAGGAACCGGACGCCGCTTGCCCGGCGTCAGTGGACGCGATTTCCGGCACCACATCTTCTGCTGCTGTCGCGGCTTCGGCCGTTTCCTTTGCGGCGGAAACGCAACCCGACAGCATCATTGTTGAAACGCTCAGCGCAAGTGCACAACCAAGGCCGCGAATCGCCGCCGCTTTCTGCAAAATATGGCGCAACGTTGGATCCCCACTCAATGCGGGCCGGGCGACATTTGCCGTCATGGCCTTTCATCAGACGCGCCAAACCGCACGATCAGCGTGGCCCCTGTTAAAGGATCGCCACACCTCCTCCATTGCGGTTTGACCGGTTCAACCGGGGATAAAGTGCCTGCCAGCGTAACGCTGTGTGCACCTTTATTCCCTTAACGTTTCGTTCAAACATTAGTGAACGTACCGGTATTTGTAAACCTGCGCTGACGCAGGCGATACGTGCAGCCCAGCAACCATCGGTGCTGGAAAGCAGTGGCAGATATCGCCCAGTCGCATTGTGCGGAGCTTACCAGGCGCCGGTATTGCCCATCGAGGCCCAGGGTTCCTGCGACGCAAGGCTCTCACCCTTCTGCAGGATTTCGATGGAGATGCCGTCCGGCGAGCGGACGAAGGCCATGTGGCCATCGCGTGGCGGCCGGTTGATGATGACGCCGCCGTCCATCAGATGCTGGCAGGTCGCATAGATGTCGTCGACCTCGTAGGCCAGGTGGCCGAAATTGCGGCCGCCGGTGTAATCCTCGGTGTCCCAATTGTAGGTGAGTTCCAGGCAGGGCGACAATTCTGCCTTGGCGTGATCGAGATCGCCGGGAGCGGCGAGAAAAATCAGGGTGAAGCGGCCCTTTTCATTCTCGTAGCGGCGAATTTCCACAAGGCCAAACAGCTTGACCCAGAAGTGAAGTGAAGCGTCCAGATCTTTGACGCGAACCATCGTGTGCAGATAACGCATTGGTATATCCTTGTTTTGCGGAAGATGGAGTATATTTAGCCGACAACCAGCCAGAGGCAAGGCTCGGCGGCTAATGTGCTTTGACGGCAAATTTCATCCGGGGGCTTGCACATGTGCGGCGGGACGATGTTATTCTGATCGTCAAGAATCAGTTAACCGTAATGATGTGACGCGTAATCGAGGGGCTGGATAGGCAATGGCGGACAGAATTTCAGCAAAGGGCGTCACGCCGGATGACGATTTTGCCAATGACGCTCTCGATCTGGTTGAAATAACCGGCGTCATCAAATGGTTCGACGTTGCCAAGGGATTCGGCTTTATCATTCCCGACAACGGCATGCAGGATGTCCTGGTTCACGTCACATGCCTGCGCCGCGACGGCTACCAGACCGTGCTTGAGGGCGCCCGCGTGGTTGCGCTCATTCAAAGGCGTGACCGCGGCTATCAGGCTTTCCGTATTCTCTCCATGGATCAGTCGACGGCAATCCATCCCTCGCAGCTGCCGCCGGTCAAGACCCACGTTCAGGTGACGCCGACCAGCGGGCTGGAGCGATGCCTGGTCAAGTGGTTCAACCGCACCAAGGGGTTCGGCTTCCTGACGCGCGGCGACGGTACAGAGGATATTTTCATCCATATGGAAACCCTGCGTCGTTTCGGGCTTACCGAACTGCGTCCCGGTCAGACCGTTCTGGTGCGTTTCGGCGATGGGGACAAGGGTCTGATGGCCGCCGAAATTCATCCTGACATACCGGCACCAGTAGGCCGGGCACACTAATGCGCACTTATTGTCTGCGCCTCGCCGGAAGCGCCCTCGTGGCGCTTTTTTTGTGGCTTGTTCCTTTTTTCGCTGCCGCCGCTGACGTCACCTTCGAAACCGCGCCTTTGCAGATCATCTCCACTGGCGGCAAGGTGCATAAATTCACCGTCGAACTGGCAGTGGACAACGAGCAGCGATCGCAGGGCCTGATGAACCGACGCCATATGGCGCGCGACCACGGCATGCTGTTTGATTTCGGTGTGACGCGGCAAGTGATGATGTGGATGAAGAACACCTATCTTCCACTCGACATGCTGTTCATCGCCAAGGACGGCAGGATAGAGACGATTCGTGAGAACGCCGTACCGCTGTCGGAAGCCATCATTGATTCGCGCGTTCCGGTCGCTTTCGTTCTCGAATTGAATGCAGGCACCGTCAATCGCCTAGGTATTGCGACGGGCGATGTTGTCGATAGTCAGCGCATCTCCGATTTGAAGCCCTGACCATCCGGTCAATCCTTTGGCGCATCTGTGGAATTGTGCAATTTAGGTGTTGCAGGGGCAGGGGGAAGCGTGTATCTCCCCGCCATCGACGGGTCACGGAGTGTAGCGCAGCCTGGTAGCGCATCTGGTTTGGGACCAGAGGGTCGGGAGTTCGAATCTCTCCACTCCGACCATTGATTTTCCCAATTTGTTACATCGGTAGCGCAAGAGGCCTTTGCTTGTTCGGCTTCACGCGCCGCTTGTGAAGCGCTCGCTTTTTGCTGCGAAACGGCGCAGATGGCAAAATTGGCGGATATATCTCAGCAAGGTCATTTCGTTTTAATTCGTTCTGCGCTATGGCAATGCGCAGACACCGGCTGCGCATTGCGCCGCCGGCAGCAGTGAACCATGGTGGAGCCGCCAAAAATATGTCCGCGAAAATCTATCGACCCGCAAAAACCGCCATGCAGTCTGGCAAGGCCAAGACGAATTTGTGGGTTCTTGAGTTCGATCAGGAAACGCCGCGCACCATTGACCCGATCATGGGCTATACGAGTTCGGCCGATACGCGTCAGCAGGTCAAGCTGACATTCGAAACAGCTGAACAGGCTGTTGCCTATGCCGAGCGCAACAGCATCGAATACCGTGTCATCGCGCCGAAGGAACCGACCCGCAAAAGCGTGTCCTACAGCGATAATTTCCGGTTCAGCCGTACGCAGCCCTGGACCCATTGATCCAGGACGCCGGTTCAGGAGGGAAACCTCCTCCAAGCGGCCCCTTAGCTCAGCTGGATAGAGCACCTGCCTTCTAAGCAGGTTGTCGCAGGTTCGAGCCCTGCAGGGGTCGCCATTCATATAGCCCGACACATCTGTTGAAACAAACGACAACCTTCTGAGAGTCACCGACGCACCTGGTGAGAATCGGAAGTAGGTTGCCAGCTTCAACAGCGTTAATTGACGGGGCTTTCGCTTTGGCCATCAGCGGTCCTTCGTTAGCGGCGGGTTCGCACCGAGATACGTCGGCGGGAGGAGCGATTCCGACACCCATTCATTACAGAGCATTCAGCGGCCTAAGGCGAAGGCGCGACCCTGCAATGCCAATGTCTTCGGCTGCGGACCTCGTGGCGTTCTCGTCCTTATAGTAGCTGACGGTCCACTGAGTATCCGGGTGAACCTGATCTAGGACCGCGTGAAAGTACATTCCGTCGACTGGTGCCAAGGAATGCCCGAGAACGAAAACTTCGGTGACGGTTTTGAGCCCTTCGAAGAATGTCTTGTTACGAGCCAGGATGTCCTTCGTAGGCTTGAATGTTTCGGCCAGGAGATCGTCAATCAGTTGAAAGCCTCCTGCCACACGAACATCAGTACCCTCATTGGTGAAGCGCGAGCGAAGGTCGGATGCTCGGCGATCCCATCCATGGCCAAGTATAATGTCGGCGGCGACGTCCGAAGCCGATCCATGGATATGGAGAACCCGATTGTCAGCAACGTCGTAAAGACGCTGAAGGGTGGGGGTGTAGTTGAAGTTAAGAAATGAAGCGTTCGGATCGATGCACCGCACTGGAAACGCAGGGCTCGCCTGAATCTCAATCTGTCGAACCCAGTCAGCGAAATTTCTGCGCAGGTCTTTCGAGATGGCTGAGCAAATCTGCTCCATCTCATATTCATAGTCGTGGTGCCCAGAGTCGCTCCAATCATCTGCGCCATAGGACATTAGAAAATTGGCTGCATGATCTTCGATTTGATCTACGTCAACCTGAGCTAGGCACTCTTCAAGGACGCTCCAAAGGTCCCTATCCGGCACGACATAATCTTCAGCGATGCGGAAGGTTTCTTGATCCACGTGCTCCAAGTACGTTGCAAAATCGGAGTATTTCGAAGCGATGCCGTGATGAAGGTCAAAGCCATTCCCAATGATAAACAGCTTGTTTGTCAGCTTGGCCTCCCGCGAGGTTTCGTGTGATCGATGACACTATCAGAAGGCCGAAGTCCGGCCGGAACGGCGAAGTTCAGGTTTTAAGCGCGGGGAAAATCACATCTCCGGCGTAAACCTTTCCCGTGTATCCTGGCACCTTGATGGAGACTTCCGAGAACCAGGCGTTGACGACTGAATTGTCTGCTGGCTTGGCTGCTTTGAAACCGTTCCAGACAGTCTCCGTCATCATGATCGGTTTTGTTGCCTCTCGGGTGACAATGCTCCGTTCAGATACCAACATCATTTGGAAGTTTGGGTCAGAATGCTGGAGGCGATTGCCGAGCAGTTCGGATGAGAGTTGCCGTACGAAGTCACTAGGATAAAAGTCTCTCCAGGTTCCATCGCCACCCAAACCGGCGAAAATGCCAAGGGGTGACTTGAAGTGGGCAGATACGATTGGAATCGGAACGCTTTCCTCCGGCTTGTTTGCCAAGTCCGTCAGCTTGCTTGCGACGTTCGCCGGTCTTCCCAGCCATACGAGATTTCGGTAGGCCGCTTGATCAACACCCCGACGACGGACGCCTGTTTTGGTCGCTAACATATTCCCCGCATCGATCCCAATGCCGCATTCAACCTCTCCTCGCTTGAAATGCAGATTTATAACATGCTGGGAGATTGTATTCATCGCAATCGCGCATTCCACGGCATTTACATACGCGTCTGCGGTATCAAATATAACCATGACGCGGTCACCGATAATGCCTCTGACGTGGCCCTTATGGTGACGAGCACAGCGTGTCATTGCCCTGACAAAAGCTGAGTAGAGCTTTGCTACCGTCTTAGGTTTGTGGGTGATATTCAGCTCGGTTGATCGGCGTATGTCGATGTAAAGTACGCAGGTCTCGATCAACTTCGCGCCTTGTCGCTTGGCGTCCAAGTTTGGAAACGTTATTGCCGGGTCACCTGAATGTGGGACCGTCTTTGTCCCCGTCACATCAATCTGAAAGTCTGCCGCCAGGATAGTGCTGACTTCCTCGACAATCTCATCGCGCAGGTCCTTGATCGTCATGGATTGCTCCCGACTAGCGCCGATAAAAGCCGCCACAGATTGATGATGCCGGGAATCGCGACAACAAGGATCGCAGAAAACACGATCAATGCGCCGGTGTTGAAGATCGTAAGTTTTCGCTTGGTGATCTGACTGTTGACAGCAATTTGGATCGCCAAGTCGTCCAGATAGTTTTGTGTCGCGGATTCATTTTCCGGCGGAAAGTATCGCTCCGATACCCGCTGTTTATATGCAGCGGGAGCAAAGGAAGCAGCATCACCAAAGTACAAGAGAGCCTTCGATTGGTCCGGGTCTTTGTGGAAGCTGTTCAACAAGGTCTTCGGGAGAAATGAATATAATGCCGTCAACGCCGCGAGAATGAACAACGGCAACGCAAACGTGAAAGCCGTTCTCCACTCGTTTGCGAGCGTGGCATTGTTCAGATTGCTAATCGAAGCCACGATTGAGGCAGAGGCAAATGTAAGCAAAGCAGCGTTTTTGGTTTCTGCAAATTTCAGAAAATCCAGAACCCGAGCAAGTGACGATGTAAGTACCCGTTCATACGCTTCTTGTTGATCATTCTTCATTGGCTGCCCCGATCCCTAATGAGTTGACATTGAGCGATATCGGAACAGCTTCGCAACGAAAACTTACCTTGCTGGCAGAATTCCCCAAGAAATTGCAGCTACGGCATCACCGCCCGTAGGTCGCCGCCGTCTCAACACGGGAGGCCCTGCGTTATGACCTTTTCGATGGCATCGAAGTCTTCCAAAGAGGCACCAAGGACGCGCTGGAGACTGGACAGCTTCAATGAACGCTACCATGACCTAGTGCGGGATGACCTCTTTCAGAGCTGAGGTTCCGTCGTACACAAATGTCACGCTGTAGCGGGCCCTAGTAATTCCGACGTACAGCTCGGGTTTGACACCGCTCACATGCTCATAGTCTCCCGTCTCCAGCCATTTCTGGGCCTTCTTATGCGGGAATATTAGTATTCGGTCGAAAGTCATGCCCTTGGACTCTCCAAAGTTCAGAGCTGGAAAACCAGCGCAATCCGTTTTCACGGATAATCGCAGCACCTGCGACTTAAACTTGCTGAGGTACTCGGCTACGTTCCCCTTCTTTATCGAAAACACGCCGTCATGACCGGTCATGTCCTTGTTTCGCGACTGAGTCTTTTCGTGGTCGGGATAGAAGCTGTCGGCTAGGTCTGCGATCCGTTGGTTGCACCGGTGAGTCTCGACCAGATGCTGCAGTTCAACGAGCTTCTTTTTCTCCCATTCCCGAAATTTCTTGATGATATCGGGCCCTCGAAAGCCCTTGTGACGGTTGGAATTGTTGGTCGTAAAAGTGGATTGTCGGGGATCGCCCACAAGAACCACTTCAAGATTGGACCTGAGCATCAGTTCGAGGATGTCGAGGTCATATCCAGCGAAATCCTGAATTTCATCGATGTAGACCCGTTCGAAGCGCTGATCCAACCGGCGGATAATGGCGTTCTTGGATATCGCGTTACAATCGCAGACAAATTCCGCGAGCTTGTTCGAGTAGATGGTCGACGAATTACCGAAATAATAGCGGCCAGCGTCCGATTTGGGAGCAAACCTGTCGACCGTCGTTTCCGTCCAAAAAATTCCGTCTATGCGCTTCTCGTATTTGTGGTTCCTATACGGCCGAGCCATTTCGCGAAGAAGGAAGGTGTACCAGGGAATGATTTCGACATGCGGCGGGATGGTCTGACCTAGTTGATGGAACTTGGATTGGATTTCTCGAACGTTATTCCGCGTATAGGTGATGATAGCTGACCGCATTGATTTGTCGGCCAGCACTTCGTCAACGATGCGTGTTGTCTTTCCACCACCCGCAGCGGCGATGACGATCCGGTTAGGCGACCGCACGGTTGATATACTCCGGTACGTTCCACGCTTTGTCGGTTTCGAAAAGCCGTAGGGCGACCTCAGTCTTGTTATTCTGCATGAACTTCAACAGGTCTTCGTCCGTGGCGTACGTGGTGCCCAGGATATCATTCAACACAACCCGGCCATTGGCCTTGAGCAGTTGGGGTTCCAGTGTCCTGGCACTCTCGTCGGGATCGTACTGAAGTGCGATGTGTTTATGATTGAGATAATCGGCGTATTTTTGCTGCAGCCGAGCCACGTCTCCATCGTTGTCGGTCACCACGTCGACCTTGATGTTCAATATGTCCGCGATCTCCAAAAAGCGTTTGAATGCGAGAGAGCTGACACTGATGACGTCGACCCCCGCCTCAATGGGCATCTTGCCGTGCCTTCGATGAAAGGCTTTCTGCACAACAAGCTCATCGGATGGCCCTTCAACTAGGATCGCACGCTTTGAGAGCACCAGTCGCAGCGTGTCGTAGCCTGGTAGTTTCAGGAAGTAATCTCGGGTCTTCGAATCGAGCGCCGTTAGCTTGGTCGCGATGCCGTTCATGAACATCAAAACCGAATCCACTCCGAGCTTGTTCATTACGTAGCTGCTGTGTGTGGTTATCAGCAGCTGCCGGTCTCCACGTTTGGCGGCGATATGAGCGATCAAGCTTGCGAGATTTGTAAATGAAAGATGGTTCTCGGCTTCCTCGATCAGGAAAATGTGGGAGTTGTCCGCAACATCCAGGGCTAGCTTGATCTTGACGGCGCTTTGCTCACCCTTGCCAATAAGCGTCATCGGAATCTCATCAAGGTGCGGCATCACACCTGACTCCCAGCTTGCCCGAGCCGAACTGTCGAGCGACACGGTGATCGCCTTGTCAGAAACATGCCCTTTTTTCGCCTCAAGGCCTGAGTTGATGGCTGCAACCTTAGGGTCGGCCAGAAAGCGATCTTTCATCTGCCGATATGAGAGAGCGAGACTAACCTGCTCCTCACGAGTCAGGCTGTCCTTGACCACATCCAGGACGTATCGATTGGCAACACCATTGTTCCGCAGGGTGCTCGCGTCGATGTAGCTTGGTCGAACTGGAATGGAACGTGCTGTCACATCGTTGTCAGCGAAATCGCGCCACCGAACAATGTAATGCTCTACCGGAATTGTTCGGATGAGCGAGGGATCGGCGATATAGTCCTCGTACTCAGCCCGGTAGCCTTCATTGAATTCGATCAGCATTCTGACGCCTGGGACGTCGAGCTTCAGGGAGTTTATCCGCCCTTTTAGCTTTGTCAGCGCTGGATCGTCTGAGAAGTAAAGTTCAATCAGAATCGGCGGCGGCGGGCCGACATACTTCTTGTGCAGTATCGCAATGTAATGGCTGACCACCTTGGAATTGAAAAGATAAGGGTGCAGTTCGCCCTGGATAGCACGGCCATTGATCTGACCGCTCAAGGCGAGGTGTATTGCTTCCAGGAGGGTCGATTTTCCGCATTCATTGTCGCCGACAATGACATTTAGGTTTGGATTGAGATCAACGGTCGAATCCAGGAGACAACGGTAATTTTTGATGACGACTTTTGTTATGTGCACCGAAATCCCCGCGATCCATCCTGAAAGCCGACGAATCGGTTCAGTTTCAAATATGGATTCTTACCGTGAGGATCGTTGATGATACAACTGATGCGTTAAATCTGCGGCTTCAATTGCCTCGCCGTTCGGGCCGTTCACCGGCATAAACGCTTTGTATGACCAGGGTCATCACCCCTAAAGTGATGACCCTGGTGTTTCCATGACAGGTCACCGCCCGTAGGTCGCGGACGTCTCGAACCGAGGCTCTTCCAGTTCAGCAATCGGACCGATGTTGCGGCCTACATGCTTGATCATCGGAAACCCCTGCTTTGTGAGCTTTTCCATAGCATCGAGATCGCCTTCGGAGGCCGCCACGACCAATGGTCTGGGAGCGTCTTTGCCGTATCCGAACTCGATATCCGCATCCGCGACGGATTCGGAGGCGATGTACGTAGCGGCCTTGATGACGGTGTTAATTGCTGCTGTCGCGGCCTTCCAATCGCCACGCAGCTCTTCATTAGCGTTCGCGGGAGTATTCCAGTACGGGAAGAATTGGTACGCACCCTCAATCGTATTGTCTTCGCCAATGCGCATGTGAACGTAATTGGCCATGCGTGCCAGGGTCGCCGCAGTCGTGCGGTCAAATCCGTTCCGGTCAAATTTAGGGTCGTTAAGGACGAGGTAGAAATCGAAAATGCTGCGCTCGTCGTCCGATTCCTTCATCTGGACATAGGCACCTTCGAAATGCAGGTTCTTTTCCTTGTCGATAACCAGCGATTCCTGGTGCCCGAAATCAAAATACGAAAAACCGCCACCTCCAGGGATGACGAGGTCAGACAGGTTCCATTCCGAGATGTCTTGATCCGGCAGTTTCCCGACGAGGTTCGAGACATCGTAAACGTTCGGCACGTCCCCAGTCAGGAACACGCTTCCAACCAATTCTTTCAGCTTCTCGATGCGGAGCGTGTAAAACTGCTGCTGCTCGACCGACATGTTTTCGAGGTCGCGGTTGTCAGCCCAGGTGAGTGCGGCATCATTCTCCTTGCGTGAACGGCGTCCGGACAAGCCACGGTTCGAGACCGCCGCCTGGATGCCGATTTTTTCCGGACGGTCTTCAATAATACCAGGGAGGTCGAGGAAACGGACGGGATGTGGTTTGTGGTTCATGATGGCTCTCACGGTGTCGATATCCGCCAGGATGTCGTGAGGCACAGCATGACACAAAGGCCGCTTGACATAAAGAACAATACGTGAACATATGGCGGCAACCGGGACAGATGACGTGTCTCTGGAAAAATAATTTCGGGTTGAATGGCCTGAGTCCAAAGGAGTTCTCCAAGAATTCCTTTGATCGGTTAAAATGCCCGTGAAAAATGCAATCTCTTGTTCGGAATTGCCGAGGTACCTTCTCCTCCGCGCCGAAAAGCAAAGGAAAAACGCTGTGACCTATAAGCTATGCATACGAAGCGAACGGGATGTCCGTTCGGCAATCGTCAGCTAAGCAAAGCGTTTTTGCTCGGCTGACTTGCTGAGCCCCATCCCACCGAGGTCAACCCAACTTAGGGAACGGTGGAAAAAAATGAACTTCCTCGATAATTGCCATCGCTGTGCACCCCGGTCGTCTCGTGACGAAGGGCATCTGCGTGCGATGAAGCCTATTCCGAACTTCTTCCATCACCACGGTCTAGCGATAGGATTCTGACCCCTTCGAGGTTCAGCGACATCCATTCCTATCCGAGTTCCACCGCGCTTCCTGTCAGGAGCGCGAACGATGGAGGCTGTGATGAACGGCTCTTTCGATGGCGGACGCGTGGCTTGTAAGCCCGTTTCCGTCGAACAACTCCTTGTGCTGGGGGTGCCAGAGCACGTCGTCATGTCGCTGCGCGCGATGTCGACTGTGCCAAAGGCCACCTTCCGTGACGAGGGAGTACCGCTGCCGGACTGTGAGGTGCGTCATGCGCGCTAAATCTGTCTACACGGTGCTGAATTCCCTGTTTTCGGCAGAGCATGAGCCGGTCTATGACCCGCCCAAGCGTGTCCGCCACAAGATGCTACCCGTGGAGTTTCCCACGCGCAAATGCGTCAGTGGCGGCATTCGCTGCCGTTCCCCTCTCATGGCTGATGGCGTTCTTCACCTCGACACCGATCCGGATGTCGTGGCGATCTCTCCGTATCCGCTGATCGCCGATGCCTGGGTGGAAATCGAGCCTGGTGTCGAGGATCGTCTGCATCACTTCGCGGATGTGGCGGCCAAACGGCGTGACGGTTCGGTCGTCTTTCTGAAGTATGAGAACTTCTACATGCAGGAAGAGCGGCCGTGGCATGTCAGCGAGGCGAACGCGCTCGTTAGCTATTATCTGGACGTTTTCGGTTGCGTCTTCCGGGTTCTGAACGAGGCGACGCTTCGTATCGAGCCCCGCCTGTCGAACCTGCGGCAGATGTGGCAACACCGGGAGGTTCGCTCGCAACCGGTCAATCTGGATCGTGTTCGTGACGCCATTGGCTCACTCGTACATCCGGCCACAATCGATGATGTCTGGCGACACCTGGGCTCACCCCAGCACGCGGTCATCTGGGAGGGCGACGAGCGTGCGACTGTCCTTCCTCAGTCCAACCCTGTTTTCACGGCTGTGATGCAACTGGCGATGCGCGGCGAAGTCCGCCTCGACCTCGGCAAACGGCTGACCATGAACTCCCTGATTATGAAGGTGTAATCCATGTCTATTGCTTCTGAAAAATTTGAGACCCTGCTGGCCAAGGCGACGGCGATCCTGTCACCGCGCGACTTTGCGTTGCCGGAAACGCCGGTCAATCAATACAACTCTCAGCTCCCCGGGATCGCCATGGGCGAGCGCGTTGCCCTGTACCTGGCCGACAAACGGACATTCTCCGTCTACGAATTCAAGGGTTGGCAGAATTCAGGGCCTGGGATGCCGAAAACGATGCTGTTCCACGAGTTCCAGTACGCTACGCCGTTTCCGATGACGGGACACCAATACTTCTGGCTGGTGGGACAGGGCCGCGCGTTGAATTTCAGCCTGAAGCCGGATGCTGGCCAACCTCAAAACTCGCTGAACCTGACCATCAGCCAGCGTGAGCGCGCGCACCGAGCACTGGAATATGTGGACGAGTATTTCCGGATTGTCGATGAACTGTACAGCGGCAAGGAGACGACTGCCGCGCTGCGCATGGCGAAGAAGACCGTTTCCGAGCGACGCCAGGAGGACCCGCCATCGGACGCGACGATGTATCGCTGGATCAAAAAGTCTCGCCGTCGTACCGATGACCGTATCGCCTCGATGGCTCCGTTGCCCAATCCCGGCAACACCCTGAAGCGCAAGAGCACACGCTTCTATGAGGCTTTACGCGAAGCTCTCATCATCGCCCTGAGCGATCCGGAGGGAACCTACCTCACCATCAAGGCAGCGATGGAATCCCTGACTGCTGAAGGAGCAGAGTACCATGACGTGGCTGCCGAGTTCCGCAAATGCTCGGATCGCCATTACCAACGTTTCCTGAAAGATGCCGATCCATACAGCAAAATCTACTTGGGTCAGGGGCCAGATGCAGCTGCCCGCCTGACCTCGGCAAAGATGCGTTTAGCCTTGCCTGACCATCCGCTGGATGTGGTCGATATCGACTACACGACCCTCGACGTGTTTGTCTTCGACCCGACATCGCGCTTTGCCTTTGGTCGTCCGAACATCCTGGTTTTCCGGGATCGGCACTCGGGCATTGTCTTGGGCTTCTACATCACGTTCGGCGCACCATCGATCACCAGTTTCATCGCTGGCCTGAAGCACGCGGTTTTTCCCAAGGACCCGGCGACTCTGCCTGAGGGTGTGACCTGGCCCTGGTTCGGTATTCCATTCCGGATCGGTGTCGACAATGACATGCACCTGATCGGCAATGACATCCGCAATGCGGCGCGTGAACTGGGTTTCACTCTGATCGAGTACCGGCCCGGCCACCCTTGGGAAAAGGGGGCGACCGAGCGCCTGTTCTCGATCCTGAATAAGCAGCTCATTCATCGTCTGCCGGGTTCGACCGCCGGATCACCAGAGGAGCGTGATGAATTCGACGATGAGAAGGAGAAGGCGGTTCCCCAGTTGCGCCTGGACGAACTGCACGGGTTTTTGACCCACTATTTCGCTGAGGTGCACAATCGCAGCCTGAAAGCTGGTTTGGGACCGTTGATCACGCTCGAAGACTATCCCTGTGATCGTTGGGATCGCGGTATCATCGGATCGCCCACGCGCCCTCCGATCAATCCGGACGTCTTCATCCGTATTGTCGGTTACACCGACGGCGTGACCGTTCAGCGCGACGGCATCCGCCTCGATTACCTGCATTACTGGTCGCCGGAACTGCATGCTCTCAAACAGCATCCGAAACATCGTGACGGCAAGGGCAAGCACAAGGGCACCATCTACCAAGTCACGCGCGATCCGAACGATGTGGGTTGGCTCTACGTCAATGACCCGTACAGGAATGTCGTAATCAAGCTGCCTGTGATTGACCGGGATGCCAAGTACGCGAACGGGCTGACGCTCTTCGAACACCAGAAGGCCATCAAGCACCACAAGGCGACGATTGGCAAAGTGACGGACAGCAAGGGCTTGATGAAGGCCCGTCGCGACCTGGAACTGCGCATGGCCGAATTCCATAAGCGCCATCGGAAATATGAGCCTGCAAAGGCACTGGCGAAATTCATCCGTTCGGATGCAGCAAAGGCGCGTCTGTCCAGGATCGTCGAACTGACACCGGACGAAGCGGTCGACACACACATCGACTACTTCAGCCCAGAGGTCGCGACGCCTGCAGCAAAGGTGAGCGACAACCGTCGTAGCCGCATGCCGGAGCCTAAGGACGGCGATCAGGAGGTCCCGACCACTCCTGCCAGCAATGACAGCGCCACGGGTGACGATGGGCCAGTGGGACTGGAGAGCCAAGAGAACGAACCTAATCCGGGGCAGCGCGACGACCGTGATCCCGATTTTGACAAGCCCGATTTCTGGGAGGCTCGCTGATGGAGTACAGGCGTAACAGCAAGCCGATGACGGCAGAGGAACGGATCGAGGCGGCGAAGCAGTCGGCCAGCGTCCGGCAGACATTGATGGACACGATGTTGGTGCCGTATCCGCAGTTCCGCGACGGGATCAAATTCATCAGGAAGTTTCACGTACCGGTCGAAGGGGGCAATCCGTCGGCCGGGCGTATCGGCGGCCTCCTTGGGGAATCCCGCGTCGGAAAGACGGAAATCTGCAGGTACTTCGTGTCGCAGAACCCGCCTTCCTACGATGATGAGGGCGAGTCTTACCCGGTCGTCTACGTCCAGGCGTCGGATGAAATGAAGTTGCCTTCCCTGGCAGACCGAATTTGCATCGCGACTGGTGCCCGTTCCCTGACGGTCAAACATAAGCTGGTTGCCGATGCGACGCTGCTGCGCTTGGCGGGGGCGAAGACGCAGCTTTTGATCATCGACGATGCGCATTTCATGTACGATGGGCGCACCCAGACGGACCGTCGAAACTTCATCAGTTTCGTGAAGATGGTTGCGGATCAGAAGCTGGCTAGCATCCTGCTGGTCGGGGAAGACAGCATTCTGGACACGATTGAGGCAACGCCGACGCTGTCGGGGCGAAGCTTCGTCTCTGAGACTCTGCGCGCGTTCTCCAAGGACGACGAAAAGAAGAACTTCCGCAGCCTGCTGCTGGCCATTGAGGACCGCCTTCCATTTTCGAAGTCGTCGAACCTCACCGAACAGAGGATTTCGGACGATCTCCACCGCTTCAGCGGTGGTCTGATCGGTCGCTTGGTAAACCTCATCCGCCAGGCTTCCTATTCGGCAATCGACGACGGGTCAGCCCAAATCATGCGTGAACATCTGCGCGATGCGTCCAGGGCGCTGGTGCCGATGCATCCGGATCGTTCATATCGCTATTTCGACATCGGAGCCAAGAAATGAGCCTGGATTTCAAGCTTGCACGGCCTTTCTCCCGCTGGCGATTGAAGCCGGAAATTGGCGAACCGTCCTATAGCTACTTCGCTCGGGAAGTCGCCGACGAGGGTCATGACAGCCTTCGGGTCTATGCGAACGAGATTGGCCTCGATGGGAGCAACATCAAACCGGAGCAGCTCTTGCACTCCCTGGAGCGATTGCCGCTGGATCAGACGTTCAAGGATCGTTTGAGGAACGCCACCCCCATTCTGAGGGATGCGTTCTATTCGTTGGGGCATGAGCGCCTGCGGCAAAAACAGGTCTCGTTCAAATTCCGGCGGTTTTGCCCGAAATGCTTGGGAGAAAGCCGCTTCCACCGCGTCTGGTGGGACATTGCCGATCTGTATGCCTGTCCCGTTCATGAGGTCCGGCTGGCGACGTCTGTGCAAGGCAGCCGTATGAACTGGAGCTGGCCGCATTTCGATCATTCGCCAACGGGCTACCCCCTCGCGAAGGTGAGCGTGACACCGACTGAAGGGATTTCTCTCCGCCTCCATTCCTTCGTTATCTCCCGTCTGATCTCAGGGGAACGCGAACGCGGCCCGCTCGCGGGCTACGATCTCTTCGACATTATCGATGGCGCAACCTTCTTCAGTCGTTGGATGCAAAGCGACAACCCAGCGAAGCTTCTTCCGCCATCGGCGGCCGACGCCGAGTTCGGATTCTCGATCCTTGAGCTGGAAGACGGTGACTTGCGCAATTCTGTCCGGGGCTGGTTCGTCACTCATGTGCCCGACGAAGCTCGTCGCAACGGCTTCCATGCGTCGTTGCCCGGCTTCCACGGCTATTGGGGTGTCCGGCCTAATAGCCGTTTGAAGTCGTACATCGAGACAGTGTTGTTTGAGGAGTTTGCCCAGGTCGGCACATTGGGTCGCAAGTTCGTGCGGTACCGCCCCTCCGAACGAGGCGAACGTACGCTGTTGGAAGCGGCTCGGGAACTTGGCTTGCCTCCAAAAGGGGTGAGCAAATTCGTTCAGCAGCTCGGTCTCATGCCGGATGCAAAATGGAACGGCGATGCCTTGTCGTTCAACGAGGACACATTTCGGACGCTAAAGGTAGCCGTCGAGGATTTGGTGCCGTCGACCGACACATGGGATATCGCTGGGCTCCCAGGTCACGAGTTCCGTGTGCTGGTCAAGGCAGGCAAGGTCCAGGAGTTTCTCGGGCTGCCGGTCGATGGAAAACGCGGCGGCAGGGTCTCCGCCCGAGCCGTTACCAGCTTGATCCAGAAGGTCACACAATCGGTTGAGCGAGAGCCGAGGCGCGGGATGATGACGTTCTTCTCCTATGCGAAGCACCTTGGGATCAGCCAGGGTAATCTGGCATTGCGCATCGTGGAAGAAAATCTGGTTGCCGACGCTGTGGACAGGGCGCGGCCAGGGTTCAGATCGATGTATTTCAATGTGTCAAAAGAGGGTGAAGACGCTCAGCATGATGCCGAAATGGCTGATAACGGGCGTGACAAAGCTGATCTGGCGACCCTTTGGCAATGCTTCCGTTCGCGCTTGAACGCGGTATGTCCGGCATTCAAAGTTCCAGACGAACCCAGCCCCGAGTTCCAGATTTTCACGAGCAATCGCAAGATCGCGATGAAGGTTACGACCGACGCATCGGCTTTCCGCCTTGTCTTGACCCTGCACCCGGTACTGACACGACGCAGATGGGACCGTTATCAGGAGGATAAAGAGGAACGGCACCGGATCGCGGCTGCGGGATGCTGGACGCCGACACCTGATGGCAAAGGTCTCGATCTCACGCTGAATGTCACGACAAGGCATCAGGCTCGGGATATGGCGACAGTGCTGAACGACGTCAAACTCGTTCTCGGATAGGCGTTACAGCCGCAAATATCTGTATTTGTTCAGGTCCGGATGTGATACCAAGCATATGAAATGACGTCGTTTCCGTCATCGTGTTAAACCAGTGGCATCGTCGGTATGAACAAGAAGAACTTGATAGCTGTCGGCGATATCCACGGGATGGCTCATGTCCTGAAACTTCTTTTGCAGCATCTGGAGACGGAGTTCTCGCCGGACGACGCACAGTTCGTTTTCCTCGGCGACATTATCGACCGGGGCCCGGATTCGCTTCCGGCCGTAAATCAGGTCTGCAGGATCATCGAGACGTTCACAGGCTCGGTGATGGTCCTTGGCAATCACGACTTTTTCCTGCGTAACCTGGCCAACCTTTCGTTGGCAAGCGACGAAGAGGGGCAATGGCTGGCACAGGGCGGCATGAACACGCTGGAATCCTACGGTTTGGACGACGGTGACCTGGTCGCCGCAGGAAAGGCACTGCGCCGGATGCGGCCGAGGCACGTCACCTTGTTCGAGAGCGCTGTGTCGCATTTCGAGACCGAGAACCATTTCTTCGTTCACGCCGGAGTTGATCCGGAGGTGCCGTTATCGGAGCAACTCGCCCACGACCTGATGTGGATCAGGAAAGGGTTTCTCGATCATACCTCGTCATTCGAGAAGATGATCGTCCACGGCCACTCGATAACGCCGTCGGAACTGCCGGAAGTTCATTCCAACCGAATCGCCATCGATACCGGTTCGTACCGGACGGGCAGAATTACGGCGGCCACCTTCCATGATGACCTCCTGCGCGGGTTCGTCTCTGCAGAAATCGACAGTGACGGCCAGCGTATCCGCCAATTTGACGCTTCCGCACAGGAGATTAAGCCTGCTCAAGCAGCCTAGACAAATCGGCGCAGCAGGTACCCGACATAACCGAGCTATGCAGGCTGATTATTGCGACAGCCATCATTCTCTTGGCTTGTAACCGAGCCACGTTGATGGGCACATGTTGGCTAAATTCGCAAATCAGCGGTTGCGCCCAAGAGAGAATTCCAAACATAATGAGCATATCGAAACAAGGATCGTGGACTTTGAGACGCTGAGTAAAATGCGATTAAACCCGGCAAGCCAAAGCGCACCCATTCCGCACATCCCGTCCCATTTACCGACCTACGCAGGGCTCTAGGAGCAAACGAATAATGCTAGAAAAAGTGGCTGAAAAAGCAAAGTTGAGAGCCAAAAATCAAAAGTCTATGGAGGAAACGCTTTGGGATTCCGCGAATAAGTTACGAGGAAGCGTGGAGCCATCCGAGTACAAGCATGTCGTCTTGAGCCTCATATTTCTCAAATTCATCAGCGACCGCTTCGAGCAAGAGAGGCAAGAACTTATTGCAAAAGGCCTGTCGCAATACCTAGAAACCGATGTTTTTTACACCAGGAATAATGTGTTCTACCTCCCTGAAGCGTCGCGATGGGCCTACATTAAATCTCATTCGAAACAAGATGACATAGCGATTTTGATAGATACGGCGCTCCATCAAATCGAAAAGAAAAACGCGGCGCTGAAAGGCGCACTTCCAGATAATTATTTTTCTCGTATTGGTCTTGATAAATCGAAGCTCTCATCGCTGATAGACACGATCAATAATATTCACACAACCAAGGACACCGAGCAGGACATTATTGGTCGCGTTTACGAATATTTCTTAGGAAGATTCGCGATTGCGGAAGGAAAAGGTAAGGGTGAGTTCTATACGCCCAAGACCATTGTCAAGCTTATCGCCGAGCTGATTGAGCCCTTCAAAGGGAAGATTTATGATCCTTGTTGCGGCTCTGCCGGGATGTTCGTCCAGTCGACAAAATTCGTTGAAAGCCATAAAGGAACGCGGAAAGACCTCTCGATTTACGGGCAGGAGCAGACGAATACCACCTACAAGCTGGCAAAGATGAATCTGGCCATTCGGGGTATTTCGGCGAACCTGGGAGAGGTTGCCGCTGACACCTTCTCGAAGGATTTGCATCCAGACCTTAAGGCCGATTACATCATTGCCAACCCGCCATTTAACCTCAAAGATTGGCGTGCAGAAAGCGAACTGACCGATGATCCACGTTGGAGCGGCTATGATGTGCCGCCAAGCAGCAACGCCAACTATGGGTGGATTCTTCACATGCTCTCCAAGCTATCGGAGAACGGTGTTGCTGGCTTCTTGTTGGCAAATGGTGCGCTCTCTGGAGACGGGCCGGAAAAAGCCATTCGAAGAAAATTGGTCGAGAACAAGATGGTGGAAGCCGTCATTATTCTGCCGCGCAACATGTTCTACACAACCGATATAAGCGTGACGTTGTGGATTTTGAACAAAAACAAAAAGGCACGCGAAATAAGGCATGGCGACATAGAACGGCATTACCGTGATCGCGATGATGAAATTCTTTTTCTGGATTTGCGTCAATGGGGCGAACCGTTTGAGAAGAAATTTGTCCAGTTCAGCGAGCAGAACATTCTGGATATTGCCAAAACATATCACACTTGGCAGCAAAATATTGCCAGAACCGAATATCAGAACGTGCCGGAATACTGCTATTCTGCAGCTATTGATGAGGTTCGAGCAAAAGATTATTCGCTTGTTGCGAGTAAATACATTGAATTTGTCAATCGAGATGAATTTGTAGATTTCGATGATAAGATGGGAAAAAATCGAAATAAACTCGCGAATTTGATTAAAGAGGATCAGCAGGCGAGCAAAGACCTTTTGAAGGTGTTCGAGGACTTGGGTTATGCGATCAAACTATAAAAAGCTGGGCCCATACATCCGTGAGGTTGTTGAAAAGAATAGAACTCTCAGTGTAAGCAAGCTTCTTGGGGTGAGTATTGAAAAGAAATTCATCCCGTCCATCGCAAATATAGTTGGCACGGACATGACCGGCTACAAAATCGTCCGAAAAGGGCAATTTGCTTACGGTCCAGTTACGTCCCGCAATGGAGATAAAATCTCATTAGCTCTACTGTCGGAAGACGATTGTATCGTATCTAGTTCTTATACGGCTTTTGAGGTTATCAGCCCTGCTGAACTTGATCCCGAATATCTTATGATATGGTTCCGCCGACCGGAGTTCGACCGTTATGCCCGCTATATGTCTCACGGCAGTGTACGTGAAGTTTTTGGGTGGGGAGAAATTTGCGACGTGGAACTCCCGGTGCCTCCGATTGAACGGCAACGCAAAGTTGTGCGAGAATACAATGTGGTCGTAAATCAGATTGGACTTAATGATAAATTGATTGAAGTTTTGGAGGAAACGGCAAAGGCGATTTATAAACAGTGGTTCGAAGATTTCGAATTTCCATTGTCCAAAAAGCAAGCTGCATGTCTCGGTAACCCAGGATTGGAGGGAAAACCCTATAAATCGAGCGGTGGAGAAATGTGGTTTTGTAAAGAATTGGGAATGGAGGTCCCGAAGGGATGGGAAATTAGGCCTCTCAAGTCGCTTGGACGGATAAAAGGGGGGAAAAGACTTCCGAAAGGGGAAGAACTTGTGAGCCTACCGACTGGGCACCCTTACATTAAAGTCGCGGATTTGGGGGGAAATAAGTACGTTCGACTAAGCCCACAAATGGAATATGTTGATCCACTTATTCAAAAGACGATATGTCGATATGTAGTTGATGAAAACGACATCATAGTATCGATAGTTGGCACAATAGGGGTGACACGTATCGTCGATAAGACGTTGCATCGGGCCAATTTGACGGAGAATTGCGCAAAAATAACTTTGAATGAAAGTAACATGTTAGAATATTTGTATTATTTCTTTGACTCACGTACCGGACGAAACGAAATTGAAATGCGGACGGTTGGCGGTGTTCAAGGCAAGCTTCCCTTATATAACATCGAGTCGATGCCGGTTTTGATGCCATTTAACGAAACGCTAGCGCACTTCGACAGGCTTATGCGTAGCGTTTCGAATGCGCAGAAGCTCAAAGCAGCAAGTTCCAGCCTGCTTGAGCAAACAAAAGATACGCTCATGCGTGCGCTCTCTCTGCCGTATAAAGACAATAGGACGGCGGCATGAAGTTCACGGAGTCTGCTCTTGAAGAGGCCATCGTCGAACTGATCCTTCAGCAGGACATTTCGTATATGCCTGGAGGGAAAATCGCCCGGGACCCGTCAGAGGTACTTCTCAAAGACGATCTCCGGAATTTCCTGAGCACGAATTATGCGGCCGACGGCATTACGAGTTCGGAAATTGATGGAATCATTAGAACTCTCGAAACCAGGCCAGCATCTGACCTATATGAGAGCAACAAAGCCATCATGAAAGTGATTTCTGATGGTTTTCCTTTGAAGCGTGATGATCGTTCGAAGAAGGACTTGTTTATCCATCTCATTGATCATTCTGCCGCTGACAGGAACTTCTACAAGATAGTGAACCAATTAGAGATAACTGGTTTTCAGAAGCGCATTCCAGATGCGATTTTGTATGTGAACGGCATGCCGCTGGTGGTTCTCGAATTCAAAAGCGCCATACGTGAAGAATGCACCGTCCATGACGCCTTCACACAGTTGACTGTCCGCTACAAGCGGGACATCCCGGAGTTGATGAAATACAATGCGTTTTGCGTGATAAGCGACGGGGCGAACACCAAGCTTGGATCATTGTTCGCGCCTTACGACTTTTTCTATGCTTGGAGGAAAGTTGAAGGCGAGGAAGCACTAGAGAAGGACGGCGTCGATTCGCTTTTCACGTTGATCAAAGGCGTTTTCAATAGAAATCGGCTGAGAGACATTATCCGCAACTTTATATTTTTCCCAGACACGTCAAACAAAAATGAAAAGGTCGTCTGCCGCTATCCTCAATATTACGCCGCCAACAAGCTTTTTCTGAACGTTCTGGACCACATCCGACCTGAAGGCGATGGCAAAGGCGGAACCTATTTTGGAGCAACCGGCTGCGGAAAAAGCTTCACGATGCTCTTTCTTACTCGGCTATTAATGAGAAGCATCGAGCTATCGAGCCCGACCATCGTCTTGATAACTGACAGGACGGACTTGGACGATCAGCTATCTGGTCAGTTTACCAACGCTAAACAGTACGTCGGCGACGCCCAGGTGGTTAGCGTTGAGAGTCGGGCTGATCTCCGCGAGCAGGTAGGTGGGCGTGAGAGCGGTGGGGTCTTCCTGACAACCATTCACAAGTTCAGTGAAGACACCGATCTTCTATCAGATCGAAACAACATCGTGGTGATTTCGGACGAAGCGCACCGTAGCCAAATTAATTTGGATCAGAAGGTGAAGATCACGGCCGACGGAGTAAAGCGAACTTTTGGTTTTGCCAAGCATCTGCGCGCTTCGTTACCCAACGCGACTTACGTAGGATTCACTGGAACCCCGATTGACGCGACCTTAGACGTCTTCGGCCCTGTCGTGGACGCGTATACCATGACTGAATCCGTTGCCGACGACATAACCGTACGTATCGTCTACGAAGGTAGGGCAGCCAAGGTCCTCCTGGATAACGGCAAATTGCGGGAAATTGAACACTATTATGACGAATGTGCCGATGAAGGAGCTTCGGACTACGCTATCGAAGAGAGCAAGAAGGCTTCGGCAAATATGCACGCCATTCTGGGCGATCCGAGCAGATTAAAAGCCTTGGCTGCGGACTTCGTTGCACACTATGAGCGTCGTTTACTTGAGGGGGCAACTGTAAAAGGCAAAGCTATTTTCGTCTGCAGTTCTCGGCAAACTGCATATGGTTTCTTCAAAGAAGTCACGGCCATCCGCCCGGAGTGGGTCGAAAAACGCGTCCTGTGCGGTGAAGTCGAGTCCCCCGTGCAAGGCGAAAAGACAGCAATGCCAATCGAACGGGTCAAGATGGTCATGACCCGAGACAAAGACGATCCATCGGAGCTTTATGAGCTACTGGGCGACAAAAAATATCGGAAGGAATTAGATCGTCAGTTCAAGGATGCCAACTCAAATTTCAAAATAGCCATTGTCGTAGACATGTGGCTAACCGGGTTCGATGTGCCGTTCCTCGATACGATCTACATTGACAAGCCAATACAGCGACACAACCTTATCCAGACAATATCCAGAGTGAACAGAACCTACGCTGGCAAGGAAAAGGGGCTCGTCGTCGATTACATCGGCATCAAAAGGCAACTGAACCTTGCGCTGGCTCATTACTCGAAGTCAGACAGCCAAAATATCGAAGAGGTTGGCCAGTCGGTGATCGTTGTGAAGGATCACCTCGACCTCCTGGGGAGGCTATTCCACAAATTCGACAGCACTCCGTATTTTTCCGGCACGTCGCTGCAGCAGCTTCATTGCTTGAATACGGCTGCGGAGTACGTTCAACTCACTCAGGGTATTGAAAAGCGCTTCATGGCGCTCGTGAAACGGCTGAAGGCTGCGTACGACATTTGCTGCGCCAACGAGACAATCAGCCAAGTCGAACGCGATAAAATTCACTTCTACATCGCAATTCGATCAATCCTGTTCAAGCTGACCAAGGGGAATGCGCCCGATACCGCTCAGATGAATTCCCGAGTACGGGAGATGATCAAGGATGCACTTCATTCTGACGGGATAGAAGAAGTGTTCAGTATGGCGGCCGAAGGGCAGACTGAAATCGACATCTTCAGTGAGGATTACCTTTCGAAGATTGAGAAAATTAAGCTGCCAAATACAAAAATCAAGCTTTTGCAGCAGCTCCTTTCTCGGGCAATCGAAGAATTCAAAAAGGTAAATCGGCTGAAGGGCGTCGATTTTTCTAAGAAATTTCAGAATATAGTCGATAAATATAATGAAAGAGATGAGCAGGATACTCTAAGAAGCGAAGTTCTGGATGAGTTCGCCGACGAAATTATTAATCTGTATAAGCAGCTGAAATCTGAAGTAAACTCTTTTAGCGGTCTTGGAATCGATTTCGAGGAAAAATCGTTCTACGATATTTTGAGTGCACTAGCTAAAAGATATGATTTTTCATATCCTGAAGATCGCCTGCTCCTTCTATCAAAAGAGGTGAAGAAGGTTGTCGATGATAAATCCAAGTATACCGATTGGAATAATCGGGAAGACATAAAGGCAGACTTAAAAGTTGACCTTATACTTTTGCTCGCGCAGTACGATTATCCGCCGATAGATCGCGACGAGGTCTACAAGGAGATTTTCGATCAGGCGGAGAACTTTAAGAAGTACCAGCTTGTGAAGGCTAACGGAGGCAGTTGACAAGCGGATGGGACATTAGCACCGGTTCCGACATCGGCAATGTCAGCTGGCTACTGACCTCCTACAAGTGCGGCAGGGAAACTGCCTACAAGCTCCACGACTACCTTGCGGCGGAACTCGGGGGCCCCTTGACTTCGCAGATTTTGTTCTTTATTTGTTCCACTCATGACCTTACACGCGCTGCACCTACTACGAATAACGCTTTGATCGCCGCCTCCACACGGAGGCAGTTCCCATGCGTTTTCGTGAGTAGTTCAGATGAGTGTTGAACCGTCGTCTTCTCAACCCTGGAGGCCAGTGTCCCAGGGCCAGATTTTCTACCCTTCAGCTACAATTCGATGCGACGGCCCTGTGATCTTTCGCAGCCAGTTCGCCAGGGATGTGGCTTGCCTTCTCGACATTGATGACGCCGTCATGGAGTGGCGTTGCCAATCTCTGCCGTTCCGAAATGGAGCCGCAATTTACCGCCCTGACTTCGTTGCCAAGGTCGATCAGGACACCGTCGTCATCGACGCGGTCACGGATGACACACCTTTGTGGATGGCCGACGTCGTCCTTCAGAGCGGCTACAAATACGAGGCAGTGCGCCGACGCGAGCTGCCTGCGATCCGGCTGAAGAACGCCAAGGACCTTCTCCGATACGGAAAGTTTCAGGCGGGCCTGGAAGATCGCGTCCGGCTCCTTGCTGCCCTGGACGAACATGGAACCCTCACTCTTGCCGAATGCCTATCGGCGTTTCGCGAGACCCGGCCAATAGCAGGCCTGGCGTCCATGGTCCTCAACCGCTTCATCGACATCGATCTGGATGAAGCAATGATCGGACCCGAATCCACCGTCCGCCGCCGTCGCGGCTGACCTCAGGTTTCGAAGCAGCTGAGGGCTGCTAGGGGTTATTCATGTTCAAGAAACAATCAAACAGCGTGAAATCCGCTGAAGACTGCGCTTTGCTGTGCGCAATGAAGCGCGCACTGAAATCCCATGCCGTGTTCGCAAAAGGCGGCGCAGGCATTCTGGTGCTGATTACGCCCGAGAACCATGCGCCCGCGCGGTACGGAGCAGCCATTCTAGATGAACTGTTCCCCGATGACGATTATCGGCGCGATGATCGAGGCTTCATGTACGTCTTGAAGGGCGACAAGCTGTCGAAGACGCTGGACGCCTTCCGGGATGATTGCTTGAGGAAGCGGAGAGCCATCATCGTCGTCGAGAAAGGCGCGACAATTCCGGCTGCAATCAAGGTCGGAGCGGACGTTGTTGCTGACATCCCTCCTGTCACTCCCCGAGATTTGCAGATCGCGTGCCGGGTTGTCTTGGGGATCAAAGTGAGCACCGAGGAGGCGAAACGCGCTGTTTTATATCCGGAGCAGCTGTTGTGGTCAGCCCTGCGTCCAGGTCGTCCGATGTCTTCGGTATTGGAACGCCTTGCGTCAACCGGTCCTGACGAGGATACCGTATCAACCCGGAGACCGGCTCGCGAGGTACCTGTGCTGGAAAACATGTTCGGCTACGGCGACGCGAAAGCTTGGGGAATGCAACTGGCGCAGGACCTGGAAGACTGGCGTAACGGCATCATCGACTGGGATGACGTGGATCGGGGCATTGTCCTCAGCGGCGCTCCCGGAGTGGGCAAAACCATTTTCGCTCAGGCCGTGGCAAAACAATGCGGCGTGAAACTGATCGCAACGTCCCTCGGCCAGTGGCAATCTAAGGGACATCTCGGGGATTTATTGAAGGCCATGAGAGCGGATTTCGCATCAGCAAGGGCGGCTGCGCCATGTGTTCTGTTCGTGGACGAGCTGGACTCAATCGGCGACCGGCAGAAGTTCAAACACGACAACGCCGACTACTCGATCCAGGTCGTCAATGCCTTCCTGGAGCATCTGGACGGTCTGGAAGGCAGAGAAGGCGTCATCGTCTTGGGAGCGACCAATCACTATGACAGGATCGACCCTGCCGTTGTTCGGTCAGGACGCCTGGAGCGACACGTGGTCATCCCCTTGCCAGATGCGGCAGACCGAGTGGGAATTCTGGCGCAGCATGTCGATTTCTGTATCCCGGTTGATGATCTGCATAAGCTGGTCGTTCCGACACAAGGGATGTCCGGTGCCGATCTGGCCCAAGCTGCTCGCAACGCCCGGCGCATTGCGCGTCGGGAAAAGCGAAAGATCACCATCGATGACTTGCTGGAAGGACTGCCTGAAGTCGTCCGGTTGACCGATGAACACCGGTACGCAAATGCCATTCACGAATCCGGCCACACTCTGGTCGGGATCAAGATCGGCGTCGGTAAATATGTCGGTACACGCCTGGTCGAACAAATCTCCCTCGGGAAAGGTGCCAACAACCAAGCAGGAGCTGCATACTTCGAGATGCCGATTATCGCGCATCGGGGTCGGGCCGACTACGATAACCAGATTGCGATGACTTTGGCGGGTCTGGCGGCTGAAGAACTGGTCTTTGAAGAGACCTATGACGGCGCGGGTGCCGGTCCGTCGTCTGATCTTGCGAGAGCAACTAGGCTGGCCACGATGATGGAAACGTCGCTGGGCATGGGTGCATCGTACCGTCACTGTGCGGCGACAGATGACGACGCCCTGGAATCCCTGCGACGGAGCGATCCGGAGTTGCGGGGACGAATCGACGCGAAACTCGCAAAGGAATTCTCCCGAGCAAAAGGAATTCTGGAGAATGAGCGGGCCGCGCTGATCGCACTGGCTAAGGAATTGTTTGAACAAACGACGCTCGACCCGCATCGTGTCACGGAAATCATGAATTCCGCGAGCGGAAAGAAGAACAAAGCGGCTTAGCTTTTTCTGCTCTGTAGTCGAGCGATCCAACCCCGTCATCGGTCTGATGGCGGGGTTTTTTGCGTGCGTAAATCCTTGGCATCGGCAGTCGGCACAGGCGGCCGACGCGAGCCAACCACGTAGTCCGGCCTTTCGCCAGCTTGACGCAATACTATTCAGTCATTCTCTCCAGAGAACGTTGACGGTGGCCCCGGCTGCGACTAGCATCGGATGTGTCGCTAAGCGTTTGCGTTCGCAACGGTTGTGTCGACCACTCACATTTGAACCGGCTTGATTTACGAAAAAGCCAAGGTTCCCCAATGACCTTTATTCTCATGTGATGTGTCGGACTATAATTCATTTCAAGCGTTTGTTAGCATTGCCCACCAAGCCGCAGTTTCTGGGTAGCCAACAGGCAACGCGGCATCTGAATGACTATTTGCGGTGACCAACGAGGTGCTGGTGGCGCTGTTTGTGGGTGGATAGAACGGGATGGCAATCCACCGATCGTTTCTAACGCCTGGCGAGCCGATGTGTCTGGGCGGCGTCTGAATTGCTAGCGGAAATTTCCCTTTCCTCCAGCGTCGCCAAATAGTGCTCTGCGCCAATCCCGCGCGGCGTATGACTTCGTTTTATCGATGATCCTAAGCATAGCTTCCTCCTTCTTCTTCCGAGACCGGGAGGGGCCGTATGCGAGATCGCGCGCTGTTCGATCTCGCAATCGATAGAAGCATCGTCACAGGTCGGGAAATTCGAACCCGCGCCATGGTTATCCAGCAAAGCGGGGCCGCATTTCTCAGAACAAGGTATGTTTGTGTGGAATTCGATCGGGCGGCCTCGCGCCTTCATGCTGGCCGTTCATATCGACAGTTTCGGTTCTTAGAAGCACTCAGTCTACTATTCGAGTTGTGGCGTCCGTGGCACGCTCTCCGAGCGAACTTCTCGTAATACTCAAGCGGCGGAGATAAAAAGCTCAAAACAAGCCGGCATGTGCGTCTGCCACAAATTTCCGGAGCTCCTCGACGGGCGTATCTGTGGCCATCTTCTTTCCCTCCAGTTCCTTTGGCATTTTCCAGCCGGGGTCGATACCTTCCATGTTGGGCAGCTCGTGAGCGATACCCTTATGGCAGTCGATGCACGTTGCTTTTCCTGTAAGCAGATACTGGGTATGGATGTCCGCTGCTCTTTGGGTCTGCTTCTGCAGGTCCATCGCGACGGATGAATGGCAGTTGCGGCATTCGAGGCTGTCGTTGGCCTTCATCCGCGCCCATTCGTTCTGCGCGAGCGCCAGACGGTGTTCGAGAAACTTCGACCGTGTGTTGATCGTGCCGAAAATCTTGCCCCAGACTTCCTTCGACGCCTGCATCTTGCGGGCGATCTTGTCCGTCCAATTGTGTGGCACGTGACAATCCGGACAACTCGCCCGCACGCCAGAACGGTTGGAGAAGTGGACGGTGCGCGTCAGTTCCTCATACACGTTGGTCTTCATTTCATGACAGCCCGTACAGAACTTCTCGGTATTGGTCACTTCAAGAGCGGTGTTAAACGCACCCCAGAACATGACACCGCCGATGAAGCCACCCAAGGTGAGGAACCCAAGACCGAGCGTTCCGGCGGGTGTCGTCATGATACTCAGTGCCCATTGGGCAATTTTCGTGATCCAGGCGATCATTTCTTACTCGCTTCCTGCCGGCTTGAATCCCAACTCGCTCATGTCTTTGAAGGTGTTAGGTACCAGTGGCTGTACGTCCGCCTGCGGGACGTGGCAGGCCGTGCAAAAGTAACGTCTGGGCGAAACGTCGGCGATCATCTGGCCATCCCGCGTCATATAATGCGTCACGCTGATCATCGGCGCGCCGGAGTCCTGAGTGAACTCCCGCTTGTGGCAGGTGAGGCACCGGTTCGCATTGACCGAGAGTTCGTAGCCGTCGATCGAATGGGGGATGACCGGCGGCTGGTCCGGATAGGCGCGCATCTTGCGTTTGTCGTCCGCCACCCACTTGGGCAGGACGGCGACGGCTCCGGACTCCATGGCAGGGGTCTGTCCCTGGAGTTGCGGGACGCTATTTGTTGCAACCTGTGCAATCGCAGCCGTCGCGATAAACACGAATATCCCGGCTATGACTGCCAACCATTCGGGCCGCATCAGACGACCAGTTGAATCTTGACCGCGCATTTTTTGAAATCCGTCTGTTTGGAGATGGGATCTGTGGCGTCGAGGGTGACTTTGTTGATCAACTGGCTGGCATCGAACCAGGGGACAAAGATAACCCCCGCGGGCATCCTGTTGCGGCCCCGGATGTCGATGCGGGTGCGGATTTCTCCGCGCCTGGAAACGATGCGGACTTCCGCGCCCTGATTTATGCCACGCTTGCGCGCATCGTCGGCATTCATGAAACAGCGCGCGCCTGGAAACGCCTTGTAGAGTTCCGGTACCCGCATGGTCATCGATCCGGAATGCCAGTGTTCCAGCACGCGTCCCGTCACCAGCCAGAAATCGAAATCCTTGTCGGGGGATTCCGCAGGCGGCTCGTACGGTACGGCAAGAATGATCGCTTTGCCGTCCTTTTGACCATAAAAGTTCACGCCTTCGCCAGCTTTCACGTAAGGGTCATACCCTTCGCGGTAGCGCCACTTTGTCTCCTGTCCATTCACAACGGGCCAACGGAGCCCGCGGACCTCGTGATAGGCGTCATAGGGCGCGAGGTCATGACCATGCCCACGCCCGAATGCGGCATATTCCTCAAACAGGCCTTTCTGCACGTAGAAGCCGAACTCTTTTGCCTCGTTATTGTCGTACTCCGCATTGACCTCGCTGAGAGGAAAGCGATCAACTTCACCGTTGCGGAACAAGACATCGAAAAGCGTCTTATCTTTAAAGCCGGGGTTGGTTTCGAGAATCTCGGCTGGCCAGACATCGGCTGTCGTGAACCGCTTGGAGAATTCCATCATCTGCCAGAGGTCGGAACGGGCCTCGCCAGATGCCTGCACAAGTTGATGCCAGACATGTGTCCGCCGTTCGGCGTTGCCGTATGCCCCTTCCTTTTCCACCCACATTGCCGCGGGCAATATGAGATCCGCGCTCATCGCCGTGATTGTCGGATAGGCGTCTGAGACGACAACGAAATTTTCCGGATTGCGATAGCCCTGATAGGTCTCGTTGCTGGTGTTGGGGGCGGCCTGGACGTTATTGTTACATTGCACCCAGTAAAAGTTGAGCTTGCCGTCCTTTAGCATCCGGTCCTGCTGCACAGCGTGATATCCCGGCTTTTCGGGAATGATGCCATGAGGAATCCGCCAAATTTCCTCGGTATGTTTGCGATGCTCAGGATTGGTGACGACCATGTCGGCGGGCAGACGGTGGGCGAAAGTCCCGACTTCGCGTGCCGTGCCGCAAGCGGATGGTTGGCCAGTCAGCGAGAACGGACTGTTGCCGGGTTCAGAAATCTTGCCCGTCAGCAGATGGATATTATAGACCATCTGATTGGCCCACACGCCCCGGACGTGCTGGTTGAAACCCATGGTCCAGAGCGACATGACCTTGGTTTTCGGATCAGCGTAGAGCTCTGCCAATTGTTCGAGGAATTCCGGCTCCACGCCGGTCATCTTGGCGGCTTTCTTCAGCGTGTAATCGGCGACGAATTCCTTGAAGGCCTCGAAATCCATCGGTTCGGTCTTGCCGGGATCGGAGGAATTGGCAGCGTTCACCTCCACCGGATCGTCCGGGCGCAGCCCATAGCCGATGTCGGTTGCGCCACGGGCAAATTTGGTGTGTTGCTGGACGAACGCTTCGTTGACCCGGCCGGTCTGGATAATGTGGTTTGCAATGTAGTTCAGGATGACAAGGTCGGTCCCGGGCGTAAAGACAACCGGGATATCGGCGAGGTCCATGCTGCGGTGAGTAAACGTCGACAGAACCGCGACACGAACATGCGGGTGGCCGAGGCGGCGATCGGCGATGCGGGTCCACAGAATCGGGTGCATCTCGGCCATGTTTGAGCCCCAAAGCACGAATGCGTCTGCGTTTTCGAAGTCGTCATAGCAGCCCATCGGCTCGTCCATGCCAAACGTTCGCATGAATGCGACGGCGGCGGATGCCATACAATGGCGAGCGTTGGGATCAAGATTGTTGGAGCGGAAGCCTGCGCGCATCAGCTTTGTCGCGGCATAGCCTTCGAAAATCGTCCACTGGCCGGAGCCGAACATGCCGACCGCCGTCGGGCCCTTTTCCTTCAAAACGCGCTTGGCCTGCTGGGCCATCACGTCGAAAGCCTCGTCCCAGCTCACCGGCTCGAATTCGCCGTCCTTGGCGTAGACCCCGCCACTCTTGCGAAGCAGGGGTGTCTTCAACCGGTCCTCGCCGTACATGATCTTGGAAAGGAAATAGCCCTTGATGCAGTTCAGTCCACGGTTGACCTCCGCTTGCATGTCTCCGTGGGTGGCGACAACCTGCCCCTCCTTGACGCCGACCATCACGCCGCAGCCGGTTCCACAAAACCGGCAGGGTGCCTTCGACCATTTGATTTCCAAGGCCTCTACCCCTCCGGGCACTTGCTGTGCGGCCGCGGGGAGGGTGATGCCGGCGGTGGCAGCGGCAATGCCGGCCGCATGTGCCTTCAGAATGTGACGACGTGTCAGTCCTTCGGTCATTTGTCCACGCTCTCCATTTCGACATGCTCGAAAACCATATTTGCGGATATGACACCGTCGAGAAGCGATATCCTTGCTAGGCAATCACCCATCATTCCGGTGCTGGTCCCTTCGATCACAAGAATGATCTTTCCGCCTCCGTGCCCGTGAACCTCGACATTCTCCATTCTCGCCAGTTCGGCGATGAGTTGGTCTGTCGCCCTGGGCAAGGTGGCGATCACTGCACTGGATATGTGATAGTTTGAGGGTGCTTCAGGCATTGGCGGAGTCCCGTTCACATGACTTTGTTTCGAATGCTCCCACAGGGCAAACCTGCATGCACGCACCGCAGCCCGTGCAGAGTTCCTCGTTGATCTCAGGTAAAAATGGGCTGCCGAGGCGCGGGCGAAACCGGATGGCACTCTCAGGGCAACTCTCGCCGCAAGACTGGCAAGCGATATCCCGCCTCGCAAGGCAGGCATCGGTGACGGCAGCAATATGGGGAAATCGATGCGGCGGCTCCGCAGCGAAGACCGGTTCAGGACAGACAAGACTGCATTCACCGCAAAACGTACATTCGCCTGACGAGAAGTCGAGCGCTGGCAGGTCATCGATCAACACGATGATCCGCGTGGGACAATGTTCGACACAAAGGCCGCAGCCCGTGCACGCTTCAAGGCTGAGTGGAGATGTTCCTGGAGGACAGATTAAGTTGGTTGTCTTGGCCGATGTGCCAAACAGAAACGAACGTCGTGTAGTCGGCGCCGTTCGCATCGCCTTCAATGCCCAAGGGGGCCGGGTGGGCCGAAGATGATTTGCCATATCCAGACGGCAAATCCGTAACTCGCCACTACACCCACCGCGATGATCGGCCATATGCCGAACGCCAGAATAAAAAACGTCAGAAGTTCACGCCGCCTCGTAGGCGATTTTACTATCGCTGAACTGCTGTGGGACGGCTCCTGCATAATCAGCCCCTGTTCAATTCCTAGCTCATACTACCAACGTATCCGAGTAAATAAAGTACAATAATACTAGGAGTTTACACTCATGTTATTTTCATCGGCGCAGTCGTGAGAATCCGTCTCCAACTTCCGTTTGGGCGGTGAGACAGCAATTGAATATGGTGTTATCCGATGCGCCGATGAATGGGTGACCGCAATTGGCTTATGGTGCGAAGACAAAGGCCCCCGCTCGCTTCGGCACACCAAGGCCGTGATGGTCGCAGGGCGCCGGGCAATCTCCGCGCGATGCGAATCCCTTTGGGCACACCCGGATAGAGAAGATGGCCTAGGAAGTGTGGATCGTTATTTGAGCCATAGGATTGTTACCGCCAGCGCTATCATGGACCGATAGTTTCTCGCCGTTTTCTCGTCGTGTGTGGCGATGCGCCGAAATTGTTTGAGTTTGCAAAAGCAGCACTCGATCACACATGGCAAATCCTCCTGCCACCAGTGAATAAAAAACCTCAAATTGGAAAGACCCTTAATCTATCGGGTCTTCTAAGCAGGTTGTCACACGTTCGAGCCCTGGAGGGGGCGCCAACTCATCTAAACGCCGGGAACCTCGTCATTGGCGACCAGGCCGCCTTCGCTTTCCAGAATGGAAAGACGGCGGGCTTCCGAACGGGTGAATTTGAGCTGGACACCCAAGCCGCGTTCACCTTCCGGTATGAAGATCGCTCCGGCTTTTTCCAGGGTGGTTTGAAGTGTAGCGATCGTTTCCACTGCCGGAGTTTCCAGCTTTCGTTCGAAGCGGGCGATCGTGTCTTCGTCGATGCCGGATAGTGTTGCCAGGAGCTGTCGCGATATTTCAACAAGTGCGCGGGCGGCGCGGCACTGGGATCCTGTAATCATGATCGCCCTCCTTTTGGGTCAAGGATGATCGAAGGGTGTTCACAGGTCAACCCGCTGTCATCCGGTCCGAACTTATGAGGGCTAAAGAACAAAGACGCCGATGATCGCTGCAATCGGGACGGGAACACCGACGAGCCAGATCAGCAATTCCCGCACCATGAAATTGCGGTAACTCGATGTGTCGCGATGTGCCGGCATGGGGAGTTGGACGGGTGGATTGGTCATCATGGTCTCCAGCGTTAAAAATACAGCATCCAGATCAGGATGACGACGACGAGGGGGACCCCCATGAACCAAAGAAGACCAGCGCGCAGCATGTGAATTTCCTCCGTTGAACCGGTGCAGTAACGCGCTATCGCCGGATTCGTTCCTTTCACTGGTATGCTCGATCCAACGCCCGGGACGCGTTCTTACACCGCTTTCGTGCCGGATGGCCTCCGGAACCATGTTTTGCGTCACGCGTTGAGGCCGCATGGACCAGATTTTCGCCGACATGTTTCCTGCCACGCAAATTCCCTATCCGGTAATCGTCGCCCGTTTTTGCGGTGCGATCTTCTTCGGCGGGCTGATCGGTTTTGAGCGCGAGGCGCAGGATAAGGCCGCCGGTTTACGGACTCACATTCTCATCAGCTTGGCATCGGCTGTGTTCGCCATCATTTCAATCGAGAGCGTGCATATGCCCGGTCTTTCAGACGAGCAGGTGCGCATTGATCCGCTGCGCGTGGTCGAGGCCGTCACCGCCGGCGTGGCTTTCCTTGCTGCGGGAACGATCGTCCTTTCCCGCGGCGAGGTGCGGGGCCTGACGACGGGGGCCGGCATGTGGCTTGCCGGTGCGATTGGCCTGGCTCTTGGCTTCGGCCACTGGTTGATCGCGGCCTTTGCGCTTGCTGCCGGACTGACGGTGCTTTTTGCCGTCGGCAAGATTCTGGTCGCGGTCAAGTCGAAGCCGGCCGCCGTGGAACGGGAGAAGGCCACCGAAGGAAACGACGAACCGTGAAATGACGTTAAAAAACGGGTCGAAGGCATCGCTGCCATTCGACCCGTCCGGTAAAGGTCGGTAGGGGGAATTTCCAGGCATCCGCAGCTAGTGTTGCGGACAGGAGGTCTTACATGGGCATCATGCCTGAGTGATGCCAATTCATTTGACATAAAGCGCAGAAAATTTGACATTTTTCGGATGTCTGCACTTGCGACTTCCGATCGACCATCTGCGCATTCCGATCACACTGTGACGGTCGTGATCGTGGTGCTGCCCGAATCATCGATCATGTCGCTGGCCTCTGTGCTGGACCCGATACGCGCCGCCAACCGGGTGGCGGGTAAAACTCTGTTCGACTGGAAAATCCTGTCTCCCGATGGCGAGCCTGTTCTTCTCACCTGCGGCGTCGTCATCGCTGTGGCCGGGGCGTTTTCGGCGCGGGTACAGGGGGACTGCCTTTTGATCATCGGCGGCTTCAATCTGGAGCGCCATGCGCAAAAGCCGTTCATCGCCAGCCTTCAGGCGAGCGCGCGGCATTTTTCGGTCGTCGCCGGCATCGAATCGGGATGCTGGCTCCTGGCGCGCTGCGGGCTGATCAATGGGCGCACCGCGACGGCCCACTGGGAAGAACTGGAGGATTTCGCTCTGACTTTTCCGGATGTTTCCGTCAAGGCCGACCGGTTTGTGACCGACGGAAAATTTTGGACATCCGGCGGTGCATCGCCGACCTTCGATATGATGCTGCACCTTATCCGGCAGCAATTTGGCTCATCGGTCGCGCTCGATGTGGCGAGCATCTTTGTCTACGACGAGACACATGCTGCGACGGATGCGCAGCCGCTGGTGTCGCTTGGTCGCATGGAGGCGCGCGATCCGGACCTTGCCCGGGCAATCCGCCTGATGGAACGGACACTCGACCGGCCCTTGTCGATGTCAGCCCTTGCGCTGCGGGCCGGGCAATCACAGCGCCAGCTGGAAATGCGGTTTGCCAGGGCGCTCGGCATCAGTCCTGGAAGTTACTATCTGCGGCTGAGGCTGCAGACGGCTCACCGGCTGGTCAGCGATACGCAACTCGGTATCCGCGAAGTCGCGCTTCGCTGCGGTTTTGACAGCCTTTCGTCCTTCTCGCGCGCCTTCAAACGTCAATATGGCGGCAGCCCCATGAAATTGCGCCAAGGCCGCCGGTGATGGGACTGTAGTCTGCTTTGGCCATCCACGCGCTTGGCCGTCTTGGGAGGCTGCGCCAATTTTGGGGAATTGCTCAAACAGAAAGGGGGCGATGATCATTGCCTCTTGCTGTGCTCCTGCAGCGGCCATATCTCTCGCGTGAATGGAGAGAGCAACGACAATGAAAACACTGATAGTGGCCACCGCAATCGGCCTTTCAACCCTGATGCTTGCCGGCTGCGTCAGCGAAGGCGTTTCCTACGAAGACAACGGCTACTATTCACGCCCGCGCGATTATTCCGAGCGCTACAACCGCAATGAGCGCTGGCGCGATAGAGCCGACTATTCGGAAGACCGGGAATACCGCCGTAGCGATCGCAGAAATAATGAAGGGCGCGCGGATTGGCGCGACCGCGAGGGCCGGGGGGATGATGACCGCCGCTGCCGCAATGATCCACGCTGCGAAGTTCCGGAATATAACCCGGAACGGCCGGGCTACTACCGCCGCGGCTGACAGGCGAAAGGTTCCCGGACCGGAGTTGTCCCAGTCAAACAGGCCAACGGAAACATGAACGGCGTTACCTTACCGGTGACGCTGTTTTTCTTTCACGGGTCTATAAACGCGACATGGATCGCGTCGTCAGTGATCAAAGCTATATAGCCGGATCCTTTACCAAGAACGCCGGTGGGTGGAGGGTTGGATTTCATTCGCCTGTGGGCTCATGGTCGAAATCGCGGTAGCACCAGCCCAACAGTGTCCATGCGGACTGTTCACGCCATGCGCGGCGCCCTTCGAGGCGCCGCTCGCGCAAGCCCAGAAAAAAACGCCGATTTTCTATCAGCAGCGCGCCTCGTAGCGCCGTCCATTGCGGTCACGATAGATGCAATAGCCTTGACGTTCCTGGGAACGGCCAATGAGGTTGCCCACAACGCCACCCGCCACTGCGCCGATAGCCGCGCCGCCCCAGCTATTGCTGACAGCGCCGCCGATGATGGCGCCGGAGCCTGCACCGATCGCGGTTCCCCGCTCCGTCGCCGTGCAGGACGATAGAGCAACAATGATTCCAACCGCAGCGACAAGTTTCTTCATGGCAATTCCTTTTGCTCCAAACTCACAGTTTCACCAGACGGTCTCAGCATCCATGCAATGCGTGCAATTGTCCAGTGCGGGTGCAAGCTGGGGGCGAAGCTTGGTTTTCAGTTTGGGCGAATCCTGAAGGCACCACTTATGGCGTGGGGGCGGTCGGCATGTCGTCACGGCAGCAATCGGCGGGCGCGCCGGTTATGGACCGTCGACCTAGGTTATCCGGAGGGAAAACATCCGAACACCAATACTTATGCTCTTGATAATTTTGGAAAATATGGTGAGAGCGCAGGGATTCGAACCCTGGACCTACTGATTAAAAGTCAGTTGCTCTACCGGCTGAGCTACGCTCTCCCAAGACCGGTCTGTTATGTCCGGCGGAAGTGGGCGGACATATGCACAGCGGGCTTGTTTTGGTCAACCCAAAAAAACGGGCAAAAGTGCAAAAACGATGTTTTCCAAGGAGATCGCCAAAAGGTGATTGGTTTGACACCTGCTTCGGCGCTAAGACGGCCGGGCTTATTGCAGGCTGGAGTTTTTGACTGGTGTCCATCGCTGATATTTCCATCTGGACCGCCGTTCTGGCGGGCGCGCTGTCCTTTCTGTCGCCATGCGTTCTGCCGCTGGTGCCGCCCTATCTCTGTTATATGGCGGGCATATCGGTCGACCAGTTCCGTGGCGGCGAAACGCAGGTCGCGTCCACGGGCACCCGGCGCGCGGTGTTTGGTGCGGCATTTCTGTTTACGCTCGGGTTTGCCACTGTTTTCGTGGCGCTGGGGGCCGGGGCATCCAGTATCGGCTTGCTACTGCGCCAGCATATCGACATCCTCTCGCGCATTGGCGGTATCGTCATCATCATTATGGGCCTGCATTTCCTCGGTGTGTTCCGGATCGGCATTCTCGGGCGCGAGGCGCGTTTTCAAGGCAACGGCAAGCCGGCCACGCTGTCGGGCGCCTATATCATGGGGCTTGCCTTTGCGTTCGGATGGACGCCGTGCATCGGTCCGGTGCTTGGCACCATTCTTGGCGTTGCTGCTGCGCGCGATACGGTGACCGATGGCGCCATGCTTCTGGCGGTCTATTCACTGGGGCTGGCCATTCCGTTCTGGATCGCCGCCGGGTTTTCCGGCGCCTTCATGAAGTTCCTGTCGCGCTTCCGCCGCCATCTCGGTCTGGTGGAAAAGCTGATGGGTGTGCTGCTGATTCTCGCTGGCCTTGCCTTCGTCTTCGGCTTCATCAGTTCGATGGCGATCTGGTTCCAGGAAACCTTTCCAGTCCTGATGCAAATCGGTTAAGCACGAACCTCAAACAGAGGTCGAGTGTAGAATGGCTGAAATAGCGGGTTTGGTACTGCCGTTCTTCGGCCTGATCTTCGTTGGCTATCTGACTGCGAAGCTGGCTCGCCGTCCGGCGGGCGAGGGCGCTGGCGATGCCATGGGCTGGCTCAATATCTTCATCATCTACGTGTCGCTGCCGGCATTGTTCTTCAAGCTGGTTTCAAAGACGCCGATCGAGCAGTTGACGCGCTTCGATTTCGTCTTCACCTCGATGGGTGTCACCTACACGATTTTTGCGCTTGTCTTCGGCGCAGGCTACCTCATTCGCCGCAATTCGCTGGCGGAATCAACCGTTCAAGGGCTGGCTGGAGCCTATGGCAATATCGGCTACATGGGGCCGGGGCTGACCTTGCTGGCGCTGGGTGAACCGGCTGCAGTGCCGGTTGCGCTGATCTTCTGCTTCGAAAACGTGCTGCATTTCATGGTGGCGCCGGCAATGATGGCGCTCGCTGGCGGCGACAAACGGCCAGCCGGCATGCTGACGCTGGGGATTGCGAAAAAAATCCTGCTGCACCCGTTCATTCTCTCGACAATTGCGGGCGTGATTGCAGCCTATTTTGCGTTTCAGCCGCCGCTGCCCGTTCAACGCCTGATCGATTATCTGGCGCAGGCGGCTGCACCCTGCGCGCTGTTTGCCATGGGCGTGACGCTGGCGCTGCGGCCGCTGAAACGCATCCCTGCCGAGATTGGCTATATCGTTCCCGCAAAGCTGATCCTGCACCCGGTGCTGATGTATCTGGTCATGAGCCTTGCCGGCAATTTCGAGCCGGTCTGGGTGCAGACAGCTGTGCTTCTGGCCGCGTTGCCGACGGCGACCAACGTCTTTGTCATCGGCCAGCAATACGGAGTCTGGCAGGAGCGGGCGTCGGCAACGATCCTGATCACCACCGTCCTTTCGGTGGCGACGGTGACGATGCTGCTCTATCTGATCAGTTCAGGCGCTCTTCCGGCCGATCTTTTCCCGTAACGCACCACGCAGGGATTGCAGCGCACTGCCTGGATTGATCCCCTCGCGCATCATCAGATTGCGCAGCGGCGCTACACTTGCCAAAGCCTGCAGGCCTGCAGCACGCAGCATCTGTACGGGCAGGAAGTCAGACAAGAGGGAGCGATTGAGCAGATCGACGCTGACGGTGCGGCTGAGAATGTCGGCGCGCCGTTTGCGGTCATAACGGCCGCCAAAATCGTCAGGAACAGGTGAGTATCCGAGCAGCGATAGGGCGGCCATGATGTCGCGCAGGCTGAGATTCAGTCCCTGTGCACCAATAGGCGGGAAGGCGTGGGCGGCTTCGCCGATCAGGACCGCCCGGCCCTTGCCGAAGGCGTGGGCAGTCATGCCGGAGAGCGGGAATGACTGGGCCGCACCTTCTATAACCACTTTCCCGAGCATGGATTGCATGCGCTGTTCCACCGCCAATGCCAGAGCGTCAGGCGAAAGGGCCAGCGCCGCTTCGGTGTCTTCCGGTTTCTGAACCCAGACAAGGCTGGATCGCAAACCACCGGGCAATGGAACCTGCGTAAACGGGCCGTGCGGTGTGTGGAATTCCGTCGAGATGTTCTGGTGGGGCACCTGATGGGAGAAATTGAGCACAAGCGCACTTTGCGGATAGGACCAGTTGCGCACCTCGATACCGGCGGCCGCGCGTACGCCGGATTTCCGGCCGTCGGCGCCGATCACAAGGCTGGCCGTGATGGTGCGCCCATCATCGAGCGTCAGCACGGCGCGCTCGGGTTCAAATTCGACCTGCGCCAGGCTCGCAACAAGACGCGTGAACGTCGGCCGTTTGGCTGTTTCCTGTTCCAGGAGGGTAAGGAAGGGAGCGTTGGGAATATTGTATCCGAATGCCTCTAGTCCGACTTCTGCGGCGTGAAAGGTCACTGTCGGCGCGCGCAGCAGCCGGTTTGTTGCGTCGATGATCCGCATGCTGGAAAGAGGGGCTGCCAATGGCGCAACGGCCTGCCAGAGGCCAAGTTTCCGCACGAGCTCAATTGATTGATCCATCAGCGCCGTAGTCCGTCCATCGGCTTTGCCAGCCACCGGCGCAATCAGCGCGATGCTGCGGCCGGTATCGGCAACCGCAAGCGCTGCCAGAGATCCGGCGAGCCCCGCACCGACGACTGCGATTTCAAAGTGCTCCATGGCGTCCGCTTCCCGTGCATGTATCTGTTGAGGGTTCGATCTTAACTGTCGGCGGCTGCGAAGGAAATGGGGTGAAATGGCGCAGATGCACGTCGCATCCACAGCTGATTCTTGTGCTTTTGCGGCGTTAGGTGATTTTTGCTGGCAGCCAAACGCAAACGGTGCATATTACCGCCAACACCCGCGCAACAGTGCGGGTACGGGAGCGTGGGCTAGTGAAACGGCCGGTTCAGCATGCTTCCAAGGAAAGCGCAGAGTAAGGACAGGGTGCGTCTGCCGATGAAGTTTTTTAACTACAAGCGCGTGCCCTACGCGGAAATTCGCGCATTTTCCGTTCATATTCTCACCGCATCCGGATCATTCCTCGCCTTTTTGGGCGTGGTTGCTGCAGCCGAGCACCGATTCGTCGATATGTTCTGGTGGTTGGGTCTGGCTCTTGCCGTCGATGGCATCGACGGGCCGATTGCCCGCAAGGTTCGCGTCAAGGAAGTGCTGCCGAACTGGTCCGGCGATACGCTCGACAATGTCATCGACTATGTCACCTATGTGCTTCTTCCTGCCTTTGCGCTCTATCAGAGCGGCATGATCGGTGAACCATGGTCGTTCTTTGCCGCCGGTGCCATCGTCATGTCGAGTGCGATTTATTATGCCGACATGGGTATGAAGACGGACGAGTATTTCTTCTCCGGCTTCCCGGTCGTCTGGAACATGGTGGTGTTCACGCTGTTCGTCATCGATGCCAGCGAACTGGCGGCCTCGATCGTCGTCGCCGTATCAGTTGTCCTGACCTTCATGCCGATCAGTTTCCTGCACCCGGTGCGCGTCAAGCGCCTGCGGCCGCTCAATCTGGCCGTCTTTGCTGTCTGGTCGGTGCTCAGCGGCTACGCGCTGCTTTTGCATTTCGACACTCCTGCCTGGGTCGTGGCCGGCGTCGTCGGTACCGGCATCTATCTCTATGTCATCGGTTTCGTCTTGCAGATATTTCCCCGGCTTGGACGGGGTTGAGGAGGTTTCATGGCACAGGCCATCATGGTGCGCACACTTGGCGGACCGGAAGTTCTCAAAATTGAAGGTGTAACGCTTTCTGCCCCAGGGCCGGGCGAAGTGCAGATCCGCCAGGTCGCGGTCGGCGTGAATTTCATTGACGTCTATTTTCGTACAGGCCTCTACAAGTCGGCCGAAGGACTTCCCTTCATTCCGGGTAAAGAGGGCGCGGGCATTGTCACGGCGGTCGGCGATAATGTCAGCAGCTTTTCGGTTGGTGACCGGGTAGCCTACGCATCCTCCGATGGAGCCTATGCGAGCGAGCGCAATATCGAGATTTCGCAGCTGGTGAAGGTGCCTGATGGCATCACGCTGGAAACGGCGGCGGCAATGATGCTGAAGGGCATGACGGCGCAGTACCTGCTCAATCAGACCTTCAAGGTCGGGCCGGAAACCACGCTTCTGTTTCACGCGGCCGCGGGCGGTGTCGGCCTGATCGCTGGCCAATGGGCCAAGGCGCTCGGTGCGACGGTCATCGGAACTGCGGGTTCGCAGGACAAGATCGATCTGGCGCTGGCTCATGGATACGACCATGTCATCAACTACCGCACCGACAATTTTGTCAGCGCGGTCAAGGAGATCACCGGCGGCAAGGGTGTCGACGTGGTTTATGATTCTGTCGGCAAGGATACCTATCCGGCCTCGCTCGATTGCATCAAGCCGCGCGGCCTCTGGGTGAGTTTTGGCAATTCTTCAGGCCCGGTGGAGGGCGTCAATATCGGCATCCTGGCGCAAAAGGGCTCGCTGTTTGCAACACGGCCGACCCTGTTCAGCTATGTTTCCACACGGGCGGCGCTGGAGGCATGTGCAAACTCCTTGTTTGATGTTGTGCAAAGCAGCAAAGTGCGTATCAATATCAACCAGACGTATGCGCTTGCCGATGCAAGTCAGGCGCATGCAGATCTGGAAGCAAGAAAAACGAGCGGAACAACATTGCTGATTCCCTGAGACAAGCCGGAGAGGCAGCCAGGGCAGCAGAGAATGAGAAAAGAGGGGCGGCGTGTCGGCTGAGGGACAACCCGCCAACAGTCTATTGCTGGCTGTTGGCCAACTGACAAAACTGTTCGGCACATTCGCGGCCTGTAACGGAATCAATCTCGATATTAGACCGGGCGAAATTCACGCACTTCTCGGCGAGAATGGCGCCGGCAAGTCGACACTGGTCAAGATGCTGTTCGGTGTGCTTGCGCCCACCAGCGGCCAGATCGTCTGGCAGGGGCAGCCGGTGCGCATCACCAGCCCCAGTGCCGCCCGCAAGCTCGGCATCGGCATGGTGTTTCAGCATTTTTCGCTGTTTGAAGCACTGACCGTCGCTGAAAATATTGCCCTGTCGATGGATCCCGGCGTGTCGTTGGCAAAGATCGCCAAGGAAGCGTCCGACCTTTCGCATGCCTATGGACTTCCGCTCGATCCGCATGCGCATGTGGCCGACTTGTCGGTAGGCGAGCGCCAGAGAATCGAAATCGTCCGCGCCTTGCTGCAGAACCCGAAGCTGATCATTCTCGACGAGCCGACTTCGGTGCTGACGCCGCAGGAGGCCGACCGGCTGTTCGAAACATTGAACAAGCTGAAAGCCGAGGGGCGCTCGGTGCTTTATATCAGCCACCGGCTGGAAGAGGTGCAGCGCATCTGCGACCGCGCCACTGTTCTGCGCCATGGCAAGGTGACCGGCGCCTGCGATCCACGCCAGGAAACTCCATCCTCGCTGGCCCGTATGATGGTCGGCAGTGATGTCGCGCATGTCAGTGCCGAAGGCACAAATTCAAAGGGTACCGTCAAGCTTGAGGCTCGCCATCTGTCCGCCGCTGCCAGAACGCCTTTTGCCGTTGCCCTGAAGAACATCTGTCTGAAGGTGCATGCCGGAGAAGTGCTGGCGATTGCCGGTGTTGCGGGCAACGGGCAGGGAGAGCTTTTCGACGCGCTGTCCGGCGAATATCCTGTCGCCAGCGATGATGTCATTCTGATCTCGGACAAACCGGTCGGTACGCGCGGCATCAATGCCCGCCGGCTGATGGGGGCGAGTTTCGTGCCGGAGGAGCGGCATGGACATGCTGCCGTTTCGGCGCTGTCGCTCTCCGACAACCTCATCCTTGCCCGTAGCCAGTCCGACCGGCGCGCCTTTCTCGGCGGCGGTCCGCTCGGGCTGATCCGCCAGGATGCAGTCAAAATGGCGGCGAAGCGTATTTCCTCAGCAATGGATGTGCGCAAGAGCGGCGAAAATCCACCAGCCGGTTCCCTGTCGGGTGGCAATCTGCAGAAATTCATTGTCGGCCGCGAACTCGACCGTCAGCCGACGGTGTTGATCGTCAATCAGCCGACTTGGGGGGTGGATGCAGGTGCGGCCAGCCGTATCCGGCAGGCGCTTGTCGATCTGGCTAAATCCGGTTCCGCAGTCCTTGTTATCAGCCAGGACCTTGATGAAATCTTCGAAGTGGCGACGGAAATTGCGGTGATCAGCGAAGGCAAACTTTCCGATATCTATCCGGCATCGGAACTGTCGCGCGAAAAAATCGGACTGTTGATGGGCGGCATGTATGGCAAGACCGAGACTGCGGAGACGGCGCATGCGCATTGAACTGGAACGGCGCCCTGACGTCTCCAAGCTGTTTTCCATCCTGTCGCCGTTCATCGCGCTCGGGCTGACGCTCATTTTCGGCGGCATCATGTTCATGATGCTCGGCAAGGACCCGATCGCCGCCCTTTACAGCTTCTTCATCGAGCCTCTGACGGAGGTCTGGTCGCTGCACGAACTGGCGATCAAGGCAGCGCCGCTCATACTCATCGCTGTCGGTCTTTCCGTTTGCTATCGTTCGAACAACTGGAATATCGGCGCCGAAGGTCAGTTCATCATGGGGGCGATCGCCGGGTCGATCCTGCCCGTCGTGTTCTATGAATGGCAATCGCCGCTGGTTCTGCCGCTGATGATGCTGCTCGGCATGCTGGGCGGTGCGCTGTTTGCGGGCATTCCGGCTTTCCTCAAGGCACATCTGAACACCAACGAAATCCTCACCAGCCTGATGCTGGTCTACGTCGCGCAGCTGTTTCTCGATTGGCTGGTGCGCGGCCCCTGGCGCAATCCGGGCGGCATGAATTTTCCGGAAACCCGGACCTTCGACGCAACCGCCATCCTGCCTGAAATGATCGCGTCCGGACGGGCGCATTGGGGCTTTGGCTTCGCGATTATCGCGGCGATCCTGGTCTGGTTCATGATGCGCTACACGCTGAAGGGTTTCGAGATCACCGTGCTTGGCCAATCGCAGCGGGCAGGGCGTTTCGCCGGTTTTTCGTCGCGCAAGATGATCTGGTTTTCCATGCTGCTCTCTGGCGCTCTGGCGGGTCTTGCGGGCATTGCTGAGGTCAGCGGCGCGATCCAGCAGCTACGGCCGGTGATTTCACCCGGCTACGGCTTTACTGCGATCATTGTTGCCTTCCTCGGACGCCTCAATCCACTCGGGATTGTGGTTGCCGGGCTTGTGCTGGCGCTGACCTATCTCGGTGGCGAGGCGGTGCAGGTTTCGCTGCAGATTTCCGACAAGCCGATCCGGGTATTCCAGGGGCTCCTGCTGTTCTTCGTGCTCTCCTGCGACACGCTCATCCACTACAAGATCAGGATGATGTGGTACGACCTGAGCGAGACGGCCGGTAAGGGGATACGCTGATGGGAATTTTCGAAGCGATGCTGCTGACCATTATCACGGCGGCGACTCCCTTGGTCCTCGCGGCGATCGGCGAACTGGTCACCGAGCGGTCCGGCGTCCTCAATCTTGGCGTCGAGGGCATGATGGTCATGGGGGCGGCCTGCGGCTTCATCGCCACGCAGGTCACCGGATCTCCCTATATCGGCATTCTCGCCGGTATCGCGGCGGGCGCGCTGTTTTCGCTGCTGTTCGGTTTCCTCACCTTGACGTTGGTTGCCAATCAGGTGGCGACAGGGCTGGCCTTGACCATCCTGGGGCTCGGTGTTTCCAGCATGATCGCCGAACCCTATCTCGGGCAATCCGGGATCAAACTGCCGCAGATCGTCTTTCCGGTCCTCTCGGATATCCCGTTTCTGGGCCCCGTCCTGTTCAAGCAGGATCTGATCTTCTATCTGTCGATAGCGCTGGTCGCCGGCGTCAACTGGTTCCTGTTCAAAAGCCGTGCTGGCCTGAAACTCCGGTCCGTCGGCGATAGCCACGCTTCAGCGCATGCGCTCGGCATCAATGTCATCCGCACGCGCTATCTGGCCGTGATGTTCGGCGGTGCCTGCGCCGGTCTGGCCGGCGCTCAGTTATCGCTGGTCTATACGCCGCAATGGGCGGAAAACATGTCGGCCGGGCGTGGCTGGATCGCGCTGGCGCTAGTGGTATTTGCCTCCTGGCGGCCATGGCGGATCGTGGCCGGCGGTTATCTGTTTGGCGCCGTATCGATCAGTCAGCTCTATGCCCAGGCCTTCGGCATCGGCATTCCCTCGCAGTTTCTTTCCGCTCTTCCCTATCTGGCGACAATTATCGTACTCATTCTCATCTCGCACAATCGACGCATGACATTGATCAATACGCCGGCGTCGCTCGGCAAGTCCTTTGTGCCGGACCGGTAAACAAGAACAACGACGTAAACCAAACCTACAGAGGTCAAAATGAAAAAACTACTTTTCGCACTCGCCACGACAGCAGCGGTCATCGGCTTTTCCGCCGGCGCCTACGCTGCCGACAAGGCAAAGGTCTGCTTCGTCTATGTCGGCTCAAAGACCGACGGCGGCTGGACTCAGGCACACGATATTGGCCGTTTGGAGCTTGAAAAGGCGCTCGGCGACAAGATCGAAACCCAGTTCCTCGAAAGCGTTCCGGAAGGCCCGGATGCCGAGCGCGCCATCGAGCGCCTGGCACGCTCCGGCTGCGGCCTGATCTACACCACGTCGTTCGGCTTCATGGATGCGACCGTCAAGGTTGCCGCAAAATTCCCGGATGTTAAGTTCGAACATGCGACCGGCTACAAGACGGCGCCAAACCTTGCGACCTATAACAGCCGTTTCTACGAGGGCCGTTATATTCAGGGTCAGATCGCCGCAAAGATCTCTCAGAAGGGCGTTGCCGGTTACATCGCTTCCTTCCCGATCCCGGAAGTGGTCATGGGCATCAATGCCTTCGTCACCGGCGCCCGCTCGATTAACCCGGATTTCAAGATCAAGGTCGTATGGGCAAACACCTGGTTCGACCCCGGCAAGGAAGCTGATGCTGCAAAGGCGCTGATCGACCAGGGCGTCGACGTATTGACGCAGCACACCGACACGACCGCACCGATGCAGGTTGCTGCCGAACGCGGCATCAAGGCTTTCGGCCAGGCCTCCGATATGATCAAGGCTGGTCCGGAAACACAGTTGACCGCGATCGTTGATACCTGGGGCGCCTATTACATCAAGCGCACGCAGCTCTTCCTCGACGGTAAGTGGGAAACCCAGTCGAGCTGGGACGGCCTGAAGGACGGCATCCTGAGCATGGCGCCCTATACCAACATGCCGGATGACGTGAAGGCGATGGCGGAAGAGACCCAGAAGAAGATCGAGTCGGGTGAACTGAAGCCTTTCACCGGCCCGCTGAAGAAGCAGGACGGTTCCGAATGGCTGGCCGCCGGCGCATCCTCGGATGACGGCACGCTGCTCGGCATGAACTTTTACGTCGAAGGCGTTGACGACAAACTGCCGCAATAATCCGGCACCCATCGTTGCAATCGGAAAGGGTGGCCGCAAGGCCGCCCTTTTTCGATTCTGGACTATGTGAATTTGCTTAAAGACGCGCAAAAACTGTTTACATAAATAATATAGTATGATTTTTTATTCAAGCTGCTGAGGAGCAGCTTTTTGGGAGGAAATCATGAAAATCAAGACTGCACTTAGCTGTGCCACGGTTCTGGCTGCCTGCATGTTCGGTTCGGCCTCTGCCGCCGACCTGACGATCGGCTTTTCGCAGATCGGCTCCGAATCCGGCTGGCGCGCGGCCGAAACCACCTTGACCAAGCAACAGGCGGAAAAGCGCGGCATCGACCTGAAATTCGCCGATGCGCAACAGAAACAGGAAAACCAGATCAAAGCCTTGCGGTCATTCATCGCACAGGGCGTTGATGCCATATTGATCGCCCCGGTTGTCGCCACCGGTTGGGATGAAGTCCTGACGGAAGCCAAGGATGCCGAAATCCCGGTCATCCTTCTCGATCGCACGGTGGATTCGAAGGACGATCTCTACCTCACGGCCGTCACATCCGATCTTGTTCATGAGGGCAACGTTGCCGGCAAGTTCCTGGTCGACAAGGTCGGCGGCAAGCAATGCAACGTCGTCGAGCTGCAGGGCACCACAGGTTCCTCTCCGGCTATCGACCGCAAGAAGGGCTTCGAAGAGGCGCTGAAAGGCTATGACAACCTCAAGATCGTCCGCAGCCAGACCGGCGACTTTACGCGTACCAAGGGCAAGGAAGTCATGGAAAGCTTCCTGAAGGCGGAAGACGGCGGCAAGAATATCTGCGCGCTCTACGCCCACAATGACGATATGGCCGTCGGCGCCATCCAGGCGATCAAGGAAGCCGGCTTGAAGCCGGGAACGGATATTCTCGTCGTCTCCATCGACGCGGTTCCGGATATCTTCCAGGCGATGGCAGCTGGTGAAGCCAACGCCACAGTTGAGTTGACGCCGAACATGGCCGGTCCGGCATTCGATGCACTCGATGCGTTCCTGAAGGATGGCACCAAGCCGGCCAAGTGGATCCAGACGGAATCGAAGCTCTACACCCAGGCTGACGATCCGCAGAAGGTCTACGAAGAAAAGAAGGGCCTCGGCTACTGATTGATTGCCGGCATTGCACGAGGGGCACATCCGCTGTCTTTGGACGGTTGATGTGGATCGCGATGCGATGCCGGCACGTCACTGTCAGATGGACTGCTTACGTCCGAATGCCCGGCACCGTGGCAATCCACACCTTATGCGGACGCTGGTGCAACTGGCGCAAATCCGTAAGCTATGGCTGACCTCATTTGTTGAAGAATCCGGTTTCATGCAGAACAGCTCAAACGATATTCTTGTCGCCGCCGGGATCGTGAAAACCTTTCCGGGCGCCATTGCGCTCAATAAGGTCGATTTTTCGCTGCGGCGCGGCGAAGTGCATGCGCTGCTGGGCGAAAACGGCGCCGGAAAATCGACGCTGATCAAATGCATGACGGGCGCCTACCGCCGCGACGCTGGTCAGTTGAGCCTCGATGGCACTGAGATCGACCCACGAGACACGCTCGATGCCCAGAAACTGGGGATCGGCACCGTCTACCAGGAAGTCAATCTCCTTGGAAATCTGAGCGTTGCCGAAAACCTCTTTCTCGGGCGTCAGCCTCGTCGTTTCGGTCTCATTCAGAACGGGGAAATGAAAAGGCGGGCAAACGCTCTGCTTGCGCAATATGGCATCGATATCAACGTCTCCGCGGCGCTTGAGAGTTACTCCGTGGCCATCCAGCAGGTCGTAGCCATCGCCCGTGCTGTCGATCTCTCTGGCAAGGTGCTGATCCTCGACGAGCCGACTGCCAGTCTCGATGCCCAGGAAGTGGAAATGCTGTTTCGCATTGTCCGCGATTTGCGGGCGAGGGGACTTGGTATCGTCTTCATCACCCATTTTCTCGAACAGGTCTACGATCTCTCGGACCGGATCACCGTGCTGCGCAACGGCCAGTTGGTCGGCACCCGCGACATCGCATCCTTGCCGCGCCGCGAACTCGTGACGATGATGCTCGGCCATGAGTTGCAGTTTGTCGAAAAGGCCGTTGGTGCGGTTGAGACGGCAAGCGGCCCTGTTCATTTCCGGTTTTCGAAATACGGCAAGACAGGCAAGATCAACCCATTCGATCTGGATGTCCGCAAGGGCGAGGTCGTCGGTATTGCCGGCCTTCTTGGTTCCGGCCGCACCGAAACCGCAGAATTGATGTTCGGTGTGCACAAGGCCGACAGTGGTAGCGCCGATATCGGCGGCAAGACGGCGAATCTCTCATCACCACGCGCTGCCATTGCCGAAGGCTTCGGGTTTTGCCCCGAGGATCGCAAGCTTGACGGAATCATTGGCGAATTGTCCGTGCGCGAAAACATCGCTCTCGCCTTGCAGGCGCGGCGTGGCTGGGCAAGGCCGCTTGCCGCCTCCGAGCAGAATGCCTTGGCCGACCGCTACATCAAGGCGCTGGACATTCGCACCAGCGACCGGGAGAAGCCGATCCGGTTGCTTTCCGGTGGCAATCAGCAGAAGGCCATTCTGGCGCGCTGGCTGGCCACCAACCCGCAGTTTCTCATTCTCGACGAACCGACACGCGGTATCGATGTTGGAGCCCATGCGGAAATCATCCGGCTGATCGGTGAACTCTGCGCACAAGGCATGTCGCTCATCGTCATTTCGTCCGAGCTTGAGGAACTCGTGGCTTACAGTTCGAGGATTATCGTTCTGCGCGATCGCGCCCATGTGGCGGAGTTGACTGGCAGCGAGATCACCACCGAACATATCGTCAATGCCATTGCTGCGGCAACGGTTGCAGGAGGCGCCCAATGATCGACAACGCAAAACGTCTCGGCCGCCGCCTGTTGCCGCAATTCGTTGCGCTAGCGCTGATTCTGGCGTTGATCCGGTTGGTCTTTCCCGATTTCTTCTCGATCGAAATCCAGAACGGGAGGCTTTATGGCAGCCTGATCGATATTCTCAATCGCGGCGCCCCGGTCGCTCTTCTGGCTGTCGGCATGACTGTGGTGATCGCCACGAAAGGCATCGATCTTTCTGTGGGCGCGGTCATGGCCATTTGCGGCGCCGTGGCCGCCGCATCCAGCGTACGCGGGGATCCATTGCTAGTGACCTTGCTTTTGGCGGTCGGCACAGGCCTGATCTGCGGCGTCTGGAACGGGTTTCTGGTTTCGGTGCTCAATATCCAGCCGATTATCGCCACGCTGGTGCTGATGGTCGCCGGGAGAGGGATCGCCCAATTGGTGACGGAAGGCGCGATCCTGACCTTCAACGATCCCGGGTTGATTTTCATCGGCAGTGGCTCCTTCCTTGGCCTGCCGATGCCGGTCGTCATCTGGCTTGCGTTCGGCATCGCTGTGGCTTTGCTGGTGCGGCGCACCGCGCTTGGCATGCTGATCGAGGCCGTCGGTATCAATCGCCGTGCCAGCACGCTGTCAGGAATACAGACGCCTCTGCTTTTGATGGCGGCTTACATGCTGTCGGGGCTGTGTGCCGCCGTCGCCGGGTTGATCGTCACGGCAGATATCAGGGGCGCCGACGCCAACAATGCGGGTCTCTGGCTTGAACTCGATGCCATTCTCGCCGTCGTCGTCGGCGGCACGTCACTGCTCGGTGGCCGGTTCAGTATCGTTGCCTCGCTGATTGGCGCCATGATCATTCAGGCGGTCAATACCGGCATCCTGTCTTCGGGCTTTCCGCCGGAATTCAACCTGATCATCAAGGCGGCGATCATCGTCATCATCCTCGTCATCCAGTCGCCGCGCGTGCAGGCCGGGTTGACGTTCCTTGGCCGGAAATCCGTCCGTAGAGAGACCGCAGAGCAGTCCGCCCAATGAACCAGAAATATCTCCCGCTCATCGCCACCATCGTCATCTTCGTCGTTTCCTACGCGGCGTGTGCCGCGCAGTATCCGAACATCCTATCGACCCGCGTGATCGGCAACCTTCTGACAGATAACGCTTTTCTTGGGATTGCAGCAGTCGGCATGACCTTCGTGATCCTGTCGGGCGGTATCGACCTGTCGATCGGTTCGGTCATTGCCTTCACGGGTATTTTCCTGGCTGTTCTCTTGCAGAATACCGGCATCCATCCGCTCGCAGCCTTCGCGCTCGTGCTCGTGATCACGACGCTGTTCGGTGCGATCATGGGGGCGATCATCTACTATCTTGAAATGCCGGCCTTCATCGTTACGCTGGCCGGTATGTTCCTGGCCCGTGGTATGGCCTTTGTTCTGTCGGTCGATTCGATCCCGATCAAACATCCGTTCTACGCAACGATGAAGACGTTTTACTACAAGCTGCCGGGCGGTGGCCGCATCACGCTGATCGGCGGACTGATGCTGCTGGTCTTTGCGGCGGGTATCCTCATTGCCCAGCGCACCCGCTTCGGTACCAATGTCTATGCGCTTGGCGGTGGTGCCCAGACGTCGGCCCTGATGGGCGTTCCCGTCGGCCGCACGACCATGATGATCTATGGTCTTTCCGGTTTTCTGGCCGGGCTTTCGGGAATCGTTTATTCCCTATATACATCAGCAGGTTATTCGCTCGCCACCGTGGGTGTCGAGCTGGATGCGATTGCTGCGGTGGTGATTGGAGGAACGCTTCTGACAGGAGGCGCCGGGTTTGTCGGAGGAACACTCGTCGGCGTCTTGATTCAGGGACTGATCCAGACCTACATCACCTTCGACGGTTCGCTGTCGAGTTGGTGGACGAAAATTTTGATCGGTGCCTTGCTGTTTGCTTTCATATTGATGCAAAAGGCCATCCTGTTTTTGTCGCGCCAAAACAGAAGGTATTCCTGAGGGGGGAGTTGCTTGCGTAAAGGTCTGCTCGAAACCGTCCTGACCGGTGCGCGAACGCGCACGAGCCACGCGCAAGTGGTGGATGAACTGGGCAAGGCCATCGTGTCCGGCGAATTTCCTGTGGGCGCCATTTTGCCCGGCGACCCGGAGTTGGCGATACGTTTCAAGGTATCGCGCACGGTTCTGCGCGAGGCAATGAAGACGCTGGCTGCCAAGGGATTAATCGTACCGCGCGCCCGTATCGGCACCCGGGTGACGGCGAAAAATCAATGGAATCTGTTCGACGGCGATGTTCTGACTTGGCATTTCCATCGCGGCGTCGACGAAGAGTTCCTCTATCATCTCAGCGAGATACGCCTCGCCTTCGAACCTCACGCTGCAGCTCTTGCCGCCGTCAACGCCACGGAAGCCGAGATCAGCGGCATGATGCGGCTGGCGGTTGCGATGGGCGATCCCGACCATACCGCTGAAACGCTGGCGATGGCCGATCTGCGCTTTCATCTTGCCGTCGTCGAAGCTTCGGGAAATCCATTCATGCGCACCGTCGGCAGCCTGATCGAGGCGGCACTGGTCGGTATATTCAAGTTAAGCTCGCCCGCATCGGGCCGCGAAGGCATTGACGAGGTGTCGCGTTCGCATATCAAGATCGTCGAGCAGATCAGCCGGCGCGATGAGGCGGGGGCGAGGGCAGCGATGCAGAATGTCATCCGCGTCGGGCGTGAGCGCGTTCGGATCGCCCTCAAGGAACTTGATGACGTCCAGGCTCCATCCCGGTAATTCCGCCGTTCTATCTGGCGCTTTGATCGAAATTTGCGCTGCATCTGGGGCCCGGTAAACCGCGCTCATAGCCAAAACTACCGTAAATCTGCAGTTGCCGCCTTGCTGCAACTGCGTCTTCCGCCTATTTGATAGGGCTGAAACTGACGTGCATCGCTTCCGATGCGCGTATCTCCCATCAACGGTGTCCGAGGGTTATGTCCGAACTGATTGTTATTTTCGTTCTTCTTTTGATCAATGCGTTTTTCGCGCTTTCGGAAATGGCAATTGTATCGGCAAGCCGGCCACTGTTGCGGCAGATGGCAAAACAAGGCAACAGCCGCGCCGAATTGGCGCTACGGTTGGCCGAAGATCCGGGCAAGTTTCTGTCCACTGTACAGGTCGGCATTACTCTCGTGGGTACGCTTGCCGGTGCCTATGGTGGTGCCACCATCGCCGACAAGCTGGCGCCGACGCTCGACACGATCAGCTGGATCAATCCCTATGGCAGCACAGTTGCCGTCGCACTGGTCGTCACTCTGATTACCTACCTGTCCGTTGTGATCGGCGAGCTCATTCCCAAGCAACTGGCGCTGAAAAACTCGGAAGGCGTGGCAATGTTCGTCGCGGGTCCGATGTCGTTTCTGTCGCGCCTTGCCGCGCCGATCGTCTATCTGTTCGAGATGTCGGCATCGCTGTTCATGCGGATCTTTGGTGTTTCCAGCGATAGCGACCATGTCACGGAAGAAGAGGTCCAGGCGATCATGGCCGAGGGCGTCGAAAGTGGCGCGATCGAGAAGTCAGAGCACGAAATGCTGCGGCGAATCATCCGGTTGGGCGACCGCAACGTGAAGTCGATCATGACCCATCGCACCGAAGTCAGCTTCATCGACGTCAACGACACGCTCGAGACCATCCGTGCCAAGGTCGAGCAAACCGCCCATTCCCGCTATCCGGTCATGGATGCGGCGGGTGAAGTGCTCGGCGCGGTACAGGTCAAGGAAATCTTGAACGCGCCGGTGAAGGCTGGCTTTCAGGTCCGCAACTTCGTCAAGGATATCCATACCTTGCCGGAAACGGCTTCCTGCTTGAAGGCGCTTGAAGCCTTCAAGGCATCGCATATCAACATGGCAATGATCGTCGATGAATACGGCAGTATCGAAGGCATCATAACCATCGCTGACATTCTTGAAGCGATCGTTGGCGTTCTGCCGTCGAACTATGACGATATCGAGCATGCTTTGATTCGCCAGCGCGACGATGGATCCTATCTGGTCGACGGCCGCACGCCGATCGATGAAATCCACCTGACGATCGGTATCGACGAAATCGATTCGGATGGTAGCTACGAAACCATCTCCGGCTTCCTTGTGCAGCAATTGCGCAAGAACCCCGAGGAAGGTGACGTTACGGAAGCCTATGGCTATCGTTTCGAAGTCATCGACATGGACGGCCGCCGTATCGACAAAATCCTTGTCTCGCGGGCTTCGCACTGATTCTGAAGATCATCTGAAAAACGAAAAGGCCGGGATTACCCGGCCTGTCGTCCTATGCTTGGCCTGCTAGTACATCCGTAGTCAGGTCAACTGAGGTGAATAATCGGTTGTTTTGGTTAATAAATGGTTAATATGGCGACGGGTGTGAAAGCCACTGCGTTCAACTCAGTTTTCCTCGATCGAAATGCCGCCTTCGCCGATCTTCACCTCAACGCCGTCGGGCTTGGATTCCTTGTCGTAGATATAGATGCCCAATCCAACGACCAGAACGACGAGGCCTCCGATAAGCATGTAGAGCGCATTGCGATTCAATTTCATTCCCTTCCATCAACGGCAGTTTTGCCGAGGGATAGATAGGCGCGAAGTGGTGTTTGGGAAGGGTACCCGGCCGAGTGGTCAGCTGCCTGGGGAGCGGAGAATCATCAGGTCACAAGGGGCGCCAGCCTCTAGCGCCGGCGCATGCGGCGGCCGGATGATCAGGCAGTCGGATTGGGCAAAGACCTGCATCATCGAGGAATCCTGGCGCGAAAAAGTCTCGGCTTGCAACGATCCATCATTGGCGCGCGTCAACCGGGCACGAACATAGTCCTGCCGTTTGTCGTTGGCTACCAGCGCACTCAGCGTTTTTGCCTTGCCGCTGCGATCACGCGGGGGCAGAGAGCCGAGATGGCGCAACAGCGGTTCCAGGAACAACAGCGAGCAGACGAGGCTGGAGACCGGGTTTCCTGGCAAGCCAAGCACTGTCATGCGCTGAAGAGATCCAACCATCAGCGGTTTCCCAGGGCGCATGGCGATCTGCCAGAAATCCAGCACCATGCCGCTTTCGACCAGCGTTGATTGGACGAGGTCGTGATCGCCGACTGAGGCGCCGCCAAGTGTCACCAGCACGTCCGCGCCAGCGGCCTGCGCCCTGGAGACTGCGGCCGCAATAGCCGCCTTGTCATCGCGCACGATCCCCAGATCGATAATTTCGGCACCGTTGTCATGGGCAATTGCCGCAACGCCATAGGTGTTCGAGGCAATAATCTGGTCAGGCCCTGGAACACTGCCGGGAAGCCGCAATTCATCACCGGTTGCCAGGATCGCCACCTTCGGCCGCGCGAGAGTTGGTAGTTGCGGATGGTTCATGCCGGCGGCGACCGTCAAACGCCCGGCATCCAGTACCTGCCCGGCGTGCAAAACGATGTCGCCAAGGGTAAAATCCTGCCCCTTAGGGCGAATATGGCGGCCCTTGGCCAGAGCGAATGTCGTCCGGATACGGCCATCCGGGAGTTTTTCCGCATCTTCCTGAATAAGAACTGTATCCGCGCCCTCAGGGACAGGCGCGCCAGTGAAGATGCGGACAGCCTCGCCGCGGGCAACTTGACCGTCAAAACCACGGCCTGCCGCCGATTCGCCGATAACAACAAGCTCCGTACCAGCTTCGGCAAAATCCTCATGGTGTCCGGCATATCCGTCCATGGCCGAGTTGTCGAAGGCAGGGTGGGTGACGAGGGCAGAGATATCATTTGCCAGAACGCGGCCCATTGCGTCGTGCAGATCAACCATTTCCGAGCGAGCTACCGGTGCAGAGATTTTCAACAGCCTGTCGAGCGCATCTGAAACCGGAAGCAATGCCATCAGCTCTGACTTTCCTTGCGGGCATAGTCGCCGGAACGCCCACCCGATTTTTGAACGAGCCGGATGCCGCCGATCTCCATCTCCCGGTCAGCGGCCTTGGCCATGTCGTAGATCGTCAGGCACGCAACACTGGCAGCGGTAAGCGCTTCCATCTCAACGCCTGTGCGGCCGGTGAGCTTGGCCATTGCCTCGACCCGCAAGCCCGGCAAGGCGGCATCGGCGGAAATATCGACGGAAACCTTCGACAGCATCAGCGGATGGCAAAGCGGTATCAGATTGGCCGTCTGCTTCGCGGCCATGATGCCGGCGAGGCGCGCGGTGGCGAGCACGTCGCCCTTCTTGGCATTACCCTTGAGAATGAGGTCGAGCGTCTCCGGCAGCATCCGCACAAAGCCTTCGGCAACGGCAATGCGCACGGTCTCTGCCTTGTCTCCGACATCGACCATATTGGCCTGACCGTCCGAGCCAACATGGGTGAGGGACGGTGCAGCCATTATTCAGCAGCCAGAATTGCGGCGGATCCGGTCAAAAGGATGCGGGTTGCGGCGGTCACATCGTCCTTGCGCATCAGGCTTTCACCGACGAGGAATGTCGAAATGCCGCTCTTTGCCAGCCGCACGCAGTCGTCATGGCTGAAGATGCCGCTCTCGCCGACCAGTAGCCGGTCGGCCGGGACCATCGGTGCCAGTTTTTCGGACAGGGCGATATCGACTTCGAACGTTTTCAGATTACGGTTGTTGATACCAAGTAGCGGCGAACTCAGTTTCAGCGCCCGCTCGAGTTCTTCCTCGTCATGCACTTCGACCAGGACATCCATGCCGAGCGAAAACGCCTCGTGCTCGAGCCTCTGTGCATCGCTGTCATTCAGCGACGCCATGATCAACAGGATGCAATCGGCACCCCAGGCACGAGCTTCATGGACCTGGTAGGTTTCGAACATGAAATCTTTGCGCAGGGCGGGAAGGGAACAGGCGTTGCGTGCTGCCGTCAGAAATTCTGGCGCGCCTTGAAAACTCGGGCCGTCGGTCAGGACGGACAGGCAGGCCGCGCCGCCGATTTCATAGGCCTTTGCCAGAAGTGGCGGATCGAAATCCGGCCGAATCAATCCTTTGGAAGGGCTGGCCTTCTTAATTTCGGCAATGAGGCCGAAACGGTCTTCCGCCTGCTTGGCTCTCAGGGCGTTCAGAAAGCCACGCGGTGCTTCCTGTCCGGCGGCCTTCGCCTTCAGGTCTGCGAGGCTGACGCGCGATTTTGCAGCGGCGATTTCCTCGCGCTTGTAGATTTCGATCTTCTGCAAAATGTCAGCCATCGATTTTCTCCTTACGCCGCGTTGGAAACGCGGATGAGCCGTTCGAGCGTAGCATTGGCATTGCCACTGGTCAGCGACCGGCGGGCAAGCTCCATGCCCTCGCGAAGATCACCGGCGCGTCCCGCGATCAGCAACGAGGCCGCGGCATTGGCAAGCGAAATGTCGCGGTAGGGCGTCGCATCACCCTGCAGAACGCCCTTCAGCGCCACGGCATTGTGCGCGCCATCGCCGCCCTTGAGATCGGCAAGCAGAACGGTTTCCAAACCAAAATCGGATGGCGTCAGTTCGAATGTTCTGATCTGGCCATTTTCAAGCGCCGCCACCTGCGTGACGCCGGTCGTGGTGATTTCGTCCAGTCCTTCGCCATGCACGACCCAGACGCTCTTCGAGCCGAGATCGCGTAGCACTTCGGCGACCGGCAACAGCCAATGCGGCGAATAAACACCGACAAGCTGCTGGGTCACGCCGGCCGGGTTCGACAGGGGGCCGAGCAGATTGAAGATCGTCCGCGTCCCCAGCTCGACGCGGGTTGGACCGACATGGCGCATGGCGGAATGGTGCTGCTGGGCGAACATGAAGCCGAGTCCGGCTTCTGAAATGCAGCGTGCAATGGCATCCGGCCCGATATCGAGCTTGACGCCGAGGCAGGAGAGCGCGTCGGCCGTTCCCGACTTAGAGCTGAGCGCGCGATTGCCATGCTTGGCGACCGGTACACCGGCACCGGCGACGATCAGTGCTGCGAGCGTCGAGATATTGTAGGTCCCGGCGCCATCACCGCCGGTTCCGACGATGTCGATGGCGTCAGCCGGTGCCTCGACCGTCAGCATGCGTGCCCGCATGGCCCCGACGGCCCCGACGATCTCATCCACCGTTTCGCCGCGCACGCGCAACGCCATCAGAAAGCCGCCGATCTGCGAGGGGGTCGCTTCGCCGGACATGATGATTTCGAAGGCTGCGCGGGCGTCATCGCGGTTGAGCGCTTCACCTGTTGCGGCCTTAGCGACGAAAGGCTTCAAGTCCGGCATGCTGATCCCTTTTGCGTTACCGCTGCTGCGACAGAGCAAGCTCGGCGAGCTGCTGGTTGATCGTAACACCGTAGCCCTTCTGCAACTCGCTGACCATCTGATCGAGTATGTCGTCGCCGCTGGCCTGGGCGATGGCATTGATCTGACGATCGTCATTGTCAAGCGCATCGCCTGGGTTGTCGTTATCGACTTCGGTAACCTTCAGAAGGATCTGGCCTTCGCCGCCGATCCCCGGTGCATTCGCAACCAATCCATTTGCGCCGCCAAAGGCAGCTGCGACCGCCGCGGGGCTAAGCGCTGCATCTTCTGCAGAGCGGCGAAGTCCCGATTTGGTTTCGACGGCGATACCGAGTTCTGCCGCAATGTCCGCGAGTGTTTCGCCCTTTTCGACCCGGCCCTTCAGCTCGACAGCCTTTGCAGCCAACTCGTTGCGCTGCTGTTCCGCTGTCCAGTCTGCGACGACCTTTTCGCGGGCTTCGTCCAGCGTGCGATCGCGTGCCGGTGTGACTTCGTCGACATCGAACCAGACATAACCGTCGCGACCAAGGTTGACTGGCAAGGTTTCTCCGCCGACTTCAGCCTTGAAGGCTTCTTCAAGCAGGGTCTTTGCCTCGGGGATACCGGTGATTTCATCGCCATTCGTGTCATTGCCGCGTGCATCGACCGCGTTGAGGACCACAAGCTTCAGGTTGGTCTGTTCGGCCGCTTCCTTCATCGGGGCGCCAGAGACGCGGGCATCCTCGAATTTGTCGTGGATCCCCATGATCTCGTTGGCGGCATTGCTCAGCGCCAGTTCCTGGCGCAGTTCGTCCTTAACCTCGTCATAGGCCCGAACCGTTTGTGGCTTGATATTGGTGACACGCAGGATAACGGCACCGAAGGCGCCATCGATGACCGGCGTCGTCTGCCCATCGGCGACAAGCGCAAAGGCAGCGTCGCCCAGCTTGGCATCAGGCATGCGGTCGCGGGTGAAATCGCCGAGCAGCACGTCGCTTGCCGTCTTGCCGGAAGCGGTGACCAGAGCGTCGAACGTCGTGCCGGTGGACAGTTTGACTGCCGCCGCGTCAGCTTCTTCACGCGAAGGGAAGGAGAGCTGTTCGACGGTGCGGGTTTCCGGCGTGCTGAAGCTGTTCTTGCGCTTTTCGTAGTCGGCCCGCACTTCGTCTTCCGTGACCGACGCAGGATCGGCGATGTCGGTGGGTTCCAGCTTCACATAGCTGATCTTGCGGAATTCCGGCGCGCGGTATTCGGCCTTGTGTGTTTCGAACCAGGGCTTGAGCACCTCATCCGAGGGGGCCTTGACCGGATCGACATTGGCATTCGACAAAAGCAGATAGTCGATGGAACGCGTTTCGTTGCGATACTGGCGCAGGGCGTCGCCCAGAACCTTTGGCGGCGTGTAGCCATCCGACAGGGCTTCGACGACTTGCGAGCGTACGGCAACCTGGCTGCGGTTGTTGATGTAATCCTGTTCGCGCAAGCCCGCATTGCGCAGCACGCTCGAGAAAGTTCCCCGGTCGAACTGACCGTTGACACCCTTGAATGCCGGGTCTTCACTGATCAGCGAGGCGAGGCGGTCCTGCGACAGGCCGAGGTTCATGTTTTCCGACAGCTGATCAAGCGTCGCACCAGCGACGAGCTGGGAATAGACCTGCGCTTCGACACCGAAGGCCTTGGCCTGTTCACGGCTCAGCCGCGTACCGAACTGCCGGGAAAGCTGGGCGAGCTGGCGCTCATAGGCAAGACGGAAATCGCTCGGAGATACTTTTACGTCCCCGACCGTCACAACGGCGTCGGCCGTTCCCGTTACCAGCGACGTGGACACACCCCAGACACCGAAGGAAAGAACAAGAAGGACCATCAGTCCTTTGACAACCCAGGTCCGGGAGCCTCTTCTCAGGAATTCAAGCATGGGTCTGCATACCTCGTCGCAATTTCGTGGTCGCCGGATGGCAACCGGTGTCGTTCCTTAGAGCAATCCGCGGCGGAATTGAAGGGTTCAAACACGCAAAAAGTCGAGGAAATCAGCGGGACGACGGCACCGGCGCGCACCGGGCGGTCATTTGTTCGTGATGCCGTGCCGCTTGGTGCAGGAGGGGAACGCGCGCAGTTCTGACGGGTGCCGTTCGAAGGCTGAAACATGTCGGAAATGTTAGCCGGCAATCAAAAAATATCTGTCACTATCGATGTGACGCGGGTCATTTCGCCCATGGAAATGCTAGCATCGATCCGCCAGAACATGCCGACTCGCTTGATCAGCAGCAATCTTGGCGGGAAAGCCGGAGTGCAGACATGGAATCCATCATCGTCATGGTCAATCTGTTCGGAGCCGTCGCGTTGCTGCTCTTTGGCCTGTCGCAGGTCAAGGACGGTGCGACGCGCGCTTTCGGGATCAGGCTGCGAACCGGATTGGCGCAAGGGACCCGTGGGCCGGTGCGCTCGTTCGTGGGTGGGTTCGTCGCAACCGTCGCGCTTCAAAGCTCGACTGCGACTGCACTGATGATCGCGTCGTTTGTTGAAAAGGGGCTGGTTCGTGCCCGCATGGCCCAGATCGTCCTGCTCGGGGCAAATGTCGGAACAGCCGTGACGGCCTGGATCGTCGCGACCGGTGTCGACTGGCTGTCGCCACTGCTCATTCTCGCTGGCGTGATGCTTAACCGGGCAGGGCGGTCAAGCGCCAAGCAGGGCGCGGGCACAGCCCTGGTCGGGATCGGCTTGATGTTGTTGTCGCTCCACTTGCTCGGGCTCGCGACCGAGCCGATGCGCGAATCGCCTGCACTTGCAAGTTTTCTCACCATGCTCGACAGTGCCTGGCCTGTCGCGATGATCTTCGCCTCGGTGCTCGCCTTCGTCTCATCCTCCAGCCTTGCCGTGGTCGTTCTCATCCTGTCGCTGGCAGCGGCTGGTATTCTTTCGCCCGGCCTGACGATCGCGCTCGTGCTGGGCGCTAACCTGGGTGGGGCCGTGCCGCCGGTCATGGCGACATTGTCGGCTTCCGCCTCTGCCAAGCGGGTCACTGCGGGCAATCTGGTTGTTCGCGCCATCGGCTGTCTGCTGGCGCTGTCGGTGGCAGCGCCAGTTGCAGCTTTTCTCCAGACACTGCCGCTTTCACCGGCAAAGCTTCCAGTCGATATCCACCTGATCTTCAATGTTGTGCTTGCCATTTTGGCGTGGCCGTTCTCCTCGCTGCTCTCAACGGCCATGTTGCGGCTTATTCCGGATGAGCCAAAGGCCGAGACGGGGCCGCTCTATCTCGACGACCGGGCGCTGACGACACCGGTCATCGCTCTGTCCGGCGCGACCCGGGAAGTGCTGCGCGTCGGTGATCTGATCGAGAAAATGCTGATCGCGACGATGACTGCGTTCAACAGCAATGATCGTCTCCAGCTTCAGGATATCGGAAAACTGGAAAAGCAGGTGGATCTGCTGCAGCAGGAAGTCAAACTCTACTTGTCACGGCTTGGGCGCAGCGGTCTCAGCGACGACAATGGCCGCCGTTCTATCGTGATCATCGACTATGCCATCAACCTCGAACATATCGGTGACATCATTGAAAAGGGCCTGACAGAAGAGATCAAGAAGAAGATCGACAACGGACTCAAATTCTCCGAGGACGGCTACCAGGAGCTGACAACACTGTTTAATCTGACCATCGACAATCTGCGCATCGCGCAGACCATTTTTGTCACCCGCGACGCCGAGCTTGCCCGCCATCTGATGGAGGTAAAGGTTGATGTCCGCCATATGGAGAAACGCTCGTCCGAGCGTCATCTGGAGCGTCTACGCGACGGCCGCACCGATAGCCTGCAGACGAGTTCCCTGCATTTGGACATCTTGCGCGATCTGAAGCGGATCAACGCCCATATCGTTTCCGTCGCGCATCCGATTCTCGATGAGAGTGGCCTTCTGACGGAAAGCCGGCTGCGGATGCCGCACTGACGCCTAAGGTGCAGTGGCAATACCGTTGCGTACGAAGGCATCGTAGCATGGTGTCAACGTGATGCGGTGATGGCCGGGTGCAAGTGCCGGCTGGTAGAGACCGAGAAGCTTCAGCCGCGCGGTGGTCGGCGGGCATGTCGGATAAAGCGCCAGATCGACGGCAGCTACGGCCTCGTTGACGCGTGGCCCCGGCTGCGGCACGGCCCGGTATGGATCGGCACCGATTGCGATATATTTTGGCGCGTGACGATCCATCAGCCAGGGAAAGGGATTGGTGAAATCGATCGTCATGATCGTCTCGAACCGTACTTTGTTGGCGCTTTCGAACGCCCGGATTGCTGAGACCGCATCATCGGCACTCTGCAGCCATAGCGACTGAAACTCGAAGTCGCTGTAAAGCAGGAAAGATGGCAATTCACCGGCTTCAGCTAAGGCATCATAGGCTGGACGGTAAGCTACGTAGTTGGTCTGCAGGCGCTGTGCCCGCTGGCTCAGGATGTCGCGGATGCTGACAGCGCCCATGCTCTTCAGGTTGTCGTGTTCGAGTGGCCTGTTGTTGACGCTGCCGATCCAGGCGCGCGCTGCCTTTTGCGTGACTGTGGCGACGGGAGGAATGGCGGCGCTGAAAGCAAGAAACGCAACGATGGCAAATGATGCCGACGATCCCTTGTGGCGATAGGTTTCGATGAGAATGGCAAGTAGCAGCGGCCACAGAAAGATGAACGCCTGGCTACCGGTGTTCTGGCTTTCAAACAGCAGGCCGGCTGCAATGAAGCTCCCCATCCACAGAAAGGACTGATCGGCAATCCGGCCGATAGCCCGAAAGCTGGGCTTGGCGACAAAGGCGCGGGTTGCCGCTGAAAATGCGGGAAATTCACTGCCGAGCAGGACAAGGCCGAGCAGGCCGCCGGCCAGGACTACGCTGAAATTGATCGATGCGGCTTGCAGAAGGCGGGGCAACAGGCTGGTGTCGTTGATCACAACCAGCGACAGAATATCGGTGGCGTAGGCTGAAACCGTGCCGGATGTGAGTTCAATAAATCCGATAGCGGCAAAGAAAACGCCGCCGCCAACAAGGGCCGCACGAAGCGGCAGGCGTCCAGTCAGAAAGGCCATCAGGCACAAGACGAGGCCCGCAACCACCCCGGTGACCTTGATGAACAGCAGCGCAAGCATGGCGAACGCCGTCACCGCGGCCAGTGTTTTCCATCCGCGCACGAAGACCAGCGCGGCAGCCAGTACATACAGCAGCTGGCAGATCTGGCGGTTGTAGATGCCGAAACCATCGGAACCCGGATAGGGGTAGAAGTCGCCGGTGTTGAACGGCAGCAGAGAAAAGAACAGGAACGGCAGCAACAAGCCATACGCGATGGCCGGGGAGCGTTTCTGTACGTCCAGGACGACCAGCGCTATCAGGGGCGCCGTTACTGTCATTAACGACCAGCTGGAAAGCAGCAGCGGGTGGCCATTGGGGAAAAGATAAAGCCATCCGGCAAAGAGATAGTAACCGAGGCCACCCACGGGCGCAAAGAAATCGACGGAAGGGATCTGGCCGTCGAAGATACGATTTGCTGCGTCAAGGTAGATGTAATGATCCCAATACATCGGGCCGATCGGCATGGTCACGGTCACCAATAGTGCCAGCGGTAAACAGGCGACAGTCAATGCCAGGACGATTAGGGGCTTCCGTGCGAGTATCGCTCCGATACCGCTTCGCCTGCCCAAAGGCACTGTCTCGCTCAAACCCTGCATTGTCGGTATCATTCCCCGGCCGTCGGAGCCATCAAACGCGGTCATTTCCCGCTTATGACAGGATCGGGTTTTATCGGGGTTAACATGGCGGCTCGCGCAAGAATTATGTTCTGTGCAATATCTTCGCTCTCTTCAACGTTAACACAGGTAAAACTTCGATCGGTGTGCGTACTGCTACGGACGCGGTGACGACTGCAGGAGATCTGTATGTGGGCGATGGCGGCAATCCGTTGGCCCTGGGGCGGGTAGGTTCCATCAATGCGGTAACTGGCAACCCCGGCCTGGATTTGCAGGTTTCGGGCGCATCGAAGATGTTTCTCAGTACGGATGGCCTCAACTACGGTCAGGTAATGACCTCTGGGGCCTATGACCTCCTCCTGGGGACGAACGCTGCCGAGAAGTTTCGCATCAAAAATGCGCCGGGCAATGGCCTCGGTCTGAAGATGGGCGTGCCAGCAAACTCCTACGCAAATGATGCAGCAGCGGCAGCAGCCAGCGTTGCTGTGGGTGAATTCTATCGAAATGGATCAGCAATCCAGCAAAGAGTGGCATAAGGAGCCAATATGAAAACCATCTCTTTCCCCTCGGACAAATCCGACGAATTTAAGGGGATGCTAAAATCACTAGTTGTCGCTTCTCCTGACCACGGTTATTCGATCGATCAGGTCAGAACCGGTATCAAGGTGTTGGATGTGATCGAGGCGGCAGATCACGCTCTTACATTAGAGGACGCTGAATGCGGCTTTGTCACTTGGCGCGTTGGCGAGGTGAAGTGGCGACTTATTTCGAATGAAATCATTGCCTTCGTGGATGCAGTCAACAACCCTACCTAGCCATTCCCTGCGGGCCAGAGAGGGCGGCGGCGAAGAAATTTCCTCGAAGAAGGGTTAGGTAAGAATAAAACCTCTATCAGGAGCTTGACCGATATTTACACTACATGCGAGGGTTATCCAAGTTTGCAACTTATGGGGGGGATTCAACTTGCAGCCGTGTTTTTCGTGGGAAGGGGAGGACATTGTTGCCAATAAAATCCTCATGGACACATTCGGGATCGAAACCGGATATTACCTTGACGTCGGGGCTCATCACCCTTTCAACCTTTCAAATACAGCATACTTTTACCGGAAGGGCTGGCGCGGCCTGAACGTTGATGCGATGCCGGGTGCGATGGACGAATTCCATGCACTTCGCCCCGAGGATACGAATATCGAAGCTGGCGTTTCCGACGAGCCGGGAAGCCTGCTGTTCTCGATCTTCACTGACCCGGGCCTGAATGGTTTCCTCAGTGAAAAGGATGTGCAGCACCACCTCAACAATGGACAAGTGCTCGTAGAGCAAAAGACGATTGAGTGTCGCACCGTCAATGACATCATCGAGACCCATGCCAAGCAGCCGATTGATCTGATGAGCATCGACGTGGAAGGTCTGGATTATCGGATCATCCGAAGCATGGCGGAGAAACATCGGCCGAAAATGATCATCACAGAAACGCTCGGCTATCCCGATGTCGTGAGTGTTCTTTCCAGTCCAATCTATGGATTGATGACAGCGAGGGACTACGCGTTCGTGTCCCGGTTGGACTTCTCTTGCATCTTTATCGATAGGCGCGCGCTCCGCCGGTAACGGGGAGCATTTCGCTTTACGCGGCCCGCACTTGACGCAACCCGAAAGGCTCTAGGCTTCAGCATCGACCATGCTGGAGCTTTTTTATGTCCGACCGCTTTGAAATCTGCCAGTCCATCACCGGCGCCTGGGAGGGCGGATGGAGCAATCACAAGGCCGACCCGGGCGGCAAGACGATGTACGGCGTCACAGAAACCCGCTGGCACGAGTACCAGGACAAGATGGGGTGGAAACGTACCCCTGTCCGTCTGATCACGCGCGACCAGGCGCTGAAATTTTACCGCTCCGAATTCTAGGACAAGATCAACGGCGATCAGCTTTTTCCCGGTGTGGATCTCTCCACTCATGATGCGTCGGTGAATTCCGGCGTTTCGCGCGGTCTCAAATGGCTGAAGGCCGCGTCTGGCAGTAACGATCATTCTGTCACAGTGAAAAAGATCTGCCGGGCGCGTCTCTCGTTCATGCAGTCTTTGAAGATCTGGAAAACCTTCGGCAAAGGCTGGGGCCGCCGCGTGGCGGATATTGAGGTTCGGGGCGTTGCCATGGCGCTTGCGGCGATGGGTGCCACACCCGGCCGGATCCAGGCTGATGCGAGGAGCGAAGCGGCAGCGGCGAAGACAGCGGCGGGATCGGCCGACAGGGCCGCAAAGACGACTGCGACAGGTGCCGCAGGATCCGCCGGCGCGCCCGTCATCGATCCCTCGGCTGTCGATGCCTCGGCGCTCTGGGTCCTCGGCGGCCTGGCGGTGGTGCTGGCGATCGCCGCCGTGTTGCTCGTCATTCGCCAAAGGGCTGCGACGGCCCGGGCCGAAGCATACGCGGGAGTGGCCGCATGAGCGCGATCCTCACATCCATTCTGATCGACGTTGCCGCAAAAGTCGGCGCACCGCTCGTTAAGCGGATTCTGCAGGAGAAAGTCGGCGGCGTTGCCGGCGATCTCGGCGGAACGGTGATCGACGCGATCGCGACAAGGGCGGGCGTTCCTCCGGAGGAATTGCCAAGTTTGCCTGCTCCGCGGATTGAGGCGGCCGTGGCGGCCGTGGAGGCGGAGACGCCGGAGCTGGTCCTGGCCTATAACGACCGGCAGCGGATGGCCAACGAGCTGATGCTTGCCGAAATGAACAAGGAGACCGGCTTTGGCTGGCTTTGGCGTCCGGCCGGCATGTGGTTGATGCTTGCCTGTGTAGCCTGGTACGTCGTCTTGCGGCCGCTGGTGAACGCGACGCTAGCGGCCCTGGGTAGCCGGGTGGCCGTTGATCTGGGGATCGATATGCCTACCTTCCTCACGATCTTCATGACCTATTCCGGCCTCTATATGGGCGGCAACACGGTTATCCGGGCGGTGAAAAAAGATGGCTGAGCCTAATCGTGCTTTGGGATACGTGAAGGAGTTCGGTTCGCTGATCAACACCTGCCTGCTGGTGGCTGGTGCGCTAGGCTTGATCTGGAAAGGCGGCGGCTACATGGAGGCCACCGATCGCGGCATCGAGGGCAATGCCCAGGCGATCACCGCTCTTTCGGTATCGGTGACCAAGGCGCTCGCTGATCTGCTCGCCGACGAAAACAAATGGCGCGAAAGCCATCTGCAAATGCACACCGATCGCAACGGAGAGGTTCGCGAGCGGGAAGGGGCCATTAACGCCCGCCTGGTGGCGATCGAGCAAAATGCAGAGGCGGACGGCCGTAAGGTCGATAACGCGATCTACCGCGTCCAGGTGCTCGAACAGGGGCGTGTCGGCGACAGTGCGGCGATCCGCGAAGTCCAGAAGTCGGTCACCGATCTTGCTGGCGACATGAAGGTGGTGCGGGAATTGCTGCAGCGCCAGTCCAACAACGCGACAAGGGAGACACGTTGATGCCCGTCAAGTCATTTACTGCTGATGCGGAATGGAATGTTGGATTGCAAGGGCAGACGGATGCGGGGTACCGCACGTTGTCCTACTCTGGCAGCCTTGGCGGCGGAACGCTGCAGATCCTTTCGCAAGTTTCCGACGGAGATAAAACCGCTCTTCCGGACACGAAATTGACTGTCGCCAAGGTCGATAGCAATGGCGATATTATTCGCCAACTCGTGTTCAGGACATCGGGTAATATCTTCGTCACGCTCACTGGATCGACAGCGCCGACAGCCAAAGTCAGCGTACAGTGACAGGCACCGCTCGCCAACGCAGGTAGGCGCCAACGCAAGTCATGACATTTTGCTAACTATTTGTTTTTACTTGTTTTGGTAAGAACTTCCTGTTATGTAGCGGGCGGAATCGTGCCGGTTTCGAAACTGGCAGCCACCAAAGCGGGAGAACGTGAATGAAGCGCACATGCCTGGCGATTGTCTTGGCGGCGGGAGAAAGCACCCGGATGAAGTCGTCCATGTCGAAGGTGCTGCACCCGGTCGCCGGCCGGCCGATGATTGCGCATGTGGTGGAATCTCTGGTCAACGCTTCGATTTCCTCCGTGGCGCTTGTCCTTGGCCGTGATGCCGAAGCGGTTCAAGCCGCTGCCGCCCGCAACGATATCGACACGGCAGCATTTCTCCAGACCGAACGCCTCGGGACGGGCCATGCCGTTCTTGCGGCAAAGGAAGCCATCGCGAAGGGCTATGACGATATTCTCGTCGTGTTCGGCGATACCCCTCTGATCACGGCGGCGCCGCTTCTGGCCGCACGTCAGGGGCTGGCCGACGGCAACGATGTTGTCGTAATAGGCTTTCAGACCGCTGATCCCACCGGTTACGGCAGGCTCATCGTCGAGGATGGCGCGCTTGTGGCGATCCGCGAGCAGAAGGATGCGAGCGAGGACGAACGAAAGATCACCTATTGCAACGGTGGCCTGATGGCGATCAACGGTGCCAAGGCGCTGGAATTGCTTGGTAAGATCGGCAATGCCAATGCCAAGGGCGAATACTACCTCACCGATATCGTCGAAATCGTTCGCGCCAAAGGCGGCAAGGCAATCGCCGTTGAGGCACCGGAGACGGAACTGACCGGCTGTAACAACCGGGCGGAACTGGCCGCGATCGAGGCTATCTGGCAGAAACGCCGCCGTCACGAGATGATGGTCTCCGGTGTTTCGATGATCGCGCCGGAAACCGTTTTCCTGGCCTTTGATACGCAAATTGCACAGGATGTCCTGATCGAGCCGAACGTCGTCTTCGGTCCGGGCGTCACCATTGAAAGTGGCGCTGTGATCCATGCTTTCTCGCATCTCGAAGGTGCGCATGTCGGAGCAGAGGCAGCCGTCGGTCCCTACGCGCGGCTGCGCCCGGGCGCCAATCTCGGCCCGGATTCGAAGGTCGGCAATTTCTGCGAGGTGAAGAAGGCCGAGATCGGCGCCGGGGCCAAGGTCAATCATCTGACTTATATCGGCGACGCATTCGTCGGCGAGAAAACCAATATCGGCGCAGGCACGATCACCTGCAACTATGATGGCGTCAACAAGCACATCACCCGCATCGGTGCGAACGCCTTTATCGGCTCGAATTCGTCGCTGGTGGCGCCGGTATCGGTGGGGGATGGCGCACTTGTTGCTTCTGGCAGCGTCATTACCGAAGATGTACCCTCGGACGCGGTCGCTTTCGGGCGCGCGCGCCAGGAGATCAAGCCTGGGCGGGCGAAAATCCTGCGTGAGCGCTATCAGGCGGAAAAGGCTGCCAAAAAGAAGTAGCCTGCCGTCGCGCCACGGTTAAAGCCTGAAACCGAAAGTGAGGTTCGGGCCGATTGCGCATTTTTGGAAATTCGATACCAAGGCGGCATCTGAAGAATGAATTTGGATCGGCGTCACGCCTGTCCCGGTCTCACGAAAAAATTGCGGAGAAGAGATATATGTGCGGCATCGTCGGTATCGTTGGAAACCAGCCCGTCTCCGAGCGTCTTGTCGATGCGCTGAAGCGGCTCGAATATCGCGGTTATGATTCCGCCGGCGTCGCGACGATCCATGACGGTGTGCTCGAGCGCCGCCGTGCCGAAGGCAAGCTGGTCAACCTTGAAACCAGGCTGCGCGGCGAGCCGCTGGCCGGCCAGACCGGCATTGCCCACACACGATGGGCAACGCATGGCGCCCCCACAGAAAACAATGCCCATCCGCATTTCACTGACGGCGTGGCTGTCGTCCATAATGGCATCATCGAGAATTTTTCCGAATTGAAGGACGAGCTTGCCGCTGCCGGCGCGACCTTCAAGACGCAAACCGACACCGAGGTCGTCGCACAATTGCTGGCGAAGCTGATCCGCGACGGCATGAGCCACAGGGACGCCATGCAGGCGATGCTGCGACGTGTGACTGGCGCCTATGCTCTGGCCGTCATCTTTCAGGATGCGCCGGACACGATTATGGCCGCCCGCAGCGGCCCGCCGCTTGCTGTCGGTTTCGGCAAGGGTGAAATGTTCCTCGGTTCCGACGCCATAGCGCTGTCGCCGTTCACCAACGAAATCACCTATCTGATCGATGGCGATTGGGCCGTCCTGACAGCTACCAGTATCGAAATCCTTGATCACAGCGGTAATCCGGTGTCGCGTCCGCGTCAGGTGTCGGTTGCCGCAGCCTATATGGTCGACAAGGGCAATCACCGGCATTTCATGGAAAAAGAAATCTACGAGCAGCCCGAGGTGATTTCGCACGCGCTCGGTCACTACGTCGATTTCATTGAGAACAAGGTCAATCCGATCGCCGCCGCGATCGATTTTGCCAAGGTGCCGAGCCTTGCCATCTCGGCTTGCGGCACCGCCTATCTCGCCGGCCTGGTCGGCAAATACTGGTTCGAACGTTATGCCCGCCTGCCGGTCGAAATCGACGTGGCTTCGGAATTCCGTTACCGCGATATCCCGCTGTCGCCGCAATCGGCGGCACTCTTCATCTCCCAGTCCGGCGAAACTGCCGACACGCTGGCTTCGCTGCGCTATTGCAAGGAAAACGGCCTGAAGATCGGCGCCGTCGTCAACGTCAAGGAATCGACCATCGCGCGGGAATCCGACGCGATCTTCCCGATCATGGCCGGCCCGGAAATCGGTGTTGCCTCGACCAAAGCCTTTACCTGCCAGCTGTCCGTGCTCGCAGCTCTTGCCATCGGCGCCGGTCGGGCGCGCGGAACGGTCTCTGAGGCCGAGGAAAAGGTCCTCGTCCGCAGCCTGGCCGAAATGCCGCGCATCATGGGCAAGGTGCTTAACAGCATCCAGCCGACGATCGAAAGCCTGTCGCGCGAATTGTCGAAGTGCAAGGACGTGCTCTATCTCGGCCGCGGCACCAGCTATCCGCTGGCGATGGAAGGCGCGCTGAAGCTCAAGGAAATTTCCTACATTCACGCCGAGGGCTATGCGGCAGGTGAGTTGAAACATGGCCCGATCGCGCTGATCGATGAGAATATGCCGGTTATCGTCATCGCGCCGCATGACCGCTTCTTCGAAAAGACGGTGTCGAACATGCAGGAAGTCGCCGCACGCGGCGGCCGCATCATCTTCATCACCGACGAGAAGGGCGCCGCCGCCTCCAAGCTCGAGACGATGAGCACGATCGTGCTGCCGAATGTCGATGAAATCATCGCACCGATGATCTTCTCGCTGCCGATCCAGCTGCTAGCCTATCATACGGCCGTCTTCATGGGCACCGACGTCGATCAGCCGCGCAATCTGGCCAAATCGGTCACGGTGGAATGATCATACGGCCAGAAAGTCCGACTGATATCCCAGCCATCCGTGATGTTACGATCGCGGCCTTCAGGGATCATCCGCACAGCGACCAGACAGAACACCTGATCGTTGATCGCTTGCGCCAGGCGGGTGCTTTGAGCATTTCGCTGGTGGCAGTGGTGGATGACGAAATTGTCGGCCATATCGCCTTTTCGCCGGTCGAACTGTCCGATGGTTCGAAGGGCTGGTTCGGGCTCGGTCCGGTATCGGTCGTGCCTCAATACCAGGGGCGGGGCATCGGAGGCGCCCTGATCCGCCAAGGGCTGGACATGTTGCGAGATCAGGGAGCGGCCGGCTGCGTCGTCATGGGCGATCCGGATTTATACCGGAAATTTGAGTTCCGTAACGATCCTCGGTTTGTCCTCAAGGATTGTGCGCCGCAATATTTCTTGGTGCAGCCCTTGTCCTCACGTCAGGCGTCCGGCACAGTAAACTATAACGCGGCATTTTACGCTGGCGGCGATGGGCAAGACGGAGTGGCATGACAGACAAACCGGTACGTGGGTTTTTCGCCACGCGGTTGAGGAATTATTTCCTGACCGGTCTGATCATCTGTGCGCCGCTCGCGATTACTGCCTGGATCACCTGGTCGTTCATTCTCTGGGCCGATAGCTGGGTCAAACCCTACCTGCCATTCGATTATAACCCGGACAATTTTCTGCCGTATCCGGTGCCCGGCTTTGGCTTGCTGACAGCATTGATGCTGATAACGCTGGTCGGCTTCTTCACCGCCAACCTCATTGGCCGCAGCGTCGTTGGTTTCGGTGAATCACTGCTTGTCCGCACGCCGCTGGTCCGCTCGATCTACAAGGGCCTGAAGCAGATTTTCCAGACGGTGCTGCAGGATCAGTCGAATTCCTTCAAGAAGGCAGGGCTGATCGAATATCCAAGCCCTGGTCTCTGGGCGCTGGTGTTCATTGCGACGGATGCCAAGGGCGAGATAGCGGTGAAATTTACCGAACGCGGCCTCGACATGGTTGCCGTCTTCCTGCCACCGACGCCGGTACCAACCGCCGGATTCCTGATTTTCGTACCGCGTGAAAAAATTGTGCCGCTCGATATGAGCCCGGAAGATGCTGCCAAGCTGCTTCTGTCGGGTGGGTTGGTCTCGCCCGAATATCTGCCGAAAACTCTGGCAGTCCCGCAGCAGGAAACACCCGCAAAACGCGGCAAGACGCTTAGCCGGCCCTGAGAAAACGGATCGCTTCGTCGCGGCGATGCAGATAGAGCAGAGTTCGCAATGCTTCACCCCGTTCAGTCGTCAGGTCGGGATCCCGCTCGATGACATACGCGGCATCCTTGCGGGCAATTTCCAACAGATCGCCATGCGCTTCCAGGCTGGCGATGCGGAAACCCGGTGTTCCGGACTGCCGCGTGCCAAGCAATTCACCTTCGCCGCGCAGTTTCAGATCCTCTTCGGCGATCAGGAAACCGTCTTCTGTTTCCCGTAGAATCGACAGGCGTGCGCGGCCGTTCTCGCTGAGTGGTCCCTTGTAGAGCAGGATGCAGGTCGAGGCTTCATCACCGCGTCCGACACGGCCGCGCAGCTGATGCAACTGAGCCAGCCCGAACCGTTCCGCATGCTCGATCACCATGATCGTTGCGTCCGGCACATCGACCCCGACCTCGACGACAGTGGTGGCAACAAGAAGCCGGATCTCGCCATTCTTGAAGGCGAGCATCACCGCATCCTTTTCCGCGCCGTTCATGCGTCCATGCACGAGGCCGACATTCGGGCCGAACTGCTTGTCGAGGCTCTGGAAGCGCTCATCGGCAGACATCAGGTCGGAAGCTTCCGATTCCTCGACCAGCGGGCATATCCAGTAGGCTTTCTTGCCTTCGGCCAGCGCGGTGCGCAACCGGTCGACGATTTCACCGGTGCGTTCGGTCGATACCGTCACGGTCTGGATCGGCTTTCGCCCCGCCGGCTTTTCGGTAAGTTTCGAGACGTCCATGTCGCCGAATGCGGCGAGAACCAGCGTGCGTGGGATGGGAGTTGCTGTCATGACCAGCATATGCGGGGAAATGCCCTTGGCCGTCAGCCGCAGGCGCTGGTGCACACCGAAGCGGTGTTGTTCATCGACGACCGCAAGCAGAAGATTGTTATAGACGACGGTGTCCTGGAACAGCGCATGCGTGCCGATGACAATCTGCGTTTCGCCGGATGCGATGCGTTCCAGAATGGCGTCGCGCTCGCGGCCCTTGGTGCGGCCGGTCAGGACGTCGATGGTTACACCGGCAGGTGCCGCCATCTTCGACAGTGTTGCAAAATGCTGGCGTGCGAGAATTTCGGTCGGTGCCATCAGCACGGCCTGACCGCCAGCCTCGACGGCAGCTAGCATCGACATCAGCGCCACCGCGGTTTTTCCAGAGCCGACGTCGCCTTGCAGCAGCCGCAGCATGCGTTCTGTGCCCGCTATGTCCTTCAGCACTTCGCCGATTGCTGTCTCCTGGCTGCCGGTCAGCGAAAACGGCAGGGCTGCAAGCACCGGCTTGCTGAGTTTTCCCGTTGCGTGAACCGGTATTCCGGCAACCTTGCGCAGCCGCTGACGCACCAGCGACAGCGAGAGCTGTCCGGCGAGGAATTCGTCATAGGCAAGCCGCCGGCGGGCGGGCGCCTGTGGATCGAGATCGGTGCCATCGCGCGGATCGTGCAAGGCGAGGAAACAATCACGCGCAGACTGAAAGCCCTGTTTCTGCATCAGGGCTTCTTCAATCCATTCTGGAAAGTCCGGAATGCGAGGCAGGGCCGCCTCGATCGCCTTGCGCAGAATACGGGCAGATAAGCCTGCGGTCATCGGATAGACGGGCTCGACCAGCGGCAGGTTTTCAGCCTCCGTTGCCCGCACCATGTAATCCGGATGAACCATCGATGGACGACCATTGAACCAATCGACCTTGCCACTGACGGTGATGGTCTCGTCCACCGGCAGCGCCTTTTCCAGCCAGTTTCCCTTGACCCGGAAGAAGGTCAGCGCCAGTTCGCCGGTATCATCATGAAGGAAGACGCGGTAGGGCTGGCTGGTGCGCGGCGGTGGTGGCTGATGCCGATCAACCCGGCCGGTAATGGTGACGATGACGCCTTGGGGGGCGCGCGCAATACCGGGCTGATGACGCCGGTCGATCAATGAATGCGGGGCGTGAAAGACAAGGTCGATCACCCGGCAATCGTCAATACTTTCTCGGCCAAGCAGCCGCGCATAGAGTTCGCCGGCTTTCGGGCCGATGCCGGGAAGCGAGTTGAGCGGAGCAAAAAGCGGATCGAGAAGGGCAGGGCGCATGCGGGGCAGACTGAAACTAGGATTAGGTCTTTGGCAAGGCTGACATTTATCTTTTCAGCGTTTATAGAGCCATAGCGAAACGCCGCCTTTCGCGAAGCGGTGGCAGGAAGGACTTTTCATGACCGGCATCACACGCACCAGCGCCGATCTCGATCCGCGCCGCAAACGGATTCTTTTCCGCGCCTGGCACCGGGGAGTGCGCGAGATGGATCTGGTTTTCGGACAGTTCGCCGATAATGAGCTTGCTGATCTGGCAGAGACCGAGCTCGACGAGCTCGAAACGATCATGGGCGAAGAGGACACCGACTTGCTCAAGTGGGTGCTTGGATCGCAGCCGGTACCGGAGCGCTATCGCACGCCATTGTTCAATCGGATCGTGTCCTATCGCCCCGATTTTGATGTGCTGCTTGCCGACAAGGACAAAAACGCCTGATGATCGCCGGTTTTGACCCCAAGAAAGTTGCCCGCGCCACCCGCGAGCTGACCATCGGCCCGGTTCCGGCCGGGGTGGAACCGCTGATCCTTGCCGAGCTTGCCCGCGCCAATGGCCCGGTCGCCTATATTCTGTCTGACGGTCAGCGCATCGCCGATGTCGAGCAGATGCTGGGTTTCGCCGCCCCTGATATTCCCGTCTTGACCCTGCCGGGTTGGGACTGCCTGCCCTATGACCGCGTGTCCCCCAGTGCCGACACGTCAGCGCGGCGCCTGGCAACGCTGAGCGGCCTGATCGCGCACGCGAAAAAACCGCATCCGGCCATCGTGCTCGTCACTGTCAATGCTGCCCTGCAGAAGATGGCGCCGCAGGATATCATCGAAAATCTCGCCTTTTCGGCGCGCCCGGGTGCGATTATCCGCATGGACGATATCGCCGCCCGGCTTGGCCGCAATGGCTTCGAGCGCGTCGCCACGGTTCGCGAGGTCGGCGAATATGCGGTGCGGGGCGGCATTCTCGATGTCTTCGTCCCCGGCAATGATGAGCCGGTGCGGTTGGATTTCTTTGGCGATACCCTGGAAAGCATCCGCTCGTTCGATCCGGCCAGCCAGCGCACCACCGGCAAGGCGCGTTCGCTCGATCTCAACCCGATGAGCGAGGTATCGCTGACGCCGGAAACGATCAGCCATTTCCGCACGCAGTACCTGTCGATGTTCGGCGCGGCCACCCGCGATGACGCGCTTTATCTGGCGGTTTCCGAAGGCCGCCGTTATGCCGGCATGGAACATTGGTTGCCATTGTTCTACGACACGCTCGATACCGTGTTCGATTATCTCGCTGGCTTCCATATCGTCACCGATCATGTTGTTCGCGAAGCCGCTGCCGAGCGGTCCAAGCTGGTTCAGGATTATTACGAGGCCCGCCAGTCGTCGGCCTCGCCGGGAAAATCGCAGATTTCGCAGGGCACGCCCTACAAGCCGGTGCCGCCGGAGATGCTGTATCTCAGTGCCGAGGCGTTCAATGCCGCCTTGGTGTCGCGCAATGCGGTGCGTCTGTCGCCGTTCAGCGAACACGAAGGCGAAGCGCGCCAGGTGATCACCGTCGACGCACGTCTCGGCGTCCGCTGGGCGAAAAACGCCACGGAATCGACCAGCGACGCCGAGCGCGTCAACGTCTTCGATCAGGCCGTCAAATATATCGCCGACCGTCGCGCCAAGGGCGCCAGGGTGCTGATATCAGCGTGGTCGGAGGGATCGCTTGACCGTCTGTTGCAGGTGCTGGCCGAACACGGTCTTGCCTATATCAAGCCGGTCAAGGCGCTGTCCGAAGTCAACAGCCTGAAACCCGGAGAAGCCGCATCCGCTGTCCTCAGTCTCGAAAGCGGCTTTGAAACGGGCAATCTGGTTGTCATCGGCGAGCAGGATATCCTCGGCGACCGCATGGTGCGCCGCTCGAAGCGCCGCAAGCGCGGTGCCGATTTCATCGCGGAAGTGGCTGGTCTGGATGAGGGCAGCATTGTCGTGCACGCCGAACATGGCATCGGCCGGTTTATCGGCCTGCGCACCATTGAGGCCGCCGGTGCCCCGCATGCCTGTCTTGAGCTGGTCTATGCCGATGAAGCAAAACTGTTCCTACCGGTCGAAAACATCGAGCTTCTGTCGCGCTATGGCTCGGAAGGCAGCGATGCCGTGCTCGACAAGCTCGGCGGCGTTGCCTGGCAGGCGCGCAAGGCCAAGCTGAAAAAACGCCTGCTCGACATGGCGGGCGGTCTGATCCGCATCGCCGCCGAACGTCTGACGCGTCATGCGCCGGTTTTGACGACGCCGGAAGGGCTTTACGACGAGTTTGCTGCCCGCTTCCCCTACGACGAGACCGAAGATCAGCTGACGTCGATCGAATCCGTGCGCGACGACCTTGGTGCTGGCCGTCCAATGGACCGGCTCGTCTGCGGTGACGTTGGTTTCGGCAAGACCGAAGTCGCGCTGCGTGCCGCCTTCATCGCTGCGATGAACGGCGTTCAGGTGGCGGTGGTCGTGCCAACGACGCTGCTTGCCCGCCAGCATTTCAAGTCATTCAGCGAGCGTTTTCGCGGACTGCCGGTGCGGATTGCCCAGGCCTCCCGTCTTGTCGGCTCAAAGGAACTGGCGCTGACCAAGAAGGAAGTGGCGGACGGCAAGACCGATATCGTCGTCGGCACGCATGCGCTGCTCGGCGCCTCGATCAATTTTGCCAATCTCGGCCTGTTGATCATCGACGAAGAGCAGCATTTCGGCGTCAAGCACAAGGAACGGCTGAAAGAGCTGAAATCCGATGTACACGTGCTGACGCTGTCGGCAACGCCGATCCCGCGCACGCTGCAACTGGCACTGACGGGCGTTCGCGAACTGTCGTTGATCACCACGGCGCCGGTCGATCGCATGGCAGTGCGCACGTTCATTTCGCCGTTCGATGCGCTGGTGATCCGCGAAACATTGATGCGCGAACATTATCGCGGCGGCCAGAGTTTTTACGTCTGCCCACGATTGGCCGATCTCTCGGAGATCCACGACTTCCTCAAGTCGGATGTGCCGGAACTGAAAGTCGCCGTCGCCCATGGCCAGATGCCTGCGACCGAACTCGAGGACATCATGAACGCCTTCTATGAAGGCCGCTACGATGTTCTCCTGTCGACGACGATCGTCGAATCCGGCCTTGACGTGCCGACGGCCAATACGCTGATCGTGCACCGCGCTGATATGTTCGGCCTGGCGCAGCTCTATCAGCTCCGCGGCCGCGTTGGCCGTTCCAAGGTCCGCGCCTTTGCTTTGTTCACGCTGCCGGTCAACCGGACGCTGACCGGCATGGCGGAACGCCGCCTCAAGGTGCTGCAGTCTCTGGATACGTTGGGGGCAGGTTTCCAGTTGGCAAGCCACGACCTCGATATCCGCGGTGCAGGAAATCTGTTGGGTGACGAGCAGTCAGGGCATATCAAGGAGGTCGGCTTCGAGCTTTACCAGCAGATGCTGGAAGAGGCGGTGGCCGAGCTGAAGGGTGACGAAGAGATCGCCGATAGCGGCTGGTCGCCGCAGATTTCCGTTGGCACGCCGGTAATGATCCCCGACGAGTATGTGCCGGACCTGCATCTTCGCCTTGGCCTTTACCGCCGCCTCGGCGAAATTACCGAGCTTTCCGATATTGATGCGTTTGGCGCGGAATTGATTGACCGGTTCGGTCCACTGCCGCTGGAAGTCCAGCATCTGTTGAAGATCGTCTATATCAAGTCGCTCTGCCGCACCGCCAATGTCGAAAAACTCGATGCCGGCCCGAAGGGGGTCGTCGTGCAGTTCCGCAATCGCGAATTCCCCAATCCGGGCGCGCTGGTGGGCTACATTGCCAAGCAGGGCATCATGGCGAAGATTCGCCCGGATCACAGCATCTTCTTCCAGCGTGATTTCCCAACGCCGGAAAAGCGGCTGGCAGGCTCAGCGGTCGTGATGACGCAGCTGGCCGGTCTGGCAAAAAGTTGATCGCAAACAAAAGCCGCGCAAAATTCTGCGCGGCTTTTTGCTGTGCGGATTAGGCCTCAATTGATCTGCGACGTGTCCTTCATCTTGGCGACGTCACGCAGTGCATCCTCCAGAACTTCGACCGACTGTGCGCCCATGACGGCATATTTACTGTCGATGATGAAACAGGGAACGCCGGTGACGCCCATGCCGCGGGCCATATCGATTTCCTCGGAAACCGCGTCCTTGTCCGCATCCGACGCAAGCAGTGCGGCAATCACTGTGCGGTCGAGGCCGGCCTCGGTTGCAATGTCCAGCAATACCGCGTGATCGCCGATGTTGCGGCCCTCTTCGAAATTCGCCTTGAACAATAAGGTGGCAACTTCGCTCTGGGTGTCGCCGCCTTCGGTCAGTGCCCATCGGATCAGGCGGTGGGCATCAAGCGTATTGGGGCTGATCTTCACGGCATCAAAATTGAAGGCGATTCCGTCCTGTTCACCAAGGCCGGCCAGCATTTCATGGGCGCGATCCACCGCTGCCTGCCCGCCAAGCTTTTCGGCAAGATGGATCTTGTGATCGACGCCTTCCTGCGGCAGATCCGGATTGAGCTGGTACGGCCGCCAGTTAACCGTGACGAGGACATCGCCGGCGACATTCGCGATCGCCTGATCGAGCCGCGCCTTGCCAAGATAGCACCAGGGGCAGACGACGTCCGAGACGACGTCGATATTGACATGGTTCATGCACTTGCTCCTTGCGCGGAATATCGTTGAACAGCGACATAGGCGCAGCGTTTTGCGCTTTCAATGCGTTACCAAAAGTATACCGCCGCCAATTCCACGTTACTGCACAGTTTCGTCAAACCATGCCGGCAACTGGTAGCCATAGAGTGGTACGATACTCGGACGGCCAATCCGCTTTTCACGCGCCACCCATTGCGAGCCGACATGGTAGAGCGGCACCAGATAGAAGTTGGAAACCAACAGGCGATCATGTGCTCGCACGGCTGCCGTAAAATCTTCGACGCTGACGGCGCGCAGGATATGGTCGACCAGCGTATCGACATCCTTATCGGCGACACCGGCAAAATTCGAGCTGCCCTGCTGGTCGCGTGACTGCGATCCCCAATAGGTGACCTGCTCGATGCCCGGAGAGAGCGATGAGGGGAACGATTTCATGATGATATCGTAGTCGAAGGACTGGGTGCGCTGCTGATACTGCGAATCATCGACCGTACGCACGGATGCGGCAATCCCAAGTGCTGCGAGCGAACGCTGATAGGTCAGCGCCAGTTTTTCCTGGCCCTCGTTCTGGGTCATGATCTCGAAGGCGAGCGGTATGCCCTGCGCGCTGAGCATCTTGCCATCCTTGATACCGTAGCCTGCTTCACGCAGCAGCGTCACGGCTTCACGCAACACATTGCGGTCGCGGCCCGAGGCATCGGTCACGGGCAGGCGGTATGTGCCATCGAGGACCGATGGGTTGATGCGGTTTCGTATGTCGCCCAAAAGGCCCAGTTCACGGCTATCGGCAGCAACACCGAGATAGGAAAGTCCCGAGTTCTGCCAGAAGCTTTGCGTGCGGGTATAGGCTCCGTCAAAGAGATTCTTGTTTGCCCATTCGAAATCAAAGACCAATGCCAGGCCCTGACGCAGTTTCGGGTTTTCGAACATCGACCGGCGTGTGTTGAAGACGAAACCGAGCATGCCGGACGGGGTCTTCGGCGTGAACGTGTCCTTGATGACCTTGCCGGACTGGACGGCCGGGAAATTGTAGCTGCGCGCCCATTTTGTTGGGCTGCCTTCCGGATAAATGTCGATCTCACCCTTTTTGAAGGCCTCGAATAGCGAATTATCCTGCAGGAAATATTCGACGGAAATCTCGTCGTAATTATCGAAACCGATCTTTGCCGGCAGATCCTTTGCCCAATAATCAGGATTGCGCTTGTAGACGATCCGCTCTCCGGGTTTCACCTCGGCTACACGATAGGGGCCGGAGCCGAGCGGGAACTTGAGCGAGGTCTGATCAAATGTCGCAACGTCAATCGCATGTTTTGGCAGGATCGGTGTCATGGCGATCAAAAGCGGGAATTCGCGGTCGGCTTTGTCGTTGAATGTAAAGCGGACGCTGCGCTCGCCGATTTTCTCGACCTTGTCGACCTTTGCAAGCCGCGTGCTGAACGGGACGCGCCCCTTGTCGCGAAACAGTTCGAACGTGAAGATGACATCCTCTGGCGTCACCGGCTGTCCATCGGCCCATTTCGCCTTCGGATTGAGATTGAACTGGATAAATGTGCGGTCGTCATCCCACTCCACTGTCTCGGCCAGCAGCCCGTAGAGCGAAAAGGCTTCGTCTCGCGAGCGTTGCATCAGCGAATCATAGACGAGGTTACCGTATTCCGGGTCGAGCATGCCGCGCGCTGTGGTGCGCATGCTCTTCAGAATGAACGGGTTGAGACTGTCGAACGTACCAACCACGCCGTAGGAGACGCGGCCACCCTTCTTGACGTCCGGCTTGACGTAAGGGAAGTTCTTGAAATCGGCGGGCAGGGCGGGTTGGCCGTGCATGGCGATGCCGTGAACCGGCTCTGCCTGTGCAGCTACACCGGTGCCAAGCGTGGCTAGCACCGAAATCAAACCCAAAAATAATGCGCGCAAAGCCCGCCTCCTGCTGTCGTCATCTCGTGAATCACGGCAAATTAACACGTTGATCAGCATTTCCAACCAACCGATACTTTAAAAGCCGATACCGGCCCAAGGACGGAATGCAAAAAAATGGCGGAGAGGCTGGATATCCGTCGCCGCTCGCTGTAACAGGTGTTCCCGGAGACGAGGGTCATGCAATTGCCTCATTTGCCCAACAGGAGAGCGGGCAGCTGACCATTGATCACGAGCGTCTTTAAGACCGCTCAGACACCGGAATTCAGGAGACGGGTATCATTATGATCTTCAAGTCGAACTTCACCAAAAAGGCTGCTTTGTCGGCATTTGCCGGCGCAGTTGCTGTTGCCGCGATGCCGGCCGCGTCTTTTGCACAGCAGGCTGCTGCCGGCGCCGCCCGCCCGCCGCAGGGCTGGTTCAAGGTCTGCACCAAGCAGGAAGACAATGATGTCTGCATCGTGCAGAATCTGTTGACGGCCAGCAATGGTCAGCTGATTACTGCCGTCGGCCTGATCAGCGTTCAGGGCAAGGTCAACCGCAAGGTTCTGCAGGTGTCGGTTCCATCCGCACGCCTGATCCCGCCGGGCATCCAGATGCAGATCGACGGTGGCAAGGGCGCCAAGCTCGACTACGCTATCTGCATGCCTGACAAGTGCGTTGCCGAAGTGCCCCTCAGCGATGCCGTTCTGGCCAGCCTGAAGAAGGGCGGCGAAGTCGTGTTCACGTCGGTTAACTTCCAGCGTGCGCCGAATCCGATCAAGATTTCGCTCGGTGGCTTCACCGGCGTTTTCGACGGCGAGCCGATCGAACAGTCCAAGCTCGAAGAGCGCCAGCGCCTGCTGCAGGAAGAAATGCAGAAGAAGGCTGAAGACGCCCGCAAGAAGTTGGAAGACGCCCAGAAGGCTGCCACCGCAAACTGATTGCCTGTGCCATCAAACAAAAAGCCGCCGCGACAATCTCGCGGCGGCTTTTTGTTTTTCAGGCAAAGCCTTACCGGATGGCTTACCTCAGTGCTGGACAACCGCTTTCGGCTTGTACTGGCCGACAGTCTCCGGATCGAAAAATGCGTTCACTTGGGAATGACGCAAGGGCTTTCCGCTCTCGTCCGAAATGAGGTTCTGTTCGGAGACATAGGCAACGTATTCCGTTTCCTCATTCTCGGCGAGCAGGTGGTAAAACGGCTGATCCCTGGTCGGGCGGACTTCAGCGGGAATTGAATTCCACCATTCCTCGGTGTTGGCATATTCCGGATCGACATCGAAAATGACGCCACGGAATGGAAACACGCGATGGCGAACAACCTGTCCAATCTGAAATTTTGCGTCTCTTTGTTTCATCATGTTAGGTTCCTTTCGCTGTAGTATGTGGTGGTTTTTCCTCAAACATCAAGTGTTACGCTCAGACGTGGCGCGGGCGCTAAACGTCATGGATAGACGCAAGGCGGCGTCGCCGCGCGCCGTTGCTTGCCTCTCCGGGAAAATCATCGTACCTCAAACAAGAGGAGTTCTTCGGTGGCGGATAAAGCATGAGCAATCAGTGGGGTAGGGACCAACAGGCGACACGCGGCCGCGGCTCGTCCGGCCTCGTCTTGCCGGCTGTACTTTGCGTGGCGCTGATTGCTGCCGGTGGCTATTTCTGGTTTGCCCGGCAGGCGATGCAAACCGAAATTGCCGCGTTGAAGACCAGCACGGCCTCACTCACAACCGAACTCGCCGAAGTCACGGCGCAGCGAGACAAGGCGAACAACGACCTCGTCAATTTCAAAAAGAATTCCGGGAACTGGGCCGAGGAGTTGGAAAAAGACTATGCCGAGCTGAAACTGAACGAGGTTCCGAAGCTCACCCGGCTGCTGGACAAGCGCGATGCGGATATTTCGGCGCTTGAAAAACTGCTTTTAACCGAAAAGACCGCGTCCAAATCTGCCTCCGATGATTTTACGGCGACGATTGCCGGGCTGAACGCGCAGTTGAGCGCAGCCAGGGATGATCTTACCGACGCCAGAACGCAGGCGCAAAATCTTGGCGCCGACAAACTTGCCCTGAACAATCAGCTAAACAGCTTGAAGGCGGGTCTCGAAAAGGCAACGGCCAATGCGATAGCAGCGCAAAAAGCATTGGACCAGAAGGTGACGGAAGCCGGGAAACAACCTTCGGCACTCAAGTCGCCGCTTGAACTTGCCCGCGACGCGCAGATCAAGACGCTGGAACAGAGCCTTGGCGAAGAACGCCGCAAAGTTGAGGCGCTGCAAAAGCAACTCGAAGCCGCAGCCGGAATGACTGCCGAAACGCCATCCAATGCGCCTGTGACCGGCAAGCCTGTGCCGGAGACTGGTCAGCCGGCCCCAAGCGTCGAATTGGTGCCGCGTGACCGGTTGATGGTGGACAACATCATTGGCACGACGCGCGGCATGGGTTTCCTAGATGACGAGAAGAAGCAGCGGCTGAAAAACCAGCTGGTATCAGGGGCTTGTGTTACGGATGCGCTGGAGAGCGTCTTTGACAAGGTGCCGCTGGTCCTGATGCGCAACCTGATGCGTGATTTCAAGAGTGATTGCTGACAACCGGTATCCGCCAGCTTGGCGGTCGCCTTACGGGGAGAAACATGATGTTCCGACAGGCTTTTGTGGCCGCGACGATGCTGACAGCGCTCGCGCTTACTCCGGTATCGGCAGCCGAGTTCGAAAAGAACATCATGACCGGCGGGCCGCAGGGTACCTACATCCAGATCGGGCGCGATATTGCAGCCCTCGGCAAGTCCTGCAGCCTGACACTCAACGTCAAGGAATCGGCTGGATCGCTCGAGAATTTCGTCGGCGTGCGCAACAGCAGGAATACCCAGTTCGGCATCGTCCAGAGCGATGTGCTTGAATATCTGAAAACATTCGAGGCCGATGACCCGGAAGTGCAGCAAGCCGTTCGTGGCGTCCGCATCATGTATCCGCTCTACAATGAGGAAATCCATGTTCTCGCCCGCACAGATGTCAAGGACATGGGCGATCTGGCGGGCAAGAAAGTGGCCGTCGGCGTCAAGGACAGCGGCACATTTCTGACGTCCTCGCTGGTTCTCGACATCCTGCAGGTGAAGACCGGAGAGCGGGTGCCGCTCAATCCGGACGCAGCCCTGCCAAAACTTCTCGCTGGTGAGATCGATGCCTTCTTCTACGTCGCCGGCGCACCGGCAGCGCTGTTCAAGAACAATCCGATCGACGGCGCGAAATTCCATCTCGTGCCGATTACCGAAGCGCCGCTTCTGGCGACCTACACACCGTCGCGGATCGACGGTGGAACCTATGCTTTCCAGAAGGAACCGGTCGAGCTGATCGCGGTCAAGGCCGTGATGATGACCTATGATTACGACGTCAAGCGCAACGCCTATCAGCGCGAAAGCTGCAAGGCGGTCTCGGAGTTCTCCAACCTTATCCTCAACAATCTCGACAAGCTGCAGGCGAGCGGCCATCCGAAATGGAAGGATGCCGATCTGACGGCGCTGCCGCCCGGCTGGCAGGTCGGCGTCTGCGTCAAGGCCGGCATGGCGCTCGACTACAAGCCTGCATGCAAGGCGCCAGCGGCAGCAGAACAAGCGCAGGACGGCAACGAGGAATATCTCAATCTGCTGAAACAGCGGCTGAAAAAACAATAACCTGGTCAAAAATCCAAGAACAAAAAAGCCGGATTCTCGCGAATCCGGCTTTTTACATTGATCGTCCGGACCCACCAAAGGCGGGACCGTAATCCGGCTGTTAGGCCGAGTAGTACATGTCGAATTCGACCGGGTGCGGGGTCATTTCGTAGCGCATGACTTCGACCATCTTCAGTTCGATGTAGGAATCGATCTGGTCATCATCGAAGACGCCACCGGCGGTCAGGTACTTGCGATCCTTGTCCAGGCTTTCCAGTGCCTCGCGCAACGAAGCGCAGACGGTCGGGATCTTCTTCAGTTCCTTCGGCGGCAGGTCATAGAGATCCTTGTCCATCGCCTTGCCAGGATGGATCTTGTTCTTGATGCCATCGAGACCGGCCATCAGCATGGCGGCGAAACCGAGATAGGGGTTGCCCAGCGGATCGGGGAAGCGGATTTCGACGCGCTTGGACTTCGGACCCGTGCCGAATGGAATGCGGCAAGAAGCCGAGCGGTTGCGGGCCGAGTACGCCAGCAGAACCGGGGCTTCGTAGCCCGGAACGAGACGCTTGTAGGAGTTGGTCGTCGGGTTGGTGAAGGCGTTGATCGACTTGGCATGCTTGATGATGCCGCCGATGAAGAACAGGCAGCTCTCCGACAGGCCGGCATATTCATCGCCGGCGAACTGCGGCTTTGAGTCCTTCCAGATCGACAGGTGGACGTGCATGCCCGAACCGTTATCGCCGAAGATGGGCTTGGGCATGAAGGTTGCCGTCTTACCATAGGCATTGGCGACCTGGTGGACGACGTACTTGTAGATCTGCACCTTGTCGGCGCTGCGAACGAGCGTGTCGAACTTCACGCCGAGTTCATGCTGGGCGGCCGCTACTTCGTGATGCTGCTTTTCGACGGTGACGCCCATCTCGGTGAGCACCGTCAGCATTTCGGAGCGCATGTCCTGGCACGAATCGACCGGCGGAACCGGGAAGTAGCCGCCCTTGACGCGCGGGCGATGGCCGAGGTTGCCGGTCTCGTAATCGGTATCGTCGTTCGACGGCAGCTCGGATGAGTCGAGCTTGAAGCCGGTATTGTACGGATCGGCCTTGTATTTGACGTCGTCGAAGACGAAGAATTCGGGTTCAGGGCCTGCATAGACGGTGTCGCCGATGCCGGATGCCTTCAGGTAAGCTTCGGCCTTCTTGGCAATGCCGCGCGGATCGCGGTTATAGGCTTCGCCGGAGACCGGGTCGAGAATGTCGCAGACGATAACCATCGTCGATTGCGCAAAGAAGGGATCCATGTGGACGGTCGCCGGATCCGGCATCAGCACCATGTCGGACTCGTTGATGGCCTTCCAGCCGCCGATCGACGAGCCGTCGAACATGACGCCATCGGCGAACATGTCTTCGTCGACACAGCCGATGTCCATGGTCAGATGATGCAGCTTGCCCTTCGGATCGGTGAAGCGCAGATCAACGAACTTGACGTCGTTTTCCTTGATTTGCTTGAGGATATCACTTGCAGTCGTCATGTTTTGAAAGTCCCTCTTTTGAGATGACGAGGTAGGCCTAAACCGAACCGGTTAGGCGGATTAGATGGCGTCGATGCCGGTTTCGCCGGTACGGATGCGGATGACCTCTTCGATATTGGAGACGAAGATTTTTCCGTCGCCAATACGTCCGGTCTGCGCGGCATTCCGTATGGCCTCGATCACGGCCTCCGCATTTTCGTCAGCCAATACGACTTCAACTTTCACCTTCGGGAGAAAATCAACAACGTATTCTGCCCCACGATAAAGCTCCGTGTGACCCTTCTGGCGCCCAAAGCCTTTGGCTTCGGTGACGGTGATCCCTTGCAGGCCAACTTCCTGAAGGGCTTCCTTCACTTCGTCCAGCTTGAAAGGCTTTATGATCGCTTCGATCTTTTTCATGAGAAAATATCTCTCCGCTTCTCCCGTTATGGCAGGCTTATGCCCGCTCGCCCTCAATATGCATTTTATATGCCAGATATGGCAAATGCGATGCTGTTTCGGGTTAAAACACCCTCAGCTGCGATGATCATATCTCTTTCTCCGGAATAAACAGCGTCATTTGCCTATTTTTTATGAATTTTTCTGCCTGAACGCGCTTTGTCCTCAGGGTGCATTGGCTGTTGCTGCGGAAGCCAGCACAGGTCAGTGCGGATTCTGTGCAAATGCCTAAAAAGTAAACAAAGTAAGATCGCGTTTTAAGCTTGTCGGCTCTTCTGCTTGCGGGCATTTTGAGGCATGTCCTTCGACCGCACAGTATCCATTATCACTCCTACGGAAATGTCCGCGATCGACAGCGATGCGGCAGTATCCGGGATCGACAGTTTTGGATTGATGACATCGGCGGGGCTGGCCGTTTCCGCAGCTGCCCTGCGGCTTTATCCACAGGCGCTGCGGTTTGTCGTTCTCTGCGGGCCTGGCAATAATGGCGGCGATGGTTATATCGCCGCTGCCGCGTTGCAGCGAAGCGGCGCGGAGGTCGCCGTTCACGCATTGGGCTGCAGCGCCCGCCTTACGGGCGATGCAGCCCGCGCCCATGCGCAGTGGGCAAAAAGTGTTGAAACACTTGCGGCCTACCAGCCCGAACCTGGAGATGTTGTCATTGACGCCTTGTTTGGCGCCGGCTTGTCCCGTGCCGTTCCGGATGACGCAGCTTTGGTGATGCAGGCCGTGGGTCGGGCCGGAATTCCCGTTATCGCTGTTGACCTGCCGTCCGGTCTTGATGGCCTCACCGGGCAGGTGCTCGGCGAGAGCTTTCGAGCCGGGCATACCGTCACATTCATGGCGCGAAAGCCGGGGCATCTGCTGTTGCCGGGACGCACATTGTGCGGCAGTCTTGAGGTGTTCGATATCGGCATACCCGAACGTATTCTGCTCAACCATACAAGCGGGCTTTGCGAAAATGGCCCGCATCTCTGGGCCGGACTGGCCCATATCCTTGATCCCTCGGCCCATAAATTCAAGCGTGGCCATCTCGCAATCTTTTCAGGCGGGTCGCTTTCGACCGGGGCGGCACGGCTTTCGGCTGCGGCTGGGTTGAAGGCGGGCGCCGGATTGGTGACGGTGGCGTCCGCCTCTGCAGCGCTCACCGCCAATGCAGTTCATCTGACCGCCGTCATGCTGAAGCAGATCGAGGATGCCGCCGCTCTGTCCGACTGGCTTGCCGACAGGCGTATCAGCGCCTTCGTGCTTGGCCCGGGATTTGGCGATCTGGAGAAGGCGCGGCAATATACTCTAATGCTCTGCGACAGGGCGCTGGTGCTTGATGCCGACGGGATTACCGCGTTCAAGGATGATCCAGCCCCACTTTTCAACGCCTTTTCCGGTGGCGAACCCCGGCTGGTGATGACCCCGCACGAGGGCGAGTTCGCCCGGCTGTTTGCCGATATCGACGCCGACCAGACGCTCTCGAAGATTGATCGTGCCCTCGCGGCTGCGAAACGCAGCCATGCCGTGATTGTCTACAAAGGCGCCGATACGGTCATTGCGGCACCAGACGGCCGCGCCGCAATCAACGCCAATGCGCCTCCGTGGCTGGCGACGGCGGGATCGGGCGATACGCTCGCTGGCATCATCGGCGCACACCTGGCGCAGGGCATGCCGGCCTTTGAAGCGGCCGCCGCTGGCGTCTGGAGACACGGCCAGGCAGGCGCTAAGGCAGGCGAGGGCTTGACTGCAGACGATCTCGCCGCAGCGATCGGGCCGTTGCCGCCAGTCCGCTGATCAGTTCACCCGCTTCTGCAGCGCCTGCGCGCCGTTCGGGGCATTGACCTTGCCCTCGGTGATGAAGAAGGCAAACACGTCGCGCGGCTTCTTTTCCGGCTTGTGGCCGGGATCGGCATGCGCGAGATCACTGACATCGCCGCCTGCTGCCCAGATCTTCAGCCGTTCAGCCCAGAGATCGAGGCGTTTTTCATCATAGCAGGTTTTGACGTCATCGCTGCCGGTCTGAAGACGTGTATAGACGAAATCACTAGTGACGTCGGCGATCATCGGATAGTCGAAATGGTCTGCGCAGACGACAGCAACCTTATGCTTGGCAAGCAAGGCGGTGAATTCCGGCGTGCAGAAAGAATCATGCCGTACTTCCACGACATGTTGCAGCGTCAGGCCGTCCTGCTTCTCCGGTAGCAGCGCTAGAAACGCACCAAAATCATCGGCATCGAATTTCTTGGTTGGCATGAACTGCCAGAGGATCGGTCCGAGATGCGGTCCGAGTTCCGTCAGTCCCTGGCCGAGAAATTTGCCGATCGATTCACCGGCTTCCGCCAGCACCTTCTTGTTGGTGGCAAAGCGGCTGGCTTTCAGCGAGAAGACAAAGTCGTCCGGCACTTCCGACGCCCATTTGGCGAATGTTTCCGGCTTTTGAGAGCCGTAATAGGTGCCGTTGACTTCGATGGCTTTCAGCTGGCTGCTGGCATATTCCAGCTGCCGCTTCTTCGCCAGCGTCTCCGGATAAAACGTTCCTTCCCAAGGATCGAAGGTCCAGCCGCCAATGCCGCAGCGGATTGTGCCTGATGTCGACATGCGCTTTCCTCTCCCCGTATCCCTTATTCCGCCGCCGCCATCTTGCGGATCGGCCGCCGCTCCAGAAGTTCCTTGAGGAAGGCGCCGGTATGGGAGCGCTTCTCCTTGACGATATCTTCTGGCGTACCCGCGGCGATCACTTCGCCGCCACCATCACCGCCTTCCGGACCGAAATCGATCACCCAGTCGGCTGTCTTGATGACTTCGAGATTGTGCTCGATGACAACGACCGAATTGCCCTGGTTGACCAGTTCGTGCAGCACTTCCAGAAGCTTGGCGACGTCATGGAAATGCAGGCCGGTGGTCGGTTCGTCGAGAATGTAGAGCGTGCGGCCCGTCGAACGCTTAGACAGTTCCTTGGCTAGCTTGACGCGCTGTGCCTCGCCGCCCGACAGGGTGTTGGCCTGCTGCCCGACCTTGATATAGCCGAGGCCAACGCCTTGCAGCGCCTGCAGCTTGTCGCGCACGGCGGGAACGGCGGCGAAGAACTCGACGCCCTCCTCGACGGTCATATCGAGCACGTCGGCGATCGACTTGCCCTTGAAATGCACGTCGAGCGTTTCGCGGTTGTAGCGCTTGCCGTGGCAGACGTCGCAGGTGACATAGACATCCGGCAGGAAGTGCATCTCGATCTTGATGACGCCATCGCCCTGACAGGCTTCGCAACGGCCGCCCTTGACGTTGAAGGAGAAGCGGCCCGGCTGATAGCCGCGGGTCTTGGCTTCCGGCAGGCCGGCAAACCAGTCGCGGATTGGCGTGAACGCGCCGGTATAGGTGGCCGGGTTGGAGCGCGGCGTGCGGCCGATCGGCGACTGGTCGATGTCGATGACCTTGTCGATGTGCTCGAACCCGTCGATCCGGTCATGCTCGGCCGGATTTTCGCGCGCACCCATGATGCGGCGGGCGGCTGCCTTGTAGAGCGTTTCGATCAGGAAGGTTGATTTGCCGCCGCCCGACACGCCGGTGACAGCCGTGAACACGCCGAGCGGGATCGACGCCGTGACGTTCTTCAGGTTGTTGGCGCGGGCGCCGACGACCGTGATTTCCTTTTTCTTTTTCAGCTTGCGCCGCTCTGCCGGAACCGCGACCGACAGTTCGCCGGAGAGATATTTCCCGGTCAGCGAGTTCGGATTGGCAAGAACTTCCGGCGGCGTGCCTTGTGCCACCACTTCGCCGCCATGAATACCGGCAGCCGGACCGATATCAACGACATAATCGGCCGTCATGATCGCATCCTCGTCATGCTCGACGACGATCACCGTATTGCCGATATCGCGCAGATGCCGCAGCGTATCGAGCAGGCGGGCGTTGTCGCGCTGGTGCAGGCCGATCGACGGTTCGTCGAGAACATAGAGTACACCAGTCAGGCCGGAGCCGATCTGTGAGGCGAGCCGGATGCGCTGGCTTTCGCCGCCCGACAGGGTGCCGGAATTGCGCGAGAGGCTCAGATATTCCAGCCCGACATCGTTGAGGAAGCGCAGCCGCTCGCGAATTTCCTTTAGGATGCGCACCGCGATCTCGTTCTGCTTGGCGTTCATATGTTCAGGCAGGACGTCGAACCAGTCGCGTGCGACGCGGATTGACATCTGCGTGACTTCGCCGATGTGCAGCTTGTTGATCTTAACGGCGAGTGCTTCGGGCTTCAGGCGGAAACCGTTGCAGGACGGGCAGGGGGCTGCCGACATGTAGCGTTCGATTTCCTCACGTGCCCAGGCGCTGTCGGTCTCCTTCCAGCGCCGCTCCAGATTGGGCACGATGCCTTCGAAATTCTTGGTCGTGTTGTAGGAGCGGGCGCCGTCCTCGTAATGAAAGCTGATCTTCTCCTCGGTGCCCTGTAGGATGGCGTGCTTGGCTTCGTCGGAAAGATCGGTCCATTTGCTCGACAGCTTGAAACCGAAGGCTTTGCCAAGCGCTTCGAGCGTCTGATTGTAATAGGGGGATGACGACTTTGCCCAGGGTGCGATGGCACCGCTCTTCAGCGTCTTGTCGGGTTCCGGGACGATGAGTGCTTCGTCTATCTTCTGCTGGCTACCAAGTCCATCGCAGGTCGGGCAGGCGCCGAACGGATTGTTGAACGAGAACAGCCGCGGCTCGATCTCCGAAATGGTGAAGCCGGATACGGGGCAGGCGAATTTTTCGGAAAACAGCACACGCTCATGCGTTTCGTTGAGCGACTTGTTGGCCGCGCCACCAGCTGCGGTTTCCTCAGGCGGCAGCGGCTTGTCGGCAAATTCGGCAATCGCCAGGCCGTCGGCCAGCGTCAGGCAGGTTTCCAGACTGTCAGCGAGGCGCGTCGTCAGGTCGGGGCGCACGACGACACGGTCGACGACAACGTCGATGTCATGCTTGTATTTCTTGTCGAGCGCCGGTGCCTCGGCGATCTCGTAAAACTGCCCGTCAATCTTGACACGCTGAAACCCCTTCTTCATCAGCTCGGCAAGTTCTTTCTTGTACTCGCCCTTGCGGCCACGCACGATCGGCGCGAGAATATAAAGACGGGTGCCTTCGCCGAAATCGACGACGCGATCGACCATTTGGCTGACTGTCTGGCTTTCGATCGGCAGGCCGGTGGCGGGCGAATAGGGCACGCCGACGCGGGCGAAGAGAAGGCGCATGTAGTCGTAGATTTCGGTGACCGTGCCCACCGTCGAGCGCGGATTGCGCGAGGTGGTCTTCTGCTCGATCGAGATGGCCGGGGACAGGCCGTCGATCTGGTCGACATCCGGCTTCTGCATCATCTCAAGGAACTGGCGGGCATAGGCCGACAGGCTCTCGACATAACGCCGCTGCCCTTCCGCATAGATCGTATCGAAGGCAAGCGACGATTTTCCGGAGCCCGATAGGCCGGTCATGACGATCAGCTTGTTGCGCGGCAAATCGAGGTCGATGCCCTTGAGATTGTGTTCGCGCGCGCCGCGGATGGAAATGGTCTCGAGTTTGCTCATCGTGCCCAGCTTTGTATCTGCATTTGAAAGCTTCTATTTAAGTACGGCACAGCGCATGTCGAGGCGCAATCCGAAAAACAGTCAGCCTTCCCGAGTCGGTTGACAGGATATTACGGATTTATTAGAACAAAGAAAGAACGAATTTTGAAAACTGTTGTGGATGACAGGATGCAAAGGGGCGTATGCTTGGCCATCAGCCGCTAAGATGCGCGCTCTGAATTTGGAAGCCGGGCCGCAAGGTCTGGCAGGATAGCGGGAAAAGCAAGATGGCAGGCAGTGTCAACAAGGTGATTTTGATCGGTAACCTCGGGGCAGACCCGGAAATCCGGCGCACGCAGGACGGCAAGCCGATCGCCAACCTCAACATTGCGACTTCGGAAAGCTGGCGCGACCGCAATTCCGGCGAGCGCAAGGAAAAGACCGAATGGCATCGTGTGGTGATCTTCAACGAAGGTCTCTGCAAGGTTGCTGAGCAATATCTGAAGAAGGGCTCGACGGTCTATGTCGAAGGCCAGCTGCAGACCCGCAAATGGCAGGACAAGGATGGCCAGGACCGTTATTCGACGGAAGTGGTGCTGCAGGGCTTCAACTCGACGCTGACCATGCTCGGCGGCCGTGGTGACGGACAGGGTGCCGGTGGTGGCCGCGGTGGCTCGGATTACGGTGGCAATGTCGGCGGCGGTTCCAGCAACTATGGCGGCGACTACGATCGCCCGTCTTCGGCTCCATCGGGCCGCGGCAGCAGCAGCAGCAGCGGCGGGAATTTTTCGCGCGATATGGACGACGATATTCCGTTCTGATCCAAACGATCTACAGTCAAAAAGGCCCGGGAAACCGGGCCTTTTTCGTCAATGGGACCTGCCACAATCGAGCGTGATCACAACCCCATTGTCGATTTGACGCCATCGACGACGAACTGCACCGCCAAGGCCGCGAGGATGACGCCGAGCAGGCGTGTCAGGATGGCGCGGCCGGTGACGCCTAAAAACCGGTCGATGCGTTCGGCGATGACGAGCGAGGCAAACAGGACGGCCAGGCAGAAGGCGATGACCAGGATCAGCTGCACACGGTCGATGGTTGCCGAAAACGAACCGGACAACAGGATCGTCGCCGAGATGGCGCCGGGGCCGGCAATCAGCGGCAATGCCAACGGGAAAACCGCGATATTGTGAATGTGATCGCGGGTGATGGCAGTTTCGCCGGTCTTTTCCTTGCGCTCGTTGCGCTTCTCGAAGATCATTTCGAAGGCGATCCAGAACAGCAGCAGGCCGCCGGCAATCCGGAAGGCGCCGATGGAAATACCGAGCAGGCCAAGTATACTACTTCCGAACAAAGCGAACGCCGACAGGATGAAAAAAGCGATCAGCGTGCCACGCCGCGCCACCAGAAAGCGCTCCTGACGGCTCATGCCGACAGTCAAGCTCAGGAAGATCGGCGCAAGGCCGGGCGGATCGATGGTGACCAGGATCGTGGTCAGCGCATTGATCAAAAGGTCGATATGAGACATCCCATTCCCCTCGCGGCCTTGTTTATGATGACCGTCTGATGAATTGTTAGGCGAGGGGATCGCTGAATGAAAGACCTGTCCTTCACCGTTTAGCCGCTTTTGCCTTGCAAATGCCTGCAAGAGCGACGATGAGCCTAAAAGGCTGTTCACAACCCGGCCCCGAAATTGGCGCTCGCCAACGCATTCGGCTATAAAAATCTGTCTGATTCTGAACAAAGATCGTGATCGAAATTGACTGAACAAAGCACACCAGGCGGCGGCAAGAACCCACCAGGCATCGAGCCCATTTCCATCATGGAGGAAATGCAGCGCTCGTATCTCGATTACGCCATGAGCGTTATCGTCAGCCGTGCTCTTCCCGATGTCCGCGATGGTCTGAAGCCCGTGCACCGGCGCATCCTGTTCGGGATGAGCGAACTGGGCATCGACTGGAACAAGAAATACGTCAAATGCGCCCGCGTAACCGGGGACGTGATGGGTAAATTCCATCCGCACGGCAACTCGGCGATCTATGATGCGCTCGCCCGTATGGCGCAGCCTTGGTCGCTGCGGCTGCCGCTGATCGACGGTCAGGGCAATTTCGGCTCGATCGACGGCGATCCGCCGGCGGCCGAACGTTATACCGAGTGCCGGCTTGAAAAGGCCGCCCATGCGCTGCTCGACGATCTCGACAAGGAAACGGTCGATTTTCGCGACAACTACGATGGTACGCTGAGCGAGCCGTCCGTCGTGCCTGCGAAGTTCCCGAACCTTCTGGTCAACGGGGCAGGCGGCATCGCCGTCGGCATGGCGACCAATATCCCGCCACACAATCTGATCGAAGTGATCAACGGCTGTATCGCGCTGATTGACGAGCCTGGCCTTGAACTGCCGCAGCTGATGGAGATCATTCCGGGGCCGGACTTCCCGACCGGTGCCTTCATTCTTGGCCGCTCCGGTATCCGTTCTGCCTATGAGACGGGCCGCGGCTCGGTCATCATGCGCGGCCGCGCCACCATCGAGCCGATGCGCGGCGACCGCGAGCAGATCATCATCACCGAAGTTCCCTATCAGGTGAACAAGGCGACGATGATCGAGAAGATGGCCGAACTGGTCAAGGACAAGCGCATCGAGGGTATTTCCGACCTTCGCGACGAATCCGACCGCCAGGGTTACCGTGTCGTCGTCGAACTGAAGCGCGACGCCAATGCCGAGGTCATCCTCAACCAGCTCTATCGCTACACGCCGCTGCAGACCTCGTTTGGTTGCAACATGGTTGCGTTGAACGGCGGCAAGCCGGAGCAGATGACGCTGCTCGACATGCTGCGCGCTTTCGTTGCGTTCCGCGAGGAAGTCATCAGCCGCCGCACCAAATACCTGCTGCGCAAGGCGCGCGAACGCGCGCATGTGTTGGTCGGTCTTGCCATCGCCGTTGCAAATATCGACGAGATCATCAAGCTGATCCGGGAGGCGCCGGATCCGGCCACCGCCCGCGAACAATTGATGACACGCCGCTGGCCGGCATCGGATGTCGAAAGCCTGATCCGTCTGATCGACGATCCGCGCCACCGTATCAACGAGGACCTCACCTATAACCTGTCCGAAGAGCAGGCCCGGGCGATTCTCGAATTGCGTCTGGCCCGCCTGACGGCCCTTGGCCGCGATGAAATCGGCGACGAACTGAACAAGATCGGCGCCGAGATCAGCGATTATCTCGATATCCTGTCGTCACGCATTCGCATCATGACCATCGTCAAGGACGAACTGATTGCCGTTCGCGACGAGTTCGGTACACCGCGCCGCACAGAGATCGTCGAAGGCGGTCTCGATATGGATGACGAAGACCTGATTGCCCAGGAGGATATGGTCATCACCGTGTCTCACCTCGGGTATATCAAGCGCGTGCCGCTGGCGACCTACCGGGCCCAGCGCCGTGGCGGCAAGGGCCGCTCCGGCATGGCGACGCGCGACGAGGATTTCGTCACGCGCCTGTTCGTTGCCAACACCCACACGCCAATGCTGTTCTTCTCTTCGCGCGGCATCGTCTACAAGGAGAAGGTCTGGCGCCTGCCGGTCGGTACACCGCAATCGCGCGGCAAGGCTTTGATCAACATGTTGCCGCTGGAGCCCGGCGAACGCATCACCACGATCATGCCGCTGCCCGAGGATGAGGCGACGTGGGAAAACCTCGACGTGATGTTCTCGACGACGCGTGGAACGGTTCGCCGCAACAAGCTGTCGGATTTCGTCCAGGTCAACCGCAACGGCAAGATTGCCATGAAGCTGGATGAAGAGGGTGACGAAATCCTCTCCGTCGAAACCTGTACCGAACATGACGATGTGCTGATGACGACGGCACTCGGCCAGTGCATCCGCTTCTCGGTTGATGATGTTCGCGTCTTTGCTGGCCGCAACTCGATCGGCGTTCGCGGCATCACGCTCGGCGAGGGCGACCGGATCATCTCGATGACCATCGTCGGCCATGTCGATGCCGAGCCGTGGGAACGGGCAGCCTACCTGAAACGCGCTGCCGCCGAACGGCGCGCGGCAACCGGCGAGGACGAGGAAATCGCGCTCGTCGGCGAGGAAGTCACCGAAGAAGGTCAGCTCGACGACGCCCGTTATGAGGAACTCAAGGCACGCGAACAGTTCGTGCTGACGGTCTCCGTCAAGGGCTTTGGCAAGCGCTCCTCCACCTACGACTTCCGTACATCGGGCCGTGGCGGCAAGGGTATCCGCGCGACGGATACCTCGAAGACCGGAGAAATCGGCGAACTGGTCGCGGCCTTCCCGGTCGAAGACAATGACCAGATCATGCTCGTTTCCGATGGCGGCCAGTTGATCCGCGTTCCGGTTAGCGGCATCCGGCTTGCAAGCCGTGCCACCAAGGGCGTGACCATCTTCTCCACTGCCAAGGACGAAAAGGTCGTCTCGGTCGAGCGTATCAGCGAGCCTGAAGCAGAAGAGGACGAGGACGCCGCGGGCCAGGCTGAGACGCCGGATGACGATGCTCCGGCCATCGATCCGCCGGCTGCAACGGAAGAGTAAAATCTTTCGTCCCATTATTACAAAAAGCCGGGTGATCGCATCGCCCGGCTTTTTCTTTTACCCCGGGCTTTGCGCAGCAGTGATACAAACCGCCGTCATCAGGGCTGATTAAGGCAAAGAAAAACCGGACTGGCAGGGGAACCGTCCGGCTTTTATGACAGCGGCACTGGAGGTTGTCGCTGTGGAACTTTGAAAATGTCACACGCTGAAACCGCCGGCGTCGCGGCTCATTGCTTTCATTGCGCTTCTGTCGCGCTGAAGTTCGAAAATTGTTTTGGCGAAATCGACCAGGAACACGATACTGATCACTGCCGATATGATCATCATTGTGATGGCCATTGTAGTTCATCCTCTACTTTAACAAACGCGTACGATTAAGGTGAGGCCCGTCATTGCGCGCTTCGTTTCTGATCGCGTTTGCCGTTGCAAAAAGCATGACAAAGAACATGGTCATAGACAGAAGAATAAGTGCCATAGCGGTGATCCTTTCAGCCAGTAAACGGCCTTGACTGGAAAAAGTTCCGTTCTCTACTTGACGATGTACAAGCCCGTCCTTGAAACAACCTTGAACACACTCTTCATTTAGCGTTCATGTCATCGGGCTGCTGTTCCAAAGGGAACACGTGGAGCGGCAAGCGTGCTCCCTTGCGATTGCCCGCAGACCGTGACACAAGGCTTCGAAATGGAAACAGGCGCGATGACCACTGCTTTTTATCCCGGCTCCTTCGACCCGATGACGAACGGCCACCTCGACGTGCTGGTGCAGGCGCTGAATGTTGCGTCGGCGGTTATCGTTGCGATCGGTGTTCATCCTGGCAAGACGCCACTGTTTTCCTTTGAAGAGCGCGCCGCCCTCATTGCGCAGTCGCTCAAGGAATTCCTTCCTGAAAGGGCCGCCGATATCTCGGTCGTTTCCTTTGATAATCTCGTTGTCGATGCCGCGCGAAAACATGGCGCTTCGCTTCTGGTCCGCGGCTTGCGAGACGGCACGGACCTCGATTATGAGATGCAGATGGCGGGCATGAACCGGCAAATGGCGCCGGATATCCAGACCCTGTTTCTTCCGGCCGGTACGGCCTCGCGGCCCATTACCGCCACATTGGTTCGCCAGATCGCTGCCATGGGCGGTGATGTCAGCGCCTTCGTACCCAAGGCCGTTCATGCGGCCCTGAACGCAAAACGCAAATCCTGACGTTTTCTTTTATTTCCATGGGAGCTCATATGAAAATTCTCCAACTCGCTTTCGCAGGCGCCGTTGTCCTCGCATCCCTGACCAGCAATGCCTTCGCCCAGGCCAAGGAATACATCACCATCACGCTGAAGGACGGCCCGGTCGTCATCGAGCTGATGCCGGATGTTGCGCCCAAGCATGTCGCGCGCATCAAGGAACTGACCGAAGCAGGCGATTACAACAATGTCGCCTTCCACCGCGTCATCCCGGGCTTCATGGCTCAGACCGGCGATGTCCAGTACGGCAATATGGAGAAGGATTTCAAGCCGGAGATGGCCGGCATGGGCGGCTCGTCCAAGCCGAACGTCGAGGCTGAATTTTCCAAGGTACCGTTTGCGCGCGGTACGGTCGGCATGGCCCGCAGCCAGGACCCGAATTCCGCCAATTCCCAGTTCTTCATCATGTTCGCCCCCGGTGACTTCCTGAACGGCCAGTACACGGTGGTCGGACAGGTCGTCGAAGGCATGGACAATGTCGACAAGATCAAGAAGGGCGACGAAGCCAACAACGGTTCCGTCACCGATCCCGACCGGATGATCAGCGTCAAGGTCGGCAAGTAATCGCGTTTTGAAACGCCCGCTTTAACAAGAAGGAGAAGGCCGTGACAGAGATCAAGGATCCTGAAAACACCATCATCATGGAAACCACCAAGGGGCAGGTCGTCATCCAGCTTTTGCCGGACCTGGCGCCGGGCCACGTTGCCCGCATCAAGGAACTGTGCGCCGAAGGCGCCTATGACGGCGTCGTGTTTCACCGCGTCATCGACGACTTCATGGCGCAGACCGGCGACGTGCAGTACGGCAAGACCGGTGGCAAGGACTTCAATCCGGCCCGCGCCGGGATGGGCGGCTCCTCCAAGCCGGACCTCAAGGCTGAATTCTCCAACATGAGCCACGTGCGTGGCACGTGCTCGATGGCGCGCAGCCAGATGCCGAACTCGGCCAATTCGCAGTTCTTCATCTGCTTCACCGACAGCCCATGGCTGAACAAGCAGTATTCGGTCTGGGGCCAGGTCATTTCCGGCATGGAAAATGTCGACAAGATCAAGAGGGGCGAGCCCGTCAAGGATCCTGACACCATCGTGTCGATGAAACTTGCCGCCAACGCCTAATTCAGGCTATTGCCAAAACCCGTCCCGGATCGCCTGGAAAAGGCGCCGGGGCGGGTTTGCCGTTTAAAGAAGAGTTTTGATGCGCGTCGATTTGTTCGATTTCGATCTCCCCGAGGATAATATAGCGCTGAGGCCCGCAAGCCCGCGCGACAGCGCCCGGCTGCTCGTTGTCCAGCCGCAAGAAAGCGATCAGCTGATCGATCGTAGCGTCGTGGATCTGCCATCCTTCCTTCGTCCGGGTGATGCTCTCGTTTTCAATGATACCAAGGTCATTCCAGCTCAACTGGAGGGGATTCGCCGCCGCGGCGAGGATGTCGTCACGCAGGTTTCCCTGACGTTGCATATGCGTATCGCTGCCGACCGTTGGAAGGCGTTCGCGCGCCCCGCCAAACGTCTCAAGCCCGGCGATCGCATCGAATTCGGCCACGGCACCAACACCTGTCTCACAGGCGCGCTGGACGCGACTGTTGAAGAGAAAGGCGACGCAGGCGAGGTGACGCTGCGGTTCGATCTTTCCGGCCCGGCGCTGGATGAAGCGATCCTTGCCGTCGGCCATATTCCGCTGCCTCCCTATATTGCCTCCAAGCGCCCCGAAGACGAGCAGGACCGCACCGACTACCAGACGGTTTACGCGCGCGAACATGGGGCCGTTGCAGCGCCGACTGCTGGCCTCCATTTCACTGATCGCCTGTTCGAGGCACTGGATGCGCTTGGCGTCGAGCGCCATTTCGTCACCCTGCACGTGGGCGCTGGCACGTTTCTACCAATGAAGGTTGACGATACCGACGATCACGTCATGCATCAGGAGATCGGCCATGTCAGCGCTGACGTGGCCGAACGGCTGAACGCCGTCAGGGCGAGGGGCGGGCGCATCGTCTGTGTCGGCACCACCTCGCTGCGGCTGATCGAGAGTGCCGCTGAGGAGAATGGCGACATCCGCCCATGGTCCGGCCCGACCGGCATTTTCATCACGCCCGGTTATCGTTTCCGCGCCGTCGACATGCTGATGACCAATTTCCATCTGCCGAAGTCGACGCTGTTCATGCTCGTTTCGGCCTTCAGTGGCATGGACACCATGCGGCGCGCTTACGAGCACGCCATCGAAACCGGCTACCGATTCTATTCCTACGGCGATTCCAGCCTGCTTTTCCGGGATGCAACATGACCGAGACTTTTCAGTTCAACATCAAGGCAACTGATGGCAAGGCCCGTCGCGGCACGGTATCGATGCCGCGCGGCGAAATCCGCACGCCGGCCTTCATGCCGGTCGGAACCGTCGGCACGGTCAAGGCGATGTATCTCGATCAGGTCCGCGATCTCGGCGCCGATATCATCCTCGGCAACACCTATCACCTGATGCTGCGTCCAGGCCCGGAGCGCGTGGCGCGTTTGGGCGGTCTGCATGAGCTGATCCGTTGGCCCTATCCGATCCTGACCGATAGCGGCGGTTTCCAGGTCATGTCGCTCGCGGGCCTGCGCAAGCTTGACGAAAAAGGCGTGACCTTCAAGAGCCATGTCGATGGTGCGTTGCATCACATGTCGCCGGAGCGCTCGATCGAAATCCAGGGTTTGCTCGACAGCGACATCCAGATGCAGCTCGATGAATGTGTGAGACTTCCGGCAGAACCCACTGATATTGAACGCGCAATGGAAATGTCGCTTCGCTGGGCCGACCGCTGCAAGACTGCTTTTGGCGATCAGCCGGGCAAGGCGATGTTCGGTATCGTTCAGGGCGGCGATGTGCCGGCGCTGCGTGTCCGTTCGGCACAGGCGCTGTCTGGGCTTGATCTCAAGGGCTATGCGATCGGCGGCCTTGCTGTCGGCGAGCCGCAGGCCGTCATGCTCGACATGCTTGACATCACGTGCCCGGAACTGTCGGTAGAAAAGCCGCGCTACCTGATGGGCGTCGGTACCCCTGATGATATCCTGAAATCCGTGGCCCGTGGCATCGACATGTTCGATTGCGTCATGCCTACACGCGCTGGCCGTCACGGCCTGGCGTTCACCCGGCGCGGCCGCGTCAACCTGCGCAATGCCCGTCATGCGGAAGATACCCGGCCGCTCGACGATCAGTCGGCCTGCCCGGCGTCACGCGACTATTCGCGCGCCTACCTGCATCATCTCGTGCGTGCCGACGAGAGCCTGGGTGGCATGCTGCTGACTTGGAACAACCTGGCCTATTACCAGGAATTGATGGCAGGTATCCGCACGGCAATCGAGGAGGGCCGCTATGCCGCCTTCATGGAAGAGACGCAGGAAGAATGGCGCCAAGGAGACCTGGCGCCACTCTGAGAGGCTGAGTTCAGGCTAATTTCGCCTTGACGATGATGCGGCTGAGGTCGCCTGCCGCATTTGACAGCTTGATGGAGTACAGACGATCGCGTTTCGTCTCGAAGCGGAAAGTGCTGTCATTCGCGGTCAGCTTGCCTGTCTGCAACGTTTCCCAGGTCACGCTCCCGGAAATCGGGCGATGCTTGACGGTCCATTTCAGCTTGTCAGGACCGCCCTTCGGAATGATGACGTCGATCAGCGCAGCGCCGTTGCCAAAGACTTGAGGCTGGATGCTCAGGCCGCCTTTTTCCGCTGTTGTCTGAAGATATTGGAACTCCGACCAGAGATCGCGCAGATAGCCGTCTGCCTGGCTCGTAAGGCGCTTGCGCGATTCCTCAAGTCCACGCACCTCGGGTCGCACCTTCGCGCGGCTGGCGTCCTTTGTCAGTACCATCACATTCGCCGCCAGAAGAATCCCGCGGCGGAAGGAGACGATCGGCTTGGAGAACTTCCTGCCAGGATCGAACCCGTAATCCTGGAGACGTTCGGGATGAGGGCGGTTGAAGATGTGATCGCGCACGAAGCAATCGAAAACCGGTTCCGCATGCAGCGGCGATGCATGGATCAGGTCAATCAGATGATTGGGATCGAAATAGTAGTTGTGTGGAATAGGCTCCGTGACGCCGCCAAACGTAATGGCGGTGGTGAAGGCGTAGACGCCCCCCGGTTTCAGCACACGTTCGACTTCGCTAAAGTGGCGGAGGAAATCTTCGTCGCGTCCGATGTGCTCGAAGGAACCCGTCGACCAGCAGAAATCGAAGCTCTCGTCAGGAAAGTCGAGTTTACGCATATCCATGGCCATGGCATCGACCTTCTGCGCGTCAATCGGCCAAGGTGCCTTCTGCAGGATAAGATCGCGCGGATTGTCCGTGCGCACGCCGACCCAGCCGCTGTTCGGCAGGTAGAGATCGGTAACCATCGTCTTCGCGACGCGTGGAACAATCGCATAAATTAGCTTTTCTGTCCCGGCACCCATCGCAAGGCCCTGGGCCACAGGGGTCAACTTACCCTTTTGGGCCAAGGCCCGGAAGATCATTGCGAACTCCCATGCACGCCGCGAACCGAAGGGAATGGATTTCAGATCGTCCCGAAGGATACTATCGATCTCCGGATCGAAGAGATCATAAATGTCGCAAACTTTCTGCAGTGGCAAATTCACGCTTAATTCTCCCGGCTTAATTAGGCTGTTATGTCTAAGGGAGCGTGCGCGTTAACGTCAATGCACCACAGTGCAGAGTTGCGTTATTTCGGTTGTTTAAATTTCGGGGCCTGGCGTTTGCCGAAGCAGCTGTACGCCGTTGATTTTGTAGGTGCCATCGGGTTGCCTGACGAGAAAATACAATGCCGTCCAATCCTTGCCGTCTGGCCCGGATATCAGCACTTCCTGCACCACCGTACCGCTCTCGATCTTGTTGCGCCCAAAGGCGAAATTGCCGGGGCGGTAGACCGGCGCATAGCTACGTTTGACCATATCGAAGAAGACGCTTTTGTCTGGAAACTTTTGCCTGATCTGCGGGGAGGCAAAAGAATAGGCCGTCTCGGCATCATCGTGGAGAAAGGCTTCGATCTGGTTCTGGATGATCGACTGGGCCGTATCGACAGGCTCCGCCGCCTGGGATAGCGGCGCCGTAGCCAAGAGAATGGCAATGCATGCGCAGGCTTTGAATGTCCGGATCATTTGCCATCTCCTTGCTGACCATCGCGATAGACAGGATACGTATGTCGAGAGAAAATGGTTTTTCACTGGAGTTAGGTTTTTCGTATTTTACAAATACACACTAATATCAATTGGTTGTTTTTATTTATTGAATTAAATTCTTGAGGTTTGCCAATGGCGTGAGAGCTTCTTCGGTAGATTGGGTGTAACACCAGTCGATCCCTCATCCTGTCCCAGATCATAGGAGAATGCCGGTCGATCAACCAGAGGGAGTTGCATGGAAAGAAAGCAGAATTTGCTCCCGTGCTTTCGGGGAAGCCGCTACGATGATCAATGCAACCTGTTGCCGAACATCGCAACTTCGTGCATATGTGAGTATTGATGAATATAAAGAATTGGTTTCATCCAATTTCAGAGGGAGCCGAAACCTATCCGGGTGAAACAGGGCGGCTGGATTCGCCGCCAAACGAAAGCATGCCGTTTTAAACGTGGCGTGACCTAACTGGCTCAGTTTGATTGCGCGGGTCGAGCGTTCTATCGCCACGTTTTCTGCCAGAGATGAAGTTTTCTTAATGTCGATCGCGATCGCGGACATGTCTAATTGCCGCAGCAGCTTGGCAAGCCACAAGGAGATCATGATGGCCAAGGAACCGGATTCGGGAAAAGCGCTGAAGACGAACGCATTGGTGTCGCGCCTGCTGGAGGCGGGCAGCGAAAATGCCGTTGCATTCACCGGATTTGTTGCGCCGTCTCGCCGCGAGGGGCACATAAAGCTGATTTTCCGGCTCAATGACCTATCTGGTGGTATCGAGATCGCCGAAAGCGACATCGTCGCAACTGCCGACTTGCCTAAATCCAGTCTCGGAGCGGTCGCCGTCTGGGTCCGGCGAGACGCGGTAATCAGCCAGACGAACTCCACGAGCGCACAAGGTGCGGCGTTCCCGAGACAGAACGGCGCCTTGGCGGATGTACGGCGGGCAGGGCTTCGCATGAAAGTAAGGTCACAGGCTCGCGATACCTGCACCTGTTTCATTATCTGCGATGGAACGCAATGCGTGCCCTGCACCTGCCAATGCCTGGCGCAAGTTCAATGACCATGGCCGTGCAGAATGCATCAGGTGCTGCGGACGTTCATGCCGAAGCTTTGGCGTTCGAGGCCCCCTATCTTTCCGAGAAACTGCTGAAAGACGACGTCGTCCGTTCCCGCGAAGAGGCTGAAGCCCTCTTTCGCGAGGTAAAGCGCTACCTCGTTTTGACAGCGTCCAGCCCCGCAGTCGCATGGGGTATGTATTCGCTGAGAATCGATCAGATCTGGCACCAGTTCATTCTATTCACACGTCAGTATATCGAATACTGCCGCGCAAATTTCGGAAAGTACATTCAGCATGCGCCCAGTACCGCGCCGACGGTAGAAGGCTTGCCTAAAATGACGCCCTCCACGCTGGCTATGTTCGCGCAGCGGTACGAAGAGTTGTTCGGCGAGCCGCTGCCTGACCTGTGGTACGACGAGAAAAATGTCACGCTGGATCGGCGCATCGTCAATTCTCGCCGCCACGCCTTCTACCTGCAGGATGATGACGACATGGTCGAACTTTTGAGCAATGAGGGGGAAGCCGTGTTCGCTGTTGACCAGACGGCCCGTGCAGCTCTGGAGTTCATTACATACAATGGCAGCTTTTTCGTGCGCGAATTGCCAGGCGAAATCAGCGATGAGCAGAGGGTCGCGCTCGTTTCGACGTTGATCGAATGCAAGCTCCTTAATTTGGCGAGTTGATCGAAGGTCGGGCTTGGTTCCAGAGCACCGCAGCATGACTGCATGGGCGCATTGCCGCCGTGAGCGTCTGGCTCGAAATTATTTCTGATTTCTTGCTCTCCAAAAAGCGACCGGTAATTGTTTTCGACAATCGCTCATCAACGCAAACTTCTGCAATTTTTAACGAGGTTGCGGAAAGGTTCTGGCGGAAGAGGTGAGAGCTATGGGGTGAATTTCGTCGTTGTTTTCGTTGCTTAATTTGCATTAGTCGTCCAGCGTAAATGCAGCAATCGATGCATCAGGAATGTAGCAGCCAGTGGGCACAAAAAAGCCGCCTCAGTTGGCGGCTTGTCGTTCTGATTTCAGCGACTTCGCCAATCATCTTTTCGATGAAATGACGTGCTATCCGGGTTCAGAGGAAGAAATCGTCGGCATACATCTTGATCTTGCCGTCCAGAATTATCTCAAAATCAGCTTTCTTATCGCCGTTCAGATCGCCGTAGACGTGAGTGTCGCCGTCCTTTTCATATTTGTAGTTCAACTGGCCCTTTTTGCCACTGAAGTCTTTCGCACCGAGCCATTTGAAAGGCTGGTTACCCGAATAGTCGGAGCGAGCATCAATGGCACGTAGGTCGATGACATCACGGGTTCCACCACCGGCAACATGCTGCCAATCGTAGATGATGTCGGGGTTTTTCAGCGTGCTTTCGTTAATGGCTTTGTAGAGGAAGGTATCAGCGTCTTCACCGCCCCATAGCTTATCGCCCCCGGTACCGCCGTACAGCACATCATTGCCAGCAGAGCCACGGATTTGGTCATTACCCGATCCGGTGATGATATAGTCCATGCTATTGGTGCCAAAGATTTTGTCAGCTTGACCAGTTCCACGGACTTCCTCAATAACGTCCGTAACTTGAAGCCCTGCGATTGCTCTCCCGGTTGTGCCATCGGAGAAAGTAGCGTCTACGGTAAAATTAGCCTTATAAGCGTGGAAGCTGTCAGGATATTTCTCGTAGTCGAGTGCGGATTTTAGGACGATCTTCGCCCCAATGATCTCGAATAAGTCGGATGGATAATTTTCCGTTTCAAGCATGCCGCCATAATTGACACGCTCATATGACGAGATCGCCGCTGAAGTAATCGAGACTCCCAACCCTTCAGGGGAGATGGTGGCAATCTCGGTTCCCAACGGCGTATTTTCAGGCAAATCGTTCAAGAGCATCGTGATAATGAGGTTCGTGGGCATTTAAATTCCTCCATAACTTCAAATAAGATGTGCTTTAAAACGAGCGACACAACGTTTAGCTTGATGAAAATCAAAGATATCCTGTTTGTGGGCGTGCCCTCGGTAGCAGAACCCGTCTCACGTTATTATCTGCGACAGTATATGTTCTCTGGCAAGTTTCAAAGAAAATCGGGACATTAGATTTCTAAGATCCGTTCGAATCCCTGCTCTTCCATAAACTGTTGATTTTTCTTGATTATTTTTCTGAATTTGGGCCGTTTTTTTTGGCGGAAGAGGTGGGATTCGAACCCACGGTACGGTCTCCCGCACGCCGGTTTTCAAGACCGGTAGAATTTACCTGATTAACTTGCGTTTTTTCGTGTTTTCTGCGATATGTTGCAGCATTGTTGCAGAAAGCAGGAATAAAGCGGCATGGCGAGCATCACGAAGCGAGCGGGGAAATGGACGGTCACGGCACGGCTTCCGGACAGCTTCACGGGGCCTTGCAAGTCCCGGTCGATATCGAACACGTTCAAGAGCAAGCGCGACGCCCAATTGTGGATCGACGCAACCGAGTCTGCCATGCGTCTTGGCAAATGGAAAGACCCCCGGCTGGACCCGAAGCCCGGCAGTTCGAAGGGCTACCTCGATCGCCCCTTCAAGGATGCTCTCGATGATTACCGTGACAAGATCACTCCCGAGAAGAAGGGTGCCGATCAAGAGGTGGCCATGCTGAACATGCTGGCGCGGGAAGACTTCGCTTCCAAGACCTTGCGCGAGTTGTCAGTGGACAATTTCGTGACCTATCGCGACGCCCGCAAGGAGGATGGGAAGGCCGCGTCTACGATCCGGAACAACCTGAACACCGTCAGCGCGGTCTACGAGTGGCTGATCCATGAGAAGTCCATCCCGACTTCCAACCCCATTGCCTCGCTCCGGAAGCGACGGCGTGGCATCCCCCAACCTAGTGCAGGTAGGGATAGGCGACTTCGTCCGGGAGAGGAAGAACGGATATGGTCGGTATTGACTGGAGAGACGTGGCAGAATCGGCAATGGCAGGCCCTGTTCCCCGTTCTGGTGGACACCGGGATGCGCGCAGGAGAGGTTCGAAGCATCCTCGCGGGCTGGGTGCGGAGAGAATACGGCTTCATCGTCATCCCCGAGAAGGAAGTGAAGGGAAACGAGCATCGATACGTCGCGCTCTCAGAGCGCGCCTATCGTTTGCTGCTTCAGCAAGCCGAAGGCGAGCCCGACGACGCGACCGTCTTCAAGATGACGAAGAATTCTGCGGAGCATGAATGGCAGAAAATCCGGGAAGCAGCAGGTTGCCCCGATCTTCGAATCCACGACCTGCGCCACGAGGCCTTGAGCCGTATGGCTGCGACCGGAGCCGACCTGAAAACTCTGATGAGGCAGTCCGGCCACAAGACCGTGGCCGTACTCATGCGGTACCTGAACCCGACGAAGGAGGAGCAGCGCACGCGTCTGTTCGGTGTGAAGGCGGTCGCGCCGGCTATCGGAGAACCCACGGCAGAAGCTTGATCTTCACTGAAGACGCTGGGTCATTCGATCTTGGCTACAAAGTCCTGAATGTTCGGCTGCTGCCTGTCCAACTGCGATTGATTGACCTGCACGGTGCGTCCGGCAAAGGTTTTTTTGCCTGCAGTTAGATTACACATCGGGATGCCCATCGCACCGGATACCACGGATGCGGTGTTGGCGTCATTAATCTGCTCTTCGAACATCCGACGAAACCCTTGTCTCGACGTTGGCGCCGGGTCGCCAGTCGGATGCACGCAGAACAAGGAGGGATTCGCCTGCCAAGCCCGGAACACCTCGCTAAATATTTCGACTACGACGTTTCGGAAGGCACTGGCAGAACTGCTGTTCATTTGAGTAAGCCTGTTTCCGACATACGCGTAAATCTGAGGACGCGTCATGCTGTAGCGCACTGAATTGGTAAAGAACTGAGATTGGATTTGGCCCGGTTTTCTTAGGATGCCGAACACCAAAGACAGAACAGACCGAACCGCTCTCTTCGAAGAGCCATCGGCCGAAAACGGAATGATCAGTCTGTCTGATGCGCTCATTGCCAGCTCCGTATAAATGGAGAAACTGGGATTGCAGTCGAGGAACACAGTTATGGATTCCTGATTCCAGGAATGTTTGACATCCTCGATCAGGTCTCGGATCCATGTGTGAACAATCCGCCATGCGTCAGAGGGACCGGCCGTGCAGGCAAGCTGAACCTGACTAGCCTGCATTTCCAGTTCTTCGTCGCCGCAGATGATATACAGGTTGTCGGGAACATTATGGTTGAATCCACGCACATGCGTGAGATAGTTCGCACCTGATCCTGGGTTCAAATATGGGCTGACGATACGATCAGCAACGTAGCCGGAAATGGTCTTGGAAGGTCTGATGCCCGATAGCTGTTCGATCACCGCTTCGCCTCGTTCCATTCCGCCAAGGATCATGCTCGACGAGTTCGCCTGCGGGCAAAGATCGACAACCAGAACCTTTTGCTGTGGGTGTGTGCGAGCGTATTCGCACGCAACTTGGAAAGTGAGATAGCTCTTACCAACTCCGCCTTTATTGTTCCAAAGCGCATATACAGCCATGCGAATTCCCCTAGTGCGATTCGATAGTGCAATATCGCACACATCGGACGTTTACTCATAATACAGGCTTGATAGCGTCTGACGACTGGGGGCGCTAGAGCGGGCAGCGGCAGAATTTCCAATTTCGGCAGCGTCGCTTTTCGGCGCCTTGACGCGTGCTCGCCGTCAGATGACCATTAAAAAACGCCGCGTCATTGGGCTGGTACCCTCGGCGGCGTTTTAGGAATGTATTCACATGATTGCCTGCGGCGACATTGATGTAAAGACCCCGTCGAAGGGTCCGTGAGCCGGGGGCTGGCATATCAACCAGCCCTGACATCAGCTTCTCACACTCTACCGCGTCAACAAATTTGGCTTGACGGTTTCGAGGATCGCTATGCCGAAGCACAGCGGCACGCCAGCCGGGAGCGGATCCGAAAAGCGGAGCAGCGCGACCAGCGCGCCGAACGCACTCCGGACTACGACACTGCGACCTTCGCACGCCAGGCGGCAGAACAGCGCGAACTTGTACGGCGACGGCTGAGGCGCGGTTATATTCAGTCTGGCGAGCGCCATATCGGCGGCCGGTGGCGTAGTGGTGTTTGGGAAATGGGCCTGCGATCGGAAGACAACACGGTCCTCAAATATTTCGTGTCCCTCGTGCCGAAGGGGAGCCGGGCGCGGGCATCGTGGGACAAGGCGCACCTTGAAAACCAGTGTCCGCAGAAGATTCTGACGCTCGACTATCCGTACATCGAACTGAACCGGGAGTTTATGGCGGCGTTGCGCGTGGACTGCGACGGCGTATTCCTGACCCCTGCCGCTTGCCTGGCCGCTTTGACGGAACAGGTGCGCGATGGTCGGGTTCCGTGCCTGCCACACATCATTGTCGGCGACCTGCTGAAAGATGGTCGCTATTCCCGCCCTCATTTCGTGTGGCTGCTTCCCCCGGGGTCGGCGGTCTGGCGGAGCGATGATAAGCGGTGCCGGCAGAAGCCAATCCAGTTGTTCGATGCGGTTGCCCGTGGACTTGCGGCCGCGCTTCTCGATCTCGGCGCCGATCCTGTTGCACCGACAATGACGGGGCGCATGAAATGCCCGACATCGCCGTTCTGGCACACGATGACACCGAACGACGACATCTGGCCGACATTGTCGGAATACACCGATTACGTGGATACCAGCGTCGGGCGGGCGGTTCTCGTTCGGAGGGCCGCGGCGGCGCAGTCTGGGCTCGGCCTGACGGCATCGAACGCGATCTTCGACGCGCTGCGCACGGAAGGCCAACGGCTCTTGGCCGAATGGCATTTCGGAGCGGATGCCCGGATGCGCGGCAGCCGCGCCGCGCTGGCCGATCATCTTCATGAGGCGCTTGCAGACTATGCCGACAAGAGCGGTCTTGAGGACAGGACCGTCAGCTATGTCACGGCGAAAGTCGCCGACTATCTGGTCGCGCACTTCGACCCGTTGAAACTCGAAGGCAAGGCCGTGAACCGTGGCAAGCTACTCGATGTCGTGGACGGCCTGAACACGGTCGCTGAGCGACAGGCAGCGGGCGGACGGCATTCGGGCAAGGCCAAGGGCGCGAACACGCTCCAGCGGCTGCGAGAAGCCCACCAAGGGCTTGTTGCATCTGGGGCGACCGTGACGCGGTCGGCGCTCGCCGCTGCTGCGGGTGTTTCCATCCGCACGGCGATGGCTCGATGGAGTGAAGTTGTGCAATCTCAGTGAGTGCAACTTTTTGACGGTGAAAATAGGTGTATAGATAAAAAGGTAGCCGCCCGTCACGGCCATACCAAAACTACACCACTCGCCGCGCGGCAAAGTGTCCTTGACGTACCGCGATGGACAAAGCGCGGCCAGCGGCTAAGTCACCGAGCGTCAGTCTCCGACTGCCTCCTCGCCCGGAGGCGACGACAAGCCCCCGGCAGGGTCCCCCGGAAGGGCCGACGACAGCTTGCTGTCATTAGTCGGTCTCTAATGACATGGATTCCTTCGTCGCCGGTGGGCAAGATTCTCCTGAGACAGGGAGGATTTCAGATGGCCGGGTTTCAGTTCGCACACATGCAGAATTTCAGTCGGAAGGGCGACAAGGGAGGCCGGACGGTGTCCTTCGTCCTCGCCGAGGCTCGCCGCGATCCTGTGGCCTCGTTGCATGTGTTGTCGCCCCAGCCTCCGGCGATCGTCTGGGGCTGTTCGATCGAGGACCTGGAGCGCGAGCACGATGTCCGGGTGGGCGTTGCCCGGAAGACGATCGCGGGAGGTAAAACGCGATCCGTGGGCAAGGAACAGCACACACTCCGCACGATCGTCGTCTCGCACCCCTACACGGTGGAGGAGGTCGAGGCGGACCCTGCGAAGCGGCAGGAGGTCGAGCGGTGGGAGGCTCTTAACGTCGAGTGGGCTCGACGGGAGCTCGGCGACGATCTCCGGGCGGTCATCCGGCACACTGACGAACGGCAATGGCACCTGCACATCTACGGCCTTCCGGGTGATCCTGAAATGCGGGCGTCTCGCAGTCATCCGGGGCAGGTCGCGAAGTCGGACGTGCTGGCGGCCGGTCCCGCCGAAGGTGAAGACGATAAGGCCATGCGTCGCCGTTCCGATCGCGCCTACAAGAATGCGATGCGGGAGTGGCAGGACGGCTATTTCCGGGCTGTGGGCATGCCTGCGGGTCTGACCCGACTAGGCCCTGCCCAGCGCCGTCTCTCGCGTGGAGAATGGCACCAGGAGCGGCACCAGGCGCAGGCGTTGAAGGCCGCACAGGAGGAGGCAGACGCGCTGAAGGCGAAGGCTAGCATCTTCGCCCGGCAGGTAGGTGAGAAAGCGGCCTCGATCCGCGCCGACGCGGCGCGGAAGGCCGATGCCGCTGAAGCGGCAATCGCCGCCGCCAAGGCGGCGAAAGCTGAAGTGGATCGTCTCCGATCGGAGGCGGAGGCTCGTGCTGCTGCTGCGCTGAAGGCGCAGAATGCAGCCTTGCGGGATCAGCGCCAAGCGCGAACCATGATGGAGAAGGTTCGGGCAGAGGCCGCCCGGGTTCGGGGAGTCGGTGGATTCCTTCGTGGGGTCTGGGACGGCCTCAAGCGATCGACGATCGCCGATCGTATCCGGGAAGAGCTGCGCCCGACTGTCGAGCGGTGGCAGCAGGCGGAGGCAGCAGCAGCAGCGCGGGCGGTTGCCGAGTCCGATCGACGGGTGAAGGTGGAAAAACGGGCGTCGGCTCTCTCGGCCTCGGCTGCCGAACTCGGCGCGCAGCGCGACGAGCTCAGGGCGCGCTTGGCGCGGTACGAGCCCGCAGACGTTGCGCCGGTCCTGACGCGGCGACACCCTTGAAGCTGGTTACCTTCGGAGGATGTCATGACGGAGAAACAGGAGAAGCGGCGCAACTGCGCTGACAAGCTGCGCGCCGAACTCATGTCGAGGAAAATTCATCGGCGGAAGCGGATCGACCCGGCCCTGTCGATCGGGATGCAGTTGCTCGCGCTGACCTCGCTCATGATCAATCTGTTCCCTGCGCCTTCGGACGCGCTTCCGCTTCCCGAACCTCCCCGACCTGAGCCGATCCGGGAGCCGAACCTGCAGGCGGAGCCGTCTCCTCGATCGTACAAGCATGCCCCGTCATGGCCGCTGCTCATGCGTGATCTGGGTCGGCCGGTAGCCCACCGGACGGCAAAGGCCGAAGTCTACGCCCGCCTTCCGATCGAATGCCGTCCGTGGCTCGACGCCGTATTCAGGGAATCCGACTGGTCCGCGCTCAGGCCCTACGCACGATCGGGCGCATCGGATGATGAGGTCAGCAAGGGTGTCCTCGGGGCCTTCCAGACATGGAAAGCGGACCAGGAGGAGAGGACCCGGAAGGCCAAGAAAGATGCGGCAGGAGGCAAGGCCGGAACGGCATCACAGCCGGGCGGTGGCGAGGATGACGATCGGAACGACGACAAGGGGGTGAAGCCGTGAGGTTCGTCGCGCTGCTTCTCGGTCTGTCGCTGGCGGCGCCGGGTCATACCGCCAATGTCGTATGGCGCTCCTCTGACTCGGGCGTGCTGACGTCGCCGGCTTCCGCTCCGGTCATCCTACCGCCAGAACCGGACGTGCCTTCCGGCTTAAGCGCGACGATGGCTGGGCAAGCCTCGGTTGCTGTCGGCGGAGTTCTCGATCTCCGCCCGGTCGCTGTCGGCGCGTCCGGCCGGATCGTTAGCTATCTACTGTTCGGCCGCCTTCCGATCGGCGGCACTTTCGACGCTGGAGCCGGAAAGATTGGTGGCCGGGGGCTGGTCGCGGGGAGCTATCCGGTATGGGTCTCGCTCGGGGATGAAAGCGGGGCAGTCACGGTCGTCGCCGTGACAATCGTCGTCAGGGGCTGATGACGCGAAAACGGGGCTGAAGAGCCCCGCCGTCAACATTCCAACGCGTTTTAAAGGCCGTGGAGTGTGCTCCGGGAGCTCGGGTGGGTACAGACCCCACCCGAATCCTTTCACACCGCCCGAAGGGCACCAGCGGCGAACTGCAGGGCTGCAGCGGTTGCCTTAGCCATGCCTTCCTCTCTCGACGTCTCGAATCCGGAGATCGCCGGGCGCGGGTTCGAGAAGTCCGGGTTCGGCAGGTCGCCAGTCCAGACCCAGCGGCCCACTACGCAGTCAGCCACGCGACTGACGTACATACTGAGGTCTCCAATGTCGGTGGTCGCTGGGCCGTCCGTGTGCTGATCGTCGTAGTGCCAGATTACGCTGTCTGCTGTTTCCTGCATGTCAGGATCCTTCCTCATACTGCTGCTACCGTGAACGAGTTCAATGCCCGGAGTCCGCGCTGCTGGACATCGCGAGCGACGGCTTGCGCGGTGTTCGGAATGCGAGTGCGTTGGACGAGACGCTGCGCACCGTCTTTCCGGTTCCGAATGAAGACTTCTGCGCGGTAGAAGAGAGTGCCCGCTCGGTCTCGATGCATCGTTTCGATGACAACGACGTCGAATGCGAGGCCGCGAACAGTGGTGGTTTTCTTCTCCATCCGGGAGTCTCCTAAAGCCTTGAAAACAAGAACTTTATAGCAGATTCCAGGAGTCGAGCCCAGGACGCGCGGATATCATTTCCGGGTCGTCGATCGGATGGCGATCGGAAGGTTAACTGTGATTCAGAACGGCACGGCGGCAGGCAGGGGTTGACGGTGGGAGGGGCGGCATAGGCTTTTCGCCCGCCTTGCCCGAACGGGGCATGGCGGTGACCGCAGGTCAAGAACAGCCGCCCCTCCCGCTGTCACCGAGCGAGAAGGTTCCGCGACTAATCGGGAAGCCCGGTCGCCGTAAGGCGATCGGATCGAGACAAGCGGCTCGATCTGAAGGGGTGGAGATTCGTCGTGGAATAGAGCGAGGGGAACCCCTGCCGGGAGGTTTTCAGCGATGTTGCGGTCCTGCAACAAGAATCAGGCCCCTGTGCAACAGGAATGCAGTTGCAGCATTGTTGCAGCTAATTGTTGACACTGTTGCAGCTTGCCCCAATTTGGAGCGCTTCTTGTCGACAAAAATTGCCAAAGCTTTTCATAGGCTTGTGGCGGAAGAGGTGGGATTCGAACCCACGGTACGGTTTCCCGCACGCCGGTTTTCAAGACCGGTTCCTTAAACCACTCGGACACTCTTCCTGATAACGGGCATGAATGTGATGCCGTTTTGGCCGGGCGGTGGTTTTCCCGAGCAAACTTTTGACATCAGCCTGTCACGGCTCGCTTTATAGCTTGCCGATTGCGAACGTCAACCGGTCCTGTGGCAGGCCGTAGCTGGTGGCGGTGCAATTGAAAGGTGTCGCTGACGCGCGTTGCGGCTGTGCAACAAAACAACCGCTGTCCGGTTCGTCACACCGTGTTTAGATTGTGTGGACATGCGATGTTGATGAGCCGTGATAGGATGCACCGGGTTTTCTCGGCCGTGTCAGAAGCCCATGCCGCCCGCGATACGCCCGATACCTCCACGCAGGACGTGGCCGCAATTTACCGTCAGCCTCAGTATTTTCCACATTTATTCGCAACGCCGGCAGCGCCATAATCGATATTCGTTATCATAATATCGAATATGTCTGCTAGGAGAACGTATTCGTCTGATTTTACTCTCCTATCACCTGTGCTTTCGGTCGCCTTTCGACAGATCTCGATAATATCTGGGCTGGACCTCCATTAACTATTCATAAACCATAAATTCAATTGTTTCATTCCGGCACGGTTAACCGTTCGCATTTTCGCCACGTTGTTGTCATGATTAATCGACTGTTACATTTCGTGACGCCGGTATTTTCGCGGGGGCAAGCGCGGGAAAATGCTGCGTACGAGTTTTGCGAATGGCGATGTGGGGCACATGACTTCCAATCTGACTGCGGCTTTTTTCTTCAAGGGATTGCGGGTTGCCGCCATTCCCATGCTTTGCGTCGGGTTGACCGCGTGCGGATCGACCGGAGGCATCAAAAAAGACAAGCCGCGCAGCAAGGAATATTTTGCCGAGTCGATCTATGGCGTGAAGGCCAGTCCGCGCGTTGTTGGCGAGGGGAAGGCTGTTCCCAAGGGCGGCGGCCGCTACCAGGTCGGTAAGGCCTATCAGGTCAAGGGTAAATGGTACCAGCCGAAAGAGGATTTCGGTTACAATAAGACCGGTATGTCTTCGTGGTACGGGTCCGCCTTTCACGGCCGCTTGACCGCGAACGGCGAGGTTTACGACAAGTATCACCTGTCGGCTGCGCATCCGACATTCCCGCTGCCGAGCTATGCCCGCGTTACCAATCTCGAAAACGGCACGTCTGTCGTGGTCCGGGTCAATGATCGCGGTCCTTATGAATACGGGCGCATCATCGACGTTTCGTCAAAAACCGCCGACTTCCTCGACATGAAGCGCAAGGGTAGCGCCCAGGTTCGCGTCCAGTATATCGGCAAGGCGCCGCTCGAAGGCAACGATATGCCCTATCTGATGGCTTCCTACGTCAAGAAGGGCGATCGCACTCCGAACGCATTCCCAGAAGGCCAGATCGCCACGGGCGTGATGGTCGCTTCGAATGAGCCGCTGCGCAAACAGGCCGGCAATCTCGGAACCCTGACCATTCCGGCCAAATCGAACCTGGAGATGGGAGTGCCGGTGACCGCGCTTGCCGAAACCGCAATTCCGCGCCCATCGCCGGCCGGGCTCGACGCATTCGCGATGCTGCCGGAGATCGGCCCGATCCCGCGCGAGCGCCCAGACTATATTCCGATGCCCGCTGGCAACATGGCCTATGCGGCGGCCTACGTCGAAGCGCGTGTCAGCGATTCCGAAACGGCTTTCGATGCCATTCTCGTTGACCAAAACCCGCTGACGCCGAATTCGATTGTCGAATATGCCAAGCGCAAGAGTGTCACGCGCTAATCCCGATCCTTCGTGATTGATCACCGGTGGACCGGCTGCTATTGCCGGAGAAGGCGCCGGAGTTTGGAATGCATACACGACTGGTCTCGGTTCTCTTTTCTCTTGTCTTGATTGTCTGCGCTCCGTCGGTGGCGCAGGCGCAGGCTTTCGAAACCAAGGCGAAGCAGGTCTACCTGATCGATGCCGAAACAGGCACGGTTCTGTTCGCCAAGGATGAAAACGCCGTCGTCCCACCGGCATCACTTGCCAAGCTGATGACCATGGAAGTCGTCTTCGACGCAATCCGAAAGAACGAGCTGACGCTCGATACCGAATTCCCCGTTTCCGAGCATGCCTGGCGAACCGGCGGCGCGCCGTCGGGAACGTCGACTATGTTTGCCGCGCTGAAATCACGTGTTCGTGTTGTCGACCTGATCCAGGGTGTGACCGTCCAGCTCGCCAACGACGCCTGCATCATTCTCGCCGAAGGCATGACCGGCAGCGAGGAAGCCTTTGCCAAGCGCATGACAGACCGCGCCCGGGAACTCGGGCTGACCGGTTCGGTCTTCCGCAACGCCACCGGTCTGCCGGATCCTCAGAACAAGACAACGATGCGCGACATGGCGCTGCTGGCGCAGCACATTCAGGCCAATTATCCCGACTTGTTCAAATATTACTCCCAAACGGAATTCCAGTGGAACAAGATCCTTCAGCGTAACCGCACGCCGCTGATCTCGGCCAATATCGGTGTCGACGGATTTGTCACCGGATTTGCCGAAGGGTTCGGCTTTGGCATGGTCGCCACGATGCAGAAGGACACAAGACGCGTGTTTCTGGCGCTGGGTGGCCTTGCGACCGACAAGGAGCGCGTCGAGGAAACGCGTAAGATCCTCGACTGGTCGATGACGGCATTTGAAAGAAAGAGGCTGTTCGAGGCCGGAGATAGCGTCGGTGAGGCGAGCGTCTATGGCGGTGCGGTGTCGCATGTTCAACTCGTCACGGCCACGGCTGTCGATGTGCTTGTGCCAGTCAATAATCCGGAGCGGCTTTCGGCTAAGGTGATCTACCGCTGGCCGCTGGCGATGCCGGTCGAGGCTGGCAAGCAGGCAGGTACGCTGAGAATCTGGAGCGGTGAACGGCTCCTGCGTGAGGTGCCGGTCGAGACCAATGCTGCGGTAGGGCAGGGATCGCTCTCCACTAGGGCCTTGGATGCACTACAGGAGCTGTTGTTCTTCTGGCTCTGATGAAATGACGCCGCAAGCGGTTTCGCGGCCGGGCACAATCAGTTAAACAGGCCCTGTGCCCGGCACAGATAGGACGCCCGCGCTGTGCGGGCGTTCCATTGAAAATAATATACGGGATCGAGCAGTGTCAGTCGGAACAGGCGTGTTTGTTACATTCGAAGGCGGCGAGGGCGCTGGAAAATCCACCCAGATTCGCCTGCTTGCCGATTCCTTGCGCGAGCGTGGCTATAGTGTCCTGACGACGCGCGAGCCTGGCGGTTCGCCGGGGGCGGAAGCCGTTCGGCACGTGCTTTTATCCGGTGCAGCCCAGGAGTTCGGCGTGCGCATGGAGGCAATCCTGTTTGCCGCTGCGCGCAGCGATCACGTCGAAGAAGTGATCCGGCCGGCACTGTTGAAAGGCACGGTCGTCATCTGCGACCGGTTCATGGATTCTTCGCGCGTCTACCAGGGCGTCACCGGCAATCTGGAGCCTGGCTTTATCGAAGCTCTGGAGCGCGTGGCAATCAATGGCGTGGTGCCCGATTGCACGATCGTTTTCGACCTGCCGGCCGCCCTTGGTCTTGAGCGGGTGCGCCGGAGGGCCGGGGCCGCGGAGGTCCTGACGGGCCAGGAAGTCGAACTCGACCGCTTCGAGAAAGAAGAACTCGAGACCCATGAAAAGCGCCGTGAGGCCTTTCTCGATATCGCCAGTGCCGACCCCAGGCGTTGCCACGTGGTCGATGCCTCTGCCTCGGCCAGCGACATTGCAGCCCATGTGCTTTCGATCATCGAGCCGATGTTGCCTGGATCGGGTAATGGACCGGATACGGAAGCGGCCCAATGAGCACAGACAGGTTCGACGTTCTCGACGGCGCCATCTCCCCGGCTGAAAACACGCGGCTTTTCGGCCATCGGGAGGCCGGGCATTTTCTGGCACAAAGCTACCGGTCGGGGAAAGGGCATCACGCCATCCTGATCGAAGGGCCTGAAGGCATCGGCAAGGCGACGCTTGCCTTCCGCTTCGCCAATCACGTGCTCACCCATCCCGATCCGGCGCAAGCTCCAGCGGAGCTTGCCGATCCTGATCCGGACTCGATCGCCAGCCGACAGATCGCCTCCGGTGCGTCGCACAACCTTCTGCACCTGACGCGGCCCGTTGACGAGAAAACCGGCAAGGTCAAGAGCGCTATTACGGTGGATGAGGTGCGCCGGGCTGGTAAATTCTTCTCGCAGACGTCGGGTACGGGCAACTGGCGGATCGTCATCGTCGATCCGGCCGATGACCTCAATCGTAACGCCGCTAACGCGATCCTGAAAATCCTCGAGGAACCGCCGAAGCGCTCGTTGTTCCTGGTCTTGACCCATGCACCGGGTAAGCTTTTGCCGACAATCCGGTCGCGTTGCCTACCGTTGCAGCTAAAGCCGCTGGCGCCAGAGGCCATGCGCAACGCGATGAACAATCTCGGCTTCGATCTTTCCGGGCCGGATGGACAAAAGGTGCTGGCATCGGCCGACGGCAGCGTTTCAGAAGCGCTGAAGCTGATCAACTATGGCGGCCTCGACATCATGGCGACGTTCGAGGCGATCATCGCGGGCCAGGAGCCGGGTATCCGCAAGGATATGCACAAACTTGCCGACGTGCTGGCTGGAAAGGACAGTGAAACAATTTTCGCGTTCTTCCTGGCGCTGGTGACAGGGCACTTGATGGGGGAGGCACGCCGCGCCGCGCTCTCTGGCGATCTCGACAGGGCGGACCGGTTTGCACGTTTGTCGAGCAGCATTAACGAGCGGATTGCCGTGGCGCAGGCTTACAATCTCGATCGCAAGCAAACGGTTTTATCGATTCTGGACGACGTGAAAGCAGCATCGCGCACGATGGCCTGAGTTTCCATTGTATTTCGTTGCGGCATCACATTGCTGCTTTTCTAGGCGTGCACTGTTTCATCCCGCCATTGGATGCGCTAATAGCCAGACACCCAAGATCAGACACAGGCCGAAACCCGATCATGACCGACACGTCCCCATTCTACATCACCACCGCGATCTCCTATCCGAACGGCAAGCCGCATATCGGCCATGCCTATGAGTTGATCGCGACCGATGCGGTGGCCCGCTACCAGCGGCTGGACGGGCGCGACGTCTTCTTCCTGACGGGAACCGACGAACACGGCCAGAAGATGCAGCAGACGGCCCGCAAGGAAGGCATCACCCCGCAGGAACTGGCCGACCGCAACTCGGCCGAATTCCAGAACATGGCCGTTCTGCTGAATGCCTCCAACGACGATTTCATCCGCACGACCGAACCGCGTCATCACGAGGCTGTCCAGAATATCTGGAACCGCATGGGCGAGGCGGGCGATCTCTACAAGGACAGCTATTCCGGCTGGTATTCGGTGCGTGACGAGGCCTATTACCAGGAGGGTGAAACCGAAGTGCGCGCCGATGGCGTACGCTACGGGCCACAGGGAACGCCGGTGGAGTGGGTGGAGGAGGCCAGCTATTTCTTCAAGCTCTCTGCCTATCAGGACAGGCTGTTAAAGCACTACGAAGAAAATCCGGACTTCATCGGCCCGGCCGAGCGCCGCAACGAGGTGATTTCCTTCGTCAAGTCCGGCCTGCGTGATCTGTCCATGTCGCGCACGACCTTCGATTGGGGTATTCCGGTTCCCAACGACCCGAGCCATGTCATGTATGTCTGGGTCGATGCCCTGACCAACTATATTACCGCGACCGGATATCTCACCGATCCGCAAGACCCGCGCGCCAAATACTGGCCGGCCAACATCCACATGATCGGCAAGGACATCATCCGCTTCCACGCCGTCTACTGGCCCGCCTTCCTGATGTCGGCCGGCCTGCCTTTGCCGAAGAAGGTCTTTGCCCACGGCTTCCTGCTCAACAAGGGCGAGAAGATGTCGAAGTCGCTCGGCAACGTCGTCGATCCGGTCAATCTGGTCGAGCATTTTGGTCTCGACCCGATCCGCTATTTCTTCCTGCGCGAAGTCTCCTTCGGCCAGGACGGCAGCTATAGCGAGGAGGGGATTGCCACCCGCATTAACTCCGACCTCGCCAACGGTATCGGCAACCTCGCCAGCCGGTCGCTGTCGATGATCGTCAAGAATTGCGACGGGCAGATCCCTGTGTGCGGGCCGCTCACCGATGAAGACAAGGCGATGCTGGCGGCGGCCGATGCGCTGCATGCCTCGACCCGCGACGACATGAATGCGCTGATGATCCACCGGGCACTGGCCTCGATCATCGCCGTCGTCTCCGAGGCCGATCGTTACTTTGCCGGTCAGGAGCCGTGGGCACTGAAAAAAACCGATCCGGCCCGCATGGGAACCGTGCTTTACGTGACTGCGGAAGTCGTGCGCCAGATCGCCATCCTTCTGCAGCCGATCATGCCGGAATCGGCCGGAAAGTTGCTCGATCTCGTGGCTGTGCCTGCGGATAACCGCAGTTTCGCCTCGCTCGGCCAAGCCGGACGCCTCACCGCCGGAACGGTGCTGGAAGCACCGAAGCCTGTGTTCCCGCGCTATGTTCCGCCGGAAGTTTGAGGACATCCAGCGATGCTGATCGATACCCATTGTCACCTGGATTTTCCGGACTTTGACGCCGAGCGTGACGCGATCATCGAGCGGGCGCGTGCGGTCGGCGTTGAGCAGATGATCACCATCTCGACGCGCGTGAAGAAGTTTGATACGATCTTGGCCATTGCCGAAAACTATGCCAACGTCTTCTGTTCCGTCGGTACGCATCCGCACAATGCCGATGAGGAACTGGATATAGAGACAGACGATCTGGTGCGGTTGTCGGCGCATCCGAAGGTCGTGGCGATCGGCGAAGCCGGGCTCGATTATTTCTACGATAATGCGCCGCGCGACGCCCAGGCGATCGGCCTGAGGCGCCATATCGCTGCCGCCCGGGAGACGCAGCTGCCGCTGGTCATCCATAGCCGTTCGGCTGACGATGACATGGCGGCGATCCTGACCGAGGAAACAGGGAAGGGGGCCTTCCCTTTTCTTCTCCATTGTTTCTCCTCCGGTCCTGAACTGGCCAAGGTCGGCGTCGATCTGGGCGGCTACATCTCCTTTTCGGGTATCCTGACGTTTCCGAAATCGGAAGAGCTGCGCGAAATTGCCAAGACTGTGCCGCATGACCGGATGATCGTCGAAACCGATGCGCCATATCTGGCGCCAAAACCGTTCCGGGGCAAGCGCAACGAGCCGGCCTATGTGGCGCATACCGCGCAGGTTCTGGCCGAGACGATCGGCGTTTCGACGCAAGAGATTGCCGCGATCACCACCGACAACGCGTTCCGCGTCTTTTCTAAAATGCCGAGACTGTGAGATGGCGGTGAGGCGGGTCTTCACCATTCTTGGCTGTGGTTCGTCTCCGGGCGTGCCGCGCATCAACGGCGATTGGGGTGCTTGTGACCCCGCCAATCCGAAAAACCGCCGCACCCGCGCCGCCTTGCTGATCGAACAGATAGGTGACGACGGCGGCACCACCACGGTCGTTATTGATACCGGCCCCGATTTTCGCGAGCAGATGATTGCGGCAAAGGTCAAGAATATCGACGCCGTCTTCTATTCACATCCGCATGCCGACCACATCCACGGCATCGACGATCTGCGCGGCTATGTCCAGTACACCGGCAGACGCATGCCGATCTGGGCCGATGCGCTGACCATGGAACGCATTCGCGAAGGGTTTCGCTACTGCCTGGAGACGCCGCAAGGCAGCGGCTATCCGCCGATCGTCGAACCAAAAATCATCGATCCATCGCTGGCGCCTGTGGCCATCAGCGGCGCAGGCGGCACGATCCTGTTCCAGCCGGTCCTTCAAAACCACGGCAGCATCATGTCGATGGGCTTTCGCATCGGCGATTTTGCCTATTGCAGCGATGTCAGCGATTTTCCGCCGGAGACCATCGGCAAGCTTGCCGGACTGGACACTCTGGTGATCGACACGCTGCAATACAAGTCCCATCCGAGCCATCTGTCGCTCGAGCAATCGCTCGGATGGATCGCGCGCTTTGCCCCCAGGCGTGCCGTGCTTACTCATATGCACACACCGCTCGACTACGAAACGGTGATGCGCGAGACGCCTGATCATATCGAGCCGGCCTATGACGGTATGCAAATTGCGTTCGATATCAGCGGCGAGGCCGGCGTCGCTTGCTAACCGGGATCGATCAGCTGAAATAAGGCTGCAGATTCTTCCGGATTCGATCGAGAACGGTGGCGCCGGATAGGTCGGCGATGAAACGCTTACCAGTGATCGTCTCATAGGCCTCGATATAGACTTTCGAGGTCTGCTCGACGAGATCGGCTGGAATTTCCGGGATCGGATCCTTGTAGGGATCGCAGCGTTCGGTCACCCAGGCGCGGACGAAATCCTTGTCAAAGCTCTTTGGCCGCGCGCCTGAAGCAAAGCTCTGCTGGTAACTCTCGGCAATCCAGTACCGGCTGCTGTCCGGCGTGTGGATCTCGTCGGCGAGAACGATACGGCCATCCTTGTCGGTGCCGAACTCGTACTTGGTATCGACGAGGATGAGGCCACGCTCGGCAGCACGTTCCTGGCCGCGGGCGAACAGCGCCAGCGCGTATCGCGAGACGGTTTCCCATTGTTCGGCCGTCAGCAGCTTTTGCGCGATGATTTCATCGGCAGAAAGCGGCTCGTCATGACCGCCGTCAAAGGCCTTGCTGGTTGGCGTGATGATCGGCTGCGGCAGTTTCTCGTTGTCCTTCAGGCCGTCTGGCAAACGGATACCGTACATCTCGCGCTCGCCGTTCCTGTATTTGGTGAGGATCGATGTGCTGGTCGTGCCAGCGAGATAGCCGCGCACGACGATCTCGACCGGCAGGATGTCGAGCCTCGTGCCGATGACGACATTCTGATCCGGATAGGACACCACATGGTTCGGACAAATGTCGGCGGTTTCCTCAAACCAGTACCGCGCTGTCTGGGTCAAGACCTGGCCCTTGAACGGAATTGCGGTGAGGATGACATCGAAAGCGCTCAGCCGGTCGGTGGCGATGATGATGCGATTACCATCAGGCAGATCGTAATTTTCGCGCACCTTGCCATTGTAGCGTCCTGGCAATTCAGGAATGAAAGCATCTGAAAGAATGCGCAAATCGCTCATCGGGCGGGGTCTTTCGCTAGCGGTGGAGACCGGTATCGCTTAAGCCTTGGGACCCGGTAAGGTCAAGGCAGCATAAGCCTGAAATACGAACATTGAGATCGCTCTTCATGCATATTAGTTCCATAATCTATCTTACGTGATCTTCTTTTGTAGCCGCAAAGTTAAAGTGTCCTGATCCCGCAAAGTAAGAATGTCACACTCCCCGGGGTTTTGATGACCTGGGCGATTGCGGATGGGATTGATTGCGATGAGTGAGCGTGATCTGCAGCGGATCAGGAAGACCTGTGCGGCGTCGATCCGGCACAAGACGATCGGCCGGCCGTCAAACAGCCGGATCGGCGATGGGGTTCGCGATTATGCTGTGGCTCTCATTCGAGAGCGCTATGCGGACTTTGGTCCAACCTTGGTGGCCGAGAAGCTTGCCGAGCGCGATGGGCTAACGGTGTCGCGCGAGACCTTGCGGCAATGGATGACGCAGGCCGACCTGTGGCTGTCGTGCAAGCAGCGACGGACGTTCCATCAGCCACGATTGCGGCGCGAGGCCTATGGCGAACTGGTGCAGATCGGTGACGAGCATCGTTGGTTTGAGGATCGCGGTGACCCCTGTTCATTGCTGGTGTTCATCGATGATGCGACTGGCAAGCTCTTGCATCTTCGCTTTGCTGGCTCGGAGAAGCGGTGTGCAACTTTACCCTTTGAGAGATTTTGTTTTTGCCATGCAACAGAACGAACCCGTCACCGGATCCGGTGACGGGTTCTAAATCGCCTCGCAATATAGGTCGTTGAAAAGTCGCTTAATACATAAAGTGGAAAACACTTCCGCAATCAACGCCGTTCCGGTTTCGGCCAAGGTAACAGCATTCATAAATTAGCCTGACCTTATTTAAATGTCCATTCACCATTGCCTAAAACATGAAAGGCGCCGTGATTGCGGCACGGCGCAGTGATGACATTGCGCCGTGCCGCAAATGTTCTCCGCCAATCCTTATCCAAAGGCTGTACGCCAAGCTCCTTATGTCGGAATTGTCTCTTCAAACGCCCGGGGGTACAAAACGGCGTTGGCCTTGAACGCCATAGGGGCATGGCAGTTTGGCATATCTCGTAGCGCCATGCCCCGCCCAAGCTCTTGCTGATACTGAAGATTGTCCTCGGCTGAAAAAGCCAAACCGAGGGAAACAACTGGCAGCACCGTGCGGATTTTCTACGCCTACATTGCGATATGCGCTGTTCTGAGTGGCTTCGCTCTTTGGAGCCTGTTCCTGCTCGTCTCGCCGCCGGAACAAGCTGCACGGCCAACAGCGGGATTTTCCAATTCGGATTCGGTCGGCAAGCCAAACAAAGGCGCGCGAAACTCGTGCGCGATCGGCGGCATATGCCCCTGAAGACTGACGCCGGGTCTGTTTGCGCCATCCGGCGAAGGGTAAGGTTCGGGAAAACGTCCCTTGATGAAGGACAGCCCGGATGTGATGGATCGAAGACAACCTCTCAATTGTGCCAGCTAGAGGTTAAAACTCAGTCCAACCTTGATGTCCTGGGTTTTTAGCTCGGTCGGCTTTCGAAAAAAAACTGCCAAATCCGAGTGTTGCATATCTGGCGTCACCAAAATCGGTATACCGGTACTCAATTCGGCTGTTGATCCGATCTGTGCGACGCCCATGCCGACTGTCGATCCCACCTGCACCTTGGAGCCCGCGACAACGGCCCTGTCCGGTCGTTGCCGCGATGATCGGATCAATGAGGCAAGGTTTGCAACTTCTTTGAAGTCGGTGGATCATATTTTGCCGACCGTCCAGGAGCATTCAAACCGGCCTGTTTGAAGATTTGATCATGACCACCAATCCCGAACCCTGCCCGGTCTGCGGGCAACCGAAATGAGCTATAACGATGCGCATATGATGGTTATAATTCGGCTCGGACAGCGCGAATCCTAGTCCGAATGGATGATGGTCACTCATCGTTCGACTTAAATGAATGTGGCAATGTTTCACCGCTTGCCGAAATATGCTATCCTGTTTCTACACATTGAGTACGCATCCCGCAGTGGACTGCCCCGTGGCCAGCGTCTTGCAGCGTCTGCTCACCCGTTGAACTCAAGTGCTGAAAAGCGCGGTGGAGGAGAATGCAATGCATTACAGCGTGCAGTTTTTCACCTGGACCCCTAAGCAGGGCGTCCATCAGGTCGGGTCGACTATTGAAATCGATGCGGTCAGTCCGAAACTGGCCGCCGTGTCGCTGCTGGGGCTACGGCTGGACGAGACCGGTGTAGCCAAGAAACTTGCGGTGCGCGTCTGGAATACGCCAGATGACAGCAAGGCCGATTGTGCCTGCTTCTATTATCATTAAAGCAAATTGCTGCCCTACCCCACGATAGGCTGCCATGGAGAGCGGATAGGCTTCCAGCCGTCTATTGTCAATTGACGTGTGCCTTGTCGCTAAAGAGCGGCGGGTATGTTTGTTCTAACTCTAGGCGGATCGCTATTCCGACGCCGCGCGATCCTTTGGGAACCAAAGAAAAGGCTGCGTTCTTCCTGATATAATTTCAAATCTGTGGGAGATTTGGAGGCCTCGCCCGGGGTCGAGCAAATCAGCAATTTCAATATCTTGCCGGCGGATATTGCCACACTTGGCAGAAATAATTTCCTTTGATAATCAAAAGCGACTGCCACACCCAGCCACACCCAAGAGTATGTTTAGGCTTTGCTTAATTCCTTGCCTGGCTGGGCATCTGGCCCGATTATCTCTGGTCTCATCTCCCCGTTGATATGTTGACCTGGGCGCCGAAGCGACGGGTGCAGCGGCAAGCCGCTACAGTTTTAAGCAGGCTTTTAGTTTTTTCTCGTAATCGGTCGAAGGCTCCGGCGTGTTTAAGCCGCATGCGAAAAGAATAAAGGGGTCAAGCCGCCTACCGTTTTGTAACCCCAACTTCGTTTCCAGCGTCTCCAGCTTCCCTAACATATCGAGCCCAGACCACAGATATTGAAGATACTGCGCGTTTACATGAACTCTAACCGCCGCGTTGGAAGCAAATTCGTTATATAGGCCGTATTTTTCAACGAGCTTTACAACATAATCGATGCTGTTGGGGCTTGAAGCTTCTGAGCACCCGCTCCGGAAGTAACGGGCTGCTGTTGCCTCTGACGTTGCTGCAAGCCGCGCATCATGCATGGCATAAGCCAGGCGATTGAGGGCAATTGACCTCGGCGTCGAAAAAACATCGTTGGCTAGAATAGGTAGATTGATAATTTCGGTTGCGATACCTGAACCTTCAAATGCCGGTCCTGTGTCAGCTCCATAGACCGTTAATATTTGGCCACTTGCTGCCCTTGCAAACTCCATCGCGTGACGAAGTTCGTGAAGTATAGTGCTGTAGTGTTCATATAGTGTGCGTGAAGTACCAATACCTATATTGATATTTCCAGGGTATGTTGTGGTAGAGTTGGACGAAGTTGTAACTTTAATACTTATTCCATGGTAAAAATTTTTTGGATTATTAGGATAATAGTTATAGTTTTTGGCCACCCAATCCTTTGTCTTTTCGAACATGTCGTTTATTTTATCGATATCTTCTTTGCGAATTTGCTCGTCGGGTTGATAGCCGCCGATCTCAACGACATCCTCCCTCCACGCAGCATCCCATTTATCCCGCAATGATTTACCGGAGTTTGCGTCAATAACTTCGAGCATCGCTGGGATTATATCCTTGTAGGCACCGAAAGCTGACGATTGCCGCAGCGCCTCCTTTATTGTCTGCCGATCTTGCAAGCTGAAATCTGCAGGATCGGGAAAGACGAGATCCAGGGCGGTGGAGGCGGAGTCGCGAAACTGAAGGGTTCGATCCGCGATGTATTCGCCAACTTTCTCATTATAAGATTCCAATGACGAGCTTTGATCATTGTTAAATTGCTGATCGGCCGAAAATGCTGTCCAAACCAGCTCGCGATCACCCTCTGTATAAATTGTGCATTTCTTTTTTGAGTCCGGTGATGCCTCTATTCGTTCTATCCACCAATTTTTAAATAATATCATAGCTTTAGCGGTGTCGTTGACTGCAGGGTCTCCCACCAACTTTGCAACAAATGAAGGGTTCGTCACATTGCAATATTTTTTTGCTGAGTTCCATGTACCGACATCTTGCCATTTGAGCGGCATGTTGTTTAGAAATATTGCGTTCGCATCTAGTAATACCTCATCATCATTCTGGTATATCTCTGGACGCTTTTGCTCTAGCTGATACCCTCCGAGAATATCATAGTTCCGGATCATCAATTGGCAGGCGCTGTCATTGTCAGCCCCTCCCCAGCTATCCCCAGTAAATGCGCCTGCTGAATAGGCGCGCATTTTGTAAAGAGCTTCTTCTCTGAAATGAATCTCAGTGGGACTGAGATCGTCATTTGCCAAGCCTCGCAATTCATCTGCAACTTTGAGGGAATAATCTTTAATGTCCGCGTAGGACTTTCTCTCGGGAAGTCTAATTGAGCCAAAAGGTGACGTACCGTCCCAGTCAAGGTTCTCAACTGCGCCGCGGGGGTATCGTAGTGTCGCTCGCTTCGCGGCATACTCTGCGAGGTATGCTTTTTTCAAAGCTTGCCCGAGGTCCTGATTTTTTATCGTTGAGAGCGGGTTTGAAGCACCCGCCGCGGAGGTGAATCTGGCCAGAAAGCGATTGATGTTCAAGTTCATCGCAGCCGTAGGGCATCGCAGCAGGTTTTTTTCTTTCGAGGCCAAGCACTTGCGTCCCATTCGGAACTAAAGTGCGATAGTCGGGTTTCAGCAAGTACTGAAAGTTGAGATTGCGTTTGCTTCGGCAGATCATCCCATCGAGTATCGATGGGCAAAGGCTTCAGTAGTTTAGAAATTATCGTCCCGTCGGAAGCTGGTGTTGGATGCAGTTTTTTGTATTGACAGTCTTGCGATGCGAATGTTGGTGAAGCAAGCAGAACGACTGATACTGCGGTTACAAGGACTGTAAATGTACGCATGGCTCCCCCTCCTTCTGGATATTAGCATCTAGTATCTACGCAAGGGCGAACAGGTTGCAACGTTTTTCGTTGCGACACGCAATGGTTTGTTCTCGTTTGAACCGGCGCCTACGAACCCAGCAATCGCGGGAGTGGTGAGAGAGACATGACGGACTATGTAGGCCTTGCGCTGTCATCATCCTTATGATCGCCGCCCTAGCTGCGATTCTGGTTTCCCTAGCCATGCAAACCGTACAACTTTTCGGATGGGGTTGACTCTCTTTATGTTGAGAACATAATGAGAACTCTTGCGTCGGATGCGGAACGCCGATCTGAAAATCCATGCACGTTTGATCCATTGCTCGGGCACTGTGGAAGAGGGAAAGCTATGCCTACCATCAGCGCCGCAGCGCACGATATCCAATATCCTGGCCAAGTTGACGATATTGCCGCCGCCCTCGCCTTCCACCATGGTGACGTGCGTGCCACCGGAGCCTTGCTGGCAGATATCAAGTTTCTGAAGGAACAGCTGGCCATCACTCAGGTTGGGATGAGCATAGGCTTCGCCCCGTACTCTTGATGGCCTGCGTAAGCGGCCGTGTAGCCGAAATACAGGTCGTCTTCTAACGAGGCACCCGCAATGACCGCCTCGATGATCCCGAAATCGAACTTATAGGTTCGGCCCTCGACCGGCTTGGCACCAGAATGGATGCTCGGCATTGTTGCCGTCGAGGCCATCAGCGATTGCTGCAAAAAACCTGCCGCGAACGGCATCCGTCCACCTTCGATGTCGAGGGGCTGCATTTCCTTCACCCACATCGGCGGCGTTCTGGTTCCGCACGGCCTCGATGGCTTCCGGTAACTTTCCCGCGAAGTTGGCAACGGCGGCTGCAAATGACAGCGCAGCCATTAGGCAGCTCGTGCCCGATAACGGCGCAGGCCAGCCGCAATATAGTCGATGTCGTATTCCAACCCGGCACTTGCAGCCGATCTTGTGCCTTGCCGGCGCCTTCGGATCGTGAGGATACATCAGCATCGTTCCGTCTGGTGCTACGAATGGGATGTCGAGCGGTACGGCATTCTGTGTGGCCATCTGAACATGCTGCATACGTGGGTGTTCAGAGCCCGAATGCTTCCACTTCTTTGTCACATCTTGAGCGGTGATCTTCCCCGCCTCGATCTGTTGTCGGATCGCGTTGTCGCGCACGGAAAATAGGGCGGTGCGCGTTTCCTCAAGCCTGATCATCTCGCCGCGGAGCAACAGGTTTTTGTCGGACAGGCGCATGACGATCTTGCGCGCAATTTCCGCGTCGACAGCTTCCCCTCACGAATGGCTCTGGCCACAGTTCGGTCGAACCGCTTTAAGGTCAACGTACTTGCTCATGGCCACCGGATCGCCGGACAAGAGGTTTTCCTTTGCTCTGGCGATGAATTCCACCTGTCGGCTCGTAAGGCCGATATAGCCGCCTTCCCGTCTACCGGTGATCCGGTTGAGCGTGCCGACAACGTCCAATGCCGTTTTCGTTGGGTTCTGGCCCTTGGACAGCCCCGCCTCGAAGCCCATGCGAAGGGCCTCCCGTTGATCATCAGTAATATTGGAGACCAGAGTAGCCGATTGCTCGCGGATAAGTCGCTCGGCTTCTGAGTTTCGCACTCCGAACTGGAAGAGTACCCGCATTCCGTCCGGTGAGATCAAGAAAGGCAGGCTCTGCGCCATGTTGATGCCGCCGGCGTTGAACGCTTCTCGAAGGGACAGTTCCAACGCCGCGAAAGCCTCTGGCTCAAACTGTAGGGCAGCCACCGTGCTGGCAATATCGCCGCGCTCCAATCGGTCTGCGATCGCCTTGAGCACGATGGAGGATTTGGTCGTCTCGATGGCTTCGCGAAACGCTGCGGCAACCTTTGGCTCATACTGGGCAAGAAGCTTGTCAAAGGTCATAATTCCCTACCTGTCATGAAAAAAAAGCCCGCCGAAGCGAGCCGTTTGTAGGTTTCAACTTCGGTATTCCAACTACGCTGGAAGCAGGTAATTGCACACAATCTCGGGCCGCCCACTTGTTTTTACGGTGGCTGCCTTTGTAGCACGATACACAGCGAGATAGTTTTGGAGGGCAGGTACGGCAAGCATTTCCGGACGAGATAGTTGCTGCTCGACAAATCCTGAAACGGTGTTGCCGCAATCCCAAGATCCGTACTTAAGTTCAGCCAATGAAATTTCTAGCAGTACTCCGAGCGGAGCCAATGCATAATCCGCGCGACCCGTATTATATCTCTTCCATGCCACGGTAAGAGCATTCCTGTAATGCTCACGAGCTTTCAAAATTCCAGTAATTCCATCCCGCCCCAATGTATTAGCGGCTAATCCGATGTAAACCTCTTGAGGCTCAAGGTTCTCTCTGTCCGCAGCGACAAGAGCTGACTTATAAAATCTCTGACCATCGTCAAATTTACCAATCACAGTAGCCATTTGAGCCAATGTTAAATTCTCAAGATAACTAGACCCATTAAGCACATAGTCAGGATATCGGCCAATCTTATCGAGCTGATAACTAATTTGTACCTGGCTGATTGTCGTCATCATGATGCCCGATTGGCCGCCAATGGACGATTGAGACTGCGCGAACTCCTTATAAACACGTGTCATTTCGCCTATGGCAACTTTTAGGCCCTCTTCCATTTCTAACTGACTGCTGAAATATGCACGCCATAGTTCACTTGGAAACGTCCAGGAAACGGAAATTATCAATGCTAAAACACCGCAAACATTCGCAGTGCCGTTCCATGTGGCCTTAATACGTTCCTTTACGCTGGCCTTTGCAGTCAGGCCCTTGTCATCTGCACCATTGTTTTCCATTGCGCCCCCGCACCAAATTTGATGGATGGACCAATAGATACGCAATTTCCCGCATTACGCGAGTGTTTGCTGGAAATTATATTCGACCCTGAGCAACGAAGAGGACGTTGGTCACGCCGTCGAAATTGTAGGGATCGATGTTCACGATCTGGTAACCTTTGCCCCCGACCGTCGCGATGTCGTCAACCTGGGGCGTGATCGCTAGCCCAACCGCTGAGATGTAGATTTGCACGTCGCCGGTCTTGATCAGTGTCCCGTCGATGTTTCTGGCTTCGTATGCCATCGGCACCAGCGTGGCCGGATACGCTGTTTCCAACGGATCGCCGCCGTTCACCTGGTCTGGTGGGACAATGCGCGTCACGGTGCCTTGCAGGCCAAACTTTTCGATGAGCCGAGCTGCTGTGTCTCGCGCTTTCGAATAGTTGAATTTCATCGCGTACCTCTCCGGTAGTATTAGGTTGGGCTAAAATATAGCAGCAACGATTGGCTGCACTGTGGTATGCTCTCCGTAACCAGGGAGGGAACGATGAAACTGTCGACTTCTGTACTCACTGCTATAGTGCTTGTTCTCCAGCCCACGCTTGCTATGGCCGGGGAGCAATTTGCGACGGTTGAAGCAAGTACCTTGTCGAATAATCAGATTGTCACGGGGTCGCTCTACTCCAGTGAAATCGATAAGGCGCAAGACGGAACCTATGTCGTTCACGGGTATATGGTTGGTTCAGGGCGCACCATGGAGGTGGAAGCTCGGATCCCTGAAGGAGGAATAGAGGTCCCGAAACAAGGCCTGACAGTAAATGGTGCGTCGCTCACCCAGCTCCATTCCTATGAATTCAATACTTTGCAAACGAGAATTACAAAGAGCTTTTACAAGGTGGATGGTGCTGCATCTGGGGCAATCACAGTTACCGATGACCCTCTACCCATTATCGGTTGGCTTGTTATCGCGGGCGTTACGATGATACTTGTTCCGGCTGTCGTTTGCTTGGAGCAGGAAAACAAAAAACTGCTGATTAAGGTAGGGCTCAACTCAGACAACCGTCCCGAGGCCGGGCTTGAGTGTGTGCCTGCAACGTAAAGCGGTCATCAGACCACCAGCATCCCCGGCAGGATCGGGATGAGGAACGGCCAGAGCAGCCCCTCGATGGTGGTGACGACCGGCGTTGCCATGGCGACGAGATCGGCAATGTTCGTCGACGAAGATACCGAATACTCGACCTCAAGCTGCCCGATCTTCTCGCGCTTCACCGTTGCGGATCCGGTCACAACCGGCGACAGGCTGCCCGGGTTGGTCAATTCGAGGAAAGCCGCCTCATAGCTGGCGTTGACTATGGCAACCGGGATTTCACCGGTCGGGATCGCTTCGCCATAAAAGGTGGAAGCTCCTGTCCTTCCCCATGCCCGTTCCTGCTCGTACCCACCGGTGCGCGTGCCAGAGAAGAACCGCTCATACCGATCGATCACCAGCGAACCGCGCTGACAGGCCGCCGTGATGTCTGCCTCTTGGGTGCCATCGGGAATGACATAGCCGGCAGCCTCGGCATAGGCGGTAAGGCCTGCATTGTCGCCATATCCAGCCATGTCTCATCCTTGCACTGTATATTAGGTAATTACAAATCATTGAAAGGCAAAGTTCTCGGGCATGGAACTACCGGCAGATGAGTTTTGAGTACTGCCGGGACTTGAGGGCTCGCCAACCTTCTCTTTCAAGCGAGCCCTCTTCTTTCAGGCCAGCTTTGCGTCGATCAGTTCTTTCAGCTTCTCAGTGCTGATGTTCTTCGGATATTCCAACCCAAGTTCGGCTGCCTGCTTCTTGAGATCGTCCCGCTCCGAGAGCTTCGGATCGTCGTCTTCAACGCCGGTCACGATGAGATGTTCGGCGTTGATCCAAGCAACGACGACGGGATGATCCCTCACGGTATCCCAATCGGCCTGCTCAACATCGAGCGAGGACTTCCCGGCAATGACCGGGCCGCCGGGGATGCCAAAGCCGCCCGGCCGGGTGTTTTCGAGTTTGACCATGATCAGATCCCATCCAGATAGCGAACGGCACCCGGGCGGCGGATTTCGACGCCGCCGAGACGGAAGATGCCAGGCACCTCGAACTTCAACAAGCGGCGCTCCGCCTGTAGGTGCTCGCATTCAGCAGCGCGTTGAATGCGCGGCTCGTGCTGTCAGCGTCGTCGTCATGCTTGGCTTCCGGAAAGCACTTCTAGTGCCGCGAACCACGCGTTGTTCCAGGGAGCGCGCAAGATCACCACGTTCCCCGCTTCCGCCTGAGCGGAGAACGGGCTGAACCGCGTGATCTTGTCTCCTGATTCCGGAGTTGCTCGTACATTAAAGCCGGAAAGCATCTTCGTCAGGTTGGTGACCTGCGACTTGCCTGCCTGCCCCGGGTCCTGTGGCAGCGATATCTGCGTTTCGATCCCGTCGGCGTCGGCCGTATTCTTTATCAGCCGCTCGACGCCGGACGGCGACAGGAAGTCCGTGACGTGATGGCCAACGATATAACTGCCGTCCGGCAACTTGCCGATCTTCGTGCCGGCCGTTGCGTCCGGATCATTCCCTTCGATTTTCGGCGTAGAAGCCAAGTCCCACCCGCGCATCCACCGGACACCAGCTGGCACCGTATCGACAACCCGGCACCATCCGCGCTGGAACAGCAGGCCAGCAGCGGGCCGAATTTTCCAGTTGCCGCCAAGGAGTCGTTCCCGCTCGACCGTGGGCAGCGCCATGAGGCTGGCAAGGTAGCTTGGGTCTGCCGCCATAAGCGCGCGGTTGTCGCTGAGCTTGGCCGGGATGAACGTTACCGACTTTGGCGGGATCGGCGCTTCAATGCCGTCCTCATTCGGCGCGGTGTAGTGGGCAAGCTCCTCCGGGTGCTCCCCCAGATGATGGCGTCACCGATACGGACGAACCAGCGAAGCACGCCGGCACGCGACGGGATTGGTAGGCCCGTATCCTGATCGATCCACCAGGCGATGAACTCGGCGACCCAGCTGTCCGCATCTGGGTTGCATGTCGCCCTGATGTAGGGCTTCACCCCACTCATCGAGCGGTTACGCGAAACCATGTACCAGAACTGCTTGGCGCTGAAATGCGTCAGCTCGTCGAAGCAGATGAGCGGGATCTGCGAGCCCTGCCAGTTTAGGACGGTCTTGTCATGCTCGAGGTGAGCGAACGAGACCGATGCTCCGGATGGGAAGTTCCACTGCAGCACATGCTCTTTCGGAGCCGCGCCGATTGCGGGGTAGAGCTTCTCGCTCTCATCCCAAAGGCCACCCTCGTTTCGAACTTGCACTGTGGATCGCCGGAAGAACACGGCGCCGAACTGCGAATTGGCCACATGGCGCAGCGGTTCCATGAGTAGTGCCCACGTCTTGCCGCCGCCGGCCGAACCACCATAGATCGCAATATCGGCCGCTGACGCCAGAAAGGCCATCTGTGGCCCCGGTTGCGGCCGGATGATTGTCTGGGCTGCCGCGCCCTTCTCAGTTCCTGCCATTGTCGGGCAACTGGAAGATCGTCACCGGCGACACTGGCACCGGCAAATCCTTTCCGTCCTTCCCTGTCAGTTCGCGGCGGTTCGTGTAGCTTCCGCCTACTTCCTCTGCAGCCTGCTTAAGAAGCGACGACGCGAGCACCATGTTACCGCTGTTCTCAGCCTTGTCTGCCATGCGCTGCAATGCGCGGAGACGAACGGCCCGATGGCTGATGGCGATGGACGCCGTGTCTTCGAGGAAGGTCTTCCGGGTCTCTTCGAACAAGGCTCGCCACTTAGGCGCCAGACCGGAAGCCGCTTTCTTATTCGGATCGTGGCTTTCGACCAGCTGACGGCTGGCCTCGACGCCAAACTCCTTCTTGACTGCTGTCGACACGATCGACGGGCTATCAAAGCACGCCAGCGCCTGCACGATGTAGGTCTTGACCTCATCGGAGAGTTTTGCTTTTGCCATAGCTGTGTCAAAGTCCGGTCAAGGTGGGCAAGCCATTTGTGGCCGCCGGTGGAGTACCAATGAAGAGCCGATCGGAAATCATCGAGCTGCCGGAACGGCATGAGGTTTTGTCGAAGCTGACGGACTTGATCAACGGAGCGTGTTCCCCTGCCGAAGCTTCTGATTGGGCAAATCGTTGGGTACTTGCTGATCACGACCCAATCGTTGACGTCAGGATTGACGACCGAGCGGTTTGGGATGCCCTCATGCAGATGAGTGGTGCCGACCTGTATGGAGGCGACCGCGAATTTCTCCACGACCACGTGGACTATCAGGCGTGGCTCGACCAACTGCGCAATGGATTCGCCTAGGCCACCCGAAGCAGGCATGTCCCGCATGAATGCTCGATATGAGCGCGGGCAATCTCGGGCGGCCGGTTGGCTGCATCCACCATAGCACGAACGCCAGCGGCATCTGCCCCATACCGACGGACAACGCCGACGAACTGCTCTACGTCGTGTCCTCTAATCGTGAACACCGGCTGGCCTGTCATCTTGTTGAACTTGGGAGCGCCGAAAGCATCGACGTCCTGGGCGGCGTGGTAAAGCTCATGCTCGACCAGCGCCATGAACTCGGCATCGCCGCACTCCTGGCAGTATTCAGCATCAAGCGTGATGATGAAGTCCGGAACGGAGCCGAACCACTCGACGACCTGTTGCTCTGCTCGGGCCTTGGACCACTTGCCCATCGCGCCCTGAGGTGATCCGGTCTCGCACTGGCCTATCACCCGCTTGCCCTTGCGGTTGTTCTCAACCACGGTCCAGAGGTAGCCGATATGGGCATTAGCAAGATGCTCGTGCTCTGGATTGGCAACAGGTGACGACGGGTCAAAGAATGTCGCCTCTACCCACTCGCTGACGTCAGGCGCCGGAGCGAACGATTTGAAACCGTCGAGGCCAAACATAGTTTCCGGGGGATATGGGCGCTGGGAGTTCATTCACCCACCATTCAACCTATGATACTTATAGACGTGTTTATTTGTGTTTGGTCGCTATCACTGTGAACAACGTGGATAAGTGGCGATTATCTTGGCTGATACTGACACTCGCCGGGATCGCTATTGCAACTCAGGGTCGTTCATCGTTCCATTCTGATGCAACCAGAAAGGGATAGATGCATGCTTTATAATGACCCCAAGTACTTTCAGCAGATAGACCACCAAAACTTCCACGAGGAACGGTCGCCCGGTTGGATATCCCCTGACTCAGCGATTTATGGGTGCGTTCACTGCGGGGACGAGATTGCTGCCAACAAAGGCAATCCTCTACCACCTCAGAATCATCACCAACACAACCCGCCAGCGCCGATACGATGGAAGTTGTTGGCGGTGGCCGTGCAGAAGTAGGGAAACTAATGAGCCGGACTTAAACACCCGGCTCTCCATTTCAGGACTGCGGGGGTTAAGTTCCCACATTGATCTATTGCCTTTGACGGGTGCTTGAGCGAATTTCGAAGGCCGAGCATTTCTATGGACTGGCATTGAAAGCTATGAGCAAAACTGTATTCGACACTCTGACCGGCATGTACTTCACGGTTGATGACTCCGATGGAAGCTATGGCACAGGCCAGGTCATTCGCCTCGCTGCGGAGGGCGTCTACTTCATCCGTTTCGACGGAAACGAGGTGCCGCTGCCTTTGGAACTGGCCTCAATCGGCGAGATGTTGGAATCCACTGAAGAAGAATTCAAACGCTGGCGTTTCTTCGACACGATCGAGGAGCGAGACAAGTGGATCGAGTGGTTGGATGCTCCTTCCAAGCCCCGCGTCGTGTCGCTCGTGAGGCCGACGAAGTAATTGGTGTCGCCCCCCCAAATGCAAAAACTCCGCCATCAATAAAGGCATGGGAATGCGGGTCGTTCTCTTGATGCAGCTAAAATACGTGATCGCTAAACCAAGCATGAACGGTTTACGAACGGACAATGCACGGCTGTCGAACTAGTCCGTAAAGCTAATCCTTTTGGTGTAGAGCTACGCCCTCTCACCGGCGGCGTTACTGCACGCGGCTTCTACGACCATTTCCGTTAAATGCGCAAAACCGATTCGCACCCTAGATAGGGCCGGCGCACTGGCAACCGCCAACTCCATTACATCCTTGAGCAATCGGCTTATGTACTGGGCCATCCGCTTTTCTGCGGCGGTAACGGATGAGCTGGCCAGTATCATCATGACGAGACCGTACATGCGCCGGTAGCTATGTGGCTGACGAGCTTCCCGGAGCCATTCAATTCGATCGATTTCCATGCGTCCCCCAAATGTGAAGAGGGGAAACGGTAGAGGCTCTCGATAGTTTCAGAATACGGCGGCGAAAGGTAAATGATCAATTAAGGTTGCCAGAGGTGCGGCGCCCGGATTTCATTGAGTGCGCTCGACTGTCTGTCGCCCTCGTCGCTTGCCTTTGGTCGACATCAGGAAGACAATCACTGGCGGGCACACGGACTGGCTGGCCTTGCGCTCCATTAAAGGAGAAAATCATGAAACTCAAATATACGGTGACAGCGATCGCTATTGCGCTTGCGACTTTGACGATTTCGGCGTGTCAGACTAGGCCAAACTACGATAATCGCCCTTCCTACAGTGGCAACGACCATGGCGGCGGCAACAGCGGTGGCGGTAGTTCCGGATACTAGCCTGCCCCCCAATGAATCTTGCTGGCACTGGAGGCGTCAGCGCTCCCATTCGGTTGACAGAACGAAAACCGTGATCTCTAAATCAAGCATGAACGGTTTACGAACAGACAATGCACGGTTGCCGTAAAGGTAGTCCTTTTGGACGAGTCGCTACCCTTGGATAGCGGGATAAATGGTTGCCCTAGTTGGACCCGAAGAAGACCAGCCGTCTCACGAGGACTTTCCCGGCACGCTTAACCGACACTGAGGGTATCGACGGTTACCCCGTCACGGCATTCTCGGTGGTTTCGGGCAGTATCCGTCAACCCGTGGCGAGATGTGCGCCTGATTTAACCCGCCGCCTCTTATGACCTACCTAGCCGCAATCACATATCTGACGCCGCGGCCTATTCCATAAAGCGCAGCGGCGATAACGAAGAACACAACAACCTTTTCCAAGTCCCCTGAGCCGTTGCCCAGCACAAGGCCAAGCGCCCCGATAGCGGCTGAAAGGATGGCGAGAGCAGTAAAGCCCCAGCAAATCACATTCGCCAGGCGAATCATCATGGGCGATGATGTGGCGGGCTCAGACATGGCAAACTCCAATTGGGATGTTGCCGTATCGCTTACACCAGAAATCCTAACTGGATTGCAAACTCCAAGCTATCTGCCGGGCTACCCCCCCAGCTTGGCTGACGGTGCTGGGTGCGTATCCAGCAGCTTGCTTTAGTGCGGGGCTCGTCAGCTTCCCCTCGGATATGGTTGCGGACACAGGATTTGAACCTGCGACATCCAGCTTATGAGGCTGGCAAGCTACCGGGCTGCTCTACTCCGACAAACTGAAAAATTGGCAGCGTTCTTTTTGAGCGATTGGCGGTGAAAAACCGATCAGAGGCCCGGTGATACCGCAACAGATCAGCCATAAAATCACCTTATGGCTTGAAATATTACACTGCTTCGGAAAATTCAGAAATATCAAGCTATACGGGTACCAAGCCGTTCAGCGTCTCAATCATCGCTTTTATGGTGTTGCGGCCGGTGGCGTCCACAACATATCCGCCCATACCCTTTAGGAAGCCGCCATTGACGACGACGCGGTGGTTTTTCGGGAAAACGTCGCGAGCTTCTTTCCGGGTGAGTTTAGGGCCAGCCTGGTTTTCCTTTTCGATCCGGCGGGCCGGTCGCCGTTCCATTGATTCCAGTTCGGCCGCCTCGGCGGCGCGGATGTTCTCGATGTCTGTAGCTAGGATGCGCAGCGGGCAACCGGCCACACCAAGGATAGCCGAAACTCCGTCGCAGTCGGAAAGCGTATAGAAGCTGTGGGGATCGCGCACGAAGGCGTAACCTACCATCAGTGGGAACCGTTTCACGATGCACGCGTCCGTCCGGTGAAGCGAAGCGAGGGGAAGACGCTGACGACGGTGAAGACTGGCGGGCGTCTGCATGACGGACGTGGCCAATATCGATCTGCTATGTGGAGAAGAACAAGAGCCGTCACGGCACGATGCGCTATTACCTGCGCATCGATGGAAAGCGGATATGCCGACTTCCGGATGATATTCAGAGCGAGCAATTTTCCATTGAATACTGGAAGGCCTGCAAGACCGCCCAGCCCGTGATGGCGCGTGTCGATATTCCGAAAGCTCTGTCCTTCATCGTGAAGCCAAACAGCTTCCGGCTCTGCGTGGAATACATGTGCAGCAACGCTTTCACCACGCTCGACAAGTCCACGCAGGATCGCCGGCGGAATATCATGGAGGCGATGTGGCTGGAACCGTTGAGCGAAAAAGACGGCAGGCTATTTGCCGACATGCCGGTGTCAAAAATGGATGTGGAAAATTTAGAGGTCCTGCGGGATCGCAAGAAAGAGGTGCCCTTTGTGGCTGACGATGCGCCGTGTCTTCGACACGAAGAAGGATGGCAAGCCCGTGGTGCCGAACATCGCTCGGCTCGTTGAACCATTCCGCGCCTATAGCGACGGGCACCACACCATCGCGCCCGACGAGATCGGCAAGTTCATCGATCACCACGGCCAGAAGTCGAAAGCCGTACTGGCGCTGTCGCTGTTAATGCAGACCGGCTTTCGCGTATCGGACTTGGCTGTTATCGGCCCGCAGCATCGGTGTGGCGATATTCTCAAGCTGCGGCTATTCAAGAACCGCAACCGGACGCCGGTGGATATCGAGATTGCCATTCACCCGATCCTTGAAGCCGTGATGGAGTTGCACCCTGTCACCGGGCTCACCAATGTGCGGACTGAGTTCGACAAAGCTTTCACAGTGAAGGGACTTGGAAACAGAGTGTCCGCATGGTTCAGCCAGGCAAGGGGCTGGCAACTGATCAGGCGCACAACGAAGCCACCGACTATATGCTGGAAGCGATGTTCGGCTGGAAGGACGGGAAGACATCCAAGATCTACACGCGCAACGCAGACCATGCGCGGCTGGCCAGACAGGCCGTATCGAAGATCAACTGTGATGGGATGGGCACGAAATTGCTCGAAAGCAAGGACGGGACGGAGGGGTGAAATAGGAACCGACTGCCACACCCGCTATATTTTCGATTGATTTCAAGGTCTTACTGGTGGAGCAAGAAAGGTTTGGAGGCCTCGCCCGGAATTGAACCGGGGTGCAAGGATTTGCAGTCCTCTGCGTCACCACTCCGCCACGAGGCCTCACCAGTTCAAATAGTCGAACTGTGGCGGCGGTTTAGAATGATCCTAGACAAATCGCAAGAGGGTATTTCTGAAAAACGTTCTTGGTCATTTCTGAGATGCCGTTTCCGAACCCTTCTTCCACAGCTTTGGGGATGAACAAGCCGGTGTGCGAGGAGCCGAAAACGAGATTGCGGCGTCCCGGTCAAAGCGCCACGTCCCTGCCCTGTTGCCGGGCGCATTCTCACGAAGGTGACGGGCGACGGATTCGTGAATTGGTGCGCAAGTGCTGCCGTCGGCTGTTCGATTGATGAAGCGCCAAAGCCCTTAGCGAAACGGCACTGTTTCTAACGCCTTGCCAACGCGGGCCGTTGCAGCAGCCGGCCCTTTTCCCTAACGATGCCAATCGTTCAGCTCTTGGCTGGAGCGATCCGCATTATCTGTCCACGTCTCAATTGACGCGCGGGCAACCCTGGCGGTTTGCAAGTTTCAAGACAGTGTATTCGCCACGGCGTCCAATGCCGTCAACGACAACAAGGCGCCGGTTTATCGAGCGGATGCCGGGATCACGCATTCCGTACTGATAGGCACGGCGGATTGCCTGCCGTTCACTGCAATTGCTGCGCGGACGATACTCATTATTGTATCGCCGGTCTCTGTATTCAACTGCGGGACTGTCGCGTCCGATGTATATGTCCAAGGATTGGGCCAACGATGCTGGTGCCTGAACAGTCGAAATGACTGTGGCCATCAATGCCACGACCAAAACTTTTGTAAAAACGGTTCTCACATTGGCCTCCTGGGTTCCGTCCACGAATAGAGCCGATAGGTCAACGAAATCCTACTAAATAGGTTCCAAAAATAGGGTGCGATAGGGGAACGGCAACATTTGCCGATGCGCAAGCCGCATTGAAAATTCATAGGCTTACAGCCCGTTAATCGGGCGTATTGAAGGAAAAATCATGTCCCTTATTTCCGCCGCTACTCATGATTTAGAGTGCTCCGGTCGGTTCATGAGGTCGCTAAGGCATTATCTTTCAGGGGGCAAAACTATCGTCGCGCCGGACGGTGACAGGTTTGCAGCCATGTCTACAAATCACGCAATCTTCCCCACTCCTTTAAGCTGCCATAGCTGAAGTGATATCAGATCAATGATAACGGCGGATCAGCCCGACGAGTTTTCCCTGTATCTTGACCCGGTCCGGTCCAAAAATCCGCGTCTCATATGCAGGGTTGGCGGCTTCCAGCGCGATCGAGGCGCCTTTGCGGCGAAACCGCTTCAATGTCGCTTCCTCGTCATCAACCAGGGCGACGATGATTTCACCGGGGCTGGCACTGTTCGTATTGCGGATGATGACCGTGTCGCCGTCGAGAATGCCCGCCTCGATCATCGAATCACCGCGCACTTCAAGTGCGTAGTGCTCACCGGTCCCAACCATCTCGAGCGGCACGGAAATATCATGCGTATTGTTCTGAATCGCGGAGATCGGTACGCCGGCGGCGATCCTGCCCATGACAGGTATGGAGACGGTATCGTTGTTTGCGGCGGCCTTGACGGGTGCGGCAGGTGCCGGTTGTGTACCAAGACTGCCCTGGATGACGCTCGGTGAAAAGCCGCGCTTTGGCTGAAGGCTCGTGGTATAGGCTTCTGGTAACTTGATCACTTCCAGCGCCCTCGCCCGGTTGGGCAGACGCCGGATGAAGCCTCGCTCCTCAAGCGCTGTAATCAGCCGATGAATGCCGGATTTCGACGCAAGATCCAGTGCATCCTTCATCTCGTCGAACGATGGCGGTACGCCCGATTCCTTCATTCTTTCGTGAATGAACAGAAGCAGTTCCTGTTGCTTGCGGGTCAGCATGAACGATCACTCCAGAATCTAGAAACAAATCAAGAACGAACACTATCTGTTCCATATGTGTTCCGCAAGTCCCTAAAATTCGTGAGTGTTTTCAACGCAACAGAAAATCGTGCTGCATAGCGGCTCCTTTCCACTCAGCATTCCGCCTGCCATTCATCGCGGGAAGCTATCTGTTGGAACCTTTGCGCCGCCGGTACCGTTTCGGTTTATCTCGAAACAATGCGATGGACGGCCTGCTCCGGATGCCGTCCGAGGAGGCTTTGATGGCGAAATACACCGATGAGCGCGCTTCCGATGCCGATATGCAGAAAACCGTGGAATTGAGCGGCGTGCAGGCCCGTCAAGGCTTTTTGGGCCGGCCGGTGCTGATGGTACTCATCTGCGGCGTGGTCCTTGCAATGCTCGCCTGGGCCGGTGCGGAAGTGTTTGGCGAAAGCACAGACAACGACGCTGCGACCAAGGTTGAGGAAAAGCTGCCTGCCCCGAACAATGGCGCTCCGGCCACGCAGGAAACTCCGGTCGATCCGGCGCAAATGGCACCTGCGGACAAGGACCCGACGCCACAGACAGGCTCAGGCGGATAAGCGGATCGGATCCGGCGCAAGCCTCTGCCGAATCGGGAGAAGGGCTTACGTCCAGCTTCCTAGCTGGAAGCAGGCCATTTGCGCGCCCACCAGACCGAAAGCCGCCGCCTCTTTCGCCGGACGAAGGCAAGGTCGTGCGACAGGACGAGAAGACCAAGGGGAATCATCCAGAAACCGAGAACCGGGAGAAAACCCAAAATACCGCCAAAGATCAGCGCGGCACCGATGGAAATGCGCAAAAGGCGCGATTGCGGCAGCCGCATACGCCACGTGCCGATGATGAGTTCGTGGGCGCGGGCATCGATGCCGAATTTTTTTGTTTTCCGCTGTTCTGCCATCAAATTCCACCTGCCAAATGTCCGGCCACCCGCCATCGCCTGCGAACGCTGCAATCCTGCGGGTTTATCCCCGGCAAATCAACGGAGCGCTTTCAACTCTCACATGGGGAGTTGTCCACAATCAGACAAGATTGTGCATTTTTTTTGAAAAACCGCTTGGCAAATCGGAAAAGCATTTGTATTAGCAGCCTCACTTCTGCAGCACACACCGCCGCAGATTATCCCTGGTAGCTCAGCGGTAGAGCATTCGACTGTTAATCGACAGGTCGCCGGTTCGAATCCGGCCCGGGGAGCCAATTTCCAAAGGCCTTGCTGAAAAAGCAAGGCCTTTTTGGTTTCTGGCGTACCCTCTGCGCCCGCCTTCATGTTCTACCGGTAACCGCTCGCGTCCGCCGGTTTTCCGGCATCCTGCACCTCGGTCATGTAGCGCCAGCAGTCCGGCCGCGATCCGTCGAGATCGGTAAAGCCGTAAATCTTGGCGAGATCGCCGCTTGAGGTCGATTGCCCGTTGAGGCGTCCCCGCTCCGGATCCGCAGCCAGGGATGAAACGGCGCGGCCGGTAAAGCGTGGGGTTTCGGAAATCACGAAATGCGGCTGGGCCTTTATCGCCTCCACCCAGTTTTCCTCGCGCACACCAAAGATGTCGAGCATCATTTCAGAACGCATCCAGCCTGGAGAGATTGCCACCGATGTCGCTGCATGCGGCGCCAGATCCTGCGCGTGTGCCCACGCCATGCGAATGACACTGGTCTTGGCGAGATCGTAGAACGGGCTGAGCCGGTAGTGGGTGGCATTGTATTGCGCCGTGCCATCGGTCATCTCGACCAGCAAGCCACCAGGATTCTCGATCATCAATGGCAATGCGTAATGGGCGGTGACCAGATGGGTATCGATCGCCAACCGCAAGAGTTTCAGGCCATTTTCAAGCGAGTGTTCCCAGACCGGCTTGTTCCATTCGGTCAAATACTCGCCGCCCCAGATATCGTTGACGAGGATATCGAGCCGCTTTTCGTCGCGGCGGACGCGGGCGATCAGCGCCTCGACTTCGGCGTGGATGAGATGATCCACCCGCACGGCAATGCCTTTACCACCAGCCTGTGTCACAAGTTCAGCGGTTTCTTCGATCGTTTCCGGGCGGCCATAGTCCGATTGCCGGGTTCGTGTCGTGCGGCCGGTCACGTAGACGGTTGCGCCCGCTGCCCCCAGTTCCACGGCGATGCCACGGCCAGCACCACGCGTCCCGCCGGCCACAAGTGCGATTTTCCCTTGCAGGTTGCTTACCACGGTATTGTCCTCCTCGTTTAGAATTGATAATAACCGAACGTTCGTTCATAAATAAAATGAACGCAAGGGGAAAATAATGCCGCGGCCACGCACGTTATCCGACGAGCACCTGCTTGATCTGGTGCTGACGCTGATCCACGCAGAGGGACCGGAGGCGGCGACGTTTGCCGCTGTATCCAAGGCAAGCGGCCTGTCCGGCTCAACACTGGTGCAACGTTTTTCGACCAAGGCAGCGATGCTGCGTCAGGCGTTGCTGCATGCCTGGGACCAGCTGGACGCCGAGACGATCCAACTGTGCGAAGCAATCCCTAGGACACCGCAAGGTGCCGTTACTTTGCTCGCCGCTCTGTCGGGAAATTATGGTGACAGCGCTGCCGTCTATGCCGACGGCCTGCGTTTGTTGCGAGAGGACTTTCGGGATCCCCAACTGCGAGCTCGGGGTGCAGCCTGGGGGCGAACGCTGGTCGGGGCCCTCAGCGCGTGTTTTACGAATGCCAACCGCCCGGAGGTGACCGCACGGCTGATGCTTGCTCAATGGCAGGGCTCACTGCTCTGGTGGGGATTTGAGGCGAATGGTCCGGTCGTGCCTTATGTCGAATCGCAGCTTCAGGAATTTCTCGCCGAACTCGGCCATTCACCTCGCCCCTCGCCGGCCGTCGCCGGCAAGCGAGATTTCGCGTAAAAACTTGGACATTTTCTGTCCGGTGATGGTGAAATCGCGGCTCGCAATATCTATGTGGGGCTGAGGCGTGAAATCGCCTTCGCCAAACAAGTCGTGGGGGGATGGCGCGTGACTGACTATCGATCCCGTGCAGCCCAGTTGAAGGGCTTTTCTCTCGGAAGCCAGTGGACTGCCTATCATCACGGCGAATCGGGTGACGCGCTGTTTCGGCGCGCCGATGGTAGCGCCTATGCCAAAGTGGCGACCGGCAGCGGCGTGGCGCTGCTGGATGACGAGCGCCGGCGCACTGCATGGCTTGCCCCCTTCAAGATCGGATCCCCGACCGTTCTCGATTGGCAGGTGTCGGACGACGTCGCATGCCTCGTGACAAGCGCCGTGCCGGGCATTCCCGCAGACCAGCTCGAAGCAGCGAGCCTTCTCAAGGCTTGGCCTTCGATCGCGGCGCGCGTGCGCGATCTCCACGCTATTCCGGTAAAAGATTGCCCGTTTGACCGCGGGCTTCAGACCATGTTCGACCGGGCGGTTGATGTTGTTGAACGCGACGGCGTCAATCCGGATTTTCTCGATCCAGGCGACCAGGACACACCGCCGCACGTCTTGCTCGACAGAGTGCGGGCCGAGTTGCCCGAACGCCTTGCACAGGAAAGCCTCGATCGCGTCGTTTGCCATGGCGATGCCTGCATGCCCAATTTCATGATCGAACCGGAAACGCTTCGCTGCACGGGAATGATCGATCTCGGACGGTTGGGCATGGCGGACCGCTACGTCGACTTGGCGCTGCTGACCGGCAATACCCGTGAAACCTGGCGCACCGCCGAAGAGGCGCAGACCGCGCAAAATCGTTTGTTCGATCTCCACGCGATCGCACCTGCCGACCGGGAAAGGCTCGATTTTTACCTGCGTCTAGACCCGCTGACCTGGGGCTAGCGAAAGACGGCGGCCACGCGACTTCTTAAAAAACATGGTGTATAGATCAGGCTTACAACCATGACCGGGAAGAGGAGCAGACTATGCCGTCGATCGAGATTCTTGTTGCTTTCATCGCTACTACGGCTGTCTTTGCCTACATTCCCGGCCCGGCCATGCTGTATGCAGCTGCACAGACTATTGCTCGCGGCCGCTGGTCCGGGCTGATGGCGGCGCTTGGTATTCACCTCGGCGGTTACGTCCACGTCATTGCTGCGGCCGCTGGCCTATCGATCCTGTTTCACGCCGTGCCGACCCTGTACATGATCGTCAAATTGGCCGGTGCAGCCTATCTTGTCTGGCTGGGCATTTCCCTGTTTCGGGCCAAGGTCGAGGGGGATTCCGCCCTGCCCGGCATCGAACCGAAATCCGGCCGGCGCGCCTTCTTCGAAAGCGTCACCGTCGAAGTCCTTAATCCGAAGACGGCGATCTTCTTCGTGGCTTTCCTGCCGCAGTTTGTGGATGCGTCAGCTGCTTTCCCGGTGTGGCTGCAACTGACGATCCTTGGAATGATCGTCAACATGATGTTTTCGTCTGCGGATATCGTTTGCGTGTTTCTGGCCGGTGCCGTGATGACCAAGCTGCGCCGCTCAAGCTCCGCGCAACGCCTGATGCAGCGCGCTGGCGGCACCATGCTGGTTGGGCTCGGTGCGCATCTGGCTTTCCAGAAGAGCTGAATTCCCCTCGCCGCTGATGGCTGCAGCCGTCGCTTTCTGAAGAGAAGTGGCGGTTGAAATTTCGCCACCGGCATTCCGTCGCAAAACGATGAAATAAAAAGCTTTCTCCGCGAAACCTTTGATCCGTCATAGCCGTATCTGCGTACACACTGACGTAAGATGTGATGCGCGGATTAAAATGAAAAACAACGGCCTTTCCCACGAAAAACCCATTATCATCTGGTTTCGCAAGGACCTGCGGCTGGACGACAATCATGCGCTGCATGCGGCTGCCCAAACCGGGCGCGATATCATCCCTGTTTATATCCGTGAACCTTCACGGCTCGGCACCGGGCCGCTTGGGGCAGCCCAGGCCTGGTGGCTGCATCATTCGCTGACGGGACTGGACAAGGCGCTCAAGGGCCTTGGAAGCCGGTTGATCCTGCGCAGCGGCAAGCCGGACAGTGTTCTGTCCGAGCTGATAGCCGAGACCGATGCGTCGACTGTCCACTGGAATCGCAGGTACGATCCGGATGGCATCGCCGTCGATAGCCCGCTGAAAGACACGTTGGCTTCGGCTGGAACAACCGTCAAGAGTTTTGCTGGCCAGCTTCTGCACGAGCCCAGCCGGTTGAAAACGGGCTCGGGAACGCCCTATCGGGTCTATACGCCGTTCTGGCGGGCGCTTGAGGCATCCGGCGAACCGGATCAGCCGCTTGACCGCCCTGACGCGCTGGTTTCTCCAACCAAATGGCCTGGCAGCGATACTTTGGCCTCTTGGGCGCTTTTGCCGGCAGCGCCGGATTGGGCACAGACGTTTTCAGAGGTCTGGATACCGGGTGAAGAAGCGGCGCTCGAGCGGCTGGAGGAATTCGTCGACGACGATTTGTCAGGCTATAAAGTCAGGCGCGATCTGCCGGCCACTGATGGCACATCGCGGCTCTCGCCACATCTGGCCATGGGAGAAATATCCCCTGCCCGCATCTGGCACGCCACCCGCAATCTAAGGGACACTCCTACCGAGGATGTCGTCACGTTTCGCAAGGAACTGGTCTGGCGCGATTTCTCTTATCACCTGCTCTTCCACAATCCGGATTTGTCAAGGGAAAATCTCAACCGGAAATATGATGCTTTCGCATGGTCAGGAACCGGTGATGCGTTCAAACATTGGACGAAAGGGCAAACCGGCTATCCGATCGTCGATGCGGGCATGCGCCAGCTCTGGCGGCACGGCACAATGCACAACCGGGTCCGCATGATCGCGGCATCCTTCCTGATCAAGGATCTCCTGATCGACTGGCGCCGTGGTGAAGCCTGGTTCCGTGACACGCTGGTGGATGCGGATCCGGCCTCCAATGCGGCAAGCTGGCAGTGGGTGGCAGGCAGCGGCGCCGATGCGTCGCCTTTCTTCCGGATATTCAATCCTGTCCTGCAGGGCGAAAAATTCGATCCCGATGGCGCTTACGTCAAAACCTTCGTACCAGAGTTGCGAGACCTGCCTGCAAAGTTCGTTCATCGGCCATTCGAGGCGCCTCGGAGCATCCTTGATGCCGCCGGGGTGACGCTCGGGGAGACATACCCGAATCCGCTCGTGGATCATGCAAAGGCGCGCGACCGCGCTCTTGCTGCGTATAGCAAGATCAAGGACGCAGCATGAACGCCCCGTTTTCCCATGCTTCGCATCATGTACCTGGCCGCCGCTTGTCGATTGCAGTCATAGGCTCAGGCGTTTCAGGCAGTTCGGCCGCCTGGGCACTTAATCCTGTCCACGATGTCACGCTCTATGAAAAGGATGATCGCCCCGGCGGCCATACGGCAACGGTCGATATCGACTATGATGGCACGCCGATCTCGGTCGATACCGGTTTCATCGTCTATAACGAGGCCAATTATCCGAACCTCACAGCGCTGTTTGCCGAACTGGATGTCGCCACGCACAAGAGCGACATGAGCTTTTCGGTGTCACTCGATCAGGGACGGCTGGAATGGAGCGGCGACAATCTGGCGACCGTCTTTGCCCAGAAGCGCAATCTCGTCCGGCCGTCCTTCCTGTTAATGCTGCGCGAAATCCTCCGCTTCAATCGCATCTGCCTTGAAGATCGCAGCGCCGGGCTGCTCAAGGCCATGTCGATCGGCGACTATCTCAATTGGCGCGGTTTCTCTCCCGGCTTCACAAACAATTATCTGGCACCAATGGCTGCCGCGATATGGTCGTCACCGGCAGCCAGGATGCTGGATTTTCCGGCCGAGAATTTCATCCAGTTCTTCGATAATCACCGCCTGATCTATTCCAAGCCGCACCCCTGGCGCACGGTTACCGGTGGCAGCCGCAATTATCTGTGCAAGCTGCTGCGGCCGCTTGGAGACCGCGTCCGTCTCGACTGCGGGGTAGCGTCGATCCGGCGGGAGGACGGCAGGGTCACTATCATCGACGTGCAAGGCACAACGAAAACCTTCGACAAGGTGATCATCGCTGCGCACAGCAATCAGGCGCTGGCGATGCTTTCCGATCCGACACCCGCAGAGCACGCGCTGCTGTCGGCCGTTCCCTATCATCCCAATCGGGTCATCCTGCACCGCGACACGGCGTTAATGCCGAAACGGCCAAAGGTCTGGGCGTCATGGAATTACCTGCGGTCGGTCAAATCCTGCGGCTCGCAGGGCGTCGCCGTCAGCTATTGGATGAACCGCCTTCAGGGTATCGCCCCGGAGCATCCTTTGTTTGTGACGCTGAATCCGGAGCGCGAGCCAAAGTCTGGGACGGTGTTTGCCGAATTCTCCTATGATCATCCGCAGTTCGACGCAGGCTCCATGGCCGCCCAGCGTGCCCTGCAGGCGATTCAGGGCGATAACGGTACCTTTTTTGCCGGTGCATGGACCGGATATGGTTTTCATGAGGACGGCCTGACATCCGGGCTTGCAGCTGCAGAGGCACTTGGCGGGGTCATCCCCTGGCGCCAGCAGGTCTCATCGGTGTTCAGGGAGGCGGCAGAATAGAGATGCGCGCGTCACCCGGCTCGGACATGACGAAGAATGGCGCACCGCCACAAGCGGCGGCCGTGCTTTATGCCGGTAAAGTGATGCATCAGCGGATGAAGCCGGTCGGCCACCGTTTCAGCTATGGCGTGTTTTCTCTGATGATCGACCTGGACCGGTTGGACGAAGCGGATCGGCTGAGCAGTCTTTTCTCTGTCAATCGCCGCAATCTTCTATCCTTTTATGAAGAGGATCATACGGGCGACAGCGCGGTGGGGCTGCGCGGCTATGTCGATGCCCTGCTGGCCAAGAATGGCCTGCCGATGCGGCCAGAACGCATACTTCTCGTGTGCTATCCGCGCATTTTGGGCTTTGTCTTCAATCCACTGGCTGTCTACTACGCCTATGATAGCGGCGGCGCGCTCAGTGCGATGATCTATGAGGTCCGCAACACATTCGGCGAGCGCCACACCTATGTCTGTCCAATCGGTCCCGGTGATGTGTCCGATGCCGGTATCCGCCAGCAATGCGACAAGCTGTTTCATGTCTCACCGTTCATTCCAATGGCCATGCGCTACCAATTCCGCATGCTGCCGCCGGGAGAGGAAATCCGCTGGCGCATTCTGGAGACGGACAAGGATGGGCCTTTGCTTGCCGCAACCTTCTCCGGTGTTCAAGTGCCGTTGAAAACAGGCAAGATTTTGCGTCTTGTTGCCCGCATTCCGCATCTTACATTCAAGATTGTCGCAGGGATTCATTGGGAGGCATTGAAGCTCTGGGGCAAAGGCGTCCGCTATATTCCGCGGCCGCAAGCGCCGGAACTGACGAGCGCGTGGAAGGAGGGTCGCAGGACAAGCCTTGTTTTTTCTCCTGAATCCCAGGTTGGCGGTCCGGCGGAATGAGGTTATTTTGCGTCAAGAACAATGATTGCTGAGGATCTGTCGCATGAGCACAGCAGGCACCGGTTATTGTGATCCGAAAGACGGAGAGCGTCTTTCCGCTGAAAATCTTTCGCGCATAGTCAAAGGATTGCCCGCCAAAGCGCAGATGGTTCTGCGTGGTCTTGTGCACATGCAGGCCGGTTGTCTGAAATTGACCTTACCCGATAGCCGCACCGTGGTCGTCAAGGGCAAGGTCCATGGACCTGTCGCCTCCGTGACATTGCACAACTGGAATTTGCCGCAGCGCGCGCTGACCGGTGGCACCATCGCCGTTGCCGAAAGCTATATGGATGGTGACTGGGACAGCCCGGATGTCGGTGCGTTTCTCGAACTCTTCCTCGTCAACACCGATGTTGGCCGCAATTTCTCCAATGGCGCACGCGGCGTGCTGCGTCTGGTCGAAAAATTCCGTCACTGGATGAACGCTAATACCAAATCCGGTTCCAGGAAGAACATTTCTGCCCATTACGACCTGGGCAATGCCTTCTACAAGCAGTGGCTCGATCCGACGATGACCTATTCGTCTGCGCTCTATTCGACGGGTGCCAATGACCTGCAATCTGCCCAGCGCGCCAAATACAAGGCCCTGGCGGACGCGGCGGGCATTACCTCCAGCCATCATGTGCTGGAGATCGGCTGCGGTTGGGGTGGTTTCGCCGAATATGCGGCGAGTGAGATCGGTTGCAAGGTGACAGGCCTGACCATCAGCCGCGAACAGCTGGCCTTTGCCAATGAACGCATGAGGAATGCGGGCCTGTCCGATAAGGTAGAGATCAAGTTCCAGGATTATCGCGACGAGGCGGGCCTCTATGACCGGATCGTTTCCATCGAGATGTTCGAGGCCGTCGGCGAAAAATACTGGCCGGCCTATTTTTCCCAATTGCAACGCTGCCTGAAGCCGGGCGGCAAGGCTGGGCTTCAGATCATCACCATCAAGCCTGAAGCCTATCAGGAATACCGGGCCAATCCGGATTTTATCCAGAAATATGTCTTCCCCGGCGGCATGCTGCCCACCCCGCAACATCTGATCGACCTCGGCCGCAAGGTGGGCCTGAAGATCAGCGGCGATTTCGGCTTTGGGCTGGATTACGCTCGCACGCTCGCAGAATGGCGCCAGCGCTTCTGGAGTGTCTGGGACAAGGTAGAGCCGCTCGGCTTCGATATCCGCTTCAAGCGGCTATGGGAGTTTTACCTGTTCTATTGCGAAGCCGGTTTCCGCGCCCGGAATATCGACGTCCGGCAAATCGTGTATGAATAAGACCGCAGCAGGGCGGCTCGGCTCAACCTGCCGCCATCACACCGCCTGTGGATCCCGTTTGAGCATGTCGACGGCATGTCCACCGGTCACCAGCGGGCGCGTTTTCCATCCCGTAGCCTTGTTGATCAGCCAGAAATAGAGACTGTAAGGCAAGAGGTTGAGCAGCTTCATCGTCAAGGTGAAGCGCTTTGGAAACGTGATCTCGAAGCCGCTGGATTTCAGGCCGTCGGCAATGCGGTCTGCTGCGACCTCGGCGCTGACCAGGGCAGGCATCGGGAATGCGTTCCTGGCTGTCGCTGCCGTTTCGACGAAACCCGGATTGATGATCTGCAGGCGCACGCCGACCTTGTCGAGATCGAATTTCAGGCTTTCCGCCATGTTGATCAACGCTGCCTTGCTGGCCCCGTAGGCCGCGCTTGTCGGCAGGCCGCCATATCCGGTGACGGACGAGACGATGGCAATCTGGCCATGCCCCCTCGCCCTCATGTGACGCACCGCCGGTAGCAGGCAATTGACCGTTCCGTGCAGATTGACCGCAAAAGTCTTTTCAAAATCTTCGCGGTGCAGGTCCTCGCCGTGAACGGCAACGTAGACGCCGGCATTGAGAACCGCGAGCACCATCGATCCGTGCTCGTATTCGATCGCGGAGAAAACCCGCTCCATATCCCGCGGATCGGTCACGTCGCCGTCGAGGACGATGATCTTGCCGGGTCCGGGAGATTCGTGCTGCAGTTTGACCAGTTTCTCGTGGTCGCGCGCCGTGACAACGACGTTGTAACCGTCCTTCGCCAGCCGTAACGCCAAGGCGCGGCCGATGCCCGAACTTGCCCCCGTGACCCAAGCCAAACCCATATCAGGGTGTGCGACATAGTTGGTCATCGGGCTTCCTTTCGCTGCTTCATTGTGGACCCCGGAAGCCGGGATCACCAAACAATACGCATTGAAATGTAGTTTGTTCCCGCATTCGGGCCAATGTTCGGCAGAACTCAGCCGATCAGGTCGCCGAGCAATTGTTTCCATGAGCCGGTCAGTTTGAGCGGTGCCTGGAAGACGGCAAAGCCGATGCAGGGACATTCCGATTCTGCCACGGGACGGTGGTCGATACTCTCGTCTGCGACCGATATGTCGCCCTTGGCAAAGCGCCCCCGCGTATCGTTGAATGCGCCGTCTAGCACCAGCGAGAGCTCGTAGCCTTCGTGCGTATGGGCCGGAATTACGCGGCCGGGCTTCAACCAGAAAAAGCTGACGTCGCAGCCATCGATTTTTCCAAGACTGTATTCCTTGAAACCGGGCAGTTTTCGTTTCCAGGGAATTTCGGTAGCATCGAGCCCGGCAAAATCACGAATGGCCTTTGGAAAAAACGCGCTTGCGGGCTGTACTGGTGCGACCTTGGCGGCTGCCAGGGGGGGGGCTGCGAAAATGGCTCTCAATGCGCTGTCTCTTGACCTGAAAGAGACTGGCTCCATATGTTCCAGAATATCACCGGCGACCGTTTCGTACTCGGCGACCCTGGGCCTGTTGACGGATTGCATCTCGAGATGTGCTTCGACAAGCACGCGTGCTGGCTCCGGCAGAACGCCGGCAGCATACCGTGCCATCAAGGCATCCACTGTATCCAGCTGAACATCAGCCATTCATTTGATTTACCTGTTTTGCCGCATGAGCGCCGCGGAAACTATCGCCTCATTACGCCAGGGGTCAACAAATGGATCACGCCGATTGCGAAACGCGATCTTCCACTTTTGGGTCAATTTTGCCCAAGACAGCGCCAAGGCGAAACGCTATTTCTTGCTTCGACGGGAGTGTGGGCCGAAAAGACGCTAGGATTTCGGTATGTTGAACGGCAAGGGCTTTTGTGGCTCAGGCCGTTCCCATACGACCTGTTCAAATCGTCATCAGCGTCAGGTTCTGCCTGAAGCGACCGCCTGCAGCCAAGAGGTTCACTCATGTCCGTTCTGCCTTCCGTTCTCGATGCCATCGGCAATACGCCGCTGATCCGCCTCAAGGGTGCCTCGGAAGCGACGGGATGCACCATTCTTGGCAAGGCGGAGTTTCTCAATCCGGGCCAGTCGGTCAAGGATCGTGCCGCACTGTCGATCATCCGTCATGCTGAAAAATCCGGACAACTGAAACCAGGCGGGGTGATCGTCGAGGGGACAGCTGGCAATACCGGCATCGGTCTTGCCCTTGTTGCCGAGGCGCTCGGCTATCGCACGGTCATCGTCATTCCGGAGACGCAGAGCGAGGAAAAAAAAGATGCCCTGCGGCTTCTTGGCGCCGAATTGATCGAAGTTCCCGCGGTTCCTTACAAGAACCCCAACAATTACGTGAAGCTGTCCGGCCGCCTCGCTGCCCAGCTTGCAAAGACCGAGCCGAACGGCGCGATTTGGGCCAATCAGTTCGATAACGTCGCCAATCGCGACGCCCATGTTGAAACGACCGCGCCGGAAATCTGGCGCGATACGGACGGCAAGGTCGATGGATTCGTCTGTGCAGTCGGGTCGGGTGGTACATTGGCTGGCGTAGCGCTTGGCCTGAAAGCAAAGAACCCGGGCGTCAAGATCGGCATCGCCGATCCGGAAGGGGCGGCCCTTTACAATTTTTATGCCCATGGCGAGCTGAAATCGTCTGGCGGGTCGATCACCGAGGGCATCGGCCAGGGACGCATCACCGCCAATCTCGAAGGTTTCACGCCGGATTTCGCCTATCAGATACCGGATGCCGAAGCCGTACAGCTGGTGTTCGATCTTGTTGAAAAGGAAGGCATCTGCGTCGGCGGCTCCTCGGGCATCAATATTGCCGGTGCCATTCGCCTGGCAAAAGATTTGGGACCGGGACATACCATCGTGACGATCCTGTGCGACTATGGTAACCGCTATCAGTCGAAACTGTTCAATCCCGCATTTCTGAAGTCAAAAGGCCTTCCTGTTCCGGCCTGGCTGACGCGGAATTCCGGAATAACGGTCCCCTACGAACCCGCCGGATAAGCATCTCATGACAACGACTGCCCTTTTTCGCGACGACTTCTACCTTTCAACCACGGAGGCGATCGTCACGGGAATACGGGAGGACGGTGGCATCGAGCTGGATCGGACCTGCTTTTACGCGACCTCGGGCGGCCAGCCCGGCGATAACGGCTTTTTCGAGCGTGCCGATGGCACCCGCATCGAGATAGCAACGACGCGCCACGGCGATACCAAAGACATCATCATTCACGTCCCGGCAGCCGATCAGCCATCCGTGCTGGTCGGTGAAAAGCTGGTGCTGCATATCGACTGGCCGCGTCGCTACAAGCTGATGCGCATGCACACGGCTTGCCACTTGCTCTCCGTCGTTTGCCAGTATCCGATTACGGGTGCGGCTGTCGGTGAGGATGAGAGCCGTGTCGATTTCGACATGAGCGAGACCATCGACAAGGACGCGGTCACGGCTGCGATGATGGTGCTGGTTGAAGACAATCATCCGATCTACCTGCAATGGATCACCGACGAGGAATTGGCAGGCAATCCCGATATCGTCAAATCGAAGAATGTCCGCCCGCCGATGGGCCTTGGCCGGGTCAGCCTTGTCTGCATCGGCGAGAATGCCTCGGTTGATAGCCAGCCCTGCGGCGGCACGCATGTGTCGGAAACCCAGGAGGTCGGCGCAATCCACATCGCCAAGATCGAAAAGAAGGGCAAGGAAAACCGGCGTTTTCGAATCCGTTTCGGTACGCCGGACGCCGCATCCACCGGAGAATAATCGATGACCGAACAGAAAAGCGCCTTCGTCGTTTCCGCGGATTGGCTTGAGCAGCGCCTCAACGATCCTTCCGTCAAAATCCTCGATGCCGCCTGGTATCTGCCGGCGCAGAAGCGGGACCCTAAGGCCGAATATGCGGCCGGCCATATTCCGGGCGCCGTCTTCTACGACCAGGACGCCATCGCCGATCTGACCAGCGGTCTGCCGCATACCATCCCCTCACCGCAATCCTTCGCCGAATCTCTTGGCCAGCTTGGAATCAGCGAGACCGACACGATCATTGTCTATGACGGCCCTGGCATATTCACGGCGCCCCGTGTCTGGTGGCTGTTGCGCACAATGGGCGCCCAATCGGTGTTCGTACTTGATGGCGGTATCGATGGCTGGAAGGCCGAGGGGCGGCCGATCACCACTGACGTTCCTCAGCCGGCACCTGCCACATTCCATCCGAAGTTCAATGCTGAAGCCGTGACCTCGTTTGCACAAATGCGCGACATCGTCGCCACCGGCTCCCGCCAGATTGCCGATGCGCGCGGTGCTGCACGTTTTACCGGCGAGGAAGCGGAACCGAGAGCCGGCATGCGATCCGGTCATATGCCCGGCGCCAAGAGCCTGCCCTCCGGTGTTTTCTCGACCGGCGGCAAGTTCAAATCGCTTGACGCCCTGCGCGAAACGATTGAGGCAGCCGGTATTGATCTTAACAAGCCGGTCGTCACCTCCTGCGGCTCAGGCGTCACTGCGGCGATCATCACGCTGGCGCTGCAATCTCTGGGCCATACGGACAATACGCTCTATGATGGCTCTTGGTCCGAATGGGGCAGCCGGGCAGACACACCCGTCGTTACCGGGAAAGAATGATCAGCATGACCAAGGGCAACGCAGCCGAATCGCTTGATGTTCGCATCACCGAACTGGAAATGACCGCACCGCCCAAGCAGAGCCTGCCGGTGCCGGTCAATATCCAGACGGCGATCATGCGCGTGCCGGAAATTCCGCTTCCTTTCTATCGTTTCCTTTATCTGCAGGTCGGTAAACGCTGGAACTGGGTCGACCGGCTGCGGATGAGCGACACCGACCTTGCCGGCGTCCTGCATGACAAGCGCAATACCGTGACCGTGCTTTATGTTAACGGTGCGCCGGCCGGTTTCTTTGAGCTGCTGCAGGTGGACGAGGATACCGTCGAGCTTTCCCATTTCGGTATGTTCGAACATGCACTCGGCCTTGGGCTCGGCAAATGGTTTCTGCTGCAGACATTGTATGCCGCCTGGAGTTCGAATCCGAAAATCGTCCGGGTTGCGACGAACACGCTCGATCATCCGCGCGCACTGCAGCTTTACCAGCGCTTTGGCTTCTCGCCGGTTTCGACCCATGATGCCAAGGTCTTGCCACTCACCGACGACGAACTGCTGGCATTCGCACGCGGACTCTGAATCTCGCTACGGCAAGTTTCGGGTGTCGCTGTATGTCGGCACATGGCATTTCCTTCAGTATTGAAGCTGGAGGAACCAAAGATGCCGCTAAACTACCAACCGATGCCAAGCGATCTTGCTGCACGCTACCGCCGGCGCGAACCCGACGCCTACGGTCTGACGCCGGAACGGCATGTCTCCGATGGCCAAGGCATGCCCTGCCGCCATTGCCTTGCCAATATCGCCAAGGGCGACCGATATCTTATCCTTGCCTATCGCCCCTTCCCGGAACTTCAGCCCTATGCGGAAACCGGGCCTATTTTTCTGCATGCGGACCCATGCGACGCCTATGCCGGTGGCGAGGCGGTTCCACCGATCCTGACCACCAGCAAGGATTATCTTTTGCGCGGTTATGGTGCCGACGATCGGATCGTCTATGGCACCGGCGCCGTAACGCCGGTTGATACCGTCGACGCCCGGGCAAGCGAATTGCTGGAACGGCCCGAAGTGGCCTATGTCCATGTCCGCTCGGCCCGCAACAACTGTTATCAATGCCGCATCGAGCGCGCATGAAAACGGGGCCGGATGTGACCGGCCCCGCCATAATGCTTGACCAGCGACGGGGTCAGGCGGACATCAGCACAGCTTCCGGGGCATAGCTCTCATAACCAAGCGCTTCGGCAACTGCCTTGTTGGTAACGCGGCCCTTGTGAACGTTGAGGCCAGCCCGCAGATGCCGGTCCTCGGCAATCGCCTTTAAGCCACGGTCGGCCAGCTGTAGGCCGTAGAACAACGTCGCATTGTTGAGCGCATGTGCCGAGGTCACCGGAACGGCACCCGGCATGTTGGCAACGCAATAGTGCACGACACCATCGACTTCATAGGTCGGATCGGAATGTGTCGTCGCATGTGATGTCTCGAAGCAGCCGCCCTGATCGATGGCGACATCGACAATGACAGCGCCTTTCTTCATGCCGGACAGCATTTCGCGCGTCACCAGTTTTGGCGCTGCAGCACCGGGGATCAGCACAGCGCCGATGACGAGATCGGCTGAAAAGACTTCCTCTTCCAGCGCGTCGATCGTCGAGAACCGGGTGTGGACACGGCCGGCGAAGAGATCATCGAGTTGGCGCAGGCGTGGGATGGACCGGTCGAGAATGCACACATCTGCGCCAAGGCCGGCCGCCATGCGGGCTGCATGCAAGCCGACGACGCCGCCGCCGATTATGGTAACCTTGGCAGGCAGAACGCCTGGTACCCCACCGAGCAAAATGCCGCGGCCGCCATTGGCCTTCTGCAGCGAGGTAGCTCCCGCCTGAATGGCGAGCCGTCCGGCCACTTCCGACATCGGCGCCAGCAGCGGTAGGCCGCCGCGATCATCGGTGACGGTCTCGTAGGCGATTGCGGTCACGCCAGAGCCAAGTAGCCCCTTGGTCTGCTCGGGATCGGGGGCAAGATGCAAATAGGTATAGAGGATCTGACCATCGCGGAGCTGCGCCCATTCGGAGGGCTGCGGTTCCTTGACCTTGACGATCATGTCGGATTTTTCAAAGACTTCCCTGGCCGTGGCGACTATTCTTGCGCCGGCCGCTCGATAGCTGTCGTCTTCCGCGCCAATGCCTGCGCCCGCCTTTGTCTCGATGATCACTTCGTGGCCATGCGCCACATATTCCCTCACCGAGCCGGGCGTCAGACCGACACGATATTCATGGTTTTTGATTTCCTTCGGGCAACCGACACGCATCTTCGCGTTCCTCTCCTATGCGGCTTACGCCTTTGTTGTTTTGCCCGCGTAGCGAAACAGAAAGATCATCGCATGTCCTTGCAAAATGACGGATCGATATCGTAATCTTTCGCAGATTATTGCGTTTTAAGTTAGAAACTCGAAGGATATTCGACTGATGGCGATGGATGCAATTGATGCTGCGATCCTGCGGATTCTTCAGCAGAATGGCCGGATTGCAAATGCCGAACTGGCCGAAAAAATCGGCCTTTCGCCGTCCGCCTGCTCGCGCCGGGTCGATATCCTCGAGAAGACCGGCGTCATCAGCGGCTATCATGCCCGTCTGTCGCACAAGGCGCTCGATTACCGCATCATGGTGATCGTCCACATCTCGCTATCAGGCCAGTTTGCCAAGACATTGACGGAGTTTGAAGCGGCGGTGAAACTCTGTCCGAATGTGCTGGTCTGCTACCTGATGTCGGGAGAATACGACTACATTCTGAGGGTCGCGGCGAAGGACCTTGAGGACTACGAGCGTATCCATCGGGATTGGCTTTCTGCCTTGCCCCATGTGGTCAAGATCAATTCCAGCTTTTCGCTTCGCGAAATTATCGACCGGCCGAATGTCGGCGTTTGAATGCGAGTGACCGGATAATTTCAAGCGTGTCCGACCACACGATTGCGTCCTGCGCGCTTGGCTTCATACAGCCGCATGTCGGCCTTCGACAACAGATCGCGAGTCGTCGTTCCATCAATAGGCGTCGAGGCAATACCAATGCTGACGGTAACGGCAGACTTATCCGAGGTCGTCACATCGCTCAGCACCCGTAGCCGCAACTGTTCGGCGCGTGACAAGGCGCTGCTATGATCCAGACCATCGCACAGGACGACGAATTCTTCTCCACCATAACGGAAAAGGTAGTCGTTCGGACGCAGTCCTGCCTGGATAGCATCGGTGATGGATTTCAGCACCCGGTCGCCTTCGAGATGGCCGAAGCGGTCGTTGATGCTCTTGAAGTGATCGGCATCAATCATGATCAGGCTGATGACACTCCCTGACGCCACCGCGTGGCGGATCAGCCTTGGCGCTTCGAATTCAAAGCGGCTGCGGTCGAGTACGCCTGTCAGCATGTCCCGTCCCGACTTCGACAGCAAGTCCTCGTAACGCTCCCGAAATGTCAGCGTGTTGAAAATGTCGCCGATCGGCTGCCGCACGACGGAGAGTACCGAATGGCTGGAAAAATGCAGGTAAGCACCGAGAATCAGTGAATAGACGACCGCTGCCCCCATCTTGGCAATCCAGCCGCCCCAGAACACCTCGGCCGGTGCATCGTTGAGCGCATGCAGCGCGACATAAAATCCGGCCTGGTCGAAGGTCAGAATAACGACGCCGCAGATGAGGAACCGTAAAGTGAGCATACCCCGCACCCACCGGCCGATCCGTTCGTAGAGCAGGATGATCAGCAGCGAATCGAGATAGAGCATCAGCGTCCCCCACAGCATCAGCCAGCCCATCTCGTCGATGAAGGCGAGATCGGCACTGCGATTTGGCACGGCCGAAACGGTCTGGTGCATCTGCAAGAGCAGGCTGAGCGCGACAGTGAGAAAATTACCCGCAAGAAGGCCATAAATCGGCTGACGCACTGTCGCCGCGTCCTCCTTCACGTAGAGAAGGAGGATCATCATCAGCTTGCCGGCAAACAGTACGGCCGAGCCCGGCGAAATCACGCCGAATGGCAATTGTACGTAAAAGACAGCCGCAAGATAGGTCTCGATGAAATGCAGTACGCCAAGCGCAGCGATGAAGACGCCGAGGCCCAACCGGTGGCGCAAATGCAGCAGCGTGACCATGACTGCGACGTAGACAAGGCCTTCGCAGAAAAACAACACTACATTGGTCATCGCCGGATGTTCACTCAGATTTTCACTGTGCGGATCTATAAACGGCAAATTTAAAGAAACGTTTAGGGTGTTGCCGCCGATTGTTGAAGGCGAACCGGCTCGAGCGCCGTTAGAGCCGAGTGTGCGAATGTTTACATCAGCACGGTAACGGCATCTGCCGATGGCAGGTCAAACAAGCAGTATCAAATGGGCGGAGTTAGACCTGCCGGGAAGCAACGTCGTCGGCAAACAATGACGGGCCGTGCTGGTCGATGATCTGATGCGCCTTGCGCAATGTCGCATCAATCACATCCTGTTCAGACGTGAAAACATCGGCGCGGATGAAGGTGCGGACACGCATCGTCCCTTCGACGTCCTTTTCAACCGAACCGGCCAGCCTGAATTGGGAGCCCTCGCGGATCGGCGTGGCGCGGATGAGGCAATCGCCATAGGTTTCCGTCTTGCCGGAGGGCGCAGCCGCCTCGGTTCCGGAGCCATTGGAAAAGCCGAACAGTTTTGACAGAAAAGAAGCCATGCAAAAGACTTAACCATGGCAAACAGGCCTGTCAAAGGCTAACTTCTTTCATCAGTAATCCATGCCCAGGCTAGAGGAGAAACGGAATGACGAGGCTGCTGTCGCGATCATGATATCGGGTTTTTCGGCCATCGGATCGATTGACGATGTCGAGGCATATCTGGCCGCCAGCGAATCGGCCCTTCCCGATATCAGGCCCGGCCTGGCCAAGCAGGTCATTTGGGCCGATCCTGCCGAAAAGCCCCGGACAGCGCTTGCCATTGTCTACATTCATGGTTTTTCCGCGTCCAAAGGCGAGGTCCGGCCCCTGCCCGATCTGGTGGCAAAGGCGCTGGGCGCCAACCTGTTTTATACGCGCCTGACCGGACATGGCCGCAGCGGCGACGCGATGACCGAGGCCTCGGTGACCGACTGGCGGGCTGACATGCGCGAGACACTGGATATTGCCGGCCTGCTTGGTGAAAGAACACTCATTATTGCAACTTCGACCGGCGCAACACTCGCCACGTGGGCCTTATCGCAGCCGGAGTGGGTAAACCGCGTCGCCGGTGCCGTCCTGCTTGCTCCGAACTTCAGGATCAGGGGGCGTGGCGCGTTCCTTTTGACTGCACCGCTTGCCCGTCTCAGCGCACGCCTTACCCTTGGCCGCCGCCGCTCCTTCGTTCCGATCAACGCCCTGCACGCCGCCTATTGGACCACGGACTATCCGGTCCGCGCGCTGCTGCCGATGGCATCGCTAGTCGCGCAAGCCCGGACACTGCCCTTTGAAGCGATATCAACCGCAGCGCTGTTCATTCAATCTCCGGGAGATCAGGTTGTCGATGCACGGCAAACATCTGCCGTCGCCGCGCGTTGGGGCGGACCTGCGGTAGTTCTCGACCCCGGTGATATAGACGATCCCTATGGGCACGTGGTTGCTGGCGATGCCCTGTCGCCAAAGACAACAGGGCATCTCGCAGAAATCATCGTTGATTGGTTTAATAAAACAAATCAACATTCAGATATAAAACGATAATATCAGATAACCAGGTTGGCCAATATCTCGTTGTTGGTGATATCCTGATAATGCAGACCGGCACCGTCAAAGGCGGCCTTCAGCTTTGGAAAATTCTCCGGATGTTTGGTTTCGATACCGATCAGGATGGAGCCGAAGTTCCGCGCCGATTTCTTCAGGTATTCAAACCGGGCGATATCATCGTCTTCGCCGAGCAGGCCAAGAAAGTCCTTCAGTGCGCCCGGGCGCTGCGGCATCCGCAAAATGAAGTATTTTTTCAGGCCTGCATGCCGCATAGCCCGTTCCTTGACGTCAGGAAGGCGTTCGAAGTCGAAATTACCACCAGAGACGACGGCAACGACGGTCTTTCCCTCCAGGGCCTCCCGCCCCAGCATTTCCAGCGCCGTGATCGACAAGGCTCCGGCCGGTTCCAGCACGACACCTTCGACATTGAGCATGTCGGTGATTGTCACGCAGATCGCGTTTTCTGCCAGAAGCAGAACCTGGTCTATCGAAAAATGCTTGAGAGCTGCGAAGTTGAGATCGCCGATACGTCCGACGGCCGCTCCATCGACGAAGTTGTCGACCTGTTCCAGCGTCACCACGGAACCCGTCTCCAGGCTGCGGCGCAGGCTGGGTGCACCCTCCGGTTCGCAGAACACGAAAGCGCCGGGAGCAACCTTGCTCTTCAGATAGCCGGTCATGCCGGCAGACAACCCGCCGCCGCCGACAGGCATGATCACCAGATCCGGAACGACGCCCTCCGGCAGTTGCTCGATCATCTCGACTGCCACCGTTGCCTGTCCCTCGATGATGTCGGCATGGTCGAAAGGCGGAACCATGACGCCATCGATACGCTCGACGTGATCGCGCGCCGCCTGGTAGCATTGGTCGAAGAAGTCGCCGACCAGCTTGATGGTAATGAATTCCCCGCCGAACATCCGGGTCTTGTCGATCTTCTGCTGCGGCGTCGTCACCGGCATGAAGACGACGCCCGGCACGCCAAAATGTCGGCAGACGAAGGCAAACCCTTGTGCGTGATTGCCCGCGGACGCGCAGACAAAGGTCTTACCGATTCCACCAGCCGCGATCACCTTACGGAAAAAGTTGAACGCGCCGCGGATCTTGTAGGATCGCACCGGGGAAAGGTCTTCGCGCTTAAGATAAATCGTCGCGCCGTAGCGGGCACTCAGGTGATCGTTGAGCTGCAGCGGCGTCGCCGGGAACAACGCGCGCAAAGCCTCGACGGCATTATCAACGTCCTGCTTCATGGGATGCGGTCTTTCGTTGGTGTTCGTATGGCCCTGCCTATGCCACAACGCCGCTGACGAAACCACAGCTATTCGTCAATAAGTGGAGTATTTAAATCACCTTTGTTTGAAGTGACGGCCTGCCTTGACACCGGTCGGCAAATACCGAACATCCGCAATCAACGCAGGATCAGGGGAGAGGCAATGCGCACCGACAATCGTAGAGGTGGCCTGACGGCCGCAATCAGCGCGCTACCGCTCCTGTTGTTGCTGGCGGCACCCGCCCTCGCCGGCCCGCTTGCCGACGCAGCAACCAAAGCCGAGGCGCTGGCAGCCTCTGGCGATACGCTGGGTGCTCATGATCTTTTGCGCTCGGCAACCGGCGCGTTTTCATCAACGCTGCCGTTTTCCATCGGCAAGGCTGTATTCGTAGGAGTTCCTCCGGTTGGCTACGCGATGTATGAGCCCAAACCGCAGCCGATATTCAAGCCGGGCGAAGCCCTCGTCTCTTATGTCGAGCCGATTGGCCTCACCTGGACACCGGCGGCGGCCGGAAAAGTACAGACGCATTTTACGGTCGACCTGGATATCCTCAGCGCTTCAGGTGAAGTGCTTGCCAACCAGAAGGCTTTTGGCGACTTCACGTTCACCAGCTTCTTCCGCAATCAGGAAATCTACGCGACATTGACCACGGATGTCAGTGGTGCCGCAGCTGGCGATTATGTGCTCCGGTTTCACTTCAACGATCTGAACAGCGGCAAGTCCGCAAGCGTCGATCAGAAATTTACGATCGCCGCAATGTCTCCAACGCCTTAGTAACTCAGGCGTTGCTTTTCGATGCGGCGATTGTCTCGATCATCGCCTTCACATCCGCTTCCGCCGCATCGAGCAAGGCTTCGTCGCGGGCACGGATCACCAGATCGGTCGAAAACGACGTACCGTCGAACTTTGGATAGGACCCGATGCTGGTCAGCGGATGTGCCTTCTGCACCTCGCCGAGTGGCCCGCCAATATCGCCTTCCCCGAAAGGAGAGCGCACGGTGCGCGATTTGACGACGGTACCGCTTTCCAGCTGTGGCAGGAGCGCATCCAGCATCGCCTGGAAGACCTGTGGGACGCCGGCCATCACGTGAACGTTGCCGATAATGAATCCGGGCGCTGTCGATACGGCATTCGGAATATGACGTGCGCCATCCGGCATACGCGCCATGCGCTGCCGCGCCTCGGTAAACTCCAGGCCGCGCCGCGAATACATGGCACCAAGCAGGGTCATGGCATCCGGGTCGTGAATGCACGCGACGCCGAACGCCCGTGACACCGCATCAGCGGTGATATCGTCGTGGGTCGGGCCGATCCCGCCCGACGTGAAGACATAGTCGTATTCAGCCCGCAACCCGTTGAGAGCCGCCACGATCGCCGGCTCGTCGTCGGCAACGATACGGACTTCCTTCAGATCGATACCGGCCAGCGTCAGTACATCTGCCAGATGGCCGATATTCTTGTCCTTGGTCCGGCCGGAGAGCAATTCGTCGCCGATGGCGAGCATGGCGGCGGTGACGATTTTTTCGCTGGTCATCGGAAGGTCCTATGTAACGCTGGGATCGTTCAGTCGAAAAATCCGATTGTCTCTTATTCTCGAACGGTCTGTCGCCCGCTTCGCTTCTGACAACGGACAGGTAAACTGATAAATCCGATCTCCAGCGGCAATCAAGCGGAATTGCCAACTCAAAGGAGAATACGATGGCTAAGGTATTGGTGCTTTATTATTCGGCATACGGACATATCGAAACCATGGCGTATGCCGTCGCCGAGGGCGCCAAGTCCGCGGGCGCCGATGTCACCGTCAAGCGCGTGCCGGAACTGGTGCCGGCCGACGTTGCCAAAGCCTCTCATTTCAAGGTCGATCAGGCTGCCGAAATCGCCAAGCCGGATGAACTGGGCGACTACGACGCCATCATCTTTGGCGCGGGTACGCGTTTCGGCACTGTCGCGTCGCAGATGCGCAATTTTGTCGATCAGACCGGCGGTCTGTGGATGAAGGGCGCGCTAGTCGGCAAGGTCGGCTCGGTGTTCACGTCCTCGGCAACCCAGCATGGCGGCCAGGAGTCGACGATCCTCGGCTTCATTCCGACCCTGATGCATCAGGGCATGGTCGTTGTCGGACTGCCCTACGCTTTCCAGGGACAGACAGGCGTCGATGAAATCAAGGGCGGCTCGCCCTATGGCGCATCGACGATCACCGGCGGCGACGGTTCGCGCCAACCATCGGAAATCGAACTGGAAGCCGCACGCTACCAGGGCGCCCATGTTGCCAAGATCGCCGCCAAGCTGTCGGCCTGAGCGACATAAAGACCATTACGACAGGTGTGAAGGGCGATCGCAAGACCGCCCTTTTTTCGTCTGTGCGCCATATGGGAAAGGCTAAAAGGCCGGGCTACTGCCTCCGGCAACTGGAAAACTGGAAAAACGCCGGTGTTTCATGCTACTTTGCGCTGCCAGGATGCGCTGCGGCAATGTGCAACGTAGGTTTTGGCGACGGGAACGTTTGCCACACTGGCCGTTCCAGTCCGGTCACGTCGACTCCATGAGATATTGGAATGCGGCGCACTCCAGGGAGTACGAGATGACCAAAGTGGTGTATGCGATTGTCGAGCACGATGGCGGCTGGGCCTACAAGCTTGCCGACGTGTTTTCCGAGACCTTCCCGAACCGCGAGATAGCGGTAGCGGCAGCAAAGGCCGCAGCAGCCGAGCAGCAGGTCGGCGGCGACGATGAAGAAATCAGTTTTCAGGATCCAAGCGGCCGATGGCATTTTGAACATGCAGACGGCGGTGACCGGCCGGAAGCCGTTGTCGAGGATCAATAGACGGCGGCGACGTGCCAACATAAGTGCGGCACATCTGGCGCGTTTGCGGTTTAACGAAACCAGAATGCCCCTCTCCGGCGCCGAAGAGGGGCTTATGGTTTGGTACTGAAAATGCCGAGTTTCCCTCCCTCGGCATCACTGGTTAAAGCGCTGTTCTACCGGTGCATCAACTGAAACCGTTGATTAACCTTCACGGGTAGGGTTAATCACTGGACCTAATGCCAAGAGGCCGCAGCTCAATCGAGATACTGCTCTTCATTCCCCAAAAACGATCAGCCGCTATTTCTCTGCCCCGGTGACTTCTGCCCCGGTGAATGATGACCGGATTTACCTCACGCCGCCCTTGCGGTTCCCTCCTTCGGGACCTGCTTCGCTTCAAGAATGGCCATGCAGATCAGATAACTCAGCATTACATTCTGCTGAGAGTCGGCTAATAACTTTGCAGCCTGCAGAAGATCCGTGACATGCGTTTTATCCGACATCGGAAGCCTCATTTTTCAACGATTGCGATACCGATAGTAATATTCAATGGTTGTAATTCAACTATGGGTTCTTGCTGATTATTATCGATAGTTGATTTTTTTGATAATACACGCTATGTACCATCCGCCTGGAAAAACCGTTTACGCCGATGTGGACGTGTTCAGCAGGCCCGCCAGCCGAAACCATTCGTCAATACTGGCCTGGACGGCGGCCTTCGCCTCATCCAGCGTTTCAGCGGACTGGAAGTCGTAGCGGATCGTGCCGTTGCAGCCGGAAACCATCCATTCCCAACTCGTCTGACCGTCATGCTGCAACACATAAGCCAGTTCCTGCTGGCCAAGCATGCCAGCGAACGAGCGGTTCCGGATCGGCTTCCACGTCAATGGGATTTCTTGCAACACGTCGTCCATGCCCCAGCATTGATTCATAATACTATTATAAGTCTGCAGCCGGTTTGGCATAACCCTGTGGTTTGAGGGGTTTTTGCAAATCGGCTATTATTGCTTAATCGGGATCAAATGTGTTGCCCGGATCATGTTTTGGGAAGCAGCCTATTGACCTTAAAGCCCAAGTGTCTGAAAGGAAAAACACGCGGACGTGGCGAAACTGGTAGACGCAAGGGACTTAAAATCCCTCGGAGAGATCTGTACGGGTTCGACCCCCGTCGTCCGCACCACTCCCGAAACCGGATGCCTCGATCAACTGGAGCTTGAGCATGTCACTTCCTGAAAAAGCATTTCCCGTTTCCTGGGACCAGTTTCACCGTGACGCACGTGCGCTGGCCTGGCGTCTTGCCGACAATGGCGGCGAGTGGAAGGCGATTGTCTGCATCACCCGCGGCGGCCTCGTTCCGGCGGCGATTGTCTGTCGCGAGTTGAACATCCGGCTGATTGAGACAGTCTGCGTTGCCTCCTATCATGACTATGATGCACAGGGGCAGATGTACGTCCTCAAGGGGATTTCGGAGGAGCTGAAGGCTGATGGGGGCGAAGGCGTACTGATCATCGATGACCTCACCGACACCGGCAAGACCGCAGCCGTGGTCCGCGCGATGCTGCCAAAGGCGCATTTCGCCGCCGTCTATGCCAAACCAAAGGGCCGGCCGCAGGTCGATACATTCGTGACCGAGGTCAGCCAGGATACATGGATCTACTTCCCCTGGGACATGGGATTCACCTATCAAGAGCCGATCGCCAAGGGATCGCGCGGCTGAGGCGGTCTTGTGAAGCGGCTTACTAGCCGCCGCATACGACGCTTCATGAATATCCCTGTGTAAACAACGATCTGTTTCACTAAATTAATCTATTTTCTGCGGCGCCTTCGCCGCGGAAACAGGCGCCGAGCAGAAGGCTCCAGGGCTTTTCTCAACGGATCGCAGAAGAAGGACGCATGACGGTGCGCAACACGCGCGTTAGGGCTGCGATTGGCGCAACGCTCTGTTTGCTGCCGGTTCCTCCGGCAATGGCGAGCGATGTTCACGTGGCGCCGGTCACCGCTTATATCGAGGCCAACATTCGGGCGTGGATCGAAGACCCGATCATCATAAAAGCGCTCAGAAGCCAGAACGCCCTCCATTCCCACATGAGCCAGACAGCGATCGATCGCCTGGATGCCAACTGGCGCGCAGAGTTTTCAGGGGACGTCCGGCCGCTGATCGATGCGGTCATCGGTAATCCGCTGTCAAAATTCCTGAAGGCAAAGCAGGCCGCCTCCGGTGGCGTCGTCACCGAAATCCTTGTGATCGATGCGAAGGGTTTGTCTGTTGGCGAAAGTGAGATCAGTTCCGATTATTGGCAGGGGGATGAGTTGAAATGGCAGAAGACCTACCTTGCCGGATCCTCGGCCCTTTTCGTCGATGCCGCGCAAAAGGATGAATCGACGCAAATGCTGCAATCGCAGGCCAGCCTGACCGTGTCCGATCCCAAGACCGGTAAGCCGATCGGTGCCATTACCATCGGTATCAATCTCGACGCACTTTGAGCCGGTTGCCCCTCTTTCCGAATCAGTTTGTCCCACCGCCACATTTCGCCCGGCTTGGCTATGACCGCCGGGCACCATGGTAAATATACTGTGGTTTCTCACCCGCAAAATTTTGCAAATTTGCTTGCCGCTGCGGACGATGCTGGAGGGAACCCGGCGAAGCATCTGATTTTGCTTGATATGCCCACTGTCCCCGTTTTCCACAGGTCACACACACAACATCTGGTGTTCGCAATTACGACACAAACCAGCCCTTGACGGACTCGGGTCGAATACCGTTAATGGTTTCTACGTTGCGGCGGCGGCGGGACCGGAAAGTAACGAGGCCGGTTCATTTCAGAAGAAATCGTCTGTGTTTTCAAAACTGTCCGGTGGATGATCCATTGGTCGTGACGGTTATTTTTTGTGATCTCTCCAGGCGCCAAACACGTCACAAAAAGCTGGCGTAAGGAAGCTGTTGATACTATATTTAGTATTTGCAGCTGCAATCAGCACAAGATACAGGGTTCCCGAGACGGGTTTCCCATCAAGGCGGAAAACGGAAACTGGCTGCACGCTCAACGCGCGGCCGGATGCGAACAATTGCGCCCTGAGCCTTTGAATGGGTTCGGGCATGCGGCAAACAAAGGACAAGGGACAGATGCAGATCGAACGTCGTTTCACCAAACCAGGCCAATCGGCCTATGCTGAAATTGAGTTCCGCAAGGCCATCAGCGAGATCAAGAATCCCGATGGCTCGATCGTGTTCCGTCTCGCGGATATCGATGTGCCTGCCCAGTTTTCCCAGGTCGCGGCCGATATTCTCGCGCAGAAATATTTCCGCAAGGCCGGTGTTCCCGCGCGCCTGAAGAAGGTGGAAGAAAATTCCGTTCCGTCCTGGCTATGGCGCTCGGAAGCCGATCTCGCCGCCATGAAGGACTTGCCGAAGGAAGAACAATACGGTTCCGAAACCGACGCCCGCCAGGTTTTCGATCGCCTGGCCGGCACTTGGACCTATTGGGGCTGGAAGGGCAATTACTTCGCATCCGAAGAAGACGCCCTCGCCTTCCGTGACGAGCTTGCCTACATGCTGGCCACCCAGCGCGTCGCGCCGAACAGCCCGCAGTGGTTCAACACCGGCCTGCATTGGGCCTATGGCATCGATGGCCCCGGCCAGGGCCATTTCTATGTTGATCCGTTCACCAACAAGCTGGTGAAGTCGAAATCCTCCTACGAGCATCCGCAGCCGCATGCCTGCTTCATCCAGTCGGTCGGTGACGATCTCGTCAACGAAGGCGGCATCATGGACCTGTGGGTGCGTGAAGCCCGTCTGTTCAAGTACGGCTCCGGCACCGGCTCCAATTTCTCGTACCTGCGCGGCGAAGGCGAGCGCCTGTCGGGCGGCGGCAAGTCGTCGGGCCTGATGTCGTTCCTGAAGATCGGTGACCGCGCTGCCGGCGCTATCAAGTCGGGCGGCACCACGCGCCGTGCGGCCAAGATGGTCGTCGTCGATATCGATCACCCGGATATCGAGGATTACATCAACTGGAAGGTCAAGGAAGAGCAGAAGGTTGCTGCCCTCGTTACCGGCTCCAAGATCGTTGCCAAGCACCTCAAGGCGATCATGAAGGCCTGCGTCAACTGCACGGCCGATAACGACGCCTGCTACGACCCGAAGCAGAACCCTGCCCTCAAGCGCGAAATCAAGGCCGCCAAGCAGAGCCAGGTTCCGGAAAACTACGTCAAGCGCGTTATCCAGTTCGCCAAGCAAGGCTACAAGGATATCGAGTTCAAGACCTACGACACCGACTGGGATTCGGAAGCATACCTCACGGTATCCGGCCAGAACTCCAACAACTCCGTCTCCCTCAAGGACGACTTCCTGCGCGCTGTCGAAGCCGACGGCACCTGGAACCTCACCGCCCGCAAGGACGGCAAGGTGATGAAGACGCTGAAGGCCCGCGATCTCTGGGAACAGATTTCCCACGCTGCCTGGGCATCGGCCGATCCGGGCCTGCATTTCAACACGACCATGAACGACTGGCACACCTCGCCGGCCGCAGGCTCGATCCGTGCATCCAACCCCTGCTCGGAATACATGTTCCTGGATGACACGGCCTGCAACCTCGCCTCGCTGAACCTGCTTCAGTTCAAGGATGCTGCCACCAAGAACATCAATATCGCCGACTACGAGCATGCCGTCCGCCTCTGGACGCTGGTTCTCGAAATCTCGGTGATGATGGCGCAGTTCCCGTCGAAGGAAATCGCCGAGCGCTCCTATGAATACCGTACGCTGGGCCTCGGCTACGCCAATATCGGTGGTCTGTTGATGTCTTCGGGCATCCCCTACGACTCAACCGAAGGCCGCGCTATTGCCGGTGCCCTCACCGCCATCATGACCGGTGTTTCCTATGCCACATCGGCTGAAATCGCTGCCAAGCTTGGCCCGTTCCCGGGCTACAAGCCGAATCGCGAATCGATGCTGCGCGTCATCCGTAACCACCGCCGCGCCGCCCATGGCGAAACCCAGGGTTATGAAAGTCTGTCGGTCAATCCGGTGGCGTTGATCCATGGTGAATGCCCGGATCAGGCACTGATCGCTCATGCGACCGCCGCGTGGGACAAGGCGCTGCAACTTGGCGAAAAACATGGCTACCGCAACGCCCAGGTTTCGGTCATCGCACCGACCGGCACGATCGGTCTGGTCATGGATTGCGACACGACCGGCATCGAGCCTGATTTCGCTCTGGTAAAATTCAAGAAGCTGGCCGGCGGCGGTTACTTCAAGATCATCAACCGCGCCGTTCCGGAAGCCTTGCGGACGCTCGGTTACACGGAAAGCCAGATTGCGGAGATCGAGGCCTATGCCGTCGGTCACGGCAACATCAACCAGGCTCCGGCCATCAACCCCGGCTCGCTGAAGGCCAAGGGCTTTGGCGACGACAAGATCGAGGCGATCAACGCCGCCACCAAGGCTGCCTTCGACATCAAGTTCGTCTTCAACCAGTGGACGCTCGGTGTCGACTTCCTGAAGGATACGCTGAAGGTCTCTGACGAGCAGCTCGCCGACATGAGCTTCAACCTGCTGGAGCATATCGGTTTTTCCAAGAAGGACATCGAAGCCGCCAACGTGCATGTCTGCGGCGCGATGACGCTGGAGGGCGCACCGTTCCTCAAGAACGAGCACCTGCCCGTCTTCGATTGCGCCAACCCGTGCGGCAAGATCGGCAAGCGTTACCTCTCGGTCGAAAGCCACATCCGCATGATGGCAGCCGCCCAGCCGTTCATCTCCGGCGCAATCTCCAAGACCATCAACATGCCGAACGAGGCGACGGTCGAGGATTGCAAGGCCGCCTACATGCTGTCCTGGAAACTGGCGCTGAAGGCCAACGCGCTCTACCGCGATGGCTCCAAGCTCTCCCAGCCGCTCAACGCCTCGCTGATCGAGGACGATGAGGACGAGGATGCGATGGAAGATTTCCTGGCAGCGCCCGCCGCCGCCCAGGCTGTGACCGTCACCGAGAAGATCATCGAGCGCGTCATCGAACGGGTCACCCGCGAGCGTGAAAAACTGCCGAACCGCCGCCAGGGCTATACCCAGAAGGCGATCGTCGGTGGACACAAGGTCTACCTGCGCACCGGTGAATTCGGCGATGGCCGTCTCGGCGAAATCTTCATCGACATGCACAAGGAAGGCGCCGCTTTCCGTGCGATGATGAACAACTTCGCCATCGCCATCTCGCTTGGTCTGCAATATGGCGTTCCGCTGGAAGAATATGTGGAGGCCTTCACCTTCACCAAGTTCGAACCGGCCGGCATGGTGCAGGGCAATGACGCGATCAAGAATGCCACGTCGATCCTCGACTACGTGTTCCGCGAACTCGCCGTCTCCTACCTCAACCGCCATGATCTTGCCCATGTCGACACGTCCGACTTTGGCAACACCGCACTCGGCAAGGGCATCCAGGAAGGCAAGACCAACCTGATCTCCACCGGCTGGACCCGCGGCCACAAGCCGACGCTCGTCTCTGGTGGCCAGATCGACCGTGCTTCCGGCGAGCCGAAGGGGGCTGCAACCGCTGCTCCCGCCAAGGCATCGTCGGGCGCAACGATCACCGCCTTCTCCGGCAGTGCAGCGCGTAAGCTCGAAACGACAGTTGCCATCTCGACCTCCGAAATCGTCGCCTTCAAGCGCGATTACGAGGAGCGGGCTGCGGAACTGGCCGAAGAGATCGCGGAAGAGACGACGGACGTCGAAACCACCAGCGAAGTGACGGCCCTCTTCTCCGACAAGGCAGCGGCCGAAGCCGCAGCCGCGAAGTCGGACGCAAAGAAGATCGAAGCCGAACGCCGCATCCGGTCGATTGCACAGGGCTACACCGGCAACATGTGCTCGGAGTGCCAGAACTTCACGATGGTGCGCAACGGCACCTGCGAGAAGTGCGACACGTGTGGAGCCACAAGCGGCTGCAGCTGATCGCCGGTTGAAAAATGATTGTGTCGAATCCAACGGTGAAATGCCCTGGCCAATTTTGATTGGACGAATCCAAAGCAGGTGAGCGTGAGGAATAAATTGCGTTCGCCTGACAACCGAAGCCAAGTCTGGCAAGTCCGCTCGATATTGGCCAGACTTGAAGCAAAACCGGCCTCCGCGCTTTCGATGCGGTGATTGCTGAAACCCAGGTTGCCATAGTTGCCAACTCAAAGAGATGTCCCAGGCAGGCTGGCCCTGCCCGGGGCAACATACAAAACAAAAAGCATTCAGGGATGAGGGAGCTACTTCAGATCAATCGACCACAGGAATTCAGCAATATGAGCCAAGTGCCCAAGTTCGGATTTTCCGCCTTCTTAAAATTGATCAATGCCAATCCCAAACCGCAGAAACGCCTTGTCCGAGACCGCTTTCGTCCGAGCACCGGCGGGTACGCACACGTTCGAAAAGGCTGATCACGTTCCCCGCGTATCTGGATGTCTTGCTGACTGCAAGATTATCGCCCGGCTGGTCGTCAGTGTAAGACGAGGGCAATGCCAGTCGTTGCAACGCACGCTCATTTGTCCAGTTAGTATCATGTAGTATATTATTATACAAACAACCACTTACCGACACACCAGTGCTATTCCTCGAAGTACCACGCCCCTCAGCGTGACAACTTCGCGGAACAAGCACTCTCGTGCGCAGAGGCAGGCTTCAAATTCTCTTTTGGTGGTGAAGCGGCACTCAGACAGCACTTGGTCGAACTGCATAAAGATTTCTGGGAAGGACGGTCCGCCGCAGGGGGCCGGGTACTTTACGGCCGAGTCTACGATTGGCTTATGCAGGAACGCTACGACAACGGCTCTGACGAGCTTCGCCAAATCGTTAGAGAGGTCGCGCTGTCGCACATCCCCTTCGATCCTGGTACTGTAATCTTTACCCCCGTAACTGATCGGCGTTTCCACACGATCAAGTCTGCCAGTAAACAATATGGGTTTCACCCTGTTACAACCCGCAAATTTGCCGAAGCTGCGGGCCTTATTGATCAAACAGCAAATTCGATCAGCGATTGGCGAGTGGTCATGCCCGTTGAAGATGTCGACAGGGTTATGTCGGAAGCAAGAGGCTACCTCACCGACGGTGAAGCGCGTGCATATCTCAACGCCGAGCGTACCCTGTGGAGTACGATCACAAGACGGGGATATGTTAAACGAGCTATCGAAGGCAGCCGAGAGCTTCGCCTCGGCCCCATGTTTTCGAAATTTGATCTCGACGATCTCTTGTCCCGCATGCAGGCGCATGTCACCTCGAACTTCGAAGACGGTGACCATCTCAGTTCTTTCTCGGAAACGGCACACAGGGCTAGCTGCAAATTCTCCGAGATTCTCGATCTCTTGTTCGCAGGCAAACTGACCACTGTGAAGCTTGACCCGTCCACCTCGGGCATCAGCGCTTTCAGGTTGGACCCGACCGAAGTCGCATCGCACACGACGCTGCCACCGATGCCAGGCTTGTCTGCCGTAGAAGCTGCAAGATATGTAGTTTTGAACATTAAGGTGTTTACCCGGTTAGCAAACTGCGGCGTGATCGGATCGGAACAGGCAATCAATCCAGTAAAGAGGTGTCGGCAGCGCGTCTTCAGTACCGCAACGCTCGACGCATTTTCAGAAAGCTATAGATCGCTTCACCAGCTAGCCTCGGAACAACTAAAGGCCATCCGGGTAATCAAGCGTGATCTCGATCTGGCTAACGTCGAGCCTGCTTTCACAAGGCTCGAAGTTGGAGCCACCTTCTACAGGAAAAGCGACCTGCCAACCTAAGTCGCTTAAACCAACCCCTCGCCCGGCCTGATCGCCGGGCTTTTTTTATGCCGAGTATACCTTGGATTTCCTAGGTATGGGGTACTGGACAACTTATGTTTGGACTCGGCTATACTTGTTTGGACTGGCCCGCTGGAGGGCGTGAATTTCCTGGGGCGGAGCGGCGTTCAGGCCATTATTTGCTTGGATTCGACAGATTGATTATCTATGGCCCGGGAGATTTCTCGGGCCATAATTTTGTGGTGACAGAGAAGATACGCGAAGACGGCCAAGATTTCTGGCCCTCACTCTCCACGTGGCGAGAGAGAATGTAATTACAGCGTCGTAGCTGTCAGTAAGTGTTAAAAATTGCAGGTGAAGGGAGGTTCGTGGAAAGGAACAAGCCGCACGCCAACAACATCCAACACTTAACCTATGGCTAAGATGTTGATTTTGTGCGATCGCCCGCGAAGGAAGAGGTAACCCGCCCACCCGCAACCGCCCGCGTATGATCATTGATCTCGATCCAGTACCCGTCCGGATCTTGCACATAGGCCTGCCGGAAACCGTCGCGGCGGATGCCGATCTGGCCGGTGTTTCCGGGCCAGTCGTAGAATGTCACACCCTTGGCGGTGATATCAGCAACAAAGGCGTCGAAGTCTTCGATGCGTAGCGCGAAATGCGTGTCCTTGGTGAGATGCGTCGCGCCAAAATCGCCCTCAATCAAATGGATCGTGTCGAGGCCGCCGATGGTCAGCCACGCGACATTGGCGCTGCCGGCTCGCTCGATCGGGGTGAAGCCGAGGATATGGGTGTAGAAAGCGATACTGCGAGGAAGGTCGCGGACCAGAAGGGCAAAATGGTCGAGGCTATAGGTGTGCCGCATCGGAAAAACCCTCCCGTCAGATTGGTGTCGTGGCAAGGCAAGCCCGCCAGTCGGAGATCAGGTACGCGTTCGCCTGTTATCGCATGCCCTCGAGCTTCTTTACCACGCGCTCGGCAATATCGGCGTCCTGCTCGCGAACTGCATCGGTCAACGCGTGCAGTTTGGCGCGCAGGCCGTGCACCTGATCGACCAGCGCCATGATCACGTCGATCCCATCCTGGTTGACGCCCATGCTTTCTGAGAGATCAAGGATCAGCAGCCCCCGCGCCAGGTCTGCATCGTGAAACGCCTCGACCTGCTCGGTCAGTTCCGGAATGATCCATTGACGGTCGATCCATAATGTCAGTGTGGAGGAAACGATGCTGAGACGCTCGCAATACTCCAGATGGTCCATGTCAATCTCCCCAGGCTTTTCGAGGATTGTGGGCTTGGCCCGCTCCCCAACTGGAGGCGAAAGCCGTCAGTTCGGGATCGGCAGTCTCCGGCAGCATGATCTTGAGGGTAATGTACTGGTCGCCGTTGCCGCCGCCGCGCTTGGCAACGCCCTTGCCTTTCAGCCGCAGCGTCTTGCCGCTATTGGAATGCGGCGGCAAAGTCAGCACGACGCTGCCGGAAATCGTCGGGACGTTGACCTTGCCGCCAAGGATTGCCTCGCGCAGCGAAATCGGCATGTCGATGCGGATATCGTCGCCATCGCGGGTGAAGAACGGATGCGGCCGGACATGGATTTCGATCAGCGCATCGCCGGCTGGGCCGCCGCCAGAGCCCGGATCGCCCTTGCCGCGCAGCCTGAGCGTCTGGCCCTCCTGGGTGCCAGGCGGCACCTGCAGGTCGAGCACGGTTCCGTCCGGCAGCGTGATCTTCTCCTTCGAACCGTTGACCGCATCGAGGAAGTTCACTTCCATGGAGAACTGCAGATCCCTGCCCTTGGCGCGCATCGGTCCCCGCCGTGAAAAGAAGCTGGAGAAAATATCGTCGGTATCGGTAAAGTCGGAAAATCCGCTGCTGTTCTGGTAACGCGCATCGTTGCCCGGAGCGCCGGCATATTCGCGGTAATAGTTTCGCGGCGCCTGTTCGGTTCCCGCGCCGTCGATCTCGCCCTTGTCGAAACGGGCCCGCTTGTCCTCGTCGCCCAGCACCGAATAAGCCTCCGAGACCGTCTTGAAACGATCTTCGGCGCTTTTGTCGCCGGGATTGAGGTCCGGGTGCAGCTTTTTGGCAAGCTTGCGATAGGCGCTCTGGATTTCTTTCTGCGTCGCGGTTTTCGCCACGCCGAGGGTTTTGTAGGGATCGTTGGCCATGTGGCTCCCGCCGAAGCATTGTCGTGACTGTGAAGATAGGCCATCTGCGTGCGAGAGCAAGCATTTGGAATGCGCCAAATGGCACTGGAGAGTGGAATAGCAGAACCGGGCAGCTTGGCCAGGATAAACCGCCGAGACCACGGGCGCCCACCCGCCGCGTTACAGATCGAAGATGTTATCGCCCGTCAAAAGGATCCGCGAGGGCAGCATCAGGGCGGCTGATCGGGTATTGGGTGCCGGAAATGCTGGCTGCCAGTTTCTTCGGTCCCTGCGCCTTCAACAAGGCGCGAAAACTCGGATGCATGCCGCCATCGGAATAGGCGCTGAGGGTCGAGCTTGTGGGAATGGAGCCGGTGATCGCTGTATCGAGCTTGCGCTCCTCCGCCTCGATCCGGGCCATGGCCTGCGGCTCGAGCTGGTTGACAACCGGGGGGCAGGCAGCCAGCGCGTCAGTCGGCTCGCCGCCTTCGAATTCCTTGTTGAAGACGTAGCGGCGCTCGCAGACCGACACCTTCGGCTGGCGGCGCGTTACCTCGAAGGCGTCGTAGCCTTCCTTGATCGTGCGCCAGAACGGCATGTTCGGATCGCCGCGATGCGTCGCCATGTTCTGTGCCGTCATGCGGAAAGGATAGGCCTGGACCTGGAATTTCTCCTGCCCGCCCGCCAGCGCCCTCTGGACGATCGCATAGATTTCGCCGACCCCCTGGTCGGTCATCGCATAGCAGCCGGACGACGAGCAGGCGCCGTGCACCATCAGCGCCTCGCCGGTATAGCCAAGCGCCGATTCCAGCTTGTTGGGATAACCGAGATTGAAGGAGACATAGAACTGCGAGTTCGGGTTCAGCATGCCTGCCGAGACATGATAAAAACCTTCCGGCGCGTGGCGGTCGCCGACCTTCGTCTTTGGCCCGAGCTCCCCGGACCAGCGGCAGATTGGGTAGGTCTTCAACAGGGCATAGGCGCCCGTCTTGTTGACCTTCCACACTTCCAGCTCGCTTTCCTGCTTGAAGATGCGCACCAGAACCGGGCTTTCCGGCTTCATGCCCTTCTTCGACATTTCCGCGATCATCTTGCCCGACAGTTTTGGCGGTGCCTCGGAGAGATCATCAAGCGCCATGCAACCCGATAGTGCAACGCCAAGAGCAAGCGCTGCCAGCGTCCGCGACACAACCGTGCGGGCGGAGCGAATGCGCGTCGAGGCGTTATGAAGGGCATGCAGAGAAATCATGAAAGCGTCTATCGCTGGAAATCGTGCCAAAGTTTTGTCGAGCGTATCAAATCAGAACAATGTCTGCCCGATCATCGAAGAATCGGACATCGAGGTTAGCGTCCGGTTAATATTCGCGCTGCAGCTTGCGGGAGGCAGGTGCAGTTTGCACCTGCCTCCCAAAGGTTACTGCCAGACGACGATCTTTGCCTTTGCCGGAACGCGCTTGTAGAGATCGATGACGTCCTGGTTCATCAGCCGTACGCAGCCGGACGAAACGGCCTTGCCGATCGACTTCCATTCCGGATTGCCGTGCAGACGGTAGAGCGTATCTTCGCCGTTCTGGAAGATATAGAGCGCGCGCGCGCCCAGCGGATTTTTCAGACCCGGCTCCATGCCACCATTGGCGATCGAGTATTTGGCAAGGCTCGGTGTGCGCGCCACCATCTCGTTCGGTGGCTTCCAGCGCGGCCAGGGCTGGCGCCAGTGAATGATGCCGTCACCCTGCCATGCAAAGCCGTCACGGCCGATGCCGACGCCGTAGCGCATTGCGGTTCCGCCCGGCTCGACGACATAGAGAAGACGCGATGGCGTATCGACAACGACCGTTCCCGGCGCCTGGCCAGTCGGATCGGAGACACGCTGCCGGTAAAATTTCGGATCGATCTGCTGGTAAGGAACGGCCGGAATGAGATAGCCGCCATCCTCGACGGGGCCATACATCACCTGCAATTCGGCATCCGATGGTGGGCCGATCGGGCGGGTTATCCGTGCCGGGGTCGGCGCAGAACGGCCACCCGGCATCGATGTGGTACAGCCGGCAAGTGTGCCCGCCGCAAGAACGCCGAGAAAACCGCGGCGGGAAAAACTGTGATCGGTCGTCATGAGCCCCATCAATTCGCTGGTCTGCAATATCGTCCCGTTCATCTGGATGAAGCAGCCATCACGCTCGCCAAACAAGCATTGTGCCGTGCGTCTTATCGCGGAGGAATCGGGTCAAAGCCCTTATGCAGCCAATCGCTGGCCTTTCCAACGGGACCTTGCGGTTCCGGCGTCAAGTTTACCGTCTGGTCACCACATCGTGATGTGACGTTGCTGGAAAGACGCAGCTGTCCGGGAGGCGTTGTTACTGTAACGTACTTCCGTAAAGCGCATCGCCGTTGCGATAGTGCCGGCATCGGAATTCGGAGGCTGCCATGACATTGGCATTGGATAGCGAAAAAGACAGATCATTGGCGTTGAGCGAGATGCTCTGGATCCCTGGATGTACCTTCACGATGGGGTCTGACAAACATTATCCGGAAGAGGCTCCCCCTCACCCTGTCAAGGTCGATGGCTTCTGGATTGAGGCGACCCCTGTGACGAACCGCCAGTTCACGGAATTCGTGAAAGCCACCGGTTATGTGACGTTTGCGGAGAAGGCGCCGGACCCGAAGGATTATCCGGGTGCGTTGCCCAAGATGCTGAGAGCCGGTTCGCTGGTCTTCACGCCACCGAAATCGGTCAACGGGCCGGACATCAGCCAGTGGTGGAGTTTCAAGTTCGGTGCGAACTGGCGCCGCCCCTATGGCGGCATGAGTGATCTGCGCGGTAAGCTCGATCATCCCGTCGTGCATGTGGCCTTCTGCGATGCCAAGGCCTATGCGGATTGGGCAGGTCTCGATTTGCCGACGGAAGCCGAATGGGAACTGGCCGGGCGCGGCGGGCTTGACGATGTCGAGTTCGCCTGGGGTGATGAACTGACCCCGGGAGGCGTCGCCATGGCAAACACCTGGGAAGGCACTTTTCCGACCCACAACACCAAGCCCGTCGGCAAGGACCGGACGACGCCGGTCAAATCCTTCGCGCCAAACGGGTACGGCGCCTATGACATGATCGGCAATGTCTGGGAATGGACGACGGACTACTGGTCGACACACCACCCGGAACCGGCCAACAAGTCATGTTGCATCCCGCAAAACCCGCGTGGCGGGGCTGTCGAGGCCAGCTACGATCCGAATTTGCCTGACATCCGCATTCCCCGGCGCGTCCTGAAGGGCGGCTCGCATCTTTGTGCACCGAACTATTGCCGCCGTTACCGCCCGGCCGCCCGCCATGCCGAGCCGGAGGATACGTCGACCAGCCATGTCGGTTTCCGCTGCGTGAAAAGACCTGAAAACTGATCCTGGAGAGAGCCATGCTGCGTTTTGTTCGTGTTTTCCTTGTCGTGCTCCTCGTACCCCTGTCAGCACTTGCGGATGATCTTCCATCATGGAACGACGGCAAATCGAAACAGGCGATCGTCGATTTCGTCACCAAGGTTACCGACGAGAAGAGTGCTGATTTCGTCAAGCCGGAAGACCGTATCGCCGTGTTCGACAATGACGGCACGCTGTGGTCCGAGCAGCCATTCTATTTCCAGCTCGGTTTTGCACTGGACCGCGTCAAGGCACTCGCACCGGAGCATCCGGAATGGAAGGACACCGAGCCTTTCAAATCCGTGCTGGCCGGCGACCTCAAGGGGATGGCGGCAAGCGGCGAGAAGGGCTTGATCGAACTTGTCATGGCCACGCATGCGGGGATGACCACAGACCAGTTCAACACAGTTGTCACGAACTGGTTTGCGGCAGCGAAACATCCGAAAACCGGTAAGCCCTATAACGAAATGACGTTCCTGCCGATGCGGGAATTGCTCGACTATCTGAGGGCAAACGGCTTCAAGACCTATATCGTCTCCGGTGGTGGTGTGGAGTTCATGCGGCCGATCACGGAGAAAGCCTATGGCATCCCACCCGAACAGGTAATCGGCAGCACCATTGTAACCGAATATGTACTCGTTGACGGCGAGCCTGTGCTCAATCGCTTGCCGAAGATCGACTTCATCGATGACGGTGCCGGAAAACCAGTCGGCATCAACAAGTTCATCGGCCGCCGTCCGATCTTTGTCGCGGGAAATTCCGATGGCGACTATGAGATGCTGCGCTGGGTGACCGGCGGCAGACCCAATAGCTTCGGGCTGATCGTGCACCACACCGACGCGGTGCGTGAATACGCCTACGACCGCCAATCGCATTTCGGCAAGCTCAACAAGGCGATGGACGAGGCAGAGCAGCGCAAGTGGCTGCTCGTGGACATGAAAAACGACTGGAAGAACATCTTCGCGTTTGAAACACCATGAACGCACGACCGTCTTCACCACAATGAACAACGGCTCCTCTTTCGTTTCCGAGATGAATGAGGAGCCGCTTTCGTGATAGGCGCAAGCCGATTTGGCTGGCACCTCCCCAGTTCTTCCCGTGATTGTTCGTTGCTGCCGCGATTTACGCGTCGAGCAATCCGACCGTATCGGCGATCATCAGCGTATCGACGAACTCGGTCATGTCGATGATCTTTCCATCCTTGAACGTGAAGCGGTCAAGGTACTCGGTTTCGGCCTCCTTGCCGTTCGGCGTGTAGCGGATCACGCCGGCGCGCAGTGCAAAAACCGTGTCGCCATCGACGTAGAGACGCGTGGTTTTGACCCTGGACATATCCCAGTGTGCGACCAGCGTCTGCACCACCGTATCGACGGCTGCCGGCTCGGTGACGCGCTGCGTCATCGGCGCCAGTTTGCCGCTACCGACGATGCGGAAGCTCAAACCCGGTCCGGCCAATGCCATCATGGCGCCGATATTGCTGACCGCGCGCGCCGCATAGAATGTATTGACAACATCTTCCAGTGTTTGCCTGTCCATCATGCCCCTCCCTTTGGTTGCAGGAAGTGTGCCTGTATTTAAGGAGGACTGCAAGTAAGAGAGTTACAAGGTTCAAGCCCGCATTCCTGGGTTTGCTCTCCTATGAAACCTTTATCTCTTGGCCGTTGCCCCGGAATGGATTTCAAATGCTGCGCGGCCCTAGCATCCAGGCATTCGAAACAGGTCACTGCCGCGATGCCCATGCTCCACGTTCACCCTTCCCACCTTTCCACACCGAGGATCAAGCAGCGCGGCCGCTCCCGCAGGCAACGCCGCGCCCGCATCACGGCGGGATTGAATGCGGCAGCGATTGTTCTCTCGCTTGCCGGTGTCGCCCTTATTTATGTGATTGCATGAGGCTCCATCATGGGTACGACACCGTCAACGCAACGGCTTTTGCGGTCAACCAAGGCCACACATCCAGCGGATACCATCGCAGTTGGACCTGAACTCGCCAGCCTGATTGCCCGGGTCTGCGCCGCCCGCATTCTTCGCGAGCACCATATCTGGGAGGCCGTGCGTATTCTGCCGGAGGCCGCCGGCCTGCCGGGCGGCATCAAGCAGCTACCAGAGTTTCGCTTGCTGATGGAAAAGGAGGCATTCACAGCCGCCCTTCGCCTTATGGCGCAATCCTGCCAGCCCGCCCGTGACATTCGCGAACTTGATCCGCAAGCAGATCGTTGGGCCGTGACCCTGTCTGTCCGCAGTGCCCTTTCCCAGCCGCAACGGCGCAAACTGATACGCGCAGAACATCGCGATCCTCCGGCCGCAATCCTCATTGCACTTTTGAGCAGCGCCATCCGTAAAACGAGATCGTTTGTGCGCCGAAGACGGACAAATGCAGCCGTGCAAAAGGAATTTGGAAATGAGTGAACGCCCCCGGATCGACCCCACGCCACACGGCGCTATCTGCGACCTCGTCACGCCCTTTCATGGCGATCAATTGGACGAACCAGCCTTCGCCGAACTTGCCGAATGGCAGATCAATAGTGGCATTTCGGGCCTTCTGGTTGCGGGGCCGGCCGGTGAGCCCTGGGCTCTGGCCGATGACGAACGGGCGCGATTGATCCGCCTTGCCGTCGCGGTTGCCGGCAACCGCGTCCCGGTTTTTGCCGGCACCGGCACATCCTGCACCGAGACAACGGTGGCGCGCACGGCAGAAGCGAAAAACATGGGCGCTACCGCTGCCTATGTGGTGATGCCCTACTATAGCAAACCCGCTCAGGAGGGCTTGTTCCGCCACTATCAGGCAATCACGGACCGGGTAGACCTGCCACTCATTGTGGGTCTCGCTCCACAACGGACGGCGGCCGATCTGTTGCCGCGTACGCTGGAGCGGCTGGCGTCTCTGCGATCCGTCGTTGGAATTGCCGATGAAACGGGAGACATTGCGCGCCTTGTGGCTATGCCGTCGGCTTTGCGTCAACGGTTCGCGCTCTATTCCGGTCACGATCTGACGGCCATGCCGTTCACCCTGATGGGCGGCCGCGGTGTGATCTCGGCTGCCGCAAATCTGGTGCCGCGCTTGACTGTCGCATTGCATCAGGCGCTGGCAACCGGAAACCAGCAATCGGCGCAAAGCCTGCAGGAGCGGCTCAGCCCACTATTTCAGGCACTGGAGCGCGAACCGAGCCCTCCTGCCATCAAATACGGCCTCAGTCTGCTCAGAGGCATCAGCGACGATGTCCGGCTGCCGCTGACGCCGATCGTCGCGGAAACCACAGCCGCGATCCGCATGGCACTGGCGCCGGTGCTGTGCAAACCGGCACCAGCGCGGCGGCAATTCCTATGAGATTTTCACAACAGAACTGCCGGCCACGCATGGAACGGCAATGGCAGAGTACATATTTTCTCATGGCGATCAGTGGCTTACGGATCGCAAACAGGCCAACCGAAAGAACAGGTCATGCAATCATACGCCCGCCAAAGTTCATCAAACAGGCCAGTATCGGCGCCGGTAATACCGGATCGCAACAGCCTTTCTGGCGCAGTCATCCGTCTGGCCGCAGTCTTTGTGTGTGCCGGCATTATTCAGATTCTGGCAGGCTGGTTTCCGCGCTAGGGCGCAATCAGCCCACGCCAGCAGCACATCACCATTAACAACACAAAGGTCTATAAGGATTATGGGCAGTCGATCTCCCCTCGCGAACACGCATTCCGTAACGCCACGTTTCACCGTCGGCTGCGATCACCACGGCTGGTGGGTCGTGCAGGACCGGCTTGGCCGGGTCGGTGGATTGTTTGCCAGTGAAGCTGCAGCCCTGCACTTTGCCGGCGAAGAAAGCAATCACGACGCGCGCGCGGTGTGCCGCGCACCGGCCGGCAAATGCATCGAATTTGGCGGCATGACATCAACAACGCGGAATACGCTCTCACGGCGCTACGCCTGAACCTTTGGGGCGCGCACTTTCCCCGGTGGTCTGCGCCCCCTTTTTCCTTCGGATGATCGATAAGATTTGCCTTAAATGCGACCTCGCGATTTCACCGTGGTGAAACGGCGGTCGGGTAAAAAGGATTGATTGTTCCGAAGGAGCGCCCGGCACGGGCAGATCGTCCATGACCTTGGTCGTTACCATGTCAGCCAATACGGCGGCTTACGCGGCGCAGGCCATCAAGCCGTCCGCGCGCGTGAGCGGCGATGGCCCGGCCGACGAGGCGATCACCCTGCTTTCTGCACGGCCGAAGGACGATGCGGCAACCACCCATGCCTCGGTCGCTGCCCTCCGCAGCCCCACGTCGTTATCGTTGATGCTGATGAGTTCCAATGGCCGTCAGCCGCAGGGTACGCGCGGCGAAGCGGTGCGCCGTTACATGGAGTTCGGTCCCGATGACGCAGAGGCCGATGAGAGCGACGAAGCCTTAACCCGGGACGACGAAACGACCAACGCCTGACGCGGCCAAGTCGCCCGCTTGTCAAACAATAACGGCGCAGTTTCCCGCGCCGTTATTTATCCGCTCTAAATTCGCAGGTCCTACTTGTGCTTCTGCGCGCCACCGGCCGCATTGCCCACCGCAAGCACATAATCGACCTTGCCTGCCTTTTCGAAGGTCAGCGTCACAGGGATGCTGTCGCCCTCGGCAAACGGCTTTTTCACATCGAAAAACATCAGGTGCAGCCCACCGCTTTGAAGCGTCACGGTTTCGCCAGCCGGAAGAGCAATGCCGCTCTCCAGCTTGCGCATCTTCATCACATCGTTCTGCATGGTCATCTCATGCAGTTCGACACGGCCTGCAACCGCGCTCTCGACCGAAACCAATGTGTCGTCTTCGCTGCCTTCATTCTTGATGACGAAGCCGCCGCCGCCGACCTTGGCGCCAGGCAGCATCGCCTTGACCGCGCCGCCGGAAATTTCCAGCGATCCGGCCTTGACGCGGGCGCCATCCGCATTGCCCATGCCAGCCATTGCCGCCATGTCGTGATGATCATGGCCACCCGCCTGGGCAGGCGTCACCGTCACTGTCGGGGCTGGATGTTCCAGCGAATGCGCGCTCTGACCCTCAGCAGCAATCTCATCCCAGACAACCTTGCTAGACGTGCCGCAGAGCTGTGTCACCGGAAAGGCGATCTGCGTTTCGGTGTCGAAGCCGGAAATTTTGCCGCTGATCACGAACGTGTCGTAATAATCGTCGGACAGGTTGCCATTTTTCCAGCGGATTTCCAGCGGGCCTGATGTCACCGTCTTTCCGTGATTGTCATAGCTCTTCTGGTAGTCACCCTTGATGATCTCAAGCTCCCAGCCGGCCTTGGGCTGTGGCTTGGCGAAGACGAAACCCTCCGGCAGCTTGACTTGCACTTCGGTGGTCGCCTTGCCGTCGCAACCATGCGGGACCTGCAATACGGCCTTGAAACTGCTCTCGGATGCCACTTCATCCGTTTCGAAGGAAGCATGGGCATGCGCCGATGCGGCAGCGCCCAGCGAAAGGGCGATTGCGAGAAGTGTGGTTCTGGTCTGTGTCATCGATCTGTCTCCGGACCGGAGCCTGCACGCATGGCAGGACGGTCAATGCCGCGTCAGGCGGCTGAATGCTCTGGAAAATTGGAAATCGCCGGGGCGATACGGTCAGAACAACAGCGGAGGCGCGTGCGATTGCGGCAGGAGACGTGGATATGCAACGAAAACCGCAGGAAAATCCGGTTTGCTGTCAGAACGCGCGGCAACGCGGATGACCAGATGACCGTCGCCGGAGGGGGATGGCAGGACGATGGATGCCGCCAGCCGGCAATAATCACAAACCGGCGCCAAGGTTTCATGCGGAAAGCGGTGGCTTTTTCCCTCTATGCCATCAAGTCCGAAGCAGATATCGCCGATCGTGCCATCCGGCAGCATGTAGTCGGCAGCCATTGCCGGGGTGATTTGGCTGGCAAAGGCGGGCTGATGGGCGAACGACAAAAACAACAGGGCCAGTGCTGAAAGCACCCGCACCGTCATCTGCCACTGTCGCCCGGCTACCGCCATCGATCATCCTCGCTTTAAGTGATTGCGTTATCGCCTCATTGGCAAAAAAGCAAAGGCCGATTTTCTATTCTGATGACTACCAGGAAACAGGCACGACAAAAATCTGTTTGGGCGCGACATTTTGCGCTTGCCAAGCCGCCGGCATCGCCGTTATCTGGCTTCGATCTTGTTGGGAGAATCCGGGTAACACCGGTGCCGAAGGAGCAACCGCCCCGGAAACTCTCAGGCCAAAGGACCAGCAAGGTGCCGGTAGGACTCTGGAGAGAAGCGGTTTCGCTCGCCGAAGGGATAACAATCTCAGGCAAAGGGACAGAGGGGGCTCGAGGATACGGCGCACGAAATGCGCCGTGGAGATGAGCCGGCGTGTGACGCCAGACCTGGAGGCCGGACTTGAACACAGATTCCCCTTTGAAACAGACGCCGCTGCATGCTTTGCACGTGTCGCTTGGCGCCCGCATGGTGCCGTTTGCCGGCTACGACATGCCGGTGCAATACCCCGCCGGCGTGATGAAGGAGCACCTTCACACCCGCTCCGCCGCCGGTCTTTTCGATGTCTCGCATATGGGACAAGTGATCCTTCGTCCAAAGTCCGGCCGGATCGAAGATGCCGCGCTGGCACTCGAAAAGCTGGTACCCGTCGATATACTAAGTCTTGCCGAAGGCCGTCAGCGTTATGCGCTGTTTACCGATGACAACGGCCATATTCTCGACGACCTGATGGTCGCCAATCGTGGCGATCACCTCTTCCTCGTCGTCAATGCCTCCTGCAAGGAAGCCGATTTCGCTCATCTGCAAAAGCATCTCGGCGACACCTGCGAACTGACGCTTTTGGATGACCGCGCGCTGATCGCGCTACAGGGGCCGCGCGCCGAATCCGTGCTCGCCGAACTCTGGGCCGATATCGCCACCATGCGGTTCATGGATGTGGCCGAAGCCGCACTTCACGACGTACCCTGCATCATCTCGCGTTCCGGCTATACCGGCGAGGACGGTTTTGAAATCTCGATTCCCGCAGCCTCTGCCGAAGACGTGACGCGCCGAATCCTCGAACATCCCGATGTCATGCCGATCGGCCTTGGCGCCCGCGATTCCCTGCGCCTCGAGGCTGGCCTTTGTCTCTATGGCAACGATATCGACACCATGACGACGCCGGTCGAGGCTGGTCTTGAATGGGCCATGCAGAAGGCGCGTCGCGCTGGTGGCGCCCGCGAAGGCGGTTTCCCCGGAGCCCACGTCATTCTTCGCCAGTTCGCCGAAGGTGCCGGCCGCCGCCGTGTTGGCCTGAAGCCGGAAGGCAAGGCGCCCGTTCGTGGCGGCGCGCCGCTGTTTGCCGATGCCGAAGGCAAGGTACCGGCCGGCACCGTTACTTCCGGTGGCTTTGGGCCAAGTGCCGATCATCCCGTCGCCATGGGATATGTCGATAAGGCTCACACCGCCAATAACACGCAACTTTTCGCGGAGGTGCGCGGCAAATATTTGCCGATCACCGTCTCCGCCCTTCCCTTCGTCACCCCGACCTACAAACGCTGATCAGGAGCTGAACCCCATGCTGAAATTTACCGATGAACATGAATGGCTGAAAATCGAGGGTGATATCGCAACCGTGGGCATTACCGCCCATGCTGCCGAGCAGCTTGGCGACCTCGTCTTTGTGGAACTGCCGGAATCCGGCACGGCGCTGGACAAGGGCGCGACCGCAGCCACCGTTGAATCCGTCAAGGCTGCCTCCGACGTCTATTGTCCGCTTGATGGCGAGATCGTCGAAAGCAACCAGGCCATCGTCGATGATCCGGCATTGGTCAACAGCGACCCGCAGGGCGCCGGCTGGTTCTTCAAGCTGAAACTCTCCGACCCGTCGGCCGTCAACGCGCTTCTCGACGAAGCAGCTTACAAGGAGCTTATCGCCTGATGAGCATGCCGAAGGATTTCACCTTTACCGACTACAAGCCGTATGACTTTGCCAACCGGCGTCATATCGGCCCCTCGCCCGATGAAATGACGGCGATGCTCAAGGTCGTCGGCTATCCCAGCCTCGACGCCATGATCGACGACACTGTTCCGCCGTCGATCCGCCAGAAGTCCCCGCTTGCCTGGGGCGCCGCAATGACCGAGCGTGAAGCGCTCGACAAGATGCGCGAAACGGCCAACCTCAACAAGAAGCTCGTGTCGCTGATCGGCCAGGGCTATTACGGCACGATCACACCGCCGGTCATCCAGCGCAACATCCTGGAAAATCCGGCCTGGTACACGGCCTACACGCCGTATCAGCCGGAAATCAGCCAGGGCCGCCTTGAGGCTCTGCTCAACTACCAGACGATGGTCTGCGACCTGACTGGCCTCGATGTCGCCAATGCCTCGCTGCTCGATGAGGCAACGGCTGCCGCCGAAGCCATGGCCATGGCCGAACGTGTGGCAAAATCGAAGGCGAAGGCCTTCTTCGTCGATGAAAACTGCCACCCGCAGACCATTGCGCTTCTGAAGACCCGCGCGGAGCCGCTCGGCTGGTCGATCGTCATCGGCAACCCGTTCACCGATCTCGATCCGGTCGATGTCTTCGGTGCGATCTTCCAGTATCCGGGCACCTATGGCCATGTTCACGATTTCACCGGCCTGATTGCACGTCTGCACCAGACGGGTGCAATCGCCACGGTCGCTGCCGACCCTCTGGCGCTGGCGCTGCTGAAATCTCCTGGCGAAATGGGCGCCGATATCGCCATCGGCTGCACCCAGCGCTTTGGCGTACCGGTCGGTTACGGTGGCCCGCATGCGGCTTACATGGCAGTCAAGGATGCCTACAAGCGCTCGATGCCCGGCCGTCTGGTCGGCGTCTCGCAGGATAGCCGCGGCAACCGTGCCTATCGCCTGTCGCTGCAGACCCGCGAACAGCATATCCGCCGCGAAAAGGCGACGTCGAACATCTGCACCGCGCAGGTCCTGCTTGCCGTCATGGCCTCGATGTATGCCGTCTTCCACGGTCCCAAGGGTATCAAAGCCATCGCCCAGAGCGTCCACCAGAAGGCCGTTCTTCTGGCGCTTGGCCTCGAAAAGCTTGGCTACAAGGTCGAGCCGGATGTGTTCTTCGACACGGTGACCGTCGATGTCGGCAAGCTGCAGGGCATCATCCTGAAGACGGCCGTGGCCGAAGAAGTCAACCTTCGCCGCATCGGTACCACCAAGATTGGCATCAGCCTCGACGAGCGTTCGCGGCCGGTCACGCTGGAAGCCGTCTGGCGCGCATTTGGCGGTGATTTCAAGGTCGAGGATTTCGACGCGGGTTATCGCCTGCCCGAAACCCTGCTGCGCACCAGTGAATACCTGACGCATCCGATCTTCCACATGAACCGGGCGGAAAGCGAAATGACCCGCTATATCCGCCGGCTGTCGGACCGGGACCTGGCGCTCGACCGCTCAATGATCCCGCTCGGCTCCTGCACGATGAAGCTGAACGCGACAGCGGAAATGCTGCCGATCACCTGGCCGGAATTTTCTGAAATCCACCCCTTCGTGCCGGCCGACCAGGCCGAAGGTTACCGTCACATGATCACTGATCTGTCGCAGAAGCTCTGCCAGATCACCGGTTATGACGCTGTTTCCATGCAGCCGAATTCGGGTGCACAGGGCGAGTATGCCGGACTTCTGACGATCCGCGCCTATCACCGCGCCAATGGCAACGGCCATCGCGATGTCTGCCTGATCCCGACATCGGCGCATGGCACCAACCCGGCCTCGGCCCAGATGGTCGGCATGAAGGTCGTCGTTATCAAGGTCAGTGACAACGGCGATATCGACATGGACGATTTCCGCGCAAAGGCGGAGCAGCATGCCGAGAACCTGTCCTGCTGCATGATCACCTACCCGTCGACCCACGGCGTGTTCGAGGAAAATGTCCGCGACATCTGCGACATCGTCCACAAGCATGGCGGTCAGGTCTATATCGACGGCGCCAACATGAACGCCATGGTCGGCCTTGCCCGGCCCGGCGATATCGGCGGCGATGTCAGTCACCTCAACCTGCACAAGACCTTCTGCATTCCGCATGGCGGCGGCGGTCCAGGCATGGGGCCGATCGGCGTCAAGGCGCATCTTGCTCCTTACCTGCCCGGCCATCCGGAAACCGATGGCGGCGAAGGTGCGGTTTCGGCGGCGCCGTTCGGCTCCGCCTCCATCCTGCCAATCTCCTGGAGCTATTGCCTGATGATGGGCGGCGAAGGGCTGACGCAGGCGACCAAGGTGGCGATCCTCAACGCCAACTATATCGCAGCCCGGCTGAAGGGTGCCTATGACGTGCTCTACAAGTCGGCCAAGGGTCGTGTCGCGCATGAATGCATCATCGATACCCGTCCGCTGGTCGACAGCGCCGGCGTCACCGTCGATGACGTGGCCAAGCGCCTGATCGACTGCGGCTTCCACGCCCCGACCATGAGCTGGCCGGTGGCCGGCACGCTGATGATCGAGCCGACGGAATCGGAAACCAAGGCCGAGCTCGACCGCTTCTGCGACGCCATGCTGGCGATCCGTGCCGAAGCGCAGGCGATCGAAGACGGCAAGATGGACCGGACGAACAACCCGTTGAAGAATGCTCCGCATACGGTTGAAGATCTCGTCGGCGAATGGGACCGTCCCTATTCGCGCGAACAGGCCTGCTACCCGCCGGGCGCCTTCCGCGTCGACAAATACTGGTCGCCGGTCAACCGCGTCGACAATGTCTTTGGTGACCGCAATCTGGTCTGCACCTGCCCGCCCCTGGAAGACTACGCCGAGGCGGCAGAATAGCAAAAACAGAAAGGGGCGCTTGATGTGCCCCTTTTTCATATCCAAGCTGCTTCAACCAACACCTGCCCGAGTTTTACGGTGCATGAGATTGGTGTGGAAACGACACGACGAAACGTGCCCCTCGTGTGAATGCGGGATCAAGCGCGATCGTTCCACCGTGGCTCTCGGCGATCCGTTTTGCCAGCGCCAGGCCGATACCCGTTCCCGGGTAGACGGTCTCATCCCGGTGCAGGCGCTGGAACACGTCGAATATCTTCCTGGAGAAACGCGGGTCGACGCCGATGCCATTGTCTTCGAAGAACATTCGCACGGTGTCCCCCTCCGTTTCGGCGTAGATCCGCACCACCGGTTTCACGTCCTCCCGGCGGTACTTGATGGCATTGCCAATCAGGTTCTGGCAAAGGCGTTGCAGGAGCTCAGGATCGCCTTTCAGCTGTGGCAAAGCTGAAACCTCGATACTGGCGCCGGCTTCTTGAATGAAGCTGTCGAGGTTGAGGATCGTGTCGGAAATCACGTCGGCCATCGAGACGATGTGCCAACTGCCAATTTCGTCGGCGATCTGGGCATAATCAAGGAGGCTGTCAATCAACTGGCCCATCCGCCGCGCACTCTGGCGTAGATGGCCGGCATAGACAGGCAGCTCTTCAAGGTTTCCGCTGGCCACATCCTCGACCATCATTTCCGAAAACATCGCCATATGGCGCAGCGGCGCTTTCAGATCATGCGACACCGTTCCGGTAAACTGGTGAAGGGCATCATTTTTTCGCTGCAACTCGACGGTCTGCTGAGCGATACGTTGCTGTTGCTGCTTCAACTCGGTGATATCGCGGCCAACGGTGACGTACTCTGCCAGCTTGCCGCCATCGAAGACTGCGATATTCGACCAGAATAGCCATAGATCGCTGCCATCGGGCAACTTGCGGTGTTGCTCGCGTGCGGCAAGTGGCTCCTCGATCGACAGGTTTTTCAGCGTGTTGACCAGCGTCTCCCGGTCTCTTTGCGGAACGAAATCGAGAAGCGGTCTTCCAACAAGGTCATCGGCCAGCACCCCAATCCACTGCGCATAGCGCTCGTTGACAAACGTGTACGTAAGATCAGGAGAAATGCGGCAGATGAAGTCTGGGATATTCTGGACCAGCGTGTAGTATTCCAGCCGTTGCCTATCGAGCGCGATCTGAGCTCGCTTCAAGTCTGTCACATCGATGCGAAGCGCCACGGTATTGCCATCAGGCGTCTTCGAATCCTCGATACGCAACCACCGGCCGTCGCCATATTCGAAGATCTGGTTATCGCCGTCAGGATTGCGGAAGGCGCGCATCCTGCTTTCCAGCCAAGCCGTGGCCTGTCGCGATCCGGCAGGTGCATTGGGGTAATGCCCTGCCTCGTGGACAGCAGTCATGATCTCTTCCGCGGTCATGCCAATCGTCAGATGCGGTCCCGCCGCGCCGCAGATCCGCTTATAGGCGTCGTTGTAGACGACGATCCGCTCGTTCGCGTCGAAGATTGCAAATCCTTCCGGAATAGCCTGCAGCGCCGTGTCAAGGATTTCTCCGGTTTTCCTGCGTTCCCGATCAAGCTCGAGATAATCCGAAATGTCCCGGATAATGGCAACGAACCCCATCTTTTCACCAGCTTCGTTGACGACCGCCGTGACCCGCAATCGCGCGGTGAAAACAGTTTCGTCAACGCGGCGGTAACGGTAGATACCCTCGGCAAAGCGGCTGACGGCCAGCACTTCCAGGCTCTGGCGCCGTGCCCGTTCGAAGTCCCTGTCTGTGGCATACAGAGCCCGCACCGGGCCGCCTACAACGTCTTCCGCCGCGTAGCCGAACTGTTTCAGAGCCGAAGCGCTGACCGACAGAATCGTGTGGTCGATATCTGCGAAAATGATTGGATCGGGAAAATTATCATACAATGCTTGAACGAAATCTGTCTGCGCTGCCGGCATTCTCTATTCCACCCCGCCCACCCTGTGAGCAGCCCATAAGAACAGAAAAAGAGACTGGCGCATACCAGTCTCTTTATGAGTTTCCGACAGAGCGCCGCGCAACAGCGGCAGGATGTTTAGCCGGCACGAACGACAGCATCGCCCTTTGCCGCAAGTGCCGCCAGATCGGCGGGCTTCAACTCGACAGATTCGCCGCAGCCGCAAGCCGATGTCTGATTCGGGTTATTGAAGGTAAACCCCGAACGCAATGTCGTGACTTCGAAGTCCATCCGGGTCCCGAGGAGATAAAGTACGGCTTCCGGTGCAACCCAGACCTTGGCACCCTGATGTTCGACAAGGTCATCCTTGGGGTTGGCAGCCGTCACCAGATCGATGGCATATTCCATGCCGGCGCAACCACCCTTCTTGATCCCGACGCGGATGCCCTGGGCATCACCACTGGCATTTTCGACGATCGCCTTGACGCGGCCTGCCGCCGCATCGCTCAAACTCATGACTGCAAAGCCCATGGGCCGTTCTCCTTGTAGCAACCAGGTTCAAGGCCTGACGCTTTCCGAGTCCAGAATGTAATGCGCAGCGGTTAAGGGATCAATACGCGATCAATACCAGCCGACCGCAACCTGAGCCTCTTCCGACATGCGATCCGGCGTCCACGGCGGATCGAAAGTCATCGAGACTTCGACGCCAGACACGCCTTCGACCGCGCCGACGGCGTTTTCGACCCAGCCGGGCATTTCACCGGCAACAGGGCAGCCGGGTGCTGTCAGCGTCATGGCGATCTTGACCATGCGGTCGTCTTCGATGTCGATCTTGTAGATCAGACCGAGTTCGAAAATGTCGGCCGGAATCTCCGGGTCATAAACGGTCTTCAGCGCGGAAATCACATCGTCGCTGAGGCGCGCCAGTTCGTCCGCCGGAATGGCGGAATGGACGATCCCGTCGCGGACGTCGATCTTGTCTTCTGTCGTATCAAGGCTCATCGGCATATGTCCTTACGCAAAGAATTTGCGGGCTTGCTCAAGCGCATCCACCAGCACATCGACTTCGGCCCGCGTATTGTAAAGGCCAAAGGATGCACGGCATGTGGAGGTCACGCCGAAGCGTTTCAAGAGCGGCTGGGCGCAATGCGTGCCTGCCCTCACAGCAACTCCTGCCCGGTCGATCACCATCGACACGTCATGGGCATGGATACCTTCAAGCTCAAAGGAAAAGATCCCCCCTTTGCCCGGCGCCGTTCCGATGACGCGCAGCGAGTTGACGGTCGACAGACGCTCCTGCGCATAGGCAGCAAGATCGGCCTCATGCGCAGCAATCGCCGCCCGGCCGACATTCTCCATGTAATCCAGCGCATAGCCGAGACCGATTGCCTGGACGATCGGCGGCGTGCCGGCTTCAAAACGATGCGGCGGTTCGTTGTAGGTAACCGCGTCTTCGGTCACCTCGACGATCATCTCGCCACCGCCCATGAAGGGCTGCATCTGCTTCAACCGGTCCATCTTGCCGTAGAGCACACCGATGCCCGAAGGACCGTAAAGCTTGTGGCCGGTCATCACGTACCAGTCGCAGTCGAGATCCTGCACATCGACCGGCATATGAACGGCCGCCTGGCTGCCATCGACCAGCACGGGAATACCACGTTCGCGGGCAATCCTGCAGATTTCCTTGATCGGAACGACCGTGCCGAGCGCATTCGACATATGGGTGATGGCAATCAGCTTGGTCTTATCGGTCAGGCATTTGACGAAATCGTCGATATGGAAAGCGCCCTGATCATCGACCGGCACCCAGACCAGCTTGGCACCCTGGCGTTCGCGGATGAAATGCCACGGCACGATATTGGAATGATGCTCCATGATCGAGACGACGATCTCGTCGCCATCGTCGATCTTCGGCATACCGTAGCCATAGGCAACCGTATTGATCGCCTCGGTCGACGATTTCGTGAAGATGATGTTGTCGACCGACGGCGCGTTCAGGAACCGGCGCACCTTTTCGCGGGCGCCTTCATAGGCGTCCGTCGCGGCATTCGACAAGAAATGCAGGCCGCGATGGACATTGGCATATTCATTGGCGTAGGCATGGGCAACGGCATCGATCACGGCCTGCGGCTTCTGCGCCGACGCGCCGTTGTCGAGATAGACCAACGGCTTGCCGTAGACGGTTCGCGAAAGGATCGGAAAATCCCTGCGGATCGCTTCGACGTCATAGGCGGGCACCGGCACCACATGTTCCATGTCCATGATCCAATCAGGCGTGCTTTTCGAGCCAGGCGGCGATGATCGTTTCCAGCGTCTCGATCAGTCCCTCGTCTTCGAGTTCCTCGACAATCTCGTCGACGAACGCGTTGACCAGCATGGCCCGGGCCTTGTTTTCCGGAATGCCGCGTGCACGCAGGTAATAGAGATGCGTCGGGTTGATGTCGATGACGGTGGCACCATGGCCGCACTGGACGTCGTCGGCAAAGATTTCCAGCTCCGGCTTGGCCGAGAAATCGGCGTCGTCGGAGAGTAGCAGCGTGTTGCACGCCATCTTCGCGTCGGTCTTTTGCGCATCCGGCGCAACCCGGATCTGGCCCTGGAATACACCCTTGGCGCGATCGAACAGCACGTTGCGGAGGATTTCCGTCGATGTCGTGTTCGGCACGTCATGGCCGAGCGTGAAGGTCACGTCGGTATGGGTTTCCGCGCCCAGCAGGTTGATGCCGCGCAACTTGAAGTCCGCACCTTCGCCGGTCGTAACGCCATGAACTTCCTGGCGCACCAGCTTGCCACCGGCATTGATGATGAACAGCCGCAGCTTGGCATTGGTGCCGAGGTCGAAATTCACCTGGGCGAGATGGCTGTCACTTGCGCCCTGCTGCTGCAGGATAATCCAGGTGATCTCAGCACCTTCATCGAGGATCAGGTCGCTGACAACCGTAACCAGGCTGGCCGCATCATTGACCGAGAGATGGCGCTCGATGATCGTTGCCTTGGAATTGGCACCGAAGGTCACCGGAAAGCGCGAATGGCTCTGGCCGGCGCTCTGCACCAGCTGGAACTCAACCGGCTGTTCCAGCTCGGTCCCCTCGGGCACTTCGATCTCGAAACCGTCGCGCACGAAGCTGCCATTGATCCGCCCGATCGCGTCGTCCTGATCGCGCTCGACCAGATCGGCAGCGGCAACGCCGTCGATCAGGCTTTCAGCATAGGAGCGCACATTGATACCGGCCGGCAGGTTTCGCGTATCAGCCTTGCCGTTCAGGACCGAAAGCACCGACGAGCCCGGAACCAGCGGGTCGACCTTCTCAGCAAACGCCGTCGGATCAAACGCCGGAACGACACGCAAAAGTGCACGCAGGTCCGTATAGTGCCAGGATTCGACGCGGCGCGTCGGCAGCCCCTGCTGCCTCAGATTCGCCAGCAGGCTATCGCGGGCAGACAGTACGGCGCCTTCGCCCGGCAGTTCGCCGATCTGGGCCGTATAGGCATCGACGAGGGCCGTCTCGGCGGCCGTCATCGTGATTGCCGTTTGCATGTTCATCGCCTCACTCCTCAAGCAGCCGCATCAATGATGTCGGCATAACCATTGGCTTCGAGATCGAGCGCCAGCGACTTGTCGCCGGACTTGATGATCTGGCCCTTGTAGAGAACGTGGACGCTATCGGGAACGATGTATTCGAGCAGGCGCTGGTAGTGGGTGATGACGATCACCGCACGATCCGGCGAACGCAGCGCATTGACACCATCCGAAACGATCTTCAGCGCATCGATGTCGAGGCCGCTGTCGGTTTCGTCGAGCACGCAGAGCTTTGGCTCCAGCAGCGCCATCTGCAGGATTTCGGCGCGCTTCTTCTCGCCGCCGGAGAAACCGACGTTGAGCGGACGCTTGAGCATATCCGGGTTGATCTGCAGCTTGGCCGCAGCATCCTTGACCCGGCGGATGAAGTCCGGTGTCGAAAGCTCGTCTTCGCCGCGATACTTGCGTTGCTCGTTGAGCGCGACCTTGAGAAACTGCATGGTTGCAACGCCGGGGATTTCGACCGGATACTGGAAGGCAAGGAAGATACCCTTGGCAGCGCGCTCGGATGGGTCGAGCTCAAGAATGCTCTCGCCGTTGTAAAGAATGTCGCCTTCGGTGACTTCATAGTCTTCGCGGCCCGACAGGATATAGGACAGCGTCGACTTTCCGGAGCCGTTCGGCCCCATGATGGCAGCGACTTCGCCGGCCTTCACGGTCAGGTTCAGGCCACGGATGATCTCGGTACCGTCTTCGGCAATGCGGGCATGGAGGTTTCTGATTTCAAGCATGTTACGTCGTCCTCTTGGGAAACGAATAGATTTTTGGCGCGACTATCGGCGCACCACGTTCAAAAATGCGGGTCGCGATTAACCGACCGAGCCTTCCAGCGAAATCCCGATGAGCTTCTGCGCTTCGACCGCGAATTCCATCGGCAGTTCTTGGATGACTTCCTTGACGAAGCCGTTGACGATCAGTGCGATCGCCGCTTCCGTCGGGATGCCCCGCTGCAGGCAGTAGAACAGCTGGTCTTCGGAAATTTTCGAGGTGGTCGCCTCATGCTCGAACTGAGCCGAGGAGTTGCGCGCCTCGATATAGGGCACGGTATGCGCACCGCACTTGTCGCCGATCAGGAGCGAGTCGCACTGGGTGAAGTTGCGCGCATTCTCCGCCTTGCGATGGGTCGAGACCTGGCCGCGATAGGTGTTCTGGCTGAAGCCGGCCGCAATGCCCTTGGAAACGATGCGGCTCGACGTGTTCTTGCCGAGATGGATCATCTTGGTGCCGCTGTCGATCTGCTGATGACCGTTGGAGACGGCGATCGAGTAGAACTCGCCACGAGAACCATCGCCACGCAGGATGCAAGACGGATACTTCCAGGTGATCGCCGAGCCGGTTTCGACCTGCGTCCACGAAATCTTCGAGTTCTTGCCGCGGCAATCGCCACGCTTGGTAACGAAGTTGTAGATGCCGCCCTTGCCTTCCTTGTCGCCCGGATACCAGTTCTGGACGGTGGAATACTTGATCTCGGCATCGTCAAGCGCAACAAGCTCGACGACCGCCGCATGCAGCTGGTTTTCGTCGCGCTGCGGCGCCGTGCAGCCTTCGAGATAGGACACATAGGCGCCCTCTTCCGCGATGATCAGCGTGCGCTCGAACTGGCCGGTGCCCTTCTCGTTGATACGGAAATAGGTCGACAGTTCCATCGGGCAGCGAACGCCCTTGGGGATGTAGACGAACGAACCATCGGTGAAGACGGCGCTGTTCAGCGTCGCATAATAGTTGTCGGTGGTCGGAACGACAGTACCGAGATATTTCTTCACCAGATCCGGATGTTCGCGGATGGCTTCCGAGATCGACATGAAGATCACGCCGGCCTTCTTCAGCTCCTCCTTGAAGGTCGTCACGACCGAAACGGAATCGAACACGGCATCGACGGCGATGCGCGGCGTCTTCACGCCTGCGAGGATTTCCTGCTCGCGCAAGGGAATGCCGAGCTTTTCATAGACCCGCAGAAGCTCGGGATCGACATCATCGATCGAGGTCGGGCCGGGCGTGCTCTTCGGCGCGGCGTAAAAGTAAATCTCGTTGAAATCGATCTTCGGATAGTTGACGCGCGCCCATGTCGGCTCTTCCAGCGTCAGCCAGCGCTGATACGCCTCCAGACGCCATTCGAGCATCCAGTCCGGTTCGTTCTTCTTTGCCGAAATGAAGCGGATGATGTCTTCGGACAGGCCTTTGGGCGCCTTGTCCATTTCGATCGTCGTCTCAAACCCGTATTTGTACTGGTCCACATCAATCAGGGCGACCTGATCGATTGTTTCCTGCACGGCAGCCATGTCGTTCTCCAATCTCGCCGGATACAAGGTCCGGCAGCTTGTCAGCACGATACTATGTTCGTTGTATCGCCTATGTAGTGGGCTAAAGGGGCATTTTCACCCCGTTTGCCAAGCGGAAAATTCAATTTCCGCAATTTAATTCAGAGTCAAGCCGCAGCCCCCGAAAGCCTGCGCCGCGATGCGACCCTGGTAAAGACTTCCACGCACCGGTCGATGTCCACCTCTGTCGTTGATGGACCGATCGAAATCCGCAGCGCGCCATGGCGCGGATCGTGCCCCATTGCCGACAGAACGTAGCTCTGGCCGACCTTACCGGACGAGCAGGCGGAGCCAGCAGACAGTGCCACCCCCTCCAGATCGAAGGCAATCTGCCCGGTCTCGGATTTCAATCCAGGCAACGTGAAGAAGCAGGTATTGCCGATGCGTACGCCATCACGGCCATGAATGATGACATCGGGTGCCGCTGCGATCATCGCGGCTTCCAGCCGGTCGCGCAGCACGGAAACGTCCGTCATCCGGCCTTCCAGATTGTCAGCCGCCAACCGCGCTGCCGCACCAAACCCGGCAATCGCGGCGGGATTTTCAGTTCCGGAACGATGACCCTTTTCCTGGCCGCCGCCACGGATCAGCGCTGCAGGCATCAGGATTTCGCCGCGCGCCACCAGAGCACCGGCTCCTTTTGGTCCGCCAATCTTATGCGATGAGATGATCAGGAAGTCCGCACCAAGCGTCTCAATCGACAGCGGCAACCGTCCCGCGGCTTGAACCGCATCAACGACAAGGATGCCGCCGGCGGTCTTGACCAGGCGGGACACCCCTTCGATCGGCTGGACAATGCCCGTCTCGTTGTTGGCCAGCATCACCGCAACCATCGGCAGGCCGGACTGCCGGTCATGGACGGCCAGGGCTGCCTCAAGGGCGGCCAGATCGATTGTTCCTGCCGGCGTCACCGCAATTTCGCTGACATTGGCTTTACCGAAACACCCGCCTTCGCGAACCGCCGGATGCTCGATCGCCGATATGTAGAGATGGCCGATCGCTAGCGGCGTCGTGCCCATGCGGAAATCCGGCGTCAGCACCCAGTTCGCCGCTTCCGTAGCACCACTGGTAAAGGTCACGCTGGCGGCAGCGGCACCGCAAAGGGCTGCGACATCACGGCGGGCATTCTCGATCAATGTGCGGATTTTACGGCCTTCGCCATGCACCGATGATGGGTTTCCAGGCAGATCAAGCGCATCAAGGCACGCCTCGCGCGCGGCCGGCAAGAGCGGCGCGGTGGCATTCCAATCCATATAGATACGCTCTTGTCCCATATTCCCTTGCCAAAGATGAACTGGCTGCCATGTAAAGGCATGCGGCCGGTGCATTTTCCTTGAATTTTTCGCTTCGCTTGCCGTAAGAGACAGCACTCGCCACGGAAAGTCCGTGTCAAAGTTTTGAATGGTTCTAAACTGGTTTTAGAAAAGCTGACTGCTTTCGTCAAGACTGCATCAGCGCTGAGCCGGTTTTTAATACCAGAATCAAGCCCGGAGAGCCAATGCCCGAAATCATCTTCAACGGACCGGCCGGTCGCCTCGAAGGCCGTTACCAGCCGTCCAAGCAGAAGAATGCCCCGATCGCCATCGTCCTGCATCCGCATCCGCAGTTTGGCGGCACGATGAACAACCAGATCGTCTACCAGCTGTTCTATATGTTCCAGAAGCGCGGCTTCACGACACTCCGGTTCAATTTCCGCTCGATCGGCCGCAGCCAGGGCGAATTTGACCACGGCGCCGGCGAGCTCTCGGATGCCGCATCGGCACTCGACTGGGTACAAAGCATGCACCCGGATTCGAAAAGCTGCTGGGTCGCAGGCTATTCCTTCGGCGCCTGGATTGGCATGCAGCTTCTGATGCGCCGTCCAGAAATCGAAGGCTTCATGTCGATTGCGCCGCAGCCGAACACCTATGACTTCTCTTTCCTTGCGCCCTGCCCCTCGTCCGGCCTGATCATCAATGGCGATCTCGACAAGGTGGCGCCGGAAAAGGACGTCAACAATCTCGTTGACAAGCTGAAGGCCCAGAAGGGCATCCTGATCACCCACAAGACGGTGCCAGGTGCCAACCACTTCTTCAACGGCCAGGTCGATACGCTGATGGCTGAATGCGAGGACTACCTCGACCGTCGCCTGAACGGCGAACTGACACCGGAACCGGCGGCAAAGCGCATCCGCTAACGGCTTAAAGAGCTGGTATCCCCCGGCTCTAGGTTTTTCAAATGGCACCCTGCGTCCTCAAGCGTCGCAAGGTGCCATTTTTTTTGCATTACAGAACCGCCGGTTCAGCCCGGGCAACACTGCGCTTCCGTCTTGTTGTCATTTCCGACTCGCGATATTGATTGAGGTACAGGCTTGGCCCGCGCCTCCTCCCTCCAATCGGGGAAGTATCGTTCATACGGGGTATTTCCATCATCGAGCCATCTGTTCGAGCGCCGCATAAGGAGGGATTGCGTTTTCTGCTCGCAATGGAGGTTTTGTGATGAGGCTATCCACCCCGGTCTACCAGTTGAAACGCCGCGCCAAGCTCTTGGCCCGCGATGAAAAAATTTCCCTGCATGCCGCCTTGGATCGCATTGCAAGCCAGGAGGGTTTTGCCGGATGGAGCTTGCTTGCTGCGCAAATTGCAGAAAGTTCCGGCGAAACGAACATCCTGTCCCGGCTTTGCGATGGCGATATCATCCTGCTGGGAGCCCGGCCCGGACATGGCAAAACGCTACTGGGATTAAAGCTCCTGCTCGATGCGATCCGTGATGGCCGCAGGGGCATCTTCTTTACTCTCGAATATACCGAGCATGAGACCCGGCAACGCATCCGGTCACTGCAAGGCGAAACACCTGGCCTTGGTGAACTCGTGGAAATCGTCACCGATGATGATATCTGCGCCGATTACATGATCCGTCATCTTGACGATGCCCCCCGCGGAACGGTCGCCGTCATCGACTATCTGCAGATTCTCGATCAGCGCAGAACCAAGCCCGAGCTTTCGCAGCAACTCGCGGCACTTCAGGCTTTCGCAGAAAAGGCCGGGATCATTCTGGCCTTTATATCACAGATCGATCGTGCGTATCGGCCTGACGAAAAGCCGCTGCCAGGCATGCAAGACATTCGCCTGCCCAACCGGTTCGACACGGGAATTTTTTCCAAGGCGTGCTTCCTGCACGAAGGCAAGGCGCGGTTTCAAGTGATTGCCTGATTGTCCAGTCTGCCGGGTGATCGCCCGGCAGACGACTCGCCCACCTGCCTGATAAAACAGTCAGGCCTGTGCCTGCCATTCCTGCGGGCTGTTGGCCGTGGACGCGCCTGCACGGTTTACCCGGTTGCGTCCGCCCTTCTTGGCATCGTAGAGGGCCGCGTCAGCCCCCTTGATTGCGTCGGCGATCGAATCACCCGGGGCTGCGAGCGCGCAAACGCCAAAACTGGCCGAGAGGCGAACCGTATCCGGCAATCCGCTGATCGCCATTGATGAGAACGTATTGCGCAGTCCCTGGGCGAAGAGATAGCCCGTGGCCATGCTGGTGGACGGCAAAAAGATGGCAAATTCCTCGCCGCCAAAACGTGCGCAAATCGCCTCCGGCGGAGCGTGTCCGGCGAGCATGCGGCCAAAGGCAAGGATGACCTGATCGCCGGCGGCATGTCCGTAGGTATCATTTACCGACTTGAAGTGGTCGAGATCACAAACGATCACGCAATGGGGATAGGCGGACACGGGGCGCGCAAGAATCTGGTTCACTCTTCCATCGAAACCGCGCCGGTTCAAAAGTCCTGACAGAGGATCGATTTCCGAGTTTGCCTTGGCGTCGTCCATGATTTCAAGCACGATGACGGCCAGCAATGTCAGCCCGGTGGAGACGACCAGAACGGCACTGATGCTCTGGGAAACCAGCGCATAGGTGCTGCCAAGATAGGCCTGTGCCGTGCTTCCGCCGCTGAAGATCACGGCAAAATAGACCCTGCTGGCAAAATTCCCGGCCGTGATCAGCAGCAGGGCCATAAGTATCCGGTCGCCCGTCTCGCGGCGCCCGGACCGGTAGATCGCAACGGCGCACATCAATTCCGCAATGGCAAACGGCGCCTGGTAGCCAAGCGAATGCACAAAGGTGCCTCGTGGCAGGTCGAAGATCATCAGGTTGAGGGGAAGTGCAGTGCACAGAAGCGTAGTTGTCGCCCAGATGTTTGACGGAACCGCGTAGAGCCGGCCAATGCCGATGCGGATCATCACGAGTGCGATCAGCAGAGAACTGAAAGCGCCGAAACTGGCGAAGCGGTCGAAATCACCATAGCGGATGGCAACTTCAAAAACGGCGGACAGCGATGCAACAGCAAAGGCGACCGCAAACCAGCGTCCGGCAGCGGGAATGCGGCTGCGTCTGGAGATGACGAGAAAAAACACGCAAAAAAGTTGCGCTATCAGGAAGTTGACCGTCAGGAGGAAAAGCGCGCCGTTCATCTCTACGTCCGTTTCGAGTCCGCACCCGCCGCGCGTTCTCTTCCACCATGCCGAAAAGGCATCGCAGATTCGTATGAATGGTACCCATGCCGGGCAAAAGAAACGTTAATCGGAAACCGATGGCGACGAGCCCACGGCGGCGTTGAAGACCCCGCCGGTGACCGGCTCAGTTACGCCCGTCGTACCGGGAAACGTCAGCGGCAATCCTTTGAGTGAGCGCACGGCAAGATAGGCCCATGCCTCCGCCTCCATGGCATCGCCATCAAGGCCGGCAGCCTCGGCGGAAACGACCGTCGCTTCATCGCGCAACGCGAGGTCGGCGAGATCGCGCATGATGATCGGGTTCAACCGCCCTCCGCCGCAGATGATATAGGTGCCCGGCCGTTCCGGCAGGTGCTGCGCGGATCTGAGGATGGCGGCAGCCGTGACATAGGCAAGCGTGCGGGCGCCGTCCTCGAGGTTCGCATCAGTCCCGGCAGGAGGCGAAAAATCGTTACGATCGAGCGAGCGGCGCTTGGTCCCGGAAAAAAACCGATTTGCCAGGTAGCGTTCCGCCAGGCCGGTCAGAACACGTCCCTCGCTGGCGATCATGCCCCCCTGATCGTAGGGAATTCCGGCATGCGCCTCGACCCATTGGTCGATCAGCGTGTTGCCCGGGCCGCTATCATAGGCAACGAGGGTCCCATCAGTGCCGACAAAAGTCAGGTTGGAGATGCCGCCGATATTGACGAACACAACCGGCCGGTCGGAGCGGAATTCTCCCGGCAATCCGGCCGCGAGTGCTGCATGATAAACGGGGATCAGCGGCGCGCCCTGTCCGCCATGAACCATATCGTCGGCACGCATGTCATGAACAACGGCCATGCCGGTTTCGCGCGCCAGCAACGCGCCGTCGCCGAGCTGGACCGTCAAAGCATCGTCAGGACGATGCAGCACTGTCTGGCCATGAAAGCCGATCACATCAATATCAGCAGGCTTCAGATTGTTTTTCTTGACAAAAATTCGCACTGCCTCGGCATGACGTAACGTCAACTCGTGCTCGACATTCGCAAGAGTGCCAGGCCGCTCCCCGCGCTGGCGTATCGGCTTGGCATCCTCCAGCGCCTGTTTCAGGCGATCGCGAAACTGTGCGTCATAGGATATCCCGAGGGCAGCACCACTCTCGACCCGGTCGCGGCCGTCGGTTCGAATGAGCGCAATGTCGATGCCATCCATGCTGGTTCCGCTCATCAGCCCGATCGCCGTCTTCATCTGCGTCATCCCGCACTCAGCCCCAAAGAAAACATTCACAATGCAAACACGTGCACTTTTCAGCAAACAGTGCTAAACGCCGCGCAAATATCCAGCAAGTCCTCATTCTTCTCCAAGCAGCCCACCGAAAGAGACAGGTCATGTCCGAATTCAAGTCCGATTTCCTTCACACCCTCCATGAACGCGGTTTCATCCACCAGACATCCGACAATGCCGGACTGGATGCGCTGTTCAACAAGGAAACCGTGACGGCCTATATCGGCTTTGATCCGACGGCGCCGAGCCTGCATGCCGGCGGCCTGATCCAGATCATGATGCTGCACTGGATGCAGGCGACCGGCCATCAGCCGATCTCGCTGATGGGCGGCGGCACCGGCATGGTCGGAGACCCGTCCTTCAAGGACGAAGCGCGTCAGCTGATGACGCCAGAAACCATCGCCTCCAACATCGCCAGTATCAAATCGGTGTTCTCCAACTACCTGACCTACGGCGACGGGCCAAAAGACGCCCTGATGATCAACAATGCCGACTGGCTGCTGGGCATCAACTACCTTGAGTTCCTGCGCGATGTCGGCCGCCACTTTTCGGTCAATCGCATGCTGGCCTTCGACAGCGTCAAGACCAGGCTCGACCGCGAGCAATCGCTTTCGTTCCTCGAATTCAATTACATGATCCTGCAGGCCTACGATTTCGTCGAACTTTACAAGCGCACCGGTTGCCGCCTGCAGATGGGCGGCTCCGACCAGTGGGGCAACATCATCAACGGTATCGATCTCGGCCACCGCATGGGAACGCCGCAGCTTTACGCACTGACATCGCCGCTTTTGACCACATCGTCGGGCGCCAAGATGGGCAAATCGGTCAACGGCGCCATCTGGCTCAACCCGGACATGATGTCGGCCTATGACTTCTGGCAGTACTGGCGCAATACCGAAGACGCCGACGTGTCGCGCTTCCTCAAGCTCTACACAACGCTGCCGATGGGCGAAATCGCACGTCTCTCACAGTTGGCCGGTACCGAGATCAACGAGGTGAAGAAGATCCTGGCAACTGAAATCACCGCGACATTGCACGGACGTGCGGCGGCAGAAGAAGCAGCCGAGACCGCCCGCAAGACTTTTGAGGAAGGCGCTCTTGCCGCCAACCTGCCATCCATCGATGTGCCTGCGACCGAACTTGAAGCCGGAATCGGCGTTCTCGCGCTGTTCGTGCGCGCCGGGCTGGCAGAGTCCAACGGCAAGGTGCGGCAGTTCCTCAAGGACGGTGCCGTTCGCCTCAACGATACCGTCGTTGGCGACGATCGCCAGGTGATCGGCACCGGTGACGTCACCGCAGATGGCGTCATCAAGCTGTCGCTCGGCAAGAAGAAGCACATCCTCGTCCGTCCGGCTTGAAATACGCGCGACATCGAGTGAAACCCAAACCGGCGGTGACCCCGCCGGTTTTTTTATTGGAATTCGAAGATGCTGCGGAACACGCCGGGCGCAATGATCGACAAGGGGTTGATCGTCAGGTTCGGTTTGGCGAACGGGCCGACCAGCTTGAAGGTGATCCCGAGCAGGCCGCGATCCCTGCCATTGCCGAGGAGCACGCCGATCAACGGCAGTTCCCCGAACAAACGGTTGAGCCCGTAGGCCGGCATGAATGTTCCGGTCATGTCCATATTGCCATTTGCGTCGCGCACCGTGCCCTGGAACGTGGCGCCGACATCAACCCCGCGCACCACCCCGCTGTCGATTGCAATCGTTCCGTTGTCGAGCGCCACATTGGCGGAGCCGCGTTCGAAGCGGGCCGAACTGACATCGATATTCTTCTTCACCGCCTGGTTGAGGCTTCTGCCATCAGCGCCGGTCGGTGTGGAGACGATGGATTGCAGCCGTGCTTCGTTGACGAGCGAAAACTTGCGGATATCGATGTTGCCACGCCAGGAACTGCCGCCGCGATCTCGCAGCTTGAGGTTCAAAAGACCGCCACGCATGTTGCTGTAGATATTGGCAAACCGCGCCAGAGAGCCCGCATCGCCGCTGGTCAGTTCCAGCGTGTTATCAGCACCATTTTTCGTCAACTTGGCGACCACGGCCTGACCGCTGTCGGTGACCGCCGTCAGATCGACGGCATCAATCTGCTTACCCCTCGCCGCGTAGCTCAGATTGACATTCGACAATGTCTCGGAGTGGAAGCCAGTCACCTGTTGAAGGTTTGCATTAATGGCTATCCGCTTGCTGTCACCATTTCCGTCCCCATCGCCTGATCCGCTGCGCAGGCTTTCGATGACCGGCCGCATATCGGCAGACATGCCATTGACGGCAACGGCAAAGCCACCTTTCTGGCGCTTGATGTTGACGGCATAGTTATCGCCTTTGGAGAGTTGAACCGAGGAAAACTCTCCGGAATTCAAACCGGATTTGTCGAGAACGAGTGAACCCGCAGCGCCGAAGCCGTCGCCGTTCAGCTTCAGATCATCAATCTGCGTGATGCCGTCAGCTGTGGATGCCGAAAAGGTCGCCTTGGCGCCGATACCTGCGCCTTTCGACCAGCCGATCCAGGGAAGCGAAATGGAGGCATTACCAAGATCGGCCGAAACCGTGTGCCGGTCGTTGTCGTTGATCAAGATATCCAGCGCAACAGGTCCATTGATGATGCCGGCAAGTCCGGGGGCCATCTTGGCAAGCTCGCCATCGTTGAGCATTCCGGAAATCTCGCGCTTGCGCGAAACCGTGCTGCCAGCCCCGACAGGCTCGACGACGGAAATATCCATCTCTCCGCCATCGATATCGGCTTTTGCCTCCAGCACCGCCTGGTTGGGGTCGATCCGCATTGTCCCCTTGATGTCGGAGATGGCGCGTCCGGCAAACGGTTTGTTGACGGTCACGCCATCCAGCTGCATCTGCACCTGCCATTGTGGCGGCGGTGGTTTCTGGGCGGTGACGAGACCGAACCGCGCACCGACCTCGGCTGTCATCTCGCCGGAAAAATCCTCCGGCTTGAAAGGGGTTCGCTGCAGCGCGAGAATCGGCCGGTAACTGACAAGTTCAGCGATTGCATCTGCCTGCCCCCCGACATCAAGTTTCATTTCGGCAATCAGCGGTTTTTCGTAGGTATTGGGGATGACGAAATTGCCACCATTCACCGTGGCAGAGCGCCCCGAAGGAAAATAGGCCGTTCCGCGCTGGATCTCCACATCCATACGCTCGCCCTTCAGCTTGAAGGCACCGGCAGCATCGCGCAATGGCGGGATATCGCCGGCCAGATTGACCCGCGTATCGGCGATGTTGAATTGAACGCTTAGTTCCTCGGCGTTCAGGTCGATAGGCCCGACGGTACGTGTAATGCGTCCCATCGGCAGGAACACCTCGATCTTGCCGTCCGTCACCGTGCCGCCGAAGATATTGTTGATCACCCAGCGCCGCGCTGTCTTGCCCACCCACCAGGGCCAGAGCTGTTTCACGGCCGCAGCCTGTATCTTGCTGGTCAGGAGGGCAAAGCTGATCTGTGGCGAGGCATTCCCGAAGGTCATGGATAGCGAACCCGCAGCCGTCCCGAGCCCGCTTGCGACCGTCAGTTCGTCGAACACCAGCTGATGACTTTCCGACAGGTAACGTCCCTGCGCCTTGGCATCGAATATCAGAGGCGCCTCGGACACATCGACCGGCGACGAACTGGCGGCCTGCAACAGGAGATCGACTGAAAAGCCCTTTTTCCCGGCAAGAACTGCCGGATCAAGATCGGCAATCGCGCCGGTAAACGGGAAAGTCGACCGGCCAACACGCACCATCGAGGGCAGAATTTCGATTCTTTCGCGGGCGAAATCATAGCTGACATTGAGTTCGGAAGGCTTGAGTTCGGATGTGAACCCGCCTGCATCGAATGCGCCACCGTTGGTACGACCGTTCAACTGCAGTGTCGGTGTTGTGTTTTCACCACCGCGCGTTGCCTTGATGGTCAAATCGGCGCTGCTGCTGATCCCGAAGGCAAGTTCCGTCGCAGAATCATTGCGATGCAGGAAGGCCGACAGGGGCAAACCGGCGGCGGAACCGTCGAGCGTCGTGATCCGCCCGTTTTGCCGGTCGGCGCGAAGATGCAGTTCCGATAACTGTCCGTCGATAGAGAAGGCGCCGTCAATCTGCATCGAGCCATCGGCTGTGCGCTTGAAATCCACGGCCTCCACCACGACGGGGACGATACGCTGGCGAGGACCGGCAAACGACAATCGCAAATCAGCGATGCGCACGGTTTCGGTATTGCTGTGGCCGATCAGTTGCGAGATCCGGTCTATCTGGTCGAAAGCGACCTCCAGCCCTCCGGCAACATCGGCAATGCGAATGGTCGTCAGATCGATCGGCTTGCCCTGCGGCAGCAGCGACGGGTCAAGCACCGCGCCTTCAGCCTCAAGCCGCGAAACGGCAACCCGACCGGTCACCAAAGCCAGTGGGTTGAGTTCGATAAAGACGGAATTGGTGGTGACCAGGCGCTTGCTGGAGGCGTTATCCACCAGAGTCACGTCCCGCGCCTTCAGCGCCAGCGCACCATTCGACGTCACCCGCAACACCGTACTGCCGACCTCGGCATGATAACCGCTGCCGAGCGCTGAGTTCAGTGCGGTCTGCGCCCGCGCATTCAACGGCTCGTCAAGAAACCCACCTTCAATGGCCCCCACAAGCGCTGCACCAAGCAGAAGAATAATCGCGGCAACGACTGACGTTACGGTGAAGACGAAATGGGAAATCCCACGTTTGTTCGGTGCGTGAACGATACATGGGTCATGGGCCTGCGCCGATGGCAGGGAATGCAGAACGACAATGTCTTCCTTGCGAAACGATACTTTTTCGCCGCGGATTTCATTCATCAGCGCCGGCGGCCTCCGGAAGTGTGAAAAAGAATCATGCGGTATTTCCCATCTGCTGCGATTCCATCGCGCGGCATTAGGCGACTCCATGCCATGACGCCGTACGCACGTCGTACGTGGTTGATTTATCTCATGTTATCGCTCGAGAATGCCAAGGGCGTATCGAAGCGTCTTTGGGCATTTTGCATCCGTGACACAGTAGTTAAAGAACGATCCCGGGGCAAACGATGTCTGCCGTTCCAAGCATCTTCCCTGTGCGCGAAACATCCATCCGTCCCTGCGGCGCTGGACGGGCCGGGCTCCAATTGGATATGCCTCATGCGACAAACTTTTGCGGCACATGCCCCAGAAAAAAGGAATAACCATGGCGAACCTGACCGAAGGCGCAATCGCACCAGACTTTACCCTGCCCCGCGACGGCGGCGGAACCGTTTCGCTAAAGGATTTCAAGGGACAATCGGTCGTACTTTTCTTCTACCCGAAGGATGACACCAGCGGCTGCACCACCGAATCGATCGCCTTTAGCGGGCTTCTGGGTGAATTTTCGGCAGCTGGAGCGGTGGTGATTGGCATGTCTCCCGATTCGGTGAAGAAGCACGACAAATTCGCGAAGAAATATGATCTTTCCGTCATCCTCGCCTCGGATGAAGATCTGGCAGTCTTGAACAGCTATGGCGTCTGGGTCGAAAAAAGCATGTACGGCCGCAAATATATGGGAGTTGAGCGGACAACCCTGCTGATTGGTCCGGATGGGGTCATCCGCCGCATCTGGCCGAAGGTGAAGGTCGCCGGTCATGCCGAAGAGGTGCTGGCCGCCGCCAAAAACCTTGCCAACGAAACGGCATGACAATGACAAGCCTTCCGGCGATCCGAAGTCTGCGTGATGGGGCAGTTCGCGCGATCCGCGCCGCAGATCTGGATATCAAGACACTTTTGACCCAGGAAACGGCACGCCGCTGGAGTGAGAGAACCCTGTCGCTGCGCTCACCGCTCGATGTGACCGTGCCTGACCGGCCCGGACGGCCTGAAAAGCCGGAATTGATACCGCCAAGACAAATGCCAAAGCGCGCGCTGACCACGGACCGAGGCCGGATCGCCCTCCTCCACGCCATCGCCCATATCGAACTCAATGCCGTCGATCTGGCGCTTGATATCGTCGCCCGCTTTGCCACGGAACCCGTTCCGAATTCGTTTTTCGACGGCTGGATGAAGGTGGCCTTCGAGGAGGCTAAGCATTTCCGCATGGTGCGCGATCGTCTGCGCCAGCTCGGCGCCGATTATGGCGACCTGCCCGCCCATGACGGGCTCTGGCAGGCAGCCCATGACACCCGCAACGACCTCACGGCACGGCTGGCGGTGGTGCCGCTGATTCTCGAGGCGCGCGGTCTCGACGTGACACCGGCCCTGCAGGCGAAGATGCGGGAGGCCGGCGATCTGGAAAGCGCCGCGGTGCTCGACGTGATCTACGAGGACGAAAAAGGCCATGTGGCTGTCGGCGCCAAATGGTTCCGTTTCCTCTGCGCCCGGCAGAAGAAAGACCCAGCCGCCGCGTTTCAGGCTTTGGTCAGGGCCAACTTTCGCGGTCCTCTAAAAGCACCATTCAACGACATCGCTCGCGCTGAAGCCGGCCTGACGCCATCTTTCTACCGGTCGATGACGGCCTCCGTAAACACCTGAGACGTCACCACAAAACCCCTCAGGCAAGGCTTTATTAACCTTAACAGTGTCTAATCGCGCCTATCAGGACAGGCAGAATCGCACGCGTTGGGGGTGAGTTGGTGTCTACGGAAAGCCAGGTTTTCGGCAAGCGCGCGCAAAAACACATCATCATTCTGGCAAGCGGCGATAAGGTTCGCCACATGACCTTTCAGCCATGGATGGCCGCACTTTCGGTCTGCGCCATCTCGGTTTTTTCGATCGGCTATCTTGCCGCGACGTCCTATCTGGTACTGCGCGATGATCTGATCGGCGGCACGATGGCGCGCCAGGCGCGTATGCAGTACGAATATGAAGACAGGATCGCCGCCTTGCGGGCGCAGGTCGACCGCGTCACCAGCCGCCAGCTCCTCGATCAGCAAGTCGTCGAAGACAAGGTCGAAAAGCTGCTGCAGCAACAAATGGCGCTGTCATCGCGCCACGGCCGCCTTGGAACATTGCTCGACCGTGCCGAGGAATCCGGGATCGCGGAGAAGGACGTTCAGCCGCCAGAGATAACACCCCTCGCCTACGAAAAGCGGGCCGATGCCAGCGGTGGCGTCAAGGCTATTGAACGATTGATGGGCCTGGGTGGCAAGGCAGCAGAACAGAAGACGGCGCTTGCCTATGCGCCGCAATCCGCCCCGAAAGGACGGGAAGGCATGTCCGACCGGGCCGACCGTCTGTTTTCGAAGGTAACCTTGTCGCTCAAGGATATCGAGCAGCAACAGAAAGCTCGTATCGATAACCTCACGGCAGGCGCATCGGAAGCCACCGATGCCATCATGACCATCCTTGCGCGTACCGGTGTAAAGGTGGCCGCAGACGAGGTTGCAGCTTCCGCGCCCATCACGGAAGACGCGGATGCCATCGGCGGTCCGTTCGTCGAGCCGGAAACGGCCGAAGCCTTCGATGATTCTCTTGTCGGGCTCGATACCGCACTTGCCCGCCTCGAAAGTGTTCGCAGCCAGGCACGGAAGCTACCTTTCAACAATCCGTCGCCGGCAAGCGACATTACCAGCAGCTTTGGCAATCGGCCCGACCCCTTCCTTGGCCGGTTGGCGCTACATGCCGGCATCGATTTTCGGGCTCCGACGGGAACTCGCATCCTTGCAACGGCTCCCGGCACGGTGATCACTGCGGGCAAGACCGGCGGTTACGGCAATATGGTTGAAATCGACCATGGCAACGGCATCACCACCCGCTATGCGCATCTGTCGACCATTTTGGTCAATGCCGGCGACAAGATTACCACCGGCGAGGCCATTGCCCGTTCCGGCAGCACCGGCCGTTCCACTGGTCCGCACCTGCATTACGAGGTACGTTTGAATGGCGAGGCCGTCGATCCGATGCGCTTCCTGACGGCAGGCATTAAGCTCAGCCACTACATCAATTGAACTTGGCAGCTGCGCTGCTGCTCTTGACGCAACAGGATGCAATTTGCTGCTATCCTGTTGTTGGTAGTCCATTTTTGACTCTTTCATCGCGCAAACCACCGGTTTTCTTGACTTTGCTTGGCTATGGGACTATGAGCCCCAGCGACGGCAGTTAAAGCATGCGCCGATTGACCAGTGTTCGACCGAACCGGAACGGAAACAGATTTCCCTTTGACCACTTTTTCAGACCTTGGCCTAAGCCAAAAAGTTCTTACCGCAGTAACAGACGCGGGCTACACCATCCCCACACCGATCCAGGCAGGCGCGATTCCGCCGGCCCTGCAGCGGCGTGATATTCTGGGTATCGCCCAGACGGGCACGGGTAAGACGGCATCCTTCGTGCTGCCGATGCTGACGCTTCTGGAAAAGGGCCGCGCCCGCGCTCGTATGCCGCGCACGCTCATTTTGGAGCCGACGCGCGAACTGGCAGCCCAGGTCGCTGAAAACTTTGAGAAATACGGTAAGAACCACAAGCTGAATGTCGCCTTGCTGATCGGCGGCGTGTCCTTCGATGAACAGGACCGCAAGCTTGAGCGTGGCGCCGACGTGCTGATCTGCACGCCAGGCCGCTTGCTCGACCATTGCGAACGCGGCAAGCTTCTGATGACCGGCGTCGAGATCCTGGTCATCGATGAAGCCGACCGCATGCTCGACATGGGCTTCATTCCCGACATCGAGCGCATCGCCAAGCTGATCCCGTTCACGCGCCAGACCCTGTTCTTCTCGGCCACCATGCCGCCGGAAATTCAGAAACTGGCCGACCGGTTCCTGCAGAATCCGGAGCGCATTGAGGTGGCCAAGCCTTCCTCGACGGCATCGACCGTGACACAACGCTTGGTCGCGACTCACAGCAAGGATTACGAAAAGCGCGCCGTTCTGCGCGATCTGATCCAGAAGCAGGAAGACCTGAAGAACGCCATCATCTTCTGTAATCGCAAGCTGGATGTTGCCGACCTGTACCGCTCGCTTTCGCGTCACGGCTTCTCGGTCGGCGCTCTGCACGGCGATATGGATCAGAGTTCACGCACGAAAATGCTTGCGGGTTTCAAGGACAATGCAATCACGCTGCTGGTTGCGTCCGACGTTGCTGCACGCGGCCTCGACATTCCGGATGTCAGCCACGTGTTCAATTTTGACGTGCCGATCCATGCGGAAGACTATGTCCACCGTATCGGCCGCACCGGCCGCGCTGGCCGCTCGGGTGCCGCGTTCACTCTGGTTTCAAAGCGCGACACGAAATTCGTCGATGCAATCGAAAAGCTGATCGACAAGAACATCGAGTGGCTGAACGGCGACCTTTCCGCGCTGCCCGCACCGATGGAAAGCCACGACAGTGGAAAATCCGAGCGCGGCGGCCGTGATGGCAAGCGCGGCGGACGCCGCAATGACAGGGAGCGTGATCACGCGCCCCGGTCTGTGGCCAGTCACAAATCGGACATCAAAGCAGACGATAGTCCGGCAGTCGTAGCAGCCCCTCTCGAACCGGTAGTAGCAAAGGCAGAACCTGTGAGATCAGAACGCAAGGCAGAAACGAAACCGCAGAATGCCGGCCGTAACAGCAACCGTCCTGCTCCCCAGCCGTATCCTGCCAATGATGACAACCGCGACCGCCGCAACCGTTATCGCCGCGACCAGGACGACGGCCCGACGCCGGTCGGTTTCGGCGACGATATCCCGGCTTTCATGCTGATCGCCGGCAAGGCCTGAGCCTTACAGCAATCGCATGGCATATCCAGGCATAGATTTTCCCGGTGTGGGATCAGGGCTTGCCGTCATCAATGACGGCAAGCTTTTGCTTTGCCGGCGCTTGAAGGCGCCGGAAGCAGGACACTGGGGCATTGTCGGTGGCAAGGTCGATCATATGGAACCGGCAGCCGACGCCGCTCGCCGTGAGGCGGAAGAAGAGAGCGGCCTGAAAATCCATTCGGCACGGTTTCTTTGCCACAGCGAGCAACGGATCGAGGCTGACCGGCAGCACTGGATTTCGCTGATTTATGTGACAGAGCATTTCTCCGGCGAACCGCAGTTGACGGAACCCGACAAACTCTCCGACATCGGCTGGTACTCTCTTGACGACCTGCCACAGCCTCTGTCGCTGTTTGCGCAGGATGCCGTAAAGGCATTACGGGCGCTGGCTATTTCTTAGCCCGCAAGGCTGCCTGATAGGCAAGCCGCACCCAACGAGCCATTTCGTCAGGATCATCGAAAGCCTCCTCCGGAACGGACCAGTACGGCATCTTCACCGGTTTGCCCTTGCCGTCATAACTCCATTGCGAACTGCCGGCCGCCTCGAATTCACCGGCGCTCTCGGTGTCCGCCTTGAGCAGGATATCGCCGCTCACCTCCAGTGCCAGAATCCGCCCCTCGAAATAGATGCCCTTGCCGCCAAACATGCGTTTGACCGTGACCGGGCCAAGGGCTGAAAACATCTCCTCGATAGCTGCATTGTCCATTCTGATCAGCCTTTCAATATGCCGCCTGCGGCGATGATCGCCTCCGGTGTGTCGAGATCGAGATGCGCAGCCGGCCCGATATCGACATCGACCACCGGCAGCCCACAGGTTTCGATGATATGGCGCGCGCCGATATCGCCTTGCAGGTGCCTGATCGATTCGAATGTCGATCTCGGCAATATAACCGGATTACCGCGCTTTCCGGCAGAAACGGCACGAACGATCGTCAGCCCGCGCCCGGCCTTGAATGCCGAAATCAACGCGGCAAGGTCTTCGGCCGAAACCCATGGCATGTCCGCCAGCAGCACCAGCACCCCATCAGCGTCATTGCCGGCGGCATTCACCCCGGCGATCAGCGATGAGGCCATGCCCGTCGAATAAGCGGCATTTTCGACAACGATGACGTTCAGTCCCGCAAGTGCTTCACGAATCTCGGTTTGCCTGTGACCGGTAATCGCCAGGACACGTTGAACACCGGCACCCAAGGCTGCCTGCGCGCTGCGGCGCACGAGTGGCACGCCATCAAATTCCGCCAGCAGCTTGTGCTGGCCTGTTGCGCCCATCCGCGAGGTACGGCCAGCAGCGAGCAAGACGGCCACGACGGAAACACCATTCGGTTCAGAACTCGCCAAGCCACGCGGCAAGGGTCGTGTCGGTATCTCCATCAAAAGCCCGCCAACACCAAGCCCGGTAATATCGTGCACCGTCGGCCATTCGCCGGCTAAGATCCTGTTCAGGATCCAGTCGAAACCATTCTCCTTGGGGCTGCGGGCGCAGCCCGGCGCTCCGATGACTGGAATATCCCCAACTCTGCCGAGAACGAGCAGATTGCCGGGATCGACCGGCATGCCGACATGATCGACAGCCCCGCCCGCAAGCCGGATGGCGGCGGGAATGACATCATCGGCGTCAGCAACCGCGGAAGCGCCAAAGACAATGATCATCTCGAATCTTTGCCTCCCCTTTAAAATCGCTGCCGCAACGGCTTGGGTATCATGCGGCACGCGCTGCTCGTCCACCAACACGCTCGATGATAGCCGCAATCGCGCCTCAAGGTTCTGGCGCGTCTTGTCCATCACGCTGGGCTTCAGTGTGGGTAACAGAGTTGCGATCAGCCCGACACGGCGCGCGGCGAACGGCTTGACTCTGAAGGCGCGCTCAGCCCGCAGAAGCGCCGCGGCTTCATCAACAAACCGTTCTGCAACGGCAAGCGGGATGATCTTGATGGTCGCCACCATATCGCCGGATCGAACCGGCACGTGATCGGCAAGACAGGCGAGCGTAATGGCCGGATCGATGCGGTTGAGCCGGTCGATGACAGCGCGGCTGGCAACGAAAAGCCCATCGACCGCGGAGTGAATATTGATCCGCCCGGTTGCCGCTTTCGAGAAGGTCAGGTGATCGCGATCGATCGCTGCCGCAATCCGGGAGGCTGCCTCGTCCTCCAGCAGATCACCGGGCTCCAGGCGGGCGACGATGACCTCAGAGAAACCCGCTCCTTGCAACGCGGCAATATCAGCCAAGGAAATAACATGTCCCTTTGCCAGCCGCCCCTCGGGCAACTTGGCTGAATGCGCGAGAATGGCGCCTTCTGCCTTGCCCACCGGCACCGGACCAAATTTCATTCTTTAGTCCCTCGCCCGGCCGTTACATCGCGCGTCCGCAGCGTAAGGATAATATCGGCAAGGATGGCGACAGCGATCTCGGCCGGATTGGAGGCGCGAATATCGAGGCCGATCGGGGCATGAATATGGGCGATCCTGTTTTCATCCACCCCCAGTTTCATCAGCCGCTCGACCCGGCGGGCATGGGTCTTGCGGCTTCCCAGCGCTCCAACATAGAAGCACCCCGCCTCAAGCGCTTGCGCCAGAGGAAAATCATCGATTTTGGGATCGTGGGTAACCGCGACCAAGGCCGTATAGGCATCGAGTGGCGTATGCCGAAGCGCATCCTCCGGCCATTCGGCAACGAGCTTCGTCTGGCCGAAACGCTCCTGCGTCGCAAAGGCGCTACGGGGATCGATGATCGACAGATCGAACCCGGCGATATCCGCCATGATGGCGAGCGCCTGCGAGATATGCACCGCGCCGATCACGACGATGCGCGGCGGCGGCAGGTAGACATTGACGAAGGCCGCCTGCCCGCCGATTTCGACAATCCCGGATTTGCCCGTACGCAGCGCAGACTCTATGGATTGTGCAACGGAGGGATCATGTGGCTCTCCCTCGTGGAAGAGCCGTGTCGTTCCCGTGTCGAGTTCGGTAATCGTCACCGTTGCCAATCGCGCCCCGCGCGCCGCGTTCAGCCTCTGCAGATGCCCCACCAACATCGCTTATCCCAGCCTTTCGACATAGATGCGGATGCGGCCGCCGCAGGACAGGCCAACCCGCCAGGCGGTCGCGTCGGCAACGCCGAATTCGAGAATGCGTGCCGTCCCCGACGTGATGACTTCGGCGGCCTCGACGATCACGGCCCCCTCGACGCAGCCACCGGAAACGGAGCCGTGAAAATTACCCTCCGAATCGATGACCAGATGGCTGCCGACCGGTCTCGGTGCCGAGCCCCAGGTTTCGATGACGGTCGCAATGGCCACACCGCGTCCATCGGCATGCCACTCCCCGGCAACCGTCAACGGGTCGGGATAAAGAGGCTGGTCCAGCATCTGCTCTCCTCCTGTTTCAGTTATCGCCGCCGCATGAAACGGCGGGGATCGGCATCAGCTGTTCTTTTCCCGGAAAGAGCTTCCGCCAGATCGGACACCGCTTCAAGGTTATGCACAGCGCGGAATTCGTCAACATGCGGCAACATGGCCCGGACGCCACGCGCCCGCGCCTCGAAACCATCAAAACGCAGCAGCGGATTAAGCCAGATCAGACGGCGGCAGGACCGGTGCAGCCGGTCCATCTCGATTTTGAGATCGCCGATATCGTCACGCTCAAGACCATCGGTAATCAGAAGCACGATGGCGCCCTGCCCGAGCACCCGGCGCGACCAGAGACGATTGAATTCATGCAGTGTTTCACCGATCCGCGTGCCGCCGGACCAGTCGCTGACGGCGCGCAGGCAATCGTCCATCGCCGCATCGGGATCGCGCTTCTTCATCTGGCGGGTCACGTTGCTCAGCCGGGTTCCGAACAGGAACGTGTGGACCCGGCGGCGCTTTTCGGTCAGCACATGCAGGAAATGCAGGAAGATCCGGGTGTATTGGCTCATCGAGCCGGAAATGTCGGCCAGCACCACCAGCGGCGGATGAAGGGTCTTGGGCTCGCGAAACCGCGGCAGGATGAGATCGCCGCCGGTTTTCATCGCATCGCGCATCGTTGCACGCGGATCGATGCGGCGCGGCCGGTGCGAAGCGCGAAAACGGCGTGTCCTCACCTCATCCATCGGCAGTACCAGCGCCGACAAAGCCTTCTTGGCATCGGCAATCTCGGCTGCCGACATCTGCGCGAAATCCGCCCGGCGCAGCAGTTCCCGGCCGGACGCGGTAAATCGCGCATCGATCTCAATATCCGGTTCATCGCGCACCGGCCGCGCCACATCGCGATCGGCAAACAGCGCATCGCTGACGCGGGCCTCGCCTGCGCGGCGTGGTGCTTTCTCGCGTGAATCAGGTGCTACCGGCGACATCATCGCGATCATCTTGCCGATCAGGTCGCGCGACCGCCAGAACAGCCGGAAGGCTTCGTTAAAAATCGCCTGGTCCTCATGGCGCTTGACGAAGACCGATTGTAGCGTGGCTTGAAATTCGTCGCGGTTGCCAATGCCGATCAACGCGACGGCTTCGATCGCATCGGCGACTGCCCCCGGCCCGATCTTCAAACCCGCTTTGCGCAAGGCGCGGGCGAAGAAGACGATATTGTCGGCAAACCGCCCGTCACCTTCATGCAGCGGTGGAAGAACTGCGCCGTCTCCTGTCCGGGCTGCCGTCTCCATGACATCACCCTGCCGCCAGAAGTTCGGCCTTGACGTCGTCGAGGATTTTCCGGCCGTCGCCGCCTTCGATCCGGGCGATGTCATCCTGGTATTTCAGAAGCGTGCCCAGCGTGTCGGAGATGGTTTCAGGATCAAGCGCCAGGCGATCGAGTTCGGTCAACGCTGTCGCCCAGTCGATGGTTTCGGCAACACCAGGATTCTTGAACAGATCAATGGTTCGCAACCGCTGCACGTAACCGACGATTTCGCGCGACAGACGCTCGTTGCAGCCCGGCACCTTGCGGCGAATGATGTCCAGCTCCTGCGCGGCCTTGGGATAATCGACCCAGTGGTAGAGACAGCGGCGCTTCAATGCGTCGTGGACTTCGCGGGTGCGATTCGTCGTAATGATGACGATGGGCGGCTCCTGCGCCCTGATCGTCCCGAGTTCCGGAATAGTCACCTGAAAGTCGGAAAGTACTTCAAGCAGAAAAGCTTCGAAGGCCTCGTCTGTGCGGTCGAGTTCATCGATCAGAAAAACCGGTGCCTTTCCGGCCTCTGCCGAGATCGCCTGGAGAACCGGGCGGCGGATCAGGTATTTCTCCGAAAATATGTTGCTTTCGACCGCCTGGCGATTGGCGTTACCCGAAGCTTCCGACAATCTGATCTCCAGCATCTGCGCCGGATAGTTCCACTCGTAGACGGCCGAGGAAATATCCAGGCCTTCGTAACACTGAAGGCGGATCAACGGCCGGTCGAGTGCCTTTGCCAGGACCTTGGCGATTTCGGTCTTGCCGACGCCCGCCTCGCCTTCGAGAAACAAAGGGCGCTTCATTCTAAGTGACAGGAAAAGCACGGTCGAAAGCGCCGTTCCGGCAAGATAATCACCGGCTTCCAGCATCTCCATCGTCTCGGCGATCGAGGCAGGCAATGCGCCATTCGTGTATGTCGTCATGTTTCCTCGCTCCGTTGGAGGAAATCTATAACGTGCGGTAGTCCCGGTCCAGATAGACGAGTGCCGGTTTCTGCTGGCCGAGCGTGACCGCAACGACCTGTCCGAACAGAACGATGTGCGTGGCAACGGTCTTGATATCGATCAGCCGGCAATCGAATGCCGCAACGGCTTCACCAAGAATCGGCGCACCTGTCTTCAACTCGCCCCAGGTGCCGTGAGAGAATCGCTCTGACGGATCGACAGCGTTCTTGCCCGAAAAGACATGAGCGAGATCCATCTGGTCTGCGCCGAGCAGATTGAGCCCGAAGCTACCGCTCTCGGCGAAGATGTCGTTGCGCGGATTGGCTCCATTGAGGCACACGAGCAGCGTTGCCGGATCGTCGGATACCGAACATGCGGCCGTGATTGTCACCCCACGCCGCGCACCTTCGTGGGCGGCCGTGACGATATGCACATGCCCGGCCAGCCGGCTCATGGCATCACGGTAGGTCAGCGGGTCCAGTTGGGTCTTGTCCAACACGGCAGTCTCCAGATCGATGTACGTTTCTAACACATAGACATTGCAACGAAATATGAAACCCATCGTCTGGTTTTTCTTCGTCATTTACGGCAATCGCCATTCCCGGTGCGCAGGTTCCGATCTTTTCCTTTGACCCCTGCCGCCACATCTTTAAAACATGGGCGTTCTCAACTGGATAAGCGCATGTTTCGTTCGATTTTTGCCAGCCTTGTGATTGCCGGATCGGTGCAGGCCGCTCCCGCATTGGCTGCGGGCCTGAAGATCGCCGTCGTCGCTCCGGCTGATGGACCGTTCGCGCTTCTCGGGCAACAGATTCTGGATGGCGCCCGCTTTCAGGCAGAAGATCGCGGGTCTGAGATCATCGCCATTCCGGAAACCTGCGAGCCGAAGGATGCGGAGACCCTGACGAAGACACTGCTTGCCAGCGGCGCCGAGGCAGCGATCGGTTTCCTGTGCACTGAAAGCCTGGAGGCGGCGCTGCCGGCGTTGGCCGAGGCCGGTATTCCAGCGCTGACCTTGAGCGTTCGCTCCGATATCCTGATGGAAGACGCGCTGAAAAAGAAATGGCCGTTCTTCCGGTTGGTGCCGAGCGCCAAGGCCGAAGCAGAAAAGGTGACGGAAATCATCCTGTCGCGCTGGAAGAACGAACCTCTGGGACTGATCGAAGACGGAACGATCCACGGGCGCGAACTGGTGGAAAGCGTGCGCAGCGCCTTGGCCGAAATCGGCCTGACACCAACCTTCTCAGACACCTACCGCCCCGCCCAGGAACAGCAGGTCAGCCTTGTCCGAAGGCTTGCCAAGAGTGGCGCGACACACGTATTCACCGGCGGAGATCGCGCCGATACAGCCATTATCGCTCGCGATGCCGCATCCGAACAGGTCTCGCTGACGCTGATGGGCGGCGAAACGCTGGATGCGGCAAACCTGCCGGTTCCGCTGGCAAATGGTGTCCTGGCTGTCGCCCTGCCCGATTATGCCACTCTGCCGGACGCCAAGGCCACCGTCGACGCCATGACAGCGGCCAAACTGCTTCCGGAGGGTTACGTATTGCCGGCATTTGCAGCTGTTACGCTGCTGGAGCAGGCAAAGGACCAGGCAGGCAAGGACGGAGGCCCGGTATTGGCTGCGCTGGCCAAAGGCCCATACCAGACCGTTCTCGGCCCTATCCGCTTCAGCGCCGGTCACGAACTGGCCGAAAACCCCTACCGCCTGCTGGAATGGCAAAACAACCGGTTCATTACTGCTCCGGCCGTTTCGGGAAGCCCGTGATGCGCCCGGGGCCGCGCAACGCGATAACTGATGTTGGTGGCTTGAAGGTCGGCAATGCCGAGGATCATAGGCTGAAATCCGGCGTGTCCGCCGTCGTCTGTGATCAACCGGCCATCGCTGCGGTACAGGTTCTGGGTGGCGCCCCCGGTACGCGGGAAACCGATCTTCTGGAACCACACAACACCGTGCAGACCGTCGATGCCATCGTTCTGTCGGGCGGGTCGGCCTTCGGGCTCGATGCAGCCTCCGGCGCCCAGGCCGCGCTGCGCCAGATGGGCCGTGGTTTTCCGGTCGGAGACCTACATATCCCGATCGTCCCAGCCGCCATCCTCTTCGACCTGATCAATGGTAGCGACAAGGATTGGGGCCTCTACCCGCCCTATCGTGAACTGGGTTACGCAGCCGTACAGGCGGCGGCGCTGGAGTTTTCCACAGGCACCGCCGGCGCGGGGACCGGTGCCTTGACCGCCACCTTCAAGGGTGGGCTCGGCACCGCCTCGACGATCCTCGACAACGGCATCACTATCGGTGCACTGGTCGCCGTCAACGCGCTGGGGTCGGCGACCATCGGTGACGGCAGGCATTTCTGGGCGGCACCGTTCGAGGAAGGTGCAGAGTTTGGCGGCATCGGCATGCCGCATCCATTTCCAAAGGATGCGCGAGACCTTCGCATCAAGTTCCGCGGCAGGCAGAGTGAAACTAAAAATACCACGATCGCGGTGATCGCTACCGATGCGGTTCTGACCAAGGCCGAGGCAAAACGGCTGGCGATCGCCGCTCACGACGGTTTTTCCCGTGCGCTGTGGCCGTCCCATACTCCGCTTGACGGCGACCTGGTTTTTTCGCTGGCGACAGGAACCAGCGGCAAAACCATATCGCTGCAGGATTTCATTGATCTTGGCGCGGCTGCCGCATCCGTCATGGCCCGCGCCATCGCCCGTGGTGTGCACGATGCGACGCCGCAGGAAAACGATCTGCTTCCCGTTTGGGCGGTGCAGCGCTAGACCCGGCATGACGGCGAAGCGGCAACATCGGTTGTTTGCCACGAAAAGCGGTGCTATTGCCCGCAAAACAGTTGGAGCCCCCTATCATGCCCCTGCCTATCCGCATCGCCCCCTCCATTCTCGCCGCCGATTACGCTAAACTCGGACAGGAAGTACGCGACGTCGTTGCCGCCGGTGCCGACTGGATCCATCTGGACATCATGGATGGCCATTTCGTTCCGAATATCTCGTTCGGGCCGGATGTGATTAAGTCGCTGCGGCCGCATACACAGGCCTATTTCGATTGCCATCTGATGATCGCGCCGGCCGACCCGTATCTCGAAGCCTTTGCGAAAGCCGGCTGCGACAGCATCACCGTCCACGCGGAAGCAGGCCCCCATCTCGACCGTTCCGTTCAAGCCATCAAGGCACTCGGCAAGAAAGCCGGCGTCTCGATCAATCCGGCAACACCCGAAAGCGTGCTTGACTATCTGCTCGACAAGATCGACCTCGTTCTGGTGATGACGGTCAATCCGGGATTCGGCGGCCAGAAGTTCATTCCTGCCATGGAAGAGAAGATCCGCCGCATCAAGGCGATGATTGGCGACCGGCCGATCGACATTCAGGTCGATGGCGGAATCGCGCTGGATACGATTGCGCTTCCAGCGTCGGCCGGAGCCAATGTCTTCGTTGCTGGCTCGGCGATCTTCAGCGGTGGCCATGTCGACGCCTACCGTAAGACCATCGACATCCTGCGCAGCAACGCTGAGGGAGGCCGCGGGTGAGATTTTCAGGCGGAATCGCGGTTGCTTTACTTGCTTCGGCATTTTTTGCCGGCGCGGCCCGTGCCGGCGATTTCGCCTCATTTCAGCCGATCGGGTTTTCGGAGGACGGCAGTGTCTTCGCCTTCGAGGAATACGGTGTGCAGGATGGCTCCGGCTTTCCCTATTCGAACATCTTTTTCGTCGACACTCGCAAGGACACGTTTTTACCCGGCACGCCGATCCGGCTGCGCATTGATGAAGAAAACACCAGCCTTGCCAAGGTAAGGGCGCAAACGGCCGAAAAAGCCGCTGCGCTCACCCAGAAACTCGATCTAGGCGCCAATCCCGGCCTGCTCGCCGCCTTCAATCCGATCACGGAAACGGAAAGCTCGCCTCATCGCCTGACTTACCGGCAATATGCCGTCGATCCGCCGGTCGGCGGAGATTTCACGCTGACGCTCAACGAAATCCCTTTTGCCCCCTCCGCACTCTGCAAGGACGTGACGCCGCAATCGGCCGGCTTCCGTCTCTCCTACCAAACTGAAGACGGCACGGCATCGGACCGCGTTCTGCACACCGACACGGCCATTCCCGATAGCCGAAAATGCCCGACGGGTTATCGTATCGGCGGCGTCATGGTGTATAATCCACCGCAAGGCGAACCGGTCCACGTTGTCCTCGTTCAGGTCTTGAGCGTCGGTTTCGAAGGACGTGACGGGCGCTGGATCGCCGTTCCGGAGCCCGCAGCGCCATGATTTCATCCGAGCGTCAAGAAACGGGTGCAGTTTCGGCGATGGCGGCGCGGATGCGTGCCTCCTTGCCGAGTTTTCGCGAAGTCCTGTTCGGCGCACCGGTCTGGGGCGTGGTCATGGCGCTGTCGGCACTGGTTGCGCTGTATCTGCGGAATGGAGCAGAGACATCGCATCTTTACAGCATTCTTGTGCTGTTCTTTTTGGGTGGTCTGGTTTCCTGGCCATTCGCGTTGCTGCTTGGCCGTTTCGGTGCCATTGGCAGAGGCCGGGAAACCCGCTTTGCGGCATTCTTCCTGTGCTTGACGCTTTGCACCATCGCCATCACGGCTGTACTTTTCGCCCTTGATTACCGGATTTTCTATGCCCGCTGGCATGCGCCATTTGGCACCGGTCTCTGGGCCTACCAGTTCGCATTTACCTCAGCCAGTGCCATTTATCAGTTCATCGTCATGGGCATTCGCCTCTATCTGCCGATCGGATTTGCCGCTCTGGCTCTCGCCAGCCTGTGGCTGACTTGGCGCACGCCCGAACAGCAACGTTGAGATTGCCGTGTATCTTTGCTAGAGGCTCAGCAACTCCCATCGTGACGAAAGCTGAAAGCCCATGATCCCCCGTTACTCCCGGCCGGAAATGGTGGCCATCTGGTCGCCGGAAACCAAATTCCGCATCTGGTTCGAAATCGAAGCCTATGCCTGCGACGCACTGGCTGATCTCGGTGTTATCCCCAAGGAAGCCGCGCGGACAATCTGGGAAAAGGGCGGCGCGGCAACTTTCGACGTTGCGCGTATCGACGAGATCGAAGCCGTCACCAAGCATGACGTCATCGCCTTCCTGACGCATCTGGCTGAATTCATCGGTCCCGACAGCCGGTTCGTCCACCAGGGCATGACCTCGTCCGACGTCCTCGACACCACGTTGAACATCCAGTTGGTGCGCGCAGCCGACCTGTTGCTTGCTGACCTTGATCGCGTACTCAATGCCCTGAAGACCCGCGCCTTCGAACATAAGGACACGGTCCGCATTGGCCGCAGCCACGGCATCCATGCCGAGCCGACCACGATGGGCCTGACCTTCGCCCGGTTCTACGCCGAGATGAAGCGCAACCGCGACCGTCTGGTCGCTGCCCGGGCAGAAATCGCCACCGGCGCAATCTCCGGCGCTGTCGGCACCTTTGCCAATATCGACCCGCATGTCGAAGAATATGTCTGCGAAAAGCTCGGCCTCGTTGCCGAACCGATCTCCACGCAGGTGATCCCACGCGACCGTCACGCGATGTTCTTCGCAACACTCGGCGTGATCGGGTCCTCGATCGAAAACGTCGCTACCGAAATCCGCCATATGCAGCGCACCGAGGTTCTGGAAGCGGAAGAATTCTTCTCGCCGGGCCAGAAGGGCTCGTCGGCCATGCCGCACAAGCGTAATCCGGTCCTGACCGAAAACCTGACAGGCCTTGCCCGTCTGGTGCGCATGTCGGTGGTTCCGGCCATGGAAAACGTTGCCCTGTGGCACGAGCGCGATATCAGCCATTCCAGCGTCGAGCGCACCATCGGTCCGGATACGACGATCACCCTCGACTTCGCTCTTAACCGTCTGGCCGGTGTCATCGAGAAGCTGGTGATCTACCCGGAAAACATGTTGAAGAACATGAACAAGTTCCGCGGTCTGGTGATGAGCCAGCGCGTGCTTCTCGCCCTCACCCAGGCTGGCGTATCGCGAGAGGACAGCTATCGCCTCGTGCAGCGCAATGCCATGAAGGTCTGGGAAAAAGGCGCCGATTTCCTTGAGGAACTTCTGGCCGACGCGGAAGTACGGGCAGCCCTGCCGGAAGCGGAAATCCGCGAAAAATTCGATCTCGGCTACCACACCAAGCATGTCGACACGATCTTCCGCCGCGTGTTCGGCTGATCGCGTTCTGCGGAGAGCCTGACGGGCTCTCCGCACTCTTGCGGCTGCAATGTCTTATTTCGACCCGGTTCATTCAACTGCGAATGATTTTTTCAAACCTTTTGTCAGTCTTCCATAGGAGACTGCGACGGAGTGAAAATGCAAAAGTTGGAGGGGACCATGCCGAGCCAGCAGACAATCGAACGCAAAGCCACACGAACGGTAACAAAATTCACCGGTGAAGTCACTTGCAAGGGCGGGTCAAGCCGGGGGATCGTCAAGGACCTGTCGGAAACCGGGATTTGCTTTCAGCTCTACTTCGATATCAATGCCAGGACCGGTCAGGAAGTCTCGATCAAGAGCGAGGAGTTCGGCCATCTGACCGGTGTCGTGCAATGGTACCGTGGCGACAAGATTGGCATTCGCCTTAAAACGTCGTCCAACACATCGGCGCAGATTTCGTCCTATTTCAAATATTTCCGCTAAGCCACAGGCGTTACGTGCGAAAAAACAGTGCCGCCATGCCCGGCGGCACCTATCGTGGTGCGGCATGTCGAGCGGTTACTTGCCTTTCGGCGCAACAACCAGCTCGCGATAAAGGTGCCACGTCGCATGCCCGAGGATCGGCATGATGACGGCGAGACCGACGAAAACCGGGATCGAGCCGATGACCAGACCGGCCGCAACAATCAATCCCCAGACAGCCACCGGTACCGGGTTGGCAAGCGTCACGCGCACCGACGTCTCGACCGCCGCCACGACGCCAACATCCCGATCAAGCAGCAACGGAAACGACACGACCACCGTCGAAAGCACGATAACCGCAAAGACGAAGCCGACTGCATTGCCGATCAGGACAAGGCTCCACCCTTGATCGGTTCCAACGATCTGATTGTAGAGCGCCGAAAGCGACGATGCCGGCACGTCGCCGAACAGTTGCGTGTAGAGCGATTGCGCGACCATCAGCCAGACGACGAAGAGAACGAGCAGCATGAAAGCCAAGGCGAGGATCGACGGCAGTGCCGGGGAGCGGCGGACATCGAAGGCGTGCCGCCAGGAGGTATCCATCCCTATTTCCCGGCGTCTGCTGATCTCGTAGAGACCGATGGCTGCGACCGGGCCAAGCAGGGCAAAACCGGAAGCCAGAGGATAGAGCAGCGGCAGCATATTGACGCCCGAACTCCAGGTCGCAAGGACGACGCCGGCAATCGGATAGATCAGGCAGAGAAAGACGTAGTGAGACGGTTTTGCGTTGAAATCCTGCCAGCCGAGACGCAACGCGTCGAAAACGTCGGAAACACCGATCCTGCGTATCTCCGGATGTGTGAGCCCGTCGCTGGATCCTGCCATTACATGAAATGTTGTCATGACCAATTCTCCTCCAGGAACACGCGTCGTCACGTCATTCGAGAACAATCAGTATTTCAAGTTTCGAGGGGATTGCGGTATCCTTGACGGCAATCCGATGCTCTCGATATTGGCGTACTCGCCGCCACGGGCGTCGTGTTCAATCGCCCGTGCATCCAGCATATACCAGATTTGCACACCATACACTTGACTTCCGCTGCCCCCAACCTCAAATCCCCGTTATTATGAAAGCATCAGAAGCAGATATCCTCATTGTACCCGGTTATACCAATTCCGGGCCTGACCATTGGCAAACCCGGTGGCAGAACAAACTTGCCTCGGCGCGGCGCGTCGAACAGGCGGAGTGGGCAAAGCCCGTCCGGGAGGACTGGGTCAAGCGGATGATCGATGACGTCAATGCAGCAACAAAACCTGTCGTCATCGTTGCGCATTCACTCGGTGTGGCAACGGCCATTCACGCCCTGCCCCATTTTGAGAAGAAAATCGCCGGCGCCTTCCTCGTTGCACCGCCCGAGGTGACCAATCCGAAGATCCGCCCGAAACACCTGATGACGTTCGGTCCCTATCCGCGTGATCCGCTGCCGTTTCCGAGCCTTGTCGTGGCAAGCCGCAATGATCCTTTCGGCACCTACGAACATGCCGGCGATATGGCCAATGCCTGGGGCTCTCTGCTCGTGGACGCAGGCGAATCCGGCCATATCAACAGTGAATCCGGGCATGGTCCCTGGCCGGAAGGCACGATGGTCTTTGCTCAATTTCTCAACCGGCTCCAGCCCTGACCTTGCCGCAGCAACGAGGATATTTTAGCGACATCTCCCATTAAGGGGACTTTCATTGTCATCGGTCATGATGCCCGAAATTTGTTCGGGAATAGCTGGTACGTGACAACCGCGAGTAAAAGTAGACATTCGCCGCCAAAACCGGCAGCAACGGGGGTTTTACCGGACGCCGCAAGCATTCTTGATTGTGCGCCAATTGGCTATTGCCTGCTGGAACAGGACGGCTGCATTCGCCAGGTCAATGCAGCCTTCTCACATGCTCTTGCCCTGCCCTTAGATAAAATCCTCGGCGAACATATCCAGTGTTTTGTCCATGACGAGGACGCGGGTCCGCTGACAGCAATGATGGCAGATGTCCAGGCCAACGGAGCCTCGCCCAAACAATGTGAACTACGCCTGCCCCGACCGGACGGTTCTATCAAATGGGTCATGGCTTCGATATCGCACATGAGCGGCTCATCGCCGTGGATCATTCTCCAAACTCAATCGATCGACGAGCTCAAGCAGGCCGTTACCACTCTGCAGAAGAGCGAAACGCGCTGGAAATACGCGCTTGAAAGTGCTCACCAGGGCGTTTGGGACCACGACTTCAGCACAAACGAACTGTTCTACTCCATTCCCTGGAAAAATCTGCGTGGCATGGCAGCGGATGCGACCGTTGACGGATCCCTCGATGTCTGGATCGACAATGTCCATCCGGCCGACCGCGAACACGTAATCGAAAGTATTCGCCGTCAGGACGAGGGCGAAGTCGCGTTCAACACATTCCAGTACCGCGAACGCCATGCGGATGGCCGCTGGATCTGGATCGAAAGCCGGGGAGCCTCCATTGAGTGGACATCGGAGGGCAAGCCGAGCCGGATCATCGGCACGGATACCGATATCTCCGAACGCAAAAAGGCCGAGGCTCATCTTGAGGAAATATCGCGACGGCTGAGACTTGCTCTTGATGTATCGAAGGTGGGTGTATTCGAAGCCAATCTCGATACCGGCGCTATCGTGCGCGACAAGCATTTGCTATCTATCTATGGCCTGGATCCACAAGAGCCGAGTGTGTTGGCCTTCGAAGAAAGGCTGCACCCGCAGGATCGGGATGCAGCCCTCGCAAGGGTTGCGGCGGGCGTAGCTTCGGCTGCTCCCTTCATGAACGCGTTTCGCATTATCCGTCCCGACGGAGAAATTCGCCACATCCGCTCAAGTTCCGTAACCTTCACCGACAATGAAGGCGCGCGCAAACTCATCGGTGCCAATTGGGACGTGACCGAGGATGTTACCTTGCGCGAGGATCTGGAAAGAGCGCGGCAACTCGCAGAGGCACGCAATCTTGAACTGGAAGCGGCCCGGACCCGAATCGAATACAACGCGCTGCATGATCATCTGACCGGCCTGCCGAACCGGCGGTTCCTTGACCAGCGTCTCGATGAATGGATTGCCGATAAGGTCGATTATTGCGCCATCCTTCATATCGATCTCGACCGGTTCAAGCAGATTAATGACACGCTCGGTCATCAGGCCGGTGATGCCATGCTCGTACATACGGCGAACGTGCTTTCCACGATCATCGGCGATCGTGATTTCGTTGCGCGGATCGGCGGCGACGAATTCCTGGTGTTGTGCGACGCGCATCGACCGCAGGATGACGTCATCTTGCTCACGGATCAGATCATCGAAGCTCTGCGACAGCCGGTGACCTATGACGGGCACCCGTGCAGGTTCGGAGCCAGCGTCGGCATCGCCTGGACCGTCGATGGAACAGTTGGCGCCAAACAGTCGCTGATGAACGCCGATATAGCGCTCTATCGGGCCAAAGGGCTTGGCCGGAACCGTTATGAATTTTTCACGCAACAGTTGCAGACGCAAATCCATCATACCAAGCGCACGGCCGATGAAATCATCAAGGGGCTGGAGGAAGGCGAATTCGTTCCTTTCTATCAGCCACAGTTTGATGCCCGCACGCTCGATATTACCGGCGTCGAGACGCTCGCCCGCTGGGTACACCCGCGGCATGGCCTGCTGGCACCCGATTATTTTCTCAAGATCGCCGACGATATCAATGCGCTGATGACAATCGACCGCCGCATTGCCGAGCAGGCATTGAGCGATTTCAACCGCTGGGAGACGCAAGGTTTTGGTGTCCCGCGCATTTCCGTCAACGTCTCCTCGCCCCGGTTGCGCGAGCCTGGCCTGATCGATAGCTTGAAGCAGTTGAACATACCGCGTGGAAAACTGTCATTCGAGCTGTTGGAATCAATCTTCCTCGACGATCTCGACGAGGAATCCTCGCAAATCCTCAATAATCTCAGCGCGCTCGGCATCGACATCGAAATCGATGATTTCGGGACAGGCCATGCCTCGATTGTTGGCCTCATGAAGCTCAATCCGAGCCGCCTCAAGATCGATCGTGCTCTCGTCATACCGATTATCGAGGCCGCGGAGCAGCGCAAGCTGGTTGGATCGATCATCGATATCGGCCATTCGCTCAACATCGAAGTCGTCGCCGAGGGGGTGGAGACAATCCGCCATGCGCATATCTTGCGTGATCTGGGTTGCGATACACTGCAGGGCTATGCCTTCGCCAGGCCCATGGCCAGAACAGACCTCGAGGCATTTATCCGTTCCGGACGCTGGCGCACGCCGGAAACATCCATCGAATCTATGCACAAAATGGCCAGGAGGGACCGCTAGGCATAAAAAAACCGCCCGAAAACTCGGACGGTTCTAATTAGCTAATACGGCGATATCAGCCGTTCTGGACCTGTGTGACGGCCTCAGACAGAAGCTCAAGCATCTTCAGGCGAATCTCTTCGTCTGTCAGGGTGATGCCGGCAGCGTCAAAATCGGCGCGAAGCTTGCGCACGACATCCTCGTGCCCCGACTCTTCGAAGTCAGCCGCGACGACTTCCTTTGCGTAGGCGGCCGGGTCGCTCTTGCCCAGAAGCTCGGCAGCCCAGAGACCAAGAAGCTTGTTGCGGCGCGCCTCGGCCTTGAACTTCAACTCTTCGTCGAGAGCAAACTTCGATTCGAACGCCTTTTCGCGATCCTGCATATTGGTCATCCTTGATCTCCCAAAAACCGTTTTGAGTTTAGCTTTTCGCCCATAAACCAAAAGGTCATCGAAAGTGCAATGCGAAGTTTTCCGGCGTGGCGACTTTCGTGCTACCCTGAAGAGGATCGGGCAGACGTAAATCAGGGGATCGGAACAGTCGCCGATTGTGAAATGGTTTCATTTCGGTTATGGACCGCCTTAGAAAATACCAAGTGCGCAGCCCAAGCGCCTTTAGAGATAGAGACACCATTCATGAACCGTCGCCGCCGTATCTACGAGGGCAAGGCCAAGATCCTTTACGAAGGTCCGGAGCCTGGCACTCTGATCCAGTTCTTCAAAGACGATGCTACGGCCTTCAACGCCAAGAAGCATGAGATCATCGACGGCAAGGGTGTGCTCAACAACCGGATTTCAGAATATATCTTCACCCATCTGAACCGTATCGGCATTCCCACGCATTTCATCCGCCGCCTCAACATGCGCGAACAGCTGATCAAGGAAGTGGAAATCATTCCGCTCGAGATTGTCGTGCGCAACGTGGCTGCCGGCTCGCTCGCCAAGCGCCTCGGCATCGAGGAAGGCGTGGTCCTGCCGCGCTCGATCATCGAATTTTACTATAAGGCCGATGCGCTTGAAGACCCGATGGTCTCCGAAGAGCATATCACGGCATTCGGCTGGGCAAGTCCGCAGGAACTTGATGACATCATGGCGCTCGCCATCCGCATCAACGACTTCCTCACCGGCCTGTTTCTCGGCGTCGGCATCCAACTGGTTGATTTCAAGATCGAATGTGGCCGTCTGTTCGAAGGCGACATGATGCGCATCATCCTGGCCGACGAGATTTCGCCGGACAGCTGCCGTCTGTGGGACGTCGAGACCAAGGAAAAGATGGACAAGGACCGGTTCCGCCGCGATATGGGAGGCCTTGTCGAGGCTTACCAGGAAGTGGCGCGCCGCCTTGGCATCATGAACGAAAACGAACCGCCCCGCGGCTCCGGCCCGGTTCTGGTAAAGTAAGCAGGAAAAGACGACAGTGATCAACGCACGCGTAACAGTGACGCTGAAGAACGGCGTTCTCGACCCTCAGGGCAAGGCAATCGAAGGCGCGCTTGGCGCACTCGGCTTCGAGGGCCTTGGCCATGTCCGCCAGGGCAAGGTCTTCGATCTGCAGATCGACACTGCCGACAAGGCAAAGGCCGAAGCCGAAGTAAAGGCGATGTGCGAGAAACTCCTCGCCAACACGGTGATTGAGAACTACACTATCTCACTCGCCTGATGGTTGAATGAGGTGGTCGAATGGCCGAAATCACGAATGAAATGCTGTACACGGAAGTAATGGCACTCGATCGTCGGCTTCAAGAGACCGCCCAGTCTCTGGATGAATTGGTTGCCTTTATGCGGGAAACCAACCGGGAGTTAACAGAAGGCCGTGAGCGTACAGAAACTCTCAAGCGAACGTTGTTCGGAAGCCGCCTGGAGAAGCTAGGCTAGTTTCATGGCTGATGTCACTCAGGAACTTATTCACGAGATTCTGCGGCGTATGCACGTTAGGGCCGACAAATCCGATAATGCGATCCGCGACCTTCGAAGCGAAATGGGCTCTATAAGACTGTCGTTACATGCCCACCAGAACGACATCAACACGCTCTATACAATGCTTCATCAGATAGATGAGCGTTTGGAGAGAATAGAAAACCGCCTCGAATTGCGCGAGCTTGCCGAGGCCCAATCCAGGTTTGAACCGCACCCATGAAATCCGCCGTCGTTCAGCTTCCAGGCCTTAACCGTGACCGCGACATGATCGCAGCGTTGACCAAGATTTCCGGCAACGCGCCGGTCACCATCTGGCAAACAGAAACGGACATCCCGGATGTCGACCTGATCGTCATTCCTGGTGGCTTTTCCTACGGTGATTATCTGCGCTGCGGCGCGATCGCAGCCCGCATGCCCGTCATGCAGGCGATCAAGGCGAAGGCCGAGGCCGGCGTCAAGGTGCTCGGCGTCTGCAACGGCTTCCAGATCCTGGTCGAGGCAGGCCTCCTGCCGGGTGCCTTGATGCGCAACGCCTCACTGAAGTTCGTCTGCAAGGAAATCAAGCTTGAGGTCGTCAATGCCAATACCGATTTCAGCCGCGCTTACGAACAGGGTCAGATCATCCGTTGCCCGGTAGCCCATCATGACGGCAACTATTTTGCCGACGCGGAAACACTGAAGACGATCGAGGATAATGGCCAGGTCGTCTTCCGTTATGCGGCCGGTACCAATCCGAACGGTTCGGTCAACGACATTGCCGGGATCGTCAATGCCAGGGGCAATGTGCTTGGCATGATGCCGCATCCGGAGAACCTGATCGAAGCCGCACATGGCGGCTCGGACGGACGCGGCCTGTTCGCTTCCGCGCTCGATGTAATCGCTGCTTAACAGTCGCTCTGCTAGAAGGCACCCTATAGACAGAATCATAAGGGGCCTTCATGCGCGCCGCAGCTTTCCTTCGCTTCTTTGCTACCGCCGGCTCCATCGCCGTGCTTCTGGCGGGTTGCCAGTCATCAAAACCGCCGACCCCGGCGCAGAACACGGCAGCATTGCCCACCATGGAGCGGATCGCGCTGGGCGCCAATGCCTGCTGGTTCAAATCCGGTGATGCAGCCTTCAAGGCCTATCGCCTCGCGCCGGAATTGAATTCCTTCTCCGGGCGCCCGCGCATCCTCATCGTCAAGCGCAATTCACCCGAATCGCGACCTCTCGCAGTGGTCCAAGCCGAGGGGCACCCTGCCCGGCTGCAGGCTTTTGGCCCGCTTTTCAGCGAAACTGTCGGCGCACGGATGACCACGGATATCAAACGCTGGGCTGCTGGCGGAACGGGCTGCCGCTGAGGCTTTCAGCACAAAGTCCTTGCCGCGCGGACAGCACCCCGAAAAAACCTAATCAGGTGCGAACAACCTGAGCCCGGCGGCATTCCGGGCTGTCATTATACCATTCAGTTCGTTCGCATACGGTGAATTACCGGCACTGACCTTCTGTTCACTCAAGTATTGTCCACCGTGAAAGCCACCGTTCTAACCGGTGGAGATAGGCGGTGGATTGATCGCATATCGCTATTTCTTGCCGCTTTTCATTCACGCCCTTTTGCACGACAATCAACTCGAGACTGTTCACACCCACTCAACGCAATCCAAGAACGTATTTTTATGCAAGCAACCAGAGAATGGTATTCTTGTGGCTGTCACGAATCCGCGTACATTCTCATGCTAGGCGCAGACCATTCCGCTGGCGCTTTTCACCCCAGCTCTTACCCACACCAAAGGCACACTTATGACCGTCATGATCTATCATAACAGTGCCTGCGGTACATCCCGTTCGGTTCTCAAGCTCATTCGCGACACAGGAACAGTGCCTGCCATTGTCGACTATATGGCAACACCGCCGAGCCATGAGGAAATGCTGGCTCTTCTGCTTGCCATGGACATGGCGCCACGCCAGTTGCTGCGGATCAAGGAGCCCGCGTACCTGGCGCTCAAGCTGGATGACGAGAGCAAGACAGACCGGGAGATCATTGACGCAATGCTGGCCCATCCCGAACTGATACAGAGACCCATCGTCGTGACCGGGAAGGGTGTCAGACTCTGCCGGCCAGACACCAAAGTCCTGGAAATTCTGTAGTCCTGCAGGTCCATTTTAGTCCCAGAATGGCCGTGCTGCCTCCCGGCGCGCCTCCGCCGGCGTAACGCCGATATCGGCAAGCTGATCATCCGTCAGCTCAGAAAGAGCAATCCGGCTCAGCCGCTTTTCTTCACGGCCGAGAATCCAGACGATCATATACCGACCAAGCTGCTTCAATCGCGAGACGAGGCCTCGCGGCTGGATTGTACCTATCGCAATAGAACATGCGGCGCCATTATCGGTGCAAATTGTACCCATTGTCATCACTCCATCGATTGCAACGGTTGCATTTCGGTATTGGATTGTCATAATTGACAGGAAAACCGATGCAATGTAGAAATTGTCACCATGACAACATGGATGCCAGACCCCACACAAGGCCAAGGGCCGCTTTACGCACGTATCGCCGATCAGATCGAGCAGGCGATTGCCGGTGGCGTGTTGGCCGTCGGTACGAAATTGCCGCCACAGCGCAACCTTGCCTTCGATATCGGCGTGACAATCGGGACAATCGGCCGCGCCTATCATCTGGTGCGCGAACGCGGGCTGGTCAGTGGCGAAGTGGGGCGCGGGACCTATGTGCTTGACAATGCCGAATTGCGCCCGGCCGAACAGCCAGATCCAATGAGCGCGGCACTGGCCGGCACAAGGCCGCTGAAGGCCCCGCCCGGAAAACTCCGGTTCGACAGCACGGCCGCACCGGATATCGGCCAGGGCGCCTCGCTTGAAAAAGTGCTGGTCGATATCAGCCGGGAACATCACGCCGATATTGCCAGCTATGCTCGCGATTTTCCGGCACATTGGTTTACTGCGGGAAGCCAGTGGCTCGCCAAGGGGAGTTTCCGGCCGCAGCCCGATCGCATCGTGCCGACGCTTGGCGCTCATGCCGGCGCCGTCGCCGTCATCGCCGCCGTTACGGCACCAGGCGACAAGATCGCCTTCGAGAACATCACCTATTCCCAGATCAGCCGCAGCGCCGGACTGATCGGACGCCGGACGATTCTCTTGCGCACTGATGATTACGGCCTGGATCCGGACGATTTCGAGCGGGTCTGCGCCCAGCAGCACCCGAAACTCGCCTTCCTGATGCCAACGGCGCAAAATCCGACCGTGGTGACATTGTCACTGGAGCGACGTCAGGCAATCGCCGATATTGCCCGCCGCTACGGCGTCTGGCTGCTGGAAGATGATCTTTATGGCGCAATGACCGGCGACATGCTGCCGCTTCTGGCCGAATTGGCGCCCGAGCGGACATTTCTGGTCGGTGGCCTGTCGAAATCGGTCGCTGCGGGCGTGCGCGGCGGCTGGGTCGCCTGTCCTCCGCATTTCAGCCAGCGCATTCGCATCGCTCACAAGATGGTCAGCGGCGGCATGCCGTTTCTCTTGGCAGAGCTTTGCGCCCGGCTTGTATTAAGCGGCGAAGCGGCGGCTTTACGCTCCAGAAGCATCGACGAGATCAGGGCGCGGGAACAAATGGCCCGCGAAATCTTCGCCGACATTGACTTTAATTCTCACCCACATGTGCCGTTCCTCTGGCTGAAACTGTCGGAACCCTGGTTCTCAGGCACGTTCAAGCATGCAGCCTTCGAGGAAGGCGTGCTTGTTGATGACGAGGACGAGTTCAAGGCCGGGCGGACGGAAAGCGTTTATCACCGTGTCCGCATCGGCTTTTCCTCGCCCGCCGACCGCAACGAGGTGCGGCGGGGTTTCCTGACCCTTCGCCGGCTACTCGACAGCGGCCGCACGGGCTATGACAGCTTCGCCTGAGCGAGCCAGCACATTATCGGCGAAAAGCGCGTGATCTCCTGTGCTTTTCCGGCATTTTCCTGTCGCATCCGGCAGTCGCTTCGGTTAAAGAAACCGCGACGTGATCTCTTTGTTTTGACGCATCCTCACAAACTGACGGAACCTTTGCCGTCCAGGATGCTCCAACGGACCGAATGGACCCCGATGACCATTTCCAATACCCGCCCCATCACCGCCGATCTGATTGCCTCGCACGGCCTGAAACCGGATGAGTATCAGCGTATCCTTGGCCTGATCGGCCGCGAGCCGACATTTACGGAACTTGGCATCTTTTCGGCGATGTGGAATGAGCACTGCTCCTACAAATCCTCGAAGAAATGGCTGCGCACGCTGCCAACCACCGGTCCGCGCGTCATCCAGGGACCGGGAGAAAATGCCGGCGTGGTCGATATCGATGACGGCGATTGCGTGGTCTTCAAAATGGAGAGCCACAATCACCCGTCCTATATCGAGCCCTATCAGGGTGCTGCGACCGGTGTCGGCGGCATCCTGCGCGACGTCTTCACCATGGGTGCGCGTCCGATCGCCGCGATGAACGCGCTGCGCTTCGGCGCACCGGATCATCCGAAGACCCGTCATCTCGTTTCCGGCGTCGTTGCTGGCGTCGGTGGTTACGGCAATTCCTTCGGTGTGCCGACAGTCGGCGGCGAAGTCGAGTTCGATGCCCGCTACAACGGCAACATCCTCGTCAACGCTTTCGCGGCGGGCCTCGCCAAGTCCAACGCCATCTTTCTGTCGGAAGCCAAGGGCGTCGGCCTGCCCGTCGTCTATCTCGGCGCCAAGACCGGCCGCGACGGTGTCGGCGGCGCCACCATGGCATCGGCCGAATTCGACGAGTCGATCGAGGAGAAGCGTCCGACCGTCCAGGTCGGCGACCCCTTCACCGAAAAGTGCCTGCTGGAAGCCTGCCTTGAACTGATGAAGACCGGTGCGGTCATCGCCATCCAGGACATGGGTGCTGCCGGCCTCACCTGCTCGGCCGTCGAAATGGGCGCCAAGGGCGGCCTCGGCATCGAGCTGCAGCTGGATCAGGTTCCCGTGCGCGAAGAGCGCATGACCGCCTATGAAATGATGCTGTCGGAAAGCCAGGAGCGCATGCTCATGGTTCTCGAACCCGCCAAGGAAGACGTCGCCAAGGCGATCTTCGTCAAGTGGGGTCTCGATTTCGCCATCGTCGGCAAGACCACTGATGACCTGCGTTTCCGCGTCATCCATCAGGGCGAGGAAGTCGCCAATCTGCCGATCAAGGAACTGGGCGACGAAGCGCCAGAATACGACCGTCCGTGGACCCCGGCAAAGATTGCCGCTCCGCTGGCAGCCGGCGACATTCCGCAGGCCGATATCGCCGATGCCGTTCTGTCGCTGGTTGGATCCGCCAACAATTCGTCGCGCCGCTGGGTGTACGAACAATATGACACGCTGATTCAGGGCAATTCGCTGCAGCTGCCGGGCGGCGATGCTGGCGTCGTCCGCGTCGAAGGTCATCCGACCAAGGCGCTGGCATTCTCGTCCGACGTAACACCGCGTTATGTCGAGGCTGACGCGTTCGAAGGCGGCAAGCAGGCCGTGGCTGAATGCTGGCGCAACATCACGGCAACCGGTGCTTTGCCGCTGGCTGCCACCGACAATCTCAACTTCGGTAATCCGGAACGCCCGGAAATCATGAGCCAGCTGGTTCACGCCATCAAGGGCATCGGCGAGGCCTGCCGCGCGCTCGATTTCCCGATCGTTTCCGGCAACGTCTCGCTCTACAACGAGACTAACGGCCAGGGTATCCTGCCGACCCCGACCATTGGCGGCGTCGGCCTGCTTGGCGACTGGTCGCAGATGGCGCGCATCCGCTTTGCCGCCGAAGGCGAGACCCTCCTGCTCGTTGGCGCGCCGGAAGGCCTTGGAACGCATCTTGGCCAGTCGGTTTACCTGCGCGACGTCCATGGCCGCTCCGACGGCCCTGCCCCGCATGTCGATCTCGCTCATGAGCGCAAGACCGGCGATTTCGTTCGCGACTTGATTACCGACGGGCTGACGACAGCGGTACACGACTGCTCGTCCGGCGGCCTGGCGCTGGCGGTTGCCGAAATGGCAATGGCATCGGGAATCGGTGCCAAGGTATCGGCTGTTGCCGGCCGCGATGCGATCGAAGTCTTCTTCGGCGAAGACCAGGGACGTTATGTCGTCACCGTCAAGCCGGAGCATGCAGCCTTGGTTGCAGAGCGGGCAAAGGCTGCCGGCGTGGCAGCACCTGTCATCGGTAGCACCGGCGGTACGGAAGTGGTGCTGGGTTCGGCCAAGCCACTTGCAATTCTGCAATTGCGCTCGGCCTATGAATCATGGTTCCCTGACTTCATGGACGGCGAAACACAGATCGCCGCCGAGTAATTCAGGGAGTACAGACCATGCCGATGGCACCTGGCGATATTGAAGACATGATCAAGTCGGGCATTCCCGGCGCAAAGGTGACTATCCGGGATCTCGCCGGTGATGGCGACCATTACGCAGCCGAAGTTGTCGCGGAGGCTTTCCGCGGCAAGAGCCGGGTGCAGCAACACCAGATGGTCTACAATGCGCTGAAGGGCAATATGGGGGGCGTTCTGCACGCCCTCGCCCTTCAGACATCCGCGCCGGAATAAGCCTGAATGGCCAGCCTCATGAACGAATTGGTTAGCGGCGTAGTCGAGAGCGTTCTGAAGGAAATCCTGAAGAAAGCTGGCGGAAGCACGGCAACCAAACGGCAAAAGCGGCAGACCCGTTCTGCCACAACCGGCCGTTTCAAGAAGGCCCCGGCCGCAAAGGCAAAACCGGCTAAGAAGCAGCTGAGCCGGCGCAAAACAGCCGCATCTCGCAGCAAGGTGCGCTAGGACTGCGCCGTCACTGTTGCAGTCGTGCAAGCCATCAATTTTTGTTGTATTCAGGTGATGAAAATCACTCGCGTGCATGCTATCTAACAGATATCGACACACCCGGCCCTTGAAGCGGGATGAGGAAGGATTACGACATGAGCGGTATCAACGATTTCATCGCCAATGAAGTGAAGAGCAACGATGTCGTTCTTTTCATGAAGGGCACCCCCCAGTTCCCGCAGTGTGGGTTCTCCGGCCAGGTCGTTCAGATGCTGGATTATATCGGCGTCGACTACAAGGGCATCAACGTGCTTGCTGACGCAGACCTCCGCCAGGGCATCAAGGACTATTCCAGCTGGCCGACAATTCCGCAGCTGTATATCAAGGGCGAATTCATCGGCGGCTGCGATATCGTGCGTGAAATGTTCCAGGCTGGCGAACTACAGGCGCATTTCGAGGAACAGGGCATTGCGGTCAAGGGCGCAGCCTAAAACCGGATTTAAGCCACAGTGACACCTGAAAAAGGCGGGTCACCGCCTTTTTTGATTCCGGAACGCCATGAAGACAACCTAATGTTTCCGGCGCTTTTTTAGCTGAAGCCAATATGACCCATTGTCACAAGCCGGTCGCGATGTTGGGAGTATGCACACGCGGTGCAGATGTCTGCGCCGTTGAACGAGGCCAGATCTGACCTCCCGTACATCGTCGTAATCGCTGGCTCGTTTTGCCGGCTTTGCCTTATGGCCGGTCAACCCGGTTTCCATTTTTGAAAGCGCTTCGGAGCCGCGCTTTCGGCTCGATCTTTTCTGCTGGCTCCAGCATTTTCATCTGCGCCGGAAACGTTTCCGTTTCCTGTTTCAGGCGCCCGGCACATCCGCCAGGAATATCCTATGACCACACCATCCCAAGCGCCGGGTCTCCCGGCTTTGCCCAAACCACAGTTCATTGCGCTGATGGCCATGCTGATGGCGGTCAACGCAATTTCGATCGACATCATGTTGCCCGGCCTGCAGGAAATCGGCGCCAGCCTTGGTGTCGCCGATGAGAATACCCGCCAATATGTCATCACCGCCTATCTTATCGGCATGGGCTGCGCGCAGCTCATCTTCGGCCCACTGTCGGATCGCTTCGGCCGCAAGCTGCCGCTTCTCGGCGGCCTTGGCCTCTATGCGCTTTGCGCGCTTGCCATTGTCTTTGTTCCCTCCTTTACCGGATTGCTGGCGCTGCGCTTCATCCAGGGCATCGGTGCAGCGGCCACCCGCGTCGTCACCGTCTCGATTGTCCGTGATGTCTATGGCGGCCGGATGATGGCGGAAGTCATGTCGCTGGTGCTCATGGTGTTCATGATCGTGCCAGTTATTGCGCCCAGCGTCGGCCAGTTGATCATGATCTTTGCCGAATGGCATATGATCTTCGTGGTCATCTGCCTGTTTGCGGTCTCTGTTGCGACAGTGGTGATGCTGCGCCTGCCCGAAACACTCTCCGCCGAGCATCGCCGGCCCTTCACAGTCACATCCATCCTGGCCGGCTTCCGCATCGTCCTGACAAACCGCGTCTCGCTCTGCTATTCGCTGGCGGCCGCCTTTCTGTTCGGATCGCTGTTCGGCTTCATCAACTCGGCGCAACAGATTCTTGTCGGCATCTATGGGCTCGGACACTGGTTTCCGCTGGTCTTCGCCGGCTTTGCCAGCATGATGGCGCTCGCTTCCTTCACCAATTCGCGGCTTGTCCGGCGCTACGGTATGCGCCGCCTGTCGCACGGGGCGTTGATCGGTTTCGTTATTTCAAGCCTGATCTGGGTCGTGGCATCGGTCTCCGGTTTTCTTCCCTTCTGGCTTTTTGCCCTGCTCTACGCCTGCGCCATGTTCCAGTTCGGGTTGATCGGTTCAAACTTTAACGCCATGGCGATGGAGCCGCTCGGTCACGTCGCCGGAACCGCATCCTCGGTCCTGGGTTTCACTCAGACGATCGGCGGCGCCACCATCGGCGCGCTGATCGGCCAGGCGTTCAACGGCACGATCACGCCCCTTGCCATCGGCTTCCTCGCCGTCTCCCTCATCGGGCTCGCCTTCGTTCTGACCGCCGAAAAAGGCAAGCTTTTCAAGGCGCATAACCCTGCAGTTTAAACGTCCCTGTCTCCTCCCAAGACATTCATAGGTTTCTTCATGTCCGCCACCACCACTGAACACGTCGAGAATCTCGGCTCGTCACGAATAGGCCTCGGCTTCTTCGAATTCGTCATCACCATCGCCCTCATGACCGCCAGCGTCGCAATGGCGATCGACATCATGCTGCCCGCGCTGCCAAACATCGGTCAATCGCTCAGCGTCCAGAATGCCAACGATACCCAGTGGGTCATCGGCGTCTTCATGTTCGGCTTCGGCTGCTCGCAGATCGTATTCGGCAGCCTGTCGGACGCGTTCGGCCGCCGCCGGGTGCTGCTCTGCGGCCTCGCCTTCTATGCCGTCTGTATGTTTGCCGCAGCCCTTTCCGGCAGTTTCGAGATGCTGCTTGTCATGCGCTTCATCCAAGGCATCGGCGCTGCCGCCGTGCGCATCACGACGATGGCGATCGTGCGCGACTGCTTCGGCGGCCGCGAAATGGCGCGGGTGATGTCCTATGTGATGATCGTCTTCATGATCATCCCGATCGTTGCACCATCCGTCGGCCAGGCGATCATCATCTACGCCAACTGGCACTGGATTTTCATCCTGCTCGGCATTGCCGGCGCGGTGCTGTTCTTCTGGGCATTGCTTCGCATGCGCGAATCGCTGCCGGCTGCCGAGCGCCTGCCACTGTCGGTCGCGACCGTCATTTCGGGCTTCGGCACGGTGCTGACCAACCGCGTCACCTGCGGCTACATGATCGGCATGACGCTGTTCACCGCCGTCATCTGCGCCTATATCATGAGCGTTCAGCAGATGTTCGGTGAAGTCTACGGGCTTGGCGACTGGTTGCCGCTCGCCTTTGCAGCCACGGCCGGCGGTATCGCGGTTGCCAATTTCGCCAACGGCTACTTCGTCCGCCGCTTCGGCATGCGCCGGATCTCGCATACCTCGATGATCCTGTTCACGCTGCTATCCGTTCTGGGCCTTCTGGTCGCGCTTGCCGGTACGCCGAGCTTCCTGTTCAGCTATGTGCTGTTTTCGATCCTTCTGATGTTCTTCGCCGTCATCGCCACCAATTTCACGGCCATCAGCCTCGAGCCGATGGGGCATCTTGCCGGAACGGCAACCGCCATCACCGGTTTCGTCTCAACAACGGGCGGCGCACTGCTCGGCGGTCTGGTCGGCCAGATGTTCAACGGTACCGTTCAGCCGCTGTTCGCCGGTTTCGCCGTCTTCGGCGTGGTGACGATCCTTGCCGTCCTCTGGGCAGAAAACGGCAAGCTCTTCACCCATCCGGGCGACGACCACGCCACGCTGGAAGGCGCTGGCGGCCATATGTAAGCGCGCCAACCGACCTGCAAACAAGGGCTTCGCCAGGCAACCGGCGAGGCCTTTTTCTTTTCGTGGCGGCATCAGACTGCATTTACGGTCTCAAACGCTCCGGCGCCGGATGCGGTAAACGCTGGCTGGCGGCAGATTAAGCGGCACCCATCGCCGGAAGGATGCTTCAAGGTCAAGCGCTTGAAGAACCGTTGCCGGAACGGGGGCAACGCGGCCCGTAGGTAAACTGAAACAGACAAGCATCATCGGCCAGATGGCGGAAGACTGCTGCCAGAATATCCTGCACAACCGGCTTCGGCATGGACAGCAGTGGCAGGCCGCTGATGGCGGCGCCGATCCTGCCCGCCGAGGGCAGACGCAAATGGCGTGCGTCCTCCTCGATCAGGGTCGCCTTGGGAAAGCGCTGGCGCAACAGCGTGGCAAATACAGGATTGCGCTCCACCAGGATAAGCCTGTCCTCGGCAACGCCATCCTGCAGAAGCCTGCGGGTAAAGATGCCAGTGCCCGGCCCAAGCTCAAGCACGCCGCCAGGCACCGGCCCGACTTCGGCGGTCATCGCGGCAGCAAGCCATTTGCTTGACGGCGCAATCGACGCAACCTCCAGCGGCCTTGTCAGCCACGAGCGGAAAAATAGCATCGTGTCCGATGCGGTATTGCTGTTGGTCAAGGTTTGGGCTCCCGTTTTGAACGAAAACCGGTATCTCCCATCGTGGGTTGCTGCGCATTAACCCGGGTTAAGTCGAACGCGAGGCGTCGGCCCGGACACGTGCGGAAATACGGCTGAGGCCAACGGCGGTAATGCCGAGATAGCTCGCGAGGTCCTTCTGCGGCACCCGCGCAACCAGGTCCGGCTCCTCGTCGACCAGCGAGCGATAGTGCTCTTCGCGATCAAGCGTCAAAAACTGGCGCTCGCGGCGCTCCTTGCGTTCTCCAAAAATCATCAAGGCAGTCCGGATCATTCGCGACCATCCAAGATCGGTATCTGCGAGGTCTCTGAGTGCCACGAACGGAATGCGTTCCAGCCGGCAGGCCTCGATCGCAATTGCCGAAAAGCTCGCGCGCCCGGCCGGCGCAAGCGCTGACAGGCTGGCGAAGAATTGGCCTTCAACAATAAAAGATTTGATCCATTCCTCGCCGTCCGATCGCAGATATGTGAATTTCAACAGGCCGCTCTCGACAACATAGAGATACGGGTGCGGATCGTCCTGATTGAAGATACTTTCGCCGGGTTTCACCAGACAAAGCTGGATCGCGCCGGTCAAACGATCCGTCTGCGCCAGCGGCTCTCCGGTAATACGCTCAAACAGCGCAATCGCCGCCTGACCCGACCTGTTAACCCGGTTAATGCCATTCCCGTCCCCCTGCAGCATGCTCACATCTCCAACAAGGGGAATAGATAGCATGGCACGGTATGTCGTCACTGGGGCAAGTTCGGGAATCGGATGGGAAATTGCGCTGCAGCTAGCCCGCGCGGGACACGATGTCATCGCGCTCGGACGTGATCGCATCCGGCTTGACGCCCTCAAACAGCGGGATCAGCGCATCGATGTTCACGCGCTTGACTTAAACGACCGGGCAGCGATCTCCGCCTTTGCAGCCTCGGTGAAGGCACAAGGTCCGGCTGACGGCCTGATCAACAATGCGGCTATCCAGCACAATCTCAGGTTCGACGATCCCGGTTATGGCATTGATCAGATCGCGGCCGAGATCGAAACCAACCTGGTTGCGCCGCTGATCCTGTCGCGGCTGTTGCTTCCGGATGTGCCAAGCCGCGCCTTTGTCATTGTCAATGTCGGCTCTGCCCTTGCCAGCTATCCCAAAAGAACGTCGGCCGTCTACAGCGCAACGAAAGCGGGCCTGCGGATGTTTTCCGACGCCATCACCGCGCAATTCAATGGTTCATCCGTGCGGGCCGTCGATATCGTCTTGCCAATGGTTGATGCGCCGATGTCGGCGGGACGCGGCCGGGGCAAGATCAGCGCAGCCGCCGCCGCTGCTGCGATTGCCGGGTCGCTTTCCACCCGGCAGGCGCGCATTCACGTCGGCAAGGTGAAGCTGCTGCGGTTGCTGCAGTTCATTGCCCCGCCCGTTGCCGCCGCGATCATCCGCAAGCTGTGAGCAACACTCTGGCCGCAGCCTAGACCGTAAACACTTCGCGGCGCAGCATCTCCCAGCACTCCTTGTCGGAAGCCAGAAGCAGGCCGCCATCGACATGATGCGGCAGATAGGGCGATCCATCGAATCGCGCGGCATAGGCGCCTGCTTCCTGCGCTATCAGCGTACCGGCCAGATGATCCCATGGCATCAGCTTCTGATACATCAGGAAGTGGAAATGGCCCCCGGCAAAGCCGCGATATTCGTGCGCTGCGCAGCGATAACTGGTGGCAATGCGGACCTTGGCCATGTTGCCCATGACGATGCGGCGATTTTCCGGGGAATAGAAGCCGGTCGAGGCGCAGCCGACCAGGCTTTCCAACGGTACGGACGGAACCGTCGAAAGCTGCTCCTGCGACCCGTCAGCCTTGCACAACCAGGCGCCAGAACCCTTTTCGGCGATCACCCAGTCATTGCCCATCGGATCGTAGATCAGGCCTGCAACCGTCTCGCCTTTGGAAACCACGGCGGCCATGACGCCAAACAGCGGCATGCCCGCCGCATAGTTGAACGTACCGTCAATCGGATCGACGACGATGGCAAGGTCAGCTCCGGCCAAACTGCCGAGTAGTGCCGGATTGGCGGCAACCGATTCTTCGCCGACGAACAAAGCGTCCGGCGCGATTTCCGCCATCCGTGCCTTGATCAACCGTTCGGCGGCTTCGTCCGCCTCGGTGACCAGATCGATCGCCTCCGACTTCATCCGCACGTCGCCGTCACCCAGATTGCGGAATTTCGGCAGGATTTCCTTGAAGGCTGCCTCCTGCAGGACATTGGCGATGGCAGCGATATCGATGGCAGATGTCATGCTTTGGGCTCCGCGAAGAGAGATTGGAAATCAAACAGCTTTGGGTCGAGCAGATGCGACGGATTGGCGTGACCGAGCGCCCTCAGCATCGTGTCCTTGCGGCCGGGCATGCGGCGCTCGATATCCGACAGCATCGCCTTCATGGCATTGCGCTCAAGCCCGTCCTGCGTACCGCAGAGGTCGCAAGGGATGATCGGAAACTCCATCGCTGCGGCAAATTTGGCGAGATCGTCTTCCGCCACATAGGCCAGAGGCCTGAGCACCATCAGATCGCCGTCGTCATTGAGGAGCTTGGCTGGCATTGTCGCCAGTCGGCCGCCATGGAAGAAGTTCATGAAGAAGGTTTCGAGAATGTCTTCGCGGTGGTGTCCCAGCACCAGCGCATCGCAGCCTTCTTCTCGAGCGATTCGGTAGAGATTGCCGCGGCGCAGACGCGAACAGAGCGCGCAATAGGTGCCACCGGCCGGAACCTTTTCCTTCACGATCGAATAGGTGTCGCGATATTCGATCCGGTGCTTGACGCCGATCGACGACAGATATTCCGGCAGGATATGCTTTGGAAAATTCGGCTGGCCCTGATCGAGATTGCAGGCGACCAGTTCGACCGGCAGCAGGCCGCGCCATTGCAGGTCCATCAGCAGCGCCAGCAGGCTATAACTGTCCTTGCCGCCGGAAACACCGATCAGCCAGCGTTTTTGGCCGTTCAGCATGCCAAAGTCCTCGATCGCCTGACGGACCTGTCGCAGCAACCGCTTGCGCAGCTTGTTGAACGAGACGGAATTGGGCATTTTTGCAAAAATCGGGTGCATAGCTTCGTTGCCGGATTGATCCAGGCTGGACGAAAGATCTTCGAGGCCGGCGGCCGGCGGCTGAATGGCAATATCCATGACAAAGTCCCGGATGGAGGGCGCAGAGCACGAAGGCGGCGCGCAAAAACAATGCCCTGCACTTGCCCGTCTAAAGCAGCAAGATCAAGGAAAATGCGCCGGGCGTGATGTGAAACTTCCGTAACGCCGGTTCAGGCGCCGAATACGGACCATCCTGTGCGGCTGGCGAGCATTTCCAAGGCCAGCGAACCGAGCAGCGAATTGCCGTTGTGATTGAGCCCGGGCGACCAGACCGCAACCGCAGCCTTACCCGGCGCGACACAGAGGATGCCCCCGCCAACGCCGCTCTTGCCCGGCAGGCCGACGCGATAGGCAAAATCCCCCGAGCCATCATAGTGGCCGCAGGTCAGCATCAGCGCATTGATGCGCCGCGCCCGCTGCTTGGAAACGACGGAATGTTTGGTCAGCGGATTGGTGCCGGACGCAGCTAGAAACAGGCCGGCCTTGGCCAGTTGAACGCAGCTCATCGCCAGCGCGCATTGATGAAAATAGACACCAAGCACATGCTCGACGGGATGATCGAGCTTGCCGAAGGAACGCATGAAATTGGCGAGCGCAAAGTTACGGTAACCGGTCGCCGATTCCGATTTGGCCACGTCCTGATCGATCAGGATGTCCTCCTCGTCGGAGAGGTAGCGGACGAAACGAACGATCTCACCGATTGCCTCCCTCGGCGTATGGCCAGCAAGCACCAGATCCGTGATCGCGATAGCCCCGGCATTGATAAACGGGTTGCGCGGAATGCCGTGTTCATGTTCGAGCTGGACGATCGAATTGAAGGCGGAACCGGAGGGTTCGCGGCCGACGCGCTTCCAGATGGTTTCACCGTGCTTGCCGAGCGCCAAAGTCAGCGTGAAAACCTTGGAAATACTCTGAATGGAGAATGGCACCCCGGCATCGCCGGCCATGTGAACATCGCCATCGACGGTAACGATGGCCATGCCAAAACTCTTGGGATCGACGCGGGCGAGCTGCGGAATATAGTCGGCCACCTTGCCTTCACCCAGCCGTGGGGTTAGCTCGCGGTGGATATCATCGACTATCGACTGCAGGTCCAAAGGGCCGGGCATTCGTCATTCTCCGCATGTGTGCAGCGCAACAAAAAAGCCACCCATTTCTGAGTGGCTTTTTCGAATTTCACAAGGCCGGAGCCCGAAGAAATTATCGCGAATAGAATTCGACGACGAGGTTCGGTTCCATGATGACCGGGTACGGAACGTCGGTCAGAGCCGGAACGCGAGCGAAGGTCGCAACCATCTTGTTGTGATCGACTTCGATGTAATCCGGAACGTCGCGTTCAGCGAGCGAAACGGCTTCGAGAACCGAAACGAGCTGCTTGGACTTTTCGCGAACTTCGATAACGTCGCCAGCCTTGCAGCGGTACGAACCGATGTTGACGCGAACGCCGTTGACCTTGACGTGGCCATGGTTGACGAACTGACGGGCAGCAAAGACCGTCGGAACGAACTTGGCGCGGTACACGATCGCGTCGAGGCGCGATTCGAGCAGGCCGATCAGGTTCTCGGAAGTGTCACCCTTGCGGCGGTCAGCTTCGGCGAAGATCGCACGGAACTGCTTTTCGCGGATGTCGCCGTAGTAGCCCTTGAGCTTCTGCTTGGCGCGCAGCTGCACACCGAAGTCGGAAAGCTTGGACTTGCGGCGCTGGCCGTGCTGGCCAGGACCGTATTCGCGGCGGTTTACCGGGGACTTCGGACGGCCCCAGATGTTCTCGCCCATACGGCGGTCAATTTTGTACTTGGACGATTCGCGCTTGCTCATCGCATTTCCTTTCAGAACGTTGCACCGGTCTGTTTCCAAACCGGATGAAGGAAACACGCCCTCCTCTGAACCCGATTTTGCGAGCTCTGACAGGTTTCTCACATTAAGCTAACGGAGAATCCACGGGACATGTCAAATAAAACACCGGGCATTTCGGCCCGGCGTTGAGGCGGCTTTAGTGGCTTCGCCCCTGATTGTCAAACGAATTTGCTAAGTTCCGCCTGCAATCTAACTCTTATCACCTTCCACCCGCCGCTCCAAGGAGCCCAGCAACTTGCGCAGCAACCCCGCCAGCTCCGTTCGCTCCTCTCCACTCAGATCCGTCAAATAGGATGCTTCGCTGGCCATATCGACGCGAAACGCAGCCTCGGCAAGCCGTATACCTTCGTCTGTCAGGCCAACGGCCGTGCTGCGCCCATCCTCTTGCGAACGCTCGCGTATGATCAGTCCCGACTTCTTCAGCCGGTCCAGCCGGTGCGTCAGCCCGCCGGAAGAGATCATCAGGGACGTATAGAGTTCCGTCGGCGTTAGCCGGTAAGGCGGCCCTGACCGCCGCAGCGTCGAGATGACATCGAACTCACCACGGTCGAGGCCGAAGAACGCAAATGTTGCCTCAATCGACGGACGCACCAGATTGGCGAGCCGGTAGGCCCGACCGAGTATGGCCATCGGTTCGGTATCGAGATCCGGCAATTCCCTGTCCCACTGGCCGCGCAACCGATCCACGTGATCCGCCTTTTCAATGCTTTGCGCCATGCCGTGCCTTTCCAAAAACAAACTATCTTGACGAGAAGATAGTTTTGGGTAATTATCTTCGCAAGAAGATATATCGCCTTTCGTCCATTCACCAGATACTAATGGAGGCCTGCATGTATCATGTCATTCCCCGCACCAATCAGGATCAGCGGTCAAACAGAACTGTCCTGTTCGAGGGCGCTGAGTACGACACGCCGATTTCCATTTTTCTGGTCGACAACGAACCTGGCCAAGGGCCTGCCCTGCACACCCATCCCTATAGCGAAACCTGGATCGTCCGGTCCGGCCACGCGCAATTCACGGTCGGGCTCGAAACACTCGACGCGGCTGTGGGCGATATCATCGTGGTCACGGCTCAGACGCCGCATCGTTTCGTCAATACCGGGCCGGACAGGCTGGAACTCACCTGCATTCACGCCTCAGAGCGCGTCATCCAGACCTGGATCTGATACGCCCCAAAGTGGGATCCACGTCTATTCCGCAGCACTGCGGTTTCCGGCGTCATCATAGACAGCATCGGCAGCACCCGGCGCTGTCTCCACCTGCAGGTCCGGAAACGCCACGATCCGCTTGCCGGAAAGATCGCTGTGAACCACGATCAGGCCTTGCTCCTCGAAGTAACCGAGCAGGCGGCGGGCGCGGCGGGCCGAGTGCGTGCCATAGGCGCGCGCGATCATTGCATCCGAGGGGCATGCCAGATTACGCACGGCGGACTGCGCCACAAGCAGGAACACGCCCTGCAGATCATCGGTGACATTGCGCGACAGGCTCAAAGCCGACGCCCAGATGTCGGTCGCGGCCGTCTCGGCATCGACGCCGGAGCGCGCAACGGCCATCTTGCGGCGGAAGGCGCTGAGCGACAGCGGTGCGCCGGGCACACGACGGATACGGCAGCGCACGAGGAAATCCTGAAACAGTTCGGCATCGGCGCGGAACGCTGCCTCGGGATGCTCCAGTATCTCTGCAAGCAGACCGTCGAGCAGCGCTTCGCGCTCCTGAACCGGCATTTCCGGCACCGGCGCTTTCGGCTCCGAAAGGCCGATTGGCTCGGGGCGTGGCCGTGAGAGCTCGGCGAGAATATCGGTGGCGGGGCGCGGCTGGGCGCCGGGCCGCCGCATGATCGGGCGGATGAGTTCTTCCGGATCCGGCGTGAAGATCAGGTCCTCGACATCAGCGACGGCTTCCGGCAGCGGCGTCAGCTTGGGGCTGGTCGAGCGGGCCGAGGTTTCGACATGACCGATGGTCACCGGCAGCGGACGGCGCGACAAAGCCGGGCCGAGCGCTACGAACGAACCGCGCTTCAGGTCGCGGAACATTTCCGCCGTGCGCCGATCCATGCCGAGCAGATCGGCGGCACGGGCCATATCGATATCGAGAAACGTGCGGCCCATCAGGAAGTTGGACGCTTCGGCTGCAACGTTCTTGGCAAGCTTTGCCAGCCTCTGCGTGGCGATGACGCCCGCCAGTCCACGTTTACGGCCACGGCACATCAGGTTGGTCATCGCGCCCAATGAGACTTTTCGCGCCTCTTCGGAGACGTCACCGGCGACCGATGGCGCAAACATCTGCGCCTCATCGACAACGACCAGCACCGGATACCAGTAGTCACGATCGGCATCGAACATCGCATTGAGAAAGATACCGGCGCTGCGCATCTGCTGCTCGATATCCAGCCCCTCCAGCGACAGAACACAGGAAACGCGATGCTGGCGGATACGGCTGGCAATACCGATCAGTTCGGCCTCGGTCCGCTCGCCTTCGATCACCACATGGCCGAACTTGTCGGCCAGCGTGACGAAATCGCCTTCTGGATCGATGATGCATTGCTGCACCCACGGGGCGGACTGTTCGAGCAGACGGCGCAACAAGTGCGACTTTCCGGAGCCGGAATTACCCTGCACCAGAAGACGCGTAGCGAGAAGCTCCTCGATATCGAGCGGAACGGATGCGCCGTCCGACGCCGTCCCCATGTCGATGCCGACTTTCATATCCACCTCGTTTAAATTGCCATGTCGGATGCGCCGCCACGAACCCGCAAGCGTTGACCCGTATCATTAAAGCCCATGTTTTGCGCGGCAATCGCAGCAAAACCCACAGCTAAGACGGCCACATCTTCAGAAATAAAGCCTGTGCGTGACTGTGCTGTTTTCCAGAACCGGTGAAAACCCAAGGCGCTCGTAGAATGCGAACGCTTGCGACGGTGCCCTTGTGTTCAAAAAGCGGAAGAAATCGGCTGCGTCACGGACAATGAAGCGAACCAGCTGGCTGCCGATATCCCTGCCCCGATGATCCGGCGCCACATAGAGATGGCGAACGCGGCCAGCGGCGGCATTGCCCGCGAACGGATCGATGTTGCGGCCGCAAACGCCGGCAAGCGTGCCATCCACAATGGCACCGGCAAGGATTTCGCCTGGACGCTCAAACCGGTTCAGGCCGGAAATCCAGTTTTCCTGCAACCGGACAAGCATACGATGTCCCTCGCCGATGCTGGCCTCCCGCAAAGCATCGAAACCATCGAACGCAGGCGTAATCGGTACGATTTCCATCCCGTCAACCGGCCTGCGACACCGTCAGCCCAAACCCCTGCAGCAGGCGGCGCGTGGTGAAATCCGGGTGTCCGGAGGTGAAGATCGCGGGATCAATGCCGTTCAAGGGCTCAAAACCATCCGGCAGCGGCACAAGACTGCGCGCCCGCCGGGCAATCGCCTCGGCCGGGTCGAGCCAGTCCACCGGCCAAGGGGCCAGGCGGCGGAAAACGTTGGCCATGAACGGATAATGCGTGCAGGCCAGCACGACGATATCGGTCTTGCGACCATCTTTCTCGACAAAACACTGCTCGATTTCGGAGAGAACCGCAGCGTCATCGATTGCCTCGCCACGAATATAGGCCTCCGCCATGCGGGCCAGATTTTCCGAACCGACGAGCCGGACATGACATTGCGTAGCGAAAGACTGGATCAGATCGCGGGTATAGGCACGCTTGACGGTTCCTGGCGTCGCCAGCACCGAAACGAGGCCGGAGCGCGTCCGCTCCGCCGCAGGCTTGATCGCCGGTACCGTGCCGACGAAGCGCATCTGAGGAAACGCTGCGCGCAGATCGGCGCCAACCAGCGTGAACGCGGTATTACAGGCGATGACGCAGATTTCAGGATCGTGCTCAGCCAGCAATCTGCCAAACAGCGAGATGACGCGCTCCTTCAGCGCCTCCTCTCCCCAGCCGCCATAAGGAAAGCCCGCATCGTCAGCGACATAGATAAAATGCCGCTCCGGCATCAGCACGCGGGCTTCGCGCAGCACGGTCAGCCCGCCGATACCGCTGTCGAAAACGAGGATGGGCTTCAGCTCAGCTGTCGTCACCGGCATCGTCAACTTTCTTGGCACGCGAATTTTCCGGCGCTCCGGCACCGCGCGGCGCCTCGCGGGTGAAACGATCGAGCGATGAGATGATGCCGCGCACCAGCCGGATTTCGGATTCGGTAAAGCCGGGGCGGGTCAGGACCGCGCGCAAATTGTCGACCAATTTCGGCTTTTTGGCGACGGGCCGGAAGTAGCCGCGCGCCTCCAGCGCCTCCTCGACATGATCGAACATGCCCTGCAACTGTTCCTTGGTTGCCGGGTTCTGCGACAGCGCCTGGAACGAGGTTTCCTCCCGCGATTCCATCGATGTCTTCAGCCATTCATAGGACATCAGGAGCACGGCTTGCGCCAGGTTAAGCGAGGCGAAGGCCGGATTGACCGGAAACGTGACGATCTCGTCGGCGAGCGCCACTTCTTCATTGGTAAGACCGGTACGTTCGCGCCCGAACAGGATGCCGGTCGCCTCGCCCATATTGAAACGGCTGCGCAGCGTCTCGGCGGCAATCAGCGGCGAGCGCACCGGCTTGTAGCCGTAGCGGTCGCGAGCCGTCGTCGCGTAGACGAAGTTGAGGTCGGCAATTGCTTCCGGCAGCGTGTCATAGACCTTGGCCGCATCGATGACATGATCGGCCCGGCTCGCCGCAGAACGTGCCTTTTCGCTCGGCCAGCCATCGCGCGGACTGACCAGACGCAGTTCCGAAAGCCCGAAATTGGCCATGGCACGCGCCACCATGCCGATGTTCTCGCCAAGCTGCGGATGCACCAGAATGATTGCTGGTCCTTCGGTCAGAAGCACGCGCTCGCTGTTGGTTCCTGCCATTCCGGTACTTTCGTCTCTGTTTTGCGTCTGGATTTCAGCGCTTCCTTGCACAGATGCGCGGATTTTGAAAGCCGCAGCCCACAACGGTCTATTCTGGCGTGCTGGCGCCCTGGCTGGCAATCGCCTGCAACTCGCTCTTGAGCGAGCCAGTTTCACCGGCGCGGATGATGTCGTCAATGACGGCCTTGCCGCCTTCCTCGATCACCATGAAATGCAGTTCGCTCGGCTTCCAGTCGGCTGCGCGCTCACCAAAACAATGGGTATTGTCGAAGGTGACCGTGACATCGCTCTTGCCGTCCGTCTCCGGGCCGGCAACGACCAACAGATCCTTGATCGAGCAGCTGTCCTGACCACTGACGATCACATCATAATCAAACGGCGAATCGCCTTCGTCATAGGCCGGGAATTTTGCCGCCTCGCGATAGGCCTTGACGAAATCCTGGCTGTAGATACGGCCAAGACGCGCCTCGGAAAAATAATCCTCGCCCGGCTGTGCCTCCTCCGCCCAGCCCTTGACGGCTTCCTGCATGATTTCATTGACCGGCGCTGCGGGGTCGCCTGCGTGCGCAGCCGAAAACGTGCAGCAAGCCAGAACAACAAGTGCGAACCGTTTCATCCATCATCTCCTGATCTCAGATGCACGACATTTCAGATGCGCGACCGGCGCTCCGGCGCCAGAGAATTTGCGTCTGCTCATAATCAAATTCGCTTCGACACGCGAGGCCGCAATGATGCGGTGTACCAATCATCGTCAGGGGTTGGTCAATGTAGTATCAGGCTAATACCTTGCCAGAGACCGGCCGTGGCATCCTGACATCGTCAGCAACCCGATGGAGGATACGATGGGCGGCAAGAAAATTCTAATGATCTGCGGCGATTTCACAGAGGACTACGAGACGATGGTGCCATTCCAGGCGTTGCTCGCCGTTGGCCATACGGTTCATGCCATCTGCCCGGGCAAGACGGCGGGCCAGCAGATTGCCACGGCCATCCATGACTTCGAAGGTGATCAGACCTACTCGGAAAAGCGTGGTCACAATTTTACCCTGAACGCGACCTTTGCCGACACCAAGGTCGAGAGCTACGACGCGCTGGTCATTCCCGGTGGCCGGGCGCCGGAATATCTGCGGCTCGATGCGAACGTCATCGCCATGGTCCGCCACTTCTTCGAGGCGAACAAGCCAGTGGCTGCCATTTGCCATGGCGCACAATTGCTGTCGGCCGCAGGCGTGCTGAAGGGCCGGACATGCTCCGCCTACCCCGCCTGCCGTTTCGACGTTGAGCTTGCCGGTGGTCATTATGCCGAAATCCCGGTCGATCAGGCTGTGACTGACGGTAATCTGGTATCGGCACCCGCCTGGCCCGCGCATCCGGCCTGGATCGGTCAGTTCCTGACTGTTCTGGGAACCGAGATTCGCCACAATACGCCATTGACGCGCTCGGCTGCCTGACATCGGTCTTGCCAAACCGCATCGAAGGGTGAACATTTCAAGCCGGAGTTCTGGGAGGAACGGATGTGCAGACTATTCATCGGCGCCGACCCGGCGCTCTGGCAAAGTGTGACCCGCTCGGTGCGGATCGATGGCGTGGCGACAAGCATCCGGCTTGAAAGCTTCTTCTGGTCCATCCTCGACGATATCGGCGACCGCGACGGCATGTCGGTCGGCCGCCTGATCGGGCGGCTCTATATCGAATCGCTCGGCGAAGGCCATCCACCGGAAAACTTCACATCCTTCCTGCGGGTTTGCTGCGGCCGCTATCTCGCCCTGCAGCTTGATGGCCTGGTGCCAACCGACCGGCATACGCCCATTGCCGCGCTCGATGCGGAAAGCATCCTTGTTCGCGAGGAAAGATGTTATGCAAAGCCCCGCGCCGCGGATTTCCCGCGCGCTATCCGCGGCCATTGAACACAGGTTTTGCAATCGGAAGGAAACGCACGCGGAATCACGCGTGTATGTCTTTGCCTGTGGTGAACTGGATGCTATAGGGGCGCCAACCCGTTTCCATCCAACCCCATGCAGAGGTTTGCAACATGACAAAGATCAAGGTCGCCAATCCAGTCGTCGAGCTCGACGGCGATGAAATGACCCGCATCATCTGGCAGTTCATCAAGGAAAAGCTGATCCATCCGTACCTGGATATCGATCTGGAATACTACGACCTTGGCATGGAAAACCGCGATGCGACCAACGATCAGGTGACGATCGATAGCGCCAATGCCATCAAGAAGCACGGTGTCGGTGTCAAGTGTGCAACGATCACCCCGGACGAAGCCCGCGTCGAGGAATTCGGCCTGAAGAAGATGTGGAAGTCGCCGAACGGCACGATCCGCAACATCCTGGGCGGCGTTATCTTCCGCGAGCCGATCATCTGCAAGAACGTCCCGCGCCTTGTTCCGGGCTGGACCAAGCCGATCATCGTCGGCCGTCACGCCTTCGGCGACCAGTACCGCGCCACCGACTTCAAGTTCCCCGGCAAGGGCAAGCTGACGATGAAGTTCGTCGGCGAGGACGGCACCGAAATCGAGCACGAAGTCTATGACGCCCCGGCAGCCGGCGTTGCCATGGGCATGTACAACCTTGACGAATCAATCACTGATTTCGCCCGCGCATCGCTGAACTACGGCCTGCAGCGCGGCGTTCCGGTCTATCTCTCGACCAAGAACACTATCCTCAAGGTCTATGACGGCCGCTTCAAGGATATCTTCCAGGCTGTCTTCGACGCCGAATTCGCCGACAAGTTCAAGGAAGCCAAGATCTGGTACGAACATCGCCTGATCGACGACATGGTCGCTTCGGCGCTCAAGTGGTCCGGCGGTTACGTCTGGGCCTGCAAGAACTATGACGGCGACGTTCAGTCCGACATCGTCGCACAGGGTTTTGGCTCTCTCGGCCTGATGACCTCGGTTCTGATGACGCCGGATGGCCAGACGGTCGAAGCCGAAGCCGCCCACGGCACGGTGACCCGTCACTACCGCCAGCACCAGAAGGGCGAGGAAACATCGACCAACTCGATCGCCTCGATCTTCGCCTGGACCCGTGGCCTTGCTCACCGCGCCAAGCTCGACAACAACGCGGAACTCGCCCGCTTTGCTGACACTCTGGAAAAAGTCTGCGTTGACACCGTCGAGAGCGGCTTCATGACCAAGGATCTGGCGCTGCTGATCGGCCCAGACCAGCCGTGGCTCTCGACCACCGGCTTCCTCGACAAGATCGACGAGAACCTGAAGAAGGCAATGGTTGCCTGATCAAGCCACACTGGAATGAACTGAGAAACCCGGCCATGTGCCGGGTTTTTTATTGGAACCTTTTCGTCAGCGAACCGTTCGCGAAGTGAGCCCTTCCGCATGCTGCACTGCACGCACCCTCCTTCCAAAAGATTGTGACCGCAGATCAATGAACAGTTCCTCCGACAAACCCCATAGCCACCTTCCCCGCATTGCCCTGGTATCAACTCATGGCTATGTCGCCGCCGAACCGCCGCTGGGTGCCGCCGATACCGGCGGTCAGGTGGTCTATGTCATCGAACTCGCCCGCAAGCTGGCGCTGCTCGGCCATGAGGTCGACATCTATACACGCCGGTTCGAGGACCAACCGGAGTTTGACGAAGTTGACGAGCGTGTGCGGGTAATCCGCATCCCCTGCGGCGGCAACGATTTCATACCGAAGGAATATCTCTACAAACACCTGATGGAATGGTGCGAAAATGCCGTCCGTTTCGTTCGCAGGAACGATTTCACCTATACGCTGATCAACAGCCACTATTGGGACGCGGGTATCGCCGGCCAGCGCATGTCCGAAGCGCTCGGTGTCACCCATATCCACACGCCGCATTCGCTTGGCCTGTGGAAGAAGCGCCAGATGGAGACGGACTATCCGGACAAGGCGGCGGAGTTCGACAAGGAATTCAATTTTTCCGAGCGCATCAAGCATGAACTGATCATCTATCGCTCCTGCAGCATGGTGATCGCCACGACGCCGATCCAGGTAGAGATGCTGGTCAACGACTACAATCTGCCGCGCGACCGTGTGCATATGATTCCGCCCGGCTATGATGACAACCGCTTCTTTCCCGTTTCCAGGGCAACGCGCGAAATGGCCCGCCAGCGGTTCGGCTTCGAAGGCAAGGTGGTGATGGCCATGGGCCGCCTGGCCACGAACAAGGGGTATGATCTTCTGATCGACGGTTTTTCCGTGCTGGCCGAGCGCGAGCCGGAAGCGCGCCTGCATCTGGCAGTCGGCGGCGAAAACATGGACCCGCAGGAGGCGGGTATTCTTGATGAATTGAAGCAACGCGTGGCAGCCCTTGGACTGGACGGCAAGGTGGTGTTTTCCGGTTTCGTCGCTGATGACGATCTGCCCGACTTTTACCGTGCCGCCGATATCTTCGTCCTATCCAGCCGTTACGAACCCTTCGGCATGACTGCGATCGAGGCGATGGCCAGCGGCACCCCGACCATCATTACGGTTCATGGCGGATTGTTCCGCGCCGTCAGCTATGGCCGGCATGCGTTGTTTGCCGATCCGTTCGACAAATACGATCTTGGCATCACGATGATGAAGCCGCTGAAACACGAGCGGCTCTACGGCCGTTTGTCGCGCATGGGCGCCCACAAGGCACGCAGCCTGTTTACCTGGACCGGCATTGCCCAGCAGCTCATCGGTGTCGTCGAGGGACGGCCGATGCCGCAGGCAATGGATGATAATGAATGGGCGGAACCATGGACGGACGGAGATTGAGGCCGATTCGGCTGTTCTGCAGCGACATCGATGGCACGTTGGCAGGAAACAGAGAGGCTGAAGCGCGATTTCGCGATGCCTGGCTTGGTCTTGCGCCAGACAAACGGCCACTACTGGTGTTCAACAGCGGCCGGCTGATCGACGATCAAAAAGCGTTTGTCGCCACCACGGCATTGCCACGGCCCGATATCTATATCGGCGGAGTGGGAACGATGCTGGACAACGCGAAAGAACCATCTCATGCGGCGCTTTATTCGCGCGCCATCGGCGCCGGGTTTGACCATGAACGGATCAACAGGGCGTTATCCAGTGTTCCGGACATCATCTTCCAGCCGGACATGTATCAGCACGCCCAGAAATCCAGCTGGTATCTGCACGATGCCGATGCTGCGACCTTGGCCAGCATAGAGGAAAAACTGGCAGGCGCCGGAATTGCCGCCCGCCTGGTCTACTCCAGCAAACGAGACCTCGACATCCTGCCTGACGGTGTTGACAAGGGCGCCGCCCTCTCCTGGCTATGCCGCCAGCTCGGGTTGTCGCATGAAGACGTGGTGGTGGCTGGCGATACCGACAATGACCGCAGCATGTTTGCGCTTCTCGGTGCTCGCGGCATCGTGGTGGGTAACGCCTTGGATGAGCTGAAATCCATCGCCGGAGACCGCCCGGATATCTATGGCAGCAGCGGAAAATTTGCCGATGGCGTGCTGGAAGGCCTGCAGCATTGGGGGCTTTTCAGCACGCCTTGATGGAATCAAGCAACGTCTACAATTAATCCATTAGCCGGCTTATGGAAAAACGATACCCGGCAGCGAATTTCCACCGGGTATCCACGACAATTTACTTCACGGGCAGATAGATGTCCGTCAACAGCTCTTTCGGAGCAGCATCCCGGGGATTGTTGATGTATTCCTCGAACCTCACCGTATCGCGGACCTCCCGGCCCGATGATGGCAGCCATTCGCCATACAGCCACTGATAGGCCTTGTGCATATCGGCATACGGCCCCTTGTGCCGCAACACCGCATACTCGCCACCCTCCAGATGCTTTCGCACCAGCGGCTCATCAGCCGGAACGTGCTGCCCTTCTGTTACACAGGCAAAGGAGCGCAGCTTATCCTCCGCCACCAGATCCGGATCATCCAGATAGATGCCGACCATCTTCATGTCCTGCCGGTAAAGCTTGCGTGCCTGCAGCGTGCCGCCGAGCGTTTCGAAAGCACGGCCGATACCCATATAGGAACCGGTATGGCTGACCCCGGTGAGCTCACGCGGGGCAATCGTTTTCATCGTCACATTGTACATTTCGCCAAATCCTTTGCCGTTTGCCGATTGAAAGACAGTATGGCTGCCCTCTCTCCGGTACCGGGCCGGCGGCATGCCGAACACCGATTTGAAAATCCGGGTGAAGGATTGGAGATTGGGATAGCCGGTCCGTCTTGCGATTTCCTCGACAGAAAGGCTCGTCTGCACCAGATCACCCGCCGCCCGATGCAGTCTCAGCCGCTTGACGGTCGTTGCCAGCGTTTCGCCGTGCACGGCCCGGTAGACCCGGTGCCAGTGATGCGGCGACATGCAGGCAATATCCGAGAGCCGATCAAGATCGAGCTCTTCGTCCAGGTGATCGTAAATATAGGCCGATACGCGCCGCAAACGCTGTTCGTAAACCGCCCAGATGCTGTCTTCCTTCATGCCGATCCTCATACAAGCCGAACAAACGGACAGAACCACATCCAGATTTGACAAATCCTGCGAAGTTGGCTGCACCGATTTCAACACGGGAAAAGCAATTGGCCAAAGAAAAACCGGGCCATTCAGCCCGGTTTTCAAATATAAGCAATGAGACGGAAACTGGATTATCCGGCGAGTGCGGCGCTCACCGACGCGATCGCTTCCGCAGCTTTGTCACCATCCGGACCGCCGGCCTGCGCCATGTCGGCGCGGCCGCCACCACCCTTGCCGCCGAGCGCTGCCGAGGCAATCCGAACGAGGTCGACGGCGCTGAAACGCGACGTCAGATCGTCGGTTACGGCCACTACGGCGCTTGCCTTGCCATCCGCAGAGACGCCAACGAAGGTAACAACACCAGAACCGAGGCTCGTCTTGCCATCGTCGGCAAGGCTCTTCAGGTCCTTCGGCTCGACACCGGTAACAACCTTTCCAAGGAACTTGACGCCGCCGATATCCTGCACCTGATCGGCAGAACCACCGGCATCGCCACCGCCGAGCGCCAGCTTCTTCTTGGCCTCGTTCAGTTCGCGCTCCAGCTTGCGGCGCTCGTCCATCAGCGTTTCAACGCGGGTCAGAACGTCTGCAGGCTGAACCTTCAGCGTTGTTGCCAGTGTCTTGACCCGCTCGTCCTGCTCGTTGAGGTAAGCCAGCGCCGATACGCCGGTCAGGGCTTCCAGACGGCGAACACCGGAACCAACGGCACTTTCGCCGACGATGCGCACAAGGCCGATCTCGCCGGTGGCGCCGACATGGGTGCCGCCGCAGAGTTCAACCGAGTAAGGACGGTTGGCCTTGGCGCCATGAATGCCCTGCCCCATCGACACGACACGCACTTCATCGCCGTATTTTTCGCCGAACAGCGCCATCGCGCCTTCGGCAATCGCATCATCGACGCTCATCAGCCGCGTCGTGACTGGCGCGTTCTGCACGATGATCTCGTTGGCCATGTCCTCGACGATCTTCAGCTCTTCGGCCGTCATCGGCTTCGGATGCGAAACGTCGAAGCGCAGGCGCTCCGGCGCAACCAGCGAGCCCTTCTGCGCCACATGGGTGCCAAGCACTTCGCGCAGCGCTTCATGCAGCAGATGAGTGGCCGAATGGTTGGCGCGCAGGCGCGAACGGCGGGCGTGGTCGACGTTCAGTGCCGCTGCGTCACCAACCTTGACCGTGCCGTCTTCAACGACGCAGGAATGCACGAACAGGCCCTCGCCGCGCTTCTGCACGTCGGTGACCGTCAGCTTTGCATGATCGGTGGAGATTACGCCGGTATCGCCCATCTGGCCGCCGGATTCGCCGTAGAATGGTGTCTGGTTGAGAACCAGCTGGACCGTATCGCCTTTCGAGGCGGTGTCGATCGCCTTGCCATCGCGCACGATCGCCTGGACGACACCTTCTGCCGTCTCGGTGTCGTAACCGAGGAACTCTGTGGCACCGAGCTTTTCCTTCAGCTCGTACCAGATCGTTTCCGTTGCCTTGTCACCGGAGCCGGACCAGGACGCACGGGCTTCAGCCTTCTGGCGCTCCATGGCCGCCGTGAACGCCTCGGTATCGACGCCGATACCCCGGCTACGCAAGGCATCCTGCGTCAGGTCAAGCGGGAAGCCGTACGTATCGTAGAGCTTGAAGGCCGTCTCGCCGTTCAGCTGGTCGCCCTCGGCAAGATCGAGCGTGGCATCCGACAACAGGCCGAGGCCGCGTTCCAGCGTCTTGCGGAACCGGGTCTCTTCCAGCTTCAAGGTTTCCGAAATCAGGGATTCCGCCCGAACGAGTTCCGGGTAAGCACGGCCCATCTGGCCGATCAGCGCCGGCAGCAGCCGCCACATCAACGGGTCACGGGCACCCAGCAACTGGGCGTGGCGCATGGCACGGCGCATGATCCGGCGCAGCACATAGCCACGGCCTTCGTTCGACGGCAGAACGCCATCGGCGATCAGGAATGCGGACGCCCGCAGATGGTCGGCGATGACGCGGTGGCTGGCGCGGCGGTCGCCTTCAGCCTTGACGCCGGTCGCCTCTTCCGAGGCAGCGATCAAGGCGCGGAACAGGTCGATATCATAATTGTCATGCTTGCCCTGCAACAGAGCAGCAACGCGCTCGAGGCCCATGCCGGTGTCGATCGACGGACGCGGCAGATCGACCCGTTCTTCCTTCGTCACTTGCTCGTACTGCATGAAGACAAGGTTCCAGATTTCGATGAACCGGTCGCCGTCTTCATCCTTGGAACCGGGAGGTCCACCCCAGATATGATCGCCGTGATCGTAGAAGATCTCGGAACATGGCCCGCAGGGGCCGGTATCGCCCATCGCCCAGAAATTGTCGCTGGTCGGGATCCGGATGATCCGGTCGTCAGTCAGGCCGGCAATCTTCTTCCACAGGCCAAAAGCCTCGTCATCGGTGTGGTAAACGGTGACCAAAAGCCGCTTGGCATCGATGCCGAAATCCTTGGTGATCAGGTTCCAGGCAAGCTCGATCGCCCGCTCCTTGAAATAATCGCCGAAGGAAAAATTACCGAGCATTTCGAAGAAGGTGTGGTGGCGCGCGGTATAGCCGACATTGTCGAGGTCATTATGCTTGCCCCCGGCGCGCACGCATTTCTGCGCGGTCGCAGCCGTCGAATAGGGGCGCTGCTCCAGACCGGTGAAAACGTTCTTGAACTGAACCATGCCGGCATTGGTGAACATCAGGGTCGGATCGTTGCGCGGAACCAGCGGGCTCGACGATACAACCTCATGGCCGTTCTTCTTGAAGTAGTCGAGGAACGTCGACCGGATTTCATTCACGCCGCTCATATTGCGCCCTTATCTCTTGCATCGGACCGTCCGCAGCCTGCCTGACTGAGCCGCGAACCGGAAAACTTTTGAAAATCGCGGATCACCGGACATCCGCCGACCCTCTCCCGCCCCATTGGAACACAGGCTTTTATCGTCCGGGCCAATCCCTGTCCAGACGGCAAAAGAAAACCGGCCGCTCGGATTAAGGAGCGGCCGGCCAACATCAAGTCGAAATCAGGTAATCTTATGCCAGAGCGGCATCATCGTCGTCGTCACCGGCTTCGGGGCCACCATTTTCCAGGAATTTTTCGGCGATCAGGCCGGCATTCTGGCGCAGCGACAGTTCGATCTCCCTTGCCGTATCCGGATTGTCACGCAGGAACGACTTGGCGTTCTCGCGGCCCTGACCAAGCCGCTGGCTATTATAGGAGAACCACGCACCCGACTTCTCGACGATGCCGGCCTTGACGCCGAGATCGACCAGTTCACCGGTCTTGGACACGCCCTCACCATACATGATGTCGAATTCGACCTGCTTGAAGGGCGGCGCCATCTTGTTCTTGACGACCTTGACGCGCGTCTGGTTGCCGATGACTTCCTCACGCTCCTTGACGGCGCCGATGCGGCGGATGTCGAGGCGAACGGAGGCATAAAACTTCAGGGCGTTACCACCTGTCGTCGTTTCAGGCGAACCGAACATCACGCCGATCTTCATGCGGATCTGGTTGATGAAGATGACCATGCAGTTCGACTTCGAGATCGACGCGGTCAGCTTGCGCAGCGCCTGGCTCATCAGACGGGCCTGCAGACCCGGCAGGCTGTCGCCCATTTCACCTTCGATTTCAGCGCGCGGTACAAGGGCTGCGACCGAATCGACGACGAGAACGTCGATGGCGCCGGAACGCACCAGTGTATCGGTGATTTCCAGAGCCTGCTCACCGGTATCCGGTTGCGAGATCAAAAGATTTTCGAGATCGACGCCAAGCTTGCGGGCATAGACCGGATCGAGCGCATGTTCGGCATCGACAAAGGCGCAAATGCCGCCCTTCTTCTGGGCTTCAGCAATCGTCTGCAGTGCCAGCGTCGTCTTGCCCGAGCTTTCCGGTCCGTAGATTTCGATGACGCGCCCCTTGGGCAGTCCGCCGATACCAAGCGCAATATCGAGGCTCAGCGAGCCCGTCGAAACGGTTTCGATTTCGACTATGCTGTCTTTTCCACCGAGCTTCATGATCGATCCCTTGCCGAACGAGCGTTCGATCTGGGAGAGTGCCGCTTCAAGTGCCTTGCTTTTATCCACCGATTTGTCCTCTACAAGCCGCAAAGAGTTTTGTGCCATGTGATCCACCTTTAGGTTATGGAGCCTGCCGAGGCAATGAAGCTGCCGATGAAAGCTATGTACACTTTTTGTTCTCATTTCGCAAGAGTTATCTATCGACTTGAATCGACAACATAAATGGATGCATGTTCTTTTCTTGTTCCGGGAATTTCGTATTCTGCAGAAATAACTGAAACTAAAGACATATCAACCTCGCAGCCCACCGAATCGCTTAGGAGCGGCACACAGGAAAACGCATGACAGGCAGACAAGTTTCCATCTTTGGCGGCGCGCATATCGATCGCCGGGCTCGTATTTTCGGCACTACCGTGCCGGGATCAAGCAATCCCGGCAGCTGGTTCGAAGAGGCCGGCGGCGGCGGGTTCAATGCCGCCCGCAACCTTGCGCGGCTTGGACTTGACGTACGTATGATCAGCCCGCGCGGCGGCGATGCCGTTGGCGAAATGGTCGCCCGGGCAGCGAACGAAGCCGGAGTTATCGATTGCCCGTTCATCTTCCTTGACCGCAAGACGCCAAGCTACACGGCTATTCTGGAGAACGACGGTAATCTCGTGATCGCGCTTGCCGACATGGAGCTTTACCGGCTGTTTTCTCCAAGGCGATTGCAGCAGAAAGCCATGCGCGAGATTATTTCGTCGAGCGATCTGATCGTCACAGATGCGAACCTCCCCGAGGAGACGCTGACCGCTCTGGTTGCCCGTGCGAATACCGAATCAAAACCGGTCGCCGCCATCGCCATTTCGCCGGCGAAAGTGACGCGGCTGGTGAAAAGCCTGCCAGGGCTCAACTTTCTCTTCATGAACGAGGCAGAGGCGCGTGCGTTGACGGGCCGCGATAGTGAGGCGGCGGCGGAATGGCCCATTATGCTCCAGGCGGCCGGCCTGTCCGGCGGCGTCATCACTCGTGGCGGCAAGCCCGCGATTGCCTTTCAGGACGGGCGAACGGTGACGGTGGCACCACCACAACTTGATGCACTTGCCGACGTCACGGGCGCCGGCGATTCGCTTGCGGCCGGTTTCCTGTCGGCCTATGTCGAAGGCAAAGCGCTCGACATATGCCTTCGCTCCGGTGTTGCCGCCGCCGGTATCACCGTGCGTTCGCCGCTTGCCGTATCGGAAAAAATGTCGCGGCCGATGCTCGATGAAGCGATTCGGCTTGTGCCACCAGCCGAAATCCTGTCATGAACGCGCCTTAAAACGCCAAAAAGGATCTGCGATGACCAAGCCCTTCTCCCCCCTGCTTCCGATGGAATATTCCAGCGAAGTCGCGGCCGCCAAGGCCCGCGGCGCAGCCATCGTCGCCCTGGAATCGACCATCATCACCCATGGCATGCCCTTCCCCGGCAACCTCAACATGGCCCGCAGCGTCGAGGCGATCATCCGCGAGGAAGGCGCCGTACCGGCCACGATCGCGGTCATCGACGGCGTCCTGCATATCGGCCTTGAAGATGCACAACTGGAGGCTTTGGCACAGACGGAAGGGGCGATGAAACTGTCGCGCGCCGATCTCGCCTTTGCGATCGCCGAGCGCCGCACCGGTGCCACCACCGTTGCCGCGACAATGATCGCGGCTGCCCGTGCCGGTATCCGCGTTTTTGCCACCGGTGGCATCGGCGGTGTGCATCGCAAGGCCGAAGAGAGCTTTGACATTTCTGCCGACCTCGATGAGCTCGCCCACACTGGCGTCATCGTCGTCTGCGCCGGCGCAAAAGCCATCCTCGATATTCCAAAGACGCTGGAAGTTCTGGAAACACGCGGGGTTCCGGTGGTCACCTATGACAGCGAAATCTTCCCGGCTTTCTGGTCGCGCGATAGTGGCCTGAAAAGCCCGTTGATGCTCAACAGCCCGGCCGCGATTGCCAATTTCCAGAAAATGCGCGACCTGCTCGGCGTCGACGGCGGCATGCTGATTGCCAACCCGGTGCCGGAGGCCAGCGAAATCCCGCGCGACGAGATGGAAATCTACATCACCCGGGCGCTCGACAATGCCGAGCGCGACGAGATTTCCGGCAAGAAGGTCACGCCTTACCTGCTCGACAGCATTTTCGGCCTGACCGACGGCCGCAGCCTCGAGACCAATATCGCGCTGGTCGAAAACAATGCCCGGCTTGCAGCCGAGATTGCCGTCGCACTGGTCTGAGTCAAATCGATCATCGGAAAAATCGGGGGCTGGCTACCGGCCCCCGATGCGTCAGCCCTGCCGCCCTGCCCGAGCCAGCCCGTGCGCGATCAGCCGGTCGATGATTTCGGCATAGGCAATTCCGCTTGCGGCCAAAGCCTTGGCATACATGCTGATATCGGTAAAACCGGGGATAGTGTTGACCTCGTTGATGACAGCACTCATATCCGCCCGCACGAAAAAATCGACACGGGCCATGCCGTCACAGCCAAGCGCCCTGAAAGCGTCTTGCGCCATTGATCTCAGCTTTTCAGCGATTTCGTCCGGCAACAGAGCCGGAATACTGAGAATGGCACCGTCGGGGTCGATGTATTTGGCATCGTAGCTATAAAAGCCATGGCCGCCGGCGGGGATGATTTCTCCTGGAAGCGAGGCGATCAGCGTGCCGTCAACTTGCTCAAGAACACTAAATTCGATCTCCCGCCCCTGAATGAACTCCTCGACGAGGATTTTCTGATCGTGGCGGAAGCCTTCCGCGAGTGCTGTCCGGAAATCGTCTTGCGTTCGAGCCTTGCTGACACCCACCGACGACCCCTGCCGGGCGGGCTTGACGAAAACCGTCGGCCCTAGCGCTGCAACGACTTCATCGAAAGAGGGTGCGTCGCCCCGGTGGAACGTCAGTGAACGCGCCACCGGCAATCCCGCTTCGCTTAACAGGCGCTTGGCCACATCCTTGTCGATTGCAGTCGCCGATCCCAGAATGCCGCAGCCGGCAAACGGCACCATCGCGACCTCGGCAAGCCCCTGCACTGAGCCATCTTCGCCATGCGGCCCATGCAAAACCGGAAACAGGATATCGACCGGTGGCAGTTCACGGATACTTCCAGCTTCGGGAACGGCGAAAAGCCGACCACGGCCGCCGGGCAAAAGGCAAACCTGCGTGTTCACTGTGGGGAGCGGATGGGGCAAGCCCCTGTCGAGCAACTCATGCAGGAGCCATTTTCCCTGATGGTCGATCAGAATGGGCACGACATCGTATTTTTCAGTGTCGAGCGCCTTGAATACGTTGCGTGCCGACAGAATCGAAACATCATGTTCGGCAGAACGGCCACCAAAAAGAACTGCAATCCTTAGCTTTGAATTCATTCGTGCGCTCGCAAAATCGGGAGATTGAACGCTACGCTTGAACCAGAGGGCGAACCCCTTCGAACGATGAGCGCAGCGCGGGACACCCGTAGATGCAATCGCGAAACAGGCCTTTTTAGGACAGCGGAAGACCCGCCAAAATTATCTCGGCGGACGGTTAACGCGGCGGCCGCCCGGCCGGTTTGTGGCAGCATTCCGAGCTCGAAAGTGCCTGATCTGCTATCTATCTATGGCCAGCGGTTACAGATCAGCTGTCAAGCATTTCCCGGACAGCAACAGCAAGCTGCTTCAACGAGAAGGGTTTGGACAGAAAACCAAACTTGGCGTCGGCCGGCAGGTTTCTGGCAAAGGCATCTTCCGCATAACCGGAGACGAAGATGAACTTGAGGTCCGGATAGGTCTTGCGGATTTCACGCAGCAGCGTCGGCCCATCCATTTCCGGCATGACGACATCGGATACGACGATATCGACAGCACCGTTCAGCTCTTCCATGACTTCGAGCGCCTCGACGCCGGAGCCGGCCTCATGAACGGTATAGCCGCGCGTTTCCAGCATGCGCTTGCCACCGCGGCGCACGGCCTCTTCGTCTTCCACCAGAAGAACCACCGCCGAATTTCCGGTCAGGTCCGTCGGTTCCGGTTTGGCGGGGGCCTTTGCAGCGAGCGCTGCGGCGGCCTGCGCCTCGCCGGCTTCGCCCGGCAATGCCGGCTCTTCGATATAGCGCGGCAGCAGGATACGGAACGTCGTTCCCTTGCCGACCTCGGATTCGGGATAGATGTAGCCGCCGGACTGCTTGATGATGCCATAGACCATCGATAGTCCAAGCCCGGTCCCTTTGCCGACTTCCTTGGTGGTGAAGAAAGGTTCGAAAATCTTGTCGAGGATTTCCGGGGGGATGCCGGTCCCCTGATCCGCCACTTCAACCATCACGTAGTCGTCTTCCGGAAGCTCGCGCAGATTAAGCGCTGCAACTTCGGCTGCGGGCAGATTGCGGGTGCGCAGCGTGATGACGCCGCCATTGGGCATGGCGTCACGCGCGTTGACCGCGAGATTGAGCACAACCTGCTCGAACTGGCCAAGATCGGTGCGCACCGGCCAGAGGTCGCGGCCGTAGTCAACCTCAAGCTTGACATTGGTTCCTGTCATCCGGTCGACCAGCATGCGCAAGTCGCCAACGACATCGGTCATCGACAGCACGGTCGGCCGCATCGTCTGCTTGCGCGAGAACGCAAGCAACTGACGCACCAGCACGGCAGCCCGGTTGGCGTTGCGCTTGATCTCCATCAAATCGGCGAAACTCGCATCCGCTGGTCTTGCCGACAAAAGCAGATGGTCGGACGACAGCAGGATCGCCGTCAATACGTTGTTGAAGTCATGCGCAATACCGCCCGCCAGCGTGCCGACAGCATTCATCTTCTGCGTCTGCGCCATCTGGGTTTCGAGCGCTTTCTGCTCGGTAATCTCGACCGCGTAGACGATCGCGGCCTCTTCCGGCGCCTGATCGCTCTGGTCGATGACCGCGTTTACATAGAAGCGGAAATGCCGCGCCTCGTCGGTCGGGTGAAGCGAATCGATCGGCGCGATATCGCCCTGCCGGTCCTTGGCAGCATCCAGCGCATCGCGCAGCCGCGTCTGGTCGGTCCCGTGAACGAAAGCCTCCAGCAGCGCGCCATGTTCCATGTCATCCTGCGAAACGACGGCGGAGAACAGTTTGAGGAACGGCGCGTTGGTACGCAGAATCCGGCCGTCGCCATCAACGGAGGCGATCGCCATCGGCGTATTGTTGAAGAAGCGGGTAAATCGCATCGCCGCGATCGAGGCCGATTGATCGCTTTCATCGTCGTTGGAGCGGGCAAGAACGATCGTGCGGCTTTCGCCGGGAGCACCATCGCGGGCAGAGGAAACCCGGTGCACCATGCGCACGGCAAAGCTCTGGCCATTGACCTTGCGCAGATCGAGATCGAGCGTCTTGGTCTTTTTCAGGCCGGGCTCGGCCTGCACGGACTGGACCAATGCCAGCCCCTCGCCTGCGACGAGATCGGCGATCGTCATCGATCCCGGCTGGAACTTGGTCAGATCCAGACCAAGCCAATCGGCAAGCGTCGCATTGACGTAAAAAATCTCGCCCTTCTTGCCTGCCGAAAAGAAACCGGCCGGCGCGTGATCGAGATAATCGATCGCATTCTGCAGTTCCTTGAAGAAGCGCTCCTGGTCATCGCGCTCGGAGGTGATGTCGGAAATCTGCCAGATATAGAACGGGTTGTGGCCACCGTCCTCGAGCGGCAGGACGCGTGCCTTCAAACGGAACCAATGGGCGCCGGAACCTGCCGAACCGCCGCCCGAGCGCAACGGCTTCAAAAGCCGGAACTCCTCATGGCCGGCCTTGCCCTCGTGCAGACCGTTGGTGAGCCGGTAGATCGCTTCCGTCGCCTCGCGGTTGCGCGACAGGATCGTTTCCAGCGACTGGATTTCGGTGGCCTTGGTGGCGCCGGTCAGCGCACCATAAGCCGCATTGGCGTAGATGATCCGGCCCTTGCGGTCGGTCACCAGCGTGCCGTCCTGATGACCGTCAAGGAAGGCGCGCGCCAACTCGTCCGGGCGCGATTGCGGCATCACCTCGATAAAGCCGATGACCGACGAGACCAGGAAGAAGATGCCGACCATGGCCAGCACGCCGAGAATACCGAGGACAATCTGGTTTTCCAGTTGATCCTTAAAGAGGACGAAAGCGACAGCGGACGCTGTCAGCACGATGGCGAGCAGAATGATCCGCAGCACCGTTCCCGGCCGCGTCCCACGGTCTACAATCGGCATGTGATAGTCACCTGCCTGCCGCAATTTCGTCATAAGGCCCTCGTTTTTCAACCGTGCCATGCACGTCCGGTATGAGCGTGCGGGTTTGGTCTTCATGCTCGTCTCAACGGTAGCCGGGGCAAATCTGCACCCGCGCCGGCGGGCCCGCGAAACACCAAGCAAGAATCATCTTTAACAGCCGCAGGGAAGAGCAGAAAGCATCTCTATGAAAGGCATTGCGGTCAATTCACAGGGAATGTCCTGCAAAACCTCGCCGAAGCTGGAAACAGCGCTACATTGGCGCTACGACAATGACGGGCACTGTTTGTTGCGACCGGAAAAAAGCCGTCAATTCGGCATAAGGCGCGGGTTTACGAAGGAGTACAGCATATGATCGAAGATATCGTTGGCAACAACGGTACCCGTTTCATTATTGCAGCGGGCGCTGTTGCTCTCGGCCTGCTTTGCCTGGTCGCCGTGCTGCGGTTCATGCGCAACAGACCCTCCTCGCCTTTCATCCGTGGCGGCAAGAACCGGCAGCCGCGGCTGGCGGTTCTCGATGCAGCGGCAATCGATACACGCAGACGGTTGGTGCTGGTGCGCCGCGATGATGTCGAGCACCTGATCATGATCGGCGGACCGACCGATGTGGTCATCGAAAGCCGCATTGCATCGACCGCCCAGCCACAGATGCAGGCTGCTATCGCACAGCCACCAGCCGATGCAGCCATTGCCGCACGCCCAGCGGCAGAGCGCTCACTCACCGAGCGCCCACCAGCAGAGCGTCCCGTCACGGAACGCCGCCTCGCCCCTACCCCGCAGGCCGAGGTCAAATCGGCACCGGTGTCAGCCATGGGCCAAGTTCTGTATGGTGAAAGCGCCGATGCTGCTACGCCACCGGCCAGAACCGTCCAGCCGGTGCAAACCCGAACCGATAGCATCGCGCCACGCCAGACTCCTCTTGATCGGGCCATTCCAGCCCAGGCTCAAATTCGCCCGCAACCCGTCGCGTCGAACACGCCGCCGCCTGTCGCAATCGAGACTGCCAGGTCTCCGGAGGATATCCTGGATGCTGCGCGTTCGCGGGTGCTGGCAGCCAATCAATCCGTCACCACAGAGCGGCCCTTGCCCCAGACGCCTGCCCTTGCAGTTACCCCTGCAACGCAAGTACAAGCCGTGCAAAGCCTGCCAGATACTCAAGCACAGAAGGACGCAAGCGCCCTCGAGTTTGAACGTATTCTCGATGCCCAGATCACCGGTGACCTTGGCAAGCTGACCGCCGACCCCGTCCGCGTCGATAGCGAAACGCGTGCGTACGCCGCTACGCCCAACCCGGCAATCCGTCAGGAACCACGCCTTGGCCCGGCGCAGGGCGGCCGCACAGAGCCTTCGCTTGAGGACGAGATGAACCGGATGCTGAACGAGATTGCCGCAAACCGCAAAAACTGAACCGACCTGCTGCAGGCATTCGGCTCAAGCACAAATGACAATGGCCACAAAGCAAAAACGGCGCGATCATCTCGCGCCGTTTTTATGTTTGTGACTGAAAAGATTACTCGTCGCGGTAGACTTTTTCCCGCCGCTCGTGACGCTCCTGAGCCTCGATCGACAAGGTTGCAATCGGCCTTGCGTCAAGACGCTTCAGCCCGATCGGTTCACCGGTTTCTTCGCAGTATCCGTACGTACCCTCATCAATTCTCTGAAGGGCCGCATCGATCTTGGAGATCAACTTGCGCTGCCGGTCCCGTGCGCGAAGCTCGATGGCCCGGTCGGTTTCCGATGATGCTCTGTCTGCAAGATCAGGGTGGTTTGCACTTTCCTCAGCCAGGTGTCCGAGTGTTTCCCGGGCCTCGCGGAGGATATCATTTTTCCAGGCGTTCAGCTTTGCTCTAAAATATGCACGCTGGTTGGTATTCATGAATTCCTCGGTCTCAGACAAGACAAAGGAACTAAGATCGATCTTCTCACTCAACGCGATTCTCCTGAAGAACATCTCATGTGCGGCGGTGTATAGACCCATGCACGCGCCGTTTCAAGTCTTTGAAAAACAGCCCACCGTTTTTTAAGCCTTGCTTACTTGACAGGCTAACAGGCTAATATTTCATCAAAATTACAGATTTGGGATTTTTCTCGAAATTGTCTTGCGCACGATGTTCAGCATCTGTGACCAAAACTGCAACTTGGGCGGAGCAAAGGTTCGGATCCGGCTTTTTTCGAGTTCTCCGCAGCACAACAAATAGGCAGAGTTTTCTCTTCCTCATTTGCGCCAGCCCCCTTCGCTGTACTCCCGCTCGAACCGATCAATCCAATCCTGGACGAGGCCCTTTTGGAAAACGGGGCGTCACGGCTTGATCTTTCGGCAGTCCCGGCGGACAAAACGCATACAAAGCCGAACCATCGATGCCGCTACCGGGATTGATGGTTCGGGTGGCGATGCCATTTCCAGGAAATTTACCATGCCCGCTGCGTCTGCCCCGGTTTTCCGTCTCCTCCTTCTCCGGCACGCCAAGGCCGCGTGGGCCCTCCCGGGCCAGAAGGATTTCGACAGGACGCTGGACGATGCGGGCTTTGCCGATGCCGAAGTCCTCGCAGACATGGCGGCAGATCAGGACCTAAGGCCAGATATTGTTCTTTGCTCAACCGCCGTGCGCTGCCGCCAGACGGCGGATGCTCTCCGGCGCGCAATGTCAGAAGACCTCGAGATCCGCTATATCGACGGGCTCTATGCCGGCGGAGCGAATGTCTATCGCGACATTATCAGCAGCCAGGCCCCGGCCCTTTCAGCGCTGATGGTGGTTGGGCATAATCCGGTGATCGAGGAGATCCTGAATGAGGTTCTCGGCGAAGAGGCCGCAACCAAAGCTGCCCCGGCCGGCTATCCTGCAGGTGCGCTTGCTGTCATCGACTTCGAGGTGCGCCCCTCCGATACCAGGCTACCGCTTGGGATATTAGCCGCATGGTTAGATCCGGACACTCATAGCCGGTGAACTCTGCGCACCACCCGCCTGTTGCAACCTTTATTCGACCACCCCGGCGCACTATATCGCAAACGACAGACATGGCAGGAAAGCCATATCGCACGTATATCCGAGGCCCGAAATCTTGCCGCCATTCATGACCCGCTTCACAGACGACGCAAAACTTGCGCTCGACACGTTGACCGACCGCGCATCGGGTTTTGTCAATCCAACCTTGCGCCTTGGCGTTACCGGTCTTTCCCGGGCGGGCAAGACCGTGTTCATCTCGTCGTTGGTCCACAATCTTTTGAATGGCGGCCGCTTGCCGGTCTTCGAAGCCGTCCGCTCCGGACGTGTCTCGAAAATCCGGCTGGAGCCGCAGCCGGATGATGCGGTGCCGCGCTTCCAGTACGAAGACCATATTGCAGCACTTGTTCGCGACCGGCTGTGGCCGGATTCGACACGGGCGATCTCGCAATTGCGCATCACGCTTGATTATGAGAGCGCCAGCGGCTGGAACCGGGTCTTTTCACCCGGCAGGCTGTCGATCGACATCGTCGACTATCCCGGCGAATGGCTGCTCGACCTCCCCTTGCTCACCCAGGATTTTCGCACATTCAGCCGACACACGGCAGATCGCGCCCGAACCGGTGTTCGCGCAGAACTGTCAGCGGCCTGGCTGTCGCTGGCCTCGTCGCTGGATGTGACCGCCGCCGCCTCCGAGACGGATGCGCGCGCACTCGCAGAAGTCTTCACCCGCTATCTCCAGGCCTGCAAGTCGGACGAACGTTCCCTATCTACCCTGCCACCCGGCCGGTTCCTGATGCCCGGCGATCTCGAAGGCTCACCAGCCTTGACCTTCTCGCCGCTACCATCCCTACCCGAAGGCCGTGCGCCAAAAGGCTCTCTCTGGGCGATGATGGAGCGGCGTTACGAGGCCTACAAGACCCATGTGGTCAAACCGTTCTTTCGCGAGCACTTCGCCAGGCTCGACCGGCAGATCGTGCTGATCGACGCCCTGCAGGCGATCAATCGCGGCCCGGAATCGCTGCAGGATCTGGAAAGCGCGCTGGCCGACGTTTTGGCGAGCTTCCAGCCCGGAACCAATTCCTTCCTGTCGTCCTTCCTCACAAAGCGGATCGACAAGGTGCTGATCGCCGCCACCAAGGCTGACCATCTGCACCATGAGAGCCACGACCGGCTCGAGCGGATCACCGAGCGCCTTGTCCGGCGCGCCGTCGAGCGCATCGGCATGAGTGGAGCAGGCCTTGAAGTCATGGCCATTGCCTCTGTCAGGGCGACCCGCGAGGCGACCGTCGAGCATGACGGGCACACGCTACCAGTCATCGTGGGTACACCGATCGCCGGCGAAAAAATCAATGGCGAAACCTTCGATGGAGAACGGAAAACAGCTATATTTACCGGTGACTTACCGAAGAATCCTGATGAGCTTTTTCAAGATCTTGAGGCAAAGCCGGAAGAAAGCCTGGTACCCGAGCTGAGCTTCGTCCGCTTCCGGCCACCGCATATCGAGGAGACCGGCGGCGGCCTGAAACTGTCCGTCCCGCACATCCGGCTCGACCGGGCCATGCAGTTCCTGTTCGGAGACCGGCTGGCATGAGCGACACACCCAAGTTTCCGCAGCGCAAGCCCGCTGTGTTCACGATCAGCAATGATCCCACCTCTGCCGAAAAGCAGGCTCCGACGAGACGTCCACCGGCCAGTTTCGACGACAAGATCGTCATGACGGCGGACGCGGATGATCCGTTCGCGGCGACGACGACCGCTTTGCCCGACACGCCGGAGGCGGCACCGCGCAAGCGCCGCTTCTCCTTTGCCAAGCTTGCGGTCGGCGCTGCAGGCGTTCTCGTATCGCTGGCCGTCGGCCTCTGGGTCGATAGCCTTATACGCGATCTCTTCACCCGGTCGGATTGGCTCGGTTATCTCGCCATCGCCGCTGCCGCCATCGGCTTGATCGCCTTCCTGGTTATCATCGCCCGCGAATTGTCGGGCCTGATGCGGCTGAATGCCGTACAGGCCCTGAAACAGGAAACAATCGATGCCAGCTTGTCTCAAACGGCAAAACCGGCGCGGCAGGTCATGGCCCATCTCGTCCATCTGCTGGCCAGCAAGCCGCAGACGGCGCGGGGCCGGCTTCGGTTGAAGGAAACCGAAACGGAGATTATCGACGGTCCTCACCTGCTTGATCTGACCGAGCGCGAGCTGCTGACGCCGCTTGATCGCGAAGCCCGAGGCCTGATCCTCAATGCCTCCAAGCGCGTTTCGATCGTCACCGCCGTCAGCCCGCGCGCCCTCGTCGACCTCGGCTATGTGATTTATGAGTCGGCGCGGTTGATCCGGGCAATGGCCGACCTCTATGGCGGCCGGCCGGGTACACTGGGGCTGTTGCGGCTGATGCGCGACGTCATTGCTCATCTGGCGGTCACCGGATCGATTGCCGCCGGAGACAGCCTCATTCAACAAGTGCTTGGCCATGGCCTTGCCTCGAAACTATCGGCGCGGCTTGGTGAAGGCGTCATCAACGGCTTGATGACCGCGCGCATCGGCATTGCCGCGATGGACCTGTGCCGGCCGATGCCGTTCCGGGCGCTGAAACGCCCCGGCATCGGCGATTTCATCGGCGATCTGACGCCCGGATCATCCAGGACGAAGACACCGGAAGGCGACGGATAAAGCGTTCCCGTTTGACGATGAAGCACCTCTAGATGCCGCCATACCAGTCGTAACCCAAATCTTCCCAGAAGCCGCCCTTGCCGCCGCCGAACGGCGCCAGCGAAGATGCAAGCTCGATACCCTTGATGTATTTCGCCATCTTGTAGCCGAGTTGCCGTTCGACACGCACCCTCAGCGGCGCGCCGTTGGCAATCGCCAGCGGCTTATCGTTATTGCCATAGGCCAGAATTGTCTGCGGATGGCGCGCGTCGATGAGATCGATCGATTCGTAGTAAGGCACGGCGCCCTGCAGCCCGAGGTCCATCGTATCGTAGCAATGAAACACCACGAAACGCGCTTCCGGTTTCACCTGGACCTCATCGAGAATCTGGCGGAGCGGCACGCCGGTCCATTTGGCAATACAGCTCCATCCCTCGACACAGTCGTGGCGGGTGATCTGCGTACGCGCCGGCATATTGCGCAGTTCATCGAGGCTGAAGCTGAGCGGTTTTTCGACCAGCCCGCCGACTACCAGCCGGTAGTTGGAAAAACTCGTCTCCCTCAACGCAAGATAATCCGCATCAGTCGGGTCGGTGGAGCCGTTCGGCCGCTGGCCCTGACGGATTTCGCTGGCTGCAAACTCCGGCACCAGCGTGTCGGCGCCAATCAGCGCGCGGTGGGCGCGGTAGGTCAGCCCGTTTGCCGACGCAAGGAACTCGCGCACCGGGCTTTGACCTGAGAGAAAGCTGTCAAAGGCATCGCAGCCAGAAAGCGGAACGGTAGACGCGGCGACGCCTGCAAGGGTCAGGAACTTTCGGCGGTTGATGATAAACCGGGTCATGCCGAATGCTCCTCGTTTTTCTTGTCTGCGCGATACCAGCCGGTAATGATCGAGCGCATTTCATTCAGCGGTCCTGCCGCGATCACCATAAGGATATGAATGACGAAGAAAGCCACCAGCGCTGCCATGCAGAGGAAATGGATGGTCCGCGCCGTCTGGCGGCCGCCAAAAATATCAAGCAGCCACGGCCACGCCGCATTCATACCCGGAGACATTGTCAGACCGGTCGCAATGATCAGCGGAAAGATCACCAGCAACACGCCAGCATAGGCCAATTTCTGCAGCCCGTTGTAACGGCCGTCATGATGGAACCGGAAGCGCAGATGATCAACGATGCTACGCGGCAAAGACCTGATATCGGCGACGGAGGGAAGAATATCGCGCGTCAGATGCCCACTGATCAGGCTGCTAGCGAACCAGACAAGGAAGGCGGCGGAGAAGAGCCAGGCAAAGAAGAAGTGTATGACGCGGCCAGTCGCCAGATCCTGGTAGGAAGGCAGCGTCGCCCATGCGGGAAAACCGCGATAGGATGGGTTACCGGCCGGGCCGCTCATGCCGAACACGCCGGTCGTATCGAAACTGTGACCAAGAACTGTCGTGTACCCCCCAACCGTCCCGTCGGCGGCTTGCATTGCACGCATTGAGAGGACGCTGTTTTCGAATTCGAAGCCGGATTGATTGCCGATATAGAGTTGAGGATGGGCGTTGAAGATCTGCAACCCACTCAACAACAAAAAGAAAAGCGTAATCGCCCAGATCCAGTGGGTTATGCGCGTGGCGATGCGGTGGCGGTATATGATGGTTTTTTCGTCATTCTGCGGCGCGGGGCGCGACTCGATATCGTCCATGATGGTCATCCCGAACCTCCCTTTATATGCGCAACTACGTAACAAACAGCGCAGCGGTTTCAAAAGCACATCCGGTCACCGCTGCACACGTCATGGTGATCCCGCGTGAAAAATCAGCATTTCCAATGGTTTCAACTGCGTGGAAACATCCTGACAAAACATTCCGCGGGCTCTTTTCACCATCATCCAGCAGACCGACGCAACGCTCCATTAACCATTTAAGTGCAAATGTAGCCTCACATTCCTGACATCGACCTTCAAGGATCGTTCATGTTTTCGCGCCCTTCTTTGATCGCTCGCGGCGTTGCCGCAGCCTCACTCGCAGCCCTGACCTGCGCAGCGTCGCCCGCTTTTTCGGGCGATGACAAGGCGTTTTTCGAACAGGTTTCCGGTCAATGGAAAGGCCCTGGCGAAATCGTCGCCGGTAAGTACAAGGGGACGAAATTCACCTGCGACCTGATCGGCGAACCGGCGGAAGGCGCGTCCGCAGGCATCAAACTCGATGGTACCTGCCGCGTCGGCGTTTTCAAGCAGCCGATGACAGCTTTGATCACTCAGAAAGGCAAGACCTATACCGGCAAGTTCCTCGACGGCGCTAATGGCAAGGGGTTGGATATTGTCTCGGGCAACGTCGCCAAGGACAAGGTCGTCGTCGGCATCAATCGCAAGAAGCTGAACGGCGCGATGATCGCCCGGCTGCAGGATCCGTCCACCCTCAACATCACCATCTCGGTCAAGGTCGAAGACACGATGGTTCCGTTGATCGGCGTCAGCCTTAACCGCCAGGTCGACAACATGGCTGTCGGCTCGATCGAGTAAAACTTACCTGTAAAACACCTTCAGAGAGCCGGCTTGTCCGGCTCTTTTGCGTTCACGGTGACGCCGCTGCCGAAATTTGTCGCCACCAGTCGCTGCGTGGATCAGCAATTTCGATGCCCACCACATCGGCATCCGCCAGCCACTCCGCAACGGTGCGGCCGGCAATGGCCAGATCCGGCGCGAAATCCGCAAGCGGCTTCAGGACAAATCCACGCCCGGTCATCCGCGGATGCGGTATTTCCAGCGTCTGCGAATGTTGGGTGCGGCCGTCATAGGTCAGCACGTCGATATCGATCGTCCGCGGCCCCCAGCGCTCCAGCCGCTCCCGCTTCATCTGGCGCTCGATCGACAGGCAGGCATCGAGCAGATCCTCCGGAGACAGCGTGGTCCTCACCGCAGCACAGGCATTGAAGAACCAGTCCTGATCGATTTTTCCCCAGGGCGGCGTTCGATAGAGTTTGGATACATGCGCCACCGCGCAATCGGCCCGCGTGTCCAGAAGGACGAGCGCGCGCGCCATCGACACGGCCGGGTCGCCGATATTACCACCGAGGCCAAGCGTCGCCAGATGCCCGTCCATATCAGGCAAAATGCTCAACCGTGACTTCGACATAGTCGAGCACACCGGGAACCGGCGCATTCGGCTTACGGATCGATATCTTTGCCCGGCGGACTTGCGGGAAAACCGAACAGAGCGTGGTCGCCACTTCCAGTGCCAAAGCCTCGATCAGGTAGCGCCGACGGCCAGTAATGATCTTCTCGATCTCGGTGAAGGCAATGCCGTAATGCACTGTATCATCGATAGAATCTTCAATCAGCGCTGTCCCCTGCTCGACATCCAGCTCCGCATCGACGAAAAAACGCTGCCCGAGGAATTCCTCCTCGTCATGGACGCCGTGGCGCGCAAAGAAGGCGCAGTTCTTCAGGGTGATCGTGTAGATCGGTTTCATAGTCGATTTTCCTTCCCAGGCCGTCCCGTCATGTTTCTTTTTGCGGCCAGCATAGCATCAGCCACCAGAAGCGCATCCCTGTTGATTGCGACATCGTGTACCCGGAAAACCGCAGCGCCTGCTATTCTCAGCAGCGCCGTTGTTGCGGCGGTAGCAGCATCCCGCTCCGGCGCTTCCCGGCCAGTAATGGCCCCGAGAAAGCGCTTTCGCGAGGTGCCCGCCAAAAGCGGCAGACCGAAACCCGACAACTCGTCAAACCGCGCCATTAATGCAACATTCTCGTTTGTATCCTTGGCGAATCCAAAGCCCGGATCGAGCACGATCCGCTGACGGTCGACACCGGCTGCTGCCGCGATCTCCAGCGACCGTTCAAGAAAATGATACTGATCGGCGACCACATCAGTGAGCTTCTCGCGGTCGCGGCCCGTGTGCATGATGCACAGGCCCGCGCCGGTCGCCGCCGCAACATTGGCAAGGTCAGGCTCACGCTGCAGCCCGTGGACATCGTTGATGATATGGGCGCCTGCCGCAATCGCGAGGCTGGCCGTCTCGGCGCGGTATGTATCCACGGAAATGATCACGTCAGTCCGGCTGGCAAGAGCGGCGATCACGGGCAGCACACGGTCCTGCTCCTGCGCAGCCGTCACCACGGCGGCGCCAGGACGGGTTGATTCACCGCCAATATCGAGGATTTCGGCGCCGTTTTCGATGCAATGCAGCGCCTGCGATACCGCTGCCTCTGTTTCGCTATAGCTGCCGCCGTCGGAAAACGAATCCGGAGTCACGTTGATAATCGCCATCAATCGCCCTTTCGGACCGAGCGTCAATGAACGGCCATGCGCCAACACCCATTCGAATGGCTGGAAAGGATCGGTCATGACTGTTTCATTCCCTTTCTTGCACACGGCTTGCAGATCGGCGAGCATTTGGCAGCACCAGAGGTGCAAACAGAATTGTCTAACCGCAAATACCCGAAATACATTGGCTTTTCCGGTTTACCGGGGGCTGTTGCCTATTTGCTGTTGCGCTCCGGCTGGCTATGCCCCAAGCTCTTGAGAAGTTCAACTGCCGAGACCTGTAAACATATGCCAACTGGCCGCATTTCATTCGCCGCGCTTCTGATAGCAAGCGTCGTGGCGAGTTCCTCTTCGATAGCCCATGCCGAAACCGTAGTGAACAAGAGCATCACGTATTTCTCGATCGGTGGCCGCACGGCGGAGGAGCTGGACAAGGCCCTGTCGGAAAACGGACCGATGATGAAGAGCAGCGGTTCACGCCATCCTGGCGCCACCAAGATCAAGTTTGGCGGTACGGTGACCTATGTGAAGCACGGCAATCGCTGCGCAGTCGGCAGTGCAAAAGTCACACTCAGCACAAGGTTGATCCTGCCCCGCTGGAAAAATCGTAACAAGGCAAACCGCGACCTCGCCCTCGTCTGGGATACGCTGTCGAGTGACATCAAGCGCCACGAGGAGCGCCATGCCGAAATTGCCCGCAATCATGCCCGCAAGCTGGAAAAGGACTTCCTGTCGCTGAGACCGGAGGCTGATTGCGAGCGCATGCAAGCCCGTGTTGCACGGCTGAGCGAAAGCGCGATCCAGGATCATGACCGCGATCAGGCACGCTTCGACAGGATGGAAGCCGCCAATTTCGACCGCCGGATGATCCGTTTGCTGCAGTACCGGCTTGATACACTGAAAAAGCAGTAAACGCGGCCCCTGCCGCCGAATCGCTGCCTCAAACAGTCCGAATTGAGAAACCACGCAGCTTGCGCGTCAACAGTATATCATTGGTGATTTCTAGCGATACAACAACGTGGAAAGTTGATGTACAGTGAAAGCATAGAGTGAAGAGCAGAAAAACAAGCTGACCTCACTCCGCTCCGGATTACTGAATGCGCCACCGCGTGGACTGCGCCAAACCGGAAGTATTGTCTTGTGCTTGACTGTCCCGTTCCGGATTGATGTTCGACCGGCCGGAGCCATCAGGCAAGTTGTGTTCTCCTGGCGTATCTTGATGCAGCAGATGTTCCCTCCCTCATCTGCATGCGATGCGCCCTCCTGGCCCCGCAGGTCGATCGCGACAAGCGGGGCTTTTTTTGGTCATCACAACCGGAATTCGCCAGAAACTCAGGCCTGACGCTCGGGAACATGAATGACGAGCCCGTCCAGGCCGTCGCTCATCTTGATCTGACAGGACAACCGCGAGGTCGGCTTCACGTCATAGGCGAAATCGAGCATGTCCTCTTCCATCGCTTCCGGCGCACCCACCCTCGCCGACCATTCATCATCCACATAGACATGACAGGTAGCACAGGCACAGGCGCCGCCGCATTCGGCTTCGATGCCGGGCACCGAGTTGCGTACGGCGTTCTCCATGACGGTGGAGCCGGCCTGAACCTCAAGATCGTGGCGCGTGCCGTCAAAGGCGATGATACTCAGTTTTGGCATTGTTTCTTCCGGATGCTTGGCGTTGTTTCGGCTAGCCGCAGGAAAAACAGCGCCGCCCCGAAACTGGAGCGGCGTTGAAACGCGGCGAATTCATCCGATTTCTTCCAACAAATCCCTTCGCCAGTCAACTCGAAGGGGTTCGGGCCTGGAGCAGCAGCACCCGTGGCCCTTTGTCGCTGCGGCATTTGCCGGAGCGGCCATTGCCATGAACTACCGGCAGAGTTTGAGGATAAACAGCTCGGCCTCAAGCACGGCCGCGCCGAGGGCGGCGAGATTGCCGGCATCCTGCGGCGCCGCTTCAACCGCGGCGGCGGTCTCGGCCACACCGAAAGCGCCAACGGCCAGCGCCGCTCCACGCAGCCGGTGGGCAGTCGCCAGCCTGGCGTCGGCGCTGTCGGACGAAAGGTCCTTCATCAACTGCCGGGTCTGGCGGGCAAACATTTGCAGCACTTCGATTTCGAGAAGCTTGTCACCCATCGTCTGCGTCGCCAGATGCACGAGATCGATGGGCCTCGACGTGGAAGGGCAAGCGCCCCCGAAATTGTCAGGTGCTTCGAATGCGATCTTGAGAGCCGCCATGTGCCAATGTCCTTGTTGTGTTTTTTTCTGACGCACCGGCTCGCAACCGGTCGTCCCGTTTTTACCCGGTTCGCTCTTCCATGACGTCCCGGATTGCCCGGATTTGTCTGGAAGTGCCTGACCCGTCTACCTATTATGTGGCTTCAAGATGGCGCGCACCGTATGGTCACCCGCCCTGCAAAGCCGCCATTTGCATTACCTCTGAAGCTGATTAAGCCGGAGCGTCGCTGCTATCTGATTAAAACGCGGCGCAATGCGGGCAGCTTTCGCTTGTCATAGTTAACGGCCATTAAACCGCCTGATTACAAGGGTTTTTGGCCAAAACGCCTCCAATTTTCATTAAGAACTTGTTAGGATTTTAACGAATGCCGGAGGGGCTTAATTGTAAGAAACCGGTGAATGTGTCACTACGGTACGTTGAGGGATATGTTTACATCTCCGGGTGTAATCGGGTCCTGGCGGAAAGCTGTATTGAATGAAGTACCTACGGGTCTCAATGCGTTGTCCGCCGGTGCGTGTTTGAAATGGGTGCATGTCAGGGTTCTGCGTAAATGTGATGCGCGTATCCTCATGTCACCGTCCGAGTTTCGGAGGTGTTCCCAATGCAGGCGGTGTTGCGGCGGATCCTTCCGAAAGGACAGTTTGGTAACGAGGCGTATCCGCATGGCGACAAATAAAAGCAATGAGTCGATCGACGACAAGGCATTTCAGGCGTTGGAAGACGCTCTGAAAATCGATTTTGACGAGCTTAAGTCTGCCCTCAACGACAAGACTTCGCTGGATCATCCAGAGGAGAAAGTGTCGGAGCCGGCCAAACAGTCACCTGCACTCAGCCAGGCGAAGACGCAAAAAGCCCAGCAGGAACAGGCAGCCAAGGCTGCCCGCGCTGCCGAAACCCAAAGAAACCTGTCTCCGGAGCCAGCCCCCAAGGCACCCTCTTTTGCGCCAGCAAACGACGATGGCCGCAAGACTCCGGCCGCGATCCTGCGATCGCTGGACGTCCGCTCCAGCCGCTCGGCGATGCGCATCGCTGCAGCAGTCTCCGCCCTGTGGATCATCGGTGGCCTTGGTGTCGCCAATCTTCTCTACGGCCCGGAAATCTGGCAAATCCGCTCGCTTACCGACCTGTCGGCCATGCCGGGTGCCATCGGTGTAGCGATCTTCATCATCCTGCCGGTGATGCTGTTTTTCTCCTTTGCCATCATGATTTCGCGCGCCCAGGAATTGCGCAGCGCCGCCCGCTCCATGGCCGAAGTCGCCTTGCGCCTGGCCGAGCCGGAAACCGCAGCCTCCGAACGCATCATGACGGTCGGCCAGGCCGTCCGCCGCGAAGTTTCGGCAATGAACGAAGGTATCGAGCGGACGATCGCCCGTGCCACCGAACTGGAAACCCTGGTTCATTCCGAAGTCAACGCGTTGGAGCGCAGCTATAGCGACAACGAACTGCGCGTCCGCACGCTGGTTCAGGAGCTCGGCCTCGAGCGCGAATCCATCGTCGGCCATGCCGAACGCATCCGTTCATCGATTTCCGGCGCCCATACCCAGCTCAAGGACGAACTGGCACTTGCCGGTGACGATATTTCCAACCGCATCGCCACGTCCGGCGAGGCATTTGCATCGATGATCGAGACCCGTGCCGCAGCCCTGATGGAGCGCTCAAACAGCGCCACCCAGACGATCGGCGCCATGCTGTCGACCCGCACCGATGCCCTGCTCTCGGGCCTGACGACCGCTGGCGTTTCGCTCAGCAACGAATTCGATACCCGTCTCGACAATCTGAGCCAGACGCTCGCAAAGCGCGGCCAGCAACTGCTCGGTCAGTTCGAGACCCGCGCCTCCTCGCTCGACGCCAATACCGAAAAGCTGAACGCAGCCCTCAACGAACGCGCCCGCCAGCTGAACGAGACGCTGATCGCCCGCACGCGTGATCTCAACGAGAGCCTGAACATTGGCCAGCAAGCCATCACTGGCGGCCTCGACGACATTCTCCACACGCTGAACGCGACGCTGGACGAAAAGGGCGCAAGCTTCCGCCAGAGCCTGAAATCCAGCGCCGACGACATGATCATGGATATCGATCTGCGCACCGGATTCTTCGACGAGAAGCTGCAGACGACCGTCGGTCATCTGGCAACCGCCTTCGACAGCCGGTTCCACGAGTTTGCCAATGCCTTCGACAAGCGTGCCGGCCTGCTCGATAGCAAGCTGATGGAAAGCCTCGCCCGCATCAACCAGTCGGTCAACGGCGGCGCGGATTCCATCGGCAGCATTCTTGACGGCGGTATCGAGCGCTTTGAGTCTGCCCTGTCGGATCAGTCACTGACACTGGCGACGACCCTCGGCACGACGCAGGACTTCATCGAGCAGACTATCAGCGGCAAGACGGCTGAACTCAGCGATGCCATCGGCAACGCGCATGTCCGCATCGACAGCGTATTGCAGGAACGCTCCGGCAGCCTGATGGGCGCACTGACAGCGGCGCAGGACCGGCTTGAGAACGGCTTCGCCCACCGCGCGATCTCGCTTGAAACAGCCCTCACCGAAAGCCAGCAGCGGCTTGCCGAAACGCTTGACGCCCGGACCAGTGCGATTGCTGCAAGCAACCAGCAGCTTGCTCAAAACCTGGATACGCACACGACCGGCTTCATCGACGGCCTGCAGGCGATCCACGGCCGTATCGAGGAGACACTGACCAACCGCGCCGACGAAATCACCACGTCGATCGCCGCCAGCCAGTTGCGGCTCGACAACACACTGTCCGAGCGCACCGTCGAACTCTCGAGCCTGCTCGCCGCAAGCTCGGAATCCATCGACAGCGCCTTTGAAGGCACCGCAGAGCGGATCGATACCATCCTGTCTCAGCGTACAGGCGCCCTTGCAAACGTCCTGTCCTCTTCGACGGCAGCCATCGACGGCGCATTCGATGGCACGGCAGAACGGATCGACACCATCCTGTCACAGCGCACCGGCGCCCTCGCAGACGTCCTGACCTCCTCGACAGCGGCAATCGACGGCGCATTCGATGGCACGGCAGAACGGATCGACACCATCCTGTCACAGCGTACAGGCGCCCTTGCAAACGTATTGTCGTCGTCGACAACGGCGATCGACGGCGCATTCGATGGCACGGCAGAGCGGCTTGATACCATTTTGTCGCAGCGTACAGGTGCCCTCGCAGACGTCCTGTCTTCATCGACAACGGCCATCGACGGTGCATTTGATGGCACGGCAGAGCGACTTGATACGATCCTGTCTCACCGTACCGGCGCGCTTGCCAACGTTCTGACCTCCTCCGCTGGAGCAATCGAACAGGCCATCGGCGGCACCACCGAGCGCCTGGATAGCTTGATGTCCGAACATGGCCGTGCGCTTGGCGACACCCTCGCTACCCAGACGGCCAGCCTCGACACGCTTCTGTCCGAACGCTCGGCTGAAATCGCCGGCACGATGTCTGCGCGCGCGACCGAAATGACGGATACGCTCAGCAGCCATACAGAAGAAATTGCCGACAGCCTGTCCTACCGGGCCAGCGCCATTGCCGAAACGATGGCCGACCGGGTTGGGGATATCGAAAAACAGCTTTCCGGCCGTGTTGCCGAGATCGCCGAAAATCTGTCCGGCCGTGTCAGCGATATCGCAGGCACCATGACCAGCACATCTGCAGAGATTGCCAGCGCCCTTTCCGGCCATGCTTCCGAACTGGCGCTCGCCATGACCGGCAGGGCCGCCGATATCGAGCAGACACTTGCCGGCCGCGCCGACCAGCTGTCGACATCGCTTGCATCCACGCATGACCAGATCAGGGCAACGCTCGACGACCGGATCAACGCGATCAATGTCGCGGTTGCCCACGGAACCGACCAGCTTTCGGACGTGCTGGCCGAACAGTCGATGTCGATCGCCACGACGCTGGCCACCAGCGCCAGCATGCTGGAAATGACGCTGGACGAGCGCCAGGCGGAACTTGGTGGCACCATAGACAAGAGCGCGCTCGCGCTTGAACAGCGCATGCTTGCCAGCACCAGCCACGTTGCCACTCAGCTTGGCGAGACGGCAGATCAGATCAGCCGCGCCGCCGACACGCTGACGCACCGGATGGACACCTCGCTCACCAATATCAACAGCAGTGTTGACGAGACCGGCGCACGCATCGAAAGCAGCCTCGGCGTGCTGGAAAGCCGCATCCGCGAAAGCGTTGGCGGCGTCAGTGAATTTGTCGACAATGCCGGCCAGAGGATCGCCGATACCCTGTCGGCCAAGGTCTCCGAACTGGATCAGGTCAGCGACCGCGCAGCCGCGCGCATCGCCGACAGCCTTGCCGGCCGCACCGACGAAATTGAACGTATCGGCGGCGTTGCCGCAGCACGTATTGCCGAGACACTGTCTGCCCATACGGCTGAATTCGATCAGATCAGCACGGCAGCAGCTGCCATGATCACCGATAGCCTTGCAGGCCGGACAGAAGAGATCGACCGTGTCGGCAATGCAGCCGCAGCCCGCATCGCCTCGACCCTGTCTGACCATACGACAGAACTCGACCGCGTCAGCACCCTCGCCGCCGACCGGATCGCCGGCAGCCTGACCGGCCGTACAGAAGAGATCGACCGCATCAGTGGCGAAGCAGCAAATCGTATCACCGAGACGCTGACCACCCACACGGCCGAACTCGACCGCGTCACGGCAGCCGCCGCCACACGGATCGAAGCCAGCATCGAAGGCGGTACCGGCCGCATCGAAGAACGTCTCGGCACCATGGACCGCGCCCTTTCGATCGGTCTCGACAATGTCAGCCGCACGATCGAGGGCAAGGCCGCAGGCCTCGTCACCAACCTGCGCGGCGCCGTCGGCGAAGCAGCCCAGGGCATCGATGCGGAAGCGCAGCGCTCTGCCGAACTGCTGGCCAAGGCTGGTGAAGACTTCGCTCAGGCGATGGCTGCACGGCAGGCCGATTTCCAGACGGCCGTGGAACAGACGGCCGCGACCGCAGCCATGCGCAGCGCCGAGCTTGCCCGTTCCGTCGGCGAAGCATCCGATGGCGCAGCGGCCCGAATTGCTCAGACACAATCGCGCGTCGCCGAACAGGCATCGTCGCTGACCCAAAGCCTTACGGACGTCGAGAAGGCCCTGGAGGCCCGTGGCAATACGATCCGCACCACGCTCGACGACAGCACCCGCGAGCTCAACTCGATGCTGGCCGGCCGCTCCGCCGAACTGTCCCGCATCATCGACGAACAGGCCCGCCCGATCATCGATCAGTACGCCGCAACCGGCAAGGAAGCGGCCGATCGGATCAGCGAAGTAGCACAGCAGAGTGCTGACCGCCTGCGCGCCGAAAATGCCACGCTGCTCGACAGCCTGACCGCCCGCACCGGCGAAACGCTGAATGCGATCTCGACCCGCGCCGAGGAGACGGCCAAGGCGATGAAGATGGTTGAAAACCGTCTGCAATCGACGGCGATGGGCCTGATCGACCAGTTGTCGGCAAGCAACAGCTCGATTGCCGGTGTCATCGAGCAGGCCAGCGCCAATCTCGGCGCCATGGATGAGCAGCTGGAATCGACGACTACGCGGTTCTCGGAATCCGCCAACCGCGCCTCCGACATGCTGTCGACCTCGACCCGCCTTCTCGAAGGCAAGGTTGACAAGCTCGCCGACATCTCGGGCTCGACCCTGTCGCAGATCGGCGGCATCGTCGGCCGCTTTGAGGATCACTCCAAGGTTCTCGGCCAGGCATCCGACCTTCTCGCTGCCGCCCAGTCCAATCTGGTCAGCACGCTGGAAGAACGCCAGGATGCGCTGCGCACGCTCTCCATCGGCCTCGTCAGCCGCTCGGAAGAAATCGAAAAGACCATGCACGCGCTTGAAGGCTTCGTCGATGGCGCCTTCCAGCGCGCCGAAGACCGCTCGGCCCAGGTCGCAGGCAACCTGCGCTCGGGCATCCAGTCGTCCTTCAGCGATGTCGGCCGCATTCTGAGCGAAGCCGAACAGCGCGCCGCATCGGCAGCAGAAGCCATGCGCAATGCCGTCGTCAAGGCCGGCGACGAAGCCAGCATGTCGGTGGAATCGGTGTTCGTGCGGGCAGAAGAACGCTCCAACGAGATCGCCAGCAACCTGCGTGCCGGCGTCCAGTCGTCCTTCGCCAATGTCAGCAAGACGCTGTCGGAAGCCGAAGCCCGCGCCGCGTCGGCCAGCGAAGCCATGCGCGCCGCCGTTACCAAGGCTGGTGAAGACGCCAGCCTCTCCGTCGAAGGTGCCTTCGTCCGCGCCGAGGAACGCTCCAAGGAAGTGGCTTCGCGTCTGCGTGGCAGTGTCGGCGCCTCGCTGTCGGACATCGACCGCCTGATGACCGAAACCAGCAAGAAGTCCGACGGTACAGCCGAGCACATGGGTGCAGCCATCCGCCAGGCCGTCGAAGAAGCGGTCAGCCGCTTCAGCGGCGCCACCGACGAGATCCGCCGCTCGGCCCACGAGATCCGCAAGGAACTCGACATGACCCGCGAAGAACTGAAGCGCGGTGCCTTCGACCTGCCGGAAGAAGCCAAGGAAAATGCCTCGGTCATGCGCCGTGCGGTCGCCGAGCAGATCAAGGCCTTGCAGGAGCTTTCCGACATCATCGGCAAGTCTTCCGGCCAGCTCGAGATCGCCCAACCAGTCGTCCGTCAGCAGACAGCGGCGCAGCAGGCGGTTCAACAGGCCGTGGCGCCCGCCCCGGTCCGCGCCGTCACCCAGCAGCCTGCCGTCGAGCAACGCCGCCCGGAGCCTGCCCTTCGCGGTAGCCTCGGCATCGAGCAGCCGCGTCCCGCCGCCCAGCAGCCTGCCGTCCAGCAGCCGGTTGCCCGTCAGCCCGAGCCACAGGCGGCCACCCGTCAGCGGACCGAAGAAGGCAGCGGCTGGATGCGTGACCTGCTGCGCGGCGCCTCGCGCGAAGAGGAGCCTGCAACCGCAGCACCAGTCCAGCAGCGTGCCGCCGAAGCGCAGCCTGCAGCCGCAACCAGATCTGGCGACACCCGCAACCCGCGCCACGTGATGGAATCGCTGAATTCGCTGTCGGTCGACATCGCCCGCGCAATCGACCACGATGCCTCGGTCGATCTGTGGCGCCGCTACCAGCGCGGCGAGCGCGACGTGTTCACACGCCGCCTGTACACGCTGAAGGGCCAGCAGACCTTCGACGAGATCAAGCGCAAGTACGATCGCGAGCCGGAGTTCCGCACGGCAGTCGACCGCTACATCGCCGACTTCGAAAAGCTGCTCGGCGACGTCGCCCGCAATGACCGCGACAAGGTAATGACCCAGACCTACCTCACGTCGGATACCGGCAAGGTCTACACGATGCTGGCACACGCCGCCGGACGCTTCAGCTAAGCCCGGGTACCGGGCCGTAAAAGCCAAAATAAAAACGCCTTCAGGCTGATAACCTGAAGGCGTTTTGCGTTTGTGACCTTAAGCTGATGCAGCGAGTTTATCGTGGTCAGAGGCCGAGAAACTGGAACAGTTTGGCGTCCTTGAACGAAGGGGTCGCGTCGCCCGAATAGGTGTGATCCTGGTTTTCGCCAAGGTCGAGTTTCTTGACCTTGCCAGTCTCGGCAGAAAAATCGATGGTTTTGAGATCGACCCAGAAGGTATTGGGCGTCAGCGCAGATTCGAAGAAGTAGAGTTTGCGCTTGTGATCGACGACAGTACGCCAACGGGTCGAGGAGATATTCGGCTCCTCTGGAGTATTCAGACCATAGGGGACCGAGACGTTGCGGATGACGCTGAAGACGCTGGCGAGCGCCCGGTTTGCGTCCTCCTCCTTGGGAATGGCATCGACATAGAAGGAAGCACGCGCAAACCGGTCCGCCGCGCGGTTGGTTCCGGGCAGCATCACGGTGCCGCCGATCTTTTTCCAGTAGGCATTCAGCGCAAGTTGCTCGTCAAACGTCGGAGAGTTTGTCATCACCTGATACTTACGGTCATGGTGGATGACCTGTTTGCCCTTGATGTACTCGATGATGGCGCTGTCGCCTGTCGCGTCCGACAGCGACAGATGCAGCGTCGTCAGCCGGTTTTCCCCGGGCACATTGTCGGTTACAATCATAAAAGGCTCGCGCTCAAGTGCCTCGACGGCCTCGGCCACGGTGGCGAAATTATCAAGCGCGTACTGTGCCCAGGCGGCAATCGTCAAGCCGGGTTTGCTCTGGCCGTCGAACTTGGGATATTCCGATTCGACCAGCCAAAGAACATTGGCCATCAGCCCCGCATCGTTGACGCCATCGGTTGTCGAAATATCATAGCCGGTCGCAACCACGCTGCCGTATTTCGCCTTCCATTTGATCGAGTTTTCACCGGCCTGCCCGCTTCGTTCGATACCGCGCGGCAAAATCCAGAGATTGGTGGCAACGTCGCTCTTCCAGTCCATGGAACGCGCCGTAATGATATTGCCTTCCGGCCCCAGGTAGACAAGCCGCGTGCAGGCTTCGGCGACGGGCGCCATTGCAAGCGTACCAGCTAGAACGGCAGACAGGATAGTGGTAATCAACGTTGAACGTCCATCGATCATGATCATCTCCGATCGTTATAAAAAACTAGAACTGCATGGAAAGACCGACCACGGGTCCATGCTGGGTAACATTCCAGCGGAAATGATTACCGGTGAAATCGTTGGTTTCGTAATCCTGATAAAGCACGCGATAGCCGGCGCGCAGGATGGTCGGCTGACCGAGCATCATTGTCCGGTAGCCGAGATAGCTCTGGGCATTGACGGTAAATTTCGATCCGACATCGAAACCACCGATATCTGCTTCGGTAAACAGGTTCCAGCGGTCGCTCAGATCGATATTGACCCTCAACCCGACGAACGGATCCCACCAGTCCGACTGCTTTTCCACTTTTCGTCCAAGCGCCTCGACCGTTCCCTTGAGCTGGCTCCAGCGCACACCGATCAGCGGTTCGACCGATAGACGCCGCGGCTGGCCGAACGCCGTATCACCGCCAAGCGCCGCCTCGTAAGCGCGGTAATAGATGCCACCTTCGACGGTGTTCATGGTTATGCCGAGATCCAGCTGTTGCGACTGGAGCTCCTCGCCCTGGCTCGTCTTCACGTGCTGGAGATCGATGAATGCACCCCACGTGCCGTTGGTCACCTCCACATTGCCCATGAAGGCTAAATCGAGGTGATTGAATGTGTCGGAGAATGGAACATCGACATCGGTGTCGAAACCGGCGAGCGAAGCATTGCCCGTGAGCGATGCGGCCCAGACATAGGGGCTGACGATCACCCGCCACTCCTTTTCATCCAGGAAACGCTGCTGGTCGAAATCAGCGGCCGCAAGCGGTGATGCAAGGAATCCTGCCGTGGCGGCGAGCCAGGAAGCGAAACGGAACAGTCGCACCAAAACCTCCTGCATCGGATATGGCCGCCACACTATCGCCGCTGCCCGTCTTTGCAACCTGCAATGCAAACCCGCAACCAAAAAGAAAAGGCCCGGTTCATCGAGTGAACCGGGCCTTTCGATGCAGTGCCGGATGACCGGCCGCCGATCAATGTTCCTTGTTGGCGTAGACCGACTTCTTCGTCAGGTAGATCAAGCCGGTGAAGATCAGCAGGAACACCATGACCATGAAACCGGTACGCTTGCGCGCTTCCAGGTGGGGCTCGGCAGCCCACATCAGGAATGCGGAAATGTCGCGCGAATACTGCTCGACCGTCTGCGGCGAACCATCGTCATAGGTGACTTGATCGTCGGAGATCGGCTTCGCCATGGCGAGCGCTGCGGCGTTGGCGAAGTATGGGTTATAGTGCGTGCCTTCGGAAATCTCGACCCCCTTCGGCGCGTCCTGGTAGCCGGTCAGCAGCGCATGGATGTAATCCGGGCCACCTTCCTGATACTGGGTGAACATGTCGAAGATGAACGTCGGAAAGCCGCGCTCGATGCCGCGTGCCTTGGCGATCAACGAGAAGTCCGGCGGAGCCGCACCGTTGTTGGCCGCGGCAGCTGCCTCGGCGTTCGGGAACGGCGACGGGAAATGGTCCGAAGGCACGGCCTTGCGGGTATACATCTCGCCATCGGCGTTCGGGCCGTCCTGGACTTCGTAGTTGGCGGCAAAGGTCTTCACCTGGGCCGGCGAATAGCCGAGGCCTTCCAGCGTACGGAAGGACACAAGGTTCATCGAGTGGCAGGCGGAACAGACTTCGGTGTAGACCTTCAGGCCGCGCTGCAGCTGGCCCTTGTCATAGTGGCCGAACGGTCCGGCAAAAGACCACTTTTCCTGCTCCGGCTTGTGGATCGGGTAATGTGGCGTAGCGCCAGCGTGCTCTTCCTCGGCGGCAGCACCAGCAGGCTTGGCTTCACCCGTTTCAGCGGCGAACACCATGCCTGCACCAAGTCCGGCGACGACTGCGAGCGAAAGAATGCCTGTAACAAGCTTTTTCATTGTTTTGGGTTCCTTGATCTTCGCAGACATCACGCAGCAACAGGCTTTTTCTTCGCAGCCTGTTTTTCCAGAACCGCCTCGGTAATGGAATTCGGGATGCGCTTCGGTGTCTCGATCAGGCCGAGAACCGGCATAATGACGAGGAAGAAGCCGAAGTAGTAGAGAGTGCCGAGCTGCGACATCACGACATAGAGACCTTCAGCAGGGCGCGAACCCAACCAGCCGAGCAGGATGGCATTGATCACGAAGAGCCAGAAGAACAGCTTGTACCAGGGACGGTAGACGGCGGAGCGAACCTTCGACGTATCGAGCCAGGGCAGGAAGAACAAGATGATGATCGCACCGAACATCACCAGAACGCCACCAAGCTTGGAGTCGATCGGGCCGACATTGAAGGTGATGGCGCGCAGCATCGCGTAGAACGGCAGGTAGTACCATTCAGGGACGATGTGAGCCGGGGTCTTCAACGCGTTAGCCGGAATGTAGTTGTCTGGGTGGCCGAGGAAGTTCGGCATGTAGAAGACGAACCAGGCGTAGAACAGCAGGAACACGGATACACCGAGTGCGTCCTTGAGGGTCGCATAAGGCGTGAAGGCAACCGTGTCCGTCTTGGTCTTGACTTCGACACCGGTCGGGTTCGTCTGGCCAACGACATGCAGCGCCCAGATATGCAGGACAACGACACCGGCGATCATGAACGGCAAGAGGTAATGCAGCGCAAAGAAGCGGTTGAGCGTCGGATTATCGACGGCAAAGCCACCGAGCAGGAACTGCTGGATCCATTCGCCGACAAGCGGGAAGGCCGAGAAGAAGCCGGTGATAACCGTGGCGCCCCAGAAGGACATCTGACCCCAGGGCAGAACGTAGCCCATGAAGCCGGCAGCCATCATCAGAAGGTAGATGACAACGCCGAGGATCCAGAGGATTTCGCGCGGAGCCTTGTACGAGCCGTAATAGAGACCACGGCCGATATGCAGATATACGGCGATGAAGAAGAACGACGCACCGTTGGCATGCATGTAGCGCAAGAGCCAACCCTGATTGACGTCACGCATGATCTTTTCGACGGAGTTGAAGGCAACCGTCGTTTCTGCGGCATAATGCATGGCGAGAACAACGCCGGTCAGGATCTGGATGATCAGCATGACCGAAAGCATGGCGCCGAATGTGTAGGCGTAGTTCAGATTGCGCGGAACCGGATAGGAAACGAAGCTGTCATGCACGAGCCGCGGCAGCGGCAGGCGCGAATCCACCCATTTCTCGATACCGGACGTCGGCGTATAGGTTGAATGATCACCACTCATAATCAGTATTCCCCTCAACCGATCTTGATGACTGTGTCGGTAGCGAACGCAAAGGTCGGTACGGCGAGGTTCTGCGGTGCCGGGCCCTTACGGATACGGCCGGCCGTATCGTAGTGAGAGCCATGGCAGGGACAGAACCAGCCGCCAAAATCGCCAGCCTGGCCGAGCGGAACGCAACCGAGATGCGTGCAGGAGCCGATCATGACGATCCAGTTTTCTTTTTCCTTGCCGGCGGAGCGATCAAGGTCTGTCGCAGTCGCATCGGCCGGGAGGTTGGCATTGCGCGCAACCGGGTCTTTCAGGTCGGCCAGCGCAACAGCATTGGCTTCCTCGACTTCCTTGTCGGTACGGTTGCGGATGAACACCGGCTTGCCGCGCCATTTCACCGTCAGCGACATCCCCGGCTGAAGGCTGGCAACATCGACTTCGATCGAAGCGAGTGCCAAGGTCGAGGCGTCAGGGCGCATCTGGTCGATGAACGGCCATGCAACGGCTGCCGCACCGACCGCACCGGCCATGCCGGTGGTCAAGTACAGGAAATCGCGGCGAGTGGGCTCGCCCGAGGTTTCGCTTGATATCTCGTGTTCGCTCACGGCTAAACCATCCTCTCACGCAATGTATGCGGAAACCGCACTGTCCCCGGCGTCGATCCGCGCCCCGTGCTGACACTTGAGCGAAAGAACAGCGCCAAATCAATAAGCCTCTATGCACGATTCGAAGAAAACTTTCGCCTTCCGCGCTCATGCACCAAAACCGGGCAAACCTTGCCCATCCCAAAAAACGGCAGATTCCCCCGGCATTCCGGCGCGTTCTATGCTTGATCGTTGGGGATGTCTAGCCTTGAGCGCAAGAGGTGAGCCACATTGTCGCGGGAAAACCGAAGCCAATGTTCGCAAACCGCTTTTCGCCGCCCGGCATGATCAAAACACGGCATCACAAGGCCGTCTGGCGACACCTGGGTGCGTTATTCGGCCGCAGCCTCGCGGGCGAGAAATCCGCCGGATTGCCGCAGCCAGAGATCGGCATAGAGACCGCCTGCCGCGATGAGCTGCTCATGGGTACCGTCTTCGACGATCCGGCCCTGATCCATGACTATCAGGCGGTCGAGTGCGGCGATGGTGGAGAGCCGGTGGGCGATCGCCAGCACGGTCTTGCCATGCATCAAACGGTCAAGATTGGACTGGATGGCAGCCTCGACCTCCGAATCGAGTGCCGAGGTCGCTTCATCAAGCACCAGGATCGGCGCATCCTTCAGCATCACCCGCGCAATCGCCACGCGCTGCCGCTGTCCGCCCGACAGCTTGACGCCGCGCTCGCCGACATGGGCGTCAAATCCCCAGCGGCCGCGCTGGTCTTGCAATCTCTCAATGAAATCCAGAGCTTCGGCCTTTTCGGCCGCCTCGCGCAGGCCGTGTTCGTCGGCATCCGGACGGCCGAAGAGGATATTGTCTCGGATCGATCGATGCAGCAGCGATGTATCCTGGCTGACGACACCGATCTGCATGCGAAGCGTTTCCTGCCGCACCATCGAGATGTCCTGCCCATCGATCAGAATACGGCCGGCTTCCAGGTCGTAAAAGCGTAGAAGCAGATTGACGAGTGTCGTCTTGCCAGCCCCTGAGCGGCCGACAATACCGATTTTTTCACCCGGCTTGACGGTCAGCGACAGGTTATCGATGACGCCCTGCCCTTTGCCGTAATGGAACCGGATATTGTCAAAACGGATCGCCGGGCTGTTGACGACGAGGCTTGGCGCATCCGGCTGATCGACAAGCTGCACCGGCTGGGAAATCATTTCGGCGGCGTTCTGGATCGTGCCGATATTGCGCATGATGCCGTTGAACTGCACCATCATCCGGCTCAACAGAAAATTCAGCCGTAGGATCAGCGCCATTGTGAACGCGACGGCACCCGAGCTGATCGCGCCGGACAGCCACAGGTCGATGCTCATCGCCGCCATGGTAACGATCATGATCCCCGACAGAAGCGCCATCGAGGCACGCACGCCGGTAATGAACCGGGTGAAGCGGATGATCGTATCTTGGAAGATATCGAAGCCCTGCCGCATGTAGCGGTCGTTTTCCTCGTCGCGGGCAAACAGTTTGAGCGTCTGCATGTTGCTGTAGGCGTCGACCATACGGCCGCTGAGCATCGAGGACGCTTCGGCCGTCTCCTTGGAGTGCTGACGGATACGCGGCACGAAATAGCGGGCAAGGAAGCCAAAGCCGACCAGCCAGAAGAACACGACAACCGCGAGCGACAGGTCAAGTTGACCAACCAGCACCAGTGTCGAGACCGAATAGATGCCGACGAACCAGACGCTTTCCATCAATGACGTGACGACATCGCCGACCGCCTGCCCGCCCGACCAGACCTTGGTGACGATGCGGCCGGAAAAATCGTTCTGGAAGAAAGACAACGATTGCCGCGACACATGCAAATAGGACTGCCAGCGCACCAGATTGTAGAAACCCGGCGTGATCACCTGCTGATCGACCAGGGACATCAGCAGCGATACGACGAAGCGGACGACACCGATCAGGACGAGCATGCCGAACAGCTCGGTGCCGTGTGCCGCAAGCAGCCCGCTCCAGCCGTCGCCAGGTTTGACGGTTGCAAGAATATCGACGACGCGGCCGACGAACCAGAACAGTGTCGCCTCGATCGCCGCCGTCATGCCGCCGAGAACCAGCATGGCAATGAACGGTGCCTTGGCCTGCCTGATATAGAACCAGATATACGGGATCAGCCGTTCAGGCGGCTGCAGGCTGTCGCGCGCTGCGAAAGGCTGTATCCAGTTTTCGAAAGTGGCAAACAGGGCGCGCAAGAACATATGTCCGATATAGGCGGTTTCGCGCGTACGGCAATCGCTAATCGGCCGCAGGCGCCGGTGATTTCGATTACAAATCCGTCATGTTCCCAAGGTGGGATTGAGGTCTGATTTTCCGTCGTCATCGTGGTCTGCACAAGGATAAAGGCAAAATTCGACTTCATAGCCAAGCGCTGAAACCAGCGCCATGGTCGAGGGTTTGAGGCCAAGGCACAAGGGCGGCACCGTCATACTGTCAAAATACACAGCGATGCGAATAGCGTGGCCATGTCCGAGAGCCCGCAGTGCCGAAATCTGGGCCGCATAGGCATCGACATGCAGCGCCACATACGTACGCGCACACGGCTCGCCGGTGGCCAGTTGCGGCGGTTCGGCGAGGAACCCGCCGTTCTTTCCGTAGCGGCATCCCCAGTCCGGATTGGCAGCGGCGAAGGCATCGAAAGCCTCCGTTCGCTCACCCTGGATCAGGATGTCAAATTCAAAACCGATATCGCTCACGCCGATCGTTCCGGGAGATACCATGTGGAAAGTTCGAAGGCGGCCTATTCGGCCGCCTCCTCCTTCTGGTTTGCCGCATCCCCATCCTCGGCGAGGAAGCCACCGGACTGCCGCGACCAGAGATCGGCATAAAGACCGCTATGGCTGACCAGCTCGGCATGGCTGCCGGTCTCGACGATCTTGCCGGCCTCAAGAATGACCAGCCGGTCCATCTCCGTCAGCGTCGACAGGCGGTGAGCGATCGCGATCACCGTCTTGCCCTTCATCAGGGCAAACAGGTTTTCCTGGATCGCGGCTTCCACTTCCGAATCGAGCGCCGAGGTCGCCTCATCGAGGATCAGGATCGGCGCGTCCTTCAGGAAGACACGAGCAATCGCGATCCGCTGGCGCTGGCCGCCCGAGAGCTTGACGCCGCGTTCGCCGACCTGCGCATCGAGCCCCCTGCGGCCCTGGTTATCCTCGAGCAACTCGATGAAGTCCCAGGCATTGGCCCGCTTGGCGGCGGCGATGATGGCTGCATCGTCGGCTTCCGGATGACCATAGGCAATGTTGTCACGGATGGACCGGTGCAGCAGCGACGTATCCTGCGTCACCACGCCGATCTGCGCGCGCAGGCTGTCCTGCGTTGCCTTGGAAATGTCCTGCCCGTCGATGCGGATCGTGCCGGATTCAAGATCGTAGAAGCGTAACAGCACGTTCATCAGCGTCGTCTTGCCGGCGCCTGAGCGTCCGACCAGACCGATCTTCTCACCCGGCTTGATAGCGAGCGAGAGGTTTTCGATCACGCCCTTGTTCTTGCCGTAGTGGAAACCGATGTTTTCGAACGCGATGGCCCCCTGCGGCGCCTTCAGCACTTTGGCATCGTCATTGTCGACGATGTCATGCGCCTTGGTCATCATGCTCATGCCATCATAGACGGTGCCGATGTTTTCAAACAGCGCCGAGACTTCCCACATGATCCACTGCGACATGCCGTTGATACGCATGGCGAGCGACACGGCAATGGCGATCGAGCCGACCGACATGCCGCTGGTCATCCAAAAATAGATGCCAAGCGCCGAGATCGCAAACAGCGCGATGCAGTTGTTCGTATAGACGAGAACGTGGAACAGCGTCACCTTGCGCATCTGCCGATGTACAGTCTGCAGGAACGCATCCATGCTTTCTTTGGCATACACCTCTTCGCGGCCGGCATGCGAGAACAGCTTGACGGTGGCGATATTGGTATAGCTGTCGACGACGCGGCCGGTCATCATCGAGCGCGCATCCGCCTGATCCTTGGAGATCTTGCGCAGGCGCGGCACGAAGTACGTGACGATGCAGACGTAGATGATGATCCAGATGACCAGAGGCGCAAGCAGCCGCCAGTCGGCCGCCGCAACGACAACAAGCATTGAGATGAAATAGGCAACGACATAAACGAAGACGTCGAGGATCTTCATCACCGTTTCGCGCACGGCAAGCGACGTCTGCATCACCTTGGTGGCGACACGGCCGGCAAACTCGTTGGCAAAGAAGGTCATGCCCTGCCGCAGCAGATAACGATGCATCTGCCAGCGCGCGATCATCGGATAATTGCCGAGCAGAATCTGGTGCATGATGACGGAATCGATGGCGACAACCGTCGGCAGGCCGATCAGGATGAGCGCGCCCATCCAGATCAGTTTGGTGCCTTCGCTTTGCAGGAACGTATCCTGCTTGGCCGATGACAACCAATCGACGACATTGCCGAGAAACTGGAACAGCGCCACTTCGCCGATCGCGATCAGCATGGTGCAAACCGACATGGTCAGCAACCAGGGGGCCGCCGGCTTGGTATAGTGCCAGCAGAATGCAAATAGCCCCTGAGGCGGAACCGTAGGCTCCTCGACGGGATAGGGATTGAGGCGGGATTCAAACCAGCCGAACATTATAAGCTCCTTCAGGAATCCAGTGAAGGAAGGCGGGAAGACCCGCATTCATCGATCAGAAATTAAAAACCGGAAAACAGCTCAATCTTGCACACGAGACGTGTTCGTCCGGAAAGCGGGCGGTCGTGCGCAATAGTGCAAAAAAGGAAAAGCGCGAAACCGGTCAGTCCAAGAGGACTGGAGGCACAGCCTGGAGGCTGTTGGTCATTCGAATATCCATGTAAGCCTCCTATGGTTCGCGTTGCAGATGCAGCAAGACATAGAGTGATTTGCGCCTGTACGCCAGATTGCCGCTGGCGTTTTTTTCGTCATTTTTGTCTCAATCAGGATTCTGTTGCCATTACGGCACAGATTGATTACGGCCATTGATGAACCCCATAAGACTTGTTGATATGTCGCCACATTCGCTCCGCATCGCCCTTTACCAGCCCGATATTCCCGGCAATACCGGGACGATCCTGCGCCTTGCCGCATGCCTGGGACTAGCCGTCGATATCATCGAGCCCGCGGGCTTTGATCTCTCGGACAAGAACCTCAAGCGCGCCGGCATGGACTATATCGCCGCGGTTACGCTGACACGCCACGTCAACTGGGAGCGGTTCGAAGCTGAGAGGCTCGCGCAGGGCCGTCGATTGGTGCTCGCCTCCACCAAGGCCGCCGAGCGCTACACCCGCTTTGCGTTCCAGCCGAACGATACCCTGCTTTTCGGCCGCGAAAGCGCAGGCGTACCGGATCACGTTCACGACAAGGCCGATGGACGCATTATCGTGCCGATGGTCGAGGGGCAGCGGTCGCTGAATGTCGCCATGTCGGTGGCAATGATCGCCGGTGAAGCGATCCGGCAGGTCAACGGTTAGACTTGCCGGCCTGACATCACGCCGCCACTCCGCTATAGGTGTTTTCGGCCCGGGCAGTCTTCAGCGCCCTCGCCCACCATTTCAGCCGCCGCAGCATCACCATCAGTCCGGCCTTGGCTTCCGCCGCCTTGAAGGGATTGCCGGCCGAATCAAACTGCGCCCAGACATTGGAAAAACTGACCGTGTCGCGGATGGTGACCGTATGCAATTCGGCAAAGACCTGGCGCAACTGCTCGACGGCCCGCAGCCCACCCGAGACGCCACCATAGGAAATGAAACCGACCGGCTTTGCGTGCCAGGGCTCATAGCAACTGTCGATCAACTCCTTGAGCGGAGCCGGATAGCCGTGATTGTATTCCGGCGTGACAATGATGAACGCATCGGCCTCGGCGATCTTTTCCTCGAGCGCTTCGGCGTTCAGCGCCGCATCCCCGGCCGTTCCCTTGAGCTCAAGAGGGTCGATGAGCGTGATGCGAAAACCGCTTTCGGCCCACAATTCCGTCAAGGTCCAGTTGACGACCGTGTCGCAGAAGCGGCCTTGCCGTGCACTGCCATAGACGACGGCGATGGTCATTTTCTCGTTCATGTCTGCGAAAGCTCCGTTGTAGATGCGATGGAGCACATGGTATAGAACCTCAACTAAAGTTGAGGTCAATAGACATGCCGGAAAAAAATCGTACCGATCTGCCGCGCCGCGAACTGACTGTGGGAGAGGTCGCCACACGCAGCGGCGTCGCCGTTTCGACGCTGCATTTCTATGAGGCCAAAGGTTTGATTCAGAGCATGCGCAGCCGGGGAAACCAGCGCCGCTATCCCCGCAGCGTCCTACGCCGCATCGCCGTCATCAAGATCGCCCAACGCACCGGTATTCCGTTGGCAGACATTCAAAAGGAGCTTTCCGCCCTGCCGAACGACCGGCAATTGCTGGCGAGCGACTGGGAGCACCTATCGCAACATTGGAAGACCGATCTGAACGAGCGCATCGCCAAGCTCACCGCGTTACGCGACCAGCTGACGTCCTGCATCGGTTGCGGCTGCCTGTCGATGCGCGACTGTCCGCTGCGCAACCCCTATGACGAACTGTCTGAAAAAGGTACCGGCGCCTATCTCATCGAGCATGCAGGCGAGGAGCAGGACGAAGCGGCGGCCTGCATCAAGGGATCACCAGACTGAGACGTCAATCGGCACTCGGCAGACGCCGCATAGTGAATTCGATCTGGCCGCCATCGAGTTGGCGCCAGCTCTCCACTTCGGTCCAATAGGCGGCCTTCGGCCAGGCATCGAACCATTCCTGCGCCTTCTGGCGCGCATCGGTGCGATCGAGCCTGAATGTCTCGCGGACAAACAGCCCGTCATTTCCGCGCGGATTGCCGCTGCGATGCCGGTCGATCTGACGTTTCAGGCCGTCGAGCGGCGGGCCTGCCGGGATCCTTGCCATGAGCTCACCTTTCACCAGTCGAGCCTCTATGATCAAGATAGGGAGATATTCCTGCTTTTGCGAGTCGGAATCACAACAGGGGCATCTGCGGCAGACTGCCCCGCTTATCTCTGCGCCGTTGCAGCCGTGGCAAAAATATGAACTGTCGGACAATATGCGAATCGGCGCGCTCTTTGCCGCTTCAGGCTCCGCCAAACAGGATTACTTTCATGGAACGACCCAACCTGCCGCAGGGATTGCCCGCGGATATCGAAGACAAGAAAGCCAGAGCCACCGCCTGGTTCCAATCCTTGCGCGATACCATCTGCACCGCGTTCGAAACCATCGAGGACGAGTTGACCGGCCCGCTCTCCGATCGCGAGCCAGGCCGTTTTATCGGCAAGGACTGGGTGCGCGACCAGGGTGCGGGCGGCGGCGGCCGCATGTCGATGATGGAAGGCCGCGTCTTCGAAAAGGTCGGCGTCCATACGTCGACCGTCTACGGCGAATTCTCGCCGGAATTCCGCAGCCAGATTCCCGGTGCCGAACAGGACCCCACCTTCTGGGCCTCCGGCATCTCGCTGATCGCCCACCCGGTCAATCCGAACGTCCCGGCCGTGCATATGAATACCCGCATGGTCGTCACCACTAGCCACTGGTTCGGCGGCGGTGCGGACCTGACACCTGTGCTCGACAGCCGCCGGACACAGACCGATCCGGATACGATGCTGTTCCACAAGGGCATGGAGATTGCGTGCAAGCGGCACCCGGTTGCCGACCACACCCGCTTCAAGCAATGGTGCGACGAGTATTTCTTCCTGAAGCACCGTAACGAACCACGCGGCACCGGTGGTATCTTTTACGATTGGCTGCATTCTGACGAGGAAAAGGGCGGCTGGGAGGCTGACTTGGCCTTCACCCAGGACGTCGGCAAGGCGTTCAGCCTGATCTATCCAAAGATCGTGCGCGCCAATTTCAACAAACCCTGGACCGAGGAAGACCGCGACGAACAGCTGGTCCGCCGCGGCCGCTACGTCGAGTTCAACCTGCTCTACGACCGCGGCACGATCTTTGGCCTGAAAACCGGCGGAAACGTCGATTCGATCCTGTCGTCGCTGCCGCCCGTGGTCCGCTGGCCCTGAGAGCAATATCCCTGCACAAACAAAAATCCGGCCGCGTAAACGGCCGGATTTTTTGTGTCTGGTGCGTGGGTGTCAGTCGCAGATCTTGATGCGGCGGATATGCAGGTTGCCCCACTTGTCCCAGCGCTTCACCTTCTTGATGTAGCAGGACGGTTCGTAATAACCGCCGCCGTAATAGCCACCACCGCCATAATAGCCGGTGTTGTAGAAGCCGATTGAAAAACCGCCGTGATGATGGCCGTGATGGCCGCCGGCCTGCGACGGTGCGGCAAACGAGACGGCGGCGAGGACTGCGACGGCGGCGGAGATGATGAGCTTGCGCATATTGATGTTCCCTCTGTTGGCTCCTGATGAGTTCGTCTCATCCAGTGACCCAACGATCTCACGCACCGCTTATCCGCGCTGTTTCGAATGGAACAGAGCTGAACAAAAGCGTTTCCGCTGCGTTATCGGCCAGTAGACGGATCGGAGAACGCAGCCATGGTTTTCAAGGAGCGCACTTTTTTCGGAAAAACCCCGGAGGAATTTTTCGAGGGAGATCAGGCAGACCTCGAAACACGGGTCGCCAATTGCCTGGCCACGGTGGACGGGCTCGATGCCTCGGATGTTGTGGTGGTCTCGAAAGGAAATACAATTGTGCTGAGCGGCGCTGTCGCCAGCATCGAGGAAGCCGAGCGCGCGGAAGAAGCGGCGCGAACGGTCGAAGGCGTGGCCGAAATCGTCAACCGGATCGCGGTTGCCTGATCAGATCGCCTTCAGCGTCCAGCCGACGATTTCGCCGGCAACCTGCGCAAATGCGCCATCAAGGGCAGCGACAAATGCCGGCGCTCCGCTACCACGAACAGGAACAGTCGCGCGGAACGCCTTCTGCGCGCCGACGGTGCCGTTGCGGTCGTTGAGGATTTTGGCGAAAATCTCGACAACGGCGGTATCCGCACCTGCTGTCGATATTTCGAAAGACCGGATTTCGGTGATCACCTGGTAGTCGATAGCAAGCCCCTCGCCCGGCTTTCCGACGCCACCGATCTTGCCAGTGTTCTCGAAAGCCTGGACAAGCTTTGCCTGCACCATCTTCGGCAGGCGGTCGCTCCATTGCGATTTGGCGAGATACTGGATTTCCGAACCTGATAGCCGGATCACCACCTGATCGCTGTCGAGCGCTTTCAGCGCGGTCGGCTCTGGAACAAGGATTTGCTTGCGGCTTGACGACGGACCTTCGATAACAGGCGACGTTGACAGGCTATAGGTGTCGTTGTTGGCCTTGCCGGCGCAGGCGGAAAGCGCGGCGAGGAGAAGGAATGCAAAACAGGCCCGGACCAAACCTGCCTTTCGACCAAACGACACACCGGGAAAATTCATTTCAAACACTATCCTTCGCCAATCAGCAGCAACGTAGAGGCTGACCCGGTCAAAACAAGCCAAAAAAGCAGTCACGCCAGCGCAGACACGGCAAAAAACCGCCCAGGCTTGCAGCCTTGCCACGCAAACATCATGCCAATGGAAGCAATACCCGATTCGCCAGCACCGGCAGCAGCAATTCCTGCTTCGGCTAACCGCGCCGCAGCTTTGATTTAGCGGCGCGTGCGTCCGTCATACTGTTTGACCGTTTCTCCACCGAACAACAGCCGCTGTGGATCCTTGTCGAAGGTCGAGATCGTCGTATCAAGCGTATTGACCGTCCGGCGCGTATCGCTGACCAAAGCCTCGATATCACGCAGGCCCGAGCCGGAGAAGCGCTTCAGGTTTTCGGCGATCGGGCCTATCTGGGCATTCAGGTTGTCGGCAACCTTGCGGAAGGATTCGAGCGTCGCGCGGGCATCAGCCGACAGGGACGGCGCATCGGCATCGCCGAGGAAACCGTCGAGCTTGACGAGAATCCCGTCGACGCGGCTGGACGCGGCATTCAGCTTGCTGGCCATCTGGGTGACGTCGGTGATGGTCTGATCGATATCATTCTGGCGGCCCTTGATCCGCTCGGCGAAATCGGCAACCGAAGCAACCGCCTTGCGAGCATCGGCGCTAGCGGCAGAAACGTCATTGACGACGCCGGTCACCTTTTGCGGGTCGATGGAAGCGATCAACGTATCGACTCGGTCGAGAGAAGCCGTTGCTTTTTCACCGAACCGCTCATAGGTTTCCGCCGTCTTCTTGAACGAGGCAATTGTATCGGCCACGCCCGTGGACGCAGCACTCAAGTCATTACTCATCTTTTCGACATTGCTGACGATATGGTCGATCTTCTTCGGATCGACCGATTTCACCAGAATATCTGCCGCGGACAGCGTCGAATCAAGCTTACCGGCCGCAGCTGTGATCGAAGTCGACAGCGCGCTGACGCTCTTCAGGAACTGATCGATTCCTTCGGAATTATCGGCCAGCGACTTGGTGAAACGGTCGGCATTGGAAATCGTATTGGTCAACGGCCCGCGAACATCCTTGACGAACCCCTGGATGTCGCCGATCGCATCATTGGCGCGGTCCAGAATCTTGTCGGCGGTGGCCAGAAGGCTGGTAACGCTGGATTGGTCGGCGGTCAGTTGTGCTGACGTTCCGGTGTCCAGTGCCTTGCGCAGAATATTCTCTTCACCCTTGTTGCCGCCGCTGAGTTCGATATAGGCGGCGCCGGTCAACCCCTGGATTTCCAGGGTCGCCGTCGTCGATTTCAACACCGGTGCATCAGCAGACACTTCGGTCACGGCAACCGAATAGCGTGGATCGTTGGAATTGATGGCCAGGCTGCGTACCGAACCGACGGGAATACCGTTGAAACGCACCGGAGACCCGACGCTCAAGCCATTGGCTGAACCCGGAATGCTGATGACAAGTTCCGCCATTTCGCCGCTGCGGCCATATTGGGACATCCAATAGACAAAGCCGAAAGCCGCGAAAATGACGGCGACCGTGAAAAACCCGACGATGGCGTAATTGGCTTTTGTTTCCATTGCTACCGGTACCCTTGGGGGACGCCGCCAACGCGGCTCCTTGCTTCAATCAAATTTTTCGTGCAGCGGCTGAGTGACTGAGCGCTGTCAGGAAACCAACTTTTCGTCGTCGCGAACGATGGAACGCGCACGCTTGCCCTGGAAGTAGGACGTCACCCACTCGTCGTCGCAGGCCAGCATGTCCGCGATCGTGCCTTCGACCAGAACCTTCTTCTTGCCGAGCACTGCAATCCGGTCACAGACCGAAAACAGGCTGTCGAGGTCGTGAGTCACCATATACACGGTCAATCCCAGGGTGTCGCGCAGTTTGGCGATCAGGTTATCGAACTCCGCCGCCCCGATCGGATCGAGCCCGGAGGTTGGTTCATCGAGGAAGACGAGGTCTGGATCAAGCGCCAGCGCACGCGCCAGAGCCGCCCTCTTGATCATGCCGCCGGACAATTCGGAAGGGAACTTGTCAGCCGCTTCCGGCGCCAGTCCCACCATGTCGATCTTCAGCCGCGCCAGTTCATCCATCAGTTCCTGCGGCAGGTTCAGATATTCCCGCATCGGCACCTGGATGTTTTCCTTGACCGTCAAAGAGGAAAACAGCGCGCCGTGCTGGAACAAGACACCGAGACGCATGTCGAGCGCCATACGCTCCTCTTCGCTGACCGCATCATATTCGACCCCAAGAATCTGGATCGAACCCGACCGGCGTGGCAACAGTCGCAACACGGTTCGCATCAGCACGGATTTTCCGGTGCCGGACGCGCCGACGAAACCGAGAATTTCGCCGCGATAGATATCGAGATTCAGCTTGTCGAGAACGATGTTCGACCCAAAACCGACGGTCAGATCCTTCACCGACAGGATGACTTCCGTGCCGTTTTCACCGGTTCCGCCCGCTGTCATGTCTTCCCTCGGATTCACCGGCAAAACCTCTTCCATCAGAAATTGATCGCCGCATAGAAGATCGCGAACAGGCCATCGACAAGAATGACCACGAAGATCGATTTCACCACAGACTGCGTCACTTGCTTGCCGAGCGATTCGGCGCTGCCACCCACCTTCAAGCCTTCGACGGCAGCGACGACGCCGATAATCAGCGCCATGAACGGCGCCTTGATCATACCGGCGAGAACGGACGAAAAATCTACCGCCTCCTGAAGACGCGCGAGGAAGGTGGAGAAGGTAATGCCGGAATAGCTCCAGGCCACCACGGCGGCTCCACTCAAGGCAGCAAAATTGGCGATGATGGTCAGAAGCGGCAATGCCACGGTCAGCGCCACCAGCCTTGGAAACACCAGCACGCCGATCGGGCTCAACCCCATTACCTTCAGTGCATCGATTTCCTCGCGCATCTTCATCGAGCCGATCTCGGCCGTGATCGCACTGCCGGAACGGCCAGCAATCATGATCGCGGTCAAGAGCACGCCGATTTCACGCAATTGAAGAATGCCGACCAGATCGACGACGAAGAGCTCCGCGCCGAAATAGCGCAGTTGGAACGCACCCTGCTGGGCAATGATCGCACCGATGAGGAACGACATCAAAAGGATGATCGGCACCGCCTGGACGCCCATGCGATCGATCTGGTTGACGATCGCCGCCGGCGACACGCCGCTATGGCGGCCAAGCTTCAGCTGCGCGCCGCGAACGGCGGACCCGAGAATGAACATGGCCGCGACAGTGTCTTCCCAGGCGGAGACGACCGAATTGCCGACAGGCGTAAAAATGCGCACGAAAAGCGAACCGGATTTCTTCTTGTCGGCCGCCGGTTCGGGCAGTTTCTCCGGCAATGCGTTCATCAATTCGAGATAGCGTGGCTTGTCGCTTGTCAGCTTCACATTGCCGACCTGCGTCATGAAACGCCGGATGACCCAGGCGCCCGCCGTATCCATGGCGGTGACCTCGCTCAGATCGACCTCGCCCGCTTCGCCACCCTTGGCTGCGAACGCATCCAGCTTCGGCGTCGCCAGATGAATGGATACACTGCGCCAATCGCCGCTGAACCGATAAGCCCGGGTGCTGCCATCGTCAGCTTCCGCGAGCTGCACGTCGGTTTCGGTTTTCACTTGGGAACGCGTCACGTCTGTTTGGTCTTCCGGAGATGGCTGCATTTGATAAAACGTCAGCGACTCATAGCCGCTAGAGCCCGGTCTGTCACCGATTGAAACGTTTCCGGATCAAACGGTTGGCTGCTGAGATATGGAAGCCACAGGAGAAAGCCATGACCCGCCAAATGAAAACCGTCGCCGAACATTTCCCGATCGCCGGCAGCTTTACGATTTCGCGCGGCAGCAAGACCACCGCCTCCGTGGTCACCTGCCAAATTTCGGACGGTGCCTTCTCCGGCATGGGCGAATGTGTCCCCTATGGGCGCTATGGCGAGACCATCGACAGCGTGCTCGCTGAGATCGAGACGATCCGGCCGCAGATCGAGGCTGGCATTGACCGCGAAAAACTGCGGCAAACCATGAAGGCCGGTGCGGCGCGCAACGCCGTTGATTGTGCGCTCTGGGATCTGGATGCGAAAAAATCCGGTAGCCGCGCCTTTGCGCTGGCCGGACTTGCCGAACCGGCGCCGCTCACCACCGCCTACACGATTTCGCTGGGCGAACCGGAGGCGATGGCCGCGCAGACAGCACAATATGCCCATCGGGCGCTGCTGAAAATCAAGGTCGGAACGCCCGACGACGCTTCGCGCATCCGTGCGGTGCGGGCAGCCGCCCCGAACAGCGCCATCATTCTGGATGCCAATGAAGGCTGGAGCGAAGCCAATCTGACTTATCACTTTGATGTCTGCGCCGAATCGGGTGTCGCCCTGATCGAACAGCCCTTGCCCGGCGGGCAGGACGCCCTGCTCGCCTCGGTCCATCGCCCGGTTCCCGTCTGCGCCGATGAAAGCGTCCACAAGACCGAAGACCTGCCAAATCTTGCGGGCCTCTACGATGCGGTCAACATCAAGCTCGACAAGACCGGCGGTCTGACCGAAGCCCTGAGCATGCGCGACGCGGCCCGGACGCTCAACCTCAAGATCATGGTCGGCTGCATGGTCGGCACTTCGCTCGGCATGGCACCGGCGGTGCTTCTGGCGCAAGGTGCCGATTTCGTCGATCTAGACGGCCCGCTGCTTTTGGCCCGAGACCGCGAGCCCGGCCTGCGCTACGCCGATTCGCTGGTCTTTCCGCCTCTGCCCGCCCTCTGGGGCTGAAGATGCCACGCAGCAAAGGCGGAACAGCAGCCAATGAAGGCAACGACGGACATCGAATAGAAGCCGTGAACACCGAACCAGGTGTAGAAATAGCCGGATGTGAAGGTGAAGATCGCCGAGAACACGCCAGTGTAGAAGAAATACAGCCCCTGCGCCGAGGATTCCTGCTCTTCCGGAACCCGCTGCACCAGAATGTTCTGCATGCCCGTATGCATGATGGCATAGGTGAAGGCGTGGAAACACTGCAGGGCGAAATAGCCGCCGAAGCCGAGATCCATCGGAAAGATGATCCAGCGCACGACCGCAAGGACGCAGCCCGAAAAGATCATCGTCCACAGGCTGAAGCGCCGGATGATCATCTTGGCGCAGAAGAACATCGCGACTTCAGCAGCGACACCGGCGCTCCAGAGAAGACCGATCTCGGTGCCGGTAAACCCGATATGCTGCCAGTAGATCGCCGAGAAGGCGAACAGCATCGCGTGGCTGCCGTTGACCAGCGTCACACCGATCAAAAGCAGTTGCAGATCGAGTTTGCGCAGGGCCTTCGGCGGCGCTTCTGTCAGCGTCGTCAGCGTCGAGGGCCGGCGCGGCTTGCCGACGCGCGGCGCGATGAAGGTCAGAGCAATCATCAGCAGGAAGCCGCCAGCCATCGCCGGCAGCACCATCGAGCCACCATAGAGGCCGATCATCACCCCGCCCAGCATCGTCGCCCCGATAAAGGCGACAGAGCCCCAGACACGCATGGTGGCATAATCATAGCCCCACCGCCGCACACCAGTTAGCGCGATGGCCTCGACGATTGGCACGTAGGGCGCATAGACGCCGCCCTGGATGGCATAGATGATCAGCACGAACCAGAAACTGTGGGAGACGAACAGCGCCAGCGCCGTCAGCAAGGACAGCACCGCCGACCAGATCAGCACTTCCGCCCGCTCGCCGATCCTGTCCGCCAGCAACCCGACCAGCGGTGCCGTGATGACGCGCACGAACATCGGCACGGCAAGGATGATGCCGATTTCGAAATCGCTCAGTGACAGAGTGCTCAGCCAGACCGGAAAATACGGCATGGCAAACCCGTTAACGACGAGCGGCGCGCAGAAGAGCAAGGCGATACGCGGCACGAAATAGCGCGGCGCTTCCTCGCGAAAGGGAGGCGGAGATGACGGAATCATGGAAGGACCTGACAGTTGCGTCCATGATTTATCACGGCAGCCAAGAGCAGCGCCAGCCGCTAGTTTTCCCTACACTCTTCAACCCCTGCGGTATTATGCCGCCTGTTGCGAAAGAGCCCGCGCCATCAACATTTCCACTTCGGCCGTGTCTTCGCGCACCGCAGGTACGTTGCTCAGTTCCCGCCAGGTAATCAGTTCCATCGTGCCATCGTGATGCTCGGCAATTGCCGTGCAGCTTTCCACCCAATCGCCGGTATTGATGTAGCGTATGCCGCCGATGTCTTCCATCACAGCGTGATGGATATGACCGCAGATGACCCCATCGGCATTTTCCCGGCGAGCTTCGTCAGCTACCACCCGCTGGAATTCGCCGATGAAGTTCACCGCATGCTTGACCTGCAGCTTCGCCCAGGCAGAAAACGACCAATAAGGCATTCCAAGACGGCGGCGGATGGCGGCCAGTCCGATATTGATGACGATCGCGGTATCGTAGGCCCAGTCGCCGAGATAGGCGAGCAGGCGCGCGTTGCGCACCACGACATCGAATTCGTCACCATGCAGCACCAGGTATTTGCGGCCGTCGGCTGCCTCGTGCATATGGCGCTGGGCCACCTCGATACCGCCGAAATGGACGCCCGGAAAGTCACGCATGAACTCGTCATGGTTGCCGGGGATGTAGATGATGCGGCTGCCCTTGCGCGCCTTGCGCAACAGCTTTTGGACCACGTCGTTGCAGGCTTGCGGCCAGTACCAGCTGCGCTTCAACCGCCATCCATCGATGATATCGCCGACGAGGATGATCGTCTCCGCTTCGCTCACCCGCAGGAAATCGAGGAGATAATCGGTCTTTGCGGCCTTTGATCCCAGATGAACGTCAGAAATGAACAGGGTCCTGAAACGCCGGGGTTCTTGCTCTTTCTCGGTCATGCTGCCTCGCAACGGTCTATCGCGCCTCTCTTATGTGCTTTCAAGAACAGACTCTTGTTTCAGGAGAATGACAGCCTGTGGAACCACCCGGCACGCTGGATAAACACCTGTTCCTGAAAACCGGAGGTATACGGCCGTTTCCAAACTGTACGGAGCCATCGTTTCATGCAAAAAGAGCCGCGACGAATAAGTAGGGATTTACGAATATGAGCACCGGCGACAAAGCCAAGACCCCAGCGGTTCCAGCAAGCGGCGACCTTGATGAACAGGCGCTGTTCTTCCACCGCTATCCACGCCCCGGCAAGCTCGAGATCCAGCCGACCAAGCCACTCGGCAACCAGCGCGACCTGGCGCTCGCTTATTCTCCGGGTGTTGCCGCCCCCTGCCTTGCCATCCGTGACGATTCATCGACCGCCGCCGACTATACCGCGCGCGCCAATCTGGTCGCGGTTGTCTCAAATGGCACGGCAGTTCTCGGTCTTGGCAATATCGGCCCACTCGCCTCTAAGCCGGTGATGGAAGGCAAGGCCGTCCTGTTCAAGAAATTCGCCGGCATCGACGTCTTCGACATCGAGATCGATGCGCCCGAAATCGACCAGATGGTCAATGTCATCTCGGCTCTGGAACCGACCTTCGGCGGCATCAATCTTGAAGACATCAAGGCGCCCGAATGTTTCGAGGTTGAACGCCGGTTGCGCGAGAAGATGGATATCCCGGTCTTCCATGACGATCAGCATGGAACCGCGATCATCGTTGCCGCCGCCATCCTCAACGGCCTGGAACTGGCCGGCAAGGACATTGCCAATGCCAAGATCGTCACGTCAGGCGCCGGCGCTGCGGCGCTCGCCTGCCTCAATCTGCTGGTGACGCTTGGTGCAAAGCGTGAAAATATCTGGGTGCACGACCTCGAAGGCCTCGTTTATCTCGGCCGCGAAGTGCTGATGGATGAGTGGAAGTCCGTTTATGCGCAGGACAGCGCCAACCGGATCCTCGCCGACAGCATTGCCGGTGCCGACGTCTTCCTGGGGCTTTCAGCCGCAGGCGTCCTGAAGCCTGAACTGCTGGTCCAGATGGCGGAAAAGCCGCTGATCATGGCGCTCGCCAACCCCAATCCCGAGATCATGCCGGAAGTGGCGCGCGCCGCCCGTCCCGACGCGATGATCTGCACCGGCCGGTCGGATTTCCCCAACCAGGTCAACAACGTCCTGTGTTTCCCCTACATCTTCCGCGGAGCGCTTGATTGCGGCGCCCGCACGATCAATGAGGACATGAAGATGGCGGCGGTGCGCGCCATCGCAGCGCTTGCCCGTGAAGAGCCGTCTGACGTCGCAGCTCGCGCCTATTCCGGCGAAACGCCGGTCTTCGGCCCGGACTACCTGATCCCCTCGCCGTTCGACCAGCGGCTGATCCTGCGCATCGCACCGGCTGTTGCCAAGGCAGCTGCCGATAGCGGCGTCGCCAACCGGCCGATCACCGATTTCGATGCCTATTTCGACCAGCTGAACCGCTTCGTCTTCCGCTCCGGCTTCATCATGAAGCCGATCTTTGCCGCCGCAAAGAATGCCCAGAAAAACCGGGTGATCTTTTCCGAAGGCGAGGACGAGCGCGTCCTGCGGGCCGCCCAGGTACTGCTGGAGGACGGCACAGCCCGCCCGATCCTGATCGGCCGTCCGAATATCATCGAGACGCGCCTGAAGCGCTACGGCCTGCGCATCCGGCCGGACGTCGATTTTGAAGTGGTCAATCCGGAAGGCGATCCGCGGTTCCGCGATTATGTCGACGACTATTTTGCGCTTGTCGGCCGTCTCGGCGTCATTCCGGAAGCAGCCCGGACAATCGTTCGTACCAACCAGACCGTGATCGGCGCGCTTGCCGTCCGGCGCGGCGAAGCCGATGCGCTGATCTGCGGCGTCGAAGGCCGCTACAGCGCCCATCTTCGGGCTGTCTCCCAGATCATCGGCAAGCGCGAGGGTGTGCTGGATTTCTCGGCCCTCAGCCTGCTGATCTCGCAGCGCGGTGCCACCTTCCTCACCGACACCTACGTGACCTTCGATCCGACGGCAGAGGAAATCGCCCAGAAGACGGTGATGGCCGCCCAGGAAATTCGCCGCTTCGGCATTACCCCGCGCGCAGCGTTGGTTTCGCATTCGAATTTCGGCTCGCGGGATTCGGAAAGCGCCTTCAAGATGCGCAAGGCCATGCAGATCGTCCGCGAACTCGCGCCCGATCTCGAAGCTGACGGTGAAATGCACGGCGATTCCGCCATTTCGGAAGCCTTGCGCCGCCGCGTCATGCCCAACAGCACACTGGCGGGTGAAGCCAACCTGCTGGTCTTCCCGAACCTCGATGCCGCCAACATCACGCTGGGCGTCGTCAAGACGATGACCGACAGCCTGCATGTCGGACCGATTTTGCTCGGAACGGCCCTGCCTGCACATATCCTGTCGCCATCGGTAACGTCGCGCGGCGTCGTCAACATGGCCGCACTGGCGGTTGTGGAAGCCTCATACCCCGCCTAGTAGAAGTATAGATTGAGCCGGCTCACAGCCGGCTCAATCCAAATATAAAAGTGATTTTAATTACAGCTTATAGTTTAGATTTGTAAAAACACACGGATAACCAAAGATTGCACTAGACAAAGACTTAAACCGTTATCATGCTGCCCCCATCAAATAACAGGGTTTTGCAGCATGGCTGACCAACAGGCATTCTTTGACCTGCTGGACATTATGGAAAACGAGGAAATCGTTGAACCAAAACGGTTTTTCGACCTGATGCGCAGCACTTTCAGTATCGCAAATCTGCTTTATCTCGACGTCGACATCCTGACCGCGGGTTTTGTTATCCACAGGCTGCACCACACTTTCAGCGCACGCAGTCTCACAACCTATGTTGACAAGCGCTATCAGCGCATCGATCCGATCCTGCGCATGACCTTGGGTGGCGTCAGGCCGGTGGATTGGGCGACGGCCCGCAAACTTCATCCCGATAGCGAGCCGCTTTTTTCCGCAGCGACACAACTCGGCCTTGGTCTCGACGGCATCACCCTGCCTCTCGCGACCCCCACTCGGCGGCTGGCTTTCCTGGCAATCCAGGCTGATGTTCCGTCCGACGAATGGCCTGCCTACCGGCGTTGCCATCTGCGTGATTTCCAATTGCTCGCCAATCTTTTCCACGCGTCTCTGCTGGAAAGCGACAGCAGAATAGAGCTTACGGACTGCGCCAAGACACTGACCCATCGGGAAACCGAAGTGCTCAGCTGGGCCGCCGCGGGTAAAAGCTATTGGGAGATCGGCACGATCCTGGGCATTTCAGAACGCACCGTCCGCTTCTTCATGACCAATGCCCGGCGCAAGCTGAACGTCGTTTCCAATACCCAGGCGGTCGCGCAAGCCGTCCGGCGCGATCTCATCCCGGCCTTTTGATCATTTCCCGCTCCCCTTCTCTCCCGTGAATGCAATGGACTCGGACGTCCTTCCGGACGTCCGAGTCCATTGCATATCGGCGTGCATTAGAAACCTGTCACTACCGACAGTTATGCCCGCCGCCGATACCTGACAGCATTTGCTCTCCGCATTCATACACAGGAGCAAACGATGATCAGGATTTTCAACCGCAACACCGGCAAGCAACATCCGGACGCTATCGACGCCATGTTCCAGTTGCGAAAGCGTGTCTTTCACGACTTGCTGAAATGGGATGTGTCGGTCCGCGGCAACTGGGAAATCGACAATTACGACGACGTCAATCCGCTCTATGTGCTGTCTTACTCGGATGAAACAGGCAAATTGCGCGGCTCGCTGCGCCTCCTGCCGACGCTTGGGCCGAACATGCTGGATGATACGTTTCCGATCCTGCTTGGCGACAACCCACAGGTGCGCAGCGCGTCCGTCTGGGAATCCAGCCGCTTCTGCATCGATCCGGCCATCTCGCAGGATCGCGGTTCCAACCAGGTAACCATCGCCGCCGCCGAACTGATGTGTGGCGTCGGCGAGCTTGGGCTGTCGTCCGGTCTCAGCCATATCGTCACAGTCACCGACGTTTTTCTGGAGCGGATGTTCCGGCGGATGGGATGCCCCGGTGAACGGATTGGCGAGCCACAGCGGATCGGCTCCGTCTATGCTGTCGCCGTTGCCTGGGAAGTCACAGCCGGCCTTCTGGACAGGATGAAGGCGGTCGCCGAAATCGCCGGTTCCGTGCTGGAGCGGCCGATGTCGCTTGAAATGGCCAGGGCTGCTTAAACTATCCAGCCTGGCGGGAGTTCGGCCGATTGTGGCTCTCCCGCCTCGCCCGGCATGTTTCTCCCGCCGCCCGTTAACGCTGCTATGCGGAGTGCGTTGCAGCCCCGTCGAATGACGGTATGATAAGGGCAAAGTCAGAGTGCGCGGGATGTTCCTTCGCACCCGGCGCGGTGCCGGTATGCTCAGGCGAGAGAAACACGTGATCTTCCGTTCCATATCCCTTGCGGCGCGAGCAGTTCCGCTTCTTCTGGTCATGACGGCCACGGCCGACGCCTCGGCGGTGTGTGAACGCCTGAATCCCCATCTTGCCGGCCTGCCGAAGATCGTCGCCTCCAATGCCAATCTGCGCGACTATACAGGGGCGATATCCCGCCAGAATCTGGACCTGCGGCAGGCACGCAGTGATCTGAGGCGCATGGGATGCAGCACGGGCAGCGTCATCATTGTCGGCGGCCCGAATGAAGAGGTCTGCCAAAGCCTGAGCAGCGAAATTTCACAGATGCAAATGGATCTGGAAACCCTGAAAGCCCGCCGGCAAAGCCTGCTGGACGGCAACGATAGCGATATTGCCCGGCGGCGTATTAACGCCGCGCTTGCCGCCAATCGCTGCAACGAGGAGGAGAGTGACGTCCTCAGTGCCGCGGTCGAAGAACCGGAAACCCACCGCAATATCCTCAATGACCTGCCGCCGATCAGCGAGGGGTATTCGGATCCGTACGGCAACGCCGGCTTCGCCACGCCGGAAGACGGATTTGGCCCGAGCGCAGAATATCCCGGCAGCTTGCGCACCATGTGCGTAAGAACCTGCGATGGGGCATTCTTCCCAATCTCGTCGAACTCATCGCCGGCCGATTTCCAGCGCGATGCCGAAACCTGCCAACGGCGCTGCCCCGGGACAGAAACGGCGCTCTATTATCATGCGATGGCGACAGAAGAGACAAACCAGATGGTCTCCGCCGCCACCGGCGAACCCTATGCCGACCTGCCCTCGGCTTTCGCCTACAAGACCCGGGACCTCAGCCAGCCCGGTCAATGCGGCTGCTCTCCAGCCGGACGCACGGCGACGCAACAAAGCACGCACGACAACGGCAAGGGCGTCCTTGAGATTCTCACCCGCAAGAAGGCGGACCCGGTCGAAGTGAAAAGCGCCGTCGCGGACAGGCCATACAATCCTCAGGACAACAAGGTCCGCGTCGTCGGCCCAAGCTATCTGCCGTCGCAGGAAACCTCGATCGACCTGAGGCATCCGGCAGGCCCCGGATACCAGCCGCAGCAGACCAATTGATCAATCATCCGGCCTGATGCCCCACGCATCCGCGAACACCAGATCTTCAAGCGGCAAACGCTGGCGCCAGCCTTTGACGGCCAGTTCCGGTTCGGCATAGAGCGTATCGACATAACCAAGGCACAGCCAGGCGATGATCTCGATATGATCGGGAATACCAAGCACATCCTTGATTTCGCGCTCGTGAAAAATGCTGACCCAGCCGACGCCGACACCTTCGGCCCGCGCCGCAAGCCACAGGTTCTGCACCGCACAGACGGTGGAAAACGCATCCATGCGCGGATTGTGCGTCCGGCCGAGGACGACCTTGCCCGCACGCGCCGGATCACAGGTGACACAGATGCTGACGGGCGCCTTGCGGATGCCCTCCAGCTTCAGCGACCGGTATTTGTCCCGCGTCTCGCCCTCAAACATCAGCGCTGCCTCTTCATTGGCCCGCTGAAAAGCCTCAAAGACACGCGCCCGCCTCTCCTCGTCGCGAACGACGATGAAATTCCACGGCTGCATGAAGCCGACGGAGGGTGCGCTGTGGGCGGCGGCAAGAAGCCGCGCTATGACATCATCCGGCAAAGGTGCGGGCAGGAATTGATCGCGCACGTCGCGGCGGGTTTCGATGGCGCGGTAGACGGCGGCGCGCTCGTCCGGTGAAAATGCGTCCGCCCTCACAAGGCGGTCTTGCGGTTCAGCTTGCATCGTTTGATCCCCAACAATGCGAAACCTCCCGCCGTCCGCGCGGGGCTGGTCTATCTCGTCAGGCCGGTCTTCTGACTGCGGATCAACCGATTTTGCCGCCTTCCCGGATCACATGAAAATCCAGTGGCAGAATTCTGAAAGAATTCAGAAATTCATCAATGCAAAATCGTCCCCGTCACAGCGTTGGGCACGTCCCGGACTTTCACCGGGTTCCCGATTCTCCCGTTTTCACGGGCACCTGAGCAGGACCGATATGGGCATGGCGGGCCGCCAAATGCAAGATGGCCCGCCTGATCTCCTTACATCGCAGCGACCGGATGCGGCGAACCGTCATAGGCGCCCCAGATCGACTGATCGAAGCAGATCACCGAACCGGTCATCAAGCCGGACTCCCTCGACGACAGATAGGCGCAGGCACGCGCCACTTCGGCCGGATCGACCAGACGGCCGAAAGGCTGGCTTGCCGCTGCCTTTTCCAGCCAGTCGCTGGCGGCGCCATGAAATTCGCGCTGGATGCGATCCTCGCCTTCCGAGGCCATCCAGCCGATGTTCAGGCCGTTGACCCGGATCCGGTTGCGCAGCAAAGCATAGGCGGTGTTCTTCGTCAGGGTTTCCAATGCCCCCTTGGAAGCACAATAGGCCGCAATGAACGGCTGGCCGGCCTTGGCCGACATCGAGCCGATATTGACGATGGTCCCCTCGATCTTTTCCCGGCGCATGACGTTGATCGCTTCCTGCATCAGGAAGAACGGCGCACGCACATTGACGGCGAACATCCGGTCGAACAGTTCCGGGCTGGTGTCGAGGATCGTACCACGATCGGTAATCGCAGCCGCATTGACCAGCGCATCGACACGGCCAAACGCCTTGTCGCAGGCGTCTATCACCTTGCGCGCATCCTCCACCTGTTCCAGATCGGCCTGTACGTAGACGACCTTGGTGCCGGTCGCCTTGCCGATCTCGGCGGCCTTGGCTTCGCCCTTGGCGGCATTGCGGCCGCAGATAACGATGCCTGCGGCGCCGCGCGCGGCAAACAGCGTTGCGATCGTGGCGCCTAGCCCTTGCGTGCCACCGGTGACGATCGCGATCTTGCCGTCGAGACGGCCATAGTCATTGCTCATTGTTTTTCCTCCATTTTCGATATCGCTGATGCCAAAAAACTCCCGCCCGGCATTCGGGCAGGAGTTCAAATTGCAAGGAATATTTCCGTTAGCTGAGCTTCTTCTCCGACTGAGCCGCAAGCGCCGCTGCAAATGCGGCTTCCTCCCAGCCACCCGAAAGCGCTTCGTGCATCAACTGCGCCTGCGTTTTCGGCGCAAGCCCGCCGACTGGCGGATCCCGGTCGAGATTGGTCGGGAAGGAATATCCTTCGGCGCAGGACGCAATCGCACAAGCGGCTTCCGCAGAAGTCAAACGGCCATCGGTAAGCATTGCCTTCAAGGCTGGATAGAGAACGGCACTCATGCGCTCCCGGTTGACCGTTTCCATCGCGCGTCCAAACGCCGAGGACACTTGCAGGAGGTTTGCCACCCGCTTGATACCCTCGGAACGATTGGTGCCCGCAGCATGGAAAAGGGCCGGATTGAAGAAGACCAGGTCGCCCTTCGACAGCGGCAACTGCACATGGTGGCGATCGAAATAATCGCGAAACTCCTGACGTTTCAGCGCCAGATAGCCCGGAACATAGGTTTGGCTATAAGGAAGGAACAAGGTCGGTCCGCTTTCCAGCGGCATGTCGCAATGAGCAACCGCCCCCTGCAGCGTCAGGACCGGCGACAGGCGATGGACATGTGCCGGAAACTGCTCGATGACGGATGAGGTCTGAAAACCAAGATGGTAATCCCGGTGCGCCGATTGCGCTGCCCCGCCCGGATTGACCCGGTTGACCTGCGCCGTCATCTGATAGCTCGGTCCGAGCCAGGCTTCGCTGACCAGCGCGATCAGGGCATTGCCATAGTAGGCGGCGAAATTACGCGGATCACGCAGGCAGTGCTTTTCAAGTGAATTCCAGATGCGGTCATTGGCGCCCGGCTTGGCAAAATGGTCGCCGCCACCGCTATTGGTCCGGTGCTGTTCATTGATGATATCGTCGAAAATGCCGCTCGCCGCATCGATGACAGCCGTATCCTCGAATGCCCGCTTCAGCACGACGACGCCCGGCCCGGTCGCAAAGGCTTCGCAGATTTCAGCCAGCACCGCCCGGCGTCCTTCGCCGGTCTGAGCCGCCTTCAGCACATTTGCGCTGTCATAAATCAGAACATTCTTCTCGACGGCCGCCGCATGCGGATAGTCGGCAAGCGATGTCGTGCACTCCACCTCAGCGCGAAAATCCTCAAGATCGCAGGCAGCTTCCGTCAGCCAGACCCGGTCAGCTCGCTGTTTTAGAATATTGTCGGTCTTCATCCCGTTTTCCTCCCGCCGGATGTCTGTCGATGACCGCACTATACGCGGAGGGAAAAGCTGATATAGAGCAGAAACACCTCAAAAAACCATCAGAACGGACCCACGATGGCCCACGAATTTCTGGTCAAGGACATCGCTTTTCAGGCAGGCCTCAGCATCGCCACCGTCGACCGCGTTCTCAACAATCGCCCCGGCGTACGCAAACAGACGGAACTGCGTGTCCACGCCGCCATCCGCGAACTGGAAAAACAGCAGGCCGGAATCGAAATACAGGGCCGCAAATTTGCCATCGACATCATCATGGAAGCGCCAGACCGCTTCACCGATACCGTGCGCGATGCCTTCGAAAGCGAGAGCCTGACATTTCTGCCGACAATCTTCCGCTCCCGTTTCCATTTCGCCGAATCGATGCGGCCGCAGGAGATCGTCCAACTGCTTGACCGGGTGCGCCTGCGTGGCACCGATGGCGTCGTCCTGAAGGCGCCGGATGTCCCCGAGATCAGTTCCGCCGTCACGCGCCTCGAACAATCCGGCATTCCCGTTGTGACGCTGGTCACCGACCTGCCCAATGCACCCCGCACGGCTTATGCCGGAGCGGACAACAGGGCAGCCGGCGAAACCGCCGCCTACCTGATCGGCGAACGCTTTGCCGGTCAGCCGGCAACGGTACTGGCGACCCTGTCGAGTAGCCGTTTCCGTGGGGAAGAAGAGCGGGAAATCGGCTTTCGACGCATATTGCGTAACCGCTATCCATCAATTGGTATCGTCGAAATCAGCGAGGGTCTTGGCCGCGATGATCCAACCGGGGCTTTAGCTGCGGCCGCCCTTTCAAACAATCCGGGCATCAACGCCGTCTATTCAATCGGCGGCGGCAATCGCGCCGTGGTGGCTGCCTTTGCCGCGGCCGAGCGAACGTGTGCGATATTCGTGGCACACGATCTCGATGCCGGGAATCTCGATCTTCTCCGGATGGGTAAAATCCATTTCGTCCTGCATCACGATCTGAAGGCCGATGTGCGCACCGTGTTTAGGGCGATCATGAGCCGCCGCGGTGCCTTGGCCGCACCGGGTATCGCGCGCCTCTCCGCGGTGGAAGTCATCACGCCCTACAACATCCCGTTATCGCTTCGATGAACTACGCCGCCTGGCCGGTGTTCGGGATACATCACCAAGTCAGCCAGGATACGGTTTCACGCGCCATCTCCCTACGCTCGACCGGAAATCACCCCTGAAAGGCCGCCGACGACGCACAACAACTGTCTTTCAGTCGGACGCTTCGTTCAACGAACTTGGTTGGCAATCCGATCATTGCCCGTGGCCGGCTGGTAGCGCACGAAGGCGAATTCCCGGCCATCCGGCGACCAGTTGGGAACGTTGATGGTGCCCTGCCCGCCAAACAGCGCAAACAGGGTTCGGGCATTGCCGCCATCCGGGTCCATCAGCCGCAACCGCACATCGAGATCGCGCGGATGATCGAAGACATCCCCGTCATAGGAGATGACCAGCAGGTGCTTGCCGTCGGGAGACGGATGCGGAAACCAGTCGCCATACTCGCTGTCGGTAATACGGGTCACATCCGAACCATCCGGGCGGACACGCCAGATCTGCATCCGGCCTGTACGGCTGGAATTGAAATAGATCCATTCGCCGTCCGGGCTGTAGTCCGGGCCATCGTTACGCCCCTCGCCGAAGGTCAGCCGCGTTTCCTCGCCGCCGTTCACGGGGATGGTGTAGATATCGAAGACCTGACCGCGGATGCCGCAATAGGCCAGCGTCCTTCCGTCCGGCGACCAGCCATGCCAGTAGGACGGCCGGTTCTGCGTCACCTGCTTGGGCAGTCCGCCATCGGCCGGAAGCGTATAAATCGTTGATGCGCCATACTCGGTCTTGTCGCTGATGACGATGGTCCTGCCATCAGGCGAGATGCCATGGTCGTTGTTGCACGTGCGAGCAAAGCCCGTATCGATCAAACGCGGCTCGCCGCCCGGCAATGGCAGGCGGTATAACAGGCCGTCGCCATTGATCACCAGCGACTGCCCGTCCGGCGACCAGTTCGGTGCCTCCACCAGCTGTTCCGTCTGCCAGACGATGCGGGTTTCGCCTGTGGCGACCGTGTAGATTTCGACCGAACTGCGCATGCCGTCGTCTCCAGTTGCAAGTCTACCGGTCGCGGAACCGGTTGGTGATTGGATAGCGACGGTCGCGGCCAAAGTTCTTCTTGGTAATCTTCACGCCCGGGGCCGATTGGCGACGCTTGTATTCGGCGATGTAGAGCAGGTGCTCGATCCGGTGCACCGTCGCCTCGTCATGACCGCGCGCGACGATCTCCTCGGTCCCCATTTCCTTCTCGACCAGGCATTCGAGGATATCGTCAAGCACCGGATAGGGGGGCAGCGAATCCTGGTCCGTCTGGTTCGGGCGAAGCTCGGCCGACGGTGCCTTGTCAATAATGTTCTTCGGGATTACTTCGCCTGACGGACCGAGCGCACCGGGCGGCACCGTCGTGTTGCGCCAGCGCGACAGCCCGTAGACCTGCATCTTGTAGAGGTCCTTGATCGGATTGAAGCCGCCGTTCATGTCGCCATAGAGCGTCGCATAACCAACCGACATTTCCGACTTGTTGCCGGTGGTCACCACCATCGAGCCGAACTTGTTGGACAGCGCCATCAGGATCGTGCCGCGCGTCCGGCTCTGCAGGTTTTCTTCGGTAATACCGGATTCCGTTCCCTCGAACATATCGGAAAGGGCGTTGAGGAAGCCCTGCACCGGCTCCTCGATCGGCACGACGTCATAGCGGCACCCGAGCGCTTTGGCGCAATCCTCGGCATCCTTGAACGAGTCCGACGATGTGTAGCGATAAGGCAGCATCACGGTGCGGACGCGTTCTTCGCCGAGCGCATCGACCGCAAGTGCGGCACAAATCGCCGAATCGATACCGCCGGAAAGGCCAAGCACGACATTCTTGAAGCCGTTCTTGTTGACGTAATCGCGAAAGCCCAGCACGCAGGCGCGGTAGTCGGCTTCCTCCTGCTGTGGCAGGCGCGACATCATCCCCTGCTGACAAACCCAGCCCTCGCCGTTCTTGCGCCACTCAGAGATGGAAATGCTCTCTTCGAACTGGCTCATCTGGAAAGCCAGTTGCTTGTCGGCATTGAAGGCGAAGCTGGCGCCGTCGAACACCAGTTCGTCCTGGCCGCCGAGCTGGTTGGCAAACACCATCGGCAGACCGGTCTCGATCACCTGGCGCAGCACCACCTGGTGGCGCACATCGATCTTGCCGCGATAATAGGGAGAACCATTGGGCACCAGCAGGATTTCGGCGCCGCTTTCCGCCAGCGTCTCGCAAACGCCCATGTCATTCCAAATTTCCTCGCAGATCGGGATACCGAGCCGCACACCGCGGAAATTGACCGGTCCAGGCATCGCGCCCTCGGTGAAAACACGTTTTTCGTCGAACTCGCCGTAGTTCGGCAGATCGACCTTATCGCGAATGACCAGAACCTGACCGCCATCCAGAACAGCAACCGAATTATGGCGTCCCGTTTCCCCTTGCCGCGGATAACCGACGATGACCCCCGGACCGCCATCCGCGGTATCGGCGGCAAGCGCATCGACAGCCTTTTGGCAGGCCTTCAGAAATGCCGGTTTCAGGACCAGATCCTCTGGCGGATAGCCTGAAATGAACAATTCGGTCAGAAGAAGAAGGTCGGCGCCGCCGCGTGCCGCATCAGCGCGGGCTTCGCGTGCCTTGGCGAGGTTACCGGCAATGTCGCCGACGGTGGGATTGAGCTGGGCAACAGCGATACGGAACGTCGTGGAAATGGTCTTTTGCGCGGTCATGAACAGGCCTGTGCTTGATCTTGCTATCGCGGATGCGAGGCATCCAAGGATGCTGTTTATCGCATTCCGCACCAAAATACCCCGTGCTTGCGATGAAGTTGGAAAAAAATACGCCCTGCCCGTCAGATGGCTTGCGCACTGCCACCCGCAACCCCGCCTTTCAGGCCATGTCGGATCGGCAACAGGTGCCGAAAAAGTCGGTGGAGAACACCACTTGAATTATTCATCCTCCGTTCAAGATGACGTCTGTATGACATTAGGACGACAGTTTTATGAAATCGGAGACGGCCTTGGCCATTTTTGAATCGGCAGCAATCGCTGCCACCGCTTCTAGGGCCTATGGCCCGCAAATCGGTTTCGGCGCACGCCATGCCAAGGCGCTTTCGGTTGCACGGCATCTCTCGCTGTCATTGCTTCTGTCGATCACATTGATTTTCTTCGTCGAATGGATTGCCCGCAATTCCGCAATGGAATCTGCACTGTTCTTCCTCGACCCGGCGCGCCCCGCATGGACGACCGCTGGCGTATTCTTCCTGCTTTTCCTTGCAATCGACGCCCTCTTCGCACGCGAAAATTTGGGGGTCATCCTGATCGCGCCGCTGGCGCTCATCCCGGCGCTCGTCAGCCGGCAGAAGCAGATTTTCCTCTCCGATCCGCTTTACCCGACGGATTTTCTGTTCGGCCGCCAGATCATGGAGCTGATGCCGGTTCTGGTCCGCGACCGCCCGTGGACAGCCGTTGGCATCGTCGCCGGTATCGTTTTGGCGGTGGCCGCGCTGGTTTGGCTTGTCCGTTTCGCTTGGCGGCGCTTTCCGGCCCTCACCCGGCGCCAGCGCCTGGCGCGGTTCGCCGTCGCCCTGCCGTTGCTCGGCGCATTCTATCACCTGATGGACTACAACAATTTCTCATGGGTGCGTGACCGCCTGCAGGTCATTCCGATCATGTGGGACCAGACCGAAAACTACCGTCACAACGGTTTCACCATGGCGTTTGCGCTCAACCTGCCAATGGCGAACGTGACGGCACCGGCGGGCTATATGTCCGATGCGATCGACAAGATTCCAACCAAGCCGATGCCGGCTGGTACATCCCATCGCAGCAAACCTGACGTTATCGTTCTGATGAGCGAATCCTTCTGGGATCCGACCCGTCTGCCCAACGTCAAACTGTCGCCCGATCCGATGCCGACGATCCGCGAAATGCAGTCCGGCAACGTCTTCTCGCCGGAGTTCGGCGGCATGACGGCCAATGTCGAATTCGAGGCGCTGACCGGTTTCTCCAACGCCTTCCTACCCTATGGCAGCATCCCGTATCAGCAGTATATCCGTAATCCCATTCCTTCGCTTGCCACCTTCTTCCGTGGCGAGGGCTATGTGTCGCGCGCCGTGCACCCCTTCCAGAAGTGGTTCTGGAACCGCAGCGCCGTGTACAAGGCATTCGGCTTTGACCAGTTCAAGTCGGAAGAGAACCTGCCGGTAATGCAGAAGCGTGGCATCTTCGCCTCGGACGAGTCGCTCACCAAGGAAATCATCCGCCAGGCTGACCAGCTGCGTGATCCGTTCTTCTTTTTCACGGTTACCTTGCAGGGTCATGGCCCCTATGAAGCCAACCGCTATGCCAAGAACACCATCAAGGTCGAAGGCAACCTTCCCGCTGCCGACAAGCAAGTTCTTGAAACCTATGCACAGGGCATCAAGGAAGCGGATGACAGCCTGAAGATGCTGATGGACTGGGCCAAGGAACGTGACCGCGAAACCATCATCGTGCTGTTCGGTGACCATCTGCCGCCGCTCAACACCGTCTATCCGAACACCGGCTTCATGAACGACGTCACCGCTTCGCGCAAAGGCTCGCTCGAGCAGATGAAGGCACAGCACGAAACGCCTCTGGTCGTCTGGTCCAACAAGACCGGCCCGGTCAAGGATATCGGCACGATCAGCCCGGCCTTCCTGTCCTACCAGATCCTCAAGCAGGGCGGCTTCGAGCATCCCTATTATACGGGCTTCCTCGGCAATATCTTCGACAAGTACCGTATCATCGACCGCTACATGCTCGTCGACACAAAGGGCAAGGAAACAGCCTCCTGGGGACGCCAGAAGACAATCCCGCCGCTCATTCGCGACTATCGTTTCCTGCAGCACGACATGATGTTCGGCCAGCGCTTCAGCACCGAACGGTTCTTCGAGAGCCACGCCGATCTCTTTGCCGGCGCCATGTAAAAAGAAGCGGGGATGCCGGGTTCCGGCATTTCCGCAAATCACCGGGGTAGGCTAGAACAGGGCAGCGTTTTCTGACGGAGCCTGCCCATGTCGCACCTTGACGAAATCTCCCACATCCTTTTCGGCAAATCGAGCAGTGAACTTGGCGCTATAGAGCGTCAGGTTCTCCACCGCGCCAAAGAACGCAAGATCGTGTCGCAGGACACCAACGCTGCCTTCGTTGCTGGACAGAGCTATGGTGACCGGATGGCAGACAGCATCGCCCGTGTCGGCGGCTCCTGGGGCTTTATCATCGCTTTCCTGATCTTCCTTGCCGCATGGGCCATCGCCAACACGGTGCTTTTGACGCGAGATGCGTTCGACCCCTACCCTTTCATCTTCCTCAACTTGCTGTTGTCGATGATCGCCGCCATCCAGGCGCCGATCATCATGATGTCGCAGAACCGGCAAGCCATGAAGGATCGCTTCGATGCCTCGAAGGACTATGAGGTCAATCTCAAATCCGAGCTGGAACTGATCTCGCTGCACAACAAGATCGACACGGTGCTATTGCGGGAAATCGCCGAACTGCGTGCCGATGTCGGCCGGTTGCAGGGACAGCTCGCGCAATACAAGGATGCGGGAAATCCGCAAGCCTGACTTCGCCTGTCCCATTCCGGTGCGGGAGTCCACTGCGCAAACACAACCAACCAGAAATGGCACAACTTAAAATCGATTATTCGCAGTAATTAGCGGTAAAAACGTAAAAGACGATTTATTAGCGTACGGAAAAATTAACAAATGAAGCACACGATATAGGTGTAACTGGATCGCCATATCGACCAGATACAAACCTGGAGGTGTGTTCCATGTCTCTCATATCGCAGATGCGTAGAGATATTGACGGGGCGGCCGCATTGGAATTTGCGATTGTAGCCCCCCTGTTCTTCCTGACGATTTTCACCATGATCGGCTACGGCATCTATCTGAGCGCGACGCATGCAGTTCAGCAGATCGCCGCTGACGCAGCGCGCACCGCTGTGGCGGGACTGTCCTCGACCGAACGAAAGAGCCTGGCCCAATCGTTCATCCAGTCATCGACGCTGGATTACGCCTTCATCAACAAGGCGAAGCTCACGGTGGACGTCGCCGATGACGTCAAGAACCTCAATCAATTCACCGTCACCATCGTCTACGATGCACGCGATTTGCCGATCTGGAATCTATTTTCCTTCGCGCTGCCCGACGAAGAAATCAAACGTTACGCAACCATCCGGCTGGGAGGTATCTGATATGGTCCGCGAAACGCTGAAACGCCGCAATATTCTGGCCAATACTTCAGGTAATATCGGCATCTCCACAGCCATTGTTCTGCCTCTTGTCGTATTGTCGCTTGGGCTTGGCATCGATTTCGGTTACCTCACGCTGCAGAAACGGGAAATGCAGGGCATCGCCGACCTGACCGCCATCGTCGCCGCATCCGATCTGCCGAATGTCGAGTCTGCTGCGCGCAATCACTTCAAGATCAATGGCCTTCCTCTCGCGCTTGCAACCAAGGGCGGCTTGATCAATCCGGATGGAAAGGTCATCCCGGAAGATAGTGTCGCCATGAAGAATGGCATCGTCACGATCGTCAAGGGACGCTATGTCCCCGATCCCGCACTAGCGACCGGTCAACGTTTCATCCCGAACGCCACGCCGGCGGATGCAGCCCAGGTCTCGATCGAGAAGGAAGGCGCGCTTCATCTCGCCGCCATATTCAGCGCACCGCCAACGATGAGTGCAGTGGGCACCGCTGCAAGCACCAAGCTCGCGTCCTTCTCCGTCGGTTCACGGCTCGCAAGCCTCAATGACGGCATCCTCAATCAGCTACTGGGCCAGATGCTGGGCACGACGATTTCCCTGAAAGTCATGGATTACCGGGCGCTGGTGGATGCGGATATCGACGTCCAGCCCTTCCTTAAGGGCGTGTCCACCCGCCTGAACCTGACGGCGGCGAGTTATGAAGACGTGCTGAAGGCAAACCTCACCATGCCACAGCTGCTTGCCTCCATGCAGGCCGTTCACGGGATTTCCGCCACGGCCAATTCGGCGCTGAAGGCGCTTGAAACGGCCACCAAACAAAACAAGAAGACCTTCACCTTGTCGCAGATCCTCAACATCGATCCCAAAAAAGGATTGAGTGTCGATGCCGGGTCCAACTGGGCGATGAAGATCAGCGCGCTCGATATCGTGTCAGCAGCTGCTGCCCTTGCCAACGGGACCAACCAGATATCGCTTGCCACCGTGGCCGGCCTGCCCGGCATTGCCTCGGCCAGCGTGAAGCTTGCTGTTGGTGAGCCGCCCGTCACCACGCCGGCCCATCGGTTGGGCAGTCCAGGTTCGGCGGTGCGCACCGCGCAGACCCGGCTTGCAATTGAGGTCAACATCGATGGGCTGTCCCTGCTTGCCGGTTTGCGGATCAAACTGCCGATCTATGTCGAGGTTGCCTACGCGGAAGCCAAGCTCGCCGACATTCGCTGCTATGGTGGTTCAAACACCAATGCCAGCGTCTCGGTCGATACCGTTCCGGGCGTCGCGGAGATTGCGATCGGTACCGTAAATCCCGCTATTCTGTCAGACTTCAGCGATGAGGCACGGGTTGAAAAAGCGAGGATCCTCGACTCGTTGCTGGTCAGGATCGATGGCATCGCCCATGTCGAAGCCAAGAACCTTCAGCCGCAAAGGCTAACGTTCAGCCCGTCCGAGGTCGCGGCCAACTCTATCAAGAGTGTTTCGACCAAAGACATTCTGACCTCGGCAACGCAGACACTGCTCAACAACCTCGATGTCGATATCCAGGTACTGTTTCTGACGCTCGGCAGCCCCAAGCTCGTTCAGGCAGCGCTCGCCCAGACGCTGGGAGCCGTTACACCGGCGATCGATAGCCTGATCTACAATCTTCTTCTGGTGGTCGGCGTCCGGGTCGGTGAAGCTGATGTCCGCGTCACCGGCGTCAACTGCTTGCAGCCAGTCCTCGTACAATAAACGTCACAATCACCCCTCTCATTCGTAGACCGGATGGCAATCTTGCCGTCCGGTTTTTTTTTCGAATAGATCAGTGGCACGAACCGTCCTGTTATTTGCAGCCTTTGGTGAAACAATTGATGGACTTATACCGTTTTGCAACAGACATGCCTTAACAATAACCATTCAGCCGATTCCCGGCCCGACATAGTACCCGTATGGACTTTCGCCAAAACCATGAACGGCAAACATCCGCCTGCGATCGATACGACAGAAGCCGGTTTCTCCGCCGAGGTTGATCGGTTTGCGGCGAATCCTGCCTTGTTCCCGGTCCTGCAACAGGCGGCGCGGCATATGATCGAGCTTTACGATCACTTTCCGCGGATTGCCCGTCTGGTTGCCGCCCAGCAGAAATGGCTGCTGACGCAGGCCGCCTACGCACTGCATTTGCAGCGCGACCCCACGGATCCGCTCTCCGGCATCACTGCGGCCAGACTTCTTGAAGTTATCGCAGCCACAGGCCTTTCGAGCCGCAACACCGCCACAGCGTTTCTGGCGGAGTTGCGCGCCTACAAGCTTGTCCGCGATGTCGCAGGGTCAACGAGCAAACGCAGCCGCCCGCTGGAGCCGACCGAAACCAGTCATGAAGCAATGACGTTGTGGTTCCGTGGCCAGATGCGCAGCCTCGATCTGATCGATCGGAGTAATCGGGTGGCGCAGCTGGAGGCAAATCCGGACATATTCCGCCACGCCCAGCCGCTCGCCGCCAAACGGCTGATCGCCGATCCGGCATGGCGCGAACCGCCGCTGAGCATCTCCTGCTTCGTCTGGACAGAATATGGCGGGCTGATCCTTGATGATTTCGTCTCACGGATTGCCAATGCCGAACCGGAGGACGGCCGCCACTGGGTCGAGAACCTGCGCTTTTCCGAACTCTCCAGCCACTACTCTCTCTCGCGCACGCATGTCCGCCGCCTTTTTGCCCGTGCCGAAGCGCAGGGCTGGTTGGGCTGGCAGGATCGCAACGGCAGCCGGAACAGGATCTGGGCCACGGCTTCGTTCGTGGACGACTACAAGCGCTGGCAATCCATCAAGTTCTGTGCGCTGGAACGGGCTTATAAAGAAGCAGTACTTTTGACCGGCCCAGACGTCTTCTGAGGCAGATACAGGGCCTCCTGCCACACCCATCAGGCGCTTGACTGCGCAAATTGCGGCAGATCATCATTGATCTCGTAGAAGTCGCCCTTGTCGGCACAGAAGATGTGAACGCCGAAGGACAGGCCGGTCGGGGTATCGAACGCTCCGGCCATGATCGATGTATAGTCCAGACTGTCCATCTTCCAGAACAAAGCCGAACCACAGGTCTTGCAGAAACCCCGGCGGGCCTGCGGGCTCGAGCGATACCAGGTGATACTCTCCGCCCCTTCAAGCGCAAGTTCACTGTCGAGAACATTGGTCGCGGCATAGTATAGACCGGTCTGCTTGCGGCATTGGGAACAATGACACGCGATCACTTCGCGCAGTGTCCCGCGTGTACGGAAACGGACAGATCCACAATTGCACGATCCGGTATTTTCTTCTGCCATGAATATCCCCTCAAGCGACTTGTAGTCCGGCCCCCGCGGACAACAAAAAACCGGGCCAGCTTCGTCAGCCGGCCCGGCTCTGTCAAATTCAATGTGCTCAAGGTTTTGATCAGCAGCGCTGATCAGCCGTTGACGACCATCCGCTTTTCGTCGCGGCCGCCCTTCATGCGCTCGGCAAGAAGGAAGGCCAGTTCCAGCGCCTGGTCGGCGTTGAGGCGCGGGTCGCAATGGGTATGGTAACGATCGGCAAGATCGGCACCCGACAGCGCACGGGCGCCACCGGTGCATTCCGTCACGTCATTGCCGGTCATCTCGATGTGGATGCCGCCCGGATGCGTGCCTTCGGCGCGGTGGATCTGGAAGAAGCTTTCGACTTCCGACAGGATGCGCTCGAAAGGACGGGTCTTGTAGTTGTTGAGCGTGATCGTGTTGCCATGCATCGGATCGCAGGACCAGACGACCTTGCGGCCTTCCTTTTCGACCGCACGGATAAGGCGCGGCAGGTTTTCGGCAACCTTGTCATGACCGAAACGGCAGATCAACGTCAGGCGGCCGGCTTCGTTCTGCGGGTTGAGCAGGTCGATCAGCTCGATCAGGCCATCAGCCGTCAGCGACGGACCACACTTGAGACCAAGCGGGTTCTTGATACCGCGGCAATACTCGATATGCGCGTGATCGGCCTGGCGCGTGCGGTCGCCGATCCAGATCATATGGCCGGATGTGGCGTACCAGTCGCCCGACGTCGAATCGACACGGGTCAGCGCCTGCTCGTAGCCGAGCAGCAGTGCCTCATGGCTGGTGAAGAAATCGGTCTCGCGCAGGCTCGGATTGCTTTCCGGCGTAATGCCGATCGCCTTCATGAAATCCATGGTTTCGGAGATGCGGTCGGCAAGCTTGCGGTAACGCTCGGCCTGCGGGCTTTCCTTGACAAAACCGAGCATCCACTGGTGCACGTTGTCGAGGTTGGCATAGCCGCCCATCGCGAAGGCGCGCAGAAGGTTCAGCGTCGCAGCCGACTGGCGGTACGCCATGATCTGGCGTTCCGGGTCCGGAATACGAGCCTTCTCGGTGAATTCGATGCCGTTGATGATGTCACCGCGATAGCTCGGCAGCTCGACGTCACCCTGCTTCTCGATATTCGAGGAGCGCGGCTTGGCGAACTGACCGGCAATACGGCCAACCTTGACGACCGGTTGCTGGGCGCCGAACGTCAGGACGACAGCCATCTGCAGGAACGCGCGGAAGAAGTCGCGGATGGTGTCCGCGCCATGTTCGGCAAAGCTCTCGGCGCAATCGCCGCCCTGCAGCAGGAAGCCCTTGCCTTCCGAAACATTGGCAAGCTGGCTCTTCAGACGGCGCGCTTCACCGGCAAATACCAGCGGCGGATAGGTCGCGAGCTGCGCTTCTGCGGCCGCGAGTGCTGCCATATCCGGAAAATCCGGCACCTGCTGGATGGGCTTCTGCCGCCAGCTGTTCGGGGTCCAATTCTCTACCATGTCGATCACCTGTTCTCTTGCGCAAGGTCCGCCGCAGCAGCAGTTGCATCGCCGGATCCACACCCTAGCAATGCCGCCTGAAACCGGTTTTGAACCGTGTATCAACGGAACAATTCCTGAACCGTAGCCTTCCCTCGGGGGAAAACGGCGATTTTGCGGATGCGGGCTTATAAACGTTAACATAGGGATTGCAAAGCCATTGTGCCAGCAAAGTGCGCGCAGCCCCGGCGCGCCCTACCCTGCGTTGCCAAGTGTTTGGCGCAACACCTTACCGGCTCATACGGTCCGCTCGCCGTTCCTGATCCGGTAGCTCGGACTATACATCGTCACCAGCTCTTCCGATGCGGTTGGATGCACCGCCATCGTCCGGTCGAAATCGTCCTTGGTGCAGCCGGCTTTCAGCGTAATTCCAAGCAATTGCGCCATTTCGCCGGCCTCGTGGCCAAGAATATGGGCGCCCAGGACCTTGCGGTCGGCAGCATTGACGATCAGCTTCATGATGGTCTTCTCCGCCCGCCCCGAAAGCGTCGCCTTCATCGGCCGGAACTCGGCCCGGTAGATTTCCAGATCGGCAAATTTCTTCGCGGCTTCCTCTTCCGAGAGGCCGACCGTACCGATTTCCGGCTGGGAGAACACTGCGGTGGCAATCAGCTCATGATCCGGGGATGTCGGGTTACCCTTATACTCTGTCTCGATGAAGCACATCGCCTCATGGATCGCCACCGGCGTCAGTTGCACCCGGTCGGTCACGTCGCCCAGCGCATAGATACCGGGCGCGCTGGTGCGCGAGAATGCATCGATGATAACAGCACCGCGCTCGTTGACGGCAACGCCAGCTGCCTCGAGACCAAGCCCCGTGGTATTCGGCACGCGGCCAAGCGCCAGCATCACCTGATCGGCGGTCAAGGCACCATGCTTCTTCGTTTCCACTGTCAGCCTGCCATCGGCATTTTTGCTGACGGACTGGATCAGGTCCTCGCACAGGATGCGGATACCCTTTTGCTCCATCGCCGCATGCAACCCACGCCGCATGTCCTGATCGAAGCGCGACAGGATTTCCTTGCCGCGGTAGATCAGCGTCGTCTCGACACCGAGACCATGGAAGATGTTGGCAAACTCAACCGCGATGTAGCCGCCGCCGGCAATCACGATCGATTTCGGCAGCTCCGGAAGGTCAAAGGCCTCATTCGAGCTGATGCAGAGCTCGTGACCCGGCAGCGCATCGTGCGGCGTCGGATGACCACCGACGGCGATGACGATCCGTTCGGCCGTGACGGTCCTGCCGCTATTCTTCAGCTTGATCGTGTTTGGGCCGGTCAGCTCGGCCCGCTCATGCAGGATTTCCGCGCCGGCATTGGCCAGCCCTTTTTGATAGAGCCCCTCCAGCCGGGTGATTTCCTTGTCCTTGGCGGCAACCAGCTTTTTCCAATCGAAAGTGCTTTCGCCGACGGTCCAGCCAAACCCCTCAGAATCCTCGAAATGCTCGGCAAACTGCGAGGCATAGACATAGAGCTTCTTGGGAACGCAGCCGCGGATCACGCAGGTGCCACCGTAGCGGAACTCCTCGGCGATCGCCACCTTCTTGCCCATCGCCGCAGCAAGCCGGCCACTGCGCACGCCGCCGGAACCGCCGCCAATAACGAAGAGGTCATAATCGAAAGAAGCCATGATGAAATACTCCCGGCAGGGTCATATGCGAAGGGAAGCGGGACGCGGGGGGTAAGGCTGCGGCCGCAAACAGCGGTACAGCGCCTCACCGGCGATTCCGCCGTGTGATGGTGATATAGGGTGGCAGGATGCAAAATGAAAAGCCCGGAATGACCCGGGCTTCAGCAAATCGGCGTGAATGTGCTGCCAGGAACCGGCAGGCGCTCCTTATTGGGCAGGCGTCACGGGAGCCGTGCCATCGACCGGCTGCTGACCGGCGGTCAGGGTCGCGCTCAAATCCTTGGTTGCAGCCGCATTCAGATCGCGGGAGATACCAGCGGCCCAGATGTCGGCGGCCTTGACCAGTTCGCGCGAAGCGATCGGGCCGTCGTTCAAAAGCTTCTTGCCAGCTTCGGACGTGTAGAAGGTCGCAATCGCGTTCAGCTGCTCGACGGTGAAGGTCTTGGCATAGATCGTTGCCGCTTCACGCTCCAGGTCGGCGCGGCGCGCAGCCAGTTCGAGCGCCTTGGCATCGACCGTCTTGGAAATCAGGTCTTCGTAGTTCGGCGAGGACTGGATGAGGGTCGTCTTCAGGCGTTCAGCCAGATTCGGCAGGATATTGTCAAAGCCGTTCGTGGCGTTGATGGCAGCGATTGCGGCCCGTGCGGCCTTGATCTGCTCGTCCGTTACATCCTGCGCCCGCAGTGTCGGAACCATGACGGCGGAAAGGATGATGGCCGTTGCAGCCATTGTACGGCCGAGACCTGCGAATTTGATCATGTCTGTAACGCTCCTGTCAGTTGATGCCGGATTGCGCGCATGCCTTGCATCTGCGAACCCCTGCATAATTCAATTTCAAAGCTGCCGCCACCTGCATCGGGCAATCCCGACCGGCGGCGGCGCTATAGCAATCCGGCGCGGCAATTTCGGCCGCAACCGGTCAAACCGTCATCACCCTTGCCCCCGCCGGACCGGCGATGATGGCAAGAGATGCGATGCCGATGAATAGTCCATGTTCGACCACGCCGGGAATGGCGTTCAGTTCGCGTGCAAGCGCATCTGCATCAGGAATGCGGCCAAAAGATGCGTCCAGAATCAGATGTCCACCATCGGTCATGAACGGCCCGTCGCCGGAAGCCCGCACGGCGATTTCGCCGGAAAGCCCATGCCGGGCGGCAAGCTTTTCAACGGCGATACGCGTGGCGCCGAGCCCAAAGGAATTGACTTCGATCGGCAGCTTGAAAGCGCCGAGCGTCTCAACCACCTTGGTTTCGTCGGCAATCACAATCATCCGAGCCGAGGCGCACGCAACGATCTTTTCACGCAACAGCGCGCCGCCGCCGCCCTTGATCAGGCGCAGCATCGGGTCCACTTCGTCCGCACCGTCAATGGTCAGGTCAAGTTCTGGAAGCTCTTCGAGCGATTTCAGGGGCACACCGAGTTCCAGGCAAAGCCGTGCCGTGCGTTCCGATGTCGGCACGCCCTCGATACGAAAGCCCGCCGCCACTTTTTCGGCCAGCAAGCGAACGAACTCTTCCGCCGTCGAACCTGTGCCGATCCCAAGTCTCATACCATCTTCGACATAGTCGAGCGCTGCCGCTGCAGCCTTGATCTTCATCTGACGGGCGTCCATGCGCCACAATCTCCTCAAAACTCACCGATGGGGCCACGGCAAAACATCGCGTCCCTTCGTTCCGTTGAGACGTTTACACGGCTGCAACGGCAAACAAAAGCCCCAATAGCGGCCAGAATGCAAAAGCAAACCAGCGCTTCCGCGTAAAGTTACGATTGCTTTTCTCGCCCGCTTCCCCTACCCGGATGGCAACATTTCCAGCAAGTTTCAAGAGGTTCCAGTGTCCGCATCCGTTGTCGTCTTTGATCTTGATGGAACCCTCGTCGATACAGCGCCCGACCTGGTGGCAAGCCTCAACCATGCAGTTACGCAGGCCGGCCTAGCGCCAGTGACCTATGACGACCTGACACATCTCGTTGGCCATGGCGCCAAGGCGATGATCGAGCGCACGTTCACGCTGCGCGGTCAGGCGCTTTCCGATAAGGACCTCGACTGGCAGATGAAGGAATTCATCGATTTCTACCATGGTTCGATGCCGGGTGATTCTTTCCCCTATCCCGGCGTCATCACTGCGATGGATCGCCTGTCTGCCGCCGGCTTTACGCTCGCCGTCTGCACCAACAAGCTGGAAATGCTGGCCAGAAGCCTGTTGGAGGGCCTTGGCCTGACATCCCGTTTCGCAGCGATCACCGGCGGCGACACGTTTTCCGTGCGCAAGCCCGATGCCGAGCATTTGTTGTCGACCATCCGGCTTGCCGGCGGATCGCCGGAAAAATCGGTAATGGTCGGCGATAGCCTCAACGACATTCTCGTCGCAAAGAACGCCTCGGTTCGCTCGATCGGTGTTCCCTTCGGTTATTCCGACGTGCCCGTCGAAAGCCTTCAGCCGGACATCGTCGTCCGCCATTTCGACGAACTGACCCCCGATCTGATCGAGCGCCTTATCGCCCGGGCATAAAAGCCATGCGGACATGAAAAAGGCGGCTCGAAGCCGCCTTTTTCATGGACTGGTCCAGTCGACGATTGTCACCCTTCGGCGCGGCGCGCAAGACGCGTCGCTTCAAGTGCGCGGTCCATATACATGTCGCGATCATAGACGTCGTGGAAATATTCCACCGTGCCATCCTTGTTCGGCCATGCGGTGAAATAGGCGACGTAGACCGGGATTTTTTGCGGTACGGACACGCCCTTGTTGCGGCCGCCGGCAATCTGCTTGCCGATATCCTCGACCGACGTGCCGAGCACGGCAGCCGCCATCCTGCGCGGATCGGCAAGGCGCACGCAGCCGTGGCTGAGCGCGCGATCATCCTTCTTGAAGAAGCTCTTCGACGGCGTGTCGTGCATGTAGATGGCATGCGTATTCGGGAACAGGATCTTCAGTTCACCCAGCGCGTTGTCGCTACTTGGCGGCTGGCGCACGGCGACGCCAGCCGTCGAACCGTTCCAGTTGACAGAGGAGGAGGACACCGGCCGCCCCTTGAGCTCAACCTGATAGCCGAGACGATCGAGGTAACCCGGATCGTTGCGCAGCTTGGGCAGCATCTCGTTGATGATGATCGACTGCGGGACGCCCCAATAGGGGTTGAACTCCACCGTCTGGATCTCATCCTGGAAGAAGAATGTCTGGTGGGCCTTGGAACCAACGACAACCCGCATTGAGAACTGCTCGGCACCCTGTTCGTGATAGTAGACCATATAGGCGGGCTGGTTGATGAAGACATAGCGGCTGCCGAGATCGGCGGGCAGCCAGCGTGCCTGCTCCATAGCGATTCGTACCTTGGCGGCCTTGCTTTCGGTCGTGTCCCCACCCGTCAGGATGCGGATCGATGCCTTGCCGACGACGCCGTCCGGCGTCAGGCCGTGTTCCTTCTGGAAGCCTTCGACCAGCGCTACCAGTTCCGGCGTATAATCCGGCGTCCCCTGGTATGCTGATAGCGTCAGCGCATGTTCCACCTTCAGCGCATCGGAACCCTTGACGCGGATAGCCGCGACCACATTGGCCAATTCCGGATTGCTGATACCCGGTTTCAGAAGCGTGCCCGGTGCAATCGTGATCCGCGGCGCATCGCCGGTCCGCGCCTGCAGCGCCGCCAGTTCCCGCTTCAACGCCAGGAATTCAACGCCGGAAGGCGTCTGGGAATTCAGATAGGCCGCAACATCGTGACTTCTGGCGATATTGCCCAGCTTGCCGGTCAGATTGACGTCCTTGCGCTTGAAATCGTGATAACCGGAAATCTTGTTCGGATCGATGCGCCCGCGCACGGTGTCGGCGATATAGGTCAGCGTTGCGGCCGACAGCTGGATCTCGAACTCGACGAGGGATTTTTCACGCGCAGCCATGTCGTTGCGGTCGAACGTATCGGACGGAACGGTGACGGCATAGTCCTGCGGATCAAGACCGACGCTCGCCGCCTGCCCCAGGACCGTCAGAGCCGCCTTGGCGGCTGCGTTCGGGGCATCGCCGTCAATCCAGACGAACCCATCGCGGCCGGTATAGAAAGTCTCGATCGCCTTGGCGACATCGGCCGGCGCATAGGCCGTGACATCGGGAAGAAACTGGCGTGCATCGGCGAGCGCAGCGGCTGGCGCCGGCGGCAGGACGTCAGCGCGGACGGAACCGGTCACAACCGGGTCGACGAGCTTTGCGGTGGCGATCCGGCGCAACGGCTCGGCCTTGTACGTATAGTATTGCGGTGAACTCACCTTCGGCAGCGGACGAGCGGCCTGCTTCTGCACGGGCTGCACCTGCTCGACGCCTGGCAGCGGCTGAACTTCCTCAACCACCGGCTTCTTCTTGCGAAAAAGATCCAGGAGGTTCAGCGCCTCCGCGCGCTGCACACCGAGAGAGGCGAACGCGCACCCGGTCATCAGTGTCACGATCGCAGCAGTCTTCATCAACTTCATAGGTTCACTCGTCCCCGTATCGCATTGCCGCCATCAGCGGTTCGCGCCTGATGCTCCGTCATGTCACCAGGCTTTCGTACTTATAAGAAAGGATGGTGAATGAAAAGGAAACGCGCGCCCCGAAAGGCCCGGACAGCCCGTCACAAATCCGTGACGGCACCTGCATGAGGAAGACGGATCAGAACATCCAAAAATTTGAATTCCCTGCATTATTTTTTCACTGCGAAAGAAAATCGGCTTTCCCCGCAAAAACCGCGGAAAACACCGGCCAAACTATCCACCCGCTTGTGTCTGAAAAGGCACAGGCCAACCGGCGCCAGGACACGCGAACGATCATCACGGCCAGCAATCACAGGAAACATCGAACGGGCGGTATTTTAAACGATTGTAGCACGGCACCCACCCGCGCAACCTCTTTACAAGCACCGGCCACCTGGGCCAGAGAGAACCGCATCACAGCTTCGGTCCGTCGCAGCGCGGCGGCCTCACTCACCTTCCGGTGCCGTACCGCCCGGCCTTGAAACCGCCCCGGTCCAACACCGCATGACGAAAGCAGGGATTACGATGACAGCAACGCGCACGGAAACAGATACGTTCGGCCCGATCGAAGTCGCCAACGACCGCTATTGGGGCGCACAGGCACAACGCTCGCTCGGCAATTTCAAGATCGGCTGGGAAAAGCAGCCGCTGTCGATCGTGCGCGCGCTGGGCATCGTCAAGCAAGCTGCCGCCCGCGCCAACATGGAATTGCAGGGCCTTGACCCGACCGTCGGCAACGCAATCATTGCCGCAGCCCAGGAAGTCATCGACGGCAAGCTCAACGAGCACTTTCCGCTCGTCGTCTGGCAGACCGGCTCCGGCACGCAGTCGAACATGAACGCCAACGAAGTCATTTCCAACCGTGCGATCGAAATGCTCGGCGGCGTCATGGGCTCAAAGAAGCCTGTCCACCCGAACGACCACGTCAACATGAGCCAGTCGTCGAACGACACCTATCCGACGGCCATGCATATCGCCTGCGCCGAGCGCGTCGTCCACGATCTCCTGCCGGCGCTGAAGCACCTGCATGCAGCCCTCGTCGCCAAGGTGAAGGCCTTCGATCATATCATCAAGATCGGCCGCACGCACACGCAGGACGCTACCCCCCTGACGCTCGGCCAGGAATTTTCCGGTTACGCCGCCCAGGTCGCCTCCTCGATCAAGCGCATCGAAATGACCCTGCCGGGTCTCTGCGAACTTGCGCAGGGCGGCACGGCCGTCGGAACCGGGCTCAACGCGCCGATCGGCTTTGCCGAAAAGGTTGCCGATGAGATCGCCAAGATCACCGGTATCGCCTTCGTCACCGCGCCGAACAAGTTCGAGGCGCTGGCCGCCCACGATTCGATGGTATTCAGCCACGGCGCCATCAACTCGGCAGCCGCTGCACTCTTCAAGATCGCCAACGATATCCGCTTCCTCGGCTCCGGCCCGCGCTCGGGCCTTGGCGAACTGTCGCTGCCGGAAAATGAGCCGGGCTCGTCGATCATGCCGGGCAAGGTCAATCCGACCCAGTGCGAAGCGCTGACGCAGGTCTGCGTCCAGGTCTTCGGCAACAACGCGGCACTGACCTTTGCCGGCAGCCAGGGTCATTTCGAACTCAACGTCTACAATCCGTTGATGGCCTATAACTTCCTGCAGTCGGTTCAACTCCTGTCCGACGCCGTGATCTCCTTTACCGACAATTGCGTTGTCGGCATCGAGGCCCGCGAAGACAATATCAAGGCGGCGCTCGACCGCTCGTTGATGCTGGTCACGGCGCTGGCCCCCAAGATCGGCTATGACAACGCCGCAAAGATCGCCAAGACCGCGCACAAGAATGGCACGACCCTTCGCGAAGAAGCTGTTGGCGGCGGCTACGTCACCGACGCGGAGTTCGATGCGGCGGTTCGCCCCGAAACGATGATCAGCCCTTCCTGATACGTCACCGCACAATCTCCGGTAGATCATACGGGCGGCCATCACGGCTGCCCGTTTCTATTTGGCAGGGCCGGACACCTTATTTCGGTGCAATCTAATTGACTAAATTTGCCAAACGTTAAGGCTTCCAAAATCTTTGATGCCTAAAACTAGCGGCCCGAGACAACAAAACAGGAGCTTGCCATGCAAGCGGCTTCGAACAAGGTACAGATGCCGGATATCGCAGCGCAGGTAACCTATGCGATGCGGATCATGGGTATTTCACCCCTACCGCGCAACTATGAGCTTTATTATGAAGCCTATATCGGCTCCAACCCCAAGCTGACGAAGGAACTGGCTGCGCTCGGCAGCCGGGCAACCCAGGAAGAACTGGACGAGATCGGCGCCCGCTATTTCAGCCATGTCCACCATGCCGCAGGCATCGACCGGGCCCACAACCACCTGACGAGCGAGCTTGTCGAACTTCTCAAGCTGCTGAAGGACGAACAATTCGCGCTCGAGAACTATAACAAGCTGCTGGACGAGACGTATCAGAACATTACCGGCAAAAGCAGCTCCAGCGCCGAAATCCTGCGCCAATGCGTCAGCCTCCTGACCGAGGCAACGGCGGACACGATGAACCAGGGCAAGGAACGCGCCGAAAACGTATCGCTGAAATCCTTCGAGATGGAAGTCATCCGCCAGGAACTCGACGAATACAAACGCATCGCCAACACGGATTCGCTGACGCGCCTCGCCAACCGCCGGGCATTCGACGAAAAACTCGCCGCGATCTACAACTCCGAACAGCAGCGCAGCTTTACCGGCCTTCTGATCGCCGATATCGATCATTTCAAGAAGGTCAATGACAGCTACGGCCACCCCGTCGGCGACAAGATACTGGCGACTGTCGGTACGGTCATCCGCGCCAACCTGCGCCGCGATGCCTTTGTGGCGCGCACAGGCGGTGAGGAATTTGCCATCATTCTGGGCGATAGCAGCCTGGAAGAAAGCCTGCAGGTCGCAGAGCGCATCCGCAATGCCTTGGCGACCACGCCCTTCAAAAACTCCAAGACCGGCGTCAACTATGGTCCGATCACACTGTCCGTCGGTGTCTGCCAGGCATCGCATGCCGATGACCCGACCGACCTCTACAACAAGGCCGACATCGCGCTCTATTGCGCCAAGAACGCCGGCCGCAACAGGACGATCCTGTTTGAAGAGGGTATGAAGAAGGATACCGGCAAAAACTGGCTGATTTACCGCAAGTAGGCGGCAATCCCATTGTTGGACCATGGCGCCCTAGTGGCGCCCTTTGTCATTCTTGGGCTGCCGGAAACAGCGACACGACCTGCAGGCCGAAACATCGGCCGCCTTGCCGATAGCGATCAGTTCGGGACGGTACTCGAAATGCATGGTGTCGTAAGGTCTGCGCACTACCACATGGTTTTTGCGGCGCGTTCGGGCCATTCGCGGTCATAGGTTTCCTTGTCGAAATCCGCTTTGGCGGCCTTCAGCAGCGTGCCGGGCGTCGGCAGGGACTGCGGATCGACAAAGCGATCCGGGTTCCAAATCTGAGAGCGGATCAATGCTCTCGCGCACTGGAAATAGACTTCGCCGATGGTGACGACGATGACGCTGCGCGGGTGTTTACCGTCGACCTCGAACGATCCGGTCAACTCGGGATCGACGCTGACCACGGCCGTGCCGTTGATCCGCATCGTCGTGGCGGAGCCGGGTACAAGAAACATCAACGCCACCCGCGGATCACGCACGATATTGGCAAGCGAATCGACCCGGTTATTGCCGCGCCAGTCCGGCATCAGCACCGTCTTGTCGTCGGCAATCCGAACAACACAGGCATCATCACCACGCGGCGAACAGTCGAGCCCTTCCGGTCCCACCGTGGCAAGCGCTGCAAACGGGGCCGCCTCGATCATCCTGGCATAGTCCGGTGTCAGCCGGCTGGTGACCTTCACCAGCGAGGCTTCGCTTGCGCCGCCGTAAAGCGCGTTCAGTTCTTCCACCGTGCGAATGATCGTCATGCCGTTCTCCACCGGATCCCGCTCCATCGAGCGTGGCGATCCTTTCGATGGATAGCATGACGCCTTCATGACACCATACGCAATTTTCGCTCAGTTGCGGCTTCCGGTGCATGGATAAAGGCATTGATCCGCTCGATCACCGGCGCAGCAGACACGATACGGCGATGGCCAAACCCATTGGCCCAATGGAGTTCGACATTAGATCCCGCCGCTGCATAGCGGCGCGCATGTTCGGCGGAAACCTCCTTGTCGTCTTCGGCATGAATCACCAGCACCGGCGCGGTCACCATGCCGACAATACGGGCCGCATCAAACTCTTCCAGCCGCCGGCCGGACAAGCGAACGACCATGCCCGCAAGCGCCGTCTGCGCTCCCGGAGACAGGCGAAGAACCTTTCCAAACCCTTTGAAAAGCCATGTCATTTCGCTCGGCGCACCGATCAGCACCATTCTCTTGGCGCTATGCGGCGGCACATCGCAAACCAGACCACCCGCAGCGCAAGCCAGGCTCGCGCCGCCGAAAGAATGCCCGACAGCCACATCGAACCCGCCGAAATGCCGCCAAGCCGCATCGATCGCCCGCACCGCTGCCGGCATCGTCAAGGTACGCCCCGGCGAAGCGCCATGCCCCGGCCAGTCGAGCGCGACCACCTCGGCACCACCGGCCGTCAACCCATCGATCATGGGCGCCAGATAGTTGCTGCGCGAACCCCAGCCATGGACGAGCAAAATGCGTTTGGTGGCGCTCCCGGCCGATTGCGCCTGAAAATGCTTGGCCATTACCCAGCCATCGGAAAAAGACAGCGTGACCGGCCGCGCTCTTGCCATGACGGGTTCAGCAGCAGCCAACGCTGCCTTTTCCTTGCCGCTCTTTGCTTTCCGCGACGGCGTGATGCTGAACAGCCGAAACGCCAGACGCCCTGCCTTCTCCGGCGAGAAAGCCGAAACCGCTTTGAGCGCAAGGCGAGTGACCTTGATCGCAAAGGATGCCATAGTAGGATTCCCACAAAATGTTCAATGATGAACAATATTGTACAACGATGAACGAAAAGCAAGAGACAATCGAACAGCATCATTTTCCCTGGGATCATCCCCGTTTCCGCAGCTGGATCGCCGTTGCCCGCGCCTGCCAACTGGCCCAGCAGGCACTGACCCGCAAGCTCGCCGGCCTCGGCATCAAGCCGCCGCATCTGGATATCCTGGTCAACATCTATCGTTTTGAAGGCATTTCGCAGCAGGAACTGGCGCGAAAGCTGCTGGTCGGCCGCTCCAACATGAGCATGCTTCTGCCGCAACTTGAAAATCGTGGGTTGATTGAGCGGCGCGGCGATGAAAAGGACAAGCGCGTGTTGCGGCTGTCGCTGACGGCAAGCGGCCGCCTCTTGACCGAACAGGCGATGGAGATCCAGACAGCGCTGATCGACAAGTCGCTGGAAAACGAACCCATCGAGGAATGCCTGATGATTGCCCAGTCGATGGAGCGGCTGATCCAGCGGTTGTTGGAGGAGGAAGATGTTCTCGACTAGCCGGAGGAAATGCGCGCGGTCAGCGCGGCTTTTCCGCCTTGTCCCGCGTCATGCCCTTGGCGGCCAGATCCTGTTCGTAAGCAGCAAATAACGTCTCGCCGGTGGCGCCCAGTTCACGCAGATACGTCCAGGTGAAGATCCCGGTATCGTGGCCGTCATCAAAACCGATGCGCACGGCATAGTTTCCGGTCGGCGTCATCGAAATGATCGAGACATTGCGCTTGCCGGGCACCGTCAATCCCTGCCCCGGCCCATGGCCCTGAACTTCCGCAGACGGCGAGAGAACCCGCAGCATCTCCGCCGAAAGATCGAAGGACGTGCCATCGTTGAAGGCAATCGTCAGCCGGTGGCGGTCTTTTGATACACGCAGTTCGGTCGGCCAGATATCGCTCATGTCCTGCAGTCTCCATTGGTGCATGGGAGCACTAGCGCAATTTCCCGCCGGATGGAATTGTCTGCAAGCAAAGCCCCTTCCCTTGATCATAGCCTGCACTTCCCCCGATCATAAGAAAGTGTTTCTCGCCCGTTTCTCGTGCTTTTGAACGCTTTCGCCTTGACGCAGCCCGTTTTGGTCACGACATTGATGAAACAGGGAGAATTGTGTTGAATACCGTCACCATCGACCGGATCGGCGCCCAGAGGCTGAAAGACGCCCAAACACCGATGATCGACCCGTTCGGGCGGGCCGTGACCTATCTCAGGGTTTCGGTGACGGATCGCTGTGACTTCCGCTGCACCTATTGCATGGCGGAAAACATGACCTTTCTGCCCAAAAAGGACCTCCTGACACTGGAAGAGCTGAACCGGCTCTGTTCCGCCTTCATCGCCAAGGGCGTACGCAAACTGCGGCTGACCGGTGGAGAACCTTTGGTCCGCAAGAACGTCATGTTCCTGGTGCGTGAACTCGGCAAGCATGTGCACTCGGGCGCGCTCGATGAGCTGACGCTCACCACCAACGGCTCGCAACTGTCGAAGTTTGCCGCCGAGCTTGCCGATTGCGGCGTCCGCCGCATCAATGTCTCGCTCGACACATTGGACCCCGAAAAATTCAAGCAGATCACGCGCTGGGGTGAGTTTTCCAAGGTCATGGAAGGCATCGACGCCGCCCAGGCTGCCGGCATTCACGTCAAGATCAATGCCGTGGCGCTAAAAGGCTTCAACGACGCGGAAATCCCCGCCATGATGCGTTGGGCGCATGGCCGTGGCATGGATCTGACGCTGATCGAAACCATGCCGATGGGCGAGATCGACGAGGACCGTACCGACCATTACATGCCGCTGTCGGAGATGCGCGAGCGCCTCGCCGAACAGTTCAGCTTCTCAGACATCCCCTACAAGACCGGCGGACCGGCGCGTTATCTGCAGGTGGCGGAAACCGGCGGCAGGCTCGGCCTGATCACGCCCATGACCCATAATTTCTGCGAGAGCTGCAATCGTGTGCGCCTCACCTGCACCGGCACACTCTATATGTGCCTTGGCCAGAACGATGCCGCCGACCTGCGCACGGCGCTCCGCGCCTCCGATGACGACGCCTACCTGTCAACCGTCATCGACGAAGCCATCACCCGCAAGCCAAAGGGCCACGACTTCATCATCGACCGCACCCGCAACAAACCGGCTGTCGCCCGCCATATGAGTGTTACCGGCGGCTGAGCGGCAACCTTTTACGGATAGGCGCGGGCTATCAATGCCGACCACAAGGATGCATGACGACGAGCTTGATATCAACAGGCCCCTTGTCAGCCGCCTGATCGCGGAACAGTTTCCGGCCTGGGCCGGCCTTCCGCTCAAACCCGTCCAGTCGGCCGGCACAGACAATGCTCTCTACCGGTTAGGGAGCGACATGGTGGTGCGTCTGCCGCGCCGCATGGACGCCGCCCTGCAGGTGGAGAAGGAAAGCCGCTGGCTACCGCGCCTCGCGCCAGACCTGCCGCTCGCAGTACCCGTTCCGCTGGCGCTTGGCACGCCCACCGCCGGTTATCCCTTCCATTGGTCCGTCTGCCGTTGGCTGCCAGGCGAAGACGCTGTTACCACCCCGATCTTCGACCTGAACGAAGCTGCCGTCAGTCTTTCCCGGCTCATCTCTGCCCTGCGGAAAATCGACGCCACGGGCGGCCCGCCACCCGGCGCGCACAATTTTTCCCGGGGTGCCTCTCTGGCAAGCCGGGACGCACAGACACGCGCTGCCATCAAAAACCTGGGCGGCACCATGGAAACGGCTCCGTTGACGCAGGCCTGGGATGCCGCCCTTGAAATAGAACCGTGGGACAAGCCGCCCGTCTGGCTCCATGGCGATATCCATGCCGGGAACCTGCTGACCGCACAGGGACGCATCACCGCTGTCATCGACTTCGGCGGCCTCGGTGTCGGTGATCCTGCCTGCGACCTGATGTTTGCCTGGAATCTGCTCTCCGCCGAAGCCCGCGCGACGCTCCGCTTGCAACAGACCGTGGATGGCGCGACATGGGGCAGAGCCAGAGGCTGGGCATTGTCCGTCGCCATCGTCGCCCTGCCTTATTATCTTCACACAAACCCGGCCCTGGTCGGGATATCGCGTCATGCTATCAGCCAGGTCCTTGCCGATCATGCGGACAGATTGAACAATTGACCCATTGCAACGGCAAAGGCCGCCGGACTTGTCGTCGGGCGGCCTTGAATTTTTCCAGCGTTTTACTCGCTCAGGCAGCGTAACTTCTGCCATACTGCTCGACCCGCCCGCCCGAGATTGAGCGGCTGGTGCCCGTCTTGAAGCGCTCGATCTTCTCGTTGAGGATATCGACCTGATGGCGCAGGCCGTGGATTTCGGCGGTGTTTTCCTCGACCATCGCTGCATTCTGCTGGGTGATCAGTTCCACCTCGCGCACCGCCTGATTGACCTCGTTGAGGCCGCGGTACTGATCGGCGGCGGCGGCTTCGATATTGCTGACCAGCTGATGGATCGTCGAGATATGGTCGTTGATGACGGTCAGCGCCTTGCCGGTTTCCTGCACCAGTTCCACACCGCCGCGCACTTGCACAGAGCTCTCCGAAATCAGCCCCTTGATCTCGCGGGCGGCACCGGCGCAGCGCTGGGCAAGCTCGCGCACTTCCTGCGCGACGACGGCAAAGCCACGGCCCGCCTCGCCGGCGCGGGCTGCCTCGACACCGGCGTTCAGCGCCAGAAGATTGGTCTGGAATGCGATTTCGTCAATGACGCCGATGATCGTCGAAATCTTGTCGGACGACTTGTTGATCGCCGCCATCGCGTCGATCGCCTTGGCGACGACTTCGCCGGAATGCTTGGCATAGCTGTGGGTCTGGTCGACCGATACAGTGGTCTTGTGCGCACTTTCGGCCGTCGAGCGGACGATCTCCGTCAGTTGTCCGAGAGCACGAGAGCTTTCTTCCAGCGCGGCCGCCTGCTGTTCGGTCCGGCGAGCGAGATCGTCGGCCGAGGTCGACAGGTTACCGGTTCCGCTGGTGATTTCATCGGTCACGGAACGGACGTCGATCAGGGTTGCGCGCAATGCCTCGACGGCGTTGTTATAGGTCCGGGCCATGACGATGTAATCTTCGGACAAGTCTTCCGCCATGCCTTCTTCCAGATTGCCGTCGGCAAGCTTGGCAAGCACATCGGACAAAGCCGTCAGCGCTTCCATCTGTTCGGCCTCGATGCGGGCACGTTCATGGCGGCGGCGGGCTTCTTCCTCAGCCGACAATGTGCGGGCGGCTTCGGCTTCCTGTCCCAACCGGACATTTTCGACGGCATTATCGCGGAACACGGCAACCGAACGCACCATGTCGCCGATCTCGTCACCGCGGTTGCGGCCTTCGATAGAGACCTCAAGGTCGCCATTGGCAAGCCGCGTCATCGTCTCGGTAACGCGCTTCAACGGACCGCGCAGGGTCTCGATCAGCATCAGACCACCGACGATGGCCAGCAACGTACCCGCCACCATGGCGATGATCGACACATCGGCGGAACGCTGGCTGTCTTTCTTGCCGGCCTCCTGGGCGCTGGAAACGAAATTCTCCAGCGTCTGGCTGGCATCGGCTACCAGCGATGCCGCTTCAGCCTTGGCTGCCTGCCAGCGGGCGCCGACATCGATCAGCTGGGCGGTGCCGGTGTCGATCTGCTCGAGCGATGGCGCCAGCTTGCCGGCCAGATCGCGCAGTGCCGCATTCTTCGCCCCGAGTTCTGAAAGCTTCGTCACGCTTGCGCGCACGGCCGCAATATCGGTCATCACATTGTCGCGGCTTGCGGTATCCAGCCTGCGGTGCAGTTCGCTGATATGCAGGCGCGTGTCATCAAGCCCCTTGAAGGTCTCGTTCATCAGGCCGATCAGCGTCTTCAAAGTGGAAATTTCGTTGTCCATGCCGACGAATCGCTTGGCCGCCGTGTCTGAATTGGTGGCAGCCTCCTTGGCAAAGTCGGATTCATATTTCGAAAACTTGATCAGTGCCGAACTCAATTGCGTCTTCTTGACGTCGTTCGGATCGCTGCTGGCCAGAATATCCTGAATGACCTTGGTATCGGCCTTTACCTCGGCGATCCTCTTCACAACCTTGTCGGAAGCGATCTTTTCGGCCTCGGCAATCTGTTTCAAAAGATGCGGCATCAGCGTGGTGGCCTGCTGGACCTTGGCATCCGGCGCGATTGCCATGGTGACCGGCAGGCGGAATTTCTTGATCCGTTCGGCAAGGCCCTGGTAGGCAGCCGCATCAAACAGCAGCGCCTTGGCAAAGGATTCCTTCTCGCCCGATTCCTTGCGCAGGATATCGATCTGCTTGAAGGCGGTATTGCCTTGCGCCGTCATCTCCGCAAGGGCCGCATCAAGAGATACCGTGACGGTATCGCGCTCAGTCTTGATCGACCAGAGCTTGTTTTCTTGTCCTCGCATCGCCTCACCGAGCGAAACCACCGAGTGGATCTTGGCCTTGTCTTCGCCTGCAGTCAGCAGGCCGTCCAACGTCCGGATACCCTTTTCCTGTTCGTCGATGCGGCTCGCAAGCGTCGCGCGCGCCTCATCGGTGGGATTATCGACGAAACTTTGCAGCCCGCTGCGCAGTGACTGGAAATCAGAGAGATTGTTGATCGTCTCGCGCGTCACAGTCATATGCCCGTTCAGCGTGCTTGCGGTGAAGTAACCGACAAGGCCAATACCGGCGATCAGCGCCACCAGAGGCACGACGAACAGCAAAACTTTGGTGACGATGCGCAGACGCTGCAAAGAACGATCGATCAGGGACATTCCGAACTCCAGATATTGAGCAAATCTGACATTTCCGCCAGATTGCTCTCTGGTTGAGAACGAACGTACCGGGGCGCATCCATGGCGCTTGCCGGAATGTCATCCGATTGACTTTGGCGGAAATACTTTCCGTTACGTCAACCTTGTTCGCATCATGCGATGGGCAGCGGAATGTCGGCACGATAGGCAGCGAAACTTAATATTTCGCCAAAGATAAATCGGCTAATCTTGCGCTCAAAAAAAACGGCAAGGCGATATTTCACGGTTCTACAGCGCTGATGAAAATAGCTATTCTTGCATTTCTGCTATCAATTCGAACAGGCGAAGGATTGCAGTTGCATAAAAGAAGTGCCGATGCTTTAGACTTGGGCAAGACCAGCAGCGCAGACTTTCAGTACGCCGCATCGCTGAATGATAAAACGGATAGCGATGAGAACGGACAATCAAAAATAATGCAACCGACTGCCAATTTCCGCGGCGCCATCTTCATGTGTCTGGCGATGGCTGGCTTCACCTGCAATGACGCATTGATCAAATCCGTCACCGGCGTCATGAATGCCGGCCAGATCATGCTGGTGCGCGGCTTCTTCACATCCGTTCTGGTCCTCTTGCTCGCCCGCCATTTTGGCGCCCTGCGCTCATTCCGGTTGATTCGCTCACCGATCATCGCGCTCAGAATAGCTGCCGAAGTCGGCGCCTCCATTTCCTATATCTACGCGCTCGGCCAGATCCCGCTCGCCAATGCCTCGGCGATTCTGCAGGCCCTGCCATTGGCCGTCACGCTCGGAGCAGCGCTGTTCCTGGGTGAACCGGTTGGCTGGCGGCGCTGGGTGGCAATTCTTGTCGGTTTCGCCGGTGTACTGATCGTTCTCAGGCCCGGGCCTGAAGGGTTTAACGGCGCAGCACTCAGCGTCGTGGCCTCGGTGGTCTTCGCGGCGATCCGGGATCTCTGCACCCGCCGGATCGATCCCGCCATTCCATCCCTGTTCATCTCCGTCATCACGGCAACGGTCATAACATTGACCGGGGCGATTTTGATCGTGCCGCTCGGCGGCTGGCAGCCAATGTCGATGGCTTCGATCGGCATTCTGGCGGCTGCCAGTCTGCTGCTTCTTGTCGGCTACCAGTGCATCGTGCTGGCCATGCGCAATGGTGAAATCGCCATCGTCGCTCCCTTCCGCTATACCAGCCTGCTCTGGTCGATCAGCATCGGCATCCTGTTCTTCTCCGAAGAACCGGATATCTGGATGGTGACTGGCGTGGCGATCATCATCGCGTCGGGGCTTTATACATTCGCCCGTGAAAACAAACGGCGGATGGCGCTCGCGCAACGATCGGAACCGGGATCGCCGAAATGACGGGATTGAAGCGTAAGGAGATGCGATGATCACACAGGCGACCCCATCGGCACATCTTCCCCGCGGCGTCGTCCTTGCCGGTGGCCTGTCTTCGCGCATGGGTCAGGACAAGGCGGCGGTGATGCTTGGCGGCAAGCCGCTGGTTCACCATGTCATTGAGCGCCTCGCCCCGCAGACGGCCGGTCTCAGCGTCAACAGCAACATCGGCACCGGCTTGGACCTCGCTGCCGCGATTGCCGTCTTTGGAGATACCGTTCCAGGCCATGTCGGGCCTATGGCAGGCGTACTTTCGGGCATGCGCCATGCCGCAAGGCATTCCCCTGCGGCAAGCCACGTCGCGACCGTCCCGACCGATACGCCATTCTTTCCGCGGAACCTCGTGGCGCGCCTTCAGGCGGCGATCACGGAACCCAACCAGATCGCCGTTGCCTATTCGGGCGATATCATGCACCCCGTCTTTGCGCTCTGGCCGGTTGCCCTTGCGGATGAACTTGAACATTGGCTGCTGACCGACGGCAAGCGCCGGGTGCGCGGTTTCATCGAGCGTCATCCGGTTGGGAGGGTCGATTTTCCCGTGATTGAAACCGTGGACGGACCGATCGATCCGTTCTTCAACATCAACACGCCGGCCGACCTTGAAGCGGCCGAACGCTGGCTGCAGCTTATCGAGGGACGTGAAAAATGACAGCGCCAGAGACCGTTAGCCCGAAAATCTTTGGCATCGCCGGCTGGAAAAATTCCGGCAAGACAGGCCTTGCCGTCCGGCTGGTCACAGAACTGACACGGCGCGGCTACCGCGTCTCGACGATCAAGCACGCCCACCATGATTTCGACATCGACAAGGTCGGCGCCGACAGTTTTCGCCATCGTGAAGCCGGTGCTCACGAGGTGACGATCGTCTCCGGCATGCGCTACGCCATCATGCACGAATTGCGCGGCGCACCGGAACCGAGCTTTCCGGAAATCCTTGCCCGCCTCGCACCGTGCGATCTCGTACTGATCGAAGGATACAAACGCGAACCGATCCCGAAGATCGAGGCGCGGCGGCTGGAGGCGCAGAACCGCGAGCCCCTTGCTCCCACGGACCCGCACATCGTGGCGATTGCTGCCGATCATCCGGTCGAGGACAGCAGTCTCGTCATCTTCAACCTCAACGACACGCTGGCCATCGCCGATTTCATAGAACGCACAACCGGGCTGAAAAAACAGAACTGACGAACAGACTCAGTTGGTGGTTTCGTCGCTGCCATCATTCAGGCGAACGAACGTGTAGCCCCTGGCCTTGAGGTCGAGGATACCCTTCACGACACCGGAACCGGCTGCGTGCGCGGGCTGGTTGATATGGGCGATGAGGACGTCCCCATCCCGGGCAGACGCAAACCGCTTTTGCGCAGCCCCTGCCCCCAGCAGCGACCCGCCATCGCCATTCACCGAATAGCCGGCAACACGAAATCCCATCTGCCGGATCTGTCCGATCGACGACAGGGTGTATTTCGCTGTAGCGCCGCGAAACCAACGCGGCTGCAATCCCTGCGCCACGATTGCCGCTGCGCCGCCAGCGACCTCCGCCTCGACGGCCTGCGCACTCCCGGCCGCCGCGATGCCGTAGATCGACACGGGCCGATCGACAGCGGGAACATGCATCGCGCCGTGATTCTCGATCTCGAACAGATCCGGATGGGCCTTGAAGACGGCCATCGTCGCGGCATTGCGTTTGACCCACCGGGCCGTCACGAAAATGGTTGCGGGGATATGATTGTCGACCAGCGTGGACAGGATGCGCTCGTCGGTCTTGCCGCTGCAGGCATCGAAGGTCAGGGCGACGCGCGGGGCTGCCCCCTTCTCCTGGCTTTCAAGCCGCAACTGCGGTTCCACCAGCCGGGTCGCGGCGAGAGAAGCATGACCGGCCGAAACGCTGATCAGAAGGGCGGCGAGAAGGGTTTTCATCGGAAACTCACAATACTGTAGGCAGTCCGGCAGCAATACCGGAGGGACGTGAAGACCATGCAAAACGGCCCGGCGCTTGCGCACCGGGCCGTCTCCAACGGCATCTCCATCAGAGAGACTGGACTATGGCTATTTCTGGGCCACCGGACGGACCAGCGGCGTCACGCGGCGGATTGTCACGCGGCGGTTTTCCTGCTCGGCAGACTGCGTGCGGACCTTGAGGAAGCGCTCGCCATAACCCTGGGTCACCAGGTTTTCGGCCGGGATGTCGTAGACTTCACTCAGCAGTGAGGCGACCGATTCGGCGCGTTCGTCGGAAAGCACCAGATTGGACTCGTCGCTGCCGACCGCGTCGGTATGACCTTCGATGAAGAAGGTTTCGCCGGGATCCTTCTCGATCACTTCCAGCATGGCATCCGCCACCTTGCGCAGGGTTTTGGCCTGCGACATCGGCACTTCAGCGCTGCCGGTGGCGAAAGTGATGGTATCGAGATCGATACGGCGCACCTTGTCGCGGATACGGGCCGAGTTCTTCACCTCGTCGATCGTGTAGGTCCGTTCGACCCGCTCTACCGGCGGTTCGGCCAGGAAGTCGTAATAGTCGCGGTCAGGCTCGCTCGACGTGTCGATGATGTAATCACGAACAGGCACGCGCAGACGCATCGGCGGCAGATCCTCACCGACGTCATAGGCTGGCGGGCGCGGCCCCTCGTCGGCTTCAGGCGCATAGATCATCAGATATTCGCGGCCGTCCTGATCGATTCGCGACCGCTGCAGGATGTCGCCATAGCGATTGTAGATGGTCACGATGCGCACGCCATTCGGCCGTTCGATCGTCTCGCGGGACCGGCCGCGCGACAGCTCCTCATAATAGGTTTCCTGGGCGTTGCGGCGCAGACGCGGACGGTCGTCGCTGCGAACGATGATCTGGTCACCGAAATCGAGAACCGTTCGGTTGTCGCGGGATTCGTCGATACGCGGGCGCCGGCCGTTATTGCCGGTGAACGCATCGATCAGGTCGTTGACACCGAATTCCGGCACGCGCTCGACGCGGCGGCCCTCTTCCCGCAGATTAGCCCCCAGCTCCTCTCGGCTCGGGCGGCGATCCCTGCGGCTCGATTGGGCTTCGGCATCGCTCTTTGGAACCTCGACATTGTCGTCTTCGGCGCGGGCGCGTTCACGCTGCTTGCGGCGCTTTTCACGGGCATTGCTGTCTGCGTTGTCGGCATCCTTGTCGCTATCGAGAACAGCTGCGCCATTATCGACAGGAAGCACCACCGTTTCGTCACTCTTGGACGGGTCGCGGGCAATCTCCTGCTTTTCTTCCTGACTGCGCGTATCGACCACTTCCGGGATCGGCTTACGGCGGTCGGGACGCTTGGCTGGTTCACCATCACTATCGATTGCGGGACGCAATTCATCCTCTGCGACCGGCGGCTGGCCGTCGTCCTGCTGGCCGGCCTGTGCCCGGGCCTTCTCTTCGGCACGGATGCGACGACGCTCCTCGGCAGCCTTTTGCGCGGCCTCGTCATCGCCGGACGGTTGAGCCTGCTCTTCCTGCTGTTGCTGTTCAGCCTGCTGCTTGCGGCGCTCGGCACGAGCCTTGGCCTTCTCTTCAGCAGCCTTTGCCGCCTCATCGTCGCCAGAAGGCTGGGCCTGCTCCTCTTGCTGCTGCTGTTCAGCCTGCTGCTTACGGCGCTCTGCGCGAGCCTTGGCCTTCTCCTCGGCAGCCTTTGCAGCCTCGTCGTCACCGGACGGCTGGGCCTGCTCTTCTTGCTGCTGCTGTTCGGCCTTCTGCTTGCGGCGTTCGGCGCGAGCCTTGGCCTTCTCCTCGGCAGCCTTTGCCGCCTCGTCGTCACCGGACGGTTGGGCCTGCTCTTCTTGCTGCTGCTGTTCAGCCTTCTGCTTGCGACGTTCTGCGCGAGCCTTGGCCTTCTCCTCGGCAGCCTTTGCCGCCTCGTCGTCACCGGACGGCTGGGCCTGCTCCTCTTGCTGCTGCTGTTCGGCCCGCTGCTTCCTGCGTTCGGCGCGGCTCGGCTGCTCTTCCTGTGCGGGCTGCGCTTCCTGTGCCGGCTCTTCCTGCTGCTGCTCGGCATCCTGGCGCGCCTTGCGGCGCTCGGCGCGGCTCGGTTGCTGCTCTTCTTCCTGGGCGGGCTGCTCTTCGGACTGCTCGCCGCGCGGACGGCGCTTCTTGATGATCTCTTCCGGTGCCTGTTCACCACCATCCGCCTGCGCGACGCTATCTTCCTGCGCGACTTCGAACGGCTTCATCAGGCTATCGGCCAAAGCCGGCTGGACGGCGATCGATATCGACAGCATGGGAAACGCCACGGTCGCGAAAAGTTTGGATCGGATGCTCATAAATGTCTCCTCCTTCAGAGGTCCCGTTTTCGTTGTCTTGAGCCGGAGGGACACCGCTTGTCCTTCAGTCATGTCCGCTCTTTGGACAGACCAAGCGGTGAAAAAAAGGCGAACCGGCTCAAATCAGACAACGACGATTAGCGAAACCCGCATTAACTCAGCATGAATGTTACGTTCATCTTCGCCGGAGATAGGCCGCATCCGAAAGCAACCAGTGTAAAGGCATGAGGATGTGCAGACTTTTCATCAAATGCCTCTGCTTTCCTGTTGATTTTTCCATTTAAAGCGTAGGAATATCTGCGCAGCCCGGCCACAATAATGGCCGGTACAGGGGTGGCCGTGAAGAACAAGAAACCGGCCGCCAGCCAACAGAGAGGATCACTATGCGTATTTCCAGACGTCTCGCCATGGCCGCTTCGGCTGCCGTTTTCGCGCTGATGGCAGGCACTGCCATGGCCGATGGCGAAAAAATCGTCATCGGTACGGAAGGCGCTTACCCGCCCTTCAACAATCTCGAAGCAGACGGCACGCTGACCGGCTTCGACGTCGATATCGCCAAGGCGCTCTGCGTTGAGATGAAGGCAGACTGCACCTTCGTCACCCAGGATTGGGACGGCATGATTCCGGCCCTGGTGGCCAAGAAGTTCGATGCTATCATCGCATCGATGTCGATCACGCCGGAGCGGCTCGAAAAGGTCGATTTCACCAACAAGTATTACAACACGGGTCCGGCCATCGTCGTGCCGAAGGATTCGCCGATCACCGAAGCGACCGAAGCAGGCCTCGCTGGCAAGTCGCTTGGCGCGCAGTCGGCGACGACACACTCCAACTATGCCGAAGCCTTCTTCAAGGAATCGGAACTGAAGCTCTATCCGACCCCGGACGAGTACAAGCTTGACGTCGCCAACGGCCGCGTCGATGCCGTCATCGACGACGTCGTCGTTCTCACATCCTGGCTGAAGACCGCCGACGGCGCCTGCTGCAAGCTTCTGAAGGCTCTGAAGCCCGATCCGGAAATCAACGGCATCGGCGCCGGCATTGCTGTGCGCAAGGGCGATACCGCCTTGAAGGAAAAGTTCAACACAGCCATCGCGGCAATCCGCGCCAACGGCAAGTACAAGGAAGTCGCCGACAAGTATTTTGACTTCGACGTCTACGGCGATTAATCTTTACCTGTTGCTGAAATACGATGGCGGAAGGCTGGTCCTTCCGCCATTCTTGTCTGACAAGGCTTCATAACAATAAGCGCGTCAAAAACGCCGTACAGGGGAAATCAGACTTATGCAGGCTGCTTTTGCTGCCCTCTCTTCCATTGTCTCGTGGTTTGCCAGCATGATCGATCCGATCTGCGGCCCGATCGGCATCTTCCGGCTTTTCGCACAAGATACGCTTTTGGCCTGCGGTGACACCGGTTGGGGCGACGAGATCGCCCAAGGCTTCATGATCACGGTCAGCTTGGCGATCTGCACCTTGCCGATAGGGCTACTTTTGGGGTTCTTCATCGCTGTGGCTAAGCAGTCCGAGGAAAAGTCGCTGCGGCTTGCGGTCAATATCTATACGACCCTTTTCCGCGGACTTCCGGAGCTTTTGACACTCTTCATCGTCTATTACGGCCTGCAGATCTTAGCCCAACAGGCGATGGCGGCGGTCGGATTCGAGGGTCCGGTCGAGATCAATGCCTTCGTTGCCGGCATGATTGCCCTGAGCTTCGTCTTTTCCGCCTATTGTTCGGAAGTTCTTCTGTCCGCCTTTAAGGCCATTCCACAAGGCCAGTATGAAGCCGGTGACGCCTTGGGCTTACACCGTGGCAAGACCATGCGCTTGATCATCCTGCCGCAGCTCGTGCGCATCGCCTTGCCGGGCCTCGGCAATCTCTGGATGGCGCTATTGAAGGACACGGCGCTCGTCTCGATCATCGGCCTTTCGGATATCTTGCGCCAGACAGGTATTGCCGCACGCGTCACCAAGAATGCCTTCGAATTTTTCTCGATCGCCTGCCTGCTCTTCCTCATTCTGGCAATGCTTTCCTCACTGGTGTTCTCTGCACTTGAGCGCTGGACCAAACGTTCGGAGGCCGCCCGATGAGCCACGCTGAAACCATGCTCCCGGCGCTGCCGCCACCGCCAGAGGCGCAGAAACGCTACACGCTTTCCCGCCTGCTTGGCCGCGCCCTGCTCGGCGTCTGGTTGGCAGCGTCCGTCGGCATTTTCCTATTCGCCGTCGATTCCTGGAGCCCGGAAAAATTCGCCAAATACGGCCCGAGTTTCCTGTCCGGTCTGCGCGTCACGCTGACGCTGGTTGCTATCTCGGTTGTGCTCGGCGGCATTCTTTCTCTGCCGATCGCCTACGGCCGGATGACCAAGAACAAGGTGCTGTCCTGGATCGCCTACGGCTACGTCTATTTCTTCCGTGGCACGCCGCTGATCGCACAGCTCTTCCTCGTCTATTACGGCCTCGGCAGCTTCCGCCCTTATCTCGAGGCAATCGGCCTGTGGTCGCTGTTCAAGGATGCGTGGTTCTGCGCGCTCTTCACCTTCACGCTCAACACCGCCGCCTACCAGGCTGAAATCCTGCGCGGCGCCATCGAGAGTGTGCCGCGTGGCCAGCATGAAGGGGCGTCTGCCCTTGGCCTGCCCAAGCGCGTCGCCTTCTTCAAGATCATCCTGCCACAGGCGATGATCGTGGCGCTGCGGCCCTATGGCAACGAAATCATCCTGATGATCAAGGGCTCCGCCGTCGTCGCCATCGTTACCGTCTTCGACCTGATGGGCGAAACGCGCCGCGCCTTTTCGCGCACCTACGATTTCCAGATGTATCTGTGGGCCGCCGTGCTCTACCTGATCATGGTCGAAGTCCTGCGCAATCTCTGGGCCTGGATCGAAACGCGCCTGACCCGCCACCTGAAGCGGTGACCAGGCGTCCCCAGGCGTCCGTTTGGCAGCACTCGTCATGACATGCTGCCAAACCTTTGTTTCCTAACGAAATTTTGCATGACCGTGAAACATTGTTAATGCCGGATTAACCAACTCTGTGTTTCAATTGCAAGGACCATCATTGAGCAAAATGAGGTCCGGCATGACAAACGAAATGGAACTGCAGCTCAAGGGTTACGGCCTGACCACGGCCCAGATCCTCTACCGGATGCCCGATCACCCGGCTTTTCTGCAGACCTACATCTGGCAGCACTACGATCTGGCCCCGGAATTTCCGGAAATGAAGAATTTTCTCAAATTCTGGCAGGAAACGCTGGAAGGCCCGCTGCATTCGGTACGCTATGTCCACCGCAAACTGATCTCGGCGACGGACTGGCGGGCGCTCAAGGGCGAGTTCATCATCAACTGATGCGTCGCCCATTGGCTGAAGGAAGTTAAACCGACCGGGTAATGCCGCCGTCGATGCGGATATTCTGGCCGGTAATGTAACCGCCGCGGTCGGTCGCCAGAAGCGCCACCAGTTCGGCCACCTCCTCGGACGTGCCGTAGCGGCCCATTGGAATGCGCAGACGCCGCTCCTCGGTCGCAGGCAGGCTGTCGATGAACCCTGGCAGGACGTTGTTCATCCGGATATTGTCGGCGGCATATTTGTCGGCAAACAGCTTGGTGAAGGCTGCCAGCCCTGAACGGAAGACGCCCGATGTCGGAAACAGCGGGTCGGGCTCAAAGGTCGCGTAGGTCGAAATATTGACAATACTACCGGACTTCTGCTCCAGCATAATCGGCGTCACCAGCCGGGTCGGGCGAACAACATTGAGGAAATAGACGTCCATTCCCTTGTGCCAGTCATCGTCACTCAGATCGAGAACGGCAGCACGCGGCCCGTGGCCCGCGGAATTGACCAGCGCATCCACACGGCCCCATTTGCCGTAGGCCGCATCCACCAGCCGCTTCAGGTCGTCATTCGACTGGTTCGACCCGGTGACACCGATCCCGCCGAGTTCCTGCGCCAGGGCCTCTCCCTTGCCGGACGAAGACAGGATCGCGACGCGATATCCCTCCGCCGCCAGCCGCCGCGCCGAAACGGCACCCATGCCGGACCCGCCCGCTGTGATAATTGCAACCTTCTGATCCGTCATTACCGTCTCCCTCATGTCAATGAAGACACGATAAGACCAGTAGCAGGCGAAGATCACAATCAAGAAATCCTGCACATGCCATCAGCGTATCTGTTTTACCGCTCACACGTGAACCTCGCCATGGGCGAGTTCCCCCTCACTCGGTTCCTTGTGAAGCGCGGCATAGACCATCAGCAGGTAAAACGCGGCGACAATTCCAATGACCAGCCAGCCTGAGACGGGACCGAGCGCAGCATTCCCGGCGATTTCAGCAAGCGACGCCACCTCGCGTGCCGCACCGCCATCGGCCTGCAGCAGCGGCGAGGATATCTTCAGGCCCCAGGCCAACAGGAGGATGAGGTACATCCAGCAATAGTTGCGCCGCAATCTCCGGCAAACCGCTTCGCGATAACTCATCAGAAAAGCCGGACGGCGCAGGCTGTCGGCGATGGGGGCTGCCCAATTCGGCTTGAAGGGCGCCTGCGGAGCCAGCATCTGAGCAAAATAACCACGTTCGATCCGGCGAACACGGGCGCGATAAACATCGAAGAACCGGTATCGCCGCGCCTCTATGAACAACAGCAGCGTGATCAGCAGCATGGCAAAGAGCAGCACACCATGATGCGAAGCCGGGCTCGACAGGGAAACAGAAAGCAGGGCCGCAACCACGGTGATGGCCCAGTTCGATGTGCGGTCGATACGGTCCCTCCAACCCGCCATGCGGCCCATCTCGCCACGATAGTAGTGGACGAGCGCCGTGATCGTCTCCGAGGGCGTCGCCGGTAAAGGCGGGCTCTTGGCTTCGTTCTCGTCCTTGAGCAAGGCAATCGGGCTGAATTCCGCAGCCATGGCATTTCCTCCGGATTTTTGTTGTTTTCCTCATCATGCGCTCAATTTCGGCGGCAACCAATGACTTTCCCGGCCCAAAGGCCCGCAAATGCGGGTTTCCGCATTGCCAAATGGCCGCCCGCGCCGTAAAGACGCCGCCATGCAGAAGATCGATGAAGAAGCCCTCGCCGAAGCCTATAACCGCGCGCTTGCCCTAGAGAAATCCGGCGACGTCGAGGCGGCTGTCAAAGCCTATCAGGAAGTTCTGGCGATCGATCCCGACGATCACGGCGGCGCTGCCGTCCGCATCGCCTCGATGGGCCGCGGCGAGACGCCCGACAAGGCCCCCGACGCCTATGTCGCCACCCTGTTCGATCAGCATGCCGATGTGTTCGAGGACGTGCTCGTCGAACAGCTCGACTACCATGTGCCGATGCTGGTGCGTCAGCGCCTTCAGGCCCTGAAGCTTGGCCCCTTCGCCCGCGTACTCGATCTCGGCTGCGGCACGGGCCTGACCGGCGGCGCACTGCGCGACATGGCCGATGACATCACCGGCATCGATCTGTCGGAAAACATGGTCGAGATCGCCCATGAAAAAGACGTCTACGAGACGCTCTACGTCGCCGAAGTCGTCGATTTCCTCGAAGACAATGACGACGAGCCCTTCGATCTCGTGACGGCAACCGATGTACTGCCCTATCTCGGCGCGCTCGAAGCCCTGTTTTTCGGCGCTGCCGAAAACATGAATGCCGGCGGCCTGTTCATCTTCTCAAGCGAGACCCTGCCCACCGAAACCTTTGCCGGCCGTCCTTTCATGGTCGGTCCGAACCAGCGTTTCGCCCATGCCGAAACCTATGTCCGCGAGCGCCTCGATGCGATCGGATTCGATGTCGTGGAATTGACGGATATCACGGTGCGCAAGGAAGAAGGCGCACCGATCGCCGGTCATCTGGTGATTGCAAAACTACGCGGATAACGGCGCTCAGGCGTCGTGAACCTCGGGCAACTCATACCAGTCGCCCTTGAACTCGGTCAGGATGTTCTTGACGATCCGTTTGCCGGTGTCGCCATCGATCACACCGGCCGAGACCATCAGTAGGTCGGTGCCGATATTGTCCTTGAACAGACGGCTGCCGCAGGTCGAACAGAACCCGCGCCGGGCCTTGTCCGAATAGCCGTACCATTGCAACGTGCCATCCGCGTCGAACCGCACATCGCCGCGCGGCGCGCCGATCACTGCCATGTAGTTGCCATGCGCCTTGCGGCAATCGCCACAATGACAGCAGAACACCCCGGCAGCTTCCGCCGGAATTGAAAATTTGACGCCGCCGCAGCGGCACGAAGCGTTCAGTCGATCGGCCATGAATAGTGTCCTCCGAATAATAAGCCGGGATGCAACAGCCGTTGCGAGCTGTCCCGGTAAAGACATACGGCACGAAGTCCGGGCTTCAAGCACCGCGGACGATCACCTCGTCGCCAAAATAACAGGCGCGGCTAATTTATTCAGCAAAACCACAATCAAGGATTGATTTAACAACCTATTGATGCAGGCGATTTATGGACGCATGCAGATCGCCACCCTTACGTTACAGGCACAACTTAAGGGGGAATATTCATGGAAATCTTTTTTGCCTGGTTCGCCGGCGCGGGCGGTATTTTCGGCCTTTTGATCGCCGCGATAAAAAATATCCTCGGTCTCCATCCATTGGCTTTGCTGTTTGCGCTCCTCACCCCATGCCTGCTGCTCTATGGCCGGCATGAAGTCAGGCTCCGGCGGCTGCGCTCGATCAAGGATTTCCTGATCTCGTTTGGGACTCCTCTGGAACGAAGCCAGGGCATCGACACCGTACCCCCGGTAAATGCCAACCAGGCTCCGCCCGCCAACGGCGATATGCCTGATCCAAACGTCCGCTTGACCAGCAATCCCTCCTTCGAATTCGTCAAATCCAAATATATTTCGGATCTGCAGGTTCCAGATCCCACCGACGGCAGAACGTTCAACGGGATGACCGACATCGATCAGATTGACTGGATCATCAAGAGCATCGGCAGTTTCGGTTCGCGCAGCGACTGGAGGATCTTCCTGTCCTCAATCGGTTTCGTTCTTCTGTGTTACTTCGGCTTCTCCGCCCTGTTCACCACCCTTGCCTGTGGCCTGGGCGCAGCCGCGTGCTCCGCCGCAGCCGGATCGGCCGTAACGGACGGCAGCCATGCAAACTGGCAGCAATTGACAGTCATCGGCTCGCTCGCCTTTGCTGGTGCCTTTGTCGCAGCAATCCGCAATTTCGTCCGCTCGATCGCTGTCTTCGACCTCTCTCCCTATACGTTCCTGCGGCATACGGCCGAAATCGTTGCATCAGTGATTTTCACGATCATCCTGTTCGCTGTCTTTCGCGACCCGATCAGCGGCATCACCGGCCTCGCGGCCAGTATTCTGCCTGCAGCAGCGCAGCCGTCTGTGCCAGCAGCAACGCCAGCGGTTGCTTCGGTAGCCAGCAGTCACATCCAGCCCATCTGGTTCGGTCTAGCGCCACTGCTCGGCCTGTTGCCGCAGAGTGCGACCAAATTCCTGCTGGTCAAATTCCAGAACCTGATCAACTGGATCAAGACCACCGACGACCGCTTCGTCAACGTCACCAAGATCGTCTCGCTCGATATCATCGATGGCATCGATTACGAGACGCGGTTTCGCCTGGAGGAATGCGGCATATATGACGTGCAGAACCTCGCGACCTACAATCCGATCATGCTGCATATCGAATCGCCCTATGGCATCTATCAGGTCATCGACTGGGTGGGCCAGGCGCAGCTATGCCATATCCTCGGTCCGGAAAAATTCCTGATCTTCCGCGAGTTGAACATCCGCACCATCTTCGACCTCGAGCGGGCGATCAGCAGCAAACACTCGGTCAAGGCCTTCGACGAGATTTGCGCCGGTGTCCTCATGGCCTCGACAAGCAGCCTGAGAGAGACGGTGAAGATCAGCGCGACCAAGCCCATCACCCTGGATGCGGATAGAGCGGAAGCCGTCGATGCAGACGCCTTTTGCATCTGGGCGCGCAAGAGGATGCTGCGGGACGACGATTCCAAATCGACCGAACATGTGCTCCGGTGGATTGCCGACGACCTGCATGTTCGCCGCCTGCGCCGTCTCTGGCTCGATATTTCCGCAAGCCTCGGGCGGCAGGCGGAATGCCTGCCGGATGGCGTTGACCTTCCCCCCGTTCCCGCGGTTCCGTAACACGACGAAAGATCGCCGCGCATTGCAGCGCCGTTGTCTTTGCCTGTAAACGCCAAAGCTCGCCATCACGGGCCTTCCCCGCCCCATCTGCATCGGCTAAGTCTCGACAAGATGGAATTTCGGGAGTTTTCGAATGGCAAAAGTCGCATTCATTGGTCTGGGCGTCATGGGGTATCCGATGGCCGGTCACCTCAAGGTCAAGGGCGGCCACGAGCTGACGGTCTATAACCGCACGGCCGCGAAGGCCGCAAAATGGGCAGAACAGTTTGGAGGCCGCGCGGCAGCAACACCGGCGCAAGCCGCCGACGGCGCCGACCTCGTCTTCTGCTGCGTCGGCAATGACGACGATCTGCGCTCGGTGACAACCGGCAAGGATGGCGCCTTCGAAACCCTGAAGGCCGGTGCCATCTTCATCGACAACACCACCGCCTCTGCCGAGGTCGCCCGCGAACTGGATGCGGCAGCGTCCGCACGCGGCGCCCACTTTATCGATGCGCCGGTCTCCGGCGGTCAGGCCGGTGCCGAAAACGGCGTATTGACGGTGATGTGCGGTGGCGATCCCGCCGTGTTTGAGCGCGCCCGGCCAATTATCGATGCTTATGCCCGGATGGTTGGCCTGATGGGCCCGGCCGGGTCAGGACAACTGACCAAGATGGTCAACCAGATCTGCATCGCCGGCCTCGTCCAGGGCCTCGCCGAAGGCATCCATTTCGGCAAAAAGGCCGGTCTCGATATCGAGAAGGTCATAGAGGTGATCTCCAAGGGGGCCGCCGGTTCCTGGCAGATGGAAAACCGCCACAAGACCATGAATGCAGGCAAGTACGATTTCGGCTTCGCCATCGACTGGATGCGCAAGGATCTCGACATCGTTCTGACCGAAGCCCGCAGCAATGGTGCCAAGCTGCCGGTGACAGCGCTGGTCGATCAATTCTATGCCGACGTGCAGGAAATGGGTGGCAATCGCTGGGACACGTCGTCGCTTCTGGCGCGGCTCGAAAAATAATGCTGTCGCCCGCCTCGCCAGCAGATGCCGTCATCGCACATCTGAAAACACTGGGCGCGGAAAGCAACCTTGCCGGCATGGCGCGATTTGGTATCGAAACGGACAAGGCGCTCGGGATAGCCAACCCGGCGCTCAAACGCATTGCCCGGGTGATCAAGCGCGACCACGGCCGCGCCCTCACTTTATGGGACAGCAATATCCGCGAAGCTCGCCTCATGGCGAGCCTGACCGCTGAGCCGCAGAAACTGACGCTCGATACGGCCAGGCAATGGGCAAGCGGTTTCAATTCCTGGGAAATCGTCGACAGCCTTGCCGACCTGTTTGTCGATGCCCGGCTGGAAGCGATCCTGATTCCCGAATTTGTCGCCGATGAACGGGAGTTCGTCCGGCGCACGGCTTTCAGCATGATCGCCGTCGCCGCCGTTCACCTGAAACAGGAGCCGGACGAGACCATCCTCGCCTGGCTGCCGCTGATCGAAGCTCACGCCGGCGATGACCGCAATTTCGTAAAAAAGGCGGTGAACTGGGCATTGCGCCAGATCGGCAAACGCAGCGTCCGCTGCCATGGCCCCGCGCTGTCACTGGCACAGTCTCTGGCTGCGCGGCAGGACCGGACAGCCCGGTGGATCGGCAAGGACGCTGTCCGTGAACTCACGAGCAGCGCCGTTTTGGCAAGGCTGGGCCTGCAGCCGTTAGCCGGGTAATCAGTCCTCGCTGGACTTCGCCTGATCGATGACCATGTAGTCGAGCGGCAGCTGCGTCGTATATTTGATCTGCTCCATCGCAAAGACCGACGAAACATCGCGAATCTCGATCTTGGTGATCAGGCGCTTGTAGAAGGCGTCATAGGCGGCAATATCAGGGACGACGACGCGCAGGAGATAATCGACATCGCCGCTCATGCGGTAGAATTCGACCACTTCAGGAAACTCGCCGACGACTTCCGAAAAGCGCTTCAGCCATTCGATCGAATGGGTGTTGGTACGGATCGACACGAAGACAGTCACCTTGGTGTTGACCTTCGCCGGATCCAGAAGCGCCACACGGCCACGGATCACGCCATCCTCTTCCATCTTCTGGATACGGCGCCAGCAAGGCGTCGTGGACAGGCCGACCTTTTTAGCCAGATCAGCAACAGCGAGTGTGGAATCCTCCTGCAACAGGCGCAGGATTTTACGGTCAAGACGATCCATGAAGAGCCCTTTTCGAATATTATTCTATCTATATCGTGAAATTCACCAAATGGAAGAAAATTGTTTCAGATAATCAATTTTGATACGCGCTCTCTTAGGACAGGCAGGACATCCTCAGCAAACCACGGATTTTTCTTCAGCCAGCCGGTATTGCGCCAGCTCGGATGCGGCAGCGCCAGAACTGGCGGCCCGGCGTTGGAGCCCAGATGCGCGCGCCAGTTGCGCACCGTTTCGGTCATTGTCGATGAACGCCGGTCGCCGAGATGCCAGGATTGGGCATATTGACCGATCGCCAGCACAAGCTCCACCTGCGGCATCGCATCGATCACCTCCTGGCGCCAACGCGGCGCGCATTCCCGGCGTGGCGGCAGGTCGCTGCCATGAGCGTCATAACCCGGGAAACAGAAGCCCATCGGCACGATGGCAAAGAGGCTTGGATCGTAAAACTGTTCGCGCGAGACGCCGAGCCACTGGCGCAGCCGGTCGCCCGAGGCATCGTTGAACGGCAGGCCGCTTTCATGGACACGCAACCCCGGCGCCTGACCGGAAATCAAGATTCGCGCCGAAGATGACATGACCACGATCGGGCGTGGCTCGTGCGGCAACTGGTCGCCAGGACCGCGCGCCGGCGCATCCCGGCAGATCCGGCAAGCCGCGATCGCTGCGCGCAAAACCCCCAGCCCGTCCACGTGCCCGTCAGCCATTCCATACCTTTGACATTGCATTCCCAACCCAGCCGCCGATCCGCGAAATTGCGCTGCCCAGCCAGCCCTCCGGTATATGGGGTATCTCGTCCATTCCGCCATGGGTCTGGCGCCAACTGCGGGGCGCGTCGAACGTGCCAGCCCAGAGGCCCAGCCGCTTTTGCCTGGCAGCAGCCTCCTCGGCCGCATAATTACCGAAAGCGATGGCATAGCCGCCATCGACCATCGCCGCATTCAGGTCACGATCTGCAACCTTACAGACAGCAAGAAGCCTGCCGTATTTATCGCTGCCACCGGCCTCGCAGGTGGTTTGGGCATCACCGATCAAGGCCGCTAGATGGCTCCTTGCCTCGGTGCCACACGGCCAGTCCCGTTGTTCCCGCTGGCAGACCTGACGCAACTCCGGGGCATCGATGCCGGCAAGACGGATGCGCTCGCCGTCGAGCACCAGCGTATCGCCATCGACAACCCGCGCCCGGCCCGACATCACCTCCGCCGGCCCCTCAAGCCTAACCACCACGAGCCCGAGAAACAGCAATATAAGCGTTGTCAGCAGAAGGTCGCGAATGATCCGGAGCATCTGTTTCATTTCCGCCTTGAAAACCCTCTGTACGCCCGTTCACGCTGCGGGATGCGGAGCGAAAAAACAGGAAATCGCAGCAACTTCTTAAGGATTCCCCCTTAAACTTCAACGGATTCCGTTAACGCGTATGAGGTCATGAGTAAGGGCGTCAGCACCTCGACAGACAAGAATATCGTCGACAAATCGCGCAGCCACCGCAACGCGGCTGTGTCGAAAGCCGTGCGCACGACCCGCGAACGCCTGCAGGCTGGCCCCTCGAATGCGTCCGGCTTCGATAAGGAGATGCTCGGGCTTCACGTCGACACGATGCTGCAGGGCGCGATTGCCATGCCGTTCTTCATCATTCTGGTCACCGCTATCGGCGTATCCCTGTCGCAAAAGCTTGATCTCGTCGCCTGGGGCATCACGGCGCTCTGCGTCAATGCCATCGGCATTCTGCTGGCACGCCGGGCAAAGGCCATAGATATCCCGGCGGACAAGGTGAATTATTGGCGCCGCCGCTTCCTGTTCGTCCAGATCGTCCTTGGCATTTGCTGGGCAGCATTCATCTTCCAGGATTGCAACACCTGCCGCGAAGCCAATTTCGACTTCTACAAGGCTGCAGTGCTGCTGATTGCGCTCGCCGCCACCGCGATGGGCACGTTCCTGTTGCGCAATGCACTGCTCTTCACCTTTGCCCCGGTCGTCATCGCGCTTGGGGCGCTGACGATGAGATCCGGCAATCCCGCCTATATGGCCTTGACCGTTATCATTTCGACGTCGCTGATTTTCCTCGTCTTCATGACCAACCGCATGCACCGCAGCAACGTGCATATCCTTTCTGTTCAGGCGGAGAAGGACGATCTGATCGCCGAACTCGAAGTGGCGAAATCGATGTCGGACGAAGCGCGCCGCCGCGCTGAAGAAGCCAATATGGCAAAGTCGCGTTTCCTCGCCTCGATGTCGCACGAATTGCGCACGCCGCTGAACGCCATCCTTGGCTTTTCCGAAGTCATGTCGACGGAAGTGCTCGGCCCGCTCAACAATCCGATCTACAAGGAATATACCGGCGACATCCACCGCTCCGGCCAGCATCTGCTCGATTTGATCAACGAAATCCTCGATCTTTCGCGCATCGAAGCCGGCAAGTACGACCTCAATGAAGAGGCCATTCACCTGGTGGAGATCACCGAGGACTGCATCGGCATGGTGCAGCTGCGCGCCCGCACCAAGAATATCAGCATCACCGAGCAGTTCGAATACGGCATGCCGTCGGTCTGGGTGGACGAAAAGGCGATGCGCCAAGTCATCCTGAACCTGTTATCGAATGCGGTGAAATTCACGCCGTCCGGCGGCGAAGTTTCCGTCAAGGTCGGTTGGACGGCCGGTGGCGGCCAATACCTGTCGATCAAGGACAACGGCCCGGGCATTCCCGAAGACGAAATTCCGGTGGTTCTTTCCGCCTTCGGCCAAGGCTCGATCGCGATCAAGAGCGCTGAACAGGGAACCGGGCTCGGCCTGCCGATCGTTCAAGCGATACTGGCCAAGCACAATGGCGACTTCATGCTGCGCTCCAAGCTGCGCGAAGGCACCGAGGCCATCGCCATTCTGCCAGCAAAACGTGTACTGCAAAGCGTTCCCGCTATCGAGGACGCCCCAGCGGTTGAGCGCCGCCGGAAGAGTTTCGCTTAACGGATAGTCAGTCCGGCAAAACATGCGCCGTGCCGTGAACACTGATTCCCACCAGGTCGCCCGGCTCGGGAATGTCGGCGCCGGCGCATTTGATCGACAGGAAATCCGGCATGGCCCGGTCGCTGCGATCGATCCTGACCAGAACCATACAGTTACCGCCCCCGAACTCGACATCATCGACACGCCCGAACGGGCCTTCGATCGTGGTTCCCGCAGCGGCGGTCTTCAACCGTATCTGCTCGGGGCGCAACATGACTGTTGCCTTGCCTGCCTGGAGCCCCGCCTCGACCACCAATGAGCCCAATGCGCACTGCGCCCGCCCCGACGCGATGCTGGCGTCAAGCAGGATGGCCTCGCCCAGGAAGGTCGCCGTTTCGCGATCCCGCGGCTTTCCGTAGAGCGTGCGCGGCGAGCCGAACTGGACAAGCCGCCCCTGCCTCAGCACCGCCACCTGATCGGCAAACGACAAGGCTTCCGCCTGATCATGCGTCACCAGGATCGCCGTCGTTCCTGCCGCCCGCAGCACGCGCGCCACCGTGCGCCGGAGCGTATCACGAAGACCGGTATCGAGTGCCGAAAACGGCTCATCGAGCAGCATCAGCCGTGGCTTGAGCGCCAGCGCCCGGGCAAGCGCGACCCGCTGCTGCTGGCCGCCGGAAAGCTGGTGCGGACGCCTCGTGGCCATGACATCGTCAAGCTCGACCATTTCCATCAACTCGGCGATCCGCTGGGCGCGGCCAGGCGCATTCTTGGCCAATCCGAAACCGATATTGTCGGCGACGGTCAGATGCGGGAACAGCGCGCCATCCTGGGAAACGATGCCGATCCCGCGCCGGTGCGCCGGAACGAACGCGCCGTTGCCGGCAAGTGTCTTTCCATCCAGCACCAGCGAACCGCTGTCTGGCGTCTCGAAACCGGCGACGATGCGCAACAGCGTCGTCTTGCCGGACCCGGAAGGTCCAACGATCGCCGTGCGTCCGCCCGCCTCGATCGCCATGCCGATGGCGTCGAGTGCCACCGTCGGGCCGTAGGATTTGCTGATCGCATCGAGTGTCAGAAACGTCATTGTCCGGTTGCCCGTCTGGATTGCACGTAAAGGAGGAAAGTGAGCGGCAGCGACAAAAGCACCATCATCACCGCATAGGGAGCCGCTGCGACATAGTCGATCTCGCTGGTCAGCGACCAGAATTTCGTTGCCAGCGTTTCGACGCCCGTTGGCGAAAGCATCAAGGTCGCCGTCAATTCGTTGGTGATGCCGAGCGCCACCAGCGCCGTACTGGCTGCAATGCCGGGTGCCGCAAGCCGCATCGTCGTCTGGCGGACGGCCTGGAATGGTGTGCGTCCCAAAGCCATGGCAGCGCGCTCAAGCTCGACCGGCGCCTGCGCGATACTGGTGCGCAGGCCGACCATGGCGCGTGGCAAAAACAGCATGATGTAAGCGAGGAACAGCGTGGCAAATGTCTGGTAGAGCGGCAGCACCAGCCGCACCGTGATGGTCACCAGCGCCAGCGCCACCACGACGCCGGGTAACGAGCCGACATAATAGTGGCATGCTTCGAGAATCCGCTGCAGCCGCCCCGGCGCCCGTACCGACAGCCAGGCCATCGGCGCCGCCGCAATGGTCGCCAGAACACCGCCGGCAATGGCAAGCACGACAGTCTGGCCGAAAGCACCACCGACAAGATCGATCCGCCAGATTTCCGCGCCGCCAATATAAAGCCAGCGTGTCAGGGTGACGAACGGCACACCGATAGCCAGCGCCGCCGTCACGGCATTCAATGCGATCGCCGGGATGACCATATGCCCAAGCCTGCGGCGGTCAGCCGGCCGGGCCGCACCGGAGCCCACTCGCGCATAACGTTCGCCACCGCGCAGGACAGCCTCGATAACCAGAAGCAGCAGGCAGCACGACACCAGAACGCCAGCCAGCATATTCGCCGCCGGGCCGTTGAAGGCGGACTGGAACTGATCAACGATCGCCGTCGAGAACGTATCGAAGCGGATCATCACATAGAGCCCGTATTCGGCGAGCAGATGCAGACCAACCAGCAGCGAGCCGCCACAGATCGCCAGCCTCAACTGCGGCAGGACAGCGCGAAAAAACACCTGCCACGGGTTCAGGCCAAGCGAGGCTGCCGCATCCTCGATCGCCGGGTCGAGACGGCGCAACTGAGCCGCCACAGGCAGATAGAGAAATGGGAAGTAGGCAAGCACCGACACCAGTACACCGCCGGTCAGGCCATGCAGCCCGGGCACGAGGCTGATCCAGGCATAGCTGTGCACGAACGCCGGAACGGCAAGCGGCGCCACCGCCAGCATCGACCACAGCCGCGCACCGGGCAGATCGGTGCGCTCGGTTAACCAGGCCAGCGCCACGGAAAGCGCGATCGTCAGCGGTAACGTGCAGAGTTCAAGCAGAGCCGTATTGATCAGCAATTCGCCGACGCGGCCGCGAAAAATCAGTTTCGAGGCGGTTTCCCAGCCGGTCTGCACCGAAACCCATGCGATAAAGCCGAGCGGCATCAGGCTGACGAGAGACACGAAAGCCGCAACGATCGTGACCCAGAGATAAGGAACCCTGGATCGTCCTTTGGCGGCGATGATCAGCCGGCGCAGGGCAGAAACGGGTTCGGCAGGAAACGCGGTGGCGCTCAAAATCTCTGCTTTCAAAGCAAAACAACATTCGCAGCCCTTTTTTTATGAGCGGCTGCGAATGTCACCGGCAGTCCGGAATGACGATACCTAACCGGAGCGTTCCGATCAGGTTTAGGTTCTGCCTATCACAGCAGACCGGCGTCCGTCATCAGGTCTGTGACTTTTGCGCTGTTGAGTGTGGCCGGATCGACCTTGGGGTACTGCAGATCCGAAAGTGCTGGCAGGGCCTTGTTCGAAGCTTCGCCATTGCCGACAGCATATTCGAACGAGGTGCCGTCGCGAAGGATGCCCTGCCCGCCCTTGCCGGTGATCCAGGCGAGGAATTTCTGGGCATTCTCCTTGTGCTGGCTGGAGGCGAGCACGCCACCACCGGAAATGCTGACGAATGCGCCCGGATCCTCGTTCTTGAAGAAGTGCAATGCCACGTTCTTCGAGTTCTCGCCGGTCTTCGCCTGATCGCCGAAATAGTAGTAGTGATAGATCACGGCACCTTCGACTTCACCGGCATTGACGGCCTTCATCGCCGTCGAGTTGCCCTTGTAGGCGGTGAAGTTTTCTTTCATCGCCTTCAGCCAGGAGGCCGTCGCTTCTTCGCCCTTCAGCGACAGAAGCGCGCTGACGATGGCCTGGAAATCGGCGCCTGCTGGTGATGCGGCCCAGCGGCCCTTCCAGCTTGGATCGGCGAGATCCAGCATCGACTTCGGCAGCTTGTCCTCGGTCAGCTTGGTCTTGTCATAGGCAAAGACGGTCGAGCGCGCGGCAACGCCGATCCAGTGGCCGTTCGACGGCCGGAAATTCTCAGGCACCTGCGCCAGAGTCCCGGCAGCGACCGGCTCGAACAGCCCGGCTCCATCAACCAGCGACATCGCCGGCGAATTTTCGGTCAGGAACACGTCGGCTGGCGATGCGGCGCCTTCCTGGACGATCTGGTTGGCGAATTCCATGTCGCTGCCCTTGCGCAGCGTCACCTTGATACCGGTTTCCTTGGTAAAGGCTTCGGCCCAGGCAACACCGAGGCTTTCGTGCTGGGCGTTATAGACGACGATGCCGATATCTTCCTGGGCAAGGGCGACGGTTGCACCGGTGCTGGCGAAAAGAGCCGCGAACGCCAGCGCGCTCATCGAGCCTGAGAAGGAAATTGTCATGGAAACCTCTCCGAGTTTTCTGCGGACCATCTTGTCCGGCGGCCCCGGTATATAATCATGATATTTCGCGTCAACTTTGATTAGCGTCAGAACAGAAAGAAATCGCTCAATTAAATTTGACTGTTGAAGAGGGAATAAAATCGCCGCCTGCCGATTCAGGCCTCAAATGCCGAAGAAATGCGAGAAAACCACGACATAGGCGACATAACCGCCATTGGCGAGGATGATGCACAGGCAGGCGAGCGAACCCAGATCCTTGGCATTCTTGCCCATATCGGAAATTTCCGGTGAAACACGATCGACGATTTCCTCGATCGCCGTATTCAGCGCCTCAAAGGCAATCATCAGCAGAAACAGCACACCGGCCGCAACATACTGGAAAAAGGTCGCGCCGGTGATGGCAAACAGGATCATCGCGACGGCAAACGCGCCAAGCTCATGGCGGAAAGCTGCTTCGCCAAGAAGGCGCTTGGCGCCGCCGAAGGAATAAGTGGCAGCCGCGAAGAAATGCCGGATTCCCGTCAGCTTTTTTACCGGCTTCTCATTGGCCATTCGACGATAGTCCTCGTTCAGATACATGCTCGCTCCGTTCTCTGCAAAAAGCTGCAAGGAACACGCGATACTGACATCAGCCTGAATGCGCCGTGAATACGGGCCACTCACACCACAATCGTTCAATGGATCGCCGCTCTCGAATAGGTGAGAAGCCGTGGGCTATCAAGCCCCGGTCTGGCAGCCGGAGCCCGAGAAGACTTGCAATTGACAGTATCGACCGGAAATCGTCCCTGGCATCCCCTGAGCGATGCTGCTCAGCGCAGCATTCGCCGGACTATACCTGCCCCAGAAGACCGCCGTCAGCTCTTGTTGCTGACGCCGGCCTGTGCAAACGTCGCCATACCGGAGTGGCAGGCAGCAGCCGCCTTGACGATACCGGCAGCAAGCGCTGCGCCCGTACCCTCGCCAAGCCGCATGCCGAGAGCAAGCAGCGGCGTCTTGCCGAGCATCTCGATCGCCTTCATATGGCCCGGCTCTGCCGAAACATGGCCGATCAGGCAGTGATCGAGCGCCGCCGGATTGGCGGCTTTCAGGATTGCCGCCGCCGTCGTTGCGACATAGCCGTCGATGATGACAGGGATTTTCTGCATGCGGGCCGCCAGGATGGCACCCGCCATCGCGGCGATCTCGCGGCCACCGAGGCGGCGCAGCACTTCGAACGGATCGGAGAGATGATCGCCATGCAGCGTCACTGCCTTTTCGACAGCCGCGATCTTACGGGCGAGAACAGCACCCTGTGATCCCGTGCCGGGACCGACCCATTCCTCGGCAGTGCCACCATAGAGCGCCAGATTGATCGCCGCTGCGATGGTCGTGTTGCCAATCCCCATTTCGCCGATGCACAGAAGATCGGTGCCGCCAGCGACCGCTTCCATGCCGAAAGCCATGGTGGCAGCGCAGTCGCGTTCAGACAGAGCCGCCTCTTCGGTGATGTCGCCGGTCGGATACTCCAGCGCCAGATCGAATACTTTCAGGCCGAGATCATGGCTGACGCAAATCTGGTTGATGGCAGCGCCACCGGCTGCAAAATTCTCGACCATCTGCGCCGTCACCGAGGGCGGAAACGGCGTGACGCCCTGCCGGGTGACGCCGTGATTGCCAGCAAAGATCGCCACCAGCGGCCGGTTGACCGCAGGCGCCCTGCCCGTCCAGGCGGCAAGCCAGAACGCGATTTCCTCAAGCCGGCCCAGTGCTCCCGGCGGCTTCGTCAGTTGCGCATCGCGGTCGCGGGCTGCCACCAGCGCGGCACTATCCGGACCCGGCAGGTTACGCAGCAATTCACGGAAATCGTCGAACGGCAGGCCGCTGGCACTCATGGAGAAAATCCTTGTCTCGTCTTGTCGTCGGCGAAGCATGGCTTCGCAAAGGTGCTTCCTCATAAAGCGCTGCGACAAATCCGGCAACGGCATTTGCGCCCGTTCGTGTCGCCGTCGCATGATCGGCTTGAAAACACCGATTCGCTGGGGGCGGATCGGCCTTGGGGACCGATTTCATGTTCGATATCCGCGATTTCATCGACGACGTGGCCCGCTCCGTGGCATTCCTCAGCCGTATCCACATGCCGCAGCGTCATTTCGTCAATTTTGACGGCCGCCTCAGCCGCGCGGTGCGTGCCTTTCCGCTGGCCGGACTGCTGATCGTGCTGCCAGCCGCGGCCATCGTCTCGGTCTTCACCGCCTTCCAGGTCTCACCGCTGTTCACGGCCTTCGTCGCAGTCGCAGTCCAGGCCCTGATCACCGGCGCCCTGCACGAAGACGGCCTCAGCGATACGGCGGATGGCCTTGGCGGCGGCAGGACTAAGGAAAAAGCGCTTGTTATCATGAAGGATAGCCGCATCGGATCCTATGGTGCGGTTGCCCTCATCCTGTCGTTTGGGCTCAGGGTCTCGGCTCTGGCTGCCGTCCTGCCCCTGGTATCGCCAAGAGGCGCCGGATTGCTGGTGCTCGCCGTAGCCGCCCTCAGCCGCACCGCCATGGTCTGGCACTGGTCGAAACTTCCGCCCGCACGCCAGGATGGCGTTGCCGCGTCGGCTGGCGAACCGCAGGCCCCGGCTGTTACCTTTGCGCTGATTTTCGGCGTCGTGTCGGCAGCGCTTTTGCTGCTCTTGTCGGGCGCCTCGCTTTTGGCCGCAATCCTCGCCATCGCCGCCTTTGCCGTCACGGTTCCCGTCTTCAGCGAAATCGTCAACGGCAAGATCGGCGGCCATACCGGCGACACAATCGGTGCCACACAACAATTGACCGAAATCGCCGTTTTTGCAGCCCTTGCGCTAGCTATTTGAAACAACGATATAAGTCTGAACCACGCTTGCTTGGATTGTCACGCCCTTATGGAAACACCCTGCATTCTCGTCTGTTCGATCGACATGAAAACCGGATTTTGTTTCGGTTGCGGCCGCACACGTGACGAAATCGGTGCCTGGACACTCTACACAGCGCAGGAACGGCGCGACATCATGGACAGCCTGCCGGCGCGGCTGGAAACGGTCGAGCGCAAACCCCGCCGTGAAACGCGCCGGACCCGCATGGCGCGCGAAAGGGTAAGCCGCGAATGACCAGACTGATCATCCTTCTGGGCATCCTTGCCGTCGGCCTCATCTTTCTGATCCTCAACCACGACAGCGGCCGCACCTTCGGCATCATGAACGACGATTTCGGCCGCCTGGTCACGCTTGGCGCCATCGCCGCGATGTTTGCCACCGGCATCGTCCAAAGCCGCCGCCATATCGGCCAGAGCCTGCGGCAATTCGGCATCTGGGTGCTGATCCTCCTGGTTCTCGTCTCGGGCTATCTCTACCGCACCGACCTGCAGTCCTTCGGCGGCCGCCTTGCCGCCGGTCTCATTCCCGGGCGGGCTGCCGTCTTCACCGACAGCGAAGGTGTTCAGGAAGTGGTGCTGCACAAGGTGCTGAACGGTCATTTCGAAACGCCGGTCACCGTCAATGGCGCAACCGTCCAGATGCTGGTCGATACAGGCGCCAGCCGTGTCGCTCTGTCCTACGAGGACGCCGAAACGCTCGGCCTCAATCCCGCAGGGCTCTCCTATACACAAACGATCCTGACCGCCAACGGCGAAGCGCGCGCTGCCCCCGTCACGCTTGCCGAGGTCGCCATCGGCCCGATCGTCCGCAACGACGTCAAGGCGATGGTTACCCAGCAGGGCATGCTGGACCAGAGCCTGCTCGGCATGAGTTTTTTGTCGACGCTCGATTTCCTGCAGATGCAGACGGATGAGTTAAGATTGAGAGATTGAAGAAACCGGCGGGAGGCCATGCATGAACCGGGTGTTGAAAGCATTTCTTGCCACTGCCGCATTGCTTCTGCCATCTGCCGCTTATGCAGATGAATACGGCTTGCCAGGAGAGTGGCAACAGGTGAGCTCCAATGCAGGCGAATGCAGTTCCTGCAAGATCACCATCATGCGGCATGGATCGGTTCTGACCATTGCGGCCAACAATGGCTGGTCCGCCGCTGTCCAGGCAGACAGTCCCAGCAACACTCTCTGGGCGGTCGGGAACGGCCGGTGGCAAGAAGGAAAAGGCGGCCCCTACAGCGGCACGCTCTTCAATATTGCCATTATACTGAAAGGTGAACAATTGCAGATGATGATGCTGAGCGAGACTGGCAATCGCCGCGCCGGCACAATCAAGGCCGTCTTCAAAAGGCAATCGGCAGAAACTCCCCTGACGAAGATGTAACTCCCGCAGGGCGAGGGTCGTCCGTCAGTTCCGCAACCGGTACCCCGTCTTGAAGATCCACGTCAGCAAGCCCATCAGCACCGCCAGGAAGCCGACGATGATGGCAAAGCTGATCACCGGATTGACGTCGGCGATTTCGAAGAAGCTCCAGCGAAAACCGCTGATCAGATAGAGAACCGGGTTGAAATGGCTGACCGCCTGCCAGAAGGGCGGCAGCATGTTGACCGAATAGAAGCTGCCGCCAAGGAAGACCAGCGGCGGGATGACCAGCATCGGAATGAGATTGAGCTGTTCGAAATCCTTGGCCCAGATGCCGATGATGAAGCCGAACAGGCTGAAGGTGACGGCGGTCAGCACGAAAAACAGCAGCATCACGAAGGGATGGGCGATCGACAGATCGACGAACAGCGAGGCCGTCCCCAATATGATGATGCCGATCATCATGCCCTTGGTCGCCGCCGCCCCGACATAGCCAAGTACGATTTCCGTCATCGATACCGGCGAGGACAAGATCTCGTAGACCGTACCGGTGAATTTCGGGAAATAGATACCGAAGGAACCATTGCCGATACACTGGGTGAGCAATGTCAGCATGATCAGTCCCGGCGTGATGAAGGCGCCATAGGAAACCCCGTCGATCTCCTGGATGCGCGATCCGACGGCGGCGCCGAACACGATGAAATAGAGCGAGGTGGAAATGACCGGCGAAACGACGCTCTGCAAAAGCGTGCGGCGTGTGCGCGCCATCTCGAAGAAATAGATCGACTTGACCGCTTCGAGGTTCATGCCTTTGCTCCCACCAGTTCAACGAAAATGTCCTCGAGCGAACTCTGCCGCGTCGAGATGTCCTTGAGCCGGATACCCGCTTCGGCCAGCGCCGTCAAAAGCGTGGTGATACCGGTCCGCTCACCGGATGAATCGTAATCGTAGATCAGGCTGTGACCGCTGTCCTCGACCGTCAGGTCATAGGACGCAAGTGTCTCAGGGATGGCAGACACAGGCTCCTGCAGCTCGATGCGCAACTCCTTGCGGCCGAGTTTCTTCATCAGGTCCTTCTTTTGCTCGATCAGAAGGATCTTGCCGCCATTGATGACGCCGACGCGGTCGGCAATCTCTTCGGCCTCTTCGATATAGTGCGTCGTCAAGATGATCGTCACGCCGGTTTCCCGCAGCTTCTCGACCACCTTCCACATGTCCTTGCGCAGGTTGACGTCGACGCCCGCCGTCGGCTCATCGAGGAACAGAACGCGCGGCTCGTGGCTCAGCGCCTTGGCGATCAGCACCCGCCGTTTCATGCCGCCGGAAAGCTCGCGCAGCATGTTGTCCTTCTTGTCGAACAGCGACAGATCCTTCAGCACCTTTTCGATATGGGCCGGATCCGGCTTCTTGCCATGCAGCCCACGCGAAAACGACACCGTGTTCCATACTGTTTCGAACTGGTCGGTCGTCAATTCCTGCGGCACCAACCCGATCATCGCCCGGGTGACGCGAAAATCCTTGACCACGTTGTGACCACCGACCAGCACCGTACCACTGGTCGGATTGACGATCCCGCAGATGATCGAGATCAACGTCGTCTTGCCGGCGCCATTCGGCCCCAGCAATGCCAGGATTTCGCCTTCCTCGATATCGAGACTGACATCTTTCAGCGCCTGAAAGCCGGACGCATAGGTTTTCACCAGATTGGAAACGGAAACGATGGGCGCCATGAAATATGTTCCGGGGGATGTGAGGCGGAAAGAGATGCTCTATATGGGGTGTTCCTTCGAAAATTTCAGCCGCAAAATCGAGAAAAACCAAAAACAGATCGTCACGCGTTTCAGCGATTCGGAATTGGCTGTAGCGGCCGCCCCTTTGCGCTTCGCCGGAGGCATTCTATTCTTCCTGCGGGGTGACGTAGCGCTCGGGGGATCGAATGCCGGCAATGTCTTTCTCAAAAACATCCGCGCTGTTTAACGTGCTCTTGGCGATGACCGGTCTTGTGGCCATCGCCGCGCTCACCACGCCAACCGTGCAGGGGCACGTGCGCTTCGCACTCGAGATGCTGCTGGCCGGAATCTGGACGATCTACGGCCTGCAATTGCTTGCAACCCTCATGCTGCGGCAGGCAACCGGCGTCCACGACGCGATACCGGCAATCGCGATCGATGTTCTCGCTGTCCTGCTGCCGCTTTTGGCGTTCCTGTTCGTGGGCCGCCGCGACCAGAGCCTCTATTGCGCCATCTGGCTGCTGAAGCCCCTGCGCCAATCGACGTTTTTCCGGATGATGGGCAGGGTGATCTCCAACGAGGCGCGAAACCTGATCGGGGTGACCTCGGTTTTCGGCATCCTGCTGTTTGCCGCATCGCTGGCAGCCTACCTGCTCGAGCGTGACGTCCAGCCGGACAGATTCGGCAGCATACCGCAGGCGATGTGGTGGGCTGTGGCGACACTGTCCACCACTGGCTATGGCGACGAAATCCCGCAAAGCCTTGCCGGACGTATCCTGGGCGGACTGGTGATGATGAGCGGCATCGGCATTTTCGCGCTCTGGGCCGGCATCCTCGCTACCGGCTTTTATGAAGAAGTCCGCCGCCAGGATTTCGTCCGCAATTGGCAGCTGGTAGCCGCGGTCCCCTTGTTCCAAAAACTTGGCCCCGCCGCTCTGGTCGAGGTCGTGCGCGCGCTGCGCCCGCGTATCGTGCCGGCCGGCGCCATCATCTGCCGCAAGGGCGACAGGGGCGACCAGATGTATTTCATTGTCGAGGGAAGCGTCGTGGTCGCCACGGCCAATCCGGTGGAAATCGGCGCAGGCAGCTTCTTTGGCGAGATGGCGCTGATCACCGGCGAACCGCGCTCGGCCACGGTCACCGCGGCAACCGAAGTCTCGCTGCTGTCGCTCTATTCGGTGGATTTCCAGATGATGTCGACGAACAGTCCGGAGATCGCTGAAATCATCCGCCGCACAGCCCTCGAACGGCGCAGCGCAGTCCATGGCGGCTGAAACAACGCTGCCGCGGCGGCCGGGAACATTTCCGCCTCTGTCATGAAACCGTGATGGACTCACGCCATGTTCGCGGCGTGGGACACAGACGATGACAGTGATTTGCAAGAACCTCCGGCAGTCCCCTCTTCGGTAAGGTTCATTTTAGGCCGGTTTCGACCGGCCATTTTTTTTGCGCCACCGGCCGAAACGGCAGCTAACCCACCGCCGGGATTTTCCACCAGCCTGGATGCACATCCTCGAACGAATGCGCAAGAGGGCGTAGCTCCTCGACATCCTGCACATCGAAACTGCCAGTGACCAGTGCAATCACCGGCTCATCATCGACGGCACCCAGCGTGCTACCGCATGCTGGGCAAAAGGAGCGGCTGGAATAATCGGACGAACGGTAGACGGCCGGCCTCCCGCCCTCGCCGGTCCATTCGACGGCCTCGCGCGGAAACTCCACCCAGCAAAGCGTCTGCGCACCGGAATGCCGCTGGCAGTTTTCACACGAGCAAGTGTGCGGGTTGCCGGGTATACCGGTTGCCCTGAAACGGATGCTTCCACACAGGCAACCGCCGAGATAGGTTCTGGTTTCCATTGAGACTCCCCGTTTTCGTCCGCGCGAAACCGAAAAAAATCGCCTTCAACCCAGCATAGCAAGGGGATTACCGTAAACCGGGTGTCCTTGGCTGTGCACGCCTTCAAATCAATCGCAGTGCCGGTAGCCGGATTTGCGTTCTCTGAGGTCGAAATGGAAATGATCCTTGTGCTGCGGATCGCTACCGGGACCAAGCACGGTGTTGAAATATTTGCAGCTGTCGCTGCGTACCGCCTTCAGCAGGCCCTTTTCACGGAAGGCGAAAAATCCCGGCTTGCGCACGTCGATTTCCTTGCCGGAATTCAGCACGAACTTGCCGACATCGATGGCGTTACCATGCGCATGTTCCGACATCGGATTGCCGCGCTTGGAATTCATCGTCCGGCAGGAGTAGCCACCGAGCGGCTTGATCGTCTTGATGCCGGAGAGGTAGCGGTAGCGGGCCGATGGGGCCAGTTCGTTCTTCACCCATTTGGCAAAGGCTTCCGTCACCTCGCAGTTGAGCTTGACGGCCGGCTTGATGTCGATACCGCCGGAAAGGCCGGTCAATTGGATTGGGTAGTCGATGCCGCAGGCCCGGCCGTTGGAAATGCGTGGAATATCGGTGAATTCGACCCTGAGCTTCTTCAGCCGTTGGCGGCAGGCGACTTCCGAAGCCGGCATCCGGCCGGTGAAATCAGGCTCGGATTCGGACAGCGGATTGCCGGCACGTGGCAGGAAAGCCACCTGCTGCTCTTCCTGCGTCTGCTGTTTGCGCAGCATGACGCGCTGCTGCTGATCGAGAAACTGTGCCTTGCGCGCCTCCTCGGCGGCCTGTTTTTCGGCGCTGAGCGGCGGCAGGTCGGGATCATAGCCCGGATCGACGGATGCCACCTGGACGGCCTGCGGCCCACCCAGCTGCTGCACGCTGTCGCCGCCGATGCCGCCAACCACCGGCTGGCTGGCATTGCCTTCGGCGATCTCATTGTCTCTGGCGATCTCGTTGCCCCGGCCATAATCGCGGTTCTGCTCCTCGGCCAAGCCGACAACCGGTGTCGAAGCGGTTTCGACGCCCATCATCGCATCCATGTTGACGCCCTCGGCAGGCACCGTCATCGGCTGCGTACTGGCAACGGCCAGCGGCTGCTGCGCCGGGTCGCTGTCGATCATCGGCAGGCGTTGGCCCTGCACCCGCGGATCGGCAGGGACGGCATCGTCCGAGTTTTCAGAAAAGGTGGTGACCGGCGTATTGGCTGCAGGATACGGATTTTCCCGCGAGCCGCGCGCATGACGATTGGCGGGCTCGATGGCGCTCACCCGCGCAGAGGAATCAATTCGGCCCGGCGGGGTCAGATCATCCGTCGAACAGGCGGTCAGCGACACAGACAGCAGAAAAACTGCCGCCGGCCGCCGGAAAAGGGAAACATACGCCATACTCACTTGCCGCCTCTACCGATGACGGTGCCTCGAAACGCACCATCGCACCCGCCCGGTCCCTGCGGAAAATCTGCGGGCAGCCTGTGTCGAAAGGCGGGCGCAGGACGAGAAAGACCGGAACTGAAGCGGATTTTATGCAAACAGGGTAAACGAAGGCTTTCGAAGATATCCCCGGTTATGGGCGTTGCCGCCGGTGCCAGGGATTACCCAGGCCGCTTAGAGATGCCTGACAGTCAGCTTGCCGCCCCACTTGCCGTCGAGATAATCGCAGACGAGTTGCCGGTGGCAGTGATGCGGCTTGGCTTCCGAACAGAGCAGGCAGCTGCCGGCAAACGAGGAAGGGGTAAGCCGTGTCTCGATCTGACGCTCGGCCATCAGGTCCATGAACTGGTGACGCAGCGTGTTCCAGTCGCCGTCCTTCTTCTTCCTGAAGGACGTCAGGATGTCTTCTGTCGGAGCCAGCAGCGGTTGATGCACGTAGTCAGCGCCGCAGAGCTCCTTCAGGAAATATGGCAGGTCGGCAGCCTTGGCGAAACCAGCAAGCTGCGAGGTGTTGTGAAGCCGGATATCGATCACCTTCTTCACACCGGCCTGCCGGATACGGCCAAAGAAATCCGCCGCAGTGCTATGGGTAAACCCGATCGTGGTTACATCGATATGCATCTGCCGCAGCTCCTTCACCCGATTGCCTGCCGGCTCAGACGGCGCTCATGTCCATCCACACCAGTTCGAACATATGACCATCAGGGTCTTCGACGGCACGGTTATACATGAAACCGCTGTCCTCTGGCGCGCGAATATCGGCTTTGCCTCCGGCAGCTGCGCCCGCCTCGACCAGTCTGTCGACGTCTTTGCGGCTGTCGATCGACAAGGCCAAGAGCACCTCGGTCGTCTGATGCGCGTCGGCCAGCGGTTTTGGCGTGTAGGTCGCGAGATAAGCCGGCGTTGCCAGCTGGAAGGTAATCGTCTCCGACCAGACCATGCTGGCGGACGTCTGGTCGCTGAACTGTTCGTTCTTTTCGCATCCGATCGCCTGATAAAAGCGGGTGGCCTTGGCCAGATCGGCAACCGGCATATTAACGAAAATCATCTTGGGCATTACGGCTCTCCTCGAGGCTCATTCGTTGCGCAGGCTCATGCCCACACCTCCACGACGAACGGTGCCGGCAGGAATCGACACCTGGCGCGAAAAAATTGAACCGGCCGGAGATTTTTTCAATCCGGCAACCAAACAGCTCTTGTCGAGAGGACGCGTCCTACCGCATTTCCAGCAGCAACGCGCGATGATCGGAAACCTCCGGCCTGGCCACGGCATCGAAGCGGATCACCTCGACATCCGGTGTCACCAGCATGTAGTCGGCAAAACGCCCCGGCTTTTCATAGTAGGAGGTGCGTGTGTCGGGATGTCCGCGCGATGTGATCAGGTCCGTCAGGCCAAGCTGGCCCAAAGCGCCGAACATCCGGCTGTCCGGCAAGACATTGAAATCACCGCACACGATCAGTCGCTCGTCGCGCCTCCAGACCCGTCCGATCAGCTCGATCAGTGCCTTGGTCTGCCCGTCACGCGCCGGCGTATCGCCCTTGCCCGCAACATCGCGCAGACCATGCATCTGCGCGATCGTCATTGAAAACCCGTCTTCATGGTTGAAAAGGCGAAGGCAATGAGCATTGCGGGCGCGCGGATGCGGCCCCCAACCATGAGGTGAAAACGCCCCATGCACAAAATCCTGCGCCTGGGCGATCACCGTCAGCGATGAGCGTATGAAGGTCGCGAGACCAAATTCCGAAGGCACGGCTCTGTCCCCGTCGAACAGGTCTCCCCGCGCGGTTGGGGCGAAAAAGCCGTCATGGCCTGGCAGCACGGCACGGATTTCATCGAACAGATTGGCCCGTTGTTGCAGTTCGACCCCGTGGTCCCGATAGGCCAGCCAGCCGGATGGAGACCCAGGCGTGCGTGCCACCTCCTGCAGGCAGATCACATCCGCATCGGCCTCGGTGAGATAGCGCATCAACGGCGCATGGAGCTGCCCACCCCAGGCGTTCAAGGAAACAATCCGCAGCACGGTCCACTCCAGCTGTCTTCAACACAAAACGAACCGCCCCAGCCGGAGCAGTCCGTTATCCCTGGCGTTACGCTCAGATCAGCGGCAATCGCCGTTGCCGATCACGCGAAACCCCTGCGCCTGCGCCGTGCAGGCGTTCGGGAATGTCTGTTCGCGCCGTCCTTGCCGGGCGCAGACCGGCGCAAACTCGCGGGTGCAGGCCTGAGGCCGGCGATCCGGATCGCGCGGCGGACGCATGCCGGAATCATCGACAGGCCGGTCGCTGCCGCGCGAGCATTCGCCGCGGCCGATGACACGGAACCCTTGGGCTTCGGCCATGCAGCTATTTGAAAATGTCTGCTCGCGCCGTCCCTGGCGGGCGCAGACCGGCGCATATTCGCGGGTGCAGACCTGGGGCCTGTCGCCGCCGAAATCAGGACGTTCAGGCCGGCATTCGCCTCGCCCGGTAATCCGGAAACCTTCCGCCCGCGCCTGGCAGGCATTTCCGAACGTCCGGCGATTGTTGCCGCGCTCACCGCAGACCGGATTATACTCCATCGTACACATTTGCGGCCTCGATGGTTCCGGGCGAGGATAGGGCCGCCCGCCGGGCTCATCGACGGCGACGGTGCATGCCGTCAGCAGTCCCAGCGCCATGAATGCCGCAAAACGGATTGCAACACGTTGAAAAACCGTCATTGGCAGTCCTCTCCCCTTTGGAACCCAGTATGCCGCTCCTGAACCGAACCGGCACCGTAACACATTGAACCACTGGATTATTCTGATGGGAAATAGCCCCGGGTCAAGCGCATCGTTACACCAACGACTGGAATCGCCCAAATCTCCAGATAGAAACAACGCATCACCACAACCGCCCAAAACAGAAAAAGCCCGCGTCCTTTCGAACGCGGGCAATCGGCATTTCCGTCTTTTTGAAAGTTCAGGCAGCGCGGCTGTAGCCCGTCTGCCTGTTGTCCGTGGAAAGGCGGAAGGTCTGCAGCAGGCTCTTCAGCTCGCGGCTCTCCTGCGCTAAAGTCTGGCTGGCGGCCGTCGTCTCCTCGACCATCGCGGCATTCTGCTGGGTCATCTGGTCCATGCTGTTGACGGCCGTATTGACCTCAGCAAGACCGGTCGCCTGTTCGCGGGCGGCGGTGGCGATCGAGGCGACATGTTCGTTCACCCGGTTGACCAGGCTTTCGATTTCCGTCAGCGCCTCGCCGGTCGAGCGCACCAGCGTCACGCCGGTCTCGACCTCGGTGGCGGAATTGCGGATCAGTTCCTTGATCTCCTTGGCGGCACCGGCCGAACGCTGCGCCAGCTCCCGCACTTCCTGCGCGACGACCGCAAACCCGCGGCCAGCCTCGCCTGCCCGTGCCGCCTCGACACCGGCATTCAGCGCCAGGAGGTTGGTCTGGAAGGCGATCTCATCGATAACACCGATGATCTGGCTGATCTTGGAGGACGAGCCTTCGATGCGCGTCATCGCGGCAATCGCGTTGCGGACGATATCGCCGGATTTCGCCGCGCTGCCCTTGGTCTCGTTGACCATTTCGCGGGCTTCAGCGGCCCGGTCGGATGCGCTTTTCACCGTCGAGGTGATCTCATCCAGGGCAGCCGCCGTCTCTTCAAGGGCGGCCGCCTGCTGCTCGGTGCGGCGCGACAGGTTGTTGGCGGCTTCGGAAATGTCGCCGGCACTGCCGTAAACCACTTCGGTCGACTGCGCGATCGACTGGATGACACCACGCAGCGCGGTCACAGCCGTGTTGAAATCCTCGCGCAGCTTGGAATATTCCGGGGCGATCCGGCCGATTTCCGCCGTCAGATCGCCACTTGCCAGCTTTTCAAGCGCACTGCCGACCGTCGTCATCGCGTCGGCCTGTGCCTGTGCGTTCGACAGTGAGCGATGCTCGTTGCTCAGACGCTCTTCGTCCAGCCGGGTCTGCTGCTCGGCCTCGCGGACACGAAGCCCGATGCGCTCCTTCACCGAATCCCGCAGTTCCACCAGCACAGCGGCCATCTGGCCGATCTCGTCCTTGCGGTCGTTTTCCGGAATGGCAGACGAGACATCCTCGTCGGCAATCGCCCGCATGGAGGTTTTCAGCCGCTCGATCGGGCCGACAACGCTGCGGACGATGGAGAAGGCGGCGAGCAGAATGACCAGAGCAGCAAAACCGCAAATCATCGCCACGCGGATCAGGCCGTCCTTGAACATCGCGGCAAGGTCATCGGCGTAGACGCCGGTACCGACAATCCAGCCCCAGGGCGCAAATCCGGCCACGTGCGAATATTTCAGCACCGGCTCGTCGGCACCGGGCTTCGGCCAGTAATAATCGACAAACCCCTTGCCTTCTGCCGCAACCTTCTTGGCAAACTCTACGAAAATGTGTTTGCCCGTCGGGTCCTTGTTATCCGTCTGGTCGGTACCATTCAGCGCCGGCTTGATCGGATGCATGATCATCATGCTCTTCATGTCGGTGATGAAGAAATAGCCATTGCCCTGATAGCGCATAGCCTGGATCGCCTCGATCGCCCGCGCTTGCGCATCGGCCTTCGACAGCGTTCCCGCCTGTTCCTGCTTGTAGTAGGTATCGAACACGGAGACCGCATTTTCGTTCATCGCTTCGAGCATGGCCTTGCGCTGCGCCACCAGCTTGTCCTGCTCCTGGAACAGCCCAAGCGTCATGACGGCCGCCATGGTCAGAAGTGCCAACCCCACCAGTGCATAAAGACGCACCGAAATTCGAAAATGTTTCATTGAGCCCAGTCCCCCTCATATTATCGAGGCACGATACCGGCCGGAATTTTCGAACTTCCTAACAAGAGACCACTAAAATTGACAGGACGGACCTTACCGTTTGTTTACCATCATGGATGAGCAGCGCAGCCTTCAAGGTTATTTCCCGCCGGGGTCTTTTCCGATCCATCCGCATCGGGTTACATCAGGACAAACGGAGAGCGACACAATGGCCAAACCCAACGGCGACCTCACCCTGCGCACCCTGGCCATGCCAGGCGACGCCAATGCCGCCGGCGACATCTTCGGCGGCTGGGTCATGGCGCAGATGGACCTGTCCTGCGGTATCCGTGCCGCCGAGCGGGCGCGCGGGCGCGTCGTAACCGCCGCCGTCAAGGAAATGGCCTTCGAAATGCCGGTGAAGATCGGCGATACGCTCTGCATCTATACCGATGTCGTCAAGGTTGGCCGCACGTCGATGACGCTGAAGGTCGAAGCCTGGGCGCAGCGCTATCTCTCCGACCGGATGGATAAGGTCACCGATGCGCTTTTCGTCATGGTGGCTCTGGATGAGAACGGTCATCCGAAGCCTGTCCCGCCGGAAGCCTGACCCCGCCCTCACAAAGGCCTGAGCCATGGACCAGCCCGTCGATCCGCAGATTTTCTCCCATATCCGCGTCGTCATGGGCATGGTCATCAGCCTGTCGATGGCCCGGCTGCTGACGGGCCTGGCGCTGTTCGTCCAGCATCCCGGCAAGACAAAAATCTACTGGCTGCACCTCGGCTGGGTGCTGTTCATGTTCCTGTTCCTGATCTATTTCTGGTGGTGGGAATACCGGCTGCATTCCGTGCCTGTGATCGATTTCAGCGTCTATCTCTTCGTCATCGCCTATTGCTGCATCTTCTTCTTTCTCTGCGTGCTGCTCTTTCCCACCTCGATGGAGGATTATAGCGGCTACGAACATTATTTCATGTCACGCCGCGCCTGGTTCTTCGGCTTCCTGGCGCTCGCCTACGCCCTCGATCTGGTCGACACCGCCGTCAAGGGAAAGGCCTATTTCCTGTCCTACGGGCTGGAATATCCGTTGCGAAACACTGTCTACATCGCGCTGTGCCTCGTCGCCGCCATCACGCCCAACCGGCGTTTCCACGCAACCTTCCTGATCGCCGGCCTCACCTACCAGGTCGTCTGGATTTTTCGCGCGTTCGATCTTTTGGATTGACCGGCGAGGCCCGGCGGCGCAAGCGAACCCGGCGCTTAGCCCGCTTGTGCCTTGAAGAGCACGAAAGACAACTCATTGCCCGTGTCAAAGGCTTGCGCTTTCGCAATTGCCTCTTCCAATGTCTTCCCGCCGTGCAACAGTTCGTAGAACAGGCCGTGCAGGAACAGGGGAACAGCCGATCCATCCGGAAAGTCTGAAGGCGCGGCATAGGCGCGCGCACCGGCTGCGATAAAGGCCTGCCCGAAAGCATCCGTTCCAGTCGCGCAGGCGGTACTGATCACTGTCTTTGCCGGCAACCGGATTGCGCCCGCCAGGGCATCGGCAGGCAGGCTACCGTCAATGAGCATCCCGGCGTCTATGTCGTCGACAAATTCGCCGAGCACGAAGCCATTCTCGTCACCATGTCCGGAAAGGATGACGTATTCGGCATCCTTCTCCTCCCGCTGCAGGCACTTGAGAGCATCGCCGGGCGTTCCGGGCAGATGCAAAGACACGGCCGCCCCAAGACTTTCCAAAATGGCGCGCAACAGCAGCGCCTCCGCCGAATCGCCAAGGGCAACGATCGCGACAGGTTTGCGGGGGTAGAAGAAGTTTTCATCAATCACGTGCGAAAAAACTCCCGGATAGGATTGATCAATCCGGCCGTTGATAGGGCAGATTCAGCCAGGGGAGAAGCCCCGCCATTGCGAGGTCCAGCAGTGGATTCGACGTTTCCCGTCATTGCCTGGCGTAGCGGCGGCGCGCCGGCCGCCTGCGCCGGTGATAACCGGCAACGGAAAAATCCGGCCGGTTGCACTCCCCCCACGAAAAAGCATTTCCCCGCGCACTCAATCTACAAAATAAATAAACTCTATAATCATAATAGATTTATCTAGCATGATCCCACATCACGCGGAAAACGCTTCCGCCAGCCATAAGAGGGATCCGATGCTCAACCTGACACGACGCCTGTTCGGCGCTGGCCTCATCGCCACCAGCCTGTTTGCGGCCTCCGGGCTCTCCGCCGCCGGCGTGGCCGCCGCCGAACTGACCGAATTCAAGATCGGTTATCAGAAGACCGGCCTGCCGGTCATCGCCCGCCAGCAGCAGATCATCGAAAAGGCGCTGGCGCCCAAAGGCGTCACCGTCTCCTGGGTCGAATTCACCGCAGGCCCGCCGCTGGTCGAAGCGCTGAATGTCGGCTCGATCAATGTCGGCTGGACCGGCGATGCGCCGCCCATTTTCGGCCAGGCCGCAGGCTCCGCCATCACCTATGTCGCGGCCCTCCCCTCCAACGGCGCCGGCGAAGCCATCTTCGTCAAGCCGGATTCATCCATCCAGTCGCTGGCCGATCTCAAGGGCAAGAAAGTCGGCGTCGGCAAGGGCACGTCCGCCCACAATCTTGTCGTCGCGGCACTCGAAAAAGCCGGCATCGATTTCAAGGACATCACCCCGGTCTATCTGAGCCCCGCCGATGCGGCCGCTGCCTTTGCCAGCGACAAGATCGACGCCTGGGCCGTCTGGGATCCCTTCTTCGCCATCGCCGAAACCCGCTACAAGCCACGCATTTTGACAACCTCGGCCGAGACCCTCAACGTCAAGACCTATTTCCTCGCCAATCGCGATTTCGCCAAGGACCATCCGGAAACGGTCACCACCACGATCGCCGCCCTGAAGGATGCTGCAGCCTGGGCCGATGCAAATCGCGGCAAGGTGGCGGAAGCGCTGCATGAGGTGACGGGTGTGCCGCTGGAAGCCCAGACAATCGCTGCCAACCGCACCGTCTTCGGCGTCGAACCGATTACGCCGGAGATCGTCGCCAGCCAGCAGCAGACCGCCAATCGGTTCTTCAAGCTCGGCCTGATTCCCAAGCAGATCACCATCGCCGATGCGGTCTGGACCGCGCCGACAAACTGAGTTCCTCCCAGGGAAACCGCAAGCGTGCCGGTCGTCAATCCGGACCGGCACGCGAAAATGGCTAGCGACGAAACAGAAAGGGCAGAGGATGAAATCCACCGGTCAATCGATCCTGCGCAATGGCACAGGCTGGCTTCTGCCCGCCCTCATCGTTCTTGTTTGGGAAATTGCCGCCCGCACCGGGCTGATCTCGCCAAATGTCATGGCGGCCCCCTCCGCCGTTGCCGAGGCCTTCTGGCGCTTGCTTCTGTCGGGCGAACTCGTCCGCAATATTGGCGTCAGCACCGCCCGCGCCCTCTCCGGCTTTGCTATCGGCGGCTCGATCGGCCTGATCTTCGGCCTTGCCAATGGTCTTTCCGGCCTGTCACGCAACCTGACCGACACGACGCTACAGATGGTTCGCAACATTCCGCATCTGGCATTGATCCCGCTGGTCATCCTCTGGTTCGGCATTGATGAGGAAGCAAAGCTCTTCCTCGTGGCACTCGGCGTGTTCTTCCCGATCTATGTTAACACGCTGCTCGGCATCCAGAGCGTTGATCCGCAACTGGTCGAGATGGGCCGCGTCTACGGCATGTCGCGCACCACGCTGTTCTTCCGCGTCATCCTGCCCGGCGCCCTGCCCGCCATCTTCGTCGGCCTGCGGTATGCGTTGGGGATCATGTGGCTGACGCTGATCGTCGCCGAAACCATCGCCGCCTCCTCCGGCCTTGGCTACATGGCCATGCAGGCCCGCGAGTTTCTTTTGATCGATGTCGTCGTGCTGTCAATCCTGATCTACGCCCTGCTCGGCAAGCTCGCCGATAGTTTTGCCCGGCTGCTCGAGCGGCTGACATTGCAGTGGCATCCCGCCTTCCAGACTGCCTGATTTTTCGCGAAACGAAACACGGAGTACCGGAAATGTCCGTCATCACCCTCGATCAACAGACCAAACCGGCCCGTCCGGTCAAGGAAACGGCAGAGGCACGCGCGCTGCGTGAAACGCCGCCCGGCCAGTGGTTTCCCTATGCCGCACCAAAACCGCGCGACCAAGACAACCGCGACGTCGCCTTTTCCTTTCGTGGCGTCAGCCGCAAGTTCGGCGACAAGACCGTTCTCGACAACATCGATCTCGATGTCCCCGCCGGCCAGTTCATCGCCGTCATCGGAAAAAGTGGCTGTGGCAAGAGCACGCTGCTGCGGCTGCTGACCGGTCTCGACAAACCGACCTCCGGCACACTGACGCTCAACAAGGGCGCGGAAGGTGAAAACCGCACCCGCATCATGTTCCAGGAACCTCGTCTTCTGCCCTGGGCCAAGATCGCCAGGAATGTTGAGGTCGGCCTGACCGGTATCGCCAAGGGCGCGGAGGCCCGCGAAAAATCGCTCGCCATTCTGAGCGAGGTTGGCCTTGCCGACCGGGCCGAAGAATGGCCGTCTGTCCTGTCCGGCGGCCAGCGCCAGCGTGTGGCCCTTGCCCGTGCGCTTGTAGCGCACCCCTATATTCTGGCACTCGACGAGCCGCTCGGCGCGCTCGACGCGCTAACCCGCATCGAGATGCAGCATCTGCTCGAAAGCATCTGGCAGCAACAGACCTTCACAGCGGTTCTGGTCACCCATGATGTCGCCGAAGCCGTGGCGCTGGCCGACCGGGTCATCGTCATCGACCACGGCCGGATCGCGCTTGATTTCGATATCCCGCTTGAGCGCCCCCGCCGCCACGGTTCGCCGGAACTGGCGCGGCTGGAAGGAAAGATCCTCGATACGCTGTTCGGCGGCAGCGATTAATCGCTAGGCTCGGGCTTGGCGCAGAGCGGCGGCGACCTGCCTGCTGGCCCATTGAACACAGACGGATACGGCGGACGAGACAAGAAATGCGATCTCGGCATTCTGCCTGGGCAGTAGCCAGACGAGGCAAAGGCAAAAGGCCGCGAACGAAAAGCGTCCCAGCACCATGCCGCGCAGCAGCCGGACAACGAAATCGGGACCATAGGCCCGCTGCGATGACACCGACAGGATCAGCCCCAGCAGCGGAAAAACCGTCAGAACGCCGCTCCATTGCGCGCCCAGCGAAGCCGACAGGACCGTCACCGCCAGCGTCAGAACAGCACCGGCAACCATGCGCATGATCAGATCAAGCCGGGTGATCGTTATCACCTTGGCGGTGGCGTTCGTGCGCGGCAGAAATGTTTGCGCGCAGATGACGCCGAGCAGCGCCATACCGAGTGCAACGGCCGGCGTTCCGGGCAAGCTCGTCAGGCCGAGGGCGGCGATGAACCACGCGGCAAGCCCCATCACGGCGGCAATGCAATAATGATACCAGCGGCAGGTCCAGGCGTAGGCGAGGTTGAAGGCCTCAGACGCGAAGATCGCCGACAGGGCAGCCGCGGCAGCGCCCACCCCGAAAATCGGCCCTTGCTCCAGCACCAGCAGATAGAGGATAGGCCCTGCCACGATCGGCAGACCGGCAAGCCAGCCCGCCACTGCCGGCCCCCAGCGCACGGCCGCCATCGAAACGGCAAGCAAAAAGAAGGGTACCAAGGTCAGTTTCAAGAGCAACATGTCAGTCCCGTTCATTCCCGTCTGCATGTCCGATGGCTCGGCGCCCGGCGCATCACAGCCTTCAGCCGCGTCATCGAAGGACGGCGCCAAAACCAGACACGCGCAATGCGGTCGCGGCCCCAAAATGTCAATCCGCGAAAACTGCCTCCGAAAAGCCCATGGTGCCCATTGCCCGCCACCGGCAAGACGCCCTATGAACCCGGTCACACGGGATTGCTGAAAGGGAACCGATGACCGCTGTTACGCCTGGCACCACAACACGGCCACCGCGCCTTTTCTGGCGCCGCGCCGTCGCGTTTGTTGTCGATCTGGCGGTTTTCTACAGCACCCTGATGATGCTGGCGCTGCCGCTGCAGGCCGTCACGGGCTGGAATCTCGGTTTCTACATCGGACAATCGACGACATGCGAGGTCACCACCGACAGTCCGTTGATCGGAGAGGTCGAAGCAGGATGGCCACTGGCGGATGGCGAAACCCGAACAAACCAGATCTGTATCAATTCCAGCATCGGCATGCAGCAGCGCTTCTTCATATCGACGGTGACGAGATCCGCAGACGCAACAGGTTCCAGCCGCTTCGTATCGATAGAGATCGATGAGACTGGCAAGGCCATCCCGCTGGATATTTCCGGAGCGAGCACCGCATCGAACATCCTGCTCCAGCTGTTGTTCCTGGCGCTGTTCGTTCTGGCAACCGCCAGAATGACGGCGGCGGGCCGCAGGACGCCTGGAAAAGCCATTCTGTTCCTTCGCATCGTCGCTGCCAGGCAAGCAATCCCCTCCTTCAGGCAATGCCTGACGAGGGAGGTCTGGAAGTTCCTGCCGTCATGCCTTCTCGGCATCGCCGTCACCGTTCACGCCGCGCGCAACCTGCCCGGCGTGTCGACGCTGGCCTCCGGTGAGTTCGCCGATGTCGTCCGTGCCGCCCGCGACATGCAGCTGCCGGATTTCAGCGCCTTGCTGACCGTTGGCCTGATCGCGTGGCTGCTCGGCGCACTCTGGTGGTTCGGCCCGTTCATCCTCTGGCGCGGCCAGACCCTCTACGACCGCATCGTCGGTTGCTTCGTCATCCGCTCGGATGATGGTTCGGCGGCGGTTGAGGCTGTCAGCCTTTGAACACGAAGGCCGCGCCGCCGGCGATCATGCAGAAACCGATGGCATGGTTCCAGGTCAGCGATTCCTTCAGCCAAAACACCGAGAAACCAGCAAACACCACCAGCGTGATGACCTCCTGCATGGTCTTCAGCTGCGCCGCCGAATAGACCTCGTGGCCAATCCGGTTGGCCGGAACCGCCAGGCAATATTCGAAAAAGGCGATGCCCCAGCTGGCGATCACGGCCATGTAGAGCGGCGACGACGTATATTTCAGATGGCCGTACCAGGCGAAGGTCATGAAGACATTCGACAGGATGAGCAGCACGATCGGCAGCACGGCGGCCGTATTCAGCGAAAAAGGCATTTCGAATCCCTGGAAAGATGGGTTGGCGAGATGCGCAGCATGTACCGCCAATCCGCCACCATTCAAGCCGGGACCGCCCGCCGCCACACAGAAAACCGGCCGGACCGGATCTCGCGAACAATCCTGTCAGAAACTGGCAGTAGCCCACCTCCCCGTTGCCTTTTTGTACTCCTCTCCCCTTCACTTTCCGCCGGACTCTCTCCATATTCCCCGCATGTCGAAAGCACCGAAAAAAACCACAGGCTTCGAAGAAGCTCCCCAGGCCTCATTCGAAGGCGCTCCTGCCGGTTCCCTGTCGTCCAATGTCGCCGACTGGGCCGAAGAGCTGCAGCGCATGGCCGAGGCCGAGACGATCGAGACCCGCCACGACGTCGCCTCCAAGGCCGGCAAACACCGCAAGAAGGTGGAGATCGCCGCCCAGAAGGCAAAGCAGGAAAAGACCAGCAAGGACGGGGTGAGCGCCAGCCGCTCCGCCCGCGGCACCTCGATGGGCGGCACATCGGATCCGAAGACCCGTGCCGCCGCCGGTCTTAATCCCGTCTCCGGCCTCGATGTCGCGCTCGAGGATGCCGAAAAGTTCATGTCCGGCAGCGGCGTCACCGCCACGGTCGAGGCCCTCTCCGCCTTGATCGAGAGCGGCAACCCGCTGTTCAAGGACGGCAAACTGTGGACGCCGCACCGCCCCGCCCGCCCGGAAAAATCCGAGGGCGGCATCGAGATCGTCATGAAGGCCGATTTCGAGCCCGCCGGCGACCAGCCGACCGCCATCAAGGACCTCGTCGAGGGCCTGTCCAACGGCGACCGCTCCCAGGTCCTGCTCGGTGTCACCGGCTCCGGCAAGACGTTCACCATGGCCAAGGTAATCGAGGCCACCCAGCGCCCCGCCGTCATCCTGGCGCCGAACAAGACGCTGGCGGCCCAGCTCTATTCCGAGTTCAAGAACTTCTTCCCCGACAATGCGGTCGAATATTTCGTCTCCTACTACGATTATTACCAGCCGGAAGCCTATGTGCCGCGCTCCGATACCTTCATCGAGAAGGAAAGTTCGATCAACGAGCAGATCGACCGCATGCGCCACTCGGCCACCCGCTCGCTGATCGAGCGCGACGACGTCATCATCGTCGCCTCGGTCTCCTGCATCTACGGTATCGGCTCGGTCGAGACCTACACCGCCATGACCTTCCAGATGACGGTCGGCGACACGCTCGACCAGCGGCAGTTGCTCGCCGATCTCGTTGCCCAGCAATACAAGCGCCGCGACATGGATTTTCAACGCGGCAGTTTTCGCGTGCGCGGCGACACGATCGAGATCTTCCCCGCCCACCTTGAGGATGCCGCGTGGCGTATCAGCATGTTCGGCGACGAGATCGACAGCATCACCGAATTCGATCCGCTGACCGGCCAGAAGACCGACGACCTGAAGAGCGTCAAGATTTACGCCAATTCCCACTATGTCACCCCGCGCCCGACGCTCAACCAGGCGATCAAATCGATCAAGGAAGAGCTGAAACTGCGCCTGGCCGAGCTGGAAAAGGGCGGCCGCCTGCTCGAAGCCCAGCGGCTGGAACAGCGCACCCGCTACGACATCGAGATGCTGGAAGCCACCGGTTCCTGCGCCGGCATCGAAAACTATTCGCGCTACCTCACCGGCCGCCAGCCCGGCGAGCCGCCGCCGACTCTGTTCGAATATATCCCCGACAACGCGCTGCTGTTCATCGACGAGAGCCACGTCTCCGTCAGCCAGATCGGCGGCATGTACCGGGGCGACTTCCGCCGCAAGGCGACGCTGGCCGAATACGGTTTCCGCCTGCCATCCTGCATGGACAACCGTCCCTTGCGCTTCGAGGAATGGGACGCCATGCGCCCGGACACGATCGCCGTCTCGGCGACACCAGCGGCCTGGGAGCTGGAACAGTCCGGCGGCGTCTTTGCCGAACAGGTCATCCGCCCCACGGGCCTGATCGATCCGCCGGTCGAGGTCCGCTCGGCCAAGACCCAGGTCGACGACGTCTTGGGCGAAATCCGCGAGACCGCCCAGGCCGGTTACCGCACGCTGATCACCGTGCTGACCAAGCGCATGGCCGAGGACCTGACCGAATATCTGCACGAGCAGGGCATTCGCGTCCGCTACATGCACAGTGATATCGACACGCTGGAGCGCATCGAGATCATCCGCGACCTGCGCCTCGGCGCTTTCGACGTGCTGGTCGGCATCAACCTGCTGCGCGAAGGCCTCGACATTCCCGAATGCGGCTTCGTCGCCATCCTCGATGCCGACAAGGAAGGTTTTCTGCGCTCGGAAACCTCGCTGGTGCAGACCATCGGCCGCGCGGCGCGAAACGTCGACGGCAAGGTCATCCTCTATGCCGACCAGATCACCGGATCGATGAAGCGCGCCATGGAGGAAACCTCCCGCCGCCGCGAAAAGCAGGTGGCCTACAATGAGGCCAATGGCATCACGCCGGAATCGGTGAAAGCCCGCATTTCCGACATCCTCGATTCGGTCTACGAGAAGGATCATGTCCGCGCCGATATCGGCATCAAGGGCGTCAAGGGCAGCGTCACCGACCTGGTCGGCAACAATCTCGCCGCCCATCTCGAAGCGCTCGAAAAGCAGATGCGCAACGCCGCCGCCGACCTCGATTTCGAAACCGCCGCCCGCCTGCGCGACGAAATCAAACGCCTCAAGGCCGCCGAACTCGCCGTCATGGACGACCCGATGGCACGCCAAGAGGCGCGGGCGATGGAGGGCTCAGGCAAGAAGGGCAAGGCCGGCCGCGACACCCACCTCCCCCTTGAGGGGGGAGGTCGCAGCGAAGCTGCGGGTGGGGGTGACCCCATCAGTACCGCGAAAGATCACCCCGCCCCGGACCTACGGTCCGACCCTCCCCCTCAAGGGGAGGGTAAGGCCACCAGCCTCTTCGCCAAACCCACCCTCGACGACATGGGCCCAGGCACCGACATGACCCGCCCGGCCCGCAAACCGGCCGAGGGGCAATCCGGGTTCCGCAAACCCACCGACGACGACGTGGGTCACAACATCGCCGTCCCGGCACGTGGTGAGGCCAGCCTGTTCCGCAAGAACAGCCTCGACGAAATGACCGTCGGCCGCACCGAAAAGCCGCTCAACACCACGGGAAAACTGCCGGAAAAGCCGGTGACGGAACCCGGAAAACGCGTCTCGCCGCTGCTGGAAGGCCAGCCGGAAAAGGCCGACGACCCAAAACCCTTCATCCGCGCCAAATCCGGCGCCGGTTCCTACGAGGATGCCGGCGACCTCAAGCGCCAGAAGAAAACCAAAGGCAAGACCGGCCGCCCCGGCCAGTAATACCCTCCCCTCGAGGGGAAGGGTCGGCGCTCCGCGCCGGGGTGGGGTGACCACCAAACATTCGGGGTAATCTCCCCCCTTGTGGGGGAGATGTCGGCAAAGCCGACAGAGGGGGGTGCCGCCCCGCATATTCCGGACCCACGCCGAGACGCCCGCAAGGCCCCGCCCGCTCCCTCTTCTCCCCAGCGGGGAGAAGGTGGCCCGCAGGGCCGGATGAGGGCCCCACAGGCACCTATTCTGCCGCACCGCCCCCTCATCGCCTCGCCTCCGCCCGGCACGTCTCCCCGCTGGGGAGAAGTGGGACACGCCAGCCACATCTCCAACAATGCCGCATGGCCAGACCACAACAAACCGTGATCCCCCGCAGGGGGATGGGAAAGCCGAAGAAGTTTCCGCCCGTTCCCTCTTCTCCCCACCGGGGAGAAGGTGGCCCAACGGGCCGGATGAGGGGGCCGCACGCACCCTTTCTGCCGTGCCGCCCCTCATAGTGCGCCTCAACGCCGCAAAGCGCGCGCCCACCCCGAGACACCCGCAAGATCCCGCCCGCTCCCTCTTCACCCCGCCGGGGAGAAGGTGGCCCGCAGGGCCGGATGAAGGGGCCAAGCGCTCAGAATGTGCCGCACCGCCCCCTCATCGCCTCGCCGTCGCTCGGCACTTCTCCCCGCTGGGGAGAAGAAGGAAACCGCCGCCTGCCGCGCACCAGCCATCCCCCCAAAAATGCCCCATGGCCAGACCACCGCCCATCGGCTACTGCTCAAACACACCACAGCCGCCAAAGGACCTGCCATGCGCCTGCCCGCCCTCCTCCTCTCCGCCGTACTCGCCCTGTCAACGCTTCCCGCCATGGCCGCACCCTACAAGACCCCGGAGGCCCTGCTTGAGGCGCTCTACAGCTACGACACCGCCAGAACCGCCGAAAACGCCCCCTCGCCCTACGCGCCGTTCTTCTCCGACCAGTTGAACGCCCGCTTCCAGGAAGATGCCGACGGCACAGCGGCCGGCGATGCCGGCACCATCGATTTCGACCCGGTGATCTCAGGCAATGACGGCCAGGCCACCGATGTCGAAATCGGCCAGCCGGCCGTCATCGACGATACCGCCGAAGTCGAAGTGACGTTCCGGAATTCCGGACCGGTGACGCTGTTCTACACGCTGGTCAAGGAACACGGCGGCTGGAAAGTCGACGACATCGCCGACCAGCAGGGGGAATATCCGTGGAGCCTGAGCGCGTTGTTTGATGGTGCGCGGTAGAGTAAAAATCCCAACCGGCTGGCCTTTTCGAATCCAATTATCGCCAGAGCCATATTAGCTATCCCACCAACGAATTCCAAAATTAGTTGAAAAAAAATAGTTGCCCACAACCAAAACGCTATTATCTTAATCGAATAGAAATGCGGAAAGATTCGTTAATATGCTTGAAACAAATAAAATTGATGACTTTGCAGCAACGTTAGAAGAAGCCACTAGATCAACACGCGAAGGTGTAAAATATTTTATTGAGCCAGCTCAGGGCACTCTATCACGCGCGAAAAGTAAACGGCACCATCTGATATTTGGTCGCAGGGGCTCAGGAAAATCGAGTCTCTTAGAGTCGGATTCGAAAAGGTCTCAGTAATCGCAATACCTTGCAATGCGGCGGGTCATAAGGCGAATGTGTGCAATCATGATCCATGCCTCGGCTGAGG
>NZ_LMEY01000011.1 GCF_001426665.1 Rhizobium sp. Root1334 | reverse complement strand
GGCATGATTGCGTCTGGCGTTGTCGTTTACGTCTCCTGCCAACCGGTCGACTTTCGCAAGGGAGCGGCTTCGTTGATGGCTTTGGTCAGGGATGGCGGTCTCGATCCTTTCAACAGCGCCCTTTACGTGTTCCGTTCCAAACGGAAGGACCGTGTCCGGATCGTGTGGTGGGATGGCAGCGGGGTCTGTCTCTATTCGAAAGTTATCGAAGGAAATGGCTTTTGCTGGCCGGCAGCGACGGCGGCGCGCATCCGTCTGGATCATGCCCAGCTCATGGCCCTACTCGCCGGAATGGATTGGAAGAAGATCCGCCCGGCGACAATCAGGAGGCCGCTTTCGACGGGTTGAACCCATCCAAGAAATCTCACGCATGTTATTGTAAACGCTAGGAAAAGATCACTATTTGTGATCTACTTCCAGCTATGATGTTCTCTGCTTCGGACCTTCCTGACGACGTTGATGCACTCAAGGCGATGATCGTCGCCATGAGCGCAGAAGGCGCCGCTGCCCGAGCGGAGATCACCCGGCTTGAAGCGCTCAAGAAGGATACGGACGAGCGGATAGCCACTCTCACTGCGATTGTAAAAGTGCTTGAGCGGGCTCAGAAAGGCAAGCGCTCGGAACGGCTGCGACTGGGGATCAACGACGATCAGATCGACTTTGCGTTCGAGGAAGTCGAGACCGGCCTGGCAGCGATCGACAGCGAGCTCGACCAGTCACGGAAAGACAAGCCAAAGCGGGAAGCACGCCCGCGCAAGGGCTTTGCCGCTCATCTCGAGCGCATCGAGGAGGTCATCGAGCCTGAAATCCCCCAAGAATGTCGAGGTCTGGAAAAGGTTTTGATTGGCGAAGACCGATCCGAGCGGCTCGATGTCATCCCACCGAAGTTTAGGATCATCGTTACTCGGCGGCCGAAATACGCATTCCGAGGGCGTGACGGTGTGCTGCAGGCTCTAGGCCCTGGCCATATCATCGAAGCCGGACTGCCGAGCGAACAGCTCCTAGCTTACATCGCCGTGTCCAAATATGCCGACGGCCTTCCGCTTTACCGTCAGGAAACAATCTACCTGCGCGATAGCGTGACGCTGAGCCGCTCCGTGATGGCTCAATGGATGGGACATCTCGGCTTCGAGCTCAAGATCCTGGCCGATTACATCCTGGAGAAAATCAAAGCAGGTGAAAGGGTCTTTGCCGACGAAACGACATTGCCGACCCTGGTGCCTGGTTCGGGAAAAACAATGACGGCATGGCTATGGACCTATGCACGTGATGATCGGCCGTTCGGGGGATCAGGGCCACCAATGGTCGCCTATAGATTTGAAGACAGCAGAGGTGGGCGCTGTGTGGCCCGTCACCTGAGCGGCTTCAACGGCATTCTCCAGGTTGATGGGCACGGCGCCTATACGAGCATGGTTAAAGAGCAGGTCAAGGCAGGCAGCAACGAAACCATCACGTTGGCAGGGTGCTGGGCGCATGTCAGGCGCAAATTCTACGAACTGCATATCGGTGGTATCAATCACGCCGCGACAGCCTCGGTGAAGGCGATGAGCGAGTTGTGGAAGGTTGAGGACGAGATCCGGGGAAAGGATGCCAACATCCGTGCTGCCGCACGACAAGAGCGGTCTGCGGCCATTGTCGCCAACCTTTTTGACATCTGGGAAAAGGAGCTGGCCAAGGTCTCTGGCAAGTCCAAGACCGCGGAAGCGATCCGCTATGCAATGACCCGTCGACAATCTCTGGAACGCTTTCTCGGTGACGGCCGCATCGAGATTGACTCCAATATCGTCGAGCGCGCAATCCGTCCCCAAACGATCACACGCAAGAATAGTCTATTTGCCGGAAGCGAAGGCGGTGGCGCCTGTGAGCTTGGTGCCGGGGCGAGAGAGGCGCTTTTGGGACTATCCAATGGGGCGTGCGGGGTGAACGGGAAGTGCGCGATTATCGATCAGCTCGACGCGCGATGCCGCGTAATCATAGGCCCAGGAGCTGATATCCTTGTTGATATTGGGAGCCACCGTGTCAAAGCCGGCTTCGAGCAACACGCCGTCCTTGAGATCCGATTTCGTTCCGGTCGTCTCGGGGTAGTAGAGGCGGATGCCGCCGCTGCGATACGTCTCGTTGTCAAATTCGGTATCGCGCTCGATCTTCTGGATGCCGTCGATCGTGATCGTCTCCGCCAGCCAGTCATAGAAGCCCTTGCGGCTTTCACGATGCGCTGCCTTATCGTGATTGGGGCCGGTTTTTACCTCCATTGCCTTCGGCGGTTCGATACGGATATCGATATCCTCCGAAAAGCGGTTGATGATGCGGTATCCTTTCGATAGCGAGGTGCCTCCCTTCAGCTCGAACGTCATCTCCAGCTGCTGCAGGCCGTACAGGCAATGCATGATCCAGTAGTCTTTTTCGACCAGCACCGGCTGCACCTTTATCTGGTCAGCGACGATGCGCAGCAGGGACGCAAAATCCTTGTGCTTATGGAGGAAATCAGCTGGCATGCGTGTCGGCGGCGAGGGTGTTGAAGAATTTACGCGTGCGCACCATGCCGTATTCCTTGGCGGCACGGGTGAGTGCGGTGCGATTGCCCTGCAGGGCACGTTCCTTCACGCGGGCCAGCACCTGATAGCGGTCCTCGGCCAGTTGGTCGAGATTGTTGACCAGGTCGACCAGCAGGAATTCTTTGGTCAGGGTTTTGGGGAAGGCTGGCTTTCTGCGGAACTCGAACTCTCGGCCGCCCAGCATGAAGTTGCCGTGGCGCTTATGGTTATAGACGACGGTCTTGTTATAGAGCTGCGTCGCGCCGACACCCAGGCTGTTATAGGCATTGGGCGAGGTGACGAGGTAACGGTCATCCTTCAGGAAAGCCTCGACGAGCGCGTCATCCTCGGCGGGGGCTTTGCCGAACGCGGTCTGCTTCGGCCGGTGATAGACGCCGGTCGATAGCTTGGTCAGGTATCCTTCTGCCAGCAGCTGCTGAAGATGCCGATCGACAGACGACGACCATTGGGTGAGATCCTCCCGACGGTAGACCTTGCCGGACCGCAGATGCTTTTTCAATTCCTGTAACTTCGTCATGGGTTAGCTCCTGCACTCACTATAGCGACATATGGTCGTGAATGCAATTTTTTCCAAATTTCATGCAAATTTTGGCGACGACTCAACACCCAGTTTACTGAAATCATAGAATTATATAAGGGGACTTTCCGGCAACCTCCACTACTCGAATATCGAAAATCCCGGAACCGACTTGCCCTCCGGAAGGTCATGGACGATAGCGACGACATGACGTGCCCTCGTCAAGGCGACGTACAGTTTGGCACGCGCCTCTCCTTCCAGTTGGTCCTTTGGGTCTTCCAGCCACGACATCATTTTTTCCGTGGGATAGATAACGACGCGGTCAAAACCGAGGCCTTTAGATCGTCCGAACGTAAGCGTCGGTAGATCGGCCGCCGCGACCTTGATGCTGGAACTCCACCGAAGCTGCACCGGCTTACCCGTTTTTAGATAGCGAGGCAGGTCCTTGCGCCTGACGATATGAAGTCCTGCGTCATCAGGGACTGGCTGGCGGCAATGGTCGCAGTCGCATGCAGCGGTCGCTGCCATGGCAGGATAGAGTTTGGAGGACAATGCACAAATAGCGGCGCTATTGCGGTGCGATGTGGCAAGGCTCGCCGTATCGATCTCGCAGGAAACCTTTTTAGGCAGTTTCTCGCGAATGAAGTTCTCGATTCCGCCGTTCCTGTATTTCTCGTAGCGTGCTTCCAGATGGGTGAGGTAGGTCACCTGCCTCGGATCACCTACGAGCACGACATGGGAAGGCGTTTTGAACAAGGCCACCAGGATATCGAGATCGTAGCCAGCAAGATCCTGCACTTCGTCCACAAAGATGAACGGGTAGACGTCCCTGCATTGAGCAGGGCTGCCGTAGGTGAACTTGCAAAGCTACGCGGTTTTGACGGTGATGAGATTTTTCGTGTCACCGGGGGCAATCCCTATTTCATTACCGAGCTGATCGAGGCGGGCGGCTGGAAGGTGATGCCGACAACCATTCGCGATGCCGTTCTTGCGCGTGCGGAGGGTCTAACGGCTCCTGATAGGGATGTTCTTGCCGCAGCCTCGATCTTTCCCGATGCAGTCGACTTCAAGTCTCTCGATGCGATTTGCGGCGATGGCGCCGAAAAATCTTTGCAGGCATGCCTCGACTGCGGCCTGATGCGTCGGGTTGACGGAACATACTCGTTTCGTCACGAGATCACTCGCCAGGTGATAGAGCAATCTTTATCGCCCATTCGCCGTCGTGGCTTGAACGCAACGGCCCTGGCAGCCTCCCGCCATGCCGAGCATGTGCCGTGGGTGCGGTTGATACACCATGCGAACGAAGCGCAGGATATCGCTGCCATCTGTGAACTGGCACCGCAGGCGGCAGCAGAAGCGGCAAAGCTGGGTGCCCATCGCGAGGCGATCGAGTACTATGAACTGTCATTGAACCATGCCTCTGCTTTTGATGAAAAGATGCAGGCAGACCTGTATGAAAACTACGCCTTCGAATGTCACCTGGTCGGTCAGGTCGAGCGGGCCATAGTTTCGCAGAAAAAAGCGCTCGCTATTCATCACCGGCTCGGCGCGCCATTGCGAGAGGGCGAAAGCCTGCGGTGGCTGTCTCGGCTCAGTTACCTCGCAGGCAACCGCGAGGATAGCGACGCCTATGGAAAGGAGGCCGTGGATCTCCTGGAGGCGCAGCCTGAGGGAGCGGAGCTCGCCATGGCATATTCCAATCTCTCGCAACTGAGTATGCTCGCAGGCGACACGGAGACAGCATGCCACTATGGGCAGCGGGCGATCGGCCTGGCGCAATCCGAAGCTATCGGCAGACCCGATATTCTCTGCCATGCACTGAATAATGTTGGCACCGCAGTCTTGTGGCGTGACCCAGATCAAGCCCGGGAGCTCCTTGGACGTAGTCTGGAAATTGCCCTCGCTCACCAGCTCGAGGAGCACGCAGCTCGGAGTTTCACTAATCGAGGCTGGATAGAGCTGCGTTTGCATTCTGTCGCAGACGCCGAGGATTTTCTCGGGCGTGGAATTAGCTACTGTATCGAACACGACCTCGATACGTGGCGTGACTACATGCGTGGTGAACAGGCGGAGTTGTTCACCCATCTCGGCCGCTGGGACGAGGCGGAGGGGGCCGCCAGCTTGGTCGTCGGCAACGTCAATGCGCCTCCCTTGTCACGATACCCGAATGTTCTTGCGCTCGCGGTTCTCTGGACACGGCGTCGTGAGCCGGCAGATGCGTTACTGGAGGAACTGTCGCGTTTTCTTGAGACGGGCAGGGAGCTGCAGAGGCTGGCACCCTATGCCGAGCTGATAGCGGAGCGGGCTTGGTTGGGCTTGGAGTGCATCGGACGAGCCTTGAATTTGCTCGATCAGGCCATAGCTCTTTCCAGGGATGACGCCAGTGTTTCGCTGCTGCTTGTCTGGAAACGAAAACTTGGAGCAGACGTTTCGCTCGACTCGGCTTTCGGCGTAGATCAGGTCGTTCGCCAGATGCTGGCTGGTGACTGGGCGGCCGCAGCGGAGACATGGGGCGAGAGGGGATCGCCCTATTGGCAGGCCATGGCACTCCTCGATCGCGACGATAATGCCATCTATCACGCACTAGACCTCCTTGAAGGCTTGGGAGCCTCGGCAGTTGCCCAGCATGTCCGTGCGATCATACGTGGCCGACTTGGCCGTGTTGCCGCCCGTGGTCCAAGGGCCAGCACGAAGGCCAACCCGGCCGGCCTGACGATGCGCGAGATGGATGTGTTGCGATGGGTTGATCTGGGCAAATCCAACGGAGAGATAGCTGCTTTGCTGTTCGTCTCGGTCAAGACGGTGGATCACCACGTTTCTTCGATTCTCGCCAAGCTCAACGCAAAAACGCGGACAGCTGCTGCATCTCACGCTCGTAGTCGGGGTCTGCTTTCATAACCACAACAAAGCCAATAATGAGATATTTGGAGGCTTATTTCATTCGACAACAGGTCACCGGTTTGTATCTCATCAAGGCGATACTTTCGCGAGAACGAGCGAAACTCGGAATTGGCTTATTGCGATACCAGGTCTTTCGCAATTTCGCTGACGACGCCCCTAAGCCAACGATGAGCGGGATCGTGACGATATCGCACATGCCAAGCCATCTCGACCGGGAATGTTCCAAGATCGACAGGTGCTTCCACGACCTTAAGCCGAGGGTCGCGCTCCAGGCTGCGACAGATCAGGCGCGGCAATGTTGCGCAATAATCGGTCACCGCGACCATCTCGGGAACTGACAGGAAATGCGTGACGGAGACAGCAACCTCGCGCTTGAGGTTCTGCTGCCCCAACGCCTGGAATACGCCCGCGCGAATGCGACCCGGCGGCAGGACGTTGACGTGCTTCAGGCTCTCGTAAAGATCCCGCGTCAGGCTGGCACCGACATCCGGATGGTCGCGACGTACGATGCAAGCCAGTCCATCGTCCATGAGATGCTGGACGACGAGGTTGTCCGGTGGGTCGATGACCCGTCCAAGCACCATGGCGGTCGTGCCTGAAATAACTCCCGTATCAGCTAGATCGTTGCCGAAAGGCGTCATGCGAAGTTTGATCCCCGGAGCTTGCTCTCGCAGCCTTGCAACCAGCGCTGGCATCAACACAAGTTCGACGTAGCTGTTGGGCGCGATCAGAAAAAGCCGCTCTGCGCTTGCTGGATCGAAATCCTGCTGGTGGATGACGAGATCATCAAGCTGCGCCAACGCCGCCTCGATCGTCGGCGCGATCTCCTCGGCAAGCTGTGTCGGTCTGATGCCGTAGCGCTCCCGGATGAACAGCGGGTCTTTCAGCATGTCGCGAAGCCGATTGAGCGAATTCGACAGCGCAGGCTGCGTGATGCCAAGACGACTGGCAGCGCGGGTGACGCTCCGCTCCTCCATGAGAGCCAGGAAGACGGGCAGAAGGTTCAGATCGTATTTCATCCAGATGTAATTGCACGTGAATATCTAAAATCCAATAAGTAAATTTCTCAAATATCTATGCGGATGACATGATCACTTCATCGAAAGGCCAGCAGCGCTGATCGACAATCCGGGCCGATCTGGCCGCGACCATCAAAGGATAAGACGATGAAAGTTCTCATGGTACTGACTTCGCACGATACGCTCGGCGACACCGGCCGCAAGACCGGGTTCTGGCTTGAGGAGCTGGCCGCGCCTTATTACCTCTTCAAGGACGCCGGCGCGGAGATCACTCTTGCCTCGCCCAAGGGCGGCCAGCCGCCGCTCGACCCGAAGAGCGACGAACCGATGTTCCAGACCGAGCTGACGGCTCGTTTCAAGGCAGACGCCGACGCTAACGCGCAGCTCGCCCAGACGGTGCGCCTCGACAGCGTCGACCAGAAGGATTTTGATACGGTCTTCTATCCCGGCGGTCATGGCCCGATGTGGGATCTCGCTGAAGACAAGAATTCCATCGCGCTCATCGAATCCTTCATCGCCGCCGGCAAGACCATTGCGCTTGTCTGCCATGCTCCGGGCGTGCTGCGCCATGTCAAGAACGCCGACGGCTCGCCGTTTGCTCAGGGTCGCTATCTCACAGGTTTCACCAGTACCGAAGAAGAAGGTGTTGGCCTGACCAAGGTGGTCCCTTTCCTGGTCGAGGACGTGCTCATCGCCCAGGGTGCCGTGTTCTCCAAGGTGAAGGACTGGGGAGTCCACACGGTCGTCGATGGCCAGCTCATCACCGGGCAGAACCCGGGATCTTCCGCCGAGGCCGCCGAAGCTCTGCTCACAGCCTTGAGCCAGACGCGGGGCCGGGCAGCCTGATCATTCAGCATCGTGGACGGCCGCCAGCAGACGGCGGTCGGCCACCCGAAAATCGGATATCGAAATGATCAGCCTCAAACCAACGCTATCGTCTGCGCATGCCCGCCAGATGATCGAGACATCAAAGTCCAAGGCGAACGAGTTGGATGTCGCATGCTCGATCGCAGTGATTGGCCCGGACGGCCACCTGCTTTCCTTCGATCGCCAGGATGGAGCCATGCCGGGATCCGTTGAACTGGCGATCAACAAAGCGTTCACCGCTCAGATCTTCAACAATGGGACTGACGCGCTGAGCGTGTTGGCTCAACCGGGTGCTGAGCTCTTCGGAATTCAGCATTCCTACAACGGTCGCGTGGTCGTGTTCGGAGGAGGCATGCCTATCCGATTCCAGGGGCAGGCGATCGGCGCGATCGGCGTTAGCGGCGGCACAGTCGCAGAAGATGTGGCCATCGCGGAGGCTGGCGCTGGAGTTCTGGCTGAGAGTTTTGTCCCCTGTGGCGCCTAGGCCAACCAAGGGGCTGAAGCCAAATAGTATTCGGCCCCGGTAATCTAAACCTGTCGCGACCGCCCATGTCCGCGGCTTGTCCCTTCATCGCGCATTTTTGTGCCCGATTTCAACCGCGGTTGTTTCGGGATCGGACAAGTGCGCGCTCAATTTCCCCTCCGATCACCATGATTTCAGAAGGATACATGAAATGAAACTCCTGAACTCCCTCATCTCGGCTGTGGCCGTCGTTGCAATCACAGCCAGTGTCGCTCTGCCGGCGGCTGCGGCAGACTTCAAGGCCAAGACCGTTGTCCTCGTTCACGGCGCATTTGCCGATGGTTCGTCTTGGAACAAGGTCATCCCGCTTCTGAAGAAGGCAGGATTGAAAGTCGTGGCGGTCCAGAACCCGCTGGACACCCTGGAAAATGACGTTGCTTTCACCGACCGGGCGATTGCCGATGCTGAAGGCCCGGTCGTGTTGGTCGGTCATTCCTACGGCGGCGCCGTCATCACGCAGGCGGGTGTTAATCCGAGGGTTCACTCGCTCGTGTACGTCGCGGCCTATGCTCCAGAGGTCGGACAGTCGGTCCTCGATACCCAGAAGCCATATCCGGATGCTCCGGGCAGACCATTCATCAAGAAAGATGATGCGGGTTATCTGAAGTTCACCGACGAGGGGGTCTTCAATTACTTCGCAGCCGATCTGCCTCGCGACGAACAGGAACTGATCGCAGCCACACAGGGTGCGTTTGGCGTCAAGGCCGTTTCAACGCCCGTCACACAGGCAGCCTGGCACACGGTTCCTTCCTTCGAGGTTGTGTCCACGGACGATAAGGTGATCCCGCCGCAGCTCCAGCGAGATCAGGTCAAGCGCCTAAAGGCGACAGCCGTCGAGGTGGCTGCCAGCCATGTCGTCATGCTGTCGCACCCGGACGTGGTGGCGAAGCTGATCATCGAGGCTGCGAAGTAACTCCCATGTCATGGCGGGTTGGCTTCGTCTTGGCCCGCCATGTCCATCAATCTGCTTCTCACCCCGGAGATCCCTGATGACGCATATACTTTCCACCCGCCCGTTAGCCGACTATCGTCTTCGGGTTGTTCAGGCTGATGCTGCCAGCGCAGACGTTCCGGCAGCACTTGCCCGCCCGGCGCTTTCGTTCGCCGCCACTGTCGCTGCGATCGTACTGGTCGCGATCGATCTTCGTCCGGGGATCGTTTCGATCGGACCACTGCTGCCCCATATCAGTCAGGAGTTTGGGATGTCCAACGCCGAGGCATCCCTGCTGACAGCTATTCCTGCAATGCTGATGGGTTTGCTGGCGTTTCCCACCCCTTGGCTCGCCCACCGATTTGGCCGCGACAGGGTCATTCTGACCGCGCTGATCCTCCTGATGTTGACGACAATTCTCCGAGCCTTCTCCGGCTCCGTCGTTATGCTTCTGGCTTCCACTGTGGGAATAGGAGCGGGGATTGCAGTCGCAGGTGCGCTGATCCCAGGCTTCGCAAAGAAGAGTTTTCCGAAGCAGGCAGCGGTTCTAATGGGGATCTACGCATCTTCATTGGGCCTTGGCAGTACGCTTGCGGCCGGCCTGACCGAGCCGCTTGCAAATCTGGGCGGAGGCTGGAGGTTCGCTGACGGCATCCTGGCAATTCCGTGCCTGACGGCCATAGCTGCCTGGATCGTTGTCTCTGCCGCTGAAGGCAGAACACTGGCGCTCGTCAAAGAAACGTCGACATCGGCACGACGCCGTCTGCCCACCGCCAATCCTGTTGCCTGGCTGATTGCTCTCTACTTCGCTGCCAACAACATCCTGTTTTTCGGGTTCGTGTCGTGGACAGCGCCGATATTCAGTGAATTGGGCATGAGTGCCACCGCTGCGGGGCTCCTGCTGGCAGGCTTCACTGCTGCATTCATGGTCGCGAATCCGTTGGCTGGATTGATCAGCCGCGACGAAGACCGTCGCCTCGTGATAGCTCTGTTCGCAGGATTGGCCCTTGTCGGCTCGGCTGCCGTCGCGATTTCGCCAGACTTCCTGCCGTTTTTCTTCATTCCGATGATTGCTTTCGGCGTGGGCGGATCTTTCACGCTCGCAATGATCCTGCCCCTCGACAACGCGGTGGATGCCCACGACGCCAACGCCTGGACGGCGTTCGTCATGGGGATTGGCTATTTTTCCGGCGCGCTTGGCCCACTGCTTCTGGGGATCCTTCGTGACAGTACCGGCGACTTCAGGTTCCCTCTCTGGATCCTCGCTGTTGTGGCGCTCTTGATGTTTGGTCTCTCACCTTTCCTGCAGCCACATCACCACCGTCGCCCCAAAGCATAACATTTTCCCCGAATTGCTGGCCTGGGCCCGCATCAAACGGCTGCCTCGTGGCTGGCCATAACCCCACCGAACTCAAGGACAAGACCATGATCAAAGACAAAGTCGTTCTCATCACCGGCGGAAGTACAGGCATCGGAGCGGAGGTCGCCAGAACTCTCGCGGCAAAGGGCGCAAAGGTGGCGATCGCCGCAAGGCGCCAAGACAAGCTCGATGCGGTCCGTGCCGAAATCGCAGCGCTGGGCGGTGACATCCGGGCGTACGTGATGGACGTTACCGACAAGCATCAGGTCAAGGCTGTCGTCGAGGCCGTGGTTCAAGACTTCGGCCGCCTCGATGTCATCATCAACAATGCGGGCATCATGCCGATCCGGCCGATGTCTGAAGTCAACACGGACGAGTGGGACGCGATGATCGACGTGAACATCAAAGGCACCCTCTATGGGATCGCCGCGGCCTTGCCATTGTTTCTTGCGCAGCAGAGCGGCCACATCATAAATCTGAGCTCCGTCGCAGGCATCAAAGTATTTGCGCCGGGCGGTACCGTCTATTCCGGCACGAAGTTCGCGGTCAGCGCGATCTCGGAGGGGCTTCGCATCGAGGTCGGAAGCGCCGTGCGTGTCACCTCGATCGAACCGGGCGCCGTTGAGAGCGATCTGAAGCTGGGGACGACGGGCACCGCGCGGGACACGGTGCATGGTTTCTACGAACAGGCCATCCCGGCATCGTCCGTGGCACGCGCAATTGCCTTTGCAATCGAGCAGCCCGACGACGTCGATATCAATGCGATTGTGATCCGTCCCTCGGTGCAGGAATTCTAGTCGTCTTGGAATCGGGCGGGATTAATTTTCGCCCGATCTCCGTATTCAATCTTGAGAGCCAATGGCAGTCGTCAACCAACCATATTCGACGTTCGGCTAGCACATAGGTTAAGCTCTATACGGCCTCACAACTGTTATCCCGCGGCGAAACAGAGGGTCGACTGTTCGGATCGGCTCAAGACGACTGGGTTTGCAAGTGGTTCGAAATCAAATCGTATCGGGGCAGATGACGGCGGTAAAATATTCCGGCATTATGCTTTCCCATGTTCCGCCCGTCCACGCTCTCCCCCTTTGTGTATTTGTCTCCGGCTCTTCATCAGGATGAACTGGCAGCTAGCCCACTTGCCACCAATGGCATGAAGCTTCTCCGCTATGTCGAGCAAAACGGCGGCATTCCGTTGACGCAGTCCATGGGCGCTTTCCATAGGAAATGTGTCGAATGGGCCGCACATGGATTCCAGTGGCCCGGGTATGAGCCGGAAATACTCTATTCCGTGAACAAGGTTCTCAACGAGCCGGATTTTCCTCCGCTCTCCATCCTGCATTGGGCGCTGCAGGACCTTCGTATCATCCGCCACTACAAGGGTAGGGCCGTGCTCACGAAGCGCGGCAGTTCGATCCTCGGCAATCACGGCGAGCTTCAGGCAGTTCTCGCAGAATGGATTCTGGCCGCTCCGCTGCAAGAGAGTCTATCCCCCGAAGCCGCCGCCCTGTTCTGGGATCTTAGGCATATGCTGAGCATCGTCTCGACCCGGTTGGGCGACTGGGTGACGCTTGGCGATTATACCGAATGGGCACTCCCGGTGGAGATTTTCCCGGCGCGGGGACCACTCGGCCCCCGACACGAGGCAGGCTGGTTCATCGCCCATAATCTCGTTCGCCCGCTGACCTGGCTCGGCATACTGGAGAACTCGCCGCAGAACGTGCCAGCCATGTCGATGATGGACAGGCAATTTCGGAAGACGGTGTTGTTCGATAAATTCTTCAGGATCGGCCTTCCGATCGGAGTCGAGGCCGTTATCCTCCACTGATAAGGCCAAGTGCCTGTGGATGCTGCAAATCTGGTTCATCGCGCAGGGCTTGGGACCTCTTTGCCGCCAATTCTGATCATGGAGCTAAGGTGGCGGCTCTGGGATGTGAGAAGCGGCCCCGCGCGCCGGGGGCTGTCGATCCCGGATCCCGGCGTTGCCGTCGCTGTGCTAACCCTCCTGCGGCAACCCTTTAGACCGGTCTTACGGGAGGCGAACGGCTTTCGCAGTTCCCGCTACAGCTGGTATGCCCTTTCCTGTTTGGGACGTATCTGCAACGACCCAAGAGCTGTCACTGCGTGAAACTGCGCGATCGTAAACCTTGCTCGACAGATTGGCTGAAATCGCACCTCCACCAACAAGGTTGATCTGCCGATCGTGCCGTGTTTTGAAGCAAGAGAATTGGCGGTGAGGCTTTCACAACAGGAATGGCACAACAGTTTGACATGTTTCCGGAGCAGGTTCCGCGCGACGATTTGGTCACGCGTGCCGCCTCCAGATTAGCCAAACCTGAGCGGCCTGCCGTCCCCATGAGTGAAGAGGACATGGTCCGTCATCTGTCGGAGACAGGCCGCTACCGCATCCTTACGAAAATGGTGCCGCCAGCGGTCGCGCCGAACCCGCGTCCGGAGTATCCCCTCAAAGGTATTGTGCTCGACACCGAGACCACGGGCCTCAATGCGCGCAAGGATGAGATTATCGAGATCGGCGTGGTCGCTTTCAGCTTCGATGCGACCGGACGTATCGGTGACGTGACCGGCATCTATGGTGGACTTCAGCAGCCCAGCGTTTCCATTCCTTCCGCAATCACCAGGCTCACCGGAATAACCGACGACATGGTGGTCGGGCAGTCGATCGATACGGCTGCGTTGCAGGCACTGATCGAACCCGCCGATCTGCTGATTGCCCACAATGCCGGTTTCGACCGGCCATTCTGTGAGGCATTTTCTCACCTATTTTCCGGCAAGGCCTGGGCTTGCTCTAACTCTGAGATCGACTGGTCGTCGCGGGGATATGAGGGCACGAAGCTCGGATACCTGATCGGGCAGGCGGGCTACTTCCATGATGGTCATCGCGCTGTCGATGATTGTTTCGCACTTCTGGAGGTCCTAGCTCTTAAGGGGGATGGCTCTGCTTCCACGGCTTTCGCCGAACTCTATGAAGCAAGCCAGAGATCGCGTATCCGAATTTTTGCGGAGAACAGTCCCTTCGACATGAAGGATCACCTGAAGGCGCGAGGCTATCGCTGGTCCGACGGAAGCGATAGCCGACCCAAGTCCTGGTGGATCGAGGTTGGTGAAGAAGCGCTCGAGGATGAGCTCCGCTATCTCAGGGCCGAAATCTACCGCTATCCAGAGGCCGATCCACCGACTAAACGCCTCACCGCCTTCGACCGGTTCCGGGCCTGATAGCCTCTTCAGCTTACATCTGATTGGACCCATGCTTTGAGCGCATGGCCGGCCTGAGAGCTTGTGCCTTATCGACGGGTGGGTAAGGGTCTACATCCCAATCATCGAAACGACGTTGGAACCGAAGCAAGGTTGCTGGCGTCAAGAGACCTCACGGAAGGGGATCATCATGAACGTAGCACGCTCTTTCAATAACTGGCGCAAGTATCGTCAGACCGTTACCGAACTCGGCCGCATGAGCTCGCGCGAACTGCAGGACCTCGGTATCAATCGTGCCGACATCCACAGTGTTGCTCGCCAATCGGTCGCTCGCTAAGCGGCCCGCTCCCAAGCCGACCTGAATGACAATACGCCCGCTGGTGACGCGGGGCGTTTGCGTGTCTAGCTTGCCGCAGGGCGCTAAGCTGGAGATTTCTTACGATCAGTTTGAGGCCATGCGTTTGTCGCATGGCTGCGCTGCTTCAAAGTCTATTTAATGTGCGGAGGAAAAGAGTATCCTGGTTTCATTGAAGCGATGCACCTCCTCCCGCAGAGCTTCGATTTCAGACGACCCACTCCTCCTCCCAAGGGGCGTCTGTCGGAACAGCGGCACTCCTCCTCCCAGCCGTTGTTCAACTCTTTCGAAAAGCCTGCCGCACCTCCTCCCGCGGCAGGCTTTTTCGTTTTGCGGACGTGCTGATTAGAGCCCAAGAGCTAAGCTGCGGTTCTTGCCCGCTTTCGTCCGTGTTAAGGGACGACAGGGTGATCCCCAGGAGCCGCATCGATACGCTGAAGGTGAAAAGCAGGAATTTTCAGTAAGCACGTAGAGCGCGGACGAGACCAGTCTGCCCAAATCTATCGGTCAGGCTGGCCTCGCGGCCCGCAGTTCAGAGCACGCTAACGTTCTCAGCCTTCGATTTTCCGGTCTTGCGGTCCTGGCCAACTTCGAAAGTGACCTTGTCACCTTCTCTGAGCGAACCGCCTTGCTGCAAGGCGGACACGTGAACGAACACGTCGGTTCCGCCAGTTTCCGGCGTGATGAAACCAAATCCCTTGTCATCGTTGAAAAATTTAACAGTACCGGTTGGCATGACAGTTCCTTTTCAATTTTCGCAGCCTTCTGACTCAAAGCTGTGTTAAAGTTTGCATGTCTGTGTGTGCTTTGCATCCAGGCTGAAACCCAACCCCGCTTCGCGGGAGAAAGAGAGTCCTATAAGCAATGGGGAATTTGAAACTAGATGTCCAAGAAATTTAAGTTTGTGAACGAAGGCGCCAAACGCGCTTTTATGGATCTGCCAACAGATATTAGAATCAATTTTTCAGGCGAGATCCGGAGAGTTCAGGAGGGCGAGGACCCGCTCGATGACTTCAAGGTTCTCAGAGGCGAATGGAAGGGCGTCATCGAGCTACGCGAAAACGGTTCGCCCGCCTATAGAGCCGTCTACTGCGCAAAACACCTCGACACCGTCTACATTCTCCACGCCTTCACCAAGACCAGCGAAAAGGCTGATCAGAAGGAAATGGACACTGCACTGTCCCGCTACAAGGAGATGATGGCCGAGGTCCGGGAAGTGACCCAGGCTGAAGCGAAGGCGGCTAAAGACAAAAAACCGACGAAGAAATAACACTCCGAAACTGGAGCAAGGAGAGGCCGGTTATGCGGCCTCTTTTTGTTTTTCTTCGACACGGCAAACCACGTGATGGTTGCCATCAAGCGACGGCTTGAAGCGGTAGCCGAGAATTGCCAGGTAGCCAAAAAGCTTCTGGACCGAAAGGACGGCGATCTTACCGCGCACGAGTTCACTGACGCGCGACTGCGGGATGTCGAGCGCGGCGCCGATATCGGCGTTCTTCCAGCCGCGCTCCTTGAAGATGGCGACCAGCGTGTTGACGAGATCCGATCGCAACGTCAGATCCGCAGCTTCGATCGGATCGTCCGTGATCGCTTCAAAGATGTTGTCGTATTCAAGCTGTGTCATCGCACAATTCCAAACTTCAAAATTACAGAATTCTGTAAATAGGCCAAAATGACGGAGCCGTCAAGTTGGCAACGCTGGATCGTGCGAACCGGTGCGGAACGCTGCAAGGCCCATCGCCCTTTGGCCGGCCAAGTGGCTGCGCTAGGCCGCGCACTCATAAACCGGGTTTGCAAATCGGGTTGATTTTGATTCATTGAAGCCTTGATTTGGAGGCTTCTCATGACCCGTCGCCGGTTTGATCTCACCGATTTCGAGTGGACTGTTATTCAACCCTTGTTGCCGAATAAGCCGCGCGGCGTGCCCCGCGTTGACGACCGGCGGGTGATCAACGGCATCTTGTGGCGATTCCGGACAGGCTCGCCCTGGGCAGACGTTCCGGATCGATATGGCCCGTATACCACCTGCTACAACCGGTTCGTGCGATGGCGCAAGGCGGGTGTCTGGGATCATGTTCTGGGCGAGATTTCCAAGGCTTTCGATGGCGATATCGTCATGATCGACAGCTCCTGTGTCCGTGTTCATCAACATGCGGCGACGGGAAAAAGGGGGATCAAGACGATGGCTGCATGGGACGTTCCCGTGGCGGCTTGACCACCAAAATCCACGCAGTTGTCGATGCCGATGGTCGACCGATCCGTCTCGCACTCACAGCCGGCCAAGCCCATGATGGCCGTATGGCGGAACCAATGTTACAGACAATCTCAAAGGGTGCGATCCTGCTGGCGGACAAGGCCTACGATACCAACGCTATAAGAGCATTTGCAAAGCAACGGCAGGCATGGGCCAATATTCCTGCCAAGAGCAATCGGAAGGGAAGCTTCCCTTTCAGCCAATGGGTTTACCGCCAGCGCAATCTCGTTGAGCGTTTCTTCAGCAAACTCAAACAGTTCAGAGGCATCGCCACCCGTTACGACAAAGACCCGATGAACTTTCTCGCCGCCGTCAAATTGGCAGCAGCAAGAATTTGGATCAGATCGTTATGAGTCTACGGCCTAATACGCGCTGCCGGTCTGCGCTCTTCCGGCGATGCACGATGTCGCGGGGCCACAGCATCGGGCGACTGCAATGGCCATCTACGTCGCGACATCTTCGATGATTGGCGGCACGTTAGGTCCCTTGTTGATGGGCTTCCTTTCCGATGCCTATGCTTTGCGTGCGATGGTGGGGGCGGGCGGAACCGAAATGACAGAGCAGTTCAAAGCCGTCGGCCTGCACGATGCAATGCGGCTGGTACCGGCCTTTCTGCTCGCCACCGCGATTGCCCTTTTGCTTGCTGCGCGAAGCTTTCCCAACGATGAAAGGGCAGCGACGATGCAGGCCCGACCAAAGGCAGATCGCTCTTCTGGCGGGTGAAAGGCGATCAGCCAGCTGAGTTTCCGGTCGGGGGCGCGCATCGGATGGAGCCTCGCGCTCAATGGCGGCGAAATCCGTCAGCCAGCACCTGGCGAGCAATGCCACCCATGAAGGTGGTCAAAAATCAATTGTCACCGGCGAAGCAAATTGCCCAATCATGGGCAATCCGACCTTCGAGAAGCTGCTACTGAACAAGCTGCCGATCTTTGAGAGGGTGAAATGAAAGCCCGATCATTTGTTTATCGCCGGTAGTGGAAGAGGATAGAATATGTTCCTAAGGTACTGTTCGCAGCGTGTGCCAGCAATTGCGTTGCTCGCGCTTCTGACCTGCCCGATCACGATAGCAAGTACCGCGGCGCAAGACAAAGGCGCTGCCACGGCCGGCGCCGCTGATACAGAGGAAACGCAACCCCGACCGCTCAGCGAAGACGAACTTGAAATACTCGTTGCCCGTATAGCTCTCTATCCCGACGAGCTGGTGGCGGTTGTCACATCAGCCTCGCTGTATCCGCTGCAGATCGTCGAGGCGGTCCGCTTCCTCGAACAGGTAAAGAAAGATGCCAAGCTGCAGCCGAAGGACACTTGGGATGGCAGCGTCATCTCGCTCTTGAACTATCCGCAGATCGTTATGATGATGAGCGACGATCTCGACTGGACGCAGTCGCTCGGCGAGGCGCTTTCCTATCAGCAGCAGGACGTCCTGCTTGCCATCCAGCAGCTCCGCAATGAGGCCGTGGCCGATGGCGTCATCAAGACAAACGACAAGATCATGGTGACACAGGAGAACGACAACGTCGTCATCACATCCGTAAGCCCGGAGAAGATCTACGTGCCACAGTATGCCCCGGAGATGCTTTACGAGCCGGACTACGTGGTGGCCCCGATCTCGTACTATCCCGATCCCTATCCGAACTACTACTATCCGACGGCGACCTTCTTCGCAGGAGCTGTAACCGGAGCGATCTGGGCTGCGACCGTCGACTGGGATCATCATGGAGTCTGGGGTGGCGGCTGGTACGGCGACGTCGACATCGACTGCAACAACTGCTTCAACAACATCAATGGCAAGGTCAACATCAACGACGTCGACTGGAAAAACGTCGATCGCAACAAGATCAAGATCGACAACAACCAGTTCAACAAGGTCGACCGCACCTCGGTTCGCAACAGCATCGAGGCGAACGGCAACAACAGTATCAAGGCGAAGGCAAACGTGATCGGCAACGACCGTTCGACCAACATCCGCAACAACTCAGGCAATGTCAGCGTCAAGGACGTCCGCAACTCCAAGATAGAAAAGAGCGACCTGTCGCGTGCGAAAGTCGGCAACAATGACGGGCTGGCCGTTCCCGGCAAGAAGCCGGCTCAGGCCGCGCAGAATCGCAAGCCGGATCCGAAATTGAGTAAGCAGAAGGCCAACTTCGACCGCCCGAAGACGCCCTCGGCGCTGGGGCGCGTGGATAGCGGACGTCGCACCGAGATGCAGTCCAATCGCGGCAGGCAGGCAATGGGTGGCGGTAATCGCGGCGGGGGCGGCGAGCATCGCGAAATCAAGCGCGGCGGCGGCCGTCACCGGTGACCCAGGGAAAAGGAAGACAGTCATGACCACGTCAGTCAAAAACATGCTCCTGGGCTCGGTGTTCGCCGTCACGCTGATGGGCATCGCTGCCGCTCCCGTTGCGGCCTTCGCACAGGAGCCATCGCAATGCACGGCTATTTCCGGATTCGCCTCCCCGACCGATCCGCCCGTCTTCGATACACCGGAACAGGCTGTCGATGCGTTCAAGGCAGCGCTTGCCGCGGACGATTTTGACAAGCTCACGACCTTGCTTGGCCTCGATGCCGCCAAGTCGAAGGCTGGCGAAGGCGTCATGGATACCTATGCCGAAATCCGCGACGGCACCAGGAAGAAGCTCATCGTAGAGGATGTCGAGGGACGCAAGATTCTCGACATCGGCGACAAGCTCTGGCCGTTGCCGTTCCCCATCGTCAAGGGAAACGACGGCAAATGGGCTTTCGATACCTATGCCGGGTTCGAGGAGATCATCAACCGTCGTGTCGGCGAGAACGAACTTCAGGCGATCGCGACTATGCGCGCCTATGTCGACGCCCAGAAGGAATATGCCTCCGCAGACCATGACGGCGACGGCGTGCTGGAATATGCCGGGAAGCTGATTAGCAGCGACGGCAAGATGGATGGACTCTACTGGTCGCCCGATCTCGGCGAGGGCGACAGTCCGGCCGGCGATGCCTTCGAAAGCGGTGCGGCACTTGACAAGGCGAAGGCAGGAGCGGGCTATTTCGGCTACCTCTACCGGATCGTCGAAAGTCAGGGGCCTAACATCGCCGGCGGCAAGTTCGAATACGTCATCAACGGCAACATGATTGCCGGCTTCGCCCTGATCGCCTGGCCGGTCCGATACGGTGAGACGGGCGTGCATACGTTTTCTGTCAATGCCAACGGCACCGTCTATCAGGCAGACCTTGGGCCGGAGACGGAGAAGATGGCTTCAGGGATCAGGACGTTCAACCCCGATGACAACTGGTCGGTAACAGAAGACTGAGACAATGTTGAGGCGAGGGACAACATGACGGACATCCGTAATCAGAATCCGGAAGTCACATCCGATTTTCTCGCCTCGCATGGTGGTCCGTTCTACGAACTTCAGCACAGGTTGCGACTTCTACACGAGCACGCACTGAAGACCGGGCAGCGAGCGTTGATCTTCATCACCCTTGCATGGTTCATCCCCCTGCTGCTCGGTTTGCCGCAAAGCCTGTCATTGGATACCTCCAGCGGTCTTACATATCTCGCGGACCTCGGCGTCTGGAGTAAGTTCTTCATTGCGGTCGGGGCCTTCGTGCTATCCGAACAGCAGATCGAAAAACAACTGAGGAAGAAGCTACGGCAGGTGATCTCGGCCCCGATCATCGCCCCGACGTCGTTTACCGCGGCCGCACATGCCGTCAACCAGGCCTTGCAACAACGAAACTCCAAGGTGGCGGAGATCATCTGCCTGGTCATCGCAATCTTGGCTGCCATGGTCGCGATCCGTCACCAGTACACCGTCGAAACATCGTCCTGGGCGGTCGTTGCATCTCCCGCTGGAAATACCATCACGTTTGCCGGATGGTGGACGCTGATTGTCAGCGTGCCCTTGTTCTGGTTCCTGGCGCTCAGAGGCGTGTGGAGACACTTCGTCTGGTCGATACTCCTGCGCAAAATCGCCCAGATGGAATTGCGGCTTGTTTCCACTCATCCGGATGGCAAGGGCGGCATCGGCTTCCTTGCAGATTATCCGAATGCTTACATGACGTTTGTGTTCGGCATAAGCTGTGCCGTCGCCGCAGCCGTCGCGAAGAACGTGCTGCAGGAAACGCCACCGATCAGCCATCTCACCATGCTGATGGGCGGCTGGCTGGTGATCGTGCTGGCACTGTTCGCCTATCCGCTCTCCGCCTTCTCGAAACCTCTGGCCGAATTGAAGAAGGCCACCATGACGAGACTGACCGCGCAGGCAACGCAGTTCCAGCGGCTGACCGAGCGCAAACTGATGGGAAGCAATGTGGTGGCAGACAGCGCCTCCGAGGCCGAAGAGGTCCAGGACGTCACCGATCCCGGCAAGCAGTACGATGCCACGAGGAAGCTTTCGACGCTTCTGCTCAATCGATCGGCGCTTCTGCCTGTCTCGGCCGCTGCCCTGTTTCCGTTCGCCATCGTCGCCGCTACGAGGGTGCCGTTCAAGGAAGTGATGTCGCTGGTCAAGAAGCTGCTGTTGCTATGACACCCGCCGCACCGCCGCGATGGCGAAGTTGATCGGCAAAAGGGTCTTTGTTGGAAACATCCGACGACAGAAACAAGCAATTGCGGGGATGCGATGAGATGAAGAGAAATGACGGTGGCGGTGCTTTCCCAGGCTTTGCTGTTGATGTTAATCAATGATTGGTGACGAACGAAGGCGGGCGCTGCATGCGTCCGCTTGTGGCCCGCGAAGCGGAAATCATTTCCGCTCCGGCTCATAGTCGTGATCGCACGAGAGGAATACGCGTTTCCGAGTTCCATAAATCAGCGTTATGCCACGCGTGCGTTTCTTGCCCGTAGTCACGCTGACAGGCGACCCTTAGTCAACGACTTGGGAGGAGATGTTCCGGCGCCCGTGCAGCACGCGGATGATTTCGACTGCGCCGCCGGTGAGCCGGTAAAGAGTTAGATACTCGCCTGAGACCAGATGCCGAATACCCGGTGAAATGTCGTCGCGCGCCACTCCCGAGTAAGGGTGCCGTGCGAGATGCTGCCAGCGCGCCTCAATCGCATCGAGAACTCGATCAGCTGCGACTATGTTTTCGACGGCAATGTAGGACCAGATTTCGATCAGGTCCTCATCGGCACGATCCGTGCGGACAATAGAAAGCACAGTTAGCTTTCGCCTTGTGAAGATTCAAAGCGATGGCGCGCGGCGGCTTTCACCTCGGCCATCGTCGAACGCTGACTCGGACCGCTGTCGATGCCCTCATGAACAAGCGCTCGCAGATCCTCAACTGTATAGCCAAGCAAATCCCGTCTTTCCTTCCACTCACGCACGGCGTCGCGGATGGCTTCGCTAGTTGACGCATATTCGCCAGCATCTACCGCGTTTCGCACAAATCCCGCCATCTCAGGTGTCAGTGCAATGGTAATCTTCTCAACCGTCGTCATCGTAGAAGCCTTCTTATCGTCACATCCATGGTATGCGATTAGCGTACCGAAGGCAAGATGCCGATATGCCGGACTCGGGCAACTACTTGATTCCCTTCCGTGTCGGCTTGCCGGCCGAGGTGGCCCGCAGTTCATATCCCTTCAAGGCGAGGGAGCGGTAACCTTCACTGGTCCCGGTGCACAGTATTCTACTCGGAAGTCAAGGCAGGCAACCCTTCCTCTCTGAGGTGGGGAACATCGTCGGGAGGGAGGGCCACTGTTAAGTTGATCGGCGGGCTTGCATGGGCGACGGTCAAGCAGCTTTTCAAAAACTCCAAGGCTTGAAATGATGTCAATATACATTATATTTAATTGTATAATGTTAAATTGGAGATCACCATCATGGCCCTCACAAAGATAACCGACAAGTTCTCCGTCATGCCACAACCCGAGATAGCAGACTTTCGGTCGTTTGCGGAACAGGGGTTTACGACTCTGATCAACGCCCGTCCAGATTTGGAGGAGCCAGCGCAACCGGGAACGAAAGCCGAGAAAGAGGCTACAAACCGGGCAGGGATGACTTACGCCTACGTGCCAGTCACGGTCGCGACAATCACCGAAGCCGACGTCCGCGCATTCCGGCGGGCCATGGATGAGGCGGACGGCCCGGTCGTCGCTCACTGCAAGTCCGGCACCCGCGCATTGCTGCTGTACGTCATCGGCGAGGTTCTCGACGGGCGCATGAAGCGCGATCATGTTGTCGCCTTTGGCCAAGAGCACGGAATCGACTTGGCGGCCGCCGACGACTGGCTGAACAAACACTTTGCCCGCCGCCCGATCGTGAAGGGCTTCTTCGACGAACGGACCTGGAGCATCCAGTACGTGGTATCGGATCCGGATACGGGCAAGTGTGCCATTATCGATCCGGTCCGCGATTTCGATGAAAGGGCTGGTGCGACAGCGACGATCAATGCCGACGGGATCCTCGAATATATCCGGGAGAACAAACTCACGGTCGAATGGATCCTGGATACCCATCCCCACGCCGATCACTTCTCGGCCGCCCAATACCTGAAGGAGAAGACTGGCGCACTCACCGCGATCGGCGAGCGGGTTGTCGACGTTCAAAAGCTCTGGAAGGCCATCTACCACTGGCCAGAACTCGACACAGACGGTTCGCAGTGGGACAAACTGTTCGTGCATGGCGAGACCTTCAAGGTCGGTTCGATCGATGCGAAGGTTATGTTCTCGCCCGGCCACACGCTCGCTTCCATCACCTACGTAATCGGTGATGCCGCCTTCGTGCACGACACTCTCTTCATGCCGGACAGCGGCACGGCACGGGCTGATTTTCCTGGTGGCGACGCACACATGCTTTGGAAGTCGATCCAGGACATTTTGGCTCTTCCGGAGAAGACGCGCATTTTCACCGGACACGACTATCAGCCCGATGGACGGCCCCCGCGCTGGGAAAGCACGGTCGAGGAACAGAAAAGGAGCAACTCTCACATCGCCGGCGTGTCGGAAGAGGAATTCGTGAAGATCCGAACGGCGCGGGACGAAACACTTCCCATGCCAAAACTGATCCTGCATGCCCTGCAGGTGAACGTTCGCGCGGGGCGGCTTCCGGAGCCTGAGGCCAACGGCAAACGGTACCTTAAATTCCCACTGGACGCTCTGGAGGGGGTCGCATGGTGATGGCCTTGGATCCAGACGCAAGCAAACAGTCTTCAATGACGCCGCAGGATATGGCAGCGCGCGCAGCCGAAGTGTCCGGTCTTTTGAAGACATTGGCCCATCCCGCCCGGCTGATGCTCGTCTGCACTCTCGTCGAGGGTGAGCACTCCGTCAGCGAACTGGAGGCGAAGCTCGATCTTCACCAACCGCATCTTTCGCAGCAGCTGACGGTGCTGCGGGAGGCGAATATCGTCAACACCCGCCGAGAAGGCAAACAGATCTTCTACAGCCTGACAGAAGAAAAGGCGGCCCAGCTCGTGGCGGCGCTCTATACGATTTTCTGCAAGGAGGAAGAACAATGACACACTACCTTCCTTCGCTCATCGGAGGCATGTTGATCGGTTTGTCGGCCGTCATGCTGCTTCTCGTTAACGGCCGTATCGCCGGGATCAGCGGAATCGTTGCGCGTCTTGCCCAAGGAGCAGGGATCGCAACGAACCTTGCGTTCGTCGTCGGTCTGATCCTCGGCCCGGTTGTCTACCTATACAGCTTCGGGCAGTGGCCGACCGTCGAGATTTCTGCTGGCTGGCCGCTGATCATCGGCGCGGGTCTGCTTGTCGGTTTCGGATCAAGGATGGGGTCTGGATGTACGAGCGGACACGGCGTGCTCGGGCTCGCCCGGCTTTCACCCCGGTCGATGGTGGCCGTCGCAACATTTCTGACCGCAGGCGTCGTTGCCGTGACAGTTCTGAGAGGAATCGGACAATGACACGCTACATCCTTCAGACGGCCTCCGCGCTAACATCCGGTCTAGCGTTCGGCTTCGGGCTTTCGCTCTCCGGCATGCTGAACCCGGCGCGGGTGCAGGGTTTCCTCGACGTCTTTGGGGCCTGGGATCCCAGCCTTGCCTTCGTTCTCGGCGGTGCGGTTGTCATAGCGTTCGTCGGCGTTCGCATCATGTACCGAATGGATCGTCCCGTTCTTGATGAATCCTTCCATGTCCCGAAGAACAAAAAGATCGACCCGCCGCTCCTTATCGGTTCGGCGCTGTTTGGCGTTGGTTGGGGCTTCGGTGGTTTCTGCCCCGGCCCGGCGGTTGCGTCCTTGTCGGTCGGCCTCGGTGAATCCTTCGTCTTTGTAATAGCCATGATCGTCGGCATGACGCTACACGACCGTGTGTGGAGGAGGGGATCGTGACCTATTCGATCGTCTCAGCAGTTGGCTCCGGCAGCGTCGTCGGCTTCATGCTTGGTCTACTCGGCGGCGGCGGCTCAATCCTCGCCACGCCGCTGCTTCTGTATGTCGTTGGCGTCGCCGAGCCGCATGTGGCCATAGGAACGGGCGCACTGGCCGTTTCAGCCAATGCCTTTGCCAATTTCGGGATCCATGCGGTCAAGGGTCACGTCTGGTGGCGCTGCGCCATCGTCTTCTCTCTCCTCGGGACAATTGGAGCGCTCTTGGGGTCAACTCTCGGTAAGTCGATGGATGGTGACAAGCTGCTCTTTTTATTCGGCATCGTCATGGTGGTGATCGGCGGGCTGATGCTGCGACCCAAAAAGTCCCTCTCGACCGTGCCACGTCCTATTGATGGCAAAATGTGTCTGATAACCGCGGCTGTTGCGTTGGCTTCGGGTGCTGCATCGGGGCTCTTCGGGATTGGTGGCGGATTCCTGATCGTCCCAGGGCTCATCCTCGCGACAGGCATGCCGATGATCAATGCAGTCGGATCATCGCTTTTATCTGTCGGTGCGTTCGGCTTGGCGACGGCAATCAACTATGCTGCGTCAGGACTCGTCGACGGGATGCTTGCCGTCGAATTCGTGGGCGGTGGGATTGTCGGCGGCGTGTTTGGCATGATCCTCTCGACGCGACTCAGTGTCTACAAAGGCCTGCTCAATCGGATGTTTGCGGGGCTCATCTTCATGGTTGCCGGATACGTGCTGTACCGAAGCCTGAGTGGAGTAATACCATAAAGTTCGTCAACGTTCGGTCCGATCCGTGGGCGCTTGTCAATCATTCTGCCACCGGTGTCCGCACTCGATGAGTTCATCCGCCGACGGGCGCGGGCGTCTTCTGTGACGCGCGACGGGGCCTTCATCATTCAGCCGGTTATCGGGTCACCAGGTAGACAGCACTACCAGCGCTAATTGCCAGTATAGAGGCGATCACGATAGGCAACCAATAAAAGAGCGTTCGCGATGCGATTGCGACGATCAGCCGCCCGACGGCATTGGCGGCGATAGCCGCAAGCACTGCCTGGCCGATGGCAATCAACGGCAGCGGCAGGCCGTCCTGGCCTGCGCGCAAGGCGCTGAGGACCGCAACGTCAACATCGAATGTCCCGGAGATGGCCGAAAGGGCGACAAGTCCGCTGTCGCCAATACGGGACACCAGCGCGGCGCTCAGGGTCGTGGTCAGTGCGAAAAGACTGGCAAAAACGACAATGGGGCCGAGTTCGAATGGGTTTCGCGCGGTAAAAGTCTCTTCCTGTCGCGCGGCGTGCAACGTCATCAACGAGCCGCCGGCAAGAGCCAGCACCGTTGCCGCTGTAAGAGCAGCAGGGGCGATCAAGGGAAAGACCGCTGGCGCGATAACGAGAACGATCGCAATGACCCGAAGGACTGATACAACGGGCGCTAGGATCGCGGCCCCAGCCAACGGCAAAGGAGCCTCGCCGCTTCTGGCCTTCTGTCCGAAACTGGCTGTGACGGCGGTTGAGGAAACCAACGCTCCTGCCAGGCTGCTGACGAGCAGACCCTTCGTCGAGCCAAGCAGCCGGACTGCGATATAGCCGGTGTAGGAGATCGTTGCGCTCAGCACGGTGAAGAGCCAAACTTCCCAGGGATTCAATCCGCCCCATGGATCGGTTGTGCGATTAGGAATGAGGGGAAGGATGATCGCGGTCATCACGGCGAGAACGAGGGCCGAGCGCAACTCGATCCAGGATAGGCGCTGCAGGAGGCCATGGAGCGCTTCCCTGCTTGCTAGCAGAGCTGCAAGGGCGGCGCCGGCCGCGGCGGCAGCTTGATAATCTCCGGCAACAGCGATCCCGCCAAGCGCGAAAACGCAGAGCGCTGCGCAAACCCCGGTGACACTGAAATCGTCGTCACGCCGGGCTTCGCGCAGCTTGAACCAGCTGAAACTCAGTGAAAAACCGAGGAACCCTAAACCGAAGATCACTCCGCCGTTCTGTTCCTGCACCAACGTGCCGAATGCGCCGCCAAGCAAGCCCGCAATTCCATACGTCCGGATGCCGGCGGTGCGACTGCCTGCAGGGGCATCGCGATCCCGCCAGCCACGTTCGAGCCCAACCAGAAGGCCAATAGCGAGGGCGAGGCCAAGACGTGGAATGATCGAGTCCATCTTACTTTTCCCAGTTTCCTGGAAGTGGAGCCGGAAGCCCGCTCGCCAGCGAAATAGACCTGATCTTCATGGGTGCCCCACTGATTTACTTGTAGGGTAGCACGGCATGGCCGGTACCCAGACCGGCTTGTGTTGATCGCACGCAAAGATGCGCAATCCGAACCTGAGGAGCCGTCCATATTCTGCATCGCTAGTGCGCCGCAGTTGGCCGAGCCTTTCGGGTGACAATGCAACTGGCGCCGGCGATAGCTTCGGTCACGATCCTTACGGCTTCGCACGCAGCATCGGATTCGAATTCGCCAATTACCTCCACCACTGAATCCCGGACATTGACCTCCACTTTCTCCCGGCGAAGTCCCAATTCGGCTTGAAGCCGCGTCGAAACTGCCAGCCGTAATGCGTCATCACCGCGAGCGACGGAGTCTGGTGTTGCAGAGATGGCCTTGAGCACGTCGCGCCGGCTGACGATTCCCGAGAGTCTGCCGTTCGTGAGGATGGGAATCCGTTTGATATTGTGACGGCGCATCAGCGCGACGATTTCGGCAAGCGTAGCTTGCGGCGAAGCGACGACGACGTTGGCCGTCATGCAATCTTCGACCGCCCGCCCGTGTTGTTTGATATAGCTTTCGAAAAACGCCACGTCCGGCTGAAGGTGTCCGATTTCATGCCCGCCGTTGAACTCGTGCCGCTTTAATAAGTCTCCCTCGGTCAACATCCCGCATACGCCTCCAGCATCGTCGACCACCGGTAGGCCACTTACATCTCAGTCGATCATAATTTCTATCGCCCGCTTGAGGCTCGTGCCCACCGTCACATAAGCTACATTCGTCGTCATCAGATCCCTGGCAAGCATCGTCGTCTCCTAAGGCCGCTATTGTTTAGTGCGTCGCCAGCTTCGGGGATTGCGGCGTTCACCGCCTTGATGCAGCGCAATTGAGTGCACCTCAATTCACGGTCGTTCTGCGTATCAGCCATTTGTCGAGTTCATTGACGAAAAGAATCGACGAGGCGGCGACGCAGATCCAGGCCCATTGTGCGAGCGAAATCGGCGTGAGTTGCAGTGTCTCGCGCAACCAGGGGACATACATCGCCGACAGGTGCAGTGCCTGGGACGCGACAATGCTCAAGAGCAGCAGCGGGTTGCCGAGGAAGGCCAATGCAAAGATCGACTTGCGTTCTGAGCGGCTGAGGAAAGTCTGGAAGTTTTCAAATATCACGAAAAGCAGGAGCAGCATGTTTCGTGCTTGCGAAACCTCGTATCCATGCTGCAGCAGCCACCAGAAGACAGCAAAACCTCCAACACCGATGGTCAAAGTCGACAGAACGATTCTGCGAACCATGAGCCGGTCAAAGATCGGTTCCCTCGGGCGGCGGGGCGGTCGCTCCAGTTCGTCTCCCTCCGCCTTTTCGCCCGCCAACGCGACATCCTGAATTCCGTTGGTCACCAGATTGAGCCAGAGCAACTGCACCGGCAGCAGGGGCATGGGCAGACCGAGCGGGATCGCCAGCAGGAACAGCAGCATCTCAGCCGCTCCCGTTGCGACGAGCATGTAGATGACCTTTCGGATATTCGAATAGGCTATGCGGCCTTCACGAATACCGCTCACGATGGACGCGAAATTGTCGTCCGATACCACGATGTCGGCACTTTCCTTGGCGACTTCAGTACCCTTTCGCCCCATCGCGACGCCCACATGAGCATGTTTTAGCGCCGGGGCATCATTGACGCCGTCGCCGGTGACCGCGACGAAGTGCCCGTTGCGGGCAAGCGATAACACGATTGCGAGCTTTTGAGCTGGCACAACGCGCGCATAGAGTCGGGCATCTTTTGTCAACGCGTCCAGCCTACCAGGCCCCCCGTCTTCCGCCTTCCCGACATCATCACCCGCGACCACCTGATCAGGCCGAAACTTCAGACCTGCCTGGCAGGCGATGGCGGAGGCTGTCCTTGGGTCATCTCCGGTGATCATTGCGACCTCGATGCCGGCGGCATGACAATCCCGGATAGCTTTGGGTACTTCCGGACGAATAGGATCCTGCATACCCGCAAGCCCCAGGAAGACAAGGTCGACGAGATGATGGTGACCAAATGTGCGGTCATTGGCCGCCTTGATCTCGCCCTCGGCAAAGGCGAGGACGCGCAGGCCGCGTCCTGCCATCTCCTCCTTTTGCGCGAGGAGCCCCTCACGGTCGATGGGCACATTACGATTACCCGCATCCATGCGATCGGCCATATCGATCAAGGTTTCGGCCGATCCCTTGGCGAACATGTGGACACTGTCTCCCCGCTGATGGAAGGAGGCTGCATATTTTAGATCAGGCTCATACGGGATGCGTGCCAGAAGCGGATAAGCATCCTGCATGACCCTATGCTCAAGACCCGCTTTGCGGGCAGCTGCCAGAAGCGCTACGTCGACTGTATCTCCGATACCCTGCCAGCCGGCTTCCTGTTTGCTGAGCGCGCCCTCGTTCGGCAATGAGGCAGCCTTGAGCAGGCGTGCGGCCTTTTGACGGGCGTCCGCCACACTCATGTTTGGGCCGCGAATCTCGCAACTATCGAGATCCGTGCCAGCGTCAAGTTCGAGGCAAGTGCCGTCGGGAAGCCGGATATCGGTAATGGTCAGCTCGTTGAGGGTCAGAGTGCCTGTTTTGTCGGTAGCGATCATCGTGCAGGAGCCAAGGGATTCGACCGCCGCCATGTGGCGGACGATGACATTTTGCTTGGCCATGCGGCGCATGCTGATGGCCAGCGCGATTGATATGGCGATCGGCAAACCTTCGGGAACCGCGCTGACCGCAAGTCCGATCGACATCATCAACAGCTCGTTCCAAGGCAACCCTCTTATCAATCCGACCGTGATAAGTACGGCACTGGCAATGCCGACCACCCAGGCGATCCTGTTAGAGAAATGCGCCAGCCGGATCATCAACGGTGGCTTGGAAATGGACGCTTTGCCGACGTCGAAAGCGATTTTGCCGATTTGGGTAGAGGGGCCGGTGGCCGTCACCAGACCCTTGCCGCGGCCACGGGTGACCAACGATCCCCCAAATGCAAGGTCCGAGTTCCGATGTTCCCCAGGCACATCGGCAAGGCCAATGTGCTTGTGGACCGGCGCTGATTCCCCTGTCAGCAGCGATTCATCGCACAGCAGGCCGTTGGCCTCGATAAGCGTGATATCAGCAGGAATTTTGCCGCCGGCCTCAATGCGGATGAGATCGCCGGGAACCACCAAACGAGCGTCGATCTCCCGTGCTTCTCCGTTACGAATGGCGTTCGCATAGGGCTGCTCAAGATTGCGTAGCGCAGCGGCTGCGCGGCTGGCCGAATGTTCCTGAATGCCACCAATCAACCCATTCAGCAGAAGGACGATGGCGATAAAAACGGCATCTTCGGGTTCACTGACGGCGAGCGATACAGCAGCTGCGACAAGGAGGATGTAAATCAGTGGACTGCGGAATTGCCTTATGAAGATCAGCAACAGAGACGCCGCTCTGGGCTCGGGGATGGTGTTCGGACCGAATTGCACCAGGCGCTCGGCAGCCTCAACACTGGTCAGTCCTCCAGGCCCTTGTCCGGTGGCCTGGATGTCACGAGGCAATTGAGCGGTGGCGGTCATGCGACACTCCAGATCAGACGGGTGATCGTCACGACAAAGAGCCGACGATGATCCCGGAGTGTAGTGTTCATGATGTTCCTGGACATTGATATCGGTCAACGTCAGCATCTGATCTTGAACAGGGCGCGACGGCGAATCCACGCCCGCGACGCGTTCAGGACAGCCAGGTTTCTTCTTCGAGAAGGTTGCCCGCAGATCCCAAGGCCACCTCCACATGGGCACCCTTTGGAATTCTATATGGCTGGCACTGACTTACGACTGCGATTGCCTTGCTCGCCCGCTAGAACCGGCGCTGTCCCAGCCGGGTCCGCCTGCAATTCTGGCTCAGCAAGGTTTCGATCCGGACATGCGCATCACGGGTCCCATTTCCAATCGCGGATTTCCGGCATGTCCTCGCCATATTCGCGCACATAACGGGTATGTTCCACGAGTTTGCTCTCAAGAGCGGCGATGGCCGCATCGGCATTCTCCTTCAGGCCAGGCACGCGCTTGATCGCCTCTATCGCCAGGTGAAAGCGGTCGAGCTCGTTCAAAACAGTCATATCGAATGGCGTCGTCGTGGTGCCTTCCTCGATGAAGCCGCGAACGTGGATGTTCTCGTGGTTGGTGCGTTTGTAGGTCAGCCGGTGGATGAGGGCGGGATAGCCGTGATAGGCAAAGATGATCGGCCGGTCTTTTGTGAACAGGCGGTCGAACGCATCGTCAGAGAGGCCGTGCGGATGATGCTCTTGCGACTGAAGGGAAAGCAGGTCGATTACGTTGACGACGCGGATACTGAGCTCAGGGATAGCCCGGCGCAGCAGCTTCACGGCCGCCAGCGTCTCTAGGGTCGGTACATCGCCCGCGCAGGCCATCACGACGTCTGGCTCAACCGAGCCCTCCTCATTGCTGGCCCAGTCCCATATGCCGATACCGGCTTCGCAGTGCTGTTCCGCCTCGTCGATTGTCAGCCACTGAGGCTCCGGCTGCTTGCCCGCGACGATGACATTGATCCGGTCCCAGGTTCTCAGGCAGTGATCGCCGACCCAAAGGAGAGTATTGGCATCCGGGGGCAGATAGATCCGCACCGTGTCGGCTCTCTTATTGGCAACAAGGTCCAAGAAGCCGGGATCCTGATGGCTGAAGCCGTTATGATCCTGCCGCCAGACGTGCGATGTCAGCAGGTAGTTGAGCGACGATACCGGTTTGCGCCATTCAAGTTCCCGCGAGACCTTCAACCATTTGGCATGCTGGTTGAACATCGAATCGATAATGTGGATGAAAGCTTCGTAGCAGGAAAACAACCCGTGGCGGCCGGTGAGCAGGTAGCCTTCCAGCCAACCCTGGCACAGATGTTCACTCAGGACTTCCATCACCCGGCCATCACGCGCGAGTTGGACGTCGTATGGTTCGATCGCCTCCATCCAGACACGATTGGTAACTTCGAATACGCTCCCAAGGCGATTCGATTCCGTTTCGTCGGGACCGAAAATTCGGAAATTGGCATTCTCGTCGTTGAGCTTGAGGACGTCACGCAGATAGTGTCCGAGAATTTCGGTCGTCTGAACCATGGAGCCGCCGCGGGTGGTCACGGGTACGGCGTAGTCGCGGATCGAAGGCACAACAAGTTCCTTGCGAAGCAGTCCGCCATTGGCATGGGGATTGGTGCCCATACGCCGCTCACCCATCGGCGCCAGTGCCTGCAGCTCGGGCTTGAGCCGTCCCCCGACATCGAAAAGGTCTTGCGGATCGTAGCTGCGCATCCAGTCTTCGAGAATCTTGCGGTGGTCGGCATCTCCCCGGCAATTGGCCACCGGCACCTGATGCGCCCGCCAGAAGCCCTCGACCTTTTTGCCATCGACTTCCTTCGGGCCGGTCCAGCCCTTTGGGCTGCGCAGCACGATCATCGGCCAGCGCGAGCAGCCGTCCTGTGAGGCACCTTCGCGCGCATCGTGCTGAATAGTGCGAATACGCTCGAAAACCGCGTCGAGCGTCGCTGCCATCTGCCGATGCATATCCGCAGGTTCATGTCCTTCAACAAAAAAGGGCTCATACCCAAGGCCGCGAAACAGATTGTCGAGGTCTTCGTCGCTTGTGCGGGCCAGCAGCGTCGGATTGGCGATCTTATAGCCGTTCAGATGCAGGATAGGTACGACGGCGCCGTCGCGGGCCGGATTGAGGAACTTGTTTGACTGCCAACTCGCGGCAAGCGGCCCGGTCTCAGCCTCGCCGTCGCCGATAACACAGGCTACGATGAGATCCGGATTGTCGAACGCCGCGCCATAGGCGTGCACAAGCGCATACCCGAGCTCACCGCCCTCGTGGATGGAGCCTGGCGTTTCCGGCGCGGCATGGCTGGGGATTCCGCCCGGGAAGGAAAACTGTCGGAACAGCTTCTGCATGCCGGCGGCGTCCTGCGATATATCCGGATAGATTTCGCTGTAGCTGCCTTCAAGATAGGTGCTTGCAACCATACCCGGCCCGCCATGGCCCGGGCCGCAGATATAGATCATACTGAGATCGCGATCTCGGATGATGCGATTGAGATGGGTGTAGATGAAGTTGAGGCCGGGCGTCGTGCCCCAGTGGCCAAGCAGACGGGACTTTATATGCTCCGGTTTCAGCGGTTCGCGTAGCAGCGGGTTGTCGAGAAGGTAGATCTGTCCGACGGACAGATAGTTGGTAGCGCGCCAGTAGCGGTCGATCAGCGTCAATTCTTCCGCTGTCATCGTATCCTTTGAGGCCAGGGAGGTATCGGACTGCATCTGTTTGTTCCTTTGGTACATCGGGGCCGTCGCGCCGGAGGCGGACTGCATCCACGATCGGCTTATGATTGCGGTGGCAAATCCCGCGAATTGAGGACGGCGAGGCATTCTTCGGCGATCACCATTTCCTCGTCCGTTGGAATAACGTAAACAGCGATCCGACTCGCGGCAGTGCTGATCTTGAATGCGTTCATGTCATTGGCGCGCCTATCCAGCTCGACGCCAAGCCAAACAAGCCTTTCGGTGACGAGTTCGCGAACCCGCGGTTGGTTCTCGCCAATGCCTGCCGTGAACACCAGGGCGTCGAGTCCCTTGAGCGTCGATGCAAGCCGACCGATTTCACCGGCGATCCGTAGCGTAAAGAGGTCAATTGCTTCCTTTGCAACCGTTCCATCGTTGTCGAAGAGCTCACGTATATCGCCGCTCAATCCACCAGAGACGCCGAGCAGGCCGGACTGGTGGTAGAGCATTTCCTCCACCTCCCCGACGGTCTTTCCGAGCGGTCCCAGGAAATGCAGGAGCACACCGGGATCGAGCCAGCCGGGACGCGTGGCCATCGGGATACCGTCGAGCGTTGAAAAGCCCATACTGGAATCACGACTGGTGCCATTATCGATCGCACACAGGCTGGCGCCGCTGCCAAGATGAGCCACTATGATCTTGCCATGGGCGACTTCCGGCGACTTCGAGGCCAAGGTACTTGAAACGGATTGGTAGGAAAGACCGTGGAACCCGTATCGCTTGATACCTCGCTCGTGATAGACGCGCGGAATTGCGAACCGGCGCACGAGATCCGGCTGCGCGGCGTGAAAGGTGGTATCGAACGAAGCGGTCTGGAACAGATCCGGCCGCAGGTGTTTGATCGCCCTGACAAGTCTCAGCGCCTGTGGCTGATGGAGTGGTGCAAGGTCGGTTAGCGACGTGATCTGTTCGACGGTCCTGGCATTCAGTTCGGCTGGACCGGAGAAGAGATCGCCCCCATGAACGACCCGGTGGCCTGCAGCCGCTACTGAATCAAGATCAAAATGCCCGGCCAGCGCCTTGAAGACCTCTGCCATCAGTTCCGACAGATCGTCGCTTCGGTCACCCATTCGAGCAAGGTCGAGGTGCGTCGAACCTTCCTTCACAGTCAATTGCAGCGAATGGGAGCCGAAATCAACAACCGCCTTGCCGCACCGCTCTAGCCCTTTGTCACCCAACTCGAAGATGCCAATCTTGACCGTGGATGAGCCGGCATTGAACGTCAGGAGGAGTTTGCCCGTCATGCGATCGCCTTTGGTTCATGGCGTTTTGCGGTGGTCAGCACAGCGAGGGCTGCCGAGGCCATGCGAACCTTGGCCGAATCCGCGCGGCTTGTCAGGATAATGGGAACGCGCGCGCCAAGGACAAGTCCTGCGGCATCCGCGCCTGCGAAATAGATGAGTTGCTTGGCCAGCATGTTTCCGGCTTCGAGATCGGGAACCAGAAGGATGTCTGCTTGCCCTGCCACCTGCGAATTGATGCATTTGGCCCGCGCGGCCTTGATGCTGATCGCGTTGTCGAAGGCAAGCGGACCATCGACAATCGCGCCTTCGATCTGGCCGCGCGCAGCCATCACTGTTAAGGCGGCGGCGTCCAGCGTTGCAGGCATCTTGCTGTTGACAGTTTCGACGGCTGCGAGCGCTGCAACGAGCGGCCTTTCAACGCCGAGAAGCCGCATGAGATCGATGGCGTTCTGGCAAATGTCCTTTTTTTGATCGAGGTTCGGCCGAATATTGATTGCAGCATCGGTGATAACCAGCAGCTTTCTGTAAGCCGGCACATCCATCACGTAGACGTGGCTGATGCGGCGTTCTGTTCGAAGCTTGGAGGTGGGTGACAAGACGGCGGAAAGCAGTTCGTCGCTGTGGAGGCTGCCCTTCATCAATGCCGCGACCTTGCCGGTCGAGGCGAGTACGACGGCGTGGTTGGCTGCAGCATGACTGTGCTCGACCGGCTCGATGTCGATACCGGCGAGGGAAAGTGCAGCCGCCTCGGCAATCGCCCTGATTTTGTGCTCTGGCCCGATCAACAACAGGTCGAGAAGTCCTTGGGTTTTCAGATCAATCGCGGAGCGGAGGGTTTCCTCCGAGCAGGGATGGACCACTGCCGTCCGCATTGGTGAAATGGCGATGGCTCTACGGACGAAGGAATCGTAACGGCTGTGTCCCGGCATCGTCTCCATTGGCCAATCGGTTCCTTTTCAGAGTTGCAAGATGAACGCCTGCTTCGGTCTCTGCGACGCTCCGAACGGAGGGATTGCCCTGAATGGATCATCGCAATATATGCGAAACCTCGCTGCCGTCGATTGGGGCCGCGTCGGGCTGTAGTTTGAGATCTCGGCGCAGCACGACTACGGTCGGATCGTCTTCGTCGTCGAAGACCTGAAACTCCATATCGCGCTCCAGATCGATCGCCGCATGGTTTGCACGGCTTTCCAAGGATTCAATGCTTTTGAAATTGTGCCGCTCCGCATAGCGGCAGATATGCGCGAGCATTTCCCAGCTTATTCCCTGATGTTTGAAGTCATTGCGGATCGTGAGCGCGACTTCTCCGCGCTGAGCATCTTCGCCAGCCGCAAGCATTGCCACTGCCAACAGCGCTTCATTCGGAGCGAAGGCCAAGAAGTTCACGACCTGAGGATCGTCGGCGCGCGTCATTTCGAGGAGCCGTTCGTGAGATACGGTCTTCATGCCGGAGAGGAACCGAAATCGGATGTCCTCCGGGGTTACGTGTGTGAAAAACTCGGCCACGATCGCTTCGTCTTGCGGCGTGGCGTGGCGTACATGGAAACGGAAACCAGTGCGTGTGGTCAGGTCGTCATCGGTATCTTCGAGCATTTCATGTCTCCTTCGAGCCGGCACAACGGTCGTTGGCTAGCGCCGTTCAGTTGGGTCAACCGCTGCGCCCTGTGGTCAAGGATAATAGCGATCCAATCTGGCTGCACTTTGATCTAGCGCAACAACTGGAGAAACGCTGGATTTTGGATGTTGCGATCCCCGTGAACCACCTCTGGCACCTGAGCTACTCGGTGGTTGAAAGGCGGCCGAAAGTGCTTCGATCCGCAAATTGCGAGGAAGACTGCTGACGAGCGCGATCGCGTGACGCCTGTCTGATGTTTTCGAAAGCAAGTCCGACGGCGGCAATCTGATCTTTGACCCACGTCAATGCATTGCGTGCCGGGTCATGGTCAACTTGCTGATCTGACCACGGCATCCGAAAGGTTTGCAAATGATCACCGAGGATCAGTCGGCAACCATCTCCTTTCTTAAGGACGCATTGTCCTTGAATGCCGCGCCCGTCGAGATGATGGACACTCACATCTCGCGCATTTTTCTGGTGGGGCAGCGAGCTTATAAGATGAAACGTGCTGTGAAGCTGCCATATGCTGATTTTTCCTCAGCGGAGAAACGGCTAGCGGCCTGTCGCAAGGAGGTAGAGCTGAACACCCTGACAGCACCTGGCATCTATCTTGGGGTCAAGACCGTCACACGGGAAAATAGCGGCGACCTTGCGCTTGGCGGCGAAGGACAGCTGCTTGATGCTCTTGTAGAGATGAAGCGTTTCGATCAGTCTTTACTGCTCGACCAGATTGCCATTTCAGGGGGATTGACGCCGACGATGGTGGCCTCTCTCGCAAGAGCGATCGTCAAGTTTCATCGTCTCGCACCGATCATATACGGCAGCAGCGGCACGGCCAATATGGCGGCTGTACTGAAGGTGAATGAGGATGGCTTTGCGACAAGTCATGTCTTTTCAGAAAAGGAGGTCCACGATTTGACTGCGGCCTTCAATCGGCGCCTGACGCAGCTTGCCAATCTCTTGGACCGACGGGAACGATCTGGCAAAGTGCGGCGTTGCCATGGCGACTTGCACCTCCGCAACATATTCTTGCTAGAGGGCGAACCATGCTTGTTCGATTGCATCGAGTTCAACGACCAGATCGCCACGACCGATATACTATACGACCTCGCCTTCTTGCTGATGGATCTCTGGCATCGCGGACATCTCGAACTCGCCAACCTCGTCATGAACCGATATCTCGACGAGACAGAGGAGGATGACGGTTTCGGCGCGCTGCCATTCTTCATCGCCGTGCGTGCTGCCGTCCGGGCCCGTGTGATCGCCACACAGGCGGAAGATGCAGGTGACTTGGCAACAACGTTTGCGGGCGAAGCGCGATCCTATTTCCAGCTTGCCCAGTCTCTGTTGCAGCCGGCGGCGGGGCAGCTTGTCGCCATTGGTGGTCTCAGTGGATCGGGCAAGTCAACACTGGCGGAAACGCTCGCACCGCGCATCGGGCCCGCCCCCGGGGCGCGTATCATCGAGAGCGATCGTATCCGCAAGGCGATGCATGGCGTGCCGCCAGAAACGAGGCTGCCGCAAGCTGCGTATCGACCTGAAATTTCCGCAAAAGTCTATCAGGAGATGGTCTGGCGGGTCCGCCTCATACTGGCGGAAGGCGGTGCGGCGGTGGCGGATGCGGTTTTCGATAAGAGGCACCATCGACAGATGTTCGAAAAAGCGGCGGCCGAGGGCAGACATCCATTCTCAGCCTTCTGGCTTGAAGCGGATCCGGCATTGCTCAGGCAGCGGGTTGCAGCAAGGGTCGGAGGTCCCTCCGACGCGACCGTTGAAATCCTGGCCCACCAGCTCTCACAAGAGACAGATGACATTCAATGGCTCCGGATGGACGCGACGCAACCCGCCGAAACACTCTGCCAGGATATTCTACGCATCATCCACGGGCAGCGCCTGGTATCTGATTCGATGAGCGAGAGCGTTTGAGCTGAAGCGCCTAAAAATTCATCCGCCAACCCTGTCGTAGCAACTGACGGTGCTAGGCAATTCGGCATCGTTCCCCACGACGAGATCCTTAGAAAATCGCCTACCGGCTGAACGCAGAGAAGGTTATTTGGGAGTTGAAAAGAACGGAATCGTGCATTGCAGACTTAACGCATCCGCCATCAGGCTGTGGGATCTGGGCTCGCGAGCCAATCTGATCCTTGCATTCTAAGGACAGTAATGCCCAGAAGAATATGGGATCCAAGCGCCCATTCCCTGAATGAACATCATCGTCTGGGCACTCAGCCGCTCGACTTTGTCCCCGAGTGAGCGAAGATCGCAAGGTGCTCGCCGCGCCCTCCTAGCGGCTCACGGCCGACCTCCTGCCATGTGGGAAGTTGTCCCGAGCGCATCACCACGGTCTCAGAAGCCAGCAGCGCTTTGTTAAACCGCTTGGTGGCCTGTTCGATCTTGGCAGCCACATTGACGACGTCGCCAAGCACTGTGAACTCAATTCGTTTGTCATCTCCAACAAGCCCGCAATATACCTCACCCGTGTGGATGCCGATCCCCACCCGGATAGGAGGATCAAATCCGCGCTTCGCGTTCCATTGATCCACGAGTTCGAGAAGCTCCTGGGCACATGCTATAGCGCGGGTACAGTCATCACTCTGGGGATCTGGAACGCCGAATACAAGCAGAGCGCCATCGCCAATGAACTTGTCGACCACGCCGCCGAAGGCCTCCGCCGCATGCGTCACCCGTCGCCGAAAGGAAGAGATGAAGATGGAGAGCCTCGCTGGATCCATGCCTTCCGCATAAGCCGTAAACCCCCGTATATCGACGAACAGGATGGTAGCCTGCTGGTGTCGGCCTTGCCGCCATCCGGCAATACCATTCTCTCCCACCAATGGCGCGATCTCGGCTGGCAGGAAGCGAGCAAGGTTTGCCCGCCGCGTTGTCTCGTTGACGGCGTGCATGAGAAGACGCCGAGACCGCAGCATTGCAAGTGCCGTTGTGAGACCGATTAGCGTCAGCATGACGGCCCGCATGAGGTAAGGCGGCAGCGAGAACAGGCGACCAAAGCTTGCCTCAAGGTCAGAAGGAAATGCAGGGATCCCAAAGCCGTCCGGGAACGAGCGAAAGCCAAGCGCGAAAACGACGCCAACCAGGGTGATCATTGTTACAAAGGTGGCCCACACTTGAACGAGTGGCCGATATCGAAGCGCGCCGACGGCGAGGCCGAGAGGTACGAGCCAGATGGTCGGTATTGCAGCGACCCAGTTCCCGCCTAGGCCAATGCCTTCCAAGCCGAAAAAGAGGCTGGCGCCAAGAATGGCCGCGTCACCGGTAACGAGGAAAAATGCCATCCATGGCCTGAACCAGTGGCGGATAACCAAGAGCAACGACACGAGGCCGAGTGCTAGAAAGCTCCCGACCGTGAACAGGGCCGTGAAACGAACTTGGCTCAGGCTGTATTCATTGGTGAGCTCGGCTGTCCCTGACGACACGAGGACACCACTTGCAAGGAGGGCGAGCCCAACGGCGATTCGAACCCATCCGATCGCATATTCCGCCTCAATCTCCGATTCCCGGAACAGCTTATCTACAGAAGCGCTGGTCGGGACCGAGCGGCCCGCATGCGATCGATTGGCGATCATTTGGAAAAGCCACCCCAACAGATCCCTCCCGGCACTCGGACGACAGGCACACACGCCAGATGTTCTACGAGGCTGCGGCCACCTCATATCATATTTAAGTGTGCAGCACTTTTTGAATTTTCGCGGAGCTACGTTCTTGTTGATCTCCGACTGCGGCAGGCCCAGAACGATGCGCGGCGATTGATGTGGCGGTTTGATAACGCCCTTGGCCTCATTGTGGGCGGTACGCCTTCCAAAGAGTTTCGGCGTGCTCAGCAGCCAAGGACCTGCGTGCGTTCCATGAGCTTGCCATCCCAAGACTATCGTCGCGTGCGCAATCGGCCACGGGTTTCCGGAAAACAGACGAAGTACGTCGGAAGTTGGAGCGGGGCGGGATCAGGACCGGGCATTGTGAGCCTCGTTCATCGATACATGGTCGTGGCCGGAGCTGAATCAGGCGTCATCTCTAGCGACTGATTGATGTAACGCAAATCGGCAACTTCGCTTCCGGGGTATTATAAATGTTGGCACTGGAATGGCGTGGGAAACGACAGCGCTGCTGCAGTCGCCTTCAGTTCCTATAGCTCAGAAGGAGAACGCACATGACGTTGACAAAATTGGCATGCGTGGCAACGGTCGCCACACTTTTTTCAGCCAGCACCATGACTATGGCCTTCGCGCAGGCGGCCCCGGCCGAGGACCAGAATTTACAGTCTGGGACCTCGGAGATGATGCCGGGTGCGATGATGGGGCGGGCCGGTATGATGGGCGGAATGCGCGGCGGCGCGATGCGTGGTCACATGATGAAAATCATGTTCGCCATCGCGGATGTCGATGGAGATGGAGCACTTTCCTTCGAGGAAGTGACGACGATTCACAAACGGGTGTTCGACAACGTCGATGCAAACAAGGATAGCAAGGTAACAACCGAGGAGATGCAAGGTTTTATGCAGGACCAATAGGAGCCACTTACAGTGGCCTTTTTTGCGTTGTACCGAAGTAGATTCAGCTCAAATCGATCCGCGCCGACAAGAGAATGGCGGTGCGGATCGCATCGAAGCTGATGGCTGTGCCTTGCATCGGGCATAGCATCGGCACGAGTGCTCCGCACCGAGTTTGAAGGCTGGCCGGCGACGCCGCTGCACCGCGTAGCAGATGGTCCCAACAGTCGACATCGCGGTAACCGTCGCGCCGCTCGGCGTGGGGGGTCTTCGTATACTCCAGCCGATACGATGAGGCGGAGAGCCCGGCCAACGCGTCGAACAGCAGATGGCTAGATCCTTTTTGCCCTGGTTCCAGCGGCCCTTGATCAGCGTCAAAGATGGTACTGTCGATCGTAAGATTCATTGTTTCAAGCGCCTCGATACCCTCCCACATGCCGGCATTTCGCGCGGTCAGAACGGTAGCGAACGGTTTCACCCTCACCTTGATCGACTTAATCGCTGAAATCTTCTATGGGCGCGCCGAAGATCAGTTCGGTTCTTCCAACGCCCGGCGGATCCTGCGGATGATCACGCCTCGTGCTTTCTCGTCAGCGGCCGATGCCAATTGCTCCTGAAGATCAAGAATGAGAGCTTGAACGTCATTGTGCCAGTCGCGATGGCCCGCTTGTACCGGATCGATGCGCGGAGGAGGCTCTGCCGGAGAGATGTCCACGCCGCCTTCAGCGTCCAGACGATAGGCAGCGTCCAGCCGGGGCACAACGATCTGGTCCGGCCGAAGGAAACCCGACAGTCGCTGGCGCAGCCCCGCGAGGGCCTCCGCTTCGCCATGAACCAGGAAGATATCCTTTTTGATCGGCAGCCGCGCCTTGACCCATGTTTCGAGTTCCGTGCCGTCCGCATGACCGCTGTAGACGTCCAGTTTGCGAATTCTGGCGCGCACCATGATATCGTCGCCCTGAATTTTAACGATCGAGGCCCCATCTGATAGGATACGTCCCAGTGTTCCTGCAGCCTGATAACCGACAAGCAGGACTGTTCCCTCTTCGCGCCAGAGCCAGTTCCTGAGTCGATGTCGAATACGGCCAGCCTCGCACATTCCGCTTGCTGCAATCACGATGTGAAATCCGTGAATGGAATCGATGGCTTTCGACTGTTCCGCACTTTCGGTGAACCGGACATTCCTCGACCTCATGGCCCGTACCAAAGCATCGCCGTTCTGGAGAACGCGGGCGTATTTTTGAAAAATCTGGCTGGCGCGAGCGGCCAGCGGCGAATCGATAATGACCGGGCATGATGCAATCTCGTGTCTTTCCATCAGGATGATCAGATCGGCCAGAAGTTCTTGCGTCCTTTCCACCGCAAAGGAAGGGATGATGAGAGCCCCGTCGCGATGGCGCGCAGCTTCCCTGACTTCTTCACGCAGCCTGCTTCGCCGTGTCTCTTCGGACACCTCGGATCGCGTGGTGTCGCCATAGGTACTTTCGCAGACAATGTAGTCCCATCCTGTTGGTGCTTCCGGATCGAATTGCAGGAGTTTGTGGGACGGGCCGAGATCGCCGGAAAACAGGATGCGCTGGCGGTTACCACCGTCCCCAACCTCGAGTTCGACAGACGCGGACCCGAGAAGGTGGCCAGCGTTCCAGAAACGGAACCGAATCCCGGGCACCACCTCATGCCACGCCTGGAATGCAATGGCCTGAAACTGCGTCATGCACACCGCGGCGTCTGTGGTCGTGTAAATCGGGGTTACCGGCTCCCTCGCCCGTCTTTGGTTGCGCCGGTTCAAATGCTCGACTTCCATCTCTTGGATATGTGCGGAATCGGCAAGCATGATGGTACACAAATCGAGGGTCGCCGCTGTTGCATAGATGGGGCCGTCAAACCCGTCTTTGACAAGCTTCGGCAAGAGACCGGAGTGATCGATGTGAGCGTGGGTCAGGATAACAGCGTTGATCTGCGACGCGGCAAAGGGGAAGGGGCGATAGTTCAGCTCCTTTTCCGTTTTCGATCCCTGGAACATGCCGCAGTCGATCAGAACCCGGTTTCCGTCGTGCTCCAGGAGGAAACAAGAGCCCGTGACGGTCCCGGCGGCACCATGGAAGTGAATGATTGGCTGAGCGGTCATGGTGGGTCTCCTCGCTTCGGTTCGGTATGCCAGCCTAGCTTCGCGTACTGCACGGGCAATGATCCGAATCAACAGTCTGCGAAATAAACGAAAATCGATCTGTGCGGAGGCTCTTCTCCAACCAGGTTCCAGTCTGAACGGTTCGATATTTCCTATCCTGAGAATGTTCGACGAACAGGATGCTTAAGACGAGCGCGATCATAATGAGGAGCACAAGAGCGAGCGGCGGTGGAACCTTGGCTTGCAGTTACGACGGGATCCCGTGGCACCCTGCCGTCGAGCCATGTTCCCCGTTTACCGGAAACAATATCGATGGCTTCTTCGAGGTTGCCGATTGCCGCTATCTTGCCTGTGAGGGTCGAAAACTCGATTGCTGCGGCGACTTTCGGCCCCATCGAACCGGTCGGAAATGCGCTTGCCTGGAGTGAAGCCGGGTTTACATGTGCGAGCGCGCAAGCCGCCGGCGTGCCGAAGTCGCGATAGACCGCATCGACGTCAGTCAGTAAAAGCAGCATGTCCGCTTTCAGGTCTTTTGCAAGCATGGCACTCGCCAGGTCCTTGTCGATCACGGCTTCTACGCCGGCCAGAATGCCGTCCTCTCGTTCCACGACTGGAATACCTCCACCCCCTGCGCAGATAACGATAACGCCTTGTTCAACGAGACTGGCAATGACTGGAACTTCCAGGATTGCCAGTGGCCGCGGCGAGGCAACCACCCGGCGCCATTTGTCTCCGTCGGCAGCGATCTTCCATCCCCGCTGGTCGGCCAAAGACCGAGCCGTTGCCAGATCATAGCCTGGTCCAATAAACTTGGTTGGATAGTCAAAAGCCGGATCAGATGGATCGACCTTGATTTGGGTTAGTAGTGTCGCAAAGCGGCGGTTGTCGACGACGTTTGCCAGTTCTTGTTCAAGGACATAACCGATCATTCCAGCGCTTTCGGCATCCAGAACGTCGAGGGGAAACGGCGAACCCGGAGGGATCATAGACTGGAGTGCAAGAAGCCCCACCTGAGGACCGTTCCCGTGCGTAACGACAAGATCATGGCCGGCAGCGATCAATGTCGCCAACGCCGATGCAGCCCGCTTGATATTGGCACGCTGGTTTTCTGCCGTCATACTCTCTCCTCGTTTGAGAAGCGCATTTCCTCCCAGTGCCGCGACGATCAGCATCCTAGCCTCCCATCGTTGCGACGAGCAGCGCCCTGATCGTATGCATCCGGTTTTCCGCCTGATCGAAGACGATGGAGGATTTGGACTCAAACACCTCGTCCGTGACTTCCATGCAATCCAAGCCGAACTGTTGGAAAATGCGGGCGCCCACATCCGTATTCCTGTCGTGGAACGCGGGGAGGCAGTGCATGAATTTGGCGTAGGGATTTTCCGTCGCGGTCATCACCTCTGTCGTCACGCAATATGGCGACAGCAGGCGGATGCGCTCGGCCCACGCACCCTCATCCTCGCCCATCGAAAGCCAGACATCGGTGTAGACGAAATCGGCTCGAAGGACGCCGGGACGGATATGCTCCCCAATGGAGAATACCCCGCCGTTCTTTCGAGCCTCGGCCGCGAGATTTTCGATGACGTCGGGGGCAGGCCAGAACTCTCTTGGCGAAACCACGCGAAAATCCATGCCCATCTTGGCGGCGCCAGTTGCCAGCGAGAGCGCGACGTTATCCCGACCATCACCGACGAAGGCCATGACCATGTCGGACAAATGCTTATGGGTGAACTCGCGCATGGTCATGAAGTCGGCAAGAACTTGGGTTGGATGCGCTTCATTCGTCAGGCCATTGTAGACGGGAACACCTGCGAATTTCGCAAGGTCCTCCACTGAGCTTTGGGCAAAGCCGCGATATTCGATCGCATCGTAGATGCGGCCGAGCACGCGGGCTGTATCCTTCATCGTTTCCTTGTGGCCGATGTGGCTCCCGGAAGGACCGATATAGGTGACGTGGGCACCCTGATCGTAGGCGGCGACTTCAAAGCCCGATCGCGTCCGGGTGGAATCCTTTTCGAAGATCAAGGCAATATTTTTGCGCGACAGGCGCGGCTGTTCCGTTCCGGCCATTTTCGCTTCTTTCAAATCGGCCGCCAGCCGGAGCAGAAAGCGAATTTCGCCGGGGCTGAGATCATCAAGCGCCAGCACGCTACGTCCATGAAGATTGATCGACATTTTAGGTGCCTCCGGTACGAGTTAAATGGGATCCCTTATGAGCGGGCACGTCATGCAGTGACCACCACCGCGCCCGCGGCTGAGCTCCGCACCCTCGATGGTGATGACCTCGACACCAGCGCGTCGTAGTAGCGTGTTGGTGTAGACGTTGCGGTCATAGGCGATAACGAGCCCGGGACTGACGGCGACGACGTTGTTGCCGTCATCCCATTGCTCCCGCTCTGCCTCGTAGCAGTCACCCCCGGTTGCCACGACGCGCAACGCCTTCAATCCCATAGCGGCCGCCACGACCGAAATGAAACTCGCGCTCTCCTCTGTGACGTCGACACTGCCTTGCGCAGAGCCCGGCCGCAGTGAAAAGCTTCTGATGCGATCAACGACCGGCGGATACATGGTGACCAGATCGCGGTCGCAAAAGGTGAACACCGTGTCGAGATGCATGAAACTGCGGTCTCTGGGCATCAACGCAGCGATCACATGTGTCGCCGTTCCCGCCCTGAATAGATGGCGCGCCAGAGCATCGACAGCCTGTGGCGTCGTTCGCTCTCCCATGCCGATCAGAACAGCCCCGTTGCCGATCGGCATGACGTCACCCCCCTCAAGGCTCGCTCCGGCGCGCTGCGTGTCCGGGGAGATCAGCGGGAAGCCGCGTGTTTCCAGTTTCGATGTGAAGAAACGCATCGAAGATGCACTGAAACGCACAGCCGAAGTTGAGGCCAACGGAATCACGGTTCTGGTCGCCGACGGCAAGGTGACGCTGGAAGGTCATGTGAATGCTTGGCCGGAACGCAGCGCGGTCGAGCGTGCCGCGTGGTCCGCACCGGGCGTGAAGGCTGTCGTCGACCACATCAGAGTTTCCTGAGTTCCGAAGCAGCAAGGCACCGGCGCGGCCGTGGTCGCGCCGTCGGCATTCTTGCTGCTGACAAAAATCCTCCAGGATTAATCGGTCTGGAGATCGCGGCGATGATGTGTTTCTGCGGTTCCTTCACGCATCCGTGTCGCCGATCGTATTATGATCTTTATTCTTTCGAAGGAACTTTTGCCGGTTCCAGCCGGGAGGAAGGAATTGATTCATGAAAGCGATGGTTATTGGGGCGATCGGCACGCCGTTGGTGATGGTCGAAAGGCCAGACCCGCTTCCCTTGGCAGGCAAGATCCGGCTGAAAGTCGAAGCCTGCGCGGTGTGCAGAACGGATCTGCATGTGGTCGACGGAGAGTTGCCAGAACCGAAGCTGCCGCTGATCCCCGGGCATGAGATCGTCGGGATCGTGGATGCGATCGGAGAGGGTGTCGACCCGGCGCGGCTTGGTCGCCGTGTAGGCGTGCCATGGCTCGGTCACACCTGCGGGGTTTGCTCCTACTGCCTGTTGAAGGCGGAAAATCTTTGCGACCGGCCACAGTTCACCGGCTATAGCCGGGACGGAGGCTTTGCCACCCATGTCGTCGCAGATGCCGGTTTCGCATTCGACCTTGATCCGCATGCGGACCCCGTCGCGCTTGCACCCTTGCTGTGTGCAGGGCTCATAGGCTGGCGATGCCTGAAGAAGGCGGGCGATGGGAAGAAAATCGGCCTCTACGGATTCGGGGCCGCCGCTCACATCATCGCGCAGATCTGCATTTGGCAACGCAGGCACGTGTATGCGTTCACGACGCCGGGCGATCTTATTGCGCAGGACTTTGCCCGCAGCCTGGGAGCTCGGTGGGCCGGAAATTCCGACGTGACGCCGCCGGTGGAGCTGGATGTGGCAATCATTTTCGCGCCCGTAGGGACACTTGTACCGGCCGCTCTCAAGAACGTGCGAAAGGGCGGTCGGGTCGTCTGCGGCGGCATCCACATGAGCGACATACCATCCATGCCCTACGCGGCTTTATGGGGCGAGCGCGAACTGTTGTCGGTCGCTAACCTCACACGGCAGGATGCCGAAGAATTCTTCCCCGTCGCAACTGAGGCCGGAGTTCGAACTCACACGACCGCCTATCCGCTCGAAAAGGCCAACGAGGCTCTTGCCGACCTTCGCCAAGGCCGTCTCAGAGGTGCCGCCGTGCTGGTGCCTTGATCGTTCTCCGCTAGAACCGGTAGCAGACGCGTTAGCCGCCGTTTTGTCGCTTCCGAGACGATGAGATAAAGCACTATGGGTCTGTTTCTCTTACCGATATGTCGCGGGCATGGCTGGCCCACGAGCGGAATCGATCCGCAGATCGTAGGATCTAGCCGCCACAACAGCCTCGGCTTCCTGCCTTTGTTCATCCAGGCAACAAGGTTGGTTTTGCCTCGCACTACACGCCGACCGCTATCCTAGCCGGTCGCAGCGCGCGTAACGCATTGACGATCACAGCAACGTCTATCGCCTCCTGGAGAAGAGCCCCATGTAGGGGAGGAAGGTATCCGAAGGCGGCGGCGACCATGCCGGCGAGAGAAAGGCCAAGGCCGGCGAATACACTTTGTCGGGCTATATGGATCGTCCTTTGGGCAATGCCTAAAGCTTCGGCGAGCGGTTCGAGATGATCGACAAGCAGGACGACCCCAGCCGACTGCGAGGCGGCGGCGGCACCTCGTGCCCCCAAGGCCACCCCAACGTCGGCCATCGCCAAAGCGGGTGCATCATTGACACCGTCGCCGACCATGAGGACGGGCCCCCATTGGCGCGCGGAAGCAACGATAACGACTTTGGAAGCTGGTGTTTGCTCGCCAAGAATTTCGTCGAGACCGAGGTCTTGGCCGATCCTGATTGCAACATCCAGCCTGTCGCCAGACGCCAGGATGATCCGTTGGATTCCGTGATGTCGGAGCTTTTTAAGAACGTTTCGTGCCTCTGGGCGAACCCGATCCGATAGCACAATCGATCCGGCAATTCGCCCATCGACAGCGACGGAGATCGTCGCTTCTCCAGCACGCCGCGGGTTCGGCACAGGCAGTTTTACGGCCTCCTCGACCCGACCGGCCACGAAGGCGTCACCGCCGACGATGACGCGATGGTGACCGACGGAGCCTTCTATGCCGTCACCTGGCGCCTCATCGACATTGGTCGGCGGCTCAAGAGGCAGGCCACGGTCATGAGCGGCCCCTATCAAAGTAGAGGCAAACACGTGGCCCGACGCTTGGTCGAGCGAAGCGGCAAGGCGCAGAAGCTCGTTTTCCTCCAGCCAGCCAGTTGTCTCGATGGCGGCCACGGCCGCCTTGCCATGGGTCAGCGTACCGGTCTTATCAAGAATGGCGACTCGAACTCGTCCGAGCGCTTCAAGTGTGCCGCCGTCCTTGACCAGGCAACCCTGCGCTGCACAACGAGAGATGCCGGACATGATCGCCACTGGCACTGCAAGGATCAAAGGGCAAGGTGTTGCGATCACCAGGACGGCAAGAGCCCGTCGCGGGTCGCCGGACAACCACCATGCGGCAAAGGCGACTGACAGGGTGACGAACAGGAAAAGGATCGCGTATCGGTCAGCCAGACGCACCATGGGCCCCCTGGTCTGCTGGGCAGCCTCCACCAGGCGGACGACGGCGGCATACGTGCTTTCGGCTGCCGGACGAAGGGTGGCAAGATCGAAGATGTCTCCAACCGACGTGGTGCCGCTCAACACTTCCTGGTCGACCAAATGGCGTTTTGGTACGGCTTCACCTGTCAGTGCCGACTCGTCGAGCATTGCTTCGCCGGAGAGGATCACACCATCGACGGGTAGAACCTCGCCGCGGCGGATCATCAACCGGTCGCCTGCCATGACGTCCTTTATCGGGACTTCCTCGAGAGCATCGCCGGCATAACGCATTGTCGTGTGAGCGACCCTACCCATCAAAGCCGTCATTTCGCGCGCCGCGCGGCTGGAGGCGAAACTCTCAAGCAGTTGTCCGCCGGCATACATCAACGCCACGACATTGGCGGCAAGATGCTCGCCAAAGGCGAGGGCGACGGCCATCGATAATGCCGCGACGATATCGAGTCCGGCGTCGCCTTTGCGAAGCGACCGAACAATCTGGACAATGAGCGCCAACAGCACTGGAACGGTTCCGGCCATGAACGCCAGCCCGGCCAGCTCCGACTGTCGAGCAATCAGAAAGAGTATCCCGAGCAGCAGACTGATAGAGGCCGTCAGCACCAATAGGATGCCACGCGAGCGCAGGGTCTTTATCAGGAATTCGCAGCCGCGCTTGGAAATCATCGGTAGTCCTTGCGAGTTGGAGGGCGCAACGCATGCGTTCTGCCCGGTTTTGGCTTGGAATGTCCAATTCAGCTTAAATTCAAAGATCCGACATTGATCTGTCGTAATGCAATAGGCTGGCCTTTCCTCTTTCGTAGGCATTCGAGACGAATGACATTGGCAAGCCCATCGCTTGAAAGGCGGCGTCAAGCTCGGCCTCGAGGTTCACTGAGGAAATGCGTATGTCAGCAATCTATACTATTACACAGATCCAGCCGTTTGATGTGGACAGAGCCTATCCGCTTATCGAACCTGTCGCCTCGGTACTCGATCTTGCGGCATGGCGACGATACTGCGCTCAGCTGGCGACCAACACCGACGTCGCGGAGCAAGGGGAGCAGGCGTGGATCGCGCTTAATCCGATGGGTGTGATTCAGGGACTTGCTTTGTGCAAGCTCGGCGATGATTTCGCGCATAAACGAATGCTTGATGTGCCCATCTTCGTCGTTGCAAGCGCTGCAGACGAGGCCGGGGTCTCAAAGGCCCTTATCGACAAGCTGCGGGGCATCGCCGCAAAAGCCGAATGCACAAGCATTCGCTTCTGGACATTGACGTCCGACAATTGGAGGCGGCGGCTACAGCCTTTAAACTACAGCCATTGGGATCATGGCGTCCGGCTGGTCCTCAAATAGTCGTGCTCTATCGGGATACAGTCTTGCCGGTAAAGACGTAGCCAACGCCCCGGACCGACTTGATCAGATCGGGCCTCGATGGGTCAGGTTCTATCTTTTTTCTCAAGCGACCGATCTGTGCGTCGATGCTTCGGTCAAAGGCATCAAGATTGCGGCCTCGGGTGAGTTCCATCAGCGTCTCGCGTGAATATACACGTTTTGGGTGGCGACAGAGAACGACGAGCATGTCGAATTCGCCCGTCGTCAAATCGATCTCGCTTCCGCCCGCACTCATCGCAAGGCGCCGGCCGAGGTCGAGGGTGAAGGTTTGGAAGGCAAGGACATCGACGTCGGCATGTCCGTTCGGAGGGCTGATCGCGGCGCGCCGCCGAAGCACCGTGCGCAGGCGCGCCAGTACCTCCCTCAGGTGAAAAGGCTTGGCAATATAATCGTCCGCCCCGATCTCCAGGCCCACAATTCTGTCGATAACGTCGTGGCGCCCCGTCAGCATGAGGATTGGAATGTCGGACGTTGTACGGATTTCTCTTGCGATCGCTAGTCCGTCGTCGCCGCCGGCCAGGACGAGATCAAGGAGAATCGCATCGAAGGTGGTGCGGGCCAGACAGGTGCGCATCGAAGGTGCGTCTGCCACCGCCGTCACGCCGAATCCCTCATCCTCGAAATAGCGGGTCAGCATGTCCCGGATGCGCGGGTCGTCATCAATAACAAGAAGGTTCTGCATTGTGTGACCCAATCGCTGTGTATCGTGGTGATCGTGGCCTGTTACAAATTGTTGCAATTTCGCGCACACTATTACAAGCCCAGCGTCTGCTCGTCACGTGTACCAGTTCAACTGTCCTCGTCAAACAGGAGTGAGGAAAAGGTCATGTTTCGTACAGAAGTCGCTTATCAGTCCCGTTCCGGAACAGTCATCCCCCTGGCACCCCACCTTCAGCCGAGCTTGGCGTGCGTCTTCGAACGACAGCCGATCGAAATATTCGAGCCGGGACAGCCGATCTTCTGGCAAAGTGATCCCGCAAAGCACGTGTTCGAAATCGTCGAAGGTCTCGTCAGAGTTTTCAAGATACTCTCCGACGGTCGCCGCGTCATTACCGGGTTTCTCTACGCTGGCGATCTGATTGGAATTTCGCTTATGGATCGATACCTCTATGGATCCGAGGCTGTGGCGAAGACGAGGGTCCGGCGTTTTTCCAGGCAGAGCTTCCAGCAAAAGATGGACCAGTCGCCCGAATTCCGGCCCAGCCTTTTCGCGCGACTGAGCGACGAGATGGCCGCGGCGCAGGAACAGATGGTCCTGTTGGCGACAAAGACGGCAGAGGAACGCGTCTGCACATTCCTTGTCCTGACAGCTCGACGCGATCGGGAAGCATTTGTCATGTCTCGGCTCGACCTGCCGATGACACGCCAGGACATCGCAGACTATCTTGGCCTGACGATCGAAACCGTATCCCGGACCTTTTCGAGCCTTGCATCGCGCGGTGCCATCACGCCGGAGGGACGTCATCAATACAGAATTAAGATCGAAAAACTGATGACGCTCGCCGGTGAAGTTGCCGCTTTTCATGACGGGTCCGATATGCATGATGGGGTGAACGCGCGCCAGTTTGCCAGCGCTTAACATGAAGAACCGTGATGTCTCAATTCCAAGCGTTACAAACGGTCACCCACCACGGATTGGACGAGGTCGAACGGATCCTCGGCGGCGCGAGCGTCATTGTTCATCGCTTTGACGGGGTGATCGAGCGTTGGACCGTAGGATGCGAGGCCCTTTACGGATGGTCCCGTGCCGAGGCGATTGGTGCCATCGTCCACGACCTTCTTTCCACAGAATTTCCGGAACCGATCGAGAACATCCGTCGCAAGCTCCGTGAGACGGGCATCTGGTCGGGCGAGCTGAAACACCGGCATAAGGACGGGCACAGTCTCTATATCGCTGCTCGCTTCGTCTGTGTGGTCATGGAGGACACTGGGACCTTGGTCGTTCTTCAGACGAACAACGACATTACCGCGCTGAAACAGGTGCAGGGCGACCTCGCACAGCGGGAGGCACATCTAGCCTCCATCCTGGCTACGATTCCGGAAGCCATGATCGTGATTGACAAAAGGGGTTCGATCACCGCCTTTAGCGCGGCTGCGGAACGACTTTTCGGTTATCGGGCCGCGGAACTGCAGGGGGTGAACGTCAAGCAGCTGATGCCCCAGCCGTATCGTGGCGCACACGACGGCTACCTCTCGCACTACCGGGAAACCGGCGAACGTCGCATCATCGGTTATGGACGAGTCGTCACGGGCTTGCGCAAGGATGGTGCCGTATTTCCGATGGAGCTTTCTGTCGGCGAGGCGGTCTCTCACGGCGAGCGTGTGTTCACGGGCTTTATTCGCGACCTGACGAACCGTCACCGCATGGAGGAGGAACTGCGGCAGGCGCAGAAGATGGAGGCTGTCGGTCAATTGACGGGCGGCCTCGCACATGACTTCAACAATCTGCTCACCGTCATCGGCGGCAATTTGGAAATGCTGGAGGCGAAGCTTTCGGACCCGAAGCTTATCAATCTTGCCCGCGAGGCACAGTTGGCTGCAGACGACGGGGCGAAGATCACCGGTCAGCTTCTCGCCTTCGGGCGCCGGCAGGCGCTCAATCCAAAGCCAGAAGATATTGGCCGGCTGATCGACGGTTTTTCGGATCTTCTCAGACGAACGCTCGGGGAAAGAGTGGAGCTGCACAGCACCGTGGCTGGCGCGGCCAATCTCGCGCTTGTCGATGCATCACAGCTGCAAAACGCCATTCTCAATCTCGCCCTTAACGGTCGCGATGCTATGCCCGACGGCGGACGTCTAACGATTGAGGTCAGCCGCGTTACTCTCGATGTCGATTATGCCGCGATGTATCCAGAGGTCCGGACAGGTGAATATGTGCTCATCGCTGTTAGTGATACAGGAATTGGAATGACGGACGACGTCAAACGCCGCGCGTTCGAACCCTTTTTCACGACCAAAGCCGTCGGCGCGGGAACCGGGCTCGGACTGAGCATGGTCTACGGTTTCGCCCACCAGTCTGGTGGGCATGTCCAACTCTACAGTGAAGCGGCTCAGGGAACGAGTGTTCGAATCTTTCTACCGGTCCAACAAGGTGTAATCGTCCCCGCCGGTCCACCCGGTACTGACGATGTCGCACTCCCAACAGGCGAGGAACTTGTCCTCGTCGTCGAGGATGATCCACGTGTCCGACGGGTGGCTGTCTCGCGGTTGAAAGGCCTGGGATATCTGGTGTTAGAAGCTGAGAACGGGACTGACGCGCTTGCCCTCTTCGAACAAATACCAGATATTGCCCTCGTATTCACTGACATCATAATGCCCGGGTCCCTAACCGGCGACCAGCTGGCGCAGGCGGTCAAGGAACGGCGTCCCGATGTTGCTGTGTTGCTGACGTCCGGGTATGCATCACCTGAGATTACCGGCGGAAACCTGCTGAAAAACGCGAGCTGGCTCAAAAAGCCCTATACGACGCGCGAACTGGCGGTACGCTTGCGCCAGCTTCTAGACTGATAACTCCCCCACACGCTGACGTGATTGACCGAGAATGAGGTCCCCGTAACCGTGTGGCCGCTCGTCTTTGCGCCAGATCAATGTGACCAGCCGCTGACTTGACTATGCTGGAGACGATCCTCAAACAGGAAAGGCTCAGACCATGACGATCAAGACAGTTCTCGGTGTCCTCGATGTCACCAAATTTCACAAGGACCTGGAGAGTGCCATCACGTTCTGTCAAACGCATCAAGCGCACCTAACCGCGCTCGTGGTATCCATGGGAGCTGCCCCCTATGTCGGCACGTACGAAGTCATTTCGACTGTCTGGGTCGAAGAGAGACAGCGCGAGATCGAGGAACTCGACACGGCAGCGAGTAACATCAAGTCGCTGCTAGAAAAAAGCGAGATCTCCTGGGACGTACAGGACATCTATACCGAATTCGCCTGGGCCGCGGATGATATCGCCGTGCGTGCGCTTTACGCCGATATCGTGTTGGTCGGACCTCAAGCCGCACGCGATGAGCAGTTTCGCAAGCAGGTCATTGACGGTGCTCTCTTCCATTCACCAACGCCGATCCTGCTCAATCCAACGGGTCGCGACATCAGTGCTGCGCCAAAGGCAGTTCTCCTCGCCTGGGATTCCAGCGACGAGGCTGCTCGCGCAGCCCAACTGTCCCTTGATTTTCTAAAAAGCGCGGGCGAGGTGCACGTCGCGCTGGTCGATCCCCTCGCGACTAGTTCCAGCAATGGTGAAGAGCCGGGCGCAGACATCGCTCGCTACCTTGCGCGGCACGGCGTCAAGGTTGCAGTCGATCGGATTTCGGGTGGCGGACGGCCCATCGACGAAACGTTGCGGCAACATGCGATTGATGTCTCTGCCGACATGATCGTCATGGGCGCCTATAACCATCCGCGTTTGGCACAACGTTTGTTCGGCGGGGTAACACATTCAATGTTGAAAGAGGCCAAGATCCCACTGTTTTTGGCCCATTAAGCCGTATTTCGGCTATGGAAAGGGTCATCGCAGAAGCAGTAAGCAGGCCACTGGATCTCGACAAATGTATAGGCCGCCCAAATTCCAATCTGGGCGGCCTCTTAATATCGAGTCTTTACTATCCCACGAAGCTCGCTCTGCGTCCGTGGATCTCCCCAACGACAATCCCGTAAAAGAGGTGCGGAGACGTTGACGATATTGGCAGTTCCTCCGGCTTCAGGGCGCCAATCTCCCACCAGTCAGGATATTGCTGTAAAACCGACCAGGCGTGCAGTCTTTGATTATGCCACGCTTCCGTATCCGGATATTCTTCAAATCGACCCTCGACGATAACGCTGCCCCATCCTTTACCCTCGCCTTCCGCATCGACCTGCAGGCAGACGTTGTTGTTCGCCCGCATCCATTCGACCTTCTTGCCAGGCATCGAAAAGCTGTAAATCGCCCCGTAATCGGCGACAAAATAGATCGGCACGACATAGGGCTGACCGTCCTTGCAACAGGCGAGGTGGCCAAAGCGGGCTTTGCTCAGCACCGTACGGCATTCGCCTTCGGTCAGATCTTTCAAGATATATGTCACCAGAGAATCTCCTCATTCTAGCATACATCAGACTAACGCAGGTAGCCCCGCCTCATCTTTGATCGAGCGCAAAGTGTGATGCCGTCGATTGGTTCAAATTAAAAATGAGGTGCATCCTGCCTCTTGAACGGATGGAGTAAGACATGGACGACCGAAAAATTCGAAGGGATATCCTCGACGAACTGGAGTACGATCCGAGCCTCGACGCCGCCCAGATCGGTGTCGCCGTCGAACACGGGATCGCAACGCTTTCTGGTCACGTGGAAACCTATGCCCAGAAATTGATGGCGGAGTTGATTACGCAACGCGTCAGAGGTGTCCGGGCCGTCGCCAGCGAGATAGAAATACGGTGGCCCGGGCATAAGCGCCATGAAGATGACGAAATCGCTGCGAGAGCACTCGACATCATATCATGGGATACCGCACTTCCCGATGCCGCGGTTGACATCAAGGTTCACAAAGGTTGGATCACGCTTTCCGGGGAAGTGCCGTGGCATTTCCAGCGGCAAGCCGCGGAAGACGCGGTCAAGAAGCTCGGCGGGGTCGTCGGTGTTGTCAACGTTTTGGAAGTCAAGCCTAAGGCAAATGTCGTCGATGTCAAACATCGGATAGAGGCAGCATTGCAACGGCACGCTCTCATTGAAGCGGCTGCAGTCAAGGTCAATGTCGCACACGGCAAGGTGACTTTGGAGGGTGACGTCCACGCCTGGAGCGAGCGCCAGGCTGCGGAACAGGCCGCGTGGTCGGTCCCCGGCGTAAACGTGGTCGAGAATCATATTCGTGTCTCCTGATACTGAAGAAGCGCGGGAGATTTGAGCTCCCGCGCTTCGTTTTCGACTTGAACAGTGTATTGGCCGTGATTAATTCGACTCCTATCAGGATGCCTTGATAGCGATCTTCCTATTGTTCTTCTGCGCATTTGGCTTTTTCGGAAGAGTGACCTTCAAAAGCCCGTTAGCAAACGAGGCGTCGATCTTGTCCGGGTCGGTCGCCTCTGGAAGCCGGATATCGCGCCGGAAGGATCCATAACGGCGTTCGGACAGGTAGTAGTCCCCATCTTTCCTTTCCTCGCGCTCATTTTTTTCGCCTTTTAACGTGAGGATGCCGTCCGACAGCGTGACATCAAGCTGCTTGGGATCGATGCCTGGTAGCTCGGCGGTCAACTCATAGGCGTCGTCCTTTTCGACAAAATCGACGGCCGGCGCGTTACCCTGAAATACCGCCGGCAAACGGGAAAAGGTCCGATCAAAAAATCCCGGCGTGAAGTCATTGAAGACCCGGTCGATTTCGGAACGAAGGCTTTCAAAGGGTGACCAGAGGCCCGATGTCGACGGTGTTTTTGGCTCTGTGTTGGTTGGAAGATTAGCAGGATGTTCTGCCATGTTTTCAATCTCCATTTTACCTGATGATTCTGACGGGAGGCGTGCTCCACTCTTTTTTCATCTCATGGGGTCGAGATGTGTTTTCATCATAGGCTGTCGAAGGGTGTGAACATTGATCGGCATCAAATCGCGGCCCGCCAATTGGCGTATTCTTGCAACAATACTAGCATTATCGGTTTGCATAAAACCGAGGCAAAGATCGTGTCCCAGGGAGTGGTGTAGCTGGATTTCATAGCCATCGGTGATTTCCGGTAGGGTCGGGTTGCTTAGAACCAACCTGAAGGACACCACCGATGACCG
>NZ_LMEY01000010.1 GCF_001426665.1 Rhizobium sp. Root1334 | reverse complement strand
GAAGGGCGTGCGCAAAGTCAGGGATGGCGAGCAGGAATACGAACTCTTCGGATTTCTGACGACCTCGCCCAACGAGATTGTCTCGCCGATCCATCAAAAAGCCATGCCCTCCATCCTGACCACGCCTGAAGAAGTCGAGACCTGGCTGACAGCACCGTGGGATGAAGCCCGCCACCTACAGCGTCCGCTCCCGGGCAACATGCTGGTGATCGTGCCGCCACAGGCAAAACCGAAGCCGGACGAGGAAGGTCTGTTGCTTTGATCACCAGCACAGAGCACGACCAGAGCAGTCAGACGCCTGTACACCAAATCCCGGCTTATCCTGTGGGAACTGACGTCATGAGGAGCGTGCAGCCCATGCGCAAAATCATCCATGTGGACATGGACGCATTTTATGCGTCGGTCGAGCAGCGAGACAACCCGGAGCTACGTGGGCTACCATTGGCCGTCGGCGGGTCGGCGGCACGCGGCGTTGTGGCGGCCGCAAGTTACGAGGCAAGAGCCTTCGGCGTGCATTCCGCCATGCCGTCGGTCACGGCCAAACGGAAATGCCCAGATCTGATTTTTGTGCCGCCGCGCTTCGAGGTCTATCGGCAGGTCTCGCAGCAGATCAGGGAGATTTTTGCAGAGTACACGCCGCTGATCGAGCCGCTGTCGCTTGACGAGGCCTATCTCGATGTGACCGAGAACCTGAAAGGTATGGACATCGCCACGGAAATCGCGCTGGAGATCCGCGCTAAGATCAAGGCGGTCACCGGCCTCAATGCCTCTGCCGGCATCTCCTACAACAAGTTCCTGGCGAAGATGGCGAGCGACCTGAACAAGCCGAATGGCCAGGCGGTCATTACGCCGAAGAACGGCCCGGGTTTTGTCGAGGCCCTCCCCGTCAAGAAATTCCATGGCGTGGGGCCGGCCACGGCCGAGCGGATGAAACGGCATGGCATAGAGACCGGGCTTGATCTTAAGTCGAAGTCCCTCGCGTTCCTTCAGCAGAACTTCGGGAAGTCCGGTCCTTATTTCTACGGCATTGCCCGTGGGATCGATGAACGCCGGGTGAGACCCGATCGCATTCGAAAGTCTGTTGGCGCCGAGGACACGTTCGTTGAGGACATCGACGATTTCGATCTGGCCAAAGCCGAGTTGCGGCCGTTGGCCGAGAAGGTCTGGCGGTATTGCGAGGCGCACGACATCACGGGAAAGACGATCACCGTCAAAATCAAATATTCAGATTTCAGTCAGGCGACACGCAGCAGGACCGTGTCGGGACTCGTGTCCGACGTCGACATGGTCTTGGAGAATGCTGAAACCCTGCTCGCCTCGGTGTTCCCGTTCAAACGGTCTGTACGGCTATTGGGGATTACCCTGTCATCGCTGAACACTGAAGAGAGCGGGTGCGGCAGGCTTTTCGAAAAGAACCGAACAACGGCTGGGAGGAGGAGTGCCGCTGTTCCGACAGACGCCCCTTGGGAGGAGGAGTGGGCCGTCTGAAATCGAAGCTCTGCGGGAGGAGGTGCATCGCTTCGATGAAAACAAGGATACCCATTCTCGCCGCACATTAAATAGACTTTGCTGCAGTGCAGCTATGCGGAAAATGCACGACCTCATCCTGACGAAAGAAATCTCCAACTCAGGGCTTCGTGGCAGGCCAGATACAGAAACGCCCGCGTCATCAGCGGGCGTATTGTCATTCAGGTTTGCTTGGAAACAGCGCTTAGCGAGCGACCGACTGGCGGGCAACGCTGAGGATGTCGGCGCGATTGATACCGAGGTCCTGCAGTTCGCGCGAGCTCATGCGGCCAAGTTCGGTAACGGTCTGACGATACTTGCGCCAGTTGTTGAAGGAGCGTGCTACGTTCACGATCATCCCCTTTCGTGAGGTCTCTTGACGCCAGCAACCTTGCTTTGGTTCCAACGTCGTTTCGATGAGTAGAATATAGGCCCTCCGACGCCCGCAGATAAGGCACAAGGTCTCAGGTCGGCCATGCGCTCAAAGCATGGGTCCAATCAGAGATGGGCTTAAGGGGGCTATCAGGCCCGGAACCGGTCGAAGGCAGTGAGGCGTTTGATGGGCGGATCGGCGTCTGGATAACGGTAGATTTCACCTAGCCAGCCAGGTTTGCAATCGCGAAGTTTCACGCGGTGACAGCTCTTGGGCGTTGGGCAGAAGCGTCCGAAACAGGAAAGGGCATACCAGCTGTAGCAGAAACTGCGAAAGCCGTTCGCCTCCCGCAAGACCGGTCAAAAGGGTTGCCGCAGGAGGTTTAGCATAGCGACGGCAACGCCGGAAACCGGGACCGACAGCCCCCGGCGCGCGGGTCTGCTCTTAAACCAGCGATTGCCGCAATGACGCTTTAGGCGCGTTAGACGCGTTAGACGGGAACGGCTTGATGGGAATATAACTCTCGCGCAATTCACCTCAAATACGGAGAGCTTCCACAACGACCCTGAACGCCGGAGAATTCTGTCGTCTGCTTGGATAGTAGAGGTAATAACCTGAGAACAGCGGCGTCCAGTCATCCAGTACCTGCACCAATTTTCCAGACACAAGCTGCCGTTCAACGAGGTTTTCGGGCACGTAGGCAATACCATAGCCCTGAACGGCCGCATCGATCATCGCGTAGGACGTGTTGAAAGTCAGTTGGCCTTCGACACGGACGCGCAGTTCCCTGCCGTCCTTCTCGAACTCCCAACTGTATAGCCCTCCCAGGTGCGACTGCCGATGGTTGATGCAGTCATGACCGACCAGATCCTGCGGCGTTTCAGGCAACGACCGGTTGGCGAAATACCCCGGAGATCCGACGGCGATCAGTCGCCAGTCCGGCCCGATGCGGACGGCGATCATGTCCTTGTCGACGCTCTCGCCAAGCCGCACGCCAGCATCGAACTTTTCTTCCACGATGTTCCGAAAGCCATTGTCGCTGTTCAGCTCGACCTTGATGTCAGGGTAGTCCCGCAGCACCAACCGCAATTTCGGCCAGACAACGCTTTCCAGCGCGTGGTCGGAAAGCGTGATCCGCACTGAGCCGGACGGCGTGTCCCGGATTGCCATCAATTCGTCGATCTCGGCTTCGAGCTCTTCTATGCGGGGCGCAAGAGAGCGGATTAGCCTCTCGCCTGTCTCGGTAGGTGAGACGCTGCGGGTGGTGCGCGTCAAAAGGCGCAGCCCCATCCGGGCTTCGAGCTTCTTGATCGTATGACTGATCGTCGATTGCGACGTACCGAGTTTCGCGGCCGCTTTTGTGAAGCTCCGCTCCTCAGCCACTGCCAGGAACCAGAGCATGTCGTTGAGATCTTCCCGCTTCATGGTTACCTCCAACCGTCATTGATTGATGTCATAGATCGATAAGTCCAAGCGAATTGCAATGGCTAATCTTCGGACTCCCCTCGGCATATATTGCCGCCATGACACAGCACGCTCTCACACGATCTGACTTCAACAATCGCGAAATTGAGCCTGCGGCTGCGAGAGCGCCGACGTCTCCCGTCCCGATTGCAGCCTGGGGCGCAGTCATCTCGATGGCCCTGTGCGTATCCGTCCTGATCGCATCGGAGTTTATGCCCGTCAGCCTTCTCTCGCCAATCGCGGCAGAATTGGGCGTGACCGAGGGTCGCGCCGGTCAGGCGATCTCAATCTCCGGCATCTTTGCTGTCCTCACCAGCATTTTCGTGGCAGGGCTGACGCGGCGATTGGACAGGCGGCTGGTTCTCGCGTCGTTTTCACTAATCCTGGTGATCTCGGGAACGATCGTCACATTCGCCCCGAACTATCTCGTGCTGATGATCGGCCGGGCGCTGCTGGGCATCGCCATCGGCGGCTTCTGGTCGATGTCGACTTCGATCGTCATGCGGCTGGTGCCTGAGGATTCCGTGCCGAAGGGGCTTGCGATGCTGAATGCAGGCAATGCCATCGCGGCAACGATCGCGGCACCTTTAGGAAGTCTGCTTGGCAGCTACATAGGCTGGAGAGGCGCGTTCTTTGCCGTCGTTCCACTGGCCCTGCTGGCTCTCGTCTGGCAGTGGATCAGCCTGCCATCACTGCCTCCTCGTCGCAACGAGCGCTCGTCGAATGTTTTTCGGTTGCTTCTCCGCCCCCCGGTGGCGATCGGCATGGCCTCGATCATGCTGCTCTTCATCGGCCAGTTCGCACTGTTCACATATCTCCGCCCATTCCTGGAAACCGTGACGTCTGTCTCGATCTCGACACTGTCTCTCCTGCTCCTGTTGATGGGCCTGGCGGGTGTGGCCGGGACCACGATCGTCAGTCATTTCCTTCAAAAGCGATTGTTCGTCATTCTCGCTGCAATCCCGCTAATCATGGCCGTCATTGCATTGGGGCTGATCGCATTCGGATCGTCCTCGACCATCACCGCAATCCTCCTGATCGGATGGGGTCTGTTCAGCACCGCCGCTCCTGTCGGCTGGGGAACCTGGCTTAGCCGGACCATGCCCGACGACGCGGAGGCAGGCGGCGGGCTGCAGGTGGCGACCATCCAGCTCGCAATCACTCTTGGCGCTTCTATCGGCGGCGTCCTGTTCGACGGCTCCGGCTGGTGGACCACTTTCCTGTTCGCCGCGGTTCTGCTGGTCGGCTCATTCATTTTCGCCATCGCCGCCTGGCGGTCCACACGCCGATGAAACGCGGCGGTCACTCCCGCCAGCTCAATTTCCGTCGCACCACCACTCAAGGAGACATGCAGATGACCAACCAAAACCAAGACGACACGCAGACCTCGACGACCGGTATCGACCGCCGACATCTTCTCAAGATGACGGGTGCCGGCGTCGCGGCCCTTGGGGCGATGTCCATTTTCAACATGACAAATGCAAAGGCTCAAGACATGTCCAACGGCGCGTCAAATTTCTACACCAGTGACCGGGTGACCCTGCAGAAGGTCACGTTCAATACCCAGTACCAGACGAATGTCGCCGGCAATCTCTATCTTCCCAAAGATCTGGACCGTGCGACGAAGAACCCGGCAATCATCGTCGGTCATCCGATGGGTGCGGTGAAAGAGCAGAGCGCTAATCTCTACGCCACCAAAATGGCGGAACAGGGCTTTGTCGCGATGTCCATCGATTTGCCGTTCTGGGGAGAAAGCGAAGGGCAATCGCGTAACCTGGTTTCCCCGGAAGTCTATTCCGAGGCGTTCAGCGCCGGTGTCGATTTCCTTGGTTCAAATGCTTTCGTTGACCGCGCCAACATCGGTGCAATTGGTGTCTGCGGCAGTGGCAGCTTCGTCGTCAGCGCGGCCAAGATCGACCCACGTATCAAGGCCGTCGCAACCGTCAGCATGTACGATATGGGCTCGGCCTTCCGTGATGCGCTCAACCACTCCCAGAGCGTCGAGCAGCGCAAGGCGTTCATCGCCGCAGCAGCGGAACAGCGCTGGGCAGAAGCAGATGGCGCCCCTGTCCAATATGTCGGCGGCACCACTCTGGAACTGACAGCCGATACAGATCCAGTGCAGCGCGAGTTCTTCGACTTCTACCGGACGCCGCGCGGCGAGTTCACCCCAGCAGGCGCAACGAAGCAGACGACCACCAAGCCGACGATGAGCAGCGTGGTCAAGTTCGCGAACTTCTACCCGTTCAACGATATCGAGACGATTTCTCCGCGGCCGATGCTGTTCATCTCGGGCGACCAGGCGCACTCGAAAGAATTCAGCGAGGACGCCTACAAGCGTTCTTCCGAGCCGAAGGAACTGGTCTGGGTAAAGGGAGCCGGTCACGTCGACCTCTACGACCGTGTCGATCTGATCCCGTTCGACAAGCTGAAAGGCTTCTTCGATCAACACCTCGCTTGACCGGTAAGCGGAATGGGGCCGCGGGAATTGCTCGGGGCCTCAGTCCTTCCATCGGTCACGGCCAACTCGAGAATATGCGTACGCATGGCGAGGCAGAGCGTGCGACAGCCGCTAATCGATCGGTACAAGGGATCAAAACAATGAAGATCTTTCGCTGGTCCGGCTTGATGGCCCTTCCCTTCCTGATCGTTCTGGCAGGCTATTTCGTGGTCGAAACCGAGCTATCGCCGACGAAAGCACGCGCGGCGTCGAACTCGGTGACCTTCCCGCCTCTCGATCAGCTCGAGCATTACACGACGGTTCGGCGGGGGATCACCCGCGAGCACATGCTGACAAGCCCTGAAGCCCTCGCGGCGCTCAAGGCCGGGCAGCCTGTTCCCACCGGCACGCATATGGTTCTTGTCGACTTTCAGAGCGATGTTCTGACGCGGTATCTCGTCGGACAGAAGATCGGTGATGGCACCGATCAGTGGGAATACCAGTGGTTCTGGCCGGATCAGACCGTCAAAGCGGACGAGAATGTCGCTCGCTGTTATTCCTGCCACCGGTCAAAGCAATCCGAACATTTCATGTTCACGTTCGATGGAGCGATCTCCGATGACGATGCGCTTTGATGGCAGCGAGGCGTCGCCATGCTCCGGCTAGCAACCGACCGTCTTCTTCTTCCCGCCAGTATGGCAGCGCTTTTGTTGCTGTCGCTCGCCTACTGGTGGCTCGACAACGGCCCGCATGAGATTTTTGGCACGGCTATGTTCGGACTTTTGGCATGGCACCTCTACACCAACAGGCGTTGGTTCCTGAAACTTCGTATCGGGCGTTATGACGCCCGCCGCTGGGCAGTCGCGGTGATGCATACCTGGCTCGCGATCAACATTGCGGTGCTGTTGGTGACCAGCGTGCTGATATCCCGCTCGGTGCTGAGCTTCATCCAGTTCACGGATAATATCAGCGTCATCGAGTTCCACTGGTTCTCGGCCTATTGGGTGGCAATGATCATCGCCGTTCATGTCGGCAGCCATTGGACGCGTGTGATGGTCACGGCAGCAACAGTGTTCAGGCTCTCCCCGTCGCGAATCAGGTGCGGCGTGCTCAGACTTGTTGCGATGACCTTCGTAGCTCTTGGCGCCTGGAGTTTCGCTGTCCTCGGCGTCTCGACGAAGCTAATGTTTGGTTACAGCCTGGATTTCTGGGACTTCACGGCGTCTGTGACCCCGTTTTTCGCGCACTGGACTGCGGTCGTCGCAGGTGTCGCGGTACTTTCACACTACTCGTCGGCTGGTCTGATGTCAGCCCTAAAGCTTCGTTCTCAGTCACAGAATGGTGGAACATGAAACGTCTGACAGAAACATCGATGATAGCCGCTTTGCTCACACTAACGCTTGGAGGAGCCGCCTTGGCGCAGGACCGCATTTCGATTTCATCCGAGTGGGGCAACGTCACGGCCGAGCTGGCCGACAACGCGGCTGCTCGCGCACTTGCCGACATGCTGCCATTGACGATCGAGATGGACGATCATCTGCGCCAGGAAAAGACGGGCAACTTGCCGGCGGCACTGCCGGCCGCTTCGCGACAGCGGGAATTTTCTGCGGGGACGCTTGGCCTTTGGAGTTCGGGGGATTTCGTCATCTACTACCGTGATGGACGCGTACCGTCGCCCGGCATCGTCATTCTGGGTCAGGTCCAGGGCGATGTCTCGATCTTTGACCGATCCGGAACCGTCACTGTCAGCATAGGTAAGGCTCCCTGAATCCGTTGCAGGGTGGCGATACTCTCAAGCGCACATGCTGCGCCCGATTGATGGGATGGGCGCATACCCGCGAGGACATTCTGCGCGCGGTCGATATCTTTCGCTATGGCCTGCCGCCCGACAAAGGGGTGGTAGGTACCCTGCCTGTCGTAAAAAAGGAACGACCGCTTTAAGTTCGCAAGTCCGGTTGTGTGACCTATAGCACTGCGGGCGCCAAGTCGACGCCCCCGTTGCGCGGTACGCAGAAAGGATTTAGACACCTACTGTGGCGCAACCTCAAGGCGCTGTTTAAGAAGCCAATCCCAAAGCTCCGGATCATTTAAGGCGGCCCACTCGACGCCCGAGTGGTCCACGCCCTCCAGAACGCTCAAACGAGCATTCCGCTTTAGACCCACAAGGCGTTCGTAAAGCACGACTGAATCCGACAAGGGAATGACGTCATCGCTTGTGCCGTGGAAGACCCAGAAGGCCGCCTTTTCATTTGTTCTGCTCAGGTAGTGGCGATTTCCGCCACCAGCGATCGGAACGAAAGCGGCAAACTTCTGGGGAAACTGTTCCGCCATCGCCCAAGTGCCGAAACCGCCACGGCTGAACCCCACGACATAGACCCGCGTGCGATCGACGCGATACTTCGACATGACCTCGTCGAGAGCCGCCTCCACTTTCTCGATCGGAAATAGCAGTTCTTCACTCGGGTTTTGCGGCGAAAACACCAGGAAGGGGAATTTCTTCCCATCCTCGATCAATTTCGGAATGCCGCTCGATCTCACCTTCTCGATATCTGTCCCGCCCTGATCGCCGCCGTGAAGCCACACGACTAGCGGATACGCCTTATCGGACGACGCATAGTCGTCTGGCGTGTACATCAGATAACTGAGATCGTTCTTTATGCTTGTGCTCGACCTCACTGCCAACTGCTCGGCATGCGTCAGTCCCGCACTGTACAGGCCGCATACGGCCGCAAAGACCAGCACCATGATGTTCCGCGTCATTCGATCACCTCCTCCGCGATGTTCGGCGTGTAGGCACATCAAATGGAACACAGGTACCAAAACTCAAGCTTTGGCCGCCAATTGGAAGGCAAACCGTCGATCCCATCGTATCCCGCTATCGCTTGAAACAAACTCATGTCCCACCGCGAAATTTGGAAATCCGTCCGTCCCGGATAAAAACTCGCCTCATCCCATATTTACTTTTATAGTTATATAATGCAAATTCTGCGCACGGCTCAGGAGGTGAGCCTTACCAGCAGGAGGAAATCGCTGTGCGCAATTATTTTAAACTCGGACTTTTGGCCGCCGTCGTCGGCGGCACTTTAGGTTTTGGAACGCTGCAGGCTTCGTCGCAGGATCTGGAACTGACCATCATGGCGCCCGCCGGTGCCGGTGGCGGATGGGATTCGGCGTCCCGCTCGATGCAGGAAGCCATGATGGCGAGCGGCAATGCGAAGAGCGTGCAGGTCATCAACGTCCCCGGCGCAGGTGGTACGGTCGGTCTTGCCCAGTTCATCGGCTCCGCGAAGGGCAACCCTAGCCAACTTCTCGTCGCGGGCATCACTCTCGTCGGCGCAAGCATCTCCAACCAGTCCCCGGTCGATCTGACCCAGGTCACCCCGATTGCCCGTCTGACCGGCGACCCGCTCGTCATCGTCGTCCCGAAGGATTCCCCGATCAAATCAATGGACGATCTGCTGGCTACGATTAAGAAGGACGTCGCGACAACTATCTGGGTTGGCGGATCGGCTGGCGGTGCGGATCATATCCTCGCGGCACTCGTAACCAAGGCAGCGGGTGCAGACCCCAGCAAGATTAACTACGTCGCCTATTCCGGTGGCGGCGAGTCGCTTGCAGCGATGCTTGGTGGTCAGGCGACCGCAGGCGTGTCGGGCTACGGAGAATGGGAAGGCCAGATCAAATCCGGCGACCTCAGGGCATTGGCGATCTCATACCCGGAACCGATCGAAGGCATCGAGGCAAAGCCGTTGAAAGGGCAGGGACTTGATATCGAACTCGTCAACTGGCGCGGTATCTTTGCGGGTCCTGGCGTCGAAGGCGCCGATCTCGATGCGCTAAAATCTGCTGTCGAGAAGACCGTGAAGTCCGCCGAGTGGCAGGCAATCCTGAAGACCCGGGGCTGGACCGATTACTATGCGCCATCCAATGAGTTCAAGGCCTTCATCGGTTCGGAAACCGAGCGTGTGAAGACCATCCTGACGTCCATCGGTCTCGCAAACTAACCTGACGAAGTGCGCGGAAGTCGCCGAGTGCCGCTTCCGCGCGCGACGAGGACAAAATGACCCAGAAAACTCTTCACATCCCCAACCGTCCAACGGCGGTGATCGCTGTCGTCCTGTTTGCCATCGCGTTCATCACTTACTGGGATGCCAGCCATATGAAGGTGCGGGCAACCTACGGGATGAGCGCCAGCGCGGCGTCTTATTTCGTGGCGCTCCTTTTCGTAGCGCTTGCCATCGGCCACCTGATCAGCGCCTTCAAGCCATCGGACATCGAAGTCGAGGCCGCGGACTGGATGGCTGTCGGCTGGATCGGTTTTGCTCTTGCAGGGTTGATCGGGTCGATCTGGCTCGGTGGCGGCTTCATCCTGGGCTCGACGCTTCTCTTCGCGCTGACCGCGCGGGCGTTCGGGCGCAAGGCCCTTCTCGTCGATCTCTGTCTCGGAGCGGTCATCGGGGTCCTGGTTTTCCTTCTCTTCAATAAGCTCCTGACGCTCGCGTTGCCGCAAGGCCCGCTTGAGCGGCTCTTCTGAGGACGCCCCTGATGGATACTTTTTCCTTTTTGATTGATGGGTTCGCGCTGGCTATTCAGCCGGCGAACCTCATCTACGCCGCCATTGGCGTTCTTATTGGAACGGCCGTCGGTGTTCTCCCAGGTATTGGCCCGGCACTGACGGTAGCACTTCTGCTTCCCGTGACCTTCAAGCTGGATCCTGGAGGTTCGATCATCATGTTCGCCGGAATTTACTACGGCGGCATGTACGGTGGCTCGACCACCGCGATTCTCCTCAACACGCCTGGCGAAAGCGCATCGGTCGTCACCGCGCTCGAGGGCAACAAGATGGCACGGGCAGGACGCGGGGGGCCGGCACTCGCGACTGCGGCCATCGGTTCGTTCGTGGCCGCATTGATCGCTACAGCCGGGTTAGCGGTTCTTGCGCCATACCTCGTGAAGATTGCCGTCAAGTTCGGGCCCTGGGATTATTTCGGCCTGATGCTGATCGCGTTCGTGACGGTATCGGCAACATTCGGGTCATCGCCGCTGAGGGGGCTGACCAGTCTGGCCTTCGGTCTCTGGCTCGGACTGATGGGGATTGATCAGTTGACCGGGCAGGCTCGCCTGACATTCGGTGTTCCGGAATTGCTGGATGGCGTCGAGGTGACAACGCTCGCGGTTGGTCTGTTCGCGATCGGTGAAGCCTTCTTTGTGGCGTCCCGTCATCTATACAAGCCCGAGAAGCCTATCCCAGTGAAGGGATCGATCTGGATGACCAGAGAAGACTGGAAACGTTCCTGGAAGCCATGGCTTCGCGGTACGATCATCGGCTTTCCCATCGGCGCACTTCCGGCGGGCGGCGCCGAGATCCCGACCTTCCTGAGCTATACGATCGAACGCAAACTGAGCAAAAATCCGGAAGAATTCGGCCACGGGGCTATCGAAGGCGTCGCTGGTCCGGAGGCTGCAAACAATGCGTCCGCCGCCGGCACGCTGGTTCCACTGCTGACGCTTGGATTGCCGACGTCTGCAACCGCTGCCGTCATGCTCGCTGGCTTCCAGCAGTACAACATTCAGCCGGGCCCCTTGCTGTTCACGCAGCACGCCGACCTCGTCTGGGGGCTGGTCGCCAGCCTGTTCATTGCCAATGTCATGCTGCTCGTTCTCAATCTGCCTTTGGTCGGAATGTGGGTGAAGCTCCTCAAAATTCCGCTGCCCTGGCTCTATGCAGGCATTCTTGTGTTTGCTTCGATGGGTACGATTGCGGCGAACCCCTCGGTGACGGAACTGCTGCTCCTGACGGGTTTCGGCGTCGTCGGATTTGTGATGCGCCGCTACGACTATCCCATCGCTCCGGCGGTTGTCGGTCTGATCCTCGGGCCCCTCGCAGACAGTGCCTTGCGTCGCTCCCTGCAGATGAGCCTTGGCGATCCGATGATCCTGCTCCAACACCCGAGTTCGGCCATCATGATCGGCATTGCCGTCGTTGCCTTGGTCGCTCCGTTCGTATTCAGAGGTCTCTCAAAGTTCCGTCAAGACGAGGATTGATGGCGCAAATCTGTTTGACTGCGCCGGGCGGCGCACATCACTGTGGTAAATTCTACTGAAAGAACAGGACGCACGGAAAAGGCATGGCCAGGAACAGTCTCTCACCCCGGATCAGTACGGACATCATCGAGTTCGTGAAATCCAACGCTATGCGAAAGGGAGATCATCTGCCTCTGCAGATGCTGGCCGATAATTTTCGTGTGTCCCGAGCTCCGATCATGAGCGCTCTTCAAAAACTGGAAGAGAGAGGCATTGTGCGAGCCGAGCCGAACCGCGGATATTTCCTTGCTGTGAACGGCGAGGCAATCGACGATCTTGAGTCAGAGAATGGCCAGGCTGCCGAGGGCGACGATGCGATCTATCTCAGGATCGCGGACGATCGCCTGTCCGGGAAGTTTGCCGAGCGCGTCAGCGAAAACGAGTTGATGCGCATCTACGAAGTGCCACGAACCAGGCTGTTGAAGATCCTTCACCGGATCGCCGACGAGGGCTGGATCGAGCGGCTTCCGGGGAACGGATGGTCGTTCAAGCAAACCCTCATGTCGAGGAAGAGCTATGAGGAAGGCTATGTCTTCCGTGCCGTGATCGAGCAGCAGGCGATGCTGCTGCCGACGTTCCAATCGGATGCGGACGGTTTTCGAAGAGCGCGCGAGACACAGACGGAACTTGGAAACGGCGGATACGAACATTGGTCGCGGGCCGAGATCTTCAAGGCCAATAACGACTTCCATGAAATGCTTGTCGCCTGTTCCGGAAACGAGTTCTTCCTGGACGCGATAAAGCGGATCAACAAATTGCGACGTCTCCTGGAGTACCAGATCACCATCGATCGCAGCCGCCTGCCGAAACAGACGGCAGAGCATCTGCATATCCTCGATCTTCTCGAGAGTGATCGACGATCAGAGGCGGCGGCCTTTCTCTACACCCACATCATGGGCGCCAGCAGGATCAAGACACCGAAAGTGTAATCAGGAGGGGACTGACAGGCGAAACCGCGCTGCCACAGGGATATTACATTTTGTTATGATAAAATGTGATTTGTAGATGCCCTTTGCGACTTCGTCCTTGACAATCCTGTTCCAAAACGGACATGCGATGAGAGATTTGAGATGACGATCATATCGAAACTCACGGTAAACGAGGTGGCGTACGACGTCATCGACCTGCCAGCAGAGGTTGGACACCAGCTTCGGTCGCTTCCATACATTCAACGCATCCTGTTGGAGAACGTTCTTCGAACAGCAGGTGAAGATGCTGCGAGAGCAAAGGCTGCGATCATTGACTGGCTTGCGACGGGTTCGAGTGAATTGGAGATCCCGTTTCTTCCCAATCGTGTCATGATGCACGATACCACATGCGGTCCTGCACTTGTGGACATCGCCGGAATGCGGTCGGCTCTTGCAGAGGCGGGCTATGATCCCGCGCTTCTCAATCCCGTTGTCCCGGTGGACGTCTCAACGGACCACTCCCTGGCGGTCGATGCCTTTGGCGGCTCTGAGTCGCTCGAACTCAACATGAAACGCGAGTTCGAGCGCAATGCTGAGCGGTATCGCTTCATGAAGTGGGCGACCAATACGCTCACCGGGTTTCGCGTGCATCCGCCCGGTACCGGCATCATGCACACGCTCAATCTCGAACGCCTCGCGACGGTCGTGTCGACCATCGAGAAAGATGGTCGTCTCTGGGCGGCGCCCGACACATTGATCGGTACCGACAGTCATACACCGATGATCAACGGCATCGGCGTCCTTGCATGGGGCGTTGGCGGGCTGGAAGCGGAAAGCGTGTTCTTCGGCATGCCTGTCTCGCTCCGCGTGCCTGATGTGGTGGGCGTCCGGCTGACGGGTATTCTCGGAGATGGAGTGCTTGCGACCGATCTGGCGTTGACGGTAACCCATATCCTTCGAAAGATCGACCTTCAGGACAAGTACGTGGAATTCTACGGTCCCGCAGTGTCGGCGCTGACGGCTGGCGACCGATCGGTGGTTGCAAACATGACGCCTGAGTTTGGTGGCAATTCCGGCTATTTTCCGGTCGACAGCCGCACGCTTGATTACCTTCGGGCAACGGGTCGAACGCCGGAACAGGTCGAGCTTGTCGAAGCCTACACCAAGCGCGTGGGTCTTTGGTTCAATCCGGACGAAAATCCGCGCTACACGCACGTGGTCGAGATCGATCTGTCGGCGATCGAACCCAGCCTTGCCGGACCTACGCGTCCTCAGGACAGGATCTCGTTGGGAGAGACTTCTGCAGCGATCTGGTCGATGAAACGCGGAGCAGTCGCAAGTACCGACACTTCGGAACCGAACGATGGTGCGGTCGCCATCGCGGCCATTACGAGTTGCACCAACACGTCCGATCCGCGACTGGTTATTGCGGCAGGTTTGCTAGCGCGAAAAGCGAGGTCATACGGTCTTCTTCCGGCGCCTTGGGTGAAAACGTCCCTCGCGCCGGGATCACCGACTGCAGAAAGATATTTGCGGCGTTCTGGGCTGCTGACGGATCTCGAAGCGGTCGGATTTGGGATCGTTGGCTATGGGTGCACGACCTGCATTGGCAACTCCGGACCATTGACCGAGCCGATCGCCCTCGCGATGAAGGACCGTGGAATCCTTCCGGTCGCCGTCCTCTCGGGAAATAGAAACTTCCCCGGTCGCGTACATCCGCAGATCGAGGCCGGGTTCCTTGCTTCGCCTCCACTTGTCGTGGCGTTCGCGCTAGCGGGAACTGTGGAGCTGAATATTTTAACCGACCCGATCGGGCAAACGGCTGATGGGCAGGCCGTGACCCTGTCGATGTTGTGGCCCACGAGCCAGGAAATTGACGAGGCGGTAGCGCTTGGGTCCGATGCGGTGGATTTTAAGCCAGCCTATGATGAAGCGGAAGCCAGCAAGGCCTGGCGCGATCTCGAGGCGCCGGCGACGACGTTGTTTCCATGGGACGAGACGTCGACCTACATCCGCAGGCCACCGTTTGCTGGCTTCGGAAAAGGCAGCTTGCTCGGAACGTACGATGCGCATCCGCTGATCGTTGTCGGTGACGACATTACGACGGACCATATTTCGCCAGCCGGGGCGATCCGGGCTCAGAGTGAAACCGGCCGATATCTCATCGAGCGAGGAGAAGTCCCGACCGATCTTAATGTCCACGCCTCGCGACGTGGCAACTGGGAAGCGATGGTTCGGGGGTTGTATACCAACCGGACCGTTCAAAATCTTCTCGGCGGCGAAATACCTCCAGGATCGACGATCCATGCGCCCTCAGGCGAAATCCTCCCGCTCTGGTCAGCCGCCAATCGCTACGCCGAGAGCGAGCAGTCCGTCGTGATTGTAGCCGGTGAACGCTACGGCATGGGATCGTCGCGAGATTGGGCAGCCAAGGGAGCCTCCCTCCTCGGCGCACGCGCGGTCTTGGCTGTAAGCTTCGAAAGGATTCACCGATCCAATCTCATCGGCATGGGTATTCTTCCAATGAGACTGCCGGAGGGTTTGGGACCAGATGAACTCGCTCTGAAGTCAGGTGACCTCATCGAAATACATGCCAACGCAGGCCTGATCTCGCCGCGTTGTCCGATCGACGTTGTCATTAAACGATATGGGGGTGTAGCTACCACGTTCAAAGCGGTCGCGGCGATCGAGACGGCCGCTGAGGTCGACACATTGAAGGCGGGCGGAATTTTGCCGCTGATGTTGAAGAACTTGGTCGAATCTCAACGCAGCACGATTTAGCGCGACATCGCGCCACCGCAAAGGTCGATTCTAGCGTTCTGGACGGTCTTCCCACCACAGACGGAAAAACAGCGCAGTCATTGATTTTCGTCTTCGAGCTGCAAGATATCCGTCATCTCATCGCTGGCTGCCTCGGTCGCCGTTTGTTGGTTTTCACGCGGGGCAGTTCTCAGTGGAAACCAACACCCAACAGGAGAACCACATGGCTGAGAAGACACTCGACGACCTGTTCCTCAACACCCTCAAGGCAGCAGGTGTTCGAAATCGTCGTCAAGGCAGCCGGCGGTAAAACCTGCGAAACGATTCAGGGCATCATCGCCGAGGGCGAAGAGATCATGGAAGAATACAAAGGCTCGCGCTCGATGCTGGCCTAATTTCCTCGGCACAGGCTGTTGAGCACTACGAGTTCGCCCGCTACGGCACTTTCAACTAGGGCAGAGCTGTTGGCTACACCGAAGCCATCGCGCTGCACGATGACAATCTGCAAGAGGACCTTGCGACCGATGCAATCCTCACCCGACTGGGCGAAGCTTCTGCGAACCGAAGGGTGCATAAAAGAAAATCGCTTGATACTTTATCGTACAATGGAAGCGCAAGGCCCGCCCGGGCGAGCCTTTTTGTCTGTGAGGTATCCGTGAGCATAGAAAGCCGTCGGTCAACGATCCAAAAGCTGATCATCAGCGAGGGCATCGCTGGACGCCCGATCGAGGATGACGCCGAATTCTTGTCGCTGGCGGAACTTTGGGTCCACCGCGAAATCGACATGATGGAAATGCGTAGGCTGTACGAGGGTGTTCGGGAAGAACGGCGTCGACGAAAGTTAGGTGCGGACACTACACCCGCCCTTGACCCCACCGTGAATGAACCGCCACCATCGACTGATGAAGTGTTGGCTGAGATCGCGCGGATCACACGAGCCAGTGAGAAACGGTGATGCCCGCGAACTTCCTTTCTTCCCGTGCGCTGCTGGTGGCCTGGATTCGGTGAGCGTTTGAACTCGGGAAGATCGAAAGCAGCACGATGACGGCGTTTGACACAAACTCGGTCTGCCACTTCTGCAAGCGTCGAACCAGAACCGCCGCAGCCCATGTGATCCATCGTTGACGTCGCGTGCTGTCCATGCATCATGGCTTCGGCGTTTTCCGCCTCCTCTTGGAGGTCTCATGCGAGCGCCGAAAGGGGCCTGGTTTTGCTCTGCCGCCTGGCCGGTTTTTACTCCGGCGTTGAAAACGAGGTTTGGGGGTTCGAGTCTTCGTATCTCTCCACGGGCCAAATTTTTCCGCCATGTCCAGTGCCCACGGATCTCGAAAGGTGGGCTGGTGGACGAAATTGTGCGTGTGCATTTGTAATCGCCACAACGTTATTTCTCGCAGATTTGCCTTGGTCCTCGATACGGCTGATAGCTGCAGTCTGAAACGCGGAACGAGCGATAGTTTTGTGAGCAGGCGGGAATATTACACGACTGCGCTTCTTCGTTTCCGCCGGTGATATCACCCGTCCCGAGGTCGGGGTTTGTTCTCGGCTCCGCAAGGCCGACTTGCATGAATTCCCTCCATATCCGAGCGGGAAGGTCGCCACCGGTGACGCCCTTCATTGGCCCTCCATCGTCGTTGCCCACCCAAACACCTGCAACCAGTGGCTCCGTGAATCCGACAAACCACGCATCCCTATTGTTCTGACTGGTGCCTGTCTTGCCAGCTGCAAAGACGCCCGGGGATGCCACACGTCCCGTGCCTCGTTCCACGACCAACTGGAGCAACGTGACCAGGTACTGCTGGTACTGGGAAATATCCACCGAAGGTTTGATCTGTGGTCCGATACGGAAAGCGCGCGGCTGCGCTTCCGCCTGAAAATCGATGACGCCCCAAGGTACAATCGGGGAACGTCCGGCGCGCACGGATGCGTAGGCTCCTGTCAGGTCAAGCAGATTGACCTCCGAGGCGCCCAGAGCAAGTGCTGGACCTTTGGCCAGAACTGCATCAATTCCGAGTTCCTTGGCTGCGGCTGCGACGTTATCGATTCCGACCTCTTGTGCTAGGGCAACGGTGGCGGCGTTGAGGGAACGAGCGAAGGCTTCCGCAAGGGTTACGCGGCCACGATATCTGCCGCTCGAGTTTTCCGGCGACCAGCCATCGATCTCGATTGGGCGATCGTCAATCCGATCACCGAGAGTGAAGCCCTTTTTCAAGGCTGCATAGAATACGAATAGCTTGAACGTAGACCCTGGCTGCCGCATGGCGGCGACAGCGCGGTTAAACTGGCTGGCTTTATAGTCGCGTCCGCCCACCATCGCGACAACTGCTCCATCGGGCGTCATTGCGACCAACGCGGCCTGCGATACCCCGCGCGTCACTCCCTCTTCATCAAGGGCGCGTTTTACTGCGGCTTCTGCGGCTTGCTGCAGACGGGGTATCAGTGTCGTCCGGACCGTCATCGAGCCGGGGGACGGACCTGCTATTTCACGCGCCTGTCCTGAGACCCAATCGGCAAACCAACTGCCCGCGCGAGGCGTCGGAGCGGTGACATGGAGCGCAGCAAATTCGGCCTTCGCCGCCTTGGCCACATCTGGCTTCAGTTTGCCATTTTCCACCATCGCGTCTAGCACGGTTGTCGTCCGTTGCCGGGCGCCGTCGAAATTATCGATCGGGTTTAGCTGGCTCGGTGCCTTCAAAAGACCTGCCAACATGGCGGACTCCCTGATATCGAGGGCTTCGATATCCTTGTCGAAATAGATTCGTGCGGCAGCAGGCATCCCAGTCGCGCCAGCACCAAGATAAACAGAATTCAAGTATCGGGTAAGGATCTCTCGTTTGCCCAGTTTCCATTCCAGCCAGAAGGCGATAACCACCTCCTGTATCTTGCGCTTCAGTGTCCGGTCGCTTTCCAGGTAAAGGATCTTGATCAGTTGCTGGGTAATCGTGCTGCCGCCTTGCACGACCTCACCGGCCTGGAAATTTCTGACTAACGCGCGTGAGATGCCCCTTAGATCTATACCATAATGATCCAGAAACCGCCGATCCTCAATTGAGAGAACAGCATCGACCAGGTGTGGCGGAAACTGTGCGTATCGTGCCAGCGGTCCCTGGAAAGGACCCTGCCGCACTAATGGCTGCCCGTCCGCGGTCACGAGCACGGTGGTTGGCTTCAGAGTTCCATCGGCTATTTCCCGCCACGGGACGTCCTTCAGCGCCAGGAATAGAAGGCTGGCCGAAACCAAAAGAAAGCCTAGCAAAACCAACGTCGAAATAGCGCGCCAGGAGCGCCATCTCACGCGTTTGAAAAGCTTCTTGAAGGACAGTTTTACGGGAAGCAGAGCCCGTATCTTTGCTGGACGTACCGAAAGGCGTGACAAGAAAACTTCACGTCTCAGGCCCGGCCGCGAGGTATTGAGATTCTGAGATTGTTCCTTGAGATTTCTTAACGCGTGTAAAAGCCAAGCCGTCGTGCGCCGCCATATCGTCCCAACATCATGGCGCAGTGCAGATGCGAGTTGCTGAACTGCTGGCCGGCTTCGTCCAAAGGGTGGCCCCAGATCCTCTTTCGCGGTGGAAAGGATGACTGCATCGGTTGGTTGCGCAGATACCTCAACGTTCGCGGGCTGCGACTTTTCGGCTTCATCAGGACCTGTTTGCGGAGTATCCGCCTTCCCGGAGTCAGGCGCTCCGCGACCACGTTTTGGCTTTGAATCGTCCTCGGTGCCGGGCATTCATATCGCTTTCATGTCTCCTCATCCAATCTAGTGCCTAATGCGCGTGAGGGAAGGCATGCAGTTCTGCCATGATCTTTTTTCGTGACCAACGCGGGATTCGTTTCGGCTCGGGTCGAGCCCGGCGATTACCAGGTAGCGGGCATCGGTCGATGCCACACCGGACTAAGGTCTTGTGTCGGAAGCGCAAAGGTCCCGGACGCTGGATTTACGGAACATAGGCGGAGGTGGGTCGTTCAAGTGGCGGTGAAGTAAACGGCATATTGAAAGGCTAAAACGATGCAAATATTAGGTTTGAATATCGCGCCCCTCGCGCTTTCGGTCGCAATGTTCGCGACCTCATTCGCGCCCGCAGAAGCTTTTACGGGACCTCGGTACACTCAAATCGCTCAACTCGGGCAAGATGTTGAAGTCGTACAATATCGCCGACGCGATGGTGACTGGCGCAGACGCGACGGATTTTACCGGCGTGGGAATGAGGCTTACTACAACGGCCACCGTGGATATTACGAACGTCGCCGCGGGTATCGTCGATATAACGGCGCATGGTTTCCGCTGGGTGCATTTGCCGCCGGCGCCATTATAGGTGGAGCGGTTGCAGATCGGCCGGTGCGATACGGAGGCAGTCATGTGGAGTGGTGCGCCAATCGTTACCGCAGCTACCGAGCCTACGACAACACTTATCAGCCCTACAACGGGCCGAGGCGCCTGTGCAATTCCCCATATTGAACAGCATCAATCTGCAAAAGACGAGGAACGGCCGGGGAATGAATTCCGGCCGTGGAATGCGTAACAAAGAGATTCCGGACCCCGTGCTGCTGACGCGTTAATCGGTGCTCGTCTTCTCCGACATTTAGCCTCGAAGTCGGTGCGCGGTTATCGACACACCTGGGTGTTTCCCGTCACCACGAGATTGATCGCGAGCGTTGGATGCCGCCAATCGTGGGTGAGCTTTGTCAACGCAGGATATTTTCAAGGATCACGAACGAAGAAGGCTGAAGGCCTGTGGTCTTAACCAAACCTCTGAAGAAGGAAATATAATGACCATTCGATCCAGACTTTTTGCGACCGTCGCATTTCCGATGCTGATGATGTCTGTCGGGGTCCAGCCTGCTCTAGCAGACAGCCTGATGAAGCCGTTTGAAGTCGCGCAGGAAGGCGGCATCTCAAAGGACGGCGGTGAACAGGCACCGGAGGAACTGTTGCGCAAGAAGCGCAAGCAAGGTGCCGAACAGTCCCAAGAGGAGCCGGCTGCCGAGGACGGTGAGCCGAGCCGCGCTGAGCCCAAAAAGCGCCAGCGGCCCGAGCAGCAGCAGGAAGCACAGCCGCCTGAAGAAGAACAACCGAGCCGTGCCGAGCGGAACAAGCGCGAGCGGGCGGAACAGCAACAGCAGGAAGAAATCCAGTCCTCCGGCGAGAACGACGTAGGCAAGGCAGCTGATGAGAAGGCCAAGGCGCCTGCTGAGCGCGCGAAGTCTCAAAATACCGACCGGCGACAGCAGGAGGAACCCCGGCCTGCAGCCGATGACGAGGCGGCCAAGACTGCAAAGGAACGGGCGACGGCACGTCCCGAGCGCCAGAAGCGCCAGGATGCAGAAGGCCAGCAACAGAAGGATGCTCAGCCTTCCAGTGAGAAGGAGGCTGCTCAGAAGGCTGCCGAAGAAAACCGCCGTATTCGCGCCGAGCAGAAAGCCCCGGCCAAACAAGAAGACGGACAGCAGCCGGTGGCTGAAGGCGATCTGCGCCCGGCAATTGATGCCGATGCGACTGAGACTCGCCCCAAGCCTATCCCGGACCTCGTCGATCCGCGCAGCAATGAAGAAAAGCAGAAAGTTGCCCGCGATCCCGCAGCTTCCGACGATACGATTGTGCTGCCCGTCGACAACGGTGCCGCTGTTCTCGACAGCGACAAGGATGCCGACAACGCCGACGGCGATGCCCGCGAAACGCGCCGCAAGCAGCGTGAGCGAGCCCGCGCAGAGGAAGAGAATGTCGAGGTTCCGAAATCGGATGAGGAAGCTCAGTCGCGCCTCAATGACCGTAGTCCAAGCCGCGAGGAATTGGACGGAAACATCAAGGAAGAAGGTCGCCGTGTCGATGGCGTTCCGGAATTCAACGCAAAAGACTTGATTGATGCCTTTACCGGCAACGACGGCCGCCCGCCGCGGATTAACGACAGCCGCGACAACAGGGTGGTTCTCGATTTTGGCGACCAGATCATCGTGCGGGGCGACGACCGTCCGCGCCTACGCCTCAACGCCCGGGAAACCTATTATGAAGAACTCTCACGCGGGCGGTCCCGCGAGGTCATCCAACGGCCAAACGGTATTCGCATCGTGACGATCTATAATCGCTACGGCGATATCATGCAGCGTTCACGCATCGATCAGGACGGACGCGAGTATCTGATGATCTATGCGCCCGAGACCGACAACGATCCACGTCCGCCACTTTACGATGTCGGCCTGGACCTGCCCCCGATGCGCCTGCGCGTGCCGGTTCGCGACTACATCATCGACACGTCGAGCGAGCCCGATCGTGACTACTATGACTTCCTTGCGGAGCCGCCGGTGGAACAAGTCGAGCGCACTTACTCGATCGATGAGGTGAGAAACTCCGCCCGTATCCGTGACAAAGTGCGTCGTATCGATCTTGATACAATCACCTTTGCCACGGGCAGCGCCGAAGTGCCAATGTCGCAGGCGAACACCCTGCGGAAAGTTGCAGACGCGATGCTGCAGGTGATCAAGAAAGATCCCGGTGAAACCTTTTTCATCGAAGGTCATACCGATGCGGTCGGTGGCAACGAGCCGAACCTTGTACTCTCGGACGAACGTGCCGAATCGGTCGCCTCTCTGCTGACCGAAGTCTACGACATCCCGGCTGAAAACCTGGTGACGCAAGGTTATGGCGAGCGCTTCCTCAAGGTCCGCACAGAGGAAGCCGAACAACAGAACCGCCGGGTGACAGTCCGTCGCGTCACGCCGCTTGTGCGTCCCGTAGCCCAGAATTAGGGAGGCATTTTACCGGAGGCAACCGCGAAACATTCCCTTGAGATGGAACGGAATGCTCGGTGTCCGTAACCTGCGCTGCAGGACGGGCACCGTCCACCAAAGGTATTTTACCCAGTCGGCGAGGGAACAGGATTGACCCCTTAGAATTCAAGGAGGAACACATGCATATCGAAGCCCCGAAACTATGCGAAAACCATCCGGATCGTGACCTGCAATTTCAGGAGTGCATAGAACGCATTATGCAGGAGATCATCGCCGAAGCGACAAGAAAAGGGTGGGAGTCGGTCGAGACGGTGCAGGCCATGCAAGAAGTACTTATGAGATTGCGCCTCGGCTTTGCCGGAGGTCTGGATCCGGAAGATCCAATGAACATGGCGCCCCAGCCATATTATGATGGCCAAATCGAACGTTCGACCCTTCTAACACGGTCGTCAATTGTCGGGGTACCTTCTCTGCAAACTTCTTTGAGGCGTGAGCGACATCTCCCTGAAACCTAGAAGTCAGGGTTCGCATCGTGGACCTGGTATCAATCCAAAAGGCCGGCAGTCTCAAAGCGTCTACCGATTTGCATTTGTCCATGTAACGGACGATGTCTCCGGAATCCGAAACCGGCGTTCATGGCGACGATGAAACACGCTCTACGAGTCTCGTGAGGCGCCGAGCTAACTATGCTGGAAGCAACTGGATAAAGGAGTGTTTTATGAACACAACGATTTGGGATGCAAACGTCGAGGTAAAAAAAGAGTGCGAGGATCATTTTGACGTCGTCCGAAATCCGCGCCAGGCTCTCGCCTACCTGTTGTCGCAATGGCCGGAGGGCAAAGGAGCCAGCCATGCCAATGCCCGGCGCGCGTGCCTGGGTGCTCTGGCGGGAACAAACACGAACGCCGAAGCCCGCGCTGCATTTGAATTCGCTGCGCGTGACGCTGGCATTCTCCGGCAGAACTGACGGCGGACCTCTTGTCCGCGTGTTTGACTCACGATCGATGCTGACAGCGTCAAGCCAGTGTGGCTGGGATCGCCGCCGTCACCCCCCGCGAAAAGACGCAAGGTTATAGCAGCCCTTCCTCAAGGTCCGGACACGGGAGGCCGAGCACCAGAACCGCTGGGTGACAAATCCGTCGCGTGACGCCGCTGCTCCGCCCCATGGCCCAGGATTAGCCATCATCGACCCCCCACTGGTCATTTCCTTCGCTGATGGCGAGACGGACAAAGCTCATTGCGCATCGTTCTTCAGCAAATAGGAACGACGTAGCTTCAGCGGCAAATCCCTAACGGCCCTAGCCCCGTCGCCGGCGCGACACCATCGCCGTTGCCGGTTTCTGGGAGACGCGCTTGGAGCCCTCTCCTATTGCTGTTGCGATCGGGCGACATTGACGCTCGGACAGGCCGAAAAAGAGCTGTATCAGACCATAATGACGATGGTTGGCAATGCCGTTCAGTAACCGTCGACGACTGGCAACACTTCGCCGGTGATGTAACCGAAGTATCGTGGCGATGCGCGGAGGACAAATGCGGGGGGCAATCTCTTCCGGGTGCGCATCGAAAGCACCGGTGCCCCGGTGGATGATCAGTGGCGCGCCTTTTCCTTTGGATGCGTGCCGGACCTTTGTGGAAAATCGACCAGACCTAGGTCCTAGACACAACAGTAATGGTCTGGGGCCGGTAGAACCGATCCCCCGCACCAACTAGTCTCACACTGAAGGTGACCCGTCCTTACAGAGTGGGTCGCGAAAGCTGAATGGAGAGACTTATGTCTATCACGAAAATAATCGGCCGTAGCGTCGTCGCGTTGACCATCTCGCTGGCCCCAGCCGCAGTCGCTACATTTGGCATCACAGGCGTAGCCTACGCAAAAGATGGCAACGGTAACGACGGCGGAGGCGGACGTGGCAACGGCAACGGAGGAGGCCGCGGCAGTAGCGCGAGCTCCGACCACGGTAAATCGGGTGACGCCCGCTCAGATAAAAAAGGAAAGGCTGACCGCACCGACCGCAATCCGACGCTGAAGTCGCTTTTCACATCCGGAAAGAAATCCGACAAAGCAATCGAGGCGGAAAAATCGGTAAAGACGGTCAACGTGAAGGCGGCCCACTCCAACACTGCCGGAATAAACTCGCTCAACCGCAACTATCATGCATATCTGAATTCGAATGATCCTCGCATGGCGGCGGTTTCAGCCTATGCAATCGCCTATGCGGAGTTTGAAGCCGAGAATGGCACCGACGTTGTTCCGACTAATCCGGCCTTGAGCGACGAGGCATTGCGCGACGCGCTCGCCAGCTTCACGAAGGACGGTGTTGTAACCGACTACGCTCTGGATAGGGCCAAGGATATCCTCGGTGTCGGACCCGAGTTTGGCAAGATCGATCAAATCCGCGACACACTTCCGGAGCCGGCGCCCCATGCCGAACTGGATACTGCGAACTAGAAACTAATGTGACCAGACGCTGATCAAGCTGCTCGGGACAAAGTTCGGCCGAATTCGCCCGACAGTCTCAGGGTCCGCCTCAACGCTTTACATGTCTCCACGACACAGAAGACGGGAAATCCAATGAGCGGCCAGAACGGCACTGGCGAGTGGGCACTATCGAGGAGAGCGTCTGATAAAGGCTGATCGCCGAGGGGTGTCTATGCCGAATACACGGGACCGGCAGTTGGATGGGCTTCGGGCCATTGCCGTCACGGTGGTGCTATACGCACATTTTTCTGCTGCTGCACTCAGCTCTCCTTCTGGCGGCGGTCGTGATGGCTGTTGGAGGTGAGCGTTCCGGTCATCGTGGCTTTCGTCGCTCTGCTCTACCGGTTGCAGCCGCACATGCGTGCCATGCATCTGGCGTGGAGCCAAATGCAGGGTTGGAGCGGCTCTCTTGAAGAGGTCTGATGGCTGTTGGATGCCTCCGACAAGCCGCCGCCGCCGGCAGGGACGAGTCGGCCCGGGGCTTACACCAACAGATCAAATTCGACCACGTAACCTTCAAATATCCCGGCTCAGGCGAGCGACCGGTCGTGCTGCGTGCCGCCACGTTTGAAATCCGCCCGGGTTGCTCGACTGCGATCATCAGTCGATCAGGTGCCGGGAAAACGACGATCGTCAATCTTCTGTGTCGGTTTGTTGAGCCCGATCAGGGACATATTCTCGTTGACGGGATACCGCTGGACAGAATCGATCCCACGAAGTGGCGGCGCCAGATTGCCCTTGCCAGCCAGGATCGCGAACTGGTGGATGGGACCATTCTGGAAAACATCACCTATGGCCCTAAGATCAAGGGCCGGCCGCCGCACCACCATCGTGATCAGCCACCACCGTAGCACGATCTCGTTCTGCGACGAGGTCGTCATTCTCAGTAAAGGCCGCGTAGCGAACCAGGCTCCTTTTGCCGAATCGCCCGAGCATGGATCAGCTCCACGAGCACGAAAAGACCGAAACCCGCCTTGCTATACGTTAATGTGTTGCAGTTACGGGATGCAGGCTTTGTGGCGGGGCAGACCGGGCGTCCTTCGGTTTTAGAACTGTTCACCCGGCCAGGACGGCGACAGGGCTTCTCGGTCGCAAAATCGCAGGCTTTGCATGCCGGCGATAGGTTTTCTGGGTCGAGTAGACAGAGGTGCGTTCCGGGTTGGCCTTCGCCTTCACTTTACAACTGCCCAGCTCCGTTATGAAGCGCCACAACGCCTCGTCGATTGCGCGTTGGGCATCGGCCAGAACCCCGGTACTTCTCCTGCTGTACCGTAAACAGCTATAGTTGACCGCGTTGCTTATCGCGACATCGGCAAAACGGCGACAGGCAGGCGTGGCTTCCACCAGCCGCAGGGCCGTCCGGATGTTGATGGCAAAAGCCAGTTCGAATTCGATCGCAGTAAACTCCTCATCGAGGGACGTTGGATGGATGCGCTCAAGGAAGAGACACCAGGACGGATCGGCTTTCATCAGCATGACTTGCTCCGGTTTTTTTGCCATTCGGGGTTATATTGGCCGATATCCAACCCGCGCGCCTTAGGCTTTGGTCGTATGCGGGCGGCGACATTAGTCCAGGGATCGAGCTCGGCGGTGCTCCAGGTCCGGCTGACACGAAAGTGTCAGCGGATTCCAGTCCCAGGAAGGGTGTGTGTTCAAAAGCGATGACCTGGCGGATATGCAGCCGTCTTTAACGCGCTGAAAGTCCAGATCGTCTACCTGGAGCGACCCGGAAACGTTACACAAGGTTTAAGACGGCAGCTTCGGCTCAGCAATTCCCCCTTCGACGTTGCGACGTATACTTTTTCTGTCGGTCCTGCGTTATTGACGAATAGCCTCGACGCCTTACTTTGTGACGATTGATAGCGCGCCGGAGTAACATCGTGCGTTTGGGAGCTGAATCGATCATGCGGTTGTTCGCGGAGCGTTACCGCTGGAATACCCCCAGTCTGGCCCAACAGTTTCTCCTCATCGGAGGTTTGGTGTCTCTCGGGGCGACGATCATAGTCGGAGCGTTCGTTACCAGTCTGATTGAAGCTGCAGTCACCAGGAATACCGGGGCTGCGACCGCTCTATACGTCGACAGTGTCATTGCGCCCCTCTTACCAGACATGCAAACCAACAACGACCTCAGCGAATCGGTGCAACGAGCACTCGACGAGACTTTGGGCCAGGGCACACTGGGAAAACGGCTATTGTCGTTTCGTCTGTGGCGTCCCGATGGCACTATTCTATATTCAAACGAAAAAGCTCTGATCGGACGAAAACTACCGATCAGCGATGGACTGCAGACGGCATTAACAGGAACGATGGTTGCCGAATTCGACCACGCCGACGATGTAGGCAGTGAGACCGTGCGCGATAGCGGCCTGCCGGTGCTCGAAATTTACAATCCGGTCCTCCAGCCTTGGTCGGGTGAGGTCGTCGGCGTCCTGGAGTTTTATGAAATCGCCATCGACCTTCAGCAAAGTCTGAACCACGCCCGCTTGCAGAGCTGGCTCGCTGTCATAGCATTCACGATGTCTTTTTTCGCAATTCTGTCGGCCCTCGTGTTTAGAGGCAGCAAGATCATCGACAGTCAGGACAAGGCGCTGAAGCGTCGCATTCAAGAGCTGTCTGAACTTCTGTCGCAAAACGGCGAATTGAGTGCGAAGCTCCAGCGGGCGAGCGAGCGCACAACAGCCCTCAATGAACGGTATCTGCGACGCCTGGGGGCGGAACTTCATGATGGACCGGCACAGCTTGTCGCCCTGGCAGCACTGAAGGTGGACAGCGAGGCTATCAGCAATCCCCGAACTTCGCGGACGGTGCGGGACTCGGAAATCACATCGATCAAATCCAGTTTGGATGATGCGATGCAAGAAATCCGGACGATCTGCAGCGGTCTCGTGCTTCCGCAGATAGAAGGCGCCAACCTTCGGGAAGTTATTCAACGCGCGCTCAAAGCCCATAGTGAGCGCACAGGCACGCATGTCGAGCTGTCCCTATCTCCGACATCTCCCCAACTCTCGATCTCAGCGAAAATCTGCGTGTTCCGGTTTCTGCAGGAGGCGCTCAACAACGGCTATCGTCATGGCGGAGGCGCGGGGCAATATGTCATCCAGACCTACGAGGGAAAAACTGTCTCTGTTAAAGCCGGCGATCGCGGTCCAGGTTTTGACCCAACCAAAATGAAAACGTCCAGCCTTGGCTTGTCGGGCCTGCGAGAACGGGTTGAAAGCCTTGGGGGAACATTTGAATTGAAGACATCTGACCGGGGAACCGAGTTGTGCATGTCCTTAAACCTAGATGAAATGGAGCCCTCGTGATGGCAGAGATAACAATTGCGGTCATCGACGATCACCCGCTTTTCCGTGAAGGCGTCATGCGAATTCTTTCGGAAGTCCAAGGTTTCAAAATAGTTGGTGAAGGCTCAACAAGGGAGGACGCGCTTGAGATATGCGCCGCCCTGAAGCCCGACATCCTGCTCATGGATATTTCGATGCCAGGCGGTGGGCTGAATGCGATCCTGCCTATCCTGGAAATCAACTCCGAGCAAAAGATAATGATGCTGACAGTCTCGGAAACAAGCGACGACGTCATGAGCGCCCTGGACAAGGGGGCGAAGGCCTATGTTTTAAAGGGCGTCGGATCACGGGTGCTGGCGGACATAGTCAAATCGGTCGCTGCCGGGGAGACATATGTATCCCCGACCCTGTCAGCGCGGCTGCTCTCCAACATGGCATCGGCCGCCGCCTTGGCAAAGCAGCCCAATCCGATCAACGAATTGACGAGCCGCGAGCACGAGGTCCTGGACCTAGTTGCGGAAGGGCTCAGCAACAAGCGGATAGCGCTCCGGCTCGGCGTCCACGAGAAGACAATCAAACAGCATATGACCCATATTTTTGCAAAACTCGGCACCAGCAACAGAACGGAAGCTGCGATGGTCCTCCGCAATCGCACTCTCGTCTAGGGAGCTGCGGTTCAACCTGCCAGCAGACCAGTCGCTAGCATTGCAAAGATCAGTCCCACGATCGGTATCAAAAGCCAGCGGGCTTCATGCAAACTTGTGTCCATCGTCGGCTCCTATGTTCAATCCACCGTGAATAGAACGCACCGGAATTTGTTCCCCAGGATGATTTGGGACCGACGTTTACTGTGTCGATACAGGACTTTAGCCCTACCATTTTCTGGCGTTCGTCTCATAGAAGCCGGACTGTAGCCCTAGGCGGGAACAGCTTTCCAAGGATGACGTTGTGCTGCTGTAAACGGAAAAAGGAGCCTGTTATGAAAACGAAACTCATTCTCGCATCAGCCCTCGCCACAATGCTGCTCGGCGGCGCCGCTGTTGCAGAAGACGGCGCAGTTACCGGGGCGGCTGGTGGTGCGATCACTGGCGCAATCGTCGGCGGTCCCGTGGGCGCTGCAGTTGGTGGCGTCGCCGGCGCGATCGCGGGCGCTGTCATTGATCCCCCACCGGAACGTGTTGTCACCTACGTTCGACAGCAGCCTGTACAGCGTTCAGTTGTCCTCGAACAGCCTATCGTCGTCGGGAAGCCATTACCGCAAGAGGTGGTTCTGATGCCGATCGCGGAGGATCCCCGTTATTCCTACACGATCGTCAATGAGCAGCGTGTCATCGTCGACCCACAGACACGGACTGTTGTCCAGGTGATCCAGTAACGGTAACCGGTCCGGTGACATGATCGCCGTGAAGGAGATATGCAATGAACAGTTTGATCTGGCTCGTTGGAGCAATTGTAATCATCGGCGCAATCCTGTCGTTTATTGGGTTCGCCTAAATTTTGGCAGGGCGGTACGCGACGTGCCGCCCTGCTTCGTCACGCCTGCCCCCCGCCCCTCACTGAGATCAACAAATGTCATATCAACACACGCCAAAGTCCAGTTCCTCACTAGGCGGGGTTTTCTTCGTTATTTTTCTTGTGATGGCCGGACTGACCCTGGCAGTGCTCTCCACGAGCATGGCCGGACCGCCTAAACGACAGGTAACGGTGGTCTTGCCGGTTGGCAGCCCTCACTTCGAGCAGAACAAATAGCGTGCACCATTCACAGCTCGACCTCGCGTAGTCCAGGGGCCGCGTCAAAAGTGGTTTCAACGAGACGACCTAGGAGCGCTGCCATGTGGCTTGAGCTGACATCTGATACCGATGAAAAAATATACGTGAACGTTAATCAGCTGATTGTCATTTATCCGGCAGATGAGCACAAACTCACGCGGATTCTAACGTCTGGAGGGCCGATCACGATCAAGGAGCCAATGGCATTTCTCCAGTCAAAACTTGAAGGCGCGACCGGCAAACAGTAATCCAACTTGCTGCAAATCCCCGAGTTCAGGGCCGCCGAATGTCTTCGAGACGCACGCCATCAGTTTTAATGCAGAAATCTCAGACGAATCTCATCTGCGAGGGTGGCCTGCCGGTTCACGATAGTGCGCCCTTTGGAATCCTTCATGATATATCGGCCATTGCGCACGACCTCGCTGATCCCGTCGCTATGGCGAACAGATAGTCCTGCAGAACCGGTCTTGCCTTGCGAACCCTGACCCTTCGCGCCTTGGGAGTTTCCCCGGGTCTCGCTTTTGCCCGCGCCCTGATTGCCATTGCCGCCGCCGTTCCCGTTGCCCCCACCGTTTCCATTGCCGCCGCCATTTCCATTTCCGTTATTGCCATCTTTTGCAAAAACAGAATGGGGGGCAAGCTCAAGGGTAAAACCCGAAACCTTCACTGTGTAGGGCGTTGCCGCAAGGAATACGCTCAAGAGAATGCCGAGTTGAGACTGGACAAATTTTCGGCCCGTCGTCATGTGGGACTCCTTCCGAGCGAAGCTATCTAGCGCCCATCACCTGAAAGCACGCAGGCATGCGTACCATAGCGCTGTATACTCTGAATTTGACCGCGCAGATCGTCAACGGGACCTGATCGTTTTACCCCCATCCCAACCTGTTCTCTATCTCGTCCAGGCATGAGCCGTTTTGTGGTGGGGGTGAATCTCGCGCGATAACAAAAGGACCTGTCGTTTAAACAAATTTGGGGCAAAAACTCGTTGTTTGCAACCTCGCTAGGACCTTTGCCTTGAAATTCATTCCAAAGGTCTTGGCTTGTTAGAGGGCCGAAGCCGGATGGAGGGATGCTCCTCAAGAGTTATATTGACAGTAGGGGTGTCTCGCGATCAGCGCCAGCGCTGAAAAAAGAAGGTTAGGTATCACGAGGTCTGAAATGCCCGACGGATTTACGATTTACGCTTACACCTTAGGAGCTGGGAGTTCCTTGTCCTATGTGTCGGACGAAGCTCGGGCCTATGAAGAAGCGCGTCGTCATCGTCTCTTCCTCCTCGAAGATCCCACTCGAAAGCTTCCGCAGTATACGATTGTCTATAGGGTTTTGCTTCGCCCGGTGCAGATCGGAGCCCTCCTCGATATTTTGAATGACCGAGGTTGCGCGCTTGAGAGGCTGGTGGAAACCATGGAGCCGATCGGCAAGGTCGTTTGATCATGCATTACGTTTTCGTAATTGAGAATCATTCGGGCCCAGACCGTCCACGTATGGACGCGAAGGCGGTTGCCTCTAGGAACGTAAGGGCGAGCGGTTGGCGTGTCGCGTCTCGGCAGGCCAGAAACAGTGGAGGCTTCTTCATCCAAGGTAGGGCCAATACTCCATCACCGCGTCGATCCGACTGGAAGGAAACCGCACGATGACGCATTATGCCTGGACAATCAGAGCTAGCGGTTTGCAGGACGTACAAAAGGTCACAACGCTGCCGGAGCTTCACGACGTTCTTCAGTTGTTGAAGTTACCCGGAATAGCCCCGCCGGCATGGTTGACCATGGATCCTTGGCGCGAAGAGCTCTCCGGGGATGGCCGCTACGTCTATGATGAAGGCGGCTCGGATGAATGGTCCGTTGTCTGGACAAAAGTCTATTACGGGCCCGGTGACGTTACGTGAGAGGGACGCATTTTTACGAAATCTCTTTAGCTTTATGAGACAGGATGACCCGCCGCTCGAAAAGCACGACGGGTCTAACTGGGGGTGGCCATGCCGCCGTGTCTATGCAATCCACGGCGAAGGTTGAACCGGTGATTTACCAATCGGTTCCGGCGTAGTTGATACATAGGACCTTTGCAAGCCCACGATGGACTTTGGTCCTTCACATCAAGCCACCTTTTGGATGTCCAAATTTGCGATATCGCCCAACGGTTCATCTAATCGCTCGGTCGGATGATAAACATACGCACTTTTAACAGGCTCTATTCTGGACGTAAGGCATCTATCGTTCTCCAACATCAACGATGGAGAAAAAAATGCCCACTCCCAGTGATCGCTCACTCAAGACGCAGCTGGCACGGCGCCATTTCTTGGGCATTGCTGCAGCCGCGGGCGCCAGGGTTGCCGCAGTAACAACCGCGGCAGGCTCGATTCTATCACCTTCAAACGCCAACAGCATGGGGAGAAACTGGGGCAAGCATGAGGGAAAAGGACAACACGGGTCAAATTGCTTTCTGCGCGGGACCACCCTCTCCACGCCGGCCGGCGAAGTAAACGTCGAAGAGCTTTCCATCGGGGACTTGATAACGACGGTGAATGGGGAAGCGATGCCCGTCCGGTGGATTGGTCGTCGAACCTACAAGCCCACCCGTTATTCCGCGGCCGAAAACGTGATGCCAATTCGAATCCGACGACATGCCTTGGACGGACAAGTGCCTCATAGCGACCTTTATTTATCGCCGGGGCATGCTTTGCTTGTTGACGGGGTTTTGATCCGGGTGATGGACCTCGTAAATGGGGCATCCATTGCCCCAGCTCTACCTGAGGGGATAAACGCTGTCGAATACTTCCATATTTTACTCGATGGGCATCAAGTAATCCTTGCTCAGGGTGCGCCAACCGAAACCCTGCTTTTGGACGGACAAAATGACGAGCACTTCGCGAACTTCGCTGAACTGCGGCAACTACTTCCGGGGATTTTGAATACGCCAATGAAGCCTGCTGCGCCGATCGTTGGCTACGGAGGGAAGAAGCATCTGAAAGCTCTATTGCGTATTGCGGCGAGCCTCGTCGCGGGACATGAAGTAATATTGGATGACTATGAAAAAATCGCGGCTCGCGCGTATTCGGTTGCCCAGTTCTAAACTCTTTCACGAGGCGTTGGCTTCTGTCAGCACGGAACTGTTCAGGGGCACGACAGGAAGAAAAATGAATCTATTTGCCGCAGCTGGTCCTGCGGCATTTATTCTCGTTTTTGCAGATACCAGTTTACGTCTATCTCGAAAGACGTCTGGCGATAATACCGAAAACAATAACCACTCCGATCGTGCCTGTGAAGCCAATGAGCGCATTGATAGAATTGCGCAGCTGTTTCGCGGACGAGGAGATCGCGGGTTTTTGAAGCTCCGAAACTCTTTCTCGGAGATGGGCTACGTAAGCCATGAGCCGGCGAATTTCTTCGATATCGGAGAGGCCCGCCTTACCTTGAATCGGCTCAGGGGCATCGTGGTTATCAAACTCCGCGCTCTTTAATTCCGCGAAATATTCGTCGATCTCGTTTTTACCCCTCGAAAGGGCCCGCTTACTCGGTTTTTCACTTCTGCCGCTCATGATTCATTTGCTCCACATACAGATGTCTGGCAACGCGTAAGACGGAAAAGGATGCACATAGAATCTGCCCCACAACGTTAGGCACAGTAAGTTAGGCGCCTTCCCTATCTGTCTGCCCGCTGGGTCTGTTCGTCCTGATATCCTTCACTACTTCCTCGACAGCCATCAGCGCCTCCTCTACGGTCCAACCGGATGATGCGGCTCCAGATATGATCGCGTCCACAAGGGGGTGGACAAGCTCTTCGCACTCCATCGTACGCTGCATATCTCCAAGTTCATGAGTCGGTGGGGGGATTTGCATGTTGGTCTCCTTCGCATGGAAACCCTGGGCTAGATAGAATGTTCCCCAAAGGTTGATTCGGTCCAATCGAAGTGTATTGACAGCGCGGCTAAGGCAGGAGAGGTGCAGAACTTGACAATGAAGGCTTCGCTACGCTCGATAAGTTCCGGATAGCGGTTGAGCGGCCAGATGGCGAGGATTTGACGATGGTACCGGTGACCGAGCCAGAAGGACAATCCGTCCCCGAAGATCGCGCCAAGAATTGCTGCGGCCAACAAGGGCCAGAGGACTAGAACACCGCTCGGCACGAGCGCGCTGAGGACAAGGATGGCACCGTGCCCGGAGCAACCACGCCAATGATCGGGATGGACTCGGAGAGCGCAAGCAGGACACCGCGCGGTATAGGCAATGTGGGGACGCCCGACCAGCCACTGGATCACCGATAAGACAAAAGACGCGACCATGCCGGTGATCCTACAGGATGTTGGTGGGAGTTGTCACGTTATCGAGCGTTGAGCGGTCTTTGTCGCAGGCAGCCTGCTATCAAGCCGCCGCACCGGTGACAGCCTTCCAGTGCGCCATTGCGCGGATGCGATGAATGTGGGTGGCCAGTGCGGATCGTTTGTGACGTGGGGTGACGAAGAGATTTCGAAGCGCGGAGAAGATGGAGATGAAGCGCTGCAGACTTCCCGTTGATCGGAAACCTTGCATCGTCCTCTCCCGTTTCCGCAGTGGCAGATGGGAGTTTTCCGCTCGATTGTTGAGCCCCTTGTGGGATCGGTGCTCGACAGCCGGCATAACCTCACGCTTGGCTGCGCCATACGAGCGGAGCTTGTCGGTGATGATCCGCTTGGGCGGCATACCTGCTTTCTTCAGTAGACTTATAAGCAGTCGCTTGGCAGCCTTCGTATCGCGTCGGCTCTGAACAATCTCGTCGAGAACATAGCCATCTTGATCAACGGCACGCCAAAGCCAGTGCTTTCTGCCGGCGATGGAAATCACCACCTCGTCCAGATGCCAGACATCCTGGCGCGAAGGTCGCCTGCGACGAAGCTGTTTTGCGTAGGCCGGCCCGAATTTCCGACCCCATCGCCGGATCGTTTCATACGAGACGACAATTCCGCGCTCCAACAGCATTTCCTCGACAAGGCGTAAGCTCAGCGGAAACCTGAAATACAGCCAGACCGCATTCGAGATGATCTGATGCGGGAAACGGTGGCGCTTGTAGCTGACGGCAGGGCTCTTCATCCCCCGTCTCTATGCCCAATTCACTGACGCTGCGTTTATGTGACAATACCACTAGCAAAGCTTGAGGGCGGAGCGGGAGCCGTGGTGACATCATCGGGAATGGCGGCCGTGAATCTGATTCTCAGTCTTTTAAAACCCGGCGATCGCGTCATTGCGCCACACGACTGTTACGGCGGAACATACCGACTGCTCCGGGCTCTGTGCGACCGAGGTCATTTCGAAGTAGAGTTCGTCGATCAGCAGGACACGGCCATGTTTGATGCAGCCCTGCAACGGCGTGTTTCACTGGTGATGGTTGAAACACCAAGTAATCCGCTCATGCGGGTGGTTGATATCAAAGCTATTGCGGAGCGCGCGAAGTCCGCCAACGCCCGTCTTGTCGTTGACAACACCTTCCTGTCGCCTGCGCTGCAACAGCCCATTGCGCTGGGAGCCGATTTCGTCGTTCATTCTACAACAAAGTATCTGAATGGTCACTCCGACGTCGTGGGCGGCGCAGTAATTGCGGCCAATTCCCGCGATGTAGAAGAACTTAAAGCTTGGGCGAACCTCATCGGCGTCACAGGCTCGCCCTTTGATTCCTACCTAACCCTACGTGGAATCAGAACCCTCTTCCCGCGGATCGAACAACAGCAAAAGACCGCCGCTGCAGTGGCGGCATTTCTCGATCGGCGGCCTGAGGTCCGGGTGGTCCACTACCCCGGACTGGACACCCATCCCGGCAGGGAGCTCGCGCTGCGTCAGCAAAAAGGTTTCGGTGCCATGCTGAGTTTTGAACTGGAGGGAGGCTTGGAGGCGGTGCGCAGCTTCGTCACTGCATTAAAAGTCTTCACTCTCGCCGAGTCGCTCGGCGGCGTGGAAAGTCTGATCGCCCATCCAACGACCATGACCCACGCCGGAATGGGTGAGGAAGCCCGTCTGGCTGCAGGGATCAATGACAGCCTGCTGCGAGTTTCGATTGGCCTGGAAGCCGAGCAGGACCTAATATCCGATCTTGCGTGCAGTCTGGCCGTCACAGGGACCAGCTCTCGGAAACAAACCTGAATTTAAAAAGGAACTGTTCGGCGCTTCTGACAATCAGAAAGTGGCGTTGGCGACAGATCGAATTTCCACCTCACCAGCATTCTGCCACGTGCTGCCCTATCCCAAATTATGGTCGGTGCAACGTTGGGTTTCCGCACCACGCCCATTGGGACCTCATTTAAAGTCGTTTTGCAGACGCTGAAGAATCGTTATGAGTTCGGGGGCCATGTCGCGCACCTCCTTGAGATGAGCTGCACTTAACCGCAGCAGCACCGCGTCGGCCTTTTCCGTTAACTCCAATGTCTGTCGTCGCTTGTCCGTGGGGTCGGAATTTCGGGTCACCAGACCGGCGGCGCTCAGGCGACCTACAAGCTCAGTTGCCGAGTGCGGCGCAATCAGTAGCCGGCTCGCCAGCACTCCAATCGTCATAGGGTCATCTAAAGTATGTCCCTTGATTACAAGCAATGCCTGGTGCTGCTGGACTGGGAGGCCTTCGTCCTGGGCAGCGCATGTGCTGAAATTCATAAACTTTCGCAGTGTGAAACGCAGGTTGGCGAGCGCCTCATAGTCACTTTCGCTCAGGGTGTCTCTATTCACTTCCCACCATCTCTCCGTTTCGTTGAACTCATCCGGCACCTCCCGTCCCCTGATCTACTCTAGTCGGTCCCGGGTGAAGGCTCGGACATCAATGGCTTCCGGCGAAAAGCTTTCCCAGCCTTTTTTTATCATGGCGACGAGAATCCACGACCAACAAAATCATTGATTTATATCGTAGCACGATATATCTGCGCCTCGATAAGGAAATGTGACGCGCTGAAGTGCAGCCGGACCGGGAGAATTCGCGTTGATAAACCCTGAAACGAGACCGCCGCATCGCCAACATGATTTCACCGGTGGGCTTGCCCGGCGGGAAGCCGGTGACTTCACAACGGACAAGCGCGTTCTTCTGTTGATCGGCATGGCGATCATCGTCGGTACAGGAGGAGCGTTGGCTGCGTGGGTGCTCGTCAATCTGATCGCACTTGTGACAAGCGTCGTGTGGTTTGGGCACTTCAGCACTGAGCCATCATCCCTGGCAAATGCTCCACGGTCGCTCTGGATGGTCTCTGCACCCGTGATCGGCGGGCTAATCATAGGCTTGATGGCACGCTTTGGTTCTGAAAAAATCCGCGGCCACGGTATTCCCGAAGCGATAGAGGCCATCTTGATTGGTGGCAGCCGGATGTCGCCCAAGGTTGCGCTCCTAAAGCCGCTGTCCTCAGCGATTTCGATCGGAGCTGGCGGACCGTTCGGCGCTGAGGGCCCAATCATCATGACGGGTGGCGCTATCGGTTCTTTATTTGCCCAATTCTTCCATATGAGTGCGGCTGAACGTAAAACGCTGCTGGTCGCTGGTGCCGCAGCCGGCATGACGGCAATTTTCGGCTCGCCTATTGCCGCTTTGATGCTCGCGGTGGAATTGCTGTTGTTTGAATGGAAGCCGCGAAGCTTCATTCCGGTGGCCGTCGCGGCATGCGTCGCGATCTGCTGGCGGCCCTTCCTTTTTGATCCAGGTCCACTTTTTCCGACGAATTTCCACGCTCATCTTCCCTGGTGGGGTATTTTTCTGTGCGCGGCGATGGGCATCATCTCGGGCCTTCAGTCCGGCGTGCTGACGACGCTGCTCTACAAGATCGAGGATGCCTTCGAAAAACTCCCAATTCATTGGATGTGGTGGCCAGCCATCGGCGGCTTGATCGTTGGATTGGGTGGCCTCCTGGAACCGCGTGCGCTTGGCGTCGGCTACGACATCATCTCAGATCTTCTCTCCAACCATATCGCTGCGAATGCCGTCCTTGCTATCCTTCTTGTGAAGGCGACAATCTGGCTGGTCGCGTTGTCATCTGGAACTTCCGGTGGTGTCCTTGCACCACTTCTCATTCTGGGTGGCGCTCTCGGCTGGCTGGTTGGCCTTGTCTTTCCCGGAGATCCAGGTTTCTGGGCGCTCCTCGGTATGGCAGCGATGATTGGTGGGACCATGCGGGCGCCTTTGACCGGGACATTCTTCGCGGTCGAGATTACGGGAGACATCAGCGCTCTCGTGCCCTTGCTTGCTGCCACGGTCACCGCCTATGCCGTAACCGTTCTTCTGCTTCGTCGCTCGATTCTTACCGAAAAGATTGCTCGCCGCGGCCAGCACATCACGCGCGAATATGGGATCGACCCCTTTGAATTCACACGCGCTGCTGACATCATGGTTCGTAAGGTCGATACCTTGCCTGCCTCCATGACCATCGGAGCAGCCTGCAACTTCCTCTCCTCCGAGGAGAAAACGCATCGGATCTATCCGGTCGTCGAAGCTGACGGGGCATTGGTCGGCGTCGTGTCTCGGGCCGATGCACTTCGCTGGCAGGGAGACAAGGAGCTTGCGGATCAAACTCTGGCAGACCGGGTTTCCGACGGGTCAATTCCAGTGGGCCACACCGATGATACGGTTGCCTTCATCGCAGACCTTATGCTCGCCGCGGAAACTGGTCGTATTCCGATCGTCGATCTGGCTTCTGGCAAGCTAGTGGGCCTGATCGCGCGTAAAGATCTGTTGCGTCTGAGAAGCGCGCTTCAATCCTCGGAACTGGAGCGCCGTCCTTATTTTGGATCCGTGCCGCCGGCGCAGAATCCCACTTAGGATTTCGGCCGGTGTTGAAATCTTGGCTGATTGGAGATTTTTCCGCTGAGCTGTTTCAAGCAAGGAAGCTGACATCCGGCCTCTGAAATTGTTGGCCGTCGCTGGACGCTTGCGCGGCGTGGAAACGTTTGGAAATCCTTGACTTCATTGGTGAGCCCAGACGAAATGAGGTAACTTCAACCGAAACTGAATACTATTCTCCGCAATCGGTTATCTCGCTATTCGCATCGTAGTAACGCAACCCGTTAAAAAGCGGGATTAACCCAGGACGCATAAGTACTTCTCAAGCTGAGACATTGCTCTCATTTATGAGCTGTGAGATTGCCGTCAGAATTTGTACGTTGGCGAATGGTTTTCCAATCATCAAGCTGTTCGGAACGCCGTTGGCAGACCACTCGAAACTGCTGTCACCACTCATGTAAACAATTGGCATGTTGGGCACGAGTTCCCGGGCTCTGTGGCCGACATCCCAGCCACTTGGACCAGCACCCAGCCTGATATCCGTGAGAACACCTTTAAAACGCTCTGCGTCCTTGTTGAGTTCTTCAATTGCCTGCGTTCCATTATTGGCAACGACCACCTGGAAGCCACCCTCTGTCAGAGCTTCTTCCAGAACGATATGCAGCAGGGCCTCATCTTCAACAAGGAGCAAAAGAATTTCGGACATAGGATTTCCTCAAATTGCGAGAATAGGCGATCTAGGGCAGTCAAAGGGCTCTGCCATAGCATTACTCCCAGAAGCGTAAGATATCTTGAATGCTGGCTAAGGGTTGCAGGAAGGACAGAATGTGGGATCCGCTTCCGCGCCGATTGATCGCTCGACAAGCTGCTCGGCATGGCAGGCCACGCAACTCATGACATCGTGGGACGGCAATTGCGTCCGGCAGCCACAAGCGCTGCAGCGGAGCCCACCTTTGATGCCCACCCAACCCCACCCTGGATGGTTGCAATCGGGACACAGGGTTGTAAGACGCTTTGTGAAGAGTTCCCCGAGTTTAGCGATGACAACCATCCGCCGGGGGTTCATGAACGCCCGCATATCTGTCTGGAGGCGAGCTTGCGCAGTTGGCGACAAAGAGATCGCGCGCCTCGTCGCATCGATCAACGTCGACTGGTCTCGTACGCCTTTGGCTAAGATAGATTTTGCGCCGACCACGCTGACAACAAGAGCCTGACGAGGAAAGTCGATTGCTCGAATAAAGTCCTCAGCCTCAGCGATGTCTTTTATATCCCGATGAGCGAAACTGGGAGTTTCGTCGATCATCATATCAATAATATCGATGCCCGATCCCGTATCGTGCCACACAAGAAGTTCACGACCTGCCGGAATGAACGGAACGAACGGATGTGAACCGTAAGATCCTTCACTTCCAATACCAATTGTCAGGCCAGTCAAGGTCGCAGCAGCCCTTGCCTTTGCCCTCGCGGCATCCAGCATGGTTCCTTGTCTTTTCGTTTCGCCAGTGAATGTGCCAAAAGCATCGGTATCCAGGCCGTTCGGGACGACGAGATCAACGCCGATGTTGGCAAAGGATGGCGACAGGGCATCTGCTTTTCCGTGCATCGTCCCGAGCGCTGCTCGGGACGCGAGGGATGAACAGATTAACGACGTGAGCTTGGACGCTGCATCACCTTCTCCGGCTCGATAATTTTCTGTCCCGAACAAACCCAGAGATTTCATTTCGCCCGCTCTGACCAATGCTAATGGTGGGCTTTTCTAGCGCGCAAAATTCCTTGTTAAAAATACATTATTCTGGTGTTTTCGTTCTTTTTAATAGAACGGTTTCGCTTGGTGTGCCCCGCGCACCCGTTGGGTTGATGAGAGGTGCTATAAGGGGGTTGGGAAAACGACGCTTCACGGTTACTGCGTAGAAGGACTCGATCATGCCTGGCAACGCGTCGAATTCGATCAGCGTGCCGACCTCCAGTTCGCCTTTGACGACAATAGGCGGCAGAACGGCAAGACCAACTCCTTCGCGTGCGAGAAGACGCATCATCGCCATGTCGTCCACTTCTGCTGCAATTTGCGGCATGATACCGAGCCGTGAGACGAGCGCCTCGAACTGCGCGCGTACACCGCTTTCCAGCGTTGGGAGGATAACGGGATATTCCCCGAGAAGGTCAGCAAGGCTTGCGTCAGGTTTTCCGTAGGACGGTTTGCCGATCAAGCTTACCCGTTGCTGGTAGAGCTGCTGGGCGATGAAGGGTGTTACAGAATCCGTTCTTGGCGCCTGGTTCAAGAGGACGATGTCAAGGTTTAGTGCTTCGAGCCCGCCCAGCAACTCGCTGGTGCTGCCGGAACGCAGGATCATATCGACATCGGAGCGCCCGAGGATGGGGCGCAGGAACTCCATCTGAAAGTTGCGCGACAGCGTCGCGAGCGCGCCGATGCGAATTGCGCGGCGCATCCTACCGGTTTCCTTCAATGTCTCGACCAGTTCCTCGCCGGCCGCGAAGATCGTGTCGGCATGGTCGAGCGCGATGCGACCTGCCTCAGTCAGATAGAGTTGTCGGCCACGACGTTCGAACAGTGCGTGGCCGAGGCGCTCTTCCAATTGCTTTATCTGGGTCGACAGCGCTGATTGGGACAGGTTTAGCCGTTCGGCGGTTCGCGTCAGGTTGCCGTCATGCGCGACGGCACGAAAATAGCGGAGATGATGATAATTGAGCTCAAGCATTCTTCTATTTTATAGAACGAATTTGCAGAAACAATGAATTTTTATCAGAGCTACACAGCTGATAACACCTCCGTCAGATCGACGCCGCTTTCCAAAAGTGTCGGCCCCAACTGGAGATCGTTCATGATTGTTAGTCTGCCGCTGATAGCGCCGATGCTTCTCGCCGTTGCGTCCTTGTATTGTTTCCTGGCGCCGGGCCTTCGTCCCCGCGTTGCAATTTGCATTGCAGAGCTGTCGGCAATCGGCGCATTCGGAGTTGCTGTCTTGTCCTGCATTGTTTTGGCTCTGCACGGCCCAGAAACCAGCCCGCCTATCGGCTTTAGCTACTTCACGTTCGCGTCCCGACTCGATCTCGTCAGTCTGGTGATGCTTCTGCTCGTCTCCTTCATCGGCTGGGTCGTGCTGCGTTACGCCGGTACCTTCCTCGACGGGGAGGCACGACAAAGTCCATTCACTGGCTGGATGACCGCGACGCTCGCGGCCGTTCTTTTCCTCGTGCAATCCGGCACGCTGATGCAGCTTGTTGTCGGCTGGGTCGCGTCTAGCCTGTTTTTGCACCAACTCCTGTTGTTCTACCCGGAGCGAATCGCTGCCCAGCGAGCGGCCCGCAAGAAGTTCATCGTTTCGCGGATGGGTGACCTTGCTCTGGTTGGTGCCATGGTGTTGCTCGCCGTCACCTTCGGAACCGCAGATATTGCGACGATCCTCACGGCTGCGCGGGAGGGCGAAGGTCTGCCATTGACCATAGGTGCTGCTGCGCTGCTCGCAATCGCCGCGCTTGTCAAATCCGCGCAATTCCCGACCCATGGATGGCTGACAGAAGTGATGGAAACGCCAACCCCGGTCTCCGCGCTGCTGCATGCCGGTGTGGTCAACGGCGGCGGCTTCCTGCTCATCCGCTTTGCCGACGTCCTGTTGCAGGCACCGATCGTGCTTGCGGTGCTGGTCATGGTCGGGGGCTTCACAGCGGTCTTCGGCAGTGTTGTCATGCTCACCCAATCGGCGGTCAAAACCTCACTTGCCTGGTCGACGGTCGCGCAGATGGGCTTCATGATCCTGCAATGCGGTCTGGCGCTCTTTCCCATCGCGCTTCTTCACATCGTGGCCCACTCGCTTTACAAGGCCCATGCTTTTCTATCGTCCGGCTCCGCGATTGAAACAGTCTCTTCAATCAGGCGTCCCGGCCCTGTCACAGTTCCCAGTGCAAAAGCTGTCGGTCGCGCCTTCTTTGCAGCACTCGCCATCTATGCTGTGATTGGACTGCTCTTCGGTTTCGCAGGCAAGCCACCGCAGGCGCTCGCACTCGGTGCGATCCTGATATTCGGTGTCGCCTATCTCATCGCCCAGGGGCTTGCGGACGCGGCGCCGCGTGCTCTGACCTGGCGAACGTCACTGTACGCAATCGCAGCTGCCACGGCCTACTTCGCACTCCAGTGGATCGCCGACTACCTGATGCTCGGCACGCTGCCGGCAACACCGCAGCCCGGTCCGCTCGAGTGGACACTGATGCTGCTCGCCGTCGTCACCTTCGGCGTGGTGGCGGTGGCCCAGTCGCTGTTCCCGCTCTGGGCCTATCATCCGGCGGCGGCGGGCCTCAGGGTCCATCTCGCCAACGGCCTTTATGTCAATGCCCTCTTCGATCGCCTGCTCGGCGGCTGGACCCTCTCGCGTTCCGCCTCGCCAACCCCAGCTTCCGTGAAGGAGTGAACCTATGAACGAGATAACCACAGTCGACACGCTGATCGGCGAAGCCCTGGCGCGGGCTGCAGATCAGGCGGTGCGGGCCATCCCACCGGCCTGGCCACTCACGGCGACGGTCGCCGTCAACCCTTTCCTTGGCCAGGTAGTCGAAACCCTCGACCAGACGGCTGCTCGAATCGCCCGGATCGCCGGCGTGCGGCTCGCGTTGCCGCGCAAGCACTATGTCCAGAAGATCGAGAGCGGTGATATCATCGACGAGGATCTCGTTGCGGCGCTCGATTCACACCCGCTCTTCAATCGCATCGACCTTTTAGCCTTGAAAGCCATGGTTTTCGAGGAGGCGCAACCGATCGCTGCTTTGCCGACCGTCGCCGAACTCGCAGCGAGTGCTACGGGGAAAGACTGGCCGGGGCTCATTTCAGATCGGATTGGGACCTTTGCTGCCGGTTTCTTCGATCAGGGCCACGCACTCTGGGCCTCTTCCCGGCGCAACGGCCTCTATGCCGCATGGCGTGCGTTCGCGACCCATGACCTAACGCCGGAAATCCTTGGCCTCAAGGGTTTTGGTACTCATGTGGCGGAAACGCCGGAAACGCCGCATGTTGCCATCGAGCGGGCCACCATCTCGCTCGGCCTCGGCGCGGAGCCCGGCACCTATTTCCACCAGCTTCTGTTGACTGTCGGTGGCTGGGCGCAGTTCGCGCGCCACATCCAGTTCAAGGCCGAGATCGAGGGTCGGACGGATACGACGGCGCTCGAACTGCTGGCGATCCGGCTTGTCTTCGAAGAGGCGCTTTATGCGCGTCACAAGGCTGGAATCGAGAGCGAGTGGCAGCGGGTACGGCGCACCCATGTCGAGCCGATCAACCCCGATTTCGACACCGTCATCGACGGGTTGCTGCAGGTGGCTGCCGAGCGCGCAGCGCAGCGGAAGCTCGCCGTGAAGCTTGCTGCACCCTCGACAATCAAGATTGCCGAGTTGCGGCCGGTTCTGCAGGCCGCCTTCTGCATCGACGTGCGCTCTGAAGTCTTCAGGCGCTCGCTGGAAAGCATCGATCCGGGCATTCGGACGCTCGGCTTTGCCGGCTTCTTCGGTCTCGGCGCAAGTCACAAGGGTTTTGCCTCCGACGTCTCCGAACACCGTCTGCCGGTCTTGCTGAAGCCATCCGTCTTCAGCTGCAGTGCCGTCGATCACGATCAGGATGCCGACCAGCAGGCGCGGTTCAGCGCCCGTGCGGTTCGGGCCTGGGGCCGGTTCAAGCTGGCCGCTGTTTCCTCCTTTGCTTTCGTCGAGGCGATGGGCCCCATTTATGCCGGCAAGCTGGTGCGCGATGGTCTGGGCTTCAGCAAGGGCAAGGGTCCGGATACCGCCAAGCCCCGCTTTGGCCCCAGCCTCGACCTCGAAACCCGGGCCGTTATTGCTGAAACAGTACTCAAGGCCATGTCGCTCACCGAAGATTTTGGCCGCTTCGTGCTGATCTCCGGGCATGGCGCCAACGTGATCAATAATCCATACGCCAGCGCCTTCCATTGCGGTGCCTGCGGCGGCTACGCGGGCGACGTCAATGCCCGTCTGCTGGCCGACCTGCTGAACGATCGCGCGGTGCGCGAGCAGCTTGCAACCAACGGCATCGCCGTCCCTGCGGACACCGTCTTCCTTGGCAGCCTGCACGATACGACGACGGATACCGTGACGCTGTTCGAAGGCGATCTTGAGAACGACATCGGGGCCGAGGACATCGACCGTATCCGGCAATGGCTCGCCCAAGCTGGCCGGTTGACGCGGGCCGAGAGGGCGAGACGTTTGCCGCGGGCAACGGCGCAGAGCGTCATTGAGCGCAGCCGGGATTGGTCGGAAGTCCGGCCAGAGCTCGGGCTTGCCGGCTGCCGTGCCTTTATCGCCGCGCCGCGGAAGCGCACCGCCGGTCGGTCGCTGGAAGGTCAGGCTTTCCTGCACGACTATGCCTGGCGCAAGGATGAGGGCTTCAAGATCCTTGAGCTCATCCTCACGGCCCCCGTCGTCGTCGCGAGCTGGATCAGCCTGCAATATTTCGGCTCCACGGTCGCGCCCACGCTCTTCGGGGCGGGCAACAAGCTGCTGCACAATGTCGTCGGTGGCATTGGAGTGGTCGAGGGCAATGGCGGAAACCTGCGCGCAGGCCTTCCTTGGCAGTCGGTGCATGACGGTGTGGATTTCGTCCACGAGCCGCTTCGCCTGACCGTGGCCGTCGAGGCACCGAAAGAGGCGATCTCCGACATCTTGAAGCGGCATCCGCAGGTGCGTGGCCTCTTCGACAATGGATGGCTTAGCCTCTTTGCGCTCGACGAGAACGGGCAGATGGTCTGGCGTTATGATGGCGGGCTTAATTGGCGAGACGAACGTCAGCAGGACACAAAAAATTGCGCGCATGCGAATGCCATCGCCTGACTGTCCTGACGTCGATCAGCGAAGATATGGATTAATAACTCGGCGCACTACGCTTGCGCTGCGCCGAGTCGTGCCGCCCGGTGCTCATGATATCCCACGAGATTATCGGCTGTGACTGTTATCGCGCCGACCAACCGAAAGACGAGGCAAAATGACCGCAAATCCAACAATCGATAGCTTTGCCGTCCCAAAAGGATTCGTTCAGAAAAATCAGGCATAGTCACATGCAAAGTCGGGTGAAATATCTTTCTTCAACCCAAAGCTTGTTTCGATCCACCGGAATATCTGAGTAGGAACACGGTCGTGCTTGCATCAAACCTGACTGAAGAGCGGAAGCGCGTTACGGCACTTCACAACCTCGAAATAATCGGGACGCCACCAACGGCGGCTTTTAACGCTATCGTGGAAGCGGCTGCAGCCATATTCAAATGCCGGACATCGCTTGTCTCGCTCATTGCTGAAGAACGGCAATGATTCAAGGCTAGGTGTGGAACCGAATTGGAGGGAACGTCAAGAAGTGTCGCATTTTGCGATCATACAATCAGCCTAAAAATGCCCCTGATTGTGCAGGACGCCTCGGTCGATGCGCGTTTCAAGGATAATCCGCTCGTCACAGGTGAGCCGAAAATTCGATTTTATGCGGGCGTACCGCTGTCATTCGATGGCGAGCTCTTTTTGGGAGCTCTCTGCGTTATTGATACAGTCCCAAGAATACCGAGTGATGAACAGGTGCAGCAACTCACTCGCTTGGGATGCGCTGTCGAAGGTTTGTTGGCTGCGCATTTCCATCTGACCGCAGCGAAGGCCGCGAACGAGGAAGCCAATCGTCAAACTACAGAGGCGAAGCGCCGCGAAACGTTGCTGGAGCAAGTCGAACGGATGGCGGCCATCGGCGCCTGGCGCATCGATATCGCGACCAATGATGTGATTTGGTCCGATCAAATTCGTGTCCTTCACGAGCTTGAGGATGGCGAGACTGTATCCCTGGAAAAGGGCCTGGAATTCTATCCCGAGCCAGATCGGACACATGTTCGATCTGCGGTGCAGGACGCAATCATCCTGGGCAAAGCCTTTGAAATTGAGGCTGACTTTATAACTGCGCGTGGACGAAAACGCCGGATACGCTCCATCGGCGATGTCGAGGTTTTGAATGGTGCGCCAGCCCATATCATTGGGACGTTTCAGGATATTACTGATCGGAAGCTGACCGATGCCAAGCTCGCGAGCATCGGCCGCATCCTCGACCATTCGTCGAACGAGCTTTATGTCTTCGATGCTGAGACACTGAAGTTCGTTCTCGTGAACCGGGGGGCACGCGAAAATCTCGGATATTCTAGCGAGGAAGTGCTCGATCTCACTCCAATCGATATCAAACCGGAAATGACGCAGGCGAGCTTCGAGGCAATGATCGGCCCTTTGGTCAGACAGGAAACCGCCAGTTTGTCATTTGAAACCTCGCATAAGCGGAAAGATGGGAGCGTTTACCTCGCCGAAATTCACCTCCATTTTGCGGCGGGCGAACAACCACCTGTTTTTATAGCGATCGTTCAGGACGTTACGCAGAGAAAAGCCAAGGATAATTATATCCAGGAATTGGCGTTCTTTGACGCCCTTACGGGTCTCGCAAACCGTACGCTCCTGCTGGATCATCTGCGCCCGGCTGTTGAGAGAGGCAAGCAAGCCACGCTTAATGTCTGCCTGCTTTTTCTCGATCTTGATCGCTTCAAGGAAATCAACGATACGCGTGGTCATTCCGTTGGTGATGAAGTCCCCATCGAGGTTGCGCGTCGCTTCCAATCAACCGCTCGTGGTTCAGAAACCCTTGCACGCATCGATAGTGACGAATTCGTATTGGTTGTCGAAAACGTCTCCGAGAGCGAGGTGTTGAACCTCGTCGGACGTTTACGACACTCCCTGGCGGCCCCCGTCATAGCGTCGGGAAAACCCCATTCGCTTGACGTCAGCATCGGTGTTGCTCAGTATCCAAAAGACAGTTCTTCGGCAGAAGAGCTGCTTCAATTGGCAGACATCGCTATGTATGAGGCGAAAGTTACCGGGTCCCATCATCGTCTCTACGACGCAAGAATGAAAAGTGCAGTCGCCAAGAGCCACGATATCGCCGAACGAACTTGACACGCGCTATGGGTATTTCGTGGTGCTTGGTGCCATCGTTGTTTTGTGCAGTGTCTTGTTTTGCCGGTTTAAAAAATCCGGTTGGCTGTAAGATTCAGACTGCCCAAGGTGATGCCGCCCGTATTGGCAATCACCGGTCTGCACCGTTCGACAATCGTTTTTGATGGTCCATGGGCCGGCCTAATCCACAGGTGTAAACGACCTCGAACTGTTGTTTGAAGGATCAATGCGATGTTTTGGAATTAATTTCCTCGCGCGCCATCCGAGGAGCGCTCCTTCGCGTATCCGCTGCAGATTGGAGCTCACCGCTATGCGCCACATGTTATCCTACGCCCTGCCCAATGCTGAGGGCTTTTTCGGCCCGTTCGGCGGCCGCTTCGTTGCCGAGACGTTGATGCCGTTACTGCTCGCGGTCAACGCTGAATGGCAGAGTGCCAAGACAGACCCATCGTTCTGGGATGAACTGGATCAGTATTCACGCACATACGTGGGACGGCCCAGCCCTCTATATTTCGCGGAACGCCTGACGGCCCGGCTGGGAGGCGCGCGCGTCTACATGAAGCGCGACGAGCTCAACCACACGGGGTCCCATAAGATTAACAACTGCATGGGCCAGATTCTAATCGCCCGCAGGATGGGAAAGCGCCGTATCATCGCCGAAACAGGTGCGGGACAGCATGGCGTCGCAACCGCCACCGTGGCGGCGCGGTTCGGCCTTCAGTGCATCATCTACATGGGCGCGAAGGACATCGAGCGACAGGCTCCGAACGTCTTCAGGATGAAACTGCTTGGCGCGGAAGTGCGGCCTGTGACGTCGGGCAATGGCACCCTGAAGGATGCGATGAACGAGGCGCTCCGGGACTGGGTTTCGAACGTCGACGACACATACTATCTGATTGGAACCGTCGCCGGGCCGCATCCCTATCCCGAAATGGTGAGAACGCTGCAGTCGGTGATCGGCATTGAGGCACGAGAGCAGATACTGGAACAGGAAGGTCGCCTTCCCGATCTTCTGGTCGCAGCCGTCGGCGGCGGTTCCAACGCCATTGGCCTCTTCCACCCGTTTCTTTCCGATGCCAGTGTAAAGATGGTCGGGGTCGAGCCTGCTGGAAAAGGTCTCGATACGTTGGAACACTGCGCGTCTTTGACGAAAGGACGGTCAGGCGTGCTACACGGCAACCGGACTTATCTGCTTCAGGACGAGGACGGGCAGATCAATGAAGGCCATTCGATCTCGGCTGGTCTCGACTATCCCGGTGTTGGGCCGGAGCATGCGTGGCTGAAGGATTCTGGCCGCGTGACCTACTCATCGGCGACGGATGTCGAGGCGCTCGAAGCGTTCCAATTCCTGTCGACCGAGGAAGGCATCATTCCTGCGCTGGAGCCTTCGCACGCCATCGCCGAGGTCATGAAGACCGCACCCCAGATGACGTCAAATCAGATCATCATCGTCAATCTCTGCGGCCGCGGCGACAAGGACATCTTTACGGTATCCAACCTGTTGAAGCTCGATAAGTAAGACGTTATTGCAAGGCCCGCTCACTTTTGGGCGGGCCTGTGCTGTTCCGTGCAGATCCTGCAGGTTACGATTTCTCTTCGATGTTCGCCAATGGCAGCGTTAGGTTGAACACCATCCCCGGCCTATCGTAGGTGGCGGTCGCCTTCCCACCCAATTCCAACGGCATTGCCCGCAAAATTACCCGGTTTCCAAACCCTGCGCTGCCGGACGAAACGAGTTCAGGCCCGCCATTCTCGCGCCAGGTCAGATGTAACTCCCCGAAGTCACCTCCTGTCACCGTCCATGACAGTTTAACAACACCAACATCGTTCGACAGCGAGCCGTGTGTGGCAGCGTTTGTCGCCAGTTCGTTCAGCGCGAAGGAAAGTGACAGCGCCGCTCTCGTTGTAAGCCTTACTTTCGGTCCTGATATTTCTAAGCGCCCCCTCGCCTGTTGTTCTAAGGGCTGAAGCATCGCCTCGATGATCACGTGCAGATCGGCTCCCGTCCAGCGTTCGTGTGTGAGGACATCATGCGCACGCGAGAGCGCCATGATGCGGGACGTGATTGCGGATCTGGCATGGACAATCGACGGCGTGGCACGCAGCGTCTGGGCAACGATGGACTGGACGGACGCCAGGCTGTTCTTGACCCGATGGTTGAGTTCCGCGATCAAAAGCATCTGCTGCCGTTCACCGCGCACCCTCTCTGTGACATCCGAGCCTTGGACGAAGATGTGTGTGATGTCGCCGCCGTCGTCTCTGACTGGCTGGAAGACGACGTCGAGGAAGCACTCATCCGGATCGCTATCGACAGACTGGAAAACAAGTTTGGCGGACCGACGTGTGGCGGGATCTCCCGTCTTAAAGACATTATCAAGCGCAGGAAGAAAGCCCTGCTCATCAATCTCGGGAAGCGCCGACGCCAAGGGCTGGCCGATGACATCGCGTCCGCCTATAAGCCTGCTGCATTCAGGATTGAGCATCTCGAAGGTGTGATCCGGTCCGGCGAGCATTGCCATGAACGTCGGCGACTGTTCGAACAATGTTTGCAAACGGTGATGCTCATTTGCGAGCCGCCGATCGGCAAGCACCCGTTGGGTCGTTTCAATCACGACGGCGAGAACGCCGGCTGGTTGATCGGTTTCGTCAAGGATGGGCGAATAGAAGAGGTCAAGCCAAACCTGTTCTGGCGGGCCGCCGCGCTGCAGGGTTATCTCTTGATCGTGGTAGGTCAGTGACGCGCCAGAAAGACCGACCTGCATCACGTGGGCATTGAATGCCGCATTTTCTGGCCAAGCGTCGCGTACTGTCATTCCGAGAATTTCGGGATGCTTTGCGCCGGCGATCACAGCATAGCCGTCATTGTAGATCATCACCCCGTCTGAACCGCACAGAATTGTCATCGGTACAGGCGACTGGAGCATTATCGACACCGCCGATTTCAAATAGCCGGGCCACGTCGCAATCGCACCGAGCGTTGTGGTGCTCCAATCAAAATTCTTGATAAGTGAACTGGCAGGGCCAATTGCTCCGAGAAAGCCAAAGGGACCGGTTTCGAAACTATCAACCCGTTCGGTAACGTGAGTCATGCCGTCGTCCTGATAGTTCGATGCTGATCATGGCCGCTTCGAAAGGCGGCAACCGCGTTTGAGATTAAATACCGAGAAACGGCTGGAGGAAACGCACGATCCGGCTGGTGAAACGCAGCGGGGCTTCGGTTATCGCCAGGCAGATGCAGTCCTCTTCCGGCGTGGCCTTCGGCTGGTGCGTGAGATCGTCATCGGCCAATTCGACGTCCCCGCGGTTGAAGACGGAGACAGAGTCGCCGAAGCTTCCGGCAAGGACGAGCGTCACCTCGCGGCCACTATGGCCATGTTCAGGAACAGGTTTGCCGGCAGGTATCTTCAAAAGCCTGACGATCGTGCTTGGATCCGATGTCGGCACCTTCATCTGACTTGCCCCGCTACCCAGAGAGCGCCACCGCAATCCGCCCGCAGCCTCGACGTAAGAGAAAAGCGGCTGCGGCATCAGGGCATCGCTCCGGACTGCGATATCAGTGACATTCGAACTTGGAACGTCCAGACGCTTCTGGATTTCCTCCCACCCGGAGGTCTCATCGCCTTCCACTTCTTCGCACTCCAGGAAATGGCCGCCGATGCTTTCAAACTCGGAAAGGCGCTGGCGACATACGGGGCAGAATGACATATGCGTGGCGACGCCAATGCTCCATCCTTCAGACAGGGTGCCGGCCGCATAGGACATCAGCAGCTCGTCACTGAGGTGATGAAGGACAGTTACGCGTCCTTGAGTATTGCGCGCAGCTTCAGACATGCGTTTCTGATCCTTGATTTCACGGTTCCGATCGGAATGTCCAGCGCCGCGGCAATGGCGGGGTGCGCCATGTCCTCGAAGAATGACAATCGGAGCGTTTTGATTTCGTCGGGCTTCAATGAAGCCATCGCAACCCTGAGCCTGTCGGCATCCTGCTGGCGCTCGAACGCCACGTCGGCGCCAAGTTCGTCTTCAGGAACGAAAGCCGGGTCGTTCGGGTCGAAGGTCGGCCGAGGCCCCCGGCGTAGAGCGTCGATCCGGACGTTTCGAGCAATGGTGTAGATCCAGGTTGAAGCCTGTCCCCTGCCCGGATCGAACAGGCGCGCCTTCCGCCAGACCGTAAGCATGGCTTCCTGTGCCATCTCGTCGGCAAACGCACGGTCGCTGCCGATCTTGGACATGTAAGCGCGGACCTTCGGAACGAAATGCTTATAGAGAAGCTGATAGGCGTCGACGTCCTGACGTTCGGCAACCGCAGCCATTAGGGCATTGATGTCCCCGGGTTCAAGTGCCTTTCGCCCATCTGCCATGGTTCGGCTTCCTCCGTCGAAGGCTGTCGGGAGCTTGACTACGTTGCCAGCCTCCGGACGTTCGACAGAGACGGATTGAACGGGCGTTGATGTCTTCATGGCCTTTATACGCGAGTTTTGCAGTGCGGATCAGTAGTGCTCGAAAATGTACGATTCGGGATGAAACCAGAGGCATATCGGACAATTCTCTTTTTTCGTTGGAACCTTTTCGGCTGCTTACGAGTTTCGGGCGACCTCAGGGGCTGACAATGATCGAAATCGATATGGAGACCGTTCCGAGTGGTGCAGTTCGCATCCTCGTCGTGGAAGATGAAATCCTCATCCGCATTATGGTGGCAGACGGTCTGCGAGACCTTGGCGGTACGCTTGTCATCTCCGCCGCCACCGCTGACGAGGCCTGGGACTATCTGGTTGCGGAGGATGGCCAGGTGGATGTCGTCTTTACCGATCACCGCATGCCGGGCAGCCTGACAGGAGCTCAATTGGCGTCGAAAGTCGCCGAACACTACCCTGATATCCCGGTTATCGTGACATCTGCCTTCTACGACGGGACCGAATGGAGTGGTCTCGTACTGCCGAAGCCATACGATCTCGATGCCACCATAGACATGCTGGTCGCGACTGCGAAAAAGGCCAGGGGAGAAGCTTGATGCCGTCAGCCGAAACCGTTCTCCTTGTCGAGGGCGACATCCTTTTGCGGCACCCTCTGGCCGAATACCTGCGGGAATGCGGCTTTGTCGTGCATGAGGCCGCAAATGGCAAGGAGGCGCAGGCGGTTCTTGTCTCCAGAGACCTGAAGGTCGGGATTGTTCTCGCCGACATGACGACGGATAAAAGCGGTTTTCAATTGCAGGCGTGGATCAGGTCGAAAATGCCGCACGTCGAGGTCATCCTGGCGGGATCGATTGACAAGGCCGTCGATGAGGCCGGAAGTCTTTGCAACGAGGGACCCGCCCTTGTGAAACCATATGAACACCGCCTTGTTCTCGACCGTATCCGCCAGTCCCTATCCCGGCGTGCGCAACGCCGCTGATAATCTGGTTTCAGAGATTGCCCTCAGCCACTCGCAGAGACGGCGCGGTCCATCAGCATGACGCAATAGGCAAAAGCTACGATCACAGTCACCCGCAGACGAAGCTTCCAGTACCAGCGCTGATCGTCGCGTCCGGCAACGGTTCGGTAATCGGCCATAAGTAATAACCCGAACAGCACCATCTGCACGAAAAGGGCGGTTACTGAAAGGCCAAGCACGAGGGTCGCAAAGGCGATCAACGCAAACACGTTGCTCGTCACGATCATCAACAGGTCGCCTCGGCCTCTGGTCTCGGTTCCCCACAGCGTCCCGGCCATGAACGAGCTGATGATTGCGCCGTACGACAGGAAGATTGAGGCGGTATTCACTCCCAGGACGGTTTCCGGGGCGAGCATCAGCAGCCAGAAGGGAAACGCACCCATATAGGTCAGAGCAGTCGCTATAGTGCGCGGTGTGGCATTCATTCCGATGCCTCGATAATCTCACGCAGCGCGTCCGCGAGACCCGCCCCGCTCAGAAAGGCCGCTTCGACGCGGCCCCCGATGCACCAGTCGCCGCAAGCGGCCAATTGCGATGCCCGATCCATCAGATAGGCGCTTCCCGCAGGCCGTTGAACATTGGCATATCGCCAGCGATGGATCATCGCTGCATCCGCTTCTGACGGCGCGACCGGGATATAGCGACGCACCGCCTCAATCATCTTTTGACGGATAGTGTCGAGCGGCTTGTCGGTGTTGGCATCGGCCCACATGGAATTCGAGTTCACGACCAGGCAGGGTGCCTCCGACCGGCCCGGTTTGGTGTTGTTCCGGGAAATCCAGTCGATGACTGGGTCGTCGATACGAGCGGCCACGAAGGGAATGCTGCCATCGTAGTCCAGCCTGATCATCAGCGTGAAGCATGCGCTCATCTCGACGGCACCGAGCATGTCATGGTGTGCGAAGCGGGATGGAAGAACGGCTGAAGACTGAGGTGCTGGTGCGGTGGCGAAAACCCAGTCGAACGGCCCCTCGCGCCGATCCGCAATATGAAGGAACCATCGTCCAGGGTCTCCGGTGATCTTGGCGACCTGCTCGTCGACACGGACATCAAGACCGATGGCCATTGCCTTGGGCAACGCGTTCATCGACGGCACGCCGGCATATCTCGGTGTGGCAGGCTGGAACCGTTGCGACAGTCCATCCCTGCTCAACGAAACCACTTCACCGTTCCAGGACTGAATGACGCCGTCGGCCTGACCAGCCTTCAGTGAATCGTGGAAACGGTCGCTCCTGATGGTAAAATACTGCGCGCCATGATCGAAGGAGACCTCGTCAATCCGTCGGGTTGCCATCCGGCCTCCGACACCCCGGCTCTTTTCGAAAACGCCGATATCGGCGATAGACGACAACGCTCGCGCGACCGTCAGTCCCGCCATCCCCGCGCCAATAATCCCAATTCTCGGTCGCTTTACCATAACGGGTCCATTCTGGATGAGGTTGCCTGAACTGCGTATCGATGACGAAAACGGGACGTCAACCCTGCAGTTGCCGCGCTCGCTTGCCAAATGGGTGCAGCCTGTGCAGCTGTCCTCGGGCGACGTAACTTTTAATCAGGTCACGCTCGGCATCGAACGGATGTCCGTTCCATCCCTGGTGGCCGAAGCCAGCCAGCATCACGATGTCTCCAGCGGCGGCGACTTCACCGATCACATATGTGATTGCCATCAGGCCTGAGCTGGGCACGATATAGCTTTCAGACGTGAGAGCCTGCAGTTCTCTGTCAAGTCGATCATGGTAGAGGCGCGGTATCGCTGTGAATGCCTTCTCGGTTTCAGCGGCGAAGCTCGCGAACTCAGCTGTGAAATCCTCGCAAAAGTCATCCAGTACCGGATACTGACCGGTCAATAGCGATTCCAGCTCAGCGAACCTCGCCCCATCTCGAACGCACCAAAGAGCGGAAGCCTGTAATATCGCGGGGTGCTCGCGCCAGGAGCGCTGTCGGATCATCGACTTTGCGGGTCGCCCCGTATTACAGACGGCGATCACGTCTGTACGCAATCCACCGCCACCAACTGAACGACAATCGTTGAAGCGGATAACAACGTCACACTTATCGATCGCGCTTGCATCGGATGGAGCGAACGAACCGTTTCCTACAATGGCAATGCTGCGAGACAAGCGAATAACCCTTTAAGATTGCCAACAATACGAAACCCGCGCAGAAGCAGATCAAAACGATCACGGCATCCCAACCTGGAATTTTTGATCTGAACTTTGAAAGTGCCCGTATCCCTGTCGTTTAACCATATCTGGAGTATCTCTCATGGATGCGATCGTCACGGAGGCCGCCCTTTTTCCTGCACTTGAACACCCGACACAGCAGGAAGCGGAGGCCGCGGTGCGCACGCTGATCCGCTGGGCTGGCGACGATCCCTCACGCGAAGGTCTGCTCGATACGCCCAAGCGTGTCGCGAAAGCCTACCGCGAATTGTTCGCCGGCTACGACATGGCTCCAGAGGACGTGCTGTCGAAGACGTTTTCGGATGTAGCCGGATATAAGGACATGGTGATCGTCCGGGACATCCCGTTCCATTCCCACTGTGAGCACCACATGGTCCCGTTTCATGGGATTGCACATATCGCATACATCCCAGACCACGGCGTGCTTGGGCTGTCTAAGATGGCACGGTTGGTCGATCTCTACGCCCGCCGCCTGCAGACCCAGGAGACCATGACCGCCCAGATTGCCCATTCGCTCGATGAAAGTTTGAGACCGAAGGGTGTCGCGGTGATGATCGAGGCCGAGCACATGTGCATGGCCATGCGGGGCATCGGCAAGCAAGGGGCAAAGACGCTGACAACCACGTTCACCGGACTGTTTGAGACGTCCGCTACGGATCAGGCGCGGTTCATTATGCTCGCCCGTGGATAGAGGCCGTCGTTCGCCAACCCTAGCAACCAAGGAGGTGTCAATGAAAGACCCGTTGATGACTTCTTTGGCAGCCGGGTATTCCGCCTTAGTGATCGGAGCCAGTGGCGGTATCGGAAGTGCGATGGCGCGGAAGCTAGATATGGACGGCAACTGCGGCAAGTTCGTCCGTCTATCGAGGCGCGAGGACGGGTTTGATGTAACTGATGAGAATTCCATGCATCGTGCAGCAGAAGCGCTCAAGGCGGAGGAGTTTGACCTCATCTTCTGCGCGACAGGTGCGCTGACCATCGACGGCGTCGGGCCCGAGAAATCGATACGGCAGATATCGCAGGCGTCGATGATGGCCCAATTTGCGGTCAATGCCGTGGGACCTGCCCTCGTTCTGAAACACTTCGTACCGTTGCTCTCTAAAAAGAAGCGCGTCATTCTTGCGCTTCTGTCGGCGCGGGTCGGATCGATCGGCGACAACGCTCTGGGAGGATGGATCTCGTACCGCTCTTCGAAGGCTGCGCTTAACCAGATCGTCCACACGGCCGCGATTGAGATTTCCAGGACGAACCCATCATCACTGATCGTCGCAGTGCATCCAGGAACAGTATCCACCTCCCTGTCGGAGCCGTTCTCTGCCGGTCACGCAAGGTCGGAGCCTGATGAAGCTGCAAGCCGCATCCTGCGCATGCTTGACGGATTAAAGCCTGGTGACACTGGAAAGTTCTACGCCTATGACGGAACGTCTATTCTCTGGTAGCCGCAGCGTCGCACGCATCGGGACATGCTGATAAATTGGGCAGCAGAAAACATCCGGCCCCTGCATCTGGTGCTGAATCCTTACGTATACCGTGTTGATCCCGGTCAAAAGGAGACGGTCGTGAGCGATGATGCACAAAAGATCAATGCCGCAACGGAAACCATTGCCCTTTCCAAAACACGATCCATCCTGATTGTAGATGACGACTGTGTATTTGGACAAAGGCTGGGCAAGGCGTTCACAGAACGAGGCTTCAATGTGTTGGTATGTGGCACGGCGGAAGAGGCTCTTGCCATCATAAGCTCCTGCCAACTGCACATTGTCATTACCGACCTCCGTATTGGGCAGCAGAACGGACTGACAATCGTAGAGGCCGTAAAGGCTATCTCTGCAGATACAAAAACGTTGATGCTCACCGGATATGGAAATGTCTCGACGGCTGTCGCTGCAGTCAAGCTGGGTGTCACCGAGTTTCTCAGCAAGCCTGCCGATGCAGATGAAATCCTTGAGGTCCTTGGCATAACCGACTGGGCGAAATCCCGCGCGGCATGCACCCTCAAAGAGCCGAACATGGTACGTTCGGAGCATATCCTCAGTGTGTTCAGAAAAACAGGAAACAACGTGTCCGAGTCTGCTCGCCTTCTCAACATGCATCGACGGACGCTGCAGCGTATATTGGCCCGCGCACGTGCCGCCCCTGATGCCCGGACTTATGGTGGGGTGACACCTTAGTATTTTTCACCTTGGTTATCCTGAAGTCTGGGCCCGGCGGGACAATGCTGTGCGAGCCGACCTTTTATTTCCATCATCGCTTCCTTTGAATGAGCTGCGATGAACAATGATAAGCAGGCAAATCGCCGTGAAACCGGTCCGAAATCTCATCTTCATTCTCGGCGACCAGCTTTCGCTGTCACTATCCAGCCTGGAAAATGCTGATCCCGAACTGGACGTTATCTTGATGTGCGAGGTGATCGAGGAGGCAACCTATGTGCATCATCACAAGCTGAAAATGGCCTTGATTTTCTCGGCCATGCGGCATTTCGCGCTGGAGGTCCGGGGGAAAGGCTTTGACGTCCGATATACCCAATTAAACGCTCCTGACAATTCCGGTTCGTTCAGCGGTGAGCTTGCGCGCTCTGTTGCCGCTAACTTACCACAACGCATCGTTGTCACCGAAGCCTCAGAATGGCGGGTCCTCCACGCCATGAAAGCATGGCAATCATCTCTCGATCTCCCGGTCGAAATTCGCAGCGACACCCGGTTCTTGTGTTCGAAAGCAGAGTTTCAAGCCTGGGCGCAGCACCGCCGCTCTCTGACGATGGAATATTTTTACCGGGACATGCGCCGCCGTACGGGTCTGCTGATGAATGGAAAAGATCCGGAGAGCGGACGATGGAACTTTGACGCGGACAATCGCAAGCCTGCCAAGCCGGACCTTTTTCGCCCAAAGCATCCTGGTTTCGCGCCGGATGCATTGACAAGGGATGTCCTCGACCTCGTTGAAAGCGCTTTTCCAGGGAATATGGGTTCGACGGCTCATTTCTCTTTTGCGGTGACCCGTGCCGACGCGGAAAAAGCTGCGGACGCGTTTATCAGGGACTTTCTACCGAACTTCGGCGAAACCCAGGACGCGATGTTGACGGAAGAGCCATTCCTCAACCATGCGCTTTTGTCCTTCTATATTAACATTGGCCTTCTTGATCCGCTGGCGCTATGCCGGGCAGTGGAACGCGCCTATCTTGATGGACAAGCGCCGCTCAACGGCGTTGAGGGTTTCATCCGGCAGATCATCGGGTGGCGCGAATATATTCGCGGCATCTACTGGCTGAAAATGCCGGGCTATGAAAACAGCAACGTCTTCGATGCGCACAGACCGCTGCCAGAGTTTTTCTGGACCGGTGATACCGATATGTCCTGCGTTTCATCGGTGATTACGCAGACAATTACCCATGCTTATGCACACCATATTCAGCGCCTTATGGTGGTCGGAAATTTCGCAATGCTTGCGGGTCTCGACCCCCACGCTCTCCACAAGTGGTATCTGGCCGTTTACGCAGACGCCTTCGAATGGGTGGAGCTCCCAAACGTCATCGGCATGAGCCAGTTCGCCGATGGCGGTTTCATGGCATCCAAACCCTATGCCGCAAGCGGTGCCTATATCTCACGCATGTCGAACTACTGTGATGGCTGCAGATACGACGTCTCGAAAAAGACAGGCGAGGAGGCCTGCCCGCTCAATTCACTGTATTGGAACTTCATCGATCGCAATGCCGGAAATCTGTCGAAAAATCATCGTCTCTCCCAGGTCTTCTCCTCGTGGCAGCGCATGGATCCCGATAAGAAGCAGTCCTACCGCGACAGCGCTTCAGCGTTCCTGCAGAAACTGGATGACGGTGAACGGATTTGAAAAGGCATTGGACGTTACGGATTTCACCAGGAGCGACGCATCTGTGCCGAAGATGATCAAGAAATCTGAGCTGCCGACGAAGAAATGCGCATCCTGCGGCTTGTCCTTTACGTGGCGGCGGAAGTGGGCAAAAAACTGGAATGATGTCAAATTCTGCTCGGACCGTTGCCGTCACTCGAAGAGCATTCAGAGTGTCGATTGCCACCGAGAACTGACCCGGTAGTTGAGTTAACCCCTCAGGCTGGACCAGGGAGGCGCATCAAACTATGCCGCCCGCCGGGCAGTTTGGTTTCAAATTCTTCTGGTGATCGACAGCTGAGCGCCGAGCGAAGACGCCTGGAATTGTAGAGCTGTTCATGAACCTCGGCAACCGCTCGGCAGGTCCGAGAAGGTCTCGTAGCCAAGGGGGTTAGAATCCTACTTTAGTTCTAGGTGACTAATAGCTGCCTTAATGGGCCTGTGCTTTCGAGATTGTAGCCAGATTGGTACGAAGCCGCAGAAAGAGCTCATGCTCGCAGTGGGCTTTAATGTTTTCAAGGATCGGACCAACGTAAGGATTAAGCTCCAAGGGCCGGAGCGCTTCCTCGACCATTGCTCTGGCGATGTGGATAGCTGAGGCGATACTCGCATCGGTATTCGGTTTTGAGCAGTGAGCCGCCAAACGGATCTGAAGAGCCGCGAGGGCTTCAGATGCGCTGTCCACGACAAATGTCTGATCCTGCATTCCCATTCGCTCCATCCTCAAATTGGAACACACACTAGCGCCAATTCGAAGATCAAGAACCCGCGGATTCATAGGGGTCGCGAGGCGATTTCTTCAGCGCTGGAATTAAAATCTGCGGCGAAATAATGCCCCGTTCGCTATAACGAACGGGGCATGTGGACCAGGCTCAAATGATCCATACGTTGGTGTCGGCGAAGGAAGCCCGACAACTTCCCCAGCGTGCTCCTTATTGGTTAACGGAAGAGTAACGGCTCCGTGTCGCGTAGCGTATGTTGTATCCGGAGGATCTGTTTAACCAACAGATTAAAAGCAACGTGAAATCGGGAGCCATCGGGCGACGACTTCCGATCCAATTGGGCTTAAAAGACGCGGCGCAGATAGCAAACATGAATTAATCATGCCGAATAACCAAACGAGTGGCACGCGCGAGGTCAGAAACACTGGTGTCATCGAACGTTTATTTCCGACTGTCAGAGACCCCCGAGCGCAACATACTTCAACTCCAGAAAGCCCTCTATGCCGTACTTCGATCCTTCGCGCCCGGTGCCGGACTGCTTGATGCCGCCAAAGGGCGCCATTTCATTGGCGATCATGCCGGTATTGACGCCGACCATTCCAGCTTCAAGCGCTTCCGCAACACGCCAAATACGAGCCATATCTTTGGCATAGAAATACGAGGCGAGACCGAATTCGCTATCATTAGCCATGGCAATGACGTCTGCCTCGTCCTTGAAGGAAACAATCGGCGCCAGCGGCGCAAAGGTTTCCTCCCTCGCCACCT
>NZ_LMEY01000009.1 GCF_001426665.1 Rhizobium sp. Root1334 | reverse complement strand
TCAGAGCCTCACAATGAGCTCGTCAGATACTCTTCGGTGAGCTCATTTGACGGCCCGTAGATCAACCGAAAAATCTATGGGGCGTGGACGTCGCATACAGATTTCCTACGTTTTTTGTTTTGCTTTCGATGGCACAAAGCGCCACCGCAGCAGACGCTGTCGTTGCGACCGAAGCGGAGGCGATGGAATACGTCCGCGTCTGCGACGCCTTCGGCAAGGGCTACTTCTATATACCCGGCACCGAGACCTGCCTGAAGGTTGGCGGATATGTCCGTTTCGACAATACGCTGGGTGAAAGCCCCTATACGGATGACGATGAGGGCTGGGGCGGGCATACGCGGGCCACGCTGCGTTACGATGCAGTTTCCGATACGGAGTACGGTACGCTGCGCTCCTTCATGGAGCATCGCTGGGATATACAGGACGGCGAGGGCAAGGTCACGCTGATCAGCGCCTATATCGAACTCGGTGGCTTCCGCGCCGGCTATTCGGATTCCCGCTTCGACAAGTGGCTGGATTCCGCCGGCAACATCATCAATGATGACGTCATCGATTTCTCACCGAACCGCACCAACCAGATCAGCTATGTCTACAAGCCTGGTAACGGCTTCGAGCTTCTCGTTGGCCTGGAAGAGGGCAATGGTACCTATAGCGCCGGCGGCGCAACGATCGCCTACGAGGCCGAGGACTGGCCGTTCCCCATCGCGGGCATGAAGTACAAGGGAGATTGGGGCGGCATCTCGGCCATCGTCGGCTACGATACAAATGCGGAATCCGTTGCGGCAAAGGCGCGTCTCGACCTGGCGCTCACCGAGGTCTTCTCGATCTTCGTTATGGGCGGCTATCAGACGAACTGGGACAATACGAGCGGACCGGCCGACTCGCGTGAGCGCAATTTCTTCGGCTCGTGGAACGGCGATTGGGCGGCCTGGGGCGGTTTTGCCGCCAAGGTTACGGACAAATCCACGATCAACGGGCAGGTCGCCTATGAAGAAGACGGCACGCTCGCAACCGCCCTCAACGTCGAATACAAGATGGTCTCAGGCTTCAAGATCATGCCGGAAATCAACTACACCGACTTCGGCGGCGCACGTGGCGACGACGATGCCTTCGGTGGTACGATCCGCTTCCAGCGCGATTTCTAAACCACGTCGAAATCCCGAATGTTAAACCGGCGCCCACGTGCGCCGGTTTTAATCTGTCCGTTGCTTCCATTTTGCGTGTGACGGCCAGCGCCTTGTGAGCCTTTTGGTTCCAATCGGTTGCAACAATGTTCGCTCGGTTGGGCCCGAGAGCGGAGCTTTCGCGGCGTTCCCGCGTCTATGTTCGCAGCGAGACCAGTCCGACCTTCGACCAAGCACACAAACGCATCAAAAACAGTTATAAGTACATAATTATGATGTAAAAAATCTAGATGATTGTAGAAATTATGCTTGAACTATTGCCGAATATAACGAGCGAGTTTGAGCCGCCACCCACCGAAATAGTCATAACGCGCATGGAGTTTTTGCTGCTCGGTTAAGTTCAATTCTTTTATTTTATTTCGGTACAAAATTCGACGTGCAACCAGAATACGTTACCAGCTTGCAACAAGCGCGTAAGGGTGTATGTTTCCAACAACTTATTGAAATGAAGCGTAACATTTCGTCTAGGCGCACCACCGCTTCGAGCATATACATATCAGCAAATTGCAGCCGGCTTTTGATGCACGCTGGGGGGCGTGTCCACATCGATAGGCCAAAGGACGAGTGAAGCAGGGGGAGTATGCGTTGCGTCGAGACCTCACCCAGATCACGTTGAGCGTGATGTTCGTCAGTGGGTTGATTGCGGCCAGTTTCTGGGTCCTGCAACCGTTCCTACCTGCCATTCTCTGGGCCATGACGCTGGTGATCGCCACTTGGCCGCTGATGCTCTGGATTCAGGGCCACACCGGAAATCGCCGGATCATCGCCGTGCTGATCATGACCCTGGCGCTTCTTTTCGCGCTGATCGTCCCGTTTTGGCTCGCTGTCAGCACGATTCTTTCCAATCTCGATGACATTACCCAGCTCGTTCACAACGCCCTGACGCTGCGAATCCCCCTGCCCCCGGACTGGGTCGCCAAAATTCCGCTTTTCGGCGGCAGAGTGGCAGAAGCCTGGACCCGGCTTGCAACCTCCGGCATCAATGCGATCGCGCCGAAACTTCTGCCCTATGCCGGGGCCACCGCTCAGTGGTTCGCTCTCGCAGCGGGCAATCTCGGCGGTATGTTCCTGCAGTTCGTGCTGACGGCGGCGATTGCCGCGGTGATGTATTCCGGCGGCGAAACCGGAGCAGCGGCAGCCATTCGTTTCGGCAGGCGTCTCGGCGGTGATCGCGGTGAAATGGCCGTCCGGCTCGCCGGTAAGGCCATTCGAGGCGTCGCCCTTGGCGTTATGGTCACGGCGGTGGCGCAAAGCGCGCTCGGCGGCATCGGCCTTGCCGTGGCTGGCATGCCGTTTGCGCCTCTTCTGACGGCGCTGATGTTCGTTCTCTGCCTGATTCAGATCGGACCAGGACTTGTGCTGTTTCCCGCGGTCGTCTGGCTGTACTATTCCGGAGACGGTGTGTGGGCGACCGTTCTTCTGGCTTTTACCCTTGTTGCCGTCACGCTGGACGGGTTCCTGCGGCCTGTCCTCATCCGAAAGGGAGCCGACCTGCCGCTGCTTCTGATCCTTGCAGGCGTCATCGGCGGACTGATCGCATTCGGCATTCTGGGAATATTCCTGGGGCCTGTCGTCCTGGCAACGGCCTATACCCTGCTCAATGCATGGATGGAGGAAGAGCCGCCGCAAACGGAACTTCCGCAGCAACCACCCGGTGCCATTGAAACGCTGGCCGCCACACCGCTCCAATCGGAACAGCTTTCACAGGATAAGGATCAGCCGCGGCATTTCGCGGCAAGTTCAGAAACAGGCAGTCATTAGACCAGAGGGAAACTTTGCATGGCCGATACAATACATCCGGCAGCGATTGAACATCTACCCCCGTTCATCACCGCGCCGGGACAGACGGACTATCTCTTCAATGGGGTCGTCATTTTCCTGATCGTCGTCGTGCTGGTGATCGGCAATCTGTATTTTCAGTTGCATGCGGTTCCCGAGCGCATGGCGCATCGCACCAGCAAGGTGCAGATGGAGATCGTCGCCGTTCTGGCGCTGATATCGCTCTTCACCCACAACCACCTGTTCTGGATCGCCGGCCTGCTGCTCGCCTTCGTCCACATTCCGGATTTCTCCACACCGCTCTACTCGATCGCGGATTCGCTGGCGAAACTTTCTGGCCGACCGACAGTCGATGAGGAGATCGATAATCCCGGACCAATCCAACATCGGGAACCGGCGCCTCAACCCGAGCCCGGAGTCCGCACCCACACCGATGGCGGGGGATCTGACCATGCTTGAATTGATCCTGTGCTCGATGCTGACGATCTTCCCGGATTACCTCTTCCGCCGATACGGCCAGGGAAAACGGATCGGGGTCGATATCACACTCTATACGATGTGGTACGAACTCCGCTGGGGTATCAGCGCCTGTCTCATCCTGACGGTTTCCTTGATCACCCTGATCTTCTACTTCCACCCGTCGACCAAGAATGTCACCGCGCTCTTCCGCACCGTGACGATCCTGCCGGAAACGGTCGGTCGCGTCGACGAAGTCTATGTCGGTTTGAACCAGAAGGTAGCCGCCGGCGACCCGCTCTTCAGGCTGGACGGTGCCCAGCAGGAGGCCGCGATCGAAACCTCGCGCCGGCAGATCGCGGAACTTGATGCCGAAATGACGGTCACCAGGACCGAACTCGTGACGGCCGACGCCCAAATCAAGGAGGCCGAAAGCGCCCTGCAAACCACCATCGACGAGTACGAAATGAAGGCTCAGCTTCTGAAAAGCGACGCCGTCTCCCGGCGCGAGGTTGAACGCCTCGAAACTACCATCGAGGGTCGTAGAGGTGCCTTGGCGGCGACCGTGGCCAACAAGGCGACACTGGAAACCAAAATTGCGACCCTTTTGCCGGCCCAAAAGGCAAGTGCCGAAGCGGCACTGGCGCAGGCGCAGGTCGAGCTCGACAAGACGACGGTTCGCGCCGGTGTTGCCGGGACCGTCCAGCAGTTCACCCTGCGTGTCGGCGATGTCGTCAACACGATGATCCGTCCGGCCGGCATTCTTATCCCGGAACAGGCGGGGCGCGGCAACCTGATCGCCGGCTTCGGTCAGATCGAGGCGCAGGTGATGAAGAAGGGCATGATTGCCGAGGCAACCTGCATCGGCAAACCCTTTACCATCATTCCCCTGGTCGTCACAGAAGTTCAGGACGTGATCGCGGCAGGACAATTGCGGCCAACCGACCAATTATTGGATGTCCAGCAGATGGCCCAGCCGGGCACACTCACGGTTTACCTGCAACCGCTTTACCCCGGCGCCTTGGACGACATTCCCCCCGGTAGCAGTTGCATCGCCAACGCCTACACCAACAACCACGATGCGCTTGCCGACCCGAATATCGGCACGATGAAATGGATTTACCTGCATGTCGTCGATACCGTCGGCCTCGTGCATGCGATGATCCTGCGCATGCAGGCGATGCTGCTTCCGGTCCAGACACTGGTTCTGGGCGGTCACTAACATGGGTAACCGCTACCAGAGGAAATGGCGGCGGTTACATCGAAAGTCTGACTTTTGCAGTGGTGAATGAGGAAACGCCCTGAATGCAGGAAGTGGAGCGATCCCGGCCGGTTCTCGAGCCGATCGATCGCATGTCGGAAATCATCTTTGGCCTGCTGATGGCGCTTACCTTTACGGGAACGATGAGCGCCTCGGTGGCGGGTGGAGAAAGGGTGCCCAGTGTCCTGATGGCAGCGCTGGGATGCAACATCGCCTGGGGTATCGTTGATGCCGTTATGTTCGTGCTGGCAACGGTGGTCGAGCGGGCGCGGCACAACAGCTTCGTGACCTCCGTTCGCACCTTGCCGATGGGAGAGGCGCAGCAGGTGTTTCTGGAAAACCTGCCCGCGGAAGCGCGGCGGGTCATGGACGACAAGGAGGTTATTCGCTTCCTGACACGGCTAAGGGAACAACCAGCGCAGCCCGCGCGGCGCCTGATTGGCACCAACGATCTCAAGGCTGCCTTCCTGATCTTCATTCTTGTTGTGCTGTCGACGCTGCCGCCGAGCTTGCCGTTTCTGTTTATCGACGATCTCCATCGGGCTATGCGCATCTCGAACGGCGTAGCCCTTGTCATGCTGTTCCTGATCGGCGCAAAGCTCGGCAATTATGTCGGCGGCAGAGCCTGGCCAATTGCCTTTGCCATGGCATCGATCGGTGCGGTGCTGGTGGCGATCACCATTGCTTTGGGAGGATAAGCCGCCGCCGGCAAGCATTTCTGGGACTTAACGCATTTACCTCCGTCACATCAAACCAGACTGGATTTGAACATGGGCAGCTTGCTGAAAGAAATCCGCCATAACCGGGCACTCTGGTTACTCATCTTCGTACCGATCGTGCTCACCGCAGAACACTTGGCCCCAACCGCTCACACCATGCTCTTCATCCTGTCGATCCTGGCGATTTTTCCGCTCGCTGTGCTGCTTAGCTACGCAACGGAAGGTGTTGCCGCAAAAATGGGTGACGCGACCGGCGGCCTGCTCAATGCGACACTCGGAAACCTGACGGAACTTGTCATCGCTCTTACCGCGCTGCAGGCGGGCCAACACGATCTGGTCAAGGCGTCCATCGCCGGCGCGATCGTCACTAACACCCTGTTTCTGCTTGGAGCGTCCTTTCTGGTCGGCGGACTGAAGTATCGGACGCAGGAATTCAACCGCATCAATGCGCGCTTCCAGTCGAGCCTGCTCTTCGTCGCGACGGTGGCGATCCTGATCCCGTCTGCTGTATCGGCGGCTGATTCAGTCGTCATGTCGGAGTTCACCCGGCAACTGAGTATCGGTCTCTCCATTCTGCTGATCGTGGTTTATGCCCTTGGCCTGCTGTTTTCACAAAAGACCCATCGCGGACTCTTCAGCAGCCCCGAAGCCGGTGAACATGGGCCCAGTCCGCCGATGAGTGTTGCCCTCGCGACGCTCGCGGGCACAACGCTGCTGGTGGCGCTGGTCGGCGAGATCTTCGTTGGCTCCGTGCAACAGGCCGCAACCTCCTTCAGCATGACACCGGCCTTCATCGGCTTTATCATCGTGGCGTTAGTCGGCGGTGCTGCCGAAATGGCGTCGGCCTTCTCCGGCGCACGCAAAAACCGGCTGGATCTCAGCGTCGGCATCGCGCTCGGCAGCGCGGCGCAGATCGCCCTCTTCGTTGCCCCCGTCCTCGTGCTTTTGAGCTATGTGATCGGACCGGCACCCATGGACCTGCAGTTCTGGCCCGGCGTGGTCGTCATGATGTTCCTCGCAGCCATGACAGTCGTTCTGGTGACCTCCGGCGGGCATTCGACATGGTTCGTCGGCGTCTTGCTGCTGATGGTTTATCTGATTCTCGCCATGACGTTCTACCTGCTGCCCCCTCGAGCATCGGACACTCAGCCGTCTGCGGCAAGCAGCCAAGCATCCGGAATGTAGTGGTGTTCTTGTTTCACTCGGATTGATTGGACATGAAGACGTAGAACCAGGCCATCATCTCTCGCACACCAGGAGAAAGCTCATGCTGCTCGTCATCCTGACGGGGACAGCCCTACTGCTTGCCACCATCGCCGTGCATGGCGTCGCCGTTCTGTGGCTCTATTACATCGGCATCCGCCCTCTCAGTCATGCGGAAAACCTTAGCCCCCTTGCGCGCCTTGGATGGTGTTACGTTTTCGTGGTCGGCTTCGTCATCGCCCATCTGATCGAGATCGTCATCTGGGCACTCGCCTATAAGCTGACCGGTGAATTGAAGGACTTTGAAGAGGCCCTCTACTTCTCCGCGATCACCTTCGCAACGATCGGCTATGGCGACGTAACGCTCGAGAGAAAGTGGCGGCTGGCAAGCGCCCTTGAGGGTGTGAACGGCATCCTGCTGTTCGGCTGGACGACGGCCTTCCTTTTTAAGGTTTCCGCCGTCCTTTGGTTCGGCCAGACAACGCCTGCCGAGCCTGAAAGTCTCCAAAACGGAGACTGAGGCCCCTCTTGACCCTTCTAGCAGTTATAGACACCGGTGGCGCAACGCCGGGTCGTGCGCCGGGCAACGCCTGCCACACTAACCGGGGTCAACGGGCGGCCAACCCTGGCAACAGCATCCGGAGCTAATGTGGGGATCGAAAGGGTTGGAAAGTCCTTCGATAAATCCCCCACGCCCAGCAACGCTGTCCAGACGAGACAAATAATTCCTGCGCGTTTGAAGAGGGTCATTTCTTGTCTCCTACCATGAAGTTTTCTGGCAAATCGCCAAGGCTGTGCTTGAGATCGTTCACATCAATCTTTTCGGCATTGCTTGTGTTCTTGAAGATGAAATCATCCGAAGCAGCAGCGTCTCCGGATTTCCAACCGCTGATCTGAACACTGTATTCCGGCCCACCGCGAACCTTGCTGGAGGTTATGACCAACCTGCAGGGATATGGCTCTGCGCCGTGAGCGACCCAGATCTGAAAGTCTACATCGTCCTTGCGGAAGGCGAGAGAGTCACACTCGGTCCCGTTGATGACGCCGCTTCCGAGATCTTTCGAGTCATAGACGCCCGTCATCAGTTCGTCATAGGCCGAGGTCATCAGTAGATCCGCCGCCGGCAGCGGCAGTCCGTACTTGTCCTTCAGCTCATCTATCAGATGATCCACCGTGCCTGGAATTTCGACCTGCGTGTACTTGTTGACGTTGTGTCCAAGCAACGTGAGGGTTTTGCCATCGAACAAGGCCTCGCTGTCGATAAAACCTCCCGAACGCGTTGTATGCACCTTGTCGGGTCGGTTGAGGACAACTGTTCCCGAACTCGCCAACCCGAGCTTCTGGTCGCTGTTTGTGACGACCTGGAGATTGGAGTCATAGGAAAACGACATCGCCTTTTGCGCCGCCAGATAATCGGTCATGGCCTTCAACAGCTTCTTCGCTTCGGCCGAGTCCGTCGTCCTTACGAGTTCGACCCGCCGATTAAGAGCTCTTCCGGCACCGCTGTCATTGCTGGCGACCGGCGCTGTCTGCCCGACACCTCCGGCCTGCAGCCTATCGGCAGCGATACCACGCTCGACAAGAGCAGCCTTGATCGCTTCCGCACGGGCAATGGAGAGTTGCTGGTTGGTTTCGGCGTTGCCGCTTGCATCCGTATGGCCGACAATTCTCAAGCCCCATTCCGGGAAATTCTGGAGCGCTGTGGCGATGTCATCGAGAATAGCTTCTGTGCCCGGTCTCAAAGTCGACGTAGAGATGCCGAAGCGCAGGCCGTGGACGTCATACCGTTCCCGCGTCTCCAGCGCCTGCTGCATCGCGTCTCGACTATACTTCGTCTCAATATCCTGGGCCTGGGAAGCAGTATTTGCGACCGCCAGCAAGGCAACCGTCGCAAAAATGCCTCCTGCCATACGGCGTTTCCACGCCAAAGGTCGGCCGTGTTTCGGCGGAATTCCAATGGGTTCTTTGCATTCAGATATCGTGATTGGTTTGTTTGACATCAGATTTGGTCCTTCTCGCTGATGCGTGAATTTGACAGTCAGTCCGTGCTCTTCATCGTTCAAATGCCTCCTTTGGTTATGCTTCGATTCAAGACGTTTCCGGCTGGATCGGGTCGTCGTGGGTCGCAGCCGCCGCCGTCTGCGACCGCACACCCCTACGATCCGGCAATGATGCCGACGATCACGGTTCCCCAGGTCGTCAACAGGATGTGGCCGATCGGCACGGCCGGCGTATATCCGAGCACGGCGACCATGCTGCCTGATCGCTCCTGGACGGCAGCCATCCCGGCCGTCATCGTCTGGGCGCCGGCAAGACCACCAAGCAGTAAAATCGGGTTCATACCCAGGACGTAGCGCCCGAAATAAAGTCCGACGATCATCGGCGTGACGGTCACGATCATGCCGCCGAATAGAAGGCCGATGCCCGCTTCAGCGATGGCCGAGAAGAAGATTGGCCCAGCATGCAGGCCGGTCATCGCCACGAATGCGGCAAGACCGAGCGCCGTCATCAGCGAGACGGCGGCATCCGGTATGCGGCCAAACAGGGGAAAACGCGTGCGCAGATGTCCGACCATCAATCCCGCCAGCAACGTGCCCACACTGGTGCTGAGAGAAATCCGCATGTCGCCGATCGGAACGGTGACGAGCACGCCAACAAGCCCGCCGAGAAATATCGCAAGCCCGAGAACGAAGAAATCCGTCGTCGTCGCCGGCGCCACGACGACGCCGATCCGCTTGCCCGCAGCCGAGACGACCGGCTCCGGTCCGACCACCCGCAGGATATCGCCTCGCTCCACCGTAATACCCGGCGCGATCGGGATATCCTGCCCTCCACGCGTCAGGGCGCGCAGATAGAGGCTGCGTGTCCAACTCTCGGTGGCCACATCCTCGATGCTGCGCCCCTTGATCTCACGGTTTGTCAGAAGAATGTCGGCAACCGATACAGGGATATCGAGAAGCTCACGATCCTCGACTTCCTCGCTGCGCGGTCCCAGGACAGTTACCAGCGTTTCCCGTGTCCCGGACACCGCAACGATATCGCCCGGCTCGATCACCAACGGTGGAGCCGCTTCAAGGATAGCGCTGTGGCGTCGCAGGCGCTGGACGAAAAGCCGGTGCTGGGGGAACCTCGCCTCCGCATCCTGAATGGACATACCTGCGATGGGCGCATTCTCCGCGATCCGATAGGCACGCATTTCGAACCTGTGCCAAGCCGAGGAGACGCCGGCTTGCATTCGGGTAATCCCGTATTCCTTTTCCAGCTTCAGCGCCTCGGCAACCAGATCGATCCCGAGCAACTTGGGTCCGACGACGCTGCAGAACAGAATGACGCCGACTGCACCGAAGACGTAACAAACCGCATCCGCCACGGCGACATGAGCCACGAACCTCGCACGGTCCGCTTCGGGCAATGGCAGGGCGTTGATCGCCTCCGTCGCCGTTCCCATAGCCGGGCTTTCGGTCAGGGAGCCGGAAAGAAGGCCGGCCGCGAAGCCGGGATCGAGGCCAAGGATTTTGGCGACCGCAATTGCCGTCAAAAGCCCCGTCACGCAGACGACAATGGCGAGAAGCACAGGTTTCATGCCGTCTCGCTTTAGAGACTGTAAAAACTGCGGCCCGACCGAGTAGCCTATCCCGAAGAGAAACAGAAGAAACAGGAAGGATTTCGCCATGCCGGCAACTGGCACATGGGCGAACTGGCCGATGAGGATGCCCGCGAACAGGGAGCCGGTAACAGGACCCAGCGCGAATCCCCGGAATTTAAAAGTCCCGATCAGGTATCCGATGCTGATCGCAAGGAATACGGCCAGTTCGGGATACTTGACCAGAAATTGCTCGAACCAAAGCATGATCAGACGAACTCCCCCTCGCCTCGTATCGAGGCATGCCCACCTTCATCACCTGCCGGAACGCTCACATCGAAACTGGCAGACCCGAAAATTTCACCGATGAAACGAGCAGGCCCCGCGTCATATGGCAGGGCCCGATCGTTGCCCGTTATCGCTTCATCTTGGCTGCGACAGCGTCCGGCTTGACCAGCTTCAGCCCTCGTGCCTTCTCGTAGCCGTGGATTTCCTTCACATCGAGCTTGCGCATGAAATCGATCGTCTCCTGCGTCAGCACTTGCCCCGGCACCATGATCGGGAAGCCCGGCGGATACGGAATGACGAAGTTAGCCGAGACCATGTCCGGCCCCTCCGCCAAGCGCCGATCGCATTCGGCGCCGATCAGCGGCACGTACTCGCACACCGATGCGTCATAGGCGTTGAAGAAGGCGGTACGGATATCGCCTTCCGGTGTCATTTTCCCTGCATCGCTGCGATAGACCTCGTGGAAATGGCTGAAGTTCGGTAGATCGGGCACATCGGTCATCAACGATTTTACCCGCGCGGCGAAAGCGGTGCGCTCGCCCTCCCCGCCATCGGCCAGCCGCTTGTCGATGCCATGGCATATCTCGACCATGACACGAATGAGATGCGCGATATCGCTGCGCGTATTGTTGATGTTCGACTGCAGCAGCACGCTGTTGCGCGAGGTCTTGTTCAGTTGGATATCGTACTCATTCGCGAGCAGCCCCTTGAACTGCGTTCCGTCGAAACCCGCAGTTCCGCAGACCAGCGTCATGCGGGTGGGATCGAGATAGAATTCGTCCTCCCGCATTGCCTTGACGACCGTGGCCCAGGTTGAGCCCGGCGCCAGATAGTCCTTGAAGCCTGACTGCCGATAGGCATCCGGTATCATCTCGTCCGCGCCAAGCACGCGGAAGTATTTCGAGATCAGCGGATGTTCGTTAATCGCCTGGCGTATTTTGAGCGCGATCTCGATCGCGTTCATCACGAGGCCATAACCGTCGAGTTCCATCTGCCGCCGCGCCACGTCGAGGCTGGCGATAAGCTGCTGGTTTGGGCTGGTCGAGGCATGTGTGAAGACCGCCTCGTGGAACTGGGCTTCGACGGTATGAAAGTCCACGTCCTTGACCAGCAGCATCGAGCCCTGCCGGATCGCAGACATTGATTTGTGCGTGGAGTTGGTCTGGTAGACCCGAAGGCGGACGGCGCGCGGATCGGGGATCAGACGTGCAGCCATGAGCGTTTCATCCGAAGGATTGTCACCGAGTGCCGCCTGCTGCTCATCATAGGCCTTTACGGACGCGGGATCGCGTAACCATTCTTCCAGATCCCCGGCTGCGCCCATGGCAGTGCGAGGGCGCAGGAACGGTGAGAACCGGGCAAAACCGGACCATGCCTCGTCCCACAGGAAGATGAGGTCCGGCTTTATCGCAAGGCACTCCTCCATCACCCGCCGGACATTGTACATATGGCCGTCGAAGGTGCAGTTGGTGAGATCAAGCAGCCTCAGCCGATCAAGACGTCCTTCCGCTCTCAGCGTCAGCAACGCGCGCTTGATGGTGGCGAGTGGTACTGCGCCATACATCGAATATTCCGTCATCGGGAAGGCCTCGACATAATAGGGCTGCGCGCCGGTCAATACCATGCCGTAGTGATGCGACTTGTGGCAGTTTCGGTCGACGACCGCGATGTCGCCGGGTGCAAGCAGGGCCTGAACCGCCATCTTGTTGGATGTCGATGTGCCATTGGTCACGAAGAAGACGTGATCGGCGCCGAAGGCACGGGCGGCCATCTCCTGCGACCGTTTGATAGTGCCCGTCGGCTCCAGTAGGCTGTCGAGACCACCCGTTGTCGCGCTGCTCTCCGCAAGAAACAGGTTGAGGCCGTAGAACTCACCCATGTCGCGGATCCAGTCGGACTTGAACACCGACTTGCCACGCGCAATGGGCAGCGCATGAAATGTTCCGATGGGCCGGCGTGCATACTTCTTCAGATTGTCGAAGAACGGCGTTTCGAAACGCGCCTGCACGCCTTCGAGGATGGCGAGGTGCATTTCGAGCGGTTCCTCAATCGCATAGAACACCCGCCGCACCGCATCGGCTGCCGGGTCGCCGGCAATCTTCTCCACCTGGCGGTCGGAGAGCAGATAGACGTCGAGTTCGGGCCTGATCCGCTTCAAAGAGCGCGCGAGACGGAGCGCCGACATATCGGCCCCTTCTTTTTCGCCGAGCGGATCGAGCACCGAGCGCAGCACCGGCGCGTCGTGACGCGAGCGATAGGGAAAGCCTTCGGCGAGAACCACGGAAATAATATCCGGGTTCAGAGCCGCAGCACAGAGCGCATCTTCGAAGGAGCCCACCAGGATCGGCTCATAGACAAAGCCATCTTCTGGACGGCGCAGCCTGCGGATCTCCGCGGCAAAAGCTGGCCAGCGCGATGCCGGCTGGCTGTTGACGAAGAGAACTTCGAAATAGGGCCGGCGCGCGCCCGTTTCGCCGGTTCCAGGCGGCATGATATCAACCACCTCATCCGTCGGCATTTCGTCATGTACATCCCACTCCTCCGCACGCCCCCGATAGGCATGGGTGAGCAGACCGTTGGAAATTCGCCGCGCAAGTTTTGCCGCTCCTCCAGCATCGTTGGTTGCGACACGCTCCGTGAGTGCTGTAAGCAAACGCCCGCCCGGATAGGCATGATACTCTTCAGCCGGCGCCACCGCCGAAAGTGCCGCCTCCAGCGCGGCCCGCTCGCCGCGACCGGCGGCCCAGGCATCGGCAAGTGACGTGATCTCGCGCCAGTTGTCGGCGCGGCCTGAATGGATGAGCAAAAATTGATCGACGCGTGTGGTCTTGGTAGCCATTGCACTCTCCCAATTCTGTTTGATGGAACGCCGCACCCCGCCATTATCATCGGGTCGCGTCGACGGTTCGGATATGTATGCGACTGTGTGGTTTGATCTACGTCTCACACCGAAGTGTGTCGGCGAGAGACGTTCCTGATCTTGGTGTTCAAGCAAAGCATGTTCGCACAAAACTACCGCGCACGGTCTCGGCAACAGGAATTGAACTATTCGCTTCATGGCTTGGAAGCAGAGCTTCAGCCATGAAAAACGCTAGGTCATCATCATCACGAGGACCATGCCCCAGATCGTCAGGAGCGTGTTTCCGACGGCATAGGTCACGGTGTAGCCAAGCCCTGGTATCTGGCTTTTGGCACGGTCGTTGATCATGCCGAGTGAGGCAGTGGTGGTGCGCGCACCGGAGCAGCACCCCAGAAGGATGGCCGGGTGAAAGCGGAAGACGTATTTGCCCACATACATCGCCAGTACCAGCGGCACGGTCGTTGCGAATATGCCCCAGAGAAACAGGCTAAAGCCGAGCTGCTGCAGGCCCGCCACGAAGCCCGGTCCGGAAGAAATTCCGACCACTGCAATGAAGATATTGAGGCCGACCGAATTCATGAACCAGACGGTCGGAGACGGGATTCGTCCGAATTTCGGTCTAACTGAGCGCAGCCAGCCAAAGAAGAGCCCAGCAATCAGCGCACCACCGGATGTCGACAGCGTGAAGGGCACATCGCCGACTTTATAGACCAGCGCACCGATCAACGCGCCGATGGTGATCGCTCCGCCAATGAACGCAACATCGGCAATGTCGGTCTGACGGTCTGGCACACCAAGAGCGTTGGCGGCAGCGGTCGTATCTTGCGTTCTCCCGACAATGGTCAGCACATCGCCGCGATGTATCTGGGTATTCGGGAGGATCGGAATTTCCGTCGCGGTGGCGCCACGAGCAATCCGGCGCAGGAAAACGCCACGGGCGGTCGGCCATTGCGCCAATTCCGCCAATGTCTTGCCATCGGCCTTCTTGTCCGTGACGAGAACATCGACCCCTTCCGTGGGCACTGCGAGCAATTCACGGTCGTCTATTTCTTCAGCCGCTTGGCCGATGAGGCTTACCAGCACATCGCGCCGCCCGGCCACCGCAACGATGTCGCCGGCCTGGATCAGAGTGTCTGCCGTGGCGTCCTCTATCTTGCCGCCGCGACGGATCCGCTCGACAAACACGCGCTGTTCGGGAATCATGGACTCGGCCGCACGCGCCGTCTTTCCGACGACAAGCCCGTCCTCGCGAACCCTGTAGGCCCTCAATTCGTAGTGATGCCAGGCCGTGCCGGCGCCACCCATTTCCTTCTTGCCGCCCTTTTCCTCCTCATACCGCTTACATTCGGCTTCGAGGTCGATCCCAAGAAGTGCAGGACCGATCAGCGCCAGCACGACGGCCGAACCAACAGTGCCGAAAATGTAGGTCACAGCATAAGCGACCGGCATCGCGTCAAGTAGCCGCTTGGCTTCCTCCGGTGGCAAGCCGAGACGGTTGATGGCGTCTGTCCCCAGGCCCATCGAAGCCGATATCGTCTGCGATCCGGCATAGAGCCCCAGTGCGGATCCGATGTCGTAACCAGCGAACTTAGCGGCAAGATAAGGTGCACCCAGACAAAAGAGACATACAACCACAGCGAACAGTGCCTGCGGTATGCCATCCTTGGCAATGCCGCGGACGAACTGCGGCCCGACACCATAGCCAACGGCGAAAAGGAACATCAGAAAAAACGTCGCCTTGAGCGGCGGCGAAATCGTAATCCCGAGCTGGCCGATGATGACTGCCGCGATCAAGGTGGCCGTCACGGCCCCAAGACCCAAGCCTTTATAGTTAAAAGAGCCGAAGTAGTAGCCCAGCGCCAACGACATAAATATTGCAATTTCAGGATAAGTGCGAAGCGTGTTTGCAAACCAGTCAAGCATAGCCCCCCCCATATGGCTCGGACTCGAACTTTTAACCTTTATGGATGCGCGCAGCTAGTATTGCGAGCATACACACCTGACGTTTCGATTCAAGCTGGTATTTTTATGTTGAAATTTGATTTTTGCGCCGTTGTTATGATTGCCGGGAGAACGGTTCCATCACTCGGAACGGCATCTACCTCAATCTACTGCTCGACGAACGAAGTGTGCCTTTTAGACGAGCACGAGTGCAGGGGCTTGGATTACAACGACCTCCCGCGATCTCAGAGGCTCCTCATTTGACGCAACTCCACCCAAGGAAATCAAGCCGAAAATCCCAACTGAAACTAGATTCTCCGATTCTGACTTGCGTATTCATTGAGAAAGGAGCAAGAATAATGTTTCGGCAGCATTGGATGCGGGCGCCGCCGCTTGAGGGTTTAACACCCTAGCCTCAATAAAAGGAGGACTTGATGTCTTCCGCTCTTATCCTAAACAAGGCAATTTTTTTCCTGCTACTTCAGGGCGTTCCTGCGGTGCTTATTTTCTGTGCTTTTCTTATTTTGATGTGAGGTCGGAGCATATGAGTTTGATGTTTCCGAATGCAGCTCGAAGCTATGACGATTCGAAACGCCGCATCCGCTTCCTCGGCCACGACGGCATGTTCGAGGTCAAATTCTTCGTCGATGCAGATGTGGTTATTCGTGGGTTGCCACATCAGGGCGCCAATGAGCGCGCGCTTCTGGTGGCATTTGATCGGATGCTTGATAAAATCCATGCTGTGGCAGCACGCTTGTACAAGAAAAATGCGCGAGCTTCCATCACGATAGGCCGAGCGGACCTTTAATCTAATCGCATTTGTTTCGCGCCATTTAAGGGAGAGCTTCTATGCTACCCGCAAGTTTCCGGCTGACAAGATTCGAGAATGGAAAGGCGTTAAGGACCGCAGCCTTGACCGAACTGGATCTGAACGAAGCGTTGATGACCGCATGTGACTACGATCATCAACGTGTCGGAATAATCATGGCTGGTGCCCTTGAGAACAAGAGCTTCGAATTGAGAGACGGCGACAGAATTATCTTCGCGATCGACAAAACTTTCGATCTTGACCGCAACGCGACTGGATTAAGAGACTAAGCATAAGCGTGATAATGTAGAGACATTCAAAGGTCCCGCATTTTAAATGCAACTGCTTTGGTAATCCCCCCATCTGCGACCAGCCAAGTGCCTTCAGCCGGTCACGCATGGCGTATTGAAGGGCGCTACTTTCGCGGTTGTGCAGAACCTGATGAGCCGATGATTGTCGGACGTACAGAATGGCCTTGCGCTCAAGATGGTGGGCGCTGATCTTTTCATGCATCATGACCGGCCTCCTTCGACTGGGAGGCGCTCTCGCCGTTGGCGTGGTCGACGAGCAGCCGCACGATGAGTGCCGTCAACGCCTGTTGTGTCCCTTCCGGCAAGGTCTGCCATTGCGGCATGGCTGGCGTCTTCCCGCTGTGTGCGCTCGAGAACAGATCGAACTGATATGTCGTAAACTGACGTGGCATGGACATCTCCCCGACTCATTTCGTGAGAGATCAATGCTGCGCTCTTATCCGCGCCTTGTGACGGAGTGCCTGCCTCTTCCAGCAACTTTGCCAAAGCAAGCAGGCAAGCAAAATCAGCATACGCAATTGGCAAGGCCAACCACCGTGCACTCAGTGTTCGGTCAAACATCCACACCGGAACTTCGAGCAACCGGCATGACGTCGAACCCGAAAGGCTGCAGCGGAACACGGCAGGCCCCTTGTCCACCAGTCCATGGATATGGACAAGCCGCCCAGACCAGGGGTGCCGCGGATATAGAAGCTCTCGAACCTCGGTCCCGTGGGTGTTCCGTCGCCCTGTTGTACAACAGCCGACGCCCGCATTCATCGCTTGACCGGCAGACGCCCGATCAGGCCTACTTCAACGCGCTGGCACCGATGGCAGTGGCAGCATAATCGAGGCGGAAATCCACTTAACGAAACGCCCGGAACTGTTCAGACAAACCGAGCCAGCTCTGTCCAGATCATAGTCAGATCCAAGCTTGAGGACCGAGAGCCTTCCGGCACGATGCAACGCGAGCAATCTTTCAATCGACTGGTGCGGAATTGTTGCATATTCGGGCCACTATGTTGAGGCTCCTGCGGCTGCCTTCCGCTCCCTGCGCGACGAGAATTCCCAAAATCCCGCCTGAAGGCGTCGCTATGCTGATTTCTCCGATACTCTTCATTTTTTGCTGATCGGGCCTCGTTCGTTGGCGCTCACAGCGGCACGAACGTCGGCAAGGCCCCCCTCACCTGCCCGCCCCTCACGGCATAGCCGCTGGGACGGGTTGATTGGTTTCTCTGCGTTATGCGTCCAGCCAGTTTTCGAGCTTCAGTCCGGGATACGCCAGGAAGTCGCGCGTGTTGTTGGTTACCAACACCGTGTTGAGGGCGATTGCATGCGACGCGATCAGTTTATCGAGATGATCTTTCTTCCGGTCTCTTGTCGCCATTCGAACCGGACCATAGGCACGCGCTGCTGCAATCCCAAACGGCTCTACCCTTATCAGCTCGGCCAGGGCTGCGAGATTATCAAGTTCCTGTGCCGGATCATCGGATGCGGATACACCATACTCGAGTTCGGCGAAGGTGATGGCGGACATGACCACGTCTCCCACATAGCAACTGGCAAAGCGGCGGGCGACCTGCTCCGGCTGGTTTTTTATCAGGTAGATACACATGTTCGTATCGAGCATGTAGCGCGCCATCAGATCTTATCCCGCTCGTCTTGCTCATGGGACCCTCTTCCGTCACGCATAAAATCCGGAGAGAAGCGGGCGAATACATCCAGAACCCCGGCCAGGGAGCGATGCACAGGACGGATGCGAAGCTCGTCGCCGACGCGCTCGATTTCCAACTCGACATCGGTGCGGTCAAACGCCAGTTCGGCCGGGATACGCACGGCCTGCGAATTTCCATTCTTGAAAGCTTTGGTGGTGTGCATGCCATCATCCTTGTGTGTACATGGATGTACACTAGTCTTTTATTGATCAAATGTACATCCCTCGTGTGCCCACTGACGATTTGTTTTTGGCTGTGATGGAGACCAGCGAGATCGGCGCAAACGTGTCGGCACAGCTATAGGAGATGTTGCGGGCCAGAATTTGCTCGGCAAACACCTCGGCAAAGTATCGCCCGGTTTAGGAAAGGTTCTGGCGCGAGAACGAGATGTTTTTTTGATCGCGCAGATCCTCGATGCCCGATCTCGGACATTGAGGCTAGACGGCTGTCCCGGGCAACAGCCAGCAGATATTCGCCGTTCGCTATTGAGAAGAACCGCAGCGAACCGATATTCTCCACCGGCCGGATGAAACCCAGATTGATGTGGCTGGAGATTCCGCTTACTTATTAGAGCAGTTTCAGGAAATCGCAGCCGCCGGCTTCCAAGTCAAGCCTCGCCGTTTCGTCACCGAGACAGTTTCCGGCTGCACCGTCATTGCGCAGCGCCGAGGATTTTCCGAGCTGATGGATCGGCTGGAATCGGAGGACGTCCTGATCCTGACCAAACTCGACCGTCTCGGCTGCGATGCCATCGATATCAGCATCAGAGTGAAAATGCTGACCGAAATGGGTGTGCGTGTCTATTGCCTCGCGCTCGGTGGCGCTGATCTCACTAGCTCGGGCTCGCCGAACCATCGCAGGTGTTTTTCATCATATCAGCCCGGAACTTGCCAATCTGCATTTCCATGAAATAGGCTTCCGCTGGTCCCAGTGCATCGTTTCCGGCCAAGCTGTGCGAAAAAGCCGAAGCGGCAAGGAGAGCATGAAAATCCTTTGGTCGCGGGTGCCGCCGGCGCTGCAATTGGTGCAAGTGTTCCGCGCTGCTACCGGCCGTCAGATGCGCAGAAGCCCGGATGGCGGCATCACCATCAAATCGGCCGTAGCTGTCTTTGGTTGATAAAGGCCGCAGGATTTTGAACTGCGCTTGTCCTGACCCCAATATCCAGAATTTCGGTCAACCCGACCTCAACAGCGAGGGGATGAACCTTTTCTGCATACCAGACCAATGGGCCTTGACACACAGCCAGCTAGTGCGAATGTCTCGCGTGGGATGCCGTCGCAGCACCAGGCTCCTTCAGGCTGCAACTGGCGTCGCCTTCCCAGTCGATGCCGATCGTCGGGTGTTCGATGTTGAATCTCGCCTTCAATTCGTGCTCCACTTGCTTCACGAGACTGCGGACATCGCCTCCCTTCACTGGCTGCACCTGGAGCGTCGCCAGCACGCGACCAGACGTCAGCGACCAGACGTGAATGTGGCTGACGCTCTGAACGCCCGGAACGCTCGTACGAAGATGCTCGGAGAGCTCTGCACTGCCGGCATTGGCGGGAGCGCCTTCCAGCAGGATATGCAGTGTGCTCTTGCATAGGCTCCAGGCACTACGCAGGATTAACATCGACACGAACACCGAGAGAATCGGATCGATCGGGGTCCAGCCCGTGTACCAGATCACCATCGCTGCAACGATCGCGCCGACCGAGCCAAGCAGATCGCCCATCACATGCAGCACCGCACCCTTGACGTTGACATGTTCGGAATCGCCGCGGGTCAAAAACCAAAGAACGAAAATGTTCACGAGTAGGCCGACGAGAGCGACCACGAACATCGATCCGGCCAGAACCGGTTGAGGGTCGCGGAACCGTGCGATGGCTTCGTAGAGGATCCAGCCGACAATGCCGAAGAGCGTGAGGGCATTGACAAGACCCGCAATCACTTCGAAACGGGCATAGCCAAAGGTACGTTGCGCATCGGCAACCCGCCGCCCAAGACGAAAAGCGATGTAAGCCAGACCGAGCGCGACCGCATCGGTCAGCATATGACCAGCATCGGCAAGAAGGGCGAGCGACCCTGAAAGATATCCGCCGACAGCTTCGACGAACATGTACGAGAAGATGATCAGGAAGGCGATGAGAATCTTGCGCTCATTGTTCTGCGTCACCACCGGAGCGTGGTCATGATCGCCACTGTGCGAAGGAGATGGGGTTGCCATAGGTCGGTCCAATCCCGTTAATATAAACAATTAAATACATGTTCATATATTGTCGTGTCAACCCGCCATGGTTGAAATACACGAGGAGTATGAGTTCAGAACAAAGCGGCCTCTCTCGGCCCGCGATCCCGAAATTCCGCTACTGACTACACGCGCAGCTTACGAAGACACAAATAAAGAGGGCAACCCTGCGGCCGGCCTCTTTATTTGCATTGTCAGAAGTAACGCACATGCCTGCGGCGCAAGCGTGCACTGGTGAGAGCGCCGACGTCAGGCGGCAGCCTTATCCTCCGCCGGATAACCAGCCTCGGACAAAATCTCGCGAAGGGCTGATTCATCCGCAGACGTCTGGATCCGGACTTCGCGCTTCGGCGGATCGGTCTCAATCTTCGCATCGACATCGACTCCCTGCAGCGCCTTGACGACCGACTTTGCGCAGCCGCCGCACGTCATGTTGGGAACAATAAAAAGAAACATGAAGACCTCCTCGCTTTACCTCCAAGACTGATGCGGCTTGCTACCGTTGTAAGGTCAAGTCCAGAAGATGAGAAAATTGACGCTTGCGCCAACGACAGTTGGGATACGTGCGCCTTTCCGGAGGCGAATAAATGTTGTCGCTGATTGGGCGACCTTTGGATTCCCGATCATCCAGCATTCCCAGCGCGCATCGGCGGGCCGCATTGCGATGCCCGTGATGCCGACAGCAACGAAGTTGGCGAGATATCATCTTGAGCCAGTAACAATAGACGCTCAGCCGTCGTTCTCGCGCTTTGACTTCCGTCCACGGCGCCAATCAGGACGCTTTGCAGCTTTTCCAGTTTCGCAATTCTCTGCCGGACGGCAACAAGCTGGTTCTGCGCAATCCGGACCGCATCAAACTGTTGCCCGGCCGCCAAGCAGGCGATGCGAAGCAGGTCCCTGATTGCCTCCATATCGAATCCAAGGTCCCGCACGGCGCGGATGAGGAGCAGCCGATATACCGTCTCAGCGCCATAACGTCTTCGATTTCCCGTGTCCCGTTCGCCCTTGGGCAGGAGTTCGATTTTCTCGTAGTAGCGGATGGTGGGGATTTTGACGCCAGTGCTGGCAGACAGTTCTCCAATGCTCAGCGTCATACGGCTTCCTTTCCGTCACCAAGCGCGCCCATGAATGGGCGCGCTTTCTGTCGTGTCGGATTGCTGTTGGGGTAAGGCAGATCACGCCTTTTCACTTCCGCCTTCCGATGCCTCGGCATAGATATGCGAGTGCAGTGCCGCGGCAGTTTCGCCCCGCCTCTCGCGAGCGATCGCCATCCGGCGTACCAAGACGTAGAACACCGGCGTCAGCACGAGGCCAAACAGCGTGACGCCAAGCATGCCGGCAAATACGGCAATGCCCATCACATGCCGCATCTCAGCACCTGCCCCCGTGGCGATCACAAGCGGCACGACACCGGCGATGAACGCAAGTGAGGTCATCAGGATCGGCCGCAGGCGAAGCCGGGCTGCTTCAAGCACGGCGTTCAACGGATCGGCACCCTCATCTTCCTTCGCCCTGGCAAACTCGACGATCAGGATCGCATTTTTCGCAGCGAGCCCCACGAGTACGACGAACCCGATCTGCGTGAAAATGTTGTTATCACCTCCAGTAAGCCAGACGCCCGCAATCGCAGAAAGCAACGCCATCGGAGCGATCAATAAAACAGCGAGCGGCAATGACCAACTGTTGTACTGGGCTGCGAGGATCAAAAACGCGAGCAGAACAGACATGGGGAAGACGTACATTGCCGTATTGCCGGCCTGTTTCTCCTGATAGGCGAGATCTGTCCACTCGAAGGCCATGCCGGGTGGCAGCGTTTCGGATGCGACCCGCTCTATGGCTGCGGTGGCTTGACCAAACGAGTATCCAGGCGCCGGGCTGCCGCTGATATCGGCCGACGGGAAGCCATTGTAATGCATGACGCGATCCGGCCCCGAACTATGCTTGATGGTCAGCAAGGCCGACAGCGGGATCATATCGCCAGCGGCGTTGCGCACCTTCAGTTTGCCGATATCCTCCGGCTGCGTCCGAAATGGCGCGTCTGCCTGAACCATCACCCGGTAGGTGCGGCCGAACCGATTAAAGTCGTTGGCGTAGAGCGAGCCGAGGTTAACCTGCAACGTTTCGAAGATCGTATTGAGCGGCACTCCTTGCGATTTGGCCTTTACACGGTCGATGTCCACCTGCACCTGCGGTGCATTCACCTGGAAGCTTGCGAGCATGCCAGCCAGCTCGGGTGTTTGCATCGCCTTGCCGATGATCGCCCCTTGTGCCTGCGCCAAAGCCTCGAAGCCAAGCCCCGCCCGATCCTCGATCTGGATCTTGAAACCGCCGGTCGCACCGAGGCCGGGAACAGGCGGGGGCGGAAAGATACCGGCAAAGCCATCAGGAATTTGACTGAACTTTCCCATCAGGCGGCCCGCTATCGCGAAAGCGGACAAGGAAGGATCCTTGCGCTCGTCAAAGGGCTTGAGCATCGTGAACATGACGGCGGCGTTGGGTATGTTGACCATACCATTCACCGAAAGCCCAGGAAACGCGACAACGCTTTCGACCCCCGGTTCAGCAAGCGCGATCTCCGACATCGTTTTGACGACCGCCTCGGTGCGATCCAGCGAGGCTCCAGTCGGAAGCTGCGCGATGCCGACAAGATAGTACTTGTCTTGGGCGGGGACGAACCCGTTGGGTACGGCCTGAAAACCCATCCATGTCATGCCCACCAGGCCGGCATAGATGAGTAAGACGAGCACACTGAATCTCACGGCACGGCGTACGGTCCAGACATAGGCATTCGAGGCGTTGTCGAAGAAGCGGTTAAACAGCCGGAAGAACCAGCCGAACAGCCCGTCGATAGCCCGGGTCAGGAGGTCGCGCTTCACCTGGCCATGATGTGGTTTCAAAAGCACGGCAGCGAGTGCTGGAGACAGCGTGAGGGAATTGATTGCCGACAGGATTGTAGAGATTGCGATCGTCAGGGCGAATTGCCTGTAGAACTCGCCTTGCAAGCCGGACAGAAATGCCGAGGGAATGAACACGGCCGAGAGCACCGAGGTGATGGCAATGATCGGCCCGGTCACTTCGTCCATGGCCTTGCGCGCCGCCTCCTTTGGCGTTTCTCCAAGCGCGATATGACGCTCGACATTCTCGACGACGACGATAGCGTCATCGACAACGATACCGATAGAGAGTACGAGCCCGAACAATGACAGCGTGTTGAGCGAGAAGCCGAACATATACATCAGCGTGAACGTACCGACCAGTGATACGGGCACGGCGACGAGCGGGATGATCGAGGCACGCCAGGTCTGAAGGAAGAGCACGACCACCAGGACCACCAGTGCTATTGCTTCCAGCAGCGTCACCACCACGGCCTCCAGAGACGCCTTGACGAAGACGGTGGGGTCGTAAGCTATGCGATAGTCTATTCCTTCGGGGAAACCCTTCTGGAGTTCTTCCATGGTGCCGCGAATAGCGCTCGACACGTCGAGAGCGTTGGCGCCGGGGCTCTGGATGACCTGGATCGCCAGCGCCGGTTTGCCATTCAGAAGACTGCGCAGCGCATAGGAATCGGCACCGAGCTCGACACGCGCAACATCCCGCAGGCGGGTGATCTGGCCATCAGTCCCCGTCTTGACGACAATCTCGCCGAACTGCTCCTCGTTCGAAAGTCTGCCAAGGGTGTTGACCGTGACTTGGAACGCGGCCGAAGCCTCCGGCTGCTGGCCAACCGAGCCGGCCGCAACCTGGACGTTCTGCTCCTGGATTGCAGCCACAACGTCGGAGGCGGTCAGACCACGCGCTGCCACCTTGGCCGGATCGAGCCAGATCCGCATCGAATATTCCCCGGCACCCCAGACCAGCACGTCACCCACGCCCGGCAGGCGTGCCAACTGGTCGCGCACCTGCAGAAGGGCGTAGTTCGATAGATAAAGGGGATCGTAGCGGTCATCAGGCGAGACGAGATGAACGACCATCAAGATGTCGGGCGAAGTCTTCTGCGTGACGACACCAATGCGCTGGACTTCCTGCGGCAGGCGTGGAAGCACCCGCGAGACGCGGTTCTGCACCTGGATCTGTGCCATGTCCGGATCGGTGCCCTGCTGAAAGGTTACCGTCAGCGTCATGCGTCCGTCAGTCGCCGCCTGCGAACTCATATAGAGCATGTTCTCGACGCCGTTGATCGCCTGCTCCAGCGGTGCGGCAACTGTTTCGGCGATCACCTCGGGATTGGCCCCCGGATAGCTTGCAGTGACCTGCACCGTCGGCGGTGTCACCTGTGGATACTCGCTCAGCGGCAGCTTCAACAGCGTCAAGCCACCGGCGATCAGCATCAGAACGGACAGGACGACCGCAAAAATCGGGCGGTCAACGAAAAAGCGCGGAATGTTCACCGGCTCGCCTCCTGCGTTCCAGCCGCCGACCCACCACCATCCGTCGATTGGCCCGACGTCATGGAAATCATCTGGGGAGCGACCCGCATACCCGGACGGACCAACCCCTTTATGATGATCTTGTCACCGGAAGTGAGGCCGGCTGTAACGACACGCAGACCATCGATCATCGGTCCAAGTTTGACCGGGCGGTATTCGGCCGTGTCCTCGGCACCAAGAACCAGCACGTAGCGGCTTCCCTGATCGATGCCGATCGCCTGATCGTCGATGAGTACGGTCTGAACCGGCTCGGCAGTCTCGAGGTTGACCCGGGCAAACAGACCCGGTGCCAGCCGGCCATCCGGGTTTTTGACGACGGCCCGAGCGCGGATTGTCCCCGTGCTCCGATCGACGCGGTTGCTGAGAAAATCGAATTCACCGGCATGCGGGAAGCCCGCATCGGTCATCAAGCCCACCTGCACCGGTAGTTTTCCGGTCGCCGCTTCTGTTTCGATCGCCCGCGCACGTGCGACGAATTCGAGATAGGCGGCTTCGTCGATATCGAAATAGACATAGAGGGGGTCGATCGCGACGATTGTGGTAAGGAGTGTTGCGGCACTGGCATTGCCCCCTGCGACAAGATTGCCTTCGGTGACCAGAACCCTGTCGACGCGCCCGGCAATCGGAGCGGTAACACGCGTAAAGGAAAGATCGAGTTCACCGGCAGCCACCGCTGCTTTAGCGATTTCGACCTGTGCCCGCCGCTGACTGCGCGCGGTCTGCGCATCGTCATAGGCTTTGCGCGATACGGTGCCCTTCGGAGCCAGCGCTTCAATTCGCGTAAAATCGATCTCGGCCTGATCGAGCAGAACCGTCGCCTGCTGCAACTGAGCCTTGGCCGCATCAAGGACGACCTGGAATGGCCTGGGGTCGACCTGGAACAGAAGCTGCCCCGGATGCACGAGGCCCCCTTCAGGAACGCTAACGGTGTCGATAGCGCCGCCGACGCGCGGACGAAGTTCGATGAACTGGGCTGCGTCGAGATGGCCTGTAAACTCTGCCGACATCGCGACCGTGCGCGTTACGACCTCCGCGACCGGCACCTGCGGCGCGGGCATTTCGCCCGACTGGGCCGCAGCTTCAGAAACAACTATCGACGATACCAGCGCCAGAAGGCGATTGGCGGAAGACTCCACGCCATCGCGATAACCAAAGGCAAGCGTGCCTCCGGCAATGACGACACCTGCCAAGAGCAGGGTAGCGGCTTTCTTATTCATACTTATTCACTTTCATACGGGCGCACGCTTCCTGCCTGCGGAAGACGGCGGCGATCAATTTTAACGAAGGTGGGGTTTCCAACGATGTTAAGGTCAAGGCCCTGGGAAGCTTTTCCGAAGAGGCAATTGACGTATTCTTGCCGCTATCACTGGCCGACACGGGCTTATGTTGGGCAATACGGTTTGGATTCGCGGAGTTCGTCTTCAACGAGAGCCCTGGATCGGCCTTGCGTGACGCGCTCCATTCATGCGGCAAGCCGCCAATCAGATGTGATTGACGGCCTGCCTGACGCGATTAATCAAAGGTTTTCGGCCGGTTTCGCGCCCTTGAAGCGTAGAAGCCTGAGTGCATTCAACGTCACGAGCGCGGTGGCGCCGGTGTCGGCGAGAACAGCGATCCAGAGACCCGTGAAGCCGAGGACACTGGTGACGAGGAAGAAGCCCTTCAACGCCAGGGCAAAGACCACATTCTGATGGATGTTGGCCATGGTGGCACGCGAAAGGGCAACGAGATGGGCGACGTCGGTGACGCGGCTCTGCAGAAGTGCAGCATCCGCCGTTTCGATCGCAACATCGGTGCCGCCACCCATGGCGATGCCGACATCGGCCGCCGCCAGAGCGGGGGCATCGTTGATGCCGTCGCCGACCATGGCGACCTTGGATTTCTGTTTCATCCCGTTTACGAGATCAAGCTTGTCCTGAGGCAGCAATTCGGACTTCCAGTCGATCCCGAGATCCTTGGCGATCGCCTGGGCAGTGCGTCGATTGTCGCCGGTCAACATGACGGAGCGTACCCCCATTGCCTTGAGCTGGGCCACACCCTCACGCGCATCGCCTCGCGGCTCGTCACGCAGGGCAAAAAGACCAAGAACTTCTTTCGTCTGCTCGTCAAAAAGCACCGCGACGGTGTTGCCGCCATCTTCAAGTTTTTCGATGGCGCTGGTTTCCAGAACCCCGACCGATGCCGCCTGAGCAGCATGGTTCGGAGAGCTGACAGCAAGGCGGCGGCCGGTGACGGTTGCATGGACCGCCTTGCCCGCCGTTGCAAATGCGTCGGCCACAGGAGGGATAAGAAGACCGCCAGCCTCAGCGCGTCCGACAATCGCTTTCGCCAGCGGATGGTTCGACCCCATCTCCACCGCTGCTGCGAGGGCGATGACGTCGTTTTCTTCATTCTTCCCGCAAACAAAGACTTCAGTGACGCGCGGCTTGCCCTCGGTCAACGTGCCGGTCTTATCGAAGGCGACGGCGTTCACCTTGCCGATGGTTTCGAGCGCATTGCCCCCTTTGATCAGAAGACCGCGACGTGTGGCGACGGCCAGACCCGAGGCGATCGCTGCAGGGGTGGACAGGACCAGCGCACAGGGGCAAGCGATCAGCAACAAAGCGAGGCCACGATAGAGCCACGTATCCCAGTCTCCGCCCATAGCCAGGGGTGGCAAGACGATAATCAGGGCAGCGATCAGCATTACGGCAGGGGTGTAATAGCGGCTGAACTTCTCAATGAAACGCGCGGTCGGCGCCTTGGAGGACTGAGCCTGCTCAACGAGATGGATGATGCGCGAGATGGTGTTGTCGGCAGCCGCCTTCTCGACGCGAACCTGCAGAACACCATCGACGTTGATCGAACCGGCGAAAATACTGTCACCGATTGTTTTTGCACGTGGCATGGATTCACCGGTGACGGGAGATTCGTCGAGGCTGGAGGTTCCCTTGACGATTTGCCCATCTGCAGGAACACGGTCGCCAGGACGCACAAGCACGAGATCGTTCACGCACAAGGAAACCGCAGGAACGCTACGTTGGCTGCCATCGGGATACAGCAGAACCGCCGTTTTTGGCACGAGGGATGCCAACGCCCTGATGCCGGCCCTCGCCCGTCCTGCGGCGACGCTTTCCAGCAGTTCGCCGACGGCGAACAAGAATACGACCGCAGCGGCCTCTTCCGCCTCGCCGATCACAAGGGCACCGATTGCGGCCACCGACATCAGCGTCTCGATCGAGAACGGAGACCCGGACATTGCAAGCGCGAAGGCCTTGCGGGCGAACGGAACAACCCCTGCCACGACGGCAGCGGCAAAGATCCATTCGGCATAGAGCGGGATGAATTGGGCAATGGCATATGCCGATCCCATAAGTGACCCGAGTCCGATGACATGCTTGCCCTTGCGGGTCTGCCACCAGCGCTGATTGCGCATTTCCGGCATCGGTGTGGCTTCAAAAGTTGCGTCGGACAATGATGATAGCTGGCGTGTGCCGGACACCCCGAAACCGAGGCCCTTGATCATCCGCTCAATGTCACCGACCGTGGTTGTCAAACTGGGCGAAAGGGTGAGCTCGAGCGTTTCCGTCGTGAAGTCCACGCGCACATCGGAGACGTCCCGCATGCGGGCCAGCGCAACCTCGATCTTGCCGACGCAACTGGCGCAATCCATACCCTCGACCCGCATCGACACGTTGGGGGGAGAAGCTGGAGCTACTCTTGGGGCAATAGTACGCGCGGCAGAATCATGTCCGCCGCACCTTCCGTGATCATGATGGTCGTGCCCGTGATCATGTTTATGACCCTCGTTGCTGCAAAGCCCGTGATCATCGTGCGCCCCATGGTCGTGATCGTCGTGATGATCGCCGGAACAACCCGTGTGGTCATGCGCAACATGGGAGCTTATGCGCTCGGCGGGCACGGCGGATGCCGATAACTCCGTCACCTCGAACCCGAGCGAACGGATTTTCTTTGCAATATCCTTGCCTGTCGTCTTGCTGGAAGGAGCGCGCGACAGAGATAACGTCTCGTTGGCGAAGTTGACGGCGACGTCGGAGATTCCGCCCAAACGGCTCAGCGCAGTCTCGATCTTACCGACGCAGCTTGCGCAATCCATTCCATCGACGCGAAAGACGAGCCGTTCACCTCCGCCCGCAGTTAAGAGTGATGTTGTCATTCCAATCTCCCTTCTCGCCGGCGCAGCCGGGCGTACTCGCCCTGTTGACCTGTGCGGCTTAGAAGGAAGTCACTATCATAATTGAACATCTATTCAAGTGTATGTAATCAAAATTTCCCGGAACTGTCTTCGTCGCCAAACGTGCGCTTGATCCAGTGCCGTAGTTGAGCCAGCTTACTCGTCCGCGTGATCCTCCGAAATGTGCGTTACCATGTCCTGCAGCACCTGACTGACGTGCAGGTCAGCGATCTCGTAGAATATCTGCTTGGCCTGACGCACGCCCTTGACAAGGCGTGCGCCGCGCAAGAGGCGCAGGTGATGGCTGACAAGGGACAGCGACAGATCCAGTCTTTCCGCGATATCGCCCACCGATACCGGCCCGGCCAGACAAGTAAGAATGATCCTCAGCCGGGACGGATCGCCGAGCAGACGAAAGGTTTCCGCCAGAATTGTGATCTCGTTCTGCGACAGAGAGGAATGATCCAAGAAATGATCGGGAACAGCCGCACCGACTTGCCTTGCAAGTTCATCCTGAATTGCACTGCTTGTTTTCGGCTTATGAGAGGTCATATTTTTGAACTACCTGTAGACGGGACGACGCTCGCAGGCTCGTTCAGAGCGAGAATTGGTCCACATTGATATGTCGAGCTGCCAATCTAGAGCGCTTCATCTTTAAACGGAAGCATTTTGCCGGAAGGAATCTCCGCCAGAAGCAAGGCGGTTAGCGAAGAGCCCACCAGAATGGCTTCCGTTTAAAGATGAAGCGCTCGAGCCAAAGTGCGAGCAATCGCAACAACGACGATGTCGCTACTCAACAGCAAAAGCACCAGAACCCCGGTGTTTCACCCACCACGGAGTGAAACTACGACCCCGCTTGTGGAACGTAGAGACGGCGCCCTCAAGCCCCCCCATACGGGATTTTGGCGGCCAGCTGTGTGCGCCGCTCGAAAAGTCCGTTGCAGCGCAACAACACCGCTTGACCTTGCAAGTGTTGGAAGCCGCACCCTGACGGCAGTGTTTCTCCACCCGGCGGCTCTCCGAACGCCAGGTGCTAGCAAAATCATGTCGACTTCAGAGAAAGCAAAACCATGACGAAAGCCAACCCAACGAACATTCTCATCTACACGACCCCGACCTGCCCGGACTGTCATGCGCTCAAGCACTGGCTCGCCCAGCAGGGGTTAGCCTACGAAGAGCGCGACCTGACCAATCCGCAGATCGCAGAAGAGGCAAAGACCCGCACGGGCGTACGGGTAGCTCCCATCACCATTGTCGGCTCCGATGTCTTCCACGGAGCATTCCAGAACCAGAAGCCGGGCCTGATGAAGGTGCTCGGGCTGACGCAGGACATGTGAGGAAACGGACATGGCAGCCAAACACGTCGATATCCGCCAAGCCCGGATCAGCCTCGAAATCCAGGACGGACAGACAATACTTGATGCGGCGCTCGCCGCCAGCATTCCCTTTCCTCATGGCTGCAAGTCCGGCCGTTGCGGCTCCTGCAAGTCCCGGCTGATCGAAGGCGAGGTAGAACTCCTCAAGCATTCGCGCTTCGCGCTTACCGATGAAGAGAAAGCCGACGGCCTTATCCTGCCCTGCAGGGCGCTGCCCCAGACGGATGCGGCCGTGGCCTGGCTGGGTAGCGACCACGACGTCAACCAGGCCCCACGGCGGCTGAATGGTATCGTGACCTTGCTTGATGATCTCACCCACGACATCAAACTGGTTCGGATTACGCCCGAGGACGGGGCTCCTTTGCTGTTTGCAGCCGGGCAATATGCGCAGATCGGCTTCGATGGCGTTCCTGCCCGCAGCTATTCCATGGCCAACGCACATGGCGACGACGGTCTCGAATTTCACATTCGCCGTGTTCCGGGAGGAGCAACCTCAGAGCATGTGCACAATGCGCTGAAGACCGGCGATAAGATAACGCTCGAAATGCCCCTGGGTTCTTCTTCCCTGCGCCAGCATCATTCCGGCCCCATCCTGTGCATTGCTGGCGGCTCCGGGCTTGCGCCTGTCAAGTCTATCGTGGAAACCGCCCTCACCCACGGTATGAAGCAGCCAATTCATGTCTATTTCGGCGTTCGAGCCGAGCGTGACCTCTACCTCGTCGAACATTTCCGGGCTCTCGCCAAGCGGCACCCCAATCTGACCTTCGCGCCCGTGCTGTCCGAGGCGCAGTCCGCGCAATACCGAAGCGGCTTCGTGACGCAGGCAGTGGCGGAGGACCTGCACAACCTCGACGGTTGGAAAGCCTATGTCGCCGGCCCGCCGCCGATGGTGGACGCTGCAATGGAAATGGCCTTTGCGCGCGGAATGCAAAAGAAGGACATGCACGCCGATGTATTCTTTACACCGGAAGATCTGCCCGTGCTGACCACAGGGGAATGATGCCAACGGCGGCGATGTGCGCCGAGCACTCGCCGTCCTTCAACGATAAAGACCCACCGCGAACAGCGTCGCGGTGGGTCTTTATTTCTCTCGCTGAACCGGATCAGGCTCGAACATCAATCGTACCCATCATGCCGAACTGTTCGTGCTCGAGCATGTGGCAATGATACATGCGTGGGCCTGGCATATCCTGGCGCAGCAGTATCCGGAACGTCTCGCCTGCCACGATATTCACGGTATCATTCCAGGCGCGATAGAGCGGCATGGTGATCTTCCCGCCCTTTTTCGTGCTCGACAATCTGAAACTGCGTCCCGCGCATGTGGAACGGATGATCCATGTCCGCCTCGTTGACGATTCGGTGCCAATCCTGAGATTGGTCAGCATGAGATCGTGTCGCGGTATTCCGGCGCGATCGGATCATCCTTTGGTTTGACGCTAAAAATTCCGGCGAGACCACGATAGACCTGCTCCGCAGTCAGTTATCTTTCGCGGGGCGAATTACCCGGCGCACGAAATCCGGATGATGCAGCGTCTTACTCTGATCTATAGCGATCTTCGATTTCGCTCCAGTACGGCATGCCGACGATGTCCTTGAATTCCTCGAAACCGATACGGTGCCCTCGCAGCTTGAAATCTCCGACTGCGATGTCCTGCAGCACGGCCTGCATTGTCTTCACCGCATGCATCATCATCGAAATGCCGTAGATCACAATGCGGAAGCCCATCTGATCGAGTTCAGCCGGCGACAGCAACGGTGTCCGGCCACCTTCGAGCATGTTGGCGAGATGGATCGTGGGAAGTTCCCGTGTAATCTGTTCCATTTCGTCAACATTGAGGGGCGCCTCGATGAAAAGCCCATCGGCCCCAGCCTTCAAATACCGATCCCCCCGCCGCACGGCCTCGTCGAGATCGTAGACCTCGCGGGCGTCCGTGCGTGCGATAAGGAAGGTTCTAGGGTCCAGACGCTCAGCAGCTGCTGCACGGATGTTTGCTTCCATCTTGGCCGTGGAAAGCAGTTCCTTGCCGGCGATATGACCACAGCGCTTTGGACTTATCTGATCCTCGAAGAAGATCGCCTGTGCACCGGGGCGTTCATACGAATGAAGAAGATGGACGATATTCTTCTGATCGCCGTATTCGTTGTCGGCGTCGAGGACCACCGGCAGACCGACGCCGCCATGATATCGCGATAGGCTGCTGTGAATTCACCTTGCGCCAAAAGACCGCTGTCAGGCAGCGCATGGCGAGCGCCGACGACTGGGAAGCCTCCGATGAAATACGCTTGGAAGCCCGCGAGCTTAATCATTCGGGCGGACAAGGCATCGTGCGCGCCCGGGAGGACCAACGGCCGGGACTGTGCGACGAGACTGCGGAAATGTTGGATCGTGGTCATGTTTGCGTTTCCATTGTTGGGTCGAAACCGGCGCGTTGGCCACGGTAACGACAGGCACACCTTCACCGTCCACCCGACGATGAGCCGGGCGGTTGGGCATTTCTCTGGGACAACGCCGGGCTGACATGCGCGGCGCCGATCTGGACTGCTAGTTTCTCACGATGCCTACCGCATCGAGTTCAAAGATGCAGGGATGTAGGGACCCGCATTCATTGTCGTGGTGGTGACCAGTGCTGGATCCGCGTCAGGCATCTCAGCCCTGGCGATGCGGCACCACGCCTCCATGGACGCGCGGTCGCGTGGATAAACGCCAAGCCGCACAATGTCCGCCGGCTTGACGCCGGCCGATCCGAGCATCGAGACTATTCGTTTCACCACCGACGTCGTCTGCGGGATCAGCGCCCGGCCCTCGTCATTTTCCCAGGCACCATCCACGCCGCGGAACTCAGGTGCGTAAGCAACCTCGCCGGAGGTGAAGGCCAGATTCCCTACTTTGACGACGGGAGTGTAGAGACCGAATGGCTGGCTGACATCCCGGGAAATATTGACGACTTCCAGCCCCCGCGCCCGGTCAGCGATGCCGACACATTCGAAAACCAGGTCGACGTCGCTGGAGCAGCCGATATCGGTAATCTGAATGGTCGTTGCGGGGGGCACCTCCCGGCTAGGATTAGCATAGACAACACGACGCACTGCTTCGAAAGAGGTGAAGGCCTTCATGTGCATGCGGACATAGCCGTTCATCTTGACCAGACGACCTAGCAGGCTACTGCAAAATGGTCTGTTCGGTTGTTTTTAATGACCCACTGCCGCAAGGGCGCAACGTCTCCAATCTGGACGCGCATTTGAAGCGTCTCGGCAGCCCGAATTTCACGCACCTGCTAATCAACGCCCCCAAATGTCCCTTCGCGCATTTCCAGCAAGACGGGCATGTGATGATCTCCATTTTTTATGGCTTGAGGACAACTTAGACGCAGGCGTCCTTCTTGCGAGGAACGTCTTGTAGAGGTCCGGCCCCTCTTCCAAGCTGCCGGTATGGGTCAACGGATCGATTTCGCCGTTCTGGATACGATCCATCAGCATCGGCAGGTAGTGCTGGACGGGGGCCGGGCCATTTCGAAGGTAAGGCCGCGGTTGATGGCCGGCACTCAGCCGGTGCTGGAGTCCGTAGTTTCGCTGGTCGACGTGGTCCACGCACGGGTCCCCTGGCAACCAACTTGCCAGCTGAAGGAACAGACGGAAGGAAGTTCAAATGAAGCCAATGCTCGCTCCTTGCCGGTGCACGGAGTAGCCAAAGCTGAGAACGTGATGCCATCACGGGTAACTCAGGTCCAAACCAAGCATCCTGCTAAGGACGAACGCTAACAGCACTACTGCCAAAACCGCTAAAAGGAAGGCTGCAGCAATCATCCCGCTCGCGCGTAGCGCAGCTCGCCTTTCTTCCTTCCCCCCCTGGTCGTAGTGCCACTTGATTGCGAAGAACATGCCCGCGCCTAATCCGAGGGCTTTGAACGTGCCGAAGGCAATAGGTACCCAATCCATAATGAAGACTCTCAAGTGAATCAGCTACGCGCGTTATGATTTCAACTTAGGCAAACGTAGCAATGTTTAGATGTAACGGCAGGGGCTATTTGTAGGTTCGAATAACGATTGACCTGTTTGCCCCAACAGTTTGTTTGAACTAAGCGGCTGCCGACATGAACTGCATGGGGTGACGACCGGACTGTGTAATCGAAGCCCTCGGCTTCCGGCTCCGCGCGTCAAAGCGGTCTCAATTCGGAACTCGTGTGCGATTGCAGGTGTTAATGTTAAACGCGTTCAGTGTGCCATTGCGAGGCTTTTGATTGAGCATCGCGGTCGATTTTTCGCTCTTCCGCCTTAAAGCAAAACCGGCTCCTTATAAGCCAGCCTTTCAACAATCGAATGGGCAGAAGGCAAGCCAGAAGCACGGGTGGGAGGGCGATGAAGAGGTGCACCCAGATGGAGGGCGAATAAGCAACTTGGATTCGGCACACCAGCGCCACGCCTGTTAAGCAAATGAAGCAGATCAAAAGGAACGCCAGAGGGTCAGTCGGCTTGGCGGAGGAGTTTTCGAGACCACGTCCCGACCCTCTTTTGCTCAGTGACAACGGAGGCGATTTGTCAGTCATTGTTCCAGATTCCTAGAATTGATTGGATGCATTTATGCATACATTGTCCTATCAATATCGCCCACAATTCAAATTGTCGCAGGGTTGGTGGCTATCGTCAGCTGATTGACTGATGCGAGGTCTGGCCCACGCATTCGAGCGACCTTTTGCCGGTTCTCATTGGTGTTCAGCTGGATCAGACTGACGACTGCAAACTATTCACAAGGGCGTAGGGCGTCAGTTCATGCACCAGCGGACGCTAGAGGCGGTCAATGCCGAACCCCAGAGGTTCGTATCGAACGGACGGCGGTACCATGGCCTAACGCTCTCCAGCCGGAGATATAGCCCGCCAGGCTGAAACGAACGATTTTGCGGACTTACGAACTTCGGAAGCTGTGCGGCCAGGTCGATACAGCCCGCCCCCAATGCCGAACCCCGCTTCAGCCTCGAAGCCCAAAAGCTCATGTTGCAACCCTCATCGCGCTTGAATTCTCAGGTCGGGTCTCGTTCGCTCGTTCCGCTTCCCTGCCGACGGAACTCCCAGTCGATTTTCCCTTCCTCGGCTTTGTAGAAATACTGGCTGTTGACTAACCAGCCTTTGAGCGGTCGCAGAGGCAAAAGACAGGCGGCCAAGACCAAAGGTACTGATGTAAGAAGATGTACCCAGATGGGAGGCGTGTATTCCACCTCGATATAGCAGGCGACTGCGACAGCAGGAATGCATGTAAAACATATAACGAAGAAGGCAGGCCCATCGGCAGGATCAGCAAAGGAATAATCCAGGCCACAGACATCACATCTGGGCTTCAGAGAAAGAAACCCATCAAAGATATGACCCTGCCCACACCGTGGACAAAGGCCTTTAATGCCAGTCCGAATTGGCGGCAGCGGGGGCCATTCACTTGCCATCGTCTTTCCTTTCGATTTTAGATTATATGTGCTATCAATGCATACATTAATGCGATCAATACGGAAAGATTACAAAATGCCGCACATACAACCTGTATGGGCTGAACCCTTGGCGCGACCGCGAGTTCCCTACCATTAAAAAAGCTTGACCAGCTTGACCGACAGAACGTCTCCACGGTAAGTGCCAAGTCCTCCAGCCCAGTAGATCAGCGAAATCTGGGCGGTAAGATTTCACGGCTTTACGGATGCTATGCTTTGCGACAACTGCGAGACGCTTCCAGATAATGCCCATACAATCAGCAAATCAAATACAATAGGACTTCCAATGGTTGGGACATCATGGACGCCAAGACTCGACACGAAGGATAGCCCCATCTACCTGGCAATCGCTGACGCACTTGCCACGGATATTGCAAGTGGGCGGCTTGCGGAGGGTGCTCGGCTTCCGACGCAGCGCAGGCTAGCTGGCGATCTAGACATTGACTTCACCACGGTGAGCCGCGCCTATGCCGAAGCCCGAAGCCGAGGGCTGGTAGAAGGAAGGGTTGGCCAAGGCACATATGTCAGAACGCGACCGAGCCGGTTGTCCAGCCCACAGCCTTCCGGCTTGGTCGACATGAGCATGAACCTGCCGCCGCGTTTCGATAACACAGCACTCACGCGCCGGATCTGGGACGTAACGAAGGACCTTGAAGCCGAAGGACTTGATCTTTTGATGCGGTACCAGGAGCCTGGCGGGATCATGCGGGACCGTGTGACTGCAACATCGTGGCTTATGAAACGTCTCTCCGACGTTTCTGCAGACCGGATCCTGATTACGGCAGGTGCTCAGGGGGGGCTGCATGCCATATTGAGCGTCCTCGCAGAACCGGGGGATACGGTTTGCGCCGAAGAACTGACTTATCCAGGCTTCCGCTCGGTAGCTTCGCATTTGAAGCTCAAGTTGCTGCCGCTGGAAATGGACGAACAGGGCTTGCTTCCAGAGGCATTCGCGAAGGCCTGCCAAAAAACAAAGCCAAAAGCTCTCTATTGCATGCCGACGCTCCATAACCCTACCTCCCGCACGATGCCGCACGGTCGCCGCCTTGAGCTGGTGGAGTTGGCGCGCACGTACAACGTCCCTATTATCGAAGATGATGCCTACGGTGCTTTAGTTTCTGATGCGCCCACGCCGCTCGCTGTTCTCGCGCCGGAAATTGTCTATCACGTGGCCAGTTTGTCCAAGTGTTTATCTCCAGCCTTGCGGGTCGCCTACGTCGCGGTGCCCAGCGGGCGTAGTCCAAGAGTCGCTAGCGCCATCCGCGCGTCCGCCTCGCTGGTTTCACCTCTTACCAGTGCGACTGCATCACGTTGGATCGAGAGTGGGGTAGCAGATGCGATCTGCCGAGCAATCATTCAGGAAACTGCGGCCAGAGTTCAGGTCATGAAGGCGATGTTGCCTTACGAGGTTGAAGTTTCCCCTGGTGGGTTCCACGTCTGGCTTACCGTACCGAAACCATGGTCGAGAGGCGAACTGGTCTCGGCGCTTCGCTCTGTGGGAGTCGGTATCGTTTCAAGTGACGCTTTTGCGCTGTCACGACCTCCGGAGGCTGTAAGACTTGGACTAGGGGCTCCAGCAACAATGAAGGAATTGACGCATAGTCTTTCGCTTCTGGCCGATCTCCTTGCCCAGGAGCCTGCCCTTTCAACGACAATAATTTGAATCTCGCATCACCTGCCGATGATATCTCACGGGTGAAATTCGCGTTTACGGTCGTTCAAATTGTCTCGGCCTCAAACCCTGGATAGACAAATGCGCCTTCGATCGTTCTGCAATCGCTCTCGGCAACCCCTGCCGCGCGGGCAACGTCATACCATCGTGACCGTACGATATTTGTCATATCTTTTATGATCGTCAGAGCCTCCTCCTTGCTCAAAAGAAAACGATTGCATTGAGTGAGAAAATTGCTCGCGCGAGCTATTCTTCCCTGATCTCCACAAATTAGAGCGAGGTCACGTTGTTTGACGCTTACTGGTGTCGACGGCGTGAGATCGTACGCGGGCGATAATTTCCAGCTACGGCCTTTTGCCAACGCAGCGTGGTTCCGTGGATGGTCATCAGTGTTGGAGATAAGTGCGTTAAAGCACATGCGCTTGAATAGTTCATGTGCTTGCCGTTGTGGTTCGGTGCATACGCGGCGCAATTCTTCAACGAGCAAAATGTATGACCAAATGTCACGAGAACGGTGACTGTCCTCTGCGCGCAGCAGAGTCAATCCGCTCACCATCCTCGCCCTAAGGTATCCATCTTCGCATTTTTCGCGGTCAAACCTCTTCACGAGAAGGACATCGCGACTGCCGACTGACGTGATCCGACTGTCGGACGTGATCAGACCGCATTCACGACCGAGTAAAAGCATCGCATGCTCCACCCGAGCTTGGTTCCAGCGATCATCGGTGCGGTTGAATTTTGCCAGCCACAGTTGGTCTTCATCTTCTACAACCGCCTTGGGCCTTGCGCCGCCCATGGATGTTCCAAGAAGTAAGATTTTTTCGATCTGCTCACGTTCTGGGGTTTCTTCAACCTCGTCGTCATGCACGATGGCATCGGCAATCTCCTGCAATTGCGCAAGGTCAATGGTCTTGTTGAAATTACGAAGTGGAGCGGGTGGGTCTACGTTTAAGCCGAATCCCAGTGCCCCTGCTCGGTCGTCTGGGGAGTGGAGCAAGTAGTCCATTTCTCCTAAGGGCGCTTTTCCAACGTATTTCTCAATCAGACGGCGCCCCCAATGGTCCGGCCCAGCGTCGCGCAGTGATCCGAAGATACCGCCCAATGCAGCTGTTTCATAAGTTCTGGCGGCGATTTTCAGTTCGGCTGGATCGATCTCAACAGCATCAGGGTTGTCGCGGTAATTCCGTCCGTAGACAAATTGCCCAACATTTATACCACGCCGGTCCTTCTTCAGAGAAAAGCGGCCTGCAGTTATAGGCGCGGTCTTTTCCGGAAGTGTTATATAGACGTAGCAGTCTGTGGGGTTTGCTTTAGAAGTTGTCATCGAGCGAAGTTCCCTGTCTCGATCGTTGAGGCGCGCGCGCACGTTCGAGTGCCAATCCCTCATCATCAGTCTCGGGATCGGCAACCAGAGAAAGTTGTTCCGTAAGCCCATAAGCCCAGAGTAGCGCTGCATATACCGCTATAGTCGTGGAGGGCTTTCCCCTCTCCGCGTCTGATACAATGTGGCGGTGTACGCCAATTTTCTCGCCGACTTCCTCAGCTGTCAGGTTTCTGCGGAGGCGTGCTGTACGCAGGTTTGCCCCTAGCACTTTTAAATTCTGCTCCACTTGATAGGGAGGCGCTGATAGCAACGGACTTTTGGCCACCATGTCGTTTTAAGGCTCCGTTATCTCGGTTTATGTCGTCTCAAGGGTACACATACGCCAACTCCCTCGCCTGGTCAACAAATGTCGCCTTAAGTAGCCATAAAGCCGCACAATGTAGCCTTAAGGCTACACGACAGGCTTGCGGCAACAGCATGTTAGCGTGACGTGGGCGAAAGCGTCTGTGTCAAGGACCTTGCATGCCGCCGTTCAGCTCCTGCGACGTCACTGGTGAACCGCGGTTTGGATTTGCAAACAGCGAAGCGGGAAGAAAAAGACAAGTACGCAAAGGGGCGATTAATAACTTTGCCAGCCATCTGTCGATCCGTTGTAAGGGCACTCGCTATGAAGCGCGCGAAGGTTGCCCTTGCACGCAAACTCGGTGTCGTTCTTCACCGCATGTGGGTGGATGCGACGGACTTTCGCTGGAGCGCAGGCCCTATGGCGGCATAAGGAGAGCTAAGTGATTGATGCGGGCAAGTACAAGGCTTGCATCTGATGAGGTCCCGTCGCTGGGACGCAGGCTTGGCAAGGTCGTGTGTAGTGCTGTGACCGCTTCGGCGACGCACGCCTCCTAGATTGACCTGTCGGCTTGTTGATCTGATGGCATAGCGTGGCAGTCTTCGTGCTGACCACGGACAGAAGCATGACCTCGGCGACGAGATAATCATTCAGGGGGACTTGACGATCGAAGGCCCATTACGGAGGCATTACAAATCCCGACGAACCGGGCAGACCCCTCTCGAAAGACGGATCAGTGAAATTTGCGAGACACGAGTGCGATGTGGATATCGCCGCGTGCATGTCCACTTGCGCCGCGACGGATGGAACATCAATATGAAGAAGACACGCAGGATGTACGGCGAGTTAGGCCTTTAGTTGCGCAATAAGCTCCCCAAGCGCCGGGTCAAGGCAAAGCTCCGAGATGACCGCCAGGTTGCCACTGGTCCGAACAATGTCTGGGCCATGGACTTCGTGCAAGACCAGCTCGCGACGGGTACGAAACTGCGCATCCTGCCCTGCCCTTTCAGTAGCTTTCGCATAAGGCGTTTGGCTGCCTTGCTGTTGCGGCTCTGCATCAGCACGTCGAGAACGAAGTCATTCTGATCGGTAACCCGCCACAGCCATATTTCCTACCACCAATGGAAATCACAACCTCATCAAGGTGGCATTTGTCACCGACCTTTCGGCGGATCGCCTACGGATTTGGCTCGCAAAATGGCGGCCGAACTTTTCTGCCCAGAGACGGATGGTCTGGTGCGAGACGATGATCCCACGTGCTGCCAGCAGATCATCGACCATACGCAAACTGAGCGGAAGACGAAGATAAAGCCAGACGGCGTGGGCAATCACTTCACCCGGAATCCGGTGGCGGCGATAAAGGGAATCTCGAACGGCTTGTGCAACCCTGCAGGATCGCACTGGCCGAGCGCCGACCGGTTAACTTTACGGTACCCGCTCAGCTGTCGAGGGTGTGAGAAGTGTTGATTGGCGCGCCAATGTTATTGGTCAGTGGAGGATAATTGCATTGCTCGTTGCCATTGTCATGGCGGATGGTAACATCGATGCTGCACACGCTGAACGCACGATAGCATACGGCTTCATCCGAAGAATGATGGTAAAACGGTGCAACATTTGGAGAGGGCATCTGCATGCCTCAAGCCCCCGGGAAATCTAAGAAAGTTCCAACGAAGCCGGCAGCCGGCGCAGCGAAGACCAAAACCCCGAAGACGAATGTATCCTCCCCCCCGCCAACTGGGACGGTGGGCTCATGGGAGGATGATCCTGAATCAGCCGTGAGCCTGACGGTGCCCATACCGGACCTTTCAAAGCCACCCCTCGCGTTCTCGTTCCCTGCGGGGGGGCCACCGCCTGCCATCTACGCGCACGGGACGTATGAGTTCCGTTACTGGGCCACGGCGGCCGCGCTAAGGCGTGGCGCCGACTATTGGGCGAAGCGGGTACCGCTGTCACAATGGCACGGCGGGCCGAGCCTCCAGGTCGTGCTCGAGAAGGATTTCGACCTCGACGCCAACTACGACCGGACGGCGTTGAACTTCTTCTACGGTCCGGGTGTGATGGGAACAGTATTCACCTGCGAGAGTGCTGACGTAAGCTGTCATGAGATGGGGCACGCCGTGCTTGACGCTTTCAAGCCGCAGCTTTGGGGCTTCGCCAACAAGGAGGCCGCAGCCTTTCACGAGTCCTTTGGCGACATCAGCGCCTTGCTGTCGGCTATCCAGATTCCTTCTTTGCGCACCGCGATTGTTACGGCGAATGGCGGAAACGTGTACACGAAGTCGCGCCTTTCGAGGCTTGCGGAGCAACTCGGAAGCGCTCTGCGTGCTCAGGATCCCGATCTGGCCGAGGTGGACTGCCTGCGCAGTGCGGTCAACTCGTTCAACTACCAGGACCCGGCGACGCTCCCGAACACTGCAGCCATGTCGTGCCTCTCGTCTGAGCCGCATTCCTTCTCACGCATTTTCACGGGCGCCTTCTTCGAGATCCTTGGGGTTTCGCTTACCGCGAAGGCGGTTACGCCGGAGGCACCAACAGAAGCGGAGCTGCTTACCGTCGCCGATGACCTCGCAGGATTTCTCGTTCAAGGTATCAAGTGTTCGCCCGTCGTTTCCAACTGGTACGCCCACGTCGCTGCGAAAATGGTGATTGCCGCCCAGGCAGACCCAACCTACTCGTCGATCGCAAGGGGCGTATTCGTGGGGAGACACATCCTTTCCCTACAATGCGCGTCTTCTCTCTTGGAGATATCGCAAGTCAAGTCCCTCGAAGCGGCGGCAGAACCGGCTACGCATGAGCCCCTGTCAATAGCCGGGCTACCGGCGTCGCAATATGGCATCGACGGCATGCTCTTTGTGGAGGTCGCATCCGAGCCGCGCGAATTTAGTGTGACGTCCGCGGGGTTCAATGCCGAGCCAGTCGCCCCCCCGAGCGGAACGGCGGCGGCCAAGGCCTTCGTCGACGACCTCTTCATGCGTGGCCAGATCGACTACGGCACCGTTGTCGCCCCGGAACGCTGGCTAGTCCGCAACCACAAGACCAAGACCCACGCACTGGTCAAGGTCGACGGGGGAGCACGTCTTGAGCGCCGGTTTTTCAACTGCGGTCTCTGTGCGCGGGGCGTCAGCCGCTAGAAAGGAACGGCGGGCGGCGCGGGAAAGAAAATCGCCGGACCAAACCGCCGCGGGTGACCGGCCGCCCGCGACAAAGGCAGGCTGCACCCCGATCTGACATCCCCTATCTTTGCTAGGGATCAGACGAAAGCAAATCAAGTGACCGTTTTGCTCTTTCCTCCCACGACTTGGCTCCCTGATCGCGTGCGAAAGAGATCGCCTCCTGAAACGATCCCCTGGCTTGAGTGGCGAGGCCCGTCTGGCGTAGCAGTTCTCCTCTTAAACGAAGCAACTCGGGCATGTAGTAGTGCTCACCGGTACGCTCTGCGAGACTAAGCCCTTGGCCGATGGCCGCTGTCGCCTCCTCAATCCGCCCCATTCGCAGATAGCTATCAGTCAGCACGCCCAGATAGCATGTCTTGTCGACCTCTTGATCACCCATGTTGTCGCAGATGTGCTGCATCTGCGCGAGGCCGGAGGCGTCTTGGCGAAATACGGCCTTGGCCCACCCGGAAAAAAACGATGCGAAGTTGAGCCAAAGCTGAAATCCGTTGCGTGTCGCGAGCGGTACGAGTTCGTCCACAAGCCTCTCGAGCGTCGCGGCATCCTGACGAAGAGACATCAGTATGCAACCGTTGCCCAGATACGCAGCGAGGCGATAATCCGCTTGTCCGCGGGCCTCCATTTCCGCCGCGCTGAACAGTTCCATGGCCGCATCGACCTCTCCAAGTATTTGCAGCGTCCACGAGAGATAGAGCATCGACATGCTGGGAAAGTCACTGCCGATTTCATGGGAATGCTCACGGTGATCGAGGGCCTCCAGCAACGCCTCTCTTGCTTCAGGAAACCTGCCACGCGCAAAAGCGCACATCCCACCGAACTGCAGTCCGAGCACAAGGGCCCTGGTGTTGCCATCCGTGCGGCCAATTTCCTTGAGCTGGTTGCTAGCCCATTCCGCGTCGGAGAACCGGGCGGAATTGAACGAGGTTCCGAACAGGCCGTCCAGGGCCCGGATCGCCGCCTCCGGATCTCCGGTGGCCTCGCTAAGCCGCATGACGTTCCGGTACGCGTCGCTGCCGTCCCCGGTCATGTATCCGTATGCCGCGTAGAGGACGTCGCCCCTTTCGAGTTCGAGGGTCAGCTCCTTACTGTCGCGCCCAGTCGATGGCGGCATTCTGCGCATACATTCGACCCCTTTCGAGAACATGTTCGCAGCCTCGACCTTTGCCCACGTTGCCCCAAGCTTCCTGCCTGCTCTCAGCCAGTAGTCGGCGGCGCGCTCGAACTGCGTTGCCTCGTGGTAATGCTGGGCAAGGATCTCGGGATGCTCCGCGACCGTCCTCGGTTCAACAACCTCGATCGCCTTGGCAACGAGGGCATGAAGCTCCCGCCGTCGGCCTCGAAGCAGCGCCGCCTGGGCAGCCTCCTGCAACAAACTGTGGGAGAAGGAGTAGCGGGGCCAACTGCCGAAAGGTTGTGGCGCGATGAGCCCGACGGCGACAAGGCGTTCAATCTGCGGCCGCAGCAACTCGCTCGAGAGGCCGACGACATGAGCGAGCGTCCTCAGATCGAATTCCCGGCCAATCACGGCTGCAGTCTGCGCGACCGTCTTGACCGCGCCGAGCTTGTCCAGCCGGGACATGAGCGCCGACTGGAGTGAAATGGGGACGGCTAGTTCGCCATCCGTCTCTGCCCCGGATGGGCCGGACGAATGGGAAGCCAGCATGAGAGCCGACCGGGCGAGTTCCTCGAGGTAAAGGGGAACACCTTCAGCTTTGCTGAGAAGCGTTGAGACAACGCCGGAAGACAGATGGCCCCCTTCGACAACATTCTGGACGAACTCGCCAGCCTCCTCGCGGGAAAACCGTTCGAGAGCAAGATGCACCGTAACGGCTTTGTCGAACTCAGCTTTCGTGTGGCTCTCGCGCGAGGTCACCAGGAGGAGCACCGGAAACTGCGCGATCCCGTAAGCGAGCGTCTGAAGGAGCTTGCCCGAGGACGGATCGATCCATTGTTCGTCCTCTACGAAAAACATCAAAGGGCCAGCCCGCGCCAATTGCCGAAGCCAGTCAGAAAACACTTGGCTGATCGCGGCCTCCTGTTCGGGCGAGGCAAGCCTGGACGGTTCGTATTCCGGTTCAACCGCCAGAAGCCGTGTGAAAATCGGATACGAAACAGATAAGGGGACAGTGCTGGCCGATAGAGCGGCCCGCAGCCGTTCCGACGGCACCGGCGCGTCCTCCGTAATGCCAGCCTCCTGCTTAAGCAGACTCAGGAACGGGAAGAGTGCGCTGTTGGTGAAGCCGGGGGCGCACTGTGCAACGAGTGCCTTCGATCCGAAATAGCGTCTTCCAACCTCGTGGAGCAGACGCGATTTACCGATCCCCGGCTCGCCGCTCACCAACGCGACGCGCCCATGACAGTCAGCCCGCACGGCGTCCCACAGGGCCTCGACTGCCTGCAGCTCGCTCTTCCTCCCGACCAACGGCGTCGACCGAAGTTCCCCCGCAAAGCGGTATTGCCTCGCAATCGGCTTGAGAGCGCGCCGGATGTGGATGGGAGCACTAAAGCCTTTCAAGGTCTTCTCGCCGACATCGGCGTATTCGAAGGCGCCCGACGCTGTTTGGTACGTGTTCTCGTCGACGTAGATGCCGTTCGGTTCGGCTATTGCCTGAAGTCGGTGCGCGAGGTTCGGGACGTGCCCGAACGCTACCGTCGAAATCCCGGCAGGCGCACCCTCAATATCACCGACGACGACAAGACCGCTTGCAACGCCGATCCTCACGCCAAGGTGCGAACCGTCCGGCGTCTCTATCTGCGGGACAGCCGCCACAATGTCGAGCGCTAGGTGTATCGCACGCTCTGCATCATTCTCCTCTGCCGCCGGAAAGCCAAACAGGACCTGCAGCGCGTCGCCGACATAATTGGCGACGAAGCCCCCGTGCGACCGTGCAAGCCCACTGCATCGCGAGAGGAATGTCTGTGTCAGCTGGCTGAAATCCTCGGGGTCGAGCCTGGAGGCATATTCGGTCGAACCGACCATGTCTCCAATCAGGATTGTCAATTGCCTGCGTTCGACTGGAGTGCGATCCCCTCCGCGCTGCCGCACCGAACTGGCGATCGCTGCAAGCAGTTTGCGGCGAGGCCCCATGGGGACGCCAAGTTCGCGCAGATCCCGATCAGAAAGTAGCGCGAGCGTGTCGAAGTCGATCTGCGCATCAACGAATTTCTCCGCCAAATGCCGCAGCCCGATCTCGGTCAACCATGTGGTGATGTCGCTCATCGCCGAATCAACTCAGTTGAAATAGAACCGCAACTCAACTTGCGCATTTCTTTAGTTCAAGCTAATATCCTAACCGATGTCATACAACAACTTGAGTTTATTCTAAGCGTGTCCGCATGGTGTGGACGCGTATACTTGTAGTGCTGCGAGAACGTTTGGTACGATCCGTTGGTAGCGCCTGGCATCGAATAACGTAGGGGACAAGACGGAACGAACCTCGGCAGGTAGCACGGAGGGGGTCGACGTGAGAGCATATCAGATTTTCCGGGCTGTAGCCCTTTTATCGTTGCTGGCAGCCTGGCCTGCATTTGCTGCCAACGAATGCCCCGGGCCAAACGAGACGCCCTGGAGGGATTACCGCAACGGGGCATTAACCGCGCCCACGCCGGAGGAACGGCGTGACGTGATAGACCTGCTCTCCCAATATGCATGGACGATGGACAACCGCGATTTCATCGGATTGGCCGCACTGTTCACCAAGACAGGGCGGTACTTCCACTGCGACCCAGGCAATGCGAATGCCGTTCTTGCCATTTCGGCAGGATCGTTGGCCAAGCAATTCGAGACGCTGTTCGCGAATCTCGCCGCTACGAACTCCAGCGCTACCCGGGTGCTGAGCAGCATCCTGATTGGGAAGAGGGAAGACGACACCTTCCAGGTTGCTTTGACGGTCCAGGTGAGCATCCAGACGATCGGGGTTGGCGGGGTACACCTCGACTACACAGCCAGGTTATACGCAATCATCAAAAGGGACGGCACTGAGATGTATTTCGAGACCCTCAGGATTGCCCCCTTCCAGTCCGGCATCCAGGCCAGCGCACGCTGATCATCCGCTTGAGCAGTATATGAGGGAAAGAAACGTGGCGCGCCTCGTCCATCTCGCTGCCGCGATTGCGGTCGTTATTGCTCTGCCGATTGGCTGGGGGATTCGCGCTTCGCGGGAGTTGCATGCCGGGCACCTCGAAGAAGTGAGGCCCTTCTCAGTCCGTGACCCAAAAGCCACGGCCGCCGGTACGCGAGCGGGGTCGCCATACGACCTTCTTCTTCAGTGGAATGGCGACGTGTTGTGGGCTCCGGCGACGGCGAGCACCGATCCGGTGACGAAATTCGGCGACGAGGCCAGATCGGTGTTCGGCCCCATGCCGGACGGCGTCTGCACAGGCCCGAACTCGCGGCTGGTCGGTCTGGAGGTTGACGGAAATGCGGTAAGGCTGGAACCAAATCCCTCCAAGGCAGAAAGTCCGCTCGAGTTTGCACACCGCAATACTGACGGCCGCCTGCTGAAGTGGACGGCCGCCGTTGACCGTTGCGACAAACCTTCGCTCGCGGGGGACGTGACTTTCTGTGCAATGAACTCGCGGGTCGGCCGGATCGCCCGTGACCATGTCCAGTGGCTGTTCCTCTGCCGGAAGTCGTCCGAGAGCCTCGAAATCGAGGCGGATTCCTATTGGACGGAGACAGATCCACGGTTTTCCCGGTACAGCGCGATCGGGTTTAACGACATCACGGGCGAAATCGCGTTCCTCGACGGCCGGAAGGACCGCTCCGTCTTCGATTGGAGGGAGCGCTTTCCCGCACCCGGCGGGTCGTCCTATGGCGACTCCGCCGGGCGGCGCGTGGCGAAGGACCTGTACGACGGCAGTGCCAAGGTCGATTGCGTACTCTGTCATGACAACAAAAAGCCAACCGTCATCGATCCGCACATGCAACAGGCGAGGGTCGGCTATTTCCAGGGTAGGCACGATCCGCGCGCCGTGTTCAGCATGGGCAACTTTCTTCCAGCCCGCGTCGCGAGGCAGGACCTGCCGTTCCGCGTGATCGGTTCGGGCTATTCGGCCCTCCATGCGGCCACGCTGCGCGACGCCAGGTCCTTCATGATTGCCGGCCATCCGTGCTCGGACTGCCACAGCCTTACGACGCTGGAGTCGGGACGGCGCTTCGCTGCCGACGCCACTGGGAAAACGCCTGTCATTCCAAACGCGACGATGATGCAGAACGCGGCCATCTTCGCGCAAAAGGTAGCACTCAGGCTGGTGCAGAACCATAGAACCGAATGGGCATCCGCCTCCGGACCGGGCAGGATCAGCCCGTGGATGATACCCGAGCATGGTGGCAACCTATGGAAAGGTGTGCGTGGCCTCAATGACGAGGACTGGTTGCGCCTTAGCCAATGCGCGTGGGGCGCCGGTGGAAGCGAATGCGGGTACAGGCCGCTGTTTACGCAGTGCCCGGCCCCGGGTGGCGGCGGCGATACCTTCGTGCCGACGGACTTTTCGACCGATTTGCGCTTTCGCCCCGCCGCCACGGGCGGCGCGCAAAGGGTCCTGAGCCTTTCTTGGAAGTACCTGAACGGCTACGGCTACGTGCCGGCCCGCGACGATGTACGCTTCAACGTGGCAATCGAGACAATGGACGTGCCGCTGGTCCGCCGACCACCGGCTCAGCAGGAATATCCAACGATTGATGAAGCGAAGGGGATAGGTTTTGCCGCAGCAGCAGCAGGAGGTGTCGGCACCTCAGGATCGGCGACGCTCCTGCAAGACGTTTCCTTCACCGGACATAAAAAGTGGACAGATCCCGCGCCGTCCAACATAGCTCGATTGTATTCGGTCGATGTCCCGGCGGCATGCGGGAAGCGGTATCTTTTTAGGGTCGTGCCCAAGCGCTTCTGCTTCGATAATTCGGACGTCCGGTTCAGCGAAGCAGAATATCTACTCTACAAGGACATAGATTGCGGCATATAGATCGAACGAAGTCGCTACCGAGTCTCGACTCTTTCTTCCGCATCGAGATGGTGTTCTCAAAACTCAAGACGCTGCTGCGAAAGCGAGCGGCCAGCAACTTCGACGCCATCACCCACGCCCTCGACCAAATCTGCGGTCTCTTCTCCCTCACAGAATGCAGAAACTAGTTTAAAGCCGCAGGATATGAGTACGATTAAATGCGACACGCTTTAAATGTAGCACCTCGCTGGTCCAGCTCGAGGGGTTCATGTATGGACGACCTCCGCTTGGCAAGGACTTTTGGTGTGGGTAGCGACTTGGTCGGGTGCAGGCATGTATACGGCCTTTGATTGCGGCCTTTCGATGCCGCTGGCCCTGATGAATTCCGCAGACCTGATCCCATACACTCCAACGCGCTTTTGAGCGCATTAACCCAACGTCGGGTTTTCAGATCCCGGTTCGACCGTTCGCATCACACCATTTGCACCTCACCAATTCCTGTAAGACCCCAAGCTTCTGCATTGGGCTGGGATTGATCGATACCGATCTCCGGACATCATCATTGCCCAGGCGGTCCTGGCCATCTTGTTGGCTAACGCGACCGCCACGACGTTGTGAGGCTTGCGAGCCAACAGATCGGCGACCCATTTCCTACGGCCCTCTCCATCTTTACGGCTGAACCGCAAAACGGCGTGGGCGCCGACGACGAGGAGTTTGCGAACGTAGGGATCACCCTGCTTGCTGATGCGACCCAACCTCTCTTTGCCGCCGCTGGAGCATTGTCGTGGTACAAGCCCAAGCCACGCCGCCATCTGCCGTCCTGACTTGAAGAGCGACGCATCGGCGATCGTTGCCGATAGCGCACTCGCGGTGACCGGCCCCACGCCTGGAATAGTTTCTAGACGGCGGCTCAACTCACTCGTTCGGTGCCACTGGATGATCTCATGGTCCAGATGTTCGATCTGACGGTACAATTCGCGCAGCTGTTCTGTGAGTGGCAAGAGAGCCCGCCGCGTGAAGGTCGGGACAAGGTCATGTTCTTCATCTTCAATGAGACCGATGAGCATGCCGACTCCCGCAGAGCCTTGGCGCATCACAATGCCGAGCTCCGCAAAATGCGCCCGCAATGCATTGATCAACATTGTTCGCTGTCGCACGAGTAGTTCTCGGGCACGATGGAGTATTAGGACGCTTTGTTGCTCTTCACTTTTAACCGGAACGAAGCGCATTGTCGGACGCGTCACCGCCTCACAAATCGCCTCCGCATCGGTCGCGTCGTTCTTCTGCCGTTTTACATAGGGTTTGACATAAGAAACCGGCATCAATCGAACTTCATGGCCAAGATTGATCAGAACGCGGGCCCAGTGGTGGGCAGTGGCACACGCCTCAATCCCAACCAGGCAAGGTGACAGCTGATCAAAAAAGCTGACAACCTCTACTCGACGAAGCTTGCGCTTCAGCACAGCATTGCCATCCTGATCGACGCCGTGAACCTGAAAAACGTGCTTGGCGATATCCAGGCCGACTGTGATAACTTCCTTCATGGACGGTTCTCCCGATTGTGACCTTTGACAGCCACAGTATGCCACAACAGTGTTGGGTGCGGAGGCCGTCCTCATCACTCCAGTACCGGCTCAGTTCTCAGCGGAAATCAACATATGGACAGCCCACAGCTCTGGAGCCGATATGCGCGTCTTCTCCGTAACATGCCGCTCTTACGATAGGGCGGTGCTCCCGCCTAACGTTCGCGAACCAGCGTCACCGCGTAATCGCGATCCCCATCGCTGATCCGGCTGTTCGACGGCCGGCCAATCGGCTCGTGCCGGATCGACTCTTCCGAGAGCGATGACTTCAGTTGGGAAACAATGGCACGGGCACAACGGAGCACGAGCTGGTCATGCCGGCGGATGACACAGTTCAATCGTCAACCGCGAATTCTAAAACGCTGGCCGATCAATCGACCACCATCTGGAACCACATGTCGAGGAGCTTGCTGCGCTTGATCGTGTCACGAAACACGAGAAGCTCTGGGCCGAGTTCGATGCTCTGGAGATTTTCAAGCCCGGCGAAACCTTCGGGATAATTGAAACCGACCTCTGAAAGTGCCGGCTTGCTCACGGGCGAAAGCAGCGCGCGAAGGGCAACCCGTGCGTCGCGTGGTTTAGCCGCCCCCTTCGGGATGAGGACGACCCACGGAACGGCAAGTACGTAATCCTGAGGTGCGATGATCACCATACCCTCCGGCATACTTCCGCCCACAGGCAGTGCGGAAAGTGGAACATTGTACAAGACATCCAAATCCCCCGCATGGAGCGCCTCCATAAGATCATCCGTCGTGTCGTAGATTCGCGCCTTTGCGCCACCAAAGGCACGCATCAGCCGCCAATAGAGTGACGTCCGTATCGAATCCTGCGACGCCAGCAGATAGCTGACATCGTCAATGCCGATATTGACGATCCCGATCCGCCGGGACAGCTGACTGCTGTTCTTCTCCAGGGCCCGCACCAGTTCGATGCGGGTCCGGGGCATTCGTCCGGCAAACGCATCCCGACGCAAGACCATCACCGCGGGGTCCGACCAGAAGCCAAACACTTCATTGCGCCAGTGCGAGGCGGCAACAGCCCCACCCGTCTCATCGGACGCGGCATAACCTTCATTGGCAACGGAAACGGCGATATCCGGCGATGAAAGGAGAGCGATGTCGAAAGGCGCATTGGCGGGTTGTTTTGCAGCTGCGGCAATCTGTGCAGAAGAAAGCCGTTCATAGGAGAGTTTCGCGCCAGGCATGCGGGCTGCCAGCGCTTGGAGCAACGGCTTCAACCGCTCTTCGGTAACGACGCCGGCCACCCGTATCGTTGGCTCCTGAGCGAACACCGCAGTCGGATCAATCCAGCACAGCAGGAAAAGACAGAGCACGGTGTTTCGCGACCAAACGGTCAGACGCTTCACGAGGCATCTCCATCTGCAACGATCGGTAAAGCGACCTCGACGATAAGCCCTCCGCCTGCGCGATCCGCAATGGAAATCGCGCCCCCGAACGCCACCGCAACATCCTTGGCGATAGCAAGGCCAAGGCCCGTGCCCGGATGACGTTCATGCGCGCGTGCAAAACGCTGAAACACCTTACTCTTCGAAGAGTCCGGTATACCCGGTCCCCTGTCCATCACTTGAAGTACCGCGTGACCTTGCCATATGGAAAGGTGCACGCATGTCGGACCAGGGGCATGGATAAAAGCGTTCTCGACGATGTTGCGAACCATTTCCCGGCAGGCGACATGTTCCGCGACGATTGGGACAGGACTTTCCTGCATATTCAGGACCAGAAGTTGCATCAGATTTGCATAGGCACTTTCTGCCTTCAACATCTGCAAGGCATCTTCCGCCGCCTTGCGAAAATCGATGATTTCGCGCTCCTGCGTTTCAAGACGGTGCATCGTCGTTGCGTCGGAGAGCAGCATGTTTGCCAGCAAGCCAGCCTCGCGTGCGTTGTGATAAATCCGGGAAAGCCGTCTTTTGAGGTGCGGGTCTTCGGCCTCGTCAAGCCCGACCTCGGCTTGTGCTTGAATAGCGGCCAGAGGGGTTCGCAATTGATGAGCGGCATCGGCAGTGACACGCTTTACTCCGTCGAGTACCGAACCCAACCGGTCCATGAATTCGTTTAGCGCGGAAACCAGGGCTGAAACCTCGACCGGCACTTCCTTCTCGATACGGCTCAGATCGGATGGGCGCCGCGCCCGCAGGTTGCTTTCAATCAGACGGAGTGGCGAGAACGCCGAGCGCACTGACACGAGAATGAGGCCACCCGATAGAAGTGCAATTGCGACAGCCGGCAGCATTCCCTTGACAGTCAACTCGCCGGCAAGCTCCTGGCGTGCCTCCCTTGTCTCCGCGACCATAACACCGATCCAGCCGCCAGCACCTGTCACCGTGTCGGCACGGTAGCGCTGCACGGAAGCAATCCGCACCGGATTTTCCCGGTAGAGGGCATCATAAAGATGCAGTGCTCGGTCCCTCACGGCCGGTATGTCCAGGCCGAGAATAGGCGAACCTGTGGCAAGGCTGCCATCGGGAGCAGTGACCTTGTAGAAAACACGGTTGAGACGCGACGTTCCAAGAATGGCAAATGCCGAGTACGGAATATCAACAGTCACTTCGCCTTCTTCAATGCCAACAGTATCGGCAATGGCGAGGGCCGATGCTGTCAGTACGCGATCGAAAGCCTCATCCGCCGCACGGCGGGCATAGGCGCGGACCGTCAGGGCAAGCACGCTTCCGATAACAAGGAAAAGGCACACTGTGCTGATCAGCAACCGCCGCTCTATCGACAGGCGCGCCATCAATACACCGCATTGAGCTTGCCGCGCAGCATGTATCCGGCCCCCCGGTGCGTGACGATCTCGACATTGACGGCTTCCAGTTTTTTGCGGACCCGCGAGACAAGCAGTTCGACGGCGTTTGGCGTCCCGGAATCATCGTGGCCAAAGAGCTTTATGTAGAGCCTCTCCTTGCTGACGGTATTGCCCGCATGGGCCGCAAGCATCTCCAGAACCTCGAATTCGCGCCGCCCTAACTCAAGCGGCTCTCCACCCACACGAGCGGCGCGGGCGGACATGTCTACCTCAAGCAGGCCGACCCGGATCAGCGAATTGGCAAGCCCCTGGTGCCGGCGTGTCACCGCCCTCAGCCGCGCCTCGAGTTCGCTGAGATCGAACGGCTTGACGATGTAGTCGTCCGCGCCGAGATCAAGCAGGCTTATCTTGTCATCCAGCTGGTTGCGGGCGGTGGTAACGAGGACCGGCGTTGCCGAATTGCGCCGCCGCAGATGAGCCATCACCTCGAATCCGCTACGGCCGGGAAGGTTGATGTCGAGGACCACGACATCAAACTCGCCATGAATAGCCAACTCCTCCCCCGAGATGCCGTCTTGGGCCAATGTCACATGGTGCCCTGCCCGCGAGAGCTTCGCTTCGATCGCTTCGGCGATATCAACAGAATCTTCTATGACGAGAATACGCATGAGGCTGACAGGACTCTGACAGGAATTTCAGGATAGTCCTCTTCCTATAGCAAGTGCTTTGCCGAACGCGAGACGGTAAACCGCTTCGGGAGGAGAAAAATGAAGTGCCACCGCGCCCTTGCGGCATGCGGAATTCTGATCGCCCTACTATTGATCAGCAGTACCGCAGCTTATGCCGAATCGTGTCATCAACGCGTAGACTTGGACGCGGCCTATTGCGATGCCGACGGTGATCTTGTCGCGGATACGCCGTTGGATACGTCGAAATGGCGAAACCCGGATACACTTGTCTGGGGATTTACCCCCATCGAGGAACCGGCGGTCTATGCGCAACTTTTTCGGCCGTTCACAAGACATCTTGCGGCCTGTCTAAACCGGCAGATCGTTTATTATCCTGTGCAATCGGTTTCAGCCGAGATCGCTGCCATGCGGGCCGGCCGGCTGCATTTTGCCGGTTTTTCCACCGGCCCCACGGTTGCCGCCGTCAACACAGCCGGGGCGGTGCCGTTCGCCACGAAAGGACAGAACGGCGAAGTGCGTGGCTACCATCTGGTTGCAATCGTACGTGCCGGGTCGCCCTACCACATGCTCGCCGACCTGAAAGGCAAACGTGTCGCGCATGTCTCTGCGGGGTCGAATTCCGGCAATCTTGCGCCGCGGGCCTTGTTTCCTGTCAATGGTCTGACGCCCGACATCGACTACAAACCGATCATGTCTGGTGCGCACGACAAGTCCGTTATGGGTGTGGTGTCCGGCGACTACGACATGGCGGCCGTCGCATCGGATGTGCTCCAGCGCCTGGTGGAGCGCGGCGCGGTCGACCCGAAAGCCATACGAGTGTTGTATGAAAGCCCGTTATTTCCAACATCGGCTTTTGCTCACGCCCATGATCTTCATCCCGATCTGACGAAGAAACTGAAAACCTGTTTCTTTGCTTTCCACTTTCCGCCCGAGATGACAGCCGCCTTCAACGGCGACGAGGAGTTCCTGCCGGTCCGCTACGATGCGGCATGGCAGACTGTTCGCGAGGTCGTCGCTGCGGTCGGCGCCTTGCCGGACTGACAAATCTAAAAGACACCCCCTTCCCTTCCGCACGAAACAAGTGAGCCCATGACCCTGCAAAACACTTTGCCGGAGGACCGTCTGCGTCCTCGACCGGCCACACCCTGGAGAAGGCTCTCCTACCTGATGCGCGTCAACAGCGCTGACCCGACACTGCTGCTCAGTCTGCTTCTGCTGGCCGTTTTCTGCTATCTCATTCTTGCCCCGGTCGTTCTGCTGCTCGCCGACGCGATCACGGTGCATTTTGCCGATGTGGCACGCAGCAAGCAGCCGCTCGGCGAGTTTACGGTCTACTATTTGCGCCGTGCGCTGTTCTCGCCGATCTCACGGGATCTGTTCTGGTGCCCGCTGGCCAATACCGCAATCATTTCCGCCGCAGCGATCATCATTGCCTTCCTCGTCGGCGCGCCGATCGGCTGGCTGCTCAGCCGCACGGATCTGATTGGCAAGAAATGGTTCTCGACGGCCCTGCTCGTGCCCTACATGTTGCCGTCCTGGACGTTCGCCCTCGCCTGGCTGACGCTCTTCAAGAACCGCACGACGGGCGGGCTCCCCAGCTGGATGGAGACTTTCGGCTTCACGCCGCCAGACTGGTTTGCCTATGGCGCCCTGCCGATCGCGCTGATCCTTGCGCTGCACTATGCACCTTTCGTCATCCTGTTGTTCGGCAACGCACTCAAGCAATTCGACACGCAGCTTGAGGACGCAGCGCGCAGTCTTGGCGCACGTCCCACCGTCGTGGCAGGCAAGATCATTCTGCCGCTGATGCTGCCCGCGCTCGTTTCAGCCGCAACGCTAATCTTCGCCAAGTGCCTTGGGGATTTCGGCGTTGCCTATGTGCTCGGTGTCCCGGTGGGCTTCGATGTGCTCGCGACATCGCTGTTTCGCGCCATCTCCACCAGCCAGGCAGGCGCCTCCGCAGTGCTTGCCGGCGTCATCGTCGTCATCGGCACGATTTCCGTTATCATCGACATGCGCCTGTTGAAAGAGGCCAAGCGCTTTGTCACCATCGGTTCAAAGGGAGCCATGGTCCGCCAGACCCCGCTGGGAAAATGGCAAGTTCCGACTGTTGTTTGGGCGTTCGCTATGTTTGCCGTTAGTGCGGGCATACCGCTTATCGCTCTGGCGCTGACGACGGTGATGCGGGTACCGGGTTCTTTCAACCTGGACAACTTCACCCTCGATTATTGGATCGGCACCGATCTTGGTACGACTGCCCTGCGTCAGGGCATTCTCCTGACCGGCGAGTTCTGGCTGGCGCTTTGGAACACGGTCTGGATGGTCGGGCTTGCCGCCACCGGCGCCGGGGTGCTCGGATTGCTCGTCGGCTATAGCGTCGTGCGGTCGCCCGTGCGCTTTGTCTCCGTGGGGCTGCGTCAGATCACCTTCCTGCCCTATCTGGTACCCGGCATTGCTTTTGCGGCCGCCTATCTTTCAATGTTCGCCGTCGCGCGTCCGCCGCTGCCGGCGCTCTATGGGACACCATTCATCCTGGTCCTTGCCATCCTGGCCGACCAGATGCCGTTCGCTTCCCGTGCGGGCATTTCTTCGATGATGCAGCTTGGCCGGGACCCCGAGGAGGCTGGGCAGATCGTCGGCGCCGGCTGGTTCCGCCGCATGCGCTCCATCGTCCTGCCAATCCAGCGCGGCGCTCTGGTCTCGGCAATCCTGTTGCCCTTCATCTCCGGCATCAAGGGTCTCAGCCTCGTCGTCGTCCTTGCCGTTCCCGGCACAGACCTCCTCACCACCTACGCAATCCGTCTTGTCGATTATGGCTACAGCCAGGCTGCAAACGCAGTGGTCCTGATGCTCTGCGTCGTCGCCTTCACCGGCACGATGGTCGTCCAGAAAATCGGCAAGAGCAACCTCTCAGACGGGATCGGAGCCAAGTAATGTCCAGCATCACATTGGAAAATATCGGCAAAAGCTACGGCCGCGGCATCCCCGCCGCAATCGGCAATCTCAGCATGGAAATCGGCAAGTCGGAGTTTCTCTGCCTGCTCGGCCCATCCGGCTGCGGCAAGACGACGACGTTGCGCATGATCGCAGGTCTCGAGCACCCGACCGACGGCCGCATTCTCATCGACGGCAAGCCGATCGTTTCAGTGCCGGAAGGCATTTTCACCGTGCCGGAAAAGCGCAACATGGGCCTGGTTTTCCAGAACTACGCCCTTTGGCCGCACATGACGATCCGCCAGAATGTCGAGTTCGGACTGAAGCTGCGCAAGATTGCCACCGCCGAATGCGATGCGACCGTCGACCGGGTCATGACGAAGCTTGGCATCGCAAAATATGCGAACCGCTACCCGGCGCAGCTCTCCGGCGGACAGCAACAGCGCGTGGCACTGGCCCGCATGCTGGCGCTCAACCCATCCATCATCCTGCTCGACGAACCCCTCTCCAACCTCGACGCCAAACTCAGGCTGGAAATGCGCGCGGAATTGAAGCGTATCCACGCGGAAGCCGGATCGACCATCGTCTTCGTCACCCACGATCAGTGGGAAGCGATGACGCTTGCGACGACCATCGCCGTGATGAGCGAGGGCGAACTGCAGCAGGTCGGCACACCTGACGACATCTACGAGCGTCCCGCCAACCGTTTCGTCGCCGAGTTCGTCGGCAGTCTACCGATCAACATCATCGAGATGAATGCGGAGCAATCCAGCCCGCTGCTCGGCTGGCTCAACACGCTTCTCGCACATTTCGGATTAAGCGGCGCCCCGGTCGCCTCCGCCGGCATCCGCCCGGAGGCCGTGCGCCTCGGTTCGCTTGCCGATGACCAAGCCGCACAATGCGCCGCAGGACGCGCAGCCATCGTCGACGTCGTTCCGACGGGCGGTAGCTGGATTGTCGAGCTTGACGTGGACGGAAGTCGCTTTTTTGCGATCGCCACTGAAAACCCACACCGGGCGGCGGGTGAAATTATCCATTTCTGGGTCGAGAGGCAGCATTTGCATCTTTTCGACCAGGAGAAGAAGCGCGTCGCCCTTTGACCGGCACGCGAAAACCAAAGGCAACGGAGGAAAAACATGCCTAAAACACTCATCGGCCTCATGACGGGCGTTTCCGTTCTGGCGATCGGCCTGACAAACGCAATGTCCCAGGAGACCAAGGAAATCGGTATTCCGGATAGCGAATATTCGCTGGAAGCACTTATCGAGGCGGCCAAGAAAGAACCGCCGATTACCGTTATCGACGCAACCGGCAAGATCGTCACGATGGCCGAGAACTTCTCGGCGAAATACGGCCTAAAGGCGACCGGCGTGAAGATGAGCGGCCAGGATCAGGAGCAGATCATCGCCCGTGAAGCGACCGCCGGCAACGTGCGCACCGACGTGTTCAACATGAGCAATCTGCCGTCGGTGACCAGCCAGATCCTCCCGCAGGGCCTTGGCATTTCCTGGCTTGCCCCTGACCTCAAGGACAAGATCCCGGCCGCCTATCAGAGCCCGGCGATCACCAGCAACAATCCGTGGGTTTTCGCCTATAACACCGACGTTCACGGTGAGGCCTGCCCGGTGAGCAATCTCTGGGCATTGACGACCGCGGAGTGGAAGGGACGTGTCGCGATCCCCGATCCGCTTTTGCGCAACGAAACCATGTTCTGGTTCAACCAGATCGCCACAAACGACGACGCCGCGATGCGTGAGGCCTACAAGGCCCAGTTCGGTGAAGAGCTGAAGACCGAGGAAGCAAGTGCCACGGCCGAATGGGTCAAGCGTTTGGCCCAGAACAAGCCGATGGTCACCCGCAGCGATACCGACGTCGGTCCGGTCATTGGCGCTCCTGGCCAGGAAAAGCCGCCGATCGGCTTCCTCAGCGTTGCCATTTTCCGTGACGCCAAGAAGGATGGTTACGGGATGGGCATCTGCAAGGAAATGAAACCTTGGGTCGGTCAGCTCACGCCACGCGTCGCGGTGATCGCAGCCGGCACCAAGAGCCCCAATGCGGCCAAGCTCTTCGCCCGCTTCATGATGACCGAAGAAGGCATGGCGCCGCAGCTCGGCGATGGCAAGATCTCGACCAACATCGAGGCCAAGATGCCGGAGAAAGAAGTATCCGGCATCGCCAAATACGCCGATCTTCTCTACGTGAACCACTCCGAAACCACACCGGATGATTTCGCCAAGCTTCAGGACTGGCAAGATTTCTGGCTGCAGCACTCCCGCTAAGCACCCTTGCCCTACGCCTGTTCAGGCGTGGGGCTTTTCATGTGGCTCTCTCGCAAACACGTTCACGGCCGGAATGGGCGCTACATTTCGGCAAAGAGCATGTCGATGAACCAATCATAGCGGTGGCACAGCCACGGTTCGGGAATTTGCGCATGCACCTCCGGTTTCCAAGTCGACCAACGTCAATCAGACCAGTGCATTGCAGATTTTTGATGCTTACCATGAAGTTCGGCATGCAGGGATCACGGTGGCAAACCGTCAATTCGCGACTTTCCTGCTCGAGTCGCACCGCTAACTCGCGTTCGATCCGGGCTAGAAGCTCAGGCTGCGGCGTAAGCTTGTCCTCGTCTGGCAAGAAGTCGGGGTTAACGGCATTGCGGGAAACGACATCAACAGCGCGTGCGAACATTCCTGACAACCTGCGCTCAAACGGGCATTCCTCTGCCGACAGGCAGTGAACAGCATTGAGTTGATCCACCATCGACGGCCATGCCTTGAGCAAGTCGCATCCTGAAAGATCTGCTGCCGGCACTCCGGGAATGGCTGTAATCACCAGACACGCGCCTTCCTTCTCTTCCCGCCAACTGATCACTTCGGGACACGCCACGCCTCGCCCCTCCAGCCAAGTGAGCCGGTCGCGCTCCTCGGCAAGTTCTATCCGCCGGGCGGCAGGCGCGATTTTTGCGTATGCCTGCGCATCGGCACGTCGAAAAACAGTATTTCCGGATTCTCCACCCCTGACTGGCAACCAGTTAGAGTGCAATCCGTCGAGAGGTGCAAATTTCAAATCCACCCGATCATCCTCTCTTGTAAATTGCTAAATTGCCTCCCCGTCAGGGAAATCACCATCAACGACTCTTGCAAATACAGATCTCGCCAAGATCAGCATTTGGAAGTGACATACTGATGTGGCTCATTGCGAGCGAATGACTTTGAAGATTGCGCAGTGCTCCTCTGCGCCGTACCCTGCCTCTGCAGCGTTCCTAAATAGGCTGGCCGCAAATTCCGGAAACGCGGCACTGATATTCAAATCGTCCGCTATTTCTACAAGTCGGGATATGTCCACACCAACCGACTTGATGGTGCTTTGGGGATCAGCAAATCTGTTACCTGTAATAGCTTGCCCCATGTGGCGCACATCATCTGCAAACATGGGTGACAGGGCAGCGATAGCTTCGCCAAACTCAGCGACATCCATTCCCTCCGCTGCGTACATTGCCGCACCATGGCTGAAACCAATCCAGTGCCCGGCGAAATAGGAAAGCGCCGCATTGAAGAGAATTTTTGCGCGGCCGATGTCAGTTCCGACGTGAGAGAGGTTTGGAGCCAGCAGTTTCAGGATCGGTTCAGCCGAGGTTAGAACGCTTTCCCGTCCGGCAATAACTATCGAAGCTTCAGGTCCACCGATCTGATCAGGCCAAGCCGAAATTGCGCCGTCAAGATAGGTTCCTCCACGGGCCTCCACCCATCGTTCGAGATGGCGAGCTTGCTTCGGCGTGCCTGACGTGAGTTGGACGACTGTCTTTCCTTCAAGAAAATCAGTTCCGTGCGAGCCATCGAGGACGATCGACGTTGCAGCGTAGTCCGACAAGCAGACGATGAGCGTGCTGCTGCTGGCAATAGCAGCGGCCGGCGTTTCCGCCTTCAAGGCGCCGATGCGCTCCAGGGCGTCCGTTTTGCCTTGGCTTCGATTCCAGACCGTGACGCTTTTGCCGGAAGTCACAAGCGTCTTGGCGAGCGCACCGCCCATACGTCCCAGCCCGATCATCGCTACGTCACTCATCATGTCATCCTTGACTTAGATGTTACATAATGTAACTTACAGATTGTAAGTTTCTGCGCAAGGGGGAGATGTGAAGCTGAAGAGAGATATGCGTCGCGAACAGATGCTCGATGTCGCGATGGAAATCGTCCGCAATCAGGGCGCGGATGAACTGACGCTCGGGACCTTGGCCGCAAAAGCAGGGGTCAGTCGTCCGATCGCATACGAACACTTTTCGACCCGGGCCGGCCTTTTGGTTGCGCTGTTCAAGCGGCTGGAGGAAAACTATGTCCACTGGCTCCGCTCTGCTCTCCATGAAACGCCAAATGAGCTCGCCGCCGTAGCTGATATCATCAGCGAAGCGTATTTCAGTTGCCTTGCCCTGTTTGGTCCAGAAGCTCTCGCAATCTCCGCTGCACTAAAAGGGACAGAGGAGATGGCCGCGCAGCAACGGCTCATGATCAACGTATACGTACAGTTGATGTATGATGCCCTCCGGCCGTGCTCCGACCTGGAGGATGAGCACTTTCGTCCCGTGTGTGTCGCTCTTTTAGGCGCAGCGGAGGCCCTTGCCTCCGAGACACAGGCCGGGGCGATCTCCCAGCCGATCGCTACGTCCGTATTAACGTCACTCATCATAAAAGCTGTGGCTGATAGGCCCTGCAAAGCTCGGTGACGTGGCGCTCGCAAAGCGGAGAAAGAACGATGAACTTTGTCAAGGAGCCCAAGAGGCAAGCAGGGTCAACAGTTGCAGCCGGCGACCAAGCTCATTCCTGGCCGGCGTCAATTGAGTGGCGACTAAACAGCACCTCGCCCATGGGTGCTCGGCGCTTTAAGGCTGGCTACCAATGCCTCGACTTGAGCCTACGGCTGCGATCCTTCTCGGGGAACCGTCGACTGGAAGTCGCCTCCATGTTGTTGGAGCAATAGTCTTCACCCCATGACCATATGTTCTGACAAGCTATTCGGCACTTTCCGACCCCACTACCGCCATTCGCAGCAAAGCGGTGAGGGCCCGAAAGCTGCCGTTGTCCGCCCCAGCCGACAACGGCCCTCTTCGGCGAGCTTCTATGAACGCTTCTTAAGCACGATCCGAACAAAAGGCCTCCAATCATCCCCCTGGAGTTGGCTCCATTCGCCCTGCAGCATCCTGCCATCGTCACCGAAATGCCCAGTGAAGCGCTGGACCTTGCCTGTAATTGTGTAGTCGAGGCCCTCGATCTTTGAGACAAAATCGTTTGTGCTGCCGTCGGGATCGTAGCTCCGGCTAAAGAACTCGCCCGAGGCTCGATCAACTCCAAAGATCTCAGTCGATTGCACATGCTGGTCTCCCATCATCGCGTCGACGTCATGCACGAGGAAGTGGCCGTTCGGCATCCATGCATAAATGTCGCGGGCCTCCGAGGTGCCGCCTTCGGTACCGTCGGCCTCTATCATGGTGATCGACGTGTGCCAGGCACCGGCAAGGATGTTCAGGCGGCGGTGATGTTCGGAGGGAAAGTTGCTCAGAGTCATAGATGTTCCTCTTTGTGCTGCACTATGGATGCACGTGTGCGCCGCCTAACGGCCCAAGACAGGTGGATCATCGAGGGTGGAAATAGCCGGACCTATGCGGATCGGGTTCAACGCGCTGACGCCATTATTCGGCTGGTGCCGCGGATGCGGGCCGAAGCCATTATCTCTAAACGACTTCGCTGATCTGCACGATGGGGGCGATGTCCGTATAGTTGGCGACGTCCGCGGCGATCTCCCCGCGATGGGGACCCAACGCCTCCTGGAATGTCGCTAGACTCGGCGAGTAGACGTGGCACGCCGCGACGAATTCCGGCTCGCTTCCAAGTTCGCGCCCCGCAAGGCCCTTATCGATCTCGTAGCGTAAGCAGGCGTCGCCGAGCCGTTCCTGGATTAGTGGCATATGACGGGTGAGGTAGTAGTCGTGATCGAACTTCGAACCGCCATTGGCGGGATAGTAGACGCTCATCTTGATCATGGTCGGGCTCCTTCCTGAACGTCTCTCCGAGCGTTCTAGGGACCTTTTTAGTTCACCGATTTGTTAAAGCGCATCCAGATATTGGCTGAAGCGAGTTTGACGACAGTAAGGTAGTTTTCGCTGTGCTTTTAGGCTACCGCAACCGCCTCTATTTCTATTAGTAGTTCCGGATTTGCGAGTGCCTTGACAATGAGAAGCGTCGAGGCGGCCGGTGGAGAAGATAGAAGTTCGCCGCCCGCCGCCATGAATTCCTCCAAGTGGGACTGATCTGTTAGATAGATCGTGTTCTTGACGATGTTATCCCTGTCCATGCCCGCCTCGGCAAGAACTGCTTTAAGGTTGGCGATCGCTAACTTCGCTTGCTCGCCGACATTTGGCGGAAAGCTGCCATCGGCTGCTACCCCGACCTGCCCTGACACATAAAGAGTCCTTGCAAAACCGGAGACCTCGATCGCCTGGCTATAGTAGGGTGGCGTGGACACGCCCGTTGGATTAATCGCCTTTTGCATTCTGCTCTCTTATGGCTGGGAAGGTTGACTTGGCTTGTCTGCGCAAGCGATCGAATTCGGCCCTCACGGCGTCCTTGTAGGCGTTAGACAACCGCCCGGCGCGGGTCAGCACCAGCATGCCCTGATAGAGCAGCACAATGCGTAGCGCTGCAGGTTCATTTCCGTCCCCCATATCCGCCCTGACGGCTCGAAGGGCTGCCGCCTCGATGATGTCGAGGCCACGTCCAGCAAAATGGCCGCCGGTTCCTGCCGAGTTTCGAAATTCGACAGCGGCATTAGTCACCAAGCAGCCCAACCCATCTGAAAACGGTGGGTTGAAGAGATCAATTGCAACTTTCTCAAGGTCGTCGAGCGTCTGTGCGGCGCCTATCCGAGGATCGATGACTTTCCTGAAGTAGAAATCGAATACCGCCCTATAGAGCCCCTCCTTGTCACCGTAGGCGTTATAGAGACTGCCTGCGCTGATCTGGGTGGCCGCCTCTAACTCTATGACCGATAGGCCAGCATAGCCGTGCCTGCGAAAGGCCATCATCGCGCCGGCCAGTACCGCTTCTTCATCGAATTCACGTTTGCGTCCCATTCGGATGATATTGATACATCCATTCTAGAATGTCCATACTAAAACTAGAGGTGACCGCTATGACCGGGTACCGTGCCTCGTCGGGCACGAAGCTGTCGTTCAGCTTGCCACCCCGATTTAGCCATTCTGCGTAGGTGATGGCATTTCGGCAGCAAACGACCCCATGTACGAACCGCGCTTCGCGGGAGGGCGTGCGCGGTGAGGTTAGTGTGATTATCTGAGTTCTAGGCAGGCAGGTTGATGTTACCTGCCCTTCAACGAGAGGAGCGCTCAATGGCCAGCTTCTCCAACAATACCCGGACCATACAGCTTCGCCAATCCACTAGCAGCGTCACCGCGTTAGGCCAACGGCGGCGGTGCCGCTTTTGAGGTGCAACTAGGCGAGCGTTGGCTTCGGAACCATTCGAGCAGTATCTGCAGCCGCTCCTTCGCGGGATGGCTCGTCAAGAACACCGCCCAATAGGTCGGACCTGGCAGCGAGATATCTGAAAGCGGAACGAGCGTGCCTGCGTTCAATTGATCGCTGACGAGTAGCTCAGAGGCCAGTACGGCACCCTGACCCGCCACAACCGCGTCAAGTGCGTGGACTTCTTCGGAGAATGTCTGGGTGATGTGCGGTCGGCCACGATCCGCTTGTGCCTGAGCCTGCCATCGCTCCCAATTCGGCGCATTGGCCGCCCCGGATCTCCATCGATAGTGCAGCAACGGCAATGCGAGGACTTGATCTGGCGTAAGCTGGGCGCGGTCCAGCAATAGGCCGGGTGCACATACCGGTATGATGCGGTCGGGAAACAACCGATGCCATTCAGCGTCCATACCGGCTCGCTCTGCATAACGGATCGCCATGTCGATGCCTGAGGCATGCAGATCCGCGACATGGTCATCCGCCTCGATTTCTATGAGGACCCCTGTCTGCTCGCGCAGTTGCAGAAGGCGGGGCATCAGCCATCTGCTGGCAAAGGCCATAGTCACAGACAGACGCAGCGGACGGTTCTGATCATCGGACAGCTGCCCAATCGCGGCAGCAATGCGATCAAGGGAATCTCGCAGCACCGGGAACAGCTTTTCACCGGCTGGCGAAAGCCTCACCGGACGCGGATAGCGCCGAAACAGCTCCACGCCGAGGATTTCTTCGAGTTGCCGTACCTGATGGCTGATTGCGGTGGGAGTGAGGTGCAGTTCCTCAGCCGCATGCGTGAAATGCAGATGGCGAGCGGCAGCTTCAAAGGCCCGCAGACTGTGAAGTGGCGGAAGCTTGCGCAAGGTGACGACCTCCTGGAATCAACGGCGCTACCATGATGAATCTGATTCATCGTCGCAATGAGATATACGCTTTGGCCAAGTTTTTCTACGCCTGATATTTCCAACAGCAACAGTCAATTACACGGCGAGGAAGAAGACATGAAGACGTTGCTGCAAATGGACAATAGCCCTCAACCGGAGTGCGCGCGAAAACCTCAAATAACCGTCTACTCTGACTATGTCTGCCCTTTCTGCCTGTTGGCAGAGCGTGTTTTGTCCGAGGCGATCGGCGGCAGGAAGCTTTCCATAACGTGGCGCGCTTTTGAATTGCGCCCCGAACCCGTTCCCACGTTGCGTGTGGAGGACGGATACCTCCCGAAGGTCTGGAAAGAATCTGTTTATCCACTCGCCGAAGAGCTTGGTGTGCCGATCCACCTGCCGCCGATCTCGCCCCAACCCCGCACGGCAAAGGCCTTCGAGCTTTTGGCCATGGCGCAGGACAAGGGACTCGATCACCCCTACTCCATGCGGGTGCTGCGCGCTTTCTTTCGAGAGGGCCGTGACATCGGCGACACTGAAATTCTGATCGGGCTTGCAGATGAAGCGGGTCTCGACTCGCAGGAGGCCCGGGCGGCGCTGGAGAGCGGCAGATACGCGGCGCGCCATCGCGAAGCCCTGCGCCATGCTCGCGAAGACATGGCCATTACCTCTGTCCCCACAATCGTGGTCGGAGAGCGGATTTTCCGCGGAACACCGCCGCTGGATGCATTGCGGCAGGCGCTCGAAGAACTTGAAGCTAACCAATCAAAACCTCGGGCAAACGCTTGACTACATGATAGTCACGAAAGGAAAATACGATGAGCTGGCTCTATCTTGGAATTGCCGTGATCCTTGAGATCGCGGTTGCAATCAGCGCAGGCAAGGCAAATGGGTTCACCCATCCGGGATGGACTGCCGTGACACTCGTCAGCGGGGCTGTCGCGACGTTCTTCCTGAGCCTTGCGCTTCTCACCTTCGACGTCGGCGTGGGTTACGCCATCTGGACCTCAGCCGCCGGCGTCGGGATCGTCGTTCTGGGCGTGCTGTTCTTCGGTCAAACGCTCAACTGGAAGAAGACCCTCGGCATTCTTCTCGTTGTCGGTGGTGTCGTCGGCCTGCGCCTCAGTGGTGCGGCGTAAAAAAACCGCCGTTCAGCACCTCCTCAACTCCCATGAATTTCAAGGATTGTCGATATGACTAACACAGTTCAAAACAATGCAGCCAGCACTCGCGCATGGATGAGCCTGCTCCTCGCTGGAGCCTTCGAGATCGGATACGCGCTGAGTGTTGCCGGCAGTGAGGCTTTCACTGTCCTGGGCTGGTCGGTTGCGGCCCTCGTCTTTTTCCTCCTGACGCTTTACTTCCTCAGCGTCGCCTTGCGTACTATCGATGTGGGCATAGGTTATGCAGTATGGGCGGGCATCGGCTCGGTCGGCGCGGCTGTATTCGGCAGCGTTCTTCTCGGCCAGTCGCTCACTATCACCCAGGCATTCTGGCTTGCAGTCATCATCGGCGGAGTCATCTGGCTGAAGCTTGCCGACAGCGCCAAGCTTCAGGGGAAAATCTGATGTTCGCGGGAACTGCGTCCCCCTACCAAAACTCATGGAAGAGACTGTGGCCTTTTCCATGGATCATGTTCACGAAGGCGGCATTCCATTCACTGCCCTCGTGGTCGATTGCAACGGTCTAGTTCTCGGACGTGGTGTCAACCGCGTTCGGGAACATCACGACCCGACCGCACATGCCGAGGTCGAGGCCATACGCAATGCCTGTCGCACGCACAGCACATCCAACCTGTCGGGCGCGACACTTCTGGCGTCAGGAGAACCCTGCGCAATGTGCTACATGAGCGCGCGTTTTGCAGGAATTGCGCAAGTGTTCTTCGCCGCGGATCGAAACGAAGTGGCCGAACTTGGTTTCGATTACCGCAGCACTTATCGCCTTTTTGCTGACGATCCGCTGAACTGGAATGCACCGGCCGTTGAAAAGCTCCCTGTCTCAAAACGCTTGCAGCCATTCCAGGCATTCAGTTCAAAACTGCGCGCGAGCTAGCAGTCTCATTCTGTGGTGCCTGCAGGCATCATTCGTGAGAGGCACGATCTGGTGCCGTGGAACTTCAAGAAGCAACGGCCTCACGTCACCGTTTACCAGGCGACAAGAGCGGTAACAGCCGCAAGACTTACCCGCCATTCCGCGTCAAACGACCTGTACGCGTCCGCCGAACCTGGAACGAAACAGAGCTTCATGTGCATCCTGATCCGGATCATAACAACAATCCTGGACCAGGCGCACATCGTAGTCTGCGTCACTGGCCCAGGCGACGCTTGAAAGAACAACGCCGGTGGTGCTTATCCCTGTCATTACAAGCGAGCTTACGCCGCGCGTCCGAAGGTCGGCGTCAATCGATGTGCCATGAAAGACACTGGCTCGCGGACACGTGTAGAAAAGGTCACCCGGTACGATCGCAAGCCCTTTCTTGCCTGCTTCGAGGAATTCCTTCGACCAGCTATAATACAGGCTCTCGCCAATCCCTTCACGGCGGCAGATCGCAGCAATGCTGTCCTCGCCACGCAGACCGTCCAGCACGATGCGGATTTTGTCCTCAGCCGAATGGTGCTTGCGGGTGGCGCAGCGGATGTCTTTGATAACCTGTTCGGCCGCCGGTTTCTGCGGCCCGGATTTTTGTCTCATCTTCGCTTCCTTTGCGTGAGCTACGATGAGCCGAAAATCCTCTCTTCTCAATTAAACCAATTCTGTCTCATGGGCGCTGATGTCGGACACTGATCGAGACGACCGGGCTAACGTTGTCGCCGGAAAAGACAAAGGTAACGGCCATGACAGAGGGCTTCGAGTTTCTCGGATTCCGCTTCAGCGCGCATTGGGATAAACGCTACGGCTATGGCCCGCGCGTTGAAATACCAAGGCAAAGGCCGCGAACCTGCGTCACAAGGTCAAGCAACTGACGCAGCGTGACAGCATATCCGTCAGTCTTGGCGAAAAGCTCCGGAAGGTGAATTCCATCACTAGCGGATGGGCGAATTATTATCGCTACTGTGTCGGCGCTGGCCGCGTATTTGTCTATCTCGACTGGTATATTGGCGTGCGTCTTTACTGCTGGCTACGTAAGAAACGTCCAAAGGCAACACCCAGCGAACTGTGGGGCTCAAAACAGCCAAGCAGGCGCCGGGCGACGAGACGGGTTTGGCGAGAAGGGTCTATTGAGCAACATGTGCTCTGCTGGACACCTGTCGAGCGATACCGTCTTGCGTGGATGGGTATGCCTGACTTTGCCATGTCTTCTGGAGAGCCGGATGCGTAACGAAAGGCGCAAGTCCGGTTCGGCGAGAGGCGATGCGAGACCTGCCGCCGTAATGCGGTAAGGCGCGCATCGCCTACTCATCCCACCTATCTGAAGGTCCGGCGTGGCGGCCGCATCGTTTCCGTTGCCATCATCATCGCCGTCGGCGTCAACACCGACGGCCGGCGCGAGGTGCTGGGCATGGAGATCGGCACATCAGAGGCCGAGCCGATATGGACGGAGTTCCTGCGCAAGCTGACCCGTCGAGGCCTCAGCGGCGTCAAGCTCGTCGTCTCCGATGCTCATGAAGGCATCAAGGCGGCCGTCTCCAAGGTCTTGTCGGCCACATGGCAGCGTTGCCGGGTCCACTTCATGCGCAATGCATTGGCTCATGCCGGAAAGAGCGGGCGACGCGTCGTGTCGGCCTTTATCGCCACCGCCTTCGCGCAGGACACGCCAGAGGCCGCAAGCACCCAGTGGCGCAGCGTCGCCGACCAGCTCAGGCCGAAGGTGCCGAAGCTCGCCACCCTCATGGACAGCGCCGAACAGGACGTGCTGGCTTACATGACCTTTCCCAAGCAGCACTGGACCAAGCTCCACTCGACAAACCCAATCGAACGCCTCAACGGCGAGATCAAGAAACGAACCGACGTCGTCGGCATCTTTCCCAACGACGATGCCATCGTCCGGCTCGTGGGCGCGCTCCTGCTAGAACACAACGATGAGTGGGCCGTCCAGAGGTCCCGCTACATGACACTTGAGACTGTGGCCGCAATGAGCGATGATCCGCTCATCAGCCTGCCCGCTGCGGCGAGTTGATCCACTCCCGGCCTCGACCGGAGAGCACGGCGAACGCCGAAGCTACACCACCCCCTGGGACACGATCAGATGAATGGTCTCGATCCGCAGGCTTACTTGGCCGACGTGTTCGACCGCATTCACGATCACAAGATCAATCGGTTAGACGAATTGCTTCCCTGGAACTGGTCGCCGATCGCCACAATCACCGCCGAGGCAGCCTGATGGCAACAATTACCTACGTCCGCACAATCAAATTTGTCGCGCAGGTTCTCGAAGAGGATCCAGAGCTTCTGCAGGCAATCGTCTCCAACGACGATAATCTGAGCTACGGCAACATCATTACCGTCTACACTGGGGACGACGGATCCGTCACCGCGCTCACAGACGATGGCATGGAAGAACTCGAGCAGATGCTCTCCCACGCGCGCCGGTCACCCGACGAATGGAACGACTTCCTCGACAGTTTCGTGGACGACGAACAACTCGTTGCTCGCATCAAAGCAAAATCTCCGCGGTAGCAATCGGGCGGTTACCATTATCGAGGCCAAGGCCCTGTATTTAAGACGAGGCATTCGGCTTTCGAGGTCGTGCTGATGATGAAACCGCCCTTTTTCTTCAGCCGGGAGGGGCCGAGCGGGTCGCGGCCAACACGGAACGGGCATTGAAGTCCATGACACGCTCGTCATGCGCGTCGCTCATCTCGGAGGTTGCGACACGGCCAGGAATGCCGCTGGCGGGGACATCGCCCTGAACCACAATCGCTTTTTCCGCCCGCGCTTTCAACATCGGACATAAGGTCCAAGGCTGCCTGCCATCTCGCATCCTCGATCGTCATGCTTCTGCGACATGGGCAACAGCGTTCGGAACAGGATTGGCCAGTCTCGTTCGGCGACCGCGCCGGGTTGAAGGCAAGCACCGTCCGAAGGCGGATGCTCCGGACGGTGGATGAACCAGACGGTCAGCGGCGGCGGAAGCCGCCACCTCCATGGAAGCCGCCACCCCCATGAAAGCCCCCGCCCCCGTGGAAACCGCCACCACCAAAATCACCACCGCCATGGAAGCCGCCACCGCCGAAGCCACCGCCGCCAAAACCGCCGCCGCGCTGGAAATCGCCGCCATCGAAACCACCCCGTGATGGGCGGCGGATCATGTCTTGCTGGAAGGCACGCTGGTTGCCGATCTGACGGCCGGCACGGTCAAGGCCGAGATTGTCCGGCGCCGCCGGCCGGACGCGGTTGGTGTGCCGCTGGACCGGCTTCACCGCATCGCGGTTCTGGCCGATTTTCTGGGCGGCATCCGGATGCTTGGCGGCGAAATTCTCGCCATGCTGCTTCAGATTGTCGGTCGATGGCTTCTGCACCGGGTTCCAGCCATCTGGCGTGTGCTTCTGCCATTGGCCATTGTCGCGGCGGTAAACGTTGCCATCGCGTCCGGCATAGATATCGCCGCCCTTGCCGCCGGCGACAAAGCCATGATTACCGTCGGAGTTGCGCCAGTGAACGTTACCGCCTCCGGCGTTGGTCCCACCGGCGATATGAGCAAAATCGGAGCCATGCTTGACATTGGCAGATCCCCAAGAGCCATAGACATTGTGGCCGCCGCGCGCCATCACGCCGTTTCCGGTGCGCGGATTATAAGCCGCGATAAAGCCACGCTCTCCCGCCGGGCCTGAAATGGCCCCGCCGCGAATGTAGGTGCCGGTACGGGGATTATAGGCCGCTCCGCCTGCAATGCCGCGATAGGGACCATAGGCATAGCCGTAGCGGCCGAAGGTTCCAAAAGCTGGGTTGTAGAAGGCGCCGACGCCATAGCTCACCGGGCGCGGATAATAGGGCATATAGCCGCCGCCGGCCCAGCCGTAATCCCAATAGTCGTCATAGGCCCAACCGGTGCCATAAACAAACGTATCCCAGGCCAGATAGGCGCCGAGATAGCCCATGGTATATCCGTACCAGACCGCATCCGGTTCCGACTGGTAAACGCGCACATAGGTGGCGTTGTAGACCGGCGAGGAAGGTGGGATTTTGTAGATTTCGTCCGGTACAGCCTTGGCGACGGCAAACGGGCCAGTGGGGGTTGGGCCTTCGAACCAGACACCATCCTTCAGGACGAAATACGTGTCGCCAACCTTGATGACCTGCTCATTGGTATTCACCGCATAGGAGAGCGAGGTACCGTCGATCGGTTCGAATTTCGGCTCCCCGCTGTAGGAAACATCGACCTTCACCGATCCGTCGGTGGAGACACGGGCGGTTTGTGGGATGCTGGCCTTCAGCCGCGCCTCGGCATTTTCCGAAGTGCCCGGTACCGATGCCCGCACCGCATAATAGGGCGCATCATCCGGAATGTTCTGGAAATCCGCCGGCAGGTTCGGCGTTGCAAACGTCCAGGGGCCGTCGAGCGAAGCCGCAGAGAACCAGCGGCCGGACAGAAGCACATACCATTGCTTGCCCTTTTCGTCATAAAACACGTCGCTGGCGGAATTCGACGCCCATTTCAGCGCAGTGCCTTTGACGGGTTCCAGCTTCGGCTCGCCTTCGAACTGGATCAGTTCGGCCGGTGTTTCCGAATAGACGACCTTGGGCAGTTTGTAACCTTCCACCGCCGTCAGCGGAATGGCCGTGCGGGCAGCTTTCCAGTTGTCGTCATCGGGCAGGTTCGTCAATGCGTTCGGAAGGGTTGCCGCGACCTGCCATCCAGCGGCCAGATCCTTGGAGGTCAGCCAGGTCTTGTCATCACGCAGATAATAGCTCTTGTCCGCATCGGCCTGAAACAGATCCCAATTGGTATTAACCGCGAAAGAGAGCCCCGCCGAGCCCTTGACTGGAGCAAGCACGGGCTTGCCGTCCATCTGCAGCAAAATAGCCGGTGTCTCGCTGATGAAGATCGGCGGCGGGTCCGATTTCAAGCCTTGAACGTCGTCCATACGCTTGTAATCGGCAAGACTGGCTGTCAGGCGCTCCTCGGGATAGGTCAGATTGCCTGTCGGCATCAGCTTGCCGACTTCCAGCGACAGATCGGAAATCTGGCTCCGGTCGAGTGCTGAAAAATTGATCTCCGTGGCCTTGATATTACTGAGGATGACGGTGCCGGCCTCCGCATCGGATACCGTGTCTGCGCTGACGCCGATGACGCCGAAGATCGGCTTTGCATCCTTGGTTGGCTTGTATTCGGTGGCGATCAGCGCCGAGAGCGTGGTGAAATCCCTCCAATCGGTGATCTGCGGTTGATAGAGCGTGATCTCGGCGCCGCCGTCCGTGGTGTAGATCCGCGGCCAGCCCGGGCGGTCCGTCGTCGCGTCGGCCTGGTTGAGATATTTGCCGCTGACGAAGCCCTGTTCGCCCTTGAGCGAAACCGCACACCACGCGCCGCTGTCGTCGCACTCGCCCAGATCAACGGTGGTGCCCTCGACAAGCTGGCCGAGGCTATCGAACCCCGTGCCAGGGCCTGAACGGAAATTCACATTCGCCGTCGTGACTGCAGGTCCCGCCAAAGCGGAGCTAGCCGTCAATGCGGCGGTCATGAGCACAAAACCAAATCTGACCATCGTTCTCATCCTTGTCATGGGCATGATGTGCCGTCACGTTCCCGCTAGGCTCGCGGCGAAACATGCTTGGAAGCCTTGCACGATGGCGCGCTGATACAAGTACGTTACAGTTACTTTTACGATATCGGGAAAACACCGAACCGGTGCGGTCCGGGCATGGGCGAAAGCAGACCCGGCACGGCGGCTGGTTTCAGGAATTCAGTGCCTGCGCCTTCAGCACGCCGATCTCGAGAAGATCGGTCAGTCCGGCCGTGAAATGCCGGGCATTCATACTCTTACGAAATGCGCCGCCGAAATCGGCGCGGCCGGCGCCGAGGCTGGCTAACGCCAATCGCGCGTCTTCGGCCCTGCCCAATTGGCCGGCTGTAGCAGCCTGGACTGCGTAAACGACATAGTCATCCGCTACATTCAACTGCCGTGAGAGGGTCAGCGCATCATCGAAGCGCCCCAGGCGGTAAGCATTCAGTGCGCGGGTGAGCAGGCTGTCCGGTGCGGCATTCTGGTCCATCTGGGCGGATTGCACGGCAAGGCCGGCGCCGTCTTCCCAACGCCCCGCGGTAAAGAGATAGAGCCCCAGCCGTGCGGTGATATCGCTATTGTTGGGATTGAGGGCAAGCGCTGCATATCCCGTCTCAATTGCGGCCTCCGTCTGGCCGGCCCGGAACTGGCTCATCATCAGCGCGTATTTGCTGCGGCCGGAAAAGGGCGAGAGCTTCACCGCATCGCCGGACAGCTTAGAGGCCCGGGCGGAGAGATCGGTCGGCGCCTCTACCGGGTCCTGTGCAAGCAGGACAATTGCCAGTTCCGCCTTGGCTGCAGCATCGTTGGGCACAATAGCCAATGTCCGTTCAAGGCAGCTGCGGGCATCCGCAATTCCTGCCTCGTTTCCACGGTCGCCTGCCGCGATCGCTCTCAAGGTGCAGCCGTTACCAAGCGAGGGTGCATCGAATTCATGCTGTGTTTCAATGGTGTTGATGACGCCACGGGTTCCCACAAGCGTCCGCGCCAGCCGGTTCGCCAAGTTCTCACTTGAAGAAAAGACGGGCGACCCCGGCCGGAGCGGCTTCTCGATACCCGACAACAAAATCTCTCCGCTGGACGCAGCCGCAACTTGCCACCAGATGGAGCTTTGGCTGCCCTTCCCCTGGTACTTGAGCGTAATATGGTAATCATCAGCCACCCGCTGGCCCCGCATGGCCGAGACCAGTTTTGGGGGAGACCATTCGCCCAGTGAAGCAGCAACCACCGCAGCGCCGGGAGATGCAAGCCGGACAGTCTGGAACTGCGAGATTGCCACCGTGAGATAATCCCGGAACTTGCCAACTTCCCGCTGTGGCATATCTTCGTCGCCGTCCAACACTATGGAAATCAACGGCTTCTGCCTCAAGGAATTTTTGTTCCAGGCATCAAGTCCTATCGTCAGAGCATAGGCGGCAATGCCAATACCGACCAGCAGCCAGGTCAGAGCGAGCCCGGTATGGGCGCTCCAAAACCGCCGGTTCGACCTCTCTTCCAAGCTTGGTGTATGATGAGATAAATCCGGCGCAGCGGTTTCTGCCACGGGGCTGGTCATGTCGTTTGGCGCCATGCGGGAGAAGACAGGAACGTACCGGCCCCGCGGAAGATCAACGCGGATGCCGGTGTCGCTTCCGTGAACCTCATAATATTGCGTCAGCGCGGCGCGCAGCCTGGTCGCTTCGATGCGCACGATCGGATCAACCGACGCATCGAAATCGGCTGGACGACCGAACACATCGACGGCGATCGTGTAGGCCTTGATCGCCTCGGCCCTGCCTTCGAAATACTCCGATGCAATGAAACGCAGAAAATTCCGGTTGCGTTCCGGAGATTGAAAGCGGGAATCCGCGAGCAGACGGTCAATTTCGGCCTGCGCCTCTGCCAAGTCGATATGTTCGCAGAATGATCGATCGATTTTACGCTCGCCGCTCATGCCTGCCCCCAAGTTTTCAACCTGAGGTCACAGTACCGCACAAAATCCGCATGCCAGTCAACCGCCCTTTGCTGAAGTACCGCGACCTAAAACGCTAAAAATTCCGTTGACTGTTTCAAAAGTGATAATTTGGCACACTGGCGTCCTGCTTTGGAGCAGGCGCAAAATACAGGCTAAACAAAAGAATGTGCCAGTATCTCAGCGTGGTTTTGTCTGTTCGCTCAGACAGATCTCGATCACTTCGCTCTCGATTTCGCTACACAGTATCTCATACTCGCGAATGATCGCACTATCCGCGTCCGGACCCTTTCTCAAGGAATCGAGAGTGGAGCTTGCATCCTGGAAAGCGTCGCAAAGACTGAGCAAACTCGTATTCCGCACACTGAGAATCTGAAGCTGCCCGCGCAGGGCGGGTAACCTCAGCATCAGCTTCCACAAACCCTTCTGCGCCGTGTCTGTCGACATCAATCTGGTACCTGGTTTGGCCGAGGATGCATGCCTGTCAGTTTACCGCTCCGTTTAAGGCAGGCCTCTAACGGTTACCCAGATACCTATGCGCTTTTTCCGGTCGGGCGGGAGTACGTTACGGTTACAATTGCCTTGCAGACGACATCACGCACGTGAAAGTGCGCCGCTTGTGCCCGGTGAGCCAACTGCCGAAGGGAAACCGTCTAGAAATCCCAGTCGTCATCCTCCGTCGCAACGGCCTTGCCGATGACATAGGACGAACCGGAGCCGGAGAAGAAGTCATGGTTCTCGTCGGCATTCGGCGAGAGCGCCGAGAGGATCGCGGGATTGACCTTGCAGGCTTCGGCCGGAAACAGCGCCTCGTAGCCAAGATTCATCAGCGCCTTGTTGGCGTTGTAATGCAGGAACTTCTTGACGTCCTCAGTCAGCCCGACCCCGTCATAGAGCGTTTCGGTATATTTGGCCTCATTATCATAAAGCTCGAACAGAAGTTCGTAGGCAAAATCCTTGATCTCCTGCTGCCTTTCAGCACTCAGCCGCTCCAGCCCCTTCTGAAACTTGTAGCCGATATAATAGCCGTGCACAGCTTCGTCGCGGATGATCAGGCGGATCATGTCGGCGGTGTTGGTGAGCTTTGCCCGGCTCGACCAGAACATCGGTAGGTAAAAGCCGGAATAGAACAGGAAGCTTTCGAGAAAGACGCTGGCGACCTTGCGCTTCAGCGGATCGGGATTGCGGTATTGCTCGAGGATAAGCGCCGATTTGCGCTGCAGATGCTCGTTTTCCTCCGACCAGCGATAGGCATCATCGACATCCGGGGTCAGGCAGAGCGTCGAAAAGATCGAGGAATAAGAGCGCGCATGCACCGCTTCCATAAAGGAGATGTTGGAATAGACGGCCTCCTCATGCTGCGTGATCGCATCCTCCATCAGTTTCGGCGCACCGATGCTGGTCTGGATGGTATCGAGCAGCGTCAGCCCGGTGAAGACGCGGATCGTCAGCTGCTGCTCTTCCGGCCGCAGAGTTGCCCAGGACGGGATGTCGTTGGAAAGCGGCACCTTTTCCGGCAGCCAGAAATTTCCGGTCAGCCTGTTCCAGACTTCAAGATCCTTATCGTCCTCGATGCGGTTCCAGTTGATGGCGCGCACGCGCGAGACGGGCTTGATGGCGATGTTCATGGGATGTCTTTCCTCGATAAAATCTTACTGAGCGCCCGGCCCCCTCACCCAGCCCTCTCCCCGTGGGGAGAGGAGAACCTCGCGCCAGCCGCTTGTCCCTTCTCCCCATCGGGGAGAAGGTGCCGGCAGGCGGATGAGGGGGCTCCGGACTCAAGCGTGGCTGAGACGCCTCAAATCAAAGCGTACACGACACGCAGCCCTGCACCTCGGTGCCGGAAAGCGCCATCTGGCGAAGGCGGATGTAGTAGATCGTCTTGATGCCCTTCTTCCAGGCATAGATCTGCGCTTTGTTGATATCGCGTGTCGTCGCGGTATCGCGGAAGAACAGGGTCAGAGACAGGCCCTGATCGACATGTTGGGTTGCCGCCGCATAGGTGTCGATGATCTTCTCAGGCCCGATCTCATAGGCGTCCTGGTAATAGTCGAGATTGTCGTTGGTGAGGTACGGCGCCGGATAATAGACGCGGCCGATCTTGCCTTCCTTGCGGATCTCGATCTTCGAGACGATCGGATGGATCGAGGACGTCGAGTGGTTGATATAGGAGATCGATCCCGTCGGCGGCACGGCCTGGAGGTTCTGGTTGTAGAGCCCTGTCGACATAACGGCCGCTTTTAGCGCAAGCCAGTCCTCCTGCGTCGGGATGTGGATGCCGGCGGTCTCGAACAGTTCGGCCACACGCTCGGTCGCCGGTGCCCATTCCTGTTCGGTGTACTTGTCGAAATAGTCACCGGAGGCATATTTCGAGTTCTCAAAGCCCTTAAAGCTCGATCCACGCTCGACGGCAATCCGGTTCGATGCCCGGATGGCATGGTACGTCACCGTGTAAAAATACATATTGGTAAAATCGACGCCTTCGTCCGAACCGTAGTGGACGCGCTCGCGGGCGAGATAGCCGTGCAGGTTCATCTGGCCAAGACCGATGGCGTGGCTATCGTCATTGCCCTTCTCGATCGATGGAACCGAGGAGATGTGGCTCATGTCGGAGACGGCGGTCAGCGCCCGGATCGAGGTCTCGATGGTCTTGCCGAAATCGGAGCTATCCATCGCAGCTGCAATGTTCAGCGAGCCGAGATTGCAGGAAATGTCCTTACCCATGGCCTTGTAGGAGAGGTCGTCATTGTATTCGCTGGCTTCGCTCACCTGCAGGATCTCCGAGCAGAGATTGCTCATGGTGATGCGGCCGGCGATCGGGTTCGCCTTGTTCACCGTGTCTTCGAACATGATGTAGGGGTAGCCGCTCTCGAACTGGATTTCGGCCAGCACCTGGAAGAACTCACGCGCCTTGATCTTCTTCTTGGAGATGCGGGCGTCATCCGCCATTTCGCGGTATTTTTCCGTTACCGAGATTTCGGTGAACGGTACACCATAGACGCGCTCGACGTCATAGGGTGAAAACAGGTACATATCCTCGTTGTTCTTCGCCAGTTCGAAGGTGATATCCGGCACGACAACGCCGAGCGACAGCGTCTTGATACGGATTTTCTCGTCGGCGTTTTCGCGCTTGGTATCGAGGAAGCGCATGATGTCGGGGTGATGCGCATTCAGATAGACAGCCCCTGCCCCCTGGCGTGCGCCCAGCTGGTTGGCATAGGAGAAACTGTCTTCCAGAAGCTTCATCACGGGAATGATGCCGGAGGACTGGTTCTCGATCTGCTTGATCGGGGCGCCGGCCTCGCGGATATTGGTGAGCGACAGGGCAACGCCGCCGCCACGCTTCGACAGCTGCAGCGCCGAGTTGATGCCGCGCGCGATGCTCTCCATATTGTCTTCGACGCGCAGCAGGAAGCACGAGACGAGCTCGCCGCGCTGCTTCTTGCCGGCATTGAGGAAGGTCGGTGTCGCCGGCTGGAACCGGCCGGAAATGATCTCGTCGACCATGTCGCGGGCAGTCGCCTCATTGCCCTGCGCCAGCGTCAGCGCCACCATGCAGATGCGGTCCTCGTAACGCTCGAGATAGCGTTTTCCGTCAAAGGTTTTGAGCGTGTAGCTGGTGTAATACTTGAACGCGCCGAGAAAGGTCGGGAAGCGGAATTTCTTCGCGTAGGCGTGATCGTAGAGGTCCCGCACGAAATTGAACGAATACTGATCGAGGACTTCGCGCTCGTAGTAGCCTTCCGTTACCAGATAATCGAGCTTCTCGCGGAGATTATGGAAGAACACGGTGTTCTGGTTGACGTGCTGGAGGAAATACTGCTTCGCGGCCAGCCGGTCCTTGTCGAGCTGGATCTTCCCCTCGTCGTCATAGAGGTTCAGCATCGCGTTCAGCGCGTGATAGTCGACTGCCGTTTCCGTCGCCTTCAAAGGGCGTTCACCGGCGGAAGGAGGAAAACTGTTGAGCGGTTTTGCGCCCGCATTCCGCGTCAAAGTCTCTGAGACGTCCAAAATCGTTCCAATCCGTTTCTAACGTTGGCGACGTCCTCATCGGTGCCCAGAAGCTCGAATCTGTAGAGATACGGCACTTCGCATCTGCGTGAGATCACGTCACCCGCGAGACCGAACGTCTCGCCGAAATTGCTGTTACCGGCAGCGATCACGCCCCGGATGAAGGATCGGTTGACCGCATCGTTGAGGAAGCGGATCACCTGTTTGGGAACGGCGCCCCGGCCGTCATCGCCGCAATAGGTCGGCAGGATGAGGACGAAAGGCTCGCGCACATCGGGCGTTTCCGCGCCACTGCTGACGGGAATACGGGCTGATTTCAAACCGAGCTTGGCGACGAAACGATGGGTGTTTTCCGACAGGCTGGAATAATAGACGATCAGCCCCATCGTTCGTCAGACCGTACTCAAGAAAGCGCGCTGATCTTGTCCGGCCGGAATCCGGCCCAATGGTCTTGGCCGGCAATCACGACCGGAACCTGCTGGTATCCGAGACCGATCACCTTTGCGAAGGCGTCCTCGTCCTTGGAGATGTCGATGATCTGATAGTCGATGCCTTCGCGATCGAGCGCACGGTAGGTCGCGGTGCACTGGACGCAGGAAGGCTTGCTGTAAACGGTAATGTTCATGATTTTCCTCGTGATCTGTCGTGTTGCTAGGCGCACGAAAGGGCTCCGAGCCGCTGCACGCGGATCCGATCGTGTGGTTTTCATTGCGAGCTGGCGATCAGGCTAGGCGTGTACCGCCGATCGCGATCCCGCATCTCGTGGTCTGCGAATTCGATTGACTGACATGCCTTCACCCCGAAGCCTTTTTTGGCGGACATCGGAAGAACGCAACACAAAGCGGAGTCATTCCGCTGCACATCACGCAACCTTCCGGACACCCCGCCCGTGGACGTTTTGTTTAAGGCAGGTCTCCTGGCTTGCGGGTCGTGGCGCCTGTTCCGTCTTCCCGAAGATCGATGCCTTCAGTGACTTGAAATGAAACAGGTACTTGCCGCTTACAGTTGCGGGGGCAGCTCCGGTTTTGCCCGGCCAAAATGGCTGAACGCACCGCATTCCCTCTTAGCCTCCGAATCTTGCGAGTCAGAGGAACCTTGAACACTAGATATAGTATACGGCGTGAGAACAACGTCAATGTGTAGGCTTCGGAAACATGCCTCCTGGCACATAATTTTTCCGGCATTGTGGATAATGGGGCGTTAATACCGGGTCACAGGAATTGCAAAAGGCCCGGAGCATCGCCCCGGGCCTTCGATATTCCAGGATATTGCGAATGCCGATTTACTCGGCAGCGGCAACCGCGCGGCGGCGGCCGATGGTGGCCTGGGTGAGCAGCAGCGCGCCAACGGCGCAAAGCGCGATGCCCATGGCCATTGGGACGGCGGTACCGTCGAAGAACACCGATGCGATCACCATGGCGACGGCGGCCGTGACGAAATGCAGCGTGCCCATCAGCGACGATGCCGTGCCGGCAATCTCGCCGTGATCCTCCAGCGCCAGCACCGCGCTGGTCGGAATGACCAGGCCGAGGAAGCCGTAGCCGACGAACAGGAACGCGGCCATGACCGGAAGCTGGTTGAAACCAAGGCTCATGACGATGGCCATCGCAGCCATGGTCAGTGCAAAGGCCGTTACGGCAATCCGCATGACGCGGACAAGCCCAAAACGCTCGCCGAACCAGCCGGTCGCCTGCGATACCGCGAAGAACGACACGGCATTGATGGAGAAGGCGAAGCTGTATTGCGTCGGCGTCAGCCCATAATAATCGATCAGCACGAAGGGCGAGTTGGCGAGATAGACGAGGAAGCTGGAAATACCGAGCCCGCCGATGAAGGTCAGCGTCAGGAAATTCTTGTCCCTGAGCAGCAAGCCGTAAGCCGCCATGGCGCTGCGCAAACCGCTTTCGGCACGATGTTCCCTAAGGCGGGTTTCCTGCAATTGCGTCGCAAGGAGAATGAGGCCGATGAAGGCGGCGATCATCACGGCCCAGAACACGCCACGCCAGCCGTAGAATTCGATGACGGCACTGCCGGTCAGCGGCGCCAGGATTGGCGAGATGCTGAAAACCAGCATCAACAGCGACATCAGCCGGGCGGCCTGCACGCCGGTATGCATGTCGCGCACAATGGCGCGCGGGATGACCATGCCGGCGGCCCCGCCGATGCCCTGCAGGAAACGGAAGGCGATCAGCGTTTCGATATCGCTCGCCAGCGCGCAGCCGATGCTGGCGAGCGCAAAAATGCCGATGCCGATGTAGAGCGGCGCCTTGCGGCCCCACATGTCGGACAGGGGACCATAGACCAGCTGCGACAGCGCAAAGGAAATGAAGAAGGCGAGCAGGCTGAGCTGCACGACGTGGTTTTCCGCGCCAAAATCCTGTCCGATCGACGGCAGCGCCGGCAGGTACATGTCGATGGCGAAAGGACCGATGGCTGATAGCAGGCCGAGGATGAGGGCAGTCCGGAAGAAGGAGGACGTCATGGGATCGTCTTTCAGAAAACAGCGGTACGGAACCTGACCGGTTTCGCGCCGCGTTGCCTCACGGGGTTCAATGGAAACGTTTCAAGCCCGCACGCAATGCTTGGGAGGACATCCGCGCGCTTGGAAATTCATGTCAATATAATTGGACACGCATGTAAAATTAGACACCATTGTCTAAAACGTCAAGAGGCATTATCTTGGACTGATGAAAGCTCCGAATGACCCCGTTCCCAAGATGTCCGTCCACAGCCAGCGCGGGCAATGCGCCAAGCGCCTGTCCATACTGGAAGCTGCCGCCGAGGTGTTTTGCCGCCAGGGATTTGCCGGTGCGAGCATCGATGAGATTGCATCAGCAGCCTGCGTGTCGCGCCAGACGGTCTACAATCACTATCGGGAGAAGGATAATCTGTTCACCGCGGTGGTCGAGGACGTGATGGACCGGGCAAACGCCATGCTGTTCACCATCCTGTCGACCTTCCCCGAAAAGCCGGACAATCTTGAAGATGACCTCGTCGGCTTTGCCGTGCGGCTGAGCCGCAGCTGCATCTGCAATCAAGACGGAAAATTCCTGCGCAAGCTCGTCCAGTCGGAGGGCGAGCGTTATCCGCATCTGTTTGAAAGTTGGCGCCAGCACGGCCCTGGCAAGATCGGCACGGCGCTGGCGGCGCTTTTCGCCAGACTGTCGCACAAGGGGCTGCTGGAGATCGACGATTTCGACGTCGCGGCTCGTCAGTTCCTGGCGCTGGTCAACGCAGACCTGCAGATGGGCACCTTGTTCGGGGTCACGCCAACCGACGAGGAACTGGACAGTGCGGCCCGCAATGCCGTGCGCACATTCCTGCGGGCCTACGCGCCAGCGCAGGCAAACACCCCGGCGGTCAAGACGGCATGAATTCCGGCGTCAGTTGACGCCGGTGATCATCGAGACAATTTCGTTCTTGTTGGTCTCCGACGTCCTGCGGATGCCGATCTGCTTGCCGCGGCGGAGCACGCAAATACGGTCCGAAAGCTTGAAGACCTGATCGAGGCTATGGCTGATGATCAAGACGCCGATATTCCGAGATTTCAGCGACTGCACGATCTCCTCAACCTTGGCGGTTTCAGCAACGCCGAGCGCTGCCGTCGGCTCATCAAGCAGGATCAGTTTTTTGGCCCAGCGGGTGGCGCGAGCGATTGCCACGCCCTGGCGCTGGCCGCCGGAGAGATCGCGGATCGTCGCATGCGCCGACGGAATGCGCACATCCAGTTCCTTCACCAGCTTTTCCGTCTCAGAAATCATCGTCTTGCGGTCGAGCAGACCGATGCCGTTGGTCAGTTCGCGGCCGAGAAACATGTTCATGTAGACCGTCTGCTGATCGGCCAGCGCCAGATCCTGATAGACCACCTCGATCCCGTGCGACCGGGCCATGGTGGCGCTGGACATGGCGACGGTCTCACCCTCGATGGTGATCGTACCGGATGACGGGCCGTAGACGCCGGAAACGATCTTGATCAGCGTCGATTTGCCAGCGCCGTTATCGCCGACCAGCGCGACGATCTCGCCGGGATAGATATCGAGCGAAAAATTCTCGATGGCGACAACCGCGTCGAAATTCTTGCGGATGTCCTTGAGCTGCAGCACAGGGGCCTGAGTGTTCATGGTCATTCTCCTATACCGGCCAGGATTGGGGGTCGCCGAAGCCGTTTTCGATGCTCTCGACTTTCGGCATGCCTGTGGAAATGCCCGAGACGCCAACGACATAGGCGCGGGTGACAAAGGCCTGACCGCGAAAACCGAAGACCGCGGTATCGCCGGGCTTCGGCGCGTTTGGCCCCGCCGCATCGATCATCGCGTAATAGTCGATCGCCGAAGGCGGCGGCACCTCGACGCTGCGCAGAGACGAGGCCGCGACAGTTGGCTCGTCGGAGACGATCGCCTTGACGTCATAGTCCGGGAAGATCGGGTCGATGTAGAAACCGCCGCCGAAGCAATAGGCTTTGCCACCGGAAAGGTGCGAAACCTCGGTGAGATAGCAGACGGCCGGAAGCTCCGGCAAATCTTCGACCACATGCAGCGCCGTCGTGCCATGCAGACCGTTGCCGGGCTCGCATTGTGTCGCGCCGGCATCGGCGAGCGCCTGCAGCAGAACCGAAGACGTCGTGCCCGGCGCATTGACCTCAATGCCGGTGCGTCCGGCCTTCCCCAGCGCCTCGGCGGCCTTGGTCAGCGTTGCCAGATTGTGCGTCGGCAAGACCTTGTGGCTCTTGTGATCGAACAGCAGGGCCGGAAACGTGGTGATCCCGGCAAAATGGCCGCCATCCAGCGTATCGAAAGCGTCGGCCACGGCAGCGACATCGGCAGCATCGAAACCGCCCTCATGGCCACGATAGAACGTATCACCCTCGGCCTTAATGCGGGCAAGCAGGTTCTGCACATAGCCCGCTGCCTTGGCGCCTTCAGCGGCCTCGCGCGCCTTGTCGTCATTGAACACGGTCCAGTAATCCGGGAGGAAAGTCGCGGCCGCGGCCTTGGCCTCATGGCGAGCCACCTGCTGCAGATGGCCGAGATGGCCGACGCGCAGGCCCGCCCGGTGCGTGGCGCGGGCGCACGCCATGTCGACGGCAACGGACCGGTCGATGCCGCCTCGCTCCACGGCGGCGCAGAAGGAGCTGGCGCGGCCGACCTGCTTGGTCATGGCGAAGATCTTCAAACCGAGCCGGTCGGCCTCCGTCTTCAAGACCCGGGCATTGGCCTCGACGGCATCGAGATCGAGCACATAGGCATTGGCCGGGATCTTGCCCTGACGGTGGAGCGCGATGGCCGCTTCGAGGAATTTTGGGTTACGGCGGCGCAGAACGTCGAGAAACATGAGATATCCTTTCTTCAGCGCAGCTTTTCGCGCAGCGACACGGCGACGGCAGCAAGAATGATGAGACCGCGGACAATCATCTGGTCGGAGACGGAAAGCCCCATCAGGATCAGACCGTTGTTGAGCATGCCCATCATCAGCGAACCCACCAGCGCGCCGATGATTGAACCCTTGCCGCCGTTGAGCAACGTGCCACCGACGATGACGGCGGCGATCACGGTCATCAGGTCCGTTTCGCCCAGTGTATATTTTGCCGCCTGCAGACGGCCGGCATAAAGCAGACCGGCAAGGCCGGCGAGCGCGCCGCTGATGACCAGCACCGCAAGCCGGATGCGCGGCACGGGAATGCCGGAGACGCTGGCGGCGCGGGCATTATCGCCGGTTGCCAGAACATGCGCGCCGAACTTGGTTTCGCGGAAGATCAGGTGCCCGGCGATGATGGCGATCACGGTCCACCAGATCAGCGAAGGGATGCCGAGCAGCGAGCCGGAACCGAAGAAGCCGGTAAACGTGCTGTCGGTGACAGGAATGGAGCGCAGGTTGGTGAGAGAGCGAGCGACACCGGCAAACAGCCCCAGCGTTGCCAGCGTCACCAGAAACGACGGCAGCCGGACATAGGCGACCAAAAGACCGTTCACCAGCCCGATGGCGACCCCTGCCCCGATCCCGGCCGCAATACCGGCGATCATCCCATAGGCATTCATCGTCACGGCGGCAGAGAGAGCGGCGACCGCCACGGTCGAACCGATCGACAGGTCGATCTCACCGGCCGAAAGCACGAAGACCATGCCGATCGCCATGATCGTGATCGGCGCCGTCTGCAGCACGATGTTGGATAGGTTGCGCACAGTCAGGAACCCGCTGTCTTTCAGCACGACGGCGAAAAACAGGAAGATCGCCAGAAAACCGACATAGACGACATATTGCTGGATATTGATGCGGCTGATCATGCTCATCGCCGGGTTGGCGGCATTGCTTGGGGCGCTGGACATAGCGGCTCCTCCGAAGAGCTGGGGTATGGGCGGGAACCTGTGGCTCCCGCCGGGCACTGGCATGCATTCTCGGCGGCCGGTGCGACGACTTCAATCGGCGCCTGGGCGCTGGTCTTACTTGATGGCTTCGGCGATGGTGGCCGGAACATCCTTGTTGAGCGACTTCTTCCAGCCGTCCTTGACCGTGTCCTTGGTGACCGCAAGCGAATCCACCACCAGGAACGGTTCGGCCTGCTTGCCAACAAGCGATCCGGCCGCAGCACGTGCAGCTGTGACGCCGATATTGTAGGCCTCGTCGGCAACGAGCGCTGCAACTGCGCCGCCCTTGACCATGTCAAGCGCCGCCGGTTCGTTGAGATCGAGCGTGACGATCTTGGTATGGGTGTTTCCGGCGGCGCGCAAAGTGGAAAGCACGCTCAATGCCGGTTCTGCCCAGGTCACGTAAATACCGTCGAGATCAGGGTACTGCGTCAGCATCGCCTGGGCAATCTCTTCTGCGCGTGCCGGATCGGCCATTCCAGCCTCTGCCGTGATCGTCATGTCGGGATAATCCTGCTCGATCGTCGACTTGAAGGCCTGGTCGCGCTGGTTGGTCACGTAGAAATCAGCATCGTGGAAGATATAGCCGACCTTGCCCTTTTTCCCGAGCGCCTCGGCCATGGCGACGCCTGCCTTGTGACCCATCTGGAACAGGTCGTCGGAGACGATCGTGACGTAGTCCTTGCCCTGCACATAGCCCTGCGGCGAGTTGTCGACGAAGGCAAGCTTGACGCCAGCCTTCAGCGCCGGATCGTAGATCGGCCCGGCCGTTGCTGGATCGACCGGCAGCGACAGGATGATCGATGGATTCTTGGCAAGCACCGTCTCGACATCGCCCTTCTGGCGCGCGGCATCGAAGCCCGCATCCGTTTGGGCGACAACCTCGACGCCGAGACGCTTGAATTCATCCTGCGCGCCGCTGTTGACCGCGTTGGTATATTCGCTCATCTCGTGCCAGACGAGGGCGGCGGTGAACTTGCCGTCCTTGATCTTCGTCTCTTCATCCGGCGTCAACGTGAAGCTGGAGGCCGGTGTCGGCTTTTCGCCGTGCGGACCGGTGGTCGCGCCATCGGCGGCAAAAGCGTGGGCAGACAGAAGCGCGGCAACCAGCCCCGCCGGGATCATCGACAGCTTGTTCATCATTATTCCTCCAGAATCTCGGTTTGATGCGCCGGGCGGTGGTTCGTACCACCCGGCACAGCACATCACTTCGCGGCGTCGAGAACCGACTGCGGCGCATCGCGGTTGAGCGACTGCTTCCAGCCTTCGGAAACGTCAGCCTTGGTCACGGTCAGCGCCGGAGCGACGATGAAGGCCGGGGTCTCCTGACCCAGCAGCGCCTTCAGGCCAGTGGCGGCCATGGTCTGGCCAAGCTCATAGGCCTTGTCGGCAACCAGCGCGACGACGTTGCCACCCTTGACCATGTCGAGCGCTGCCGGTTCTGACAGGTCGAGCGTCACAATTTTCGTCTTGGTATTGCCTGCGCCACGCAGGGCAGAAAGCACGCCTTCGGCAGGCTCAGCCCAGGTCACGTAGATGCCGTCGAGATCCGGGTTCTGCAAAAGCATGGCATTGGCCAGCTCCTCGGCGCGGGCCGGATCGGAAATGCCCTGTTCGGCAACGATCTTGATATCCGGATAGTCCTTCTCGATGGTCGTCTTGAACGCCTGGTCGCGCTGGTTGGTCACGTAATAGCTGGCATCATGGAAGATGTAGCCGACCTTGCCCTTGCCGCCGATCGATTTCGCCAGCGCATCGGCTGCCTGCTTGCCCATTTGGAACAGATCGTCCGTGACGATCGCGGCATAATCCGTGCCCTGCTTGTAACCGGCGGGAAGATTGGAGAGGAACACCAGCTTGGTGCCATCGGTGACGGCCTGCTTGAAGGCTTCGGCGGAGGTCGTCGGGTCAAGCGGCAGAGCCAGAATGACATTCGGCTTGGCGGCCAGCGCCGTCTCGATATCGCTGCGCTGGCGGGCGGCGTCGAAACCTGCATCCGTCGTCACGACAACGTCGACACCCGCCTTGGCAAACTCATCCTTGGCGCCGGCCGAAACGGCGTTGATGAAGTCCGACGACGTGTGCCAGAGCAGCGCCGCCTTGTAGCCCTTGCCCTTCAGGCTGGCGATATCGCTATCCGACAGCTTGATTTCGGCGCTCGGCGTCGCGGTTTCGCCCGCCGGACCGACGGTCTGGGCATGGGCTGCGGTGATCATCGCACCGCTCAGAAGCGCGGCATTCAACAAATTCCTGATAAGCATCTTTCTGTTCCCTTTTTTCAGATTATCGATGGTTCAGTTGCTCATTCCGCGATGCCGCAATAGCGCGCCATGAAGGTGGCGAACGCCACGATCCCGGCGAGATATTCCTCGACATCGACATGTTCCTCGAATGTGTGGCAGTTGCGGATATCGCCCGGCGCGCAATAGACGGCGGGCACGCCGAGCCGGTTGACGAAGAACGGCGATTCCGACCAGAACGGCGCGCCCTGTATCGTGCCGCGCCCGGGCATCGCCTCGCTGACAGCGGTGCAAAGCATCGAGACCTCTGGCAGGTCCTGATCGATCTCCGCCGCCGAACCGCCGAGCGCATGGTCCCGGCCGGCCGGATAGGAAATCTCGATTTTGATCTGCGGATCGGAGACCGCGCCACGGATGACGCTTTCCAGCTCTGCCGCCGCGCTATCCAGTGATTCACCGGGCAAAAGCTTGCAGATCAACGACAGCGTGCATTCTTCCGGCACGGCAATGAAGCCACCGCCGGAAAGGCCGGTGATCAGCAGGAACCCACGCCCGATCAGTGGATGCTCGGCCCGCGCGGAGATATCGTCGGAATGTTTCCACAGAGCCGACATGACCGCATGGCTTGCCTTCAGCGCGTCGCGGCCCAGTTCCGGCACACCGAAATAGGCGGATTTGCCGGTGATCTTGATATCAGTGATGAAGAAGCCGATCTGCGCCGGATAGACCGCAAGCTGGGTCGGCTCGACATAGACGGTGAAATCCGGCTTTTCCACCGCGCCCGCCTCAATGCGGGCGGTGTAATCCTTCATCCCCGCGGACACGCCGGTTCCCGGCTGGCCACTTTCCTCGTCGCCGACAAAGGCAAAGGCGACATCGCCCTTGAGCCTGATCCCGGCCTTGTCGAGCAGGCTGAGCGCCGCAAGCGAACTGCAGATACCCGCCTTCAGGTCTCCGGCACCTCGGCCCCAGATCTGCCCGTCGATGATCGGCGCGCCAAACGGATCCTCCCGCTCGGTGCCCGCCCAATGCTCGCGCCAACCATCGACATGGACTGTGTCCGTGTGGCCAATGAACAGCAGCCGCTTGCCGGTGCCATCGCCCCTGCGCTCACCACGAATGTTCGGCCGTCCCGGCAGGAAGTCCGAAACTGCGATGCCATCGATCTTGCGAGCCCGCATCTGGCGTTCGAGGAAACCCACAAAATTCGCTTCATTGCCGGTAATGCTCTCGGCGCCGATCGCGCCGCGCAGCAGGGCAATCGCGTCGTCGCGGTCGAGGGCAGCGTGCAATTTTTCCGTCAGAGTGTCGGACATGCTCATCGCAGCGCCTCCTTGAAGGTGACCGTCTCCGCCGGCGGCAACGACAGGCGGCTGTCGGGAGCATCGGCGCCGAACAACGCATTGTGCAGGTGGCTGAGCCCGATCGCCGCCGCACCGACAATCGCCGCGCGCGGACCGAGCTGGCTCGCCTCGATATCAACGGGATAGGGGAAGCAGGTTGGCAGGAATTTGCGGATGCGTTCGATCAGTTCCAGGCGCAGACCGATCGAGCCGCCCATAATGACCTTTTCGGGATTGGCGATCGCCGCAATCGCGCTGATGCCGCGCGCCAGATATTTTGCCGTCTCGTCCAAGGTCGCCGCGGCATACACATCACCACTCGCTGCCCGCTCGAAGATAGCGGGCACCGTCGCTGTTTCGCCGGACGCCGCAGCATAATGCTCCATGATGCCGATCGAGGCGGTGACGCGCTCGAAAGCGCCGGTGCGCAGCGATTCTGGATCGAAGGGATCGGCGCCAAACGGCAGGAAGCCCAACTCACCGGCAGCGTTCATCGCGCCGCGCACCAGCTGGCCGCCGACCATCAGGCCACCACCGATGCCGGTACCGACCGCGATGAAGGCGAGATTGTCGATGCCCTGCCCTTGCCCCAGCCAGTTTTCGCCCAACACCGCCAGATTGACGTCGTTCTCCAGGATGACATCGACGCCGAGTGCCTTTTCGAAGGCAGCCGCCACGTTCATCGTATCGAAGTCCGAGATGTTTGGGGCAAGCAAGATGCGGCCGGTCTTGGCATCCGGCGCACCGGGCGCACCGATCACGGCCATGCGGATGCGCTCACGGGGAATGCTCAGATGTTTTGCCGCCTGCGCACAAAGCTCGGCGATCTGATTGACCACGAACTGGCCGCCGCGCCGGTCGGTCGCGGCAACTTCCTCGGCAAAGACCTGGCAGGCAAGATCCGCGATCGCCAGCCTGATCTTGGTGCCGCCGAGATCGACGGCCGCGATATAGGCCGCATCCGGCACAAGCTCATAAGTGACGGCGGTGCGTCCGACATGACCGCTGGTGCGCCCTGTCTCGCGCACCCAGTCATCTAGCTCCAGCTGGCGAACTATTTCCGAAATGGTCTGCTTTGACAGCCCCGTCTGCTTGGCAATCGAGGCGCGGGAGATCGGTCCGTTCTGGATGATCGCCTCCATCACGGCCCTTTGGGAAAACTTCCGGGAGATGCGCAGGGTTTCGCTCACAATCGCCTCAATTAATTCGTTCTATCACCGAACTATTGATTCAGACGCCAGATGAGTCAACAGGAAAATACATAAACAACCCGAGCCGATGGATTTTCCTCTTGTTTTACAACCTCATGCCGTCATGGCTTCACAGCCACAACCGTCACGAACAGCCCCTTGGAAATATGGAGAGAGCACCTGCGCGCTCTGTAACGCGATGACCAGAAGCGTCTAAACTCAAGCGATTACCGGATATCCCACCCGTTGCGCCTGCCGCTCGAGCTCGGCCAGCGGCTCATAGTCGGCGTCGGAAAGAACGGCAAAATCCTTGAGGCAAAGCACATTCCGCACGGGCTCCAGCGACGGCTCGGCGATGGCCAGCCGCAAGGCTTGCCTCATCGCATCCACATCCGCATCCGAGGCATCGCCGCGCGTGATCAACGGCAGTCCCGGACCACTGACGGTTTGCGTGAGAATCCTGACTCCGCCCAGACTTTCGGGGTCAAACCGCAGCACGTTGCCATAGGTAATGCAGTCGATTGCCGCCACATCCGCCTTGCCCGCGGTGATCGCCGCAATACTGTTGCGATGGCTGCAGGTTTCGATCACTGAGTCGAAGAACCGGCCACTCCGTGACAGCGGCGCAATGGCGGCGCGAAACAGGTTGAAGCCGGAATTGCTGTCCGGCTGGTTGATCGCCGCCCGTGTACCACGGAGGTCATCCAGGGATTGAGCAGCACTGTTTTTCGCCACAACAATGAAACTGCGCATCGATGGGCCGTCACAACCTGGATGACCATAGACCGGCGTCGCCACCAGCTTCACCTTGCCGCGCAGGTGCTTGACATAAGGAAAGCCGCAAGTCTGGGCGAGCAGCAGATCCGGCCGCGTCCAGGCTTGATGGTAGTCGACCGCATCGTCCAGCCTGGCCGGAATCTCCCCTAGCCCTGCCCGCTTCAGTGTTTCGCTGAGGAAATCCCACAGTTTTGCCGTGGCATCCACAAGCGGCGGCGGACTGGCATACATGGCAAGGCTGGCAAGACGCATTCAGAGACTTTCACAAAGGATAAATGCACTAAAGTAACCCGCTTCATTCATGACGCGCAAAACTCACTGCAGTACCTTGCGTTTATTGCACAATCGGCCCGCGCCGTATCGCCAGATTTTGACGCGACGGCACGTTCATCCGGAATGCTTCGGATGGGTGATGTCGTCATGCGGCTTGAGGAAAAACCGCCGGGCGATCTCCCAATAGCTGTTATAGACCAGCCCGCCATTGGTATCGATGAGGGCCTCCCTATTGCGGCGGTAGACCGAGGGCAGCCGGTACCAGGAAATGCCGGGCTTCAGGTGATGCAGCACATGCAGGTTGTTGTAGAGGAACAGCAGCCCCAACAGCTGGCTGTTCTCGACGATCGCCGTACGCTCCTCGTGCCTTTCGGCATAGCGATGCTCGGCATAGGACCGCAGCCGCGTCAGCGCTGCGCCAAAATAGACGAAGCCTAGGAAATACAGCCAGAACGGCATGTCGCAGATCACCGTGACCCAGAACAGCACGGCTGCAACACCCATCATATGGACCGCCCAGACACGCGCCCGGCCGGGTTCGCCGGCCTTCAAAAGCCGCACCTCTTGCGCCAGGAAACTGACCAGCATCACCGCAGGTCCAATGGTCAAGCGCCCAAGCAGCGTCGTGTTCCAGCGGGCAAGCAGTTTGCCCGTCCGCCCCAGCCGCTCCCAGGCAGAGCGGGTAAAATAGGAAGATTCCGGATCCTCGATCGGATCGGTCAGGTGTTCGTCGCGATGATGCTCCAGATGGCTTTCACGGTAGATCGGATAAGGCAGCCAGAGCGACAGTGGGATCGAGCCGATCGCATCGTTGATGCGCTGGCTGCCGGTCGGATGCCCGTGGATGACCTCGTGCTGCAGCGATCCCTGCCAGGCAATCAGCCAGCCACCCGCCAACGCAACAACGGCAACCGGCAACGATTGCCACCAGAATGTCAGCGCCAGAAAACCGCCATAGATCAAGACGGCCAGAATGACGGTCGGCCATTCCACACGGCGCGGCGGGATTTTGATGGCATAGGATGGTTTGCCGGACATGCGCTGATATTCCCCAAAGGTTGAGGGAAATTACAGGGTTGTGATCGCTTTAGATAATTATCTTTATTCATTTTATAGACTAATTGGGAAAAATCTATCGTTTTCAGCGCCGTCGCCTGCAGCTTTCATCCTAAAAATGCTTTTGAACGGCTGAATCAAACCCACGACGCCGGCGTCTTCGGCAAGCGGCCATCCGGATCGACGACATCGAGCCGCGGCGCGCCCTTGGCATTCCACCGCCACAGCGCCACGCAGGTTCCGCCCGGCGACATGAAGGACGGATAGACGACACCATCAAAGCCCTCGGCCAGCAGCCGCTGGCGCAACAGGTGCGTCTGCGGCACCTTGCCGTCGTCCAGCAGCATCCGCCATTCGCACTGGTGAATATCCTCGGGGATGGTAAGGCCGGACAGCACGTCCGAATCTGTCAGGTCGGCCAGGGCTGCATCCTTGAGATCCAGCTGCACGATCAACGCCGGGTGCTGGACAAAACCCTGATTGTATTCCGCCCAGGCGGTTGAAAGTTCACGTGCCGCATAGATCGTCGCCGCTCCCACCGGGTTCCAGCGGCCGCCAAAGCGCGCCGCGCCCTCGCCGGACAGCGGCGCAAAGGCCCATTGCGGCACGAAGGCGCGCCACAGCGTCAGTGCCTCCCTGGCCTTCTCAGGCATAAACGCCGGACCGGACCGCCTCGAGATAGGCCAGCACCTTGTCCGATTTGCCTTCGCTCACCAGATCATAGGCGGTCTTGCCCGCCCATCCGGGGATTGGCTGATGCTTGAACCAAATGGTGGCGCGGTTTTCATCGCCGGCCATTTCGCTCGCCATGGCAAGAATGCGCACAACATGGCTCAAGGCATGATCCACCTTGCGCGCGCCGGATTTCGCCGTCAGCGTATTGCGGGCAACACCAATCAGCCGGGCAAGCTCGGACAGGGTGACGCCGAGCTGCTTGGAGACCCGCTCAGCCGAAAGGAACGGTGATTGACCGTCGCCGAACCGGCTTGCCGTCATATCGAAGCTCAAAGCTGTCATGACACTTTCCTAACATATTTTGATAAGTACACTATCAAAATATGCTCAAATCATGCGCATTTCAAGCGCAGCCGTCGATCAGCGCGGCTAAACCGGTTTCCGCCACCAGGGCTCGCGCTTTTCCAGGAAGGCCGAAATCCCTTCCCGCGCCTCGTCCGTTTCCCAGGCATCGGCCAGACGCTCAATGGTCGCAGCAATGACGGCTTCGGTGATCGGCATGCCCAGCGACCGCGCCAGAGCCTTGGATTGGCCAACGGCTCCGGGCGCAACCTGCAGATAGGGCACCACTTCCGCTTCGATCGCCGCATCGAGATCACTTGGCGGCACCACGCGCGTCAAAAGGCCTGCGGGTTGCGCTTCCTGAGCGTCAAAAATCCTGCCGGACATGAATAAGGGCCGCGCCCGCCCCTCACCGATCCGCGCCACCACATAGGGACTGATCGTTGCCGGGATCAGCCCCAGCCGGGTTTCCGTCAATCCGAACTTGGCGGTATCTGCCGCAACGGCCACATCGGCAATGCACAACAAGCCGATGCCGCCGCCAAACGCATTGCCCTGCACGCGGGCAATGACCGGCTTTTCCAGATCGTTCAGCGCTTTGAACATCAGCGCCAGCCGCGTGGCCTCCTTGATGCGCGCCGCCCGGTCCGCCTCGATCTGCGCCTTCATCCAGCCGAGATCGCCACCGGCGCAAAAGCTTGCGCCCTCCGCCGCCAGCACGACAACCCGCACCGAGGCGTCCGCGCTCAGCAATTTCGCCACAGTGGTCAATTCGCCGATCATCGTACCGGACAAAGCATTGTGTTTGTCGGGACGGGCAAGCGCCAACCGCGCCACACCCCGGCCGTCAACCTCGACGCGGATGGTCTCATATGTCATGCCGCACTCCTCAAACTGCGCGCGAAGAGAGACGCGGCCTCAAGCGCGGCCTCATCAAGGCCGGTGACAAATCCGCGGCCCTTCACATAGCGATCCACCAGCAGCGTATCGACATTGCCCTTGGCGCCCGGCGCATAAGGACAGCCGCCGAGCCCGCCGACCGATGCGTCGAACACCCTGAGACCACGATCCAGCGCCACGCCGATATTGTCGAGCGCCCGGCCCGACGTGTCGTGAAAATGTCCGGCGAGTTTTTGGGCGGGAATACCCTCAAGGACGACAGCCAGCATGCGGTCCACCGCCTCAGGCGTGCCACGCCCGATCGTATCGCCAAGGCTGATTTCATAGCAGCCAAGCCCCAGCAGCTGCGCCGCGACACCAGCAGCGCTTTCGGGCGCCACAGCACCGTCATAGGGGCATTCGACCACGCAGCTGACATAACCGCGCACTGCAATTCCCCCTTTGCGGGCCGCCTCCGCCACCGGACGAAACCGCTCGATACTTTCGGCAATCGAGCAATTGATATTGTGCTGCGAAAATCCTTCCGAGGCCGAGGTGAAGATCGCCACCTCGTCCGCACCTGCCGCAAGCGCAGCCTCGAAACCCTTCATATTGGGCGTCAGCACGGCATACCGCACGCCCGGCCGCCGGGCGATCCCGGCCATGACCTCGGCGGCATCAGCCAGTTGCGGCACCCATTTCGGGCTGACGAAACTCGTCACCTCGATCCGCTCGAAACCACAACCCGACAGCATGTCGGTGAGCCTGATCTTGTCCCTGGTTTCGATCAGCACCTTCTCGTTCTGCAGGCCGTCACGCGGTGCCATCTCGACGATGGACACGCGGCTTGCGGCGGCATCCGGATCCAAGAAAGACATCACGCCTCCTGCGGCTTCAGCGTAAGCAGAACCGCTCCATCGACAGTCTGGTCGCCCTCGGCAACAAACAGGGTTTCGACGATGCCGTCACGGCTCGCCGACAGCGTCAGCTCCATCTTCATCGCTTCCATGACAACAAGCGGATCGCCCTTCGATACCACGTCGCCTTCCTTCACCCGCACCAGCTTGATCAGACCCGGCATTGGCGCCGTCAAACGGTCGCTACCTTCAGCGCTTTCCGCCTCGCCATCCAGCGGATCGGGAACGTAGAAATCAAAGGCACGGCCATCGACGAGAAGCGTAAACCCTTTTGCGATTTCAAGCCGCTGCAACCGGCTCTGGCGGCCATCCGCCTCGACAAGGCAACCGCCGTCGAACCGGCCGGAAATCCGGACGGGAATGACCCGGCTGTTGCCATGCACGGCAAACAAGTCGAGACCACGCGCCGCCACGCGCAGCATATGCCGCTCGCCGGCATGATCCAGCGTCACCGTGCGCGTCGCCTGCCCCCAGACCTGCCAGTGGCCGAGCGACCGCCAGGGATCATCGGCCGACGGCAGCTGCAGCGTGCCGAGCGACAAAACTGCTGCGAGCGCCAGCGCCGTTTCATCCGGCGCTTCGGTCACCGTCAATGCAGCAACTTCCCGGTCGATCAGGCCGGTGTCGGGATGCCCGGCGGCGAAATCCGGCTGCTGGCTGAGGCGCGTCAGAAATTCAAGATTGTTGGCGACGCCGCCGATATGGCTCGCCGCCAAAACTGCGGTGAGCCTGGCCAATGCTGCAGCTCGCGTCGAACCGTGGACGATCAGCTTGGCAATCATCGGATCGTAGAACGGGCTGATCCGGTCACCTTGGCGCACCCCGGCATCGACCCGCACACCATCAGCCGGAAACCCGACATGCGATAGCGTGCCGGTCGATGGCAAAAAACCGCGCGCGGGATCTTCCGCATAGACCCGCGCCTCGAAGGCCCAGCCGTCGATCGACAGTTCCGATTGCTTCAATGGCAAGGGCTCGCCATTGGCCACCCGCAATTGCCATTCGACCAGATCGATACCGGTGATTGCCTCCGTCACCGGATGCTCGACCTGCAGCCGCGTGTTCATTTCCATGAAGAAGAACCGGTCGGGCCAGAGCCCGTCGGAAACATCGGCGATGAACTCGACCGTGCCGGCTCCGCAATAATCGATAGCGCGCGCCGCCCGTACGGCCGCCTCGCCCATCGCCCGGCGCATTTCCGCCGTCATGCCTGGCGCCGGCGCTTCCTCGATCACCTTCTGATGGCGCCGCTGCAGCGAGCAATCGCGCTCGAAAAGATGCACCGCATTGCCATGCCGGTCGCCGAAGACCTGAATCTCGATATGGCGTGGTTTCATCAGGTATTTTTCGATCAGCACGGCGCCGTCGCCGAAGGCCGCCTCCGCCTCCCGCCGCGCTGCTTCAAGCGAAGCACCGAAATCCTCGGCCCGGTCGACGCGGCGCATGCCCTTGCCGCCACCGCCCGCCCGTGCCTTGATCAGCACCGGAAAGCCGATATCGATCGCCTGTTCGGCAAGAAATGCGGCGTCCTGATTGTCGCCGTGATAGCCCGGAACCACCGGCACGCCGGATTGCTCCATCAGCGCCTTTGCCGCATCCTTCAGGCCCATGGCGCGAATGGCTGCGGCCGAGGGTCCGATAAAGGCCATGCCCGCCGCCTCGACAGCCTCGGCAAACTCGGCATTCTCCGACAGAAACCCGTAACCGGGGTGGATCGCCTGCGCGCCCGCGCGCTCGGCAGCCGCAATGATCCGTCCGGCATTCAGGTAGCTTTCGCTCGCCGCCGCAGCGCCGATGCGAAAGGCTTCGTCCGCCAGTTCGACATGCAGCGCACCGGCATCCGCATCGGAAAACACCGCGACCGTCCGAATACCGAGACGCCGCGCCGTGCGAATGATCCGGCAGGCGATTTCACCACGATTGGCAACGAGTATCTTGGAAAACATTACTCTATCCCGGTCTATTGCGCGGCGATGACTTCGACCTCGAGAAGCCAGGCCCCGTCAAAAATACCGGCGATTACCACTGTCATCGCCGGCGTCAGGCTGCCCAGATATTCGCTGCGGATTTCACGATTGGCCATGGTGTGATGCCGGTCAGCGAGATAGGCCGTCACCTTGACGATATCCGCCTTGCTCATCCCGGCGGCCTTCAATTGCGCATCGACATTCAACCAGACCTGCCGCGCCTGGGCTTCAAACCCTGCCGGTACGCTGTCGTCTGAATCCGTCGGGATCTGGCCGCTGACGAAGAGCAGGCGCTGAAAATCCTCAAGCCGGACAGCCTGTGAATAACCACCGCGTGGCTGAGGGGCGTTCTTGGCATTGAAAGCATCACGTTTCATGGTCTTTCTCCTCACATCCTGAACAGGCCAAAACGGGTATCGTCGATCGGCGCATTGAGTGCCGCCGACAGGGAAAGCGCCAGCACATCGCGGCTTTTGCGCGGGTCGATGATGCCGTCGTCCCACAGCCGCGCCGAGGCATAAAGCGGGTGGCTCTGGGTCTCGAACAGGTTCAGCACCGGCTGCTTGAATTTTGCCTCGTCTTCGTCGCTCCAGGGCGTGCCGGCCCGCTTCAGCGCATCACCGCGCACGGTTGCCAGCACCCCTGCCGCCTGCTCGCCGCCCATGACGGAAATCCGGCTGTTCGGCCAGGTCCACAGGAAGCGCGGTGAAAACGCCCGGCCGCCCATGCCATAATTGCCGGCACCAAACGAGCCGCCGACCAGCATGGTGATCTTCGGCACCTTGGTCGTCGCCACCGCCGTCACCAGCTTGGCACCGTGCTTGGCAATGCCCTCCGTCTCGTATTTGCGCCCGACCATGAAGCCGGTAATGTTCTGCAGGAAGATCAAAGGGATCTTCCGCTGCGAGCACAGCTCGACGAAATGCGTGCCCTTCAGTGCCGATTCCGAAAACAGCACGCCATTGTTGGCGATGATGCCGACGGGAATTCCGTGAATATGGGCAAAACCGCAGACCAGCGTCGTTCCGTATCGCGCCTTGAACTCGTCCAGCCGCGAGCCATCGACGATCCGGGCGATCACTTCGCGGATGTCATAGGGCGTGCGCAGGTCGGCGGGAACGACACCAGAGATATCTCCGGGATCGTAGACCGGTTCTTCCGGCGCCTGCCGCTCGACGGTGGTTATGGAGGTGCGGTTGAGGTTGGCAACCGCCCGGCGCGCCAGCGCCAGCGCATGCGCATCGTCGCGGGCCAGATGATCGGCAACGCCGGAAAGCCGCGTATGCACATCGCCGCCCCCAAGATCCTCCGACGTCACCACCTCGCCCGTCGCAGCCCGCACCAGCGGCGGCCCGGCGAGAAAGATCGTCCCCTGCCCCTCGACGATGATTGCCTCGTCCGACATCGCCGGGACATAGGCGCCACCCGCCGTGCAGGAGCCCATGACGACGGCGATCTGCGGAATGCCCGCGGCCGACATATTGGCCTGATTATAGAAGATGCGGCCGAAATGATCGCGATCCGGAAACACTTCATCCTGGTTCGGCAGGTTGGCGCCGCCGGAATCGACCAGATAGATGCAGGGCAGGTTATTCTCCGCCGCGATCTCCTGTGCCCGCAAATGCTTCTTCACCGTCATCGGATAATAGGTGCCGCCTTTGACCGTCGCATCGTTGCAGACGATCATGCAGTCACGGCCGGACACACGGCCGATACCGGTGACCAGCCCCGCCCCCGGCGCCTCGCCCTTGTAGAGCCCGTGCGCCGCCGTCAAGCCCACTTCCAGAAAGGGCGTCGCCGGGTCGATCAGTTGCGCCACCCGTTCACGCGGCAGCATCTTGCCACGGCTGACATGACGCTCGCGCGCCACCTCGCCGCCACCGCCGGCAGCCAGCGCCGCCGCTTCCTCAACGACACGCATCGCCTCCGCCATCGCAGCGCTGTTGGCGCGGAAGGTTTCCGAGGACGTGGTAATTTGCGATTTCAGAACGGCCATTCATTCCCCCGACCAAACATCCTGCAGAGTGTCACGTTCAAGCCGTCTCGCCGAAAAGCTCCCTGCCGATCAGCATACGCCGTATTTCCGAGGTTCCAGCACCGATCTCGTACAGTTTCGCGTCTCTGAGCAAGCGCCCGGCCGGATAGTCGTTGGTGTAGCCGTTGCCGCCCAGCACCTGGATGGTTTCGAGTGCCAAGGCCGTTGCCCGTTCTGCCGCATAGAGAATGCACCCGGCCGCATCCTTGCGTGTCGTCTCGCCCCTGTCGCAGGCGGCCGCCACAGCATAGACATAGGCGCGTGCTGCATTCAGCGTCACATACATGTCGGCGATCTTGCCCTGCATCAGCTGGAATTCGCCGATCGGCTGGCCGAACTGCTTTCGCTCATGCAGATAGGGGACCGCGACGTCGAGGCAAGCCGCCATGATCCCGAGAGGTCCTGCCGACAGGACCACGCGCTCATAATCGAGACCCGACATCAGAATGCGCACGCCGCCGCCAACGCTGCCGAGCACATTTTCCTCCGGCACCTCGCAATCGCTGAAGATCAGCTCGCAGGTATTGGAGCCGCGCATTCCCAGCTTGTCGAGCTTCTGGCCGGTCGAAAATCCGGCAAACCCCTTTTCGACCAGAAACGCGGTAATGCCGCGCGGCCCGGCATCCGGATCGGTCTTGGCGTAAACAACCAGAACGTCCGCATCAGGACCATTGGTGATCCACATCTTGTTGCCGTTGAGCACGTAGCGGTCGCCGCGCTTGTCGGCGCGCAGCTTCATCGACACCACATCGGAGCCTGCCCCCGGCTCGGACATTGCCAGCGCGCCAACATGTTCGCCGGAAATCAGCTTCGGCAGGTACCGGGCTTTCTGCACGTCTGAGCCGTTGCGGTTGATCTGGTTGACGCAGAGATTGGAATGGGCACCATAACTCAAGGCCACCGAGGCCGAGGCCCGGCTGATTTCCTCCATCGCCACGCAATGGGCGAGATAACCAAGGCCGATGCCGCCATAATCTTCGCCCGCCGTGATCCCGAGCAGGCCGAGATCGCCCAGCTCCCGCCAGAGCAGCATCGGAAAGCTGTTGCTCCGGTCGATATCCGCCGCCTGCGGCGCAATGCGCTCGCTTGCAAACCGCTGCACGGTGTCGCGCAACGCCTCGATCTCGTCGCCCAAGGCAAAATTCAAGCCGCCAGAATACATCGGGCCTCCTCCCAGCCGGATCGCGCTGCTTGAACGGAAAGAAGACGACGATATGAAACCCGGCCGCCCAAAAGGCGGGCAAGGATGTCGGCATTCCTCCCGGTACAGCAGCCGCTGCAAGACGCCGGTGCGGCAGACTCCTCTCCACAGCACCGGTACCGTTTTTGAGACTAACACAGCCGCAAAACAATTTCCGAACCAAGACAGCAGCTTGCGCGCATGATTTGCAAAAAAATGCGGTCGAGCCGGATCGCCTGCGATGGCAGTTGCGGCGATGAACGGATAACTGCGTGTCTTCAGAATACGGAATGATCACGTTTATCCTTGCGCAAGAAGCCCGTAGTCTCCAAGACGGGCTTGGAACAACGGCAGCGGACGCATCTAATGACGGCAAAACAGATCGCAATCATCGGCGGCGGCCCGGCGGGCCTGATGGCGGCGGAGGTGTTGTCGTCGTCCGGCCATGCCGTAACGGTCTATGATGGCATGCCGACATTCGGCCGCAAGTTCCTGCTTGCCGGAAAATCAGGTCTCAATATCACCCATTCCGAAGACTATCAGCGTTTCGCCACCCGTTTCGGCGCCGCATCGGATCGCCTGCGTACTGCGCTGGATGCTTTCACCCCCGCCGACGTACAGGCATGGGCTTCCAGCCTCGGCACTGAAACCTTTACCGGCACGTCCGGCCGCGTCTTTCCAACCGTCATGAAGGCCTCGCCGCTGTTACGGGCCTGGCTGAAGCGGCTGGAGGCACAGGGCGTCAAGCTGATGACACGCCACCGCTGGACCGGCTTTGCCGATGACGGCCTCACCTTCGACACCCCGAACGGCCTGACAACTCTCCACAGCGACGCGACGCTGCTCGCGCTCGGTGGCGCCAGCTGGCCGCGCCTCGGCGCCGATGGCGGCTGGGTTCCGTTGCTGAGAGACAAAGGCGTCGGCATCGCCGACCTGCAGCCCGCCAATTGCGGCTTCGATGTCGATTGGAGCGATGTCTTCAAGGACCGCTTTGCCGGAGCGCCGCTGAAATCCGTCGCGACCACATCGGACGCCGGCACCTTCCCCGGCGAATTCGTCATCTCCCGCCATGGCATCGAAGGCAGCCTCGTCTACGCCCATTCGGCCGCATTGCGGGACCGCCTGGCGCGGCAGGGCACGGCAACCCTGATTGTCGATCTCGCGCCCGGCCGCAACGCCGAACGCCTGATGAAAGACCTTTCACGTCAGGACGGAAAGGTCAGCTTTTCCAATCGCCTGCGCAAAGGCGCCGGCCTGGAAGGCGTCAAGGCCGCACTCGTTCGCGAACTCGGCTCCCAAGCCGCACTCAATGATCCCGCCCAACTCGCTCTGCTGATCAAGGCCCTGCCCATTCCCGTCACGCGGCCCCGTCCCATCGCCGAAGCCATTTCCTCGGCAGGCGGCATCCGTTTCGATGCTGTCGATGAGCGCTATATGCTGAAAGCCTTACCTGGCGTCTTCGCCGCCGGAGAAATGCTGGATTGGGAAGCCCCAACAGGCGGTTACCTGCTCACCGCCTGTTTCGCCACCGGCCGGGCGGCGGCGGCGGGGATCAATCAATGGCTGAAAAGCCAAGTTTAAGCATCGCCGATTTCAGTTGGAGCGTTTGGTCTGCGTTGCCGGCAACTGATCGATCAACGCAAACAGCACCGCTGCCGGTACCACCTCGTCGGTGCGGAAACGTCACCGCGCCATCCTTGCTGACCAGCATCATTGCAAAGAAACCGTCCGTTACGTCCAGATCCGAACGGATGGCGTAGCAATTGAGGTCGTATTCCGGTCCGAACAACGCCTTGACGTCGTTGCGCCCGACCTCCAGCACGATGATATCTCTTTCGCGCAGGCCCTCGGCCTGGGCAAGCAGCTGGTTTGCCTGCCGTGCCGCATCGATATGACTGTCATCAGGGAAAATGATCACCACGCGGTAGCGCCATTCGAAATCGGCCAGACTCATTCCGCCCTGCTGCGGATCGATTTCGATACCGGAGATTGCGGGAGACAATGATTTCAGCATTGCCGTCATCCTCCTGCGTTGAACCATGAGGAAATTAACTGCCGATCCAGGCATTTGGTTCCGAATCCTTCGCGGAGTCGATGCGTGGCGGCAGAGCCATTCCCCCCCCATCATCAAGTCAGTTGCGCAAGCAGACGATGCAGGCCTACTGCACCAGAATCGCCCGAAAATCATTGACGTTGGTCCCTGTCGGTCCCGGCTTGAAAATGTCACCGACCGCATCGAATGCGGTCCAGGCGTCGTTGCGGTCGAGTAAAGCCGCTCCGTCGACACCGGCCCTTGCAAGACGCGACACACTCGTGTCGTCCGCGAATGCCCCGGCATTGTCCTCCGACCCATCGATACCATCGGTATCGGCGGCCAGCGCCGAAATGCCGTCAGCACCATCGATCCCGAGCGCCAGTGACAAGAGGAACTCGCTGTTGCGCCCGCCCTTGCCCTTGCCCCGGATCGTCACCGTCGTCTCGCCACCTGAGAGAATGACCACTGGCTTTTGAAAAGGCCGGTTTCTAGCGGCAACCTCGCGGGCAATCGCCGCATGCACGGGCCCGACCTCCCGTGCCTCGCCCTCGATGGCATCAGACAGGATCACGGCCTCGACACCCGCCGCCCGTGCCGTTTCGGCCGCAGCCTCCAGCGAAACCGCAGCCGAGGCGACAAGCCGGACCGCGTTGCGGCGAAACCTTTGGTCGGCCGGGTTGGGAGCTTCAGACGCATCGCTGCGGATATACGCCATCACCTTTTCCGGCAATTCCAGGCGATAGCGTTCGATGACCCTCAAAGCATCGTCGCGCGTGCTTTTGTCCGGGATGGTCGGCCCCGAAGCCACCAGCGCCGGATCATCACCGGGAATGTCCGAGACCACCAGCGACACGACCTTCGCGGGCCACGCCGCAGCAGCCAGCCGCCCGCCCTTGATACCCGAAACGTGCTTGCGGATGGCGTTCATTGCACTGATCGGCGCGCCCGATGTCAGAAGCGCCCGATTGACGGCGATTTCATCCTCCAGCGTCAGATCACCAGCCGGCAACGGCAACAGCGCCGAGCCGCCGCCGCAGATCAGTGCCACGACGAGGTCGTCTTCCGTGAGACCACTGACCTCCTCCAGCAACCGGCGCGATGCCTTCAGCCCGTTTTCGTCGGGCAGCGGATGCGATGCCTCCAACACCTCGATCCGCTCGCAGCGCGCACCATAGCCGTATCGCGTCACGACAGCACCGGTGAGCGGTCCACCCCACAGCCGCTCGAACACCTGCGCCATCTGGGCAGCCCCCTTGCCGGCGCCAATCACCACCGTGCGGCCCTTGGGTTTTTCCGGCAGGTTGGCGGCCAGCACTTTTGCCGGGTCAGCGGCAGCGACCGCCGCATGAAACAGCGTTTCCAAAAATGCTTTCGGGTCGGCGATCGCGGGCATGTCTTTTATCCTCATTCATGAAAAGACCGGGCAGCCCTCCTCCTGGCTGCCCGGTCTTTGTCGTCAGGCGACCGCGTGGTTGGCCATGCGTTCAAGCGCCGTGACGAGACCCGAGTGATCGAGCCCGGCATCGCCGTGGGCAGCGCAGCTGTTGAACAGTTCCTGCGTTGCCGCCGTGTTCGGCAGCGAAACACCGATGGTCTTTGCGCCCTGAAGGGCGAGGTTCAGGTCCTTCTGATGCAGCGAGATGCGGAAACCCGGATCAAAAGTGCGCTTGACCATGCGGTCGCCATGCACTTCCAGAATGCGCGACGAGGCAAAGCCGCCCATCAGGGCCTCGCGGACCCGTGCCGGATCGGCGCCGGCCTTGGAGGCGAAGACCAGCGCTTCCGCGACAGCCTCGATGGTGAGCGCGACGATGATCTGGTTGGCAACTTTCGTCACCTGTCCATCACCGCAATCGCCGACCAGCGTGATGTTCTTGCCCATCAGCTTGAGCAGCGGCAGTACCCGGTCAAAACTTGCCTGCGCACCGCCCGCCATGATCGACAGCGATGCGTTCTTTGCACCGACCTCGCCGCCGGACACCGGGGCGTCGATATATTCGGCGCCCGTCTCGCGAACTCGTCTGGCGAATTCCTTCGTCTCGATCGGCGAGATCGAGCTCATGTCGATCACCAGCTTGCCCGCCGACAGGCCGAAGAAAACGCCGTTTTCGCCGAACAGGACATCCTTCACTTCCGGCGTGTCCGGCAGCATCAGGATGATAGTATCGACCTTCTCGGCCAGCGCCTTCGGTGTTTCGACGAACTTCAGGCCGTTGTCGATCAATTCCTGCTTCGGCGGGATATGGAATGTCGAGGTAACGACGGTGTGGCCGGCATCCTGCAGGTGGCGCGCCATCGGCGTGCCCATGATACCCAGTCCGATAAAGCCGATTGTGGCCATGATGCTTAACTCCTGATCTTGATGATGTCTGCGCCGTGCGACTGGCGGTGCGTCTCGGTAAACCAGCCGAGCCCTTCGGATGTCGTGGTGCGCGGCTTGTATTCGCAGCCGATGAAGCCGTCATATCCGGCCGCCTCCAGCGCCTCGAAGACGAAGGGATAGTTGATCTCGCCGGTGCCCGGCTCGTTGCGGCCGGGATTGTCGGCCAGTTGCACATGGGCGATCTGCCCCTGGTATTTCTTGAACGTGCCGATCAGCTCGCCCTCGGTGCGCTGCTGATGGTAGAGATCGTACTGGATGAACAGGTTGTCGCTGCCGACTTCCTTGATGATCGAGGCTGCCTGCTCCACCGTGTTGAGGTAGAAGCCGGGGATATCGAACCGGTTGATCGGCTCGATCAACAGCCGGATGCCGTGCTTCTTCAACTCGCCCGCAGCCAGCCGCAGATTGGCAACGAAGGTCGCCCTGAGCACGTCGTCCGATACGCCGACCGGCGCGATGCCGGAGAGGCAGTTGATCTGCGTGCAGCCAAGCGCGGTTGCGTAATCGATGGCCGAAGCCACGCCGCGGCGGAATTCATCCACCCGGTCGGGCAGGACGGCGATGCCGCGCTCGCCACCGGCCCAGTTTCCGGCCGGCAGGTTATGCAGCACCTGAGTCAGGCCGTTGACCTCGAGTGCCGCCTTCAGCGCCTTGGCGTCGAAGTCATAGGGGAAGAGATATTCCACAGCGTCGAACCCGGCCTTGGCGGCCAGCGCGAACCGGTCGAGGAACGGCACCTCGTTGAATAGCATCGTCAGGTTTGCCGCAAATTTTGGCATGAGAAAATCCTCCGTTCTCTGATCAGTCGAGCAGCGCCATGATCGCCGTCGGGGCGTCCTCGCCGCGTTCGGCCAGTTCCTCGAATTCAACGACAGCATTGATGTCGGCGCCCATCGAGATGTTGGTGACGCGCTCAAGGATGAATTCGATGACGACGGGCACCTGATGTTCCTCCATCAACGCCTGCGCCTTGGCAAAAGCCTCCTGGAACTCGTTCGGGCTCCTGACCCGGATCGCCTTGCAGCCCAGACCTTCGGCCACCGCCACGTGATCGACGCCATATCCCTTCTCGGCATCGCCGGAATGGTTGATATTGTCGAAGGCGAGGCTGACTTCGAAATCCATGTTCAGCCCGCGCTGCGCCTGGCGGATGAGGCCGAGATACGAGTTGTTCACCACCACGTGCAGGTAAGGCAGCTTGTGCTGGGCGCCGACGGCCAGCTCCTCGATCATGAACTGGAAATCATAGTCGCCCGAAAGCGCCACGATCTTCCGCTCCGGATCGGCGGCACGCACACCGAGCGCTGCCGGCAACGTCCAGCCGAGCGGGCCGGCCTGGCCGCAATTGATCCAGTTGCGTGGGCGATAGACATGCAGGAACTGCGCACCGGCGATTTGGCTGAGGCCAATGGTCGAAACGTAGCAAGTGTCGCGGCCGAACGCCTTGTTCATCTCCTCGTAGACGCGCTGCGGCTTCAGCGGCGTCTGGTCGAAATGCGTCTTGCGCAGCATCGTCCGCTTGCGCTCGCGGCATTCTTCGGCCCAGCCCGACCAGTCCTTCAGCTTGCCCGCCGTCTTCCATTCCGTCGCAACATCGAGGAACAACTTCAGCGCGGCGCCCGCATCCGAAACGATGCCGAAATCCGGGGCAAAGACGCGGCCGATCTGAGTCGGCTCGATATCGACATGGACGAACTTGCGCCCTTCGGTATAGGTCGGCACGTTGCCGGTGTGGCGGTTGGCCCAGCGGTTGCCGACACCGAGCACGAAATCGGAGGCGAGCAGGTTGGCATTGCCGTAGCGGTGCGATGTCTGCAGCCCGCACATGCCAGCCATCAGCGGATGGTCGTCCGGGATCGTGCCCCAGCCCATCAGCGTCGGAATGACCGGGATGCCGGTGATCTCGGCAAATTCGGTCAGCAGATCGGACGCATCTGCATTGATGATGCCGCCACCGGCAACGATCAGCGGCCGCTCCGCTTCGTTGAGCATCGCGATCGCCTTTTCGGCCTGCGCCCGCGTCGCAGATGGCTTGTAGGCCTCAAGCGGCGCATAGGTATCGATATCGAACTCGATTTCGGCCAGCTGCACATCGACCGGCAGGTCGATCAGCACCGGACCGGGACGGCCCGAGCGCATCAGGTGAAACGCCTTTTGGAAAACGAACGGCACCAGCGCCGGTTCCATCACGGTCACCGCCCATTTGGTCAGCGGACCGGCGATCTTGGCGATATCGACCGCCTGGAAATCCTCCTTGTCGAGCCGGGCGCGCGGCGCCTGGCCGGTAATGCATAGGATCGGGATCGAATCCGCCTGGGCCGAATAGAGCCCGGTGATCATGTCGGTTCCGGCTGGTCCCGAAGTGCCGATGCAGACGCCGATATTGCCATGCTTGGCGCGGGTATAGCCCTCCGCCATATGCGAGGCACCCTCGACATGGCGTGCCAGGATATGGCGCACCGAACCGCGGGCCTTCAGCGCCGAGTAAAAGGGATTGATCGCAGCACCCGGAACCCCGAAGGCGCAATCGACGCCTTCCTTCTCCAGAACCAGAACCGCCGCATCGACTGCGCGCATTTTCGCCATGAGTTTATCCTCCATCGTGTGAGGATCAGGGTAATCCAATTTTTCCGGCGGGCAATCAATAAATGGAAATCATTCCCACTATATGGAAATAAACATCTTCAACGAATCCGCTATGAATGGCGGCGTTCTGGAGCATGATAAATGGCTACGGAATTCATGCACGGCAGCCAATCCGTCTTCTCCCCAGCGGGGAGAGGTGGCGCAAAGCGCCGGATGAGGGGGGCGAAGCCATTGATTCAGGAACTTGCCGAACCGCCCCTCATCGCCTCGCATGCGCTCGGCACTTCCCCCCGTGGGGGAGAAGGGGAAGATACGGAAGCACCCGTTCCGCTTTCGGCAGCGATGCACTATGTCATGGACGATCAGAGAAAACGGAGCTGACATGGCCGACAAGCCGACACAACAGGATCAACTGCGCGCCAAACCCGGCCGCAAGGCCAGCGAAAATGCCGTTCCCTCCTCCGTGCAGGTGCTCGATCGCAGTTTGAAACTGCTCGATCTCGTCGCCAGCGCCGATGGCGCGGCACTGACGGAGCTGTCCGATCAGTCCGGCATGGCGCCCTCTACCGTTCATCGTCTGCTCACCTCGCTTGCCAATCACGGCATGGTCACCCACGATGCCGAGACCGGCGCCTGGACGATCGGGCTGAAAGCCTTCGAGATCGGCAACGCCTTCCTGCGTTTCCGCAAGCTCGGCACGATCAGCCGTCCTTTCCTGAAAAACCTGATGGAGCTTTCGGGGGAAACCGCCAATATCGGCATCGAGGATGGCGGCGATGTGGTCTTCATCTCGCAGGTCGAAAGCCACGCGCCGATGCGCGCCTTCTTCCGCCCCGGCCGCCGTGGCCCCGTTCATGCGTCCGGCATCGGCAAGGCCATCCTCTCGACCTGGCCAAACGCCGATATCGAGCGACTGATCTCGCCGCACCCGCTGACAAGGTTTACCGGAAAGACCCGCGACACCCTGCCGAAGCTTCTCACCGATATCGAAACCATCCGCGCGCGCGGCTGGTCGATCGACGACGAGGAACACACGCTCGGCATGCGCTGCCTCGCCGCCCCGATCTTCAACGAATACGGCGAGGCTATCGCCGGCATCTCGGTATCAGGCCCGGCCGTCAGGCTACCGGACGAGACGCTGGCCGCACTTGGCCCGGCGGTGATGGCTGCCGCCGACGGCGTGACACAGGCGATGGGCGGACGGCGGTACGGCGGTCACACCCACACCTCATGAAGGACGCCGGAGCGGCGGCCTTCCGGTTTGCAGTTCACCAGCATCAATGTCCGGGATGCAACGCGTCGTTCAGATACATGCAGGTCAGCATCGTAAAGACATAGGCCTGGATGACCGACATCAGCATTTCCAGCGCCGTCAGGGCAACGGTCATTATCAACGGCAGCACGGCGCCGATAATTCCGAGCGTTCCAAGGTCGGTCATCGACGCCACGAAACCCGCAAACACCTTCAGGGTAATATGTCCGGCCAGCATCACCGCGAAAAGGCGGACGGAATGGCTGATCGGGCGGGACATGTAGGAAATCACCTCGATCGGGATGATGATCGGCGCCAGCACCATCGGAATCCCGGCCGGCATGAACAGCCGGAAAAAGCCGAACCCGTGCTTCACCAAGCCGTAGATCGTCACCGTGCCAAACACGATCATCGCCAGCGCGAAGGTGACGATGATGTGGCTGGTGACCGTGAAGGCAAACGGAAACATGCCGATCAGGTTGGCGAAAAGGATGAACATGAACAGCGAGAACACCAGCGGGAAGAACCGCATGCCCTCCTTCCCGGCATTCTCGCGCAGGGTTTTGCCCGCGAATTCGTACAGCAGTTCCGACACCGATTGCCAGCGGCCGGGCACGAGGCTGCGCTTGGCCGTGCCGACCAGAAGCAGGCCGGAGGCAAGCACGACCGTCAGGACCATATAGGCGGAGGAATTGGTGAAGCTCAGGTCGACACCACCCGCAGCCAGTTCCACAAGTGGCTTGATTTCGAATTGTTCAATAGGACCGGCCATCGGTTATCCTTGAAAAGAGGTCGCGGCCACGCGCAGGTCCGCACGCCGGCGAACAGGCGCAAGGACACGCGCGATGGGATCGCGGGACTGAATGATGAAAACGAAGGAAAGGATTTTCACGGGCGGCTCCTGCTCTCACGAATGAGATGCGGGGCCGTCCCCGGAATGGTCGAGGCGCAGGTCGTCCTGCGCAGGGGTCTGATAGACATATCCTGCGGCGATTGCAACCCGCCGCAGGCCATCCGATATCAACTGGTGAACAGCATCAGGGTAAACACCGCAAACACCATCAGATGCAGCAGCCCCTGCGTGATCGACGTCCGGCGCCCGAGATAGGTCATGGCCGTCAAACCCACGGTTAGGGCGAACAGCACCGTCTCTGTGGGCGAGATCCCGAAGACCACCGTCTTGCCCGTCACCAGGCCGACCGCCAGCACGGCGGGAACGGTGAGCCCGACCGTCGACACGAAGGCCCCGAGGCACAGGTTGATTGCCCGCTGCGTTTCGTTGTTGAGCGCCGCCTTCACGGCGGTGATCGATTCGGGCGTGAAGACGATGATCGCAATTAACACGCCGCCGACAGCCACCGGCGCACCGGCGGTGGCGACGCCATAGTCGATGACGACGGCAAGATCGTGCGCCAGAAGGACGATCGGGATCATCAGGGCGATCAGAACAACGGTATGCGTGAGCAGCTTGCGCCGGTTCGAACCGGACTGCGCGGTTGCCACCGCGCTAGTGGCCGTCACCGTTTCCCGGCGGATGGACATTGCGCCCGCAGGCGGCTGCATGAAATGGATCTTGTACCGGCCCATCTGCAGAGCCAGGAACGCAGCGTAGAGCGCTGCGGTCAACAATGCGATCACGACGGCCTGCGAAGGCCAGAACGTGCCGTTGCCGGTCGTCAGCGTGTTGGGCAGAATGAGCGCCACACCCGCAAGCACCAGCGTCATCGAAATGAAGGCCAGGGCACCCTGCGCGTTATATTCCTGCTCGCCGTGACGCCATGCGCCGGCAACCAGGCAGAGGCCGGTAACCAGGTTCATGATGATCATCATCACGGCGAAGATCGAATCCCGCGCGATGGTCGGCGCGTCGCTCGGGCCCAGCAACACGGCGGCGATGAGAATGACCTCGATCGACACGATCGAAAGCGTCAGGGTCAGCGTTCCATAGGGCTCGCCCAGTGCGTGGGCCAGATGGTCGGCCTCGCGTACGACACCGAACGACCCGAGCAGGATCGTTCCGAACAGGGCGGCGAAACAGGCAATCGCCGTCGAAACCGTCATCGGCTGGGAAAGCCAGGCGGACCCGTTCCACAGGAACAGGATGACCACCAGCCAGGCGATGACGAGTTTCAGATAAGGGCTGTGGATCAGGCTAGGGGAAGATTTCGGCAGCAAGACTTGTGAACCTCACAAGGGGCCGTCCCCAACAATAGGATCGCGGCAGGGTCGTCCGTGCCGGGCTTCTTAAGAAGCATATGGGTTGTTTCTAACAATCGAACGCGCTGGAGTCCAGCCACCGGAACTGGCCTTGATGCCACGATGTTGACCGGGGCTGCCGATCGCCCGTTGCGATCCGCAGCCCCGGACCCTGTCCAGTATCAGTTCCGTGCCACCCAATCATGCCAATCGGCTTCGCTGCCACGGAACACATTGAGATCGATCCGGCCCTCGACACCGTGCGAAAGGCCCGAACCCGAATATTGCCAGAACACCCATTTGCGGCCCGGATAGACCTGCGACGGATGTGCCGCCACCGAGCGCAGCCAGAACGGGTAGTTCTTGAATTCGCCTGCCAGGTTGTCGCGGTAGAAGTCGGGCGCGGTATAGATCACCGGACGCTTGCCATAATGGCGCTCCAGCTTGTCCATGAATACCTGCATCTTCTCAAGCGTCTTGGCCCGCGACAGGCGGAATTTGCAGCTCGATTCACCGTTATATTCAACGTCGATCACCGGGGGCAGCGCATCGGGATCGCGCGGCACGTTGCGGATGAACCAGTCGGCCTGTTCGCCGGCCGTCCGGCACCAGTAGAAGAAGTGATACGCGCCGCGCTTCAGCCCGGCATCCTTCGCTCGCTTCCAGTTCGTCTTGAACATCGGGTCTAGATGATCGCCGCCATCGGTGGCCTTGATATAGGCGAAGTTGGCGCCTTGCGTGCGTAGTTTCGCCCAGTCCATGTCTGCTTGCCAGCGCGATACATCGACGCCGTGTACGGCGAGCTTGCGCGGCGAAGCCTTGCCGAAATTGATCGGATGCGCATCGCGGAACTGATGGCTGTAGATTTGCCCGCGGCGGGTCCGCTTGGTGCTGGTCACCGGATCATCCGGCATGATCATCGCCACCGGCCGCTCAGCCGGAACCGCCATGCCTTGGGTCGACATGGATTCGAATGCCTGCGACTGCGGAATCTGCCCTGCCCAGGCCAGTTGCTCGGGATGGCTTTCAGCCTGCGCAATCACAGCGCCGACATCGGCCGTCGGCACGGGCGCCGCAACGACGGAGCTGGTCGTCTCTTTCGACGGCAGTCCGCTCACCAGGCTTTCCGGCCCGGAACTCGATGTGCAGCCGGCCACAAGAAGGCCGGCAAGGAGGATCGCTGGAAGAGCCGAAAAACGCATGAGACCCCGTACGCAAAACAAAGAAACAGGCGGCACCCGCCCCACTGAATTCAATTCCTAACGGAAAATTACCAACAAAGATTGAATCCGATCTTTCTTACGTACGATGGACGCAAATTTGGAAAGGAGCGGCGATTTTATCACTGATAACGGGGACGTCCCGATGCGATGCCCCCCCTTTTCCCGGCGCTTGATAGAAAAATCATCCCCGCCAATCCCCGCCCTGAGAACCCGTGCCATACTCACGTCGTCCCATCACGGATACACCGGAAAGCGTTGCCGGCGAGGTGGGGCCGGTGCCCGGACGGTTTGGCGAAACGCGCGTCAAATCCCCGGGGCTGCGTGAAAGGTGGTTCTCCTCCGGTTCGCAAATGAACCGGGCGTGCCGGGTGGTCACACCGTTCTTGGACGGCAAATCCCCGGGGCTGCGTGAAAGGTGGTTCTCCTCCGGTTCGCAAATGAACCGGGCGTGCCGGGTGGTCACACCGTTCTTGGACGGTCCAGGGCCAGACCCCGCCGGATTGGAAGGCTTGGCGGATAAGCGGCCGGGTTGGGGCATTGGAGGCTTTCCTGTCAGAGAGGAAAGCGCAGAAGAACCTGAGAAGCGCGGCAAAAAACATCGAACGGGGCGCCGGAAGGCGTCATATAAACTTATTTTGCTCCGGCACTTTCCAGCGCCCCGGCCAGATAAGCACCAGACAAAACCACGGCGGATCTTTCCGGGCGTGGCTTGAGGACGTGGAAGGTTCGGCGCACTCCCTCTTCTCCCCATCGGGGAGAAGGTGGCCCGCAGGGCCGGATGAGGGGGCCGCGAACTCCGTGTTAGCCGAAACGCCCCCTCATCGTCTCGCATCCGCTCGACACTTCTCCCCGCTGGGGAGAAGAGAGAACGCCCCTCCCCCTCAAGGCGGGATAACCGCCTTACGCCGTCTCCAGCGTCCGGACCGAAGCACCAACCTTGCGCTTCTTCATCGCCTTGCCCGCCACATAGACTTCGGCGACACAGCGGTCGTCACCCATCGTCTGCAGGATGAAGAGTTCGTCGGTCAGCGATTTCGCCGTACGCATCCGCAGATCCATCGCCGATTTGCCACTCGAGTCCAGGACGACGATATCGGCGTCGGCGCCCACGTGCAGCGAGCCGATGCGGTCCTGAAGTCCGAGCGCCCGGGCATTGCCGAGCGTCATACGATAGAAGGAATTGAGCGGCGACAGCCGCTGGCCCTGCAGGTGCAGCACCTTGTAGGCCTCGTCCATCGTCTCCAGCATCGAGAAGCTGGTTCCTGCCCCGACATCGGTCGCCACCGACCAGCGGGCGCCGAGCCTGTCGAACCGGTCGCGGTCGAACAGGCCGGAACCGAGGAATAGATTGGAGGTGGGGCAGAACACGCCAACCGCGCCGGTCTCGGCCAGAACCGAAATCTCCCGGTCGCTGAGATAGATGCAATGCCCCAGCAGCGTCTTGTCCGTCAGAAGATCGTAGCGGGCATAGATGTCGGTATAGTCCTTGGCATCCGGATAGAGCGAGGTGGCAAAGGCGATCTCGTCCCGGTTTTCCGACAGATGCGTCTGCACGTAGCAATCGCGGTGTTCGGCCACCAGCGCCTGGCTCATTTCCATCTGCTCCGGTGTCGAGGTGATGGCAAAGCGCGGGCTGATCGCATAATGCGCCCGTCCACGGCCATGCCATTTGCCGATCAGCCCCTTGGTCTCGTCATAGCCTTTTTGCGGCGTATCGCGCAATGCATCCGGCGCATTGCGGTCCATCATCACCTTGCCGCCGACCATCAGCATGCCGCGCTGTTCGGCCGCCGTGAAATAGGCGTCCACACTCTGCGGATGCACCGAGCAGTAGGCAGCAGCCGTTGTCGTACCGTTCGACAGCAGTTCGTCCATGAAACGCCCGGCGATAAAGGCCGCGTGCTCCAGTTCGGCGAATTTCTGTTCCTCGACGAAAATATAGGTGTTCAACCATTCCAGCAGCTGGGCGCCATAGGAGGCGATCGCCTGGGTCTGGGGGAAATGCAGATGCGTGTCGATCAGCCCGGGCAGGATCAGGTGCGGCCGGTGATCGGCCACCGCGACGCCGGGACCGGCAGTCTTGCTGATGTCGGCATAATCGCCGATGGCGGCGATCTTTCCGTTGCGCACCAGCACCGCGCCATCGTCCACGGTCAGATAGGATGCCGTATCATCGATCCCCTGGGGCTCGTCGATAAAAGTCAGCACCCGTCCACGGATCAGGAGTTCGCTCATTGGGTTTTTCCTCCGTTCACAACTGTCTCGTACCAGGCGACCAGAAGCTTGCGCTCGTCGTCGGTCACGGCCGTCACATTGGCCGGCGGCATCGCGTGCGTGCGCCCGGCCTGCAGGTAGATTTCCCGCGCATGGTTTGCGATCTGGGCATCGGTTTCCAGCACCACGCCCTTCGGCGGCTTGATCATGCCTTCCCAGCCCGGTTCCTGCGCATGACACATGGCGCAGCGCCCGAGGATGGTATCGCGCACCTTCGGAAAGGCTTCCGCGGTCACGAACGGCTGCTGCGCGGACGACACCTGCTCCGGTGCGCCGGTCAGGATCTTCGGCACGGTCGAAAGCCACATGATGACGATGAAGAGCAGCACGGTGGCAAGCCATGTCCAAGTCGGGTTGCCGGTGTTGGCGTGGCGGGTATTGAAATAGTGCCGGATGGTGACACCCATCAGGAACACCAGCGAGGCGATGATCCAGTTGAACTGCGTGCCGAAGGCCAGCGGATAGTGGTTCGACAGCATCAGGAACAGGACAGGCAGCGTCAGATAGTTGTTGTGCGTCGAGCGCTGCTTGGCGATCCGGCCGTATTTCGCATCCGGCGTGCGACCGGCGATGAGGTCGGCGACGACGATGCGCTGGTTCGGCATGATGATGAAGAACACGTTGGCCGACATGATCGTCGCCGTGAAGGCACCGAGATGCAGGAAAGCGGCGCGGCCAGTAAACAGCTGCGTATACCCCCAGGCAACGGCGACCAGGATGAAGTAGAGCGCCACCATCAGCCGGGTGTTGTCATTGCCAAAAGGCGATTTGCAGAGCAGGTCGTAGATGATCCAGCCGAAGGCAAGCGAGGCGAGCGAAATGCCGATGGCGACGGGCTTGGAAACATCCAGCACGTTCGGATCGATCAGGTAGAGATCCGCACCGGCATAATAGACCAGACACAGCATGCCGAAGCCGGAAAGCCAGGTGACATAGCTCTCCCATTTGAACCAGATCAGGTGTTCCGGCATGTTGGCAGGCGCCACGAGATATTTCTGGATATGGTAGAAGCCGCCGCCATGCACCTGCCACTCCTCGCCATAGGCGCCTGCCGGAAGGTCCGGACGCTTGCGCAGGCCAAGGTCGAGCGCGACGAAATAGAACGACGAGCCGATCCAGGCGATGGCGGTGATGACGTGGAGCCAGCGGACGGCGAAGGTCAGCCAGTCCCAGGCGATGGCGTATTCATACATATGGGCCTCCCTATTTGGGAGCTTTCTGCCATCGCGCGATCTTCGCTGAAATGCCGGTTAATCCCCAACACTTTCAAAAAAAACTATAAGATCGCCCCCGATGCCGTTCGATTTTCAATGTGGTAGAAGAAATCCATGTCCTATCTCGATAACGTGCGCGTCTTTGTCCGGGTCGTTGAACTCGGTACCCTCTCCTCCGCCGGCCGCGACCAGCGGGTGACCCCTGCCGTCGCCAGCAATCGCATCAAGGAGCTGGAACGGCACCTTGGCGTGCGCCTGTTCAACCGCACCACGCGCAAGCTCTCACCGACGGAACATGGCCGGGTGTTCTATCAGGGCGCGGTCAAGATCATCGAGGCGGTCAACGAAGCCGAAAGCGCTATCGCCGATCTCTCGCACAACCCGAAGGGGTCGCTCCGGATCACAGCCCCACTCGGCATTGGCCGGCGCCTGATCGCGTCGGGCATTCCGGAATTCCATGACAAGTATCCGGATATCGAGGTGCGTTTGCGTCTCTCCGACCACAATGTCGATATCTTGAGCGAAGGCGTCGATGTCGCCTTCAAGCTCGGCGTGCTGGAAGATTCCAACCTGCGCATGCGCGGCATCCTCAACTGTCAGCGCGTGGTCTGCGCTGCCCCCGGATATCTTGCAAAACGCGGCACGCCGGAAACGCCGGATGCACTGATCGACGACAAGCACGACTGTCTGCTTTTACGCTATCCGGGCTCGAAGGAATATTACTGGACGCTGCAGACGCCGGACGGCACCCGCAAACTGGAAATCGGCGGCCCCTACGATTCCGACGATGGCGACGTCCTGACCCAGTGGGCGCTCGAAGGCCGCGGCATCATCAACAAGCCGCTGTTCGAGGTAAAGAGTTATCTCAACGAAGGCTCGCTGGTGGAAATCCTCAAAGACACCCCACCCGCCAGCGTCCAGCTCGCCGCGATCTATCCGCACAAGCGCTTCCAGGACCCGAAGGTCCGGCTGATGATCGATTTCATGGCTGAACGCTGTCAGCGGATGATCGGCAAGATGCTGGAGTAGAGCGTTATCGGGCGCTCACCGTGAAGCGGCTGCTCCGGACCACATCAGTTGCGCCTGAATCATGATTGAGCGCTGCGGCCATCACTTCCGCCGCCGCCAACGCAGCAATCACCGCCGGGCGCTTGTCCTTCACCGCCGTGCCGCCGATCGGGCAGATCAGGCGGTCGAACAGTTCCGGGCGCCCAACCTCGCGGGAGAGCCAATTCTTGAACGTCGCGCGCTTCGTCTTCGAGCCGATCATGCCGACATAGGCGGCATCGTCGCGGCGCAGGGCTTCCGCGGCGATCAGGAAATCGAGCGCGTGGTCATGGGTGAGGATAACGAAGGAACTTCCGGCCGGAGCGTCGCGCACCACCGCCTCCGGCATCGCCGTCAGGCAGGTTTCGATACCGGGAACCGTCGAAGCAGCCAGTTCGTCCTCGCGGGTATCGACAAGCACGATACGCAAGGGCACCAGCGACAAGGCCATCGCCAGTGCATCGCCGACATGACCGGCGCCAAACACATAGACGTGAGGCCGGGCGGCCATCTCGCGATCGCTGCGCGCAATGAGGAATGTGGAAAGTTCGGGGCTCATCTGCGTGAAGGAAAGCCCGACACGGCCGCCGCAGCACTGGCCGATTTCCGGGCCGAGCGGAACGTTCATCTCTTCGGCAGGCACGCCCTGCCGCAGGCTGCGGCGCGCATGGTCAATGGCCATATATTCCAACTGACCGCCGCCAATGGTCCCGAACAGGCCTTCGGCCGCCACCAGCATCCAGGCATCGGTATCACGCGGCGTCGAACCGGCGGCACCCGTCACTTCGACGAACACGCAGCCCGGCTCGCGGCGCAGGAAATCCCTGATGTCTTCGCGCTTGGTGGCCATGTCCAATCACCCGTTTCTTGCCGCGCGGCGCATCCGCTCGATGCCGAGCAAAACCCGCTCCGGCGTCGCCGGCGCATCAATGCGCGGTGAAATACGATACTCCGCAACGCTCGCCGCCGCCATCGAGATTGCTTCCAGCACCGAGATCGGCAGCATGAACGGTGGCTCGCCGACCGCCTTGGAACGGCGGATCGTCTCTTCGCGGTTGACGGACCATTCGGCGAGCTTGACGTTGAAGATGCGCGGCCGGTCAGAGGCGAGCGGGATCTTGTAGGTGGACGGTGCATGGGTTCTGAGCCGCCCCTTGCCATCCCACCACAGTTCCTCGGTCGTCAGCCAGCCCATGCCCTGCACGAAGGCACCCTCGACCTGGCCGATATCGAGGATCGGATTGAGCGACTTGCCGGCATCGTGCAGCACATCGACGCGGTCGACCTGGTATTCGCCGGTCAGCGTATCGACGCTGACCTCGGAGCACGACGCGCCGTAAGCGTAGTAGAAGAACGGACGCCCCCGGCCTTCGGCGCGGTTCCAGTGAATTTTCGGCGTCTTGTAAAAGCCCGCAGCCGAAAGCTGGATACGGGATCCATAGGCGATCTTGATGAACTCCGAAAAGGCAATGCGCTCGGCGCCAACGCGGACCGTGTTCGGCTCGAACGCGACGTCGGCTTCGCTGACATTCCAGCGCTCGGCCGCAAAGGTCACCAGCCGCGCCTTGATCTGCTGGGCCGCATTGGCGGCGGCCATGCCGTTGAGGTCGGAGCCGGAAGACGCCGCCGTCGCCGAGGTGTTCGGCACCTTGCCGGTCGTTGTCGCGGTCACCTTGATCCGGTCTAGATCGACCTGGAATTCGTCGGCCACCACCTGCGCCACCTTAGTATAGAGCCCCTGCCCCATCTCGGTGCCGCCGTGGTTGAGATGGATCGATCCATCGGCATAGACATGCACCAGCGCGCCGGCCTGGTTATACTCCGTCTTGGTGAAAGAAATGCCGAACTTGACCGGCGTCAGCGCGATGCCGCGCTTGATGATGCTGCTCTTGCGGTTGAAAGCCAGAACCGCCTCGCGCCGCGCCGCGTAATCGCAGGAGGTTTCGAGTTCCTCGATGATGCGGCCGATGATGTTGTCTTCGACGGTCTGGTGATAGGGCGTCAGGTTACGCCCCTCGCCACCGTAGAAATTCAGTTTGCGGATTTCGAGCGGATCCTTGCCCAGCGCATAGGCGACGTCCTCGATCATCCGCTCGCCGCCGACCATGCCCTGCGGGCCACCGAAACCACGAAACGCGGTGTTCGAGACGGTATTGGTCTTCAACGGCCGCGACCGCAGCCGGACATGTGGATAGAAATAGCAGTTATCGGCATGAAACAGCGCGCGGTCGGTGACCGGGCCGGAGAGATCGGCCGAGAAGCCACAACGGGCCGAGAAGGTCGCATCGACCGCTTCGATGCGACCGTCGTCGTCGTAACCGACCTTGTAGCCGACATGGAAATCATGGCGCTTGCCGGTCGCGCTCATGTCGTCGTCGCGGTCCGGACGGATCTTGACGGCGCAGCGGTATTTCTTCGCGGCGAGCGCTGCGACGGCGGCAAACAGATTGGCCTGGGTTTCCTTGCCGCCGAAAGCGCCACCCATGCGCCGCACATTGATGGTGACGGCATTGGAAGCGACGCCAAGCACCTGGCCGACCATATGTTGGGTTTCGCTTGGATGCTGGGTCGAGGAATAGAGCGTGATTTCGTCGTCTTCGCCTGGAATGGCAAAGGAAATCTGGCCCTCGAGGTAGAAATGATCCTGCCCGCCGATGCGCATCTCGCCTTCGAGAATGTTTTTTGCCTTGGCAAATCCCGCAGCGATATCGCCGCGCTCCAGCTTCAGGGGATCGATGACCAGCGGATAATTGGCGGCGGCCGCTTCGAGCACGTCGGTGACATGCGGCAGGTCCTGATACTCGATCTTGACCTTGGCAGCAGCCCGGCGGGCCGCATCGCGGGTTTCGGCGATGACGGCAAAGATCGGCTGGCCGTGGAATTCGACCTTGCCGGTCGCAAAGACCGGGTCATCATGCTTGTGCGCCGGGCTGACATCGTTTTCGCCGGGAATATCGTCTGCCGTCAGCACACCGATCACGCCGGGGGCGGATTTGACGGCATCAAAATCGATCGACAGGATCTGCGCATGGGCGCGCTGCGACAGGCCGAGATAGGCGTGCAGGGTGCCAGCGGGCTCGGGAATATCGTCGATATATTCAGCGGTTCCCGTCACATGCTTGTGGCCGGATTCGTGGCGTTCGTTTTCGTGGACGCCGCCGCGGATGCGATTGATGGGCTGCATGACGTTCATCATCTTCTCCTCACACAGCCTGCTTGCGGTCAAGCCGCACCGGCTCATCGCCCTGCGTTTCCAGATAGAAGCGGCGCAAGAGGTTCTGTGCCACCAGCAGCCGGTAATCGGCAGATGCCCGCCAGTCGGTGAGCGGCGTGTAATCCTTGCCGAGTGCCGCCATGGCAGCTTCTACGGTGGCTTCCGTCCAATCCGCTCCGATTAACGCCGCTTCGGCATTGTCGGCCCGCTTCGGCGTTCCGGCCATGCCGCCATAGGCGATCACGGCATCGGAGATTTCGCCATTCTCATCGAAGGTCAGGCGGAAGGCGCCACAGACGGCGGAAATGTCCTCGTCCAGCCGCTTGGTGATCTTGTAGACAGCGTAAAGGGCGTTTTCGTTCAGGAATGGAATGCGCACGGCCTCAACAAATTCACCAGGTTGGCGGTCCTGTTTGCCATATTCGATGAAGAAGCTTTCGAGCGGCACAGAGCGGCTAATCTTGCCCTTGCGCAGCACGACGGACGCACCGAGCGCGATCAGCGCCGGCGGCGTATCGCCGATCGGCGAACCGTTGGCGATGTTGCCGCCGATCGTACCCATGTTGCGCACCTGCTGGCCGCCGATTCGGTTCCACAACTCGATGAGCTGAGGGAAATGTTTTGCGATCAGCGGAAAGGATTCGGTGTAGCTGACACCGGCGCCAAAGGTGATGCCGGCCTCATCGACGGCAATGCGGCGCAACTCGTCGAGATGGCTGAGATGCACGACCGGCGCGATATCGCGCATGAACTTCGTCACCCACAGACCGACATCGGTGGAACCGGCGACGATGCGGGCTTTCGGCTCCGCCTCATAGATTTCGGCGAGATCATCGACCGAAGCCGGCAGCAGGAAACGCTCGGAGCCTTCACCGATCTCGACGCGCTTGCCGTCCTTCAACGCTTCCAGCTTCTCGACAATCTTAGCGCGTTCCGCAACCAGCGGATCACGGTCGAGGTCGCCGATCACCGAGACTGCCTCGGCGGCGCGCAGGATGGCGGCATAGCCCGTGCAGCGACAGAGATTGCCCTGCAGCGCCTTCTCGATCTCCGCGACCGACGGCTTCGGGTTTTCCATCCACAGCCCATAGAGCGACATCACGAAGCCGGGCGTGCAGAAGCCGCATTGCGAAGCGTGCGTATCGACCATGGCCTGCTGCACCGGATGCAGCGGGCCGCCCGGCACGGCGAGCGAATCCACCGTCACGATATGGCAGCCGTCAAGCGAGCCGACGAACCGGATGCAGGCGTTGACCGATTCATACTTCAGGCGGCCATCCAGCAGGCGGCCAACCAGTACGGTGCAGGCACCACAGTCGCCTTCGGCGCAGCCTTCCTTGGTGCCGCGCAGATTGCGGTCAAGCCGCAGGAAATCGAGCAGAGTCTGAACCGCCGAGACGGCGGAGAGCTCGACCTGACGATGATTGAGCAGGAAGCGGATGGAGCTGCGGATCTGGACGGTCATGGCTTAGCTCCCGCGATAGGTCGAATAGCTGTAGGGCGACAGCAACAGCGGCACATGATAGTGCGCCGACACATCCGCGATGCCGAAGCGAATGGGGATGATGTTAAGAAATGCGATCTCGCCATCCGTCTGGCCGAGATAATCGCCGGCGTAAAAGCGCAGCTCATAGGTCCCGGGCTTCATGGCATCGCCGCTGAGCAGCGGCGCATCGCAGCGGCCGTCATCATTGGTGCGGGTCGAGCCGATCTCTACGGCGCGCTCGCCGTCGATGCGGAAGAGATCGATGCGCAGGTTCTCGGCAGGCTTGCCAAGCGCCGTGTCGAGCACGTGGGTCGTCAGCCGGCCGGCTGTTCCAGATTGCATGCGTTTCACCTCCCGAAGACTGCATTCATTCGGCCACTATCCGTCATTCCACTTCCCTGTAGTAGCGGGCGGATCGTTCGAGACTTTCAAAATTTTGAGGGGGAATGGCGCGTGCGATTTGCGGTTAGAAATCGGCCAATCGAACGTTTTGGGAGGAATGATTTCATGCGATATCCACGCGATCTCCAGGGCTATGGCGCCACCGCACCAAACGCTGCCTGGCCGGACGGTGCCCACATCGCCGTGCAGTTCGTCGTCAACTACGAAGAGGGTGGCGAAAACTGCGTGTTGCATGGCGACATCGCCTCGGAGGCCTTCCTGTCGGAAATCGTCGGTGCTAGCGCATGGACGGGACAGCGCCACTGGAACATGGAATCGATCTATGAATACGGTGCCCGCGCCGGTTTTTGGCGGCTGCACCGGCTTTTGACCGAGCGTGATGTCCCCGTCACCGTCTATGGTGTCGCAACCGCCCTGAAACGCTCCCCGGAACAGGTGGCAGCCATGCAGAGTGCTGGCTGGGAAATCGCCTCGCACGGGCTGAAATGGGTCGAGCACAAGGACATGGACCCGGCCGAGGAACGCAAGCAGATCGCCGAGGCAATCCGCTTGCACACGCTGGTGACCGGTGAGCGGCCACGCGGCTGGTATACCGGCCGCTGTTCGGAAAACACGGTCGATCTCATCAGTGAGGAAGGTGGCTTTGCCTATGTCTCCGATAGCTATGCCGACGACCTGCCCTACTGGCATGAGCATGGCGGCAAGCCCCAGCTGGTCATTCCTTACACGCTCGATACCAACGACATGCGCTTTGCCACCCCCCAAGGGTTCAACAGCGGCGACCAGTTCTTCAGCTATCTGAAGGACACATTCGACGTGCTCTATGCAGAGGGTGCTGAAGGGGCGCCAAAGATGATGAATATCGGCCTGCATTGCCGCCTTGTTGGACGGCCGGGACGCGCCGCAGCCCTTGCCCGGTTCATCGATTACGTGAAGAGCCATGACCAGGTCTGGCTCGCCCGGCGCATCGATATCGCCGATCATTGGGCTAAGACCTTTCCCTTCAAGGCGAATGACAGCCGCCCGTCGCGTCTTTCGGAAGAGACCTTCATTGCCCGCTTCGGCGGCGTCTTCGAACATTCGGACTGGATCGCCCGGCGCGCCTTTGCGGGCGAGTTGGGAGCGGCCAACGATACCGCCATCGGTCTGCATGCCGCATTGGCTGCCGTCTTCCGTGGTGCCAGCGAAACGGAGCGGTTGGCGGTGCTCAACGCCCACCCGGATCTCGCCGGGAAATTGGCGCAGGCCAAGCGCCTGACCGAAAGCTCGACCAGCGAACAGGCATCCGCTGGCCTCGATGCTCTGACAGACGCTGAGCGCGAACAGTTCAACACGCTCAATGGCCGTTATGTCAAAACCTTCGGCTTTCCCTTCATCATCGCCGTGCGCGGCCTCGACAAGAGCGACATCCTGGCGGCCTTCCAACGCCGCATCGGCAATGACTGGCAGGCAGAATTTCAAACGGCCTGCCGTCAGGTCGAGCGGATCGCGCTGCTGCGTCTGACCGACATGCTGCCGAACTGAGGGGGAGATGATGAAGACGATCCATATCCGGCCATTGACCCGCGAGGCCTTCGCCCCCTTCGGTGAGGTTCTGGAAACCGAGGGCGCCCACAATTTCCCGATCAACGCAGGTAAATGTGTGCGTTATCATGATCTCGCCAAGATTGAGACGACCGGCGAAAAGGCCCGCCCGATGATCAGCCTGCTGCGCGGCGAGCCTTATCCGCTGCCGCTTGAACTCGGCATGGTGGAACGGCACCCGTTCGGCAGCCAGGCATTCATACCACTCAGCGAACATCCTTTTCTTGTGGTTGTCGCCGAAGAGACCCCGGATGGCCCGGGCGAACCGATCGCCTTCAAGACGGCACCTGGACAGGGCGTCAATATCGGCCGCAACGTCTGGCACGGTATCCTGACACCGCTCGATGGGGTCTCCGACTTCGCCGTCGTCGACCGCGCCGGCGATGGTATCAATCTGGAGGAGCATTTTTACGAGGCACCGTTTTTGGTCTGCTAAGCGCTTCCCAGCACTGTTAGAAAAGGCCAGCCACGCTTACTTTCGACCGGCAAGAAATTCTGCGGGACGATGTCGATTTCCGAAAAGCCCGTTCGTCGTTAGGATGACCGGCCATTGAGGCCGGTTCTAACAAGGAGATAGACGATGCGTGTGATGGTGCTCGTGAAAGCGACCGAAGACAGCGAAAAGGGCTTTTTCCCAACAGCCGAGACGAATGCGATGATGGAGGCGATGGGCAAGTTCAACGACGAACTGCGCGATGCCGGCATCCTGCGCGACGCGGACGGCCTCAAACCTTCCTCGGCGGGAAAGCGCGTTGCCTTCGATGGATCTCGCCGCACCGTCATTGATGGACCGTTCGCCGAAGCCCGCGAACTGGTGGCCGGCTTCTGGCTCTGGGACGTCAAGGACATGGAGGAGGCCGTTGCCTGGGTCAAGCGCTGCCCCAACCCGATGCCGGGGCCGAGCGAGATCGAAATCCGGCCGTTGTATGAGATGGCTGACTGGCAATGAGGCACTGACGCGCAGGGCACGAAATCGGTGGGTGCGAAGCCCGGCGGCCGGGAACCGGCGCCGGGCCTCTGGCATTATTTATTGTTCTGGCGGCCATGGCAGATGACTGAACGCTGTAACGCACGCGCCATTTCTGCTCATCCTAACGCACGACGCGATACGCCATGCCGAGAGACCTTGGAGCAGTTTCCTTGAAGCCGAACTTTTCATAGAGCGTATTTGCCGGCACATCCGCGATCAGACTGACATAGGCGGAAACAGGAAGCTCGTTTTCGATATACCCCATAATGGCTTTCATGATCATCTTTCCAAGCCCGCGCCCCTGATGTTCGGGATGAACGGCAATGTCCACGACCTGGAAGAAACAACCGCCATCCCCGATCAGTCGTCCCATCCCAATCGTTGAGCCTTCGAACAAAACCAATGCGGAAAAAACGGTGCCCGCCAACCCCTTGCCAGCTGCCTCTTGCGAGAACGGGCTCAGCCCCGCCACGGAACGAAGATGCAGATAGTCTTCTATAGAAGGCGTTTGAGCCACGATTGAATAAGCACGCTGGTCCATCCGAAATCTCCGATCGCATCACCCTTGCGATTTCGTTTATCATCCTGTCCACCAGGAAGCACTCCTGGCCGGGACCTGCCGGGCGCTATCCACAATCCGGACGAACCTCTCTTGCACCTCATGGCCGAAATAGGGTCGATCAATGAAAGCGCCCCTGAACCACCGGCGGTAGAGCAAACTTGCCATATAAAAACGGGCCGCGATGGATGCGGCCCGCACTATATTCAGATCGCTTGAAACGAGACGGCTGTTCGCCGCCTCGTTGTGGCACTCACTCCGCGAAGAACGCGAAGCGGATGACGAACAGAGCCGCGACGATGAAAGTGGCCGGGTGGATGGCGCGCCATTTGCCAGTGAAAGCTTTCAGGACGACATAGCTGATGAAGCCGAAGGCGAGGCCGTTGGCGATCGAGTAGGTGAAGGGCATGGCAAGGGCTGTCAGCGCTGCCGGTGCGGCTTCGGTCAGGTCTTCCCAATCGACTTCAGTCAGTTCGCGCATCATCAGGCCGGCGACATAGAGCAGAGCCGGGGCTGTTGCATACGTGGGCACCGAGGCAGCCAGCGGCGAGATGAACAGCGAGGCGAGGAACAACACGGCGATGACCAGAGCAGTCAGACCAGTACGGCCGCCAGCCTGCACGCCGGATGCGCTTTCGACATAGGCCGTGGTGCTGCTGGTACCCATCAGCGAACCGGCGACGATGGCGGTGCTGTCTGCCAGAAGCGCGCGGCCGAGGCGGCTGGGTTTGCCTTCCTGGATGAGGTTGGCCCGCTTGGCGACACCGATCAGCGTGCCCGTCGCATCGAACACTTCAACCAGAACGAAGACGAGGATGACATGGACCAGGCCACCATGCAGTGCACCGACGATATCGAGTTGCAGGAAGGTCGGGGCCATGCTGGGCGGCATCGAAACGACACCCTGGAACTGGCTGACGCCGGTGATCCATGACAGCACGGTGACGGCAAGAATACCGATCAGGATCGCACCGCGAATTTTCAGGGCATCGAGCACCGCAATGACGAAGAAGCCGAAGATCGCCAGCAGCGGACCGGTGGCCTTGAGGCTGCCGAGGCCGACCAGCGTTGCCGGATTATCGACGACGATACCGGCATTCTTAAGGGCGATGATGCCGAGGAAAAGGCCGATACCGGTGGCGATCGCACTCCGCAGCGAATGCGGAATGCCCTGAATCAGCCAACTGCGGATCCCCGTCACGGTCAGGAAGAGGAAGATCAGGCCCGAGATGAAGACGGCGCCGAGCGCCTGCTGCCAGGTGAAGCCGAGGGCGGCAACGACTGTGAAGGCGAAGAAGGCATTCAGGCCCATGCCAGGCGCCATGCCGATCGGCCAATTGGCGACCAGCGCCATGATCATCGAACCGAGCGCTGCGGCGAGACAGGTGGCGACGAAGATGGCGTCGCGGTCCATGCCGGTGGTCGACAGAATATCCGGATTGACGAAGATGATGTACGACATCGTGAGAAATGTCGTGACGCCCGCGACCAGTTCGGTGCGGATCGTCGTATTGTGCTCACTCAGCTTGAAGAGCCGTTCAAACATATTTCCTCCCTTGGCCGGAAAAATCCATTCCCGGCGCATGCCACTGACTGGCCGCCTTCTCCTCTGGCAACCAACCACACTGTACCGATCTTCAAGCCATCATGACTTGTCAGGGCCCCTGCCCGATCAGTATCCGGCTACCATTACGGCACGCCGGATGTCTCATTCACGGTTTCTTGATTGTGCGTTTTCGCGCTGCGGATCGCTAGCCATCCATTTCGACGCGGCAAACGAAAGACTTTCAAATTTTTCGGGGAACAGCTTTGAGTAGAATGGGGGGGCGCCCGGTGAAAAGCACCGCTATTCAGACGACAAACAGGGCAAAACGCTCGAGATTTCGCAGGTTTGGCATGCACGTCATTGTGTGAGCATCTGCAGCAAAGTCAAGCGCGGCTCAGCTGCGTTCGATATCGCGACGAAGCACGATCGATGTCGTCAGGTCATCGACATTCTCCATCGTCGCCACTTCGTTCCTGAGTTCGTTCAAGGCATTGATCGATCCCACCTCCACTTCGACGACAAGATCGAGCTGGCCGCTGACCGACGATACCTTGCGCACGGAGGAGAAGCCCGCCAGCCGGTCGAGCACGCCGATGGAGGGCGTCTTCTTCAGCGTCAAAAGCAGGAAGGCATGCACCTGCCCCTCGTCGAGCTGGCCGATATCGGCCCGATAACCACGAATGATCCCGGCCTTTTCCAGCCGGTTTACGCGCTCGGTCGTGGCGCTTCTGGACAGGCCGATGCGGCCGGCAAGCGACTTCATCGGGATACGGGCTTCGCGCGACAGGATGCTCAAGATCGTGCGGTCGATCGCGTCTGTATCCTGCATGAGTTTGCGCCTTTCAAAGTGCCGACAAGATGACGGTTATTATAAACATAATGCCGGTGCAACCGGCATATTGCCGGGTGCATGGTTTGACCACCCGTGCAAATCTGCGGGGCAGACAAGGAACCGCCATGACCGACATGCTGAAGACCACCCCGGATTTTTCCATCGAAGACGCGCAGCGCCTGCTGGCCGAGCACTATAGCCTCGACGGCTCGCTGTCGCCGCTCGACAGCGAGCGCGACCAGAATTTCAAGGTGACGGCCAGCACCGGTGGGATCTACATCCTCAAGATCGTCAATGCCGCCGAACCGCCGGTCGAAAGCGACTTCCAGACAGCGCTTCTGAGCCATGTCGGCGAACACGCGCCCGATCTGCCCGTGCCGCATATCCGCCCGACGGTTTCCGGCGCGAACCTTGGCGAAACAACCAGTGTCCATGGCGTGCGCCACCTGCTGCGCCTCGTCGGCTGGATGCCGGGTACGCCGCTGGCGCAGTCCGGCCGCAGCGAAGAGGCGCTGACGTCACTCGGGCGCCTGCTCGGTCGCTTCGATACCGCCCTGCAGGGCTTCATGCATCCGGGCGCGTTGCGCGATCTCGACTGGAACATTCGCAATGCTGGACGCTCCGCCGGGCGTCTGCAGCATATTGCCAGCGCCGATGACCGCGCACTGCTGGAGCGGTTCCTTGCCCGTTTCGAAACAGCGGTTGAGCCGAAACTGCCAAAACTGCGTTCGACGGTCATTCACAACGATGCCAATGACTGGAACGTGCTGGTTGCTGATGACGATCATGACCGGATCGCCGGTCTGATCGATCTTGGCGACGCGCTCTATGCACCCATCATTGCCGAAGTGGCGATCGCTGCCGCCTATGCCGGGCTCGACCATGCTGATCCGATCGGCGCTGCCGCGGATATCGCGCGGGGTTTCCATGCCGAATATCCGCTGCTCGAAGAGGAAATCGATCTTCTTTTCGACCTCATCGCCATGCGGCTCGTCACCTCCGTGACGATCTCGGCCTCGCGCCACGCCCATACCGGCGGCAATCCCTACCTCGCCATCAGCGAAAAGCCGGCCTGGACGCTGTTGCGCAAGCTTGATGCGATGAACCGGCAGTTCGCCACCGCGATCCTGCGGCAGGCCTGCGGTTTTGAGGCAACGCCCGGCACGCGCGCCGTCACCGCCTGGATCAACGCGAACCGGAAGACGTTTCATTCCTTGCTCTCCCGCCCGGCCGCGACCTATCCCGCCGCGCTCGTCCCCTATGGCGATCCGCAGCATCCGATGACGGTCAAGTCGGCCGGCGAGCAGCCGGATGAGGCGCAGGCGATCTGGGAAGCCTATTGCGCAGTCCATGGCGTCGATCTCGGCATCGGCCCCTGGGGCGAGGCGCGTACCGTCTATTCCGGCGACATGTTCGTATCGCGGCTGATCGAAAACACCCGCCGCATACGCCACCTTGGCCTCGACCTGTTCATGGCTGCAGGCACCAGGCTCTACACGCCGATCGCTGCCACGGTCGTCAGTGTCGAGATCGAGCCGGATCCGCTCGGTTACGGCTGCCTGATTGCGCTCCGCCATGAACCCGAGGGCTGCCCGGCCTTCATCAGCCTCTGGGGCCATCTTGCCCATGAAGCGCTCGGGCGTTTGAAGGCGGGCGACCGCCTGGACGCCGGTGCGCTGGTTGGACAGATGGGTGCTCCTGCGGAAAACGGAGGCTGGGCGCCCCACCTGCATCTGCAACTGTCCATCGACACCCGGCTGTCCGCCACGGAAATCCTCGGCGTCGGCGAAGAGCGTTATCTCGATGTCTGGGCCGAGCTTTTCCCGCATGCCAATGCCTTTGCCGGCATTGCCCCTGAATTTTACGAAAAGACCGGGCGATCGCATGAGGAGATCGTCAAGCTGCGCAAGAAGCTTCTGGTCCCCAACCTATCGATTTCCTACGACAAGCCGATCAAGTTCGTGCGCGGCGACGGCGTCTGGCTGATCGACGACAGCGGCCGCGCCTATCTCGATTGCTTCAACAATGTCTGCCATATCGGCCATGCGCATCCGGCGGTGGTTGAAGCGATGGCGCGGCAGGCGGCGACGCTGAACACCAATACGCGTTACCTTCATGACAATATCGTTGCCTATGCCGAGCGGCTGACCGCGACCCTGCCGAAGGAACTGACCGTCGCCGGGTTCGTCAACAGCGGTTCGGAAGCCAACAGTCTGGCGCTCCGGATGATGCGGGCTCATACCGGCCGCGAAAACGCCATCGTGCTCGACTGGGCCTATCACGGCACGACGCAGGAACTGATCGAGATCAGCCCCTACAAGTTCCGCCGCAAGGGCGGCAAGGAAAAGAAGCCGCATGTCCATGTGGCCGCCGTCCCCGACAGCTACCGCGCCCCCGCCGATTGGGCGATTGAGGAGCACGGCAAGCGCTATGCCGAAAGCGTTGCCGAACTGATCGCTGAGATGCAGGCAAAGGGTGAAGGTCCAGGATTCTTCATCGCCGAGTCGATCCCAAGCGTTGCCGGCCAAGTATTCCTGCCGGAAGGTTACCTCAAGGACGTCTACCGCATAGTGCGCGACGCCGGTGGTGTCTGCATTGCCGACGAGGTTCAGGTCGGCTTCGGCCGGGTGGGCAGGCACTGGTGGGCCTTCGAGGAACAGGGTGTCGTGCCCGACATCGTCACCATGGGCAAGCCGATCGGTGACGGCCATCCGCTGGCGGCTGTCGTAACCAGCCGCGAGATTGCCGATAGCTTCAACAACGGCATGGAATATTTCAACACGTTCGGCGGCAACCCGGTTTCCTGCGCTGTTGGTCTCGCCGTGCTCGACGTGATCGAGGGCCAAGACTTGCGCGGCAATGCGCTGGAGATCGGCAATTACCTAATGGCCGGTTTCCGGGCGATGCAGCAACGTTACGAGGTGATCGGCGACGTGCGCGGCATGGGGCTTTTCCTTGGCATCGAGCTGGTGACCGATCGCAAGACCAAGGCGCCAGCGACGGATTTCGCCCGTGCGGTCTCGAACGGCGCGCGGCAACGCGGCGTGCTGATGGGCACCGAAGGGCCACATGACAACGTGCTGAAAATGCGCCCGCCGATGATCTTCTCGAAACGGGATGCGGACCATCTGCTTTCCGTACTCGAGGAAACTTTCGAGGCGGTCACGGCCCGGGGCTGATAGCCCCGGCAAATACCAGGGAACGAACATGAAAGAGCTTGGCAGCGTTTGGCGCTGCCCGGACGGGATACGTGTGACTAAAAACCGGAGGAGGATACAATTATGAAATCAGCAATCTTCGCATTGTTTGCCGCAGCGACGCTGGCAGGCACGGCAGCGCAGGCAGGCACGCTGGACATTGCCCGCGAACGCGGCGCACTGCGCTGTGGCGTCAGCCAGGGCGTGCTCGGCTTTTCGAGCCCGAACGACAAGGGTGAATGGGCAGGCTTCGACGTCGATTTCTGCCGCGCGGTTGCGGCAGCGACGCTCGGTGATTCCAGCAAGGTGCAGTATGTGCCGCTATCGACCAAGGAGCGTTTCGCTGCCCTGCAATCGGGCGAAGTCGATCTTCTGTCGCGGCAAACCACCTGGACACTGTCGCGCGACACCGATCTTGGCATGAGCTTCGTCGGCGCCAACTATTATGACGGCCAGGCCTTCATGATCCGCAAGGATCTCGGCGTAAAGAGCGCCAAGGAACTGTCGGGCGCTTCGGTCTGCACCGAGACCGGCACCACCACCGAACAGAACATGGCTGACTATTTCAGCGCCAACAGCATCCAATACAATGTGATCGCCTTCGAAAAGCCCGATCAGACTGTGCAGGCTTTCGGAACGGGCCGTTGCGACGTCTATTCAACGGATGCTTCGGCACTTTACGCCCAGCGTCTGACGCTGACCGATCCCGACAACTACATGGTGCTGCCCGAGGTCATCTCCAAGGAGCCGCTCGGACCGGCCGTTCGCCAAGGCGACGAGCAGTGGTTCAAGATCGTTCGCTGGACCCTGTTTGCGATGATTGAGGCGGAAGAACTCGGTATCACCAAGGAAAATGCAGCCAAGACCGCTGAAGACGGCACTGTGGCGCAGAAGCGCTTCCTCGGTGCAGACGGCGCGATTTCGAAGAATTTTGGCCTCGATCCGAAATGGGCTTTCCAGGCGATCTCCGCCGTTGGCAACTATGGCGAAGTGTTCGAGCGGCATCTCGGCAAGGACAGTCCGCTGAAGATCGAGCGCGGCCTGAACAATCTCTGGAACAATGGCGGCCTCGTCTACGCTCCGCCGCTGCGCTGATCGTAACGCCTAAATTGTCTCAGCCGTCGCGAGGTCATGCTTCGCGGCGGTTTTTTTGTGTTTGCATGAAGACGAGGAAAGACAGGCCCAGAATCGAAAAAGCCTGCCGCGGGAGGAGGTGCGGCAGGCTTTCGAATAGAACCGAATGGCAACTGGGAGGAGGAGTGTTGCCATTCCGCAAGCGCCCTCTGGGAGGAGGAGTGAGGTCGCTTACATATCGAAGCTCTGCGGGAGGAGGTGCATTGCTTCGATGGTTTTAATATACATTGATTCAGCTTAAATTGTAGGCAGAGTTTTGCAGGGCAGCCATGCGCTATGCGCGTAGCAGATGGCTCGCTGCACTCTAAATCGTTTCAATACGACTCCCCTGCCCTCGGCCTGCATTGCAGGATGTGGCGCACGCAACGCCAGCTGCCAGCATTCTTCACCCTGGGGAAGATTATTCCGCTGCGATCGCGGCCGGATATGCTACAGTCTCCTCCACTTCACTGCCTGCCGGCTCCGGCTCAGAAACCTTGCTCTTCGGCTGCTTGCCGAAGAATAGCGCATAGCCGGCCGGAAGGACGAGGATGGTCAGCACGGTTGCCACCAGGATGCCGCCCATCATCGCATAGGCGAGCGGCCCCCAGAAAACGCCGCGTGAGATCGGGATCAGCGCCAGCACCGCCGTCATCGCCGTCAGCACGATCGGCCGGAAGCGTCGCACGGCCGAACCGACGATCGCTTCCGTCCGTTCCATGCCAGCCGCAATATCCTGGTCGATCTGGTCGACGAGGATGATCGAGTTGCGCATGATGATACCGAGCAGCGCGATGACGCCGAGGATGGCGACGAAACCGAACGGCGCGCCGCTGATGAGCAATGCAGCGGCCGCACCGATGATGCCGAGCGGGCCGGTTGCCAGAACCAGCATCGCCTTGCCGAAATGCTGCAGCTGGATCATCAGAAGCACGACGATGACGGCCAGCATGACCGGCGCCTTGTCGGCGATCGACTGCTGGCTTTCGGCTGCATCCTCTGCACCGCCCTGGATCTCGACGGAGTAACCGGGCGCAAGGCTGTCGCGCAGCGGCTTCAAGTCCGCATACATCTTCATGGCGACATCGTTTGGCTGCACGCCATCGGGAAGCGTGCCGCGCACGGTAATCGTCGGCAGGCGGTTGCGACGCCACTCGACACCCTGTTCGAGAACAGGCACGACCTTGGCGACCTGCGCCAGCGGCACGTAACTGCCGAAATCGGTTGGAACATAGATCGAGTGCACGGCCGTCAGCAGATGGCGGCTGCTTTCCTGCTCGCGGGCAACGATAGAGACCGTTTCCTCGCCGTCACGGAAATCGTCGAGCGGCGCGCCGCTCATCGTCGCCTGCAGCATCTGGCGGATGCGCTGCGAGGAGACGCCGAGCGCACGGGCGCGGTCCTGATCGATCACCAGCTTCATCGCCGGAACCGGCTCCAGCCAATCGTCGTGGATGGCGCCAAGCTCAGGGTTTTCGGCAAACTTCGCCTTCACCTGATCGGCGATCCGGCGAACCTCGGCGCGGTCCTGCCCGGTGACGCGCATCTGGACAGGCCAGCCGGTCGGGGGCCCAAGGAACAGGCGGTCGACCTTGCTGCGGATCGCCGGAAAATCCTCGGCCAGAATGGTCCGCAGCTTGACGATCAGCCGTTCACGGGCCGGCTCGTCATTGGCCATGACAAGCAGCTGGGCGAAATTCGGATTGCGCAGCTGCTGATCGAGCGGCAGGAAGAAGCGCGGCGCACCCTCGCCGATATAGGTGGCGATAAATTTCTTGTCGCTGTCGTCCATGATCCTGGCTTCCAGCACCTTGGCCTGGGTTTCGACTTCCTTGATGCTGGTGCCTTCCGGCAGCCAGAGATCGACAAGAATTTCAGGGCGCGACGACTGCGGGAAGAAGTTCTTCGGAATGAACTGGAACGCCCAGAGGCTTATCATGAAGGTGACGAGCGTCAGGGACAGAACGATGATGCGGTGGCGCACCGCCCAGCCAACGGTTGCGCGCAGGCGGCGATAGAAGCGCGTATCGAAGACATCGTGATGCTCTCCGGCATGGGCGCGCTGCTTGAGGATCATATAGCCAAGCCAGGGCGTGAAATAGACCGCCACGAACCAGGAAACGACCAGCGCAATGCCGACGACGTAGAACAACGAGCGGACATATTCACCGGCCGTCGAAGCTGCAAAGCCGACGGGAATGAAGCCTGCCGTGGTGATCAGTGTGCCGGTCAGCATCGGAAATGCGGTCGAGGAATAGGCAAAGCTGGCGGCATCGAGCTTGTCGAGCCCCTCTTCCAGTTTGCGCTCCATCAGTTCGACGACGATCATCGCATCATCAACCAGAAGCCCGAGCGCAATGATCAGCGCGCCCAGCGAAATACGCTGCAGGTCGATGCCGAGCTCATACATGATGGCGAAGGTGGCGGCGAGAACGAGCGGAATGGCGATGGCAATCAACAGGCCCGAGCGCCAGCCGATCGACAGGAAGGAGACGACCAGCACGATCACCAGCGCTTCGCCGAGCGCCTTCATGAATTCACCGACGGCCTCGGTGACCACTTCCGGCTGGTCGGCAATCTGGTCGACCTTCACACCATAGGGAAGTGCTGTTTCAAACCGCTTGTAGGTTTCCTCGACGGCTGCGCCGACATCGGTCACCTTGTAGCCCTTGGCCATGACCACGCCGATCTGGACGCTGTCTTCGCCGTTGAAACGGTATTTGCGCTGATAAGGGTCTTCCAGACCTGAGGAGACCGTGGCGATATCGCCGAGCCGCGTAACCTCATTACCGGAGCGCAGCCGCAGTTCGCGGATATCGGACGGCTGGGTTACCCCACCCTCGACCGAGATCCGCACGGAGCGCGTGCCGGTATCGACGGAGCCCGCCGGTTCGACATTGTTTTGCCCCTTGATAGCGTTCTGCACATCGGCCAGCGTCAGCCCGCGCGATGCCAATACGGCAGACGAGATGTCGATGTAGATCTTCTGCGGCTGATCGCCGATAATCACGGCCTTTTCGACACCCGGGGTCGTCAGCAGCATGTCGCGCGCCTGGATGGCGAACTTCTTCAGCTCCGGATAGCTGTAGCCCTCGCCGCTCAGCGAATGCAGGGTGACGAAGGTGTCGCCGAACTCGTCGTTGAAGTAGGGGCCGAGCAGGCCCTGCGGCAATTCATTGGCGATATCGCCAACCTTTTTTCGTACCTGATAGAAAGCATCGGCCACCTCAGCTGCATTGGTATCCCCCTTAACCTGCAGGGTGATGATGGCACTGCCGGCGCGGGTATAAGAGCGGACGAAATCGAGATGCGGGGTTTCCTGCAGCTTGCGCTCGATCTTGTTGACGACCTGATCCTCCATGTCCTGGATCGACGCGCCCGGCCAGATGGCCTGCACGACCATGACGCGGAAGGTGAAATCTGGATCTTCCTTCTGGCCCATGCGCATCAGGCCAAGAACGCCTGTGATCAGGATGAGGCCGAAAAGGAAGCGGGCGATGCTCGGATGGCCGATTGCCCAGCGCGACAGGTTGAAGGACTGCTTGTGGTCGGAGGAGGTCATCGGCGTTATTCCGCTTTCGATGGATCTGGGTCAGCGCACGAGTTGCGTGTGTTCTGTGGCGGCCGATTGCTGCGCGACGTCGTCGCCGACCTTCACTTTCAGGCCTTCGGTCATGAACTGCGTGCCTGCGGCGACCACGACATCGCCGGGCTTCAATCCCTCGGCAATCCGCACACCGTCGCCGGTAAAATCGGCAACCTCGACCGGGCGGGAATGCACGGTCTCGGCGGTGCGATCGACGGTCCAGACGATCGGTTCGCCCCCCTTCCTCGCAAGCGCGCTTAGAGGGATGGTGACGAACTGCTGGACGTTGGAAGCGGCGGCAATGATGCCGGCGGTCATGCCGAGAAGCACGTTTTGATCATTCGGCAGGCTGATACGCACGGCAAATGTCCGTGACTGTGGCTCGGCGCTGCCGGCCACCTCCCGCACCTTGCCCTGCAGCATCAAGGAGGCATCCGACCAGAAGCCGACTGTCACGGTCTTGCCGGGCTTGAACTGGGCGATATCCGTCTCAGGTATGGCGACCAGCACTTCCTTTTCGCCATCGACAGCGACACTGACAACAGGTGTTCCCGAGCCGACGACCTGGCCGATATCGGCACTGACAGTGGTAACAATGCCGTTCTGGTCGGACTTCAGGTTGGTATAGCTGACCTGGTTTTTCGCTTGGTCGAGCGCCGAGCGGGCCGAGTCACGCGTGGCGACGGCCTGATTGTAGCTGAGCGTTGTCTGTTCGAGCTGCGATTTCGGCGAAACATTCTTGGCAAACAGCTGTTCGGCACGCACCCGCGCCAGTTCCGCCGTCTCGACCTGCCGCTCAGTGGCATCAAGGCTTGCTTTCGCACTGGTCAGAGCAAGCTCGTAGTCGGACGGGTCAATACGGGCGAGCAGATCGCCCGATTTGACCCGCTGGCCGATATCGACGAGGCGTTCAGTGATCTTGCCGTTGACGCGGAAGCCGAGGTTCATTTCGGTGCGGGCGCGCACCGTGCCGGAATAGCTGAGCGTGCGCGACGTATCGATGGCGGCGATCTCGACCACTTTCACCGGGCGCACGATCTGCCTGGTCTCGGCTTTTTCTTCAGAACAGCCGGACAGGGCCAGCACTGCGGCCGACACGATCGAAATGGCAGACAGGCGAATATAGGTATTGCTCGGCGAAAGCATGTTCGCACTCCTGATCAAAAATGAAGCGTGGGAGCGGGCCTTGGCGGCCGCGTTCATCTCAAGGCATTAATTGCAAATTCGGTAATTTCGTCGGGCGTCGCCCGGTTTGGCTTGGAGAGACATTGCGCCACCATTTGCGGATGGCACATGACCACCGTGGCGGCCCCGAAGGACCGGGCGGCAACCGCAGGATCCTGTTCGGCAAATTCGCCGGCGGCGATACCCTGGCGGATGATCTCTTCCAGCAGTTCGTGCATACGGTCGATGTGTTTTTCGATCACGTGCCAGTCTCGCTCAATGGCGACGACGACCATCTCGTGCACCTTTTCATGATCGAGCATCGCGGTGACGATCAGCTGATACTCGGCATACAGGTAGCGGCGCAGACGGTCCGCCGCGCTGATCGGCAATTGCGAGATTTCATAGGCTTGCTGATAACTACCAGCGAGCATGCGGCCGCAGATCGCCTGATGGATTTCGGTTTTCGAGGCAAAGAAGCGATAGATGTTGGCCGGCGACATGCCGAGATCGCGCGCAATATCGGCGACGTTGGTCTTGGCGTAGCCATAGTGCCTAAACAGCCGTTCCGCCGCCTCCAGAATCCGCGTTATATTTTCCTGCCGCGCAATATCCGGACTATCCGTGTTGCCGTCCATAATGAAACACTTTCGAATTACGAATGATGAATTTAGATTTTCGTCAGTCGTAATTCGAAATGTGGCCACTGTCAACTGCAGCGCTTTAACTCTCCATCAAAGACGCCGCCGCTTGCAGGTTCCGATTATCCCTTAAGTGTGCGACCAGAAAGTCCACGAAAGCCCGCGTCTTGGCCGAGATGTGGCGGCCCTCAGCGTGCATCACATGGATGGGAATAGGCGGTTCCTCATAGTCGGCCAGCACTATATTGAGCCTTCTGTCACTCACCGCCGATGCCACCTGATAGGACAGCGCGCTGGTCAGGCCCCAACCGCTGAGCGCGGCAGAGATCGAGGCATCCACGGTGTTGCAGAACAATCGCGGACGCAGCGTCACGCGGCTCTTTTCCCCGTCCACGAAACGCCAGTCCTGCGGCGCGGACGAACCGGTATTGGCGATGATGGTGTGCCCCGCGAGGTCGGCGGGAACCTGTGGCACCGGGTGATCCTTAAAATAAGACGGAGCGCCGCAGACGACCCGCCGCACGCTGCCGACCTTGATGGCGTGGTATCCTGAATCCGGCAATTGCCCGATGCGTAATGCAACATCAATGCCCTCTTCCAACAGATTGACGACGCGGTCGAGCAGAAGGGCGCGTCCGTTGACGGCCGGATGCAGGGTCAGAAACGATGTCATGACTGGCATGACATAGATTTGGCCGAAGAGGACAGGTGCCGTGACCGTCAGCAGGCCGGAGGGCGTCGCATGCGAGCCCCCAGCCGAAGCTTCGGCCTCATCGATATCGGCAAGGATACGGCGGCAATCCTCGACATAGCGGCTGCCGGGCGCGGTCAGCTTCACCGATCGCGTTGAGCGCAGAAAGAGCCGCGCACCCGTCAGGTCTTCGAGATAGGCAATGGCCCGGGTGACGGCCGGAGGGCTCATGTTGAGCACACGCGCAGCCTGCGCGAAGCTGCCCGTATCGGCAACCTTTACCAGAACCCGCATGGATTGAAGTCTGTCCACTGCCATCTCCGCCTGATTATTCCACAAACTGGAATGATATCTTGTCTTTTATCGTACTTCTGTTGCTGTGAGGAAATAACCATCTTGCTCCGGGGCGATCAACGCCACTTGGAGAGCAACGATGAAACTTTACTATCACCCTTTGTCCGGCCACGCGCATCGCGCCCGGCTGTTCCTCTCGCTGCTTGGGCTTGATGTGGAGCTGGTCGAAGTCGATCTTGCTGCCCGTGCCCACAAGGCTCCGGACTTCCTCAAACTCAATCCGTTCGGACAACTGCCGGTGCTGGACGATGAAGGTACTATCATCCCCGATTCCAATGCCATCCTTGTCTATCTCGCCAAGAAGAACGGAGCGAAGAACTGGTTGCCGGAAGATCCGGCAAGGGCTGCCTCCGTGCAACGCTGGCTGTCGGTAGCCGCTGGCGAAATTGCCTATGGCCCCGGTGCCGCACGGCTTGTCACCGTCTTCGGTGCCCCCTTCAATGCCGACGAGGTCATTGCACGCGCCCACGTCATCCTGCAGCGCATCGAGGCCGCTCTTGAGGGCCGCCAATGGATTGCTGGCGGTCATCCGACTATCGCCGATGTCGCGCTTTACAGCTACATCGACCGCGCGCCGGAGGGCAATGTCGATCGGGGCGCCTACGCCAACGTCAATGCTTGGCTAAGGCGCATAGAAGCGCTTCCTGGCTTTGTTGCCTTCCAGAAGACCGCAATCGGTATTCCGGAGGCTGCCTGAACAGGCCTCCGGATTTCCCGGCGGTTTACCGGCCAGATATCAAAGGATCAACAGATGTTCGCTCTTCACACGACAGATCAGCCGTCACCCTGGCATGCGGGCGAACGGGTGCTGCAAGATCAGGCAGGTGTTGGCGAGCGTATGGAAGAGCTCGGCCGGCGGGTGCTGCGCGATCATCTGATCGACCAGCACCGCGCCTTCTATCCGCAACTGCCGTTCATCGTGCTCGGCACGGTGGATAGCGAAGGAGATGTGTGGGCGACAATACGGGCGGCCAATCCGGGCTTTCTGCAAAGCCCAGACCCGTACACACTGAACGTCCGCCTGGACCGTGAGCACGACGATCCGGCGAACACCGGAATGGATGACGGGGCAGCGATCGGCATGCTCGGTATCGAACTGCACACCCGCCGCCGCAACCGGCTGAACGGAATCATCCACCGGTCCGGGCCGCTTGGGTTCGATGTGGACGTCGACCAGTCCTATGGCAACTGTCCGAAATACATTCAGCTGCGTGACTACCGCTTCGTTCGCGATCCTGCGCAAAGCTCTGCCGTCAAGCCCATCGTATTGAATGCGTTCGACGCCGGCGCCCGGCAGATGATTGCGGCAGCCGACACGTTTTTCGTCGCGACCTATGCGGCGTTTGAAAACGGTGAGCGGCAGGCGGATGTCTCGCACCGTGGCGGAAAGCCCGGCTTTGTCCGGGTTGGCAGCGACGGCGTACTGACCATCCCGGATTTTGCCGGCAACCTGTTCTTCAACACACTCGGCAATATCCTCGCCAATGGAAAGGCTGGTCTGGTTTTCGCTGATTTCGAGACCGGCGATTTGTTGCAGCTGTCCGGCGATGCTCATGTCATTGTGGATTCGCCCGAAATTGCGGCATTCGAGGGTGCCGAGCGCCTATGGCGCTTTACGCCGCGCCGCATCAGCCGGCGGCCGGACGCGCTGCCGCTGCGCTGGGCCTCCCATGACGAAAGCCAATCACCGAGCTTGCGGATGACCGGCAGCTGGGAGGAGGCTGAAAGCCGTTTGAGCAATTCGGCAGTGTGACGCACCGGCGCGGAACACCGTTTCCCGGGCGAATCCGCTGATTTTCGCTGGCGTGTGCAACCCGGCAGGAACTTCCGTTGCTGCCGGGACTTTAGGACGTGGCGCGACCTTATGGAGGAAACCATGTCCGAAAAACCCAGTCTCTTTTCAAGATTTTCCGGCGGGGTCGCACAACTGACCGGCAAACCCGCAACCTTCGTGATTGCCGTGGCGGGTATCGTTATCTGGGCGGTCACCGGCCCGCTGTTCGGCTTCTCGGAAACCTGGCAGCTGGTGGTCAACACGGGCACGACGATCATCACCTTCCTGATGGTTTTTGTGCTGCAAAATTCGCAGAACCGCGACGGCAAGGCCGTTCAGGCAAAGCTCGACGAACTGATTCTCACCAGCGAAGCCGAAAACCGTTTCATGGGCATCGAACATCTCGACGAGAAAGAACTCAGGCGTTTGACCGAGCTTTTAAGGCAAGCGGCCGAAAGTGATCCGGACCATGCGCTTGCCGGAAAGGTCGACCATATTATCCGGGACCGGCATACGAAGCTGAAGAAGAAAGTGTGATCGGTTTGCCATTTCGAATGCGCACCCGGCAGTTGGGGCATAAATGAGCGCGAAAAGCGTGGTATATGTTGGTATGGAGGAGATACCGATGAGCCGCGCATTCACCAAGGAAATCGACGACGCCCCGCCGCCGCCCGTTCCAGAACGATCCATCAGCACGGCTCGCAACCTCGTCACGCCCAACGGTGCCCGGCAGATCGAACAGATGGTTGCGGCGCTTATGCAGCAGACAGCGGCAACCAGCGACAGCGAGTTACGCGCTGCCCTCAAGCGCGATCTGCGCTATTGGGAGGCGCGCCGGGCCAGCATGGAGGTCATGGAGCCCCTCTCCGAGCCGGGAACGGTTAAGTTTGGAACGCATGTCTCCATCGGGCGCGGTGGGGCGGTCAAAGATATCCGCATTGTCGGAGAGGACGAGGCGGATCCATCAGCCGGGGCAATCGCATGGACATCGCCACTTGCCCGCGCACTCGAAGATGCCGCACCGGGCGACACGGTGGAGTTCGCAGTGGCGGACCGCGAAGAGGAGATCGTCGTTCTTTCCGTTGCCGGAATGAACTAGACCCGGCAGCGCCAGCCCTGCACATGACCATCATTTCATTGATCTCGCCGACAAATCACGGCAAGACCGTGCAGAGGATGATGTGAGGACATGATTTGGAGACCGCGCTCTATCTGCCGATCAAGGGCTTTCTCGAAGCCGCTGGCTACAGCGTCAAAGGCGAGATCGCCGGGTGTGACCTAGTAGGATTGAGCCCGGACGAGCCGCCGGTGGTGGTCATCTGCGAACTCAAGCTGAGCTTCAATCTGGAACTGATGCTGCAGGCCGTAGACAGGGCTGCGGCCAGTGATGAAGTGTGGATCGCAGCGCGTGTCTCGGCCAAGGGCAAGGGCCGCGAAAGCGATGGCCGCTACCGCAATCTCTGCCGGCGGCTTGGATTCGGCATGCTCAGCGTTGCCGACAACGGCACGGTCGATGTTATCGTCAGCCCGCAGGCGCTGATGCCGCGCAAGAATCCCCGCAAACGATCCCGCCTTGTCACCGAACACAAGAAGCGCAAGGGCGACCCGGCCCTTGGCGGCAGCACCCGCTCGCCGATCATGACGGCCTACCGGCAACAGGCGCTGGCCTGCGCCGCAGCGCTCCAAGCCGGCCCTTTGCGGCCAAGGGACCTGAAGGCAATCACCCCCTCGGCAGCAACGATCCTGCGCGGCAATGTCTATGGCTGGTTCGAGCGCATCGACCACGGCGTCTATGGCCTGACGGCCACCGGGGCTGAAGCACTGATCCGCTGGCCGGTTGCTGCGGCGACTAACGAAGACGCAGCAACCGCGGCAATTTAGAGCATTGCGCGGGAAACCGTACGCAGCATCGAAACGATGGCCTGGTCCAGTTCAGCGTCGACAGGCAATGTCTGCGACGACAATTTAACAATCACGGTCGCGGTTGCCGGATCGACCCAGATCCACTGGCCGTGAATGCCGATGGCGGCAAGCTCGCCCTGTCCGGTCTCGTACCAGTAGTTGCGGTAACTACCGCCCGGAAACAGGCTTGCCTGATCGCCATTCTTCCACGCATCCCGGCTGCCACCGGTCCATAGATCGTCAACGAATGCCGCCGGGAGCAGGCCAGCACCTTTCTGGCAGACAAGTTCGCCAGTCAAGGCAAGATCCCGCGCCGTTGCCGACATGCCGCCCGCGGCACGCGCCGTGCCGGCGCGATCAACCGTGATCATCGCATTCGAACCGGCACCCATCGGCTGCCACAGGTGCTCGCTCAGCAGGTCCGCCAGCCGGCCATTCGCGGCCCGTTCCAGCACGATGCCGGCAAGGTCGGTATCGGGGGAGCGATAGGCATGCTTTTCGCCATGTTGCCAGCCACCCTTGCCGATGCTGCAGATGAAACCCAGCAAATCAGGTGCGGGGCTCTCTGGACGGTCGGGGTTCCAACCGGTCGCCCGCCGGTAACGGTCGAACCCGCCGGATGTATCGAGATAGTCCTCGACAAAATCGACGCTGATCTCCATGTCGAACAATTGCTGCACCGTCGCATCCGCATAGGCTGACCCGGCGACTTCGGGGACATAGTCAATCACCAGCTTTTCGAAGGAGAGCAACCCCTTGCCTGCCAGAATCCCGGCAAGCAGCGCCGTCAGGGATTTCGACACGGAAAAGATGATGTGCGGACGGGAGGGGCTGGAATGATCCGCCGACCATTCGGCAATGATCCGTCCGTCGCGCATCACCAAAAATTCGTCGGTCTCGCTCGCGGTCAAAAACGCCTTGAGCGATTGCGGCGTGCCATCGGCTGCCGCGACCTGCAGATCTTCGAAAGCGGCGAGATCAAGGCAAGCCCCGTTTTCGCCCGGGCCCTTGGCCCTGATGACGGCCGAAGGAACGACCTCGCTGACATTCTGGAAGGCCCATTTTGAAAAGGGGGCTGTCCGCCAGTTGCTAAGCCTGACGTCCGAGCGTCTGAACTCCGTCATGTCCTGTCTCCTCCATCGGCGGTCGCCAGCACGCCGTAAAGTTCCGGGCGGCGATCACGGAAAATGCCCCAGGCTGCGCGATTATCGGCAAGCTGCTGCCGGTCGAAACGGGCGATCAGCACCTCTTCACCATCACGCCCGGCGCTCGCAGCTAGCTGGCCGTCGGGACCGGCGATGAATGATGAGCCGTAATAAGATTGCGACTGGCCGCTAATCGTTTCCGCGCCGATGCGGTTGGCGGCGGCGACCGGCATCATGTTGGCAGCCGCGTGGCCGCGCATCACCATGCGCCAGTGTTCCATCGTATCGAGATCGGGCCGCGCCGGTTCCGAACCGATGGCGGTCGGATAAAGGATGAGTTCGGCGCCCATCAGCGCCATTGCACGAGCAGCTTCCGGAAACCACTGGTCCCAGCAGATGCCGACGCCGATCACACCGAAACGCGTCGGCCAGACCTTGAAACCGGTATCGCCCGGACGGAAATAGAATTTTTCGCTATAGCCCGGACCGTCGGGGATATGGGATTTCCGGTAGATTCCGAGGATGTCACCGCTGGCATCGATCATGGCGACGCTGTTGTAGAAGGCCTGGTTTTTCTTCTCGAAGAAGGACACCGGCAAGACGATGCCAAGTTCGCGCGCCAAAGCCAGCATCGGCGCAATGACCGGATGGCAGGCCAGCGGATGCGCCCGGGCAAAATGAACGGGATCCTGCGTCTGGCAGAAATACAGGCCTTCAAACAGCTCCTGGACCAGCACGATATTGGCGCCAACGCTCTCCGCCTGCCGGATCAGCCGGGTGGCGGTGGCGAGATTTTCCGCAAGATCATCCGTGCAGGCGAACTGGACGACGCCCAGGGTCACAACCGGATTTGATGTCACGATCAATTGCCCTCGAAGCCGGTCAGCACGCTGACAGCGTTGACACCGATTTCGGCGACGGCATAGCCGCCTTCCATGACGAACAATGTCGGCAGGTTCAGCCGGGCGATCCGCTCGCCGATCTTCGGAAAATCCTCGGTCTTCAGCTTGAACTGGCTGATTGGGTCCTTCTCGAATGTATCGACACCGAGCGAGATCACCACGACGTCCGGATTGTAGGCAACCAGCTTGGCGCAGGCATCTTCCAGCGCCTGGCACCAGCGGTCCCAATCCGTACCGAAACGCATGGGGTAGTTGAGATTGTAGCCCTCGCCCTCGCCTTTTCCACGTTCATCGGCATGGCCTAGGAAATAGGGATATTCCTGCTTCGGATCGGCATGCAGATTGATCACCTGCACGTCGGAGCGGGAATAGAAGATTTCCTGTGTGCCGTTGCCATGGTGATAATCGACATCGAGGATCGAGACGCGCTTGGCACCGTTGTCGCGAAACGATTGCGCCGCCACCGCAGCGTTGTTGATATAGCAATAACCGCCCATGAAGCCGGCGCCGGCGTGATGGCCGGGCGGGCGGCAGAGCGCGAAGGCAGAGCGTTCGCCGTCCTGGACAAGGCCAGCCGCCGTCAGCGCCACGTCATGCGAGGATTTGATGGCGTCCCACGAGCCTTCGACGATGCCGCAGCCGGCATCGAAGGAATAATAGCCCAGCAGCCCGTCGATGAATTCCGGCGGCACGTCGCCACGCAGGCCGCGTGTCGGCCAGGTGAAGGGAAGCGCAGTGCCGGTGCGTCCTTCCGCCGTCCAGCGATCCCAGATCGTCGGCAGGAAATCGAGATAATCCTTGCGATGGATGCGCGCAGCCGTCGTCAGGTCGTGCTCCTGCGGCGGCAGGATCGGCCCCAGCCCGACTGTCTTGATCCGCCCCGAGACGTACTCGGCGCGCGAAGTCAGTTCAAAACCGGGAACGATGGCACCAGCCACCAGTTCAAGCTGGTTGGCATGGCCGAGATGGCGGGGCGAGAAGACGGTTTTCATGGAAACATCCAGCGTCAGGAAATGAAAACGCACCCCACTGCGACCAGCGGGGTGCGGTTGGAACGGGTTACTTCTGCAGCTCGGTCCAGATCTTGGTGTAGAGCTCCTGAACTTCCGGCGGGCAGGTCTGCGAAGGGACGCCGACCGAGGCAAACTCGGCCGGGATGTCGATTTCAGGTGCGCCCTTCATGTCAGCCGGCATGAATTCGCCCGAGCCGGCGATACCATTCGCATAACGATGGAAGCCGGAATTCATGCCGGCATTGGCCGGATCCATCATGAAATTCTGGAAGAGCTTGGCATTTTCGACGTTCTTGGCATCTTTGAGAACAGCGAGATTGTCGCTCCAGTTGACGTAGCCTTCCTTCGGATAGCCGAATTTGATCGCAGGGTTCGCCAGACGCTGACGGAAGGCAGAACCGTTCCAGTCGCTGGAGGCGGCAAAATCGCCCGATCCCATCTTCTGGATCGTGCCGTATTCCATCGCTACCCAGTTCGGCTTGGCGGCGACAAGCGTGTCACGAACCTTCTTGAGGATGGCGAGATCGCCCGTGCACTTCTTGCCGCCGTTATAGAGCACGGCCGCGTCGATGACGTCGGTCATTTCCGGAACGACGTTGACCTTGCCCTTCAGCTCGTCCGGCGTGTTGAAGATGATGCCCCAGGTGTTGATGTCACCCTTGTAGACGTCGGTGTTGACGACGGTACCGACGATGCCCATCGCCCACGGAACGGTATATTTGCGGCCCGGATCGAACTCGGGATTCTGCCATTCCTTGGCAACGTGGCTGAAATTCTCCATTTTGCCCGGGTCGGTCTCGAGGAAAAGACCCTCCGAAATCCAGATCGGAATATAGTTCTGCGACGGCACGACCATGTCGAAGCCGGAGCCACCCTGGCGGACCTTGGCGAGCGCCGTGTCGTTGGAATCATAGTCGGTGATCGTTACCTTGACCTTGTACTGGTCTTCGAATTTCTTGATCATCTCGGGGCTGGTATAGTTGCCCCAGTTGTAGATGTTGAGTTCACCTTCTGCCCGGGCAAGGCCTGTCGTGGCGAAAAGCGCGGCCGTTGCGGCCATGATCGTGGTGATCCGTTTCATGATGCTGTTCCCTTTTCCCTCTTGTTAGACACGTTTTCTATTGACGATGAAGAAGACGGTGACGACACCGATCGACAGGAGCAGGAACAGCGTCGAGATCGCGTTCATTTCCGGCGTAATCGAGCGGCGGATCTGGCCGAGCATGTAGGTCGGAAGCGTATCCTGGCCGGCCGATTTGACGAATTCGGTAATGACCACATCATCCAGCGAAATCACGAAGGCCAGCATGAAGCCGGCAAGGATGCCCGGCCAAAGCAATGGCAGGGTGACGTAGCGGAAGGCGTTCCATGGCGTTGCATAGAGATCGGCCGCGGCCTTCTCCAGCGTCAGATCCATATTCTCCAGCCGCGCCCGGATCGGCAGATAGGCAAACGGAATGCAGAACGCCGTATGGGCGGCAATCAGGTAGCCGAGGCCGGAATATCCGGTCCAGATCTTGATGCGGGCAAAGAAGATCAGAAGCGCAACCGCCGTGACGATTTCAGGGATCATCAGCGGCTGGTTGATGAAGGCATATTTCAGGGTCAGGCCGCGATAGGGCTCCGTGCGCGTCGTCGCCAGCGCCGCCATGGTGGCCGCGATCGTTGCAACGACCGCCGCAACCGAGGCGATCTGTAGCGACCGGATGGACGCGTCGATCACCTGCTGGTTCTGGAACGCCTTGGCGAACCAGCGCAGCGAAATCCCATCGAAGGAGGCAAGGGATTCGCCCGCGTTGAACGAATAGAAAACCAGAACACCGATCGGAAGATAGAGTGCAAAGAAGCAGGCCACGGCAATTGCGGTAAAACCGCGCTGACGGCGGATGGAGAATGCCCTAGCCATGACGGCTCCCTTGCGATCCGGCATTGCGGACATAGACCAGCAGCGCCACCATGACGATCAGCATCAGCGTGATCGACAGCGCCGATCCGAGCGGCCAGTTGCGGCCCTGGCCGAACTGCAGCTCGATCAGGTTTCCGAGCATCATGTTCTTGCCGCCGCCCAGAATGCTGGGCGTGACATAGGCACCGAGGGCGGGGATGAAGACCAGGATGGAGCCGGCGATGATGCCGGGCTTGACCAGCGGGATGATGATTTTCCGCAGCACGCGGAACGGGGTCGCGTAGAGATCATAGCCTGCCTCGACCAGGCGGAAATCCAGTTTTTCCATGCTGGCATAGAGTGGCAGCACCATCAGCGGCAAATAGACATAGACCATGCCGGTCAGGATCGCGCCGTCGGTGAACAGCATCTGGATCGGCTTTGCAATCAGGCCGGTTTTTATCAGCAGGCCGTTGATCAGTCCCTCGTTGCGGATGACTTCGAGGATGGCGAAGGTACGAATGAGAAGATTGGTCCAGAACGGGATGGTGATCAGGAAGAGCCACAGTTCGCGGGTCTTTTCGGGGCGCGTGGCAATGAAATAGGCCGTCGGAAAACCGACCAGCAAGGTCAGGATGGTGGTGACGAGCGACAAGCCAACGGAGCGCATGAAGATCGAGATATGGGCGCTCGCAAGCGACAACGTCTCGTCGAAGATGTCCTTCTCGAGGAAGACGCCGATCCAGCCTTCGAGCGACGGGGCCCATTGCACGTCGCCATAGGGGCCGGGTGCCAGGAACGAATAAAGGAGAACGATCAGGAGCGGGCCGGTTGCGGCCAGCAGGATGATCAGGAGGGCGGGAAGTGAAAGCAGCCACCGCTTGCGGATGTCCTTGCTTTGCTCTGCCTCGATCGTCCCCGCTGCGTCTGTCATCTCAGTTCCTCAAGACCCTGGCAGCGTTGGCTTCAAGCGCGATGCCAACCCTGTCACCTGCGGAAAACCGGGCGGCCTGCAGGGGCTTGTTCTGCTCTCGCAGCGTAAACACCGTCTCGCCGTCGGATAGGCGGACGTGGTAGTGCGTATCCGTGCCGAAATAGACGACATTTTCAAGCGTGCCGCTCATCTGGCACGCGGCCGGCTGATCGGGCGGGCAGAGCGTTGCATGCTCCGGCCGTAGAACCACGGTCACTTCGCCCTCGGCATGGAAATCCTGTGGCACCGTTGCCGAAATGCGGCCAGCGACCGAAGTGTCGACATCCGCAACGCCGTTCACGACCGAGCCAATCCGGCCTTTCAAAAAATTGGTCTCGCCGATGAAGTCGGCAACGAAGCGATCCGCCGGCGCATCATAAATCTCTCTCGGATTGCCGACCTGCAGGATCTTGCCCGACGACATCACGGCGATGCGATCCGACATGGTCAGCGCTTCTTCCTGGTCATGGGTGACGAAAATGAAGGTGATGCCGGTTTCCGCCTGCAGCCGCTTCAACTCGATCTGCATGTCCTTGCGCAGCTTGTAATCGAGCGCCGACAGCGGCTCGTCGAGCAGCAGAACCTTCGGCTGGGGCGCAAGGGCACGCGCGAGTGCAACACGCTGCTGCTGGCCACCGGAAATCTGGCTCGTGCGGCGGCCGGCAAGCGCTTCCATGCGCACCAGCTTCAGCATGGCATCGACGCGGCTCTTAATTTCCTGCTTCGGTTTACCGAGCATGGTGAGGCCGAAGCCGATATTTTCCGCCACCGTCATATGCGGAAACAGGGCATAGCTTTGGAAAACCGTATTGATCGGCCGCTTGAACGGCGGCATGGCGGCGATGTTCTCGCCGTTTAACAGGATTTCGCCGGATGTCGGATATTCGAACCCGGCAATCAGCCGCAGCAGCGTGGTCTTGCCGCAACCGGAAGGTCCCAGAAGCGTGAAGAACTCGTTCTGGCGGATCGATACCGATGTGTTGTCGACGGCGGCGAACGCAAACTCGCCAAAGCCGAATATCTTAGAAACCTGGCGGATTTCGACCGCGTTCAATTCCGCCATATGCGGCCCACTACCCGTTGCATGAAGCTGTTCCCGCCTTTTCGGCTTTGCGCTAGGTGACCACAGCGGCTTCGCGTTGACAACTGGATTCTTAATATTTTGATCAAAATATTACCGGGTCGAGAAACTGATCCGTCCGCCGCAAATTGTGGTGGTGGGCTTAATCATCTGCAACTCGCTGGGAGCCACAGCCTCGATATCGCCGTTCAACACGACGATATCGGCAAGATACCCTTCCTTAATCCTGCCCTTGCGATCTTCTTTGAACTCCGCGTAGGCGCCTTCGACACAATAGGCATTGAGCGCTTCCATCAGCGAGAAGGATTGATCCGGATCACTCTCTGCCCAGCGTTCCCGCGTGACGGCCGCCTCGATCCCGATGATCGGATCGATCGGCGATACCGGCCAGTCGGAGGCAAAGCAGATATGCGCCCCGGCATCCTTGAGCGTGCGCCAGGCATAGCTGAGCGGCCAGCGATCCCGGCCGATCCGTGATACGGTGGGTTCCAGCGGCACGCCGGCGCAGCCCGGCGGATGCGGCGGCTGCATCGAGGCGATGACACCGAGCTCGGCAAACCGGGCGATGTCGTCGGGATGCACCACTTCAATATGCTCGATCCGGTGGCGGCTGTCACGGGTGCCATTCCGCGCGCGCGCGGCCTCGTAGCCGTCGAGCACCGCCCGCACCGCGCCATCGCCGATCGCGTGAACGGCGATCTGCAGTCCACGCCGATCCGCTTCGACAGCAACCTCCCGGAACGTTTCAGGCGTAAAGAGACCCTCACCGCAATCGCCCGGCTTGTCGGCGTAAGGCTCCACCATCACCGCAGTCCAGCTATCGAGAACGCCGTCATAGAACACCTTGACCACGCCGGATGACAGCCAGTCGCTGTTGAAGCGCCGGGCCAGCTCAGAGGCCTTTTCGAGCATGTCGAGCGACATGAAATTCTTGAAATGGAAGGGGATGATCACCCGGCACGGCAGGCTGCCGTCCTGCTTCTCGATCGCCGCCAGCAGCTGCAGCTGGTAGAGATTGCCGTCCATGTTCTGGATAGTGGTAATACCGTGCCGGGAGCAATAGTCGAGACCGCGCCGCATCACGGCAATATCCTGCGCCCATTCCGCCTCGTTCGGATAGGGATCGGGCTCGCCGCCGGTCGACAGGCCGAGGCGATAGCGATCAAATCCGCCTGCCGCCTGCAACGGACTGAACGCCTCCATCTCGCGCAGTTCCCCGGTCGCGAGGCCATCTGCGCCTACGACCACTTCATTGCCCGGCCCCAGTTCGGCTCCATGCAGCATATCAACCAGTTCGAGCGCCCTTGTATTGGCCCAAGCGGTGTGATGATCGGGCGCAAACAGAACCAGCGGCTGGTGTGCAAGGATCGCATCGAGATGATGGCGCGTCAGCCGTTCCGCGTCGCCAAGGATCGTGTAGTCGGTGCCTTGCGCGAACAATACCTTTTCTTCACTGCGCGTCGCAGCATAAGCCCGCACGGCTTCGGTCAGCGCCGCCAGTCCGCTCACGCCGGCAAGCTGAAGATGATCGAGCTCGGCAGCGCCTGAAAACAGGTGCATATGATTTTCGGAGAAACCCGGTAGCACCGTGCCGCCTGCGGCATCGATCACCTGTGTGGCAGCGCCTCGAAACGGCTCCATCTGCGCTTCTGTGCCAACGGCCAGGATATGGCCGGCGGCCAACGCCACCGCTTCGGCGCGCGGCCTATCCTCATCCAGCGTCAGAACACGAGCATTGAGGATGATGATATCGGCGGTCTGCGTCATGATGCTACTCACTGCTTGCCACAAAGAATGTGCCGCGAGCTAAGCCGATCCGGCCACGCAATTCAACAGGGGTAGGAATATTTCCTCACCATCCGTCCGACAGCACACGCTCCAGCATGTCGGCGAAGAAATCGGCACTCTCGCGCGACAGGCAAAGCGGCGGCTTGATCTTCAAGACGTTGAGATGATCGCCGGTCGGCTGCATGATGACGCCGAGTTGCAGCAGCCGGTCGCAGATCGCGGCTGTTTCGCCGGTCGCGGGCGACAGCGTTTCGCGGTCACGCACGAATTCCAGCCCGAGATAGAGGCCCATGCCGTGCACGGCGCCGACAATCGGAAACCGCTGCTCCAGCGCCTGCAGACGGCGTTTCAGGTGATCACCGACGACGCGGGCGTTCTCCTGCAGCTTCTCATCGCGCATGATATCCAGCACCGTCATGCCGACGACGGAGCTGACCGGACTGCCGCCGGCCGACGAGAAGAAGTAGCCCTCCTTCTCCAGCGCATCGGCGATCGCTCTGGTGGTGATGACGGCGCCGAGCGGGTGGCCGTTGCCCATGCCCTTGGCGACGGTGATGATATCGGGGATCACGCCCTGCTCTTCAAAACCCCAGAAGTGATGACCGAGACGGCCGTAACCGACCTGGACTTCATCGGCGATACAGACACCGCCGCGCGCCCGGACCATCGCGTAGATCTCCGTGAGATAACCTGGAGGGAGGGGAATGCCGCCGGCATTGCCATAGACGCATTCGCAGATGAACCCGGCCAGCCCCTTGCTGTCCCGGTCCAGTTTTTCCAGCGCCGGCATGACGGCGTCGATATAGGCGGCGGTCGATCCGTCCCCGCGAAACGGGCCGCGATAGGTATTGGGCGACATCACCGGGTGCACCCAGTCCGGCCGGGTGGTCAGCGCCTGCGGATTGTCCGCAATCGAGGTGGAGACCGCATCGCTGGCAACCGACCAACCGTGATAGCCTTCCAGCAGGCACAGCATATTGCGCGCGCCGCTGGCGGCCCAAGCGAGCCGGAGCGCCAGGTCGTTGGCCTCCGAGCCGCTATTGACCAGGAACACCGTATCGAGCCCCTGCGGCGCAAGATCGGCCAGCCGTTCGGAAAATTCCGCGACGGCGGCGTAGTGGAACCGGGAATTGGTATTCAGCCGCTGCCACTGCCGGTGCACGGCATCGGCGAGACGGGGATGGCCGTGGCCAAGAATGCTGACATTGTTGACCATGTCGAGATAGGCACGCCCCTCGACATCGACCATATGTTCACGCAAGCCGCGTTCGATCTGCGGCGGCGTCTCGTAATAATTCTTCTGCGGCCTGGCAAAATGGCTCTGGCGGCGGGTTAGCAGCGATGCACTCTGGGGCGCTGGCGCGTCACAGTCGAATCCGAGGAGCTTTGCCGGTGATGGGCATAGAACCGTCCATGCCGCAGCCTGAACGGGCGAGACGAATGGCGGTGGCACGATATCCTTTTCGCAGCAGAGCTGGACGCGCAGCACTCCGTTTTCACCGGATGTTCCGGCGACAAGGCCAAGCGGCTGGCCAGGATGGATGAAATCGTCCGGGCCTGGCACGGCTTTGATGCCACTCACATGCAACGCGGCATCCCGCCCCAGCAGTATCAGTCCATCATCGATGGATTTCAGAATGCCGCCGAAAGGCGCAGAGATGCTGGTGCCTGCGGGCAAAAGCAGATCGACATGCAAAGCGTATGTTTGCGCAGGCTGCGGTGAACGCAGCACGGTCTGGGTCAGTCGGTATTCGCCGTAACGGGTCGAGACAAAAGCATTGTCCCGAGACGCTGCCGAAAGCAGCTGGTTCTCGAGCCCTGGCTGCGGCCACGCAACGCCATCGAGCAGATCGCTTTGCGTATCCAGTGCGATCACTGCGATTTTAGATAAGTCGAGCTCCGGCAATAGCCGCTCGCCGCCGATTGCAGCGCCCCGATCACCCATTTGGCCGACAGCTTGCAGGATGGCGATTTCCATGAGGGCTGAAGGCACAGAAACAGCGACCTCGAATATCTGACGTTCATGGTCGATATTGCCGCTGACATAGCCATTGTCCGGGTCGAGCGCGAGTTGCTGCTCGCTGCTTGCCACCAGAACGGCGGCGCGTGCGACGATCAAGGGCCAAAGCGCGCGCAGTTCCGCTTGGTTGAGCGGGAAGACATCGTGGAACGCCTTGATCGCAGGCAGGATCATGAAGGGGTCACCATCAGCATGATGCAAAAGTGAGGCACAAGTGACCGCGAGATCTGCGGCAATCCAGCCATTGATGACATCGCCGAAGTCGATCACGCCATCCGGCATTAACTGGCCACTATCATTGGGCAGGCAGACGACATTATCGTCAGTGACGTCATGGTGGATCGCCTGCTGCCTCAATTCAGACTTCAGGCCGTCAAGCCGGCGCATGGCTGCATCCATCGCCCGGCTGATACGCTGCCTGCGCTCCACATCCTTCACCGCTGACAGGAGATGGTTGACGGCAGGTTCGGCGTTTCGCAGATCCCACTGCAAATCCCGCGACAGGCCCGGATGCGTAAAATCGGCAAGTGCCAGCGCCAACCGGCCGCCCAGCGCGCCGAGCGCCGCAACCGTCACCCCCGGCAGATGTTTGCGCCGCGTCAGGGGCTGGCCCTCGATATAGTCGAGCAGGCGGATCTGATAATCCTCACCGCGCACCGTGACGAACACGATGTCGGCGCCATTGCCGGCGGCAAACACTTTCGGCACGCGGGGCGCGGCGGCCTTGCCGGCGATATGGCGCAATGCGGCGTTCTGCGCTTCAAGCTCGATAGTCGCATAGTCGGCACGGCAGATTTTCAGGACGAAACGGCCGCTTGCCGCGTCAACGCAATAATTGCGGTCCTGCTGGCTGCCGAGTTCGGCGATCGGTCCCGACAGACCATAGTGCACGGCAAAAAGGCTCGCGGCATCCTCGACATTCACATCGGGCCGCGACAATGCCGCCCGCCGCAAGAAAGCATGTTCCAATCTCTTGCCCCCCGGAATCAGATTGCAGGCAGATTGGCACAACCATGTGTGAACGCGAATGACAAATCGGAGCGCCGTTTGTCAACTTTCAGATGAGCGCGGCCCACCATCCCTTCGTCGATAACGTCAAACGTAAAAACGCCCGCTGCAAGGCAACGGGCGTTTTTGTAAACTTCGCTGGAGGCGGTATGTCAGGTATTAGCGAGCAACCGAGGCGCGGGCGATGCTTTCGATGTCGGCACGGTCAATGCCGAGATCGCGCAGTTCGCGGGAGGTCATACGGCCCAGTTCGGTGACCGTCTGACGGTACTTGCGCCAATTGTTGAAAGAGCGTGCTACGTTCATGATGATCCCCTTTCTAGGGCTTTCCGAGCCCGGCAGCCATTCACTGGCGCCGTTGTCGTTTTGATGACCTGTATATAAGCCTCCCGATTATGGAGGAACAGCGCCAAATCCTCAGGCCACCCATGCGCTGGCCGCATGGTCCAGATCCGCGTTAAACGGCAGGCCGCTTGCAGGAAATTGCACATGCCCACTTCGAAGAACGCGGGAAAAGGCGTAAGATTGTTTTTTGCATTCCTGGCAGGAACTTTTCTCACCGTGCAGCATTGCAATCGCTGAGCAAACAGGAGTCTCTAACATGCTCGCAAAATTTTCCTATCTTGCATTTGGGTTCGTTCTGGGCGCCGCTCTGTTATTGACCCTGACAATGGTCAACAACAGCAGCGTGGCACTATCGAAAACCAGCCGCCTGAACCCTAATGCCACGCCTGCCTATAACGTTGCCCCCGCGGATTTCGCCATGGAGCGGTTTGGCTAGGCGCAGTTGCAAGCATTCACTGAATTCATCGCGGTCATGCGTGATCGGGAGAGTGAATACCGCGGATTAATTGAGACTTAGCGCGTATTCGGGATGGCTTTACGGTGACAGCCCGTTGCATCGATAGCAAAAGCCCTTTCAACTCCGGCTCGCGAACACGCCGGGCCGCCTCGACACAGGACACCCATTCGCTGAGCCGCTGACCCTTCTCGCGAAACACATCACAGCTTTCGCTGACATCGAGCAGATGGACCTGAACACAGCAGGGCGCGCGTTGGCCATTGTCGAACATTTTCAGATAGGTGAAATATCCGAACGGCTTTTTCTTCGCCTTGCCGCGCACGCCGGCCTCTTCGAAGGCTTCGATCGCAGCAACCTCGTGCGGCTTCTTGCCGGCCATCGGCCAGCCCTTCGGAATAATCCAGCGGCCGCTTTCGCGGCTGGTCACCAACAGCACCTCGAACATGCCGCCGTCTCCGCCGATACGGTAGCAAAGGGCGGCAAACTGCTCGCGCATTCTCTCATTGAACAGCGTGCCGGTAAAAGGCGCCAGTTCAGATAGAAATGTCGCCGATTTTTTCGATGTTTTTTTCAGCGCACTGCCCATGGGACTCAACCGCCCCGGATGGAGGTTCGCCACACCAGATCGGCATGCAGGCGCACCGTATGGTTCTCGGATTCCGCCGTCTCCGATACCAGCCAGGACACGGCCTCGCGCGCCGTCATATCCACTGGCTGCGCGAATGTGGTCAGCCCATAGGATGACCAGGACGCCTGTTCGATATCATCAAAACCCGCCACGCAGATCTGATCCGGCACGGACATTGAAAACTGGTGCCGTGCGGCATCCATGAAGCCGCAGGCGAGCAGGTCCGTGGCACAGAACACCGCGTCCGGGCGCTCCTTGCGGGTCAGAAGCTGCTGGGCGACAGCCCGGCCGCTTTCGTACCCGGTATGACCAAACCGCTCGACCATCACATCGAGACCCATAGCCTTGGCAGCGGCGACGAAGCCGTGCTCACGGGCCATCAGGCTCGGGGTGCCCGCCTGCGAATTGGCAAAGGCCAGTTTGCTGCAACCGGCCCGCACGAATGCCGTGGCGATACGCGCCGCCGCATCCGCATCATCGAGATTGATTTTCAGCGGGCCTTCCCTGTCGTCATCACGATTGATCAGCACCAGCCGCTGGCCGTTCTTCAGACAGAGATCGGTGATCGACTTGTCCGGCAGGCCGGACAGGATGATCGATGCGTCGGCCCGGTAGCGGATAGCCTGGCGGAGCGCCAGATCGGCGCTGCCATCCGACCGGTCGGTGTTGATCAGCATCGCGACCTTGCCGGAATTCTGCAACTGCTGCGTCAGTGCGCGCAACAGCGCCGACCGATAGGGCGTGCCGATCTCCGAGACGATCAGGCAGACGATACCGCTTTCGTTGCGCATCAGGCCGCGGGCAAGATGGTTGACATGGTAGCCGAGCGCGTCAGCGGCATCGAGGACCTTTTGCCGCGTTTTCGGCGAAACGCTGGCGCCGGATGTAAACGTGCGGGAAACCGCAGAGCGCGAAACGCCTGCTTTTTCCGCCACTTCCTGAGCACTGACGAATAATTTCTGCGACACCGGCGCACTCCACCCTTGATGGATAATCTGCACAATTTTGCAATTGCGTGCAAGCATTCGATTGATCGAAATGTGACAGTTTTATGAAGATTTTGTTTGACAGCTGTTTTCATCTCATGCAGCATTTGCACACGCTTGCAAAAGCGATCGGCGTGGAGGCGCTGTTTCAACAGGAGGAAGTTTCATGGGTTCACGATATATTGCCGTCGCTGCATTGGCTGCCGGAACGACACTGTCCGCTTTTTCGGCCCAGGCGGCCGGCGACCTCAACCTGATCTGCTCGGCCGACGTGGTCATCTGCGAGCAGATGAAGGGTGACTTCGAGAAGGCGCACAGCGACATCAAGGTCAACATGGTGCGCCTGTCATCCGGCGAAACCTACGCCAAGATCCGTGCCGAAGCGCGCAACCCGAAGACCGATATCTGGTGGGCCGGCACAGGCGATCCGCACCTGCAGGCAGCATCTGAAAACCTGACGCAGGAATACAAGTCGCCGATGCTCGACCAGTTGCAGGATTGGGCCAAGAAGCAGGCGGAAAGCTCAGGCTACAAGACGGTCGGCGTCTATGCCGGTGCGCTCGGCTGGGGCTACAATACCGAGATTTTCAAGACCAAGGGCTTCAAGGAACCGAAGTGCTGGGCCGACCTTCTCGACCCTGCCTTCAAGGGTGAAATCCAGATCGCCAACCCGAATTCGTCCGGCACTGCCTATACGGCGCTGGCCTCGCTCGTCCAGATCATGGGCGAAGACCAAGCCTACGACTACCTGAAGAAGCTCAACGCCAACATCTCGCAATACACCAAATCGGGTTCTGCCCCGGTGAAGGCTGCAGCGCGCGGTGAAACGGCGATCGGCATCGTCTTCATGCATGACGCCGTTGCCCAGACGGCTGAAGGTTTTCCGGTCAAGTCGGTCGCTCCGTGCGAAGGTACCGGTTACGAGATCGGCTCGATGTCGATCGTCAAGGGCGCGAAAAACCTCGACAATGCCAAGACATGGTATGATTGGGCGCTCCAGCCGGATGTGCAGTCGCGCATGAAGGATGCGAAGTCCTTCCAATTGCCGTCCAACAAGACGGCCGAAATCCCGAAGGAAGCGCCACGCTTCGAGGACATCAAGCTGATCGACTACGACTTCAAGACCTATGGCGATCCGGCCAAGCGCAAGGAACTGCTTGAGCGCTGGGATCGCGAGATCAGCGCCAACGCCAACTAAGAGAGAACCGGCCGGGCCGTGGCTGTTGCTGCGGCCTGACCCAAGGTTTCTCCAGGTCCGGGGACCGCACTGACCCTCCACAGATTGCGGTGCGGTCTCCGGCCACTCATCACTCCACATTTGACATCATGAAAAGGCGCGGGGATCGTCATGGACCATCGCAACCGCAGACTGGATATCGTCCTCGCATTGGGGATCGCCGCGTTCATTCTCGTTCCATGGTACAGGATCGAGGGCGGCTTTCTCGGGCTTGGCTGGTTCTCCGGTTTCCCGTCCGAGGCTTCCGTCGCACCCGGCATCCTGCAGATTCTTGAGTACGGCCGCTGGTGGCTGACCATTCCGGCACTGATCATGGCCACTGCCGCCGCCGCGCGGTTCCTGCGCGATCCGATGCAGCGAGGCGCGGTCCTTGCTGCAGCCGGTGCCGCCGGCGTTCTTTTCCTGACGCTTCAGGGGCTGGCGATCGGCTTTTCCGGCTGGACCTGGACGATCAGCGAAACGTTGTTCGGCGCGCTTGCCGACGGACAGCCTTCGATGGGAGCCGGCGCCGTACTCTCGGCCGTCGCCTTCGTGCTCATTTTCTCCTTCGGCCTTGCAGAACGCGGCGTCATGAAGGGCGATGCCTTCGTTGTCGCCTCCATCGCCATGCTGGTTTTCCTCGTTGCGATCTTCGTGTTCTACCCCGTCGGAAGCATGCTGGTCGGCGCCTTCCAGGATTTCGATGGATCGTTCAATCCGGACGGCTTTACCCGCAACATTCAGGACAATTCGATCTGGAGCCTCGGCTGCGTGGTCGGTGGCGAACGCTGCGGCGTCGCGTGGCGTACTCTGTGGCTGGCCCTGATGACAGCCGGCGGCTCGACCATCATGGGTCTTGCCTTTGCGCTGGTCGCCACCCGCACGCGCTTTCCCTTCAAGAAGGGCCTGCGGCTCCTGACGGTCCTGCCGATCATCACCCCGCCCTTCGTCATCGGTCTTGCGCTGACGCTGCTGTTCGGCCGCGCCGGTGTCATCACCGAGTGGATGTCCAGCCTGTTCGGCATCGAGCCCGGCCGCTGGCTCTATGGCCTCACCGGTATCTGGATCGCCCAGGTCCTGTCGTTTACGCCCATTTCCTTCCTCGTGCTCATCGGCGTCGTCGAAGGCGTCAGCCCGTCAATGGAAGAAGCATCGCAAACGCTTCGCGCCGACCGCTGGCGTACATTCTGGCGCGTGTCGCTGCCCTTGATGAAACCGGGCATCGCCAACGCCTTCCTGATCGGCTTCATCGAGAGCATGGCCGATTTCGGCAATCCGCTGGTGCTCGGCGGTAGCCATGGCGTGCTGTCGACGGAAATCTTCTTTGCCGTCGTCGGTTCGCAGAACGATCCGTCCCGCGCCGCAGTCCTTGCGATCATCCTGCTCTGCTTCACACTGACGGCGTTTCTTGCGCAGCGCTATTGGCTGTCGGGCAAGAACTTCGCCACCGTCACCGGCAAGGGCGACAGTGGTGCGCACATCGCCCTGCCGCGCCCGGTCTCCATTGCCGTGCACGCCATGGTCATCCCGTGGATGATCTTCACCATCGTCATCTATGGCATGATCCTGTTCGGCGGCTTCGTGAAGACCTGGGGTCTGGACAACTCGTTGACGCTTGACCACTACGCCCGCGCCTTCTCCGTCGAAATGCGCGATGGCGCGTTGGCCTGGACCGGCGTGGCCTGGAATTCGTTCTGGACGACGATCGAGATCGCGCTGATTTCGGCACCTCTGACCGCCGCTGTCGGCCTGCTGACGGCCTACCTTATCGTCCGCCAGAGGTTCGCCGGCCGCAACGTCTTCGAATTCGCCCTGATGATGAGCTTTGCCATCCCCGGCACGGTCATCGGCATCAGCTACATCATGGCCTTCAACCTGCCGCCGCTGGAAATGACCGGCACGGCACTGATCCTGATTGCCTGCTTCGTCTTCCGCAACATGCCAGTCGGCGTGCGCGGCGGCGTGGCGGCAATGAGCCAGCTCGACAAGAGCCTCGACGAGGCATCGCTGACCCTGCGCGCCACCAGCTTCCGGACGATCCGCAAGGTCATCCTGCCGCTGCTACGCCCGGCGATCACCGCGGCATTGGTCTATTCCTTCGTGCGGGCCATCACCTCGATCAGCGCCGTCATCTTCCTCGTCAGCGCCGAATACAACATGGCAACCTCCTATATCGTCGGCCTCGTCGAAAACGGCGAGTATGGCGTAGCGATCGCCTATTCCTCGATGCTGATCGTGGTGATGATCGTCGTCATCGCCGGCTTCCAGCTTCTCGTCGGTGAACGCCGGTTGCGGCGCGAAAATCGCGTCGCCGGCGTTACCACAACCCCTTCCCTCACCCTCGGTCAGGAGAAAACCGCATGATCACTCCCCGCTCCGGCTCGGTCGTCTTTCAGAACATCAAGAAGCAGTTTGGCGCCTTTACCGCGATCCACGACCTGTCCCTGACCATCGAGCCCGGCCAGTTGGTGACGCTGCTTGGCCCGTCGGGCTGCGGCAAGACCACGACGCTGCGCATGCTGGCCGGGCTTGAGCATCCGAGCGCCGGCAAGATCCTGATCGGCGGCAAGGATGTAACCATGTTGCCGGCCAATGAGCGCGATGTCTCGATGGTGTTCCAGTCCTATGCGCTGTTTCCGCATATGAGTTCGCTCGACAATGTCGCCTATGGCCTGGAGTCCTCCGGGCTGAAGAAGAAAGAAGCGCGCGAGAAAGCAGAAGAAGGCCTGAAGCTCGTCGGCCTCGCCGGCATGGGAGGGCGGCTTCCGGCCGAACTGTCCGGCGGCCAGCAACAGCGCGTCGCCGTTGCCCGCGCGCTTGTGCTGGAACCGCAGGTGCTTTTGCTCGACGAACCGCTGTCCAATCTCGACGCCCGGCTACGCCGTCAGGTGCGCACCGAAATTCGCGAATTGCAGCAGCGCCTCGGCTTTACCGCAGTTTACGTCACCCATGACCAGGACGAGGCGCTGGCCGTCTCCGACCGCATCGTCATCATGAAGGACGGCGTGATTGCACAGGAAGGTTCGCCTCGCGATCTCTACGAGGCACCGGCTTCGGCCTTCATTGCCGACTTCATGGGCGAGGCCAATGTGGTTGCCTGCGACGTCATCAGTGTGGATGGCGCTGACGCGACGATCCGCATCGCCGGACTGGAACATCGGGTTCCAAGCCGCAACGCGAAACCGGGACCGGCAAAGCTTGCCGTGCGGCCGAATTCAATCACCCTGGAGCCGGCATCCGAGGCCGCCTATCCGGGCCAGATCACCCATGCTGCCTATCTTGGCGACCATGTCGAATACGAGGTAGAGACGAGCACAGGCAGACTTTTCGTTGTCGATCCGGCCGTCGAGCGCGCACTTGCGCCGGCAACCGAGGTCGCCATCGGTTTCAAGGGACGCGGCATCGCCATCATCAACGGCTGAGCCGCAAGCATATCGCAAAAGGACCAACTTCATGACATCGCAGATCTCCGGGCTCGACGTCCGTTTTGCCCTGGCACAGGCCATCGCCAAGGAAGCAGGCGCCGTCGCGCTCGACTATTACAACAGACGCGAAACGCTGGTGATTGAAACCAAGCGCGACCCGCAGGACGTTGTTTCCATTGCCGATCGCGAGGTGGAGAACCTCATTCGCGCTCGCGTCGCGGAAGTCCATTCGAACGACGGATTTCTGGGTGAGGAATACGGTCTTGCCCGTGGCGATTCCGGCTATACCTGGGTGGTCGATCCGATCGACGGCACCAGCCCTTTCGTCAACGGCATGCCGAACTGGTGCGTCTCGATCGCCGTTTTGCATAACAACGAACCGGTGATCGGCGTCATCTACGCGCCCTGCCACGATGAACTCTATGCCGGGGCCGCCGGCAAGGGCGCGACGCTCAATGGACGGGTGCTGACCCTTGACCCGTCCCGAACCATCCGCAACGCCGTCACCGGCATCGGCGCCAACAACTACGTGACACCGGCCTTTGTCGCCAAAATGGTCGAGGATCTTCTGACGGCCGGCGGCAACTTCATCCGCAACGGTTCTGGTGCGCTGATGCTCGCCTATGTCGCGGCTGGGCGGCTGGTTGGATACTACGAGCCCTACATGCATGCCTGGGATTGCCTGGCCGGCTATTGCCTCGTCAAGGAAGCCGGCGGTTGGTATCATCCCTTCCCTGTTGAAGGAGAACAGCTGACCAAGGGCTCGCCCGTACTGGCGACGGCTCCCGGCGCACGCGAAGATCTGATGAAAATCGCCGGTCTTTGAAAACGGACCTAAGGGCTGGCATCACCCGGCGCCGCCCTTGCGATCAGAGCCAGACCTCAAATCGTGGCGCGGCTGGCCGGTAAGGCGCGTGCTGCCGCGCTCAAAAGATCGGTCTGGGAGATCAGGCCGACGATGCGATGCTCGCTGTCAATCACGATGACGGCGTGAGCATGCCCGTCGGTCAGGATCGGCAACAATGAAAATGCCAGATCATTTTCCGATGCGGTCGCAGCTTTCGACAGGATATTGCCGACGTGATCATCTCCTCTTGAGAGTTCCCGCAAACCAACCGTCCCCGCCAGACGGCCGTTTTCGTCCTTCACCGGCAGCGTCCGGATATTGTGCTTCAAGAGAAGATCACGTGCTTCGGCGGGGTTGGCCTGAGCGTCAATCGAAATGACGTCGCGCGACATGATATCGGCACAACTGATATCACCATGCGCGCGGATGGTAGCCTGAAGCTCGACCTGCTGCAGCAGACGGCTGAGATCGCCCCGGTCGATGTCAAAGGTTTCGTCGAACGCGGCAAGAGCTGCGTCGAGATCTTCCTCGCGGAAACCGATACGCAGCGATGCGGGCAAGTCTGCGGTCTGGTGCGTATTGACCGCCGCGATAGCTGCAACATGCGGGTAGTTGCGCCGGCCAAGCTTGTGAAACAGCAAGCCCAGCGCCACCAGAATGCAGGAATTCAGGCCAACCGGCACGAACGGAAACAACAGCCCCCAACCGGCAACAACCGGCCCGCCAAGGACGGCGGTCAGCGCTGCTGCCCCACCAGGTGGATGAAGGCAGCGTGTCAATGACATCGCGGCGATGGCGAGCGATACGCCGACACCGGAAGCAATCACGGGATCATGAATCACCGAGGCAGTCAGGATGCCCACCAGTGCCGAAATCGTATTGCCGCCGATGATCGACCATGGCTGCGCCAACGGACTGGCCGGCACGGCAAACAACAGGACGGCCGAAGCGCCCATCGGCGCCACGATCAACGGCAGGTGTGGTCCCTGCCCGAGCAGATAACTGCTGATCAGACCGGTCAAGCCGATACCGATCAGCGCGCCGACACAGGCAATGAGCCGCTCGCGCAAGGTGGCACCGGCCAGGATAGGTACGAACATTCGAAAACGGCCGTCCGGTTTTGGCTTTTGAGGGTGGGACATCGGGAAACCGGGCACGCCGAAAGACGGGATCGGGATGCCGGCGCGCGCGTCATCCCCTGTCCCGGCTATAGAAAAATCATGCACAAAGCGCAACGGCCAAACGGCAACAGCCCTTTTGAACCGGATGGACGGCCGGTCTCCCGGCCGTCCCAATTCGCTGCGTGGTTCAAGCGTGGCGTTACAAACCTCTACCTCTGGTGGAGGCGCTGACTCTATCTTACTCTTCCTGGAACGCGATCTTACGCCCCCGGCGGATCGTCGGCAGGAGGACGAGCGCCAGCAGAATTGTCGCCACCAATAGCAACGCCGCACTGACTGGCCGGGTCACAAGGACGGTCAGGTCGCCCTTGGAAAAAAGCAGGGCCCGGCGGAGAAACTCCTCCATCATCGGGCCGAGGATGAATGCCAGCAACATCGGCGCCGGCTCCGCATCGAGCCGCCGGAAGATGTAGCCGGCCACACCGAAGGCAGCCATGGCGTAGACGTCGAACACGTTGTTGTTGACGCTGAAGACCCCGATCGCGCAAAAGACGATGATGATCGGAAAAAGGAAATGGTACGGGATGGCGATCATCCGAACCCACAGTCCGATCAGAGGCAGGTTCAGCACCAGCAGCATGAGATTTCCGATCCACATCGAGGCAATCAGCCCCCAGAAGAGCTCCGGCTGGTCAGTCATCACCGAGGGGCCGGGCTGGATTCCCTGGATGATCATGGCACCGATCATCAAGGCCATGACCGCATTCGACGGCAGGCCAAGGGTGAGCATCGGGATAAAGGACGTCTGGGCACCTGCGTTGTTGGCAGATTCCGGACCGGCAACGCCTTCAATCGCTCCTTTCCCGAATTGCTCCGGATGCTTCGACATTTTCTTTTCGAGTGCATAGGAGCCAAACGAGGCGAGCGCAGCACCACCTCCCGGAAGGATGCCAAGCAGAGATCCCAAGGCTGTTCCGCGAAGGATGGGGGCGACGATGCGTTTCCAGTCCTCCTTGGTCGGCATGAGCCCCGTAACTTTCTTCGTCATCACTGAACGGTCGGCCTCATCTTCCAGATTGGCGATGATTTCGCCCAGACCGAACACGCCCATGGCAATGACGACGAAGTTCAAGCCATCGGCGACCGACGTCATGCCGAACGTGTAGCGCGGAACGGCAGAGTTGACATCTGTTCCGACCATGCCGAGCAACAGGCCAACGAGGATCATGCCAAGAGCGTGCAGAAGCTGGCCCGATGCCATGACGATCGATGCGATTAGACCAAGGACTATCAGCGAGAAATATTCGGCCGGGCCGAACTGCAAGGCTACAGCGGCAAGCGCCGGGGCGAAAACGGCAATCAGGATCGTGGAAATCGTACCGGCGATGAAGGACCCGATGGCGGCCGTCGACAGTGCACGGCCTGCGTGGCCCTGACGGGCCATTTGGTAACCGTCCAGAGCCGTCACCACCGATGACGGTTCGCCGGGCAAGTTTACCAGAATTGCCGTGGTCGAGCCTCCATACTGGGCGCCATAGTAGATACCAGCGAGCATGATGAGAGACGATTCGGGAGGAAGGCCGAACGTGATGGGCAGCAACATTGCGATGGTCGCCACAGGACCCAAGCCCGGCAGAACGCCGATTGCGGTTCCCAGGAACACGCCGACGAGGCAATAGAAGAGATTGTAGAAGGTACCGGCGATCGAAAGTCCGAGCCAGAGGTTTGCGAAGATATCCATTCTTTCAGGCCCTATTTGAACCAATCGCCGAGGATCGGCATGGGAAGCCCCAGCCCCTCAACGAAAACAGCCACGCAGAAAATGACAAGCGCCAAGAGGCCTATCGTCGCGCGAATCTCGAACCGGAACCGCTCGCTGGCCGCTGCCGAGATCAAAATCAAGACCGTCAGTGCGGCGATCAAACCGGCCGTTTCCAGCGAAAACCCGAAGGCGCAGACGGACAAGGTGACAAGCGTCAGCCCCTTCCAGTTGATCTTACCAATTGGCTCCCCGTCGCGAAGCATGCCTTTTGCCGTCGTAACCACGCCAAAGCACATCAGCAGTGAGGAGATGACGGTCGGGAAATAGCCCGGCCCCATGCGGCCGGCCGTGCCAAAACTGTAGTCACGGGCAACGATAAAACCGGCCAGTCCCAACGCAAGATAGATTGCGCCTATCCCGAGATCCTTTTCTCCTCGTACGCGGATCATTCCTAACTCCTCAATTTCCAGAAAGTTACTGCTACGGGCGATGCTCGCCCACGGATAATCCAGGCCGCTCTTTCATCGGCAGCAATCGTAACCCATAGGGTTCTTTGGCGTCCTGCCATCGTTCGGTGAGGCGCGTGTAAACGCCTTCGACCTGATCGGCGGCGGTGTAGCCGACCATGTGGAAGAACCCTCCGGACTCCGGATCGAGATCGGTGCGTCCCAGCAGGATCACGGAGATATCGGAGGGGATCGACAGCCCTTCTTGCTCAAGAAGCCTCTTGAAGCGGGCTCCATCCTCCACACCCCAGATCACGACGGCCGGGGCCTTGACTTCAGGCCCTTCGGCAACCGCTGCCACGAGGGCAGCAATGGCTGCCTCCTCGTAGTCTCTGGCAGGGAGCTTTGCGATCTTGATCTCCGGCTGCATCACAGCCGCCAGTTCGGCGCTGTCGCGGAGGTTGCGCCAACGATGCAAGCCCATCTCGTTTGCAAGGAAAAAACTAGCAGTGGTGATGTAGTGGATGCGATCATGACCCGACGACACCAAACGATTTACGGCGGCTTCAACCGACTGGCCCCATTCAAAACCTACGGCGTCAATGTCCGTGCCAACCAGCCAGGCCCCGTCGACAATGATCGTGTCGGTCTTGCGACGGATGGCCGTGATCATATCGACGGGCATGATGTCGAAGGAATTCTGAACAATGCAGGCATCGAACCGGGGAAGCGTGTGAAGCACCTGCTTGGCGTGCTCTGGATCAGAATATCCAACTTCGAGCGTCACGTGCCCCGCGTCGTTGAGGCGACGCTGGAGGGATTCAAGCACCACCCTACCCCGAAGATTGCCGGAGGACCGGCGAAGCATGATCACGCTGCGCTGCGTGCTGCTGCGCTGATTGCCGGGTGCGGCCGGCTGAGCTGCGGCAAGTTCAGCGTTCCTGCTTTTTTTTGTAAAGAAGGTCCCACGGCCGACATGGGCATCGATCAGACCTTCGGCCTTCAGATCGTTCACGGCACGCTGGACGACCTGCTGACTAAGCGAAAAATCGCGCATCAACTGCCGGACCGTTGGCAGACGGTCACCCTCCTCCGCCGACATGGCGACGGATCTCAAATATGACTGAAGCTTGGCGGTCTCTCCCATGACGCGATCCCTAATACAATATAATACAATATGGCAAGAAAATAATTCCGTCTCACCGCTTGAGGTGCTTTTTCGCATGATGTACATAGCGCACCGAGGAATTAGAGGCAATACAAATTGTATTGTCAAACGCCAGGGAGGCAGTACATGTTCCGTCGTCGCTTCATCACAGCCATGGCCACCGTGGCCGCGCTTGTCGCCATGCCAATGTGCGCATCAGCTCAAAGTTCGGGCCCAATGACCCTTTTGGTTGGATATTCCGCAGGCGGCAGCGCCGACTACGCGGCCCGTGTGGTCGCGTCAGAGCTGTCTAAGCAGCTTGGGCGATCCGTTATTGTCGAAAACGCCACCGGTGGAAGTGGCATGATTGCCCTGCAGAAGCTCGTTAACGGCAAGGCGGACGGCTCGACGCTCTATTACGGCGGACATGATACCGTCGCGGTTCCGATGCTCAACAAGTCGGTCGGCATTGATTGGAAAGAAGCCACATTGCCCGTCGGCCGTACGGCCTTGACGTCGATGTCGATCGCCGTTCCTGCAGAATCACCGTATAAAACGCTGGCGGATCTCATCGCCGCAGCTAAGGAGAATCCGGAATCCGTCACGTACGGAACGCCAGGCATTGGCACGGCGCAACACTTCGTCGGTGAGATGGTCAGCCACCGTGCAGGCGTGAAGTTGCTTCACGCGCCCTACCGGGGTGGCGCTCAAGTTTCCAACGATATCCTTGCCGGGCTTTTGAATTCAGCTGTGTTCACAACATCCACCGCGCTTCCATTCGTGAAAGAAGGGAAAGTCCGGATTCTCGCCGTCACCAGTTCCGCACGTTCTGCGGCCCTGCCGGATGTCCCAGCCCTGACGGAAATCGAAGGCTTCGAAGGCTTAGCGCTGCCCCTCTGGCAAGGCCTGTTCGTCAAGGCCGGTACCGACGCGACTGCCGCGAAAGAGATCAGTGATGCAATCGCCGCCTCACTCGAAAATGAAGACGTCAAGAAGCGTCTTGCAGACGGAGGTTTCGTGGCAGCCCCATTGCCGATGGGTGAATTCACCGGGTTCATCGAGAAGGAAGCCGATATCTACCAACAGATCGTCAAGGATTCGGCGATCTCGATCGAGTGACGCTATTGGCGCTCCGACATGCTCGGAGCGCCACCCCATCACAGCCAAAAAGACGGATATGTCATGACCGTAGGAATGTTCGACTCCTTCATCACTCGCTATTGGTTCAGCACTGAAGCAAAGGAAATCTGGAGTGACGTCCAGACCCTGCAGGCCTGGCTGGATGTCGAAGCAGCCCTGGCCGAAGCACAAGCGAGTTTGGGCGTCATTCCCATTGAGGTCGCGCCGGTCATTAAAGCGGCGTGCCGCCACGAGAGGTTCGACACGGAGCGTCTCAGCCGGGAGATTTCCCACGCCCAGCATCCGTTTGTTCCCGTTTTGCGTCAACTCGAAGAGTTCAGCGGCGAGCCGGCTGCCGGATATATCCATTGGGGCGCGACCACACAGAACATCTTCGATACGGGCGCGTCCCTGCAGATGAAGAAAACGCACGCCCTGATCGACGCCAGCCTCGCCCGTGTTGAAAGTGACCTGGCATCTCTGGCGACGCAACACCGTGACACGTTGCAGGCGGGCCGCACCCACGGCCAGCACGCTTTGCCCATGACATTCGGCTTCAAAGTGACTGGCTGGCTGGAAGAGATCCGCCGCGATCGGCAGCGCCTGCAGGATCGGCTGAGGTCATCATTTGTCGCCTGTCTTGGCGGTGCCATTGGCACATTCGCGGCCATGGGTGAAAAAGGGCCGGCCGTGGAGGCGGAAATGGCGGCCATTCTCGACTTGGAGCCCGCGATTTTGCCGATGCGATCGTCTTACGATCGTGTCAGCGACTATGTCTGCGCCCTCGCCCTCCTCGCTGGAACAGCGGAAAAGATCGCGCAGGATGTCGTGTTCATGCAGCGTACCGAGATCGGCGAGATCGAGGAGGCTTTTCACATGGGAAAGGTCGGTAGCTCGACCATGGCCCAGAAGCGAAACCCCTCGACCGCTCTCATGCTCATCAGCCTCTGCCGAATGATGTCGGTTCGTCTCCCCCTCGTGATCGGCTCGATGGTGCGGATGGACGAGGGCGACTCTTCCGCATCAAACGTCAGCGATGTGGCGATCCCCGAAGTCGGAATCCTCGGCGCTTCGATCGCAGCCACCCTTGACAGGCTGGTCACCGGACTTGATGTCCACGTCGACGTGATGCGCAAGAATGCCGGGATCACAAACGGCCTCATCGTGTCGGAAGCCGCGATGATGCAGCTTTCAGACCAAATCGGACGCCATCATGCCCATCATCTGTTATATGAGGCCGCCCAGCGATCCGTCATGGAGAACCTACCGTTCACCCGGGCCATCGCCGATCACCCCGAGATGCGGGGCCGCGACATGGTGACGTTGGACGTCGGCGGATACACGGGAGCGTCGGGTACGCTTGTTGATCTCCTGGCGAAACAGGGCTGATACCGCAGGCAACTGTTACAAAAGTCTCGGTTGAGTGGGTTTGCGATCAGCAAACTGGCGCAGAACATACTGGACGAGCGTGGCCACTGCGGAATTTCAGCGGTTTCGGCACTTTGAATCAACGTGTCTAACCTTGAGGATACGAACCCGCAGCAACGGTTGAGCTAACCGCAGGGGGCATTCGTCGCCAGCGCGCTTTTATCCTGAAGCCGTTTCATCGAATTGCCAGTCCCTTGTCGTTGAATTTGTGCACCCGGCCGTCTTCGGGCGTCAGGAAGACCTTGTCGCCGTGTTTGACGGCGAAATCGCCGCCGACGCGGGCCGTGACGAGGCCGATGCCATCGACGTGGATGTGCAGGAACGTATCCGATCCGAGATGTTCGGCGACACCGACGGTACCGCGCCAGGTGCCGGTCTTGGTCGAGAGCTTGAGATGTTCCGGACGAACGCCGATCGTATGGGCGTCGTGCGGCTTGGCAAATTCACCCGTGGCAAAGTTCATGCGTGGCGAGCCGATGAAGCCGGCAACGAAGATGTTGTCGGGCCGGTGATAGAGGTCAAGCGGCGAACCGACCTGCTCGATATTGCCGGCGCTCAGGACGACGATCTTGTCGGCCATGGTCATGGCTTCGACCTGATCGTGGGTGACGTAGATCATCGTCGTCTTCAACTGATGATGCAATTCGCTGATTTCCAGCCGCATCGTGCCACGCAAGGCGGCATCGAGATTGGACAGCGGTTCGTCGAACAGGAAGGCCGAGGGCTCGCGCACGATGGCCCGGCCGATGGCGACGCGCTGGCGCTGGCCGCCGGNGGCGGCATCGAGATTGGACAGCGGTTCGTCGAACAGGAAGGCCGAGGGCTCGCGCACGATGGCCCGGCCGATGGCGACGCGCTGGCGCTGGCCGCCGGACAGCTGGCCGGGGCGCCGGTCGAGATAGTTGGTGAGRTTGAGGACKCGGGCCGCCTCCGTCACCTTCTTGTCGATCGCCCCTTGATCCATCTTCGCCATCTTCAAGGGAAAGGCGATATTGTTGCGCACCGTCATGTGCGGATAGAGNGGCCGCCTCCGTCACCTTCTTGTCGATCGCCCCTTGATCCATCTTCGCCATCTTCAAGGGAAAGGCGATATTGTTGCGCACCGTCATGTGCGGATAGAGCGCGTAGGACTGGAACACCATGGCAAGCCCCCGCTTGGCAGGGGCTGCACCGGTCACATCACGGCCATCGATCTCGATCGTGCCGGACGTGGTATCTTCAAGGCCGGCGATCAGCCGCAGCAGCGTCGATTTCCCGCAGCCCGAGGGGCCGACGAAGACGACGAACTCGCCCTCGTTGATCGTCAGGTCGATACCTGGAATGACCTGCGTCGCGCCAAAGCTCTTGTTGACCTTTTTCAGAGTGATATTGCCCATGCGTGCCTCCCAAGTCTTTTCTGTGCGTTACTTCACAAAGCTCTTGTTGACCTTTTTCAGAGTGATATTGCCCATGCGTGCCTCCCAAGTCTTTTCTGTGCGTTACTTCACGGCGCCAAAAGTCAGGCCGCGGACAAGTTGTTTCTGGCTGAACCAGCCCATGATCAGGATCGGCGCGATCGCCAGCGTCGAGGCAGCCGACAGCTTTGCCCAGAACAGGCCCTGCGGTGAGGAGAAGGAGGCGATGAAGGCGGTCAACGGCGCTGCATTGGTGGTGGTCAACCGGATCGTCCAGAACGCTTCATTCCAGGCGAGGATGATGTTGAGCAGCATGGTCGAGGCAATGCCCGGCACCGCCATCGGCGTCAGCACGTACCAGATCTCGCCCCACAGCGACGCCCCG
>NZ_LMEY01000008.1 GCF_001426665.1 Rhizobium sp. Root1334 | reverse complement strand
GCGATGATCCTCTCATCAGCTTGCCGGCAGTGGCGCGCTGATACTCATCCGACCCTCTGGGATGAGCCGTGGTCGTCTAAGCTACACCACTCCCTGGGACACGATCGTTTCCTTACCGGGATAAATGTGAGGATACATTTTAACGTCTCCTGAGCAGGTTCTGTGGAAATGCTGTTTCTGCGTCTTCAGAAACTACGTGTGAGGAGAGGGTCTCAGAAAGTTATACAATGGTTTGGAAGCAGGCCGACGGCTTCGCATTCCTATGATCGATGACTGAAACGTCCCCATGAACTTGGGGACCCGTCCCCAGGGGAACGTTTGAAAAGCAGGGGATGCCTTAACTGAGCGTATTCGCTTGGGATGACCGGCATGCTGCCTCGCGCACACAAGGAAGTCAGAAAGCAACAGGTCAAACCGCAGTTTGCGCAAAAATCCAAAACGCACTAACCGGCGGTTTTAGTACAAAAAGCAACACCCCAAAAACGCATGCCAGTTCCATAAATTAGGTTATGCGACACGTTATTGTAAGGGCTATTTAGTAATGCGACAGTTGGGCCAGTTAGAGATGCGACAGTCTCGCCTCTCGACGCACTGGTCAAAACCAACGTTGGGAGCAAGGATGACGATCTTCAGCCTGGTCGAGACCATGAGCGGTCGGAGTCGTCATGTCCTTTTTGATCACCATGTCGCAGAAAGAATTGCATCGCCTCGAACTCATCCAGAAGATCCGTGACGAACGCCTGAGCGTCGTCCAGGCGGCCGAACGGCTCGACCTCAGTCGAAGCCAAGTCCATCGGCTGCTGCAGGCCTATAACCGGGATGGCCCGGCCGGGCTTGTTTCGAAGAAGCGATCACGGCCGAGCAATCGGCGCCACAGCGAGGAGTTTCGCAATGCGGCGCTGGATCTGATCCGCGAACGCTATCTGGATTTCGGTCCGACGCTGGCACGTGAGAAGCTGATCGAGCTGCACCGGATTTCGGTCGCCAAGGAAACGCTTCGGCAATGGATGACCGAGGCCGGCATCTGGGTTTCTCGCCGTGAACGCAAGAAGCGGGTTTTCCAGCCACGCGGCCGACGTGACTGCTTTGGCGAACTGGTGCAGATCGATGGCTCACATCACTGGTGGTTCGAGAACCGTGGCCCCAAATGCGCCCTGCTCGTCTATATCGATGACGCGACTGGCAAGCTGCTGCATCTACGGTTTGCTGGCTCGGAGAATACATTCGACTATCTGCATGCGACGAAGGCCTATCTGCAGCAATGGGGCAAGCCGCTGGCGTTTTACAGCGACAAGCACGGCGTTTTCCGCTCACTCCATCCGTCGAAGAAAGACCGGACGAGCGGCCTAACGCAGTTCGGCCGGGCGCTTTATGAGCTGAACATTGACATCATCTGCGCCAATACCCCGCAGGCCAAGGGCCGGGTGGAACGTGCCAACCAAACATTGCAGGATCGGCTGGTCAAGGAGATGCGGCTTCGCGGCATTGATACGATCGAGGAAGCCAATGCCTATGCGCCTGAGTTCATTACGGATTTCAACGCGCGCTTCGGCAAGCTGCCGCGCAATCCGAAGGACATGCATAGGCCGTTGGCCGCGCATGAGAATCTCGATGGCGCCATGTGTCGCAAGGAGATCCGCACGTTGTCGCAATCCCTGACGCTGCGCTACGACAAGGTGCTGTTCATCCTCGATCCGACCGAGATTTCAACGCCTTTGGCAGGTAAGAAGGTGATTGTCTGCGACTATCCGGACGGACGGCTCGAGATCATGCACGAGAGCTATGCCCTGCCCTATAGAACCTTCGATACGTTACGCTCGGTGCATCGTGCCGAGGTCGTCGACAACAAGCGGCTGGACGACATGTTGTCGATCGTCGCCGAGATGCAGACCGGCAGAGAACAGCAGCGCAGCAAGGGCGGACCACGGCGCACCGGGCAGAAAGATCATATGTTCGGTATTCGCGACGGCAGCACGGCGAACGGGTATCAGAAGCGTGGCCGCAAGCCGGGTCGGCGGACGGATTTCATGAACGATCCAGCGGTGATTGCGAAGCGCGAGAAAGCATTATCGAAGCAGCCGGCGGCGGAATAAGACGTTTCAATGCACCCCGATGTCGCTTTGTGTATCCGATTCCAGCTGCAGGCAGGCGGACCAAAGTGGCGTCTTGTGGAAGGATCCATCCTGGAAAAGCGTGAGCCCTTCTCGTGCCTCGTAGAGCAGGCCGAGCCAGCACAGGCGCCTCAGCACGCCATATTGGACATCGGATTTCAGTTCCCAGGCTTCCAGGGTCATTTCGGTGTCTGACAGGGGCGCGAAGTCTGGATTGAGGATTTTTACAACATCCAATGGCGTGCAACCTCCTCTGGCCTTGATATTGAGAAGATTGAGGAACATGCGCCACCAGCGCAATCGAGCCTGAACGTCCTCTTGCCGATCGGTCACGTGGACATACGAATAGAGATAGTCCGTGGCGACCAGATCGAAGAAGGCTTGCGGGTTCAGCAGAAACTCGCGCCCTCGTTTGGTTGGCAGCAGAACATTCTTTTTCCGGCGAAGCAGTTTGAGATGGCGGGTCATGTCGCGCACGACCCAGAGCGGCGGCATGTCGCTCTCATTGAGCACCTTGTGCATGCTGTAGAGGTCTTCGGCGGTGAACCCCGGCCAGAGGAAATTAACCGCGGCCCAATGCACGAATTTGCGGTTCATGGCGCCGGTCGCAGTCAATCCTATACCACGCTCGCCGTCGGCATAGGCAACGGCTAGAAGCATGCCGCGAACAAGTGGTGACAGCGCGGCGATGTCGACGTTGGCCTGCAATTTGATTTCCGGAAGCATCGTGCGGCTTTGATCCCTACCTGCCCTATGCAGGCATGAGCGAGTATCAACGGGTGACGGAACAATTGCCACTGAGAAAGCTAAAGCCGAAGGGGAGCGTCATACCCGCCCCCTCCCTGCCCTTGCAACCCCGGCCAGCCGGTCCCGGTCGGGGGCTAACCGGCGGAGCAAGACGATACCAGTGTCGCGTTTCTAACTGGTCACCACCGTCGCAGCCCTATCCAGCTTTGACAGTTATACCATTACGGTTGGTTCAATGATGAAGTGCGACTTGCAATAGCTAACAACGGTTTATCCCTGCAAGGAACGAGACGTGAAACGCACCTACTCCCAGATCGATCTGGATGAACGCCGCAATATCGCGCGCTGGCGTACGGCTGGAATCAGCGTTGACGTCATCGCCGAGAAACTGCACCGACATCGCTCGACCATTTTCTGTGAGCTGCGCCGCAATGCTTTCGAGGATCGCGAGATGCCGAACCTCTACGGTTATTACTGCGTGATGGCCAATGACATGGCGCGAGAACGGCGTGCCAAGCTGCGCAAACTTGCCCGGTTCTCGCATCTGCGCCAATCGGTGATCGAGCGCATCATGCATGGCTGGTCGCTGCAACAGATCGCTGGCCGATTGCAGCTTGAGCGTCATCCGATCTCTGTCAGCCATGAGACGATCTACAAGTTCGCCTATTCATCCGACGGTCATGCGATCAAACTCTGGCGACATCTGCCGGAGCACCGTGCCAGACGCCGACCACGGCACGCCAGGCGCCGCCATGGCAGGCGGTTTACCCCGGATGTCAACATTCTCTACCGGCCAGACGTTGTCGCCGATCGCAAACACGTGACGTCGCTCGTCGAACGGGTCAGTCGCTTCGCCGTCTTCCTGCGCAACAATGAACGGCAATCGAGACCGGTTATGGACGGGCTGATCCAGGTTCTCCAGTCTCTAACCCACCAAGCCCGCCGTTCAATCACCTTTGACCGTGGCACTGAGTTCACCGACTGGCCCTACCTGCAGGCGAGCATCGGAGCGCAAACATGGTTCTGCGATCCACAATTCCCCTGGCAGAAAGAAACTGTCGAGAACACAACCAGGCGGGCCAGGAAATGGCTTTCGAGAGAGGTTGATCCACTGTCTCTCAGCGACCGCGATCTCGCCGACATCTGCAACCATCTGAATGCAACACCACACAAATGCCTCGGCTACAAAACACCCGCCGAGGTCTTCCGCCAGAAACTGCTCGCGCAAATCCGGCGTACCGGTTAGCCTCTCGAAGCCTGCAGGTCGCGGTCCAGCATGAACTCACAGGAAGCGATTGCCGTGTTCTTGGCGATGAGCACGAGCGTCTGCATATGGCTGTAAAACCACTTTCGATCTCAACCAGCTGCGAGACCGGGAAATGAATTTGCACCGAAGGGGTTCTGTCCAATCAGATCGGCATTGCGCTCGCTCTGAGTTACAAAGACATCTCCAGCCCGTCCCCCCTCCATCAGGCGAGATTGGCAGTTGCACGTTTGGTAGGTCCTGTCGTCAGTTGTTCCGACGCATTTGCTCCCCGGTGAGCGAAGTCCACCGCGAAGGCTCGCGTCGCCAAGGGTTTTCACAAACTCATGAAGTGGCTTTTATTCTAGTTCCACATGTCACATTATGCAATCTCGGGTTGATTTCCTAGTGCATATAATAGTAAACGTCGAGGACTCTTGTGATCTGTTCCACCTGAAGACCAAACGGAGTGAAAAAATGCAGCACTGGCTGGACAAGCTGACCGATCTTGCGGCGATCCAAGGCGACGAAAGCATCCTGACGCAGGGCCTTTCCGACCTCACCCAACATTTTGGCTTCACCGGCTACGCCTATCTGCACATCCAGCACAAGCACAGCATCGCAGTCACCAATTATCATCGCGAGTGGCGGTCGACGTATTTCGAGAAGACCTTCGATAAGCTCGATCCGGTCGTCAAACGCGCGAAATCCACAAAGCAAGTTTTCGCGTGGTCCGGGGAACGGGATCTCGCGAAGCAATCGAAGGAAGAGCGTGCATTCTTTGCGCATGCTGCCCATTTCGGCATCCGCTCCGGGGTAACCGTTCCGATCAAGACCGCCAACGGCTCGATGTCGATGTTCACTTTAGCGTCGGAAAGGCCAGCAATCGATCTCGACCGCGAGATCGACGCGGTCGTGGCCGCCGCTGCCGTCGGACAGCTCCATACCCGCATCTCGTTCCTTCAAACAACTCCAACCGTGGAAGATGCCGCATGGCTCGATCCTAAAGAGGCGACCTATCTCAGATGGATCGCCGTCGGCATGACGATGGAGGAGATTGCCGATGTGGAGGGCGTGAAATACAACAGCGTCCGTGTGAAGCTTCGCGAGGCGATGAAACGCTTCGATGTCCGGAGCAAGGCCCATCTTACCGCGCTGGCAATTCGCAGAAAGCTGATGTGAGAGCGCCGGTGGCCGAGTTGCTCACCAGGTGTGGTCCTGAAACCGGATCAGTTAACGGTCACCTTCGGGATGTAGCCGAGGATGCTGATGAGGGTACTCACTGCGCTCATCTGCGCATGCATCTCGATGCTGGCCTCAATGTAGCAAAGGTGCTGTAGACCACCGGTCAATTCCCCTGACCTGTAGCTTTCCGGCAGTGCCTGGAACAGCTCGTCAGCCTTTTCGACTAACCGCCGGTGCGTTCGGATCGCGTCGACGGTAAGACTTTCCAAGTCGGCGGGAGGTAGTCCCCGCGTTAGCCCCACCACCGGCCGGAGCTCCACTCCCTTGGATAAGATCACATCTTCCGATTCCATGTTTCCAACCCTGGTTTTGTCTGCGGTCCGCCCCCGCTGACGGCGAACCCTATGAACCCTAGCCGGGGGTTAGAATCCGAGATGAATCGGCCCTGAGACCTTTAGCACCGAAGCGCCTGGACATGAGTCACAGGCCCCCGGCCATAAGATCAGAGGATTCCTGGCGCCATTTCGGTCAGCGCCAACCTTTCATCCGCGGATTCTACGCCGCAACACAGCACGTACTGCGTCCCGGCCTTTATAAGAGTCATTTCAACGAGATGCCAGTGGGGATTGGAATAGCGAAGATGCAAATCATCACATCCGAGAAGCATCAGACGCCACGAATTCCGTTCTGGTCGGCATCTTCGAGTTTAGTCCAAGCACCCTGAAACCGTTGCTGGGCACTTGCGTTGGAATGGAAAACCGGTGGTTATACCTACTTTTCCTGAGCACCGATGCCAGAAAGATCAATTCGTATCCCTGCCTTGTTGGGGTCGTCAGCGATGTCCTGCGCAGCATCGGAATCGTCGGTCGCACCAAGTTCGGCACGTTCGCTGGTGCCATCATCTTCCTGCGCGGGCACTGGGTCGGCCAATTTCGCCTGACCTGGATCTTCCGCGCGAAACACCGCCGTTCCTTCAAAATATCCTGTCTGCCAGGCGATGATCGCATCGTCGAACACTTGCGGCAGGACATCATTGTCCGTCGGATTCCCATACCATTTGGTCACGATCCGATAGACCTTGGCGAACAGGGCTGTGCCCATGCGCATGTTCTCGCAAGCATCGACCAGGTCCGGCTTCAACTGGCCCGCCTCCACGATGCCGAGCCCGGCGGGATATTGTGTGATCCCGACGCGAACGGTATTGCGACCGAGGTTGTCTCGGATAAGCGCCAACGCCTCCTCCGCTGTCTTCGGCCTGGGCACCAGTATGACGCGGTTCCCGGAGCGGACCGTGACTGCGAGCGGGTCCGGTGCCCCTGCCCGCTCGATGAACTGTTCGACGATCGCCGGCTTCAGGCCGGGATCGCTGCATTCCTTGATGAGGGCGGCATCGACCATCGCGAACATCTCCTTATGTATTGAAAGCCGCGACGACGGGCAGTCCGAACAGTTTTGCCCAGGCGACCACGCTCGCGTTCTGAATGGCGACGATCGAGGTTCCCGCGGTCCACCATCCGTTGCCCGGGGCGACGATTGCGGTGGGGGAATGCAGCATCGACTGCAGGACCGGCCAAAGGAGGAGTTGTTCATAGCAGATCAGAGCGGCGATCTTCTGGCCGTCGGTTTGCACAACCGGATTACCGAAGAGGTTGGCGCGGGCTCCACCACCCTGCCCGGTCCATTCCCGCCAAGGCTGCCACATGGATACCGGGACGGGCATGCGTTCGCGATAGAGAATTCGTGCCTCGTCAGCCGAAACCTTCACCATGACATTGTCGTAGCCGCCCGGATCGATGACAGCCGCGCCGGCGATCACACTGAGCTCCGAACCTCGCAAGCCCTGACGCCACACTCTCTCGACCGTCGGCGTCCAGAAGCCCAGAGCACTTTCGGGAAGAACGATGAAGCGGGTTTTCTCTCCCGCAGCCGCGCGCACCGTTGCGATCAGGTCATGGTGATAGTGAAGCGAGCCGTCTCGCCCGAGTTTCTCACCCTGTTCGATGTCGACGCCCTTCCATCCCTCGGGTATATCAGGTGATGTCCACGTGGCAGTGGACCAGAGCCAGAATCCTCCCAGGACGATGGCGACAGCCGGCCAATATCGCGATGCCATCATCGCGAGGCCGGCTGTCATCGCGATCAGCCCCCACCATCCCCATCCCGGAAAGAGCACGCCGGCAGCGGTGAGCGGATGTGCCCAGCCGGTTATGCCGAAGGGCGGCAGTCCCGTGAGCATCGCCGCCGCCAGATAGCGCGTCGCCGTTGCTACTACCGTTCGACCTTCTCCTGGAGACTTCCCTTCCGGTCGCGCCTTCCAGAGCGCCGCATGCACGCCGGTGAAGGATAGCGAAGCAGCTGTCCAGAGCAGAAGCCCAGGCCAGAGATCGGCGGCATAGAAGTTGGCGACGCCCTGCGGCAACCCACGCGACGCAGCCAGAAAATATCCGGCGGACACGAGCACCGCCGTCAGCCGCGACGGCGACATCGCCCATAGCGTCGGAAACAACACAGCGACCGGAAGGGTCAGGACATGACCGCTCCAGGCAAACCAGCCGCAAGCAGCGGATACGGCGATAAGCAGGCAGGATCGCCGCCAGTTATGGGTCGAAAGTGAGGACCGGCAGCGCCAGGCCGAGAAGGCCCGTGTCGGGAACCGGCCCAAAATACCGACTATCATAGGAGCTCGCAAAGGATGAGTGAAGGAACAGATTTCTCAATGGCACGATGCCGGTTTTGAACGGTGTGATCGGCCTGCCCTCGCCATCGCTCGCGCGAACGATCGATGAGGCGAGAGGCCTACCGTCGACAGTGACATTTGCGCCGATTTCGACATGCTGTCCGGGAAGTGCCGCCACTGTCTTGATAAGCGGCGCAAAGCCACTGGGGCAGAGGCCACTCCTGACATAGCCGCGGCGCCGTGCCTCCTCGAATGACGCGGTCGCCGGTGGGCAGATGAACACGAGATCGCCGACCTCGACCGGACGCTGCAGGGCCATGATACGCCAGAGCCCAAGCGGCTCGCTCGGCGTCAGGTTCAATCGAAAGCCGCCGAAGTATGCGATTGCCGCCAGAGCGGCGATCGCCCCGCTCGCGCCGGCCAGGAACAGGAGAAGCCGCCGCCTCATTGCTTCATCACCGGCGTCTGGCGCTGGGCGAGACGCAAATCCTCGGCCTGCCGTAGGGTCCGGACGGTGCGCTCGTGAGCGGCGAGTTGCTGGGCCGTGCGCATGATCGGCCAGGCTTCCTTCAGACGCTCCTTCTGCTCGGGCTGCATCCCGTCGGAGAGTTTGTCGAAGAGCTTTCCGGAGGGTTCACGCGCGGCATTGGTGAGCAGTGTGCGTTGCCCGAACCGTTCGGTGACGGCTTGGTTGAACCCGTCAATTTCCAGCTTGGCTTCACGATTGCTCAGTGCATAGGCCATGGCCGCTGGCAGATCGTTGCGGTCGATCGCATCACGCACGCGCTCCAGCACCACATGTGCTGCCGGCGACAATGCCGGGATGTCGATCGACACGCGCTGACGCAATACCTGCTCGTCAGCCTGCAGCCGCTGCACAGCGTTCTCGCGCATCTGGAGATACTGCTCAAGATCGCGCTTCAGGGCCGGAACATTGAGGTCTGCAACGCGACGGTCCTCGCGCTCAGTCTTGCTGGCAAGAATGCTGGTCTTGCCCCTGAGCGGTCCGATCGACGCCGGGGCGGTCGTCAGCGTCTGAAGCGCCAATTTGGCCGTTTCCTTATCCACCAGAACCGCATCGAAGTTCATCGCGCGGAAGGCGGTTTCGGGATCGGCAAAGACGTAAGAAAAGCGGGTCGAGACTTCTTCCCATTGTTTCTTGAGGGCTGGATCGGTGTCCAGCTTGTTCTCTGCCGTGTCGGCAACGGAACCGGAAAATGTCTTGATGCCTGCGAACATGGGCGCGGCCTCCTTCATCGTTTGGGTTTTCGGGAGATGGTCCAGACCGAGACGCTCTGCAAAGACGGCAAGGCGCTGCCCGAGATCGACCAATTTCGTCTTTTGGCGCAGCGTCCAGTCGAGCCGGTCGCGGACAAGTGTGCGCGCCACCTGGACGATGTTGAGGCCACGGTTTTCTGCGTACCGCAGTGCCTCGCGGTAGAGTTTTCCGCGCTCATAATCGAGCGTGGTCTCCTTGGCATTCTTTCGGGAGAGTACCTTGGCCAGGCCACCATTGAAGGCGAATGACCGGCGGCCGTAGTAAAGCTGCAAATCCTCGCGGTGGCGGGTCATCGCCACATAGGTCAGATGCCGGTCGAGCGAGAGGCTTGCCAACACCTTCACGCGATCGACGGTAGCGCCTTGCGATTTATGGATCGTGGTAGCGTAACCATGATCGAGATTGCTGTAGAAGCGTTGCTCGACGATGACCTGCCGCCGCTGATCACCCTCTCCGACGACAGCAACGATCCTGTTCGGTGCGGCTTCAACGACATGACCAATCATGCCGTTCTTGACGCCGAACGAACTCTCGTTCTTCAGGAAGACGATCTGGTCGCCCGCGTCGAAGTGGCGAATGCCGTCAGCCGTTTTGAAGACATGGCCCTCACCGACAATGCCGCGTTCGACGAGTTTTCCGCGGGCCATAATGTTCAACGTCCGCACGTCACGACGCAGATGCGCGAGGATCAAGGTTGTCTTCTTCTGATCGTAATCGCGGTTCCAGTCTCCGATTAGCCGCTCCACCGCCTCGGCCTTGAGGCGCGTTCCCGTGATCCTCGTATTGGCCTCATAAGTGGTCAGCGCCTTTTCCACATTGCCCCGGGCCAGATCGAGCGACGCCTTGCGCATCCAGTCCTCGCGCTGGCGGTAGATCGTCTCGAGTTCGGCATAACCAATGCGGTCGACGATGGCGCGGAAGGCAGCACCCGCCTCGATCGGCTGGAGCTGTTCGGGATCGCCGACCAGAACGATCTTGGCGCCCGCCCTGACGACCGTGTCGACGAAGCCGGCCATCTGTTTTGAGGCGACCATACCTGCTTCGTCCATGACGAAGACGGTTTTGCTGTCCAGAACGTCACGACCACGGGTCCAGCGCAGTTCCCACGACGCGAGCGTCCGGCTCTGGATCCCGGCTTCCTTTTCCAGCCCCTCCGCCGCTTTGCCGGCAAGCGCGCCGCCGACCACACGATATCCGGTCAGTTCCCACGCCTCGCGGGCGGCCTTCATCATCGTGGTCTTGCCAGCACCGGCACGGCCGACCACGGCGGCGATCCGCGCGGGACCGGCGATCCGCTCGATCGCGGTTTTCTGCTCTTGCGACAACCGCTCATGCCGCCGGAACGTTGTGTCCAGAGCAGCTTCAGAGACTGCATGACCGTCCCGGTTCGCCAGCCATAATGCCTGCCGCACCATCGTCGCTTCCAGCCGGATCATTGTCCGAGTCGAATAACGGGCGGGCACCTTTTCTCCGGTCGCGAACTCGATCGTGTCACGCTGCAAACGCAGGACTTCCGGGTTCAGCATGATGCGTGACATAAGTTGCTGGAAGAAAGCCGGATCATCGACATAGCGATGCAAAACCTTGGCGACATCGCGTTCATCGAAAACGCTTTTCTCGCGGGTGATAAGATCAACCACGATGCCGGGATTGCGAAGAATACGGCGCGCATTCTCGCTGCGGCGTTCTTCGTTCAGTTCGATCCGTTCGAGCTCCGGCCGGACGCCCTGCTCCTGCGCCTTGCGCTCGATCGCCTTGGCGCCGACGCCGAGATGGATGGTCGGCTCGAGCTCGATGCCTTGCTTTTCATAGGAACGACCATCGATCTTGAGATCGATGCCGCCAAGCGCCAGGTGATGGTTCAGCCGCTCGAACCATCCATCGCGCAGGGCGTTGAAGTCATCCGTCGACCCGGCCCAGAGCTGATAGAGGATTTTCCCGGATTTCGTGCGGACCGGCTGGCCGTCCTTGGCCGTGACCGCCACCTTCTTCGATCCGAACCCGTCCTCGGTCAGCGGCCGCAATGTGGTCATCAGATGGATATGCGGATTGCCGGGATTGTCATGAAAGACCCAGTCGGCGACCATACCTTTTACGACGATATGCTTGTCGACGAAGTCCCGCACCAACGCGATGTTCTGCTCGCACGACAGCTCCAGTGGAAGCGCTATGGTCAGGTCGCGAGCGAGCTGCGCATCGGAACGCTTCTCGAAGGCCTCGACCTTGTTCCAGAAGGCTTCCGAGGCTCCGGCGACAGAGCGGTCGGCGATCATCGCGCGGACCCATCTCGGGGCATCGGCCGGGAGCAGGAATTCCTCATGTACAAGCCCCTCTTTCCGAGTGTAGTCGATGGTACGGGCCTCGCGCTCGTATTCCATTTTCGCGCAGTGCCGATAGGCCGCAGACAGTACGACGCTGCGGCCCCCGCCGCGGCTGACGATGCTGGCTGAGAAATGGGCGATGGCCACGGCGTAAAATACTCCCGATTCGAACCTCGTTCCCAAGGAGCAGCCAGGTCGAGCGGCAACCCTACGACGGCCCCGCCAGGGCCGTGGGCAAGCACGTCGCATCAGCGACGTATAATTGCGCCCTTGGATCCGCTCCTTCGGAACGGCGGGATCATCCTCCAAAGTGTCGGCTTTGCCGACGTGCAGATCTGCACGTTCCTTCGGACGTGCTTTTGAGGAAATCTTGCAACGGAACAAAGCCGCCAAGATTTCCAGGGAGATGCGATCGGAATGAAGAAACCATCATCGAAGATCAGGGAAGAAATCGCCAGATTGCAGGATCAGCTGAGACAAGCAGAAACACGCGAGGCCGAGCGCATCGGCCGGATCGCGCTGAAGGCCGGTCTCGGTGAGATCGAGATCGAGGAAACCGAGCTACAGGCTGCGTTCGAAGATATCACCGGGCGGTTTCGCGGAGGTAAGGCGGCTTCGACCGGAAAGAAAAATGCCGGTGACGGCAGGACCGCAGGCGAGACGGTCACGACGATCGAGACTGGCACTGCTGCGGGCAGCGGTCGTGAGGCTTGAACGCATGGCCCGCACGATGACGAATGACGCGCGAAAGAAAGACACGCACGAAAAAATCGAACTCGGTGGCCTGATCGTCAAGGCAGGACTTCGCTACGAGAAGCGGGCACTGCTGCTCGGCCTGCTGATCGATGCAAGTCGCCGCCTCAAGGGCAACGATGCGGAGCAATCGCGCCTCACGGCGATCGGCGCGGAGGCGTTCACTCATGACGGCGAGTAAACTGTTCCTCGCCGTCATCCCGGCCACGACGATGATCGTCGTCGTGGTTTTCATGCCGGGGATCGAACACTGGCTGGCCGCGCTCGGCAAGACCGCGCAGGCCAAGCTGATGCTCGGGCGGATCGGCCTTGCGCTGCCCTATGCGACCGCGGCTGTGATCGGCACGATCTTCCTGTTTGCGGCGAATGGCGCAGCGGGTATCAAGGCGGCAGGATGGGGCGTCGTCAGCGGAAATGGAATGGCCATCCTCATCGCTCTCCTGCGCGAGGGGGTTCGCCTGGCCGGGATCGCTGGCGACATCCCGGAAGGACAATCCGTGCTCGGATATGCGGACCCCGCAACGATGCTTGGCGCATCGACAACGCTCTTCGCCGGCGTCTTCGCACTGCGCGTCGCGATGAAGGGAAATGCCGCTTTCGTCAAAGCCGCACCACGGCGGATTGGGGGAAAGCGAGCGGTGCATGGCGATGCCGACTGGATGAAGGTTCAGGAGGCGACCAAACTTTTTCCCGATCCAGGCGGCATCGTTGTCGGCGAACGGTATCGCGTCGATCGCGACAGCGTTGCGGCTATGTCGTTCCGCACTGACGATCCGTCGACCTGGGGCGCGGGGGGCAAGGGCCCGCTCCTATGCTTCGACGGCTCTTTCGGCTCATCGCATGGCATCGTCTTCGCCGGATCCGGCGGTTTCAAAACGACGTCTGTAACGGTACCGACCGCGCTCAAGTGGGGCGGCGGCCTCGTCGTCCTCGACCCGTCGAGCGAGGTCGCGCCGATGGTATCGGAGCATCGCCGCAAGGCTGGCCGAAAGGTGTTCACTCTCGATCCCTCGGCGTCACGCGTCGGCTTCAATGCGCTCGACTGGATCGGGCGACACGGCAGCACGAAAGAAGAGGACATCGTCGCCGTCGCAACGTGGATCATGACCGACAATCCCCGCTCGGCCTCTGCGCGCGACGATTTCTTCCGGGCATCGGCCATGCAGCTTCTGACGGCCCTCATCGCAGACGTCTGCCTGTCCGGTCACACGGACGAGAAAGACCAGACGTTGCGCCGTGTGCGTAAGAACCTTTCGGAGCCGGAGCCGCAGCTGCGGGCGCGCCTGACCAAGATCTACGAGCAGTCGGAATCGGACTTCGTGAAGGAGAATGTTTCGGTCTTCGTGAACATGACGCCTGAGACCTTTTCCGGGGTCTACGCCAATGCGGTGAAGGAGACGCACTGGCTGTCCTATCCGAACTATGCCGCGCTCGTCTCAGGCGACAGTTTCTCGACCGACGATATCGCCGATGGCGGGACAGACATCTTCATTGCGCTCGATCTGAAGGTACTGGAAGCCCATCCCGGACTGGCGCGTGTCGTTATCGGATCGCTGCTCAATGCCATCTACAATCGAAACGGCGATGTGAAAGGTCGCGCGCTCTTCCTGCTCGACGAGGTCGCCAGGCTGGGCTATCTGCGGATCTTAGAGACCGCGCGCGACGCCGGGCGCAAATACGGCATCACGCTGACGATGATCTTCCAGTCCATCGGCCAGATGCGCGAGGCCTATGGCGGGCGGGACGCGACGAGCAAGTGGTTCGAATCCGCGTCGTGGATCTCGTTTGCCGCGATCAACGACCCTGATACCGCCGACTATATCTCGAAACGCTGCGGCGATACGACCGTCGAGGTCGACCAGACAAACCGCTCTTCAGGAATGAAGGGATCGTCGCGCTCACGCTCCCGGCAGCTCAGCCGCCGGCCACTGATCCTGCCGCATGAGGTGCTGCGCATGCGCGCCGACGAGCAGATCGTGTTCACATCAGGCAATCCGCCGCTCAGATGCGGACGGGCCATCTGGTTCCGACGCAAGGACATGAGCGCGTCCGTCGGTGAGAACCGGTTTCACAAGCAAATCTCGGAAGGGGTAAAGAGCTATAGGGCCGCTCCGACGACAGATACTGAGGAGACATGACAGTGAGACTTTTTACGGCAATTGCCAGCCTATCCCCCTTGGCAATTGGCATCCTTGCATCTGTTGCCTCAGCCCAACCTTCAAGCAGTGCAAGCAGCGCGAGCGAAGCCTTCTCTATCTGCGGAAGCGGGCAACGGATCACTTGCGTGGTGGATGGTGATACGTTCTGGTTTAGAGGGGAAAATATCCGGATAGCGGACATCGACACGCCGGAGCTCAGCCCGCCAAGATGCGAGCGCGAACGCGAGCGAGGTCTTGCGGCGAAACAGCGTCTGCTCGACATCCTAAATTCGGGTCCGCTCTCGTTCAAGACGACCGCCAGAGATGAAGATCGCTTCGGTCGCAAGCTCCGGATCGTCTACCGCGATCGGCGATCGGTCGGCGATATTCTTGTTGCCGAAGGCTTGGCTCGGAAGTGGCAAGGATCGCGCCGGAGTTGGTGCGAATGAACGGGCACAAGGATCAACGTTGTGAATCAATAATGCCCGTCCGATTCAAAACTCTCATTGGACGGCCGAATCCGAACGCGCGATTCTGCGAGCATGATCACGCAGCCTTACCACCTCTATGTCGAGCGTATCGCGCCGGAAAAGAACATGGCGCGGTTTTACGCGCTCGCCGTTCAGCCGACATTGTTCGGCGAGGTGTCGCTTGTACGCGCCTGGGGGCGGATTGGAACGCGCGGACAGCAGATGGTGCATCTGTTTGACAACGAGAGCCAGGCTATCAACCTGTTCCTTGACGTGCTTCGCGAGAAGCGCAAACGGGGTTATCGGCCCAAACCACCTGTGGACATCAAGCGGATCTGACCCTCATCCCCATCGTCGCCGATGACAATCCGCTCATAAGCTGACACGGATTTATCTTTGTTAGAAGAAGCGAGGAATCCCATGACCACAACCAATGAAATCGCCGACAAGATTGCAGCCGATAGCGGCCTGACAAAGGTTCAGGCCAAGGGCATTGTCGAGGCCGTCTTCCAGGCAATCGCCGATGCCGCAGGCTCCGACGCTGAAACCTCGATTCCCGGCTTCGGCAAATTTAAGGTGAAAGCTTCGCCTGAGCGCGAGGGTCGCAATCCCGCGACCGGAGAGAAGATGACGGTTGCGGCTTCGAAGAAGCTGACCTTTGCGCCGGCGAAGGCGCTCAAGGATGCACTGAACAAGTGATCCCTGACGTGGAGAGCCCCGCCTTGTCGGGCGGGGCGTCCGGTATCAGTCCCGGGTCGACCGGGACCAGATGAGGGAAAGACCTTCTTCGCCTTCGACCTCGATCAGCGTTGCGTAGATCGGGGCTGGGAAGCTCGGGTCGTCGAGCTTGACCGAGAGGTAGTCGCGGCCTTCGTTCGAGGTCTTCTTCCAGGCTGCGCCGAATTCGACCGTAGCCCCGGCGAGGATGCGGTAGTCCGGGCCCTTTTCGGATGTGCGCTCGACGGCGCGGATGGTTGCCTTGACGTTGAGGTTGAGGGTCTTGATGGTCCCGGAGAAGCCGTTGCCGGAAGCGGTGAAAGAGCCGATGGTTGCCATTGTCGTAATCCTTTTCGGTTGTTCGGGCCGCGTCCATCGTGGCCTCGATGGCAGTCGATAGGACCAGAGACGATCGGCCCGCACCTGAAAGGCCGAAACGGAGTGGAGGACGGCCAAAGGAGAGGCTTTCTTGGTCAGCGCGAGGAATGGGCGCTTCAGCGCACAGGGGAAGAAAACGAGCCGGCCGTTGCGGATGCCGAGCGAGCCGAGCACCGCGAGGCGGTCTTTGGTCAGACATGCCCCATCGAGACCGCAGTGGACGTGCCGGCTGACAGATCAAGTGGTACGACTATGGCATTATCGAGAGGTGCCGAATGGGAACGGGTTGCATAGTGGCCACAACTCCCAATCGAATGGTCGTAGCGAACGCCCACATGTGACAAATTGCCGGAACGGGCACTATGCCTCCTCGCTTAGGCTCAGACCATTTCGCCAAGGTGGTGTCTGACCCATTTGGCCTCCTCCGACGCTGTGCGACCGAAATGTCGCTTAAAGTCTCGGCTGAACTGGGCCGGGCTTGCATAACCGACTGACGTCGCGACCACCGCAATCGTCTTTTCCTGGCGGGCGATGATCAATCTTGCTTCTTGCAGCCGCATGGCCTTCACGTATTGCATCGGACTGGTGCCAGTCAGGTCCTTGAAATGCACATGGTAGGACGGCGCGCTCATGCCCACCCTGCCGGCCAAGTCGGCGATGGAGATTTCAGTGCCATAGTGCTCCCGCAGCCAGGCCAGGCTCCGGAAGATTTTCCCGTATGGTCCACTGTGCTGAAGCGCGGCAATCATTGCGCCGCCTTGCGGACCGACCAGCACTCGATAGTGCAGTTCGCGCAGAATGCCAGCACCCAGAACAGCACTTTCGACCGGACTGCGAAGCGCCCTCAACAGGCGTAACAGGACGTCCTCGATGTCAGCATCCATCTTGTTCGACATCAGACCGCGTGGCGGATGACCCGCAAGCTCGCTGCGCTTTTCGACCTGCAGGGCGATCTCTGCCGCCAACTGCATATCGAATTCGAGATAGACCGCAAGCAATGGCCTCTCCGGACTGGCGGTCGATTCCATCCTGAAAGGCACGGGAACAGAAACAGCCAGATAGTGGTCTTCATCGTAGCGGAAGATTTCTCCGTCCAGCATGCCCTGCTTGCTGCCCTGCAGGACGAACACCGCGCCTGGGTTATAGAGGACCGGGACATCGTGGAGCACGGCCTCGGTGCGGAGAATACGAACGCGATCGAGTCCGGTCGGATTGTATCCGTGACGCGGAGCTAGACCGCCGGCCAACTCGACCAGCTGGCCTCGCATCGATTGGCGATGTCCGTCAATCATAGGATTTGGCAACAACTTCATCGGATCTGCAATCGTTCAACCGGACGATTAATACTATCTGTCAAACGTCTCCTCAATCAAGGAAGTTCGTACATCATGTCGAGAAAGACCTTTTTCATCACCGGCGCAAATTCCGGCTTCGGCTTGGCCATCGCTACGGCTGCTGCCCAGATGGGCCATCAGGTGATCGGCACCGTCCGCTCCGAGACGGCACGCTCGGCGCTTGCCGCAGCCGTGCCCGCCATTCACCCCGTCCTTTGCGACGTCACCGCGTTCGACCAGATTCCGGATGTCGTCCGTGATACGGAAGACAAGTACGGGCCGGTCGATGTGCTCATCAACAATGCCGGTTACGGCCACGAGGGCGTCATCGAAGAATCGCCTCTCGAAGAGATGCGAAGACAGTTCGACGTGAACGTCTTTGGCGCTGTAGCTGTCGCCAAAGCGTTTATTCCCAGGCTCCGCGAACGGCGCCAGGGTTTCATCGTCAATGTCACGTCGATGGGCGGCATGATCACCATGCCCGGTATTGGGTATTACTGTGGCAGCAAGTTTGCGCTGCAAGGCATATCGGAAGTGATGCGTTCAGAAATGGCGCCGTTCGGCGTGCATGTGACGACGTTATGCCCCGGCTCTTTCCGCACAGACTGGGCCGGACGTTCGATGATCCGCACGGAAAGGTCGATCGCGGATTACGATTCCCTTTTTGATCCGATACGCGAGGCCCGGCAGTCAGTCAGTGGCAAGCAGCTTGGTGATCCAGAGAAACTCGCTGCAGCCGTCTTGATCCTAGTCGAGACCGATAACCCGCCACCGCAGCTTCTCCTTGGCAGCGACGCTCTCAAGCATGTATCGGCGAGAATCAAGCGTCTTCAAGAAGAAATCGATGCGTGGACGTCCGTGACGGTATCGACGGACGGCTGACCGGAGAAAGAGGACGCTCGGACCCTACGGCGCAATTACCCATTTATGATTTTCCTAAATGAGGTCTTAGGCGGGGCCGAAGCCCCGCGATCGTCCTATTCGAATGCTGCCATCTGGGCCGTTGCGGCCTTTTGATCGATGGAGTTGGCGGGCTGTTCGACCGCGCGCTCGTAAGGCTTCCAGGTTTCGCCTGTGATATTTTCGTAGGCGGAGACGGCGCCTTCGGCTGCCATGCGAAGCACGTGGGCCTGCAGGCCCATGTCGGCTGCGAACTCGCGCTTGCGCTGGGCGCGGCTGTCGAAGCCAACCGGGCCGTCGAGGTCCTCATCCCTGATGTCGTTGGAAAGCTTCGTGGTGAGGTCGCGAGCCTCCGTGACCGCGCGGCTGTAGAATTGCCCGGCGCCGTAGGCGGAGCCGACGAAGGATCCGACGATGCGCTGCATGTGGATCTGCATGGCCTTTTCGGCAAGGCCGTCTTTCAGCGCATCGGCGCTTTCGATCAACTGGCCGCGATGGAGATCGCGGATCCCATCACTGTCGATGAGGGCAAGGCCGAAGCTTTCGGAGATGCGCAGTGCCTGGGTTGTATCGGGGCAGGCGTGCCTGACCATTTCGAGTGTGGTGGCGCGCTGGGATTTTGCCGGACGGTTTTTCTGGGTGGAGCGGTTGAGCGGTGTCATGATCGGATCCTTTATGAGCGATGTTTCAGCGAAGCCCGGGGTGCCGGTTGTCGTCCGGCTCAGCCCCTCGGGTGCGGGCAAAAGGACATGGGCACCAGCGGCCCGGCCCAAGGTCAGGGCATTGCCAGAGGAGCGGAGAAGGTTTGCGGATGGTGCTGCCCGCATCAAGCGGGCTGCGACAGACGCGGGCCTGCCTTGCGACGCGGCGATGAACCTGCCGCAACGCGGCGCGAAAGCGGCCTTTGACCGGGACGCGCCCATGTCAGACCGCAGCAAAACCGAGGTGCTGTGCCGGCCGACGATCTGGTCCACGACAGCATGATGCAATCGCCAGCCGGATCCGACCATGGGAACGCCGCGTCACCCATTGGGGCACTGACAATTCTCGGGGCCAAGCACACGCCAGTGCAAGCCGGTTGCCCCGTGCCATGTCATCCGCGCTTCGATCAACGCTTTATCGCAGCCTCGACTTGGACGGGCTTTCGGCTCTCACCCGGCTCGGTTGATATGCGTGCCATGATCGGTGAATGGCCCGTGCCGTGTTTTGCATCTCCACCGCGCCTTCGTTTGTCGTGTCCGCTTCTCCCGCCGGGAGCGACAATCCTGCTGCCGTGCCCAGATCCTGCGATAGAGCTCGGTGAAATCGATCACCTGATTTCTGGGAGCGCTGCTGTCTGGAAATGCGACAGTCATTGCCTTGCCGCCCAGGTCACGAAGCTGGACGGACCGTCATATGGCTGGTGCTTCAGTGGATCGATGACGAAGCCATGTCGGCCGATCACGTAGTCGGAGCGTGGAACAAGAAACCGTCGTTCATCGTTCCCCCCACGGATCCCGCCCAGCGTCGCGATGCACTCGACGAGACCCGGTTGGTAATCGGAATTGAGGGCCGCGATGACGACCCAGTCATTGCGATGGCGACTCTCGAATTCCTGCCGGTCCCGCATGTGAGACTGACTGCCGTTCAGTATTGCGCCCGTTACGCGCTCGTAGGCATCGGGGAAATAGTCGCGAAGCGTCCGATCGGCCAACCGACGTTCATAGGTCGTGAATAGATGCGGGAAAGCATGGGCAACCTTCGCCCATTCACAATCCTCTTCGTAAAATTCGGTGTCATTACGATAGAGGGCATGGACGGTGGCATTGGCTTGCTCGGCGAGATGGAAACCGCCGTGACTGGCGGTAGAATGCAGAATGATCCCGTCGGCGAATTGCCGCGAGACCTGCGCCATGCCCCAAGGCGTCGACGCTCCTGCTTGTATCGTCGGCCGGTCCAATGTCCGTAGCTCGGCCTCATGCACTGCTTGTTCTGTGGCCATGTCATCATGGATCTCTGCCATGACAAACTCCTTCTGATTGCTCGAAACAGAAACGCCGCCAGCCTGAGCCAGCGGCGTTGGTTCAGATCCTGATGCCTGGTGCTATTCGGCGGCCTCGCGGAAACCCTCGCCGGCCTCTTCCTCGATGGCGGAATGGTCCACGAGGTCACCATCGGGAAGCTGATCTTCGAGCGTATCGGGATCGTCGCGGACATCCTCCGATCCGCTGTCGACGTCGATGTAGCGTCCAACCCACGACCGCGCGTCATCAGTGGATGGGGCCAGCAGCGCTGCCGGATGCACAAGCTTGCCCTCGGCAAAATGCTCAACCAGAGCCGCACGGGTATCCTTCACCTTGATCCGGCCGGGGACGCCTGCGATCTCCGCGGTCGCCTCCAGCGCAGTGCGTGAGAGGCATGAGAGGAAGTCTTCCGTCGCCATATTGGGCAAGAACTGATCAGCGCCGACGGCGTCGCCGGCAATACGGGCGATCAGGCCGCTATCGGAGCGATTGCGCCGAAGCGAAAGGACTTCGATCAGGACCGAGCGCGCAGCCTGCACCAGTGTCTCGCGATCGAAGGACAACTTGCCGTCCTCACCAATCAGCCTAGCAGCATGCGGGCCGCATTTTGCATGACCATACGGATTGTTCGATGAGCCGCTGGCAATGCTGACATTTGTGCCGGTGAAGGCCAGAATGAGCAGAGCCATCAGCGTGTCGTCTTCGATCGGCGCACGGGCGAGCGCCTCGTGGAGAGCATCGGTTCGCAAATCGCCGATCATGTCGAAACCCTTCTGGGTTACATCGGGACGCGATTTCGGCGCCTCGGCCTCCTCGACGACGGTTTCGACACCATCGGCATCCTTGACCAGTTTGGGTTTCTTCACCTCGGGCATGCGATAGGCGACAGCTTGAACCGAGCCGTCGCGCGCATTGATGTACCAGCCGGTCAGGTCGCCCTTGCCGGGCTTGCCGTAGACCTGTTGCGCCTTTGCCGGCAGCTTGGCCTGGCCGTATTCGTTTGCCTCTATCACTGAACCACGCTTGGGCAGGTTGTTGGCAAGCCATTCCTGCTGCGCCCCGAGAAACGCCTCGACATCAGTGGTGTAGCGGCTGTCCTCGTCAGCGGGTGCAAACAGGTCCTCGACCCAGGTGATGCCATAAGCCAAAGCCAGATCGTCGCCGAAACTTGCATGTTTGGCCAGCATCCGGGTCGTGGTCAGTGCGCGAGCCACCTCCCACCACGAGACCTGCGGGTCCTGCTTCTTCGGCTTGTACTTCTTCCACACCTCGGCCTGCTCGTCCTGGCCGGCGGCGGCGATCGTGCGCAGCTGTTGCTCGTTCGGCATATCACCACGCGCCATCTGGTCGAGCATCGCGGGCAGGATGTTGGCCAGAAGCCGCAGCTTTCTGATCTGTCGGCTGGGGAGTGCCAGCGCCATGGCGATTGACTCTTCGGTCCATCCAAGAGCCACCAGCCGTTCGATGGCGCGCCACTGGTCGACAGGGTTCAACGGTTCGCGGGCGATATTCTCCGCAAATGACTGCATGGCACCGAGATCGTCGGAGGGATCCGCCAGCAGAAGCGGGATTTCCACGAGATCCGCGGCAATCGCCTGGGCGGCGCGGCGGTGACCGAAGACGATGATGTAGCTGTTGCCGCCTTCCGGATCGAGTTTGACGATAGGTGGCTGAACGACGCCGATGGCCCGGATCGATGCGCACAATAGCGCGTCAGACTGTGGTGAGGATTTCGACTGGCGGGACCGGTCGGGATTGTCCTTCAGGCTGCGCGGGTCGGCTGTAATCAACTGCATGGGAATAACCTCTTGAGCTTCGGGCGGACGGACTGTCCTTGCCTCCTCATCTTCTTTTCGAAGACATCTCCCGAGCCGCAGGACGGGCCGGCGGCTGCAATTGCGCCGGAGCAGACCTGGCTTGCGGAGGAGCGAGGCACACCTGCCTTGCGAGGCAAGCTGGCCCGGTCTCGGCGACCGGCGCGATTGAGGGAACCTTCAGCCGTTGGACCGTCCTTGCGAACCGGTTTCCGTCTCCTTTTCCTCCCTCATCTTTTCCTCCCCTCCTCCATCCCTGGTGATGTCACACGATTTTAAGCAATTGCTGCTGAACTCTGGCGATGACAAAGCCGCCGCGCCAAAAATCCCAGCCGCTTTTGCGGGAGACGGACGCTCCGATCCGCTCGCGGCCGCGCAAACCCCGCGATCCGGCGCAGCCGCAGCTCCCTTTCGACCCGATGCCTGATCGCATCGAACCGTGCCTGGCGCTGCTGAAAGCAAAGCCGCCGTCCGGACCGGACTGGATCTACGAGATCAAATGGGACGGCTATCGTGTGGCCGTTCACATCGAGCCGAATTCGGTGCGGATCATCACCCGTGGCGGTCATGACTGGACCCACAGGTTTCCGGCAATTGCCGCCGCTGCGCGCAAGCTCGGCGTCGGGACCGCTATTCTCGATGGAGAGGCAGTCGTGCTCGATGCAGCGGGACGTTCGGATTTTGGGGCGCTGCAGCGGTCACTCGGTGGGCGCGGGGGCAGACAAGCGTCAGACGATGCCATCCTCTACGCATTCGACCTGTTGTATTTCGATGGCCATGACCTGACGAAGATGGAATTGTCCGGACGCCGTCACCTGCTGGAAGACCTGATCGGCGAAAGCCAGGGCGTAATCCGCGTCTCGCAGGAGGTAAAGGCGGATGGCGCGACACTTCTGGCGGCCGCGCGCGAACACGGTCTGGAAGGCATCATCGCCAAGAACCGCGACAGCACCTACCGCTCGGGCCGGATCGGCGACTGGCTGAAGATCAAATGCATCCAAAGCGAAAGCTTTGTGATTGTCGGATACGAGCCGTCCACTGCGGCGCGCGGTGGGATCGGCAGCCTTCTGCTGGCGGCCTACCAGGGTGCCGCGTTCGTCTATGTCGGTTCGGTCGGAACTGGCTTCAAAGAGAAAGAGGCTGTCGAACTCCGCCGGATGCTGGACACGCTGAAGACCAAGCGCGCTGCGGTGGCCGTCGACAAGAAGGGGGCCGTCTTCGTTCAACCGACTTTGATTGCCGAGATCGAATATCGCGCCTGGACCGACGACGGCAAGCTGCGGCATGCCTCGTACAAGGGCCTGCGGGAACAGCAGGACAATGCCGCGATCTACAAGCTCGGCGGATAGCGCGGGGGGATCCAAAAACGAAAGGGCGCTCGACCCTTTCGGGGAGCGCCCTTCCAACCCGGACAGCTTCAAACGCGCGGCAATCGCACTGTGAGGCAAACTATCGAAACGGGTGATGACGGATAGATGTGTATGGACCACGCCCGTTTCAAGTAATCGCAGTATGTCGCCGATCACGCGGCCTGCTGGCGATCCTCCTCTGGTTCATCGGCGGTTGCTGCAAGATCCCTTTCGATCTCGTCCAGTTGGCTCAGCTTGAGTTCGAGCTCGGCTTCGAACGAGAAGCGTTCTCCAAGACGCGGTGTGTAGGAGGCAAGCCGACGTTCGGCGTCAACCAGACGAATGCGATGGTTCTCGCGCTCATGTTCAAACCCACCAAGCGCATGTTCGAGCCGGGAGATGGCACCGATCGGCGTGGTGGTGACGGCCAAATCGATCTCGTAGTCTCCACCTGTGCGTTGGAGCAGGGTGTCATAGCGATAACCGTCCTTGCCGAACCGCTCGCCATGATAGGCGAGATCGAAGCCGCCGATTGTGGCAATGATGACCTCTTTTTCCTCCTGAAGCTGAACCAGCGTCAGAATCTCCTTCATCAGCGCGCGGCCAGCGAGCTTGCGCTCATCGAATGTGTCTTTACCAACTTGCATGACAAAGGCGTCGCCAGAAGTCGGGACCAGCCGGTCGATGTCTTTGCCCACATCCTCGATCCGGCGGCTGGAAAATTCGATATCCCGTTCGGCGTCACGGATCTGCCGCCGGATCGCATGCTGGTCATCGATATGCGCGGCCCGTAGCCGGTCGAGACGGGCGATCTCGGCCTCGAGCCCCGCCTTCTGCATGAGGCGTTCGTCGCCAGACGCAATCGCCTTGGCCATAGCGAACTGGTTTGCCTGCCCCTCGCCCATGTCCTCAAGTCGTCGAACGCTGGTATCGCCGGATAGGGCCGCCGCGATGAAGCGGGCCTTGCGCTCGTTGTTCTGCCACATGGTGGCATCGAGACTGCCTGTTGTCGCGTAGGCGAAGACATCGACCTCGTCATGCTGGTTGCCCTGGCGGATGATCCGGCCCTCGCGCTGCTCGATCTGCGATGGCAGCCAGGGAACATCAAGGTGATGGAGCGCCCTCAGCCGCGCCTGGACGTTGACGCCGGTGCCCATGGTTTCCGACGAGCCGATCAGCACGCGGACCTTGCCGGCATTGAAGTCGTTGAACAACCGCTGCTTGGCGTCCGACTTCTTGTAATCCTGCATGAAGGCGATTTCGGATGCCGGCACACCCAATCGGACCAGTTCATCGCGGATCCAGCGATAGGCCGAAAAGCCACGGGTCGCCTCCACATTGATCGTGCCGAGATCGGAGAAGATCAGCTGACCGGCGCCCGGCCGGTCGAACGGCTTGCCGTCCTTGCGACTATACTCCGCCTCTCCCGTTTCCTGCCAGATCCGGTGGGTGTTAGTGACAAGAGCGTTCAGCTTGTTGGCCGCCTCGTTGCCCATGGCCTGATCAACCAGGCGCAGATCGATCGCGGCGTGACGTCCGTCGGTGATGACCGAGAGCAGGATGTCATCGCCGGGCTTGGCCGGGCCATCGCGCATCTCGATCGCCTTGATCCGCGCGTCCAGCTGTTTCTGGTAGGACTTGAAAGCGGCCGTCGGCTCCGCGGTGACGATCTGGCGCTTGCCGCCGGAGACCTCCGGCACTTTCACATAGGTTTTCAGATCGACCGGCAGCACCACGTCGGCGAAAGATCGGAACATGGCAATGAGTTCCGGCACGTTGACGAACTGGCTGAAGCGCGTAACCGGCTTGTATTTGCCGGATGGCTGCAGTTCGAGTTCCGTCGAAGTGTCGCCGAAGGTCGATGCCCAGGCATCGAACTCGTGCAGACCGCGCTCGGAAAGCGCTTGGCTGTCCATCATCCGCTGCACGGAGAACATCTCGCCGAGCGTGTTGGTGATCGGGGTGCCCGAGGCCAGCACCAGCGCCCTGCCGGGGTTCTTCGTCTCGATGAAGCGGGATTTAACGAACAGATCCCAGGCCCGCTGCGAACCATTGGGATCGACACCGCGCAGCGTCGACATGTTGGTGGCGAACGATAGCTTGCGGAATTCCTGCGCCTCGTCGACGATGATCTGGTCGATCCCAAGCTCGGAGATTGTCAGCAGATCGTCCTTGCGGGTGGCCAGCGCTTCCAGCCGTTCCTTATGACCTTCCTTCATGCGTTCGATGCGCTTGCGAGAAAGCCGGTCGTCACGCTCAACCTTGGTGAGCAGCTCCTCGTAGAGCTCCAGTTCATCCTGGATCATCTGGGCCTCGAAGGCCGATGGCACCGCGATGAATCGAAACGCCGAATGGGTGATGATGATGGCATCCCAGTTGGCGGTCGCTGCCCGTGACAGGAAGCGATGGCGCTTTTCACTGACGAAGTTCGTTTCGTCGGCGACCAGGATCCGGGCATTGGGATAGAGCGCCAGAAACTCGCGGGCCGCTTGCGCCAGGCAATGGCCGGGCACGACCAGCATCGCCTTGTTGATCAGGCCAAGCCGGCGCTGTTCCATGATAGCGGCCGCCATGGTCAGCGTCTTTCCAGCACCGACGGCATGAGCGAGATAGGTGCTACCTGCCGAAGTAACCCGCCAGATCCCGCGTTTCTGATGCCCATAAAGAGAAAAGGCGCCTGAGGCGCCCGGTAGTTGGAGATGATCGCCGTTGAAGGCTCGCGGCGCGATGTTATTGAACGTGTCGTTATAGACACCTGCCAGCCGGTCCGTGCGATCTGGATCCGACCAGATCCAGGATTGGAAGGCCGTCTTGATTTTGGCAAGCTTTTCCTTGGCGGCTTCCGTCTCCACCGTGTTCAGCACACGGCGCTCGGTCTCGCCGTCGCGGACCGTGTCGAAGATCTGCGGCACGGAGGAGTTGAGAGCGTCGGACAGCAGCTGGCCGGCATGGCGGCGATGCGTGCCCCATTCCGTGGTGCCAGAGGCCGACCATTCCAGCTGCCGCGCATTGACCGTCCAGGTCGCCAGTTCCGGCAGATGATGAATGGAGATGTCAGCCTCCATAGTCTCTCTGACGAAGGCGACGACATCGTCGGCGGGAATCCACGGGGCGCCAAGGCGTGCAGTGATATCCGAGGGCCTGAGATCGGCCGGCTGGACGCGCTCAAGCGCCGTCACGTTCCGCGCGAAGACTGGATCGAGCTCAGCCGCAGCGCGGGCGACTGTGAGCTTCGACCGGACTGCGCCGGACAGATAGGCATCAGCCATCTGCCAGGAGCCATTGGACGGATCGCGGAAGATTGCCTCCCCCAGTTCGCCGATAACATCCTCAACGTCGCAATGCAGCAGCTCGGCGATGTGATCGAGATCGACATGGCCGCGTTCGTTCAAAACCACGGCGAGCGCATCAAGAGCCGATGTGATCACTGGTGCCGGGGGCGGGGCGATCACCTGTTCAGTAAAGATCGGCCCGGGTTTGGCGGTGTTTGTCTCCAGATCGTAGTCCTCGATCGAGGCGACCAGCCAGCAATCGGGATCGTCGAGGAACGGCACGAGATTCGGCCGGCGATGGACCTCCCTGACCTCACCGGTTTCCGGATCCTCCGATGTCGAGACGGAGGTGAAGTTGATCGGGCCGAATTCTCGCACGAAACTCGACCAGGCGATGCGCAATGAGACCTGCGCCTTTTGCCAGGGCTGGTCGCGTTCCTGAAGCTTGAGAATGAGCCGGACCGCGTCGCGGATCGGGATCAGCTTTCGGATGATCAGGGCGTGCTTGGCGAAGATGCCGTCGGTGCTGCGGCCCTTCCTGACTTCAACCGGGACAGCAACCCCGTCGACCACCTGCATCAGTGCCGTAGCCTTGCCGATGAAATAGCTGCCCTCGCGAACTTTTGGGTCGTCCGGGCGCTCTGCCATGGCGTCGGCGACCTCGTCCCCGATCGCAAAATCGATCGTGCTGGCCTCGCCGTCGTAGATGTCGGCTGGTAGGTGACTGATCGCGGCGTTAAGGCTCGTCTCGAGATCATCACCGATCGGGAGGCAGGTATAGGCCTCGCCGAATGGACCTGAGGTGAGAGCATGGCGGCCCAACACCATGTCGGGATGATCGACGAACCACCTGTTGATACGGACGCTCCCGCCCTCGCCTTCGGCCTGAACATCCGCAAGATCAAGCCATCTATCGTCTCCAGCCTGCTCTTCGACGCGGCGTTTCCGGAAGAAGAGGATATCGACGATGACATCCGTGCCAGCATCTGCGCGAAAGCTGCCTTCGGGAAGGCGGATCGCGCCAATCAGATCGGCCATGCCGGCGATGTGTTCGCGGGCGCGGGCGTTGGCCTTGTCCATCGTGCCGGACGAGGTGACGAAAGCCGCGAGCCCGCCGGGCTTCAGCCGGTGGATGGACTTGGCGATGAAATAGTCATGCAGCCGCAAGCCGAGAGACCGGAAGGCCGGATCACTCTTCACCGTCCTGTCAGAAAACGGCGGGTTGCCGATCGCCAGATCGAAATGGTCGGGCAGGTCTTTGCGGGCAAAATCGCCGCAGACGATTCTGGCCCGTGGCTGCAGCAGTCGGATGATACGGGCGGTGACGGGATCAAGCTCGATACCGGTGACATGGCTCACCGTCGAGAGAGCATCCGGCATCAGTGCCGGAAACATCCCCGTGCCGATCCCCGGCTCCAAGATCCGTCCACCATCGAACCCCATGCGGATCAAGCCTGACCAGATGGCGCGAACGATTAACTCCGGCGTGAAGTGGGCATATTGGGTGCAGCGCGCCAGAGACGTGTAATCACCTGGTGCTACGGCACTTTCGAGATTGCCGCCGAGCTCCTCCCAGCCTTTTCGAAACGCCTCGTCGCCCGGACGCCGGAATATACAGTTGGCCAGATCCGATGCGCCGAAGCCGGTGAACTTGATCAACTTGGCCTGCTGGTCGGGTCGGGCCGGTAATCCCTGACGTTCGATCTCGTTGGCCAGCATGATGGCGGCAATATTGTCCCGCGCACGGTCGCGCCAGGATTTGGCAAGGCCACGAGAACCCTGCAGCTGGAAATTGACCTCCGTCCGCATCTGCGGTGTGGGCTTCGATTCTTTGCGGACCGGAGCAGCTGGCGCCGGTGTCGAGGGCCGGGGGTCGATATCGATATCGGCCCCGAAATCCGCTGCGAAACCCGACACGCCGAGATCGAAACCGGATGCGAGAGCTGTATTGCCGAACAGGTCGATGGTGAAAGGATCATCATGCGCCATTAGAAAATTCCTTTGAGTGGGCGCGCCGAGGCACACTCGCCGTCAGGTGCGAGTGTTGCCAGGATGCGGATGGTGGAGGTTTGGACGTGAAGACTGCCGTCAGGCAGCGATGGTTTCTGGTAGGAGGCGGAATTGCACCGGCAGCTTGGCGGCAATCTCCTCGACGGTCAGATCGTCGAGTAGCTTCCAGATCTTGCCTTGCGCAGAAGGGTAAACGAGAACGATCTGGCGATTGCGGAGATCGGATGGAAAGCGTTCGTCGGCATAGCCGCGGAAATCCGGACCGGTCGCGCTCCAAATATGATCGAGTTTTTCCTGTCGGTTCATGGCGCGGACCGGACGGGATTCGCGGGTAATGATTTCGGCACGCATCCGGTCAGGTGACTGACGATCGCCCAGGTCGCAATATCCGTGAAACCATCGGGACCGATCATCGATCGGCAGGGCGAAGAAAACGCTGGTGACGCTGGCGGCCAGGAACTCGCGCATGGCGAACATGTCGCCACGGTAAAACAGCGGAGGGAGGATCTCGAACATGTGGTCGTGATCGGCTTCGGATATCTCAAACCACTCGCCGACATATCGCTTGCCGTTCATCCTGTCATCGTCGAACGGCGACTGGTTATGGCGATTGAACAGGGCGTACATTTCGTGGCGGCTGGCGACGCCTTCGAACACTTTACGGATGGTAGGAGGATTGAACATCTGCGGCTCCTTTTGAGGGTTGCGGCTGAAGCGAAGCCTGTTCGACCTCTCCTTCAGTCCTTTGATCACCCCTCCTCAGCCGGCGCCTCGCGGGCAGCGGGTCAAGGGCCGCCGTCAGGCGGGCGACAGCTTCACCCTTGATGCGCTGTCCGCGTATGCGGCAGCTCTCCTTTCTCTCTCCTCTCCTTCAATTCCTCATTCCAGTCTTCACATCGCGGCCTCAGCCGCGAGAAATCGCAGCCGGCCCGATCTGCCATCTGGCGCAGACGATCGGAAAAAACCTCACCCTGAACATTGTTGTCGGTCGCGGCCACAAGCCACGCGCCCTCCCCGGACGCTAAGTTTTCCAACGCGAGCGCGGTTATCGGCGACCAACCGCCTCCGGTGCTGACATAGATCGTGTCCGGTCTTGTCTGCTCTATTGCGGCGAGACTGAGCGCATCGATCGCCGCCTCGGTCACACAGATCCGGCGGGCATTGGTGCTCCCAAACTGGAAAAGCACCTTGGCGCCGCCGGTTGAAAACCCGCGCCAGTCCGGACCGCGCTCTTCCCAGCCGATGATGGCGCCAGCATTGTCGACATGCTTTGCCCACATCGAGCCATAAGGGCCCTCCCGAAGAACGTCAGCCTCAACCGCCGCCGAGATGACCTGCCATGGCAGCGCCCGGTTCTGTTGAAGGTAACTCCACGTTGCCGAAGCGCGCCACGGCCGCTTTCGATGCTTCCAGCGGTCAGCGATTGCAGCCACCGTTCGCGTTCGATAAAGAGGCTTCTCCCAGGTCGGCGCGGTGGGCTGGAACGCAACGAGATCGCCGACAACCACCAGGGCCTCCGTAAATCCGATTCCACGCAGATAGCTTGCGAGCGCAAACACATCGCCCTTGGCATCCGAACGGGCGTCGAACCAGCCCCTGTCGTCATGGATCACGATGATGATGTCGGTGTCGCGCCGGAATTTGACCGCTCGGCGCGTGCTCTCTTTCCTGTCTATCGCGAAGCCCTCATGCTTAAGGACGGCCGCGCAGCCCACCCGGGCGCGCAGCTCCTCGATGTCCGTCTTTTCCATATCACTTCCCTTAGCTTTCCTGATTGTGCGGGCTGTCAGCGCCCAGGCCGCGAAGATGGAAGCGCGCAAGGGCGCGGTTCGCAATGTGCAGATCTGCCGGACAAGCTCGCGGCGAAGCCACCCTTGCGCGCGCATCAGCGCAAGCGGCACGTCTTCCCCGGAAGGGGTGATCGGCTCAATGAGCCGATCCATAGGCAAATGGATCATATTCATTGATGATGGCGTCTTCATCGCCGTCATACTCGGCGGAAGGCATGACGCCGATCTCTCCGTCGATCTCGAAGAGGGTGACCGGGACCATCAGGGTCCGGGCAAGATCGAGTGCGTGGTTTTGTGCGAGGCTGAGATCCGACATTTGAGGCTCCATCCGGTGGCGGGGCCAATCCCCGCTCGATGGCGCCCGTTTGATCCGGGCCCGGCCGCGGTCACCTCGGCGGCGCAGCTATAGAGGTCGCAGTCGCTGCGAACCCCTTGCGTGTTGACCGTCCAAGGACGGGCCTGGATTAGGGATGCCAGACAAGAGAGCTGGGTTTGGCAACGCTGGCGGGTGGGGCGCGGAGATAGGATCGACCGACCAAGTCCTGCTTTAAATGTAGCGGACCCGGCTCCGGACGGAGCTGGCAGTCGTAACCGGTGGCCCTGCTGCTCGATGAGGGGCAAATGTAGAAAGTATGGATGTAGAAAGGCCTGCTCGGGCTCTTCAGCCTCTCAGGTGTACGACTCTCATCATCGGCTAACGCAGCCCGTTCTGCGTCTGCAGCGGCGAGGTCTCATTCGAAACCGAGGTCGGTAAGCAGGGCGTCTAGGGAGAGCTCAACGGTTCGCACCCTGCGCAGGCCATCCGCGTTGATCGTCACCGCAAGTTTTGCAGCGGGCATTCCCTTTGTGTAGGTGGCCCACTTCGCTGTCAGAGCGGTCAACGCAAGGGCCGTTGACTGAGGCTGCAGTTGCTGAGCGTTCGGCAGATGCCTCAACAATAAGGCTTCATGGCAAGGTTGCTGCCAAATGATTGTCAGTCCTGCGTCTTGAGCAAGTTTCAACGCCTGCTGATCGCGGAGTGGAGCTTGGCCTCGTTTGTCGGTATCCATGAGCACATAGGCCGCGGCGTAGTCGCCACCTTTCTTCACACCCTGTTTCTTTTTCTTCTCCGCAAGCTCCACGAGCGCAAGGGGATCGCCGCCGCCCGGCCTCAGCAATACCGTGTCGAGAAAAAAGTCTGTCTTTTGCTGCCCCACGATTCGGGCGAGCAGCGCGCCGTAGCTCTGCTCGCTTTCACCTTCGCAACCAAGGAAGATCCGCTTGCGCTGCGGAATTGTGATGCGAATCTTCATCCGATTTGCGGCACAGCGCCGAAGCTGCCCCCCAGATATTTGCGATAATAGTTGTCGGAACGGCGAACGGATTGGATGTCGCGCAAGCCGTAGATCGTGGTTTTTCCCTCATGGTCCTTGTCGCAGAACAAGACCTCTTCCTTCAAAAGATCCTCAAGGAGCGAGGGTGTATGGCACGTCATCCAGAGCTGTGCATTGTGTGGGTTCCGGGCGGAGTCGTAAAACCAGCGCAGGATTTCGGGGAGAAGAAGCGGATGAATTGTCGCGTCGAGTTCGTCGAGAACCGCGATCCCACCGCTTTGCAGTGCCTCGAGGATAAATGGATAGAGGCGGATAAACTGCCGCGTTCCATGGCTCTCATAGACAATCGGCATGGGCAGTGCCAATCCCTCATGTTCGAACAGTGCGACAGGGCCGTTGTTGCCCTGTTCGATCCTCATTTCGCGGATGCCCACGTCGATGCGCTGGATCTCGCGGTTGAAAATCGCCACCAGATCCGGGTTGGCGGCATAATGGCGGATGGCTGCGTCGTCTGAACCGTCATATTTTTCGACAAGAATGTTCGAAACCAGCAAGCTCGCCGCATGCCAGAGCTGTTGCGAATACCCGTGCTCCAGCTGTGCGAGGGTCGCGATAACACTCGCGTCTGCCCGCAACACCTTTTCAAGGGCCTGTCGATATCCAGACAGGCCGAATGCTTTCGAAGCGATCACCTCACCGGCTGAGTTGCGTTCGAACAGACGTACTTTTCGGGTTGCGGACGACGGCCAGTAGTAGAGAGCTTCGCTTTCGACGAACTGCTTGCCCGACTTCCCGCCAATGACAAGCTCGTATCGGTAGCGACATTGGGCAGCGCCGGCTAATCCGGCCTGCTCGATGTTTTCGACACCGCTAAGTTGAATTGCCAAACGTGTTGGAGCATTCAGCATCTCTTCAGAATTAAAACGGTCGAATGGCATGCGGCTGCCCCGCGCGGCCGAGAAGCTGTCCTTGACGAACCACCTGATGAACGAAAGTGCCTTGAGCACAGTCGATTTGCCTGACGCGTTGGGGCCAAACAGAGCCACCACTTTAGGCGCTTCCTCGCGTGCGCCGAGCCACAGTGGAGCAAACCGATCCGGCTCTTCGGGCGCATTGGCCGCCACCGTCAGATCGATGACCTGAGGATCGTGGATCGAGTAGAAGTTTTCGATCTCTAAACGATGAAGCATGTTGAAAATCGCCATTTGTTTCATTCAGACACCAATCTAAAAGAGCACTTTGACAAGATTTTGTCAAACATTGCCCTAAAAGCTAGTGTCATCCGATTTCGGGCGACAAGGTTTAAGACACCAGATCCTTCGATAAGCTTTCCGCTCACGTTACGGTTTACGATTTGGCCGCTCCAAATTTTCGACGGACGATTGCGGGTTTTTGCCCCCCACCGCCCACTGCGCCTCGAAAGGCTGTTTCGCCGGCAAGACAAATGTCTACATTTTGCATTTGACCGCTTTCTGATTTTTGAGCGAAAGCGTCGTAAGACGGAATTGGGCATACCAGCTGCAGCGGGAACCGCGAAAGCCGTTCGCCTCCCGCAAGACCGGTTAAACGGGTTGCCGCAGGAGGTTTAGCATCGCGACGGCAAAGCCGTAAACCGGGACCGACAGCCCCCGGCGCGCGGGGCCGCTCTGGACTAAGGTCTGCGAAGGTCCGCTGACCTTCGGCACGCTCGCGTATAACCCAGTGGACTTTAGCCCAGCCGAGAAGGCCCACCTCAACCGCTTTTTCGTAGCGCGGGCACACGGGCGAGAAGGCTTTTTAGCCCAGTGCCACGCCCACCGATGAATATGTCCGCAGTGTCGTTTCGATCTGCACGCGGCTGGACGGACTGGCAGCCGGTACGGCCAGTGTTCTGGCACCGTCGCGCTTGATGACCTCTTCAGGGGTGGCTTTAATTCGATCAGTCGGGGAGCAAGCGATGCGCTCCTGCGCCACTAATCCCTAGAAGCGACGCTCGGCTGGAGCTATCGACTTCTTCCTGGCCCATGGCCAACATGCCGCGGCCGAGGCCAATCTTGTGAGAGCTATGAACTTCGCAAACAATATGGGCGCGCGCTCCGTGACACTTAGGGCGGCCAGTGACCCGGCAGCCCTGTTGCTCGACCAATCGAGGTTCGATGAGAGACACCAGATGCATGAACCGATCTACATACGGTTCACGGAGGGTTTCGAGCTTCGTGATCTCCATCGCGCTGAACTCCCTTAATCATCGAGAACAGCGCGGAACGTGATTTCCACGAGTTGTTCGGGAAATGCCAGTCCAGACACCCCGATTAGATTGCTTGCCACCTGCGGCATGGGCGTCCCGTACATTTCCTTGCGGACCTTGCCAGCCGCGACAAATGCGGCAGGGACGTCCATAACAAAGAGGGTCTCTTCGACAACATCGTCGAGCGTGGCGCCGAACCGGGCAAGCAGCGCGATTGCGTTCAAATATGTCTGCCGGATTTGCTGCTCCATGGTCGAAAAATCCACCGGTTTGCCGGCCTCGTTCAGGGTAGCCGGCGCAACCAGATTTCCCTGTCCGTCGTGGCTGAGCTGGCCGGACAGGTAAACCGTGTCCTTGACATGCACGGCTTGCGCGTAACCGAACGCCGCTTCCCATGGCACCTCGAAATTTGCGATCTTCTTTGTGGCTTTCAAACTGCGCATCGCTTTACTCCAAATCGATTGTTGCATGGTTGCGGCCAATGGCGCTCAGCCCACCATGTTGGATGATGCGGCTGGCTCCGGCCGCATCCTTGTCGTTTGCGGGATCAGGATTGTATGAAAGCCAGCAGGTCGGCGTTCAGCACATCGGCATTGACCGTGAGCATGCCATGGGAGAATCCGGGATAGGTCTTGAGCGTACCGTTCTTCAGCAACTTGATGGCTTTAGGTGCCGCAAGGGCAATCGGCACGATTTGGTCGTCTTCGCCATGCAACACAAGGGTCGGCACGCCGATCGCCTTGAGGTCTTCGGTCTGGTCAGTTTCCGAGAAGGCCTTGATACCGTCATACTGTGCCTTGCCGCCGCCCATCATGCCTTGACGCCACCAATTCTGGATAACGCCCTCGTGCACGTTGGCTCCGTCACGGTTGAAGCCGTAGAACGGGCCGGCCGGGACGTCGCGGAAGAACTGGGCGCGGTTTGCAGCCAGTGCGAACCGGAAGCCGTCGAATGCCTCCATTGGAATGCCATCCGGGTTGGTGTCAGTTTTAGCTAGAAGCGGAGGGACAGCGGCCACGAGAACGGCCTTAGCGACGCGGCCTGCGGGTTCGCCGTGCTTGGCGACGTAACGGGCAACTTCGCCACCACCAGTCGAATGGCCGATATGGACGGCGTTCTTCAGATCGAGCGCCTCGACGACCGCAAAGGTATCAGCAGCATAGTGGTCCATGTCGTGACCGTCGGAAACCTGCGCCGAGCGGCCGTGGCCGCGGCGGTCATGGGCGACGACCCGATAGCCCTTTGACAGGAAGAACAGCATCTGCGCATCCCAATCGTCGGATGAAAGTGGCCAGCCATGGTGAAAAACGATCGGCTGAGCGTCCTTCGGACCCCAGTCCTTATAGAAGATTTCGACGCCGTCCTTGGTGGTGATGTAGCCCATTGTATGATCTCCTTTGGTGGGGTTGGCTGTGGAAGCAGCGTTGGCGGTAGAGCCAAACGATGCAGGAAGAATGATGGCGGCTGTGGCGGCTGCTCCGGAAAGCAATGCACTGCGGCGGGTGATGGGAAGGAATTTCTCGGTCATTGCAGTGTACCGATCCTTTGTTATCAGGATTGCGAAAGTGGTGGCGGATGCCGCTCACCGACGTTGCTCACCGGCCCCGCCGGTTGGTTGCTCACCGGCTCCCGGCCGGTTGATTGTCAGGAAATGCCGCACAACTGGGATTTGTGGGCCGACATGATGGGCCAGAACCTTGCTTTGAAGATCGGCGTCGGCATTGGAGACCCGTTTGTGCTGGCGAAGATGTTCGGCCCAGGATTCCACCATGAACCACTCGACGATCTGTTGCGGATCGGCGGAATCCTCCGTGATACCCCAGCCATAGGCTCCGTCGCGTCGACGGGCATCCGAAAACCTGTAGAGCGCGTGCAGGAAGGCGGTACGGCTGTGCTTCTCGACATGGTATTCGATCAGGATCAGGACCGGGCCACGGTCATGGGCGACCGGCTCGGCAACAAGCGGCTCGGGCCAATGATTGGACGGCACCAGGTCAGCCTCGCCTGTGGGCAACTTGATCCGGTGCATGATCAGGCCTGCGATGAGCAGTCCCGCCGCGCCGATCAGCAGTGCTGCGGGGACCCCGGCGGCTTGCGCGATGGCACCCCATCCCAGGCTGCCAGCCGTCATCGCTCCATTGAAGACGGTGAGATAGACTGCAAGCCCGCGTCCGCGCACCCAGTTTGGCAGCACGGCCTGTGCTGCGCCATTCAGCGTGGTCAGGGCCGTGATCCAGGCAGCTCCGAGGAACAGCAGAACAGAGATGGCGACCCATTGCGGCGGGGCGAGAGATAATGCGCCCATGACGAGCGCGGTGACAGCAGCGGCACCAAGAAGCAGGCCGTCCGCATCTACGCGTTCGCGTAGCTTAGGCATGACCAGTGCGCCGCCGATGGCGCCAGCGCCGACCGAACCAAGCGACAAGCCGTAAAAGCCGGCGTCGCCGCCGAGGACTTGACGGGCAACCAGCGGTAGAAGCGCCCAGACAGCACTTGCAAAGGCAAAGAAGATCGCCGCCCGCAACAGCACGATGTGCAGCGGCTTGCTGGCACGGGTGTATCTGAGCCCGGCCCGAAACGCGCCGAAGAAGCCTTCGGAGAGAGCGTCGTCGGCATTTTTAGCCCGTGGCCACCAAATCAGAGCGATAATGACGATGAGATAGGTTGCGACATCGACACCATAGGTGACGGCAGCGCCGAAAGCCGCCAGCAGAGACCCGCCTGCGGCCGGACCGATTGAGCGCGCGACGTTGATGCCCAGGGAATTCAGTGCAACAGCGCTTTTGAGGTCTTCGCGCGGCACCAGATCTGGCACGATCGCCTGCCAGGTTGGCCCCATCAGCGCGGCACCGACGCCGCCCATAAAGGTCAGGCCGATCAGCGAGCTGACCGACAGCATGCCGAAATTGGCCAGCATCAACAGGCAAATGCTGACCGAGGCCAGCAGGATCTGCACGCAGATCAGGAACTTGCGCCTGTCGAGGATATCGGAGAGCACGCCGGCCGGTATGGCCAGCAGGAAGATCGGAAGAGTGGCGGCCGCCTGCACCATGGCGACGGCGGCAGGCGCTACGGAAAGATCCGTCATCAGCCAGGAACTGGCAACGTCGCGCATGAAGCTGCCAGTATTGCCCAGAACCGTCGCGGCCCAGAGAACCGCGAAGACGGGCCGGCGAAGCGGCGCAAAACTGCTGACCGCAGGGTTTACGGCGCTCATGGGCGTCCTCCCCTGGCCAGATCGATGGCTGCGACAATGACAAACGCACCCGCCAGGCCGAGATGCTCGAAGAAGGCGTTGGTCGCCATCATCCGCTCCATGCCGGCGGGTAGTTCCCAGAAGCGTAGCGCGATGAACGTGGCCATGAGGGTAAAGCCGGCTAGCCCCAAAGCTCCCAGCCAGCGCAGGACGCCCGACAGGATCAAGGCGGAGGCCGTGAGTTCAAACACGATCACGGCGACCGCGAAGAATGCGGCCGGCTGGAGCCCGAAATGCTCCATCTCGGCATTCGCCCCCTGAACATCGAGGATCTTGGTGAGAGGCCCCTGGATATAGGCGGCACACATGCAAAGCAGCGCGATAAATTGCACCGCCGGCGCATGGAGCACGGATCCCAGGCTGCTGTGAAGTCGCGTATTGGGTGTCATGATGTTGTCCTCACACTGCCCAGCAGGAACAGCCGAGCGCACCGAAGAAGCCCTTGAGATCTGATATCGGTAGTTTCGATGTCCAGGCGCCGGCATGATCGTGGCCATGAACGCCGCAGTTGCTGGTGCAGCCGCATGTCGAGATCGCCGTCCGACGAAGCGAGCGCTCTCCGGCGCCCTGCGGTTCGCCCCAGGCGGCATAGCCGCCGAACGTGCGCACCGGTGACCAGTCCGGCATCGCCGGTGGCACGTCGTTTTCATCGAACGCCTTGAAGTCGCCCGCACCGTAAACGATCTTGCCGCCGACCATGGTCAGGTCCGACGTCAGGAAGGTGATCTCGTCTTCTGCGCAGGAGAAGAAATCCTTGACCGGCACGACGAGGTCGGCGAACTGGCCCTTCTCGATCCGGCCCTTCTTGCCTTCTTCGTTCGAAAACCATGTGACCTTTTCCGTCCACATCCTGAGCGCCGTCTCGCGGTCGAGGCAATTGGCGCGTGGATAGAGCTGCATGCCGCCGACTGTCTTGCCGGTGACCATCCAGGACAGCGATACCCACGGATTGTAGGAAGCGACACGCGTTGCGTCCGTACCGGCTGAAACATGCACGCCCTTTTCGAGCATGCGCTTGATCGGCGGTGTAGCCTCCGCGACACCATGACCATACCGCTCGACGAAATACTCGCCCTGGTATGCCATACGGTGCTGGGTGGCGATGCCGCCGCCAAGAGCGGCAATCCGGTCGATGGAGCGATCGGAGATCGTTTCGGCGTGGTCGAAGAACCAGTTCAGGCCCTCGAGCGGGATGTCCTTGTTGACCTTTTCGAAAACGTCGAGGGACCGGCTGATGGTTTCGTCATAGGTTGCATGCAGGCGCCACGGCCAGCGGTTTTCGGCAAGAACGCGAACCACCTCTTCGAGTTCTCCTTCCATCTCTGGCGCCATTTCGGGCCGGGGCTGACGGAAGTCCTCGAAATCGGCTGCGGAAAACACCAGCATTTCGCCGGCACCGTTGTGGCGGAAGTAGTCGTTGCCCTGTTTGTATTTGACCGATTGCGTCCAGTTGAGAAAGTCCTGCTTTTCTTCCTTCAGCTTCTGGGTGAAGAGATTGTAGGCAAGGCGAACGGTCAGCTGGTCTTCATCCGACAGTTTCTGGATGACCGCATAGTCGTCCGGATAGTTCTGGAAGCCGCCGCCAGCATCGATGACCCCGGTGATCCCGAGCCGGTTCAGCTCCCGCATGAAGTGGCGGGTCGAATTGACCTGGTACTCGAAAGGCAGCTTTGGTCCCTTCGATAAGGTCGAATAGAGAATCCCCGCGTTCGGCTTGGCCAGCAGCAGCCCTGTGGGATTGCCGTTGGCATCGCGCGTGATCTCGCCGCCTGGCGGGTTTGGCGTATCCTTCGTGTAGCCGACGGCGCGAAGAGCAGCGCCATTCAGGAGAGCGCGATCGTAGAGATGCAGCAGGAAGACCGGCGTGTCGGGTGCCACCGCGTTGATCTCGTCGATCGTCGGCAGGCGCTTCTCGTTAAACTGGTGCTCGGTAAACCCACCAACGACGCGTACCCATTGCGGGGCCGGGGTGATCGCCACTTGACGCTTTAGCATGTCCATTGCATCGGCGAGAGATCGGACGCCATCCCAGCGGAGTTCCATGTTGAAGTTCAGACCACCGCGTACGACATGGGTATGGTTGTCGATCAAACCCGGCAACACGCGCTTGCCCTTGAGATCGACGATCTTCGTTTCCTGTCCGGCGAGCGCCATGATTTCGCTGTCGGTGCCGACCTCCAGGAACAGGCCATCCTTGATGGCGATCGCGGTAGCGTTCGGATTTGCGCGATCGAGCGTCGTGATCAACCCGTTGTGAAGGACGATGTCTGCGTGCATGGTATCGGCTCCGGTCTGGATGGGATCGGCTGCATTGGCCGGGGAGAACAGATTGGAAAAGGCGAGGCTCGACGCCGCGCCCAGGAACGTGCGGCGCGTCGTCATCAGCTTTTCCCGGATGTCAGATCGTCGATCTGGGAGGCCGTTCTGGCTCCATCAAGCCCACCCTTTGGAAGGTGACCAAACATATGCGGCTTGACCTGTTGAAGCCAGGAAACAGCAGCGGGCTCGCGGCTCCAGAGATGCTTTGCCAGCGGCACGATCTGTTCGCCCACGAGAATACCGAGCAAGCCGATGAGAGCGATGACCGGCGGAGCAGGAGAGCGGACGTTCAGCAGCCCGTAGATGACGCCGACGAGAAGGCCGACCGCGAGCGAGAGAAGATAGATTTTCATGGGAATCCTTCGCTATAAACAGGAACAGGTTGGCGGTAACCACCGGTGCGATGGCAACCCGGGGCCGGTCGGCAAGCCGCGTCTTCAATGGTCTCGCTGAACAACACGGGCGAGCAGGACTGCCCCGCTCGCCCCGAGCAAGTCTGGTCAACCCGCTTTCAGAGCGGCTTCTTGGGCGCGTTGATAGCTCTCCATCACCGCAGCGTAGTTTGGCGCTGCCAATGCATAAAGCTGGGCCAGATCGGCGGCTTCCGGGCGAGCCCAGGTACGGTGCAGCTCGGATAGAAGCGAGTTTGTTGAGGTCGGCTTGACCCCGCCCTGCACAAAGCGAGCGAGCGAAACGCGCGATGCCATCTCACTTGGATCGCCCGACGCATCGATCACCGCGTAGACATCGTATCCCGCCGCCTGGGCGTCGAGTGCCGGGAACATGACGCAGACACTGGTCCATACTCCAGCCATGACCAGCGTCTTTCGGCCGGTAGAACGGACCACCCCGACGAAATCGTCATTGTCCCAGGCGTTTACCTCTCCCTTGCGCGGAACGTAAACGGCGTGCGGTGCAAACTGATGAATTTCCGGCATCAGAGGGCCATTGCTTCCAGATGGCTCAGAGGCCGTCGTGATCACGGGAATATTGAGGAGTGTGGCGAGCTTGGCGATCATCGTCACGTTTCTCCGCAAGTCCGCAACCGGGATGTCCTTGACGGTTTGAAACAGCCCGGACTGGTGATCGAGCAGAAGGATCACCGTGTCCGAGGGATCGATCAGGGTTGCGCCGCCGCCTGACGCGAGGACACTGGATTTGCTGTGCGAAGGGCCTGTCATTGTCATTCTCCATCATTTGTTTTGGGTGGCCAAGGTTGGTCAGGTAGCTGCGGACGTCCTGTCCGTGCGATATTCTAGACCGCCGACAAGCCGTTTTATCCGCAAGCTCAACCAGCCTAGTAGGATGCAAACTACAGTGTAAACACCAAAACACGACGTGAAACTGAGTTAATTATTGTAAAATTCGATCAACTACTCTTTACGTTACATTAAGCAGCACACTTTACATAATGAAATGTAATTATATTTCTATGATTCAGAGTTATTACTTAGCCATGGATTCGAATGATATTTTATACTGCGGCTCCAGAGTAGACTCGAAAGCTTCCCCGATATCGATACGTTGCCAGCCGTCCGGCTATCAGACGGATGTGGGCGATCATGATCCACGCCTCGGCTAAAGCGATGGAGCGTTCGACGTCCTTAGCCAATCTTCGGCACCTACCGAGCCACGCGAAACTCCGCTCGACGACCCAGCGGCGCGGCAGACCTTGGAACCTTTGGCCTTAACAGAGCGCTTGATGACCCCGATCGCCCAGCGCCCGATCGTCTCAGCCGCCGCGTCAGCCCGCATAAACACAATCGGCGATGACATGCAGCAAAAAGGCGACCTGTGGAGAATGGATTTCAGGGGATCGGGAGCACCATCTCGATCGTGGATATCGGCGCTTTGAACCCTGAGAACGACTATGAGAGCAAGAGTATCGATGTTGAGCGACGTAGCGCCCTTGGTCTTCTTGCCCGCGTCATATGCCGCCGCTTTCCGTTTTCACGCTCCGGCTATCGGTCACACCGGTGGTCGGACTTGCCTCTCTACCCTCCGACTCGTGGACTTCCATCACAGATGAAGGTTGATGCCGGCCCAAAGTCCCAACGCCCGCCATTCATAGAAATAGCGTTGGCCGGTTGAACAGGGCGGGAAATCCTTCGGCAGGATGCCGCCACTGGCACCGGAAGAAGCGATGCAAAGCAGAGCGTTAACGACCGCGCGCAAATCAGTGGTGCGGGGATGGCCCAAGCGGCAGGGTATCGACAAAAAAGCTCAGCCGGCGGTATTCCCGATCCGTCATGTCAACGAGGCTGCAGGCGATTGACGGAGAGCGTGAGATCATGCGGGGCGTTTCGATCGTCGACCCGACAGGCCGGCCATACGCCCGGCCAGATCGGCGTGTGCGTCGAGGATGGCGGGCAGAGCCTCATCATAGTTTCCGACATGGCTTTCCGGTCGTCCATCCAGGGGCGACCGATGTCTTCTTTCTCTTCGAACAGGATCCTGCCGCTGCAAAGCAATGCGCGATCGGTTTTTTTCTCGCGCCGCTTCTGAGGGTGCGCTTATCGCTGCTACGCACATGCCTTTCCCCGGGCTTGGCCGCATCGTAGCTGATCGAAGAGAGATGTGTTGGCAGATCGCAGACTGGGCCCTGCAAAGATAATGTCAGCTTTCGGGGGCCTCAACAGACCGATTTTCCGTACTGAATAAGGTGATACGGTTGCGGGCGATTTGACACAGGGGAATGTGGAAAATGGCGATCCGGCACGGCGCACACAGCCTCACACAAGGCACAGAGACAATCTTCGCGTGAAGCATTGGAGCGCGAATATGATTTCCACCCCGCTAGCACCATCCATATCGAAGCTTTCGCTTACCAGGCTGGGCTATGACATGTCGCTAGCATCAAGGGATGCGGGACGGCAATACGGACCTACCGGCGCACAGATGCAAGCGATTGCCGATGAGGCCGATGAGAAGGCGCGTGCCGCCAAAAAGATTGCGGATGCTAAGGAGCAACTTGAATTTTTAAAGCGTGGCGGCTTTCCGCCGGACGTTATTGCAAGGCTTGCCGCACAATTGGCCGGGCAGCTTCAATCCGCGGCTGCGCAACTTGCCCAAGCTGTTGGTGCAAATATGTCCACTGCAGCCTCGGCCAGCCAACCCATCGTTGCTGCAAATGTCGATTTGACCGGTAAAACGGGTGAGAAAACAGCAGACCCCGCCCGGGACGCCTCTGAAACAAACCTCATTCAACGCGCTTATCAATCTATCGCGGAGGATAATGGAGGGTTCGAGGCTGACGCGGGAGGTGATGAGCTGCTGTCGGAATTTGAGTCCTTGATCCGGCAGGTACGTCAATTAGGAAAGCAGCAGGAGCTCATATCCAAAAAGTAGGCATTGCTCAAGAATTCCCTTGATGTCAATTAAATACCCAACACCACTTGTCTATGCTGGGGATCCTTTGGGAATTTAATCCCTAAGCGAAATTCAATCGACTTCCTTCCGTCCAATTGGATCGCTCAGGCAGGGGGGCGCGCCGCCATTTTGCGGCAAGAATGGCGAAGATGGCTTCACGAGCATTGACGGATTTAGCGCTATTGCGCCAAGTGCTGCCCGTTGTGAAGGCCAGTGCAACCCTCGAGGGGTCACGGCTATTCCAGCCGTCTTCCGCGAGCCTCACCTTTTGAATTGCGGTCTCCGGGAAAAAGGCGGAAGAGGCGGTCGATGTGCGTCTGTCATGTCTCGAACTCCTTCAACCGCGCGCGCAAGGACGCGTTTTCCGCTTCCAGTTGCGAATGCCGTTCGCGGAGGGGCAAAAAAGCTTGGTCGATCTCCCGTTCGGTGAAGCGTGGTGTAATGTGTTGAGGGCAGTTCCAGTCAAAGGCCTCGAGCCGCAACTTGAACATTCGCTCCACTCGTCCTTTGTAACCTGGATCCGAAACAGCCGAGGCGAGAGCCTCGTCTGCATCGAGTGCCAGTCGCTCAACGTAAACGTAGATCTTGAGCCGCACCCGGCGTGCATAATCCATGAGGAACAGGCAGGCTTTGTCGTTCACCGCCAGGTTGCCCGCGCTTATATACTGGCGGTTTCCTCGAAAGTCGGCGAAAGCCAATGTCTGGTGATCGATTACCTTAAGGAACCCACTTTTTCCGCCTCTATGCTGTACGTATGGCCAGCCCGTCTCCGAGACGGAGGCCATATAGAAGCTGTCGCGCGTGCCGATGAATTCAACCTCGTTATCCGTAAACCTGTCAGAGCGTTGGCCTGCGTTGCCTAACCAAATCGGATCGACACCCATTTCTGCTTGAGCGTCTCTCACGCTCGGGGTCACAGCGATTTCCAGAAAGTGAAAAGGCATGGACGTCTCCCTCCTGTGGCAAGGAGGGTTGAGCATGGCAACTACAAACCTTCCCGCACTCGTTTTAAATTAAACGTTGTCGATACTTTTCAACCTTGCGATCAACGAAGTCATTGATGAGCGGCGGCGACATACAGTTTCCCATCGGGAAAGAAACGTCCCGTATTCAAGATGTGGACTTCAGCTTCCGGAAGATCCTTCAGGCATCGGTGAGCACCGACTCTGGAAAGATAAAGTCGCTGTTGCCCCAAACGATGAGTGTTAGTGGCTTACGCTCGCGCAAGAACGTTTGGAAGCCCGGATAGAGGGGACATTCGTGGGATGGTCATACAACATTTCCAACTGGCTATCCTGGTTGTCTGGGCGGCCCAAAAGAGCCTGATCGGGAACCCAGTAACGTCGGCCGCAATGCTGCTGGGAATTTCGTCGTGTCAACACGAATAAACCCGTCTGTCGGCGGCAACAGCGGCGTGCCGCCGCAAGTCGGCGACCGAAATGTTCTTGACGGACTGAAACAATCCCTGCTCACGATTAAGCAGAATGATCACCCTCTACGACGGTCGATGAGCATCGCGCAGCCGCCTGACGGCAAGACACACGAACTGTTGGTTGGGGGGTCTCCATGGCTGTTCTCCTTGTCTCAAATGGGTGGCCATTGCAGGCCTAGGGGACGTACCCAAGCGAGAAGCAGATGATGATCGAACGCTGATGCCGTTCCGCATGAGAAGTGCGCTAGATAGTAATCAACAACAATTGGGAGAATAATAAATAAAGCAATCTAATTTATATCTGAAGTAAAATTAAGCTAAATTAAGTGAAATCTTTTTCCCTGCCCGCATGGAGCAACATTTCCTCGGGTTACGATGCTTCTACTGGGATCTGATTCCCAAAATTTGACCATCTCAAACTCGCTCACACGCCTTTCGTCAGGCAGATTTACATCGACGAAACCGTCGGACACTCAAAGGAGCCAGAGATGATTAAGCAGACCGGGCATTATTCGTGTCCGCAACCCGGCGTGATTTTATCTGGCGGGACGCTCGTCGCGACGACGCCGCCCGGACTCGCCGCACCTGCCAATTAACCCGATCAGATCGAAACGGAGACCAGTGACCTGTCGTTCATGAAGAACCAGGACAGGACAGAGATCTTTTACAGGGCCTGGGTTCCGCGCGACGGCGAGGTAGTGGTCTTTCACCATGGCTGGCCCCCCTCAGCCACGGGATTTGCACCACAGTATCCCGGCGTCATCAATGCCGATCTCCCGGCATTCTTCCAGAGCTGACAAGGGCCTACCGGCGCATATAGAATGGCGGCGGCGTGGCACCCGCCACCATTTCACGCTCTTTTACCGCACTTAACGCGTTTGTCCCGGTAACTGATGATAATTGCGATTGCATCCATCGGCAGGCTCGAATGCAGGGCAAGCGGTCGATGGTGAATTTCGAACGCAGGGAACGATCATGGCGCGGATTCTCCATCGGACCATTAAGGTCGGGACAGTCGATATTTTCTATCGCGAAACGCTGCCACGCATTCTCATCCCAGACAGGCCTTTGATCCTGCTGCTTCACGGATTTCCTTCATCGTCTCACCAGTACCGGAGTCTGATGGAAAAGTTGGGGGACGACTACAGGATGATCGCGCCAGACTATCCGGGCTTCGGCCAAACCCACATCGTGCCGGGTTCCGAAATCGCGTTCGACTACAGTTTCCAAAACCTATCGCAGGTAATCGAGGAGTTCATCGACGCCCTTGGGCTAGGGTCCTTTGTGCTTTATGCATTCGACTTTGGCGGTCCGATTGGATTCAGGATCGCAGCCCGGCGGCCCGAACTGATTGCGGGACTAATCATCCAGAATGCCAACGCCTATGAGGTAGGGCTTTCAGATGCGGCCTGGCATTTCACTATGATCGATGGCCGCGACGATGCCGGAATCAAGGAGCTCGGGGGCCAGCTGTCACTCGACGGCATCAAGTCCCAATACCTCACGGGCGTATCGGACCCCGAATCAATCGCACCCGACGGCTATATGCTTGATCAGCATTATCTCGAGCAGCCGGAGCACAGGGCCGCCATGATTTCGCTGCTGCGGGACTATAAGACAAATTTGGCCGAGTACCCGATCTGGCAGGACTGGCTGCGCCGTCAACGTCCGCCCGCCCAAGTTCTCTGGGGACGGAATGATCCGCTGTTCATAGAGGCTGGAGCACAGGCCTACCTCGCCGACCTGCCGGATGCGGAACTTCATGTTTTCGACACCGGGCATTTTGCGCTTGAGGAATGCAAGGATGAAATCGCACCGCTCATTGCTGAATTCGTCACTCGGCTCAGTCCAACGAATACATAGCGTTGTCCGTGCCAGGATTTACCTCAATTTACTTGAGGCCTCTGCAGCGCTGCGATAGCCATGGAAGCCAGTTGTTGAGATTTTAAAACTGGATTTTGGCCGCCATGATAACGAGCGTGTTTAGTCTGATCGTATTGCGCCAAAGCAATGGCACGATAGATGGGTGATACCCCCTCCCCACAGGGTTGGAAAGGTCGAAAGCCTTCTGGGATCGCGTTCAAACCGGCGGCAGGGAAAAATAATCTTCCTTTTGCATCGACACGCATCGTCGGGCGCGGCGAATTTATCGATCTCATTCAAAACGAAGTCGGAAAAGCGCCGCTGGTGTCTATTATCGGCGCAGGCGGTGTCGGCAAGACAACGGCGGCGATCGCGATTGCCGAGCAGACGTTGGGATCATTCCGAGATGGTGTATGGCTGGTCGATTTCGCGCCACTGCAGGACCCGTCCCTCGTACCCTATGTGATCGCGACGGCAACCGGACTTGCCGTTCATTCGGCCAATATCCAGGCCGCACTGTGCCGGTTCCTGCGAGACCGCGAGCTTTTGTTGCTGCTCGACAATTGCGAACACATGACAGACGCCATCGCTACCTGCGTCACGCTGATCATGGAACAGGCGCCTGGCGTCCATTTCCTGACAACTAGCCGTGCACCACTTCGTCTTAAAGGCGAGCAGGTGCACAGACTGCCGGGCCTGGCGACGCCACCGGAATCGGCAGGTCTGACCGCGGAGGAGGCCATGTCATACCCGGCAATTCAGCTCTTCGTCGAGCGTGCGACCGATAGGCTTGAGACCTTTGCGCTCGGCAATGCCGATGCTGCCGTGGTTTCGGAAATATGCAGGAGCCTCGACGGTATTGCGCTTGCGATCGAATTGGCGGCAATGCGAGTCGATGTATTCGGCCTGAAAGGCCTGCAAACGCAGCTTCACAACCGCTTCAGGCTGCTCTCGGGCGGGCGCGCCGAACTTGAACGCCATCGCACCATGGCTGCTACGCTCGACTGGAGCTACAGTCTCCTTGCCCCTGCCGAAGCGGAAATTTTGCGAACCGTGTCCGTATTCGCCGGCATATTCTGTGCTGGTGATGCTTCGGCTATTTCAGAACCCACAGACGGCGGAACGGTCGACATTCTCAACGATCTTGCGTCAAAGTCGCTTCTCTCGGTCGATGGCGATCGCGAGAATCCGACCTATCGGCTTCTGGAGTCGACACGGGCCTATTGTCAGGACAAGCTAGAGGCGGGCGGCGAAAACCGGTCTGTACATCTGCGTCACGCGAATTATATCTGCGCTGCGCTGGAGCAGGCGGCCAGTGAGTGGAGCCAGCAACAATCACGCGAATGGGGTGCCGCGCATGGGCGCTACCTCGACGACCTCCGCGCGGCACTTGTATGGACGGGAGCTGAGCCGGGTTGCCAATCACTGCTGATCCGGCTGACGGCGGCAGGGACGCTGCTGTGGAACCATTTCTCGCTGACGGACGAGAGCCGTACGCATTTTGAGCGGGCTATCGAGGCTTTAACGGTGTCCGAATTTGCGGGAACCGGGGTGGAAATGAACCTCCAGCTCGCTCTCGCCGGAGCGTTGCTGTACATGCGCGGCATCGTGCCGGAGGCGAGAGAGGCATTGCAGCGCGCCCAGGAAATTTCGCACCAGCTCGGCGATGCCGATGCTCATCTGCGATGCCTGAGACTGATCGCTACCTATGAACTTTTCGGCGGGCAGCACCTCAAAGGTATCCGCACGCTGGAGACGTTCCTCTCCATCGCCGCCACCAAAGATCCCTCCGCTATTCCTGAAGGCGAGACGCATCTGGGTGCAGGAGAGATATTCGTCGGCCGTTTAAACGCCGTTCAAGAGCGGGTCGAACGCCTGTACGAAAATGTCTCCAAGGACTTCAGTGATAAGCGTTTCGCGCGTTTCCAATACAGCAACAGCGTCAATGTCATGGTCGTGCTGTCGCAGGTCCAGTGGCTGACGGGATCGCCTGCCGCTGCGGCCCGAACTGCCCTGACGGTGGTGAAATATGGCCGCGAAGCCGAGCACGAGCTTTCCTTGAGTATTGCGCTGGCATGGGTTTGTCCTGTGTTTCTATGGATCGGCGATGACGAAGCCTGCGGTCGATATACCGCGATGCTCGAGGAAGTGGTCGAGCACCACGGAATTGAGACCTGGCGACCGATCGCCACCTTTTGCCGCGGCGCCCTGGCGAGCATGCGGCAAGACGCCGGGCTCAAGGGAATCGAAATTCTCGAACAGGCGATAGGGCAATTCTGGGCAATTGGGCATAGGGCACGACTGCCCTACTTCCTAGGTGTGTTGGCGGAAGCGCTGGCCCGGCATGGCCGTATTGACGAGGCCGAGGTGAAAGTGCGCGAGGCACTCGATCTCATGTCGACGCAGAATGAACAATGGTGTGCGCCCGAACTACTAAGAATCCAGGCATCCGTCGCTCAGGCTCATGGCAGGTACGACACAGCAGAGACAATTCTCATAGAGTCGAAGGCGATTGCCGATGAGATCGGTGCGTTGTCGTGGGGACTGCGAACGTCCAACGATCTTGCAAGGCTCTGGCAGGCACAATCGCGTGACGAGGAAGCAAGGCTTATGCTGCAGCCCGTCTATGACCGCTTCACAGAAGGTCTTGAGACGCGCGACCTCGTTAACGCCTCGCAAATTCTCCACGCACTGCGGAACAAGATTTAAAGTGCGACACATCACTCGTTGTCAGGCATAAGATTCGCGTCACCGCTTGAGGCAATGACAGTTTCATTTCGCTCGAAATTCGCTTTAGCTATTGAATAGATCCGAACTAATACATCCATTCGGCAAGAAATTCACTTCGTTTAATGGAATTTTACTTGCCCAATTGTGACGCGCATGAGAAAATTCAACCCATGCTAGGGTTCCACCCAAGGAGACCACCTGAGCGCGCCGTGACAGGCCGGATGACCTCCGCCTCTTCCCCGACGTCCGTCCCCATCCGGCGCGCTCTTTTTCCGCAAAACTGCGGATGGAATACAGGAAACGTAAGCTGCTTTCCATCGCCCAACTGCCGTTACAGGCCTGATCTCGTTCGCTGCAGGGTTTGGTGACGCTGTGAGCTGGCACGATGTGCAGTCAGCGTTCAGGGTCCTTTTGGTCAGCGAGATCGAGACCAAGAGCGTCGATCCGCGCAAAAACCACAAAAGCCAGGATCCCGGCGCTGCAGAACAACTGGCATCCGGCCCGACATTGACAAGAAAGCTTTGCGCCCGCGGAATACAGATCCGCATTGCCACTGGCCGCAAATAAGCGACGGACGGGGCGACCATCATCAACATGCGTTGATTGAACTTTTACCGGCGGTTCTCGGCCCGGTCCAGGTTCGAGCTGGCAATTCAGTGCGGTTTGATGAGATAGTTATGGCGCACATAGACCTGTCTAAATCCTGCCTTGACGACATTCTCGAATGAGACGCTATATTTCCCGGGCTCAGGCTCGGCAGTCTCGACCGCGAAAACCTTAACGCCCTGCTTGGTCCCGAGGTTCATCCGGGCGCGTATCAAAGCGGTCTGCACGCCCCTGTTTCGAAAGGTCGGAATAGTTGTACCGCCTCCAAACCAGGCATAGCCGTCAGCTGCATACATGATGCCCGTTCCGGCAGGTAAGTTGTCTAAATACGCGATGAGGCAGGTCCAATCAGGCTTGCAGACGATGCCAGCCCAGAAAGGGGCGAGCGACCTGGGAAAACCAAATCCATCGCACATCAGTTCGGCAAACAAGCTCGCTTCACCGGCCTCCGCAGCCCGGACCTCAATTGCATCATTCCATGGCATTGGAGACGCCAGCGCCGGGCATGTGAGTTTCACCCAAGAGGGACCGCTCCTTGTCATCCCCCGATCGGCAATCCACCTGAGCACATCCGCGGATGCGGTATTGTCGTCGATTTGCAGCCGGGGCGCACCTCCGCGCCCATCAAACCAGCGAACGGCTCTCTCAAGGCTTGCGACGTCGCGAAGACCGAGAATCCGGTTGAGGCCTATTGGCGGGGCGAAGGGTAGTGACACCGCGCAGCCGTCCTCGATCGATAGATAGGCGAGTGCGGCATCGGTGATCAGCGAGCGTGGCGCCGACCGGAACAGATCGAGAAAGGCCTTTATCTCAACGCGTTCTTCGAGAGGGACATTATGGCTGGTCATTGTTGGATTTTTTTTTGACATCGACGACGATCAGAATGCGGAAACTGCCTGTGCGCGCTCGACCTCGCGGGCATTGTCCTGTTCCGACCATTGCTCACCGACGGCATGCAACTGATACGCGACATGGCGCTGGTGAACGAAGGTCTGTTCGCCGACGTCTGCAAGCTTGATTGCCGCATAGGTCTTGGTGATGCCGGAAAGCCTGAACTGAGCCGGTCCGCTCCCGGATTGGAAAACCAGCAGTGATTTGTCGACAAGGTTTGCAATAGACCCGATAACGTCAGCTTCTTCCACGCCATGCCCGGTAACCACGGCAAGGGCAGCATCCAGCGAGAATTCGCGGGAGAATATCGACAGGCGTCGCAAAACCGTCTGATCGGTGTGCGAAAGACCGCTGAAACTCCAGTCCAGCATCGATTGGACCGTCTGGTGACGCAGCGGCGCATACCGGCTTCCGCGCCACGACATGGCCAACGGATTGTCCATCAGTTCCGACACCCTGCTGAGCCCATAGGAGCCAATGCGGCTAGCCACGAGTTCGATAGCGAGAGGATTGCCGTCCAGTCGCCGGCAGAGACCTGCTATGATGGTGGCCTGCCGGTCATCGATCTTCTCGCTGTGGCCGCCGTCGATCGCGCGCTCCACGAAGAGTCGAACCGATGGCCAAACAAGCGCACGACGGACAGTCATTCGACCTTTCTGCGGCGGCACACCGAGCGGCTTCAAGAGATAGATCGCCTCTCCGGGCAGGCGGAATGCTTCGCGACTTGTGGCCAGAAGATGGACGCTCGGCGCCCGCTTCAGCAAGGAACTGATCACCTCCGCCATGTCATCGAGTACGTGCTCGCAATTGTCGAGAATGAGGAGCGTGCGATGGGCGCAAAGATCATCAATGATCGTATCGAGACTGTCGAACTGTGGTTCCAGTGACATGACCGAGGCGATCTCGTCGATGATTGTCGCACTGTCTTCGGCCGAACTGAGATCAACGAAGCGGATGCGCTGAAAGTCTGTCAATGCATGCGCAGCAAGGATTGCCAGCGTGGTCTTGCCGACACCGCCAGCGCCGACAATGGTCACAAAACGCCTCTCCTCTATGGCCTGCGTAAGTTCGGCGAGATTCTCCTCGCGGCCAAGCAGCCGCTCCGGCCGGGGAGGCGTCCGCAGCGTCGGCCCGGGCGGAGCGTGAATGCGAAAGGGCGTCCGGGCAAATTCCTGACTTTCAACGGCATCATGCCAATCGATCGAGGCGACAAGGCAGTAGCCCCGTCCGGCCACGCTGACGATATAGCGTTCGTCGTTTTGGCCGCAGTGAAGTTCACGCCGCAGATGCGCCATCTGCACCCGCACATTGGAATCTTCGACGTTGAGCCCGGGCCAGGCGAGAGCCATAAGTTCGCGGCGTGAGAGGATCTGTCCCCGGACCTCGACAAGTGCGACCAGAATATCGAATGCTCGACTTCCAATCGGCACCACAAGCCCATCACGCATTAGCACCCGCGCAAGCGGATAAAGACAAAATGGTCCGAACGCGAAGAACCCGACCCTAGATTTGTCTCCCATCTCGTATCACCCATCCCATGGCTGCGCTCCGGAACGAAGCGTCTTGCGCCTGACTTGCTGTATGTCTGAACATAACCAAGGGTGCTGCGGCAGGCTGGTTAAAACCCGTAAATAGTCAGAACTTCCCAGGTGACGAGCCTTTACCTGTACGTTGACCTGTTTATCGAAACGCTTCCCGTGAATTCAGCATCACCCGGACCAACGTGCATTTCCCGGGAATAGGCCACGATTAACTCGTCGGTCAGCCCTCCCCGATGCACTGTTGGTTGACAAACAGGCTCCTGCCGTTTGAACCAAACCAATCCGGAGACAACACAATGCGTCGACATTTGATTTCCTTGATGGTTGCGACATCGCTGACCTCATGTTTCACTACCCCCTCGGCAGCCCAGCAAAGCCGAGCGCCGGGGTTCACCCAGTCCCAGGTCGTCGTGCACTATCGCACTGCCGACATTGATGGTGTGAAGGTTTTCTATCGCGAAGCCGGTCCTAAGGATGGCCCGGTCGTGCTTCTGCTGCACGGCTTCCCAACGTCCTCTCACATGTTCCGCAACCTGATCCCGCTGCTCGCCGATAAGTACCGCGTCATTGCACCCGACTATCCTGGTTATGGGCAAAGCGATGCGCCGGACCATAAGAAGTTTTCGTATACCTTCGCCAATCAGGCTGACATCGTCGACAAACTGGTGACCAAGCTCGGCGCTGAGCGATACGCGATGTACGTCATGGATTACGGCGCGCCGATTGGCTACCGAATGGCGCTGAAACACCCCGAACGCGTCAGCGGCCTGATCGTGCAGAACGGCAACGCCTACGAAGAAGGCCTACAGTCGCCGTTCTGGGATCCGATCAAGGTCTATTGGGCCGACCGCTCACAGAAGAACCGCGATCCACTGAACGTTTTGGTTACGCTCGACATCACTAAGTTCCAGTACACGGATGGCATGGGCGACGTCGGACGCATCAGCCCCGACAACTGGGTCCAGGACCAGGCGTTGCTCGATCGTCCTGGCAACCGCGATATCCAGCTGGACATGCTCGGAGACTATGGCTCCAACGTGCCTCTCTACCCGCAATTCCAGGCCTTATTCCGAAGTCATCAGCCACCGACACTGATCGTCTGGGGCAAGAACGACAAAATCTTCCCCGAGGCCGGTGCCCCTCCCTACCTGCGTGATCTGCCAGATGCCGAGATGCACATCCTTGACTCCGGACACTTTGCGCTCGAGGACAAACTCGACGAGATGGCGCCGCTCATTCGCGACTTCCTTGATCGCAAGGTTGCAACCAACTAGGTCACTACCTTAATCCGAATCAATCCACGATAATGGTTCCAGGCAATCCCACTCAAACATCGGATTGCCTGAGCCACTTGCATTGACGTATCGCCGGCGCGTCTGGATAGAGCTTCGAGGACTTTATCTCAGTTGTGTAGGAACGCGCCGGATTTTACCACTTTTTACTAGAACCTACCTCCGATATCGTGGACCTCTCAATCGAGGCACTTTTAGTTGAGAGGGAATGGTTTGACTTCGCACCCGGCGCAACAGATGCAGCGCTCGTATTCCTTTGGACCGTTCATGCTTTTTCCCGAACGACAGTTGCTGGTCGAGGGGGAAGAGCCGGTCAGGATCGGGGGACGTGCGCTCGATTTATTGACGGTGCTTGTCGAGCGCCCCGGCGAAGTCGTGGGAAAACGCGAACTGCTGTCGCGCGTGTGGCCGGGCATTTCCGTCGATGAGGCCAATCTCAAGGTCAATATGGCCGTCATCAGACGCGCCCTTGGCGAAAACGCAAACCCGCCAAACTATATCGCGACCGTGGTGGGACGCGGCTATCGGTTCATCGCCCCAGTTTCCTCCAACGGCTCGAATACACCACCGGTAAAGCACAAGGCACCTGTCGAGCGCGGCCACAATCTGCCGATCGGCACTACGCGGATCGTCGGACGGGCAGAGTCCATCAGCTCGATCTTACGTGAACTGGAAACTTCGCGTCTCGTTTCCATCGTCGGCATGGGCGGCGTGGGCAAGACAACCGTCTCACTCGCCATAGCGGAACGGGCAATCGGGCGTTTTGAACATGGCGTCTGGTTGGTCGATCTTTCGTCGCTGACCGATCCGTCGCTCGTACCGGACGCAATTGCGATCGCTATCGGGCTAACGTCACATACCGCCAACATGATTGCAGCGCTTTGCACCTTTCTTCAGGATCGCGAAATGCTGCTGGTTATGGACAATTGCGAGCAACTGATCGATTCGGTCGCCTCCTGTGTGCAGCGCATTCTGGCCAGCGCCAGAAACGTGAAAATACTGACGACATCAAGGGAGCCTCTCTGCATCAAGGGCGAACGTGTGCGCCGGCTTTCGGGGCTGGGCGTGCCGCCGGCATCGCCGATAATGACCGCCGAGGATGCCCTTGCCTTCCCTTCAGTGCAATTGTTCGTCGATCGCGCCTCGGACCGCAACGCATCCTTCACATTGCGTGACGCGGATGCACCCACGATCGGGGAGATATGCCGCCGGCTCGATGGCGTCGCGCTGGCGATCGAACTCGCCGCGACCCGAATCGATGCTTTCGCGATCCCTGAACTGCTCGACCGGCTCGATGATCGTTTCAGGTTGCTCCAAGGCCATCGTGCAGGCCCCGAGCGGCACCGCACTCTGGCTGCGGCGTTGGACTGGAGCTATGAATTGCTGACGGAGGGCGAACGAACCATTCTATGCCGGCTGTCGATTTTTGCCGGCACGTTCAGCCTTGTCGCGGCCTGCGCGGTTGCTGCCGACGACACGATCGACGGGGGCCAGGTCGTCGACGATCTGGGCAATCTGGTGTCGAAATCGCTTGTCAATGTCGAGGCTCTTGATGTCGACGTCAATTACCGGATGCTCGACACGACCCGCGCCTATGCCTACGCGAAACTGGCTGCCAGCGGGGAATTCGAGCGCATACGCCGACTTCACGCAGAATATGCCCTTCAGTTCGCCGAATTGGCAAAGGCAGACGGCGCCTCGTTGTCAAGCAATGACTGGCTCGAACGCTATCGCACGCGGATCGATGACATCAGAAGCGCCCAGGCCTTCTTGTTCTCCGGACGTGGTGATCCGTCGCTCGGCGTGAAACTGACCGTGGCCGCGATTCCATATTGGGAAAGATTGTCCCTGCTGGAGGAATGCAGGATTGCCGTCGAGCGGGCGCTCGCCGACGACTTCTCTTCCTTCAGGTCAGAGCGCGACGACCTGATCCTGCTGCTGGCCCAAGGGGCGACGAAGCTGTTCACCCGCGGTCCTATGCCGGAAGTGAAGCTTATTCTCACCAAAGCCCTGGAAATCGCCGAGACCATGGGAGACTCCGATCTCCAGATCGAATGCCTGAGGGGCCTGTCACAATATGACCTGTGGGCGGGAGACTCTCGCGCCTCCCTTGCCACTGCCGCCAGGGTCCGAGAACTTACCTCGGCAAATGCCGTGCCACGTGTCAGCAGCGCCGACGGGCAAACTGGCAGCGCGCTTCATTACCTTGGCGATTTGTCTTCCGCACGCCAGCACCTGGAAAGCTATCTCGACGCAAGCCCTCTCCCGAGCGAGCACTTCAATATGTCGCGGTTCGAATTCGACCAGCGACTGGAAGCACGCGGATCGCTTGCAATGGTGCTCTGGCTGCAGGGCTTCCCCGATCAGGCACTCGCGATGGCCCGCCGCCAGCTCGACGAGGCGGAGGCATCGAATTTCGCGATGCCGCGCTGCGCAGCAATCCTGCTTACATCCGTCTGCATCGAAGTCTATGTCGGCAACTTCGAGGAGACCAAGCGGCAGCTCGATTTCGCAGATGACTATGCTGCCGAGCACGGCCTTGTGCTGTGGAGCGCAGTCGCAGCCTGCATGCGCGTAAAATTGCATATCGACATGGGGAAACCTGTCGAGCTGGCGTCTTATGGCCGTGCTCTGGCAGACGTCCGCAATGGCGGCCTCGGCATGCGCTACCCGCCATTCCTTGGCAATTACGGCCACGTTCTGTCGCTCCGCGGCGATGTCGATGGCGCTCTGGCGTGCATCGACGAGGCGATATCGCTATATGCCAACAGCGGGCAGGATTGGGGACTGCCGGAAATGCTGATGATGAAGGGGAATTTCATTCGTGCCGGAGGACGGGAAGGCTCGGCGCAGGCGGCCGCAGACTGCTATGTCAGCTCCATCGAGCTGGCGAGGCGCCACGGTTCGCTCACGTGGGAGCTGCGTTCCGCCACGCAACTGGTGGAACTGGCACGGCAAACTGGCGGCGACTGGCAAGCCGAAGAAGCATTATCCCTGGCGTATGACCGATTTGAGGAAGGGTTCTGGACCGCTGATCTAAAGCGGGCGCGATCGCTTCTGGACAATGCTGCATAAATTCTTTTGAAAGCAATCCTGATGGACAGTTTCGAGCAGAGGAGACAGCAAACCTACGCCTTTGGCCCTTACCTGCTTTTCCCCGAGCGGCAACTGCTTCTACTGGGAGGACATCCCGTTCGCATAGGCGGACGTGCGCTGGATATTCTTATCGCGCTCGTGGAACGACCCGGTGAAATTCTCAGCAAGCGCCAACTGATAGAACGGGCATGGCCAACCAGCACGGTTGGTGAGGACAATCTTAAGGTCAACATAGCATCCCTAAGGCGGACCCTCGACGCTGGGTTGCTGCCCAAGGACTTCATCGAAGCCGTGCCCGGTTTCGGATATCGATTTGTCCTGCCTGTTCTGGTGAGCACCGCCGCTGACAGCGTGTCTTCGGCATCATCAGCCATTCAAGCCGACAACAACCTTCCAACGGCGACCACGCGCATTGTCGGTCGTACCGACACCATCGACGCGATCGGCAGGGAACTGGCGAAAGCCCGGCTAGTGTCGATTGTCGGCCCGGGTGGTATCGGAAAGACCACGGTTGGCATCGCCGCTGCAGAGCGAGAGCTAGGGCGCTTCAGGCAAGGGGTCTGGATGGTGGACTTCTCGCCGCTCAGGGACCACGAATTGGTGCCGAATGCCATTGCGATGGCGATCGGGGTACCCATGAATTCGGCCGATACACTCTCCGCATTGTGTGAATTCCTTGCGGATCGCAATGTGCTGATGTTGTTCGACAATTGCGAGCATATGGCGAGGACGATTGCGTCCTGCGTCTCCGAGATCCTGACCCGTGCCGGTGGTGTGACGATCATTGCGACCAGCCGCGAGCCTCTTGCCATCGATGCGGAGCGCGTGTACCGGCTGCCGAGCCTGCCCGTACCGCCAGCCTCCTTTACACTCGGAGCAAGCGAGGCGATGGCGTTTCCTTCGGTGCAACTTTTCGTTGATCGCGTGAGTGACAGGCTTGACTCATTTGCCCTGACTGACACAGACGCGCTTGCAGCTGCGGAGATCTGCCGCCGGCTCGACGGCCTCGCCCTTGCGATCGAACTCGCCGCCATGCGCGTCGATGCATTCGGTGTCGGTGGCGTTCTCAAGCAACTCGATGACCAGTTCCGTGTGCTCGGCGGGCGCCGGGCCGGTCTAGCACGCCATCAAACTCTGGCCGCGACCCTTGACTGGAGCTATGGATTGCTGTCGACGACCGAGGCGATGCTTCTTCGTTCGGTTTCAGTCTTTGCAGGGCCGTTTGACATAGAGGGTGCTTCCGCAGTCTCGGACATTCCTGCGGCCGATGCGGCAAATGCCTTGCTGCAGCTGGCAGCAAAATCTCTCCTTGCGACGGATCTCGACTCCAAGGGAATTGCCTACCGGCTTTTGGAAACCACGCGCGCCTACTGTCTTGAGCGCCTCAAGACGAGTGGCCATGAGCAGATTGTACGTTGTCGTCATGCCAAACATGTTCTCTCGGTCCTTGAGCAGGCGACCAGCGAATGGGCGAAGGTCTCCGGCAAGGATTGGGGAGCCACCTATTGGGTCATCATCGACGACCTGCGTGGTGCGCTTGTCTGGGCCGCTCATAATCGAGAAAATTCAAGGCTGCGCATCCATCTCACTGTTGCGGGCCTACTGCTATGGAACCATTTCTCGCTGACGGAAGAATGCCGTGTCCAGGTTTCGCGGGCAGTTGATGAACTTGAGCCCGCTGGATTGATCGGCACATCGTTCGAGATGCAGATCAAGGCTTGGCTTGGAAATTCAACCATGTTTACCCGTGGGCTGATGCCGGAGGCGGTCGAGGCAATGCGGCGAGCCCTAGATATCGCAATAGAGACCGACAACATCGACTATCAGCTTCGCTGCCTTCGGATGATAGGAACCTTCGAACTTTTTAGCGGCAATCACGAGGCGGGAATGACTGCACTCCTAGCGTGCAGTTCTGTAGCAGCCGCCAACGATCCTTCCGCCTTGCCGGAATGTGAATCGCATGTTGCTATTGCGGAATTGTTTCTGGGACGGCTTCCAAGCGCGCGCCAGCGTCTCGAAAGCCTGCAGCAGCATGACCTCCGGCATGTCCCGGACTTGCGTCGCTTGCGATATCAGTCCAACAGGTCGGTCGACGTTGCGTGCGTGTTGTCACAGGTGCAGTGGCTGACGGGATCGCCGGACACCGCCGAGCGGATGGCGACAACGGCCATCGGGCAGGCGCGCGCGGCCAATCATCATCTCTCTCTTAGCACGGCCCTTTCCTATGCATGCCCAGTTTTCTATTGGAACGGAAATGACGAGGAATGCCGCTGTTGCCTTGAAATGCTTGACGAAGAGGCCAGACGTCATGGCTTCGACGTTCGCCGCCCTGTTGCCATGTTTTATCGGGCCGCATTGGCGTGCAAGCAGAGCGACAGCGGCATCGTTGATATCGAGCGCGCCATTGCTCTGTTCCAAAGCACAGGGCATTTCGCGCGGATGCCCTACTATCTGAGTGTACAAGCCGAATTCCTTAGTGCTTTCGGTCGACTTGACGAGGCGGGAACGATCATCCTGTCAGCGATCGACTGCGCCAAGCAACAGAACGAGATGTGGTGTGCGCCGGAACTGCTGAGAATCAAGGCATCCATTCTGAATCTTAGCGGGCAGAGCGAAGGGGCGGCCGCTGTGCTTGCAAAATCAATGGCGCTCGCACGGGAAACCGGAGCGCTGTCGTGGCAGCTGAGATCCGCGACTGACCTTGCAAGGCTGTATATGGCAGGGTCAAGGACAGACGATGCCTTCAGGGCTCTGTCGCCCGTTGTTCATGGGTTTTCGGAAGGCTTCAAGACTTGCGATCTCATCGCTGCCACCGATCTGTTACATGATCTGCGAGATCCGGCTTTCGCAGCGCCACTCACGGACCCGCGGTGACTTCGTCCCGAAGACGTTTCCACCGATTAGATAATATCCCGATGCACGCCCCATTCACGGGCAAGGAGACCTGCAATGCTTCTTCCGGCTATCCACCGCGTCGTCACCGCCCACGATGCCGACGGCAAGTCGGTAATTGCGCTGAACGGACCGCTGCCGACGGTCGTCGAAGTCAGCGCGCTTCCGGGCATGATCTTCCATGAAGTCTGGGAGACGTCGGCGACACCAGTGCTGGTAGACAATGCGCCGGACCCAACCACGCAACCGATGCTGCATCGTGCACCGACGAATGGCACCCGCATTCGCTTCGTCGACCTGCCACCCGACGAGGAACTGACCGGCGGCACTGCCCAGATGAAGGAACTGTTCGATGAGTTAAATGGCGCCGAGGCCATGACAGTCAGGGCAGATTCACCCCATCTGATGATGCATCGTAGCGAAGCGGTCGATTATGGCATCGTCATCGAAGGCGAGATCTTTCTCATGCTCGATGATTCTGAAGTCCTGCTCAAGCCGGGAAGCGTCGTTGTCCAGCGCGGCACCAACCACGCTTGGGCGAATCGATCAGGCAAGACCTGCCGCATGGTCTTCATACAGATCGACGGCGCATACGACCCAGCGATCGCGGCAGCACTTGCCGGAAGGTAAGCAGTCGTGTCAGCCTACCTGAACGCAAACTCGCTCGACGTCAGATCGTCAAATGCGTTGCGATATCGTTTGCCGAGATCTTGCTGCTTTCGCCTTCAAGAACGATATCGTCGTGGTCTATGGCAATCTACTGCAATGCAGCACTCGGTTTGCTTGTATTTCTCCCTATCCTTTCAGAGCGCGCCATAGACACGACATCTCATTTCCAACTTCGGGAATTGGGAGCAAGTTTCCCTTTCACAGGTTTTCACTCAAATTCATCGAGATTAACTCGCGAATTTTCGTATCTCCGCCATCTTATGTTTGTCGACCGAGTTGAAGAATGTTCCCCGCCAGATAGTCGGAGGTCATCCCCAACCTTTGAAACTATCAGCACTCAACCCGCTCGATGGCTCCCTCTGAAAGGGATCTGCCAGAGCGCGCCTTACCTGACGGCTTGCCCCTCCCAAGAGATCCGATGGGTAAGGCGCGCTTACTCTATATCAGACGTCCAGCGACTCGGCGTTGTTATGTTCAAGTCCATTCCAAATTACCCAGCTCATTGACCTGACACCTATCGGAAGGAGAATATCATGCCTCAACTTTCACGTCGTGCCTTTGCCGGCGCACTCCCCATCGGCCTCCTCGGAGGAAGTCTTTTTGGTCCCGCCATTATTGGACGCGCGTCTGCGCCGGCCATGGCGCAGGAGGCCTCCAAGGCACCAGCAGGCATTACACCTCTCGCGCAGATCCGCATCGGCCGGTTCACGGTAACGGCGTTGACGGATGGATATGCCGATATGCCCTATGATTATTTTCCGGGGCGCAGTGCCGCTGACGTGGAGAAGGCGGCGGTCGCACAGTTCACCGCTCGTAAGAGCGGCGTTCGGTTCCTCTTCAACCAATACCTGGTCGAGGACGGGAAACACCGCATCCTAATCGATGCCGGCGCTGCGGGCTCGATCGGGCAGACCGGACAGCTACCGCAGGCGCTTGCCACTTTCGGTATAACGCCAGATCAGATCGATGCCGTCATCGTGACGCACATGCATCAGGATCACATGGGTGGTCTGATCCTCGGCGGCAAGAACAACTACCCCAAGGCTGAGCTTTACATCGATCGTCGCGACGTCAAGCACTGGACCGATCCGTCCAAGCGCAATGGCGCACCTGAGTATCTGCAGACCAGCTTCAGGATGGCCGAGGAGGTGGTGCGCCTGTATCCCAGGCTGCAGGCGATTGACGGCGAGCGTGAGATCATTCCAGGCGTTTCGATCGTCGACCTCACCGGCCATACGCCTGGCCAAATTGGGGTGCGCGTTGAGGATGGCGGACAGAGCCTGATAATGGTTTCGGACATGGTGTTTCCGGTCGTCCATCCTGGGGCCACCGATGTCTTCTTCCTGTTTGAACAGGATCCTGCCGCTGCCAAGGCAATGCGCGATCGATTTTTCCCTCGTGCCGCCTCTGAAGGCGCGCTCATCGCCGCGACACATATGCCGTTCCCCGGGCTTGGTCGCATCGTCGCTGACCGAGGTGAGATGCGTTGGCAGATCGCCGACTGGGCCTTGCAGGGATAAAGTCGGCCTGCTCCAGTCACAACGGTCGAGTGACCAGCTCTGACGGTGTTTGGCAGAGGAGGCAGACGCAAAGGGCTCGCACCTCAGATTGATGCGGGCCCCATTGAAGTCAACATCCGACATGCGGCGATGCTCATGAGGCAGGAGCCGGGCTGATCACGCGGCACTCTGGCTGGCCGTCCTGGCGCCGGCAGGCGCGCGCGGCAGCCAGGCGCGAAGCACGGCGAGGCTCTCTGCCGAGACTATTGGTTTATCCGAAACAATGAACTGTGAACGCTGCTCGTTCTCACGAATGGCAGCTTCCGCCATCTTAAATTGCGGATCGGGGCTCATCCCGGCCGACACTCACGGGAGCACATCATGAAACTCTATTATCATCCCTTGTCGGGGCATGCGCACAGGGCACGCCTGTTTCTGTCCCTGCTTGATCTGCCACACGACCTGATCGAGGTGGATCTGGCCTCAGGGGCTCACAAGAAGCCCGAATTCCTCCGCCTCAATCCGTTCGGCCAGGTGCCGGTTCTCGATGACGACGGGGTGATCGTCACTGATTCCAATGCGATTCTCGTCTATCTCGCCAAGAAGGCGGGTCAGACGAACTGGCTGCCGGAAGATGCCATCGTGGCAGCCGCCATCCAGCGTTGGCTTTCGGTTGCGGCCGGCGAAATCGCCTATGGTCCGGCCGCCGCCCGGCTGATCACCGTCTTCGGTGCTAAGTTCAATCCCGAGGAAGTCATCGGTCGCGCCCATACGCTGCTCGGTCGGCTCGAGAGCCACCTCAGCCAGCATGACTGGCTCGTCGGCGACGGCCCGACAATCGCTGATATCGCCATCTACAGCTACGTCGCCCGTGCACCTGAAGGCAACGTGGATCTTGCGGCATATCCGGCCGTCAACCGGTTCCTTCGCAGGATCGAGGCGCTTCCAGGCTTCGTGCCCTTCGTCGAAACACGCGCCGGTCTTTCGGCTGCGTAGAGCCAGTAACGGGAGCAACTTCGGGGCTCCCGGCCACCGGATGCATGGGAGACGGATATGAGCGAGACCCTCGAAAAACTGCAGACATGGCACGAGGGCGAAGTGCGCCTGCAGGAACATGTGGGTGCGGCCGAGCGAATGGCATCGGTCGGTCAGCGGGTGGTGCGGGATTTCATGCCAGACCAGCATCGGGAGTTCTACGCGCAATTGCCGTTGATCGTGATTGGCAGCGTCGATGACCGGGACGATGCCTGGGCAACCTTGCTGGAAGGGCGGCCGGGCTTCATACATTCGCCATCTGCGACCATCCTCGACATCGGCGCGACCCCGGCCCGGGAGGACCCAGCCGCAGAAGGCATCGCCAATGGCAAGGCCGTCGGCCTTCTCGGCATCGAGATGCATACCCGTCGGCGGAACCGCATGAACGGCATCGTCTCGCACACCGATGGAAAGGTTCGCGCCGAGGTGGACCAGAGTTTCGGCAATTGCCCCCGTTACATCCAGCTGCGCGATTTTCACTTTTCCGACACGCCGGCAGAGGCGACAGCGGTTCCGGCAGAGACCATGACGGACTTTGACGCGGGTGCGCGTGCCCTGATCGCCCAGGCCGACGCCTTCTTCGTTGCGACCTATGCCGATCGCGAGACCCGCCGACAGGTCGATGTCTCCCATCGGGGCGGCAAGGCGGGCTTCGTCCGCATCGGACAGGACGGCGTCCTGACAATACCGGACTTCGACGGCAACCTGTTCTTCTCCACACTCGGCAACATTCTGCTCAACGGCAAGGCGGGGCTCGTCTTCATCGACTTTGCCACGGGCGATCTTCTGCAGATGACAGGCGACGCTGAGGTCATTCTCGCGTCGCCGGAGATCGCGGCCTTCCAGGGCGCCGAACGGCTATGGACGTTCACCCCGCGCCGCATCCTGCGGCGGCGCAACGCGCTTGCGCTGCGCTGGGCCTTTTCGGCGGATGGCTGGTCGCCCAGTTCGCTGATGACCGGCGATTGGGATCAGGCGGCAGAACGCCTCAAAGCGGCAGCGCGTTCGAACGACTGGCAAAACCTCGCGATCACCCGGATCGTGGATGAAAGTGCAGCGATCCGCTCCTTCTACCTGAAGCCTGCCGATGGCACCGGCCTCGCGCCGTATCTGGCGGGCCAGCACCTGCCCATCCGCCTGCGTCTCCCCGGGATGGAGAAGCCGATCCTCAGGACCTACACGCTGTCGGCCGCCCCCTCCCATGGCGTATACCGGCTCAGTATCCGTCGCGACGGACTTGCTTCGACGCATCTGCATGATGCGGCGCGCCTCGGTGATATCATTGAAGCACGCGCGCCTGCCGGCGCCTTCACCATTGATGCCCATGCCACCCGACCGGCCGTGCTTTTGGGCGGCGGCGTCGGCATTACCCCGCTGCTCGCCATGCTGCGGCATGTCGTTTACGAGGGCCTGCGCCGGCAGCGCATGCGCCCGGTCATTCTCTTCCAGGCGGCACGATCAAAGTATGAGCGTGCATTTGACGGAGAAATCAGCGAACTCGTGGCGGCCGGGCGCGGGGCAATCCGGCTCTTGCGCGTGCTGAGCGACACGCGTGACGCCGAAGAAGGTACCGACTACGATGCAGCCGGTCGCATCGACATGGCGCTTCTGACCCGCCATCTGCCATTCGACGATTACGACTTCTACCTCTGCGGACCGGCACCCTTCACGCAATCGCTCTATGACGGGCTGCGCAGCTACGCGATCGCCGATCATCGCATTCATGCCGAGGCGTTTGGTCCCTCCTCGCTTGAACGGCGTCCTGATCCGGGCGCGGCGCCTCCGGCGCGACCTGCCGCGTCGACACGACCGATCTCAGTGCTGTTTACCACATCGCTGAAGGAAGCCCGATGGACACCCGGGTCAGGAAGCCTGCTGGAACTTGCCGAAGCCCGGGGCCTTGACCCCGCCTTCAGCTGTCGCGCCGGTTCCTGCGGCACCTGCCGCACCAAACTTCTGGCTGGCATCGTGACCTACCCGACTGAGCCGGCGGCCAGCGTCGGCGAGGACGAGGTGCTGCTGTGCTGTTCCGTACCGGCCGCACGCGAAGACGAAGCAGATAACCGCATCGAGCTTGCGCTCTGACGGCTACCATTCGTCCATTGATGCTGCCTGAGCAACAGTCACTTCCGCCGTTCGGCCGTTCATGGCCGAGCGCAAACGGATCATCATGAGGGCGTGGAGGAAATGGTTCCTGCCGCCAAACGCAAGGAGAAAGACATGTCACGTATTGCAACGCCTGCCCGCATCGAAGACGCACCGGAAGCCTCGCGTCCTTCGCTCGAAGCCATCCAGAATCAGATCGGCTCGGTCCCCAATATCTTCCGCCTCGTGTCGAACAGTCCGGCGGCTCTCAACGGACTGACCGCACTGCAGGCGGCGCTTGGCAAGGGCGAACTTGCCCCCGCCACCCGCGAACGCATTGCGCTCGCCATGGCCGAGGTGAACGGCTGCGATTACTGCCTGTCGGCCCATACTTATACCGGCTCGAAATTCGCCAAGCTCGACGACGGCGAGATCCTGGCCAATCGGCAGGGTACGTCGCTCGATGCAAAAGCTGCGGCCGCCGTGGAATTTTCCCGCGCGCTGACTCTGTCGCGCGGTGCCGTAACGGTTGCCGCGATCGAAAGAGTGCGGGCGGCAGGCTACGGCGATGCCGAAATCCTTGAGATCATCGCTCATGTCGCGCTGAATACCTTCACCAACTATGTCAACGAGGCGCTGGGCACCGAGATCGATTTTCCCCGGATCTCTGCCCTTGCCGCTTGAAGGCAAAGGACGGCCTCCGCTTCCGGAGCCGTCCGACCCTGCTTCCCCTTTCGATAAGGATTACTCCCATGTCCCGTCCGCCCCTGCCTCCGTTTACTGAACAGTCCGCCATCGAAAAGGTGCGCCTTGCGGAAGACGGCTGGAACAGCCGCGATGCGTCCAAGGTCGCGCTCGCGTATACGCTCGACACCCACTGGCGCAACCGCGCCGAATTCCTGACCGGCCGCGCCGAAGCTGAGGCCTTTCTGACCCGCAAGTGGAACAAGGAACTGGACTACCGCCTGATCAAAGAACTGTGGGCATTCCAGGACAATCGCATTGCCGTGCGTTACGCCTATGAATACCGCGACGACAGTGGCCACTGGTTTCGCGCCTATGGTAACGAGAACTGGGAGTTTGCCGAGGATGGCCTGATGCGCGCCCGTCATGCCAGCATCAATGAGCAGCCGATTGCGGAAGCGGATCGCAAATTCCTCTGGCCGCTTGGTCGACGTCCGGACGATCATCCGGGGCTGAGCGATTTCGGCTTCTAAAGGCAGAAGGGCTGCTGCCGTGAACCCCTTCAAGCTCGACGCACGGGCAACACTCTCCATCGACATCGCGCTCGCCGCCGCCAGTGGCGATGGCGAGCGCATCAGTCACGGAGAACAGGCTGCCTGCATCCTCGGGCTGACAGGCGCGGAACTGAACGCGTTGCGCAAAGGCTCGAGTTTCGATTTCCAGCTGTCGCGAGCAATCGGTCTTGCGCTTGCACCGCATGACGCGAGCCGAGAGCGTGCCCAGCGTGCTGGCCTGGACCACAAGGCCTGTGAGGCGATCGAGGCCTTTGCTGCAAGCCGGGCTCTCAATCGGCCTTGAAGCGCCGGCCTCGTTCCAAGGCACGCGACCGCGACGCTTACCGGGTGGCGCAAGCACGCGATCCATGCAAATGTAGCCGCGGGGACGTCAGGGGAAAGACAATTGACCGATGGCAGGCGATGCGGATCTGCGTCAAGGTGGCGGAGATCGAAAGTTTCGCCGAGACGGCACGGCATATGAACATGAGTGCACCGGCCGTGACCCGAGCGGTTGCAGCGCTTGAAGATCTCATCGGGGTCCGTCTCTTCGTGCGTACCACCCGCTCGGTGAAGATGACGGAGGCGGGAACCCGGTATTTCAGCGACTGCCGGCGTATCCTCGCCGACATTGCCGAGGCCGAGGCAACTGCCGGCGGCACCTATGCCACACCGACCGGAACGCTTGCCATAACAGCATCGGCGCTCTTCGGGCAGATGTATGTGCTGCCGATCGTGATCGGCTACCTTGACGCCTATCCGAGCGTGCAGGCCCTAACGCTGTTTGTCGATCGCCCCATTACTTCGAAGAGCATGGCGTTCCCGCCAACCCCGCCGATCTGCGGGACCAACGCCTGGGCCTCGACGGAATGGCGGTTTGCCGAGGATCAGAAAGTGACGATCGGGCCGACACTCCAGTGCAACACCAACGAAGCGGCCATTACCGCGGCCCGCCACGGCTTTGGGCTCACCCGCGTCCTGCATTACCAGATTGGCCCGGCGCTGGTTGCCGGGGAGTTGCAGATCTTGCTCGGCGACCATGAGGGGCCACCGCTCCCCATTCACCTGCTCTACCCCGAAGGCAAAAGCGCGCCCACCAAGGTTCGCGCCTTCATCGACATGGCCGTGCCCATTCTGAGAGACGACAGACTGCTGAACTGAGCGCGTTGAAGAGATACGAACCGTTGTCCTCTATTTTTCTGGACTCGACTCAAAACCCTCGGAATGCTTCATTGCCGCCCGGAGGACTGACCATGGTATACGAGTGGGACGAAGACCGCGCACGCAAAATGCGCCTGATTAAGTTGGCATCTGTGTGGGCATTGACCGCCTCAGCGCTCAGTGTCCCTGTCGCATTGCTTTTGACCGCATCTCCTCTGTAGCTGCCCACCGAACCTACTGAAAATTCCGGCTCTTCACCTTCAGCGTATCGATATGCAGGTCGGGGATGTAAATTTCCCGCGCCTTGACACCCACCTGCGGCCGCTCACGGCTATCCGGGCAGCCGGGCGCTCCATGGGCGAACTCATCGCCGCTTCCTGACGGCAGCCGGAAACCATCCCGCTCGCCAAGGCTTGCCAGGTCCGGCGTCAGATCGAACATCCGTTGCGCCACCAGATGCACGACACCGCCTTCGCGCTGGATCTTGCCGTTGATCGCCATCATTGAGGATCCGAGCACGACGCGACGCTGCTTTTCGAACAGACTTGGCCAGACGACGACATTGGCGACGCCGGTCTCGTCCTCGATGGTCATGAACATCACGCCCTTGGCACTACCGGGCTTCTGCCGGACGAGGACAAGGCCGGCGGTCATCAACCAGCGACCGTCACGCGCCGTTGTCGCATCAGTGCAGGTGACGATGTTTCGCCGAATGAGATCCTCGCGCAGGAAGCTGACCGGATGGGCGCGCAGTGTCACGCCGGTATGGCCATAGTCCTCAACGACATTGGCGCCCTCGGTCATCTGCCGAAGCGCCACATCCGGCTCCTGCTGTTCGGCGATCACCACCCGCTCACGATCGGCAGCAGCCGCGAACAGTGGAAGTGGCTCGTCGCGCAAGGCCTTGATCGCCCAGAGCGCATCGCGTCTTTCAAGGTTTAAAGACGGTCGGAACGCATCGGCTTCGGCGAGCTTGACCAGGGAGGCCGACGACACACCAGCGCGCCGCCACATGTCGTCGATGGAAACGAAGTGCTCGTCGCCGCGCGCCACCGCGATCTTTGCCGCATCCTGTTCAGGCAGCCCCTTTACCAAGCGCATACCGAGCCGCACGGCATGGTCATCGGTTCCGCTGATCTCTTCGAGCGTGCAATCCCACCGCGAACGATTGATGCAGACCGGCCGGATCGTCACCCCATGGGCGCGGGCATCCGTCACGATCTGGGCGGGAGCGTAGAAACCCATCGGTTGCGCATTGATGAGGGCAGCACAGAACACGTCCGGATAATGGCATTTCACAAAGGCCGAGGCGTAGGCGATGAGAGCAAAGGAGGCGGCATGGCTCTCCGGAAAGCCATAGGAGCCAAACCCCTCCAATTGCGAGAAGGTCTTTTCGGCAAATTCTTGCGTGTAGCCGTTCTTGACCATTCCCTGGACGAGCTTGTCCTTGAACTTGCTGACGCCGCCGGTGAACTTGAATGTGGCCATAGAGCGTCTGAGCGCATCGGCCTCGCCGGCGGTAAAACCGGCACAGACGATCGCGACTTTCATGGCGCTTTCCTGAAACAGCGGCACGCCCAGCGTCTTGCCAAGCACGGCCTCCAGTTCCGGCTTCGGATAGACGACCGCCTCCTTGCCCTCGCGGCGTCTCAGGTAAGGATGCACCATGTCACCCTGGATCGGCCCGGGGCGAACGATCGCAACCTGAATAACTAGGTCGTAATAGGTCTGGGGTTTCAGCCGCGGCAACATCGACATCTGCGCGCGCGATTCGATCTGGAACGTGCCGAGCGTGTCGGCCTTGCGGATCATCGCATAAGTGGCCGGGTCCTCCTGCTCGATGGTGGCGAGATCAAGCTTCACTCCCTTGTGCTCTTCCAGCAATGCAAAGCCCTTGGCCATGCAGGTCAGCATTCCCAAGGCCAGAACATCCACCTTCATGAATTTGAGCGCCTCGATGTCGTCCTTGTCCCATTCGATCGTTTGCCGATCCTCCATCCGGGCCTGCTCGATCGGCACCAGTTCGTCGAGGCGATCATTGGTCAGGACGAACCCGCCCGGATGCTGGCCCAGATGACGCGGAGCCCCCATCAGTTGCTGCGCCAGCTCCAATGTCAGCCGCAGGCGCCGGTCGGACGTGTTCATGTTGAGTTCGTTGACCTGCTTTACGCCGACGCCCTCCTTGCTCCAGCCCCAGACGCCCGCCGACAGCGCCGTGATCATGTCTTCGGGCAGGCCGAGCACCTTGCCGACATCGCGCAGCGCGCCTTTGGCCCGGTAGCGGGTGACGGTCGCGCAAAGGGCAGCCTTCTGCCGACCATAGGTCTTGTAGATCCACTGGATAACCTCTTCGCGCCGCTCATGCTCGAAATCGACGTCGATATCGGGTGGCTCGTTGCGCTCTTCCGAGATAAAGCGCTCGAACAACAGATCGTTGGCGGCAGGATCGATCGCCGTGATCCCCAGCATATAGCAAACGGCGGAATTGGCAGCACTTCCACGACCCTGGCAGAGGATATCCTGAGATTGCGCAAAGCGGACGATGCTGTAGACCGTCAGGAAGTAAGGGGCGTATTCGAGTTTGCGGATCAGATCGAGTTCGTGATTGAGGGTCTTGACCACATCATCAGGCACCCCTTCGGGATAGCGATCGCGCACGCCCTCCCAGGTGAATTTTTCCAGCGTCTTCTGCGCCGTCAATCCGGGGATGATCGCTTCCTCGGGATATTGATAGGTCAGTTCGCTCATGTCGAAACGACAGCGGTCGACAATTTCGCGGGTGCGGGCGAGCGCCTCCGGGTACCGGCTGAACAGCCGGTGCATTTCCTCCGGTGGCTTCAAAAAACGATCGGCATGCCGTTCGCGCAAGAAACCGGCTTGATCGATGGTTGTGCGATGGCGAATGCAGGTGACGACATCCTGCAATTGCCGCCTGCCCGGCTCGTGAAACAGCACGTCGTTGGTAACGACCGGCCGAACCTTGTGCCGGATCGCCAGGCTGTTGAGCTCGTGCAGGCGCAGTTGATCGTTCGGCCGCCGGCGCAAGGTCAGGGCCATATAGGCGCGGTCGCCAAATATCTCCTTCACCTTGCGCAGCTGGACGGCGCATGCGTCATCGGCCTCGTCGGGAACCAGGACGGCGAGCAGTCCGTCCGCATAAAGGGCGAGATCTGACAGATCGAGGATACATTTTCCTTTGCCGCCCCGCTCCTTGCCGAGCGAAAGAAGCCGGCAAAGCCTCGAATAGGCCGGCCGGTCCGTCGGGTAAGCCAGTATCGAAATGTCGTCGGTCAGATCGAGCCTGCAGCCGACCACCAGCCGGACGCCGGTTTCCTTGGCCGCTTCCCAGGCGCGCACGATGCCGGCAAGGCTGTTGCGATCGACAATGCCCAGCGCTTCAATGCCGAGTACCCGGGCGGTAGCGAATAGCTCATCGCAGCCTGACGCGCCGCGCAGGAAGGAAAAATGACTGGTGACCTGGAGCTCAGCGTAGCGCATCAGCCATAGATCCCGTGCAGGAACCATTTGGCCGTTCCGGTCGCAGGATCCACACCGTCGCCGGAGCGATAGACCCAGAAGCGATTGCCGTCCTCGTCCTCCACCGAATAATAATCCCTGACCGCCTCCATTTCGGAGGAACGAACCCACCACTCGCCGAATACCCGTTCCGGCCCATCGCCGCGCCTGATGCGCCGGCGCTTGCCGCGCCAGGTCATGGATGCCGGCGGATGGTCGGGTGTGAGCGCAATCACCTCGATCCGCTCCGGGCGCGCCAGCATCCGGCTCGGCCGCGGCCAGCGGGTCGGCCAGGCCTGACCCAGCTTTTCGGAAACGGGGGAGACACGCCCGACATTGCGCTCGGGAACGTCGCTTTCGACAGGCGCCAGCCGGTACAGGCGTTGGCCGCGATTTCCAAAACTGTCGAGCAGGGGCGTGACGTCGACGACGGTTTCTTCGACAAGCGACGAGATGCACTGCTTTTCCTCGTATGGCTCGATCATCGTCGCGGCAAGAGACAGTTTTTCGATGCCGAAACCGGGATCGATGGTCTCGATGCTGGAACAGAGAAGCTTTGTCAGGCGCGCAATATCGCGCACCGGCTTTGCCGTGCCTGCGCGTAGGGACTGCAATGTGTTGTCGACTCGATAGACGATCAGGTCGGCGCGGCGAACGCCCTGCCCTTGCGTCTCCAATTCGGCGCAGAGTTCGACCACCAGCTTGCCGATATATTTGGCGATGGTCTCGGCAGCCCCGATCGGCTCGGAAAAAGATCTGGCCACTTCGATCAGGTCCGCTGTGCGAATGGGGTCGATCGGTTCGACGACACGCCCGAACATCTGATCGAGCCGGCGGCCGACCTCCGGCCCGAAGCGCAGTGTCAGAGGCGCCCGCGGCGTTGCGGAAAGCTCGCCGACGGTGCGAAACCCGAGTACCGCCAGACCGCTGACGATGCCTGGAGGCAGACGAAGGCTGGAAATCGGCAGATTGACGACGGCCTTGGCCGTTTCTCCAACCGGCACGATGATCACCTGCCGCCGCGTGGCGCGAGCAATGGCGTGGGCGCTGCCCCAGGTGTCGGCGATGGCGCCACGAGCGTGAAGGCCGCGGCCTCTCAGAGCGTTGACAAGGCCAGTGAGCATCGCCAACTCGCCGCCGCGCAAATGGTCGGCGCCCTCGGTATCCATGACAATGCCGTCGGGACTGTCCATCGCCACGACCGGCGTATATTGGCGCAGCATCCACAGCGCCAGGCGCTCGATCGCCAAGGCGTCGCCGGCCGGATCGGCATCGACCAAATGCAGGCCGGATATCATCGCCTGGGCTTTGGCGGCGGGCATGCCGACCCGCACCCCGACCTTGAAGGCCGCCGCGTCGACTGCCGCCACGGTGGAAAGACTGATACGACCCGTGGCATCGCAGGCACCTATTTCAAATTCCGCGGCTTCTCCCGCTCTTGCTCTGATCAATTCCGCCAGCCACCGTGCCCGCCCGATACCGGGCACGGGCAGCGGCTCGGAAGGCAGGACGCTGATGCGCCATCGTGTCGTGGCGGCTGTCGGCTGCCCGAAATCCGCTGCCTCCGTCGGGCGACGCCATCGTCGCAGCGCAATCCCGATCGTTCCCGAAGCCTCGGCCGCCAGCTGCAGGCGCCGCGAGGCGGTCATGGGCAGGCGCACAAGCTCGGCAACGACGGCGCCAAGCCCACCAAAACGCAGGCCCTCTTCGAAATTCGTGAGCACGTCCTCTTCCCGGTCGGCTTCGACATAAATGACCCGATCATGATGGAGGCCTGCCTGTGCCAAGGCCGGCGCAAACAGATCCGGTCGTGTCAGGCACCAGAGGACGTCGCCTTTCGTCCGCGCGACAATCCCGGCGACAAAAAGAGCGGCGGCCGCGCCATGCACGGCGTCGGCGCCACCACCGGCCACTTCGTGCAAGGAGCCGCAGGCCAGCCCACCACCGGGAAGCTTTGCGTCGATCTCGGTAATTCCGAACGACAGCACCTCGCCCTTGCGCGCAGTTCCGCCTTCAAGCCGCCGGATGCGGTCCTGAAGTTCGGAAATGACGGGGTTGGCGGCTGTGATTGGCATCGGTTTCCAACGTCAAGAGTGCATTTGCATAGCCAAAAAAAGCTGATATGTTCTGTTTTTGTTCCTTAAGCGGTGATGAGTCAACGGGCAAGAATCGGGTGGACTGCAGCCACCATCGCGAGACGGCTGTTGTTCCATCGATTCATCAAGCAGATTCAATTCGATGCTGAATGTGATGAAAAATTTCGTGGATGAGAAAATAGAGATATGGCCGGCCTGCTGACGCTCAGAGATTTCAAGGGAACGGTGATTACCGTCGAATGCAAGCCGTGCGG
>NZ_LMEY01000007.1 GCF_001426665.1 Rhizobium sp. Root1334 | reverse complement strand
GAAAAATTTCGTGGATGAGAAAATAGAGATATGGCCGGCCTGCTGACGCTCAGAGATTTCAAGGGAACGGTGATTACCGTCGAATGCAAGCCGTGCGGGCAACAGGGTGAGCTTGATCGCAAGGCGCTGGTGAAACAGTTCGGCGCCAGCATGCGTTTTGTCGATCTGCGCCGTCGCATGGCAATGGGTTGCGACAAGATGCACGGTTCTGACGGGCAGGATAGATGCGGGACGGGATTTCCGTGTTTGCTGGAGGCGGCCTTGGTTTTTGAGCCGCAAAAGCCCACGTGCTCGCTGGAGCTCGCAAAGCTTGATTGCGTTCCGAAAGGGTTGGAAACTTCGCCTTGAGCCGCAGGGGATAGGAGGACGGCAATGTGTAATCTCTACAACGTGACGACCACGCGCGACGCCGTTTTGCAATTTACAAAGGCGTTCCGGGATCGAGCCGGCTGGAATGAAGCCTCCTTCGATGTTTATCCAGGCTATCAGGCGCCGATTGTCCGCGTCGCCGAGGACGGGAGCCGAGAGATTGCCCGGGCGACCTGGGGAATGCCGTCGCCGCCGGCTTATGTGAAAAACTACGATCCGGGCGTCACCAATATTCGTAATGTGAGTTCGCCGCACTGGCGCCGCTGGCTCGGCCCCACCAGCCGCTGCGTCGTGCCGTTCACCTCCTTTGCCGAGCCTGACCCAGCCAGCAAGATTGAGGGAGGACGGGTGCCCAACGCCTGGTTTGCCGGCAATGAAGATCGGCCGCTGATGTTTTTCGCCGGATTCTGGACGCCATGGAAGGGCGTGCGCAAAGTCAGGGATGGCGAGCAGGAATACGAACTCTTCGGATTTCTGACGACCTCGCCCAACGAGATTGTCTCGCCGATCCATCAAAANGAAGGGCGTGCGCAAAGTCAGGGATGGCGAGCAGGAATACGAACTCTTCGGATTTCTGACGACCTCGCCCAACGAGATTGTCTCGCCGATCCATCAAAARGCCATGCCCTCCATCCTGACCACGCCTGAAGAAGTCGATACCTGGCTGACAGCACCGTGGGATGAAGCCCGCCACCTCCAGCGTCCGCTCCCGGGCAACATGCTGGTGATCGTGCCGCCGCAGGCCAAACCAAAGCCGGACGAGGAAGGTCTGTTGCTTTGATCACCAACACCATGCACGACCAGAGCAGTCAGATGCCTGTTCACGACATGCCGGCTTACCGTCTGGAAACTGACGGAATGGGTGGCGTGCAATCTGTGCGCAAAATCATCCATGTGGACATGGACGCATTTTATGCGTCGGTCGAGCAGCGTGACAATCCGGAGCTGCGTGGCCTGCCACTGGCCGTCGGCGGGTCGGCGGCACGCGGTGTCGTAGCGGCTGCAAGTTACGAGGCCCGTGTCTTCGGCGTGCATTCGGCCATGCCGTCGGTCACCGCCAAGCGGAAATGCCCGGATCTGATATTCGTGCCACCGCGCTTCGAGGTCTATCGGCAGGTCTCGCAGCAGATCCGGGAGATTTTTGCAGAGTACACGCCGCTGATCGAGCCGCTGTCGCTGGACGAAGCCTATCTCGATGTCACCGAGAACCTGAAAGGTATGGAGATCGCCACCGAGATTGCGCTTGAGATCCGTGCGAAAATCAAGGCGGTCACGGGCCTCAATGCGTCGGCTGGCATCTCCTACAACAAGTTTCTGGCCAAAATGGCGAGCGATCTGAACAAGCCGAATGGCCAGGCGGTCATTACGCCAAAGAACGGGCCGGGTTTTGTAGAGGCCCTCCCCGTGAAGAAATTCCATGGCGTGGGGCCGGCCACTGCCGAGCGGATGAAACGGCATGGAATCGAGACGGGGCTTGATCTCAGGTCGAAGTCCCTCGCCTTCCTTCAGCAGAATTTCGGGAAGTCCGGTCCATATTTCTACGGCATCGCTCGCGGCATTGACGAACGCCAAGTTCGGCTTGATCGCATCCGGAAGTCCGTCGGCGCGGAAGACACCTTCGTTGAAGACATCGACAGTTTCGACCTGGCCAAAGCCGAGCTGCGTCCATTGTCCGCGAAAGTCTGGCGGTATTGCGAGGCGCACGACATCACGGGAAAGACCGTAACAGTCAAAATCAAATATTCGGATTTCAGCCAGGCGACACGCAGCCAGACAGTGTCGGGAGCCGTCTCGGACGTCGACCAGATGCTCGAAATTGCGGAGTTCCTACTTGCCTCGGTGTTCCCGTTCAAACGTCCAGTGCGGCTACTCGGGATCACCCTGTCATCGCTCAACACCGAAGAGAGTGAGCAGGCACCGCAGCTCGCTCTCGAACTCTGATGCGACGGTCCTGAAAACGAAAAAGCCTGCCGCGGGAGGAGGTGCGGCAGGCTTTTCGAAAAGAACCGAACAACGGCTGGGAGGAGGAGTGCCGCTGTTCCGAGGTGCGGCAGGCTTTTCGAAAAGAACCGAACAACGGCTGGGAGGAGGAGTGCCGCTGTTCCGACAGACGCCCCTTGGGAGGAGGAGTGGGCCGTCTGAATTCGAAGCTCTGCGGGAGGAGGTGCATCGCTTCGATGAAAACCAGGATACCCATTCTCTCCGCACATTAAATAGACTTTGCTGCAGTGCAGCTATGCGGAAAATGCACGCCCTCTCCCTGACGAATGAAATCTCCAGCACAGCGCCTCGCGGCGGCCAAACACAAAAACGCCCGCGTCATCAGCGGGCGTAGTGTCATTCAGGATGGGCAGGAAAAAGTCGCTTAGAGAGCGACCGACTGGCGAGCAACGCTGTGGATGTCGGCGCGGTTGATGCCGAGGTCCTGCAGTTCGCGCGAGCTCATGCGGCCAAGTTCGGTAACGGTCTGACGGTACTTGCGCCAGTTATTGAAGGAGCGTGCTACGTTCATGATGATCCCCTTTCGTGATGTCTCTTGACGCCAGCAACCTTGCTTCGGTTCCAACGTCGTTTCGATGATTGGAACATAGGCCCTCGGACGCCCGTCGATAAGGCAGAAGGTCTCAGGTCGGCCATGCGATCAATGCATGGATCCTATAGAGATGGATTGAAGGAAGCGATCAGGCCCGGAACCGGTCGAAGGCAGTGAGGCGTTTGATGGGCGGATCGGCGTCTGGATAACGGTAGATTTCGGCTCTGAGATAGCGGAGTTCGTCATCGAGCGCTTCTTCTCCAACCTCGATCCACCAGGATTTGGGACGGCCGTCGCTTCCGTCGGACCAGCGATAGCCTCGCGCTTTCAAGTGGTCCTTCATGTCGAAGGGGCTGTTCTCCGCAAAGATCCGGACACGCGACCGTTGGCTTGCCTCATAGAGTTCGGCAAAAGCGGAGAACGCAGATCCATCGTCCTGCCGGGCGAGAACTTCCAAGAGCGCGAAACAATCATCGACAGCGCGATGACCTTCATGAAAATAGCCCGCTTGCCCGATCAGGTACCCGAGCTTGGTACCTTCATATCCCCGCGACGACCAGTCGATCTCGGAGTTGGAGCACGCCCAGGCCTTGCCAGAAAACAGATGAGAAAATGCCTCGCAGAATGGCCGGTCGAAACCGGCATTGTGGGCGATCAGCAGATCAGCCGGTTCAATCAGCGCCTGCAACGCAGCCATATCGATTGACTGCCCGGCCACCATATCATCTGTGATCCCGGTGAGCCTCGTGATCTCAGTGGGAATGGAAACGCTCGGCTGTTGAAGCCCACCATAGATGCCGGTCACGTCACCAATGCTTCCGGTCGCATCGAAGGTGAAAGCGATCACGCCGATCTCGATGATCTCATCCTTGCGAGCATTCAGGCCCGTGGTCTCGGTGTCGAGAATGATGCCCTTGAGGAGGTATTCCGGACGCGGGAATGGCGCAATCGTCCGCGGCACGAGTTTCGTGAGGATGCGGTAGCGGCCCGTCTGTGAGAGATACTGGACCATCTCCTCTTCACTCATGGAGACGGTAGGTTGTTCGGGCTTCGCGTGTTTGGAAATGTCACGCTTGACCACCCGGTCGCGCGAAACCTCTCCCGAAAACATATCGAACTGTTCTGCCATTCTTGCTGTCATCATCCTGCCGCCGGTTCCCACCCTTCAAAACACGGCGGGATTGCTAGATCAACCATGTTGGTACCAGGCATCATCAGTAAGCCGGTCGGTCATCGGCGATACGGCGCAGTTCGTTGTGACTGCCCTCGGATGTCACGAAAGCGCCCAAACTGGAAATGGGCATACCAGCTGTAGCGAGCAGCGCGAAAGCCGTTCGCCTCCCGCAAGACCGGTAAAAAGGGTTGCCGCAGGAGGTTTAGCATAGCGACGGCAGGGCCGGAAACCGGGACCGACAGCTCCCGGCGCGCGGGTCCGCTTAAAGAGGTCTACCGCACCGATGTTCGCAGATATTCTACTCGCGCTGTTAGGAACGAACGTTCGATGCACCCCTCCATTCATACGCGCAGCGCATCTATGACGGCGCGCATGCCGGCCGATAGGTATTTCCGCGTCGGGTAATAGAGATAAGGCCAGTCCTCGGGCGCACTCCAGGATGCCAGGCATTCTACCAGGCTGCCGTTCTGGACATAGGGACGCGCTCGCTCTTCCCAGACATAAGCCAGCCCCACGCCCGAAAGTGCTGCCTCGACCATCAGTTCATGGTCATCGAGCAAGAGAGACCCGGTTGGCTCGAACTCGATGATCTTTCCAGCGCGGCTGAACTCCCAGGCATAGGGTTTGCCGCTAGGATAGATATTGCGGATGCAGACATGGTGACGCAGATCGTCCGGGGTTTTGGGAAGCCGATGATGCTCGAAATAGTTCGAAGAACCTACGACGGCAAACCGCAGTCGTGGCTTGATCTTCACAGCCGTCATGCCATCACGCAGGCTTTCGCCGAGACGAATGCCGGCATCGAACCCCTCCTTCACAATGTCGACGAGGCGGTCGGTGGCAACGATTTCCAGCTGGAGACCAGGATTTTTTGCAATCAGCGGGCCAATGATCGATCGGAACACGAACGGTGCGACCGAATTGGGCGCATTGAGGCGCACCTTGCCGAACGGTGTGTCGCGAAACTGGTTGAGGGCATCAAGCGCCGAGCCGATTTCGCCAAAGGCTGGCGACAGTTGCGCAAGCAACATCGCACCGGCATCGGTCAGCGACACGCTGCGGGTCGTCCGGTTGAGCAGACGAATACCGACGCGTGCCTCGAGATTGCCCACTGCATGGCTGATCGCTGAAGCCGTCACACCGCGCTCTTCGCCGGCCCGGCGAAAGTTGCGGTGACGGGCAACGGCATCGAAGGCCGCCAATTCAGAGAGATCCGTACTGCGCATTGTCAAATCTCACTCATCATTGAGAGGAAGATTATCTCTCTAATTCTTATTCCCAAAAAGGTCCAGATTTCTCCTCGCAAACCGGCGCTGGTGCCGGACCAGACAGGAGACAAGACAATGGCCGACTTCATTCCTCCCGCCCGCAACACGGCATCGCCCTTTGCTGACATGCGTGGCCATCACGTTGCCGTGCGCACGCCGGACCTCGAAACCGCTAGGCGCTGGTATGTCGAGAAGCTCGACTTTCGTGTCGTTGCCGAATGGGACTATGCCGACGAGCAACTCGCCTATCTCGCGCCTGCAACGGACGACCATTTCTACATAGAAATCCTTGGTGGTGGAGATCCGTCGCCAACAGACGTCCGCCCCTACACCGATCTTGGCGACAGTCTCAAATATGCGGGCTACCACCATTTCTGCCTGAATGTCGCAAGCGTTGACGCCACCGTCGAGGCACTGCGGGCACGCGGCGTCACCATCGTCACCGAGCCGTTCGAGCTTTTGGCAATCAGCCGGCGCCTTGCCTTCTTCTGCGATCCCTTCGGCAATCTGATCGAGCTGGCAGAAGTCCTGCCGTGACCCTTTCCTACCCGGCTGGCCATCACAACATCGCGGTGGCCAGACGCCCTCTCGCTTATCTCATCGAAAATCAAGGAAGATCCTCATGAAAATCTGGTTCATCACCGGCGCCTCGCGCGGCTTTGGCGCCCTCGTCACCACAGGCGCTCTTGCCGCGGGCGACGCCGTCGTCGCTACCGCCCGCAATCCGAAGGCGATCATCGAGCGGTTCGGCGAACATCCCAACCTGCTTCCTGTCGCCCTCGATGTAACCGATGACAAACAGGCGACCGCAGCGGCGAAAGTAGCGATCGATCGCTTCGGCCGCATCGATATCCTGCTCAACAATGCGGGCTTCGGACTGATGGGTGCCGTCGAAGAGGCCACCGTGGCGGAGGTCGAGGCCGTCTATCGCACCAATGTCTTCGGTCTCCTCAACGTGACGCGCGCCGTGCTGCCCTTCATGCGCCGGGCGCGCTCCGGCCGCATCCTGAACATCTCATCGATCGGAGGTTATCGCGGCGCGGCAGGCTTCGGTGTCTACTCCTCGACGAAATTTGCGGTCGAAGGGCTGAGCGAAGCCCTGCATGACGAACTGGCGCCGCTTGGCATCCACGTCACCGTCGTAGAGCCGGGCTATTTCCGCACCGACTTCCTCGACAGTTCGTCCTTGTCGGTCAGTGGCAATATCATCGGCGATTACGCAGAAACTGTCGGCAAGGTGCGAACGATAGCAGCAGGTCTCAGCCATAACCAACCCGGCGACCCTCAAAAGCTGGCAGAGGCGCTCATCGCCTTTACTGATACCCCTAATCCGCCGATCCGCCTGCCGCTCGGTAGCGACACGGTCGCCGCGATCGAGAAAAAGCACGCGCAAGACGCTGCCATCCTCTCCGAATGGCGCACCGTCTCGGTGTCGACTGACTTCGCCGCTGACTAATGACGGCGCTTGTCCGGTAAAACGGTCGTGCGATAGGAGGCCGCTTTCCGGCCTCCTATGATTAGATACGAACCGTTGTATCTTGCTTGTAGTAAATTCAAAGGTTTAGGCTGCTGTTGAGGCGTAGTCATATTTATGGAACTAACATGCGTTTTTGGGGTGTTGCTTTTTGTACTAAAAACCGCCGTAAGGCGTTTTGGACTTTTGTGCAAACTGCGGTTTGACCTGTTGCTTTCTGACTTCCTTGTGTGCGCGAGGCAGCATGCCGGTCATCTCAAGCGAATACGCTCAGTTAAGGCATCCCCTGCTTTTCAAACGTTCCCCTGGGGACGGGTCCCCAAGTTCATGGGGACGTTTCAGCCATCGATCATAGCAATGCGAAGCCGTCTGCCTGCTTCCAAACCATTGTATAACTTTCTGAGACCCTCTCCTCACACGTAGTTTCTGACGACGCAGAAACAGCATTTCCACAGAACCTGCTCAGGAGACGTCTAAATGTATCCTCACATTTATCCCGGTAAGGAAACCGCCGGCGGCTTCACGGTGGTCTCGACTTTGGACCGTTTCGTCGCCAGTTCAGGGCTCGACGAACATCTGATTCGGCTGCTCAGTCTCCGAGCCTCTAAAATCAATGGTTGTGCGCACCGTCTGGACGCGCACACGCGGAAGCTCGCAACGACCAAGGGAATCAGTTTCTCGACCTCGTGGCGCAGCGCAAGGCCCAGGAAAGAGTAAGGCGATGTCTAACACATTGATGCAAACCCCAGCCCCGAGTACGGCGAAACCCTGGCTGCATTCCTACCCTCCCGGCATGCCTAGCTATATCGATCCACTGCCTTTCAATTCAATCGGTGAACTTTTCGCGCACTCATGCGAAAAATATGCCGAACATGCCGCCTTCACCTGTATGGACAAAACGCTGACTTTCAGGAACCTCGACGCACACAGTAGGAAAATTGGTGCCTGGCTGCAGTCGACCGGTCTCGTTAAAGGCGATCGCGTGGCGGTCATGATGCCGAACATCCTGCAAAATCCGGTGATCGTCTTCGGCATTCTTCGGGCGGGTTACACCGTCGTAAACGTGAATCCGCTCTACACGCCACGCGAACTGGAACATCAGCTGACGGACTCCGGCGCCAAGGCAATCTTCGTGCTCGAAAATTTTGCCCATACCGTCGAACAGGTGGCGACCCGGACCGATCTCAGGCACACCGTAGTCGCCACGATGGGCGATCTTCTCGGTCTGAAGGGCCTGATCGTCAATTTTGTCGTACGCAGGGTCAGAAAGCTGGTTCCCTCGTGGTCGCTACCGGGACACCTGACTTTCAAAACGGTTATTGCGAAGGGCTCCAGCCTGACGCTTGAAGCCGTCGACGTCAAATCCAGCGACGTAGCACTGTTGCAATATACTGGTGGAACTACCGGCGTCTCAAAGGGCGCAACGCTGACCCATTCCAACCTTTTGTCGAACATATCCCAAATGGGCCTGTGGCTCGAATCGGCTTTCCAAGACAAGAAACGGCCCGAACGGCTGGTGTTTCTCTGTGCCCTGCCGCTCTACCATATATTTGGAATGACGGTGAACGCCCTGATGGGGGTAAGCACCGGCAGCGAGAACATTCTTATTCCCAACCCGCGCGACATTCGGGCTTTCGTGAAGGAAACCGCGAAATACCAGATCAACATCTTCCCCGGGGTCAGCACGCTTTTCAACAAACTGATGTACGAACCCAAATTTCGGAGCCTAAATTTTTCTAATCTAGCGCTGACCTTTGGCGGAGGAATGGCGGTACCGCGTCCGATAGCGGAACGTTGGGAAAAGTTGACGGGATCCTCGATCAAGGAGGGCTACGGCCTTTCTGAGACGTCGCCTGTTGTGCTCGTAAACCGGCTCGACGGAGGCGGTTTCACTGGCACGATTGGCCTGCCCTTACCATCCACTGACGTCGAGATCCGAGGCGATGATGGCAACGCCGTGCCGCTCGGTGATATCGGTGAAATCTGTATCCGTGGCCCGCAGGTCATGGCGGGCTATTGGAAACAGCCGGAGGAAACAGCCAAGGCGATCTCGGCTGACGGGTTTTTCCGCTCAGGCGATATCGGCTATATGAACCCTGATGGACTAGTGAAAATCGTAGATCGCAAGAAGGATATGATCCTGGTGTCCGGCTTCAACGTGTTCCCCAACGAGATCGAGGAGGTGGTGATGACCCTCGCCGGAGTGCTCGAGTGTGCAGCAATCGGTGTGCCCGATGAAAACTCCGGCGAAGCTGTAAAACTTTTCGTTGTCAAGAAAGATCCGAATCTCACGGAAGCGGACGTGAAGGCGCATTGCGCTGCCAATCTGACCAACTACAAGCGTCCTCGGTTCGTGGAATTTCGCACCGATTTGCCTAAGTCGAACGTCGGCAAAATCCTACGGAAGGACCTACGAAGCCTCAAAAGCCACTCGAATGGCGCAGGCTGACGCAAGCAGGGCTACCTTCCCGAACCTTCGTATAGGATATCAAATGTCCGCTTTCGTTATAGACGGAACGATAGATGTGTCGCCACAACCGGAGGCACCTGGAGGACGTCGATGAGCACCGTCTCGTTTCTCAACATCGGCATGCATGGCTACATCAACCCAACACTTCCCGTCGTCGCGGAGCTCGCCAGCCGCGGCCACACATTGACATACCACACATTCCCTTCGTTCGCGGCCGAGATTAAGGCTGCTGGAGCGCAGGTCCACCTATACACCGAAGGCTATATACCCCTGCCGGACCCCCCGATCCCACTTGCGCTACTGGAAGAGCTTGCAAGGACCTCTCTTGAATTAATGCCCGGCGTACTCTCTGATCTTCGCGACATTGGTCCCGACCTGATAGTGCACGGGGCAGCTTGTCCGTGGGGCGCAGTGGCCGCGCGTGAGCTTGGCGTCCCAGCGGTGGCGACATTCACGACATTTGCGTTCAACCGGCAAGTAGAAAGCCCCACAGGCGTCTCCCAGGGTTTAGTGGCCGCTGCATTGAGTCATCCCCGTATCGCCTGGAGATATGCGTGCGCACGTATAGCTTTAAGCCGCCGCTACCAAACCGGCAGCCTACCTTTGATCGATCTATTGAAGGCGGAGGCAAAGCTCAACCTAGTGTTCACCTCTGGCGCATTCCAACCTGGAGCCGAAGCTTTCGATCAGTCCTATGAGTTCGTTGGTGCCAGCGTGGGTTCACGCCCAAGTGACCCAGCCTTTGACGCCTTCAAGCTCAAAGACCCTGTGCTGTACGCATCTCTGGGAACAGTATTCGACGCTGGACCGGCCCTACTTCGGACCTTCGCAATTGCCCTTGCACCACTGGGGGGAACGGTTGTCATATCAACTGGGCATACTCAACCGGAAGAACTGGGTACACTGCCGTCAAACGTGCTGGCCGTGCAATCAGTCCCTCAACTACGGGTGCTTGACCGTGCAGCGCTATTCGTGACGCACGGCGGAATGAACAGCGTCAATGAGGCAATGCGGGCCGGGGTCCCGACGCTCGTCGTGCCACAGGGGGCGGACCAGCCACTGGTTGCTCGGCGGGTCGTCGAGCTCGGTGCTGGCCTCTCCATTCGCACGGATGAAGCCACTGTGGAAACGGTGAATGCCACCGCCTGGCGCCTTTTGAATGAGCCGAGCTTTCGTGCATCGGCCGTTGTACAGCGCACGGCGCAGGAGCGAGCTGGCGGAGCGCGGCGTGCCGCCGATGTGATTGAACGGTATGCCCAGGACATAAGCGGAGGCGCAGCCTCAGGTCGTAAACGAGGGCCCTGAACCATGTCACATACGGTTATCGTCCTACTGGCCCTGTCCGGGCTTTCCGAGAGTGCCGGGCGGCTTCTGCCCCTAATCGCAAGTCGCAACAAGAGTTCGCTTTATTTCGTAATCGGGCTCTTAGTAACCGGCACAGTGGTTGAAGGAACCGTCATCGCATCCTGGCCTATTGCCGCGTGGGCCACCGCCGACCTCGTACGGTCTGCCTCTCAGCCGGAACTCCGACTAATCGCGACAACAGGCCTCGTCTGGACACCTAACCTGCTCGCACCATTGCTGTTGTCCGCTATCCTCGCGTTCCCACTGCTGGGGCCGTTTCTGCACACCCTCCTTATCGTTGGTGTCGGGACGGGACTTGTGGGACCCATTGCAGCAGCGTCCGGATTAGGGTGGTGGACGTCGGGTGCCTGCGTCGCTGTTGCCGGACTTGGGCTGGCTGTTACGGTCCAAGCAGTCCGGCGGCTTATAGGGCGGAGAATTGCCAGTGCGGCAGAGAAGGACGCGATCGTATGAGCGATTTCCCGTGGCTCGTCTGCCTCCTGGCGCTAGGGCCAGTCCTCCTCGCCGAGGGCTTGCTGGCTCGTTATGAACTGGTGCTCTACACCGTAGGGCGGCGGCGACTAACCGCGACTCTCCCGCCGGAAATGCCTTACGCCAGAGGCGCGGACCCAAGTCAGCCACCCCACGCATACGTGGTCTATTTGGATGGAATCGGCAAGCGACGCTTCGATGACACCCGCGACGGCGGCCAGCTTGTCGAAGCCGTTATTGCCAGAGCGCCCGAAGTGCGAGTTCTAGGCCAGGTTCAGCCTTATTCGCCGTTGGCAGACCCGCTTGTGGGTCGACCAATATGGGACTGGCTGCGACACCATATTGCAATAACGCTGTTTTTGCACAACGCAATGCAGACTTTCGTGGCATCGGATCGTAGATACCGCCCGCTATACAACCGAGCTGTGAGCGCTCAGATCGTAGGCCAGCTGCGCTTAGCGGGTTACGAGCCCGATAACGGCATACCGGTGGTTCTTCTTTGCTACAGCGGTGGCGCTCAGGTCGCCACCGGGGCACTTGAAGGCCTCTTCAGCGAACTCAGTTCTCCCCTTTGGTTGATCATGCTCGGAGGTTTCCACAACGGCGCTAATGACCTGACGCACGCACGCCACGTACACCGCCTCACCAGCAAAAATGACTGGATCGAAAAGGTGGGCATCGGGCTTTTCCCACAGAGGTGGCGTGTTCTTCGGCGTAGCCCATGGAACAAAGCCCTGAACGCAGGGAGCGTTACCGTGCATTCCCTTGACCCGGCCACTCATGTTGGCCCGCAGAGTTACATCAGTCCGACGGCACGGCTTTCCGATGGTCGCACTTATCTCGACCGCACCGCCGATATCGTGATCAACATTATTAGATGCGACTGCAAAGTGAAAACGTGAGAAATTAGGGCCACGGTGGCTCCTTCAACCGATAAGAGTGCGTAACATGGCACTTTAGCTGAACATCATCATCGACAGCGCGAGACCAGTCCGCAGCGGCTCGGTCGTCGCTGGATGGGTTATCATAATCCTTGCCCCATGTTGGGAACGGAGGCTCAAGGGTATAGCGATTTCAACGATAAGGTGAACAACCATTATTTCAAGACGTTCGGCTCAACTGTTCTGATCGCCCTTATCGGGACGGTATCGATATGACCGTTCCGGAAGCTCTACGCGCGGAACCCAGGCCACCGCCTCGGATGCGGTGCGGCGGAATTTCGCCGAGACCGTTGGCCGGGTGGCTGACCGGACTATTCAACGGAACATGCACGTCCAGCCCACGCTGGAGATTCGGCACGGGTACGAAAATGAACGATCTTACCCAGGTTATTGTTTGATGAACGCAGAGGAAACCAAATTTGGCCCTCACTACCTAGCGAGCCGCTCTGTCACATTAACGGGGATGGCTACGGACGCGCCGGCGGCTTGAAACACCAGCGCTCCAACATTCCCTCCACCACGGTTTTGCGCTTCTGCCTTACGCAGCTCACCACTAACCCGTGCCAGCGCGGCATAGCGATCGTGTCCAAGACCGTCGGATGACGCGGCTGACGTTACGTCTATTATGTTGACGTGGTTAGCAATTGCCGCCTGTCTTATCGTCGGATCGTCAATATCTAATCGACCTATGCGCGGTCGTTCACCACCAATGACGCTGGAAATTGTCAACGCCCGGTCGGTTTTCGACACGAGAAGGGTGATCGGTGCATGCATGTGTCCAAGATCGCGCAGCTGAGACCTGAACACGTCGACGTCTATATCAGGTGCGGCAAGCACTATCTGCAGCTTTCCCATTACATCGCGTCTGCCCTGAAGTTTAAGCTGGACTGCGGCTTCCATCGACAAAAAGCCGCCCATGCTGTGGCCGAACAGCACGATGCGTTTGACTCTCAAATCCCTCGCGAGTGCCCCAAGAAGGCGCTCCAGCTCCGCACGTGAATAAAGAGCCGCGTCCCTATCCGTCACATAACCAGTGACGCTGGCCGCCGAGGGCCACGAAAAAAGTATCGGAGGGCTCAAGGTCCTGGCGTCAGCGGCCATCTGCGCCGTTCTAAAGAGCGCCTCCTGGTAACTGTAGTTGTAGCCATGGACAAAGACCGCGACAGTGCCGTCGAAATTCGCCGCGCTCGTGGCATCGTCTATAAGTTCTCTTTCCGAAAGTTGCTTGCGGGCCGTGACCGCGAATTGGCGGCGCGGGTCCAGATTTTTTGACGGATAAACGATGGCGGTGGATTTGCGCTCCGAAGGTATGGAGAAGCCATATTTCTCGTAAGTGAGTTTCGCCGCCCATCGGCTTCCAAACCCATTCCCGTTAGTTTCCCGGTCACGATTCGTGATGGCAAGCAGCGTAACCTTCTCGTTTTCGTTTTGTACGAGCCCGACAGGCTGGAGAACTGATGATGGCGGCCGCGAAGCGCAAGCCGTTACGCCAGTCAGAACTATTAACATTGCAACTTCAATCATATTACGGCTAGGCTTGATATATTTGACAATCATCGACAACACGCCTTGCTGAATAGAGAGATGCGAAACGTCTTCGGCTCTAGTGGGCCGAGACTTCTGCGTCGCCGACGCCTCGTTTTCACTCGGTATGCGGAACCAGGCCACGTGGAGAACTGGCACAAGAGTGTCACGACCGTTCCCACGATGATCCCGCCCATCATGGCATAAGCCATGAACAGCAGCAGGTCGACGATGTCGGCCGCTTCGTCGCGCTGCGGCAGCCCAGTTTGCACATGGCGCAGCCAGGTTAGTGGGGCGACCCCACAGGCGCGGCAAGTGAGCATCAGACTGTAGATCACGGCGCTGGCTGTATTTGGGTGCGGCATTTACCTCCGTCATCGGCTTTCAATTCACCCCAATGACTTTCCTGAATTTACACATATTACAATACGTTGACGCTTACCACCGGGGTCAGCTTTCGGCGTTCAAAGGCTTAGATTGCCGCGCCTAATACAGTCAGCAATATCTGAGTGGATTGGAACGCGGACGACGCAACCCAACGGTGATTACATTGTATGAACTGGCAAAAGCTCTAGGTGTAAGTCATGTGGAGCTTGTGACACCGGGAAAATGATGGGTTGTGTCCCTTGTGGCGTCGCATCGATGCGAGCCGCGCTTGGCGTTTTTACTCACTGATGTGGCTGTCCGCCGATCTCTCCCTCTTTACCGGAGGCATGCGGATGCTCGGGATCATAGGAGTGGGTCGATTTCGGCCCTTCATGCCCGTCCAGTTTTCCGTCGATTCCATAGAAGGCAAGGTGCAGACCCCAGTATGCCGTGCAAAAGATCACAAGCGCCGAGGCCATTCCTATCGGAATACGCCATGTGCCTCGCTTGAGGTTGGTCAAAACGTCGACTCCCGACCTGTGATCGGCAGCCACGGCGAGGAGGATCGCCATGATGAGGCCGTGTCCGATGAGATCAACCCGTCCGAACGGCCAGACGGCGGCCGTAAAAATCACGATCAAAGCCAGTGCCGAAAGACGCCGTATCAGCGGGGTCCAAAGCAATCCGAGGCCGAGAGTGAATTCCGTAACCCCAGCCATCGGGAGAAAGACGTCCCGGGGCATCCCGAATGTCAGGAACGGTTTTTCCACGACAAGAGGATAGAACCAACTGGGGAACGCGAACTTCTCGAGGCTCGACCACATCAAGGCGATAGCGAGTCCCCAACGCAGGGCTTCGAAGCGCCTCGTCCGCAGCGACTCGTTTTTCAATGGTTCGAGGAGAAGGTAGGCGGCGACGCCCAGCCCGAGGGCAAGGTAGTCGAACAAATGGAACAGGTCATAGTCACGCAGGGCCAAGATCCAGAGGGCGATGATGCCAACCCCGGCGATGGGCATCGTCCGCCGCGAAAAGACGCAGAACGCGATAACCAGCTGTAGCCAGGATACCCATTCTGCCGGAGTCTTCAGGTCTGGAGTGAGATAGACGCCCCCTACCGCGAAAATGGCTACGAAGAACGCACCGATTATGGCCCGGATATAGTCGTCTTGTCGCTGCCACAGCGGATTAGTGACATAGTCGAGTGCGCTGATAGCAGCGCTTCCGAACCTGGAGAGTTCGAGGGCTCTGGTTATGACAAAGAACACCAGAACCAGTGCGATGCCCGCCCAGAACCAAGTGTCGGCCAGCGTCTTCGTTATGGGCGCGGGCGGCGCACCGACAATGTACGGTGCAAACCACTTGACGTGAGCGGATGCAACGGAGGGAGAGGCGTTGACCAGCATGAGCGCCCAAGCGAGTTTTAGGCCGATCGATAGTTTGCGTTTCCACATGGCGTAGCCTTTCGGAGAGACGCCGGGGCCAATGGCCCCGGCTGTGATGGTTCAAGCAGCAATGAGCTCGTCGGCTGGGCCGAAAAATTCGTAGTGTAACCGATCCGGCGCGATCCCTGCCGCCCACAAACCGCCAACCAAAGCTTTTAGGAATGGCCTAGGGCCACAAAGGTAATAGTCGGCTGAGGCGAACGGAGTATTCTCCTTGAGCCATTCAATCGAGATCATACCGTCATGATCGTGTGAGATCCCAGCTGCGTCAGCGTCAGCGGGATCGCTATAAAACGTTCGGACAGCGACGCGACCGTGTTGAGACGCCAATGTACGCACGTGGCGGTCCATGGCATGCGTGGTGCTGTTTAGAGCGCCGTGGACAAAATGCGCGTCAAGGTCGGGGTAGCTGGCCGAGATAGCTTCAAGCATGGCGACCATCGGCGTCAGACCCACGCCGCCTGACAGCAGGACGATTGACCGCTTTGGCTCATCCGGAAGGAAGAAGTCTCCGGCAGGCGGCGTGGCCTCAATGATTGCGCCAATGGAGGTGTGGTCGTGAAGGTAAATGGAGCCTCCCTGCCCCATTGCCTCCCTTTTTACGGAGATCCGGTAGAAATCGTTGTTGGGCCCGCACGAGATGGAATAGTTCCGCTTGACCTCTTGCCCGTCATTCAGTGTGAGTCGGAAGGTAAGATATTGGCCGGGACGATGCCTGGTTACTTTCTGACCGTCGGCTGGGCGTAGTACGAAAGACGTGACAACATCGCTCTCCTTGATCTTTTCAGCGATGACGAATTGCCTCCAGCCGTTCCAGCCCCCAACCGCCGCCTGCAGTTCAGACCGCAACTGCACTTCACGCTCTTTCAGGATGTCGGCGAGGAACCAGTAGGCTTCGCCCCAAGCTTCCAGCAACTGCGGCGTCGCCGCCTCGCCGAGTACGTCCGAGATTGAAGCTCGCAGCGCTGTCGCAACATAGGGATAGTGCTCGGGGAGAATATGGTAGCCGATATGCTTGTGGGCGATCCGCTCGACCGCGGGCGCAAGTACACCCAGATTTTCGATGTTGCGTGCGTACGCCAGGATGGCCGCAGCCAACGCGTGGACCTGCGACCCGCCCTCGCCTTGATTGGAATGGTTGAAAAGCCCTCGGATGTGGTCGTGCTCGAAGAGGCGTGTGTACATGCCTTTTGTAATCGCGGTTCCATGAACCGCCAGTGCAGGGGCGCTCGCCTTTACGATTTCAATGGTTTTTGCGGAGAGTGGAGTTGGCATCCAAGTGCTCTTTCTTCTTTTTTCAATGTTGGTCTGTGGTCGGTGCGTGATCATAAAACTCGATCCTGAATTTCACCGGGCCGAGCGTTTCGAGGTGGTGGGGAATTTCCGGGAGAATGAGGCCGAAGCTTTGAGAGGTTAGAATCTCCCGGCCTGCTGCAACCAAGGCGACCGAACCTTCCGTGATCCGGACGACGCCCCATGAGCCAGGCTTCAACGAATGTTCACGCAGCAAGGCCGCTGGGATAGAACTTTCATCGAAATCCTGTGTAACCATGTAGGGTTTGGACCTCGGCAGGGAGATATGGGTGACAGGGCCTGGAGGTAGCGAACCACAGACGGTGAGCGACAGCCGAGAGGCGATGCGGGAAGCCTTCGCCTGCATCAGTGCCGCTATTGACTGTGTCAGGAGCTCCGACGTCGTCTGCATCCAGAGAGTAAGCCATTGGTTGAACATCCCCGGCCTGATCTTGTCCGAATGCATCATATGCATCGACATCGGATTTCCCTTATAGCGACCCGAAGTCAGCATCAGGGAAGACCAGAATTCGGACAGCCGGACGATGTGCTCGTCCCAGTCGGTCACTACGTCGAACACGGGTCCGATCTCCGGATCCCGCCGGACTTTCTCGTAAAACCTCTCGAGCACCAAGGTGATTTCGGCCTCCGTGATCGCTTCCACATTATCGCTCCTAATAGATGCATTTTATATGCATCTATTATATTTTGGGAAAAGATGCGATCTAAATGCATCTTGGCTCCTTTGGACGTTTTGACGCAGGCTGTTAGATGAGGCTCACACGCTATACCGACTACGCGATCAGGGTCTTGATATACTTAGGTACACGTGACGGTGAGAGCACTTCGATACGTGCGATCGCGGACACGTTCGCTATCTCGCAGAACCACTTGATGAAGGTAGTGCAAGACCTTGCGGCTGCGGGGTTCGTACAGTCCATTCGTGGACGGAACGGAGGGATTCTGCTCGCTCGTCCCGCCGCTGATATTAATATCGGTGCCGTCCTGCGTCACACCGAGGGGCTTTCGGACATCCTGGATTGTTCGGTCTGCATGATAGCGCCAGCTTGTGGCCTGCCCCCCATATTGTCCGAGGCCACAAAAGCGTTCGTCGCGGTCTTTGACAAATACACCGTCGCCGACCTCATAAGACGCAAATCGGACCTGCATGCTCTTTTGCGGCTTTCGGAAATTCGCAACTCGATTATCACTGACATATTGGACTGACCAGATACGATGCCATCCTCAGGGTTACGCGTTGGCTCGTTCCTAATGCAGTAACGCATATGCCATTATGTGAGCGGAAGAGTACTGGCACCGCCAATTCAAGTACCCAAGGTTCCTTCTAATACTGAAGGGCGGGAAGGTTTGCGACCTCCTTGTTAGAAGACCGGTTCAGTTTCTTAAATGCCGGGCATGCGCGGTTTCGTGGGCAGCCAAAGTCGGAGCGAAAGGGCCTGCGGCAGCAAGCCGATGATGCGGAACACCGTTGTGCTCGCCAAGCAATTCCTAATTCAAGGCTGAGATGTTAAACCTGTCCAAAGTACTTTTGGTTGTGTTTAAAAGTCGTCTTAACAGCAAACAATTGCACTGGTTCTTTGAAGCCTTTCATACGGTGGAATCCAACCGAGTCAACAATGCGACAACTGGTCCTTTCCTTAAACGTGCTCGACATCAACACGGAAATTCCTAGGCTGCCGCACACTGCTTGGATCCGGCTCAACATGTTTACGTCCGGACCGATTACCGTGAAATCCAAGCGTCGGCCCGAGCCGACGTTGCCGTAGCTGACTTTTCCATAATGCAGGGCTATTGCGGCCTCGAGACCCGCGCCATCGCCCACGACCCTAGTTAATTGGTCCATGATCTCCATTGTAGCCGAAAGCGCCTTCTCGCTCGCCTCGTTCACGTCCGCATGCGGAAAAAACGCAAGTACAGCATCGCCCATGAACTTGAGGACTTCGCCTCCTCTTCGCGTGATTGCGGGGACCGCCAAGTCGAAATACTCGTTCAAAATTGCAAGCACTTTTCCTTCGGGCAGTCTGTTTGACAACTCGGTAAACCCGCGGAGGTCACAAAGGAGAAGTGCGGCCTCCATCGTTTCGACTTCCCCCTGCCGGATCCGTCCCGCAAGAATGCGACGGGCAGTCATTGGGCCGATGTAGGTATCCAGCAGTGAAAGTTCGGCTTGGCGCATCACCCTTATTTCGCAGGTGTTTCGCAAAGCGGGAAGCAACCGCTCAATCATACCGATTTCCGATACGGTGAAACCATCAGATTCCCTGCTTGCAAACGAGACGGCGCTGACTGGGCCGTCTGCATTGCAAAGGGGAGCGATGACGATCTGACTGAGCCCCCTGCCCTCGAACACGTCGATGTGCAGCCACGGCAAAGTCTCGTCGGTTCCGCTGACGACCAAGGTCTCCCGGAAATCTATTGCCCTTCTTAGGGCCGTCGCCGCGAACGCTGTCTGCATTCCATGCTCGCGGTCATGTACCTCCACCGGCTCGCCGGGGGCCCATGCGTAGGTCCGACCCATAATTTCAGGATGCAATGTCATTAAATGCAATGTAAGCCTATCCAATGGCAGTCCTATCTGCCGCAGCCTCCTCCCGAATGCGGCTATCATGCCAGCTTCATCGAGCAAATGGCATTCGTCTCCCGAAAGCCATTCGAGGATCGATAGCAGCGAGCCGGGGTCGAGAGAACGCTTTGAATTGTCATCGACGCGGGTTTTCGATTTAACTTGTTTGTAGGCCGTCGCTTTGCCTCCTGCTTTTGTCATCAGTGACCTCCTCCTCCCGAGAGATGATCAGGCTTTTTGAGCAACATGCTAGCGACAAGGGCAATCGAAAGCGCGACGCCAAGAACGAAGAACGCATCACTGAATGCCATAATGTTAGCCTGTTTACGTACTTTCAGTGCGACTGCCACGATTGCAGTATGGATTGCAGTTGCCTGGTCACTTGTACCGTGGCTCATAAAGTACGCCGTGAGTTTTGAAACGCTCGTTCGCGTAGCTTCGTCAAAGACACTTATTGAGTTCGTGATGATATTCGAATGGAATTGCTCTCTTTTGGACAAGAAGGTCTGCAGAGAAGCTATGCCGACGGCGCCGCCCAGATTACGCATCATGTTGAATATTGCCGAAGCCGATCCGGCATTTTCCTGCTCGATACCCGCAGTTGCGACCGCGGAGAGTGGCAAAAAAACGAGAGCCTGGCCGACGGCACGAACGATGTTCGGCCAGAATAGTTGATCGCTCCCGTAGTCGCTTGTCATGTGAACATTCATGAAATTCGAAACTGCAAACAAAGCAAATCCGACTATGATGACAAACCGCACGTCGAAGCGCTTCATCAATCTGGGCACCAATGGGATCAACAAGAGTTGCGGAATGCCGGTCCAAGCTAATACAAAGCCAATTTGCTCAGCGTTGTAGCCTTGGATTCGGCTTAGGTAGATAGGCAACACAAATACCGAGCCGTAGAGCGTCATTCCAAGTAGAAAGTTGGCGACGACGCCGAAACCGAAGTTTCTCCGGAGAAGGAGGCGAAGGTTTAGAAGTGGGTGCTCCGATCTTAGTTCGATGACAATAAAGAGGGCGAGCGAGACGGTGGCGATTACCGAGAGCCGTACTATGAACTCTGATCCGAACCAGTCTTCCTTGTTGCCTTCTTCAAGTACGGTCTGGAGCGCAGCAAGACCAATGGACATTGTCGCGACCCCCGGCCAGTCCCCTTTTGCCAGAAGGCTTAGGTTCATCGGCCCTCGGTCAAGGGAAACCCATAGCATAGCGACCATGACTGAGCCTGGTACAAGATTGACGTAGAAGATGTACTCCCAACCGTAGTTCTCTGTGAGAAATCCCCCAATCGTTGGCCCAATAGCGGGTGCGAACGTTGCTGATAGCGCAAACAAGGCAAGGCCGATTGGCTGCTTTTGCTTTGGCAGGAACGTAATGATGATCGTAAATGCCATCGGTATGAGAACGCCTCCAGAAAACCCCTGTATCGCCCTTAAAACAATCATCTGAGAAAGATTGGTTGCGAAGGCGCACGCTACCGAAAAGGCGAGGAAGAGGATGGCGTTGACGAGAAGATACTTACGAAGCGAGAATACTTTCGCCAACCAGGCGCTTAGCGGAATGACGACGATCTCGGCTATCAGGTAGGATGTGGAAATCCATCCGCCGTCGTCCTTTCCTGCACCTATCGCCCCCTGAATGTCCGCAAGTGAAGCGTTGACAATCTGAATATTCAGCACTGCCATGAACGCCCCGAGAGTAGATCCGACCACCGCACACCACATCCGGGCTGTACTCATCTGCGGCGTACTAGGTGGCAACGATGTCGTTAGGACACCACTGGCGTTCTTCGCCTTTACATGACCGATGGACACGATTCATCTCCTCGTGGCGAATCCTGGGATCCACCTCGCAATTAGAACTTTTGTTGGATTAGAGCGGGTTTCCCGTCTTATCTGGCGGCCAGATGTTCGCCCTTCGTGTCGATCTCAGGCTCCACTGACATTCCTGCGCGGAGGCGTCCGACAGCGTCATCATCCTCAATGAGAATTTTTACAGGTATGCGCTGGACAATTTTCGTAAAGTTACCCGTGGCGTTGTCCGGAGGAAGCAAGGAGAACTCAAGGCCACTTGCAGGCGAAATACTGTCAACGCGACCTTTCACCTCAAGATCTGGAAAGCTGTCGACCTTGATCATCACGCGTTGCCCTGGTCGCACGAATGTGAGCTGGGTCTCTTTAAAGTTCGCTACGATGTAGACCGACTGCAATGGCACAACCGCCATGAGTTGCGTGCCGGAATTGACGAACTGACCAACACGAATTGATCGAGCTCCCACCGTACCGTCAACCGCTGCAACAATGTTCGTGTAAGAAAGGTTCAGCTCGGCTTGTTGAGCAGCCGCGGCCGCCTTATCCCGCTGCGCCCCGACCTGATCACGCTGGGTGCGAAGAACCGGAATCCTGTTTTGTGCAGCTATAAGTGCCGCTTCATCGCGTTCGACCGCGGCAGAGGCTTGATCCAATACGGATTGGCTCTGCTCGGCCCGGGATTGGGTACCGGCACCGTTGTTGACCAGTCGTGCGTTTCTGGACGCATCCAACTTCGCGAACACCAATGAAGCTTTAGAAGCATCCAGTGACGCCTTCGCTTGCCCGATTACCGACTTCTGTAAATCGATCTGGGCGTCAACGTTCGTGAGCGCAGCTTCTGCTGCGGCAACTTCTGCCCTCGCCTGAGAGAGCGCGGCCTGAAAGTCTCGGTCATCAATTGTTGCAATGACCTGACCCGAAGTCACGACGTCATTGTCATTAACGAGCACTTCCTTAATGTAACCCCCTACCTTGGGTGCGACAGTCGTATAGTCAGCTTTCACATAAGCGTTGTCAGTGGAAACGATGAATCGTCCGATGGTCCAATAATGATGACCAAAATAGGCCCCGTACGCTACTCCGGCTACGAGCAGTACCGCACCCAATCCTTTTTTTACTCTGGCGCTCCGAGGCTTGGCAATAGCTTCGTTTTGGGCACCAATTGTTTCGGGTGGCGTGGAAGGAACTGCCTCTATCTTCCTCTCGATTTCTTCGGGGGTTTCGAAGGCCTCCTTGCGGGGTAACTCCACGATTTCGATCTCCTATCTGTGCGCATATTTTGCTTTGATCTTAAATGCCCTGCGTTGAGCCACCAGATAAGACCGAAAGGGCAGGAAGGATCTTACGCTGAGAGCGGATAATCCAACCCATTGGTTGTTAGATTGCCTCCGCTGTGAACTTGGCATTGGCCGTTAACCGCGGAGACAATTGCTTCGGTGTTCTTGAGAAAATCGGTGTTAGCTGTTGGCCGAACCAGATTCGCTTTTCTTGCTAGCCAAGAGCTGGATCGATGCGAACAACGCGACACAAAGTCCGACAGTCACATGAATCCACGTCGGCGAGGCAAGCGATCCGAATTTCAGAATGAAAGGGGCAACAGCCGCCCAGCATCCTAGAGCGAGGTTCGCCCACTCAGTCCAGACTCCATAGCGCGAGAGCGCTACCGCGGAGCAGCTTGCGATGATGGCACCGACAATCACAGCATCCCAAACGGCAGCGGGGAATTCCGTGAAGAAGAGCGCGGAGCACGCGAGGCACGCGCCCATGATGAAGTTGGTCCACTCCAAGCCTTTGCTCGGGACTACGTTTTTCATTTTTTACTTCCTGATAGTTGAATTTGACCCTTTGCCGTTACGATTTTTCCGTCGGCATCGGATGCACCGAACAATGTCTCATCGCGCCGTGCATGCATACTAAACACACGTATAGAGCAGGATCTGAACGATGGGAGCTATCGGGCGACCTAGCACTCGAGGCTGATGGGAATCGGGCTGACACCTTGGCAATAGGACTTAGCTGCGCGCAAGTTTAACATTTTCGGTTGTCTGACGCTGTTGATGGAAGTCAACGCGAAATTAGCGATCGTCACGAACAGGTTATGTGCTAGCGACAACGAGCGTTAGCGGGCCATGCCGACCCTATCGCTCAGCATGCCGAAGGGCAGGGACACCGCTCGGCGCTATAGAACGCCCAATATTGCTCCACCAAATTTTTATGTTGCCGTGGGAGTTCATATATCGGCTCAATCCATGTTAGGGGTACAGGGTAGTGTGACATCAGTGAAGCAAATTGGTTGCGCGGGCTAACTTATGGCTGAACTGTGGATCGGGACTGATCAGTTGTTTTGCTGATGTGAAGGCCGTTGGCAAAGGGGTCGGCGATGGGGGAAATGCAGGTCCGGCGGCGGTTGACCTACTTAGTCGCCGCAACGATAGCGTCAGGATTAATCGCGTCTTGGACTGCCGGCTCTCCCCTTGGTCTGCTAGCTCCATTCTTGTCATTCTTTTTGGCTGCACGAGGCGGTGTCGTGCACATTTTGATGGTCATGTGTGCGCTTGGGTTGGTTGTCTCAGGTTTGACGGCCATTAGTATTGTCGGTGTAAACCAGCAGTATGCGTTGTCTTGGGCAGTAATGTTTGCCTTGGCTGGCTCCAGCGGAATGATACTGAGGTACATCATTCAGACACGGCACCTCGGGCAGGTTCACAAGTTTCTTGCGAATGGATCCGATCGTGGGGCGATGGACACAACTTTCCCGCCAAATTTTCCGGCCTTGAACTCCATCCATCCCGATGACTGGCGCGCGGCGGCGTATGGGCTCTCGCGTGCGTTCTGGACTGGAGTGCCGCAGGTCCTGCGGCTTCGCCAATTGCAGGCGGACGGATCGTACCTGTCGGCAGATACTCGCCTGGAGCCCGGATACGGGATCAGCGTCGACATCGATGACCTAGCCCCAAAAATTGGAGTTCCCGCAGTTGCGTCAAAAAGCGCCAGCGCGGATGAACTGCCGGCTGTCCGCGCCGCAAAGGTCATCGAAAATCTCTTTGGTAACGGGTGGGCCTTGGATGCCCAAGGAAAATGGCTTTATCTCCCTGAATTCGCTCAAACCACGCTCGGGGTGACACCCGACGATCTCAATTCGTCCACGGTCGAAGGCGAGCTGAGTTGGAAACAGCTGATGCACCCCGACGAGTACGATGAGGTTGCGGCCAAATGGCGTCACGCTGTGGAAACAGGTGGCCTTTTTAGCGCTGAGTATCATATTAAACGCGCGACAGGTATTTACGCTTGGGCAAGGACTGCTGCCCGTCCAACGCACGACGGACAGGGTCGGATTACAGGGTGGTACGGCACCTCGTTGGATATGGACGTCTATAAAAAGACCGAAGAAGCTTTAAGAGAACGAGAGAGGCAGCTTCAACAGCTTATCGGAGCGCTGCCAGCCCTTATCTATTCCTCCCTACCGGATGGAAAACCAATCTATCGAAGCCAGAAGCTCGAGGCCTATCTTGGATTCGGGCTTGCAGACAAGGATGTATCCAAAGCGTCTCCGATAAACGACACGCTTGACTTGATTATTCATCCCGACGACGTCGCCGCTGTGAAGGCCAGCTATACTCACTCGTTACTGACTGGTGAGCCATATGCTATGAAGCACCGGTTGCGAAGGCATGACGGCGTCTATCGGTGGGTCGAGACCCGCGCTGAGGCAATGAGAAACAGCGACGGTGTGATCGTCCGCTGGAACGGCATTTGCTTTGACATTGAGGAACAGGTCCGCTCATACGAAGAACTTCGCGTGGCGCAGGAGAAGTTATCCCGAGCCAGCCAAGCCGCCAGCCTTGCGGAGCTTTCTGCATCAATCGCCCACGAAATCGGTCAACCGCTAGCAACTCTGGTCTCCAGTTCAGATGTGTGCGACAGATGGCTTTCGGCAGAGCCCCCGAACATCGACCGCGCAAGAATTGCCGCTAGACGAGTTGTATCAAGTGCGAAAATTGCGAACGACGTGGTTAGCCGTATTCGCGCCTTGTTCAAACATTCTGATGAGGCACGGCAAATCACGGACTACGGGCAAGTGATTGACGAGGTATTGAGTCTTGTAAGAGATGGTGCGAACCGTCGGCACGTTCGCCTACAAGCCGAGGTGGATCGCGAAATACCTGATGTCTTCATTGACCGTGTTCAGATTCAGCAAGTTCTCATCAACCTCATATTGAATGGGATGGAGGCTATGGACGGTGACATTGTCCGAAAATCGCTTCTCGTGCGTACTTCGCACTCTGATAATTCGATTCGAACGGAGGTTTCGGATTTTGGGCCAGGAGTTGAGTTTCCTGACCGCATTTTCGAGCCATTTTTCACAACAAAAGAGCAGGGGATGGGAATGGGACTAGCAATATGCCGAACTGTCATCGAATCGCACGGCGGGCGACTTTGGGTGCAGAGTAATGAGCCGACTGGCTCAAAATTTGTTTTCACGCTTCCATTGAATCTGTAGGCTCTCGTATAAATCATCGCGCATGGATCGACTCGTGCAGCAAAAACGACGAAACGCTGGAGTAACGGGTCCGTGCGTATGAGCGAAAGCTGGCCACTCATAATTCGAACTCCGAGACTTGCGGTGCGGCTCGTCGTGGCACCTTGCGACTAAACCACCAGACCGCGGGCAGACCAAACCTCAGGGAAAGGGATCTCGTTCATGGTCGGCAACAACCACTGGATTGCATCTACGCCGTGGTATGCCGGTCGCGAACCGAAGGTTCGTCGTGTTGCCATCAAATGCAGGTATTTCCAGTTGGTGAACTCAACGGCGATATCGGCGAGTAGCTCTGCGAGTGTACGCCAATGATCAGCCGGATCGTCTACCCGGTATATCTCGGCCCACACACCCTCTATCTCCTTGTTCGACACGTAGACCGCAGCATAATCGGGCGTGAGGTATTGCGGCGGGATCGGCTTTCCATCGCGAGCCAACGCAGCGAGAATGTCATCGTAGAGGCTCGGCGAACTTAGTCTTTCGGAAAGTTGCCTGAACCGATGCGGCTGCGGCTCGAAATGCTCAAGTGAGGGCCTGTCCTTCACGCCGAGCAGAAACACCATCTCGCGGAACGCCCAACCCTGGAGGGCGGTGTCTTTCCCGTGCCTAGCACTGAGTCCTTTCAGGATGGGCATGAGTTCGGCCGGCGTCAGCCAAGAAAGAGATCTCCAGTTTGCATTGAATGCTTCCATGTGGCTGACGATACGGCGAAGAACGCGATTGGTCGCCGCGATCCTGTCGCTTCGCAATTCCGTTTGGGCTGTCAGTAGCTCACGGGTGATAAGCGCCCAATAGATTTCGCTGATTTGCACATTGGCAAGAAACGCAGGTTCCGCAGGACTGTCGCTGACAAGTTCTTGTAGCGTATGGAGAACTTCTGTCTGGACATATCTGCTGTAGGGTGTGTGACTGTCTCCTTCAGTCGGCGACTTCATCCCAGTGTCGATCATCGTTCCATCCTTTTTATTGGCCTAAGCAGCCGGGCCTTTAGAACCGGTCCGGCACGAGGATAGGAGCAAACATCAATTCACGACAGGCTACGGTTCTTCGACTTAGCGTCCAAAACAATGGACAATCATTTTAAGGCGCTTGAAAAGCAGACGGCCGAAACGCTCGGCCGTCTACCAGCCAGTATGCTTTACTCGAGGCCGGCCTTATCGAGGCCAAAGGCCTTGTCGGCAGATCCTGGAACCGCGCGGAACGCAATGCTGGCCCGGTTCCACATGTTGATCGCCATGACCTGGAACGTAAGATCGGAAAGTTCCTTCTCCGATAGCTGACCACGAACTCTCTCGTAGACTTCGTCAGGAACGCCGCCTTCAGGCAGCTTCGTCACCACTTCGGTCCAGGCGAGCGCCGCGCGCTCGCGTGGGCTGAAAAGAGTTGACTCGCGCCATGCTGCGAGATGATAGAGCCGCAGCTCGCGTTCGCCGTGGATCTTGGCTTCCTTGGAATGCATATCGAGGCAGAAGGCGCATCCGTTAATCTGGGAGGCGCGAATATCGATCAGATCCAGGATAGACTGCTCGATAGAACCTTTCTTGATTTCGTTGCTCAGAGTCATCAAGCTTTTGAAGAGCTCGGGCGAAAGCTGTGCGAAGTTAAGTCGCTGTGTCATCTTCTTCTTCCCAGGGTTGGAATTTGAAATCGGCCAGATCGGCGGTCTGGAAGACGCGAATGGCCGGCCTCGATCCTGGGATACGCGCACAGACTCGGATAGATATACCAATGTTGGGGGCATAAACCGAAGTGGCCCAAAATGCGGGTTGCGAAGAGGTGGTGCGCGCTATTCGGTTGCGGTCGCAACCAAATGCTGCTCGCTGGCTCTGAGTTACCTTAGTAATATCCTACCCCGTGTTTCCTATTGGATTGGCAAGCCGGGATATCGCGGCGTCGCTGAATTTTCCGCATCATCCGCGAGTCAGAAGCAGCGAGGCAAAACCGCAGCTCTGTGGCACAAATGAGCCATCTATTGAGGGGCGCCCACCATTACCTGGGCGATGAATTCGGTGAAAATCTGGAGGCGGTGACTAGGCATGGATCCAGAGGCGTGCAGCGCCTGAAACGGAACGGTCTGCAATCGGATGTTGGGAAGTAACTCTACCAGTGAGCCTTCGCGAAGGTCTTCCTCAACCACGCGCTTCAGCAAATGGGCGACGCCCGCCCCGCTTCTTGCAGCTTCCCGAATGGCGGTCGCGGTATCAAATTCGATCCTTCCAGAAGGAAAGAATTCGCGGCCGCTGGCAAACCGCACGGGATATGTTTTGCCTCCAAGCGAGTATTTGGCAAACTGAAGCTGCGACAGCTGTTCGATGGAACCAGGGACCGGATTTACCCTAAGAAACGACGGCGAGGCGACTAACGCCATATCGAGATGCGCAAGCGTTCGGCACATGAGTTCGTTTCGATCCGAGTTGCCGACGCGGAATGCCGCGTCGTAGTTTTCACGCACAAGATCGACATGCCGGTCCGTCATCCCAATTTCCAGAGAGATGCCTGGAAATCTAGGCATGAAGTCATTGAAGATCGGCCCGAGCATCACTCGGCCGAGCTCGCCCGGCAGACTGACCTTTAGATGGCCAGATGTCTCCCGATAAGATTGGACGGCGTCGGCGCTGGCTTCGATTTCGCGAAGTAGTGGCATCACTCGCGCGTAGAAGGCCTCACCCTCGGCCGTCATCGCAAGCAACCGTGTCGAGCGCCGGAAAAGCTTGGCATGAAGTATGGATTCTAGTCGCGAGACGCTTTTCGACGCTGCCGACGACGTGACCCCTAGAGTTCGGGCGGCAGCGCTGAAGGTGCCTGTTTCGACCGTCCGGACGAAGGCAAGCATCCCGGCAGTTTCATTCAGAAGACTTTCCATCGTGCGAAATCCTCAGTTCGGACGCCGAGAGCTGCTTTCAAATGCCGGAAGCCTGTCCGAGGAGATTTGAAGCTCCCTTGCCAGATTTTCGAGATTGTTTGTCGCAAGTACTTCCTGTCAAACGGCGTCGGCAGATTTGAACGACCGTTCCAGGATCGAGGCCACGCTGGCAATGGATCCGGCCGGGACCATTTTTTCGGCTCGGCCGCTGTCCGCAAAGGTCTCGATGTCGCCTTCTATCGCTCGCACGACCTCAAGCAGGGTGATTGAGCGCGCCTCCCGCTCGAGGCTGGTGGAAAGTATTTCGTTTCTTTCCAACGTCGTCATCAACAAGCAGCAAAGCAAGCCTTGCTCGACCTGACTACGAAGTTTCATAGCAATCAATCTCGGTGCGATCCGGCCCGAACCGGAAAAGGGGATACGTGTCGAATGAGTCTATTTGGTCTCAGATGCCCCAGATAGCCAACTGAGGTTTAGCTTGTGCAGACGCAAGTTTTTTGCATAGCGGCATGGGCCGCAAAATCTATCAGTCGTGCGCACGGGGAGTGAACGCCGTGACCTTGGGCACTTCCATTGCCAGGAAATCGACCAGCGCACGAACTGCTGGCAGAAGCCCATTCCTGTAAGGCATGAGCGCGCTCATACGAGCGTCGGCAGCCATCCAGCCAGGCAATATCTGACGAAGTCTTCCGTCTTCGATCTCTTGGCGACACATATATCCAGGAAGTGCGGCTACGCCCAGATCAGCGCAAGCAGCCTCCTTGAGGGCAATCATATTGTTGCTCAGAAACCGTGGCTCAATCGGCACGTCCAACTCATGCCCTGACGGCCCTTTCAGACCCCACATTTCGGCACCATGTCGATCCATAGCTAGCGTTGAATGGGACGAGAGGGCTCGCGGATCAGTTATGTCGCCGGCCTGATTCAAGTAGGTCGGACTGGCAAACAGATACCATGGAACGCTTGCGATTCCGCGGTGCACCAGCGTAGAGTTTTGCAAGGAAGCGACATGTCCTCTAAGGGCCAAATCGAATCCTTCAGCGACCATGTCGACAAGTCTGTCCGTCGCGATCTCGACGATTCTTACCTTTGGATATCTGTTCAGGAAAACTGGAATTAGATCCTTTAGTGCAAATTGAGCTATCTCAACCGCAGTCGTTACCCTGACCGTCCCGCTTGGCTCATTCAATCTCTGGCGGACGAATTCTTCGGCGATATCAGCACTTTGAAGAATCTGCAGAGCATAATGGTAGAATTCCGCCCCCACATCAGTCGTGCCGAACTGCCGCGAGGTACGATTTATTAGCCGAACGCCAAGCATCGACTCTAGTTCGCGAACTCGGTGACTAAGCGTCGATTTCGGCACCCGCAGACTTCTTCCGGCAGACGTGAAGCCGCCGCGATCAACGACCTGGACGAAGAAGTAAACGTCTTTGAGTTCAAGCATCGACACCTGCCGTCTTCGAGCGCGCCCGACAAAACCGCGCGAAAGCCATCGCGAGACACCGCGATGGCCCTGTTAATCGACGCCCTTGCAGATAAAACGTCAAGATCCGAAACGCATCCCCGGACGCTTAATCCGAAAAGGTGACAAACTCTTCGAGTGAAAGCTTATGGTTTGCCATGTTGTTCTCGGCCAGGTTGTTATCCGCCCAACCCAGGGAAAGTCCGGCAACCACCATGTCCGATTGTGAAAACTTAAACTCTTCTCGCAGCATTTGATGTTGGAGCGACCAGATCTGCTGCGCGCATGTGTCCAGCCCCCGCGCCTTCGCGGCAAGCATGATGTTTTGCAGGAAACATCCGTAGCAGATGAAGCTCGCCCATTCGAGCTTTCGGTCCATCGTGAAAATCAGGCCGACCGGCGCCTCGAAGAAGCGAAACTGCCGCTCGACGTCTTTCATTCGTCCGTACTTGTCGCTGCGAGGTACGCCAACCGCGTCACCAAGCTGACCTCGGAATACGTTGAAGCGGCCGGAAAAAGGATCGTGCAAAGGCTGAGGAAAGAAGGGATACTCGGGAGTTAGCTTCTCCGGCCCCGCTCGGAATATATCGACCGCCTTGGAGGTGATGCGGTCGCGGGTGTCGCCGGTGAGAACGTAGCATTTCCAAGGCTGGGTGTTGGTTGAACTTGGAGCGAAACGCGCGGCGTTCAGAATGTCTTTCACGGTATCGAGCGACACAGGCGTCTTGAGAAATCCTCGTTTAGCTCGCCTTTCGACCATGACCTGATCGACGACGGCTGATCGTACTAAGTTGGATTCGTCCCACTTTACATTGGCGTGCATGACAGCTCCCCTTTCTTTTATTGAGCTGAGAGAAGACTAAACGCTCGTCGATATTTGAGAAGTTCGCAGTCTTGTACGCATGGTCCAATTCCCGCGAACGATGACGCCATCCATACTTGGCCAAGAGCGACGCTGTCATCGAGTCACCCGCCCCCTGAAGGTCGATCGGATTGACTGAAGCAACTGCTCTCGCGCTACGTCCGGCGGCGGTGGCACTGCAATGATGCCCCTTGCACGAGCCACTCCGGCGTCCGTCGCAGCCTGCATTGTAGGCACTTGGTCATATGAGGCTTGGAAAGTATGGCTCCCCGCTGGCTTCGCGAGCTCGATACCGGTGGCCACACAGTGTCTGTAGACGCTGTCGATCACCTCGTTCCGGGCAACGCCGCGCTGTGCGGGACTTGATACGCGGAAACACAACTGAACATCAATCGCTGCGGCGTCGATGCCAACGAGCGAAACGCTCGGCGGGGGCTCGTGGGCTATTTCACGACAGCTATTCAATGCGTCGAGCATGACGTTGAACACTTCATTAGGCTCGCGCGTCGGTACGATGCGGACGCCCAGCATTATCTGGTGGTTTTCATCCGGCTTGCTAACGTTGGTGAGGCCCTGTTTTGCCAACACGCTGTTGGGGAGGACGACTACGTTATGTGCGCTCGTAAGTAGGTATGTCGAGCGCCAATTGCTAGCGACGACCCTACCCTCGGTGCCGTCACTGAGCACAATCCAGTTTCCAATGGTGTACGGTCGACCAAGGGTCAGTGCCACGCCCGAAAATACATCGCCCAAAGTGTTTTGCAGAGCGAGACCTAGAATGATGGCAAATACGCCCGATGTCGCGAGCAGCGTGCCGATCGGAACACCGAACACGAAAGCCATTACGGAGAGCACGACGCCCAGATAAACGATGGCGACCAGCAGATCCTGGATCAGCCGCGCTTCGCGCGGCCTGCCGTCGAGCACAATGTATATTCTAACGAGACCGATGGTCGCCCAGGAAAGATGAGTCCACCAAAGGATCTTGGCGGAGACCATCCAATACCCGCTGCCATCAAGATGTGGAGTGTCGAAGCGGAACGGCATGACCCGAGCGAATACCAAGGTGACTGTCATAGCAATGAAAAAGATGATCTGTGCGATCAGCCGGGCAGTAGGTCGCGACGTTCCTTGAAGGTGCCAGACGACGATCCCGGCCACTCCTAGGATATTGATCAAAATTATAAGATGAACCGTTTGCACAGGCATAAATAACTCACGCGCGCGAGTGCCCGCGGAACGGCAAAGCAGCGCAGACGCGGGCGGCTGACAGATTGAAATCGAACTTCCGGAACAGTATTTTACCGATGTCTCGACCAAGCTATATAAAACCTTTGGGTAGGTTGGATGCCAAACCACGAGGCTTTATTTCGCCGACGCGCGCGAGCTGCCCTTCTGGTACGGGCTCTGGTCGAATATATCCAGCCAACCCGGCTGCTCCTTCACGCGATCCAGCCACCTGAGGATGGCCGGGAAGCGCTCCATCTCGTATTTGCCTTGATGTGCCAGAGAGACGTACGCAAACAATGCGAGGTCTGCTACGGTATATCTATCGCCAACAAGCCACTCGTGGGCGCCTAGCCATCGCTCCAACTTCTCCAGGCCGAGATAGCCGTCGGCGTGAAGCCGCTCGATCTGCTGGGACATTTTGTCAGCCATTCCTCTAATATGGTAGACCCGCGATAGCGCGATGAAACGCTGAAGGTCGCCCTGCTCGAAGAACATCCAGCCGATTATTTGAGAACGCAGGTAGGGATCGTCGTAGAGATAGGGAGTGCCCTCCGACAGATACAACAATATAGCTGCTGACTCGACCACCGTACGGCCGTCCTCGAGCTGCAAGACCGGTATTCGGCTGAACCGGTTTAAGCCGTAAAACTCGTCACTCTTCGTCTCGCCTGACTCCAGGTCGAGCGTGTATCGCTCGAATGGCCTTTTTAGCTGGTTGAGCAGAATTCGGATCTTCCACGAGTTTCCGGAATAGCGGCTGTCATAGAGTCGAAGCATCGTCTGGCCCCTCGCCAACTTGACTAATCGACTCGCACCTTAAACTCCGACATACCGGTTTGACTATCCAAACAAGGTTTAATTGGCAGCCACCGATTTCAACCAGTAATGTAGGAGCGAATGTATTCCGCCTCGTATTCGATCGCTTTGATATGATGCCGGACTGCGTCGCCGATCGATACGATCCCTGCAAGACGCCCGTTGTGTTCCACAGGCAGATGACGCGCCCTGTGCATGTTCATTATGTCCATGAGGATGGTGATGCTTGTGTGGCGAGTGCAACAGAATACATTCCGCCACATCACTTCGCCTAGCGGCTCGGCTAGGCATTGGACGCCGCGCTTCGAAATAGCGGCCACGACGTCACGTTCGGTGAAAATGCCCTCGATCCTGTTTTCGGCGTCGACGACCACCACAGCGCCGATACGATTCTCATGAAGTAGATGGCACACCTCCTGCACGGACGCCTCGCGCGGCGCGGTGACGACGCTGTATCCTTTCTCCTTCAATATCGCCTGTACCGACATGCTTTTCCTCCCTTTTACATACGATGCTCAGGACCGGCCAACGGTCGGACCCACGATTCAATCTCGCCCGCGAATTCGAGGAGCTGCGCGTCGCGTCCGCGCGCAGCGACGATCTGTAAGCCTACCGGCATGCCGTCGGTCGCAGATTGTCCGATCGGGATCGAGATCGCCGGCAAACCGGCGAGGTTGAAGGGCGCCGTGTAGGTCATTAAAGCCTCGCGGACAGTGCCGCTCCAGGAACCGATCACGACCAAATCTTCACCGATGAGCGGCGCCGTGCACGGGCAGGTAGGAAGTACAAGGAAGTCGAGCGTCTGCATCACAGAATCGAGGTCACGCGCAAACTCCCTGCGTCGCTGCTGCCACTTTGCATAGTCGCCAAGGCTTACGTTTTCCGCGAGCTTCAAGCGGGCCGCAGTCTCGCGCCCATACCTCGACTGGATGAACTCGACGTCGTTACGACCGAAGTGTCCCACTCCTCCTTCGACCAACACGATGCCAGCGAATGTCTTGAAAGCCCCGTCAAACACTGTTTCGATCGACAATTCGGTTAGGTCGAAACTCTGCCTCAGTAGGCTGCATGCCAGCGTAAACAGGTCGGCGACATCGGCGGACATGGGAACGCCGCCCAGACCACTCGTGACCCCGATGCGATATCGGGATCGCATCGCCTTCCCTTGCCAAGCAATACCGAACGCCCTTGAGATTATTTGAACGTCCTCCACCGAGCGGGCAAGGATACCAACATGATCCAGCGAGAACGCGAGTGGGAACACGCCGTCGGTGGAAAGGAAGCCAAAAGTCGGCTTGAAGCCGACGACCCCACAGAGCGCAGCGGGAATCCTCACCGAACCGCCTGTGTCCGTCCCCAGGCCTCCCCGCACTGCCCCGCACGCAATCGCGGCCGCCATCCCGCCACTCGATCCGCCAGGAATTTTAGTGTGGTCGTATGGATTCAGCGTGTCCCCTAAGGCCTCGCTCGACGTCGTCACGCCCCAAGCAAACTCGTGCGTCGTGGTCTTGCCGACGACCACGGCACCATTTTCCCTAAGCGCTTGCACCACGACTGCGTCAGAGTCTGGCTGATGTCCCTCGTATGCAGGAGAGCCGTAGCGTGTAGGCATGTCTCCGGTGTCGATCATATCCTTCACAGCGACAGGGACGCCCTCTAGCGTTCGTGCGGTTTTCTCCCGATACCGTTGATCCGAGCGCGATGCAGCCTCGAGCGCGCCAGCTTCGTCGATTTCCGCGAACGCCCTGATGTTGGCCTGGCAGTGCTTTGCCAACGCCAGGCTTTCGGCGACGGCGTCCGTGGTGGTACGCCGCCCCGCTGAATAGTCGGACAGAAGAGTTGCGATCGAACTTGTATCACGAGGTTTCGTCGACAGCTCCATCTACCAAATCCCCTCAAGCAGCGAGGCAAGCTTCTGCTCTGTGTCCTCGCCGAGATCGGCGACTTCCCTTGGATAGTTTTCAATCAGCAAGTCGCGTACCTTGGAGAGGTTGCCTCGATCGAATTCAACTTCCCGAAGACGACTGGGAAGCCCGAGCCGTTTCACTGTCGTTTGCACGTCGCCCGAAAGCAGGTTTGCGGCCTCTCGTCCCGTGGCGGCGTCGTTGAATATGCGAAGCTTCTCACCATAGAACGCTGCACAGGCACTGATGACGGGGCCGAGAGTCATGCAGGACGTAAGGCTATGAGGTACCCCGAAGGTGCCACCTAGAATATGACCTATTCGGTGGCTCAACCCATAGACGACGGACGCCGGAAAGAAATAGCTTTGCCAAGCGGCAAGCTGTAGCTGCAGCAGGTCGTCGAGCGAGACAAGATTTGCTTCAAGGGCCGTCTCCGTAACAATCTCTGCAGGCCACATGTTCAAGACGTCGAGGAAGCGTCGGACGCCGCTCGCAGCCATAATGGCATGTGGATGGTCCGCACCCACCAGACGCATGCCCTCGACGGCGTGGTCAATTCCTTTGATCGCAGAAGAAAGCAACAGAACTCTCGGCGTCCCCCTGATCAGTTCAGGATCAATCACCACTAGCTTCGGTGCGATCTCCCTGACGGCGTAGCTTCGCTTGAACTTCACTGACGACAGAGTCTCTGTGACTCCGAAGTAATGGGAGAATTCCGATCCAGACAAGGTGGTCGGCAGTGCGACGATCGGAAGGAAGCTGCCGTGCTTCACCTGGTGGAAATGTGAAACCGCTTTTGCCGCATCAAGAACGGAGCCGCCTCCCAAGGCGATGATCGATCGAGCGCCGGACTCTTCGCACGCCTGCATGCCAAGTCGGACGGCAAAGTCCGGGACGTGCGGCGGCAAGTCGAGAAACTCGCCCACCGCATCTTTTACATACGGTTCGACAAAGGCACGTCTAAGGTCGTTTAAAGGTCCAACCGAAAAAACGATGGGCTTCTCGATGCCATAGCGCGCGAGGCTCGCCATGGCATCGGATAGAACTTGACGGCCCCAGATGACCTTTTCTTGGGGTAAAAAATCGAGCTTTTCCATAAGCGCTGATTGCTCTCCTGTTTGTCATCCAAAAACGCCCCGAATTTAGCGGGGTATCGGTACGGGAGCTGGACGGTAAGCGATGTGCTGCTCGATCGTCCGCCGATCCTTTTCGAGGGGTTCGGGGAGGCACAGTTTCGCGCCAAGTACGGCGGCGTCCTCGTCTATAGTAAACTTGTTTGGCGTGGAAAGGGCGCAGATGTGACCGTCTGGATCCCGGAAATGAAACTGCCGGGAGTAAATTGCGTCCTGGATGGCTGACACCTCGATGCCGAGTTTCCGGAACCTGGAATGCTCCTCGCCGAGCGCGACCTCATTTTCCACTTCAAGCGAGAAATGATGCGACAGACCTGTGCCGAGGCGACCGGGCGTGTACCCCGGTAGGCCGAAGAAAGTCAGCACCGACCCCGGAGAAAGATCTTCGTCGCAGGCGTAATAGAAGTGCGTGCCACCCTTCTCATCGAGGTAGTCGGTCTTCTTAATTAGGCGAAGACCCACTTTCTGAACGAAGAAGTTCTCGGTTCGCTCGGCGTCGCTGGAGATCGACGTGATGTGGTGGAAGCCACGAAGCGCGAAGTCCGCCGTAACCTCTGGAAGCGGCTGCGGCCAAGTTTCGGCGGCCACCTGAAGCTCGTCGCGCCCGCCGATAAGATTTTCCTTAGGCTGGGGCCGGAAGCCAGACCCTAGCACAGTCTCGTCATGACCGAAGCCCGGCTCGCTCGTTGCGATCTCGATGATCGCTCCATCAGGGTCACGAAGATAAATGGCGAAGAAGTAGTGGCGGTTGTAGGGACCCGTTACGTGGACGCCGTGATCGGATAGCCTGCGCTTCCACTTGAGCAGTCCGTCTCTGTTGGGGACATGAAGTGCGAGATGGTGGTTGGTGCCTGCGCCCCAGCGGCCCTTGGGGTCGCCCACGCGCGGATTGGCGACAGCGTCTCGCGTGCTGTCCGCTTCAATGAAACCCCTATCGGGCATCATGTAGAAGACAGGGTTCCACTCGATGTACGTTATGGATTCGCCGCGCGCCGGCTCGCCCTGGAACTGCCGGAAGCCGAAGGTGACGGTTGGCAGTCGGGCGTCGTGGTGGTGCACAGTCCTCTTGACGACCGGCAGGCCCAAAACCTTGCCATAAAACTCTTCGGTCCGCTTTATGTTGGCAGCGACGAATGTCTGGCTGCTGACACCTCTGATAACCATCTGATTCATGTTCCACCTTTAGGTTTTTTCGTTTTCTACCGGCTTCAAAAAGCTCGATCGGGAGCAGGCTAGCCCTTCGTCCCCCTGCTCAGAAGACTGGCGCGCAGAGACGAAGCGTCCAAAATCATGGACAAGTCGTTGGCAGGCATCCGGTCCTTTGACGATGACGTGAGCGTGGCAGGTTCGGATAATGCCGCCTAAGCGGCCACTGCCGGTCGCGGTCGCTTCCGTCGTCCAAATTCTTGGACGCACATTCCATCTTTCCCCAGCTTCTGAGGCGCGCCCTACTCGTCCATTTGTGAGCTTAAGCTGTGGCATAGGCCGACAGCCCTAACCCCCAGCTGGAGGCAAGCATGTCCAACCCCAAGGTGCTCATTGCGTTTTATTCGCGCAACAGCTCCACCGAAATTCTTGCAAATGCAATCGCTGAAGGAGCGATCAAGGAGGGCGCGGAAGTGCGCCTTCGCCGCGCTCGCGAATTCGTTGGCGAAGACGTCATGGCCCAGGTCCCTGGCTGGAAAGAAAACGCAGCAGCCATGAATGCCAAGTACGAGGCGCCCACGGAAGCGGACGCGGAATGGGCCGACGCCATCGTTTTCGGCACGCCGACACGCTTTGGATCCATCTCTTCCGAGCTCAAGGCATACATCGATGGTTTGGGCGGTATTTGGTTCCAGGGCAAGCTTAATGGAAAGGTCGGGTCCGTATTCGGCTCCACATCCTCCAAACACGGCGGGAATGAATCGACCTTGCTTTCCATCTACACGCCCATGGCCCACCTCGGCCTGATCATCGTACCGCTCGGCTATGCCGACCCGGCGATGTTCAAGGCCGGCACCCCATACGGTGCGACGCATGTATCATTGCTCGACAGCCTGAAGCCCGACGAAGACCACCTCGCCGTCGCCCGCTTCCAGGGTCGCCGCGTCGCCTCGGTCGCCCGCGGACTAGTGAATGCGAAAATTATCGGCGCCGTCGCCTGAAGAAATGCTTAGCGTGCCTGGTTCGCCGGGCGCGCGCCCCTTCGGGACCACGGGGTACCATATGCTCAAGATCGCGTGCTTTGAAAGCAGCCCCGCCCGCCGACTTCTTGTCGCGTTGCTCGTGGGTGCGTGGAGCGGAATAGGTAAACTTGGACAAGCGCACTGCATCTACAGCGAGCCGACGACTGCCGATCGTCTACGGTCTTCGAACGCTGAAGACAGTGCGCTTCCGCACAATTATCAAAGTAGGTAGATGGAACAGATCACCAACCTCAAGCGGCGCCAGACAACTCAGAGAGTCGATATTCTCTCGGCGCAGATCGCCGACGCCAGCAACGAAAGCGTGATCATTTACGATGCCGACAAGCGGATCGTCCATTGGAACCACGCGTCACAGCGTCTTTATGGGCGGCCAATAACCGAGGTGGTCGGCAAGCGGTCCCAAGAAGTGTTCGGCACGCTTGCCGTCGGCCCCGACTGGAATGAACTGCAAGCTGGCGGATCTTGGCAGGGCTTGGCCCAGCGCACCTGGTCAGACAATACGCCGATCCTGGCGGATGTCCGCTTGCGGGCGCTTCGAGACGAGCGCGGTCTTATAACGCACTTCATAGAGCACGGCGCCGCCGCTGATGCGAGGATCGTCGAAGGTCACGCACCCACCGCCTATAAGGACTGGATCGCAGTCTGGAGCATCGACACGACCGGGGCTGCGGCACTCCTAGAGCAGATCGAACAAATTCGCGATCACAGCCTCACTGCCGTGGATCCCAGCTTGATCGCGGAACATCTGCGGATCAGCGATATGAACGTGGCTGCGTCCAAGCTGTTTGCCGGTGGGACGTCTCCAAGCGCAATGATCGGGCGGAGCGCCTATCGATACTGGCCGCAAAAGCACCGCGACAAGCTGCTCGAACTGAGCATCGAAGTTCTCTCAGCGCCTCAGAGTGAAAAGCCGTTCATGACCGTTGAGGCCGGCACCGATATCCTGTCTGTTTGGCGAGGTACTTCAGACCATCCCAATCTCATTTCCTCTAGCGTCACAGGCTCATGGAGCGATCCGGAAAAGTACTGGGATCTTGCAGCCAGCGAACAGCGGTATCGAAATCTCATCAACAACGTCCCATTGCCGGTATGGCAAGTCGACGCGCGCATTATGAGCGACGTGATCCACAGGCTCATGTCGAATGGTGTCTTGGATATAGATGTCCATCTCAAGGAACAACCAGACCTGGTTCGATTTGCAAGTGAGGCAGTCGTCGTGACTGAGGTGAACGACAGCGCCATGCGGCTGTTCAAAGGAAGTTCAAGGGAGGACTTCCTGCAGAGCGTCACTTATCTCTATTCAGCAACTCCGGAAGCCGCTGTACGGGTGGTGAAAGCGCATTTCAACGGAAGCCGAAACTATAGCGAAGAAATGAAGATACGGACGTTCGACGGGGAACTCCGTGAAGTTTTGTTCTACGTCACGTTCCCTCAAATCCCTGAGAAGCTCGACAAGACGCTGATCATGATGATCGACGTGACCGAACAACGGCGCATCGAACAGCAGTTGAGAAAGATAGAATCCGAATTTGCACATGCCGCTCGCGTGTCAGCACTCGGCGAACTTGTAACCTCGATCGCTCACGAGGTTCGGCAGCCGCTTTCGGTAATAGTCACGGACGCGGACACCGGGCTCAGATGGCTCGACCGCGACGAACCGAACGTCCCGAAAGTAAAGGCGATCATTTCACGCATAATGGAAAATGCTCATCGCGCGAATGAGGTAATCCGGCGCATCAAGGACATGGCTGTTAAGACCGATCCCGTTCGAACAGCCGTCGACGTCAACGACATCATTCGCGAGGCGGTTCTGTTGGTCCGATCGGAAAGCCAAGCTCACCACATCTCAGTCACGACGCAACTGGCTGGCGGCCTCCCACAGATAATGGGCGACCGTGTGCAACTTCAACAAGTTGTCGTGAATCTCCTCATTAACAGCATTCAGGCGATAGCAGTCTCCCAGCGCGCATCTCGGTCAATATCGGTAGAGACCACTCTCGGGTCCGATAAAGAATTGACTATTGCCGTGCGCGATACGGGAGGTGGTATCCCGGGAAATGATATGGAACGGATATTCGACGGCTTCTTTTCGAGCAAAGCAGACGGCATGGGAATGGGTCTGGCGATATGCCGATCGATCATAACCGATCATGGAGGTTACATCACGGCTCGAAACGATGGTGCCCTCGGGGCCATATTTGTGGTCACCCTCCCGTTGCCCCCCGAAATCCAAAACGATCCAGAACCTTTGGATCCTTATAGAAAGCAACCAGATAACAAACGTTAGTTTACTTGTTCAGATAGGAGGCGGTTGATAAAATGGGCGTTGAATGGACGCCATTGATTTCGGTTGGAGGAACCAACATGGCAGAGACTGCCAATACTCTCGAATCCAATGCTGTTGCCCGCCAGCTTATACACATCGTCGAGGACGACGAAGAGTTTCGTCTTTCCCTCCTCGATCTCTTCCAATCCTTGGACATGGACGCCCAAGCTTTCGAGAGTCCGTCGGCCTTTTTCGACGCTGCTTCCACGACCAATGCAGGATGCTTGCTTCTCGACGTTCGGTTACCTGGCATCAATGGCATCGAATTCCAGAGGGAACTCGAAACGCGAGGCTATAAAATCCCGATCGTTTTCATGACCGCCCATGGCGACGTCGCCATGAGTGTGAATGCAATGAAGGCCGGGGCGGTCGATTTCCTTGAGAAGCCCCTCCAGACGGCCGAACTGATCGATGCGATCAAAGCCGCGTTTTCCCTCGACATAGACCAGCAACAAGAACGAGCCCATCGCGTGGAAGTACGCAGGCGCGCTGATAGCCTCACTCGGCGCGAGACCGAGGTACTTGGCCTTGTCGCGAGCGGCCTCATGAACAAGCAGATCGCATTCCAACTAGGCATTAGCGAGATAATGGTGAAGCTGCATCGAGGTAGCATGATGCGCAAGATGGAGGCGACCTCGCTCGCAGACCTGGTCCGCCAGTTCGAACTACTGACTTAAATAGCGCTACCACGCGACCAAGAAAAAGATCAACGGCAGGCTTTTATCGGCCGGCATTCCGAGCTGAGGTTCAATGAGCGCAAAATCCCCAATCACGGTAGCGATAGTCGACGATGACCTGTTTCTACTGGAGTCATTGCACGATTTCTTCGATGCGATGGGCATCGCAAGCAAGACCTTCAAATCCGCCGACGCCTTTCTCGAATCTGGCGATTTACCGAATGTTCATTGCGTGCTTGCCGATCTGAAAATGCCGGGCACCAATGGAATTCAGCTTCTGGAGTTGCTCGTCAAGCAAGGGGGGCCGCCAGTCTGTATTATGACGTCGTTCGCCGATAGCCGAACGAGAGCCGCGGTCCGGAACTTCGGCGCATTCGGTTTTCTGGAGAAGCCAATAAGTTCGGCGGACCTGCTTGCCTTCGTGTCAACAGCCAGGCCGAATTGATCTGATCCTAGTCCCAAACGGACGTATAGCTCCCAATGCATCGTGCTGAGGCGTAAATCCGCTGTAGCATTGATTTACGGAGTGCCGGCGCTTTGAGAGCTTCGGACTTCGAGCCCGTGGGAACGCGTGCAAACACTGATAAGGCTGCTTGCCAACAATACCGTGCGCGAAGCCCGATGTAGCCAGCTTCCGAGCCACGTGTCCTAGGCAAATCCTGAAAGGTGCTTCAATCAAAGCCCAAGATTAACAGGTCCGTCGAGACGGGCGACATAGCGAGTCGAAATGATGAAGATACTTCATTTGATCTGTAGTCCCAGAGGACATGCGTCTCAGAGCGCCGCGTTTTCCAGACACCTCGTTGAGAAATTGACCAGCACGAGCAGTGGCTCCGAGGTCACCGTGCGCTGCTTGAGTGCGCTAACGATGCCGCATGTCGATCGTGAATACTCCCTTGCCTCCAGATCTCTGCCACCGGGTGGTGTTCAGGAAGGGTCCCTGCAGCTATCTGAGGAGTTGATCGGCGAGATAGTGGAAAGCGATGCAATCGTGCTCGCGACGCCGATGCACAATCTTTCGCTGCCCTCCGCGTTAAAAGCGTGGATAGACCATGTCGTGAGACCGGGTATGACTTTTCGCTACAGCGGCCGAAAAATGATCGGTCTGCTCTCCGATCGTCCGGTTTTCGTCGTTTTGTCGTCGTCAGAAAATCTCTGGAACGACAAAGAACAGGACTTTCTCCGGCCTTATCTCGGGGCAATGTTCGCAGCAATGGGGATTTTCAGCGTTGAGTTCTTTGGACTGAACCGGAAGGCGCTCTCGGGAATCGCGGGGATTATCAACTCTGCCGATGCGATGTCGATCCTGACAAGTTCACGGCCAGCAATAACGCATGAGGCGGTTCATGCACTCTGGTCGCAATTTTGTTGATGATTTGCTTTAGTGGTAGCTTCGATCGTCACCGAGTTGATTGACTTGCAGACAGTGAACGAGGCGAAAATGAGCGAGTCCCGCAAAGATTGTCAAGCGTCACTTATGAGATGGTTGTCGGCCGGCCTGCGTGAAGAAGCTGCTGCGGAACGCATATTTGTCCAGCTTTGCGAGCGCCTCGTCTTGGGTGGGATCGATCTCAGTCGCGCTTCACTACATTTTCGAGTACACCATCCCCAGTGGCTGGGAACCCGCGTTCTCTGGTGTCGCGGACTGGTCGACGCCCACGTCCAAACAGTTGCTTACGACGTCGAGGCCACCGACGCGTTCAAACGCAGCCCGTTTCGTCTTGTAATCGAGACGGGGAACGAGGTTCGCCAGAAAATCCAGACTATCGGTCCGCATACTTTCCCGATTTACGACGAGCTAAGACAACAAGGTCACACGGACTACGCTGCTTGGCCGCTTGACCACACCCAGGGAAGGCGCCATCTGATCACCTTCGCGACCAAAAGACTGGGAGGCTTCCAAGAGGATGAAATCGCTCTTATTCGCGAGGCCCTTCCTCTCTTCTCGTTGGTGACCGAGATCCGCCTGAAGAACCAACTCGCCCGGACTCTTCTCCAGACTTATGTAGGCCCGCATGCGAGCGAACAGATCCTCGATGGCGCCACCACTCGCGGAAGGGGCGTGACGTTAAGTGCCGCTATAATGATCTGCGATCTTCGAAATTTTACAGAACTTTCCGGCCGTCGGCACCGCGACGACGTGATCGACATCCTCAACGACTACTTCGATTTGATAGCGGATCCCATCGAGTCCTTTGGCGGCGAGATTCTGAAATTCATTGGCGACGGGTTGTTAGCAGTCTTTCCCCTCGACAGAGAGGACGCGTGTCGGAGACTTCTAAGCGCAGTCGTTGCAGCCTACGAGGCCACGGCAAAAAGACGCGTCTCCGAATATCCGATCAGGTTTGGGACCGGTATCCATGTCGGAGAGGTCATGTACGGAAACATAGGCTCGAAGCGGCGGCTGGATTTCACGGTCATCGGACCGGCAGTCAATTTAGCATCGAGGCTTGAGAGCCTGACAAAAGAGTTAGGGCGACCGGTATTGGTCTCGGGAGACTTCGTCGCCGCCGCAAGCTGTTCGGCGCAAACCGATTGCCTCGGCCTTCACAAAGTTAAAGGATTTGATGCCGCCGTCGAAGTCCACGCGCTGCAGATTTAAACTGCGTCGCAGCGCCTGCTCAAAGGCTGAGCACGCGAGACAGAGTTTTGCATCGACTTGCCACGTCTCTCCTGCGAACGTTCGCTATACCGAGCAGCAGACCCCTTGGCGAATCTTTGCGCTGGTACCACGAAGATAGTGGGAGGACGCCGAGGTCATGCGTTCGCGCAACGCCCGCGATCGCGACGTCGTCCGTTCCTGGAGGCAGAAACAACCTGACAGAGAGAGCGCCCTCAAAGTCGCACCTGATAGCTGGATGCAGCTCCCTTCGAAGCGCGTCAACCAGCATTATCTTTCGATCGGCATACAGCGCCTTCATCTGCCGGAGATGACGAAAAAAGTGACCGCCTGTCATAAAGTTCTGAACCGCCTGCTGAGCGACGACTGACCCGGCAGGTGCGAGGTGTCCCACGAAGACGGCGAATCTTTCGGTAAGCGCCCGAGGAACGACGAGGAATCCCAGCCGCAGTCCCGGATTGAGCGTCTTACTGAAGCTCCCAATATGGAAAACGCGTCCGGAGGTGTCGTCTGCGGCGAGAGCCGGGGAAGCATGACCAGACAACTGCAGCTCGCCTGCATAGTCGTCTTCGATTATCCAGGCGTCTGAGTCATCTGCCCATTTCAGAAGTTCTTGTCGCCTGCCCTGTGAGAGCGTCATCCCCAAGGGCGCCTGCTGCCCCGGCGTGACCACGGTCAATTCGACGCCTGGATGAAGGCCCGTAATCGGAAGCCGGATCCCCTCGCCATCGACCGCCGCGGGAATGGTTTCTACCCCCGCTTGTTCGAGCGCATGCCGTGTGCGAGGGAAGCCAGGCTCTTCTACAAAGGCTTTCTTGCCATTCAGGTTCATGACATTCAGGACTACGCCCAAAGCCCCGGCAAAACCTGATGTAATAAAAATCTGGTTCGTGAGGCAACGGACGCCGCGAGCGGTAGCGAGATATCCCGCGACCTCGCGTCTCAACGAGGAAAGGCCCCGCGGATCCGGATAGATCTGCGGACGCGTCGCCTCTGCAGATATTGCGCGCCGCCAGGCGGCGTGCCACGCCTTGCCCGGAAATTGATCTTGCGCCGGGACCCCGAGTTGGAAGTACTGGGGACCTGTCTCGAAGTCGTAGAACAAGCCCTCCGGCCCGCTTTCCTTCGCAGCTTGCGGCGGTGCGCCAATCGGCAATATCGCCGCGACCCGCGTGCCGCCGCTACCCTTGGTCTCGACGAGATTTTCGTCTTTCAAGAGATCGTAGGCGCGTTTGACCGTTCCCCGTGACACGCCCAGCTGGGCGGAAAGGTCTTGCCACGATGAAAGTCGTGCCCTCTCCTGTAACGTGCCATTCAAGATAGCGGACCGCAGACCCTGAAATATCTGTTGGGTGAGCGAGACATGTCCCTCGCGGCTTACCGGCGGAAGATAGGACTCTGCCACTTGGTACAATGCCTTTCTGCGTTTTTGGGCCTATGAGGCCGCGACCGCTTACACCATGGTCCGACCAACTTAGGAAGGATTCGCAATGTTTGCACGAGCGCTTTTGATACTTGCCGCCACAACGTTGTCAACGCAAACCGTTTACGCGGACGACGCCCATCGTGGCTCCGCAAAAATCTCCATCGTATTTGACCAACCGCTCCCGAACGTCCCCGGCAAGAGCATGAGAGGCGTTCTAGTGGAGTATGGTCCCGGCGGGTCCTCATCGGCACACGTCCACCCAAAATCGGCTTTCATCTACGCCACGGTGTTGGATGGTGCTATCAAAAGCAAGGTCAACGATGGCCCCGAAAAGACATATCAGGCAGGCGAAAATTTCTCCGAAATTCCCGGCGACCGTCACGGTGTAAGCGCAAACGCAAGCAGCACCAAGCCCGCGCGCTTGTTGGCGGTTTTTGTGGTCGATACCGACGAGAAAAACCTGGTCACTGATATCAAGCCCTAGATCGAAGCTAAGGACCGACCTTGGCCGCGCGACGCCGTGCGTCATTCTGCCCACACCTCCACGGCGGGCGGGGTCGATGGAGCATTTCATGACGCACGTCGTAGTGCTCGATAGCGATGAAACCTCGGGGGTTATCCTGGGCGAGTTTCTGAAGCAACACGCCATTCTGGTGACCCAGATCGCCGAGAGCCGACAGATCCGACGGGTTCTGGTACAAGAAATCGTCGATGCATTCCTGATCGAGGTTAGTACCGAAGACGGCGTCGAGATTGTCCGGAGTGTTGCCAATCTCACGGATGCTCCGATTCTGATCACCAGCAGAAAGCAAACGACAGAAGATGACAGGGTCGACGGTCTCGAGGCAGGGGCAAGCGATTACGTTTGTCAGCCGTATGGCAACCGCGAGCTGCTCGCACGGCTCAAGGCGGCGATAAGAGACAGGACCAAAGCTAAGCCGGAGCTAGACCGCCGGTCCTATAAGTTCAACGGCAACGAGCTCCTCGTGCACAAACGGGTTCTCCGGTGGCACGACCGTGAGGACGTCAAACTTACGACGGCAGAATTCAATCTGCTTTCTGCATTCCTTCGAGCGCCTCGGGAGGTGCTTTCACGAGAACGACTCCTCGCCGCCAGTCGCGTGCATTCCGGGGAGATTTTCGATCGCAGCCTCGATTCTCTTGTGCTTCGGCTGCGCAGGAGAATCGAGCGCGACCCCGGCAAGCCAGAGTTGATACGCACGGCCCGTGGAGTCGGGTATTGGTTCGATAGTGACGTCGACTATGAGGAACGACCGCGACTGAAGAGATAGAGTGAAGTATTTCGAACTGAACCTCTTTGTCAGCTCTATGTGAAACATCGCGCTCGGGTTGCCGATATCGAAGGTATCAAGGTCTGGGGAGGATGCTCCTCGACGAAACATATTGGCGTTCGCCTTGGTCGACGCCACGGTCGGACACTTGTGCCCCGTCATGTGGTAACCGCAACCACAAGCCGCTCCACGAGTTCCATCGCAAGATCGCGGACACAGTCAATTACCAGACGCGCGCAAACCTCCGTATAGCTTTTGCGGCGTCGTTGATCGCACTACAATCACCTTCGTTGCCTGCGGTCATGCCTTTGCAATGCAAACCAAGCCGCTCGCTATCTGCGTGGGATTTCGAGTTATTCCAATCATCTACTTGATTTTCCCACCCCCTACTTGGCGAGTGCCTTTTGCCGACAAAACCGGATTTTGAAGATGGCCGTCACGTCGTATACCGATTATCTGCGGGATCTAAAAAAGATTATCGATCGGATACGCGACCGACCGTTCGAATACGATACTGCGGTGTACAGCTAGCGTTGTGTAAAAATGGTTTCGGCTACAAGAGCTTTGATCTGCTTTGCAAAGGTAGACTGCACTCGGAGTATCACATGGGTCCGTTGAACGTGGAGAATTGGAGTCCCGACTTTGCAGAGCTAGGGCGTACCGAGATCGAGAAATTCTTCCAGTTCCCAGTGATATATGCCTATTCTGATCAAGCCTTACGAGGCAAAAAAAATCCGCTTTCGACTGCCCATTGGGACGCAACTGTTGGCATAGTCGAGATCCAGGTCCATCAACGAGGCCATAGTCCGAAGCGACAGCGCATGTTGTTCGCGGGCTTCAACGATTACATCCATGCCGAGTTCTTCCTCGCTGTGAATCATGATCTGATCGTTCAGGATCATCAGCCAGGCACGGATTTGTTCGAATGGCAGGAAGATACGACCTCCGACATCGATGCGTTGAATCTCACGATATCAACCAAGGACCACTCAGAGCGTTTGCATGCGCTGGCCAGCCCGCGAAAACGGCCCGGTTCCTCGGTACATCCAATCGATATTTTTTGATTAAACGGATGTATAGCTTCAGAATTATTCCTGTTTTCTTAATGTAGATTGCTGCGATTTTGGCCGTCCCAGGCCATATGTACGCAGTTCAATATATAATTTTCAATCAGGAGACTTAATATGAAGAGCTCTTCAATGATCGCTACTCGGCGAGACATCATGGCTGGAACTTTTACTCTAGCGGCGGTCGCGGCCGGTGCGGCCGCACATCCGGCTGCTGCTGCGGGAAAGAAGAAGAAGACCCCTGGGGAGGCCACTGCGGGTCACGGCTATGTCACCGCAAGCGACGGAACCCAGATCTTTTACAAGGACTGGGGTCCGAGGGATGCTCAGCCGATTGTCTTCCATCACGGATGGCCGTTGAGCAGTGACGACTGGGACAATCAGATGCTTTTCTTCCTCGGAAAAGGGTACCGCGTCGTCGCCCACGATCGTCGTGGCCATGGCCGCTCGTCACAGGTCAACGACGGGCACGACATGGACCACTACGCTGCAGATGTCGCTGCGGTAGTTGAACATCTCGATCTTCATAACGCCATCCACGTCGGACACTCGACAGGTGGCGGTGAAGCGACCCGCTACACGGCCCGCCATGGTAAAAACCGCGTTGCGAAGCTTGTTCTGATCGGCGCCGTCCCGCCGATCATGGTGAAGACCCCCGACAATCCAGGCGGCCTCCCCGTCGAGGTGTTCGATGGCTTCCGGACTGCTCTCGCCGCCAACCGATCGCAGTTCTATTTCGACGTCGCTAGCGGCCCGTTCTATGGGTTCAACCGCGATGGTGTCAAAGCGTCAGACGCAATGATCAAGAATTGGTGGAGACAAGGTATGACAGGAGCCGCAAACGCCCATTACCTCGGAATCAAGGCCTTCTCGGAAACCGACTTCACCGAAGATCTCAAGGTCATCAGAGTGCCTACGCTGGTAATACATGGAGACGACGACCAAGTCGTTCCAGTCTCTGATTCGGCGCCGCTGACGGCCAAACTTCTCAAGAACGCCACCCTCAAAATCCACAAGGGTCTGCCACACGGTATGGCAACGACCCATGCCGATGTAATCAACGCGGACATCCTGGCATTCATCCAGGCGTAAAGAAGCAGGAGGGCGCCGGTTCGCCGCGCGCCCTCTCCTCTTTTGACACGCAGATGAACTAATAAACCTGGCGGTCGAAGCAAACGCACTTGCCGATGGAGCAAACGAAAAAACGAAAGGCCGCGGCTGACCGCGGCCTTCGATTTTTGTCGGCCCAGGAGAGCCTAGAGCCGATTAATCCATCATCGCGCCGGCGGCGGCGTAGCGGTTTTGACCCATTCGGAAAATGCTGTCGTACCAACGCGGACACCGGCGCTCGGCATTAAAGTCCTGTCGTCGAGAACCGCTCCGAAGTAAGGCGTGTTCCCATCGACCACGATCTCCCGGCTATCTCCGATCTGGCGAAGATATTTGGTGACGGCGTCCGCGATCCGGATCGACTCCGGACCTGCTATCTCGACGATGCCGTTCGTCGGCGCGCCGACCACGAGGTCAGCGAGTGCGTCGGCGACATCGTCGGAGACGATAGGCTGCATCAGCGCTGGAGAAAGGTGAACCTTATCGCCCTGAGTGCCGGACTGAGCGATGCCGAACATAAACTCAAAAAACTGAGTCGAGTGAACGAGCGTGTAGGGGACGTTAGATTCCTTGATGAGCGCCTCCTGAGCCAGCTTGGCCCGAAAGTAGCCGCTGGCCTGAAGACGCTCGGTGCCGACGACGGATAGGGCTACGTGATGCTTGATCCCCGCTGCCACTTCCGCAGTCAGGAGATTGCGCCCCGACGTCTGGAAGAACTCCATGACGGCCTTATCTTCGAATGACGGCGAATTTGCAACGTCGACTACGACCTGAGCGCCCAACAGCGCCTCCGCCAGGCCCTCACCGGTGATTGTGTTCACGCCCGACGCAGGCGACGCAGCAATAACGTCGTGGCCTTTTGCTTGGAGCCGCCTAACCAATTTCGAACCAATGAGACCGGTTCCACCAATAACGACGATTTTCATGTTTTGCTCCTTAGGTTTTCTAATGTCGGCGCGGCCGACGCGATTGAATTCCGACCCGCTTGATACAAACCTGTCATCGCGGCAAACGGGACAGGTTGAACAAAGAGTTCGTCAACCCTTTAGGGTATCAGCTACGATGGCTCCGATGGCAGGTTCGTACATTGAAAAGCGAAGGCGTACGGACCCACCAGGCAGGCACGGAACCGGCACAGCCATAGGACATCAACCGTCGATCGGCGGCGTCCTTCAATTTTAAGCGAATGTCGCATGGGGAACAGATAAACGAAGGTTTGGGGCTGCGATGAAAATCGCACGTTTTTAGGCAGACCAGTTGCGCTGAAGCTGCTCGGCCTTGCGGACCAGATCTGCGAGTGACCGGCTCTCCATTTTCCGCATCACGCTCATGCGGTGAAGCTTTACAGTCATCTCGCTAATTCCGAGCTCGTACGCCACTTGTTTGTTCATAAGACCGCTCACGACCTGCCACATCACTTCCTTCTCGCGTGGCGTCAAACTACTGGCGAGCGTCTTTATGCGATTCAACGCCGCATCGGTTTTGCGACGTTCGCTATCCAGCAGTATCGCATGGTCCACCGCCTCCAGCAGATCCTGATTGATAAACGGCTTGGTGATGAAATCGGTCGCTCCCGCCTTCATGGCTCGAACGCTTGTCGGTATATCCGCGTATGCCGTCAGGAAAATTACCGGAAGCCTGCTTCCCAACGAAATCAGTTGGTTCTGAAGATCCAGTCCGGTGCCGCCTGGCATCCGGAGATCGACCACAACGCAGCCGGCAGCGCTCGTATCGGCCAACTGAAGAAACTCAACGCCGTTTGAGAAAGCACTCGCTCTCTTTTTGGTGACCATAAAGAGGTCGAGCAGCGCGCCCCGCATCTCTTCGTCGTCATCAACCACGTACACGATGGGCTCGACCGGGGCTTCCAATTTTGCCTGGACGTTATGCATGGTTCTCCCTCTACGTGCACCGATGCAGCGAAAAAACCGCTAGCACTGGCGGCACCTTTGATCGTGCGCGTCCGAGGATGGGACCACGCAGGATTGTTATGACCTATTTGCCGTCACCTTATACCATGGTTTACCCCGTAGAGAGCATAAACCTTCGTTTAGGGTCTCCTCAAAGCTGTCACAATGATCGACAGTCGATGGGGTTCAGCCACGCTAGCGAGGCGAAGGCGTAGAGTATGCGCCGGATGTGCCGGACCCTGGACTGCCAATTCGTTGGTCGAAGAACGAAACCGAATGGATCCCCGCGTTCATCATCCTCATGATCACCGGTTTATACGGCTCATAAGGACGAGTTATTCGTAGATGACGCTGGTGACGTCCCAAACCTTCCTATACGGCAACCTGCATTTGTGGCTCTCGATGCCGAGTTTGAACCGCTTCTCCAAAGGAGCCGTATCTCGTCGGAAGTGCTATCTGGGTCAACCCAAGCCTTCGTTTAATCGACCCCCCAGTGGAAACGCCTAGTATCGCACGCTTTACGTTCCATGGAGCATAATGATGAAAATCGTGGTAGTTGGCGCAAGCGGAATGATGGGGGCGAAAATTGTCCGTACCCTAGAACGGGGCGGCGAGGACGTCGTCGAAGCTTCGAGCAAGCTCGGTGTGAACGCTCTTAGTGGCGAAGGTCTTGAGGCTGCGTTCGAAGGCGCTGACGTCGTTATCGATGTCACAAATTCGGGCTCGTTTGGCGAAGGCGACGCGCTCGCCTTTTTCAAGCAGGCCGGAAAGCAAATGCTGTCCTCCGCCAAAGCCGCCGGCGTGCGCCACTACTTGGCACTGTCTGTTGTCGGCGCCGACAACCTTGTCGAAAATGACTACTTCCGGGCGAAGCTCGTACAGGAGAATCTTGTCCGGGCGTCCGGTCTGGCGCATACTATCGTGCGTTCGACACAGTTTTTCGAGTTCTTCAGCGGAATTGTGAATACCTCCGTCTTAGATGGCAACCTAAGACTGCCCGACCTGCGGCTCCAGCCGATCGCCGCCGACGAAGCAGCAACCTTTATGGCGAACATCGCCACCGCAGAGCCACGCAACTCGATTGTAGAGTTAGGAGGACCGGAGCCCACCGAACTCGTTGAGCTCGCTAGGGAACTGCTCACGGTGACAGAAGACAACCGGCCGGTCGCGATCGATCCAGCCTCACTATACTTCGGCGTATCGCTTGCTCGACAGGGCCTGCTGCCGAATCCAGGAGTGGTATCGGGAAAGCTAACGTTTCATGACTGGCTGACGCGCACGGTCTATGGGTAAGTAAGGGCGCGAACCCGGACACCGCGAGAGGGTCCGGGGCCGCTATCACGTTTCAAATGCGCATCGCGGCAGTCCTGCGGGATGCTGCAATGGCTTGTGACTGCGAGCAGGCCCAAATCGTCGACGCAAGTCCGAAAAGTGCCGGAAGGCTGACCGCCGGAAAATCTCGCACCAGAACCGAAGCTGAGCAGATTCCGACCGCAACCTCCCAAAGATGAAATGCTGCGTGCGCTATAAGCCAGAGCGTCGCCGCGGCCCAGAGTTCGAGCCGCCGCTCCAGCCTAAATATGCCAATGGTGAATGCCGCAGCAATGAAGCCCTGAATGATGCCGATATCCCGGATAAAATGCTGATTGAAGAACCCGGTATCGGTGACGCCCGGTACGAAGTAGTACCAGCCTTCAGGGTCATAGAGCATATGGATGGAAAGCCATCCAGCGAGCAGAACGTTGAACCATACCGTGGCGTAGATGCCATATTTGATCGCTTGCATTTTCGTCTCCTTCGATTAATCCGAAGAGAAAACTACCACCGCTATGGGGAGAGAACTTCCCAAACCATCGTTTAAGCCGCTGCGTAAAACGAGGAGTATCGATGCCTAAATTTTTGGCCTATGTGCCGGATGCCGAGCTTTTCGAAGCCAAGTATGCGCTCTTACAGTTTGGTACAGTTGTATCGGACGAGGCCCACTTGGTCGTGATCGATACGGAGGTGGAATTCGCGGACGTTCAAGCCGCTTTGGCGAAGGCCGATAAAGACTTCCTGTTGGTCGAGATTGGGAGCGACGGCGCCGTGGCCGGGCGCGGGAACCGGGACCTTCGCTCGGTGGTCGAACTGTTGAGGAAATAGTGAGAAGCTTCAGTGCGTTGCCGTTCTTATGGACTCAATCAGTCGTTTACTCTCGATCGGTTTCGCCAAGAATGCTTCGGCCCCGTGTCTCATCGCGGTCGCACGCATCCCGTCATCTGCATAGGATGTCATGATCAGAACGGGCGGGCATTTCGTCATCGATCGCAAAATGCGCAGCATCTCAATCCCGGACATTCCGGTCATTCGCACGTCTGCAAGGATGCAATCGACGCCCTCGTGACCCTTTTGAGACAAGAATTCTTCGGCCGACTCGTAAAGCCTACTCTCGATGCCTTCCGTCTCCAAAAGGTCTTGCAGAGACTCCCGGAGATGCCGGTCGTCGTCGACGATTGCTATGGTCGTATACTTTTCTGCTGGCATGGGCTTGAGCGAACTCTTTCCTGGAAACCTCGGCTGTCCCCTGCCAGCGTCGGCATCATCTACAGATATACGTCGTATTCTTTGGAAGCCATGTCCAGTTTTTTGACGAGTTCGGCGAGCGAACCGACATGCATTTTTCTCATCATTCGGCTCCGATGGATTTTGATCATCATTTCGCTCACTGCTAATTCGTGGGCGATCTGCTTGTTCAACCTTCCCATCGCAACATGTCTCATGACCTCGCGTTCCCGAGGCGTCAGCGTCCGTATCGCGGATATGGTGATCTCGCGTTCCACTGCAGCGGCGCGCTTTGCTGCATTCAACTGAATCGCGCGGTCCGTCGCACCCACAAGTGCAGGGCGATCCAAAGGTTTCAAAAGAAAATCGCTCGCACCACGCTTCATAGCCTGGACGCTCATAGGTACCGTCGCATCACCCGTCATGAAGACGATCGGCAGCATGCATTCGATGGCGGCGAGTTGCTTTTGAATGTCGAGGCCGTTCATGCCTGGCATGTGGATATCCAGAAGAACGCACCCCGCTTTTCCGAGGTCCGCGCGCGAAAGGAAATCATCGCCGCTTCCATAAGGCATCGCGCGTATTTCCAATGACTCGAACAAATCCACCAACGACAGTCGGAGCGCTGCATCATCGTCGACGATGGAGATCGTCGGAAGGTGGGTGTCATGCTGTAGATCTGTCGGCTGCACGTCTCGCTCCTAGCTGCTTCTCAAGACGAGCATGCGCAGCGACGCAATCATAACACCGCCGATACGCACCCCCACCTATACGAAGGTTCTATGGGCTTGCAGTCGCCGTCCACCATGGTGTCTGACCTGTCACGTAACGAACCATTTGTCGGAGGCGAACCCAGGCCCGCCTCCGAACATCTCGGCTCATTTTGCCGTCGCAGCCTCTTCTATGAGTTTGGTAACCTCGCCCGGATGAGAGATCATCACGACATGAGACGCCCCATCGATCGCAACAGTTCTCTTGGACTTGGCGCGTTCCGCCATCCACCTCAGAGTAACCGGCGGAATGTTTTTGTCAGCTTGACCGTATACAAACCAGGACGGAATCGTTTGCCAGGCCGCTTTTGGAGCTGGCTCCGCTAATGCGGTGTCAGTGATAGGGCGCTGAGCTACCGCCATCAGGCGTGCGGTGGTACGTGGCACGTCGGCCGCAAACTGTTCCGGAAATTTCTTTTGGTCGATATATAGATCTTTTGCCCCGCTAGGTAGCGCAACCGGCTCTGCAAGTGTCGGGCCGAGAGTGCTGCCAGGGTTTTTACCGGACAGTGCGACCGCGGACTCCCCAGGCTCCGGTGCAAAGGCCGCCACAAAAACGAGTGCCTTCACGTTCGATGCAGAAGTGGCTGCGTCACTGATCACCGAGCCGCCGTAGGAATGTCCAACGAGCACGACGGGTGTCTTTATGCCTCTCAGGATGCCGGCCACGTAGGCTCCATCGCTCGTAACGCCGCGCAGGGGATTGGCGACGGCCAGCACCGGGTACCCATCCTTTTCAAGGCGGGAGATGACATGGTTCCAGCTCGAGGAATCGGCAAAAGCGCCATGGACAAGCACAATTGTCGGCTTAATTGTCTCTGCATGGACGGAGAGAGACGTCGCTGCAGACAACGCTGCAGCGGCGAGAAGTTTGGCGCTCTTACGCATTTGGATTCCTTTTGATCACCTGAAACAAACTGGGCTAGCCGCTTGCAGACGAACGTCAGGAGCGACCCGTCGAGAAATCGACTTCGTCACGAACGGCGGCTATCTATTCTGCTTCCACGCAGGGGCTCCATTCAACCCAAACGTAAGTATGTGACTTCCGGCGAACGAGCGTAGGTGGCTTTATCGAGCAGCGCCTGTCAGCCTGGTGTATGCACTGGTCGGACAGCAGCCATGCCGGCCCCACGAGTTCGACCGTGCATATGGAGAACACTCTGCGCCAGCTTTGCCTGTTCTATCGGATTTTTGCCGGCGTCATACGGCCGTGACTTGCCATGCTCTCCATATCGGAGACCGACCCGACAATCATTCAAAGTTATTTTTTGCGATGCAAGTAAGGGCCGAACTAATATATCGCGGCGTCCCGTGGGGAGTTGCTATTCTCAAGGAAGGAAACGGACGGGATATCAGCCGTCCAGGCGGGCCTCGGGACCGGAAGTCTCATCAGACCTGTAAATTACTGACATTCGCTCACAGTCGGTCAAATCGACCCGGGGACCGAATATAAAAGAAGACCGACGCAAAGTTCCGCGTCGGCCCCTTCGTCCTTTTCAACTCAGGCCAGCGACATGCCGCCGTCGACAATCAGTTCGACACCATTAACGAAGGTACCCTTCGCTGCCAGGAACAGAGCGGCCTCCGCCAGCTCCTCTGGCCGCCCCATCCTTCCGGCCGGGATCAGGTCAGCCATGTGCGCTTCGAATCCTGGGCGATCTGCTTCGGCGATACCGAGCTTCGTCAGGATTTCTGTCTCCACCGGTCCTGGGCTTAGGATGTTGACGCGGATGCGTCGTTCCTTGAACTCAATCGCCCAATTGCGGGCGAAGGCTGCCATCGCGGCCTTTGATCCTGCATATAGTGTGTGCTGGGGTAAGATTTTGGTAGCCGCCAGCGAGCTTGTCACGATGATGTTCCCTCCGTCACGGATCAGGGGCGAGATGGCCTGGACCCCGAAGAAAACGCCTCGGGTGTTGACGGCGAAATGCTCGTCGTATCCGATTTCGGAAACCGCTGCTGAAGCCTCGAGCTTGATGATGCCGGCGTTCGCGAAATATACGTCGACGCCTCCAAACCACTTACCGACGCTATCAGCGAGACGCTGGTGAAAATCATTTGCTGCAACGTCGCCGCAGACGCCGACAGCACCGTGTCCGATTTCTTTTACCGCCAGGTCGAGCACCTCCTGTCGACGACCAGTGATGACGACTTGGGCCCCCTCCTTAGCAAAGAGCTTGGCGGTTGCCTTGCCGATCCCGCTATTGCCTCCAGTTATAATTGCTACTTTATCGTCGAGTAATCGCATTGATATTTATCTCCGTTCTGATTTCGGAGAAATACGACTTGGGCTGTCGCCGCATTAGCCCCCTGAGCGGCACATAAGGTATTCCTCGTCCATTATAATGTGCGTCGGGGTGGCGATTCTCGGCCGCTGAACATGGATGACGTGAAGTGAAGGCTAAGGCCTTGTCAAAGCCGGCAAACACCGCATCGTCAAGGGGCTGGCCGGAGCAAATCAAACTCTCCGCAATCCCGGGCGCAGGAGCGTGCTTCCGTGCTGCGCGGCATCCTCTCCGTTCACCCAAACCGAATGTGGGGTTGGTCTATCCCACGGAAATGCGTTATTTTGGCCCGCATGGCGAAGCTTTTGGGGAAGGTCTGTTATGTCAGAAATCCATCTAGGCAAGAACCCGCCAGGGCCAAAAAAGGCTCCCGGTGCGATCGGATGGATCGCTGCCAGACTTCAGACGCCGTTCGTCATCACCTTCGCCGCCGTAATCGCAGGTACCGCGGTCGCGTGGTCCACACACACTCTCTTGGGACTACTGTGTCCGCTAGTGGCCGCATTCGTTGTCTCTGATGACCGCCTTAGAGAGATTTTTCGACCCTTCTTGTGTTTTGGATTCGTTGTTTCTTTAGTTATAGCGGGAGCTCAGCGAGATGCTGCAGCGGCGTCTTTGACGTGGTCCGCCGTCGCCCTATTCGGTTTATCGTTTCTGGTCTGCGAAGCGATCCGGGCCAAGGCCATGCGAGCGGTTCAAGCGAGCGACCCTACGCTAGCTAAACCGTCAGGGGTGGGGGAAGACCGAGACGTCCATCCCTCGCTCGGCATCGTTCACCCCGAAGACCGTGCGGCGGCGTCACACGCTGCCGCGTATGCTTTTTGGACCGGCGTCCCACAGGTTTTCAAATACAGGCAGCGTCAAAGCAACGGACAATATCGCTGGACGGAGATGAAAGCCGAACCAGGCTATGGGGTCAGCGTAAACGTCGATCCGATGGTATCCGATCCAGACGAGCGGTGGCTGAAGATGGGACCGGTCGGAGAGACTGCGGAAGCAATCCGGGCGGCCAAGGTCATTGAAAGCTTGTACGGCAAAGCATGGGCGCTGAACGCGGAAGCGCAGTTCACCTACGTCACTCCGTCTGGCCAGGTAGCGATCGGCATGGCGCTCAATGATTTGAATCGACCGTTGAGCGACAAGCGATTTATTGATGGTGGAGACAATGGCTGGAGCTTGGGAGTGCATCCGGACGATTATCCGCGCGCGGCCGAGACATTTCGGCACTCCCTCAGAACGGGCGAACATTGGCATATCGAGTATCGAATGTTGAGAACGACGGGGCTTTATGTATGGCACAGGATCGCCGCCTGCCCTACCACCGATCCTTCTGGCCGCATCACCGGCTGGTATGGCACCTCGATCGACATTGATGTGTACAAGCGAACGGAAAGTGCACTCCGCGAAAGCGAGCGCTCTCTACGCCAATTGATCGAGACCGTCCCGGCCCTCATCTGGTGCACAGCTGAGAACGGTGAGCCAATCTACTTCAGCCAGCAGTTTCGCGATTTTCTTGGGTTCGACGTCGATCAAAGAGATGTCGAGGGCAAAAAGCGGCTGACGGTCGTACTTGACGCGATCGTTCATCCCGACGAGCGCCCTGCCCTAGAGCAGACCTTCCTCACTGCATTGACGACAGGTACGTCCTTTGCATTCAAGCACCGGATGCGCCGTTTCGATGGTCAATTTCGTTGGGTTGAGATGCGTGTTGCGGCAATGCGGAAGGAGGACGGCACCATCGTCCAATGGAATGGCGTGTGCTTCGATATTGAGGATCAGGTTCGCTCCCAAGAGCAACTACGGCGAGCCCATGAAAAATACACCCGCGCGAGCCAAGCGGCTAGTCTGGCTGAACTTTCGGCGTCCATCGCACATGAAGTTGGTCAACCGCTTGCCGCGCTGGTATCAAGCTCCGATGCGTGTGAGCGCTGGCTAAGCAGCGATCCACCCAACCTCGAACGGGCAAAAGTGGCACTGGATCGTGTAACCCGAAGCGCTGCAACAGCGGTAGAAACGGTAAAGCGTGTGCGTGCGCTGTTCAGGCGTACTGACGAGTCTCGCGAGACCGCGGCATTGGCCGAGCTTATACTTGAAGCACGTGATCTGCTTGCGGAGGAGGCCTCTCGACGGCACACCGTCATGTCTATCGATATCAACGCACATCTTCCACTCGTGGCAGTGGACCGAGTGCAGATTCAGCAGGTGCTCACCAATCTGATTAGAAATGGGCTTGAGGCTATGGATTTGCCCATTGAAGGAAAGCGGCTAAGCCTCACTGCCTATCGCTTCGAAGAATCAGTCCGGGTGGACGTCAGCGATGTCGGACCGGGCGTAGAATATCCGGAACGCGTTTTCGAACCGTTCTTTACGACAAAGGGAGAACAGGGGATGGGGATGGGCCTTGCAATCTGCCGCTCGATTGTCGAGTCACATGGAGGAAGTTTGTGGGTTGAACCATCCGTCCCAAGCGGTGCGACCTTCTCGTTCACTCTGCCAACGGCCTGAAAGATTTTAACGCCGGTGCGATCATCTCGCGTCAAGCCGCAGATTGCACTTCGTCGTCAGTTTTCCGTTAAATGGCTTGCCGGGTAGCGAGCTGCTAACAGTGTCTGCGCTGCACCTGAAACCATTGACGTCGGCGGTACGCGATTGGATCCGCAGAGGATGGTTTCACGCCTCACTGTGTGCTGCTGCAGCCTCAACGAACAGTCGTGCCTACCCCGAGAGCGGATGCTGAACGATCCCCATACTCGAGGTCGGTCCGACGGCAGTTCGCGACGTACCGCATTTTGATTCTGGCGGACACCTCCGCCATCGATTCAACTGTGTTCCGGATGAGAGTGGATTTTTGCGTATGCGTTGCCATAGGATTTGAATGGTTTGGCAGGATGCCATCAAGCGGCTCGGCCATATAGACCGTCGTTTGTGTGGTCATGAGGCGCGGCGGGTGCTCTCAAGACGGCCTCAGGTGACGACTCCGCTTAAATCGAATGGAATTGGTTGCAGTTGCAACATTAGAGCCAAATAGCCGTATTCGGCAAGCTTGACACAAGCGCCTATGCCCAGCCTATGGCCGGTATCCCCGCAACGAAAAGGATAAATTAATGAGAGTCGGATCTGACAATTCCATCTACAGCCTGTTGGCTTCCTCGCCGCGAAAAGGGCCGTCCATCGCTGACGCGAAAATGGGTGGTGCAGTTCAGGTGAATGCGCCCAAGATTCCCGCCGTCCGGAGTGATCAGGAATTGATTGCAGACTTCCACGCCCGCATGTCAAAACAAGCACTCGACTGGGCAGACAACGACAAGGACGGAAAGGTCACCAAAAGCGAGTTCATGGATGGGCAGTCACGTCTAGCGGAAATGAATGGAACACCGCACGACACCGCCTATAGTGAAAGTAAATGGGCGAAGCTCGACGCAACCGGTAAAGGCTGGGTGACAGCGGAGGAACTTGGCGACGGCTTGCAGAAAATCTTCCCTGTGAACGTCGGCCATCTCGGTGCCGGTTATGCGGAACGCCTTCGCAACAGGCAGGGATGAGGTGCTAATAGATTCACTGCCGTTAGCTTTTTTTGACATGCTATCTCAGGCAATGTTCGCATGCCTTGGAAGCCGCGCTGTGGTTACTGGTGAGCGGGTCCACTGGCTTCAAAGAATAGAGGTGGACGGTGATGCGCGTTAACGGCTCCGCCTGACTGCCTCCAAAACGTTATGCGAAAAAGGGGCCGTCTTCCGAGGAAAGACGGCCCACTGGTGGATTTGACATCCACGTCCTCGGCGGAGGGGGCGGAGAACCGAGGTTTTGGTCAGTATCGCTGGGAGGGGATCGCGATATCGACACTTAGAAGATACCTGATTGCGCCCTCCAATAACACTATACGTAGGTTTGGGACCAAGTGTGGTCGGCGCAGATCCCTACATTGCCCCTACTTCAACGATGGCGTTCGCGAATGCGTAGGGTGCCTCTTGGGGTAGATTATGCCCAACACCGCGAATAATGTGGTGCACACGCTTGACGAATTTTGCCGACGTCGAACTTCCGTCAGTGGCTGCGACGACCCCGTCCGAGTCCCCATCCAGAGTCACGGTTGGTACGGTGATCTGTGGCTGTAATGCGAGCAGAGCTTCCAGCTTCATATAATCGGGATATCCTGGTGCGCCGCCAAGTCGATGGCGATAGGAATGGACGACAACGTCGACGAAGTCCGGGTTGTTGAAAGATCGTGCACTGCGCTGAAACGTCACCTCGTCGAACTCCCAGGTTGGAGAGTTGTCATGCCACATGATGCGGGCGATGTCTGAGCGATTGCGCTCTAGCCCTTGCCGCCCCCTCTCCGTCTGCAGATAAAACTGATACCAGAACCCGCGTTCGACTTTCGCCGGCGCAGGTTCAAGCGCCTTCGCGATATTCTGGATAAGGTAGCTGTTGACCGAGACGAGTCCAAGGCAACGCTCCGGCCAAAGCGCAGCCGCCACGCATGCAGCGCGGCCTCCCCAGTCGTACCCAGCAAAGATTGCTTGGTCTATCTTGAGGGCGTCCATTAGGTCGACGAGATCTCTACCGATCGCAGCCTGCTCACCGGACCGGACTGTAGAAGTTTCAAGGAAAGCTGTCGTTCCGTGCCCGCGAAGATGCGGCACAATCACGCGGAAACCCCTTTGAACCAGCATCGGAGCCACATTGACGTAGCTATGCACATCGTAAGGGAAGCCATGCAGAAGAAAGACGGCCGGCGCCGTTTGGGAGCCGGCAGCGTAGTAGCCGACATTCAGCACCCCGGCCTGAATCTGACTCGGCGTCTCTGAGAACAAAGTTCCATCTCCGTTTGTCGCAGCCATCAGACGCTCAGGGACCGCAACACCAAGTGCCGACGCCGCGGCGCCAGCCACAAATGCACGACGTCCAAACTGCGCGAGAGAGTGGGACACGGTTTTACGAAAGCCGGGGACTATTTCACCTGCCATAATGACTACTCCGCAATTTGACTTTTATTGGACCAAGCGATGTTCCGTTAGGGGCGGTGGCGGGTCGAACTCGGCGAACACGATTGCAGTCCGCATCTCCGCTGATCGCCAGTCCAAACAGAACATAAATGAGCGATTGCTGTGACAGATGAAGCGGTAGTTCGCGGTCTGAGATGAACGTGACACCGTTCCACTAAGATGAGATGCTGTAAGCACAGAGTTCGTGCGAGGTCCGGTTGACTTCCGGACCTCGCTACTTCGGGCCTCTTGCTGCATGGTGTGGCCACCGCCGCATCGTTGCTCAATGACGGGCGAACGCTAGCAACACGATCGCTCAAGGCGTCATGCTCTAAGTGTCAGTAGTCCCAGAACACCGGAACCCAACGGAAGGCGTCGCCCGCGACAGCCACCCGTCCGAGTGACGGGAACGGAAGATGGGTTGCCACAAGGAGTTCGCGCGTATCTGCGAGCTGACGCAGAAGGTCAATGCGGACGCGCGCCGCTTCTTCCGGATCGTGCTCGAAGCCGTTGTGCCAGTCAGGCTGTTCGAATCCGACCGCGAAGACGGCGTCGCCGGCGAACGTCAGTGCTTCATTTCCTGAAGCCACGCGGATCACTGCGTGTCCGGGCGTATGTCCACCCGTGCGGCGTACAATTACGCCTGGAGCGACCTCGTAGCGCTCGTCGAACGTAATGATGTGGTTTCCGTATTCCTCCAGAAAACGTTTGGCGGTCGCCCGCAGCGCGGCCGGGAACCCTTCCGGCATTTTGGTGTGGGTGAAGTCGGGGTTCTTCCAGAAATCCACCTCCGATGCTGCTGCGTGGATTCTAAGGTCAGAACGAAGACGTTCCTTAACGCCTTCGACGAGCAGTCCGCCGATGTGATCCATGTGCAGGTGCGTAAGCACGATGTCCGTCACCGATCCGAGGTCAATGTCTGCGGCCGCAAGGCGCTGGACGAGTTGGCCTGCGCGCGGCAGGTGCAGATCCGGATCGAGACCAAGGCCGGCGTCAAGCAGGATTGTCTGATCACCGCTACGAACCACAACGGCGTTCAGTGGCCAGTCAAAAGAATCCGGAGGCAAGAACATGTCCGCCATCCAGTTTGCACGAATGGTAGGGTCGGCATTGTGCCCCATCATTTGTGTCGGCAGCGGCAAGACACCGTCGCTGACGACCATGACGTCGATGTCCCCGATTTTCAACGCGTAGCGCGAAGGAACGAGTTCGCCCGCCCCGGCCTTACCGGGATGAAAGGCGCTTTCAGCCGGGATCTTAGCCTGTGGCGGGCCTGGGGTATGAGTTTTTGCTTCTGTCTGCGACATGAGGCGCTCCTATGTTTTTTAATGCAAGCCGTTCACGCCCCGTGCTGCAGTACGCGATGCGTAAGGGCACGGACAAGCGCTCAAAATTAACTATCCGGCTTTAGCCGGTTCGAGCGTTTCGGGGTGACGGCTCTCGGCAAACTTATCGTCGGCCGTTGGAGTAGGTAATCCTAACTTAAGTTTAGGTTGCTGCCGAGACCGCGTAAGAAATCACAATGTCTGAGGTAGACGACGGCACACTCAGTTTGCGAAGGCATGCCCGAGCACCACCAGTTGTCGGTCATACTTTGTGAAACCTGCGCTGCCAGGCGGTTGAAGCCCGAAAATGGGCCAGACGCAACGCCAAGGAAGAATGGGGGGCGATTGCTAAACTCATATAGCTATACCACCACGACTCGCTGCGATCTTGTGGACCATTTGGTCGGCACGGCGCTAACAATAATGGCGTTGTCGACGTTGCCCCGCTGCTGACCATCTCTTACGATCAGCGATTTTGCCGTCGACGGTCGAGTCAGCCATATGAAGAGGATTGCCTAGGCCGAGGTGCTCGGCGGTTCGACACATAGGCAGCGAAAACAAGCAGCGGGATAGTGGATCGGTCATTCCTGTAGTTGTTCTCTCAACTCTTTGACTTCGCTGGCCGCGACTGGGACGGCACTGTTGCCCCACCTATTTCTAATGTAGGTCAGGACGTTTGCCACGTCGTCGTCTGAAAGGTTCCAAGCAAACGAAGGCATGGCAGGACCGGTCGGAGAAGCCTGTGTTCCGCCTGCCCTACTGCCCGCCAACACTACACGGATTAGGCTAGTCGGATCGTCGCTGTTTACGAGCGGTGCGGAGGAAAGCTTGGGGAACAGGCGCGGAATGCCATTTCCGTCCGGCGTATGACAGGCGGAACAGCGGTCAGCGTAAATATTCTTGCCCGCCACGATACGAGTGTCGTCCGCGTCGAGCGCGTCCGGCACCTCCGTTGCGGACGTCCTGCTTTCCTTCAGGTAGACGGCGACGGCGTTTAGGTCAGCGTCGTTCCAGTGTTGGCTGGAGTTTTCGACTTCTTCCGCCATGGGACCTGAGGCAGTGTCAAATCTATTCGTTCCCGTTTTCAAGTACTGGACGATCTCGTCCGTGGACCATGAGCCGATACCCCTGTGTCGATCGGCGGTAATGTTCGGCGCATGCCAGTTCTGTAATGTTGCTCCCTCCAGGAACCTGTCGTTCTCGTCGCCTCCCAAAGAGGTCTTGGGCGTATGGCATGTGCCGCAATGGCCAAGCCCCTCTACGATGTAGGCTCCGCGGTTCCATTCGGCCGACCTGTCCGGGTTCTTCTCAAATTCGCCTTTTGAAAAATTGAGAAAATTCCAGCCAATAAGGCTCGCGCGGATGTTAAACGGAAACGGCAGCTGGTTGGTCTCGACCTTGTTCCTGACCGGTTCGACCGACCGGAGATAGGCGTAGATCGCGGAATTGTCGGACTTCGAGACCTTGGTATAAGCGGTAAAAGGCATGGCCCCGTAGAGGTGGTAACCACCCTTGCCGATACCTTCCGACATGACGCGTTGAAACTCCTCCTCGGTGTAGCGGCCGATTCCGGTATCTGGATCGGGCGTTATGTTGGCTCCGACGAGATCGCCGAATGGCGTCTGCAGGACGACGCCGCCAGCGAAGGGAGCGCCTCCGGCGGCCGTGTGGCACGCGCTGCAGTCGGCGAGGGTCGCGAGATAGCGACCGCGGGCAACCTTTTCAAAGGAGTCGTCACGCGGGGCCTGGGCGACAGCCGCGGTCGCCGTGAACGCGAGTATCCCCACTGACTTGAGAAGGAGATTGTTCATGCTTGCACCAATGGGCCTGGATTTTTGACATACAACGTGCGGATTGCGTCAGCCGCCTTGAAAGCTAGCGCTCCGACTGTGGCTGTCGGGTTGTAGCCGGGGTTTTGGGGGAAAGCCGATGCACCCACGACGAAGACGTTCGATACGTCCCAACTCTGGAGATACTTATTCACCGAACTGGTCTTGGGGTCCGCGCCCATGACGAAGCCACCGACGACATGCGAGGATTGATATGGCCCTCCGTTCCAGTGACCCTTAGAGGGGTTTTTAACGTACTGGCGCGGATTCATAGCTTTGGCGATCTCGCCGACCTTGTCGGTACAGTACTGAGCCATCTTGAGGTCGTTTTCGGGAAAATCGAAAGTCACGCGGAGAAGCGGTCGCCCGAGCCTGTCGCAATAAGTCGGATCAAGCGAAAGATAGTTGTTTCGCATCGAGTAGCTGGACGCTTCACAACCGATCGACATCGTTGACAGGTAGTTCTTCACCGTTTGCTTCTTCCATTCCGATCCCCAGGTCGGGGTCCCTGGCGGCGTCGGGCGATTTCCGATGGGAGCAGCTCCGATCGGCGTGACGCGGATGCTCCCACCACCAATGAAACCCAGTCCGGAATGGTCGAAGTTGTCGTTGTTGAAATCGTCGATCCCCATGCCGACTGCACCCGCTCCGATAAACGGATTGAAATTCTTGTCATCGAAGAAAAGCTGCACGCCGTTGGCGGTCTGGTAGGCGTAGTTACGGCCCGTCGTCCCTGTATTGGTGATCGGATCGTAGGGCTCGCCGACACCTGATAGCAGCATGAGGCGAACGTTTTCGAAGGTGAAGGCGGTCACGATTACGATGTCTGCCGGCTGCTCCCATTCTTCGCCGGAGCTGTCTACGAAAACCACGCCCGTGGCCCGTTTGCCACTTGCGTCCATGAGGATACGCAAGACCTCGGAGTTGGTTCGACAGGTAAAGTTCGACTTGCGCACTAGAACCGGAATGATCGTGGTGATCGCGGTTGCCTTAGAGTAGTTCGCGCAGCCGTAGTTCGTGCAGAAACCGCAGAATGTGCACGGTCCCATCGTTACGCCGAGGGAGTTTGTGTAAGGCTCGGAGATGAGTGCCGAAGGCACCGGAAACGGCTTGTAGCCCATATCGCGCGCCGCCTGGGCGAAGAGCGTTGGTCCGTACGGCTGCCTCAGCGGCCGGGTCGGATACTCGCTCGAGCGCGGCCCCTCGTAGGGGTTGCCGCCGTCTTGGATCTTGTTTTCGAGATTGCCAGCTTTGCCCGAGGTTCCAGCCACTTTGTCGAAGGCATCGTAGAACGGCTCCATTTCGGTCCAGTCGGTGCCCCAGTCCTGCAAAGTCAGCTGCTCGGGGACTGCCGTAGAACCGTATCGTTCGGTCAAATGGCTCTTGAGCCGGAACTCTTCGGGCTGGAAACGGAAGGTGATCCCGGCCCAGTGGTTGCCCGCGCCGCCGGTGCCGTTCCCCGGATGGAACGAGCCCCAGTTGCGCATAGGCAGGGCTTTCTGTCCGGGATTGTTGCGCATGGTAATCGTGTTCTGCGCCGTCCGCAACATCAGGTCCTGGCGCTGTGAGTAGCGGAGTTCGTCAGGAGCCGTGGCAATGTTGAAATCCGCGGCCGTGTCGCGCCACGGTCCACGCTCGAGCGCGACGACCTGAAGGCCTTCATCGGTCAGTTCGTTGGCGATGATGGCGCCTGCCCACCCGAGCCCTATGATGACAGCGTCTGTTGGAGGAAGTCTCTTTGCCATCATCTAACCTTTCTTGTGCCATTCGGGGCGGCCGGAAATACTCAGTGGCGGCAGATCGAGTTTTTCATTGTGACGGTCGATATAGTCGCGATAATCATAGCGTGCGCCGGGGAAGCCGAGCATTTTCCAGGAAACCATGTCCCGGTTGCCGCCGTAGATCGGATCGGCGAAAAAGCCTTCCATCGTGTTTTGCAGCAAAATCGCGAAGAACATTTTCGAGTCGATGTCTTTGAAAACGATCTCACCGTTTTGTACCGACGTGATGACTTGGTCTTTCTGCTCGCCCGGCAGTTCGACAAAGCTCTTGCCGAGGGTCTGCTGACAGTGTCTTTCCAGTGCAGCAAGTCCGAGGCGATAGCGTCGCTGCGGGACCAGCGGCGATTGGTCGCCTTGCTCGGGCGTTCCGGCCACGAATGGCCCCTGCATGTAGAGACGCTCGAAGGTCCCGTAGGAACCGGCCAACTGACGGTCGATGAATTCGGCACATCCGGCATCCAGACCGCTGACGCTCAGTTCGTCGGCGGGGATGAGACACTCGACCAGCGCTTCCATCAGCCGCGCCTCCTGCGGTGTGAAAAAATACCATCCGCCCGTACCCAGAGTTTCGGGCGGGTTGTAGTCGAACGGCTTGAAAGGCGCGACGCCCTTGATGATGGTGGCGCCAGCTGTTGACGCTACGGCCACGAAAATGGCCGCGACGCCGGAAGCGAGGAAATGCCTCCGGCTCTGCTTGAACGGTAGTGGGGGTTTCATCGGGTCTTCTCGGTTTGGGTCTCTTTTTCGTTCCGAAGACGAATGTTGACTTTGGGGCGCTGATCTATCAGCCACTCTGGTGAGAGGGGTAGGAAGATATGAGCGAAGTTTTCTCCAGAAACGATATCGAACGCAGTCTTTCTCGCAGTGCTTGTCGTCGCAATCCATACCTACGTATAGGTCTCCTGGCGCGAGCGGTTGCGGACTGTCGGGTTCCGCCTTTAAGGTGTACAGGGTGAACTCTTGGAGTGGGCTCTGTTGCTAGCGTGACTGGCTGCTTCATTGCGGCCGTTTCTTGGCAAAGGAAGCTTAATCGGGGAGTCGATATTGCGATCGCGGTTCTGCCCGTCTTAACGTCCGCCTTGGGATGCGACAGTATCGCCTGAAAAACTGGGTCGTCGATGCGCGGCAGAATAGGACCCTCCGTCTCCTTCCTTGAAAGAGCCGGAAAAATTTGAGGCAATGGCGGTACAATCGGCTTTCCAATAGGCCGTTGTCGGTCATCTCGGGAAAGCGGCTGAACGTCCGGAATTGGTACCCGTAGTCGGCGGCTTCGCAAGCTAAAGAATGGCGATCGCGCCGCTCCTGACAACTTGCTTGCCTTTTGCACCTACCGAAACCGATGCGCAAACCCACAGTTCCGTTCTTGACGGAACGTGTTTCGACGATCTCCGACATATGGTTAGGGTCTCACTCCGCCATTTTCATATACTTCGTTGCTGCCCGACGTGGATTAGTGTTTCTGGGAGAAGGGAAATGCACCTTAACGTATGATTTGATAATCTCAGAGATTGTGTAAGGATCGTAAAGCCTGAGTGCATAATCGGAGGAAAGCATGGATCGGCTGACAAGCTTGGCAGTCTTTGGACAAGTCGTTGAATGCGGGGGATTTTCTGCAGCCGCAAGGCGCATGAACATGTCAACAAGCATGGTGGCCAACCACGTTCAATCTCTGGAAGATCGCCTCGGCGTCCGATTGCTGAACAGGACGACGCGAAGGGTCAACCTCACCGAAACCGGCAAATTCTACTATGACCGCTCCTCGCAGATCCTTGCTGATCTCGACGAAGCAGATCAGTTCGCCGGCGCGTTGGTATCAACACCCCGGGGAAAGCTTAAAATATACACAAGCACCGCCATCGCCCCGTTTCTCGTCCCACTCATGAGCGAGTACATGCAGCAATATTCTTCGGTGGTTATCGAGCTGGATATTGGCGAGCGGATGATCGATATGATCGAGGAGGGCTATGACCTCGTCATCAGGACGACGTTGAGGGATTCCCGCCTTATCGCCCGCAAACTAACGCCATGGCGACACTTTGTTGTCTGCTCTCCCGACTACCTCAAATCACATCCGGCGCCGGAACAACCAAGTGATCTTGCAAGCCATAATTGCTTGCAATACTCGCACTATGCCTACGGAACGTCCTGGCACTTTGAGAACAGCGCGGGTGTCAAGGAAGAGGTCAAGATTGAGGGCAACTTCGTTTCGAACAGCCCGCAAACTCTCAGGGAATTGGCAATCGACGGACACGGCGTATTCCTTGCACCGAGCTTCCTGGTCTTCGATGATCTGAAGGCCGGCCGGCTTATATCAAATATGCCCAATTACCGGGGCGTCGAATTTTCCATCGATGCTCTGTTTCCGGAACGAAGGCAACTTCCGACCAAAGTAAGGCTCTTTATCGAACTTCTCGTTGAACGCTTCTTCGAACATCGAAAGTGGATGGCCTAAGGCATCGCGATCTGGCCCGCAACCCGAAGGCGCTTAGCGATCACCTTTCCGATGATGATCTTCGAGACGATCAGGACCGGTGCAGCGCCCAGGAAAAATAGTGCCACGGAAAAGAAGGCGGAGTTGAAGGCGATCGTCGTCGACTGCAACGCGACGGACTTGCCCATCAGAAGCGCAGATGCCTTGTGCGCCCCGTGTTCCAGGCCGTGGGTCGAGAAATACTGTGCAAGGCCGGACAGGTGATCGATAACTTCCGGACGACCTGGCGTGATGTAGGCGGCAAGCACGGCGCGGTTTTGGGCCGTCTGATCTTCCACGAATGTTTGCAGGAACGAAATGCCCCCGAGACCCCCAGTTTGTCGACCGGCGTTGAAAAGGGCGACGGCGGTGACGACTGCCGATCCATTAAGTCCAAACATCGTGATGAGGGTGATTGAGAGAAACAGAAATCCAAGCGCGCATCCACGAACCAGGACACCGGGCAACATGTCAGGGATACCGCTGCCACTGGTTGAACCGGACAGCATCCACATCGCCAGCATGAGGCCCAGGATGCCGAAGGGGATGGTGAGCGCTGGGGGCGCGCCGCGATTGATGATGAAGGCCGTGAAGAAGAGTGTAGTGATGAAGGCGGCCGAGCTCGGCAGCAGGAGCGCGCCGGCCTCCATCGGTGTCATTCGCAGTATCGAGATGGCGAAGGACGGGATCAGGTAACTGCTGCCAAGGAGAGCAAAACCGGCCGCGAAGCTTGCCAAAAAACCGAAGCTGAACCCGCTGTTCATGAACACCGAGAAGTCCAGAAGACGACGATTCTTATCGCCAACGAAATGACAGCCGACAACGACGGCGAGCGCGGCTATGCCGATTGCGGCGAACAAGACAATGGTGGGCTCCTCAAACCAGTCCCAACGATTGCCCTGGTTTAAAACGTAGGTCAGCGATGACACGGCGACAGCGAACCAAGCGAGCGATGGCCAGTTCATCCGGATTGGCTTTGGTGCCTCTCCCTCCAATGAAGGGCCCAGCAACAGGAGAGCGAGCGCGGTCAGGCCGATCGGGATGACACCCAGGAATATCCACACCCAGGAATGACTGTCGAGCAGCCAGCCGTGGAGGTAGGGAACAAGCGTTGCAGGGGCAACCACCGCGGTGACGGCGAAGACACTCTGGACGAACGGTTGATGCCGCCAAGCATATGACTTGAGGAGCATTGACTGGGCGCTCACCAGAATGACACCTCCCGCCATGCCCTGGAGAAGACGTAACACAAAGAGGGAATGCAATTCCTCCGTGACGGCTGCAAATCCCGACGCGACCGTCATTGTGATCGTTGCTGTCGCCAAGGATGAGGCCAGCGTGAAACGCCCGGCTAGCCATGCAGTCATGACGAAGCCAATGAGCTTCGCGGTTGTATAGCCAAAATCCATCCGGGCAAATTCGTCGGCCGTCGCTGCAACCTTCCCCATCATGTCGAGGCGTGCGAACGAGAGGACTGTCCCGGGGATGGCTTCGGTCAAGGCGGCCAAAGACGCTCCACCGATCAGGCAAAACCCCGCGAAGTTCGTTGGGCGGCTGGTGGCTTCCGAAACGGTGCTCATGACATTTTCCCGCAGCGCGAGGCGCCCAAGTCGCTCTTCTTGCCTCCAGGGGGAGGCGTGGGAAGAAAATGCCGGAGCACGGCGCGATTGATAAGCTGGCAAATCGAGAGAGGATCTTACAGCCTGGGTGTAAAATCGTGTCAGAAGATCCCTGTTGTCTAACCAATGATTGAGTTGGCAATGCCGGTTGATGGGGAGCTTTTGCATAGCGTTGGCGAGGGAGCGTTTCGTGCGGGAGCCGGCTGCCCAGGACGTCTTTTTATGGGGATTTTCAAGCTTGCTGGGCCGTATCATCAACCCGAGCGATGGCCTATGTCCACGAGAACGCCAGCTAGACGAAGATCGTCCCTTCGATATTTATGCATGGGAGCCTGTAGAAGTAATTGATTCCCCCGCCTTGAATGGATCCGAACCAGCGACCAGCCTTCTGTTCAGTCAAGCATCTGAAAACACTCGAGTTCGTGATGTCCACGCTGGAAGACTAATTACCGGCAGTTCAAACCATCCCTTTGATTTTCAACCGGCTCCTCCGCCCACGCTCCCTGCGAATAGGATCGGACATAACGGACTGTCCGGTCGTCAGGGAATTTGGACCGACCGGCAAAGGCGCAGCGCTGAACCAGGAACAAGGCGAATATGCTATCTGTAGCTCTTCGGTTGAATCCCGAATTCAAGCTCCAGATAACGGGCCACTACATGTCCGAACCCGGGCAACTTTCCGTCTGTGCGGGCCCTGACACGAAGTAATTCTTCGTGGGCCGTACGGCCCGCTGCCAGTACTTCCTCGACCTCGGCGATAATTGCGGCTCGCTCCAAATCCAGTGCATCATCGTCTAGTGACAGCGCGCCGATCATATTCAAAGCCGCCTGGTCGTCGGATCTTGCCGCCCCGATCTTCCCCGACTGTCCGAATGTGAAACGCTCCTCACACCCTGGATCCGAAGGGAGAATGCTTGCAACGTTGTCGTACCAGTTCTTTTTCGAATCGCCGCAGGTCGATGGTCGCTGCTTAGGAACTCCATGATTGCCCGGTGGGCCACAACTGCGGAAAAAATTGTTATAGTTCAGGGTGAAATCTGGTCCGCTTACACCGTCGAAATGTGCTTGCGGCCAGAAATGATCTATATGACCATCACCGTCTTTCAACGGGCGTCCACAGTAGCAACAGACATGCCCTTGCTCGGCAAGCAGGCTTTCTCGGACGGCAGTCATCGGAGTTCCCGACAGGCCCTTATAGGTTGGCTTCCAATCAGCGCACTCTTTACCAAGCCACGCGACGAACTCCGGCGGCGGCAACATCTTGTTTGAATGCTTCATTCTGAAGCCGTCCTCGTACGACGGGCCAGCCTTGCCTCAGCAATATCGATTTGCGGATCGGCTCCTTCTACCTCGTGTCGAAGTTGACGGATTTCTTCCGCCACATCCTCCAAGCGGCCGTCAGCGAGTGCCTTGTCGATGCGATCAATACGGCCTTTGGCGACAGGCGACCGCTCGTCCGCACCGAAAGCGGCCGCGAGAAGGTAATTGCTGTCCCGCCCGAGTGACGCTCGGATATAGTCGAGCTTAACTTCATTGCGGCGAACATTCAGCACCCTGATGACCTCTGATTGCACCTCTCCGAGCACCTGCGGAGAATGGGTCGTAATGATGAACTGAACATTTGCAAAGGTATTGGTCAGCCACGAAATGATCCGCCTCTGCCAAGCAGGGTGCAAGTGCAACTCCACTTCGTCGATTAGAACAATTCCTTTTCCCAGGAGCGGGTTCTTAATATTCGGATTGATGATGGCAAGCCGCCGAGCTAGGTCCCCGGCGAGAGCCATGTAAATCCTCTCACCTGTCGAGAGCTGGTTGGCGTGAAGCTCGGTCCTTCCCTTGGTGAAAGTCAAACCCCGGGGAGCCTCGATACGATAATAGGGATCTTTCAAGCCCGTAGCTGATGAAATGGCCTTTCGAACCGCTTCCAACTGAGGGTCGAGATAGCTTTTCTGGCGACGCTGTTTGCGCAACTCTTCAGTTTCGCGCTCCTGAAACCAGTAGGTGAGCTTTCGAAAATCAATACGACCGACGTCTAGGCTCTCCGCAAACGCGTCGGCAACCTCATGACTAATCTTTCCGCGCTTTCGCTGCGGGATCTCAATAATGGCACGACGCTGGTTATAAAATATGACCGGAGCTTCCCCTGCCAGGAAAGTCGAAGATCCTTCTGCCCTTTCCGCAATTCGTTTTACCAAGTCGGAAACGCCGCGATAGTCGCTTGATACTGGCCGCAGAAGTTTTTCACGTTGGTCCTGCTTCACCATCGTCCAGCGATACTTCTGCGAGCCATCCTCTGCGAGAATCTGGATCCTCGTTCCAGTGCTATCTATCTTAACATCGTCGTCGGTGATGCGTCTCGCGCTCATCGCCGTCTTGCTAAGTCTCGCAATATATTGAGAAAGACCAATCGCAACCGCATCGAGTATCGACGTCTTCCCCACACCATTTGCACCAACGATCACGGTGAGCCGGCGATCAAAATCGACCTGCAATCGGGTGATGCCTCTGAAGTTGCGAAGCTCTATTCTCTCCAGGTACATTATGTGCCTTAAGGTTGCGCGTCACTCATTTCACCGCATCGTCCTGGCGCGGCACTCTAACTCGGGCCGTCGGGAACTACCAAAGTTTCGGCAGGCCGACAGCCGTCACTAAAGACATAATTTGATAAGTTTATACAGGCAAATGTCTGAAAAGATACGATATCAACGACGGTTTTTTGCTCGAAATCTGGTGCGGGGCCGGCAGAGGACGTCGGGAGTACACCAAAGTTTTTTCTGGAGGCAAAAGGCATGATCGAGCCGCGGCGCCCCGATATTGCTTCCTTAAGTGGAAGCTGATTTGCTGCTACCGTCAGAACAGAGGATCGTCGGCTAGCTGCGTTGTGCCGACCGCAACGACATGCTCTGGTGATCGATCTCTGCATAGCCGCCGGCTGTCCGATCAACCTTTGTTGAAGGCGAAAAGCAGCGGATCAGTCGCTTGTAACGGGGTGACGCTGTGTCGCGACCTGTTGGCAGCAAGATCAAGAAGTCTCTTTGCCTCTGGAACAAGCTCCAGAGATGCTGCATGGCAGAGCCTTCGGTCGGCTTGACGTTGGACCATGCCCCAAGACACCATCGTTTTAAAGGCATAACTGGTTGCCTGATCGATCGTAGCCCGCTTTCCGTGCAGTTCGAACATGCGGCGGTGAACCTCTCCTGCGGAACAAGTCTCTTGCAGACGAAGTAGGCGACCAACGTTTTCCACTACCTCCCGGAAATATGGATAGGCTCCAATAGCTACGGCTACAAAGGCCGCGGTGCGTGACCCTGGCTTACTATGTTGCACGAGCATAGCAGCCTCTATCGTAAGGCTTCGACCGACCGTACCCTCCGGAAACCACATCCGATTTAAGATACCGACAACCTTGCGCTGGACCTGGCGTCCTGGGATATCAGCTGCGAGTTGTGCGTGGAGACCTTTCCAGTCGCTTTCGCCACGCACAACGGACGCCGCCAACTCCATCCATTCGGCATCGATGAAACGATCCATGCCAATTCGGGGTGGTACGGTGCTCACGTCTCTTCCTTTCTCGAAATCCTGACGAACGGGACGATGACTTCCTCCAGGGATGTGCCCCCATGCACGACGGCTCGCCGGCCGTCGGGGATAAATGCCCGCCCATACGGTGCGAACAGCGGCATATAGGTGTCGGGCAAACCACCCGGCTGCAGAACCCGGCTGCCGGCGATAGTGGCGGACGACTTCTGCCGCAGAGCCACGCTGTCGTAGATACGGACCCGCTCGCCACGCTCCTCCGCGGCGCTCCCCTCCGACGGACGGCCCATGCCTACGACGTCGACATTGCCGTGGTCAGCGGTGACGTAGATGCGGTAGCCCGCTCCGATCAGCGAACAGACGAGCCGATCCCATTCGCCGAGCCCGAGCCAGTGCTCGATGCGGCCGACCAGCGCCTGCTTACCGAACAGCTCTCCGTGGAGAAGCTCGTCGACCGTGTCCACAACGAGCCCGATGACCTCGACGCCATCGGCAATCGCGCCGGAGATGACCTCGTCGCAAGACCCCGGCTGGCCAAGTCCCTTGGCGTAGAACACTTGGCTCTCGGCGAGACCCTCGTTCACCCAGAAGCGCCGCCATGCGGCGGGTTCGGGCGAGGTGCTGCCGATCGTCTTGGCAAAGGCTCGTGGTTGATCGCCGGTGAAGATCGCTTGGCGCGAGACGCCGGTCACCGTCGGTAGCCAAGCGAAGCATGACCGGGTATCGATGAGGAGGTCCGGCTGATTGACACGAAGACGGCGCTCCAAGATGAGCCACTGGTCGAGCGCGATCCCATCGACAACGATCAGCGCCTGCCTCCGCTCACCGGACCGTCGACGATGCGCCATGTGCGGCGCGATCTGATGCACGATAGAGGGAGCGGTCGCGTAGCTGTTGAAGCTCAACCCGTCGAAGCCGCTCTTCAGCCAGTCGAAAAGGGAGACATCGATGGCCTGTGCGATCCCGGCCATCGGATCAGGTCGGGTGGCGTCAGTGGCTAGGCTTCGCCCCGCATCAACGATCTCGGCGTGCCGTTCCGCAAACCGCAGCCACTCGCCGTGTGTGGCGCCGTCCTTCGGGATGTCCTGTCGCAACAAGTCGATCCGCTGCTCGGCCAGGGCGCGAGCGGCTTCATCGTCCCGCGCCATTCCAACGACCATCCAGCTCGGCGTCGATGGGGGAACCAGCTCGACCTTCGCGGGCGCAATGGTGCCATCAAGCACCATGCTGTCGAGGTTCACGCGGACGCCGGGCAGCGCGAAGGGGATGACGTCGGCGGGCGGCTCCTCGCCGCGTGCCCATGCCCGTGCGAACAGGTTCCAGTCCCGTTGGACGCGGTCGATGAAGGTCGCCCGATCGGAAAGGATCGATGCCGCTACCTCGACAGACATGCCGTCCGGCCTGCAGGCCCGCTCTGCCACATGGCATGCGATGAGGCGTGGGAGGGGCGAGCCCCGGAAGAAAATGTCGAAGGCCTGCTCCCAGAAATCAGTAGGGCGTCGGAGTAGGTCCGGCACGACGCGGTAAAGGTTGGTCGCTAGGAAGTCTTTCGTCGCGACCGTGCCTATCGTCGGCATGCTCGGCCTAGAAGACGTGATCTGCCACAGGTCGTCATAGCGTTCTGATCCGACCGCGCGCACCGCGTTTGCGTCGAGCGCGCCGAACAACTCGGGGATCGAGAGCGCATGTACGCGCGCCTCGTTCAGGACGTCCCAGGGCACGATCGTGCTGGCATCACCACGGACGTGGACGAGGAAGGCGCCGCCTCCAGCCGCACCCCTTATTTCGGCTTCGTAGCGTTGCCGGAAGGCGAGCGGGTCACGATAGGTGACGAGCTCGAAACCTCTTTTCGCGAGGATTGGGGCAACCGTGGGGGCGAGCAGAATCTCATCGGGGTCGGTAACGACCCACAGATGGCTGAACTCGCGCTGGAACGGAGCCAAGATGTGATCGGACCAAGCCGTCATGCCGGTCGCACCTCGACGATGATTACCGGCTCCAGGCTTGGCATTATCGCAGCCGCGTTCTGGAGCTCACGGATGCGACGCTCATGTTCCTCCTCAAGGCGCCCCAGCCGTGCGCGTCGAACGTTCTCAAGCCCTATCCGGCCTATCGCCCGTCGGCGTGCGTCGAACGCTGCGGCTACGCGCTGGCGCTCCTGCTCCAGCTGCTGGAGGTGTCCGTTGCGAAGCTCCAGGTAGATCGGCTCGGCCTGCGCTTCGGCGAACTGCTCCAAGGCGGCTGCCGCGTCGCTGGCGTAGTCGCCGTCGGTCGTGAGTTCACCTGTGACGATCATGTCCCACAGCCTACGGGCCGTGGGCGCGAACGCCCGCCCGTTCTGCACGAAGAGCGGCATGTATCGCTGATTATCCCCCCGCACGGTGCTCATGCGAATGCGCCATAGCGACCATACGCCCTCGACGCCGGCCGGCAGCTGTGGCACCGATACGCGCGGAATCGGGCGACCCGGCGGTTCTGCGGGAAGGTGGTCGATCACGCCACGGACGGCGGCATTATCGAGGGTCAGCCAAGTCGCGTCGGGAGCCGCGTCGAGACCGGATGCGTCGAAGCAGGCACGATCGTTCGAGGAGCCATCGGGCCAGGTAATCCGCCAGGTTTCACCATCGCGTTGGGCAACGCCGCCGGCGTCGGCAAGACCGGCTGTCACCGCCTTCTCAACCCAAAAGTGGATGGGATGCCGGCGCCACCTCTGGGCGGCGCCCGGATCGAGCGGGGCGGCGGAACCGAGGAGCTCGTGACGTTCGCGGTCGGCAGCTATCCGTGCCCGTAGTTCTTCCAGCCTGGCGTCGGCGCGTTGCTCGACCGCGTCGGGCGAGAGGATGCCGTCGATGTAGAGGCCGTCGAACATCGCTTCCGCTTCGACTGAGTCCATCACGTCGGCCGCCTTGTTAACCCCGAATTCCTCGGCTATCGCCTCGAGCTTCGCCTCCAGCACCTCACGGACGCGGTGCTCGACCGTCCCACCGAGGACGAAGTTGGTGGCGCGAACCGTATGCTTTTGCCCGATTCGGTCAACGCGGCCGATGCGTTGCTCGATGCGCATAGGATTCCACGGCATGTCGTAGTTGAACATGACGTGCGCAAACTGGAGATTCAGCCCCTCGCCACCTGCGTCCGTCGAGATCAGCACCCGAGCCGTTCCTGCGAACGCCTTTTGAGCGGCTACTCGCTCCTGCACCGCCATCTGCCCGTTAAGCGTGGCTACCTCGAAGCCGCGCTCGCGGAGCTGTGTGGCGAGCATCGCCTGCGTAGGGACGAACTCGGTGAAGATGAGCACCTTCAGGTCGAGGTCGTCCTCCTCCTGCTGCATGCGGTAAACATGCTCCAGCAACGCCTCGACCTTTGCGTCGGTTCCTCCGAGTGCCTGCTCCGCGAGACGTAAAAGGGTCGCGACCTCCGCCTTCTCCGACCGCCAGCCAGGCCAGTCCACCAGCTCGTCGAGCTGCGACTGTCCATCCATGTCCGCCATCTCGGCGACGTCGATGTCAGGCGCAAGCGACAGCTGCGCGGGTGCATCCTCAAGCACCTCGAGACGACGGCGGAGGGTTGTAGCGATCGCGGCAGTAGACGATGTCACCAGCCGCTGCATAAGAACCATGAGGAAGCCGATGTGGCGCTGCTTGCTCTTCAATGCCTGATTGTAGCCATGCCGCACATAGTCGGTGACCGCCTCGTACAACTGCCTCTGGGCGGCGTGCCTCGGTTCCCACTCCACGGTCACGAGCCGGGTCTGCCGGGGCTTGAAGAGCGGATTGCCCTCGTGGTCGATGGCGAGCCGCTTCTCGGTTCTAACGACGTACGGTGCCACCCGATCACGGTCGATGCAGTCCTCGCCGGGAAAAGCCTCACGGTCGAGGAGCTGCATCAGGCGCAGGAACTGGTCCGACTTCCCCGAGTGTGGCGTCGCGGACAGCAGGAGCAGGTTGGGCGTGGCGTCGGCGAGCGCGGAGCCCAGCTTATAGCGGGCCACCTGATCGGTGCTGCCGCCGAGTCGGTGTGCCTCATCGATGACCACCAGGTCCCAGGCGGCGGTGATCAGGTCCTCAAAACGCCGCTGGTTGTAGGCCGCGATCCGCTCCCAGGACCAACCGCGACGCCGAGCAAGGGGCTTCACGCTGTCGAGGGGGCAGATTACCTGATCTGCGACGCGCCAGACGTTGTCGTCGTCCGACCAGCGGGAGATTGCGTCGAAGTCGCCCGGTTCTGCGATGCGGAATGCCTCACCGAAGTGGAGCTGCATCTCCGCCTGCCACTGTGGGGTAAGCCCCTTCGGCGCGACGACGAGGATGCGTTTCGCCAGGCCGCGCAGCTTGAGCTCGCGGATGACGAGTCCCGCCTCAATCGTCTTGCCTAAGCCGACCTCGTCCGCGAACAGGTGGCGGACTCGCCCCTTTTCCATGGCGCGCTCCAGCGCATAGAGCTGGTGCGGCAGCGGGGTGACGCTTGATCGCATAGGTGCGAGCAGGACCTCGGTGGCGAGCGCCTCCTGCACGCGTGCCGCGGCGGCCCGGTGCACGATGGTGTTTAAAGTGGGTGCGCGGGCGGCGACTGGCTCGGCCGCGGCTTCATCGATCTGGGTAACCGTGCCCGACGCGGGTGACCACACTCGGAGCGAGTGCACGCCCCAGCTCTCCAGCCGGTCAATTACCTGGACGGCACCAAGAGGACCATGCCACAGCCAGTCGCCGCGTTGGGCGCCCGACGCGACGATGGCGCTCACCGCTCAGCCTCGAGTCGAGTCTCGGCCATGCTGTGCAGCATCATTAGACGCTCGTCCTCCTGCCACACTTCATCGGGCACTTTTGCCGATACGTCGATGATAGTGCGGTAGTCCTTGGCCGCCCACGCCGCCTTGAACCCGACCCGCATCACCTCCAGCCGGATCTCCCTCATCTTTTTGCCCTTGTGAGCCTTGTAGATGTCGAACTCGCGCAGCAGCGACTTCTCGCGGCGGGCCTCGACGTCATGTTGCTTGTTAGGGTCGGGCACGAACCAGCGATTACGCGCCTTCTCGACCAACTGCGGGGCGTCCTTGTCGAGGTTGCGCAGCTCTTTCCAGTTTGACGACAGGTAGGCATGGATCTGCGACGGCACAGGGCCATTGCCGTCAAATTTTAGGAAATTCTCGTCGAGGAGTCGAAGCAGTTCCGGCTTGGTCTCGTGCTTCCTCCAACCAGCGCCCGTCTTTTGAGTGAAGTCAGGGTGCACCTCCTGATAGGTCGAGGGTTTGGCCTTTAGAAAGTCGGTGAGCCAGTCGATCGCGGTGCGCTCGTCGTCAACGAACAGGTCGCGCTGCGGTGGATCCCCTGCCTGCATGCGCGCCCTGTCGTACTCGTCGATCTGGTTGGGCAGGAAGAACATGCTATCGCGCTCAGGGAAGCGCTCGGCGAGCCCGGCCTGGAACTCGGCGCTGGACAACGGCACGGGCGTGTTGTGGCGCACGAACCAGGCGACCATCCGGTCGAATAATCGTCGTGCATCGCGCTCCGCGACCATCTCGATCCCGCCGACCTTGCTCCGCTTGACCACAGCCAGATTCTTCAGATGGGTGCGGATGAAGTCCCACGCAGTGTCGTCAGTCAACCCGCGCGCTTCGAACCGGTCCTCTAGCCCGCCATTTGGCTTGTAGCACGAGACGACAAGATCCTGTTTCACAGCGTTTGCGGACGTAACCTGACGGTAGCTACCCTGCGTCTTGTCCAACGCCGTAACCTCCGCAACGACGAAGCCTGCTTGCTGAAGCGCGACTTGGATCGCGTTCCACACGGACGCCCGGCTGTTCGAAAAAACGACTGTCATCCACCGACCAGGCTTTAGAACGCGAAAGTATTCCGCGAAGCAGGCCTGCATGGCACCTTCATACCAAGGAAGGTCCTTCTCCTTTGCCGAGTCCACGATAGCCTCAGCTGATGCTGCGGTAGTCACACCGTGCCAAGCTTCCACAAGAAAGTTGAGATCAGCGTAGTAAATGTTTTCCCCGAACGGTGGATCAGTAAACACGTAATCCACGGAGGCGGCTGACACCGGCAGGTGTGCGGCTGTCCCCACGGTCACAAACGCATCGTGTGACTTCGGTGCAAACAGGCGAAATGCGCTAACGAGTCGCGAGAACTTTCCTTCTAGGTTATACCAAGGGCTGCATTCCGCATGCTGCGAGGCGATGTAGTAGACGCCGTTGAGGTTGCGGTTAACCTGCGAAAAGTGGGTCGGGCTGTAGCGGTTGAGGATCGAGAACCCCCAGATCGTCTGTTCCACAGCGAACACCAGCATCTTCCGCACCCGCTCGTTCGGCTCTGCCGCGGACAAGCGCAACAGGGCAGCGAGCGAAGATTATTTCCTTCTCGCGGCAAAACCTATCCTACACCGAGAGATATTTTGCCGAAAAGTTCGCCGAGTATGATCTGACACGGAACATCGCTTACACCTGCGACGACACTTTTTCCCTGGTTTCGCTGGTCTCCGCAGGGCTCGGGATCGGCTTTGCGCCGGAATGGACTGGCGATCTTCCAAACCGCAACCTTGCACTCCGGAAGGTGAGGGGCGTTGACTTCCGGATTGGGCTGGGTATTGCTTGGAACGCCGAGGACCCTACGACGTCACGAAATGACATTGTGGATATCGCGCGATCGCTCGCCCGGCAAGTGCGCTAGACCCAAATGACTGGGTACCGATAAGCCATTGATAATGCAACATTATCGGTCTTTTATTAGCGGCGACGGGTGGTGCGGTTTTGGTGCACTACGTGACCGTAAAATGCACGTACCGGCTCGGTGATTTCGCGAGCCCGCGGTGCATTTAGTCGATTCGTTTGAGGTTTTCCGGCACCTGATAAGCAGTCCCCTCGAAGCGCAGACGACGGACAGTTGTGATCGCGTCTTTATCGTCCACACACTCTCCGTCCGGGCCCAACGTGCTGATAGTCTTTGTTTTCTTCTCCGAGACGAGGATATCGGAACGGCGGTTTGGTTGAAGGCGCCCCATGGCGAGCGTGCGCTCGATGGTCTGGAATTCCCCAGCGCAATTGGTATCCCATTCGCCCTGGTGCCCTGCGACCACAATGTTATCGAGCACAGGTTTCAGTTCGTTGTTGTCTATGACAAAGAGCCACAGGACTGTCTCGCCAAACGGATTGGGGCTCGAACTTCCGCGCCGTTCAATGCGCAATCCGAAGGCAATCTCGCTCTCTGAAAGGCGATAGTATGCGGTGTCAAAAGCCACGCCTGAGACGAAGACGGCATCGTCGGTGAGAAGGTCTGGAAGGCGCAGCCGGTGCTTCAGCTTGAGATCGTCGCTTTCGACAACGAGCAGTTCGATATCTCCTTCGTTTCCGTCCTCGGATTGGCTCGTCATGAGAGGTACTGCGAAAAGCGTGAGCTCGGGGCGGGCGGGCCACGTCTTGCAGATCAGTTCATGAGGATTGTCGCCCAAATCTGCCGGTAGCCCGATGGTCTGGACTCCAAGCTTGATTTCCCGTTCGGAAACTTGTTTCGCCGCGGGGTAAGCTTGCCTGACGGTGTCGGCGCCTCGAGCGCTACACGCGCTGTCGGCCGCCTGAACACTCGGAACGGTGAAGGCAACAATGGCTGACGTAGCGGCAAGCAGAAAAAATACCCGGCGCTGGCGAACGAAACTTGACGACATGCTGGTCCCCAACGATTGAGTATCTTCGTCCATAGTGGTCCAACGAGTGCGGAGAAGCCAGTGCGGCTTGTTTGGCTGCGGGCTTAGAGTCCCTCCCGCTGTCGAAAGATAGCGCAGGAGCGATTGCTCGCCGGTCATTGACCCAACTTATCGCGTTGACACTCTCGTCTCCAAATGAGAACGATTAGTGAACATTATGGAGGCTCACAGCCGATGATTCGCTATTCCCGCTATGTCGAGCCCGACGTCCCGCTGCAACGGGCAGTCCCAAAATCCCCCAGCCCGAAACCACGGACTGTTGTCGTGTCAACGGAGCACGCCGTGACGGAGCCGGCGCCCACATCTCTTAACACCGACAGGGTGCAGTCGGCTGCCGAGACCTTGTCGCCGGGCGTCGAGCAACTCGAACTGACAGCGCCTGACGACCCGCCGTCGAAAGCGAGGAAGAGTAAGTCCTCCGTGCGCAGGCCCAAGACCCAGCCGGTCGATAGCGGCACGGCGCCGGCATTGCCTTTGCTCACCGGGATCGAAGTCTAGCGGCGGCCGCGTCATCCGACATCTAAAACACTGCCTGCCGCAATATCGTAACCGCCCGATTGGCACCGCCTGCCGCTTAACGCCCTGATAGCCTAAGACACGTGTGTAACGACGTCGTTAGCGACGTGTCTTATGCGGGGATTGCGATGCGGGTTGAAATTCTTGGGCAAGAGCGGCGGCGTCGATGGCGCGATGATGAGAAGCTCGCGATTGTCATGTCGGTTGGGGTTGCGGGAGCCACGATCACAGAGGTTGCTCACCGGTACGATGTAACGCGTCAGCAGATCTACACCTGGCGTGGCGAACTCAAAAAGAAGGGGCTGCTGTCGGCGTCTGCGAATGCATTGTTTGTTCCCATCGATATGAATTCTGTACAGACCGATGTTCAGGAATGCAGGGAGAGCCGCTCCGGGATGATCGAATTGCGATTGAGCCGCGGTCGCATCCTGCGCTTCGGCAGCGCGGTCGATACGGCCGCACTGACGCAGCTTATTCGGGCGGTGGAAGCAGCATGATCGGGCCTGGGACCGGCGTTCGGGTCTATCTTGCGTGTGAGATCACGGACATGCGCAAAGGAATAGAAGGCCTGGCAGCCCTTGCCCAGGATGACGCCGGCTCATCCTTTCCGAGAAAGCCAGTCGCACCTTCAGATAACGTTCCACGGTGTAGATCCCGGGCCCTCCTGCATTCGTCGCAGAAGGGTATATAGGTGGCTGGGTTTTATTCCAGCGCAGCAGGACTATCCCGCCTCTACCCTGGCAGACTTTCTCACCGCCGCTCTCAGAGCACAGATCACTCATAACTACATCCCTCATGAAAATCGGGTTTTGCACTCTGGCCAGGTGGATTCACCTGAACGTCGCCTCTCGAACACTGGCGTCGGCGGAAAACAATTTTTCGATGCGGTCGGCTAGTCTCTGAGTGGCTTTGGACAAGCGCCCATTGTGCACCACGATGTGAAACATCTTGGGATTCACGACCCTGCGTTCTGCGACGGGTAGAAGGCCAAGCCTTCTGCACGCGTGATCGCCGTAAGGTGCGCGCACCAAAGCAATACCCAATCCCTCGGCCGCAGCAAGCAATGTCAGATCGTAGCCGGGCAGGTGTCTGTCCAGAGGACGGACCGCCAGGCGCGGCAAATCCAGCCACATTGGCCAGCCGTCATCATACTGGTCATGGATCAAAGGGTAGGATAGGATGGTTTTGGGATTTAGATCTGCGGGTAACGTTGCGGCGAGACCCGCCGAGGCGTAGGGCCTGAACATCTCTCGCGCGAGTGGGATTGACCGGCTCGCGGGCCAGGGGCCAGCTCCGTAGCGGATTGCGATACGGTCGGTTGCCAAGGGCATCAGCCGTGAATCGATGTCGAGAAGGATGTGCAGGTCCTTGGGGTCGCCTTCGAGCCGCATCAAATTCGGTATCATCCAAAGCCGCGCGAAGGAGTTGATGACCCCAGTGCGCACAATTGGCATGTCTGCGCCGCGCGGCCCCGCAAGTCCGATGTCGCGAAACTGGAGAAGAAGGGTTTCCACCTGTGCGGCGATGTCTTGCCCCGCTTCCGTCAGCCGCACGCCGCGTCCGTGCCGCTCGAAGATCCGGAAGCCGGCCCAAGCCTCCACGAGGGCGATCCGGCGACTGATCGCCCCATGGGTGATGTCGAGCGCATTGGCAGCAGCGGAGAATGATCCCGTTTCGGCCGCGTGCAGTACGGCTGCGAAAGCGTCGAGGCTTGGCAAGCTGTGATCCATGCGCACAACAGAATATCGATGGGCGCCATATGTCAACAGCATCCGATGTGGCAAAACTCGGTCATGACCCAGACAATAAAGCTTCCCACCCAGACAACACTCTTACCCGCCCTCGCGGTCGCTGGAACGATTATCAATTGGTCGGCCTCGTTCGCGGCCATCGGCATTTCGCTGCGCGAGTTGGAACCTCTCCCCATGGCGAGTGTCCGTTTTGCGCTCGCTTCGTTCCTCGCTCTCGGATGGCTGCTGTGGCAGCGCCAGTTCCGTTTTCCCACGCGCGACCTCTTTGTGATTCTGATATGCGGCGTGCTCGGCATTGCCGCATACAACATGCTCTTGAACCTGGGGCAGGCTTCGGTCTCTGCGGGGGCGGCCAGCTTTATCGTCAACACACAGCCCCTCTTCATGGTTGGGCTCGCGGTTGTTTTCCTGAAAGAGCGGTTCAGTGCCTGGGCCTGGTGCGGCGCACTCCTTGCACTCTCTGGTGTTGCCGTCATCGCTTCGGGCCAGCCCGGAGGTCTGGTGTTTGGCGCGGGAACGATACTGATTGTGGGGGCAGCGGCGAGTGCGGCAACCTATTCGGTTCTGCAACGGCCGCTCCTCGCTCGCCACAACCCTCTGTCCGTAACGGCTGCGGTTGTACTTGCTGGAACCGTTGCGCTGTGCCCATGGCTTCCCGCAGGGCTCGAGCAGCTTGCCGCCGCCTCACAGGCAACTGTTGGCGCGGTTGTTTTTCTTGCCGTCGCGCCGGCGGCCATCGGTCAGTCGTGCTGGACATATGCGCTCAAACATTTTGGTGCGGCGCGAGCCGGCCAGTTTCTCTATCTCATTCCGCCATGTGCCATGTTTTTCGCTTGGGCCGGCCTCGGCGAGACGCCTGAAACCAGAACGCTTCTCGGTGGCGCATTGGCTCTGGGCGGGGTCCTCGCTGTCAACACGCTCGGCCGACGATAGGGCTATGCAATAGAAGTCCCACAGTTCTGGTAACCTGAAAACGGCCCGTACTTCCGGTGCCGGAGAGGCCAGGTCGGAAAAAGGGGAGCCGACGTCCGCTGACGACAACCCCCAATTTTTTTAATGCCTAGCTCAAACCCGTTTTAGCGCGTTGCTTTCCGGTTGATTGCATCGCGAGGGGGATCGCCGCGTCCAGGAGCCACTTCCTGAACGCTGACATTGCAGGCGTTCCGCTCCGGGATTTTTGCGATGTGAGCCAATAGCTCCCACGCGACACGAAAACATCGAAAGGCTGCTGCAGCGAACCCATTGTCAGTTGCCGCTGGAACATCAGTGGCGGCGCGAGTGCGACGCCTGCGCCTTGCAGTGCCGCCTCGATCATGGCGAGGGACGAGTCGAACATTATGCCGCTTGCGATCGGCGGCTCTCCAGTCACGCCGGCCGCTGCAAACCATCCGGTCCACTCATCTGCGCGATAGGACCTCAGAAGAACATTCCTGAAAAGGTCTTCCGGGCGTTTCAGTTTCTTTGCCATTTCAGGAATGCAGATCGCAGAGAGCGGTGCATCAAACAGGTGTTCGGCTTCGATATTGTGCCAGGCGCCGCTCCCGAACCTGATCGCGAAATCCAAGCCCTCAGCTGCGATGTCCACGCGATTGTTGTTGGTGGATAGTCGCAGTTCGATCTGCGGGTGGTGTAGTTGAAAGTCAGCAAGACGTGGCAATAGCCAACCTACCGCGAATGTTCCGATGACGCCGACGGTGAGGACCTCCCGCACGTAACCGCCCTCGAAGCGCTCGAGCATATCGGCCATGCGGTCGAATGAATCGCGCACCACTGGCAGAAGCGCCTCGCCTTCTGCGGTTACCATCAGACCTCTCGAGATGCGCTTGAAGAGGCTGACTTTCAAGCGGTCTTCGAGAATCTTGACCTGATGGCTGACGGCAGCCTGCGTTACCGAGAGCTCAATCGCCGCCCGGGTAAAACTCAAATGCCTTGCGGATGCTTCGAAGGCGCGAAGCGCGTTGAGTGGCAGATGCGGACGGACCATGGTGACCCAAATTAAATTTGTATCTGATCCTAAATAACGTCGTTTGTGCGGAGGTATCAACCCCTATATCACACCATCATTGAAATAGCAGGTCGCAACAAGAACTCGGCGGAACGATCAGGTCGCCAAGAAAAATCGGGCTTCTCACGAGAAGAGAGGCTTGCTTTCGGCTGTCCCATGACTTGGCTCATGGAGAGCGGGCCGGATGTAGATGGAGTACGGAATGAAGCTTCTGGGAGGAATTTTGAGTGCCGCAATCAATCTCGGGCTCGTGCTTGCAGTGATGCTTTACGTCTTGATCGCGAATTTTAGCGCCGAGCTTCCCGACCATACGATGCTTGCCAACTGGCATCCCTCCGTCACCTCACGGCTCTACGCTGGGGATGGAACAATTCTGGCGGAATTTGCCCACCAGAAGCGTCTTTTCATGCCGATCGAGGCTGTGCCGCTGCGTGTGAGAGGCGCATTTCTCGCTGCCGAGGACAAGAACTTTTACAGTCATTCGGGTGTCGATCCGCTCAGCATTGGACAGGCCTTCCTGTCGAACATCGAAAATAGCTTGAGCGGTGATCGCCTCATCGGGGCCTCGACGATCACACAGCAGATAGCCAAGAACTTCCTGCTGACGAATGCCCGGACGCTTGAGCGCAAGCTGAAGGAAGTGCTGCTGGCTGTTCGCATGAGCCAAGCCTTCACCAAGGATCAACTGCTCGAACTCTACCTCAACGATATCTACTTGGGCGCCGGAAGCTATGGGGTGGCACAGGCGGCGTTGAGCTACTTCGGCAAGGGCGTGGCCGAACTCGACATCGCTGAGGCCGCTTATCTGGCGGCGCTCCCGAAGGGCCCGAACAACTACCATCCGGTCAAGGCCCGAGACCGAGCAATTGCACGTCGGAACTGGGTGATAGAGCAGATGTTGGCGAACAGCTTTATTACCAAAGCAGACGCGCTTCGGGCCATGGCGGAGCCGTTGGAGGTCGTTCTCAGCGAAAATCTCCCCACAGTTGAAAAAGCGGAATACTTCACAGAGGAAGTTCGCAGGTTCCTGCTGACCAAGTATGGTGAGGTTGAACTTTATCGTGCCGGATTCAGCATACGGACAAGCTTGAACCCTGTGTTTCAACGTGCGGCGATGAGCGCGTTACAGAGGGGGCTGGTTGAGTACGATCAGGCCAAAGGCTATCGCGGGCCGCTGACCCATCTGGCGAACAATGCCGAATGGCCATCCGCCTCAAGAAAGATTGCGCCTCTGGTTGATGTGCCCGAGTGGCGCCTGACCCTTGTGACACGGGTCGATGCGAATGGTGTGGTTCTAACTTCGGATGTCGTCAATGAAACTCCAATCGAGATGGATCTAAAATCGCTCGGTTGGGCTCTTTGCACCCCGCAGAAAGGCAAAAGACGATGTGCCAAGAACGCGTCCGACGTCTTTTCGGTGGGCGATGTCGTCTATGTCGAGAAGACTGAAGATGGGTATCGCGTACGCCAGCCGCCACAGGTTCAAGGTGCGCTGGTCTCTATGGAGGCAAGGACCGGTCGGATCGTGGCGATGGCCGGTGGTTTCTCTTATTCTCAATCACAATTCAACCGCGCGACCCAGGCTTTCCGTCAGCCAGGCTCATCGTTCAAACCGTTTGTCTACGCGGCTGCGCTTGACGCTGGTTACACCCCCGCGACCTTGGTGCTCGATGCACCCTTAGCCATTTCCGACGGCGCAGGCAGAGTGTGGCGTCCCAAAAATTATGACGGTCGTTCGGGCGGTGCATCTACGCTCAGGACAGGATTGGAAAACAGTCGCAATCAGATGACGGTACGACTTGCGCGCGCTGTGGGAATGGATGTCGTGGCGCACTACGGCGAGCGCTTTGGCCTCTATGATGATCTGAAAGAATATCTTCCGATGTCACTTGGCGCGGGTGAAACCACACTGATGCGGTTGGTAGCGGCTTATGCCGTCTTCGCCAACGGTGGCCGCGAGGTGCTTCCATCGTTCGTCGACCGTATTCAAAGTCGCGACGGACAGACGATTTTCAAGCAGGACGAAAGACGCTGCGATGGCTGCAACACTGCGCATTGGAATGGGCAGCCTGAACCCACTGTGGTTGACGACAAGGACTATGTGCTCGACCCGATGACTGCCTACCAGATCACCTCGATGCTGCAAGGCGTGGTCCAGCGTGGCACAGCGAGGAGTGTTAACGTCCTCGGGGTACCGCTCGCGGGAAAGACGGGGACGACAAACGATGAAAAGGACGTCTGGTTCGTCGGCTATACGCCGGATTTTGTGACCGGTGTCTTCATGGGCTACGATACGCCGACCCCTATGGGCTCGGGCGAGACTGGAGGGGGGCTGGCTGCGCCTGTATTCATCGACTATATGAAAACAGCGCTCGCTGACTGGAAGAGAGGCACGTTCCATCGGCCGGACGGTATGATCCTTCACCGTATCGACCGGCGAAACGGAACGGCGACAGAAGAGCAATCGGGCTCAGTTTTGGAAGTCTTCAAGCCGGGAACAGGCCCCTGCGTGGCCCCGTGCGACGTGATTGCTGATACGGCAGACCCCATAGTCGGTTCATCGTCAGGAAGATTTGACGATGAGTTGCTTGACCGGCTGATGCGCAGCACCGGCGGTCTGTATTGAGATGCGCCGCACCTTGCGATCAAGGCCGCAGTCGAGCGGCCAGAGCCGAAATCGCAGGCTCCTGCTGATCATGGCGGCATTCCTGGGCCTCTTTCTACTCATGCTTGCACGTCTCACCTTCCTCGGCCTCCTGGAGCCTCCCTTGTTAGCCACTGTGCCGAAGGTTGTCGCGAACAGCCGTCCCGCAATTGTGGACAGAAATGGTGCGATCTTGGCGATGGATCTCCCGATCACCAGCGCTTTCGCAATACCGAGGCTGATCGTCGATATCGACGACGCAGTCGAGCGCATCACCTCCGTGTTCCCGGACCTCGACCATCGTCAGCTCTATGACAAACTTGCCACAAGAGCGCACTTTGCTTGGATCAAGCGGCAGATAACGCCGCTCGAAGAACAGGCGTTGTGGGACGCCGGCGTCCCAGCGGTCAGTTTCCGGAGTGAGACAAAGCGGTTCTACCCCAACGGAGCACTGGCAGCACATGTGCTTGGCGCCGTGAATGTTGATAACATTGGTATCTCGGGGCTTGAGAAGTGGATGGAGACAGAAGGACTGGCGGACCTTCGTTCAAGCGGCATGGACACCTCGGCTGATGCGTTGGAGCCCGTTGTTACCACGATCGATATCCGCGTGCAGCATGCACTCGAGTCCGAATTGAAAAAGGCGATCGAGAAATATTCAGCCAAGGCGGCGGCGGGGCTCGTGCTTCAGGTCGAGACCGGAGAGGTTTTTGCCCTCGCATCCTTGCCCGACTTCGACCCGAACGCTCCCTCGGCGGCGCTTAAGCCCGATCGCATCAATCGAGTTGCCGCGGCAAATTTTGAAATGGGTTCAACGTTCAAAGCGCTGACCACCGCCATGGCGATCGACTCTGGCCGATACTCGATCCATTCGGTGATTGATGCCAGTAAGCCACTCGCTTTCGGTCGCGCGCGGATTCACGACTTCCAAGGCAAGTACAGGCCCTTGTCTCTTCCAGAGGCATTCATCTACTCGTCGAACATCTCGATGGCGAAGATGGCCCTGGACATCGGGAGAGAAACTCACCGGCGCTTTCTGCAGCAATTTGGACAGATGGAAACCCTTCGGACGGAACTGCCGGAAACAGCCACTCCGATCCTTCCGAAGCGCTGGAACGACATCGAAACGGCGACCGCCTCTTTCGGTCACGGTATTGCGGTCACACCGCTACAGGCGAGTGTCGGCGTCGCTGCCCTGGTCAACGGTGGAAAGCTCATCCGACCCACTTTCATCAAGATGTCAGCCCTGGCTCCCCGTCTCCTCGGCACGGACCTTGTCAAGGCTGGAACGACGAAGGCCATGCGCTACCTTTTCAAGCTGAATGCCGACGTAGGCTCCGCTCGAAACGGTAGGGTATCCGGATACCTGATAGGCGGTAAGACCGGCACGGCAGAGAAAGTCGTCGACGGCAGGTATTCAAAGACCCTGAACATCACCTCCTTTATGGGAGTAGTTCCTGCCGACGCCCCTAGATTCCTGGTGCTGACACTTCTGGACGAGCCAAAGGGGCTGCCGGAAACCCATGGTTTTCGCACATCTGGATGGAACGCCGTGCCGACTGGCAGCGCGGTGTTCAGCCGCATTCTTCCAATGCTCGGGGAGTTGCCCTCATTTGATGCGCCTCCGGGCCAATCTTACTAACGGCCCTGAACTCACGCGTTCACGGCCGATCTCACGTAATTGTCCATGAGAGGATAAAGTATGGAACGCCTGGTTTTACATGTCGTCGCCCTGTTGTCTTGCGCATCACTGGCCGTGGCCCAAGACGATCTTTACCCCGGTAGACCTGGTCTGACATATCCAGAAGGGACACCCCAGGAAATTGCGACTTGCGCGAATTTAAGCGGAACAATTCTGAATTTTCAGGCTGAAAGTTATCAACGGGTCGATCTGTGGGCAACCGGCCCTTTGACGATCGTGGATACAGACGGAGTGCTCTGGTATATCGGCATCTGCTCTTTGCCGGGCATCCGTGTGTTGTGTGTGACGTATTCTGACAACGGAATGCGTGTCGGCGAGGTCGTGACCGTCCGCGGTGGCATGGCGATTCAAGATAGCAAGCATGTTTTGCTTGACCCTTGCCTTGCCTCGCGCGATTGATGTCGCCTCTAAAAAGAAATGTTGGCACAACAGCGTCGAGCAATCCAGCATGGGGTGAAGCTCCATCGCAGCAATTCTCCCGAACCGTAACTTAGCGGATAAAGTGCAGGACCTGGCGGACACGACTACCAGCTCGCTAGCTATAGTTCCATAATTCAGTGCGGCGTACCGGTGTGGCGCAGCTGAAAAATCAAAGACTTAACCAAAGAATGGAGTCAACCGGTTTGATTCCGTTCAAGGCGTCTATCGTGAACGAGCTGCATTCGTGACAACAGCGCCTAAACAATGATTGGCTGGACGAAAGTGCCGGCATTCGCTATTTCCAGGATTTGCAGTGACACCGAACATGCCGCTGTCCCACGTCTACGCAAGGCTCCCAGAATTGAAAAAAAACGAACGCAGTTTTGCCGTCGAATATAAATCCAGCCGGCGAAAACCGGATGCCAAACCAAACTCGATCTGGGGCAACATGGATCTCAAGGCGGTGGCACTTGATTTGGAAGAAGAGGCAATGGCCTTCGCGGCGGATAGTAACATCACACGTCCACCCGCCCACGAACTTCATGAGGTAAAACCTGACACGGCGGTGCCGTTGTTGACAGTGACCCTCGGGCGGCCGACAAGTGTGGCAGTCAAAGAGGAGACGACGATGGCCGACGAAATCAATACGATCACACCTGATGATGCACCGGCCGTTGCGGAAACGCCTGTCGTACCAAAGAAAGAGCGCAAACCGCGTGCGAAGCGGGCAATCGCCTCTGTTGATACTGCGACAGAGTTTGCGCCTCCTGCAAAGCAAACGCGGGGACGCAAGGCAAGGCCAACGGAGGAGGCTGCGCCCGCAAAGCGTGCACCAGTGAAACGCACGCCAAAGGCGGAGCAAACTGCACCTGCCGGACCGGTTACAGCAAGCGACGAGATGGCGGATCTTTTGCAACTGGAAGAAGAAAACCAAAGGCTTCGTACGCTTCTGGCGGAAAAGCTTCGGGCCGAAAACGCTGATCTTCGCAAACGGCTCAAGCTCGATTGATATCTGTCGGGCGGCCGGTCGCAGACTGAGAGGTGAGTATCCTGGTGGCAGTCATGCTTGCTGCTGGATGTCGGCTCGCACCCTGCATGCGGGATAACCACGCGAGGTCGAAGTCATGGCGTCTCCCTGGAAGTTCTTGTCCGACTTGTGTCGTCTCCACGCCAGCAAAGGCAGGGCGACAACCCGCTAGAAGGCGAGTAGCTAAAAGATTTACTGGGCGCGGGACCGGCAGAAACGTCTATTGATGAGACCATCAACCCAACGGATCAGCCAATAGCTGACACGCCACCCGCCTTGCCATCAGCTTCGGCGCCCGAAGAGCCGGAACCGCTGGAGCAAACCGACGCGAGCATTAAAGGCGTGGCGGAGGGCGACGGCGCCTCCGACCCGGCGTTGGCGGCTCCAGGCATTGGCGGTCCCGCTGTCCTTTCGAAACCTGAAGAGCCCGTCAAATCTGCGCCGGGTAAGCGAAGAGGTCGTGCAAGGGACATCGGAGCGATTGGTTGTGCAGAGACAACTGCCGCCGTTTCGGCCAAATCCGATGAAACGAGTTTGGACGACGAAATCAAAAATCTCCGCGGTCAGCTGGCGCAAAAGTTGCGACTGCAGAATGCTAAATTGAAGAAAATGCTGGAGCGGTTCGACCGCTGACGTAAGCGGCTAGCGGAACGGAGCTCACACTAAAGGGCACCGATGCCGATGCCCGGTTTCAAACGTCTGTTTTGAACATGGCCGAGTTCTCATGCTTCCAGGGGCCGTTCAGATATTGCCAGAGATCGACACCGATGACTTTGATAGGGTGCGGTTCAAACGTCGAAAGGAGCTGGCGATGCAGATCGTCGGCCGCAAGGTTCGAGACCTTGTTCTGGATCGTAATGTGGGGCCGCCAAATCTGCATGTCCTGCGGCCCGAGCCATGGCAGGAAAGCGGCCTTCAGCTGCGCGCGAAGCTCGTGAAGTTCGAGGCTGTCGATCATAAAGGCAACACCAGCGCCAAGATTTTGAACACCGGTGACTTCGGCTTCGATTGTCACGCTTCCACCGGCGATGTCGGCAAGCTGCTCCATAATCCGGCCCGTGTATTCCCCAGGAAGACGGTGAAACATCGTCAGATGGGCACGGAGAAAATTCCGGTCCGGCGGAAAATAGATCTGACGCAACCGATCGAAAGGCGCCAGATCGGTCTCCGGTATGCGCGCTGTGAGAATGAGTGGTTGTCGTGTCTTCAAACGCATCAGTTCCTTCGTCACTGCTACGGTGTCGCGACTGGCTGACGACGGCCGCTGGCGGTGGAAACCGCGATCTCTGCGATCGACACGCGCATCTATAAGGTGTGGCCGTGAGCACCCCGGCGACACGACTATAGTGGAGATGCTGTCAAAAGCAGCGCAATAGGTGCGCTGACGGCTGACGCCGTCAATGCCCATACAGATGCCAGTTTGATCAATCGCATTTTTCGTGCGCGGGCTTCATCCCACTCGTATGTCATGATCTGTCCTCCGGGCCGCAATCAAGCACCGGGAGGCATCAAAGTCGAGTCAGAAACCGAGGCAACTGTACGTGCTAATGCTCCGTCCTGGCAGAATTCACTGGGGGTCAATCCAGATCTATTCAAGGCATTCGATGCCAATAGCCGTGTATGCTTACCTGTTTTATCCAAGCAGACGGCAAAACTCGCCTGCTTTCAAGGTTGTTGTCGATGCGTTGAAGATGTGAGGTGCCGATCAGCGGGCTGAGATGCGGATAGTCAGTAGGATCCTCAGATAAGCCGCGCAAGCAGCCAACTACGCCGACGGCCTGTCTTTGTGCAACTGCATCTGCTACCGAGATTGCGTGAGTTTCTCCTCGAAGGCCGTGTGTTGGTTTTCACGCGGAACTGAGCCGGTGGGGATGCGGATAAAAAGTTGGACTGCTTCATAAGTTTAGGCCGAGGCTCTTACGATATTCGACTGGGCTGAGCGATCCCAGCGATATCTTGATACGCTTCTCATTGTACCAGCGAATATAGGCATCTACCTCGGCGACGAACTGTTCGATTGTGATGGTCTTCCAGTCTCGTGGATAGAAGAGTTCGGTTTTCAACCGGCCGAAGAATCCTTCGCACGCTGCGTTGTCTTGTGAGCAGCCCTTTCGAGACATCGAGCGAACCAGTTTTGCTTCGCTGATCCGTGCGAGCCAGCCGGGCCAGCGATAGTGAGCTCCGCGATCGGAATGGACGATTGGTCGTTCCTCGCCGTTAGTCATGGTCTCAATGGCTGCATCCAGCATGGTATTGACCAGGTCCGCATCTGGTTGCGTTCCAATCGACCAACTGATGACCATGCCATCGAAGCAGTCGATGATAGGCGAAAGGTACACCTTCCCGGCTGGGATCTGGAACTCGGTGATGTCTGTCAGCCATTTCACATTCGGCGCTTTTGCATGGAAGTCGCGATTGATCAGGTTCTCGGGTGCCGGACTGATTTCTCCCAGATATGATCCAAAACGCCGTCGACGCGGTCTGGCAACGACCAGTAACTCCTGCTTCATCAAGCGCTGGACAACCTTTTCCGAGATTATCACGCTCTGCCTTGCCAGCGACGCCTGTAGTCTCCGATAGCCGTAGCAACGTCTGTTCGCTTCAAAGATTTTCGCGAGGCTGTGGCGGACGGCGGCATACTTGTCTGCCAGACACATGCGTGTGCGATGGTAAAAGTAGGAGCTTCGGGCAATTCGCAGCTGGGCGAGCAGTTCTGGCAAGCGGTAAACTTCCTTAAGGGCGTCAATCAGCTGTGTCTTCTCCCGATTACTCAGGATCTGCAGATCGACGCCCAGGCCTTTTTTTAGGAGTTCGTTGGCCTTCTTCAGGAGATCATGCTCGAGTTGCAACTGGCGGACATCACGCTGGAGGGCTTCAAGCTGGCGCTCGAGTTCCTCATGTTCTGGCACTTTAGAGTTGGCTTTGCGGCGTTTCATAGATGAAGGGGCCTCATGACCGAGAAGCTGGTCTTTCCAGCTGTACAATGTAGGCCTTGAGACGCCCAGCCGGTCAGCCACCTGTTGAGCGCTTTCATCTCCACTGCATAGTCCGATGACCCCCGCTTGCCGGACCTCCCTGGAATAGCCAGGGTGCCACGATCGACCGACCATCGATGTTCGTGTCTCTGGAAAGGCCTCTCGGACCCATGCGGTTAGAGTCCCTCGTCCAGGATAGCCAAGTGCCCTCATCGTCGCAGAGATGCAGCGATCATGGGTGCGAAAGTGCTCAAGTGCCGCTTGCCTCTGAGCCTCGGAATATTTTGGCGCTCGGGCTACTGACTGAACACGCAGGTCGAGATCCTGTACGTACTCGCGGTACCAGCCCCTCAGCGCATTCTTGGTGGGATAACCCAACTGTCGAATGGTCGAGTTGAGTCGCTTGCCAAGCCGGATATAAAGCTCAACGGCTCGAAGTCTGTCTGCGTAGGAATACATGAACTACCTCCTTGGTGGTCCAAGTTTTCGTCCGCACCCCCTTATGCGTCTAACCGGCTCAGTTCTGAGTGGAAACCAACATCGAGGTCCCTGAAAGTCAGCGTTTTGTCCATACAGGTGAAGGCGGGATGTTCGGCATATTTTTCGCATGAGTGTGCGAAAAGTTCACCGATTGACTTGAAAGGCAGTGAATCGATATGGCTAGGCATGCCCGGAGGGTAGGAATGCAGCCAGGGTTTCGCCGTACTCGGGGCTGGGGGTTGCATCAATGTGTTAGACATCGCCTTAATCTTTCCTGGGCCTTGCGCTGCGCCACGAGGTCGAGAAACTGACTCCCTTGCTCGTTGCGAGCTTCCGCGTGTGCGCGTCCAGACGGTGCGCACAACCATTGATTTTAAAAGCTCGGAGACTGAGCAGCCGAAACAGATGTTCGTCGAGCCCTGAACTGGCGACGAAACGGTCCAAAATCGACAGCACCGTGAAGCCGCCGGCGGTTTCCTTGATCGTGTCCCAGGGAGTGGTGTAGCTGGATTTCATAGCCATCGGTGATTTCCGGTAGGGTCGGGTTGCTTAGAACCAACCTGAAGGACACCACCGATGACCG
>NZ_LMEY01000006.1 GCF_001426665.1 Rhizobium sp. Root1334 | reverse complement strand
GTAAGCGGGTAGGCCACCCCACGTAGCGCGGTAACGCAAGATCGCTCATCTTCGGCATGAATCATGCGGAGAAACCTATGAGCGACAGTGTGAATCAGGCTCGTGCCTTTGAGGTTCTGACGGCGACACCAATACGGACGWGGCGCACGCCACGAGATTGGTCGGATGCTGAGAAGGCTCGGCTGATTGCGGAGACATTGCTGCCGGGGGCGAATGTATCAGCGATCGCCCGCGCTGAGGGGCTMGATCCCTCGCAGCTTTACGGCTGGCGTCGCAAGGCATTGGCCTCGGGATCGGTGGTGCCCCTTTCGAAAGAGGCTAATGAAAGGGTTAGTTTCGCGCGCCGGTGGAGATCGTCATGGGTGACGTCGTGGTGCGTGTGGCCGGAGATATCGAGCCGGATCATCTTGCCAAGATCCTCCGGGCGGTGCGCAAGGCATGATTGCGTCTGGCGTTGTCGTTTACGTCTCCTGCCAACCGGTCGACTTTCGCAAGGGAGCGGCTTCGTTGATGGCTTTGGTCAGGGATGGCGGTCTCGATCCTTTCNCTGGCGTTGTCGTTTACGTCTCCTGCCAACCGGTCGACTTTCGCAAGGGAGCGGCTTCGTTGATGGCTTTGGTCAGGGATGGCGGTCTCGATCCTTTCTTATGTGTCGGGCGAGATTATGTGGCGGAGCCGACATGTCGCCAGCTGGGACCTTCCAAGTCTGGAATCCTTCACCACATAATATTTCGTACCTTTCGGATGGGCGCGGGATTCCCCTGCGCCTTTATCCCGGGGGGCAACATGCTCGAGTTTTATTTTTCGTATGGTGGGGTGCTCAAGCGCCTGCGTAGTGGTGCGCTCGGCGATGAGATGGATCGCCTCGCGGAGCATTTCTTCACGCTTGGTTACAAGCGAGCGTCGGCCAAGATCTATCTGAGCCGGATTGCGCGCTTCAGCCAGTTTGCCGGGACGCGCTTCGGTCCGATTCCGATCCATCAAGATGTCGTCGATAGCTATTTGCGCACGTTTACTGCGGATTCTCCGCGCATTGGGGCAGTGTCGGCGCTGGGACACGCACGGCGAGTGGCTCCAGAGCGGTTCATTTTTTCCGTTTCTAGTAAAGAGGATGATCCGGATGCTCCGCTTCTGGCCTCCTTTTCGGACTATTTGCATAAGGTACGGGGCCTGGAGCCGAATACCCGCGAAGGCGTTCTTCTGGGTGGCCGCCGCTTTCTGGATTGGTTCCGCCATCACCATCCCGGCCAAACCCTCGAGGCGTTGTCGGCTGAGCACGTCCTCGCTGCTGTCGAACATCGCCTGTCGCTATCGGCGACCTCCGGTAGCCGCACGGCAGCGACTACTCACATTCGAACATTTCTTCGGTTTTTATATTGGGCTGGCCACCATCACCAAGATCTCGCCCGCGTCGTCCCAAGGACGCCCTATTGGCGTTTGGCGCATTTGCCGCCGCGCCTTGCATGGGATGACGTTCGGCGCGCAATCGATGCGATCAGCGCAACGACGCCGGTCGATATCCGCGATCGGGCCGTCCTGCTGCTACTCGCTACCACGGGCATTCGCAACGGCGAGCTGCGCGCCATTCGGCTGCAGGATATCAACTGGCGCGCTGGCGAGGTTTTTGTCCGGCGCACCAAGGGCAAGCGTGATCGGGTGGCGCCACTCCTCGAGGAGACCGGCGCCGCGCTCGCCGACTACATCCTGGGCGCTCGACCAAAGGTGGATAGTCCGTATCTATTCCTGTCCTTCACGCCGCCCGTGGGACCGTTCAAGTGCGCGTCGCCTGTTTCGAGAATCGTGCGAAAGCGGTTGCGGCATGGTGGGGTCGAACTTGGGCGGGTCGGAGGTGCGCATCTCCTGCGCCACAGCCTTGCCACCCAGCTCGTCAGGCAGCGAATACCGATCAACGAGGTCGCCGATCTTCTTGGGCACCGGAGCATCAACACAACGGCGCTGTACGTAAAGGTTGCGGCCTCGCAGCTCGCCGAGGTCGCACTCCCCTTTCCGGGAGGCGTGGCATGACCGCCTTTGCCCGATTCATCGGCGAGAAAGCCGAGCGTTACATCGAACTGCGCCACTCCCTCGGCTACGCCTTCAGCAAACAAGCCGGCACGTTGCGGGCTTTCGTCCGCTACGTTGAGTGCGCTCAGTTCGATGCGCCCGCCACCCGGACGATGGCGCTGGATTTCGTCCTGTCGTTTGACGGCGCTGCCAACAGCCGCGCCACTCGTCACGGCGTGCTCCGCCGATTCTACGAGTTTCTCGGCGTCTATGACGCCCAAACCGAGGCCTTGGAGCGGAGAGTCTTCCCCAGATCCAGGGCGATTCCGCCCCCGCGTATCCTCAGCGAGTCAGAGTTGGCGTCGCTCATCGACGCATGCGCCCGCATTTCGCCAGACATCCCTCTCAGGGGACGGACGATGGCAACGCTGATCGGATTGTTGGCAAGCTCGGGACTGCGATCGGGCGAAGTGGTCATCTAGTTCGCCTCACTTCTTATACCAACCCTCATTGATCAGAACCTATGAGCCCATTGCCGCTTACCGATGGACATGATCTTCCAAGGTCGGTCCTGCAGTGTTCGCCAAGCGTGGCAGCAGTGGTCGACGATATCCTCGTATCCGCCTTCGTAGTAAGCATGAAACGGCGGTCGCACCGGACGGGCCGGTACCGAGCCCCATGCTTAAGCGAGGACGGACCGTGGATAAGGATAGCGAACTTTTCATCGGAATGGATACATCGAAATTGAAGATCTCAGTGGCGGTCGCCGACGGCGGTCGTAACGGTGAGGTGAGGTTTTACGGAGACATCTTGTCGGACCCGGGATCGGTCGCCTCGATGGTGGAGAAGCTCGCGAAGCGAGCTTCGCGGTTGCATTTCTGCTACGAAGCGGGGCCGACCGGATACGAGCTTTATCGGCAGATCATTGAGCTTGGCCATGCTTGCGAGGTTGTTGCGCCATCGCTCATTCCCAAGCGATCGGGCGATCGGGTCAAGACCAATCGGCGCGACGCAGTGAGCCTGGCGCGATTGCACCGGGCGGGGGAACTGACGGGAGTTTGGGTTCCAGACGAGACCCATGAGGCGATCCGCGATCTGGTCCGGGCTCGTGAGGCTGCAAACGAAGCCCTGAAGAAATCCCGCCAGCAGTTGCAGGCTTTTCTGCTGCGTCGCGGTCATATTTACAGCGGCCGCTCGCCTTGGACACAAATCCATCGGCGATGGTTGGCAGAGCTGTCGTTCACCCATCCCGCCCACCACATCGTTCTGGCAGAATACATTCAGGCCATCGAAGACGCCGAGGTCCGGGTAGAGCGGCTGACCAAACAGGTCGCTGCGACTGTGGCCTCCTGGTCGATGGCGCCAGTCGTCGAAGCCTATCAGGCGATGCGCGGCGTCGCGCTCCTCACTGCGGTGACTTTCGTGGTTGAAATCGGCGACGTCAGGCGCTTCGAAACGGCTCCGCAGCTGATGGCGTATCTGGGGCTTGTGCCGTCCGAGAGCTCGACGGGCGAACGTGTGAAACGAAAGGGTATCACCAAGGCGGGAAGTACGCGGGCCCGCCGTGTTTTGATCGAGGGCGCGTGGACGTATCGATACCCGGCCCGGGTAAGTCGGGCCATTCAGGCAAGACTGGAGGGGCTGCCAAGGCCGGTACGCGAAATCGCCTGGAAAGCTCAGATCCGGCTATGCGCACGCTACCGTCAACTTATCGGTGCGGGGAAGCTCAAGGCAGTCGCCATCATCGCGATCGCTCGGGAAATGGCGGCGTTCCTGTGGGCTATCGGTCAAGAGGTCGCTCCCGCCGCATAAGCATGATCAACGCCAAACCCAACACATGAAAGGAAGCAGCGAATCAGCATTCGTATACATCTGCTGATGTATAAACTTGGGGGCAGAGCCCCGGTGGGGGAATCCTCGACAAATCCACGTGGCAAGCGTTGAGCTCATGCCCGATCGTAGACAGAGGCAGCCCCAGACGAACCTACGGAAATGCGGTAAACAACCCGCGCATAAGAGTATGCCAACCGTCGTCGAAAGCCCTGCCTCCAACTTTCTATATCAGCTTTATCGTACACGGCTTCATCATTACTGATGGAAGGGACACAGCCATACCTAGACCACTTGACAACGAACATAAGAGGATTTGAAGACGCGGTTTGAGAGCCAGTTGTCTCGCATGAAGTGCCAGAGGTTTTCGACCGGGTTGAGCTCCGGCGACTTCGGCGGCAATGGCAGGATGGTGATGTTTTCGGGGACGGCCAAGTTGTTGGACATGTGCCATCCTGCCTGGTCCATGATCAGAATGGCGTGCCCATTGTCGGCGACGTTTCGAGAGATTTCGATCAGATGTTGGTTCATGGCATGGGTATCGCACCAAGGCATGACGAGAGCGGCGGCCTTGCCGTGTTTGGGGCAGATCGCGCCGAAGATATAGGCCGAGCGGGTTCGCTGGTCGTGCGGTGCGGATGGCCTTGATCCACGCCTGGCCCAGCGGCGGGTGATCTTGTTCTTCTGCCCAATACGCGCTTCGTCCTGAAACCAGATTTCGATCACCTTGCCCTTGGCGGGACCGACGGCGACCTCTGCCACTGCGGCGGGGAAGTTTTTTTAAACGCCTCGGCTGCCTCGGCATCCTGCGCATGATGTCTCGGGCGAGCCGAGAGTTTGCGGTAGCCCATCGAGCGCACTTCGCGGCCCAAAGTCTGCTCACTCACCGAGACACGGAATTCCTCCCAAAGCCACTGGGCCAGATCACACAAACGCCAGCGCACGACGCCGTCGAGATAGGGTGTAGGGCCTCGCTCAATGGCTTGCGCCAAGGCCGTGCGCTGATCTTCGTTCAACAGTGACGGCTTGCCCGGAGCCTTGCCGTTGATCAGCCCATCGGGACCGCGCGCGTTGAACCGCACCACCCAGTCGCGCACGATCTGCACCGTGACGCTGCCGAGCCGCGCAGCATCAGCGCGAGAGCCGCCATCATAGATCGATGCAAGCGCCAGGAGCCGCCGCGCCTGGTCGGCATCCTTTGTCTGTCGGGCCAGAATCCGCAGCCCGTCCCCACCAAAGTCTGATCGCAAAGAAATTGCTGAACCCATCGCAAACCTCCTGTTTGCGCTATCGATTCAGATTCGTCGGCTTTTGGGAACCCCGAGAGTCAGCATCAATGAAGGTTGGTATAAAGCGGTACAAGTTCCTAATTGTGCCCTTTATTTTCCAGCTGCTCGATACAAACAACCTGCACCAGACGCTGTAAGATCTTGATGCGCTCCACCAGCCAGGCCAGTTCTTCTGCAGTGATCACATAGTGTGCCGAATAGCGGGCATCGACATAGGCGCGATCAAGCCGGGAAAAACATCGCCGCGCGAATTTCGTATCGATTGGCCAGGCCTCGATCAACCGGGGTGCAACCCGTTCCGCGTGCGTTCTGAGCACACTCAAACGATGCGACTTGGGAGAGTAGAGGGTGAGAACGAGCAAGGCGCAGTGATAAGCCCGTTCGGTCGCCTGGTGCAGCATGAAGGCGCCGTCACGCCATCGGTCCGTGGCGAGGCCGAATTCGGCGAATGCAAGCGCATCTTCCGATAACCTGTGCCACTGATCAAAGTGCTTCTGTGCTTCCTGCCGCGCGGCATCCGGCGTCAGTGGCTTCGGCTCGGTCAACGGATGGCCGGGCGTTTCATACAGCACAATGCCGTCGCGGGCGATATCGATGAAGAAAGGCAGGCCGCGGCCTAGCTTGTCGTTGACGTCGGCGAGACTGTGGGCAATCACCTTGGCAGGCGTTTCCAAATGCCGGGTGACTGCATATTCGCGTGTCAGGTGCTCGTCGATTGTCAGCCACACCTCGTTGGTTTCGGCAAATGCCTCCGAATTCACCACCGCAAGCAGATCATAGTCCGAGCGATAGCCGCTCACACGGTCCTCGACCCAGTCGCCACGCGAATATGACCCGAACAGGATCAGCTTCAGGATGCGGCCGGATCTGGCCTTGTCCGACAGTTTGGTCTTCTGGGCATCTTCGAATTCATCAAAGATGAGCTTCACGACGCGGGCCAGTTCGCGTTGCTTTTTTGCTGGAAGATGATCGAGCTGGTCGGGGTTGATCAAGAGGGACGCCTTATAAATTAGCCTGAAATTCGAGATTCTATAGCCGGAGTCTCCGCTGCCGCCGGTAAAAGTGCAAGGGGCAGGCGCCGCTCACACGCAACTATGGCGACAATATCACTCTACAGACCGCGCGAAAGGCCGGCACTGACGCTTTGCTTGTTTCGACCCGGTTTCCATTCCGTTGGTTGGTCCGCGCTTGCGTGGGGGAAGGGCACTACAGTGGGCAGGTTGGACAGCGCGCAACTCCAAGTCCCAAATGACCGAAAGGCGAATGAGCGCCCATCCATTCGTAATTGCGGAACTGGTTCATGGTATTGAAGAAATGGGTCGCCGAGCGTTCGCCAGCATTGGACCGTGGTGGATCAGACTGGGCGGCACCTGTTTGACAGCACTGGTAATCCACAGCATGGTCGGAAGAGCCGCTCGAAGGCGCGGCGAGCGGCGGCGGCGTGCCCGAGATACATTGCCCAGCCTTGCCAATACCCGTGATGTGGCGCTGGACTAGTCGCCTGACAGTTGCTGGTGTCTCATGCGTTTCGCGAACGATTTCGTTTGGAAGTTTGTTCAACAACGAGTCTCTGCTTGCACGGTTCAGTCTATCAAATCATCGCGGATGCACGCCTTGAAATGTCCCTTTGCCACCTCGCGGAGCTGCGGCACAGCTGCGGCGCAGGCGTCGAGCGCCTTGGGACACCGCGTGCGGAAGACGCAGCCACTTGGCGGGTTGGCCGGGCTTGGAATATCTCCCTTCAGGATCTGGCGCGTCGTCCTGGCGCCGGGATCGGTGGATGGGATCGCCGACATCAGCGCCCGCGTGTAGGGATGCTGCGGCCGGGCATAAAGATCTTCGGCGGTGGCGATCTCCATGATCCGACCGAGGTAGAGAACGATGACGCGGTCGCAGATATACTCGACAACAGCGAGATCGTGCGAGATGAACAGCATGGTCAGCCCGAGCCGCTGCTGCAGGTCGCGCAGCAGATTGACCACCTGTGCCTGGATCGAAACGTCGAGAGCCGAGACCGGCTCGTCTGCGACGATGAAGTCAGGAGCAAGCGTCAATGCCCGGGCAATTCCGATACGCTGGCGTTGGCCGCCCGAGAATTCGTGGGCGTAGCGGTCGATGGCGTCCGGTGGCAGCTCGACTTGCTCCAGCGCTTTTTTTGCCCGATCGAGCCGCTCGGCTTTGGTCCCGATGCCCTGGATTTTCAGGCCCTCGGTCAAAACCTCGCCGATTGTCATGCGCGGTGACAGCGAGGCATAGGGATCCTGGAAAATGTATTGCATGCGCGGGCGCTGACGTCGCATCGCTCCGGGCGACAATCTGGTCAGGTCCGTGCCGTCGAAGACGACCTCGCCCGAAGTTGGTTCGATGAGCCGCAACACGGAGCGGCCGATGGTGGTCTTGCCACTGCCGGATTCGCCGACGAGACCGACCACTTCGCCCTTGGCGATGTCGAAGGAGATATTGTCCAGGATTTTCAACGTGGCGCCGCGCGTCTGGTAGTGCTTGGCGAGGCCGCGAACAGATAGAAGGGGGGTGGCGGTCATGCGGCGATCTCCTGCCAGCGGATGCAGCGGGTGCCATGGCCTGCATTGACGGCCACAAGCTCGGGCATCGCGGCGCGACAGGCATCAGTGGCGAAGGCACACCGGGGAGCAAAGGCACAGCCGGCTGGCATCTCGGCCAGGCTCGGCACCATGCCGGGAATGGCGGGCAACGTCTTGCCGCTGCGTTTCATCTCGGTTGCCGTACCGAGGCGAGGCATCGATCTGAGCAAACCCATCGTGTAGGGGTGGCGCGGGTCACGGAAGACTTCTGCGACGGGGCCACTCTCGACGATGCGGCCTGCATACATGACTGCGACCCGGTGGGCGATCTCGGCAACCACGCCGAGATTGTGGGTGACGAACAGCATGCCCATGCCGCGCTCGCGCTGCAGCGTCTGCATCAGATCGAGAATCTGCGCCTGGATCGTAACGTCAAGCGCGGTTGTCGGCTCGTCGGCGATCAGAAGCGTCGGGTTACAGGCGAGCGCCATGGCGATGGTGGCGCGTTGGCGCATGCCGCCCGACAACTCATGGGGATACTGGCTCGCGCGGCGGCGGGCATCGGGAATGCCCACCTTTTCCAAGAGGCCGACCGCGGCTTCTAGGGCCGCGCGTCTGCCGGTACCGCGATGGACGCGCAGCGATTCGGAAATCTGGTCGCCGATCGTGTAGACCGGGTTGAGGCTCGTCATCGGCTCCTGGAAGACCATGCCGATGTCGTTGCCGCGGACATGGCGCATCTCTTCTTCGTCGAGCGCGGCTAGGTCCTTGACGTTGCCGTCCTTGCCGCGAAAGAGGACTGAGCCTGCGTCGATCAAACCGACCTTGCGGGCCAGCAGTCGCATGACCGACAGGCTGGTCACCGATTTGCCCGAACCCGACTCGCCGACCAGCGCCACCGTCTCGCCGGGATGGATGACGAGATCGATGCCGTTGACAGCGGTGATCTCCCGGGCGCGGGTGCGAAAGACTGTTTTAAGGCCCTTGATCTCGAGAATGGGTTCGGGTGTCATCGGTATCCTCAGCTAAGTAGGCCGACGGAGCGCAGGATCTCATCGACCTTGCGCGCCTCGGCGTCGTTGAGCGGCGCGCGCGGGCGCGCCATGACGTTGGTGGAGATGACGCCCAGACTGCGCATGGCAGTCTTGAACCCGCCGACGCCAGTGGCGCCGCCACTGACGCGGCCTGCGGCAACCCAGACGATCTCGAACAGGCGGCACAGACGTTCCTGCTCCTTGCGGGCGGCCTCCCAGTCGCCGCTCTGGGCGTGGTTCCACAGGCGCACGTAGCCCGCGGGATCGACATTGGCGAGGCCCGGGACGACGCCATGTGCACCCATGTGCAGGGCGCTGTCGACGACGATCTCCGAGCCCGTCATCAGAAACACATCCTTGTTGTCGGCAAGATCGTTCAGCGCGTAGCGGAAATTGCCGTCATCGCCGGACGAATCCTTCAGGCCGATGATCGTGCCTTCATTGGCCAGGGTTGTTACGGTCTGACGCGACAGCTTGGTGTGGACACAGACCGGGATGTCATAGGCGATGAGCGGGACATCGACTTCGGTGCGGATGGCGCGGAAGTGCTCGATCGTCTCGGCCTGGTTGGTCAGGGTGTAGAAGGGAGCGGTGGCGACCACCGCATCGACGCCAACATCCTTGGCCGTGCGGGCATGGCGGATGACGCGGTCGGTTGTCGGGTCGATGACGCCGGCAATGACGGGCACGCGGCCGTTGGCGATCTTGACGGTGTGCTCAAGGATCTTGCGGCGTTCTGCGTCGTCGTAGAACACCACCTCGCTGGTCGATCCAAGGGCGAACAGGCCGTGGCAACCATTGTCGATCAGATATTCGAGGACACGGGTGTAGGAGGCGTAGTCGACCGAGAAATCTTCGTTGAGAGGGATGACGACGGGAGGAACGACACCGAAGAATTTGGACATGATTGCTTCTCTTTTAAGGTTAGTTGAGTTCGGAGCGGGGGTCGAAGGCATCCCTTAGACCGTCGCCGATGAAGTTGATGGCAAGGACAGCGAGCACGAGGGCCCCGCCGGGGAACAGCCATTGCCAGGGGAATTGCTCCAGGACCGCCGTCGAGCGCGCCGCATTGAGCATATTGCCCCAGCTCGCGGCCGGGGGTGGCACGCCCAGACCGAGGAAAGACAGCCCGGCCTCCAGCAGGATCGCGTTGGCAACCTGAAGGGTGGCGTAGACGACCAGGATGTCGATCGAGTTGGGCAGGCCGTGGCGAAAAAGCAGATGGCCAATGCCAGCCCCCATGCCGCGCGAAGCCATGACAAATTCACGCTCGCGCAATTCCAGCAGACGGGCGCGGATCATGCGCGACAGCACCGGCCACGACAGCAATGCTATGACGACAACAGTCGACCAGATGCCGGAGCCGACGATGGAGGCCAGCACCAGCAGGAAAATGACCGGCGGCAGCGTCATGGCGAGATCGACCGAGCGCATGGCAAAAGCATCGGCCCAGCGGCCGCCAAAGGCCGAAATCGCACCGACGAGAAAGCCGATGGCCGTCGACAGGACAACAGAGGAAACTGCAACCAGAAGCGAAATGCGGCCGCCTTCGAGGGTGCGGGCGAGCACATCGCGCCCGACTCCATCGGTGCCGAACCAGTGCTTGAGAGACGGCCCGGCATTCATGGCCAGCAGATCGATATCGTTGGGCCTGTAGGGCAGCCAAAGCGGATAGGTCAGGACTGCAAGCAGCAGAGGAAGCAGCAGCACGATGCCGAACAGTGCTGCGTTGTTATGGGTAAAGCGGCTGGTCGCACGTGCCAGCGGGCCGGAGGAAGAGAGTGTAAACAGGCTCATATCAGACCACCTCGATGCGTGGATCGATGACCGCGTAGGCAAGGTCGGTCAGGATGTTGACGACGATAACGCAGGCACCGATGACCAGCGTCGCGCCCATGATGACGGGATAGTCGCGGGTTTCGACGGCGCTGATGAGCAGCAGTCCCATGCCCGGCCAGTTGAAGACACTTTCGATGAAGATGGCGCCTCCGACGGCAAGCCCGATGGTCGAGCCGATAAGAGTGACGACCGGCAAAAGCGCGTTGCGCAACGCATGCTTGGTGACGACCCAGAACTCCTTGACGCCCTTCGCCCGCGCCGTGCGCACGTAGTCCTGGTTGAGGACCTCCAGCATCGAAGCGCGCATGTACCGCATGATCAACGCCGCATGGCCGATCGAAAGCACGGTTGCCGGCAGGATCAGGTGGTGCAACAGATCACCGATCGAGAAGTCGGTCGCAGGTGTCAGCATGCCCCCCGAAGGCGTCCATTTCAACCGCACGGAAAAGACGTAGAGACCCAAGAGCGCGGTCAGGAACGCCGGGCTCGATATGCCAAGCAGAGCGAGCACCGAAAAGGAATAGTCCGGCAGCGTATTGCGGCGCACAGCGCTGATGATGCCGCTGGCGATGCCGATGACAATGGCAATAACAAGCCCAGCGCCCATGAGCAGCAGGGTGGGGCCGATGCGAGATACGATCAGGCCTGCGACGGTCTCGTTGAAACGTTGCAGCGAATGGCCTAGATTGCCCTGGACAGCTTGGGAGAGCCAGGCCAGGTACTGTGCGGGCAAGGGCTGATTAAGACCGAGCTGCGCACGCAAGGCATCCATCGCCTCCTTCGACATGGCGACATTGGGATCGATATAGGCGTCGATCGGGTCGCCGGGCGTCAGTTGCAACAGCACGAAGATCAGTACGGTCAGCGCGAGCAGCATGCCGAGCCCGATTAAAAGGCGATGGAGACAGTAGCGAAGCATAGGAGACCAGCACCCTTTCCAGGAGTTGCGGAAGTTTCCAAAAAATGGGGTGACCGATGTGATGGCCACCCCCGGGGAGGAAATTGGCCTATTCGGCGATCGACCACTTTTCAGGGAGGGCCTGATAGGGGCCGCCGGCGGGTGCGGGCGTCCATACGAAGTCCTTCAGCGTCGCGGAGACCACGCCGTAGCGGTTGGCGACCCACATGGTGCCCCAGGGCAGGTTGGCGTTCGTCGCCTTGCACACATCCTGATAACGGGCATCGCGCTTGTCCGCGTCGGTTTCCGCAAGAGCGGCGTCGAGGGCGTTGGTTACGTCCGGCATGCGGATGCGCATGAGGTTGGCGCCTGCCGGAGGAATCTGTTTCTCGTTCAGGCCGATGTTGATGTTGGATGCATCGGGGCCGTTCTGCAGGCCTGCATAAATCAGCGGGAACTCGCCGGCGTTACCCTCCTGCTGGTAGACAACCGAGTTGTAGGTTGGGGTATCGACCGCACGCGGCACGATGTTGATGCCGACCTGGGCGAGCATTGCCTGCATGGCGGCAAGCACGTTGGTCGCCAGTGGTGATGTGTAGTAGGTCAGGATCGTGATCGGCTTGTCGCCGTTGATCTTGTCCCATCCTGCTTCAGCCAGCAGTTGTTTGGCCTTCTCGGGATCGTAGCCGTAGGCGTCGATGCCCTGCGGCACAAGGCGATCGGCGACATAGACGCAGTTTGCCGGCTTGGCGGCGCCGCCATAAAGGCTCTTGATGATGGCGTCACGGTCGATGGCATGCATGAAAGCCTGACGGACCTTCAAATCCTTCCACAGTGCCACTTCCTGGTTGAAGCCGACATAGTTGACGACATAGGAATCGCCCTCGATCACCCGGAAGGCGTTGTCGTTGTTGAATGTCGAGACGTCGTTGGAATCGACATACGTGAACTGAATTTCGCCTGAGCGCAAAGCGGCGATGGCTGCAGCAGGATTGGCGAAATAGCGGTTGATCAGCTTCTCTGCAGCAGGCTTGCCGCCGCGATAGTCGGGATTGGCCGCGAGCTCGACATACTGGTCGGCAACATACTTGGTGAACTTGAACGGGCCGGTGCCGATCGGCGAGGCCGACCACCAGGCATTCTTGGCTATCTGTTCGACTGGGATGGAGGCCAGCGCATGCTCGGGCAGCATCATAACCTTGGTCAGCGTGTCGAGAATGCTCGGTGTTGCCGCAGAAAGTTTGATCACGACCGTGCGATCGTCCGGGGTCTCGACAGATTCGATAGCGCCAAGACGGGCGGCAAAAACAGAGCCTGCCTTGTCGTTCTTGGCCAGATCGAGGGTGAATTTGACGTCCTTGGAGGTGAAGGGCTTGCCGTCGTGCCACTTGGTTTCGGCGAGCTTGAAGGTATAGGCCTTCTGGTCGGCGCTTGCTTCGTAAGATTCGGCCAGATCGCCGATGATCTTTTCGAGTTTGCCGTCGTAGATAACCAACGGTTCGAAATAGGTCACGAGCCATGTGAAGCCGCTGGTTGCTGCGAGCGGGTTGAAATTACCCTGGAAACCGCCCGGACCGACATCGAACCCGCCGGAAATCGTGCCGCCCTCGGCGAGGGCTGGCACGGCCGTGGCGGCCAAGCCGCCGAAAAGCGCCGCCGACAATGCGAGCGCCGAAATCGTGGTTTTCAAGTTCATGTAGTCCTCCCTACAGGTGTGGTTGTCTTGTTGCCGGCGATCACGCGATTGATTCCGGCATAATGGTTGTCGAGCCGGTCCTTGGCGGCCGCGAGATCCCGAGCTTCGACCGCGTCGACGATCGCAGCATGGTCGCGCCAGGTTTGCATTGGGTCCGCATTCTCGAGATTGACGAAGTCGGACGCCTTGTAGAAAGCCAACCAGAAGACCTCGATCAGGCGCAACAACACCTCGTTCTTCTGGCAGCGGAAAAGTAACTGGTGGAAGTACCGGTCTTCGTCGGGGAAACTCTCGCCGCGCTCGGCGCGAGCTTTCATCTTGTCGCAGGTTTCGCGCAACTCCCGGATGTCGCTTGGTCCGATAAGCGCAATGGTCTGCTCGATCAGCCCGACCTCAAGGGTGCGGCGGATGATGATAACTTCTTCAATCTGCTTGAGTGCGCCGCCCAAGCCATAAGCAAGGTTTTCCAGCAACGGTTCAAACGAAAACGCCTTGACGAAAACACCAATGCCGCGGCGCGATTCCAACACGCCGACCGATTCCAGGGCCTTGATGCCCTCGCGCACCGAGTTGCGGCTCACACCCAGCTGGGTGGCGAGTTCACCTTCGGGCGGTAGCGGTGCGCCTGCATCGAGGTGATTGTCTTCGATATAGGCGCGCAGGCTCTCCTGAACGGACACGTGCAGGAGAGGGGCTCGCTTCAGGGGCTTAATCGACTTCACGTTCATGTTCGTCTCCGGTTGCCTTTTTGACTCCGAAAAGACAGTGTCGCCACATTTATCCACTTGTAGGATATCTGTCAATCGGATATTGAAATCACCAATAGCTGGTCCTGTCAGGAGATATCTGAAACGCGCGCCTTCGCGAATAGGAAAACGCGTTTGAGAGAATAGCAGCGGCTGTTTGCTCTGGTCGAAACATCAATGGGCAAGCTCCGATTACCAGCCACTTGAATAGGGGAGGTCCGTTGTGAGCGGCGAACGAAATATTCTCGAAGGCTTGCGGGGCAAGCTCATCGTCTCCTGCCAGCCGGTTCCCGATGGCCCGTTTGACAATGTTGCAACGGTCGTTGCCTATGCGCGCGCTGCCGAAGCCGCAGGGGCGGCCGGGCTGCGCATCGAAGGGAGCGCCAACGTCGCCGCAGTCGTGCAGGCAAGTGCGTTACCCGTTATCGGTCTCGTCAAGCGCGACCTTAAAGACAGTTCGGTGCGCATCACGCCATTACTGAGTGATGTCATCGATCTTTGCGAGGCGGGCGCCGCTATCGTTGCGGTCGATGCCACTGACAGGCCACGTCCGGTGCCAGTCGGCGAGTTGCTCGGCGAGATAAAGCGGCGCGGCCGGGTGGCGATGGCCGATATTTCTACGCAAGCGGAAGCCCGCAGCGCACTCGCAGCTGGGGCCGACATCGTCGGAACCACCATGTCGGGCTATGCCAGTGATGCTCCGACGCCGAAGGAGCCGGACCTCGACCTCGTGCGGCTCTGCGCCGTGTTGGGCGCGCCGGTGTTTGCGGAAGGGCGCTACAACAGCCCCGAGATGGCCGGTGCAGCAATCCGGGCAGGTGCTGGCGCTGTGGTCGTCGGTTCGGCGATCACGCGCCCGGAGCACATTACGGATTGGTTCCGGCAGGCTGTCGCGACGGCGGCCCGGCCGATCCCGGCCGTGCTCGCCTTTGACATCGGCGGAACCAAGACCATCGCCGCACTGGTGCAGGGAAGAATCGTCATCGAGCGCCGTGTCATACCGACACCGGCGGATGTGGGCAGCGAAAGCTGGCTGGCGGCTATGGCCGGCCTCGCCAGTGGCTGGGGCGGCCGTTACGATCGCGCCGCCGCAGCGGTGACCGGCCGCATCGACGGCGGCGTCTGGTCGGCGCTCAACCCCGGGACGCTGGCCATCCCACACGGATTTACCCTGGCCAGCGCGCTCGGCGCTTCGCTCGGTATGCGGGTTGTGGCGGTCAATGACGCACAGGCGGCTGCCTGGGGCGAATATCGGTTCGGCGCAGGACAGGGCCGCGACATGGCGTTCCTGACAATCTCCAGCGGTATCGGCGGAGGTCTCGTTCTGGGTGGCCGGCTGCATCGCGGCGCACGAGGTATCGCGGGCAGCCTCGGACAAATTCCAGTCAGCGGGGCGGAGGGCTCTATCCGCCTGGAAACGCTGGCATCCGGGTTCGGGATCGCGCAGGCCGCGCGCGGTATCGGCCATGACGGCGATGCTCGCGCGGTTTTTACAGCCGCTCACGCCGGTGAAAGCTGGGCCCGGGACGTTTTGCATGCGGCGGCGGCGCGGCTCGCTGTCGCGATTGCCGGTCTGCAGGCCGTCGCGGACCCCGAACGCATCGTGATCGGTGGCGGCGTCGGCCTGGCTGGCGGGTTCATCGAAATGCTGCGCGAGGCCCTCGCTGTCCATCCGCAGGCTGTCGTCCCTGACCTTGTCATCGCCGAACTCGGGTCCGATGCCGGCATTGTCGGTGTGGCTGACATGGCTGTCACATCGTGGTGACGGGCGGTTGCTGTGCTTTCCCAAACTTTGAAATCAATGGAGAGGAGACTATGAATGCCTGGATCGACCTTCGGAAAGCGACTGACGACGAGCGTCGCAGCGATAACGCTATCGGCCGGTGTGGCCATGGCCGCTGAAACCTGGCCGGATCTGCCTGTCGGCGTCAAGAACGGCGTTGCCGCGCGTGTTGGCGATACCGCCTATGTCGGGCTCGGCTCGGCCGGAGCCGATTTCTATGCGCTCGATCTGGCCGATCCGACTAAGGGATGGGTGAAGCGCGCCGCCTTTGCCGGACCGGCGGTGAATGGCGCGGCGGTGGCCGTCTCCGGCAAGAAAATCTTTGCCTTCAGCGGCAATGGCAAAGCCGACGCTTCGGCCAAATCACCGATCATATTCGACACGGTCTATGCCTACGATACCGAGTCCGACACTTGGTCGAAGCTGGATACGCAGACGCCTGTCGGCCTTTCGGGTGCGAAGGCCGTGCCGCTTAGCGACGGGCGCATTGCGATCGTCGGGGGCTACAACAAGGATCTGTTCGACAAATATCTGGCCGACGTGGGCGCAATTGATAAGGACAAGGACCCAGAGGGTTTCAAGAAACTCGTCGATTCCTACATGGGCATGCACCCGAAGGATTATCGCTGGAACGACGAGGTGCTGGTCTACGACACGGCCGGTAATAGCTGGGGCACGTTGGGCAACAATCCGTTCCTGCCCAACTGCGATCCCGCAGTCGTCGTCGAAGGCGACGGCCGCTTCATGGTCGTGAGCGGTGAAATCAAGCCCGGGCTGCGCACCCCCGAGGTCAAGCTGCTGCAGGTCAAGGAGAAAGAAGCCTCCTGGCAGAAACTCGCCGATCTACCGGCCATTTCCGCGTCGGAGCTTCAGGAGGGGGTGGCAGGTGCCTATGCCGCAGTTGCCGGCGATGACGTCCTTGTGGCCGGCGGCGCCAACTTCAGAGGCGCACAAGCCAATGCTGCAGCGGGGAAGTGGTTTGCCCATGAGGGCCTGAAAAAAAGCTGGCGCGACGAGGTGTACGCCTTCAGTGGCAACGACTGGAAGCAGGTGGGCAAGCTGCCGCACGGCTTGGCCTATGGCGCTTCGTTTGCCTTGCCCGGCGGCGTTCTTCTCGTGGGTGGGGAAGACAGCGAAGGCAAGCCCCGCAATGAGGTCTTCCTGCTCAGATGGGATGGCAAGAACCTGTCGGTCGAGAACTGAGCCAGTTCGGGCGCAGCGGACACTTGACTTTCCCTTGCAAGCCGCAAGAACGGTCTGACCTGGCTCGGCAGGCGTTCACCACTGCAACCTGCAAGTCACGGCGCGACGCACGGGATGATCACCGGTTGGACCGGTGATCATCCCGTCATTCTCTTTAAGGCAATCGAGCGCCTTTCACCGCCTTTAAAGCGGCGCTAAAGCGCGATCACCGCTCTCGTCGCGTATGCGTGTCGGAAGCCCCATGCCGTGCAGGAGTTCAAGCAGCGGCCGAGGGCGCAGTTCCTCGACGTTTGCCATCCTTCTGACATCCCACTCTCCGGTGGCGACCAGCATTGCGGCAGCGACCGGCGGGATGCCCGCTGTGTAGGAAATGCCCTGCGAGCCAACTTCCTCGAAAGCTTGCCTGTGGTCCGCGACGTTGTAGATGAATATCTCGCGCTCCGCCCCATTCTTCATGCCCTTGACGAGATCGCCGATGCAGGTCTTGCCGGCATAATCCGGGGCGAGGGACGTCGGGTCGGGCAGTACGGCCTTGACGACCTTGAGCGGCACGACCTCAAGTCCCTCGGCGGTCTTCACCGGTTGTTCCGAGAGAAGTCCAAGGCTGTTCAGCACGGTAAACACGTTGATGTAGTGATCGCCGAAACCCATCCAGAACCGTACATCCGCACCATCCATGTTCTTGGACAGCGAGTGGACTTCGTCATGACCGGTCAAGTAGGCCTTCTGCTTGCCCACGACAGGCAGTTCGAATTCCTGACCGACCTCGAACATCTTGTTCGTCTGCCAGGCCCCTTTCTGCCAGGAGTAGACCGTTCCTGTGAATTCGCGGAAGTTGATCTCGGGGTCGAAGTTGGTGGCGAAATATCGGCCATGGCTGCCGGCATTGATGTCAATGATATCGATATCGGTGATCGTGTCGAAATACTCGTCCTTTGCGAGCCTCGCATAGGCGTTGACGACGCCGGGATCAAAGCCGATGCCGAGAATGGCTGTAATGCCCTTCTCCTCGCATTCTGCCGCCCGCTTCCATTCATAATTTCCGTACCATGGCGGCATCTCGCAGATCTTGCTGGGGTCTTCGTGGATCGCCGTGTCGAGATAGGCCGCGCCCGTGTCGATGCAGGCGCGCAGCACCGACATGTTGACGAAGGCTGAGCCGACATTGATGACGATCTTGGATCCGGTGCTGATGATGAGAGCCTTCGTTGCTTCCACATCCATTGCGTCGAGCGCATGCGCTTCGAGTTTCACGCCCGTCTTCAGGCTCTTTTTCTCATGGATGGATTCGACGATCTTACGGCATTTCTCCACCGTGCGGGATGCAATGTGAATGTCTCCCAATACATCGCTGTTCTGTGCGCACTTGTGTGCCGCAACCTGAGCCACGCCTCCGGCGCCGATGATGAGAACGTTCTTTTTCATTTCCGGGGATATCTCCTTGGTAGTGTGTTGAATGGCCTCAGGAGAGGCTTTGCTTGTAGTCCGCGTAAGTGAATTCGCGGACCGTCCTGACGTTTCCGTCGAGGTCCTTGATGGCGATCGCCGGCATTTTGACGCCGTTGAACCAGTTTTTCTTGACCATGGTGTAGCCGGCGGCATCCTGGAAGGAGATGCGGTCACCAACCTTCAATTCGGCCGGAAAGCGGAATTCGCCAAAAATATCACCGGCAAGGCACGACTTGCCGCAGATCATGTAGCTGTGCGGGCCTTCATTCGGCGAGACCTTGGCGCTCTCGCGATAGATCAGCAGATCGAGCATATGCGCCTCGATCGAGCTGTCGACGATTGCGAGATGCTTGCCATTGTAAAGCGTATCGAGCACGGTCACCTCGAGCGTCGTGCTGCCGGTGATCGAGGCTTCGCCGGGCTCCAGATAGACCTGCACGCCGTGGCGGTCCGAAAATGCCTTCAGGCGGGCGCAGAAGGCGTCGATCGGGTAATCGTCTCCAGTAAAATGGATGCCGCCGCCAAGGCTCACCCAATCGACGCGGCCTAGCAGCGAGCCGAATTTGTCTTCGATCTGCGCCAGCAAACTGTCGAACAGCGCGAAATCCTTGTTTTCGCAATTGTTGTGGATCATGAACCCGCTGATCTTGTCCATGACCGCCTCGACCTTGCCGGTATCCCATTCGCCCAGCCGGCTGAACGGCCGGGCTGGATCTGCAAGATCGAAGCTGGACGAACTGACCTGCGGATTGAGACGCAGGCCGCGGGGTATGCCGGCCGCCTTTGCGGCATAGCGATCAAGCTGGGAGATCGAGTTGAAGATGATCTTGTCGGCATGCGCGATGACGTCGTCTATCTCATTGTCGTCATAGGCGACACTGTAGGCATGTGTCTCTCCACCGAACTGCTCGTGACCGAGGCGGGTCTCGAACAGGGACGACGACGTCGTTCCGTCCATGTAGGGGGACATGACGTCGAAGACCGACCACGTCGCAAAGCACTTTAACGCCAACAGTGCCTTGGCGCCGGATTGTTCTCTTACATAGGCAATCTTCTCCAGATTGTGGATGAGCTTTGAGGCGTCGATCAGATAGTATGGTGTTTTAATCATGGGCATTCCGGCGTTGAGGTGAAAAGGGAAGGGGGACGAAAACACGGGGCCGAGTTGTGATGCCCTGGTTTCGAAACATGCGGAGGAAAATCACCAGGGCCGCGGCGCATTCGCAATGCGTACCCTGAGTCCAAGCGCTCGCCGTTTCATGATGCGTGCAGCCAGGGATATATTGACAGATATCTTGGTCCTGTAATTCATCTCCAGTGTCGAGGCCGCGGAAGAGGGCCTTTCGAAAACAGAGCTCGGTAAGCGAGCATCTTTGCCGTTATCGTGCGCTTGTGGCAGAAAAGTCCGGTCGGCAACCCGTCCAAGCCAGACGCGATAGTGACATACAGATCGATTTAGTCCCGCCAATTGCTGCAGGAGTTCTTGACGGGCAACACAGTCATGCGGGTCGCTGGCAACGCGTCGTGAACGCGCGTGGAGATTTGCCGCAGTCAACACCGGCTCGACTTCAGGCCTGCGCCACAAAAGAAACCGGTCATCGACAAGGTCCAGATACTCATCCGTCACCTGCATGGGCAGCATCTCGTCGGCTACGGGATCGAAAAGCCGGAAGGGATCAGGTCTCTCATGATAATGCGAAGCAACCGCAGGACCTTGATTGTGCTCGAAATCGGTGATCGCCGCGACGGAGGCACCGATTTGCGGGCAGCTGGACACGACCTGGGCAGCGACTTCGCTCGATAGTTTCGCCTGTCTCCAAAGCGCATGAGCGATCGCAAGATTTGCTCTCATTGCGGCGGAAAGGGTAAGGCAACGGGTGCTGCCCTCGTGTTCCTGGCGGGCGAACTGGTTGAAAGGCGGATATGCCAGGAGCTCGCTCAGCGCGTCAACGTCTTCCCCCAAAGCTTCGGAAATTTGCGATTGGCTGAGCACGCCAGCGTGCCAGCTAGCACCTTCGTGAGAGCATCCCATGTGAACCTGCAATTTCGGGCTTCTTAGCCTTCAATCGGCTGTGATGTCAGAAGGACATTCCAATCAGCCGCACTCATGTGGTCAACATGCCGGAGCATGCGATACGAAAAAGCGATACCCGAACGAGGCTACCCCGTCCGGGCTAAATTCCCGCTTTGAGACGTAGAGGCTCCCGTCTCGGATGATGGTTGAGTGGCATCATGACCCTATCGTAGATGCCGAAGCCAGGAAGTCAAGTTTCGTTTCATGGCAGCCAGCGCCAGGAATTTTGGCGTCAAAGGCCCTGATTTTCGATCGATATCTTGGACGACAAACGTTCTCGTGAACAGAAAGTCACCCAAATTCAATTTGATATAACGCCGAGCGCAGCCATCGCTTCGGCACCTCGTACAAATCCGCCGATGTTAGCGCCAAGCACATAATCGCCAGCGGCACCATATTCCGTGGCAATTTTTTGCGCGCCGATCACGTATGTCACGCATCATTGTCGCCAGGCTCCAGCGGTGAAACTGTCCCTGGCAGCGACAGCCACGAAGGCTCGTAGAAAGTCAAGATTGAGAAATTTCACAAATCGACTGGGCGCCAGTGCAACATTTACTTTCCGAATGCGATATCCTGCTTGCGTGTGCGGAAGAAGCAGAGAGCCAGCCGATGCGTCGAACGATATTCAGCTTAAGTGTTTTTGCGGTGATTGCAGGAGCAACAATTGTGATCGAACCAACATTGCCCGGCCACCACACCGCAGCAGCCGAAACTTCTATTCTTCAGACCGCAGCAGCTGGCGATCTGGCCGCCATCTACGCGGCCATCAAGGCAGGAGCGGACCTGGAGGCACGCGGCACGAATGGTGAAACGGCACTTCTCGCGGCAACCCGTGCCAACAGGATCGATGTTGCCCGCGCGCTGATCGATGCGGGGGCGGACGTGAACGCTAAAGATGCGATCAAGGACAGCCCCTATCTCTATGCAGGCGCGCGCGGCCATCTCGAAATCCTCAAGATGACGCTCGCCCATGGGGCGGACCTGAAGAGCACCAATCGGTATGGTGGAACAGCACTCATTCCCGCCTCCGAACGCGGGCACGTCGAAACGGTGCGCACGCTGATCGAGGCAGGCATCAACGTCGATCACGTCAACAATCTTGGTTGGACCGCACTCCTCGAGGCAATCATACTTGGCGATGGTGGCCAGCGGCATGTCGATATCGTGAAGCTTCTCATCGATGCCGGTGCTGACATCAATCTGGGAGACAATAACGGCGCCACGCCGCTTCAGCATGCCCGCAGCCGCGGTTATGCATCTATGGTGGCCATGCTGGAAAGGGCCGGTGCGACATAGCAGGAGAAGCACATTTCTCGATCAGGCCATAAGTTTCGCAGTCGATAATGTTGCACAAAGCGCCCAGCCGTTCCGGCGCGGTGATCGTGGAGAACGGCAAAGCCATCGCCACATGCGTCAATTGTATGCAGGTTGATTGCGATCCGACCGCGCATGCCGAATAGACGGCCGCTCCGAGCTTCCTGCCCGAAGCGCGCGACATCCTATGACGTCCAGTAATATAGCGACCGCTGGGTCGAGCTGCCTGAGCTGGGGCTAAGGCATCTCATGTTGTCTCGCTTGTCGTTCTGTCCGCATTTGCGAATGGAGCGAAAATTCCGCCTCCTCTGCGGACGTCCATTCGATTACGTCAGTAGCGGTGTCAGCAATAAGAAGAGCGCCCTCCAGGAGTGTCCGAATCCCGTAGAAAATCACGACGGTCTTTGCGGAAATTCGAAAGAATAGACCGGCGTTCATTTGCGTGATGACGGCGTACCCGTCTTCAAAGCTCAGTAAACGTTCAGATCCTTTGACGTCGATGAATAGCAAGACGTCCCGGATCCGTGAGCAGATTTTCTCCATGACATAGTGTGGGTTGGCAGTCGCGACGTAAGCCTCGGCGACAAATATGTTCATTTGAATTCCCTCCTGGGCTTGGGTCACGATTTGTCCGCCACGGTCTTGATGTGGCACAGCCAAAGTGGCTAATGCCCACGAAAAGGGCGCGGCGATTTGGCAAGAAATAGCGGTGTTTTTTATGCGGGGTATTTCCGGGCAGGAGCGCCCGATGATCGGCCACGACCGTGCGGGCTTTAGAAAACTGCTGGAGCCCCATACCGACGCTGGAGGTGCGTGTCTCGATCGGGCGTGTCAGGCAGAACCGATCCGCAAGACCTTTTCACAGCCAAATGAAAAACCTGCGGTGCCCCCTTTTGCAAGCCGCGTGTTTGGAATGGATAGTCGTGATATTGGCTGATGAATACAACGAGCCTTTCATGACCCGAAAGGCGATTGCTGATTTAGTGAAGTGACTATCCAGAAGTGAGCGCACGGGCCGAGAGCGAAGAAGGGTGGGGTTGCCTGATTGCCTGCCACTTGTTTCGACGGCGAATGAATGCGGAAGCCGATCTTCACCTCTTCGGCGATGCCTCTCGCGATTTTTAGACCGAAATGGAAAAGTGCGGAGAATTGATGTCGTTTCAGCCGCATCAGCGTGCAGCTGAAATTCGTCGGCGAGACAAGCACAACCGAGTGCTCAGTCATCACCAAACGTGTTGAGAAGCGAGATGAATTTTGGCCGCATCTTTTTGGGTACGGTCATGAAGGCATCGACAAGACGTTGCCCCTCCTCTGTAGCAACAAATTCCTCGCGGATGATCGCCTTGCTGTCTAGTTCGCTACTGTCCACAGCGAAGGCTGTCGATAAGCCGTCGAAAAAATACGCGATCGAGACCCCGAGCACTTGCGCCATTTCATAAAGCATAGACGAACTGACGCGGTTGGCGCCGCGCTCATATTTCTGAACCTGCTGGAAAGAAACGCCAACGGCCGCGCCAAGTGCGGTTTGCGATATTCTGAGTTGTTGGCGCCGCTTTCTTATTCTCCTGCCCACCTCTTTGTCGACCAAATGGTGACGGCCGCTTGTGCTGTGGTTGTTAGTATCAACGTCTTGGCCGCTGACCAAAATAGCCTGTTGCATTTCAATAGAGCTCCCGCTGGCCAGTTGCCTGGCGATCAGAAGCCGGGGAGTTCGAAAAGCCGTTGGTTACAGCCCCCATGGACTTTAGCGCGAAAGCCTCTTGCATTCTCCACGGGCTCCCCGACCAATGAGGGTCGCGAAGAAGTCGCTCACAGAATAGAAAAAACCAAATGGGGTTTCGACGCCCCAAGGCGATTACGTCGCCTGAGTTGTACTCTATCAATTCGTTTCACAATTGCAAAGAACTTTAAGACCTCGATCTTAACATCTGCACGAGACGGCGGATGGGGCGTTATATCTCGTCCTGCTTATGCTTCTCTCCGGTTGCCAGCACCACCATTCTTAGAAGATATCGTACGAAACGCAGGTCCCCATCCGGCGGGTAACGATCACAAATTTCTTCAACGACCCTGAGCAATTTCGTCGCTTCGACGTTGACGGTTGTCAGGACGAACCGGCGGGCACCGGCCGCTTCCATCAGCGATTTGCTGCGACGGGCCACAACACTGCCCTCCAGTTAAGCTGCTTTTGGGCAAAGGTTCAGGAAAGAGTTTCCAACATTTCCCCAGGAGACAAGTGAACCGTTTATGCCGTACGCTTTGCGTTGTAAGCACAGCAGTTTGAAGCAGACCTCTGCAGAAGCGATCTGAACAGGCCCGCTGTGATCTGCAGCTAACGTTGCTAATATTTCAACAGGATATCCTCTGCGCCTCATCATTTGGATGAGCGAGGGGTGCGTTAGAAAAAGGATCCTCTTGGCGCCGAGGTGCAGCAAGCACTCGAGTACGCCTGTCATCAATATATCGGACGCGGCAACACCAGCAACGCAAGGTGCGTCCAGCGCTGTCGCGCAGCGGGTCCACTCGAATATCTCGGGTCCGCTGGGGAGATTGACCTTGGCGCCCGAGACTTCAGCGGAGAGGTAAGAGATCGTCGTCGGCAGTAGGCGCGAATATCCGATGATCTCGTCGTGAAGCAGGAGGGCGACATGGAGAGCGTGATCGTGATCGAATCGATCTCGTTCACGGCAATCTGGGCGCCTCAGGTTGGCCCATCCAAGTTGCTCGACAAAGCGCACATATCGGAAGGACCATACGCGTTCCATAAATTCGCGATCTTCATGTTCGTACAAAATCCGCAACATGGCTTTGACTCCGGATGCACGCATGCACAATGCAACCTGCGATAATCAAAATCTATTCGTAAATTGTCGTAATGTTTAGCGCTGCAGCCCGCGTCGGAAGGCTTCGGCAATCAATTGAGCGCGGTTTGCGGCCGATAACTTTCGTTGGAGATTGGAGATGTGCGCTTGCACAGTGCGTTGCGATCGCCCGGTGATCACTCCGATTTCCTTGTCTGTCTTTCCCGCCACGCACCAGGACAGACATTCGCTTTCGCTTCTTGTGATATGGGTAAGGGAGGAGCGAGCCAATTTCGGTGATCCGAGCTCGGTCAGCCGGTTATGGGCACTCGACGCAACGATCTGAAAAAGCCTGACCTCGTTCGGGGTCATTTGTTCCCGCTTCCCAGCAACCGCAAAAAGCCCGGTAAGTCCCGCTTGCGAGTGGAGGGGAACCGTAACGCCGTCGGCCATGCCAAAGTCGCCAGCTTCCTCCATAATGCGCCAAGCCTTCGATTTGAGCGGCTGTCTGTCGATGAGTTTGGACCACACTGCCGGCTGATCGGACTGCCGGACAAAAGTTGCGACGGGATCGGAATGAAAATAGTTCAATTCAAGATAGCGCTCCCGCCAGCCAGGGGGCCAGTGTTCCCAGATAAAATACGTATCGAGCTTCTCATGTGCGAGAGGAACAAAGGTCATAGCAAAATGATCGTAGCCAAGTTGCTCGCTTACGTTTCTGACCGCTCCCGCCATATCCGCTTTGTTTTCGGCTACGTCGCACGCCGCGAGAAATTCAAATAGAATGTCCGTCAGAAGGCGTTCCAAAAACAATATCCTCTTCCAAAAAGCCTTGAAAAGGGCGCCGTGCTTCGGCGCGTTGCCCAGCCTCGATTATGCTGCTGAGCGCGCGGTTCACTCCTGTAGTTTTTCGCGACAAACAGCCGAAACAATTTCTTCCAGCGCTTTCACCCGTTGAACGACCCACGCAAGCTCCTCATCGGTGATCGTATATTGCGGCGAGTATCTTGCTTCCACATAGGCGCGATCAATGCGCGAAAAACTCCGGCGCGCGGATCTCTTGTCGCGCGGCCAGACATCAATTAGGCGAGGCTCGACCCGCTCCGCATGCGAACGGAGCACCGAAAGGCGATGCGACTTCGGGCTGTACAACGTCGAAACCAGAAGAACGCAGTGGTAAAGGCGCTCGACGGTTTGATGGAGAAAGAACGCCGCTTCATTGATAGTGCGATCGGCAATTGCGATCTGCGCATGCTTAAAAAAATTACGCGCACTGGGGAGCCATTGCTCAAAGTGGCGTTTCGCCTCGTTCCTGGTTTCCTCGGCCGACAATTGTCTTGGGGAGGCAAGCGGGTGACCTGGCGCGTCGTACAAGGCAATTCCATCACGAGCGATGTCGACGAAAAATGGGCGTCCCCTCGCCAACTGGTCGTTGAGATCGTGAAGGGAATGAACGATGAAATTCACCGGTGTTTCCAGATGCCTTGTAATTGTCAGCTCACGGACAAAACGGTCCGCGGCGTTTTCCCAGTACTCGCTGGTCTCCGTGGCAAAGTGGGCGCTAACGACCACGAGCAGATCATAATCGGACCGATATCCACTCTTGAGATCCTCGACCCAACCGCCCCGCGCGTAAGAGCCGAAGAGGATGATTTTCAGGATGTGCGCTTTCTTGTGCTCGTCCTTCAACTTCCCCTTTTGAGCCAAGTCGAATTCCTCAAAAAGAATACGGGCGACTTCAGCCAGTTCGTCTTGCTTTCGCGGTGGCAGGTGATCAAGCCCGTCAGTCTGCATTGCCGATATCCTGTCGTGTCGCGGCCGGTCGGCCACTAAATGTGAATCACCTGTATGCCACGCTGCCATGTACTCAACTTTCGCACAATCGAGGGGTGTAGTCACTAGATCGTCCCGAACATCCACAATATGGATGAAGGCAGAATTATCGGGATATTCCGTATGGGCGCGCAGACCTTGCCACTGATTATATTGACGGGGAATCCGAAGGAGCGAGGCTGTCAGCACGGTGCCCAGCTATCGCTGGCAATTCATGCAGCCCTGGCCCGGCTTAAGCGTTCCACCGACGCCGACGACTGGTCGAAGGCAACGTCCAAAGCGGCAAAGTCCTTTCAGCAGCTATCCGGCATCGCACCGTATCTAACCGAGGAACTTGAAGGAATTGCCCTCTCGACGGGCCTTGCGACCCTCGATATTTATCTCCTGTCGTGTTTCGAATATTTTGCCGACGGGCAGACCGGGTGCACATCGGCAGGCATAACAGGCCCACAAGGTGCGATCATTGCGCAGAACTGGGACGCTCCTGTCGATAGCCTCGAACACCTCGCTGTGCTGATCCACGAGGACGAAAACGAGCGGCTCGTGACGATTGCGTCTGCCGGCACGCTGGGATGGGTTGGCATGAACGGCCACGGTCTGGCCTTCGTCAACAACGACCTTCTCCTTGACCGAGCGGGGGCCGGTTTGCCCAGTCTCGCTATCCGGCGAATGATGCTCGCGCAATCCAGCACCGAGGATGCGGTGGCCGTTCTTCGCGGCCATCGTCATATGTCGGGTAGGCATTACCTCTTCGGCGATGCTTCTGGCATCCTTAGAACAGTCGAAATCTCGCCTGCAGCCGGCATCTGCGAAAATGATCCATGTAGCATTTCCCATACCAACCACCCTCTTTCCCAGCCTATCGCCATGTGGGAGGATATCGAGGCCGCGGCGCGGTTTTACCCTTCCAGTCGCGAGCGTCTTCGAGCCGCTCGTCGGCACTCCTTGAGCAGTATTGATGATATCAAGGCCCTTCTGCGGGATACAACCGGTACCCCGGATTCCATATGTAAATCCTGGTCGCTGCGCGAGAAAACTCAAACGGCATTCTCCGTCATATTTAACTGCGCTGAACGGGAAGCCCTGATCGCCATCGGCCAGCCGGACAGAAAGCCCTTCCACCGTATCCGCCTCCAAAATGGTAATCACTAAGCGGCGTCGTTTTGGGGCATGCCGTTTGCGCGGGCATATTCCGCAAAACGCGCTGCGAGTTCTTCTGCCCGCGCCTCGCACTCTTCGGGCCGGTAGGCGTCACAGTCGTAATTGAGAACGTCCCGCAGGACACCTGCAGCCTTCTGCGTAAAACGCACCGTGCCATCCTCATCCACACTTTCAATTCCGTCAAATCTTTGGCATTGCCTATTGATATCAATCGCTTCGTCTAAAGTCAGTGTCGACGGAAGGTCGATCAGCAAACCCTTCGGCGATATTCGCACCGGGTATCCCCCGACAAGCCCCATCGGTCCTGGTCCATGCACGACCTGTCCCGTCCTGTCTGAGAGCGCAAGCAACATGGCTGTCGCTGAGGAGGCTGTGACCGACTGGCCGGCGAGCCCTTTGATCCGGCGGAAGCGTCCGGCAACCAGAGAAAACAATGTGTCATGGTCGATTTCAGATGGCTGAACCTCTCGTCCGTTAACATAGACGGTCAGGTGATAGGGTGCACCATCTGTACCGCCCGTGCTTGGCATACGATAACTCACGTAATGCTGCGCGAAGAAGCGGACCTCGATCGCTATAGGGTCTACCCCCAGCATATGCGCCGCCGCCAGGCGAATGCCCGGGACAGCGTTGGCGATATTACCGATGCCAACCGCAGGTGCCAGACCTTCGGCGGCAAGCGTTGCATTGACCACATCCGGATAGGACGCATTGACAACCGTTGCCTGACTGTTCGCAAGCCTTACGGCCGTCATCAGGCGACGAATGAGAACCTGATGCAACGGCGTCCATATTCCCCCACGCCCGTCATCGAGTTTTTTAAACGCCTCGGTTGGCAGTTTTGTGATCACCCACCAACTGTGGAGCGTCGTGGCATTGAATATGATGTCAGGTTTTAGTCGGTCAATCAGTTCCGCCGTCGCCTCAATGTTCATCAGGTCGGCCGGTAGGATGTCAACAGGCGCGGTATGCCCAAGGTTCATCGCCGTATATCGGGCAAGATTGACCCGATGCGCAGCCTTTTCCGGATTTCGCGCACCGACCGAAAGGGCGATGTTTGCGCCGCTTTGCAGTAGGAAGTCGAGAACGTCACCGCCCAAAACACCTTGCCCAATGATCAATATCTTACAGGGACTTGTATCGCGAGCCATCGCGGTTCCTCCATAATACTCGTATGGCGATTATGCAATCTGATGCACATCGGGAGATTGTATTATGTCTCGCCTCGATGTAAATTGCAACTAAGAATAAATTGCGTTGTCGTTCACCCCTAATGGTAGCAAATGAAATGACTGGTATCAGTAGTCCTCAGCTATTTGTCGATCTCGAAGCGATTCAGCGAAATTTCCTCGCAGCGAAGTTGATCGTGGGCTCCAATGTCGAGGTAAGTGCTGTTGTCAAAAGTGATGCTTATGGGCTGGGCATCGATCAGGTCGTTGGACCTCTCGCTGCCGTCGGCTGTCATAGCTTCTTCGTTGCAGATCTCGAGGAAGCAATCCGCGTGCGCAATCAGCTAGCGGCAGCAAAAATATACATTCTCAGCAGCCCCAAACCCTCCATGGCCAGGTTCTATCGAAAGAATGATTTCATACCGGTTTGCAACACGCTGGAAGACGCGGCGACCCTCGTTCCGCGTGGCTGCCTCTATGCGCTGAATGTTGAAACCGGATTTTCGCGCTCTGGCATTTCCTTTGGTGAGTTAAGAACCCTAATCCACTGCAAGTTGAACGCGCCGGCGCTGGTTATGAGTCACCTCGCTTGCGCCGACGACCCCGGGAATTCGATCAATTCGCTACAAAAGAACCGGTTTATGGCAATGTGCGAACTGACCGCGACGGCGCCGCGAAGCCTCGCTGCGTCAGCAGGCATCTCCCTTGGCTCGGCTTATCATTTTGATCTGGTGCGCATCGGTTCGGCCCTTTATGGCCTCAACAATGCCTCACTTGATCCCAGCCCCTTTGTCAATGTTGTTAGGCTCAGGGCGCAGGTTGCCGATATTCGCTTGGTTCGCACGGGAGAGTCCGTCGGATACATGGGTACCTTTCGCGCGTGCCGGCCGACGTGGCTGGGAATCCTCGCTATCGGGTACTCCCACGGCCTGGCTTGGTCGGCCTCGAACCAGCTCTTTGCAGACGTTGGGTCCCACCAGGTACCCGTCGTTGGCCGCATCGCGATGGAATATGCCGCGATCGACATGACCGACTTGCCGGCTTCGCTTCGCGTCGCGGGGAGATGGGTCGAGCTTTTGAACGAGAGGCTACCCACTGAGCTCATGGCTCGCTTGGCTGGCACAATTCCGCAGGAAACGTTGATACGGATAGGGACTTCAAACACACGCCAATATCTCAGCAGCTATCTTAAGAAACAGCCGCTGGCGCGCATATGAAGGGATGTCGCTCAGCCCGCATCCAAATCCTGACGTCAGCCTGCATGTTCAGCACGGCGGGCCTGTTCATGGGTCTGCTCCATTCCGACGTCTGGACGATCCTGTTTTGGCGCAGTCTTTTCGCGGCTGTTTTCACACTGCTTTTGATCAGCCTCCACCGCGACATCGGCGTGGCATTCCGGTTTGATCGAGCAGGCCTTCTGGCGATTTTCTTTTCTTCAGGTGCAACAATCCTCTTCATCCCGGCGCTTGATCTAACATCCGTTGCCAATGTTGCAGCTATCCACGGTGCGCTTCCCTTGTTGACTGTCGCCGCCGCCGCCCTGTTCATTCGCGAGCCGGTCGATCGCCTCACGTTTGCGCTTTGCTGCCTTCTCAGTTTCGGCACGGTCGTCATTTTTGCCGGTTCCGCCTCCTCCAGCACCGGAATGTTGGGTGATGGATTAGCGTTGTTGATGACAGCTTTCATGGCAATGATGACAGTGGCCTTCCGTCAATCGGCTATTCCTTCCGTCCTGGGTGTGGTGGCGCTCTCCAATATACTCGTCACGGCGGTTTCGGTGAGTTTCACCAATGCCCTGGCGGTCACCGTCGTGGAGGCGGCGATCCTCGCGAGTTTTGCCTTATTCCAGATGACGTTTGGACTGCTTTTTTATGCGCAGGGTTCACGGCTGCTCGCTCCAGCCGAAAGCGCAATGTTGTCACTCGTCGAAGTGCCGCTCGCAGGCCTTTGGGTGTGGCTTGCGTTTGACCAGCGGCCTGCATTCCAAACGATCGCCGGCGGCGGGGTTATCTTGATCGCCGTCCTCGTCCATCTCGCTTTTATGCTCGCTTCATCAGCGCGCCGGGAAAACCGAAAGGAGTAGATCGATGTCGAATCCATCTTCACAGGCTGCAACGAGCCTCATGGGCGTTGTCGGTTCATATCGCGGCGTTATTCTTGACCTTTTTGGCGTGCTGCACGACGGGGTGACCGCCTATCCTCGCGCTCTCGAGGTTCTCGCCCATCTGCGCGCGAGGGGCATTCGAACCTGCCTTCTCTCCAATTCTCCGAGGCGGTCGCACAGTGTTGCCGTTCGGCTGGCGTCCATGGGCATCGGTCGCAATCTCTACCATGGCCTGATCACATCCGGCGAAATGGTCTACGAAGCCTTCGCCGGTCCTAACCCACCTATGGAGGGATTAAATGGCCGCCGCTTCTTCCATGTAGGACCCGCAGAGCTCTCCTGCCTCCTCAAAGGCTTGGCCATTGAACAGGCTTTTACCCTGTCCGAGGCTGATTTTATTCTTGCGACAGGGAGCCCGCAGGACGGCGCCTTCAGTATAGATCCCAACCCTCTCGTAAGCGGTCAGACGTGCGAACTGCCTATGATCTGTGCCAATCCAGACCTCGAGGTCTACATAGGTGCTCAAAAAGTGCTTTGTGCCGGAACGGTGGCGCTACAATACGAGGCGCATGGCGGGCACGTAATTCGCTACGGGAAACCCTTCTCTTCGGCATATATCCAGGCAATGAAAGTTCTGGATGTGCCGGTTCAAGAGGTCCTTGCTGTTGGAGACAGTCTTGCCACGGATATTCTCGGTGCGAATCGGATGGGCATCGATTCAGCCCTGATAGTGACCGGGATGCACCAGGATTGTGTAGCAAACGGGGGTGCGGTGAGGTGGCAGCGGCTCGAACAGCTCTACCAAATTCACGGCGCAGAACCGACATTTGTCCTTTCATCGCTGGCATAGGGAGCCGCTCCTCACCGACGTGGCGGTACCATAGCCGCAGCCGCAGTACCAAGGCGCTGTTCTTCGAGAGGATTGAGCTGGGTCTCGATTTCGCCCACCTCCTTTTTCAGCAGCCTGAATAGCTCAGGAATTCGCTCCGCCGAAAGGCGCGCGCTCGTCAGGTTGATCGCGATCGCAGCAATTGCGTCGCGCGCCGGTGGGAGGATGGGAACGGCAATGGCCGAAATGCCTGCGACCAGATCGCCTTCGTCGAGTGCGTAGCCATCTGTCCTAATGCGCGCAAGGCTGTCCCTGATCCGGTTGGGGGAGAGGCCCCCAAACGACTTGTAAAGAGGTGCGTTTGTCGCCAAAATGACATCGACTTCTGAGTTTGGAAGAAAGGCCAGAATTGCTTGGCTTGCCGGTCCGACGCCCATTGGAATTTGTCCGCCAATATGGCCTGTGAGACTGTCAATTATATACGTTCCTTGCTGGCGATCCACACAAACGGTGTTGAACCCAGCGCGCGCCATCAGAAACACGGAATCGCCCGTCATTGCCGCAAGCCGCAGCAATGCCGGCCTGGAAATCTGACGTAGACCCGTCCCATCGGCGGCTGCCGCTCCCATGGCAAAGAGCGCCAGCCCGAGCCTGTACCGCTTGGTTTCCCGCTCGCGGTCGACGAACCCATGCCGCTCGAGCGAGCTGACGATCCGATGCACGGTCGGTTGCTTCAAATCCATGGCTTCCCCAATGGCAGCCATTGTAGCGCCAGCCTGGCCAACCTCGCCAAGCAACCTTAGGATCGCGACTGCCCTATCGAGTAGCTGAGTTCCGGTTGGCGCAGTCTCGTCCTTGTCCATGCTTGTCCCCGTTTCATGCCTCAGGGGGATTCCTTATACGACCGGATGGTATTGTAAACGGTCATGGCACGCACCTCAGTGCTCTGAACAGCTCTGTTGATGTCTGTTCAATGCCAAGACCAGACGCAGCTCGTTGCAATGCCTGAACCTGGGGCGGGTTCAGCGAGAGCTCAGCGGTCAGCGTTAGAAACTTCTGTTGCAACTCGTCAGATGTCAACGGGTTCTGCGGCTCCCCCTTTGGTGCCAGCACTTCGATGGTTTTGCGTCGCCCTCCCGCGGAAATTGTGACCTTGGAGGGTGTGGACTTGGGAAATGCGTCAAGGTAATCGCGTGCACGCACCATTTTCACCCGGCGGGCAAGAGAAACGACGGAAGCGTCGCCCAGTGATTCCGGCTTGAGTGGAAGTAGTGCCGTGGGGCCCTTGACGAGGGCAAGCGCAAGGCAGAACGGGACGCTATACTGGGCTGCTTCACTCGACTGCGGATCAAACTGGTTTGGGAGCGTCAACGCGCGATCAAAGGTCTCCACCAGAATCTCATCGATGTCGTCAGGAGCCATGCACATATCTGCTGCCAACGCCAGACTGCCGTCGATTGCGGCGTGAGCCCAACGGCAGCAGCTGTAGATTTTAAAGTAGGCATCCTCAATCACCCATTTCCGCCCGAAACCTCCAAGCAACCGTTCCCGGTTGTAAACGCTTGGATTATCCAACAAATCCAGCGGGCCATAGTGACCTGAAGCAGCAAGAGATACTGATTGCAACCCATTGGCAGTCGCCCAGGGAATTCCCTCTTTGACCGAGTGTCCAAGGCGGGTCCAACCCGTCCCTGCCTGAGATGTCGCCGTTTGTCCGGCGATCGCCATCGCATGCGCCATCGCTGGCGCGCCAAGTCCGGCAAGCCATGCCGTCGCGGCTGCCACGCCGTACCCGCACCAAAGCCCGCTATCCGTCGTCCGAAGCCGGCTAAAATCTCTTGCCGAGGAGATACGAACCGCAACCTCATAGCCCAGCACAAGGGCGGTCAGAATTCGATCCGTGCTTGAGCCCAACTGCTCTGCGGCTGCGATGACAGCCGGCACAATGGCGGCCGCGGGGTGCCCTGACGCGGCCCGGTGTCCGTCGTCCAGGTCAAGAGCTGCAGCAAACGTTGAGTTCGCAAATGCCGCACCAGCCGGCGTCGTGACAGATTGAGAAAACCAGATCGCCGACCCGCCCCGTCCCCAGATCTCCACGGCCGCGCGTCTTGATGCCAATCCGCCGACGGTCTCCGCGCCGGCCGCGGCAACGCCTATTGTGTCAAGAAGGGTTCTTCTCGCCGCCGCATGCGCGCTTTCGGGAGCCAAGGCCATGCTGTGGCAAAAAGCGGCGAGCTCTGACAATACGAACGGTGCCTTCGTCTCTCCTTGCATACTCTTTGGGGTTGTATTCATGTTTCGAGCATCCCTCGTTAGAATCTTGCTATTTGGATTTAAAGTCTAATTGACATCCATAATATGGACCAATAGCCTGTCAATACGAAACTGGAAAGCGAGGACGAAAACATGATCGCTTGGCGAAGTTTGGCACCAAACAGGCTGCCCGCAGGCAATGGCGCTTCAGCGCAGTTCACCGTTGACGGCTACGCAGTGTCAGCGCGGACGGGCGAAACCGTTCTGACCGCGCTTCGAATGATGCGCAGCGGTGTTCACAACTTTGAGTTAAACGCCGCGCCGCGCGAAGGCTTCTGTCTGATGGGTGCCTGTCAGGATTGTTGGCTGTGGCGCAGTAACGGCGAGCGTCTTCGTGCATGCACAGCGCTCGTCGAGCCGGGCATGCAGCTCTCGACCATACCGGGAACGGCTCGATGAGCGCGCAAGATCCGATCGTTGTGATAGGTGCCGGGCCAGCTGGCATGAATGCGGCAAAGGTGTTGGTCGCAGCCGGTGTGAAACCAGTCGTTATCGACGAGGCGCGTGAAGCGGGCGGACAGATATTCCGCCGTCCTCAATTCGAACTCTCACGGGATGACAAAGCCCTCTACGGATTTGACGCGCGCCGGGCACGGCAGTTTCGGAGTGATTTCGCAGCCCTCCAGCCTGCTATCGATTACCGGCCTGAAACAGTGGTGTGGAGCGCCGAACAAAGTAAGCTCTATCTCCTCAGGCACGGTCAGCCGGATGTCCAGCGATGGTCTCGCCTGATTATCGCCACGGGCGCCATGGACCGGATTGTTCCGACCAAAGGTTGGACCGCCCCTGGCGTATTCAGCCTTGGTGGTGCGCAAATCGCCTTGAAGGCCGAGGCGTCGCTCATCGGCCGGCGCGTTGTGTTTGTCGGCACTGGGCCGCTGCTCTACCTGGTTGCCTATCAATACGCCAAAGCTGGCGCAAAGGTTGGTGCCGTTCTGGAAACAGGCCGCCCCTTTGCCGACCTATCCTTGCTACCAGATCTGATGGCAGGCCGTTCGGTCTTTGCCAGGGGCCTGTATTATCTCGGCTGGCTGCGAATGCATGGTGTAGCTGTCCGTACGGACGTGGCACCTCTCGCAGTAACGCTCGACGACTCCGGCAACGTCAAGGGTCTCTCCTATCTGTTCAAGGATAAGACGTTCGAGGCATCCTGCGATGCTCTCGCAATCGGCTACGGACTCAAAGCGGAGACGCAAACCGCCGATCTCCTTGGATTGGATTTTCATTTTGACGCTCAGCAAAGGCAATGGCTGCCGACAACCGATGCGGATGGCCGGTCCTCAAGGGCGAACGTCTATCTCGCCGGTGACGGGCTTGCCATTCGCGGAAGCGAAATTGCAGCTGAAAGCGGCAGGCTCGCGGCATCGGCGCTGCTTAAGGACGCCGGCCATCGCTGCAAGACCGACAGTGTCCGTCATCGTCGTGCAATCGACATGTCAGCGCGATTCCGAAAGGCGCTCGACACTCTCTTTCCTTACCCGTCCCAAATCGCTGCGGGGATCGCGGACGAGACCATCGTGTGCCGGTGTGAGGGCTTGACGGCAGGCACCGTTCGGCAAGCCGTCCATGCTTCCGGAGAAGGCGATATCAATCGGATCAAAGCGTTCTGTAGGGTTGGGATGGGGCGATGCCAGGGAAGGCTTTGTGGTCCGGCTACGGCGGAACTGATTGCGGCATCAGCCGGGATTGATATCGCCGCAGTCGGACGACTGCGCGGACAGGCACCGATTAAACCGGTCGCCCTTGGCACTTTGACGAACGGGCCGACATGACCAAGATATTTGACATAGCTGTTATCGGTGGAGGTCTTGCCGGATGCTCGACCGCACTGCACGCCAGGATAAAAGGCGCATCGGTCGTCCTCTTGGAGCGCGGCCGCTGCGGAACACAGGCAAGCGGCGTCAATTACGGTGGTGTCCGCCAACAGGGGCGTCACTCTGCAGAGCTTCCCCTGGCTCGACGCAGCCGTTCGATTTGGAGCAACCTGGAAACCCTTATCGGTTCGGACTGTGAATTCACCGTCACCGGGCATGTGAAACTTGCACGCAACGATGCCGACATGGCTGAACTCGCGGTGCATCGGACTGTCCTTCGCGACCACGGTATTCATGCCGAACTCCTGGGGGCCTCAGATATCCGCCGGCGGTTCCCTTATATCGGACCAGGTTATGCCGGCGCCTCCCTGTGTGCTGAGGACGGACACGCAAATCCGCGTCTGGTTGCCCCCGGTTTTGCTCGGGCGGCACGTGCCCTTGGCGCAGACATCAGGGAGCAATCTCAGGTCGAAGCCATCCACGTATTGGGCGATATTTTTTCAGTCACGCTCGCCAACGATCCGGCCCCTGTCAAGGCCCGCCAGTTGGTCAACACAGCCGGGGCGTGGGGCGCATCGATCGCCGCGCTTTTCGGTGACTGTGTCAATGAGGCGGTCATGGCACCAAATATGTGCGTCACAGAACCCATAGCACCGCTGATCGGTCCCAATCTCGGTGTCTGTGGAGGTGGCATCTATATCCGCCAAACCGCACACGGAAGCGTGATATTTGGCAGCGGACTGGGCACCGCCGATCGCGACGCGCTGTCGGCGCGGCCGATCGCGGACGTAACGCGTGATGCCGCCGCAGCGGCGATCGCCATGGTGCCACAACTGGCAAATGTTCTTCTGCTGCGAAGCTGGACGGGTATCGAAGGCCGGATGGACGACGGGTTGCCGGTCGTTGGTCCCAGCCCAAACACGGCCGGGCTTTTTCATGCATTTGGCTTTTCCGGGCACGGGTTTCAGCTTGGCCCAGCCGTTGGTGCTGTCCTTGCAGAGCTGTGCATCGATGGCCACTCACCCACTTCTCTACACGGCCTTTCCATCACCCGCTTCAATAGGGCTGCGAACACGCACGTCTGAGGTCGGGTGGCAACTGTAACTGTCATCAAAAAAGAAAGGGAACAACATGCGATATCTCATTTCTGGCGTTCTTGGCTGCGCATTGGCGGCCACCACCATGTTTCAGGCCGGTAAGGCCAGTGCCACGGATCCGGGCTATAGACTCGTAGAGCCTGGGGTGCTCTCGGTTGCGATCACTGGTGATATGCCTGGCCTTGTGGCGCGCGATGGCAAGCTGTCTGGCTATGACGGGGACATCCTGCAACTTGCCGCTGAACGCCTCGGTCTCGCCATCAAACCCGTACCGATGGAATGGTCAGGTGCGATAGCAGCGGTGCAAACGGGCCGCGTCGACATCATTGGCGGCAATGTGGCCTGGACGAAAGCGCGCGCTGAAACATTGTTGCTCACCGATCCCACGGGTTACTTCCAGAACGGCATCACATCGAAGAAAACGGCCGGCTGGCACACCCTAAAAGACCTGGAAGACCGAAAGGTCGGCTCAATGACCGGTTTCTCGTTCCTCCCCGAATTGCGGAAAATAAAGGGTTTGGAACTGTCACTTTATGACAGCTCGGATGCAGCTCTGCGTGATCTTCTGGCAGGTCGCATCGAGGCTCTCGTCGGCGATCCGCCCGTCATCGACTACGCCCTTTCAAAGAACCAGGATTGGGGCTTGGTCAATCTGCCGTTTTCCGACAACGATCCAGACTTTCCTCTGCTGACGGGTTTAGGACGTCAATATGTCTTCGGTCTGTCAAAAGACAATATCACGCTCGCCAAAGCGCTGAGCGCCGAAGTTGGCAAATTATGGACCTCCTGTGAAGTCAAGGTTGTCGGCAAGCGTTATGGGAACCTCGCTGAGGCAAACTACACGCCGTCGAAAGAGAGCTTCAGAGTGGGCGTTGACCGCCCCGCCGAGTGGGTCCCACCCAGTTGTGGACAATAGTCCTCGCGCGGCCGGGCTACCGGCCGCATCTCTCCCCACAATATTACGGAGGTGGCCATGGCCGCCGATATTCTTCTCGATGTTGTCAATCTTGGTAAATCCTATGGCGACTTTGCTGTTCTCAAGGGGGTGTCCTTCTCCTTGCGCCGCGGCGAGCGCGTTGCCCTGATTGGGCCAAGCGGGTCAGGCAAATCGACCTGCCTGAGGGCAATCAACTATCTCGATCCGCCCACCCAGGGAGAAGTCAGACTCGATGGGCAGGTTATTGGCCGTCGCAGCGATGGCAGGCGGATGAGCGATCTTGAACTTGCGCCGCAACGGGCAGAGATTGGAATGGTATTTCAGCATTTTCATCTTTGGCCCCATTTGTGCGTGCGTTCGAATGTCGCCCTCCAACCGCGCAAGGTGCGGGGGCTTTCGCATGACGAAGCAGCAAAACTCGCAGATGAGCTGCTTGCAAAGGTGCAGCTTGGACACAAAGCCGACGAGATGCCGCACCGGTTATCCGGTGGACAGCAGCAGCGGGTCGCTATTGCGCGCGCCCTTGCGCAACAGCCCAAGTTGCTCCTCTTCGACGAGCCGACTTCGGCGCTCGATCCCGAACTTGTCGGCGAGGTGTTGACGGTCATCAAGGAACTGGCTGGCGAGGGTAGAGCCATGGTTCTTGTTACCCACGAAATAGCGTTCGCCCGCGAAGTCGCTGATCGGATCATCTTCATGGATGGCGGCCGAATCGTGGAAGAAGGTCCGGCACAGTCGGTGCTGGACGACCCCCAAGCACCGCGCTTGAAACAGTTCCTGACAAGTCTTGCACAACGGGAGCGAGGCGATGGATAGTTCGCTGATGAATGCAGTCGTTGACGCATTGCTTTCCGGCGCAGTGACGACGATTAAGGTAACGGCCGGCGCGCTGGCCGTGGCTCTTTGTATCGGCATCGCTTTATCCGCAGCCGCGTTTCTCACATCGAATTTCGTCGTTCACGCGGCCGTTCGCATCTATGTCGAGGCGTTGCGCAACGTGCCGAGCCTCACTTTCCTGTTCTTGTTGTACTTCGGACTGGCTGCTCTGGGATTCCGGCTGTCGTCAATGGTCGCGGCGATCCTCGGACTTGGCCTCATCGGCGGTGCGATTACAATTGACATCTTTCGCTCCGGGTTTCAGGCGGTTCCATCAGGTCAGGCCGAAGCAGCCGCATCCATTGGTCTGACTCCCCTTGCAGCGTTCCGCTTAATCATCCTGCCCCAGGGATTGCGTTTCGCTCTTCCCTCGCTTGGCAATTACGCGATTGCTCTCATCAAAGACACGTCTCTCGTTGCGGCGATCGCCGCGCCAGAAATCATGTTCAATGCGCGGCAGCTGGTCAACGAGACGTTCGAAACCGCGTTCATCTACGGCGCCGCGGCGCTTGTTTATCTCTTTCTCACAATGTCGGTGGCGCAGGGCGTTTCGTTACTGGAGCGGCGCTTGGAGGTCCGATGAGTTTTCTTTCAGTCATTTATGAGAACGTTACCGACTGGGCACCGCGAATGATCGCAGGGCTGCAACTGACGCTTATACTGACTGCGGGCGGCTTTAGCCTCGCTCTGCTAATGGCCCTCGCGCTCGAATATCTGCGCTCCCGCCAAAATGCCGCGGTTCGTCTTCTCGGCCGCATCTATCTAGCCCTTGCGCGGGGTATACCTATTCTGGTCATTCTGTACCTATTGTACTTTGCCCTTCCGGCCGCGGGCCTCACGCTCCCGGCGAAGCTTGCGGGCATCATCGGGCTCGGGTGCGTTTACGCTGCGTATATCGCTGAAGTGCTTCGTGCCGGCTTCAATGCCTTGCCAGCTGGCCAGAGAGAGGCTGCCCTCGCAAGTGGATTGACCCCGCTGCAGACGTTCTGGCTTGTGCTTTTACCCCAGGCGATCCGGCATATGTTGGCACCCTTACTGATCAATCTGACCTCGCTGATGAAAGATAGCTCGATCTGCGCCTTGATTGCCGTGCCTGAACTTACATTGGCATCTCGGGAAATCATGTCGGAGAGCTTTCTGCCGCTACCGGTCTTTATGCTCACGGCGCTGCTCTACTTTTTCATGGCATGGCCAGCCTCGGTGATTGCGCGCGTGATCGATCATCGCCTCCGCAGTTATCCGCCACGGTCTGTGTCGAAGATGCCAGATGTCAAGCACGCCATGGCACTGAGTTGAGACTGGCGGGGCTGTCATTGTAACGCCCCTCGTCAGACGGGCTCTCGATTTAAAAAAACATGGAGTGGACTTTGAAAAAAATAATGAACAGCCCCGCTCATGCGGTGCGTGAACTGCTTGAAGGTATCGTTGCCCTTTCGCCAGCAAACTCCCTTCTCTCCGACGAGAACATCGTCATCAGATCAGGGCTGCCGGAGTTCAACAAGCGCGATGTTGCGGTCATTTCCGGAGGGGGAAGCGGGCACGAACCGGCGCACGCGGGATATGTCGGTGCGGGGATGCTAACGGCCGCCGTAGCTGGCGACGTGTTCACATCGCCAAGCGCAGACGCAGTGCTCACTGCGATCCGGGCGGCGAGCGGATCAGCTGGCGCTTTGCTCATCGTCAAGAACTATACTGGAGACCGGTTGAACTTTGGGTTGGCGGCAGAGCTTGCCCGGGCGGAAGGCTTTCCCGTCGAGATCGTTGTGGTCGCCGACGATGTGGCACTCAGCGATATTGTTCCAGCGGATCGCAGACGCGGTATCGCAGGGACCATCCTTGTTCATCGGCAAGCTGGCGCTGCTGCGGCATTGGGCCTGAAGCTCGATGACGTCGCTGCGGTCGCAAGATCGGCTTCTGAACGGATTGCTTCCATGGGGGTAGCGCTTGGTTCCTGCACCTTGCCATCAGCAGGAGCTCGTGGATTTTCCGTGGGAGAAAACGAGATAGAGATTGGTCTTGGTATCCACGGCGAGCCTGGAATTCGCAGAATGGAACTCGCGACAGCCGATACGCTGGCGTCGATCGTTATTGATGCGATTCAAGCGGATGGAAAGGTGGGGCGCGGTGATCAGGTCGTGGCACTGATAAATGGTCTTGGTTCAACGCCTCCGATGGAGCTTGCCATTGTCTCGCGTGCGGTGCTGAAAACGCTCGACTCCAGAAACATTCAAGTCGTTAGGGCATGGGCTGGAACATTCTTGTCAGCGCTCGACATGCCAGGATTCTCTGTTTCCCTGATGCGTATTGTGGACCGTGATCTTGAGTTGTTCGATACACCGGCGAACGCGCCGTCCTGGCCATCAAACGGCCTAATCAACCGCAATCCGGTTACCGTTGGCGAGATGGGGCTAGAGGTGGTGACGTCATCAGATTCAACTCCGACAATGAGTACTGCAGGGCAACAGCTCCGTGACATTGTCAACCGCGTCGCGGGGGCGCTCATTGAGGCCGAGGATAATTTGGCAAGACTCGATGCAATCGCCGGCGACGGCGATCTCGGGGCTAGCATGCGCCGAGGCGCCGAAGGCTTGCTGGCGCTGGACGAGCGCGCATTTACGAGCATATCGAGTGGCTTAGCTACGATGAGCGTTGTCGTAAGAAAAACCATCGCAGGCAGTTCCGGCCCGTTTTACGCTACGGCGCTGCTGCGTGCGTCTCGTCATCTGGAAAAGAATGACCAGCCGACTGTGATCGACATCGCTCGTGCTTTTTCTTCGGCGGTCGAAGCAATCACCGACCTTGGTGGCGCAAAACCCGGAGACCGGACGATGATCGACGCATTACGCCCAACCGCCGATGTTTTGATGGCGCAAATCTTAGCGGGTGCCAGCCTGCACGTAGCGTGGCAGGCAGCTGTTGTTGCCGCAGAAGTAGGAATGCAGGCCACCTGCAAAATGTTTCCGAAACTTGGGCGCGCGAGTTATCTGGGAGAACGGGCCATGGGCAGCCCGGATGCCGGGGCAGCCGCGGTCGTCACCTGGCTTAAGGCCGTCGAGCGTTGCGCCAATAGCTCTCCATGAAAACAGGCACACGGCCGATCCGCACCAAGTTCTTTCGTAGCCGTTGCGGACGCCCCACGGGCAATTTCGCCTTGAGGTTTGCTGGGCTCGCTACGTCGCGCGGTTACCTGATAGTAAGGGCAACATAAGAAGTGCCGGTCGCCAATCCGGGCTAAGCGTCGTTTGCAGGCGCGCCTGGGTTAAAGCGCATCGGGCAAGGCAATTCTTGACTTTGTAAGAATTATTCCTTACTTTTCGCTCAGCCAATTAGGAGGCCCGCCATGGGAGCGCTACTGAAAGAAGAAAGCACCATCACCGCCAAGGGACAGACAACCGTGCCGAAGTCCGTTCGGCAGGCGCTCGGCGTTGACTATGGCGGGCGCATTGCCTTTTTCGTCGATGACCAGCGCCGTGTCTATGTCCAGAAGGCGGAACTTGACGAAACCGCCGATCCCGTGATCGACAGTTTTCTCGAATTCCTCGCGCAGGACATGGCCAAGCACCCCGAGAAATCTGTCCTCCCGTTCCCGCAATCCTTGCTTGATAGGGCCGTTGCCCTGACGGCGGGCATCACGGTCGATCTCGATGCCGAGATCGAGGGGGACGTCTCGATCTGACATGCTGACGATCAATGGCTGGACCGTCCTCGCACATCCTCTCTTTCTCGCTCAGTGGGGAAAGCTGATTGAGGCCGTCGACGCGCTCAAGGCCAAGAGGCCGGAGGACTATCAGAAAACCGCCGACGCCAGACTGCTCGCGGCCTTGGTACAGCTCGTCACCGTCGCGTTCCCATCGGACCCGACAGCGGCGATCTATCGCCAAGGCTCCACCCTCGGTGATGATCGCAAGCACTGGTTCCGCGCCAAATTCGGCAATGGCCGCTTCCGGCTCTTCTTCCGCTACAGCAGCGCCAACAAGATCATCATCTTCGCCTGGGTGAATGACGAGAACAGCTTGCGAACCTACGGCTCCAAAACGGACGCCTACAAGGTCTTCAAGGGAATGCTGGATGACGGCAATCCGCCCGATGATTGGAACGCGCTGCACAATCAGGCGTCCGATCCCAAAGCCGTTGCGCGGTTGGAAAAAGCCTCTCCCTCGAAATCGTGACGGATAGTCCCGGCATGGGCGTCGCCCTTCGCGCCGGGCTCCCCGCGAGCGCGGATGGCGCGATTTTACTATGTTTTTGCCGCTCCGGTCCGCGATTTGGGCGGGCCGAAGCAGTCGTCGGCTGCGTTGGCAGCCGGACCGGGCGACGCCCGTTTACGTTACTATCTTTTATGGAGTTGAGTGCCGCCCGACGCCCACAATTACGCGATGATCAATGATCATCGGTTCTGGCGGTGATTAAATCAAAAATTAGCCACTTAAAATTCAACTATCCGCCGGCTCCAAAGGAGCTAAGCTTCTCGATCAAGTTCGGGGAAATCTCGAACTGACGTGCCGTTCCGCGACCCATCGAGTTCTTCACGAGCGTCTCTTTCAGCATCCCGCGCTTTACCAGAAGATCGACGGTCTCCTTGACTCCAGTGCGCGTCAAAGCCGTTATTTCCATGATATTTGAGAGGGTTAGTTTTTGATGTCCCTGATTCATACTATACAGGATCGTCATCATGCCGACCTGCTTCAGTCTGGCCTGAGGCGTTTCGTCTTCAAGTGGATGGTCGAGGATCTCATGGAGGATCAATCCTGAGAAGGCGAGATTGTGCCATTGGGTGGTAAGCGCTCTTGTCATGCTATTTTACTGTGTTATATAAGTCAGTATGGCGACGCGAGAAGGCTGCTTACCCCTTCTGTGAGGGACGTCGTTTTCTTTGGAGGTCATGTCCATGAAAAACCTTCTGCTCAATGCATTTGCGGGCGCTTGCTGTGTTCTATCACCCTATCTTATTTCGGAGAGTGAAGTGCAAGCAAGTGATTGGGGATGTCAGGTCGTCCTGTGCCTATCCAATCCCGGTAGCCCTACTCAATTTGCCCAATGCCGTCCTCCGATCCAGAAACTGTGGCGGGCGCTTGCCAAGGGGCATTCGTTCCCGGCATGCAGCGGCGTCGGCTTCCGCAGTACGCGTCCAGGCTACGAGCCCTATTACTGCAATACCGGTTACAGGTTGCTGAGCGACTACGGTTCCCACGACCGACAGGTTACCTGCGTGTCGGCCTCCCCGCAGCACGTGAACCACGCGTTTTGCTCCAGTGGCAGGGACAGTTACGATTCCGGCACCAATTCTGTCCATTCACCCCACTGGCAGTGGAGGGGAGGGCACGTCCGGTGCATGGCATATTCGACCGCTCTCCCAAATGTCCGATCGCAGCCCCATTATGTCGATGTCACGATCGACGGGTCGGCAACGCAGCGGGTTTGGTACTGACGATGGGTGCCGCTTTCGTAGAACTCGCACAGAACTGCGCACCGGCAGCGGAAGCCAGGATGCTGGCCGCTGTTGTCAGCCTCGAGAGCCATTTCGAGCCCCTTGCTATTCGCATCAACAGCGGCCCGCCGCTTGCAAGCCAACCCACATCGAAGGAGCAAGCAATTGAAATTGCCGCCTCTCTCTTGGCCGATCGCCAGGACATTCAAATCGGGCTTGGCGGTATGGGCAAGGAGGAGCTGCGCAGGCTCAAGCTCTCGATATCTGAGGCGTTCGACCCCTGCTTGAATCTCAAGGCAACGGCCACTCTCCTCGGCGACTACTATCGTCTGGCCGTGCGCGCGGGCGCCGACGGCGCGCAAGCCGAAACCATCATGCTCCAGTCCTATTACGGACGAGATGATCCGTCCGTCGGCAAGATGATCAACTACGACGTGCAGGTCCGTCAGGAAATGTCTCGCCTGTCGCCCAACCTTGCGTCTGTCACCATTGGCGAACCAGGGCAAAAGCCTCGCATTGAGGAGCCAGCAGGCACTCAAGAGGCTTCATCTGCCACACGATTCCTCCCCCAGACCGATGAGATTGCATCGTGGGATGTCTTCAACACCCAGCGAGGATACGCGGTTCTGGTGTTTCAAAATGAACGATCGGAGCAAAGTGAATGAGCTTAAAAATCAGCCTTCGCCCTATTTTGGCCTCGTCCCTGATGGCGGCAAACATCGTTGCCTGCATGGTCGAACCGGCCTTTGCCCAGGCCGCCGGTATCGAAACCGTATTGCAGAACATTGTCGATATGCTGACGGGCAACATTGCGCGTCTGCTGGCGGTCATCGCCGTCATCATCATCTGCATTGCCTGGATGTTTGGATACATGGATCTGCGGCGCGCTGGCTTCTGGATTATAGGCATTGGCGGCATTTTCGGCGCCACCGAACTCGTCAATACCATCGTCGGGAGCTAAGCGAGATGGCGAGCAACCCCGCCCTTGAAGAAGAGACACTGTTCCTTGCTTGCACGCGCCCGGCGATGATCGCGGGTGTGACAATGGAGGCAATGGGTTTGAACATCATGCTGACGACCATCCTCTATATCAGCGCGGGATCAATCGCCCACGCACTCGTCGGCGTCGTGTTTCACGTCGTGTTCCGCACCCTCGTCAAACACGACCATAACATGTTCCGGATCCTCCTGTCGTGGATCGAGACCCGGGGGCGATCGCGTAACACATCCTATTGGGGCGGCGCCACGCTCACTCCGCTGAGGCTCGCCAGACGCTACGACGAAAGGGATCTGAACCTTGCCTAGCATCACAACGCTTCGGTCCCGCGAACTCGGACCTGAAACCTTCATTCCGCAAGTCCGCCATATCGACGGCGCAACGATTGCACTTGATTCCAGAGCGTTGATGGTGATCATCGCTCTTGAGGGCGTGTCCTTCGAAACCGCGGACACCCTGGACCTCAACGGGCTGCACCGCAATCTCAACACACTCTACCGGAATATCGCCGATGAGCGCTTGGCGCTCTGGACCCATGTCGTGCGACGTCGAGACAACGGCTACCCGGAAGGACAGTTCGCCAATCCCTTTTCTGAAAGGCTGAACGCGAGATACCGTAAGCGCATGATCGGCGAGGATCTGTTTCGCAACGATCTTTATCTTTCGCTTGTCTGGCATCCCGGTCGAGATCCCCTGGAAAAGGCCGCCAACTTTCTTTCCCGGCTGCGCACGGCACGCCGTGCCGGCACCGAGGTTGACGAGGATGCCCTGAAGCACCTGCGCGACAAGGTTTGCGACGTCACGGCCGGCCTAAACCGCTTCGAGCCCCGCGTCCTGTCCCTTTACGAGCAGGACGGCGTCCTGTTTTCCGAGCCGAGCGAAGTCCTGCACCAGATCGTCGGCGGCCGGCGCGAGCGGGTTCCGTTGACAGAGGGCACGATATCCTCGGCAGTCTATTCGGATCGGTTGATATTCGGGCGCGAGACCATCGAGATCCGTCATGAGGCAGAGAGCCGTTATGCCGGGATGTTCGGGTTCAAAGAGTATCCGGCGACGACCCGCAGCGGCATGCTCGACGGCATCCTGACCGCGCCATTCGAGCTTATTCTCACACAGTCCTTCGCGTTTGTCTCGAAAGCCGATGCCCGCACCATCATGGGCCGGAAACAAAACCAGATGGTCAGCGCTGGTGACAAGGCTGCATCGCAGATCGAGGAGCTTGGCGAGGCCATGGACGATCTGGAATCGAACCGATTCGTGCTTGGCGAGCACCATCTTGCGCTGGCGGTTTTCGCCACTTCGGTGAAGCAACTTACCGGACACATGGCAAAAGCGCGCGCCTATCTCACCAACGGCGGCGCTGTCGTTGCTCGCGAGGACCTTGGGCTTGAGGCGGGATGGTGGGGACAGTTGCCGGGCAATTTTCGTTATCGGTCGAGATCGGGCGCCATCGCGTCGCGAAATTTCGCAGCCCTTTCACCTTTTCATTCCTATCCGGCCGGCCAGAAAGAGGGCAACGAATGGGGACCCGCCGTCGCTATGCTCAAGACGGCGTCGGGTTCGCCATTCTACTTTAATTTCCATCACAGCGATCTCGGGAACACTTTCGTCTGCGGCCCCTCGGGAACGGGCAAAACCGTGCTGTTGAATTTCCTGCTTTCCCAGCTCCAAAAGCATGATCCCCACATGGTCTTCTTTGACAAGGACCGCGGCGCTGATCTATTCGTCCGGGCAGCGGGTGGCAGCTACTTGCCACTAAAAAACGGCTTTGCCACCGGCTGCGCGCCGTTGCGGGCAATCGAGCTCACCGCGGAAAACAAGGTTTTCCTCACACGGTGGATCGGCACGCTGGCCGGATCGGCAAAACGTGAGCTGACAGTTGCGGAGTTGCGCGACATCGCCGACGCCGTTGACGGCCTGGCGGATCTGCCGGCTGACCGGCGCTCCATCGGAGCCTTGCGCACCTTCCTCAACAACACCGATCCCGAGGGCACAGCTTCACGGTTACGGCGGTGGCAGCGGGGAGGGCCGCTCGGCTGGGTCTTCGACAACGACACCGACGACATCGGGATCGATGCGAAACTCATCGGCTACGACATGACGGATTTCCTCGATAATGAGGAAATCCGCACGCCGGTAATGGCCTATCTATTCTTCCGCATCGAGCAGCTGATCGATGGCCGTCGCATCATCATCGTGATCGACGAATTCTGGAAGGCCCTGCAGGATGAAGGTTTTCGTGACCTCGCACAAAACAAGCTCAAGACGATCCGCAAACAGAACGGACTGATGTTGTTTGCAACCCAGAGTCCGCGCGATGCCATTGTCTCGCCGATCGCACACACCATCATCGAGCAGTGCCCGACGCAAATCTTTCTTCCCAATCCGCGGGGTAATCATGTCGACTATGTCGACGGATTCAAGTTGACCGGGCGGGAGTTCGAGCTCGTCTCACGTGAGCTCTCGGTCGAAAGCCGACGCTTCGTCGTCAAGCAAGGGCATAACAGTGTCGTCGCAGAGCTGAACCTTAGAGGCTTCGATGACGAGCTCGCCATATTGTCCGGCCGCACCGCCAACGTGGAACTCGCTGACGCGATCCGGGCGGAAGTGGGCGACCGGCGTGAAGACTGGTTGCCGGTGTTTCAGCATAGACGGAGACGAGTTTGATGGAATCGAGCAGGAAACGGTTTCCTCTGGTCGTTGCAGCGCTCTTGATGCCAGCCGCAATGACATTCGCACAAGGCATCCCGGTCATCGACCAGGCGGCGATTGCAAAGCAGATCGAGAGTATCACACAGCTGAAGTCCCAGCTCGATGCGCTCAACCAGCAGCTCCAGCAGGCTGAGCGGCTTTTCGGGTCGCTGAACAAGATCACTGGAATGGCGGATGTCGCAAGCGTTTTGAACGACCCGGCAATCCGCAAGGCACTGCCACAGGACTTCAATACCATCGAAGGCTTGCTCAACGGAGCGGGTACCGGCGCTTTCGGCAACTCCGCCGCGAAGTTCCTCAAGGACAACTCGACTTATCGCACAGACGCCAACGACTTCTACGCGCAGGAATTATCGCGCGCCCAGACCCAGAACGCAGGCCACATGAGCCTCGGTCAGCAGATTTACGATGCAGCCACCAAACGTATCGACGGCATCGATCAGCTGCGCCAGCAAATTTCAAGCGCGGAGGACGCCAAGGACATCGCCGATCTGCAGGCTCGGTTGCAGGCTGAAACGGCGTTTCTGCAAACCGATTTCCTGCGCATGCAAAGTTTACAGCTGGTTCAGCAAACACAGGGGAAAATCGATGAACAGCGCAAAGCCGAAGATTGGCGCAAGCGCATGGATACTATGGGAGCGGCGTTCAAATGAAACAGGCCCTTTTTGGATTGGTCGTATCGGCACCGTCGGCTTGCTCCGGCCCCTTCGAAAAAACCTACACCGGCGATGAGCTCATGGCCGACGAACCGCTGCTTGTGAGAATAATGGGAGAATGCCGCAACAATCCCGGTACGTTACGTGATAAACCCAATTCCCAAAATCCGGCAGCCGCAGATCGGAAGGTGCGTCGCGAGCGCATCGGCAAGTCGCTTGGAGGCTAAACCATGTATCAGGTTTTCAGCTTCGTCGATGGCCAGTTCAAGGCGCCCCTGGAAAACTTCATCGCCTCCGGAACCTCTAACATCGCCAACTGGGTGAGCGGTCCACTCGCTGCAGCGCTGACTCTTTACGTCATACTCTACGGCTACCTTGTCCTGCGCGGTTCCGTTCAGGAACCGATCCTTGAGTTTGCATTTCGGGCCATCAAGCTTGCCATCATCGTGATGCTGGTAAGAAACGCCAGCGATTACCAGACCTATGTAGCCAGCGTCTTCTTCGAAATGCTGCCCCGCGAAATTTCCCAGGCGCTGAACTTGGGGATGGTACCGAGCGCATCCACGTTCGACAGCCTGCTCGATAAAGGCCAGAAATGTGCCCTCGAGATCTGGTCGCGCGCCTCATGGCCGGCCGATATCGTCACCGGCTTTGGCGGGTTGATGGTCATTGGCGCGAGCGTCCTCGTGGCTACGATCGGTTACATCGTTTCCCTCTATGCGCGGCTGGCACTCGCCATCATGCTTGCGATCGGCCCGATCTTTATCGCGCTGGCGATGTTTCAATCGACCCGCCGTTTCACCGAGTCGTGGATCGGCCAACTTGTCAATTTCGTCATTCTGCAGGTTCTGGTCGTTGCGATCGGGTCGCTCCTGATTACGTGTATCGACACGACCTTCACGGCAATCGAAAGCTACGCCGACCTTCTGATGCGCCCGATCGCGCTCTGCGCCATCTGCCTTGCTGCATTCTACGTCTTTTACCAGTTGCCCGGTATCGCATCGGCGCTCGCGGCAGGCGGGGCTTCCCTGACCTACGGATATGGCGCCGCTCGCGATGCCCATGAAAGCACGCTCACCCGGGTGACCTCGCGCACAGCCAGAGCGTTCGGGCGAGGAGCCAGCGCCTTAGGCCGCACCGGATCGGGAAGACCGAAAGACAGTGTTTCCCTCAATAAAATGGACAGGTAGTTTCTAAATGCTACGTATCGTTTCATTGTTTCTTATCGCTGGGGCATTGTGCGCCTGCAGTGCGATGACACAGCCGCTTCCCAAATGTGATGGCTATTCCCGGCGGCCTCTGAACCGGTCGATGTGGCAGCCGCAGGACAACAGGATGCTAAAGCGGCGAGCCCCAGCGGTTGCGCCCGCGGAGCCGGCCCGCCATGCCGCGTCCTATGCGGAGCAGCCGGCCTCGGTCACCCCGGCTGCTTTCGCACATTTCGACGCAAAAGGGCATGCTACCCGGTGTGAGGCAAATTGACGTGATGACCTCCGATAATCTCAAAAGCTATTTTGACAAGGCGCGCCGGTTCGATCAGGATCGGCTGATCCAGGTGGAACGCTCCGCCCGCATTGCTTGGTTTCTCGCGATCTCGGCCAGCATCATAGCTGTCGTTTCCGTGTTCGCGGTTGCCGGGCTTGCTCCCTTGAAAACGGTAGAACCATTCGTCGTGCGGGTCGACAATTCGACCGGTATTGTCGATGTCGTTTCTGCGCTAACCTCAACCGCTGGCACATACGATGAGGCCGTAACGAAGTATTTTGCGGCCAAATATGTGCGTGCCAGAGAAGGCTATGTGTGGAGCGAGGCCGAGGAGAATTTTCGATCGGTGGCACTCCTCTCAACACAGGCGGAGCAGACTCGCTTTGCGACCGTCTACCGAGGCAGTAATCCGGACTCTCCGCAAAATGTTTATGGCCGCAGCGCTACCTCCCGCGTCAATATTTTGTCCATCTCCCTGATCAATGCCCATGTGGTCTCGGTGCGCTACATGCGCACGATCACCCGCGCAGATGATGTGCGCACGACGCACTGGGTCGCCACGCTCACCTTTTCCTACGTCAATGCGCCGTTGTCTTCCACCGACCGCCTGACCAATCCCCTGGGCTTTGCCGTTAGTGAATATCGAGCCGATCCGGAGGCCATCCATTGAGACAAATAGCCCTGATTGCCCTGGTCGTCAGCCTTGGCCTTTCCTCGGCAGCGCGGGCCCTTCAAATTCCCCGCGGCGCGTCACAGGACAGCCGTGTCCGCTTCGTGGATTATCAGCCATACAACATCACAAGGATCGTCGGCACATTGCGATCATCGGTGCAGGTCGAATTCGCCGCCGGCGAGGAGATTGTCCATGTCGCGCTCGGCAACAGTGTAGCGTGGGAGGTCGCTCCTGCCGGCAATATCCTGTTCCTGAAACCGCGCGAACATCAGCCATTGACCAATATATCGGTCGTGACGGCCAGACGCGATGGATCGACGCGAAGCTATCAGATGGAACTAACGGTTCGCGACGGAACGGTTGAGGCGGGACAGAACACCTATTTTTATGTGAAGTACCGTTATCCGGCCGACGAGGCAGAGCGCCGGCGGCTTGAGTCCGCTGCCCGCGCCCAGGCCGCTCACGCAGGTGAAGCGGACCAGGTGCTTGCCCTCCACGAAGCCTATGGTCCGCGCAACTGGCGCTATTCTGCGCAGGGCTCCGCCCCGCTCGAACCGCAGGCTGTCTATGACAACGGTAAAGTCACCACATTCGCCTTCGAAGGCAATCAGGAAATGCCGGCGATCTACATCGAAAACGCCGATGAAAGCGAAAGTTTGGTGCCCAAGTCCGTCAACGGCAACCTTGTACGGGTGCACGCGATCAGCCGTAAGTTCATTCTGCGCAGGGGCGGTGAGGTGCTTTGCATCTTCAACGAAGCTTACGACCGTGTTGGCATCAACCCGCAGACCAATACGACGTCGCCGTCAGTCGAGCGCGTCGTCAAGGCACGGGCCGATGGAACGCAATAGGAGGTGGCATGACCGAGGAACAAACTATCCAAATTCCCGGCGAGCGCGCCGAAACGCCGCCCGGCCACCGCCTTGATAACAATCCGGTCCTTAAGCGTGGTGCGGTTGCCGTGGCGATCGTCGTTTTTGTTGCCTTTGCGCTCTGGTCGATGCGTGGCCAGGACAAGCCAGTTGAAGGGGCCCAGTCAGAGCGGATCGTCATTCGGCAGACGGCGGAATTCGAACCCGTTAAGGAGCCGGTCCAGCCTGTTACCAGGCCAGCCGAGGTCCTGCTGCCGGCTCCAGCGGTGGCCGAGCAGCCACTGAGCGAGGATGACAAGCTCATGGACGCCGCCCGGCGGGCGCCGGTGATAGCCTACGGCGGTGAAAACGCGTCGGCCACCGGTCGGCAAGAGCCTGACCTCAGTTCGGATTCTGCGTCGAACTACCTTCCGATCGACGCCAATCCCGGCGCCCTTGGTTCGCAGGAAGAAAATGAAGATCAGCGATTCAACCGGATGCTGACGCCGACCCAGTTGCGAGGCTCGTTCGCCGGTACGCTAGGCAACCGTGATTTTATTGTGGCGATGGGAACGTCTATTCCCTGCACACTGGAAACAGCCCTCTCCTCCGATCAACCCGGTTTTGCAAGCTGTGTCGTCAACCGCGACGTGTTGTCGGACAGTGGCCGCGTCGTGTTGATGGAAAAGGGCAGCCAGATCGTTGGCGAATATCGCGGGGGCCTGCGCCGTGGTCAAAAACGCCTGTTCGTACTGTGGAATCGCGCCAAAACGCCGAAGGGTGTGATTGTTACTCTGGCGTCTCCTGCAACGGATGCTCTTGGCCGTGCCGGCATAAGCGGCTCTGTCGATACCCACTGGTGGGAGCGCTTCGGCAGTGCAATGTTACTGTCGATCGTCGGCGATGCGGCCTCCTATGCGAACAGTCGGTTGCGGGAAAGCGACGTCGAGGCGCAGAATACCACGAGCGCCGGCCAGCAGGCCGCGGCGATCGCGGTGGAACAGTCGATCAATATTGCCCCGACGCTCTTCAAACATCAGGGCGAGATGGTCTCAATCTTCGTCGCTCGTGACCTCGATTTTTCCGGCGTCTACCGGTTGCGCGTGACCGAACCTCGCAATCTCATCTACGACCGCGCCGTGCTCGGCGATTTTAGCCCGGATTCAACTCTCGTCGCGAAATAGGAGCTTGCACATGACGGAACGGGCAGACCTCGGTGTCGTACGCGAGCTTCTTGCTCCCTTCTCGCCCTTTCTGCGTGACGCATCGCTCTTCGAGGTCATTGTCAATCGGCCGGCGCAGGTCATCACAGAGGGGCCGGCGGGGTGGCAGACCCATCATGTGCCCGAGTTGTCGTTCGATAAGCTGATGCGCCTGGCACGTGCCGTTGCGACTTACTCAAACCAATCGATCGATGAAACGAAACCAATTCTGTCGGCCACGTTGCCCGGCGACGAACGCGTTCAGATCGTGATCCCACCAGCAACGGCCAAGGGAACCATGAGCATCACCATCAGAAAGCCGTCGTCCGTATCGCTCAGCCTGGACGATCTCGATCGGGGCGGACTGTTCGAAGACGTGGTCAAAGCCGAAACAGATGGTAATCGATCGGAAAAAAAGCTTTCAGCACTATACGGGAATAGAGCCTATAAGGCATTTCTGCGCGAAGCCGTTTGCGCAAGGAAAAACATCATCATTTCGGGGGCAACAGGCTCAGGTAAGACGACTTTATCGAAGGCATTGATCCGTCATATTCCTTCAAGCGAACGGATCATCACAATCGAGGACACACCCGAGCTGGTCATTCCGCAACCAAACCATGTCCGTTTATTTTATTCCAAGGGTGGTCAAGGATTGGCGAACATTGGCGCCAAGGACCTGCTCGAATCCTGCCTGCGCATGCGGCCCGATCGGATCCTGCTGCAGGAGCTGAGAGACGGCGCGGCATTCTATTATATCCGCAATGTGAGTTCAGGCCACCCCGGCTCGGTGACAACGGTCCATGCCGACTCGGCGCGGCTTGCCTTCGAACAGCTGACGTTGCTGGTCAAAGAATCAGAGGGGGGCAGGGACCTCGACAGGCTTGATATCCGGGAGCTGTTGACGATTGCCATCGACGTCATCGTTCAGTGAAAACGCATCGAAGGACGGTTTCACGTGAGCGAAGTGTATTACCGGGATGCGCAGGGGCGCGAATGATCTGGTCGATCGCTACCGTCGTCATGCCGCAGCGCCGCGATATGTCGTTGCGCGCAACGAACGAGTAACAGGTTGGCGTTTTGTGGAATTCGCTGGCGAATTGATGTATCGCCACTCGCATGATCCTTACAACGCAGCAATACCGACCCTTCACAATTTACGCGGAGATCCGTTACGATTGGCTCCACGCGGGGGCCTTCTGACAGTCCGGAAGTGGCGCAAGAGTAGCAGAGGGGAAGGGGAATTCGTGATGGGTTAGGAAGGTCGGAGAGAGGCTCCGCCGGCCCGTCATGGAGTAAAACATGGCACCGGCCATCCAGACAATCACGCTCAGTGCTGCGTGTGGCATTCCCTGCAATAAGCTGGTGCTCAGCCAGCAGAACGTCCGCAAAATCAAGGCAGGCGTCTCCATCGAGGAGCTGGCAGAAGATATTGCACATCGCGGCCTGCTTGCCAGTCTCACTGTCCGCGCCGAGCTTGACAGCGAGGGCAATAAGACTGTCATTAATCGTATCCCGGTTGGCGGTCGTCGCTATCGCACCCTCGAACTGCTCGTTTCCCAAAAGCGCCTTGCGAAAACGGTAGGTGTTCCCTGCATCGTCAGCCGTGGCGACACACTTGAGGTGGAGGACTCTCTGGCAGAGAACATCCACCGCGTTGCATCCGCTCGATCAGTTCCCTGCCTTCCAGACGCTGCGTGAGCAGGGGCTTGGCGAGGAGGAAATCGCCGCTCGCTTCTTCGTCTCCGCGCGACTGCGATGAGGCCTGGAAGTTCACGACGCGACAGTTGCGTCGTACAGCTGCCTGGTACATCGCAAACCGACCGCTCGGCACGGTCGCTGGCAAGATCCAGTACAAGCATGCCTCCGTCGCCATGTTTGAGGGGCTATGCCGGATCAAGCCAGGCTGACTTCCGCCTCGCCGTCGAGCGAGAGCGCGCACTCGGTCAGTTTGGCGACATTGTTGCCCATTACGAGGCGTTCCTTCGCCAGGAAGGTCCGGCCGGTTCGGGCGGGGCGCGACTGCGACGAGAGTTCGCACGCGTCCGCGACGAGCTCGGCGATCGTCCCGGTCGGATCGTGGACCGCAGGCGGTTGCGCACCATGCTTGCCCATCTCGGACGGACGCTGCACGTCGGCTTCCTCAACAACTGCCTCTTCCATGCGGCGACCGCCCTCTGCTTCACCGACGCGCCGGGCGCCGAGCGAACGGCTCCGGCGCTCTCGTGCTGTAGTCCCGATCGCTGCCCGAACGCCTGTCTGACCGCCCGGCATTGCGAGCCGTGGCACGCCTCGATCACTGAGCGCGAAGGGCTGCTTGCTGGAGGCCGCCTGTCGCCGTTGCAACGCGAAGCCTTCACGCGCGACAACGAACGCAAGCGCCGGCTCATCACACCCCTGATAGAGGGCGGAGCATGAGCGCGCTCGGCGCCAAGAGCGAGGCGGCGTTGCGGGCGGTGATGGCGCGGCTCCTCGATGGCCGCCCCGAGCGCACCGATGGCGCGCTCACCGTCTCCAACTTGGCGCGCGAAGCCGGCGTCAGCCGGGTAACGGCGAACCGTGCGGCTGATCTTCTCGCCGAGTTCCGGGCGGCCGAAGCGCCTCACCGGAGATCCTGCCAGAGCGCCCTCAAGGAGCGCGTCCGTGCACTCGAAGCCGAGCTGCAGGCCGTGCGCGGCGCCGAGACTGCCGACCTGCGCGGCCTCGTCCGCACGCTCGCGCAGCACATCCAGATGCTGACGTTGAGGTCGCCGAGCGGGATGCCGTTATCGAAGGCCTGCAGCAGGAGCCGGCCCGATCTGGTAACGCCCGGGTTGTTCCCCTGAAGTGCGTGCCGCGAGACGACGCCAGCTGAGCGCGCGCATTATCCTGGCAGTTCCGGGCGTGCCGATCATAGTCGGCGCCTCCTCAGCTCGCCCGTCGAGGCAGGGCTCGGTGTGGCAGACGCTGCCAGCCCGTCAACCCTGTTCCGCACCAGCACCGAGAACAGGGTGTGACGGGCCGGCCTCCCGCATCTGCCCCTACCGCCTCGCCCTCGACGGAGAGGGCGAGCTGAAGGAGGCACCCATGACCACAGATCGCAACCGCGAGATCCCGACCGATATCTACGAGCGCGTCACCAGCCAGATCATCGCCGCCATCGAAGCCGGCGCTGGTGACTACCGCATGCCCTGGCACCACGACGGATCGACCATCACCACGCCCGTCAACGTCGCCTCAAACAAGGCTTATCGCGGCGTCAACATCCTCTCACTCTGGGTTGCTGCGCACGCTGCCGGCTATCCTGCCGGCATTTGGGGCACCTACCGCCAATGGCAGGTGCTCGGCGCCCAGGTTCGCAAGGGCGAACGCGGCCATCTGGTCGTGTTCTGGAAGACTACCGATCGTGACGTGGTGGATGCCCAACACGGCGACGAGGATCGTGACGAGCCCGCCCGCCGTATGTTCGCCCGCGGCTACACCTTATTCAATTGCGCCCAGGTTGACGGCTACACGCCGGCGGAGACGCCAGCGCTGTCCGAGGTCGAGCGGATCGAGCAGGCCGAACGCTTCTGCGCGGCCCTTGGTATCGACATCCGCCACGGCGGATCACAGGCCTACTACCGCCCATCTACCGACCATGTGCAGATACCGGAGTTTGCTTGCTTCCGCGACGCGGTCGCCTACTACGCCGTGCTGCTCCATGAATGCGGCCACGCTTCCGGCGCCAAGCATCGCCTCGACCGCGATCTTTCCGGACGGTTCGGTTCGGCCGCCTACGCGATGGAGGAATGCACGGTCGAGCTCTTGAGCGTAATGATCTGCGCTGATCTCAATCTCAGCGTCGAGCCGCGACCCGACCATGCCCGCTACATCGCCTCCTGGCTGGAGGTGCTGCGTTCCGACCCGCGCGCCATCTTCACCGCCGCGAGCAAGGCGCAGCAGATTGCCGACTGGATGCACGCGCAGCAGACCGCTGGTCTCCAGCATGAGGTTCGGGGTGCCGCATAGGCGCCCCTCAACCCGATCAGTAGACGGTCGCTCGGGAACAGCGTTTCGCTCAGCGCGCAATCGGGAACGTGTCGCCGCCCGCTGAACTCGCGGCCCAGAACACCCTCAACGACAATAGCCGGCGCTATGACAATAGCGCCGTGCCCGCCATCGTCTTCACCGATCCGCAGGTTGCAAGATCGGGCTGATGAGGTCGCTGCGCCAGCGTAAAACCGCTGGCCGTCAATGGGGAACGCCTGAGAAGCCGTAAATGAGAGACGCAAGTTCGGGCTCATCAACAAGCAGTGCCGCATCTTCAACCGACAGCCACGCCTTTTTTCGTTGCCCTTTCTCGGGCCAATCCGCGCGTTGCTTAGTGATCTGGAGCGGGTAGACAACCACCCGAAGCCGTTCGAATTCCCCCACTCCACGCTTCCAATAGGTATAGGTGCCGACTGGCTTTTTGCTTACTTTGCCGGCGACCCCCGCCTCCTCATAGGCTTCTATGGCGGCCGCTTCCTGCTTCTTGTAGCTTTTCTTTGGCCGGCCCTTCGGTATGATAAAGCGACCGGTGTCGCACGATGTGATCACCAGAATTTCAACGGCACCTGACACCGCAATACGGTAGGGCAGCGCTCCGACTTGCAGTCGAAGAGCTAGCTTAATTGTGGCATCGGATTTCTTGATCTTTGCCATCATCGCTTGGATTTAGCGTTGTTGCTCAGGTTCGGCAAATCTCGGTGGCCGGAGCTATCGCAAATCTTCCTTCTATCTTCGCGCCGTTTGCGCCAATCGCAACCTCTGGGTACGGAAAACTTCGAGGAAATCACCATCCGGCATTCCAGGTTCGCCGCCCAGCGCTTCGCGCACGAAGCGGCACCCGCGCTGACCAGCTTTGCCAACTCTTCGCCCGCTCTCTTCGTTGCAGGCATCAAGGCCGCCCGCGCGCGCATCGTCGCCCGCAAGGACGAAGACCGTGAAACGTTCCTTCGCCGGAGCGGCTTCTCAAAGGGTGAGACCGGCAAGGTTCTCGAGACGGTGCTGGCCGAGGAGGGGCGGCCGCCCGAATCAATCTTCGACTTCGTGCAGGGGATTACGGCGCTTGCGCGAACCAAGACCACTCAGGACACCCGTCTCACGTTGGAGGGTAAAGCGAAGAGGCTTCTCGAAAGTGCCGGGTGATCGTCCCTGCCTTCTTTGCTCGTCGTAGCCGTTGGCCGGTCGCACCACCCCGCTAAACGATCCTGAAATGTTTAGGGCCGTGTGGCCTATGCAATGAACGGATGGAGACGTTTGCGCTGTCTTCGGCGCAGGCTTCGGCGAGACCCTTGCCTATGTGGCGAGCGCGGGCAATCTTCCGATTGCATCTTGCCTTCCGCACGATAGCGCCGGCGACCCCGTCGCCATCGTAAATTTCCAAACAAATGCCGAAGGCACGGGTTAGCGGGTGAGCGCTGGTAATGGCCTTCGCAATCGTCCTATGAAAACGCTGGATTCTCTCATTTGGCCGGGCTGATGGGGGTGGAACGTCCTCAGGGCAGCTGCGGCATGTCTCCGTCCCCAACCCGCCATATCCATGGTCTCATCTCGGCTCTCGCTTCGATCATATCGGTCAATGCCTTTTCGTAGTCTGCATCTGCCCCGGCTGGGACCACGAACATCGCAACCGCTGCGGGATGTGGCAAGGTCACTGTAGCGATCGGCTGTTCGCGGGGTAGGTTGAAACGCAAGCCTTTAACGCTCTTGCGGTTCAATCCCGACAGCCTGGCAAGAAGACGCTGCTCATGGACGCTTTCGAAAGGAATCCAGTTCTCATTCACCACCATCATTGCGACTTGATCAACCGATGCAATCCCCGCCCCGGATAATCCGAACGTGGTGATTAAAATGAGATGGAGTGTTTCATCTGATCGCCACAGATCGAGCTCCGTATGGTACCTTTCGTTCAGTCGCTTCCATGTGGACTGCTCGACCATGAACGGAAAGGGGAGGTGACGGACGACAATCTTGTGTCCATCACGCGCGGCGGCGAACTCCTTGACTTCCGCTACGGCGACCATGAGTTTCCTTGGCCCCGAACCCGCACTCTGCGCGCCCGCCAAAGCTGCTGCCCTTTGGGCCTCGATGCGGTCCTTGTCATCCTGGCGGAAAATCTCCGGCACGAAAAGAACATCACTGAGGGATCCGCCACGGACGGTCATCTGGCGCGCGGCATTCATCAGACTGCTGCGGACCCGACCCCATCCACGTTTCCGGGCCCAGAGCGATGTCCACTCCGTCAGTTCCCCCACGTCCCACAGATAATGCAGCATTCCTAGTAACGATAGTTTCTTCGTCTCGTTGCGCACCGTTTCGGAGGTCTCGCCCAGAGACGCCGCGGCTGTGCGTGGGCCTCGCTTCGAGAGAGAGAAATCAAGTTTCAGCACGGCGGAGCCGGACGCTTCGTCGATCTGGATAGCATTTCCGATCAGCGGGCCGAGTCCCGATAGATCATAAGGAGGCTCGTGGGATGGGCAGGCAGGGTCGTGGTCACGTCCCGAGAGCGGCATTCGCTTGATCAGAAGTTGCCCGTCAAGTCGCGCGATATACATCGGCACTGATGGTACCCGGCACCTGCAATAGGCGCGAAGCTTTCGTTCATAGGCGTCCTGCAGCGCTGTCTGAAGCTCGGCCGCGTCTTCCTCGAATGTCCAATCGCCTATCGCAAACTGCCGCATATTTTGTCTCCTGCCGCCATTACGGCTCGGCTTGGGCGCTAATGAGAGCCGGTCACCGGTTTCGAAAACCACAACCTCTATACTGAAGCAAATAGGATAGTATATCGAATCATACGCTGCAACTAAACCTTCGGCGCACGCAGAGTGAAAGAGGCGTCGGAAAGGGCTGGTCTGGCGAGGCTCTGAGAGTGCCTGGGCAGGCTGGGCCATCTCTCGCTCTCCGATAAAGGTGTCCCATCAACATTACCTCAACTCCTGCGGAACCGACGGCTGAAGATCACTTGTTTCCCTGAGCTGCGCGAGAACGCGCGTTCTCATACTTAAAGCTGCCAGTGAGCTGCTTCCGTTTTTCGAACAAGGTCAGCGCGATCCGGCGCCAAAGATCTTCGCAGCATCGTGACGCGCATCGTCGAAGTCGGCGATGCCGAGGGCGCCCGGATCTGGAGGGGGCATTCGGTGACGTAATAGCCCGCCTTCACCGGCTGCCCTTCGTAGAGAAACACAAGCGGCGCCTCCGGCGCAGCCGCAAGACCGTCGAGAAGCTGGCCAAGCGTGATATCGCCGGAAACGGCCTTGTCGATTATGTTCATGTGCGTTACTCATATTATTCAATGATTGAAGGATTATTGAAGTATGGACGAGCGTCGAGCCCTCACGTCATTCGCAGCTCTATCGCAGGAAACGCGCCTCGCCATCGTCCGCACACTGGTTGTCGCCGGACCGGACGGGCTGGCCGCCGGCCTGATAGCCGAACGCATGGGCGTCTCGCCCTCGAATGTATCCTTCCATCTAAAGGAACTGGAGCGCTCGGGCCTGATCGCACAGCGGCGAGAATCCCGCTCGATCGTCTATAGCGCCAGCTACGATGCGCTGGCCGATCTCGTAAAATTCCTGATGGAGGACTGCTGCGCCGGCCATCCGATGGTCCGAGAGGGCGTGGAGCGGTTCGATAGCTGCTGCAAGACGGATGCTGATCGGAGCGAGGGCGACGTCGTTGCGTAATCCGAATGTACCTGTCGGCATCGTCGCCGCGCTGGGCCTGACCCAGATCATCGGCTACGGCACCCTCTACTACAGCTTCAGCATCCTTGCTCCCGGCATGGCAGCAGATCTTGGCATCACCGTCGCGCAAGTGTTTGCGGTCTTCTCGGCGTCGTTGTTCGTTGGCGGTTTGTCAGCACCATACATTGGCAGGCAGATGGATCGCATCGGGGCATCGACTGTCATGGCGATTGGCTCGGTGCTGTCCGCCTTGACCTTGATCCTATGCGCCTGGTCGCCGTCGGTGGCGATCTTCGCGCTCGCCATTGTTCTCCTGGAAATCTCGTCCGGCATGGTCCAGTACCAAGCCGCTTTTGCCGCGCTGGTTGATGCCGATCCGCGATCCGCATCACGGAGCATCACCTACCTTACGCTGATCGCAGGATTCGCCTCAACGATCTTTTGGCCGATTGCCACGGCGCTGCTCGGGTATCTGTCCTGGCGGGAAATCTACCTCGTCTATGCCGGGCTTAACCTTCTCGTTTGCATGCCGTTCCACCTCTGGATCGTGCGAAAGGGAAAGGTCGCGGCCGCTGGCGGAATGAGGCCGATGCGCGAGCCTGTCGTCGGGGCCATTCCTCTCGAGCGCCGCCGCGGCGCTGTCCTTGCCGTCTCGGCAGCATTTGCGCTGCTCGGCTTCACGCTTGGAGCCATGCTCGCCCATATGGTGCCGATGCTCGGTGTGCTTGGATTCGGAAACGCCGCCGTCGTCATCGGCTCGCTGTTCGGCCCGGCGCAGGTGCTTAGCCGCCTGATCAACATGATCTTCGGCACGCGGCTCGCGCCGCCCGGCCTTGCGGTTCTCTCCGCGGTCTTCATGGTGCTGAGCGTCGTCATCTTGGCGCTGTCCGGCAACTGGCTCCCCGGTGCGGTCGCCTTCTCGATTTGCCTGGGCCTTGGGTCGGGCATCAACAGCATCGCGCAGGGCAGCTTGCCGCTCTATCTGTTCGGCTCGGACGGATACGGTGCGCTCACCGGCAAGATGGCAGCCTCACGACTGGCCGCCGGCGCGGCTGCGCCGTTTGCCTTCGCGGCGACGATGGAGCAGTTCGGCATAGGCGCGTCGCTCGTTTTGAGCGCCGCGCTCGGCTCGATCGGCGTTGCGGCGTTTGTCGCGGTGGCGATGGCGACGAAGCGGAGCCTCGTCGCTTCGCCGAGCCCGTCAAATTGACTGCAACCAACAGGTATTGTCCATGCCTGGGCGCTTCACGGCTTTTGTCGAGCAATACTCCTCTTGTCGACCTCAGATGCTTGTTTCCGGGTCAGTCCGATATCGTCAAGTTGGTGTTCGTCGAGCATCGACAGTGGTTGGGATCGTTGCGAGGTACCCATGCTTTGGGCTGACTCGATAGGAAGTTCGTCCGCATCCCGCCGCAGAACCACCATCGCCACGCCGAGACTTCGCGAAGCGAGTCGTAGAGGATCAGGATGCGCGGCTTGTGCGTCGAGAATGCCGGGCGTAGGGCATCGAGATCTGTCGAATGCAGGTGATCGCCCTGTAATGCCGGGGACGCAATGCCGCTCTCTGAAGCTGCCGATAGGCGCGCAGCGGCGATTTCACGGTGCGCGGCTGAAAGCTGACGGTGAGGGTGCGTCCGTTAAGCCAGTGGGCGGAGCGTTGGGCGGGGCCTTCTTGGATGGCGCGAATGTCCTTTTCCTGGCCCCGTGGCCGGGTAGCGCGTCGACGGCCATGTGATCTGTCTGCGGCTTGCGGCTGCCTCGAAATCATTCCCTTGTCCATGTCGCCTTTCTAAGGGACCGGCCGCCATTAGCGTCAACCCGCAAGGGGTTTCCCTTCGCTGGCGCTGCGGTGACGTCGGCACCCGGCCCCTTCTTCGGGCGCCATCGGGAATGGTCCCGAGCAACCGAAGGAGCAAGTCACATGGCCACCACGATCGCAACCCTGACGCAGAAGACAGACGGCAGCCTCGAAGGCGTCTTCGCCACCATCCGGGTCAACGCCCCGATCGCCATCATCCCGAACGCCAACAAAGCGAGCGAGGAAGCCCCGGACTACCGTGTCATCCACCGCAAGACCGGTTTCGAGATCGGTGCGGGCTGGAACCGCATCGCCCGCCAGACCGGCGAGGAATACCTCTCCGTCAAGCTGGAGGCGCCGGAGATAGGCGTCATCTTTGGCAACGTCGCACCCGCGCCAGGAGGTGAGCCGAACCGCAAGGTCATCCTCTGGAACAATCCGGCCTAAGCCACACGACAGCCGGTCCCGGAAACGGGGCCGGCACCGAAGTGAAACAGCAAACAAGGCCTAAAGGATGCCGGGCGTCCTCAATGCCCGTAAAGTCGGCCGTCAATCAAACCCATCGCGCAGCCACATCGGCAGGCCGAATATATCCGTTAAGCCGTCGCGATCTGGCGCGATGGCACGCGAACTGAGGTCGGCCGCGTCACATCGCCAACCCGCAAACGGGTATTGAACCCGTTTGCGGGTTTTGGGGTGCCAAACGACAGGGACTGTCTGCGCAGCTCGGCTGAGTCTGCCATGAGGGTACCAACGCCTCAAGGCCGCACGGCCCCTCCAATTTTTCCTGCACTGCGTTTCACTGCGCTCCGGAAAAATCGGTTCCTCCGCACGCCGGCTCCGCCGGTCGCGTTCCGCGAGCCTTGACCCCTTGGTCCCCTCATGGCCACCGGCGGCATCTTTAACATCAACACGGAGATGACGATGATGACCACCGAACAGATGATTGAATTCGAACGTCAAATCGAAGAATTGCGCGCCGAGATATCCGCCTGCATCGACCCGGATGAACGGCAGCAGATCGAAACTGAGCTTCGGTTCATTCGCGCAGAACTGGCTGCGCAAGACCCCGGAGAGCTGCCGTGACCGGCAGTCATTCCGATCCCGTAGTCCTTCTGTCCGGATCGACCGGACAGAAAGACTGGCGAAAGATCAGCCACTCGTCTGCCCGACGCCAGAACAAGCAGACCCACGAATGTGGACACAGACACGCGCGTCGCTGCCCCTCTTCTCTATCGCTTTCGTATCCGTCTCACTGGGCCGGCTGTTGCGCACAAGCCGTCGGTGCAATCGCCGCGTCGGATGGAACGCCTATCACACGCGGCGACCCCGAAGTGCGCACCGATGAGTCACTTGCGTACGAAGCGATTGACCTTCGCCGCCTCACTCATTTCCTTACGCCGGAAATAAATTGCCCGCCCGCAGCGTATCGGGCTATGGCCCTGCACGATAATGATCTGCTCGTCCTTTCGCATAGACTGGGTAATTTCGTGTGGCAGGATCAGCGGCCGGCGCTGGAGGTTGACGCTTTCGGATTTGCGCATGCCGCTGTTCTTTGCATCCCAACCAATGTTACGGGAACGACCCTGCACCTCGACCGTCATCTCACCGCATTGCGCCGAGACATTGCGGGCTGTGTCGAGCGCCTTGATGGCCGCATAGGAGGCGAAGGCGCAGCCGTCGATCCAGGATGTCGCTCCATCCTTCCCAAAGTGCCGTTCGAGTTGCCCGACCGATTGGTACATCAGCATCAGGCTGATGCCGTATTTGCGGCCGCGATCACGAGCTTCCTCCAAAACACGCATGTAACCAAGCAGGTCGACCTCGTCCAGCATGAAGAGCGCCCGACGCTTGAAGCCGCCATCGGCCTGCACCACTGCATTGATGAGAGAGCCGATAATAACGCGGCCAATACCCGGATAAAAGCGCAGGATCGATGCAGGGATATTGAGGAACACGTCCTTGTTGCCGGTGACGATCTCGCTGGACTTAAAGGCATCGCCGCAGACGAGCGCGGCGTAACTGTCCAGCGAAAGCCATTGTGTATCCTTCGATGCCGTCGAGTAGACACCACTAAACGTTTGCTCGGTCATGTTGGTGAAAACACCAAGCGTCTCGCGGATGAAGGCCGACTGCGAATTATCCTGAATGTCGCGCAGCATGGCGAGCACTGAAGGCTCTGGCTCGGAAACGATTCGTCGAAGGCTTCGCAAGTTCCGCCGCCCGCCATATTCTGGCGACAGCATAACATGGGCGAGCAGGCCGGTCAGGAGATTGTGAGCCTGGTTCTGGAAGTAGGAGCCGGTCGAGGACTCGGGGCGCCCGCTTTCCGACAACAGCATATGTGCGATGCCAACGATGTCCTCCTCTCGTCGTGCTGACGTCTCGACCCCGTCAAGCACATTGAAGCCCATGGTCGGATTGGCTGGATCGAGTACCATGACCTCTCGACTGAGCACGCGGTTGCGATGCTCAATCACCATCGGCGCCACCTCCATGGAAGGATCGAGGCAAATGAGCGGTCCGGTGTAGCGTAGCGCTGTCGGCAGAACGTTGCTGGTCGTCTTGTAGCCACCCGATCCGGCGAAAAAGAGCATATGCGTGGAATCGAAATCCTGTTTGTAGGTGAGAAGCGAGGCCTTGCCGCCTTGGCCCCACGTGCTCCGATCGTTCGGATCGAATGGTATTTGATGGATAATTTCCTTGTCGACCCGATAGCCCTCGCCGACGACGATCTCACCGTCCGGCGGGAACAATCTTCCAGCCGCCGACATGGAAAGCCAGCCGGCGTCCCCAAAGGCTCCTCGCCGGGCGCGCTTAACCGGTTCCGGCACAACGATGGAGATGTGAGCAGCAACCGCGACCGCCAAGAAGCCGGAAAGCGCGCCGATCATGGCAACCATGTCAAGATAGGAGAGTGCACGATCCCATGTGATTGCCCCGCTCGTCACAAAAAGGGCAAGGCGCCGATATTCACGCAAGGCATAAAAGGCCGCGACGATCAGAAAGCACAGCAGGCTCGCCATTGCGATCGGCCGTCGGCGATGAAGCGGCACTACCGAGACAGTTATAAGACCGCCAAGCGGCCCGAACAGAAGGGCTGCCACCGGCGCCGCCCGTAGAAACCAATGGTGCGTCTTGCCTGGCATGCCTATCGCCAGCTCATGCCACCGCCAGCCGGTGATGAACACGGTCAGAGCTGTCACGACGATGGGTACGAGGACCAGCAGGAAACCAGGATGCAATCGGTGCTTCAGTGCCATTCGGCTTTCTCCTCAACATACGGTGTACCGATATCTCGAGTGGGCATCCTGAACATCTCCGCACCGATGTCGCGCAGCCGCCGGTGTTCGGCAGAGCCCGGCATGATCTTGGCTAGTTCGAGCAGTCCCGCGAGCAGGAACGCCCGGTCGGCTTTCGACAGGCCGGCCCTGATGACAATGGCGCCGAGCAGGATTTTTTCGCGCGCTGCGCGTTTGCGGTCAGCTGTCATGTGAAGCCTCTGTCTGCGTTCCAACCCCGCTAACTGCTGATCTATGCGTGTGAGACGCTGTGCTAACAGGTTCTTTCTTCCCATCTTTGCGAAATCGCGCGGCGATCTCTTCGAAGATCCGATCGATCTCCTCGTCAGTAATCTCCATTTCTGCAAGCCCCGATTTCGTTGCGGCACGGGCAAAGCGCTCTGCGGATTTAACGATCAAAAGTCTCCTGCGTTCCCGCAGCTTGTCGATCTGAACATCCAAATCGGAGAGTGAGGTTTTCACGGCCACGACAGGTTCCTTTCCGGTGTCTGTGAGAGAGAAAAGCGTAATTATACTGACTATTATAAGATAGTAAAATCGGCTAGATTGCAATCCCCTGGAATGTCGCGGTCAGAAATTCCACCGATGCCGCTTTCATGAAAGCGGCATCGGTCCTGGCAGGCCAAATCGGTTTGAGGGCGCAATATACGTCGCTGGCGCGACATGCTTGAAAGACATGGAGACGGACGTGGCGATTATGTTCGTCAGAGCGCAGGTAATCAGCAGAGGGGCGGGGCGCAGCATCGTCTCGGCCGCCGCCTATCGGCATCGCGCGCGGATGATGGACGAGCAGGTGGGAACCTCATTCAGCTATAGGGGCGGGGCATCGGAACTTGTCTACGAAGAACTGGTCCTACCGGACCAGATTCCAGTCTGGCTAAGAACTGCCATCGGTGGCCGTTCGGTCGCCGGCGCCAGCGAGGCGTTGTGGAATGCGGTCGACGCTTTCGAGACTCGGGTGGACGCTCAACTCGCCCGTGAATTGATCATCGCTTTGCCGGAAGAACTGACGCGGGCAGAGAACATTGCGTTGGTGCGGGAGTTCTTGCGCGACAATCTGACCTCGAGAGGGATCATCGCGGATTGGGTCTACCACGATAAGGATGGTAACCCGCACATTCACCTCATGACGACACTCCGGCCTTTAACAGAGGACGGGTTCGGGCCGAAGAAGGTTGCAGTTCTCGGCGAAAATGGCGAGCCGCTGCGTGTGGTCACACCTGACCGGCTGAACGGTAAGATCGTCTACTTGCCTTGGGCTGGAGACAAGGAAACCATGAAGGCATGGAAAATCGCCTGGGCGGAAGCCGCAAATCGGCACCTGGCCCTCGCAGGCTATGAGATCCGTCTCGACGGGCGGTCCTATGCTGAACAGGGCCTCGGCGCAATTGCGCAAAGACATCTCGGCCCGGAAAAGGCCGCATTGGCTCGCAAGGGCAAAGAGTTCTTCTTTGCCCCGGCCGATCTGATCAGGCGGCAAGATACGGCCGACAGGCTGCTTAAGGACCCGGATCTTCTTCTCAAACAGCTCAGCAACGAACGCTCCACTTTCGATGAGCGCGACATCGCCAAGGCGCTGCATCGTTATGTCGATGATCCCACGGATTTTGCCAACATCAGGGCGCGCCTGATGGCGTCGGTCGATCTAGTCATCCTGAAGCCGCAGCAGATCGAGGCAAAAACAACCAGGGCGGCGGAACCGGCAGTCTTCACCACGCGCGATATTCTCCGCATCGAATATGATATGGGGCAGTCGGCACGGGTTCTGTCGGCGCGCCGCGGTTTCGCTGTTTCGCCTAAACGTGTCGTGGCTGCGATCAAAAGCATTGAAACAGCTGATCCGGAAAAGCGTTTCCAGTTTGACCCAGAGCAGATCTATGCTGTTCGTCATCTCACGGATGACAATGGCATTGCAGCGGTTGTCGGTCTTGCCGGGGCGGGAAAATCGACACTGCTTGCTGCTGCGCGTGTTGCATTTGAAAGCGAGGGCCGCCGGATAATCGGCGCGGCGCTTGCGGGAAAGGCCGCCGAAGGGCTCGAGGGCAGCTCCGGTATCAAATCGAGGACACTCGCTTCCTGGGAACTGGCATGGGCCAACGGACGCGAGTTGCTCGAACGTGGCGATGTGCTTGTCATCGACGAGGCCGGCATGGTTTCGTCTCGCCAGATGGCCCGCGTGCTGAAGATTGCCGAATGCGCGGGGGTGAAAGTCGTCCTGGTCGGTGACGCGATGCAACTTCAGCCGATTCAAGCGGGCGCCGCCTTTCGAGCAATCGCTGAGCGAATCGGATTTGCGGAGCTTGCCGGCGTGCGCCGTCAACGCCAACAATGGGCGCGAGAGGCATCGCGCCTCTTTGCCTGCGGCGAGACCGCGAAAGGTCTCGACGCCTATGCGCAGCACGGCCATCTTATCGGGGCCGGGACGCGAGACGAAATTTTCGGGCGGATTGTTGTCGATTGGACTGAGGCACGCCAGCAGGCGATTCGAAATTCAGTCGCGGCGGGTAGTGACGGCCGTCTTCGTGGCGACGAGCTTCTTGTGCTCGCCCACAGCAACGCTGATGTGAAGCTTTTGAATGAGGCGCTACGAGCGGTGATAACGGGAGAGGGTGCGCTAGGTGAGGCGCGCGCTTTCCAGACTGAACGTGGTATCCGGGAGTTCGCCGCTGGCGACCGCATCATCTTCCTGGAAAATGCTCGCTTTCTTGAGCCACGGGCAAGACCTCTCGGTCAGCAATACGTGAAGAACGGTATGCTCGGCACCGTCGTTTCCACCGGCGGCAAAAGTGGTGATACAACGCTTGTGGTGCGTCTCGACCATGGCCGCGATGTCGTCATCAGCGAAGACAGCTATCGGAATATCGATCACGGTTATGCCACGACTATCCACAAGTCTCAGGGCGCAACGGTGGACCGAACCCTCGTGTTTGCCACAGGGATGATGGATCAGCATTTGACCTATGTATCGATGACCCGGCATCGCGACCGCGCCGATCTCTATGCGGCGCAGGAAGATTTCGAGACCCAGCTGGAATGGGGAAGGAAGCTACGGGTCGATCATACAACTGGCGTTTCCGGTGAACTTGTGGACACGGGACTAGCCGTGTTCCGGCCTAACGAAGATCTGGACGAAAGTCCCTATGCCGACGTTAGGCGGGACGACGGAACTGTCCATCGTCTTTGGGGCGTGAGCCTGCCGAAAGCGCTCGAGGATGCCGGCATCAGGCGCGGTGACACCGTCACTTTGCGCAAGGATGGTGTCGAGAGAGTTAAAGTCCAGGTACGGGTCGTCGATGAGGAAACCGGGCGGAAGCGCCTCGAGGAAAGGGAAGTCGAACGCAATGTCTGGGCCGCTATGCGGGTCGAAACCGTAGAAGCTCGCAAGGGCCGGATCCAGCAGGAAGGCCGCCGACCGGAACTGTTCAAGCAGCTCGCAGAGCGTCTCGGCCGATCGGGCGCCAAGACGACTACACTCGATTTCGAGTGTAAGGCCTCTTACCGGGCGCATGCAGACGATTTCGCTCGCCGGCGCGGGATTGACCATGTTGCGCAGACTGCGGCTGGGATGGAGGCGCGTCTTTCGCGGTGGTGGTCGGGAGTTGTCGAGAAGCGCCAGCAGGTGGCGACGCTTTGGGAGAGGGCAAGCGTGGCGCTCGGCTTCGCGATCGAGCGGGAACGAGGCGCCTCTCACATTGAGAAACGACCCCAAACCCAAATTGTCCCGCGTGCAAAGACTGGGCGCACGCGGCATCTGATCCCGGCTACTTCAGTTTTCTCCAGGAGCGTGGAGGATGATGCTCGGCTGTCCCAACTTTCTTCGCCGTCCTGGGTAGCGCGGGAGGCAGTTCTTCGGCCGCTGCTGGAGAGGATCTATTCTGATCCCGATACGGCGCTTTCAATCTTGAACGACCTAGCGTCGGATGCGAGTATCGAACCCCGCAAGTTCGCCGACGATCTTGCCAATACGCCGGTTCGGCTGGGCCGTTTCCGCGGCTCAAATCTTCTCGTCGATGGGCGCGCGGCGCGCGATGAGCGCAACGATGCAACTGCGGCATTAAGGGAATTGCTGCCGCTGGCCCGGGGCCATGCGACGGAATTCCGCAGGAATGCCGTACAGTTCGAGGTTCGTGAGCGGAAGCGCCGTATTCACATGTCAGTCTCGATCCCGGCGCTCTCCAGAAACGCGACGGCACGTCTCTTCGAGATTGAGGCGGTGCGTAAGCAGGGCGATGACGCTGCCTACAAGATGGCCTTTGCGTTTGCCGCAGAGGACCGCTCGGTCGTACAGGAGGTCAAGGGGGTGAGTGACGCGCTGGCGGCTCGCTTCGGCTGGAGTGCCTTTACGGAGAAGGTGGATGCGGCTGTCGAGCGCATCACGGTCGAGCGGATGCCAGAGAATATCACGGATGAGCGGCGCGGAAAACTGTTTGGCCTTTTCAAGGCCGTTCGGCGTTTTGCCGAGGAGCAGCATCGAGCAGAGCGGCAGGATCGCTCGAATATAGTCGCAGGTGCCAACTTTGATGCAGGGAAGGAGAATGTCGTGGTGCTGCCCATGCTCGCCGCGGTTACCGAGTTCAAGACGCCGGTCGACGAGGAGGCGAGATCCCGTGCTCTTGCCGCGCGCCTTTATCGCCAGCATCGAATAGGGCTGGCTGAAACCGCGGTCCGCATCTGGCGCGATCCAGCGAGCGCCGTGGGCAAAATCGAGGAGCTGCTCGTGAAAGGTTTTGCCGGTGAGCGAATTGCCGCCGCGCTCGTCAACGATCCCGCCGCTTATGGTGCGCTGCGCGGCTCCGATCGGATCATGGACCGGCTCCTCGCGTCGGGCCGGGAGTGGAAGGGCGCGCTACAGGCCGTGCCGGAAGCGGCCATGCGACTGCGATCACTTGGTACGGCTTACCTCAGCGCACTCGGTGCGGAAGGTGAGGCCGTCGCCGAGGAGCGTCGCCGGATGGCGATTGCCATTCCCGGGTTATCGAATCCGGCCAAGGAAGCTCTCCTGCGGTTGATGTCGGAAGCAAAGAAAGACCACCGTAAACTTGCTGTCTTTGCCCGTTCATTCGACGCAGAGATCCGCAGGGAGTTCGTCGCAGTCAGCCAGGCGCTTGACGAACGCTTTGGACGCAACGCTCTCCTCTGCGAGGAAAAGGATCTCATCAATCGGGTTCCTCCGGTGCAGCGCCACGCATTCGGCGCACTGCAAGAGAGGCTGCAGGTGCTGCAGCGCACCGTCCGTATGGAAAGCAACGAAAAGATCATATCGGAACGTCGCCAGCGCGCGATCATGGCCGGCGGCTCCGCGGGCCCTTAATTCGTAACAATCCAGAGATACCGGTTCCGGTACGCGCCTTTCAGGTCTGCCCGGTCCAAATTGAGGTATCAATCATCGCCACATCCCACATCGGTGCCGGACATGGACATTCTTCTCCAGGCTGTGGACGAGCTTTGGATGTGTGGACTAGTGTTTTAATCAGGAACAATCCGGCGGCATTGAGACCGAAAGGCGAACGCGTGAGTAAACGGTGTCGGGTAGCAACGCCGTGTTCTCGAAGTGTCGGCACGAAGTCAAGTTTTGTCTAACGAGAGTTAGAACAGGAACTTTTGCGTCGGACATTACTGATTTTCAATGGATGTCTTTGGGTGACCCGTGAACACAAAGTCACCCAAATTCAATGTTCATATCACTCCGAGTGCGTCCATCGCTTCGGCAACTCGGACAAATCCGGCGATATTGGCCCCGAGCACATAATCGCCTGCGGCACCATATTCCGTGGCGGTTTCCGCGCACCGGTCATGGATGTCACGCATGATCGTCGCCAGGCGTTTCTCGGTCTGCTCGAATGTCCAGCTGTCGCGCGAGGCATTCTGCTGCATTTCCAGTGCGGAAGTCGCAACGCCACCGGCATTTGCAGCCTTGCCCGGCGCAAACAACACCCCGGCCTCCTGGAAGATGCGCACGGCGTCCGGTGTCGACGGCATATTGGCGCCTTCGCCGACGGCGATAACGCCATTCTTCACCATTGTCTTTGCGTCCTTGCCGGTCAACTCGTTCTGCGTTGCAGAGGGCATGGCGATATCGCAAGGCACATCCCAGATGGAGCCATTCTCGATATAATGGGTACCGGTGCCCTTCAATCGCGCATACTCGGATATACGCGCCCGGCGGGTCTCCTTGATCTCCTTGATCAGTTCAAGGTCCAGACCATTCTCGTCAACGATGTATCCGCCCGAATCCGAGCAGGCCATGATCTTGCCGCCGAATTCCATGATTTTTTCCATTGTGTAGATAGCCACGTTGCCGGACCCGGAAACAACCGCCCGCTTGCCTTCGAAAGCGTGGCCCTTTGTTGCCAGCATTCTTTCGACGAAATACGTGGCACCGTAACCCGTCGCTTCCTTGCGGGCGCGCGAGCCGCCATAAAACAGAGCCTTTCCGGTGAGCACGCCGGCTTCGTAACGGTTGGTCAGGCGCTTGTACTGGCCGAACATGTAGCCGATTTCACGTCCCCCGACGCCGATATCACCAGCGGGAACGTCCGTATATTCACCGATATGGCGATAAAGTTCGGTCATGAACGACTGGCAAAACCGCATGATCTCGCCGTCTGAACGGCCACGGGGATTGAAATCGGAGCCACCTTTGCCGCCACCGATCGGCATGCCGGTGAGCGCATTCTTGAAGGTCTGTTCGAAACCGAGAAACTTGATGATTCCGACATTGACAGAGGGGTGGAACCGTATGCCGCCCTTGTAGGGACCTAACGCAGAGTTGAACTGCACGCGAAAACCGCGATTGATCTGCACCTGACCTTTGTCATCGACCCACGGAACGCGAAAGATGATTTGGCGCTCGGGCTCGCAAATCCGCTCGATCAGCGCATTGTCCATGTATTTGGGATGTTTGGCCACCACGCGGCCCAGGCTTTCCAGCACTTCGCGGACTGCCTGATGAAATTCGAGTTCACCAGCGTTGCGGCGGATGACCTCGTTGAGAATCGGCTCAAGTTTTTCGTCTACGCGGACCAATCATTTTCTCCAATAACGTCAAGGATGCCCAAAAAGTGAGCGACCTAGCGTTGATAGCGTATGTTTTGAGCAACTCCAGAGAAATGTGCCCAGAGACAGTGCAAATGCACAAAACCGAGGCCTGCGTTCATCTTGGGAAGGCCAATTGCCTATCTGTCAGGCTGCGGTGAAGCACGGGAATTATCGCCCTCACGGTTCGCCGCCCGCTCAACGGGGAGGGGCGGCGTCCGCATTCAGGCCGCAAACGGACCCGGATCGTCGTCGTCTGGGCGCCGCGCAGTTGCGGGTTTTTGTTTCGGTTGAAACTTCAGCACCTGCGGCGATGGATCAACGGTCTGGCGCTGGGTGCGAGAGAAAGCAGCATCCTGCTCGCGCAGCCTTAAGTTTGCCTCAGGTTGAAACTCTATCGCCTCAATAAAAATGGTTTGCCGTTTGCCATTGTCTTCGATCGCGGTCTTTTCCCCCTCTGCCAGGCCCAGCAGGCTGAGCCCGCAGAGCGTATGGATCGATACGGCATAGTCCGGCAAATCCTCGCCTTGGCATTGGACCACCAGATGGGGACCTTTAATTTGCCCGTTTAGCCGATAGGTGACGCGGCTGTTCAATGTCACGACATCGCCGGGAATATCGTCGCGGAAATAGACCGTCGCGTGGCTGAGTTTCTCGCGAAGAAGCGTCGCGAAAACATCTGCTTGATTGTCGTATCGCTCCAGAATCGTCGTCAAGATAAAGACGTCTTTTGTGGTCAGTTGGGAAAAATATTCTCTGGACATGGGAAATCTCCCGCGGAATCGAGCCAAGATGGCACCCGCGCCAAACGTTGATCAGACATGGTGAATGTCTCCCCTGGCCCATTTTTTGAGCCAGGGGTCAGGCCCCTGCGATAAGGCACCCACTCGGTCGGAAAGCGCCGCAGTCGTGGTCGCTCGAACCTGTCATCGATCTCATCCGCCAGTGTCGGATGCGGACCTGTGCAGCCATGGTGAGCCTGCCTTGCTAGGTTGTCGCCTCGACCACGTTCGAGACGGTGATCACCGTCAGGCGATGGCGTCGCCCATCACGGGCCGCCCAATCAATTGATTGCCCTTCCGACAGCCCGATCAAGGCAGTCCCGATCGGAGTGAGAATTGAGATTTTACCCTGGGCAATGTCGGCATCACCCGGATAGACCAAGGTCACCTGCCGTTTTTGGCTGTCGTCAGCGGCGTATTCCAGGGTTGAACCCATGCGAACAACTTTTTCCGGCATCGAATGGTGCGGGATGACCTTTGCTCTCTCCAATTCGGTGAGCAGGTCGTCCGAGAGATCCGGCATCCGGTTGGCTACTGTGGCCGCAAGGCCACTCAATCGTGCCTCATCGACGTCGCTGACGACGATCACCGGTTTGTTCTGACGAGGATTGAATTCATTGGTTGTCATTTTTTAGGTTCCTGACACCACCCTGAGCAGCCGCGCGGTCAACGCATCGCGTACGAGCGGATTGCCTGAATGATTTGCGCCCAGCCGTTCGAACCCGGTCTGGAACAATAGATTTGTGGAGTTTCTGATGGTCACGCCGCCCCCGCGCTCGGGGCGTTCAGGCCGGGCCGGGGGCTACAGTCCTGCGATCGGGCAGCCCCGATGGGAAAGGATGAGCAGCATATGGGCGTGCGTCGGTTTCATCGCGACAGGTTGGCTTATTTCGGCGAATTGTCAAGTGAGGCAGCTTTTGCCGGGGTCACTTCTCTGCTTCTATTCGATGAAACACAGCACACGAGATCGAATGTCGCACTCCTCGTTGGGCGAATGGTGGTGCCGATCGTCGTTGGAATAAAGCCCCGAGGTCGGCCCAAACCGACGGATAATTATCGAATGTAAACTGAATTTTGGAAAAGAGCAGTATTAAGGTAGTGTGCGGCGCCGGCTGGTGTGCTTGCCGAATCCACAAGGCTATGGCAACCCGTCGTTGATGGCACTCAGCCGGATGCCTGAAGAAAGGGAATGGAGTCATGCGTGGTGTTGCCGAAGATCAACCCGGCCGGACAAGAGCGGCGGAAGTTGTCGAGGCAATCCGGGCCGACATACTGAATGCCAGGCTTCTGCCGGGTGAAAGGCTTATGTTCGAGGCTTTGAAGGAGCGGTTCAACGTGGGTGTTAGCCCATTGCGTGAAGCGCTGACGCGGATCGCTGGTGAGGGCCTTGTCACACTTGAGGAGCATAAGGGCTTTCGTGTCGCGCCGGTATCGCGGGCGGATTTGACCGATTTGGTTCGGCTTCGCGGCGAACTGGAGGCGCTCGCGATCCGATGGTCGATCGAAAATGGCGACGACCGCTGGGAAGCTGGAATCCTCGCCACCATGCATGAACTTGGAAAGAAACAGAAAATTACGGCGGCCGGGGAGATCGATATGGCCTGGGAGGCCATTCATCAGCGGTTTCACACCTCACTGGTTGCCGCCTGCGGATCCGAGCGCGCACTGGCTTTCCGGCAGGTGCTTGGCGATCAGGCAATGCGATACAGGCGTCTTTCGGTCAGGTATCTGACAGCTCCAAGGGACGATCTGGGCGAGCATCGGGAACTGGCTCAGATCGTTATCGAGAGAAGGGCGACTGAAGCTGTCGACCTGATCAAGGGTCACTTTTCCCGAACGGCCGAAATCATTCTTGCCGCGACCGAGGAGGCTGGCGGAACGTTGTCATGAACACGACGCCATGCCAGCTGTTGCATTCAGCCGTCGACCATTGCGTTAAATTCGGGATGTTTGACTGCAAAGGCCGACATGAATGGGCATTTCGCAATGATACGGGCGTTCCGTTCGCCCAAGATCTTGAACACGCCTTGCGCGAGGCGCGTGCCGATGCCCTGGCCAGATAGTGCTTGCGGAACTTCCGTATGGGTCAACACATATCTGCCATCCTCGTGCCGGTAATAGGCGACGGCCATTTCATCACCCACGGCGAGTTCGAAACGTGATGCAGCGGCATTTTCCAAAACTTCGTTGTTCATTGTCCTGCTCCTGTGTCTTTGGTGTCTGCGACCATGAGGCGATGGCTTGTTCAGGCTTTCCTCAATTCAAGGCGCCACCGGTCAACCAGATGAAACTCAGACATGTCAGATAGAGGATCATGTCTGCAAGCAAATGATCACGAAACCGGTTGCTACTCCAGAGACTGTCCTGGGGCGATTGAAATGTTTTTTCAGGCATCTTTGGCTCCTACGTTTTCGAACCCGTGGCGCTGCGGACGCTAATCCATGGCATCCATTCAGCCGCATGGAACTGGCCGGATATGCCGCCTCCGGCTATATAGTTCAAATGAAGCAAGGGCATTCCGATTATGCGCGACGTTCATAACCTCGACCTCAACCTCATTCGGATTTTCGCCGCCGTGCTTGACGAGCGCGGCGTAACCAAGGCTGCCGAGCGCATGCACCTGACGCAATCGGCCGTCAGCCATGCGCTGGCACGGTTACGGGACGTCATCGGCGACGAATTGTTCATCCGTGGGCCGGACGGCATGCATCCGACGCCCCGCGCAATGGAACTGGCGCAATCCTTCAAGCCGGCTCTCGCTCAGATAGAGGGAGCGATTTTCCGGCCGGCTTTCGATGCTGAAACGTCGGAGATCGAGTTTTCCATTTCAACTTCGGACTACATCACAGCGGCAGTTATTCCAGATCTGTTAGCGCGTATCCGCAAAGCTGCCCCGAACGCACGTTGCCGCGTGCATCCTCTCAGCGAAATGAATCTCACCGAAGAACTTGATCGCGGTACCATCCACACGGCGATCGGGGTTTTTGGCAAGACGCCGTCACGTTTTATCAGCGAGCCGCTGTTGTCCGATCAAAGCGTCTGGCTGATGCGGCGGGACCACCCGGCCGCCACGGGATCCTTCGGGCTGCGTGACTTGTCCTCGTACCCGCATGTCGACATCCTGATTTCAGATCAGATTCAAGCCGACGCCAGTGCAACCATTGATCAGGGGGGGCTGGAGCGCGCCTACATTACCAGCAATCCGCGCCATATAGAGGCCTTGCTTGGCGCCGAAGGCATGAGCCGCAAGGTTGGTGCAACGGTGTCGCATATTCTGGCTGTTCCTTCACTGGTGGCGGCGACCGACATGCTGGCCTTTACCCCGCTTCAGTTTGCCATCCGTGCGGCCAAAGCGCTTGACCTTGTCTGGAGGGAGCCGCCCTATCACGCGCCTGCGTTCCAGATTTCGATGTTGTCACATCGCACCATGGGCGCCCATCCTTCGATCCAGTGGCTTCGTCAGGAGCTGATTGAAAGTGCAAAGTGCTACAGCGCTGCTGGATAACGTCAAGCCGCCCCTGACATGGAATGAATTTAGGTCATTTTTCAAATGCCTGAATATCATTTCATTCATAGAGTGATCGCGCCCATATTGCCGTCATGTTGATCCGGTCTTGCGGACCCAAGGGATATACGGCCATGACTGCAGTCGTTACAGAACTTCTCACTCACGACAAAAAGGCGCCTTTGAGCACCACGCCGGTAGAAGAGCGGCGCCATTCGGAGGCATCGACGGTGGCCGCGAAAGGGCGCCGCCGGCGCAGTATTCTTGCATTGACCCGCTCCGCTGTCATCGTCATGGGGGTCGGTCTGGCGATCGTCATTCCCCTTGGTTGGGGGCAATGGGTTGCCGGCTTCACGGATCAATCCACTGACAATGCCTATGTGCGCGCGGATACAACTCCGGTCAGCGCCCAGATCTCCGGCCATATGGATCGTATCCTCGTCAATGATTTTGAAAATGTCCGGGCCGGTCAGGTTCTGGCTGAAATAAACGCCGCCGAGTATCTGGCTAAAGTCAGCCGGGCGAAGGCTGCCGTCACGGCCGCAGAGGCGGCTATCCGAAATGTTGACAGCCGTGTCGAACTGCAACATCGCGTCATTGCGCAGGCGCAAGCCAGCGTTCTCGCCGCAGCAGCCGACCGCGACCGCGCCGCCAGTGAATACGACCGCCAGAAGATGGCTTCGCGTGATGGCTGGTCGACCAGTCAGCGCCTAGAAGAAGCACTGGCTGCCATTAAGCGGTACGAAGCGCAGATGACCGAAAAGCAGGCGGGGATAGAGGCCGAGCGGCAGCAGTTGAACGTCCTGGACACTCAGCGCGAACAGGCTGCAGCGGAACTCGACAGTCGAAGAGCAGAGCTCCAGCTGGCCGAAATTGAGCTGGGATATACCAAGATCGTTGCTCCCACCGACGGCGTGGTCAATGCAAGCAGCGTCCGCGCCGGTCAGTATGTCACCGTCGGCACCCGCATCATCTCCGTCGTCCCGCTGCCAAATGTCTATGTGGTGGCGAACTATAAGGAAACGCAGCTCGGAAAGGTCCGTGTCGGCCAGACTGTCACGATCGCCGTCGATATGTTTCCGGGGCAACGCCTCAAGGGCAGGGTGGATCAAATCTCGCCCGCCAGCGGATCGGAATTCGCTCTGCTCCCTGCTGATAACGCAACGGGCAATTTCACCAAGGTCGCCCAGCGCATTGCGGTGAAAATAGAGCTGCTCGATTTGCCAGACGATATGCGGCAGCTGCTACGGCCCGGCATGTCAGTCGTCTCGACGATCCATACCGACATACCAGTCGCCAAGGGCACTGGGCGTTAAGGGAAGGAAGATTGCTATGACGTCCGTTGCGGTTGCGAAGGCCAAGGTGCCGCTCCCCAGCATCAAAACGATGGTGGCAATCGGCGCCGTCCTTCTGGGCACTTTCACGTCGATCCTCAATTCCCGTCTCACGGAAATCGGGTTGGCAGATATCAGGGGCGCGCTCGGTCTCGGCTTTGATGAGGCCTCGTGGATCACGACCGCCTATGTCGTTGCCGAGGTTGCTGCAATCCCGGCGGCAGTCTGGCTGCGTGGCATTCTGTCTCCAACGCGTGGCGTCATCCTCGGCGCCGCTATGTTTTCGGTTTTCTCAATGCTTGCTCCACTGAGCCCCAGCCTGCAGATCCTGTTGGCATTGCAGGCTTTGCGTGGCCTGAGCGCGGGGATCCTGATTCCGATGAGCTACGCCGTGATCATGCGCCATCTGCCGCAGCAGCAACGTTTATACGGATTGTCGCTCTATGCGCTTGTCTCTGCCGTGACGCCGAGCCTTTCCGTCTCGCTGGAGGCTTGGATATTGAATCATCTCTCCTGGCAATTCCTGTTTTGGTTGAATATCATTCCCGGCGCGCTCACGGTTTTTGCCGCCGGATACCGATTGGCACACGATCCGATAAAATATATGCGCTTCCGCAAGATCGATGGGTTTGGGTTGCTTGCGCTCTCGCTCGGATTGGCGGCTATCGTCGCCGCCCTCGACCAGGGCAACAGGTTGGATTGGCTGGAGTCTGGATTGGTCGTCGGTCTCCTCTCGGCTGGCATATTCCTGGTCGGCGCATTTTTCGTGCACGCCCTGCTGCACCCCAACCCTGTCGTTAGTCCGAAGCTTTTGTGGAGACGCAATATCGGTCTTGGTCTCTTGGTGATGTTCGCCAGCCGGATCGCAATCATGTCCACCGCTTACCTCGTGCCGCAATATCTCATCCGGATACAGGGCTATCGTGCGCTCGAAAGTGGCGGCCTGTTCTTGAGCACAGCCCTGCCTCAGCTCATTCTGACGCCCGCTGTTGCCTGGCTTTGCTACAGGATCGATCCGCGCAATCTGTTGGCCGTCGGCGGTACCGTGATGGGGGCCGGTATTTTGATGTCGGTGAATATCTCGAGCGTCTGGATCGCCGATGACTTTTTCCTGCCGGTGATGCTTCAGGCGATTGGTGCACCGTTGATTGCCGTGCCGACCATGGTGCTCATCACCGAAGACATTCACCTCCAGGAAATTCCCTGGATTGCGTCGCTTGTGCACATCGTCCGGACGGTCGGAACGGCGGTCGGCATGGCGCTGGTCACGACGCTGGTTCGAGTGCAAGAGCAGGTTCACTCCAATCTCATCGGACTTCGTGTTCAAAGTGGTAGCCCGGAGGTGGTGTCGCGGATTGATACGATCACACACATGCTGCGCCTGAGGGCGACAGGCGCGCAGGATGCTGCCAGTCAGGCTAACGTGATGCTGGGGAAGGTCATTCAGCGAGAGGCATTCACCTTGAGCTATTCCGACGCCTTCTTTGTAATCGGCATGATCATGCTCCTGGCCGTTGCTACTTCGTTGGCCCTGCGTCGGCCGCCTCTGCCCGGACGGTTCCTCTGATAGCCGGGCGCGGGGTGCGCCCGGGACGAAGGGGCCAGTCAAATTTGACCTCTTGGCGATGGGCTTCGCGTACTTTCATGCGGGCAGCGGATGCGATCGAGGCAAGTTTCAACCGGCGCGATAGAGCGGGGCGGGAATGTCTTCTTGCCCGTCAGGAAAAGAGTTCCGGCGCTGCCTCCAGGAGAATTTCGACCGTACTCAAATAGTGGCTTCTCAAAAGGGCAACGGCATCTGCCGTGCGCCGGGAGATGACTGCCTCGGCTATCTCGCGGTGTTCCGCCAGATCATTGCGCGGTTCATGGAGATACTGAACTGAGAGACGGCGGTAGCGCGTAGCCTGGTCGGAAAGGATCTGGCGGAACTGCAAGAGGCGTGGCGAATGGCATTCCGAAACCAGCGTGAAATGGAAGTGCAGGTGAATGTCTTCCCATGTGTGGTCGATAGCTCCGTCTGAAGTGAGTTTGGATTTTTTCCCCAGTTCATGCAGGGCAGCCAAAATCCGGCCCTCCCATGCGTCGTTGCCGTTTGCGATTGCGCGGGCCATCGCCATGGCTTCAATGTCACTCCTGATTTCGGCAAGATCCATCAGATCCGTTCGGGAGACGGGGGCAACGCGATAGCCCTTGTGCTCCTCAAGCGTCACCAGCCCGTCGGAAGCAAGCCGTGTCAAAGCTTCCCGAAGCGGGCTCATGCCTGCGTCAAACTGTTCGCGCATTTCCTCAAAGCGAAGGCGTTCGCCAGGTTTGAACGTGGCGTTGAGGATTTGATGGCGCAGAGTGGTTACGATTTCGGAGGTGCGCGTGCGACCTCCCGATTGCCGTTGGGCCGGATTGAGCAGGCTGCGTGTATTCATTGTGGAAAGCTTCTCCGGTGGGATGAATGCCCCCGCTGGGAGGGAGGTGCTTGGTGGGAGGCTACCCGCAGACGACTCACGCGATGCTTCTTCCGGAATCGACGATCAGCTGGGCTCCCGTCATATGGGGAACTGCATCGCTGATCGCAAAAGCAACATACCGCCCAAGCTCCTTTGGCTCGACGACTTCTCCCATCGGCAGGGATGATGCCGCTTTTTCAAGATGTCCCGAAATGGATTGTGCCAACGCGGTCGCCGTCGTGCCCGGAACCAGCGTGTTGACGCGGATGTGGTGTGGCGCAAGCTCAAGAGCGAGAAGACGCATCATGCCGTGAATGCCGGATTTTGCGGTGACGTAAGGCAGGAAGCCCGGCATCACGCGTACGGCCGTGGACGAGCCCGTGGCAATGATCGTGCCGCCGTGGCCCTGCGCAACAAGCAGCCGAGCCGCGGCCTGAACGGTATTGAAGGTTCCTGTCAGGTTGACGGCGATGTTCTGCTGCCAATCCCGCTCCGTGATGTCGAGCACGGACGTCTGAGGCGTGATGATGCCAGCATTGGCGACCACCGCATCGATGCGGCCGAACGCTTTTTGTACGCTGTCGAGCATGGCGTTCACCGCATCACGGTTGGTGATATCGACCTGGAAACAAACAGCCTCGCTTGCATCAGGCAGGCCGGCAATCGCTTCTTTTGTTTCGCTTAAGCCCTCGGCTGACAGCCCGGACAGCACCAGTTGTGCTCCTGCCTCTGCGCAACAAACAGCGATTTCACGCCCGATTCCGCCTTCGGCGCCGGTTACAACGACGATTTTTCCATCAATCCGCACTTTCACTCTCCCATTTCAAAAAATCGCCAAGTTTCGTAAACTAACACGATTTTAGAAAATACATAGTTGATTCCATAATTATATGGATCTATGGTTTCTCCAAGTCATCAGGGAGGAGACGATGAGCTTGGGTAAAAGGATATTTTTTGGAGCGCCTGCACTGGCGATGGCACTGATCGGAGCATCGGCTGCCGCGGAACCGGTTCGCATCGGCGCGCTGCTGTCCACGACAGGTGGTCTTGCAGGCCTTGGCATCCCGCAGCGGGACGGGGTGTTGCTGGCGCAAAAATTGATCAATGCGAATGGTGGCGTTGGAGGAGAACCGCTGGAAATCCTCATGGAGGATGATGGGTCCAATCCAGATGCGGCTATGACCAAGGTCAACACGCTTGTTCATTCGCAGGGTGTAAAGGCGATCGTAGGCCCCACCGGCATCGCCCAGACGGTCGCTATCGGCTCCGTCACCCAGCCCCTCAATATTCCCGTTCTCGCATTTACGGGTATTGGCCCGGCTGTCGAAAATGCCCGTAACTGCGTCTTTCACATGACGCCCGCGCAGGGTCTAAACGCCCGCGCGTTGCTCTCCTATGCTAAGGAGATCGGCGCCAAGCGGGTCGGTGTCCTGCATGATTCCGGTTACGGCCAAGTCATCTGGGGTGTGATGTCCAAGCTGGGCGACGAATTCGGCGTCGAATTCGTCCAGGTCGAAAAGTTCGAACTGTCGGCTAGCGACGCGACGGCGCAGGCTGCGAAGGTTAAGGCGAGCGAGCCTGACGCGGTCATCGTTCTGAGTTCTCTGGCCACGCCTTTCCGCAATCTTCGTCAGGTCGGCCTGACGGCACCTATCATTTCTGTGCACGGCACGGCCACCTACGAGATCGTCAAGGCGATGGGAGACGCTGCGGACAATATCGTCCATGCGGAGTTTTTAATTGCCGAGGACCCCTTGCCGTATCAGGTCGAGTTCGTTGCCGAGTTCCAGAAGGAATATGGCCGGCTGCCGAAACATTTCGAAGCCGCAGGGTATGATGCCGTCATGGCAACGGTTGCAGCGCTGAAGCGGGCTTCGTCCAACGCGGCACCGGATGCGCTTTGCCAGGAAGTCCGCACTCCCTATCAGGGCGCCTTTGCCCAGTACGACTTTACCGCAAAGGATCTCGGAGGTCTGACCCTGAGCAGCTTCAGCTATTCGCTTCTGACCAAGGGTAAGTTCTCCCGTTTGCCGTTCAAGGCGTCGCAATGAGGTGAGGGCGCAACCGGGAGGTCCGCCTCCCGGTCTGCTCGGAGGTTTCCATGAATTCGACGCTTATAATTCAATCTCTAATGGCGGGGCTGACCAACAGCTTCGTCTATGCCCTGATCGGCATCGGTATCGCAGTCATCTACCGTGGCACGCGCATCATCAACGCGATGCAGGGTGACTTTGCGGTTATTGGCGGCATGCTGACCGTATTCGGGTTGGTGTCGGCTGGCCTGCCTTATGTGTGGGCCTGTGCACTGGGTATCGCTGCCGGCGCGGCAAGCGGCCTTTTGATCGACGTGGTTTGTGTCCGCCCGATGATCCGGCGGCAGGCAGATGACGAAGCCTTCCTGCTTTTGACCATTGGGCTGGCTTTCACGATTTCGGCCGCGGTTCTCTACATCGGCGGGCGTGAAGCGCATCTTTTGCCAGGCATCGGCGGTAACGGAACGGTCGAAATTGCAGGGGCCTTCATGTCTGTACATGCAATTTTCTTGATCGCCATATCGCTGCTCGTCGTCTGTGGCCTGTGGCTCTTCTATCGAAAGACGATCGCCGGTCTGTCGATGATCGCAGCATCGGTCGATCCCGACGGGGCAACATCTATTGGCATCAATGTTGCAAGAATGCGCGGCTACACGTTCGTGCTGGGCGGTGCCATCGGGGCGCTGGCGGGAATTTTGGTCACGCCGCTGATCTCCGTCAGCTACCAGATGGGGCTTGGCCTGACGCTCAAGGGTTTTGCTGCAGCCATACTTGGCGGACTAACCAATCCGCTTGGCGCGGTGTTGGGCGGGCTGGTGATCGGTTTGAGCGAGTCACTTGCCGTGGTGGGCCTGTCGTCGGGCTACAAGGATGTCGTCGCGCTGACAATCATGCTGCTGATGATGGTGCTGATGCCGAATGGCCTGCTTGGCAAGGCCGGGCGTCGAGGAGGCTGATCCCATGACAAAAACAGTTTTGAATGGACGCCTCGCCTTTGCGGCGGTCATGCTTGTAGGGCTGATCCTGCCTGCAGTTTTCGAGCGCCACATGGTGGATCTTCTGGTCTATGCCGGGCTCTATACGATCGCTGGCCTGGGTGTCGGGCTGCTGCTTGGGCAATGCGGTATCGTCAATCTGGCGCAGGCTCTGTTTTACGGCATTGGCGCCTATGCGTCAGCCTATTCCACGGTCACGCTGGGATGGTCGCCATGGAGCGGTATTCTGCTTGGGATTGCGATCAGCGTCGCTGTCGCGCTCGTCATAGGTTTCCCGCTTCTGCGGCTGCACGGGTTCTTCCTCGCGCTTGCCACGCTTGCCGCGGGGACTATCGGAACGATCTTCTTTTTCGAGTGGGATTGGTTGACAGGCGGCACGCTTGGCATCGGTGGCCTGCCGCCGCTGTCGGTCCTGGGTTTCGAGTTCAACTCGCCGGCACGGTTCTACTATCTCGTTTGGGCAGTCGTCATAATCCTTCTGGTCTTGTCGAGCAATCTCGTCTCGGGCCGGCCAGGCCTGGCGATGCGCGCGCTTCGCGATTCCGCACCGGCAGCCGAAGTGATGGCGGTTAATATTCATGCAATCCGCACCAAGATTTTCGCGCTTAGCGCAGGACTTGGCGCGCTCGCCGGATCGCTCTTTGCGCACTATTCGACCTATGTCAGCGTGGAGAGTTTCACCGTGCAGCGTTCGATTGTCTTTCTGCTGATCCCGGTCATCGCAGGCGCGCGTTCAATCTGGGGAACCGTCGCCGGTGCGCTGTTCGTCACGTTCGTACCTGAGCTGCTCTCCGGCTTTGGCGACGCGCACCAGATGCTGTTCGGTATCATGCTGGTGCTGGTCGTGACGCTGATGCCTGACGGGTTGGCGGGTATACCCGCACGAGTAGCCAGGAGGTTTGCCCGATGAACACTGTCATGACACACGCTCCGGTGAAATCTCAACCATTGATGGCGCTCCGCGGTGTTGCGCATCAATTCGGCGGTCTGGTGGTGCTGCGCGATGTCTCCTTCACCGTTTCGCGAGGCAGGATCGCTGGCCTGATTGGCCCGAATGGATCGGGCAAGACAACTCTGTTCAACATTGCCTCGGGTTTTTTACGCCCGGCAAACGGACAGATCTTCATCGATGGCCGTGACATAACAGCGGCATCTGTGCAGGAGCGCAGCCGTCAGGGCTTGATCCGCACGTTTCAGACGCCGAAGGTGTTTCAGCACATGAGCGTGCGCGAAAACATCGAAATGGGTCTTTATGCGACAACCGGCGCGGGCTTCCTTGCCAGCATGCTGGCGACGCCCGGTGCCCGTGGTGAGCGCGCGCGGATCCGCCGTGATGCCCAGGAGGTGGGCGAGCGTTTCGGGTTGGGATCGCATTTGAATACGCGGGCCGGAGACCTGCCCGCAGGACAGCAGCGCATCGTCGAACTGGCGCGCGCATACATGACAAAACCGCGTGTCCTGTTGCTCGATGAGCCCTCATCAGGGCTCAGCAGTGACGAGGTTGAGCTTCTGCGCAACTGGGTTCGCACCCTGTCGAATGAGGGCATCACTGTCTTACTGGTCTCGCATGACATGGGGCTGATGAGCGTATGCGACACGGTGCATGCGCTTTATTTCGGCAAGATCATCGCAAGCGGCTCGATGGCGGCAATTCAGGCCGACCCGATGGTCCGCGAAGCCTATCTGGGAGGGTAGCATGGCTCTTGAAGTTGAGACTCTTGAAGCCGGCTATGGCCCGGTCCCGGTGTTGCGCGGCGTATCGATCCATGTTGCCGACAATGAAGCCGTTGCTATCGTCGGCGCTAACGGCGCGGGAAAAACGACGCTGGTGCGCGCGATCTGCGGGCTATCGCAGGCAACAGCGGGTCATATCCGTTTTCACGGCCAGACTATTACAGGCGATGCAGGCCACCGCCGGGGCGAGGCCGGCATAGCCGTGGTTCTGGAGACCCGCGGCCTGTTCGGTGAATTGACGGTTGCCGACAATCTACGCCTGGCTGAACACACGGGAAGGGGCGTAAAGCGTCCACAGGGTTTCCGGCCATTCACACTGGGCGATGTGTTCGAACTGTTTCCGATCGTGAAGGAAAAGCTTGCTACCCGCGTCGAGCTTCTTTCCGGAGGGCAGCAGCAGATGGTCGCGGTGGCACGGGCTTTGCTGCTGCAGCCGCGCCTGCTGGTGCTCGATGAGTTGACGACAGGCCTCGCGCCGAAGGTCGTGCAGGAAATCCTGTCGGTTCTCACTGCATTGCGCAGCCGTGGCATGAGCCTCCTCATCGTGGAGCAGAGCATCAAGCTTGCCGCGGCGATGACCGACCGCGCCTACGTCATGTCGCTGGGACGGGTGGTGCACGAAGTCGGACACGGGGAATGGGAAAGCACGATGTCGAACGACGCAATCTCGAAGGCGTATCTCCATGGCTGATATCGACTTTCTGGACCGGGTTTTTCACTCGGCACGCACATACGCCAACTGGCTGGATAAGGCGGTGTCGCCGGAGTTGTTAAGTCAGGTCTATGATCTCGTCAAAATGGCGCCGACGAGTGTCAACTGCATGCCCGCGCGGTTTGTCTTCCTAAGTTCGCCGGAGGCAAAGGCGCGCCTTTTGCCGGCTTTGGTGGCTGCGAACGTTGAAAAAGCCCGCGCTGCTCCGGTGACTGTGATCGTGGCGAGCGACACCCGCTTCTACGAAAGAATACCGCATCTGTTTCATCATCGGCCAGAAGCAATGCAGCCATTCGTGGACAATGCGGAACTTGCCGAAACGACCGCGTTCCGCAATTCCACGCTGCAAGGCGGCTATTTCATTCTGGCCGCGCGGGCGGTCGGGCTCGACTGTGGGCCAATGTCGGGGTTCGATCATGCGATGGTCGATGCCGAATTTTTCGCGGACGGGCGCCTGCGCAGCAACTTTCTCGTGAACCTTGGATATGGCGACGAAAGCATGTCCTTCCCGCGCTTGCCCCGCCTGTCCGTAGACGAAGCTTGCACCTTTCTTTGAAGGCGCACCTCAAAACCATCGCCGGATTTCCGGCATCGTGAAAGGAACGACCTATGCGTTACATGAGTTATGAGAGAGATGGCAGTGCGGGTACCGCAGTCCTGGTGGAGGGGACATGGCGGGATCTCGGAGCTGTCAGCCTTTTGACGTTGATCCAGTCCGGCCGGAACCTTGCCGCGCTTGAAAATAATCCCTCGCTTCCTCAGATCGATATTGCGTCTGTAAAGCGCGCACCGGTAATCGCCCGCCCGCCGAAGATCATTTGCGTTGGGCTGAACTATCTCGATCACGCCGCCGAAAGCCCTTACAAGGATACGCCAACCTATCCAGCGGTCTTTCCCCGTTTCGCCACGAGCCTGATCGCCGACGGCGATCCAATCCTGCGTCCACTTATCTCGGAAGAGCTTGATTTCGAGGGGGAACTCGTCGTCGTCATAGGCAAGGATGGCCGGCACATTTCCAAGGCGGCGGCCCTTGATCACGTCGCGGGCTATTCGATCTTCAATGAAGCATCGATCCGCGACTATCAGTTCAAATCTCCGCAATGGACTGTGGGAAAGAATTTCGACAATACCGGCGCCTTTGGCCCCCAGTTCGTCACGGCAGATGAACTCCCGCCCGGCGGTGCCGGCCTCAAGATCGAGACACGCCTCAATGGTGTCGTGGTTCAGAGCGGCAACACTGCCGACATGATTTTTCCGGTGGCTGAATTGATTTCGACGCTGAGTGAAGCCTTCACCCTGGAAGCCGGTGATGTGATCGTCACGGGAACGCCGGCCGGTATCGGCTGGGCACGCAAGCCACCCTTGTTCATGAAGGACGGCGATGTCTGCGAGGTCGAAATCGAAGGTATCGGCCTGCTTAGAAACCCAATCCGCAATGAAAAAGCTGCCATCGCAGCTTGATAGACGCGTCAAAGTTGGAGGAGTAACAAATGAGCGCACTGGTGCATCGCTTGGGCTACATAGCCCTTAACGTCCGCGATATGGATGCGGCTGTCCGGGATGCGGAAGGCATCGCCGGCGTACGATTGGTAAAGTCCAGTCCCGACCGTACGTTGTTGACGTCCAATCAACGCCACGCCGAACTCATCTACTACCGATCGTCCGCTGATGAGGTCCGCAGCATCGGACTTGAGGCCAACGATGCGGCTTGTGTTGCGGAAGTGGCCAGGCGTGTTCGCCAAAGGGGATTGCGTATTCTCAGCGAAACGCCGTCGCTCGACGTTATCTCCAACTCCGTGACATTTGCGACCAGCGAGGGCCATATTTTCGAGGTTCATACCCCGATGCCGCTCGACCAGCCGGTACGCTACATGTGCGGCGGCATTCATCCCCGGTGCATCGACCACGTCAATCTGACGTCGTCTGACCCAAAGACAATCACGGAAGAGCTGGTTGACGTTCTTGGTATGAAACTATCAGAGCGTTCGACCGGTTATGAACTGAACTGGTTGCGCGCGGGAGACAACCGGCATCATACCGTGGGTCTGGTCAAGGGAAAGCCCGGCCTTCATCACTACAGCTGGGAGTTCTCGGATTTCAGCGATTTCAAGCGTCTGGGCGACATGCTTGATGCCGATGACAGATGCCTCGTTTGGGGCCCTGGCCGCCACGGAGCCGGCGATAATCTGTTCACCTACTATGTAGATACCGGCGGCTTCCTGGTCGAATGCACCGCTGAAATGGAATTGATGCCGCTGACGGCCGAAGCGCGCGTCGTTGAAGTGGGTGAGAATCTTTCGAACCCGAAGGTCGTGAACCGCTGGGGTGCACCTCCTCCGCAGGCGTGGATCCATCACCATTCCGCATTCATGAAACTCTGACCGAAACCACAAGAGATCGGGAAACGAGATGAAAGACGAAGTCGCACAGCTTATCCGAACACTGGAACAGGCGCGTTATGACGCAATGATCACTGCGGATACCGCCGCGCTCGACGAGCTTCTGGCGCCGGAGCTGATTTACACTCATTCGAACGGAGAAAGGGACAGCAAAGGTTCCTATCTCGATCGGGTCCGGGCTGCGCACTTCGTCTATCACTCGATCTCTCACAGCGTCGAAGATGTGATTGTCTATCCCCAGGCAGCTGTCGTCACGGGCATCATGCGTGCTGATGTGACTGTTGCTGGCCAACGAAGGCAATTGAACAATAACAATCTGGCTGTCTGGACAAGGAGTGAAGGGCGATGGTGCCTGTCGGCTTATCAGCCGACGCCGATCTCAGGTGTATCATCGCCTGCTGCACCTTCGAGCACGTAGGCTAAACTCACATTTCAATCGATACCCGGTCCGGGCGTATTCCGCTATGCCGCCTGGTCGGCGCCTTTTAATATGGAGCGAACTGGCATCATGACCCCACAATGGATTACCGATCTTCTCGGGTCTCGCAGCGTGCATCTGCTTGCCCGCATCCTGCTGACATGCACATTCTGGGTCAGTGGAACAACCAAGCTCCTCCACTTTGGCGACGCCGTCGCCGAGGTGACCGCACTCGGGCTTCCCATGCCGTTTCTCATCGCGAGCCTGACTATTTTCGTTCAGCTGGCGGGTGCTGCGCTTGTTATCCATGGCGGGCAATTTGTCTGGCTTGGCGCTGGCGCGCTTGGGGTCTTTACGGGCATGGCGATCATCCTCGTACATCCGTTCTGGGTGTTCGACAGCCCAAACGCCGCACTCAACATCGCGATAGCGACCGAGCACGTGTCTGTCATCGGAGGCCTGGTGCTGGCATCGATCCTGGCGCGGCGGCCCGTTCAGGCCCGTTGACCCATTCATCAGGCCACGGGCTCTCTGCGGCTGAAGTCGTCGCCCGTTGATCTATGGAGAGCAGCGCCCTGGGCGCGAAACTCAAGGAACACTATTGTCGTCAAAGCGGCGCTGGGCTTCGCTGATGCGCAGTTCGTGTTCAATCGCCCAATGCCCAAGCTGCTCGATCGGCGCGCGGAGCGAGTGGCCAAGGTCTGTGAGTTCATATTCCACGCGCGGCGGAATTGTCGGAAATACGGTGCGGCGGACCAGGCCGTCCCGTTCCATGCCTCTGAGGGTCAGGGTGAGCATGCGTTGCGATATCGTGCCGATCGCTCGTTTTACCTCGTTGAAACGGCGCGGCCCGTCGCGCAGCGCCATGACGATCAGGACGCTCCATTTATCTCCCACCCGCGCGAGGATCTGACGCACGGGCCGGCATGTTTCCAGCAGCCCATTGTCTTGCGGTAACATCGATGTGCCTCCTTGTGCAATTCGTATCGGTCACAATATTAGGCCTAGTTACGATAATATACCACACGCAAGCAAGACCCTGACTATGTTTGCGACAAGGAGTGAAGCACATGGAAATTGGCGTTTACAGCTTCGGCGATGTCCAGAGGGATCCCGCCACGGGAAAGCTCGGTTCGACGGCGCAAGCCACCCGTAATCTGCTCGAAGCCATCCAGCTTGCCGACCAGGTGGGCCTGGACTATTTCGGGATCGGCGAGCACCACACCTACGAGATGCCGGCATCTGCTGCTACCGTCGTGCTGGGAGCCGCGGCATCGATGACGAAGAACATCAAGCTGGGTAGTGCGGTAACGGTTCTCAGCACTGATGATCCCGTGCGGGTCTATCAGCAATTTGCGACGCTGGATGCGTTGTCGAACGGGCGCGCTGAAATCACCGCCGGCCGGGGTTCCTCAACTGAATCGTTCCCGCTCTTTGGCCATAGTTTGAACGACTATGACGAACTCTTTGCGGAGAAGCTTGATCTGCTGCTTGAGGTCAACGAGAAGGAAAGCATCACCTGGAGCGGTAAATTCCGTCCGGCGTTGAATGACGCCCTCATCGTGCCGCGTCCTGACGCAGGGTCGTTGCCGATCTGGCTGGCCACAGGCGGCAACCCGCATTCGTCGGTTCGCGCGGCCTTGCTCGGCCTGCCGGTTGCTTATGCGATCATTGGTGGGCAAGCCGCACGTTTTGCACCCCTTGCCGATCTGTATCGCCGTGCAGCCGAGCAGGCAGCCATCCCCGGCGCACCGGTCAAGATCTCGATCGCCAGTCCCGGTTTCATTGGCGATGACGCTGCCAAGGCCAAGGACCTCTGGTGGACACATTGGCATGCAGCCATGAGCTCGCTGGGTGCGATCCGCGGCTTTGCAGCGCCACAGCGTCCGCATTTTGACCAGGACGCCAATGGCGGCGGAGCATTGTTCGTCGGCAGCGCCATCGAGATCGCCGAACGCGTTGTCAACCTGCATAGGAGCGTTGGCCATATGCGCCAGTTCTTCCAGATGGACCTGGGCCAGCTGCCGCAGAAGGACTTCCTGCGTTCGATCGAACTGCTCGGTACTCAAGTCAAGCCGCTGGTGGATGCCGAGTTGGGCATCGCCAAGCCTCAGTAAGGGGGAATACATGCGAAACGACGACGTAAAGACGATTGGCATCTTGGGCGCGGGGCGCGTTGGCACCGCGCTTGCGCGCCGTGCCGTTGCGGCAGGCTTCGATGTCAGGATTGCCACGTCAAAGCCGGCGGCCGACATTGCGTTCTTGCTTGAAATCATGACGCCCGGCGCAAAGGCAGATCAGGCGGAGACGGCGATCTCGGCCGCCGATATCATCATTCTTGCTTTGCCTCTGTCCAAGTATCGGGCTCTGCGGCCGGAGCTGTTTGCGGGGAAAATCGTGATTGATGCCATGAACTACTGGGCGCCAACCGACGGAATTCTGCCGGAGTTTGAAGCAACCTCTTCCAGCAGCGAGGTCATACAGGCTTATCTGCCCGATGCCCGGCTGGTCCGCAGCTTCAATCATATGGGCTATCACGAAATCGACGAGGAGGCGCGGTCGCCGGGTGATCCGGACCGGCGCGCTCTGGCGCTCGCGGGTAATGATCCGCAGGCCCGGCGTGTTGTTGCAGATTTCGTCGATCGCTTGGGCTTCGACCCGGTCGATGCTGGCACGCTTGCCGCCAGCCGTAATTTTGCCGGAGGCACGCCGATCTTCGGGGCAAAGCTCGGCCGCAGTGAGATGCAGTCGCTTTTGGAGGGCAAGGCACGTGCGTTGTCCACAGCAGGCAGCGATGCCTGACGGTTTCCGGCCGGTCTCAAGACCGTGCCATACTGTGGTTGCAGCATACCGAACCGTGTTGACACACGGTTAATCTGGATGCGCAGGAAAAAGCGACCCGATCAAGGAGATTGAGCAGCGCTCCGCCATGACCCTTGCCGCTGAAATTCGCCATGTCCGGTGTCATCAAGACGACCATTTCGAGCTCTCTCGTGTCGTGACCGGATTCCAAGATGACCTCCCTGCTTTATCCGCGGTGTTATAGAATGCCTCTCTCAATCGGCCCTTGAAGCCGTGTTCGCTGTTCGAACGCAACTTCATCCGTGGAAGGCGGATTCATGCTCGCTATCCCGCTTCCGGAACCGCCTTCGGCCGGCCGTCATCGTCCAGCGCCACCATCACAAAAATGGCGTCCGTCACTTTGTCGATCTGGTCGGAGAGATACCGGCGAGCCCAGGCCTCGACCTTGAGATTCATCGAGGTGCGGCCAACTGCGACAACGTCCGTGTAGATGCAGAGCGTATCGCCGATCTTGACCGGCAGTGCGAAAGCCATTTCCTTGACGGCGGCCGTTACCACACGGCCCCGGGCACGCTCGGCCGCCCTTATGCCACAGGACAAGTCCATCTGAGCCATAACCCATCCGCCGAAAATGTCGCCAGCAGCATTGGCATCTCCCGGCATGGCTAATGTGCGCAGGGTCAGTTCCCCGTTTGGTCTTGTAGAAGGCGGCACGTGTTCGTTCTCCGATCGTCACGATGAAAGGAAGCGGTTCATATTGGCTTTTTCTGCGGGTCGCCTCAGGCGTTGCGCAATTTGCCTTCGAGCAAGTCGATGACAGCGCGGCCGGCTTCCATGACGTTGGTTCCCGGGCCAAAGACGGCGGCGACGCCGTGGTCGAGCAGGAACTGGTAATCCTGGCGGGGCACGACGCCGCCGACGACGACGACGATATCCGCCGCACCCTTGGCCTTCAGCGCTTCGATCAGTTGCGGCGCAAGCGTCTTGTGACCAGCGGCGAGCGACGACATGCCGACGATATGCACCTTTGCCGCGACTGCCATGTCGGCCGCTTCCTCCGGCGTCTGGAACAAGGGACCAGCGAGTACCTCGAAACCGATATCGCCAAAGGCCGAGGCGATGATCTTGGCGCCACGGTCATGGCCGTCCTGACCGAGCTTGGCCACCATGATTTTCGGCTTGCGGCCGGTCGATTTGGAGAAGCCGGAAAGCCGGGCGGACAGCGTCGCCAGTTCCGGCTCGTCCTTGTAGGCATTACCGTAGATGTCGCTGACCACGTCCGGCACGGCGCTGTGATCGCCGAACACGACGCGCATCGCATCGGAGATTTCGCCGACGGTGGCGCGGGCGCGGGCGGCCGCGACGGCGGCTTCGAGAATATTACCTTCGCCGGTGCGGGCAATGGCCGTCAGCGCCGCCAGCGCCGCGTTCACTTCAGCCGTATCGCGCCGTCTGCGCGTTTCCTCGATGCGGCCGATCTGGGCGGTGCGAACGGCGGCATTGTCGATGTCAAGAATGTCGAGGTCGTCCTCGGTCTCCAGCCGGTACTTGTTGACCCCGACGATCACCTCTTCGCCCTTGTCGACAGCGGCCTGGCGCCGGGTGGCGGCTTCCTCGATCAGTCGCTTGGGCAGGCCATCGGCGACGGCTTTCGTCATGCCACCGAGTGCTTCCACCTCTTCCATCAATGCCCAGGCTTTATCGGCCAACTCGGCCGTCAGGCTTTCGACATAATAGGAACCGGCCAGAGGATCGACGACCTTGGTGACGCCGGTCTCGTGCTGAAGGATCAATTGCGTGTTGCGGGCGATGCGCGAGGAGAATTCCGTCGGCAGCGCGATCGCCTCGTCGAAGGAATTGGTGTGCAGCGACTGGGTGCCGCCCAGCACCGCCGACATCGCCTCAAACGCGGTGCGGATGATGTTGTTGTAGGGATCCTGCTCCTGCAACGACACGCCGGACGTCTGGCAATGGGTTCGCAGCATCAGCGAGGACTGCTTCTTCGGATGGAAGCCTTCCATGATGCGGGTCCAGAGCAGGCGGGCGGCGCGCAGTTTGGCGGCTTCCATGAAGAAGTTCATGCCGATGGCAAAGAAGAACGACAGGCGGCCGGCGAATTCGTCGACGCTCAATCCCTTGGCGATGGCGGCGCGGACATATTCGCGGCCGTCGGCGAGCGTGAAGGCCAACTCCTGTACCAGCGTCGCGCCTGCCTCCTGCATGTGGTAGCCGGAGATTGAGATGGAGTTGAACTTCGGCATTTCGCGCGCCGTATAGTCGATGATATCGGCAACGATCCGCATCGAGGGTTCCGGCGGATAGATATAGGTGTTGCGGACCATGAACTCCTTGAGGATGTCGTTCTGGATCGTGCCGGACAGCTGCGCGCGCGGCACGCCCTGTTCTTCGCCGGCAACGATGAACGAGGCCAGGATCGGGATGACGGCGCCATTCATGGTCATCGACACCGAGATCTTTTCGAGCGGAATACCGTCGAACAGGATCTTCATGTCCTCGACGGAATCGATCGCCACGCCGGCCTTGCCGACATCGCCGACGACGCGCGGATGGTCACTGTCATAGCCACGATGGGTGGCGAGATCGAAGGCGACGGAGACACCTTGCTGGCCGCTCGCCAGCGCCTTGCGATAAAACGCGTTCGAGGCCTCCGCGGTTGAGAAGCCGGCATATTGCCGGATCGTCCAGGGCCGCCCGGCATACATGGTGGCGCGTGGGCCGCGGGTGAATGGGGCAAGGCCGGGCAGCGAACCGAGATGACCGGCGGCTTCCAGATCAGCCTCGGTATAGAGCGGCTTGACAGCGATGCCTTCGGGCGTCTGCCAGGTAAGGCTGTCGGGCGAGGCTTTGAGCTCGCGTTCGGCAAGGGCTGCCCAGTCGGCGAGGGTTTTGTTATCGGACATGGGAAAGTCTCCTTGCATCGATCGAACGTACACCCTCCCCTTGAGGGCGAGGGTTGGCACGCAGTGCCGGGGTGGGGTGACGCTTCAAACGTCCCTGACCATCACCCCCACCCGCCGCTTTGCGGCGACCTCCCCCCTCAAGGGGGAGGTGGAAGTCTGCCTCAACTGCCGTTAGCCACGCGCGCGATCCGCGCCGTGGGGCTGCTGCAACGACACTCGGACGGGGCGCTGGAAGCTGCCGCGAGAGAGTAGAAGAGATGGCACCTTTCAGCACCCCGTTCAGCGGTTTATGCCTGCGACTGGGGTCTCTCTGAGGTGGCTCGCTAGAATGGTGTTCGTGTAACCCGATGGAGCCCGGCCGAACCAATTTATCGGCAACGCTCCACCCGGCCGCCGCCGGTGCCTCCGATGTCCTCGTCCTCGGGTTAAATCCGAGACATAGAAGAGGAATCGGACGGACTTTTGATGCGTCCGGCGAAACCATTCCGTTTGCCACCCTGTGTGCCGCACAGGCACGCCCGGCGCGCTCTTTCGGGCATCGGAAGCAGGAGGGTCGATCCGTAACCTGTCCGCTTCTCCCGTGTCGCCGGAGGGAGACCATTTTCCGCAGACCCCCGATGCCAGGATTTGCGTCATCCCCTTGCACCAGGCGCCGGTCCCGCCTGACTGCCACGCCTGGCAGCGTATCCGATGGCGGGATGGACACAGGATGACACGGATGCTCTGGGCGGGGATGAAAGACCATTCGATTTCTCTGAAGCCGTTGTTTTCGTTCACGGTGACGGGAATTTATATGCCCGGCCGCCAACATAATTCAGGGGCGGCAGGGTAGGTTCGGAGTTTGTGGCTCCCCCTCATCCGGCCCTTCGGGCCACCTTCTCCCCGTTGGGGAGAAGAGGGAGCATGCCGCGGCCTTCGACCCAGCAACGCATATTGCCGGCGCGGCCATTATTCGAACTCCATGATCAGCTCGTCAACGGCGAGACTGGCGCCTGCGGCAACAGCCACGCGCTTGACGGTGCCACGGCGTTCGGCGCGCAGGATATTCTCCATCTTCATGGCTTCGACCGTTGCCAGCGCCTGGCCGGCTTCCACGGTCTCGCCCGCAACAACCGTGACGGCAGTGATGACGCCGGGCATCGGGCAGAGCAGCATTTTCGATGTATCCGGCGGCAGCTTTTTCGGCATCAGCCGCGCCAGCCCGGCAACACGCGGGCTGCGCACATGGGCGGTGATATCGATGCCGCGCCAGCGCAGACGAATGCCGGTGCCAACAAGATCAATCTTCACGCCCATTACGGTGCCATCGATATTGAAATTGGCGTGGCTGCGGCCGGGTGTCCAGTCGCCGGCAGCGGTGAGGGCGCTGCCATCGGCCAGCAGGGCGTAAGCGCCGTCGGCGGAGGTGTCGAGCGTTACGGCATGCTCCTGCCCGGCAAACGTGACGGCCCAGTCCTTGCCGATCACCCGGCGATGATTGCCGATGGTGCCGGAAATCTGCGCGGCCCGCTCCTGCAGGGCCTGATGCACCAGGGTCGCGACGGCGGCCAGTTTCTGCGCGGACGCCACATCCGGCTCGACACCGTGGAAGCCGTCCGGAAATTCCTCGGCGATGAAGGCCGTGGTAATCTTACCGGAGCGGAACCGCTCGTGCTGCATGACCGCCGAGAGGAACGGCAGGTTATGGCCGATGCCCTCGACCTCGAAATTGTCGAGTGCGGCGCTCATCGCGTCAATGGCGGTGAGGCGATCAGGAGCCCAGGTGCAGAGCTTGGCGACCATCGGGTCGTAATACATCGAGATCTCGCCGCCTTCGAAGACGCCTGTATCGTTACGCACGACCGTGCCGTCGGCCGCCATGCCTTCAGCCGGCGGCCGGTAGCGGGAGAGACGGCCGATCGACGGCAGGAAGTTGCGGTAAGGGTCTTCTGCGTAAAGCCGGCTTTCGATCGCCCAGCCGTTGAGTTTGATGTCGTCCTGGTCGAAAGCCAGCTTTTCACCCGACGCGACACGGATCATCTGCTCGACCAGATCGATGCCGGTGATCAGTTCGGTGACGGGATGCTCGACTTGCAGGCGGGTGTTCATTTCGAGGAAGTAGAAGTTGCGGTCGCCATCGACGATGAACTCGACGGTTCCGGCCGAATGATATCCGACCGCCTTGGACAATGCCACGGCCTGCTCGCCCATGGCGCGGCGGGTGGCCGCGTCGAGGAACGGTGACGGGGCTTCTTCGATAACCTTCTGGTTTCGCCGTTGGATCGAGCATTCGCGCTCGCCGAGGTAAAGAACGGTGCCATGCTTGTCGCCGAGCACCTGGATTTCGATATGACGCGGCTGGGTGACGAACTTTTCGATGAAGATGCGGTCGTCGCCGAACGATGCCTTCGCTTCGTTCTTCGAGGACTGGAATCCTTCGCGGGCTTCCGCATCGTTCCAGGCGATCCGCATGCCCTTGCCGCCGCCACCGGCCGATGCCTTGATCATCACCGGATAACCGATCGCGGCGGAAATCTTAACCGCCTCTTCGGCATCGGCGATCAGGCCCATATGGCCGGGTACGGTGGAGACGCCGGCCTCAGCCGCCAGCTTCTTCGACGTGATCTTGTCGCCCATCGCCTCAATGGCGCCAACCGGCGGACCGACGAAGGCGACGCCGGCCTTTTCCAGCGCCTGTGCAAAGGCGGCGTTCTCCGAGAGGAAACCGTAGCCGGGGTGGACCGCGTCGGCGCCTGTCTTCCTGATCGCCTCGAGGATCTTGTCGATGACGATATAGGACTGGTTCGACGGCGAAGGCCCGATATGCACGGCCTCGTCGGCCATCGAGACATGCAGCGCACCGGCATCCGCGTCCGAATAGACCGCAACCGTCTTGATGCCCATCTTACGCGCCGTCTTGATCACCCGGCAGGCAATCTCGCCGCGATTGGCAATGAGGATTTTCGAAATCATTTTCTTCTCGATCTATTCAATTTTTGCTCTTGTTTCCGTCATCCCCGGTTTGGTTGGAGGATGGATTGCGCCAACACTATAGCGGTATCGTATCGTGTTTTCGCCATAGTTGTTCCTTGCGTTTGCCCCTGAGCGAAGCAAAGGCGCGGGCGATGCGGCGGCGCGACGAGTGGGGCATGATGACCTCGTCGATGAAGCCACGCTCGGCGGCGACGAAGGGGTTGGCGAAGCGTTCCTCGTATTCTTTCGTCCGGGCGGCGATCTTGTCGGCGTCGCCAAGCTCGGAGCGGTAGAGGATTTCGGTCGCGCCCTTGGCGCCCATCACGGCGATCTCGGCGGTCGGCCAGGCATAGTTGATGTCGGCGCCGATATGTTTCGACGCCATCACGTCATAGGCACCGCCATAGGCCTTTCGCGTGATCAGGGTCACCATCGGCACGGTTGCCTGGCTGTAGGCGAACAGAAGCTTGGCGCCATGCTTGATGACGCCGCCATATTCCTGCGCCACGCCGGGCAGGAAGCCGGGAACGTCGACCAGCGTCAGGATCGGGATCGAGAAGGCATCGCAGAAGCGGACGAAGCGGGCTGCCTTGCGGGAACTGTCGATATCAAGGCAGCCGGCCAGCACCATCGGCTGGTTGGCGATGATGCCGACGCTCTCACCTTCCAGCCGGATGAAGCCGGTGATGATGTTCCTGGCAAAGGCCTCCTGCAGCTCGAAGAAATCGCCTTCATCGGCAATCGCATGAATGAGCTCCTTCATGTCGTAGGGTTTGGCCGAACTGTCAGGGATCAGCGTGTCCAGCCGGTTTTCGAGGCGGGCCGGATCGTCGTGGAAGGGACGGACCGGCGGCTTTTCGCGGTTGTTCAGCGGCAGGAAATCAAACAGCAGCCGGACCTGTTCCAGCGTTTCGATATCGTTTTCATAGGCCGCATCGGCGACCGAGGATTTTTTCGTGTGCGTGCCGGCGCCACCAAGTTCTTCAGCGGTGACGATCTCGTTGGTGACGGTTTTCACCACATCCGGGCCGGTGACGAACATGTAGGATGAGTCGCGCACCATGAAGATGAAGTCGGTCATGGCCGGCGAATAAACGGCACCACCGGCGCAGGGACCCATGATGACGGAAATCTGCGGGATGACGCCGGACGCTTCGGCATTGCGGCGGAACACTTCGGCATAGCCGGCAAGCGAGGCGACGCCTTCCTGGATGCGGGCGCCGCCGGAATCGTTGAGGCCAATCACCGGCGCGCCGTTGCGCACCGCCATGTCCATGATCTTGCGGATCTTCTGGGCGTGGGTCTCGGACAGCGAGCCACCAAGGACGGTGAAATCCTGGGAAAAGACATAGACCTCCATCGCCCGCCACCTTCTGCTCGGCCATGCCGAAATCGACGGCGCGGTGGGTGACATACATGTCGTATTCTTCAAACGAGCCCTCGTCGAGCAGCACCTCGATCCGCTCGCGCGCCGTCAGCTTGCCCTTGGCATGCTGGGCATCGATACGCTTCTGTCCGCCGCCAAGACGCGCCTCGGCGCGGCGAACGCCAAGCTGGTCAAGTATTGAACGCATTATCACTCCATCCACGTGCTTCGACATGAACATTCATACGTGTTTGGCCCTTTCGAGAAAATGGTTGATCGGGCGGCATTGCTTAATATAGAATTTTGCAAACTAAAATTTGCGAAAGTGCAAACATGGTGATGCGGAAGCTCTTTATCGGCCGGAAAATCCGGTCTCTGCGTGAAGGCCTCAAGGCCACTCAGAGCCAATTTGCAGACCGGATCGGTATTTCAACAAGCTATCTCAATCAGATCGAAAACAATCAGAGGCCGGTTTCGGCCGCTGTGCTTGTCGCCCTGGTCGATAAGTTTCAGATAGATTTGAGCGAACTTTCGGCAGGCGAAGGGGACCGGTTGTTGTCGGCCCTTTCGGAAGCGCTGACTGATCCCCTGTTCGGATCCTATACGCCAAATCTGCAGGAGCTTAAACTCATCACCCAGAACGCCCCGTCTCTGGCGCATGCCCTGGTCCGGGCGCACCAGGCGTATCGGCGAAACAGCGAGCAGCTGGCGAGCCTCAATGACAGCATGGGCCGATCGACGCTCGCTGCGGAAGCGACGCCATACGAAGAGGTCCGGGACTTCTTTCATTTCGTCGACAACTACATTCATGACCTGGATGTGCAGGCGGAGGAGCTGGCAGGCGAGCTTGGGCTCGAGCACGATGACCGCCATGCGGTCCTGACCAACTATCTTCAAAGGGTGCACAATGTAAAAGTCGTCCGGGCCGAGCCTGGGCGGGACATCCTGCGCCATTTCGATCCGAAGACACGGATTTTGTCTCTTAACGCATATATTCCGGCGACCAGCCGCGACTTTCAGCTGGCTCTGCAAATTGCGCAGCTGCAGGCCGCGGAAACTGTCGACAAGGTGGCCAAGACCGGCAACTTCCGGACCAAGGAAGCGGCGGACATCTGTCGCATCGGGCTTCACAACTATTTTGCCGGTGCCTTGCTGTTGCCTTACAGAGGGTTCCAGTCCGCTGCGAACCTGTTGCGCCACGATCTCGAACTTCTGGCGTCGCGTTTCGGTGCGAGTCTGGAGCAAGTCTGCCACCGGCTCAGCACATTACAGCGTCCGGGCGAAAAGGGCGTCCCGGTCTTCTTCGCGCGGGTCGACAGGGCGGGAAACATTACCAAGCGGCATAGCGCGACAAAACTGCAGTTTGCCAGATTTGGGGCGGCCTGCCCGCTGTGGAATGTCCACCAGGCGTTCGAGGCGCATGGCCGTATCATCAGGCAACTGGCGGAAACGCCGGACGGCGTCCGCTATCTGTGTCTTGCGACGCAGATCACCAAGGGCGGGGGCGGTTTCAATAGCTCATTGCCGCAATACGCCATCGCGTTTGGATGCGAAATCTCCTACGCCTCTGCTTTCGTCTATGCGGACGACCTTGATCTTTCAAATCGCTCGAGCTTTGATCCCATCGGGATTTCATGCCGTATCTGCGAGAGGACGCAGTGTTTTCAGCGCGCTGTCCCACCTCTCATGAGAAAACTCCATGTCGATCACGATGTGCGGACGGTTCTTCCCTACAGTATCGGCGACAATTGACGCTGATCCTCCGGCGGCTTTCAGGTTGGAGGGCTGTAACTTTCGCGTGGCGAAAGGACAGCCCCTGCCTGGATCCCGCGCTGACATTTGCACACCTGAAGTGTCCTCCGAATGCTAAATGTGTCACCGGCCCGGGCGGTCGCCGACGGGCCGGTTTGCTGAGGTTCGACACTCGCGGCGCCAAGGTAACACCGATGTGCCTTCTTGCGTGATCATCGCCAGCCGCACTATTGGGCGAGGTTACGGACGCATGGCAACGCTGACGCCAGCGACATCGGCAAGACCATCCATCCGCATCCGACCTTGGGGGAAAGCATTGGAATGGCGGCCGAAGCGGCCAAGGGCGTCTGTATGGACCTGCCACCGGTTCGGAAATCTCCTCCTTGAGGGCGCGCTGATGACGCCGCTTGCCGAGAGTTCCTTGCCAGCGGGGTAGGAAAAGGCGCTACGATGCGGCGGAGAGCCATGTGCCGCCGCATCGTGTTTCATTCCGCCGTCGAACATCTATTGCGCAGGCGTGGACGAGCCGGAGATGCGGTCGTAAACGACCTTGCCGCCGACGATGGTCAAAAGCGAGCGGATAGAGTCGATTTCATCGGCGGGGATGCTGAAGAACGGCTTGTCAAGCACCACGAGGTCGGCAAGCTTGGCCTTTGCAAGCGTGCCTCTATCCTGTTCGGCAAAGCCGATCCATGCAGCATTCTTCGTATAGAGCTGCAAGGCCTCTTCCCGGGAGAGAAGCTGGCTTGCCGCCTTCTGGATAGCCCCGCCAAGCGACCGTCCCGTCACGTGATACTCGATGGCCTGCCATACTCCGAAAACTCCGATCCGCGTCGAGTCCGTACCGCCGGCAACGAGAATGTTGCGGTCAAGGGCAGCGCGTGTCTGCGGTGATTTGGCGGCGACATCTTCGCCGTTGGCCTCAAGGATCGCAGGGCCTTCGAAGTAGGGTCCCATCTGAACGGTGAAGGAAAGCCCGAGCCTCTTCATGCGTTCCAATGTTTGCTCGGAGCCTGTGTTTAAATGGGCAATCGACCAACGCAGATCCTGCAACGGGTGGGTTTTGTTGACCTCCTCGAAAACATCGAGAATGGAGCTTGCCGCATCATCGGTGTAGGCGTGTATTTCCAGCGGAATATGCCGTCCGGCAGCAAACCGCGCGACGGCCAGAAGCTCTTCCTTGGCTTTGTCAGAGGGCGCAAAGCCAGGGCCCATCTGGACACCGCCGTTCATGGCGGCGACGATGGATTCGCCGAGGCCGACAAAGCTGATCAGGCCGGTCTCGTAGTGCGGCTGGCGAAACGCCATGACATCGCGAAACCATTGGGCTTCCGCACCCGCCCTCATGGCCGGGATGCGATATCCGGCACGGTTGGTGAGTTTGCCCTCCCGCTGCAGGGCAAAGAGCGTGTCGTAACTGGAGGCTGGCCCTGCAGACGGGTCGATGAAGCCGGTCACGCCGGCGCTGTTAAGAGCAGTGAAGAAGGCTTGTAGGCTCTCTTTCCTGGGCATCTCGTCTTGTGGCGCAATTTGGGCGAAGAGGGCGTTGTAAGACCCGATATGGCCGAGCAGCTTTCCTGTCGCCTTGCCATCGGGACCACGCTCGACGGTAATCCCCGCCGGTACCGCGGGGGCTTGATCGTTAAGCTTCAACGCTTCCACGCCCTTGGCATTCACAAGAGCGTAATCATAGAGATACTGGATATAGGCCGGACGGTCCGGGACGGCTTGCGTCAACTCCTCAACGGTCGGGGCTCTTTTTTCTTCGAACTGTTCGGGATGCCATGAGCCGACAACAGCGACCCATTCATTTTGAGCGCGTGCGGACGCCGCTGCGCCAAGCGTCTCCAGCGCCGCCGTCAGGCTCGTTTCGTCATACCAGTAGGTTTCGAATGTGTAGGTCTGGCCACCTCTGATGGCGTGAATATGGGTATCGACGAGACCGGGAATGATCGTTTTTCCCTCAAGATCAATGACGCGCGTATGTTCGGTGCCCAGCGCCTTGACAGTTGCCTCGTCACCGATGGCGGTGATGCGTTCGCCCGTAATCGCAAGGGCACTTGCCTGCGGCTTGTCCTGATCCATCGTGACGATGGCGGCGTTATGGAGAATGAGATCCGGTCCGTTTGCAAAGGCGGGACTGGCAAGCAGGAGCGAGCCGATCGAAGCACGGATGGTGTTCTCAAGCATATGTTTCATGATGTTCGGATATCCTGAATGACGAACGCCGGATGGCGGAGAGGGCAGCGGCGAATGGCGGCGGGGTTCCCGCCGCCATTCGCCTTGACGATCAGCTGCGCTGCGAGTCGAGCAGTTCGTGATTCTTTTCAACGTCTTGAGCCTTGAGATAGCTCTCGATTAGCAGCTGGTAGGCCGGGAAGATCTTGGTGTAGATACCAGCCCATTCCTGCGCATCGTCCCGGTGCCAGGTCTTTTGCAGCTCGGAGGCGACTGCCGCCGTATCCATTGGCACCACGCCGGCCTGCACGACGCGGGCGAGCGTGATCTCCTGCGCCATCTTCGAGTAAGTGCCGGAGGCATCTACCACGGCGAACACCTTATAACCGACATAGGCAGCGCTGATCGCGGGGAAGGCCATGCAGACGCTGGTGATCGTGCCAGCGATGATCAGGGTCTTGCGGCCGGTTGCCTTGACGGCAGCGACGAAGTCCGGATTGTCCCATGCATTGATCTCTCCCTTGCGGGCCACGTAAAGCGCATGCGGGGCATTTTCATGGATTTCCGGGATCAGCGGGCCGTTGGGACCCTGCGGCACGGAGGCCGTGGTGATCACCGGCATCTTGGACAAGGTCGCCATCCTGGCAAGTGCCGCCGCATGATTGCGCAGAACCGGCATCGGCATATCGGCAACGGTCTGGAAAAGGCCACTCTGGTGGTCGATCAGCAGCATGACGGCGTCATTGGCATCGATAACCGGGCGCTGCCCGTTGAAGTTGGCTGGGGTGCTCATTTCAAAGTCTCCTTGTTTGAAGTCATGGTTGGAAGCGGAACCAGAGATCTCTCCAGCCCAAAAGATGGGATGGGTCGAAGGCGAGGCGTCTTGCGGATTTGCCGTTTGGCAATCTGCTGAGGAAAAGTTACGCCGGCATCGGCCATGGCAGTAGGCAGCGAAATCGGGCATCACTGTCCTGAATTCAGGACAATGGGGATCAAGAGAGCGGCGCAGGTTCTCGATGATGTCCTAAAGGAGGGCTTCGAGATCACCACAAGGCCAGAGCTGGTTTGAAACTGCTTCGCGCGGCCATCGGGACCCGTCGGCCTGACCATCATGCTCAGGCGCTGCCCGGGAGAGACATCCGGCGCGGATGGTCGCCGCATCCTGTCATCGCTCCAAAGATCCGGTTGGCGCAGAAGACAAGGCGTTCAACCGTGTGAGGACCGATAGCAGATTTTCATTTCCGCCCCCTTGACCTTCCCATGGTTGGAAGCCCCATCTTCTGCGGCGTAAACCCAAGCAAGGAGAATTCCAATGGAACTGATAATCGAAAACATGACCTGCGGCGGTTGCGCCAAATCCGTTACCAAGGCGATCCAATCCGTCGATCCCAATGCGGTGATCGAGACCAATCCTGCCGCCCGAACCGTCCGGGTCGAAACGGCCGCGAGCACGGTGGTTGTTCAAAAGGTTCTCGAAGATGCCGGCTATCCGGCAACCGCGAACTGAGCAGGAGAAATCCGATGCGACAGCGCGACATGACAGATGCCGGGCATGGCGCGCCGAGCGGAGCCTGCCGCAATCAAGAGCGGCTCTTGTGAGCCGTTCCTAGACAAGAAAGTAATTCAGGACAGAGCTGAACAGCGTTGCCGCTGACTGTCAAACGACCGAGAGGAAGACGATCAATGCATCGGCGGACTTTTCTGACGGGCCTTGCAGGTCTCGTCGTTGCCGGACCTGCGGCTGCCCAGATGAAGCATGATATGGGCGGCATGAGCGGTCACGGTAATCACACCATGCCCATGACGGGTGCCAATCCCGTTTTGCCGGAAGGACAGCCACTCAAAGTGTTGCCGCGCCTGTCCAACCAGTCGGCCGCGCCTGGCATGTTCAAAGCAGAACTCGCAGCCGAACCGGGTTTTGTCCGGTTCGCCGAGGGGCTCGATACGCCTGTGCTCCTTTATAACGGCGCCAATCCGGTGATCGAGGCATTTGAGGGAGACAAAGTCGAGGTCAGTTTCAGGAACGGAATTCCAGGTGAGCCGACCACAATCCATTGGCATGGCATGCCGGTGCCGGCCGACCAGGACGGCAATCCGAGTGATCCCGTCGCCGCAGGGAGCGAGCGCATCTATGCGTTTGATCTTCCGCAGGGCAGCGCCGCATCCTACTGGTTTCATCCCCATCCGCATGGGTTGACCGCCGAGCAGGTTTATCGTGGTCTCGCCGGGATTTTCATCGTCAAACCGAAAAGTGATCCGATCCCGCCGGAATACGGCGACACGGTCCTCATGCTGACCGATCTTAGGATTGGCGCTGACGGCACGATGCCGGAAAGCACGATGATCGATCTGATGAACGGCCGGGTTGGCGATCACGTGCTCGTCAATGGGCAGAAGAATCCGGCTATGACTTTTGCGCTGGGCGAAAAGCGCCGGTTGCGCCTCTTCAACGCGACGAATGCCCGTTTCCTGCGGCTCAGGTTCGAGAATGCCAGCATGACCGTCATCGGCACTGACGGCGGCCTGATCGAATCGCCCGTCGCCGTCGAGGAGTTACTGCTGACGCCGGCCGAACGCGTCGAAGTGATCGTTTCCTTCGACAAGCCGGGAGCGGCCAGGCTGACGACGCTTGATTATGAGCGTGGTTGGATGGGGCCGGGCAAGCCGAACGAGGCCGGGATGGTTTTGCTGACGGCAAACGTATCGGAACAGGCGGTGGCCGCGATTCCGCCGTTACCGGCAAAGCTACGTTCCATCGAGCCCCTTGGAAAACCGGCTGTCACGCGGCGCTTTGTTCTGACGGAATCCATGGGTGGAATGGATCATGGCGGCATGCCGATGCAGGGCATGGATCACGCTAACATGTCCATGTCTTCCGGCGGCATGGAGATGAAGTTCCTGATCAACGGCGCCAGCTTTGACATGAACCGCATCGATGAGGTCTCGAAAGCTGGACAGGTCGAGCTGTGGGAAATCGTCAACGAGGCGGACATGGATCATCCGTTCCATGTGCATGGGACGCAGTTTCAGATTGTCGAGCATGAAAAGGACGGGAAGGTCACCACGCCACCCTATCGCGCCTGGAAGGATACCGTGAATATCGTGGCAGGCGAAACGGTCAGGATACTGCTGCGCCAGGATATGCCAGGCCCACGCATGTATCACTGCCACATCCTCGAGCATGAACAGCTGGGCATGATGGGTACGATTGACGTTCGAGCGTGATCCGGTTCAACGAATGAAACAAAGGCCCACCGCGACGCTGTTCGCGGTGGGCCTCTTCATTGAGGGACTGCGAGCGCTGTGCCGGTCCCATGGGCTTCCCTTCGCCTATGTCGGCGGCAGCCAGGTTCCCGGATACTCGTTCAGGCAAGCGATAGCAGCCATAGAACGGATCGTATCGGAAATACGGAGCTTCACCCATCAGGGGAAACAGGCCGGGAAAACGGTTATGTACGTCTTCCCCTTGTCTGTTGTGCCCGCGTTTCTGATCCTCACTGCCGTTCGCTGTCTTGCTGATCGCTCCGACGGCATTGCGTTCGGCTACCGTGGAAGTGGGGTTCACCGAAGTTGACAACAACATTTTCACAGCAGAGCTGCCGGGGTTTGCGATACGTCTAAACGGGTTCGCTAGATTCCTGAACCGTCGAACCGCTGGGCGTCGTCGCCTTCCCAGGGCAAGGGCATGGATGTGCGGTTGCCATTGGCGGACGGCATTGGCATCCAGCACTTCAGCTCCGGCTCGGCATATTCAATGACACAGCCAGGGGAAGAATCAGAGGCGCGCCAACCTTCCGCGCCGAACTGATCGCCATTCGACCAGTAAGCCAGGTCCACTTCCGCCGGCCCCTGTTCAGACGGGCGGACCGTGATGAGGATACGGCTACCGTCTTTCGGTGCGCTGCCCATGGGGCGCCACCTGCCTGGTTCGTCCATCGCTTTGTCTCCAGCTTTGCTGCAAGCAGAGTGTCGCTTTGCTATCGATAGCGGTCAACCCAAACTTTGTTGCACGAGCTTTCCTCTGCCAGCGCAGTTTAGGCGATCGGGTTTAGTCCGGGCAATGAGCTGTCATGCCTGGTGTCCCCCGGCTTTGGAACTTTCCGCCAAGCCTCGATAGCGCGTCTCAGTGCCGCCCGGTCAAGACCGGGGCGATTGCGACCGGCACCAAAGAGTTCACTTTCCAGCTTGCGTATTTGGGTCGCGGCATCGTCGTCGCCGCATTGCAAAACCCAGTCCGCGATCGATTTGTAGCCTGCTGCGCGAGTCCAGATTTCCAGATGACGGTAGATGATGCCGGGATCCTCTGATCCGATCGACGCGATCAGGTCTGCGAACGCGCTGCGCTCGGAATTGCGGTGCGCATTCCTGCGCGTTCGCAGTCTCTCCGTTATCCAGGGCAGCAGGCGGAGGAGGAGATAGCCTGCCGCCGCCAAACCGATGGCAGCCGCCGCTGCCGCCAGAAGATGTTTCCTGGTCAGCCAGGCGTGTGCACTGGTGTCAACTTCCTGCTCGAGCTGAGGTGCCAGCCCGGTGTGAGCCGAGACGGGTGCTGCCACCTTCATTGTGGCTGCTGGAAGCGTAGCCATTGCGCTGGCCTGCGTATCGACGTCGAACCAGGGATAGGAGATGGCGGGGATCTCGAACGTTCCCTCCGTCCCGGCAACATAGGTTATGGTTTCCGTCCGGGTGCTTCCCGTCTTGCGGTCCTCGGTTTCCACGCCGTCGGCGAGCTGCGGAGATTTCGAATATTGTTTCAGGCCGTTGGCGGCAACGGCGGGGATGGCCGGGATCATCATCGCCTGCGTGTTCTCGGCGAAGATGGTCATCGTTCGAACCACTGCGTCGCCAACCTTCAACTTGGATGGATCGCGATCGAAAGACTGGGTTATCGTCACGCCGCGCGCGGGAAACGCCGGCGTGGCGGCGGAACTGTCGGGAGGATCTGCAACGGTGAAGCTCAGCGGCTGCAGAACTGCCTGGCCTGGAATGGGCTTGCCGTCCTGCGAATAGCCAAGAGTGATCACCGCAGGTGGCAGCGTGAACGTTCCGGAGGTCTCTGGAACCACAGCATACGTCCGCCGGATTCCGGCATACTGCACGCCGTCGATCGTCTCGATGAGGTTCTGAGAGCGCTCATCGACCAAAGAAACCATCGCGTTTGGCAGATCGAACAGTGGAAGTTCTGGCGGCGACGTGAAGAAATCCGGCACGAAGACGTCGACCGTGATCCGAACCTGCTGGCCTGGCACGATGCTGCCTTTGTCTTCGATGGCAACGCGCGTGAAAGGTTCGGCTGCAAAGGCCACCGAGCCCAGCACGAGCCAGAATGCGACGACGGCGCGGAGCAGCATCATGGCTTCTTTCCCTGGGCTTCGATGGCGAATTTGCGCGCCATGAGGTCGGCCGGACTGACGACGATATTTTTCATCCAGAGTTCCGAGGTCTGCTCGGCGATGTTGATCTTGCCCGCCTTGCCCTGTTTCCCCTTGTTGTCGAACTGGATACTGTCCGGCGGCAGGTTCGGGTCGTCCTGCTGCTCCTGCTCTTCGTCCTTCTTCACTTTCACCAGCCTTTCGGCAATGGCAAGGTTTGCGGCGGCGTCGGGCCACCCCTGCCGCTTCTTCAGTGCGGTTTTATAAGCGGTGACCGCCTCATCGAGCTTGCCGAGATGCAGCAGTGCATTTCCCTGATCGTACCAGCTCTCGGCGCTATCAACGGTGGCAAAGGCGTCGATCGCTTCAGCATATTTCCCGGCGCGATAGAAAGATGTTCCTTTCCACATGGGATCGGCGAAGTGTGCTGCTGCACCTTCGAAATCGCCGTTCTCGTAGGCCATGCGTCCCTGTTGGTCCGGTGTCAGCCACATGCCGGCAAAGTCGGCGGCCCGGGCATCCGAGGGCAGTAACAGGTGGGCTGAAAGGAGAACCACGCCAACCCGTACGATCCAGCCCTTGCGGAAAGACAGAGCGAACAGAAGCAGCAATGGACCGATCAGCCACCATCCGGCGTCACGCCAGTGATCTCCTTCGGCCGCCCGTTTCTGGGCGAAGTTGGTGCGGATTCTTTGCGATACCCACCGGACATCGGTATCGTCGTCCGTGAATGTGGCGACATCCGCGCCGGTGAGCGCGTGGAGGTTCTTCAAACCTTCGACGTCGAGCTTTGCAGTGACCCGCCCTCCGGCTGCATCGGTCAAAAAACTGCCATCCGCGCCTTTCACGGGGCCACCGTCAGGCGTGCCGATGCCAAGCACAATGATCCCTTGCTTCGACTTGAGCTTGAAGGCATCGAATGCCTTCTGTTCGATCCCATCAGTCAGAAACAGGATCGTGCCTGGCACATCCTCCGAGGCAAGGGTGGTTTCGGCAAGCTCGAGAGCCTTGGCCGTATCCTTGCCATCGACAGGCATGATCCGTGTCGCCAGGGCATCCGTGTAGGTCTCGATCAGCGACCCGTCTTCGGTGAGCGGCAGGACCAGATGGGCGGATCCGGAGTACGCAACAACTGCGGTGCGCGCACCGGAGCGTCCGGTGATGATGTCCTTGATCTTCAGCTTGGCACGTTCCAGCCGCGACGGGCTGACGTCGATCGCGTCCATGGCTGGAGAAAGATCGACGGCGATGACGAGTGGAGCAGTGTCCTCGACGAAGGGGGGCAACTCCCGCTCCCATGTCGGTCCGGATACAGCCAGGATTGCCAAAGACAGTACCAGGGCCAGCAGCCATGACGGACGCATGCGCGACCCGGATGAACTGTCTATGACAAGACTGTCCAGAAGATGCGGCTCGATCATGCCTTTCCATTGGCGGCGCGTATCGACAGAGCGCGACGATATCCAGACGATGATTGCGGGGAGGGCAAGCGCCAGCAGCCACCACGGCCTCAGCAGGTGAAAGTCTTCAATCACGCCGATGCCCTCCTTCTGAAGAGCCCTGCCAGTCCGGTCAAAAGATAGTATGCGGCAAGGATGACGATCGCCAATCCAAGCGGCCAGTGGAACAGCTCGATGCGCGGCCGCCAGGAGAGGTTCTTCTGGTCCTGCGGCGTGATCTTGTCGAGCGTGTCGTAGATGGTTGCGAGCTGTGTCTGGTCCTGTCCGAAGAAATAATGGCCGCCCGTATCAGTGGCGATCTTCTGCAAGATCGAAGTGTCGAGCTTGTCTTCGCCGGTCGCCTTCGGGTCGCCGATGCCGACCGTGTGAATGACGACCTTTTTCTGCTTGGCAATGTCAGCGGCCTTCGCCGGGGGCATCCGGCTGGCCGTGTCATTGCCGTCGGTGAGAACGATCAGAACCTTCTCGGGTACGGTCGTTTTCTCGAACATCTTGATGGCAAGCCCAAGGGCGTCTCCGAGCGCCGTCCGCGGGCCTGCAATTCCGGGAAGCGTATCGGCAATCACCGCCTGGACCGTCTTGTGATCCATAGTGAAGGGCACGAGCGGGTAGGGTGCGTCGCCGAAGGCGATCAGCCCGATGCGATCGCCAGGGCGCTTCGTGACGAAATCGGCAACCACCTTGCGAACCGCATCGACGCGGGCCTCCATGCTACCGTCAGGCGAACGGAAATCCTTGGTATCCATTGACTGTGACAGGTCCAGCGCCAGCAGCAGATCGCGCTGTGGTTCGACCTTCTCGATCGGCGGTTCGACGAACTGGGGGCGGGCGAGGGCCACGGCCATCAGACACCAGACGAGCGTTTCGCAGAGCAGCTGCGTCCAACTGCGCCGCGCGATCACGGAACCTTCGGTGGGGTCGATGCCAGCGGCCTCGGCGACCTGGCGAAAGAATGGCAGCCTTACCGATGCGGCCGTCTCGCGATGGGCGGGAAGGAGCAGCCACACCAGGAACGGCAAAGGTATGACAGCTAAGAGCCAGGGAAGGTCAAGCTGATACATGATGCCGTCCGATCCATGACCTCGCCGAGGAAATGAAGTCATCGAAGACGGTGTCGGGCATGCCGCCTGAACCGGGATCATGGCTGTATTCGTAAGCATCGAGCAGCGTCCGCAAGGATTGCGTTGTGCCAGCCTCTGAATGCTTTTCAAGAAAATTGACCCAGGCCGCTCCAGATAGAGCCGCGACGTCTTCGCGCCGCCAAGCGGCTAGTGCGACACGCTTCAGAAGTTCAGCAAGCTCATCGACAGCGTCGTGGCGGGTCTGGGGTTCCCGGATGCGCAGTTCGATGGCGCGCAGTTCGGCAAGCGCCTGCCGGCGGTAGGCGTTCGCCCGGTAGCGGCGGAGTGCCTGAAGCGAGAGAAACACGATCAGGCACAGCAACAGAAAGGCGACCACCCCCCATCCCCAAGTCTGCGGCATCCATGACACTGGCTCTGGAACCGATATGTCCTTCAGCTGCTTGAGAGCGAGCTTTGTCAGCGGATCAAGAGGCGCCACCTTGTCGGGTTCCATCAACGCCTCCGCTGCCGCCAGGCGGCCTGCTCGAGGAGACGGCGGAGTTGCGGCGCGGTTTGTTCTGCCGCCGAGACAGGAAGCATTGGCAGGCCAAGTTGCCGCTGCCAGTCACGCAGTTCCCTGCCACGATCCCGGGCAAACGTATCGATCGCCTTCCTGATGTCGGCACGGTTCAGCGACAGTTCTGCCTGCAGCCGGCCGCCACTGACCACGATGTCGCCTGACGTGGGAAGGTCGAGGAGAAAAGGATCATAGACCAGGATACAGATGACGTCGTTCCTGCTCGCCAACCGGAGAAGGGTATCCCGCGTCGTGGTGCTGTGGCCATCAAAATCACTGACGACAATCACAAGATGATCGTGATGGGCGACGCCCGCTGCGCGTTGCAGCACGGTGTCCAGCGCTGCGGGTGACGGCGTTCCGGCGAATGCGGCGTCGAGGCTCTCATTCTGGGCCGCGATTTTGGCAGCGAGCGTAATCACCGATTCGCGGCTGCGGTGCGGCCTGACTTCATCGATACTGGTATCGTTGAAGACGAAGCCCCCAACCCGATCGCCGGAACCAAGGACGCGCCACGCGCAAAGCATCGCCGCTTCGGCCGCGGTCACCGATTTCATCGAGCGCCGGCTGCCGAAGAGCATGTTGATGCGCTGGTCGACGATGATGAGGGCCGGCCGCTCCTTCTCCTCACTGTAGACGCGCACGGCGGGCTTGTTCGTGCGCGCTGTCACCCGCCAGTCGATGGAGCGAATGTCATCACCAGGCAGGTAGTCGCGCAATTCCTCAAACGTCAGCCCGCGGCCGCGCATCGAGGATTGCATGCGGCCCGAAAGCTGCTGGTGGCTGCGGGACTTCTGGACGAAGCTCAAGTCACGGGCACGCGCTTCCAGCGCCACGAGCTGGTCGGTAGAGACATGAACGCCTTGCGTGTTCTCAGTCGTGGGCATCGCCACTCCTTACGATACCGCGACGAGTTCGACGATGCGGTCGATGACCGTGTTGGGTGTCGTATCCGAAGCGTGCGCCTCATAAGACAGGATGAGTCTGTGGCGGAAGACATCGTGCACGACGGCTTTGACATCATCCGGGGTGACATAATCACGGCCTTTAAACCAGGCGTAAGAGCGCGATACCTTGTCGAGACCGATGACGCCGCGGGGGCTGACGCCGACTTGGAGAAGCTTGGCAAGATCCTTGTCGTAGCGCTCCGGATAGCGTGTCGCAAAGACCAGAGCGACGATGTATTTCTCGACAGGTTCCGACACGGTGACCGCGCCGATTTCCTTGCGCGCATCGAAGACTGCCTGCGGATCCAACCGTTCGGCTGCCGTTGACTTGGCTTTTTGCCCGTCAGCGCTCTCTTCGCTGCGCACCAGCCGCATGATGGCGGCCTCGGAGGTTTCGTCGGGATAGCCGACCTCGACATGCATCAGGAAACGGTCGAGCTGGGCTTCCGGCAGCGGATAGGTGCCTTCCTGCTCGATCGGGTTTTGGGTGGCCATCACCATGAACAGTTCCGGCAATGGATAGCTCTTGCCGCCGACCGTGACCTGCCGCTCTTCCATTGCTTCGAGAAGCGCCGACTGTACCTTGGCGGGTGCGCGATTGATTTCATCGGCGAGGATCAGGTTGGCGAAAATCGGCCCCTGCTGGAACTTGAACTCGCCCTTGCCGCCCTCGCTGAAATAGACTTCCGAGCCGGTGATATCGGCCGGAAGCAGGTCGGGGGTGAACTGAACGCGCGACAGTTCCGCATTCAGGTTCTTTGCGAGACTCTTGATTGCCCTGGTCTTTGCCAAACCGGGAAGACCTTCGACCAAGAGGTGGCCATTGGCAAGCAGGCCGAGCAAAAGGCGTTCGACCATTTCATCCTGGCCGATAATGGATTGGCCGATCCTCTTGCCAAGCGCCAGGATATCGTCGCGTGCTGTCATGCCGAACTCCGTTTGTTTGAACCGGACGCACGGGGGAACGTGCGTCCGCAGGTCATTCTTTCGCAACGGTGGCAGGGCCTACTTCTCGATGCCGCGATCCTTGAAGGACTGGTCGATCGCCTTGTTCACCTGTTCGCGTACGCCTTCGATGTTGAAGCTGGCGACGCGCTGGCTCGGCGGGTACTTGACGAAGGTCTCGAGGAAGGCGGCACCCTGGAGTTGGCCCTTCACGAGTAGGAAGTCGTTGCGCACCAGCCAGTCATTGTACTGGTCGGAGACTGTATCAGCCCGCTCATAAGGGTCCATGCGCAAATTGAACAGTTTGGGAAGACGAAGGGTGACCAAGGGGTCCTGCCAAACGCCGAACCCGCCAGGTGTGCGTTGTTCGTGGAAGACGACTTTCCAGTCATCAAACCTGGTTGCGACGAGATTGCCGTCATCATCAAAATAGTAGAACTGGTTGCGCGCGCTCTTGTCGGTTTTACCGGTGATGTAGTCGAGCTGGTTGTAGCCATCGAGGTGATTCTTGAAGCTCGCGTCGCTTCCTTCAGGCTTCCAGCCTGTCAGAAGGCGATTTTTCACATCAGGATCGCCAGCGGCGGCAAGCAGGGTCGGAAACCAGTCGAGACCGGAAACCATACCGTTGGAGACCTGGCCGGGTTTGACATGGCCGGGCCAGCGAACCATCGCCGGAACGCGGAACGCACCTTCCCAGTTGGTGTCCTTTTCAGAGCGGAACGGGGTTGTTGCAGCATCCGGCCAGGAGAACTGGTTGGGGCCGTTGTCGGTCGCGTAGACGACGATCGTGTTGTCGGCGATACCGAGCTCATCGAGCTTGTTCAGAAGTTTGCCGACGTCCTGGTCGTGCTCCCACATGCCGTCGCCATACTCGTTGCCCGTCATCCCGCTCTTGCCCCTGTATTCGGGGCGAACATGGGTGAACAGGTGCATACGGGTCGTATTCATCCAGGTGAAGAAGGGCTTCTTGGCCTTTGCCTGGCGGTCGATGAAGTCGAGAGCGGCGGCCGTCGTCTCGTCGTCGATCGTTTCCATGCGCTTTATCGTCAGCGGGCCGGTGTCTTCGACCTTGCCGTCTGCGGACGCCTTGATCACGCCGCGCGGATTGTATGCCTTGAGAAACTCGGCATCGTCCTTCGGCCAGTTCGCGGCTTCCGGCTCTTCCTCGGCGTTCAGGTGGTAGAGGTTGCCGAAGAACTCGTCGAAGCCGTGCTTGGTGGGAAGATATTCATCCCGGTCGCCGAGATGGTTTTTGCCAAATTGCCCGGTCGCATAGCCGAGCGGCTTCAGCGCCTGGGCAATCGTAATGTCGCCATCCTGCAAGCCAACTGTCACGCCGGGAGCGCCGACCTTGCAAAGACCCGTCCTGAGGCAGACCTGGCCCGTAATGAATGTGGAACGACCCGCGGTGCAGCTGTTTTCGGCATAATAATCCGTGAACTTCATGCCTTCGTTGGCGATGCGGTCAATGTTCGGCGTCGTGTATCCGATAACGCCGTCGGAATAGGCGCTGATGTTGGTCTGGCCGATATCGTCGCCGAAGATCACGAGAATGTTCGGCGGGGCTGCGTCCTGCGCCAATGCTGGCGAGGCGGCAAACGGCACAGCCGTCAGCGTCAGCGCGACTGCGGCGGTGGCGCTCAGCAGGCGGCGCGAAAAGGTAGTACTCATGTCGGCTTTCTCCTCATGCAGCGGGTAAAGTCATTGCACATTCCGCTCTCCTTTTGGTCGGACGGGCCGGAATCTGCCCCGACGTGGACGTCGCTTTGACTTCGGGAGTTTGCCGGAAAACCGCGGCAGCGGAAGTACGTTACGGTAACAAGCCAGAATTCAGATGTAACAAACTCGTAAAATAGCGCGTTTACGGCGTGTGGGTGGCCAGAAACGGATCGTCTTGGAACGTGTCGCAGAAGCAGGCAGCATTCGATACCACGCGTTTTTTCGCATGCTTCGCGGTGGCTTCCCCCACATCACCGAACGTTGCCCCTGCCGCATGTTTGCATGCGTTGATAAATATTCTGTCGGCAACGGCCGGAGCGGAACGCCTGACGTTGTACGCGAAACTTGATTGATGCTGGTTTCTAAAAGAATGGCGATCAGGGAAGCGTCAACGTAGCGCGGAAGGCGATTTCGGCAGAGTGACCATAAGAAGGCGCATCGGCCACTCAAATCAAAATTGACTGCTTTTTGCCCACCTGTTCGACGAGCTTATTATTTGTACATATATGTATAGACAACCATTAAAAAAGGTGATGCTATACGGAGATAAAGCGAACAGTGGGACCTATGGCGAGCCCGATGAATGTACCGGCACTCTTCGATCTGACTGGGCGAAAAGCACTTGTGACGGGTGCAAGCCGTGGTCTCGGGCAGGCGATAGCTCAAGGGCTCGCGTCCGCCGGCGCGGATGTCGCAGTCACGGCGCGCGACGTCAAGGGGCTTGAGGAAACAAGAACCCGCATCAGCAATATGGGGAAGCGCTCTTTTGCCTACGCACACGATGTCCGCGACGTCGATTCCTGCTCCTCTGTGATTGACGCTGCCGCGCACGCTTTGGGCGGACTGGATATCCTGATCAACAATGCGGGATATGAAGAAATCCGGCCGGCGCTCGACGTTGATGAGGCATTGTGGGAGCGGATTGTATCGACCAATCTGAAGGGTGCTTTCTTTTGCGCGCAGGCGGCGGCGCGCAACATGGTCGCACTCGGCCAAGGTGGCGCTATCGTCAATCTCTGCTCACTGACCTCCTATGTTGGTGTTCCCACAGCAGCGCCTTACGGCTCCTCCAAGGCAGGCCTGATGGGCATGACCCATGCGCTTGCCGCGGAATGGGCGCAGCAGGGCATACGCGTCAACGCCATCGCTCCCGGCTATTTTCGCACTGCGATGACCGATGTCTTTTATCAGGACGGAGCATGGCAGGAAGCGATGCTGGAAAAGATTCCGCAGCGCCGCTTCGGCGAAATGGAAGACGTGGCGGGCGCGGTCGTCTTTCTTGCGAGCGATGCGTCGCGCTATGTGACGGGGCACTGCATACCGGTCGACGGCGGCTATCTTGCCTCGATCTAACATTTTACATGCGGCTGGAGCGCCGCTGAGGGAAAGCATGATGCCGGTTGTACTCAACGGATCGTCGATCAAAGCCAAATCGGAGGAGGCCGGTGTTGCCGTATCCGTCAAGGCGGTGAACATGGTCTATGACGGGGTCCATGCCGTCCGATCGGCGTCGTTCGATCTGGAGGCGGGCAAGTTCCTGACGATTCTGGGGCCCTCCGGCTCAGGAAAGACCACGCTGCTGCGATTGATCGCGGGTTTCCAGCGTCCGACAAGCGGCGAAATCTTCATTAACGGCGCGGCCGTCAGCGCTGTACCGCCGCATCGGCGGTCGATCGGCATGGTATTCCAGAAGCTGGCCTTGTTTCCGCATATGACTGCGGCGGAAAATGTCGCCTTTCCCCTGAAAATGCGGCGCAGTGATGCGCGTGACATCCCCGCACGGGTCGAACGCTACCTGGATATGGTGCGTCTTGGCGGTTACGGCGCGCGCCGGGTGCACGAATTGTCGGGCGGCCAGCAGCAGCGTGTTGCGATTGCCCGCGCGCTGGTATTCGAACCGGACCTGCTTTTGCTCGATGAACCGCTTGCAGCCCTCGACCGCAAATTGCGCGAGGAAATGCAACTCGAGTTCCGCCGCATCCAGCGCGAGCTCGGCGTGACCACGATCAACGTGACCCACGACCAGAGGGAGGCATTGGTCGTGTCCGACGAGATCATCGTCATGGACGGTGGGGAAATCCAGCAGAAGGCGCGGCCGGCCGAGACCTATCGGAGCCCCTCGAACGCTTTTGTTGCCAATTTTATAGGTGTTACGAATTTTCTCGATGCACAGGGCGGCGAGCGCCGGGCAATCCGGGCGGAAAAAATCCGCATCGCTGCCACCCGCGACGGGTTGGCCGGGACCGACATGATTGTCGAAGGGCTGGTCGTGGACGCCATTTTCGAGGGAGAGAGGGTCGTCTACGAGGTCCGGGTCGCATCGCTTGGCGATGCGCTGCTGCGGGTTTTCGATCACGATCCGTCTGCGCATAGCCAACTGGAGGCCGGATCTGCCGTTTGTCTCGGCTGGGCCGCCAGCGATGTCCTGGAATTCAAACCGTAAGCCGGAAAAACCGGTCAACCAGAGGAGAATGATTATGAGGGAAGATAAGCTGACATCCTTGATGCTTCGCCGCCGCCGGTTCCTGCAAGGCGCAGCCACAATCGGCGGCGTTGCGGGCCTGTCGTCGCTGGGCTTGTCCAGCGCTTTTGCGCAGGAGCCAGAAAAACCGAAGGAGTTGATCGTTCGCGCCTGGGGCGGGAGCTGGGTGGACGCGCTGAAGGCCGGCGTTTCCGATAGCTTTACCGCCAAGACCGGCATCGCAGTCCGCCACGATCTGACGGAAGACAACGAAATCCAGCCAAAGGTCTGGGCGGCCGTAGCCCAAGGCCGCGTGCCGCCGATCCATATCAACTGGGACACGACCACCAACGCCACGAAATCGGCGCTGCGCGGCGTCACCGAGGATCTGTCGGACCTTTCCAACCTGAAGAACACGACCGATCTTGCCAAACCGGTGGGTCTGGACGGGTATCCGATCGTCAACACCTACGGTTATGTCTATGTCCTTGCCTACCGTCCGGATGCCTTTCCCAACGGTGCGCCGAAGTCCTGGAAGGACTTGCTTGATCCCAAGTACAAGGGCCGCATCGCGCTCTACAATGACGGCATCGGCTTCCATTTCCCCGCGCAGGTCGCTGGCGGCGGCAAGCTTGAGGATATTCCGGCCAACATGCAGCCAGCGTGGGATTTCGTCGCCAAGATGAAGGAACAGCAGCCGCTGCTCGGTGAAGACCCGGATTTTACCACGTGGTTCCAGAAGGGCGAGATCGACGCGGCCTGCACGATTTCCACCAATGCGCGCGAAGCCAAGAAAAACGGCATCGATATCAAGTGGATCGTGCCGGAAGAAGGGGCCAAGTTCGATACGGATGGCCTCTGGATCCCGAAGGGTCTGCCGGCAAACGAGCTTTACTGGGCGAAGGAGTATATCAACCACTCGCTGACGGTCGAGGCCCAGCAGATCTGGCTTGACGGGCTCGGTCTGCCGGGCGTTGTGCCGGGCGTCAATCCGCCCGCCGATCTCGTCGACGATCCCTCCTATCCCACCACTGAAGACGCTTTCAAACACCTGATCCGCATCTCCTCCAAGGTGCAGGTGGAAAACGAAAGCGAGTGGTTCTCGAAGTTCAAGGCCATCATGCAGGGTTGAGCCCTCGGATGCCCTAATATTTCCCTCTCCCCGGTGGGGAGAGGGAGCGAGCGTGTCTGCCTCCCGGTCCTTCTCCCTGTTTACGCAGGAAAGGTGGCCAACAGACCGGATGAGGGAGCGCTCCCGAGCACGGACACAGGTACCGAACAAGGACTGACATGCGAGCGGCGAAATCTGCCTATCCCCTGACCTGGCGCATCATGGATGCACTGGAAGCCTTCGCGGCCTTCGTCTGGCCCGCGCGCTTCGGCCGCGCAATACCGTGGCTGATGCTCGCGCCCGCGCTGCTGCTTGTCGGTCTTCTGGTGCTGGGTCTCTGGCTGATCGGCGATGCCAGCCTGCGGACATTGGATACGAGCACGTTCCTGATGTCGGAAACCTATACGCTTGCGAACTACCGGCGGGCCTTCACCGAAAGCCTGTTTGCGGTCGTTGCCTGGCGCAGCCTGGCAGGATCGCTGATGGTCACGGCCGCCACCCTCATTCTCGCCTTTCCCTATGCCTATGTGATGGTGCGCACGTCCTCTCCGGTCATCCGCAAGCTCTTGCTGATCGCGCTGTTTCTACCCTTCTTCATCGGCCAGGTTGTGCGGGCCTATGGCTGGCTGATCATTCTGGGCAATCAGGGCATGGTCAATGAGGCCCTTAGTCTTGTCGGCATCGCGCCGATCCGCCTTCTTTACAACTACTGGGCCGTGCTTTTCGGCCTTGTTCAGTACATGCTGCCCTTCGCCGTCTTGATGCTGGCTCCGGCGCTTACCGCCATTCCAGAAGAGCTGGAAGCCGCTGCTGGCTCCCTTGGGGCCGACTGGCTTCGTACATTCCGTCACGTGGTGCTGCCGCTTGCCAGACCAGGGCTGGTTGGTGCCGGACTGGTGGTGCTGACATTATCGCTCACCGATTTCGCGATGCCCGCGATCCTCGGTGGCGGCAGCCAGGATTTTATCGCCAACGCCATCTACGATCAGTTCTTCCGCACGTCGGATCAGGGACTGGGTTCTACGCTGGCGCTCCTGCTCGTCGCTACCGGTTCCTTGCTGGTGGGGCTGGTCTTCACTCTGTTCGGTGCCGGCACGCTGGCCATGGGGAGGGCGCGCCAATGACCGCTCCCTTGAGCAAAACCATCGTTCTCTGGATTTTCGTCGTCGCAGTACTCGTTCTTCTGTCGGCGCCGACAATCGTAATTCTTGGGGCCTCGTTCACGTCCGGAAACATTATCACTTTTCCGCCGGAGGGTTTTTCCCTCAAATGGTATGAGAAGATCGCCACCTCGCGGGATCTGTGGGATGCTTTCCTGCGTTCCCTTTATGTGTCGGCAATCTGCACGGTCGTCGCCATCCCGGTGGGGACGCTGGCTGGTATCGCGCTTGCAAAATACGCAATCCGTTTTGAAAAGTCGGTGCAAATCTATCTTCTGCTGCCGTTCACCATCCCGCTCATCGGTTCTGGCATCGGATTGATGCTGATCTTCGGTGAGGCGAGGCTTCTGGGCCAGCTCTGGCCAGTCGGGCTTGCTTGCTGCGTCATCAACCTGCCGTTCATGATCTGGGCCGTAACCGCAAGCGCCTCCAGCCTTGATCCCGACCTTGAGCTCGCCGCCGCCAGTTGTGGTGCGCCACCGCTCTCCACTTTCTTTCACGTAACTCTGCCCGCTGTAATGCCCGGGGTCATCAGCGGGTCGCTGTTGATGTTCATTCTGGCGCTGAATGAGTTCCTGGTGAGCCTGCTTCTGACGGATGCGCGTATCGTCACCTTGCCGGTCCAGATCTATAATTCCATCCGTTCCATCATCACGCCGGATCTTGCGGCGATCTCGGTGGTCTTCATCGCCTGTGCGGCGCTGGCGATCGTTCTGCTTGATCGTTTCGTCGGTCTTGAAATCTTCCTCAAATCCAAATGACGCAGAAGCCGGCGGGTTGCGCCGGCGAAACGGGAAAAACAGCCATGTCAGATGTTTCCTTTCACGATCTTTCCGCATTGGATGCGCCGAGCCGCGCAGCGCTCTTGCGCCGCTCGGAGACCGACCTCTCCGGCTTCATGGAAACGGTGAAGCCGATCATCGAAGCGGTTCGCGTCGAGGGCGACGCAGCCCTGGTGCGCTATGCGCGCGATCTGGACAAGGCGGACCTGGACGAGAGCCAGCTCAAAGCGACGGAAGCCGAATTCGACGCCGCTTTCGATCTGGTGGAAGAGGATGTCATTGCGGCCATCCGGTTCGGCATTGACAATATCCGGCGCTTTCACGAGGTGCAGAAACCGGAACCGATGTGGCTGAAGGAAATGCGCCCCGGCGCCTATGCCGGCGATCGCTTCACCCCGATCCGGTCCGTTGCGCTCTACGTTCCACGCGGCAAGGGCGCATTCCCTTCGGTGACCATGATGACGGCCGTTCCCGCCGTCGTCGCCGGTGTGCCGGAGATCGCCATTGTCACGCCGCCGGCGCCGGATGGCTCCGTGGATGCCGCGACGTTGGTTGCAGCGCGTCTCGCCGGTGTCGCCAACGTCTACAAGGTGGGCGGTGCACAGGCAGTGGCGGCTGTCGCCTATGGCACGCAGACCATCAAGCCGGCGCTGAAGATCGTTGGCCCGGGAAGCCCGTTCGTGGTCGCGGCCAAGCGGCTTTTGTCCGGCGTCATCGATCCGGGCCTGCCTGCCGGCCCGTCCGAGGCTGTCATCTTTGCCGATGATACGGTGAAAGGGGGCCTTGCGGCGCTCGACCTTCTGGTCGAAGCCGAGCACGGCCCGGATTCATCCGCCTACCTCGTTACCCATAGCCGCCGGGTCGCAGACGAGGCTCTTGCCGCCTTGCCCGATCACTGGGCCCGCATGACCGAACAACGGGTCGCGTTCTCGAAAGCGGTGCTCACCGGCCGCTGTGGCGGCATCGTGCTCACGTCCTCCCTTGAAGAAAGCTATCGCTTCATCAACGACTATGCGCCGGAACATCTGGAAATCCTCTCGGCCGATCCCTTCGCCCATCTAGGCCATATCACGGAAGCCGCGGAAATCCTGATGGGACCGCATACGCCGGTCTCGATTGGCAATTTCGGTCTCGGACCCAACGCCGTTCTGCCGACAAGCCGCTGGGCACGTACCTATGGACCGTTATCGGTGGCCGATTTCGTCAAACGCTCGTCGATCGGTTACGTCACCGCATCGGCCTATCCGGAGTTTGCAAGACACGCCCGTACGTTGGCCCGCTACGAGGGTTTTTCCTCGCATGAGCATGCGGTCTCTGATGTTCGCAAGGACTATCTATGAAGATGAAAGCGGCAAGGCTGTACGCTGCAGGTGATATTCGGGTCGAGGATATCGAAATCCCCGGCACGCTTGCGCCCGGCTGGGTCCGCGTCGCTGTTACCGCCGCTGGCATCTGCGGCTCCGATCTTCACAATTTTCGCACGGGGCAGTGGATCACACGATCGCCTTCGGTTGCAGGCCACGAGTTTGCCGGCGTGGTGACCGAGGTCGGAGCTGGCGTTCGTGAGTTCAGCGCCGGCGATACCGTCGTTGCCGATTCCCGGTTCTGGTGCGGCGAATGTTCTGCCTGCCGAAGCGGCCGGCAGAATATCTGCGATCATCTCGGCTTCGTTGGAGAAATCTGCGACGGTGGCTTCGCGGAGCAAGTGGCATTGCCGGCGCGGTTGCTGGTGAAACATGATCCGGCGCTTGATCCTGCGATCGCGGCCATGGCCGAGCCGCTGGCTGTTGCCCTGCATGCGGTGCGCCGGCAGGCCGTTCCGGCGGGCGAGCCAGTTCTCGTTATCGGCTGCGGCCCGATCGGAGGCCTTGCCGCTCTTCTGCTGTCGCGCCTTCATGATGGCCCGATCCTTGTCTGCGACCGCAACGCGGATCGCGCAGAGCTGGTTGCGCGGGTGGCCGCGGCCGCAAGTGTCACTCTCGACACAGAATCTCTCCACGACGCGCTTTCTGGACGGGTGATACGCTATGCGCTCGATGCGACGGGCCATATCGATGTCCTGAGGCAGGTTATCGCCCTTCTTGGTGGCGGCGGTTCACTGACGTTGGTCGGCATCACGCACGGCCGCATTGAGCTTGACCCGAACTTGCTCGTCGAGCGCGAAATAGCGCTCGTCGGCTGTCACGCCTTTACCAGCGAGTTGCCGGAGGCGGTCGCCATGCTTTCTGGACTGTCGGCCGCCCTTGCCGAGTTGGTCGATCGGGAAATCGCGGTGGATGCCATACCGCAGGCCTATGAACGCCTTCTCAACGGGGACGCAACGGGTCTCAAAACGATCGTTCGGTTTACCCAAGACGAGTACCGCCCGTGAGCCAATCCCCCGACGCAAAGCCGGCTGCGACGAAGCCACTGACGGACAATGCGAGCCCGCTCTACGAGAAGGTCAAGGACTATGTCCTTGCGCATATCGGCAGCGGCGAATGGGACAAGAACCGCAAGCTGCCATCCGAGCATGATCTGGTGGCGGCACTCGGCGTTTCGCGCATGACCATTCATAGGGCACTGCGCGAGTTGACATCCGAGGGCTATCTTCTGCGCATCCAGGGGGTAGGAACATTCGTCGCGCCACCCAAACCGCAATCGACCCTGATCGAGGTCGCCAACATCGCCAACGAGATCAGCGGGCGTGGCGGAGAACATCGGGCCGAGGTCATTCTTCTCGAGACTATAAGGCCGGAAATCGAACTCCTGGCAGCCTTCGAAGCCGGTAGGCAGATTCGCATTGCCCATTCGATTGTCGTCCATTTCGACAGCGGCATCCCTGTCCAGGTGGAGGAGCGTTTCGTCAACTCCGAACTCGTGCCGGACTATGAGCAGCAAGACTTCGCCGTCATGACCACTTACGACTATCTCCAGCGTTCGACGCCGATGACCGAAGTGGAACATGTCATTTCCGCCATCGGTGCGGATGCGGGAACCGCACGGCTGCTGAAGCTAGAAGAGGGGGCCCCCTGCCTGCTTCTTCACCGCCGCACCTGGTCCGGGACAAAGGTCGCGACGGTGAACCGGCTTACCTATGCCGGCAACCGGTATTCCCTTGGCAGCCGCTATGCGCCGTCATCGTTGAAGTAACGTTAGAGACTGGAAGATGAAGATGACCGAAAGCAACAGCAGGACAGCGGATATTCGCCGGATGGCGCGAACCGATGAACCGGCGGCAACAGCACTTCTGGCCGGCCTGCTTCTGGATCTGTTTTCACTGAAGGCGGAGCAGGTCCGCATCAATCACGATCAGTACAGCCTGAATTCACTGAATGGCTTTTTCGACGCCGGCGGCCAGTCTTTCTTCTTCAAATTTCATCAGGAGGACGGTGAAGAGGCGATGTCCGGCGAATATTATCGAGCGGACATTCTTGCGCGCGCGGGCCTGCCTGTTGACCAGCCGCTCTATATGTCGGTTCTGCCGGGCGAACAGATCCTCATTTACCGCCGGCGCAGCGACCCGCGCTTTTCCGATGTGCTGCGTGCGCTGGATCTCCGGCCGGACCCGGCGGCGGAATCCAAAGCCGTCGCTGCCGAGCAGGCTCTTTCTGCCCGGGTGCTGTCTGTCTATCTCGAAACCCTGCATGCGGTGACGCCACAGGAGGTGGCGGCCGAGCCGATCCATAGGCTGTTCTACGACAGGCTGACCGACCCGCTATCCGGCGCCATTCCGGGCGGGCGCTACAAAAATTTCTATGTCGGTCAGCAGTTTCTTCTTCCAGGCGTGGATCTTGACTGGGAAACTTTTTCGAAAGCCCGGATCGTCATCAATGGCAAGCGCTATCGTTACAGCTTCGGAGAACTCTTCGACCTTGCGAGCGTCCGCTTGAGACCTGACCAGCTTGCTGACGCGGGTGGCGTTGTCGCGCATGGCGATGCGCACAATGCGAATGTCTGGTACACGGAGGCGGATGGCCGGGCTCAGCTGTCCTATTTCGATCCGGCCTTTGCTGGGCAGAACGTGCCTTCGCTTCTGGCTGAGGTAAAGACGACCTTCCATAATATTTTCGCACATCCGCTGTGGCTCTACGATCCAGCTGAAGCCGAAAAACGATATTCGGGAGTTGCACGCTACGAGGCTGGAACACTTTTCCTGGAAACCGACTGGGATTTGAGCGCGGTGCGAGGCAAATTGCTGGACGTGAAAGCCGACAATATGTGGTGTCCTCTTTTGAGCGCGATGGATGCCCGGGGCATGCTTCCGCACGATTGGCGCCGCGTCATCCGGCTTGCACTTTTCCTGTGCCCGACGCTTGTGATGAATATCAGGGCCGGGGCATCGAGCCACAACCCGACCTCTTCGCTCGTCGCAATCGCCGTGGCCGTCATGGTTGGGAGCGAACCGGAGACAGGGAGCGACATGATGTCACGGTTTCTGGATCGTATTGATCCCGCTTTCGATTGTGTTTCTGAAACCTGATCAAAGCTGGTCCGGGTGGAATGGGCGCGGTGGCCGGACGCACCATAGCCCAGAGCGTGCCTTCAAACCTGGCAAGTCAATCTTTCGAACAAGCCCGCCGGTAGCGCTGCTATCATTGAGGCCGCTTTGCCACGTGGATCGCGACGGGAACGGAAAATGCTTAAAGCTTGGCGTCGACCTTTCCGTTCTCGCGGTCCGTGAACGCAAGGAAGACGCGGAACAACGGGGCTGTTGCCAGTCCAAGCGCCATGCTGATCGCGACGGCGGTTCCGGCTGAAACGATGATGACAGCCAGGCAGTAGGCGATGACCATCAAGGCGACCCAGATCAGGGAGCGGCCCGTCAACCCCCGCTGCGTATAATACGCAACGGAGACGGCTGCAAAGATGTAGGGCGTCAGCACCAAAAGCACGGAGATATCGGCAAGTGTCATGAATGCCTCGCCGACGGTGGGCGACAGCGTGAGAAGCACAATCGCGGTCATGCCGATCGCAACGATGGCAAGCCCACGTACAGGCACGCCACGCGAGTCTGTTTTGGAAAAAAGTGCAGGGAACAGGCCGTCGCGCGCGGTGGCAAGCGCGGTTTCCGCATTGATGAGGGTCCATCCGCCAAGGCAGCCGGAGGCCTTCATGATGGCGCAGATTGTGATGATGATCGCGCCCGAGGGACCAAAGACCCGCATCGCGGCATCGGCAAACGGAGCGGTGGAGTGGCGCAACTCGTCGTTGGGCATCAGCCCCATTATGGCGGTTGTCGTGACGACATAGACGAGCGCGGCAATCGATACCCCGAACAGTGTGGCCCGGGCGACGTTGCGCGAAGGATTTTCGACGACTGCAGCCGCGACGGAAGCGCTTTCGACACCCATGAAAGCCCAGAACATGATGGAGACTGCCGAAGACACGGCGTGAACCTCGTTGAGGCCAGCCGGATTCCATCCTGCTACAAAGATCTCGGGATCGAAGAAGAACCATCCGCAGACACCGACAAGTGCGATCGGTCCAATCCCCAGGATTGTCGTGATGGTTTCCATCTTGGTGACGACGCGTGGGCCGATCATGTTCAGGCCGGCCGCCAGCCAAATGAGCGTGATTGTACTGCAAGCCCCCCAATAGGGGTCCTTCAGAAATGGCAGGAAGACCGTCAGATAACCGGTGATTGACGTGGCGATGGCAATGTTGGCGATGACATTCGAAAACCAGTACAGCAGATTGCACTGGAATCCCGCGAAATCGCCGAGCCCCTCACGCGCGTAGGCGTAAGGCCCGCCAGCGACGGGGCGAATCTTGCCGAGACGGGCAAAGAGATAGCCGAGCAGGAACGCGCCGGGGACTGTGATCAACCATCCAAGCGTTGCGATATTCCCGATGCTGCCCATGATTGTCGGCATCATGAATATGCCTGCGCCGATCATGTTGCCGGCAACCAGCATGGTTGCGGAGAACAAGCCGATCTGTCGCGCGTCGGATGCCATTTTCAAAACTCCCTGGCGAGCCGTTAATCAGGAATTGCCTGCGCGAGTATTTCCGTTCTGATGACCGGCGCCTCGCTGCCGAAATAGGTTTGAAGAAGTTTGGCGAATTCGTCGCTCCGATAGAATTCCGACAGCATTCGATCAACCCGCAGGCGCAATTCCGGATCATCGCGTCGCATGGCGATGCCATAGGATTCATGGGTCAGCAATCGCCGTCCGATGATCAGGTCCGATGAAGACTGTGCTTTCTTGAGAAGGTCGCCCAGCAAGGCGCGGTCGGCGAAATAGGCATCGATCCTGCGTGTTTCGAGGGCAACCAGGCCTTCCTCATGCTTGCTGAAATCGATCACCGACGCACTATAGGCTCCTTCCGCGATGGCTTGGCGCAATCTGGCTTCCGTCGTTGAGCCAGAGTGGACGCCAATCAGGCTGGTTGCAAAAGCGCGCATTTGCGGAGAACGGGGCGGACTGATCGGTCGTTCTCCAAAAAATAGCTCACGGAGATCGCTTGGAGAGTCATCTCGCAGCAATGCGCTGGCGCCCGTGAGGAAGATTGGCTGAGAAAAATCCACGAGCGCGCGACGAGCGAGATTGATTGTGAGCGCGCCACAGGCAAGGTCGATCCGGTGTTCAGCGACTGCATTGAACGCATCTGCCAATGTCGTCTCGACATATTCCGGCGGTTGGGCCGGGCTCATTCCAGCAGCGATCCTGTTGCAGAGATCAATCGCATAGCCTTGTGGAATGCCATCCGGGCCGCGGGAAGAAAATGGCGCCTGATCAGCAACATACCCGATTTTCACGGGCGCATGCGAAGTCGTCTCGGCAAACGCCTCCGGCGCTGCGAGCGCACCAAGCATCAAGCATAGAACCAGAACTATCTGCATTCGCCTCATGGGCCGATCCGCTAAAAACCAGCAAGCCACAGGTTCAAAGACGCTCCCGGCTCCACCAATGATAGGCACGCTGTTTCGTCCGGTGCAAGCCCTCTGCCACATTCGCGGGCTGAAAGGGGGCAAATCATCGAACCAGCAAGGTGGCGGCAAAAATTACAGCGAATGTTACAGCGAATGTTACTGTAACGTACTTGCGATGCTCTCTAGGCTGCAGAAAAATACAACCGAACGCAGCAATGCCTGAGGAATTCAATATGGTCTCCGTAGTGTCGCCTCGCCTTTTCCGTCTTTTCTTTCCAAGTGCGCGGTCGTGGCTGTAGATGTCAGCGCGTACCTTTTCGGTAGCTACGACACCGATACTTAGGAAAGCTAGATTCGCGGTATCCTCTATGCGGTCTCGGTCCTGGCGAACTTGGCCTCCACGGCGTCTGAGCCAGCGACATCAGATCGTGGACCAACGCGATGCAAAGCCCAGCGTGCGATACTACGATTGCGACAACGATAGTGAGGACCAGCCGCTCGGCTGCCTGCGTCTTTATCGAGATTTTCAAGCCAGTACCTCCTCCGGCCTCAAATCATATCTGCTTACACGAGGGAGAACCCCATGAGAAATTCAGATGGAAGTCGACGTCTCGGCATGACGGCCCTTGTAGCCGATGATGAAATTGCGTCGGAGACTGCTGCGGGACGCGCAGTGCGTGCGCTCATTGCGGAGCTCGAACGGCGCGATATCGCTGTTGTCACAGCCACAACGGATGAGGATGCCATCTCCGTCATCCGCTCCGACCCGTCGCTTCAATGCATCCTTCTCGATTGGGATCTCGGACCGTCCGGTCACGATCCGTCGATAGCTGTGGTCGAGGCCTTGCGCCAGCGTAATGCCAAGGTTCCAGTGTTTCTGCTGGCGGATCGCAGCGTCGCATCCACCGTGTCGGCTGAAATCATGAGTAAGGTTGATGATTTCGTCTGGCTGCTGGAGGATACGACAGATTTTGTTGGCGGACGCATCCAGGCGGCGATCGAACGCTACCGCTCGACCGTTCTGCCCCCTATGTTCGGTGCGCTCGCCCGGTTTTCACAGGTTTATGAATATTCCTGGCACACACCGGGCCATACGGGCGGTACGGCATTTCTCAAGACCACCGCCGGACGGGCCTTTTTCGAATATTTCGGAGAACCACTGTTCCGATCCGATCTTTCCATCTCGGTTGGAGATCTGGGCTCGCTTCTTGATCATTCCGGACCGATCGGCGCCAGCGAGAAATATGCGGCGCGTGTATTCGGCTCCCATCGCACCTATCACGTGACGAACGGGTCTTCGACGTCCAACCGCATTATCCTCATGGCCAGCGTCGGCCGGGACCAGATCGCGCTATGTGACCGCAACTGCCACAAATCGGCCGAGCATGCGATGACCATGTCGGGCGCGATCCCGACATATCTGGTGCCGACCCGCAACCATTACGGCATCATCGGCCCGATCCCGCCCGAAAGGCTGACGGCTGTCGCCATCCGCAAATCCATCGACGCCAATCCGCTTGCGAACGGCATCGAGGATCGTGAACCTAAACATGCGATCATCACCAACTCGACCTATGACGGCCTCTGCTACAATGTAACGAGAGTAGAAGAACTTCTGGGCGCCAGCGTCAACCGACTGCATTTCGACGAGGCGTGGTACGGCTATGCGCGCTTCAACCCAATATATCGCGATCGGCATGCAATGCATGGTGATCCTCGCGAACACGGCGCGGACCGGCCCACTGTCTTTGCGACACATTCCACCCACAAGCTGCTGGCTGCCTTGTCGCAGGCGTCCTTTATCCACGTTCGCGATGGCAAGAACCCGATTCCACACGGGCTATTCAACGAGACGTTCATGATGCACGCCTCGACCTCGCCCAACTACGCCATCATCGCTTCCAATGACGTTTCGGCCGCCATGATGGACGGGCCGGGCGGCGCGGCCTTGACCACTGAGTCGATCGAAGAGGCTGTGGCGTTCCGCCAGATGATTGGCCGGCTGAACAGCGAATTCGCTGACAAGAGCGAATGGTTCTTCGACTGCTGGCAGCCCGATAGCGTCACCGATCCGAAAACCGGACGCAAACAGCTTTTCCACGAAGCATCGGCCGAGGCACTCACGACAAGCCCTTCCTGCTGGGTGTTGAAGCCCGGTGCTGCATGGCATGGTTTCGGCGACATCGAAGACGGTTATTGCATGCTCGATCCGATCAAGGTTTCGATAGTGACGCCCGGTGTGGCCCCAGGCGGCGGATTGATGCCGGTCGGTATTCCCGCGAGCATCGTCACATCCTATCTGTCGAACCGCGGCATCGTTGCCGAGAAGACGACCGATTTCACGATCCTCTTCCTGTTCTCCATCGGCATTACCAAAGGAAAATGGGGCTCTTTGGTAAGCGCACTGTGCGACTTCAAGCGTGACTACGACGCCAATGTTTCCCTGGAGGTCGCTCTGCCGGACCTGATGGAAAACCACAGCGATCGCTACGCCGGCATGGGCCTCAAGGACCTCGCCGATACGATGTTCTCAGCTATGGACCAGTTCAAGACCACCGAGATGATGGCGGCCGGGTTTTCGGTCTTGCCCGTTCCGGATATGAGCCCGGTACGGGCTTATGAGCGGCTCGTCCGAGGCGAGGTTGAGCAGGTGAAGCTCGATGCGCTCGCCGGTCGCACGGTCGCAACCGGCGTGGTTCCCTATCCCCCGGGCATTCCGCTGCTTATGCCCGGCGAAAATGCGGGACCCGCTGACGGTCCACTGCTTGGCTACCTCAAGGCGCTGGAAGCCTATGATCTTCGCTTCCCAGGTTTTACCCACGACACCCACGGCGTGGAGGTGGAAGACGGTTACTATCATGTCTACTGCCTGACCCAGAGCTGATCGGTTCCATGCATTTGGCGGCGATGGATTTCTTGCCAAGCACCGCCCGCAATAGACATCCCGCAGCGAAAAAGGGCTGCGGGATGTTTTCAAACACTGCTTTCAACATGATGTTCATCAACGGCTTGAACCAACGCGGCAGTTACCGTCTGAGAATTTTTCGAGGGGGTTGAGATGAGTGCAACGCAAAGCAAAATGACGGTCACACAGCTGACCATTTTGACAGCAGTCAACATGATGGGATCGGGCATCATCCTATTGCCCGCCAAACTCGCCGAGGTCGGCACCATTTCGATCTTTTCCTGGATCATAACGGCGGGGGGGTCGCTTGCTCTGGCTTACGCCTTTGCGCGCTGCGGCATGCTGAGCCGCAAGCCGGGGGGGATGGGCGGTTATGCCGAATATGCCTTCGGCAAGGCCGGAAACTATATGGCGAACTACACTTACGGCCTTTCGCTGGTGATCGCCAATGTGGCCATCGCCATTACAGCCGTCGGCTATGGAACGGTTTTGTTCGGTGCAACGCTCACCCCGTTGCAGACGGGATTGTGGACCATCTTCCTGCTCATCCTGACAACCGTCGCCAATTTCGGCGGCGCAAAGATCACTGGCCGTATCGGTGCGGTTACCGTCTGGGGCGTCATCATCCCCGTCGTGGTGGTTTCGCTTCTCGGCTGGTTCTGGTTCAGCAGCGCCACCTGGGTTGCTGCCTGGAATCCGCACAATCTGGATTTCCTGCCGGCGGTTGGCGGCTCCATATCCATCACGCTGTGGGCGTTCCTTGGGCTGGAATCGGCCTGCGCCAACGCCGATGCGGTGGAAAATCCGGAACGCGATGTGCCGATCGCCGTGTTGGGCGGAACGATCGCCGCCGCCATCATCTACATCGTGTCCACCAATGTCATTGCCGGGATGATCCCCAATGCCGAGCTTGCTGCGTCGAGCGCGCCGTTCGGACTGGCATTCGCGCAGATGTTCAACCCGACGATCGGCAGTGTCGTCACCGCACTGATGGTCCTTGCCTGCGTCGGCTCATTGCTCGGCTGGCAGTTCACCGTCGCCCAGGTCTTCAAGAGTTCTGCCGATGTCGGCTACTTCCTGCCGATTTTCGGCAAGGCAACGCGCGCCGGAACGCCCATCGTCTGCATGATCATTCTTCTGGTCGCGCAAGTCGGTTTGGCGCTGATGACCATCAGCCCGGAACTGAGCAGCCAGTTTCAGAAGGTGGTCGATCTCGCCGTCGTCACCAACCTGGTGCCCTACATCATGTCGATGGCGGCGCTTATCACCATCCAGAAGATTGCAGGCGTGCCGGAAGGCAAGGCACTGATGACTAACATCATCGCGATGATTGCGACGGCCTACAGTTTCTACGCACTGATCAGTTCCGGCGAGCAGGCGCTGATGCTGGGTGGCCTCTGCATCTTCGCCGGCTGGACGCTCTTCGGTTTCGTAAGCGCCCGTTTCTACCGGATGGAAGTGGAGGCTCACGTCAAGGATCCTGGTAAATCGATGCAGGTCTGAGGTGGGGCCTTCACCGTCGATTTTGAAAAACAGGCGCCCGGGGTAGCAGAGGCCCCGGGTTACCTGCAGCAGAGTTCGAAGGACGTTCCGCTGCGCCGGACTCGACCTTGGCGCGTCCCCGTTGACGAGATCCGCAGATATCACACATTGAGTGACGGAGGTTTCCATGACGATACCGGTGACCGACTATTTTCGAATCCTCGTGGTTGGCACGCAATATGGCGATGCAATCGCTCGGCTGATCGAAGACCATCTCGATTTCAGAACGACCGTTTGCAGCGACGAGGACGCCGCCTCCGCCATCCGCAGCGGGGCAGATCTTGGCGCGATCGTCACTTCGCGAGCCGCTGCGGAGGCCGTCATCCAGGCGCGGGCGGAGCGCGGTTTTCGCATGCCGGTGTTCATGCTCAGCCGGCGGGAAGACGAGAAATTCAGCGAGCCCTATCTGAAGGATCTCGAAGGCGTCTTCATTGCCGATCTCGAAACCCGCGAGTTCTACGAGAAAAGATTGCGCGCCTCCGTCGCAGGCTATGCCGCGACGCTGATGACGCCGTTTTTCGGTGAGCTGATGAAATATGATTATGATGCCAATCGTACGTGGGCATGCCCAGGCCATCAGGGTGGCCAGTTCTTCATGAACCACCCGGTCGGGCGGCTGTTCTACGAGCACATGGGCGAGAACGTCTTTCGCGACGACATTTGCAACGCGATGGTTTCGCTCGGCGACCTTTTGATCCATGAGGGGCCGGCATTGGCGGCTCAGCAGGCGGCGGCCAGGGTTTTCGGGGCGGACCGTACCTATTTCGTCCTGAACGGCACCTCGGCTTCCAACAAGGTCGTCAACACGTCGCTGCTGCGCAGCAGCGATATTGTCCTTTTCGACAGGAACAACCACAAGTCCAACCATCACGGCTCGCTGTTCGTCGCTGGTGCTATCCCGATCTATCTTGAAACCGATCGAAACGGTTTCGGCATGGTCGGGCCGATCGACTGGACGGCATTCGACGAAGACGCCATCCGGGAAAAGATCAGGAATCATCCGCGGCTTCAGGGTACGGATGCCTGGAAGAAGGAGCGCCCGATCCGCGTCGCGATCATCGAACAGTGCACCTATGATGGTACCGTTTACAATGCCCGCAAGGTTCTGGAGAAGATCGGCCATCTTTGCCAATACATCCACTTCGACGAGGCTTGGGCGGGCTTTGGTGCCTTTCATCCGCTGATGAAAGATCATTTCGCCATGGGGCTTCAACTCGGCCCAGATGATCCCGGCGTGATCGCCACCCAATCGACCCACAAGCAACTGGCAGGTTTTTCGCAAGCCTCGCAGATCCATGTCCGCGACGAGCATATCCGCGACAAGTCGTTCCGGACGAACCACAAGCGCTTTAACGAGATGTTCATGCTGCAGGCATCGACGTCGCCGTTCTATCCGTTGTTCTCCAGTCTCGACGTCAATGCGCAAATGCACGCCGACAAGGCGGGGCACGTGCTCTGGGACGATATGGTCAAGCTCGGCATCAATGCGCGCAAGGCCGTTCGTCAGCGTTTTGAAGGATTTCTCGACCCGTTCGTTCCTGATGTCGTCGACTATGGCGGCAAGAGGGCGAAATGGGAGGACGTGCCGACCGACGTGCTGGCACGGGAGCAGGCATACTGGCAGCTGGCACCGGGCGCTGCATGGCACGGCTATCGCAACCTCGGCGAGGACGCGGCCATGGTCGACCCGACCAAGTTTATGCTGACGACCGCCGGGATCGACCGCGCAACTGGCAACTATCAGAAAAGCGGTCTGCCGGCGACCATCCTTGCCAATTATTTGCGGGAGATCAACGTCATCCCGGAAAAGAACGACCTCACAAGCATCCTGTTTCTGATGACCCCAGCTGTCGGCGAAGGCAAGATGGCCATGCTGCTATCCGCCCTCGAGCGGTTCAGGGAGCACTACGAAGCGGACAGTCCCCTGTCGGTGGTTGTGCCTGGTCTCTATGCCCGCAACGAAGCCCGGTATCGCGGCTATACGCTGAAGCAGCTGGCCCAGGAAATGCACGATTTCTTCGTCGAGAAGGACGTTAAAGAGTTGCAGCGGCTCTGCTTCCGCTACGATTCCTTCCCAGAGCAGGCAATGTCAGCGCGCGACGCTAACGAAGCATTGATCGGCGACGACGTCGATTTCGTCCCGATGGACCAGGTCAAGGGCCGTATCGCAGCCACGCTGGCCCTGATTTACCCACCGGGAATCGGCATTATCGTCCCTGGCGAACGCTACGACGACCGCGCGCAGCCGATGATCGACTATTTCCTGACCTTCGAAGACAGTTGCAACAGGTTCCCTGGGTTTTCCTACGAAGTGCAAGGTGTCTATCAAGTTCGGGAGGAAGGAAAGATCCGCTTCTACACCTACGTGGTCAAGGAATAGACCCGCCTGGCGACGGGCCGGCCGGATGGAGGCCCGTCGCCGATTTTTGTGCTCCAATCCGGCTATTCATCATGGTTGGTATCGGCTGCCGTTGCTGAACAACTGGAGCGCGGAAGACCGCGAAAATGAAAACCGTTGTCCAGCCCAAGTGCAGGATACAGCTCACTCCTTCCAATGGGGCTGCAAGCCGCCACTTTCCTGAAAACGTCACATCGCCGTCACCGAGGTTGCAAAGGTAGTGTTGAGAAATAATGCCAGCCTTCCGGCCTCTCGTGGGGGCTCAGGATGTTCACGAATGACGTTCGACTACCATCGACTTACCGAAGGCAGGGCCATCACAGAGATATTCCCATTGAGACCAACGGTGCACCAAGTTCACGAGCGACCAACGTCCGTGACCAGGCGCCGCTGAACCTTCCCTGCTATTGCCCACGATTAATGTACCGTGCAATTGAAATGACTTTTACCTGGCTCAAAGTGCGCTCGATCTCGACGGCCAGGCCATCGACAAGCTCGGTGAATTCGCGCCGGCGCTCATCGCGGATCTCGCTAGGCATTTTGTCGACCGAAAGAAGTGCCTGCTCAACGCAAGCGAGGTCATCGCACATTGCGCGAAAGCTCTCGTTTCGTTGGATCAACGTACGCATCTGAGCCGCATGCGTTGGAAATCGCCGAAGCGCCGCAGCCAGCCCCTCATCTTCCAACTCGAAGCCAGTCCGCTCCGTCATGGCCAAATCTCCAGTCAGGCGATGCGTCTCGTCGTAACTAGCTGCGAGGATATTATGATGCGGGTCATATTTGAGGTAACATACTTGAGATTACACGCGTGCTAACACCGTGGCCTACGCCTGCAAGGCTAATACCGCCGCATGACCGGCCGGCAAGGCGCGAGTTCCTGGCGGATTGTCGGACCGTATACAAGCTCGACCGATAGAGGCTACGTGATGCTACAGACTGCTCCTTCGAAAACGGCCTAAGATAACGGTGATCATTGTTGGCAGCCTGCTTGGTAAAGCGCCGGGAAATTCATAACAAGCCGGTAAATTTGTGCTGCTGCGGAGGGTTGACCGTGTTCCTAGACTACTTTGCTTTGGGTGTCCTTTTCTTCATGGTACTCACGTTGTTTTATGGTGTCATAGCCATTCACGACATCCCTCATCTTCTGGCAAAGGCGCGGAACCACCCGCATCAGGATGCCATCCATGTGGCCGGTTGGGTCAGTCTTTTCACGCTGCACGCAATCTGGCCGTTTCTGTTCATCTGGGCGACGATTTACCGTGAGGACCGAGGCTGGGGCATCCAGCCAAGCGGCAAGCTTCAGGCGGAAGTCGAGGCCAATGCCGAGGTGGCGGTATTGCAGGCGCGTGTTGTCGAACTCGAGCAACAACTGAAACAAGAGCCGAGGGAGACTGTCTGATGGATCTGCTCCTCATCCTCACGTACACCGCCCTCTGCATCGCAGTATTCAAGATCTTCCGCATTCCAGTTAATCAATGGAGTGTTTCAACAGCTGTGCTGGGTGGTATCTTTCTGATCGGCTCGTTGATCCTGCTGATGAGCTACAATCACCCATATTCCGGTGACGGACGTATCTACTTCACGTCTGCACCGGTTATTCCTGCTGTGGGTGGGCTTGTCGTCGAGGTGCCGGTTCAGGCCAATACGCCCTTGAAAAAGGGCGACATCCTGTTTCGTATCGACCCACGTCCCTATCAATATGCTGTCGACCAGAAAAAAGCGGCGCTTGCTGAAGCCAAGCAAGCCGTACTTCAGCTCAAGGCATCGCTGGATGCTGCGACCGCAATTGTCGAGGGTGCCAGATCCACGCGCGATCGCTCGAAACAAAGCTATGAACGCTACCTTGATATCTACGAAAAATCGAAGGCGCGCGGTGGTGGCACGGCAGTCTCTGAACTCGACGTCGAAAATCGGCGTGGTCTTTATATGACCGAGGTCGCAGCTGTCGCCACAGCGGAAGCCCAGGCTAGCCAGGCACGGTTGGCCTACGAATCCGAGATTAACGGCGTGAACCCGGCCGTTGCCCGCTTGCAGGCAGAGCTTCTCAACGCGGAGTTCGATCTTGATCAAACGACGGTCCGCGCGCCCGGCGACGGCTACGTTACTCAGGTTTTTCTTCGTCCGGGCATGATGGCAAATCCACTGCCGTTGCGGCCGGTTATGGTTTTCATCGATAGCGAGGACCGGATGTTGGCTGCGGCTTTCGTCCAGAATTCGTTGCAGCGGGTGATCGTTGGCGATGAAGCCGAGGTGTCATTCAAAGCGGTGCCCGGCAAGATCTTCAAGGCAAAAGTCGGCGCCATCATTGATGTAATGGCCCAAGGGCAGCTCCAGCCCACCGGCGCTCTGATCGATCCACAATCGCCCGAGCGCTCGCAGGCGGGGCAAACGCTCGCTCGAATCGATATTCTCGAAGACACAAGCGCCTACCAGCTTCCGGGCGGTGTTGTCGCGGATGTGGCTGTTTACACCCATCATTGGCATCACGTTGCCATCCTTCGCAAAGTCCTCCTGCGCATGAGCGCCTGGATGAACTATGTGTTCCTCGAGCACTGACATGGGGGCGGTTCATCAAGCCCCGCGTGTTCTGTCACGGGTTCGCTCAGCAAGGCGAGCCCGTGGCGCGCTTCGGGTATTGGTTGGATACCGAAATGAATAACGTTTCTGGCTTGCCACTCTTCAGAGGGTTCGCCGGTTACAGGCCTGAATGGGTCCGCAACGACATTTCGGCGGGGCTTTCGATCGCAGCCGTCGGGTTGCCGAGTTCGATTGCCTACCCTGCCATTGCAGGTTTGCCGCCAGAGACTGGGATTTATGCCAGTATCGTGGCAGCGATTGCCTATGCGATTTTTGGTGCTTCCCGCCGGCTGACCGTCGGTCCTGATGCCGCATCCATGACTGTGATTGCTGCTGCCATCACCACGATCATTGCCGGCATGCCCGCTGAGGATCCGGTAGACCGGGTGACGATTGCCGCTCTTCTGGCAATCGGCGTGGGGTGCATCTGCATCGCAGCCAGTATATTGCGGCTGGGCGTCCTTGCTACCTTCCTGTCACGGCCGATCCTTGTCGGTTTCTTCGCCGGTATATCTGTCTCGATTCTCATCGGCCAACTTGGCCGCATGACCGGCGTAAAGATCGAATCTGACGGATTGTTCACGCCGCTGATGGAATTCGCAACCAAGGTGGGCTTGATCCACTGGCCCACAATTGGATTGACGGCCTTCATGTTCGTCGTGCTCATTGTGGCAAAGGCCGTTCGATCTCCGGTACCCGGTCCGGTCATTGTTGTCGTTCTCGCCGTCGTCCTGTCTTCGTTATTGCATTTCCAGTCCATGGGCATTGCCGTCGTTGGCGAAATCCCGCGCGGTGTGCCGAGTTTCAGCATGCCGGCTTTTTCAGGCGTGCCGCTCGACAGCCTGATCTTCGGATCGGCGGCTATATTTCTGGTGAGTTTTGGCTCTGGCATCGTTACGGCGCGCAGCTTCGGTGCGCGTACCGGCGATCCGGTCGATGCCAACCGCGAGCTCGTTGGCCTGGGCAGCGCTCAGGTAGCGTCGGGACTGTTCGGTGCCTTTCCCATCAGTTTTTCGGATTCCCGGACAGCGATAAATCTGTCGATCGGTGGGCAGTCGCAGTTTGCGAGCCTCGTGTCTGCGGCATCCCTGATGGCGGCGCTGCTTTTCCTGAACGATGCGTTGCGCATCCTGCCGGTCGCGGCATTGGCGGCGATCCTCGTTTCCGCCGCCTTCAGTTTGATCGACGTCGGCGAGTTGCGCGCGATCTGGCGCATTAATCCCATGGAATTTGCTTTCGCCTTGATCGCGATGTGGGGCGCAATCAGCTTCGGCGTGCTCAATGGTGTTGTTATCGCCATTGCGGCAACGCTGGTTTACCTGCTGCGCGGCATGATGTTTCCGCGTGATGCCTTTCTAGGACGGATCGAAGGGCGTGACGGCTTCTACAAGCTGCATCATGTTGCCGAGGCAAGGGCGGTGCCTGGTGTCGTGGTTTGGATCCTTCAAGGCAGCCTTTTGTTTTTTAGCGCGGACTATGTGCGCGAGCGGCTGCGGGAAATTACCAGTGCATTGCCTGCCGATACCCGCTGGTTCGTGATCGACGCGGGTGCGATCGCCCAGATGGACAGTACGGCCGCTGCGATGCTGGAAGAGGTTCGCGTCGAATTCGAAGAGCGGGGTATTCAGTTGTGTTTGGCTGAACTGCATGCGGAAGCACGATCGCTGCTCGAAAGAGCTGGGCTGATCGAACGCATCGGGGCAGCGCATATCTATGAGGACCTGGATGACGCCCTCCAGGCTTTCCACACTTTGGGCGCCGGGAAGTCAGAGCAGTTTAACGCAATCGACGGAAAATCCTAAACCGGGGAGAAGTTGCAATGGCTAAAAAACAGAAGGGCACGCGCGAATCCACACCGTCCGAGGATAATGGCGGCAACACTGTCCGCGATTACGATGAGCAGATGGAGAAACTCGTTATCGAGCTGGCTCATCTGCAGGCGTGGGTAAAAAAGGCTAGCGCGCGTATCGTCATCATCTTCGAAGGACGCGATGCCGCCGGCAAGGGCGGTATCATCAAGCGTATTACCGAGCGTGTCAGCCCGCGTGTCTTTCGTGTCGTGGCGCTACCGGCGCCTAGCGATCGCGAAAAGACCCAAATGTATATGCAGTGCTACATTGCCGCCTTGCCAGCCGGCGGTGAGGTCGTGATTTTCGATCGCAGTTGGTACAATCGGGCGGGTGTAGATCGTGTCATGGGGTTTTGCAGCGAAAAAAAGGCGCGCCGTTTTCTGGAACTTGCGCCACGCTTTGAGGCAGCGATCGTCGAAAGCGGCACCATCCTTCTCAAGTATTTCCTGACCGTGAGCGAGGAGGAACAAGAACGCCGCTTTCGTCGCCGTATCGATGATCCGGTACGCCAATGGAAGCTGAGCCCCATGGACGTTGTATCCTACCAGAAGTGGTGGGAGTATTCCCGCGCCTATGATGACATGTTGCGGATGACCGACAGCGAGCATGCGCCATGGTGGATCGTGCCCTCTGACGACAAGAAACGCGCGCGCATCAACTGCATATCGCACATCCTCCAGTCCATTCCCTACGAACGCATCAAATTCGAACCGCCGGAACTGGGGAAACGGCAAAAACGGCCGAGTGACTACATCGAGGATACAGGTTTGCGCCGGACTGTGCCCGACGTGGCGTGAACCCGGTTGCCGTGTCTGTGGTGCGGCTGGTGCGCCCGAACCGCGCATCAGCCGCATCGTCGCCATCGTCGGCGGCGGCCATATGATTGATGGCGTTACGCACGCGAAGTTACATGTATCTACAGGCGGAATACTACCGCTTGCTGCGATGGAGGAGCAGGATCGATGGGGGCCTGTTGGCCTGATTGCCGCTTCCTGGTCGCTGGCGCCAATGCCGGCCCGGTACCTTGCCGTCGTTCAGTACTCTTCACAGATGCGCTGCTTCGACGTTGCCGCGAACGTGAGGATTCAAGTGATGAAATTCAGCGGACTGTCGATCGATCTTCGCTCTCTGGCTGCCACGTTTCTGGCAGCGGCGATTGGCTTCGGAGTTTGTGCATCTAACCCCGCCTTGGCGCAACAGCCTGCTTCTGCGGCGGCGGCAAATGACAACCAGGCTGATGAGACACCAGACCTGCTCTCAGAAGATGAACTCGAGGTGCTGGTGGCGCGTATCGCGCTCTATCCGGATGAACTCGTGGCGCTGATCTCCTCGGCATCGCTTTATCCGTTGCAGATCATCGAGGCGCAGCGCTTCCTTGAACAGAAGAAGAAAGACAAGGACGCAAAACCCAAGGACAGCTGGGACGACAGTATCATCTCGGTGCTCAATTATCCCGAGATCGTCTCGATGATGAGCGACGACCTCGACTGGACGCAAGCGCTCGGTAGTGCCCTTGCCTACCAGCAGAAGGACGTGCTGATAGCCATCCAGAACCTCCGCGACAAGGCCGTGGCCAATGGTGTCATCAAGACGGATGAGAAAGTGAAGGTCGAGACCCAGGGCGAGAATGTCGTCATTCAGGCGGCGAACCCGGAAAAGATCTACGTTCCGAAATACGAACCGGAAATGCTCTATGAGCCAGGTTACGTGCAAGCGCCGATTACATATTATGATGAGCCCTATCCGAGCTACTATTATCCCTCGGCGCCTTATTTCGCAGCCGCCATCACCGGCGCTGCGATCTGGGCGTCCGTGATCGACTGGGACGATTGGGGAGTTTGGGGCGGCCGCTGGAATGGCGATGTCGATATCGACTGCAACAAGTGCTTCAACAACATCGATATCGACCGCGACAAGTTCAAGATGGGCGACGTCGACTGGAAAAACGTCGACCGTTCGAAGATCAAGTTCGACAGGAACCAGATCGCCAATATCGACCGCAGCAAGTTCAAGAACGAATTCAAGGCGAACCGCAGCAACAATATCGCCAATCGCGCCAGGGATTCTCGCGCCGCCGGCGGGGATCGTATGGCCAACAGACCGAAGGTGACGGTCGACGACGTTCGAAAGAGCAAGGTCGATGCCAACCGCCAACGCGCTGACCGCGACCGGACTGCGAGAGCCAACGGCAACGCCGGCAACAAGGCCGGCCAAGCAGCTGCGGCCCGAAACAACAGCGGTAAGGCAGCCGCGAGCCGACCCGCAGCGAACAACAAAAAGGTGTCCAACAAGCAGAGCAACGCCAACCGCAAGGTCAACAAACCGAAGCCGGGGGGGCAGGTCAACAGGAAGTCTAGCAATCGCTCGGCTGTTGGAAACGTCAGCAATAAACGTCAGACGCAGATGTCATCGCACCGTGGCCGCCAATCGATGAGCGGCGGCGGATACCGCCGGCCTCAGTCGATGGGAGGGCATCGCGGCGGTGGCGGGCGGCAGATTCACCGTGGTGGCGGTGGTGGACGTGGTGGCGGACGGGGCCGGTAACACAGCGATACTGAGGAGATGACGACGATGAGACTAGCGCGTGAAGGACTGACGCTCATCACTTTCGGGGCGATTTTTCTCAATGGAACATTGTTGACAGCCCCTGTCATGGCGGCTGATCAGGACAACGACCCGCCGCTCGAAGAATATATGGCAGCGCAGAAATCAACTGGTTTTGACACGCCGGAGCAGGCCGTCGAGGCTTTCAAGTCGACCGTTAATGGCGGCGACTTCAACAAGCTGGCGCAGCTCCTGGGACTGGATGCCGCAAAAGCCAAATCCAGTGATGGCGCGAGCGATAACTACGCTGCAATTCAATCCGGTTTGAAGGAAAAACTGGTCGTCGAGGATCAGGACGGTGGCAAGATCCTGGAAATCGGAAACCAGCTTTGGCCTTTGCCTTTCCCCCTGGTGAAGACGCAGGAGGGAAAGTGGGCGTTCGACACCTATGCCGGACTTGAGGAGATCGCAAACCGCCGCGTTGGCGAGAACGAAATTTCAACCCTTGAGACAATGCGGGCCTATGTCGATGCTCAGGAAGACTACGCTTCGGAAGATCGCGATGGTGACGGCGTGCTCGAGTATGCGCAAAAGCTGATCAGCAGTGATGGACAGCATGACGGGCTTTACTGGCCTTCCGAGCAGGGGGATGGAGAGGAAAGTCCCGCCGGCCCAGCTCTGGTCGATGGCAATGCTCTTGAGAAGGCCAAAGCGGGACTTGGCTACAACGGTTACCGGTACCGGATACTCACCGGACAGGCAGAGAATGTTGCGGGTGGAAAATTCGATTATATCATCAACGGCAACATGATCGCGGGTTTCGGATTGGTCGCGTGGCCGGTGAAATATGGGATTACCGGTGTCAAAACGTTCGTCGTTAACAAAAGCGGCATAGTTTACGAAGCGGACCTGGGAGATCAAACCGCTAGTGTTGCTGGAAAAATCCGGGCGTTTAACCCTGGAGACACGTGGGACGTCGTCAACGAGTAACAGACGGAGAATTGTAATATAAATATCATTGCCTATCTGCTTATTGTTGCGTAAAGTTCTTGAGCTTTACCTAACCGTGTTAAAATGTTCATTGAACGGGCGTTTGAGTAGGGGGCAGATGATGAGTTTTTCACTTCCGGGAACGCTTCCGGAGGACGCTTTTGCACCTCCATTGGACAGCGAAATACGAGATCAACTTGAAAAGATTCGCGCCAGTCCGGCGTTCGATGCCCCTGACCGCGCTCAAAAATTTTTGTGCTACGTGGTCGAGGAAGCTTTGCAGGGGCGTGCAGACCGGATCAAGGCCTACTCAATTGCGCTCGAGGTCTTTGGCCGAAATGCATCCTTCGATGCCCAAAACGACCCCGTCGTTCGCATTGAAGCTGGCCGCGTGCGGCGTGCGCTCGAACATTATTATCTGCTCGCCGGTCAGAGAGATGCCGTTCTCATCACGATACCGAAAGGCGGATATGTTCCAGCATTTACGCGTTTCAATGAGACGGCACCAAATGCCGAGAGGCCGCCTCAGCAAAACCAAACTCCCACGATCAAGACCAGTAGTGGCGTGCTGAGTCTCCTGTCCGCTGTGGTGGTGCTCCTTGTTGCGGGCGTCTGGTTATTTGATAAATCAGGGGTTCAGCTGTTCCAAACGACAAAATCGAGCGGTGGGGCTGATACCGTTCCGAAAATCCCAAGGGTTGTTGTTGCTCCATTCGAGGACATCACAGGGATGCCAAGCTCGGCCACTCTCGCGCGGGGTCTCACAGATGAGGTGACCTCCCAGATGGCCCGCTTCAAGGAAATCGTGGTCATTGCGGGGAAATCACCGACTTCTTCGCCTGAAGGTTTACCCACCAGTTCCGATCTGCCGGTCTATGGCCTGGAAGGCAGGGTCAGGTTGGATCAGGATCGGCTGCGCCTGTCTGCACGCCTGGTAAATCAGGCCGATGGCGCAATTGTCTGGACGAAGGCCTATAATGCACAACTTGGTCAGCGCGAGCTTTTTGACATCGAAACAACGATAGCGAGCGAAATAGCGACTTCGCTTGCGCAACCGTACGGAGTTATCTTTCAGGCGAATGCGTCAGAGGTCACTCAGACTTCATCGAAGGACTCCAAGGCTTACGCGTGTACCTTGTCATACTATGGCTACCGTGCAGCCTTGAACCGGCAGACACACGCTTCAGTTCAAAATTGCCTCAAGGAGGTTGTTGCTGAATTTCCCAAGTACGCGACAGCATGGGCGTTGTTATCATTCACCTACCTGGACGAATTGCGCTTCCGCTATCGGCTCAAATCGCCCAGCCCGCCGCGCATAGACCTGGCCGTTGAGGCTGCTGAAAGGGCGGTTGAGCTTGATCCCGCCAATGTGCGTGCCCTTGAGGCCGAGATGCTTGCACGTTTCTTCAGTGGCGACGTCAATAATGCGCTGATTATTGGTGAGCGGGCATTCGCGATCAATCCAAACGATACCGAGTTTGCGGGCGAATACGGCTTCCGTCTTGCTCTGTCAGGCCAGTGGGGCCGCGGCTGCGAGTTGGTCTCCAAGAGTGTCAAGGGTAATCCCGGGCCGATAGAGCATTTTCAGTCGGCCATGGCTGTCTGCTCCTATATGCAGCAGGACTATCCCGGTGCGGAAAACTGGGCCCGGGCCTCAAATCTCCGCGACAATCCGATCCACCACCTCATATTGCTCGCCATTTATGGGCAGATGGGAGAACTGGTACAGGCACGGGGGGAACAGGAGTGGCTCGCACGCAACGCGCCTGAATTCCTCGAGGATCCGCGCAAAGAGGTGTCCACACGTATCCTGCGCCCCGAGGATCAACAGCATTTTATAGATGGTTTGCGAAAGGCGGGCCTCGATATATCCCTGCATAACGCAACTGGGGTTGGCAAAGAGGTTGCGCAAACCCGCGTATCCCAGAACAAGGAACTGCCCCAACCCCAAGAGTGAAGAGACGCAAGCCGCCGGAGTCTGAAATATCGAGAATGCTGTGCGCTGAACACCTGGCTGCCTGTGAGGAAGCCTGTTCCCATGTTTCACCGCGCGAAGACTGCCCAACCTGGAGAAAACAGCGTTATAGGGTGAGCTATTTCAAACAGGCTCAACTGAAAATATGGATCAGGAGGACGACGTCGGCTGATGGGGTAACGCATGGCCGCGCACCCATGCGACCAGAAGATCATAGAAAACGCTGAGGACGATCGGGCCTAGAAAAAGGCCTATCAATCCGTAAGCGAGCGTGCCTCCGATCACGCCCATGAAGATCACCAGCATGGGAGTGGAGAGGCCCCGGGAGACGAGCAGAGGCTTCATGATGTTGTCGATGATGGCGACCGGTACCAGCAACAAAGTGAGTGACACGGCATAGGTAAAGTCTTGCGTTGTCCAACTCCAGATAACGACGGGGAGCAGCACCAGCGCAGGCCCGATCTGGATAATGCAGAGGATCAGGATGACGAAGGTCAGGCCTCCGGATGCCGGGACGGCGAAAAGTCGCAGCACAAGCCCTGCCAAAAACGTCTGCAGGACAGCAACGCCGATAACGCCGCTGGCAACGTTTCTTATGGTGGCGCCAGCAAGGCGAATGAAGCCGAGGCCTCTCTCACCTGCGATACGCTCGGCAAACCGATTGCCCCCAGATGCAAGCTTCGGTCCGTGGACAAAGCAGAAGCCCGCAATGATGATTGACGTCATGAAGCTGAGCAGGCCCAAGCCGATGACGGCGCTTTTGCCAAGGATGAACTTCCCGGTCTGAATAAGCGCCGGCTGCAAATGATCCAGTGTTGCCGCGAGATTGGACGCGGCAAGATTCCAAGTTGAGAAAACTCGCTCGCCAACGAACGGCCAGTCGCGCACGAATTGAGGGGGCGCGGGAAAATGTAGCGATCCTGTCGAGAGCTTGACGATTAGCCACTGTGTGGCTTCCACAAAATTCAGGGCAATAGCGGTGAGCGGGCCGATGATGATCCCGAGGCAGAGAATGGTAATCAGGAACGCCGCGATGCGGCGATGGCCGCCCAGCAACGCTTGCAAGCGTTCGTAGAGCGGATAAAGAGCTACGGTGAGGATGGCTGCCCAGATTACGATCAGTATGAAGGGAGCGACGAGCGTATAGGACAAGTAGGCGAACAGGACGACCACGCCCAGGCGGACGAAATCGGTGATGCGTGTTTCAATGCTGGGACGTCCGTTGCTGTCCAGTTCGGCGGATGGCGTCTGCCTGTCGTCCATGGGCAACTCTTTCAGTGAAAACCGCGTCGATCTGGACCCCGGTGATAGAGCGTGCTGCGGCCGGGGCATGCCGGTAGCTCGGAGAATTGGCGCCGACGCACCGCGTCAGGCGACCGGTGGTTCCCAGTTGAGATAAAACCCGATGTCGCCGGGGACGCCGTTGGGGAAATTGATCACCATGGCCTTCAGGCGGTAACCCTGCGGCTGCGCCACTTCCTTGAAGCGGTCGAAGAGCTCCTTGGCCTTGCCCTGCAGGGTTTGGGGCCAATCGGGATCGGCGTTATTGATGGCGCGGCCGCTGTCGGTGCAGAAGTCGGAAGGGAAGCTATAGACCATAGCTTCCATCTTGCCATCTTTCACTGCCCGCGAAACGACGTTGCGGATGATCGACCGTTCCTGCTCGCCGACATGCTTGTTGAAGAACTCGTCGGTGAATTTTGCGAGTTGTTCACGCTTGAGGTCCCTGATTTTGTCCTCTCGCTCCATCTCGTTAAGCTGCTTCTCAAGCATCTCCCTGCGCAGTTCGTCCGCACTGGGAACGGGGGCGTTCGGATCGAGAGGGTTCTGCGGCATGTCAGCGGCTCCGGATTGTTGGTAGCGTCAGAATAAGCTCTGGTAGAGCACGCCAGAAGTAACATACGGGAACATCCCTAGTATTGGTTATCCGGCCTGGTGGCGGGTAGCCGCAAAGCGTGTGCAAAGGCTGTGCGGTTCGGCGTCGCGTGTCGACCGAGCAGACCGGTTTCCCAACGTATTCTACCCCGGACTACAGCGTAACCTACTTCCATATCACCTGCATTCAACGGATCGTCCTGCAAGTTCACGGGAACAACGCCTCCACGCTCCGCGATTGGAATGCGCTGTGCTACAAGAAGGATAAGGTCATGGCCAACGCCGGTATCTACGCCAAATTCGAAGACCTCAGCCCATTTGAAATCAAGGATGAACTCATCCGTTTGGCGCAAGCTGACAAAGCCGGGCGCACGTATCTGAACGCCGGGCGCGGAAACCCGAACTGGGTCGCAACGCGGGCGCGCGAGGCATTCTTTCTGCTAGGGCAATTCGCGCTCACCGAGTCCAAACGGGTTTTCCACGATGAAACTGCCGGCCTTGCCGGCATGCCTCCCACAGACGGGTGCCACAGCCGTCTGAAAGCCTGGGTGCAAAAGCGCAAGGGCGATCCCGACACGCCCGGCGCCGAGACGTTGGAGGCGATCGTGGATTTTGCAATCCAGAAGTTCGCCTTCGAACCCGACAAGTTCGTCAATGAGTTGACCGATTCAATTATGGGCGACCACTATCCCGTACCCGACCGTTCCCTGGTGCACAACGAAGCCATTACCCACGAATATCTGATGTGGGCCATGTGCGCGGGCCATCGTCCCACAGCCAAATTCGATCTATACCCCGTCGAGGGCGGCACAGCCGCCATGTGCTATATCTTCAAGGCCCTGAAGAATGCACGGCTGCTGAACTCCGGCGATACGATCGCGATGGTCACACCGATCTTTACGCCCTATCTGGAGATGCCGCATCTGGAAGATTATGCGCTGAAGCAGATACACATTTCGGCCGATGCCGAGGACCGCTTTCAGCTCACGGATGATGATCTGAAGCCGCTTGAGGACAAGACGGTCAAGGCGCTTTTCATCGTCAATCCCGGGAATCCATCGGCTGTGGCCATGGATCCCGAGACAATGGATCGTCTGGTCAAGTTCGTGAAGACGAAACGTCCAGATTTGATGGTCCTGACGGATGATGTTTACGGCACCTTCGTGCCGAATTTCGAATCTGTGATGGGCCACCTGCCACACAACACCATCGGCGTCTATTCCTACTCGAAATACTTCGGCTGCACGGGTTGGCGTCTCGGGGTCGTTGCCGTGGCCCAGGACAACATCTTCGACAAGATGATCCGTAATCATCCCGAAGCCACGCAGAAAATCCTCGACAAGCGCTATCAGGCGCTGACGCTGACGCCACGCGACCTGAAGTTCATTGATCGCATCGTTGCCGACAGCCGCGATGTGGCACTCAATCACACTGCGGGCCTTTCGCTTCCGCAACAGGTGATGATGTCACTGTTTGGCCTCGTGGAAATGATGGATGTCGACAAGATCTATCAGAAGGCGTGCATGGCCATCTGCCAACGCCGCTTCGACAGGCTAATGAACGGTATGGGGATCGAATTCCAGGCCAGGCCTTATTTCGACCGGTACTACGGCATCATCGACTATGAATTCTGGGCACGGAAGTATGTCGGCGATGAAGTCACCGACTGGGTCAAGGAGAACATCCATCCGCTGGACATCGCCTTCAAGCTCGCCGAAGACCACGGGATCGTGGTTCTCAACGGATCCGGTTTCCAGGCAGCAAACTGGTCGGTGCGCGTATCCTTCGCCAACCTGCCTGACGAAGCATACGACGCTATCGGACGCGCAATACGGGCGGTAGCACGCGGCTATCTGCAGGCCTATCGAGCCTCCAAGGGAGAGATGGCGCAACCTTGATCGAGGAAACACGCTCACCTGCCGTATAGCCCTGCTCAGGAGATCATACCGTCATGTTCGAATGGTTCACCGCGACGCTACAAAAGTACCCGGAAATTGCCCTCTTCCTGTCACTCGCGATTGGATACTTCGTTGGCAAGTTTACCTACAAGGGGCTGGGCCTTGGAGCCGTCACCTCGACACTGCTTGCCGCCGTGGTCATCGGTCAGTTGGGAATCGTCATTTCGCCGAATGTGAAGTCAGTTTTCTTTCTGATGTTCCTGTTCGCTGTGGGATACGGGGTCGGCCCGCAGTTTGTTCGCGGTATCGCTTCCGACGGTTTGCCGCAAGCCGCCTTTGCCGTGGTCGTCTGCATTTACTGCCTGGCGGTTCCGGTCATCATCGCCATGTTGGCGGGTTATGATGTTGGCTCCGCGGCCGGTCTTTATGCAGGAACGCAAACGATCTCCGCTTCTATGGGGCTTGCTACCGACGCGATCAACCGCCTTGGTATGCCACCGGATCAGGCCGCTACAACACTGAATGCGATGCCGATTGCCTATGCGGTGACCTATATATTCGGCACGGCGGGTTCGGCCGTCATCCTGGCTCTCATCGGTCCCCGGCTTCTCGGGATCGACCTCGCTGCCGCGTGTAAAGACTATGAAACCCGCCACAGTGCTGCAGCCGAATTGGGCGGGGCAGGATCGGCATGGCATCGCTTCGAGCTGAGGGCATATCGGATCAAACCCGATGGTCCCGTCGTCGGCCTCACCGCGACACAGGCCGAGGCTCTCGTGCCCAATGCACGGGTCTTCATAGAGCGATTCCGTCGAAACGGTACTATTCAGGAAGCCACTGCGGAGACAACCTTGCAAGCCGGCGACATCGTCGCCCTGGTCGGCCCCCGGGATGTCCTTGTCGACGTGCTCGGCCGTGAGGCGGAAGAGATCAATGATCCCGAACTGCTGAATGTTCCCGCCGAAGGCGTCGATGTCTATGTCACGAGCAAGGAGCTTGATGGCAAACAGCTGTCGGAGATTGCCAAACTACCGCTTGCTCGCGGTATCTTCCTGCGAAAAATCGTTCGAGGCGCGACCGCTGCGGTGATCCCGATCCTGCCCAACACGACGATCCATCGCGGCGACATCCTCACGCTTGTCGGCCGGTCGAAGGACATTGCCGCGGCGACGACAAATATCGGCTATGCCGATCGTGCGACCGACGTTGCCGATGTTGCTTTCATCGGTGCTGCGATTACCTTGGGTGCGCTGATAGGTTCGCTCGTCCTTAACATCGCCGGTGTGCCTCTGACCTTGTCGACAGCAGGGGGAGCTTTGATAGCCGGTCTGGTCTTCGGCTGGCTGAGATCGGTGCATCCGACATTTGGGCGGATACCCTCATCGACCGTATGGTTCATGAATTCGGTTGGGCTGAACATCTTCATCGCAGTCGTTGGTATCAGCGCTGGACCCGGCTTCGTGGCTGGGCTCAAGGAACTCGGCGTCAGCCTCTTCTTATGGGGCGTGCTCGCCACCACGATCCCGTTGATACTGGCAATGTACACAGGCAGGTATCTGTTCAAATTCGATCCGGCCATTTTGTTCGGGGCGTGCGCAGGTGCCCGCACCACCACGGCCGCTCTGGGCATGATCACAGATTCTGCCAAAAGCCAGGTGCCGGCTCTGGGCTACACAGTCACATACGCCATCGGCAACACACTCCTGACGATCTGGGGAATGGTCATCGTGATGCTCGTTGCTTAGTGGCCTGACTGCAACCTTAATACGAATTGTGGCGACGACCCGTCATCGTAGAAAATAGGTGGCATGGTCAGCATCTGGACAAGTTGGGAGCATCAGATGGAAAATGAGACCACACATATCGATCAATTTCTGCTCATCCATTCAGTGCGTAACGACTGCTGGCGGGAAATCACCACGTTGGCCGATGCCTGGGCGTCTCATCGCGGCGAGCGCGCGGCGCTGGAAGCCGCGATCGCTGCTGGTGCGGCGGCAGAGGAGTATCACGCTTATCCTGGTGCACGGTTGCTCGCAGCCTTGGCGGAGCGCATTGCCACGAACGATGCGGGTGGGGCGGCAATGCTCGCACGCCGCATTTCAAACGGGTTGCTCACGCATGCTTACCGCGAGCGTTTGAGCGAGTGGGACGTTCATGAAGAACTTTCCACCACCGAGGTCGCAGATGTGCTACCCCACGGCACGGCTGAGGCTGGCGGTCGCCGGCCCTATTTCGAAGTGCTGTACGTCAATAGTCAGCCGGCGGCGCGATGGCCGGCACTCGCGACAGAACTCCGCAAACTGCGCAGGCCTGAGGATCCCTTTGTTTACGAGCCAATTCTGGTGGGCTCCTTCGAAGACGCCTTTTGTGCAGCGGCATTGAACCCTGATATCATTTCCGTGGTTCTCGCCGAGGGGTTTCCCTATCGTTCCCGTCATGATGCGCCAATCCTTCGCTCCGTGCTCGATCCGCTGGGGGAAGAGGAGGGGCCGGACATGTCAGCTTTGCGCCTCGCACGCTCCCTCAAGCGCATCCGGCCTGAACTCGACATCTATTTACTCTCCGACCGGCAGGTCGAAAAAATTGCCGGTGACCCTGCGGCCGATGCGGTCCGCCGGGTCTTTTACGCGGTCGAAGAACCGCTCGAGATGCACCTTGCCATTCTCGAAGGTGTGCAGGCGCGTTACGAGACGCCGTTCTTCGACAACTTGAAGAAGTATGCCCGCCGGCCGATCGGTACATTTCACGCGCTGCCCATCGCCCGCGGCAAGTCGGTCTTCAAATCCGGCTGGATCCGCGACATGGGCGAGTTTTATGGGCTCAACCTGTTTCTGGCCGAAAGCAGTGCGACGACGGGCGGCCTCGATAGCCTCCTTGAGCCAACCGGCACCATCAAGCGCTCACAGGAGATGGCGGCGCGCGCCTTCGGCGCCGACCACGTCTTCTTTGTGACGAACGGTACGTCCACCTCCAACAAGATGGCAGTGCAGGCGCTTCTGGCGCCTGGCGATATCGCGATTGTCGATCGCAACTGCCATAAATCGCACCACTACGGCATGGTGTTGACAGGCGCGCAGCCATATTACGTCGAAGCCTTCCCGATGACGGAATACTCGATGTATGGGGCCGTCCCGCTCGCCACGATCAAACGCGCGCTGCTCGCCTTGAGAGCGGAGGGACGTCTCGACCGGTTGCGGCTGCTGGATCTCACCAACTGCACCTTCGATGGACACATGTACAACGTCCGGCGAGTGATGCAGGAGTGCCTCGCTATTAAGCCTGACCTGATTTTTCTGTGGGATGAAGCTTGGTCCGGGTTTGCCCGGTTCTCACCGTTTCTGCGTCCGCGCACCGCGATGGGAGCCGCAGCTGATCTTGAGGAATGGTTGCGGGCTCCAGGCTCGATCAAGGAGTATGAACGGCAACAAGCGGAGCTCGGCAAAAATCCGACGGATGATGCCCTCCTTGCCGCCCACCTGATCCCCGACCCTCGCCTCGTCCGCCTTCGCGTTTACCAGACAAACTCGACGCACAAATCCATGTCGGCGATCCGGCAAGGCTCCATGCTGCTGGTGAAAGACGTGGACTTTCACACGGTTGAAGCCCAGTTTCATGAGGCGGTGTTCACGCACGCTTCGACGAGCCCCAACCAGCAGCTGATCGGCAGTCTCGATGTTGCCCGACGGCAAATGGAGCTCGAGGGCTATGGCCTGGTCATGAATGCCCTGGAGATTGCACTCAAAATCCGCCGGGCGGTGAACGAGCATCCGCTGATCTCGAAGTTCTTCCACATTCTGGGTGCCGATGAGATGATCCCCGGCATATATCGGCAGTCCGGCTTCAAGGATCATCTGGCACCTGGATCGACCTGGGCCACCGTCGTGAAGGCCATGCGTGAAGATGAATTCTATCTTGATCCCACCCGCATGACACTGGTCTGCGGGACTGCCGGTTTTGATGGAACCCAGTTCAAGGGATTGCTGGCGAATGAGTACGGCATCCAGCTGAACAAGACATCCCGCAACAGCGTGCTGCTGCAATCGAATATCAACAATACGCGCAGTGATGTCGCGCATCTCGTCCGCGTTCTCGTCGAGATATGCCGCGGGATCGAGAAACGTCTGGCCGACGGCGGCGAGGGGGAACGTGCGACGTTCGCAAAGCGGGTGAAATCGCTGATGACGGACGTGCCTGATCTTCCCAACTTCAGCCACTTCCATGAGGCCTTCCGCGGCGACGCTGGCCGGACGACACCGGAGGGCGACATGCGCACCGCCTTCTTCAAGGCATACGATGCTTCGGTGTGCGAATATGTGCCGCTCATCGGTGCGGAATGCGACCGGCGTTTGCGCGAAGGCCCGGAGATGGTTTCGGCCAACTTTGTCATTCCTTATCCGCCAGGCTTTCCAATCATGGTGCCGGGACAGGTCCTGACACAGGAGACGATCGACTTCATGCGCAAATTGGATGTGAAAGAAATCCATGGCTACGAAAAGGCACGGGGACTGAAGCTGGTCAAAACGGGTGTTGTGGCCGCGAAGGCGAAAAGATGACCAATCCTTGCTGAGAAAGCAGGCGGAGCGGGGCTGCAGGCTCATTTGCGGGCCTTTTACGCGGGGCCGGGACATCCCTCGGCAGTGCCATTGCCGTTCTCGGAGACACCCCCGTTGCGCCGATCGTCAGTGGGATCGCGTGGTGCAACTGACGGGTTTGACAAACTATGGGCAGCACCGGGATTAGGTGCGCCTATCGGGTTTCGGCGTCATGCTACGAGATCGACGAGATATCCTTCTACTTTGTTCTATCGTCGTCCGTCGCATTGAGCGCCCGCACGGCTACGGCCGCCACCAGGCCCGTGAGGACAATACCGGAAAAGCCAATCAGCAGAGACAATAGGCGGGTCACAAGGTGTTTGGGCACGAAATCCCCGTAGCCAATGGTCAGTCCAGTGACGAAAGTGAAGTACAATGATTCATCTATTCGCCAGTCTTCGATGTATCCAACAACTATTCCAGACCCAATGATAATAACGAGGATTCCGGAGAACAAAGGCCATAAAATGCGAATTTGCTGTAGCAGTGTGGAGAAGAAAAATCGTCTCATATTCTTCGCATTAGGCTTGGACCTTTTGCTTTCTGACATACGCTTAAGCCCCTGAATTCCTGTAGTTCACCCGCAACGGCCTTTCAGCATTGTCGCGGAACGAAACAAATGGAAAAGTCGCGGTTCTGCCATTCGAGTTTCGGCCCTCGGGCCGACATAGTTACACTACACTATTTCGGTGTTAGCTAGCCTGCCAATGCAGCGACTGGAACTATCAACAGGTGAACTCGGGCAACGGCGTGCCAGCCGGCCGGACGCTGTTAAACTGATGGAGGTGCAAAGTAATGGTTCCAGTGCCGAATGCCGGTCAATTGCCGTTGCCGCCGGACGGGACGCTGCGTCTGGACATCATCGCGGGCCTGACCGCTGCTGCGGTTGTCTTGCCGAAAGCGATGGCATACGCAACAGTTGCGGGCTTGCCCGTCAACGTCGGCCTTTACACGGCCTTCGTGCCGATGATTGTCTATGCGCTGCTGGGTAGCTCCCGGGTGCTGAGCGTCAGCTCCACGACAACCCTTGCTATTTTGACGGCAAGCCAGCTTGCCCTCGTCGTGCCGGACGGAGAGCCTGGTCAGTTGCTGACGGCGACGGCAACGTTGACGGCGCTCACGGGCCTGCTCCTCATGGCGGCGGCGGCTCTAAGGTTGGGCTTTGTTGCCAACTTCATATCCTCGTCGGTCTTGACCGGCTTCAAGGCGGGGATCGGTCTGGTGATCGTTCTCGATCAGCTTCCGAAACTGTTCGGCCTTCATATCGTCAAGCAGGGCTTTTTCCGCGACATCCTGAACTTCGTGCAGGATTTGCCCCATGCATCGATCGTCACGCTGGGCATTGGTGTGACCGCGCTTGCACTCTTGTTACTGCTGGAACGGCTGTGGCCCCATTCCCCCGCGCCGCTCGCCGTGCTCGGGGCAGGCATTGCTGTGTCCTGGATGGCTGGGCTCGGCGCCAGCGGCGTGCCGATCGTGGGTCATATTCCTCAGGCACTACCGTCCTTGACCCTGCCAGATACCGATCTCATTTTGCAATTGCTTCCTGGTGCAAGCGGTATCGCATTGATGAGTTTCACAGAGACGATTGCCGCCGGACGGGCGTTTGCCGTGCCCGGGGATCAACCGATCCGGCCCAACCGCGAACTGGTAGCCACAGGCCTTGCCAATCTCGGTGGTGGCTGTTTCGGCGCTATGCCGGCCGGTGGCGGCACGTCGCAGACGGCGGTGGTGCGTGCTGTGGGCGGATCTACGCAGAAAGCGTCGTTGGTCACCGCGGCGGCTTCCGCTGCGACGATGCTGGTACTTGCACCGTTGCTCGGATTGCTGCCGCAGGCCGTGCTCGCAGCCATTGTGATCGTCTACTCCATCGGCCTTATCAACCCCGCAGAGTTCATGTCGATCCGCAAGGCCCGCCGCATGGAGTTTCGCTGGGCGTTGGCAGCTTTCTTGGGAGTGCTTTTTTTCGGTACGCTGCAAGGCATCATCGTTGCCATTATCCTTTCGCTGGTTGGTCTCGCAAGCCAGGTCGCCAATCCACGTCTCCATATCATTGGCCGCAAGCGAGGGGAGGATTTGCTGCGGCCGCATACGGCAGAGCGCCAGGACGATGAAACCTTCGAAGGCCTTCTGATCTTGCGGCCGGAGGGACGCCTCTTCTTCTTGAATGCCCAGTTGGTCGGCGATCGTATCCGCGAACTGGTCGATCAGGAAAAGCCACGCATTTTGCTGATGGATCTCAGTCGCGTTGTGGATATCGAGTATTCGGCCCTTCAGATGATCATGGAGGGAGAGCGTAATCTTGCGGGGCAGGGTATTGAGCTATGGCTTGCGGACCTTAATCCCGAGGTGCTCGATTATGTTCGCGCATCGGGTTTTGCTGCACAGTTGGGTGCCACACGCATGTTTTCCGGCACACGGGCAGGGATCCGCCATTACCAGAGCAGCATCACGGCAACACCGGCGGAGAGCCTCCCCGGCCCGGCCTGAAGTCGCAAATGCCCAATTGCATTTTGCGCGCTGACCCGAAAACGTGAACGGTGACGTTAACCGATGCAGCAAGGTTGCAGCAACTTGCTGCTATTGGCTCGAACAAACAGCCCTGAGCCGTCATGGCCCCCACCGGGGGTGGAGGCCATGACGTATTGCTCTTAAGCTTCAATCTCCATGGCAGCGGATGCCACTGCCTACCGGAGTAGCTGGCGCCGGGTTACTTGCCGGATGCCATCGTGTTGTAGCTGGTGATCAGGTTGCGGTAGTCCGGAATGTGGTTTGCAAACAGTGTGCCCAAACCTTCGATGTCGTTGCGCCAGTCGCGGTGCAATTCACAGGCGACGCCGAACCACGTCATCAGTTGGGCACCGGCTGCGCTCATGCGGTCCCAGGCTGAATGGCGGGTCACTTCATTGAAAGTCCCTGAGGCATCGGTGACGACAAACACGTCAAATCCTGCCTCGATGGCCGACAATGCGGGAAAAGCGACGCAGACTTCGGTAACGACGCCCGCGATAAGCAGTTGCTTCTTGCCGGTAGCCTTCACTGCCTTGACGAATTCCTCATTGTCCCAGGCATTGATCTGGCCAGGCCGGGCAATGTACGGGGCTTCGGGGAATGTTTCCTTGAGTTCCGGCACCAATGGGCCATTGGGGCCATTTTCAAAGCTGGTCGTGAGAATTGTCGGGAGTTTGAAATATTTTGCAAGATCGGCCAACGCAAGCACATTGTTCTTGAACTTGTCCGGATCAAAATCCCGTACCAGAGAAAGCAGGCCGGTTTGATGATCAACGAGAAGAACGGCAACGTCATCCTTGTTGAGGCGTACATATGGCTTGGTCATCGGACATTTCCTTTTCGTGGCTAGAGGTTTGGGCCGTAGCTCGTCACGTCGCGCCGTGGCGTAGAGAAGGGATATATCAACAACGAAAGCCGCGGAAGATTGCCAAAGGCGACGGAGCGTTCTATTCATAGGACGATGGAAGATCTGAACGACCTTTATTATTTCGTCCAGGTGGTGGACCATGGTGGCTTTGCGCCAGCGGGACGCGCCATGGGGGTGCAGAAGTCAAAACTCAGCCGCCGTATCGCGCTTCTCGAGGAGCGGCTGGGCGTCCGCCTGATCCAACGTTCATCGCGCCATTTTTCAGTCACCGATCTCGGACGCGAATACTACCACCGCTGTCTGGCGGTTCTGGTTGAGGCGGAGGCTGCAACGGCTTTCATCGCACAGCACCGCGATGAGCCACAGGGCGTGGTTCGGATCAGTTGTCCGACCGCGCTCATTTCGTTCCAATTCGGTGCGCTGTTCGCCAAATTTCTCACGACCTATCCAAAGGTCGAACTGCATCTGGAAAGCACCAACCGCCGTGTGGATGTGCTCGGCGAACGTTTCGACGTCAGCATTCGCGTGCGCTTCCCGCCCTTGGAGCAGACCGATCTCCTGATGAGGAAACTGGACGATAGTTCACAATATCTCGTCGCGCGGCCGGGATTTCTCGAAAGACCGCTTGGAACGCCAGCCGATCTGCGGGGATTGCCCAGCATAGCATGGACCTCTGTATCCAATACTTATGAATGGCGGCTTGAAAGACGGGATGGCGAGCAGGTTGCAATTCCCCATCGCCCCCGCTTCCTGACCGATGATATGACAGCGCTGCGGGACGCGGCACTCGATGGAGCCGGGATCGTTCAACTGCCAACCATGATGATCTGGCAGGATCTTGCCGCAGGCACATTGGTGCCCGTCTTGCCAGATTGGCGCCCGGCGTCAGGTATCGTGCACGCGGTATTTCCGTCCCGGCGCGGTCTGCTGCCCTCTGTACGCACCCTCATCGATTTTCTGGCGCGAGAATGCGCTGTTCAACGGCAAACCATTGATGAGAGCCTTTTCTGATCGTAAACCACTTGGGCAACCTGAATGACTGGTTCCGGTATCTGACGGCTTGGCTTGCGGCTGAATTTTTCAGGCTCTCCTCCAGCATTTGCGGATAGATTCGTCAAGTGTGGAGCCTTGCCCGCAAAGGTTGCGGATTCCCGGCGCGCTGGTTAACACTTCAAAAGTGTAGCGTTTGATGGGACGTGCCATCAGGTCGTCCATAGGTGCGGAATTAGCAAAAAGGCCTCGATGACCGATCCGGATGCGCGGTCCTATTGCAAGACCAATAGCAGGGAAAAGTGACCGGCGGTCTGCAGAGGATCAGTGGGCGTTCACTCCAGCGTATTCCAGACGCAAAAAAACGGGCCGAAGCCCGTTTTCCTGTTGTGGCTTATCTCTGCTGTCTGATCAGCAGGATGCGGTGTATTGGCGGCCATAACGGTCGCGGTAGACACAGCGGCCCGGTTCGCTGGCATTACCGATCAAGGCACCGGCCACGCCGCCGACTGCAGCGCCGACTGCTGCCCCGCGCACATTGCCTGTTGCCACACCTCCGATGACGGCGCCGGATGCAGCGCCGATGCCGGCCCCCTTCTCGGTCTGGGTGCAAGCCGCGAGCGGAAGAATAAGAACGGCTGCGAGGAGGATTTTTTTCATGACTGGTTCCTTTTCAAGGGGTGTTGATGGGCGAAAAAGCGACGGTGCGGGCAGATCAGATGCGGCCCATCAATACGAGGATGAGGAGGATCACTACGACCAGCCCGAGGCCACCTGACGGTCCATATCCCCAATTGCGGCTGTGGCCCCAACTCGGTAGTGCGCCGATCAGCAAGAGCACCAGGACGATCAGGAGAATTGTACCGAGCATGTTGTTTCCTCTTCGTGTTTCGGCCGTGCCAGGCACGGGGTCTGCTGCGGTAACGCCGCTCACGGGCATTTGTTCCCGTGTGAGATTTTCATTAAAGGCCCAGTGGCAGAGTATTGCCGAGCGGCACAGTCGCGGCCCTTCCCCTTGCGCTGCTCTTACGATTTTGGCTCAGGGGCCCGAGCAGAAGAAAGGCGGCGATCAGCTGGTCAACCTTATCGCGAGCCTCGGCCATGGGCAGATGCCCGACCTTGTCGAGGATGACGGTATGAGCGCGGGGCAGGCGCCCGGACAGATGGATCTGGTGCAAAGGCGGCACGATGGCATCACGGCCGCCAATGATGTTGAGCACCGGCACATCGATCAAGGGTAGCTCGTTTACGATGGATGTTTGCGACATCCAGGAGACGAAAGCGGCGATTTCACCCGCCTGAGAATTCAACAGACGCTCGCGGACCTGTTCCATTGCCGCAATGGTTTCTTCGGTTTCCCAGCCGGCGGTCTTGTCGAACACACATTCGAGGGATCCCCACCGAAAGGCCTCCCGTGTTGCTATCCACCGGGTGAACAACCGGATGAAGAGGTGCTGGCCGAACAGGGGAAGGCGCAGGATTCGCGATGCCAGCCGCTCCTGCCCCTCAAACCGGCCGCAGGCAAAGGCGCCCATGAGAATGACGTTGTTGACAAGGTCCGGCCGATGCCGGGCAAGCAGAAGCGAGATGAAGCCGCCGGTCGAATGTCCAATCAGGGTCACCGGTTCTCCATTGTAGTCCCGCTCGATCGCTTCGGCATAAGCTCTGACGATCGCTGCTGTGGTCAGGCTTTGCGTGAGATTGTCGAGTCTCCAAGGACTGTGGCCCGGTAGCGGATAGGCGGCGGCGCGGCCTTCGCGGACGATGCCAGGCGTAAAACAGTTCCAGAAGACCGGAGACATGACCATGCCGTGGATCAACACGGTTTTCATGCCTGAATCTTCGGAAAGCCAATGGGGAGGCGGCGGGCGCAACATTGAAGGCATTCCTTTGCTGTGCGTCAGCAAATCATGCCTTGGACGTCTTGGTTTTCTGGGGCGCGCGCGGCCGAGGCCGTCGCGGGTATCAGGGTTCACCAACTCACGCAAGGCATTCCTTGACGCGGAGACAAAACGCTATCCGGGGTAAAAATGTTCCCGGCAAAATTTGCGGAACTTCTCCGGCGTCCACCCCGTTTCCCTGCCACATCATTCATTGTGCAGGGAGCACGACGATGGAACATATCGCAGCGATCATGATGCTTGTCGGGTGTACCCAGGGCAATGTTGAATGCAAGGAACTACCGGCGCCGGCGGTCGGGTTTGAAACCGCCGAGGAATGCCAGGCACTGCTGCAGCCGTCGCTCAATGATTTCAGAAGCAAGTACAAGATCGTCTACGGCAAATGTGCCGCTATCGACCCGGCTCTCTATATTGAAGACGCAACGATCACCTGGGCCATAACACCCTCGAAGGAACTGGACATCCAGATAACCTTCGATGAGCCGGCCACGCCGATCCTGGTTGCGGGCAAACGCGACCAGCAGGGCCTGTTGAGCAACTAAGTCCCCCTGTGCAGCATTTTCAATCCCAGCCGAACAAGGCTCAACCAAAGGAGACAACCATGAATTGGGATATGATCGAAGGCAAATGGAAGGAATATCGGGGCAAGGCCCAGGCCCAGTGGGGCAAGCTGACGGATGACGACCTTGATGTCATCAATGGCCGCCGCCAGGAACTGGCTGGCCGGATTCAAGTTCGCTATGGCGTTGAAAAAGAGGAAGCCGAGCGCCAGATCGACGAATGGTCGCGCCACTGATTGCAGTGGTTCTGAAGTTACCAAATGGCGCCCGGATTATCGTCCGGGTGCCATTTTCGCATCCGGCACCCGCTGCCGGCGGTCGGAAATACGGAACAAAATCCGCGCGGTTCCGTTGTCCAAGGCAATCCCAGCCGGCTGAACCCTTGGCTTTCCCGCCCAACTGGCTTTCTCCCAGACTTGCATGAAGGAGTACAACAATGATCCGCACTCTTATGGCGACGACCACGCTTGCCGCGTTCTTGACAACCACAGTGCTCACAGTGCTGACCACAGGCGCATGGGCGCAGGAAGGCGGCGCGATCAACGCTGATCCGGTTGCTACCGCGAACACGACCTCTCAGGCGCCGGGCAAGGGCCCGGCCGGATATTTTTCCGCCGCGCCAGAGCAGGTTCTGGCAACCTCGGTCCTTGGCAAGACCGTCTATACAGGCGCTGATGAACAGGGCGAAGCCATCGGCGACGTCAACGATGTCGTCATCAACGCCAATGGCGGCGCCGAGGCGTTGGTGATCGGTGTTGGCGGGTTCCTCGGTATTGGCGAAAAGGACGTGGCGGTCGGTTTCGACCGCGTGTCCTGGTCGGACAGGGACGGCCAGCGTATCATCGTCGTTTCGGCGACCAAGGAAGATCTTCAGGCAGCCCCCGAATTCCAGCGAACGGCCATCATGGATGGTGTCGCTGCGACAGGACCCGAGGACGACAGCGCCGCAGCGCCTGCAAACGCTCCCGTCATTACCGATGAAGCAGCGGAAGCGACGCCACCTACTATTGGCACCACACCGCAGATGTCCGATCCGGACATCGCCCCGCCGGTCGATACGACCACCACAGCCGCAACGCCGCCTGACGAAATGCAGCCGGTCGATCCGTCTTTGGTCAGTGCGGAAAAGCTTATCGGCATCGAGGTCAAGGTTGCCGACGATACCAAGGTGGGCAAGATCGGCGACATTCTTCTCGACAAGAACGGCAAGATCGAAGCCTATGTGATCGATGTCGGTGGGTTTCTCGGCATCGGGCAGAAGCCGGTTGCGATGAGCGCGCAGAGCGTTGAGGTGATGGCCGATGCCAAGGGGACGATGACCATCTATTCGCCGTTCACCAAGGCGCAGCTGGAAACCCAGGCTGCCTATGACGAGGAGGCCTACAAGGCCAACCCGCGTGGAATCGTTCTGGCAACGCCGCCAAACTGACGAGTATTCGCAAAGCCGGCGCCGAAATGACGCCGGCTTTTATTGTTTTTACAAACCCGTCTGAATGCGAACGGGTGTAAAAAAGGCGGCCGTGTGGCCGCCATCTTTTGCTCCGGATCAATTGCTAAAACTCAGCTGTCCGTGTCTCTGGTCGAGCGTTGTTCGGCAGCATCGAGATCTGCAAGAAGATCAGACAACGTGCCATCTGCGTTCAGTGGGGCTTCCGTGAAGTAGAGGTCACGCAAAGTCGAGCCGATATGCAGGTGCCGATCGCGGCTCTTTTTCGGTACGCGCACCGAGGCCGCTGCAGATTTCCAGATATTCGTCGTCGATACGGTCATTTTACTATCTCGCATGATGTATATGCCTTCACAACGTTCCCTTCCTTGCTAAGGTTCCGAGAAATGCGTGGCCAAACCGTGTCAAAATGAAGCGATCTTTCGCATCGTGGTTAATGATTGGTTTTTGTCGCGGGGCGTCGCGTCCTGCCTTTTTTACCGGAACAAAGGTTCGCCTCCGGCGTTTATTCAGCAATGATTTAAACCAAGGAGAATTCCCGATGCTGTATTACGCTCTTGTCTTCCTCGTTGTTGCCATCATCGCTGGTGTTCTGGGATTTGGTGGTATTGCCGGCGCTTCTGCAGGTATCGCCCAGATTCTGTTCTTCCTGTTTCTCGCTTTTCTGGTCATCTCGCTGGTGGCTGGCCTGATGCGCCGAACCTGATCCCATCTCAGGTGATGCGTGAGAGAAGGGAGCGATGCGAAAGCATCGCTCCCTTTTGCTGTTGTGGTCGAAATGTCTCGCCAATGCAGGTCGCTTCCGCCTTGCCGAAGGCAATGGGCTTGGCTATTCATGACCGGATTATCTCGCAATTGCACCTGCCGGAGCTGCACCAAGCATGAAATCACTGGAACTCATCGTTGAAAGAATCATCCTGTCGAGCCGCTGGCTCCTCGTGGTCTTTTATCTGGGGCTGGTTGCAGCGCTGGCACTTTACGCGGTGTCCTTCGTCTATAAATTCTACAAGATCGCCATTATGGTCTTCGCCTATGACGAATCCGACATGATCCTTGCCATGCTCGGCCTGATCGATGCGGCCCTGGTCGCAAGCCTGATCGTCATGGTTATGATCTCGGGCTACGAGAATTTCGTCAGCCGGTTCGACGAAGCTGATGCCGAAGTCTCGTTCCTTGGCAAGCTTGATTCCGGCAGCCTGAAGATCAAGGTGGCCTCATCGATCGTGGCGATCTCGTCCATCCATCTGTTGCAGATTTTCCTGAACGTAGCGAACTACACCAGCGAGCAGTTGATGTGGGCGACCATCATTCACATCGCTTTTGTGGTCTCCGCGCTGATGCTTGGCTTCCTCGAACAGATCATGACCAAACTGAAGAAATAGACCGCAACAAGCAGAATGGGGTGGCGGGCATGAAGACTGACGTTGTTGTTTTGGGGGCGGGCATTGTGGGCCTGTCGACGGCCATCCATCTTGCGAGACGGGGCAAGTCCGTTGTGCTGCTCGATCGACGCGGCGCTGGCGAGGAAACGTCCTATGGCAATGCCGGCCTGATCCAGCGCGAAGGCGTGTTTCCCTATGGTTTCCCGCATGATTTCGGGGCACTGTTCCGCTATGCGCTGAACAACACGATCGACGCGCATTATCATTTCCGTGCATTGCCGGGTCTTGTACCGTTCCTCATTCGCTACTGGTGGAATTCAGGCTTTACACAGCACCAGAACATCGCATCGATGTATGCACCGCTGATCGAGAATTCGATCACCGAACATGCCGACCTGATCAACGCGTCCGGTGCTGGTGATCTCATCCGCAAGGATGGCTGGATGAAGGTTTTCCGTACCGAGGCAGCCCGGGATGCGGCCTACAAGGAAGCTGAAAAGCTGTCATCGACGTTCGGCGTCAATCACCAGAAACTGTCCAGCAGCGAACTGAAGACGATGGAGCCGTCGATCCGGGCGGACCTCACCGGCGGTCTGCGCTGGACCGACCCGTGGTCGATCCGCGATCCGCACAGCCTCAACAAGGCTTATCTCAGCTATTTCCAGTCGCTCGGTGGCCGCCTGATGTCGGGTGATGCGGCGACACTTGAACATATTCTCGAAGGTGCCGGCTGGCGTGTTGCAACGCCGGAGGGGCCGCTGGAGGCCAAGGAAGTCGTGGTGGCGCTCGGCCCTTGGGCCGATACCGTCACCAAGAAACTCGGCTACCGTTTCCCGCTGGCGGTCAAGCGCGGCTATCACATGCATTACGGCATGGAAGAAGGCGCGCAACTGAACAACTGGGTGCTCGATGCTGAAAAGGGCTATTTCCTGGCGCCGATGCTGCGCGGCATACGGCTGACCACCGGCGCCGAATTTGCCAATCGCGATGCGCCGAAGACCCCGGTCCAGCTGACGCGGGCGGAGCGGGTCGCCCGCGAATTCTTTCCGCTTGCCGAGCGCCGCGATGAGGAGCCGTGGATGGGCGCGCGCCCCTGCACGCCGGACATGATGCCGGTCATCGGCAAGGCGCCGCGTCACGAAGGTCTTTGGTTCGCCTTCGGCCATGCCCATCACGGCATGACTCTCGGCCCGGTCACCGGCCGCGCGCTCGCCGAAAAAATGACCGGCGAAAAAACCGTTATCGACATCAAACCGTTCAGGCCTGACCGGTTTTTGGCCTGATCAACAAGAGGCACAGACGCCGGGAGTGATTCCGGCGTCCAATTCTGCTGCCGATTCTTTTCCGATTAATTTTCCGAAGACTGGAACAAACGTCACAGCCGTCCGTTATGAGGGTTGGCTGACGGCGAGGGCTCGGTCGGCTGTGTCATGCACAGCATTTGGAAATGACCGCCGTGAGGAACGGTGGCGGGAGCGGTATTTCATGCAGAAACAGGTCGTAGAGTTAAACGGCGAAGCCGTTGGCGCTCTGATACGCGAGGATAACGGGTTTCGGTTTCTCGCTGTCAGATATGGCGTATGGAGCCTGGATGGCCGGCTGTTTTCGAATCCATCCGAAGCAAAACACGCGGTGAAGGCCCTTCTGGCGAAGCCGGCAGGGCGCTCGATGCCATCGGCCAGCTTCTGGGTGCCTGGTGACGGTGATCCCTCAAGCAGCCAGTTCCGATGGAACGCCGTTTCGCCGATCCGTTCGCGGCACAACGAGAGTCGCGCCTGACGGGGCGGCGAGGCGGAGCTACCGATGGCGGCGCAGATGCCCTTGATTAGCAGTCCGCCCTTGATGGGTGAGTGACAAAGTGCCGGGCCATAATTTCATGCTCGCGATCTTGCTGCGCGATCAATCGTCCCAATCAGCTGGAATGCCGCTGTCTGCTCCAATTGCTTCCAAGTCGTTGCGGATACGGGTCACGCCGGACACTGCATAGATCAGCGCTTCGATCTGGCGCCGCTCGTGCGCGGTATCGACGGAACCTTTCAGCCATACGGCTCCACGGCGGGCCTTGATGTCGACACTCGATGTGTCGATATCACTGTCCTCAAGTACATTGGCAATCATGTCTTCCAGAGCATCGTCGTCAACATCCGCCTCGGTGTCGTCGCCGAAAAGGTCCGGACCGTTGCTACTTTCGATCGCGGTCTCGTCGCTGCGCTGGAATCCAGAGTTTCCCGCTTCATCGAAGTTTTCCGCGCTCTCACCGTAGGACCGGTTTCCGACCCTGGTGTCTGATCCGGGCGCCGCGTCGGCGTAGGGCCAGCCCTCGTTAAGATCGCGTTCCTCGTAATCGCGGTAATCGTCCTCGCGCCCTGTGGATTTTGGTGTTTTTCCGGTCATCGCCATGTCCTTGTTCTGGGAGAGCCGAGGAGAAACGGATGAAGAGGCATTTGGTTCATTTGCACGACAATCTTGCCCAATATTTTTGCGATGACCGGCAAAAGCAAATGACGAAACGGCTGAAGCCGATCCGTCATTTATCCAAGGCGTCAAGCGTCGCTTAGTTCTGCGGGGCAGTGCCGGTGGCTGGTGTCTGTGTATCGGTACCAGTTGCCGGGGTTTGCGTTTCCGGGGTCGTAGGCGTGGCGCTCGGGGTCGTTGTGGTATTCGGTGTCACGTTTGTGTCCGGAGTTGCAGTGCCGGGCGTAACGGCACCCGGTGTCGCGCTGTTGTCAGCCGGCGGGGTTGCGGTGTCGGCTGGTGGCGTTGTCGTCTGTTCTGTCGCCGTAGGCTGTGTTGCTGTGCCACTGGTCTGATCGGTCGACATTTCTGCCGGCAACCAGACGAGAAGCGCCAGAACCAGACCTGCAAGCAGGATGATCAAAACCGGCCATTTCGAGCGTACCGATCGGGGTTCGAGTTCTTCCGGCCGCCGCTGGTTGGCCAACGGATCGTTCCCCGGAGCGCCTGTCACCGGATCGATACGCGGGCCTGCCTGTTCAGCCGGCCATGCCGCAGGATTCACGTTACGGTTTTCAGTGGGATCAAAACGTTGATTCATGGCGGACATATCCTTTCGAGAAATGGTGCCTGTGCCAGCAAACGTTGAAGGCAACTGCCCGATAAACGTCGCTGTAGGGCGAATGTTCCTCGAAAAGACCGGCGAAGGCGGTAAAAGCCTTCAAACTGCGGAGGAAAAGGCTTCTTTCGATCCAAAATCGTCAAGAAAGGCGCCGGATCTTGGCGAGATCAGCTTGACGGCAGTTCGGCGATATCCCCGAATTGGGCGAGCAGGCGCGGGCTCGTCATGTCGCCGCTCTCCTCATCGACCTCGACGGCATAGGCCGCGACCCCGACAAACCGGTCTGCCATGGCTGCTGCAATCTTTTCTGCGCTTGCAGCATTGGATGCCTGGCGCATCTCGCCCGGTCCAAGTCCGCCTCGCGTCTTTTTATAGGGAACAACGATGAATTTCTCGGCCATGGATGGCCCTTTCAAATATTGGTGCCGTGACGGTCAGGGCCGTTTCGATGAAGTACGACGCAATGGACTGATTACGGCAGGCACTGCCGATGACATAGCCGCGATCTTTAGCATTGATTGCCGTGCACCTGTACCGGCAACCGCTGCAATGTGAAAAAAAGCTGGCCGATTGCCTTGCTGTCGATCCGAAAGAGGCAGAGGTTGAACCTCCGTCGAACGCTGATGGCTTGTCATAACATGATAATATTCAACGAGTTGATGCTATCATGCGGCCGGATGCAGGTCGCAAAAATGGACGGCCACGTTCTTTCGTGGCAGCGAGAGAGACGTCAATCTGCCCGCCCGGCCCTATTCTAAATCTAATAGCAGCCGCGTCCTGTCCTTGCGGACGAAAGGCCTTTCGCAGATTTTCCGGGCAATTGATACCCCGATTTCTAAAAGGCTGCTGCCCTGACGGGGCGGAAGAGTCCCGCTCGCCAAAGGCTGCATAGCGCTCTCATTCTACCACGGTTTGTCGAAAGACTGATGGGACGGGCCGAAAAGCAGGCATCGTCTTGCGCCAAATCCGCGCATGCCGTGTCAAAAAACCCGATATTGGAGAATGATTGATTGTTGTCATTCACGATATGGAAATTATAGTCCTCCCAAAAAGGGTACTCTCTGGCTTGGATGAGATGGTCCTGCCTCGAAAATTTCGCGCACTCCGGCAACCACAGAAAGTCAGCTTGAATGACAAAGGGCAAAGACGTCAAAACCATTGCTGCAGCAAACGGTATCGCTACCGATAGCGCCTTTGGCGCCGTCACTCCGCCTCTCTATCTCTCAAGCAATTTTGCGTTTCGGCAATTCGAACAGACGCAGGATTACGAATATTCGAGGATGGCCAATCCGACACGCGACCTTTTGGGTGACACCTTGGCAAAGCTGGAGGGTGGTGCCGGAGCCGTGATGACGGCCTCCGGAATGGCTGCCGTCAACTTGGTTCTCAGCCTGCTGAAAAGCGGAGACCGCGTCATTGCACCGCATGATTGTTATGGCGGGACATACCGGTTGCTTTGTTCTCTCCGGGACAAGGAACATTTCGACGTGGAGTTCATCGACCAGCAAAATGCCACAGCGCTCAGAAGTGGTCTTCAGCGCTCGCCATCCCTGGTTTTCATCGAAACCCCAAGCAACCCGCTGATGCGCATCGTTGACATCAGTGGCATTGCGCAGCAAGCGCATGCCGCCGGTGCACGCGTCGTTGTCGACAATACCTTCCTGTCGCCGGCGCTGCAGCAGCCCATTTCTCTTGGAGCGGATTTTGTCATTCACTCGACGACAAAATACCTGAACGGCCATTCCGATGTTGTCGGTGGCGCGGTTGTCGCGGCCCGTTCGAGTGATGCGGAGGCGTTAAAGGACTGGGCAAATCTGAGCGGAGTGACAGGGGCGCCGTTTGATTCGTATCTTACGCTTCGCGGTGTCCGTACTCTCTTTCCCCGGCTCGAGCGCCAGCAGAAAACCGCTGTCGCGGTGGCGAATTTTTTGGCGGGGAGGCCGGAGGTTGGCATTGTTTACTATCCTGGGCTTGAGACGCATCCCGGACACGAACTCGCCAAACGGCAACAGTCAGGCTTTGGCGCCATGTTAAGCTTCGAGTTGGCTGGCGGGCTTGAGGCCGTGCGGTCTTTCGTCAAGCCGTTGCAGGTATTCACGCTGGCTGAATCGCTCGGTGGTGTTGAAAGCCTGATCGCGCATCCGGCAACCATGACGCATGCCGGAATGGGGGCCGAGGCGCGATCGGCCGCCGGCATCACCGACGGCTTGCTCAGAGTTTCGGTTGGGTTGGAGGCCGAGGAAGATCTTCTTTGGGACCTTGCATCCAGCCTGTCGGCCATCGGCTCGCTGTCGGCTACGGTACCGTAACGTCGATCAAACTGCGGTGAGCCGGTCGAACTGGCTGTGGGCTCAGCTGCGGTGGCCTTTGGCCGCGTGCTGTGCCGCCACACATGCCGCTCTATCAGGTTATAACAAGCTCGCGAAAGGCGTCGCTTGCACGCGTACGATGCCTTTCGCGATGGCGGATGAGGCTGAATTCGCGCGATGGCAGTTCGAGCGACATGATGCGCAACCGTCCGGCGTTGACACCCGCTTGGGCGACCATTTCGGAGACCGCAGTGGCCAGGTGTCCGGCCTCGACCGCCGCACAGATTGCCTCGTTCGAAGGGAGCTCGATCGGGACACGCAGGCTGCCGGGGTTCAGCCCCAGCTCACGCACAGCCTGTTCGAAGGAGGATCGTGTGCCCGAACCAGGTTCGCGCAAAACCCATTCTGTGCCGTCAAGGTCATGCGGCAGGACTGGAGGCTGGCTGACCCACGGATGGTCGTGACTGACGATGACGACGAGACGATCGTTGGCAATGGGCTCGACGGAGACGGCCGGCTCGTCGATCGTTCCCTCGATGAAGCCGAGATCGGCATCGCCAGCCAGAACTGCCTTTGTGCACTGTGCCGTGTTCCCGACCTGTAGCCGCAACTCAATCTGGGGGAAACGCTCATAGAAGCGGACCAGGCGTTGCGGCAGCCAGTAGCTGGCAATGGTCTGGCTCGCAAAGATGGTCACGGTTCCGCGCCGGGTACCGCTGAGATCGGCCATGGCAGCCTCGGCCGCGTTGACGCGGGCGACGATTGCTTTCGCCTCCTCGGCAAGAATCTTGCCGGCTTCCGTCAGTTCTATCCGGCGGCCGATACGATGAAACAATTTGACGTCATGCCGGTTTTCCAGCGCGTTGATGGCGCCGCTGACGGTCGATTGCGTCAAGTTCAATGCCTCTGCCGCACGGGTTACATGCTCTCGCTCCGCGACAGCAAGAAATATCCGCAACTGTTCGAGTGTCACACCACGCCTTTCAAATCATACCACCGGCTGTGCGGAATGGCCGGCAACCTTACTGAGCCAGGTTGACCAGCAGCAGGCCCGCTGTTGCAATGTACAATGAGGCGATGAAGGAAAGAAGCAACGGCCGCAGGCCCCGCTGCTTTAATTTGGTAAAACTCGTCCCCAGGCCAAGCGCTGCCATGGCGGCGGTGAGGAGGACAGGCGTCATTGCGACAATCGGCTCCCGCACCTGTTCCGGCACCACACCACAGCTATTCAGGACAACCAGCGAGACGAAGCCGACGATGAAGAAGGGAACTACCTGCGTCAGGGCCGGCCGGCCGGCCGCACTGTGTTCGGATCGGGCGACGTGGAGAGCAAGAGCAATCACAATGGGTGCCAGCATCATCACGCGGGCAAGCTTCGATACGATGGCGACCTGTCCGGCGGCCTCACCGCCCTGGAACCCGGCGCCGACAACCTGGGCGACCTCCTGGACCGTCAGCCCAACCCACAGGCCGTAGGATTGCGGGTCGTTGCCCAAGAGGATGTTCAGAAACGGATAGAGGAACATCGCGATGGTGCCGAACACAGTGACGCAGGCAACCGCATAGGAGACGTCTTCGTCCCTCGCACGCGTGACGGCATTGGCGCCGGCAATCGCCGAGGCGCCGCAGATTGCAGTACCGGCTGCCAGTAGCAGGCTCAGTTTCCGGTCGACGCCCAGCAATCGGCCCATCCAGACTGTGAAAAGAAATGTAGAGACAACGACCACCGCTGTGAGCACCAGGCCGGAGATCCCGATGCTAGTCAATTGGGCGAAGGTCAGCTGCAGGCCGAGCAGGGCAACCGCCAGCCGCAGCAGTTTTTTCCCGGCAATTGAGATGCCCGCTTCGGCGGACGAGGAAAAACCGACGAGATTGGCAAAAACCATCCCGAGAAAGATCGCCGTGATCATCGGGCTGAGCGACGAGACAAACGGCAGGTTGCGCAGCCCGTAGGCGGACGCCGTGATCACCGCCACCAGCACGATACCGGGAATGAAGCCCGCTAAGGCTCCGGGTTTTGAAGAGGAAACGGCAGAAAAATCGGTCATGCGGATTGTCTCGAAAATATAGCTCAGTAGAGCGCCATAATGAGAAATATCTTCGGCAAAATCCAATTGTATTGGAAGATCATTCCAATCGTTATTCGCGATCGGTTCAAGAATGGCCTGACCTGACATCAAAAGAAGTTCGGGCGCAATCTGCGACTGTTTCATTTCTCCGTGGCTGCGGCTGGCGGGCGGCGTGGCGATAGCGGGATTGCCGTGCGCGTTGCGTCTTGCTGTGGGGCGTGCGCGGAAACCTGCCGAATTGTGTCTTGGCGGTCAGCGTGATCGGAAGGCGAGACCGTCGCGTCGCCGGTCTGCGATACCCAGGCCAAAATTCAGGACAATGAGTGAGGGGCGACACCCCTCACTCCTTACATCGTAGTTTGGCTGACGGAATGCGTCCGGCTTGAGCGTTGCCCAATCAGCGCCGGTGATGAACGGCTTGAAGAGCGTAGACCGGGACAGGCAGGCCCTCCATCCGCGCCTTCAGTTGCAGTGCCAGATACTGTGAATAATGGCGCGACTGGTGCAGGTTGCCACCATGGAACCACAGCGCTTCCTGTTGAGTCGGCTTCCACATGTTGCGCTGCTCACCCTCCCAAGGGCCGGGATCCTTCGGCGTATCCGAGCCGAGGCCCCAGACCTTGCCGACCTTGTCTGCGGTTTCCTGGTCGATGAGATCGGCCACCCAGCCGTTCATCGAGCCGTAGCCGGTCGCGTAGACGATGACATCAGCGGGGATTTCCTTTCCGTCCGAAAGCTTGATGGAGTTCCTGGTAATCTCTTCCACCTGGCCTGCTGCAAGCTTGACCTTGCCGTCGATGATGAGCTGCGAGGCGCCGATATCGATGTAGTAGCCGGAGCCACGGCGCAGATATTTCATGAAAAGACCGGAGCCGTCGGCACCCCAGTCGAGCTGGAATCCGGCCTTTTCAAGCGCCGTATAAAAGGCCGCGTCGCGCTCGCGCATCTTGTCGTAGAGCGGGATCTGGAACTCATGCATGATCCGGTAGGGCAGGGAGGCGAAAATGAGGTCGGCCTTGGCCGTCGTGACACCGTTGGCAAGCGCCTGCTCCGAATAGAGCGAGCCCAATCCGATATCCATCAGTGTGTCGGACTTCACGATATGCGTCGTCGAACGCTGGATCATCGTGACGTCGATACCCGCCTCGTAAAGTGCCGCGCAGATGTCGTGGGCCGAGTTGTTCGAGCCGATGACCACGACCTTCTTGCCCTTGTAGCCGTCTGGGCCTGGATGTTGGGAGGAATGGTGCTGCTCGCCTTCGAACTGGTCCCGTCCTTCGAAATCCGGAATGTTCGCCTTGCCGGACATGCCGGTCGCAAACACCAGTTGTTTGGGCCGGAGCACAACTTCCTCGCCGTCACGATCGACGACGATCGTCCACTCCTTGGTCACCTCATCCCATTTCGCCGATTTGGCGGCGGAACGGGTCCAGTAGTTCAGCTCCATCACCTTGCTGTAGAATTCCAGCCAGTCCCCGATCTTGTCCTTCGGCGCAAAAACCGGCCAGTTCTTCGGAAAGTCGATATAGGGCAGGTGGTCGTACCAGACAGGGTCGTGCAGGCAGAGCGACTTGTAGCGTTTGCGCCAGCTATCACCGGCCCGCTCGTTCTTTTCGAGGATGATGGTCGGTACGCCGAGCTGCCGCAGCCGGGCGCCAAGGGCGATACCACCCTGGCCGCCGCCGATGATGACGGTGTAGGGCTGCTTTTCGTAGCCGAGGGTGCGGGCTTCCTCCTCGCGCTCCTCGGCCCATGTCTTGGCGCCGAGGTCCTGGCCATGCTTAGCACCAAGCGGACGCGTGAAGCCAGATTTCTCCTCATGGCCCTTCAACTCGGCAAGCGCCGTCAACAGCGTCCAGATCTGCCCGTTTTTGAAACGCACCAGGCCGTAGCCGCGCCCGGTTGCCGTCTCAAAGGTGATCCAGCTTTCGAGGACGCCGTCTGCCTCCGTCGCCTCCTCTCCCGCAGCAACGCGCCAGTTCGATGGCTTGGCCGTTGAAAGCTGCGCTTGTAGCATATCGCGCACCTGATCGCGGCCTTCGACGGTTTTCAGGTTCCAGGTGAAGGCGACGAGGTCGCGCCAGTAGCAGTCCTCGGCGAACTGATTGACGGCATCGTCGATCCGGCCAGCTTCGAGCGCTGCCCCGAACGTATCGAGAAGCGCCTGAAGGCGGGTGGTGGGGGTCTTGTCGAGCATCGTGTTTCTCCTCCAGCTCAGTTTGCAAAACGGGACGGCTCCTCAACCGCCCCGCAAGACGGATCGGCCTATCGTGACAGGTCGATCAGGATTTTCAGGTGTTTGCCACCAGGGTCGAGCAATTGCTCGAACCCTTCCGTGACGGCCTCGTCGAGCGAAACATATTTCGTGACGATCCGGCTCGCGGGAATCTGGCCGCTGGCGATCAGCCGTGCGACGCGCGGCCAATAGTGGGTCGGATAAGCCCAGGAGCCGCGGATATCGATGTCCTTGAAGGTGACGTCGAACCAGTTCAGCGGGTTTTCGCCGGCATGGAGCCCTGTCTGCACAACGACGCCTTGCTTGCGGACGGCGTCGGCGCAGTTCTTGAGCGCATGTTCGTTGCCGACACACTCGATCGCGACATCGCAACCGGCATTGCCTTCGGTCTCGGCCCGGATGACATCGCCTACCTTTTCTGTTTTCGGATTGATGGTGCGAACCTCACCGAGCGCCTCCCTTGCCAGTGACAGCCGTGTGTCATTGAGATCGGAAAGGAAGATTTGCGAGGCACCGGCCGCGCGCGCTGCCATGGCGACAAGAATGCCGATCGGCCCGGCGCCGGTGACGAGCACGCTGTGGCCGGCCGTCACGCCGCCCCGGTCGCAGGCATAGACGGCAACGGCCGTCGGCTCGATGAGTGCCGCTTCCTGATCGGAGAGCGCATCGGGGATCGGCTGGACGTTGTAGTCGTTGAGAAGGGCCTGTTGGGCCATGCCGCCGGAATGCCAGGAGAGGCCGGCGAGCGCGAGATTGGCACTCAGGTGGAAGAGGCCGCGATCGGCATAGTAGTCGCGATGGCGTGGCATGATGAGAGGCTGGATCGATACGCGGTCGCCGGGCTGTACATGGCTGACGCCTTCGCCAACAGCTTTGACCGAGCCACCGAATTCATGGCCGAGAATTTGCGGCCCATGCGCGCCGGTGAACGGGTGTGGTTCCTTCGGCACGAAGATTGGGCCATAGGCATATTCGTGCAAATCCGTGCCGCAGATGCCGCAGAACCTGTTTTCGACAAGTACTTCGCCCGGCCCCGGCGCGGCGGGCGCATTCACCTCTTCGATGCGCAGATCCTTGGCGGCGTGAAAGCGCAGTGCCTTCATTGAATTTCCTCCTGTTGTTCTTGTACAGAAGGTCAGCAAGCGGCGTGCCAGAATGGGCTGAGGCCTATTTCCCTCGCGTTCTCAATATGTTGTGAAGATACGTTATTGATCAGCCAGATAGATGCAACACCTTGGGCGCAACAGGTGTTGCAACGGTTGCGTCAGTTCAGACGCTTCAGGCGGCGGTGAATCGTGGACCGGTTGACGCCCAGTTTTCGCGCCAGCGCCGAGATGTTTTCGCCACAGTCGTGGAGCGCCTGGCGCAGGTCGCCCTCTGTCTTGGACGAGATCGTCGCGCTCCCGGTAAAGAGGTGTTCCGGCAGGCAGTCGAGATCGATGACACCAGCGTCCGACAGCGCCGCCGCCACGCGCAATGCATTGGAGAGTTCGCGCAGATTGCCCGGCCAGTCGTGCGCGAGCAGCGCCGCCCGCGCTGCCTTGTCGATGTGGTAGGCCGCACCATTTTCCTTCTGAATGCGCCGCAGTAGCTGATCGACCAGCCAGCCAAGATCCTCGCGTTCGCGCAGTGCAGGGAGATTTACAGTCGCAGCGTTCAGCCGGTAGTAGAGATCCTGCCGGAAGCGGCCTTCCTTGACGAGATCGGCAAGGTCGCGGTGTGAGGCGGACAGTACCCGAAGACGAACCGGCTTTCCCTTCAATGCGCCGACCGGCTGGACTTCGTTTTCCGAAAGCGCCCGTAATAGCCTGCTCTGGAGAGGTAGCGGCATGTCGCCGATTTCGTCGAGGAAAAGCGTGCCGCCGCTTGCCTCCTCAATCAGCCCGCGCTTTCCCTTCTGGTTGGCCCCCGTAAACGCGCCCGGCGCATAACCAAACAGCTCGGATTCGATCAGGTGCTCCGGAATGGCGGCACAATTGACGGCAACGAAATTTCCGCTGCTCCCACAGCTGTCGTGGATTGCTCGCGCTAGATATTCCTTGCCGCTGCCCGTCTCGCCCTGAATGAGGACCGGGATATCGCGCGCTGCCAGTTTGGCCGCGCGAATTTGCAATCGCTCCATGGCGGCGTCCCCGTTGCTGAGGTCCCGAAGTGCACCGGGCAGGCGCGGCTCCGGCACGGCAGGTGCGCGGATATTGACAGCAGGAGCGATGGCACTGGCGAACAGCACCAGGCCGTTGCGCGCCCGGAGCAGCCGCTCGCCGTTCGGCCTGCCGCGCATGAAACGCGGCAGATCGTCAATATCGATGTCGAAGACGTTGGATATCTGCTGGCCGAGGAAATCGCGTGTCGCAAGGCCACGCATATTCATGGAGCGGGCGAGCGCGCCGAAGCCGCCATGCGTCAGGCCGGTGATACGGCCGCTTCCGTCGAGCGCGATCGCGGCATCGGGATCGACGTCGAGAAACTCTGGAGAGCGGGCAAGGCGCAGCACCCAGTCATTGCGCGTGCGGGTCATCAGGTTGGCAAGCTCGATGCGCCGCGCGGTGGACGCGACCAAATGCAGCGCCAGTTGCTGGCTGGCTTTAGCCGTCGGCGAGCGGAGTTGCGAAATGTCGAGCACTGCGGTGAGGTCTCCCAGCGTATCGAAGACGGGGGCGGCAGTGCAGGTCAGCCCGATATGGCTGGTGTCGAAATGATCGTCCTGATGGATGATGACAGGCTCACCGGAGACGATGCACGCTCCGACTGCGCAGGTCCCGGCACGGTTTTCCGACCACTCGGAGCCGAGATAGAGCCCTGCCTTGCGCAGCTGATTGTCAAAGGTCGGGTCACCCATGAAATCGACCGTAACGCCGCGCGCATCAGACAGCAGCAGTACATAGTTCTGCTCAGCGATCTGCGTGAAAAGAGCTTCGAGGCCCGAACGGCCGATGCGGATCAGTTCCTCGGCCTGCTCCCGATGTTCACGCAGCTTGAGTTCGGGCACGATGTAAGCTTCCTGCGCGATCGCCGGATCAAGCTTATAGTCGTTCAGGCAACGCAGCCAGGACTGAATGACCGGCGTATCACGCGGGCTGACGACGCCCATGCCCACGCGCTCGATCTCCCGTATGTGCGACAGCATCGACACCATGCAGACATCCTCCCGCGCGGATGGTCGCATAATCGGCGCCGGGTCACAATCCAGTTGTTGGGCCAGCTGTTGGGGTGGCTCGGTTGTCCGGGTCCTTCAAGCCGCCTCCCGGTTTTCAGACCGATGCACAGGAACCGGAGCCGGCCAGTAGTTTCAGGCCTGCGCCAGTTGCGGCTGGCCTGTTTTCGGGAACGGCCGGAAGGTCATGGCGATCAGGAATGCACCGATGCCGATGCCCCAGGCTCCAATATAGAGCCAGCTATAGGTGGCGAATGTATCGTAGATGAGACCTCCGGCCATCGGGCCAGTTGCCATACCGAGACTGCCGGCCATGGCCGTTCCGCCAATGACGGTGCCCATCATCCGCTGGGGGAAGTTTTCGCGCGCCAGAACCGCGTAGAGCGGCATGACACCGGCATAGATGAAACCGAATAGGGCGGCCACGGCATAGAAGCCCGAGAGCTCGCGCACGAACACATAGGCGAGTGCGCCAAATGCCTGGATCAACAGACCGATGACCAGGATGCGCTTGGCGCCATAACGGTCTCCAAGGAGGCCGAAGGCGACACGGCCGCCCATGCCGGCCAAGCCCTCGATGCTGTAGATCGAGACGGCGGCGATCATCGGGATGCCGCAGCTGATGGCGTAGCTGACCGTGTGGAAGATCGGGCCGGAATGGGTGGCGCAGCAGAAGAAGTTGGTCAGCATCAGGACGATGAATTGCGGCGAGCGCAGTGCTTGTCCCGTGGTCATCCCCGCCTGTGGCCCCTCTTCGCCAGGGATACCGTCACCTTCCTGCTTCGATACTGGCGGGTTGCGGATCAGGAACGATGCCGGGATCATGATGGCGGCGGCGAGGGCTGCGATAATCAGCATCGATTGTCGCCAGTCATAGACGGTGACGAGCCAAGCTGCGAGCGGAGACATGGTCATCGGAGCCATGCCCATGCCGGCTGAGACGAGGGAAACCGCAAGGCTGCGATGGGTGTCGAACCACCCGGTGACACAGGCCATCAGCGGCGCAAAGATGGCTGCGGTGGCACCGCCAACGACAAGGCCGAAGACCAATTGGAATTCAATCAGTGATGTTGCCCTGCTGGCAAGCGCGAGGCTGGCCGTCAGGATGATCGACCCGGTCAGTACGACGATGCGGGAGCCCCAGCGATCCGACAGGGAGCCCCAGACCATGCTCGCGAGCGCCATCGCCAGGAAGCCGATGGTCATGGCGCTGGAAATGCCGGTGACAGACCAGCCGGTATCGCGCGCGATCGGTAAAAGGAAGACGGGTAGGGAAAACATCGCACCTATTGCGAGACAGCCGAGCAGGCCGCCGGCTGCAACAATGATCCAGCGATAGGAAGAAGCGTTCATGCTGATCTCCATTTCATGGAATGCGATGCTTGCCTGAGAACCAGCCGGGTCATCACCGGGCTGCGGTCGGAGGTCGCGTTTAATCGCCGGGCGAATTGCGCCTCTTAGCCGAAATCGAAAGCGATGCATGGCCGCGGCAACCTGCAGCGCTGCATCCGGCTGAGCCCGCAGCAGCGCCGTAGGCCGGCTTAGGCCGTCAGCTTCTGTTCCGTATTGGTCATCGGGTCACCGAGATTGGGGTCACCCTTGCCTGTCGCGATCAGGTTTCGCAGACTGCCGTTGATATAAGTGCTCCATCCATCGGAGCAGGCGTCGTAGCATTCGTATTCAGGAACAAGGCCTTCGTGGGTAAAGCGAACTTCTGTCAGGCCGCCGGCTCGCGAGATATCGAAGATGATCTGAGTGCCCTTCCACTCGGTTTCGTCTTCGGTGAAGCTGAAATAGTTGTCGATGACCTGCCAGACGACCTTTCGGCCAGGGATCAGTTCGGTCACCTTGATCGTGCAGCGATGAATATCCTGGAAGTGATAGTCGAACGTGCTGCCGGCCACGTCGGTCGGGCCTTCGATGGCCTGTGACCACCAGCCGCGAACATTGTTGATGGCGGCAAAGGCAGTCTCCGGTGTTTGATCGACGGTAAAGCTGGTGGTGAAACTGTGACTTGTCATGGTTGTCTCCGTTTCATGGGTTATGTTCAGGCCGGGATGATCCGGTCATATTCGGTCCTTAGGCGGCTCCAGCCATCCCAGAACGGTTCCGTTGCCTCGCCCCTCAGGCGGGCGGCCAACGTGTCGAGATGCATGTGCCAGCCAGCACCGAACATCAGGGCCGCGGCGCGGTCCGGCACGCGGCGGTGGATGACGGTCAGGAGCACGTCCTTGCCTCTCGGCTCCAGTTCGAAGGAGACGCTGCCGCTGCCGTCCCAGGTGATGGCGAGCCTGTGGGGCGGATCGAGCGCAGTAATCCGGCTCTGCATGCGCTGAACCTCGGCAAAGCCTTCTGGCCGCTTGCCCGGCGGATCGGATAGGGTGTCGTTGCGCCAGACGAGCTCGAAGGATGCATCGATCTTCATCGGCATCTCGCCCGCCGCCATCCACTGGCTGCGCAGGTCGCTCTGGGTCAGGTAGGCCCAGACCCGGTCGATGGGGCCGGGTAGCAGGCGTTCCATCTTCAGCGTGGCGGGCTCGATCAGCACGCCATAGGAATTCGTTGGGGCAAGCGTGTTCATCGGTCGTCTCCTTCTGCTGCAAACAGTGGGAGCCTCTGTGATCAAGGCTTGGTTTTTTCGTCTTCCTCGCGCAGCAATTGTTCGAGGGCATCCAGGCGGTCGGTCCAGAAGCGTTCGTAGAATCCTAGCCACTCATGGGCGCTGGCAAGCGGCGCAGGCTCAAGGCGGCAATGGTGGGTGCGTCCGCGCACTTCGCGGCGGATCATGCCCGCACCCTCCAGAACCTTGATATGCTTTGACGCCGCGGCCAACGAAATCGAAAACGGCCCGGCCAGTTCGCTCACCGTCCGCTCTCCCCCAGCCAGGTCGCGGAGCATCTGCCGGCGCGTGGCATCACCAAGGGCATGAAAGACGGAATTCATTTGCAATGCGTGTTGTTCAATCATGTGGTTGAATATATGCGCGTCACTCCGTATAGTCAACGCATTGGTTGAATGTTTTTCGCAATTGGTGACAAGTTGTCTCCAAAACGCCCGCTGATAACCGATGAGGTCGGGTGCTATGCCGTCAAACAGGATCGCGCAGTGGCCGTCGGGCGACCTTTACCGGAAAGGTCAACATTGCCTTCAGCCCGCCGAGATCGGATTGCCCGAGGGTCAAAGAGGCTCCATAGGCGTCGGCGATATCCGCACTGATTGCCAGGCCGAGCCCGGTTCCGTCCGGCTCCCTGTCGTCTGCGTTGTCAAGCCGCGCCCCCCTTTGCAGGATGGATTCACGATCTTGTTCGGCGATCCCGGGCCCGTCGTCCTCGATAAGGATCGCAATCTCGTCCTTTGATCGATGAGCGGAGAAGCGAATAAACGATCGCGCCCATTTTGCCGCGTTGTCGAGCAGGTTGCCGAGGCACTCAGCCAGGTCGGCCGGATCGACGTCAAGCGAGAGCGAGCTGTCGATGGAGACCCGCCAGGCGATATCCCGCTCGGCGGTGACAGGCCTCAAGACGCTGACAAGCTTGCCGCCGAGGCCCATGATGGACGTCGTCGCCATTCGTTCGACGCCCATGCGTGCCGCCTGCAATTGACGGTCGGCACGCTGGCGGGCCAGCTCAACCTGGCGGAGTGCCAACTTCCGTTCTTCGGGTGGAAGGTGTTCGGCAAGCTGCGCAAGAACCGTCAGCGGCGTCTTGAGCCCATGGGCAAGGTCGCTGGCCCGTGCCCTGGCGCGTTCCACAGCGACTTCCCGCTCCTCCAGAAGCAGGTTGATCTCGCTGACCAGCGGCTGCATTTCGCTTGGGCCCGCCGTTCCAAAGTCCCGGGCGCGGCCGGCTCGCACCGCCGCCGCCCTCTCGCTGAGGCGGCGAAGTGGCACCAACCCGAGGGCGCCTTGAAAAAATGCGCCGGCGGCCAAAACGCCGGCGGTCGCAACCAGCATCAGCCTCAAACGTCCCTGAAAATCACCGAGCGCGGCATCAAGCTCCTTTTGCGGGAACGCCGCAGATGCGACGAAGCGCACCGAGGGCGCATTTGCGCCGAGTGACAGAACCTGGCTTTGGACGAGCAATGGTTGCCCATCCGGACCTTCGCTGATGGAAAATCCTTCATAGGGAGAGTCGGTCGACGTGCTGACGTCGATCGTTGTGTCCCACAGCGAGCGTGACCGCATGGCTTTGCCCTTCAAGGGCGAAATCTGCCAGTATCGCCCGCCTGTCGGAAGGTCGAAACGCGGATCCGCAGGTCCGCGGCCCAATGCGAGCTCGCCGTCTCGCACTGCAAGTTCGGCAGCGAGCGTGTCGATTATCGTGGCCATTTCACCGCGATACCGGGCAACAACATAGTCGGTGAAGAACCGGCCAAGCGACAGCCAAACCACGAGCACTACCAGACCGATCGCGATCACCGCCCCGACCGCCAGTCGCAGCCGCAGCGAGCGCATCATGAAGGCGTTTCCGGCAACAGATATCCGAAGCCGCGCCGTGTCTCGATGGCGGCGTTTTCGGTTTTGCGGCGCAATCGCCCAATCATCGCCTCGACCGCATTTTTCGCTGAGTCATCGTCCCGGCCCTGAACATGGCTTGCCAGTTCGAACTGGGTGAGGACTTCGCCCTTTCTTTCGATGAAATACGCGACCATACGGTATTCCAAGGGACTGAGTTCGAGCACCCCGCCATCGAAAGTAACACGACGGGTTGTCTCGTCGAGGGTAAAGCGGCCCGCCGACTTGACGACTTGAAACCTTGGTCCGGCGCGGCGCAGAAGCGCCCTCAACCGGGCCACCAATTCTTCCGCGCGAAATGGTTTTGGTATGTAGTCGTCTGCTCCGGCGTCGAAACCGTCGACCCGCTCCATCCACGACCCACGGGCCGTCAACACCACGACCGGTGTTTCAACCCCATCCTGCCGCCATCGCTTCAAAATCGATAGTCCATCCAGGCCCGGCAGGCCAAGGTCAAGGATGATCGCCGCATAGCTGCCATCCTCACCCCGCTCCCAGATATCGGGCCCATGCGCCAGCGTATCGACCGCATAGCCTTCGGCTTCCAGTTTTCCACGCACATGACCGGCGATATTGAGATCGTCCTCTGCCAGAAGTATGCGCATGTGTGCCTCAAAATCCGAAGACGTTTATGAATTTGCCGGTATGTGCATTGATTCTGAGTTCGTGGATCACGCCCAAACCGTCTCGTGTTTTCAACCGATAGACATCTTTACCCATGTACTGCCGGAGATCGACGGCAATGACAGTGCCGTATCTATCTGGATCAACCCCAGCGAGCACATCCTTCAAAGGCAGGACCCGCCCTTGAGCTACGGCTGCACGCGCGTTCTCCTGGTCCGTACTTTCCCGGACTTCCGATTGCCTTTGGGTCGGCTGCCCATCACGGCTATCGTCATCACTTGTGTCCGCCGTGGACGGGTTGCGTGCATCGCGGTCGCCGTTCGAGCCGGAATTTGCCTCGCTGCCCGCCGCGCCACCATCCGCGAATGCCTCGCTGCCCCCCGTCATCTGTGCGAGGGACAAGGCAAGGGACCACGACAGAATAACGCCAAGATGCCGTCGCCTCCGCGGCACGGCATCGCGCAATCCCATCAGATCCAGCCGAACACGAATTTTCATTACCCCTCGACAAGTTGCCCGGCAGAATTAACCATAAAAGTGACGAAACACGGGCCGGCAGATAATTTTCGACCAAATCCAGGCGCCCCGCATCAGTTCTGATGCGGGGCGCCTGGATTCATGGCCGACTAACGCGGCCGGCATAGGGAGGCGACGAAGCTGCCGCCTCCGTGCAGTCAGCATTGCTCGATTAGCCGGCGCCACCTGTGCCAGAACCTGTCTCACCGCTTGAGCCACCAGCACCTGTATCGCTGCTCGCGCCACCAGCACCTGTATCGCTGCTCGCGCCACCAGCACCTGTATCGCTGCTCGCGCCACCAGCACCTGTRTCGCTGCTCGCGCCGCCAGCACCTGTGTCGCTGCTCGCGCCGCCAGCACCTGTGTCACTGCTTGCACCGCCAGCACCTGTGTCGCTGCTCGCGCCACCAGCACCTGTGTCACTGCTCGCGCCACCAGCACCTGTGTCACTGCTCGCGCCACCAGCACCTGTGTCACTGCTCGCGCCACCAGCACCTGTGTCACTGCTCGCGCCACCAGCACCTGTGTCACTGCTCGCGCCACCAGCACCTGTGTCGCTGCTCGCGCCACCAACACCTGTGTCGCTGCTCGCGCCACCAGCACCTGTGTCGCTGCTCGCACCGCCAGCACCTGTGTCGTTACTCGAACCACCAGAGCCTGTGTCACTTCCGGTACCGCCGGTGCCGTTGTCGTTGCCGCCGCTAGAACTGGTGTCATAGCCACCATTCGGGCCGGCTTCGAAGCTGCTGGTGGTTCCGCTATCTGCGAGCGCCGTCGCTGCCAGGGGATGGCTCGGGCCAAGTGCCAGTACCGAGGTCACGACCGGCCCTCCAGTCACGCTGAGAAGGCCGATTGTCGAAACGAGCAACATCTTCTTGAATGCGCTATGCATGTCTTTATCCTTTTCCTTGTTTCGGGACGGGCGGAGACTGGCATTCGGCAACTGACAGGCCACTGAGCGTGGTTGTCAGCATTCTGTCAGGTATAGTGCACGCGCCTGTGGCACTTAGCTGAAACGGAAAAAGCCGCGGGGAAAGGCTTGCCCTTCGAGGCGCGGGCTCAAAGGCTATCTGAACTTTAGCTGGATTGCATGGGTGATGATTTACCTCGAGTAGCGGTGGTGCCTCTCGCCGTGGACACGCCAGCAACTGACATCTCACCCATACGGCATGCTTGTCCAAGCGCATTCGCACTCCCAGGCCAACTACGTGGGCGAGGGGTGTCTTCGAAGTCATCATTTATGATTTATGGCTCGATTGCCACGCTGGGCGCGGGAGGCAGCCTAATCGTTTCGCCAATCTTGCGCTGGACGCTATGACGGATGGGGAACGATTGTTGGCTGAGCGGCCCTCATCCGACCGGTGCCATTTACACGAGGACTTGCATCCGTTGCTGCGCGGCGGGAAGGTCGACAAGGTCTTGAACGGCAGCGATAATATCGGCCGGCTCCGTGCGCACGAGCCAATCTGGACTAACGTCGGAAAATTGCACGGTGTGGTTTCGGTCAATGACGATTGCCGCTGGCATTGGCAGCTCCCATTTTCCGGCCTCTGTCGTTGCCTCCAGTTGGGCCACGCTGCCGGACGCTACGCGCCGCGAAGGCTCGTCCAACCAATACAGTATGCCGAAGCGGCGGCCGAGTACGTTGTTTCTGTCCGTGGCAATCCGGAAGTCCAGCGCTTGCTGCTCCTTGATCTCCCGCAGATTTTGCGGCGCTTGAGGGCTGACGCCAACCAGTGTTGCACCTATCCTTGCCAAGTCGGGGGCTAAGTACCGATTATAGTAGGAGAGGGTGACATTGCACGTTGGCGATTTGGCGAAACGGAAAAAGATCAGCACGAGGGGCCCGTTTTCCAGAAGCACATCCAGAGTGAGGTCGCCCTCATCAACCTCTGCCAGGGTAAAGGCTTGCACACTGTCTCCCCGCTTGACAAAAAGCGAGCGGTCGGCCGTTTCTGCAAGCAAACGTCGCTGATCCACATTCGCCTTCAGCTGATCGGCCGGCATGGTTGTTGCCCGCTTGTCGTGGAAATCGGCGAGTGTCTGATTGAGGCATATTTGCGGAGCCATGCTTTGCTTCCTTTACAAAACGGAGTGACGTTTTTGCGAGTAGCCTCGTTGCCATTGCCAGAGTTCAGATCACAAACTCTACCTTATAGTCTATAGAAATTCTAGACAATATTGACTCGCTATCTGACCGGTCTTTGCCGGAATGAAAACGGGAATACTGTGTTCTTCACAGAGGTATAGGGATTGCAATTTTGAGCATATCCTGTCCAACCCTGCTTGGGCCTTACCTCACCATGGGTGATCACCTCAAAAGCAGGTGAGCATCGGCGCCCTGGCGGCTTCCAGTCCAACGTCAAAAAGAAAGCCGGCGCAAACAAGTTCCAGCTTCGGGACATCCAAGACTTTGGTGGCTGCGTACAGGATATACCGACGTCTTCGCTGCGGCGAACAACGGTCTGATCACCTGAGCCATTTGAATGGCGGTCTGCCATCAAACGAAGGTATGGACGAGATCCAGGCCTTACAGGCTTGGCGCGAAACGACGGAAGGTCGGTGGATCTAGAAGGAAAAGGCCTGGGTAGCGTGCAAGGTCGCCACCCAGGCCTCTTATCGCTCCTCCCATTAATAATGGTGGCGATTTTCAGAGGCTTGACCTTGGGGACAGCCAAAACCCCAGCCGACCAGAATGGGGCTTTTCCAGCCAGCCAACTTTAATTTTAGCACTTCCTGAAATTAGCACAATATAGTGGATCGTCATCCTCCTGAGCATTGGCCGGCAAACGCGCTTGATGCTGCGCAGATCCTTGCTACGCCTCCGGCATGCGATAAATGCACTGTCGGCATCCGGGCCATCCGTAAGGCGTAAGGCCGGTCTTACAACGCCTATAACGCGTTCATAATTCGGATGGGTGCGCGCGTGCCGATCTGCGGGGCATTATGGACTGAAACGCATCCCATCATTGACACAGGACCCGGAAACAACGAGAATTTAGCAGTACTTAATATAATGGATCCTGCCGGCCGCGGCTGCTAACGGTGCTTCGAGAAGGAGTTTCGCATGGCAAGGCTTGTTTCCGGCCCCGTGGCGCAGGCGAACCGCTCCAGTTCCAGCAGCGGCCCGGCAAGAAGGGTGGGAGGGTTAACCAGGAATTTTCTGCTCGCAGCCGACCCCGAATGGTTGATCAGCATCGGGCGTTTCGTCACGGCGCTCTTTGCTGTCCTGGCCGTCTATCTGGATCCCACGCAGCCGGCGGTATTTCTGGATGAATCGCAGACAAGCCTTGGTCTGTATGTGGTTTTCTCCCTGCTCCTGGTCGTGTTCCCGTTGCGCATGCCGCTCGACAGCCCGATCCACCTCATCGTTCACATAGTCGATGCCGCGGTGCTTGGTTGGCTCGCCTTTTTAACAAACGAACTCACCAGCCCGTTTTTTTCCTTTCTACCGTTTATCCTGCTGGCGATGACCATCCGCTGGGGCTTGAGGGGGGCGATACTCGGCGCGCTCACCATGCAGATCGTTCTCATCATTGTCGGTTTACCCGATCTGGAAGATGGCGAATCCGAGCTCAATGTGTTCATTATGCGTGCGACCTACTTCATGGTAGCGGCCGTGATGCTTGGCTATTTCGGGGCTTATCGCGAGCATAACCGGCAACGTTTGACGCAGCTCGCCGACTGGCCATTCGATGCCATTACCGGCGATCGGGCATCATGGCTCGGCGGATTGTTTCGACACGCAGCTGGAGTTTTGGGCGCATCTTGCGTGGTGGTCGTCTGGCGGGATCAAGAACAGGATATTGGTAGTGTCGCCTACTGGCTGAATAGGGAACTGCGGCTCATAGACGTTAGCGGTGCTGCATTTTGGGATCGGCACGATCCGGAGCATTTGCCTGATTTCGGCCGCAGCGAAGCATCCGTGGTCAACGCGGAAGCGTTGGCGGCCATTCTCCGTGACCTGCCGGAGTTGGCAGGCGAGGCGGGTAGGCCGGTCAGATATATCTGCTCGGCAATGTTCTCCAGTGTTCGATATCGCGGCCGGGTCTTCGTCATTGATCCGGCGTGCCGTTCAGACGAGTGTCTCTCGCTCACCGAAATCGTTGCCATGAGGTTCAGGTCAGAGCTGGAGCGCCTGGCACTGATGCAGCAAGCAACCGAAGCCGCGCGGTCGGAGGAGCGCGCCCGCCTTGCCCGGGACCTGCATGACAGTATTCTGCAGGACCTTACAGCGGCAAGCTTAAAGCTCAAGCTCATCGCCAAATCGGCACCCGACGAAACGAAGGCGAATGTGGCTGATGTCAACGCACTTGTCTTCCACCTGCAACAGCGCATCAGGCGGTATGTCGAAGGTCAGCGATCGATCGACCAGTATGCTGACGCGCCACTTAACCAGACACTGCCGGGCTTGATCAAGCTTCTACAACAGCAATGGGATTGCCAGATCGAGATCTCCCTGGACCCGCCGGACATAGACTTGCCCAAAACGATGCTGCATGAAGTCATGCAGCTTGTGTCTGAAGCGACTGCCAATTCCATCCGGCACGGCAAGGCGACACAGGTGCGGATCGCGCTCGTTCTGGTCGGCGGAAGGCTTGAACTCGAAATCTCGGACAATGGATTGGGGATGGAAACCGACGCCGTATCGAAACGGCCTTCGTCATTGTCCGCGCGCGTCAGCGAACTCAAGGGGAACCTGACGATCGGCCGCGCTTCGCCGGGGCTTAATCTTCTGATTGCATTACCTCTGAAGCAGGGAGCCCATTGATGTATTCCGTGGTGCTCGCCGACGATCATCCGTTGCTGCTTCGCGGACTGCAGGGCATGCTAAATGCAGCAACTGAGTTTGAGGTGCTGGCGGCAACCGCGAGCGGGACAAAGGCTCTGTCGCTCATATGTGATCTCAGGCCCGATCTGGCAGTGCTCGATGTTTCGATGCCGGATACCGGCGGGCTGGAAATTCAGCGGGCCATTGTCGAGAGGCGGTTGGCCGTGAAGGTGATTTTCCTCGCCGCGAGCCTGACGGGCCGCCAGATCGCGGATGCAATCTCCATGGGAGCATGGGGTATCCTTTTGAAGGAATATGCCCCCGAAGCGCTCCTGGATTGCATGCGGCAAGTGGCCGGCGGAGAGAAATGGCTGCCTCCGGAGTTGGTGACCAGGGCAACGAGCGCGCTGCCGTCCAACACCCCTGAAAAACTCAATCTGCTGACCACGCGCGAGCGGGAGGTGGCGGTATTGATCTGCGGCGGATTGTCAAACAGGGCGATTGCACAGAAACTGGGAACAACGGAAGGAACGATCAGCATCCATCTGCACAACATTTATCGCAAATTGGAGATCACCAATCGCACCACGCTTGCCGCGCTCCATGTCCAATATACGGCCAATCAAAGTGGCTGATCAAACCGCCGTCACACAGGGTCGCGCAGGCAGAACTATCCGGGTCGGACTTGGGGTGATCGTTGGGGTGGGCTTCGTCTACCTTGCTATGCGCAATGTCAGCTTCGATGAGGTTGTCACCCTGCTTGCTGGTGCGACCCTTGCGCCACTCCTGCTTGCAGTCCTTGCTTTTGTCGCCGACTTCTTCTTGAGGGCAGTCCGATTCTGGATGATGTTGCAGTCGACGAGCGGGCGCCATCTTCCGTTGCGGCTGACGATCGGCCCTTTTATTGCCAGTTTTGGAATGAGCGATGTTCTTCCCTTGCGGGTGGGTGACGCCTTTCGGATTTTGTGGTTCAGTCGCCAGTTCTCCATTCCGGCAGGGACGGTCATGGGCACCATGCTGGTTGAGCGCATTCTCGATCTGGTTACCATCGCCTTTTTGGGCGGTGTGGCACTGGCTATGGTGGACCTGAAGTCTCCGCCCGCACTGGTGTGGAATTGCCAGCTATTGCTCGTCATCGCCCTTGCCGGCGGTTCGGCGTTGTTGTTCGCCCCGGCACTATTATGCCGCCTGCTCGAAAGATTCTTCAACCGCGTAAAATTCGCTCCTGTTGTCGTCGTGATTGCCGCGTTGAGGGCTGCATCCCAGGCTGTCACGCAAATCAGTTCCTGGCGCAGCCTGGTCACACTGACGGTCATGTCGATTGCCTTGTGGCTCTTGGAAAGCGTCGTCTTCCTCGGAGCCTGGGTGAGTTTGGGTGGGGCAATCGATGTCCTATTGAAACCGTTTCTGGCGTTCGCCTTCAGCACGCTGGGGACATTGGTGCCTAGTCTTCCCGGTCATTTCGGCCCGTTTGAATTTTTCGGACTTCAGGCTTTTGCGTTGGCCGGGGTGGAGACAGGGATCGCAGCAGCTGTCGTGTTGCTGGCGCATCTCATCCTGTGGGCGCCGACCGCCCTCTTTGGGGTGGGCTGGCTGATGTTTGCGGCGTCACGAGCACCGGATGCCACGCGCCGGGCTCAGAATGCAGAGTGAACGCCGTTGCGATGCACCCGAACGCGTTCTCAGAGTTTCAACGCGTCAGGTCCGGGCGGGAACATATCATTCACCGGGGCGCCGATCTTGATCGCGCCGGGCCTCAATCGTGCTGAGCGGTTTTGCGCATCACATAGACGCGGCCGTCGGCCTCGGTAGCGATGTTGACGAGTGAAAGACGTTGCTTCAGTTCCGCTTCGCTGACGGCATAGAAGCGCCAGTCGATGCGGTCGAAGTAGGCAACGTAGGAGTTTTCCTGTGTCAGCTTCGTCCCCAACGTCTCCAGTTGCGTCTCGAAGGGATTGGCGGGGTCGTCGAGGCCGGTCCGCAATTTCACGCGATCCGGAACGAAATGGGCGTCCCGCCTCAGCAAATATGCGATGACATCGCCGCCGTTGCTGTAGATTTCCGCATCCGCTGGCAGGCCACGAAGTACTTTTATAGTCGGCGAATTCACCCATTCACGGCTGGCGTAGCCGACCCCAGAACGAAAGGCCTCAGTGGATCGTACGGCGGTACGGATTACATGGCTGCCGATGACCAGAACGGCGAGGCACACAAGCCCGCGATGGAGGAGTTTTATCCTCGTATTTTCTTCATCCCTGAGATGAGCGAGGATGATCGTCGTCATCAGGACCGTGGTCACATAGACCGGAAAGGCGTACCGGCCATTCAAAGCCAGATTGGCCTCAGCCGATGTCGAAAGAACGATGAAGCCCATGTAGAAGATGAAAAACAGCCCAAAGAGGGTGGGAAGCATATCGTCAACCACTTTTGCCTTCTGCGCCTGTTGCAGTGTTCTGCGGGCATGAAGGAAAGTAAGGCTGGCCACCGCCACGACAAATGCACCGAGCAGGGCGATACGCCCCGCGACGGGTACCTGGTCAGGCAGAAGCCAAGCCGTCAGCGCGGTCAGGCTCGTTATCCACTCCTTGGATCCCATGTTGCCATAGAACCACAGCGCGCGCCCGACCGAGCGGCCGCTGATGATATGGCTCATGACAGCCCAGCATAAGAAGATCGACGCGCTCACGACCGCGAACAGCACAACGTCGCCGAAGCGGCGCGCTGGTGCGTGCCGGGGATTGAGAAGGAGGCATGCCGCAATCGCCGCACCAAGCGGCGGCGCGGTGAAGCGGGCAAGCGTCGCGACACCGAGCACAACTGCACTTACCTTCAACCAAGTCCTGTCCTCGGTTTCGAGATACAAAAGAAAGGCAAGCACGGTCGCCAGAAGAAAAAACAGGAACGGGGGCTCCGACATTGCCAACGAATGCAGCGTCACGAACTGAGGCGAAAGGGTCACGAGCGCGGTACCGGCAGCGGCATATACCAATTGACCGGTGGCTCGCATCAGCAAATGCCAAATCAATGCCGTATTCGCACACACGAAAAACAACCCGATTGCCTTTGCGCCGGCAGTGATATCAATCCCGTTCAATGAAGCGAGCATCAACATCCACGGATAGAGCGGCGCATCATAAGGCCGCTCGCTGATGCGCATGTACCGTAAACTGTCCGGATATATTCCGATGCCGTGGCGGGTGTTGATCAGGAACAAAAGCATGGACAGCAGCACAAAGACTGTGCCGCCAATCCAATAGCGCCGGCTGCTCGGATCAATGACTGATGGCCGGGCGTTGTCTGTCGAATCGAGGATAGGAAACTGCATTGCCAGGCCCTTATCTCAGACTGTATCGACGCATTTCAGATGATGCCGCGAAAGACCCGCGTGATGTTTTTCGCGATGAAGCGAACAGTTGCCTCGCCCAGACCGCGCGAAAGGATCTCATCCAGCGCTGCGATAAGCCTGTCGATCTGTTCTTTCTTCACGATGAAGGGCGGCATGAAGTGCAGGATGTCCCGTGCACCCGGCTGGAAGTGCACCAGGATATCGTGTCCATCATACAATTCGCGCACGAGCGCGCCGATCAGCACGGTCTGATAGGTCTGAAATAGCGGGTTCTTGCTGATATCCACCAACTTTTCGGCAAGATCCTGCCGGAAATTCAAGCGGATTGCTTGAAACATGCCGCGTCCGCGCACGTCGAGAATCTGTTTCGGATGCTTCGCCTTCAGGCCGTGAAGCTCTTTGGACAGATAGCCGCCCATGCTTTCGGCTTTTTCGATCAGCCGTTCGTCCTGCAGGATATTCAAGGTCTCGATTGCGACCGCGCAGCTCTCGCCAAGTCCGCTGAAGCTCGAACTGTGTAGATTGCAGTCCTGTTTGTTTCCGTAGGCGCGATCAAACAAGTCCTGTGAAGTCACCATCGCCGCGACCTCGCGCTTGCCGCCGCCCAACGTCTTTGCAAGAGTCACGATGTCGGGAACGACATTCTCATGCTGAAAGGCGCAGAACTTGCCGCTGCGTCCCATGCCGACTTTGACTTCGTCGAAGATCGAAAGAATATCGTTGGCCCGGCACAGTTGCGCGAATTCCGTCAAGTAACCAGCGGGAGGGATTTCGCATGACGTGCCCCGGATCGTCTCAACGATTGCGGCAATAATGGGATTGTTGCCGCGCTCGTCAGTCTCTGCCTTGATCGCGTCTCGCAGTGCTTCGATGTTTCCGTAGGTCACGTAAACGACGTTTTCCTTGGGCACACCAAGAAGGAAACCTGATTGTACGTCCGTTGCCGTAGTGAGGGACAGGGCCCCATGCGTCTTGCCGTGAAATGCGCCCTGCATGCAAAGGAATTTTTTCTTACCTTTGGGCGTCTGCACACGCTCACTGAGTTTCATCGCAGCTTCGTTGGCTTCGGCGCCAGACACGGCAAGGAAGGAAACCTTCAGAGGCTCGGGCAGGAACAGTGAGAGATTGTAAGCAAGTGCGCCCTGCAATTTATGGGGCGCTACCTTGATGCAGTCGATTATCTTGCGCTCGTGGCATTTCTGTTCCGCCTCGATGATGCGCGGATGATTGTGGCCGAGCCCCAGGACGCCAAGACCTGCGGAAAAATCGAGCAGCGTGCGGCCGTCATTCAGCCAGATTTCAACGCCCTGTGCACCTTTGATATCCATATCCTTCAAGCCGAGGATATCGAACAACTGCAGCATGTACTTGTTCAAATGCTGCGAATAAAGCCTGTTTGCCGCAGGATTGTCGAGGTCAAGGCATTGATCGAGCGAAAGCAGCGATCGATCGAAACCTCTTATGTTTTCTGGTGGGGCCGTTATTGGTATTACAGTCACCTGTTATACTCCCAACCGATCACTGGGTTGAAGTATTTTCTAACATGAGCAGCAGTGCCGCGCCATCTAACGAACTATATAGACGCAATGATCTATATCCCTGAACCGCCGCCGGAAACTGGGAAAGGGGGAGGGCGATGGTAGCCTCGCCAAGCCTTAGCTGAGCCGAGCGCCGTTCCTCTCAACGATCCCAAAACGTCAGCCGTCGAATTCAAAGGCTTTAGCCATGCCTGCTCTATTTTGGGTTTGGCGGATTGAGGCGAGACCTTCGCGAGAGGCTCCGATGTGAGTTCGTCGGTTACCGTCGCAGGGCCTGCAGCAGCCGCGGGCACCAAAACGATGGACATCTTTGGTCTTCGGCAGAACTCTCGGCACTGTTGTAACCTCGATCTCAAGCATGGGAAATGAAAGCCGGACCCCGAAGACCGGTGTCAGCGCGGCCGTCAATCTTGAGCGGCAGACCCGTTTTGCGGGTTCTTGAACACAAGCGCCTTGCTCATGCTGAAGTTGAACAGGAAAACGAGTAGAAGTGACGCGCATTGTGCAGCGACGTAGTGCATCATTCCGAGCAGGACGCTGAAAGCAAGGATGTTGATCAACGCCCCGAGGGTCGACACACCCACGAACTTTGGCATCGCGATCCAGTGCGGATCGGCAGAGCGAAAAGTGAAGTGCCGCTGAAGGAAATAGTTGACGATGACGGCGCCATAGAAAGCCACTGTCGATCCCAGCGTCTTGTTCAGTCCTGCAATCTCCACGATTGCAACGAGCATTGCAACTTGCAAGCTCGCTGCGATCGAACCGAAGAGGAAATAGCGCACAAATCTCGACTGCAAAACATGGTTCATGTGAACTCGCAGATCAGGCCAGGAATGCAGTGCGCCCAGCGTTGCGCTAATCTTTCAGTAGCTTTTTCTAATAATTCTGGCTAGAAGTTATTTATAGTTACCATCGTCACTCAATGTAACGAGAGGGTGGGTGTCAAAGGTCATGTTGCGTCATTTTGAACGTGCTATTTCGGCGCTGGCGGAGACTGTGGTGGCGGAAAGGCAGCCGGGGGGAGACACCTCCGGTATGCTGGGAAAAAGTGTAGCGCAGTTTCTAATGTCCGTACACGCTCGGATGCCTGACTATCTTAGTCCGTTGTTTTACGTCCTTGTTCTCATTTTTAATGCTTCACCCCTTCTGCGGAAGGGAAAGTTCTTTCACCAATTGTCGCTTGGTGACCGCTTGAGTGAACTCGACACGTGGCGTCGGTCCCGGATTGAAGTCCGGCGCCGCTTCGTGGAATTCTATGGTTCACTCGGTGTCTTTGGCCTGTATTCAGATCTTTACGGGACGGACTATACACATGATCAGCTTCCCACGGGGAAACGGGCTCAGTCTCGATAAAATCGTCGCGGACGTCATAGTGATCGGGTCCGGCCCCGGCGGAGCTGTGACAGCATCCATATGCGCGGAGGCAGGCAAATTCGTTGTCATGCTGGAAGAGGGTGAACATCTACCATTAGAATCCGCGCCCCATTTTTCGCGTGAAGAAATATTGCAGAAGTACCGGAATGCAGGCGTCAACATAGGGTTCGGCTCAACGAAACTTGCCTATGTTGAAGGATGCTGCGTCGGGGGCGGGAGCGAGATCAATCGGGGTCTTTACCACCGCATTTCTGCGGAGGTTCTGGAGAATTGGCGGCGCGACTACCGGGTCGATGCGCTGACGGCATCCGACCTCGAACCGCATTTTGCGGCGTGCGAAGAGGTTGCCAAGGTACAGTACCTGCCTGGCCCAGCGCCGCAGTTGTCGGCAAAGCTCGCGTCCGGTGCCAGCAACCTCGGTTGGGCATGTCTTGAGGTCCCCCGCCTGTACGCATACGCCACCGATCTCGTGACGGGTTCTCCTGGCCGAAAACAATCCATGTCGGAAACGTTTGTGCCTCGTTTCATGAAGGCCGGGGGTACTCTCATGGCCGGCACCCGCGCGACACGGATCTCGCGGGGCTCCGGAAGCTGGATTGTCACCGCGCTTTCAAAGGACGGCAAGAACTGGCGGCAACTTGAACTGAGCGCGAAGACCGTGTTCGTCGCCGCAGGCGCGATACAGACCCCGTGGCTGCTGCGCCGCTCCGGAATAAAAACGAATGTCGGCAACAGCCTGAGATTTCATCCGATGCTCAAGGCGGTCGCGATGTTTCGGGACGAAATAAACACACCCGACGAACTTGAGCCCGTCCACCAGATCAAGGAGTTCGATCCACGTTTCAGCATGGGCTGCTCGATGAGCAAGCGCCCCGCACTCGCTCTCGCCATGGCGGTTCATCCGGAAATGACCGAGGCGGTCGACCGTGACTGGCGTCGCATGGCAATATACTACGTGCAGAGTACTGGAGGGACCGGGCAGGTCAGGAGCCTGCCCGGCTTCCGGGATCCGCTTGTGCGGGTCAGTCTTCATCCGCCAGATCTGAAGGAATTGGCCGACGGACTTGCCCGGTTGGCCGAGGTTCTCTTTGCCGCAGGCGCGGAGGCGGTCTACCCGAGCATTCCCGGCTATCCCGTGCTCCGTTCGCCAGCCGACATCGCCAAGCTGCCGGAGACGATTTCGCCAAAGCAGGCGAACGCGACGGCATTGCACCTGTTCTCATCCTGTCCGATGGGTGAAGACGAACAGAAGTGTGCAGCGGATTCATTCGGCCGCGTGCATGGTCTGGATGGGCTTTATATCGCCGATGCGTCGCTGCTTTGCGGCCCGACTGTCGTTAATCCGCAGGGCACCGTTATGGCCGTCGCGCGCCGGAACGTGATGCATGCCATCAGTGCTGGCGCGATCTGAGCGCGCAATTCACAGTGGGTCGGAGGGAAGATATGCGACACCTTATTACTGGGGGATCAGGCTTTATCGGCAACCTGGCTGCGCGGCGGCTGCGCGACCGGGGTGATGACGTTCGCGTACTCGATATATGGGACGATGAGTCCCGACCAAGGGACATCGAATTCGTCAAGTGCTCCGTACTTGACCGCGACGGTGTGCGCGCCGCTATGCGGGACGTCGATGTCGTGCACCACAATGCCGCGCTGGTGGCGCAGACCGATGCCGGGCGTGATTACTGGCAGGTCAATGTCGAAGGAACACGCATTGTCACCGAGGAAGCCGCGAAGGCGGGCGTGAAATCGTTGATCCATGTCAGCTCGACCGCCGCCTACGGTATTCCGCCCTCCGGGCCGATCACTGCACAAACGCCACTTCACCCCGTTGAGCCCTACGGCAAGTCTAAGCGTGCCGGCGAACTGTTGGCGGAGGATATCTGCAAGGCGAATGGCATCACTCTGATCACCATCCGTCCCCGAGCCACCCTCGGTGGCGGGCGGCTCGGTATCTTCCAGATCCTGTTCGAATGGATCCGGGAGAGCCGCTCCGTCTATGTGATCGGAAGCGGGGATATCAAATTCCAGTTCATCCACGCGCACGATCTCATGGACTTTTACATGCTTGCGTTGAATGTCGGCAAAAGTGCGACCTATAATGTCGGGACGGATCGTTTCGGCACTTTGCGAGGCGATCTGGAGGCGCTCATTTCCTATGCGGGCAGCCGCTCAAAAGTAAAAAGTCTGCCAACCGGCCTGACCATAAACACGTTGCGGGCATTGCATTGGATGAGGGTTTCGCCGCTGGTGCCATGGCACTATCTGACCTATCACAAGGAATGCTATTTTGACGTCGAGCCGCTGCTGCAATTGGGTTGGCGTCCAACATATTCCAATCAGGACATGCTCAGAGAAAGCTATGACTGGTATTGCGAGAGCCTGAGATCCACGAAGCTCAGCGCAGGTGGAAGTCCGCATCGGTCTCCGATACGGCAAGGGGCTTTATGGCTGTTGAAAGTTGTGTCCTGATCAGGGTTGCTTTTCTCCTGCCACGACTGGGCTGAAGACTGCATCGTCAAAGTTGCGGAACGTGTCAATGTCGGCGAGAGGCTTGCGGCTCTTGATCAGCGCCCGCATGCCGTTCCGCCGTGCGACTTCCCAGTCACGATCGACCCTGTCTCCGATCATGATTGCCGCTTGTGCCGGAACATTGGCTTTGTTCAGGACATTCTGCAGGCCTGCTGGATGAGGCTTTAAGAAACCGACATCGGGGTCGCCCGCATACACGACAAAGTCAGCGTTCAAGCCGAGAACACGAAGCTTTTCGCGAGCCGGATAATCGGAAAGAACAGCAATTGTTTTGCCTTTGGCACTCAGGCCGTCGAACAGTTGCGCAATTCCGGAATAGCGGCAGTTTCGCAGGACGTTGAGCGGCCGTCGTTCCATCCACTCTTCAACGACCGACCGCACGTATTCCGGCGGGTGTCCCATACGCGACGCGACAGACTGGTACTGGAGAACGGCAAAATCGGTTGCCTGAGTTTCACCGAGTTCTTCGCGGTAACGGCGAAACTCACGTAAAATCCGAATTGTTTCGAAGCTCAGGGAAGATATGGCGTTGCCTGCGAGGCGAAAAAGCACCTGTAAACGAAGGCGTCTCTGGTCGTAGAGCGTGCCGTCCAGGTCAAAGACCACCAGGCGGATAGTATCCCAATGCACAGGCCCGTGCGGGAGGTCAGGCACGGTCATTGCAGCACGGGGATCGATATGAAGGACGGGGTCGCCACGAAATGAAGGAAGGGCATATCGACGAAGGTCGCGAGAACGAAGACCGCAATACACGCCGCCAACATCACGTCGAGCCGGCGGGAGTAAAAAAGCCTCTCCGGGCGCTGGACAACAGAGCCGGGACGGGCGGCAAGCCAGATATAGGCTGCGAATAAGCCGCTTATGAATGGAAAGACAAGAATGTACTCGACCCGGTATTTGACCAGAAATATTCCGCTTAGAAAAGCAGTCATCATTGCATACACGAAGCAGGAAACCAGCAGGCTCTCTTCGGAGTAGTAATGGAAGGATCGCCGGTATTTGCTGAGCACCGCCACGCCGGCTGTGGCGGAAATGTCCCGATATTCACCGAGCCGCTTTGCGGCCATAAGGAATGCGCCAGCCATCCAGTATGCGGCAAGCACGCTGACAGGCGGCAATGTCAGGCCATCGACGATCGCCCATCCCAACAGGAACCGGATAGGATTGTTCAGGCACTCCATCAGCACGTCGAGGTAAGGTTTGTCCTTCACGCGCATCGGACGAACGTTGTAGAGAACCCCGGATGCCAGAAATGCTATCGACGTGAGAAAGAAAAGCGTTCCGATAAGATAACCTAGTAAAAGTCCGGTGATCGCGAAAAGGGAGTACTCAGCGTAGACAATACTTGGCCGCAGCGCCACGACCACGGCGCGGCGCATCGATTTGGTCGGATGGGCCGCGTCGTGTTCGCGGTCAAGCCATTCGTTGATGACGTAGTTCGCTGACGCGATGCAGATCGCGCTCAGGAGGCCGATCGGTACATTGAAGTACAGCGACGATAGAGCAGGCGACTGCAAAGCGTAGGCGAGAATGAGACCAGGCAGAACGAAGACATGTTTTGTCACGTGATCGAATCTGGCGAGGGAAAGATAGTCGGTTAATCGCCCCTGTGGAGCGGCTTCTAAGTTGCCAACGACTGGAATGCTCTGCTGGTTCGTAGGCATGGACCGCCCCCTTCGTCTGGAACCACACGTTCAGTTTGAAGACTGCAATTTTCCGTTGGGTTTCACGTCAGCTTGATAGATGCGGCCGTCCGCCTCGGACTTTACCAGCTTGAGGTCTGCCCGCTTCACAAGCTCGTCCTCGCTTGGGAAATAAAAGCGCCAGTCAATCGCATCGAGGATCACCACATACGCTTTCTGTTCCACCAAAGCTTGCCGAAGCCGTTGGACTTGCTCCTCGAACGGATTTTCTTCGTTTTCCAGTCCGGTGCGCCTCTGGCTGTGAGCCGGAATCCAATTTGTCCTGCGTCCCGTCAGGAAATTCAACGCATCGGAGCCATTGGTGAAGACAATTGCGTCTTCGGGTAGAGCGCGAACAGCCGCCACCGTCGGTGACGTCCTCCAGGTGAGACTTTGAAAGCCAATGCCTTGGTCGTAGGCCTCCGCGGTTTGCACAGCACTGCGAAGAGCGTTGATGGCCAGCAACATAGCCAAGCCCGTGATCACGACGCTGCGACGGACCGGAGCGCGGTTCAAGCGACCACTGAAGTTCGCCGCAGCGATGACCAACACGAACACGAGGCCAACGTAAAATGGCATGGAGTAGCGGTTGTTGAGCTGCAGATTTGCTTCGATGAGGACAGAAAGAATTATGAAGATGAGGTAGAAAAAATTGAAGAAACCAAAGACGAGAATAAGAACGTCCTGCCGCAACGGCCGCTCCAGACCCCAATTGCGCCATGCCGCGCTTATCACGACGAAGACTGCGATACTCACCACCAGCGCAAGCAATGCGAGGCGAACAAACTGCGGAACTTGGGATGGAAGCAGAAAGCTTGCTAGCGCGGACAACCCGCTAAGCCAGCGGTCGCTGTCCGCATTGCCATAGAACGTCAGTTGGCGCCCCACCGCGCGGCCGACAAGCAGTTTGCTACCCACTGCCCAGGTTATGAAAACCCCCGCACTAAGAAGAAACAGCATGGCGGTGTCGTAGACGCGCTCCGCCATTGTCCGCTGGCGGTTGTAGAAAAGGATGACGGTAGCAAACGATGCGCCTATTGCTGGCGCCACGAAACGGGCGAGCATGGCCATACCAACCGACAAGGAGGATGCCGCCAATAACCGGCGATCCTGCTTTTCCAGGTAGGATAGAAAAAAGGCTACCGAAAGCAGCATGAGTGCCATGAAGAGCGACTCTGACATCGCTATGGTGTTCGCCCAGAGGTAGGTCGGGCTGATGATGACCAGGAGTGTTCCTATTGCCACAAACAGCGGCTGGTCAGGCAGGGCATATCTGAAAAGGTGAAGAATGAGCAGCGCATTTGCAATGTATAGGACAAACCCCGCGAATAAGGCGACATGCTCCAGATCAAGGCCGGCCAGATGTCCTGCGCTCAATATCCAGGGATAGAGAGGCGCATCATAAGGGGTGCTGACAATCTGCATGTAGCGTGTCGTGTCAGGCAGCACGCCAATGCCGTGTTGTGTATTGGCCACGAAAAGAGTTGCAACAAGAATAACGAAGGCCCATGCCATGGCATCGGTAGCCAAAAGCCCCAACGGGTTGCCGCTTTTTGCACTGCGCGGATTGGCCATGTAAGCCCCTATGCGTGCTTGCTTGGTATTGGACGCTCAACTTATAATTTAGCTTAGTCTAAATAAAATGAAGTGAATATACAAGCGCTGTCCTGCATGCGCAGCGGCGCGGGTTGGGGCGTTTTTTGTGCCGCCGCTACCAGCGAAAAGAATGTAGTTTCAGCGAATTCGCAATGCTTTTCCCAGAACACCAAACGTTCTAGCGGAGATGCCGTCGGCCCTGTGCGTCCACGATGATGCCATCCCCCACGTCGGCACTGATATGCGCGCCATTGTGGATCAGGCAGCCGGCGCCGATCCGGATACCCAGCAGCACCGTTGTTCCCATTCCCACGACTGTCATAGGTCCGATGCTCACCCCGCCAGCGAGGATAGCGCCCGGTGTCAGGTGCGCATGATCCTGCACGCTGCTGTCATGGCAGACGATGCTTCCCTGGTTGACGATGACGTTGTTCCCGATCGTGCAACGCGGTCCGATGCTGGCGCCAGCGAGAACGTGACAGCCGTGCCCTATCGTCACAGCCTTTGAAACGATCGCCGATGGGTGGATCACCGGTGGCAGGATAAAGCCCATGGCCAAAGCCCGTTCAAACATCGTCTGCCGCAGGTCGTTTGATTGGGCGCCGCCGATGCCGATAAAGGCGTAAAGCGTTCCTTCATCAAGCAAACGCTGCAAGTGTTGTTCCGTGCCGATGACCGAGATGCCGCCGCAGACGTGATGGCCGACTGGAAGCGCCTGATCGGTACAGCCAAGGATTTCATATCCCGACCCATCGAGGGCGTCGATCAGGCATGCGGCATGGCCGCCGCCGCCGATGATGACCGCCCGCCGCGCTGCGCTGGCGGATACGGCAGACGGCAACGTGCCTGGTTCGGCCCCTGTGCTGTTCGGCCGACGGCTGGCTGCAGCGCGCACTTCAGCTTCGCCGATGCGGCCATCGAGGGGACTGACATCCGCAAGATCGATCCCGAGTTCGGAAGCGATCTTGCGGGCTTTGGCCGTTATCGCGACCTCCTTGATCGTGCCATCATCAGCGCCAGGTTTTCCGGATGCGGCGTCCGCATGTTCATCGAGGAGTTCGCACAGCATGGCACCGACGGGGATAAAGTCGCCAACCTTGACGTCGAGCCGGCTGATAACCCCGGCCTCCGGCGCATAAACTTCGACGGCAGCCTTCGTGGTCTCCAGCACAAAAAGAATAACCCCTTGTTCCACCCTTTGGCCTTGCACAGCCCGAATGTCGATAATTTGAAGGTGGTCCTCGTTGGCGTTAACCCGTGGGGCTTCGACAAGCACGCTCATGAACACCTAGCCCTTCTTGTAAAGATCGATACACGCCGCCTGGATGGCGCTAACGCCTGGTAGCACATCATCTTCCCATTCCCGGCTCGATGGAATGGGGTGGTCAGGACCGGTCAATCCGCTGAAGTGCTTGACCCGGCCAATCAGCGCACGCGCGCACTCCGACCCAAAACCCCAGCCGGGAGAGCCTTCCTCTACGCTGAGCACGCGGGTGCAATTTCCGACCTGGTCGCGGACATCCTCGTAAGGAAAGGGGGATAGCTGTTCGATAGCCACAACACGGGTCGCGATCTCCTCTTCCGTGGCGAGTTTGCTTGCAGCAGCGACCGCGTGCTCGACGCAGCCACCATAGGTCAGGATCACGATGTCCGCATCCGGCGGCCGAGGAAGAGCTGGTGTGCCCAAGACGGGCCTGGCATACATGACCTTGTTCTCGATGATCAGGTGAGGGGACCGGGCAGCAAAAGCCCGGTGCAGTAGCGCGCCAGGATCCGCATATTCATGCGTGGCAAGCACGGTAAGACCGGGCACGCCGCAAAAGTGCTTTTCCAGGCTTTGCGAGTGTGTAGGCCCGTAGCCACGACGCCCGCCCATGGGAGCGCGAATAATGATGGGGACCTCAACCTGATCGTTGTACATCCAGCGGAACTTGGCCGCATGGTTGATGATCTGGTCGGCAGCCAGGGCAATGAAGTCTCCGAACATGAGTTCGACAATTACGGGACTACCCTTGAGGGCGAGGCCCGTGGCCATGCCGACGATGCCCCCCTCGCTAATCGGTGTTGTCCAGACGCGATCCGGATGGGCTGAGGAAAGCCCCTTGGTGACCTTGAAGGCGCCGCCATACGGATCGAGAATGTCCTCTCCCAGGATCATGAGGCGGGGATTGGCTTCCATGAGGTCGTGAAGCGCGCGATTAATGGATTCGACGACGCGCATGGGTCACCCTCGCGCCAGAAGAGCGGAACTCGCAGATTCCACGGCGCGGTCCACAACGGATCGGCAAAAGGCGTCGATCTCCTCGAAATTCGCAACGCGCCGCTGCATTGGGGGGATAGGATCGCGCGCCCGCGCCTGCTCAAGGCGCAAGGCCGGCCGCGTGTCGTCTCCCTTGCTGTGAGGGCCTATTCGCTCGGTTCGCAAATAGAGCCAGCAGGGGCGGGATTCAGCGCGGGCATAGCTTACGGCTTCCCGGGTAAGTTCAAATATCTCAACGGGATCGTTACCATCGTATGCAAACGTACGGATGCCGAAAGGTTCGGCCCTGGCAACGATCGAACCCGAGACAGTCATCGCTTTGGGAGTCGTTTGGGCGATTTCGTTGTCCTCGATCACAAAGATAACGGGAGCGCGGAAAACGGACGCGAGGTTCAGGCTCTCGTAGACGGCGCCCTCGCCCATCGTGCCGTCGCCGAGGAAAGCGACGGCAACAGCGCCCTCGTGCTTGCGTGCCAGAGCGGCGCCAACGGCCACGGGGGTTAAGCCCCCCTGGATGCCATTTGAGTGGAAATTGCGGAAGCACAGGTGCTGGCTGCCGCCGCGTCCTCCGCAGACGCCGGTTACACGTCCCATGATTTCGGCTATCAAGCCTTCGACTTCACCCGAGTACGCAATGAAATGCCCATGGCAGCGATGGTTGCTCCACACGATGTCCCGTTCCCGATCGAGCGCGTTGACCACGCCCACAGCATTTGCCTCCTGGCCGATTGAGGTGTGTGTCGTGCCAAACAGAAGACCCTGGGAAAAGAGATCAAGCAAACGCTCTTCCACGAGGCGTATCAGCATCATTTGCTGATAAAACCGGACAACAGTCGGTAGCTCGAGCCCGAGAGACGAAGTTCCCTTATGAACTTCCAGTTGCGAAAACGCAAAATCAGGTGCTGTTGACGACGCCACTACTTCAGCTCCCCAAAGAAGATTAGAACGTCTGGTGGATATCAAGCTACACCCTCTCATCTCGAGCGGCAATAGACTTCGAAAGGGGGAAGGAAACTGCGATACCAGCGGCTGTTAGTACTCCTTTTGGTAACTTTGGCCCCGGGGTGTTGGAGCTGATTTTGACAGTGAAGACACCATTTTGGGGAGGGCGACATTTCCCGAGAGAGGGCAAAGGATGTTAGGCTTGGCCCTTCAAGCGACAGCTTCAATTCAGTTGCCGAATGCAGCAGTCTTGGAAAACCATCTCCGCCGACCGCTTGGATTGCAACTCTGTTGCCGCTGATCTTGTGCCTTGTGGAAGCGCAGCTTTACCGTTGAATTGCGCGTGTGATAGACTATCGTCCTCGAGAATACCGACGATGTCCCCGTCAAGCCACATCCGGCACAGCGAAATTGAAATGATTTTGCTGGAAATGGAATTGGTTTCATATGTTTTCCGGATTGTAACCTTCACTGTTGCGATGTGTTTTTTGCAGGCGAAAAATTTTTGGTTTGTTCTTGTTTTTTCCAAAATTGTTCATCGCGAGATGGTCGCATAGCGTCAGTAGAGGTGGATATTGAAGACGATATTCTACGTAATCACGGCGTTGAACCGCGGCGGTGCCGAGATTGGTCTGAAGAAGCTGATCGAAAGCGGATTTTACAATGGCTGCGTTCTGTATGTAATTTCCCTTGTTGCGGGAAGCGGCGAGCTTCTGGAAGAACTCAAGCTGTTGAACATTCGGACAACCGTGCTGGTCCCGAGACAAAAGCCGTCAATGTTCAGTATGGCTGTAGCAAGCGTCCGGCTGCTCCAGCTGGTCAGGCTCAAAGCGCCGGATATTTTGATCCTCTCGCTGCCTCAAGCCAACATTATTGGAAGGATCGTTGGGTCGCTGTGTGGCGTTCGCACGATTATATCTTTCGAGCACAACACCAAGCTCGCGAAGCTGGCATATAAGTACCTGTTTTTGGCCACATCGCCGCTCGTCGATGTGGCGTTCTTCGATTGTATTGAGACGGGCCGCTCTTCATTGGAAAATTACTATTTAAAGAAGCCAGCTCGGCACTATGTCGTTCCGCTCATTTCTTTCGAAGCATCCCCTGAACTTGAAATGGTTTCGGACTATTCGAAGCTCAGGATCGTGATGGCTGGACGGTTTACGCACGTTAAAAACCATGTAGTGGCAATCGAAGCGATCTCGGCATTAAAGCAACGGGAAATTTATGTTGAACTCCACATCTACGGGGAGGGCTATTTAAAAGCCTCGCTGATGGAGCGGTGTAAAAATCTGGGCGTGGCGGATCGGGTGTTCTTTCCCGGCTTCGTAGAGAACTGGTATGACCAGCCGGATTTTAACTGTTTCCTCCTGACAAGTAAGCATGAGGGGCTTTGCTTTGTTGCGCTGGAGGCGCTGTGGAAGGGGATTCCGGCAATATTGGCACCTGTCGGTGGAATACCGGGCTACGCAAATGACAGCAATGCGATCGTCTTGATGGACACGACACCCCGTTCGGTGGCTCAAGCTATAATGGAGCTCATCCACACGCGGCCGCATATAATTTACGCTCGCAGGAAAGCAGGTCAGGCCATTGTCCAGCAAAAAGCTGGAACTTCCGCGGTGCAGCTGGAACATGACAGGATTCGCAAGGAAGTTCTTTTGTAGGCGCACTTTCCATTTTGAGAGTGCGCGTTGCGCGCGCCTGCTTTTGGATGCTCATCTCAGAAAATCCTGAGCATCGGCGATTTGGCGTTCTCCCTTGCAGAAGGGCCGGCCATGAGAACTGAACCGTCCACGTGGGTTCTGAAGCCGCGCGAAATTGACCTGCGGCGAAGCAACTGCAGGCGTCGGATTACCTTCCGCTCAATGCCTGAGTGTGGTTTCATTTCGGGGGCAGACTAGCGCCAGAGAGAAGTGAAATTATCACTTGTGGGCACTTTGTACATTTAGTAATATATAAAATGCAGGGAATGCAGCATCGATGCGATGCATTCCAGGATGTTATGAAATATAACCTCTCTTATATTAGAAACATCGTCGTCGTTGAATGTAAATACTTCCGTTATGGGAGTTGATTTTTAAATTCTGTAGAATTGCGGTGTAAAACTATCAGTTGCGGATATGGCTTTGCCAATCAACAAGGGTTCCATCCATGATGCCCGTTTCATATGAATCCAACGGAAAGAAACCACATGGGATTTGGAGAGGGTTGAAGGAACCGTACGAGACATTGCGATATTTCTGGAAATTTCTACGCAAGCGGCGCAAGGGGGCCGCTCTCACGCGGCATGCGGAAAAAGCAGATGCTTGTCTGGTTTCTTTTCCGAAATCTGGGCGAACTTGGCTGCGCTATATATTGTCGTTTTATTTCGCGGCGGCCTTTGGCGACAACGCCAAAACCAACTTGCATAATATGTTTGCGCTTGTGCCGAATTTCGACTTGGACGCGATACGCGGGATTCCTGCCTTTATATCCCAAGGTGCACATGGCAAGATGCCAATGGTGGTTGTCAGCCACGAAGCCAGATCACAGGTCCCGCCCAAGCTGCCGATTATCATCATGGTTCGCGATCCGAGGGATGTCCTCGTCTCGGGCTTTTTCCATGCCACGCGGCACAAGGGGCGTTTTTCGGGTTCGTTGTCGGACTTCATCGACGATGCCGACTACGGAATGCCCAAGATGATCTCCTATCTGAACGGATGGGCCGGCGGTCTCTCCGGCAGACGTCACCACATTGTGAGCTACGAAAACCTTTCGGCCGTCCCGCTGAAGGAGATCGAAGGGATACTCAATTTCCTGGGATGTGAGGTCAAGCCTGCCGTTCTTAAAGCTGCCGTAGATGCGGGCCAGTTCGAAAAGATGCAGGAAATGGAAGTCGCCGAAGGCATCCCAGCACACGAATACGATCGTACTGACCTGCAGAGCATGCGCATGCGCAAAGGCCTTGTGGGCGGATTTCACGATTATCTGAGCGATGACGAGATTGCGCGCATTGAAGAATACTGCCGCCGCGATCTGACACCTGATGCCAAGAAACTCTTGGCTGCGACCAGCGCAGATTTCAATACGCCCAATTTCCGGCTGCCTGCTTGATTGGCTCTCCGATTTTTGGCTGGCGCGAACTGGAATTTCCCGGAGTTCTGTCGACCGCTCGCACTTGGCATGCGATGTTCATTTTGCGATCGGCCATTTACAGTTCGTGGCGGCGATGCTGGATCGCCAACTCAAGCACCCGCTTCAAGCGGTCAATATCTGGCGATGTCCGCCTACCGCTTCTTTGGGCTACCTGAAGATTCCGGTCGATATATTCAATCGCTATCGCGAGTTCGAAATCAGCAATCCCTCTATCGTCTGCGAGTGATTGCGCGACGGTCCAAAGGTCGCATGGCATCATGCCCTCCCCACGCCTGATTTATCTAGGCGGTGGCAAGTTTAATGGCCAGAGATTAATAAAGACCTAATGTAGGTATTGCTACTGTTTATGCAATGATGCTCATGCGCGTTGACTTGCCCGACGGTATCCCGCTCGCCTGTAAACTGATCGGTTATTTGGTGAAGGCCCAATTTGGCAGGGCGCGTCCTATCTCATATTCTCTTCAACATCCAGGAATGTGCGATTACCGTTCCACGTTGTAAAACCAGGTCCACAGTGTTATTTTAGGCTCCTCTCATATTTTTCGAATTCAGCACTCAGCGCCGTGATTTCTCGAAGCATTTTTTCGCCGATTGAAAGCCTAGACGGGGCTTGAACCGCCATCGTGGCGCCTTCCGTCCTAAAATATCAGGGGGATGAAGCAATGATTCTCAAGGGAACTCTGCTGGCAGACGTGTTGTTCGGCGCCAATGACGCAGATACGATTTATGGCTACGCCGGCGACGACGTGTTGTGGGGATATGACGGCAACGACTACCTCGATGGCGGCGATGGTAACGACAGGCTTTACGGAGGCCTCGGAGACGATTTCTTCAAGGCTGGCCCCGGAAACGACTACGCCGAAGGGGGCGACGGGAAAGATAGTTTCGATGGTGGCGCGGGCGACGACCATTTTATCGGCGGCCTAGGTAACGACATTTTCGAGGGCGGTCAGGGCGACGACTTCATCGATGGAGGCGATGGTCATGACCATATTCTCGGTGGCGCTGGTAACGACACGATTTATGGTGGAGCCGGTGAGGAATATATCGACGCGGCCGATGGCGATGATGTGATCTATGCCGGTTCAGGAAATGATGGATTTGGTGAACGTATCGACCCAGCCACCGGCCTGATGACGCAGCAAGCAGTGAGCGGCGGAGCTGGTAACGATCTGATCTACGGCGAAGGCGGAAAGGATCTCTTGAAAGGGCAGGCCGGTAACGACCGGATGTTCGGCGGTGACGGCGACGACAAGGTTGATGGTGGAGATGGTGACAACTTTCTCTCCGGTGGTGATGGAAATGATATCATCGATTCCGAAGGCGGCATCGACGAGGCGCGCGGCGGCGATGGCAACGACAGGATCGAACTGGGCGGCGGGGCCGACATTGCATTCGGGGATGCCGGCGCAGATAGTTTAAGCGGTGAGGGCGGCAATGACGTCCTGAATGGCGGCGCCGGCAATGACCTGTTCTACGGCGGTGACGGAGATGACGTTCTAAACGGCGATGCGGGCCAGGATACTCTCATCGGCGATTCAGGGGTGGATGTGCTGTGGGGCGGTGCAGATGCCGACAGGTTTGTATTCAAGGGCGCCGGCGCTTTTCTTGGGCAGGATACCATTATGGATTTTCAAGATGGCGTCGATATTCTTGTTCTGGAAAAAATTGGCATCCGGCAATATTCGAGCTCGGGTGCGGCCGGTACGGTTTATGCCTACGATGATCCAACCGGAGGTGTTCTGATTAAAGGCTACGATGCCGCTGGGAAAGTGTTCTCGGTGCTTGTCGATGATCCAGCCAATAGTTTGAGCGCGTCCAATTTCAGCAGTGCTGATTTCTTGTTCGCTTAGCTATGGTGCCGCGAGGAGGCTATATGAATCCTTGAACGCGCGCGTCACATGCTGTCGCTGATTGCCTTTCTTAATTGATAGGATAGGCTCGGCAGAGATTGAACTTCATCGAATTTTCCGTTCGTGCCATGTCAGTACGCATGACAGACGATTGATCGGAGATGTGGTTGGTTTACGATATCGTTGTTGTTGGCTCCGGTTTCTCGGCAATAGCCGTGACAATCAATCTTCTACAACTGCTTCCAACGTCGAGTTCGATCGCAATCATTGGCGACAACCGCGGATTTGGCCGCGGTACGGCCTATCGGACCGAATTCCATCTTCATCGCTTGAATGTGCCCGCTGGTCGCATGAGTGTCTTTCCAGATAAGCCAGACGATTTCCTGATGTGGCTGGAAGCAAAGGGCAAGGGGAAATCTGGCGACGATTTTGCCTCCCGCGGCGATTACGGGCTGTATTTGAGAGACACGCTGGCGTCCCTGCTGCGCGGTCACGACAGAGCGAAAGTCAGCTTCATCAAGGCCAAGGCAACAGGCTGCGTTGAGCAGTACCGGGTCGGCACGGTCTTTCAACTGGACAATGCTGCGGAACTGATTGCACAGACGGTCGTGTTCTGTCTCGGTGTCGGTAACGCGCAACTGCCGGTCTCGCCTGATGGGTTAGCGGCCGGCGCCAAACGCCACATCATCAAGAATCCCTGGCGCTTGAACTGGTTGCTGAGGGTAGGGGAGAGGGACCGGGTTTGCGTTCTGGGCTCAGGTTTGACGATGATCGATCAAGTCCTGGCATTGCGCGCTCGCGGCCATCGAGGCGAGATTCGCGTCTTGTCGCGAAGGGGCCTCGTGCCGCATCCCCATCACTCGCACCGGGTGTCTCCCATCAAGCCTGCATTGCCGGCTGGCCAACGGCAGATCAGTGCAATTCTCGGTGCCCTGCGCCGGCAGATTAGGGAGGGAGCAGACTGGCGCGCTGTGATGGACGGCCTGAGGCCGGACACTCAGGCATTATGGCAGGAGTTGTCTCGCGAGCAGCGTGCACGTTTTCTTCGGCATGCTCTGCCCTGGTGGAACGTCCACCGTCATCGCATTTCACCGGCGGTGTTCGAAGGGTTCGATTCCTTGATCAAAAATGGCACTGTCCAGCTGCATGCCGGATTTGTGAAATCCATCTTGGAGAGCCAAAATGGTGTCGCAGTCACCTATCGCCCGCGCTTATGTGATCGATCGGCGTCGTTCGAGACGGACTGGATCGTGAACTGTACGGGGATGGAGCGGGCTGGCGTCAACCACTCCCCGCTCCTGAAGGAGATGTTGAAGGCAGGTATGATCAGCGCCGACGCGCTTGGTCTCGGGATTGCGATCGACAAGGCATCCCGCGTGCTTGATTCAAACGGCCACGCCCAGCCACGTATGTTTGCCGTTGGCGCTCTGACGGCGGGACAATTCTGGGAAATCACGGCGGTTCCCGATATCCGGGTCCAGGCGAAGCTGGTTGCAGCAGCCATCGCGTCCTGCCCTACGTCTGCAGTGTAGCGGCGGATTTTATCGGCCGTCTCGGGCTAAATTCCGTCAGGTGAGCGCCGTTGGCTCTTGGTTGCGGGTTTCCACGGTGCGGGAAAGGCTCGGAACGTCAAGTGCAAGTAAAGGCGCTTGCGTGTTGGGCTTTACCCCTGCAGCTTGCTGTGCACAGGGGGTGGCTTGCCACTCGGTGAGCGCCAATTATGGGCTTCAATGCAAAGGCCATCACCGCACATGACGACAAAGCCGCGTGGAGTGTGTGCCTGAACCTGACCGGTAATGCCAATATAACGGGGTATGGGGGAAGCTGGCGCAGCAGTGTCAATATGAAGTTTGAGCCCGTTGCAGCTTGTGTAAGCGCCAGGATACGGATCGCCCACGGCTCGAATGAGGGTCAGTATCTGCGCAGCCGGCATGCGCCAATCGATCAAGCCATCTTCAGGCGTACGTTTCGCACAATAGGATGCCTGGCGGTGATCCTGCTCTATTCTCGGGGCGTCGCCCGTCTCAAGCCGGTGCACGGCTTCCGGGATCATCTCTTCGATATTGCGCATATGTTTGAGATAGAGGCTGCGCGCTGTCTCCTCTTCTCCGACGTGAAAGATCTTCTGCAGTAGGACAGGGCCGGAATCCGTGCCTTCGTCGAGCCAGAACAATGTAGATCCCGCCGTCTTTTCGCCAAGCAGGATTGTCCAGGGAATGACGCCTCGCCCCCGCAATCGAGGCAAGGCGGCTGGGTGAAAACCGATGCTCCCGATACGAGCAATGGCGCGAAAAGGCGCTTTGCAGATCTGGGACCAGCCAACGACGAAAGTGACATCCGGTTCTGCATTTTCTATCGCCTCTATCGTTTCCGGCGCGTTTGTATTCGTCGTGCGGAACACTGCGCTTCCGATCGCGGCGGCCGGTGAACCGATGTCGGTGAAATCCGAATGCCGATCAGCGGCGTCTTGCGGGAGGGTCACCACGAGAACTGGAGGTTTTCCGGCTTTCACGAGCGCATTAAATGCGACGTTCGAACTTTCAACGGCGCCAACAAGAACAATACGCATCATTTCTCATCCCGAAAAGTTTCCAGGCGCTTCAATCCGTCTCCCAATCAGCAGAGACAAATTCGTCTTCTGAACGCATCACCGCGAAAGCTTCGGTGGGGCAGACTTGACAACGATACAAAAGGTTCCAGATTTAAAATATCTGTAATTTAGAGATATAGAACACCACGTGCGGGACACTGTCCAGCAGTTAACAATGCCGGGCCGCCAACGAATATTTCAATATGCTACGATATCAACTCCAACTAAAACAGAATGCCATTCGCATACCGGCCAGTGTGAGAAACAACCGGCTGTGCGATCGAGTGGACCGGTGGCTTTGTTTGGATGACAATGGCTTTCGCCGGCGGTATCTGGTTGGCTTCCACTGAAGCAAAGCTAACGGTTCTGGCAATTGCAAATCGGGGTTATCGCAGCCAAACGACGCGCTTGAGTATTAAACGGACCGCCATGATGATCATGCATGTCATTACCAATTTCACTGCGAGCGCCGGTGCCGAGACTATGCTCACTCGGTTGTTGCGGATTTCAGACAGCCAACGGATCGTTGTTGTATCTCTTATGGGGATATCGGGGCGTAATCGCGCCCTCGCTAATAATCCCCGAGTTACCTATGTCGCGCTGGAAGCCGGAGTGCCGACGGCGCTGGTCGGGGCGATCTTCACATTGACCAAGTTGATCCGCCAGGAGCAGCCCACGGTCGTGTTGTGCTGGATGTATCATGCAATGATTGCCGGCACGATCGCTGCGTGCCTTTCGCGCCAACATACGCGCGTGTTCTGGAATGTCCGTCAGTCGCTGGACGATCCATCGTCATTGTCGCGCAGCTCACGTATCGCCATTGCTGTCTCCAAATTGCTGTCGCGCCGTGCTGCCGGCTTTATCTATAATTCCTCACGCGCTCTCGAAATGCACGGTGCCTATGGCTACAGCAATCATAATGCCGTTGTTATTCCGAACGGTTTTGACCTTCCGCCTCTTTCCGCGCCGGTGCCCCGCGTCGCGAAACGGATCGGCATAGCGGCCCGCTTTCATCCTCAAAAAGATCACGCCACGTTCTTCCATGCAGCCACGCTGGTTTCTCAAACACATCCAGATGTGACGTTTACAGCCGCCGGGCATGGACTGTCCTGGGACAATCCCGCCGTCGTGCGGCTGATTGCCGACGCCGCGCTGCCGCCGGGCCGGATCGAGTTGCAGGGGGAGGTCGCAGACATGGCCGGATTCTATCAAGGCATCGATATACTGGCGCTGTCTTCGCGGACGGAGGGGTTTCCCAATGTCATCGCCGAGGCGATGAGCTTTGCCAAGCCGGTGGTCACGACCAATGTCGGTGACGCCGCCATTGTTGTCGGCGATGGTGGCATTGCCGTGCCGGCGAGAGATCCGCACGCACTTGCGGGGGCTATGCGTACACTGCTCGATGCAGGCCCAGGCGGTTATGCGCGATATGCCCGCAACGCCAGAGAGCGAATCGAGAATGAATATACGCTGGCTGCTGTAGAAGCCAAGTATCTGGATTTTTTGAATAAAAAATGAGGATATGTCGTTGAGTAATCGAATTACATCGCATGATGGTGAGATTTATAAAGTTTGTCTCAAGCTTAAATATTGTCATGAACGGATATTGCTCGACGCTTGAATTAAATCGCTGAAATTTAATGATTTTGTATTGTTATATTCGATGTATTTTCAATCTTTATCCACAGATATACATTAGTAGTGGCCGGTTTTATTTCCTCTTATGGTTGTGAAATCGCTGCGAGCCTCCTTTGCGCCTCATTCCGTTCCTACCAGCGCCTCTCCTACCAAGCGAAGAGGTAATCATGATTCTCAAAGGAACCACCCTGGCAAATAAGCTGACGGGAACGAGCGCTACAGACAAAATCTACGGCTATGATGGCGATGACATCCTGTACGGCAACGCAGGCGATGACTTTCTCGACGGCGGAGTTGGCAACGACAAGCTCTACGGCGGGCTGGGGAACGACTTTTTCAAGGCAGGGGCTGGCAACGATTATGCCGAAGGCGGCGACGGTAACGATACTTTCGACGGCGGCGCGGGAAATGACAGATTTCTTGGAGGCCTTGGAAACGATATTTTCGATGCCGGCCTCGGGGACGACATTCTGGAGGGCGGCGACGGTCACGACCACTTTTTGGGCGGTGCCGGAAACGATACGATTTATGGCGGTGCTGGCGAGGAATACATCGATGGCGGTGACGGAGACGATATCATCTATGCGGGTAGCGGAAATGACGGTTTCACCAACCGCATTGATCCCGCGACGGGGAAATTGACACAGCAGGCCGTAAGCGGAGCCGCTGGCAATGACACCATCTATGGCGAGGATGGTAACGACGCGCTTAAGGGGCAGTCGGGCGACGATAAAGTGTTCGGCGGAAACGGTGATGACCGGGTCGATGGCGGAGACGGCAACAACTACCTCAGCGGTGGCGATGGTAACGACATGATCGATTCCGAGGGGGGTAAGGATGAAGCACATGGCGGCAATGGCAACGACAGTATCGAACTTGGCGGCGGAGACGACGTGGCGTTTGGAGATGCCGGTGCCGATACCATTAGCGGTGAAGCCGGCGCGGACACCTTGAGAGGTGGCGACGGAAACGACCGTTTCTATGGCGGCGATGGAAATGACACGTTCTACGGCGACGCTGGAAATGACGTTCTGATTGGCGATTCCGGCGCTGACACGCTTTGGGGTGGCGCAGGCGCCGACCAGTTCTCTTTCAAGGGTGCCAGTGTCCTGACCGGCCGTGATACCGTCAAGGATTTCCAGGACGGTATCGATACGCTGAGCTTCGAACGGCTCGGACTGACCAAATATTCGAGTTCGGGCGCCAACGGAACAATTTATGCCTACGACGATGCCAGTGGCGATGTCATCATCAAGGGGCATGACTCTTCGGGCAACGCATTCTCCGTTCTCATCGATGACCCGTTGGGCAATCTTACGGCAGCGAATTTCAGTCAGTCGGACTTTATGCTGTCATAGGCATGGCTCACCTGGCGCTGTGTCGCAGGCTTGGAAAATCAATGCTGATGCCCCGCGCCTAAGACATCTGCACCCAATCATCCCATCTGGTTCTTCTCTCGCGAGTTGCGGGAAGGAGGCCAGGCAGGCTTCAACATTAAGAGCCAGCGAGGCATATAGCCTTACCGGCGCAGTTAATGTTCCTGGCTGGCCCAGCGGTCCAGCCAGGAGTTGAACATGAGGATCGTCCAAAGGTGCGCGCCCCAATCTCGCTTGCCTGAAAGATGTTCCTTCCAGCGTGCCTCTATGGGTTCTACGCGGAAAATGCCGTCTCGACGCAAGCGAGACGGAGACAGCATGTCGCCTGCCCAGGCACGCAAGGGGCCGCGAAGCCAGGCATTAAGCGGGATGCCGAACCCTCGTTTTGATTGAGTCAGGAGTTTCTCGGGCAATCGGCGGGCTAGCAGTTTGCGCAGTGCGCGCTTGCCTTGACCTTCGGAAAAACATAAGGCGCGAGGCGAGCGCCAAGCCAGTTCGACGAAGCGGTAGTCGAGGAGGGGGGCGCGCATTTCAAGACCGACAGCCATTGAGGCACGATCCAGTTTGACGAGAATATCGTCGGGGAGATAGGCAATCATATCCCTGTACATCATCCTGTCGACTGGCTCCAGAACGGCTGGAATTCGCTTGGATGACATTGCAGACGGTGGTTCGCGTCCGCCGATGACGATGTCGGCCGCATCCGGCCATTGAGAGACAAAATTCAGATATCGGTCGTCTCTGTTGCGAATCTGGAGCAGTTCTGCAAGCCGCTTCACACGGCTGCCGGTGGCCTCGTCGCGCAAAGCCGGGGGGAGGGCGTGACGGCCAAGCGGCGCTGCAGCGTCAAGCAGCCATTCGGGTGCGAATTTCGCTGCCTTCAGCGCGAATGCGGGGGTCATTTTTTCCAGGCGGTCAAAGGTCATCATTCGTTGATAGCGCTTGTAGCCGCCGAAAAATTCGTCGCCGCCGTCGCCGGATAGAGCAACGGTTACCGTTCTTCGCGCGAGTTTTGAAACGAGCAAGGTCGGGATTTGTGATGGGTCGGCAAAAGGCTCGTCATAGACATCAGGCAGATCGGAGATAAGCCCAAGAGCGATTTCGGGTTCCGCCGTGATTTCAGTGTGATCCGTTTTCAGATGAAGAGCTACGGCGGCGGCGGCATCCGCTTCATTGTACTGTTCCTCCATAAAGCGGACTGTGTAGGTTTTGACGGGCGTTGCCGAGACTTCCTGCATCACGGCGGAAACCAGGGAGGAATCAATGCCGCTGGAAAGAAGCGCACCGACAGGCACATCCGACACCAGGCGCTCGCTGACCGCTGTTTTCAGCGCGTTGTCGAGAAGATCTAAAGCCTCCTCTTCGGATCCGATACGGTTCGCATATCCGTGCTCGGCAACTTCGAATGCGTCCCAGTAGGGTCTTGCAGAGGCCAGAACTACCGCAAGAGAGGCGGGAGGCTGATCGACCGAGATGCTGACCCACGAACCGTGCGGCAATTTGAAAACATTACGATAAATCGAATAAGGAGTGGGGATGTAGTTGTATCTCAGGTACAGCGTAACTGCGTCGCGATCTATCTCGGGAGAGTGAAAAGACGGGTGTTTTCTGATGCTCTTTAGTTCGGAACCAAAAGCAATCGCATCACCGGACACTCCGATATAAAGCGGCTTTTTACCAAGTCGATCCCGGGCGAATATGACTTTGCGTTCGACACTGTCATATAGGGCGAAGGCGAACATGCCGTTGCAGCGCGCCAACGCTTTTTCCAGTCCATATGCTTCGATTGCTTCCAGAAGCACTTCTGTATCTGAATGGCCGCGAAATTGTAGCCCGAGCGCTTCCAGTTCGGCGCGCAATCCCAGGAACCCATAAATCTCCCCATTGTAGGCAATCGAGTAGCGACCGCTGGCGGAGTGCATCGGCTGCGCACCTCCCGGAGACAGGTCAATGATCGACAACCTGCGATGGCAAAGGCCGACATGGCCATCGTCGGCAAGCCATATTCCATCGGCGTCTGGGCCGCGATGCGCAAGTGCGCCGGCCATCAGTTTCAGGGTGGCAGTCGATGCTTCGCGTTGGCGTCCCGCATAGTTTACAAGCCCGGCAATTCCACACATCATTGGTCCCTTCGGTCGAATGATTGTCGTCTGATGGCGGTCGAAGGACCCTTTGCAGATGTATCGGGAGCAGGCGCTTGTCGTCCGCTGCCTTGCTCACGGGTCCAGCCGATCCTCAAATGTACCATTTAAAAATCTGGTTTTCCCGGATGCCACCCCCTCGACTGGTGACCAGGAAAATCATCGTTCAACAGGGCTGTCATCAAATACGATCGAGGCCTATGGGTGGTGGAGTGCTGGCCATGTGATCATGTCGATATGAAGTATGGCAGTTTCTTTACAGCATATACTCTTCCGTCTTTGATGATGGAACGAACAGACCGTTGCCGTCAATGCGAAGTTATTGAAAATAAGAAGATGAAATTTCTTGCCGGATCTCTTCCGTGTGGATAAAAATAAAAGGTCGAATGTTTGCTGGGGCAAATATTATGAACCGTATTCTTGACATCGTATTCGTACTTTCCGCTGGGCTGTTAATGTTGCCTGTCATGATACTGGTTGCAATTGCCGTTATCATCCTTCTCGGCCGCCCGGCAATTTTCGTTCAATCCAGGGCAGGCAAGGACGAGCGCCCGTTCAGAATGATCAAGTTCCGGTCCATGTCGGATACGCGGGACAGCAAGGGTAAACTCCTCAGCGACGAGAAACGTACAACCACATTTGGCCGAATTCTGCGCCGATCCCGCCTGGACGAACTTCCTGAGTTCTGGAACATCCTTGTCGGCGATATGAGCTTGATTGGTCCCCGTCCCATTCTCCCAGAAACGATACGCGGCCTTGGCGAGCGTGGGGTTTTGCGCTGTTCGGTCAAGCCGGGGTTGACGGGGTGGGCGCAGATCAGCGGCAATGCCATCCTTACGGATGATGACAAGATAGACCTCGACTTATGGTATATCCGAAACAGATCCTTCTGGATTGACCTTCAAATTCTGATCATGACGGCTTCAGTGATGATTTTTGGAGAAAGGCTAAGTGAAAGCCGGCTGGCCGCAGCGAAGCGGAAAGACGTAGGGTAAGGGGTTCCGGCTATGGTTGCCATCATGGAATCTATTGTGCGTAGACACCGGCGCTGCACACTCATTCTGGTGTTCGACCGGAAAATATACTTTTGCAGACGAGAGCAGATCGAACTTGCTTTCTGATTATTTCGAGCAGCGTTCCGTTGCGAGTGACATTTGATTTTGTTTATCTCGATTTTAGGATCATTGCCGTGTATCGTGAGCTTTCGCCAGATAGCCGAGGCATCGGGCATTGGCTACGCCCGGCGCGGTTGACGGCCGCAGGCCTTAGGACGGCATCACGCAGGATGTCACGTCTGGGTCTGGATGGGAATGTGTTTGCGTAAGAACCCGGACGAATGATCTGCCATCAGAATAGTTTGCCAGGAAATACAATTTAGTGCGGAGGTTCGCACCCTACCAAAAAATCTCAACACAGCTGTATCGACGCAGCGAGATCGCAATATGACAGATATTCCGAACGATCTTGATCAGGAATGGCGAGGGGGAAACTACTCCGCCGAAATGAGAAGATCAAAGATCATCATGTTCTTTGATTATCCGCTTGTCGTCGGCGGAGTTTTTCTGTGCTCTATGGTTTATATACGGCCCACCGCAGGAAACATTACATTTTCTGATATTATGTTCGCGGCCGCCCTGGTTGTACTTTTATTGAGTGGGCGGATTTCATTTTATCCCTTCGGAAGAATGAGTGCGGCGGTCTGGTTGGTGGGGCTCTCCACATTGCTCGCGGGCCTGACGATAAGCAGCATGAAATCTCCCGATCCAATGCGCGCGATGGCTGTCGTTGCGCAATATGCCTATGCATACTTGGCAATAATGTTGATTTTCAGCAGTCAATCCGCAAAAAACATCGTCACCTTTGCTAAAGTTTATATCCTGTCAATTTCGGTGATCTGCCTCCATGGAGTGTATCTCATCCATTATGACGGGCAGAGGGATACGGTGTTCGTAACCGGCAGCGGACGCCTCACCGGTCTAATGGAGCGCACAAATGAATGCGCGACCGTCATAGCGCTGTGTGTACCAATTGTCCTCGTACTCTGCACGACAGGTCACATGAGAAAGACAACCGGATTTCTGGCGGTAGCAATCATGACCTATGGTATTTTGCTGACAGGCTCCAATTCCGGCCTTATGTCGCTTGTGTGTGGAGTAGGGATTTTTGCGCTTCTCGGGGTGAGCTGGAAGCGTATGCTGCTGCCGTTAGCCATCGGCGTGACGATCTTGGCTCTCAGTGGCGGTCTTGTGACCGAATATCTTCCTGCCACCTTCCAGAAAAGAGTTCTTGGCGCGCTGGAAACTGGTGACCTCGGGAAAGCCGGCAGTTTTGACGGGCGGGTCGAGCTGATAAACGAAGCCTTGGAGATGACGTCAGACACTATCTTTATCGGCGTCGGAGCTGATCAGTATCGCGTGGGCAGCCAATATCATGCGCCTGTTCACAACGTCTATCTGCTTTTGTGGATAGAAGGCGGATTGATAAGCGCGATCGGGTTCCTTGTGATGGTGTTGGGCGGGCTGGGTCCGGCTATTTCGGTTTTAAAAGTGCCGGGCGGGCGCCCGTTTGCTGCGGCAATCCTTGCAAATGTCACGGTGTTCTTACTGGCAGCTAATGCTCTTCCGCATATTTATAGCCGGTTCTGGGTTTTGCCGGTTCTTCTCCCGATATTCCTTGCCTCGACTTTTGCAGACAAGGAGCGTGGCTTGCTGCGAGGGAGGGCCGATACTGATCGAGCGCCCATCCCACTCGGGGCGCTGGGCTAAGCCACGCTACTATTTAGATGTCTTTTGACCGGCGGCAGACGGCTTCTGCCCTTGAGCAACTTGGCGGGGCCTCCAATGGTTGATGAAATACTAGCGCGACCGTCGGCAAGCGAGCCTGTCAGGCGTGTTGCCTTAAACTCGGTTGAAAAGGCAGGCGAATTCAACGTTGCTGCGCATGGTTTGCGTGGTTTGGCCTCAATCATGGTGCTTGGGGCGCATATTCTCGGCGGGACAGCTCGCCATATCTACCCGGCGAACGAGAGCTACGTGCATGCCATAGAGGCGCCATGGTTTCTGGGTGTCTTTGGTGTTAAATTGTTTTTTGTGATCAGCGGCTATGTGATCCTTCCAAGCGCCCTGAGATACTCCATTCACGAGTTCGCGCAGCGTCGGTTTCTGCGTATCTATCCGTTATTCTTTGTGGCCTCCGTAGTATTTATAACATTGAACTATCTAACCAACGAATATCCAAAAACGAATAATGTAGAAAGCATCGTTTCTGGCCTCCTGTTCATAAATCTCTTCACTGGAACTGAACAACTCACCCCCAATGCATGGAGCCTGAGCTACGAGGTCATCTTCTATGCGCTTACATGCTGGGTCGTCTATACGTCGGTTAAACGACCAAGCGCGGTAGCGGCTGCGTTGGCGTGGGCGGTATCGCTGGTTTTTCTCGCCGTTTTTCCCATATCGATTTTCTTCCTGGCAGGCGCCTTGATCCGCCTCTTTGGCTCACGGATAGCGATGGGGACAGCCTTGTTGCGGACGCTCGAGGCAACTCTGTTTTTTGCCACTGTCTATTCAGCAAGCCGGGGGGTTTTTGACTATACACTCTCCGATTTCTCTAATCCGGCCGCTCTGGGAGCTTTGGTTTTTACCGTGTCCTACTTTTGTCTTGCGGTAGATCCACGCAGCCTAACCAGTATTATATTTAATAATAGATTTTCAAAATACATAGGCGCCATAAGCTATAGCTTGTATCTCGTGCATCCTTACGCCTATTACTTTGTAAGGCGAGTTTTCATCCAGTTGCAGCTTTTCACCAGTGATATTTGGCTTTCGATCGCAATCTTTGGAGCGGCGGTTTTCGTTGCGTCTGCCGGCCTCAGTCACGTTGCGCATATCTTGCTTGAGCGATGGCCCTACAACTGGTATTTCCATCAACGAGTTTATCGGACCAATTCCGTTGAATAGCACCTATTCAGCAGAGCCTTAAACGGTACTCTTTGGCGGGGCATCTGGAGGCCGATGATGCTGAGCCTACTGCGCAACCGCGTTGCTTGTTTGATCGATATGGGGTGAGCACTTTCAATCTTTGAAGCCTGCGGTTTTCGTCGACGCTGGTCGAATGTTGGTGCGCCCAGCAAAATGGCCACTTCGGCCAGGTGGAATTGTTCTGCTGAACCAGCGTTGCACAGTATGAACTGTTGCTGGAAAGTGTGGCCTCTTTTTTCAGATCGTTGATGTTTTTCGTTTTGAGAATGGAAGTTTCAAACGATTTAGCACTGGGATTTATGGCATTAAGTATATGTTTTCGATGGATGCAACGAAGAAGGTATAGATTGCCAATTTAATGCGTTAGAATAGCTGAGGCTAAAATAAGCTTTACAGATTATTCATTTTATGCAAACCTTCTAACGAAAGAAAGCTCTTACATATCGGGGATTTCTTCGACGTAGCTTTGTGCTGCGGCGATGCGGAGGTATTTCGCTCATGCGATGCCTCTGGGAGAATAGTATATATTTCTTATAGATTAATTTGAGCGCTCGAACCGCTGGGGTTCGACGATATGATTCCGTGCGAGTAGTTGGCGGGGGCTATAATGGATCGCGGTGACGTCGTTTTAAACACCAACAATTCTTCCGCCAAGAAGCGGCTATCCGGCATAACGCTCGCTACCGCCGTCACGGTTGTGCTTTCTGCCGCCAATTGGATGTTGGGCCTTGCGAAAAGGATAGTATATTCGCAGGTGCGAAAAGTCCGGCAGTCGCTCGGGCTTTTTTTGGCGGATATGCTCTCTGCAGGTTCAGCTCTGGGTATTGCTTACGTGACCCGTTACGGGTTCGACACGGTGCAAGCACGGCCCGAGTTGCTAAGGGCATTGTTGATCGCTGGTCCCCAATATCTGCTCGTTTGCGCTGTCGTGTTCCCACTCGCCGGATTGTATAGCCGAAACTGGCGGTATGGATCCGTGTCTGATTTGTGGACGATCATCCGTGCGGTTTTCATAACCACACTGATGCTTGTCTGCGTTTTATTCTTCGCAACCAGGCTTACAGATATGCCGCGCAGCACGTTGTTGCTGGAGGCTCTTCTGCTCCTGGCTTTTCTGTCTGCTTCCAGGTTGAGTTTCCGGCTGGACGAGTTCCCTTTGACACGCCGCGGGATGGGGCTCAAAGGCCCCCGAAATACCGAGAAGCAAATTCCCACGCTCCTCGTTGGTGCAGGGGATGCTGCCGACCTTTACCTGCGCGCACTGAGCCGCGATCGCAACTGCACGCATTGGCCCGTCGGATGCCTGGAAAAAACAAATGAGCATCAAAACATGATGCTTCGTAACGTCCCTATCCTTGGGGCTGTGGAAGATTTCCGGGATATTGTTGCGCAGCTCAAAGGCGAAAGGATTTCTCCGCGCCACCTCATATTTACGGAAGCGCCATCCGTATTCGGGGAGGATGCGTCGGAGCGGTTGATCGCGGCGGCTGAGGCGTTTGGCATGACCGTTTCCCGCCTGTCTCAGATGACGGAGCTTAAAAATACCAAGCGGGAAAACCGCTTCGAACTCAAGTCTATCGAACTGACCGATCTGCTCGAAAGACCGCAGGCCTCGTTGGACCGGGAAGCGATCTCGCGCCTGGTCAAGGGTCGGCGGGTGCTCATCACCGGTGCTGGAGGCTCGATCGGTAGCGAATTGGCGTTGCAAATCGCAGCGTGCGAGCCCGCGGAACTCGTGCTCCTGGAGAACTGCGAATATAATCTCTATGCGATCGATATGGAGTTGAACGAGCGTTTCCAGAGCGTTCCGCGTTCGGCACATTTGTGCAATGTGCGGCGGGCAAACCGGGTCAACGATATGTTTTCACTGCATCGGCCCGAGCTGGTTTTTCACGCAGCGGCGCTTAAGCATGTGCCGATGGTGGAGCTCAATCCTTGTGAAGGAGCGCTTACCAACGTTATCGGCACGATGAACGTCGCCAACGCGGCGCGGCAGTGCGGCGCGTTGGCGATGGTTCAAATTTCAACGGACAAGGCTGTCAACCCAACCAGTGTCATGGGAGGCACCAAACGCCTTGCCGAGCTTTACTGCCAGGCTCTTGACCTGAACAGGTTCAAGACGGGGTCAGGGCCCCGCTTCATGACGGTTCGGTTCGGCAATGTCCTTGGTTCGAGCGGATCACTTATCCCGCTCTTCAAGAAGCAGATTGCCTGTGGCGGCCCGCTGACCGTAACGGATCTCGAGATGACGCGGTTCTTCATGACCATTCGCGAAGCCGTGGAACTGACGTTGCAGGCATCCGCTTATGGCTTGGAGGGCGATATCGGCAAAGGCGAGATATTCGTGCTGGATATGGGCGAGCCCATAAAAATCATCGAGATAGCCCGCAGGATGATCCGTCTGGCCGGATTTACGCCCGAAAAAGATATTGCAATTAAGATCATCGGCCTACGCCCCGGCGAAAAGCGATTTGAGGAACTCTTCGACAGCAAAGAAATGCGGGTAGCGTCGCCGGTGCCTGGGGTTCTGGGCGCTATCCCTCATCCGGTGGACCTCTCCAAGCTCATGGTGACGTTTGCACGACTGGAGCGCTTCGCCGAACTGGGAGACGAAGCCATGGTCCTTGCATTAATGAGCAGCCTCATTCCCGGCTATGTGAAGCAGCAATGTGCGGCCACACATTTGAAGGATGTACATCCCCAAAGTGCCGACACAGACGAGGATGGTGCGCGGGATCAGCTTTCGGAGCTTCCTGAAGCGCTGTTCAACGCGCTCGTCAGCGATATCGGCCGGAACCCTGCAGCGGGATCGCAGATCAACTAACGCGCCTGCATTGCCGGTTCGTTTCCTTGGGAGTTATTATGGCGGTCTTTAGCGAGTATTTAGCGACACACGCTGTTTATGAGGACGCTATCCGTCCGCTGCCGCAGACGATGCCGGCGCATCGCAGACAACGCATTGTCGTTCTGTCCAGCTATAGCCAGTCATTGACCAATTTTCGGCTGGAACTGCTTAAGCGGATGGTGGATGCCGGGCACATTGTCACAGCCGTTGGTCCAGAAGATGACGCAAGAACCAGGAGTGCGTTGTCACGAATAGGCGTCGATTTTGCACAGATACCAATGGCGCGCGTAGGGCTTAACCCAGTTGCCGATCTCGCCACCATATGGTCGCTCTGGCGCCTGCTGCGAAAGTTGAAGCCGAACCTGGTCGTTCCATACACGATGAAACCGATAATCTACGGTGGGATTGCCGCGCGGCTTGCTGGAGTGCGTTCCCGTTGCTTCTTGGTAACAGGGCTTGGCCACGTCTTTTCACAAAACGGGTCGGCAACTTTTAAAGGCCGGGTGGTCAAGCAGATCAGCGTTTGGCTTTACCGTCGCGCCTTTGCCGGCGCGAACGTTGTCTTCGCCTACAACGAGGCTGATGCCGCGGACATTCGCGAGCATCGTATGGTCAGGGACGAATCCTTGATCAGGATTGTGCCCGGGTCGGGTGTGGATCTTGATCATTATGCCTTTGCACCGCCCCCTTCCGATCGACCGGTTTTCCTGTTGATCGCGCGCTTGCTCAAGGACAAGGGTATCCTTGAATATATTGAGGCGGCGCGGAGGGTGCGGCATCTCTACCCCAATGCGGAATTTCAAATTTTGGGACATTTTGATCCCAATCCCGTCACTGGCGTGTCCCGTGACGATATCCAGAAATGGGTTGATGAGGGGCTTCTGAACTTTCTCGGCGACACATTGGACGTCCGGCCTTACCTCGCAGGATGCAATGTTTTCGTACTGCCGAGCTACTATCGGGAGGGTATTCCGCGCAGCATCCTTGAGGCTATGTCCGTCGGGCGCGCTGTTATTACCACCAGCCTTGCTGGGTGTAGCGATACGGTCCAGCCTGGCATTAACGGTTATCTGGTCGAGCCCAGGAATGTTGATGACCTGGCGCGTGCCATGGTGACGCTTGCGGGCAATCTTCCTCTCGCTGCCGATATGGGGATGAAGTCGCGAGAGTTGGCGCAAGCAAAATTCGACGTTCACGTGGTCAATGACATTCTCATCGAGCGGATGGCATTGGCAAGCCCATAGGTGATGGATTTTATCTGATGGTTGGCAAGCTATGGCCACACATTAGACGGTGAAATTTATGTATAATTTTGACGCAGCCTGCCATTTTCGGGCAAATGCGAATGTATCGTTGCGAGTAATAGCATTTTATAGACCGCAATATTCGAGTTGTATTTTCATATAAGCGACGTTGTTAATGTTAAATGATAATTTAGTTGTTTAATATCTTTGCGATTTCAATTATTGTTTCTATTTAAATTGGGTTGCTAAATTTGGCGTATATTGTGCGCTGCAGCAAGGAAATCTTGGGGAAGTTGTCTGGAGGTTAAATGCTGACCACCGATCGCGCAGTTGACCATTCTACAAATAAAATTCAAAGCACGACGATATATCAGATGCCTCCGCGCCGGCCGTACACCTACGGTCTGCAGGACATCGCTGAGTTGCTACGCAGGTACATTGTCTTCTTTGGTATTTTTATATTGACGGGCCTGGCGCTGACGATTCTGGCATCGCTTCTCTATACAAAAATCTACACCGCTACCTCTGCTATTGTGTTCGATCGCAATGATGCCCGCCCTTATGAAGCGGTGGTCGAGCTGCGCAAGCAGGAGCGCGATAAGTCGGTAATGGAAACAGAACTCGATGTCATTCAGTCGCGTGTGTTTGCCGGAACCGTTGTTGATGCGCTCAATCTTGTCGAGGACCCCGACTACAATACCTACCTGCACCCAATACGGACGGAGGGGAATAGCCTTATCGGATCAATGTTCGCGCCCATCGTCGGCGTATTGTTTTCCAACGAAGGAAGCGGTCCGGAAATGGTTCGCCGTCGTCTTATTTCAGAAAGTGTGCAGCGTAACCGTGCGATTTCTACGCTCCTGAATTCTTATACCGTGGATCGCCGCGGCGACAGCCTTGCGATGAGCATTCGCGTGAGGCAGCCCAACCCATTGAAGGCAGCCACGATCGCTGATGCCATTGCGGAGCGCTATGTCGAATGGACTGCCAAACTTACTGACGAGGCCACCAAGAACACCATCGCATATTTGCGCAGCCAGCAAGCGGAGCTTGCTGGCCGGATTGCGAACATGGAGCGGGAGATCGCCAACTTCGCCACGAACAGTGATCTCACTTTTGATCCACAGGACGACCTCTTGCGGGCGCGCATGGAGCAGTTGAACGAGCAATTGACGATTGCGCGTGTTGATGAGGCTGGGGCGGTCGCGCGATATAATGAGGCAAAAGGGCTTCTTGCGTCGACGGACGAACAAGCATTGGGCCGTGTTCTGACGTCAGACCAGCTTGACCGCCTGAGGACCGAGCAATCGCGTCTCGAACGGGTCCGCGCGCAACTCAGTTCAAAGTTTGGTAAAAATCACCCGCTCGTCATCGATGCAGATGCCGAGCTTCAGGCCACTCGCGCCATGATAGGGGATGAAGCTCAGAGAATTGTTCAGGAATTGGCAAACAATTCCAAGGTTGCTTCAATCCGGACCGAGAAGTTCAGCACTGAAGTGGCCCTTCTGCAAAAGAGGATGGAAGGCCGCAATTTGGCTGAAATCCGCAGGCGGGAGCTTGAGCGGGATTTGCTGGCTGAACAGAAGCGCTATGATCAGATCGTATTGCGATTGGGGGACCTAGATCCTGAGCGCGGCGAGCGCAAGGCGTCGGCGACTGTCGCCTCCTACGCAGAAGTTCCAACCAGCCCCTCTTTTCCAACCCCGAGCTTTGTCATCGCAACCGGTTCTTTCGGTGTCTTTATTCTGGCTATCATCGGCCTGATGGTTGCTGAGGCTCTTGATAACAGGCTTCATGGGCCACGTGATGTCGAAGAGGTGCTCAACCGGCCGAACCTCGTCACCATCCCAAATTTGAAGGCACCGTTACATTCGTTGCAGATGCCCCATCAGCTTGTAGTGAGTAGCCCCGGCTCGGTGTTTTCCAAGGCGATGCGAAACTTGTGTATGGCCTGGGAGGCGATAGACCGTTCTGCAGGAGGCAAGATCGTCATGATCTGCTCGCCATCAAATGGCGACGGAAAGACGACCATAGCGCTTGGTCTGGCCGCGGCTGCGAGAGCGCAGGGATTGCGTGCACTTATTCTGGACTTCGACCCGAACTCGAAGGGGGCCGGCTTCCTTTTGGGTGCGCCACAAGCAGACACGGCACTTTCCAACTTCCTCGAGAACAAGGGGGATCTGAAGAGCGTTATCTTTGCCTCCCCCTCGTACCCGTTCCTGGAGGTCATCTCCTCCAGGCCGAATTTGTACGGCGTTGAAGTTCTCTACACGGAATTGCGGGGACTATACGACCTGATCATCATCGATTCACCCGCGCTGCAGAACGAAGAGGATTCTGTCTGGCTGGCATCCCGGGTCGATTCCATCATCATGGTTGTTGCAGCCGTGCGCACCAAGGAACGAAACCTCGTTGACGCGCTGAACAGGCTATCGGTCAATCATCCTGTCATTTTGGGCAGCGTGGTGAATTTCTTCGGGAAACCCGAAAATCAAGATCGCCCCTCCTGGTTCTCGTGGTTTTCGAGGCGGCGTTACAAGGCGTCGGGATCTCCGATTGGCATTTGAATTAATCGGATGCGGATCGTGATGAGTGCGTTTCAATGTGCATTGGAGGTTAATATTACTGTTGGTTTTGGATTTTATTGAAAAATAAATGAATGGCGGAATTTTTTACATGAATAGGCGAGGGGGGCCGCGAAAATGACGCTGACGTATCTGGAAAAATTGGAAGCAGAATCCATCCATGTCATGCGTGAGGTTGCCGCAACATTCTCACGGCCGGTTATGCTTTATTCGATCGGAAAAGATTCTTCCGTCATGCTGCACCTGGCTCTCAAGGCGTTCTACCCGGCAAAGCCTCCATTTCCATTGCTTCACATTGATACGACCTGGAAGTTTCGCGAAATGATCGCCTTTCGGGACAGGACTGCGGCTGAACTCGGCCTCAATCTGCTCGTGCACACCAATCAGGACGGTGTCGCCCAGAATGTGAACCCCTTCGATTTCGGCGCAACGGCATACACGCACATGATGAAGACGCTGGCTCTGCGACAGGCGCTGGATCACTACGGCTTCGATGCGGCGTTCGGAGGCGGTAGGCGCGACGAGGAAAAATCGCGAGCAAAGGAGAGAATATTCTCCTTCCGCGATAGCAAGCACACATGGGACCCGAAAAACCAGCGGCCGGAGATGTGGAGGACCTACAACACGCGGGTGAACCGCAATGAATCGATCCGGGTTTTCCCGCTGTCAAATTGGACGGAACTCGATGTCTGGCAATACATAAATCAGGAAAATATCCCCGTGGTTCCGTTGTATCTGGCACAACGCCGGCCGGTTATTCGCCGTGATGGAATGCTTCTCATGGTTGACGACGACCGGCTCCGGGTTGCGCAGGACGAGAAGGTCGAGGAGTTGCAAGTCCGGTTTCGTACACTTGGCTGTTACCCACTGACGGGAGCGATTGAATCGACCGCGCGCACCGTCCCAGAAATCATTCAGGAAATGCTGACTGTCCGAACGTCCGAACGTCAAGGACGAGCGATTGATTCCGATGAAGAAGCTTCGATGGAAAAGAAAAAACGCGAAGGATATTTCTGATGAGGATGGTTCTTGAAGACGACATGCTGATTGAGCAGGACGCGCACGTCACCAATACCTTCCTGCGCGTTTTGACCTGTGGCTCGGTGGACGACGGGAAATCCACGCTGATCGGCCGATTGCTCTACGATACGCAGCTTATCCTGGATGACCAGTTTTCCGCGCTTAAGCGGGATACCAAAAAGCATGGCACGACAAAAGGCGATGATCATCTGGATTTCGCGCTTCTGGTGGACGGCCTGGAGGCTGAGCGGGAACAGGGCATCACGATCGATGTAGCCTACCGCTTCTTTGTGACGCCGAAGCGAAAATTCGTTATCGCGGATACGCCCGGACACGAGGAATATACCCGTAACATGGCGACCGGTGCGTCCAATGCCGACGTGGCAATCGTGCTGATAGATGCGAGAAAGGGCGTTCTGCGCCAGACGCGCCGCCACACATTTATCGCTTCCCTTCTTGGCATCCGGCATATCATCGTCGCCGTCAACAAGATGGATCTTATCCAATATGATCAGGAAAGGTTCGAAGCCATTTGCGGCGCCTTTCAAGCGTTTTCAGAAACGCTGGGCTTCCGCTCAGTCGGGTTTGTCCCGATGTCGGCGCGATTTGGTGACAATGTCATCACGGCTTCCCCAAACATGTCTTGGTATAGGGGGAAGAGCCTGCTTTCGCATCTGGAAGCCATCGATGCCGACGAAGATCGCGTCGATCAGCCGTTTCGGTTGCCAATCCAGCTGGTCAATCGTCCGAACCTGGATTTCCGCGGCTTCTCCGGTCAAATTGCAGCGGGCCGGGTTTCTGTTGGTGACAGCGTCGTTGTTGCGAAGTCCGGTCAAACGTCCCGCGTCAAGTCCATCCTCTGCGGCCGCGACAACGTCGAGACGGCTGTCGATGGGCAAGCCGTAACCGTCGTTCTCGAAGACGATCTGGAGCTATCGCGTGGCAACATGCTTGTCGCTCCGCAAAACCGGCCCCATCTGGCTGATCAATTCATGGCGCATGTGATCTGGTTTCACAAAGAGGCCATGATACCTGGGCGGAGCTATATCTGCCGCACAGAGGTCGATAGCATCGGCGCGACCGTTACAACGTTGAAATATACCATCGATATCAATAGTTTCGCGCAGAAGGCGGCAACTGCCCTGCAGATGAACGAGGTCGGCGTCTGCAATGTTTCGACCCAGGCGCCGATCGTGTTCGACAGTTACCGTGATAACCGGAACACGGGCAACTTTGTTCTGATCGATCGTTTCACCAATGCCACTGTTGGCGCAGGGATGATCGATCATCCCCTGCGCCGGGCGCATAATATTCATTGGCATGCGGTCGATATCAACAAGCACGCGCGGGCAGCCCTCAAGCTACAAACGCCCAGGGTCTTGTGGTTCACCGGGCTTTCCGGCTCCGGAAAATCCACGATTGCCAATATGGTGGAGAAATTGCTGCATGCCCGCGGCAAGCACACGTACATGCTCGACGGCGACAACATCCGGCATGGGCTGAACCGCGATCTGGGGTTTACGCAGGAAGCGCGCGTCGAGAACATTCGTCGCGCTGCGGAAGTGGCCAAACTGATGGCTGATGCCGGACTGATCGTGCTCGTCTCCTTCATATCACCCTTCCGTTCGGAGCGGAGGATGGCGCGCGAACTGTTCGAAAAGGGGGAATTCGTCGAAGTTTTCGTGGATACACCGATCGAAGAATGCGCCCGCCGCGATCCCAAGGGTCTGTATCAAAAGGCCATGGCTGGCGAGATCAAGAACTTTACAGGCATCAGTTCACCCTACGAGGCGCCAACAACGCCCGAGATTCACCTTCGAACCGTAGGGCACGAGCCTCTCGATCTGGCAATGCAAATCGAGAAATTTCTCGATGATGCGTGACAGCTGTTGCTGAGTGCTGACCACAGGCGGGAATGCAAAGCGAGTTTATACGCGAACGAAGTTTGCACAGGGGGTGTGATGTTGGATGTGCTGGAACGTGCTGCGGTGGAGGCGGGAAGAGCGATATTGAGCGTCAGCCCGTCATGCACCGGCACAACGATCAAGAGCGATCAATCCCCCGTGACGATTGCCGATCATATGGCCGAAGCGGTCATCCTCAATGCCTTGTTGCGCGCATTTCCCGGTGTTCCGGTCGTTGCGGAAGAGGCAATGGCGCAAGGCCATATCCCCCAATTTGATGGGCATGCTTTCTTTCTTGTCGATCCCCTGGATGGAACCAAGGAATACATCAACCAAAGCGCTGACTACACGGTGAACATCGCACTGATCGAGAACGGCATACCCGTCGTCGGTGTCGTCTACGCCCCGGCAAGACATACCGGCTACGCTGCTTACAAAGGCCGGGCCTCAAAATTTATGGTCGCGGCAGACGGCGAGGTTTGCGATCGCGGCGATATCCGCTGCCGCGCGAAGGGCGGGAGCTTGACTGCCGTCGCAAGCCGGTCCCACAGCAACGCGCAGACCGAGGAGTTCCTGCGCGTGAACAGCATTACATCCTGCCTCTCTGTTGGATCGTCTTTGAAGTTTTGCCTGCTGGCCGAGGGAGGTGCGGACGTCTACCCTCGATATGGCAGGACGATGGAATGGGATACGGCCGCCGGCGACGCCGTTTTGCGTGCTGCCGGCGGGCGCACATCCTTGCTGGACGGTGCGCCGCTCACTTATGGAAAGAGACGCCAGGCGTCTGACTGCGATTTCGCCAATCCTCATTTCATCGCATGGGGGGCAGACCGGTAAGCGAAAACCGCTGAGCGCCGGCCCCGGTCAAGACGCTGCTGCTCAGGATGCTGGACGCAACTGTGCCTTCATCGCCGAAACGCGGGATAGCCACTCGGAGAGATCTTTGTTGATCAGCTTGCCGAGCCTTTCTGCTTCCGGCGCATAAAATTCAACCATGCGGGCGCAGAGATCGGGCTCCAGTGGACTGTACTTCGTCTCTTGCGCGATCATCGATCTCACCCCCTGCACAACGAAGTTGTTACGGAATGGGGCGAGAACGGGCTTCAGCGGTTTGAGGATCTGACGCAGGCCGGGAGAGACGATTGGATCGGTCTTATCCTTGACCTTCTTTGTTACCGGCGGGATGCGCAACTCCGACTCCAGCTTCAGGAAACTACGCACGGTATCAAGCTGTCTTTGAGGATCGGTGCGGATATTTTCGTACAACAATACCTGCAACTGCTGGGTTGGAAACAGGTCGAGATAAGGCAGCAATTGCTGGTGATAGAGACCTCCGTTGAGGAACCGGCCACCAGTCGCGCGGCGTGGGTCAAGATACTGCGCCACGTCCCGCCCGACTTCACCGCGGCGATACAACATGCAGTAGTCAGAATATGCGCGGTCAACAGGATTGCGAAGCTGAGCGATCAGCAGAACATCCGGTATGGCTTGCTTGATCCGTGCTGCAACGCCGGGAGTGTCCATGTAAGAATTTGACTTCTCTCCGATAAAGCGGCGATCTTCAGCGCTGCCGAACTGCGAAAGATACCATTCATCTCCCTTGTCGTAGTTCCTGCTGAAATAATGGAGTTCAGGATCCGGCATGCAAACGGCAGTATCCTGTTGAAGGGACTGTTGAAGCCAAGTCGTCGCACTTTTAGTTGCGCCAATGATCAGAAAATGAATGTCTTCAATCCGCATAGCAACTCCTTCCACGCATTGGAAAAATAAGCTCTGTTCTGTTCCGCCTGCACTCGAATGGATTAGATCGATGTGGTTTTACCGGTAAGCCTCTCATAGATCTCCATGACCGATTCAACGTGGCGGCCGACGCTGTAACCAGCGAGGGCCGAGCTTCGCGCGGTCTCGCTTATCCGTCGCCATTCCGCCGGGTTTTTGAGGAGGATATTCATCGGCTCGACAAAAGCGGGCGGATTTTCGGGCGGAACCAAAAAGCCCGTCCGGCCGTGATCGATCGCTTCCGGATTGCCTCCGTGGTCGGTCGCTATGACCGGAGTTCCAAGCAGCATCGCCTCGATCAACGTTCTGCCGAATGGTTCATTCACAGCCGGAACCAGCAGGATATCGACAGAGCACATGTAGGGGGCGACTGGCAGACGAAAGCCCATCAGGTGGATACGGTCGGCAATGCCCAGTTTTTCAGCCGCCGCCATCACCTCACCGTCCAAGCGAATGCCATATTGCTCGGGCGGACCGAAAAGCAAGCCGGCGATTGGAAAATCCGGATTTTGCATGTGAAAGGCATGAACGGCCTCCACGAACCGGACCGGCCTTTTCCTGTCTATGAGAGCGCCGAAATATCCGACAAACCGCGTGTCTTCACGCAGCCCGAGTTCGCGCGCGACTGCAAGGCGGCACTCATCGCGATCGGGCAGGGCAGTTGGGTGGTCAAAAGGACTGTGGATCACAGACATGCGGTTTTTTAGAGAAATCAGAGGTGCGGACGGCTGCGCAAATTTGGAGACTGTTACAACATGGCTTGCCAGCAGAGGCGCAAGCATGTTGACACCCTTGGCCGTCGGATCACCCCGGTGGTGCCAAAGAAGCTTTGCTCCAGACAGAACCGTCGGAAGCGCCCACGTTGTGTGAACCAAACCGTTGTTGGTGTGTACGATGTCAATTTTATGCTGACGCAGAAAGCGCAGAAGCTTCAGCATAGTCCATGGGTATTTTGCAGCCGCTATTGCCATCCGCTGAACACTGTTTCCGTGGCGCGGCCTCAAAACATCAGCATCATCAATGCGGACATAGCTGACGTTTTTTCCGTTCAGGTACTTTGAAAAGTCCCCTTTGTCGCTATGCAGCATAATAATCGGTTGTACTTTGGTTCTGTCGAGAGCCAAAATAAGGTGTACAGCGGAAATGTCGCTCCCACCGAAATCGCCGCCCGCAAATGGAAATGCAACGACTATTGGTTTTGTTTCCACGCAGTCTAATCTCCACCACGTATCATCCAATGCACAAGATCATAGTATTTAAAGACATTGCCAGTCGAGAGAATAATGTCATCTCTTTGGATGATACCGCCCTGCGCAGATCAGATTGATTCTGATGAAAAAAGGGAGCATTTTGTTGCGCTAGCGATAGGATTTTTAGGTCGCTTCAGAGGCGGCGGCCGCTAGGTGAAACTTCTATATTGGGAAAAATAGTAGAGCGGCGGAGGGCTGTGGAGGATGAGGCGGATTGGTTCGCGGATCGTTGCGTTGCGGCCATGCAGAGCGCAATTTTGGGCGTTTTCGTCATCCGGTGCGACAGTTCCACGAATACTTGTCGGCCTGCTGATGTTTTTGGCTTTCCAGCTATGGATGGCAACCGGCGTTGAAGCCAAGAACCAAGAACTTCAATACGCATTTCCAGGCGCAGAAGGATATGGGCGGACAGCGCAGGGCGGACGAGGTGGCGCTATCATCGAGGTTACAAACCTTGAGGACGCTGGACCAGGCAGTTTGCGCGCCTGTGTGGATGCGGAAGGTCCGCGCAATTGTATTTTCCGCGTTTCCGGTGTCATCCGCCTGAAGTCCACGCTGCTCGTGCAAGAAGAAGGCTCCTTCCTCTCCATTCTCGGTCAAACGGCGCCTGGCGGCGGCATTGTGCTGACGATTGAGGAGCCAGATGCGAAGAAATGGAACACTCCGCTTATCGTGAAAAACGCACATGATGTCGTCATCCGGCATCTGAAAATACGCCCCCAGTTGCCAAACTCCGTCAAGAATGTCGATGCGTTGACTGTCGAGAACAGCGCTCGGGTCTATGTCGATCACGTGTCCGGCGCATGGGCCACGGACGAAAACATCAACGCGCATTCTGACACCACCGATCTGACGATCGCGAATTCGATTTTTGCAGAGGGGCTGAATAAGCACAGCAAATGCACATTGCTGGGCTCCGACCCGCATATGCCGCAAAACATAACTTTTTTGAAGAATCTGTGCCTATCCAACCGTGATCGGAACCCGGACAACAACCATTACGGCAAGTCCTGCATCGAAATTATAAACAACGTCTTTTTCAACGCAAAATCAGAATGGGGAGAGGTGTTTTCGCAGTTTCCGGGCGGCACCCCGATTTCCTATGTGGGGAACTATTTCAAAGCAGGCCCAAGTACAGAGGATACGACCTACGCCATTCATTCAAAGGAGACAGACAAGGCGGAGAACCCGCAGATTTATCAGGCGGGCAACGTGTCCTGGGCTCCGAAGTCCAAATCTATCGTCATGATCGCACCGGAAACCGAGCCCTACATCGTGTCAACGCCGCCATGCCCGCTGTCCGTGGACAAGATTCTTTCGGCGCCAGCCGCCTATGAAGAAATCCGCACTCACGCCGGCGCTTTCCCGCGCGACAGGCTCGATAGTGATTGGATAACCGATATGGGGCCTGAGGGTCAGGGTGGCCGGGGCCGGATGGTCAATAAATCCGGGGTGCTGCCTCCGGTGGAGCCGGGGACTGCCTATGTGGATGACGACCATGACGGGATCGCAGACTCCATAGAAGCGGAATTGGGTGCAAAGGTCGGGATCAATGACGCATGGTCGATGAAAGAAGAGGGTGAATGGTCCCATTTCGACGAATTCATGCAATGGCTTTCGGAGGAGCGCATCGCCGGCCGGTATCCTCAATGAACGCATTCCGGCCGCAGAGCGAGTTGCCGTCATGAACGAACGCCAAAATGTCTTGCGGTTTGAAAAGGTTAGTCCAGGGGGATTGCGAGTAACGATTGTTGTGCCGGGATTGTCGGCGGGAGGCACGGAACATGTGGTCAACCTGGTTGCCAATCACTGGAAGGCCTTGGGACACACGGTAACGATCATTACTTTCGAGCTGCCGGATGCCATCTCCTATTATCCGCTTCACCCCGCTATATCGATTGTGAGGCTCGGAGTTCCTCCCGGCAGGATGTCGAAATTGGGATCGGCTGCCGCCGTCGGTCTTCGCATTTTGCGCCTGCGTTCAGCGCTCCAGCGCTCCCGCCCGGATTTTGTCCTGAGTTTTCTCACGCGAACAAATGTCATGACACTGCTTGCCTGCCTGGGCATGCCGGCTCCGGTCGTCGTATCGGAACGCAACAACCCGGCAGTCCAACCCTTTGGCAAGATCTGGAAATGGCTTCAATCGCGTTTGTATCCGCGCGCTTTCGGCCTCGTGACCATGACCCAAGGTGCTCTCGATTACTTTCCACCAGCGATGCGCCGCAGAGGTTGGGTAATCGCAAATGCTGTAGATTTGCCGCCAGACTGGGTCAACAGGCGGAAAAACAATACCCTGACCGCAGTCGGTCGCCTGACGCATCAAAAGGGATTCGATCTCCTCCTTAAAGCGTTTGCGTTGGTTGCGCCAAAACACCCCGATTGGAAGCTTGTCATTTGGGGCGAGGGAGATGACCGCAAATCGCTTGAGGCCCAACGCGATGCGCTTGGGCTGCAAGCGCGCGTCGAAATGCCGGGGGTAACAGCGCGGCCGGGTCTGTGGGTTGAGACGGCTGATGTCTTCGTCCTGTCTTCCCGGTATGAAGGTTGGGGCATCGTGCTGCTTGAGGCAATGGCAGTCGAACTCCCTGTCGTGTCATTTGAATGCGAATGGGGGCCAGGTACGATGATAACCAATGGAGACGATGGAATTCTTGTGCCTTGCGAAAATGTCGATGCTCTCGCGCTGGCCCTTGATGCGATGCTTGGAGATCAAATACAGCGCGAAACCATGGGCGCCAAGGCTGCGCTGAGTGCCAGAAAATATTTGCCGGAGCGCATTCTCGCTGAGTGGGATGGCGTTCTGTTGTCAGCCGTCGATCGGCAAGGACAAAAAGTGTAACATTCTGTCCGCGTTATTCCTGAAGCCGCCACGCGCGAACTTACAAAGAAAACGATTGGAACCGCGCCAACGGTCTTGGGCGATGCAGCTTGTCAGGATACGTAGCGGTCACCCTGAGGGAAGCTTGCTGTATCCATCTCCCTGGCGGAGGAGCGGCTGGCCGAGAGGATAATCCGGCGCAAGACGCGGGCGGTCTCGAGCATTGTCTGTTCGTCAATGGCAGGGTCCACCAGCAATGCTACGCTCGTGTCGCCCAGTTCCTGAGCGACCGGTAACCGTCGGCTGGGGCCATGCTTCATGTCCGTGAACGCCTTTTCCAGATATATCTCTGAACAGCTTCCTGAAAAACACGGCACGCCCGCAGCGTTCACTTCCGCAACAATCCTGTCCCGATCGTAACCGGGTTTCAGCTCGCCTCTTCGAACAAATGTGTAGAACCGATAATAGGCATGTCGAAACCCGCTCGGTGGCTGCGGTGTCCGCAGGGCTTCGAGATCGGCGGTTGCCGCCTGCAGTATCGCTGCGTTGCGTGCCCTTTTCGCCTGCCACTCCGTCAGCCGTTTGAGTTGGGTTAGTCCAAGAACGGCTTGGATGGATGTCATACGCCAATTCGTTCCAATGGATTCGTGCAACCAGCGAAAGCCGGGCGGATGGGCTTTGTGAAAAACGGTGTCGTAGGATTTTCCGTGATCCTTTCGGCTCCATGCTTTCTGCCAAAGCGTGTCGTCGTTCATGGCGATCAGTCCGCCTTCGCCACCGGTCGTGATAATCTTGTCCTGGCAGAACGAAAAGGCCGCTATATCGCCAAAGCGTCCGACCGGCTGGCCGTGGATTTCGGCACCATGGGCCTGGGCGCAGTCCTCAATCACCCAAAGTCCATTTTCGCGGGCGAGAGCCATGATGCCCTGCATGTCACAGGGCCAGCCGGCGAGATGAACCACAATGATCCCGCGCGTCCGGGGAGTTATCTGAGCGGCGATCGTCCCAGCCGTCAGATTCTGGCTGTCGGGATCGATGTCGGCAAAAATCGGGACACCTCCGCAAAAAGGAACGCAGGCGGCGGATGCCATAAAGCTGCGGGGCGTCACGATGACCTCGTCCCCCTGGCGAAGACCCAGCGCAAACAATGCAAGTTCGAGAGCAACGGTTCCGTTGGCGAGCGCAATGGCGTGCCGTAGGCCGAGAAAGTCGGCATAGGCTTCCTCGAACTGCCGGACATATGGCCCGGTCCAGGCGTTGACCTCTCCGGATTTCAACACAGAGACTACGTTTTCAATTTGCTCTTGGTCGTAGACCGGCCAACGTGCCATCGCTCTCTTCCTTTGCGTTGCAGATATGAGCAATATGGGCTGGCCAGGTCCAGCCTACGGTAAAGTATCTGGATCAGATCACATGGCGTACCAAAACGAAGGCTTCGGCGGCCGTTGTCATGACCGTCGCTCCCCGCAATGTTGCGAGCGCGCGCAGCGTTTCTATTGACCGCTCATGTGGAGGAGGACGTAGCTGCGACTTGAATGCCTGCATCGCCTCCATCTTCACGTCGAGGTGGTCAGCGATGTCGATAAAGACATTCGGAACGAAACTGGGCGTCAGATAGGGCGCATTCCAGTTGGTTTCGGATAGCGTTTCGTAGGCTAGCAACAACCTCGGAAAATTTTGCTGGTGCGGGCGGGCCGAAACCAGAGACGAGGTGAAGGTTAACTGGTGATCGAGATGCATGTCGCCAATGAATGGCAATAATAGCGTCTGGGGCGAAAGCGATTGGACCAGCTGGAACAAGCTTGCGTTCAGCGCCGAATGGGCGGTTTCAGACAGGGCAGCGGCGGGAAAACCAAGCCAGAACGTTTCCTTGACCCCGAGAATACGATGAGCTTGCTCAGCTTCCGCCTTCACTTTCGACATCGTTTCGGCGGAAAAGGCTGGAGGGCTTCCCCAGGTTACAACAGCCACATACACATCATTCCCCTGGGCTGCCAGACGAGCAATTGTACCGCCGGCGCCCAAAACCTCGTCATCTGGATGAGGGGCGATGACGAGAGTTTTCCCCATGGTTGGCGAGAGGTTCATCAGGCAACCCCCATCCCAACCGTCCCGCGCCAAACCCTAGACGCTGGCCGGCCCGGGATGCGAAAATGCGGGAGACGAGCGAAGTTGAGACCGAATTCTCCGAGGATAGCTAACGCTTGCCACCGGTACCATTGGGGCTGCGGTTTGCGGCGATGCAAAGCGCATCCGCGCAACGGAAAGGACAGGATGAACCCACGAATTGCGAAACGGGAGACGGCTATACGACTGGATGGCAAGCTACACTCCACAATCAAACCGGAAATTTGAAGACTGAAAGAAAACGCGTGTAGAAAATTGACGGGTTTACATGCCGGCAATAGACACTGCCAGAACATCTCCGGGTAAAAGCTCAGTGGATATAGAGGCTTCGATTGTTTCGTGCCCTTTATCTTCAACCCGGCGAATCTCGTAGGTAAATGAAATTTGATTGCGCTTTTTCTCGTCCGTGGCGATGGAAGCGATCAGAAAAAACTGTTCCTGGGCGGTCTGGCGTGCCGCTTCCAGTTTCTTGATGGCGACCTCTCTTTCCTGCAGTTTCACGAGAATATCCGTCTCGCGGTCTGCTTTTAGCTTCGCAAGATCGAGCTTGAGTTTACCAAGCTCACGTCTCGAGTTGGACATCCCGGCGTAGACTTCCAGCAAACGGGATTTTTCGTTGGATGTTGTTGTTTTTGTTCTCGATAAATCCGCTTCCGTATTGAGCTCGCGCTTGCGTAGGCCGGTAACGCGTTCGAGATCCTTTTCGTTCATTGCAACCACTTCTTTCTGCTGCTCTTCCAATTGCGCCAATATTTTGAGTTCTTCCTCGGTTTCCGTAATCCCCTGCGTCAAAATCTGGACTTGAGAGTCCGTGGTAATGAGATCCGTTTTCAGAATTCGTTCCTCGATTTCAATCGCACCCTTCAACGACGCGTGCTCAAGATAGGGACGTGCGATTTCCGGTGCGTCCTTCAGGTCGATTTTGTCGGACCCCTTCAGTTGGGCGACAAGCCGTGCGGCGTAAAGCGCTTCGCTGACGATCTCGACCTCGGCGCCGTCCATCTCTCCACGCAGGCGAGCGCGTAACAGGATTCTGTCTGACGGATTTGATGTCAGGGTTTGCGGTCCTCCAGCCAGGCCAATTGCTTGTTCGACCGTCAAGCCGGGATAAAAAGGAAAGGAGCCGGGCGTTTTGACCTCGCCCAATACGAAGACCGGCCGGAAAGCCGACACATGGAGGGCGAGCTTCGGATCAGTCAGCATCTGACGCTGGCGATATTCGTTTCGAAGTTTTTGCAGAGCCTCGTTTACGGTCAGCCCCAAAATATTCACGGACCCGATAAGCGGGAATTGCGTGTCTCCGTCTGACGCGATCGTCAGTGTCACCGGCAACTCAGTGTCATCCAGGAAATCGAAAGAGACGGTATCGCCACCTGCCAGCCGGTAAGATTCCGCGTCTGCCTTCGCCGTGAAGGGGAAAGCTAGGCATGTCGCGATAACAAGGGAAACAAAAATAATGAAGGGAATATGGCTGCTTATTCTATTCTTTATGGTGCCCGGAAACGTCATTTTGCCCCCGCCAAAAAATAAACAAATACCTATGGGTGGACTTTACCACATTCTAATACAAAGATGTCGAATTATTTTCGTTCCAATGGCTTGCAAGAACGAGGTTGGCCGCTGCTGGCGCAGGAGCGCTCAATTTGAATATCTTCACCGACCGAATTTTTAGGAAAGTACAACCTGCCACTTTTGGCTGAGATTGAATTTCTGCATTCGACTCATGGCTTTGTATACTTAAAACCGTATGGACTAATCCGATATTCGTGGAGCAACGGCTGTCCATATCTAGAATCCGTCGCTCTGCAGGAGGAGATATTTCTGTGAGTATGCCGGGGAGCCTTTTGACTAAGCTTGGAAAGGTCAGATCGACCGTGGAAAAAGAAGCCCATTTCCTGGTCCGGTTGAAGAATATAGCCCACCTGCTGACAGGGAATTTCGCAAGCTCGTTCATCGGCCTTGCAGGCTTTGCGCTTACCGCGCGTGCGCTCGGCCCGACAGATTATGGGGTGCTTGCCATCTGCTTTGCCTATACGCGGGGCGTCGAGAGGCTTGTCAGTTTCCGATCGTGGCAACCGTTGGTCAAGTATGGCGCGGAGGCGTTGCAGGCCGAAGATTTGTCGAATCTCAAAACGCTGTTTAAATTCGGGCTTCTTCTAGATGTCCTGGCAGCCTGCATCGCGTGGACAGTCGCCGTGCTGGTGATTGTGCTTGCCGGTCCCCTCGTGGGGGTTTCTGCGGAAATGAGCCGCATCGTCCTTATCTACTGTTCTGTCCTGCTATTCCAGCTTTCGGGAATGTCGACAGCAGTGTTACGCCTCTTTGGGCGCTACAATATACTTGCATATGGACAAGTTCTCGCAAGCATCGTGCGCGTTGCCTTCTGCCTCTTCGGCGTTTGGGTCGGGTGGGGCTTCTTTGAATTCCTCCTGCTATGGATGGGAGCGCAGATTCTTGGTGCCGTGAACATAAATGTCCTTGCCTTCATCGAACTCAGAAGGCGGGGGTTGGGAGGGGTTCTCTTCGCGCCTGTCCGGGGTGTCGCAAAGAAGTTTCCGGGCCTCTACTCTTTTTCGTTTTCGTCCAACCTTTCATCGGCCATCCGTTCCAGTGCAAGCGAGCTTGACACGTTGATCGTCGGCTATCTCACCGATCCCGCTTCCGCTGGCCTGTATCACATCGCCAAGCGTATTGGCCGCATCGCCCAGCAGGCCGGCGTGCAGGTCCAGGCCGTTCTGTTTCCCGATTTGGCCCGGGCGTGGAGTGCAAATCAATTCAAGGATTTCCGAAAAATCGTCTTTCAGACGCAGATGCTTTTGCTCGTCTTCGGCATTGGCGCGCTGTTGTTTTTCTCTCTGACAATCAATCGCGTTTTACTTTGGACCGCTGGCCCGGAATTCCTTGGAGCTGGACCTCTCGTCATCGTTCAGACCGTTGCGGTGATGATGATCCTGTGCGGCACGGTGCTCTATTCCGCCTTGCTGTCCATGGGGAAGGAAGCCTTGGTGTTGCGCATCGTATTCGCCGCAACCATCGTATTTCATGTCACCGCGTTCACTCTCGTTCCAAAGATAGGCCCGATGGGGGCAAATATCGCTCACATCAGCATGTCATTTGTTCTTTTGTCTGGCATGACGTATATCTACAGGAAGGGTCTCTCGAAAATATAATTGGCGTTTCTTGTAAGAAGTATTAGAAAATATGAATTATTATTATGTAATAATGCCGATTTCCGGCTTTTCTGCACGTTTTCTTGATCCGTTAGCCGCTACGATGCCAGCTTGCGCCGCCGTTTTTCGTTTCTCCCTGGTGTTCCAGGCGGATGGGGGTACCGAAGTGGCATTTCCCGGCTTTACCGTGCGAGCCAGAGGCCGCAGGTCCGAATGCTTGCAAGATTAGCCCGCAACAGGAGGAACTCCCTGAAGGCCTGAAGCTACCGCTGGTCGGGCGGCTGCCCCAAATCTCGGTGGACCAAGACGCAGAGTACGCGCCGGACGATGGGTTCCAGCATCCCGAAGCGAAATCTCCCGGCATACGGATGCACCCAAAAATCCGGCGGCAATCGACCATATCGGCTCCAAATTGGGCAGGTGAGCAGCAAGCACTGCATCCGGCGCATAGGTGCTCTGACGCATTGTCGATATTCGGAACAGGGCAGAGCGTCTATATTCTCCCCATCGAACGACGCCGGAACCAATAGCGGATGCTGACGTCAAAAGAACCTCACGAAAGGGGATCATCATGAACGTAGCACGCTCCTTGAACAACTGGCGCAAGTATCGTCAGACGGTGTCCGAACTGGGCCGCATGACCAATCGCGAACTGAACGACCTCGGCATTGCCCGCGGCGACATCCACAGCATTGCCCGCGCCGCAGTCGCTCGCTGATAGAGCTGCTTGATTTTGACGAAGCGCCCGCCATGTGCGGGCGTTTTGCGTTTCAGGTTGGCGCGGCCGCCGGTCCTGCCTTTTTCAGCTTCCCGTTTCTTGCATAGCTGCACTGCAACATAAACTCTTTGAAATGACGAATATCCGGGTATGATGATTGTCATCGAAGCAATGCACCTCCTCCCGCAGAGCTTCGAGTTTCAGATAGCCCGCTCCTCCTCCCAAGGGCGTCTGAAGGAACAGCGGCACTCCTCCTCCCAGTCGCTGTTCGGTTCTTTTCGAAAAGCCTGCCGCACCTCCTCCCGCGGCAGGCTTTTTCGTTTGGAGGATTTTTGCGACAGCAGGTTGAGATCGAATTACGGCTGTTTCCAATGCGTCACCACTGTGATGCATTGCTCTGCGGTGACAGTGTAGCGCCGCGTAGCCGGGTGGGGCACTGCATGGCAATATTGGCGGCCACAAGCCCTGATGCCCTTTCAAGAAACCGTGTTGCTTGTCAATCGCGTTGCGTTGGGTCAAGCGCTGAAGCCGAACGCCTGAATCCATCGCCTCGCAAGACCGCCAGACCTACTCGCAAAGTCGCGGATACTCCCGGCGCCTCTACGCCGGAAGTCGAGAAGCATCTTTCGCGAAAGCGCAGTTGAACGGACGCTCCACGTGGGATTGGCCGAACCTAAACGGCAATCAATCATTGGGTCTCAGCAAAACCCGTTCAGCTTCAGGATCTTATGAGCTTCGATCGAGGCGCGAAGCTCGTCTTCGGAGGTGCGGTTACCCTGGTTGGCATCAGGATGGTGCATCTTGAGCCTCTCCTTGTAGCGGCTTCTGATCTCCTCCGGTGTCGCGTCCGGCGAAAGGCCAAGTGTTTCGAAAGCCTTGGCTTCGAGAACCTTGAGTTTCCGTTTCTGGAGATCAGCCTTTTGCGCCTGGCGCTGTGCGGCGGTTTTGCGGGCATTCAATGCCTTCGCAGACCCGGAACGGATAGTGGAAGGGATCGGAATTTCGGTCGCCTCGTTGATCCTGGTTCCAAAGGTCGCTCGGCTGCCGATCGTCGCTTCCTTCTGGTAGCGAGCGACGTCCGCGTTCGACGGTGCCGTCGTAAAGCTGTATCCCTTGTTGTACTCTTTTACGTGTTCAAGACAGAACAACAGATACAAGCCTTCCGCACCCGGCCCAACGGGCGCACGATGCGTGCCAGCCTTTTCGCAGCCGTCCCATTGGCATCTCGGGCCTGTGGGCTCACTGGTCGGAGCCGACTTTTTGCGGGAGGATTTGAGTCCAACAAATATTTTCGAATCAAGCGTCATCACGCCTATATGGACTCCGCGCGCCGTCACGGCAAGATTTTGCGGGCGAGGCAACGAGGGTTTTCCCTACGAAACTGGGCTTCTTCAGGGTTTCATCGTCCCCCGGTATTCCCTTGTGCAGACGCATGAGACGCCGGGCCTGACGCGGCTTTTCGAACATGGGGCGAGGCGAATACCGTTTGGTCTCACAGTCAGGGGCGCTGAGATAGTGCGGCACCCCAGGTTTTAGACGCGGCGGGCGCACCCAAACAGGCCCGTTTTGGTGCCATCTCTTGCCCGACAAGTCTTTGGTTCTGTCTGTTTTCAGTGACGAGAAGACGTTCTCCCATGCATGACGATGCGACAGATATTTTCCTGCGGCGAGGCACAGCCCGGCAGTCAAACACGACGACTGGTAATCTCCCGTTAACCTTCTGTTAACCATTGCCTCGCTACACCGTATCAACAGAAAATTTACCAAGTTGAATGATGTGTTAACAGAACCCCGACCGATCCGTCTCAAGGGACGATCTTTCCTTGCGCTCGCGCTGACACCCGAACTGCCGCTCGACGACTGGCTTGTCCAGCTCGACCATCTGGCTTCCCGTTCCGCTGGTTTCTTCCTGCGGCGGCCGATTGTGCTCGACGTTCAGGGTCTCGATATCGAACGCGCAGAATTGCGCGATCTTGTCAGTCAGCTGAGCAAGCGCAATGTCCGGATCATGGGGATCGAGGGAGCTCGCTCCTCCTTGCTCGGCCCGGACCTGCCGCCCGCTATGACGGACGGACGTGCGGCTTCCGACGTCGAGATACCGGTGGGCGAAGAGACGGAAAAAGCAGCGCCTGTCGAGAGCGTTGTTGCTTCTGTCCCAACTTCGGCAAAAGCAGCACCGTCGATTGTTGTCAGTCAGCCGGTACGTTCTGGGCAATCGCTCCACTATACCGAGGGAGATGTAACGATTGTCGGCTCCGTGGCGTCGGGTGCAGAAGTGGTCTCCGGTGGGTCGATCCATGTTTACGGTGCGCTGCGAGGGCGCGCCATGGCAGGCACGATGGGCAATGCCTCTGCGCGCATCTTTTGCCGCAAGCTTGAGGCGGAGTTGATCGCGATCGATGGTTTTTATCTGACCGCCGAGGACATGGAGCCAGGTCTCCGGGGGAAAGCCGTCCAGATATGGCTCGAAGGCGAAACGATCAGAGCTGAAGCGCTCAGCTGATAGAAGACGTATTTACGGAATTGGAGAGGTACATGGGCAAAGTAATCGTCGTTACGTCCGGCAAGGGTGGCGTCGGCAAAACAACATCGACAGCCGCATTGGGCGCTGCTCTCGCGCAGAATGGCGAGAAAGTCGTGGTCGTGGACTTTGACGTCGGCCTGCGCAATCTCGACCTTGTCATGGGGGCGGAAAGACGCGTCGTTTATGATCTGGTCAACGTCATCCAAGGTGAAGCCAAGCTGACGCAAGCGCTGATCCGTGACAAGCGGGTGGAAACGCTTTACCTGCTCCCGGCTTCGCAGACCCGTGACAAGGAGAACCTCACTCCGGAAGGCGTCGAACAGGTTATTGCCTCGCTCAAGAGCGCTTTCGACTGGGTTATTTGTGATAGTCCGGCCGGCATCGAGCGCGGAGCGACGCTTGCCATGCGCCACGCGGACGTCGCTATCGTCGTGACCAATCCTGAAGTTTCCTCGGTCCGCGATTCCGACCGCATTATCGGCTTGCTTGATTCCAAGACGCTGAAAGCCGAAAACGGCGAGGCGATGGAGAAGCACCTCCTTTTGACGCGGTATGACGCCTCTCGCGCCGAGCGCGGCGACATGCTCAAGGTCGATGACGTTCTGGAGATTCTGTCTATCCCTCTTCTCGGCATCATTCCGGAAAGCACGGATGTCCTACGGGCGTCCAACGTGGGCGCCCCTGTCACCCTGGCGGATGGTCGCAGCGCCCCCGCGATGGCCTATTTCGAAGCGGCCCGCCGTCTCAAGGGCGAAGTCCTGCCCGTCACCATTCCGGGTGAAAAGCGCGGTTTCTTCAGCAAGGTGTTTGGAAGGAAAGCGGCATGAATCTTTTCCGTTTGTTTTCCCGGCCGCAGTCAGCACCGGCCGCACGGGAGCGGCTTCAAGTTCTGTTAGCGCATGACCGTGCATCAACCGGCGATTCAGACCTTGTGACCAAATTGCGTGACGAGATTCTTCGCGCCATTTCCAAGCATATGCAGGTTGATAGCGAAAAGGTCAGTGTAAAATTGGAGCGCGGCGTGCAGGTCTCGACACTTGTCGTCGACGTTGAAATTCCCTTCGATGCAGCGAGGAAGGCGGCCTAAAGGCCGCCGCCAGGCTGCTGACTAGCCCGCGGATTTTTCGGCGGGCTCCAGGATGGGATATGCGCTGATACAATGGCTGGCTTAGGGGCCGAAAGAATGGAAGACTGCTGGCGATTTGCAGCCAGCGGCTCTCCGTTCATTTCGGTGAGTGCCCCGACACCTCGGCACCGGCGTTATGCTGGAGGCTGAAAAATCTGAGCGACGCAATCAGTCCTATCGCCCCAATCGCGACGAACGACCATCGGAAATCCGCAAGCGCCAGAACCACGTCCCCGCGCAGATGTTGCGACATGCTGAGAACCGCAGCGGCAACGGCAACGCCGAGAACCATGGCAAACTGCTGCAGCATGCTCGACAGCGTCGATGCCGAGCTGCGTTGTGCCGGCGTAATGTCGGCAAAGCCCAGCGTGTTCAATGCGGTAAACTGCATGGATCGGGATAGACCTGCGATAAACAGGAGTGCGTAGATTGCCAAGTCAGGTGTCGCGGGCGACAGGATGGCGCAGGCGGCAATGGAGGCCGAAGCAATTACGCCATTGAAGACAAGGATCGTTCGAAAACCGAACCGTCGTAGAAGCGGCGTCGTGACCGATTTCATCGCCAGGTTTCCGGCGAAATAGACCAGGATATATGTCCCGGTCGCAATCGCATCGAGGCCGAAACCAACCTGGAAAAGCAAAGGAATCAGAAACGGCATGGCGTTGATCGCAAGCCGCGACGCGGTTCCGGCCGACAGGGTCGAAAACGCGAAGGTCGGGATGGCGAAGGGAGAAAGGTCGAGCAGCGGATTGTTGGTTCTGCGAAAATGACGGACGGCCCATGCCGAAAAGGCGAGGCCTGCGGCCAGCAGGGCAGCGACCTGAGTGGCCGGCATTGCCCCGTGAACGAAACTCTCCAATCCTGCGAGCAAGAGCGTGAGACCGAGCGCCGATAGCACGAAACCGGCGATATCAAGCCTGGCTGTATCCTCCTCCTTCTGCTGCGGCACGAAATGCCAGACAAGCGCAAGGCCGATCATCCCGATCGGGATATTGATGAAAAAGTTCCAATGCCAACTTGCATAGGTGGTGATGACGCTACCAAGCACTGGCCCGATGACAGGAGCAATCAGGGCGGGCCAGGTGATCAATGCGACGGCATTGACGAGGTCGCGTTTCGGCGCGTTCCGTAGCACGATCATGCGCCCGATCGGGTTCATCAATGCGCTGCCAAACCCCTGGACCGCGCGAGCGGCAATGAACTCCGCAAGTGTGTCCGACAATCCGCAGAACAGGGATGCGACCGCGAAGATCGCAATCGCCGCCATAAAGACATTACGGGCGCCATACCGGCTTCCCAGCCAGCCGGAAAGCGGAATGAAGGCCGCCATCGTCAGCATGTAGACCGTCAAGCCGATACTCATGGCCACCGGTTGCACGCCGAAGGACTGCGCCATCTGCGGCAGGGAGGTGACGACGATCGTTGCATCCAGCATCTGCATGAAGAAAGAGACAGCAACCACAAAGGCCACAAGCCTTGATTGGCTTGACGAATGCTGTATCTCGACGCTTTCAGCTGCATTGACCATTGTCATTGGTTAGCCTCGTGCGCGGCGGTGGGCAAGCGTTCAGGCAGGTAAAGATGCCGAACCGCGGGGAGTGTACCGGAGACGCCAAGCAGGAACGTGCCGGCGGCAAGGACCTCGGCTATCCAGTCCCAGGAAAAACTGACGCATTGGGCAATGGAAAAAACAATGAAGTTGCGGCTCGCGGGCGCTGGCATCAGCCGCTGGTCGAAAGGAATTGCTGTCATTTCAGTCTTGAAGCATTGAGGGTCATCAAACGACCGCCGGGCAGCGGGATAACGCTAGCCCGGCGGTCTTAAAGCATAGACGGATTACTGGTTGGAATCGACTTCCTTATAGGCTGCGTCGAGATAGCTGGTGTCAATCCAGGTGTCGTAGTCTACCGAGCCTTTGAGCAGCTTCGCTTCCGCCATGAAAGCCTCTTCATCCTGCAATGCCTTGATGGCTTCCGGGGTGATGCGGGGATCCTGATAGAATTTTCCATCGGCATAGGTGTTGCGGACCGACTTTTCCGATGTCTTGGTTTCATCGACGAAAATTTTGATTGTATCTTCGGGATGGGCATCAGCCCAACGCGCCAGCTGGATATCAACCTTCAAAAGGCGCTTAACGAGATCTGGATACTTCTTGGCAAATTCGCCGTTCACCGAAATGATAAAGGGCGCAGACCATTCCGGATATTTGTTGCTGTCGAGGATGACACGGGCTTCGCCCTTTTCGACCAGCTTCGACGTCGAATTGTCGGATTCGACGACAGCATCGACATCGCCCCGGATCAGTGAAGGCCCGGATGCAGCAAAGTCGAGGTTGAGCGGTTCAACATCATCCGTGGTCAATCCTACGGTCTTCAGCGCTTTCGAGAATACCGAATGGCGAACCGTGCCGGCCAGAAAGGCGACCTTCTTGCCTTTCAGATCTGCAACCGTCTTGATCGGCGAATCCGGTTTGACGATGATCGTGGTCGACGAATTCTTGGTGAAGCTCGACAGGCCGATGGCCTTGACGTCGGCACCAAGGGCTGCGGCACGCAGGGCCGGGTTGTTGCCGGTGTAGGTTACTTCGATTGCCCCGGTCGCGAGCGCGGTCAAGGCCTCGGAGCCACCATTCGTGAAGGCTACCAGCTCGACCTTGATGCCATCCTTGGCAAATTCCTTTTCAAATGCGCCGTCATGGCGGCCCAGAATGAACTTCAGATGGCCCGGTGCGGTGGTGCCGATCCGGATCACGTCCGGCTTGTCTTCGGCAAACGCTGCGCCTGAGAGCAGGGAAGCGCCGAAAAAGGTGAGGGCTATGCCCTTCAAAAGGTTCCGGCGCAGGCGGGTGAATGTGTTGGTCATGGTCGTCCTTTGGCGGTTGTGTGTCGAACAGGGGATTAATGGGGGGAGGATTCCGATGGGCTCTTCCAGCCGGTCGCCCAGCGCTCGAACCACACCAGCAGGTAGTTCACGATCAGGCCAATGAAGGTCATCGTCAGGATGCCGGCATACATATCGGCCGTTTCCATCATCAGCTGGGAGTTCTGGATGAGGTAGCCAAGTCCGGATTTGGCCGCGAGCATCTCGGCGCCGATCACCGCGAAGATGGAAGATTTCACTGCAAGCCGGGCGCCTGCGACGATGTGCGGAATGCTGGCCGGCAGGATGACCTTTCGGAAAAGGTCCAGATCGGAGGTGCCCATCGACCGGGCAGCCTTCAACAGAAGTGGATCAACCGACTTCACGCCGGCGATGGTGTTGATCAAAAGGAAGAAGATCGATGAGTAGAACGTGATGGCGATCTTGGAAGCCTCGCCGATGCCGAGCAGGAGAATGAAGACCGGCAGCAACGCGAACTGCGACGTGTTGCGCAGGGTCTGCACGAGAAGGTCCGAAACCTTCTCGAACGTCGAATATCGCCCCATCAGGAACCCAAGCGGGATCGCCACCACAAGGGCGAGTGCAAAGCCGATGAAGGCGCGTTGCAGGCTGATGCCGATATTGGCCGACAGCGTGCCATCCAGCAGCATGGCGTACCAGGCGGTCAGCACTTCGCTGAGCGGTGGAAAGAAGAGCGGGCTCAGCCAGCCAAGGCGCGGGGCGATTTCCCAAAACACGAAGAATATGATCAGCAATGGGAGTCCGTAGCCGAACGTGCCCAGATGAAGCCTGCGGCTCTTTCGGCGTGCCGGAGCTGCCTTGTCGCGAGACCGTGGTGCCACTGCAGGCACGAAGCCGGATTTATCGGTTACAAAAGCCATCTTGGCCTCCCATTATTTTAAGCAGCGTGCGGTCTTCAAGCGGCGTAGGCGGGTGAAAGAGCCCAGTCTTTCTGCGCCTTGTTCACTTCGTCCCGCAGCGCCTCCCAGACGCGGCCGCGATGGCCGTTGAATTCAGTGCTGGAGCGGATATCGCCGTCGCGCGGGCGCGGCAGATCGATATCGATAATCTCCTTCACGCGCCCCGGGCGCGCCGTCATCACCACGATCCGGTCGGCGAGATAGATGGCCTCGTCAATGGAGTGGGTGACAAAGACGACAGTCGTGTTGATCTTTTCCCAGATGCGTAGCAGTTCACTCTGGAGGATCTCGCGGGTCTGGGCATCAAGGGCCGCAAAGGGCTCGTCCATCAGCAAAACTTCAGGATCGGCCGCCAGCGCCCGGGCGATGGCGACGCGCTGCTGCATGCCCCCGGACAGCTGGTTGGGGAACCTGTCCTCGAAGCCCGAAAGGCCGAAGAGCGAGAGGAAATAACGCGCCTTGTCGGTGCGCTCGCGCTTGGTGGCACCGCGCACTTCCAGCGCATATTCGATATTGGCGAGCGCCGTGCGCCAGGGAAACAGGGCATATTGCTGGAAGACGTAGCCTGTCTTCGGATCGGGCTTGGTAATGACCTTGCCGTCGATCTCGACCGTGCCGCGGGTTGCTTGCGTGAGCCCGCCGATAATGTCCAGCAGGACGGACTTGCCGCTGCCACTCGGGCCGACAAGCGTGATGAACTCACCCTTGCGGATCGTGAGATCGACCCCGTCGAGAACCGTAACGCTATCGGAGGGCTGGCCATCGATGGTAACAAACTGGCCAGGCTTCAACTGGAATGTCTTGTGGACATCGGTAACGGTGATGCGGTCCATATCTTGATCTCCTTCGATCTCAAACTTGAGCGACGCGGATGCGGTGTGTCGGATCGAATTGCGTGCCGCCGGGTTTGCCACGCTTCCAGCCGAGCGCACGGGAATAGCTGCCAAACAGGTCGCGCTCATCGATCTCCGCCTCGGTGATGGCGATTGGTCCATCGGCATATTCGGCCACGTAGAGCGCATCTGTCGGGCAATAGATTTCGCACAGGAAGCATGTCTGGCAGTCATCCTGCCGGGCGATCACTGGCACGCCGCCGGTCTTGTCGAAGACATTGGCCGGGCAGACCTTGACGCAGATGTCACATTCGATGCAGCGGTTCCCGGAAATCACCTCGATCATCACGCAAGCTCCTTGCCGTGCTGTAGGGGAGGGGAGCCTTCAACGCGGATATCATCGACGCCGCTGACAAGAATGGGACGCGTGAAAGCGGGATCGCTTGTTTTGAAGTCAGCGCGCCGATGCATGCCACGGCTTTCCTGACGTGCAAGAGCGGCGTTCACCGACCAGCGGCCGGTTGCGGCAATTGCTGCGGCTTCGCGGCTCCGGTAACGATCGACGCCGGTACCGGCCAGATGATGGCGGACGTCATGCCAAAGCGTGTCGAGCGTCAAGCGGCTTATCTCCAGACGATTGCCATCGCGGAAATAGTTCTTCTCGAGCGGCAGGACTTCCGCCTGCACGGCAGCAACGACATCTCTTGCCGTGAGACCGGGTTTTGTCGTGCCAGTCGGCCGTAGGCCGGCTTCACCGAGAGGTTTGGAGGCCGAGCGAAAAGCCGACCGTTGTTCATGCCGCCTGGCAAATTGCGACGCGCCCTGACCAGACCACCAGCCGCTGGCAATAGCCCAGGAGGAATTGACCGCTCCGCCGCCCGAGACGGCGCCGGTCATGTTCTCGCGGCTTGCAGCATCACCGGCCACATAGAGACCGGGTACGTCCGTGCCGCAGTCGGCGGTGGCAACGCGAATTCCGCCGGTACCGCGCACAGTGCCCTCCGCCTTGAAGGTGACGCGGAACAAATCCTTGAACGGATTGATACCCATACGGGAATACGGCACGAAACAGTTGGGCTGCCCTTGGCGCAGCCAGTCCTGCAATGCGGGTTCCGCCTGATCGAGGCGTGCATAGACCGGTGCTTCGATCATCGCCCGGGCGATTTCCTTTTCGCGTTCGCCGATACCGTTGCGCAGGGGCTCGCCGTCGCTGTTGATGATCTCTGCGCCACCCTCGCGATAGAAGGTCGCCCAGCGGAACGGCAAGCCCTTGTTGAGCGAAGAGCCATGCGGCGCCAGCGTATATTTGCCGGTGAATTCCATGCCGGAGAGCGTTGCCCCCGCCTCCGCGGCCATGAGATAGCCGTCTCCGGTCAGGCCCGTGGCACCGAGAATTCGCTCGTGAAAGGCGCAGCCGCCGGTCGCGAGCACCACAGCGCTCGCATCGACGCGCCAGTCACGATGTCGCTGGCGATCCACACCGGCGGCCCCGGTCACGGTTTCGCCGTTGGACAGAAGTTCAAGCGCCGGATGCTGATCGAGAACGGTGACGCCGGCAAGAAGTACACGGCGGCGCATGAAGGCCATGTAGTCCGGCCCCCGAAGATTGGCGATGTAGAGTTTGCCGTCGTCCTCGCTCGGAAACGGGTAACCCCATTCGACGAGCTTCAGGAGATTTTCATAGGCCCGATCGACACAGCGCAGCATCCAACGAGGGTCAGCCAACCCGGCGGTGCGCTGCCATCGCCGTTCAACGATCTGGGCGCGGTCCTCGCCTGGGGCAACGCACCAAGTTCCGGTATTGGACGGCGCAGTGGCTCCGCTGGTGCCAAGATATCCTTTGTCGGCCAGCACGACCTTGGCGCCATTCTCCGCTGCAGCGAGCGCTGCCCACGCCCCCGAAGGGCCACCCCCGATCACGAGAACGTCGGCTTCCAGTTGAAGGCGGTCGGATCCGCTCGGATCTGTTTGTTTTGACGACATTCCGTCTCTCGTACACACTTGGGGAAGGCGGAGGCGGACCATGCCGCCGCTTGCGGAAAACGGATGCCTCAGGCAGCCGATGACCAGGACGGTTCGTTGCCCGGTTCCCATTTGATGTTGCAACCGATCGAAGGAATTTGGTTGGCTGCCGGGCGGGCGCCGGAGATGACTGCATCCACTGCCGCGCGCAGATCAGCGCCGGTGACATCCTTGCCGTTGCCCGGCCGCGCGTCGTCAAACTGACCGTGATAGGCGAGCTTGCGATCGGCATCGAACAGGAAAAAATCAGGCGTGCATGCGGCGCCATAGGCCTTGGCGACATCCTGCGAAGCGTCCTTCAGGTAGGGGAAGGTATAGCCATGGTTCTCAACTTCTTCACCGAGGCGCGACAGGCTTTCTTCCGGATGTGCGGCTGCATCATTGCTGTTGATTGCAATGATCTGCAGCCCTTTGCTTTCGTATTCCCGTCCAAATTTTGCGAATTCCTCACGCAGCAGGACCACAAACGGACAGCGATTGGAAATAAAGGCAACGAGCAGCGCCGGCTTGCCGGCAAAATCGGCCAACTGATGGATGCGGCCATGGGCGTCCGGCAGTGCGAAGCCTGCAGCCTCGACGCCGATCTCGATGGGGTTGGATTGAGTTTTTGGCATAGATTCTCTCAAAGCTGAGTTCGATGTTGCAATAACTTTTAGTCTATAGATTTTATATTCTTTGTAGCGGGCAATTTTCCTTTCTGACTGGCTGATAGCGAATGATTTTTCTGCAGATAACGCATCCGGCGTCCGCATAGTGCCAATCAACGGCAAAACAGGATCCTCATTCCCGGTCTTGCGTGATCTTCGTACTTTCAAAAATTGAGGTGCCAGCGGAGGCGCCGATATACCCCGCATTGGAGTGTGTTTCCGGTATAACCGCTTCCTCAACCTTGCGGGATGCCATCAGCGTTCCCACCTAAAAGGGAGCTACGATGCACTTCTGCCGAGATCGAAAATGGACATAAACTCAGTCACGCGTTCAATGGTTGGCATTCGCACTTCCATTCCTGATGATGCTTTCACGGCCGGGTCGCTCGGCACGGTTCGCGAAGGCAGTGGCGTAATTATTCGCGAAGACGGTCTGGTTCTAACAATTGGCTACTTGATCACCGAGGCAGAAGAAGTCTGGCTTACAACCGCGGACGGAACAGTCGTACCCGGTCATGCGCTCGCCTATGATCAGGAGACAGGTCTCGGTCTGGTTCAACCGCTCGGCGCGCTGGGTGGCCCGGCCATCGCGCTCGGCGACGCTTCAAAAACACGTGTCGGCGACCCTGTTGTCTTTGTAGACGGGTTTGGGCGGTCGTTGCCGACCAAGATTGTCGCAAAGCGGGAGTTTGCCGGATATTGGGAATATCTGCTGGACGAGGCAATCTTTGTCTCACCTGCCCATCCGTCATGGGGAGGTGCCGCAGTCGCTGATGAAGATGGCAGGCTGCTGGGCATCGGTTCGCTGAAGCTGGTGATGAGCCGGAACGGGACCACGTCCGACATTAACATGGCTGTGCCGGTCAACCTGCTTCCGCCCATTCTCGACGATTTGCTGACTTTGGGACGAGTGAACAAGCCGGCACGCCCCTGGCTTGGTGCTTTCACCGCGGAAAGCAACGGCGACGTGGTTGTCATGAGTGTTGCTGCTGGCGGACCTGCTGCGCAGGCAGGACTGCAGGGGGGCGATATTATCGCGGAAGTACGCGATGGAGAGATTACCGGCCTTGCGGATTTCTACCGTCAAGTCTGGAAGAGTGGCCAGGCAGGATCGGAAATTCCTGTCAGGATACTGCGCGACGGCCGCGAGGCTTGGCTGCGCGTCAAATCTGCTGATCGCGACAGTTTCTTGAAGAAGCCGCAGCTGCAGTAGATTTGGTCTCGGCTAGAGAGCAGCGTGAATGCCCATCAAATAGAGTGAAATCAGATGTTTGTACGCTTGAGACCAGGCAGCGCTACTTCGTGATCACCACCTCTGCTGTCCGAAGCCCTCAACCCGGAAGCACCGCCGGACGCAGAACGATACTGCCACTGAGGCTTCGACCCTGCTCCAGCGTTACCAACCCTGAGCCTGCTGGCATATTGTGGGCATTGGGCAGATGCGTCATGGGCTCAAAGCAGAAAAAATCGGCGTCGGCATCCGGCGAATAGATCATGAAGCAGTCGAATGGGCCGTCGGTGGTGACGGTGAGACCCAGACCGTGCTCGGGCCAGTCTATTCGTGCTTCTCCACACCAGCCGTCATACGCATTGTTCAGCCAATGCGGGGGAAGGGTTCTCGCATCCGCGAAGTCCAAGTGGTTGGGGATCGAGGTGGGCGCATCAGGCAAGTGTCCGCTACGCTCGGTCCAAAATCGCGTTGCCTTTGCCATCAACCGGGTTTGCGGCGTACGCGGGAAGAAGGGGTGAAAACCCAGTCCGAATGGTAGTGGATCATGGGACGTGTTGGTGACCGTCAGCCCCAGTGTCAACGCATCCCCATCCAGCAGGACGGTCTGTACGGCGTTATAGGCGTAGGGGGTTGACGGGTTTTGATGGTGGACATAGCCCAGTACCACGTTGCAGCTGGACTGCGACAGGACTTCCCACTCGGCCAGCCAGCCGTCTCCGTGCAGGCAACAGGGGTCGGCGGTATTGGGTTGCATCGAAAACCGCTTGCTGCCGAAATCGAAGACGTTCGCCTCAATCCGGTTGCCGTAGGGCACAAGCGGGAAGCTGGCCTCCGCGCCGAACCGGCGTGACGCAAGCCCCGCCGTCGGCGTTGGTGTCAGGAAGGGTGTTCCGCGATACATTCCAGACAGAAGCGAGCCGCCGAAGCGGCTCACGTCTACCGAGAGATCACCATTCCGCAGATGCAGAACGTCTTCGCCCATCCGCGTCTCAGCCGCGCCGGCCGGCGGCCACGGAGCGCAAATTATCGAGGAGAACCGCGAGCAGCAGGATCAGTCCGCGCACCACATATTGGTAGAAGGCCTGAATATTCAGAAGGTTCATGACGTTTTCGGCAATGCCCATGATCAGCACGCCAACAATGACGCCAGCCATCGCGGCGCGGCCGCCTGCAAGCGAAACACCGCCGAGAACGCAGGCTGAAATCACCGAGAGTTCAAGGCCAGTCGCGGCATTCGGTTGACCCGAGGTGATTCGGGACGCAAGCAGCACACCGGCGATGCCACAGACCAGGCCCTGTAGCATGAAAATCCAGATGCGCATGCGGACGACATTGACACCGGCCAGCCGCGACGCCTCCGGATTGCCACCGATTGCCAGTGTATTTTTACCGAAGACAGTCCGGTTCAGCAGAAAGCCGAAGGCAACAAAGAGTATGCCCATGACCCAGATCGGTGTCGGCACACCGAGGAATTTTGACAGTGCCAGTTGGTAGAAACCGGGGTCGTTGATGCCGACGGCGCGGCCGTCGGATGAGATCAATGCTAGGCCGCGAACGATCTGCATGGTCGCCAATGTGGTGATCAGCGCGTTGATGCGGAAACGGGCAATCACCACACCATTGACCAGGCCGACGAAGCTGCCGCAAACCAGTGCTGCAAGCAGACCGAGAACGATTGATCCGGTGGCATTCGAGGCCATGACCGCAACCATGCCGGAAAACGCCACTGTCGAGCCGACCGAAAGATCGAAGTCGCGGGAGGCGAGGCAGAACATCATGGTGCAGGCAACGATGCCGATGGTGACGACCGACTGCAGCAAGCCAAGCATGTTGCGCTCGGTCAGAAAGTTGGGAACCGTCAGCGAAACGATCGCGAAGGCGAGGGCGAAGATGACGACCAGTCCCTGTTCGCCGAGAAGGAGTTTTTTCAAGGATGTCATCGGCTCTGTACCTGTTGAAGAGGAAGTTCAGCGACGTTCGAAACGTCCGGCAGCGCGGCGGCGAGTATCCGCCGTTCATCGAAATCCGGGCGTTCGATCTCGGCGGCCATGCGGCCTTCGCACATGACGATGATCCGGTCGGTTATGCCCATGATCTCCGGCAACTCGCTGGATATGACGATGATCGCCATGCCCTGTGCAGCAAGGTCATAGAGGATTTCGTAGATTTCCGACTTGGCGCCAACGTCGATACCGCGCGTCGGTTCGTCGATCAGCAAAACCTTGACGCCCTGCTCGGAAAGCCAGCGGCCGAGGATGACCTTCTGCTGGTTACCGCCGGACAGGTTGATGATGTCCTGTTTACGGGACGGCGTGCGCACGCGCAGCTTGGCGATGAAGGTTTCGGCCAGCTCGACTTCCTTCTTCGGGTTGAGGATGCCGAAGGGGGAAAAATGACGGCGCGAGGAAATCGCCATGTTTTCCTCGATGGACCGGCCCTGAATGATGCCGTCCAGCTTGCGATCCTCCGGACACAAAACGACACCGGCGCGGATCGAGTGCGCGGGACTGTCGGCTGTGACAGTTTCTCCGTCCACCGCGACCGTGCCTTGTGTCCTTGAGTCCGCGCCATAAAGGAGCCGGGCCATTTCGCTGCGACCAGCACCGATGAGGCCAAAAAATCCGAGGATTTCGCCTTTCCGGACGCTGAAATTAATCGGCTGGGGCAGTTTGGGACCGGCAAGATTGTCAACCTGCAGCCGCGTGGCCCCTAGAGGGCGGGACCGCCATCCCCAGATATTGGCAATCTCGCGCCCGACCATCTCGGCGATGATCTGATCGCGCGTTACCTCAGAAATATCCGGATGGTGGGCGGCGAGTTTGCCATCGCGCAGCACCGACAAGCTATCGCAGAGGCGAAAGATTTCATCGAGACGGTGCGAGACATAGAGAATGACCGTGCCGTTTGCCCGCAGCCGGTCGATCAGCGAAAAGAGAATTTCGCTTTCCCGGGAAGACAGGGATGAGGTTGGTTCGTCGAGCGCGATGACACGCGCATCAACCATGACGGCCTTGGCAATCTCGACCATCTGGCGTTCGCCGATGGACAGTGACGCGACCTTGGCAGCCGGATCGACTTCGATGCCCATCTCGGTGAGTTTTTCAGCCACGACACCAATCAGCTTGCGCCGGTTGAGCACACCGGCCCGGGCAGGGAAACGGCCGAGCCAGAGGTTCTCGGCAACGGTCAGTTCGGCGACCAGTTGCAGTTCCTGATGGATGACGATCACACCGGCCTGAAAGGCATCGCGAACGGACTTGTAGACCTGCTGTTCGCCGGCGATGCGGATTTCGCCGGCATCCGCAGCCTGATCGCCGGACAGGATGCGGATCAGGGTGGATTTTCCGGCGCCGTTTTCACCCATCAGGCCATGCACGGTCCCTTTCCGGACGGAAAAAGAGACATCGGACAAAGCCTGAACCCCTGGATAGCCTTTTGATATAGCTTTGAATTCGAGAAAGTCTTGCATGAGCGGCGCTCCGAATAGGGGCGCCCGGCGGCTGAAGGCCGCCGGGCGTTTTTCGTTGATGCGACGATTACTCGATACCAAGTTCCTTGCGGACCGCTTCATAATTGTCGCGCAGTGCCACCTGGCCGGCCGTCAGGATCAGCTTTTCCGGCTCCTTGCCATCGGCAACCCAGTCGTACATGTTGAGCGCAGTCTCATAGCCGTGACGCTTCGGCGAGATGATGATCGTGCCGAAAAAGCCGGTGGCCGTTGGCTTCTTGAACTCGTTGATCGCTGAATCCGCACCGCCGATGCCGACGCCGATCATGCTGTCAGCCGTAATGCCGACAGTTTCAGTGGCGCGCACGGCGCCGAGAACGGCTTCGTCATTGAGGCCAACCGCGACCCATTTCTTGATATTGGCATTCTTATTGAGAACGACAGTCGATGCGTTGAGTGCCGCTTCCGTATCTGTCTTTGCCTGGGGTGCATCAAAGATGTTGGCTTCCGGGAAGCCATTGGCCTTCAACACCGAAAGAGCACCTTCGATACGATCGACGGCCGTCGGAAGCTGATCATAGGAAACGCGGATCGCGCCGACTTCGCTCATGTTCCAGCCGCGCTTCTTGATCTCGTCAACGATCGACTGACCGACCGCTTCGCCGATTTTAGTGGCAGAAATGCCCATGTGCGGCACGTCTTCGATCGGGCTGCCATCGGCGTTGACCAGGCGATCGTCAACCGTCATCAGCTTGAGATCGTTGGCCGCAGCCTTGGCAATGATGCCGGGGCCGAGCTTGACATCAGGCGTGCAGATGATGAAGCCCTGCGCACCCTGTGCGCCAAGGTTGTCGATTGCCGATTGAACCTTCTCGCCGTCTTCTGCGCCGATCTTGACGAGCGTGAAGCCCTTCTCCTTGGCTGCGACTTCCGCGAATTTCCATTCGTCCTGGAACCAGGGCTCTTCAGGCTGCTTGACGATAAAGCCGATTTTCACATCGGCAGCAAAGGCCGACGTAGCAGCGAAAACGGCGACAGTGCCAGCCAGGATGGCTGCTTTTAAAAAGCGCATGGTCTCTCTCCCTAAATCAAACTGCTCCCTGCAGTGATCATTTGTGTATGATGAAACATCATACTGGTCAATTGCTTTTGTATGATGATTGAAATATCTATGTATGATATTGAGAATGAGCGTGACGGACCGTTCGCAGCGGTCGCCATGCAATTCAAACTGCGATATGCATCGCCAAAGGCGTGTTGAGCGTGCTGCGGCGGGGATGGAGATGCCGGTGGAAGGACAACAGGATCAATCAGTGGACGAGGCCGGCAACACGGTTGTCCGGCGGCCGCGCGTCCAGAAGAATGTGACGAGGGCTATCGCCGCGGACATCTGTGCCGATATTTTCTCGGCTGGCGATTTCCTTCCAACAGAGAACGACCTGTGCGACCGTTACGGCGTCAGCCGCACGGTCATCCGCGAATCGCTGAAGATTCTCGAATCGAAAGGACTGGTGCGCGGGCGTTCCCGCGTCGGTACTGTCGTCTGCCGCAAGGACGAGTGGAATATCCTCGACCAGCAGGTGCTGGAATGGATCGGTCCCCGAATCTTTGAATTCGATCTCTTGAACTGCATCCTGGAAGCGCGCCGGGCGATCGAGCCGGCTGCGGCGGAACTGGCTGCCGAACGCGCGACGGTCCAGGAGATTGCCGATGTCGAACGCGCCTGGCTTGAGATGCGCGACGCGGAAGGCGATATCGAGCGTTTTACCAAGGCGGACGTTGCATTCCACACAAGTCTTCTGAAGGCCAGCCACAATCAGGTATTCCTGCAATTGTCGAGCATCATTCAGGTCGCATTGGAATTCTCGCTGCATGCTTCCAACGAGGTGGTGGATAGGCGCGACGAGGCTGTCGACATACACCGGCAGCTGGTCGAGGCACTGCGCATGCGTGACACGGCGGCCGCCCGCAACTGCTCTCTCCAGTTGCTGTCCCTGGCCGCGCGCGACCTTGCCGTCGCCGTAAAGAAGCACCAGCCGCAAGCCTCTTCATAACTGTCCGTTATATCGGCGCCATGGCCGCTTCGATTCTGACGGACCAACACTTCTCTTCGACACAGGACCTTCGCTGATGAAGATCACCAAACTGACCACCTATATCGTTCCGCCGCGCTGGCTGTTTCTCAAAGTCGAAACAGATGAGGGCGTCGTCGGCTGGGGCGAGCCGGTGGTCGAGGGCCGTGCCCTGACGGTACAAGCTGCCGTTCACGAGTTGGAAGATTATCTGATCGGCAAGGATCCGTTCCTGATTGAAGATCACTGGAACGTCCTCTATCGCGGTGGCTTCTATCGCGGCGGCGCCGTGCATATGAGCGCCATTTCCGGCATCGACCAGGCGCTCTGGGATATCAAGGGCAAGGCGCTCGGCCAATCCATCCATTCGCTGCTCGGCGGCCAGGTTCGTGACAAGATCAAGGTCTATTCCTGGATCGGTGGCGATCGCCCGGCTGACGTTGCCAACAATGCCAGGGACGTGGTTGCCCGCGGTTTCAAGGCGATCAAGCTGAACGGCTGCGAGGAAATGCAGATCGTCGATAGCTACGACAAGGTTGAAAAAGCTGTTCAGACCATCGCCACCATCCGCGAGGCGGTCGGCCCCTATATTGGCATCGGCGTCGATTTCCACGGCCGGGTTCACAAGCCGATGGCTAAGGTGCTGGCCAAGGAACTCGATCCTTACAAGCTCATGTTCATCGAGGAGCCGGTTCTGTCAGAGAACAAGGAGGCCCTGCGCGATATCGTCAATCATACCTCGACGCCGATAGCGCTTGGGGAGCGGCTGTATTCGCGCTGGGATTTCAAGCAGGTTCTGTCGGATGGCTTCGTCGATATCATCCAGCCGGACCTCTCCCATGCCGGCGGCATCACGGAATGCCGCAAGATCGCGGCGATGGCGGAGGCCTATGATGTGGCGCTGGCGCCGCATTGCCCGCTTGGACCGATTGCCCTTGCCGCCTGCCTGCAGATCGATGCCGTCAGCTACAATGCCTTCATCCAGGAGCAGAGCCTCGGCATCCACTACAACAAGAGCAACGATATTCTGGATTACATCTCCAACAAGGAGGTCTTCCAGTATGCCGACGGTTTCGTCTCGATCCCGCAGGGGCCGGGTCTCGGTATCGAGGTTGATGAGGCCTATGTGATCGAACGGGCCAAGGAAGGTCATCGCTGGCGCAACCCGATCTGGCGCCATGAAGATGGCAGCTTTGCCGAGTGGTAATGGGGGAGTAATGCAATGACGGACCGGCTCAAGGGCAAACGGATCATGATCACCGGCGCGGCGCAAGGCATTGGCCTTGCGATCGCCCGCGCCTGCGTCAAGGAAGGCGCAAGCCTGTTTCTCGTCGACCTCGATGCCGGCTTGCTGGAGACGGAAGCAAAGGCATTGCAGGCCTATGGCGCCGCCATCGGCTACGCCGTCGCGAGCATCACGGATACAGCAGCAATTTCTGCGGCCGTCGACCGTGCAGGAACCGAGATCGGCTCGATCAATGCGTTGATCAACAATGCCGGCGTCAATGTTTTTCATGAGCCTTTGGAGACCAGCGACGCGGAATGGCAGCGCTGCTTTGATATCAATCTGAAGGGCGCCTGGAATTGTTCGAAGGCCGTGCTTCCGGGGATGATCGGACAGGGCGGTGGCGTGATCCTCAACATCGCCTCGACCCATGCCTTCACGATCATCCCGCACACATTCCCCTATCCCGTGGCGAAGCATGCGCTCCTGGGCATGACCAAGTCGCTCGGCATCGAATACGCGCCCAAGGGCGTTCGCGTAAATGCTCTGGCACCGGGTTATGTGTTGACCCAGAAAGCCACCGAATACTGGAACAGTTTTCCCGACCCCGTGGCTGCCGAAGCAGCTACAATGAAGCTGCATCCCGGCGGCCGTATCGCCACGGCCGATGAGATCGCGCTCGCGGCTCTCTTCATGATCTCCGACGAGTGCCCGTTCATGAACGCCACCTGCCTGACGATCGATGGTGGCCTGAGCGTCCTGCACCACCCCGTCTGAACCGGCACGCTGTATCACCATCTCTGCTGAATTGACCAAGCAACGGCCGCGGGGAGACCTGCGGCCGTTCTCTTTGCGCGCGCCTCACTCTGTAGAAACAAGGTCTCAAACCACGCGACAGGCCGCTTTGCCTGGCCCACATACTTGACGATTAATAACTCCGATTATATGAGAATTTTCATATTCAAAAATCGGAGGAATGCCCATGTCCCGGAAACTGAGATCGCAACATTGGTTCGGAGGATTGGACAAGGACGCGTTCATCCATCGCAGCTGGATGAAGAACAATGGTTTGCCGGATGACGTTTTCGACGGCCGGCCGGTAATCGGCATCTGCAATACCTTTTCCGAACTGACGCCGTGCAACGCCCATTTCCGTGGGCTGGTCGAACAGATTAAGGCCGGGGTACTGGAAGCGGGCGGTCTACCCGTCGAGTTCCCAGTATTCTCCTGCGGTGAATCCAATCTTCGCCCAACAGCCATGCTGTTTCGCAACCTGGCGTCGATGGATGTTGAGGAGGCTATTCGTGGCAATCCGATGGATGGCGTCGTGCTGATGGCGGGCTGCGACAAGACAACGCCGTCGCTGGTCATGGGGGCGGCGTCCTGCGATCTGCCCGCCATCGTCATCTCCGGTGGACCGATGCTGAATGGCCGATTGAAGGGCCGCACCATCGGTTCGGGCACCGACGTCTGGAAATTCTCCGAGGATGTGCGCGCCGGCGTCATGTCGCCAGCCGATTTCATGGCTGCAGAAAGCGCCATGTCACGCTCCCCTGGTCATTGCATGACGATGGGCACCGCCTCCACCATGGCGTCAATGGCCGAGGCCCTCGGGTTGGCGCTTCCCGGAAACGCTGCTTACCCGGCTGTTGATGCGCACCGCGCCCGGCTGGCGCGGCTGACCGGCCGCCGGATCGTCGAGATGGTGGCCGAGGACCTGCGCCCGTCGCAGATCCTGACCCGGCAAGCCTTTGCCAATGCCATCCGCATCAATGGGGCGATCGGCGGCTCGACGAATGCCGTCGTCCATCTCCTGGCGATTGCCGGCCGCATCGGCACGGAGCTGACACTCGACGATTGGGACCGTTTTGGCCGCGATGTGCCGACCATCCTCAACCTCATGCCATCCGGCGCGCATCTGATGGAGGATTTCTGTTACGCAGGTGGACTGCCCGTTGTGATGAAGCAGATCGCCGACATGCTCGATCTGACCTGTATGACGGTGACGGGCAAGAGCGTCGGCGCCAATATCGAAACGGCGGAAAACTACAATTCGGATGTCATCCTGCCACGTGAAAAGGCATTGACCCAGCAAGGCGGCATCGCCGTGTTGCGAGGCAATCTTGCGCCGCAGGGTGCTATTCTGAAGCCTTCCGCCGCAACCGCCAGCCTGATGCAGCATCGTGGCCGGGCCGTCGTCTTCGAAACGATCGACCACTACAAGAGCCTTGTTGACGACCCGGATCTGGATATCGATGAAACCTGCATCATGGTTTTGAAAAATTGCGGGCCCAAGGGGTATCCAGGCATGGCCGAGGTCGGCAACATGGCGCTGCCGCAGAAACTGCTCAAAAAAGGTGTGCGTGACATGGTCCGCATCTCCGACGCCCGGATGTCCGGCACGGCTTTCGGGACGGTCGTGCTGCATGTCGCGCCGGAAGCGGCGGTGGGCGGGGTTCTGGCGCTGGTCGAGAATGGCGATTTTATCGAACTCGACGTCGAAAACCGCAGACTTCACCTCGACGTCGGCGATGCCGAACTGGAGAGAAGGCGGGCCAAATGGACGCCACCTGAACCCGCCATGGCCGGTGGCTACCAGGGCCTTTATGTCGAGCGGGTCATGCAGGCGGATACGGGCGCCGATCTCGATTTCCTCGTCGGTAGCCGCGGTCATGCGGTCCCACGCGACAGCCATTGAGGAGGCGGATGTGAACACGTTCCGGGCGAAGGACCTGCACGGCATCCATGCCATCCTCTATGCGCTATTCGACAGCGATGAAAAACTCGATCGCAACGCCATGCGCCGGCAGGTGGAGCTCTGTCTTGCCAGCGGCGTGCATGGCATGGCAGCGCTTGGTCTTGCCACCGAAGTCTCCAAGCTGAGCGAACACGAGCGGCTGACAGTGATGGATTGGACAGTCGAGGATACGGCCGGCCGTGTGCCGGTTGCGCTGACAATCTTCGGGTCTTCTATCGGGGAGCAGGTTCGTCAGGCTCGCCATGCGGCCAGTGCCGGCGCCGACTGGCTGATCCTGCAGCCGCCAATGGTCGGGCAGTTCGCCGCGCGGGAATATATGCAGTTCTTTGGCCGGGTTGCGGACCAGACCGACCTGCCGGTCGCAATCCAGAATGCGCCTGCCTTGATGGGGCGCGGGTTGTCGGCCATCGATATCCGCGATCTCGTCCAGCAACACCCGAATATTCAACTGGTCAAGGGCGAGGGGCCGGTTGTCGATATCGCAGCTCTCATCGAGGTGACGGATGGAGCTCTTCCGGTCTTCAACGGCAGGGCAGGGTTAGAATTGCCCGATAATCTACGCGCCGGGTGTCGCGGCCTGATCCTGGCACCTGATTGCATCGATTATGCCGTCCGGGTTTACGAGTTCTTCTGCGATGGATGGGAAGACCATGCCGAGGACGATTATCGCCGGATGTTGCCGGCGGTGGTCTTTACCATGCAGGGCATCGAGAACCTTTTGTGCTACGGCAAGCGCCTGTTCGGAGAGCGGGCTGGAATTCCGATCTACGACCGTGCACCAGCGCTTCGTCCAAGCGATGCAGGTCTTGCGATGACAAGGCGCTACGCTGCCGCTCTCGGCGCGTTCGAAACATAAGAGCCAGACTGTTTGTTAGCCCGACGGCAGGTGCAAGTCATCGATGCTTGTCCTATGAAAGGGCTGAACGAAACACGCGAGATGGGGGGCGGATGAAGACCTTTGCAATCGGAGACCGGGGGCTTCCGGCACAAATTGCCGGCGAAATCGGGCGGCGGATCACGCTGGGTGAACTGAAAGTTGGAGAAATCCTGCCGAAGGAAACCGAATTCCTTGCCAATCTGCGGGTGAGTCGGACAACGCTACGGGAGGCGTTGAAAATCCTCTCGACCAAGGGCTTCATTGAGGCAAAGCCGCGCCTTGGCACGCGCGTCAGATCTCCGGAATTCTGGAATACGCTCGATCCGGTCGTGCTCGCCTGGCAGGGAGATGCCGACGATCAGGATGCGCTCGCAGAAGAGTTGTTCGAGATTCGCTCGGCCATCGAGCCGCTGGCCGCCGGTCTTGCCGCGCGTCGCGGCTCTGACGCTGAACATGTGCAGATCAGGACGGCATTTTCGCATATGGCGAAAGAGCATGCGACCGCAGAGGCGGCAATCGAAGCCGACATCAGCTTTCATCTGCAGATCTTCCAGGCCGCCCACAACCGCTTCCTCTTGCCTGTCTCCTCGGTCATCCGCGCAGCGCTAACGATCAGCATTCCAAAGACGCTGAAGTCGTTCGGTGGCCTTCAACACTCGTTGAAAATGCACGAGGCGATTATAGATGCGATCGAGGCCCGCGATGAAACCCGCGCATCCGAAGCAGCGGAACGCCTGATCAGCGCAACCTACCGGCGGAATTTCCCCCCTGGCGACCGGGAAGGGCGATAACCAGTTTCACGCCACGCCACGCCACGCCGCTCACGCTGATCCCGGACAATCCGCGTTGCGAGGAAACAATGGAAACACCTTGGTTCGGGCTTTCATCCGTCACGTTAGTACCCCGGCAATCACAGTGACACGCGTCTTCATGGCTGATATTCGCGTCGGCGCCGCGCAAGGTGCTGTTTGATCGACGGATTCAACAAGCTCCTTTAAGCCGCAGTCCGGCTGCGTCGAAGAAGCGGAGATCATCTGCCTGCCAGCGAAAGTGGAGAATGTCGCCTGCCTCAACCGGCACTGAGGACCGGTACTCGGCCGTCACAGCCTGTCCGTCCTCAAGCTGACAATAGAGAAACTGCGTGCCTCCCAGATACTCGTAGAAATCCACCTTGGCGCGCAGCGTCCCTTCAGTGTCTACAACAACATTCATATGCTCAGGGCGCACGCCGAGCGTCAGTTTACCGCCCGGCGCCATCCGGTTGTCATCAATCTGCACCGCGATCCTGCTATTGCCTATGCGGATTGATCCATCGCCGGTCCATTCCGCATTCAGCAGGTTCATCCGCGGCGAGCCGATGAAGCCGGCGACGAATGTGTTGGCCGGATTTTCGTAGATTTCGCGCGGACTGCCGGTCTGCTCAACCCGGCCGTCACGAAGGACGACGATCATGTCGGCCAGCGTCATCGCCTCCGTCTGGTCATGGGTCACGTAGATCATCGTATTGCCGAGCTCGCGATGAAGGCGCGCGATCTCGATGCGCATCGAGACACGCAATTCGGCGTCCAGATTGGACAGCGGCTCATCGAACAGGAACACGTCCGGTTTGCGCACGATCGCCCGGCCAATCGCCACGCGTTGGCGTTGGCCGCCGGAAAGCTGTCCCGGCCTCCGATCGAGCAGTGGATCGATCTTCAGGATGGCCGAGGCAGCCTTGACGCGGCTGTCGATTTCCGGCTCCGGCAGCCTCGCCATCTTCAGGCCGAACGCCATATTTTCGCGGACGCTCATATGCGGGTAAAGCGCATAGGACTGGAAGACCATGGCGATGCCCCGGTCGGATGGATCGAGATCGGTGACATTGCGCCCCTTGATCTCGATTTCACCATCAGTCACTTCCTCCAGCCCGGCGATCATCCGCAGGAGCGTCGATTTTCCGCAGCCGGACGGACCGACGAAGACCACGAAGGAACCCTCCGTGATCGTCAGGTCGATGCCGTGGATCACCTCGAGATTGCCGAAGCTTTTGCGAATGTCGGTCAGCACCACACCGGTATCAGACATTTTATTCACCGTTCAAATCACCTGCTCTGACCCAGACAAGCATTTCACCCGGGGTCCGGTTGTCCCAGAAGGGATAGGGCACGAAACGCGCCGTCGCCTTTTTGGTTGTTGGCGGTGACGTCCGGTAAAGAGCACTGCCCCAGTCAGCCCGATCCCGTGTGACTGGCATATCGAGCGCGACGGCGCCCCGAAGGTCCGCAAGTTCGGCCGTCCTCCCATTGGAAAGGTCACCCGCCAGCCTGATGCCATTCAGGCCCTCACCGTTGTCCGTCGCCTCGACGCAATAAACCATCGGCCCGCGCATCAGCGCGACGCGCCCGGCATCCTGCCGCACTAGCGGATTGGCAAACAACGCACGCGGCGCCAGCGGGATATCGAGATCGATATGATCGCCTGTCCTCCAGTCCCGCTCGATACGGGCATAACCATCGACCAGCATCGAGGTCAGATCGAGTGTTTCGCCATTGACCTTCAGCGTGGAGCCATCGGCCCATTCCGGGATACGCAGCGAGATCGCAAATCGCACCGCCTTGTCCGCTGTCAGATCGAAGTGGATTGCGCCATCCCAAGGGTAGCGGGTCTTCTGGGCCAGTTCGATCTTGGCCCCGCCGATGTCGAACCGTGCGGTGCTCTCACCATAGAGATGCACCGCGATTTCGTCTTCCGATACGGCATACATGTAGGAACCGATAGACGCGAGAAGACGGGCGATGTTGGGCGGGCAGCAGGGGCAATGGTGCCACACCCAGCGGTGATGCTTGCCACCGCTCTCGAGCGGGTTTTCATAGAAGAACGTCTTGCCGTCGAGTGACAGGCCAGACATGGCGCCATTGTACAGCGCCTGCTCCATGATATCGGCATAGCGCCGGTTGGGGCCGCGCCCAAGCATGCGGTTGGCCCAGAACACCAGGCCAACGGACGCGCAGGTCTCGGCGTAGGCGCTTTCGTTGGGCAAGTCATAGTAATCGGTAAAGCCTTCGTTGGCCGCAGCCGGGCCGATACCCCCGGTCACGTACATCTGCTTGGTCGTCAGGTCATCCCAGAGCGTTTCCAGCGCTGCAGTCAGGCTGTCATCGCTGTACTCCGTGGCGATATCGGCCATGCCGGAGTAAAGATACATGGCACGCACGGCATGCCCAACGACCTTTTTCTGGTCGCGCACCGGCTGGTGCGCCTGACCGTACTCATAGGTCTTCTGATGGAAATCGGCGGCCGAGCGACCGTCCCGGATTGCTTCCTCGGTGAAGAAATGCGGTTCAGTGCCACGCTCGTCGATGAAGAACTTGCAGAGGTCGAGGTATTTTTTCTGGCCTGTCACGCGGGCCAGCTTCACCAGTGCCAGTTCGATTTCTTCGTGGCCGCAATAACCGCGCAGCTGGCCCTCGCCACGGCCGAAGGTCTTGATCAGATAGTCGCAATAGCGGCACATGATATCGAGCAGCTTGCGTTTGCCTGTCGCCTGGAAATAAGCGACCGCCCCCTCGATCAGGTGCCCCGCGCAATAGAGTTCGTGATGGTCGCGCAGGTTTGTCCAGCGGCGGTCGGGCTGAACGCGTTGGAACCAGGCGTTCAGGTAGCCATCTTCGTCCTGCATTTTTTCATACATGTTGATGATCTCGTCGACACGCGCTTCAAGCTTCGGATTCGTCCGGCGATAGAGCGAGTAGGCAACGGTTTCGATGGATTTGCCGAGATCGCTATCCCAAAACATTTGTGTTGTGCCGCCCCAGGCCTGAATCGGAATGACGATGCCGGGGCTGGGTTTGCTGGTATCGATGGCGGTGATCATGCCCGCCTCCACACAGCGGTCGAGCAGTGTTTCGGCCGTGGTGTCGCAGATTGCGTCCTGGCGGTCGCCGAACAGGCCGTGGATATCGACGCTGGGTACGGGCAGGGGACGGAACTGGCGGTCTCTTTTCATCGTGTTCATGGCTTCATCCGTTTCTTGAGATCATTTCACCGCGCCGGCCATCAGCCCGCGCATGTAGTAGCGTTGCAACAGTAGGAAGACGATCAGGCAGGGGATCGTCATGACGGCGACGCCGGCTTGCACCGCGCCCCAGTTCACTGCGCCGAGCCGCCCGGCACGCACTGCCATCATCAGGACGGGCAGCGTGTATTTGTCGTTGCTCGACAACAGGATCAACGCTGCAAGGAACTCGTTCCAGGCGTTGAGGAAGGCGAAGATGGCGACGGTGGCGACGCCCGGCAGGACCAAGGGCAGAAGCACCCGCACGAGCAGCCGCAAATCCCGCGCGCCGTCGATGCGCGCAGCTTCCTCGATTTCCTTTGGGACGGCATCGAAGGCGTTGCGCATCATGAACACCGAGAACGGCAACTGCAGTGTCACGTAGACCAGTGTTAGGCCAAGCAGCGAATTGTTCAGCCCGAGCTTGGCAAGGATGATGAACAGCGGCGTCAGGATCGACTGGAACGGGATCATCAGGGTTGCGATGATCAAAACGAACAGAACATTCTTCAGTGGAAAGCGGTAGCGCGAGAAGCCGTAGCCGGCGAGCAGGCTGACGGCGACGGTCAGCACGACGGTTGCGAGCGAGACCAGCAAGGAGTTGATCGCGTGCTGCCAGATCCCGGCGCCGAACGTGTCGAGCGACTGGTAGGAATCAAGGCTGATCCCGTTCGCCGGCCAAGGCGGCAGTGGCGGCAGGCGCGCTTCCGTTCCGTGGCGGAACGAGGCGAGGAAAGTGATGACGAAAGGCGCCAGGAAGAACAGGCAGATGGCGATGCCGGCCGCATGATAGGCGCTGTTTGCCCTGAAGGTTTTTCTGGCGCGGCGCTGCTTTGAATCGTGGGTTTTTGAAGCATTCATGGCCGTTCCTCACCGACGCGCAGCAGCCAGAGCTGCACGATGCTGATCGCGACCAGGATTGCCAGAAGCGCGATGGAAAGTGCTGCGCCATAGCCCAGATTGAACGATACGAAAGACTGGTTGAAGATGTAGTAGACCACCGAAATCATCCGGTTCTGTGGCCCGCCCGATGTCATGATGTAGAACTGGTCGAAGGCGAGGATCGAACCGGTGACGGAAATGATCAGCGCCAGCGCGATGGTTTTACGCATCAGGGGAAGCGTCACGTGCCGGAAACGCTGCCAGCGTCCGGCGCCGTCGATACGGGCAGCCTCTGTCAGGTCCGCGGGTATGGCCTGCAGGCCGGTCAGCAGAATGATCATGGTGAAACCGGCAATCTTCCAGACGACCATGATGATGATGGTAAGAAAGGCGCTGTCGAAAGTCGCAAGCAGATTGGGGCTTTTGTCCACCCACCCAAGGGCCTTCAGCGCTGGGCCGATAAAGCCGCTGTCGACATTGGCCAGCCATACCCAAAGCAGCGAGGCGGTGGCCAGTCCGATGACGACCGGCAGGAAGATGATGGTGCGGTAAGCGCTTACAAAGCGCCGCTGTTTTTCGACGAAGATCGCCAGCGGAAAGGCGACGGCGAAGATCGCGATGGTGACGATGACCGTATAATAGGCAGTGAACCTCAGCGCCGACATGAAGCGGGCGTCGTGGAACATGCGGACGTAGTTATTGAAGCCGATCCAGCGTGTTCCGCCCATCAGCGGCCAGTTGTGCAGGCTCATCCATCCGGTGAAGATCACTGGCATCACGAAGAAAAGGATGACGAGGGCCATCGCCGGCGCGATATAGAGGAAACCGCGCCAACCCGATCTGCGCCGCCTCTTGCGTCGAGGCAGCAGGGCCTTCGAACCAGTGCCGGTCATTGCGTACGCTCCGCTTGGATTTGGGGAAATTGGCCGGGAGGCGGCTTTTCCTCCCGGCCACAGCAGCCGGGGAGATTACTGGCCGCTGTCGATGATCGATTGCATTTCGCTCTGGGCATCCGAGAAGGCGCCATCGACGTCTTCTCCGAAAATGGCGGCGTTGGTGAAGGTCGCCCATGGGCCATTGGCGCTGTTGATCAGGTCGTTGAACTGCAGCGTATAGGGTGTCTTGGCGACGGAGATGGCCTGGATGCCCACCTGCAGCCGGGGATCGAGGCCCGCCAGAACCTTGTCGGCGATATCGCCGCGTGTCGGCAGGCTGCCGTACTTCGCCATGATCTTCTGGCCGTCCTCGGAATAGATATATTCGAGGAATTCCTTCACCGCAGCGATCCTCGGCGTGCCTTTGGTAATGACGAAGTTGTCGCCACCGGCAAAGGAGGACGTTCCACCGGTGGCGCCGGGGATGAGCGTCACGCCGAAGTTGATATCCGGATGCTCCGTTACGAGCGATCCGATGGCAAAAGCCCCAAGGCTCTGCTGGCCGATCTTACCGTTGGTGAAGGAGAGAAAGTTTGTGCCGTTGTCGCTGGCAGCACCCGCTGGCACAAGATCCTTCTTGACCATGTTGCGATAGATATCGACGGCCTTGCGCATTTCCGGCGTGTCGAGCGTTGCGGTTTTGCTGTCGGCCGACAGGATATCGGTGCCAGACCCCCAGACCAGTGGCGTAAAGGTGAAGATCATGCAGCCGCCACAGCCGCCGCCGGAGAAGTAAAAGCCGTAGGTGTCGTCGCCCAGTGCCCGGATCTTCTCGGCATTGGCGGTGATTTCATCCCAGCTTGCAGGCGCCTTTTCTGGATCCAGGCCAGCTTTTTTGTAGAGATCCTTGTTCCAGGCGAAGACAGATGTCTCGACGGACAGCGGTAGCCCGTAAATGCGGTCCTGGTAGGTGCCGAGCTTGACGTGGGACGGCGATAGGGAATTGAAATAAGGCAGGGACTTTGCCCAGTCCGTGAGGTCTTCCAGTTGACCTGCCGCCGCAAAGGCGGGGTTGTAGATCAGGTCCATGGACAGGGCGTCCGGCGCTTGTCCTCCGGCGATCGCAGTCGCGTATTTCTGAACCAGTTCCGAGAACGGCACCTCGGTCATCGCGACCTGGTTTTCGTGTTTGGAATTATAGGCTTCCACGGTTTTCTTGAAGGCATCGCCGACGCCGGTACGAACCCACATCTCGATTCTTTCGGCGGCCGATGCGCCGGACACCAAGCACAATGTGGCGATGCTGGTCGCTGCCAATAGACGTTTGATCATGACACTCCTCCCAATATGGCGCTATCTCCTCTGGCGCCTTGTTCATTCCCTCGGGTTGTTACTCCCGCACGATTGCCGGACGACCAGCCGGCATGGCAATTTCCTCACTCCCGGCTCGACAGGCCGTCCCTCTGCAAGCGCCAGGACGGTCAGTCCCGCCTGCCGCCCGAGTTCCTTCAGTTCCATGTCCACGGTCGTCAGCGGTGGCCGTGTCTGGGCTGCGACAATCTCCCAATTGTCGAAACCGATGACGGACACATCTTCCGGCACCCTGATCCCCCGCTCGCGCAGCGCGTCGACAGCGCCGCGGGCAATCTGGTCGTTGCCACAGAACAGCGCGTCGGGTTTCTCCCCTGTTCTCGTCCAGATTTCCGCGACGGCCTCATGGCCCCAGCTTTCCGACCAGACGCCGTACATGACCGGCTCGCCGCCACCTGCCGCCTTGCTGTACGCACCGGCTCGTTCGTGCACTGAAAAGAAATCCTTCGGACCGGTGATATGGGCAATGCGCCGACGCCCGGTCTGCAAAAGCCATTCCACCGCAAGCGTTGCTCCGTGCGCATCATCAGACCGGAAGGTGACGCTGTTCGGCGTGCCTTCGGTAAAGGCGTAGACGACCGGAACCGGCAGGTTGGAAAGGTCAACCGGCAGCCGCCTGTCGAGGCGCTTACCGGTGGCGATGATGCCATCGACCTGCTTGTCGAGCATGGCTTCGACATGGATCTGTCCCAGCGCCGGATCATCCTCGATCGCGCAGAGGAAGACGGATACGCCGTGATCGACCAGCGCCTCCGAAACGCCCGCCATGACCGGCAGCGTGAAGCGCCCGTAGGTGTCATTGGTCAGCAGCCCGATGGTGAAGCTGCGCTTGCTGAGCAGGCCACGGGCAAGAGCATTCGGACGGAAGCCGATCTCGCTTGCCACGCGCTTGACCCGCTCCCTAGTCTCGTCTCCCATGCGCCCGTTATTGTTCAGCGCTTTCGACGCGGTCGAAATGCTGACGCCCGCCGCAGCGGCAACGTCATGGATCGTGATCCTCCTTTTTGCTTCCCCAGTCTCCAGAATATCCTCCCTCAGTTGTGTTGAGAAAACCTTTTACCAATCCGACTGTCAAGTGAGAAAAGGTTTTCTCTCGCTTCTTTATGCTGTTGATACAGCAGTGCGCTCGTAACCTTTGCTTCGAGGCTGAAAGCGCCAGGCGGGTGTCGCTGGGTTTCTGTTCAAAAAAGGGAGGCTGGACGCCGGACGACTCTTCTGGCAGGGCGGCGGAGACGTGTCGTGGCGGATTGATCATATCTATTTTTCTGATACACATCAATTTCGCATTCGAGAGGGATATATGAGCACGCGATTTCTGATGATTGGCCCGGAGGACGGGAAGGAGGTGCTGAAATGCCTGGCGGCACCGGCGCGGCTTTCCATGCTGGAACTGCTGCACGCCCGCGGCCCGCTCAACGTCAATGACATTGCCGAAGCGCTCGATTTGCCACAATCGACCACATCGACTCACCTGAATCTGCTGGAGGAAGCGGGTCTCATCCGCACCGAGGTCTCCAAGGCGCGCAAGGGCAGCCAGAAGGTCTGCCATGCCGTGCACGAAGAAATCGTCCTGTCCTTCGCAAGCCCGGCCAAGACCGGCCAGGAAGTGATCGAAGTTGCCATGCCTGTTGGCCTCTACAGTGGCTACGAGGTCGCAGCCCCCTGCGGCATGTGCTCCCGCGACGGTATCATCGGCTATCTCGATAGCCCCGACACATTCCTTACGCCCGACCGGATGAAGGCAGGTTTGCTTTGGTTCACAATGGGATATGTCGAGTATCAGTTCCCTAACAACGCCCGGATCAAGGGTGCAGAAGTCAAGGAGCTGGAGGTTGCGCTGGAACTCTCTTCCGAGGTTCCAGGCACCTCCGACAACTGGCCATCCGACATCACGCTCTCCATCAACGGCAAGGGCATCGGCGCCTGGACCTCGCCGGGTGACTTCGGTGATCGCCGCGGCAAATACACGCCCGACTGGTGGAAGCTGCGGGGCAGCCAATACGGCGTTCTCAAATATTTCCGCGTGACTGAAGAGGGCACGTTTATCGACGGGATCAGGATTTCCGATACGACTCTCACCGATCTCGACCTGCTGGAACACCGTTCGATCCGGCTTCGGATCGAGGTGCCGGAAACGGCGAAGAATCCCGGTGGAATCAATATCTTCGGGCGAGGCTTTGGTAATTATGATCAAGATATCGTGCTGCGGCTGAAGACCTGATTTTCCACTGATTGCATGTTTGCCATTCCAAGGCGGGTTGACGCCCGCAACTTCCTGTGCAAATTATCATACTAATGGATATATATCTGATTTTCAGATATGCAGGGAGGTAAGCATGCGCGCAGTCGGCACAGCACACAGCGGTTACGTCATCGGTACTATCGATCCACGTCTCTACGGCTCTTTCGTCGAGCATCTCGGCCGGGCCGTCTATTCGGGCATCTACGAGCCGGATCATCCGACCGCCGACAAGAACGGCATGCGTCAGGACGTCATTGACCTCGTGCGGGAAGCCAACGTCCCGATCGTGCGATATCCCGGCGGCAACTTTGTCTCTGCTTACGATTGGGAAGACGGCATCGGCCCACGCGAAGAGCGCCCGGTGCGCCTCGATCTTGCCTGGCACAGCTCCGAAAGCAATCATGTCGGCATCCACGAATTTGCCGACTGGGCAGAGGCTGCCAATACCGACATGATGCTGGCCGTCAATCTCGGTTCGCGTGGCTTGGACTCGGCCCGCGCCTTCCTCGAATATGTCAACCATCCGGGCGGCAGCCAGTGGTCGGACCTTCGCCGCAAGAACGGCCGCGAAGAGCCCTGGAACGTCAAGATGTGGTGCCTGGGCAACGAGATGGACGGTCCGTGGCAGATCGGCCAGAAGACGGCGGAAGAGTATGGCCGCATTGCGTTCGAGACCGCCAAGGCCATGCGCGCCTTCGACAAGTCGATCGAACTCGTGGTCTGCGGCTCCTCGTCACCGAAGATGCCGACCTATCCGGCCTGGGAAGCCACCGTTCTCGACTACACCTACGATTCCATCGATTACATCAGCCTGCACATGTATTTCGACAATCATGCGGGCAATACGGCGGACTATCTGGCCCAGAATGCCCGCCTTGACGACTACATCGCCACCATCGCCGGCGTTATCACCTACACCAAGGCGAAGAAGCGCTCGAAGAAGGATGTCTATATCTCCTTCGACGAGTGGAACGTCTGGTACCACTCCCGCGAAGCCGACCGGAAGGTTCTGGAAGGCAATGACGGCTGGCCACATGCCCCGGCGCTGCTGGAAGATATCTACAATTTCGAGGACGTGCTGCAGGTCGGTTGCATTCTCAACACCTTCATCCGCCGTTCGGATGTGGTGAAGGTCGGCTGCCTGGCACAACTCGTCAACGTCATTGCTCCGATCATGACCGTTCCGGGCGGCCCTGCCTGGCGTCAGACGACGTTCTTCCCCTATGCCTATGCGTCAAAGTACGGCCGCGGCAAGGCGCTGAACCTGTCGCTTGATTGCCCAAGTTATTCGACCGATTTCGCCAAGGACGTTTCCTATCTGGACGTTTCCGCCGTCGAAACGGAGGACGATGGCGCGCTGACCTTCTTCATCGTCAACCGTCACCAGACGGAAGTGATCGAACTCGATCTCTCTCTCGAAGGTTTCGGCAGCCGCAAGGTGATCCTCGACAAGGTCATGGAAGGCCACGACCTCCGCGCCGTCAATGGTCCAGGAGCCGAGACGATCGAGCCACGGGATGGCTCGGGCGCATCGGTTACCGAAGGCCGTCTCGTCGCCGCCATCGCGCCGCTGAGCTACCGGATGATCCGGCTCGGCGCGTAAGGCAGACAACGACGGGGAGGAGAAACCATGTCGGCATCGATCGAAATTACCAACGTTACCAAACGTTACGGCGCGCTTGCCGTGCTGGACGACATCTCGTTGTCCATCAAGGCAGGCGAGTTCGTCGTCTTCCTTGGGCCTTCAGGCTGCGGGAAGTCCACGCTTCTGCGCATGATCGCGGGCCTTGAGGACGTGACCGCTGGTACGATCTCTGTCGCTGAACAGCGTGTCGATACGCTGCCGCCCGGCAAGCGCGGCGTCGCCATGGTTTTCCAGTCCTATGCGCTTTATCCGCATATGACGGTTGCCCAGAACATGTCCTTCGGCCTGGAGAACATCGGCCTGCCGAAGGACGAAATCGAGCGCCGTGTCCAGCAGGCGGCGGCGACACTCGAAATCGCCCATCTTCTCGATCGCAAGCCGCAGAAGTTGTCGGGTGGGCAGCGCCAGCGCGTGGCTATCGGCAGAGCTATCGTCAAGGAACCGAAAGCCTTTCTGTTCGACGAGCCATTGTCGAATCTCGACGCCGCCCTTCGCGGCCGCACGCGGCTTGAGCTTGCCCAGTTGCATGCCCGTCTCGGCAGCACGATGATCTTCGTGACGCATGATCAGGTGGAAGCGATGACGCTCGCCGACCGCATCGTCATCATGCACAACCGCAAGATTGAGCAGATCGGCACGCCGATGGAAATCTACCGGCGCCCCGCAAGCCGGTTCGTCGCGGGTTTCGTCGGCTCCCCGGCCATGAATTTCGTGCCGCTCCGAAGCGTAGCTGCCAATGGTCGCACCGTTACAATCGGCGCAAGTGGCCTTGGTGAGATCCATGCCGCGTTTCGTCTGCCGGCAAGCTTTTCGCCTGAGGGGGCAAGTCTCGGCATCCGGGCCGAGGATATAACCGTTCTGCCAGCCGGACAGGCGGGCATCGCGCTCAAGGCCGAAGTCGTCGAGCGGCTTGGTGATCGCACGCTGATCTATGGCCAGCTGGCGGATGGAACGAAGCTGACGGCCGAAACGGACGGACGCAGCGAAGCGCGCGGCGGGGACACGCTGCAGATTGCGCTTGATACCACCGCCATCCACCTGTTCGACGCCGCCGGTACCGCTCACCATTCGGAGGGCGACTGACATGGCCGAGAGCTATCGCCGCAGCCAATGGAGCAACGGCCTCTTCATCCTTCCCTATTTGTCCGTCTTTGCCGTGCTGCTGGTTTTCCCGCTCTTTTGGGGCGCGTGGCTGAGCCTGCACAAGGTTGATCTTTTCGGTCCCGGCCGCTTCGTCGGCCTGGGAAACTATACCCGGGTGCTTGCCGACCCGGTTTTCCTGCAGGCGCTGCGTAACTCAATTATCTTCGTGCTCGTCAGCGTTCCGGCGCTTGTAATACTCGGGCTCTTCCTCGCGCTGGCACTCAACAAGACGACGCGAACGACCTCGTTCCTGCGTGGTCTGTTCTTCTCGTCCTCCGTGCTTTCGGTCACAATCGTGACGCTGATCTGGCGTTTCGTCTTTATCCCCGGCGACGGTCTCTTGGCCGTCATTTCCGAACAGTTCGGCATTCAGCCGGTCAATTTCCTGTCGACCAGCGGCTGGTCGCTGTTCTCCGTTGGCGTCGCTACAGTCTGGTGGTGTCTCGGCCTGCCAATGATGCTGTTCCTCGCCGCTCTGCAGCAGATTCCGAACGATCTCTATGAAGCGGCAGCGCTCGACAATGCCAGCCCCTGGCGTGTGCTGACACGTGTGACGCTGCCCTCGATCGCCCGCACCATCATGCTGGTGACGATCATCCAGATCGTCATGCAGTTCCAGCTGTTCGGCCAGGCGCAGATCATGACCAATGGCGGCCCGAACGGCACATCCCGTCCGCTCGTCATGTATATCTATGAGGTTGGCTTCGTGCGCTGGGACGTCGGCAAGGCCGCTGCAGCATCCGAGTTCCTGTTCCTGATCATTCTCGTCGCGGCGATGGCGCAGTATGTCATCTCAAGCCGCAAGTCGGAGGTTTCCGAATGACGGACCAAACGACCTACCGTCCTGACGCGCTGACCGGCAATCGCACGCTGCTTGTGATCGCCATTATCCTCTCTGTCGTCATGATGGCGCCGGTTGCCTGGCTCGTCGGCCTGTCGATCAAGGACAACAAGGAGCTGATGCTCGGAACGGAATCCGTTTTCGAGCTGCCCTATACGCTCGTCAATTATGTCAACATCATCTACTCGTCGCAGGCCTTTGGCTGGTTCTTCAACAGCCTTGTGGTGGCAATCGGACAGACAGCCGGCGTGCTCGTCCTCGCATCGCTTGCGGGTTATGCCTTCGCCCGCCTCGAGTTTCCGTTCCGGCGCACGATCTTCGTCATCGTGCTGTTCGGTCTGGCCGTGCCGGAACAGGCGGTCATCATCGCCCGACACCAGATGTTCAACTGGTTCGGCCTGCACAATTCCTTTATCGGGCTGATGCTGCCCGGCATGTCGTCCGCCTTCGGCGTCTTCCTGATGACCCAGTTCTTCAAGGCGATCCCCAAGGAGATCGACGAGGCAGCCCTTCTCGACAATGCCTCGCCGCTGCGGATCTTCTGGAAGGTCTTGCTGCCCTTGACGCTGCCGGCCCAGGCGACCCTCGGCATCTTCACCTTCCTGCATGCCTGGAACGACTACTGGTGGCCGCTGATCTCTGCGACGAAGAAGGAGATGTTCACGCTCACCATCGGCATCGCCTCGTCGCAGACCAATTTCGCCCAGAGCGAAGGACTTGGTTTCCTCAGTGCCCAGGCGGTCTTTGCCAGCCTGCCGGTGCTGATCGTCTACGTGATTTTCCAGCGCCATATCGTGACCGCGGTTTCGGGCGGCGCCGTGAAATGACTATTGCTGCGGCCAGGAGGAATGGCCGCAATGGGTTTCAACGGGGCGGGGAGCCCCTTTCAAAGGGAGAGACAGACCATGAGACGTTTTCTACTCAGCACGGCAGCGTTAATTGCGCTGGCCTGCGCCACGTCGGCTCAGGCGCAGACCAAGATCGAACTACAGCGCTTCTTCGGCGCCTGCGATGCGGACTACGGCAAGGTGACAGACGTCTCCAAGGCTGTCGGCGAATGCGGCATTATCACTTCCCTGATCAACAAGTTCGAAGCCGACAATCCGGATATTGACGTCAATGTGACCACCGTCGAGTGGCCGGGCTACGACCAGCTCAATGCCCAGCTCGCATCGGGTGCAGCACCCGACGTCGTGTCGATGCACTATTCGGCGATCTCCGACTATCAGTCGCGCGGCCTGATCGACCCGATCGACGACGTCCTGTCCGCCCAGGGCATCTCGCCCGATAGCTTCACCGATGCGGCCCGGGGCGGCGTTACCAAGGAAGGCCACCTGTTCGGCCTGCCGTTCGACAACTGGACCATGCTCTTCCACGTCAACCTGAACCTGATGAAACAGGCCGGCCTTGTTAACGCCGATGGAACGCCAATTCTGCCAACGTCCGCCGAAGAGTTGATCGCCCAAGGCAAGCAGTTCAAGGAAAAGACCGGCAAGCCGTACCTCGTGCAAATTCTTGCCAATGAGACGGCAGCCTATGCCCGCGTTCTCTATACGCTGCTGCAACAGCAGAATGCCGACTTCTTCGCTGATCCAACGAAGATCACGCTGAACACGCCGGAAGCCAAGAACGTCGTCGAGCTGATGAAAAAGATCAAGGACGAAGGTCTAACGACCACCGGCCTCGATTATGCGGCCTCCGTCACTTCGTTCACCAATGGCGACGGCGGCATCGCGGTCAACGGCACCTGGCTGATCGGTGATTTCGTTGCCCAGTCGGAAAAGGAAGGTACGGCGCTTTCCGGCGGCTACACCGTTTACCCGGTCCCGCAGCTCTATCCTGGCCGCGACAGCACCTATGCCGACGGCCATAGCTGGGTCATGCCGCACAAGGACCGTACGCCGGAACAGACCGAAGCAATCGGCAAGCTCTTCAAGTTCCTGGCCGAAAACGACTTCCAGTGGGCCCGCACCGGTCACCTTCCGGCCGTCAAGGCCGTCTTCGCAATGCCGGAATTCAAGGCACTGCCGCATCGTGAAAACATTGCGGAGATCGCCGAGACTGGCCGTTCTCTGCCGGGCGCCGTCCAGCGCCAGTTTGCCATTCAGGACATCATCGGCGAAGAAGTCGGTGCAGCTGTGAACGGCGACAAGAGCATCGACGAAGCCCTTGGCAGCGCTGAAAGCCGCATCAACGACCTGCTTGCCAATATCTGATTGTTGCGATCTGAATGCTCATCAAGGACGCAGGAACCCGTTCCTGCGTCCCGACATTTTTTGCCGGCCGCCATGTGCCGGCGTTCGCCTTACGGCCATGGAACGATGGCCGGACCCGGTCATCCCTAAGTTCGCAACGGCAAGGCCGATTTTCATCTGAGTAAATACCGCAAATCTTCGTATCGGGAGGCGACGAGCCGGCAAGCTTGGCCGGCACATTTCCAAAATATCAGGCGTTCGATCTGCTGGGGAAAATTGCCGGCAGAGGTGCCGCAGTGTTTCTTGTCAGCCATGATCGTCGGGTTCTTGCGGAACGGGTGCCGGTCTATTCCCAAATTCCTTCATCGGCGGGCTGTAAATCGGGTCCGATGAGGGCGGCTTGCTCGAGGCGGCGGGCCGTTCGCAGAGAACACGAACGGCCATCCCGAATCTTTTAATATGACTTCTTTACTCCACTATTGTCAGCCGATCGTCAAACCGGTATTGCGTCGAAAACAATTGCGAGCAGACGGCAGGAGCGAAGGGATGGCAAGTTACGACGACGAGCTCGTGGCCGCTTTCGCGCGCAATGAACGCCGGATCAAGCGGTACCTCATCAGCAGAACGCGCTCGCACGCCGATGCAGACGACTTGGCGCAGGAAGCCTGGATCAAGCTCGCCCGCAACGGCGCTGCGGCCTTGACCGCGCCCGTGCCCTACCTGATGCGGATCGCGCGAACCCTCGCGGTCGATCACGACCGGGGACAAAAGCGCAAGCTAACCTCCGGCGACATCGATATCCTGCTGTCTGTTCCAGACGAACAGCCGGGACCGGAGAAGCAGATCGAAGACCGGGATCAGATCCGTTGCCTGATGCATATCATGGACGAACTCCCCGAACGCCAGCGAAAAATGCTGGTAGCATGCCGGCTTGAGCAGCGCCGCCATGCCGATATCGCTGCGGAATTTGGCGTGTCCGTCCGCACTGTCGAACTGGAAATCCGCAAAGCGGTCGACTATTGCAGCGAGCGGCTTGAAACAATAAACCGGGCCTGACATTTCGGCTTTTCGTTTTTCAATCGTTGATAGTTTTAGAAGCAGGTATACGCATCCTGTCACGAACGCGCATAGGGAAGGGAGCGGAAGTTGGACGATAATTTCGAAGCTCTCAAGCGCGAAGCGACAGCCTGGATCGTCCGCCTTACATCCGGTACGGCAACGACGGAGGATGCAGAGGCGCTGTTGCGCTGGCGCTCCCGCAGCACCGCGCATGAGCAGGCCTTCCAGCAATCGGCTCGGCTGTGGAAGAATCTCGGTCCAGCGCTTGCCAAGGTCACGAAGCCATCTGCGGCAACCTTGACGAGGCGTTCCTTTCTTGCGGCTGGAAGTCTTGCGGCCAGTGCGGCCGGTGCTAGTATAGTCCTGTCGGAACTCGGATTTCTGCCGCCGGTTAACGCCATGATGGCGGATTACGCCACCGCGATAGGGGAGCAGCGGACGGTTGAATTACCCGATGGTTCGATGACGACGCTTGACGGTGGCACGACCCTTTCCCTCGATTATTCTCCATCGGCGCGGCACCTTGTGCTGACATCAGGCGCGGCCGTCTTCGATGTCGTTCCTGACGCTGCCCGGCCCTTTGTGGTGACCGCCGCTAACGGCAACACGACGGCAACCGGTACGTCCTTTTCGGTGAAGCATGGCGAAGACGATGTTTCAGTCGAATGTCTTCAGGGACATATCAACGTGCAATGTCTGGCCAACAGCGATCTCGCCGGCGGCGAAGGCATCAGCTATTCGCAGGCCGGGCTCGGCGAAAAAGTGGCAACCGATGCCGAAACGGCCGCGGCGTGGCGGCGGGGACTGCTGATCTTCAAGGACCGGTCGCTGGCCGACGTGGTGTCGGACCTCAACCGCCATCGCCGTGGCAAAGTGATGATTGCCAGCAGTAATCTGCGCTTGCGCCGGATGTCCGGTGTGTTTCATCTCGATCGTCCCGAAGAAATCCTGGCGCATCTGGAAGAGACACTACAGGTTCGCCCTGTCAGCCTGATCGGCGGCATTGTATTGCTCAGATAGCCAACACGCTTTTCTACAAAAAAACTTGAGAAAAAATTTCGGGTTTGTGGATCCGGATCGTTTTCCCCAATAGAGGCCGCGTCAATGGACGGCGCAGCGACGATTGCATTGGGGACATTGGCATGGGGCAGTTCATCGCCGGAAGGCAAGACCATCACGGCAAGATGGCATACAAATGGCGGATTGCACGCCTGTCGGCCTCCATCGCATTTGCGGCTCTTGTCATTGCCCCCTCGATGGTCTTCGCACAGGAAAGCATCAGCTATTCTATTCCCGCCGGCTCGCTTGATCGCGGTCTGACGAGGTTCGGCGCTGCGAGCGGCATCCAGGTTCTCTACAACAGTGCTGTCGCCAACGGACTGAACACTGCGGGTATCAGCGGTCCGCTTTCTCCAGAGGCGGCATTGCGGGGTCTTCTTGCCAATACGGGGCTGACATACCGTTTTACCGGTCCAAAGAGTGTGACGGTCACCAACCCGGCACAGGCGTCGGACGCGGTCGCGGTTGAAGGCGCGACACCGCTGCAGACGATTACGGTACAGGGCGGAGAAAATGCCTGGGGCCATGTCGATGGTGTTGTCGCAGAACGCTCGGGCACGGGTACGAAAACCGACACTCCAATTGAAAAAATCCCTCAGACGATCAATGTGGTGACCGCAGACGAAGTCGCCGCTCGAGGCGCTGTCAGCGTTACGGAAGCGCTTCGCTACACGCCGGGGATAAACGTCAATGGTTTTACCGACGCCAACCAGATCGCCGATGAAATTACGTCCCGGAGCTTTGCGCCGGCCCCCCTCTATCTCGACGGCGCCTATCTGCCATATGCCGGTAGCCTCGGCGGCGCGCTTCAGATCGATCCGTACTGGCTGGAGCGCATTGAGGTTCTCAAAGGTCCCGCTTCGGTTCTCTATGGACAGAACCAGCCGGGTGGCATCATCAATCTCGTCACGAAGAAACCTCTGAGCACACCGTATCATGAGGTGAAAGTCGGCTATGGCAGTGATGATCAGAAGGAAGTCGGCGTCGATTTCAGTGGTCCCGTCAACTCGGACCAGACTCTGCTCTACCGGTTTACAGGTCTTGTGACGGGCGGTGATGACCAGATTGATTTTACCAAGAGCAACCGTGCCTTTGCTGCGCCAAGCCTGACATTCGAGCCGACTGATCAGACGTCGGTCACGCTCTACGGCCAGTATCAGCATGACGGTGGAGTTCCCGATTATCAACCCTTGCCATATATCGGCACGGTCGTTCCCGGCCCAGATGGGAAGTTCATCAGCCGCGATCTGTTCACCGGTGAACGGGGATGGAACGATTTCGAGCGAGACCAATATGTTCTGGGGGCAGATCTGGATCATTCGTTCAGCGATACCGTCAAACTTCGCTCACGTGTCCGCTACGTCGATGTTCAGGATGACTACAAAGGCTACTATATTAATCGCTTCATCACCAATCCCGATCGTGTCCCAGGGAGTGGTGTAGCTTAGACGACCACGGCTCATCCCAGAGGGTCGGATGAGTATCAGCGCGCCACTGCCGGCAAGCTGATGAGAGGATCATCGCNCGATCGTGTCCCAGGGAGTGGTGTAGCTTAGACGACCACGGCTCATCCCAGAGGGTCGGATGAGTATCAGCGCGCCACTGCCGGCAAGCTGATGAGAGGATCATCGCTCATTTGTCCGATGGTTTCCAGCGTCATGTATCGAGCCCGTTGAACCGCCCACTCATCGTTCTGTTCGAGCAGCAACGCGCCGACGAGCCGGATGATAGCCTCATCATTGGGAAAGATACCAACCACTTCGGTGCGTCGCTTAATCTCTCCGTTGAGGCGCTCGATGGGATTGGTGCTGTGAAGCTTGGCCCAATGCTGCTTTGGAAAGGTCATGTAGGCCAGCACATCGCTCTCGGCCTCATCCATCAAACTGGCCAGTTTCGGCACCTTCGGCCTGATCTGATCAGCGACGCTGCGCCACTGTGTGCTGGCGGCCTCAGGCGTCTCCTGAGCAAACGCTGTGGCGATGAAAGCGGAGACGACGCGTCTGCCGCTCTTTCCGGCATGCGCCAAAGCATTCCTCATGAAGTGGACCCGGCAACGCTGCCAGGTCGCATTCAGCACCTTGCTAACGGCCGTCTTGATGCTCTCATGGGCATCGGAGACGACGAGCTTCANTTCCTCATGAAGTGGACCCGGCAACGCTGCCAGGTCGCATTCAGCACCTTGCTAACGGCCGTCTTGATGCTCTCATGGGCATCGGAGACGACGAGCTTCACACCTCTCAAACCCCGGCGCGTCAGCTTGCGCAGGAACTCCGTCCAGATCGGCTCGGCCTCGGATGTGCCGATCTCCAACCCAAGCACCTCCCGGCGTCCATCGGCATTGACGCCGACAGCGATGATGGCTGCGACAGAAACAATACGACCGCCGCGTCTCACCTTCAGATAAGTGGCATCGATCCAGATGTATGGCCATTCGCCTTCAATGGGTCGGTCGAGGAAGGCTTTGACCTTAACGTCGATCTCCTCGCAAAGTCGTGAGACCTGGCTCTTGGAGATGCCCGACATGCCCATGGCCTTGACCAAATCATCGACCGAGCGTGTCGAGATACCCTGGATATAAGCCTCCTGGATAACCGCTGTCAGAGCCTTCTCGGCCATGCGACGGGGTTCGAGGAAGCTTGGGAAGTAACTGCCTGTCCGCAGCTTGGGAATACGCAGCTCCACCGTTCCGGCTCGCGTTTCCCAATCTCTATCACGATAGCCGTTGCGCTGGGCGACACGAAGCGCGCTCTTCTCGCCATAGCCTGCACCGGTCGCAGCGCCAACTTCCAGTGCCATCAGCTTCTCGGCGGCAAAGCCGATCATATCGCGCAGCAAATCTGCGTCTGCGCTCTTCTCAACAAGCGAACGCAGGTTCATCATATCGTCGGTCATCGGTGGTGTCCTTCAGGTTGGTTCTAAGCAACCCGACCCTACCGGAAATC
>NZ_LMEY01000005.1 GCF_001426665.1 Rhizobium sp. Root1334 | reverse complement strand
CCGCGAAAAGGAATTCTCCCCATCCTTCAGGCCGATGATCGCGCCGTTATACACCCAGTCGGGAAGCGGCGGCTGGCGGCCGAAACGGTCTGACAACACCTCGACCAGTTCGACGTCCTCGCGCGACATCCCCTTCAACAAGCTGGTGCTGAGCCAGCCCAACGTCCGGCGTGTGAAGGCCGGCGTCTCGATCGAGGAGTTGGCCGAGAGCATCGCGCGGCGCGGCCTGCTTCAAGGCCTCAGCGTCCGGCCTGTGCTTGACGCCGATGGCGTGGAGACCGGAATGTTCGAGGTTCCGGCCGGCGGTCGCCGTTTCCGGGCGCTCGAGCTTCTCGTCAAGCAGAAGCGCCTGGCCAAGACCGCCCCGGTGCCGTGCATCCCCAAGGACGCCAATGCCACCACCTCGGCGGAAGAAGACTCGCTGCCCGAGAATGCAGAGCGCGTCGATCTGCATTCGCTCGACCAGTTCCGCGCCTTCCAGGCGATGCGCGAGAAGGGCCAGCCCGAGGAGGATATCGCGGCGGCGTTCTTCGTGCCGGTCGCTGTGGTGAAGCAGCGGCTGCGGCTCGCCGCGGTATCGCAGAACCTGCTCGAACTCTATGCCGAAGACGGCATGACCCTGGAGCAGCTGATGGCCTTCACCGTCAGCCAGGACCACACCCGGCAGGAACAGGTCTGGGAAGGACTCGCACGTTCCTACAGCAAGGAGCCCTACCAGATCCGCCGGATGCTGACCGAGACGACGGTTCGCGCCTCCGACAAGCGGTCGGGCTGGAGGCCTATGCCGACGCGGGCGGCGTCATCATGCGCGACCTGTTCAGAGCGACGACGGCGGCTGGCTGGAAGACGTGGCCTTGCTCGACCGCCTGGTCGCCGACGAGCTGAAGGTGGAGGCCGAGACCATCGCCGCCGAGGGCTGGAAGTGGATCTCGGTCGCGGTCGCGACGCCCTACGACTGTGCCTAAGCGTCTCGCGACCGACCTGGTATCGCTCCACCTTCGGCTGATGACCGAGTTCGGAGAGTTGCTTGACGATAAAATCGTGGATCTCAGGGCCAGGCTCATCTGAGCTGACGATAAAATGCTCGTTCTTAAGCGTTGACCACACGACATTTTGTTCCGCAGCGAGGGGATGCGCAGCGGGTACGACCACAAATACCCGCTCATGCCACAATAGTTCGAAGTCGAAGCCTGGCGATGTTGGGATGCCAGTGATGAATGCCACATCGAGTCGGCGCTCTTTAATGCGCCCCATCTGCTCCCGAGGTGCGCATTCGACCACCTCGATCGCGACGTCGGGATGCTCGGCCGAATATGCCGCCAGAAGACCGTGAACGAAACCTAAAGCAATCGATGCGAAGGTGCCTACGCGCAGATGTCCCTCCTCCGCACCGCGGCCCGCGCGTCTGGCGCCCTTCACCGCATAATCCAGTTCGAGCAACGCCTTCCTCGCGCGGTCGATGAATGACTGCCCGCTACGGTGGTGCGCACGCCTCCACTATGCCGCTCGAAAAGTGAGACCCCAAGTTCGTCTTCAAGGTTGCGAACGCGACGGCTCACAGCGGATTTCGGAACGCAAAGCATCGCCGCCGCTCGTCGAAAACTCAGTTGCTCCGAAACGCAAATCACTTGTAAGATGGAGGTCAGGTTTAGCACTAACGATGCCCATGCTGAAATCGCACGATAAAATCGCCAATCGGCGTTGCCCGGGTTTCGCCATTCTCCAACTTTCTAGTTCGCACAATACAGATGCACGATTGACATTTGCTGCCAGTTTACTTGGAAATTATCAAGTCGCGTAACGCTTCCAAGAGTGTCGTTTCGCCACGAATTGTGACGCCCCGGCTCTCAAACGCAGTATGCCCACTGTTGAACCCGCGATACAGTTCGCAGAAGGCCTCGACCGCGTTCGGTGAGAACCCTGCCTCGGCGAAGATGGCGCTCCATTGATTATCAGGCACGGGAACGGCTTCGACTGGGCGACCGACAAGTTCGCTCAGAGCGGCGGCGGCATCGTTCGGCGAATAATCCTTCGGCCCATGAAGCTCGATCAGCGACGGCGCGTCAGTACCCGCCAGTAGCTGTTCGCCCGCAACTCTCCCGATGTCCGCGACGGAAACCATCGGCAGACGCTTCGAAACCGGCGAGAACATCGATGTGAGAATGCCCTCCGAGGTAACGCGCTGAAGCGACCAACTCCAATTTTCCATGAAATTCGCGGCGCGCACGATTGTCGCCGGGACTTTGAACCGCGCTAGCCGATGCTCCAGATCGTGGGTCGTCCTGATATTGCCGGTGCCATCGGCGTGCTGAGCACCCACCGACGACAATGCGACCACATGCGAAACGTCAGCGGTCTCAGTCGCGGCGATCAGCGACGCGTGGACCCGCGCGGAGTGCGCGAAGATGTCCGGTTCGCCGTATGCGGGTGGGTTTATGAGATAGACGCCATGCGCACCGCGGCACGCATTGGCGAGCGCATCTGTGTCAAGTAGATTGACGACAGCGACCTCAGCGCCAGCGTCGATCCAGCGCGCGACTTGATCTGGTTTGCGCACGATCGCCTTAACTGAGGCGCCTTTACTGAGTAAATGGCGCACTGTTGCAGAGCCGGTTTGTCCATTAGCGCCCGTGATTGCATACATAAGTGGTCTCTTTCAGGCCTTGAGCTTGACGCTGACGGCGGTTCGTCCGCCTTCTGCCATCAAACTCGTCATCCAATTTGCAGGGTCGCCGATCATCTCACGATACTGAGCGGTCTCGCGGCCGCCGAGCCCAAGATTGGTGCTGATCAAAATTCCGCCGATACGGAGCAACGAACTAAGTAAATCCAAATCCTGAAGCGAGGGCGCAAAACCATCGAAGAACGCAATGTCGTACCCGGAAGCAAGCTTCGGCAGGACATCCTCGAAGGCTCCGTGATGCACGGTCACCCGATCGCCGAAGCCGGCAGCCGCAATACTCTCGCGGGCCAGCCGGACATGCTGCTCGTCGAAATCGATCGTGTCGATGCGTGCCGCCGCGCTTCCTCTCGCGAACCAGCACGCGGTGTATCCGAGTGCTGTCCCGCATTCGACGATCCGGTGCGCGGCGGCGGCCGCTGCCAGGACGCCCAACGAGGCACCGTCTCCAAAAGGAAAGGCTTTGCAATGATGCTGGCTTCGATGTCTTGCCGTCGCATCGAGAATACTTTGATAGGGGTCCAATGGCTCGTCCACTAGTCAGATTTCACAATTCCGGCGGCATCGCGCCGATCTGGAAAAGGGCGCTCAGCCAATCCTCCAGGTGCCAAGTCTGTAAGACCCGGCCGTTGCAGATTTGATGTATGTCGATCGCCATGATTTTGAGGGGTTTGCCCGTCGCGGGGACGCCGGCGAAGGCGCCACGTTGCGTCGCGGTGATGATCGAGCGGACGACAACCTTGTCGCCAGCGGCGATGAAGTCTTCATTCTTGACGTGGAAATCCGGGAACGACGCGAGTAACCCGTCGAGCGCACCTTTCATCCCTTCGCGGCCTGGCCCCTGGCCAGGCGCCAGCGGTACATCCACCCAATCATCCGCGAGAATGCCGTCGAGCATCGGTTTCGAAGGAGTGTTGAAGGCTTCATAAAAGCCCTTCACCAAGGTGATGTTCTCGGATGGAGTTCCCGGGCTTTGACAGGATTTGGCCGCGTGAGCCGGCGCAACGACAAAAGCGGAAAGGGCCAAGACAATGGAAATCTTCCGCATGATCAGCCTCGCTCCGACTTGACATTGGACTTGAACCATTGCGCCACTTCGGCCGCGGTTGGTTCGATCACCAGCGGATCGTCGTAGAACCGAGTGTGAAATACCCCCTCGACGATGACGAGTTTCTTGTCTTTGGCCGGCACCTTATCGAACACGTGCTGGACCGCTGCGACAAAGCCGTCTGATCGTTCGCCGTGAATCATCAGCGTCGGCAACTGCAGCTTGACGGCATAGGCATCGACATCGAACGTCCACACCTCGGCGTCGCTCATGGTCGTGTAGCGATTTTCCCAGCGGCTGGGCTCGCCCCACTTGGACGTCGTCCAGGGGTGATACCAGTCGTAAATCTCGGGCCACGGAAGACCAGAGCTCTTGTCGTCCGAACTCACCACCGGCGTGTAGTCGACCTCGCCGCTTGCCTCGAATTTGGCCTTTGCCGCCTGGCCACGGGCGATGCGCGCGTCAAGAGTGGGCCCGCCGCCGCCAAAGAACCCTTTCAGATTCTCCCTGTAGAGATACTGGCCAGAGACCGTCGCCAAAGCTTTGATTCTGGCATCGTCCGACACCGCTGCGATCATCTCCGAGGATCCTTGGCAGATCCCGAGCGCGAAGACTCCATCTTTGCGAGTTTCCGGGCGGGCTACGAGGAAGGAGATCGCGGCCTTGATGTCCGCGATTTTCGCCGTGGGACTCTCATAACGGCGCGGTTCTCCACCGCTTTCGCCGCCGAAACGAGGATCGAAAATCAGCGCGGCAAACCCGTCTCGAGCAAGTCTCGTCGCATATTCCATTGGCGACTGCTCTTTGACGAACCCGAATGGTCCGATGATAACGACGCCGGGCATCGGAGATTGCGTGGCCGTCGGCGTGAACAGGAGACCGATCAGCGGTACTCCGGCGCTTTCAAAATTGACGCGTTCGATTTGGTAGGCGCCCGCGCTCGACGCCATGGAAGCAATGCTTGTCATGCTCGGAAATCCTTCTGCTCTTGCTTTTGCGGGAAAGAGCGCAAGCGGTCCCGAGACTGCGACAGGCAGAGCCGCCATCGCCTGCAAGAGCCGCCGCCGCATGGCGTCATGGGTGCGATCATTTTGCATGACGATCTCATTCTTTCCGTTCGAAATCACTAGACGGAGAATGAAGCAGGCGCGATGATGCGTCCAATGCATCATGTGGATATATACTATGGCTTCATCCGGATTACGTCGACTCGACCTCAACCTGCTCGTCGTCCTGCGCGCGGTTTTGCAAACGCGAAACGTCACTCTTGCCGCTCAAAAGCTCAACATGAGCCAGCCGGCGGTGAGTCGGGCAATTGGCCGGCTCCGTCATGTTTTCGCAGATCAATTATTCATCAAAGGCGCGGGAGGGGTGCTTGCAACGCCCAGGGCCGAGGCCTTGGCGGACTCGATCTCCAAATTGCTGGATGACATCGACGACCTGCTTAAGGCGCAGGAGTTTTCCGCCAAGACGAGCGATCGCATCTTTCGCATCGCCACGACCGACTATGGCGCCATCGCCCTCCTGCCGTCGCTTGCTGCCGTCTTTGCCGCAAAAGCGCCCAACGCCGGCATTGAGGTGCTGCCGTTCTCGCAAGAGGCATTCCGCCGCGCCTCCAACGGCGATGTGGATATCGTTCTCTACAGCGATGAGCCCGTGCCGGACGATTTGCAGCGGGCCAACCTCTTTGGGGAAACCTACCTTTCGTTCGTGCGAAAAGGCCACTCGCTTCAAGATCGCCTCAGAAACGGCCGATTGGATCTCGATGCTTTTCTCGACTACCCGCACATTCTCGTCAGTGTGTTTGGCGGTCGCACAAGCGAAATGGACGATCGGCTCGCGGCGCTCGGACGATCCCGCCGGATCGCAATGTGGCTGCCTTATTTTGCAACTGCAGCGGTGGTTGCGTCCAAAACCGACTTCGTCCTGACGTTCCCCGAAAGAGCGGCCCGCGAGTTGGCATCCGCCCACCGGTTGATCAGCTTCCGCCCGCCGCTCGACATAGAGGGCTTTGGCTATCAGATGCTCTGGCACGCGCGAACACAAGGCGATGCCGGATCCCTTTGGCTTCGTCAGCAGCTCATTTCAATCTCACGGGGTTAATTACGGGTAGCAAATCCCTTTTGTCGGCATCGACCGGTCGTTAATAACCGTCGGCGCCATGCAGCGCAACGGTTCTGCCAAGCGCGTGATCGCTGGGAGAAATTGCTCCGCGAACCGCAGAATAGCCGGCGCGGCGAGCGATCGCCCACGATTGGCAGCCATAGCTTTGTATCGCAGTGGCGCACGCGAGAAGATTAGAATTTGTGGCCTCTGCATTATAAAGCGCAGCGTCCGGTTCTCAAGGGATGGTGCGGGTGGCCGGCGTCGAACCGGAACTCCTTACGGAACTGGGTACCGGATCCAGCGCGTTTACCAATTCCACCAAACCCGCACATTGCCACCTTTGGTATCGTGCTACGCGCTGCTCATTCGAGCCTGTCGAATCCGCACGAAATTTGAGCTGGCGAGCATTGTCTCGCACCACGCCGACGTCGGCCTCGTCAAAGCCGCCCTCGGTTTCCGCCTCGATCTCTAGGGTGATTTTCACTTTGGCGCCCTGGGTGCGTTGTAGCTCCATGACCACAGCGTTGAGAACGGCGTCAAACGCCTTCACGGGGCGCGTGGGGTCGAGTTCGACAGAGCCATAGAAGCGTCGCGGCTTGCTGGCTTCTCCCCTTCCGGCATTGCTTACAGAACTCTGTTCGGGAGGAACCGCCTCACCTGGGAGTATCACCTTTCCGTCGGCAGAAGTCGTGGCGGGCGCATTGGTTTCTCGCGTGCGCGCCAGCGCGATATCGGAGCGGACCAAGACGGCGGATGCCGGAAAAAGCTCTGGCGGGGTCTTCGCCCAAGCCAGGCCGAAATAAGCATCGGCCTCTTCATCGAAGCGATCGGCATATCCGAAGGCTGGATCTAGCTTGCCGAGCGCGTCGCGGATCGCGCCTTCCAAGACCACGCGGTCGCGCGCCTTGGGAAGGTACACAAACGAGGCGAACCAATCGGCGATTTCGCTGATGCCGAGGTGCGGCCGCTCGTCGGACCAAAGCGGCTTGAGATGAAGCCACAACGCATCAGGACCCAGTCTTTCCTTAGCGATGCCGTCGTTCTTTGCCTTCTCATAGACGGCTGCCGGGATCGCGGCACGGTCTTTCGAGGAGATTGACAGATGGTCCAGGTCGAATGCCGCGCCGGCGATCGTGGCCTCGGTCTTGACCGGAAAGAGGATGTGGCTCCACGCGAAGCGCACGGCCTTGGCCGCGCCGTCGCGGCTCGTCTTGGCCTTCTCGTTGGTGTCGTCGATCTGCGCCCGCGTCAGCTGGTCCTGCAGCCGCCTGGGGACCGGGACCCATAAGCGCCGGGACCGTCGGAGAAGCCGTCGTGTGGGGCGGATCAAGGACGGTGGCGGCGGCGAACCCGCTCGGAGCCCGCTAGGCCAGCCGTCATAGGGTTGGCTGCGTGCCGCTTGGCGGCACGATTGTCCTGGAGCGCGTTGATGCGGCCTCATCAACGCGCTCCACCCCGGGCTTGTGGCGGAATTATCACGCATCTTAGGTGCGTGATAATTCTTGCTTTTTAGCGGAGGAGGTGGTATTAACGCGCATCTGAGATGCGAGATAATCCTATGGCTATCCATTTGGTCGGAGAGACAATCGACGCCAAACGCGCGCATCAGCGCGCCCAGGCCGGCGAACTCGTCCAGCTCGTTCGCGGCGTTTATGCCGATCATGACGCCGACGCCGAGGTGGCCATCCTGGGTCATGCCGTCCGCATCGCGCACTATCTATACCCCAACGCTTATCTGTCGTCTGCCAGCGCGGTTCTCCTGGCGCCGACCCCGGACGGGCGACTGTTCATCAGCGGGCGTCGTAATCAGCGCACGCGGCTGCGGACCCTGGAGATCGTCCAGAACGAAGCGCCGGCGCACCCCTCGACGGCGATTGCGGTGATTGGCGACGATCTGGGAGAGCTGCGGGTCGACATATCCTCGCCGCGTCAGCGATTTCTTGAGGCCTTTCGACTGCGAAGCGAGCATGCCAGCGCCGTCACTGCCGAGATGCGCGCCCAAATGGCGGCGCGTCTGGTGGAGGAGCATGGCACGCCCCAGACTGCGGCCGATGCCGTCTGGGCCTTGGCGCGTGAAAATGAATGGTACCGCGAGGGGGAAGGCGCCGAACGCTTCCTGCTAGCTCAGCCGGGCGCCGCCAAGACCCCGGTCAACAAGGCGGCGCTCGATCTCCTGGTCGCGTGGCATGGCAATCCACTGGGCCGGTTGACCCATGACGGTTTCGAGTGGCGCTGGAAGCCTCAAAGGCGCACGGGCCCGGTACTGGTTCGCGAGACGACGCCGGGTAAGTTGCCGGCCTTCATCGAGTCGCTGCTACCGGAGGGCTGGCTTGCCCAGGTCCTTCACGAGCGCGACGAACGCGAGGCGTTGCGGCGCGGGCGACGCTACATGTCCAATATCGTCATCGTGGAGGGCCGCGACGAGCTGGCGGCGTTGCCTGCCGATATTCTTACCACGACGCTCGCCGGTTTCGTCGATGCAGGCCGCTTTACCGGCCATTACGTTGGCCCAGCGCGCGGTGAGATCGAGGAGACATTCGAGCAGAACCTGGCGCGCATCTTCGCGCGCGCCGAAACGCCGCGCCTGTCGGGCGTCCAGATCAAGGCTCCGATGAGCCTGATGCCGGATGGCGCTCTCGTCCCAGCCATCGACCAGCCGTTCACCCATATTCTCAAGCCCGCCGGCACGGCGGGCTTCGAGATGCTGCCGATTGTCGAGTGGCTTTGCCTGGAATTTGGCCGCGCGGCCAGGTTCGAGGTGCCGGACGCGGCCCTGCTTGAGATGCCCGATGGCATGTCGCCGGCTCTGGTGGTCGAGCGCTTCGACATTCGGCGTGGTCTGCAGGATGAGCGGCGTCTGGCGCTGGAGGACTTTTGCTCCATTTTGGACCTGCCGGCCGCCGCGAAATATGATGGCACGATCGAGCGCATGGCGCGGGGTCTGCGCCCGCTTTCGACAGATTCGGTCGCCGACCTCGACATCTTGTTCCGCCGCGCGGTCTTCGCCTGGCTGATTGCCGACGGCGATATGCACCTGAAGAACCTCGCGATGCTCAAGACGGCTGACCCAGGCGCCAAGGCTTTTACGACTGCGCGTTTCGCGCCGCTCTATGACGCCGTCACCACGCGTGTCTTTCCGGGGCTTGGCGGTGACCGGATGGCGTTGAAGTTAAACGGCAAGGATGATCGGCTGACGCGGCAGGATTTCCTCGCGCTGGCGCGCACGATCGGTCTGACGGTCGGTGACGCCGAGGCGGCTATGAGCGAACTTGCCGGGCGACTGTCCGAGCGCGCCAAGACGCTTCACCTGCCCGCGTTCGCCGGTGAGGCCGAAGCTGCTAGGTTCGCGCATGATAAAGTGACCGCCATCACCATTGAGCGATGCGCTGGCCTCAGCGGGGCGAACGCGTGAGGCGCCCACAAGGCGTGGAGCCATCGCTGGGGTGGTCGTATCTTTCGCGCGATGCCTTGGAGCGCGCGAAAGCGCAGATGGATGAAGAATCCACAGGCGTCAGAGATGAGATCGGCTTTCTGACAATCCATCAGAGTTATGCAGACCGGTTCTTTCCCGGCACATCTGTGCTGCATACGAGAGCGCGTTACGCGATTATCGTCCCTTGGCTATTCGAAGATTTGGCAGGTCTGACGGGGCCGGCGGCAACGCGCGCACTTCGTGATCGCGAGTGCGAGCTTGCAGGGCGCCTGGCTGGTGCAGGCGTGATAGGCAGGCCCGTTTTTCCCAAGCCATCAAGCCAGCCACCATCAACGGTCTACTGGAATGCTTTGGCTGTATGGGGCGTGCTCAGGCCAAGGCTGAACGGGAAAACCATCACGCGCAGCCAAGCGCACCGTTTGCTTCGTCCCATCGGCACAACAACTGATGACGACGGCCAGGCCTGTTCGGCTTCGATCCGCTATTTATCGGCCTACCAGCGCGTCCGGATAACTGGCGTGAGGGCCCTATCACGCCTGACCTTGAACGTGATGAGGCGGACTTCCTCCAGGAAAAACTCTCTGCGTTGCGACGCCCGAATGACCATGAATTGTCTCTGCTGGCGCGACTGGTGCGAACTGGTGTCGCCGCCCCGGACAGGATGTGGTCGGCGGAAGTCAGGGCGATTGCGGGACCGGATCGTCCGGCGCTCATTCGGGCCGAGCAGGCGGCTAGTTTGGCAGGTATCGGTCGTGCCATTTACGACGCCCTATTGGAATCTATGTTCGAGCGGGAGGACAAGCGCCCGATATCGTCGCGCCATCGCGAGCATCTCGTTAATATCGTGGACACGCACGGCGCGACCGCCAGGAAGCTCGATGTCGACGCGCTCGAAGCCGACATCGGCAGCCTGCCTTCCAAGCTGAGAGCCGTCTTGTGTGCGACGAAGACGTGGTTGGAGGATGGGTCCCGGCATGCGGACGTGCTCTTCGACTCTTATGAGGCGGCGGAGGCGAGAAAAGGCACGCGCGCGCGGCTTGCACGAACGCCGAACGGGCGAACTCGTCGCTTGGAGTGGTCGGGTGATGAGCACGGGCTCGCGACCCCGCTGCACCATCGTTGGGAGCAGGTTGGAACTCTGCTGAACGATCTGGCGGCAGCACAGTGAGCGCGGCGATCGATAGCTGGCCCGCGCTGTCCTTTCTTGAAGGATTACGACCAGGTCCGGAGGAAACGGTCGAGCTTGCATTTCTTGCTGCCTACTCCGCAGATTTGGGTTCAATCGGGGCGGCGCTGTTGGCGCTGGCTGGCAAAGACAACGATGCGGGGCGAGGTAGCCCGTCGGACTTTGCCGATGCGGTCGAGAAGCTTAGGGGCAAGGCCAGGATCGTGATCCAACGCCGTCGGTTGGCGAAAATGCGACGAACGCCAAAGGTCGCTGCGGTGCTGGCGCGGCTCAACGTCAGTTTGCCCGGGTTGGCCGATGATGTTGCCCAGGCGATCGTCAATGCGGCTCATCAGACCTGCCCGTATTCGAAAGCTACCCGCAACAATATCGACGTGGTGATCAATTTGGTCTGATCGGTGCTCATCCGCTCGCCAAGAACAGATGTGGGCCCAATAGAAACCAAAGCGTAGGCCGCAACTCATCGGCAATATTGTGTAATTCCCTATCGCGTGTCTCGAGGATCGACTAATCGAGCTTATCGTCCTTACTCCCCTCTATTACTCCGATACAAACGCCAGTGCCTTGTTGAAACCGGCTTGGTGTTGTCGGCATGCCAGGGATGGTCTATCGAAGCGGCGCGGACGCAGCCTGACAGCCGATAGAGAGACACCAAATCGATGGCACGCAAGAACAGAGACGATTTTGCTTCGCAAGATGTCGAGCCGGAGCCAGTCATCTGCACGCTCTGCGAGCGGGTAATACCTGACGACCAGATCGAGGACCACCATCTTGTTCCCAGGAGCAAGGGTGGCAAGATCAAGGTGCCTTTGCACCGGATATGCCATAGCCACATACATGCAGCCTTCACGGACGCCCAGTTGGCGAAGAAGTTCTCCACGGTCTCAGCTATTCTCGAGGACCCCGCGATACAGAAGTTCGTCAATTGGGTAAAAACAAAGCCACCTGGCTATGATGACGAAGCAGAGAAGCGTGGCCGACGTCGCTGAGAATTGGCAAAGAGACTGCGCGCGTTAGGCTTGATTTAAGATCGCCAGCACGTTGTCCATCCGATTCAACCGAAATAATTTCGGCATTAAACTCTGGTTCCACTCGCTCGCCTTGAACCAATTCGAACCTACCGGTGGTCGGCGAAATTATCTAAATATTTGTAGTTATTTAGGCCAGGCGAACCGAATTGCACAGTGCGCTTTGTCATCAGCGAATGTTTAGTGATTTTGCAGCGCAAAACCTATGGCGACCGAGATGCAGGTCCCCAAGACGCGGCATGGCTGGCTCGCATATTCGTGCTGTGCTGGTGTCTTGAACAAGATGTTTTTGGCCCAATCGTCCAAGCGCGTTGTGTTTGCATCATTTAAAAAGTGTTGCGATCAAATAAGACCAGGCCAATGGATTTCGAGAGTTTCTTTAAAGGCGAGCTGGACGGCCTGCATCAGGAAGGCCGCTACCGCGTTTTTGCCGATCTGGAGCGCCAGAGCGGACAATTCCCCAAGGCGACCCGCTACAATTCGGCCGGCGAGAAACAGGACGTCACCGTCTGGTGTTCCAACGACTATCTTGGCATGGGCCAGCACCCCAAAGTCACCGAGGCGATGAAACTCGCCATCGACCAGTGTGGCGCGGGTGCTGGGGGCACCCGGAATATTTCGGGCACCAACCACTATCACGTTCTTCTCGAGCGCGAACTTGCCGATCACGCTCTGTTCGAAGATTCCCGGTGTGATCGTCTTTTCGGACGCCGGGAATCACGCATCGATGATCGAAGGCATCCGCTACTCCAAGTGCGAGCGGGTCATCTTCAAGCACAATTCACTCACCGACCTCGAAGCCAAGCTCCAGGCCGCCGATCCACGTGCGCCAAAAATCATCGCGTTCGAATCGGTGTATTCGATGGACGGCGATATTTCGCCGATCAAGGAAATCTGTGATCTGGCCGACAAGTATGGCGCGATGACCTATCTCGATGAAGTGCACGCTGTCGGCATGTACGGCGCCCGTGGCGGCGGCATCGCTGAACGCGAAGGCCTGATGCACCGCCTGACGGTGATCGAAGGTACGATTGGCAAGGCCTTTGGCGTGATGGGCGGTTATATTGCTGCGTCCACGGCGCTTTGCGATTTCATCCGCTCGTTTGCGTCCGGATTCATCTTCACGACGGCGCTGCCGCCAGCGCTTGCTGCCGGTGCGGTTGCCTCGATCCGGCATCTCAAGGAAAGCCAGGTGGAACGCTTCGCCCATCAGGAACGTGTCCGCCGGCTGCGCAATCTGCTCGACAAGAACGGCATTCCGCATCTCAACAATCCGAGTCATATCGTACCGGTGATCGTCGGCGATGCCTCCAAGTGCAAGTGGATCTCCGATCTCTTGCTCGACAATTGCGGCGTCTATGTCCAACCGATCAACTATCCGACGGTGCCGAAAAAGACCGAGCGCCTGCGCATCACGCCGACACCGCTGCATTCGGATGCGGATATCGATCATCTGGTTAGTGCTCTGCATCAGCTCTGGTCGCGTTGCGCCCTGGCACGCGCTGTCGCGTAAAAAGGGGAAAACTGAGTCCTTTGCGTAAAATTACTCGACGAATTCTTCAATCTTCTGTCGCAACGCCAAGGTACATTAGTTTCGAAGCAAGTGGCTCCCCTCCCACCGCTTCGAAAGCGGCCCGTTCCCGGCCGCGTTCCCGGCCCCCCTCGCTGCCAGGTTTGGCTGTTCTCCGGTCCCGCCACCGGAGGACAGCCTTTTTCTTCCCAACGACGTCGACACCGAGCTCCTAAGCAGCGACCTGCGAATTACCGAAACCCGAAAGTATCTGCGACGAGCTCTCGTAGCTCGTTGAACGAAGTGGTCACTCACCAGATTCGGTGAGCGGCTTCGACGCATAGTATTCCGCGGCCTGGTCGATTTCCTTATCAATCATCTGACGAGCCACGTTTCGCATCTGCAGGCTAATGTCATTTGTCCGAGAGCCGTTAGCGAACGCGTGAAGCTGTGCCTTGATGTACACTGCCGACTGGCCTTCAAGCCAAGGACTACCCGCCTTGTTCTCGATGCCGCCGTGACATGACCCGCAGGGAGCGATGCCGCGCATCGGTGCTCCGCTCTCCACAATGGTCGGCGCAACCTCGGCTGTGTCCGGATGGTATCCGGGAGGCCGTGGAAGGAAAGCGTAATAAGACGCGACGTCGAGAATGTCTTGCTCGGTCATCGACGCCAGGAACGGGCTCATGACGGCGTTCACGCGTGCGCCCGTTTTGAAGTCATGAAGCTGCTTGTAGATGACACTCGGGTACTGCCCCGCGAGATTGGGAGAGTCTGCACGACTGACGCCTGTGGGTCCGTGGCAGATGGCACATTGTTGTGCCAGCGTGGCACCTCGTCCGATGGACACAGGTGCCGGGTGCTTGAACATGTCGGAATTCAAAACCACGCTGGAGAGCTTGGTCTGCGATGCCACCGTCTCGCTTTGAGAAGACTTCTTCGGTACGCCTGCAGCGCTACATATTGCGTCCCATATACCAGCGATCCGGTTTCCACGCTCTGTATAGGGCAGGACAAGAAAAGCCAGACCGCCAGAAACGACCAGTACCGAGGCCGCAGCTCCGACGCTCCCGACGAACCAGATGTTTTTCAAGGAAAACAGCCGCTCTTCAATCATTTCCGTGTTCCAACGTAATATGCGGGAACCGATGTGTCGCTGCGCACGGTGAGCTGGGCAATGGGGAAACCGTAGTTTGTTACAGTCAGGCCGATCATCAGGGCAATCCACAGCGCATGGCCGTTGAGTGCGACGGGCACCTTCGTCTGAGGATGGACGGCGACGCTGAAACGATACGGACCGGCATCGCACAGAGGAGAGCGCTGGCTCTTATAAAGGATGGCGAAGAACACTCCAGCTGACACCACCAGAAGGAATCCGCCAAACGCTGACATGACCACCGGGATTGCATCAGGAGCGATCGCCGGATCGGTATAATCGAAGAACGCCATTCGCCGTGGCATTCCCAGAACGCCGACGTAATGCCATGGGAAAGTTGTGACAATCATCCCCACGAACCAGAGCCAAAGCTGAACCCTCATCAGGTGAAGGTTGCGGATTTCCCGTCCCGTCAGGTGAGGCCAGAGATCGTAAGCGATGACGAAATACATGATGACGATCGCCCCTCCGAAGATCAGATGAAAGTGCCCGGTGATCCACTGGGTGTTGTGAATCGACGCATCCAACTGGTAGCTCATGTTGATGAGGCCGCCCGCGCCGCCGAAGCCGAGCATGATGAACGAGAAGGCGACCGCGAGCATAACTGGGTTTTGCCATGGGAGCGCTGTCAGCCACCCGAACGGTCCTCGCCCGCCGCGCAGCCGCCCAGCGATTTCGACTGACGCACAGATCGTGAATACCGTCAGAAGCGTCGGGAGCGCAACAATCGCTGTGAACGCCGAGTGGATGAACTTGAACCCCGCTCCGACCTGCGGATCCGCGAACGTGTGATGGATCCCGATCGGCATTGCCACGACAAGGAATAATACGAAGGAAATGCGTGCCATGGAATCGCTGTAGAGCTTGCCGCCTATCGCCCTGGGAACGATCGTGTAGTAGGCGATGTAGGTCGGCATCAGCCAGAAATAGACAATTGCATGAAGTGTCCATGAGAAGAATACACGGGCGAGCCCGGCGTCGATCGTTGATTTGAACCCGAGCGCGACGGGAAGGATCTGGAGAACCAGTTCAAGTGCCGCGCCAACTGCCGTCCAGCCCCACAGCCAGGAACTCGCGACATTCGCATACATTGCGAGCGGAACAGGAACACCGCGGTTAGAGCGCTTCCAACTCGCTAGATTGATCGCCATCAGAGCGACCCATATCCAGGATCCGCCGACAACGAGAACAATTCCGATGTAGTAAAACGGGTTTCCGATCAGCGGCGGATAGAACGTATAGAGCACCGAGGCGAGCCCTAACGAGACAGGGATCATGGATGTAACGGTCCCGACCACGATCAGCCAGAACCCAATCCACGCCCAACGGGCTCCGATTAGCGCCTGTTTGAGCGAGCTTTCGCTGATCGCGTAGCCAAACCCCATGGCTATCAGCGTAGGAAACACATACGCCATGATGGTGCCGTGCGCGGTAAGCGACCGATAGTACCATTCCGGGTTCCCGATCCACGCAGCCATGGGACTGCGAATGAACATTTGCCATGCACCGAGCAGCAGCGCGAGTCCGAAAAGCGCAAATGCAAGCCAGAAGTGAGCAAGGATCAGCCTCTTGCTATTCAACACAGCTCAACCTCCGCTGGGTTGCCGCGATTGCCAGAAAATCTTCCTTGGGAATGATCTTAACCCGACCCCACATCCCCTCATGCCCGACACTGCAGAATTCCTGGCAGGGCATGAGATGTTCGCCGGGCTGCGTAAAACTGGCAGTCAGAACGGACACGTAGCCTGGAACCAGCATTGCGTTGACGTTCGTCTGCTGGATCAGAAGGCCATGAACGACATCGGCGCTCGTCGCGCGGATTTTGATCGGTGTGTTTGCCGGGACGAGAATGCATTGAGGCGTGAATGAATACTGCTGTCCGATTGCTCGAACTGTCACGGATCCGTCGGGTTCGATCGCGCTTCCGAGATTAGACTCAACAAACTCTCCGCCCAGATGCAATGTCGTGGGATCGACCGTCTCGACTCTTGCCTGGGGCATAGTTGCCTGATGGACGCCTGCGTAAGCCGCCATGCCCGTCATGAACGCAATTACCTAGACAGCGACGGAGGCCCAGTTACGCTCCACGCGTGCTGCGACCGAAATACTTTTCAAGTGGGCTGCTTGATCGCTCATTGCAGGCCACCGCGCGGCAAGAACACCAGCAGATAGAAGAGCAACCACATCAGGACAACGATAGCGGTCGCGATCCCTGCCACGGTCAATGCCCCGACGGGCCCTGATGAAACGATGCTCTCTACACGTTCCTCGATCACGCGTGGGGATTCCGATATCTTTAATTCGGTGTTTATCATGGCGTCCTCATTGAAGCGGTGCCTTGCGCAACTCGTTCGCCTCCGCGGCACTAACGGTGGTCCCCCGGTTCCCCCAGGAAGTTCGAATGTAGCTGACGACCGCCGCCACTTCGTTATCCGAGAGCGAGACTGCAAAGGGGGGCATGCCATAAGGCATTGGATTGGATTTGGTGCCGGGGGCGTAACCGCCGTTGAGAACCATGCGTATCGCGTTCACCGCGGAATCCATCTGGATTGACTGGTTGCCCGCGAGCGGGGGAAAGTGTGGCGGTTTTCCCTCTCCGCCGACGCCGTGACAGCTCGCACACTGACCGTCGTAAACCGTCTTCCCCAGACTGATCAGGAGGCTGCTCTCCGAGCTAGGCAGACGGGAAACGGGCGACTGCGGCGAGTCTTGTGCAATGCTCTTGAGGTAGACCGCCATCGCAACAGTATCTTCGTCGGTCAGATACTGAAGGCTGTTATATACCACGTCGGCCATCGGGCCGTAGACGGCTCCTCGGGCGGAGACGCCTTTCTGCAGAAGGTCTGTGATGTCCTTGATGCTCCAGTCCCCAAGCCCCGCTTCCTTGTTTGAGGTCAGCGACGGTGCATACCAGTTCTGCATGGGGATCAACCCACCTTTGAACGCTTCGGAGTCCGAGCTGCCTCCGAGCGCATTTATGGGTGTGTGACACATCCCACAATGGCCGAGACCCTCGACAAGGTAGGCACCGCGGTTCCACTCAACGGACTTGTCTTCGTCTGGTTGGAACTCGCCTTCACTGAAGAAAAGCGTCCTCCAGCCCAAAACCAACGAGCGGTTATTGTAGGGGAAGCTGAGTTCATGCTCCCGGTTCTTGTGCACGACGGGATCGATTGTGCGTAGGTACGCGTAGATCGCGTCGCTGTCCTCGCGGGTCACCTTCGTATATGACGCGAAGGGCATTGCCGGATATAAAAGGCCGCCGTCTGGGTATCTGCCGTTGTGCATGGTTTCGTAGAAATCGTCAGCCGTCCATTTTCCGATCCCAGTTGCGGGATCCGGCGTGATGTTCGACGTGTAGAGCGTCCCGAATGGCGTGGGCATTGGCCTTCCGCCAGAGAAGGTTGGGCTTTCGGGTGCGGTGTGGCAGGCTATGCAGTCTCCGGCGCGAGCGAGGTATTCACCTTTTTCGATGCCGGCGGCATCCGCCCCCGCCGCCAGCTTCTCTTGTGCCGAGCTTGCTGACGGGCAGGCAAGCAGCGACAAGCATAATGCCAAGTACGACCATTCCCTCTCCATGATCATTTGGGAGCATCCTCATCCGGCTGGCTTCCGCACGCGAACGGCAATGCGTAACTTTTCGCGGATGCCGGTGACGCATCGGCGGGAGCTGGAATCGATGAAAGCCACGCAGCGACTGCGCGGACGTCGTCTTCGTTGAGGTGCCCGGCCACGATCTGCATGCAGTCCGGCGCAATCGCTGTCCTCGTGCCGTACCTCCATCCGCCCAACTGAGCACTGAGGTAAGTCGCCCGCAGGCCCAACAGCCCCGGAATCGCGGGTTCCTGTCCGGTCAGCGACGGACCATGGCAGCTGACACATGCCGGGACGCCACTATCCAGATCACCCTGCGTGGCGATCGTCTTGCCTCGCTCCAGAACCTTGCCGCTGACCTCGGCGTTCGAAGCAGGCGGCAATGGCGGGCGCTGTTCCGCAAAATATGCGGAGATCTTGCGGAGGTAGTCGTCTGGCATGAACTGAAGGAGATAGTTCATCGGGGGATATTTTCGGCGGCCGCTCCGAAACGCGATCAGCTGATTGTAAAGGTATCCGGCAGGCTTGCCCGCCAGACGTGGAAAATATGCATCCGTCGTTCCCTTGCCCGCCAATCCGTGGCAGGGAGTGCACGGTTGAACCCGTGCCTCCATGGTGTCCGGGGCGGCGGTAGCATTTTCAGCGTAGGCGGCGGAATCGACGCTGAAAAGCACGATCACGGCTCCCAGGATCTTGTAGGCTCCTCGCCTCTGCTTCACCGAAATATTCCTTTTTAACTTCCGACTTTCGAAGAGCTTCACTTCAAAAGTCCGCGGCAGGCGGGGCCGTCTGCAGTGCCCAGCATCTCTTGAAAATTATCGACTTGGCGATAGCCAGCATTGCATGATTGGGACAGGGATTGGCGAAATGGCGCAGAATCTGGGAAGCTCCGCTGTTGTTCAACAAAGCGGATGCGTGGCCCCAATCGAGGGCCATGAACGTCGTGTTTCTCCACTGCGCTCTCGGGCACGCCGCCATAACCCGGGGGCCACGCCCTCGAACTGCGTGAAAACGCGGGTGAAGTGGCTTTGATCTGCGAAGCCGCATTCTGATCCGATGTCGGCGAGACTGGACCGGGTGGCATGCAGGAGGAGTTTCGCTTTTTCAATGCGGATTGTTTGCATGTAGGCGTGAGGCGAGACGCCCAACGACTGTCGGAATGCGCGGCAGAAGTGGCGGTGGGATAGATCGCATTCCAGAGCCAGTTCGCCGATTGCAATTCCGGTGGCGAGGCGAGCCTCAAGCATTTCAGTCGCTCTCTTTTTCTGCCAAGGCGCAAGCCCTCCCTTGAGCGGATTGCCTTCCATAAACAACCCGCCAAAAGCGAGGCCGATGTGAGCCACTATGGCCAGACCGATGTGATCCAAGAACAACTGGTCAACTGAACTGGGTTTGTTGAATGCACGACTCAAGACCCCGATCAGATTCGCGATGATGTCGTCGTGGACGCCAACACCCGGGCTGTACGCCAGGTCACTGATTCTCGGCGCATCGGCGGCATCGGCAACCTCGTCAAACGCACTTCGCGGAATATAAAGGCTCTGAAAGTGAAACGGCTTGTCGACAAGGTATTCCGGGCGTCGCGTGAGGTCCTGTACCGTCGTTTGCCCGGCCATCAAGTTCGATAGTGGGGTCGGTTTCCCGTCCTCCCACATTTGATGACAAGTATTATCTTTGAGGGTTAAAGTGACCAGGAACGCATCGTCGTCGGGAAGCGTCGCGGTCCTGAACGGATGGTCGGAGTTTCCTTTAAGGTCTATAAGCGCCAGCTCCGCCTTGCGCGCCGTCCTTGCCAGCAGGACGGGCGCTTTCTCGACATTGAATGCCGATGCAATCCGGCGACTGAATGCGGAAGCCGTCATCTGCCATCCCTCGTGTCCAACTGCATAAACGCCATCAGGAGCAGGTTAGCCGAGACCGTGGGCATGACAAATGCAATACGATCCCGCTGGGTTCGATTATGTCCTTTTCGTTCTAAAGCAGGCTTGGACAGGGAAAAAGCGCTTCAGGATTGGAACTCGTGCCATTTTACCCTCAGCGCCGGACGATGATGGCCCAAAATCAAAAAAATCAGCTTAATCGTGAAATACGGAAGTCTTGTCGGACTGCAACGTCAGTGATTGGAATCTACAACAGTCAACAGTGAGAGGCGAGCATCCACCATGATTAGCTCAGAACAATCAAAGATCAGCACACCCGTGGCGACCGCGTATCGAATCCACGAGTTCGGCCCACCGGATGTAATAACCCGAGAGGAGGTCCCGACACCTGTGCCTGGTCCAGGCGAAATCCTCGTGAAGGTCGCCGCAGCGGGCGTCGGCCCATGGGACGGATGGGTACGGTCTGGAAAAAGCGCCATTCCACAGCCCCTGCCCCTCACGTTGGGCTCCGACCTGTCCGGAACGGTCGTTGTGGTTGGAACGGATGTAACAAACCTGCGAGTTGGGCAGCCAATCTACGGCGTGACAAATACACAGTTCACTGGAGCCTACGCTAACTATGCGATAGCCGTTGCAAACATGGTCGCGCCAAAACCAGTCACTATCGACGACATCGAAGCGGCTTCGATCCCGGTAATTGCTGTGACCGCAAAACAGGCACTGTTTATCCATGCGGGCCTTGTTGCGGGACAGACCGTCTTGATCCATGGCGGTGCTGGCAACGTCGGCGCATATGCCGTCCAGCTGGCGGTCAGGGCAAAGCTTCGTGTCATTTCGACTGCTGCGACTGAGGATTTGCCTTATATAAAATCCCTTGGAGCGCATGTCGCTATCGACTACAGCCGAGAGCGATTTGAAGATCATGTGACAGATGTCGATGCTGTCATCGATCTCGTAGGCGGTGAGACCCAGAAGAGGTCGTTTTCAGTCATAAGGAAAGGAGGCGTACTCGTTTCAGCGGTGTCTCAGCCTGATCAGACCATCGCAACAGCGTCCGGTATCAAGGCAATGTTCTTCCTTGTAAACGTAACGTCGTCTGAGTTGATCGATATCGCCGCGGCGGTGGACGTCGGGGAACTCCGGACAAAGGTTGGCGAGGTTTTAGCACTTGAAGAGGCGGTGAAAGCGCACATGATGCTGGAAGGCCGGATCAAAGGGCGCAAGGGAAAAATCGTCTTGCGGGTGTAGTTTAGGGCGGTCGATCGCGTCCTTTCTCAAGTGTGTACAGAGGTTCAGGGGCGGTCCGAGAAGCGGCCGCCCCTGGCTACGTCATTTGTCGGGAACGGTGAGCTCCTTATCGTCCGTGTGACGCGCATCCAAGGATACAATGCAGAACAGATCGGCATGGTGTTGGCTTGGACAGGCATTCCCCAGCTTCTCCTGATCCCGCTGGTTCCGCGCCTGATGAAACGTTTCGACATTCGCCTTCTGATCGTCGTCGGCTTCGCCCTTTTCGCCGCATCGAATTTCATGAACGTCCACATGACCGGCGACTATGCGAGCGATCAGCTGTTCTGGCCCAACATCGTCCGTGCCATAGGCCAGGCACTTGTCTTCACACCGCTGTCGGCTATCGCTACCGCTGGCATTGAACAAGAGAATGCTGGGTCAGCGTCGGCACTTTTTAACATGATGCGTAACCTCGGCGGCGCTGTGGGGATCGCCGCACTGCAGACGTTCCTGACGAAGCGAGAGCAGTTCCACTCCAACATTCTCACCAATTCGGTTTCGGTGTTCGAAGAAGCGACCCGTGATCGCTTGGCAAAGCTGACAGCGTACTTCATGAATCACGGCATCACCGATCAATCGGTCGCTGCCCACAAGGCGGTTGTTGCGGTCGCATTTAAACTGCGCAGACAAGCCAACATAATGGCCTTCAGTGACACCTTCTTTCTGCTCGGCATTGCTCTCGTCGTGGCATTGCTCGCCACGTTGCTGCTCAATAAGCCCGGTCGCATTTCTGGTGGTGGCGCACACTAGTGCGCCACCTTTCAAGTCAAAATAGCAGCCTCAAGTGGTTCATGGTCAAAACGTCCAACGAATGCCCGAATGGTAAAAGATCGACCGGGAATTTCCTATTAGCTGGCGATAACCCAAGACAGCCGCAGAAAAAGGAGTTTCCTATGGGAAAATTCAACCCACGTCTTTCGTGTCTTCTCGCTCTTCTGGCATCGATAGCTCTTCCAGTTCACGCAGGGCAAACATCGCCAAGCGGCAAGGAAACACCCCAAGATTTGATCAACGCATTGCATTCCGCATTCGGAGACAATCATTCGAGGGCTGTCCACGCGAAGGGCATCGTGGTGTTGGGAACGTTCACGGCGACAAAAGAAGCCCGCACATTGAGTGCATCTCCAATTTTCTCCGGAGTCAAAATTCCGGTGACAGCCCGTTTCTCGGATTTCACGGGCATTCCGACAATACCCGATACTGCGCTGGAAGCTAACCCGCGGGGATTCGGCTCCGCCGCAGCCTATCGTGCAAAACGAGAGGCCGCAGGATGAAATGCCCACGATGATAACGACCAAACGAGGCGACAGGCGTTTTCATTTCGCGAATGGCTGCACCGTTGTAGTTGAAAGAATTCGAGCAGTTGTCCTGTTCGCTGACGGGCCCTGCAAACGGTATCACGAAGACATTGCCCTGTTATATTCTGCGGGCGACTGAGGATCGAAGGGAGCCTGCAAACGGGCCCGAATCCGGTCGTGGTTGTTGCCAGAGCTGCGAAACGACCTTTTCCCGGAATTCGGTCGGGCCCAAGTCTGGCTATCGAATGAATACCTACCGCCGCTAGCACGGTCCCAATAACAGTCGGACCAAGTCCAATCTTAATCGCTCCTAACACGGTCGTTCGTGGCAGACCACACTCACCGATAACTACGCAGATGTTCCACCAGTGCTCTCAGTTTCGGTGCCATATTACGCCGGCTTGGGTAGTAGAGATAGAAACCGGGAAAGTGTGGGCAGAAATTCTCTAGAACCGGCAACAGCTCACCGCGCGCAATCGCCGGACGGAAACTGTCTTCCATGCCAAAGCTGATGCCAGCACCCGCAACAGCGAGCTTGATCATCAGCGCCATATCGGTGGTTGTAATTGTATCCGCCACAGCTACGGAGAACTCCCGCCCATTCTCAGAGAACTCCCACCGATAGGGTGCGACACTCGCAGATCGACGCCACCCGATGCACCGTCGGTTTGCAAGCTCACTTGGATGCCTTGGCATGCCCTGCCGCTCAAGATATGCGGGCGATGCCACAGCCAGTTGACGTTGCTCGCCTGTTACCGGCACCGCTATCATGTCTTGGGCAATCACCTCTCCCAGCCTCACACCAGCATCATATCCTTCCGCAACGATATCGAATTCCTCGTCGGTCACGGTGACGTGTAGTTTTACGTCCGGGTTCTGATCCAAAAAGGACGTGAGAAGAGGACCAGAAAGAAAACTCTCGGCAATGGATGACACTGCCAGATTTAGTCGTCCCCGCGGGGTTCCGGTCAAATTCGCGGCGGCATCTAGGGCGCCCTGCATCTCGAGCAACGCCGGCGCAGCCTCCGCGTATAGCCTCTCGCCAGCTTCTGTCAGCGCAACACTACGGGTTGTGCGGTTCACGAGCGCAATACCGAGTGTTTCTTCTAGCCTACGGATCGTCTGACTAACGGCTGAACGCGTCACTCCCATGCGATCTGCGGCTGCGCGAAAACTCCGCTCTTCTGCGACGAGGGCAAAGACGGCGAGCGCATTCAGGTCCGACAACATTGGTTATTTTTTCTTCTCTCTGAGTTAAGCGAAGGGTGGCTTATCGCAACAATGTCCTAAGGCTACTCTCAGTTCAACACCAAACCACAAGAGGAAAAGCTATGGATAAAGTTGCTCTCATTACTGGCGCATCCAGCGGCATTGGAGTCGGGATCGCGCGCGAACTTGCGAGAGCGGGCGCGACGGTTGTGCTCGGCGCTCGCCGCACAGACCGCCTCGAGAGTGTTGCTCAAGAGATCAGGTCGTTCGGCGGCAAGGTCAGCACCTTCAAGGTCGACGTGACCAATCGTGCGGAATTCGCAGCTTTCGCAGAGGAAGCGCGGCGGGAGCATGGCCGCATTGATGTCCTCGTTAACAACGCAGGAGTAATGCCGCTATCGCTTATGTCTTCACTCAAAGTCGACGAGTGGGACTTGATGGTGGATGTGAACATTAAGGGCGTGCTGTACGGCATTGCGGCTGTACTACCGGAAATGCACAATCGCGGTTCGGGGCACATCGTGAACATAGCTTCGATCGGTGCTCTGTCAGCCTCCCCAACCGCAGCTGTTTACTGTGCGACCAAATTTGCCGTCCGAGCAATCTCCGATGGGCTTCGCCAGGAAAATGACAAACTGCGCGTGACCTGCATACACCCAGGAGTCGTGGAAAGCGAACTTGCTAACACCATCACCGACCCGGTGGCGGCGGAAGCGATGAAGACCTATCGATCGATCGCGCTCACCCCAGATGCCATAGGGCGCGCTGTACGTTTCGCGATTGAGCAACCCGAAGATGTCGATGTGAACGAACTGGTAGTCCGCCCCACACGGACAATGTTCTAACAAGTCGCTCCATCAGGACAAAACCTCAACATAGAAGGTCAAGTCATGAAGAATTTTCTTCCGCTTGTAGCCCTGATAGTCGTCGCCACTGCCACGGCTTTCGGTGCATTGGCCCAAAACACAAAAGCCGAGAACAACATGCCAGCTCAGTCTGCAAATCACTCCCAACAACAAAACCACCCCTACGTCGGAATGTGGGTGACGGATGACGGTCGCATCCGCCACGAACTCTTGCCAAATGGCCGCTACGACGAAGCTCGTGGCAACCGCGAAAGCGCTTACCAGGGGCTTTATGTCGTTACCGGTAACCAAATCGACTACTGGGACGACACCGGCTTCACTGCAGACGGCGTCTTCGTCGACGAGAACACGCTTCACCACGCTGGAATGATCTTGCGACGCAAGTGAAGTCCACTTGTTCAAGATAGGCCCGCCCTTGGCATGCGCTCCGCAGGGCGAGGCAGGACCACTCAATGTCCGCGACTAGCATCAACCTGAAAAAATGGAGTAATCAAATGGCTCGTTTGTCCCGTTATCCTTTTGCGGCAATTGGCACCATTGCAGTCCTTGTTCTGGCGCATCCAGCCCTTGCAGATACTGTCGAGGAACGTCGCGCCAAAGGCGCGGCCGTCGTCAGCAAGCTCAACAATGGCGTGCCGCAAAACAATCTCGAGAACATGCGGGAAGAGTTTCCATTCCTGGCGGAAGCGACCGAGGCCTACGCGCTCGGTGATGTTTGGTCGAGACCGGGCCTTGATGACCGTACAAGGCAACTCGCAGCGGTTGCTACCTTCGCCGCCATGGGTATGACTGACCTGATGACAGTACATGCTCGTTATGCCTTGAACATCGGCGTGACGGAGGATGAGTTGAAGGAAATCGTCTACATGATCACCGTGCCCGCCGGCTTTCCGAGAGCGATTGTCGCGTCGCAGGCATTATCAAAGCTCTTTGCCGAACGAGCGCAGGCCACCTGTAGCGTTGCGAGCTGCGACAACGGAGCCGCGCCGACACCTTAATCCTCAAGTGCTACGAATAGGTGTGTTCTTGCCCGTGGCTCAGTTGGTGTGGGTCTTATCCTACGACACGTGAAAACGCCAGGCACGGTATGGTTTTTGAGGCTTGGCGTTGCACGCGTGTGCCAGCGGTGCTCTTGGGGACGCCAGCTTGATTGCACTTAGGTCGGCTAGCGCCCAAACCAGCGGCACCTGTTAGCAAAAGCTCTTCGTCCAAAGCGGCCTAGCCTTCTGCGTCCCTACAGGATCTCGGAAATGTCATGTTGTCGATCGATAAACCTTCGAAGAACTATTGTTTACGGAGACATCAGATGCGATCTGCAACGATCACTGCAATGCTCGCCATTGGGACCTCGATACCGGCAATCGGCGAGATTGAGGCGCCAGGTCCTCAAGGTGCACTACGAGGGACGATGATCCTTCCCGCGCAAAGTGCGCCTATGATACTGATCATACCGGGGTCCGGCCCAACGGACCGGGACGGCAACAATCCGCAAGGTGTCAAGGCGGCACCATATCGACTTCTGGCCGAAGGTTTGGGTGAACAGGGAATTGGCAGCGTTCGGATAGATAAACGCGGCATGTTCGGTAGCCACGCCGCAGTAGAAGATCCCAACGCGGTAACCGTAGATGACTACGTTCAAGATGCGGGCGTATGGATCGACGTAATCCGTAGCCGGACTGGGGCCGGATGTGTCTGGCTCCTAGGGCATAGCGAGGGCGGATTGGTGGCACTGGCTGCCGCCGAGAGACTAAAAAATGTCTGCGGCGTCATCCTTGTCGCAACGGCCGGCCGTCCACTCGGAGAGGTTCTCAGGGAACAATTAAGCGCTAATGCCGACATCGCGCATCTGATGGATGCAGCAAGTCATGCGATCGACGAGTTATCGGCTGGACGGCGTGTCGACGCGTCGCAGATTCCGCCCGAGCTTTCTCCGCTTTTCGGTCAGGCAGTACAGAATTTTCTCATCAGCACTTTCGCACTCGATCCTGCGGATTTGGCGAGCAAGCCCCCCAAACCCATTCTCATCATGCAAGGTGAGCGCGACCTGCAGGTGTCAGTGGCCGATGCAAAACTTCTGAATGAGGCTGCCCCGCACGCCAAATCGGTTATACTTCCGGACACCAACCATGTTCTGAAGACAGTCGGCTCAAATGACCGAAACGAAAACATTGCGACATATTTTGCAGACAATCTTCCCTTGGCGCCGGGGGTGGTGGACGCGATCTCTCGTTTTGTAAAGACTCACTGAGATTAGAAGCGAGGTTTAAATGAGAGTACTCCTCGTTGAAGACGAGGTTCGGCTAGCGGATGCACTGGCTTCAGTCATGCGCCGCGAGCGGTTTATCGTCGACCAAGCAGACAATCTGGGAGCCGCAACGGAAGCCGTTGCAATTGGAGAGTTCGATCTAGTCCTTCTGGATCGGACTTTACCCGATGGAGAAGGGCTGAGCTTGGTGCCCCATGTGCGCGCTCGCAACCCCGGAGTTCACATTATCATCCTCAGTGCACGCAGTGCCGTCGAAGACCGTATCGTGGGACTTGACGAAGGTGCCGATGACTATTTGGTCAAGCCGTTTTCTATCGACGAACTCTTGGCACGCATAAGGGCAGTTCGGCGCCGCCCTGCCCAGTTACAGGGCGAGCAGATTAGAGCCGGAACCGTCATCTATGACCTATCCAATGAGGAAGTCGAGGTGAACGGTGCTCGCATCGATCTTCCTCGTCGCGAACTACGGGTTCTAGCAGCCCTCATGAAACGTCGCGGCAGAACGGTACTGCGGGAATCTCTCGAACAGGCTGTCTTCGCTTTCGATGACGAGATACAGTCTAACACACTGGATTCCCACATATCCCGGCTACGCCGACGGCTCAAAAACTCCGGCGCTGGCATAGAGATTCACGCGATTAGAGGGGTTGGATACCTGCTCCGGGAAGCCGCCTGATGAAACATAGCTCTCTCAAGCGAGCACTGATCATCTACCCGCTGACGTTTCACTTCATAACCTTATACATAGCTTTCGCGATCCTCGTGTCTGTCGCGATACGACTTGATAGTGGTGGTCCTTATGCTGACCAACAAATTACGTCGGTGATCGCGCAAGCACTTGCACGCGACGAGGCGGGGCGTCTTTCTATCGTTATGACGCCCGAGTTAGAGCAGTTGCGTGCTAGTTCGCCAACACTCTGGTTCGTTGCGGAAGACAGCAACCGACAAACCGTGTCGCTTGGCAATGTCCCACCACTTTATCAATCGTTTGTCGGCCAGCTGAGCGAGCTGTCCTACGCTCAAATGCGCGATCGTGAGGCTCCCTATGAACTGGCAGCGGTAATTCGCAGGGAACGAAGCGACATCGGCGAGCTTACCATTATGGGACATGGTGCACTATCGGAATTGAGCTTCATGGTGTTGATGGCCTCAAATACGTTCGCCATCCCAATCTTCTTAATGCTGCTCCTGACGTCGCTGATCGTGACCCCCTGGATAGTAAAACGCTCTTTGGGCGGCGTGGTTCGGGTGGCGCAGGAAGCTGAGCAAATTGATATCAATAGCCGCGGGCACAGACTTGATGCCCATAACGTGCCAAGCGAGATCTTGCCGCTAATCCGCGCTTTCAACAACGCGCTTGCAAGGCTCGATGACGGATATGAACGGCAGCGACGTTTTATTGCTTCGGCGTCCCACGAACTGCGCACACCACTAGCAATTCTACGAAGCAAGATCGAAAGCTCCAAGGCGCATGCGGTGCAGGAGCTGAACCAGGACGTTCACCGCCTTGCCACCCTGACAGAGCAGCTGCTTGACCTTGAGCGACTTGATATCGACACGAACTTTGAGACAGTCGACCTTGCATCTCTTGTCCGGCAAGTCGTTGCGGACCTAGCGCCGATCGTAATCGCTCAAGGTTGTAAAATTGAGGTTAAGGTCGTCAGACGTGGCGTCTGCCGGGGAGATCCCGCCGCGCTTGAACGTGTTATTTCCAACCTGATTCAGAATGCCGTTCATCACGGAGGGAGGTCAGTGTTAGTGAGGATTAACGGAGCCATTGTTGAAGTCGAAGATGATGGTCCAGGCATTCCTCCGGATGAACGCGAGCGTGTTTTCGAACCGTTCCATCGATTGCATCCGCGTCAGAGCGGAACGGGTCTCGGGCTGAACCTGGTGAAAGAGGTCATCACCCGACATGAAGGCCAAGTTAGTATTCTTGACGGTGCGCTCGGGGGAGCGCTTATCCGCATCGCGCTTGTCGAATCTTAAGCGCGATCAACCTATTCGTCAGGTCTCTTGGCAGTACATATCTGATCGGCGAGTTTCACACGCTAGCCTTGAAGCGCTGAGCCGAAGCTGTGAAGCCCATTATATAGGGAGTGGAGAGCGACGGACGGCCAGATCGAACCTGTCATGCGGAACAGAATGCCAGAGAAGAGCCCCATCATGATCGCGATAGGTAGAATTACTCCTACTCCATGGGCCACTCCGAAAATTACGGAACTTAAGCCGACACCTGCCCACATTCCAAACCGATTCAGTGCATTCGCGACAACACCTCTGAATAGCAATTCTTCGCCCAATGGAGTCAGCAGAGCCCCACCAATAAAAGACAGGAGAAAAGGTACTGCACCTCCCCGCGCTGCGGCATGGAGTATCGCTTGAGGATCGTCGGCTGAGCCCCTGCCCCACTCAGAAAGCCCTTGTAGAATAACAATACTGCAGGCGTATCCAAAGACTGCTAAAGCCGAAGCAATTACGAACCAGCGGAGGTCAACTTGTGTGAACCCGTAGGCTGAGAAGCCTCGTCGACGGATAAGATATGCTATGGCGAACGCACCGAGGCCGGCGACACCTCCGCCGTACGAGCCGATGACCCCTTGCCATACTGGTTCGCCAGGCGCCAGGCCGCCGACTGCAAGAGCCACCAGAATAAGCAGGATCTGAAAGGATATTATTCCGAGGCCCACTTCCCCCAGATTCGGCCGTTTCGCAGATGTCCAGTCATGCATGACAGATTCCTTTGAAGGCTTGGAAGGCCGTAAAGGGCCTTATTCCTGCAGCGATCGGAAGCGCCCTCGCTGGGACGCCATGACGCCATCTTTCAACGTGCCTTAGCGACCGATCCCGAAAGATAAACAGAAGCAGAATGACGAGATCACCGGTTGGATTCACACTGCAGTATCCGCCGGTGATCTCTGCTTAGGCTATTAGCGGGGATATCGAGGACCGCACTCACGCCGGCTCGGGTCACGCTGGCAGCGCTGATCTCGAGCGCGGTCGCTTATGATCTGGGCGTTGAGTGCTGTTTCGCTAGCAAGATTGGCGCGATAGGCGTTTTCCATCGATCCGCTATCGGATACGCAGCCTGCCGTTGCCATACCCAGCAACGTTACGAGTGCGGCGCTCCTCAGTGCGGATGCGCCTCGTTTCAGTGATTGAAAGACCATGTCATTACCTCAATTGTTCGACGTCTCACGCCATCGGACTTGAATGCCGGACGTCAGAACCGAAAAATACCGCTGAACATTGCGACAACATGGAGTGATCAGGATTTCATACGGATGCGCCATGCGTATCGCTGAGATCGTCTTCACTGCATGAAGGTCGCTGGCTTAGATGATTGATGGCCCTGTTCTGAAAAGGTCAGGCGAAGGCTGGCATCTAGATCTGCCAGCCTTCAAACGATTATCGTCACTCTGCCAACATGGTTTCGATGACCGCCACGGTCGCCTTGACGCGGGCTTCATTGGGGTAGTTCTTGTTAGCGAGTACTACAACCCCGATCTTCTCGCTCGGCACCACCGCGATGTACCCGCCAAATCCGTTCGTCGAGCCGGTTTTGCTGAGGATGACCTCTTCCTCGAAAATCGGACCAGGTTTGAGATCCTCGGTAGACTGAGGGTTCAAGATAAAATCAACTCCATTCCCAGCAAGGATTGTCTGCAGGTCAACGGGCCATGAATACCTTTCCCAAATCATCGCTTGCTCGAAGTACGCCGTTCGATATGCGGGTTGCTGAGTACGGGCGATGGCATTCTTAAGTTCGTCCGCGATGATGTCTACACCCAGTTCTGCGTCGAGCAACTTGAGCATGTCTCGGGCACTGGACTTGACCCCGTACGCCTCCGCATCGAGCAAGCCCGGATTGACCCTGATGGCAGCGTTCGTTTTGCGATCGTAGCCGAAAGCGTATTGCGACATCTTGATCCTTGGCACATCGATCCAGGTGTTCGTCAGGCCGAGTGCCGGGAAAAGAACGTCTTGAACCGCCCTCTTGTATCCCCCCTCGAACGCTTGACCGGTGATATACCCCAGAAGACCAATACTGATGTTTGAGTAGCTACGTGCCTCTGGTTGTGACTGACGCCAGTGCTCGAGCCAATCTACAAGCTCGTCTTCACTCGATACGCTATCCGGGATTTGCAGAGGCATGCCGCCGGTACGATGGGTTGCCAGATCCATAAGCGTCAAGTCGCCGGCAATTGAGCAAGGAGCCGCGCAAAGGTGTTGCGCCACTGTATCGTCTAGACTGAGATTACCGCGTTCTTCTGCGAGCGCAGCCAAGGTGACGTTGAAGATCTTGCTGATTGAACCAAGCTCGAACAGAGTGTCCGGGGTGACTTTGAGACCGTTAGCCTGGGAGGCGAGCCCAAAAGAGTAAAAGCTGTGCTCCCCATTGCGGGTCACACCCACCACAAGTCCAGGGATGGCATATTCTTTTATGATCGGGCCAAACGAAGACTCAGCGATCCTGCTGATGTCGTCAGCAAGAGCGCTGGTTCCCAGAGAGCAGAAAGCAAAGACAAATGAAATCAGGCACGAAGCTCGTCTCATGAAACAGTCCTTTTAGTTGTAAGACACTGAATTTCGGTAACGGATTTGCATCCGCAGCGCTCTAGGCGGCAACGGCTGCAGAATTAGGTTTCGGATCGAAGAACGGCCGTTCGCAGATGGATTTCCTTAGGCTTGCGTCCTCACGCACAGCGGTAACTATGTCAGCTGCGCAAGGCCCCCTGAATTGGTCCGCGAGGGGGCAGAACGAAAGGATCTAGGAAGAGTGGCCGTCCTTCATGGACGCTCACCGGAGGCCGGTCCAATGCGCGGCAAAGGACCACCTTTCGGCATATTCATCGATGATCTTCTGAGTTGGCGTGCCGACACCATGGCCGGCGTTTCGTTCCACCCTCAGCAGCTGCGGTCTCGGTCCGACTTGTGACGCTTGAAGCGTCGCCACGTATTTCAACGAATGGGCAGGAACCACTCGGTCATCGGTGTCTGCCGTCGTGACGAGTATGGCCGGATAATCCTCTCCGGTCTTGATGTTGTGAAGTGGAGAGTAAGACCGGAGGTATTTGAAGCTATCCTCCGTCGACGGCTCCCCGAATTCAGAGATCCACAGCTTCCCTGCAGTGAAGCGATCAAAGCGCAACATATCCATAACGCCGACGCCAGGGAGCGCGACGTCGAACAAGTCGGGACGCTGATTGACGACTGCACCGACGAGCATGCCTCCGTGCGACTCGCCGTGAATGGCAAGTCCGCCCTCACTGCTGATGCCCTCCCGCTTCAAGAATTCTGCAGCAGCGATGAAATCATCAAAAGCAGTCTTCTTCGACCGACCCTTGCCAGCTTCGTGCCAGATCTTTCCATATTCACCCCCACCCCGAATGTTAGCAACGGCATAGACACCACCATCCTGGACCCAAGCGACGGCCTGTGGCGAGTAAGCCGGCAGCAGCGGAATGCCAAAGCCTCCATAAGCGGTGAGCATAGTTGGCGCGGCAGCTTCGGATCCGGCGCGTCGAATGATCGAAACTGGTATGAGAGTACCATCCTTGGCGGTGTAGAAGCGCTTCTCTACTTCAATGTCGCCTGACGAACGATCAGCACCAACGAAACCATCCGGCCCAGCCCACAAAGTAGCTTCGTTGGCGTTGACATCATAGCGGTAAACGGTCTTGGGAGTGGCGTAGTTGGTAAACGTGAAAAAAGCTTCGTCATCACCTGGGCGGCCACTGAACGTTCCCGCACTGCCGGCTCCTGGCAAATTTACAGCGCCAGCCGCCTTTCCATCCAGCTCATAACGCTCGACTTCAATTCTTGCGTCGACCATGTAAGACAAGAGAAGTTTGTCGCCGACCAGAGATGCAAGGCGCAAATACGCGCCAGGCTTTTCCTCAATGAGATCATTAAAAACCAAGTTCGGCGCGGCAAGATCTACGGTGACGATCTTTCCTCGTTCGGCTTCATCAGTCGTCAGAATATAAAGTTTCGTACCAACATTGCCAACAAACGCCGACAAATGGTCGAAGCGCTCAAGCACGGGCCGTACCTGCCACTCAGGAACAGACAGGTCTACCAGCGAGAGAGCACTCCCTCCCATGAGGGCGGTCGAATAGATGACTAAATATCGTCCATCCGCCGTGACATCGACAGTATGCAGAAGCGGATGCTCGGCCGCAGGAGAGTGGACGAGGCGATCTTCAGACTGCTGTGTGCCAAGCCGATGGAAGTAGACAGCATGGTTGACCACTTGCGCGTCAGATCGACCACTCTCATTTGGCTCCGGGCTGCCAGAATAAAAGAAGCCGGAACCATCCGCCGCCCAGGCAATCAGGGTAAAACGGGCCCAGGCAATCTCATCAGCGAGAACCGCGCCGCTCTGCACGTCAAGAACACGAATGGTACGCCAATCCGAACCATTCTCCTGGATCGCATAGGCCACAAGCTTTCCGTCCTCGGAGGGAGCCCATACGGCTAGTGCTTTTGTACCGTCTTCGGACCACTGGTTAGGATCCAGGATCGTCCGCTCAGCACCGTTATCGCCGTCTCGCACGACCAGGACAGGTTGGATGTCGAGCCCCGTGTTCCGGGTGAAGAAGTAGTCCCCTCCTCGTTTGAGGGGGCTCGTCAACTGTTCATGATGAAACAACGCCGTCAAACGGTCGCGGAATGCGTCCCGACTAGCAAGGCTCGCCATATAACGGCTTGTTACGCTGTTCTGTGCGTCAACCCACTGGGCGACCGCTCGATCCGCTTTGAGATCACTTTCCAACCAACGATAGGGGTCAGCAATGGCAGTACCGAAGTGCTCCTCCATGACTTCGACCTCTTCGGTTTCAGGATAGATCATCGGCGTCTCCTCATTCGAACGTACATGCCCAGCCCCGAGCAGGAGATAAACAATCGCCGCAGCTAAGCACATTCCCGCACAACGCCGGTTGGGCCATTTATGAAGAGAACCTGGATTCCTGATCGTCCTGAACCCCGGATGCGCCACTCGCTCAGAGCTTGTTTGCATCAATCTGAAAGCTGAGGCCCGCACCATCGCGGGCCCATGTTGATATGCCATACGACATCCTGCAGATGGGGCTACTGGCCAAAATCTAGCCATTGAGTTCATGGTGACAATCTTCTCCGAACATATGAGATGCCCTGCCAATTAGACCCTCAGGTCTATTGAGCAGCTGACCCATTGAAGATGCTTTCCAGCGTGGGCGCGAGATATCCAAGCGATGTTCGCCGCAGATACAGCTTGAAGCGACAGAGCCGATTGTTCATGCGTTGCAGACTAGGGCCGAAGATTGCGCGAACATGGAGTTTTTCGAACATCAGCCGTAGTTTTGATCCAATCCGTCGGGTTTGCGCCGTCGCGACCGGATCTAAATCCGCGACCTAAGACAACTGACTGCAGACTTTACAAAGGAAAATCAGCGGCATTTTACCGCCTGTGGCGTGTCACCAATTCACAAGACCCCACTGTTCACTCCTGGTCGGCGCCTAACGAAAGCAGACAGTCTGGGCGCGTCCGCCGTTCAAAAAGGGAAGACATTATCGCAGCCCGATGCGCAGCATCCGGCAGTCATTGGCGAATGCTGCGTGAGACCAAAACGTGGGCCGACGGCCGATGTTCATTGGGCGATCATCTTGCCCAACGTCTTTTCAATTGTTTCCGGCTCGACCACCCAAGCATAGGTCATTTCCTGCTTGATCTTCCAGGTCCCATTGACACAAGCCCAGCCGATCTGAGATCGCGCATCGAATGCGATAACAGTTCCGTCAAGGCGTTCGAGTCGCCCGACAAAACCGACGGCCGAGCTCGCAACCTTTTCTCCCACAACCGCGTGGTGGCCATCGGTCATACCGTGGAGGACAGACCTCGCCGCGTTCTGAAGATCTTCCCAGTTGGGCCCGTAAACGCTCGCGTCGGTGAAGAGTTGCGTGTCGCCAGGCGCAAAGTTGTCCCAGAATACGCCACCCGGCTCTTCGAGGTCATAATACTTGGCCATTTTTTCCACGAAGTTGAACTTCGGATCGCCGTCACGACGTTCCCATCCCTTCATGATCCACTCTTCATGAAGCGCCAAGGGCGAAGCTGTTCCTTCCTGAGGGCAACTGATGGAATCTTGAGCAGACGCAGGGGTCGCGAGGGTTCCAGCGATGACGATCGTAAACATCGAATATCGGTTTTTCATTGAAGTATCCTTTCATGCCTCGGTTGACGGGAAGAAGTTACGTCGAGGCATTGATGGGAACTAGGCCCCCATTCTTGCGCGCGCTGGTTAGCAGCCCTGGACAATGGGATGGCTGCGAGAGGTTGTTTCCGTTTATGCTTCAGGAGATGGGTCGGTTCTGGCTTGCGCACTTCGAACTGCTACTTGTTTCAGCTGCACATATCTCCAACAGCACTCGCCACGTTGGGGGGAGATAAAGCGATAGCGCCCAAAACAATAGCGGTCTAGATGGCTTGAAGGCCGGCCACCAGCGCATCTACCTGCCGTTGGATCTGTACCCGTGTAATGCGACGTCGTGTAACGATCATGCCCCAATAAAGGGATGCGGGTATCATATCCATCGCAAGCTCTCGGTCGATCACGGCCGGCAATTCGCCGCGGCCAATCGCCCGCTCGATTAAGCTAACTCCGCCGCGCCGGCGCGATACGGATAAATCCTTCAATACTGGAGCGAGCTCGGAGCCACGTGACGCTTCTGCATAAAGATCCGGTAGTATTTTACGCACGAGGCGATGACGAAGCGCGCGCCGTAGCATCAGCAGGTAAGCTTCCAGGTCATTCCTCAGTGCGCCTTTGTCGGCTACATCCGTTAGGACCATGCCAAACTTTTGAACCGCGTCGACAGCGAGAGCCAGCTTGGAAGGCCAGCGGCGATATATGGCCGCCTTGCCCGCTCCCGCACGTGCAGCTACCCGCTCCAAGCTTAACGCGGCATAGCCGTGAACGGCCCACTCCTCCAGAAATGCGCGCAGGAGAGAATCCGTAACTTCGTCACGCATCACGGCCGCTCCGCTCGGACGCCGCCTGTTTTTTTCGTCGATACGCTTGCGTTCCATTCATTTTACCCCATATAGGTCGGAACGGTATCGTTCCAACGCTAAGGAGTAAAGCGAAATGTCCAAATCGATCGATCAGTTTCCAAGCCTATCGACTTTGTTGCGGCAAGCTCTGGGAGATGCGCTGGCATCGGATGCGCAAACTCTTCTGGAGATGTGCGCAGAGGACGTAGTGTTCGAATTCCCGTATCACCCACCCGGTTTCACGGAGCGTCTGGAAGGGCGGGCAGAACTTGAGGCCTATCTTCCATCAGTGTCTAAGCTCATTTCAATCGAGTCTATGACGCTCAAGCACGCGTTCATTTCCGTAGGAGGTGACACTGCGGCGATCGAGTTCAGCTGCAAGGGTCATTCGCCGGACACTGGTGCCCGCTACGATCAGGACTATGTGTCAATCATCGAGCTTAAAGACGGTCGAATTGGTCGCTACCGTGACTACTGGAACCCACTTGTTGTTCTCTCTGCAATTGAGAGCGCGCCATCCGCGGACAAAGATTGAGAGGAGTCGGCCATGTCAACTCAGATCCTGGTCATCGGTGGTAAGGGAAAAACAGGAAGACTTGTCACTCAAGAGCTCGCAACCAGAGGAGTAAGGGCGAAAATTGCCACTCGGTCGCCCTCCAGCCATAACGATGTCGCCTTTGACTGGGAAGACCATCGTACAGCAGATGCTGCATTCGATGGCGTTGATGCTGTCTATATCGTTGCACCGACCAACAACAGCGATCATGGGACGATCGTTCCTCCTATCCTTGATATCGCGCGAAAGCGTGGCGTCCGGCGTTTCGTACTGCTAAGCGCGTCATCCCTTGAAGCGGGCGGACCGATGATGGGACAGATCCACTCCTATTTGCGGGACGAGGCTCCGGAATGGACAGTCTTGCGACCCACATGGTTCATGCAGAATTTCTCGGAACAGCAACATCTCGAGACCATCCGGCACGAAAACGCAATCTACTCCGCAACGTGCACAGGCCGCGTTGGTTTCATCGACGCGGCTGATATCGCTAGGGCGGCTGTCAGCGCACTATTGGCGGAAACGTCGTGGAACCGCGACTTCATACTGACAGGACCAGAAACCCTCTCTTACGCGGATTTCGCCGAAAAGATCAGTGACGTGATTGGCCGAACCATCAAACACATCAATCTGACAACAACTGAACTGGCTGAACGGTACGCAAGGGCTGGATTGGACGAAGCATATGCCAGTATCCTGGCAAAGATGGACGAAAGAATTAGCGAAGGCAGTGAGGATCGTCTAAGCAACGGCGTGTTCGCTCTGACAGGCCGATCTCCCAACACTGCAGCTGAATTCGCAGAGAGACATAAAGATTCGTGGGCTGGCCCAGCCCATCAGCGGTAACGGTAGTTAATGGTACTTTTCCAGTGGCTATCTCTGAGAGGCAACAACCGGCTGCCAACTTAGGCACGCGCATGCCTGTTAGACGAGGACTTCGCTTCTTGAATAGGCTTCGGCATTGAAACGATCCTCGATCTGATCTGACAACGCGAATGCACAGGGCTGCCTTTTAGGGAAAGTAAGGGCACTCCTGGTTAGGCTTCGGAATCTGGAGAGAGCAGATATTGATGAGCCTACACAGGCGGGGGCAGTAGCGATGAGTATGAGACCAGACTATGAAATCGCGGTACATGAACTCGGGATCATCGATGCACTGGCAGTTTATGATCCGCACATAGCGGGAACACCGCCTCTGGATATTCATACCGAGGCCAGCGACATAGACATTCTATTCTGCACGCTGGACCCTAACGGCTTCGTCGCCGACGTGTCGCAACTATACGCCCATATGAGCGGGTTTCGCATTTGGCAATGGACTTCAAAAGACCGCCCCGTAGTCGCTACGTTCCGTGCATACGGATGGGAGTTCGAACTGTTCGCGAGCTCACTGCCCATCGCACAGCAGCACGGATGGCGTCATTTCCAGATTGAACGACGGCTGCTTTCATTAGGAGGCAGTGGCTTCAAAAGGACCATCCAAACACTGCGTCAGGAAGGCTTAAAAACCGAACCAGCCTTTTGGGCAGCACTGAAGCAGGAAGGTGATGCGTATCTTGGTCTACTTTCCTTGGAGCACGCAACAGACAATGAGCTTCGAGCCGAGCTTGCCTCTGCCGGCTTCGGTCGAACAATTTCTAGATGACGCAGCTGAGATTCCGTCTCCAAATAACTCAGGCTGCCGCTTGGCGCTGGGCAATGGATGGCAGCGATCGTCCCTCAAGATCGAAACCGCGTCGAATGTGAATCCAGAATCCGCCTTGAAGCGTCACCGAAACCTAGACATCGATTTGCAGGTCCCCAACTTCTGAAGGTACCGAGCAACAGATCAGAGCATCACCCTCCTCTACCGGATAGCTTGGCTCGAACAGATAACTTACCTCGCCCCTAACGACTTTGGCCCTACACTCGCCGCAGCTGCCAGCGCGACAACTGTAAGATGGCGAAAGGCCGCTTAGTTCTGCCAGTTCCAGCAGAGTGCCACTTTCCGGCGTCCAAGACGCTTCCTTCTCAGAGTGCGTGAAGACGACCTTTGTGACCTCGGTCGCGGGGCCCCGACCCGGACGTGTTGCGGGTTCGCTGTTCGCGTGATCACGCCTCAGTGCCGACGGTCCGAATGCTTCCGCATGGATGCGCTCATCGCGGATCTGCAACGCACGTAGCTCGGCATGCAAAGACTGCATGAACGGTGGTGGACCACAGAGGAAGAAATCGTAGTCGCCGAACGGCAGATGAGCCTTGAGCAGATCGATATCGATCCGTCCGACAGCATCATACGTCCCATCATTTTTCACATCCGGCGCGCTCAAGACGCGGACTTGGCGAACACTGCCTTCACTGCGATCAACCAAGTCGGCGATCTCGTGGTCGAAGGCGCGCTCGGAGGCCGTGCGAGAAGACCGGAAAAGCCATATCGGTCTGCGGTAGCCCGTGCGGGCACCCACATTCACGACATGGTGCAACATCGACAGCATCGGGGTAATACCGATGCCAGCGGCAAGGAGGACAGCCGGACGATGGCGCTCCATCGGATCGATGAAAAACCCACCTCCAGGCTCCAGTGCCTCAATCTCGTCTCCGGGCTGCAGGTCATGCAATAGCTGCGAGCCCCTGCCATCCCGCTTGACGCTCAGCCGATAGAATTCTTCAGAGGGTGCACTTGATATCGTGTAGCTGCGCCGGACCAAGTTATCCTGGTCAGCAATCCGGATTGGAAGATGCTGGCCGGCCTTGTGCGGGACCAGCGCGTTCTCGTCAGCAGGACTGAGATGGATCGACCTTATCGTCTCGCTTTCGACAACGACCTTGTCGACGTACAGACGTCGCCAAGCTCTGGCTCTGCTTGCAGCTTCCATGCGCTGCTCCGCTTCCGTCCAAGTGCCCGTAGACAGGCTATCAGGGCAAAATCCATTTTCCGCAAATGTCCAGCGCAACGGCAGCGCATCCGGGCGCAAAACCACCTTCTCGGGGAACACGCGCCATAGCCGCTCAGCACCTTCAAACTTAGATATTTCAGGGGAATCGAGGATGATTTCGACCTTGCCGCTGACCTGCAGCATGGCACCTGTGTGGTGATCAACGAACAAGAGCCCAGCACGTGGGTTGACGACAAAGTTGCCCAGTGTGTTGAAAAAAAGGTTGCCGTTGAAGTCAGGTACGGTCAGCGCTCCATCTGCATCAATGCGCACAAAACCGGGCCGACCACCTCGATGCGAAACATCCACCTGGCGTCCTTGCTCACCCTGATCTGCATAGGATGCAACGAAGAATGTGTCCGCGGTTGCGATCAGCCGACGCGCCTCGTCATTCAGTGCATCTAAGATGACCGCCTGCCTAGACGTGCTTACTTCCGGATCTCGAACAAACTCGAAATGACGGCTCTGGATATAGCGCGGACAGTTGCCGAAACTTTGAGCGACTGCGACCTCGAAGTGTCTATCGCTCTGGCGTTGCACCGTTCCGTTCAGGCGGTTCCGGCGTCGGGTGACGAGATCGACACCGACCAGACCAATAGGGTCGCTATTCTCCATCCCCCTTTCGGCCGGATCAGTCCAGTCGCGACGGGCCTCGATTGCAAGCAACAAAGGATCAGGAGAATGCAGGAAACCCGGCTTCCCGGCGCGAATAGTTGCCCAAGGCAGACCATCCGGATCCACCGCCCCTATCGCGATGAAAGGCAAAAGGGGAAAGAACTCCCGATGCTGATCTAGCAGGAAGGGCCGAAGGACTCTGCGGCCGACGACGTCCATCTGATCGACGACACCGATGCTCCGCTGCAATTCGAGTTCGCCTTCATGCCAAGGCGAAGCAACGAATCTTGCACCTTCTGACATTGTCACCTCCATGATGATGGCGGCCTCGCCCAGAACGTAAAGCTCAGGTTCTGAGGCCTGCGATAGTCTTGGGAAATTCGACAAAGCCGGGAAGCGCCTCGATCTGAGCCAACCACTGACGAACATTCGCGTAAGGCATCAGGTCCACGTTCCCTTCGGGCGCTCCCGCGATATAGCTGTAGAGTGCCACGTCAGCGATCGTCGGCTTGTCGCCAACGATGAACAAATGTTGTTCAAGCTCCAGCTCAATCAGACTGAGAATTCGATGCGCGCGCGCAATGACCTCTTCGGCCCGGAAATCGGCACCGAACACGGTAATCAACCTTGCCGCGCAAGGTCCATAGGCAATCTCTCCGGCGGCGACCGAAAGCCATTTCTGGATCCTGGCCAATGTTTGCAGGTCGTCCGGCAACCAGTCTTTCCGGCCAAGTTTCGTCGCGAGATATACAAGGATGGCGTTGGAATCGTTTACCACAAACCCGCCGTCATCCAGCACGGGCACCTGACCGAATGGATTCAGCTTCAGATATTCTGCGGTGCGGTGCTCTCCGTTGGCGAGATCCACTTCGATGAGCTCAGCCTTCTGAGCAATCAAAGAGAGGAAGAGAACTGCGCGATGAGCGTGTCCCGAAAGCGGAAGATGGTAGAGTTTCATAGCAACACTCCAAGGTTTCAATAGTCAGCCACGACATTGACACCAACCTACCTCCTTCCAATTATCTGCAGTAGCTACAACAATTGATAATCATCCTCTCATTTCCTGGAAGGAAAAAATGGATCGAATTGACGCGATGCGCCTCTTTCTCAAAGTGGTTGAGACCGGCAGCCTTTCGGCCGCGGCCAGAGCGCTTCACTCACCATTGCCTACTGTCAGTCGAAAGATAGGGGAGATGGAAAGGCTGCTCGGCGCGAAATTGATCATAAGAACAAACCGCAATGTCGCCCTCACGGATGCAGGTCGGTTGTATTTGAGTGCTGCAAAAGACATTCTGGAACGTATTGATGAGGCTGAGCGGCGGGTGTCAGGGGAATACCTGACCCCAAAAGGCGATCTCACGATGACTGCACCGATCGTGTTTGGCCGCCTGCACGTCCTGCCTGTGGTGACGGATTTTCTGAGGGCGTTTCCCGAGATCAATATGAGACTGACGCTCGGCGATCGGAACAGCAATCTGGTGGAGGACCAGATCGACCTCGCGTTGCGTATCGGTGATCTGGCGGACTCGAGCTTAATGGCGCTACGGCTCGGAGCGATAAGAAGCCGTGTCTACGGGAGCCCGAAATATCTGCAGCGAAATACCCAGCCACTGACACCCTATGATCTGAGTGACCAGCAATGCATCGCTTTTGAGGGCGTCCAATCCTCTCGGTCTTGGCAGTTCAGCGATGGCAAACAGACATTTTCCGTCGATATTCGGCCTCGACTGTCTGTTAACACCGCAGAAGCCGCCGTCGATGCGGCGGCTTCTGGTCTCGGCTTGACGCGGGTGATGTCATATCAGGCCAGCAATCTGGTTGGGCAAGGACTGCTCATGCCTGTCCTCGAACAATACGAGCTTCCGGCATCGCCAGTACATCTGATTTATCTGCCGAGCGCGATAATGCCACTCAAGCTTCGTGCGCTCATCGATTTCGCCACGCCACGGCTACGCGCGGCTCTGCAATCAAATCGAAGCGAATAGACCGTCACCAGTTCTTGGCTGGCTTGTACGCATTCGTCTGTCATCCCTGGCATTACCGGGGTCTCTTGTTGAGACGAGTGCTTACCGCATCGGAATTCTGTCGCGGAACTCAACCAGATCGAGGTTGAAACGTTGCGCTTCTTCCAGGAACGGCGCATGCCCCGAGTCGGTGTAAATCATCGCGTCTATCGCTGGATTGAGAGTAGTGGCACGTTCGATGCTCGCATTGGCCATCACCAGTGCGTCCTTTTCACCATAGAGCATAATCACCGGGACCTTTACCCTGGGTAACGCATCGGCCGCCAAGACCGGCATCGATGGCGTGTGCTGAACCATTGTCAACGAAGACATTGCGGCATTCGAAAGAAGACGATCAAAAGTCACCTCATCCGGTTGCCTGGCAAAGCACAGCGCCAGAAATTTGCGCGTCGCGTCAAAGCGAACCTTCGCGTCGTCAGAAGCAAGGCCGCCGTATACGTCAGGATGCGCTGTCATCAACTGTGGCGACAGTTCAACGACCCCTGCGGCATAAAACAAACCACCGAGGTGATCGTCACCATAGGTCGCGACATAATTGGTCATGACTGCGCCGCCTAGCGACCATCCAACGAGAACAGGGCTCTTCACCTGAGTCGCTTTCACGACCGTATGCAGATCATCAGCCCAGCGGCGTGCGTTTCCATAGGCAGCACCCTCGTCCGGCTTGCCCGACAACCCGTGGCCGCGGAGATCGAAGGTGATCAGTCTGAAGCGCGAGAGCTCAGGGCTTTTGACCTGGCTCTCCCAGTTTCCATGACTGCCAAGCAGTCCGTGAATGAAGATGATGGGCGGACCAGATGGATTTCCGAATTCCTGTACGGCGATTTCAACGCCGTCCGGTGATACCAGGATGTAGTTCTTTTCCGCAGCCTTGGCAGCCACCGAAGCAACCATCATCGAGACGGCGACCAAACACCCGGACATCAGCGTCGCATAGCGACCGCGCATACCCTCACGCCGTTTACGCTCACTCTGGCACGCCTCGAATGCTGTATTCCTGAACGACATTTCACCAGATCTTCTCTGTTTGTAGTGATCACTACAAACTAGGCACTTGCCATTCTTCTTCAACATGTTTTTAGTGATCACTATGGATAAGCTGAAAAACAGGCGCCGGAGCGGGCCTCGCACATTTAATCGGGATCACGCGGTGGATGTCGCTATGCGCCTGTTTTGGCGGCATGGTTTCGAAGGCGTCTCTCTCACAGACCTGACGTCAGCAATCGGGATCGCTCCCCCCAGTCTGTATGCTGCATTTGGCAGCAAAGCTGGTCTCTACCGTGAAGCGCTCGATCGATATACCCGTATGCCAAATGCATTCGGAGACATGGATCCGACGACCAGTTTCTCCGAGGCAATCGAGAACTTTCTCAAGCATGCGGTAAACGCCGTCACTGACCCTCATGGGGAGGGAGGTTGCATGATATCAAGTGGGATGCTTCAGTGTGGCGAGGATCACGTAGAACTCGCCCTTGAACTGGCAGAACGCCGGAAACTCCTGCGGGACACGATAGCGCTCAAACTTCAAGCGTGGCTGACACCCGAAAGGGCTGCATCGTTTGCTCGCTATCTGATGACAGTGCTGCTAGGGCTTTCCACTCAAGCCCGCGACGGGGCCACCCCTGAAGAGCTGCAGGACATTGCAAACGAAGCATTGCAGGTCGCCAAAGCACGGGAGCCAATGGCGCACGGCATCTATCCAGGATGAAATGCTGGGCTTGTTCTCATTGTGACTGCATAAGCAACTTCATGAAAATCGCCCAATGCTCTCACTTTTAGTCCCGTACGAAATGGACTCCAATCTCACAGTTGACCTTACTGGCGGAACGGGACTCGTGTAGCAAAACGACAAGCTCGATGCAGCTGCCCGTCGCGGCAACTGCCGTGCGGCATATCTCCGCGTGATTAGCGATTGCCCCGGAACTGAGAGACGAACTCTGAATACACATTCATGGCACAGGCCCTTCATGTCCTCGAGGACTTCACGGACTTCACGGACTTCAGACCATCAAGCAGCAGCATGAGCATGCGTTCAATATGCGCGGCTCCATCCTCCCCCGATGCTACAGCGAGATTGCCAATCCCGCGCAGTAGGTCATAGGGCGCGACGTCGGTGCGAACTTCACCCGCCTGGGCCGCAGAATCCAGCAACATGGATAGTGCCGGCTCAAACCGACCTCGGAAATAGTCAGGCAAACTGGCAAAAGCTGCATCACCGGAATGGAGTGCGGCGGCCAACCCCTGCTTTGTCGCTAGGAAGTGCGTATAGAGCATCAGCCAAGCTCCCAATGCGTCACCAGGCGAACGCTCTGAGGCAAGTGTTGTCGCGGCATCGGCGCACGCATCGACTTCGCGGCGAAAGACCGCAGCTACCAGATCGGCTCGGGTTGGAAATCGGCGATATAGTGTCCCAAGTCCGACACCTGCTTGTGCGGCAATCTCCCGGATGGGTGCATCTACACCCGAACGGGCGAAAACGATCTTGGCTGCTTCCAAGACTGCTTCCTCATTCTTACGAGCGTCGGCGCGCATTCGCGGTGCTGGGGACGCGGATTTAACGCTCCCCGCGGTCGCAGGATCCACCACTTCGTCAGATTGAGACACAGTCAGCCACACCCACTTGATAAACGGATCAATGTTCCGTATAACACAATACGGATCGCTGATCCGTTTAATCTTGAAGGTATCGTATCATGACCAGCCCGCTTCACGAAGTCGACGGAGATGCCCAGGTATCCCCCGTTATCTCGATCGCACCAATCAAACTGCCTTCGCCGAACCGGGGCACTGATCTGCATCTCAAGGTTTCTGCACCAGCTATCGGCGAGAACCTACCCACCATTCTGTTCTCTCATGGCAACGGTCAGTCGCTTCATGCATATGGGCCCCTTGTGGAATACTGGGCAGCCCACGGTTTTGTCGTGATCCAGCCGACGCATCTGGACTCGCGCGTGCTCGGCCTTTCCCCGGACGATCCCCGTCGTCCAAATCTCTGGCGCTTTCGGGAGCAGGACCTCGCGGATATTCTGGATGGAATTGACCATATCGAACGCGAAACACCCATCATTCGCGGCCGGCTGGATCGCGCGCGGATCGCAGTCGCCGGGCATTCTTGGGGCGGGCAGACCGCCAGTAGCTTTCTCGGTGCGCGCCATCCTGACCCGGGCAACGGTTCAATCATCAACCGCAGGGATGACAGAGTGAAGGCAGGCGTCTTGCTGGCGGTGCCGGGCAGCGGCAGAGACCTAACCCAGCACGCAGCGCGCGCATTTCCGTTCTTGTATCCCGACTATTCAAGCATGACGGCCCCAACCCTAGTCGTCGTGGGCGATCATGACCAAGGCGGTCTGACCGTTCGTGGCCCAGACTGGTGGCGTGACGCCTATGACCACAGCCCCTCGCCAAAGGCGCTCTTCACGGCCTTTGGCGGCGAGCATGCGCTGGGCGGAATACCGGGCTACGAGGCACGTGAGACGACGGACGAGCGCCCTGAGCGTGTCGCCGCAATCCAGCGTCTTTCAACCGCGTTTCTGCGTACTGCGCTCTACCCCGACAATCCCGCGTTCGCCGCAGCGTCCGCCAAGCTGGCGGCAGAAACGGCACCGGAAGGGAGAGTGGAAACAAAGTAGACCGACTGAGACACCCCTATCGCCCCCTCCACATCTCGCGAAATCCCACAGCGCCCGCTCCATATCAGCACAACAGGAGTTTCACATGAATACGATACTCATCACCGGCAGTTCATCCGGCTTCGGCTTAGAGACTGCTCGCTATTTTCTCGATCGCGACTGGAATGTAATCGCCACGATGCGCACACCACGTGCGGACCTGCTACCGAAATCAGAACGGCTTCATATCATCGCCCTCGATGTGACTGACGCCCAAAGCATAGCCAGCGCCATGCGAGAAGCTGGACCTGTCGATGCTTTGGTCAACAATGCGGGCGCTGGCCTAATGGGCGCTCTCGAAGGCGTCTCGGTTGACGATACGCGGCAGATATTCGAGCTCAATACATTCGGGACCATGGCGATGACACAAGCCGTGTTGCCGGGCTTTCGCCAACGAGGATCGGGCGTGGTCGTCAATGTATCATCCGCCGTAACGCTGAAACCGTTTCCAATGCTGTCCGCCTACACCGCCAGCAAAGCGGCCATTGAAGCATTCAGTGAAAATCTTGCGCTTGAGTTGGAACCCTTTGGTGTACGAGTGCGAGTTGTCATGCCAGGGCGAGCGCCGCAGACGTCTTTCAGTGCGACCGCCCGTGCGCGCTCGCAAAACGGTATACCAGAGGCATATGCCGACTGGGCGAAGCAGGTGTTTTCCAGAGCGTCCCAAGAGCCGGGTGAAGTTACCAGTGCAAATGACGTGGCCGAGGCAATTTGGCGAGCAGTGACCGATGGGTCTTCACCGTTCCGCATAGCGGCGGGTTCGGACGCTGTATCGCTCTTCGCGAAGACCGCTGCTCACCGCGGCTAAGGCATCGGACCAGGCTTGCTTCTCTTGTGACGGAGCAGGTCAAGCGCACGCTAGCATAGTGGGGCAACAAGCAGGCTGACGTCGCGATCGCAGGCGAAAGGCTCGCTTGCCCCATTTTTCCAAAGCCCACTGAGCTTGCGGATAACTGGGAATACCAAGCAGGCACAACTCGGTGCGTCGTGTCAACTGCTTGACAGTGCCGGGCGAGGACACGTTCAGTCGCACTGCAAATGATTGACCATGGCGGATGATCACGCGTGAGGCAGACATCGAAAACCAGTTTCTGTAAGGCTCACTTTTGGCTGGAGGTCGAGTTAACTGTTCTGGCGACGAACCGCCGCGGCGTCTTTCCTAAAGTCCGCTTAAACGCTGCTATGAAGGCACTCTCTGATGAGTATCCGACCTCCGCTGCAGCTTCAGCAACAGTGGCGCCATCCCGATCTAGGCGCTTGGCTGCCCACAGCATCCTCCAAAGTGTCATGTAACTCATCGGCGATTGCCCGACGAGCCGCGCGAACCGTACTGCAAAAGCGGTGCGCGACAATCCTGCGCGCTTTGCCAGCGTCGCCACAGTCCATGGGCTAGAGAGGTCGCGATGCATGGCGGCAAGTGCACGTCGAAGAAATGGATCCGAAAGTGCTGCGGTCCATCCAATCTCTCCCTCATGACCCTCGTCCAGATGACTGCGCATTAGCTCGATTAGAAGGACATGCGAGAGATGCTCGATGGAACTGGCACTACCAGGGCGCCGATGATGAAGCTCCGTGGCAATCCGAGTGATAGCCCACCGCACGACCTCACCGCTCGCAGAATGGTCATTGTTCCGACTGCGGATAACAATGACATCCGACAGCGTGGCAAGCAGCATTTCGGACGCGAGGCCTGAAAGCAGGAACCGCGCACCGATCATGAAGAAGTCACCACCACCGCCCAACACCGCCGTATCCCCATGCGCCGGAGCCGAATGGACAGTTTCGGCCGCGTCCCCAAGCCGGGCGCCGCGCGCGGACAGAACGAACGCCTTGCCATGCGGCAGCATGAAACAGTCCCCTTCGCCCAGCCAAATTGGCTCGCGCAGGCCATCAAGAACCAGCCAACAGCCACCTTTTAGAATGCCGATACATTTCATGCCGGCATGCGGGGCATATCGGATGGACCAGTTTCCACCGGCGTCAAGGCCTGCTGCCACGCAATCATGCGGCTGGAGCAAGTCCAGAACATCAGAGAGGAGATCGGGAGCGAGGTCAGCCATCGGACAATCCTGAACGAATGCGATATAAGCGCGTACTATCACACATAGAACGTTCTGCCGACAGACACTAGGTTCCGTGTGCAAACAAAAAAGGAATTGCCTCGTGACTAGATCTCGAACCTGCTTGCACCGAACCATATTCGCGTTCGCCATCCTCGCCGCATCTATCTTCGCCACAGCTCCACTGTATGCACTCGAATCCACCCCGGACTTACCCTTTAAGGTGATTGTGTCCGACGCCACAGAAGATCGTGCCGCTGCTTTGGAGGTCGCCGCCGCTCGCGCCGCGTGGCTTAAGGCGTTTGCATCTCAAGACCTGGAACAGATGATGTCGTTTTATGTCGATGACATTTACTCCTACGATCTAATGGCTGCGCCGACCGAGGCGGGGCTCGCCATGGCCTTCGACGGCGAGCAGATTTGGCGGCAGAACTGGGTCAGCTTTTTCGGCATGTTTGCCGAAGATCTGGTCATCACGATCGAGGACTTGACTGTTTACCAGCAGGGCGATCTGGCAACAGTATACGGCCTCACACGCCTCGAAGGCACAATCGTGGACGGGCCCTCCGTCGATATGTGGGTGCGCGAAACCAACTTGCTGCGCCGGATAAACGGTCGCTGGCTCGTGGTACACGATCATGTCTCGGTTCCATTCGATTTCGCGACAGGTAAGGCACTGACCGATCTCAAGCCCCTTCCCAACTGAAAGCTCCTTTCACCAACTGTATCAATATGGAAGCCGTCATGATCCTTGTTACAACCCCAACCGGCGACATCGGTCGCCGTGTCCTCTCAAACCTGCGCACTGCCGGCATGGCCGTGCGTGTAATCACACGTGATGCCTCGAAGTTGTCGCCTGATTTGCAACTTGACGTAATCGAGGGCTCAATGGCGGACGCCGAAACCATCGCGCGAGCGCTGCCAAACGTTACCAGCGTTTTCTGGCTGCCGCCGGGCGACCCAACACTCCCCTCAGCAGAGGCCGCCTATGTGGATGTCTCACGAGCATTTTGCGATGCCCTTCCGGCTTCTCAAGTCACGCACGTGGTTGGCATTTCGGCCTTGGGTCGTGGTTGGCCGAAGCCCGCTGGTCACGTAACTGCAACGCTGGCGGTGGATGACATGATCGCCCAGACGGGTGTCAACTATCGCGCCCTCGCCTGCGCCTCACTGATGGACAACATTGCGCGTCAGGCCGAACCGATCCGGACTATCGGTCGCTTCTTCCAGCCGACGCCAACGGACCTGAAATTACCGCATGTGGCCAAGGCGGATGTGGCGCGGGTCGCCGTTGAATTGCTGCTCCACCCAGGGTGGTCAGGCGTCGAGGCAATCCCGCTCTATGGGCCTGAAGACCTGTCTTTTGACCAGATGGCCGCAATTATGTCTGAGGTTTTCGGTCGCGAGATCATGGCAAGCGAAATGCCTATGGAGCACTTCGGCCAGATGATGCGCGATTTCGGTGCTAGCGACGGTATGGCGCAAGCCTATGTCGAAATGCTGACGGCCAAGAACGAAGGGATGGATCACCTCGTCACTACCGCCTCACGCCACAATGCACCGACCACCTTCCGCATGTGGTGCGAAGACGAGCTACGTCCCTTGGTTACAGGATGAACGTTTTCGATCATCCCGACGCAGGTAGACTGGCCCTGAAGCCATCGATTCCACTGTAGTAACAATGCAGGAGAGAAGCTATTGGGACAGTGCCGCGTCCGGCCTGTCCCAATAGGTATCACCATGGGATCTTAGGTTGAGTTAGTCACCAACGCCTGCGCTGACCCATCGAAGCGATCTGCTCACTCCGTCCCCCATCGAAGATCTCCTGCATCCATTGTGGATAGATCGCGGCGAGTTTGCTCACCGCGTCCAGTCGATCAAGATCAGACTGCTGCAGTTCGATTTTCGTTGCACCGAGATTGTCTTGCAGTTGCTCGACCCGTTTCGCGCCGAGAAGCACCGATGAAACGGTCTTCCGGTGGAGCAGCCAAGCCAATGCAATCTGCGCCGGCGATGCGCAGTACGCAGCCGCAATGCTGCGCAACTCGTCGATAAGGTCATAGGTGCGGTCAATATCGAGAGGCGGGAAAGGCGTCGTGGCTCGACGAGCCTGCTTGTCACCTTCGGAGTTACGATCGAACTTACCACTCAACATCCCCCCTGCCAATGGGCTCCAACAGACGAGTCCCAGTCCGGTGGCCGAAACGAGAGGGGAAATTTCATGCTCAATTTCTCTCCCCGCAAGCGAATAGTAGGCCTGCAAGCTTGAGAGTGGAGAGAGCCCGAGACGCTCAGTCACTCCCATAGCCTGTGCGATCTGCCACGCAGCCCAATTCGAAACGCCAATGTAGCGTACGGCACCCTGGCGCACGAGGTGATCGAGCGCACGCAAGCTTTCTTCCATCGGTGTCAGGGAATCGAAGCCATGCAACTGGTAGAGATCGACATAGTCGATCTGCATCCTTTTCAGGCTGGCGTGAAGGCTATCCAAGATATGCGCTCGTGACGCTCCACGTTCGTTCTGCCCTGCACCCGCTTGCCCAAAAATCTTGGTAGAGATCAGGACGTCGTGCCTTCGAACGCCGAGGTTGCGGAGTGCCGCACCGGTAATTTCCTCTGACTGGCCGCCCGAATAAATGTCCGCTGTGTCGAGCAGGTTTACACCTGCATCAAGGCTGCACTGAATAATCTGGTCAGCGCCATTCTGGTCAACCCCGCCGATCCCGCCCCATTGGCTCACCCCGAAAGTCATCGTGCCGAGGCTCAATTCAGACACGAGCAAGCCCGTTCGTCCCAACATGTTGTAGTGCATCTCATCGTTCCTTCTGGGCGGCAGGATTTGCGCGCCGTTCAGGAAACTATTCGGATGCGACATGGAAGCAGTAGCACGTTTCACTCTGATGATTGCACAATCCTCTCTCGTCGGCGAGGATCGCGTTGCCATAGAAGGGCGACTGGCCTAGCCAAGAACCTCCATCTGAAATAGCCCTGCGCCGCAACTTTGGAATTGTTTGGGATGATCGAGAATTTGCAGCAGACCCTGGCAAACGGTTTCGACCGCTGGGCACCGAATGAGGGCGCGACCTTGACGCAGGTGCCCGGGCTTACCTTCCACCGTCATACGTCACCGACAGCCCCTCATGTCGGAATGATGGAAGCCAGTCTGTCTCTGGTGATTTCAGGCAGGAAGCGTGTTGTGCTTGGCAGCAACACCTATGACTATGGCAGCACGCATTTTCTACTTACGTCCGTGGATCTTCCCGTAACAGCATGGGTCACGCATGCCAGTGTGGGCGACCCCTATCTCGGAATCTTGTTGAGGATAGATCTCAGCCTTGTTCGCACCTTGATATCCGAGATCCCGCACGAAACGTGTGGTGAGGCTCCGCTTCTAGGGATAGCCAGCTCAGCTGTACCCCCTGACCTCCTCGAAGCGCTGTCCCGCTTGTGCCGGTTGAAAGAGCGACCGAACGAAATCGGCCTCTTTGCTCAGCCGATACAACGAGAGATCATCTATCGTTTAATCATGAGCCCCGTCGGTCGACGGCTCGTTACCCTGGCTTCGATGGAGGGAGCCTCAAGCCGGATCGTCCGGGCGCTCGACTGGCTCAAGCAACATTTCCGCGAACGTCAATCCATCAATGACCTCGCCGATATCGCTCATATGGGAGTGTCCACGTTTCACCGGCATTTCAAGCAGGTGACCGGCGTGAGCCCCGTCCAATATCGCAAGCGTCTGCAACTCAATGAAGCGCGCCGCTTGATGATCGTATCCGGACTTGACGCTGCATCGTCAGCCTATGATGTCGGCTACGAAAGTCCTGCCCAATTCAGCCGCGAATACCGCCGGGAATTCGGACAGTCGCCGATCTCCAGCGTGATCGGCCTCAGACAATCGATGTAGCAACCTCTTTCCCCGCGGCCGAAAGCGGGACAGATCAGCGGGTTCGGTTTCGATGGCTCCTCGTTTTGCCAGGATCGATTTCGAGGATGAAGGCACCCACCCAACAAGACGCCCCTGGCCGACCCTCGCAAACGAATCGCCATGTACCACGACAATAAAGCCACCTACAAAGCCTTGACGGGTTTTACGCGAGAAAATCAGCCGGCGTTCCAAGATCTTCAACCACGACCTATCTCCAACAGGGATAGATGTAACGATCTCGCCCATCTGCCCGTGTGGCGTTTCTCGAAAAATGGCACTCTTGAAGATTAAGCCATGAGTCACGTCTGTTGATACATCAGCTTTCACGCTGACCTGCCGTCCTGGGTTGACGCGAAACCAAACCGAACTAGTTGGTTTACGGCGAAAGACAACCGAGAGGCGCGACAATGCGATGGGAATACTGTACGATTGAAGGAGCTTTGACGGCTGAGGAAATGAACGAGCTTGGATCCAAGGGATGGGAGCTCGTTGCAGTCGTCTCCCCGGGACATTTCGTCCTGCATTATTTCTTCAAACGGGCAATTGACGTTTAAGCTATCTGCGACCGTCGTGACGTCGTGAGTGAGACCCTTCTGATCTGTGGGTCAGGCCAGTGGTGCCGCGAAGACGAGGGAAAGGAACCCGCCAGCATGCGGCTCCGAGAGTATTGGAACGCAAGAGCGTGGAGCGAATGTCGAAGCGGCTCAAGCACTCTCTTGACGTCCCACCCCGGCAAGACAGATCTCGAAACTCTCTCCTAGTAGTCCTCGCCCCGTCCGCGGCAAAGATGTGGCGGCCGTACTTCGGCAATAGAACCTGGAAAAGCCCTGACGCCAGCCGGGATTGCTTGCCTGTGAGATGATGTGATCTTGCCAGAGCCTCGCCTGTCGATCGACGAGATGAGCACTACCTCGCATGTGTCAGTCAAAAGGTCGCCAATTGCTTCAGTCAGCAGGTGAGGCAGTCGCACATGAGTGACGTAAAACTGCCAATGATCCAGTTTTCTCGTCACCGATGATTCAAATTCCGTTCCCGTATTGATAATCACATTATCGAGCTTGCTGGCCCCAAATTTTGTTTCGAGCGCTTCAACGATTTCGAGAGCAAAGGGTTGCAAATGCGGCTGTCTCGCATCCAGTTTCAGCATCACTGCACGGCCACCAAGCCACTTAACCTCTCGCACAACCTCTTCGGGAAACTCCGCCTGCGACCTGTAGGTGCCGATGATGTGAACACCTGACTTCGCAAGACTCATCACGCTGGAGTAGCCCAATCCGCTGCAAGCACCAATTACAAGTGCGATCCTCGTGGCCATAACAACGTTACCTCCTTCTCAATTTCTGCGTTGCGCGAAGAGCCAAATCGCGACGCCTGAACGCAGATACGCAGACATAAGTATGCAAAGCGGCTTGAGCTGGATCTTCACGCGCCACGCATCACACCGAGAAAATCAATCAGCCGCCTCTCAAACCGCAGTCTGCGAAAGCTATGCGATGCATTCAGGGAGCACTAGAGGGCCAACTCTCTACTGGTTGGTTAGCGAACGTTGACAAACGCCGTCGGAGGCGAGCAGATGCCGGTGTGTCTGCTTTGGGGATTTCGACGACCTGTGAACCGCTCCGAGGTTGCCGTTGGGAGCGCTGACCGACCATGGGTCAGTGATGAGAAGAGCGACTGGTTCAGGAGCATATCCCGCAATCGCCCATCGATGGGTAAGACGGCCCCGCTCCGAACCGGTTGGTCGTAAAGTGACGAGCCAACTCAGACATGAGCCGTTGCGCTGATATGATTGCCAGCACAATTGGCGTCGATCTGGCCAAGCATAACATTCAAGTCCACGTGGTGGACGCCGGGGGCTCAGTGGTTAAAACCGCGGCGCTCTGGCGAACCGAGATGATCAAGTTCTTTCGGAATGCCAAACCATGTCTTGTTGGTATGGAAGCTTGCTCCACAGCCCATCATTGGGGTCGCGAGTTGCTGAAGCTCGGCCAACCCATCACCGATGACGGTTAGTTTCTCAAGAGTATCCGCTGGAATCCATCACAGCCTCCGCCTTGATAGGAATCGAACCGGCGACTGGTTGGTCAGATAGCTTAAGTGCCTGAATGGAAAAGCTAACCCAAGTGCATCACACCTGTTTTGTAGAATAGGAGATCACCTATCTTCGTTCAAATGCGCCATAAACACCTCGCTCGGCGCCCTGTATCCGAGGCATTTGCGCGGTTGATCGTTTATACCGCGCGTGAGGTGGAGAAGGTCACGTTGTGAAACAACTGCCAGATCTGTGGTGCCAGGCAGGTAGCGTCGAATGCGCTTGTTGGTGTTCTCGACTGTCCCTTTCTGCCAAGGCGCACTTGGGCCGCAAAACCAACTGCATGCACCGATCCCATCTTCCAGAGCCCTGAACCCGGCAAACTCGGTACCTCGGTCGAATGTGAAGCTTTGACGCGCGAACGCCGGTAAAGGAGAAAACGCTCTGATGATCTTGTCCATGATCGGGCGCGAGTGCCGGCTCGGATTCTTGATGAGAACGGTATAGCGGCTCTTGCGCTCCACGAGAGTGGTGACATTGGCATGGCCGAGTGGGCGATCGAAGATGAGAAGGTCGCCCTCCCAATGACCAAACCGTGATCTATCTCCAACAAAATCAGGCCGTTGGGATGCGGTGCGTGGCTGAAAACGCACCGTCGCGCGGCTTCCTGGAGCGCATTGGACGACGTTTTCGGCGTGCCTCTGGTAGATACTGATAGAGACCAAGCCCATAATCTTCCTTGCTGTAGATGAAACGACAGATTGTCTCCTTGCAAACGCGAATACGACTGAGGCCGTCCGACAGCAGGCGTCCGGCAATCTGTTCCGGCGACCAGCGAGCTTCCAACTGGTTGATGATCTCTGTGCGCAAAGTCGGGTGGCGCCGCAGCTTTCTCAGCCGGCGACGTCGGTCTTTGGCAGTATCGTTCGCAACGGTGCTGTAATTACCGTCATAGTCCGGGAGTTCGCGATCGCGAAACGTGTTGCGTCGGATCTCGCGATAGATCGTGGAACGATGACGGCCAAGCTGACGTGCCATCTCGTTTACCGGAACTTTGCCGCCACCATGTGATGCAGGCGTCGGCGATCGGCGAGGGTGATCTGCGTATAGCATCGAGACATGCCAAATCTCCAAAGTGAAGCCATTGAAATTACTGGCATGTCGCACTTGGAAAGAGAATGTATCGAAAAGAGATACTTCGTGGGATAACGCCTATTTATGGAACATTCTTGACTGGTTGCACCGGCAATTGTTTCACCTATCGGTGAATACCACGGACGCGATGATTAGGTGGGACGTCCCAAATCCTATTGCCAGCCAGCCCGGTGTTTCGGACTTAATCATCCCTACCGTCTCTTTACCGTGGCGCATAAGACGAATGAGCAGTTGCGTCATTGACGTGACTCCAGTGCCTACAGCGAAGTTCCTTGCGCGTTAAAATGAGATTTGGCGCACCGGATTGCGGACTGCGCGGCGATACTCGGAGGGGCTCATCCGCTGATGCTTGAGGAATACCCTCGCGAGCACCTGATTCGACGAATAACCAACCTCAAGGGCGATCTCTGTTACAGGAAGGTCTGTCTTTTCTAGGAGCTCGCAGGCTCTCTCCAGTCTCAGCCGGGTCAGGTGGACCCGCGGCGGCACGCCGAGGCTCTGCTTGAACATGCGGGCGAAATGAAAGGGCGAGAGCTGCGCCTCTGCCGCCAGGTCGTCGAGGCAGATGTCCTCGGAAAGTCGTACCCGCATTAGTTCCAGGCAGCGCCGCTCTGCCCAGGGGGCGAGGCCACCCTTGACCGGCGCGAACGGCGCTCCGCCCAATCGCCAGAGTTCGGCGAGAATCTCGCATCCCGCCGCTCTAGCCAGCAGCCGCGACGGCGCCCCCTCTTCCTCACATAGCGCCCACAGGTTCCGAAGCGCCGACCGGATCGCCGACGAATCAAACACTCGGCCGTAGATGCAGGAAGTGTCGAATGAGAACTGCCCATCGGCGGCCTCGTCGAGCACGCCCTGCCACTGCGCCAACGGAAACGCCAGGCTGCGAAGCTGATGGGTTTCGTCATTGATCACCCTGGTCGCGAAGTTAGGCGCGGCGAGAGCAAGTGTGCCTTTTCCGGTCGTCAGATCGAAACGACCGCCTCCCAGGTCTCCCCTGACGCGACTGCAGCCAAGCATGTCCTCCATCAGCACGATGTCCGGCAGGGCCGGGCGGGACATGTCCCCCGCCGGTCGCTGGACCTCAAGAAGGTCGAGGACTCCGCCTGGCGATTTCATTGTGCGCACGTGGGACGCATGGGGCCCCTTGCTGTACCACTGGGCAAATGACGTATGAGATTGGACGTTCATCGACGTCCCTCAAGAGACGAAAATGCGCGATGCGAGATCGATGGGCGCACCGGATCGCGGACGGCCCGACGATAGTCGGTAGGGTTCATGCGCCGGTGCTTGAGGAAGACCCGGGCGAGCACCTGATTCGACGAATAGCCAACTTCGGAGGCGATCTCGGTAACCGGAAGGTCCGTGTGTTTGAGAAGGTCGCAGGCTTTCTCTAGTCTCAGCAGAGTCAGGTAGAGCCTTGGTGGAACGCCGACGCTCTGCTTGAACATGCGGGCGAAATGAAATGGCGAGAGCTGCACCTCAGCCGCCAAGTCGTCAAGACTGATGTCTTCGGAAAGTCGCGCCCGCATCAGTTCCAGGCAGCGCCGCTCTGCCCATGGGGCGAGGCCGCCCTTTGCAGGCGCGAACGGCGCCCCGCCCAATCGGCTCAATTCAGCAAGAATCTCGCAGCCTGCGGCTCGCGCGAGTAGTCGCGACGGCCCTCCCTCGTCATCACACAAGGACCATAGCTTTCCAACGGCCGATCGGAGGACTGGAGAATCAAACATACGACCGTAGAGACAGGATGTATCGAACGAGAAAGTACCGTCAGAGGCTTCCTCAAGAACGGCGTGCCACTGAGCCCTAGGGAAAGCCAAGCTGCGCAGCTGATGGCTCTCTTCCATAACCGCCGATGTCGCGAAGTCCGGCGCAGCAAGACAGAACGTGCCTTTTTTCCCAATGACATCGAAGTGTCCCCCTCCGAGGTCGCCGCTGACACGACTGCCTCCGAGCATGTCCTGATACAGGACGATGTCCGGCAGAGCCGGGCGGGACATGTCCCCGGCGGGTCGCGCAACCTCAAGCAGATCAAGGACCCCACCCGGCGACTTCCTCGCGCGCACGAAGGACGCCTGTCGACCCTCATGATACCAACTGGAGAACGACGGATATGCTGACAGTTTCATCGTTGTCCCTCCTGTCGGATGGCGGCACTTGCGTGCCGCAAGTCCGCAGACTGATCCATCGAAGCCCTCATCCTAGCCAGCTACGCGGCAGGCGGCGCCCTTTGCGCACATGGCCTCTTCCTAAGGGAAGTGGCTCGATGGTGACTCTGTTAAAGAGCCCGTTCAAACTGCATCGAACATCAGGGCAAGTGCCGTAGATGGATGACGGTTCGATAGTTGTATCGTTTCAAATATTATTTGTATCGTTGCAATCTAGTTGCGTCAAGAGCATGATCGGCCGACTTGGATTACCTGAGGCAGTGCTTTTCGCCTAAACACGGGCATGACAGTCACGCTTCGAGCCCCGTGGAAACCTTATAAGGCTTTGGATTTGAAGGTGGACCCGATTGGAATAGGCAGTAAGGTGAGCCGGGGCAACAAAAAGAAACAGATCAAAACACGAGCGCAGTGATTGGAAACACGTAGTAAGAAACCGACTCTGAAGACCATCGCAATCGCCTTGGGCCTTGGCGTCACAACCGTCTCGCGTGCCCTTCACGACGATGAGAAAATAGCCGCCGCGACGCGCAAGTCCGTTCATGAGATGGCGCGCAAGCTTTGCTACTATCCCAGCCGGGCAGGTCTGCGACTGCGGACCGGAAAGACGAACGTCGTCAGCCTCGTACTCGATACTGACGAGCAGATCGGAAGCTTTGTATCGCAGATGATCTGCGGGATCACAGAAGGGATCGAAGGCACACCGTATCATCTGATGGTCACGCCCTATTCGAAACACGGCGATCCGGTCGCGCCAATTAAGCATCTGGTGGAATCAGAGGCCGTGGACGGGATAATCATTTCACGAATCGAGCCCGAGGACGTGCGGGTGAAGTACATGATCGAGCATGACATGCCCTTCGTAACCCATGGCCGGACGCAAATGGGGGTCGACCATCCCTACTTCGACTTCGACAACAACGCCTTTGCACGGATATCGGTCGAATGTCTCGCCGGCCTGGGGCGCAAGCGTCTATCGCTGCTCGCCCCGCCCGCAGGCCTAAGCTTTCACGACCACACTCGGCAGGGCTTCGATGCAGCGATGGCCGAGCTTGGGTTGATGGAGGTGCCGATCCACGGCATCTCGAACGACAGCTCGATCGAACAGATCAGGCTTGCCGTTAGAAGCCTGATGCATCAACGTCCCGCGCCGGACGGGTTGGTCAACAGTTCCGGCGGGGTCAGCGGCACAGGGGGCGCAATTCTTGCGATCCAGGCCGGCCTGAAGGATGTCGGCTCCATCATCGGTCGCGACGTCGATATCGTCACCAAGCAGCTCTTCGCAAACCTTCCCATATTCGGCGACGAGTTCTATGTGGTTCACGAGGACATACGGGAAACGGGCAAAGGCCTGGCCAAGGCGTTGCTTGGTTCGATCAGGGGAAGGCCCGTCTCAGAACTGCAGACACTGATTGTGCCAACGAAAGTGTCGCGACAGTCGACGGTCGACTGACTGACCGAAACGCAGGATCGTCTGATTGCTCGCTGTTGCCGTCGATATGGCTCTGTAGCAGGAATTTCCTCCGCGATCGACATCGCGTTTCCGCGATCTGGCCCGACAGCGGGCGAATGTCCCTATCGTTAGTACGGAGACCTGAGATCCGGAAGTTAACCTCCATGGGATTGCTTGGTTGCGAGCCTTGGGCGGCTTCAGAATAAGGAACTTTGCCGGATGTCCGGCAAAAGGTTGGGTTACCGCAACATCGGCACCATGCCAGCAAACTTGGCGTCGCACAGTCATCAGATAAGCCATAGTTACAGAGGCGCCGGACTACTCCCAGCTCAAGAAGGCTGAAAAATCTTGTGCCAACAGATGGGTAGGAAATGTCTGGCTCAGCAATTCGATAGCGGGAAGGCTCGTAAACGTGTTCAGCGAAAGGGCACCGTTACGGTAGCCTGCGTTCAACGCGATGCAACTAGGTCACGTCGTTCGCTAGTGTCCGAAAGCACACAGAAGCTCGGACCCCGTGTTCAGAAGTTTTGCAAACAACCCAAGAGGATTTGATAATGTCTAAGCTCGAAGTCCTAACGCCGGCAAACAGCCAGCTCATTTTTATCGACCAGCAGCCCCAGATGGCGTTCGGCGTGCAGTCGATTGACCGCCAGACGCTGAAAAACAACGTCGTCGGCCTCGCCAAAGCAGCCAAGATCTTCGATATCCCGACCACCATTACTACCGTCGAAACCGCCAGCTTTTCCGGAAACACGTTCCCAGAACTGCTCGCCGTCTTTCCTCAAAACGATATTCTCGAGCGCACGTCGATGAATTCTTGGGACGACCAGAATGTCCGTGACGCGCTGGCGAAGAACGCGGCTAAGGGCCACAAGAAGGTCGTCGTATCGGGTCTCTGGACCGAAGTATGCAACACGACCTTCGCCTTGTCAGCCATGCATGACATTCCGGACTACGAGATCTACATGGTTGCCGACGCGTCGGGCGGCACCAGCTCCGATGCGCACAAGTACGCAATGGACCGTATGGTACAGGCAGGCGTGATCCCGGTCACCTGGCAGCAGGTGCTGCTCGAATGGCAGCGCGACTGGGCACATCGCGAGACCTATGACGCTGTCACGTCGCTAGCCAAGGAACATTCCGGCGCCTACGGCATGGGTATCGATTATGCCTACACTCACGTCCACAGTGCACCAGAGCGCGTCGCCCACGGCAAGCGCATCGGTCCGAATCCCGCGAAATAAGGACACGATCAGATCACTCCGATAATGTCATCGGAGTGGTCCTCTTTAACCCGTGGAGGATATCCCGTGAAAATTCACCTTTTGTCTCTTGGTGCAGGCCTGCTCGTGGGCATCGTCTACAGTTTATTGAATGTGCGCTCTCCCGCTCCGCCTATCATCGCGCTGGTCGGCCTTTTCGGCATCCTTGTCGGCGAGCAGATCATACCGCTTGCAAAATCGCTCTGGAGCAAGGAGCCTGCGGCGATTTCATGGCTGCATCAGATCAAGCCGCACATGTTCGGCCACATGCCGAAGGGTGGTGAACACTTCGACGTCGCTTATCGCGCGGAAGGACAACGTGGAAAGCGAGCGTGACATGAGTGCACAGCAACACTTTTTCACCCGCCGAGGCTAGTCTAGGAGCTCGTCCGCGACGGCTGCCAGTCCATTTTCGCCGATGTCGGCTTTGCGACCAAGGCTCCTCCTCCACTAGTTCGATCGAAGGATCCAAGACAATGGCATATGTAACCACCAAGGACGGCACCGACATCTTCTACAAGGACTGGGGTCCGAAGGACGCGCAGCCGATCGTGTTCCATCACGGCTGGCCGCTTTCGTCCGACGACTGGGATGCCCAGATGCTGTTCTTCCTTGCGAACGGGTACCGCGTCGTTGCCCATGATCGCCGCGGCCACGGGCGCTCCGCGCAGGTTTCCGGCGGTCACGACATGGACCATTATGCTGCCGACGCCTTCGTCGTCGTTGAGCATCTCGACCTAAATAATGCCGTTCATATCGGTCACTCCACGGGTGGCGGCGAAGTTGCCCGCTATGTCGCAAAGCACGGTCAGCCGGCTGGGCGTGTTGCCAAGGCCGTGCTCGTTTCCGCAGTGCCGCCACTGATGCTGAAGACAGAAGCCAATCCCGAAGGCCTTTCAATCGAAGTGTTCGACGGCTTCCGTGCTGCGCTAGCTGCCAACCGGGCACAGTTCTTCCGCGACGTCCCGACAGGTCCGTTCTACGGTTTCAACCGCGTCGGCGCCAAGGTTCAAGAAGGCGTGATCCAGAATTGGTGGCGCCAAGGAATGATGGGCAGTGCAAAGGCCCATTACGATGGAATCGAAGCGTTTTCCGAAACCAACCAGACCGAGGACCTGAAGGCCATCACGGTTGCGACCCTCGTCCTCCATGGTGAAGACGATCAGATCGTGCCGATCGCCGATTCTGCATTTATGTCTGCGAGACTTCTAAAGAACGGCACGCTTAAGACCTATCCAGGTTTGTCACACGGCATGCTAACCGTCAACGCCGATGTCCTGAACACCGATCTCCTGGCCTTCGTTCAATCCTGACCACATTCTCAAGCCACGTTGCCACTATCGCGGCTCAGATCCTTTGACAACAGCAAGATAGTGGGGCCGTTACAGGGCTATGGCCGTCTCTGTCGTCCTTTCGCTTCATCTAGGCGAAATTGTCGAGAGCCGACTCACTCATCGCGCGCAAAGCTGATCACAGGAGCGTAATCAATGACAACACGTCGAACCTTCCTTGGAGGGGCATCGAGCCTCGCGTTTTCGAACCTTTTCTCAACGGCAATTGCCGCCGATCCAAAACAGACCGGAGTAGACACTATGCATCCAGACCTGATCCTGCATAACGGGCGCTTCACAACTCTTGACCGCACCAATCCGAACGCGACGGCGGTCGCCATACAGGATGGTCTGTTCCTTGAGGTCGGCGCAGATGCCGAAATCATGGCACTTGCTGGACCAGAAACGAAGATTATAGATCTTAAGGGCAAACGCGTCCTCCCCGGCCTGATCGACAACCACACCCACGTTGTCCGTGGGGGGTTGAACTACAACATGGAACTGCGCTGGGACGGTGTCCGCTCCCTTTTAGATGCGATGGACATGCTCAAGCGGCAGGTGGCGATTACACCAGCGCCGCAATGGGTGCGCGTTGTCGGCGGTTTCACCGAACACCAGTTCGCAGAAAAGCGCCTGCCGACGCTGGAGGAGATCAATGCTATTTCTCCCGATACCCCGGTATTTTTGTTGCACCTTTACGACCGCGCGCTTTTGAACGGTGCGGCACTTCGCGCTGTGGGCTACACGCGCGATACGCCGAACCCACCGGGTGGTGAAATCACCCGCGATGCCCAGGGCAACCCGATAGGCCTGCTGCTGGCCACGCCGAATGCCGGCATTCTTTACTCAACGCTTGGCAAGGGGCCGAAGCTGCCGCTTGATTACCAAGTCAACTCGACCCGCCACTTCATGCGCGAACTGAACCGTCTGGGTATCACCGGCGTCATCGATGCGGGCGGCGGCTCCCAGAATTATCCCGACGACTACGAGGTGATCCAAAAGCTTTCTGACGAGAACCAGATGACGGTCCGTCTTGCCTACAATCTGTTCACGCAGAAGCCGAAGGAAGAGAAAGAAGACTTCATCAACTGGACGGCGTCGGTCAAATACAAGCAAGGCAACGACTATTTTCGCCACAACGGTGCAGGTGAAATGCTCGTTTTCTCCGCCGCCGACTTTGAGGACTTTCGCCAGCCGCGCCCTGAGATGGCTCCGGAGATGGAAGGCGAGCTCGAGGAAGTGGTGCGTGTGCTGGCGGAGAACCGTTGGCCATGGCGGATGCATGCGACCTATGATGAGACGATCACGCGCGCGCTGGACGTCTTCGAGAAGGTCAACAAGGACATTCCGCTCGAAGGTCTGAACTGGTTCTTCGACCATGCCGAAACCATCTCGGATCGCTCTATAGATCGCATCGCGGCTCTCGGCGGTGGTATCGCTACCCAGCACCGCATGGCCTATCAGGGCGAATATTTTGTCGAGCGTTATGGCCACGGCGTCGCTGAGGCGACCCCGCCGATCCGGAAGATGCTGGACAAGGGCGTGAACGTGTCCGCCGGTACTGATGCAACACGAGTTGCTTCCTACAATCCCTGGGTCTCACTCTCGTGGATGGTGACCGGCAAGACTGTTGGCGGCATGCAGCTTTATCCGCGCGCCAACTGCCTCGATCGCGAAACAGCACTTCGGATGTGGACGGAAAAGGTTACCTGGTTTTCGAACGAGGAGGGCAAAAAAGGCCGTATCGAAAAAGGTCAGTTCGCTGATCTGGTGGTGCCCGACAAGGATTTCTTTGCCTGCGCCGAGGACGAGATCTCGTTCCTGACCTCGGAACTCACCATGGTCGGCGGCAAGATCGTCTATGGAGCGGGCGACTTCAAAATGCTCGACGAAAACGACGTGCCTCCGGCGATGCCCGACTGGTCTCCAGTGCGCAAGTTCGGCGGGTATGCTGCATGGGGTGAGCCCGAAGGTGCTGGCGCGCGTTCTCTACGGCGCGCGGCAATCGCAAACTGCGGTTGCGCCAGCGATTGCGGCGTGCATGGTCATGACCATACAGGAGCCTGGACTTCTAAGCTGCCCATCGCCGATCTCAAGGGTTTCTTCGGCGCTCTTGGCTGCTCTTGCTGGGCAGTCTGATCCGGACAGGTTTGGGCGGCACTGTTCGCCCAAGCGATGCCGTCAAAATACCTGCAAATTTAAGCACGGCGGTGAACAGCCCGTATCGCTTCATCACACACGGCCGTCCAGCGACAATTAAGGAGCAGATATGATTTGCCAATCCGACACGTACTTCCCTGCCCGCACCACACTGGCCCGTATCATCGGTTCGCCTATCACAAGGACAGTCACGCTGCTCGCTCTCTGCGCGGCCTACATACAGGGTGCAGTCACCAAAATGCTAGATTTCAATGGCGCGCTTGCCGAGATGGAACACTTCAGTTTCCACCCCGCCGCTTTCTTTGCCGTCGCGGTGATCGTGTTCGAGCTGTCGGCGTCCGCATTGGTGATCTTAGGCTTCTTGCGATGGGCAGGCGCCCTTGCTCTGGCTGGCTTCACACTTCTCGCCACGTTCATCGCGCTTCGTTTCTGGGAAATGGGGCCCGGGATGGATCGTATGATGGCGACCAACGCTTTCTTCGAGCACCTCGGTCTCGCTGGTGCATTCCTCTTCGTTGCGGCAGTTGACCTCACGAAGGGAACAAGGAAGTGAGCGCCATGAAATCCTCAGGTGGCACCTTTGCCCCACTCGCACAGCCCGTCTTTGCGGTCATCTGGATTGCAACCGTCGTCGGCAATACGGGAAGCTTCATGCGCGACGTTGCCAGCTCTTGGTTGATGACGGATCTGTCCGCATCGCCAGCAGCTGTCGCCATGGTTCAAGCGGCCGGCACGCTCCCGATCTTCCTTCTTGCGATCCCTGCAGGTGTGCTGACCGACATCCTGGATCGCCGAAGGTTCCTGATTGCGGTTCAACTCCTGCTTGCGTCGGTGAGCATCTCGCTGATGGTTCTGTCCCAGATGGGCATGCTTTCCGTCAGTGCGCTGATCGGCCTGACCTTCCTCGGCGGCATTGGTGCCGCGCTGATGGGGCCGACCTGGCAGGCGATCGTGCCGGAACTGGTAAAGCGCGAGGACGTCAAAAGCGCCGTCGCACTCAACTCGCTCGGCATCAATATCGCCCGCTCGATTGGGCCTGCTGCTGGTGGCCTGCTTCTCGCGGCCTTCGGAGCTGGGATCACCTACGGTGTCGACGTTGCAAGCTATGTTTTAGTCATCGCTGCGCTGGTTTGGTGGCCGCGGGCCAAGGATAACAACGATGCACTCCAAGAAAACTTCTTCGGTGCGTTCCGCGCCGGGCTTCGCTACACCCGTTCAAGCAGGCAGCTGCATGTCGTTCTTCTGCGAGCCGCGATCTTCTTCGCTTTTGCCAGTGCAGTCTGGGCTCTCCTTCCGCTCGTTGCACGTCAACTGCTGGGTGGCGATGCCAGCTTCTACGGTATTCTGCTTGGTGCCGTCGGCGCCGGCGCGATCGGCGGAGCCTTGCTCATGCCGAAGCTTCGGGAACGCCTGAGTTCAGATGGCCTGCTTCTTAGCGCGGCGCTGACTACGGCAGTGGTGATGGGGATCCTGTCACTCGCACCACCGAAGATCGTCGCCATCATCGCTCTGCTATTCCTCGGTGGTGCCTGGATCACTGCGCTCACCACGCTCAATGGCGCAGCCCAGTCAGTGCTGCCCAACTGGGTTCGCGGTCGTGGTCTCGCCGTCTATTTGACGGTCTTCAACGGTGCGATGACGGCAGGCAGCCTTGGATGGGGTGCCGTGGGCGAAGCTGTTGGCATCCAGTCTACCTTGCTTATCGGAGGTACCGGGATGTTCTTTGCAGGTGTGATCATGCACCGCGTCAAGCTTCCAGAGGGCGACGCCGACATGGTGCCATCTAACCATTGGCCCGAGCCGCTTGTTGCCAAACCCGTTGTCAATGATCGTGGTCCGGTGCTCATCCTCATCGAGTATAGGGTCGAGAAGCAGCACCGCAACGCATTCCTGCATGCAATTGACGACCTGTCTCACGAACGCCGTCGCGATGGTGCCTATGGCTGGGGCGTAACCGAAGACTCGGCTAACCCCGAAAAGATCATCGAATGGTTCATGGTCGAATCTTGGGCCGAACATATGCGGCAGCACAAGCGAGTTTCGAATGCTGACGCAGACCTTCAAGGCAAGGTGCTCGCCTATCATGTCGGACCGGACAGGCCCGTCGTACGTCACCTTCTGACGCTTGAGCGGCGGGGCGCCGCAGAGCTTGTTTGACAGCGCCCGCGCAGCTCAGATCCTGAAATGCGGAATGACTTCAGTTCCGATCTCATCGAGAACATCAGCGACCGGTCTCCGACTGAACTTGAGGTTCAGCGCAACGTGGTTAACCCCATTTGATCGCAGGTCGTCCAATAGGTCGGCTAGCCCCCGTCGGCCCACCCGATATCCGAGATGGATGGGTCTGGGCGGCGTATCCGGATCTGCGGCCAGATCGACGTAGAGCGATTGGGCGATCGGCTTGAACCCTGCTCTGAGGCGGTCGAGAGTTTCGCGCCAATGCGAGGCGACCTGGGCCTGTTGAAGTACGTCGCGCGGGTAAGTGAGCCAGCCATCGCTGCGCTGCGCGATCCAGTCCAGCGATTGCTGGCTTTGCCCGGTAACGAGGGTGGGCAGCCGGGGCAAAAGAGGTTTCGGCACGAGATCGCCGCCGCCCGCGAGCCGCCCATAGTGCGCCGACGCGTGGACAGGAAAACGCTTTTTAAACAACGCCTCCACGTAGTCGAACGCTTCGCGGAAGAGTTCGCCACGCATGTTCGCATCGCGGCCATAGGCCGGGTACTCGACCGGTCGGTCGCCCGAAGCAACGCCGAACACGAAACGTCCGCCGGATAATCGATCGAGCGACGCGGCCGCCTTTGCAACATCAATCGGATGATGAAGCGGCAGGATGACGGCGCCTGTGGCGAGGGCGATGTTGGACGTGTGCGCCGCTATCGTGGCGAGCCAAACGAAAGGGTCGTAGATCTGGCCCAGATCGCCGAAGCTCGGGTCGTTCAGCGGCACGTCCCGCGCCCAGAGCGCGGCAAATCCGAGACGCTCGGCTTGCTGGGCAAGCTCGATCTGGTTGTGCATAGCCGGCTCGGGTCCATCGAAAGACTCGATCGGAAAATAGACGCCGACCGTCAACTGCTCGGGCGCGAACATTGACGCGTAGCCGCGGCCGAAAAGGTTTGGACCGGCATTCTCGGCCGGGGATGGGGCGATAATCATCGTTCTTTCCTTTTGAGGCGGCCGGCCGGGGCGGGCCCCGACCGTCCGCAAGACGTTCCAGATGGCAGTTAGGCGCCCGCCTCGCCCGACACGTCGATCACGACCTTGCCGCGCAATCCGCGCGCGGAGCCGTTTTCCAAAAGCTCGTGGGCCTCACCCATGCGGGCAAGCGGCAGCGTGGCGCCGATGACAGGCTTGACCAGTCCGCGCTCAACCAAGTCCGTGAGCGCATCGAGCTTGCCGCGGTTCTGGCGGGTGAAAACGAAATGATAGGCTGCGTTCTTTCCCCAGGCCTCTATGAGGTTCTGCGGCTGCGCGATATCGACGAGGCTGACCACACGTCCGGCATCGGCCAGCGCAAGCGGGCTTCGCGTGAGCGTATCACTGTCAATCGGCTCGGAATGTTGACCCCTTATCGGCGTCCAATCTTCACCCCCCTGTAGCCGATCAGCGCTTGGCCTGCCCGGCGCTGGCCGGGGTTGCAGAGGGTAGGCCAAGGGCGGGTGACGGGTATCTTCGGCTTTAGCTTTGAGAGCGGTTCTTGAAGCGCCAGGATTCGTTTCCGGTCTCGACGATCTCGCAATGATGGGTCAGGCGGTCGAGAAGTGCCGTCGTCATCTTGGCATCGCCGAATACCGACGGCCATTCACCGAATGCTAGGTTCGTCGTGACGATGATCGAGGTGCGCTCGTAAAGCCTGCTGATCAGGTGGAATAGGAGCTGACCTCCGGCTTGGGCGAAGGGCAGATAGCCGAGTTCATCGAGGATGATGAAGTCAAGGCGATTGAGATAGTCCGCTGTTCGTCCCTGCTTTCCGCTGCGCGTTTCCGTTTCCAGGCGGTTGACCAGATCGACGACATTGAAGAAACGACCACGCGTTCCGTTGCGGATCAAGGCACGGGCAATCGCAATGGCCAGGTGGCTCTTTCCTGTTCCCGTGCCCCCGACGAGAACGATGTTACGTTGGTCGGCGACGAAGGTGCCGGCGGCCAGCTCCCGCACCAAGGGTTCATTCACAGGGGTATCGGCGAAGTCGAAGTCGTCGATATCTTTGGCAAGTGGCAGCTTGGCTATGCTGAGCTGGTAGCGAATGGAGCGTGCTTGCTTCTCGGCGATCTCCGACTGCAGCAGGTCACCGACAATGCGCGGCGGCTCATATTGCCGTTTGATGCCATTGCCCATGACCTCATCATAAGCGCTGCGCATTCCGTAGAGCTTCAACGTGCTCATCAGTTCGAGAACCTGTGTGCGTTCCATCAGCTTGCCCTCCTGAGCCTGTCATAGCGGGCGCAGTCGGCGACCGGCTCATGGGTCAATCGAAGCGCATCGGGGGTTTGAAGAGTTGCCGTTGGAGCCGGATCACGACTGCGGGCCAGAATGTTGATGATCACCGAAGCAGAGCAGACGCCATGATCCAGCGCCTCTTGGCAGGCAGCATCGACAGCCACCAGACCATCGGTCGGAACGCATGCAAGGATGGTGACCATTTGCCGATCACCGTCATGGACGCCCTTCAATCGCTTGCGGACTTTCTCCATCGCCGCTGGCAACGCCCAGTCCCTGAACGGTGCACCGTTACGCAAAGCTCCGGGTTTGCGCGCCAGAACAGGCACATAATGCCAAGGATTGTAGGTTGTCTCGCCCCGGCCAAAGCAACGCTGATGGTCTCCGACATTGACCCCGTCTTGCCGGATAACGATCCGGTCGGCATAGGCATGAACCTCGACAGGCCGGCCGACGGCAGTCGAGAGAACTGAGTATTTGTTGTTGTCGAAACGGACCGTGCAGGTCTTCGACACCGAGGCCGGGACGCTGTGGAAGCCGTCGAACGGCCCGACGTAATGCACGAGGCTGCCGCGTTCCTCCTCGAACACCTGCCAGATCATTCGTTCGGTCTGCTCGGGATGGCGGTGCGCCTTGGCATAGGCGATGCATTTGTCGAGCAGCCAGACATTCAGCTCCTCCAGGCTTTTGACCCGCAGGCGTGGTGTGAAGAAGCGCTCTCGAACCAGGCCGACCTGGTTCTCGACTTGTCCCTTCTCCCATCCGGATGCAGGCGTGCAGGCGACCGGCTGGACGAGATAGTGGCTGCACATCTGCAGGAAACGGCGGTTATATTGCCGCTCCTTGCCGACAAACACAGTCTCGACCGCGGTCTTCATGTTGTCGTAGATGCCGCGCGTGCAGGTGCCTCGGAAAAAATCGAAGGCCTTGTCGTGCGCATCGAACACCATCTCCTGGCTCTCACGCATATAGGCTCGTGCAAACATCATCCGGCTGTGGCAGAGCCGGACATGCGCGACCTTCACAGTTGTCGTCACCCCGTTGATCAGAATGATCTCGTGACTCCAGTCGAACTGGTAGGCCTCGCCTGGCGCGTAATAGAGCGGAACATAGGCCTCGGCTGTGACAGCTCCCCGGCTCCTCGACCAGCCTTTTGCATAGCGCCGGATCGCATCGTAGCTGCCGTCATAACCAAGACCCCGAAGCTCCTCGTAAATCCGGATCAGCGTCAGTTGCTCCCGAGAAGGCTTGCCCTCGTTGGCGGCCAGAAAGCGTTCGATCTCAGCCTTCCACATGCCGGTTTTTGGTAATGGTTGCCGTTCTCGCTCATAAGAGAAATCGGTCTCATTGGACCGCAATATCTTGCGGACCGTGTTGCGCGACACATGCAGTTCCCGGACGATCTTCTTCACCGACCAGCCCTGCACATGGAAGGCTCGACGAACACGCGCAATCGTATCCACTCGCTTCAACTCCCCCTCCATCCGTCGTCAAAAAACGGATGGTCAGACGAAACATGAAGGGGGTCAAAATTGGACGCCGATCACCCCGCCAGAGGGGTCAATATTCCACGCCGAAACACAGGCGCTGTTCATGAAGCGGATCGGCGGCGACTGGATTGATGCTCACGATAACCTTGCGATCTGCGGGCCGTCCGGCGTCGGCAAAAGCTGGCTGGCCTGTGCACTCGGGCCCAAGGCCTGCCGCGATGACCGCTCTGTCCTCTATCAGCGCGTCCCACGCCTGTTCGCCAATCTTGCTCTTGCTCACGGCGACGGCCGCTATTCCAGGCTTCATCGCACCCTCGGTCACGTCCAGCTCTTGATCCTGGATGATTGGGGCCTGGAGCCGCTCAACGAGCAGGCCCGCCATGATCTGCTGGAAATTCTCGAAGATAGTTACGGACGCCGCTCGACCATCATCACAAGTCAACTTCCGGTATCGGCCTGAGGTCATCGACAATCCAACCTACGCTGATGCCATCCTCGATCGCCTCGTTCACAACGTACACCGTATCGACCTGTCCGGGGAAAGCTTGCGGCGAAATCAAGCCCGGAAATCTTGACTCCTGACGATCAACAACTGACAACAATCAAGACCAGCAGGACCCCAGCCTCAAGGGGGCGAGATCATCCCGGAATCCAGGGGCGCAATCATCTCGGAACAAAGGGGCGGCTTCATCGGCATCGGCATCGGCATCATCCACCCCACGAAAGATCGTCATTTCGAGCGACGGAAGAGGTTTTCTCGGGCAATCTTGAGTTGGCATGAGGTCCAAGGACGACCTCTATCAACTGCGCGAATGTTTCGATCGCTTCAACCCTGCTACAGCGGCGGCGGACTAAGAGAGCCGAGAGCGCTTCGCCCGCTCCGACCAGACCGACGCAGCATCTCTCAAACTCGGCATGCGATGCCGAGGTATGGGGACCGAGCACGGACACGAACATCCTGACACAATTATCCAGCAATTCCTGAAAGACGGCGGCCTTGTCGCCGCTTCCCGTCAGGGCCGCGCCGACTGCCTGAAACTCGCCATCTGTTTCGGCGGCGCAGTCGATATAGGTGGTGGCGAGGACGCGGACGGTTTCATCCAGACTACGCTTGTCGCGCGCCATGGCGTCCCGAAACGTATCGACACGTTCGACATCGATATGCCGGTATAGTTCGATCAGCAATTCAGAACGCGTTTCAAAATGGTCATAGACGACCGGCTTAGAGATGCTGGCGCGATCGGCGAGATGCCCCAGCGTCAGCCGATCAACGCCCTCCTCGCGCACGACGAGACGGGCGGTCTCCAGCAGCTGGCGCCGACGAGCTTCTTTGCGAAGTCTTCGCTGCGGCGGCTTTGCGAGAATGGCTTTCGATGCACTCATCTAAAAACTTTCATGGAACCTAATTTTAGTAGGTTAGTTATCTCGCTGTCATATCCAACATCGTCCGGTCATTGAATTTCGTCGGAGGCCGTTACGGTCAAAAGAAGCAGAATACCGGCCATATGGGCCGGAGAGGTCATGCCCGTGGATTGCAACGGGATCCAGGAGTAAATTAATGCAACACGTAGACGATACAAGTTTTCCAGTCCGCAATGCGCAGATCAATGTTGATGGGCAGTCCTTTCACGTCATCGAGCAGGGGCAGGGCCCAGCGGTTTTGTTCTGCCACGGCTTTCCCGACACGGCGCAGACGTGGAAGAGCCAGATGCGCGCGGTGGCGAAAGCAGGCTATCGCGCCGTGGCGCTCGACATGCGCGGGTTCGGCGAAAGCTATTCGCCTGCAGAAGCGGAGCGTTACACCTCGCTGCATGTCGTCGGCGATTTCATCGGCATTCTCGATGCCCTCGACATTCCATCGGCCGTCATCGTCGGTCATGACTGGGGAGCCGACTATGCCCAGCGCGCCGCAGTCATGCGGCCCGATCGCTTTCATGCGCTGGTAAGCCTCAGCATTCCCTTTGCTCCGCGCGGCGATGAAAGCCTTTGGGACCAATTGCGTGACCGCGGCCTGGGGGAGAGATATTATTCCATGAGTTTTCTGGCTCCGGAGGCTGCAAAACGCTTCGAGCCTGCTGACGAAACCATCCCGAGCATCCTCTACTGGCTGTCGGCGAGCCCGCCTGACGGGACAGGCTGGGACCCGATCGATCCCGCCCGCGATATGCTTCGCCCTTCCCCCGTCGCCACACCCGATTGGGCCGATCCCGACTATGTCGAGCATACGATCCGTTCGTTCGAGAAGACCGGCTTCCAGACCGGATTGAACTACTACCGCGTGGTACAGACGACGTTCGATCTCACAGCCGCTTTCAGGAATGTCGTGGTCCGGCAACCGTCGCTTTACATTTGGGGAGCCGAGGACGGGTTGTGCAATTTCTTTCATCCGGAACCACCGACCCGTGAATCGCTTCTGGGCACACAGCCGGGACTGGTCGATGTCATCCGGATCAAAAACGCCGGACATTGGCTGCAGCACGAGGCAGCCGATCGCGTCAATGCCGAACTGATCAGGTTTCTGGCTGTGATCGCGTCGCGCTTTGGCGAAGACATGATCGCGCACAACCCCTGACGGCCTCCCTCTCGCTTCATGTCTCCACCCCTTTTCTGCCTCTCCATGGAGGGAACACATGCACCTCGAAGCTTCGATCAGGTCGGGTGACTTGGCCACCGTTACTCATCTGCTACGATCGGGTGAGGACCCGAACCACAGCGGTCCCGATGGTATGACGCCGCTGATGATTGCGTCAGGGCTCGGCCAGTCCCAGATGGTCGATATCCTTCTGACCGCTGGAGCAGACGTTCTTGCGATCGAGCCCCGCATGGGCGCGACTGCTCTCCACAAGGCGGCCCAGTCCGGCAATACCGACGTCATCGGGCTGCTGCTCGATCACGGCGCCTTTATCGATCAGCAATCTCCCGTGCTTGGTCATACGCCATTGATGGACGCCGTCCTCCACAAGCACACAGAGGCGGTTCGCTACCTGCTGGATCGCGGCACAAGAACGACGATCCGCAATCACTGGCAGCAGACGGCTATCGAACTGGCGCAATCGGACGGGCTTGAGGCGATCGCCGAATTGATCGAGGCCCGGGACAGGAAAGATGCCGAACGTATCAAAAAGAAGACGCTGATGGCGGCGGTGAACGCGGGCGATATCGGAGAAGTTCGACGGCTCCTTTCATCCGGCGAGCCCGTTGATCAGCGTTTGCCAGTGACGGGAAGCCCGGACGACGACTATACCCCGCTCGGGCTCGCGGTCCGGGAAGGGCATATTGATATTGTCAGGGCGCTTCTTGATGCGGGTGCTGATATTCGCCGTGTGATTGGTCTGATGAGGGGAACGCCGGTTCATGAGGCAGGCTTTTTCGGGCGAGCCGACATTGTCCGACTTCTGGTTGAGGACAGATCGCACGCTGGTGCGCCCGCCTTCGAGATCGATGCACAGGGGCCTTACAATGGGCTGACGGCTCTGCACGACGCAGTCTGGCACGGACATCTGGGCGCCGCTAAAGCTCTGGTCGAAGCGGGCGCCCAGCTCGATCTCAGGACCCATGCTGGCCTGACGCCGCGCGAGCTTGCCGTGCTTTACGGTTACAACGAACTGGCGCATTTCCTTGAGGAAGCCGAACAGTAGAAATGCCGCCCCAACTCGCTCGGAGCCCGTCGCGCACTGACACCCGCATGGCATGCGGGTGCTCGGGATGCCGATCTTCGAAATCGTGCAAGACCGCGAATCCATCCGGAATTTAGTTCCACTATCACCGCACTGCTTAACTTGATCGGTCGTCACGGCGACGAGAGCTGCATGCCGCCGCCGATCATCGCGCAGGCGAGCACATACCATTGTGCGTCCGCAAACTCCGTTCAACACCGCCATTCTGAGGGGCAGTCACCAATCTGCTATAATCTCGGACGCGCCGGCCTACTACGGCATCTCGATCAGCGAAAGCGTGGCAGTTCTTCCTCAGCTTGATCTCACGAAGCGAGCGATGCTATCCACAACGCCTGGCGCCAATGGCAAATCGTCAGCGCCGTAGGTCGCTAAGTTTGGGTTCCGTCCACCGGAGCCGACCTGTTTCAGGACGTGGTTGGTATCCGGGAGAATGACGAGCGTGGCGCTTGGCGCGGCCCGTGCCAATCGCTCGGCGTCGGCAACCGACACCTGAAGGTCGCGCTCACCCTGCATTATAAGGATCGGCTTGGCGATCTTCCCCACCAACACGGCGGGATCGAGCGGGAAGGTGCTAATGAGAAATTCCTGAACGGAGGGACTGAAAAGACGGGCAAGCTCTGGCGGAAAGTTTGCCACATCCACAGCCCGCCCAGCCGACAGTTCGTCGATTGCCTGATTGGCCGCCCTCATCAGTGGTGCGTTGGCGGGATTGGCATGCAACTGTTCCTTGAGCACGTCTCCGAGCGGTCGTCCCGCCGTCGCGACAAGAATCAGTCCGCAGAGGTGTTCCACCTTTGCGGCAGACGTCAGTGCTACCAAGCCGCCTTCGCTGTGCCCCAATAACCAAACACATTTGGCTCCCGTCTGAGTACGGATCAAATCGACCCAGGCGCCGATGTCGCGGACATAATCATCGATCGTTACCGCATTTGCGTCGATCACGGCACCCTGGCTTCCGAACATCCCGCGCTTGTCGATTCGGAGGCTGCCGATTCCTTGTACAGCCAGTCCTTCGGCCAGCAGCCTATACGGCGCAGCACGCACGCCCAGGGGACTGTTGCCGTCCCTATCAGTAGGACCGGAACCGGGTATCATCAGGATGATTGGCGCATCCTTTGCCGGCAGATTCATTGTTCCTCGTAGCGGCCCGTTTGGACCCGGAGCTTCGATGTCGCCGTTCGCTTGCGTTGGGATGCCAAGGCCAAGCATTGTCGCTAGTACAGCAGAAATCATCTCATATCTCCATGCAGCTAGAGGTTTAGTCTGAGTGTTGGCAATAGGGGCTGGCATGGTGCTTCTAACAGGGAAAAGCGTCGCCAGCAATTTAGCCGGCTTGTCGTCAACCCGGCGAACTCGAGTGTCTTCCCGCGGATGGAATGCGTCGGCGCGTCGAATAGTTCATTCCTGCTTCCAAATTTGAGTTATGTCGTGGTTAGAGAAAATGTCACTGCCGGGCAAGAATGATACAGCTCGATACAGAAATGCGGCAATCGAACGCCCGGTAGGCCGCGACAGGCCTTTCGGTTTCGGCTTTGGTCACGCGATTGTTCCTCGGGCCGTGCCGTGAAAATTTAGGTCGTAAGCACATCGATCATGACCTTGCCCCGTTGAAATAATCCATTTGAAGTAAGCTCTGGCCCATTGAGAGGACCAGAGAATGAAGCGCAACCGTTTCACAGACGAACAGACATCGGCATTCTGAAGGAGCAGGAGACTTGCACGCCGGTCTCGGAGCTTTGCCGCAAGCATGGCGTAAGCGATGCTAGCATCTATAAACGGAAGCCCAAATTGGGCGGTATGGAGATATCCGAAGCCAAGCGGCTGAAGACGCTGGAGGACGAGAACACGAAGCTGAAGCGGCTTCTGGCAGATGCCATGCTCGACAATGCCGCTTTGAAAGACCTTTCGGGAAAGAATGTACGCATCGCTGCCGAAAGGTCGTTTGATTGGTCTTCAAGCACCTGTGGCAGGTCGAGCTTGAACAGACCTGCACCCTGAAGTAGCGCGATCCCGTATTCGAGGCAGAAGGCTCGCATCTGATTGATCAGGCGGGTTCTGGTTCCGATCATCTGGTCTCGCACCCTGTGCAAAGCCTGAAGATCGGCTTGTTCCTCGCTCTTGAGTGCTGCGAACCGCATCGTTGGCCGCGTGGCTGCCTCAGCGATCGCCTCCGTATCGATGATGTCGCTCTTGTTCGATTTTGCGTAGGGCTGTCAATGCCGCATGCAATTTCCCCAGAAGCCGAAGTAAAATTTCCCACTCATGCCGACGTAGATGCAAGGGAGAATTGAGGATTTTTCGGCGGCCGCCTGCGCGGCTTTTGAGGTGGAGCGAATGCCGGCGGAGCATTGAGGGCTTTGGAGCGAACATGCTCCGGCATCAGTTCGGCATGCTGGCGCAATCGGTAACTCGATCCCTCGATTTGCACGACGACGGCGTGATGAAGCCGTCTTTCGAGAAGAGCGGTGGCGACAACTGGATCGCCGAAGACATCGCCCCATTCAGCGAAGCTGCGGTTTGATGTCAGGATCATCGCACCTCGCTCATATCGGGCGTTCGCGAGTTGGAAGAACAGATTGCCGCCACGCTGGACGACGGGCAGGTAGCCGATCTCATCGACGATCAGCAGGGTTGGCCTGCAGAAGAAGCGAATGCGCTCCTGAAGCCGACCCTCCCGTTCGGAACGGGCCAGCGAACCGATGAGGCCTTAGCGAAGCTGGTATACACGCCATGCTAGCGGTCAGGAATAGATGATCAGTGAACGAAACCGACCCGGTGGCGGATATGACGCTTTCCAGGATCGGCGAACACTTTTGGCATAGGTGCAGTCTAGCGGTCAGACTATGGCCGCGCCGGCCATCGCCACCTCAGAATTCCTGCCAATCTGCGACTGCTGCGGAAGCCTGGACGCTGCGCACCAGCGTTGGGCGGCTGGTGGACCGTATTGGCGAAGACGATGAAGTGTTTTGTGACTGCGGCTTTGATGGAGCTTGGCGGCTTTTACCGACATTGAAGAATGCGACCAGCTCTTTCAAGGCTGCTGCCTGGTTGGCAAGATCTGTACTCGCGGCGGTGCTCTCCTCTGCGATCGCTGCATTCTGCTGCGTTGCCTGATCCATCGAGTTCACGGCTACGTTGATCTCCTTCAGCCCGACCGCCTGCTCGCGGGCGGCTTCGACGATGGCAACGACGTTAGTATCAATATCGATTACCTGCCCAACGATCTGTTCCAGCGATCTTCCCGTCTGGCCAACGAGATCGACACCGTTCTTCACGAGATCGGTGGAACTCTTGATAAGGGTTTTGATTTCCTTTGCGGCCTTTGCCGAGCGCTGCGCCAGTTCCCGGACTTCTTGAGCAACGACAGCAAACCCTTTTCCGGCATCACCCGCGCGAGCGGCTTCAACCCCTGCATTGAGAGCAAGGAGGTTGGTCTGGAACGCAATCTCGTCAATCACACCAATGATGCTGGTGATCTCACCCGAAGACCTTTGTATCTCATCCATAGCTGCGACGGCCTTGCGGACGACGTCGCCCGATTGTTCCGCACCTTCTTTGGTGCGTGCGACGAGAGATCCAGCCTCCTGTGCGCGGCCGCTTGAGTCGTTGACTGTCGTCGTAATCTCTTCCAGCGCCGCTGCGGTCTGTTCCAAAGACGCCGCCTGCTGTTCGGTGCGCTTGGAAAAGCTGTCCGAGTTGTTGCTGATCTCACGCGTGCCATCAGCCATGGCTGTAATGTTGCCGTTGATCTGCTCCATAGTGACACGCAAATGGGAAACGGTTGTGTTGAAGTTTTCGCGGAGATCTTCCATCGACGGTACGAAAGGGCGGTCTAGCGATTGCGTCAGGTCGCCCTGTGACAGCGCCCTCATTCCCAAGTTGACGTCGTTGATCGCACCCATGCGCTCGGTGACATCCGTGGCGAATTTGACGACTTTGACGACGTTTCCAGCCGAGTCGACGATCGGGTTATATGCGGCCTGGATCCAAACCTCGCGGCCACCCTTGGCTATGCGCACGAACTCGTTGGCAACAAACCGTCCAGCCGCCAGATCTTTCCAGAACGAGCCGTATTCAGGGGTCGAAACGTAGTCCCTGCGGCAGAAGATGCTGTGATGCTTTCCAATGATCTCGGAAAGGTCATACCCAAGCACGCTGCAGAAATTCGGATTAGCAGTGATGATCTCCCCTGATGGCGTGAACTCGATCATCGCCTGAGAGCGGGATACGGCATCCAACTTGCCTGCATCCTCGACGGCACGTTCTTTGGCGGAGGTCACGTCCGCGGCAAACTTGACGACTTTGTAGGGCTTGCCGTTTTTACAAACTGCATTGTAAGACGCTTGGATCCAGACCTCCCGACCGTCCTTGGCGACACGCTTGTACATACCCGCGTCGAACGCGCCGCTTTTGAGCTTCCGCCAGAATTCCTTGTAGTCGCTGGAAGCAACCGTAGATGCTTCGCAAAAAATCGAGTGGTGTTTGCCGACAATCTCGGACAACTGGTACCCCAAGGCGGTGCAGAAGTTCTTGTTGGCTGTAAGAATTCGGCCATCCAGGTCGAATTCGATGATTGCTTGCGACTTCGACAAAGCGTCGAGCACATGCCTTGCGTCAGTCAATGCACCAAGTCCAAGCATAGCCATCTCCACGGTTGAAACTGTACGATAACGTACTATAGTAACGTTAATTATTGCTTTCTTATATTAGGAGGATGGCTCTTCCGTAGATCGCTGCTTGAGATAAGGGAGCATGAGGCGCTTGAACGTTCGCACGCTCCATCCTGTGCTGACTTTAGAGTATGGGTTAGGGCAAGTTTACTGGAGCCTCGCTGCGTGGCATCTCGCGGACACAGGAGTTTGTCATCTACCAGCTCGGCAACACCGGTCGAAGACAGGCGGCGTCGCGGGTCGCGGGGAGGTCGATGCGCCTAATTCCGACGCGGTAGGGGTACGACAGCTATCCTTCAATCACCGAAATCATCGCAGCAGCAGCCATCAGATCGCCGAGCCGAGCTGCAATTGCCCCTCCTGCATATTTTCTGGCACGTTTGTTGGTTCAAGGATTTCTGCAATCCGGTCACCTGCAAGGGGCTTGCTGACAATGTAGCCCTGACCACTATCGCATTTTATCGACCGTAGAAAATCAAGCTGGCCATCGGTCTCAATGCCTTCAGCGACCACGCGCATCCCTAGATTATGACCAAGTTCGACGATGGCGTTTACGATGGCTGTATTCTGCGGCTTCTTACCCAGCCCGGCGACAAATGACTGGTCAATCTTTAAGGTGTCGATTGGGAAGTCGCGAAGATGAGTTAAAGACGCATACCCGGTGCCAAAGTCATCCAAAGATACATGTACACCGGCATCCCGCAGTTCCGTCAGGAGGCGCCCCACAAGTTTGGGATCATCCCCCCAAAAGACAGTTTCGGTGACTTCCACTTCGAAGCTGGAGCGCGGAATTGCCATGGTGTCGATTTTCTGGATCAGCGATCTGGCAAAATCTGGATCCTGAAAACTGAATTCGCAGGCGTTGAAGCTGATGGTGCCTGGATCGAGACCTGCGGCACGCCACCGGGCGACATCAGAAACAATCGCATCGACGATGTGCTTGGTGATCGTTCTTGAACCGGTAGGGTCTGCAAAGGCCGGCCAGTCCGACGGACCGCTTATCGTTCCATCCTCATTCACGATGCGGGCCAAAGCTTCGAACCCATAGATCGACAGGTCAGCAAGCCGGAATTTAGGCTGATAGTAGGGCACGATACGGTTGGCAGCAGCGGCGTTGCGCACTTTCTCAAGTGCTGTCCGGCGCGTGTCGAATATCGTTGCGATCTCCGGGCTGAAGAAACCGACACTACCGCGTCCTGAGCGTTTGATCTTGTAGAGGGCCATATCAGCGCACCGAAGCAAGTCTTCCGGCGTAGATGCATCGTCGGGATAGCGGGCTACTCCGATTGAAGCTGTGACGTGGATCGCATCGTTGCGAAACCGAATGGGCGACTTTACTTCTGTCAGCATATCTTCCGCGAGATCACGAAGGCATTCTGAAGAAATCGGTTTGTCGAGAACCACGGCAAATTCATCGCCGCCGAGCCTGGCGACAAAAGCGCCCTCACCCGCCACGAGCCGAAGCCGTTTTGCGATCGCCCCGATGACCTCGTCGCCAGCCTGATGTCCAAGCGTGTCGTTGACCTCTTTGAAGCCGTCAAGATCAATCAGGAGTAGGTACACAGCTTTGGGATGGTCCGGCCACCCGGAAAGCCCATCGTTCAAATCCATTTGAAACCAGTGCCGATTGGCAAGCCCACTCAGATGATCGACATGGGCGCTGAGCCAAAGCGCTCGTTCTGGCTCATATCGCTCTGTAATGTCCTTAAAGATTGCGATGATATGTGCCGGGGCGCCATTTTCAATTTCGACATCGCCGCTGCAGCGAATACGTCGCTTGCGGCCACGAGCAGTTATGAAATCCGCTTCGACCTCGAAGGGTTTTCCCAAATCCATTGCGTCCTTCACCGCGTTCATGACGCGTGTACGGTCAGGCTCAGGATAGAACAGAAGACCATCTTCCAAGCTGACTGTTTCGCCTTCGCCAAGCTCATGAAGGATACGGATCTGATCGGACCAGATGATCTCTTTCGTCGCGAGATCGATACGCCAGGCGCCGATCGCAGCCATTCGTTCGACCTGCATCAATAAGGTTTCGCGGCGCCTTGTCTCGCGGGACTGGCGTTCGGCCTCTGCGGTCGCTGCAAGCGATGTTACAAGAGGGCGATGCGCCAGCAACAGACCTTCGACAGCCCGCCCCAGACGCACAAGCTGCTGCATCTATTCGCTGCTTGGGACTTTAGCCTTCGTGTCGATGACACACAGGGCTCCCAGACAGAGTTCACCGTCCAGGGACAAGGGCACACCGGCGTAAAACCGGATATGCGGATCACCCGTGACCAGCGGATTATCCTGAAACCTTCCATCCTGGGGTGCATCAGGAACAACAAGAGATGCACGGCTCTTGATCGTATGATCGCAGAACGCAATGCCGCGCGATGTTCCGTCGAAATCGATACCACATTTCGCCTTGAACCACTGCCGGTCCTCAGCCATCAGGGAAACCAGCGAGGTCGGGCAATCGAAAATCGTTGCTGCCGCTTCTACGATGGCGTCGAATGCCGCCGACGCTGGCGTGCCGAGGATCTTGAGATCGTGAAGTGGTCTGGCTCAAGCATTTTGTAAATGTGCAGTAGGTTCCCAACATGGCTCTCATTTTGAACATTTCCTGAAATAGGTTGAACGGGCGACTTCCCGGAGGCATTATCTCGTTCCAAGAACGTTAGCTTGCCGCCTTCTGAACAGCGTCCGACCCCTCAACCCCACGCGCTTTCGTCCAGCCCAATCTACCGGAATAACGCCAGGCCATCTGCCCCTGCTGGTCGAGCGCAAAGAGGCTGAGCCAGCCATTGTCGAAGAGGGCCTGCACTTGGGCATGACGCTTCAGGATATCGGTGATCGCCTCCTTGGGCGCTTCGACGGCGACCGTCAGACGGAGCGGCTCATGCATGAAGGTCTCGCCGTCATGCACCGACTGCGAGGGAAGCCCGGCGCGCAGGTTGCCGCCATTGCCCTCGACGACTCCGATACCGCCAACCACATTGTGCAAGAGCTTGTTGCCCGCACCGAACAGCGACGGGGCGACCGAAGAACCGAAATACTGCAGGCTGATCCAGCTCGCGACGACCACGGGAGCCGTCAAGATGAGTTCGAGGATCTTGAAGCCCTCATCCTTCTTCCAGACATAGTCGTGCAGGAACGCCTGACCTTCCAGCGAGCGGCCGGCGGTCCGAACGCGCGGTGCAGCGATGAAGGCGCGGCAGCCGGCAAGCCCGAGCTCGGGCCGGACTTCCGACCAGTCCCGGCTGCGCGCGATAACGCTCTCTGCCGTCGCCCGAGGCAACCGCCGCGCCCGCTCGGCCCGCGTCAGACTTCCAGCCTGCGCAAGCCACTGCCTGATACGGACAATGTCCTCGGGCGCGATGTCGTTTTCCAGATCGTCTTCGAACAGCGTCACGCGATCGGTCGTCGTATCATGCAGGCCACCGAGGAAGACGGTATCGGCCGGGATATTGATCGCATTTGCGACCAGCTTTTCCCGCACGGCACGATCGTTCAGCAAATCGGCCAGCAGACGCGCATTGACGTCACCCGCATAGCCACCGCAGGCGCCGCAATGCAGCGCGCTGGCATAGGGGTTGTTGACCACATTGGCGCCGTGGCCACAGACCAGCACGAAACGGCCGAAACCCTCGGTCAGCGACATGGCCTTGAGCACCGTTTCGGCCACCACGGCCCGCGTGGCGAGATCAAGGCTCGGCGCAAAGCGCGGCTTGGCTACATCCGGCCGCCTGCCCTTTCCGAAGCCCAGCCCGTCGCGCATGAGCTTGCCGGCATAGACGGGACCCATCGCCTCGACGAAGGCAAAGGAGGAGACGGCGGCCAGCTTGAAACGACCCCAGGCCCGGGTGGCACGGGCGCTGAACCGCGCCTTCTGATCAGCATCCTCATCGTGATCCACCGCACTGCAGCTGAAGACGGAGGGCTTTAAGAGAACCGGCAGACGATGTTCGGAGACGTCGGAGGCAAAGCCCTTGTGACTGGCACCGAGACCGAAAAAGCCGGCGAAACCGAGCGTCTGGACGCCCGTATCCACGCTCTCAAGCGATCGGCGGAAGACTTCCGAGCGCACGTCGATGCAGAACGCAGCCTGCAACACCGGCCGCAGCTCGGCAATCTTGATGGTTGACGGAGCCGCAAGCGTGGCCGTGAGCTTGCGTTGCGCTGCCCGCTCGGCAGCGACCTGCAGTAATCCGTCGATGACGGTATCCAAATCCGGGTTGACCGGCTCGACATGGGCCCGCCGCACCTGATGCCACTCGCGTTCGATCGCCGCCTTGTTACGCGCATAGAGCGCCTCTTCGAAGACGAGCCGGATCGCCAGCAGTTCGAGCGCCGTCGTATCCGAACGCCCTTCGATCTCCGCCTTGAACTGGATGTGGCGCGCATACTGCGCCCAGCCGCCAACGGTCAGCAGCAATTGATGGAAATAGGTGCCGGGTTCGGCGCCAAGGCTCAGCGAAACGGCGGCCCGCTCGATCGCCCCATGCGGGGTCTCCGGCGTTTCGTCGACATGGATGCTGAAGCCCTTCAGCCCTAAGATTTCCGGCGTCAGGTCATGGGTCGCAAAGGCTCGCCAGGCAGCATAGAGCCCGTTGCGTCGGGAGGCGGCCCACAGCGCCTGGCCCTGGTCGAAAAAGCCGCCCGCAAAGGTCCCGATCCGCTCTGAAACGAGGCCTGGCCAATCCTTGCCCGTAGCTTGGACGGCAAGCTCGGCAATCGTCGGGAGTGCGGCCACCGGCTGCGGCTCTTCGCCAACGGCGGCCTTGAGGGCCGCAAGGTCAATGTGATTGCTCAGGACGCTCGACTGAAGCGCTGCAAGCAGGTCTTCATCCGTGATCTCACCCTTGGCGAGCTTGTCCGCATAATGCTTGCGCGGCAATGCTAGCCTCACACCGCCGATCCGGGCGAGCCGGGCCGCCGTCTGCTCGAGCGTCTCGGTGATCTGGCCAAGGAAAGGGTTGACGGCAACGGTCGCCGTCAGCGGCCAGGCCGGCGGGATCGCCCGTACGGCTTGATCCGCTGCCCGGGCAAGCGCTTCACCATGCAGGGTGTCCACTGTGGTCATCTCGGTCATCGGTTCACTCCTTAATGGCGGCAGGCGTTGCAGAGGCGGGGCGCGGAAGCGTCAAGTCACCGAGCAGGCGATCGAAGAGGGCATTGACGTAGAGGCCGTTGGCGAGATGGACCCTGAGGCCCGCTGCCGCCGGATGATAGGCCCAGAGCGGGAAAAGCGACTGGGCAACTGCCACCATGCCAAAGGTCACGACGGCAATCAGCATGAGCGTCCATTCAAGCGGACCGGGCGCAGGTGTTGGCGGGAGCGTGCCGAGCATCAGTTTGTCGGCGATGCGTTGCAGGGCGAAATAGGCCGTGGCCGCCAAGATAGAACAGAGCGAGGTCCGCCAGGTGAGCGCCCGGGGAGCCGCATCTGCCAAGCCTTGCGCGATCAGATAGGCGACTCCGAAGATCAGGATCGCGCCGAGCGCCAGGACCTGCGGAGGCTTGTGGGCAAAGCCGAAGAGCACACCGATGACGGCATAGATGGCAAGTGCCAGAAGGAAGGCGCGCCCAACCGCCTTGGCGTTGGGGATCGCGACCGGACCGGGGCGCTGGATCGAGGCAACCGTTTCGATGGCCGAGCCAGAGGCGAGGAAGGCATGTGCCTTGTAGAGCGAGTGGGCGACGATGTGCAGGAGCGCGATCGGGAAGAGCGCAAGGCCACATTGCAGGATCATGAACCCCATCTGGGCGACCGTCGACCAGGCGAGCGAAGTCTTCACCGCCGACTGTGTGAGCATCACGAGACTGCCGAAGAGCGCGGTAAATCCGCCGACCATGACCAACACCGCAAGCACGATCGGCGCCTGCAGCATGACGTCGGCAAAGCGGATCAGCAGGAAGCCGCCGGCATTGACGACACCGGCATGCAGCAGAGCCGAAACCGGTGTGGGCGTTTCCATCACTTCCGTTAACCAGCCATGGCTCGGGAACTGCGCGGACTTGAGGAGTGCTGCTATCGCCAGCAGGGCCGCAGCGGTGATCGTCAGCGGCAGCCCCTCGCCCTCGCGTGCTGCAGCGAGGATCGTCGCGATATCGCCGCTTCCGAACGAGATGGCGAGCAGGATGACTGCGCCGATCAGGGCAGCATCTCCCGTGCGCGAGACGATGAACTTCTTGCGCGCGGCGCGCTGGGCAGCGATCCTGTCAGGATAGAAGAGCAGAAGTTGATGAAGCAGCAGGCTGGTCGCAACCCAGCCGATAACGAATTGCAGCAGCGTGCCGGACTGGACGAGGAGCAGGACGGCAGCGAGGGTTGCCGTCATCCGGCCGGTGAACGGCCCCTGCCGCTCTTCTCCGTCGAGGAAGGTGCCCGCATAGCGCAGCACCACCCAGCCGATGAAGGACACGAGCAGCAGCATCACCAGGCTAACCAAGTCAAGCCGCGAGGAAAGTGCAAAGTAGCCGTAGCCGATCGCCGGGCTTGTTCCCGGCCCCTGCAGCACAAGGACGACAGCGGAAAGGATCGCGACGAGGATCGAACCGAGAGCAGCGAGTTCGGAAACGCGGATCGCGTGACGCGGACGAAGCCCCGGCGCCTGGAAAGCATAGAGCGAGGCACCGGCAAGCAGCAGCGGTGCGAGAAGCGGCAGAGCATGGATCACAGTACATCTCCGGTTTGGCCGCTGCATGGGAGGAGGCAGCGGCGATTTCACAGGAGTGTTATCAGCGGCGCAATCTCAATAAAAATTCATTGTTTCTCTAATTTCGTTCTATAAAATAGATGAATGTCTGAGCTGAACTATCATCACCTTCGCTATTTCCGCGCCGTCGCCCATGACGGCAACCTGACCCGCACGGCAGAATGGCTGAACCTGTCGCAATCGGCGCTCTCCATCCAAATCAAGCAGCTTGAGGAGCGCCTTGGCCACCCGCTCTTCGAGCGCCGGGGCCGACAGCTCTACCTGACCGAAGCCGGCCGCATCGCGCTCGACCATGCCGACACGATCTTTTCGGCCGGCCAGGAACTAGTGGAAACGCTGAAGGAGACCGGAAGGACCCGCCGCGCCATCCGGATCGGCGCACTCGCCACCCTGTCCCGTAACTTCCAGATGGAGTTCCTGCGCCCGATCCTCGGACGCTCCGACGTCGATATGATCCTGCGTTCGGGCAGTACCAGTGAATTGCTGGGCGCGCTGGAGGCGTTGAACCTCGACATCGTCCTGCTCAACCAGGCGCCGATGACGGATTCCGTCACGCCCTTCATTGCCCAGCACGTTTATCAGCAGCGGGTCAGTCTCGTCGGCAGGCCGTCTTACGGGAAACCTGGCGCGAAACTCGCCGACTTGCTTGGCGAGCACCCCGTCATTCTGCCTACGCTCGAAAGCGGCGTGCGCTCGCAATTCGAGGCGCTTGTCGCTCGCCTCGGCATCACGCCCCAGATAGCCGCTGAAGTGGACGACATGGCGATGATGCGTCTTCTGGCACGCGAAGGTGCGGGCCTTGCCGTTTTGCCGCCAATTGTCGTTAAGGGCGAACTCGAGGCCGGCACGCTGGTCGAGTTCGATGCCCTGCCCGGCATGATCGAGAATTTTTATGCGGTGACCATAAAGCGGCGGTTTCCGAATCCTCTGGTGGTCCCACTTCTAGACCTGAGAACGGCCGGGTAGGACTGTAGAGCTTCACAATGCTTGAACGTCGATTCTGCGTCAGGTGTGAAAATGATGCCCGGACCTGATGGTGCGGGTGTTCCTCACTTTCAAAGGACTCGAACCGGCGACAGGTTGGTCAGATAGCTAAGCGCCAGAAAAAACATACATCGTGGGATAACGCCTACCTATGGAACTCACGGCCATTGTGCGCCGTGTATTTGTAGCTTCACCGCTTTCGGATTTCGGTCAGCAAGGCACCAACGGTTTCCTCACCCGCCGGAGTTCGCAAGTCGGAATCGATCCAGCCTAGGCTGCGGCAGTGGCTTTCTCCAGCCTTTATTCCCTCGTGTTGAGACTGGAACGGCCCAAGCATGGTGTCACGGCCTCTGAACGACACAAAGACGTGTTTGGACAGGACATCGAAAATAATGGTCATTTCCGGTTCGTAACGCATGAAATGCCTCAATGTTAAAAGCGCATACTCGACTTAATGGCACATTTACGGTGTCACCCAAGGAACAGATCAATCCAATTTCTCAACCTCAAGCGCCATTTTTGCCCTAGTCGGCCAATATTTAGTCGAACGGCGCTATGGGACGCGTAGACATGACCGCGGGCACGTGACCGAGAAAGATACGAAGCTGGCGACGCTGTTTCTGGGTGTGCGTGTCGGCGACTGCACAATTCAAAAATCCTCCCACGCATCAGCCTTCACGGCAGCGTTGCCCCTTGAAGCGTGGGCAGCACGGCTGATCATTCGGCGATCTACCGTTTGCGTGAGATTTGCAGAGGCGTTTTCGGACGGCGCGGATCTGTTTTGTATGCTGCTGACCTCAAAGCCGGCGATCAGCTGGAACAGTGCTTCCGCCTCCTTGGCAAGTGAGTGGCTGGCAGCCGTGGACTCTTCGACCATGGCAGCGTTCTGCTGCGTGCCCTGATCCATAGTGTTGACAGCCTTGTTGATTTCTTTCAGGCCCGTTGCCTGCTCCTTTGCCCCCTCAACAATCGCCGCGACATTCGCGCTGACGGCCTGGACCTGGGAGACAATCTGCTCCAGCGCCTTGCCAGTTTCAGTGACAAGGTGCACGCCATTCTCAACCTGCTCGCCAGACCTTGAGATCAATGACTTGATCTCCTTTGCTGCAGATGCAGAGCGCTGTGCAAGTTCCCGAACTTCCTGGGCGACCACCGCGAAGCCCTTGCCAGCTTCCCCGGCTCTCGCGGCTTCGACACCGGCGTTCAATGCCAGTAGGTTCGTCTGGAAGGCAATCTCATCGATAACGCCGATGATGCTGGAGATCCCCCGCGAAGAGGATTCAATTTCCTGCATCGCATGTACCGCCCGGTTGACGATGTCTCCGGAGCGCTCGGCTGAGCGACGTGTTTCCTGCACTTGTTTGCCGGCCTCTTCCGCGCGGCGGCTGGAGTCCGAGACTGTCGTCGTAATCTGTTCAAGCGCGGCTGCAGTTTCTTCTACAGAGGCTGCCTGCTGCTCCGTCCTCTTGGAAAGGTCATCTGCTGCGGCACGGATCTGGTTCGAACCCGCGGCAATGACCTGGGCATTTTCTCCAACGCGCCGCATGGCATCCTCAAGTTTAAGGACAGCCTCGTTGAAGTCGATGCGAACCGGATCCAGTCGTTCCGCAAAGACGCTCTCAATGCGGTAGTTCAGCTCGCCATTGGAAAGTCTGTTTAGGGCGTGCCCGATACTTTCGACCGCCAAGCGGACTTCTGCGGCCTCTTGGATCTGCTTACGTTCGCGCTCGATTCGCTCCTGCTCGCTCACCGATCGGTTAGCTTCAGCCTCCATTTCAAGACGGGCACGCTCGCGTGCATTGTCCCTGAAGACAACCACTGTAGAGGCCATTTTGCCAATTTCGTCGTTGCGCCCCTCGCCATAGACATCAATCTCGAGGTTTCCGGCAGCGAGGTCGGTCATGGCAGCGGTGATCGAATTCACCGGTCGGACTACGCCGCACAGTACCGTCCAGATCGAAAAGGCAGCCACAATGGCACCAAGCGTGGACAGTGCGATCATGAAGGTCGTCAGCATGGCGCTGAGCTCCTCCCCTTCCGCAAGGTTCTGCTTCGCTACCTCTATCTGCAGATCTATCAGCTTGGAAATGTCGACGCCGAGCGGATCGATGGTCGGGTAGAGTTTCTTGTCTGCGAAGACTGAAAGGGCATTGAGATCATTCGAGAAGAGAATTTGCCGAAGCTCCTCGACGCCATCATTGGCCTCTGCACGCACCTCGGCGAAATGGTCGACGATTTGCTCCTCTTCAGCCGTAAGCTTCGTTGAGATGTATTCTCTCCAACGAGCCTCAATGGAAGCCAGTGCCCTGTCGACATGGCCCAAGCCATCTTGAGGTGAGATGGACCCCGCGCGGACCTTGTGAGCCGTGTCGACAATATCCACGGCATAGCCATCGCCTATCCGTTTGAGCTGCTCCATGGGCAGTACGCGATCGACGACGATCGAGTTGGCAATTTTTCCTTCTTCACGCATGGCGTAGAAGCTGAAGCCAGAAATACTGATGAGCGCCGCAATCAATAGTGAGATGCATGCAAGTAACTTGTTCCTGATGGTCATGATGTCTCCTTCCCGTATATAACCCGGTGACCGCGAGTGGCCCGGAAGGCGAAGCTATTCCGGCATGTCGAGTGCCCATTGCGATGACATTAAAATTAGCCGATATTTGTTTACACTGAGCTAATTGTTTCTATTATTTGTACATTTTCCAGGCAAAGTGCCTTTAAAATAGACAGTATTGGGAGTTGCAGCCAGTTACATGAGGCCCTGGGGGATTCTCTGACCCAAGAGTACAGGTGAAATTGAAGTCCGAGTTACTGCGTTGGCTCCCCGCAGAATTGGGTCGGTTCCGGGCGAAGGCTCAGTGCAAATCAGCAACCGATCGTTTGCATATTCTATGAGGCATTACGAAATGCTGCGGAGGTGGAACATGATTTGGCTATTGCGCATTTACTGGGGATTTGAGGGCCTTTCCAACATCAGAATTTTGCTTTGATCAATGAGTTGCGTGGCTATCGAAATACAAAGTTCTGCCGACAAGGAAACGGCGAAGGTTTTCTTTTCACTGCCTTCCTGACGTGTAAGCTCTAAAATGCAAGACAGTCCTAAAATGTTCTTTATCCTGAAATCGAGCAGTGGCTTAACGCCCTGCAACTCCCCTGAAAGCTCCGGCATGGGTACTCCCTCTCCTTGTGTGTGAATGACATTTTGCAGCAGAATATCTGTCGATGGGGGCCAATAAGCACACTTCGTGCCCAGAAACTGCTCTGATAGTATTGAGCCCGGGAGTTGTGGATCGCCAATCGCCCAAGGCAAACCACGACAGTGTCAACACTTCCAATCGCTCCGATGTAACAAATTTTTTTGCCAAAAATCGGCGACTTCATTCGACCTGGATCATACGGTGCCACCCAGGCTACTCTCAAGCGCAACCAACTCTTGGCCCCCTGCCATCAAGTCCTGCAACTCTTCGGGAGTAATTTCACCGCGCCGTGCCGTTCCCACCGTCTTGCCGCGATTGAGCACGGTGAAGCGATCCCCGACGGCCATTGCATGGCGCACGTTGTGCGTTATGAAGACAACCCCGATGCCTTGCTTTCGCACCTTGTCGATCGTCGACAGGACATTGGCCGTCTGCCGCACGCCAAGCGCAGAAGTCGGTTCGTCGAGGATCAGAACCTTTGCGCCAAAATAGACCGCACGGGCAATCGCCACGGTCTGGCGCTCACCGCCCGAAAGCGTACCAACCGCCTGATCGGGACCGCGCAGATTAATCCCCATCCTGCGCATTTCCTCCATGGTCACCCGATTGGCAAATTCATGATCGAAGAATTTCATCGGCCCGATTTTGCGAAGCGGTTCATTGCCCATGAAGAAGTTGCGGCTGACCGACATCAGCGGGATCATGGCAAGATGCTGATGCACAGTGGCAATGCCCGCGGAAATGGCATCGCGCGGATCGGCGAAATTCATCGGCCGCCCCTCGAACATGATCTCGCCGCTGGTGGGCTTGTAGACACCGGACATCGTCTTAATGAATGTCGATTTTCCCGCGCCATTGTCACCCAACAGGCAATGGCACTCACCGGCAAAGACATCGACGGAAACACCGGCCAGCGCGATCACCGAGCCGAAATGCTTCTCGATATCCTTCATCTGAATAAGGGGCGTGAGGTGGCTCTCCATCCTATTTCTCCCCGGTGATGATGCGACGGATATAGGTGTTCAGGACCACAGCGAAGAGCAGAATGATGCCGAGAAACACCCGAAACAGCGAACTCTCAACGCCAGCAAAGAAGAGACCTTGCTGCACAACGCCGAATATCAATGCGCCCAGTGCCGCCCCCAGGACCGATCCATAGCCGCCGGTCAGCAGGGCACCACCAATGACTACGGCGATGATCGCCTCGAATTCCTTGAGCAAGCCCCGATCCGCCCCGGCGGAGCCGAACTCGATGACCTGACAGGTCGCAAAGACGGTGGCGCAGAAGGCGGTGAACATGAACATCATGATCTTCACCCGGTCGACCGGAACACCGGAATTCCTGGCTGATTCCGCGTCGCCGCCGGAGGCGAAAATCCAGTTGCCGAACCGGGTCTTTGTCAACAACACGTGGCCGAACACAATGAGCGCCAGCGCCCAGACAATCAGCATCGGTATACCGTCAACGACAGGCATGCCCTTGTTCACCCCCCGCTCGAATGTCGCGATCAGACCGATTTCGCCAAACCACTGGAACAGCCCCGTCAAAACCTTGCCGCCGAACACCGGTGCCAGCCAGTCACCCTCGGCCGCTTCCCGGATCCCTCCGATAATCGTCTTGTTCTCCAGGGTCTGAGGCAGAAAGATCGTCAATCCGCGCAGGATGAACAGCGATGCCAGTGTCACGATGAAGCTCGGCAGGCCGGTTCTGACGCAGATCCAGCCGTTCAGCGCACCGGTCGCCAGACATAGTACAAAGGCAACCAGAATGGCGATCCACATCGGCCAACCCATGTTGACGCTGAAGATGGCAATCATCATGCCGGCAAAGCCGATCATCGAACCAACCGAAAGGTCGAACTCCCCCGCAATCATCAGAAGGCAGGCCCCGACAGCGATGATCATGAACTGCGCCGATACGACCGACCAGTTCAGTACACCCGCAGCATTGAACATTCCGGATTCATGCGCGGTCAGCAGGAAGAATGTGAAGACCAGGATCGTACCGCAGATACCTCCAAGTTCTGGTACAATCAGGGCTTCTCGGAACCTGGATCTTGACTTGATGCGCTCGTCGTTTTGGTGAAGTGCTGGTGTCTCGGTCATCGAACCCCCTCAAAGTACAGGCGATAAATGAGGAGACATGGCGGCCAACATCCATCGGCCACCACGTTCCTTAAAAAATCAGCGGTATTCACCCGCAAATTTCTCGACCTTTTCCAATCCGTCTTTGGTGACGAAACCCGGACCCGAGTTGATGTTGTTACCTGGCAGCACGCCATAGCGGTCGTAATTGGTCAGGATGACAACCGGCAAATAGGCCTGCAGGAAGGGTTGCTGGTCGATGCCCCACTGGATGACCCCCTCCTTGATGGCCTTGACGATCTCCTCGCCGAGATCGAACGTCCCGAAGTAGATCTGGCCGGCCATACCGTTTTCTTTCAGCGCTGCGATGGTCGGATCTGCCGAAACCGGGCCGAGCGTCAGGATGCCGTTTGTGTTCGGATTGGCAGAGAGATAGGCCAAAACCTTGTTCTTGATCTCGGCCGGGTCGGTACCGCTATCAAGCATCGATCCGCCCAATTCAACACCGAGTCCAACGGCGAAGCCACGGCAACGCTCGGCGATGGTCGGCTGCTGGATCGCGTGATTGACGCAAAGGAACGATGTCACGCCATCTCCCTTGGCACGCATGCCGGCAGCAAGGCCTGCGTCATATTCCGGCTGACCGACATACATCAGGGCACCCACTTCGCGCGCCTGCTCTGGCGTTCCTGTGTTCATGATGATGACGTCAATGCCTTGATCGACGGCCTTCTTGATAGGCTCCTTCAGCACGTCGAAATCGGCAAGCGTCGTGATGATACCATCGGGGTTCGATGCCGCCGCCTGATCGATGATGCGCGCCATGTCCGCGATATCGCCTGTCGGCGGGTTTCGATACTCGACAGTCACGCCCATCTGCTCTCCGCCCAGCTTTATGCCGTTCTTGACGGTGTTCCACCAGCTGTCGCTATCGGGTGCATGGCTGACCAAAACATAGCGCTCGCCTTCGGCCAATGCCTGCGTTGCCGTCAGCAGGGGCACCGCAACAAGTGCCGTAGTCAAAGCCAGCTTCTTCAAAAGTGACGTCATTTCTCTCTCCCGTGAGACTAAATTTCGCTCTGAGCGCCGATCTCCTCCGACTCCCGGAATCAGTTAATACACATCGCAATAGTTATTGCAACCGATTGCAAATTGGCTGAGCTCGCGGACCTATACTGCGTGCTCGCAGTCGCGCTATAAGGCAGGACTGAAAAGGCAGGAGCCCGCAGACGATGGTGCCAACTTTGAAAGACGTAGCCGAACGTGCCGGGGTGTCCCGCTCGGCCGTGTCGCGTGCCTTTACCGACGGCGCCTCGGTCTCGGCAAAGATGCGCAAGCGGGTCGAAAAGGCCGCTTCAGAGCTCGGGTTCAGCCCGAATGTTCTGGCCTCCAGCCTGACGACCGGCCGGACAAAACTGATCGGACTGGTGTCGAACAACTTCCACAATCCGATTTTTCTTGAAGTCTTTGACCTGTTTACCCGCGCGCTTCAGGATCAGGGCTTGCGTCCACTTCTGGTCAATCTGACCGACGAAACAGACCCCGCAAATTCGGTGCGCATGCTTCGCCAATATTCGGTGGATGGCGTCGTCGTTGCGTCGTCGACGCTGCCGCCGGCCTTTGGCAAGGCGTTCCGCGATGCGGGCGTACCAGTCGTGCATGCCTTTGGGCGCGTGACGAGCGCGCCGGAGGTGCATGTGGTGGGGATAGACAATATAGATGCCGGGCGCCTGGCCGCGCAAAGTCTGATAGCGCGCGGCTATCAGCGGGTCGGGTTTATGGGTGGGCCTGAGGTAGCGACTTCCACCCAGGACCGATTGAAGGGATTTTTACAGGAACTCGCTCTCCATCCTCAAATCCGCGCCAGCCAGTCTTTCGCCAGAACCTATTCTTTCGAGGCAGGGCGAGAGGAGATGCAGGATCTCTTGAGCCGCGCCCATGCCGAGGCGTATTTTTGCGGCGACGACGTTCTGTCGATCGGCGCACTATCGGCCATACAGGACCGGCGACTTTCCGTGCCAGACGATATCGGAATCATCGGATTGAACGATATGGAGATTGCCGGCTGGCACAACATCAATCTCACCACCATACGACAGCCTATTAAGGAGATCGTTACCTCCTCGATCGAACTGATAACGGCAATGCTGCGCGAACCTGCACGTTTACCGGAAGCCCGAATTTTTGCCTGCCAGATTGTCGAGCGGGGAACGCTGCGCCCGTTGCCCACAACGGCCGCACCCTAGCGCTCGCCAGGCAAACCGATGCCAGCAATGTTAGCGAAACAGCGGAGGGCGCGCGTCCGTCCAAAGACCGCCTGCCTTCGCCGATACCACGGCCGCATGGACCGCTGCCATTGATCGCAAGCCATCCTCTGCCCTCGGCAAACCGTCGCGGCCCTCGCCCCTGATGGCATCGGCCAGATCGCAATAGATGTTTGCGACAGCAAGGGGGAAGCCTTCCGGATGTGCAATGGACACCCGGGAAAGGCGCTGTGCATCGGCATGCAGCCCGCTTTCGCCCTTTTCGATGATCTGGGTACGGCCGTTGACAGGCGTATACATCAGCTGGTTCGGCTGTTCCGAGGCCCATCGGAGCCCACCGGTTTCGCCAAAAATCTGAATGTCAAAACCGTGCTGCCGGCCAATCGCAACCGAAGATGTCCAGAGACGCCCGACAGTGCCGCCCGCCATGCGGAAGTTGACCATGGCGTCGTCTTCCAGCGCACGGCTGGCAATGGTCGAGGCAAAGTCGGCTGACAGTGTCTCGACCTGATCGTTGCAGATGAAGCTTGCCATGTGCAGCGCATGGATGCCGCAGTCGGCAAACTGTCCGGAGACACCTGCGACAGCAGGATCATAGCGCCAGCGGACGCGCGGATTGTCCGCGTTTGCAGCATCGCCGTGGTGACCATGGCTGAAATTTGTCACGACTAGGCGGATCTTGCCCATCTCCCCTGCACGCACCATTGCACGAGCCTGGCGGACCATCGGATAGGCGGAATAGCAATAGTTGACCGCACAGATCTTGCCTGTGGCCTTGACGACGCGGACGATTTCCTCGCCCTCCTCGACGGTCATGGTCATCGGCTTTTCGCACAGCACGTTAAAGCCGGCTTCAAGGAAGGCTTTGGTGATCTCGAAATGCGTCGCATTTGGCGTTGCCACGGTGACCAGATCAACCCGGTCCGCCCGCCCGCGTTCGCCGGCGAGCATTTCCGTCCAGTCGCCATAGGCCCGGTCCGCCGCGATCCCGAGCCGCTTGGCATAGTCCCGCCCCGCGTCTGGCCGATGATCAAGCGCGCCAGCGGCAAACTCGAAATGCCCGTCAGCCAATGCGCCCAGACGATGCGCCGGCCCGATCTGGCTACCTTCGCCGCCACCGATCATACCCCATTTCAGTTTTGTCATTGTATCCGTTCCTCAAAAACCAATGGATTGCAGGTATTCGCGGTTGGCCCGCGCATCTTCCAGCGGGGTGCCAGGCATCGACGGGTCGCAGTCCTGCTCGACAGTGCACCAGCCCTCAAATCCTGCAGCCAGAAGCCGTTTGCGGACAGCTGGAAAATCGACATCGCCCTTGCCAAGATTGCAGAAGATGCCCTCCCCGCAGGCTTTGTAGAAGTCCGTGCGGTTGGCGACGGTACGGGCCTTGACCACTGGATCTATATCCTTGAAATGTATATAGGAAATCCGTTCCATATGGCGATCCATGAAGGCGACCGGATCAAAGCCGGCATAGGAATGATGCCCCGTGTCGAAGCAAATCTTGAGAATGCTCTCGTCCACTTCCTCCAGCAACCGCTCCAGTTCTGGCTCGAAATCAATAAAGCCCGCAGCGTGGGCATGGATGCCGACGGTCAGACCATATTCTTCGGTTCCCAGTCTGGCGACGGTGGCGATCCGGTCCCGGAAGGCAGCCCATTCGCCCTCCTCCATCTGTTCGGCCTCCTTGGCACGCCCCGCTGTCGGCGCGCGGCGCGGCGATATGCTGTCGATCAACACCAGATGCTGCGCGCCATGGGCGGCCAGTGCTTTGCAAGTGCGAACGGAGGCATCCATGACGTCATCCCATTTCGACGGATCATGAAACGGACGAAACACCACGCCGCCAATGATTGCGAGATCGCGCGCTGCAAGTTCAGGCGCTAGCACGGCCGGATCTTCGGGCATGTAACCGATGGGGCCAAGCTCAATTCCCTTGTAACCAGCAGCCGCGCATTGATCCAGAACGGTTTGCCAGCTTGGATAAGATGGGTCGCTTGGGAATTCTATGCCCCAGGAGCAGGGTGCATTGCCGATGCGAATATTCATTTCTGCAGCCTTTCAATTGCTTAGAACGCAGCGACGTCCTGCCAGGTCTTTTTTGTGGAAGAGGCCAGCGCAGCAGCGATAATCTGGTTGACGATCATTCCCTCACGAAAGGTCGGCCAGGCCGCCACCCTGTTATGGATGGCCTCGAGAAAATCCTTAGCCTCAATGATGATCTGATCTTGATATCCGGTGCCATGTCCCGGTCCCTGGCAGAATGGCAGATAATCCGGATGCGCCGGCCCGGTCAAAATCTTGGTAAAGCCACGGCTGGCCTCCGGGCCTTCGGCACGATACAGCCAGAGCGCATTCTGGTCCTCCTGATCGAAGCGGATCGCGCCCCTTGTGCCAGTGACCTCATAGGCGTAGCCCATTTTGCGGCCTGTCGAGATCCGGCTGAAATACATCTGCCCCATGGCGCCGCTGTCGAAACGGCACATCATCTGCGCGTGGTCGTCATTGCTGACAGGACCGCCGGGCCTGTTCCGGTGCACGGTTTCCACTTCGGCGATGACGCTTCGGATAGGGCCGAGGAGCGCAAGAGCTGCGTTGATCATGTGGGGCGCCAGATCGCCCATGGTGCCATTTGCCATGCCCGTCGTGCGCCAACTCGCAGGTGACTGCGGATCGGCGAGAAAATCCTCTGTGTGCTCGCCGCGAAACCATGTCACATCGCCAATAGCGTCGGACGCGATCAACTGGCGCGCATATTGGCTGGCCGGTGTGCGAATATAGTTGAAACCCACCATGTTGACGCATCCAGACGCCTCAGCTGCTGCGACCATGGCCCGGCTGTCTTCCAGCGATGCGCCCATCGGCTTTTCACAGAAAACCGGCTTTCCAAGGGCAAAGGCTGCCTCGGCAATGGCGCGGTGCGTGTCCTGAGGCGACGCAATGACAATGGCCTCGACCTTGGGGTCGCTGACCAGCACCTGCCAATCGGCAGTCCCCCGCGCAAAGCCATAGGCCTTCCGATAGTGTTCGGCTTTGTCTTCACTCGTGGCACAGACCATTTCGAGACGCGGGCGAAGGGCCGTGTTGAAAACCGCTCCCACGGCAAGCAGAGCGACGGCATGGGCCTTGCCCATGTAGCCGCCACCGATGATCCCGATCCCAATCTCCGACATCCCACCCCCTGTGTAATCTTTTTGTTTGCAACCGATTGCAAAATTCGTATCCTAAGGCTCAATATTTGACAAGCCGGAATCGGACCGCAGTGTGACTGCGCGCTTTGGCAAACGGGGACATTCGGACATGAGCGAAGAGACCATTCGGCTGACCACGGCGCAGGCCATTATCCGTTATCTGGCCAACCAGTTCATTGTGATCGATGGAGCGGAAATGCGCCTGTGCGGTGGCGGGCTCGGCATATTCGGTCATGGCAATGTCGCATGCCTCGGCGAAGCGCTTTTCGAGGCAAGAGAAGAACTGCCGCTGTACCGGGGGCAAAACGAACAAGGCATGGGTTTTGCTGCGGCGGGTTATGCCAAACAATGGTTGCGGCTGCGTTTTCTGTTTTGCACGGCCAGCGCCGGTCCCGGTACGACCAATCTTTTGACCAGCGCCGCACTTGCCCATGCCAATCGGCTGCCGATGCTTCTCCTGTGCGGCGATACCTATGTCACCCGGCTGCCCGATCCCGTCTTGCAGCAAATGGAAAACTTCGGCGACCCGACCTTTGGTGTGAATGATGCCTTCAAGCCGGTCGTGCGCTATTGGGACAGGATCACCCATCCGGCGCAAATCCTGCAGTCGCTTCCCAACGCCATCGACACCATGCTGGACCCTGCCGACTGTGGACCGGCCTTCATCGGCCTGCCTCAGGACGTGCAGGGATGGGTTTACGATTACCCGACGGTCTGGTTCGAAAAGAAGGTACACCGCATCCGTCGCCAGACCCCGGATGCGGCAGAAATCGCCGACGCCGTGGCGCTGCTGCGGACAGCGAAAAGGCCGATGATCATTGCAGGCGGTGGCGTGCAATATTCCCGGGCGATTGCCGAACTGACTGCCTTTGCCGAAGCGCGCCGGATCCCCGTGGTGGAAACCATTGCTGGGCGCGCCAATATGGTCGCAACACATCCGTTGAACATCGGCCCGATCGGCGTCACCGGATCGAATTCGGCCAATGCGATCGCTGCCGAGGCCGATGTTATCCTCGCCGTCGGGACGAGACTTCAGGATTTCACAACGGGGTCTTGGACTGCGTTCTCAAAAGAAGCGCGCTTTATCTCGGTCAATACGGCGCGCCATGATGCCGGCAAGCATCGGTCGCTTCCGGTTGTCGGGGACGCAAAGCTCTCGCTGCTCGCTCTTACAGATGCGCTCAAGGATTATGCTGCTCCGGCAGCCTGGGTCGCTGCCGCTCAGGCGCATCGCGCAGCCTGGGACAGCTACGTCGCCCAGAACGTGGCCCCGGGCAACAGGGCCAACTCCTATGCGATGGCCATCGGTGTCGTCAACGACCTCTGCCACAAGCGCGACCGCGTGGTGGCCGCCGCTGGCGGGCTACCCGCCGAAGTAACGGCAAACTGGCGCACGCTCGAAACCGGCACAATCGATGTCGAGTTTGGCTTTTCCTGCATGGGCTATGAAATTTCCGGCGCATGGGGTGCCCGGATCGCACAGGCCGAGCGCGAGCCCGATCAGGATACAATCGTCTTCATAGGCGACGGGTCGTTCATGATGATGAACTCCGATATCTATTCCTCGGTTCTCAGTCGCAAGAAGCTGATCATTCTTGTCCTCGACAATGGCGGTTTCGCAGTGATCAACAAGCTGCAGAACAACACCGGAAACCAGAGCTACAACAATTTGCTGACGGATTGCCCGACAATTCCCGAGGCTTTTGCCGTTGATTTCGAGGCCCATGCGCGTGCGCAAGGGGCCATTGCCGAAACGGTGGCCAATCCCGCAGAATTGGCTGACGCGTTCAAACGCGCAAAGGCCGCCCGGAAAACCAGCGTCATCTGCATGAAAGTCGATCCCTATGACGGCTGGACGAGCGAGGGGCACACCTGGTGGGAATGCGGTACGCCGCAGATTTCCGACGATCCAGCGGTGACCGAGGCCCATCGGGCCTGGGAAGCATCCCGGCATCTGCAGCGCAAGGGCGTGTGATGGGGCTCGAACGGATCGCAAGCAAAGCATTTCTGGTCATCGGGCGGGTCGGAATGGACCTGACCCCTTCACCAGCCGGCGCCCGAACGCGGGATGCGACGGCGATGATGGTTGCCATGGGAGGATCCTCCGCCAATATCGCCGCCGGGCTCTGCAAGCTGGGCTGCAAGGCTGCGTTGCTAACCACGGTTTCGGACGATTCCATCGGTTGGTACTGCCTGGACCAACTCGATCACTACGGCATCGACCGTCGCCATGTGACAGCGATCAAGGGGGAAGTACGCACCTCGCTTGCTGTCTATGAAACACGGATGGACGAGCATCAGTCGGTCATTTACCGGAACAATGCCGCCGATTTCCAGATGACGGTCGCCGATGTCGAAGCCGTGGACTATACGGCCTACGGCGGGCTGATCACCACGGGCACCGTATTTTCAGCCGAACCCTCGCGTCGTGCAGCGTTCCGCGCATTTGAACTGGCCAGCGCCGCTGGCGTCCCCATCATCCTTGACGTCGACTACCGCCCCTACAGTTGGCCGTCTTCGACAATTGCTCAAGACGTGCTGTCGCGCGCGGCAGAGTTGTCGGATGTCATCGTCGGCAATGACGAGGAGTTCGGCTTCATGGCCGGAGACATCAACAAAGGCCTGGAGAAAGCCCGCGCACTGCGGGACGCCGGTGCCACCATTGTCGTCTATAAACGAGGGCCGGACGGCTCGATCACCTTTGCTGAAGGAGGGGAAATCCGCACCGGCATATTCCCCGTGACCGCCTTGAAACCAACGGGCGCCGGCGACAGCTTTCTGGCCGGATTTCTGGCGTCGCTCGGTGAAGGACGCCCGATGCGAGAGGCCATCCTGCGCGGATCGGCATGCGCTTCGATCGTTGTTGCAAAGCCCGGATGCGCACCCGCCATGCCCTTCGTCGCCGAGCTGGAAGCCTTCCTGTCCGCACATCCCGGCGTTACATCCGCCTGAAAGGACCATCCCATGCACATCGCGCCCTATGACAATGCCAACAGACCGATTGTCGACATCGGCGATGCTCTGGTTCCACTCAACTATTTCAACATCGTCAAGCTGAAGAGGGGCGATGCTTTCGAGTATCAGGTGCCGGGATACGAGACCTGCATCGTGCCGGCGACGGGTACGGTGGAGGTTACTGTCGAGGGCGTTCACTTTGCCGACGTCGGCAACCGGGGCGTCGATGTTTGGGACGGCGAGCCCCAGGGCGTCTATGTGCCCGTTGGCGCCAGGGTGACGATCGTCTGCACATCCGAGGCCACGGAAACCTTCGTCGCGGGCGCGCTATACGACAAGGTTCTGGAACCTTTCGATGTCCGCAGCGCTGACATCGACATGGTCCAGTATGGCAGTGACGAAACCAAGACCCACCGCAAGATCAAGCATATCCTGGGCACGAAATATCACGGCAAGGTGGGACGTTTGCTTGTCAGCGAATTGTTCACCGTCGGTCAGGGTGGCTGGTCGGGTTTTCCCAGTCACAAGCACGACACCGATCGCCTGCCGCTGGAAGCCAGACACGACGAGACCTACAACTTTCGCTTCATGCCCAATCATGGTTCGGGCGTTCAGATGTTGCAGCGAGAAGATGGCAAGCCGGGGGACGCCTATCACATTGTCGATGGATCGACGATCTGCATCGACAAGGGATATCATCCCTGCGCAGTGCTTCCAGGGTACGAAATGTACTATTTTACCATTCTGGCGGGCCTTAGCCAAAGATCGCTGGTCCAGTATTTCCAGCCTTCCCACTCGGCGCAGCTGGAAACGATCCCCGGAATCAAGGATATGATCGCGAAGTTCAAATGACCCTCGCCACGCTCTCGGATGTGCTGCAGCCTGCGCTCAGAGACGGATATGCCGTCGCCGGCCTGGTCACCCTGGGCTGGGAGGACATGCGTGCCTATGTGGCCGCAGCCGAAGTCGAAGGCGTGCCGGTGATCCTGCAGGCAGGCCCCTCCTGCCGCGCTCACACGCCCATTGCGATTCTGGGCAAAATGTTCCGCTACCTCGCCGAAAGCGCCTCTGTTCCTGTCGTGGCACATCTTGACCACGGCTATAGCTACGAGGAATGCAGAGAAGCTTTGGATGCGGGGTTCACGTCGCTGATGTTCGACGGGTCGCGAAAACCTCTGCGCCAGAACATCGATGAGACGGCAGCGATCGCCGAAATGGCGCATGCGGCCGGGATTTCGTGCGAGGGTGAAATCGGCTTTGTCGGTTATGCCGGCGGCGAAGTTTCCTCTGGAACGGATCCCGTGGAGGCCGCCCAATTTGCCAGGGATACCGGTGTGGATGCAATGGCAATCTCTGTCGGCAATTTGCATCTGCAACAGTCCACCGGCGGCGTACTGGACGAAGCACGGATCAGGGCCATTGAGGCGGCGACAAGAGTTCCGCTGGTCGTTCATGGCGGCTCCGGCGTATCTCTGGCACAGCGCCGGACGCTCGCCCTGGAATCGAACATCTGCAAGTTCAACATCGGCACGGAATTGCGCATGGCATTTGGTGAGGCTTTGCGTTCGGCCGTAAATCGTGATCTTTCTCGTTTTGACAGGGTCTCGATTCTGAAGGAAACTCACGATCCCGTCGTTGAAGCTACGAGACGCGTCCTCTCCATATTTAAACGAGAATGAGGTGCCCAGCCTGAGGTCGAAGGGTAGATAAACAACTGGCGACACGGCCGTACGCACCTGCGCGCCATAACGTCGGAACATTTGTATTCAAGACTGGACAGAGCTGTTGATTTGCCCTGAGAGCTGATCATAAACTAACGGCGCTGGCCACCTAGGCAGCTGCCATTTCTATCACTGTGACCTGTTCGAACATACGCTCCAGATTGAGGAAGCAGATCATGCCTTCAGGTTGCGTGATAATCCCTTCTGCGTAACGCATACCGTGGGACATGCTGATCTCTGGAACAGGCTGCAGCAGGTTTCCGGGGATCGTCAAAATGTCGGAAACCCGGTCAACGACCAGCCCCATAGCCATTCCGTGGACTTCTGCCACTACAATCGCGCTGCGTTCGATGGGCTCCGTACTTTTCATGCCGAGCTTGTTGGCAAGATCGATGATTGGGATCACTGTTCCACGCAGGTTCATCACCCCGATAACATCGGAAGGAGCATGTGGGACCGGCGTTGCAGGCCCCCATCCGCGAATCTCGCGGATGGTTCGGGTGCGTACACAGAATTCCTGATCGTGCAGCCTGAAGGCAATGATTTCAAACGTGTCGCCTGTGGCGATTGCCGGGTTACCTGGAAAGGCCATCAGAATTCCTCCCAGCTTTCCTTGACCGCTGCATTGCCCGAGAAGGCGCTTGCGACCTTGCCCACCAACCGCTTTGCAGGAGATGCAACCGGACGGTGATGGGTATTGGCCACCTTCATGGCAAAAGCAGTTTGTCGAAGTGCGCCGCCGAGTTGAAACTGTGAGATCAATTCCCGCAGGCGACCGCTTTCGTTGGCAAGTGTTGCGCCAGCGGCACTCGTCTCTTCAACCATGGCGGCGTTCTGCTGGGTCACCTGGTCCATCTGGTTGACGGCCGTGTTGACCTCTCCCAGCCCGACAGATTGCTCTTTCGCAGATGTCGCAATCGAGTCCATGTGCTGGTTGATGGTGATGACATATTGCTCGATCGTCTTCAGGGCATCGCCGGTATCGCTGACCAGCTTGACGCCGCTCTGCACTTGAACAGACGAATTGCGGATCAGGTCCTTGATCTCCTTGGCGGCCTTGGCAGAGCGCTGGGCAAGTTCACGGACTTCCTGTGCTACGACCGCGAAGCCCTTGCCTGCATCGCCGGCACGAGCGGCTTCAACACCAGCGTTCAGGGCCAGAAGGTTGGTCTGGAAGGCGATCTCGTCGATTACGCCGATGATGTTGGAGATCTCATTCGAGGACTGCTCGATTTTCTGCATGGCATCCACCGCGTTGGCGACAACCATGCCCGACTGGGCGGCACTTTCATTGGCGAGGACTGCGACCTTGCGAGCCTCGTCAGCACGTTTGGACGAGTTGGCGACATTGACGGTGATCTGATCAAGAGCAGCCGCAGTTTCTTCCAGAGAAGCGGCTTGCTGCTCCGTACGCTTGGAAAGGTCGTCGGCACTGCTGCTGATTTCGCGGCTGCCATTGTCGATAGCCCCGGTCGCGTCAGCGACAGCGCGCAGGGTTTCGGACAGTTGACCGACGGTGGAGTTGAAGTCGGCGCGCAGAGTTTCAAAGTCTGTGGCAAAACGTTCGACAAGCTGGAACGTCAGATCGCCTTTTGACAGAGCGTGGACGGGCGGAACATGGAAAGGATAATGCCGGAATAAATCACCGCCGTCATCTGCCCAACACGATTAGATTGGAACCGTTGGTCCGCTCCATCAAACCTAGGCCGACTTGAAAGGAATCGAACAATCGACACTGTTTCGGCGTCGACGCATAACCGCGCTTATCTGAGCAACAGCAATCCGCGACGAGTTTGCCAGAGCCTATTTATGGAACTCAAAATCCTATCCTTTTTTATGCCAGTGTCCGGTTTCATCTAGCCCCATATTTCGGGCGACACCCACTGCCGGCCAACGCGGCAATCGGGTGATTGGGGCCTGGTGGCGACAATTACATTCCCCCAAGAGCCACGTATTTCAGTTCAAGGAACCCCTCGATCCCGTACTTCGAGCCCTCCCGGCCGATGCCAGATTGCTTGATGCCCCCGAAGGGTGCCATTTCGTTGGCGATCATGCCGGTATTGACCCCGACCATGCCCGCTTCGAGCGCTTCCGCAACGCGCCAGATCCGAGCCATGTCCTTGGCATAGAAATAGGAGGCAAGACCGAATTCGCTATCATTAGCCATGGCAATGACGTCTGCCTCGTCCTTGAAGGAAACAATCGGCGCCAGCGGCGCAAAGGTTTCCTCCCTCGCCACCTGAGACCGAATTCGCTATCATTAGCCATGGCAATGACGTCTGCCTCGTCCTTGAAGGAAACAATCGGCGCCAGCGGCGCAAAGGTTTCCTCCCTCGCCACCTTCATCGACTGTGTCACGCCGGTCACGACCGTCGGCTCGAAGAATGTGCCGCCGAGGGCGCTGCGCTTGCCGCCGGCCAGCACGGTCCCGCCCTTTGCGAGCACATCGGCGACATGCTCTTCCATCTTCGCCACGGCCTTCTCGTCAATCAGCGGCCCCTGGCTGACGCCAGCTTCAGTGCCGCGACCGAGCGCAAGGGCTGATACCCGCACGAGTAGTTTCTCGGTGAAGGCTGCAGCAACGGCCTCCTGCACGTAGATACGGTTTGCACAGACGCAGGTCTGGCCGGCATTGCGGAATTTGGAGATCATCGCTCCTTCGACGGCAGCGTCGAGATCCGCGTCGTCGAAAACGATGAAGGGCGCATTGCCGCCCAATTCCAACGACAGGCGCTTGATGCCATCAGCCGCTTCCTTCATCAGCCAACGGCCAACGCCAGTGGAGCCGGTGAAGGTGATCTTGGCGATCTTCGGATTATGGCAGAACTCAAGCCCGATTGGCTTGGCCTCACCGGTCACAACAGAAAACACGCCCTTCGGCACGCCGGCTCGCTCAGCAAGAACGGCGAGCGCTAGGGCAGACAGCGGCGTCTGCGAAGCGGGCTTAAGGATCATGCTGCAGCCAGCGGCAAGACCCGGGCCTGCCTTGCGGGTGATCATGCCGTTCGGGAAATTCCACGGCGTGATCGCCGCGCAGACGCCGACCGGTTGCTTCAGCACCATTATACGCTGGCCGGCATTGGGACCGGGAATGATATCGCCGTCGATGCGCTTTGCCTCCTCCGCAAACCATTCGAGATAGGCCGCATTGGAGACGACCTCGCCCCTCGCCTCCGCCAGCGGCTTGCCCTGCTCGGTCGTCAGGATCAGCGCCAGATCGTCGGCGTTTTCGATGATGAGCTCGTACCAGCGCTTGAGTACCTGCGCCCGCTCCTTGGCGGTGCGCTTTGCCCAGAGCTT
>NZ_LMEY01000004.1 GCF_001426665.1 Rhizobium sp. Root1334 | reverse complement strand
CCGCAACCAAACAAAAAACAAAAGCCCGTGATCAGAAATGACACGGGCTTTTGTGCGTTAATGGCCACAAAACACAAGCGGCAATGATAACGCCACAAGCCAAAGCCCGGCAAGCGGCAGCCATGAGACACGCAGATATCAGCAAGGCTGGGTTCAACCTTTCAGGTAACCGATGACGGCATCGGCGATCATCGCCCGGTGACGGTCGATCGTGCCGGGTTCGGAGAGGTCGCGCCGGAAGATCGAGCCGAACGTATAGCGGTTGGAAACGCGGAAAAAGCAGAACGCGCTGATCATCATGTGGATGTCGATCGGATCGGCCTGGCGGGTGAAAACGCGCTGGTTGACGCCGCGCTCCAGAACGCCGGCGATCGTCTCGATGACAGAGACATTCAGGTCGCGGATTGCCTCCGAGCGCCGCATATGGGCGGCGTGGTGGATGTTTTCGATGCTGACCAGCCGGACGAAATCCGGATGCGCTTCATCATGGTCGAAGGTGGTCGAGATCAGCACCCGCAGGGCTTCCTCCGGCTCCAGATTGGAGAGCTGGAGGTCCGCTTCCAGCGTGCGGATCTTGCGGTAGGAACGCTCCAGAACGGCAAGGTAGAGTCCCTCCTTGCTGCCAAAATAATAATAAATCATGCGCTTGGACGTGCGGGTCCGCTCGGCGATGGCGTCGACGCGGCCGCCGGCGAGACCATGTGTGGAAAATTCCTCCGTCGCCACCTCGAGGATATTTTCCTGGGTGCGTTGCGGATCGTTTTTCCTGCCGTTTTCAGCCTTGCTTGCCATGCTTCGCCGCTCCCTCCCGGCGCCTCGTTCGCCCAGTCCGCGTGTCTCCAACACGGGAATCTGCATCCGGCTACCCGGTATGCCCATCAACTCATAGTCAGCTTGCAGGCCGCTTTCAATAGATGCCTATTGACATACGTACCAGTTCGTACATTTTGTAATTACGCCGAATGTCCCTGAGGAGGAGGCACCGGCACGGATATCCCGTTACGATAATGTGCAGCCGTTGCTGATGCAGCGCACGCCAAACATCGCCATCGGCGGAATCCATCTCGGGAGGACAGGCATGACACGCATTATCGAATTCTACTTTTTTGTGCTGAAGGTGATCATCGCCCTTCTGCTCGCCGCCATGGTCATTCTGGTGTTCGGTAATGTCGTGCTGCGCTATGCCTTCAACCAGGGTATCACCTCGTCCGAAGAGCTTTCCCGGGTCTTCTTCATCTGGCTGACATTCCTCGGCGCCGTCGTCGCCATGCGCGAACACGGCCATCTCGGCGTCGATTCGCTGATCAAACGCCTGCCGCTCACCGGCGCAAAGCTGGCCGTTCTGGCAGGGCAAGGGCTGATGCTTTTGGCAACCGCGCTGATGATCAGCGGCAGCTGGACCCAAATGCTGATCAACCTGCCGGCGACGATGCCGGCAACCGGCCTGTCCATGGGGTTTTTTTACGGCGCGGGCCTCGCCTTCGGAATCCCCACCTTCCTGATCATCCTCTGGGACATGTTTTGTGTCGCGACCGGCCGCATCGATGTGACCACCGCCGAACTCGTCCGTGACAGCGAAGAGCAGATGCCTCTTGAGGATCACCCAGCACCACAAGCCGTCACCGGCGCGAAGATCTGAGGAGAGCGCCATGACCCTGACAATTTTCCTCGGCGCTCTTCTCGGCCCCATGGCGCTCGGTGTGCCGATCGCATTCGCCTTGATCATCAGCGGCGTGGCGCTGATGATGTACATGGGCATTTTCGATGCCCAGATCGTCGCGCAGAACGTCATGAATGGTGCAGACAGCTTTCCGTTGATGGCCGTGCCCTTTTTTCTCCTGGCGGGCGAGGTGATGAATACTGGCGGCCTGTCGCGCCGCATCGTCAACCTTGCCATGGCGTTGGTCGGCCATGTGCGCGGCGGGCTGGGTTTCGTGGCAATTTTTGCTGCCTGCATCCTGTCCAGCCTTTCAGGTTCCGCGGTGGCGGATGCTGCAGCCCTCGGCGCACTGCTCTACCCGATGATGTTGAAATCCGGCCATGATCCGGCCCGCACTGGCGGTCTCCTGGCGTCCGCTTCAGTCATCGGTCCGATCATCCCGCCCTCGATCGGTTTCATTCTCTACGGGGTTATCGGCGGCGTATCGATCACCAAGCTCTTCCTGGCCGGGATCGTTCCGGGGTTGCTGATTGCGCTGGCGCTCTGCGTCACCTGGCTGCTGGTGGCGCGCAAGGAGCAGTTCGCGCTGCCGCCCCGGCAGAGTGGCGCAGTCCGCATGAAAGCCTTCGTCGATGCCATCTGGGCGCTGATGCTGCCGGTGATTATCGTCTTCGGCCTGAAATTCGGCGTCTTTACACCGACGGAAGCTGGCGTTGTTGCCGCCGTCTATTCGCTGTTCGTCGCCATGGTCGTCTACCGCGAACTGCCACCGTCGCGTGTGTTTCACGTCTTCGTGGCGGCAGCAAAGATCACCTCCATCGTTATGTTCCTGGTTGCCTGTGCTGCCGTCTCCGCCTGGCTGATCACGGTTGCGGATGTGCCCGGCGATCTGGTCGCGCTGCTGGAGCCGCTGATGGACAACCAGACGCTGCTTCTGATCGCCATCATGGTGCTGATCGTGCTGGTCGGCACTGCCATGGACATGACCCCGACGATCCTAATCATGACGCCCGTGCTGATGCCAGTGATCAAGCAGGCGGGCATCGACCCGGTCTATTTCGGTGTCCTGTTCATCATCAACAATTCCATCGGCTTGATCACGCCGCCTGTCGGCACGGTGCTCAATGTCATCTGCGGCGTGTCCAAGCTGTCGATGGAGGATTTGATGAAGGGTGTCATGCCCTTCCTGATCGCCGAGCTGATCGTACTTTTCCTCCTCGTTCTGTTCCCGCAGCTGGTGACCGCGCCGGTCGCATGGTTCGGGCATTGAGGCGGAGGAGCGCTTTGAAAACCATTCAACCGGCCGGGAACCACCGGCCAAAATCTGGGAGGAAAGCATGTTGAACAAGATGATGAAACTGGCATTGGGGCTCGCTCTGCCCGCCATGCTGCTGGCGGGGACTGCATCGGCTGAAATCCGCGAAACCACGCTGAAATTTGCGAGCGCCAACAACAAAGGCCATCCGCAGGTTACCGGCATGGAAAAATTTGCCGAGATCGTCAAGGAAAAGAGCGGCGGCAAGATCGACGTCAAACTGTTCCCGGGCGGTGTGCTCGGTGGCGACGTGCAGACGGTCTCGTCGCTTCAGGGCGGCGTCGTCGAGATGCTGGTGCTCAACGCCGGTATTCTCGCCAGCAACGTCAAGGCATTTGGCGCTGTCGACCTGCCATTCCTGTTCAACAGCGGCGAAGAGGCCGACAAGATCATGGACGGGCCATTCGGCAAGAGCCTGTCAGACAAGCTGCCCGACACCGGCCTCGTTGGCCTTGCCTATTGGGAATTGGGGTTCCGCAATCTCACCAACAACCGTCATCCGGTCACCAAGCTGGAAGACATCAAGGGCCTGAAGATCCGCACATTGCAATCGCCAATCCCGATCGAGCTGTTCAATGGCCTCGGCGCCAATGCCGTGCCGCTGCCTTACACTGAACTCTACACGGCGCTGGAAACCGGCACTGTGGACGGCCAGGAAAACCCGGCGGCCAACATTCTCAACGCCAAGTTTTTCGAAGTGCAGAAGTACATGACGGTGACGCGTCACCAGTATAATCCGCAGATCGTGCTGATCAGCAAGGTCTTCTGGGACAAGCTGAACGACGAGGAAAAGGCTGTCATCCAGTCGGCGGCGATCGAAGCCCGCGACTATCAGCGCACGGTCTCGCGCGAAGTGGACGCCAAAGCCATGGCCGAAATCAAGGCCACCGGCATGGAAGTTTCCGAACTCAGCCCGGAAGAGACGCAGAAGCTGCGCGATGCCGTCAAGCCGCTGGTTGACAAGTTCAGCGGCGAAATCGGCCCCGACACTGTGTCGCTGCTCTTCAAGGAGCTTGCGGCTGCCCGCGGCCAGTAATGCCTTCGCCGGCCCGCCTTGAGGTGGGCCGGCCCATCTTTTCTGACAATTACGGAACCTGCTGCAATGGTCGAAACACGTCTGAAACCCTTAAAGGCCGGCTTGATCGGTTCGGGCATCCAGGCTTCGCTGACACCGGCGATGCATATGCAGGAAGGCGCGGCGCAGGGGTTTGCCTACGATTACGCACTGATCGATCTCACCCAGCGCGGCCTGACACCGGACAGTCTGCCCGCACTTTTAAGTCAGGCCGAACAGCAAGGTTTGAGCGGTCTCAATATCACCCATCCCTGCAAGCAGCTGGTCATTCCTCATCTCGATGAACTCTCAGACGAAGCACGCGCGTTGGGCGCCGTGAACACCGTCGTCCTGAAGGGAGGCCGGCGATACGGCCACAACACCGACTGGTGGGGTTTCGCCGAAAGTTTTCGGCGCGGCTTGCCCGATGCCGATCTCAAGTCGGCAGTTCAGATCGGAGCAGGCGGCGCTGGCGTTGCCACCGCCTATGCTATTCTGTCGCTAGGCTTGAAGAACCTGACCGTGTTTGATCTGGATCCGGAAAGGGCAACTCATCTGGCGCAGTCCCTGTCGGTGCTGTTTCCCAAAGCTACGATTGAGGCATCCGGTGACCTCGCGGTGGCGATGCAATCGGCATCCGGTCTGATCCATGCGACCCCGACCGGCATGGCGAAATATCCGGGTATGCCGCTTGCGCCGGAATTGCTTTCAGCTCGCCATTGGGTGGCCGAGATCGTCTATTTTCCTTTGGAAACCGAGCTGCTGAAGACGGCAAAGCTTCGGGGATCCCGGGTGCTGAACGGCGGCGGCATGGCCGTCTTCCAGGCCGTCGGCGCGTTCAGCCTCTTCACGGGCCGCGAGCCGGATGCCTACCGGATGATGCGGCATTTCGACAATCTGACATCCGGCAGCCGGCCGAGCAAGGATCTGCAATGAAGACCTCCATCGCGACTGTATCGATCAGCGGCGAGTTGCCGGAGAAGCTGGCTGCGATTGCAAAGGCAGGCTTTGACGGTGTTGAAATCTTCGAGAATGATTTCTTGGCCTTTGATGGCAGCCCGGCGGATGTCGGGCGGATGGTACGTGATCATGGGTTGGAGATCACGCTTTTTCAGCCCTTCCGCGATTTCGAGGGCATGCCGGAACCGCATCGTACGCGCACCTTCGATCGTGCCGAGCGCAAGTTTGATATCATGCAGCAGCTCGGTACCGACCTTGTACTGGTCTGCTCTAACGTGTCGCCGGTGTCGCTCGGCGGCATCGACCGGGCCGCGGCGGACTTTCATGAACTCGGCGAGCGGGCTGCCAAGCGCGGTTTGAAGGTTGGTTACGAAGCACTTGCCTGGGGAAAACATATCTTCGACCATCGGGATGCCTGGGAAATCGTCCGGCGCGCCGACCACCCGAACATCGGCCTGATCCTCGACAGCTTCCATACCTTGTCGCGCAAGATCGATATCAATTCGATCCGCTCCATCCCCAAGGAGAAAATCTTCATCGTCCAGCTGGCAGACGCGCCGCTGATTGACATGGACCTGCTCTACTGGAGCCGCCACTTTCGCAACATGCCGGGCGAAGGCGATCTGGCGGTCACGGCCTTTACCAGCGCGATCGCTGAGACGGGCTATGATGGTTACTTCTCGCTGGAAATCTTCAATGACCAGTTCCGTGGTGGGTCTGCAAAGGCGATTGCGGCCGATGGTTACCGCTCGCTGATTACGCTTGGTGACCGCGTCCGGCGCAATCCAAATGCTTCGGGGCTTACTGTTGCCGACATGCCGGGGCGTGCGCCGGTGAAGGCCATCGGCTTCGTGGAATTCTCTGTCGATGAAACCGCTGCGACGGACCTTATCGCGCTTCTTCGCACGCTTGGCTTCCGCAACACTGCGCGGCACAGGACCAAGCAGGTGACGGTCTATAGCCAGGGCGATATCCGGTTGCTGGTCAATACCGAGCGTGCAGGCTTTGCCAATGCGTCCTATGCGGTACACGGGCCATCGGCCTATGCAGTGGCACTCATTGTGGATGATGCGCAAGAGGCTATGGCCCGGGCGGTGGCGCTTGGGGCTGAATCCTTCAGCCAGCCGGTTGGCGCTGGAGAATTGGAAGTCCCGGCCATTCGTGGGGTCGGCGGCGGGTTGATCTATCTGCTCGATGAAAAGACTGATCTTGGCCGCATTTGGGACATCGATTTCGTAGCTGTCGCGAATGAGGATGACAGCCAGCCGGCGCATCTGCGTGCCATCGATCATATCGCCCAGACTGTCGCCTATGAAGAAATGCTGACCTGGCTGTTGTTCTACACCTCGATTTTCGAGACGCAAAAGACACCGATGGTGGATATCATCGATCCGGCAGGCGTCGTGCGCAGCCAGGTCATCGAGAATGCGGCAGGTAGCTTGCGCATCACGCTCAATGGGGCGGAAAACCGGCGCACGCTTGCCGGCCACTTCATCGCCGAAACGTTCGGTTCGGGCATCCAGCATCTGGCTTTCAACACGGATGATATCTTTGCAACGGCTGCAGCGCTGAAACGGAATGGTTTCCGGCCGCTGCACATTTCGCCCAACTATTACGACGATGTCGAAGCCCGCTTCGGCCTCGAACCCGAGTTGAGCGAGCGGCTAAAGGCGGAAAACATTCTCTACGATCGCGACGAGCACGGCGAGTTCTTCCAGCTCTACAGTGGCACCTACGGCGAGGGCTTTTTCTTCGAGATCGTCGAACGGCGCGGCTATCGCGGCTATGGTGCTGCCAACGCGATCTTCCGCATCGCTGCGCTGAAGAAGCAGATCCGGCCCGATGGCATGCCGGTCATTGCAAGGGAGTGGCAAAAACACTGACCCGGATCAGGAAGCCGTCTAAGGGGCAGGAAGGACGACGTAGCCCGCGGGGTACGAGAGACCGGTCTGAAACTCGATTGAGCCGTCAGGATGTTCGCCCGATGTGGGAAAGGGCTTCGAAAAGAAGAGTGTCCGGCCGAATGCCGCACCGGTTCAAAAAACGGTCGCGGGATACTCTGTGTCAACGGCCTTACTCGGCCGCGGCCAGATACAATTTGTTCTGCGATGACGAGGCCAATGCGTGAACCCTGGCATCGGCCTTGGCGATCAGCTGGTAGAATTCATCCTGTGCTTCCACATCCAGCTGGATTACGGCATTCACCTCATCCGCTGTGTCGCAAACGCAAGCAACCGCTGAAATCGGGCAGACCCCGCCGGGATATCTCTTTCCGTTACCGCTATAGGCGCGGCGCGCCCAGCGCTCGGAATAAACCGTCTCTTCGCGCTCTAGATGCAGGATTGTCCCTTTGCAGGCGGTCACGATAGCGGCCTTGCCGTAGGCGAACCAGTGGTAGTTCAGCCTGCGCAGAATATATTTTCCAGTAATGTCTTCGCCGGAAAGTTCAGCCGGGTCTTGTATCATTCTAATCATGATCGCTTCCTTGACGTGGGAGCAATATCCTTCATGCGCATGCGCGCGGCAAGTCAAAAACAGCTGATTTCGGAAGCACTTAGTCACAAAGTGTTTCCGTTTCTTACATTGGTGCCGGAGTATATTGCTGCTCGCCAAGGCGCAAAAGCGCGCGAAAATCGGTCTTGTCTCAGCTTTTGCCTGATCGGATATGTCCTGTGAGGACGTAGTTGCCATGGACATTCGCAGACGCGAACGGTGAGAAACGCTGGCGCTTACGCTGGTCGTTGCTCACGGGAACATGCGGCCGGTTGGGTTCTTTATGAGGCAGTGAAAACAGCTGAAATCTGATAGTGAAGTGGCCGCGCGCGATGCGTTGCAGATTCGCTCGGATATCGTTCGCCGAAGAGGATCGCGGAAGCACTACTAACCGAGGATAGAAGAGGCTCATGGCCCCGTCTGACAAGAAACTGCATTTTGGCCGTATCATCTCCGAGTTGCCTTCGCTGATAAAGCTGTCTGTCCCGCTGGTCCTCGGACTATCGGCAAGCTCGCTGATTGGCATCACTGACACGATCATGCTGTCGCCGCTTGGAACCGAGGTTCTGGCCATCGTCTCGCTCGTCATGGCGGTTCATATGCTGCTGACGGCGATGCTTTACGGGGTGATTTCGGTTGTCGGCATATCGATGGCCAGCGGCTTTGGGGCGAAAGATGCCCGGATGGTCAGCTCGGCTGTCCGTCATGGCATGATGACGGCGCTGATATGCGGCGCTCTGGCGGCCACGATCATGTTGGCGCTGATGCCGATTGTGCGGGTAATGGGCCTGCCGGAGACGCAGGCGTGGCTTTATTGGGTGCCGATGGCGCTGTTCATGCTGCCCTTTTCGGTCTTTCTGGTGCTGAAGTCCCTGCTTGACGCCACGGACCGGCCTTGGCTGGCGGTCGGGTTTGCATTCTTCGGCGTCGCGATCAATGTGCCGCTGAACTATCTGCTGATTTACGGTCTCGGCCCCATACCGGCTCTTGGCATTCTCGGCTCGGGTATCGCCAGTGTTCTGGCTGAGACGATCGCCCTTGCCGCTGCCTATCTCTATTGGCGCCGGGCATTGGCGATGCGCCGTTTCCGCTTGCGGGCGGTGGTCACGGGCAAAGGTGTCTGGCAGCAATTCTTACAGGGGTTGCCGCTGGGGATCAGTTATCTCGCCGAGGCCGGGGCCGTCGCAATGGCAACCTTCATGCTCGGCTGGTTTGGCGCAGGCGCGCTCGCCGCCAACCAGATCGTCAACTCGATTGGCGCGACCCTTTACATGCTGCCGCTCGGAATGGCGACTGCCGTTGCTATCCGCATCGCACAGGCCGATGGCTCGGGGCAGCCGGAACGGCTCCGGCCTATCGGCATGGCAACCTTTGGCTTTGTGGCGCTGTGGATGCTGGCCACCACGGTTGCGCTGATCTTTGCGGGCCGCTCCATTGCCGAATTGCTGAGCAGGGACCCGCCTGTTGTCGCACTGGCGTCCAGCATGTTTATCGTGGTCGCGCTAATGCAGGTGGTGGATGGATTGCAGTCCACCGGGCTGGGGGCTCTGCGTGGGCTGAACGACACCAAGTGGCCGTCTGCTGTGTCCATCGTTTCCTATTGGCTGCTGGCCCTGCCCCTGGGTTATTTCCTGGCCTTTCACACGTCCGTAGGCCCCCTGGGCGTGTGGATTGGATTTGCCGCTGGTCTTTCCATGAGTGCCATCATTCTGCCAGCACGGTTTTTCCGGCTTGTGCGGATACGAGAAGACAACGCGTAGGCGACAGGCGGCATCCTCACCCATTCAAAGGCTTCCTGCCCGTCGCATCGCCGTGACTTCCAGGCCGGCAAGGCCGATGTTTGAAGGGATGGACGGATCCCATGAAGCGATTGTGCAAGCGGCTCAGTCCCCGGCGCTGACCACTATCTGTAGCTCAATTCGCATTTGCACCTTGAGCGCCGCGACATGTTTGCCGGTACGGCGCTCTGCTCCAGAGAAGAACCACCTTGAAGCCGAGCCGAAGATTCATCCATATTGAATATTCAAGTGACTTGATTGCGATGAAAGGGAAGTGGTATTCGTGAGCTTGGTCACGACGGGCAAGCCGGTAGATGGTTCCCTCGTGAAAATATCCGAGTGTTCCCGCTCCTAGCAATAGAAGACAAAAATCGCATGAAAAAAGGGCTTGATTTGACGGCGGCAAATCACATCGATGACGATGCTCAAACCGCCAATCCAGTCCGTCTGGGCATCCGCCTACGGCTTGCACGGCAAACCAGGGGTATGACGCTGAAGGCACTTTCCGACGCAGCCAATTGCTCGGAAAGCCTGTTGTCAAAGATTGAAAACGGCAAGGCATCGCCGTCTCTGCCGATGCTGCACCGTCTGGTTGGCGCACTGGATACCAATATTGGCTGGATGTTCGAGGAGTCCGATGGAGAGGAAGGAATCATCTTCCGCGCCGGTACGCGGCCGCTGATCGCGCTTGACCCTTTGCGTCGCGGCGAGGGGATTTCGCTGGAGCGGATCATTCCCTATTCGGCCGGGCATCTGCTTCAGTGCAATATCCATCACATCGAGGAGAAGGGTGAAAGCGCCGGTCCCATCCAGCATGCCGGAGAAGAGGTCGGGTATCTGCTTGCCGGTGAAATAGAACTGATTGTCGACGGCAAGAGCTTCATGCTTGCGACCGGCGATGCCTTCGTCTTCAATTCCGAACTGCCGCACCACTATCGCAATACCGGCCGTGAGCGCGCCAGCATCTTCTGGGTCAATACACCAGCCACATTCTGAGTAAGTTCCCCTCGAAAAGTTAAATTCAAGAGACTTGACAAAAATTCAAGTCTCTTGAATTATATCCTGGCGCTCAAGCGCTTGATGAGCCCGGCTACGGGCCTTTCCGAAAACAAGGGGAACCCGAATGCGCCTATCCAAACTTTTGATCCGCAGCACTGCCGCCGTCGTCATGACGTTGGCTGTCGGTGTCGCTTCCGCCAGCGCAGATACATTTGCGCTCGTCACCATCAATCAGCAGGCCCTGTTCTTCAACCAGATCAATGACGGTGCGCAGAAAGCTGCGGATGCTGCCGGTGCCAAGCTGGTGATCTTCAACGCCAACAACGTGCCTGCCGCACAGAACGACGCGATCGAAAACTACATCACCCAGAAGGTCGATGGCATCATTCTCGTCGCCATCGACGTCAATGGCGTGAAACCTGCCATTACAGCGGCCAAGACTGCCAGCATTCCGGTCATCGCCATCGATGCACAAATCCCGGAAGGCGATAACATTTCCTTTATCGGCGTCGACAATGCCAAAGCTGGCGAAGACATTGGCAAGTACTTTTCCGAATACGTAAAGACGGAGATGTCCGGCACGGCCAAGACCGGTATTATCGGTGCGCTCAATTCCTTCATTCAGAACCAGCGGCTTGACGGCTTCAAGAAGGCTGTGACCGATAGCGGTCAGGCTGTTACCTTCCTCGACACCGTTGACGGCCAGAACCAGCAGGACATTGCGCTGGGTGCTGCCGAGAACCTGATGACCGCCAACCCCGACATGACAACGATCTACGCAACCGGCGAGCCGCAGTTGATCGGTGCCGTTTCGGCTGTCGAAAGCCAGGGCCGCCAGAAGGACGTCAAGATCTTCGGCTGGGACCTGACCGCGCAAGCCGTCAAGGGCATCGAAGAAGGCTGGGTTACCGCCGTCGTTCAGCAGGACCCTGCCGGCGAAGGCAAGGCTGCCGTCGAAGCGCTGGTCAAGCTGAAGAAAGGCGAAACCATCGAGCCGATCATCAATGTTCCGGTGACGATCGTGACCAAGGAGAACGTTGCCCAGTTCAAGGACATGTTCAAGTAAGGGTTTTTCCCGCATCATCCCGCATGGCCGGTTTGAGGAAGCTGGCCATGCCCGTTCAGGCAATCGGGGAGAACCCATCATGACCGACGGCACACCTTACCGCGTCCGGATGACCGGTATTTCGAAACGTTATAATCCTATTCAGACGCTGGACAATGTCTCGCTGACGCTGAAGCCCGGCGAGGTCCTTGGACTGGTCGGAGACAATGGCGCCGGCAAGTCGACGCTGAGCAAGGTGCTCTCAGGCGCCGTCATTCCAGACAGCGGCACCATCGAGATCGACGGCAAGGCCGTTTCCTTTTCATCGCCAGCCGATGCACGCGCCGCTCATGTCGAGATGGTCTATCAGGACCTGTCTCTCTGCGACACGGTGGATGTGGCCGGCAATCTGTTCCTTGGCCGCGAACCGCGCCGCCGCATTCTCGGCGTACCGTTTCTCGATAACAAGAAGATGCACGGGCTTACCCGCGAGATGCTCGATCGTCTCGGCATCGTCATTGCCGATACCCGGTTGAAGGTCGAAAACCTGTCGGGCGGCCAACGTCAATCAATCGCCATCGGCCGCGCGGCTTCGTTCGAACCCAAGGTTCTCATCATGGACGAGCCGACGGCAGCGCTTGCCGTGGCGGAAGTCGAAGCCGTGCTGGAGTTGATCCGAACGGTTAGCGCCCGCGGTGTCAGCGTCATTCTGATTACCCACCGCCTGCAGGACCTGTTCCTGGTCTGCGATCGCATCCAGGTCATGTACGAAGGCCGCAATGTCGCCGAACGGCTGATCAGTGAGACCAGCATCGAGGAAGTCGTCAACCTGATCGTCGGGCGCAAATTTTCAGCCCGTTCCGCCCGGCACGGCAACGAAACCGGAGTTTCCGCATGAGCATGCCTTCAACCCAAACCGGGCATGCCGGTTCTCACGTCTCACCGTCCCGCCTGCGCAAGGCAACACTTTGGGACAAGCTGCTGGCCAACGGCAGCGTCGTGTCGATCGCCCTGTTCTTTCTCGTCGTCTGCGTTGTCTTTTCGGTCATCACCGATGCCTTCCTGACCGCGCCGAACTTGCTGAACATCATCCGCCAGTCGGCGCCGCTCTTGATCGTCGCTGCCGCCATGACCTTCGTCATCACCACCGGCGGCATCGACTTGTCGGTCGGCTCGGTGCTGGCGCTGGTTGCCACGCTGTCGGCAACGGCATTGCAGGCGGGGCTCGCATGGCCACTGGTCATTCTCCTGATGCTGTTGCTTGGGGTCATCATTGGCGCCATCCACGGCTTCTTCATTGCTTATGAGCGTATTCCGGCCTTCATCGTCACGCTGGCGGGGCTTTCGGTCATCCGTGGTCTGGCGCTGCTGATTACCGGCGGCTATTCTATCCCGGTCGATCCGGCGAGCTTTTTCACCGTCATCGGCAGGTCCTGGTTCCTCGGCGTTCCCGTGCCGGCGCTGATCGCCCTTGTGGTCCTGCTGATCGCCTATATCGTCTTCAACGAAACTCCATTTGGCCGCTATGTCACCGGCATTGGTGCCAATGCCGAAGCGGTGCGCCGTGCAGGCATCGACACACGATTTACCACGATGTTCGTCTATATCCTCTCCAGCACAGCCGCGGCACTGGCCGGGATCATCGTCACCGCCCGCCTCGGTTCGGGATCGTCCAACGCAGGGCAGGGTTTCGAGCTTGAAGTCATCGCGGCCGTGGTGCTTGGCGGCACCAGCCTCTTCGGCGGGCGGGGGACTGTTGTCGGTACGGTTCTTGGCGCTCTGACCGTTGCGGTCATCGCCAATGGTTTGATCCTTGCCCATATGTCGCCGTTCCTGACGCCGATCGTTACGGGCACGATCATCCTGATTGCGGTCTGGCTCAACTTCCGTCTCTTCCGCGGCGCTGTCCGGGGCAAGTAAGATGGATCATCTGTTTGAGACAACGCCCAGAGAGCGGGCGGAGATTGGTGTCAGAACGGGAACGGTGATGACGGTTCTCGGGCCGGTGCCGGTTACCGGGATGGGCATTACCCTGATGCACGAGCACATCCTGCTCGATGGCGCCAAGTCCTGGCGCTGCCCCTGCCATCCGGAGGCTCAAGCCGTCGGCGAGCAGAAGGTTAGCATGGAGATCATCGGCGAATTGCGGATGAACCCCTACATGAACCGAGACAACGTTTCGCTTGATGACAGCGATCTGGCATTGTCGGAGTTGAAGCGGTTTCAGGCATTGGGCGGCCACACGGTCGTCGATACCACCAATATCGGTATTGGCCGCGAGCCTGCCAAGCTTGCCCGCATCGCGAAAATGTCCGGTCTCAAGATCGTCATGGGTACCGGCTTCTACCTCGAATTCAGCCATCCGGACTGGTTCAAAGCCATGGATGTCGACGAGGTCACCGAGTTCATCGTCAATGATGTCGGTGGCGGTGTAAGCCAGCCGGAGGTTATGGCGGGTGTCATCGGCGAAATCGGCGTCAGCAAGGATTTTACCTCCGAAGAGCGCAAATCCTTGCGCGCAGCGGCCCGCGCTTCCAGACTGACCGGCGTGCCGCTCTCCATCCATCTGCCCGGCTGGGAGCGGCTGGCGCATGAGGTTCTTGATATCGTCGAGGAGGAGGGGGCTGACCTGCGCCATACAGTTCTCTGCCACATGAACCCCAGCCATGACGATCTGCCCTATCAGAAGGCGCTGGCCGAGCGCGGGGCCTTTCTGGAATACGATATGATCGGCATGGACTTCTATTATGCCGATCAGGACGCCCAGTCGCCGTCCGACGAGCAGAACGCCCGCGCGATCCGTTCGCTGATCGATATGGGTTACGGCGACCGCGTTCTGCTCTCGCAGGACGTGTTCTTGAAAATCATGCTCACCCGTTACGGCGGCTTCGGCTACGGCTTCATCCTGAAGCATTTCCTGCCGCGCCTGAAGCGTCACGGGGTTGATCAGGCTGCCATCGACCGAATGCTGATCGACAATCCGAAATCCGTTTTCTCCAGTGTTCTCTGAGCGCTGACAATAAAGTCCAAGGAGTTTTCATGTCCAAGTCCAAAGTCCTTCTCGCCGGCGAGTCCTGGGTTTCCACCGCCACCCACATCAAGGGGTTCGACCAGTTCCCGACGGTCACCTATCACACGGGCGCCGACGAGCTGCTCGCCGCGCTGAAGGACAGCCCGTTTGATGTTCAGTTCATGCCCGCCCACGAGGCCCAGCGTGATTTCCCGCAATCGCTGGAAGCGCTGTCCGCCTATGATGCAATCATCCTGTCGGATATCGGGGCCAACACGCTGCTGTTGCATCCCGACACCTGGATCCACTCGAAGACCACACCGAACCGTCTTCGCCTGCTGCGCGAATATGTGCGCAACGGTGGCGCCCTTCTGATGTTCGGCGGCTACTACAGCTTCCAAGGCATCAACGGTGGCGCTCGCTACCACCGGACGCCGGTCGAAGAAGTACTTCCCGTTTCCTGCCTTTCCGTCGATGACCGTATCGAGGTTCCGGAAGGCTTTGCGCCTGTTGTCACCGGCAAGGAAAGCCATCCGATCCTCAAGGGGCTTGGCACGGACTGGCCGGTCCTGCTCGGTTATAATGAAGTGACGGTCAAGGACGGCGCCGAGGTTCTGGCAACAGTCTCGACGGAGTACGGTTCGCAGCCGCTGCTGGTAACCGGCACCTACGGCAAGGGCCGCACCGTGGCCTGGACCTCCGACGTCGGCCCGCATTGGCTGCCGTCGAGCTTCATCGCCTGGCCGGGTTACAAGACGTTGTTCGAACAGATGCTTGCCTGGGCAACGGCGAAAGCCTGAGCCATGCGCGTCCATGTCGTCGGCAATACCTGCATCGACACGACTTTCCGTCTCGACCGCCTTCCGCAAGCGGGCGAGACGTTAAATGCGGTGAGCCATGCCGACGGCCTCGGCGGCAAGGGCGCCAATCAGGCTGTAGCCGCAGCACGCACCGGCGCACCTGTCACGCTCTGGGCCGCAATCGGCACGGATGCCAATGGCGCCTGGATCCGCGAGACGCTGGCAGGCGAGATTGCTATCGCCTGCCTGACGGAATTCGATCTGCCGACCGACCGCTCGACCGTTGCCGTCGATGCTGTCGGTGAAAATATCATCCTGAGCGGTGTCTCCTGTGCTCTGGCATTTGATCCTCTCGCGCAGACCAAACTGCTCGATACGATCGCGCCGGGCGACGTGCTGGTCGTGCAGGGCAATCTTGCGGGTGCAGTGACCGGCGCCTGCCTGCAGGCTGTACGGGCCAAAGGTCTCACGACAATCTTGAATGCCAGCCCGCTGGCGGCGGGTGAGCAGCCCGAGTTCACAAACGTGGATTTCGTCATTGTCAACGAAGGGGAAGCTCAAGCCATCTCCGGCTCTCGCGAACCGGCTCGTGCTGCCGCTAAAATCATCGAATCCGGCGCGCGCCGGGTGATCGTCACCCTGGGCTCCAGAGGCTGCCTTCTTCTGACCGGCATCAACGCGGCTGCGGTCTATATCGAAGCTCCGAAGGTTTCGGCGGTCGATACCAGCGGCGCCGGCGATGTGCTGTGCGGCATCTTTGCAGGATGCTTGGCAAAGGGAATTGATCCACTGCGTGCCATCCGCATCGCAGTTGAATCATCCGCGCTGGCGGTAACACGGGCTGGAACGCTTTCCTCCTGTCCAACGGCCAAAGAACTATCAGCTCTCATCAAAACATTAGAAACGGAACACCCATGACACAGTCCTCAAAGCCAGTCGGTCCTGCCACCGGCAATGCGATTACGTCCCTCTTCGGCCGTAGCAAAGCTGTCATCGGCGTCGTGCACCTCGCACCTCTACCGGGTGCCCCGCGTTACAATGGTGAAGCCATCGAGGACATCTACAGCCAAGGCCTGGAGGATGCCCGCGCCTACCTCGAAGGTGGCTGCGATGGTGTCATCGTCGAAAACCACGGCGACATTCCCTTTTCCAAACCGGATGATATCGGCCCCGAAACCGCCGCCTATATGTCGGTAATATCAGATCGTATCCGCCGCGAACTCGGCCGCCCGATCGGCATCAACGTCCTGGCCAACGCAGCCATTCCGGCGCTTGCCATCGCCGGTGCCAGCGGTGCCGGCTTCGTGCGTGTCAACCAGTGGGCTAATGCCTATGTCGCCAATGAAGGATTTATCGAAGGCGAAGCGGCCCGCGCCATGCGCTACCGTGCAAAGCTTCGCGCCAACGGCATAAGGATCTTTGCCGATGCCCATGTGAAGCATGGAGCACACGCGATCGTCGCCGACCGGCCGGTGGAAGAACAGGTCAAGGATCTCGTATTCTTCGATGCCGATGCGGTGATTGCCACTGGCCAGCGGACCGGCCATGCGGCCGATCTCAATTATATCCGGCTGATCAAGGAAGCGGCTGGCCTGCCGACGCTGGTCGGCAGTGGTGTCACGCCGGACAATGCCCGCGATATCCTCGATATTGTCGATGGCGTGATTGTCGCAAGCTCGCTGAAATATGACGGCGTCTGGTGGAACAAGGTTGAGAAAGCGCGGGTTACTGCCTTCATTGCCGGGCTGAAGAAATGAAACCTTCGGTGGAGATCAACGGTGCGCGTCTGCTGAAGAGGCTTGATGACTTCGCAGCAATCGGCGCCACGCCCGCAGGCGGCGTCAACCGGCAGGCGCTTGGTCCGCAAGACCAAGCCGCTCGTGCGCTTTTGGCGGACCTTGCCCTGGCACGGGGGTTTCGTGTCTTTCAGGACCCGTTGGCTAATCTGTTTGTTCGCCGGGCCGGCAAGAATGACCAGCTGCCGCCCTTTCTGATCGGCAGCCATCTCGACAGCCAGCCGACCGGCGGCCGTTATGACGGCGCACTCGGAACGCTTGCTGCCTTTGAAGTTTTGGAGGCGCTGGACGATGCTGGCATAGAAACGCACGTGCCGATCGAAGTCGTTGCTTGGACCAATGAAGAAGGCAGCCGTTTTGCACCGGGCGCCATGGGCTCGATGGCATTTTCATTGGGCCACATTCCAGGAGATTGGGATGACATCAAGGGGACCGATGGGGTGCTGTGGCGTGACGCACTGGCCGCGACCCTGGCGAACCTGCCTGCAGCGGAAACGCGGCCGCTTGGATTTCCTATTGCCGGCTACCTCGAACTTCATATCGAACAGGGTCCGTCCCTGGAAAAGGAAGATATCCCGATCGGGATCGTCACAGGTGTTCAGGGAACGCGTTGGTTCGAGATTACGATTTCGGGGCAGGCAGCGCACGCTGGCACAACACAATTGTCGTTCCGCCGCGATCCCATGGTGGCCGCCAACGCGGCCCTGCACAGCCTCTATGCGACCATCATGCCCGAGGATGAAAACGCCCGCTTCACTGTGGGCAGGATCGCTGCCTATCCTGGCTCCGTCAATGCCATTGCAGGTTCTGTCAGCCTCAGCGTCGATCTGCGCCATCCTAGTTCCGGTAACCTCGACGCGATCGAGGCGCGCATTGTGAGGGCCTTTCAGGCTTCAGCTTTGGCGAACGGCTGCACGGTCGATATTCGCAAGACATTCGATATGAGCCCAGCTCAGTTCTCCGAGCTTTTGATCAACAGCGTAGAACACGCTGCCCGCCATCTCGGACTAGCGGCCAAGCACATGGTTTCGGGCGCCTTTCATGACGCGCTTTATATCGCGCGCATTGCCCCGGCCACCATGATTTTCGTGCCTTGCAGAGATGGTTTGAGCCACAATGAGGCGGAGTATGTCGAGCCGGAACATTGCATTGCGGGCGCTCAGATGCTGCTTCAATCCACGCTGGAAGTGACAGGTACGGTCGTCATCGATCGATAATGCTGGCTATCTTCCTCGATTTGAAAACAGCGGGCGACCTTGCCTGCGGTTATGTCTCTGCGGTCAGTTCGCAAATGCCCTTTGGACTTTTGGGGTTGAGGAGAAGAGATCGCAGGGACAGGGCAGGGGCGGCGGTAAGGCAAGCTAGGCGGTCGAGCATTCATAACGCACAGCCCCCGTTTGTCCGTCCACGCCCGCAAGGCTGACACCGTAGCCCCACAAATGCCGTACATGCCGAAGCGTGGCGTCGCGGCTGGTTTCTTCCAGCAGGACGCCATTCTTTATCCCGTGCTGCAGCCGCAACTGCCGGTCGCCGAGCAGGTCGACATCAACCACCTGAATGTCCTGCTGGTTGGCGGCGACGTCGTAGTTGCTGGCCAGTGCTTTGCGAATTTCGGCGTAGCCACGTTCGTTGTGGATGGACGCGACCTCGCAATATTTGTTGTCCGCTTCATCGGTTAGCTGGAACAGCCTGAATTTGCGGATCAGCGCCGGGCTCAGATATTGCAGGATGAAGGATTCGTCGCGGTGGTTTGCCCAGGCATCAAGCAGGGTCTCCCGCCACTGGCCGCTGCCGGCAATGCTCGGGAACCAGTCACGATCCTCGGATGTCGGCTGATTGCAGATGCGCTCGATGTCCTGCATCATTGCAAATCCAAGTGCATAAGGGTTCATTCCGGAATAGCGCGGATCGTCGAAATGCGGCTGGAAGACCACGCTGGAATGGCTGTGAAGCATTTCCAGCAGCGAGCCTTCGCTGAGCTTGCCCTGGTCGAACAGCCTGTTCATGATGGTGTAATGTACGAAGGTGGCGCATCCCTCATTCATCACCTTGGTCTGGCGCTGCGGATAGAAATACTGGGCGATGACTCGGACGATACGCAGCAATTCCCGTTGCCATGGCTCCAGGATCAGGCTGTTCTTCTCCAGGAAATAGAGAAGATTTTCCTCCGGCAGATTGAGAACCTTCTTCCGCTCAAGAGCGTCGAGTTCGGCTTCTTCCTGATCCGGGCGTTCCGTGGCGCGCGGCAACGTGCGCCACAGATCGCTGTAGGTCTGTTCCTCGTATTCCAGCCGTTCGCGCGCCCGCTCCTGCTCCTTCTTCGAGGATAGGCGCGGTGGGCGGCGATAGCGGAACACGCCTTGATCCATCAGCGCATGGGCGGAATCGAGAATGGCCTCGACGGCGGATGTCCCGTGCCTTTCCTCGCATTTGGCGATGTATTTCTTCGAAAACTCCATATAACCGAGGATGGCGCCGGCATCGGTCCATTGTTTGAACAGGTAATTGTTTTTGAAAAAGTGATTGTGGCCGAAGGCCGCATGAGCGGTCACCAGGGTCTGCATGGCCATGGTGTTTTCCTCCATCAGATAGGTGATGCAGGGATTGGAATTGATCACCAGTTCGTAGGCAAGGCCGTGGTGCCCCTTGCGATAGCCGTTTTCCTCATAGACGAAGCGCTTGCCGAACGACCAGTGTTGGTACATCAGCGGCATGCCGACGGATGAATAGGCATCAAGCATCTGCTCTGACGAGATGATCTCAAGCTGGTTGGGGTAGACGTCGAGCCCGAGCTCATCGATCGCGATCGTCTCGATCGCGTCATAGGCGCGCGACAACGTCTTGAAATTCCAGTCGGAGCTGTGAAACAGTAGTTTTGCGCCTGCATTCTTTGCCATGCGGGGCTCCGTTCAGCTACGAAATTGCAAGGTTGGCTGCCTGGCGAAAAGTTTTCGGAAGACAGGGTAGATATCGGACGGCCGGGCGATCCGCGTCATCTGGAAATTCGGCCACTCGCCATCGACGGTGCGATAGGCGCGCCAGAGCGAGGTGCCGTTGTCGGTCGAGCCGAAGATTTCGCTCTCGCGCTCATCGATGATTTCGACATAGGCGTAATATTGGCAAAGCCGCATCAGCTCGGACGTGAGGATCGAGGCGCAACGTTCCGAATCGCGGGAAACATTGTCGCCATCGGATGCCTGGGCGGCATAAATGTTCCATTCCTTTGCCGGATAACGCTGCTGAATGATGTGCTGCATCTCCTCAAGTGCGGTGGAGACCACAGTGCCGCCGCTCTGGGTGCTGTAGAAGAATGTCTCCTCATCGACTTCTCCCGCTTCGTCGGTATGGCGGATGAAGACGATGTCGATCCGGTCATAGCGGCGTTTCAGGAACAGATGCAGGAGCACGAAGAAGCGCTTGGCGAGATCCTTTTCCCGCTCGCCCATCGAACTGGAGACATCCATCAGGCAGAACATCACCGCATTGGCGTTGGGCAGTGGCTGCCGTTCGAACCGGTTGAAACGGATATCGACGGGATCGACATAGGGGATGCGCCGCCGCCGCCGTTCGAGCATGTCGAGCTGCGCCCGCAAGGCGGCCAGATGCTGACGCTGGACGATATCGGGATCCGTTTGCGCCGCGAGCTCTTCGATTTCCAGCGCCAATGCTTCCAGCGTGTTTCGCTTGGGGCGATGCAGGGCGATGCGGCGTCCGTAGCTGTTGCGCATGGTGCGGCTGACATTGATATTGGTCGGCGAGCCGCTTGTCGCAAAGCCCGCGCGGCGGGGTTTGAAGGCGACGGCCTCCTTCAGGCTGAGCTTGACCATATCGGGAAGTTCAAGGTCCTCGAAAAACAGTTCGAGCACCTCCTCGCGTGACAGCAGGAACTGGAAATCGTCCTCGTCCTGCCCCCTTCCGGCGGCCGAGCCCGAGCCGCCGCCGCCTTGTGGTTTGTCGATACGATCCCCCGGCATGTAATCGCGGTTGCCGGGCAGGACATATTGCCGGTCGCCACTACCCCGGGCGGGTTGGAAGGTCGGCTCGCTGGCGCCGCGTGCCGGCATGGGGACGGCGTGGCCTGAATCCACGTCGGCGATCCGGTCGGTCTTGACGCGATCCTTGATGAAGCGTTTCAGCTCCTCGCGGGCGCGTTTCAGGAAACGCTGGCGATTCCCGAGGCTCTTGTCCTTCGGGTTGAGACGGCGGTCGATGAAATTCGGCATTGGCTACCCCCAGACATCGGTATGTCTCACCCCGCCTTGTTGACGCGCATGTACCATTCCACCAGCCTGCGCACCTGCCGCTCGGTATATCCGCGCTCGATCATGCGATGGACGAATTCGGCATGCTGCTTTTCGCTGGCGCTGTCCTTCTTGGAGCCGAAGCTGATCACCGGCAGCAAGTCCTCCACCTGACCGAACATCCGCTTTTCGATCACTTCACGCAGCTTTTCGTAGCTCATCCAGGACGGATTGCGGCCATTGTTCTTGGCCCGCGCCCGCAGGGTGAACTTGACAACTTCGTTGCGGAAATCCTTCGGATTGGCGATGCCGGCCGGTTTTTCGATCTGCGACAATTCATTGTCGAGGATTGTCCGGTTGAGAATCTGCCCCGTGTCAGGATCCTTGAAATCCTGATCTTCAAGCCAGGCGTCGGCATAGGCGATATAGCGGTCGAACAGGTTCTGGCCGTATTCGCTGTAGGATTCGAGATATGCCTTCTGGATTTCATGGCCAATGAACTCGGCATAACGCGTGGCGAGTTCCGACTTGATGAAATCGAGATAGGCAGCCTCGGTTTCCTTGGGGAACTGCTCGCGCTTGATCGCCTGTTCGATGACATACATCAGATGCACCGGATCGGCGGCGATCTCCTTGCTGTCGTAGTTGAAAGTCTCCGACAGCACCTTGAAGGCGAAGCGGGTGCTGACGCCGTTCATGCCTTCATCGACACCGGCAGCGTCGCGATACTCCTGAACAGATTTCGCCTTGGGATCGACGTCTTTCAGGTTCTCGCCATCATAGACCCGCATCTTGGTGTAGAGCGGCGAGTTTTCATGCGGGGCGAGCCGCGTCGAAACGGTGAAACGGCTGAGGCTTTCCAGAACCTCGGGCGCGCAGGGATTTTTGGCCAGTTCGCTTTCGCGCAGCAGCTTGTCGTAGATTTGCCGCTCTTCGGTAACGCGCAGGCAATAGGGCACCTTGACCACCAAAATGCGGTCGAGGAAGGCTTCGTTGTTGCGGTTGTTTTTGAACTGCAGCCATTCGGACTCGTTCGAATGGGCAACGACGATGCCCTGATAGGGAAAGGCGCCGAAATTCTCGGTGCCGTTATAGTTGCCTTCCTGGGTTGCGGTCAGCAGCGGATGCAGAACCTTGATCGGCGCCTTGAACATTTCCACGAATTCGAGCAGGCCCTGTGTCGTTCGGTTCAGGCCACCGCTGTAGGAATAAGCGTCGGGATCGGCCTGGCTGAAATTTTCGAGCTGGCGGATATCGACCTTGCCAACCAGCGAGGAAACGTCCTGGTTGTTTTCATCGCCGGGTTCTGTCTTGGCGATGCCGATCTGGCGCAGGCGCGACGGCATCAGCTTGACGACGCTGAATTTCGAAATGTCACCGCCGACTTCGTCAAGGCGCTTGGTGGCCCAAGGCGAGATCATGCCGGTCAGTCGGCGTCTGGCAATGCCGTATTTGTCTTCAAGAAGATCGGCCATTTTTTCGGGATGGAAGAGGCCGAGAGGCGATTCGAATACCGGGCTGATCTGGCCGCCGACCATCAATGTGTAGATCGGCCGCATTTCCATCAGTTTCTTCAGGCGTTCGGCCAGCGAGGACTTGCCACCGCCGACGGGACCGAGCAGATAAAGGATCTGCTTGCGCTCTTCCAGGCCCTGTGCCGCATAGCGGAAATAACCGACGATCCGCTCGATCGTGTCTTCCATTCCGTAGAAATCGGCAAATGCCGGGTAGACCTTGATGGTTCGATTGGAGAAAATGCGGCCAAGGCGCTCGTCGGCGCTGGTTTCGACGAAGTTGGGCTCCCCAATAGCGGCGACCATGCGCTCCTGTGCAGTGGCGTACATGCTTTTGTCGTCGCGGCACGCGAACAGATACTCCTGGAGACTGATCTCCTCCTGCGCGGTGCTGGTATAAATCTCCGAAAAGAGATCAAAGACATCGGACTGGGTGTTCTGCATCATGCTCTCCCGCGGCCGGTTCGTTGAGACGGGATCGCTGCCTATCGGCTCGCTCAACGAGATTAACGTTTCCTTGCTTCGATAGTTCCTTCAAATAATTGTTACTGCTGAGAATCTGACAACGAAGATGGCCGCACCCTTTGGGCGGGACCGACGGATCCTGGATCCTTGCCGAAGGGCGCACGGGTGATCACGCACCTCGCTCAGATCCGAATCACCGCCTTTGATGATCGTTCCGAATTCTTCCCGCCCAGCGTAACACAATAGTGCCGACAACCATCATACGTTCCGTGATGTTCACAACTTTCGGGGAAGTAAATTTTGTTTCACACCCTGGTAGGTGTTGCGAAATCCGATCACGCCCTGCTGGCCACAGGGGTATCTTAAGCGCTCCAGCTTCCCTCGCTCGCTTTCGACAGCAACGGTGTTTCGAAAACGCCGGTGGTCTTCTCCGGCCAACGGCTGTCCAAGGCCGCCAATCGGTCGACCCAGCGGCGTGATTGGAGCATGGCGGCACCGATGGCCACCGGTTCGATGCCGGCAATGGCAAGAAGGGAAAGACCGGCAACGATGGATGTGCCGCTGGAAATGACGTCGTCGATAAGAACAACGCGGCCGTTTTCCAGAAGTGGGAGCATGCGGGGATCGATATAGAGCCGTTTTGTCTGGTCTGGCGTGGTGATCGAAGACATCGGCACCGACAGACCGGCCTGGTACCAGAATTTCGGAGAGGTTCCGAGCGGAACATAGCGGCTGTGGCCCAGCGCCCGCGCGACGGCGCTGGCAAGCGTCAGGCCGAGCGTCGGTAGCCCGGCGATGACGTCAGGCCGGAACGGTTTCAACTTTTCGGCAAGCTGGGCCGCCAGCACATCCTGCACCGGAAAGCTCGCCTGATTGACGATCAGCGACGCCAGAGCATGGGTTCCATCGGACAACGGGCGGATTGGCAGACGGAGTTGACGCCCATCCATCAGGGTGGCCGGATAAAAATCCTTGTGGGTCTTGTCTGGATCGAACGTGTTTGCGGGATGGATTTCCTGCCAGAAGTCATGCGGCTGCACGGCGTCTTCCTTTGAGCCAAACTGTGAGGGAGGTGTTCGGTTTCTTGTGGTTTTGCTCTATACCGGAAGAACGTCCAGGGGAAGTCTGTGGAGCCCCGGTAAACAACGGACCCTCACGCCTCAAGGAATTGCCTGCCAATGCGCCTGCCCGAAATGCTGACTGCCGACCTGCCTTTTCTCACTGCGTTGCGCCGCGATCTGCATGCGCATCCCGAGCTTGGCTTCGAGGAAGAGCGAACCTGCGCCATCGTTGCGGATCTTCTGGAAAAGGCCGGGATCACCGTGACGCGCGGACTGGGCGGCACCGGCGTGGTTGGAACGCTGCAGATCGGCAATGGCACCCGCAGCATCGGGCTTCGCGCCGACATGGATGCGCTGGCAATGCCGGAAACGGCGGAGCGTCCGTATAAGTCCACGGTCGATGGCAAGATGCACGCCTGCGGCCATGATGGTCACACGGCCTTGCTGCTGGGGGCTGCGCGCTATCTGGCGGAAACCCGCAATTTCTCCGGTACGGTGCATTTCATTTTCCAGCCGGCGGAAGAGGGCCGGGGCGGTGCCCGGCGCATGGTCGAGGATGGTCTTTTCGAGCGATTTCCCTGCGATGCCGTTTACGGCCTGCACAATATGCCGGGCCTCGATACTGATGAAATGGCCGTGGTTGCCGGGCCGCAGCTTGCCTCCTCCGACAGCTGGCGCGTGACATTCCGCGGTACCGGGACGCATGGTGCCAAGCCGCATCTGGGCAAGGACCCGATCACGGCTGCCGCAACCTTTCTTGCCTCTCTGCAGACGATCATCGGCCGGGTTATCGATCCGCTACAGCCGGCGGTGGTCAGCGCCTGCTCGCTGCAGGCGGGCAATCCGCAGGCGCTCAATGTCATTCCCGATATTGTCGCGATCGGCGGGACTGCGCGGGCCTATTCGCCTGAGGTGCGCGATCAGCTGGAAACCGAAATCGGCCGTCTGGCGAGCGGAACCGCAGCGATGTACGGCATTGCCGCTGATTGTGGCTTCGAGCGCCGTATCCCGCCCGTTGTCAACGATGCGGACGCGACAGCGCGTGCCTTAAAGGCGGCCGGCACAGTCTTTGGCGACAAACTCAGAACCGCCTTTCCGCCATCTACGGCGGGTGATGATTTCGCCTATTTCGCCGGCGAAGCTCCGGGCTGTTATGTCTGGCTCGGCAATGGTCCGGCGGTCGATGGCGCCCTGCATCACAACACTGCCTATGATTTCAATGATGAGGCGATCGGACCCGGCGTTGCTTTCTGGGCGACGCTGGTCGAGCAGGAACTGACGCCCGCCTGAGCTTTTGTTTCCGGCTGATCCTTCAGGATCGATAACGCGGCGACGCGCAGTCTTCCGGCGTGAGGCCTGCTGTGTGCCTTCGCCGGCCTGGCCCCGTTCAATCGGGGCATCCAGCTTGCCGGAGGCGAGCGGGCAGTCTCCATCTCTCCTGTAGGGCTGTCGGCGATTTACGATTTCATGGACATTTGCTGGCGTCACTCATGACAGCCGCCTCGCTGTCGCCCGCGCAGCCCTTCGTGCTGGCCATTCTTCCGGCCAGAACCGGGCGCACCAAACGAAAATTTTGATTAATCAACATTCTCGTCATGAATGTAGGGCGATATGTATTTATTGCTCAACACTCTGGACATGATTGTTCACATTCAGTAGCGTCCACCGACGTTTTGGGGGAGGGTATTTTGGAGTGTTGGTTCTTTCCAGCCTGCCGGTGCCGTCATCATGCGCGTTTCACCACGGCAGCCTGCCGCTTCATTCACCCCATGGCGCAAGAGCAGCCGGAGGCCCTGACATGACGATGCCGATGACTGATCGCAAAGTGTTGATTTCGGTCGAAGACCTGACGGTCAATTTTGGCGTGAACCGCGTGGTCGAAAACCTGTCCTTCTCCGTCGCGCCCGGCAAGACCGTGGCCGTCGTCGGTGAATCCGGTTCAGGTAAATCTGTTACGTCGCTGGCAGTCATGCGTCTTGCTGACATGATGGGTGCAACATTCTCGACAGGCCGAATCCTGTTTGGAGAAAAAGATCTGCTTCAAACTTCCCAGAAGGCGATGCGGCGCATTCGCGGCAAGGAGATTGCCATGATCTTCCAGGAGCCGATGACGTCACTGAACCCGGTCTTCACGATCGGCGAGCAGATCTGCGAAGTTCTTCTGCTGCACGAAGCCATGAACAAGCCTACGGCGATGGCCGAGGCAAAGCGGCTTCTCGATATGGTTCGCCTGCCGGATTCCGAGCAGCTTCTGAAGCGCTACCCGCACCAGCTTTCCGGAGGCATGCGCCAGCGCGTGATGATTGCCATGGCGCTGGCCTGCCGGCCGAAGCTGTTGATTGCGGACGAGCCGACAACTGCGCTCGACGTGACGATCCAGGCGCAGATCCTCCATATCATGCGGGACCTGCAGCAAGAACTCGGCATGGGCATGATCTTCATCACGCACGACATGGGTGTCGTCGCCGAGATGGCAGATGATGTCGTCGTCATGTGGAAGGGTCAGAAGGTCGAGGAAGGCCCGGTTCGCGAGATATTCGCCAATCCGCAGCATCCCTATACCCGCACGCTTCTGGCGGCGGTACCGCGCCTTGGCAGCATGGCTGGGGAAGCGTTCCCCAAACGCATGCCGGTGACGGTGCTGCGCGATGGAGCGCCGGTGATTGTCGGTGAGGAGCGCGTGCAGGACACCGCGCGCTATGACGAAAAGCCACTGCTTTCGGTCAGGGACCTGTCTGTCAGCTTCGATATCCGCAAGTCCCTGTTCGGCAAGGTAACCCACCGTCTCAGCGCGGTATCCAAAGTCGGCTTTGATATCTATCCGGGCGAGACGCTGGCGCTTGTGGGCGAATCCGGTTCCGGAAAGTCGACCATTGGCCGGACGATCCAGCAGCTGCAGGCTGCTAAGGCAGGCGATATCGCGTTTAACGGCAAGCCGTTTTCATCGATGTCGCAGGCCGAACGTTTTCGTCTGCGCCAGGATGTCCAGTATATCTTCCAGGACCCCTTTGCCTCGCTCGATCCGCGCAAGACGGTTGGTTTCTCGATCGCCGAGCCGATCAACACACATGGCCTGATCCTGGGTACAAAGGCCGTGCGCCGGCGTGTTGACGAACTGCTTGAGCGCGTCGGCCTGACGTCGGCCCATGCGGATCGTTATCCGCACGAGTTTTCCGGCGGGCAGCGTCAGCGCGTCTGCATCGCGCGTGCGCTCGCCTCCGAGCCCAAGCTGATCATCGCCGACGAGGCGCTGTCGGCGCTCGACGTGTCGATCCAGGCGCAGATCATCAATCTGTTCATGGATCTGCAGGCCGAGCGCGGTCTCGCCTATCTCTTCATCAGTCACGACATGGCGGTGGTCGAGGAAATCAGCCATCGCGTTGCGGTGCTGTATCTCGGCCAGATCATGGAAATGGGCAGCCGCCAGCAAGTATTCGAGACACCGCGGCACGATTATACCCGCCGTCTTCTTTCGGCCGTTCCTGTCGCCGATCCCAACAGGGAGCGCAAAAGCACCCTGATCACCGGCGACATACCCAATCCGGTTCACCGCGTCGGCGATGAGCCAGCTATTCTCGTTCACGAGGAAATCGATCCGGGCCACTTCGTCGCAAAGGTGGCCTGATACCTGCGAAAAAACTGCAAGCAACTGAAGAGGAACAGCGATATGCAAACAATCAAACGGGGACTGACAACGACCTTTATGGCATTGGCCCTGTCGGCTACAGCCATTTATGCCGGCCCGGCTCTGGCTGCCGGTAAGATGACGATTTCGAGCCCGCAGGACCCCGGCAGCTGGGATCCGATCGACACCTTCCTGGTACAGTGGGCTGCCGTCTCGACCAATATCTTCGACGGCCTGACCTATCGTGGTCCCGATCTCAAGCTCGTGCCCGGTCTTGCTGAATCCTGGGAAGAGCTGGACGAAGGCAAGCGCATCCGCTTCAAGCTGCGCCAGAACGTCAAGTTCCATGATGGCGAAGCTTTCAATGCCCAGGCAGTGAAGTTCACCTTCGAACGCCTGCTCGGCGAAGAGGGTGCCAAGGGACCGCAGCGCTCAAACTATACCAGCATCGAAAGCGTTGACGTGATCGATGATTACACCGTCGACATGAAGCTGAAGACGCCCGATCCGGTGCTGCTGACCAAGCTTGCCGGTTATGGTGCGATGATTGTTCCGCCGAAATACATTCAGGAAAAGGGCGAGGACAATTTCAACCTTAATCCTGTCGGCACAGGCGCGTTCAAGTTCGTCTCCTATACACCCAAGGTCGATATCAAGCTTGCAGCCAACCCGGATTACTGGGGTGGCGCGCCGAAGCTTTCCGAACTGGAATACCGCTTCATCACCGAACCCGCGACGGCCGTTGCAGAGCTTCAGGCAGGCCGCGTCGATCTGGTGATCCCGCCGACCATTCCGATCGGCATGATTCCGGTGATCGAAGGCGATGCGAACCTTGCTGTCGTCAGCGTTCCGGGGCCGACGGTCGATGCGCTGCGCTTCAACACGCGCGATGGCATTACCGCCGACCCGAAGGTGCGTAAAGCGATCATCATGGCCATCGACCGCACAACCATCGTCCAGTCCATCCTGGCCGGTCAGGCTTCCGAGATCGTCAGCTTCCAGAGCGCCCTTTCTTTCGGCTACGACGCGGACCTGAAGGCTGTTGCCTATGATCCGGAAGGCGCCAAGGCGCTTCTCGCAGAAGCCGGAGTCAAGCCGGGTGCCGCCCTGCAGATCGATATCCGCGGCAATGACTCGACGATGAACGAGGTTGCCCAGGTTATCGCCAGCTATCTGCAGATGGTCGGCATCACCGCGACGATCAAGCCTTACGAAACCAACGTTCTGCTCAACGATATCATTCCGCAGGGCAAGACGGGCGCCATGTTCCAGCAGAAATGGGGCGGCTGGACGTTCGACTACGACAACACCGCCTATGCGATGTATCACTCCGGCGAAAAGTGGAATCCTTACGACAAGGACGAGACGATGGACAAGCTGCTGGAATCGCAGCGTCCGCTGACGGATCGCGCGGAGCGGGAAAAGATCCTCAAGGAAGTTGGCCGCTATGCCGCCGATCGCGCTCTGGAGCTGCCGCTCTATAACAGCAACGCCATCTACGGCATCAGCAAGCGGGTGAAGGGCTTTGTTGCTCCTTCGGACAACCGCTTGAAGCTGACCGACGTCACCGTCGAATAATCTGAAGACCTCTGTGCCGCCCGGTTAGCGGGCGGCACGTTTTCCCCTACCTTCAAGGATCACGAACGTGGCCGGTTTCCTTATCAAACGATTGCTGCAGGCGATCTTCGTCGTCTTCGCCATCACGCTGGTGGTCTCTTTTGCCATCCGCCTGACCGGCGATCCTGCTCTGATGATGTTTCAGGGCGGTGGCAGCATGACGGAAGAGGACCTGATGCGCATCCGTGCGTCGCTGGGCACCGATCAGCCGTTCATCATGCAATATCTGAATTTCCTCAAGGGAATGGTGACGCTCGATTTCGGGCGCAGCTTTACCGGAGGAACCCCTGTCTCGCTCCTGATCGGCAATGCGCTTCCGGCCACGCTGCTGCTTGCGTTCATCTCGATGTTCGTTTCGATCGCGCTGTCCATACCGCTCGGCATCAAGGCTGCGACGGCCAAGGGCAAGGCCGCTGATCAGGCGATCCGCATCCTCTCACTGGTTGGCCTTTCCTTCCCGAACTTCTGGCTTGCCACAATGCTGGTGCTGCTCTTTGCGGTGACACTTGGCTGGTTGCCGGCAAGCGGCATGTCGGGGTGGGCGAGTTACGTCATGCCGGCATTGACCATGGGCATCATCTTGACGGCAACCAATGTCCGGCTGGTGCGCACCTCGATGCTGGAAACCCTAAAATCGCAATATGTCATGGTGGCGCGCGCCAAGGGGCTCAGCGAAACGACGGTGCTCTACAAGCATGCACTGCGCAACTGTGCCATTCCGCTCATCACCTATTTCGGCCTGCAGTTTGGCGGCCTTCTCGGCGGCATCGTCGTCGTTGAGCGTGTCTTCAACTGGCCGGGCATGGGCACGCTTGCCTTCGACGCGGTTTCGGGCCGCGACTATCCTGTCCTGCAGGCCGTCATCACCGTTCTGTCGCTGATGATCGTCGGCGTCAATCTCCTGGTCGACATTGCCTACGGGCTCGTTGATCCGCGCATTCGTACGGAGTAATCGCCGATGGCCACCAAATCCTCCCGCCTGTCGCAGTTCTACAGTCTCGAATTCATCCTCGGTGCGTCGCTGACGCTGATCATCTGCCTCGCGGTGCTGCTATCCGACGTGCTGTTTCCCGGCGGCGCTGAAAAGATCAACCTGATCGCGCGCCTCACCAAGCCCTTCACCACGGCCGCCTATCCGCTGGGCACTGATCCGCTCGGCCGGGATGTGCTGGCGCGCGTGGTCGCTGGCGGCAAGATTTCGTTGCTGGTCGGCTTCACCTCGGTAATCGGCGCGGTGATCTTCGGCGTGCTGATGGGCCTGATTGCCGGCTATTATCGCGGCTTCTGGGATATGCTGGTGATGCGCTTTGCCGACCTGCAGCTCGCCATGCCGTTCATCCTGCTGGCGATCACCTTCATCGCCATCGTTGGCGGCAGCCTGACCAACACGATCATCCTGCTGATCGTTTCGCAATGGGTACAATATGCGCGCGTGGTCCGCGGTTCGGTGCTGACGCTGCGCGAGCGGGAATTTATTCTCTCTGCGCGGGCGATCGGCGTCAAAGACTGGCGCATCATCTTTCAGCACCTGCTGCCGAACCTGATCGGGCCGGTCATCGTGCTCATGACCCTCAACGTCGCCAACAACATTCTTCTGGAAAGCAGCCTGACCTTCCTCGGGCTTGGCGTCGACCCAACCATCCCGAGCTGGGGCGGCATGCTGGCCGATGGCCGCACGTATCTCCAGACCGCCTGGTGGGTCAGCGTCTTCCCGGGCCTTGCGATCCTCCTGACCGTGCTTGGCCTGAACATTCTCGGCGACTGGCTGCGCGACAGCCTTGACCCGACCGGCAGAACTTCGAGGTAATCCGATGACCGTGATCTTGCAGAAATCCTTTGAGCGCACACTCGATCAGTTGGCGGCGCGCGCCGTCCCGGGCGACAGTTTTGAGGCCTGGACCTTCGACGACCGTGAAAGCCGCGCCGCGGCTGAACGCGCGTTATCGGAAAGAGGCATCACGGCCCGCATCCGCAGCGCCTACAAGCCGTTGCTGTCCTTCTTTCTCGAAGAGGTTGATCTCAAAGGCGTCGAGGCCATTGAAATCCGCTATCCGGTCCACCCAGCGGCATCTGACAACCGCTTCCGGCTGGAGACCTATCCGCTGGGCGCGCTGGTCGGCGAGGCAAAGATTGCATTTGTTCCACGCGCAGACGGCGGGTTCTTCTATGAGGTGGTGCTGACGGGTGCCGACATCGAGCAATCCGTTACTGTTCTTGCGCCGAACCGGGTGCATCAGGATCGCACCGGGCAGACCAATCTCTCGCCAACCGGCTGGTTGCGCCGCGCTGGTGAAACGATCGGCGAACGGCTGGAAACGGACTATGAGGTGGTATTCGAAACTGCAATATCCGCGATCGCTGATTATGACTGGGGCCAGGACGAACCCTATTTCGAAGAGCTGAACATCCGCATTGGTCATCCGTCCAGCGACGAGCCGCTGGCGATTGGCGATGAGGTGGTCAGCCTGCGCGAAGCGCTTCATGAGGACCTGTATTTTTCGCTTCTCGAATTTTTCCAGATGAAGTCCGGCCGGCCGTTGGGCGATCGGGGGTTGAGGCCCGGCATGATCGTGCCGGAAGTCGTGCAGGTCGAAGGTGCCATCACGCTCAGCATAACCACCCGCGCCTTGTCGACCGGTTTCCTCGACGGTGCCGCGCAGGCGATCGATACCGCCAGCGAGCCGCTGGCCGCTGGCCAAGTGGCGGTCCAGCTGGAGGCGATCGGCGGGGAGGGGTTTGATGCCCGCACCCGGTCCGGCCGCACGGTTTTCGCGCGCTATGTCGCCGGCAGCGATGCCGCGGTGATGATCAGCGGCGGTCAGCACCCAAATGAGACCACCGGCATCGTCGGCGCTTTGCGTGCCGCGGCCAAGCTTGCAGAGCGCAAGGGCGCGCATTTCACCATTTCGCCACTTGAGAATCCGGATGGTTATGCGGTGCACCAGCGCTTGCGCCGCGACAACCCGCGCCACATGCATCACGCCGCCCGGTACACCGCGCTCGGTGACGACCTCGAGTACCGCACATATGAAAATGCGGCCGGGCATGTGAACGAAAAGGAAATCCGCTTCAAGGCACAGGATTTGAGCGGCGCGCAGTTGCATGTGAATCTGCACGGCTATCCCTCGCATGAGTGGACCCGGCCGCTATCGGGTTATGTGCCGCGTGGTTTTGCCGCCTGGACCCTGCCGAAAGGCTTTTTTCTGATCGTTCGCCATCATCCTGACTGGGAAAGCCAGTCGGAGGCGTTGCTCGACCGGGTGACGCGGCATCTCGGAGAGGTGCCCGGGCTACTGGCGTATAACGACAGGCAGATCGCACTCTATGAGATTCATGCCGGTGAGACGGGCTTCCGGATTATCAACGGTTTCCCCTGCCTCATTTCAGTCGATCATCGCCACACTGTGCCGATGACCCTGATCACCGAATATCCGGACGAGACCATCTACGGCGAAGAGTTCATTGCAGGTCATACGGCTCAGATGGAACTGGTCCTGTCTGCGTATATGGCCTGGCAGGATATCGTCTCGGTCAGCTGATCCCGTCTGACGGCGAAGCATGGTCGGACATGAGGCTGCTCATGCCCGGCCGAAATGCCGCCAAGAGTTGGTGGAAGCGGTCGCGGCGGGCGACTATGCCTTGGTCAGGATCGGGCTTTCCATAAGCATACCGGTTTCGACATCGGCAATGCCCCTGTCTGTCTGGTGCGGTCCGGCATTGCAGGCAAGTGTCGCCCCAAAACAGGCCTTGAAGACGAGATAGGGCGGCTGCCAGTCGACGATATCGTCCATCGCAGCGCGAACATCCGCGAAATCCCGGGCCACATCATTGAGCGGCGCATCCGAGACCAGGCCCGAAAGCGGCAGCGGCAGGATGGCCTTGACCACTCCGCTGGATGCGACGGCCATGCCGCCACCCGCGGCGATCACCGCATTGGCGGCAAGCGCCATGTCGTCCGGATCGCTGCCGAACACGGTGAGGTTGTGGCTGTCATGGGAAACGGTATTGGCAAATGCGCCGCGCCATTCGCCCCAGCCGCGCAGGAAGCCGACGCGCGGCCGGCCGTCGCTGCGGCCGTGGCGATGCGCCACAGCAATCAGGGTCGTGCCCTCAGGCGGTACGACAAAACCATCCCGTACCTCTGCTTCCGCTTCGCCCCAACGGGTAAAGCGCGGTTGGTCGATTGTGGCGATCCGGACTTTGGTCTCGCTGGAAGCAACACGAAAATCATCGGCTGTCAGCGGCGATATCTTCATGGAATGCTCAAGCACCGATGGGTCGGACGCTGCGATATCTGCAAGCATCTCACCATCCCTGGCAACAACAATGCCATTGGCGATGACGATGCGAGCGTTGAAGTCGCTGAGATTGTCGAACACGGCGATATCGGCGCGGCGTCCTGCCGCGATCAGCCCAAGATCGGAACGCCCCAGCCGTTGTGCGGCATTAAGCGTGGCAGCCCGCAGCGCCCATTCCGGTTTCAGGCCGTAGCGAACGAGGCGCCGCACAACGTCGTCAAGGCCTCCGCCGTCTGCCAGGTCGTCGGGAAAGACGTCGTCGGTGCAGAGGGTGAGTGTCTGCGGCAAATGGCCAAGCCGGTTCAGGGCTTCAACGAACTCCGGCAGCAGATGATCGTGGGAACCGCGCAACTCGATCGCCATGCCGGCGCGCAGCTTTTCCATCAGGTCGGCTGAAGATGTCAGCTCGTGGTCCGAGCTGACGCCTGCCGCCATGAAGGCGGCAAGATCACCACCGTTCAGTCCGCGCGCGTGGCCGCAGATCAGTTTTTCCGAGGCAAGGCCTGCCTGGACGATGGCGCTCATCCGCGGATCGCGGTTGATTACGCCGCGCATGTTCATGACCTCGGCGATGCCGCCGATTTCCGGCCAGGACAGCAGATCGGCAATCACGCCGGCATCAAAATCGGCGCCATTCAGCTCCAATCCCGGCGCTGAGGGCACGCAGGAGGGCGCAAGCAGGATCATGCGCAGCGGCGATGCGTTGGCGGCATCGGCGGCGAAACGCACTCCGGCAATGCCGTGGACATTGCCGAACTCGTGCGGATCCCAGACAATCGTTGTCACGCCGTGGGCCAGAACAGCAGCGGCATACGTCGCGGGCGTCACCATCGAGCTTTCGATATGCATATGCGTGTCGATCAGGCCGGGCGAAATAAAACCGCCGGAGATATCGATGATCTCCGCCGCGTCGGTCCTCGCTCCTGTCGGGTGGACACTGGCGATCAGCGGTCCGACGAGGCCGATATTCGCCGCCCGCAACTCGCCGGTCACCATATCGACCAGAGTGCCATTGATGATCAGGGTGTCGAACGGGGCATTGCCGCGCGCAGCTGCGACCGCACGGGCGCGCAGGCCGGCCTCGTTGAGGTCGGCGGGTTGAGGTGCTGCAGGTTTTGTCATTTACCGGCCTCCCAGCGCAGCGCGTCCAGCACGATCGCCTTGATTGCCTCCGCATCGCAATCGACGGCGAATTCGGCATTGAAGACACCATGGCTGGCGCGGGTTTCCACCACGGTGCGGCCGCGGGTGAGTGAGCCGGCAAGCTCCATGTCGATCCGGGCGGATTGAAAGGTCACGAGGTCGGGGCGGACAAAGGCAGCAGCAGCGGAGGGATCGTAGATTGCCATCGCCGGCCGGCCGCGGCTGACGCCGATATCGATGTAACCGGCGAGCATATCGGCCAGCAGCGCGGCGTTGGCGCCGCCCGTCTGCCGTACCGGCTCAATATCGGCGGGTGCGGCCAGAACCTTGCGGCAAAAGTCGAGATCGACCATGCGCAAAGGCAGGCCATGCGACAGCACGATGGCGACGGCTTCCGGGTCGGCCAGCGCGTTGAACTCTGCCGATGCCGTGTGGTTGCCGCGTGAAAGCCCGCCGCCCATCCAGGTGAGTTCATCGATGCGGGTGGCGAGATCGGGCCGTGCCAGGGCAAGGGCGGCGATGTTGGTCAGCGGCCCAAGTGCCAGGATGCGGCGTGGCGAGGGCTTGTTTTCCAGCCAGCGGCAAAGTGCAGAGAAAGCATCGTTGTCCGCTACATCACCGGCATCCGGAAGCGTTCGTCCGGCAGTGGGAATACCAGTTTCGCCGAGAATCGCCTGCGCGGTTTCGAGCACGCCCAGAACGGGCTGGCTGCGTCCGGCATGAATCGGGACCGTCCAGCCGAAAGCCTTGGCAGCACCCGCCGTATTGCGGCGGACTTGATCCATTGGCGTATTGCCGAACACCAGCGATATGCCGTCGATGGCAATGCCCGCACGCATCACCACCAGAATGGCGGCGATGTCGTCAAAGCCCATATCCGTATCGATCCAGACACCCATGATGACTTATCCGAAACGCTTGAGGAGGGCAGCACCTTCAACCGGCAGGTCGAACGCAACGGTGGCGCCAAGCGCATGGGCGGGCAAGGTCGCATCCACTTCCGTCTTGATGATGCCGAGAGGTGTTTCCAGCACATATTCGCGCGTTCCACCGGCGAAGGAAACGCCGCGGACCCTACCTGTCAATGGGCCGGAACCGAGAGAGACTGCGCGTGGCCGCCAGGCGAGACCCGCCACATCCGGCAGTTCCCTGGCGAGGGAGACAGCGCCATTTTCGGTGGTCAGCTTGCCACCTTCGACGGCGAAGATGTTTTCGAAGCCGACGAAATCGGCGACGAAGCTGGAGACCGGGTGATTGTAGATTTCTTCCGGCGTGCCGATCTGTTCGATCGCGCCATTCTTCATCACGACGATCCGGTCGGCGAGCGCCAGGGCCTCGACCTGATCGTGGGTGACGAAGATCATCGTCACGCCGCTTTCCTTCTGGACGCGCTGCAGTTCGGTGCGCATTTCCAGCCGCAGGCGCGCATCAAGATTGGAGAGCGGTTCGTCGAGCAGGAGCACTTTCGGTTCCATGACCATGGAGCGGGCAAGTGCCACGCGCTGTTGCTGGCCACCGGAAAGCTCCGGGGTCTTGCGGCTGGCGAAGGCCGAGAGGCCAACGGATTTGAGGCCGGCTGCCACTTTCGCCTCGAGTTCTTTCCCAGTCATGCCTTTCAGCTTCAAGCCGAACGCGACATTTTCGAACACCGTCAGATGTGGGAACAGCGCATAGGACTGGAACACCAGCCCGACGGCGCGCTTGTTGGCGGCAACCCGGGTGATGTCGGTGCCATCGAGACTGATGCGGCCGCCAACCGGCGTCATCAGGCCGGCAATCGAGCGCATGGTCGTGGTCTTGCCGCAGCCGGATGGGCCGAGCAGCGCCAGCAATTCGCCCTTGCGGATCTCGAGATCGAGATCCTTCACGGCAATCGATTTGCCATAGGCGAGGGAAAGTTTGTCGAGGGTGAGGAAGGATGTGTCAGACATAGCGGGAGAACCCCAGAAAACGTTCGGCGAGGAAGACGATGCCGATGGAGAGGAAAGCGAGCAGCGAAGACAGGGCGGCGATCGATGGATCGAAGACGATCTCCATGTAGCCGAGCATGTCGATCGGCAGGGTGCGTACACCCGGCCCGGACAGGAACAGCGAAACCGGAACCTGATTGAAGCTGGTCACGAAGCCGAGAATGAAGGCCGACAGGATGCCGCCGCGAATGTTCGGCAGTACAACCCGGAAGAAAGCGCCAAGCCGGGACGAACCGAGCAGAACGGCGGCTTCCTCGATATCCGAGCGCAGATTGTTGAGGCTGGCCGAGACGACACGCACTGCATAGGGCAGGATCAGCGCCGTATGGGCAAGGAACAGCGCCAGCGTGATCGATACACCGATGGGTACGACGAAATAGCGCAGGAGCGCCAGGCCGACGATGATGCCCGGCACGATGATCGGTGCCGACACGACGGTGCGCACGGTCTCGGACATCGGCAGCTTGTAGCGCGACATCGCATAGGCGGCGGGAATGCCGAGCAGAAGCGCTGCAAACGTACCGCCGATCGCCAGGAACATCGACATCACGAAGCTGTCGCGAAAACTCTCGACGGTGAAGACCTTGAGGATCCACTTGAACGAGAAACCCTGCGGCGGGAAGGCCAGCGTATCACCGGCCGAGAACGAGGCGGCAACGATGATCAGGAACGGGCCGATCAGGAAGATCAGCACCAGAAGCAGCGTAATCGGGGCAAACAGTCTCGGGGTCATCGCTTGTTCCTCGCCGTTGCGATCCGCTTCAGGAGAATATTGGCGGCAAAACTCATGACAATCAGGATGAAGGCGATAACGCTTGCCGAGACGAAATTGTTGGCAACGGTGACCTGCTGGTAGAGCAGCGTCTCCAGCATCAGCACCTTCGAGCCGCCCAGAATGGCAGGCGTGATATAGGCGGTCATCGAACCGGTGAAGACCAGCGTTCCGCCGACAACCAGGCCTTCGCGGGTCAGCGGCAGGATGACTTTCCAGAACACCTGGAACCAGTTGGCGCCAAGAACGCGGGCGGCGGGCACGACATCTTTCGGCAGGTTTTCCAGTGCGCTGATCAGCGAGATCACCATCAAGGGCAGGAACAGCTGCAACAGGCCGATGAAGACGGCGGTTTCGCTGAAGAGGATACGGATCGGTTCGTCGCTGAGGCCGACAGCCATCAGCGCCTGGTTGACGATGCCGGTGCGGCCAAGGATGACGATCCAGGCATAGGTGCGGGCGACCGGCGAAATCATCAGCGGCAGAACGACAAGCCCGATCATCCGGCCCTTGGCGCCGGGCGGGAGGCTTACGATGGCAAAGGCAGTCGCATAACCGATGACGGCGGCTGCCACGGTGACGAGTGCGCCGAGCTTCAGCGTCCGTAGAAAGACCGTCCGGTTCAACGGCTGCGAGAAGAAATCCGCATAGGCCGACAGGCTCCAGCTATCCGCCGATCGAAAACCTTCCGACAGCAAGAGGATAACCGGCACGAGGAAGACCAGCCCCGCGAAAATCGCGGCCGGCAGGGCGAGCGCCAATGCTTCTGCCCGGTTCTGGAACATGGTTTGTCGTCTCCAGCAAGTTCAAATGGAATCCCCGGTGCGGGTGATTACCAAAAACGCATATTCGGTGGCTGCCCCTCATCCGGCCTGTTGGCCACCTTCTCCCCTTAGAACGGGGAGAAGGACAAGCGGCAAACTCCGTCATACCCTCTCCCCGCAAGCGGGGAGAGGGTTAGGGTGAGGGGCTGTGGCAGCAGCACCCCACCATGGGCAACAAGTTCAGTCGGGACGCAGCCCGCGAACCGGAGTCCGCCCGCTGCGCCCCTTGCCTTGGGAGGCATTCGTGTTGACCGGTTACTGGCCGACCTTGGCGTTCCACTCGGACAGCCACGCATCGCGGTTGTCGAGTGCCACGGCGGACGGGATCAGTTTCAGGCTGTTGGCCGTTTCTTCGCCATAGGTCAGGTTGCCCGCAACTTCGTCGGAAACCTTGGCTTCCTTGTTGGCCGGGCTATCGACCAGCTTTTCGGCAAGCTTCGTCTGGATGTCCGTGGAGAGCCAGAAATCCATGAATTCGAGTGCCAGATCCTGGTTCTTCGAGCCCTTGGTGAGAACCATGACGTTCATGCCGCCGGTCTGGCCTTCCTTCGGGGTCGCCCAGCCGAGTGGCAGGTCGAGCTTGGTGAAGGGAGCCCAGGAGAAGCGGCCGATCGGTGCCGCCCAGATTTCTTCCTGCTGCATCAACTGCACCAGCTGCGAGGATTTGACGTAGAAGGTGACGATATCGTCCTTCTTGGCGCCAACGGCCTCAATTGAACCCTTCAGATCCGGCGTGTCGGTGCCAAGCGCCTTGCCGAGCATGTAGAGGGACGGCGGGCCTTGATTGGTGGTGATGTTCGGGAAGGCGACATGACCGGCATATTCCGGCTTCAAGAGGTCAGCCCAGGACTCGATCTTCATCTTGTCGGTGCGGTAGACGATCGAGGTTGCATAGAACGTATAGCCGACACTCATGCCGTCGCCGTTCGGATCCTTGGCGATGTCGTAGAGCTTGCCGAAATTGCTGAGCTTAGTGTTGTCGATCTTCTCGATCAGGCCGTTGCGATCGGCAGATAGCGCGTCAGCCATGGAAACCACGGCCATGTCGATGACCGGATTGGCCTTGTTGGCTTCGATCTTGGCGAGGCGCTCGACGCTGTTGCCGGTTTCGACCACCAGCTTGCAGCCGCATTTGGCTTCGAAGGGATCGTAGACGATCTCCTTGAACTCGTCCTGCGCGAAGGCATAGACGGAAATTGTCAGGGTCTTTTCCTGGGCATGGGCAGCGCCCATGGTGAGCATCAGCGCGGCGGCTGATGAAAAGAGCATTTTGTTCATCGGCGTTCTCCTTCTGGTGTTTTCTTGGCTCATATTATCTGGGCTTGCGGTGGTACCGGTCATGCACTGTGGATATTCGGCGGTGGCGCCGATGTCTGCCGGACCACCAGCTGCATCGGTACGCTCGCCCGCTCGGCTGCGACCGTGCCCGTCACGGTGCGTGCGATGCCGGAGCCTGATACCGGATCGGCCTCGATGACACGGACGAGTGCTGCAATGGCGATGTCGGCGATCCCGGCCATATCCATACGTACTGTTGTCAGGCCGGGCGTGACCACCGAGGACCAGACGAGATCATCAAACCCGGTAACGCTGACATGTTCGGGCACGCCGATTCCGGCGCGCTGCAATTCCGTCAGGGCCCGGAGCGCCGGCAGATCGGAAACGGCGGCAAAGGCGGTGAAACCTTTCTCCACCTGTTCTGTTAGACCAAGAAGGCTTCCCTTGCCGTGCACCTGCTCGTGTTTTTCGATCCAGAAGACCTCGGCATGAGCGTCTGCAGGAAGGCGGGATTTCATGCCGCCGATACGATCGTTCTGCACATTCGAGGCCGGATTGTTGCCGATCAGCAGAAACTTGCGATGTCCCAGCGAAGCGAGGTGTTCGATGACCGTCTGACCACCCTGCCAGTGATCGGCCGAAACCGTGTTGCCGGGGGTGGAAGGGCTGTCGATGACCGCCACCGGACAGCCGATGTCGGCGATGCGGGTGCCGAGCCGGGGGACGATAACGATGCCGTCGACGTCGCGCTCGATCAGCCGGTTGATGGCGTCGGTCTGCAAGGCGACGTCGCTGCGGGAGTCGGCGATCAAGACGCCGTAGCCAGCCGTGCTTGCCGCATGCTCGATCGCCTGGGCAATCTGCGGAAACAGCGGATTGGCGATATTCGGCAGAACCAGGCCGAGAACGCCGGTGCGGCCGGTGCGCAGCGCCCGGCCGGTCAGGCTCGGGATGTAGCCCAGTTGGGTAGCGGTGGCGCGGATCTTTTCAGCAAGTTCGGCCGAGACACGTCCCTTGCCCGACAGCGCATTCGACACCGTTGCGGCGGACACGCCGAGTGTCGCGGCAATCTGGCTTAGGTTCGATCCTGTGCGCGGGTTGGCCATATGATCCAACGGGTGATTAATCGATTAATCAATTCTGTTACAGCAATGTTCCCGTGTTGTCGATACGGTTTTGTGGCTTGATACAGGCTGAAAAGCATCTCTTACGGGAAACGCGCTAACCAACCGGTTTTGAAGACGGAGGCTTTCGTCTTTCAGTATTTCTTCTTCTGGATGACTTTGTTGCCGCGCGGCCCTGTCTGCACCGGGGTGTTGCTGACATTTTCCTCCAGCAGCTTGCGCCACCGGGCCAGCCGCTCCGCAGGCAGCGTGCCTGCCTTGATCGCTGCCTGGACGGCACAGCCCGGCTCGTGATCATGTGTGCAGTCGCGAAACTTGCAGGATGGGGCAAGGTCGGTGATTTCGGAGAACAGCGTGTCGATACCATCGGACACGTCGCTGAGATGCAGGGTGCGCATTCCGGGCGTGTCGATCACCCAGCCGCCGCCGGCAATGGCGTGCAACGACCGGGCCGTCGTGGTGTGGCGTCCCTTGGCATCGCTTTCGCGGATATCGCCGGTCTCCTGCGCTGCTTCGTGCCTGAGGCCCGCCAAGGTGTTGACCAGGGTCGATTTGCCGACGCCGGACGACCCGACCAGTGCGACAGTCTGACCGGCGCCGCACCACGGAGCGAGCACAGCTGCGGCATCGGCGGAGCGGCCGTTGACAACGATGACGTCCAGATCGCGCTGCAGGCCTCTCGCCTCCTCTTCGAAGGTGCTTGCATCATCGACCGTATCGGCCTTGGTCAGCACGATGACCGGGTTGGTTCCCGCCTGATTGGCCAGAGCCAGATAGCGCTCCAGCCGTGCCGGACTGAAATCGGCATTGCAGGAGGTGACGATGAACAGGGTATCGACATTGGCGGCGCCAAGCTGGTGACCGTGCCTGCCTTCGGTCCGGCGCTGCAGCAATGTCCGGCGTTCCAGCCTGCGGACAAGCAGATGGGTGCGGGGATCAGCCAGTATCCAGTCGCCGACGGCAAAGTCACCGGTATTGGTCTTGTGCGCCAGAGTGAGCCTGACCGGTCCCGCTGCAGACAGCGCGCTCAGTCGGGCACGGTGGACCTCGGCGATGCGCATCGGAATGAGGCTGGCCTCGGACCGTTCGATCTGGGAGGCAAAAAAATCGGACCAGCCATGGGACGCCAGAAAGGCCGCGTCTGTCCGCTCCGTCACGCAGCCGCTCCCGGGCACAGTGTCATGTTCATGGATGACGTCTCTCAAAACAAGTTCAGACGCTGATACCAGAAGCATCCGGATGGTGCCAATCGTTTCGCAGCCGCATTCTTTTCAATTTTGTCTGGGAAATGCCGCAAAGTTCCGCTAGGGACAGCGCATCCGGGCCGGTCTGGCCCTTTTCATTACGCATCGGCGACTATCGCAAGCGGGCGTTCCCATCCAATCCGAGGGCGCATATCGCTGACGTTTCGCCATTTCTACCAAGGACAGAACATGATTTCGCACGAATTGACACCGGTCCAGATCCGGGGGCTGAAACTCGCGAAGGAAGGAAACCTCTTCCCGCAGCCGGCCAAAAAATGGACGCATGAGAACGCAGCGGTCACCTACGCAAAGACCGACCGGTTCAAGGAGCGTCCGCAGAAGATCCGCTTCATGACGACGACGACCCTCAACGAACTCGAGGAACTTGGTTTTCTCGAGCGCAGCCATCTCGACCATGACGTCGCCGTCGATCCGCGCGGCATCACGATGGCCGGCAAGATGTGGCTGATGGCCAACAAGTAAACGTCGCCTGCTCCTGCCGCGACTATTTCAAGCCCCGTTCTGCAAACCTGCAGAATGGGGCTTTTCCGTTTCATGCCCGGCCACGCTCAACAGTTCATTTTGGCGCGCGCAACATCACACTGACGGAGGCAATACGGTTGGGCGGCAGGGACCAGTTCTTGACGAAGCTTAATGCCGTGGCTCTCCGCCGGGCGCATAAGCGGTGGTCTGCTCAAACTTGAATTTGTAGCCGCAGCGGCAGCGGATCATGTGGCGGCGCGGATTGCTCGAGGCAAATTCGGTTTCGAAGCCTACGGGCAGGGCGTCAATTTCAAATCCGCGCGTCCTGCGGTTCGGCATATCGTCTTCCGAAACCTCCGCAAAACCCGCGTTCCCGCATTGGGAACATTCCAATTTCCGTGAGTAGCGATCTCGCGCAGCCATCTTCATTCCTTTGACAAGAGGCGGGTCATACCAAAACAGCGGCCGGATGGAAGCGCTGATTGTGGCCTTCAGACGCAATCAGCTGCGCTCTTCCCAGACCTTTGCAAGCTCGACGATTGTCTTGACCGCCTTTTCCATGTCCTGCCTGCTCACCCATTCGAGCGGAGAATGGAAAGCGTGGCCACCCGCAAAGATGTTGGGGCAGGGCAGGCCCATGAACGACAGGCGCGACCCATCCGTGCCGCCACGGATGCTGCCGCGCACCGGCTGCATGCCCGCCCGCCGGATCGCCTCGACGGCGTTGTCGACGATTTCCGGGTGGCGATCGAGGATCGCCTTCATGTTGCGGTACTGGTGCTTGACCTCGAATGTGTAGGACGAACCGGGATAGTCCGGCATGACATCCTTGACGATCGCCTCGATCATGGCTTCCTTTTCAGCGAGGCCTTCGTCGGTAAAGTCGCGAACGATCAGGCTGATCCTGGCTTTTTCCATCGCACCCGTAACGCTCACGGGATGAACGAAACCATCCCGGCCCTCGGTTGTTTCAGGCGCCAGATGCTTCGGCAGGCGGTCGATGATGGCGCCGGCGATCTTGATGGCATTTTCCATTCTCCCCTTGGCAAAGCCCGGATGAATGGCAACACCCTGGATGGTGATTTCGGCGCCATCGGCGGAGAAGGTTTCATCCTCGATATGGCCAGCCGTTTCGCCGTCCATCGTATAGGCGAATTGTGCGCCAAGCTTCTTCAGGTCGACCTTGTCGACTCCGCGGCCGATTTCCTCGTCTACCGTGAAGAGGATTTTGATGGCGCCGTGCTTGATATCCGGATTATCGACAAGGAACTGCGCCGCCGTCATAATTTCGGCAATGCCGGCCTTGTCGTCGGCGCCAAGCAATGTTGTGCCATCGGTGGTGATGATGTCATTGCCGATCTGGTTGCGCAGGGCCGGATGATCGGCAACGCGGATGATCTGCTGCGGGTCGCCCGGAAGCTGGATATCGCCACCGGCATAGCCGCGGATCAACTGCGGCTTGACATCGGTACCGGTAAAATCCGGGGCAGTATCCATGTGCGAGCAGAAGCAGATGACCGGCACCGGCTTGTCGGTGTTCGATGGGATGGTCGCGTAGATATAGCCGTGCTCGTCGAGATGCGCGTCAGAAATCCCGATCGCGAGCAGTTCCTCGACCAGCAGGCGGCCGAGGTTCTTCTGCTTTTCGGTGGAGGGCTGCGCTGCCGAATTGGCATCCGACTGTGTGTCGATCACGACATAACGAAGGAAACGATCGGTAACGGTGTCGGTCATGGTTCACTCCACTTCATCTGCGTCAGGTGCTCTTCTGTAGCCTTCGCCATTTGCGCCGTGAAGGTATTTCTAGGAAAAACACCATTCAAAAAGCCGTGTTTCAGGGAATGTCGAAAACCTGCGACATTCCCTGAAACACGTGGCATAAGGGCGCCGCAACATTTCTTGGGCACCGCACAAATGATCCGTATCGAAAATATCAGCAAGCAGCTGAGCCACCGCATTCTCTTCATCGAGGCTTCCGCCGCGCTTAACAAGGGCGAGAAGATCGGCCTCGTTGGTCCAAATGGCGCCGGCAAGACGACCGTCTTCCGGATGATCACCGGCGAAGAGCAGCCCGACGAGGGGCAGGTGGCCGTCGAGAAGGGCGTCACCATCGGTTATTTCAACCAGGATGTCGGCGAGATGGAAGGCCGTAGCGCCGTTGCCGAAGTGATGGACGGTGCCGGTCCGGTCAGCATTGTTGCCGCCGAACTGCGCGAGCTCGAAGCTGCGATGGTCGATCCTGACCGGCTTGACGAGATGGACGCGATCATCGAGCGCTACGGCGAGGTGCAGGCGCGCTATGAGGAACTGGACGGCTACGCGCTGGACGGCCGGGCGCGCGAAGTCCTCTCGGGCCTGAGTTTCACGCAGGAAATGATGGATGGTGATGTCGGCAAGCTATCCGGCGGCTGGAAGATGCGCGTGGCGCTTGCCCGCATTTTGCTCATGCGCCCCGATGTCATGCTGCTCGACGAACCGAGCAACCATCTGGATCTGGAAAGCCTGATCTGGCTGGAGGAATTCCTGAAGAATTATGATGGCGCGCTGTTGATGACCTCGCATGACCGGGAGTTCATGAACCGGATCGTCACCAAGCTGATCGAGATCGACGGCGGCGGGTTGACGACCTACTCCGGCGATTACGAATTCTACGAGCAGCAGCGGGCGCTGAATGAAAAACACCAGCTCGCCCAGTTCGAGCGGCAGCAGGCGATGCTTGCCAAGGAAATCAAGTTCATCGAGCGCTTCAAGGCGCGTGCCTCGCATGCGGCCCAGGTGCAGAGCCGGGTGAAGAAGCTCGACAAGATCGAACGGGTGGAGCCGCCGAAGCGCCGCCAGGTTGTCGCCTTCGAATTCCAACCGGCGCCGCGCTCCGGCGAAGATGTCATCAACCTGAAAAACGTCCACAAGAGCTATGGCAGCCGCAGCATTTATGACGGGCTGGACTTCATGGTTCGCCGCAAGGAGCGCTGGTGCATCATGGGCATCAACGGTGCCGGAAAGTCGACACTCCTCAAGCTGGTGACGGGATCGACGGAGCCGGACAAGGGAACTGTGGCGCTGGGTGCCAGCGTCAAGATGGGTTATTTCGCCCAGCATGCCATGGATCTGCTTGATGGCGAACGCACCGTGTTCGAAACACTGGAGCACGAATTTCCGCGCGCCGGGCAAGGCCCGCTCAGGGCGCTGGCTGGCTGTTTCGGGTTTTCCGGCGACGATGTCGAAAAGCGTTGCCGCGTTCTGTCGGGTGGCGAAAAGGCGCGGCTGGTCATGGCGATCATGCTGTTCGACCCGCCCAATCTTCTGGTGCTCGACGAACCGACCAACCATCTGGACCTCGACACCAAGGAAATGCTGATTCAGGCACTGTCCGAATATGAGGGCACCATGCTGTTCGTTTCCCACGACCGGCATTTCCTCGGTGCATTGTCTAACCGGGTTCTGGAACTGACCCCGGACGGCATCCACGAATATGGCGGCGGCTACACGGAATATGTGGCGCGCACCGGCCACGAGGCGCCGGGTCTGCGAGGCTGATCCACGAGACATCCGCTGGCCGGCTTGGGGGCCGCCTCAGCTTCTTTCGAGCAGAAAGAACGTTGTCGGACCTGACGCCGCGTCATTGGAAAGCCGGAATCCGGTCGGGGATACCTCCTGGCCGGCGGCAGTTGAGGCGACGCCGTTCAGCGTGATCGGTGTCAACCGCCATTGCCCCTCGGCCAGCTTGAGCGACAGGTCGACATAACCCCTGCGGATCAGCACGGGAAGGCGGCCGAAATCGGCGATGACTTTTTCCTCGTCGTCGCGGAACTGCATATCCGTATTGTGCGCATCCGTGGCGTAGATGACGAGAAGTTTGCGGCTCTGCGCAATGCTCTCGACATCATCCAGCACCGAGACTGCCAGCAGGCCATCACCGTCTGAAGCCTCGACGCGGACGCTGCCCAGATTGACAGGTTCCCGAAGGGTCGAAAATGCTACCGCTTCGGTTTTTGGTGTCATCACCCGCAATTGGCCCCGCAGGCGATCCAGCAGCAGTTCGCCGGTATCGCTTTCATAGAGGCCGGTCTTCAGGTCGGTCTGGTTGTCCTTGGATAACAGCCCGGCAGTCTTGGCGGCGTCGAGGATCGCTTGTGGATCGACGGTAGATCGTGGCTGGCCGACACCCAAGTTTCCTTTCGCTGCTTTTGCCATGCCGATCGCCCCGACAAGGCCAAGCTCGGTGAGCCGCTCCGGTTCGCGCGCCTGCATATCGTCGGTGAGATCCTCGGTACCGCGCACAAGAAAGGGAAAGGTCAGTTCCGAGGTGGCCACATCTCCGCGCCGGAACAAAAGTGCTGCCAGCGTTTCACCTGCGCGTGCGACCGGGTCAAGCGCGATGGCATAGGGCAGCATCGCCTTCTTATGGGGAAAGGGCTCGTTATATTTCAGGATGATCGGTCCATGCGCATGGCGGCAGAGCACGTCCCAGCCCTGCTGCGAGGCGTAGGCCGGCATGACCAGTCCGGCCTCGTAGCGATACCGGTTCCAGAAGAGATGGTCGTATTCACTGACGACGAACGGTTTGCCGAGCCAGCGGGCGGCGGCGATCAGGCGCATGTAATTGAAACTATCGTCAATCGAGCTTTTCTGCGTCATGGTCGCGCCGGGCGAATAGCTGCCGACCCAATCCTGATAGGTGTTCATCGTGACAACCGGCAGATCCTCTCGGCTCAGCGTCGTCTGGATCGTCGGCCAGTTGTTATAGTTGCTGATCTCGCCCCTGTAGCCAAGCCCACGCAGCGCTTCGCTCATGCGGGCGGTGACAGTCTTTTCGACAGAAACGAAAAAGGCCTGCAGGTCCTTCAGGCGAGGGGAGTCTTCGTAACGCGACCCTGGAAGTTCGATTGAGGCGTCTTCCAGCCGTTCGCCGGACTTTAGGTCGGGCCACGCTTGCGAAAGGGCTTCGGTCGAACCGTAGCGCTGCTTCAGCCAAGCATTGAAGGGCAGCTTCAATCGCTCGTCGTAGTGCGGTTTGCCGTCGCGCTCCCGCACGATGCTGTCGAATTCGATATTGTTCTCGTTGACAAGGATGATCAACGCCAGCGCATTGTCATGGACCGGCGCACTGCCGGTATAGGGGTTGACGGATGTCAGGAAGCGGCGCTGGAATTCCAGCCAGTGGTCAAAGGCTTTGTCATCGAAGTAGAGCGCAAGCTTCAGATCGCTTGACGGATCCCAGCGATCGTCATAGCCGCCATAGGCGCCGCGCCAGGAGGAAAGGCCGTCCATGATCCAGTAGATGCCGTTACGCTTGAGTGCCGCCAGCAGGTAATGGACGCGGTCGAGAGTTTCAGGATCGAAATCGAAATCACGGGTACGGCCGAACATCAGGCTGGCATCGACAAAATGGAGCCTTGCGATGTTGTAGCCGTGTTTGGCCAGCTGTGCCGCGTAGAGATCGGCATCGGCGTGGCTTGGAAAGCCGCCGGAAGCCGGGCTCCAGGCCAGCGATGCGCAAAGCAGTCTTACGGGTTTATCCGGCTCGTTGGCGCGGACAAACCGGCCCTGATTTCCTGTCAGAAGCTGGCTGCCCTCTTCGATGGGCGGATTGGACAGGATGGAGGAGAAGTCGAGAGGGCTTTGATTGCTGAGCACCATCGAGGTTTCGCGGACGGGCAGCCATTCATCGGCCGCCATGACCGGCGATGAAACGGCCAGAATTAATGCGGCAACCCAATAGGCCCAAAGCCTCATCGGGCAGCTCCGATTGTCCGGCTTTCGATCCATGATTGTGGCGGCAGGCGGCGCCGGAAGAAGCCGGCCGGTATGGCGGCGGCGTGAAAGCACCAGGCGACGACCGTGTAAAGGCCCATGGCAAAGCCGCCCTTCTTGACGCTGAGCAGGAGAACGATGGCGGCGGCCAGCGCGATCACAATTGCCAGGCCTGATACCAATCCCGGCGCCATGAACAGGATGGCGAGCGATACAGCCCACCAGCAATAAACGGCGGCCCAGAGCTTCAACTCCGGCAATTCAGCGATCAGCCGGCCGAAATAGGGTTTGCCGACCGATGCGCGCAACAGTTCGCCGGTGCCGTAGAGATACTTGCTGTTCCAGCGCCGGACCAGCAGCCGGTAGGAGTTCGATGTGTGTCCGAAATGGCTGACGAAACGCCGGTCAAGACGATGAAGCCGCCAGCCTTGACTGCGCAGCCGGACGCCGAGATCGAACTCTTCATATCCGTGCAGGTTGCGATCGGAAATGTAACCGGCCTTCTCGATGGCGCTGCGCCGGTAAAGCCCGCCGCCATTCATCCTGTCGATATCGCCAACGCGGTTTTCCGGCGCATTGCGCTGTACGCGGCGAGCATATTCGAGGTTGGCCGTTTGCATTTCCTCCACGTGCCCTGTGACGCCGGCGACATCGGGATTATCGGCGAGAAAGCGCAGCGCGTCGGTCAGGAAGTCCGGATCGAGGATCATATCCCCGTCGAGCAGGCAGACGTGGCCGAAGGTCGAATACTGGAAGCCGAGTTGCGGGCCTATTCCGCAGCTGGCTTGCGCTGGCGGCGCGATCTGCACAACGGTGACCGGGTAGCGCGATGCTATTTCAACGGTGCGATCCCTGGATCCGCTGTCTGCAACGATGACTTCGCCGATGCCGCCAGGCAGTCCTGCAAGCGCGCTTTCGATGGTCGCGGCGATGCGTTTTTCTTCATTCAAGGTCTTGATAATGATGGATACACCCAAAATGACCTCCCCGTTTGCATGAAGCACCGCCGGCGCGTTGTTGGACAGGACTGTGACGTCGCTCATAATATTGCCGATGATTTGAAATTTGGTTGATGGCCGGATGGATCGGTCAGGTCAGCGTGGCCGCCTGCGAATGACGGATCGATACACCGCAGCCGTTCGTTCGCTGATCTTCTTCCAGCTGTAATCCGTCTGGATCTGGACAGTCAGCTCATCCGTCCCGTCCTCATCGAATGGGCTGGACAATTTGCGCCCGAGAGCTGCCGCCAAAGCATCGACATCGCCCATCGGAAAGTAATCGGCCGGGGCGAGCTTGAGTTCGCGATTGGCAGGGATATCGCTGGCGAGGACCGGCAGGCCGTAGCTGAGCGCTTCCAGCAAGGCGATCGGCATTCCTTCGTGACTTGACGGCAGCACGAACAAGGCCGCGTTGCTGTAGAGCTCTGCAAGTGCGGCGCCTGTCTGAAATCCCGTCATGACGACTGAAGGCGTCTTTGCAGCCAGGGCCTTCACGTGGGCCGAATACTCGGTTTCATGGTCGGCGCCGCCGACGATCACCAGTTTCTCGGGCCTGTTTGCCTTGGCGAAGGCAAGGATCAGGTCGTGCTGGCGCTTTTCGGGAACCAGGCGGGCCATCATGACGATGTATCGGCGCGGCGTCAGCCCGAAAGTTTTCAGGATTTCGGTGGTGCTGATCTTCGGTTGCACAGAGACGCCGTTCGGGACAAAATCGACGGCAACACCGTATTCTTTCCGCATGGCACGAACGATTTCCTGCGAAATCGCAATGCGCCCGTTAGAGGCATACATTCCGAATGCCTCGCCCGTCTTCAGCATGCGCTTGGCAAACCGACCCCATTTCTGGCGTTCGTAGTCATAGCCATGGTGAGTAATGATGACCTTCAGCCCGAAGAGGCGGGCAAGCGGCGCTACCAGCGCAGGGCCCACAGCATGGATATGCAGGACATCGGGTCTTTGGCGCGCGGCATAGAACACCCCGGCGATGCTATGCCCGATGGCCTCAAGGACCATTCTCTTGGGCGCCCACAGCGGAATGACCCGAATACCCTTCCAGACGCTTTCCGATGGGCTGGCCAGGTATTGCCGCCGACCGATAACGTCAACGTCCCAGCCCATCTGGACAAGCTCGGTACCGATCATCTCGATGTGCTTTTCAACGCCGCCCTGGACATTGGGGATGCCTCGGCTGCCGAGCATCATGACGCGGGGACGCGCCACCGCCTTTCCGAACGTCTCAGCGGGCTCAAAAAGAGAGGTCTCACTCAACGGAGGAACGGGCGCAATCGTGATGCGTTCCGCTGGCGGCGCGCTCGCGGTTTCCGCTGGCATTTCGACCGGTGTATCCGCAGCGGCGTCTTGTACGCCTTCCCTGATCGTGTTCAGGATGCTCCCGATGCCTGACTGTTCAGACTGCCGGTCTGCTGTCCCGAAAACTCGCGGTTCGTTGCTCATAGTCCCACATCCCCGGTTCCTTGGGATATGGTTTAGCTGCGAACGGCTGAAATCACGGAAATATAACCGTTAAAATTGTAGATATCGGCTGAAATTATGAGTTGTATTGCCGAGAAGTGTATCAATTTGATTGCGTGATGTGGCGCGTGGGCACCGGCAGGGATGCGCCAAGGCTATTATAGAGTTCCGTCGTCCGCCTCAGATAGGCGGCCGAGGAGAACTCGACGGCGATCCATTGCCGTGCTTTCCGGCCCATCTCGCGCCGTTCTTCGGGTGAGCGCGAATCCATTGCTGTCAGTGCCGCCGCCAGATCCTGCGCATCTCCAGGCATGGCCATCAAACCGGTTTCGCCTTCCAGGATCATCTCGGGAATACCGCCAATCCTGGCACCGATGACCGGCGTTTCGAGTGCATAGGCTTCGAGCACGCTGATGGGGGCGTTCTCGTACCACTCGGACGGCAGTACCAAAGCCTTGGCTTCGCCGATCAACCGATGCAGCGCGTCTCCGGACAGATAGCCGGCGAATACGACATCAGCCTCGAGCGTCTCGGCCAGCGCTTTCAATGCGGCTTCCTCCGGCCCGGTTCCCGCGATCACCAGCTTCTGCTTCGACAGCGCGGCGGCGCGGATCAGCGTGTCGATCCCTTTTTCCGGTGCGAGGCGCCCGGCGAAGGCGAAATAGTCGCTCTCCACCCATTCCGTTTCGAAGGCATCGACATCGACGAAATTGGGAATGTAGACCATTTTTTCCCGCGGCCAGCCCCACTCGACCAGCTTTTCAATGTAAAACCGGCTGGGGACGACGAGGCGGTCGAGATTACTGCGGTACAGTCCAAGGCTTCGATGCAGCGCGGTCTCGGCCAGCACGACGGTGCTCAGCACCGTCGATCCCTTGATGCAGCGATGCACAAGGACATTATGGATGCGGCCGCCCTTGCAGTCTTCGCAGACCTTGGCATCCCGCAGCATCTTGTAGGAGGGACAGGCGAGCTTGAGGTCGTGAACCGTCATGACCGTCGGGATGCCAGCCGATTTCAATGTCGAGAAGATCGCCGGCGAAAGGTGATGGTAGACGTTGTGCGCGTGGGCGATCGCCGGATTGACCCGCTCGATCAGCCGCTTGACATTGCGCTGCGCCTCGAAGGAATAGATGATATTCGCGACCTGCTTGATCTTGTTCAGCGTGCCGGTTTCATGGCCGTATTCAATCTCTGAAACGAAATAGTCGGACCACGGGCTTGGCGGGTTCAATTCATGTTGCATGGCGAAGGGAATGACGTTCCAGCCGGCCTTTTCAAACATGGCGATATGATCGAGGAACACGGCTTCAGCGCCGCCTCTCCGGTAGAAGTAGTTGTTGATCTTCAGCAATGTCGTCTTGCCGATTGTCTGGTTGACGATAGTCAAGGGTGGGCCTCCTTCCAGCCGAAGCGGCCTAATGCCTCGCAGATGGGGAGAATGTCGCACTGGCGTTCGCGGGCGTGCGAGACCAGCCGCTCCAGCGTTTCCGGCCGGCAGCCATAGGGTGTCGGGGTGGCGGCAATATCGTGGGTAAAAAAGATCAGCCAGCCCGGATTGGCCGCAACATCGTCGATCCACCGTGTCAGGCCCAGAGCGTGGTCCTCCGGCTGGCGGATTTCGACGGCTTTCAGCATGAAAGGATCGACCGCTCCCCGGTTGATCGCCTCGCCTGCTGCCCGGCAGGTGGTGTAGCGTTTTTTCAGAACATGCCGAAGGCGGGGTGACGCCGCATTATAGGGGAAGGCGAAGTTGCTGGGCTTACGGGAGATCCCGGCATCGGTCAGGAAGGCTTCGTTGCGGGTGAGGTCATCCGCAAATGTCCGGCTGGTCAAGGTGCTGACCTTGCGGTGAGAAAACGTGTGGCAGCCGATCTCGTGTCCGCGCGCGAACAGTTCACGGCAGCCGTCAGCCGAAATCAACTGGCGATCCGGCTCGATGCGTCCTTCAAGGCCACCGGCGATATAGAAGGTTCCGCGCGCGCCATATTGTTCCAGAATGGTTGCGCCTCTGCTCAGGGCAGTATCGGGAACGTCGTCGAAAGTGAAGGAAATGATCGGTCGCTTTGTCGCGATCGGCCGCCGTGTCCTGGCAAACTGCCCGATCAGCCGGTTGTTCAGCCGGTCGGCGATATTGGTGATCGTGTTGAAAATGTCAGGCATGGGCCGCCGGCCTTTCCGCGGGAGCGAAGCGTTTCTCGGTCAGCGTCGCGGATGATTGGAAACGCAGTCCGTACAGGCAATAGAGGAAGGTGAACCAGAGCAGATTGCCGCCTTCGAAAAACAGGCTTTCGAGGCCGGCGTTGAAAATGACATAGAGCCAGACCCGGATGAAAAGCCGTGTCAGATCCGAATGTTCGATGGCCGGAGGCAGGCGGGAGATGTCGCGCAGCGGCAGGAAAATGACCCAGAGCAGGGTCAGGAAGAGGCCGGGGATGCCTGTCATCAACGCGATGTCGAGATAGGAATTATGGCCGTTGGCTGCAGCGACCGCCCAGGTTTCGACGGAGCCGCCGCTATAGACCAGTTCCTGCGTCTGCCAGAATGCCTTGATGCCGTAGCCGGTGATCGGGTTTTCGGCCAGCGCCGTGAAGGCGAAGCGCCATATGTCGGCCCGGTTGGTGAAGGTGGCATCGATCCCGAGCGAGGTGACAAACTCGCCAAGTGGACGAAAGACGGCCGATCCAACGGCGAACAGATTGAACAATGCGACGCCGCCGACGGCGATAGGAATGCGCAGAAACCGCAGACGCTCGAATACCCAGGCAAGGATCAGGATGCCGGGCAGCATGGCGCTGGAGGTTTTTCCGCCGGTGTGGACGAGAAAGATGATGGCGAGGGCGACGATGGTTATCCCGGCCAGCCGTGACCAAGCATTCATGACGAAAAGGCCGAAGAAGGCTGCAATCACCATGGCGGCAGCGGCACTGTTCTTGTGCGGGAAATGGCCGCGCCACATACCGGCGTTCATCGGTTCGCGCAGTTCCGAAAGCTGATGGATCGACAGTTCCGGTTTGAAGACGATGCCGTAATAAGCGGTCGCCAGCATGATCAGCGTGCCGATCGCCAGCATCTTGGCGAATTGCTTCTCCGATGACGGCATCAGCAGGTAGATGCTGGCGTTGATGGTCGCCATGACGGTCAGGATGACGGCCTTGATGCCGAGCATGGGATGGTTGGAAATCAGCGAAACGAACAGGAACCAGCCGAACAGTGGCAACAGCAGCGCACGGGGCTGCAGGATTGTCGCGCGCAACGGATGGAGCAGACCGTAGCAAAGCGTACCGGCAAACAGGCTGAGCGAGACGATCTGGTTCAGACGGTTCGAATTGCCTGCGGACGGGTCGAGAATACCTTCGCCGGTAAGATCGACAAACGGTGTCATGGAAATCCAGAAGAACAGGAAGATCGCCATGAAGAGCACTGGACCGGCGCCGATACCACCGGTCCCGATACCGGCAGCATCCGGCAGTGTATGATTGTCCGGCGAAGCGGTCCTCATGTCAGCCCGTGCGTGGTTGATGTTGGCGCAAAGCCCGAAGAATGCCGAACAGCAGTGCAAGTCCGATGCCGATTGCGATACCGGCAAACGCTCCGGCGGCAAGCAGAATCAGAGTTCGCGGCGGCCAGCTGCGCGATTGCGGCGGCATTGCACGGGAAATCACCCGGATATTGGAGGTGTTGATCTGCTGCTGTTCGGTAATCTGCTGGGCACGGGTCAGATGCGTTTCATAAAGGGCTGCCTTGGCGCGCGCGTCGCGCTCCAGATCCCGCAGCTCGACCTGCGAATCATTATCCATGTAGACGGTTGTCTGCTGTTCGTTCGCCTTGCCCTGCAGGGCGGCGAGCGCAGACTTGGCCTGGTTCACGTCTGCAAATGCCGTATCGGCGATCCGCCGGGCTTCGTTGTTAATCGATGCCTTCAAGGTCGACAGGTCGGAATTGGCCGCTGTGATCCGCGGGTGCCGGGTACCGTAGGTCAGTTTCAGCGAGTTGAGCTGCAACAGAGCCTGGTCGTAATCCTGCCGCAGCGACGTCATTGCCGGTGAAGCAAAAACCGATGCGGTGCCGGTCCGGCCCGTGGAAATTGCTTCCTGCATCTGCTTGTATCGGGTTTCCAGCTCGATATAGCGCTGCTGGGCCGTCAGGACCTGCGTGTTCAACTCGGCAACAAGCTGTGTGCTGACCAGCTCGCCGTTGGAGGATTGCAGTCCCTTCTGGCGCTTGAACTCCTCCACCTTTGCTTCCGCATTGGTGACGTTGTGCCGAAGCTCTTCCAGGCGATCGTTAAGCGTCGTTGCGACCCTGCCGGCACTTTGCGCGGCGGATTCGAAGATTTCTTTTTCGAACGCATCGACGATTGCGTCGGACAGCGCCACCGATTTCTCCGCATTGTCGGAATAGACGCCGAGCGAAACAACGAATGAACGCTCTTCGCGCCGAGCTTCGACGCGCTCGGCGAGCGCGCGGGTCGCGCCGAGCATCTTTGCCTGTTGAGTTTCGGCCTTGCTGGTACTGGAAAACAGTTCCTTGATGCCTCCAAGGATACCGGGTTTGACGAATTCCGGGTCCTGCGTCAGGTTCATGCCGTCGATGACGCGGGTGAGCACATTGCGCGATGTGAGAATCCGCAACTTGCTTTCGACCTCAAGCAATTGTGAGTCGCGCAACGGATTGGAGCCGAATACGTCGTCACTGACCACCTGCAGATTGGACGGATCGATGACGAGGTCGGTGTAGACGGTGTAGCGCGGCTGGGCAGCCATCGCATAGACAAAAGCTGCGGCCACGCACAGGACCGTTGCGCCGATGATCCAGAGCAGGCCATCCTTGAGCCAATGGAAAACGTCATCGGGACCGATGGCGCGAAGAGCCGCGACATATCCCATGATCTGCCCTTTGACGGGCGTGGGGCGTGCGTTGATCTGTTCGGCGATGACGGCCTGTTGCCGGTTTGGCGAAAATGTCGCGCGTGCTGTCTCAGCGGCTGCGGAGGCGTGATACGCTGGGCGGAAATCCTCGTCGTCGCCGGAGACCAGGTCAAGCAGGGAGCCGGGACGCGGGCGTGAGCGCGCAACCGTTTCCGGGCGCTTCATCGCTTGCCGCAGATCCGGCTCCTTCGGCGTATACATCCGTTCTGTCTCCGCGGCGTGCTTAAAGCCCGTACAGACTATCGCCGTGCTCTAGGTGAGCATCATGAATAGCCCCTTATGGTAAACCGGACGTTAAAATGCCGGGTGCGAGCACCCGCATACGGAGTGTGCGGACTAGAAATCGTGCAGCAGCCGGCTCCAGCTTTCCGAAGCGAGACCACCGGCATAGAACCCATCGCCGATGGCCGCTTCCTTCAGGTCGGCGTGGCGTGTCACCAGGCAGAAATATCCGGTGTGCTTGTGGACCAGATGGCGTTGCCGCAGCACCGCCTGTGTCAGGAAGGGCTGCGCCATTCCTTGCGCGCTTGCATATCCCAGGTTGTCGAGATCCGCGAAAATTTGAGCGACCACGAGCGCTTCCTGACGCTCGTGGCAAAAGACGTTCATGACCACGGCGTTGCGGCCATCCGCGCCAAAATACAGATAGCAGCCGATGATCTTGCCCTGCGCATCCGTGATGCTGCGGCATTGAAGTTCGCCAAGCGAGGTATTCAGTTTCGCGGCAGCGACCAGCCAATCGAATTCCGGTTTGGAAAAGACCGGATGGACCGAGAAGCGCTCCATCATCACCTGCGCCTGTTCCATGAGCTGCGGCAGCGAAATCGGCGTGCTCGTGACGCCATCCTGGGGTGCCGCCGCGAACGAGGTTCTCGAGCGGCGCACGAAGCGGTCCGCAATTCGGGCAAGCCCCTGGAGGGGCAGCTTGGCGAGCAGTTTCACCCTGCGGCGAGCCATGTCGAGCGCGGCTGCGGCCGGGCGGAATGTGCGGTGCCATTCGAGACTTTGAACAGGCAGGACCAGCCCGCCGCCGGCAACCCAGTGGTCGGCGCTGACGGGTGATGCGTTGTCGGTAAAGCAGAAATCCTGGCGTGCTGCGCGCAGCATGCGGGCAAGACGGGCAGCCCCGGCCGCGCCGGACTTTCCCTCGGCCATGAACGCACAAAGTACTCTGGCGGTTACCGGCCGGCCATGAACGATGAATTCCACCGGCATTGCCAGGATAGCGCTGTCGATCGTCGATGTCTCGTTCAGGTGGACGAGGCTACCCACATCCGGCGTGTAGAGAGGGCTGCTGAAGAAAACCGTTTCGAGATAGCCAGCCAGCTGGCTGTCCGTCGCCTGGTTGTTCTTGCGGAAGGTCCGGGTGAACAGATCGGCGATCGCCGGAAGATCCGAGCGTTCCATTGCGCGAACCGCGCCAGTATTGGGCCTCTGCCGTCCCTCTCCGGAAGGCGCGGCGGAGAGTTCGGTGGGTTGTCTCAAAGCATTTTCCGCAGCGGGTGTCATGTCACACTCTTCATATCCGGCTCTATTACGCCAGTTTATTTACGGGATATCGGTCAATATTCTCTAAGTACCTAAAGCGTATTTATATAAGGGCTGCCCCGGTATTATCTTTTAGCTCATCCTTCTTCGCGTAGCGGAAGAAGACCGTCCAGGCGACGGCTACCATTGAAATCTCGATCACATAGAATGAAACGACAGTTCCCATCGGGGGGGCGTACCAGGTTGCCCAGGCGGCAAGGGCTGCGCCCAGAATGCTGCCAAGACCCATGACACTGGCGCGCGCCGCATGATATCCGGCGGCCCCGAGGGCTTCGACGGCAATCGACCACATGCCGAGCGGTATGACGACCCAGCAGAGATTGCGGACGAAGGACACGAGCGTCAGATATTCGTGGCCGAACAGATATGGCAGCAACGGCGCCAGGAGGAATACGGTTGCCGCCGCTGCCAGGCTGATGCCGGTTGCAGCAAAAAGCACCTTGCGAATGCGATCCATCGCCTTATGAAGACCATTGGCGGCTGCCCGTGCAGAGCCGGGATACATCAACCGGTTCAAGGCCTCGACGGAGAGATAGCTGCTTTCGAGAATCCGGCGGGCGACGCTGTAACTGGCAACGATTTCGGCCGTCGTGACAAGGCTCAGCGTCAAAAGGTCGGCATTCTGGCGGATCGCACGCAAAATGAAGGGAATGCTGAAATACATGCCGAGCGGCAATTCTTCCCGAACGATCTCGTACTTTGGCCGGCCTAGTTTTGCCAGTGCCCGGATACAGAAGGCTGCAACCAGAACGTGGCAGGCAAATTGCCAGACTGCCCATTCGGCGACTGTCGAGACACCAAATGCAAGGCAGGCAAGCGCTGCAGTGATGGTGCGTGCAATTGCAAAGCTGACGACGGTCATGTTGGCTGAGACGAAATTGGAGTGACCGATGAAGATTTGCTCGGTCAGGACAATGATGCGTACGAAAATGATGTTGGTGATCAACATCAGCGTCATGTCGAGGAGGTTGAGCGACGGATCGGGCGAAAGCGCGAAGAAGAACGGCAAGATAGCGACGCCGAGCAGGACGAGTGCTACGCCGCTGATCGCCGTCAGGATGATATTGTGGCCAAGCATGACCGGATACATTGCGGGATCACGCGCGACACGCCGGACCAGGCATTCCATGCCGCCGAGCCCGCAGAGATGGACGGCAATGTTGCAAACCGCGGTAACGGCGACGAAGACACTGAACTCGTTGACGCCGAGTGAGCGAGCGAGAATGGCGAAGGTGAGCAGCTGGGCAGCCGAACTCAAGATGAGGCTGCCGCCGGAGGCCATGTAAGACATGACCATCGACATCAGCATCCGCTGCTTGGGCGCGTGAAAAGCGTCCGCTGTCACCGTTGGTGTTCTCCTCTTGCAGTCAATGAGGTTCCGTTTGGGTGCAGCGGTAACAACCACGGCAAATTGAGCGAAAACGTCAAAGTTGCAGGTGCGTCAGTTTCATTAGATTTCCGGTTGTCCGACAATACGTTCATTCACTGCAAAGGTCGTTAATTTCACCGTGAATTTGCGCCTGAGCCGTCCAAGAATTCATATTGAGGTTAACGCTTGCCATTGCTGAATTGATTTCAGTTTATGTTTACTTCGCTACGGTATTGATTGCAGAAGGTTTTGGGGATTGCAGGTTGGAGTTGCGCTGGTGATGGACAAAGCACGCGTTGAGGACCGGAACGGAGCGCCGCTGCATCGTTTCATGGGAGTTGATCTCGAACTGGCTCCCGGTGTGCTCGTTCCGAGGGAAGAAACGGAGCTTCTGGGACGCACGTCGCTTGGATTGATCGAGGGACGGGCTGAAAGTCCGTTGGTGATCGACATGTGCTGCGGTTCCGGCAACCTCGCCCTGGCAATTGCCACGCACAGCCCTTCAGCCCAGCTCTGGGCATGCGATCTGACCGACGAGACTGTAAGTCTTGCGAAGCGAAATACCGAACGCTGCGGAGTTACCGATCGCCTCAGGGTTGTCCAGGGTGATCTCTTCGGCGGCCTTGCCGGCAAGGACCTCGAAGGCAAGATCGATCTCATCGTCTGCAACCCTCCTTATATCTCTACCCAACGCCTCGAAGGCGATAGCGCGCATCTTCTCAACAACGAGCCGCGCGAGGCCTTCGACGGTGGACCCTATGGTATCTCCATTCATCAGCGTCTTGTCCGTGATGCGCTTGCTTTTCTGAAGCCCGGCGGCTGGCTGGCTTTCGAATTCGGCGAAGGGCAGCACCGGCAGGCGGCCGCATTGCTTGCCCGCGCGCGGGGATATGAACCGGCGGCCTTCGCCGAGGATGCAGGTGGTCTTCCGCGTGTCGCTTTCGTCCAGAAACGGTCCGATGCGTAACGCGTCTGCACCGAGCCTGCCTGCAAAACCTTCTGCCGGAACCCGAAAAGCCGATGAGTGAAATCCGCGCGTTGCAAAGCTCCGATATCCCGGCTCTGGCAGGGATGTTTCAACGTGTCTTCCGCGATCCAAAGGTTCCGCCCGGCAAGGGTCTGGCAGATTATCTCCGGCATTTTTATCTCGATGCGCCAGGCCAGGATATCGGTATCGCCTCACTCGTTCATTTGAGTGACGGCGGCGAGATGACCGGCTTCGTCGGCGCCACGGGTTTGCCGATGACGTTTCAGGGCCGGCAATTGCGGGCGGCGATTTGCGGCTCGCTGATGGTCGAGGGGCGGGACGCCGATCCGCTGGCGGGTGCGCGGCTGCTCAAGGCATTTCTCGCCGGCCCGCAGGACCTGTCGTTCAGCGAAACGGCGAGCGAGGTGTCGGCCGCAATGTGGATGAAGCTGCGTGGGTTGGCCCTGCCGCAATACAGTCTCGACTGGCTGCGCATCATCCGGCCGGCCGGGTTCTTTACGGAGCTTGGCATGAGCCGCATCAGCGCCGCTCGTTTTCTGCGGCCGCTGGCGCGCAAGACTGATGATATTCTGCTCCGGCGCATGCGTTCCGACGATCTGCGGTGGTCCGGGATTCCGGCAACCTGGAACGGGCACGGCAGTTTCAAGACAAGCGATGTGTCTGCTGACGACTTTGCCGAACTGTTTGTCCGCTTGACCGCGCGGTACCTGTTGCGGCCTGATTTTTCCAGCGAGCAACTCGCCTATATTTTGCAGGATACAAAGCACGCGAGAGCCGAAGGTGCGGTCAATTTCTGCAAGGTCGAAGCTCGGACCGGCGCTGTCATCGGAGCTTTCGTCTATCACGGAGATGCAGGGCGCATCGGCAGGGTTCTGCAGATCCTGTCGATCCCCGGTCAGGAGCGCCAGGTTATCGATTGCCTGATTGCACATGCCGCAGGGCGGGGTCTGGTTGCGCTGCGCGGCCGTACCCAGCCGGCGCTTCTTGAAGCCATGCTCGGGCGCCGTATCTCGTTCACCCATATCGCCTCAAGTGTCATCCATGCCAAGGATCCCGAAATCCTTCAGGCCTTCCAGAATGGCGAAGGGTTTTTCAACGGGCTTGCCGGTGAACACTGGAGCCGGCTGGCAGCGGGCGATATCGACTGACACGCTCGCCGCCGCTTATCCTGTCGCGGATTATTTTGGCGCGATTTCGCTCACCGGTTCGACCAGTTGCGGCGCAAGGTGCAGGTAGCGCGTCGCCTTGCGCTTGGCAGTGATATCGGCCCAGACGCGCGACATCTGATCGGCGGTCAGGCCGGCGGCGGCTGCAACGGTTTCTGCTGGCAGATTATTGTTGAGGCCGTAAAGGCAGAGATCCATCCGATCATAGGGCAGGGAGAAGTAGAACTCCTCCTGTGTCTGTTGCAGCGAATAGGTATCTGTCGTCGGCGGACGTCTGCAGATTTCCTCCGGCACACCGAGATAGGCGGCCAGCTGATAGACCTGGGTCTTGTAGAGATGGGCGATCGGCTTGACGTCGGCGGCGCCGTCTCCGTTCTTGACGAAAAAGCCCTGGTCATATTCCAGCCGGTTCGGCGTGCCGATGACGGCATAGTTCAGCCGGTCGGCATGGAAATATTCGAGCTGCTTGCGGGTGCGCTGCTTCATGTTGGTGGCAGCGACGATCCCGAGGTAGACGGATGGCGTCATCCGCAGCTTCGTCTGTTTGCCGTCCGGGTCCTGCACGACGAGGTAGGAAATGTTGTAGCCATCGCCTTCGAGTGCGCTGGAAATGACGATCTTCGAGGCCCAGGCGCTGGTATACTCCGGAACCAGCTCACGGATGAAGGCGTCGCGACGATCGTAGCAGCCCATGGCCTGTAGTGACGGGCCGATATCTTCGACGACACTGTCAATGCCGAAGGTTTCGGCGATCTTCCGGCCGAGGCGCAGGCTATCCGGATCGGAATCGTTTTCCGGCATGAACAGCGCATAGACGTTCTTGGCGCCGACTGCGCGGGCGGCCAGAGCTGCGCAGACGCTGCTGTCGATGCCGCCGGAAAGACCAAGAACGAGGCCACGCTTGCGCAAGGGGCCACGCAATTGCTCACGTAGCGCTGCGACGATCTTGTCGGTTTCCTTGGCCGGGTCGATTGCCAGCGTCGCTGCTGAGAATACGGCGGTGGTTTCGGCGCTATGCATGTTCATTCGGCAGCCTCCAGTGTTTCTGCGGCGAGCCTGCGGCTGACCTTGCCGGTATCTGTTTTAGGGAGTTCGTCGCGAAATTCGATGAGACGCGGAACCATGAAATCTTCCAGATGGGCCGCGCAATGCTTGATGATCTCGCGGTCCGTCAACGCCGGATCGGAGAGAACGACGATGGCTGCGATCGCCTGGCCAAGGACCGGATCAGGCAGACCGATGACGACCGCCTCGGCGATACCCGGATGGGCGTGCAGCACCGTCTCGACTTCCTTCGGCGCAACCTTCTCCCCACGGGTCTTGATGATATCGTCCTTGCGGCCGACGAAATAGAGGAAGCCTTCCTCGTCGGTGCGGAAGAGATCGCCGGTGTAGAGCACCTTTTCCCAAGGGTTGGGTCCGGCGCGCAGCATCTTGCTGGTCGCCTCGTCATTGCGCCAGTAGCCCTGCATCACGTGCGGGCCACGGATCACCAGCTCACCGGGGACGCCAGGCGCCACGCGCTGGCCATTGTCATCGACCACGAAAGCTTCGGTATTGGGGATGGCAATGCCGACCGAGCCGGGGCGGCGATCGAGTTCTGCCGGCGGCAGGTAGGTGCAGCGCTTGCATTCGGTTAGGCCGTACATCGAATAGACCGTTGCGCGCGGAAACAGTTCGCGCAGGCGGGCGATATGGGCCGGAGGCAGCGCGGCTGCGGTATTGGTGATGTAACGCAGGCTCGGCAGGAAATCCGGTTCTAGATCGCGCATCTGCAGGATCATCGCGGCCATGGTCGGCACCAGCGGGAAGCCGGTGACGTTTTCTTCGCGGATACGGTCGAAGATGGCCTGCGGGAAGGCGAACGAGGCCTCGAGCACGATGGTTGCGCCGAGTTTGACGGCCATCAGCAGCTGGTAGAGGCCGTAATCGAAGGCGAGCGGAAGGACATTCAGGATGATGTCGTCGGCCCTATTTTCCAGATAGGTGGTGATCGAGGTTGCCGCTGCTTCGACATTCCGATGCGTCATCATCACGCCCTTCGGGCGTCCGGTCGAACCCGAGGTGTAGATCAAAAGCGCCAGATCGACGTCGATACCGTGATGTTTGACATCGGTTTCAGTGACTGCAAGACAGGCCTCGAAATCAGCAATGCCGTCGCCGGGGCCAGCGCCTCTGAATTTCGTCGATGCGACAAACAGCGGCCGTGGTTCGATCGCCCGCGCTTCAGAGACGATGGGCAGCAGTTTACCTTGGGTCAGAATACCTGCCGCTTCGCAGTTTCCAATCATGTAGGCGAGCTTGTCGGCCTTGGTCGATGGATTGACCGGCACGGCAGTGGCGCCAGCTTTCAGGATGGCAAAAAGCGAGACCGCTGCTTCCCAGCAATTGTTCATGAAGACGAGGATGCGGTCGCCGCGCACGATTCCGTCCGCGGCAAGCGACGAAGCCAGCCGTCCGGCTGCCGCGTCGAATTCCGCATAGGTAAAGCGCTTGTCGCCGGCCACCAACGCTGTCTTCGCGCCGTTCATGCGGGCGCTGTTCTGCAGAAATTCTTCGACGCGCATCGTCTGTCTCCCGTCGCCTGATCGTGTCAGGCCGACATCTTGTTGAGTGCGGGCTGCTGGGCGTGCTTGGCAACAAAGGCTGTGATGCGTGCCACGGAATCGAGATTGGCGGGGACGATATCCGCGTCGGCCATGACGAAACCGAACTGATCCTCGATGAAGGCGACGAGTTCGAGAACACCGGTGGAATCGATGACTTCGTTTTCGATCAACGATGCCTCGTCCTGAAGGTCGTAGGACGCGTCGCCAAACAGGAAGTTCTCGATGATGAAGGCCTTGATGCTGTCCTTGATAGGTTGGGTCATATGTTTTTCCTCAGATAAAGATCAGGCCGCCTTGGTGCTAAGCGCCTTGGTGGCTGAAAATGTGTTTTGCCAGAGTTGGGTTGATAGGATGCCGACGAAGGCGACATTGTCACGATAGCCGGAAGCCGGCTTCTCGCTGCATTTCTCGTAAAGCTTCGAAACGGCCTTCGGGTTGAAAAGGCCGGATGCCGTGATGCTGCGCTCGCTGAAGGCGTCGCGGACATAGTCCCGTTCGTTGCCGCCGACGAAGGACTGGCTGTCCGGTGCCCGATAGGGCTGCTTGGTCCGGCGCCCGATGGTCTCCGGGAGAAGGTCTTTTGTCGCTTCCCGCAGGATGTGTTTTTCGACCAGTCCCTTGAGCTTCATTTCGGGCGGCAGCCGGGTGGCGAATTCGACCAGGCGATGGTCGAGGAACGGGAAACGGCCTTCGATGCCATGCGCCATCGCCATGCGATCACCCTGGCTTGACAGAATATAGCCCGGCAGAAGGAAACGGCTTTCGAGATATTGCGCCTGATGCAATGGGTGCCAGCGGCCAAAGTCTTGCGGCAGCCGCGAAACCATTTCTGCGGCGGCGTCATAGCCGTCAAGCGTCTGGCGTAGATCGCCTGAGAAGAACAGCTTGGCGGCGGCGGTCCCGCGCAAACGCGGCCGGTGCGAAAACAGCGGATCGTCCATACTGTCGGCGCCGGCCCCGAAGAAGGCGGCCAGATATTCGGCCGATTGCTGCTTCAACCCCGGCAGATAGGCGTAGAGCTTGCGGAACAGATGCGGCCTGATCCGCGAACCCGGCTGGCGGGCGCAGAAGCGGCGGACGCGAGCCTCCTTGAAAATATCATAGCCGGCAAATACCTCGTCGGCACCTTCGCCGGTCAGGACGACCTTCAGGCCCTTTTCGCGGACAAGACCGGACAGCTGATAGAGCGGTGCAGGGGCGGTGCGCAGGATCGGGCGCTCGGTAAAGCGGATTACTTCGGGAAACACTCGGGCGATATCGCCTTCGCCGCTGGCAACTGCGTGATGATGCGTGCCAAGAGCCTGCGCCATCTGGTGCTGGAAAGCACTCTCGTCATGTTCGGCACTTCCGAAGGTGACCGAAAACGTCGAGAGTCCGCCTGACGCCATGGGGGCTGCCAGCGCCGAGACGATCGATGAATCAAGGCCGCCGGAGAGGTAAGAGCCGACCGGAACATCAGCCCGCATCCGGATACGTGTCGCATCGGTCAGCAGGTCGCGGAGTTCTTCGGCGGCGGCGCGCTCGTCCGTGTAGGCGGCTGGCTCGCCCATATCCGGATATTGCAGCTGCCAGTAAGGCTTAATCGACATCTCGCCCTTCTCCGCAATCAGCAGATGCGCGGGTTCTAGTTCAAAGATGTCGCGAAAGGCGGTGCGGGGTGCAATCGGCGCCCAGAGCGTGAAGATCTGATCCAGCGCGAAGGGGTCCATCTCAGCGCGAACGCCCGGCACCTGCAGCAGGGCCTTCACTTCCGAGGCGAAATAGAGGTTTTTCCCGACCATTGTATAGAAGAGCGGGCGGACGCCCATGCGGTCGCGGGCAATGATCATGCGTTGTGTGGATGCGTCCCAGATCGCAAAGGCAAAATCGCCGTTGAGCAAGGACATGCAATCCAGCCCCATGCGCTCATAAAGGTGCAGGATGACTTCGGTATCGCTGCCGGTGCGGAACACATGGCCCTGCGCGTTCAGCGTCTCGCGCAGTTCGACATAGTTGAAAATCTCGCCGTTGAATACGATGGTGAAATCGCCGCTGGAATGCGTCATCGGCTGCTGGCCGTCGCCCAGGCCGACAATCGACAGGCGTACATGGCCGAGCCCGACGGAGGGTGCGGTAAAGATGCCCTGCTCATCCGGCCCGCGATGTGCAATCGCGGCAACCATGCGCTGCAGCAACGGCTGCGCATCATGAGGCGCGACGCCATCTCCGAAGTATCCGCCAAATCCGCACATGCAGCAAAATCCCCGACTTGCCCTGGAAGCCGCATATTGCCTGAAAAGCGTCCGTGATGTGTTAATCTGGACCAGAATTCAGAAGCGATTTCCGGTATTTGGTCTCACGGTAAAAATTGATTTAAGAGTAGTTCCGGCTTTTTATTAAAGTTCTAAGCAATGAAAGGTTGGCCCCTGTTGACTTGGGAAATGCAATTTATCACGCGCCGTCGCGTCTTTTCAGGGCGATTTCGACGCTTGATCGGGTCGATTTCTGCTAAGTCTATGCAATCTTGGGTGGATTTTGTGAGCGCCAGAAGATTTTTAACCTGGTGACGTTGTCCGGCACTATGGTCAATTAATCCGCAACGACGGTGGCTGATGCGTCTCTTCTTAATCAGGCGAGCGGTTGGCTGTGCTGTTTTGCCCCGGAATGGCAGGATCGCTAAAGACGAATTTTGGTCTGGAAGTGCCGGCTACGGCCTTGCAGATGAAAAGGACCGTCAGCAAAGGCCAGAAAAAGCAGAGAACCAGGCCCGCTACGCGGTAGATCGACCATTGGCCGCCGGCTCGCTCGCCTTCGATATAAGTTGGCACGAGATAAATAAAGGTGGTCAAGGCGTAAGCCAGCGCCGCAATCTGGAGGGTCGACATGGTGGTGCGCTCCTCTTCTGTTTACGTTCGCACTTTTCTCCGTCCTGCAATTTGCGCGAAAGCTGGAGACAAGTCACTGCTATAAAGGGCGAAATTAACGCTTTCTTAACTTAAGGTAAATTTCCGGCTCGCTCAGCCGGTCTTGGCAAATTTGCGCGATTCATGACAAGGCATGTCTTAGTTCCCCAATCGATCTTGCCAAACCGGTCTGTTGACAGGTCTCGAATTCGCAAACTAGGTTAAGTCCAATAAGTTGACTTAATGATCGGGGAGCGAAACCTGGGAGGGCTCGTCATGCTGTGATCCAGGGAATCGGCGTCCGGGCCTCCATGAGGCGTGGCGTTTTCCCATGGCTGCGAAATCAAAGGGGTGGGCGTCTTGCTTCGCTCCAAATCACGCAGGATATTCTGATGTTCGTAGTCTCAAGCTTGCAAGGTAGGCAGGCGAGAATCCTATCTTTCATATCCCCTTCTATCGCAAACGTCATAGCACAGGGTTCAACACATGGATTATCTGGTCAATCTTTCACTGGTTAAGCCGATTCCGGAACTGAACGCGCGCATGAAAAACGCAGGGGTCACCATCCGGCGTGCGCTTGCCCCGGAATTCGAACTGGCTACCGGCTGGGTGCGGGAGAAGTTCGGCTCCGGTTGGGCGAGCGAGACGGCAGTGGCTTTCGCCCGCCAGCCACCGACCTGTTTCTTGGCGACCCGGGCGCAAAAGCTGATTGGTTTTGCCTGTCATGAATCGATTGCCCGCGGTTTTTTTGGACCGACCGGGGTCGATGAGGCGGCGCGCGGCGAGAGTATCGGCCATGCCCTACTTCTCGCCAGTCTGTTGGATTTGAAAGTCATGGGCTACGGTTACGCCATCATCGGCGATGTCGGGCCATCGGCTTTTTACGAGCGGACGGTGGGTGCTGCGCCGATCCCGAATTCCGCCCCCGGTGTCTATGCCGGGCTGCTCAACAGCGCCGAATGACCGTTTTCTGGAGGATATGATGACGATAGCAAGCAAGACAAAGTACCAGCTGGAGACATTCTGGGTGCCCGCGGGGCAGGATGAAAATCCTGTCTATACGCTGACCTTGACCAACAATACCGACCAGTCGCTTGAAGGTTTCAAGCTTTGTGTTTCAGGTCCGGCCCGCATCGATCCGGAAGCCACCATTGAAGGCGGACGTTTGTTGAAGCGGCTGTCGAACCACTCGGAATTTGCGCCGCTGGATGGCTTTGTGCTCAAGCCCGGAGAGACCTGGACCATCAAGGCGCATGGCATGAGCTATCACCCCAAGCATTGGACCGATGGTGCCAATGCCGGTTATGTTGTGCTTGCTGACAACAATACGGTGCCGGTCAGTGTTGCCCCGACCCGGGCGAAGGGGGACAACGCCGCGCTGACACGTGGTGCCGTGGTCTATCCGGTTCCGAAGGTTGCGCCGGTGACGGTATCCGTTGTGCCCTGGCCGAATGCCGTTTCGGTTTCCGGTAGGCTGGCGCCTCCCACCGGGCTTGCTCTGCAGGCTGAAGGTGGCGAGGCTGGGGCTGCTGCAGAGGCATTCGCGGTGCTTTCGGACGGTCTCTTTCCGGTCGAAGGGATTGTCCGTCCTGCTGCCGAAGGTGGTTTTCCTGTCTCCTTTGCTTCAGCCGACGGCCTTGCGCCGGACGCATATCGCATCACGTTCTCCACATCCGGGGTAACGATATCAGCGCGCGCTCGCGCCGGTTTCCTTTACGGGTTGATCACGCTTGGGCAGATTCTGCGCGGCGCGCGGCTTCATCCCGAGACCTTCCTGTTTCCTGCATCCGGCGAGATCGCCGATGAACCGGCGCTGTCGTGGCGCGGTGTACATCTCGATGTCGCCCGGCAATTTTACAGCACAGCGGAGATCGAGCAGTTCCTGCGCATCATGGCCTGGAACAAGCTGAACCGCTTTCATTGGCATCTGTCCGACGACGAGGCGTGGCGCGTCGAGATCGATGCCTATCCGGCCCTGACGGAGGTCGGCGCATGGCGCGGCCATGGTCTGAAAATTCCGCCGCTGCTCGGCTCCGGTCCGCAGGTGACCGGTGGTTATTACACCAAGGCTGCCATCCGGCAGATCGTCGCCTTGGCGGGTGCGTTGGGCATCGAGGTGATTCCGGAAATCGATGTGCCCGGACATTGCTACGCCATGCAGCAGGCCATCCCGGAACTGCGTGACCCGCAGGAGAAGGGCAGCTACTATTCCGTTCAGGGCTTCCCGGATAATTGTATCAATCCGGCCCGGGAAGAAACCTACCGGGTTCTCGAAACGATCTTTGACGAACTGATCGAGCTGTTTCCGTCCAAGATTATCCATATCGGCGCCGACGAAGTACCGCTCGGTGCGTGGTCGGGGTCGCCTGAAGCGCTCGCCCGTCTGCGTGATGTCAGCGGAGAGGGTATGGCAACGGCGCATGCCGCGCGGCTGAACGTCATTACCAATACACACGGCGCCGACGAGATCGACGGATCAGGCGCCGCTGTGCTGCAGGCGGAGTTCCTTGCACGCGTGCAGGGCTTCCTGGCCTCGCGCGGCTGCATCACCGGGGGCTGGCAGGAGGCAGCGCATGGTAATGTCATCGACAAGGGGCAGTCGCTGCTGTTCGGCTGGCGGACGGTCGAAGCATCTGCTGCCTTGGCGGGGGAAGGCTATGATATGGTCGTCTGCCCCGGCCAGGTCTATTACCTAGACATGGCCAACAGTCAGGCATGGTCGGAACCAGGCGCTAGCTGGGCGGGCTGGTCAGATCCGGAGAAACTCTACACGTTTGATCCGATCGAAGGCTGGAGCGAAGAGCAGAAGAAGCGGCTGTCCGGCGTGCAATGCTGCATCTGGTCGGAGCCGATGACCGATCGTGGCGTATTCGACCGGCTTGTCTTCCCGCGTCTGTCGGCGCTGGCGGAAACTGGCTGGACAGTCCCCGAGCGAAAATCCTTCGCCCGCTTTGAGGCGCTGGTCGGTTTGATGCCGATCCTTTACGGGATTTACGCGGAGCGTTGATCGAGCGGGAGCGCGAGCAGATGCTGCACGCGCTCCCGTCCCGCCGATTGCAAAAAAGTGGACTTGGGTTTAGCCAGATATGATGAGTCACAAAATCAATTAAAGATTGTATTTTCCGGCGATACTGACGCGGCCTTGTGATGTCGCGGAATTAAATACTTGGAACTTTCTCCCATTGCGGGATTGGTTCTGCCAAATTCTGTGAAAATATATATAAAAACAATATTTTGCGTAATTTGAAAAGTGAAGGGCAGCTCTGCATTCGAAGGCAGAGAAGATGTTATATGCTTAGAAATTGCCCGACTTATTAATTCTTATTTTAATAATTATACCAATAGTTGTATCGTGCATTCGAATATTAGAATGTTCGAGCATGACGCTGATGCACAAGCCGGGAAGATCGGCATGTCTTTCACAGAAACCTGACCGGCACGCTGCTGTCTTTCGGACATACGGCGATCACCAGAGTCAGGGTCATACGAGATATCGGATAAACGGACATTCGCGGCGCTGATCAGCCGATGCGTGCCCATTGTTGCGCCCAAATGGCGCATGAAAATTGAGCGGATGCCGAAGGAGGCGTTGAATGGGCAAGCTTTTCCCACGTTTTGGCGGTGATGCCGCGGCTGTTCTAGCCGCGATGCATACGTCGCAGGCGATTATCGAATTCGATCTCAACGGTAATATCCTCAATGCCAATCCGAATTTCTGTTCGGCGTTGGGCTATGAGCTTGGGGAGATCAGAGGCAAGCATCACCGGATTTTTGTCGATCCGGCGGAAGCAAGCAGTGTGGAATACCGCGAATTCTGGGCCCGGCTCGGCCGTGGCGAATTTGACCGGCAGCAGTACAAACGTGTCACCAAGAGCGGCCGCGAGATCTGGATCGAGGCTTCCTATAACCCGGTCTTCCGCGGCAGCAAGCCCTACAAGGTAGTAAAGTTCGCAACCGACATCACCGCCGTCCGCCAGAAAGCGATGGAGGATGCCAGCAAGCTGAATGCCGTTTCCCGCTCGCAGGCGGTGATCGAGTTTACCCCGACCGGCGAAATCATTACCGCCAATGAAAACTTCTGCGGTGCGTTGGGATATCAGTTGCAGGAAATTCAAGGCCGGCATCATCGGATGTTCTGTGATCCCGCCTATGTGCAGACGGAGGAATACCGGCAGTTCTGGGAGGGGCTTGGGCGCGGCGAATTTACTGCCAATGAATTCCGGCGTTTCGGCAAGGGCGGCAAGGAAATCTGGATCCAGGCAGCCTACAACCCGATCGTTGACGGCAAGGGCAAGGTCTATAAGGTCGTGAAGCTTGCGACGGATGTGACCGAGCGCATGGGCGCAGTCGGGATGCTCGCCAAAGCATTGAAAAACCTGGCCGATGGCGACCTGACTCAGAAACTCGACAATCCCTTCGTTCCAACCATGGAAAAGGTGCGCCACGACTTCAACGACGCCGTGGGCAAGTTGCGGTCAGCGATGCATTCCGTTGGTTCCAATGCGCAGGCGATTGCCGCAGGCTCGACGGAAATCCGCTCCGCGGCCGACGATCTGTCGAAACGAACAGAACAGCAGGCCGCCTCTGTCGAGGAGACAGCCGCAGCACTTGAGGAAATCACTACCACCGTCGCGGATTCCAGCCGCAGGGCGGAGGAGGCCGGTCATCTGGTTGCCGCGACACGCGCCAATGCGGAGCGGTCCGGAGCCGTGGTGCGCAATGCCATTACGGCGATGGGGGAAATCGAGACCTCGTCACGGGAAATCTCCAACATTATCGGCGTCATCGATGATATCGCCTTCCAGACCAACCTCTTGGCGCTGAATGCGGGAGTGGAGGCAGCGCGCGCCGGTGATGCCGGCAAGGGCTTTGCTGTCGTTGCCCAGGAAGTGCGCGAACTGGCCCAGCGATCGGCCAAAGCCGCTAAGGAAATCAAGGCATTGATCAACACCTCGGGCGAACAGGTGAAAAGCGGTGTTTCGCTGGTCGGCGAAACCGGCAAGGCTCTTGAGGAAATCGTCAAGCAGGTCCAGGAGATCAACACCAACGTCGTCGCCATTGTCGAAGGCGCGCGGGAGCAGGCGACCGGGTTGAAGGAGATCAACCAGTCCGTGAATGCCATGGACCAGGGCACACAGCAGAATGCGGCGATGGTGGAACAATCGACGGCGGCAAGCCACAGTCTGGCCCGCGAAGCGGAGGCTCTGTTCTCGCTGCTTGGCCAGTTTCGGGTCGGCCAGCAGACGAACGCCCCGCGCGCGGTGGAGGCTGGACATTATTCCCGGCCGGTGGCTTCGCCGGCCCGCAAGATGGCAGGGCAGGTGATGCGCGCTTTTTCCGGGAATGCGGTGCCTACTCAGGAGAACTGGGAAGAGTTTTAACCCGTCTGGCATCGGTTGAAATAGGAACGGCGCCGCTGGTTGCGGCGCCGTTTTTCGTTGAGTTGCTCGACCGTCTATTCGGCGGCTTCAAGTCCGGGCAAGAGCGGCTGGGTATGCAGTTGCGTTACCGAGGCCGTTTCGTGAGGGACGGTTTGTCCGCTCTTCTTCAGCGGCCTGTTTCCGGTCATCGCACGCACTAGCGTGTAAAAGACCGGCGTCAGGAACAGACCGAACAGCGTCACGCCAATCATGCCGGAGAACACAGCGACCCCCATGGCATGGCGCATTTCAGCACCGGCACCAGTCGAGATGACGAGCGGTACGACACCCATGATGAAGGCCATCGAGGTCATCAGGATCGGGCGCAGGCGCAGGCGGCTGGCCTTGATGACGGCGTCGAACGGCGTCGCCCCCTCGAACTCCAGTTCCCGGGCGAACTCGACGATCAGAATGGCATTCTTGGCTGACAACCCGACCAGCACGATCAGACCGATCTGGGTGAAGACGTTGTTGTCGCCTGCCGTCAGCCAGACCCCGCCCAGTGCCGCCAGAAGCGCCATCGGAATGATCATGATGATCGACAACGGCAGCGTCAGGCTTTCGTACTGGGCTGCCAGCACCAGGAAGACCAGCAGGATCGACAGCGGGAAGATCAGGATACCGGTATTGCCGGCAATGATCTCCTGATAGGTCAATTCCGTCCATTCGAAGGTCACGCCTGCAGGCAGTGTTTCTGCCGCAATGCGCTCAACAGCGGCGCGGGCCTGGCCGGATGAATAGCCGGGTGCCGTATTGCCGTTGATGTCGGCCGAGAGGAAGCCATTGTAGCGCATGGCGCGTTCCGGGCCGGCGCTTGAGGTGACGTTCAGGACTGCCGACAGCGGGATCATTTCACCGGAGCTGGAGCGGACTTCCAGCTTGCCGATGTCTTCAGCCTGAGCGCGGTAGTCGGCATCGGCCTGAACACGCACGGAATAGGTTCGTCCGAACTTGTTGAAGTCGTTGACATAGACCGAGCCGAGATAGATCTGCAGCGTGTTGAAGATTTCCGTCAGCGGAACGTTCAGCTGGCGGGCCTTGGCCCGATCGACGTCAGCATAAAGCTGCGGAACATTGACCTGGTAGCTGGAGAACATGCCGACCAGTTCGGGCGTCACGTAAGCCTTGGCCATGAAACCCTTCACGGCAGCATCGAGTGCCTCGTAGCCAAGCCCGGCCTTGTCTTCCAGCTGAAGCTTGAAACCACCGATGGCACCAAGACCCTGGACAGGTGGCGGCGGGAAGATGGCGCTGAAGGATTCCTGGATGACGCTGAGTTCCTGGTTCAGCCGCCCGGCAATCGCGCCGGCCGAGAGGTCAGGCGTGGTGCGTTCCTCGAAAGGCTTCAGCGAGAGGAAGACGATGCCGGCATTGGAGGAGTTGGTGAAGCCGTTGATCGACAGGCCTGGGAAGGCGATGGCGCTTTCGACGCCGGGAACCTTCAAGGAGATGTCGCTGATGCGGCGGATGACCTCTTCCGTGCGGTCGAGTGAAGCACCGTCCGGCAGCTGGGTGAAGCCGACCAGATACTGCTTGTCCTGCGGCGGGACGAAACCGGGAGGCACGGCCTTGAAGAAGAACACGGTGGCGCCGACGAGCAGGAGATAAACGCCCATCATCAGGGTCTTGCGTGAGATCACGCCCCGGACGCCGGAGCTATAGGCCCGCGAGCCGCGCGAAAACACGGCATTGAAGCCCCGGAAGAACCAGCCGAACAGGAAGTCCATTACCCGGGTCAACCGGTCCTTCGGCGCATCATGGCCACGCAGAAGCAGGGCAGCAAGCGCCGGGGACAGCGTCAGCGAGTTGAAGGCCGAGATGACGGTCGAAATGGCGATCGTCAGGGCGAACTGCTTGTAGAACTGGCCGGTCAGGCCGGAGATGAAGGCGAGCGGCACGAAGACGGCGACCAGCACCAGAGCGATCGCGATGATCGGGCCGGAGACTTCGGTCATTGCCTTGTAGGTCGCTTCGCGCGGCGAAAGGCCGTCCTCGATGTTGCGCTCGACGTTCTCGACGACGACGATCGCGTCATCGACGACGATGCCGATGGCCAAAACGAGGCCGAACAGGCTGAGCGCGTTGATCGAGAAGCCGAGCATCTGCATCACGGCGAAGGTGCCGATGATCGAGACGGGAACCGCGATCAGCGGAATGATCGAGGCGCGCCACGTCTGCAGGAAGATGATGACGACGATGACGACCAGCGCAATGGCTTCAAGCAGCGTGTGGATGACGGCCTCGATCGAGGCGCGCACGAACTGCGTCGTGTCATAGACGATCTCGTAATCGACATCCTGCGGCATCGATGCCTTGATTTCCTCCATGGTCGTGCGGACCTGGTCGGCAATCTCGATTGCATTCGAACCAGGTGCCTGGAAGACGGGGATGGCGACTGCCTGCTTGTTGTTCAGCAACGAGCGCAGCGAATACTCGGCTGAGCCCAATTCGATGCGCGAGACATCGCGCAGGCGGGTGATCGCGCCGGTCGGGCTCGTCTTGATGATAATCTCGCCGAACTCTTCTTCGCTCTGCAGGCGTCCCTGTGCATTCACGGACAGTTGCAGATCTACGCCTTGGGAATTTGGCGACGAGCCGATCACGCCGGCTGCGGCCTGGACGTTCTGGGCACGGATTTCATTGACGATATCGGAGGCGGAGAGGCCCAGTTGGGCCATCTTCTGCGGATCCAGCCAGATGCGCATCGAATAGTCACCGGAGCCGAACAGCTGGACCTGGCCGACACCGTCGATACGGGCCAGCCTGTCCTTGACGTTGATCAGCGCATAATTGCGCAGATAGGTCATGTCGTAGCGGCCCTCGGGCGACGTCAGATGCACCACCATCATCAGGTCCGGAGAGCTTTTGATGGTGGTGATGCCAAGACGGCGGACTTCTTCCGGTAGCCGTGGCTCGGCCTGGCCGACGCGGTTCTGGACAAGCTGTTGCGCCTGATCGGGGTCTGTGCCGAGCTTGAAGGTGACAGTCAGTGTCATCAAGCCGTCAGTGGTCGCCTGGCTGCTCATGTAAAGCATGTCCTCGACGCCATTGATCGATTCCTCCAGCGGCGTCGCCACCGTTTCGGCAATGACTTTCGGGTTTGCGCCCGGATAGTTGGCGCGAACGACGATCTGTGGCGGCACGACATCGGGATATTCCGAGATCGGCAGGATCGTCATGGCGATCAGGCCGCCCAGGAAGATGATGAAAGACAGAACGCCCGCGAAAACCGGGCGATCGATAAAGAACCTGGAGATATTCATGGCGTGATCCGCCCTTGTGCTGAAATGCCGGAAAAGGCTTAGTTGGTTATCGAGGCTTGCTGCTGGGGATCGGCAGCCGGTTTCATGGAGACCATTTCAGGCGCGACGAGCGCGCCGGGACGGATGCGTTGCAAGCCGTTGACGACGATGCGCTCGTCAGCCTTCAATCCGGCCGTCACCACCCGCAGGCCATCGGATTTCATGCCGACGGTGATCTCGCGGTATTCCGTGGTGTTGTCCGGTTTGATGACCATGACGTATTTCTTGTTCTGGTCGGTGCCGATGGCGCGTTCATGGATGAGCACGGCGTCTTCGGACTTCGCCTGGCCCATGCTCAACCGTGCGAACTGTCCCGGCATCAGGGCGCCATTGGCATTGTCGAACACGGCGCGAACACGGATCGTGCCGCTCTGGGGATCAACGCTGTTATCGACCAACTGGAGCTTGCCGCTCACGCCCGGCAGGCCGGCGACATCCATGCGGACCGGCACACGGTCGATGAAGTTGCGGGCGTTCACGCCTTCCGGAAGCTCGGCAAGGATGCCTGAGACGATCCGCTCGTCGGCTTCGAAGCTGGCATAGATCGGGCTCAAGGAGACCAGACGGGTGAGGATCGGCGAGGAAGGGCCAGCAGCGATCAGGTTACCGGCGGTGATCTCGATCTTGCCGACGCGGCCGGTGATCGGGGCGCGGATTTCGGTGTAGCTGAGGTTGAGTGCCGCAGATTGCAGCACTGCGCGCGCCGCCTCAAGGTCGGCTTCGGCGCTGGCGAGGCCGTTCTGGCGCTGATCGACCTCGCTTTGCGAGACTGCGTTGGATGCCAGCAGCTGGGTGCCGCGCTTCAGTTCGACGCGGGCCAGCGAAGCGCGTGCTTCGGCTGCCGTCACGCTTGCCTGAGCTCTGGCGACCTCCGCCTGGAAGGGGGCGGGATCGATGGTGACGAGCAGGTCGCCCTTTTCTACGATCGCACCTTCCTGGAAGTGGACAGACTGGATGGCGCCAGCGACGCGGGAGCGCAGCTCGACGTGATCGACGGCTTCGAGGCGGCCTGAGAACTCGCTCCACTGTGTCACCGACTTGGCTTCCACGACCGCGACGGAGACAGGAATGGCGACGGGAGCTGTGGTCGAAGCATCGGCCGCGTTGCCGCTGCCTGCGGTGCTTCCCAGCAGGTCGAAATAGATCGTCGGCGTGATGGTGGCGACTGCAAGCACGAGGCCGGTGGTGAAAAGCTTGGTTCTGAAAGTTCCGAATGACATGGCGGTTATCCTGAATTTCTGCCCCGGGTGGTGGGCGGCCGGTCGTCCTTCGTGGGAGGCGGAGGATTTAGGCTAGGGTTGCATTGACGTTCAATACCGTTCGGTATAGAAATAAGTTCTGAAACCGATCACTGTCAATCGAATTATATACCGATCGGTATAAAAAAATTCGGGAGGGCCCACCCCATGGGACGGCCAAGAGAGTTTGATGTCGATGAAGCCTTGGAAACGGCGATGGAGCTGTTCTGGCGAAAGGGCTACGAAGGCACGTCTCTGACCGACTTGACCGAGGGCATGGGCATTACCAAGCCGAGCCTCTATGGGGTCTTCGGTAATAAGGAAGGCCTCTTCCTCAAGGCCCTGGAGCGTTACGAGCGCACCAAGATGAATTTCTTCCATGAGGCTCTGAGGGAGCCGAAGGCGCGTGTTGTCGCCGAGAAAATCCTGAGAGGCTTTGCCGATTCACAGACCGCGGAAACGGGTCCAAGTGGGTGTCTTGGCATCAATGGTGCGCTTGCCTGCAGTGAGGCGGCTGCCGAAATCCAGAAATGCCTCATCGAAAACCGCCAGCGCGGCGAGCGTGATCTGGGTAGCCGGTTTGAGCGCGCGGCGAAGGAGGGCGACCTGCCTGCCGGGCATGAGCCTTATGATCTTGCTCGCTATATCATGACCATTTCACAGGGGACCGCCATTCAAGCGGCATCCGGTGCGGATCGATCGGCGTTGTACCGCGTCATCGATATGGCGCTTCAGTTCTGGCCCGAAACCGTCGTCGCGCAGGGCTGAATCAATCGACCACCCAAGTTCCCTATACAACATAGGGAGTGTTTCGCGGGTTCAACTACTCGTCGCTCATCTTTCCGTTGCGTGATTCCAAGCGATACCGGTTGCCGGGATAAACCAGCCGCGCAAAGGACACGGCCCGCTTCGATGACCATGTGCGGCGGCGAATGAGCAGGCAGGGTTCGGTGCGCAGGATGACCAGCAGCTTGCATTCCCATGGCTGTGGCATGGCGGCTTCGACAATATGCTCGGACCCGCTCAAGGGGGCTTCTGCTGTCAAATAGGCATTGGGCGTTTGCGCCGTAAAGTCCTGTTCCAGGTAGCCTGGCGCCGCTTCGGGGTTGACGAAACGGTCTTCGACCTGGACCGGAACGCCGTTTTCGCTGTGGACGATCAGTGAATGAAACACCGGTGCGCCGATCGGTAGCCCGAGGGCATCGGCAACATCCGGCGCGGCAGTTTCCTGCGCCAAAACCACCACGGATGCCTGATGCGTATGGCCTCTCTCGTCGATCTCCTCGGCGATATTGCGGACTTCGAACAGTTCGGAGTAACCTTTGCGCTCAGCAACGAAAGAGCCGACCCCCTGGATGCGCACGAGTTCGCCCTCGCTCGCCAGTTCCCTCAAGGCACGGTTGGCCGTCATCTTGCTGACGCCGAGTTCCGCAACCAGTTCGTTCTCCGATGGCACCCGGTGTTTTGGCGGCCATTCGCCGCTCTGGATGCGGTCAAGGATCATCTGCTTGACGCCGGCATAAAGCGGCGAGCCGTCGTTGTCGCTGGCGTCCCATTTTAACGGAGCTTTCGGGGCATTGCTTCGTTTCATATGTTCATTCCCTGGGCGGAATTAATTTTGCATTCAAATGCGGCCGCGTACTTGCATACCATAAAAATTAGCATATGGTACCATATACAACATGGATGTTCAGAGGCATTTTTGCCGCGTTATCCATCAAGATATTTGTGAAGCCGGGGCAGATCGGCGGACGTTGTTGAAGATAAACCTCAGAGGAACGTGAACATGAACCTGTCAAAATTTCTGATGGCTGGTGCCGTCGCTTTTGCAACCCTTTCCGCTCCGTTGGCTCAAGCCAAGGACTGGAAGACTGTTACCATCACGCTTGAAGGCGCCTATGCGCCGTGGAACCTCACCAATCCGGACGGCACGCTCGGCGGCTTTGAACCGGAGCTAGCAAAATATCTGTGCGACCACATGAAGGTCGAGTGCACGCTGGTCGCTTCCGATTGGGACGGCATGATCCCGGCGCTCAATGCCGGTAAGTTCGACGTCATCATGGATGCTCTGTCGATCACCGAAGAGCGCAAGAAGATCATCGACTTCACCATCCCTTACGCCCACACGCACGCTGCTTTTGCGACCCTGAAGGACAGCCCGCTGGCCAATGCTGCCGGTACCGGAACGGTTATCAAGCTCGATCCGGGTGCAACCGGCGTCAAGGAAGTCGAGGCGATGAAGGCGGCGTTTGCCGGCAAGACCATCGGCATCCAGGCCGCGACCGTCTATTCCAAGTTCGTCTATGACAATTTCGGCGATATCGCCACGGTTCGCGAATACAAGACCGGCGCTGAGCGCGACCTCGATCTCGAGAGCGGCCGTATCGATCTGGTGTTCGACGACGCCGTCTATCTGATCTCGGCATTCGAGAAGGCCAATGGTTCGCTCGGCTTCACTGGTCCGGAAATCGGCGGAACGATCTTCGGCAGCGGCGAGGGGCTCGGTATCCGTCAGGCCGATACCGACCTGCGCGACATGTTCAACAAGGCGATCGAGGCGGCACTTGCCGACGGCACGATCAAGACCTTGTCGATGAAGTGGTTCAAGACCGACGTTACGCCCTGATTTCAGGTTTTCCCGCCGCTTGCTATTTTAGCGGCGGCGGGCACACTTGCTGCGGCAGGCCGTTTTCTCGGATGAGGTGCGGCCTTCCACATCCACTTGAAGATCGGGAAGCCGGCCTGGCCGGGAACGACGGGACGCCTGCGGCATGTCTTTACTTCAAATGATCGGATTTGGCCCCACCGGCTGGGGCGGACTGCTGCTTGTGGCAGCCCTGATGACGCTTGCCGTCACCGCCGTCGCGCTGTTGATCGGGGCAGTTTTGGGTACCCTGATTGCCTGGGCAAAACTATCCGGCAGCCGGTTCTTCCGGACCCTTGGCGGTATTTATACCACCGTTTTTCGCGGGGTTCCCGAGCTGTTGATCATCTATCTCGTCTATTTCGGCGGATCGAGCGCGATCACCGCCATCGGCACGGCCATGGGGTATGAGGGCTTTCTGGGGCTGCCATCGTTTGCGGCTGGCGCTCTTGCCGTCGGTATCATTTCCGGGGCCTATCAGGCCGAGGTGTATCGCGGCGCCTATCTGGCTATCCCCAAGGGGGAACTTGAGGCAGCGCAGGCCATCGGGATGAATCGCGGTTTGCGTTTCCGCCGTATCATTGGCCCGCAGGTATTTCGCTTCGCCATTCCGGGCATCGGTAATGTCTGGCAGCTCAGCCTCAAGGATTCCGCATTGGTCTCGGTCACCGGTCTTGCTGATCTGATGCGGACCAGCCAGGTTGCGGCCGGCTCCACCCGCCAGCACTTCCTATTCTTCATCGTCGGTGGCTGCCTCTACCTGATCCTGACGAGCCTCTCCGACCGCCTTTTCACCGGCGCCGAAAAGCGCGCCAGCCGCAGCATGCCCTCTGGCATCGGCCAGGCCTGACCGAGGAGACGCGCGATGGATTTCCCCTTCATGTTCGACACAATGAAAACGTTGCTGGCAGCATTGCCGACAACCTTGGCATTGTTTGCGCTCTCGGTCTTCTTTGGCGGCCTTCTGGCGCTTCTCATCGTCTGGATGCGCGTCAGCGGCAATGCGGTCGCCCGCAATTTCGCCAAGGGCTACATTTTCATCTTTCGCGGCTCGCCGCTGCTGATCCAGATGTTCCTGATCTTCTACGGCCTCGGCCAGTTCGGCTTCATCCGCTACAGTTTTCTGTGGCCGGCTTTGCGTGAACCTTTCGTTTGTGCGGTGCTGTCCCTGGCGCTCTGCACGGCGGGCTACTCGGCGGAAATCTTCCGCTTCGGGCTGCGCGCCATTCCATCCAAGGAGATCGAGGCGGCGCGCTCGATCGGCATGTCCGGCTTTCTTTTGACCCGCCGTATCCTCGCCCCAATCGCTTTCCGCCATGCGCTTCCCGCCTATTCGACGGAAGTGGTGATGATGGTGAAATCAACGGCGCTCGCCAGTCTCGTCACCGTCTGGGAGGTGACCGGCGTTGCACAGCGGCTGATCTCGCAAACCTACCGCACGATGGAAGTCTTCCTTTGTGCCGCCGCCATCTACCTCATTCTCAACTTCATCATCCTGCAGGCGATGGCTTTGCTTGAGTATAAGCTGACGCCGCATCGGCGCGCTGCACCGCTATTTCCGGTGCCGCAACGATGAGCCCCGAGACCCCCAAACAGACTGGAACGACCATGGCAGGCACGACAAGGCTTTCCGTCCGCGACATCCGCAAGAGCTTCGGTACGCATGAGGTTTTGCGCGGGATTTCGCTCGATGCCCGCGATGGCGATGTCATTTCTCTTCTCGGTGCCAGCGGCTCGGGTAAATCAACCTTCCTGCGCTGCATCAACCTTCTGGAGATCGCCGATCATGGCGAGATTTCGGTCGATGGCGAATTGATCCAGATGGCTCAGCGCGGTGGCAAGAATTACCCTTCCGACCGCCGGCAGGTGGATCGCATCCGCTCCGAACTCGGCATGGTGTTCCAGTCGTTCAATCTCTGGTCCCATATGACCATCCTTGAGAATGTGATCGAAGGGCCGGTTCACGTTCTGAAACGTCCGCGTGCCGAGTGCATCGCCGAGGCCGAGGCCCTCCTGGAGAAAGTGGGGATTGCCGAAAAGCGCCACGCCTATCCGGCGCACCTGTCCGGTGGTCAGCAGCAGCGTGCGGCGATCGCCCGCTCGCTGGCGATGAAGCCGAAAGTCATGCTGTTCGATGAACCGACCTCGGCACTGGATCCGGAACTGGTCGGCGAAGTGCTGCGTGTCATGCGCTCGCTGGCGGAAGAGGGCATGACCATGCTGGTCGTCACCCACGAAATGAGCTTTGCCCGCAACGTTTCCAACCGGGTTATCTTCATGAAATCCGGCGAGATCGACAGCGATGGTGCGCCGGACGAATTGTTCGGTTCGGGTGGTTCGCCAAGCTTCCGCCAGTTCATCGGCAATTTTGGGGGCTGATCGTGCAGGATATCGTGCTTGAGAGCGCGCTCGACTGGCGCGCCGTAGCGGCGGTTGCCAGTGGCGCAACGCTTACTCTTTCCGATGCGGCCAGACAGCGGGTTGAGACGGCAAGCCACATTGTCTCGGCGATCGTTGAAAGCGGCGTACGGGCCTATGGTGTCAATACCGGCGTTGGTGCTCTTGCTGATACGGTCGTTGACCGTCCTTCTCAAAGCCGCTTGTCGCGCAATATTATCCTCAGTCACGCCTGTGGCGTCGGCCCACGACTGGAAGCGCGGGAAGTCCGCGCGATCATCGCAGCCCAGATCGCCAATTTTTCACACGGCCATTCCGGTGTGCGCCCGGCGATCGTTGAACTGCTGCAAACCTTTCTGCGCGAAGACTGCATTCCCGAAGTGCCATCCAAAGGGTCGGCCGGATATCTCAGCCACAATGCGCATATCGCACTGGTGCTGATCGGCGAGGGCAAGGCCCGGTTGAAGGGTAACATGGTGACCGGTGCCGAGGCGTTGAAGACGCTTGGCGTTGCGCCACTTGTTTTGCAGGCGAAGGAAGGCCTGAGCCTCGTCAATGGCACGGCCTGCTCCGTGGGGCTTGGAGCGGTCGCCTTACAGCGGGCGGAGCAGCTGCTGGATTGGGCCGACTCCATTGCCGCACTGACGATCGAAGCGCTTGGCTGCCAGATGGCAGCCTTTGACGCGGATGTGCTCGCGCTTCGCAAGTCTGCGGGGATCGAGAAGGTCGGCAGGACCTTGCGCGAGCGGCTGGCCGGGAGCGGATTGATCGAGGCCGCGCAAGGCGTGCGCACACAGGACGCCCTCAGCCTGCGTTCCGTTCCGCATGCCCATGGTGCCGGGTGGGACGTGTTCGATTTTGCGAGTGCCGTCGTCAATCAGGAACTGGCCTCCGTCACCGACAATCCCGCTGTCTCCGGCACGCCGGAAGCACCGGTGGTCTCCTCCGAGGCCCATGCCGTCGCCCCGGCGCTTGGCCAGGCTCTGGATAGCCTCGCCATCGCTATTGCCCAGATTTCGATGATGAGCGAGCGCCGGATCGACCGTCTCGTCAATCCGCTGGTCAGCGGCCTGCCTGCGTTTCTGGCTGCGGACCCGGGTGCTGGTTCCGGCTTCATGATCGCGCAATATACGGCAGCTGCGCTTGCGGCGGAAAACCGGCGTCTTGGCGCGCCCGCCAGCCTTGATGGCGGCATTACGTCGGCACTGCAGGAGGATTTTCTCGGACATCCGACGGCCGCCGCCAACAAGCTTCTTGCTGTCATCGACAACGCTGAACAGATCTTCGGAATCGAGTTTGCCGCCGCCGCACAGGCGCAGGACTTCAAAACGGGCGTTGCGTCGAGAGCAGCGGGGACCGATCTACTCTATCGCCATATCCGTGCGGATGTGCCAACCTATGCCGACGACCGGCCGCTCGGCTGGGATTTGGAAAAGGCCCGCGATCTCCTGCGCAGACCGCTGCCTCCACACACCTGAAATTCCCGGAAGGATACTGCCATGACCGCCCATTTCGACGTTGCTGTTGTCGGCCTTGGCGCCATGGGGAGTGCCGCCATTGCGCATCTGGCCGCGCGCGGCGTCAAGGCAATCGGCATCGATGCCTACTATCCGGCCCATGCGCTGAGTTCGTCGCATGGCGATAGCCGTTTGATCCGGCTCGGCTATTTCGAGGATCCATCCTATGTGCCATTGCTGCAGCGCGCCTATGCCAATTGGCGGGCTCTGGAAGCACGGTTGCGCGAAGATATCCTGACAATCACCGGCGTGCTGCAGATTGGCAAGCCTGACAGCAAGATCGTCAGCGGCACCAGGAAGAGCTGCGCGCTACACAACCTGCCGCTGGAAACGCTGGATCCAAACGAGATGCGCAGCCGTTTTCCGGTGTTTTCGCTGGATGCTGACGAGATCGCATTGCTCGACCCGCAGGGCGGCTATCTGCGGCCTGAAGCGGCGGTCATGGGTCATCTCAAGCTGGCCGCCGCCGATGGGGCGGCTTTGCATTTCGGCGAGAAGGTGACCGCGATCGAGCCGGGCGAGAGTGGCGTAATCATCGTATCTGAGACCGGACGTTATCATGCCAGCAAGGTGATCATCGCGACCGGCTCGTGGATTGGCGAGCTGGTGCCGGCGTTGCGCGATCATGCGGTGCCGATCAAGCAGGTGGTCTCCTGGTACCAGCCAACGGACGGTTTCGTCACGATGCCGCAGCGCATGCCGGTGTTCATTCGCGACGAGGGAGAGAATGGCTCGTTCTTCGGCTTTCCGGCGATCGGCGTCGACGGTGTCAAAGTGGGCCGTCATGCGCATTTCCGCGAGCCGATCGATCCGAACCAGCCCAATCCGCCCGTCAATGACAGGGATACGGATCTGCTCGACAGCTTTATCAAGCGCCGTCTACCAACTGCGGCCGGCTTGCGCGTGCGCTCCACCACCTGCCGCTATACGATGCTGCCGAGTGAGGATTTCCTGCTCGACCTGATGCCGGGTGACAAACGCATCGTCGTGGCGTCACCCTGCTCCGGGCACGGGTTCAAGTTCACCAGCGTCGTCGGCGAAATCCTGGCTGATCTGGCTCTGGATGGCGGCACCGATCTGCCGATTGGAGCGTTTTCGTTCGCGGCAATGGACCGATTTCTGGCAGCGCGGGCTGCATGAGCATGACCTACACACTTCAGCCGGTACGAGAGACTTTCTTTAATCTGCCAGCCGCGAGCGACGCCCAAGCGGGATCGGTCGCGATTTTTGGTGCTGTTCATGGAACGGCTTATCCCCGCAGTATTCCCGATAAGCCTGGTATATCAGCGCCGGATGCTGTCCGCAGGGCGATCACTGAAGCGTCCGTGCATGTCGATCATTGGGATTTCGATTTCGATGGGCCTTTGCTGAACGATGGCGCGCTGGATGTCGTGGACCTGGGTGATGTCGTTACGCACTATGATGATAATGCGGGTAATCGCGCCGCGATTGAAGCGGCAACCCGGTACATCCGGGCAGCCGGTGCTATTCCGCTTCTCATCGGTGGCGATGATTCCGCCGCCATCCCCTTCATGCGCGGTTTCTCGGATGCCGAAACGCTGCATATCCTGCAGATCGACGCGCATATCGACTGGCGCGACCGGATCGGCGACGAGCCGCTTGGTTATTCCAGCACGATGCGGCGCGCCTCCGAGCTTCCGTTCGTGCGTTCCATGACCCAGGTCGGTCTTCGCGCTGTCGGCAGTGCGCGCCGCGAAGAAGTCGAGACGGCGAAACGCTGGGGTTCGCGGTTGGTTACGGTGCGTCAGGTTCGGGCAAACGGCGTTGTGGAGATCGCCGACGCCATTCCGCGTGATGGTGCATTGCTCATCCATATCGATGTCGATGCGCTGGACCCGTCGATCTGCCCAGGCGTCAACGCAATGTCACCCGGAGGTCTATGGCTTGAGGAAGTTACCGATCTCATCGCCTCGGCAATGACGGGCCGCACACTCGCTGGCTTTTCGATCGTCGAGTTTCAACCGAAGGCCGATGTCAACGGAATGACCGCGACTGTGGTCGGCCGGTTGATTTGCCATGTGCTAGGCAATCTGGCCCGCAAGAATGGCCGTTAAACGGAGCTGATGCGGACCAGATAAGCTTCAACGGGCATATCCGAACTGATGCGGCAAGGGCCTTCGATGATGGCACAGTCGAGCCGGGTCAGTTCCTCGGCGTGCTCACCGCTGTCGATCCGCAGATTGCCAAGCGACAGAAGCATCGTTACGCCGCCTTCGGCATCGAGAGGATGGTCGCCTTCAAACACGCGCCGCTCAACCTGGTGCGCCCAGCGGTCCCGCCGGGTCATCACGTTGAGATCGACGATCGTGCCAGATACCAGCCGTGCCGAGGTTGCTGTATCGGCCGGAAATGCGAGTGGTTCGGACGCTCGGGTCAATACGACTGGCTTTCGACCGGCAATATCCAGTTCCATACCTTCGCCCTCAAGGATCGACAGGGTGCGGTCTATACCGGCAAACACTGAAAACGGGCCATCGCTGGCAACTGTTGCCATGCTGACCCGCCAGCCGAACGCAGACAGATCGGCTCCCAGCGGGAAAATAGCGATCTCGACGGTCTCACCGCCACCGTTTTTCCACGGCATGCGGCGATGATTGGTGGCCTTCAGCACGTGAAGTTGGCTGGGAAAGGATGTCTGTTCGTCGCGCATTGTAAACCCCTACGGCGTGAACTAAGTTTAGTGGACTAAGTCCGAAGGAAGGCGATGATGGAAACGGTCAATATTCACGAGGCAAAGACGCATTTGTCACGCTTGATGGAGAAAGTGTCGAAGGGCGAGTCCTTCATCATTGCCAAGGCCGGCAAGCCGATTGGAAAGCTCGTGCCACTGGATGAAACCGAAATGCCGAAAAAACGCCGGATCGGTTTCATGAAGGGTGAAATCATCGTGCCTGATAATTTCGATAGGATGATGGCCGATGAAATCGAAGAGATGTTTTACGGCAATCCCGACAAGTTCAAAGATCGATGAGATTTCTCCTCGATACACATATCCTGATCTGGGCGGCGGGCGATATCGATCTGCTGCCAACTGACGTCAGGCTACTCATCGAAGATACGAGCAATGAGCTTCTGTTCAGCCCGGCCAGCATCTGGGAAACAGCGATCAAGCACGGCCTGGCACGTGATGACTTCCGCACCGATCCTTTCGTTCTGCGTTATCGTCTTCTCGAAAATGGATACATCGAATTGCCGATCAACAGCGAACACGCAATCGCAATTGCCGGGTTGCCGTTGCTTCACAAGGACCCCTTCGATCGCATCCTGATTGCTCAGGCGATTATCGAAGGGGTTCCTCTCATATCGGTTGACGATATGGTCCTGCGCTATCCCGGGCTTCCGAAATATCAGCTGACCTAAAACCTCAGTTGCCGAGAATACCCGGCAGTCGCAGGCCCTTTTCCTTGGCGCAGTCGATGGCGATGTCGTAGCCCGCGTCGGCGTGGCGCATGACGCCGGTTGCCGGGTCGTTCCAGAGTACGCGCTCGAGGCGGCGGGCGGCGTCGTCAGAGCCGTCGGCGCAGATGACCACGCCCGAGTGCTGCGAAAAGCCCATGCCGACGCCGCCGCCATGATGCAGCGACACCCAGGTGGCGCCGGATGCGGTGTTGAGCAGCGCGTTCAGGAGCGGCCAGTCGGAAACGGCGTCCGAACCGTCCTTCATCGCTTCCGTTTCGCGGTTCGGCGAGGCAACGGAGCCTGAATCGAGATGGTCGCGGCCGATTACGACCGGAGCCGAAAGCTCGCCATTCTTGACCATTTCATTGAACGCGAGGCCGAGGCGGTGGCGGTCACCGAGGCCGACCCAGCAAATGCGCGCCGGCAGGCCCTGGAAAGCGATGCGCTCGGCGGCCATGTCGAGCCAGTTGTGCAGGTGCTTGTTGCCCGGCGTCAGTTCCTTCACCTTGGCATCGGTCTTGCGGATATCCTCCGGATCACCCGACAGGGCTGCCCAGCGGAACGGGCCGATGCCGCGGCAAAACAGCGGACGGATATAGGCCGGCACAAAACCCGGGAAGGCGAAGGCGTTTTCCAGACCCTCGTCCTTGGCGACCTGGCGGATATTGTTGCCATAGTCGAAGGTCGGGATACCCATGTCCTGGAAGGCGATCATTGCTTCGACATGTTCGCGCATCGAGGCGCGGGCAGCCTTTTCGACGGCCTTCGGATCGCTTTCGCGCTTTTCCTTCCACTCTCCCATCGTCCAGCCCTTTGGCAGATAGCCGTTGACCGGATCGTGAGCCGAGGTCTGGTCGGTGACCATGTCGGGACGGATGCCGCGGCGGACCATTTCCGGTAGGATTTCGGCGGTGTTGCCAAGCAAGCCGACGGACTTCACTTCGCCGTTCTTGGTCCAGCGATTGATCATCTCCATCGCTTCATCGAGCGTTTCGGCTTTTTCGTCGACATAGCGGGTGCGCAGGCGGAAATCGATCGAATCCGGGTTGCATTCGATAGCAAGGCAGCAGGCACCAGCCATGACGGCGGCGAGCGGCTGGGCGCCACCCATGCCGCCGAGACCACCCGTCAGCACCCATTTTCCCTTGAGATTGTCGCCGTAATGCTGGCGGCCGGCCTCGACGAAGGTTTCGTAGGTACCCTGAACGATGCCCTGCGTGCCGATATAGATCCACGAGCCGGCTGTCATCTGGCCGTACATGGCGAGACCCTTCTTATCCAGCTCGTTGAAGTGATCCCAGGTTGCCCAATGCGGCACCAGGTTGGAGTTGGCGATCAGGACGCGCGGCGCATCCTTGTGGGTACGGAACACGCCGACCGGCTTGCCCGATTGTACCATCAGGGTTTCGTCTTCGTTGAGATCGCTCAGCGTTTCGACGATCTTGTCGAAATCCGCCCAGGTGCGTGCGGCGCGGCCGATGCCGCCATAGACAACCAGTTCATGCGGGTTCTCGGCGACTTCCGGGTCGAGATTGTTCATCAGCATGCGAAGCGGTGCTTCGGTCATCCAGGATTTTGCCGTCAGTTCGGTGCCACGGGCGGCGCGGACGTCGCGGATATTGTGACGAGGATTGGTCATTTTGTTCCCCTTTTGGTGTGTGCCAATGTCAGCGCCGTTGTTTCGATGCGCGTGAGAATCTCTTTGAGGTGAATGCGAAGCTTGGCTGCCTTGGTCTTGTCATAGGCAAAGGGCGGGGCTTCGGTGCTCAGATGCGTCGACTGTGCCAACTCCATCTGGATCGTGTGAACGCCGTTTTCCTGATCACTATAATGACGGGTCGTCCATCCGCCCTTGAAGCGGCCGTTGAGGATGCTGGTATAGCCGTCGGCGTTCAGAACGACATCGACAGTAGCATCCTGAATGGCCGGATCGCAGGTCTTGCTCATATCGGTGCCGACGTTGAAATCGGGCAATGTGCCTTCAAACAGGAACGGGATATCCGACCGGATCGAATGGCAGTCATAGAGCACGGCGATGCCGTGGATCGCCTTCACCCGCTCGATCTCGGCCAAGAGTGCCGCATGATAGGGCGCGTGGAAATCGGTGAGGCGGGCGGCGATATCGGCTTCGGCCGGCTCTTCGCCGTCCTTCCAAATCGGAACGCCATCGAAATCCGTTTCGGGAACGAGACCGGTGGTGTTCTGGCCGGGATAGAGGCTGACGCCTTCCGGATCGCGATTGGCGTCAATAACGTAGCGATGAAAGGTGGCCCGCACCGTCGTCACATCCGGCAGCAGACCATCATAGAGATGGTGAATATGCCAATCGGTATCGGTCAGCAACCTTCCGGTATCGTTCAGCCGCTCCCAGATGGCCGGCGGAACATCAGTGCCGGTGTGAGGGAAACCGAGAATGATCGGTGATGTGCCCTGTTTGACTTCGAAGACGCTCACGTCAGGCCCCCAGAACCGGAAGAATGCCGGTAGATACCGCGGCGTTCAGTGCGCCCGTGGCAATGAGGTCGCTGGCTGCCTTGAGGTCGGTTGCCATGTAGCGATCGACGTCCAGCGTCGGGACAACCTTGCGGATTGCCCCGATGGCGTCGGTCAGTTCCGGGCTGGTGACGAGGGGGGCACGGAAGTCGATGCCCTGTGCGGCGGTCAGTGCCTCGATGCCGATGATGGCGAAAAGGTTGTCGGTCATTTGTAGCAGGCGGCGGGCACCGTGGCAGGCCATGGAGACATGGTCTTCCTGGTTGGCCGAGGTCGGCGTCGAATCGACCGAGGCCGGATGCGACATCTGCTTGTTTTCAGACATCAGGGCTGCCGAGGTGACTTCGGCAATCATCAGGCCGGAATTGAGGCCTGGCTTCTTGGCGAGGAACGCCGGCAGGCCGTAGGAGAGGGCGGGATCGACCAGAAGGGCGATGCGGCGCTGCGAAATGGCGCCGATTTCGCAGATGGCAAGGGCGATCTGGTCGGCGGCGAAGGCGACCGGCTCGGCATGGAAGTTGCCGCCGGAAACGACGGAATTGTCCGAGAGTACCAGCGGATTGTCGGTGACGGCGTTGGCTTCGATTTCGAGCGTGCGGGCAACCGAGCGCAGGAGATCAAGGCAAGCGCCGTCGACCTGCGGCTGGCAGCGGATGCAATAGGGATCCTGTACGCGCTCATCGCCTTCGATATGGCTTTCGCGGATGACCGAGCCCTTGAGCAGGCCGCGCAGGGCCGCAGCGGCGTCGATCTGGCCTTTGTGGCCGCGCAGCGTATGGATATCCGGATGGAACGGTGCCGACGAGCCCATGGCGGCGTCGGTGGAAAGTGCACCGGTGATCAAAGCGGACTGGGCGGCGCGATGGGCGCGGAACAGGCCGGCGAGCGCCAGTGCTGTCGACGTCTGGGTGCCGTTGATCAGCGCCAGACCTTCCTTGGCGGCAAGGACGACCGGCGTCAGGCCGGCACGCTCAAGCGCGGTGCGGCCGTCCAGTTGTTCGCCGTTGAAGAAGGCTTCGCCTTCGCCCATCATCACCGCTGCCATATGGGCGAGTGGCGCCAGATCGCCGGAAGCGCCGACGGAGCCCTTTTCCGGGATGACCGGGATGACGCCCTTTTCGAGCATGCCTTCGATCAGCCGGACGAGTTCGAGCCGGACGCCAGACGCGCCGCGGCCGAGCGAAACGAGCTTCAGCGCCATAATCAGGCGGACGACGTTTTCAGCCAGCGGCTGACCGACACCGCAGCAATGCGACAGGATCAGATTGCGCTGCAGGGTGGCGACATCGGCGGCATCGATCTTGATCGATGCGAGTTTACCGAAGCCGGTATTGATACCGTAGACCGGCGCGTTGCCAGCGGCGATCTCGGCGATGCGGGCGGCGGCCTTCTCGATGCCCTTGTCGAAGGATGGATCGAGACGGGCGGGTTCGCCGGTCCAGTAGATGGTTTCGAGGGTCGAAAGCGGGACGGAGCCCGGTTGCAGAATAAGGGTCATGTGCAGTCCTCACCAATGCACGGGTCTCCCAACCGCGTGCTTTAAAATCAATGTCCGTTGCGGACGCGCGCATGCAGCGGGTTGAAGCCCATGCGATAGACGAGTTCGGCCGGTCGCTCGATATTCCAGATGGCAAAATCGGCCCATTTTCCGGGTTCCAGCGTCCCCACTTCGTCGACGAGGCCGAGCGCTCTTGCTGCTTCGCGGGTCACGCCGGCGATGCACTCGGTGACTGTCATGCCAAACAATGTTGCCGCCATGTTCATCGTCAAAAGCAGCGAGGTCAGCGGCGAGGTGCCGGGATTGTTATCGGTGGCGATTGCCATGGCGACGCCCGCTTTGCGGAAAAGATCAATTGGCGGCTTCTTGGTTTCGCGGATAAAGTAGTACGCGCCGGGCAGAATGACAGCGACGGTGCCGCTTTTTGCCATCGCCTCTGCGCCAGCTTCATCGGTGTATTCAAGATGATCGGCCGACAGCGCACCATACTCGGCCGCAAGTGCTGCGCCATGCAGGTTGGAGAGCTGATCGGCGTGCAGCTTGACCGGCAGGCCGTGGGCCTTGGCTGCATCGAAGACCAGCCGCATCTCATCGGTCGAGAAGGCGATGCCTTCGCAGAAGCCATCGACCGCATCGGCCAGACCCTCGGCTGCAATGGCCGGCAGCATTTCGCCAACGACCTTGGCCACGTAACCGGCCTTGTCGCCCTTGAATTCCGGCGGCAACGCATGTGCACCAAGAAAGGTGGTGCGAACAGCCACGTCGCGTTCTTCACCAAGACGGCGCGCGGCGCGTAGCGCCTTGGCTTCGTTTTCGAGATCGAGACCGTAGCCGGATTTGATTTCGACGGTGGTCACACCTTCAGCCATCAAGGCGTCGAGACGGGGAAGCGACTGGGCGACAAGCTCATCTTCGCTCGCTTTACGTAGCGACCGGACCGAGGACACGATGCCGCCACCGGCACGGGCGACTTCTTCATAGGTTGCGCCTGCAAGCCGCATCTCGAATTCGTTGGCGCGGTCACCGGCGTGAACCAGATGTGTGTGGCAGTCGATCAGGCCCGGTGTAATCCAGCGGCCGCCACAATCGATGATCTCGGCGGCGTTTTCGATCGGGAAAGGCAGTTCTGCCGCGTTGCCGGCAAAAAGGATGCGGCCGTCCTGAACCGCAATGACGCCGTCTTCGACAAGGCCAAGGCCCGGCAAGGAAGGGTTGAGCGTCGCAAGCCGTGCGTTTCGCCAGAGGCGATCACAGGTGGTTGGCCGGGGGCTGTCTGGCGGCGATTTTATGGAAGACATCGTTTTCTAGCCTTTCCTTTTCGTGTCATTATGTATAGACATAAAGAAAATGAGCGCAAGTGGTTTTTTTTGAACAACGCAGTCAGGAAGGGATGAGGCCTTGGCCAGCATTCATGCGAAATCGGCTTTGACGCCGTCGGGATGGCAGAAGGATGTACGGCTGACGATCGAGGGCGGCCAGATTGCTACGATCGAGGCGGACACCGCGGTGCGAACGGGTGATGAGCGGCACGATATCCTGGTACCCGGCATGCCGAACCTGCACAGCCACGCTTTCCAGCGCGGCATGGCGGGCCTCGCTGAAACTCGTGGCCCCGGCGCCGACAGCTTCTGGAGCTGGCGCAATGTCATGTACCGGTTTGCGCTGACGATGACGCCGGATCATGCTGAAGCGGTTGCCAGTCAGCTCTATATGGAAATGCTGGAAGCGGGCTTCTCGCGCGTCGGCGAGTTCCATTATCTGCATCATGATATCGATGGGCATGCCTATGCCGACATTTCCGAAATGGCGCAACGGATCGCTGCGGCGGCCTCATGGACAGGAATTGGCCTCACGCTGCTTCCGGTTTTCTATGCCCATTCGACCTTTGGCGGCGCAGCACCGAATGAAGGTCAGCGCCGGTTCATCAATACGGTCGAGAGCTTCGAGCGGTTGCTCGATGGCTGCCGTTCCGCCGTCAAGGGATTGCCGGATGGCCGGGTCGGTGTCGCGCCGCATTCGCTGCGGGCCGTGACGCCAGATGAGCTTTCGGCCGTTGTGGCGATGGCGAAAGATGGTCCGATCCATATTCACGTGGCTGAACAGGTCAAGGAAGTCGAGGACTGCATCGCATGGTCCGGTGCGCGGCCGGTCGAATGGTTGCTCGACAATGCCGGGCTCGATGGCCGCTGGTGCCTGATCCATGCCACTCACATGACCGACGACGAGACCCGCCGGATGGCTAAGAGCAAGGCGATTGCCGGCCTTTGCCCGATCACGGAGGCCAATCTCGGCGACGGCACCTTCAATGCGGTCGTGTTCGGTGAGGCGGGCGGCAAATTCGGCATCGGTTCGGATTCAAACGTGCTGATCGGCCTGCCGGACGAACTGCGCCAGCTGGAATATTCGCAGCGTCTGGCGCATCGCTCCCGCAATGTTCTGGCGGCCCCCGGCCAGTCGACCGGCCGTGCCTTGTTTGATGGTGGTGTCGACGGTGGTGGGATTGCGCTGGCCGGGAAGGCCGGGATCGCTACCGGCAATGCCGCGGATTTCGTCAGCCTGCGGGCGCCGGATGGCGATCTCACGGAGGATGCGGCTCTGGATTCCTGGCTGTTTGCCAACGGCACGAAACCTGAAACTGTCTGGGTGGCAGGCCGGAAGCAGGTCGAAGGCGGGCGTCACCACAAGCGGGATGAAATATCGGCGAAATTCCGTGCCGCCATGCGTGAACTGTTGGCCTGAGCGGCGGGGTTCGCTACCACGTCTTTCCAGGCAAGCGGCGATACACAGTTTCTGCTAGTACCGAACCGGATGTGCGGAAGGTGAGACCTTGGTGAAATTGCAGGATATCGATCAGGCTGTTGATGGGCCGCTTGCCGAAAGTGCAGGCGACCTGTCTCTGCATCAGCGTATCCTCGGCGATATCGAGGATCGCATTCTCTCGGGTGAATGGCAGCCGGGCTTCCGCATTCCGTTCGAAGTGGATCTGGCCGAGCAATACAAATGTTCGCGGATGACCGTGAACAAGGCGCTGACGCAGCTGGCAAAGACCGGCTTGATCGAGCGGCGGCGTAAGTCGGGGAGTTATGTCACCCAGCCACGGGCGCAATCGGCCGTATTGGAAATTCGCGACATCAAGCTGGAGGTCCAGTCGCTTGGGCTAGCCTATGACTACCGGTTGCTGAGCAAGACCCGGCGCCGCAGCACGGCTGACGATAAAAACAGGCTCGACCTCGATGCCACGGCTTCGATTCTGGAGATAAACTGTACGCATTTCGGAGGCGCGAGGCCATTTTGCTTCGAGCAGCGCCTGATCAATCTGACGGCGGTACCGGATGCGGCGGCGGAGAGCTTTGAGGTTGAAGCTCCGGGGCCGTGGCTCCTGAACCGTGTCCCCTGGAGTGCGGCCGAACATACGATCCGGGCCATCGCGGCCGATGAGACGATTGCGGCGGCCTTGGCAATCCCCAGTGGAACACCGTGTTTGACGGTCGAGCGGCGGACATGGAGCAACGGCTCCTATGTCACCCACGTACGCCTCATCTATCCGGGCGAACGCCACGCGCTGATTGCCAACTTTACGCCATCGCAGCCGAAATAGAAAAGGGCGGCGCCAGATCGCCAGCGCCGCCCTTATCAATCATCCTTACTTCTTCGGCTTTGCGCCAGAGAGCTTGGGTACTTCCTTGGATGTCGTTGCGGCGAAAGGGGTGGCTGCCTTGGCTGCAACCTTGTCCTTCTTCGGCTTCCTGACTTCCTTGTTGCTTTTTACTTGTCCTTTGGCCATGGCGCTATCCTCCTGCAAAAATCAAAATCCGCGAATGGAATGCACGGCAGGCCGCCTGCGTCTCACTTCACGAACACGACAAGCATGGACGATGCTTTGCGCTGAGACAATCGGAAAATTGGACGGAAAGTGCTGCTTTACGAGACAGTTGCTCTAACGTGCCGTTTTTGCATCCACGCCGAATTCAAGGCCCATCTCGATGAGTTCATCCCAGAGGCTTTCGGCGAAGCCGCGCAGCACAAGAAGCTCGAAGCTTTCCGGTCCCGTCCGGGAAATGAGTGCCGAAATATGACCGATCAGGGTCATTGCCGAATGGCCAACCGGGAAATTCGACACGGCGAGATCGACCGCTGTTCCCTTGGCAAGCACCGCCTCCACCGGCGTGCCACTGATGCCGATCCGGACGCGACCGTGGCCTTGATCGGAAATGGACGCCTTGCCATCCAGGACCGGTGTCTTGCCGAAAATCTCCGCCGCCGAAAGAGGCGCGTCACCGATGACGAACCATTGTCCAGGACCATACGGGCGCACGGCATACGTGCTGCCGTCGCCAATCCGGGGAATGAGCCCTGTCAGATCACCGCTGCCGCGCGTGGCCAGAACATGCAGAACATGTCCTTCCGGCAAGGCTGTCATCGTAATCCGCCCGTTGGAGGATGGTGCGCCAAACGAGCCGGACTTGGCGTTGGCGAGGGCAGGGCGATGGAGGAGCGCAAAATCAGCCATGGAGCTTTCCGTTTTCCGGATCAAAGAAAACCGGGCTGCACAGCACGGCCTTGGTGTATTCGTTTTTGAGGTCGTTCCAGACGGTGACATGTTCGCCGTGACGCGTGGGGCCATGTTTGACCAGAGCCAGGCCGATGGTCGAGCCAAGATTCGGCGAGTAGCAGCTGGAGGAAACATAACCCTGATCGTTGTCGAGCGACGGAACGGCGCCGTCCGACAGGATATGGGAGCCCGTCTTGAAGGTTGTCGCCGGATCGAGCGGCTTGACGCCGACGAGCGAGAGCCGGTCATCCGCGGTCATGCCTTCGCGTGACAGCATCGCCTTGCCGATGAAGTCCGGCTTGGTTGTGGAGACCATCTTGGCAAAGCCGAGATCGGAGGGAATGACGGTGCCGTTGATTTCGGAATGGGTGACATGGCCCTTCTCTATGCGCATGACGCCGAGTGCCTCGACCCCATAGGGGCAGATGCCGTGCGGCGCGCCTGCTTCCATGATGGCATCGGCGACCGCTTCGCCATAGCCGGCAGGAACCGCCAGTTCGTAGGCCAGTTCGCCGGAGAAGGAAATGCGGAACAGGCGGCCGGTCAGCTTGCCGCCGCAGAGTGACACCTCCTTGGCGCCTAGGAATGGGAAGGCTGCATCGGAAATATCCTCATCCACCAGTGTCTGCAGGATCAGGCGAGACTTTGGCCCGGCAACGGCAATCTGCGCCCATTGATCGGTCGAAGACGAGAACTGGACGTCGAGATCGGGCCATAGCGCCTGGGCGCAGAATTCCAGATGGTTCATGACTCCGGCCGCATAGGCCGTGGTCGTCGTCATGAAGAAATGGGTTTCGCTCAGCCGGCTGGTCGTGCCGTCGTCGTAGATCATGCCATCCTCGCGCAACATCAGGCCGTAACGCGCCTTGCTGACCGGCAGCTTAAGGAAAGCGTTGCAATAGACCCGATTGAGGAATTCTGCTGCGTCCTTGCCGAAGATTTCGATTTTGCCGAGGGTCGAGACATCGCAGATGCCCGCATTCTTACGAACATTCAGCACTTCGCGATCGACGCTCTCGCGCCAAGTCGTTTCGCCTGATTTCGGGAACCAGGAGGAGCGATACCAGAGGCCGGTTTCGACGAAGACCGCGCCGTTCTTTTTGGCCCAATCGTGCAGTGGCGATTTGCGCACCGGCTGGAAGTGCTTGCCCTTGGAAGCGCCGGTCAGCGCACCGAAGGAGAGCGGCGTATAGAAAGGGCGGAAGGTCGTCGTGCCGACATCGGCGGGCGATACCTTGCGCGCTTCGGCGAGAATGCCGATGGCGTTGATGTTCGACAGCTTGCCCTGATCGGTCGCCATGCCGTTGGTGGTGTAGCGCTTGGCAAGCTCGACATGGCCATAGCCTTCGTTGACGGCCAGGCCGAGATCCTTGAGGTGGACGTCGTTCTGGTAATCGACGAATGCCTTGCCCTTCGATCCGTGGATGCGCCAGAGCGGTTTCGAAATGGTTGCCGTGTCGGCTGCCGCGGCGAAAGCGGCCGTTGCATTCGAGAAGCCGAGTGTCTGCAGGACAGACACCGCTTTACCGGCGCCGTCTGCAAGGCAGGCTTCGACACTGCCGATGCCTGCGGCGGCCCCGGCGATGGTCAGGCCCTCCTGCTTCTCCGGTGCAAGAAATGCGGCTTTGGCATCCGACCAGACCGGCTTTGCACCGCGATGGCAGGCAAGATGGATGATGGGGCTCCAGCCGCCGGACATGCCGAGCGCGTCTGCCTCGATGGTTTCGGTCCGGCCGTTGTTGAGGACGGTCACGTCCTTGAGGTTCTTGCCGCCATTGGCATCGACCACAGTGCCTGCGAGAATACGTGCCTTGCCGGACCAGGTGCGTGCCGCATCCGGGCGGCTATCGACAATGGCCGCGACATCGAGGCCGGCCGCTTCCAGATCGGCAGCGGTCGCGTAACCGGAGGCATCGTTGGTAAAGAGGACCGTGCTTTTTCCGGGTGCGATGGCTTGGCGATTGAGATAGGAGCGCATAGCGCCCGCCATCATGACGCCGGGAATATCGTTGCCGCCGAATACTAGCGGCCGTTCTTCAGCGCCGGAGGCGAGGATTGCCTCTCTGGCGGCGATACGCCAGATGCGCTCGACTGGCCGGTTCGGGTCCACCGTGGCCGTGTTTTTCTGCACGCTTTCGACGGCGCCGAAGACATTGCCATCGTACCAGCCAAACACGGTCGTGCGGGAGAAAATACGGACATTGGGCAGGTCCGCCAGTTCGGCAAGCGTCTTTGTCAGCAGATCGGTCGCAGATTTTCCGCCGACCGGCGCCGTTTCGGAAAGCAGCGAACCGCCCGGCTCAAAACCTTCGTCGGCAAGGATGACGCGGGCACCGGCGCGGCCAGCCGTCAGCGCAGCGGCCAACCCCGCAGGGCCGGCGCCAATGACCAGCAGGTCGCAATGCGCCCAGCATTTTTCGTAGGTGTCGGGATCGGGCTGATAGGTGGCGCGGCCAAGGCCCGCGGCCTTGCGGATGATCGGCTCATAGACCTTTTCCCAGAACGCTGCCGGCCACATGAAGGTCTTGTAATAGAACCCGGCACCGAGGAAGGGCGAGAGCAGGCTGTTGACGGCGCCAAGATCGAAATCGACCGAAGGCCAGCGGTTCTGGCTTTTCGCCGTCAGGCCGCGATAGAGCTCGACGAGCGTGGCGCGGGTATTGGCTTCGGTGCGTCCGCCTTCGCCGATCGTCACCAGGGCATTCGGCTCGGCGGCACCCGCGGTCAGGATACCGCGTGGACGGTGATACTTGAAGCTGCGGCCAACGAGCTGGCGGCCATTGGCCAGCAACGCCGAGGCCAGCGTGTCACCAGCAAAACCCTGCATCGGTTTGCCGTCGAAGGTGAAATCGAGTGGCTTGGCGCGGTCGATGCGGCCGCCTTTGGGGAGACGATAGGAACTCATGCGGTCTCTCCCGGAGCACTGGCATCGGTAATGGCATAGACAATGTGGGTCATCGTATCGCGCTCGACCACAAGCCAGCGGCGGCAGCCGGAGGTGTGATGCCAATATTCCTTGTGACGGCCGCGCGGATTGTCGCGCAGGTAGACATAGGCATACCAGGCATCCTCGCCGGCATCGGGTGCCGGGCGGACGATTGCGGCGTCACCCTTGACGGTGAATTCTTCCTTGGGGCGCGGCCCGCAATGGGGGCAGGCGATCAGGCTGGCCATGTGAAGTCCTCAATGCAGATTGGGTTGCGAGCCGACGCCCTTTTCATCGATCATCCGGCCGCGTGCGAACCGGTCGAGCCGGAAGGCGCGTCCTGTTTCATGCGGCTCGTTCCTGGCGATCAGATGGGCGTAGCAGAAGCCGGAGGCGGGCGTGGCCTTAAAGCCGCCGTAACACCAGCCGGCGTTCAGATAGAGATTGTCGATATGCGTGCGGTCGATGATCGGCGAGCCGTCCATGCTCATGTCCATCACGCCACCCCAGGAGCGCAGAACCCGGACACGCGACAGGGCCGGGATCATCGCAACACCGGCTTCGGCGACATGTTCCACTGTCGCGAGATTGCCGCGCTGGGCATAGGAATTGTAGCCATCGATATCGCCACCGAAGACCAGGCCGCCTTTGTCAGACTGGGAGACGTAGAAATGCCCCGCACCGAAGGTGACGACATTGTCGATAAAGGGCTTCAGCCCTTCCGAGACGAAGGCCTGCAGCACGTGGCTTTCGATCGGTAGCTTCATGTCGACCATATCAGCGACGGTGGTGGAGTTGCCGGCGGCAGCCAACGCCAGCTTGCCGCAACCGATAAAGCCCTGACTGGTCTCGACGCCCACGACGCGGCCGTTTTCGCGGCGGATGCCGGTGACTTCGCAATTCTGGATAATATCGACGCCGCGCATATCAGCGCCACGGGCATAGCCCCAGGCAACGGCGTCATGGCGCACGGTGCCGCCGCGCTTCTGCATCAAGGCACCCTGGATCGGGAAGCGGGCATTGTCGAAATCGAGGAAGGGCAGCATCTGGCGCACGGCGTTTCGATCGAGCAGGTCGGCATCGACGCCGTGCAGCCGCATCGCATTACCGCGCCGCGTATAGGCATCGCGCTGGGCGTCGGAATGATAAAGGTTCAGCACGCCGCGCTGCGAGACCATGGCGTTGAAATTGAAATCCTGCTCCAGCCCCTCCCAGAGCTTCATCGACAGTTCGTAAAACGGGTTGTTGCCCTGCAGCAGATAGTTGGAGCGGATGATCGTGGTGTTGCGGCCGACATTGCCGGAGCCGATATAGCCTTTTTCCAGCACGGCCACATTGGTGACGCCGAACTCCTTGGCGAGGTAATAGGCCGTCGCAAGGCCATGTCCGCCACCGCCGATGATAACAACGTCATAATGGTTCTTCGGAACCGGACTGCGCCATGCTGGCCTCCAGCCTTTGTTGCCGCGCAGGGCATTCAGAAAAACGGAAAAGGCAGAGTAGCGCATGGCAAATGAATCCCGGTGAACCGCGCCGATCATGACAGGATTGCATTTGGGTACTTGCAGTAAAGAGACGTTTTCAGTCATAATTCGGACATGGCACCAGATGACCTGAAAAACGTTCAAAAGGTCGGCTTTATCCTCGTTCCGGGATTTGCCCTGATGTCCTATGCCTCGGCGGTCGAGCCGCTGCGTGCCGCAAACCTTTTGGCCGGCCGGGATATTTATGCGCTTTCGGCGCATGTTGCTGAAGGCAGCGCCGGCATGACCTCATCGGGCATTCCGGTTCCTGCAACGCTCCTGCCGTCACGGGGTTCGGGTTTCCATACTGTCTTTGTCTGCGCGGGCGGTACACCGGTTGACTGGGATGTGCCACCGGTGCTGGCCTGCCTGCGCCAGCTTGCCCGCGACGGCGTGCGCATCGGCGGGATTTCCGGCGGTCCATACCTGATGGCAGAAGCCGGCTTGCTGGAGGATCGGGATTTTACGATCCACTGGGAGCATGCCCCCGCATTGATGGAGGCCTTTCCGGCGCTTGCGCCACGTCAGGCGCGGTATGTGCTTGACGGCAACCGTATCACCTGCGGCGGCGGCGTAGCGCCGCTCGACATGATGCATGCACTCATCGCGGAGCGCATGGGATCGGATTTCGCCCGCCGGGTCAGCGACTGGTATCTGCACACCCACGTGGAAAGCTCCGGCGCGCCGCAGCGGGCATCGCTGGCAGAGCGCTACCGTGTCAATCACCCGGGTTTGCTCGCAGTGCTTGAAAAGATGGAAGCGACAATCGAGGCCCCGCTCGATCGCCAGACCATGGCGGCTTTGGCGGGCCTGTCGCCGCGTCATCTTGACCGGTTGTTCTCGAGCCAGATGGGATCGTCCTTTCTTCTGGAATACCGCAAGCTACGGCTCGATCATGCCCGCCGCCTGCTGCAACAGAGCCCGCTTTCGATCTCGGAAATCGCTTTTGCGACCGGATTTTCCAGCGCCGGTCATTTTTCCCGCAGCTACCGCGCCGCGTTCGGCGAGCCACCGCGATCCCAGAGGCAAATTAGTGGTACCGCAGTCCGTTGAGCGATATTCTTCCGGGTTGAGAAAATTTCACTCTCAGGATAGATTGATTGACTTGCAAGCAGGGGGCGAAACCGCATGGCGAAAAAGCAGCCAGTCACCGATATTGGCCGGATCACAGACGACGAGCATCCGGCTCTGAAGGCTGCTTTTCTGCAGGATCCGCACGCGCTGCGTGAGCCGAAGGAAAACAACCTCGAAATCGCGATCGGCCACGAGGTTCGCGCTTTCCGCAAGAAACTCGGCATCACCGTGACCGACCTTGCGACCGCCACCGGCATTTCGCTTGGCATGCTGTCGAAGATCGAGAATGGCAATATCTCGCCGTCGCTGACTACGCTGCAATCTCTTTCGCGGGCGCTTGGCGTCCCGGTCACCGCTTTCTTCCGCCGTTATGAGGAACCGCGCAACGCGGTGTTCGTCAAGGCCGGCGAAGGTGTCGAACTGGAGCGCCGGGGTACGCGGGCGGGGCATCAGTACAATCTGCTCGGTCATATCGACAACAACACAGCCGGCGTAGTGGTCGAGCCCTATCTGATCACGCTGACGGCAGATTCCGATACGTTCCCGGCTTTCCAGCATGAAGGCATGGAGTTTCTCTACATGCTGGTCGGTGAAGTGGTCTATCGCCATGGCGACCGGCTTTTTACCATGCAGCCCGGCGATAGCTTGTTTTTCGACGCCGACGCCCGCCACGGGCCGGAGGAGCTGGTGAAGTTGCCGATCCGCTATCTGTCGATCATTTCCTATCCGCAGACGCGCAGCAATATCTAAGCCTTTCATACTCAAAAATATTGCCTGATAAGAAAATAACTTTCTTCTCAGTTGAAATTTAAAACGGCAGCTGATATCCATCTTTTCATCAACGAAACGAAGGATTGTCCCCATGTGCGGAATTGTCGGATTGTTTTTGAAGGACAAGAGTCTGGAGCCGCAATTGGGTGCCATGCTGTCCGATATGCTGGTCACCATGACCGACCGCGGACCGGATAGCGCGGGCATCGCCATTTACGGATCGCCCTCCAAGGGCCGGGCCAAAATCACTGTTCAATCATCGGACCCGAAGCAGGATTTCGCCGGTCTCGAGGCGCTGCTGAAGCCTGTCGATTCAAGTGTATCGGTAGAGCTGAAAAGCACCCATGCGGTCATCGAAACCGACGCAGACAAGGCTTCGGCCGTGCGCGATCTGCTTTCCCAGGAACGGACCGGTATCCGTGTCATGGGCTCGGGCGACAGCGTCGAGATCTACAAGGAAGTTGGCCTGCCGAAGGACGTCGTTTCCCGCTTCGGCATTCGCCAGATGGGCGGCACGCACGGGATCGGCCACACCCGCATGGCAACGGAATCGGCTGTGACCACGCTCGGCGCGCATCCGTTTTCGACCGGCGCCGATCAGTGCCTGGTGCATAACGGTTCGCTTTCCAATCACAACAACCTGCGCCGCGAGCTGGTGCGCGAAGGCATGACCTTCGAGACCCAGAACGACACGGAAGTCGCTGCGGCCTACCTGACGGCGGAAATGGCCAAGGGCAAGGATCTGGGGCAGGCGCTGACCAGTGCGCTTGATGACCTCGACGGGTTCTTCACCTTCGTTGTCGGCACCAAGTCCGGCTTCGGCGTGGTGCGCGACCCGATCGCCTGCAAACCGGCCGTGATGGCGGAAACCGACCAGTACATTGCTTTCGGTTCCGAATATCGGGCGCTCGTCAACCTGCCGGGTATTGAAGACGCCCGTGTCTGGGAGCCGGAACCCGCCACCGTTTACTTCTGGGATCATGAGAAGGCGGCGTAAACATGGACCTCAGCGTTAAACGAGAAAGTCTGGAAACGATGCGCGTATTCGACCTTGCCAAAATGCCGTTGCGCGACCTGAACAGCGCCCTGCATGCGATTGCCCCCGGCACTAATGATACGAACTTCGAAGTCGTCAACCCGCGCGGCAGCCATGCCGTCGCAGTCGGCATCGATCAGCCGGTGACGGTCGAGGTTCGAGGTAGCGTTGGTTACTATTGTGCCGGCATGAACGACGGCGGTTCTGTCACTGTTCACGGTTCAGCAGGCCCGGGTGTTGCTGAGAACATGATGTCGGGCACGGTTGTCATCGAAGGCGATGCCAGCCAGTATGCCGGGGCGACAGGCCGCGGCGGTCTGCTGGTCATCAAGGGCAATGCAGCATCGCGCTGCGGTATCTCGATGAAGGGCATCGATATCGTCGTCCAGGGCAATATCGGCCATATGTCGGCGTTCATGGGCCAGTCCGGTCATCTGGTGGTGCTCGGCAATGCGGGTGATGCGCTGGGAGATTCGCTCTATGAGGCCAAGCTGTTCGTGCGCGGTGAGGTCAAGAGCCTTGGCGCCGACTGCATTCAGAAGGAGCTGCGCCCCGAGCATATCGAGAAGCTTGCTGAGCTGCTGGACAAGGCAGGCATTACCGACGTCAAGCCGCAGGAGTTCAAGCGCTATGGCTCCGCCCGTACGCTCTACAATTTCAACATCGATAACGCTGACGCGTACTAAGGCAGGGAACCCTACATGAGCTATCACAACCCCTATACCCCGCCGCGCAAGTCAGCGACTTTCGACGATTACACACTCGCGGAAATCCGCCGCGCGGCAGCCACGGGCATTTATGATATTCGTGGCGCCGGGACCAAGCGCAAGGTTCCGCATTTCGACGACCTCCTGTTCCTTGGTGCTTCGATCTCTCGCTATCCGCTCGAAGGTTACCGCGAGAAATGCGACACGTCCGTCGTGCTCGGTGCGCGTCATGCCAAGAAGCCGATCGTCCTGAAAACCCCGATCACCATTGCCGGCATGAGCTTCGGGGCGCTTTCGGGCAATGCCAAGGAAGCGCTTGGCCGTGGGGCGACGATCGCCGGAACATCGACGACCACTGGTGACGGTGGCATGACCGACGAGGAGCGTGGCCATTCACAGACGCTGGTCTACCAGTATCTGCCATCGCGCTATGGTATGAACCCGAAGGACCTGCGCCGTGCCGATGCGATCGAGATCGTTGTCGGCCAGGGCGCCAAGCCCGGCGGTGGCGGCATGCTGCTCGGCCAGAAGATTTCCGATCGTGTCGCCAATATGCGCAACCTGCCCAAGGGCATTGACCAGCGTTCGGCCTGCCGTCATCCGGACTGGACCGGCCCGGACGATCTCGAAATCAAGATCATGGAACTGCGCGAAATCACCGATTGGGAAAAGCCGATCTATGTGAAGGTCGGTGGTGCGCGTCCTTATTACGATACTGCTCTTGCGGTGAAGGCCGGTGCCGACGTCGTCGTGCTCGATGGCATGCAGGGCGGCACGGCGGCTACGCAGGACGTGTTCATCGAGAATGTCGGCATGCCAATCCTTGCCTGCATCCGCCCGGCCGTTCAGGCGCTTCAGGATCTCGGCATGCACCGCAAGGTTCAACTGATCGTCTCGGGCGGTATCCGTTCCGGCGCAGACGTCGCCAAAGCCCTGGCGCTCGGCGCTGACGCGGTCGCGATCGGTACGGCTGCACTCGTTGCCATCGGCGATAATGATCCACACTGGGAAGCGGAATATCAGAAGCTCGGAACGACGGCCGGTGCCTATGACGACTGGCACGAAGGCAAGGATCCCGCCGGCATCACGACGCAGGACCCGGAGCTTTCCAAGCGCCTCGATCCGGTCGCGGCCGGGCGCCGTCTCGCCAATTACCTCAAGGTGATGACGCTGGAGGCCCAGACGATCGCGCGGGCCTGCGGCAAGAACCATCTGCACAATCTGGAGCCGGAGGATCTTGTCGCACTGACGCTCGAGGCATCGGCCATGGCGCAGGTGCCGTTGGCCGGTACCAGCTGGATCCCAGGCAAGGGAGGCTTCTGACCCAAACATACCTTCGGCCGTTGCCCGATCTTAAAAGTCAGGCAGCGGCCTTTTTACGAAAAAGTGTCTGAATAATCCAAAGGGGAACGCAGTGACACTCGATCTTGCCAGCTTTGCCAAAGACCGTGGCATCAAATATTTCATGATCAGTTATACCGACCTGTTCGGTGGCCAGCGGGCGAAGCTCGTCCCGGCCGAGGCGATTGCCGACATGCAGAAGAATGGTGCGGGTTTTGCCGGGTTTGCCACCTGGCTCGACCTTACGCCCGCCCACCCAGACCTGTTTGCGCTTCCCGATCCGTCCTCGGTCATCCAGCTCCCCTGGAAGAAGGATGTGGCCTGGGTCGCCGCCGATTGCGTCATGGAAGACCAGCCGGTGGACCAGGCACCGCGCGTCATGCTGAAACGCCTGATCGCTGAAGCGGCCAAGGAGGGCCTTCGCGTCAAGACCGGCGTCGAGCCGGAATTCTTCCTGATCTCACCGGATGGCGGCAAGATTTCCGACGAGTTCGATAATGCCGAAAAGCCCTGCTACGACCAGCAGGCTATCATGCGCCGCTATGACGTGATCGCCGAAATCTGCGACTACATGCTCGAACTTGGCTGGAAGCCCTACCAGAACGACCATGAGGATGCGAACGGCCAGTTTGAAATGAACTGGGAATATGACGATGCTCTGCAGACTGCCGACAAGCATTCGTTCTTCAAGTTCATGGTCAAGACGATCGCCGAAAAACACGGCCTTCGCGCCACCTTCATGCCAAAGCCCTTCAAGGGGCTGACCGGCAACGGCTGCCACGCCCATATCTCCGTCTGGGATCTGGACGGCAAGACCAATGCCTTTGCCGACAAGGAAATGCCGTTCGGTCTGTCCGCCCAGGGAAGGACTTTCCTCGGTGGTATCATGAAGCACGCGTCGGCACTTGCTGCAGTGACCAATCCGACCGTCAACTCCTACAAGCGTATCAACGCGCCGCGCACGATTTCCGGTGCCACCTGGGCGCCGAATACGGTGACATGGACCGGCAACAACCGCACGCACATGGTCCGCGTTCCCGGTCCCGGCCGGTTCGAATTGCGTCTGCCGGATGGCGCGGTCAACCCGTATCTTCTGCAGGCGATCATCATCGCAGCGGGCTTGAACGGTATCCGGAAGAATGCCGATCCGGGCCGTCATTGGGACATCGACATGTACAAGGAAGGCCACACCGTTACCGGCGCACCGCTCCTGCCACTGAACCTGCTCGATGCACTCAGGGAATACGACAAGGACGAGGAGCTGAAGGCGGCGCTTGGCAAGAGTTTCTCCAGCGCCTACCTGAAGCTCAAGCATCAGGAGTGGAATGCCTACGCCTCGCATTTCACCGATTGGGAGCGGCAGACGACGCTCGATATCTGAGCCTCAGGCCAAGTTCCAAGATCAGAAGAGACGGCATGGCCTGTTCCTGCTATCCGATGTCGCGAAACGGATGGACGGGCAGGCCAGCGCCGCGCTAGCTTCCGTTCCACGATGCTGGGCCGGGAGGGCCAGCCAAGACCCAAACCGAGAGACTGAGACCGATGAAGAGCTACGTTCTGACCGTATCGTGCAAATCCACCCGTGGCATTGTCGCGGCGATTACCGGCTATCTGGCCGACGAAGGCTGTTACATCACCGACAGTTCGCAGTTCGACGACATGGAAACCGGCCTGTTCTTCATGCGGCTGACTTTCATCAGCCAGGAAGGCGCTGCGCTTGAGAAGCTGAAGACCGGGTTCGAGGCGGTGAAGACCCGGTTTGGCATGGAAGCCGATATCCGTGATTCCGAGCACCGGATGAAGGTGCTTTTGATGGTGTCGCGTTTCGGCCATTGCCTCAACGACCTGCTCTACCGCTGGAAGATCGGCGCTTTGCCGATCGACATCGTCGGCGTGGTCTCCAACCATTTCGATTACCAGAAGGTGGTCGTCAATCACGATATCCCGTTCCATCATATCCCGGTGACCAAGGCCAACAAGGCGCAGGCGGAAGCCCGGATGATGGACGTGGTCGAGCAGACCGGCACCGAGCTGATCGTGCTTGCCCGCTACATGCAGATCCTGTCGGATGCCATCTGCCAGAAGATGTCGGGGCAGATCATCAACATCCACCACTCGTTCCTGCCGTCCTTCAAGGGCGCCAACCCCTACAAGCAAGCCTATGAGCGCGGCGTGAAGCTGATTGGTGCGACGGCGCATTACGTCACCGCCGATCTCGACGAAGGCCCGATCATCGAGCAGGACATCGCCCGCATCACCCATGCGCAGTCGGCCGAGGACTATGTCTCGATCGGCCGCGATGTGGAGAGCCAGGTTCTGGCGCGCGCCGTGCACGCCCATATCCACCACCGTACCTTCATCAACGGCAACCGCACTGTCGTCTTCCCGGCAAGCCCGGGATCCTATGCCTCCGAGCGCATGGGGTGATCTTAGCCAGCTTGCCGTCGTTCTTCGCATCCCCGGACGCCCTATGCGTCCGGGGATGTTTCACATCTGGGGATGTGCCGTGCAACTCAAACGGGCGGCGCAATCTCAAGCGGGGAGCCATCTGAAAAGCGGCTGAATCGGAACGGCGCGGGATCAACGATCGGCGTGGTGCCCATGACGAGGTCGGCGGAGAGATGGCCGGCGCCTGGGCCGATGCCGAAGCCGTGGCCTGAAAATCCTGTCGCGATTGTCAGTCCCGGGATGGCTTCCAATGTCGAGATGATCGGCACGGCGTCCGGCGTCACATCGATCAGGCCAGCCCAGATCTGCTCCACCCTCGCATCGCGCAGCACCGGCAGCGCTTCCGTGGCGGCTTGCAGCGCGCGCAAGGCGGCCTTGCCATCCGGTTTCGGATCGAGAATCCGGTGATGTTCGAATGCGCCGGGCCGGTCGAGCGGGACGGCGGAAATTTCGAACAGTTCATTCCAGCTCTGTGCGCTCAGGCCGAGTTGTACTGCGTCCCCTTCGGCTTTTCTGGCAGGCTGGAAATCCCGGAATAAGGCAAAACTGTCCGGCACCAGCGCATGCATGTTGATACCGCCGTTGGCGATGGTGTAGCCACCGTCGAGGCGTTTGCGATAGGCATACGACGCGGTTGCGCCCGCGCCGTCCGGTCCACGGTTGACTGCGCTGGTGCGCAATACCGAGTTGCGCACTTTCAGTTGCGGCAGCCGGATGCCAAGTCCCTTGCAGAACAGCCGTGACCATGCACCGCCGGCAAGCACGGCGGCGGAGGTTTCGATGCGGCCCTTCTCTGTGATGACGGCGCTGATGCGGCCAGCACTTTTCTCGATGCCGCGCACGGCGCAGCTGGTCAGGATACGGGCACCGGCCCGGCGCGCGCCCGCCGCAATCGCAGGTACCGCCTTTTGCGGTTCGGCGCGGCCATCGCTTGGCGTGTAGAGCGCGCCTTTGTACCGTTGCCCGGCGCCCAGCATCACGGCAGCCGTTTCGTCGGGGCCGATCTGGCGCGTGTCGAGGCCGTGCGCTTGCGCCAGTTTCAACCAGGCGTCGCGATTGGCGACATCCGTCTCGGTCTCGGAGATATAGACAATCCCCGAACGGTGAAATCCGGTGTTGCCGCCAACGCGCGCATCCAGCCCATCCCAGATTTTCAGGGCCTCAATCGCCAGCGGAATTTCACGCCGGTCGCGGCCCATGACACGGACCCAGCCCCAGTTGCGGCTCGACTGTTCGCCCCCGAGTACGCCCTTTTCGCACAGCACGACATCGACGCCGCGTTCGGCCAGGAATAGCGCCGTGCTGACCCCGATAATGCCGCCGCCGATGATGATGACGTCTGCTTTCTTTGGCAGGGCGTGGTCGGTTTCACTGCGATCGAGAATGGGGCCGGGCATGGGCGAAGGTTCCGTGCGTCGAAGGAAGTTATCTCCGATGTGCACGGTATCTTGCCGTTGTTCAAGTCGCAAAGACTGGCCGCTTGCCGGTCCTGCGACGTGGCCTCAGGCGGGCAGTGAAAAAGCGTCGCTCTCACCCTCGACCAGGTCTTCCGGCCAGACCTTCCTGAGTTCCGCATCCGGATAGAAATGGCTAAAGGCCGGCATGGTCGCAAGGAGCGCTTCCGCCAGTGCGATCCCGAGATCGCGGCGCGATAGCGTGAAGCCGGTCAGGCTTGGCGAGAGGAAATGCGATTGCGGGCTCTGGCGGCCGATGATTGCGATATCGCGTCCAGGCTTGAGGCCGGCTTCGCTCATGCCACGATAGAAGCCTATGGCGATGGTTTCATTGACCAAAAGGATTGCGGTCGGCCGGTCCTTCATGGCCAGCAATTGCTGGGCGACATGATAGCCACCTGCCTCGTTCGGCTTCGAGTTGAAGACGAGATCAGGATCGAGCGTCAGTCCGTGTGCAGCAAGTGCCCGGGCGCTCTGATCGACGAAGAGATGACCGAGGTTGATATCATCATGCGGCCTTGTCACGGCGATCCGGCGATGACCCTTGGCCACCAGGCGGTCGATCGAGGTTTGCGCCATGCCTTCGAAATCGAGATCGAGCCAGGGCTGGCCGACATCCGTCAGGCTGCGTCCGAGCGTAACGAACGGAATCTTGCGTTTGGCGAGAAATTCGAAGCGTGGATCGTGCCGCTGCGTCGCCGACAGGATGAGGCCATCGGCAAAACCACGCGCGACGACGCGGCGGAGATAGTCGTCGGGGTCTTCTTCCGATGAGCAGAGCAGGGCAACCAGATCGAGATGGTGGCGGGCAAACACCGTTTGCACGCCGTCGAATACACTCATGAAGAACGTATCACCCTGGCCGGTGATCTCCGTGCCGGTCTGCATCATGAAGCCGATGATGTTGGTGGTGCCCTGGCGCAGGCTGCGGCCGGATTGATTGGGCACATAGCCGAGTTCTGCCGCTGCTTCGAGAACCTTGCGGCGTGTTTCCTCGTTGACGTCAGGGCGCCCGTTCAGCGCCCGCGAGACGGTGCCGATAGAAATATCCAGATGCTGTGCAAGCCTGCGTATGCCCGTCATTTCAGCTGCTTTCAACGCGTGATTTCGGTTGCCCAATGCTTCTCTATTGACACGTTTCAAAAATCGTTCATAGTTCCGTAAACGTTTACGGTGGCCGAAAAGGAGCGAAAACCGTAGACTTTAAGGAGGAGAAACCCATTTTGCGTGCAGTTCTGTGCGGGTGCGGAGCTATGGCCAAAGGCTGGCTCAAGGCGATCGCTGAAACCCCTGAAATTCGCTCGGCGGTTGAAGTCGTCGGGCTGGTCGACGTCAATCCGGTGGCAGCGAAAGCCCTGGCCGCCGAATTCGGATTGGCGGATGCGGTTATCGGTTCTGATCTCGGCGATGTCTTGCAAAAGACCTCCGCCGAAATCGTCTTCGATGTCGTCATTCCATCCGCCCGCCACGATGTGGTGGGAACGGCGCTCGCCCATGGCTGTCACGTGCTCAGCGAAAAGCCGATGGCAGCGTCGATTGAAGCGGGCCGTTCGTTGATTGCGCAAGCCGAGGCCGCAGGAAAGATTCACGCCATTGTCCAGAACCGCCGGTTCATCTCTGGTATTCGCCGCATCCGCCGTCTGGTGGAAAGCGGTGCGCTTGGCGAACTAACGGCGATCCATTGCGACTTCTTCATCGGCGCGCATTTCGGCGGGTTCCGCGAAGAGATGGACAATGTGCTGCTTCTCGACATGGCGATCCACACATTCGACGCCGCCCGTTTCGTGGCGGACAAGGTGCCGGTGGCGGTCTATTGCCATGAAAGCAATCCGCGCGGTTCCTGGTATGCGCATGGCGCGGCGGCCAACGCGATCTTCGAATTTTCCGATGACGTGACGTTTACCTATCGCGGCTCCTGGTGTGCGGAAGGGGCCAATACCAGCTGGGAAAGCCAGTGGCGGATTATTGGCACCAAGGGCACGCTGCTCTGGGATGGTGCGGACGAATTCAAGGCGGGCGTGATCGCGGGTTCGGAAGGTTTCTTCCGTCCAATCGAGGCTATCGACGTGCCGCAACCGGCAAACGAGGCGCAGACCCATGGCCATGCCAGCGTGATCGCCGACTTCCTCACCGCCATCCGAACCGGCGCCAAGCCGGAGACCGTCAGCAGCGACAATATCAACAGCCTTGCCATGGTGTTTGCGGCGATCGAGAGCGCCCGCACCCGGCAGCGCGTGACCCTATGAAGAACAGGACAGTTTGATGAGCAATCCGGCAAAATCCATCCGTATCGGCACCATGATCAGCGCATCCGCAGGCAAGGCGGCGGAGCGCATCGGCAAGGTGGCAGACTTGGGCTTCGAAAGCTTCGAGCCGTTCTTTTGGCAGACGACCAATGGCCAGAACCTCGCCGAACTTGGCAAGCGCTGCGTCGAGGCGATCGGCGATCGCGATATCACCATTTCGACACTCGGCATGTTCGGCAATCCGCTGGAAACCACCGACATCGACCGCGATACGCTGCAGGGCTGGAAGGACTGCATCGACAACGCCCACCATTTCGGCGCCACTTGCGTGGCGGGTTTCACCGGCCGTATCCGCAACAAACCGCTGACCGACAGCCTGCCGCGCTACAAGGAAGTCTGGAGCGAGCTTGCCAAGCGTGCCGCCGACAAGGGCGTCAAGATCGCGTTTGAGAATTGCGCCATGGATGGCAATTGGGCGACCGGCGACTGGAATATCGCCCACAATCCGGATGCCTGGGAACTGATGTTCAACGAGACACCGGATGATAATATCGGGCTCGAATGGGAGCCTTGCCACCAGATGGTCTATCTCATTGATCCGCTGCCGCAGATCCGCAAATGGGCGAAAAAGATCTTCCACGTGCATGGCAAGGACGCGACGATCCGCTGGGATGTCATTCGCGAGCACGGCATTTTCGGCAAGGAAAAATTCGTCTTCATGCGCACGCCGGGCTTTGGCGACACCAACTGGACGGATGTGATCTCGGAACTACGCCTTGCCGGCTGGTCGGGCTCGATCGACATCGAAGGCTGGCACGATCCGGTTTATCGCGATGCGCTGGAAATGACCGGCCAGGTGCACGGCCTCAATTATCTGAAGACATGCCGGGGCGGTGATTTCGTCACCGATCCCGCCTGATTGATCAGGCAGGCTTGAGAGAACTGACATGGACTGAAGAAGGCCGGCATGGAGGATGTCGGCCGACAGGATAACCACAAGGAGGAAATCATGGGTATCCGCAAATATGCAGTCATTGGTGCAATGGCGCTGGCAGGCGTCTCTATGTTCGGCCTTTCCGCCAAGGCGGAAGATGTGAAGCTCACCGTCTGGTCGCTTGACCGGGACATCCAACCGGCACCGCATCTGGTGGCCGATTTCAACAAGCTCAACAACGGTATCCAGATCGAATACCGCCAGATCCAGTTCGATGATGTGGTGAGCGAGGCGATGCGCGCCTATTCGACCGGCCAGGCGCCGGATATTATCGCCATCGACAATCCCGAGCATGCGCTGTTTTCGTCGCGCGGCGCCTTCCTTGATCTCACCGACATGATCTCGAAATCGACAGTGATCAAGCCGGAGAACTATTTCCCCGGCCCGCTGAAATCGGTTGAATGGGACGGCAAGTATTACGGCGTGCCGAAAGCGACGAACACGATCGCGCTCTACTACAACAAGGACATGTTCAAGGCGAAAGGGCTTGATCCGAACAAGCCGCCGCAGACCTGGGACGAGCTTGTCGAGGACGCACGCAAGCTGACCGACCCGGCGGCCAATGTTTATGGTCTGGCCTTCTCGGCTAAGGCCAACGAAGAAGGCACGTTCCAGTTCCTGCCCTGGGCGCAGATGGGCGGCGGTAGTTATGAAAACATCAATTCCGAAGGTGCCGTAAAGGCATTGACCGTCTGGAAGACGATCATGGACGAGAAGCTGGCTTCCCCGGATACGCTGACCCGCGGCCAGTGGGATTCGACCGGCACGTTCAACTCGGGCAATGCCGCCATGGCGATCTCCGGTCCGTGGGAACTCGACCGCATGTCGCAGGAAGCGAAATTCGACTGGGGCGTGACGCTGCTGCCGGTTCCGCAGGAAGGTGCAGAACGTTCGTCTGCCATGGGCGATTTCAACTGGGCGATCTTCGCCTCGACCAAGCATCCGGAGGAAGCCTTCAAGGCGCTCGAGTTTTTCGCCTCGCAGGATGACAAGATGTTCAAGAATTACGGCCAGCTTCCGGCCCGCTCCGATATCGCGATCCCGGCAACCGGCCAGGCGCTGAAGGATGCTGGACTGCAAGTGTTCCTCGAACAGCTGAAATACGCCAAGCCGCGCGGCCCGCATCCGGAATGGCCGAAGATCTCCAAGGCGATCCAGGATGCCATTCAGGCAGCGCTCACCGGCCAGTCGAGCCCGAAGGACGCGCTTGATCAGGCGGCCGATAAGATCAAGGCTGTGCTGGGCTGATTTGCTCCTCTTCTCCCCAGCGGGGAGAAGATGCCCAACGGGCAGATGAGGGGGATGAGGAGCGGCAGCGACGAATGCTTTCACGAAAGCCATAACCGAACGGCAGTGTGTGCCGCCCCCTCATCCGGCCCTTCGGGCCACCTTCTCCCCGTTGGGGAGAAGGTAAAAACGCCGATGGTTCGTACCATCATCATTTCCTCCCGGAAGGGGTTGTCTTTCGCGCCAATGCGCCAGACAGCCCCGTTCGGAGCATCGGAGGCCCCATGAAGAGGCTGCTTTCCAGCATCCGGGATGGCAACGGTTTCGATATCGTGCTCGTCGCCTTTCCGCTCGGTTTTCTGTTCCTGATGGCGGGTCTGCCGCTGCTCTACAATATCCTGATGAGCTTTCAGGAAGTCGATATGTTCAGCCTCGGCACGTTCCTGCGCCCCTTCGTCGGCTTCAAGAACTATCAGGATCTGTTTTCTCAACCGGAGACATGGCCGATCCTTGGCAATACCGCGATCTTCGTCACCGGTTCGATTGCCGGGCAATTCCTGATCGGCTTTGGGCTGGCGCTGTTCTTCTGGGTCAATTTCCCCGGGGCTTCCTGGCTGCGCGGCTTGTTTCTCGTGTCCTGGGTCATGCCGGGCCTCGTCGTCGGCGCCATCTGGAACTGGATCCTGTCGGGAGATTTCGGCGTGTTGAATTTCATGCTGCGGGAAACCGGCATCATCTCGGGCAACATTTTCTGGCGCTCCGATCCGAACTATTCGCTCTATGCGGTCATCATCGCCAATATCTGGCTGGGCACTGCCTTCAACATGATCCTATTATCCGTCGGGCTGGCCAGCATTCCCGGCGATCTCTATGAGGCTGCCGAACTCGACGGCGCCAATGCCTGGCAACGCTTCTGGACGATCACCCTGCCGATGATGCGCTCGACCATCGGCGCCATCGTTTCGCTTGGCCTGATCTTCACGCTGCAGCAATTCGACCTTTTTGCCGCCATCACCTCCGGCGGGCCGAACAATTCGTCCAACGTCACGCAATACTGGGCGTGGGACCTGTCCTTCCGGCAATATGACTTCGCCAAAGGAGCGACGATCTCCGTCATCATGATCGTCTTCGTGATGTTCGCCTCGGTCGTCTATGTCCGCTCCACACGTCATGAGGTGCGCGGATGAGTGATACCAATCGCAACCGCCTGATGCTGGTGATCGCCATCGTCATGGCAGCAATCTATCTGTTCCCGCTTTACTGGATGTTCATCACCGCTTTGAAAAGCGGTTCGGAGATGTTTGCGACGCCGCCGAGCTTTTGGCCGTCAGAGCCGCAATGGGCCACCTACGCCTTCGTCTGGGAAAGCCGGGGCATGGGACGCTATCTGTGGAACTCGCTGGTCATCGCCTTCGGCTCGGTCACCCTGATCACCGTGCTCGGTGTCGGCTGTGCCTATGTGCTGGCGCGGTACAGGAATGTCTGGGTCGATATCGGCCTGTTCCTGATCCTGATGCTGCAGGTGCTACCGGCGTCGCTGATGATCACGCCGATCTTCGTCGGTTTCTCGCAGCTGGGAATGCTGAATTATCCGCGCCTGGCGGTGATCATCGCCATTGCTGCCAAAAGCATGCCATTCTTTGTCGTACTGGTGCGCGCCACCTTCATGGCGGTGCCACAGGAGCTGGAAGAAGCAGCCCTTGTTGACGGCAATTCGCGGGTCGGCGCTTTCTTCAACATCGTTCTGCCGCTTGCACGCAACGGTATCCTTGTCAGCGCCATTTTGATCTTCATGCAGGCCTTCGGCGAGTTCGTCTATTCGAAATCGATCATCCAGGCGGTGGAACTGCAGCCCGCCAGCGTTGGCCTCAACTCGTTCATGGGACCGAACACCAATGAATGGAACAACATCATGGCCTATGCCACGATCTATGTGACCCCCATCCTCGCCATCTTCGTGCTGCTGCAGCGGCGCATCGTCTCCGGCCTTACTTCGGGAGCCATCAAATGACCAAGCAGATCGAGCTCTCGGGCGTCAATAAATATTACGGTGCCTTCCATGCACTAAAGAACATCGAACTCAGCATCGAGAAGGGCAGCTTCGTCGCGCTTGTCGGTCCGTCCGGCTGTGGCAAGTCCACGCTGTTGCGGTCGCTCGCCGGACTGGAAAGCATCTCGACGGGCGATCTGAAAATTGCCGGTGAGCTGATGAACAACGTGCCGCCGCGCAAGCGGGATATCGCCATGGTGTTCCAGTCCTATGCGCTTTATCCGCATATGACGGTGGAGCAGAACCTGACCTACAGTTTGCGCATTCGCGGTGTCCCCAAAGCGGAGGCCAAAAAGGCGGCGGAAGAAGTTGCGGCAACGACCGGGCTCTCCCAGCTTCTCGGCCGTTATCCGCGCGAGCTTTCCGGCGGCCAGCGCCAGCGTGTCGCCATGAGCCGGGCGATCATCCGCCACCCCAAGGCGTTTCTCTTCGACGAGCCGCTGTCCAACCTCGACGCCGCGCTGCGTGTCCACATGCGCAAGGAAATCCGCACCCTGCATGACCGGCTGGGCGCAACCTCCGTTTATGTGACGCATGACCAGATCGAAGCCATGACCATGGCCGATCATGTCGTGGTGATGAAGGATGGCGTCATCGAGCAGCAGGGCGCACCGCTCGAACTTTACGACCGGCCGGCCAACAAGTTTGTTGCCGGCTTCATCGGTTCGCCGGCGATGAATTTCGTGCCTGCTGTTGTCGGCGAGGATGGCCGTTCGCTGGCGGTCGATGTCGGCGAGAGGCAGACCATCACGCTCGACCGGCAGCTACAGCCGGGCCGCAGGGTGACGGCGGGATTGAGGCCTGAACATCTGCATTTCGTCGAGCCGGGGCAGGGTGTTTTCCGCCTGCCGGTCGGCATTGTCGAAAGCACCGGCTCGGCGACTTACATCACGACAGCCACTGCGACGGAGGTGACGATTGTTGAAACGGCGCGGAGACCGGTGAAAACCGGCGATATCATCGATGTGTCGATCCGTCCCGCCGATGTCCATGTGTTCGATGGCGAGACCGGATTGCGGGTATGAGGCAAGCCATTCCAGCGTGATGGCGGCGCTATACATCGGCAGGCCGGCGCGATAATCTCTCGCCGAGCAGCCAAGGTATGCAGAACCGCATGACACAGACAAAATCCAGCAGTCTCCACCCTGTTTTGCGGGTCGATTTTCCACATTCCGAACGGCTGGGGCGGGGCAAGATCGAACTGCTCGAGCATATCCGCGAGACCGGATCGATCTCCGCTGCGGGCCGGGCCATGGATATGTCCTACCGGCGGGCCTGGCTTTTGGTGAGCGCGCTCAACAGCATGTTCAGGCAAGAGGCGGTGGAATCGCAGCGTGGCGGAAAACAGGGCGGCGGTGCGGTTTTGACGCCTTTCGGTGACGAGCTGATCCGTCAGTTTCGAGCGATGGAGGAGAAGGCACAGGCGGCACTGGCATCGGAGCTGGCCTGGCTGCAGGACAATCTCAGCGCCAGCGCGCCGGCGATCAGAGATCCAGAGCCACGCTCTTGATGATCGCGTAAACCGGCTTGCCGGGATTGAGCCCGAGCATGTCGCGGGACAGCACCGTCACCGCCGAGATGATCGTCACACCATCGCAATCCAGCCGTACATCGACCATGCCCTGCGCCGGTTCGCCGATCTCGATGATCATGGCCTGCAGAATGTTGAGCGCACTCAGACCTTCTGGCCGGCTGGTTGCCAGCATGACGTCGCGGGCGGCAATCTGCAGCCGGACGTGTTTGCCAATGGGGGCATTCAGCTGCGGCACGCGGATTTCGACATTTCCGGACCTGATGACCGTGATCTGGTGTTCCATGTCCGTCGTCTCGACAGTGCCGTCGATGACAGCACGGGCCTCGCGGCGGTCGATGGTCGAGGAGGGCTGGCTGAGAATGGTTGCCGCATCGCCAGATGCGCTGATGCGGCCATTTTCCAGGATGATGACCTTTGTCGCCAGCCGGGCGACTTCTGCCACCGAGTGGCTGACATAGATGATCGGAATATCCGCTTCGTCGCGCAGCCGCTCCAGATAGGGTAAAATTTCCGCCTTGCGCTCCTCGTCGAGCGCAGCCATGGGCTCGTCCATCAGCAACAGGCGCGGGTTGGATAACAGCGCCCGGCCGATGGCGATGCGCTGTTTTTCGCCGCCGGAGAGATTGGCCGGCGCGCGGTCCAGCAGTGCGCCGACACCGAGCAGATCGACGATCCGGTTGAAATCCGCACCAACATGGCTGCGGCGGGCAAACCACCGGCCGTAGCCGAGATTGCGTCGCACGCTCAGGTGCGGAAACAGCCGTGCCTCCTGAAAGACGTAACCGAAGCGGCGCCTATGCGCGGGCACGAAAATCTGGTTGTCACCGTCGAAAAGAACGTCTCCATTGAAGGAAAGATGCCCGCCGCCCGGCCGTATAAGACCAGAAATGATATTGATCAGCGATGTTTTGCCGGAGCCCGAGCGGCCGAAGAGGGCGGTCACGCCCTTGTCCGCGGTGAAGGCAGCTTCCACGGAAAATGCGCCGAGCCGATGACGGATATCGACCTTGAGGCTCATGCGGCATCCATTTTCTTTGCGGCAAGATTTGCCAGGATTTCGGACACGATCAGCGCGGCCATCGAAATGACGATGGAAATGAGGGTCAGGCGAAACGCGCCGGCATCGCCACCGGGAACCTGGGTGAAAGTGTAGATCGCTGCCGACAGGGTCTGGGTTTCACCCGGAATATTGGAGACGAACGTAATCGTCGCGCCGAATTCGCCCATCGCCTTGGCAAAGGCGAGCACCATACCGGCGATGATGCCGGGCAGCACCAGCGGCAGGGTGACGGTCAGGAATACCCAGAAGGGTCCGGCACCCAGTGTTGATGCAGCCTGTTCCAACCGTCGATCGACGGCCTCGATCGAGAGGCGAATGCTGCGCACCATCAGCGGGAAGGCCATCACGCCGCAGGCAAGGGCAGCGCCGGTCCAGCGGAAGGAAAAGACGATACCGGTATATTCGGCGAGAAATGCGCCGATCGGGCCGCGTTTGCCGAACAGAACGAGAAGGAGAAAGCCGGTCACGACCGGCGGCAGGATCAGCGGAAGGTGAACCAAGCCGTTGAGGATGGATTTGCCCCAGAAGCGCCCGCGCGCCAGAAGCATGGCGATAGCAATGGCGAAGGGCAGGCTGACGATCATCGCGACGAGCGAGACGCGCAGGCTGAGACGGATTGCCGTCCATTCCGCGTCACTTAAAGTCAACCAGTCCAAATGTGCGTGCTCCGTCCCTGACGGTCAGACGATATGCGCTCCATCCATTCGCGGATAGAGCGCATTGAAGTCTTATTTCCGGCCTGTCTTACTTCAGAACCGTAAAGCCCTGGGCCTCGAACAGTGCGGCGGCCTTGGCAGACTTGACGAAGTCGACATAGGCGGCGGCGTCCGGGTTCTTGCTGTCGGTGGTGATCGCGATCGGATAAACGATCGGCGGATGGCTGTCTTCCGGGAAAGTACCGGCGATCGTCACGTCTTTGTCGGCGGCGGCATCCGTCTGGTAGACGATGCCGTAGGGTGCTTCGCCCTTGGAGACGAGCAGAAGCGCTGCGCGGACGTTTTCAGCACCCGCAACGTTCTTCTCGACCGAAGACCAGATGCCGAGCTTTTCAAGTGCTGCCTTGCCGTATTTGCCGGCCGGCACAGAATTGACGGCGCCCATGGCGAGCTTTTCGTCGCCGAGAAGAGCCTTCAAATCCAGTCCCTGCTTGATATCCACCGGAGCGGCGTCTTTCTTGCCGGTCACCAGAACGATACGGTTGCCGAGCAGGTTGGCGCGGGTTTCGTCCTTGATCAGCTTCTTTTCAGCGACGTAATCCATCCAGGCAAGGTCGGCGGAGATGAAGACGTCGGCCGGTGCGCCGGATTCGATCTGCTTGGCGAGCGCCGAGCTTGCCGCATAGGAAACGGTGGTTTCCTTGCCTGATTCCTTCTTCCATTCGGCATCGATGGCATCGAGCGCGTTCTTGAGGCTTGCTGCGGCAAAGACGGTGACCTTTTCGGCTGCAAGTGCAGGCTGGGCAAGCGCCGCGGCGCCAATCCAGAGTGCAACGGCGGCAGTTCCGAAAAATTTCAGCAAGGTTCGACGTTCAGAGCGCATGCGGTCCCCCATTGGTTTCGAGATATCTCTTTAGATATAACGGTATAATCCGATTGGCCAGCGTTATGTTTGTCAAAATATATTGAAAGTCATTTGCACCGGCCTGCAGCTCGCGGCTTGCTATCGATGCGGCGGAAGTTACATTCGGCGGCACAAGATTGACCGGAATGAACAGGGCAGGGACGCGATGGAATCGAGTGTGAAGATCGAGGAAAGCTGGAAGGCAGCTCTGAGCGCGGAATTCTCCAGCCCTTATATGGCCAGCCTGAAGACGTTCCTGCTGGAGGAGAAAAACAGCGGCAAGCAGATCTTTCCGAAGGGGCCGGAGTATTTTCGCGCGCTGGATCTGACGCCGCTCGACCAGGTGCGCGTCGTCATTCTCGGGCAGGACCCCTATCATGGCGAGGGGCAGGCGCATGGGCTGTCATTCAGCGTCAAGCCGGGCGTGCGCTCCCCGCCGTCACTGGTGAACATCTACAAGGAACTGCAAAGCGATCTCGGCATTGCGCCTGCCCGTCACGGCTTTCTGGAAAGCTGGGCGCGGCAGGGTGTATTGCTGCTCAACAGCGTGCTGACGGTCGAGCGGGCGATGGCGGCATCGCATCAGGGCAAAGGCTGGGAGACGTTCACTGATGCAATCATCCGCGCGGTCAACGATCAGGAACATCCCGTCGTCTTCATCCTCTGGGGATCCTATGCGCAGAAGAAGGCGGCCTTCGTCGACCAGTCGCGCCATCTGGTGCTCCGCTCGCCGCATCCGTCGCCGCTTTCGGCGCATAACGGTTTTTTTGGCACCAAGCCTTTTTCCAGGGCCAATGATTTTCTGGTCTCGAAGGGCCGCCAGCCGATCGAGTGGGCTCTGCCCGCCAACCCGGAAACGCCAGCTTAGGTCAATGTCTGGGAGGAGGGCGGTTCAGGGTTCTTGGCATTGCGGCGGGCAACGATGCTTTCACGCCACACGGTAAAAATGCCGGCGCAAACGACGATCACCGATCCGAGGATCATGTTGAGGTTCAGCGTCTCGCCGAAGACGGAGACGCCGATGATCGAGGCAAAGACCAGCTGAAGATAGGTCAGGGGTTGGACCTCGGCCGCGTCGAGCAGTTCATAGGCCTTGATCAGAAAGAAGTGGCTGGTCGTTCCGGTAATGCACAAGAGCAGCATCCAGGCCCAGTCCTGCGGCGCCAATGTCGTCCAATACAATGGTCCGATCAGCGTGATCGCAACGGCACCGGCGATGCCGGTATAGAAAAAGCTGGTGATCGAGCTATCGTCGCGGCTGACCAGCCTGGTCGAAATCACATAGATCGCAAAGATCAGCGCCGATGAGATCGGGATCAGGAAGTTGATATCGAAGCTGCTGTCGTCCGGTTTCAGGATCAGCAGAACGCCCAGCAACCCGACGATGATTGCCGTCCAGCGCCGCCAACCGACGCGCTCGCCCAGGAGCGGCATGGAAAGCAGCGCCACGAAAAGCGGCCCGGACGAAAAGATTGCCTGCGAATGGGCAAGGCCCACTCGCGAGAACGAGATGATGACGATGACGATCTGTCCAACCAGCAGGATGCCGCGCAGGATCTGCAGTCCCGGGCGTTTTGTCCTTGCGGTGACTACAAGGCCGCCACGCGAACGCGCCGCCAGCGCGATGGCGAAGGCGGCAAAGGCCCAATAGCGGATCATGGTAATGAAGACGGGAGGATAAAGGCTGCCCAGATGCTTGGAAATCGCGTCCTGTATCGAGAAGATTACAAGGGCAGCCAAGACGAAGATATAGCCGGTTTGCTTCGAGGTCATGACCATGGTCATACACCGGTGGTGCCGCAAGCAGCCACGGCATTTTTGCGTTGCAGCACTGTTTGTTTCAAACCGGCGTTTTCCGGCAACACGACGATGATCACCACCGCCGTGTTGCCGGTGTTTGCCTGGCTCAATCCTCGCGGAACGTATGCTGGATCTGTTCGGTCAGCGGTTTCGCGAGATAGGAGATCACCGTGCGATCGGCGATCTTGATGAAGACCTCGGCCGGCATGCCGGGATAAAGGGTCAGCCCCTTCAGGCCCTTCAGGCTCTCCGGCTTCGGTTTGATGCGCAACGGATAGTAGGTCATGCCGGTGCGCTGGTCGGTCACGAGGTCGGGTGCAACGGTGACAACCTCTGCCTCGACGATCGGTGTGGTACGCTGATTGAAGGCGCTGAACCGGACTTCAACCGGCTGGCCGACGCGTATCTGGTCGATGTCATGCGTGGCAATCTTGGCCTCGACCGTCAGGCCGTCAGCGCCGGGGACGACAAGCATCAGAACTTCGCCGGGGTTGATGACGCCGTTCACGCTATGAACGGCCAGCTGATAGATCCGGCCGTCAAGCGGCGCACGAATGTCGATGCGCTTCAGCTGGTCCATGGCGGCGACGCGGCGATCTTCGTATTCGGCGATCTTGCCTTCGACATCCGTCAGCTCCTTGGCATTCTCGGTGCGGCGGTCTTCATCCAGCTGCAGGATTTGCAGGTCGATCTCGCTGGATTTGCCGGCCGCCTGAGCGCGGGCCGCGATACGCGCGCCGCGGTCTCCCTCGAGCTGGGCGCGGTCACGCTTCAGTTCAGTCAGCCGCTGCATGGAAACAAGGCCCTTGCCGTAGAGCTTATCGAGACCCGTCAGTTCTTCGCTGATCAGCTTCAGCGCATCTTCGATCGCTGTGAGCTGAACGCTCAGGCCCTTGGTTTCATCGGCCAGCTGGTCCTTGCGCGATGCGAGCTGGCTTTTCATGCCGACGAGCGCGTTCTTGCGGCTGATGAACAGTTTGCGTTCACTCTGCTCCAGAACTTCACCGGGCGTACTGGTGCCGGATATCAGCTGGCTGAGGTCTTCGGGGATGGTGAAATCGTCTGAGCCGAGCTGTTCTGCGAGAAGCCTGGCCCGGCGCGCATAAAGCTGCGCCAGGGTATTTTGAACGATGGAGAGGTTGGCGCGCACGGTCGTCCCGTCGAGCTTGATCAGGATCTGGCCAGCCTTGACGGTATCGCCTTCCTTAACCAGCACTTCTTCGACGATGCCGCCGGTCAGGTGCTGGATCTTCTTGACATTGTTCTCGACCACGACGGTGCCACTGGCGACGATCGCGCTCGACAGTTCGGTGGTCATTGCCCAGCCGCCGACGCCAACGACGAGGGCGAGGCCGAGGACGGTCACCGCGGTGATATGCCGGCGCAGCGAGCGGTGCGCGCTTATGGGCTTTGCTGTATCGGTCACGATGCGGACTCCTGTCCTTCACCCACGACTTTCAACGATGCGTGGCTTGCAACTTGCTGCTGGCGGTTCTCCTTGCGCAGAATCTGCGCAAGCACTTCGTCCTTTGGCCCAAAGGCCTGCATCCGCCCCTCGTTCATCATCAGCACCATATCGGCGGCGGCGAGCGCACTTGGCCTGTGGGCAATGACAATGACAATACCGCCGCGTGCGCGCACGCTCATGATCGCTTCGCTGAGCGCCTGCTCGCCCTCGGCATCCAGATTGGAGTTGGGTTCGTCGAGGACGATGAGGAAAGGATCTCCGTACAGGGCGCGGGCAAGAGCGACCCGCTGGCGCTGGCCGGCGGAAAGTGCTGCACCGCCTTCGCCAATCTCCGTCTCGTAACCATTGGGCAGTTTGAGAATGAGATCGTGGACACGGGCGGCCTTGGCGGCGGAAACGATCGCGTCCGGTGACGGATTTTCGCTCAGGCGGGCAATGTTCTGCGCCACGGTGCCGGCGAAAAGCTCGACATCCTGGGGCAGATAACCGATGAACCGGCCAAGCCTGTCGGTGTCCCACTGATCAAGTGCTGCACCGTCGAGGCGCACGGAGCCGCGAAAAGCGGGCCAGATGCCGATGAGGGCACGCGCAAGCGAGGACTTGCCGGAGGCGCTGGGGCCGATCACGCCAAGCGCACTGCCGGCTCTCACAGTGAAGTTCACGTCTGCAAAGGTCAGGCGCTGCGCACCGGGAGGGCCACCTGCAAGGCTTTCAGCGCTCAGTTGCCCCTTCGGCACGGGGAGCTCCAACGGTGCCTCCCGTTCCGGCAGGGCCTTGAGCAGTTCCTTCAGGCGAGCCCAGCTCTGGCGGCAGGAAACATAGCCGCGCCAGTTGCCGATCGCGAGTTCTACTGGCGCCAGCGCCCGTGCCGTCAGGATCGAACCGGCGATGATGATGCCGGGCGACGCCAATCCTTCAATGACCAGAACCGCCCCGGTTGCGAGAACCGCGGATTGCAGCGCCATGCGGAACACCTTGGACAAAGCGCCATAGCCGTTGCCGACGTCCGATGTTTCGCGATTCTGCTCCCGGTAGGTATTGTTGCTTTGCTCCCAGAGCTGCGACATCCGCCCCATCATGCCCATGGCCTGCATGACTTCGGCATTGCGCTGCGAAGCCTGGGCGAAGGCGTTGCGATGGTTGCCCGCTTCCGACGCCCTTTTCGATGGGCCTTGCGTGCCGCGGTTCGTCAGGAACGTCAGGGCAATGAGGATGATCGAACCGACGATCGCGACGACGCCGATCAGTGGATGGAAGAGAAAGCAGATGCCGATGTAGAACGGCAGCCAGGGCAGGTCGAAGAAAGCCGCGGGGCCGGTGCCGGACAGGAAGGAACGCACCTGATCGAAATCGCGAAGAGCCTGCAGGCCATCGCCCTGGGTGCGCAGTTTCAAAGGGGCCTGAACCACGGCACGATAGATCCGCGCGCTCATGGCTTCATCCAAGGCCCCTGCGACGCGTACGAGCATGCGGCTGCGCACCATCTCAAAGGCGCCCTGGAACGCATAGAGCAGCAGCGCAAGCAGGCAGAGCGCGATCAATGTCGGGATGCTTCGGCTCGGCAGGACCCGGTCATAGACTTCCAGCATGAAGAAGGAGCCAGTCAGGTAGAGAATGTTGACAAGCGCACTGGCGATAAAGATGCCGATGAACGCCGCCTTGCAGTTCCACAAAGCTTCGGCAGGATCGGATGCGCTGACTTTGTTCTTCGATGAATTCGTCACTGTGGAGGTCCTCGCGAGACGTTCGCCGTCTCAAATGGTGTGCACAATGTGCCACAATTTCTCTAAGGCCGCATTACCTGGGATTCTGTCTCCTGGGGGATCTGCGAACTGCAACGGCATATCGCATCGCCGGTTGCCGGATTTGCGCGCCTATGTAAATTATTCCTCGCTAATGTAAACGGTTTTGTCGATTTTATAGTGGAAATATCGGAATATTGCCACGCGGTTGTAATGTTCAGGTAAAGTATTTTACTGCTTTACCAGATGCTTAGACTTGATGATAGGTGCCTCTGCCTTGCACTCCTTCAATCAATCAGCCAAACACTCCGATATGTTGGAAAAGGGTGCGAAATGAGAAACATTCTGGTCGTGGGGATCGGCGCCGGAAACCCTGAACACATGACGGTACAGGCGATCAATGCGCTCAATAAGGCCAGTGTTCTGTTTATCCCCACCAAGGGTGATGCCAAGGCGCAGCTTGCCGATATCCGCCGCGATATCGTGTCGCGCTATGTTACCAATCCGCGCAGCCGGGTGGTGGAATTCGAAATACCGGTACGCCAGGTGGCGGATCGATCCTATCATCGCAGCGTCGATGAATGGCATGCCGCAATCTCCAGTGCTTACGAGCGGCTTCTGACCGAGGAACTCGATGAAGGCCAGACCGGTGCCTTTCTCGTCTGGGGCGATCCGATGCTCTATGACAGCACGATCCGGATTATCGAACGGGTCCGTGCCTTGAAGACGATCGTGTTCGATTATGCGGTCATCCCTGGCATTACCAGCATTCAGGCGCTTGCGGCCAGCCACAGGATCCCGCTCAATCTCGTCGGCAAACCGGTCGAGATCACCACCGGCCGCCGTTTGACCGATAGTTTTCCGCAGAAAAGCGAAACGGCCGTCGTCATGCTTGATGGCGAGCAGGCGTTCATGAAGATCGACGACCCGGGTGCGCGGATTTATTGGGGTGCCTATCTCGGCACCGAGCAGGAGATCATTATCTCCGGCAGGCTAGCCGATGTGAGGGACGATATCCTCAAAGCCCGGGCGTCGGCGCGGGCGCTGCATGGCTGGATCATGGATATTTATCTTTTGCAGAAGGGTGCGGATTTTGAAGAGTAGTGGTCAAAGCGGTGCTTCGTTTCGACATGCTGCATGCGATGGCGGCCTGGTGTCCTGTGTTGTAGACTACAGCGGCGGGCGAGCGATGGCCCGGCGCCTTGGATTGTCCTTTTTTTGAAAACTGGAAATGGCCAGCTGCCTGTCATGACGTTTTGTGCCGCCCCCTCCAACGGACCGATGGAAGCCACGCAGGGATTGGCGATGCGCCGCGGCGCCTGTCCGTCACTGTCAACGCCGATGATGACGGGCGATGGCCTTCTGGCACGGCTGCGGCCTGAAAAGCCGGAATTTGCGCTTCGCGACCTGATGGCAATAGCGGATGCGGCTGCGTCGTGTGGAAACGGCATCCTGGAAATCACCGCCCGCGGAAATCTGCAGATCCGAGGGTTGACCACGCGCACAGTCCCGCTCCTTTCTGAAAAAATTGCCGAAGCCGGGATAGCGATTGCGCAGGGTCTGGCCATCGAAACGCCCCCGCTCTCCGGGCTGGACCAGACCGAAGTTGCCGATGCCGTTTCCGTCGCTGAACGGTTGCGCGTGGCGGTAGCCGCACATCAGCCGCCATTGGTTCTAGCGCCCAAGCTGTCGGTCATCATCGATGGTGGTGGCCAATTGAACCTGGGCGCGGTCACGGCGGATATCAGGCTGAGAGCGATGCGGACCAATGGGCAGGTCTTCTGGCTGCTGGCCCTTGCCGGTACGGAAACGACGGCAACGCGGATTGCGGCACTGGAGGAAGCGGCCGTCGTCCCGGCCGTGATGGATATTCTCAAAAACCTTGCTGCGATCGGCCGGGATGCCCGAGCCCGCGATATTGTTGGTGCTGTTTCGACACGCTGGGCGGCGATGACCGATCTTGATCTGATCGCGCCGCTGGTTGCGGCACCGAACGCTGCTGGCATACATGATCTCGGCGGGCAGAGACCGGTTCTGGGCATCGGCCTGCCTTTCGGACAAATCGACGTACAGCGTCTTGTCGCATTGCTTGAAGCGCTGGAAATTCTGGGGGCTACAGAAATCCGGCTGGCGCCTGGCCAAGCGCTGATGGTGCTGGGCATCGCACCCGACCGGATAGGCGCAGCGCAAGCTCTGGCCCTCGGCCATGGATTGCGGGCCTTTCCGCGCGATCCCCGCAACCATATTGCCGCCTGCGCCGGTGCCGGTGCTTGTGGCTCGGCGCGGATCGATACGCGGTCCGTGGCACAACTGGTTGCAGACACGGCACCGGCGCTGCTCGACGGGTCGCTGACGGTGCATGTCTCCGGTTGCGCCAAGGGGTGCGCCAAGCCATCCGCCTCGGCGCTGACGATTACCGCTGCGCCAACAGGCTACGGCCTTGTCGTAAATGGCCCAGCATCGGCGGCGCCAACCGCCTATATCGAAGAAAACAACATGAGAACGGCACTTGAACACCTCGACAAGCTCGTGTCTGAGCGGAAACAGGGTGGCGAATCGGCCCGGTCCTGCCTTACACGGCTCGGAGCGGACGGGATCAGAGCCGCGGTTCAACAGGGATAGAGATGCCTGAATACGATTATATCCGGGATGGCGATGCCATCTACGAGCGTTCGTTTGCCATCATTCGCAACGAAACCGATCTGTCCCGCTTTTCCGAGGAAGAGGCCGATCTGGCTGTTCGCATGGTGCATGCTTGCGGATTGGTGGAGGCTGCGCAATATTTCGAGTTTTCTCCGGGCTTTGTTCCAGCAGCGCGTCAGGCGCTGAAGAACGGCGTGCCGATCTTCTGTGATGCGTTCATGGTGTCTCATGGCATTACCCGCGCACGCCTTCCCGCCGAGAATGACGTGATCTGCACCTTGCGCGAACCGCAGACGGCCGATATCGCCCGTGAGATCGGCAACACCCGGTCTGCCGCCGCTCTGAAGCTGTGGGTCGAGCGCCTGGCCGGTTCCGTGGTTGCCATCGGCAATGCGCCGACAGCGCTTTTCTTCCTGTTGGAACTGCTGCGCGACGGGGCGCCAAAACCAGCGGCGATCATCGGCATGCCGGTCGGCTTCGTCGGTGCAGCGGAATCGAAGGATGCGCTGGCGGAAAATTCCTATGGTGTACCCTATGCCATCGTGCGCGGCCGTCTCGGTGGTAGTGCCATGACGGCGGCGGCCGTCAATTCGCTGGCGAGGCCGGGTCTTTGAGCGGCGCTTCGATCGGCAGGCTGATTGGTGTCGGAACTGGCCCGGGCGATCCGGAGCTTCTGACCCTCAAGGCCGTCAAGGCGCTGGCGGCAGCCGACGTGCTTGCCTATTTCGCCAAGGAAGGCCGGCGCGGCAATGGACGCGCGGTTGTCGACGGGCTGTTGAAGCCCGGTCTTATCGAATTGCCACTCTACTATCCGGTGACCGTCGAGATCGATAAGGATCACGACGACTACAAGAGCCAGATTACCGGTTTCTACGATGCCTCGGCAGCCGCTGTTGCCGAACATTTGAACGCGGGCAAGACCGTCGCGATCCTCAGCGAAGGCGACCCGATGTTTTATGGCTCCTACATGCATCTGCATGTGCGGCTGGCCGGGCGTTTTCCGGTCGAGGTCATCCCCGGGATTACGGCCATGTCCGGCTGCTGGTCGCTGGCGGGATTGCCGATTGTACAGGGCGACGACGTGCTCTCCGTGCTTCCGGGCACGATGGGTGAGGATCAACTGAAGCGCCGTCTTGGCGACACGGAAGCCGCCGTGATCATGAAGGTTGGCCGCAACCTGCCGAAAATCCGGCGGGCGTTGGTCGCTGCGGGCAAGATCAACCAGGCCGTTTACGTCGAGCGCGGCACGATGGCGAATTCCGCCATGATCCCGCTGGCTGAAAAAGCCGATGATATCGCGCCATATTTTTCGCTGGTGCTGGTGCCCGGCTGGAGTGGCAGGCCATGAGCGGTACGCTTTATGTGATCGGCACAGGTCCCGGGGGTCCGCAGCAGATGACGCCAGAGGCGCTTGATGCGGTCTCGAACTCCACCGATTTCCTCGGTTACGGCCCCTATCTCGACCGGTTGTCGCTGCGCCCCGACCAGAACCGGATCGCTTCGGACAACCGCGAAGAACTCGACCGGGCGCATGCCGCGATCCTTCGCGTTATTTCCGGCATGAATGTCTGCGTCGTCTCCGGCGGTGACCCGGGCGTCTTCGCCATGGCTGCTGCCGTCTGCGAGGCGATCGACAACGGGCCAGACGAATGGCGCACGATCGATCTCGTCATCGTTCCCGGCGTCACCGCCATGCTTGCGGTTGCCGCCCGCATCGGCGCTCCGCTCGGACACGATTTCTGCGCGATCTCGCTGTCGGACAATCTGAAGCCCTGGGATGTGATCACCCGCCGCTTGAAGCTGGTGGCCGAAGCAGGCCTGGTGATCGCACTCTACAATCCGATCAGCAAGGCGCGGCCCTGGCAGCTCGGCGAAGCATTCGAAATCCTGCGCACCGTGCTGCCTGCGGAAACGCCGGTTATCTTCGGCCGTGCGGCTGGCCGTCTGGACGAGCGGATGCTGGTCATGCCGCTTGGGCAGGCGGATGCGCAGAAGGCTGATATGGCGACCTGTGTGGTCATCGGCTCGCCGGAAACGCGGATCATTCAGCGTCCGGGTAAACCCGATCTCGTTTACACGCCGCGTTTCATCTCCGGGGAGAAAAGGTGATCGACAAGGCCGAGCGCGTCTTTGACAGTTTCGACCGTGCGGACATCGTCCGGTTGCTGGCGCTCGACCATGATCACCGCGATATCGAGCGCGCGGGCGGCCGCGATTTTGCCATAGGTGGCGGTGCCGCCGCTGTTCTTGGCGACGATGACGTCGATCCGGTTCTCGATCAGCAATTGACGTTCGGCGGCCTCCTCGAAGGGGCCGGTCGCGAGAATGTAATCCGCTTGGGGAATGTCGAGCCGCGGTGTAACGGGATCGACGCTGCGGATCAGATAGCGGTGCTGCGGTGCGCTTTCGAAGTGGAAAGCCTCCTGTCTGCCGATCGCGAGGAAGACACGTTTCGGCACGGTGCCAAGAGCGCCGACCGCGTCCGCGATGGAGCGAACACTCTTCCAGCGATCGCCCGGTTCCTGCTTCCATTTGGCGCGGCGCAAAGCAAAAAACAGAATACCGGTACTGCCTGCGGCGATGGCGGCGTTGTTGGAGATGCGAGCGGCAAAGGGATGGGTGGCATCGATCAAAAGATCGAAATTTCCAGCCTTCAAAAACTCGGCAAGTCCGTCGCTGCCACCGAAGCCGCCGCTGCGGGTCGCAACGGGCTGCACCATCGGCTCGGCCGTGCGCCCGGCCAGCGAAAGCAGGCTGTCGCAATCGGCGCGCTGCGCGAGCGCGGTTGCCAGTTGCCGCGCTTCGGTCGTGCCGCCAAGGATCAGGATGCGGTGTTTGCCCATGGGTGACAATCAGGCCTTTTCTCGTGGTGACACAACGCCGTGGCTGACGATTGTTGGCCTTGGCGAAGACGGTTTAGCCGGTCTCGGAGACGAGGCCAAGCGCTGTATCGCCAGTGCCTCGGTGGTTTTCGGCGGCGTTCGCCATCTGGAGCTTGCCGCTCCGCTGATCGCCGGTGAGCAACAGAGTTGGCTCAGCCCCTTCGAGCGCTCCGTCGAAGCTGTACTTGCGCGGCGCGGAACACCCGTTGTGGTTCTTGCGTCCGGCGACCCATTCTTCTTCGGCGTCGGCGTGACCTTGTCGCGGCAGATCGACCGTTCGGAAATGCGCGTTCTTCCTGCTCCGTCATCCTTCAGTCTGGCCGCCTCCCGTCTTGGTTGGGCGCTGCAGGATTCGGTGATCGTTTCCCTGCATGGGCGTCCGCTCGATCTGATCCGGCCGCATCTGCAGCCAGGCTCGCGCATTCTGGTGCTGACATCGGATGAGCGCGGTCCTGGTGAACTGGCCCGGTTGCTTGCGGCAAGCGGATTCGGGCCGTCGCGACTGACGGTACTCGAGGCGTTGGGTGGATCTGGGGAGCGTGAAACATCGCATGTCGCAGCGGAATTTTCGCTGACGGATATCAATCCGCTCAACATCTGCGCCGTCGATGTCGTGGCTGAGGCAGGCGCCCGAATCCTGCCGCTGGCGCCCGGCCTCGATGACGGGCTGTATGAGCATGACGGCCAGATCACCAAACGGGAGGTCCGCGCACTGACGCTGTCGGCGCTGGCCCCGCGGCGCGGTGAACTGCTCTGGGATATCGGTGGCGGATCCGGTTCGATCGGCATCGAGTGGATGTTGTGCGCCCCGGCCATGCGCGCAATTGCCATCGAAGGCTCTGCCGAGCGGGCAGAGCGTATCAAGCGGAACGCGGCCAATTTCGGCGTGCCGGGTTTAACCGTCGTGCATGGTACCGCACCGGGCGCCCTTGCCGGGCTGCCATCTCCGGATGCGATCTTCGTTGGTGGTGGCGGCAGTGAAGAGGGCGTGATGGCAGCGGCCATCGCTGCCTTGAAGACCGGTGGCCGGCTGGTTGCCAATGCGGTCACGACACAGATGGAAGCGGTTCTTCTCGATCATCACGCGCGGCTCGGCGGTTCGTTGATCCGTATCGATATTGCCCGCGTCGCTCCCGTTGGCGCCATGACCGGCTGGCGGCCTGCGATGCCGGTGACGCAATGGTCATGGGTAAAGCCGTGATCTTGGAATTTCAAAAGGACAAAGCATGACCGTTCATTTCATCGGAGCAGGCCCGGGCGCTGCAGACCTGATCACCGTGCGCGGCCGCGATCTCATCGCCCGCTGCCCGGTCTGCCTCTATGCCGGCTCGATTGTTTCGCCGGAATTACTACAATATTGCCCGGAAGGCGCCCGGATCGTCGATACGGCGCCGATGTCGCTGGATGAGATCGAGGCGGAATATGTGAAGGCTGCCGCCGCTGGTCATGATGTGGCGCGGCTGCATTCCGGCGATCTGTCGGTGTGGAGCGCTGTTGCCGAGCAGATCCGTCGGCTGGAGAAGCATGGGCTGGACTATACGATGACGCCCGGCGTACCTGCATTTGCGGCCGCTGCTGCGACGCTTGGCCGGGAGCTGACCATTCCGGCGGTTGCCCAGAGCCTTGTGCTGACGCGCGTGTCCGGCCGTGCATCGCCGATGCCGAATGCGGAAACGTTGGCCGGTTTTGGTGCCACCGGTGCGACGCTGGCCATTCATCTGGCGATCCATGCGCTTGGACAGGTGGTTGAGGAACTGACACCGCTTTATGGCGCCGATTGCCCAGTGGCCATCGTCGTCAAGGCTTCCTGGCCAGATGAGCGAGTTATCCGGGCTACGCTCGCCGATATCGAGGCAAAGGTGGCGGCCGATCCGATCGAGCGGACGGCACTGATCTTTGTCGGCCGCACGCTGGGAGCCACTGACTTCCGCGAGAGTTCGCTCTATGACGCGGCCTATCAGCGGCGGTTTCGCGGTCGCGACGGGTTGTAAAAGGCCTCAGATATCCATGCCCGTGGTGTCCGGCTGCTCGCCGGCTGCCTTGCGCGGCACGTCGTTTTTGCCTTCGATCCGGTCGCGGTAAAGCGCGGATTGGCCAAGCAACATCAAGGTCACCGGCGTTGTCAGGATGACGAAGACGATGATCAGGACCTCATGAAGAATCCAGCGGTTCTGAAGCACGGCGAAGGTTATCATCGAGGCGGTGCAGATCAGGACCGTGCCGGCGCTGGCACCGAGTGTCGGCGCGTGCAGGCGGCCATAGAAGGTTTTCAGCCGGATCAGCCCTATCGAACCGATAAGGGTGATGGTTGACCCGAGGAGAAGCAAGATGCAAACCGGGATTGCTACCCAGGTTGGAAGGTCGGTCAGATGGCTCATTCGATCACCTCGCCACGCATCAAGAATTTGGCAAAAGCGATCGAGGAAACGAAGCCGAGTATGGCGATGATCAGCGCCGCTTCGAAGTAGATCGAATTGGCCGTGCGGATGCCGAATGTCAGCAGCAGTAGCATGGCGATGATATAAAGCGCGTCGAGGCCGAGGATACGGTCCTGCGCCCGTGGCCCACGGACCATCCGGAACAGCGCACATCCCATGGCCAGTCCAAGCAGGATCTGGGATGCCAGAATCGACCAGATGATGAAGAGCTCGTTCATTCGAATATCTCCTTCAGCGGGGCCTCATAGCGATTTCTGACCAGTTCGGACCATGCCGCGCCGTTCTCAAGATCCAGGACATGGATCATGAGAACACCGGTTTGGCGGTCGAATTCGAGCCAGGCGGTGCCTGGTGTCGCGGTCAGGATACAGGCAAGCACTGCCAGCGCATTCTCGTCGCGCAGGCTGATGTCGATGGTGACGAAACCGGAATTGATCGGACGCTTTCCGGCGCGCAGGATCGCACTCATGACAGCGATGTTGGAGCGGACAATGTCGGCAGCCACGTGTCCGGCAAGAACGGCAATCACGCCATAATTCTTCAGGCGCGTCTTGTCGGGCTGGAGATTGACCATGATCCAGGCAAGGACGACCCCAAGTACGCTGCCGAGCACGACCTGGCCTGGCGACAGCGACTGGTTGATCAGCAGCCACAACATCAAAAGGGCTAGCGACAGTAGCGGATAGGGGAACCAGTAGCGCATGCTCTATTCCCCTGCCACAGGACCGGCGCGCGGCGCCGACATCACGCGTCCGATGTAGTTTTGTGGCTCACTCAGCGATTTTGCCGTCGCGTCCATGTAGCGCATGACGGGACCTGCCTGGAAGCTCAGGAAAACGCAGGCCGTCAGTAGCAGCAGAACGGGTGTGATCTCGATCAGGAAGACGCGTGGGATAGTGCCTTCGATCGATGTCCAGAACGTGCGGATACCGACGCGGTTCATGGCGATCATGGCGGCAAGGCCAGACAGGATAAGCAGGGCCGTGTAGCTCCATTCAACACCGGATACCGGCACATCGTCGCCAAAGCTGCTGGGATTGAACACCCCATGAAGCATGGCGAATTTGGCAAGGAACCCGGACAGTGGCGGCAGGCCTGACAGAAGGATGGCGCAGATGCAGAAACACAGGCCAAGTACGGCCATGGTACCAGGCACGGCAACGCCCCCCTCTTTCTCTTCCTCGTTCTCATCGACGTCGCCATAGGCCTCCATCGTCACGGCCAGAACGTCGGCACCGGCATCGCGGGCGCGCTCCACCAGTTCGATCAGCAGGAAGAAGGCGCATATCGTCAGTGTCGAGCTGACAAGATAAAACAGCGCGCCACCGATGACGGCACCATTGCCCAGGCCGATCGCCGCCATCAGCGTGCCGGAGGAGACCAGCACGCAATAGCCGGCAAGCCTGCCCATCGCCTGCGAGGCCAGTACGCCGATTGCACCGAAACCGATCGTCAGCAGGCCGCCATAAAGAAGTACCGACTGCCCGAAGCCGAGGGAGGCGCCGGCATCGCTGCCGAACAGCAGCATGGAGAGCCGCAGAAGAATATAGACGCCAACCTTGGTGAGGATGGCGAAGATTGCGGCAACCGGCGGGGTTGCCGCCGCGTAGGTGGCAGGAAGCCAGAAGCCGAGTGGCCACATGCCGGCCTTGACGAGGAAGGCTATGCCGAGAAGGGCAGCACCAGCTTCCATCAGCATCCGGTTTTCCGGGCCGATCGTGGTGATCCGCATGGCAAGATCGGCCATGTTGAGGGTACCGGTCGCGCCGTAGATCAGGCTGACGCCGATCAGGAACAGCGAGGACGCCGCGAGGTTGACGGCGATGTAGTGTAGACCCGCCTTGACCCGCATCGGGCCTGAGCCATGCAGCAGCAATCCATAGGACGCTGCCAACATCATTTCGAAGAAGACGAACAGGTTGAAAAGGTCGCCGGTCAGGAAGGCGCCGTTGAGACCAGCGAGCATCAAAAGGAACAGCGAATGGAAGTGATGGCCGGCCCGATGCCACTTCGCCATCGAGAACACTTGCGTTGCCATCGCTAGCAGTCCCGTCAGGACCAGCATCAGGGCGGACAGCCGGTCAAGCACCAGAACGATGCCGAACGGTGCCGGCCAGTTTCCAAGCAGGTAGACGCTGGCACCCGCTTCGCCGTCTCCCGAGGAGGACGCCATCTGCATCAGCAGAATGCTGATGATGAAAACCACGACGGTCGAGGTGAACGCGATCACGCCCTTTAGCGTCCGGTTCCGTTCGTCGATGGGAATGAGAGCCGCTGCCGTGACGATCGGCAGCAGGATCGGTAGGATGATCAGGTGATGAAGCCAGCTCATTCCGCGCTACTCCCTGCCATCGACATGGTCGGTGCCGGTAAAGCCGCGAGAGGCGAGAAGAACGACGAGAAAAAGCGCCGTCATAGCAAAGCCGATGACGATAGCTGTCAATACCAGTGCCTGGGGGATGGGATCGGTGTGGGTCAAAAGTCCACCGACACCACCCGGTTCCAGCACCGGCGGCGCATTGACCCTCAGCCGCCCCATGCCGAAGATGAAAAGATTGACGGCATAGGAGAGCAGCGACAGGCCGATGATGACCTGATAGGTGCGCGGCCGGAACAGAAGCCAGACGCCGGAGGCTGTCAGAACGCCGATACCGGCAGAGAGAACCAGTTCCATTATGTGTTCTCCTTCGCAGCCAGTCTCGCGGCCCTGATCTGGGCGCGGGGAGCACGCACCGACTGGTGGGCAAGCGCAATCAGGATCAGCACGGTGGCGCCGAGCACCAGTGAGAACACGCCAAGATCAAACAGGATCGCGCTCGCCAGCGGGATTTTGCCAAGGATCGGCAGCGATGCGTATTGGGCGTGCGAGGTCAGGAACGGATAGCCGAAGACCCAGGACCCAAGACCGGTCGCGGTGGCGACGATGAGGCCGATGGCCATCCAGCGCAGTGGATGGATTCGCAGCCGTTCTTCCACCCAGCGCGTGCCGCCCGCCATATATTGCAGGATGAAGCCGATCGACATGGCGATCCCCGCTGCAAAGCCGCCGCCCGGCAGGTCATGGCCGCGGAAGAACAGGAAGGCAGCCAGCATACCGATGACGGGGAACATCCAGCGCATGATGACCGAGGGGACCAGCAGGTATTCTGTGACGCTGTCGCCCTTCTTGCGGTCCGGGTGATCGTCGTCGAAGGCGTTCTGGACGCGTTGCTGCTCCGGCGCCTCGAGGCTTTCGGTGGCGGGGCGGAAACGCAACAACAGCGCAAATACTGTCAAAGCAACGATGCAGAGAACGGCGATTTCGCCCAGCGTGTCGAAACCGCGGAAATCGACGAGGATGACGTTGACGACATTGGTGCCGCCGCCTTCGCTATAGGCGCGTTCGAGGAAATAGCTGGAGATGGTCTCCGGCATCTCCCGGGTCATCACCGTGTAGGAGATGAGCATCATGCCAAGTCCGGCAAACACGGCAAAGGCCAGATCGCGCAGGCGCCGAAGGCGCGTGGAGATGGTCATCAACTGGTCGTCCGGATCCTCGATCCGCTTGGGCAGCCAGCGCAGGCCAAGCAGGATGAGAACTGTCGTGACGATCTCGACGAGCAATTGCGTCGCGGCAAGATCGGGTGCCGAGAGCCAGACAAAGGTGACGCAGGTGACAAGACCGGCACCGCCGAGCAATACGAGCGCTGCGAGCCTGTGGAATTTCGCCTGATAGGCGGCGCCGACGGCACAGACCATGCCAACCAGCCAGAGCAGCGCAAAGGCTGGATCGATATTCCGCAGAACGATATTCGCCGGTTTGAAACCCTGTGAAAGAAGCGTCACGGCTCCCGCAAGCAGCGCTACTGCGACGAGGACCCGCATCTGGGGCTGCAGACGCCGGGTGCCGGCGCGCATTTCGATGGAGCGTGCCCATTTCCACGACAGGGTCACGAGTACGCGCTCGAAGATGCGTTGGCCCTCCAGGCGGCGGAAGAAGGGCGGCCCCTCGATGCTGGTGGCGAGATAGGGCCGCATGATGAAAAACAGTCCGATGCCGCCGACCAGCGCGATTAGGCTCATGAACAATGGCAGGTTCCAACCGTGCCAGACTGCAAGGCTATAGACGGGGGTTGCATCGCCGAGCACCGATTGGACGGCGGTGTGGAGGAACGGGCCGATGGTCAGGGCCGGGATGACGCCGACGACGAGGCAGGAAAACACCAGGAAATAGATCGGCGCCAGCATCCAGTGCGGCGGCTCGTGGGCCGTCTTAGGCAGGTCCTGCGGTGGTGGGCCGAAGAAAACGCTGTAAATGAAACGCAGCGAATAGGTGACAGCGAACATGCTGGCGAGCGTTGCGATATAGGGTGTGAGCGTGTCGAGCGCGTTGTATTTGTGGGTTTCAATCGCCTCGGCGAAGAACATTTCCTTCGACAGGAAGCCGTTCAGCAGTGGCACGCCCGCCATCGAGGCGCTGGCGACCATCGCGAGCGTCGCGGTGATCGGCATGTACTTGAACAGTCCGCTCAGCTTGCGCATGTCGCGCGTGCCGGTTTCATGGTCGATGATCCCGGCCGCCATGAACAGCGAGGCCTTGAAGGTGGCGTGGTTCATGGTGTGGAAGATCGCGGCGACTGCTGCCAGCGGGCTTCCGAGGCTGAGCAGGACGGTGATTAGGCCGAGATGACTGATCGTCGAATAGGCGAGCAGCCCTTTCAGATCCTGCTGGAAGATGGCGAAATAGGCGCCGAGCAAGAGCGTGCTAAGCCCGGCCAGGCCGACGAGCCAGAACCACTGGTCAGTGCCTGCCATGACAGGCCAGAGCCGGATCAACAGGAACACGCCGGCTTTGACGAGCGTGGCCGAGTGCAGGTAGGCCGACACTGGCGTTGGCGCCGCCATGGCATGGGGTAGCCAGAAATGGAAGGGAAACTGCGCGCTCTTGGTGAGAACTCCCAGCAAGATAAGGATTAGCACGGGGGTATAGAGCGGGTCGTTGCGGATCAAATTGCCCGACGAGAGCACGACATCGAGATCGTAGCTGCCGACAATATGGCCGATCAGCATCAGCCCGACGAACATGCACAAGCCGCCGGTGCCCGTGACCGTCAGTGCCATGCGGGCTCCGTCACGGGCATTGGCATTGTGGTGCCAGTAACCGATCAGAAGGAAGGAGATGATGCTGGTCAGCTCCCAGAAGATCGCCAGAAGAATGAGATTGCCTGATAGAACCATGCCGAGCATGGCACCCATGAAGGCGAGAAAAAGTGCGAAGAAGCGCGGCACGGGGTCATTGGCCGACATATAGTAGCGCGCATAGATGACGACGAGCAGGCCGATCGCGGTGACCAGGCTTGCAAACATCCAGGCGAAGCCGTCCATGCGCAACGAGAAGTTCAGGCCCAGCTCCGGAAGCCAGTTGATATCGTAGCGAAGCACCTTGTTCGCGGCGACGATCGGGTAGAGGCCGGCCGATATGGCGAGGCAAAACAGGGCGATCGAACCTGAAAGCCAGGCACTGGCCGTACCTTTGTGTGCGGGAATGCAGATTGCAGCAAGGCTTCCTGCAAAAGGCGCAAGAACCAGAATCAAAAGCAATGTCGCCGCGGTCTCTATGTGCCCGTTTCCCTAAATCTTTCCGAAATGACAGGACCGCGAGGGGTCCGTGAATGCTGCAGCATTGTGCGCCACGGCGGTGCCCGAAGCGCACCGCGAAACGGTGCAAGAGCACATTGTTTTTATGGCTGCTTTCGACCGCCATGCCAACCCGCAACCGTGATAAAATCGACTGGCTGCGGCAATTCGTTGCCGGGTGTGCCGTGAAATCACAGTGCAGCGTCCGGTCGTCACGTGCCCGGTCAATTTGTGTTTGGAAACATCAGGCCGTGATTTTTGTAACGAAATGTAGGATCGATGTGGCGGGAAATATTTCGACACTGAAAACGGCCCGGGGCAGCGGCCGTGGTACGTGCGTTTTTCCTTGCTGCTGATATAAACACGGCATGGATACAATACCGCACATTCTTGTCGTCGATGATGATCCGGAGATTCGTCGGCTGCTTGGGAAATACCTCGACGGCCAGGGCTTTCGCATCAGCCTGGCCGGCAGCAAGGGCGAATGCGAGGCCAAGCTGGCTGAGCTGAAGATCGATCTTCTGGTCCTCGATGTCATGTTGCCGGATGGTTCCGGGCTTGATCTTTGCCGTTCATTGCGGGGAAGGATGCCGCAATTGTCGATCATCCTTTTGACGGCGCTAAAGGAAGATGTCGACCGAATCATCGGGCTTGAATTCGGTGCCGACGATTATCTCGGAAAGCCGTTCAATCCGCGCGAACTCTCTGCCCGTATCCGCGCCGTGCTTCGCCGTGGCCGCGCCGAGCCGACACCCACGGGCAGCCGGCAATATGTGTTTGCCAACTACATCGCCGATATCGAAAGCCGCACCTTGCACGCGCCTGACGGTAGTGCCGTCGACCTGACGGGCGGCGAGTTCGAGTTGCTGGTGGTGTTTCTCCAGCGTCCGGGCCGTGTTCTGTCACGCGATTCGCTGCTTGACCTGACGCAGGGCCGGACGGCCGATCCTTTCGACCGGTCGATTGATATCCTGGTCAGCCGTCTGCGCCGCAAGCTGGGCGATGCCAGCGTGTTCGCCATGCTGAAGACGGTGCGCAACAAGGGTTATCAACTCGCAGTTCCCGTTGAGCGGAGCAACTAGATGCTGTCGCTCCGCACGCGGTTGACGGCGCTGCTGATCATCTCGGTTGTTCTGGTACTGGTGATTGCTGCCGTCATCACGGCGTGGCTGCTGCGGAAACCACCGGAGGTCATGTACGACCGCGTTCTTGCCGAAAAGGCCGAGTTCGCACTTCTTCTGCTTCGTGCCGACCCGTTGGCAGCGCAGACGCTGCATATTGCAATTCAAGAAAAACCGGCGAAAGACCGCATCGATCAGGAGCGCACGGAGAATATCCTCGCAGAGGGCCGCCGGCAGGGTTACACCGCCGATGTCGTCGTGTTGAAGAGCTTCAATCCGCATCGCTGGGATATCGCCATCCGGCTGGATGATGGCCGATGGGCTTATCTGGACTTCCCCGACCCCGCTCCTTTTCCCTATCTGCCACTGGCGGCCTACCTGGCGTTGGTCGCGATCGGCATGACCGGCATTTCGGCCTATGTCAGCAATGTGATGATGAGGCCCCTGCGCATTCTGGATGAAACGATTGCCAAGATCCGCCCTGATGGCATTATTCCGGAGCTGCCGGAGACCGGGCCGATGGAGGTTCGCACCACTGCCAAGACCATCAACCGGTTGGCAACACGTCTCAATGCGGCAGTTTCCAGCCGTATGCGCATGATTGCCGCCGCAGGCCACGACATGCGCACGCCCATGACGCGTATGCGCCTTCGCGCCGAATTCGTCGGCGATGGCGATGATAGACAGTCCTGGCTGAAGGATCTCGACGAACTGGATCACATCGCCGACAGTGCTATCCGGCTGGTGCGCGAGGAAATCAGTCCGGCCGCGCAGGAGCAGGTATCGCTGGATGCAGTCCTTCGCTCCGTCGCCGAGGAGGTTCGCGAGACGGATCTACTCGTAGAGCAGGGAGCGATCGTACCGGTCCTGGTCAAGGGCGCGCCGTTTGCCCTGAAACGCGCGCTGCGTAACCTAGTGGTAAATGCTGCCACGCATGGTCTTGGTGCCCGCGTTTCGCTGGCCAACTATGGCGAAGAGGCGGTCTTGACGGTTATGGACCGCGGCCCCGGTATTCCGCAAAATCTGCTTGATCGTGTCTTCGAGCCGTTCTTTCGCGTTGACCAGGCCAGACGGCAGATCGTGCCGGGCGCCGGTCTCGGCCTCGCCATTTCGCAGGAAATCATTGAAAATCATGGTGGCACCATCACCATCGTCAACCGCCGGGAGGGTGGCCTGCTGCAGACCGTACGCCTGCCGCTGTGCAAGCCACATCAGGACTAATCGAACCACCTGCGCTCCGGGATGATGCGTCCAGCCAATCGCGGTCAGGGATCGGCTGTCGCATCGGGCTTGGCAGCCAGCGACGGAGCGAATACCGTTTCTGACCGGTAGGCGCGGGCATCAGCATTGCCTTTGTGATGCTGCCCAGCGTGCAAGATATGAGGCCAGCGCCAAGCCGCACTTTCATTCCCTCACAGCACACCGATGAACTCCTCACAAGCCACTGATGAGCATAAAAAAGCGCGACCGATTGAAATGGCCGCGCTTGATTGGTCTGGCTATTCGGACCTGCCGGTATCGGCAGGCTTCCGGCTTACTGTCCGATGGCCTGGATACCCGCGCCACCACCGATGGCAATATTGAGAGCAACGTAATTGTTGGACAGGTTGCGGATGCTGGCTGCAAGCGCGATGCGGGAGTTCGCAAGGTTGCGTTCCGCGTCGAGAACGTCGAGCAGCGATGTTGCGCCGCCCTTGTAGCTTTCGCGGGCCAGACCCAGGGCTTCCTCGTAGGAATCCACGACCTTACGCAGGGCTGCTACCGTCTGATAGTTGTTTCGGAGGCCGACGAGCGCGTTTTCGACTTCCTCGATCGCGTTCAGAACAGTCTGCTTCCATGCAAGGTACTGCTGTTGTGCGCCGGACTTGGCGATATCGACATTGGCCTTCAAACGGCCGCCATTAAAGATCGGAATGTTCAGGCTTGGGCCAAAGGACCAAGTGCTAAGGCCCCCTGCGACCGTCGAGACGATCCGCGCGCCATCGATCGAACCGCTCAGGCTGAGGCTTGGGTAAAGCTGAGCCTCAGCAACGCCGATCTGGGCAGTCGCCGCAGCCAGCAGGCGTTCGGCTTTGCGGATGTCGGGGCGGTTGCGCACGAGATCAGCCGGAATGCCGATCTTGGTGTTATAGCGCGGCGAAGGCTGCGATGCGCCGTTGCGCAGGCTTGCCGTGACGGTTGTCGCGGGCAGTCCGAGCAGCGTGGCGATGTGGTTTGCCGCCTGGTTGAAGCCGGTCTGGTAACCCGGCAATTCCGCGAGGGTGGTGTTCACGAGGCCTTCGGCCTGAACGACGTCGAGGCTGGACGCTGCGCCCGCTGCCTTGATGTCATTCGTCAGCTTCAGTGTTTCGCGCCGCGATGCCAGACTCTTCTGCTGCAGCGCATAAGCTTCCTGGTTGTAACGCGCCTCGATGTAAGACGTGGTCAGATCGGACAGATAGGCCAGGCGGGCAACGTTGACGTCGGCATAGGCGGCATCAAGCGAAGCATTGGCCGATTCCTTGGCGCGTGCATACTGGCCAAACAGATCGATCAGCCAGGAAGCATCGCCGCCGCCGCCGATCGTCTTTGTTTCGCTATGGTCGCCCTGGCCGCTCTTGCGCCGGGTAGAGCCATCCTGGCCCGCAACCGTTGCAGAACCATTCGCATTGATCTGCGGCAGGCCGCCGGATGCTGCGACGATGACATTGGCGCGGGCTTCAACGATGCGCTCGATCGACTGCTGGACGTCAAGGTTCTCGCCCAGGCCCTGTGCGACGAGGCCGTTCAATTTCTTGTCGCGGAAGGCTTCCCACCATGGCTTCAGCGTCACGTCCTCTGCTTCCGCCTTGCCTCCCTCCGAGAATTTCGCCGGCACCGCGGCATTCGGAGATTGATAGTTAGGACCGACAACGCAGCCCGAAAGAAGAACGAGGCTCAAGGGAAAGAGCACTTTAGCAATTTTCATCTGGGTCCCCATCCGGCCCGAGCGGGTCGGTAATAAACGATTCATACTTTTCGTCTTTAACATTTTCCGCGCCGCATGCGAGGGAACAATTGCAAAGATGGCCCTGAAATGGACTTTCCCCAGCTTTGGTGTTTCCTAAGTGCCACGGCTTGGACGTTGTAGCTGTGATTTCAAGGGCGCCTGACAAAAAATTGCCCGTGCGAATCACGCTGATTCCAGCAGTGTGCCTGCGTGAATGTTAACAATTTGCTGACCCTTAAAGGGTGTGCATGTCTGACGTTTGTCGGTGGCGTGTCGAATTGTTTCCAGCGTGCGTGGCCCACGGGCCAATGCGGGCGGACATGAGAAATCCGGTGATGAACCGGCGAACCAAGCGTGTCTCACGAGAAGGCAGGTGTCATGCGCATGATGCGGCACGGTGCTTTCCTGAGTTAAGCCGCCAGCCATCGGCGCTCGCGGGCAAAGTTTGCGAGGTCTGTCGCGCTCATCGGTCTGGCGAAGGCATAGCCTTGCAGCCCGTGACACCCCAGATCCTTCAGAATTCGGGCATGCTCCATGGTTTCGACGCCCTCGGCGATGACGTCGATACCGAGCGATATGCCGATGTCGATGATTGAGGCCACCAGCTGGCGCTGTGTGGTCGAGGTCAGGATCGGGATCACCAGCTGCCTGTCGATCTTGAGGCGGCGCGGGGTGAGCTTCAAAAGGCTGACAATGGAGGCATATCCGGTGCCGAAGTCGTCTATTTCGATATCGATGCCGAGATTTTTGATCTGCTCGATATTGGAAAGCACGGTCATGTCGCTTTCGTCGAACGAGATGGACTCCAGCAGTTCGAACGAGATCTTACCGTGCGGAATAGCCATCTGATTGAGGCGATCGATCAGCTTTTCATCATGCAGGCGATGATAGGAAAGATTGACGGACACTTTCGGGATATGGATGCCGCTGGCTTCCCACCGCATCGACTGGAACAGCGCCTGCTCAAGGATACGCTGGTCGATCTCCGAAAGCACATTGATGTCTTCGGCCGTCTTCAGAAAGGCGTATGGCGCCAGCAGTCCCTTGGTAGGGTGGTCCCAGCGGGCCAGCGCTTCGACCCCGATGATATCCAGAGTGTTCGGACAGAACTGCGGCTGGAAATGCGCGATGAACTCATTCTGCTCGAGACCGCGCAGGATTTCATCTGCCGTCTGTTTCGTCTTGAAAACAGCCGTCTTCAGGGAATGCGTGAAGAACTCATAGCGGTTGCGGCCGCGGCGCTTTGCTTCGTAAAGCGCGATATCGGCGTTGACCAGAACCTGGCTCAGTTCCTCCTCTTGCCTTGCCTGATGGGCAATGCCGATGCTGACGCCTATACGGCATTCCTGTTCCTTGTATCGGACCGGTATGCTCATCGCATCGATGATCCGTTGGGCGAGCTCAGCTTCATGAGCCTCTATCCCGGTCTGGCGTGAAATGATGACGAACTCGTCTCCACCGATGCGGCCAACGAAATCGTCGCCGCTGGTGTTGGCGCGAAGGATCTGGGCTGCATGCTTGAGGATTTCGTCGCCAGCCGCATGGCCGAGCGTGTCGTTGATTTCCTTGAACCGATCGAGATCGATATGGAAGATGCTGGCGAGACCCGGTCTCGTCTCGTCGGCGTGTTTTTTTGCCAGAATTTCGTCAAGGTATCGGCGGTTCGGCAGCGCTGTCAGTGGATCGTGCAGAGCATTGAATTCCATCCGGTGCCGGGCTGCTTCCAGTTCGGCACTGTGGGCTTCGGCTTGTCCTTTGGCGGCTTCAAGCCGCTCGGTCTTTTCGACGTCGGTGGTTACATCCCAGTTGACGCCGACGATCTTCTCATTGCCGCCAGCGCCAATATAGGTGGAGCCGACCGTCCGGATATGCCTGACGCGGCTGCCCGGAAGGCGGATGCGAAATTGCGAAACGTAGCTCGCACCGTGGTGCAGGGCATTGCTGAATTCCTGTTCGGCGCGCTGCAGATCATCCGGATGCAGGGCGTCCCGCCAATCCTCGTAGACTTCACTGGCGTTCTGCCGCAGACCGTACAATTCCTTCATGCGGTCGTCCCAGAGAAGTTTACCGGAGGCGATGTCGAGCTCCCAGATGCCGATCTGTGAGGCATCGAGCGCAATCTTCAACCGGTGGGACAGTTCCTGGAGCTGATCCTTGTTGTTTTGAAGGACCTGGATATTACGTTTGCGTTCCTCGATCAGCCGCCCGCTGATGAACATCGGCACGAGGATGAAGAGGCCGCCGATAAGGATGAGGGTGCGGATGAACCAGGCGTTCGGAGGGGTATCGACCCACCCCCCTTTTGGCACTGCACTGATCATCCAGGATCCACCCGGCAGAAACAGGCTTACTTCGACAGGGTCGGCTGCCTTGACCGCGCTATTGCCGAAAAACAAGGCGCCATCTTCACCCAAGCCGTCGCGGCCGGAAATCGCCACGTCTATATCAAGTGCGGCTGAAAGAAGCCCGCTGTCCTGATAGAGCCGCTCCACGTCGATGACTGCGGAGACGACACCCCAGTAGCGGTTCGAGGCGCCGCCATATGAGATGGCCACAGGAAAGCGGCCGATCAGGCCTTGACCGCCCTGCACAAGATCCAGGGGGCCAGCAAGAACCATCTTGCCCAGCTCACGAACCTTGAGCGCTGCGGCGCGCTGATTGCTGTTCTTGCGGTAGTCGAGGCCGAGGGCCTTCTCGTTGCCTTCGAGTGGGTAAACGAGGGAGACGATCAGGTTGGGGGCGGCCGCGATGTTGCGCAAGCGCGAACGCTCATTGAAGATGTTGCGCGCCAGTTCGGAGAACCGTTTCTGGTTCATGCCCGGTTCCGTGGAGATCGCAGCGATCAATCCACGCACGAGTTGAATGTCGCCATTGATGTTGGCTTCGAGCTTCGAGCGGATCGGGTTGAGCTCCGCAATAACCGCCTCCCGCATCTTTGCCGCATGAACTGCGCGGTTCTGCTGTTCAGCAAACAGGCCGGTTGCGATCACCACCATCAACGCGACGTAGGTCGGCATGTAGTTCGGTTTGAGAAACCGAACTATTGTTGACTTTCTGAGCGCATTCGACAGTCCCGAAAACACGTGATCTCCAATGCTGTTCACTATTCGACAGCAATTGGACCGGATTGTCGCAAAGGCGTCTTAACAAGATGTGCTTCGAGGCCCCGTCAATTCTAGCGTTCTATTCGGATTTTTTCCTTTTTGGCAGGTTCTTGCGGTCGGTTTCCGCAAGCTCTTTCAGCTCTTTTTCCGACATGGATTTTTCCATGCTCTTGGAAGCGCCCTGGAGTTCGGATTTTTTCATGTCGCCGCGCTTGGCGGACAATGCGACACCGGCGGCTTTTTGCTGGGCTTGGGATTTTGCGGGCATCGACTTACTCCTTCGGTCGGATGCCTGTTTAACAACCGTCTTCTAGATTGGTTCCGCAGGGCTTGCCACATTGATTTCAGGAGTGCCAATCATTGCCAGCAATGTCTCCAACCGGTCAGCATCGCGCGGCAGTTTGTCGGTTCGCAGCCGCGAGATGCGCGGGAAGCGCATGGCAACACCGGACTTGTGCCTGCTGGAGAAATTGATACCCTCAAATGCGACCTCGACAACGAAGCCGTGATCTGGCTCCGCCCGGATCGACCGCACCGGGCCGAAGCGCTCGATAGTGTTATTGCGCACGTAGCGGTCCAGCACCTCAAGCTCTGCATCGGTGAAACCGAAATAGGCCTTGCCGACGGGCACCAGAACATCCTTGCCTTCACTCTCCGTCCAGACTCCGAAGGTGAAGTCGGAATAGTAGCTGGACCGTTTGCCGTGGCCGCGCTGGGCATACATCAGCACCGCGTCGATATTATAGGGCTCGCGTTTCCACTTGAACCAAGGCCCCTTCGAGCGTCCAGACGTATAGGACGAATCCAGGCGTTTCAGCATGATGCCCTCGATCACCGGATCCGGCGGCTCCTTGCGTAGGCGATCGAGTTCCTCCCAGCTCGAAAACGGGACGAGCGGCGAGAGATCGAAATGCGAGGGGGCGGCCTTTTCGATCAGGGCCGAAAGTGCTGCGCGCCGGGTCAAAAAGCTTTCCGGACGCATATCGCGCGACCCGGAAAACAACAGGTCGTAACCGCGAATGAAGGCCGGATAGTCTTCCAGCATTTTTCGTGTCACGGTCTTGCGGTTCAATCGTTGCTGCAGATCGGAGAATGTCCGCGTTGCGCGGTTGGTGCGCATGGTGCCGCCGACAAGAAGCTCGCCATCGATGATACCCTCGAAATCCGCAGCCTCAAGAATATCCGGAAAGGCACTGGAAATGTCGTCGCCGCTGCGTGAATAGAGCCGCCGCGTCCCGGCCAGATTGGCAAGCTGGACGCGGATGCCGTCCCATTTCCATTCGGCGGCAAAATCCTTCGGGTCGAGTGAAGCCAGATCATTGTCTCCAACCGGTGTTGCGAGCATCACGGCATGGAAAACCGCGGGCATATCCAGTTTGGGCTTGTCGGTCTTTCCGTCGAGCCATTGGAACAGCGACACATAGGGCGGGGACAGGCCATGCCAGAGCGTTTCGATCTCGGTGATATCGACATTGCCCATGTCGGCGAGGGCCTGCTTCACCAGCCGTGCCGAGACGCCGATGCGCAGGCCGCCGGTGATGAGCTTGAGGAAGGCAAACCGGCTTGACCCTTCGAGTTGATCAAGCAGATCGCGCACGAGGCCATGCACATTGGCTCGGCCGGCCGTTTCCAGCTGATGCATGACTGTGCCAAGCGATAGGTCGCTGGATGCTGGCTTTCCTGTGGCTGGCGGTTCCCAGACGAGCGAGATCGTTTCGGCGAGGTCGCCGACATAATCATAGGAATAGCGGAACAGCACCTCGTCCATGCGCTCCAGTACCAGTTGCCGCAGCACGTTCGGTTTCACGGCCTTCAAGGTCAGCGTGCCGGCGATGACGGCGAGCGCATAGCCGCGGTCGGGATCCGGTGCGTCGCGGAAATAATCCGCCATCAGCTTGATCTTGGCGTTGCGTTGTGGCGTGAGAACCAGGCGGTCGAGCAGTTCTGCGAAAGGGACGCACCGGCTATTCTCCTTCGTCGTCGTAGCCGACCAGATGCAGCGGCCGGGCGGCGATACCCTGCAACTCGCACCAACGGACAAGGGCCTCTTCGCGGCCGTGCGTCACCCAGACCTCGGCTGGCTTGATCTCGTTGATTGTCGCGGTCAGTTCCGGCCAATCGCAGTGATCCGACATGATCATCGGCAGTTCGACGCCGCGCTGCTTGGCGCGTTGCCGCACCAGCATCCAGCCGGACGCGAAGATGGGCATGGGATCGGGAAAGCGCCTGGCCCATTTGTCGGCAAAGGCCGAGGGCGGGCCGACGACAACGGCACCGGCGAAGGACTGTTTGTCTTTCGCATCGATCGTGGCCGGCCGGAGATCCCCCAGTTGGATACCTTCGCTTTCATAATAATCGCAGAGCCTTGCTAAGGCGCCGTGAATGAAGATCGGTGCGTCGTAACCCGCTTCGCGCAGAAGCATGATGATCCGCTGCGCCTTGCCGAGAGCATAGGCGCCGACCAGATGGGCACGCTCGGGAAATTGTTTGAGCGAGGTCAACAGCTTGGCAATCTCGCCACGGTCATCCGGGTGGTGAAACACCGGCAGGCCGAAAGTTGCTTCGGTGATGAAGACATCGCATGGGACCGGCTCGAAGGAGAGGCAGGTCGGGTCGCGGCGGCGCTTGTAGTCGCCTGAGACGACGATGCGCATGCCACCTGCTTCAACGGCGATCTGTGCCGACCCGAGCACGTGACCGGCCGGATGAAAGCTGACGGTGACATCGCCGATCGTCGTGCGGGTACCGAGGACGGCTTCCTGCGTACTGACGCAGAATGTGTCGCCATAGCGGATACGCATGATCTCCAGCGTCTCGCGCGTCGCCATCACATGTGTGTGGCCGGCGCGCGCATGATCGGCGTGACCGTGGGTGATCAACGCCCGTTCGACAGGCTGGACGGGATCGATATAGAAGCCGCCCTTCTCGCAAAAGAGACCCTTGGGCGTCGGATAGAGCAGCGTTTCCGGTTTCATGCAGACGAAGATAGCTGGCAATTGCACGACTGCCAGCTATCGCAGCGAATTTTTCGAAATCAGGCTACCGGGTTGTGGCCGAGTGTCTTGGAAATCAGATCAAGCACGCCCTCGGCATCGACGCCGATGCAGATGTTCTGGCTTGGCAGGTTGTCCCAGTCGCTTGGCGGGAAAATATGATCGTCGGCCTTCTGGATGGTCTGGCCATCGGCAATGCCGCCGCAAACGACGCGGATCGCACCGCTGCGCAGGGTGAAGAGTTCCGGCGCCACGACATAGACACAGGCGCAGCTGTCATGCACGACCATACCGTCATCGACATGCTGTTCGTAGAAATCGATATAGAACTGCGAAATGTCCGACAGGAGCTTGGCGCGCTTGCCGCCGGTCGCAGCAATAGCTTCCAACCGCCCACGAGTCATGACGGTCTTCTCGGTTACATCAAGCCCGACGACGACCACCGGCCATGGGGCTGTCATCACCACGTCGGCGGCTTCCGGATCGCCATGGATATTGGCTTCGGCAGCCGGTGTGATGTTGCCGCGCATGTCGAAGGCACCACCCATGATGACGACTTCCTTGACCAGAACGGCGATATCTGGATCGTCGCGCAAGGCGAGCGCCAGATTGGTCATTCGGCCGACGGCAACAAGCGTTACCTCGCCGGGATTGGCGCGTACCATGTCGATGATGAAGCGATGGGCCGGACGCGGATCGCAGGCCAGATCGACCGTTTCTGGAACCCCGATATTGCCGAGACCATCATCGCCGTGGATGAAGGTTGGCCAGCCAACATGGGGCCGGGACGGGTCGAGCGTTTCGCCAAGCCCTTTGGCAACAGGCGCTGCAATATCCCATTGCTGCTTCAGATAGAGCGCGTTGCGAGTCGTCGTTTCGATCGAGGCATTACCGAAAACGGAGGTGATGCCGATCAGGTCGATATCCGGGTGATTATGCAGGAACAACAGGGCCATCGCATCGTCGACGCCGGGATCCGTATCAAAAATTACCTTATGCATGATGTGTTCTTTTCTTTGTTTTGAAAGCCGGCCGCAGCTTGCTGAAAGGGGTGACGTCCAGCGTTGTGTCACTTTTAGCGGTGCGGCGGCCAAGAGCAACCCATTTTCCGGGCCATGGGAGGTGGAGTGCCAAAACAAGGCAAATCCGTATCCTGCCGCGAAATAGGGCCAGCAGGCTTAAACTTTCCGAAACGTCGCCGCGATAGGATGGGGGCTCAATCAATAGGTGGGGCCGTTCCTGCATCCGCGCAGACGCGCGGTGGCAGGCAAGGGAGTTTCAAGCTGATGACGGAACAGCGTACGTGAAGTCGGTCTTTAAAAAGATACGTCTCCCCCGCAAGGTGATGTTCCTCATTACCGGCATTCTCGTGCTGTCGGGTGCGTCCGGCGCCTATGCCGTCTATTCCGGCAAGGAAACCTTTCTCGGCATGGCCGGACCGCAAAAGCCCTCAACTTCGGGCCTGGCCTGCACCACGATCGAAACCCTGAAGATGCGCCGCAATGGCCAACGTTGGATTCGCAAATATGTGAGCACGGAATCTGCAGGCGGTGTCGATCGTGTCCGCACTGCATTGCGCATTACCGGCCTGTTGGCCAAGGAAGAGCAGGCCGATCTCTATCAGGTAGTTGTGCTTGATTCCGCCGGACCGTCAGATCGTGCCGATCGGCGCGGCGCGGCCATCGGCGCCCAGGTCCTTTTCGCGCCTGATCCATCCAAGCTGCCGGGAATGAGCACGCCATTTACGGCCCGTTATACGGAGGCGAAGGCAAACACCGTCGGTCTGTTCTATGGTGCCGAAGTGGCTCTCTCGACCGACGACATCAAGACCACGTTGACGGCAATGGACGACAAGTCGGATTGTTTCGATCCGGTCGCGGCCGCTGCTGCGGCAGTGCCTGGGGCTGCCGGATCAAAGAGCGGCGACCACGGTGAAGCGCCGGCTGCTGCGCACGGAGAGGAAGCAGAGAGTGGCGAGGCGCCTGCTACGCATGCCGAGGAAGGAGCCGCGCCGGAACATGACGCCGAGGCTACGGCGGAGCAGGGCGCGGTAAAGCCTGAGGAAAAAGGTTTCTTCGGCTCCATGCTGGCCATGGTGCTCGGCGGAGATGGCGAAAAGCCATTGGAATCCGCGATGGAAAAACCCGCCGAACGCCCAGCAGAAGAACCTGCAGGGCACTGACGGGCTTTCAAACAGCGCGCTGCCGGCCATCCGGATCAGACGATGGCGTTGCCGGCAATGACGGCGAGAACCACGAAAATCAGGAAGATGATCACGGCGATGGCGAACAGCACGCGCGCGATCGTCGCGGTTGCGGCCGAAACGCCTGAAAAACCGAGAAAACCGGTAATCAGCGAGATGACCAGGAAGATGAGCGCCCATTTCAGCATGGAGGGGGTCCTTTTCAGATTCTGCGGACATAGACGCGCAGGAGCCTGAAAAGTTCCGTCGGCTGACAAGAACGCGCCATCCGGTTTAGCGAATGGCGCGTCCCTAGCGTTGTCTCAGTCCGCCTTGTTGCGGCGGGCCGGGAAGAGGATGATGTCGCGGATCGACGGCGCGTTGGTGAGCAGCATGATCAGGCGATCGACACCGATGCCGAGACCGCCTGCGGGCGGCATGCCCTGGTCGATCGCATCGAGGAATTCGTCGTCCAGCTGCTTGTCCTTCTCACCGCGGGCATGCGCCTGCTCGAGCTGCTCGACCATACGCCTGCGCTGCTCTTCCGGATCGTTGAGTTCCGAAAACGCATTGCCCAGCTCCCAGGCGTTGCAATAGGTCTCGAACCGTTCGACTAGGCGTGGTTCGCCCGGCACTTCCTTGGCGAAGGGCGAGATATCCTTCGGGAAATGCGTCACGTGTGACGGCTGGATCAGCGTGCCTTCGACCTTTTCTTCGAAAATGAAGGCCAGGCATTCGCCCCAGGTCGCGTCCTTCTCGACTTCAAAACCGGCAGCCTCGGCGGCAGCGCGGGCTTCCTCGTCGGTTTTCATCGCCAGGAAGTCGATACCGGTCGCTTCCTTGACGGCATCCGGCATAGGCACGCGCTTGAACGGCCCCTTGAAGGAGATTTCCTTGTCGCCGAACATGAATTCGGTCGTGCCATGGATCGACATCGCGAGCTTGGAGAACAGCCGCTCGACGAGGTCCATGACGTCCTCGTAGTCGGCATAGGCCCAGTAGCATTCCATCATGGTGAATTCAGGATTGTGCCTTGTGGAAACGCCTTCGTTGCGGAAGTTGCGGTTGATTTCGAACACCTTGTCGGTCAGGCCCGACACCAGCGTGCGCTTCAAATACAGTTCCGGCGCGATGCGCAGATACATGTCGAGCTTCAGCGTATTGTGGTGCGTCTTGAAAGGTTCGGCCGTTGCGCCGCCGTAGACCGAATGCAACATCGGCGTTTCGACTTCCATGAAACCGTCGTCTTCCATGAAGCGGCGAATACCGGAAACGATCTTCGAACGCTGCTGGAAGCGGAGCTTGGACTCCTCGTTGGTCATGATGTCGAGGTGACGCTTGCGATAGCGCTGCTCGATGTCGGACAGGCCATGCCACTTCTCCGGCATCGGCAGCAGCGACTTGGTCAGCATAGTGATTTCTTGCGCGTTGATCGAGAGTTCGCCGCGCTTGGTGCGGCGCACCACGCCGGTGACGCCGATGATGTCGCCGAGATCGATCATCGGCAGCATCGCCCGGGCTTCTTCCGGCGTCGTGTCCTTGTGGGAGAAAATCTGGATCTTGCCGCCGGCATCATGGATATCCATGAACATGCCAGAATTGCGCGAGGAATAGACGCGCCCGGCAACCGTGACGACATCTTCGGTCACCACGTCTGCTTCCAGGTTCTCGTATTTCGCCGCAAGCTCAGCATTGGTGATCGTGCGGTGGAAATGCGCCGGATAGACGTCGCCGATCTTTTCGCGCAGCATTTTCAGCTTCTGGGCGCGCACTTCGGTGACGTCGGAGGAGAGGGCGGTTTCGGTCTTGTCGGTCATGGGGCTCGCCTTCTATGGGGCTTTGTTCTCAAGGGTACTAGGGGTCGAGGCCATTTCCTCTTCGCCCCACCGGGGAGAAGGTGGCCCGAAGGGCCGGATGAGGGGGAGCAAAAGACTTCTCAGCCTGCCGCACCACCCCCTCATCGCCTCGCATTCGCTCGGCACTTCTCCCCGCTGGGGAGAAGAAAGAGCCAGTCTTTATTTGCCGCTGCCTGCCATCGAGGCGGCAACCTGGCCTGCAACCTTCAGGCGCTGGCGCACGACCGAGCGGCCGAGGATAGCCATTGAATCGAACAGCGGCAGCGAGCGGCTGGAGCCCGAGACCGCCACGAACAGCGGCGCCACGATGACTTTCAGCTTCTTGCCCATGCGGTCGGCAATGGCACGCAGCTCGGCTTCGATCGACTCGACGTTCCATTCGAGGATCTTTTCCAGATCCGGCTGGACCGTGTTGAAGATCTCGACCAGTTCTTCCGGGCTCGATTTGACCTTGGCGAAGGATGCGGCGTCAAGCGACAGATCGGACTTGAACAGGAAGCCCGCCAGGTCCGGCAGTTCGCCCAGCTTGGAAATGCGCGACTGCGAGAGTTTGAGGCCCTGCTTGATACGGTCGTTTTCCATCGCCCAGGAAAGCACGCGGGCGGCGAACTCGTCTTCTGACAAACCTTCGCGCAGCCAGCGGCCATTCAGCCAATCCAGTTTCTGTACGTCGAAAATCGCGCCGGCCTTGGAGAGGTTCGCCGGATCGAATTTCTCCGCTAGCTGTTCCATGGTCAGCATTTCCTCGCCTTCGGCGATCTGCACGAAGAACAGGCCGAGGAAGTTCATCAGCGCTTCGGGCAGGTAGCCGAGTGCCGTGTAGTACGAGATCGAGGTCGGGTTCTTGCGCTTCGACAGCTTCGACTTGTCATGGTTGCGCATCAGCGACAGATGCATGAAAACCGGCGGCTCGAGACCGAGATACTGGTAGATCAGGATGTGCTTCGGGACCGAGGACAGCCATTCCTCGCCGCGCGCCACATGGGTGATCTTCATCAGATGGTCGTCGACGACATTGGCCATATGATAGGTCGGCATGCCGTCGGCTTTCAGCAGGACCTGCATATCGACTGCATCCCACGGAATATCGACTTCGCCATAGACGCCATCGACGAACTTGCAGGAGCCTTCCGCAGGGATCTTCATGCGCACGACGGTCGGTTCGCCGGCAGCCATGCGTGTCGTCACTTCCTCTGCCGAAAGTGTCAGGCAGCGGCCGTCATACTTTGGCGGCTTGCCGGCGGCGCGCTGCGCCTCGCGCATTTCCGCCAGACGTTCGGGCGTGCAGAAACAGCGGAAACCGTGGCCGTTGGCAACGATCTTCTCGACGAAGGGCAGGTAGGTGTCCTTGCGGTCGCTCTGGCGGTAGGGGCCATAGGGGCCGCCGATATCCGGGCCTTCCGACCATTTCAGTCCGCACCATTTCAGGGCGTCCAGCACCTTGGTTTCGAATTCTGGGGTCGAGCGGGTCGCGTCGGTGTCCTCGATACGCAGGATGAACTCGCCACCCATCTTCTGTGCGAAGAGGTAGTTGAACAACGCGATATAGGCGGTGCCGACATGGGGTTCGCCGGTGGGGGAAGGTGCAATGCGCACCCGGACTGGTCTGTCTGTCATGATCCTGGCCCGTGCTTTACGTGCTTTCGGCCTTCCTGCCGGAAAGGAGACGTCCGGATGTGAAGGCGCATGCTTTTAAGGGAAGGAAATGCCCGGCTGATGCCTGAAATGGCGGAAAATACCGGAAATTCCATATGGCTGGGGTGAGACCATATTCAAAAGGGCGCGTCAAGGAAAACTGCGTTTTCAGCTGTGGCCGGGAACTTTTCAAATGGCCGTTGACATCCGCGTGAAATCGATCTAATTAACCTTTAAGTTAATTAACTTATTGGCTAAATAAAATGACCCAGGACCAACTCAGCACAACTCTTTCGGCGCTCGCCGATCCGACGCGCCGGGCAATTCTGGCGCGGCTGGCTTTGGGGGAGGCGTCCGTCAATGAATTGGCCGAACCGTTCGCGATGAGCCTGCCTGCCGTTTCCAAGCATCTGAAGGTGCTGGAGAAGGCGGGGCTGATCAGTCGCGGTCGCGAGGCGCAGTGGCGGCCCTGCAAACTGGAGGCGGGGCCGCTGAAAGACCTGAACGCCTGGCTCGATAACTACCGGCAATTTTGGGAGGAGAGTTTCGACAGGCTCGATCTCTACCTGCAAAAACTTCAAGAGGGAGATGGAAATGAACGCAAGAGCTGACGTGGTTCCGGCCGATAAGGCCAACCTTGTCCTGACCCGGACATTCAACGCCCCGGCAGCGCTGGTCTACAAGGTCTGGACGGACCCGTATCATCTGTCCCAGTGGTGGGGGCCACACCATTTTACCAACCCGGTCTGCGAGGTCGATCTGAGACCTGGCGGTGTCATTCGTATCCATATGAAGGGGCCGGACGGCCAGATGTATCCGTCAAACGGCGTCTTCAAGGAAATCGTCGAGAACGAGCGCCTGGTGTTTACCAGCACTTATGATGGCGAAGACGGCATCCCCATGCTCGAGGCGCTGAATACGGTGACGTTTACGGAAAAGGACGGCAAGACCGTGCTGACCCTGCATGCTGAGGTGTTGAAGGCAACCGAAGCCGTTCTGCCTGCCCTTGACGGCATGGAGGAAGGCTGGAGCCAGAGCCTCGAAAAGCTTGCAGCCGTTATCAACGACGCAGCCGCTGCCTGAAGTTCTTTTTATCCAACATGCCCCTGAAGCCCGCAACGGGCGCTTCAGGGGCGCTTGTTCCCTTACACAACAGGACCCTGAATATGTTGAAAATTCTACTGATTGTTCTTGCCGTCATCGTCGTGCTTCTGCTCGCCGTGGTCGTCTTCGCATCCACCAAGCCAGACACATTCCATGTCGAGCGTAGTGTCACCATCAATGCCCCGCCTGAAAAGATTTTCCCGCTGATCAATGACTTCAAGCAATGGCAGGCCTGGTCACCCTATGAAATGAAGGACCCGGCCATGAAGCGCACCTATGATGGCGCGACAGGCGGTCAGGGCGCGGTTTACAGTTGGGATGGCAACAAGAATGTCGGCGCTGGCCGGATGGAAATCACTGAAGCGACACCATCCACCAAGGTACAGATCAAGCTTGACTTCATCCGTCCCTTCGAAGGCCATAACGTTGCTACCTTCGCGCTTTCACCCGCCACGCAAGGCACGACTGTGACCTGGGCGATGGATGGACCGAGCCCGCTGATCGCCAAAGTGATGGGTCTGTTTTTCAATATGGACACGATGATCGGTGGCGATTTTGCGCAAGGGTTGCAAAACCTCAAGGTGATTGCGGAAAAGTAACCGGCAAAAAGGGAACCATTGTTGGCGTGACCCGTTTCCTTGATGAGGAGTGCGGGCCGTGCCAACCGGACCAGAGGGAGATGGAGAACGCGGAGATTTTTCCGGTTTCTCTTCGCGGCCAACGAAATGGCAGGCGAGCTTCTTACCCCTTCGGCCTCGTTCCTCGAATGCCCATATGGAATTGCCCCGGGACAACAGTCCCGGGGCTTTTTTGATGGGCGCTTTCCAGCCGCAAACAAAAAAGGGAGCGCAGCCGGATGGTGCGCTCCCTGTTGAGTCGTCAATCAGGCGAATACCCGGTCAGTGTTTTGCGGCCTTGTCCTTCTGCCGCTTGTTGCGCGACAGCATGTTGAGCACCTCGACGAGCGCTGAGAAGGCCATGGCGGCGTAGACGTAACCCTTCGGCACATGCAGGCCCATGCCTTCGGCGATCAGCGTCGTGCCGATCATCAGAAGGAACGCGAGCGCCAGCATGACGATGGTCGGGTTCTTCTCGATGAAGCGGGCAAGCGGACCGGAAGCGACCAGCATGACGGTAACGGCAAAAACGACGGCGATAACCATGATCGGCAGATGCGGCGTCATGCCGACGGCAGTGATGATGCTGTCGACCGAGAAAACCAGGTCGAGCAGCAGGATCTGGCCGATGGCGGCGCCAAAGCCCGTTGTCACCGAGCTGGCGATGAAATCCTGCTCATGATCGGCTGGATCCACATTGTGGTGGATTTCCTTGGTGGCCTTCCAGACGAGGAACAGGCCGCCGGCAATCAGGATCATGTCCTTCCACGAGAATGGATGGTCGAACACGGTAAAGACCGGGGTCGTCAGCTGGACGATCCACGCGATGGTGCCAAGCAGGCCCAGTCGCATCAGCAGGGCAAGGCCGATGCCGATCTTGCGTGCCTTTTCCCGATGTTCGGGCGGCAATTTGTTGGTCAGGATCGAGATGAAGATCAGGTTGTCGATGCCAAGCACGACTTCCATGACGATCAGAGTGATCAGGGCAATCCAGGCAGTCGGATCTTGCATTAGGAGCAAAATATCCTGCATCGGGGGCGGTTCCTTCCTCGGCAATCAGCGTGCATATGCGGGAACCCGCGCCGCCGGATGGCAACGCGGGTTTAATTGATTGTTTCTTATGTATGCGGAAACGGTGGCAAGGCAAGCGCCGAGGGGCGCGCAAACCGGCGCGATACCGTTAACTCGCCACCGGAAGCCAGATTTCGGTGAGCCCCATACCCGTTCTCGGGTCAAACCGCTCGTCATAGCGTTCCATCAGATCGGGAAGTCCGGCATGCTTATAGCCGGATGCGGGCAGCCATTCGGTAAAGATCGCGTTGCAGGTTGCCTGGATGCCGGAAATATGGCCGCGATGGGCGAAGATTGCATAGGTCTGGGCGGGAAGTTTCAGAGTTTCAAAGCCTTCGGGCAGGTCGTCGGTGTCTCGAACCTCGACGGCGGTCATGTACTGAAAGCTGCTATCCTGTCCGTCTTCCTGCGTGCAGATGCCATAGGCGGCACGCCCGATCTGGCCGGCAATGCCGCCGTCATGGGCGTTGAACCGCTGCCATTGCGAGGGGATGCCAGCATTGGCGCCGTAATTGTAGGTCTGCTGCAGGCCTGCCATCATCATGGTTGGCGTGGTTTCAAATCGCGGCTCGTCCAGTCTTGGAAGGGGTGCAGTGTTCATGCGAAGGGGCTCCATAAGATCGAGATCGCCAACATGCCCTCTGTTGCGAACTTCTTCCGGTGTCACGCCGAAATGCTCGCGAAAGGCACGGGTGAAGGCTTCATGCGAGCTGTAACCCGCATCAAGGGCGACTGCGAGAATGCTGGAGGCGCCCTCGGCAAGGGAGAGAGCCGCGGTGCTCAAGCGCCGCGCCCGGATATAACCACTGATCGAAAATCCTGTCGTCAGGCCAAAGACACGCGACAGGTGATAGCGGGAAAGCCCCGCCGTCTCCGCGATATCTTCCAGTGAAATATCCCCGGCGTAATGGCTTTCGATAAACCACAGCGCCTTGCCAATCGCATTCATCCAACCTCCCGCAGCAAACCGGATATGACCTTAATGCCGATCAGGCGGCTTCATTTGATCGTGGTTGCGCGATTGCTGACGGCTATCAGGCTGTTGCCCGGGTTCCGTACGCGGCCATGAAGACGCGAACGGCGCCGCTAATGACTCGGTCGATTTCTTCTGGCGACGGTGGGGCCTCCATGGTTCCGAAGAGGCGAAACTTGAAGAAGCCGCCACTGGCGAGATCCAGAAATTGGCCTGCCGCCAGATCGAGGTCATCGATCTTGACACTGCCGATATCGACCTGATGTGCCAGGAATTCCTGCAGGACCGTTCGCAAGTTTTCCGGCCCCTTGAAGAACCGCTGACACAGAACCGGCATGCGATCGCGGACGCCCAGAACGGTACGCATCGCGCTGATCACCTTTTCATCGGTCACGTGGGTGACGAACGAGACGCCAAATTTATAAAGCCCGGCTTCGACATCCTCGTGAGCGGCCAGAACCGTGCGAACCGCTGCCAGAAAAAGCGCGCGCTCGTTTTCGATGATCGCCGAAAACAGGTCTTCCTTGTTCTGGAAGTAGACGTAGATCGTGCCTTTGGAAACGCCGGCTTCCCGCGTTATATCGTTCATGCTGGCGGAGGCGAAGCCGACGCTCATGAAAACGCGCTTTGCGCCTTCGATGATCTGTTCACGCTTTGCTGGGTCTTCGCCGGCGGCGCGGCGGCCGGAAAGGGCCTCACCCGGACAGTCTGCGGTAGCCGTTGTTTCTGCCAATTTGTCGTTACCTTCGGACATTTTTGTCTCATTGTTAACTTTTCGAACCGGTTGGTTCGATTTGACTTGATATGTGAGTAGTTTCGCATTAAGTCAAATCGAACTGAACGGTTCGGTTCGAATTTCTCATATCATGGCTGGTAGTGCAATATGTCAGTTTCAAGCAAGTCCGGTGCTGCCCATGTCCGCCCCGTCGGCGATGATTTCAAGGTGCCCGGCGAACAGATCGAAGCTCCTGAAGCCAAGAACGTGACGGAGCCCGCTGCCGAGCAGCAGGCGGCTCCTCAGGTTGCGGCTGTTGCTGAGCAGCCCGCGCCGAAGCGCCGCAAGCTGGTGTTTCCGGTCATCGTGATCGCTGCTTTGGCAGCCGGCGGCTGGTATGGCTACGACTGGTGGACCAACGGCCGCTTCATGATCTCGACCGACGACGCCTATATTGAGGGCGATATCGCGTCGATTTCGCCGAAGGTGTCCGGCTATATCGAAAAGGTCAATGTCATCGCCAACCAGCACGTCAAGGCTGGCGATCCGTTGATCACGCTCGACAAGGAAGATTACCGCATTGCCGCCGATCAGGCGCAGGCGCAGATCGATACGGAAAAACTGTCGCTGCAACGCTTCGACGCTCAGATCGCTGGTGCAAAGGCCAGCCTGCAGCAGGCAGAAGCGCAGAAAACCGCCCTTGAGGCGACCGTCCGTGGTGCCCAGATCACGCTCGCGCGTGCCAGTGACCTCCAGTCAAAGGCAGTCGGTACGGTCGCCTCCCTCGATGATGCCACGGTGGCACTCGATCAGGCCAAGGCCAATCTCATTGGTGGCGATGCGCAGATCGCTACGGCGAACGCCAACATCGCCGTTTTGGTTGCTCAGCGCGCCGAGGCCGAAAGCACCATCCGGACGCTCGAACTGGCCCGCGACAAGGCTCAGCGCGATCTCGGCTTCACGGTGCTGAAGGCGCCTTATGACGGTGTCATCGGCAATCTGTCCGTTCAGGATGGCGACCTCGTTTCCGCGGGTCAGCGTCTGGCGGCCCTGGTGCCGACCGAGCAGCTCTATATCGATGCGAACTTCAAGGAAACGCAGATCGCTCACATGGTGCCAGGCTCGAAGGTCAACATCCATGTGGATGCCTTCGACGAAGCGCCGATCGTCGGCACCGTGCAGTCGATCTCGCCGGCTTCCGGCTCGGTGTTCTCGTTGCTTCCGGCTGAAAATGCCACGGGCAATTTCACCAAGGTGATCCAGCGCGTTCCGGTTCGCATTGTCTTCCCGAAAGAGGTGCTGGACAGCGGCCGCCTTCGCGCCGGCTTGAGCGTCGTGGTCGATGTCGATACCCGCACCGCACCGAAGCAGGAAACCGCTGCGGCCAAGTGATCCGTATGCCGCGCCGTCAAGGCGCGGCTTCAGCGGTTTAGACAAAAACGTCCCGGGCCGATGTGCCGGGACCCTGTGATGCACCAGTTTTCATGATCATGATGGCTCCCACGTTCGTTTGAACGCGGTCACGCCAGGAGCAAAGCCGATGGCTGCCACTGCAACAGCGGGTACAATGCCGCTTCCTGCCGCCAAAGCGGAAGAGAAGATGGACCCGAAACGGCTGATCGCCTTTTTCGCGATGGTCTTCGGCATGTTCATGTCGATCCTCGACATTCAGATCGTCTCGGCCTCGCTGGCCGAAATCCAGGCCGGACTGTCGGCCGGCTCCGATGAAGTCGCCTGGGTGCAGACGGCCTATCTGATCGCCGAGGTCATCATGATCCCGCTGTCCGGCACCTTGGCCCGGATCGTTTCGACGCGTGTGCTGTTCTCGGTGTCGGCTGCAGGCTTTACGATCGCCAGCGCCCTCGCGGCGACGGCCACCAATATCGACCAGATGATCGTCTACCGGGTGCTGCAGGGCTTTATCGGCGGTGGCATGATCCCGTCGGTGTTCGCAGCTGCCTTCACGATCTTCCCGCCGTCAAAGCGCAGCATCGTCTCGCCGATCATCGGCCTTGTCGCGACGCTGGCGCCAACCATTGGACCGACCGTCGGCGGCTATCTCAGCCATGCCTTTTCCTGGCACTGGCTGTTCCTCGTCAATATTATCCCGGGCATCATCGTTACCATCGTAACCTGGAATTTCATCGATTTCGACAAGCCTGAGTGGGGCCTTTTCAAGAAGTTCGACTGGTGGGGCCTCTTGTCGATGGCGGTCTTCCTCGGCGCGCTGGAATATGTGCTGGAGGAAGGCAACAAGAACGACTGGTTCAGCGACGAATATATTCTCATCGGCGCGGTTGCATCGGCGATCGGTGCTGTGGTGTTCTTCTATCGGGCCTTCAAAGTCGAGTTTCCGGTGGTCGATTTAAGGGCTTTCTCCAATCGAAACTTCGCCTTTGGGTCGCTGTTCTCCTTCGTCATGGGGATAGGCCTCTACGGCCTCACCTATATCTATCCGCTCTATCTCGGCCGAATCCGCGGCTACGATTCGCTGATGATCGGCGAGACGATGTTCGTGTCAGGCCTGGCGATGTTCTGCACCGCGCCGATTGCGGGCAGGCTGTCTACCAAGGTCGATCCGCGCGTCATGATGGCGATCGGTTTTGCCAGCTTCGCGTCCGGTACCTGGCTGATGAGTTCGATGACGGCGGATTGGGATTTCTATGAGCTTCTGCTGCCGCAGATCCTGCGTGGTTTCGGTCTGATGATGTGCATGGTGCCGATCAACAACGTCGCGCTTGGCACCTTGTCGCCCGCCCGTATTCGCGGGGCATCCGGCCTGTTCAACTTGACGCGTAATCTCGGTGGCGCCGTTGGTCTGGCTGCGATCAATACCATTCTCACGCAGCGCCAGGAAGAGCATTACGCCCGCCTGCAGGAACATGTGCAATGGGGCAACCCGGAAGCCATGGACCAGCTGAACAACATGATCGCCAAGTACAATTCGCATGGCCTCGACGGCGCGACCATTGCCATTCAAAAGCTGTCCGGGATGGTGACGCAGCAGGCAACGGTCATGTCGTTCATCGATGTGTTCCTGATCCTCACTTGCCTGTTCGGCGCCTTGGTCTTCTGCGCCTTCCTGATCCAGAAACCGCAACCCGTGCCAACGGGAGCGGGCGGTGGCGGGCACTAGCCGTTAAGGCCACTGCATATCCGATCTGTACGTCATGGCTTTCATCCGCCAGAATGCCCTGAAGGCAAACTTCAGGGCATTCTGCATGACTGGTCATCCGTTTCCTCCGCTCCCCAGACGGTCGTTTCTCGCCAATCTTCTCAGTCTCGGAGTTGTTTCGTCGGTCGGACCGGCGTTCGCGGCGGCGAACGCAAAGCCAGCCTGGCCTTCCATCGATGCGACATTCCTGTTCACGGCTGACGTTCATACCTGCCTCATTTCCGGCGGTGTGCTCAGCCCCAATTGCGCAGCAGAGGGCAAGACCGACGCCAATCTCTTGCGGCATGTGGCGGCGCTGAATCGCATCACGGAGTTTAGCTGGCCAACGGAGATTGGCGGCGTCGCGACCGGGCTTGCCGGGGCAGGCAAGAAAATCGCCAAGCCGCTCGGCCTGGTGATCGGCGGCGACATGACGGATGATGGCGGGGGCCAAGTCAAGGTTCCCGGGGAAGGCCACCAACTGCTGCAATTTTCAAGCCGCTATCAGGAAGGCACCGGGCCGGACCGGGTGCATTTCCCCGTTTATAACGGCCTTGGCAATCATGATCTCGACCAGGATGGAGTACCGCCGCATATCGACTGGTATCGCCGTGAACTGCGCGACTATGTCGAGCTTAATCATCGCCCGACGGTGTTCTACAAGCCACCGGTGGCCGTCGCCAATTACGACATCGATTCCGACAATTACTCCTCTGGGGCGGCCTGCATCTGGTGCAGCTGCAGCGTTTCGGTGGCGATACCAGCAAAGGAGCAATCAGCGGGCTGGACTGGCTGAAGCAGGACCTCGCCAATGCGGCGGCTGATGGCCGGCCGGTCGTCGTGTTTCAACATTACGGCTGGGATACTTTCTCGCTGGAGAAATGGGACCCTGCAAAGATGACCTTCGATGATGAAGGCTCCGGTCACGCGCACTGGTGGGATGACGATGATCGCGCCGCACTGCTCTCGGTCTTGAAAGGCTATAATGTCGTTGGCCTGTTTCATGGCCACGAGCACGATACGCCGATGATCTATAAAGAGGGCAGCCTTGATCTGTTCAAGCCAATTGCCACCTTCAAGGGTGGCTTTGCTGTGGTGCATATCACCAATCAATACATGGACGTAGCCCTCGCGCAGGCTGACGGCACGGATGGCGGCGTGACGTTTCAGAAGGCATTCAGCAAGCGTTTCGGGTGATCTGCGATTGATGGCGATTGCCCGGAAATGGCTCGGTCGCCATTTTCTGATTTACGTACATCAAAATTTCCTCTAAGGCTCGTTGCCGGAGGAAACATGCGCCCGACAGTTCACGATATTGCCGCCGCGGCAGGGGTCAGCCTTGCGACCGTCGACCGCGTTTTGAACCAGCGCGCCGGCGTCCGCGTCGTCACGCGCGAAAAGGTTGAGCAGGCGATCGAACGCATTGGTTATGTCCGCGATGTCGCGGCAGCGAACCTTGCCAAGAGCCGCGTCTATCCTCTCGTCTTCATTCTGCCGTCCGGGGACAATTCGTTCATGCGCGGCCTTGAGACCCAGGTACGCGCTGCGATTGGCCGTTCCTCTGCCGAGCGTACCGCCATCTCCATTGTCACTGTCCCGGCGTTCAACGCCGAAGCCCTGGTTGTTGCGCTGGATGAGGCGCGGGCGGGATCTCCCGCGGGGGTCGCGGTTGTGGCGATCGATTCTCCCGATGTCATAGCCGCCGTCGACCGCCTGCGGGCTGATCACATCCCCGTCGTGACGCTTGTTTCCGATCTGGCCGGTTCGAAGCGCGATCATTTCGCTGGCGTCGACAATATCGCCGCAGGACGCACGGCGGCCAGCTTGATGGGGCGATTTCTCGGCGGCCGCTCCGGACCGGTGGCGGTGCTGGCCGGTTCGATGCTGGTGCGCGACCATCGCGAACGGCTTGACGGCTTTCGTACTGTCATGGCGGAACATTTCAGCGGCCATGCGCTCTTGCCTGTCATCGAAGGGCAGGACGATCCTGCCTTGGTCGAGAGGCTTGTCGGTCAGGCGCTTGCCGCATCGCCGGAAATTGCCGGTATCTACAGCCTCGGCGCCGGTAATCGCGGCCTGATCGCCGCCTTGAAGCGGCGAAAGAGTACGGCCCCGGTCTGCGTCATCGCCCACGAATTGACACAGCATACGCGGGCGGCATTGAACGACGGATTGATCGATGTGGTCCTCAATCAGGACGCGGGGCACGAGGTGCGTAGCGCCATTCGCGTGTTGAAAGCCAAGGCCGATGGCGTCGCCGTCATCGGTGCGCAGGAACGCATCCGCCTCGACATTTTCCTCAAGGATAACCTGCCGTTCGAGCAGGACAGCAACCAGATGCCCGCTGAGGGCAGGCAAGACTAGGGAGATCATCATGTATCTTGGCATCGACCTCGGTACGTCCGGGGTGAAGGCATTGCTGATCGACGGCGGCCAGCGGATCATCGGTTCCGCATCGGGAGCAATGGACGTATCGCGGCCGCATCCCGGCTGGTCGGAACAGGACCCGGCCGATTGGATCCGCGCCACGGAAGAGGCGATCGCCGGGTTGAAAGCCGCTCATCCCAAGGAATTGGCCGCCGTCAAGGGCATCGGCCTCTCCGGTCATATGCACGGCGCGACGCTTTTGGATGACAATGACAAGGTGCTGCGCCCTTGCATTCTCTGGAACGATACGCGCAGCCACAAGCAGGCCTTGGCGCTGGACGCCGATCCGCAGTTCCGGGCGTTGACTGGCAATATTGTCTTTCCAGGTTTTACAGCCCCGAAACTCGCCTGGGTGGCTGAAAACGAACCCGATATTTTCGAGAAGGTCGATTGGGTCCTGCTGCCCAAGGATTACCTTCGCCTGTGGCTGACCGGTGAACATATTTCCGAAATGTCGGATTCGGCCGGGACCTCCTGGCTCGATACCGGCAAGCGCGCATGGTCGGAAAGCTTGCTCGATGCGACGGGGCTCACCGAAAGCCATATGCCGTCCTTGATCGAAGGCACGGAACAGGGCGGGACGCTCAAGGCTGATCTTGCTGCCAAATGGGGCATGGGCGCCGGCGTTATCGTTGCCGGCGGGGCAGGCGATAATGCCGCCTCCGCCTGTGGCATGGGCACCGTTGGTGAAGGCCATGCCTTCGTCTCGCTCGGCACCTCCGGCGTGCTGTTTGCCGCCAATGCCAGCTATCTGCCCAACCCGGCCAGCGCCGTGCATGCGTTCTGCCATGCGCTGCCCAACACCTGGCATCAGATGGGGGTCATCCTGTCAGCAACCGACGCGCTCAACTGGCATTCGGAGATCACCGGCAAAAGCGCCGCCGATCTCACAGCCGAGCTGGGCGACACCCTCAACGCGCCGTCCGGCGTTACCTTCCTGCCTTATCTCTCTGGTGAACGCACACCGTACAATGACGCGTCTATCCGTGGTGTCTTCGCTGGACTTGGCCATGAAAGCAGCCGGGTGGCGCTGACGCAGGCCGTTCTCGAAGGCGTGTCCTTCGCGCTCCGTGATAGTCTCGAGGCATTGCGGGTCGCAGGCACGACACTCTCCCGCGTCACCGCCATCGGCGGCGGCTCGCGCTCGCGCTACTGGCTGAAATCGATTGCGACGGCGCTGAACCTGCCGGTCGATGTGCCTGCTGACGGCGATTTTGGCGCGGCTTTCGGCGCCGCCCGTCTGGGCCTCGTCGCAGCGACAAAGGCCGACCCGCTGTCGGTCTTCACCGCTCCGGCGACGGCCGAAACTATCCAGCCCGACGCGGCGCTGCACGGCGCCTATGCGGAAGCCTATCAGCGTTATCGCCGCCTCTACCCGGCGATCCGCTCCGCCTACTGATTGCAATCAGCGTTTTGAACACAAAGAGGAAACACCCATGAGCACAGGCTTTTTCGGCGATATCGCCAAGATCAAATATGAAGGCCCGGACAGCACCAATCCGCTGGCCTTCCGCCATTACAACCCCGACGAAATCGTCATGGGCAAGCGCATGGAAGATCACCTGCGCTTTGCGGTTGCCTATTGGCACACCTTCGTCTGGCCGGGCGGTGACCCCTTTGGTGGCCAGACATTCGAGCGCCCCTGGTTCGAAGACAGCATGAAGGCAGCCAAGCTGAAGGCCGATGTCGCCTTCGAATTCTTCTCGCTGCTCGGGACACCCTTCTATTGCTTCCATGACGCCGACGTGCGCCCGGAAGGCAAGAATTTTGCCGAGAATACCAAGAACCTCAACGAAATCGTCGATTATTTCGCCAGGAAGCAGTCCGACAGCGGCGTCAAGTTGCTCTGGGGCACGGCAAACCTGTTCTCCAATCGCCGCTACATGTCGGGTGCTGCCACCAATCCGGATCCGGACGTCTTTGCCTTCGCTGCCGCGACCGTAAAGACCTGCATGGACGCAACGCTGAAGCTCGGCGGCGACAACTATGTCCTGTGGGGCGGCCGCGAAGGCTACGAGACCCTGCTCAACACCAACCTGAAGCAGGAACTCGACCAGCTTGGCCGCTTCGTCAACATGGTTGTCGAGTACAAGCACAAGATCGGCTTCAAGGGCGCCATTCTGATCGAGCCGAAGCCGCAGGAGCCGACCAAGCACCAATACGATTACGACGTCGCCACAGTCTACGGCTTCCTCAAGTCCTACGGTCTTGAAAACGAGGTCAAGGTCAATATCGAGCAGGGCCACGCGATCCTCGCCGGCCATTCGTTCGAGCATGAACTGGCGCTTGCCAACGCCTATGGTATTTTCGGTTCGATCGACATGAATCGCAACGATTACCAGTCCGGCTGGGATACTGACCAGTTCCCCAACAACGTTCCGGAAATGGCGCTGGCCTATTATCAGGTCCTGTCCGGCGGCGGCTTCAAGACCGGTGGTACCAACTTCGATTCGAAGCTGCGTCGCCAGTCGATCGATCCGGAAGACCTGCTGATCGGCCACATCGGCGGTATGGATTGCTGCGCCCGGGGCCTGCGCGCTGCCGCCAAGATGGTCGAGGACAAGGCACTCTCCGGTCCGCTCGACGCTCGCTATGCCGGCTGGAAATCGGCCGAAGGCCAGAAGCGCCTGACCAGCATGTCGCTGGAAGAGATTACGGCCTATGTCGAAAAGACAGATCTCAATCCGCAGCCGAAGTCCGGCAAGCAGGAACTGCTCGAAAACGTCGTCAACCGTTACGTCTGATCGTCGTTCCAAGTTAAATTCATGATCAGTCAAAGGGGCGCCACCGGCGCCCCTTTTTGCATGAAATGCTGTTTTGGTTGTTTGAAACAACCCCGGTCACTCTGTCGCATTTTTGAGAAAATATGGGCGAAGACAGGGTCTTAGGGCGGTTTGGCATCAACAGTAACCAGCGCTCTTAAAGGCATTCTTAACTATGCCGGCCTAGTTCTGTCTTCACGCTTTGGACCACCCTGCCGGCATGACGCCGATTGCGCAGCGCGCATGCCTTTCCCCGTTTTGATTTTAGGATGCTCCATTATGTCTGCGCCCGTTTCCGCGACCAAACACCTGAATGAACGTCTCGATTTTGTCGGGCTCGTTGGCGAAGAACGCGCTGCCCTGGTCCGGGCAAGGCCGGCCATTTCGGCCTCCCTGGATGCTGCGCTTGACAAATTCTATGCCAAGGCGACGGCGGTGCCGGAAACAGCGAAATTCTTCGCCAGCGAAGCGCATGTCAAAAGCGCCAAGTCGCGGCAGGTTCGCCACTGGGATCAGATCGCCTCCGGTGAGTTCGATGATAAATATGTCGAGGCTGTCACCGCGATTGGCAAGACCCATGCCCGCCTCGGCCTGGAGCCGCGCTGGTACATCGGCGGCTATGCGCTGATCATGGAATCGATCATCAAGGCGGTTGTTGAAAAGCACCTTGAAGGCTTTCTCTACAAGAAGAAGGCCAAGGATATCAGCATCGAAGTGACGGCGATCATGAAAGCCGCCTTTGTCGATATGGACTATGCCATCTCGGTCTATCTCGATGCCCTGCAGGAGCAGCGGGCAATCGGGGATGCCGAGCGGAAAACACACTCGGTACAGCAGGACGAGGCTCTTTCGGCGCTCGACCGCTCGCTGACAGGACTTGCCAATGGCGACCTGACCGCCAAGCTCAGCGCGGCGCTTGCGCCGCAGTTCGACGGTTTAAAAACCAATTTCAACTCTGCGCTTGGAACGCTCGACAAGGCGCTCGGCTCTATCGTTTTGGCCGCCGACGAAACCTCCGGCAATGCGGGCGAACTGGTGACCGCCGTCGATGATATGGCCCGCCGCACCGAACAGCAGGCGGCCTCGCTGGAACAGACTGCTGCAGCGCTGGAAGAGATCACCACGATCTCCAAGGAAGCGGCGATCCGCACCGAAGAGGCCCGCCGTGTCGTCGGTAACGCCACCGAAGAGGCGCGCAAATCGGGGCAAGTCGTCCAGCAGGCCGTATCGGCGATGAGCGCGATCGAGGAATCGTCCCAGAAGATCACCCAGATCATCGGCGTCATCGACCAGATCTCGTTCCAGACCAATCTGCTTGCATTGAACGCCGGCGTTGAAGCGGCCCGCGCCGGGGATGCGGGCAAGGGGTTTGCTGTCGTGGCGCAGGAAGTGCGTGAACTCGCACAAAAGTCCACCGATGCGGCAAAGCAGATCAAGGGCCTGATCGACAAGTCGTTCGAGGACGTGCTGACCGGCGTTTCCCTCGTCAACCAGACTGGCGAGGCTCTGCGGACGATTGGCGAACAGGTCATGCATATCAACGGTCATATCGATGCCATCGCCGGTTCAGCGCGGGAGCAGGCGATCGGCATTACCGAAATCAACACGGCGGTGACGGGCATGGACCAAATGACCCAGCAAAATGCCGCCATGGTCGAGCAGACCAATGCGGCAACCCATAATCTGATGCGTGTCAGCACGACGCTGAAGGACCTGGCCAACCAGTTCACGGTGTCAAACCGGCGGCATATTGAAGTCGTGTCGCGCCGCGCGCCTGAGAAGCGTTACGCCTGATCACCGAACATCTGTTTGATGAATGGAGCGCTGGCCGGAAGGCTCAGCGCTTCGCCCATTTGAGCGACGGGGCGGCAACCGAGTTGCGGACCACCAGATCGGGACGGAGCAGGATTTCCGTTTCCGGCGGCTTTCCGTCGGACAAAAGATCCAGCAATAGCGCCATCGCATGTTTGCCGATTGCGGTTCGCGGCTGGCGGATGGTCGTCAGTGCCGGTGACATGAAGCTTGCCTGTGGCACGTCGTCAAAACCGGTCACGGAAAAATCGCGCGGAATATCGTAACCGCGGGCGCCAAGGCCAATCATCACGCCGATTGCCGTCTGGTCGTTAACGCACATGAAGGCTGTTGGCAGCGTGTCGCGCATGAACAATTGTTCGACGGCAAGCCGCCCGCTTTCGATCGTGCCGTCGCCTTCAAAAACGATACGCTGATCGGCGCTGACATTGGCGGCATCCAGCCCGGCCTCATATCCGCTGCGCCGCCGGCTATAGGCCAGCCGGGTGCGGGAATCACCGATAAAGGCCACCTTGCGATGACCTTCGGCGATCAGCAGGTCGATTACCTTGCGGGCGCCCTCGGTATCATCGACGCCGACATAAGGAATGCCGCCATTGAAAACCGGTTCGAAAACACCGACGCTGGGCGGCAGCCGTGCAGTCATCGACTGATGGCCAAAAGGCAGGATGCCGGTAAACAGGATCAATCCGGCGGCTTGGTTGGAATTCAGGAACTTCAGATATTCCAGCCCGCGCTGGGCGTCGTTCTGCGTATGGCCGATCAGCACGCCGTAACCATGCGAGCGCGCTTCGTTTTCCAGGCCGACGAGAATGTTGGAAAAATTCGGGTCGCCGATATCGGGCGCCACCACCAGAATCATATTGGAACGGCCAAGCCGCAGGCTGCGGGCCATGGCGTTGGTCGTGTAGCCGGTGATGGCGATTGCCTGGCTGACCTTGAGCCGCGTCGAATTGGCGACTTTCTCTGGCATATGGATGGCGCGCGACACGGTCGCAATCGACACTTCCGCGATCCGGGCGACGTCTTCGATGGTTGCCGGCGTGGAATTCGACACTGCGCTCTGCCTTGGTTTTAGTCTCGGCGGGACACTACACAGACTTGCCCGGAGGTCAAAGCCTGCACGAAGAATTTCTCGGTTATGCCCTGATGTAAACCTTTACATGATCTATGTAAAGGTTTACATCATGCTCAAGCGGATGGGAGCCGCAGGGAGGATTTCATGAGTTCGCAGACCAGCGGCGCCGGTGATGGCGCGATCGTGTTGTCCGCACGGCGCATCAGCAAGTCGTTTAACGGCGTGCAGGTCCTGTTCGGTGTCGACTTCGATCTGCGTGCTGGCGAAATCCATGCCTTGATGGGGGAAAACGGTGCTGGAAAATCCACGCTCGTCAAGATTCTTTCCGGTTTCGAGCAGCCCACCTCCGGCGACATCATCCTCGATGGACATTCCGTCAAGCTGCCGCCGAACGGTGCCGCCGAAGCGCTCGGCATTGTCATCATTCACCAGGAATTCAATCTCGCCGAACATCTGACCGTCACTGAGAGCCTGTTTCTCGGCCGCGAAGTCACGCGTTTCGGCGTGCTCGATCGCAAGTTCATGCGGTCCGAAACGCGCCGCGTGCTTGATCTGCTCGGATCGCATGTCGATGAGAATGCGATGATCAGTTCGCTGTCGATTGCCGACAAACAGATGGTCGAGATCGCCAAGGCGATCAGCCGCGATGCCCGCGTCGTCTTCATGGATGAGCCGACCGCCGTGCTTTCCCGCGAGGAAACCAATTTCCTGTTCAAGCAGGTGCGCAAGCTGCGCGATCAGGGGACGAGTTTCGTCTTCGTCTCGCACAAGCTGGACGAGGTCATGGAGCTGACCGACCGGGTCACCGTGCTGCGTGACGGCCAGTGGATCAAGACGTCGCCGACATCCATTCTTGATGGGGAATCGATCGCGCAGCTGATGGTGGGGCGCGAGTTGTCGAAACTCTATCCGGCCAAGCGCGAGCCGAATGTTGACGAAGAGATCGTGTTGAGCGTCGACGCGGTGTCGACCGGCTACGTCAAAGATGTGAGTTTCGAGGTTCGCAAGGGCGAGATCCTCGGGTTTTCCGGCATGATCGGTTCCGGTCGCACGGAATTGATGGAGGCGATTGCGGGCTTGAGGTCGCGCGCCTCGGGTGAAGTGGTTATCCACGGCGAAGCGGTTCCATCAGGCGATGTGCATGCCGCCAACCGGCGCGGCCTTGCCTACATGACCAAGGATCGCAAGTCGAAGGGCTTGCTGCTCAATTCGCGGATGACCGCCAACCTGACGCTGCAGTCGCTCGAAAATCACGGCAAGCTCGGTTATCTCAGCCCCGCCAGCGAGGCGCAGGCGCTGGAGCGCGCGCGCCGCCGCTTCGATATCCGGGTACGCGATGGCAATGTGGTGGCTGGCCGCATGTCGGGCGGCAACCAGCAAAAGCTGCTGCTTGCCAAGGTCATGGAAACCGAGCCCGAGATCATCATCATCGACGAACCCACCCGCGGCATCGATGTCGGCACCAAGCAGCAGATCTATCACTTCATCTCGGCACTGGCGCGAGATGGCCGCTCGATCATCGTCGTCTCCTCGGAAATGCCGGAGGTGATCGGCCTTTGCACACGCGTCGCTGTCATGCGGGAAGGGCGGATCGTCGGCATGCTGGAAGGCGATGAAATCTCCGAGCAGGAGATCATGCGCTACGCGGCTGGACTGAAGAAAAAGGCCGCGGCCTGAACTGTTGTGGCGAAAGCGGCGCACTGAAAAACAAACCCCAGGGATAATGGGACGGGAGGTTGGAGTGGATACAAGCGTGAATGAGGAAACCCGGGACGTGCGGCGCCGGAGCTGGCGGGATATCGACCTTCGGGCGGTCGCGCCATTTGCGGCTTTGATACTGCTTCTCATCCTCGGGGCACTCGTCAATCCAAACTTCATCGGCTTGAACAATCTCGCCAATGTCGCCACCCGCAGTGCCTTCATCGCCATCATCGCGATTGGCGCAACGTTCGTTATTTCCTCCGGCGATCTCGATTTGTCCGTCGGCGCGATGGTGGCCTTCGTCGCGAGTCTGATGATCCTGTTCATGAACTCCGGCGTCATCGCCGACCCGGCCCTGATGCTGACGGCGGCAGTGCTGTTCGCGGTTGTCGCAGGGTCCCTGTGTGGCTTGGCAAACGGCCTGATCACCACGGTCGGCCGGATCGAGCCATTCATCGCAACGCTTGGCACCATGGGCATCTACCGCGGACTGACGACGTGGCTGTCGCAGGGCGGTGCGATCACGCTCAAGGATCCGGCCCTCCAGGAAATATACCGCCCCGCCTATTTCGGCTCGATCCTCGGTGTCCCGGTGCCGATTGTGGTAATTCTGGCGGTGACCTGCATTGCGGCTTTCATTCTCTATCGCACCCGTTATGGCCGCCATGTCGTTGCCGTTGGCTCGAACGCCGATGTTGCCCGCTATTCCGGCATTCCGGTCAACCGGGTTCGCACCATCGCCTTCGTCATCCAGGGGCTTTGCGTGGCGATTGCGGTTCTTCTTTATGTGCCGCGCCTCGGCTCCACGTCGGCGACGACCGGCATCCTGTGGGAACTCCAGGCGATCACCGCTGTCGTCGTCGGCGGAACGGCGCTGAAGGGTGGCGCGGGCCGGGTCTGGGGGACGATCTGTGGTGCCTTCATTCTGGAACTCGTTGGCAACATCATGCTGCTTTCCAATTTCATCAGCGAATATCTGATCGGGGCCATCCAGGGCACGATCATCATCGTTGCGATGCTCGTCCAGCGTTCGCTGGTTCGGAAATCGTGAAGGACCGGGTTCAGGGGGTCGCCCGGTCAGGACTGTTAGACCCGCATTCACTAGGGAGAGAGAAACATGCGTAAAGGACTATTGGGCGCAGCAGCCGTCGCCGTCATGGCGCTGACCAGCGTTGCCCACGCGCAAGAGGAAAAGAAGGTCACGATCGGCGTTTCGATCCCGGCCGCCGACCATGGCTGGACGTCGGGCGTCGTGTTCCACGCCGAACGTGTCGCCAAGCTCTTGATGTCGCAGCATCCGGGCCTCAACGTCATCGTCAAGACGTCGCCGGATCCGGCAAGCCAGGCCAATGCCGTGCAGGACCTTGAAACTCAGGGCATCGACGCACTGGTCATCCTGCCGTCCGATCCGGATCCGCTGGTCAACGCCATCAAGGAAGTCAAGGGCAAGGGCACGTTCGTCGCCATCGTCGACCGCGCGCCGTCCGTCAACGACAACACTGTTCGCGACCTCTATGTGGCCGGCAACAACCCGGCTCTCGGTCAGACGGCCGGCGAATATATCAAGGCAACGACGCCGGACGCTGAAGTCGTCATCATTCGCGGCCTGCCGATCCCGATCGACCAGCAGCGTCAGGATGGCTTCGACAAGGGCATCGAAGGTTCCAACGTCAAGGTTCTCGACCGCCAGTTCGGCAACTGGAACCGCGACGACGCCTTCAAGGTCATGCAGGACTACCTGACCAAGTACCCGAAGATCGACGTGGTCTGGTGCCAGGACGACGACATGGCTGTCGGCGTGCTGCAGGCTATCGACCAGGCCAAGCGCACCGACATCCAGTATGTCGTGGCCGGTGCCGGTTCGAAGGACATGATCAAGAAGGTCATGGACGGTGACAAGATGATCCCGGTCGACGTGCTCTATCCGCCGGCAATGGTTGGTACCGCGCTCGAAATGACCGTTGCCAATTTCTATGGCCAGGTTCCGGTTCGCGGCGTCTACACCATCGACGCAACGCTCGTGACCAAGGACAATGCCAAGGACTTCTACTTCCCCGATTCACCGTTCTGATCGCTTAAGGCAACGACCGGGCGCCCGCGAAAACGGGCGCCTATTTTTATGACGGGACATTGTTCGGACTGTCTCGCCGGATTTTTGCGGCACGTACCTCTTGCCGCCACGCAAAGTCCGTGATTAGGTTCCGGCGCACTGGAATTCTGGCCATCGCCGCCAGCTGGCTTTATCGGAAAGAGGCGCCTTGCCCTCGATAAATGGCATGTTACAACACTACGGAAACGTTTACGGTCGATAATCAGGGAGGAATCTGACATGAAGACCATCAAGGGCCCCGCGCTTTTCCTTGGCCAATTTGCGGGTGATGCCGCTCCCTTTAATTCATGGGATTCGATCACCCAGTGGGCGGCCGATTGCGGCTATATCGGCGTTCAGGTTCCGACCTGGGCCAGCCAGTTGATCGACCTGAAGAAGGCAGCTTCGTCGAAGGATTATTGTGACGAGTTCGCCGGCAAGGCGCGCGAGAACGGCGTTGAGGTGACCGAGCTTTCGACCCACCTTCAGGGCCAGCTGGTCGCGGTCAATCCGGTCTATGACGAAGCGTTCGATGGTTTTGCTGTCCCCGAAGTGCGCGGTAATCCGAAGGCCCGCCAGCAATGGGCTGTCGAACAGGTCAAGATGGCGCTGACGGCGTCGAAGCATCTCGGCATCAAGGCGCATGCGACCTTCTCCGGCGCGCTCGCCTGGCCGTTCATGTATCCGTGGCCGCAGCGCCCCGCAGGTCTGGTGGAAACCGCTTTTGATGAACTCGCCCGCCGCTGGAAGCCGATCCTCGATCACGCCGATGATTGCGGCGTCGATATCGCCTATGAGATTCATCCGGGCGAGGACCTGCATGATGGAATCACGTTCGAGATGTTCCTCGAGCGCGTCGGCAACCATCCCCGCGCGAACATGCTCTACGATCCCTCGCACTATGTTCTTCAGTGCCTGGATTATCTCGACAACATCGATATCTACCACGAGCGCATCAAGATGTTCCACGTCAAGGATGCCGAGTTCAATCCGACGGGGCGCCAGGGTGTCTATGGCGGCTACCAGGGCTGGGTGAACCGGGCCGGGCGCTTCCGCTCGCCGGGCGACGGCCAGGTCGATTTCGGCGCGGTGTTCTCGAAGCTGACCGCCAATGATTTCGACGGCTGGGCTGTGGTCGAATGGGAATGCGCGCTGAAGCATCCCGAAGACGGCGCCCGCGAAGGCGCGGAATTCGTCAAGCACCACATCATCCGCGTCACCGAAAAAGCCTTCGATGATTTTGCCGACAGTGGGGCAGACGACGCGGCCAACCGGCGTATGCTGGGGCTTTAAAGCCTCTTCTCCCCCTCGGGGAGAAGGTGGCCCGAAGGGCCGGATGAGGGGGGCAAACGCTCAGAATTTGCCGAGCCGCCCCCTCATCGCCTCACTGCGTTCGGCACTTCTCCCCGCTGGGGAGAAGAGGTCGCCACCGCCGGTAAGGGAGAGAAAAACTCCTACGAACACAAATCCAATTAAGGGAGACACTCTATGGCAATCGAAGGAACCACCGAGGTTCGGGAAAAGCGTATTCGTCTCGGCATGGTCGGCGGCGGGTCTGGTGCGTTTATTGGCGCCGTCCACCGCATGGCTGCGCGACTTGACGATCAATTCGAGCTGGTCGCTGGCGCGCTGTCGTCGACACCGGAAAAGGCGAAGAATTCGGGTGCCGAACTCGGTCTTGATCCGGCACGCAGCTATTCCGATTTCAAGGAAATGGCGATCCGCGAAGCCAAGCTGAAGAACGGCATCGAGGCCGTCGCTATCGTTACGCCGAACCACGTGCATTACGAGGCCGCCCGCGAATTCCTCAAACGCGGTATTCATGTGATCTGCGACAAGCCGCTGACCTCAACGCTATCGGACGCTAAGAAACTGAAGAAGCTGGCGGATGAGAGCGACGCGCTGTTCGTGCTCACCCACAATTACACCGGTTATCCGATGGTCCGCCAGGCCCGCGAGATGATCGAGAATGGCGATATCGGCGCCGTCCGGCTGGTGCAGATGGAGTATCCGCAGGATTGGCTGACCGAGAATATCGAACAGTCCGGTCAGAAGCAGGCCGCATGGCGCACCGATCCGTCGAAGTCAGGGGCGGGTGGCTCCACCGGCGATATCGGCACCCATGCGTATAATCTCGGCGCTTTCGTTTCCGGCCTTGAGCTGGAAGAGCTGGCTGCCGATCTCGATAGCTTCGTCGAAGGCCGGGCGCTGGATGACAACGCGCATGTGATGATGCGCTTCAAGGAAAAGAACGGTCAGCGCGCCAAGGGTATGCTCTGGTGCAGTCAGGTTGCCCCCGGCCATGAGAACGGCCTGATGGTCCGCGTCTATGGCACGAAGGGCGGCCTGGAATGGACGCAGAAGGACCCGAACTATCTCTGGTACACGCCGTTCGGTGAGCCCAAGCGCCTGATCACCCGTGCGGGTGCCGGTTCCGGCCCGGCCGCCGCCCGTGTGTCCCGCATCCCGTCCGGCCATCCGGAAGGCTATCTCGAAGGCTTCGCCAATATCTACACCGAAGCCGCTCGCGCCATCTTCGCCAAGCGCAAGGGCGTGGCGGTCGACCCGGCGGTCGTTTATCCGACGATCGATGATGGCATGAAGGGCATGGTGTTTGTCGATGCCTGCGTCCAGTCGTCGAAGCGCAACGGCGCCTGGATCAAGGTCTGATCCATCGCAGATACGTGCTCTCATTCACTCCGCCCCGAAAGGGCGGAGTGATGCAGTCCATAGGCGATTCTGTGGTTGACTTTTGGTCATTCCGAGTTACTGCAACGTTTCAGATTTCCTGATGGCGTGGAGCGGATTTGATGGTTTGCCGCGCAATCCGATGAGGGCGATGATGATCGAAGCAAAGAAACTGGCTGAACGCTTCCCCGGCGATTTCATTTTCGGTGTGGCGACCGCCTCGTTCCAGATCGAGGGGGCAACCAAGACCGATGGGCGCAAGCCGTCGATCTGGGATGCGTTTTCCAACATGCCGGGCCGGGTCTATCAGGGGCACAACGGCAATGTCGCCTGCGATCACTACAACCGGCTGGATGAGGACCTTGACCTGATCCAGGGCCTTGGTGTCGAAGCCTATCGCTTCTCGATCGCCTGGCCGCGGATCATTCCGGAAGGCACCGGGCCGGTCAATGAAAAGGGGCTGGATTTCTACGATCGCCTTGTCGATGGCCTGAAGCAGCGCAACATCCAGGCCTTTGCGACGCTGTATCATTGGGACCTGCCGCTGGCGCTGATGGGCGACGGCGGCTGGACGGCGCGCACGACGGCCTATGCCTACCAGCGCTACGCCAAAACCGTCATCGCCCGCCTCGGTGATCGTCTCGATGCTGTGGCGACGTTCAACGAGCCCTGGTGCTCCGTCTGGCTCAGCCATCTCTACGGCATTCACGCCCCGGGTGAGCGCAACATGGATGCGGCCCTGCATGCGCTGCATTTCACCAACCTCGCCCATGGCCTTGGCGTTGCCACCGTCCGCGAACTCCAGCCGGACCTGCCGGTTGGCATCGTCATCAACCCGATGCATGTCTATCCCGATAGCGACAGCGCCGAGGACAAGGCGGCGGCTGAACGGGCCTTCGATTTCCACAACGGCGTCTTCTTCGGCCCGGTCTTCAAGGGTGAATATCCGCAAAGCTTCCTGTCGGCGCTCGGCCATCGCATGCCCACCATTGAGGATGGTGATATGGCAACGATCAGCCAGAAAACCGACTGGTGGGGCGTCAACTACTACACGCCGATGCGTGTGTCCCATGATCCAGCCGAAGGTGCCGAATTCCCGGCGACGGTGAACGCCAAGCCGGTCAACGACGTGAAGACCGATATCGGCTGGGAGATCTTTCCGCAGGCGCTGGGTGATCTCATCCGCACGGTCAACGACCGCTACGCGCTGCCGGATTGCTACATCACCGAGAACGGGGCGGCCTACAATATGGGCGTCGAAAACGGCGTGGTCGATGATCAGCCGCGGCTCGATTACATCGCCGAGCATCTTGCCGTCACGGCAGATTTGATCCGGGAAGGTTATCCGATGAAAGGCTATTTTGCCTGGAGCCTGATGGATAATTTCGAGTGGGCGGAAGGCTACAAGATGCGCTTCGGCATCGTCCATGTCGATTACGATACCCAGGTCCGAACCATCAAGAAAAGCGGTCATTGGTACAAGGAACTGGCCGAACAGTTTCCGAAGGGCAATCACAAGGCCGGGTAAATTCGACCGGCTGCATCATCATAAGAATGGTGATGCAGCGCAGGACAGATACCCGGCCCGCCTCGGCGGCGGGCTCAGCTTCCCAAATGCCGCTCGCCGCGTTTCTTTGCCAGCTCCATCTGCCGCTGCCGCTGGCGATAACGCTGGCGGTCTTCCTCTGTGCGGGTATCATGACAGTGGACGCAGGTGACGCCATGCTCGTGATGGGGTGACAGAAGGTCCTGCGGCGTCAGCGGCTGGCGGCAGGCGTGGCAGAGCGTGTGCTCGCCTTCCTTCAGGCCATGCGTCACCGAGACGCGGTCGTCAAAGACGAAGCAGGCGCCATCCCAGAGGCTTTCCTCTTCCGGCATGTCTTCCAGATATTTCAGGATGCCGCCCTTGAGGTGGTAGACCTCGTCAAAGCCCTGTTCCTTCATGAAGGCTGTCGCCTTCTCGCAGCGGATGCCGCCGGTGCAGTACATGGCGATCTTCGGCTTTGCGGCGAGATCGGCATTGTTTTTCACCCAGCCGGGGAACTCACGGAAGCTTTTGGTGTTGGGGTCGACCGCGCCACGGAACATGCCGATCGCGGTCTCGTAGTCGTTGCGGGTATCGATCACGATTGTATCGGGATCGGAGATCAGCGCATTCCAGTCCTTCGGAGCCACATAGGTGCCAACGATCTTGTTGGGGTCGATATCCTCGACGCCCATGGTAACGATTTCCTTCTTCAGCCGCGCCTTCATGCGCAGGAACGGCATGGAGGAGGCCCAGCTTTCCTTATGTTCGAGACCTACGAATTCCGGCTGGGTGCGCAGAAAGGCAAGCACGGCCCTGATGCCGTCCTCAGGACCGGCAATCGTGCCGTTGATGCCCTCATGCGCCAGCAGCAATGTGCCCTTGACGCCATTGTCATCACAGATCGCCTGCAATGGCTCGCGAAAGTCGGCAAAGCGCTCGAATGCGGCGAAATGATAAAGCGCTGCCACCAGAAACTGGCCATTGGCTTCCGGGCGAGGGGTGTGGATCGTGTCTGTCATGCGGCGTGAAATACAGCTTTCCGGCCGCGCGCGCAATCGGGTGCGCGGCCGGCATGGAGATGGTCATGCGGCCTGCGGCGTAAAGACACGCAGGCGATGGCCATCCGGGTCGGTGCAGATAAACGTATAGTCACTGTCCGACGAGACCGGTTCCTGCAGGATCGTCACGCCTTTCCGGCGCCATTCGTCGTGAAGCGCATCGACGCCTTCGCGGCCAGCGACGAAGATTGGAAGCTCCGCGTCGTTGGTATTCACGGCGGCTGGCAGCCTCTTTCTCTTTGCCAGGCCAAGCTTCAACGCATCGTTCATCAGGACGACCGCATAGGTCGGCGACAGCTCCAGCGGCAGCGCACCGAACATCGCCATGTAGAAAACGGCGCTTTCGGCCGGGCTGTCGACGGGCAGAACAAAGTCGGTTTTCATGGCAGTCTCCTCTCGGTGGGTCCGGAGACGTTTCTATTCCGTTCTGCTGTCAATTTATGGCAGTAGGCTCACATGTCCTGAGGGACCTTGTGGGTGTTTCGCCATTCGGCCAGCAACCGGTCGCGCCGGCGTGGAATGCGGATGCCGGTCACGGTCATGGTGGTAAAACGGTCGGTGCGGAAATGACGGAAGTCGCTGCGCAGCTCGCACCAGGCCGCCAGCACGCGGGTTTCCTCGAAATAAGCCAGCGCAAAAGGCCAGATGCGCCGCGTTGTCGGCTGTCCATTGACGTCGGCATAGTCGATGTCGATCTTTATACCCAGCCGGATAGCTTCGCGAATGGCCGGAAAATCGATGGTTCCCAGCCGAAGGTCACGGGTGTTGTAGACGAGCAGCGAGTTCGTTTCCAACTCATGGCGCAGATCGGCGGGCAGCACGGCGGCGATCTTTGTCAGAGCGTTGCGGGCGGCATCCTTCAATTCGTCGTCGGTCCGCGCCGCTACCCAGCGTGCGCCGAGCACTAGCGCCTCGATTTCCTCTTCGCTCAGCATCATCGGCGGCATGAGGAAACCGGGTTTGAGCACGTAGCCGAAGCCGGGCGCGCCCTGGATGTCGGCACCTTGCGCCTGCAGTGTGGCGATGTCGCGGTAGAGCGTGCGGATGCTGATGCCCATGCGCTGGGCAAGCGCGTTGCCGCTCACCGGGCGCCGGTACGTGCGCAGAAGCTGGATAAGATCGAGAAGACGGGTGGAGCGGGACATGGTCGCGATCATACTGACAGGGATTGGCAGTATCAATGCCGGGAGTGCCGCGTCAGACTGCGTCCTGCCACAGGAGCATGATCTTGCGGCTTTCGTCCTTCGGGTCATCGCGAAAAACCGAAGCAGCAACGGTCAGTGCCTGTTCCCGCAGGGCTTTCTGCCGCGTGATGACGGCCGAGAGGAGATAGGCGACGTCCTCGCTCTTGCCCAATAGATGCGGCTGCTCATCGACCAAGGAGGCAAGGAGCGCCAGATCGTTGTGATGGCCAAGCAGATCGACCACCTTCGTGACCTCGACCCGCTTTGCGTGCATCGCCGAGGGCCACAGACGTTGCAGAAGATCGAGATAGAAACGGTAGTCCTGACTGCGTTTGCGCAATTCATGAAACAGATGTGCATCGGTGGTGTCCGTACAGGCTTCCAGCGCGGTGGAAGCTCTCTCCAATGCCTTGCGCCAGCCCTTGGCGATGCGTTTGGCACCCTTTTTGCCACCGTCCCGAAAAGTGATGCAGGCGAGTGAATCCAGTGCCCTGCCGCAGGTTGAGAGCGCTAAAGCGACGCTTTCTTCCTGTTGATCTCCCTCCGCGGCCCGCTCATCGCGCCGGGTGATCAGCACTTTGCCGATCCGTTTCAGGGCGGCGCGTTCGTCGTTGGTTTCGGCATGCTCCAGCAGATACCGGTTGACTTCGACAAGGGCAGTCGCGTCGCGGGAAATCGAGAGCATTTGGGACATCTTGCGGATGCGTGCATTCTCCGAGCGCTGGAATGCGGGAATGTCTGCCGCGGCGAGGCGATAGAGAGAACGCAGTCTTTTGAAATTCTTGCGGGCATCGTGAATGGCCTCCGGCAGCCCCTGCGGACGGTCGGTCAATACTGCAATGGCAAGTGTCAGTTGCTCGCTACCAACCGCTTTGAATTCATCCGTGAAGTGTTCAGAAGGGCGAATATGATAGCTCATGATCTGCCTTGGATACCAACGGATTGGTCGAGAGATACTGGTTGGAGTACTGCGGGTCTCCGGTCACCTCGTTACCCAGCCAGGAGGGCAGGTCCGGTGTGTCATCTTCGGCCTCAAGTTCGACTTCGGCGACAATCAGCCCTTCATGCGCGCCGCCATAGACATCGACCTCCCAGACGAAGCCGTGGTGGCTAACCTCATAACGGGTCTTCTCGATGACAAGGCCGACGGCCAAAGACATCATATCCTTGGCGTCTTCCACGGGAATCTCATACTCGAACTCATCGCGGGTCATCGAGCCAGTGCCGATCTTGATCGTCAGTTTCGCGCGCCTGTCATCGATCAGCCGCACACGTGCGGAACGGTCGTCCATGGTGACGATATAGGCCTGCAGAAAACGCGTACCGCCGTCTGCGGCCTCGCGCCAGCCATCGGAAGCCACCAGAAACTTGCGTTCAATTTCCTTGGCCATTGATAACGCCTGCCGTTTGAATGCCCACGCCAAGCACACTACAGGATTGTCACATTCGAACAAGCAAGCACTTTGACCTGCCGGCGGCTTTGAAGCACGTTCGGGCCTGTCTATTGTCAAGCATGCGTCACCATGTCCGAATAGGCTTGGCTGTCCCGTTTGGTATCGACAAAAGCGGATGGGAAGAGTATTCGAGCCTCACTTCAATCGTTTTAAAAAAGGCTGTCCGGCATGAGCGAGAAAACCGAGAGACTTCTTTCTGTCCTGAAATTGCAGCCGGTCGTTCCGGTGCTGGTCATTGATGACCTCGCGACCGCCGTGCCTTTGGCGCGTGCCCTTGTCGCCGGTGGTTTGAAAGCGATCGAAATTACGCTGCGCACGACTGCTGCGCTCGAAGCGATCCGGGCTGTGGCCAACGAGGTGGAAGGTGCCGTTGCCGGTGCCGGAACCATCCTCAATGCGGCCCAATACGAAGCGGCTGTCGAGGCGGGCTCGCAGTTCATCGTCAGCCCCGGCACGACGCAGGAGCTGATCGACGTTGCCAATGATTCCGATATCCCGCTTCTGCCGGGTGCTGCCACGGCAAGCGAGGTCATGGGCCTGCGCGAAGAAGGCTACAAGGTGATGAAGTTCTTCCCAGCCGAACAGGCTGGCGGCGCTGCCTACCTGAAGTCGCTGTCCTCGCCGCTGGCCGGCACGCTGTTCTGCCCGACCGGCGGCATTTCGCTGTCGAATGCCCGGGATTACCTGTCGCTGCCCAACGTCGTCTGCGTTGGCGGCTCCTGGGTGGCGCCGAAGGAACTGGTTGCCAAGGGCGACTGGGCCGGCATCACCAAGCTGGCTGCCGAGGCTTTCGCGTTGCGCGGCTGATCGATCGTTTCGTTATGACTGTTCAAAAGGCCGGGCGCGTGCGCCCGGCCTTTTTCATGGCAGGCGTCTTTCATTTGTATTTCTGTCGTTGCATTCCTATGTTTCTTTCCGACCGAAACCGGCCTCAAGGGAGTGGACCGAATGTTTGATGCGAAGAAATTGCTGGATCAGTTTTTGGGTTCGCAAATCCCCGGTGCTGGCGGATCGGTGCGGGAGCGGGCCGGTCAGGCGACGCAGCTGGCCAAGGACAATCCGCTGGCCGCCGGCGCCATCGCTGCCGTTCTGCTCGGCACCGGTACTGGCCGCCAGGTGGCTGGCTCGGCCCTGAAACTTGGTGGTCTCGCTGCCATCGCCGGTCTTGGCTACCAAGCCTACAAGAATTATCAGGCCGGCAAGGAACCTATCGCGCAGCCGGAAGCGCAGGCGCAGCCAGAACTGCTGCCGCCACCGGCCGATTCCGGCTTCAGCACCGAACCCGCTGTCATTCGCAATGATTTTGTGCTCGTTCTGGTCCGCGCCATGATTGCCGCCGCCCGCGCCGATGGTCACATCGACGATGTCGAGCGCGCCCGCATCATGGACAAGGTGAAAGTCTCCGGCCTCGATTCGGAAGCTGAGCAGTTCCTGCATGAGGAGCTAAGCCAGCCGGTCGACCTCGATGCCATCGTCGCGGCGGCTGTGACCGAAGAGGAGCGTGTCGAGCTTTATACCGCGTCGCGTCTTGCCATCGATGCCGACAGCCGCGCCGAGCGCGGATATCTCGATCAACTGGCCGGACGCCTTGGCCTTGCCGATGCTCTGATCGACCATATCGAGGCGACGGTCTCGTCGGCCAAGACACCGGTTATCGAAGCACAGGCCAATCCGCAGCAGACCTCGGTGCCGCAGACCGGTCAGCCCCCAATCAAGTCGCCGTGGTGATCAATCCATCATCACTTTGCATTTGTGCCGATGCCTGAGCTGTCCTATGCCAGCGTCAAAGCCTTTGTTATGACCGGTGCGGTTTCTGCGCCGGTTTCAAGGTTGCTGGTGTCGTCTCTTCCGGAGTTTGCAGATGCGTGATTTGACCAATTGGACAGCCCGCCCGGCCCCGAAACCGGTGACTCTGGAAGGCCGTTATGTGCGGATCGTGCCTTATGATCGGGTGAGCCACCTGGAAGCGCTATGGCGAGCCTTTGGTGGTCTGGAGATCAATGTGCGCCTTCAGTATTTCTCGCAGGATGATTTTCGCGGCATCGAGGATTTCGATGCCTGGCTCACGGCGGTGCAGAAGGGCGGCTGGGTTACGGAAGTCTTCTGTGACAAGGCCAGCGGCGATGTCGTCGGCATGGCCAACTACATGCGGCCCGATCCCGCCAATGGTGTGGTCGAGGTCGGTGGTGTAGCGCATTCTTTTTCGATGGCCAGGTCGCCCTTGTCCACCGAAGTTCATTACCTGATGGCCAGGCACGCCTTCGAGGACCTGGGATACCGGCGATACGAGTGGAAATGCGACAACCGTAATGAAGCCAGCAAGAAAACGGCGAGCCGGCTTGGCTTCAGCTTTGAAGGGGTCTTCCGCCAGCACATGTTGTCGAAGCGCGCCAATCGCGATACGGCATGGTTCTCGATCATCGATGGCGAATGGCCGTTGCTCAACGCTGCTTTCGAAGCTTGGCTGTCGCCTGAGAATTTTGCCGGTGATGGCACGCAGAAGCGAAAGCTTGAAGATATTCGCGCCGGACTGGCGCAAAAGGAGACCGCATGAATACCCCGGAAAAGAAGGAACACTCGCCAGCGATCGCCGCGGCCGTTATCCTGGTCATCGTCGGGGCCGGCTTCTTTATCCTGCCGAAAATCATGCTCTGGCTTGGCACGTTTTCGCCCTGGCTGGCCGCGGCCTTCGGTGCGGTTTTCGTGCTCGGCTTCTTCCTGATCTTCTGGCTGCGCGCCCGATACCAGCGCGGGCGTGGACTTTGAAGGTTTAGCCCTGCAGCGACGCCCCAAGCAGAACAATGCCCAGTACCAGCACCAGCAAGGCGCCGGAGATTTCGATGCCGTTGCTGATGCGCATGGCCGATGATCCGTTAGACGCGTAGCGCACAGCCAGGTCCTTGGCGGTGACGGCGAGCGTCGCCAGCACGGAGACGGTGATGGCCGTGCCGATCGACATGGCAAAGACCGATAGAACGCCGCCGAGATAAAGCCCGTTTAACAGCGCGAAGCTCAGCACGATCAGCGCGCCGGAGCAGGGGCGCAAGCCCACGGCAACAATCGCCGACCAGGCCTCGCGGAGCGCGAAGCGATCACCCTTGAGCATTGAAGGATCGGGTGCATGTGCGTGGCCGCAGGTGTCGCAGACTTCGCCCGGCCCATGGCTATGGCCATGATCATGGGAGTGAGGACTGTGGCCGTGTCCGTGGTCATACGAAACCACTGGGGCCAGCCGCCGCGTCCGTATAGCCTTCAGCTTGCGAAACAGCAGCCAGCCGCCAAAGGCAGCGATCAGGGCGTAGCTGACCACTTCGAGGAAATGCGTGGCCTGCGTCATCGAGATTGATGATCCCCGCAGCACCAGATAGGCGGCGCCGACGAGCAGGATGGCGACGCCTCCCTGCATCATCGACGACAGGAAGGACAGGAGCACGCCGCGCTTCAGTTCGGTCTCGTTGGCGATCATGTAAGAGGAAATGACCGCCTTGCCGTGACCGGGGCCGGCAGCGTGGAACACACCATAGGCAAAGGACAGGCCGATCAGCGACCAGAGGTGCCACGGGTCGTCCCGCATGGCTTTGATCGCCTCTGTCAGCGTGTGGTAGAAACGCTGCTGCTCCATGTTGATCCAGGCGAAGAAGCCGCCGAAAATGCCGCTGGTATTGAAGGCCGGCTCAGCGGTGCCGATACCGAGCGGCGACTGTGCGTGGGCGATGCTGATGCCGGCGGCGGCCAGAGCCAGCGCCAAACCCAGCAGGCGCGCGGGATGCCGCAGCATCAGCATTTGAACTCGATTCGTGTGGCAAACATCTTCGACATGTCGGTTCCTGTCGGATCGTTGAAGAAGGCGTCGGTGAGGCTTGCCTGATTCTGGGCAAGCACTTCATCCGGGTCGGGACGGACCACCTTGTGCTCGCAGGCGTTCAACTGGTCGCCAACCGCAACGAGATCGCCGTCGGTCGGGAAATCCATCGCCGTGTACATGGTGGGATCATAGACGCCGAATGACATATTGCCCTTAAGCAGCATCGGCTCGGCAGGCTTGACGGCGAACATTAAGAGCAACTGGCCGTCCTTGTAATCAGCCGTGATTTCGTCCGGCTTGCTGACCTTGATGGTTTTGCCGTTGTCGGTGATCGTCGTGTAGTAATTGTATTCCTGCAGGGAATCGAGAACCGTCTGGCCGACCTCCTGCAGTTCATCGGGATCGAGTTGCGCATTGGAGTTCTTGTCGAAATCCATCACCACGCTGGCGGAAAACAACTCGTCAAAACGCCAGACATTGCGCAGTTCGGTGATCTGGTTGGTCGCATCCGCAACGATTTCCAGCCGCGCCTCGGCGAAAATATGCGGATGAGCGAGTGCTGCGCCGGGCGCAAGCACAGCCGCTACCGTCAGGATCAGGGACGATCGTTTCATTCTGTCGTGATTCCTCTGGCTGTTTTGGCGCAACGCAGCATTCATGCAATGTGGGGTAAATGGGACGGAATTGGGACTTCTGCCCATCGTGGCCCGGTCAATTTTCCGCGTTCTTGCGAAACCACTGATGCAGGAAGTCGACGAATGTGCGCACTTTGGTCGGCAGATAACGCCGATGCGGATAGATCGCGTAGATGCCGCGATCCTTTGGTATGTAGTCTTCGAAAATGGAAACCAGCGTACCGGCGGCCACTTTCGGCCGGGCGATGAAATCGGGAATGCTGGCGACGCCCATGCCGGATTCCGCCGCGCGCACGGCGGCCAGCGGACTGTTGACTTCGATCGGGCCGCCCACGGGAACACTGAACCCTGTGCCATCCGGCTCGGTGAAGCGCCAATTGCTGTAGGAACGGCCGTTGGTATCGATGATGCAGGCGTGCCGCGACAGCTCGGATGGGTGGTTAATCGGTCCGAATTCTTCGAGGAATGCCGGTGTCGCGCAGTACAGAACCTGGAAATCGTCAAGCTTGCGGGCGATCAGTGTCGAATCCTCCAGCTTGGTGATGCGGATAGCCACGTCAAAACCTTCCTCGACCAGATCGACAAAACGGTCGTCGGAGATGATTTCCAATGACAGTTCCGGATGCGCCTTACCGAAATCGATCAAGGACTGGCCGATCTCCGCGTCGACGAATGTGCGCGGCGCGGAAATGCGCAACCGGCCTTTCAGGTCGGAATTGCTGGCACGGACGAGATCGGCGAGATTGTCGATCTCCTTGAGGATCTCCGATGCCGTCCGGTAATAGGTATGGCCGGCTTCAGTCAGAGAAAACTGCCGGGTCGTGCGGTTGAGCAGAAGGGCGCCCAGTTCGTCTTCCAGTTCCCGCACATATTTGGACAAGAGCGCCTTTGAGCGCCCGACACGCCGGGCGGCTGCGGAAAATCCCTCGGCATCGACGACATCGATGAAGGCGCGGATGCGTGTCAGTGTATCCATCGGGCTGCTTTATCCTGCCTGCTCGGGCTGCTGCCCTGTTTCTGATTCGCGGTTTGGGGCCGTTGCAACGATAGACCGGCGTTGCGTAAAGACGAAGAACTGTTACGGCGTTAACGTTTGTCACCTCCGCCGGCCGCTGCCGCACCGCTCCAAAAACGATCTTAAAACAAGACGTTGGTTTCTGCGACGGGTTGGCGGAGATTGTTCAGGAAATCTGAACATCTTAACGGGTTTTGGCGCGCATAAAAAATCAGCAGCCAATGTGAAAAAAGTCTTGATTACGACAAGGTTTTTTCTTATCTCCGCTTCAGCCCAAAGTCGCACGTGCCCATGGCTGTCCGCCGACCCTCGAATTGGTGAGGAAATCGGTAAGGTACCTGGAATTAACCCCTCCAGTCGCTATTCCGGCCAACCGGAAAATGCGAGGACATCCGAAGCAACGACGGTGCGGGCCTTTTTGTTCTCTCCCTGCTTTCCATCAGCGGGGGTTACTGAAGAGGCACACCTTCATTGCCGGAAGTGCGGTAGGTCATCCTTCCAATCAATGGCAGACAAAGCGGATCAAAGCTCTTGGCGGAGCGTTGTTCCATCATTCGCGCATCGTGCGCATGTCTGGATCCGGGGTCTCCACCGGCTGGTTCCGGGGCATGTTCGCGTATGTCCTTTGTCCTCCACGTTTTCGTGGAGCGTACCTGATTGGGGATAGAACCATGACGACTGCACGTATCATCGACTTCCTGAACACCCGACGTCCCGAAGGTCCTTGCCTCGTGGTTGACCTCGATGTCGTGCGCGACAATTTCAAGGCTTTCCGTCACGCTCTGCCGGATAGCTCGATCTACTATGCCGTCAAGGCAAATCCGTCGCCGGAAATACTGCGCCTGCTCGCATCCATGGGCTCCAACTTCGATTGCGCGTCCGTCGCTGAAATCGAAATGGCGCTCGATGCCGGTGCGACTGCGTCGCGTGTTTCCTTCGGCAACACCATCAAGAAAGAACGCGATGTCGCCAAGGCGCATGCGCTCGGCGTTTCGCTGTTTGCTGTCGATAGCCACGAGGAAGTCGAAAAGATTTCCCGTGCCGCTCCCGGTGCCCGCGTGTTCTGCCGTGTCCTGACGGATGGCGAAGGCGCCGAATGGCCGCTGTCGCGCAAGTTCGGCTGCGTTCCGCAGATGGCCGTCGACGTTCTCGTCTACGCGCATCAGCTGGGCCTGGTTTCGTACGGCGTTTCGTTCCATGTCGGCTCGCAGATGACCAAGGTCGACGCCTGGGATTCGGCCCTTGCCGATGCCAAGCGCGTCTTCGTTCAGCTGGCCAAGCAGGGCATCGAGCTGAAGATGGTCAACATGGGCGGCGGTTTCCCGACCAAGTACTTGCGCGACGTGCCGTCGGCTGAAGCCTATGGCAAGGCGATCTTCGGTTCGCTGCGCAAGCACTTCGGCAACAACCTGCCGGAAACGATCATCGAGCCGGGCCGCGGCATGGTTGGCAATGCCGGTGTGATCAAGGCGGAGGTCGTCCTGATCTCGAAGAAGTCGGACAATGACAATCACCGCTGGGTGTTCCTCGACATCGGCAAGTTCGGCGGTCTCGCCGAAACCATGGACGAAGCGATCCGTTACCCGATCCGCACGATCCATGATGCCGACGAAATGGAGCCTTGCGTTCTGGCCGGCCCGACCTGCGATTCGGCCGACGTGCTGTACGAGAAGAACATGTACCCGCTGCCGATCACGCTCTCGATCGGTGACGAAGTCCTGATCGAAGGCACCGGCGCCTACACGACGACCTACTCGGCTGTTGCCTTCAATGGCTTCGATCCGCTGAAGGCTTACGTGATCTAAAAAGCCTGCTCCGGTTCACGCCGGAGCAGCACCCTCACAATTTGTTTTCGATACCGTTTGAATCGGTTTTGAGTGCGGGAGGCCCCGATGGCCGCTGTTCTTGATTCTGTCCGCGCATTCTTTGCGCAGAATTCCTTTACCATCGACGCGGAAAACCCGGGCGACGTTGTCGCGCGCGAAAACCTGCTTGACCTCACCATGGGTCCAAACCGCCGCCGCAAGTCGTCCGAGGCGCTGCGCCGTGGCCGTGTACCGGCCGAAGGCCTGGCGTTGGTTGCCCGCGATCCGGATGGTCACGTCATCGGCACCGTGCGCCTGTGGAATGTCGAGGCTGGCGTGAGCCGCGAAGGCGTTCCGGTTGATGCCTTGATGCTTGGCCCGCTGGCTGTCGATTGCGCCCATGAGGGCAAGGGCATAGGCGGCGCGCTGATGCGCGCAGCCATCGGTGAGGCGAAGTCCCGCGGCCACGGTGCCATTCTGCTCGTTGGTGATGCGCCTTACTATGAGCGCTTCGGCTTTTTCGCTGAAAAGGCCCGCCATCTCGTCATGCCCGGTCCGTTCGAGCGCCACCGTTTTCTGGCGCTGGAGCTCAAGGACGGCTGGCTGGAGGGGGCTGCCGGCATCATGGTGGCGAGCGGCTGCACCTTTGCCAGGGCGGCACGGTAATCCGCCAATGTTGCAAAAGCCCCGCCTGCCTCCAGGGGGCGGGGCTTCTCCTGTGACAGGGATGCAACGGTCTTGGCCGGTTGTTTCCCGTTTGGGAAATTGGATCGCCGCTTCTCTCATAAATTGATTTGAATCAAAGCATTGCTGCCGCGTCGGCGTAGCCCTCCCTTGCCAAGGTCATTCGACATTTCAAGGAGAGGCAATATGGGATACGGGCGTGAAGTCATCGCTGCGCTGGTGGCGGGATGTGCATTGTTTGTGACGGGGCAAGCCGCAGCGGCGGATTTGGCGCAGGCTCCGCTGGAGCCGGTCTCCATCGAGACCCTGACGGCGCGCAATCCCTGGCAGATACGTGTGCGTGCGCTTGGCGTCATCACGCGCGACACTGGCTCCATCGACGGCGTGCCCGGCTCCGATCTCAGTTATTCGGATACGCTGATCCCGGAGCTCGATATCAGCTATTTTTTCACCGACAATATCGCGGCCGAACTGATCCTCGGCACCACTTATGCCAATATCCATGAGGATGGCGCGGTGGGTGTGCCGGTTGGCAAGGCCTGGCTGCTGCCGCCCACTCTGACGCTGCAATACCACTTCACCGATTTCGGCGCGTTCAAGCCCTATGTCGGGGCGGGCGTCAACTATTCGCTGTTCTACAATCAGTCTGAGAAGCCCGGTTTCAGCAATCTCGACGTCAAGAGCCATTTGGGCGCAGCGCTTCAGGTCGGTTTCGACTACATGCTGGACGACAATTGGGGCGTCAACTTCGACGTGAAGAAGATTTTCCTCAAAACCGAATGGTCGGCTGATCATGATACGCTTGGTCCTTTGAGCGGCAAGGCCAAGATCGATCCCTGGCTGATCGGTACGGGTATTACCTATCGTTTCTAGCCGCTGACATTTGAGACGCAGGGCGAGGGGCAGGACCTGCTTTCCCTGTGGCCGAGCGGTTCTGCATCATAACGGTGGGCGATACCGGAAGGTAACGCCCACCGTTTCTCGTTGGGCCGGATGTTTGACAGTATCTGCGCAATGGATTAGATGTCCGCCAACGGGTGAGAGCCCCGGCCGTCCGCAAGCTCCAAGCTTTTGGTGAAGTCTCTCGTTCCTTTTCGGTCGTCCATGATTGTGGCGTGCGAACGGTGGCAAGGCGGACCCCCTCCGGATGATTGCACGCTCCATGTTGGAGACTGAACGATGCGTGGATCGATCCCGCTTCCCTCACTCGATGCCCTGAAAGATCAGGCAAAGCGGCTGCGTGCCGGTCTTGGTGCCGATGGTCAGGACATCACCCATTCGAAATCGCTGGAACTTCTGGCCGCGCAATACGGATTTCGCGACTGGAACACGCTGCATGCCGTGGTGGGCAACCGGCCGCCGCTCAATCCGTGGATGCTCGGCTCGCGAGTCAAGGGTCACTATCTCGGCCAGCCGTTTGAAGCGACCATTCTCGGGGTGCAGGCCGTGACTGCGCAGCCGGGCCGTTACCGGCTAACGCTGGATTTCGATGAGCCCGTGGATGTCGTCACCTTTGATAGTTTCTCCGCCTTCCGCAAGCGCGTCCACTGCACGATCGACGAGACAGGACGAACGGTTGAGAAAACGTCGAATGGCCGGCCGCAGGTGGAGTTGGCGTGGTGAAAACGGATACTCAGATTTCCGCGAGGAATGTGCGTCCTCGCGGCGAGATGCGATAGCCGCTCTGCAGACTTTCCGTCAGGCCGAGTTCCTTCAGCTTGCGGATTTTCTGCTTGAGGGCGGCCTTTTCAAAGCCGATGCTCGTGGCAAGCTCTCCGGCCGTGATGCCTTCGCGCGCCGCGATCAGCCGCAGCGTTTGCAATGTCCAGGGAGTGTCAGCATCAAAGGCTGTCAGGCGGCGCCGCAGTTCGTCCCGTTCGCCAAGGCCAAAACTGCAGATGTCACGCAACTTAACTCTCGGGTCGGCGCTTGCAACATGGAAGGCGATGCGATAGAGGGTACCTGCACGTTGTCCCGCGATATCGGCAAGCAACGCGTCCAACGACGAATGGCCTGAACGGGAAGCATCCTCATCGGTGAGGCTGCCAGCGTCCGTCATATCGATCGCATTGATGGCCAGCACGCCGGCAGCGGTGCGTAGCGTCCCGCCGGCCCGCACGGTCGGCTTCTGCCAGCGCCGGAATGCCAGAGTCACGGCGCCTTTCGCGATCTCCTCGAGCACGTCCTTTTTGAACAGCATTCAAAGGTTTTCGCGCGGCAGACCTTTATCGTCAAGCCTGCCGCCGATGCTGAGGGCGCAAGGTCAGCCGGCGATATCGACCACGCCGCAATCGCCCGCCTCTGAGCCGAAGGCAAGCTGCCGACCGTTCTTGTTCCAGGCCATGGCTGATATCGCGCCCTTGCCGGGACGGCGCAGCAACACTTCCTTGCTGTCGGCGAAGCGCACCACCATGATCATGCCATCGGCATAACCGATGGCCGCAATCTCTTCGACGGGATGGCAGCAGACCTGGGTGACCATGATATTGGCACGGGTGCCGAGTTCCAGCGGCGCCTTGCCCATCGGGCCGTCCTTGGCCTGGAAGGGCCAGACGATGGCGGCCGGTGCCCCGGAAGAGGCAAGCCACTTGCCCTTGGCGGACCATGAAACTGATTTGATCTTGGCCGGGTAGCCGGTCATCCGCATATGCCGGGTCTCGGCGCCGGGCTTGGTATCGAGCTTCCAGCCGTGCAGCGCATTTTCCTGCATGGAGGTGACGACGAAACGGCCGTCGGGCGAGAAGGTAACGCCGGTATGAGCGCCCTTCCATTCAAGATCGACCGGTTGGCTCGCCATCGCCACCCAATGCAGGGAGACGCCGTTGTAGCGCGCAACCGCTATGCGCAGGCCCTTCGGTGCAAAGGCGATGCCCTCGACCGTGCGTTCCTCGGCGAAATCCTTGATTGTTCCATCGGCCAGCCGCACATGCGCTGTCTTGCCATAGGCATACGCAATGGCGCCTTGTGGTCCGGCAGCGACCTGCGAAATCCATTTGCGCGGAACATTGGCAAGCTCGCTCACCGTGCCGTCCGCCTTGATCCGCAGCACCTTGCCATCCTCACCGCCGGTCAGCAGCGTGTCGCTCGCTTCGTCGCGGATGGAGGAAAGCAGGCCTTCGTGCGCCTCGACGGTTTTATGGCCGTGATCGAGGCGATGGACGAGGCCGGAGGATTCGGCAAAGAACGGTATGTCGCCGAGAAAGGCCACGCCGGCGACGTGACCCTGGAGATCGAGAGGAGCAACTGTCGGCATCAGTAAGCTGCGGCTCCGGCGGGAGCGGCTTCACACGCCTTGAACGTGCGTTCGAGTTTTTCGCGGTCGAGTTCGCGGCCGATGAAGACGAGGCGGCTTTCGTGTTTCTCGCCGTCCTTCCAGGCGCGCTGGTGGTCGCCTTCGATGATCATGTGCACGCCCTGCACAACATAGCGTTCGGGATCGTCCTTGAAGGCGATGATGCCCTTGAGGCGCAGGATATTGGGACCTTCCGTCTGGGTGATCTTCTGGATCCACGGGAAGAAGCGCTCGGCGTTCATTTCACCACCGCGCAGCGAAACCGACTGCACCGTAACGTCATGGATCGGCGAGGGGGCATGGTCGTGATGATGGTGTTCGTGGCCGTGATGATCATGATCGTGGTGATGATGGTCGTGATCATGGTGATGATGATCGTGGCCGCAATCCGGACCGCAGGTATGATCGTGGTCGTGATGATCCTGCTCAAGGAAATGCGGCTCGTTTTCCAGTGCCCGTTCCAGGCTGAAAGCGCCCTGGTCGAGCACTTTCGTCAGGTCGATATTCGAGCGTTCGGTACGATGGATGCGCGCCGACGGATTGATCGCCCGCACCGTCGCTTCGATCTTGGCCAGTTCTTCCGGCGTGACGAGATCGGTCTTGTTGAGCAGCACGACGTCGGCAAAGGCGATCTGGTCTTCGGCTTCGCGCGAATCCTTCAGACGCAGCGGCAGATGCTTGGCATCGACCAGCGCGACAACAGCGTCGAGTTCGGTCTTGGCGCGCACATCATCATCCATGAAGAAGGTCTGGGCAACCGGTACCGGATCGGCAAGGCCTGTGGTTTCGACGATGATCGCATCGAAGCGGCCCGGGCGGCGCATCAGGCCTTCGACGACGCGGATCAGGTCGCCGCGCACCGTGCAGCAGACACAGCCATTGTTCATTTCATAGATTTCTTCGTCGGATTCGACGATCAGGTCGTTGTCGATGCCGATCTCGCCGAATTCGTTGACGATAACAGCGTATTTCTTGCCGTGGTTTTCAGACAGGATGCGGTTCAGGAGCGTCGTTTTGCCGGCGCCGAGATAACCGGTGAGCACGGTGACGGGAATGGGCTTGGCGGCAGCTGTGGTTGCTTCGGTCATGGGAACCTCGGAAAATTCGGGATGCCTACGGGCATGGGGGTGATGCTGATATAGGAGATGGTGAGCCCCAGCGCAAATGGGGGCGTGAACTTCACGCCGTTTTTCTGCGCACCATGCGGGTCAGTGCAGGTTCGAAAGATCGAAGGCGGCAACATCCTCCAGCAACTGGATAATGCCGGAGGCCGCATGGGCAATCAGTTGCTCGCCGCGCTCTGCAGTGGCCGCTGAGGCATCGCCGGCGACACCCTGTTCGTTCAAGTCCGTCATCTTCCAGCCGAAAGCGTGCGGCCCATAGGCGCGCAGATGTTTGAAACGATCGGCGAAATCGGACTGGTGTGACGTGAAGCTCTGCGCTTTCGACATATCTACCCGGTCTGGATACATCGCCAGCATCACCGAGGTTTCGATATCGCCACCATGAATGTCGATGGCTTTGTCCTGCGGCCTCATCCACCCATCTGGTTGCCCGAACCGCGTCCAGCTCGTCGTCACCGCCAGCATGCCGAACCGCACCCGCGCTTCCGTCGCAACAATGGTCATCAGTGGCGAGTTGCCGCCATGCGCGTTCAGCATGACGAATTTGCGGATGCCTTTGTCGTTCAGATTCTGCGCGATGCCCAGCCAGCGCTGCACCGCCTCATCGTATCCCAGTGAACGGGTGCCTTCGACATCCAGATGCTCGATCGAATAGCCAACGGGTTCCACCGGTAGGAACGTGACGGGCAGGGCCGGTGGCAGGCGGGCGATGATCCGTTCAGCGAAACCTTCGGCAATCAGCGTATCCGTCTCGAACGGCAGGTGTGGTCCGTGCTGTTCATGGGCACCGAGCGGCAGCACGGCGATCCAGTCCGCTCTTGCTGCGGCCGGCAGATCGGAATCATTGTCTTTCCAACGCGGTGCGGGGACTGTCATGCTCCTGAGAGCCTTTCGGTTGTACTTGCGGTATGAAGGTCATTCGAGTCATACAGGTGACGGATGGCCGTGCAAGAAATTTGGTGGAGGACCGATGGGAAAGAAGAGCAAGGCCGAAAAGAAAGCCAAGGGCGGCAAGAAAAAACATCATGACATCGAAGTCCACGCACAGGACCTTGCATCGGTGCTGGTGCAGGCGGCGCGCTCGATGCGCACGGTGTTGTCGCGCAATCTCCTCGATAGTGGTCTCTATGCCGGTCAGGACGGCGTCATGCTGGCGCTGGCCGAGACCGATGGTCTGACCGCCGGTGTCCTGGCGATGAAGCTCGGCGTCAAGGCACCGACGATGACCCGCACTGTCGGCCGGATGGAAGCGCAAGGGTTTCTGGAGCGCCGCGCCGATGACGAGGACGCACGGCTGACCAAGGTCTATCTGACCACCACCGGCCGCGACCGCCTCCAGACCATTGCTGAAGCGGGCAAGACCTCTGAAGACATGGCGACGAAGGGCTTGAGCGAAAAGCAGATCAAGACCCTAATGAAGCTTCTGCGCACGGTCGATGGCAACCTTCAGGGCACGGCCGCCGCCGAATAATCCCTTCTCCGATCGTGCCTTAATTGGAGATTGCGGTTGCAATTTAAACAGTTTAAAGAGGATTTAAAAATAGCGGTATTTAGCCGGGATATCTGAGGGGGAAACGTGGCGCAGAAGATCAAGCTCTCCACCATTGCGGAAACGCTTGGTGTGTCCACGGCGACCGTTTCCCTGGCTTTGCGCGATAGTCCGCTTGTTGCGGCCATGACCCGCGACAAGATCAAGGATCAGGCGCGCGCACTCGGTTATATCTACAATCGCCGCGCAGCCAGCCTTCGGACGTCCCGTTCCGGCATTATCGGTGTTGTCGTGCACGACATCATGAACCCGTTCTACGGCGAAATCCTGAAAGCCATCGAGGCTGAGCTCGATCGCGACCGGCAAACCTTCATTCTGTCCAACCATTACGATTCCGTCGAAAAACAGCGCGCCTTCATCGAAACCCTGCTACAGCTGGGCGGCGACGGCGTCATCATGTCGCCTGCCATCGGCACGCCGCCGGAGGACATCCAGCTCGCCGAAGACAATGGCATGCCGGCAATCCTGATTGCCCGTTCGATCGAAGGCCTCGATGTGCCGATCTTCCGGGGTGATGATGCCTACGGCATTTCTCTCGCGACCAACCATCTGATCAGCCTTGGTCATCGTGTCATCGCCATGGTCGGTGGCACGGACCAGACCTCGACAGGACGTGATCGCTATCAGGGCTACGTCAACGCGCTGCGCAAGGCCAATATCGATGTCGATCCGGACCTGCGCATTCCCGGCCCCCGGTCGATGCAGGGCGGTTTCGAGGCTGCCGTTCATCTGTTGTCGCTGCCGCAAAAGCCGACGGCCGTCGTCTGCTGGAATGATCTTGTCGCCATCGGCATGATGAATGGCATTGCCCGCGCCGGTCTTGTGCCCGGCCGCGATGTGTCGGTCACCGGTTACGACGATCTCGAGGAAGCCTCGATCTCCACGCCGGCGCTGACCACCGTTTGGAACGGACAGTCTGATGTCGGCCGCAGTGCCGCCCGTGCGCTGCTTGATAAGCTGAACGGCAGCCATGAGCCGGATGGTATCCACCTGATCAAGCCGGAAATGCGGATACGCCAGTCGACCGGCCCGTTTCGGCCCAATCCCTCCGAATAATTCGATCCAATTCCGCAAGGAGCAAACCATGCCCAACGGTCGCCCGCGTATTCTCGTACCCGGAAAAATGAGCCAGCGTGTGCTCGACCGTTTGCCGGCTCATTTTGAGCCTGTTTTCATCGTAGCCGCTGATCCCGGCCTGGTGACGGCTGACCTTGCATCCAGTGTTTCCGGTATCGCCGTTCAGGGCAAAATCGCGGCTGAATTCATCGATGCGTTTCCCAATCTCGAGATCATCGCCAGCTTTGGTGTCGGATATGATGGTGTCGATGCCGGGCATGCGGCCAAGCGTGGCGTTGCCGTCACCAATACGCCGGATGTGCTCACGGATGAGGTGGCCGATACCGCGATTGGCCTGCTCCTCAACACCCTGCGCCGTTTTCCCGTCGCCGAACAATGGCTGCGCCAGGGCCGCTGGGTCAAAGACGGAGCCTTTGGCCTTTCGCCCTTGACCCTGCGCGGCCGGACGGTCGGCCTTTATGGTCTCGGCCGTATCGGGCTGGCGATTGCCAAGAGACTGGAAGCGTTCGGCGTTTCCATCGCCTATCATACCCGCACGCCGCGTGAGGGGCTGGCCTACACCCATTATCCAACGCTCAAGGGAATGGCAGAGGCGGTCGATACGATCATCGTGATCGTGCCAGGCACCGAAAGCACCCGCAAAACCATCAACGCCAGCGTCCTGGAGGCCTTGGGGCCACAGGGTGTATTGATCAACGTCGGCCGCGGCACCACCGTGGATGAGGCTGCCCTTGCCGATGCCTTGCAGCGCGGCGTCATCGCGGCAGCCGGCCTCGATGTCTTCGAGAACGAGCCGCATGTGCCCGAGGCGCTGCTTTCCCTGCCGAACCTCTCGCTGCTGCCGCATGTCGGCTCAGCCTCGCAAGCGACGCGCAATGCGATGGCCGATCTGGTCGTGGATAATCTCGTTGCGTGGTTCGATACCGGTGCCGCATTGACGCCAGTGCCGGAAACGCCGTTCAAGCGGAAGACGGCTTAAACAGCCGTCAACGCCTTCTTCTTTGTTTCGGCATAGGCGCGAACCGCATCGCCAAAGGCCTGAAACAGGGTCGAGGACGGAGCGTCCTTGCCGACCCAGTATTCCGGGTGCCATTGCACGCCGACGGCAAAGGCCTTGGCGTCGATGACCGATACCGCCTCGATCGTGCCGTCTTCGGCGATGGCCTCGACAGCGAGACGCGGGGCGGCCTTCGAGATCGCCTGCCGGTGCAGCGAATTCACCTGTACTTCGCCAGCGCCGAGCACCGAAGCGAGGCAGCTGCCTTCCTTGATGATGACGTTCTGGCGGATGCCGTAGGCGATATCGAGTTCCGGCACATCCGGCTTGCGGTGATCCGAGATGCCGGGCAGGTCCTGGATTTCGTTTGCCAGCGTGCCGCCCAGGACAACGTTCAATTCCTGGATGCCGCGGCAAATGGCAAGCAAAGGCACGCCCCGTTCCAACGCGCGGCGGATCAGCGGCAGACTTGTCGCGTCGCGGCCGGGATCGAAGGGACCATAGGCCTCCGACGGTTCCTGTCCATAGAGGGAGGGATGCACATTGGTGCGCGATCCGCTGACGAGAACGCCGTCCACCCGGTCGAGGATTTCATCGGCATCGTTGCCACTCTCAAGGGCTGGCACCAGGAATGTCATAACGCCGGAGCCTTCGACAGCAGCGCGAACATATTGATGCGGCGTGGCATGCCAAACATTGCCGTCGAAGGACCTGAAATCAGCGGGTATGGCAACAACGGGTTTGGGCACTGCTGGATCTCCACCTACGGCTGGTCACCTCGCTCGAAGCCCAGCCTCATATCACGGTATAAAGCCATTGCGCTCAGGGAGGGGAGAAGTCAATTCCGATGCTGGCTGCAGCGTGCCTAAACCGGTTGCAAGCGACTGGCAAGATCTGGCTTTTTGCCTTAGAACTGCAGTAACCATTGCGACAGATAAATCCTTGGGAACAGTTTTGAAGAAGGCTTCGCTTTGGCGTGCGCGAATAACCGGCTCGCAGCCGAAACCATGCAAGGTTGTATAAAAGCATTACTCCGCGGAGCCTGCTGCAATACTGGGTTGAATATCTGCAATGCCGGCGTGTTTGAGCCAATTTGCCTAATATATGGGAAGATTTTTTCCGGTAAGCGCGCGAAATCTTTCGTTAAACCCTCGGGAATAACACTTCGCCAAACCGGAGCAGGGGGTTCATGAAGTCAAATGAACAGAGCGCTCTTCCGACCGATGTGTATCTTTCGTTCGTAAGCTCGCTCTACGATTACCGCCAGACATTGTTGATCGGCATGCTGTCGCATGTCGTGACATTCCTGCTCGTCTTTGCAAAAACCAGTGACCCCTTCTTCATCGGCTGCACGATCGCGATTGTGCTGATCTGGTTCGTGCGTGGCATCGATATGCGGCGGTTTGATCGCGAGAACCTGGCCTCTCTGGATTTTGAAGGCATCCGCCGCTGGGAAAATCGCTATAATGCCGGAGGTGTCTGCGCCACCATGACGCTCGGCATAGCCTGTGGTTACGCAATTCTCGTCAGCCGCGATCCCTTTGCCGAACTCGCCTGCATTTCCGTGACGCTTGCCACCATGGTGTCGCTCGTCGGCCGCAATTATGGTTCGGCGCGTGCCGTCGTCGTCATGTCCCTGTCGGCTTGCGGCCCGATCATCCTCGGCCTGCTGGGCCTGATGGACTGGTTCATGGCATTGCTGGCCGTCTTGATCGTGCCGTTTGTTCTGACGACCTGGGCGATGGCCCGGGGTGTGCGCGAAACCTTGCACAAGAACGTTTTGGCCGCGCGGGAGATTTCAACCATCGCCGGCCGTTTCGACCTTGCGCTCAACAATATGCCGCATGGCCTGTTCATGCTCGATGCCGACAACCGTATTCTGGTCGCCAACCGACGGGCCTGCGAACTGCTCAATCTCGGCGATCGCGATCGCCTGAAGGATTGCCATCTCGATGCCGTTCTGCGCTATGGTGTCCGTCACACGTTTCTGGAACAGGATCAGGCAAAACAGGTGCTGAAGCAGCTGGGCCAGTTGATGCAGGGCATTCAGTCGCGTGCGCTCATTCCGTTCTCCGACGATCTGTTTCTCGAGTTTTCAGCAAGCCGCCGTGCCAATGGCGGCATTGTGTTGATCTTTGAAGACGTCACGGCGCGTGTGCGGGCGGAAAAGAAAATCCTGCAGATGGTGCGGTTCGATACGCTGACCGGTCTGCCAAATCGTGATTATTTCGGCGAACTGGTGAGCAATGCGCTTGCCGATCAGAACCGCACCGGCGTGACCGGCTTCATGGTTCTGGATGTCGCCGAATTCAAGCATGTCAACGATACGCGCGGCCACGTCGTTGGCGACAGGTTGCTGTGTGCGATTTCCGAACGATTGAAGAAGGTGACGGGAGACAAGGCGATTGCTGCACGCCTGATGGGCGACGAATTCGTTCTGTTCTTTGCGGGCGAAAGCAACCGCCGTCTTCTCGAAGAGCGGATACGGGCGGTGCATGCGCAAATGCGCGGCGCTTATCTTGCCAGCGGCTTTACCTTCAATATCGCGATGAGCGCCGGCTATGTGATTGCCGATAGCTCAGATTTCCGTCTTGAAGACATGCAGATCAAGGCCGACCTGGCGCTGTTTGAAAGCAAGAGCCGTGAAAAGGGAAGCTGCACCGCGTTCGAAGCGGAAATGGACGCGAACTATCTCGACCGGCAGAAAATGAAGACCGATCTGCGAGATGCGATTGAAACGGGTGGGCTGTCGATTGCCTATCAGCCGATGTTCCTCGCCGATGGCTCGCGCGTCGAATGCTGCGAGGCGCTCGCGCGCTGGATCCACCCCGAGCGCGGCCCGGTCGCGCCGGATGTGTTCATTCAATTGGCCGAGGAAATCGGTGTTGTTTCCAACATCACCAAATTCATGCTGCGCCAAGCCTGCCTTGATTGCCTGAAATGGCCCAGTCACATCGCCGTTTCCGTCAATCTGTCAGTCCTTGATCTGCGCAATGGCGAAATCATTCCGATCGTCGCGGATATTCTGTCTGAAACCGGCCTGGATCCATCGCGGCTTCACCTTGAGGTGACCGAAAGCTGCCTGATGGAAGAAGCGGCCAAGGTGCAGACGATCCTCCAGGAATTGCGCGCCCGCGGTATTACCATCGCCATCGATGATTTCGGAACAGGGTATTCGAGCCTCAGTTATCTCGATGCACTGCCGCTCGATATCATCAAGATCGACCGCTCCTTCGTGCGCAACATCCGCGAGGATGCGCGACGCTTCAAGCTTCTGCGCGGCATGGTCAACCTGTCGCGCGAGCTCGGGTTGAAAATCGTCATCGAAGGGGTCGAGACCAACGATCAGCTGGCGCTGATCAATCAGTACAAATGTGCCGACCTGATCCAGGGATATGTCTTCGCAGCCCCCATGCCTTCGCTGGCGATCGAAAGCCTGTCGGATACCTTGTTGAAGAAGCTTTCCGTGCCAAAACGGCGCAATCGGCGCACGGCTTAGATATCCAACCTCTTTCTGCAGCTTTTTTTGATCCAGCCAGGTGATCATTCCGAGATGCCGGAATGCGACCTGTTTCAAGCTGTTACGCTGCCAAAATACACAATGATAATTTAGCATTAACTACCTGTTAACCTTAACAAATGGTTTATGCTTAATAATCTATTAAAACATTGTGAGGTGCCTCCGTTTGGAAGATGAATGCCCCCTTCAACGGGGGCGTTTGATGAAATGAAAGTGGAGCAGCAGAACAGGTTTTCAGAGCGACTGCTGGAACTGTTGGATCATGTTGAATATCGAAGGGTCGAAACAGGGGAGGACATGGAAGATGTCGCCCGTATCCGTTTCAAGGCCTATAAGATGGCCGATATATTGCCCTTGTCCGGCACGATGCTCATTGATGACATTGATTTCGACAGTCACGCCTATGTTTTCGGAATCTATTTCGAAGAGCGCTTGATCAGCACCGTGCGGGTGCACCATGTGACGCCGGAGCATCGGATCAGTTCGTCCGGGTCCGTCTTTGGGGCGGAGATCGACAGCTTTCTCGATGCGGGTCTGTCGTTGATCGATCCGGTCCGGCTTGCCGCCGATCCGGAAATCCTGAAGGAAATGCCAGCCATCCCGTATCTCACTCTGCGCGTTGCCACCATGGCGTCCGAGCATTTCGACGTCGATCGCTGCCTGTCGCTGGTAAAGCCGCAGCACGCAGCCTTCTACAAGCGGGTTTTCGATGCCGATACGATTGTCTCCCCGCAAAAGAACTGCGGCGACTACAAGATCGACCTGACGCTGCTCGCTGCCCGCGTCCGCGAGATCCGTCCCTGGCTCTATACCCGGTTTCCGTTCTTCGATTCGGAACCGTTCGAGCGGCGCATGATGTTCGGCGATGACCGGGAGGCGCAGTATGCGCCACTGACGGTGCTGCCAACCGCGCGTCTGGCGTTGACGATGCAGAGCCGCGCGCGCAGCCAGTCCTGATCGGGCTTTGGCGTAGCGGAGGTGGCTATCTTATCAACCGTTATGCCGCATGTTGCGCCTGCAGTTTTCGTTGCGTTTGACTGTGGCTTTGTGTAAGGCCACCTATGCGCGATCGATGCTTTCGGGCACGTCGGATGCGCATAGAATGGAATAGAGACGGGATGCTGCGCTCGCCACCAGGGGCAGAGTAGGGTGTGGCTGAATTTCAGGGAGATATGGACGATGGCTGAACATCATTCCGGACCGGCCGAATTGGGCGCACCGATGGATTATGCCGAACACGAGAAGACCTACAACTTCTTCCTCGAAGGCACTAAGATTGTCACGATCTTCTGCGTCGCGTTGCTGATCGCCATGGCTGCCGGTTTCTTCACCAGCGCCGGCTTCTTCACCGCCTTCGTTCTCTTCATTCTCCTCAATATCGCCGGTTTCGTTCTTCTGCGCTGACCGGTTTTCCAAAGTTTTGATGAAAGCGGCACTTGGGAGTGAGGTGCCGGCTTTTCCATGGCCCGGCGGTTTCCAGGCCATGGTAGACATGCGCGCGGGCTGCCGGAGGGTGGTTCAAAGCGTGATTTAAGAGTGTGCGGGAGAGTGGAAATCGCGGTCCGCCGTGTTCCCGCCCGTGTCAGGGAGGAACCTGTGGCAGAAACCGTATTCATACCGTTGGAAACATTTCCGGGCGAGGGCCGTATTGCGGCATCACCCGAGAGTGTGAAGAAGCTCAAGACCCTCGGCTTCGAGGTTGTCGTGCAGGCCGGTGCCGGCACGTTATCACGTATTCCTGATAGCGAGTTCGAGAAGGCCGGCGCTGTAATCGGTTCTGCTGCCGATGCTGCAAGTGCCGATGTGGTGCTGAAGGTGCGCCGTCCGTCCTCTGCCGAAGTTGCCGGCTACAAGTCCGGCGCCATCGTGCTGGCGATCATGGATCCCTATGGGAATGATCAGGCGCTGGCAGATATGGCCAAGGCCGGTGTATCTGCCTTTGCGATGGAATTGATGCCGCGCATCACCCGTGCCCAGTCGATGGACGTGCTGTCGTCACAGGCCAACCTTGCCGGCTATCAGGCGGTGATCGAAGCTGCATCCGAATATGACCGGGCCATGCCGATGATGATGACGGCGGCGGGCACTGTTCCTGCTGCGAAAGTCTTCGTCATGGGGGCGGGCGTTGCCGGTCTGCAGGCGATTGCCACGGCACGGCGTCTCGGCGCGGTCGTCTCCGCCACCGACGTTCGCCCGGCCTCCAAGGAACAGGTCGCTTCGCTCGGCGCCAAGTTCATTGCGGTCGAGGACGAGGAATTCAAGGCGGCCGAAACTGCAGGCGGTTACGCCAAGGAGATGTCGGCGGAATATAAGGCCAAGCAGGCGGTGCTGACCGCCGAGCACCTCGCCAAGCAGGACATCGTCATTACCACGGCTTTGATCCCGGGCCGTCCGGCACCACGGCTGATTACCCGCGAGATGCTGAAAGCCATGAAACCCGGCTCGATCGCCGTTGATCTCGCTGTCGAGCGTGGCGGCAATGTCGAAGGTGCGGTTGCCGATCAAGTGGTCGAGGTCGAGGGCGTCAAGGTCGTCGGCTATACGAATATGCCGGGCCGTATCGCCGCTTCCGCCTCGGTCCTCTATGCCAAGAACCTCGTGACCTTCCTTGAAACCATGGTTTCCAAGGAGACCAAGGCGCTTGCGCTCAATGCCGAGGACGAACTCGTCAAGGCGACGATGCTGACGCATGGCGGTGCCGTGGTGCATCCAAACTTTGCATCGCCGGCCGTGGCCACAGCAACAGCTTGAAAATTGGAGAGGGCAGCGCGCGTGCTTCGGGGAGAAGTGCGGCTGCCTAAGGGAGAAATATGATGGCCAATGAGATGCTCGACAAGGCGATCGGCGACCTCGACCGGGCGGTCGAAGCGGTGCGCACTGCCGCCGAATATGTGCCGGATGCCGCCGGTAATGTTGTTCACGGATTGAGTGGTGGCGCGATCGACCCGTTCGTGTTTCAGCTGGCAATCTTCGTTCTGTCGATCTTCGTCGGCTATTACGTGGTTTGGTCGGTAACGCCGGCGCTGCATACGCCGCTGATGGCGGTCACCAACGCGATTTCCTCGGTTATTGTCGTCGGCGCGCTGCTTGCGGTCGGCATCTCGGCGTCCGGCCTCGCCACAGGCTTCGGCTTCGTGGCGCTGATCCTTGCCTCGGTCAACATCTTCGGCGGCTTCCTGGTGACCCAGCGCATGCTCGCTATGTACAAGAAAAAAGAGAAGTGAGGCTGCCGTCATGAGTGCCAATATCGCAGCCTTCCTCTATCTGGTTTCCGGTGTCCTGTTCATCATGGCGCTGCGCGGCCTATCGCATCCGACCACCTCGCGCCGCGGCAATATCCTCGGCATGGTGGGCATGGGCATCGCCATCGTCACGACGCTGCTCCTTGCCACCCCGTCGTTTGGCGGCCTGGTGCTGATCGTGCTCGGTCTTGCCATTGGCGGTGGTGCAGGTGCCTACATCGCCCGTTCCATCCCGATGACCTCGATGCCGCAGCTGGTGGCCGGCTTCCATTCGCTGGTCGGCCTTGCCGCCGTCTTGGTCGCAGCCTCCGCACTCTATACGCCGTCGTCCTTCGGTATCGGCGAGATTGGTTCGATCCACGCGCAGGCGCTGGTCGAAATGGCGCTCGGCGTTGCCATCGGTGCGATCACCTTTACCGGCTCGATCGTCGCCTTCCTGAAGCTTGACGGGCGCATGTCGGGCAAGCCGATCATGCTGCCGTTCCGCCATGTCATCAACGCGGCGCTTCTGCTGCTGATCATCTTCTTCATCGTCGGTCTTGCGGCGTCGGAAAGTCATTTCGATTTCTGGGCGATTGTCGTTCTGTCGCTGGCGCTCGGCGTTCTGCTGATCGTGCCGATCGGTGGCGCCGACATGCCGGTCGTCGTCTCGATGCTGAATTCCTACTCCGGCTGGGCCGCCGCCGGTATCGGCTTCACGCTTGGCAATCTGGCGCTGATCATCACCGGTGCGCTGGTCGGCTCGTCCGGCGCGATCCTGTCCTACATCATGTGCAAGGGCATGAACCGCTCCTTCATCTCGGTCATCCTAGGCGGCTTTGGCGGCGATGCCGCAGCCGCAACCAGCGACGATGGCGTGCAGCGTACGGTCAAGCAGGGCTCGGCCGACGATGCCGCCTTCCTGATGGCCAATGCGTCGAAAGTGATCATCGTGCCGGGCTACGGCATGGCTGTTGCGCAGGCGCAGCACGCCGTGCGCGAGCTTGCCGATGCGCTGAAGGCCAACGGTGTCGAAGTGAAATATGCCATTCATCCGGTTGCCGGCCGTATGCCGGGCCATATGAACGTGCTGCTCGCCGAAGCCAACGTGCCGTATGATGAGGTGTTCGAACTTGAGGATATCAATTCCGAGTTTGCGCAGGCCGATGTCGCCTATGTCATCGGCGCCAACGACGTCACCAATCCGGCGGCGCGCGACGACAAGACGTCGCCGATCTACGGCATGCCGATCCTCGATGTCGATAAGGCCAAGACCTGCCTGTTCGTCAAGCGCTCTCTCGGCTCCGGTTATGCTGGCATCGACAATACGCTGTTCTACAAGGACGGCACCATGATGCTGCTCGGCGACGCCAAGAAGATGACCGATGATATCGTCAAGGCCATGAACCACTAAGCGATGAACCGCTGAACCTGGAGTGCCGTCCGTTAAGGCGGCACTCCATCGTGTATCAATCCGGACGTCCTTCCCGCCCGGCATTTTAATCGAAATTCAATTGTCCTCGCCTATCGTCGGGTGCCAGCTGCAATGCGTGGCGCCGGTACGAAAGAGGATCATGAGTTCATCTTCGCAATTCGGTCATGCCCGGATCGGGCGCTACGCCCGGCAGCTTGATGCGGGCATCGGGTGGTTGCGCTTCCCGGACGAGATGGAGCGCGAATATGCGCTTCAGATCGACAAGGACGAGCGCCGGCCCGCGATGGTCAGTGCGGTTTTCTCCCTGGCATTCATCATTCTCTTCGGAGTTTCCGATTTTGTCCGGCTCCCTTTGATGGGGCAGTTTCCAGATCTCACCGCCGATATGTGGGGCATTCTGGCAAGCCGGGTGGTGGCGGTCCTGTTCCTGCTTGTCTGCCTGTATCTTTGCCATCGCCAGGGTGGGGCGTCGCGGGCAGCACCTTTGTCGATCGCTACCGTGCTGGCGCTTGCGGTGTGTGGGGCGGTGTCGGTCTGCCTCTACAAGCGCAACGGTCTGGGGCACGCCGAATTCGCCCAGCTTCTATTCGTCATGGGAGCGTTCTCGCCGCTGGGGCTCCGTTTCCGTCACAGCTTCGAACTGGCCTTAGGGGTTGTCGTCCTGACCTTCGCGTTGCGATACTGGCTGCTACCACTGGAACTGCAAGGGCTGCAATTCAACGCCATGCTGCTTCTGACGCTGGTCTTCTCGGCAGTCGGCGGTTATCTGCGGGAGCGTGCGCATCGGGAGCAATTCCTTCTGCGCGGCATTCTCAAGGAGCAGGCGTCACACGATCCGCTGACCGGGCTTGCCAACCGGCGTGGTCTTGATGAGCAGCTTGAGACGGTCCGCCAGCAGGCCCGGCGCGAAAACGTACCCGTCGGCTTGCTGTTGCTCGATGTCGACTTTTTCAAGCGTTACAATGATCGCTACGGGCATCAGGCCGGTGATCTGGCCTTGCAATGCGTGGCGGCGTGCCTGGACGCCTTTGCGCACCGTCCGCTCGACCTGGCCTGCCGGATGGGCGGAGAGGAGTTCGCGCTTGTTCTCTACGATTGCGGGGAAGCGTCGCTGAAGGGCCGCATGGATGAGCTTTGCGCCGCGGTGCGAGGGCTTCGCATCGATCACGCCACTTCGGATATCTGCGCTTTCGTGACGGCCAGTATCGGAGGTGTGCTGCTGCAACCGCAGGAAACGGCCTGGGCGGCTCTCGATCGTGCAGATCAGCTGCTTTACGAGGCCAAACGGGAGGGGCGCAATCGTACGATTGTTGAGCGCCCAATCCCTGTAGCTGCGGTCGCGTGACCGGCGCGCGGCGTGACGCCGCGCCTTGTCTCGTCAGCCGGCAGCCTTGACGCGGGCAAGACCGGCGCGAGCCGGTTCGTATTTCGGATCCAGCGACAGTGCGTGACCGTAGGACTTCGCTGCCTTCGCCTTGTCGCCGCGCCGCTCATAGACCAGCGCCTGGTTGGCCCAGGATTCGGCGATCTTGCCGTTCAGGTTGATCGCGGTGTTGAAATCTGCGAACGCATTGTCGTCGTCATTGGTGGCAACATAGGAAATGCCACGGCCGTTATAGGGCTCCGGCGCGCTTGGTGACAGCGAGATCGCCGTCGAAAAATCTTCGATCGCCTGGGCATGCTGCTTGCGGGCCTGATAGATCAAGCCACGGTTGTGATAGGCGCGCGGGTCTGTCGTGTCGAGTTCGATGGCCTTGTTGAAATCGGCAAACGCCTGATCCAGCTGTCCGGCCTGACGGTAAAGATTGCCGCGGCCGATGAAGGCGACGTCATAACGCGGGTTGAGCTGCAAGGCCTTGTTGTAATCGGACTGCGCTGCCGACTGGTCGCCCATGTTGCGCTGGACAAGCGCGCGGTTGGCATAGGCCTGATAGAATTGCGGATTGAGCTCGATCGCCTTGTTGAAATCGGCGAGTGCCCGGCGGAATTCACCCGCGCGGCCGTAGGCGGAACCACGGACATTGTAGCCTTCCGGGTCGCTCGGATTGGCGGCGATCACGGCAGACAGAGACGCAATGTTCTCGTTGCTTCCCTGTGCCCGCTCGACCCGCATCATGTTGCTTGGCGTATCTGCGGTCGAGCAGCCGGAAAGGACAAGTGCGCCCGTCACAGCCAGCATGGAGGCGAGGGCAAAACCGCGCCGATTGGAGCGCCCGGCAAGGCCGGTATGGTCGGAAAAATCCGCAGTCCTGGCAGTCGATGTCAAGATTGATTCCCTCGTTAAGCGAAGCGTCTCGGCATGTCCCGGGCCTGAAGCGGCAGACCGGGCCAGCATGCACAGTTTCAATGTTCTGGAGCGTCAGATGCATCGTCATCGATGCGCTCCGTGTCCGAAGACAGTGTAGCACGCTCTGCGCGCCCGTCGCCTGTGTCAGGAATTATATCCGGCAACATGCGATTGAAACAGAAAGAGCGGTGGCGATCATGTCGCCCCCGCCCAATTTACGCGTCAAATACGCCGTAAACGCTGATCAGCGCGCTGCCGCCGAAGGGCGGGGGGTAACGATACCCATTTCGCGCTGCAGGCGCTTGCGGGCCAGCTTGCGAATGCGGCGAACGCCTTCAGCCTTTTCGCGGGCGCGCTTCTGGGATGGCTTTTCGTAGGCCTCACGCATCTTCATTTCGCGGAAAACGCCTTCGCGCTGCAGCTTCTTCTTGAGTGCGCGAAGCGCTTGATCGACATTGTTGTCGCGGACTAGTACCTGCACGAGAATCCCGTTCCTTCAGTTTGGAGTGATCGCCTCATGAAATCAGGTCAACGAGGCAAAAAAATATAGTTCGCGGAGCCCGGAAGCTTTACGATTGAGAGAGCGGATACCAGATCGGTTGCTCAAAGTCCAGCTTCCAGTTGCTTTTGGCGGCCGAAAGCGCCGGAAAACCATGGCTTCGCGGCTCCGGCAACGGTAACCGCACTGAAGCAGGCCCGGTGTGCTGCAGCTTCCAATATGGGCGCTGCCTTATATTGTGCCCGGAAAGCGGCATGTCGCAACTCGTGCGACAAGCGCCGTCTCGCGTCGCAAAAGAAACGTTGCGGAAGTTCGGGATTTGCGATTTCTAGGATCGACCACAAGAAATTCACCGGCCTTCTGGCAGGACTACGGAGTGTGAAAGCGGATGCGCAAATATTCGGTTTTTGCTGTCGCTCGCGAAGCGATGCGCGGCCACAGGGGATGGGAGGCTCAGTGGACCTCGCCCGAGCCGCGCAAGGAATATGATGTCATCATCATCGGCGCCGGCGGCCATGGCCTGGGCACCGCCTATTACCTCGCCAAGGAACACGGCATCACCAATATCGCCGTGCTCGAAAAGGGCTGGCTCGGTGGCGGCAATACCGGCCGCAACACCACCATCATCCGCTCCAATTATCTCTATGACGAAAGTGCGGGGATCTACGATCACGCCTTGAAGCTCTGGGACGGGCTCAGCCAGGATCTCAACTACAACGTGATGTACTCGGCCCGCGGCGTGATGATGCTGTCGCACAACATCCATGACCAGCAGGTGTTCAAACGCCATATCCATGCCAACCGCCTGAACGGCATCGACAATGAATGGCTGACGCCGGAACAGGCGAAAGAATTCTGCCCGCCGCTCGATATTTCCCGCACCGCCCGCTACCCGATCAACGGTGCCGCCCTGCAGCGGCGCGGCGGTACTGCGCGTCACGACGCCGTCGCCTGGGGTTACGCCCGTGCGGCTGCCGATCGCGGCGTTCATATCATCCAGAATTGTGAAGTCACCGGCATCCGCCGCAATCCGGATGGTTCCGTCGCTGGTGTCGATACCAATCGCGGCCAGATCAATGCCAAGAAGGTCGGCGTCGTGGCTGCCGGTCATACCTCGGTGCTGATGGAGATGGCCGGCGTGCGCATGCCGCTGGTCAGCTATCCGCTGCAGGCGCTGGTGTCGGAGCCGATCAAGCCGATCTTTCCTTGCGTGGTCATGTCCAACACCGTACACGCCTACATCTCGCAGTCCGACAAGGGCGAGCTCGTCATCGGCGCCGGGACTGACCAGTATTCGTCCTATTCCCAGACTGGCGGTCTGCAGATCATCACCCACACGCTGGATGCCATCTGCGAACTCTTCCCGATCTTCCGGCGCATGAAGATGATGCGTTCCTGGGGCGGTATTGTCGACGTGACGCCGGATCGCTCGCCGATCCTCGCCAAGACTCCGGTTTCCGGCCTTTACGTCAACTGTGGCTGGGGCACCGGCGGCTTCAAGGCAACGCCGGGTTCGGCCAATGTCTTTGCCCATACCATCGCCAACGACGCGCCGCACAAGATCAATGCGCCGTTCACGCTGGAACGTTTCCGTTCGGGCCGCCTGATCGACGAAGCGGCCGCCGCCGCCGTTGCGCACTAAGGGGAAACACCATGCTTTTGATCTACTGCCCCTATTGCGAGGAAGAGCGTTCAGAGCTCGAATTCCGCCAGGCCGGTGACGCGCATATCGCCCGTCCCACCAACATGACCGAGATGACCGATGAGGAATTCGAGGCCTTCTTCTTCCTGCGCGACAACGTCAAGGGGCTGACCTTCGAGCGCTGGCGGCATCTGAACGGTTGTGGCCGCTTCTTCAATGCTGCCCGCGATACCGTCAGCGACAAATTCCTGACCACTTACAAGGCCGGCTTGCCGCGCCCGGATCTCAGCACGCTGCGTCCGGCAACGGAAGCGACAGTCGAAACCTATGAAGCCACGGAGTCGAATGCTAAATGAGCGGCGCCAATCGTATCCCCGGTGCAGGCCGTCTCACCCCTGCAAAAACCGCCCGAATCTTCTTCGACGGCAAGAGCTATGCCGCCCTTGAAGGCGATACCGTCGCCTCGGCGCTGCTGGCCAACGGCGTTCATCTGGTCGGCCGCTCGTTCAAGTATCACCGTCCACGCGGCATCGTGTCGGCTGGTGCGGAAGAGCCGAATGCGTTGATCGGCGTTGAGCGCGATGCTGCCCGCAAGCAGCCGAACGTGCGGGCCACCGTGCAGGACGTCTTTGACGGCATGAAGGTCATCTCGCAGAACCGCTGGCCGTCGCTCGCCTTCGACGTTGGCGCGGTCAACAACCTGCTGGCACCGTTCTTTGCCGCCGGTTTCTACTACAAGACCTTCATGTGGCCGAAGCAGGCCTGGAAACACGTCTACGAGCCGCAAATCCGTGCGGCGGCGGGTCTCGGCGTGTCGCCGACCGAAGACGACACCGATCATTATTCCAGCCGCTACGCCCATTGCGATGTTCTGGTGATTGGCGCCGGGGTGGCTGGCCTTTCGGCAGCGCTTGCCGCCGCCAAGACTGGCGCGCGGGTCATCATCTGTGACGAGCAGCCGGAAGTTGGCGGTGCACTGCATTACGACAAGAGCGTCACGATCGATGGACAGGACGGTTATTCCTGGGCTCAGGCCACCGCCGCCAATCTGGCGAAGATGGACAACGTCACCGTCCTGCCGCGCACGACGGCGTTCGGCTATTACGCCCAGAATTTCGTCGGCCTGAACGAGCGGGTGACGGAGCATCTGGCCAAGCCGGATAAAAAACTGCCGCGCGAGCGCCTCTGGCAGGTCCGCGCCAAGCGCGTCATCATCGCCACCGGCGCCATCGAGCGGCATATGGTGTTTGCCAACAATGACCGTCCGGGCATCATGCTGGCATCCGCCGCCCGCACGTTCCTCAACCATTTCGGCGTCGCCGTCGGCAAGAAGGTTGGCGTCTACACGGCCAACGATTCCGCCTATGAGGCTGCCTTCGATCTGAAGCGCGCCGGTATTACCGTTGCTGCTATCGTTGATACCAGGGAGCAGCCGGGCGAAGCGGTGCTGGCCGAAGCGCGTTCCCTTGGCATCGAAGTGCTGGCTGGTCACGCTGTTGTCGATACCGGCGGCAAGCTTCGGGTTTCCTCCATGTCGGTTGCCCGCAATGGCGGCGGCGGTGCGCGCAAGATCGCCATCGATGCGCTGTTGATGTCGGCGGGCTGGACGCCTTCGGTGCACATGTTCTCGCAGTCGCGCGGTAAGGTCGCCTATGACGCCGAGACGCAGCGCTTCCTGCCTGGCACCTATGCGCAGGACTGCCTGTCGGTCGGTGCCTGCAATGGCACCAACGATTTGCAGGCGACCATCGAGGAATCGCTAGCGGCCGGCGAACTGATGTCGAATGCCTCGGGCTTTACCGCCTCGCAAAAGCTGGCGCTTCAGGGCGCGAATGCCTTTGCCTGGACCGGCGGCATGGCCGGCGCTGCGGAGGGCGCTGGACCGGACACGACCGTCAAGGCGTTCATCGATTTCCAGAACGACGTCTGCGCCAAGGACATTCGCCTTGCGGTGCGCGAGGGCATGCACTCGATCGAGCATATCAAGCGCTTCACCACCAATGGCATGGCGACCGATCAGGGCAAGCTGTCCAACATCCATGGTCTGGCGATCGCGGCTGAAACGCTCGGCCGCGAAATCCCCAAGGTTGGCCTCACCACGTTCCGTGCGCCCTATACCCCGGTGACTTTCGGGACGCTGATCAACCATTCGCGTGGCGAATTGTTTGACCCGACCCGCAAGACGCCGATGCATGCGCTGGAAGAAGCTCAAGGCGCAGTGTTCGAGGATGTCGGCCAGTGGAAGCGTGCCTGGTATTATCCGCGGGCTGGTGAGGACATGCATCAGGCCGTCAACCGCGAGTGCAAGACGGTGCGCGACGTCGCCGGTATCTTCGATGCCTCGACGCTCGGCAAGATCGAGGTTGTCGGCCCGGATGCAGCGCAGTTCCTCAACCTGATCTACACCAATAGCTGGGATACGCTGAAGCCCGGCCGCTGCCGCTATGGCATCATGCTTCGCGAAGACGGCTTCGTCTATGACGACGGTGTCGTCGGCCGCATGGCGGAAGACCGCTTCCATGTCACCACGACGACGGGCGGCGCTGCCCGCGTCATGAACCATATGGAAGACTATCTTCAGACCGAGTTTCCGCATCTGAACGTCTGGCTGACCTCCGCTACCGAGCAGTGGGCTGTCATCGCCGTGCAGGGGCCGAAGGCGCGCGAGATCATCGGACCGCTGGTGGAAGGTATCGATCTGTCGAACGACGCCTTCCCGCATATGAGCGTTCGCGAAGGCAAGATCTGCGGCGTGCCGACCCGGCTGTTCCGCATGTCGTTTACCGGCGAAACCGGCTTCGAAGTCAACGTTCCCGCCGATTTCGGCCCGGCCGTCTGGGCGGCGATTTCCGAGCGGACCGAAGCGCTCGGCGGTTGCGCCTATGGCACCGAGGCGATGCATATCCTGCGCGCCGAGAAGGGCTACATCATCGTCGGTCAGGATACCGACGGGACAGTGACCCCCGACGATGCCTCGCTTGGCTGGGCGGTCGGCAAGAGGAAGGCTGATTTCGTCGGCATTCGCGGCCTGCGCCGTCCCGATCTGGTCGCCGATGGCCGCAAGCAGCTTGTCGGGCTTTTGACCAAGGACCCGGCGGTGGTGCTGGAAGAGGGGGCGCAGATCGTTGCCAATCCGAACCAGCCGCTGCCGATGACGATGATCGGTCATGTGACCTCGGCCTACTGGTCGGAAAACTGCGGCCGCTCGATCGCTCTGGCGCTGGTTGCTGGCGGCAAGGCGAAGATTGGCCAGACGCTGTATGTGCCGATGCCCGACAAGACGATCGCCGTCGAGGTGAGCGACATGGTGTTCTTTGACAAGGAAGGAGGCCGCATCAATGGCTGATCTCGCAACCCGTACCCTGCCGCTTTCCGGCTTTCACGGCGGCTCCGGTGCTGCCGCGCTTTCCGTCGCTTCTCCCGCAACCCGGATATCGCTCAGGGCCAAGCCAGATGCTGTTGCAGCTCTCTCGGGAGTGCTCGGCCTGTTGCTGCCCACCAAAGCCAAGACGTCTGCATCTTCGAATGGCCGCCACGCGCTCTGGCTCGGGCCGGATGAATGGCTCATCATCGACGAGAACGGGGCCGACCTGATGGCAGCGGTGGCGTCCAGCAACGTGCTGCATTCGGCGACCGATGTTTCCCATCGCAACACGGCCATTATCGTCAAGGGCCGGGGTGCCGCTGTGGCGATCAACGGCGGCTGCCCGCAGGACCTGTCGCTGGCGGCCTTCCCGGTTGGCGCCTGCTCGCGCACGGTTCTGGCCAAGGCCGAGATCGTGCTTTTGCGTACTGCCGAAGATACGTTCCGGGTCGAGTGCTGGCGGTCGTTTTCGCCGTATGTCTCGACGCTTCTCGCCGAAGCTGCCGAGGACGCGGGGAACTGATGGTGTAGCCCGGTCTCGATGGCATCCGGGCTCACTCGAGCGATCCGACCCCACGGTCATGAAATCGGCGGTCAGTTCCGAGGGTCTCCTATCGCCTCTGGATCACGCATCCTCCGGCCGATCCTTCGGGTCGAACTGGATGATGGTGAGCCACGTTGCCGTCAGCGCCGGCTTGCGTTCGCCTTCGATATCGACGGTAACCTCATAGGTGACCATCAGCATGCCGGCGCCGCGGAAGCGGGCTTCGGCCATGGTGAAGCGGCCGCGCACCTTGGCGCCGCTTTTCACCGGCGTCATGAAGCGCACCTTGTCGAAGCCGTAGTTGATACCCATCGTCTGTTCGCGCACACGCGGCAGGCAGTTGTAGTTCATCGCCGAGAGCAGCGAGAGTGACAGGAAGCCGTGGGCAATGGTGCCGCCGAACGGAGTTTCTGCGGCGGCGCGTATCGGGTCCGTATGGATGAACTGATGGTCGTCGGTGGCACCGGCAAAGCTGTCGATGGTGTCTTGCGTCACTGTGATCCAGTCGGAAATACCGACTTCGGTGCCCACCAGGTTCTTGACGTCAGATAGCGAAATTTCCTGCGGCATTCTCTTTTCCGATCAAAAACATCCCCCCGTTTCTCTATATGCCGCTCTTTCGAAAAACGGCAATCGGGGAAGCAGTATAGGGTTACAAAATTTCGACGTGGAAACTGACACTTCGTGCCGCCGTCATGCCGATACCGGCGTTGGCTGACGGTAGCAGGCTTTGCCAGCCCGAGCCCGGCCGGACCGGCAGATGAACCGCATGCGGCGCGTGGCTGCGGTTGATGGCGATGGCAAGCCGGGTGCGTCTGCTTTGGTCCCTGTCGCCGGTGGACAGCAGCATGACCAGATGGTCGGTAGTTGCGCTTTCCCAGTCGCCCGTCGTCATCGGTTGGCCGTCGAAACGCAGCCACTCGACATCACCGTTGCCGGTAAAGAACGTGGTATCGCTGAAGACATCGAAGCGGGCGCGGATGTGCGACAGAGCGGCGGTGTGGGCGATAAGCGTGTCGTCCAGTTGGCTCCAATCGACCCAGGTGATGGCGTTGTCCTGGCAATAGGCGTTGTTGTTGCCGTGCTGACTGCGGCCGCCTTCATCACCCGCTGTCAGCATGATGGCGCCGCGGCTGGCAAACAGGGTGGAGAGCAGGCCCATGACATCGCGGCGGCGGAAGCCCAGAACTTCGGGATCGGCTGTTGCGCCTTCGACGCCATTGTTCCAGGAGTGATTTTCGTTGTGGCCGTCGCGATTGTGCTCGCCATTCGCCTCGTTGTGTTTGCCGGCATAGGAGACGAGATCCATCAGCGTGAAGCCATCATGGGCGGCGATGAAATTGACGCTACGGGTCTTTTCACCGCCATTGCGGGAGAAGATATTGGATGAGCCGGCGAGCGCCGTCGCCAGATCGCCGATCGTGTGGCTATCACCGCGCCAGACGCGGCGCAGGTCATCGCGCGCCCGGTCGTTCCATTCGAGGAAGGAGGCCGGGAAATTGCCGAGCTGGTAGCCGCCGGGACCGATATCCCAGGGTTCGGCGATCAGGATGCGGTCTTTCAGGACTGGGTCGGTGCGCATTTCGGTAAGCAGGGCGGCATCGCTGCGGAAACCATTGGCATCTCGGCCGAGGATCGAGCCGAGATCGAACCGGAAGCCGTCTATGCCTGCCGACAGAACGAAATGGCGCAGGCTGTCGAGGATCAACTGGCGCACCACCGGGTGATCGCAGGCGATGGTGTTGCCCGTACCTGTGTCGTTGATCAGTTCGCCGGGCCGGTCCTCGGCGTGGCGGTAATAGGCATGGTTGTCGAGGCCGCGCATCGAGAGCGTCGCGCCGAAGCGGTCACTTTCGCCGGAATGGTTGAAGACCAGATCGAGAAGAACGCCAATGCCCGCGGCATGCAGGGTCGCAACCGTTTCGCGCAGTTCCGTCATGCCGCCAGGCACAAGGCGCGGGTCGAGCGCCATGAAGGCGACGGGATTGTAGCCCCAGCCGTTGGTAAGGCCGAGCGGGGGCAGATGGCGCTCGTCGATCCAGGCGGTGATCGGCATCAGCTCGATGGCGGAAACGCCGATGCGCTTCAGGTGGGCGATGACGGCGGGATGGGCAAGGGCCGCAACGGTGCCGCGTTGCTGTTCCGGCACATCGGGATGCAGCATGGTGAAGGGGCGGACGGCAACTTCGTAAATCAGGCCGCCGGTCTGGAAGACCGGGGGCTGGCGTTGTGCGCTCTGCGGCGCGGTCACGATCGCCTTTGGCACCAGATCGGCGGTGTCGTCCCCGAAAGCCGACAGGCGGGGATCGTAATGGAACGGCCGGTCGAGTTCACGGGCATAGGGGTCGACCAGCAGCTTGGCGGGGTCGAACCAGAGGCCGTTGTCCGGATCGTAATCTCCTGAAGCCCGAAAACCGTACCGCGTGCCCGACGGGGCGTCCGGGATTGTCAGGCTGCAAACATCGTCTTCGCCGCGTTGCATCGGCAGACGGCGCAATTCGTTGTTGCCGCTCGCGTCGTAGAGGCAGAGCTCGATGCCCGAGGCCGAGGAAGAATGGACCGCGAAGGTCGTGCCGCTGCCGGTGAGCGTGGCGCCGAGGGAAGAAGCGGGCAGGTTCGGCATCGGGGTACCTCGGGATGATGCGGGGACTTCGGACGTTTCGTATCAGATTGGTTTGACAGTGATTTTTTCCGGCTTTCGGCTTTGTTGCAAGCGGTATGTTTACCTCCTTTCGAGGGGGAGGTGGACTCCGCCTTCTCCCCGGCGGGGAGAGCGACTGTCTTGTTAGTCAAGCGTTTTGCCATGGCTTTCAATCCCAGTGTGCCCGGTTTCGTCAGGTAAAGGTGGCTTCGCCCCCCTCATCCGGCCCTGCGGGCCACCTTCTCCCCGATGGGGAGAAGAGGGAGATCGTCGCCTTCCTCAACGGTCTATAACCACGCC
>NZ_LMEY01000003.1 GCF_001426665.1 Rhizobium sp. Root1334 | reverse complement strand
TAGTTGAACAGGCCAGCGAAACTGACATTGCCGGGGTTGAGCAGGTTGTAATTCTGGAACGAGAACCACAGCGTCATCGCCAAAGGCACGATCATCCAGACCAGCAGAAGCCCAACGGACGGGGCCATCATCCAGCGCGCAAGCGTCTTGGTCTGTTGTGTTGCCATTCACCCGGTCCTCTTCCATTCAGCTTGCGAGCGCACCCGATGACGGGCGCGCTTTTCCGTCTGCTGCCCGAAAACGGTCAGCCGCCCAATTCGTCCGTTATACGGTGACGAAGCTTTATCAGCCAGGCGATTGGTGCACGGCGCGATCGTAACTGCCAAGCACCCGGTCCACTGACGCGATCAGAATATCTTCGGCGGAAAAGCCGCGAATATCCTCGACATCAAATTGTGGTAAATACTGATGAAGAAGGGTTTCAGGGATCGCCACATCGGCCAGAGCGCTTACGAGCGCTTGGACTCCGTTCGCCGATTGAGGCCTGTTCCAGTAGTATCTGATCCGGTCGCTGTAGCTGTAATGGCGCTGAAGCCGCAGCCCTCGTTCGTCACCGTGATAATGCCCCTGCCAGTCTTTCGGATGCGCAGTCATCACATCTTCCATCGTGTGGAACAATGATCGTTCACCGTAGCCAGGCACCAGTTCCGTGGCGATCAAATCGAGTGCATACAAGGCTTCGCGATAGGCGAAGGTGACGCCTGGACCAACCTTCAGGATCGGGAACCCGTCCCGCACAAGGGCTGCAAGCGCTGCCTCCGGCTGGTAGTCCGTCGAATGGGCCTCAAAGACGAGCGTGCCGTAGTTTTCGAGAACATTCGCCAGGCTCGCCGCTTTGGCAGGGTTGTACTCGATCACGTTATCGCTTCCGAATTCGACCCCCGGCTGGACAACGAATGCAATCGTGCGGGCGAACGCATCGGCAAGACCAGCCTTTTCGAACACGTCGCGATGGATCGCAATGGTCGAGACAGCGGCGTCCGGCGATGTAGGTTCCACCGTATCAAGTATGTGATCCGCGCCACCCGGAACGGGAACTTCCGTCCCCAGAATATACACCGGCATGGGAAGGCCCTTGGAACGGGCCGTTTCCTCGGCCACCGCGCACAACGCTGCCGCCCGGACCGCGATCTTACGATCGTCAAGAGCAGCGGGCTCTCCCGCGCATCCCATCGAGGCGTCCAGATGAATTTTGCTGAACCCGGCCGCCACATAGGCCTCGACCATCGCCTTGGCCTTTTCCATGGCGGCTGCTGGGTCTTCACTTCGCCAGGGGTTTGGGCCGAGATGGTCGCCCCCGAAAATCAGCAGGCCGCGGTCCAGCCCCTCTTCGGCGGCGATCTGCTTGACCAGACCGGCGAAATCGGACGGCGTCATGCCGGTATAGCCGCCGAGATGGTTGACCTGGTTGCAGGTCGCCTCGATCAGCACGGGCTGCTGCGTCTTTTTTGCGAGGCGAACGGCAGCCCGCAGCACGGTCGGATGCGCAGAGCAGACCGAGGTTATTCCACGCGGCCGACCATCCCGTCTCGCCTTGGCCAAGTCCAAAAGACAGTTGCTCATGCTGGCGTCCTTCCCTGGTTGGCTGATATGAAAGCGTCGAGCTCCGCCATGGATGACGTGCCCTCCATCGGGCCCTGCCTGGTTACGTTGCGAGCCCCGGCCGCGTTGGCATAGCGCAGCGCCTGTTGCGGCGCGTGACCCTTGCGGCGGCAGGTGAGATAGGTAGCGCCAAAGCAGTCTCCTGCCCCGGTCGGATCGACTTCTTCAACCGCGAAAGCCTGACAATCGACCGAACCGTGGGCTCGGCTGTAGTGAGAGGATCCCTGCCGCCCACGCTTCAGGACGACCTCGGAAATACCGCGCGAAAGCAGGCTCTCGATAGCCTCCGCCTCGCCGTCGACACCGGCGGCGATGGCAAGCTCCTCCCCGGACGGCAGCAGCAGGTCGGTTACCGCAAGCACGTCGTCGAATTGCTTCTTCGCCTCGCCGCCGCCGATCATCAGCTCTTTTCGGACATTCGGATCGAACGACACGGTACCGCCCCTCGCCTTCACAACCGAAACAGCCTCAAGGATGATGGGAGCGATGCCGGGGATGGCAAAAGCCGAGCCCATGACGTGTACGTGCCCAGCCCGCGCGATCAGACCACGCGCCTGCCCGGTCATGGCCGTTGCGCCGGAAGCGGACTTTCCAATATTGAAGACGAAATCACGGGCGCCATCCGGCCTGTAGCGAACGAAGGCGCTTCCTGTAGGTAAATCTGGCAAAACGGCGATCGCAGAGACATCGACGCCGTCGCATTCGAGCCGGTCGATATTCAGGCGGCCGAAATCATCATCGCCGACCGCCGAGACGATACCGCACGCGCCGCCGAGCTTTGCGACCTGATCGATGAAGATCGCAGGCGCTCCACTTGGGAAAGGCCCGATGAGGGGCTGGGCTTCCCGAAAGCCGGCACCAACAGTTGTCGCCATGATCTCCACAAGGATTTCACCGATCGTAATCGTCGGGCCGAGTGCCTCCGAGGCCGCCATGCAACGCTTATCCATTCCCACATCTCCCCAGCGCACAGCACCAAGCCGCATCACCTCACAGGCGAGTGACTTACCGGCGGGAATCGCGACTGTCAATATTATATTTTACACGCGTAAACAAATTTTCGAGTAATTAAGAAGGCAAAAACTCCGAAAACCCACCAGAGAATGATTGCCAAATAGACGCCTGCATCATTTTTGCGCGCTTTCCGGCTCATCAGCTTGACAAGCGAAATCAATTGCCAGATAAAAACTTTACGCATGTAATTGTATGCGAAAACGTTCGTAAAGGAGGAGAATGTCATGGGTAAATACGCACGTATACTTTCAGCTTCAGTCGTGGGCACTGGTCTGCTGGCAGGCATGGCCAGCGCGGAGGAGATCAATGTCGCTACCGTGAACAATGGCGACATGATCATCATGCAGAAGCTGTCGGGAGCCTGGGAGAAGGAAACCGGCAACAAGATCAACTGGATCGTGCTTGAAGAAAACGTTCTGCGCGAACGCGTGACTACGGACATCGCCACAAAAGGCGGCCAGTTCGACGTCATGACAATCGGTGGATACGAGGCTCCGATCTGGGGCAAGCAGGGTTGGCTGACGCCCGTCGATGACCTCGGCGATGATTACGACTATGCCGATCTGCTTGAGCCGATCAAGGCTGGCCTGACTGTGGATGGCAAGCTTTATGCCGTTCCGTTTTATACCGAAAGCTCGTTTACGCTCTATCGCAAGGACCTCTTTGCGGCCGCCGGCCTTACAATGCCGGAACAGCCATCCTACGAGCAGATCAAGGAATTTGCGGCCAAGCTGACGGACAAGGCCAATCAGCAGTACGGCATTTGCCTTCGCGGCAAGCCGGGGTGGGGCGAGAACATGGCGTTCCTCGGCACGATGGTGAACAGCTATGGCGGACGCTGGTTCGACATGGACTGGAAGCCCCAGCTGAATTCCGAGCCATGGAAGAACGCCGTGACCGACTATGTTCAGATTCTGAACGAATACGGCCCGCCCGGCGCAACGGCAAATGGGTTCAACGAAAACCAGACGCTCTTTGCCAGCGGAAAATGCGCGATGTGGATCGACGCCACCTCGGCTGCCGGCCGCGTCTTCGACCCCAAGCAGAGCCAGGTCGCCGACAAGATCGCCTTTACACGTTCGCCGGTTGCGGTAACACCGAACGGCTCTAGCTGGTCCTGGTCCTGGGACCTCGCGATACCGGCAACGTCGCAGAAAGCCGATGTGGCCAAGTCGTTCCTCAAATGGGCGACCTCGAAAGAATACGTGAAGATGGTCGGTGAGTCCGAAGGCTGGGTTGCGGTTCCTCCGGGCACCCGCAAATCGACTTACGCCCTGCCGGAATACCAGCAGGCAGCCCCGTTTGCGGACACTGTTCTGAAAGCCATCATGTCCGCCGATCCGGCAAAGCCCACGAAGGATCCGGTTCCCTATACCGGTGTTCAATTCGTGGCCATTCCGGAGTTCCAGGCACTTGGAACATTCGTCGGCCAGCAGATCAGCTCAGCACTTTCGGGACAGCAATCCGTCGAGGATGCACTCAACGCATCCCAGACCCAGGCGGAGCGCGAGATGACGCGCGCCGGCTATATCAAGTAAGCCAAAGGCTGCGCTTTGAGCGCAGCCCCTCCCGGAGGGAGCCCGGAGATGGTTCCGGGCTCCCTTCGCCCCCCCTCAAAGACCTTCCAAGACAACATTATGCGGTGGCGAACGTCTTAACCGCGGAGGAAACCTTCATGAGACTGCAGAACAAGATTGCGCTGATCACGGGTGGTGCACGCGGTATCGGTTTGGGCTTCGCCGAGGCCTTTGCCGCCGAGGGCGCCAAAGTCATCATTGCCGACATCAATATCGATCGGGCCTTGGAGGCTGCAGCCGCAATCGGTCCAGCTGCCACGGCCATCAGGCTTGATGTCACCGACCTTGCGAGCATCGATGCGACCGTCGCCGACGTCGATCAGCGCTTCGGAGGTATCGATATTCTCGTCAACAACGCCGCCATCTTCGACATGGCGCCGATCCAGGGCATCACCGAAAGCAGCTACGACCGGGTTTTCGACGTCAATCTCAAAGGGCCGCTGTTCATGATGAAAGCAGTTTCCAACGTCATGATTGCCCGAGGCCGCGGCGGCAAGATCATCAATATGGCAAGCCAGGCCGGACGCCGTGGCGAAGCGCTTGTCACACTCTACTGCGCATCCAAGGCGGCCATCATCTCTGCCACCCAGTCGGCAGCCCTTGCGCTCGTCAAGCACGGCATCAATGTCAATGCGATCGCACCTGGTGTCGTCGATGGCGAGCATTGGGACATCGTTGATGCCAAGTTCGCGGAGTGGGAGGGCCTCGCACCCGGCGAGAAAAAGGCGCAGGTCGCCCAGTCCGTGCCGATCGGCCGTTTCGCCACGCCGGACGACATCAAGGGGCTTGCGGTTTTTCTCGCGTCAGCGGACAGCAATTATATTCTGGCGCAGACCTACAATGTCGATGGCGGAAACTGGATGAGCTGAGGAGCATAATCATGAAGGCGATCCAGTTTGTCGAAAAGGGAAAGGCGACCCTGGTGGAGGTCCGTGTCGGCTCCATCCCCCCGGGCCATGCGCTCATTCGCGTCAAGGCGGCGGGGCTTTGCCATACGGACATCGACGTCCTCCACGCGCGCTATGGCGCGGGCGCTTTTCCGCTGATCCCCGGCCACGAGTTTGCTGGAGAGGTTCTGGAGGTCGCATCCGGCGTCACGTGCGTGCGCGCCGGATGCCGTGTCGCCGTAGACCCGAATCTCCCCTGCGGCACATGCCCGGCTTGCCAGAAAGGTTTGACCAATCTCTGCCGCGATCTCAAGGCCTATGGGGTTTCCCATGACGGCGGATTTTCCGAGTTCAGCATCGTGCGCGCCGACCACCTGCACGATATCGGCGACATGCCGTACGATCTCGCGGCCTTGGCTGAACCTTTGGCATGCGTGTTAAACGGGCTCGGGGCCGCAGGCATCACGGACAAGGCAAGCGCGCCTTCGCAGGCACTGGTGTTTGGTGCAGGACCGATCGGGCTGCTGCTCGGCCTCGCGTTGAAATCTGCCGGGGCAGATACGGTCACCTTTGCAGATATCAACGAGGATCGCCTGGCATTCGCTGCCGATCTTGGTTTCGCGCCCGTCAGCTCCGGTTCCGGGGAATTGCTGTCGCGCAAGCAGAGCTTCGACCTAGTGGCCGACGCGACGGGCATTCCAAGCGTCGTGGAAGGAATGCCGGATCTGGTGGCCGATGGTGGTACCGGCTTGGTGTTCGGTGTCTGCGCTCCGGAAACCCGGGTGTCCGTTTCACCGTTTGAGATTTTCAGGCGGCAGCTGAAACTGGTTGGTTCCCATTCTCTCAACCGCAACATCCCGCAGGCCTTGTCGGTGCTTGCCGGTGACAGGACCAGAATGTCTCAGCTCGTGACACACAGGTTGCCGCTTGCGGACATGGTGCCATGTTTCCTGGCCAAGCCAAGCGATCCCGCGACCATGAAAGTGCAGTATTTCGACGGCTGAGGCACCGCCGGAATGAGATCGCTCATTCCCGCTTTTCTAAAGCAGACCGAACGGTTAAGACCAAGGATCGATGACCGGAGCCGATCTTGCGGGCTCTTTTCATCGGCCTTGGTAGAGAGACGTTTGCCTATAACTCGACGGAGTATGACGATTGGCCAAAGCGATTAAGACAATGGAGGACTTCTCGGAGTTCGTCGGCCTGTCGCGCCCTACCGTATCGAAGTATTTCAACGATCCCACCTCGGTGCGACGCAAAACTCGCGATACCATCGAAGAGGCACTCAAGAAGTCCGGTTTCCGGCCCAACATGTTTGCGGTCAATCTCAACCGCCGGCGCAGCAACATTATCGGCATCGTCATTCCCAATACCCTCGATCCATTCTTCATGGCACTGACCAGACGCATTGAGATCATGGCCAACGAAGCGGGCTTTCTGGCATTCGTGCTCTCTTCGGATGGAAAGCCAGAGATCGAAGAGGAAGCAATCAAGACTTTTCGATCGATGAACGTAGCGGGAGCGATCATTGCGCCCATCGGCCGGCAAACCGGTAGCTCGACGCTTGAGCAACTCGGAAGAGACATCCCCCTCGTTTACGTGGACACGCCGCTGGATGACAAGGCCGCGTTTGTCGGTACGGACAACCGCCAGAGCTTTGGCCTGATTGTCGATTATCTCTGCCGGTCGGGCGAGCCTCCGTGTTATTTCGGCATGCCGGAAGTCAACATCAACGCGATCGAGAGACGGAATGCCTATGTCGAAGCGATGAAGGGGTTCGGCCTGACGCCTGAACTGATCACGCTTTCCACCGTCGCGACATGGGACTTCGAACGTTTCGCGATGGAAGAGGCCTCGTCCCTGTTCGATACGCTTTCGCATCTACCAACCAAGACAATCGTTTGCGCCAACGACCGTCTGGCATTTGGCGTGCTGGCCGCGGCTTGGCAAAAAGGCCTCAAAGTCGGCCACGGCCCAGGTTGCGACATCCGTGTCGCTGGTCATGATGACCATCCCCTTTCGCAATACACCTGCCCGCCGATTACAACCGTCGCCCAGAACTACAAGGAAATCGGCAGGCTTGCCATCGGGCTGCTTTTCAAGCAACTCGGCGAGGACGCACAGGGCGACGACGTCCTGCTCAGCCAGGACCGCATCCTGCTCAAGGCTGAATTGATGCTACGGAAATCGGCCTAGAGGTTCCTCAGCAAGAGAGACGCTGACCAACTTATGCCGCACAGGTCGGCGTTACGGCTCTGCCATCATCCGTGAACAATGAGGCCAGTTCCCCCTGTTCCAGATAGCCCTCGACCGGCATTGAGAGTGCATATCAAGAACTGGGGCGCCGGATCGCTCACTTCCCCTAAAATCGGGCAGGCGCCTGTCTGGCTACCCGAACCACTATGAAACCGTTCGACGCGCCGCCAGAAGAAAAGCCCGCCGGCAACGCGCCCACGCGAAAACAAAGATCAGCTGAGGGGGATCGCGTTGCCGTCCTTGCCCGCTTGGTAGATGACAGAGAGGTCGTCATATTTGCGGCTAATGGCGGCAGCCCGTTCATTCAGATGCGAACGGTGCGGCTCCGGCGCCTGATCTATCAGCGCGTGGATTGATTTCCCGTTCCAGAAGGCGTTTGTCCGGTTATAGCCGCCGGGCTCCAGAGTGAAGACCTCCTTCAAGATCTTCAGGTCATGCGGAATGGCAAAAGCGTCGCGGGAATCCTCGTGGCTGAAGAAGTAGAAGAAATTGTCGAAGCCGGCCCAAGTGATTGCCGAAAGACACATCGAGCACGGCTCATGGGTCGACAGGAAGATGAGATCCTTCGAATCCGGCCGGTCGCATTGCGGCATCTCATAGAACCGCTTCAAGGCATGCACCTCGCCATGCCACAGCGGGTTTTCTGTCTCGTTGTTGGTTTCCACGAGAACCGTGGAGAGGTCCGATTTGCGCAGCAGTGCCGCGCCAAAGACCTTGTTACCCGCAGCAACACCAAGTTCCGTGGTCGGGATAATCCCGGCTTCCATCGTGCCGAACAAGGCATCGAGCAGGCGTTGTGTTTCGTATTCTTCTGACATTCTATCTCCTTTTATAAGGTGGAAAATTGTGGTCCGGGTCAGCGCCTGGCTGGAGCCGGACCGTTTACCGCGCAAGTGGTTTAGTGGGCGGCTTCAAGGATCATCGGGATCTCGGCGCCTTTGGCGTCATAGAGCTTGCCGTTGAGGAAGTAGTCGCCATCGTGAAGCCGGGCGATATCCTGGTAGCGGATGCTCCGCTCGACCCCCGCGACGAACACGGACTGCTGATCAGAGTTTCCGGATTTGATGTGGTTGAACAGCAGGTTGAGGGCGATTGCCATCAACGCGGCGGAACTGATACCGGAATGGAATATCGTGGCAAACCAGGCCGGGAAATGCTCGTAGAAACCTGGAGACGCTATCGGGATCATGCCAAACCCGATGGACGTTGCCACGATCACCAGGTTCATGTTGTTGTTATAGTCTACCTTCGAGAGGGTGCGGATGCCGCTTGCTGCCACCGTGCCGAAAAGCACGATCCCGGCGCCGCCGAGGACGGAGCTTGGGACCGCAGCGACGACGCGGCCCATCACCGGCAAGAGGCCGAGGGCAACCAGGAAGAGCCCCCCTGTCGCCACCACATACCGGCTCTTCACGCCGGTCACGGCAACCAGTCCGACATTCTGGGCGAACGCGCTCTGTGTGAATGACCCAAAGACGGGGGCGATGATGCTCGACAGCATATCGGCCCGAAGGCCATCCCCGAGACGCCGGGAATCGACCTTGGTCTCGACGATCTCGCCGACGGCCAGAATATCCGCCGACGTCTCGACGAGTGTCACCATGATCACGATGAACATGGAGATAATCGCCGCAAGTTCGAAGGTCGGGTAACCGAAGTGGAAGATCGCCGGAAGGGCAAAGAATTGGCCGTTCGCCACCTGCGAGAAGTCGGTCATTCCGGCGACATAGGCAATCCCGGTGCCGATCACGATCGCAAGCAGGATGGACAGCCGCGAAATCGAGGCGCTTCCAAGCTTGCTGAGCAGCAGCACGATGGCAAGGGTCGCTGCGGCGAGCTGGATGTTGCCGGGGCTTCCAAAATCCGGCGCGCTGCTGTTGCCGCCCATCGCCCAGAACGCGGCGACCGGCATCAGCGTCAGGCCGATGGTCGTGATGACTATCCCGGTGACGAGCGGCGGGAAGAAACGGGTGATCCTCGAAAACACCGGCGTGATCAGCAGGCCGATCACTGACGCCACGATGACCGCCCCGAGAATGGACCGAATGCCGCCGTTGCCGGAGATCGCGATCATCGTCGCGACGCCCGAGAACGAGACACCCTGCACCAGCGGCAGGCGGCTGCCGAAGAATGGCAGGCCGATCGTCTGAAGGATGGTGGCAAGGCCACCGGCAAAAAGCGACGCCGTGACCAGCAGGCCGACGTCGTTCGTGTCGAGCCCGGCCGCCTGTCCGAGAATGAGCGGTACAGCAACGATGCCCCCATACATCGTCAAAACATGTTGAAGCCCATAGGCGAGATTGGCTCCAACGCTGAGCCTTTCATCTTCCGGACGCGTGTGGGATGCACTTTCCTCTTTCTTATATGCCAAGGTAAACTCCTCCGTACCTTTGCAAGCTTTTCGCTTTGGGTTGCACCCCTGCCGATCAGGCATTTCGGCATAGCCATCGGGGCACAGGGCTATGCCGGAGCCAAGCTCATGCCTGAAGCGGATAACGCTGCCAGTTGCGGACATAACGGCCAAGGCGCATTCGAAGAACATGCCGCCGGGTTCTAGAGACGAACGTGCTGAATCGGTTCGGAGGGCGCGTGCCGGTCAGTCGGGTCACTGCCGCGCGACGATTTCCTGGCGTCCTTGCCCTGATGTCCGCCTGCTGCGCGCTGTGGGTGTCGCGGGACCTGCGGTCGAACAGACACTGTGCGGATGGGGTTTCCCAAGCACAGCCATAGCGAAGTCCATCATGAAAGAGAGTATTGGTATCCATGCCCTGTCAGCTCCATAGTTGAACTGGCTTTTGGCCAGTTTCGCTAGGACCCTGTTCCAGGAGGTGCGAACTCCGGATCGTCATCAACATTCGTTGAGCGGGGCATTTCTTGTGAGGTCTAGACCTGCACTATCACTAACCTTGCATTCTTTTAACGGAACCTGTCAAGCACACGCCATGGCTACCATGCCGCGTGATCACCGGGATCTCTCCACCCGCCCTGTGTCAATGCGGCTCGCGGTTCCACCAATACTCAACCAAATCAGGGCGCCGCCAGTTACAAACGGCACATCATCAATGACATCTTCTCAGGAAAAAGCGAAACACCTTCAGGAAAATCGACAGAGATCTCCGTCAGAAAAACGGCGGCTGGAAACCTTATGCCAGTAAAGGTGGAGGTCTTGATGGGATCAGAGCGGCCCACGTGTTTTCAACCGCTTCAGAAATTGTAGATCATCAAGGATGCCATTCCGCCGATGGATATGATGACAAGTGTCGGGACACGGGGGAGGAAACTCAGCACGCCGGCGGCGGCAACCGCGATCGTTCCAGCTTGCCAGGTGCCCATCAACCCGAAGATGGAAATCACTCCTGCGATGATCAATCCGGTCCCGACAGGAGCAAGCCCCTCACGCATGGCGCGATGCCATCGTTTGTCGCGATGCGCGTTCGATACCCTGAACACCGTGTAGCAGAGCAGCGACGACGGGACGAAGAGTGCGAGCGAGGCGACGATAGCCCCCAACCAGCCAGCCAGCTTCCAGCCGACAAGCGTGGCAAGCATTACGCCGGGTCCGGGCGCGGCGCGCGAGATGGCAAAGAGTTCCAGAAATTGCTGGGCGTTTAACCAGCCCCGGGCCGTCACAACCTGATTTTCCATCCCGGCGATGATGCTGGCACCGCCTCCGATGGAAATCAGCGAAAACGGCACGAAGACCATGACCAGGCCAAGCAGCGGATCGTCACGCATCGGGCTTCCCCGCGCGGTTCCAGCTGAGAGCAATGCTGACGGGAGCGGCGACGGCGACAACGGCCATAAGCGGCCAGTCCAGAACCCCGACCGTCACGGCGACGGCCAAAACCACAGCCAGCCCCGGAAGATGACGGGATGCGCGGCGGACACCGTGCCAGCATATCACGATGAGTAGGCCGGTCGCGGCTGCGGCGACCCCGGCCAACGCCGCCTCCAACGGTCCGACATTGGCGATCGAATCGATCAGCACGCTGAGGCCGATGGCCGCGAAAAACGGACCGATGAGGAAGCCGAATGCACCGGCAACCGCCCCGGCAGGCCCGCGCAACTGCTCTCCCATACAGACGACGAGGTTGATGACGTTGGCGCCGGGGAGCATCTGCGAAATCGCCAGGCTGCTGGTAAAGTCGTCGGCATCGATCCAGCGTTTCTGCTCGACGAACTCGCGGTAGAGCCAACCTGACAGGCCGCCGCCGAAGCTGAGCAGGCCGATCTTCAGGCAAACAAGAAACAGGCCGGCGAGCGATGCCGGCCGAAGAGGTGCGTCACGCGGCATCGGTCTCATGCCGCATCCGGCAAATGGACCTCGCTCGCGGCCAGCAGCCGCTTGGTATAGTCGTGCCGCGGGGCGGTGTAGATATTGGTTGTCGGCCCTTGCTCGACGATCTGGCCCCGATACATGACGATGACGGAGGTTGCAAAATCCCGCACGAGAGCCAGATCGTGGGCGATGAAAATATAAGACAGACCGAAATCGCGACGCAGCGTTTTCAACAGATCGATGACCTGTGCCTGCACCGAAACGTCAAGCGCGGAGACGGCCTCGTCGCAGACGATGACTTCTGGCTGAAGCGCCAGCGCCCGGGCAATGGCGATGCGCTGCCGCTGACCGCCGGAAAACTGATGCGGATGGCGGTCGATATGATCCGGCTTCAAGCCAACGCGTTCCAGAAGCTCGATCACCCTTCCCCGCCATTCCTTCTTCGGCAGGACACCTGCATGGATAGCCCACGGTTCGGAAACGATCTGTCCGATGGTCATCCGCGGATTGAGCGATGCCGTCGGATCCTGGAAAACGAACTGCATCCGGCGCCGCACCTTGAAGGCCTCTGACGCCGACATGCCGTTCATGTCCTTGCCGTCGAAACGGATCGTGCCGCTGGTTGGTGGCTCGAGGCCGAGAAGCATACGTGCCAGTGTCGATTTTCCCGAGCCGGACTCGCCGACGATGCCCAATGTCTCTCCGCTGCGCAGCACGAAGTTTGCATTATCGACCGCGCGAATTGCTTTCGGTCCTGCATCCTTCGCTTTGCCCGGCTGGACACCGTAGATGCGCGACACGTCCTGAACCTCCAGGATTGTGCGGCGCGTTTCGCTCGCCACTGCCTGAGTTTCGAAGCCATGCCGCCCGGGCATCGCATCGAGAAGCTTGCGCGTGTAGGGGTGAGACGGCGATGTCATAATGGCGCGTGCAGCCCCGGTCTCCACGACCCGGCCGTTCTGCATGACCACGACACGATCGGCGACCTTTTCGACAACGCCGAGATCATGCGTGATGAGAACAAGGCCCATCCCGTTTTCTGCCTGCAAGGACTTCAGAAGGTCGAGGACCTGCGCCTGGACGGTCACGTCAAGGGCGCTGGTCGGTTCATCGGCTATCAGCAGGTCCGGTTCGAGCGCGATCGCCGAAGCGATCATGATGCGTTGCCGCTGGCCTCCGGAAAACTGATGAGGATATTGCCGCGCCCGCCGCTCCGGATCGTCGATCCCCACCTTGTGAAGCAGTTCGATGGCGCGTGCATGCGCGGTCTTGCTGTCGACGCCGTGGACCCGTAGGGTTTCCGCCACCTGCCAGCCGATCGGATAGACCGGGTTGAGCGCGGCCAGGGGATCCTGAAAGATCATGGATATCTTGCGGCCATTGATGGCCTGGCGTTCGTCACGCGGCACCTTCAGCAAATCGCGGCCGCGATACAGGATCTGTCCACTGGAGATCACGGCTGGTGGCGCGTCGACGAGATCGAGAACCGCGGAAGCGCTAACGCTCTTGCCTGATCCGCTCTCGCCGAGAATGGCAAGCGTTTCGCCGGGTTTGACCGACCAGCTCACGTCGTCGACGGCATGAACAACGCCGCGGCGGCTGGGAAAGCTGATGCTCAGGTTTTTGATTTCGAGAAGTGGCTGATCAGTCATGTCTGCCTACCGATGTCTGGAGGCGCCAGCGCTCGACCGGATCGGTCACGACGCGAAGCCAGTTTGAAAGGAGATTGAGGGCCATGGTGACGAGCATGATCGCCACACCCGGCCAGAAAGCCAGCCACCAGGCCGACCCCAGATAGTTGCGGCCGTCCGCGACCATCAGGCCCCAGGTTACTTCTGGCGGCTGAATGCCGATGCCCAGAAAGCTTAGGCCGGACTCCACCAACATGACGAAGGCGATTTCCAGCGCTGCGAGATTGATCACCGTCGGCAGGACCATGGGGGCGATATGCCTGAGAAGAATCCGGTCCGTCCGGGCTCCCATCGCTCGCGCGGCGGTGACGAACATCCGCTCCTTGATTTCCAGCACTTCGGCGCGAACGGTCCTGAGGAAGATCGGTATGCGAGAAACGGCAAGCACGAGAATGACATTCGTGATGCCGGGATCGAACACGAACAGCACGATGACTGCCAGAAGCATTGACGGAAAGCTCATGATCGCATCGGCAAGACGCAGAAGCAGGGCACTGACCCATCCGCCTTTATATCCGGCGACGAGCCCGAGAATGCCGCCGATCATCATCGAAAGCAGCACAGCACTTGCGGCGATGACTATGGTGTTCTGGCTGGCGACGACAATGCGGGCCAGCAGGCTGCGGCCGAGCGCATCGGCGCCAAGGAAGAACATCCAGCCCTTGCTGATCGAGAATGGTGGTGCGTTGCGGGCCATGAGATTGACGGCGCGTGCCTGGTCGGCAAGCAGCCAGGGGCCAAGAAGAACACAGGCAAGCACGATGACGAGCAGGGCAGCCGAAACCGTGGCGACCTTGTCCTGCCAGAGCAGACCGAGGATTTCCTTGAAGCCTCCCGATGACCCGGTGGGCTGGACGGTAAGTGAAACGGGCGCGGCCATCTCAGCTGTACCGGATGCGTGGATCGACGAGTGCATAGGTGATATCCACAATGATGTTGATGACGAAGACGGCAAGGGCAGTGACCAGGACAGCAGCCTGGATGACAGCAAAATCCCGAAGCATGACGGAATCGATCATCAGCTTGCCGATCCCTGGAAATCCGAACACGGTTTCGACGATGACGGCGCCGTTGACGATACCGGCAGCCTGGTCGCTGGCCACGGTGATCACCGGCAGAAGCGCATTTCGAAGCGCATGGACGAAGACGATCGCCCGCGAGCCGACGCCTTTGGCACGAGCCGTCTTGATGTAGGCGGAGGACAGCGCCGTCATCATCGACGTGCGCACGACTTGGACCAGAACGCCGGTCGGCCGCAGCATCAGGACGGCGACGGGCAGAATCCAGTGCAATGGCGTCCCGGTGCCCGATGTCGGCAAGACCCGGAGTGTCACGGCAAAGACCAGCACGCCGACAATGGCGACCCAGAAATTGGGCGTGCTGGCGCCGATGAGCGAAATGAAGCTGGCGAGGCGGTCAAAGACGCCGCCGGGACGAAATGCAGCCAGCGAACCGGTGATCACCGAAACGAGGATGACCAGCGGCATCGTGATGGCCGCGAGCGTCAGCGTGGTCGGAAAGGCCTGCAGCACGACATCTACGGCAGGGCGCGAGAACTGCAGGGACTGCCCCATGTCGAAATGCAGCAATCCCCAGAGAAAATGACCGAACTGGACATAGAGCGGATCGTTGAAGCCGAACTGCTCATTGAACTGGTGACGAATCTCGGCGGACGCATCCTGCGGCAGATAGAGATCGGCAGGCGAACCGGTCATGCGCGCCAGAAAGAAGACCAGAACGATCAGCACAAGCAGCGAAAAGACGCTCTGCAATGACCGTTTAAAAATGAATGAACCCATATCAGCCTCCTCCGCCGGATGTGGATCGGGGATTGAACGTCACCGGCATCAAGCCGGCGGTTCGGCACCCATTGAGATTGGCGGCGAGCGTTCACCGCTCGCCACCCTTGCATGTTATTTCAGCTTGAGCCGCGCGAGCTGCAGTTCGACGGCGTTGGCGATCGTCGGGGTAAAATCCAGCCGTTTTCCCACCCGCATGTAGTTGACCATGTGAAAGAGCGGCACGTCGGCGACGATATCCTCATAGATACGGCGGAACACCTCGTTATATTGCTCCGCGCGTTTGGCGCCGGATTGCGTGCCGGCATCGACGATCAGGGCATCGAGGTCAGCATCGTGCAGCTCGCTCTGGCGGCCGTTTGAATGGTACTTGAAGAATGCGGTGAAGGCTGCGTCGCCGCTATTGTTGTCGTGCATCGTCAGGAAGATATTGGGCTGACGATCCTCGGCAAAAGGCTTGTTCGCCATCTTCAGCCACTGCGTCATCTCCAGATTGTCGAGCTTGATGTTGAGACCGACGCTGCGCAGCATTTCTGCCGCCGCTTCCACGAACTCGTTGCTGTTGGCAAACATCGCAGGGCGGCCGATCATCCGGATTTCACGATCCACATCGACGCCAGAGGCTTTCGCTTCAGCCAACAATACCTTGGCCTGTTCCGGATCGTAGGGCCACGGCTTCAGGTTGGCATTGAAACCCAACACGCTTGGCCCGACCTGCTGCATGGCAAGCTCGGCCTTGTCGCTGATAATACTGCCGAGGAAAGCCTGTCGGTCGATCGCCAGATTGATGGCCTTGCGGACGCGAACGTCGTTGAGCGGTGGGATATCCACGGAAAGCCGGAACAGGGCGCTATCGGAGTTCGGATACACCTTGTCGGTTTCCGGGTTGGTTGCATCCTGCGGCGCTATCGAGAAGGCAAGATCGGCTTCGCCGGTTTCGACCATCGCTGCCGCGACTGACGATTCGGAGCGCCAGACATAGGTCGCCTTGTCGATCACCGGTTTTTCGCCCCAATAGGCGTCGTTGCGCACAAGGCCGACATTTTCGCCCTGCGTCCAGTGATCGAACTTGTAGGGACCTGTGCCGATCGGGTCGGCTGTGTATTCACCCTTCGGCGTCTTCACCGACGAGATCGTCAACTGCGCCAGCAATGTCGGCAGGATGGGAACAGCGGTCTTGGTGGCGAATTTCACCGTATGCGCGTCGACCTCAGTTGCCTTGATATCGGTACCATCCAGATATTTGGTCCGCGTGATGCAGGTGAGCGCCGGATCATTGGTGCGTTCCAGCGAGTGAATGACCGCTTTCGCATCGAACGGCGTACCGTCATGGAACGTGATGCCCTGGCGCAGCTTGAAGACCCATTCAGTCGGTGCGGTCTGTTCCCAGCTTTCCGCGAGGCGCGGCAGGGTCGTATGCTTGTCATAATCAAGCTCGACCAATGTCTCGACAACGTTCTGCTTGATGATACGGCCGATCACCGAACGCGGCGTCTCGCATGGATCGAGGCGATCCGGCCCGGCTGGCAGGACGATCGCCACTGCGGTGGCGTCCTGGGCGGATGCGGGGTTCAGCGGAGCAATCAAAGTGGCCGATGTGACCACCGCTATGGTTTTCCAGAAATTCAACGACGTTCTCCTCATTGTCGATGGAATTTTGATAAGGATCAAGACTTTACGAGTTGCAGTCGCGCTTCCTTGAACCCGGCGATTTTTATACGCTCCCGTTCCTCCTGGGCCCGGATTGCCGGCAAAAGGTCCCGGGCAGCTTGCGGTGCAAGCGCCACGATCCCGTCGTCGTCTCCAACGATGAGGTCACCCGGATGCACCACCAGGCCACCAATGGAAACCGGCACGTTGAGGGAGCCCGGGCCGTTCTTGTAAGGACCTTTGTGGGTGATTCCGCGGGCATAGCAGGGCAAGTCGGAAGCCCGGATCGCCGCGACGTCGCGGATCGCGCCATCAAGAACGAACCCGGCCACGCCGATCGATTCCGCATGCGCGAGAATGATTTCGCCGATCAGCGCCTGGCTGATATCGCCTCCGCCATCAACGACAATCACGTCGCCGCGCCGGGCAATCTTCAGGGCGGCGTGGATGGCCAGATTGTCGCCATTGCGGGTCTTGACGGTCAATGCCGTGCCGACCAGTTGGCCGCCCTTGTGATAAGGTAGGATCCCAGTTGCGCCCGGCAGACGTGCCATGTTGTCACTGATGATGGAGGTGGCGACACCGCGAAATTCGGAAATCAGTTCTGGCGCGATCTGCGCGATCACCGGGTACTCTACTATCGTCATATAATCCTCCTTGGCAGCCATCTCCTCGGCTGCTCACCTCGAGAAAAGGTTACGCTTGCCAAGCAATGCAAAAAAGCGATATTTTCTACTGCAGTTAAATCGCTTTAGTTCATGAGAACCGATGTTCACTCTGAAACAGATGGAAGCCCTTTATTGGGTCGCGACGCTTGGCAGCTTCGAGGCGGCCGGCTCCTACCTGAACGTGACCCAATCGACGATTTCCAAACGTATCGGCGAACTTGAAGGCCGCTTCTCCGCGCCGCTGTTCGATCGCAGCAGCCGGCAATCCGTTCTGACCAGCAAGGGACGCGACATCCGCGATATCGCCGAGCAGATGCTGCGGCTGTACGACCGTTTGACGCTCACCGCGCGCACGTCGAACGCGCCGCCCTTCCGGTTCCGGCTGGGCGTAACGGACCTCGTGGCCTTGTCATGGTTGCCGGAATTGATGGCAACCATTCTCGACAGGTATCCGGGAATTTCGCTGGAACCCGAAATTGATCTTACTGCTGGTCTTCTCGACCGCCTGACCGAGCGCAAGATCGACTTCGTGATATGTCCACGCATCAGCCAGCACCCGCAGTTCATCAACATGCGGTTGGGGGAAATCGAACTGGTCTGGATGTGCAGCCCGAAAATCTACAACGGGACCGAGGTGCTGACGAAGGAGGAGATGCTGCGATACCCTCTTCTCATTCAATCGGCGGGCTCGATGCTGCGGCCCATTCTTCACGATGTGATCGACAACCCCCGCCTACCCTTCGGCAAGACGATTTCCTGCAACAATATGGCAGCGCTGGCCGAGCTTGCCGCCTATGGCCTCGGCATCACCATCCTGCCGAAAGCGTTTTTCAGCCGATATGTCGATGATGGGCGCCTTCACGTGATGAAGTCCGAATTCGAGCTGCCGAAACTCGAATATTTCATCACCTACCGGAACGACTATAACGGTGCCTTCTTCGAAGAGATTGCCGAAATAAGCCGGGACCTTTGCGACTTTACCAAGGACCTTAAAAAGCCCATGGACGCCGTGATGGATTAAACAGCTCGGGTCCTGTGAGGGAGCTATCCTCCTCCTGGGCACGCCGCCTTTAGAACTCTCCTTCTCTCTATTGCCAGCCCGGCTTGCCGGGCATGAACCGCGCTGCTTTCATGGCGCAAACCAACAATGGGCTTTTAGCGTGGCAACTCCGCGCTAGCGCCTGCCTCAGCCGTCTGGTTGCCGCCACCCAGAAGCCACATAATGTTGACCTGGAGGATGCGCGCGAGCATGTCGAGACGATTGGCGCGCGGCTCGGAGCGGTCATTTTCCCAGTTGGTCCAAGTGTCCACAGTGACACCGGCAACGGCGGAAATCTCTTCCACGGAAATGCCGAGCGCATCACGCGCAAGTGAAATACGGCCGCCGATGGTATCGTCTGCGCTTTCGGTAAGGGCTGGAGACTTGAGAGTGTCATAAAGATACATTCGCGTAGGTCCTTTCTTTTCTGGGGGGCACGCTCCACGGGCCTTCGCGAAGCATGCCTGCCCGTTTGCGCCGGATGGTGACAGGGACGGTTAGCCTTCCTGCTCGTTCAGCCAGGCCTTCACCTGTTCCGGATGGTCTGCAATGTATTGATCGACGGCCTTCTCGTAGGAGGTCTCCTGCGCGCTGAACATCGCGGCTTCAAGATCGCCGATTGGCAGTTTCATTCGCGACAGGAAGCGCGCGACCTTCGGATTGTCCTTTTCAAAATCCTTTCGCGCCAGCACATCAACATGCTCTGCGGCCCCAAGTGAGCCCTTCGGATCGGCAAGGTAGCGAAGTTCGTACTTGCCAAACATCCAATGCGGACTCCAGGACGTTGCGACGAACCATTCCTGCTTGCGGATAGCCCGGTCGACCGTCGTCAGCATTCCGGCTTCGCTGGAAATCTGCAGCTTGTAGCCGTCCAGCTCATAATCCTTGACGGTCATCTCCGAGAGGCGCGTTAGGCCCGCCCCGGGATCGATGCCGTCAACCCGGCCCTTGAGTTTTGCCTTTACGTCATCCTTCTTGAGATCCTCGATCGAGGCGATGGCATCTTCGGGTATATATTTTGGAACAACCCAGCCGAGTTTCGCGCCGTCATAAACGGTTCCAAGCGTCGCCACCTTGTCCTTCACTTTGGCAAAATAGTCGGCATGGGTCTGCGGCAACCAAGCCATCATCATGACGTCGATATCGCCTCGACTGACACCTTGATATAAAGGTGCAACGTCGGTCTGGACGAGCTGGACCTTATGGCCGAGTTCGTCCTCTATAAGTTTCGCGGCAAGCTTGGTGACGAATTCGGCATCGGACCAGGCGGCCCAACCGATCTTCACCGGCGTCTTGTCATCCGCCAGGGTCGGACCGAACGTGCCGGTGAAAATTCCGGCCGCAAGGCTCATTGTAGCGAGTGTCTTGAACATCTTTGCTCCTTTTGGAAGGTTGGCACCCGGCGGACGGGTACCGCCATTTTTCAGCGCAGTGCGTGCGGCTCAGGCCGCGGCGGTGGAAACCGCCCGACGATGCGCTGCCCGGTGAAAAAGAACACGCCAAACCCCAGCGCGCTGTTTCCCCAGGCTCTGCGTGATCCGGTCGAGGATCACGGCGAGGATGACGACGGCGATGCCGCCTTCAAAGCCGGTTCCAACGTCGAGGCGCTGGATTCCGGTCAATACAGTGTTGCCGATGCCGCCGGCGCCAATCATCGAGGCGATGACCACCATCGACAGCGACAGCATGATCGTCTGGTTGATACCGGCCATGATCGACGGCATCGCATTGGGCAGTTGCACCTTGAACAGGAGTTGCATCTGCGTGCAGCCGAAGGCCTGGCCTGCCTCGACAAACTCCACATGCACCTGGCGGATGCCGAGATTGGTCAGGCGCACGACGGGTGGCATGGAAAAGATGACGGTTGCGATCGTACCTGGCACGGCTCCGAGCCCGAAAAACATCGCTGCCGGGATCAGATAGACAAAGGCCGGCATGGTCTGCATGAGGTCGAGAATCGGCCGCACGATCGACGACACACGGTCGCTGCGCGCCATTGCTATGCCAAGCGGCAAACCGATCAGCATGGCGACCAGCGTCGAGGCAAGGACCAGCGACAGCGTTTCCATCATCGGCGGCCATAGGTCCATATGATCGACGAGCAGCAGCGAAAGCGTGGTAAACAACGCAAAGCCGATGCCGACACGCCAAAGCGCCAAGAGCACCAAGATTGCAAGGCCAAGTGGGAAGGGTGTAGCCAGAAGCAGGCTTTGGATTGCATCTGTCACGGTTCCGATCGCAAGAGCGATCAGATCCAGTACCGGGCTGAGATTGTCGAGGATATAATTGACGACGCTGTCGACGCCGTCACCAAGGTCGAATGTCATAGAAATACTCCGGACGGGTTGGATCAGCTGGTGCGATCGAGCGTTTCGAGAAGCGCGGATTTGCTGATGGAGCCGAGATAGCGATTGCCTTCATCGATCACAGGGACCGGCCATGCGGTTGAGGCGACCTTGCCAAGCACATTGGAAAGGCTTTCGGCGGCCGGGATCGGCTCAATGCCGGTCAGGAAAGCGCGCCGGTAGGGGTCGCTTGCACCATCCTTCGTGGCCTTCAGAAGAGAACTGCGGCTGATCATTCCATGATAGGTCTTGTCGCGGCCGAGGATGATGGCGACCTCCCTGTCGAAATGTTCCATGCGATCGAGAGCCGCCGCCGCAGAAACGCCCTGCCGTTCGATAATGGTGACTTGGGTGTTGCGCGCAACGTCACCGGCACGGAAGACCTGTGATACGTCGACATTGCGGAAAAACGAGCGAACATAGTCGTTGGCTGGCCTCAGCACGATGTCATCAGGTGTGCCGACCTGGACGACCTCGCCGTTCTGCATGATGCAGATGCGGTCGCCGATCCGCATCGCCTCATCAAGATCGTGGCTGACGAAAACGATTGTGCGGCTTTGCTCGGCCTGAAGCCGCACCAGTTCGTCCTGCATTTCTGCGCGGATCAGTGGGTCGAGCGCGGAGAAGGCTTCGTCCATCAAGAGAATGGTAGGTTCGCTCGCAAGCGCCCGCGCAAGCCCGACGCGCTGCTTCATGCCACCCGACAACTGGTCGGTCCGGCTGTCGTCATGACCCTGCAGGCCAACGGCCTTCAACGCGGCGCGCGCCCTTTGCTTGCGCTCGATCTCGCCCACGCCTGCGACTTCGAGGCCAAAAGCGGCGTTGTCGATCACGGTACGGTTGGGAAGAAGCGCGAAGGACTGGAAAACCATGCTGATCTCACGCCGGCGAAGCGCAATCAACTCGCTTCGCCTCATCTGCGTGACGTTCTGACCGTCGATCTCGATCGTTCCGGCGGTCGGCTCGATGAGGCGATTCAGCAGGCGAAGCATGGTGGATTTGCCCGAACCCGAGAGACCCATGATGACGAAAATCTCACCAGCGTGGATGTCGAAGCTAGCGTTGTTGACCCCGAGTGAACAGCCGGTCGACGCGTGGATTTCCGATTTGGTCTTGCCAGATTTCAGATGTTCAAGGGCCTTTTCAGGCCGCTCGCCAAAAACTTTGAAAACATTTCTAATGCTGATTTTGACCGGGCGATCCAGGTTCGACGGGTCATTCTTTAAAGCCATATTTTATTAGGCCCGGCTCCGGAAGCAGGGCGCGCTCCTTCGTTCTGTTCGATCCCGGCGGCGGGTATTCCGCCGCAGTGGTAGACTGTGCGCATCGTCCGGCGTTTGAAGTTCGCAAACACGATGCCACGTCGCAATTTGGCTATTGTATGGCACGCACCCACAAAAATGTCCACAAAAAAAGAAAATAATTCTCTATTGACTTCCAATTCACCTGCAATTGGGAATATTTTATCATCCAAATGATCGGCGCAATGCAATCCTGGTGGCGCAAAGAGTGACATATCCTTGCGCTTTTGATCGCGGAAAATCGTGGTGCCACCGCTAGCAAAATCCGGCGAAAACGATAGATTGCCCCTGCCCCGTGCGGAACTGCAAGCTTCAAAAGGTTTCAAATGCAGGTATCGGTTTGCGACAACAATATTGATCAAGCGTTTCGCGTCTTGAAGAAGAAGCTTCAACGCGAAGGTGCATTCCCCGAAATGCGTTTGCGGGAAGCCTTTGAGAAGCCGCCAGTGAAGAAAGCGCGCCAGAAATCCGAGGCCATCAGCCGCCAGCGCAAGCTTGCTCGAAAGCGGCTTCAGCGAGAGGACCTCATTACCAGCCCCTGAAAGAAATCGGCTTTATGAGCGGTATTCTTTAGCGAAAGCCGTCTTTCTCCGGTTGTGACGCCGCCGTTCATAGCGCCGATCGTCATAGCCTTCCTCTACCGTCCCGCATTTTTGGCGTTCCATGGCTATATTTTTCAGAAATTCCATCACCGACGCCACAGCTTTCGAGATGATTGAGCAACGACTGTCGAGCGGAAGCGATTTCGACGGGTACTTCAATGTATACGGCAACGACCATGAGCTTACCGTCTCCTGGACGCCAGCCATGAACGCCGCGGACTTTAGAGAGCAGGTGACGGATGCCTTGCGCTCGACCTGGCAGAAGACACGTTTTTGGCTGTCGTACCAGCGTAGCGACAGCCGCAACGATCTCGGCATCAACGAAATCAGAAATGCAGCAATCAAGTTGTGCGGTGGTTATCTGGAAACAGCAGTTGTCACTCTCTGCCTGCTCGGACGTGACGACAACCAAAATGATCTTGAGCTGATTTTCCTGTGCTTCCGGGAAGAGACCGAACGCCGCAACTTTCGCGTCCGGTATGAAGGCAAGTTCGTAGCCGATGCACCGCAAGGCTGAGCCAGCTGCGACGGCCGCCACCTCTTGATCGGCCCCGCAACCGGCATCGATGAAGTGGCCCGCCTGCCCGGCTATCAGGATAGCACGTCCTTCTATCGCGCTTTCCGCGAGCGGGAGGGCATGCCGCCGAACCGCTGGCGCAAGATGCACTTGAACACGGCTACCGTGACGAATGGCATCGGCGTTCGTTGACAGGACTGACCACGGAGCAGACCGGTTACCCATCCATGGAACAAAGGAACTTCCTGCATGACCCAACGCGTTCTTATTGCCGGCAGTACCGGGTTGGTAGGCAGCCTCGTGAGCGCCCGGATCTCCGGGCGTACCGACACCGGACTTGTCAGCCTCGTCCGGCAGGGATCGTCCGCATCCGGCCAAGCGGTCGATTTCGAGGATCTCTGCGAAGCGCCAGAGGCGCTGCTGAAACGCCTCGTGCCTGAAGACATAAGCATCGCCATCTCCTGCCTTGGCACGACCATCCGCACGGCGGGGTCGCAGCCTGCAATGTTCCGTGTAGACCACGACTATGTTCTCGCTGTCGCGAAGGGCGTACGGGCGCTCGGCGCGCGTCAGTTCATCCTGGTGACCTCAGCCGGCGCAGGCGGACCCGGCTTCTATCTCCAGACCAAAGGCGCTATTGAGCGGGCGGTCATCGGTCTCGGCTTCGAGCGGGTGGATCTGATCCGTCCCGGCTTCCTCATCGGCAGCCGTAGCGAACGGCGGGCATGGGAGGAGATCGGCCAGAAGGTATTCGCAGCACTTACGCCGCTCCTGTTCGGACCTCTCTCGCGTTACGGAGCCATTCCCGCCGAGACAGTGGCTGACGCGATCGTTTCACTCGCCGGCGCCGGCGGATCTGGCCGCCATGTCCACGAAAATGGGTCTCTGCGCCGATTGTCCAGAGTGCACGGCGCTGCGCCATAGCGCGAAGTTCGCGGACGCACTCGCTGCTGGCCCCATAGCTCCCGCCAGAAACTTGCTGATCGACAATGCTTTTCAGGCATCTGGAAGGAAGATGTGCATTGCGCCCATGAGGCAAAAATAGTGCTGATGAAAAGCTTGGCAAGCACTTCAACGAAGGCCGCGCCGTGTGTTGCCTCACGCTTGGTGGCGCCGATCTCACCGCCCCGCCCGGATATTGACGGGCTCGATGCAGTCTCGCAGTTCAAGCGGTATCTGCTGATCGAGCGGATGCAACCGGATTTCCCTCCCCCCCAACCAGGCCATCTTTGCGACAGTTAGGGCTGCGGATCGTCATTTCCGGTTCAGTGCCGGGTCATCGAGCGCCGGGTTATAGAAAAGCGAGAGCGTCAGGCTTCTCGCAATGCGGTCAGCGGTTGTCATAAACCAGGCTCTGGCTTCCGCAGTCGGAACGACGTCGTCGAGCGTGGCAGAAAACAGCTCCAGCCATTGCGGAAAAAGCTCTGGCGTCATGTTTGCGACACCAAGATGGGCTTGAACCGGCTTTCCGCCATAGGCGCCACTCCGGAATGCGACGGCCGACCAGAAGCTCTTCATTTTCTCCAAATGCTCAGGCCAGCGCCCCGCCAGTCTCGCGTCAAAGACTGGCCCGAGTTGCGGATGCGGAAGCACCCGCGCATAAAACGCATCAACCAGCACACCAATTAAGACGTCATCGATGCCGATAGATTTCATCTCGGCTTGCGCGCGCTCGCGGATTGCCGCGCTATGGGCAGCGCCACCCTGCAGTTTGTCGTCCATTTTATCGCCCAGTATTTGTGCCATCGGTGCAGCTCAACATAGTCATTGCGGCCGCCGTACCAAGCGGTCAACATCAGGAGGACGCCGTGACGTCGTTGAAGCGTGCTCCCGTTCCGATTTTCACTCCCGTTTGCCGGATCGATTTACCAATCCCTTCCCGGTTACCAATCTCCCATGTAAACGCCGATAGAGCGGGCCGCCCCCGTAGGCATAGATATTGTTCAGGTATTCGGATGCCTCTACGCGTCAAGAATCCAGCAGCACCAAACTGGCCTGGGCGGACAATCCAAAACTATCGGCCCGCAACAAAATCTGCCATGCGGCGGATCATGAAAGCTCCGACCGTCGCACCGGCGTCCTGCAGTCCAACGGTCTTTTCCTGGAATGCCGCCGCCTTGCCATGCTGCGCAACCATGGACTTGGTGACCTCCAGTGCATTTTCGGCGGCATCCGCCGTAACGTTCAATGCAGCCGAAAGCGGCGCACCTGCAGCGGCCTGCGCTTCCAGCGTCGTCGCGATCGGGTCGAGCACATCCAACAAGGTCTTGTCGCCAACCTTTGCCTTTCCACGTTCGGCGACCCCATCACGGTAGGCGCGCCAGAATGCGGCCATATCAGCGGTATTCAACGTCTCCTTGCCTTCCACGACCTTGCTTGCGCGGAGGAAGCCGGTCGCCGTCAAAGTGCCCATGGTGGATGGTGCGGTCCGCGCCATTGTCGCTCCGGCGGTACGGAGAAGCTTGGCGATGCCTGCTGCTTCGCCTTCAGCTTCGAGGACTTCTGCCGCAGCGGCGAAGGCCTTGCTCATGGTAATGCCGAGATCGCTGTCACCGACCTTGCCGTCGAGTGCGATGAGGAACTCGCGCTGATTGGCAAAGAGCTCCTTCCAGGTCCTGAAGAGGTCAATGAGGTTTGCTGCGTTCAATGTCTGAAGCATCATGGCATCACCCCGCGATGTGCTGGAAAAACGGTGTATTTGCCGGGGCGGCGACGAGACGGTCCAGCTCATCGTCGAGGTGAAGGATAGAGATCGAGGCGCCGGCCATCTCCATCGAGGTGGCGAACTCGCCGATCCAGACATGCTTGGCCGTGACGCCACGCGCTTCGAGAAGCTGCGAGACGCGGCGGAAGAGGATGTAGAGCTCTTCCAGCGGCGTACCGCCGAGGCCGTTCATCAGCACGGCAACAGTATCACCCTGCTTGTAGTCCGTTTCCGCAAAGATGCGGTCCATCATCTCGTCGACGACCGCATCGGCAGGCGCCAGTTTCTTGCGGCTGATGCCGGGCTCGCCGTGGATGCCCATGCCGATCTCCATCTCGTCTTCGCCGATCGAGAAGGTGGCATGGCCGATTTCCGGAACGACGCAGCTTGAAAGGGCGACGCCCATAGTGCGGGTGCGTAGGCGCGCCTTGTCGGCAAGGCGCGTAACCTCGTCGAGCGAAAGGCCTTCGGCGGCGGCCGCGCCAGCAGCCTTGTAGATGAAGAAAATGCCTGCAACGCCGCGGCGCTTGTGTTCTTCACCGACCACCGAGGAGGCAACGTCGTCATTGCCGACGACCTGCCTGACCGCGATGCCATCGAGATCGGTCAATTCCGCCGCCATGTCGAAATTGATGATGTCGCCGGTGTAATTGCCGTAGATGTAAAGGACGCCAGCACCCTGATCGATATGCTTGGTCACCTGGTACATCTGCTCGGCACTGGGCGACTGGAAAACGCCGCCGACTGCGGCACCGTCAAGCATGCCATCGCCGACAAAGCCGAGGAAGGTTGGCAGATGACCGGAGCCGCCGCCGGTGGCGATGCCGACTTTGCCCGGCTTGATCTTCGCCGTGACGAGGCAACGCAGGTCACCGGCCGTAAAGGTGACGGCCGGGTGGGCCTTGTAGATGCCTTCCAGCATTTCATCGACGAAACTGACGGGATCGTTCAGGAACTTCTTCATGGGTTTTCTCCGGGAATGAGTGGTTATTTTCTGCGCTGACGCGTGACGAAGAAGGCCGCGGCCAGCAGGATAAAGCTGCCGACGACAAGCCTCTGCCAGGTACTGGGAATACCGACCATGACGAGCACACTGTTGATGACGACGATCAGGAGCACGCCGAGAATGGTGCCCAGAACGGTGCCTGTGCCGCCGGTGATCCGGGCACCACCGAGCACGACGGCGGCGATGACGTTGATTTCCGTGCCGACCAGATCGAAGGGGTTGGCCTGGCGATTGGCGCAGACGTGGATGATGCCGGCTAAACCCGCGAGTGCACCCGCATAGCCGAACAGGAAAACATGAACGGTGCGCAGGCTGTAGCCGAGACGGCTAGCAATGTCCGCGTTGCCGCCGACGGCGAAGATGGCGCGCCCCATCAAGGTGCGATTGAGTATCCACCAGGTCACGCCCGCTGCAATGGGCAGGACCAGAAAGTAGAATGGCAGCGTGATGAGCGCGCCGTTGCCAGATTCGATCTGGAACAGCGGCATCCGGCCGAAGGCACCCATCTGCGGCGGCAGCGACATGATCCAAACCGTGCCGATAAACGAAAGCAGGAAGCCGCGGAAGAGATACTGTGTGCCGATCGTAACGATCAGCGAGGGAACCTTCAGGTGGTGAACAAGCAGGCCGTTGACGATACCCAGCGCCGCGCCGCCGAGCGTTGCCATGAGAATGATGACGACAATCGGCAAGTTGGGCAGGTAGCTCTGCACCAGGACCGTCATTGAATACATCGTGAAAGCCGCGATCGCCGTGAACGACACGTCGATACCGCCCGCCGCCAGGATGATGAAGACGCCCAGCGCAAAAAGCCCCATCACCACGCTGGCGCGGCCGATGTCGATGAGCGTCGACGGCTGCAGAAAGGCCGGATTGGCGATGGCAACACTCGTGCAGATAGCCACCAGCAGAAGGAAGGTGATCGTCTCCGGGCGGCGGCGCACGAGTTCACCGAAGCTGAAGGAGCGCGACGGGCCTGCGCCACCGTCGAGTTCGCCGGTTCGCGATGCGTTCATTGCACAGTCTCCGTCGTGTTTGCCAGCATAGCCTTGTAAAGCTGGTCTTCGGTTGCCTGCGCCGCATCCAGTTCTGCGACGATGCGTCCGCTGTTCATGACGAGGATGCGATCCGTGTTTTGCAGGAGCTCGGGCAAGTCGTCGCTGACAAGGATGAGGCCCATCCCCGATTCTGCGAGTGCCTGGATGACGCGGTAGATCGTGTCCTTCGAGCCGACATCAACACCGACTGTTGGGCCGTGCAGAACGAGCAACTTTGGTGCGATGCTCAGCCAGCGGCCGATGAGCACGCGCTGCTGGTTGCCACCCGAGAGCGCTCCGACCGCCAGGTCAAGGTTCTTGGTGTTGAGCCGCATCTCTTCGGAAAGGCGGGCTGCAATCTCGCGTCCCTTGTCCCGATCGACCACGCCAAAGGAATTGGCAAGACGCGAAACGATAAGCGCAATCTCGTTTTCGAAGATCGACTTGTCGAGGAAGAGACCTTCGGCAAGCCGGTCCTCGGGCACATAGCCGATCCCCTGCTCGATTGCCCGGGCGGGCGAGCGCACGGAGATGATTTTGTTATCCAGCGTCATGGTGCCACCGGCCGCAGGCACGACGCCGGTCAGGGCCATGGCGAGCTCGTTGCGGCCGGAGTCGGCAAGGCCGGTGATGCCGAGGATTTCGCCCTTCTTCACGGAAAAGCTCGTCCCCCGTACGCCATCGGTGACCAGATGATCCACCTTGAGCAGGACGACCTCGGATGGTTTGCTCGTGCGATAGCGCTGCGCGTCGATCGATCGGCCGGTCATCAACTCGGCCAACTCCTTCTTGCTGTAATTCTCGATCGGCCCTTGCGCGACGCACTGGCCATCGCGAAAGACAACGGCGTGTCCGCCGATGCGGTAGCATTCATCCAGCTTGTGGGTGACGAAGAGCACGGCGACGTTTTCGGAGCGCAGGCGCTCGACGACACGAATGAGATTGTCGACCTCGCGACGCGTGAGCGAGGTCGTCGGCTCGTCCATGATGACGAGCTTGGCGCGGGTTGCGATCGCCCGTGCGATGGCGACGAGCTGGCAGGACGCAAGAGGTAGGTCGGAAACAATGGTGTTCAGAAAGGCGCGGTCGGTAGGAAGGCCTACGGCGGCAAGCGCCCGCGCTGCCGTTTCCCTTAACCGCTTGCGGTCGAAGAGGCGGGCAAGCCGGCCGTTGGCGTTTACCAGCTGCTCGTTCAGGGCTACGTTCTCGGCGACCGTTAGATTGGGCAGCAGCGACAGGTCCTGATAGACGGTCTCGATACCGGCGGCGAGCGATTGGATCGGCGTCAGCGATGAAAAAGTCTGACCACCAAGCACGATCTCGCCCGAGGTCGGCGGATGGGCGCCAGACATGATCTTGATGACGGTGCTCTTGCCGCAGCCGTTCTCACCAAGAAGATGATATGCTTCGCCCGGCTGCAGCGTCAGATCGATGCCGCGCAAGGCATGGACGCCGCCGAACCATTTCTGGATGTTCCTAAGTTCAAGAAGCGCCGCCGATTGCTGCGCGGTGTGTGCTTGTGCCACCACGGAAATTGTCCTCGAAAATGCTGACCGGCGCATCGTCGCGCCGGAGGTTCCGGCCGGAGGCATGCCCCGGCCGGTTGGCTGTTTTCTGAACTAAAACAGGTGTTCCTTGTAGGTCGCCTTGTCGGCGAGGACCATGCCATTGCCGAGGATCAGCAGACCCTTGCCGGCGCCCTGCTTGACCGAGACCTTGTTATAGCCTGCGACACCAAGATCCATGCCGTCGGTCACTTCCTTCTTCTCCAGCAGCAGCTTGGCAACCGCGTTCATTGCCATGCCAGCCTTTTGCGGATCCCAGAAGCCGATCGCCGTAATGGCGCCGGATTCCAGAAGGTCGGCGGACGGGTTCGGCAGACCGGTACCAACGAGGCAAACCTTGCCGCTGAGGCCCGCTTCGTCGATCGCACGGCCGACGCCCAAGACATCGTTGCCGGCCGAGGTCTGGAAGCCTTTGATATCCGGGTGCTTGCGCAGGATTTCCTTGGCCTTTTCATAGGTGCCGTTAGCATCGTCGAAAGACTCATTGTTCGGATCGACGAGCGTCATGCCCGCATATTTCTTGGCGTTCTCCTCGCCCGCACCGACCCACTGCATGTGCGTGCGGCTACCGAGCGACCCCACGAAGGAAGTCCACTTACCTTCCTTGCTCATGCATTCGGCCAGGCGCTCATTCAGTGCCGCGCCGTAGTCGGCATTGTCGAAAGCTTCGACGTCGGCATTGGTATTCACCTGATTGTCCGCTTCATGCGTGACGACCACGATACCGCGCTCCATGGCGCGCTGGAATGTGCCTTCCAGAACTGCCGGATCCATCGGCACGACAGCAAGCGCGTTGACGCCCTTGGCAACAAGGTCGTTGACGATCTGCAACTGCTGCGCAGAATCCGCGGTTGCCGGGCCGCTTTGGGTTGCAACGACATCAGAATTGGCTTCCTGATAGGCGACCACGCCGGTGTTCATGCGGTCAAACCACGGAATACCGCTGATCTTGACCACGGTGGCGATGACGGGCTTTTCCTGGGCGACCAGCGTGCCGATCGACCCCACCAGGGCCACGGCCGCGACCGTGGTTCCAGCCAAAAGCTTTTTCGAAAATGACTTCATGTTCTCCTCCACGAATTTTCCCTCCTTCTTCACTTCGGCGTTTGAGGGACAGGCACCGAAGGGTTTTGCGAGCGGCGACCCAGCGACAGGAAGCCAGCGATGTCGTAGCGGCCGACGGCCAGAAACGTGAGCAGCAGCAGCCCCCAGGCGAAATCGCGCACAAAGTTGGAAAGGCCGCCGAAGTTGAGCAGGCTCGACATGAGCTGCAGGGCTATGGCGCTGAGTACGACGCAGACGACGCGCCCATAGCCGCCCTCGGGCTTCACGCCGGCCATCACGGTGATAAGGATGGCGATGAGCAGATAAGAACTGCCGTAGTCAAACTTCACATTGACGTTGCGCGCTGCGATGATGATGCCAGCAACACCGGAAAGCATGCCTGACATCGCATAGGTGGCGACGATCACGCCGTTCTTCGGAAAGCCCGCATAAACCGCGGCTTTGGGGTTCGTCCCCATCAGCATCAGCCACAGGCCATAAGGGGTAAACCGCAGCAGCGCGGCAACCATGCCGGCGACCACCACGAAGATCAGGAAGCTGATCGGGACCGCGGCAATCATATCGTTGCCGATGCTGGAAAGTAGCGCCGGGGTGCCAACCATCACGGCCTTGCCGCCGGAGACCACGACCGCAAGCCCCATGAAGGCCATCTGCGTGCCGAGCGTGCAGAGGATCGGCGTGATGTTCAGCCGGGAGATGAGAAGGCCGTTGATGACGCCACCAGCAAGACCCACGAGGATCGCGCCTGCGATGAAGGCGAGGCTGAAAGCCATCCCGTTGTCTGTCGCCGACAGGAAGGACGACATGATGACGGCGGACATGACGCCCGAGAGATTGGCGAGTGCGATACCCGACAGGTCAATGCCGCCATTGCCAGCGCACATGGCCAGCATGACACCGATGGCCAAAAGGCCGATTTCGGGCACTTGGCTTGCCATTGACTGAAGATTGAAAATGGAAAGGAACGAGCCACTGGAAATCAGCGAACCCGCAATCAGCAAAAGCCCGTTTATGACAAGCAGCATTGCCAGCTGTCCGCCGGTTTTCTGCATGATCCCCTCCCATTTGTTTACTAAACAAACTCTTCCTTTACTAAAACGGTATCAAAGGAAATTCACACTGACAAGCCCTATTTGGGCCGTATATCGGTTGCGCAAGGCATCTGATTGCCTTAGGTCTCGCAAACGTGAATTAAATCGTTTAGTAAAATTGTTCGCAGCCGCAGCATAAGGGCAGCCTGTCTCCGCATGAAAAAACCAGGAAAACTGACCATCAGGGATATCGCAGAGGCTGCAGGTGTATCACCCGCGACGGTTTCGCTCGTGCTGAACGGCAAGGGAGAGATTTCCGGGGTAACACGAGCACGCGTACTGGAGGCAGTGGCAAACCTCAACTACGTGCCGCGCGCGTCGCGAAGCACAGCGGAGCCGGGCGAGACGCTCCGCTTCCTGAAGATCGCCAAGCACGGCCACACCGTCAATCGCGACCATAGCGTCTTCATCTCCGATTATATCGATGGCATGTCGGCCGAGGCGACGCGACGCAACTACACGCTGGAAGTCGTAAGTTTCGAGGGACAGCCGATAAGCGCCGTGGCGGAATCGCTGGCTGGTGCGCCGATATCGGGCGTCATCGCACTGGGCACAGAGTTGACTGAAGCCGATATCCGGCTCATCCAGGGCCTCGGCTTACCCACGGTTTTTATCGATACGTTCTACGACGTGCTCGATGCCAACTTCGTGGACATGAATAACGAGGATGCCGTTTACAAGGCGCTGTCCCGCTTCCGGATGCAGGGCTTCGAGCGCATCGGCTTCGTCGCCTCGCATGTTGATACCACCAACTTCCGCCTGCGGCGGGAAGCCTTTTTCAAAAACATGGCACGGCTGGGCCTGCCGGTGAACGCAGCCGACATTCTCTCGGTGGAATCGACCTTTGAGGGGGCTTATCTCGACACGCGCGCGCTGCTCTCAACCGGGCTCGATCTTGCGGAATGTTATTTCTGCACCAACGACATCATCGCCTATGGCTTCATCCGCGCCCTACGTGAGCACGGTATCTCCATCCCGCGGGACGTCTCGATCATCGGCTTCGACAATTTGCCGCAGAGCGCGACCATGGAACCTGGCCTGACGACAATCGACGTATCGAAACGCAAGATTGGTTACCTCGCCGTCACGGTGCTCGACGATCTGATCGCAGCCGCCGAACCGCAGCCGCCGGTCAAAATCCTCGTCGGCGCGGAGCTGGTTCTGCGTGCAAGCCACGAGCACAACGTATCCAAGACCACCCAGGACCGCCCCCGACGGAAAGTACGGCAACCGGACGGGTGATGCCCAGATCGCCGGTCGCTTTCCTTACATTGCGGTGTCCTTTTCGAAGGGGCTGACATAGCAAAGGTTCGGTTATTTAAACGTTGCCCCGTTGCTTGAGCATCTTCAAGATTGGTGGTGGCGTGGTTGAAGCGCAATACATGCTTTGCGGCGAAGGTCGGGCGCGATAAACTTGCATGCCGAAACGCGCTCTGTGAATGCCAGAACGGCTCATATCCATACCGTTCGGCCTTCATTCTCGCATCCTATTGCACGCAGCAGGGCTGGAGCGACCCCGAGCAGAACCTCATTCCCCTCAGTCAAGAGAAATGCAGCCGTCTGCGGCTCGCTGTATGCCAGAATGTCGATGCGCGAGGCGTTTGTATAAATGCCACGCAATGCGCGCAGGCAGCCGCTGTGGGTAACTGCGATATGTGGCCGGGTGCCGTCGAGTGTTGCAAGCCATGAGCGCAGCCGTGCGGTAAGCGCAGTCCGGCTTTCCCCCTCCGGCATGCAATAGTCCCAAGGGTCTGCGGCATGGGCACTATACTGCTCCGGGAAGTTCCGCTCGATATCGGTATGCGCCCATCCCTCCCAGACGCCATAACCACGTTCCGCGAGCATGGGCACCTCGGAAAACTGCTCGAAGGGAAGAGACCAGACGTCGGCGAGGATGGAGGCCGTCTGCCTTGCGCGGCCAAGTGGACTGACCCAGAAGGCCGCATCCTCAAGGCTGCTCACGGTTTCAGCGAGCCGCGCAGCCACAGCGAGTGCCTGGCGCGTGCCATTGGCGGTGAGCGGCGTGTCGCGGCGGCCCTGGAGCCGGCCAGCGACATTCCATTGTGTCTCGCCGTGGCGGATGACAAGCAGAGGTGGAAGAGAAGATGTCATATCAGTCGAACCTTAATGCGAAAAAGACCCTCGCCGCCAGACGGCGAAGGTCTTGCCAATCAATCAGCGAGCCAGAGGACGGAGCCTGGCTTGATACCCAGCACCGTCCGGCTGCCCGGAGCAAGCAACGCATCACCGGAATGGAAGGGAGCATCGACGAGCACCGTCCCTGTTCCTACCTCGACGCCGTAGCGCACCGTCGCGCCGAGAAACTCGCGGTGTGCTATTGTGCCGTTGAGTGGCACCGCGCCGGGCTCGACCGTGCCGATTGTCGCATATTGCGGACGGAAGACGAGCTTCGAGCCGGCTGGAACTTCCACGCCCTCCGGCACTGGGATGCTGCCGCCGCCCTCAACCTCGAAGCTGCGCGTGGAGCCTGCGCCACTCACCTTGCCGTCCAGAATGTTGGCTGTACCGAGGAAATTGGCGACAAAAAGGTTGGCCGGCTTCTCATAGAGATGCATCGGCGTGCCGACCTGCTGGATGCTCCCCTCGTTGAAGACGGCGATGCGGTCGCAGACGGTATTCGCCTCTTCCTGGTCGTGCGTGACGAAGATGGTGGTGAGCTTCAGCCGTTGCTGGAGTTCGCGCAGTTCCCGGCGAACCTCGACGCGCATCTTCGCATCGAGGTTCGACAGCGGTTCGTCGAGCAGCAGCACTTTCGGTTCGATCGCGATGGTTCGGGCGAGTGCCACGCGTTGTTGCTGGCCACCGGAAAGTTGCGAGGGCCGGCGCTCCGCAAGATGCGAAAGGCCGACGAGTGCAAGCGCCGCCGCCACGCGCTTTTCCAGCTCGGCGCGCGGCAGGCGCCGTTCCTCAAGGCCGAAGGCGACGTTGCGGGCGACTGTCATGTGCGGCCAGAGCGCATAGGACTGGAACACCATGCCGATGTCGCGCTTCCATGGCGGCATCTCAAGCACGTCCTGCCCACCGACCACCACACGCCCGTTCTGCGCATTGTTGAAGCCGGCGATGAGGCGGAGCAACGTCGTCTTGCCACAGCCCGACGGGCCAAGAAAGGCAAAGAACTCGCCGGGCTGGATTTCGAGATTGATATCTTTCAGCACATGCAGCGAACCATAGCAGAGATTCACGTTCTGGATGCTGATCGCCTTTGCTGGGCTTACGGCCAATTCGGTATTGTTGATAGTGATTGTCATTGTTGTTCCTCCCAAATCCTATTTCGCCATTCCCAGCGCCTTTTGCCGGCGTTCGATGACGTAGTGCGACAGCAGCGTGCAAAGTGCGACCATGACGACCGCGATGACGCCGAGTGCCGCACCCGGGCCGCGCCCTGCGGGCGATTGCATGAAAACGTAGAGGCCATAGGCGAGCGGCGCGTCGGAGTTGCTCTGTATCAGCATCAGCGTTGCCGACAGTTCGACTGCGGCGGTGGAGAAGCTGGTGACGAAACCGGCGAGAAGGCCGCCCGTCATCAGCGGCAGCACGATACGGCGGATGGTCCGCTGCTTGGTCGCGCCAAGATTTTCTGCCGCTTCCTCGAGCGATTCAGAGACTTGCTGCAGGGCAGCGTAGCAGGCGCGCAGCGCATAGGGCAGACGGCGGATGGCCAGTGCCAGAACGACCATGATCCAGAGCGTGGCGAGCGGCGTGCCATCCGGCAACGTGACACCGTAGAATGTGCGCAGATAGCCGATGCCGAGGACGACGCCCGGAATGGCGAGCGCCGACGTCGCAGCCCAGTCGAGCCAGCGCCGTCCGATAATCTTGGTGCGCAGCACAAGATAGGCAATAGCCCCTCCAACCACCACGTCGATCAGGCCCGCAAGCGAAGCATAGATCAATGTGTTCTTGATATAGATCGAGCTTTCACCGAACACCCGGCTGTAATGGGCGACCGTGACAGCGTCCGGCAGCGGGCTGAATGACCAAACCGTGGCGAAGGATAGCAGCAGCAAGCCGATATGCGGCGATAGCACCAGCAGCAGGATGAGACCGACAATACCGTAGGCGATGACGCTTTCGCCGAAGCCAAGCTTGCGGCGCACCAGACCACCGCCGCCACGTTGCGTCGTGGAATAATCCTTGCCGCGCATCGCGACAGCGGAAAGCCACATGGCGAAGATCGAGACGACGATGAGGATGACCGAGATGACGTAACCCATCGGGTCGGTCAGACCGACAGAGGTGACGCGCAGATAGGCCTGCGGTGCCAGCATGTCCTTGACGTTCAGGAGCAGCGGCGTGGCGAGGTCATCGAAGACCTTGACGAAGACGAGCGAAGCGCCGGCGAGATAGCCAGGCATGGCTAGCGGGAATACGATGCGGCGGAAAAGCCGGAGGCCGGACGAGCCAAGGTTTTGCGCGGCTTCCTCCATCGACCGGTCGATATTGCGCAGGCTGGTCGACAGATTGATGAGAATGAAAGGGAAATAGTGCAGCGACTGCACGAAGATGACGCCGTTCAGTCCTTCCATGAAAGGAATGCGGATGCCGAGCCAGTCGTTCAACAGCAGGTTGACAGTGCCATTGCGGCCAAACAGCAGCTGCATCGCCACCGCACCGACGAAGGGGGGCATGATGAGCGGCACGAAGCCGAGTGTCTGAATGACCAGCGAGCCGCGAAAATCGAAGCGTGTCGTCAGGACGGCGAGCGGCAGCGCAATGACTGTCGCCCAGACCACAGACATGGCCGACACGTAAACCGAGTTGAAGAATGAGCGGCGGAAAAGATCGGTGTTGAAGAAGTCGATGAAATTCACCGCGGTGAGCGCGCCGGTGCCCTTCTCCGTGAATGCGATGTAGATGACGGTGCCCGCGGGAATAATGAGGAAGATCGCGAGGAACAACGCGATCAGCGTCACCGCCAGAACCTGCCCGGGCCGGGCGGTCATGCGCCGGATCGGGTTGGATGAGAGTGCGAAAGCCATGACGGCAGTCTCCGGAATGAGGTCGGCCGGCCCGGCGGCCGAGCGGCGCCAGGGGCAGCGAGAACATGGGATTGGAAGAGGCCGCCCGCTTTGTCACGGACGGCCCGGGGGCGCTATCGTCAGTCGATCAGGTCGAGTGCCTGCTCGGCCTTCGCCTTGGCAGCGGCGTATTTCTCGCTGGCGAAAGCGGCCCATTTCTGCTCAAGCTCCGCTTGGCGCGCGGTCTTCTGCTCGCCACCGGTGAAGGCTGCGCGGGTCTCATCGCTTGCCGCCTCGTCCGCCGTGACCGGCATGGCGGAAATCAACTGGCGCGCTTCCGCAATCAGCACACGGGCATCGGCCTGGTCGTTGGCTGCCAGCGCCTTGTCGGCCTCGTGGATCGCTTTCGTCGCGCCGCGCAAGTTATCCAGCTGGAAGGTGATCAGCTGGTCGAAGAGGGTGTCGACGACATCGGTGCGCTTCTTGGAGATGTCGGAATCAAAGGTGATCATCGACTGGAAGCGCGGATCTTCGAAGGGGTTGGGAAAGCCTTCAGGAGCCTTGGCGTAGAGCGCCGGATTGATAGGCAGACGGCGGATCGCCGGTTCCAGCAGCACGGCCTGGCCCTTTTCCGACAAGAGGTAGTTCACGAAAGCCTCGGCGCCTTTCTGGTTCGGTGCATTGGTGATGATCCCGACATTGGCCGGCACCACGGTCGTCACCGACGGATAGCTGAAGCTGACAGGAAAACCGCTCGCCTGAGCCGAGAAGGCAAAGAAATCGATCACGATGCCGATACCCGTCTGGCCGGAATTGACCGCATCCGGAACACCGAACGAGCGCTCGGTGACCTGCTGGAGGTTGCCACCGATACCGGTCAGCGTCGCCCAACCCTTCGCCCAGCCTTCGCCCTGAAGGATCGTTTCGATCGTCAAATGTGTCGTGCCGGAACGCGAGGGGGCTGCGATGGCGATATGGTCGTGATATTCCGCCTTCAGCAGATCGCCCCACTCGCGTGGCTGCGGCAGGTTGTTGGCCTCCAGATAGCGGTCGTTCGACATGATACCGTAGCCGGATGCGGCGAAGCCGAAATAATAGCCCTGCGGATCATTGACCGGATAGGAACCAACCTTCTCCGGCAGGCCGGTGACGGAGGGTGTGAACTTGGCCAGCAGATTGCGGCCCTTCAGGTTCTCGAAGGCGTCTGGCGCAGATGCCCAGAACAGGTCGACCTGGTTGTTGACTTTCGTCTCATCGACGAACTTGACGCCGGCACTGGTGCTTTTGTTCTGTACGTCGAGCGTAAAACCGGGATTGGCGGCCTCGAAACCGGCCTTGAACGGATCAGTGACGTCCTTGGAGAAGGACGTGATGACGGTGACCTTTCCACCGTCCTGAGCATAGGCAACCGTAAAAACGGCGGCCGACATCAACATCGCCGCAGCAATGGTCTTGAGCATATTGGTCTCCTCCCAATGGCACCGCCGAAAATTCAGCGGTTACCAGAACGTAGCAAGCCCCGTGCCAGTTGGCCGAATGCCGGAAAACCGGGTTTCTTGCGTCAGAAATGGGAAAGAAAGGTAACATCGGTCCTGTCGGCGGGGTCAGAACGGTAACGTTACTCCCCCTCTTCGTTGTCCCCGCCAAGACCATGCTTGCGCATCTTGAGGTATAGAGTCTTGCGCGAGATGCCGAGCGCATCGGCTGTCGCGCCGATGCGGCCATCCTGCTCGGCAAGACTGTCCAGCAGGATCGCACGCTCCACTTGGTCCATACGCGCCTCCAGCGTTTCGCCAGCCTTGACGCCAACACCGGCCGGTATGTCTTCAAGGCCGAGCACATAGCGCTCCGCGACGTTGCGCAACTCCCGCACATTGCCGGGCCAGTTCCGCCGATCGAGATCGGCAATGAATGTTGCCTCAACGCGCGGCGCCGCGCGGCCCTGCCGCCGGGAAGCGAGGTCAAGAAAATGGTGGAAAAGCAGTCCGATATCCCCACGCCGCGCCGACAAGGGCGGGATTTCGATGCGGGCAATGTCGAGCCGGTAGGCTAGATCCTCGCGGAATTTTCCCTGCCGGCCAAGCTGATGCAAATCGGCCTTCGTCGCCGCGACGACCTGAAGATCGACAGGCACCTCGTCGTTGGAGCCGAGCCGCTCGATCACCCGCTCTTGAAGCACACGCAACAGGCGCACCTGCGCAGACAGCGGCATGGATTCGATCTCGTCGAGAAACAGCGTGCCACCATGCGCATGTTCAATCTTGCCGACGCGCTTTTCCCGCGCGCCAGTAAACGCGCCCGCTTCGTGGCCAAAAAGTTCGGACTCCAACATCGTCTCGGGGATCGCACCGCAATTGACGGCAACGAAACGACCCTTGCGACCACTGAAATCATGAAGCGCTCGCGCGGTCACCTCCTTGCCGGTACCTGTATCGCCAAGAACGAGGATGTCGGTTGCCGCGCCGGCTATGCGTTTCAGCCGCTCACGCAGCACGACCATCGGCGCCGAATGGCCAATCAGCCGCGCCTCCCAGCCATCGGCCGCGATGGAGAGCCGCAGACGGCGGTTTTCGATGAGCAACCGGCGATGGTCAAGCGCCCGGCGCACCGTCTCGATGAGATGTACCGGATCGGCAGGTTTTTCCAGAAAATCCCAGGCGCCATCCCGCATGGCACGCAACGCCATGGGAATATCGCCATGGCCGGACATCAGCACGATTGGAATGTCCCGATCGATCGCGCGGACGCATGCCAGCAGATCGAAACCGTCCTGCGTCGGCATACGGACGTCGGAGACGATCACCGTTTCGCTATCAGCCCGAAGATCGTTTAGGGCGGAGGCGACCGAAGCGTGCGGCGACACCCCAAAGCCTTCAAGTTCCAGCACCTCACGGCAGGCGTCGAGCACATTGACGTCGTCGTCGATAAGAATGATTTCGGCGGTCATTCCGCTCCTTTCAGGGACACGGCGAAGCGCGTGCCGGCCGGCCCAGTGTCCAGCACAGCGATACCCGCACCAAAATCCTTGATGATGTTGTAAGAAATGGAAAGGCCAAGGCCGAGGCCCGTGCCGACCGGCTTGGTGGTAAAGAACGGATCGAACACCGCATCGCGGTCGTTTGGCGAAATACCCGCTCCTGTATCAGAGATCGTTAGCAGCGCGCCGTCATCGCTTGGCACCGCCATCACGCGAACCACCCGTTCCGGCCGCTCGGCAACGGCATCGAGCGCATTCGCGACGAGGTTTACCACGACCTGTTCAAGCCGCACCGGCTCTGCCATGACTTTTGGCACGTCTGGTGAGAGTGACAGCGAGAGTGTAACGCCCTCCTCCTCGAACCGGTGTTCAAGCAAGCTGAGTGCCTCATTGACGACGGCCGCGAGATCAACGGGGTGGAGCTTGGAATCCGGCCGGCGCGCGAAGCGCCGGATATGGCTGATTTGATCAGCCATGCGGCCCGTCAGCGCGCGGATCTTTTCCAGGTTGTTGAGCGCCTGCTCGCTTTTGCCGCGAGCAATGAGCGTGGAACCGCTGTGGATATGCGCCCGGATCGCCGCAAGCGGCTGGTTCAGTTCATGGCCGATGCCGGCGGCCATCTGCCCCAGCGCGGCAAGCTTGGCCGACTGCACCAGCTCGTCGCGGGTCTGCCGGAAGAGTGTCAGCGCGCGCGCGAGATCGGCCAGTTCGTCGTCACCCCCCGCCGGGATGGCAACGGCTGGATTGCCCTCGCTGATCGCGGTTGCTGCATGGGCGAGCTGGTCGATACGCACGAGCAGGCTGCGATGGACATAGAAGATGCCGATGACGAGCGCGACGACGACCGCCAGCACGGCGATTGCGGCGAGCAGTTTGCGCCCGATATCGATCGCCGCCGCCGCGCGTTGTGCCGCCAAACCGGCGCTGGCTTGGATCGCCACCACCTCCGCTTCGATGCGCTTGCCAAGTTCACCGACCAGCCGTCCATTTTCCTGCGCCAGTTCCGCGAGCCGCCCGGCCTCGCGCATTTCGGATCTTTTCCGGTTCGGCGTGCCCGTCGCCGGATCGGACTGTTGCAGAATGCGCCTGGCGAGCTGGCGCACGGTGAGACTGTCCGGCCAGCCCTCCAATGTCGTCAGCCGTGCCGCGAGTTCGTCCGCACTGTCGCCGAGGAAAGCATTGGCCTCCTGCACCTCTTCGGCAGTGGCGCTGCTGACGAGGCGCGCGATCAAACCTGTTGCAAGGTTCGCCTGGGAGACTGCTGTCAACAAGGCCTCACTGCGCCGCTGCTCGGCGAGCGCGGCTGTGCTTCGGCCATTGCGGGTCTCGGCTTCGATGTTGAAGCGGATGTCGTCAACGAGCGGGTCGGCCTCCTCGATCAGATCGGCCTGTACCCAGCGCAATTCGTCGACGTCGGCGCGCATCGCTTCGGTCAACGTAAAACGTTTGCCGGCTGCAAGGTCAATCTGAGCGAGGTTGTCGTTGATCGCCACGGCCAGCGGCGACAGCGCCTGCACGGAGGGTTCCGGATCGTGGCTTTCCAGAAGCGCTTGCAGGGCGGCGAGCCGCCCTGCATAGACGCGCCGGGTCTCGTCATATTCCGCACGTGTTTCAGCCCCTGTCAGCGCTGCGGTCACCGAGCCGATATCTGCGCCGGCCTTGGAAAGCCGCGATGCGAAGGCGAGCTGGGGCATCTGCACTTCGGCTATGCGCGAAAGCTCGCCGGACAGTTCCCGATAGGAAAACCAGCCGACGAGGCTCGCACCAACAGCGAGCCCGACGATCAACACGAAAGCCGCACCAAGACGTGCCCCGATGCCAAAGCGCCACCGGTTCGGCCATCTCTGTCGTGATCTATCGCGTTGATTCATCGTGCGGTTTCTATCATCGCCGGCCGGAAGGGGTCGAGACCGAGACAAGGAGACTTTCGGCCTGCGCCAGGTTCTGCTCCACGAAGCCGCGAATATCGCGGGCCAAGGCCTGTTGTTCGGTCGTACGGCTTATGCCGCGCGGCCATTCGCCCTTCAGAGCATCCGGGAGTTTTTGCGCAATGTCTGCCGAAAGCGGCGGCGTAACGAGCAGCTTACGCACAGTCGCGAGCGTGCCGCGCCGCGCCGCATCATCACTGCTCTCCCCCTCCAGCAGCCGCAGACGCGCCCAAAGACGAGCCAGCGTCGCACGGCGGCGCACAATATAGTCGTCGAAGATCAGGTTGACGATGCCGTAGCGTTCGGCAGAAAGGCGCGCGTTGAAATCGCGCGCGGTCAAAAGCCCGCCGGTGTTTTCCTCGGGCAGAAGTGCTGCATTCAATTCGGCGCGGACAGGAATTCGGCCGATGGCGGGGTGAAGAAGGATGCCCTGTCCTTCCGGGGAGAACAGGAAGTCGACGAAGCGCTCGGCGGCTTCGATGTTTTTCGCGCGCGACAGGATCGCTATACTGGCAGGCACGTAGATTGGGTCAGGCGTGAGCACGAAAACGTTCTGTCCGCCCGAAACATCCGGTGCATTGGCCAGGAAGTCGATAGTGACGCCGATACCGAAACGGCGTTGCGCAACACCCGAGGCGACACCGAAGCTGCGCGCCGTAACGGTCGAGAGATTGCCGCCAATTTCTGACAGAAGCGCCCAGCCCCGTTCCCAGCCATAGGCCTGCAACAAGGCCTCCACGATGAGGTGCGTCGTCCCGGAACGCGATGGCGAGGTAATGCCGATATGGCTGGCATAGACCGGCTTCAGCAGGTCCTGCCAGCTTTGTGGCACCGGCAAGGAGTATTGTGCGAGATAGGCGGGATTATAGACAAGGCCGTAGCCGGAGAGCGCAAAGCCGAGATAAAAACTGTCCGGATCATTGAGCGGGTAGCCCAGAACCTTCACTGGCGCGCCGGTCTGCCTTGGCTTGATTGCGCGCAATGCCCCCTTGCGTTTCAGTAGCTCGAAGGCGTCGGTCGCCGATGCCCAAAAGATGTCCGCCGCGACATCCGATTTGTCGATAATGAACCGGCTGGCGCTGCCGGTATTGCGTTGGACGATCGTCAGCCGGATATCGGGATGATGCGCTTCGAAGGCTTTGCGGAACGGCTCGTAGAAGGATGGCGGGTAGGAGGTAATTATCGACAACTGCGCTGCCGCGGCACTGGGAAACGCCCACAATAGCCCCAGGAAAATCAGCAGAATTGTTTTAGCGCCGGATCGAATCTTGAAGGTCCTCCAACCGATATACCTTCCACTGGATCACCTCGAAGCGGAAGACAATGCCCGTCATGACTCGGATGTCCTTATTCCGACCCAACCTCCTACTAACATGAAAAGGGCAGCAATCGCTCCTTCTGTTCGACAGAGGAGTTGCGGCCTGCGATCTCAAAGAAATCGGCGTATCCTCACCGTCTGTAGCGCGGCAAGCCAACGGCTGGCTACAGATTGTGACCTTAACCCGGCACGCAACACAGCATCCGAACGAAAGATATGTGACGCGCCGGGAGAATTCCTAGTTTTGTCTGGCCGCCTCGGCGAAGAAGCCTTCCGGACTGTCGACCTCGATCAGCTTCTTCTTGTCGATCAGCCAGAACCGGTTACCGACCGCGCGAACAAAGCTGCGGTCGTGCGAGACGAACAGGCAGCTCGCCTGATGCGCCATCAGTTCCCCTTCCAGCGCTTCCTGACCGTCGATATCCAGATGGTTGGTCGGTTCGTCGAGCAGGTAAAAATTGGGATTGGTCAGCCGCAGGATCAGCATGCCGAGCCGTGCCTTCTGGCCACCGGACAGCTGGCTTATTGGCCGGCCCTGAAGCTCGACGGACATGCCGGCTCCGGCCAAAAGCGCCCGCGCCCGCTGGTCGCCGATATCAAAACGGCGGATGACCGTTCCCATCGGCGTGTCGCTGTCGCGCAGGTCGGCCAATGCCTGATCGCCATAGCCGAGCACTAGCGACGGCGTCGCCTTGATGCCCTCCTGCGCCACATCAGGCTGTTCGATTGCCTTGCGCAACATCGAAACAAGGCGGGTCTTTCCGGCGCCATTGGCGCCGAGCAGAACGATCCGGTCGCCCTGGCAGACGAACTGTTTACCGGTCCTGAACAGCACGGTGCCATCCGGGGTTTGAACCGGCGCGTCCTCCAGCGTGATCAGCACCTTGGCATGGGTGCCGCGATTGGCGAGCCTGATCGCCCCGGCTGAGCGCTCCAGATGCGCGGGCTTGGCGGCATCCTCGAGCTTGTCCGCCCGCTGCTTCAACTGCTTGGTCTTGACCACCAGCAGATCGCTGCCGGAGTTGATGCCGATATTGTTGAGCTTGGCCGCCTGCTTGCGCAACTGATCGGCGACCTTGATGTCGCGTTGATAGCGGCGCGCATCGGCAGCATCAGCCTCGTCCAGTGCCATCCGCGCCCGGCTATAGGGCAACGGAAAGATCTGCGATTGTTCCGCCCGCAGAAAGAGCGTGCGGTTGGTGACCGCATCGAGGAAGGCGCGGTCATGGCTGGCGATGACCACCGGCACGTCGCGCGGCAGCGCATTCAGCCAGGCTTCGAGCATGGCGATCTTGCCGAGGTCGAGATGGTTGGTCGGCTCGTCGAGCATTAGGACATCAGGCTCGGTCACCCAGACACGGGCGAGCATGGCAATACGCTGCCATCCGCCACTCAACTGGTTCAAAGGCCTCTGCCGAAGGGCCTCCGGCACATCGAGTTCCTCCAGCACCACATCGACACGCCAGCTCTCGCTTTCCTGCTGATCAGCCGATAGCGCGTCCAGAACGGCCGCATAGAAGGGCAGATCGAACAGGCGAGACGGGACGTTCTGTTCAACATAGCCGACCGTCAGGCCGCGCGATTTGGTGATCTCTCCCTCGTTGGCCTCGAGCATGCCGGAAATGCAGCGAAACAGTGTCGACTTTCCGCGGCCATTAGCGGCAACGAGGCCGATGCGGTCGCCAGCATTGACGACGAGGTTGAGTTTGGAAAACAGCGGGTTGCCCAGCACGATGCCGAGATTGCGGATATTGATAAGGGTCATGATCAGTCTCTGGTCTTGCCGCACAGACATCCATCGAGGGCTCTCAAGCCATCATCGATGCGATGCGCGCGGCGGGTAGAAAAACGCAGGCGCTCGAACCATAGGCTCGGCGCTACAGGGCCACGAAGGGCAGACCAGAAGGCGGTTTTTAAGAGAAACGGACTTTGGTCAGCCCTGCAAACGCATTTGCAGGGCGTTGACGGGGCCACGCTGGCGATGGTGCCGGAAAAATGTAATCATTGCGCAGCCCTCCTTTCTCGATAGGCGTCTCTCATAACACCCGATTCTAGAATTCGCAATCGTGCCGCGATGCAGGCGTTGAAAATTGAACCGGTCAGAGGATGGAGTGATCGACGATGACGACGGGCTTGCCGTGAGAGCACGTCTCGACCCGCGCCTCGACCCGGTAGATATCGCGCAACATCGTTCCGGTGATGACATCGCCCGTCGGGCCGCTAGCCACCATCGCACCGTTGGCGATGACGATAGTATTGTCGCAATAGCGCAGCGCATGATTGAGATCGTGCAGGGCGATCAGCACCGACATGCCGGATTTTGCCGCCAGCGACCGCATGAATCCCAGCACTTCGATCTGGCGAAACAGGTCGAGTGCCGAGGTCGGTTCATCCATCAGGAGGATTTCCGGCTTGCGGACAAGAGCCTGCGCGATGGAAACGAGTTGCCGCTGGCCGCCGGACAGTTCGCCGAGACCGCGAAACGCAAGGTCGTCGATCCTCAGGGCCTGCAGGATACGGTCGATTTCCAGAAGCTCGCTGTCGCGCACCTTCCAGCTCGAACCTTGCTTGCTGGCCAAAAGTACGGATTCGTAAACCGTTAAAACCGCATTGGCGCCCGTGTCCTGCGGCATGTAGCAGATGGTCTCCGGGCCTTTCAGCGTATCGGACAGGACCACCGTGCCCGGCCCCGAGGCAAGCCCGGCGATACGCTTGAACAAGGTGGATTTGCCCGCTGCATTCGGGCCGATGACGGCGGTCATGACACCGCCGTTGAGGACATCGGTATCGACGTTCGACAGCACGACGTGCTTGCCGTATTTGGCGCCGACGCCCTTGAGTGCCAGACCTACCATGCCCGCCTCCGATTGGTGAAGATCAGGATGAAGAAGAACGGTACGCCAACCAGCGCGGTAATCACCCCGATCGGCAGGATGGCGCCGGGAATGAGCGTCTTCGACACGACCGACGTTGCCGACAAAAGCAGCGCCCCGCAAAGCACGGACGCGGGCAGGAAGAACCGCTGGTCTTCGCCGACCAGCATGCGGGCGATGTGCGGGCCAACCAGGCCGACAAACCCGATGGTACCGACGAAGGAGACCGGGATGGCAGCCAGCAGGCTGACCGTCATCATTGTTTGCAGCCGCAGCCCGCGCACATTGATACCGAGGCTTGCCGCCTTGTCTTCCCCGAGCCGCAACGCGGTCAGCGCCCAGGCCTGGCGGGCGAACAGCGGCAGTGCGAAGAGAAGCACCGCGCCGGTGATCCAGACCTTCGGCCAGGTCGCCTTGGTGAGGCTGCCCATCGTCCAGAAGACCACCGCAGCCAGTGCCTGTTCCGAGGCCAGGTATTCGAGCAGCGACAGCAGCGCATTGAAGGTAAAGACCAGTGCGATGCCGAGCAGCACGATGGTTTCGACCGTGACACCACGCATGGTGGAAGCGAAATGAATGAACAAGGCCGCTGCCATCGCCATCAGGAAAGCATTGATCGGAATCATGAACTGCACGGCGGCCGGAAACAGCGCCACGCCGCCGACAAGGCCAAGTGCCGCGCCAAATCCGGCGGCGGCGGAAATCCCGAGTGTAAAGGGGCTGGCCAGCGGATTGGCGAGAATAGTCTGCATCTGCGCGCCGGCAACTGACAGCGACGCGCCGACGGTGACCGCCATCAGCGCGATGGGCATGCGGATATCCCAAATGACGACACGCAACTGATCGCTGACCGCGTCAGCATAAAACAACGACGTCAGCACCTCTTTCAGGGTGTAATTGGCCGGCCCCAGCGCCATGTCGATCGACATGCTGAGGAGGAGTGCTGCGACCATGCCACAGATCAGCACGATCCGGCGCAAAGCCAGGGCGCGGTATTGCGCGCGCCCTGTTGTCGTTTCCAGCGGTTCGGCGGCGATGGCCATCGATTATTCGTCCTTCAGGGAGACGAAATAGCCGGGCTTGTAGTCCAGCGGCAGGAAGCGTGCATGCAGTTCCTTGAATGTGGCTTCCGGATCGAGGTCCTTGAACAGTTCCGGGTGCAGCCACTTGGCAATCTCCTGGATCGCTACGAACTGGTACGGATTGTTGTAGAACTGGTGCCAGATGGCGTGAACATTACCGTCCTTGACGGCCTTCACACCGGTGAAGGCCGGACGCATTGTCAAGTTCTCAAGTTTACGGTGGGCTTCCTTGAGATCAGCGCCATAACCAACGCCGACCCAGTTGCCACCGGGAACATAACCCTGCCAATTGCCGCCGGTGATGATGACCTGATCGGGATTGGAGGCGATGATCTGTTCCGGATTGACCGCGCCGAACGTGCCCGGGATGATGTCCTTGGCCATATTCGTGCCGCCGGCGATTTCGACCATCTTGCCGAAATTCTCGTTGCCGAACGACATGCAGCAATCGTCGGAATAGCCGCCGGCGCGCTCGACGAAGACGACCGGGCGGACCAGGTCGGTCTTGGCCAGCACGTCGGTCACCTTGGCGATGCTGGCGGCGCGGAACTTGATGAAGTCCTCGGCCTTGGTTTCCTGGCCGAGCAGCTTGCCCATGATACGCATGCTGGCTTCTGTGTTTTCCATCGGCTTTTCGCGGAAGTCGATATAGACGAGCGGGATGCCGACCTTGCCCAGCTTCTCAATGTAGCCGGCCTCTTCGGTCGATGTTTTCGCATCAAGGTTCATGATGATGACATCGGGCTTCAGTGAAACGGCCTGCTCGATATCGAACGTGCCATCCTTCATGCCGCCGAATGTCGGCAGCTTTGCCATTTCGGGGTATTTTGCCAGATAGGCATCATAGCTTTCCGGGTCAGCCTTGGACAGGTCGTCCCGCCAGCCGACGACGCGCTTGAACGGCGCTTCCCGGTCCAGAGCGGCGACGAAATAGATCTGCCGGCCTTCACCGAGAATGACATTCTCGACGGGTACGCTGACCTCGACATCGCGGCCGGTTATGTCCTTAATGACAACCTTTTCACCGGCCAGCACCGCGCTGGAAAAAAGCGCGCAGAGACCCACGGCGACCAAGGCCGCCTTGCCAAACATACCCATCGTTATCTACTCCATCGGGGAACTGTGCGTTTCGTAGTTATCATGATATTGACAGTCAAGTTTTATCTTTTAGAAGCATTCCAGAAAGCATTCGCTCATACTTCATCCAAGGTAGGCCAATATGACCGACACGCCCCGTCTCTCGAACTATGACCTGCGCGACGAGATCAAGGCCTATTGGTCGGTGCGCGCCGAAACCTTCGATCAATCACCGGGACACGAGATCTTTTCCGAGGAAGAACGCGCCGCCTGGCATCGGCTGATCGTAAAACATCTTGGCGAAGGGAAAGGCCGCTCCGCCCTGGATCTCGCCAGCGGCACCGGTGTCGTCTCGCACCTGATGGATGATCTCGGCTTCAAGGTGACAGGCCTCGATTGGGCCGAGCCCATGCTGGAGCGCGCCCGCAACAAGGCGAAAATCCGCACCCGCAACATTACCTTCCGCATCGGCGACGCGGAGAACACCATGGAGCCGGACAATCATTTTGATGCGATCATCAACCGGCATCTGGTCTGGACGCTGGTCGATCCGGCGAATGCCTTTGCCGAATGGTTGCGGGTACTGAAACCCGGCGGGACATTGCTGGTGATCGACGGCGACTTCGTCAACACGACGCTGTTCGAACGGGTGCTGATGAAGGCAGCCGGCTGGGGGCAGCGCTGCGGTCTTCTGAAGAGCGATCCGCTGCATGCTCCGCCCGGCATGATGGAAACCCATCGAAGTATCATTTCCAGGGTCTATTTCTCGCAAGGCGCAAGGGCCGAAGCCGTGGCCGCTATGCTGGCCGAAGCCGGGTTCGAAAACATCGTCATCGATACCAGTCTGGGCGAGATCCATCGCACCCAGGCAAAACATTGGAACGTTCTCAAAGGGCTCGCCCGCGGGACACAGCATCGCTATGCGATCCGGGCCATCAAGCCCGCTTAAAACGATGTAGACAAATTTTCCATTATGTACTTTATCGTCCACGCTCTCCGTGATACACAGCTGAAAAGCCATCACGGAGAAGTCAAGCCATGCAGATCGAGGAATTCACGCTCGAACGGATCCAGTCGCTCTACGAGAATCTGGTGGAGTTCAATCTCTCCGACAGCGGCGTCCATCCCTATTCGCTGAAGGAACTGCTAACGCCAGACCAGCTGCTCGGCCTGCATGAGGTGGAGCTCGGCTACGGCTGGACCAATGGCGGCGTCGAATTGCGCGACACCATCGCCCGGCTCTACAAGGGTCGCGACCGCGACAACGTCATGGTCACCAATGGCTCGGCGGAAGCGAATTTCATTCTGGTCATGACCCTTTTGGAGCCCGGCGACGAGCTGGTGCTGTTCGTGCCGAACTATCTGCAAATCCGCGGCTGGGCCAAGGCCCTTGATGTCACCGTCAAGGAAATCGTCCTGCGCGAGGAGCTGGGATGGTTGCCGGATCTCGACGAGGTCCGCGCCGCCGTGACATCGAAAACCAGGATGATCAGCCTGTGCAATCCCAACAACCCGACCGGCAGCCTGTTGCCGCGCCAGACGATGGACGCGCTTGTCGATATCGCCCGCGAACACGGCGTCTACCTGCATGCCGACGAGATCTACAAGGGCTCGGAACTCGACACCGAAGAAACCGTCAGCTTCGCCGACCTCTACGAGAAGGCCGTGGTCACCGCCGGCCTTTCCAAGGCAATGGCGCTTCCGGGCTTGCGGCTTGGCTGGCTGACCGGTCCGGCCAAGGAAATCTACGGCACCTGGCAGCGCAAGGACTATACCTCGATCACCACCGGGGCGCTCAGCGAACATATCGCTAATATCGTGCTGCAGCCGGCCAAGCGCGCCGAAATCCTGTCCCGCAGCCGCCATCTGCTGCGGGAAAACCGGGCTCTGCTGACATCCTGGATCGAGGCGCACAACAATCTGTTTTCCTACCTGCCCCCACGCGCCGGCGGCATGGCATTTGTCCGCTACAACCGTGACATCAATTCCTCGGTGCTGGTCGATCGGGTGCGGGAGCAGAAAAGCGTCATGCTGGTGCCCGGCGACGTCTACGGCCTCGACGGCTATGTCCGCATCGGCATCGGCGCGCAGAAACATCATCTGGAGGCAGGCCTCGAGCGCCTTGCGGACTTCATGCGGGGCTGATGGGATGAAGCCTGAACTCGCCTCCTATGCCGCCATCTGCGATGGCGTCGCCCAGCTGTTCCAGCCGTTTGTCGAGGTCGTGCTGCACGATCTCGAAACCGAGACGGCCGTGCATATCGCCGGGAATTTTTCCAGGCGCGAAATCGGCGAGCCCTCGCTGCTGCACGAGATCGATTTCCGTCCAACCGAGCGTCTTCTCGGCCCCTATGAAAAGGTCAACTGGGACGGCCGCCGCATCAAGTCGATCAGCATCATCCTGCGTGACGGAAGCGAGCGGCCGATCGCGGTGATGTGCATCAATGCCGATGTCTCGCATTTTCATGCGGTGATGCAGACATTGAGTGCCTTTGCCTCGATCCCCGTCGATCATGCCAAGCCAGCCAGCCTGTTCAAGGAGGACTGGCATGAGCGCATCAACGAATATATCCAGAACTGGACAGGATCACGCGGCCTGATCATCGCCGGGCTGACCCGCGAGCAAAAGCAGCAGGTGGTCAAGGACCTCTCCGCCGACGGCGCTTTCGGCGGCAAGAACTCTGCCGCCTATATCTCACGCATCCTCGGCATGGGCCGCGCAACGGTCTACAAATATCTCAATCAGGACCAATCGGCGGACGAATGATCATCCTCCCTCGCCCGGAAATCGAAGCCTTGATCGATCTCGACCATGCGCTTGCCGCCGTCGAAGCAGGTTATATCGCCGCGTCCGAGGGCCGGGCCGTGATGCCGCCAGTCGGTTATCTGGCGTTTCCCGACAAGGATGGCGATTGCCATATCAAATACGGTCATATTGCCGGCGACCCCACCTTCGCCGTCAAAATCGCAGCCGGATTCTACGGCAATCCGGCGATCGGCCTGCCGACATCGAACGGTGTGATGCTGGTCTTCTCCGCCGAGACCGGCATTCTCGAAGCGATCCTGCTCGATGAAGGTTTTCTCACCGACCTGCGCACCGGCCTTGGCGGCGCCATCGCCACCCGGGCGCTGTGCCGTCCGGATGCGCGGCGGGTGGCAATCGCCGGAACCGGCATTCAGGCCCGCTGGCAGGTCCGCTGCCTGCAGCGGGCAATGCCGGGAACGCCGTTTTCCTTCACCATCTGGGGACGTTCGCAAGACAAGGCGCGGGAAACGGCGAATGCTCTCAAGGCCGAGGGTATTGATGTGCTCATCTCTTCCGACCTGGAACGCCTTTGCCGTGGCGCCGAGATCATCATCACGACCACGCCCTCACGCGAGCCGTTGATCCGCAACGCCTGGATACAGCCCGGCACCCACATTACCGCAATCGGCGCCGATGCGCCCGGCAAGCAGGAACTGGAGACAGGTCTGGTGGCCCGCGCCAGCCGCCGCATCTGCGACAGCGCGGCGCAGTCTCTCGACCACGGCGAATTTTCCACCGCGTTCCGGGCTGGAGACATTTCCGCCGAAACCTGCGCCGAACTTGGAGCTGTTCTGGGTGGCAAGGCCGCGGGGCGGATCCATCCCGGTGATATCACCATCGTCGATCTCACCGGCATTGCGGTTCAGGATATCGCCATCGCAAACTCGGTCCTTGATGCCGACAGGCGTTCGCCACACCGTTGACGGTCCCATCACTCCAGGTCGAAGGCCGTGATGATTGGACATGGGCCTTTTGACGTGGAGCCGCAAGCATCGGCAAGGCGGAGCAGCGACGCACGGGCAGCACTCAGCTCGGCAATCTTCTCGTCGAGCGCAACGATACGCTCCCGCGCCAATGTATGAGCGCGATGCCGGTCCTCGCCGGCATCCAGCGCCAGCAGCTCGCCGATCTCGTCGAGCGTAAAACCAGCGGTCTGGGCAGTGCGGATGAATCGCAGACGGCGGATATCGTCTTCGCCGTAGCGCCGGATGCCGCCGCCCAGACCGGTGCCGCCGGTGCGTTGCGGCGTGCCGAGCAGACCCCGCCGCTGATAGTAGCGCACCGTTTCGACGCCAACGCCGCCCTCACGCGCCAGCCCTGCAATCGTCGTCTCTTTCATCGCTTGACTCCGTATCATGGTACGGATGTTATAGTCCTTGCAATCGATCAAACCAAGCGAAATGAAAGATTGCGATATGACCGGCAAGACATCGAAAACCGCCACTCTCTACCGGATGGTGATGGACAAGCACACCTGCCCTTACGGCCTGAAGGCCAAGGATCTTCTGGAACAGCAGGGCTATACGGTTGATGATCGCTGGCTGACGACGCGGGAACAGACCGACGCGTTCAAGGTGCAGCAAGGTGTTCAGACGACACCGCAAACCTTTATCGACGGAGCCCGTATCGGTGGCTATGACGACCTGCGCCGGTATTTCGGCAAGACGATCCGCGATCCGAAAGCAGTGACCTACCGGCCCGTGATCGCCGTGTTTGCCGTCACCGCGCTGATGGCGCTGGCAACCAGTTATGCCGCCTATGGCAGCATTTTCACCGTGCGCTCGGCTGAATGGTTCATCGCCTTCACCATGGCGGTGCTGGCGATCCTCAAACTGCAGAACATCGAGAGTTTCTCAACGATGTTCCTCAACTATGACCTGCTTGCCAAGCGCTGGGTCCGCTACAGCTATATCTATCCTTTCGCGGAAGCGGGCGCCGGTATCCTGATGATTGCCGGGGCGCTCAACTGGATCTCGATCCCCGTGGCACTGTTCATCGGCACGATCGGGGCCGTCTCGGTGTTCAAGGCCGTCTATATCGACAAGCGCGAGCTGAAATGCGCCTGTGTCGGTGGCGACAGCAACGTGCCGCTCGGCTTCGTCTCGCTGACGGAAAACGTGATGATGGTCGCCATGGCGGTCTGGATGCTGGTGATGATCCTGACCGGAAGCGGCATTGGCCACACCATGTAAGTCTTAGTGGCGGGCCTGCCCCATCCGCGATAGCAGGATGACCGGCAATATTCCGATGACGACGATGGCCAGAGCCGCGATGGACGCCTCCTCATAGGTGCCCCTCGCGGCCTCGCCGTACAGATGTGTCGCGAATGTCTCGACATTGAGCGGCCGCAGCAACAGCGTGGCGGGCAGTTCCTTGACGCAATCGACGAACACCAGTAGACCAGCCGCCGTGATCGCCGCCTTCGACAGCGGCAGATGCACATGGCGGAAGGTGCCGGCTGCCGATTGGCCAAGGACGCGGGACGCGTGATCGAAGGACACCGGGATGCGCGCCAGCCCAGCATCGATGCCGCCGGCGGATATGGCCAGGAACCGGACGGAATAGGCGTAAAGCAGCGCGGCGCCCGAACCGATGAACAGCAAGCCTGTCGATACGCCGAACCATGCGGCGGCCGTGCGGTCGATGAAACCATCGACTGTGGCAAGCACGATCAAGACGCCAATGGCGACAACCGTGCCGGGCGCCGCATAGCCGAGCGTCGAAAGCCGCTGCAGCCACGCCGTCGCCGCCCCCGGCCGCAAGCGGCTGGCGTAGGCAACGAGCAAGCCGAATAGAACTGTGATGATCGTGGCCGCCGATGCAAGCACGATGGTATTGAAGGCTTCGCTGAGGAATCGTGATGAAAGCCCGGCAAACTCGATGCGTTTCCACGCCTCGTTCACAAGGTAGATCGCGGGCGCGCCAAAACCGATGAGGATCGGCAGGAGCCCAGCGGAAAAAAGCGCCAGCCCCTTTGCCGTTGAGACGCGGCGCGGTTCGAAGGCGCGGCTGCGCTGCGCGCCGGTCGAGTAACGCTGTTTGCCCCTTGCCCATTTTTCAAAAGCCACCAGCGCCACCACGACCATCAGCAATGACAGCGCGATCTGGGAAGCCCCCGGCAGATCGGTGCGGGTAATCCAGGTGGTGTAGATCGAGACGGTCAGCGTCCGCACGCCGAGAAATTCGGATGCGCCGACATCGTTGAGCGTTTCCATCAGTGCCAGGCTGACACCGACGGCGACTGCCGGGCGCGCCAGCGGCAGCGCGACATGCCAGAAGACGGCGCGGCGCGAAATGCCGAGCGTGCGCGAGGCGTCAATCAGATTGGCCGATTGGGTCAGAAACATCGCCCGTGTCGGGATATAGACATAGGGATAGAGCACGAACCCCAGAAGCAGGATGCAGCCCGTCATCGAGCGCACATCCGGCAGGCGGAATTCCCGCGGGCTGGAATAGCCAAGCAGCCAGCGGACCGCCCCCTGCATCGAGCCGATCGGGTGCAGAATATCGAGATAGGCATAGGCGATGATGTAGGTGGGAACCGCTAGCGGCAAAAGCAGCGCCCATTCGAGGACGCGGCGGCCGGGAAAGGCATAGGCTGTGACCAGCCAGGCCGTCGATGTTCCGAGAACGGCCGTGATCAGACCGACGCCGCCAAGCAGAATGGCGGTATCAACCAGCGCGGTTGGCAAGACGGTCGACGCGAGATGCGACCAGAGCCCGGCCGAACCCTGGATCGCCTGCAGAAACAGCGCGGCGATGGGCAGCATGACCAGACAGGCAACAGCACCGGCGCCAAGCAACCAGCGGGCTCCAGCGCGGCCTTTGGGCCAGCTTCGCACAGCGCTGATCATCGATAGAAATCCATCCCTTGGGCAGAAGAAAAGACGCCCGCGAGACCGCGGGCGCCTTCCTGTCTTTAGTTATCGAAGCCGACCTTGTCGACCAGTTCGCTCGCCTGCTTGCGATGGCTGACGATTTCCGTCAGCGGCTTCGGATCGATCTTCAGTTCACCGAACGAGGCGATAATCGGATCGACCGTTGCACCGGTCTTGACCGGATATTCGAAATTGGCTTCCGCGTAGATCTTCTGGGCTTCGTCGGAGACGAGATATTCCAGAAGCTTGACGGCCTCGGCCTTGTTCGGTGCGTTCTTGGCGACGGCCGCGCCGCTGATATTGACCTGCGTACCGCCGTCCTTGAACGTCGGCAGGACAACCTTGATGGCATTGGCCCAGGTGGCCTGCTCTTCGCCGCCCTTGCCGGAGCGCATCAGGCCAACATAGTAGGAATTGGCAATGGCGATATCGCAAACGCCGCCGAGAATGTCCTTGGCGCCGTCGCGGTCGCCACCAGCTGCCTTGCGGGCCAGGTTGTCCTTCAGGCCCGTCAGCCACTTTTCAGTGGCTTCGGCGCCGTAATGGGCGATGTGATCGGCAAACAGGGCCGTGTTGTACGGGTGCTGGCCGGAGCGAATGCAAATCTTGCCCTTCCACTTCGGATCCGCCAGGTCTTCATAGGTGACGGATGCGAGATCGAGGTCCTTCGCCGCATAGATAACGCGGGCGCGCATCGACAGTGCGAACCAGTGGCCGCTGGCGTCACGCAGCTGCGCGGGAATCGATTCTGTCAGAACGGTGGATTCGACCGGCTGGGTGATGCCCTTTTCGACGAGATCGATGAGATTGCCGGCATCGACGGTCATCAGAATGTCGGCCGGCGAGCTTGCGCCTTCGGTGGCGACGCGCTCAGCCAAACCGTCCTTCATGAAGACCGTGTTGACCTTGGTGCCTGTCGCGGCCGTGAAAGAATCGAGCAGCGGCTGGATGAGGCCCGGCTCGCGGGTCGTGTAGATGTTGAGTTCAGCAGCCGAGACAGCGCTCGTGCTGAGGAGCAATGACGCCGTAAACAGGGTGGATTTTGCGATGCTTGACGTGTTCATTAAATCTCTCCAGGTGAACAATGCCAGCTGTCGAGCATTAATTGATGAAAGCAGTCAAGTTTACGCAGGCAAATTTACCGTAAACAGGCATGCCGATAAAGCACCCGCCTCTACGCTGCCGGGAAAACCAGCCAGCTGTCTGGCAGAACGGTCAGGCCGACCGTCTCTATTCCGGACGGCAAGCGATGCATTGTGCGGACTTGCAACGGCTGTTCCAGCCCCTTGACGGCAATGGCAAGCTGTTCGACCTCGCCAAGGAACGTCCGATTTTTCACTTCCCCGGAAAAATCTCCCGGACCGCGCGAGACCGTAATTCCCTGCGGGCGGATATAGAGCATCGACGGCGTCCCGTCGCGTGCGTCAAGCACCTGCGCAAACCGGCCAATCGCGGTTTCAACATGTCCGTTGCGATAAACGCCGGAAATCCGATTGAAAGCGCAGAAGAACTCGGCGGCATAAGGAGAAACCGGCCGATCATGCAGGTCGTAACCCGATCCGGCCTGAACGATCTTGCCAGCCTTCATCAACACAACCCGGTCGCCCGCCGAGAGCGCTTCTTCAGGGTCATGCGTGACCATAATGACCGTGGTTCCAAGGCCTCTCAGAAGCGACAGCGTTTCATCGCGGACCTTTTCCCTCAATCCACGGTCAAGGTTGGAAAACGGTTCATCCATCAGCAGGATGTCCGGCTGCGGAGCCAGAGCGCGGGCAAGCGCTACACGCTGCTGCTCTCCACCCGACAGCATATGCGGATATCGCCCCTTCAGATGCGCGATGCCAATATGCGCGATAACATCGGCCGTTCTGGCAGCAGCCTCCTGTTTCGAGCGACGCTTCAGGCCGAACTGGATATTCTGTTCGACCGTCAGATGCGGAAAGAGTGCATAGTCCTGGAACACGAAACCAATCTTGCGGTCTTCCGGTTCGACGAAATGTGCCGGACCAGAAATCTCCTGATCGTTGAGCAGGATACGGCCGCCATCGACAGTGTCCACCCCAGCGATCATACGCAGCAATGTCGATTTTCCGCAGCCGGATTGACCGACGAGGCAGATGATTTCACCGGACGCAATTGTCAGCGACACGTCGTCAAGCGCGACTGTTGCGCCGAAACTGCGGCTTACATTGTGGAGCTCAAGCGTCCGGTCCTTGGCGTTCGGCGTCAAAATCCTATCCAGTTCCTCTTTACGCAGTAGAGAACCGCCCGGCAGGCGGCAGAGACGACTCAGCGTTCGAGCCCGTTATCAGTATATTTTCTGGAAAAGACAATCAGCGCGCTGACTGCCACGATTAAATCACGGCCGCCCGAGGCGGGACCGTGGGCAGAACAAGCCTGCGATGCCGGCGTTTGCAGATGAATGGCTGACGCCCGTCCGGCGCTTGGCGGCAAGCAACCGGTCGATACATATTCGGAGTAGTGACGGAGTTTAGGGTTTCTGCTCGGCCGCACCGGGGGAGGCGGTTGCTGAAGCGCAACACACCTGGAACGGTTTCAAAAGCTCATCCGGCCGCAGGCTAACCGCAAGGCGGCGGGGAGCGCAACCGGTTTAGACTTCGGTTTCCAACAAGGCAGATAGGGAGACCTGGAGTGCGGCGGCAATTCTTCTCAACTTGGCCGGATCGGCATCGTTGCCATCTTCAATCGCTGTAATCTCGGAATTCGCCAGCCCGCAGGTCACGGCGAGATCCTCAATGCTGTACCCGGCGGATTCGCGATAGGCTTTGACGCGTGAGGCAACTGTTCCGCCTGCAATTGCGCCGAGGCCAAGGGTGTCGAAGTTGTTGACTGCAATGGACATGGAAGTCTCCTGTTGTTCATGAATCGAAGGTCTGCGTGTATGGTTCCCCGTTTATGACTGACCGCAAAAATACGACTTCCTTTTATTGCTGCATTGCGCCATCGACAAGTAAATATTGCTGCACCTGCTAGATGACTCGGCCCAACGGCTTTGAAAGCAAATCGGATAAATTTCTGTAAATTTATATAAAAACAATGGCTTGAAGGATTTTCCTCGCGCCGTTTTGGCCGATTATTTCGTGATGCGAAATCCTACCGGTTCCTCGTCAAGCGACGTCATCTCCGACCGGACATCGGTAACGGATGCACCGGAAGGGCCGGTCCAGCAGCGCTCCAGCATGGCAGCAACGGCTGCGGCTGGACCGCAGATCAAGGCCGCCACGGTGCCATCGGTTTCGTTGCGGACCCAACCCGACAGACCGAGCCTTTGCGCCTGCCCCCGCGTCCAGAACCGGAAGCCGACACCCTGAACATGCCCGGTTATGCGGACCAATACCGCTTTTGCTTCCTCCGTCATGACCGCCTCCATCAATTCCAGTCACAACAATCTGGAGCGGACATCGAAGATTACAAGCGTCTTTCCCAACGCTGCTCTCCCCTGCTATGGGAAGATGGGTCAGGCTGAAACGCTAGGCTCCCGGCACGATGGCAGGAATGGAAATCGATATGGAAACCGTGGAAATCAATGGCAGAAGCGATTTTGCGCTTTGGGCAATTCAGCGCGCGCAAGAGATCGTCATGGCTGAAGGTGCGGCGCTAGCGCTGGCTGCCCGCGACATGAACGAGGAAGCCCTGCAGGAAAATGGCGCCGCACTCGGCAAGGCCATCGCGGATGCAATGCTGGAGGTTTTCGACGGCTTGATGGCCGAGTAGCAGAAACAGGTGCGGCGGGCATCATTGCTCGCCGGACCGGTTTCGATATTGCACGGCTCTCCGGGGCTGAGCTTGCTGTGAGCTTTGAAGAAGTTTGCCATTCGAAGCGGATTTAGGAGATTGGAATTACCAAACCTCAGTTTCCAAGATCGCTACGCGGATGGGCCGAACCGAGGGCGCACACGGCATTCAGTTGTTTTTGACGCTCAGTAGGCTGGCTTTGTCCATATCGCCTTCTACTTCCCCTGGAATTGCGCCGGCCGTTTTTCAATGAAAGCCGCCATGCCTTCCTTCTGGTCCTGTGTGGCGAACAGCGCGTGAAAAATGCGGCGTTCGAACAGGATGCCTTCGCGCAAGCCACCTTCGAGCGCGCGGTCGACGGCTTCTCGCGCCGCCATCGTGGCGGCCTTGCCGTATCCCGCAATCGTTTGAGCGGCCGTCAGCGTTTCCTCCAGCAGTTTTTCCGCCGGGAGCACACGTGCGACGAGGCCGCAGCGTTCGGCCTCGGTCGCATCCATCATCCGGCCGGTCAGGATCATGTCCATCGCCTTCGCCTTGCCGACCAGTTTCGTCAGCCGCTGCGAACCGCCCATGCCGGGGATGACGCCCAGCTTGATTTCGGGTTGGCCGAACATCGCCGTGTCGGCGGCAAAGATCATGTCGCACATCATTGCCAGCTCGCAACCGCCGCCAAGCGCATAGCCGGAGACGGCGGCAATTTTTGGCGTGCGGAACGACGCAAACTTGTCCCAGGCGGCAAAGAAATCCTCGCCGAACATGTCGGGGAACGACTTGTCAGCCATCTCCTTGATGTCGGCGCCGGCCGCAAAGGCCTTGTCGGACCCCTTCAGCACAAAACAGCCGACACCGGGATCGCGATCAAGCGGTGCAAGGTCGCTCGCCAGAGCATTCATGATCTCGGAGTTGAGCGCGTTGCGGGCAGCAGGCCGGTTCAGCGTGACGATGACGACCCGGTCCTGCTGTTCGACGATGATCGGGTTTTCCATTGGCGTGATCCTCTTGCGGACGTTTCGGGCTTGGTCAGGCGATGTCGCCGGACTGTTGCCTTAGCATGTTGATGATGCCGGAAAAATCCTTGTCGGCATTTCCGAGTTCGTTGAACAGCGCATAGAGCTCTGCGGCCTTGGCGCCAAGCGGCGTGGTAGCGCCTGCGGATTGCGCCGCCTCCTGCGACAGCTTCAGATCCTTCAGCATCAGCGCACCGGCAAAACCCGGCTTGTAGTCATTGTTGGCAGGTGATGTAGGGACAGGTCCGGGAACTGGGCAATAGGTGGTCAGTGACCAGCATTGGCCTGACGATACCGAGGCGACATCAAACAGCGCCTGATGCGAGAGGCCGAGTTTTTCGCCAAGCACGAAAGCTTCGCCGACCGCAATCATGCTGATGCCGAGGATCATGTTGTTGCAGATCTTCGCGGCCTGTCCGGCAGCCATACCACCGCAATGGATGATTTTTTTGCCCATCGCCGCAAAGATTGGCTGGGACTTCGCAAAAACATCCCGTTCGCCGCCGATCATGAAGGTCAGCGTGCCCGCCGTGGCGCCGCCGGTTCCGCCGGATACGGGCGCATCAAGCGAGGGGCAGCCTTCTGCCGCCGCCATGTCATGCGCCGCACGGGCGCTGTCGATGTCGATGGTCGAGCAATCGATCAAAAGTGTGCCGGATGGCACCAAGGTCAGAAGCTCCTGCCAGACCGACAGGACGTGTTTACCAGCAGGAAGCATGGTGATGACGGTATCGGCGCCCGCAATCGCTTCGGCGAGCGACGCGCAGGCGGTGATGCCCTTGCTGCGCGCTTCGTCCAATAGAGGCTGGGCGAGGTCGAATCCCCTCACCACATGGCCTGCCTTGACGAGATTGGCAGCCATCGGGCCGCCCATGTGACCGAGACCAATAAAGCCGATCGTCATGCTGGTGATCCTTCCCTGATCTTGTCTGCAAACAGCGGTTGCGCGGATGGCTGGAAATAGGCATCGACATCGGCTGCGGTGACATCGGCAAGCCGCGCTGGCCGCCATTGCGGATTGCGATCCTTGTCGATCACGGCGGCCCGCACACCCTCGTAGAAATCATGGCTGGTCAGAACCGCAGCCGTCGCAGCGAACTCCCGTTCGAGGCAATCTTCCAGACGTTCGGCATGTTTGCCAAGCCGCAACAACCGCAACGTGACGTTGAGACTGAGCGGCGATTTTGTCGAGAGAACGGATAAAATCTTTTCAGCAAAAGGACTGTTGTCCCGGCACAGCGCCTCCAGAATGCCTTCGATCGTGTCAAAGGCGAAGAGACGATCGATAACCCGTTGTTGCGCTTCCAGAACGCCTACTGGCGGCGCCTCCGAAAAGCTTGCGGTGGTGGCTGAAACGGCTTCGTGCGGGCTGTCAGCAGGCAATGATGCCAAAGCCTCGATCAACTCTGGAAGCCGCTCGGAGCGGATAAAAATATCAGCAAGGCCTGCGAGGATCGCGTCGGCAGCCCCCAGCGGTTCGCCAGTCAAGCCGACATAGGTGCCGAGTTCACCGGCCTGACGCGTCAGGAACCATGATCCACCCACATCCGGAAAAAACCCAATGCCGGTTTCCGGCATGGCAAACCGAGTCCGCTCGGTAACGATCCGGTGGCTGCCATAAACGGAGATGCCGACACCGCCGCCCATGACAATGCCGTCCATGACGACGATATAAGGCTTGGGATAATGACCGATACGGGCGTTGAGCTTGTATTCTTCGCGCCAGAATGTCGTTGGCGCGTCCGATCCGGCTTTGCCGCCGTCATAGATGGCGCGGATATCGCCACCGGCGCAGAGACCGCGTTCGCCCTCGCCCGTGACAAGCACCGCAGCGACGCCCAGATCGCGCTCGAAGCCGTCGAGTGCTACCTCCATGTCGCGCACCATCTGCAGCGTCAGGCTGTTGAGCGCCTTTGGCCGATTGAGCCGGATGCGGCCGAGCGCGCCGTGACGCTCGACCAGCGTTTCGGCTTCCGTCGCACGGGTGTCAGATATGGAGGGCATGGCCAAGCGCTTTCAAGGCGGCTTCCTGGAAGCCTTCACTGCGTGTCGGGTGGGCGTGGATCGTCGCGGCGATGTCTTCGAGGCGGGCTCCCATTTCGATGGCCAGCGCAAACGCGCTCGACAGTTCGGAAACACCGGAGCCGACGGCCTGGATGCCGAGGACGAGGTTGCTGTCGGCGCGAGCGACGATGCGAACGAAGCCTTCTTCCGAGAGCATGGTCATGGCGCGGCCATTAGCATTAAACGGGAATTGGCCGACGCGGATTTCGTAGCCCTGCGCCCGCGCCTCATCCGGTGAGAGACCGGCAGTGACGATTTCCGGGTCGGTGAAGCAAACGGCTGGAATGCAGCGTTTGTCCCATATGCGCTTTTTCCCGGCGACGATTTCGGCAACCATCTCGCCCTGCGCCATGGCGCGGTGGGCCAGCATCGGCTCGCCGGTGATATCGCCGATCGCATGGACACCACGCATCGAGGTGCGGCAGCGGTCGTCGATGCGCAGGAATTTTCCGGCGCGATCAAGGTCGAGTTCATCCAGCCCCCAGCCTTCCGTCCTGGGCTTGCGGCCGACGGTGACGAGGATCTTGTCGGCGGCAAGCTGCTCTTCCGCGCCTTCGGCGGTCTCGATCAGCAGCGCACTGCCGGAAAGCCCCTTAGCCTTGGCGCCTGTCAGAACACGGATGCCGAGATCGGCCAACCGCTTGGCCACGGGCTTCACCAGTTCGGCATCATATTGCGGCAGGATTTGTGATGTCGCTTCAACGACGGTGACTTTGGACCCTATTTTGGCGAAGGCGGTGCCCAGCTCAAGGCCGATATAGCCGCCACCGACCACTACCAGCTTTTGCGGCACGGTTTTCAGGGACAGCGCTTCCGTCGAAGAAATGACCGGCCCGCCGAAGGGCAGGAATGGCAGTTCCACCGGCTCCGAACCAGTGGCGATGACGATCGTTTCGGCGCGGATGACCTGCACGCCCGTTTCCGTCTCGACCTCGACGGTCTTGCCGTCACGGAATTTTGCCCGGCCGTGGACGATCTTGACCCGGGCCTTGCGCAGGAGCCCCAGCACGCCACTGTTCAGGCGTCCAACGATGCCGTCCTTCCAGGCGATGGTCTTGGCAAGATCGAGTTTGGGTGCCTCGACGGAAATTCCGAGCGGGCTTTTGGCGCTCGCCATGTGGCTGACTTTTTCGAATTCCTCGGCCGCATGGATCAGCGCCTTGGAGGGGATGCAGCCGATATTGAGACAGGTACCACCGGCCTTGACGGCTTCGACGATGACGGTATCGACTCCGAGCTGCCCGGCCCGGATGGCGCAAATATAGCCCCCCGGACCGGCGCCGATGACGAGAAGTTTGCAGACGATCTCTTTCATGGGCTCAGCTTTCAATGAAAATCAGCGCGGGAGTTTCGAGCAACGCCTTGATCCGCTGGACGAAGGTCGCCGCATCCCAGCCGTCCACCACACGGTGGTCGAAGCTGGACGACAGGTTCATCATCTTGCGCGGGATGAACTGGCTGCCGTCCCAGACCGGCCGGGTCATGATCTTATTGACACCGACGATCGCCACTTCGGGGTGATTGATGATCGGCGTGGTGGCGATGCCGCCCATGGCGCCGAGCGAAGTGATGGTGATGGTCGAGCCGGAGAGTTCCTCACGCAGCGCCGATCCTGTGCGGGCGGCTTCCGCCAACCGCACGACTTCGGCTGCACAATCCCAGATACCGCGCGCTTCCGTATGGCGCACCACGGGAACGGTGAGACCGGCCGGCGTCTGGGTGGCGATGCCGATATGCACAGCGGCGTGGCGGCTGACGATGCCCGCGTCGTCGTCGAAGGTGGCGTTGACAACGGGCTGCTCGTCAATGGTCTTCACCATCGCGCGCATCAGGAAGGGCAGGATCGTCAGCTTCGTCTGGTCGGGCTTGCGGGTGGCGTTCATCGTCGCCCGCAGGTCTTCCAGATCGGTGACGTCGATTTCCTCGACATAGGTGATATGCGGAATGCGCGACGTCGCCAGCACCATCTTTTCAGAAATGCGGCGGCGCAGGCCGGTGACCTTGATCTCCTCGACGGCGGTCTTTTTGGCAAGACCGGTCGGTGCTGGTTGCGGTTGCGCACCACGGGCAAGGAATTGGTCGAGGTCGTCGTGGGTGATGCGTCCGGCCGGACCAGTGCCGATCACCTGCCTGAGGTCGATGCCGCCGTCCTGTGCCCGAAGACGGACGGCAGGCGAAGCGAGCGGCTTGGCGAGCGTATCGGGGGCAGTGCGGCTTCCCTTCTCCCCAGCAGGGAGACCCGCAGGGCCGGATGAGGGGGCTGGCTGGCGAATAGAGGGCAAAGCGTCCCCCTCATCCGCCCTTCGGGCGCCTTCTCCCCGCTGGGGAGAAGAGGGAGTAATCGTTACCGTTTCCGCCATCGGAACGGCCTCCACCTCGCCGCCCTCGCCCGCGACCTGAATGCGGACTAGCGGCGCCTTGACGGCAACGGTGTCACCGATCTCCGCACCCAGCCAGAGAACAGTACCGGTAACCGGCGACGGGATTTCGACCGTCGCCTTATCGGTCATGACCGCGGCCAGGATCATGTCCTCGCGGATGGGATCGCCGACCTTGCAATGCCATTCGACAAGCTCGGCTTCCGCTACACCTTCGCCGACATCCGGCATCTTGATGATGAATTCACCCATGGTCACGCCTCCATCACTTCGGCAAGCGCGCGTCCGACGCGGCCGGGTCCGGGGAAATAATCCCATTCCTGCGCATGCGGATAGGGCGTGTCCCAACCGGTGACGCGCACGACCGGGGCTTCCAGATGGTAGAAGCAATGCTCCTGCACCAGAGCGGTCAGTTCTGCGCCATAGCCGGAGGTCAGAGTCGCCTCATGGACGACGACGCAGCGGCCCGTCTTGGTGACTGACTGCACGATCGTATCGAGATCAAGCGGCAGCAGGCTGCGAAGGTCGATCACTTCGGCATCGATGCCCATTTCCTCGACGGCCGCCAGCGCCACATGCACCATCGTGCCATAGGCGATCACGGTGACCGCAGAACCCTGCCTGCGGATTTCGGCCTTGCCGATCGGGATACTGTAATGTCCCTCCGGAACCTCGCCGAGCTCGTGTTTGGACCATGGTGTGACCGGCCTGTCGTGATGGCCGTCGAACGGGCCGTTGTAGAGGCGCTTCGGCTCGAGGAACATCACCGGGTCGGGGTCTTCGATCGAGGCGATCAGCAGGCCCTTGGCATCATAAGGGTTTGAGGGCACAACGACTTTCAGGCCGCAGACATGAGTAAACAGCGCTTCCGGGCTCTGGCTGTGCGTCTGCCCGCCAAAAATGCCGCCGCCGGTTGGCATGCGCAGCACGATCGGGCAAGTGAAGTCGCCGTTTGAGCGGTAGCGGATGCGGGCGGCTTCCTGGGTGATCTGGTCGTAGGCCGGGTACATGTAGTCGGCGAACTGGATTTCGACGCAGGGCTTCAGGCCATAGGCCGCCATGCCGATCGCCGTGCCGACGATGCCGCTTTCGCTGATGGGAGCGTCGAAGCAGCGGGTCTTGCCGTATTTCGCCTGAAGCCCCTGGGTACAGCGGAAGACGCCACCGAAATAGCCGACATCCTCGCCAAACACCACCACATCGTCATCACGTTCCATCGAGACGTCCATGGCGCTACGCACCGCCTCGATCATCGTCATTCTGGCCATGTCAGTATCCTGCCTTCTGCCGCTGACGGCGAATATGGGGCGGCATCTCGGCATAGACGCCTTCGAAGATATCGCGCACAGACGGTTTTCCACCCGCATGCAGGGTGCCGTGGGTTTCGGCTTCCTTCTGCGCCTGAATGACCTCGTCGAGGATTTCTGCTTCCGCCTGTACATGCCGTTCTTCGGACCAGACGCCGCGAACGATCAGGTGCTTCTTCAAACGCAGGACGGGATCGCCGAGCGGCCAGGCCTCGGACTCGGTCTTCGGGCGATAAGCGCTCGGGTCGTCGGAGGAGGAATGCCCCCCGACCCGGTAGGTCACATATTCGATGAGCGTCGGACCGAGATTGCGCCGGGCGCGCTCGGTCGCCCAGAGGGAAACGGCGTAGACCGCGAGATAGTCGTTGCCATCGACCCGCAGGGCGGGGATGCCGAAACCCAGGCCACGCGCGGCAAACGTGCCGGAGCCGCCGCGGGCAATGCCCTGGAAAGTGGAAATGGCCCACTGGTTGTTGACGATATTGAGGATAACAGGCGCCTTGTAGGTCGAGGCGAAGACCAGCGCCGAATGGAAATCCGATTCCGCCGTCGAGCCATCGCCGATCCAGGCAGCGGCGATCTTGGTGTCGTTCTTGATGGCAGACGCCATCGCCCAACCGACAGCCTGGACATATTGCGTGGCGAGATTGCCGGAGATCGTGAAAAAGCCGTGTTCCTTGGAGGAATACATGATCGGCAGCTGGCGCCCGCGCAGCGGATCCTTCTCGTTGGAGAAGATCTGGTTCATCATCTCGACCATCGGATAATCGTCGGCAATCAGCAGACCGGCCTGGCGATAGGTCGGAAAATTCATGTCGCCCTTCTTCAGCGCTTTGCGGAAGGCGCAGCTGACGGCTTCCTCGCCGAGATGCTGCATGTAGAAAGACGTCTTGCCCTGCCGCTGCGCCATCAGCATCCGCGCATCGAAGGCCCTAAGCTTCATCATGTGCCTGAGGCCGGTCAGCAATTCCTCATCCGACAGTAATCCAGCCCAGGGGCCGACTGCTTCGCCCTCGCGGTTCAGCACACGAATGATCGAATAGGCGAGATCGCGAATATCTTCGGATGCGGCATCGACTGCAGGGCGAGGCACGGAGCCGGCCTTGGCGATATCGACATTGGAAAAATCCGGCATGCCGCCGGGCCGGACGGCCGGTTCAGGAACATGCAGACTCAGTTGCGGGAACTCGGTCATGCCGTGCTCTTCCTCCTATTTTTGCCCTTACCTTCCAGTCTCCTCCCGGAAGCGGGGCGCATTGTCTTATAGACTACGTGCAATGACGATGCGTTGCACGTCGCTTGTACCTTCATAGATCTGGCAAATGCGGACGTCGCGATAGATACGCTCGACCGGATAATCCGACATGTAACCGTAGCCGCCATGGATCTGGATCGCGTCCGAGCAGACCTTTTCCGCCATTTCCGAGGCAAACAACTTGGCCATCGAGGCTTCCGTCAGGCAGGGCTCGCCGGCTTCCTTCAGCTCGGCCGCATGCAGCACCATTTGCCGCGCAGCGGCAATCTGTGTCGCCATATCGGCAAGTCGGAAGGCGACGGCCTGGTGCTCGATGATCGGCTTGCCGAAGGCGATGCGCTCGCGGGCATAATCGCGGGCGGCCTCGAAGGCCGCACGCGCCATACCGACGGATTGAGAAGCGATGCCGATGCGGCCACCTTCGAGATTGGCGAGTGCAATCTTGTAACCCTCGCCCTCGGCACCGAGCCGCAGATCTGCGGGAATGCGCATATTGCTGAAAGCGATCTGGCAGGTGTCGGAAGAATGCAGGCCGAGCTTGTGTTCGACGCGAACGACCTCATAGCCGGGCGTGTCTGTCGGCACAATGAAGGCCGTGATGCCTTTCTTGCCGGCATCGGGATCGGTAACGGCGAAGACGATGATGACATTGCCGTTCTTGCCGGAGGTGATGAACTGCTTGGCGCCGTCGAGCACATAGTCGTCGCCATCGCGGCGGGCCCGGGTGCGCAAGTTGGAGGCGTCGGACCCTGCCTGTGGTTCCGTCAGAGCAAAGCCGCCGATCCATTCACCGGAAGCCAGTCTCGGCAGGAAACGCTGCTTCTGCTCTTCCGTGCCGAATTTCAGGATCGGCACACAACCGACCGAACTGTGCACGCTCATGATCGTCGAGCAAGGACCGTCACCGGCCGCAATTTCCTCGAGCGCGACCGCATAGGCAACGGTTCCGGTCTCCGAGCCGCCATAGGCCTCCGGCACCAGCATGCCGAGGAAGCCGAGCTCACCCATCTCCTTCAGTTCGCCTTTCGGAAACGCGTGCGACACGTCGCGTTCGGCAGCGCCCGGTGCCAGCCGCTCGCGGGCGAAATCGCGGGCCATGTCGCGAATCTGGATCTGCTGTTCAGACAGGATCATGTTTTACTCTCCTCCCCGTTCCGCTCAATGCCGCTCGACCGCGATCGCCGTCGCCTCGCCGCCGCCGATGCAGAGCGAGGCCATGCCGCGCTTCAGATCGTAGCGCTCAAGCGCCGCCAGCAATGTGACGATGACGCGGGCGCCGGACGCGCCGATGGGATGGCCGAGCGCGCAGGCGCCGCCATGCACATTGACCTTGTCATGCGGCAGGTCGAGATCGCGCATCGCAGCCATCGCGACCACGGCGAAGGCCTCATTGATCTCGAACAGATCGACATCCTTCAAGGCCCATCCGGTGCGTTCGCTGAGTTTCTTCAGCGCGCCGATCGGCGCTGTGGCAAACAGATTGGGTGCCTGCGCATGGGTGGCATGGCCGGTGATCGTTGCAAGCGGCGCCAGTCCCCGGCGGTCGGCTTCGGAGCGGCGCATCAGCACCAGTGCTGCAGCGCCATCGGAAATCGAGCTGGCATTCGCCGCCGTCACCGTGCCGTTTTCGCGGAAGGCAGGTTTCAGCGTCGGGATTTTTTCAAGTTTCGCCTTGCCCGGTTGCTCATCGCGGCTGACGACCTGTTCCGTCTTACCGGTCTTCACGGTGACCGGCGTGATCTCGGCATCGAACGCCCCCTCCTGAATTGCCTTTTGAGCACGGGTGAGAGAGGTCACGGCAAAATCGTCCTGGGCGGGGCGGGTGAACTGGTAGGCCTCGGCACAATCTTCGGCAAACGTGCCCATCAGCCGTCCCTTGTCATAGGCATCCTCCAGCCCGTCGAGGAACATGTGGTCGATGACGCGGCCATGACCGAGCCGGTAACCGCCGCGGGCCCGATCCAGCAGATAGGGCGCATTGCTCATGCTTTCCATGCCGCCGGCGACGGCAATATTGGCGCTGCCAGCCAGGATAAGATCATGCGCCAGCATGGCCGCCTTCATGCCGGAGCCGCACATCTTGTTGACGGTGCTGGCGCCGGTTGCAAATGGAAGGCCCGCGCCGATGGCCGCCTGACGAGCCGGTGCCTGCCCTTGTCCCGCCGGGAGCACGCAGCCGAACACGACTTCATCCACCAGCGCCGATGCCAGACCACTGCGTTCCAATGCAGCGCGGATAGACGCAGCCCCGAGGTCCGGCGCGGTGGCGCCCTGCAGATCACCCTGAAATCCGCCCATGGCGGTACGGGCCGAGCCGACAATGACGATTGGATCATGTGCTGTCATTTCAAACCTCCCAAGCCGCTCAGCGCGGCCCCATGCGCAGCGCGCCATCCAGACGGATGACCTCGCCATTCAGCATGGTGTTCTCACAGATGTGGCGCACCAAAGCGGCAAATTCAGCCGGACGGCCAAGACGTGGCGGAAACGGTACGCTCTTTCCAAGCGCTTCCTGCGTCTCGGGCGGCATGCCGGCCATCATCGGCGTCTCGAAAATGCCCGGCGCGATGGTGACGACGCGGATGCCGTAGCGGGCGAGTTCGCGCGCAATCGGCAGGGTCATGCCGACGACGCCGCCCTTGGAGGCGGAATAGGCAGCCTGACCGATCTGGCCGTCGAACGCGGCAACCGAAGCGGTGTTGACGATGACGCCGCGCTCGCCTTCGCTGTCCGGTTCCTGTGCCTGGATGGCGGAAGCGGCAAGCCGGATCATGTTGAATGTGCCGACCAGATTGATACCGATCGCCTGCGCAAAACTCTCAAGACGATGCGGGCCGTCGCGACCGAGAACTTTTTCACCCGGTGCGACGCCAGCACAATTCACCAGGCCATGGAGATGGCCGAATGTTTCAAGCGCAGTGTTGATGGCGGCCTGAGCGTCCGGCTCGCTGGTGACATCGGTGCGGACAAACCGGGCGCTTGCCCCGAGACTTGCAGCGGTCTGCGCACCTGCGTCCTGGTTGATGTCGGCGATAACGATGCGGGCGCCAGCCTCAGCCAGCATGCGCGTGACAGCCGCGCCAAGACCGGAACCACCGCCGGTGACCACAAAAACCTTGCTGGAAATCTTCATAGCGCTGCCTTTCTCATGTGAAGGCGCGCAACAGTCAGCCCTTGATCCGTCATGCAGCCTCCCCGCCGCGTTCCGTCCATCATGCCTGATTTTGATCATAGCATCTTGCCGGACTCTACGCTCGCGCGATATTGCAAGCGATGACAGAACTGCGCCTCATTTTTCGGCCGGTTTTGCCATATGGGAGGAAAATCGATGATGGACGCGGACCGGCGGATGATTTCACCCTCGTTTGTCGAGGAGGCGCTTGACTGCCTGCGCCGGGCCGGCAAGCCGACGGCGCCGCTTTTGGCTTCACTGGGTTTGCCGCTCGTGGTCGAAAAACCGATTTCTGCCGAAAGTTACGGTGCTCTGTGGCTGGCGGTTGCGGCGGAAGTGGACGACGAGTTCTTCGGGATGGGCGAGCGGCCGATGCGGCGCGGCAGCTTTACGCTTCTCTGTCATTGCGTGCTGCATGCCAAGACGCTTGATCAGGCCCTTCGCCGGGCGCTTCGTTTTCTGGGAGTGGTACTGGAGGATCCAAGCGGCGAACTGGTGATCCGCGACGGGCTCGCCGAGATCGTACTGACGGACAAGGGAGAGGCCAGGTCGGCCTTTGCCTATCGGACCTACTGGATACTGCTACACGGCATCACCTGCTGGCTGGTCGGCCGCCGCATCCCGATTCGCCGGGTGGACTTTCGCTGCGCCGAACCGCTGGAGGGCGCCGATTACCGCCTTTTCTTCGGCGCGCCCGTACAGTTTTCACAGCCCGTCAGCCGCCTGGCCTTCGATCGTGCAGTCTTGAAGCTGCCGATCGTGCGGACCGAACAGGCCCTGAAACAGTTTCTTCGGGGAGCGCCTGCCAACATTCTCGTGCGTTACCGGTATGATGCGGGGCTGGCGGCCGCCGTTCGCAAGCGGCTTCGCCAACAGGCGCCAGCGGCGTGGTCCGGATTTGACGACCTGGCCGCGCAGATGCACATGTCGCCTTCGACATTGCGCCATCGGCTGCAGGCCGAAGGCCAAAGTTATGCCGGTATCAAGGACGAAATCCGCCGCGACCGTGCCGTCGAGATGCTGCAAAGCAGTGACGCAAGCGTTGGAGACATCGCCGCGCAGCTCGGTTACTCCGAACCAAGTGCGTTCCACCGCGCTTTCCGCAAATGGACCACGAAAAGCCCCGCGGCCTTCCGGCGGCAGGCAACGGCATCAGCAGTCAAATAGACTTGCACGTGCTGTCGGGGTTTGATGAGGAGAATGCGGGCGGATCAGAGTGATGCCCGCACCCTGTCCCACGCATTGAACAAGTGCCGGCCGAGGACTTCGGACAGGCGGGTCTTGTCGCGGGCCTCCAGCGCCGAGATCATTTCCTCGTGTTCGGAAACGGCGGCAGCCCATTTTTCAGGACCTTCATGGCCAATGAAGCGGATGCGCTTCAGCCGGGTCTGCAGGATGGCATGAATATCGATCAGCGAGCTGTTCTGCGCCAGCCGGACGATCGCGGTGTGGATGTCCTGGTTGAGCTTGTAATATTGCAGACGGTCGGCGGCCTTGTAGCGGTCGATCATCTCGTCGTGCAGCGCCCGCACCTCGGCGATTTCCGCATCGGTTGCAGCTTCACAGGCGAGGCGGCCGGCGAGTTCTTCGAGCGTCCGCAGCACCGTCAGCATGTCATGGACGTCTTTCGGGCTGAAGCGCTTGACTACCGCGCCCCGGCTCGGCACCAGTTCGACCAGACCCTCGCTGGCCAGATATTTGATTGCCTCGCGCAACGGCGTGCGGGACACCCCGAGCTGTTCTCCCAGCTGGCCTTCATGCAGACGCGTGCCCGGCTCAAGGTCCCCCTCGATGATCATGTCGCGCAGGTGGTTGACCAGCGTGTCGTGCAGGGCCGTGCGCCGGATCGGACCGGCGCTGCCATCGGCACGGCGTTGCAGTGAGGAGATCTCGTCCATGTCTTTCGTGCCCGTTCCGCTCTGGCGCGTTGTGTTTCTGAATCGTTTTTTAGCGCATTGCGAACATGAAGATTGCCTGATCCAACGTCAACAAAAAATGCTGCATACAGAATACAAAAGACTTGATGCAGAATTATGAATGCCGTATGACGGCTTCAACAGCATGAAGCGGAGGACTTTCATCATGACCCTGAGCGCCAACGATGCGCGTCCTGTTATTGCGCTCGCCATGGGCGATCCGGCAGGCATCAGCCCAGAACTGACCGCCAAGCTCCTGTCGATGGACGATATTCGCGAAGCGGCACATCTGGTTGTGATCGGCGATCGCCGTATTCTCGATGAAGGTGCCGAATGCGCCGGGCTCGCGCTCGATCTCGCTTCCGCATCGCTGGAGAATTTCGAGGGCGCCGGCACTGACAAGCACGTATTCGTCGATCTTGCCCATCTCGATCCGGCCGATGTTGATCGCGGCGAGGCAACGCTTGCCGGCGGCACATTTGCCACCACCAACTTCCGCACTGCGCTGCAGTTGGCTGACAAGGGCCGTGCACAGGCCGTCTGCTTCACGCCCTTCAACAAGAAGGCGATGCGCTTTGCTTATCCGGGCTATGACGATGAAATCCGTTTCGTCGCCGACGTCATCGGCTTCACCGGCAAGGTGCGCGAATTCAATGTTCTGGAGAAGGTCTGGAATGCGCGCGTCACCTCGCACATTCCGCTGTCCGAAGTTTCGGCCAACCTGTCGGTCGACGGCATCCTTGCTGAAATCGAACTGACGCGGGGGTGCCTGAAGGCAGCCGGTTATGACAATCCGCGCATTGCGGTCGCAGGCCTCAACCCGCATGCCGGCGACGGCGGCAGCTTCGGCATGGAAGAAATCGACATCATCGAGCCGGCTGTACAGTTTGCCCGCCAGCGCGGATGGGATGTCGAAGGCCCCTTCCCGGCCGACACCGTCTTCCTGCGGGCGCTGAAGGAAGGTTTTCAGGCGGTTTTGACCATGTATCACGATCAGGGTCAGATCGCGATGAAGATGATGGGCTTCGACAAGGGTGTGACGATGATGGGCGGACTGCCATTCGCTCTGTGCACGCCTGCTCACGGCACTGCATACGACATCGCCGGCAAGGGTATTGCCGATGTTGGCGCAAGCCGTGAGGCCATTCTTCTGGCGGCGCGCATGGCGAAAAGAAGTGCGGCCCAGGCCGCTGCTGCCTGAATTCGACCTGTTTTGGTTTCTACCGGCGTGGAGGAGGTTCACGCCGTTCATTCAACGGAGGAGTTTTAGATGAAAACATCAGTCTCAATCGCATGCATCATGGTTGCCGCATTCGGCGTTGCCGCACCGGCAATGGCTTTCGAGCCGAACCGCCCGGTCGAGTTCGTCGTTACCGCCGGCCCCGGCGGCGGCACGGATATCTTCGCGCGCACGATCCAGTCGATCATCTCCAAGTACGAGTTGATGAAGGCGCCAGTCGTCGTCACCAACAAGGGCAGCGCCGGTGGTGCTGAAGGCTTCGTCTATGCGGCGGGCTACAAGGGCGACGCCTACAAGCTCGCTTTCGGCACCAACAATGCCTACCTGCTGCCGGTTCGTGCCAAGGTTCCCTACAAGTCGGAAGACCTGACGCCGGTCGCAGCACTCGCCTCCGATGAATTCGTGCTCTGGGTCAACGGCAAGTCTGACATCAAGACGGCCGCCGATTTCGTCGCCAAGGCCAAGGAAGCTGGCGATTACAAAGTTGGTGGAAGCCAGTCGAAGGACGTCGACCAGATCCTCACCTCGATGATCAACGATGCAAGCGGCGCAAAGCTCGGCTATATCCCGTTCAAGAGCGGCGGCGAAGCGGCCGTCCAGCTGGCTGGCGAGCACATTGCCGCCAACGTCAACAACCCGAGCGAAAACCTTGGCCAGTGGCAGGCGGGCATGGTCAAGCCAGTCTGCGTCTTCAAGTCGGAAAAGCTGAAAAGCGACGGCAAGGTTGCCGGCGAACAGGGCTGGGGCGATATTCCGACCTGCAAGGAATCCGGCATCGCGATCGACAACTACTCCATGCCGCGCACCGTCTGGCTGCCGGCTGGCGTCGAGCAGGACGTTGTTGATTTTTACGCTGGCGTCCTGAAGAAGGTGTCCGAGACACCGGAATGGGCCAAGTATCTTGCTGATACCTCGCAGTCGTCCGACTATATGAGCGGCACGCAGCTTGCCGATTTCATCAAGGGCAACGAGGCTTCGGTGACGGAAGTGCTGAAGCGCGAAGGTTGGCTCGCCAACTGAACCCATTAAGGTTCCCTGCGGACGCTTCAGGGCGTCCGCACCCACCGGAAAGGTTTGAACGATGAGCGAGAACAGCGCCAAGGGATTGTCCCGCTTCGCGATGGAAATCGGCGTCGCCCTCTTGACTGGCGCCTTCGGTGCCGCAGTCTGCTACGGGTCGGTCGAAGCCGGCACGGGCTGGACCGACATGGGGCCGGATGCAGGCTACTTCCCCTTCTATATCGGCCTTCTGATCATGTTCGGTAGCGCCGCCAATCTGGCCGCCGCTCTGTTCAAGCACCGCAGCAGCGGCGAAATCTTCTTTGACGCCTCGCGATTCAAGGTCGTCTTGTCGTTTCTGTTGCCGCTTGTTGCCTTCGCAGCAGTCTCCACCTTTCTCGGTCTCTATGTCGGAACGGCGCTCTATATCGCCGGCGCCATGACTTTCCAGGGCCGCTACAAGTGGTGGATCGGCCTGCCATCGGGCATCGCCGTCTCGCTTCTCTTCTTCGTCATCTTCGAAATCGGCTTCAAGGTTCCGCTCCTGAAAGGCCCGGTCGAGGCGTGGTTCGGGATCTATTGATTCCGCCGCCTTGTTGTCTTTAGGAGGAAAGACATGGAAAATATCGGTCTCCTGATCGACGGCTTCGGCCATATCCTAAGCTTCAATCATATTCTGCTGATGATGCTCGGCGTGACGCTTGGCATTCTCGTCGGCGTTCTTCCCGGGTTGGGGGCTCCCAACGGCGTGTCGCTGCTTTTGCCGCTGACGTTCTCGATGGACCCGATTTCGGCGATCATCCTCTTGTCCTGCATGTATTGGGGAGCGCTTTTCGGCGGATCGACGACGTCCATCCTGTTCAACATCCCCGGCGAGCCCTCCTCTGTCGCGACCACCTTCGACGGCTATCCGATGGCAAAGACCGGCCAGGCAAGCCGTGCGCTGACACTGGCTTTCGTGTCCGCCGGTATCGGCGCATTGTCGGGTGTCGTGATGATCACACTCTTGTCCGGCTGGGTCGCCAATTTCGCACTGAAATTCTCGTCGCCTGAATATTTCGCCGTCTATTTCCTCGCCTTCGCCAGCTTTATCTCGATGGGCGCGCAATCACCGTTCAAGACCCTGGTTTCGATGATGCTTGGCTTCGCGCTGGCTTCGGTCGGCATGGATACGATCTCCGGCAACCTCCGCCTCACTTTCGATATTCCTGAACTGATCAAGGGCGTCTCCTTCCTCATCGCCGTCATGGGCCTGTTTGGCATCGGCGAACTGCTCCTGACCACGGAAGAGGGCCTGCGGTTCGAAGGCATCAAGGCACGTGTGAAAATGGCGGAGATCGGCCGCACGCTGATCGAGATGCCGCGCTACTGGTTCACCATCCTGCGCTCCACCATCATCGGTATCTGGATGGGTATCACGCCCGCCGGCCCAACCGCCGCATCCTTCATGAGCTACGGTGTTGCCCGCCGCTCGGCGCGCGACAAGTCGATGTTCGGCAAGGGTGATCCGCGCGGTATCGTTGCGCCGGAAACGGCCGACCATTCGGCTGGCACCTCCGCCTTGCTGCCCATGCTGGCGCTCGGTGTTCCGGGTTCTGCTACGGCTGCCGTCATGATGGGCGGATTGATGATCTGGGGCCTGACACCTGGCCCGACACTGTTTACCGACCGTCCGGATTTCGTCTGGGGGCTGATCGCGTCGATGTATCTCGGCAATATCGTCGCCGTGATCCTGGTGCTTGCCACCGTCCCGCTCTATGCGTCGATCCTGCGTGTGCCGTTTGCCATCATCGGCCCGATCATCGTTGCCGTCATCTTCTCCGGCGCCTATCAGGTCGCCAATTCGGTGATGGATATCTGGCTGGTGATTGCCTTCGGCCTGCTCGGCTATATCTTCAAGAAGCTCGACTATCCGCTGGCGCCGCTGGTTCTGGCCATGGTTCTTGGCGACAAGGCTGAAGACGCCTTCCGCCAGTCGATGCTGATGTCGAATGGCGATCTCTCGATCTTCTGGTCGAATAGCCTTGTCTCCGGTCTGATGGCCTTGGGTCTGGCACTTCTCCTTTCGCCGCTGGTGTTCTGGCTGATCGGTCTTGTCCGTGGTGGGAAGAAAGACGGCTCGCCTTCGGCGCACGATGGAAAGACGGCGGCCTGACCGGCCGCCGCATGTCCCGGAAATTTGAAGGATAAAGCCATGCCCGCCAAACCGCGCCAATGGAACAGAGAGACCTGGCCGATCGCAGCCGCGATGATCCAGTATCCGAACATCCTGCCTGATGGTCGCTCCGTTCAGGATCAGTCCGTCGAAGAATGGGCAGAGACGCTTGCCGATGTGGTTGACGCCGGTTTCACCGAGCTTGACCCGACTGACAGTTGGATCCGGCTTGCCGATCTTTCACCCGCGCGGCTCGGCGCTTTCGTGGCGCTGACCCAGTCACTGGGATTGACGATGTCGGCGATTTCGACGGCACGCCGCAGCGTTATCGATGAAAGGCACGGCGACGATTATCTGGCCTATGGCCACCGGGTCATCGATACAGCCAAGGCGATCGGTGCGGGCTCGGTTTCCTTCGGCCTGTTCGAGGCACTGACCGATGCGCAGAAGAAGGCGCTGTGGTTCTGGACCGTCGATGGTGCAAAAAATCCTGATGACGCGGCAATTTGGGGCAAGGCCGTCGCCCGCCTTCGAGAGCTGGGCCGCCATGCCGAAGAGCTCGGCATCGACCTGGCGCTGGAAATGTACGAGGACACCTATCTCGGAACGGCGGAAAGCTCGGTTCGCTTGGTTGAAGATATCGGCCTTGCCAATGTCGGCATCAACGCGGATCTCGGCAACCTGATCCGCCTGCACCGGCCGGTCGAGCACTGGCAGGAGATGATGGCCAAGGTTGCGCCTTATGCGAAATATTGGCACGTGAAGAACTACACCCGCACCGAGGATCCTGCATCCGGCGTCATCGTCACGCATCCGGCGCCGCTGGAGTCCGGCATCATCAATTATCGCGCCGCCATTCGTATGGCGCTGGCACATGGCTTTTCGAGCCCCTTCCTTTGTGAACATTATGGCGGCGACGGGCTTTCCGTCAGCGCAGCCAATCGCGATTATCTGAGGCGTATCCTGCCTCGCGACCAAGGACAGACGTCATGACCACCATTTTCGATGAGCCCGAGGAATTCGCAACGACCGCGCTCGCCGGTTTTGCCGCGATCTACAGCCGGTATGTCCGCCATGTGAAAGGCGGCGTTGTGCGCTCGACCAAAGTGCCGAAGGGCAAGGTCTCGTTGGTGATTGGTGGCGGCTCCGGACATTATCCGGCCTTCGCCGGTTATGTCGGCCCGGGTCTAGCCGATGCGGCGGTTGCCGGTGATGTGTTCGCCTCCCCTTCGACAGCAGCCGTGGCGCGCGTTTGCCGCCACGCGGACCAGGGCGGCGGCATCCTGCTCGGCTTCGGCAACTATGCCGGTGACGTGCTGAACTTCGGGGTTGCGGCGGAACGCCTGCGGGCCGAGGGCATCGATGTGCGCATCGTGCCAGTGACCGATGATGTGGCCAGTGCGCCAGCGGATGCGACCGCAAAACGCCGTGGTATTGCGGGCGATCTCGTCGTCTTCAAGATCGCCGGCGCTGCGGCGGAAGCAGGCATGAACCTGGATGAGGTCGAGCGCGTCACGCGCCATGCCAATGACCGCACGGTTTCCTTCGGCGTTGCCTTCAAGGGCTGCACCCTGCCAGGTGCCAGCGGTCCGTTGTTTACGGTTCCGCATGGACAGATGGCGTTGGGCCTCGGCATCCACGGCGAGCCGGGCATCAAGGAAGAGGCGATCGTTCCTGCCAAGGACCTGGCCAAACTGCTGACGGAAAAGCTGCTGGCCGAGCGTCCGGCCGGGACGACGAAGGTTGGCGTGGTTCTCAACGGACTGGGAGCCACTAAGTATGAAGAACTGTTCGTGCTCTGGACGACGGTCTCGACGCTGCTGAAACATGCCGGGCTTGAGGTTGTGGCGCCGGAAGCCGGCGAATTCGTCACCAGCCTCGATATGCAGGGTTGTTCGCTGACGCTGCTCTGGCTCGACGATGAACTGGAAACGCTTTGGTCGGCCGCCTGCGATACGCCGGTCCTGCGTCGAGGTGCGACGTTTGCGACGGAGCAAGCAACTGGCGCGCTTGAGGACGTCGAAGGAAAATTGACGTTCGCGCCTTCCTCCGAAGCGTCGAAGGAAGCGGGCAAATGCGTCGCCGGTCTGCTTACAGGCATCGCTGCGGCGTTGAAGGATGCGGAAGAAGAACTCGGCCGGATCGATGCCCATGCGGGTGACGGTGATCATGGCCAGGGCATGCGCCGTGGTTCGGCTGCGGCACTCGATGCTGCCAACGCGGCTGTCGCAGCGGGTGCTGGAGCCGCAAGCGTGCTGGCCGTTGCCGGTGATGCCTGGGCTGACCGGGCAGGCGGAACCTCGGGCGCGATCTGGGGCCTTTTGCTGCGCTCGTGGAGCAATGCGCTGAGCGACAATGACGCAATCGAGAAGGATGCGGCCGTCAAGGGCGCCCGGCTTGCGCTGGATGGCGTTACCCGGCTTGGCCGCGCGCGGCTTGGCGACAAGACCTTGGTCGATGCACTCATCCCGTTTGTCGAGACGCTGGAGAGCGAGTCCGCTTCCGGAAATTCGCTGCCGGAAGCCTGGTCGCTGGCAGCCGATGCAGCAAAGTCCGCAGCCGACGCGACCTCGGCGCTCACCCCGAAACTCGGCCGCGCCCGGCCGCTCGCCGAAAAGAGCATCGGTCATCCCGATGCCGGTGCAGTCTCACTGGCGCTCGTCGCGCGGGTGGCGGCAGATTATATTTCCAAGTCTGGCGTCAAGTAAGCCGCACTGTATCCACTTCGACCGGCCATGATTAGATGCATGGCCGGTCGTTGCTGTTTAAAGTCCCGGCATTTCAGGCCCGCTGCGCCAATTCCCTGTCGATCGCGGAAACGAGGCGGCTGTCCTCTGCGGTGACATCGGGTGAAAAGCGCGCGGCGACCTTGCCGTCGCGGCCGATCAGGAACTTTTCGAAGTTCCAGAGCACGTCGGCCTTGTTTTCCGGCTCGACGCCGTATCCCTTCAACCGGTCCCGCATCGGGCCTTCACCGGTAGCGTCGGGCGCAATTGCCGTCAGGCTGCGATAGAGCGGATGAGCCGCTTGCCCCTTGACGGAAATCTTTGAGAAAATGGGAAACTGTACATCGTAAGTGCTGGTGCAGAATTCGACGATCTCGGCCTCGGTTCCCGGCTCCTGCCCCATGAAATCATTGGCCGGGAAGGCAAGGATGACAAACCCTGCGTCGCGCTTGGCTTCATACAGCTTTTCGAGACCTTCATACTGGACCGTCAGGCCGCATTTCGACGCGACGTTAACGACCAGCATGACGCGGCCACGAAATTCGGCAAGCGTCGTCTGGCGCCCGTCGGCTGTCTTGACCGGGATATCCAAAGGGGAAGATGTCACGTTGTCCACTCCGCTCCCGATGGCTAAACCGGAACGCCGGGGGGAGCCTTGCGTCCCGGTCAGTCCTTGTCGTTGAATATCTGGTAGAGAATGCCAAGTCCACGCTGACCATCGCGATTGCCGATGGCAGCCAGCGCTTCGAACACTCGCCGCGCGTCGGCGTAACGCTTCAGCCTCAGATAGGCATAGCCCCGAAGCGACAGGAGGTCGGTCCTTTCGGGTCCGATCTGCCTCAGTTGATCGAGGATAAGGATCGCTTCCCGCGAGCGGCCGGCATCAAACGCTGCCACCGCCTTGTCGGCGAGGATCGCCTGTTGCAGTTCGAAAGCGCGTTGGCGGTTTTGTGGCGCCTTGATCGCGGAGACCGCAGCCTTGGCTGAGAGACCGGCGCGCAAGTAGGCGAGGCTTTGGCCATAGGCTGCATCCTCGCGGGTTTTTGCCGATGAACCAAGCATGCCAACCTCGAAAGCCGCCGCTGCTTCCATTGGCCTGTTGCGCTCCATCAGGCACCAACCGCGCGTCAGAGCGGCTTCAGGCGCCAGCGTTTGCGGATTGATCGTGGACTTGCAGCCCCGATCGGCCGAAACGGTTCTGCGTGGACGTGTGACAGCCACTTGCTCCTGCTGGTCGTATTCCACATCCTGCGACGTCACGACCGTGCGCGGCTGCCGTCTGACGGCAACCGTTTCATTTGCTACCGGTAGCTGCCTGTTTGCCATTTCCGGCTTTTCGACTTCGCCGACCTTGGCAATGCGTTCCGAGCGTCCCGCCCACAGGCGCTGGATTTCTGAAAGCCCGTTCAGATCGTCCAGCTGCTGATAGGTCACCGCCAGTCCGTAAGCCGACGGTTCGTCGTCAAGCTTCCAACCGAGGGCGGTCCGGAACCATTGCAGGGCCGTTTGCGGCTGGTTCAGTGCGCGGGCATACCAGCCGAACTGCTGGGCGGTTGATGCATCACGCGACTTTATCACTTCGGCGGCAATGCGCTTCAGCACCTCACCGGAAATCGCGACGGGCGGCTCGAGCGCCAGCAGATTGGCGGTGGCCGCAAGATAAACTGCTTTTGCGTCCTTGGAATCGTCGCGCCAGCGATACATCGTGTCTTCGGCAGCAAGCTGATCGTTGCGGTCGATCAAGGTGAGCGCCAGCCCTTGCGAAGCGGACGCCGTATCCTCCTTGTCACGCGCTTTGCGGAACCATTTTTCCGCCGCTTCCATGTCGCCCCGCGGCAGATGATACCAGCCAAGCAAGAGGGCATCGGAGGCAAGACCGCCCGTCTCGGCCAGATGTTCCACACGCGCCAGATATTGCGGCGGAACGACAAGCTTTCCGTCGGCATTGGCTTCCGCAACAAACCGGCGCGCGAGATCGTCGCGGATACTGTCGAATTCCATCGTGCCGTCAGGAGCCGTTTTCTCCTTGGCGAGCAAATCCTCGACACTCTTGGCGGGAAGAATGGCGGCGGCTTTCTGAACCGTCGCCAGCCGCTCGGCGGCATTCTGGCAATTGTTCAGGATATAGGAATAGGCGTCCGTCGCGCGCTGTGCCTTGTCTGTGCGGAAGAAGGCCTCGGCCACGCGCCAAAGCACATCGACTTCACTGCAGGTGAGCAGGCTCGGCGTTTCCGAGCCGATCCGTACGACGGTGTCGTATTGCTTCAGGTCCGAGGCGTTGATCAGCCGCGTACGGGCTTCGGCAACGGTCAAACGGTCGATCAGGTCCGCCGGCGGTTTCCACGCGGGTTCCGCGATCTGACGTTCCGCAATGGCCTTGCGGACTTCGGCGTAACGGCCTTGTGCATAGAGATCCCACATTGTCTCCAGCTGCTTGTCCTCATTTTGAGGAACAGCCAACGGATCCTTCGGCGGCACCCAATCCGGATAGAGAGCCTTCAATCGGGAGATTTCTGCCTGAAGCCGAGCCGTATCGCCACGGCTGGCAAAATAACGCAACGCGCTTTCGTCGACGGTTGCCGCCGTTGCAGCAGTCACCACCGTGTCGAGTACCGGCCGCGCTGAACGTTTGATCTCGCGGAATACGGGCGCGTTTACGCCAATGACGCCCGAGTCTGACTGCTGAACCAGACGCGGCGACAGCGCAACAGGCTCTTCCGCATCGGCCAGCGAAAGAGATCGCATCGCATGCTTGATGTAGTCAGGCTTATTCATCCCGAAGACACTGATGGCGACGATCGCTGCTGACAATGCGATGAAGGTTGACTTCATGAGCACTCCCGCTGCTGAGCAGCTATAAATGATAGCCCCAGCAAATGGAGCGTAGAAGGATAATAGCGGGTCGGCGCGAATTGCTTCAAATCTTCCGGCACGGCTGTCTTGTTCACCACACAGGCCAGAATATGGTTAATTATTTGATAACCCGGATCGGAGAGGTTGTCCTTCGGCAGACCAGAAGAAATATCTATGGTTGCGTATTCTCCATTTGCACCAAATGTCCCCCGCATCAATCTCGTCAGCAGGTCTCGATCGGTTATGCCCGCACGCACGAGGTAAAGCGGGATGCGCAAGGCATTGTAGCCAAATTCTGCAGGGAACCCGGTTGCGGGGGCTAACGGCGATGTCAGCGATACCCAATCCGTGGGTAATTGTTTTGGACCAAAGCGAAGCTCACCGAGAATAGCAATGCCGTCGGTACGCAGCTTTTCCCAGGCCGGGGACGGTGCCAATTGATCGAGCACCGGAAAGGCCTCGAAAATCCAGTAGGAAGGATTGATGACGGGGCCATCATCGCGGTCTTTGGCGGAAAAGCCTGTGGCGGCCGGTAAAAGCAGCGTGCGCCCCGAGATTTGAATAACGGTTTTATCAAGAATGGCGCGGGCGATGCTCGCGCCATTCTTGATGTAGTCCGGCCGGTTCCATTGTTTCCCCGCCAGCCCCAGAGCGTAGGCAATCAGGATGTCTCCATCCGTCGCATTGTTGATGTCGGTGACATGCGGCTTGGTGGCGGGGTTCCATTTCCACGCTGCCAGGCCATCGCTGCGCAACAGAAGTTCAGTGCGGGTAAAAGACCAGATCAGTTCGAAATCCGCAGGATTGCCTGCAAGCACGGACAGCAGCAGTCCATAGCCCTGGCCTTCGCTATGGCTGATATTGCCGTTGGCATCGTCAATGATGCGGCCACCGGGGTCGAGAAATTTCGCTTTGTAGGCCTGCCATGCATCGGCAGCGATCAAGGGTTGCTGTGCAGCCGCCGGAGTACTCGCCAGACAGAAGCTGAAAAGTCCTGCAAGGAAGGCCGCCAGCAGTTTTCCTCTCATTGCCGCCGCCCGAGATTGCTGAGCATCGTTGCGGTCGCCAATCCGAGTATGACGGCAAGCACCGCAAGCAACACCGCATAGGACAGGATATTCGTCGACAACCAGTTGGCCGCGATGAGCCGGTAATTGGAAAATGAACCGGGCTGTGTTGGTATGAACTTGAAGCTGTTCACCGGTACGGTCTGCACGGTCTTGGTGCCGGCCTCATATGTCGAGATACGCCCGGCAAGCTGCGCCCACGGCGTGTGCCCGCTCAGGGCTTGCATGCTTTCGCGCAGTTCCTTACCGGTCGGTGCGGCGACAACCGTCCATGTTCCCGTCCCATCGGGGCTTGATGCCTGCGCCAGGAGCAGCGATGCAGCGTTTGATGGCATGAAGCTGCTTTCCGATCTCGGCGCAAACCGCAGGGATGTCAACGTGATGTCAAAATTCTGCTTCAGCCACCCCTCAAGAGCGCTGATCTGGCGGCTGAACAAGCCACCCTTCAACTTGTCGCGCCATTCATCATAGGCGGCCTGCGTATTGACGCCTTGCGCCTGAGCGCCTGTATCAGGGCCCCACGTGTTGCGGCTCGCTTCCGAAATGTTCATCTGGGTGAAGACCATCTGCGGCATCTGCGACAGGGAGCCGATGAAGATTGCGCTTCTGTTGCCGATCAACGCCGGGGAGGCCACTGTTTCGACAGCGACGGGATGTCCAGCCCCCGTAGCAAGCCGTCCCAGGAATGTCGCCGCCGCCGAAAGCGTGTTGGCATCGATGCGATCCATGAACAGCGGAACGGGTTCAACGCTCCTGTTGTAAGGCGCTCCCGTTCCTGCTGTTGCCGCGAGGTTGGGCAGTTGGCCCACGCGGGCAAAGTCCGGCATGTGGAATTCCGACGTATCGAACACTGCAAAGCGCGGGGCATCCGCACCGGTCGCTCCGGGCGCGCAAACCTTGTCGCTTTCGGTTTCCAGAATGCCTTCAATTGCAATCGTATTCACGCCCGGACGAAGATGCCGCATCGTTACGTTGATCGGCAGATGACGAAGGAGCCCGCCGCCTGACGAGGTGATCGGAACCGTGGAGGCAATGCTGTCATTGACGTAGATATCGATGTGGCTGCCGGGCATGACGGCCGACGAATAGGCCGCGTCGAGCAGGATCACCGCTTCGCCATAGGAAGCGGCGTAGAAGTCCGATGGAATGCCGATGGTAAAGTCCGTGCGGAAGCGCCTGCCGGAAAATTCTTCAGTCTTCAGCCCCAGTTGCGAAAAGGGAAGGCGGGTGTTGGAAAACAGGAATGGCGCGTCCGGAGCGCGCCAGCGTTGGGTGGTAATCACGTCGCGGCGAACCGGTGCGGTAATATCCGTCGGGGCGACAATGCTTTCGATCGCACTGCGGATCGCCTGCCATGTCGGCCCGGTGATCACGAGGACCGGCATTCCGGTTTTTGCGTCCTGAACAAAACCGGCAACCGGCCCGGAGGCGGCGCCATCAGGCAAGGACGCAAACAGCGGCGACAGTTCCGTGGGCGTGCCGACGAGGACGGTCATTTCGCCAGGACCTGATGGCGTCACTTTGTTGGTTTCAAACGAGAACGACTGGTTTGGCATATCGGCCAGAACCGCAAGGCCCTGCGAAAGGCGCATCAAAGGGGCGGTCGAGCCGGGCTGTTCCAGCGCCGGAACCACAAAATTAAACCGGGTGAGACCGCTTTCATCGACGCCGATGGCTTTGATGTCATCGAGGCTCTGCATGGTGAGGGGCTCGTTGCCGGCAAAACTGAGATAGGTTTTCTCTGCGTCGATGTTCGACCAGAGTTCGTAAGTCGATTGAACGGAGCAATCGGTGCGATGACGCTGACTGGAGCGCAGACGGATCAGGTTCGATCCCGGCTTCAACAGGTCCTTCGGAAGGTTGAGGCCAAGATCGGATATGGATTCGGGCGAACGGATCGCTTCATCGGCGATCTTCGTATTGTTCACCTCGACGGTCAGGCGCGATGTTTCCGGGGCAACGAAAATCGAATTCTGATAGCCAAGATTGAGCTTCGCCCCTGTGGCGGCCTGCTGGGGGGTGAGATAGACAGACCAAAGCCGGTCTTCGAATTCCCCCGTCAGCCCAAGGCTGCCTTCGGGAAGAACATACCGCCGGAGGGGTTCGGTTATGACCGTCTCGGCAACCGGCGCGACGGTCACCGGCTGGGAACCGAGTGGATTCTTGCCGTGATCTTCCGGCGGCACTGTCACGGCAGGACTATCCGAGGCGGGACGCTCCGGCGTCATGTCGAAAGGAAGCGTCTGGGCGCGCAGCGAGACGGCCGGCAATGCAAGCAACGTCAGGGCGAGGATGACGGCCTTTGTCATTTTCGTGCTCCCGCCGAAACCTTGGCCTTGCCGCTTGCTCCCCGATTACTGAAGAAATAGGCGAGCCCCCGGCTGGTCTGATAGAAGGCCAACCCAAAAAACCAGAGCGTGCCACGGAAAAGGCCGGGATTGCCGCGGCGCGACAGCTGAAACTCCGTCCATTGCTGCGAATTCGCGAAAATCAGATCGGCGACGAGACTGTGATCGCGCGCCGCTTCCGGCAAGTATTGGCAACCCATCGTGACAATATCGCCGTCCACCTGGGTGTTGCGGACGGCGACCGGAAGAATTTCTGCGGTCTCGCGGCCATGGGGCGTGAAACGGATCAGGCCGCGTGTATCAACAGCGGGCGAGCCGATCGTCTTGGCATAGACATTGATGCGGGCACCATAGACCGAAACGTCATCGATCGTTGCCGGATACCAATGTTCCCCGAGGCCGAATTCACACTGGCGCGTCACCTTGACCCGGCGCGTTGCCGACAATTCACCGCGCTCGGAAACGACGCCAAGTGCGCATCCCGCAAGGAGGAGGTTGAGCAGGTTCCAGCCGCCGACCACCAGCGTGACGTCTGCCTTGTAGGGTTCGGTGTAGACACGGTAGATCGTCACCAAGAGGGCAAGCAGCAGAATGCCGAAAATGATGAAGAACGGCCTACTGATTTCCGACAGGCGGCTGACCAGAACGGATTCATCCTTTGCCGTCACCTTGAAGCTTGGCTTTCTCGGGTTGACGATTGCCGAGACAACCGCAGGCAGGAGATGAACCGTCTGGACGTATTCATAGAGTTCGGAGATCCATGGCCAGCGGAAAGAACCGTACAGATAGTTCTGCATCATCAGGTTCACGAGCATGTAGGCAAGGGTATAGCCCAGGAACTCGCCGCCGGATGCCGTGAAGATTTCCAGATCGAAGAACAGGTAACAGAGCGGCGCGAACAGGAAGATCGTCCGGGGAAACGGAAAGAGCCAGAACAACGTCGATGACATGTAGCAGAGGCGCTGCGGGATCGACAGGCCGCGCTTCAATGGTGGAAACTTGAACCGCAGGATTTGCATCATGCCCTGCGCCCAGCGGCTGCGCTGACCGATGAAGCTGGCAAAAGTGGCGGGTTRCAGGCCCGCGATCAGCGGCCGGTCGACATAGACACTGTTCCAGCCGCTGGCATGAAGATCAATCGCGGTTTCGCAGTCTTCCGTGATGCTGACACCGCTGAAGCCGCCGGTCTGGTCGAGGGCCTGACGACGCAGGACCGCCGCCGAGCCGCAGAAGAAAGAGGCATTCCACTTGTCGAGGCCGCGCTGGATGATGCCGTAGAACATCTCGTTCTCGCTCGGCATCTTTTCAAATGTTCGCAGGTTGCGTTCGACCGGATCGGGATTGAGAAAGAAATGCGGTGTCTGGACGAGAAACAGTCTCGGATCGTCTTCGAAATAGCCGACCGTTTCCAAAAGGAAATCCCGCGCAGGCGCATGGTCCGCGTCGAAGACGGCAATCAGCTCGCCTTGCGAATGCTGCATGCCGTTATTGAGATTGCCAGCCTTGGCATGCTCGTTGCGCTCGCGCGTCAGATAGCGGACATCAAGATCGGCGCAGAGGACCTGCAGTTCCTCATGCCGGGACTTGGCCATCTGGCTTTCGAGCAGGTTTGCCGAGTTCCGCTTCTGGAGCGTGCCGCCATCGTCGAGCAGCCACACTGTCAGCTTGTCGGCGGGATAGTCCATGGCTTTTGCGGCAGCCAGCGTATTGGCAAGCAGATGCGAGTCTTCGTTGTAGGTAGGTACATAGACATCGACACTCGGATACTGCCCTTTCGTCGCGGCGCGCGACGGGCGCGACGGCAGCRGCATGGCAACGACGAACAGGCTCAGCGCCAGCATCATCACGCTGTACATTTCAGCCAGATAGAGCAGGAAGGCCGGAATGAAGTTTTCAAGCTGATTGACCGGCGGCAGCGTGCTGGTCGTGCGCCAGTAGACGTAACGCATCACGATTGCCGTGCCGAACGCAAGCGCCGTGAGACGCCAGGTTCCCTCTGCTCTCAGAATCTTCAGAGCAGCCATGAACGTGACGACGGCGATGCTGGCAATCAGCTGGGTCTGCAGGTTGATCGGCAGGGTAACCAGCGCAATCACGCAAAGGGAAGCGATTCCCCAGAAAAGAACGATGCTCGCTTTGCGCATGGTTGGTACCCTTCAGGAGGCCTGCCGGTGGCACGCCAATGCCGGCAAAACCCTCAAAACGCCATGGTCAACTCAAATTGCATCCGGCAGTTCGGATCATGCCGAAGTTACTTGCATCGTCCGGCATCCGCTGATTGGTTCACACAATCCGGCGAAGGCACAACGATCCCACTGATATCCCCCGTTGTTGGTAAAGGAATGGTTTCTTCCGCTGCCGGTTGTTTGACTGGCTCGATCTTTTCGCTGGCAACAACGACTTGCCGGGACCGCACGGCAGGGCGTGGGCGCTCGACCTCGACGACCGGCATCACATTGTCATGCAGGTCTTGCGTCTTGGGATAGATCGGATGTCCGCTCCGGCCCAATGTCGGGTCGACGCTTGGCGGCTCCCCGTAAGGGTTCCAGCCGGCTGCATTGAAGGCGCCGCGGATCGTGTAGCCATACATGTTGCTCACCAGCTTCTCTTCGCTGGCATTCTCTTCGCAGAGCCGCAGGCGAACCTGGATCGTGCCACGATTCTGGAAAGCCGTTCGCGCATCCTCCGGCGAACGGATCTGCTGCCAGCCATAAAGGCAGGCATCGTTGCCGCGGCCACGGCCATAGGCATAGCTGAAGGGGCCGTAATTGTTCTGCAGGTAGATCGGCGACTGCTTGAGCGCGATTCCGGGAAGGGCGCTGCGCATTTCCCTGGCGATTTCGCTCGCCCGCACGGATGAGTAGCCAAGAGACCGCGTTCCTTCGAACTTCGATCCGACGGGTCCGAACAGTTGCACGCGCATGACATTCTGGCCGGGCGTGGATGCCGATGTGAACAGGAGGATGTCCTGCTGGGTCGCATTTCTGAACGTGCGCTCGACGATGTTGACGATGGCCGGTCCGCCAGGGCCTGGCAGGGCAAATGCGGTCTCATTGGGCACTGTGGTTACGGTATCGGACAGCCTCACGCCTTCACGGGCACCACAGCCTGCAAGACCGAGCGTCACGACGATGCCGGCAAGCGTATATCGAATGGCTGGGGTTCGTGGAAAGGACAATATGCCTCCGTCAATTTCTTCGCGGATGGATCACGGCCAAGCGCGATTTCGAATCAGATCGGATCGAATCTTCTCTTACTGATAGATCATGAGGCCAGATTCGGGAATCCCCATTGATGAGAGGGGACTATTCGGAGTTGCCAGTTCCTTGACTGATGACAGCTACAGGTCTGAAATCGGGGATGATTCTAGTTGAGAAAAACCCGCACGCTTGCCGCGCGCCCGGCTGCGTCGATGACGGTCAGCGTGGAATAACCTGCACCGTCGGGTATCCATTGATTGACCCGGCGGCGTGATGTCTCCGGCAGAGGCTTGCCGTTGGCAAGCCAGCGGAAGGGCGCCCTTCCGCCCTGCAGTTTGAGAACCAGCGGCATTGGCGTTCCGGCGGTGTCGACGCCGAGTTCAACGCGCGCACCTTCCGGGGGATAGACGATCTGCGGCGCCGCCTCGCGCACCGTTGCCGAAACGAGACCATTTGCCGTCATCGAAAAACGGCGCTGGCTGATCGGCAATTCGGCATGGGCAATGCGCACCGCACCGGCCGGAGCGCGCGGCAGCGGCGTCATGGCGACACCGGATTTGGCAAAGCCTTCGAACAGGATCGGGGCTGCGGTGCCGTAGCCGGTGAGGCCGGGAACTGCGCCATTGTCCGGGCGACCGACCCACACGCCGAGAACGTAACGGCCATCAAAGCCGACCGACCAGGCATCGCGGTAGCCGTAGCTCGTTCCGGTCTTGTAGGCGATGCCGCGCTGGACGGCGCCAACCGGGGGCAGTACGCCGGAGAGGATGTCGGCAACCTGCCATGTGGCAACGGGGTCGAGAAGCGGTTCGTTCTCGAGCGCACCCGGTTGTTCGCGGATGCCATCGCCGAGCCGGACCGGCTTGCCGCGATTGGCGAGGGCGGCATAGAGCTGCACGAGATCCTTCAGGTTGATGCCCAAGCCGCCAAGGCCGATGGCCAGACCGGGCGCCTCATTCGGCGGCAGGATAGGCCGCACTTCTGCACGACGGAACCGTACCATCAACCGTGTCGGACCGACGGAATCCAAAAGCCGCACGGCGGGAACGTTGAGAGACAGCTGCAGTGCCTGACGAATACTGACATCGCCCTGATAGGTCATGTCGAAATTGCGTGGCCGGTAGCCGAAGAAATCGGCTGGCCTGTCCTCGATGATGGTTTCCTGGGAAACGAGCCCCTCCTCGAAGGCGAGGCCGTAGATGAACGGTTTCAGGGTCGAACCAGGCGAGCGCGAGATGCGCGTCATGTCGATCCAGCCGGAACGGCTGGCGTCGAAGTAATCGGCGGACCCAAGTTCTCCGACGATTTCGCCGGTGCGCGCATCTGCCATGACCATGGCGATCGAGACTTTCGGGCCAAGCCGGGCAGCCGCTTCCTTGGCGACTGTTTCCAGACCCTTCTGGATCGTGCGGCGCAGCGTCGTCTGATGTTGAACGACCTTCGGTTCCTTGCGCAATGCTGCTTCGGCAACATGGGCGGCAAAGGCCGGCAGTTGCAGGCGCCGGTTCGGGACTGTAACAGATGCGGCGCGCTCCGCCTCCCCTTCACCAATCACTGCGGACACGGCCAAACGTTCCAGCACCCGCTGGCGCGCCAGTTCCGCCGCTTTCAGGTATCGATCCGGCCGCCGTTTTTCAGGCAGCTGCGGAAGGGCAACCAACAGGGCCGCCTCGGAGACGCTGAGACGTCGTGGCTCCTTGCCGAAATAGGCAAGACTGGCGGCGCGGATACCTTCGAGATTGCCGCCATAAGGCGCATGGGTGAGATAGAGATCGAGGATTTCGGCCTTGCTCAGGCGCCGCTCGATCTGTATGGCGCGGGCAAGCTGGCGGAATTTTGCTGCAAGGGAACGGCCTTCGCGTGGTTCGATCAGTCGCGCCACCTGCATCGACAGTGTCGAGGCGCCCGAGACGATCCGCCCATGGGTTGCGAACTGCCAGGCGGCGCGCATCAAAGCCCACGGATCGACGCCCTTGTGTTCCCAGAACCGCTGGTCCTCATAGGCAATCAGCATGCGGACGAATTGCGGATCGACATCTTTTGCCGTCGTCTGCAGCCGCCAGCGTCCCTCCGGTGTCGCAAAGGCGCGCAGCAATTGCCCGTCCGCATCCAGCACTTCAGCCGATACCGTGCGCGCTTCTTCAAGCGGCGGCGGATAGGCGCGATCCGCCTCGTCAATGCCTGCCATGATGGCGATGCACACAAGCGCAGAGCCTACCAATGCGGCGCAGATTTTCGCCCAGAGAGACATTATTGGACCGCCTGAACCTCCATGCGCCCGATCGCGGAGCGCGCGGAGAATTGCGGCCGGTACATGTCCTCGATGCTGGCCGCCGGATGATCGTAGGTACCGGGTGTGACGGCGCGAACGACATAGGCGACAGTGATCGTGCGGTTGTCACCGGCCGTCCGGTCGAAGGCGGCGACAAAACGGTCGCTGCGGAACTCTGTATGAGCGGCCTCGACTTCGCCGATCCATTCGAAGTTCGACAGCTTGGCGCTATCGACCAGCGTCGGATTGTCGATCTCGAAACCGGCCGGCAGAAGATCGGTGATCAGCACGCGCGACGGCCAGGTGTTGCTTTCCGTGGCGTTGATGACGACGACATAACGCTCGTTCTGCCTGGCTTCTGTGACATTCGCCTGTTCGCCGTCGAGCGTGTAATAGGTACGCTCGATAGTGAAACCGTTGCCGCCGGCAGGCAGAGGAAATGCCGGCGCGGCAACCGTCGTCACGACGGCAGCCACCGGTTCGCTCGACCGGTTGGTGATCGTCACCGGCTGATCGAGGACTTCGTCACCAGTCAGCCGTGCCGCATAGCCGCCGGTACGCGGCGTGCCATTGATGTCGAGATTGAGGTCACTGTCGCCACCCTGGATGGCGCGGGCCGCCATCAGCGTCCACATCTGCTCCTGCGTGCTCGTATAGGACTTCTGCTCCCATTCGCGGGCAACGATCTTGGCAAGTTGCGGAATGATCGTCGGCACGGGCCGCGCTTCCGCGGCCAATGTCAGAACAGCAGCATCATCACGCAGAGCCGAGCCATAATCGGAGCGATCAAGGCTGGCATTACTTGCCGTCGCAGTCGACATCTGCAGCGCATCTTCGAAAATGCTCTGCGAGCGCTGCGCATCGCCATAAAGGGCGAGAGCCGCGGCCAGATGTCCCTTCGACAGCGGCGTCGGGAATTCGGCGAGCTTGGTGTCGGCGTAATACCGCAGGTCGCTGATGGCAGCCTTGCGGTTGCGGGCAAGCACATAAAGAGAATAGGCAATTTCATTGCCCTGGCTCTTCATGTCGATATCGTAGCTCATCGCGTTCTGCAGATTGTCGAGCGCCTGAATCATGGCCTGGTCCGGCACCTGGTATTTCTGTTCGCGTGCCCGCGTTAGGAAGTCCGTGACGTAGGCGTCGAGCCAGAGATCGCCGGAACCGGGGCTCCAGAGGCCGAAGCTGCCGGTGGAGGACTGATAGGACAGAACCCGATAGATTGCCTCCTGCACGCGCTTCTGGACATCGCCATCTTCCGGCAGGCCGGATTGTTTGGCCAGTTCGCTGAGATAAAGCAGAGGCAGAGCCCGGCTGGTCGTCTGTTCGGCGCAGCCATAGGGATAACGGTCGAGCGATGTCAGCAGGGCTGGAATATCGAAGGCAGCGGAGCGGGTGACGCTGATGCTGACGGCCGACCCCTGCAGCATGCTTTCGGCCAACAGATCGCCATCGACCTTCAGGCTGGCGTTCGGCTCTATGGTCAGGGGATGCCGGGTCGTCAACGGCAGGGCGGCTGGGCGCACCGGAACGGAAACCGATTGTTGCAGCGACAGGCCGTCGGCGCTGGTCAGTTCGATGTTGATCGCTCCATCTCCCGGGTGGACACCGGAGAGCGGCAATGTCAGGTCGAATTTACTACCCGGCTTGACGTTGAATGTCTGCTGCGCTTGCGCCGCATCGATCACAACGGAGGAACTGCTTGTCACATTGAGTTTCAGGTCGCCGGCCGGGCCGTCGGTATTGGCGATGTCGAGCCGAAGCTCTGCCTTGTCGCCGGGGGCCAGGAATTGCGGCATGCTCGCCGTGACCACGACCGGATCGCGGATGACGACATCGGTCGAAGCGTGGCCGACACCGGCCTTCGACCAGGCAACGGCCATGACACGGGCCGTGCCGTTGAATTGCGGAATGTCGAAGCTGATGATCGCCTTGCCGTTTGCATCGAGCTGGACGGGGCCGGAGAAGAACGCCACCAGCTTCTCGGTCGGCGGCTTGCCCTGCAGCGCCATCTGGCCGCCATCGCCGCCGGTGCGCAGGCGCCCGGTCGCTCCGAGCGAGCCATCGATCAGCCGTCCGTAGAGGTCGCGGATTTCAAGGCCGAGCTGGCGCTGGCCGAAATACCAGCCGTCCGGATCGGGCGCCTCGTAGCGGGTCAGGTTGAGAATGCCGACATCGACTGCGGCAACCGTAACATAGGCTTCGTCACCTACCCCTGCCCCGGTGACCTCGACCGGGATATTCAATGTCTGGCGTGGCATAGTCTTTTCCGGCAGATCGAGTTTGACGGACAGCTTGCGCTCGGCCGGATCGACGGCGAGCCACTTGATGCCGATGGACCGCATCGGCATGCGGCTTTCCTGCGCATCGCCCGGACGATAAAGCGTTGCGGTGACATAGGCGCCAGCACCGAAATCCTCGGTAATCGGAACATCGATCTCGCCACCTTCCGCCGCAATGCTCGCCGTTTGCGTGGCGATTAGCTTTTCCGAGCCGATCGTGACCAGAACTTCGCCGGCAAAGCGCGGCGAGACACGCAGCTTGGCGGTTTCGCCGATGGCGTAGTTTTGCTTGTCGAGCGCAACTTCCAGGCCATCCGGCGTTTCTGTCGAGCTGGCGGTGACGTACCAGCCGGAATCGAACTCGACGCTCGATGTCGGGCCATCGATATCGGCCGTCTCGACTTCGAGCCGGTAGCGGCCCCATCCTGCCGAGACGGCAATCTCGCCGCCATCCGTGGTGACGTCCAGCTTGCCGGTTGAAACCTGCTTGGTCGAGGTCACAGGCTCGTATTTCCAGGCGGTACCATCGCGGTACCATTGATAGTCCTGCTCGACGCGCAGCAGTTTCCAGGAAAGACCGGTCTTTGCCTGTTTGGCGCCGCTCTCATCGATCGCAATGACGTGGAATTTGCCCACGGCGTTTTCCGCGAGATCGCCGGAGAATTCCGGCTTGATGCCGATCATGGCGCCTGCCGGTTTGACCGGTAGTGTTAGGGAGCGCTCGACCGCGCGGCCGCCGGCTTCCTGAACGCGAACGGTGATATTGGCGTTCAGCAGCTGGGTGGTTGAGGGAATGTCGGTCAACGTGACGTCGAAAGTCGCCTTGCCATCTTCGTCGAGCGGCTCCAGCCCTTCGAGCGTCGTGCGGCTGTCTTCGGTTGCTTCCTCATCGGCAAGGCCAAAGAAGTAGCCCTTGAAATCAGAACTTTCGCGGGTCGGCTTCAGGCCGACTTCACCCTCGAGTTCCAGTCCCGCGGCCGGCGCGCCATAGAGGAAGCGGCCGTCGATGGTGATTGGCGCCGGTGTATCGATCTCGATCTGCTTGACTGTGCTTGCCATGTCGAACTCGACCCGGTCAGGGACGAAGTCATCGACCTGGAATTGCTTCTCGCTGATCGCCGTGCCCTTGGGATCGGTGAAGATCTGGACGGTCCAGGTGCCGCGCATGGCATTCGGCTGCAGGGGGAGATCCAGCGCATAACCGCCGGCCAGTCCGCCATCGCTGACGACACGGCGATCCTCGACGCCATCCGGGCGCATGAAGATGAAGGTCAGCGGCAGTTTCTCGATCGCCACCGAGGCGCTGTCACGGGCGAGCGCCGAGACATGCACGGTCTCGCCGGCGCGATAAATGCCGCGTTCAGTCCAGGTCAGGACATCGATGGCGCCGGGAGCAGCGCGTCCGGTGACGCCGCGATCGGAGAGGTCAAAGCCGGCACGCGTGAGATCAAGGAAGACGAAATCGTCTGCGCCGCTCTTTGCGGTAATCACGGCGGGGGTCATGGCGGCGGTGCCGCGCAAGAGGCCTGCGTCAAAGGTCGCGCGGCCATCAGAATCGGTTGTCGCGGTGCCGAGGATTTCATTGTTCTTGGCAAGCAGCGTCAATTCGATGCCGGCGATCTGCTTTGCCGATGCCAGCGACCGGGCAAACACCGAAAGTCCGTCGGTGCCGGAATAGGTGGACAGGCCGATGTCCGAAATGACGAACCATTGTGTCGCTTGGCTGTCCCATTCGTTGGAAGCGCCCGTCGCCGAGACGGCGGTCAGGACATAGACACCTGGCTTGCGCTGCGGCAGCGCTTCATCGACGGGAAAGCTGGTAACGACTTCCTTGTTCAGGTCGGTCGCAATATCGATCGATCCCTGCCAAACTATTTCGCCGTTTTCATCCTGGATCCGCTGGGCGCTGTAGCCGTCGAGCTGGGTGAGAAACTGCGATGCGGTCAGCAGCGAGGCGATGTTGCGATCGCCGATGCGATAGAGTTTAAGGTTGGCGCTGGCGGTGTTGACCGAAACGATCGGAATGCCACGGCGGGCTGTTCCCGGCAGCACGAAACTGTCTCCGGTAAAGCGGACCATTGCGGCGCGGTCGGGAATATAGACGTCGAGATTGACGTTGGCTTCCAGTGGCTCATCGACGGATGACGGCAGGCCGGAGCGGAAGGCCACCTTGTATCTCTGCCCGTGGGTAAGGCCTTCGACGCAAATTTCGCTGCCCTTGGCTTCGACAGCCTTGGGTGTCGCGCCATCCAGAAGAACGAATGGCGTGTAATCGACACCGGCCTTGACCAGCGGTTCGGAAAACTGGACGCAGACGCGCGGTGTCGCGCTGTCGGAGTCGATCGTATGTTCGGTAACACGGAACCCCTGGCGGGTGCGCAGGTCGATATAATCGGCGCGAACGGATTTGGCTTCCACCAGTTCGAGGCTGGCCTTGTAGGCGCTGAGTGCGGCCCGAAAATTCTCGGCGTTTTTGAGTGCGGTGGCGAGAACTGCCAGTGCCTCTGCCCGCGCCTGCGTGGTGCGCGACAGTTGATAGGCGTTGAGCGCGGCAAGCGATGCCTGCGTGGCGAAATCGGAATTGCCGAAAACGCGGTTGGCGGCCCGTGCGGCCTCGATCCATAATGCGCCATCATCCGGCGTAATGGATAGCGCGCCCTGAAAAGCCTTCAGCGCCGGACCGACATTGCCGGCTGTGAGTTCGCGATAAGCTTCAGCCTTGCGGCCATTCAGACCGAGGTCATCCTGGTCCGCCAGCACCGAGAGATTTTCCTTGGTGGCGCGGGCGTCAGTCAGAAGTTGTTCCGTGACGAATGGCAGGGCGGGCGGCGCGCCGATATCCGGTTCGGCGGCAGCGGCATCGATCACCTTGCCGGCGACGGCACCGGTAAACGTGTTCAGCGTGTTATAGTCGGATTTGAGAAAGCACCATTTCACCTTGGGATTATAGGTGAAGGCGCGGCAGGACGAGTCTGCGACGCAGACTTTCTCGCAATCGGCAAGCGAGACGTTCTGTTCCGTGCGCAGGTCGAAGCCGAAATAATCGCCGTCCTGCGTGGTGACGATATGCCTGCCCGTTTCCGCCGCGTGAACCAGGGGTGAAAACGCAAGAACGCTGAGAGCAATCGCTGAAAACCGGATAAACGCGCGCATAGACAAAAGTCCTCCCCAACGCCGCCGTTTTGACCGGTTTACTCTTTAGGCTCGCCTTGAGCTTGTCAACCGGACACGGGCAGCGGCTGTTTTATAGCCACTGCCCTGGTTAACGGTTGAACGTTACGGTTTAATCGCGGCGTCACGAATAAAAATGCCAATCCGGGCTTTGTCTTATCAGGACTGCGACACCTTGAGCGGCGGACGGTGGTCGCCGGCGATCGTCTCACCGAAGGGACCGGTATTGGCGCTCGCCTTGTGGGTCTTGACCGGATGGTTGAGCGGCAGATTGGGGAGCACGAGTTCGCCGAACCGGTAGGCCTCTTCCAGATGCGGATAACCGGAGAAGATGAAGGTATCGATGCCGATCTGGCGGTACTCATCGATCCGCGCCTTGACCTGATCGGGATCGCCGACCAGCGCAGTTCCTGCGCCGCCGCGCACGAGGCCGACACCGGCCCACAGGTTCGGGGCAATCTCCAGCTTGTCCTTGCGGCCGCCATGCAGCTTGCTCATCCGGCTCTGGCCGACGGAATCCATACGCTCGAAAACCTTTTGGGCTGCGGCGATCGTATAGTCATCGACATATTTGATCAGCTCGTCGGCCGCGGTCCAGGCCTCCTTGGCGGTTTCGCGGACGATGACATGAAGGCGAATACCGAAGGTGACCTCCCTGCCCTCTGCCGCGGCGAGCGCCCGCACTTCCGCCACCTTCCTCTCGACATCCTCCGGTGGCTCGCCCCAGGTCAGGTATTTGTCGATCGTGCGGGCTGCAACCTGTTGGCCGACGCCGGAAGAGCCGCCGAAATAGAGCGGCGGGTGCGGCTCCTGAACCGGCTTGAATAGAAGTTTGGCATCCTCGATATCGAAATGCTTGGTCTTGGTGGTGACGTCCTCGCCGCGCAGCACGGCCTTGTAGATGTTGATGAACTCTTCGGTGACCTCGTAGCGTTCCTCATGTGAATAGTGGATGCCGTCGCCCTTGTTTTCGATCGGGTCGCCACCGGTAACGACGTTGATCAAAAGCCTGCCATTCGAGATCCGGTCAAGCGTCGCGGTCATGCGCGCTGCCAGCGTCGGGCTGAGCAGGCCCGGGCGCACCGCAACCAGATAGCGCAGCTTCTCCGTCAGCGGCGCCAATGCCGAAGCAACGATCCAGCTGTCCTCGCAACTGCGGCCGGTCGGGATCAGCACACCGAAATAGCCGAGCGTGTCGGCCGCCTGCGCCACCTGCTTCAGATAGTTGAGATCAACATTGCGGCCGCCGATGGACGTGCCGAGATAACGGCTATCACCGTGGGTCGGCAGAAACCAGAGAACGTCGATCTTTTCCGGAACAGGGCTCATATGAAATTGTCTCCAGCGTGTGCGGAATGGGTCTTCTCCTAGTTTTTCCGGGAACGGCGCCGACCGCAAAATTATAATATCTATAAATTTTATCGTGTATGGAAAATCCGTTCGCGTTTGCCGCCTTTTTGAGGTGTTACGCCCCGTGAAAAGACTGCTTGCAGCTCAGGTCTGGGAAAAGGGATAAGCGCACCTGCCGCCCATCAAGGCAATTCGGCGGGGTGATAGAGCCGTTGTTTGAGGCTTATCAGCTTGCCTGCAACTGCGGCAGCGACCGCGCGCCGATCAGCGTTGCTGCGGCATAGGTCTGGGTGACAATCTCTGGAACCAGATCGATATCCGGAAGTGAACCGAGACCAAGCGGACCAACGGCGAAAAGCCCGGCTGGCCGGCCCTTCGGCGTCAACAGCTCCCCGGCTGGATTGACGGCGAGACCGAGGTCGAGCTCGTCCGTCGCGGCAAGGCCAGCCTCGAGGAGGTCGGCCACAACAGGATCATTGAGGTCAGGCGACAGGCAGCGGCAGTCGATTACTTCATCGGCGGCGAAATGGCTTTCCGCCGACTGGCCCGCCCACCGGACGATAAGACCATCTGCTGTGCGCTTGAGCGTGGTTCCGCGCTTCAATTCGGTGAGGCCGCTGGCGAATTCGCGTTCCAGTCTAGCATGAACATCGGCCGGAAGCCGGTTACGGTGGCTGTCGTAGATGGCGCGCAGATGCCGGTTGAATTGGCGTTTTTCGCTGGGCGGGAGCGATGCCCAAAGGGTGCGGGCGCGTTTGCGCAGGCCGTTCATCGCAGCCTGCCAGCTCCAGCCGTTTTCTTCGGCCTCAGCGCAGGCATCACGGACGAAACGAACGATATTGCGAAGCTGTGACGGCATGGGCTGTGTCGGGAAAACCGCGTCGGCCGGCATGCGGGTGTGCGGCTGTGGCAGGAAACCACGGCGTGACAGGATGGTGATATGGCCGGTGAAACCGCCGTCGCGTAATTGCAGAACCTGATCGACGGCGCGCAGGCCATTGCCCATAACGACGACATGCCGGCGTGTCTCAGGACGTTCAAGCAGAAGCGAGTCCATATCCTGTTCAGTCGTTTCCAGCGGCGGCTTCAAACCGTAGCCGGTCGCCAGCACAACCGTGTCGTAGACTGCCTCTCCGCCGTCGGCGAGGCTGAGCGTGAACATGCCGTCGTCGTTACGGCGGATATGGGCGATGCCGTCGTTAGACATTTGCACGGTCACGTCCGTACGCTGAGCCAGCGCTTCGGAAAACCGCTGATAGACATAGTCGCTGAAGGTGGCCTTCGGCACGAAAATCTGGCCAAATCCGGGGATTGCCGCCGTCACGGCTTCACGAAACGGGGCGTTCGCCTGCAGCCAGCGGGTAAAATCTTTAGGTTCGCCGGTCGAAACCGAGAGGTCGCGAGCGCGGCTGTTCAAAATTTCGGTGGAACGCGCCGTGGCCAGCGCCTGGCCGCCACTGATGATCGGGCGCGGGTCGAACATGCGCAACCGGAATGGCTGGTTGACCGTCTTCAACAGGGCGATGGCCATCATCAGACCGGAAAAGCCGCGCCCGACGATGGCTATCTGCAAAGGCTGATCGCTCCGCGAACTGAAGGGCGACGAAAGACCGTGAACCGTCATATCATTTCCTCCCCGCATCATGCGGCTGGATGGTTGAACCTCGGCACCCCTACTCAAACGCCAGTTCATCAATATGCGGCATACTCTATGTAATTTGTCATTTTAAACACGGAGAACCCGTCCTATCAAGCCGTTTTCACAACCTGTTAAAACGCGATACGTTTCCGTTACTTAACCGGCATATGCGTGAAACGCGCTACTTCCGGCGGAGCCAGAAGCAGCCTCACAACGCAAAAGCGTCATGGATCGGAACGGCCGGAACGCAGCTTCTCAAAACGGCGGATGAAGGCGCCGATATCGCTACCGCTGCGGTGCAGCTGTCTCTTGCGCACCATCACGCACATGACCCGGGCTGCCGTTGAAAACGTCATTTCGTCCAGCGGGCTATTGCTGCTCCAAGGCTTGGTCAGCCTTTCGGTAATGGCGCTGACCATGTTATTGGGCAGGATGTCGGTACAACCACGCATATGATCGAACACCAACCCGATCGGCACAGGCATGCCAAGATGGTAAACCACGGGCACCTCCGTTCCTTCGGCCCAGTCGTCATAGGCTTCCAGTGCATCGCGAAACAGCAGATGCAGTGTGATCGGGGCGTGGCCCTCATGCAATTCGGGTAAAAGGTTGTTCATCTGCACATCCTCATCGTTGCGAACGGTGGTTGGTGCCGACAGAAACCGACCTGACGCAAAAATGCGCGAGAGAACGGATTGTTCCCTCGGTTTCAAAATAAATTTGCGGGGATGTTTGAATGCTCCGCCATGGGCCTGATGTGGCGGCGGAGCTCTTCGCTTTTTGTCAGTGCAGACCGCCGACACCCAGCAGCCGGTCTACCGCGTCATGATCGGCAGCCAGCGCCTGCGGCGTACCGCTCCAGGCCACCCTGCCCCGCTCGAGAACGATGACTTGATCGGCAAAATCAAGGGCGCTCTGGATCCGCTGCTCGACGAGAATGATGGTCATGTTGCCGGTGCTCGCAAGCTCCGAAAACGCCTTCATCAGCTCCTCGCAGATGACTGGCGCCAGCCCCTCCAGCGGCTCATCGAGCAGCAGCACCGAAGGACGGCCCAGAATGGTCCGGGCCGTCGATAGCATCTGCTGCTCGCCGCCGGAAAGCTGGGACCCGAGATTGCCCTTGCGCTCGAAAAGACGGGGAAACATTGCATAGGCGTCCTGGAGATCGCCTTTCGGCCGGTCCTTGAGGCCGACGAACAGGTTTTCCTCGACGGTCAGCGTCGGAAAGATGCAGCGTGTCTGCGGAACGTAGCCGAGTCCGGTGCGGGCGCGCAGCGCACTGGAAATGCCGGTGACGTCGGTTGCCCCGATGCGGATGCGTCCGTCATAGCGCTTCGTCTGCCCGGCCAGCGTGGCAAGCAGTGTCGTCTTGCCCATGCCGTTGCGCCCGAGCACGGCGAGACGCTGCCCGGCGGGAACCGAGAAGGAGACGTTTTCCAGAACCCGGGTCGGACCATAGCCGGCCGACAGGTTTTCGACCTCAAGCGGCGTGGCTGGCATTGGCATAGCTCCCGAGATAGGCCTCGCGCACGGCGACGTCCTTGGTGACATCGGCGGGCGAACCGTCGAAGATGATGGTGCCGGCGGCCAGCACGATGACCCGTTTGGCAAAACGGAAAACCAGATCCATGTCATGCTCGATCATCAGTACGGCAAGATCGGGCGGCAGGTCGGCCAGCGCCTGTTCGATTCGCCCCGTATCGCTCTGCGGTACCCCTGCGGCCGGCTCGTCGAGCAACAGGACCTTCGGCTTTAGCGCCAGCGCCATGGCGATTTCGAGCAGGCGTTGCTGGCCATAGGCGATCTCGCTCACCTTGCGGTGCATGAGGTCATGCAGCCCGAGCTTGGCAAGCAGCGCGCTCGCCTCTTCCATGACGTCAGGCATGGAGAGAAAATTGCCGAACATCTTCCCGGCGCGCCCATCTCGCTGCAGGATGGCGAGCGCAACATGTTCGGCCGGTGTCATCTCCTGAAACAGCCGTGTCACCTGAAACGAGCGGACCAACCCGCGCCGGACGCGGCCGATTGCATCGATTTTCGTGACGGTTTCGCCGTTGAGCCGAACTTCGCCTGAATCCGGCCGCAGATTTCCGGTGACAAGGTTGACGAAGGTGGTCTTTCCTGCGCCGTTCGGGCCGATCAGCGCCACCCGGTCTCCCGGCGCCATGGACAGGGACACGTCATTGGTCACCGTCAGGCCGCTGAAGGCCTTTTTCAGATTGAGAACGTCAAAAATCGCGCTCACGAGCGTTTCTCCATACGGCGGGCGATGAAACCGGCGGCCGTGCCGTAAAGGCCTTTCGGCGCGAACAGGACGACAGCAATCAGCAGAACACCAACCATGGTCAGCCAGTGGAAGGGATTGGCGGCCGAAACGTAGTCTTCGAACAGCATGAAGACGACCGTGCCCATCAGCGCACCGAACAGTGAGCCGGTGCCACCCAGAACCAGCATGACCAGCGCTTCGGCCGATTGCGTAAAGGAGAGGCTGTCGAGACCGACGACCTGCGTCGAGATCGCATTCAACGCACCGCCAACGCCCGCGACCGCACCAGAAATGATGTACATCTTGATCAGTGCGATCTTCGGCGAGGCGCCCATGGCCATGATGCGCAAAGGATCTTCCTTGATGCCCCGGCAAAGCATCCCGAATGGTGAGCGGACGAGAAAGCGCAGTAGGACGAAGACAACGAGCAGCAGAGCGACACCGAAGATGTAAGCCGTCTGGCCCCAGAGGTCGAACTCGTAGGCGCCGAACAGCGGATCGGGTGAAATTCCTGACAAGCCATCGCTGCCGCCCGTCCATGATGAGGCTTTGTTGGCGAATTCGTGGAACAGATAGATCAGCGAAATCGACAGGACGAGTTGCGGCAATCCATGTGCCCGCAGGATGATCACGCCACAGATAAGGCCAGCAATCGCTCCACCAAGAATACCGGCAAGCGTCATCAGCACGGGGCTGGTGATACCGTAATGCGCTGCCGCAATGCCCGCGGCATAGGCGCCGGAGCCGAACAGGGCGGCATGACCAAGGGTCGCCACGCCGCAATAGCCGGTGACGAGATCGAGCGACAGGACAAGAAGCGCAATGGCGATGATCCGGGTCAGGAGCGCGAGATTGTCCGGAAACAGCAGGTAGCCAAGCACAGCGACAATAAGGATGGCGCCGATGCCGATCAGGTCGCGGCCGATAGTAGTCTTCTGCCGCGACTTTATTACGACCGTTTCAGTGTTCATAATGAGCGTCATCCTAGCGTGCCCGCCCGGCAAGGCCATGCGGGAAAATGCAGATGATGGCGATGACCGCGAGGTAGAAGAAGAATTCGCCGAATTCCGGCATGAGGTAGCGGCCGGTCGTATCGATGCCGCCAAGCACGAGACAGGCGAGAAGCGCGCCGGGAATGGAGCCGGCGCCGCCGACGGAGACGACGACCAGGAAGGTCACCATGTAACGCAGCGCATAGTAGGGCTCGACGGGTAGCAGCTCTGCACCCAGTACGCCGCCGAAGGCGGCAAGACCCACCGCAACCGCGAAACTGACCGCATAGATGATTTCCGTGCGCACGCCGAGAGCGGCTGCCATGGAAGCATTGTCGACGGAGGCGCGCAGTTTGACGCCGAACGCCGTTTTTTCGATGGCGTACCAAAGTCCGCCGGCAACGGCGAGGCCGCAGACGATGGCAAACAGGCGGTGCACGGCAATAGAGCGAAACCCAAGGTCAGTTGAGCCCTGGAGCGCCGGGGGCAATGGTATCGTCTTCAGCGTCGGGCCGAAGACATAATTGGCGATGCCGATGATGCAGAAGGTGATGCCGATGGTCATCAAGACCTGCGTCAACTCAGGGGCGCCGTAAATTCGCCGGTAGAGCAGCCGTTCGATCGGAATGGCTATGATCACCGTGCCGACAACGGCGAGAAGAACGGCCACCGCATAACCCAGGCCGAGATTCTGTGCCGCATAGGAGGCGATGTAACCGCCGATCATGGCAAAGGCGCCATGGGCCAGATTGACGACGCGCATCAGGCCCATGGTGACGGAAAGGCCGATTGAAATGACGAAGAGCACCATGCCATAGGCAAATGCGTCGATGGCTATGCTGAAGACTGTCTGCATCGCGCGATGTCCATCCGGTTGTCTGCGGGAGATGGGAGTATCCTCCCTTCCCCCGCTATCGCAAGAAAATGGTGCAAGGTACAGGCGGTGCGATCTGCCTCGTTACGCACCGATACGATGTGCTTTAGCGGTCTACTTGATGGCCGCAAGCCCGGGATCGCCCTGCTTTTCGAACGTCTGGATTTCCTTGTTATAATAGGTACCGTCATCAGCCTTCATGACTTCGCGCAGATAGATGTTTTGCGTGATGTGGCGCGATTCCGGATCGATTGAAACCGGGCCGCGCGGGCTGACCCAGGAGAGGCCCTTGACCGCATCGACCGCTTTTTGCGCATCCTGCTCGCCACCGGTCGCTTCGATCATCTTGTAGATGACGTTCATGCCGTCGAAGGCACCAACCGAGGGGAACGAAAGCTCGGCCGGATTGCCGATTGCCTTGGAAGCCGCTTCGACAAAGGCCTTGTTCTCCGGAGAATCGTGGGAAACCGCATAGTGGAACGTGGTCTGGATGCCGAGGGCCGCATCACCAAGAGCCGGCAGGTCGGATTCCTGCGTCAAGTCGCCGGGCGCGAAAAATTTGATGCCCACAGCCTTGAGACCGTTTTCATTGTAGGCCTTGACGAAGCCAAGCGTCGTTGGGCCAGACGGCAGGAAGGCGAAAACGCCCTGTGCCCCGGAATCCTTGATGCGTTGCATGATCGGGCTGAAGTCATTGGTGGACAGCGGCATGCGGATCGCCTCGATGACAGCCCCGCCCTCTTTCTCGAAGCCGGCTTTGAATGCGTTTTCGGCGTCAATGCCCGGGCCATAGTCGCTGACGATGGAGATAACCTTGGCAACACCTGCGTCATGCGCGACCTTGGCGATCGGCGTGGAAGTCTGCCAGGTGGTGAAGGAGGTGCGCACGACCAGCGGGCTTTTGGTGACGATTGCCGACGTCGCAGCATTCATGACGACCAGTGGCACGTTTGCCTGCTTGAGGATCGGCGTGACGGCCATAGCATCAGGCGTGAAGTAGAAGCCTGCGAGATATTGCACCTTTTCCTTGACCACCAGTTCCTGCGCCAGCGCCTTGGATTGCGCAGGGTCGGCTGCCGGGAGGTCGCGGTAGATGATCTCGATTGTGTCGTCGCCGATCGTTGTCCCGTTCATCGCCATATAGGCGTCGATGCCGGCTTTAAAGTTCTTGCCCTGTAACGCAAATGGCCCGGAGAAGGGGCCGACAACGCCGATCTTGATCGTGTCTGCATAGGCACCGCTGCCCATGATGATGGCCGCGAACGCGGCGATGATGGCCCGTTTCATAACTCTCCTCCCTGAATGACCGGCATGCTCCCAAAGAACCGGCACATGATGACTGACACAACAGCTGGTCTCAGTTTGTCATGCCAAATGGTAATGTAAAATGAAATATCAAACGGGATTTCATATGCATATGATTATGGATCGAGACGATTTCGGACTTTTAGCCGCGTTTCTCGACGCCTCGCTCGGGGAGCACTGTTAAATTTGCCGATCACCGGATTTAATCCTGACAGGCCAGATTGGCAGAGATTTTCTGTTTGCATCCTGCGGAAAAAGGGAAGCACGCCGAAGGAAAAGATCCAAAAGGTCTCGATTCGGCGTGCATGGTAGCGCTGCGGATTTTCTGATCAGGGCGCTGCCAAGCGCCGGCGCGCTGGGTTAGATCGCAAGCGAGAAGTGGTTTTCGCCCGCCTTGACGATTGTGCTCTGTTCCTTTGCCGCCATGCGGCGAACGGCGTCCACCGCGCTTGGATCGATCCGCGAGGCGGCGTCGGAGAAGCGGCGCTCGGGGTCGGGCACGGCCGAAAGCAGGAGCTTCGTATAGGGATGCTGCGGATTGTCGATCACCGCGCTGCAAGCGCCCCATTCGACAATCTGGCCGCTATACATGACCGCGATGTCTTCTGCCACGTAGCGGGCGGTGGCGATGTCGTGGGTGATGTAGAGCAGGCCGAGATTGCGCTTCGTCTTCATCTCGTTCAGCAGGTTCAAGACGCCGAGGCGCACCGATACGTCCAGCATCGAGGTCGGCTCGTCGGCGACGAGAATCTGCGGCCGGGCCGAAAGCGCACGGGCGATATTGACGCGCTGGCGCTGACCGCCGGAAAGCTCGTGCGGATATTTCGGCGTGACGAGCGCCGGGTCGAGCTTGACGCCGGCAAGTTGTTCTTCGACCGCCGCATCCAGATCCGCCGAGCGGATATCCGGGCGATGCAGGCGCAGGGTACGCTTCAGGTGATAGGCGATGGTGTGCGCGGGATTGAGCGAGGCGAAGGGATCCTGGAAAATCATCTGCACGGCCTGCCGGTAGGCGGCAAGATCGCGGCCGCGCCGCGCCGCCGTCGGCTCGCCCTTGAACAGGACTTGGCCGCCCGACGGCAAGTATTCGAGCATGGCCATGCGGGCGCATGTCGTCTTGCCGCTGCCCGATTCCCCGACGAGGGCAAGCGCTCGCCCGCTATGGAGCGAAAAATTGACGGCGCGCGCGGCGTGCACCCCGCCTGCCGGACTGCCGAAGACCTTGTTGACATTGTCAAAACGCAGAAGTGGGGCGTTCATCCGAGCACACCTCCCTTGAGTGAGGGGAACGAGGCCCAGAGCCTCTTCGTATAATCGTGTTGCGGCGCGCGGAAGATCGCTTCCGACGGCCCTTGCTCCACCATCTTGCCCGACAACATGACACCGATGCGATCGCAGAACTGCACCATCAGGCCAAGGTCGTGGGTGATGAAGAGAACCGAGAAACCGCGCTGACGGCGCAATTCGTCGATGCGCTGAAGGATCTCGCGCTGCACGACGACGTCCAGCGCCGTCGTCGGCTCGTCCATGACGACGAGCTTCGGATCAAGCGCCAGGCAGATGGCGATGACGATGCGCTGGCGCATACCGCCGGAGAACTGGTGCGGATAGTCGCGCATGCGCTCCGGCTTGATGTCGACAAGCTTCAGCATCTCGGCGGTGCGAGCACGCGCCTCGTTGCGCGTGCAGCCCGTATGGGTGCGCAGCACGTCGTAGAACTGCTCTTCAATCCGCAACACCGGGTTCAGTGAGTTCATGGCGCTCTGGAACACCATCGCCACCTCCCGCCAGCGGAAATCGGCCAGGTCCTTGCGGTTAAGGCGGAGCACATCGCGGCCGGCAAGGCGGATCTGGCTGCCCTTGCGGATCAAGGCCGGTGGGGCATGCAGCCGGCTGACGGCAAAAGCGATGGTGCTCTTGCCGCAGCCCGATTCGCCCGCGAGCCCGAAAACCTCGCCCGGCGCGACGTCGAAGGAGACGTCGTCCACCGCGCGGAAATCCGTCTCTGCGCCAATATAGTCGATCGTCAGATTGCTGACGGAAAGCAGAGCATCACTCACAGGCGTCCCTCCCCGGATTTGACGAGGCTTGTCCAGCGGGCGAGACGACCGCCGGTGCGCAGCCGCGGATTGGCGATCTCGTCCACCGCGAAGTTGAGAAGCGACAGACCAATACCGAGCAGCGCCAGCGCCAGGCACGGCGCCAGGATATCCCACCAGGCGCCGACCGATAGCGCCGAGGCCTTCTGGGCGTTGTAGAGCATGGTGCCCCAGGAGATCACGTTGGGATCACCGAGCCCGAGGAATTCCAGCGTTGCCTCAGTGATGACCGCGAAGATGACGCTGCCGATGAAATTGATGCCGACGATGGAAAAGACGTTCGGGAGAATTTCGAACGCCATGATGCGCCATTGCGGCTCGCCCATCATCTCTGCGGCTTTCACAAAATCCCTCTGCTTGACGGAGAGCGTTTCGGCCCGCGTGACGCGCGCGCCCCAGGCCCAGGAGGTGAGACCGAGGATGAGCGCGATGACCATCGGCCCCGCCTGTCCGACGAAGGAGGCGATGACGAGCAGCAACGGCAGGTTCGGAACGACCAGCACCATGTTGGTGAAGAAGCTGATCACCTCGTCCGTCTTGCCGCCGCGATAGCCGGCGACGATGCCGAGTGTCGTACCGACAACCGTGATGAGAAGCCCGGCCGCAAAGCCCACGGCAAGCGAGGTCTGCGCGCCGTAGATCAGGCGCGCCCAGACGTCCTGCCCGAGACGGGTCGTGCCGAGAATGTGCTCGGCCGAGGGTGGCTGGTGCGGGCGGCCCGTACGGGCGGCCGGATTGTACTCCGTCAAGAGCGGCGCGGCGAGCGCGACCAGCAGGATGAGGAGCACGATGGCAAGGCCGATAAATGCCTTGCGATTGCGGCGAAGGCCGATCCAGAGCTGGCCCATCTCAGCCACTCCCCTTTAGACGCGGGTCAAGCAGCACATAGCTGACATCGACGATGAAATTGGAGACCAGCATGGCGGCGGTCATGACGAGGAGCTGGCCTTGGATGACCGGGTAGTCACGGGCAAGGATCGCCTGGTAGAGCGTGTTGCCAAGGCCGGGATAGTTGAACACCACCTCCGTCACCAGCGAGCCGCCGAGCACGGTGCCAAGCGCAATGGCAAGGCTTGAGACCGTCGGCAGCAGCGCGTTGCGAGCCGCATACCAGACCATGACCCGCCGGTCGGAAAGCCCCTTGGCGCGGGCCATCACCACATAGTCCTGCCCAAGCAGGTTGATCATGTTGTTGCGCATGGTCACGGTGAAGCCGCCGGTCAACACAAAGCAGAGCGTGATGAGCGGCAGGATGGCGTGGTGGGCAACGCTGGCGAAGAAGGCGAGGCTGAAGGACGGGTCGAGCGCCGGGTCATGCGCGTAACCGGTGGGGAACCATCCGAGCGTGAAGCCGAAGACGAACAGCGCGACGAGCGACGTGACGACCGCTGGAATGGACGTGGCAAAAATCGCCGAAACCGAGAGCACCACGTCGAGACGGCTGCCGCGGCGCCAGGCCGCGACCATGCCAAGGAAGCTGCCGAGCACGAAACTGACAAGCGTCGCCGTGCCGACCAGGCCGACGGTCCACAGCAGCGCCCGCCCGAGCAGATCCGTTACCGGCAGCGGGAAATATTTCACCGAGACGCCGAGGTCGCCTGTAAAAATGGAAGAAAGATAGGTGAGATACTGCTTCCAGAGCGGCCCATCGACGAAACCGAACGTAAGCTTCAGGGCTTCCAGGCTTTCCGGCGGCAATTCCGAGGCAGCCGAGGAAAACATCAGCGCCACCGGATCGCCGGGCATCAGGCGGGGAAGGAAGAAATTGATCGTTGCCGCAGCAACGAAGGCAGCCAGATAGAACAGGATGCGGCGGAGCAGAAAGGGCATTGTTTGGAACCGGCGGGGCCTATTACGGTCCCCGCCTCCTCTATAAGTGGATCACTGGACCGGCTGGAGAGCCAGTAGGTTCAGCAGACGCGCACGGTTATTCTTGGTGATCGACGGGTTGGCGAAAGGATTTTCTTTCGTCGACCAGCCTGTGAACCGGGCGGTGTTGTACTGGTACCAGTTCGGATTGTTGAACACCGGCATCAGCGGCAGGTTCTCCGCAACGATGCGCTGCGCCGTGTTCATGATTTCCTTCTGTTTTCCGGGATCGGCCGTGTGGGTGAACTCACCGATCAGCTTTTCAACATCCGCATTGAACCAACGCTGCGAGGTGAAGCGCGTCTTGCCTTTGTCGGCCTCGGTGAAGGCGCGCTTGTAGGCATAGTAGGGTGAGGCGGAGGCCGGAAGGCTGTTGATGGCGGCATCAAACTTGCCGGAAATCAGGTTCTGGCTCCAGACGGCTTCTTCCGGCGTCTCGATCTTTGCGTCGATGCCGACCGCCTTCATGTTGTCGATCGCAATGTTGACTGTGTCGATCCAGTCGGTCCAGCTCGATGGCACGATAACCGAAAAGGCGATCTTGGTGCCATCGGGATTGTCGCGCATGCCATCGCCGTCCTTGTCGACGTAACCCGCCTCGTCAAGCAGGGCCGTAGCCGCCGCCTCATCATAGGTCGCGAACTTGCCAAACTCGGCCGTCACCGCCGGATCGGCCCAGGCCTTGTAAAGCTCGCCCATCAGTCCCGGATCCTGGTTCAACGTCGGATAGCCGTAGCCGGCGATATCGACCATGCCCTGCCGGTCGAGCGCCATGGAAACCGCCTGGCGGAACTTCAGGTCGGAAAAGGCCTTGCGGTTGTCGGCATTGGCACTCTCCTGGTTGAAGACGAACGCCACCATGCTGCTAGGCGAATACCAGTAGTGAAAGTGCTCCGGGTTCTTGGCGATATAGACTTTCTCAATGTCAGGAATGAAGGAGACGCCCCAGTCGAGCGTTCCGTCCACCGTCGCAGTCAGGATCTGGTTGTTGTCGGCCAGCTGCGGAAAGCGCATGCAGCCAACCTTCAGGGTCGCCGTGTCCCAATAGTTCGGGTTGCGGCATTGGTCGTAGGTCTGGCCAGTGAAACGGGCAATCTCCGTCATCGGGCCGCTGCCGACCGGCGTCTCGTTCGGGAAGGTGACGGGATCGGCAATATCCTTCCAGGCGTGCGCAGGCACGATCGGGATCTGCACCAGCGTTTCGGCGGCAATCGAGGTCGGCTGCTTCATGGTGAAGCGCACGGTTTGCGGATCGACAACTTCGACGCCATCGATCTGCGTCCAGATGCTGACGAAATCGAGTGCGGGGAATTTTTTGACGAGGTCGAAACTGAACTTCACGTCCTCGGCAGTCAACGGCTGGCCATCGGACCATTTCAGGTTGGCGCGCAGCTTGAATTCGATGTTCTTCAGGTCGTCGGCGAGCTTGAAGCTCTCGGCAAGACGGAAGACCGGCTTGTTGCTGTCGAACTGATTGAAGACGACCAGCGGCTCGTAAATGAAGTCAAGCGTGCTCTGGCGCGCCGACGTCTGGTTGAAGGGGTTGAAGTTGCGCACCCACGTCGTCGCGGGTTCGATATTCACGGTCAGGACGGTTTCGGCGGCGGCGGGCGCTGCGCCGAGCATGAGGGCCGCAACGGCCGTCAGGGTATGGAATTTCATTTCACTCACTCCTCTCTTGTTCTGTCAGATTTCGGTCGGCGCAACATGCCTTCGTAGACGCCCTTGTCCTCCGCAGGGATCGGTGTTGCACCGACCGTACGTGCATAAAAATCCACCGGCCCGGCATCGCCGATCACCGCATAGGCATAACCATCCGCCTTCAGCGCCGATAACGCGGCGGCAAGCAGCGCCACGCCAACACCCCTGCCGCGCGCATCCGGATGCACGCCCGTCGGGCCGAAGAAGCCACGTGCCACGATGTCATGGCAGGCAAAGCCGATGAGCCGCCCTTCCGAGACAGCGACAAGGCACGCGGCCGGCCGGCGCGAAAAAGCGACTGTCACCTCGCTTGCCCAGTTGTCGGAAAAGTTTTCGCGCACCCAATCGACGACGAGCGCCATTTCCGGCGCCAGCGCCGCGCGGATCGCGACGCCCGCGACCGGTGGCAGCGCGGCGAGCCCCTTGAACTTTTGGGAGTAGAGGTTGACGAGAAGATCGGGCATCGCTTCGCTCTCCGTCAGGCCCAGTGGCCGTAGAGGTTGGGCATCAGCGCCGCATTTACGATGAAACGGTCCCAGTCCTTCTGTGCCCACGGCGTCCAGGCGGTCTCCGCTATGGCCGAGAGGCGCGGGAAGACGAGGCGGTCGAAGACCCCGCGATCGGCCATGGATTCATTCCAGATACAGGCTTGAATGCCCTTGAAATGCGTGAGCTGCTCCACTGTCCAACCTTGGACCGGATCGAAATCGTAAGTGTCGCGCGCAGAAGGGGAGCCTGCCCATCCGGCGCCGGGCTCGTTCCAGTCGGCGGATTGGGCCATGTCGAGATAGTAGGCCTGCCCCGGAGACACGACCATGTCATAACCCGCTTCGGCAAGACGGGCGCTCACCGGTACGTCGCGCCAGCCGATGAGGTACGACGATCCCTTGTCAAGCACATCACCATGCGCCGCCTCCTGCCAGCCGCCGGTCACGCAACCGAGCGAACGCACGCTTTCATGCACCTGCCGCAGGAACGCGGCCTGCAGCACGGCGGTCGGCGCATCCTCGATGTCATCGGCGCCGTTGTGGTTGGTCTCCATGTTGTTTTGCTGCGCATGGCTCCTGGCCGCGTCTTCGCCGGAAAGACTGGCGAGCATGGCGAGTGCCATCGGCGAGCCGGACCAGGCCCCGAGAGGCACTTCATCGGCGCCGACATGCAGGATGCCGGCGGGAAAGAGCCCGGCGAGTTCCCGCATCACCGTCTCCATGAAGGCGATCGCTTTCGGCTGGGCGGGGTTGAGGCAATTGTTCGGCATGCCCTGCACGGAGGCATACTCGCCGGTCTCATCGGGGTCACGCAGTTCAGGCAACGCCTGAAGCAGAGCAAAGCTGTGGCCGGGAACATCGATTTCCGGGATGACTGCAATGGCGTAACGCCCGGCAAGCGCCACGATCTCGCGCACTTCGGCCTGCGTGTAGTAACCGCCAGTGGCGAAAGGCCCGGACCCGAAGAGCGGCGGCACGGACAGGCCATGCCCACGCCAGGCGGCCTTCTCCGTCAGGTGCGGATAGGCAGCGATCTCGATGCGCCAAGCCTCGTCGTCGGTGAGGTGCCAGTGGAAGCGGTTGAGCTTGTTCCAGGCAAGCACCGCCAGGAACTGCTTGACCTCTGCCCCCGCGTAAAACTGCCGCGCCACATCGAGATGGCAGCCACGAAAGTCCATGCGCGGGGCATCCTCGATCGTGCCTGCCACAGGGAAGAGGAAGGTCGCCGGCTGACGCCGCGCGCCGCGAAGAATTTGACCGAGGGTGATGAGGCCATAAAGGAAGCCCGCAGACGCGGCGGCAGTGACGAGCACGCCATCGGCTGCAAAGTCGAGGCGGTAGGCCTCCGCTTCGCCCGCCCGTTCGGCAAAACGCACTGTCAAACCGCCCTGATGAGCGTCCCGTACCAACCCTTCGCCGGGAAAAAGCCGCGCCGTGATGTCCGCGAAGGCGTCGGCCGCCTCAACCGCTGCTGCAGATCCAGTGCCAAGGGCAAGCCCGTGCGGCACCTGCCCACCTGCGATACCCCGGACATCCTTCGGCCAGGGAAGAATCGACAGCGGTTCCGGCGGATTGAACGGGACCGGCGCGCGGGCAGTGCCGCGGCGCGGTGCGTTTTCCGCGGCTGTGGAGATGGTTGGCAGCACACGCGCCGGCAGGATCGTTCCTTCGGCGGTGACCACATAGGCATTGCGCGCGCCGTCGCTCCAGTGGCGCAATGGATAGGAGAGCTGGCGGCTGCTCGCCTCCCAGGTTGCGCCGGGCAGCAGCACGAAGCCATCCGGCGGTGCTATCGTGCTGTGGTTGGAAAAGCGCCGCACCAGCCGTCCGTTCTGAATTTCCGCCGTCGCCTGCAATCGGGCCGGGCCGCTGAAGCAAAGCACGAAATCCGCCAGCGGCGTCGCGCCGAGATTGGTCAGCCGCACCGTATAGCGCGGCGCCTCTTCGCCGGCAGGCGGCGTCCAGACCGTTTCGAAAAGCATGGAGAGGTTGGGCTCGGAAGGCACAGTCATCGGGTCTTTCCTTTGATCGTCAAACAGGTCACGCAGCAGCGGCTGGCTTCGGTGCGAGCAGGCCAGCACCCCGCAGGTACAGGGGGCCGCGTTTGGACGGCCCCCTGCCCGCCTTCGCCAGGGAGAAATTCGGCAAGGCGGCATGCGTGACCGCTGGGGAGACCAACTGGAATCCCGCATGGAGAGGGATGAGCGATTTCAACGCGAAACAGCCCCGATCTCGACGGCGGCGCACGATGAGATACCTGCCTTGGAGGCAAGTTGAGCCATAAGAATGGGCATGTCAGTCTGCTCCGAAAAGGGCCCAAGCACACACCGTCCAGCCGAGGCCTGCTGGCGCCTGTCGCGGCGCGCACCCTGCTGAACCGTATTCCCTCATGCTCTGAACCCGTATGTTCCCGTAATATGTCATCGCCGGGCGACGTAATTTATTTTCCAAATAATGCGTAGAATTCCTTCATAGTCAATATAATTTTCTCCATTAGCACTTTAATATGAAATGAATTTTCTATAATTGGCGTTTTCCGCGCGAAATTTTCATGGAGAAATCACAAGGTTATCAACCGGAAAAGTTCTGCTCGTCGTGAATCCTGCTTGAATATCAATCGCCTTTAAGACGCAGGTGCTGACAAGAGCAGTGACAAGCCCGAAGTAGGCCTGACGCGCCGTGAAAATAGCCCCGTAGAAAGAGGCCGAGAATTTCACGGTTCCGGGCTAGCGTCTCGCTCTATTGGCCATGGCGGCCTCAACATCGACAACGCGAGGCGTGAATTTGGCGGCCATCCGGCACGCGCGACGTCATTCAGGATGGTGATCCTCAACACCGTGTAGAGGCCCGACAAACCGGGCAAGGCAACAGAGTGGTAAGAAGGATGGTGCGCTTTTCCAGTAAAGCCAGCTTCAGACCTCAGGCTAGGACCGGCCGGCGCCTGCCTATCATCCAGTCACCGGCATTCTCGGCATGCTCGCGAGCAGCTTTTGCGTGTAAGGATGCGCGGGGCGGGAAAGCAGGTCGCGCGTGGCGCCCTTTTCGACAATCAGGCCCTTTTCCAGCACCACCAACTGTTCGCAAAGCAGCGCCACCAGGGCAATATCATGCGAGACCACGATAAAAGTCATCCGGGACGCGAGAGTGCGCATGAGGTCGATGATTCGCGTGCGGGTGGAGAGATCGAGAGCGCTGACCACCTCGTCGGCGATAATGAGGTCGGGCTTGGCGACGATTGCGCGCGCGATTGCGATACGCTGGCGTTGGCCACCGGAAAATTCATGCGGATAGCGTCCGGCCGCATCCGCTGGCAGATCAACATCCTGCAAGGCCTCAGCCACAGCATTGGCAATGTCGGTTTCGATTTTCAGCGAGCGCAACGGCTCCGCTATGATGTCGAAGACCCGCTGGCGCGGATCTAGCGATGAATATGGATCCTGGAAAACGGCCTGTACGCTACGGCGAAAACCGCGCATGAAGCTGCGATTGCCGGTGTCGAGGCTTTGGCCGCGAAAGGATACCGTGCCGGCGGAGACACGCTCCAGCCCAAGCAGCAGCTTCAGAAGCGTCGTCTTGCCGGAACCGGATTCGCCGACAATGCCGAGATTGTTTCCTGCACGGATGGACAGGTCTATGCCCTGCAAAACAGTCTTGCCGCCGCCATAGGCGAAGGAAACGCCAGTAAGATCGAGAAGGGTCATTGCGTCATCTCCAGCGCCGCATCGAACGCACGGGCGGCGGCGACCAGGCTTCCGGTATAGGGATGTGCCGGCCGGTTGAAGAGTGCCGCGACCGGCCCTTCCTCGATCAGCCTGCCGCCGCGCATCACCAGCGCACGGGTGGCGATGCTCGCCACGACAGGCAGATCGTGGCTGATGAAAAGCAGCCCCATCGCTTCGTCCTGGACCAGGCCTTCCAGCAGTTTCAGAATTTCCATCTGTGTGGTGACATCAAGCGCGGTGGTGGGTTCGTCGGCAATCAGCAGCTTCGGCCGGCAGGCGAGTGCCATGGCGATGGCCGCACGCTGACGCTGGCCGCCGGAAATCTCGTGCGGGAAGGCGCGGGCAATACGATCCGCCTCCGGAAGCGCAACGCGTTCCAAAAGTCCCAGTACCCGCCGCGATACCTCTTCCCTGCCGCAAGCGATTCCGTCGCGCATGGCCCGGCGGCGCACCACTTCCCCAACTTGGTGACCGATCCGCATCAGCGGATCGAGCGCGGTCATAGGCTCCTGAAACACGACGGCGACGCCCGTTCCACGCAATGGCACGAGATCGCGATCGCGTGTACCGATCACCTGATGACCGTCCAGCAGAATCGAGCCGGCAACCCGCATCGGCTCCGGCAGGAGACCCAGCATGGCCAACGCTGTCAGCGACTTGCCTGACCCGGATTCGCCAATGAGCCCGACCCGCTCGCCAGCGGCGATCGAAAAGGAAATGCCGGAAACAAGCGTCCGTCCGGGCGTACGGATCTCCAGATTGTCGACTGACAGCAAGGCGCTCACCGGCTTCTCCTTCGGGTCGGATCCGCAACCTCACGCAGGCCGTCGGCAAAGAGATTGAGACCAATGACCAGCGAGACCAGCGCAAGACCGGGGGCGATGGCGCCGAAGGGGGCGGTATAAACGGATGCCTGCGCCTCCTGCAGCAACCGACCCCAGGAGGCGTTCGGCGGCGGCGCACCGAGCCCCAGATAGGACAGCGATGCCTCGGCAATGATGGCCAATCCGAATTGCAGCGCGAAATTGACAACGAGCGTCGGCCAGATGTTCGGCAGGACATGGATACGCACGATACCCGGCCACGACGTACCGGAAATGCGCGCCGCCGTGATGTAATCCATTGCGAGGATGCGCTTTGCAAGAATGCGCGACAACCGCGCCACGATGGCCGAACCGGCGATGCCGATGGCGAGGATTGCCGTCCACAGGCTTGCCCCGTCGCCGGAAGCAACGATCAGCATGGCGAGCAGCAGCGTCGGGAAAGCGATGAGGATATCCAGGGCTGCGGCCAGCACATCATCCAGCGTGCGCGTGGCAAAGGCCGATAGAACCCCGGCTGTCACACCGATCAAGGCGCCGAGCGCAACCGCCCCGCAGCCGACGACGAGCGCGATGCGTGAGCCGACCATGATCTGGGTCATGAGATCGCGGCCGAGCCGGTCTGTGCCTGCCCAGTGCGCGAACGAAGGACCTTCGAGCCGGCCGCCGACCATGTCGGCCACGCCGTAAGGTGTCCAAACGAGCGAGAGGAGCGCGATCACGACATGCAGACCAACGAGAAGTCCGCCGATGGCAAGCGGCCAGGGAACGGTCGATTTTTGCGGCACGCTTTCAGTTGCAATCAGAGGTTCTGGCACGCTCATGCCCCACCTCCTACAACTCGGGTACGCAGGCGTGGATCGATCAAACGTTGGATAAGGTCGGCAGCAAAGCCGACCAGCAGCACCAGCAATGTCGAAACGAACAGCACGCCCTGCACATTCGGATAGTCCCGCTGTTCGATGCCGAGCAGCAGCATGGAACCAAGGCCCGGCAGGGCAAATACCCGTTCCACCACCACAGCGCCAAGCAGGGTGGATGCCAGCTCGATACCAAGCACGGAAATGACCGGAACGGCCCCGTTGCGGATGCCGTGGCGGATCAGCGCCTCGGAGAAGGTCGCGCCCAGCGCCCTCGCGGTGCGCAAGTAGTCGCTGCCCAGAACATCCTGGGTTGCCGAACGCACATACCGGATCAAAGACGCAGACATGACGATGGCGATGGTCACAACCGGCAGCACCAAGGCCTGAACGGCGGCGCCGGGCGCCTGCCAGCCGCGCGAGGGAAAGCCTCCGGAGGGAAAAAGCCGCAGATTGACCGCAAACACCGTGACCAGAAGAATGCCGATCCAGAACACTGGCACGGCAATTCCAAGCTGCGAAACGACCGAGATCAACGCGCCGTACCACCGATTCTGGCGCACGACAGAGAGGATGCCGAGAGGAACAGCGATGGCGATGGAAACGGCAAAGGCCATCAGGGTCAACGGTACGGTGACGATGAGGCGCTTGCCGATTTCATTGAGTACCGGCGCGCCGCTGACGAAGGAGTTGCCGAGGTCGAAGCGGGCCAGACTGCCGGCAAAACGTAGAAATTGTTCGTAGAGCGGCAAGTCGGAACCCACCTGCTTGCGGGCGGCCTCGATCTGCGCCGCATCGGCGCCGACGGAAACCAGCGCATTTGCGGGGTCGCCCGGCAAGAGGCGCAGCAGCACGAACAGAATGACGGCGGCAATGACGACCGACAGCACCAAGATGGCGGAGCGGCGGAGTATGTAGGAAAGTATGGTCTTGACCTCTCATGCGCGGACGCCGCCCGCGCATTCATATGCCGGGCGGCGCCTTGTGTCGAGTATCCGGCGTGGCAGTTGTTACTCGGCCTTGGTGATACCGTAGGCGAAGAACTGCGAGTTGAGACCGTTCAACGGATAGCCGCTGACCGAGGCCCTGGACACGACGATCTGCGGATAGAGGTAGAACCAGTTGCTGGCTGCATCCTCCGCGATGATCGTATTGGCTTCCTTCAACTTCTCAGTCTGCCCCTCTTCCGTTCCGCTTGATTCCGCCTGCTTGATCAGGTCGGCAACCTTCGGGTTGTTGTAACCCCAATAGAAATCCGGGTTGCCATAGAAGACGATATCGCGATGGTTGACATGCTCCTGCAGGGTCGCCTGGAAGTCATGCGCCTTGTAGACCTTCGTGTACCATTCGTTGGCAGTAATGACGTTGATCTCGACCTTGACTCCGACCTTGGCCAACTCGCTCTGGATAAACTGCGCTGCAATCGGATGCGGATCGTAGTTCGGCGTATCGATGGTGAAGGTGAAGCCATCGGGATAGCCGGCTTCCTTGAGTAGGGCCTTGGCGCTTTCAGGATCATAGGCATCGACCTTGGTCAGATCGGCATACCAGGCATCCGTCGGTGGCACGAAGGAACCGATCAGCGTGCCGTAATCGCCCCAGACGGCCTTCAAGAGCTTCCCATCGTCAATGGCGCGGGCGAGAGCCTTGCGAACTTTCACATTGTCGAAGGGCGCAACGCGGTCGTTATAGGCGAGCAGAAGCTTCGTCGTGGACTTGCCTTCGCTGACCGCGAACTCTGGATTATCCTTGAACTGGGCAAGCGAATCCGGGCTCTGCACGGAGGTGATGATATCGACGGAACCGGTCAGCAGCGCATTGTTGAGCGCTGTCGCTTCCGTGAAATACTGGAAAACCACCTCGGCATTCTTCGGCTTTTCACCCCAGTATTTGTCGAAACGGGCGATGGCGAGCGACGAGCCGCGCCGCCACTCCTGCAGTGCGTAGGGGCCGGTACCATCTTCCTTCGATTGAAAGTCCTTGGCCTCGTCGTTGGCGATCCAGACATAGCTCAGATTGTAAGGCAGCGAGATCGAGCGCGCGGCCAGTTTCACCACAACGGTGGCATCGTCCGGCGTCTCGACGCTTGCGATGGTCTTCAGGCTGTTCTTGCGCGAGCTTTTGGAAGCTTCGGCGGTGACGCGCTCGATGGAGAACTTCACATCTTTTGACGTAAGCGGCGCACCGGAATGAAAGGTCACGCCGGGCTGCAGCGTGAACGTATAGGTGAGGCCGTCTTCGCTCACCTTTGTATCCTTGGCAAGCGACGGCTCGACCGTGCCCGCATCCGTGAGCCGGAACAACGCTTCATAAACATTGCCGTTGAACGCTTCGTTGATGCCCTGACCGGCGCCAGCGGTATTGTCGAGATTTTGTGGTTCATAAAGCGAACCGATGTTGATCGTGGCGTCCGGATCGCTCTCCGCAGCAAGCGCCGGGCCGAAGACGCTCATTGCAAGAGCAACGGCAAGTCCCGCGGCCAGTCCGGAGTTGCGGGTTGTGGAAGCGCTCATTCTATTCTCCTGTTTCGCGACGCCCTTTTACGGCGTCCTGGCGGCAATTGTATCGAACCGCACACACGCAAGATATTCACATCTGCTCTAATTTGCGGAAATTAAAGGGAATTGTGTTTCAACGAACATCAAATCCACGGATTGTTTTTCGCGAACACAAGGCAGCGAGTTTCGTGTGGCTTCCTGCGAACGCCCCGCGAGCACCGGCCACGATGAGGCCGCCACAAAAGACCGCAATGGTGCAGGCCGGTGGCCATGCGCATGTCCGCTGCAGAAACGGGAAACGCGACGACCGGCTCACATTCAGGAAAGACTATGGGGCCAGGCCTGTGGATTCACGAAGAATAAGCTCGACTGGCCATAACTCGTGGATCTCCGCCGGCGGCTTGCCGGAGAGGAGTTGTAGCACCAGTTCCGCCGAGCGCGTGCCAGCAGCACGCATCGACGACCGCGTCGTCGAGAGCGATGGGGCCATATTGTCGGCATTTAGGTAAGGAAAGACATCGTCATGGGCGATGACCGAAATATCCTTGCCGACAATAAGATCAAGGGAACGTGCCGCACGATAAACCCCGAGCGCCGTCATCATAGAACCGGCAACAAACGCTGTCGGGCGTGGCGATTGCTCGAGAAAGGATCGCGCGAACCGGAAGCCGACCTCGTCGGTAAAATTACCGTGCGCAACCAGTTTCGGGTCAAACGGCAGGCCCCGCTCCACCAAAGCGTCGCGATAGCCCTTGTCACGGTGCACGGAGAAAGTCACTCCGGGACGACCGTTGATCATGGCGATACGCCTGTGCCCCAGATCAAGCAGATGACTGGTGGCACGCTTGATTGCCCCTTCATTGTCGATATCGAGCCAGGCATAGGGAACAGCCGTTTCCGACCGCCCGTGCACGAGAAAGGGCATGCCCAGCCGATGGAGCAGACTGATGCGCTCGTCATCGGGCCGTGGGCCGTTGACGATGATGGCATCGACGCGCCGGCTCTCCACCAACCGGCTGTAGAGTTGGATCTCCTCTCTCGCATCATGCTCGGCAATCGGGGTGACGAGAATGTCGATGTCCTCACCACCAAGGCGTTCGCCCATGCCGCTGAGAAATTCGGCGAAATGAACTTCGCGGCCTCGCCCCATCAGGATGCCGATGGCGCCGACCCGGCCGGTTACAAGCCGCACGGCATTGATATTGGGGCGGTAGCCCAGACGCAACGCCTCATCGGCAACGCGCTTGCGGGTACTTTCGCGAACCTCAGGATAGCCGCTCAAGGCCCGGCTTACCGTGGTTGGAGACAGATCAAGATGCTTGGCAAAGTCTTTGAGTTTCATGGGATTCGACGGCGGTCTTCCGGTTTGGAATGCTCGTATCAGCTATATCTTGCTACCCCACACCCAGCAATCCATCTGAGAGTCGATCAGGCAATCCAGCCTACGAATAAATTAAAACGTTTTCAATTTTTTTCTCCTTGTCTGCGAATGAGGCACGTCGCGCAGTTCATCGCCGCGACAATACAGAAAACATCCGCTTCTATTAATAAGTTGAAATATATCAATAATATTTCGATTTTACCTAAAAAACCGTCAGCCTCAGCTTTGTGACTTGACTCGTTTTTTTCTTTCTGACAGTTTTTCTGAACCAAAGCGCTTTCGATTTTTTCGATCCGTTTCAATTGGCGCGCTGGAGGCCTGGGAGGAGCTAATGAAGATGAAACTACTTGCAACAGCAGCAATATTGGGTGCGATGACCGCGAGCGGCGCTTTTGCCGCCGAACTGTCAATCGCAGCAAACTCGACCGGCAAGAATGTTGATTTCCTGCGTGCCCGTTTTGTCGAGTTCGAGGCAAAGACCGGTCACAAGGTTAATCTCGTGACGATGCCATCCTCGAGCAGCGAACAGTTCGGGCAGTACCGGCTGTGGCTTGCCGCCGGCAATACGGATGTCGACATCTATCAGACCGATATTGTCTGGGCGCCACAGCTTGCCGATCAATTCATCGACCTGACAGAAGCCACCAAGGACGTCGCCGCGAATTTTTTCCCCTCGATCATCGCATCGCAGACGGTCAATGAACGGCTTGTCTCCTTGCCGATGTATACCGACGCGCCTGCCATGTATTACCGCAAGGACCTCCTTGAGAAATACGGCAAGCAGCCGCCAAAAACATGGGACGAGCTGGAAGCAACGGCGAAGGAAATCCAGGAGAAGGAACGTGCCGCCGGACAGGCAGATTTCTGGGGTTTCGTTTTCCAGGCCAATGCCTATGAAGGCCTGACCTGCAATGCGCTCGAATGGATCAAGTCTTCGGGCGGCGGTCAGATCATCGAGCCGGACGGAACGATCTCCATCAACAACGAAAAGGCCGCGGCGGCCATCGACCGCGCCACGGGTTGGATCGGCACGATTACGCCCGAAGGTGTACTTGCCTACAAGGAAGAGGAATCCCGCGGCGTCTGGCAGACCGGCAATGCGGCGTTCATGCGCAACTGGCCCTACGCCTATGCGCTGGGAAATGGTGATGATAGCGCGATCAAGGGCAAATTCGGCGTCCTGCCGCTCCCGGTCGCTGCTGCCGGCGATCAGCCGTCTTCCGCTCTGGGCGGCTGGAACCTTGCCGTCTCCAAATATTCAGACGAACAGGAAGCCGCGATCGAACTGGTAAAGTTCCTCGCCTCCAGCGAAGTACAGAAGAAGCGTGCAGTGGAGCTTTCCAACCTGCCGACACTGTCGGCTCTTTATGACGATCCCGACATCGCCGCTAGCCAGCCATTCATGGCGAGCTGGAAGCCGATCTTCCAAAACGCCGTGCCACGCCCCTCTGCAGTGGCAAAGGTGAAGTACAACGAAGTCTCCTCGAAATTTTGGAGCGCGGTGCATAACACGCTCTCTGGAAATGGCTCGGCCGCCGACAATCTCGAATTGCTCGAAGTCGAATTGACCGGCCTCAAGGGCGACGCCTGGTAATTGCATTTAGCCACGGAGCGGCAGCCGATTGCGGCCGCTCCGTCCGTTTGATGCTTCCGGCAGGTGCCGGCAACAACCAGTGAGCAATCGTCATGACCGAACTTTCCCTTGCTTCCCCTTCGGCCGTTGCGGTGACCCGAGGCGGAATCCGCTCCGATCTGCAGGCGCAGCGTGTGCGTTCAGCCTGGATATTCCTGGCACCCACTCTGTTCGTGCTCGCCATCGTCGCCGGTTGGCCGCTTATCAGGACCATCTATTTCAGCTTTACCGATGCATCGCTCACCGACCTGTCGGGTGCCAATTTCGTCGGCTTCAAGAACTACCTGTCGTGGATCACGCTGAAGAGCGGACGGATTGTCTACAGCGGCCTTCTCGCCGATCCGGCTTGGTGGGGCGCCGTATGGAACACCCTGAAATTCACGCTGATCTCCGTTGTCATTGAAACCGTGCTCGGCCTGATTGTTGCGCTGGTGCTAAATGCGGAATTTCGCGGACGCGGCCTCGTGCGCGCCGCCATTCTCATCCCTTGGGCCATTCCCACCATCGTCTCGGCCAAGATGTGGGCCTGGATGCTGAATGATCAGTTCGGCATCTTGAACGACATGCTGCTCGGCCTTGGCTTGATCAGCCAGAAGATTGCCTGGACCGCGAGCCCGGACACCGCAATGATCGCAGTGCTGGTCGTCGATGTCTGGAAGACCACGCCATTCATGGCGCTGCTGATCCTCGCCGGCCTGCAGATGGTTCCCGGTGATATCTACGAGGCTGCAAGGATCGACGGAATTCACCCCGTGCGGGTGTTCTGGCACCTGACTCTACCGCTGATCCGGCCCGCGCTGATGGTCGCCATTATTTTCCGCATGCTCGATTCGCTGCGCATCTTCGACCTGATCTACGTGCTGACGCCGAACAACGCGCAGACGCGAACCATGTCGGTGCTTGCCCGTGAAAACCTCTTCGAGTTCGACAAATTCGCCTATGGAGCGGCCGCTTCGACCATGCTGTTCCTGATCATTGCGACGATCACGGTCCTCTACATGTGGTTCGGCCGCGTCAACCTTGAAGGAGAGCGGTGATGGTTGCCGCATTTGCAAAGCGCACGGCGTTCTATGCTCTGGTCGCCGCTATCATCATCATCGCGGTGTTTCCTTTCTACTACGCGATCCTGACCAGCTTCAAAACCGGCACGGCGTTGTTCCGGGTGGACTATTGGCCGACGTCCTTTTCGCTGGCCAATTATACCAACGTCGTATCCGGCGGCAGTTTCTTGAGAAACCTCGGCAACTCGCTGATGGTCGCCGGATTGGTGGTGGCTGTCTCATTGCTGCTCGCAGTCACTGCATCCTATGCCCTGGCGCGGGTATCCTTTCGCGGGCGGGGATTGCTGCTGCTGACCATCCTTTCGGTTTCGATGTTTCCCCACATTGCTGTGCTCGCCGGCCTTTTCGAACTCATCCGGTTTATCGGCATCTTCAACACGCCGTTCGCGCTGATCTTTTCCTACATGATCTTCACGCTGCCTTTCACGGTCTGGGTCTTGACCACCTTCATGCGGGACCTGCCGATCGAAATCGAGGAAGCTGCCATCGTCGATGGCGCCACTCCCTGGGTGATCATCACGCGGGTGTTCATGCCGCTGATGTGGCCAGCGCTCGTCACCACGGGTCTACTTGCGTTCATAGCCGCATGGAACGAGTTCCTGTTCGCCCTGACCTTCACGTCATCGGACGCCCAGCGCACCGTTCCGGTTGCCATCGCGCTTCTCTCGGGCGGCAGCCAGTTCGAAATTCCCTGGGGCAGCATCATGGCCGCTTCCGTGATCGTCACAATTCCACTCGTGATCCTCGTACTCATCTTTCAGCGCCGGATCATATCCGGCCTCACCGCCGGCGGCGTCAAAGGATAGGAGAATAAAATGGCAGAGATTCAACTGCGGGACATCCGCAAATCCTTCGGCGCCTTCGAGGTCATCAAAGGCGTCAGCATGGACATCAAGGCGGGTGAGTTCATGGTCTTTGTCGGCCCCTCAGGCTGCGGCAAGTCTACCTTGCTCCGGCTGATCTCGGGGTTGGAGGAGATCACCGCGGGCACGCTGTCTTTCGATGGTCAGGTCGTCAACCAGTTGACGCCACCCAAACGCGGTATCGCCATGGTGTTCCAGTCCTATGCGCTCTATCCGCATATGACGGTCTACGAAAACATGGCCTTTGGCATGCAACTGGCAGGGCGGGACAAGGCGCAATGCAAGCAACGCGTCGAAGCCGCCGCCGAAATGCTGCAGCTTACCCCCTATCTGCAGCGCCTGCCGCGGCAACTCTCGGGCGGGCAGCGCCAGCGCGTGGCAATCGGGAGAGCCATCGTGCGCGATCCGAAGGTCTTTCTATTCGACGAGCCATTGTCGAACCTCGATGCAGCGTTGCGCGTAGCAACACGCCTTGAGATCGCAAAGCTTCATCGCAAGATGCACAATACGACGATGATCTACGTCACCCACGACCAGGTCGAGGCAATGACGCTCGCAGACAGGATCTGTGTTCTAAGGGACGGGCTGGTGGAACAGATCGGCACGCCTCTGGAACTGTACGAAAGCCCGAATTCGCTCTTCGTCGCCGGCTTCATCGGCTCCCCGAAGATGAACTTCCTCTCCGGCGACTTCTCGCGGCCCTATGATGCCCACACGATCGGTATTCGCGCCGAGCATATCACCATCACGCCGCATGATGGTCATTGGGCGGGAACGGTCGTCCACTCCGAAATCCTCGGCTCCGACAGCTATGTCTATATCGACGCCGGGTCTTCAGAACCGCTGATCGTCCGGGAAACCGGGGTCACCGGCCACCTGCCCGGGCAAAAGCTGGAAGTCGCGCCAATCGAAGGCCGTGTTCACCGTTTCGACGCAGCGGGCCAGGCCATGGCAACGGCAAAGTTGCGCGGCGCAGCCTAGAAACTGCGCCGACACCCATAAACCGCAAATAACGCAAGCGCCTACTTCAGACGCAGAAAATCAGGAGAATGAAATTGTCTATTCGTACCGTCGTGTGGGGCGAAAACATCCACGAACAGACCAACGCGATCGTCAGGAGCATCTATCCGAACGGCATGCACAACACGATTGCCGCTGCGCTGAACACCGATCCGACGATCGAGGCGACAACGGCGACATTGCAGGAACCGGAACACGGCCTGAGCGTCGAGCGTCTGGCAAAGACCGACGTCCTGCTTTGGTGGGGCCACAAGGATCATGGCGCAGTTTCAGACGAAGTCGTCGAGCGCGTTGCCAAGCGGGTCTGGGAAGGCATGGGCCTGATCGTTTTGCATTCGGGCCATTTCTCAAAACCGTTCAAGCGGCTGATGGGCACGCCTTGCGCGCTGAAATGGCGTGAGGCGGGTGAGCGGGAACGCCTGTGGGTGATCAACCCGCGCCATCCGATTGCAGCTGGCTTGGACGAGAACTTCGTACTCGAAAACGAGGAAATGTACGGCGAGCAATTCTCCGTGCCGGAACCGCTGGAAACCGTGTTCATCTCTTGGTTTGCCGGTGGAGAAGTGTTCCGCTCCGGTCTCACCTGGCGCCGTGGTGCGGGCAACATCTTCTATTTCCGCCCCGGTCATGAGACCTATCCGACCTATCATGACGCCAACGTCCACAANTGGTTTGCCGGTGGAGAAGTGTTCCGCTCCGGTCTCACCTGGCGCCGTGGTGCGGGCAACATCTTCTATTTCCGCCCCGGTCATGAGACCTATCCGACCTATCATGACGCCAACGTCCACAARGTCCTGCGCAATTCGGTSAAGTGGGCCTACAATCCGCAGGGTACTTACAGCGCCATCCATGATGCGCCGAACGTTCCCGTCGAAAAGGCGCTGGAGCCGATCGTCGAACGCGGCCCGCGCCTGCATCAGGCNCCGCAGGGTACTTACAGCGCCATCCATGATGCGCCGAACGTTCCCGTCGAAAAGGCGCTGGAGCCGATCGTCGAACGCGGCCCGCGCCTGCATCAGGCCGGTGAAGCCGGATACAGGTGAGGCAAACCATGCGGCTTCTCATTCTTGGAACCGGCGGTATGGCCAACAGCCATGCCAAAGCCTTTGCGGATATCGGCGGCGTCGACCTGGTCGCCGCCGTCGATGTGGATCCGGCCCGCGCCGGCGCCTTTGCCGAAACCCATGGCATCGCCAATATCTTCACCTCGCTCGACGAGGCAATCGCTTGGGGTGCATTTGACGCGGTGGCGAACGTCACCCCAGATAAGGCGCATCATCCGACGACACTGGCACTTATTGCTGCCGGCAAACATGTCTTCTGCGAAAAGCCATTGGCCGAGGATTATGCCAAGGCTGACGAGATGGCGACGGCTGCAGAAAAGTCGGGCCTGATCAACATGGTCAACCTGACCTACCGCAACGTCGCGCCGCTGCAGAAGGCGCGCGAGATGGTCCTGGCCGGCAAGATCGGCACCGTCCGCCATATCGAGGCGTCCTATCTACAGAGTTGGCTCGTCTCCAAAGCCTGGGGTGACTGGGCGACGGAATCCAAATGGCTCTGGCGGTTGTCGACCAAGCATGGATCGAACGGCGTTCTCGGCGATGTCGGCATCCACATCCTGGATTTCGCTTCCTGTGGTGCGGGTAGTGATGTCGAGCGCGTTTCCGCCCGGCTGAAAACCTTCGATAAGGCGCCCGGCAACAAGATCGGCGAATACGATCTCGATGCCAATGACAGCTTCACCATGACGGCCGAGTTCGATAACGGCGCCATGGGCGTGATCCACGCCAGCCGCTGGGCGACAGGCCATCTCAATGAATTGCGCCTGCGCATGCATGGCGACAAGGGTGCGATCGAGGTGATCCACACACCCGACGGATCGACCCTGCGCGTCTGCCTGGGTGAAGATGTCGACAAGGGTATCTGGAAAGATGTCGCTGCCGGCGTGGTGCCAACCAACTACCAGCGGTTTGCGGATGCCGTTGCGTCGGGGATTTCCGGAGACCCCGATTTCCGCCATGCAGCCGGCCTGCAAAAGGTCCTTGATCTTGCCATCGTCAGCGGCGAAAAACGGCGGGAAATGGCGGTTTGAGCCTCGGTTGAGGCTGTCTGCAGCGCGCGCCGGAAACAACATCCGGCGCGGCCGTGTTTCATAGCATCAGCCTGGCAAGGAGCGGCACGACCACCGAGGTCGCGATGGCGTTCAAAGCCATCGCCATCCCGGCAAAAAGCCCCGCAGTTTCATCAACGTCGAAGGCGCGGGCTGTTCCGATTCCGTGAGAGGTCAGCCCGACGGCGAAACCGCGGGCTTCATAATCCTTGATCCGCATCGCATTCATGAAGGGCGTGACGACAACTGCACCGACGATGCCTGTCAGGATCACCAAAACTGCCGTCAGCGAAGGGTTCCCACCCAATGACGCCGATATTGACATGGCCACGCCGGCAGTAGCCGATTTCGGCAGGAACGATATGAGCACGTCTTGTGAAAGACCTGCCCATTTCCCCATCACGATGATCGATAGGACCGCAGAAAACGACCCGACGACGAGTGCTGCGCCCATCGGAACAAGCGCCTGTCTCACCTTCTGCCATTGCCGGAACAAGGGTATGGCAATCGCCACCGTGGCAGGCCCGAGCAGGAAATGAATAAATTGCGCTCCAGCGAAAAACCTCTCGTACGGCACATTGAACATCCATAGCGTGCATGAAAGCAGCACGATGGAGATCAGAACGGGATTGGCCAGCGGATGGCGTTTCAGGCGAACCGAGATGGTGGTCGCAACGATCCACACAAGCAAGGTCAGGGTCAGCCAAAGAAGCGGGGAGGTTGAAAGATAAACCCACAGTTCCATCGGATGCTTCATGGGGCTACTTCCCTCCAACAAGTCGCCGAACGATGATGAATGTCCATACCGTTATGGCGAGCGTAAGGACCGCGGAAGCCACGAGCACCAAAAGTATGGCGCTCGCCTGGCTCTGCAACTCACCCGAAAGGGCAATGATTCCAACCCCGGCGGGCACGAACAACAGGCCAAGATTGGCCAGGAAGCCGTCGGCGGCCGCTTCGGTTTCCGCAAAGAGGGAAAGCCCAAACGCCTTGCAGAGCTGCATCGCGACAAAGAGAAAGACCAAGCCCACGACTGGGCCGGGGAGAGGAATCCCGGAGGTGAAGACTAGGCTTTCCCCCAACAACTGAAACAACAATAAAAGTGCAATTCCCTTGATCATCCGAAATTCCGTTCGTGCCACGTTTGAAGGACTGAAGGTAAGGGATGGCTGGCGCTGCAGTCTAGCGCGCTTGTGTATCCTGCGAGAACCATACTCCCCGCCATGCGCGGGTTGGCGCGCGCTGGCCCCGAGCTGCACCTTTCTCCATCTGCCTCGGACCACTCTACGGCCAGTTGGCATACCCGGATGCAATACGGCGTTTTCAGATCCGGCCGAAGCGCAGGCCACGTCGCGATACCTACGGTTTCCTCGTCATGGACATGGCCGGTCTCGACTATGTCAGTTCGGCGGGATTGCGCGTCATGCTCAAGACTGCCAAGGCGAGCCGCGCCGCCAAAAAGAAGCTTGTACTCGCAGGCCTGCAACCCGCCGTTCAGGAAGTGTTCGACATCAGTGGCTTCACGGCACTTTTCGTCATTGTGGATACCATCGAAGACGGCCAAGGCCAGCCTGAGCGAAAACCTTCCATAAACTTCGCTGGTGAACGCATCGGAAGAACGATGTTGGATACCATAATAGCAAACCGGGCTCCCTTGAGAGCCCGGCCTTGTCAATCATGATGATGAAATCGGCTGCCAAAACAGCAGCAACCGGTATCAGTGAACGGGATCAGACCAGGTCGAACCGGTCTGCATTCATCACCTTGTTCCAGGCAGCAACGAAGTCACGGACGAACTTGCCCTGTGCATCGTTCTGGCCATAGACTTCGGCCAGCGCACGCAGCTGGGAGTTTGAGCCGAAGACCAGATCGGAGCGGGTGGCAGTCCATTTCACCTCACCGGTTGCCCGGTCACGCCCCTCAAAGACTTCCTTGTCCGGCGTCGCCGCCTTCCAGACCGTGCCCATGTCGAGCAGGTTGACGAAGAAGTCGTTGGCCAGCGTCTCAGGGCGCGTGGTGAAGACACCATGCTGGGACTGGCCGTGATTGGCGTTCAGGGCGCGCAGGCCGCCGACCAGCACCGTCATTTCCGGTGCCGTCAGGGTCAAGAGCTGAGCCCTGTCGATCAGAAGCTCTTCGGCAGATACCGTGAAGCTGGCTTTCTGATAGTTGCGGAAACCGTCCGAAACCGGCTCGAGCACCGAGAAGGATTCGATATCGGTCTGCTCCTGCGTCGCATCGGTGCGGCCGGGCACGAAGGCAACGGCAACATCCTGACCGGCGCTCTTTGCGGCCTTTTCGACGGCAGCAGCACCGCCAAGCACGATCAAGTCGGCCAGCGACACCTGCTTGCCGCCCGAATTGGCGCTGTTGAAGGCCGACTGAATGCCTTCAAGCGTTGCCAGCACGGCCGCCAGCTGTTCCGGCTGGTTGGCTTCCCAATCCTTCTGCGGCGCAAGGCGAATACGCGCACCGTTGGCGCCGCCACGCTTGTCCGAGCCACGGAAGGTCGAAGCAGACGCCCAGGCCGTCGAGACCAGCTGCGAGACCGACAGGCCCGAAGCCAGAATCTTTTCCTTGAGGCCGGCAATATCTACCGCGTCGATCAGCGGATGACCGGCAGCCGGGATCGGATCCTGCCAGATCAGGTCTTCGCTTGGCACTTCCGGTCCGAGATAACGAACCTTCGGTCCCATGTCGCGGTGGGTCAGCTTAAACCAGGCGCGGGCAAAAGCATCGGCGAACTGATCAGGGTTCTCGTAGAAGCGGCGCGAGATCTTCTCATAGGCCGGATCGGCGCGCAGCGCGATGTCGCTGGTCAGCATGGCCGGGGCATGGCGCTTCGATGGGTCATGGGCATCCGGAACCGAATTGGCACCCATGCCATGTTTCGGCGTCCACTGATAGGCACCGGCCGGGCTCTTCGTCAGTTCCCATTCGTAGCCGAACAGGTTCCAGAAGAAGTTGTTGCTCCAGCGCGTCGGCGTCGAGGTCCAGGTGACTTCGAGACCGCTGGAGATCGTGTCGCCACCCTTGCCGCTGCCGTAGCTGCTGGCCCAGCCGAGACCCTGCTGCTCGATGTCAGCGCCTTCCGGCTCCAGACCGACATGAGCGGCATCGCCAGCACCATGCGTCTTGCCGAAGGTGTGACCACCGGCGATCAAGGCAACGGTTTCCTCGTCGTTCATGGCCATGCGGGCGAAGGTTTCGCGGATGTCGCGGGCAGAGGCCAGCGGGTCCGGATTGCCGTTCGGGCCTTCCGGGTTCACATAGATGAGGCCCATCTGCACCGCTGCGAGCGGGTTTTCCAGATCGCGGTCGCCACTGTAGCGCTTGTCGTCGAGCCAGGTGCGCTCGGCACCCCAATAGATATCCTCTTCCGGCTCCCAGACGTCGGCACGGCCACCGGCGAAGCCGAAGGTCTTGAAGCCCATGGATTCGAGCGCGCAATTGCCCGCCAGAATGAGAAGGTCTGCCCAGGAGAGCGCGTTGCCGTATTTCTGCTTGATCGGCCACAGAAGGCGGCGGGCCTTGTCGAGATTGACGTTATCCGGCCAGCTGTTGAGCGGCGCAAAACGCTGGGTGCCGGAGGATGCGCCGCCACGGCCATCGCCCGTGCGGTAGGTGCCGGCGCTGTGCCAGGCCATACGGATGAAGAACGGACCGTAGTGACCGAAGTCGGCCGGCCACCAATCCTTGGAATCCGTCATCAGGGCGAAAATGTCCTGCTTCACCGCCGCAAGATCGAGCGTCTTGAAGGCTTCGGCGTAGTTGAAGCCAGTGCCCATAGGATCGGAGAGTGCGGAATTCTGGTGAAGAATCTTGAGGTTAAGCTGGTTCGGCCACCATTCACGGTTCGAAGTCCCTTCGCCCGAGTTGCTGGTAAGCGACCCGTGCATGACCGGACACTTGCCCGTTTTCTCGACTTTGGCGTCCATTTCTGCCTCCTGTTTAAAATGCAATTTCGTTGGTTCCGCCGCAACATCCCCCATAAGATTCATAATTTCCAATTGTATTTAATGGAATTATCGATAGGATAAACTTATCATGATTACCATCCGGCAAATGCGCTATTTCGATGCTCTGGCGACCACGCGGCACTTTGGCCGGGCGGCTGAAATGGTCAATGTCAGCCAGCCGGCGTTATCGGCGCAGATCATGGAGATGGAAAATCATCTTGAGGTCAAACTGATCGAGCGCAACCGCAGCGGCGCGCTTTTGACCCGGCAGGGCGAAGCCTTGCTGCCGGATATCCGGGCAATCCTCCTGTCTGTCGACGCCCTGCATGACCGCGCCCGGCAGGCAACGGGCGTGCTGGAGGGACGGCTCCGGCTCGGCATCATCCCGACCGTTGCGCCCTATCTGGTCCCCAAACTCATTCCCATGCTGCGGCAACGCTACCCGAAACTGGATGTGGAACTGCGCGAACTGTTAACGACCGGGTGCGTTGACGACGTCAAGCACGGTAAACTCGATTGCGCCATCGTCGCGCTGCCGCACGGCGAGGACAGCCTGCAATCCTGCCCATTGTTCGAGGATCGCTTCCTGATTGCGAGCGCCGATGACGAAAACACCGTGCTGGTCTCACCGATGACAGAGGCCCAGGTCGACATGGACCGGCTGCTGCTTCTGGAAGAGGGGCATTGCCTGCGCGACCAGGCACTTGCCGTCTGTGGCTCGAACGCAGGCCGTAGCGTTGCGAATTATGGCGCTACCTCGATGGCCACGCTGCTGCAAATGGTGAGCCACGGCATGGGGATCACGCTGATCCCCGAAATCGCTGTCAAGGACGAGCGAACCCGCAACCGCATGCGGATCGTCCCCTTCGCCGAACCGCAACCGTCGCGCCAGATCGGCCTCATCTGGCGCAACCGCAGTGGCCGCGACAGCGATCAGCAGACGCTGGCGGCCCTCGTCACGGAAGCTGGCAAGGCATTGCTGGGGTAATTCCACCCCAGCCTCCAAACGTTCGCTAAACCACCTTGGCCTTTAAAAACTCCACCGTCCGGCTCCAGGCCAGATCGGCGGCTTTCTTGTCGTAGCGCGCAGCCGATGTATCGTTGTTGAAGGCGTGGTTGACGCCCTCGTAGATCTGGATGGTGAAATCCTTGCCATTGTCGGTCAGCGCCTTCTTATAGGCATCGATACCGGCGTTGATACGGTCGTCCAGACCGGCATATTGCAGCAGCAGCGCGGCCTTGATCTTCGGCACGTCTTCGGCTGGCGGCTGGGCGCCATAATAGGCGACACCGGCCTTGAGATCGGGCGACGCGACGGCCAGCTTGTTGACCATGCCGCCACCCCAGCAGAAGCCGATCGCCCCGGCCTTGCCGGTGGTGAGGGCGTTGCCTTTCAGATAGGTGACAGTTGCAACCGCATTATCGACCGTCTGCTTCCCATCCAGCGCCCCGATCATTTCGCGGGCCTTGTCCTCATCAGCCGGGGTGCCGCCTGCGGGCGACAGGAAATCCGGGGCAAGCGCCACGAAGCCTTCCAGCGCCATGCGGCGGGCGACGTCCTTGATATGCGGATTGAGGCCGCGGTTTTCATGGATGACGATGACGGCGGGCAGCTTTCCGGCCGCATCGGCCGGGCGCACCAGATAGCCCTTCATGTCGCCACCGGCGCCAGGATAGGTGACATCCTCGGCCTTCACACGCGGGTCTGCCTCCGGGATGATTTCCGCCTGGGCGCTGTTGGCGGCCAGCAGCGGCGCGATGGCGGCGGCACTGGCGGCCGACCCGGTCAGAATCGACAGCTTCTGCATGAAACCCCGGCGATCGAGGGTGAGATGCGTGTATTCGTCGTAGGCGTTGATCATGTCCTGGGTGATGACAGGTTTGTCCATTGTCGTTCCTCCACTGGGCGCACGTTTCGTGGTCAAACACGGGCGCGTTTGTTGGTGACAAGCAATGCTGTAGATCTGACGCTGAACGTCCCGCAGATCGCCAGGAGCAGAACAACAGGATTGCGGCATCACCGGCGGTGAGGCAATAGTTGAACCGTTAACTTAACGTAAACGTGATCCGGCCGCGAAGGCTCAACGGCCGGACCGGACTTACCGCTTATTGCATGTACCAGCCATGGCTGACGACGAGCGACTGGCCGGTCAGTGCGTTGGTCTCGAAGCCTGCAAACAGCAGCGCCACTTCGGCGACATCCTCGACGGTGGTGAACTGGGCATCGACAGTGCCGCCGAGCATAACCTTCCTGATGACTTCATCCTCGGAAATACCGAGTTCCTTGGCCTGTTCCGGGATCTGCTTGTCGACCAGCGGCGTCCTGACAAAGCCGGGGCAGATGACATTGGCACGCACGCCGTCCGGACCGCCCTCCTTGGCGACGACGCGGGCGAGGCCCAACAGTCCGTGCTTGGCGGTGACATAGGCCGACTTCAGGGGCGAAGCCTCGTGCGAGTGCACCGAGCCCATATAGATGATCGCCCCGCCCTTCTGCGCCTTCATGTGCGGCACACAGGCCTTGGTGGTGAGAAACGCGCCATCAAGATGGATGGCGAGCATCTTCTTCCAATCGGAAAAAGCGTAATCCTCGATCTTGTTGACGATCTGGATACCGGCGTTGGAGACCAGCACATCGACCCGGCCCCATTTGGCAACGACCGCAGCAACGCCCGAGTTGACAGCGTCTTCGCTGGTAACGTCCATGGCAAGGCCCATCGCCTCGCCCGGTCCCATCGCCGTCAGGTCCTTGGCCGTTGCTTCCGCCGCTTCGAGCTTCAGGTCGGCGATGACGACCTTGGCGCCCTCCGAAACATACTTTTTGGCGATCGCCAGGCCGATACCGCTGGCGGAGCCGGTGACGATGCAGACCCTGTCCTTGAGTTTCATGGTTTTTAACTCCCTATTTTGCAAGATAATCATGGACCACTTCGCCGAGGCCCAGCGTCAGGTCGGAGAGGATATGGACGGCGGACTTGACCTCCAGCACCGGCAAGTCGGCGACCGGCGCCAACGCGTGCGGAAACAGCGCCAGAGCCCCCGGCCCTTCCCAGGCACCCTTCACCGTCAAGTCCTCGAGATAGTAGCGGACGAGCTCGCAGATGCGCGGCGTGCAGTCCACGTGTGGAATGATCTTCAGCATGAAATTTGGCTGTTTCAGGCTTTCCAGCACCTTGCCCTTTTCGAGCGTGCGATGCTTGAAGCCCATCGTCGCCGTCGCCACCCGCTGTCCGCCATAATCGAGCGTGCCGACCAGCGCATCCTTGACCGAGGACAAGGACGGCTCGGCCAGCTTCTTCGGAAAGCCCCAGATCTCACGGCCGCCGGCAATCGGCGCGTCATCGTTCAGATACATCGAGTGCACATAACCGCCGCGAACGCCCTGATAGGTCACCGGAATGACCTGGCCGGACTCGGTATAATCGCCAAAGCCGGTGGAATCCGGCATGCGGATGAACTCGTATTTCACCAGCGGCTCATCGAATTGCAGTGGCTCTGGCACCACCCGGCGCAAGGCTTCGGGGTCAGTGCGATAGGTGATGATCATGTATTCGCGGTTGACGAACCGGTACGGCCCCGGCGGATAGGACGGGCTCGTCAGCGGCATGGCAAAGGCATTGCGAACGACATCTTCGATTTTCATGGTTTTTTCCCACGCAGGCGTTGCTCGGCAAGATCGAAAACCCGGATTCCGTTGGTCGGACGCGTGCGGTTCAGCCAATCGGGATGATTGAGCGTCTCGACCACATCGTCATGTCCTGCCTTCCAGTGCTCTTCCACCGAGAGGCGCGAAAACTCATAATCCTTGGAACCGGTTTCATAGGCCGCATGCCGGTAGATCAGGTGCACCATGGTGACGGCGCAATCGTTGCCGATCTTTTCAAGGAGCCTTGCATCAGGATCATCCTTCAATTCCGGTGGCAGCTTTTCCATCAACCGCTTGGCGGCCATGCGCACGGACTGAAGCTTGCGGAACTGATCGGTGTTGAGCCGGGTACGGCTGGAAAAGCGGATTTCCTTTTCGCGTGCCTCGACATCGAAAAGGTCTCTCGGCAGCGGCCCCTTGGCGCTGAACAGATCGACCTGGAAGATGCAGAGGTCGGTCTCCAGTTCCTGGCCTGAAAGCACACGCTGCAGCGGCGTGTTGGAAACGATGCCCCCATCCCAATAGAAGCGTCCATCGATCTCGACCGGCGCAAAGCCCGGCGGCAAAGCGCCGGAGGCGGCAACATGCTTCGCCGAAAAGGCGCAGTGGTGATTGTCGAAATAGTTGAAATTGCCGCTCATCACATCGACAGCACCGAGGCTCAGCCGGATTTCACCCGAATTGATCAGGTCAAAGTCCACCAGACCGGAAAGCGTCTCTTCCAGCGGCGCGGTGTCATAGAGACTGATGGCCGCCATCGGGTCGCCGGGGATTTTCCAAGGCGCAAAGGCGCGGGGCGTGAAGAAGCCGGGAACGCCGGTGAGCGAGCCGAGAAAGGCGGAGGATTCGTTGAACCATTTGCGCATCGCATCGCCATTGCCGACGAAATGGCCCGGCAACCCCGACGACACCCGATGCCAGAATGTCCTCAGATTATCGACGCGCCGGTCAACCGGGCTGCCGGCAATGATGGCGGAATTGATCGAGCCAATGGAGATGCCGGCCAGCCAATCGGGCCGGACACCAGCTTCATGCAGCGCCTCATAGGCGCCTGCCTGATAGGCGCCGAGAGCACCGCCGCCCTGAAACACCAGAACGGTCTTCTCTGTGGGTATGCTCACTGAATGCTTTCCTTCGGACGACTGCACCTGCGAACAGACAACGGCTGGAGGGTTGTCCGGTTCCGCATTCACAGATTAAGTTTCGATAACGTGGGAAGGCAATTTTGAGGGCGTATAATCCGTTAATTCAACAGGTTGCACATGAGGCGGCGTTTCTTTCCGGCGCCGTGGAAGCCGGATGATAGTCCGGTCTTGTGCACTGCGCAATGCAAGACAATGTGACAGCAGCAACCTTCAAATCCCGAGCAGGTGGATAGCGAAAAGCAACCACAGACTGAAATTGAGGACAAAGCCGAAGACAAACAGGCGTTGACGTATCCGCAGCCGGTTGGAGGTGACATGCACCCAGGCATGCGCGTAGCGGCTGAGCACGAAGAGCCAGGCAACGGCCACCACGACGTGATTGACGCCCGCCGTTACGTATAACAGCGTGCAGACCAGGAAGAACAGCATCGGCAACTCGAACTGGTTGATCAGGCTGCGCGCGACCGTCGCGCTCGGCTCCGGTTCGATGGCAGGAACCCAGAAATCCGAGGCCTTGGCTGTTCCTGCCCGCATGGCACCGGAGCGGCGTTTCAACATCAGGAAATAGATGAGGTGGATGAGGGCGACCTGCGCAATGACCGGCCAGAAGATTGCAGTCGAGATGGGCATGGTCACTCCGTCGATTCGAATTGCCCCTGATCTATAGCGGGCGGGCGGAAAATCCAGAACCGCCTGCAGCCGCGCCCATGCCGCGTTGCATGCTTGACAGCTGTTTTACCAATGAACGATGTTCAACGAAGCAGCCTCAGAGAGAAAGAACCGTATGTCCGATCCACATGCCGCCGCCGTCCCGCTGCCTACCCATCATGCCGCTGCGATGCGCGGGCGTGACCCGCATGAACACCACCGGGTGGCAACGCCGCTCGAGCTGCTGTTCGACCTGACCTTCGTCATCGCGTTCGGCGTTGCCGGATCGCAGTTGGCGCATCTGCTGGCGGAAGACCATTATGCCGCCGGCCTGATGGGTTTTGGCTTTGCCATGTTCGCCATCTGCTGGGCCTGGGTGAATTTCTCCTGGTTCGCCTCCGCCTTCGACACGGACGACTGGATCTACCGGTTGACGACGATGGTACAGATGGCCGGTGTGCTGATCCTGGCGCTCGGCCTGCCGCAAATGTTCGAGTCCATCGACAAGGGCGCCCATGTCGATAACGGCGTCATGGTGCTGGGCTATGTCGTCATGCGGGTGGCGATGATCTTCCAGTGGCTGCGCGCGGCGCGGCAAACGGCGGACCGGCGTTCCGCCTGCCTGTCCTATGTGACCGCCATCGCCATTGCCCAGATCGGCTGGATCGCCGTGATCCTCATCGACATGCCGTTGCTGCCGACCTTTCTCTGCGTCGTCGTCCTGACCCTGATCGAAATGCTTGGTCCCATTCTCGCTGAACGCCGCGGCGGCGGTACGCCCTGGCATGCGCACCATATTGCCGAGCGTTACGGGCTACTGGCCATTATCACGCTTGGGGAAGGTGTCGTTGGAACGGTGGCCTCGATTTCGGCCATCGTCGGTGAGCAGGGATGGAGCCTCGACGCCATCCTCATCTGTGTTGCCGGGACGGGGCTGACCTTCGGCATGTGGTGGCTGTATTTTCTGTTGCCGTCCGGCCAGATCCTGCATCGCTTCCGCAACCGCGCCTTCCCTTGGGGCTATGGCCACATACTGATCTTCGCCTCCATTGCAGCGACCGGCGCCGGCCTGCATGTGGCCGCCTATTATATCGAGCACAAGGCACATATCGGCGAGGTTGCCGCCGTTCTCACCGTTGCGGTGCCGGTGTTTGCCTATGTGACCCTGGTCTTCGCGCACTACGTTTATCTGCTGCGCAGGATGGAGACCTTCTATCTCGGACTGATGCTCGGCATGACCGCAGTGGTGGCGCTTTCCATCCTATGCGCGGCCGCGGGCGTCAACATGACCACCTGCCTCATCATCCTGATGTTCGCGCCGCTCATTCCCGTGGTCGGATACGAGATCAAGGGCCATCGTTACGGTAACGCCGCGCTTCAACGTGCGGTGGAAGCCTGACAAAGAAAAAGCGGCGAAGACAACTCCGCCGCTTTTTCATGGTTCAGGTTTGCAGCCGATGCTTACATCGAGCCCGGATAGTTCGGGCTTTCGCGAGTTATGGTCACGTCATGGGCATGGCTTTCGCGCAGGCCCGCACCGGAGATCCGCACGAACGTGGCCCGTTCCTGGAAATCCTTGATCGTCTTGCCGCCAACATAGCCCATCGAGGCCTTCAAACCGCCGGCCAACTGGTGCAGGACGCCGGACACCGGCCCCTTGTACGGAACCTGGCCTTCGATGCCTTCCGGTACCAGCTTCAGCGTGTCGCGCACTTCCGCCTGGAAGTAACGGTCAGCCGAGCCGCGCGCCATGGCGCCGACGGAACCCATGCCGCGATAGGCCTTGAACGAACGGCCCTGGTAGAGGAACACTTCGCCCGGGCTTTCATCCGTACCGGCGAGCAGCGAGCCGATCATGCAGGCCGATGCACCGGCCGCGATCGCCTTGGCGAGATCGCCCGAGAACTTGATGCCGCCATCAGCGATAACCGGGATGTTTGCAGCCTGGGCAGCCTCGACCGCCGACATGATGGCTGCGAGCTGCGGCACGCCCACACCGGCGACGATACGGGTGGTGCAGATCGAGCCCGGGCCGATACCGACCTTGACCGCATCCGCACCGGCATCGATCAGCGCCTTGGTACCATCAGCCGTGGCAACGTTACCTGCCATGACGCGAACCGAGTTCGACATGGTCTTGACCTTGGTCACCGCATCAAGAACGCGCTGCGAATGGCCATGGGCCGTATCGACGACGATCAGGTCGATGCCGGCATCGATCAGACGCTCGGCCCGTTCGATACCGTCATCGCCAACGCTGATGGCGGCGGCGGCCCGCAGGCGGCCCTGCGCGTCCTTTGATGCGTTCGGGTGAAGCTGCGACTTCTCGATATCCTTGACGGTGATCAGGCCGACACAACGGCCGTCGCCATCGATGACCAGCAGCTTTTCGATGCGATGGGCGTGGAGGAGACGCTTGGCCTCCTGCTGCTCGACATTTTCCGTGACCGTGATCAGGTTATCGCGGGTCATCAGTTCGTAGATCTTCTGGGCCGGATCGGATGCAAAACGCACGTCGCGGTTGGTCAGGATACCGACGAGGCGGCCTGGAATCTTGCCGGTTGCGTTTTCCACGACCGGGATGCCGGAGATCGAATACATCTTCATCAGCGCCAGGGCATCAGCCAGCGTGGCATCCGGGCCGATGGTGACCGGGTTGACGACCATGCCGCTTTCAAACTTCTTGACCTGACGGACCTGCTCGGCCTGCTCGATCGGGGTGAGGTTGCGGTGGATGACGCCGATACCGCCGGCCTGCGCCATTGCGATGGCCAGGCGGCCCTCGGTGACCGTATCCATCGCGGACGACAGGATCGGCAGGTTGAGGTCGATGTCCTGGGCGATGCGGGTGGCGATATTCGTCTGCCCCGGCATGACTTCGGAATGTCCGGGTTGCAGAAGAACGTCGTCGAAGGTCAAAGCCTCCAAACCGGTCGCCGTTTCGATGATGCGTGCCATGGCCAAATCCCTTCAGTAAAAGGTGTTCTCCCCGCACAGTTGGTCAACAGTGCGGCGAAGACTCGCCGCGCTCAAGCGGGCGAGAGTTTCTTGGAAGTTGGCGAGGGCTGGTAACACGGATATGACGGGTTGGAAAGTGCAAAGCCCGGCAAGAGTGCCGGGCCAACCAAGATTCTTTTCGCAGATGCGATATCAGATTTCGAACTGATAGGTTTCCGGCACGAAACGATAACCCTGATCCTGCTTCTCGATGAAGCCGGCGGCCGGGAACGGCATGTGGTAACCGACGAAGGGCAGCCGGTCGGTAGCGACCATGTCGAAAACCTTCTTGCGCGACGCCGCGGCCTTGGCCTTGTCCATATCGAACCGCACTTCCCAATCGGGCCGCTGCAGCGACAGGACGAAATGGTTGGCGGTATCAGCGGTCAGTACCAATCCCTTGCCCTCCGATTCGACCTTGAAGATCATGTGACCCGGCGAATGACCGAAAGCCGCCATGCCGGTGATGCCGGGAACGACCTCGGCCCCATCACCGATAAAGGTCATCTTTTCGGCCAGCGGCACGATATTCTTCAAAACGCCTTTGTGCCCGCCCTCGGCCGGAGTTCCAACGCGCGCTTCGTCCTTCCAGAAATCATATTCCACCTGGCCTGCGACGTAGCGGGCTTTCTTGAACGCGGGCGCTCCACCTTCCATCAGGCCGCCAATATGATCGCCATGCATATGGGTGATCACAACGACGCTGACCTGATCCGGCGTATAACCGGCGTTGGCAATGCCCTCCAGCAAATAGCCGGCACCAGCCTCCCGGCCGCCCTCACCCATGCCGGTATCGAACAGAACCACCTCGGAGCCGGTATCGATCAGCGTCGGCGAGAAACCGTTGACGAATTTGTCGGTGGGCAGGAAATTCGCCTTGAGCAGATCACCAACCGCCTGCGGTGTCTGGTTGGTGCCGAACGTTTCTTCCGGCTTTTCGCCGATGCGGATGCCGTCGCTGATGACGGTGACGCCAAAATTGCCGATCTTGAAACTGCTGGTCCTGCCTGCCGGTATTTTCATCCTGTCCGCTTTCGGTTCGCTCTGCGCAAAAGCCATCCGTGTCATCACGAACGGCGCCGCCAGCGCACCAACGGCTGTTGCTCCAAATAAGGCACGGCGGCTCAAGGGAATAAACGTCGTCATGCTGTTCTCCATTTTTTTGGGGGCGGGCTTATCCGGATTGAACGGCGGGTCCGCTCATCCGGCAAGGCAACATCTAGGGTCTTGACAGGAGATGGCCGCTGGATTCACACGGATGTGATTGCAAAGTGAGCGCCGCATGACGACTTTTGCCCCAAAAGCCCTATGTTCAGGTCGCTCCGCAGTCGCGCAAGGCCATTTCGCATGAACCGCATCGTCCCGATGATCCTCGCCGTCGCCCTGTTCATGGAGCAGATGGATTCGACCGTTATTGCCACATCGCTGCCGGCGATCGCCCATGATCTCGGCGTCGGGCCGATCACCCTGAAGCTGGCGCTGACCTCCTACATGGTATCGCTGGCGATCTTCATTCCCCTGAGTGGCTGGATGGCCGACCGGTTTGGCGCCAAGCGTATCTTTCGCGCCGCCATTCTTGTCTTCATCTTCGGTTCCATCCTTTGCGCCATCGCCGACAGCGTGCTCGCCTTCGTCGTTTCTCGTTTTCTGCAGGGCATGGGCGGCGCGATGATGACACCGGTGGCTCGCCTTGTCCTGGTCCGCTCGACTCAGCGCAGTGAGTTGGTCGGTGCCATGGCGCTGCTGACCATCCCGGCCCTCGTCGGGCCGCTGGCTGGCCCGCCGCTTGGCGGCTTCATCACCACCTATTTCTCCTGGCACTGGATTTTTCTGATCAACGTGCCGGTCGGTATTCTCGGCTACATCCTGTCGGGCATCCATCTGCCGGAGATCAAGAGCGACGCCCCGCCGCCAATCGATATCAAGGGGTTCTTTCTCAGCGCCATCGCCGCCTCCGGCACGATGTTCGGGCTCTCGGTCATGAGCCTGCCGGCGCTGCCGCCACAATTCGGCGCTGCCGCCGTTGCCATGGGCGGCATTTGCGCGGTGCTTTACGTCCGGCACGCACGCCGCCACCCGGCGCCATTGCTGGATCTCAATCTGTTCAAGGACAGCGCGTTTCGCGCCGCTGCGATCGGCGGCACGCTATTTCGCATCTCGATCGGCGCCGTGCCCTTCCTGATGCCGCTGATGCTGCAGGTCGGCTTTGGCCTGACGCCATTCCAATCCGGCATGATCACCTTCGTCGGCGCCGTCGGCGCGCTGACGACGAAGTTCTTTGCCAAGCGCGTGTTGATCTTCGCCGGTTTCCGCACGACGTTGATCTTTGCCTGCATCAGCGGTGCGATCCTGACCTTCGTCAACGGCCTGTTCACCCCGGCCACGCCCTATGCAGTGATGATGTTCATCCTGCTTTTGGCCGGTTTTGCCCGCTCGTTCTTTTTCACCAGCGTCAATGCGCTGGCTTTCGCCGATATTCCGGATTCGCAGGCCAGCAAGGCGACCTCGATGACCGCCGTTCTGCAGCAGATGAGCCTGGCGCTCGGCGTCGCGGTCGCGGGCGCCATCCTCGAGATCGAAACAACGCTAACTGGATCGAAGCTGGAATTGGGCGACTTCCAGCTGGCTTTCATGCTGATTTCAGCGATCACTCTTTCAGCGATCATCCCGCTGATTCGCATGTCGAAAACCGCCGGAGCATCCGTGTCCGGACACAAGATGCGGGTAGATCCGGAAGCGGAGACCATTGGCGTCAAATAGAAGTGGGCCGATTACTCCGGCCGCTCGCAGACCGCCGAAAGCTTGTTGCCGTCGAGATCGCGGACATAGGCGGCGTAGAAATGCGCATGGAATGGCCGCAGACCTGGCGCACCCTCATCGGTACCACCATTTGCCAGCGCGGCTTCATAGAAGGCATCGACAGCCGCCCGGCTCTCCGCTTCCAACGCCACCATCGACCCATTGCCGATCGTGGCAATCATCCGGTTATGTGGCATCACCACCCACAGGCGGCAACGGCTGTCATCTTCGGCTCCATAGCCGATTTCGACGTCATCTTGCTTGCGGCGTTTGAGGCCAAGTGGCGCAAGAATAGCGTCATAGAACGGCTCCGCGCAGGCAAGATCGTTACTGCCGATGGTCACATAGAGAAGCACGCTTCAATCGGCCTCGACAGAATCGCGCTCGTCAACCATGTCCCGGTCGTCGATTTCGGTTTCGCTGTCATACAGCGACCGGGCGCCAGGTTTGCGACCCTTGAACCCCTTGGCCAGCAAGAACATTTCCACCGATTCGGCCCGCGACGCCGCCGGCTTCACGTGGATGACCTGCTTGAAATTCTGTTTCAACAACGTCAACAGCTCGCGCTCGGCGCCGCCCTGGAAGGTCTTGGCGAGGAAATGCCCGCCTTCGCCGAGAACGTCGATGGCGAAATAGGCCGCGACTTCGCAGAGATGCATGGTCCGGATGTGGTCGGTCTGCCGATGGCCAGTCGTCGGCGCTGCCATATCCGAAAGCACCAGGTCCGGCGTGCCGCCCAGCGCCGTCATCAGCTTTTCCGGCGCAGTCGGATCGAGGAAGTCCAACTGCAGGATATGAACGCCGGCCAGCGGATCGAGCTCGAGAAAATCGATCGCCACGACCTTCGGATCACTATCGGTCGAGTTCGTCACCTTGGCAGCGATCTGCGACCAGCTGCCAGGCGCTGCGCCCAGGTCGATGATGCGCTTGGCGCCGGAAAGGATCTTGTGCTTCTCGTCGATCTCCAGAAGCTTGAACGCCGCGCGGGCGCGATATCCTTCGAGCTGCGCGCGCTGCACATAGGGATCGTTGATATGCCGCTCGATCCAGCGCCGCGACGACGCCTTCAGCTTGCCCTTCTTGACCTTCTGGCCAAGCTTGCGCCCGGTGCGGTTTCCGCCGATCGGGGGTTTTGTCATTGCGTGTTTCCTTCGTGGGAACCATACGGACCGCGCGGATGGCGGCGGGCGCGTCCGCGCCGCCAGACACCGTCATCAGCCATCATGTCTGTGAGCAGGCCTTCGCGCAATCCGCGATCGGCAACGCGCATGCGTTCCGAAGGCCAGCGGCGGCGAATGGCCTCGAGAATGGCGCATCCAGCCAAGACCAGATCGGCCCTATCTGGCCCTATGCAAGGATTGGCGGCACGCGCGGTGAAATCCCAGGATAGCAGACGCGCCTGCATAGCCGAAACCTCGTCGTCCGACAGCCAGAGGCCATCGACCTTGCGGCGGTCGTAACGCGGCAGATCGAGATGCACGCCGGCCAACGTCGTTACCGTGCCGGAGGTGCCGATCAGATGGAAGCCATTCTCGTCGCCTGGGTTTTCCAGGGTCTGGATGGCCGGGCAATCGAAATTGGAGAGCATGCCCTGGACCTCGACGACCATCGCCTCGAAGCTTGCGGGCGAGACGTCTTGGCCGCCATGCCGCTCCGACAGGGTGACGACGCCGACCGGCAGCGATGTCCAGTGGGTGATATGATTGGCAAGCCGGCTCGACCGGTTCTCGCCGATCTTGATGACGGCAATTTCCGAGGAACCGCCACCGATATCGAATAGAACCACCGATTTTGTTTCGCGCCCGACCAGCGACGAGCAGCCGGAGACGGCCAGCCGCGCTTCGGTCTCCCGGTTGATGATCTCCAGTTCCAGTCCGGTCTCAGCCAGAACGCGCTCAAGAAACTCCTCGCCGTTTTCAGCGGCGCGGGCGGCCTCGGTGGCGATCAGCCGGGTCTTGCGGATATCGCGGGTCTTCAGCTTGGCAGCACAGACTTTCAAAGCCTCGATCGAGCGATCCATCGCTTCCTGCGACAGGCGACCGGATGAACCCAGCCCCTCACCCAAACGCACGATGCGCGAAAACGCATCGACGACGCGGAACTGGCCGGGACGGGTCGGCTGTGCAATCAGGAGCCGGCAATTGTTGGTGCCAAGGTCGAGCGCCGCATAGAGCGGCGAACCCGAATCAGAGCCATAGGAAAAGGACTGGCCATTGCTGCGCCGGTCATGGTTGGGCGCACCGCCACGCTCCTCGGCCCGCGCACTGGAAGCCGCGGGCTGAGGCGCCGGTTGCCGTGTCGTGTCGCTGACCTGGCGCGGCTTTTCGCTGACCGCCAACGGGCGGCCTTGCAGCGAGCGGCGCTGCCGGCTCTTCTTGCTGCGCTTGCGGCCTGAATTGTCCGCGCCCGACACTGCGGCCGGTTTTGCACCAGCAGCCTCAGCACTGACGCCCGTTGTTACGGATGTCTGCGGCTGACCGGATTTGGAACGCCGCCTGCGCTTGCGTTTGCGCACCGGTTCTCCGGTCGATTCTGTCACTTCGGGACGCCGTGTTTCTCCGTTACCAACGGAGGAACTGGCATTCGCAGAGGCTGCGCGGGACGGTTTTCCCCGCCTGCGCTTACCTTTGCCGGAACGGAGCACTGACTGCCCATCGTTGCGGCCTGCTGCCGACGCCCCGGAAACGGACGGCTGTTCGCCGCTGTCGGGGTCTCTCACGTGTCTGTCCATTGCGCCGCGCGGAACGTTAGCCGCTCAAGGCGCTCTCTTGATTTTCGTTGAATGGACTTTACCAGCGCCGCCCCAAATCGCCAAATTCTTTTTGCACACCGTGCAATGCCCGCCGGAGAACCCCACCTTCGCGGCCGCCTTCAACAGTTTTTGCCGAACCCTGCGGATTTTTTTGCCAACATCTATTGCATCCCCCGATCTTTTGTTTATAAGCCCGCCTCACCGGCTGGGCACAAACATCGCCCACGCAGTTTTGGGGAATAGGTTAACGGTAGACCCACGGACTCTGACTCCGTTAGTCCTGGTTCGAATCCAGGTTCCCCAGCCAACCATTCTTTTTCCATATTTTTCAAATACTTATCTAGTCCCACCTAAGGACAACCGGAACAGTTATCCGCATCACTTTTCCGGATCATCCTCTTGAAGAGGCTGTCGCAATCGTCACCGAGGCATTAGCCCTTAGTTCACCAATAACTGCCCAGCCGTGTCGCTGGCCTTGATTGTTCGTTTGCATCAATGCCCAAGACCTGGGACGAAACGCCTCCCCCTACGTCGCGTCGGAAGATGCCCCTGAGCTTCTCCGCCATCCACTAGGCGGCGCGCAACCTTGTGCACCGTCCGCTCACAGATCAGACCAGCGTCCATTCTGTCGCCCTTCCACTTGTGAAAGTAACTGAGCCATTGCCTCAATTTATAAAGCCCCGCTCTCCACAGGCCCAGCCTCTTGGACTCTATTTTCTGGTGTGCTCTATAAGTGCACTGTGATCATCTCGCGCGTGTGGTTCGATGCCGATTGAAATAGAGGAAGTGCTAAGACGTTCCGAGCAGGGGTCGACAAGACCCTATATTTGCCGCGGCATGGATGAGAAGCTCTACTATGTTAAGGGCAAAGATGCAGGATACGAGTCCCTTGTAAAGGAGTGGATCGCCGGCGCGCTTGCTCGCTATCTAGGCTTGCCTATAGCGCCGTTCGATTTCGTCCGCGTGCCTAGAGAGCTGTATGATCTTGGGCGCAACATCAACTTGGGTGGTCTGGGCTTTGGTATGTTGTTCGGCTCTGAGCACATTCCGGAATCGAACGAACTGTCGATCCTGAACCTCGACGCTATTGCGACCGAGTTGAAGCGGGATATCGCCGCGTTCGACTGGTGGATCATGAATGGCGATCGCACTCTTACCGAGGCTGGCGGCAATCCCAATATCCTTTGGTCTGAACGCACTAAACTGCCGGTGATCATAGACCACAACCTAGCCTTCGATCAGGGCGTAACGCTTCATTCACAGCTGTTGAGCCATGTGTTCGCTGGGTCGCTCGCAGAGATTTGCGATGATCCGCTACTGCAAGCGGGATATCATGCAAGATTCGATGAAGCGATGTCAGAGCTGGCCAACATCATTGGTGACATCCCCCTAAGGTGGCACTATGTAGACGACCATGAGACGATTGAGATCGCGTTCTCCATCGATGCCGCTGAGGCTATTTTGCAAAGACATCAAATGCCTGCGTTTTGGAAACGAACATGAAAAAGCATGCGGTAAGCTATGCGATAATCCGTTTCCAACCACATGTTGAAACGGAAGAGTTCGCCAATATCGGGATTGTCCTCGTTGCACCACGAGCGGGCTATCTCGACTTTAGACTTGAGACTAGGCGTCACGGCCGGGTGACGGCCTTTTTTGATAGCTTGGAGCCAGTAGCAATCCGGTCGGTTCTAAAAAACTATCATTCCGAACTGAAGCGGATCAGAGATCTCGCCGGTCACGTGGGCGACGGGCAGACACGTTTTGAGTTTGACCTTACCGACAACGCAGAACACCTTTTTCGCGCCCTGACCAAGGATCGCGAAGGGATTATCCGTTTCAGCGACATCCGTTTCGCGATGACCGACAGCCCCAAGGCCAAGCTCGAAGAGCTATTCGACTATTACGTGAGACGGAATTTTTCGAGCTCGCTTTATCGCGAAGGGCTATTGGAAAGACATGTCCGTCAGGTTCTGAAGTTGAGGGAGATCAATCGGAACTTCAAGCGGCGAACTTTTAATGACGGTGTTTATTCTGCGACATTTCCGTTCGTGGAGATTGTTGACGATAAGGCCGTTAAAATTCTGAAGCCGATCTACCTTGGGCAAGAAGATCCCACTCGTATCCTCGATCACGGCAATAAGTGGCTGTTTACGATTAAGCGGCTGAAGCCGTTGCTTCCGCGCGGCGTTGTGTTTGCCGTTGAGGGGCCTACCGGGAAAGCGTCGCAACAGCGAGCATTCCAAGAGACAATTGACCTGTTCAAGGCTAGCAACATCCAAGTGGTCGACGCGACAAATCAACGTGAACTGATCGACGCCGCTGAAGCGTAAATCGCGGGAGTGTAGGTATATTGTTTTGCCCTAGAAGGGCATCCTACGCCTGACCGCCAGAATCTGTCGGCGACGATCCGGTCGCAAGGGATTTTGGCATGCGCAGGTTCGCAGGCGAGGCATGAAACGGCGATGCAAGTCCACAGGAGGCAGGAAGCCGAGATATGGGCGCGCCACTTGGTGGAACAGGTGGATCGGTTCGGTCCCGACCTGGCATCTTGATCTTGGAAAGCTCAGTGCTTGATCTTGGGAAAGCGGTGAAGCGCTTTCCAATCGAATCCAGATTTGCCTTACGCAGGTGAGCTTCGCCTGGCGCGGGGACTGGGAACGGCAGCGATCCTAGGGATCGGCCGGTTCACCTACGGGTGACACGCTGGTTGAAATCATCGTGGCAACAAGGATTAGCTCACCTGCACGGCCAGGCATTTAGAGTTGATCATTCCATACAGACTTGATCATCTCTAAATGGTGTCGTATAGTCTTGATCACCCTCCCTATTCTTCCTCTACGAGACATCTCCCTCATGGCCACCTATCACACATCCAAGCAAGCAATCGCCTACATTCGCGTATCCACCGACAAGCAGGGCGAAACGGGAATTGGCCTGGAAGGGCAGAAAGCTTCCATCCGGGCCTATGCTGACGCTGCTGGTGTGGAGATTGTCGAGTGGTTCCAGGATGTGGCCAGCGGTCGTGGTGAGAAGAACCTCGAAAATCGGCCTGGCCTCCAGAGCGCGCTCGACTTTGCCCAGGCCAATGACGTCGACATTCTCGTTGACGGGCTCGATCGGTTGTCCCGGAACACCAAGACCATCGAACACATCATGCGCGAAAAGAAGATTATGGTTGTCTCGGCCTCGGAAGGTCGCACCAGCAATCGACTCGTGCTCGCCAGCCGGGCCGCCCGTGCGGAGCTCGAAGGGAATATGATCGCTGAGCGGACCAAGCTCGCCCTCGACCGGAAGAAGGCTGAGGGGGTGAAGCTCGGGAATCGCACCAATCTCTCCGAAGCCCAGAAGCTGGGAGCAGAATCCAACAGGCGCCGCGCCGAGGAGAAGATCAATGAGATCGCCTCGGCCATCCGGAAGAATGGATGGCAGGATCTCCCTGTGCCGGCCCTTGTGGACGCCCTGAATAATATCGGCGTGAAGACTAGCCGCGGCGAAATCTGGACCGCAGCGGCGCTCCGCAAGCCCCACAAGGCGGCGCTTGAGGCTTTGAGGACATCAACGCTCGCAGACTACCAGCACCATCCGAATTTCGGCCGGTTCTAGGCGAAGGCTCTGCGTGCGTCCTCCTCTGTCTCGTCGTCGCCGCTGCACCAGAGCATCAAGCCGCTCTTGGGCAAACGATACCGATCGGCAATAATTTCTCCGTTAGCCGTTATGTTGTTATTGACACGGTCCGTTAGGTTGTAATACTAACGGTCATCAACGGAGATCGACCATGGCACTCACCAATGCAGAACGACAGCGTCTTCACTATCAGCGACAAAAGGAGAAAAAGAAAGGTGTGCTGAAGCATCCGGATAGCCTCGACCTGGGAATACCTGCAGGTGACCCGTTTCACGAATGGTTCCAAGGGCAGGCCGGCGGGTTCTCCGACTTTGCGCAGTGCTTCGATATGGCAGGCATGGAAGCCCCGGACATTGAAGATGACAGCAACCCCAAATCCCTGACTGGTGAAATCGAGCGGAGCTTTGAAGACGAGCCCGATCGCAGCCCTTACGCCCGCGGTGGTGGGGCGCTTGCCCGGGGGGAAATCATGGTAGGTTGCTTGATTGACGCGGCCTCCGAGCTTGCTCGCATCATCAACGAATATAAGCGCAAACAGATCAACGACCGATTGAAGGAGATCGAAAACGCCGATCTCTCTAATGCAAACGTCAAAAAAGCCGCACTGGCAGAAGTCGTCCGGCTTCAGAAGACGATCGAGCACCTCGACAAGCAGGTGCGCTGGTCATTTCCGCAATGGAAATTGGCGGGCGAATAGCCTCTCGCCTGGTGGAGTTGCGGCGCCACCGTCACACATTTCGGAGGCGTTCAGGATAACGCGCCTCTACCTGCCGCAGACAACCCAATCGAACGCGAAAGTTTCAGCTGGCTTGATTGCCGGCCAGGTTTCGCTCGCCCGTCAACTCACCCAAAAATCCGCAACGATTGCGGTTTTTCCAATACATTTGTCAGCCAGGAGACTCTTATGACCGATCGCTTCGACAATAACCTTGAAGACTTGGACTTCTCTAACACTATCGAGAACATCCCGGATGGCAACACGCCAAGCAACTCAGCCGGGACGGAAGCCTTGGCGCCTTCGATTTCTGTAGCTTCAGGCTTTGATTACACTGGAGTATCGCCTGAGGTTGCCGAAGAGGCAGAGGCGGCAGCCGACCGGATCCGCAATCGTCACCGCGCAAGCATTATCGAAACCGGTCATGATCTCTGCGTCATAAAGGACAAGCTTGCGCACGGAAGTTTCGGCAATTGGCTGAGCCATCACTTCGGGATGTCAGAGCGCACTGCTCAGAACTACATGAATGCTGCGACGGCATTCGGCGCCGTGCCGGAGGTTGTTGATGTTTTGCCGCCCACTATTATCTACAAGCTTGCAGCGAGGGGTGCGCCGGGCGAGGTCAAGCAGTTTGTTATCGACGAAATTGTAAGCGGCTCGTCACCTAGCCAGAAGGAAATTGAATCTCGCCTCGCCGCCGCAAAGAGCGACGAACGCCAGAGGCGCGAAGCGGAGCGCATGGGGAAACTGGAGGAGCGTGCTTGGCAAAAACACGAACAGGCCTTGCAGGCTGAAGGAAAGTCCGATCTCGAGATAGAGGCAGAGCGAAAGCGCTGGGCAACGAAAAAGGCTCAGAAGGAGCGTGCCGCGCAACAGAAGGTCTCACAGGCCAAGCAGCGTGAGGAAGCGACGGTGCAGGGCGAGGAGAAGATGAAGCTGATTGCTGAACGTGCCGCCAATATCCTTAAAGCACGTCTCGGTAACGAATATGAAAAGTTCCGTGACGCCTTTCTAAAGATCGACCATAGCCGGTTAAAGGCAGCTTTGCTGAGCGCGTAGCAGCATTGTGTGGGTGGCCAACCGGTGGAGGACACCATTCCGGTTGGCGCTTCCCTAAGAACGATCTTTCGCCAACGATCGGAAACGCTCAACAAGCTTTTGCACCTGTGCCAGATAGGCGTCTCTTGTCGTTTCATCCTGGAGCGCGGTGAGACTCGCTGACGAGCCTGCCATTTCGAGCAGAAGCGCGCGGAGCCAGCCAGCGAGCGACTCTGAGTCACAGCGGCAGCATCCAGGTCAGCTACCAACCTTCTTCTTCGAACTAGCCTGCTTAACACGGATCCGTAGCGGCTTTCCTTCAAAGTGTTCCACCTCGAATGCGCCTGTCTTTCGGACGAGATCACTCAGCTTGCGGAAGCCGTAAGTTCGCGGATCGAAGTCCGACGCCAAGTTGGCAAGCTGAGTTCCGACGGCGCCGAGCGGCACCCAACCGTCCTCGGTTTCCATCTGACCGATAACCTTCTTGATAATCGGCGTAGCAGCACTCGGTGCCTGGAGCGACTTCGACGTGCCGCTCGCGTCGCTGTCATTGGACGTTGCGACCGGCAACAGGTTCTCTGTGTAGATGAATCGACGGCATGCCTGCCGAAAACTCTCAGGAGTCTTCTGTTCGCCGAAGCCGAACACGTCGACACCTTGCTCGCGTATACGTGCAGCCAGGCGCGTGAAGTCGCTGTCGGACGATACCAGGCAGAAGCCATCAAACCGGCCGCTGTGCAGTAGGTCCATCGCGTCGATAACCAACGTGATGTCGGACGCGTTCTTGCCTGTCGTATAGGCGAATTGCTGCTGCGGGATGATGGCGTGTCTCGACAGCACGTCGGTCCAGGCCTTCGACCGAGCGGTTGCGAAGTCACCATAGATCCGGCGCACGCTAGCCTCGCCGATCTTTGCGATCTCCTCGAACAGACCGTCGGCGATCTTGGCAGAAGCATTGTCGGCGTCGATGAGCACGGCAAGGCGTGGTGATCGAGGTTCAGCTGGCATTTTGCGGCTCCACTTTTTCCCAACCCAGCATGTGCTCGTTCTTGTCGAGCCAGACCTTGCGATCCTGCCAGTCCGGCAACATGCGCCCTACAAGGTCCCAGAATTCCGGCTCGTGATTGCGGTGCCTCAGGTGGCACATTTCGTGGACCACCGCATATTCGAGCACGGGCTTCGGAGCGAAGATCAAGTGCCAGTTGAGATTGATCTGCCGATCCCGGCCGCAGCTGCCCCACATGTGCTTCTGGTCCTTGATCTGCACCCCGCGCGGCTTAAACCCATGCCGCTCGCCATGCTTGCGGACGAAATCACGAGCGTCGTCCCTCACACGGCGCTTTAACCACAGCCTGAGTGCGCTCTCGATGATGCTGTCAGACGACGCCGGTGATAGATCGGCGGGCTTGTGGATCTGGAAACCGTTGCGAAACTTGACCTCGACGAGGGAGCCGTCGAAGGGCTCGATGGTGAGCCTCGTCATCCGCCCACGATAGGGGATCTTGGCGCCGGTGACGAACTGGTAGACGCGGGCCTGAGCCTTGGCGCGTTCAGCCATGTGCTGCACGGTTTCGATGATCCAGGCACGTCGGCGGTCCAGCACGGCGCTAATCTGCTCTTCGGTGGCGCTCTCCGGCACCATGAGCTCAAAGGATTTTGGCGTGACGCTGATACTGGCTTTCCGAGCCCTGGGCGAGCGCCTCAGCGTGTATTCGATCTCGCGGTCGCCGATGCGATAGACGGCCATGTCACTGCCTCGCAAAATGCTTGAGCGCGTAAGCCTCGACCTCTTCCGGGATCTCCCTGAGCTGCGTCAGGCCGGCTTCATGCGCCATGAAGCGCACCTGCTGGCGCAAGCTCCTGCGCAGACCATCCTTCTGCCACCAGCCGAACGGTGCTGTTGCCTGATTGGTGTAGAGAACTTCCAGCCGGATCGCCAGATCCTCACCTTCCGTCCCCGAGGTGAAGCCGTTGAGGATCTGCAGGATGCCATAGGCGCCAGGAGAGAGACCCGCCTCGACATAAGCGGCGTCCTCCGCGGTGATGTCCTTCGCCAGCTCTTCGGCTGCCTTCAGTTTCTCTGACCAGGAGAGCTGCGCGCTTTCGAGCTTTTCCAGAAGCTGGCGAAGGCGCTCGGAGAATTTGGCATATTGATGCGGACTGGCGTCGATCCGCTCGGTGACCGTCTTGCGCAGCTCCGTCGTCTTGCGGATCGCGGCCGTCATCAGGTCTTCCTCTCTCTTGCCCTCGGGATCGAAATCCTCCCAGAACTCCGGATCGGTGATGTGGCGCAGCTTGACGGTGACGCTAAGACCCGTTGCCTCGAGATGCTTCTCCAGCATCTCGCGGATCTTTTCGCTGTAGTTCATCTGGTCGAAGGCCTGGCGCTTTTCGAAGTGCTGCGTGCCATAGAGCAGGAAGTTCGCCACCCATTTCAGATCGGCGGTGAACTCGAGAACGCTCGGGTCAGGGCTCAGCGTTTCATAGAGCGCGATGAAACTGCGGGCCTTCGCCTTGAAGTCGAACCATTTGTCCTCGGTGCCGAGCAGCTTCACAAAGGCATCATATTCCGCCTTCAGCGCGTCCTTGTCGCTCGCTTTGCGCTTGAGCGGCTTCATCAGCGCGGCGACGGCGGAATGCGCGGCCCGCAGCTGATTACGCAGATCGTCCAGGTCGCGCATAGCGTTCCTCACGTCATCGGCGCGATAGGAGGAGAGCGCTTCCTCGAGATGGCCGGAGACACCGATGTAGTCGACGATCAGCCCGTTGCGCTTCTTGGCATCCGAAACACGATTGGTGCGCGCTATCGCCTGCAACAACCCGTGCTCCTTCAGCGGCTTGTCGAGATACATCACGCTTTCGATCGGGCAGTCGAAGCCGGTCAAGAGCTTGTCGCAGACGATGAGGAACTGCGGATCGTCGCCCTTGCGGCCAAAGGCCTTCTTCGCCAGCTTTTCGGCCTCGGCATCCAGATAATTAGCCTTCAGCTCGGTGCGGATCGCCTGCTTGTGAGCATCCTCGCTCGGCTTGCTGTCTTCCTGGTTGATCGAATAGACGCAGGCCGACATGGCATCGGCACGGGCCAGCGCCTCGGCAGGCTCCATGCCCTCGTCCTTTAGATCCTCAGCAATGACCTTGGTCAGCGCCTGCTTGTAGAGGATCACCGCCTCGCGATCGATGGCGACGATCTGCGCCTTGAATCCGTCCGGGCGAGCGTAGGCCTTGAAATGCGTCCAGATATCATAGGCGATCAGCTCGATCCGGCGCGGATGTTTGACCAGATCCTCGATCTGCACGCCACGCTTCTTGATCTCATTCAGCTTGTCATCATCGAGCTCGGCAAACCAGGTGTCGAACAGAATGTCGATCTTCGCCTCGTCGATATGCCAGTCGGTCTTGCGGCCCGTGTAATAGATCGGCACGGTTGCGCCATCGGCCACGGCGTCGTCGATGCCGTATTTGTCGAGATAACCTTCGCCCGGCACGCCGAAGTTCTCATAGGTGTTCTTGTCGTCCTTCTTCACCGGCGTGCCGGTAAATCCGAAGAAGCGGGCATGCGGCAGTGTCGCGCGCAGATAGGCGCCGAGATCCTTTTCCTGGGTGCGGTGAGCCTCATCCACCATTACGATCCAGTTTTCCGAAGTCGCAATCGCCTCCTTCGAGCCCTGGAACTTGAAGATGGTGGAAAGCGCCGTGTGCCCGTCCTTGCCGCTGCGGATCAACGTGTGCAGATCCCTAATGCTCTCGATCGCCGTCGGGTTCGGCAGGCCGCAAGCGACAAAGGTGCCGCTGATCTGCGAATGCAGATCCACCCGGTCGGTCAGCACCAGAATGTTCGGGTTGGTCAGTGCTTCGGACTGGATTGTCCTATGCGTCTTCAGCTTCAGCGCGGCAAACACCATGGTCAGCGATTTGCCGCTGCCCTGCGTGTGCCAGATCAGGCCCTGCCGGTGCTTGCCCTCGATCACGCGCTCGATGATGCGGTTGACGGCGCGAAACTGCTGGTAGCGGCAGATTTTCTTGATCGTGCCGGTCTCGGTCTTCTCGAACACGACGTAATGCGCGATCAGGTCCAGCAGGCGGCTCGGTTCCAGCAGGCACCAGAGGCCCTTGGCCAGCGTGTCCGGGAATTCACCCTCCACCTTCGGCCAGGGATCGCGCCACTCGGCGAAATACTTCGAGCCGGAGCCTGTCGCGCCATAGAGCACCAGGGCTCCGTCTGTGACGATGTTGAAGACATTGGAAAAGAATAGGCGCGGAATATCCTGTTCATATTGCTTGATCTGCTCGAAAGCCTCGCCGGTCTTGTCCTTTACATTCAGCGGGCTCTTGGCCTCGATCACGACCAGCGGAATGCCGTTTACATAAACCAGGACATCCGGTTTGCGCGTGTTCTCAGCCTTCACCCGCAGCTGATGCGTCACAGAAAACTGGTTGTTGCCGGGCTCGAGAAAATCGATCACCCGCAGCGTCTGCCGTGTCTCCTGGCCGGTCACCTTGCGGGCATAGTCGCCGCGCAGCACCTTCAGCCAGACGTCGTTGTCGCTGATCGCCGCAAGCTCGCCGTAGGCTGCCTCAGCAGAAGCGCGGTCGATCCCGTTGATACGCATCAGCGCGTCGATGAGGTGCGGGCGAAACAGAACCTGGTTTTCGCCCTCGCGAAGGGCCGCATGCTCCGACGAGGCCACAAGGCCATAGCCCATGGCTTTCAGATGCTCGATCGTAGGACGCTCGGCAAAATGCCATTCGGGACCGTAGCTCATGGGGTGCTTTACTCCGCTGCCATGAGAAGCGCGTCGATGACGCGCTTGCCGCCAGTGAGCAGGTCGGACATCAGGGCAGATTTGCAGTTCTCAAGGCGCGATAAGCTCTCCTCGTTGCTGTATAGTGCCTCATCCAGCGACCTGAGGGTGGAAGTCAAGCGCAACTGAACATCTCTGGGAGCCACAGGTATTGGCAGCTCACGAACATCTCCCACTCGCAGATGGCCGACTGTAGAACCGCCAGCCCGCCGGAACATCTCCTTTTTTACCGGCCCAGACTGCAGCGCATACAATAGGAAGTCGGAGCTGACGCGAGATGTGTCTGGGCGCAGGAACATCATCCGTTGCCCAAGACAAAACGCCATTGCAGGGGCCATGCAGACCTCGCCATATGGAGCCTCTCGGGTGAAAAGAATATCGCCTGTTCTAGGCATTCCCTTCGCCGTCCATTCTTGAAAGCTCTGCCTGTCAGTGAACTGAAGTCCTTCATATCGAAAGCGACCGTTACGAACGTTTGGCGTGCGGACAACTGCGTAACCATCTTCGGTCACCGGAGGAGTGCGATTTTTGCAGTCGATGATGCTCTCGCATATGCTTGAAGCAGGTTCTACCGACCATCCTTCGAAGGTGTCATCCGCAGTTGACGGCCCGGCAGCCTGATCTTCAGGGAAGGAGGTCGAAAGGATCTCGGAGCGGACCTTTCTGGTTTGCTCGATCACAGCCCGCGTTGCCGCAATGGCCGCATCGACGCTGGACAGGATTTCGGCGATGCGGCGTTGTTCGTGGAGCGGCGGTAACGCTAATTGCAAGCCGCGTATGGTTTCCTGTCTGATGCCAGCAACAGTGGTGCCGGATCCTAAACGCGCAATGTGGCTCTCTTGCCAGGAAAACCATTGATGTAGGAAATCAACATCAAGCGATGGCCGCGGGAAAAGCGCACGCAGGTCCTGATTGATCGCCACATCTCGGGAGAAGCGCACTACCTTCCCAACCGCCATCCTTGTCGCAAGAACAAGAGTTCCCTTTGGTATCAAACTTGAGGCAGAGTTCTGCAAACCATCCTCAGAAATTGATTCCTCAGTGTTATCGATGTGACGGCCCTTCAGGTCCTTCACGCTTGCCCAAGGAATATTGCCGTTCCAATATTCTGAGACCTTCCTTGATGGGGTCCCGCCTCCGCGCATTTCAACGATCTGCTCGCCAAGCGTTGTCGAAGTCCAGCCCGTCGGCACCTCACGCGACATAGCCAAGCTCCCGGAGAAAGCCCATCATCCGCGCTTCTTCTGCATCCCGCTCGGCTTGAAGCTCGACCAGCTTTTCCACTTCCGCCGCAACGTCGACCTCCTCGGCCTCTTCACCCAGATGCACATAGCGGCTGATATTGAGGTTGAAGTCATTCGCTTCGATCTCGCTCGATGTCACCACCCGCGCCAGCCGTTCGGCATCAGCAAAGTCGCCATAGACCTTGGCCAGCGTGGCGACATTGGCCTCCGACAGATGGTTCTGCGCCTTGCCTTCGACGACATGCTCGGCGCCGTTGACGATCAGGATCTGGCCCTTGCGCGCCGCCGGCTTTTGCTTGCGCAGGATCAGGATACAGGCCGGAATACCCGCGCCATAAAACAGGTTGGGTGCCAGGCCGATGACGGCCTCGATAAGATCGTCTTTGATCAGCCCCTCTCGGATCTTGCCTTCGGCCCCGCTGCGAAACAGCACGCCATGCGGCAGGACCACGCCGCAGACGCCGTCTGCCTTCAGGCTCGCCACCATATGCTGCACGAAGGCGAGATCGCCATAGGATTTCGGCGGGCAGCCATAACGGTCGCGGCCAAAAACATCGCCCTTCGACCAGACATCATGGCCCCAGCTTTTCAGCGAAAACGGCGGGTTGGCCAGCACCCGGTCAAAGGTGCGGATGGCCTTCACACTGTCGCCGGTCAGATGTTTTGGCTCCAGCAGCGTATCGCCGCGCGCCACCTGCGCATCGTCGATATCATGCAGGAACAGGTTCATCTGGCAGATGGCCCAGGTATTGAGGTTCCGCTCCTGGCCGAACAGCGAAAGGCTCTTCGGGTTCTTGCCCTGCCGCTCCAGATGATGCACCGCCTCCAAGAGCATGCCGCCTGAGCCGCAGGTGGGGTCATAGATCGACATGCCTTCTTCCGGCTTCAGACATTCGACGATCAGCCGCACGACCATCTTCGGCGTATAGAACTCGCCACCCTTCTTGCCGGCATCATCGGCAAACTGCGCGATCAAATATTCATAGGCCTGGCCCAGCACATCCGGCTCGACATCGGAGTTGCGCAGCCGATAGGTCTCGAAATGCTGAAGCAGCTTTTCCAGCATGGCATCCGGAAAGCGCTCCTTGTTGTTGAAATCGACATCCTGGAAGACGCCGCGCAGCTTCATGTTTGCGTCTTCAATGGCGCGAAAGGCGGCGTTCAGATGCGTGCCGATATCGGTCGTGTGCTTGCGCACATCCTTCCAAAAATGGCCCTTGGGAATGTCGAAGCGGTGCTCATCTGGATCAGCGGCGAGATCCGCATCGTGGTAGCGCGCCAGCCGCTCCTCATACTCCTCCTCCCAGACATCTGAGAGGCGCTTGAAGAACAGAAGACCGAAAATGTAGTGCTTGTAATCGCCGGAATCGATCGATCCCCGCAGGATATCCGCTGCCCGCCAGAGATGGGTTTCCAGCTGCGAAAGAGTGAGTGTTGTCATCTACAAGCTCCAGGCTGATCGTTTGGACGAAGTGGCACGCCCTTCAAGCGGCAATCTCCTTTAAGATTCCCACTTCGTCTAGCCACTCAGTCCAACTTGACAAGAAGAGACGAAAATCCCTTGTGGCGATCCTTAGCAATCGAAGTCCATCGGTGACAGGGAGCGGCACGATGATTTTCCCCGTTTTCTCATCTACGAAAGGCGCTGGCCGCGTTTGTTTGGCGCTAACGAAGAGCAACATCTCAGCCGCTTTTCTTGAGCTATATCCCTGCTGATCCAGATACATCACTCCACCATGCGCAAGCGAGTTCCGGAGGCACGATATGAACTGGTCCATGGGCATATCTTGTGCAGAAGCATTGGCCTCATCGCTACTCAGTGATTTCGCAATGCCCTCCGGGAGTTCATTAGATGTCTGAAATACCTGTGTTCTGGGAATGAACGACCAGCCAAATCCAGCTAATTCTGCATTGTTTCGTAGCTTCTTTCCTCGAATTCTTTCCTGTATAGAGCGACTAACGTCTGGCGAGAGCTGCCGATCATCTGTGTAGCCAACGACATCCTCATCCAAGTGCTTCATGATGCGCTCGATTGGCAAGAGGATCATCTGAGATGCGAGCGCAAGAAGAAGTGTTGTGTCTAATGGACCGCCATAGCGACGCGCATGCTCTTCGTTCGCGGCTACATGTTTCTCGCAAAAGCTCAGCAGATCGAGGCACCGCTTTGGAATGTCTAAACTATACTGTAATGGTATCCCCACAGATCTCTCCTTTCCGACAAATCGTCATAAGCCATGATTACTAAAACATCTATTGTCGGTTTCGACTCCGCGTGGACCGACAACCCAAAGGCGCCTGGTGCGCTCTGCATTATCCGTCTAGACTCGCAGGGCGCGCGACTTCACCTAGAACCCCGACTGGCCTCGTTCAGCGAAGCCGCTGAGATAGTTTTGGCCGAGAGATCTCAGGTCAGCAAATGTCTCGTGGCGCTCGATCAGCCGACAATTGTCCCGAACTTCAGCGGCTCGCGCCCGGTCGACAAGGTGGCTGGATCACTCATCTCCTGGGTGGGTGGCGGTGTTCAACCGGCCAACCGATCAAAGCTCGGCATGTTTGATGATGCCGCACCGATCTGGCGATTCAAGCAGGCACTCGGCGCTATTGAGGACCCAGAGGTCGCACGGACAGCATCGCAGGGGCTCTATTTAATTGAAGTGTTTCCAGCCCTGGCCTTGGTCGCCATCGACGATGCCTACTGCCGGCGTCTTGGTGCTCCAAAATACAATCCAGCCAACCGGAGAGTGTTTAAGGTTGAGCATTGGAAGTCTGTTGCAGAAACTATCCGGATCTTCGGGTCTCTCAATGTCTTAGACCAGCTCGAACTCTGGTGTTCAGCGGCGTCAGCCAACTTGTCGCCGAAGAAAGCTGATCAGGACAAGATCGACGCCATGATTTGCGGTCTCATCGGGTTGCACTGGCTGATGGCACCGCGGGAACATTCGGTTATGATCGGTGACCTGGAGAACGGCTATATGATCTCTCCAGCAATTAATGGCGTTCATGAGAGGATCGTTGCTGCTGCGCGCCGAAGGGATGTGCTGATCGCCTAGGCCGGCACACGCCGGCCACTCCCGTCGTGGAATTGCCATCGCCAAAAACTGCCGCTATGAACCGCCTCGCGCTGATGGCGCCGACCAAGGATGATCCGGAGAGGTGGCTGAGTGGTCGAAAGCACCGCACTCGAAATGCGGCATACCTGCAAGGGTATCGTGGGTTCAAATCCCACCCTCTCCGCCATTCTGAACCTTAGACCGCAAGGGTTTCCAACGATCTACAAGTCTCGATTGGCCCTTGATGCCGGCGCGGAAATTGACCAGGGCCACACTCCCGGCACGACCTTGTGTGTTCGGCTAGTATTCCAGTTCGACATTGTTCCGCAAGCTTTTCGAGGTTAGTCTTTACGATCAGATTTCTTGGACGGAGAAACTCGTTGAACGAAGAATTCATTCCTACGCTTAGTCACGCGACCGAACGCGACATCGACTTGCTTCTCGTTGAGGAGATTCATGCTTCGCTGGATTTTACCGTGTGGATTGCACGGCAAGCAGGGATAAATTTACCCATAGCGTCATGGGATGTAAAACACAGCAAACGACGCACTCGATCCAGGCGAGAGATCGATATCTTTGTGGAGATTGAGCACAGCGATCAGACCCGTTCCGCTTTACTGATCGAGAACAAACTCGATGCATCTGAACAGCCCGATCAAGCTGAAAGCTACCGTGAGGAACTCGATGCTTTAGCTGGTGGATATGCGCGCCGAGCAATGATGATAGTCTGCCCGAACGCTTATGCAGCTCAATTTCCGAATTTCACGGGAAAATTCGACGCAACGATCTCCTATGAGCTCATCGCAGAGTTTCTGCGCGAACTGCGGGATGAGTCTGGGAGCGAGATGGTGCCTCGCTACCAATTCCGTGCCGAGATTATCGACCAAGCTATTCACAAGCACCGACGTGGCTATACGCCCATTCCAGACAAGATTGTTGGTGATTTCAACGCGCAGTATGTTGCCCTGCTGGCGACGATCGCACCAGAAATTCTCCCCGGACCCAGCATGCGGAAAACGGCGAACCCGCGGGAGAGCACGTCAATGATATTTGACCAGGCTGCGTCACTACGTGGCTTAGCTGAGGCTATTCGCCCTAGGCGCTTTGCCCATGAACTCGGCCGCGGATCGGATCAGCGTGCGAACTACGTGGCTGTTACGTTTCCTGGGTGGGGCGTCGCTCCCTCGGCGGTGGTTGACGTTATGTCGGCGGACGTAGCGGAGCTTGGAGCGATCTTCTCTGCGAAGACGCCCACAAAAATTCGTCCCAACCCAGGGCTCGTGATGGCGCTACCCACCACCCCTGTCGATAATCAACGTGACTTCTACGCCCAAATCGAAGCTATCAGTGCAGGAGTCGTTACTGCTGCCAGATTACGGAATTGGTTGATTGATAATCAGAATGTTCTTTCAAAGTGGAGAGCACTGGTTGACGCTGAAATCGCCCGGTAGGCGCGATGCTCTGTCCCGACCACGAAGGCCTAATTCTTCCCAGGTGGTTAAATGGTCAAACGCAATAGAATTTACGTCCCGAGCTCAGGACCTGAAGCGTGGCAACAGTTCCTTGCCGAGCCAGAGAAACAATGGCGCACAGGTTACTCGGCGAAAACGCTCGCTCACTGCTGGGAGTCGAGCGCCGGCCTTCCGCCCGAAGTCGCGGCACTGTTTCCCAACGGAAGCGAACTCCTTCTCGCCTTCCCTGAGCACAAGGTTCCTCTTCCTGGGGGAGCACGCGACAGCCAGAACGACGTCTTCGCTTTGATACGGCATGGCAACCTCACCTGCGCTGCGACGATCGAAGGTAAGGTGAACGAGCCATTCGGCCCAAGTGTCGGGGACTGGATGCGCGAGGCCTCGCCCGGCAAGGTCTTGCGGATGAACCACCTGTGCGAGCTTCTCGGGCTTGCAGAACAGCCCCATGCGCTGATCAGATATCAACTCCTCCATCGAACAGCGTCGGCGATCATAGAAGCGCGGCGCTTCAAAACCGACGAGGCGGCTATGATCGTTCACTCGTTCTCGCCCGCGAGAATGTGGTTCGAAGACTTTGCAGCCTTCATGTCTTTGTTTGGTTGCTCGGTCACTTCTGACCAACCCGTCGAGGTTCTACTGCCCGAAGGCATGAAGCTTCGCCTGGGCTGGGCAACTGGCGACGCTTCATTTCTGGCGATCTAACTCCGGAATACTCCTTGGCTCCCCACCAGGGCATCCTACGCTTGATCTTCAGCATTGATTGAAGTTCACGTGGCGACAATCCGAAAACTCAGAAGACGCTGCAATTACCGGTGCGCCAGCGAGGCATCACGTCCATATCGCTGTTTTTCATCAAGATATGTGTCGCCGCGCTACTTGCGAAGGTGCTTTCTCAGATCTTCGACTGCCACGACCTGACCCTTTCGATGCGCCATGCGATGACAGTTTGCGCACAGCAGTGCAAGATCTCCTACTCGGGTGGGAGCGGAGTTTCCACCGCGGTAGTTCAGAGGTTCAATATGATGGCATTCAATGTAGCCACGACCGAGCTCACCATATGTTTGCTCGAAATCGAAGTCACATACCTCGCATTTCAATGGGGAGCGTCTCTTTGCAGCAGCCACGATAGCCGCGCTTCTTTTTAATACACCGATCTCACGAATGTGCCGTTCTCCCTCAGATTCCATCTGATCGAGGTCCACCTGGGCTTCACGGATGATATCGCTGCCTGGCCTCTCGGTGAAAACGATAAATCCCAAGCGTTCAAGTTCTGCCCGCCCCTGACCCGTCTTGAATCCGCGAGTCGTCGTCGGCGTCACTCCATGCGACAGAGCCGCGGCCCAAAGTGCTTTCGCTGGATATTCGATGCCCTCGTGGACTAGGTAGACCCACCTGGGTGGCGTTCCTTTCGCGTATTTATCTAGGAAGGCGTCATGGCCGATCACGCGGAACTCGGACATTGCATCTTCAACCCAGCTGCGGCGCGGTCTGGACTCTTCTACAGATAATTCCATTTTTTTCCGATTGATGCTCATTGGTTTACTGACCACCAGTAGTTCAACTGGGATCTACACTGCGCCTCTCACTGCAAGCTGATAATCTTTGTCGCTGCGAACGACTTAACGTCTTTCACGCCTGTCACCATGCCCGCGCCAAATCGCGGCGCTCCGATCGCTCCCTTCAGCCAGCACTCCTTCTTCCGCTTGATGTAGGTGAACGCAACGCAGCGTCCGTCATCGATGCACGTGAGCCGACACTGCTGAGCATTGCCACCAATTTGCGCGGGCCGAGAAGAAAGATCGCCTCCTGGTAGATCCACGTCTTTAAAGAGCGATGCAGTTGGATCGATCGTGCTTATCGTGAAGTCCTGCGGGTCCGGTTCGACGCTGCTGAGAAACTTACCAGAGATCGCAACAGCATTCCCGTCCGCGCGACCCTCGCTTGATTTCAGGAAGCAGTTTGGCCCTTTTATGATCTTCGAGTTCGTGTTGAAGGTGAACGCTTTGCACACGCCGTTCATCGCAAGACAAGTCTTCGCGCATTGTGCGGCATCGACCATGCGTTCTGCTCGGAGATCATCGCCGAACAAGTCGAGGCCGGTGTATAACGCCATACGTGTCGGGCGACGCGTATAATCTTCGATCGCCGATAAATTGGCGAGGGCCTGGTCACCAACAACTGGCTTCTGATCGGTCGTGGCTGTCGTTGTCGGCGTGACCGTGGGCGTCACGGTAATAGTCGTGGCAGTTGGGGTGGACTCGATCGAGGTTGCAGCTTGCGACGCTGTCGGCGCAGGCTCCTGCCGTTTGCGATTGATCTTGTAGCTTGCGATCTCGTCGGCAGTGAATATGTGCATATCGTTTGGCGGCGTCTTGAACATCCAGGTCATAACCTCGACCGGAGTTCCGAACCGATTGAGAACATCGAGGATGTCAGAGATTGATAGTTGCGCGCTGACCAGGTCTCCTGATTCCGATGAGATCTGATGAACACCGAGCGCTCCATCCGCTTGACGCTCGACGCCAGCCAGAAAAACGAGAGCACATGCGGAATGGCAGCCACTCTCTTTGGCGATGTAAGTTGAGATACCACGCTCGTGAACATCATCAGCGACGAGCAGCGCCATTTGGACGGTGCCGCCTGGACTATTGAGAGTTAGGAGCTTCGCGTTCGGTGCGGCCTGCAGCGCGCGTCGAAAGTTAAGAGCTGAACCGATGTCGATCTCGCCATTGAGCACGATCACATCCGCGGCCGTTTCGCTGATAGAAAACGGGCCGAATACCTTTTCCGCTGACAACCCCGGAGATGCCATGAACAAAGATGGTAGCGAAACAGCCAGCATTAGTCGCAATACACGTATGATTTTCACAGCGACGCCCCACCCCAAGCTCTCAGGCCTATATCAAGCAGCAAACAGGTGGTGGTTGCAAGTTGACTCATGCGCTCGCGCCTGCGAAATGCTGAAAGCAGTCAATTGGGGTGAACATGTTTAAGATTGATAAGGATGGTAATCGCATACAGAAGATCTCGCCGCGCTCATTCTCCGAGCTTGGGTTTCGCGAGCGAGCGCATCTCCAAGAGTGGATCGCAAACCAGCCGGACTCGCTTGGCGAGGACTTGCTCATCATCCAGAAGGAGTTCGCCGGCTTCTCGGACACCCAAGAACGCCTCGACCTCCTTGCGATCGACAAGCAAGGCTCACTTGTAGTAATTGAGAATAAGCTCGACGACACTGGCCGGGACGTCACCTGGCAAGCATTGAAATATGCCTCCTACTGCGCCCGCCTGACCACTGACGATATCCGCGACATATTTCAATCCTACCTAGATCGGAATGTGCCCGGTGCGAACGCCGAAGAGCAGCTTTGCACTTTTCTGGAGGAGGATGAATATCAAGACGTCATCTTGAACAAAGGGGTGACACAACGCGTGATGTTGGTAGCCGCGAACTTCCGGAAGGAGGTAACATCCACGGTTCTCTGGCTCTCAAGCTTCAAGCTCCGCATCCAGTGTTTCAAGATATCGCCTTTCTCCCAAGGTGACGATTTGTTTTTGACCATAGACCAAATCATCCCGACCAAGGACGCCGAGGACTTCATGATTGGGTTGGCGACGAAGGCGCAGACCGAGGTGGAGGGCGTCGAGGCGGAGAAAACAAGGCATACATTGCGCCTGGAATTCTGGTCGCGGTTGCTAACCGCGATGAACGCGAAAAGCCAACTACTCCGCAATATTTCCCCCAGGAGAGACAACTGGCTCGGCACCGGTTCTGGAACCCGTGGTATCAGCTTCAATTTGGTTGTTACCGGCGAGGCCGTTAGATCTGAGGTCTATATTGATACCGGCGCAAGTGATCTGAACGAAACGATCTTCAACGCGCTATGCACAGATGCCAATGCGATCGAGACCGAATTTGGCGAGGCACTTGTATGGGAGCGACTTGAAGGACGGCGGGCTTGCCGTATCAAGGCGGAGCGAGAGGGAAATATCTTCGACCGTGAGCGCTGGCCGGGAATGATCGACTATATGGTCGAGGCCACAATCAAGCTCGACAAGACTTTCAGGATGCGCGTTGCGGAAGTCTCGAGGACGATTGGTCGTTCCTCGGCAGTGCCGGGGTAGTCCTTTGCTCCCCTCCGGGGACGTCCTACTTATGATCTACAACGTCGATTGAAGATCATATGGCGACTATCTGAAAGCTCAGAGCACGCACGCACAAGTGCGTCGGAACAGTATGAATTCTTGCTGTAACTCTTGAGCTTGAGGCCCAGGTCGGTTCGGTGCCGCACACGATATGCGTATCCTCGAGAGCGCTACAAAACGGAAGTTTCGCCCACAAAGCGCGGGTCGGCTCAATCGACCTGAAGCGTCATTTGCTTTCGCCGTGAAAGCGTCAACGATCCGCGACACAGGCAATCAGGGATGCACCGACGATCCACGCATCACAGTGCCGATGATGCTGCTATTGATTGGGTCGATTACCAGATGCCTTGCGCGACCTTTACCTCTTCTTGACATGCGGACGACGAATGTAAAGGTTGTGAACGAGACTCGGCTAGAATACCTATCAAAGATTGCAAAACGAACCGCTTGCAAATCCGCAATCGTTGCGGAAACTTGACGGACCTTGTCGCTAACTTTACGTGAAGTTGCGGAATGAACGTGAATTTGGCTTTTTTCCTTCGAGGTAAAGGTTCGCGGACTCGTATCGGTTGTGCCCACTGTCGGTCGCCCGCCAAACTCGACCCTGAAAGCTATTCTAGAGTGGAAAGTCACGCCACCACTGTCTGGTGGTGAGGTCAATCGTGTCGGAAGGCCTTGATAACCAGCATCGAAAACACATCCGCGCACCTCAAATGCCACACATTGTCGGCGGATCAACGATCATCAGATTCCATTCGTCTGGTATTCGGGGGAGCCCGACTTGCGAATCCTCGCGATCGTCACACACTCTTTTCGCCGCTCATGGACGATCGCTCGCAGCGCGCCGTCCTCTTGTTCTCTACCATCCGGCGCCACCTACCCTCCTGTGCCGCTGGCTTACCAACCCTTTCAAGCTTGACCACGCGTCGGAACATCGAAGCCCTAGGAATGGTCAAGCTCCCTTGATGGGGATGCCTTCCGTGCCCCCGACGATTCGAGTTCCTATCCTCCCGTGGTTCTTTCCCACCAAAACAACTTCAGCCCATCGCGGATGTCCGCCCCAATCTGGAGACAACCCGTAGCCTGGCACAGCACTTGATCCCGTCCTTGTATCGGCTTCGGGTCCCTCGCCTGCCATTCTCAAGTGATGGTGCGGAAGATCCGCAGATAAACGCCCTGTCAGCTTGGCAAACTTGCAACCAGCCGAAGGCGACGGCGCAGCGAGGGCGTCAATTCCGGAACGTTGTTGCCGAAAGATCCCCGCAAAAAGTCAATCCAGCCCTGTTCGGCAGTAGAGGCCGACCCATCGACCAAGACGTCTTCTATAGTCTTAACGAACTCAGTTCCAAACCAACTCGTCAGGACCAGCACGAACAGCTTCCGCTTGTCGCAGCCGAGTGCCTGAGCCAATGGGAGGGCCTTATCGAGGGGAATCCTCAGGTCGCCTCGAACGAAGCCTTCAACCACTTCAATGCTCTGGGAGCCCACCAAGAGGGCGATTTCGCCCATGCTGTAGGCGGAGGTCTCCAGATGCTCTTTAATGAACTTCGCGACCGCAGCGTTATGTTCCGACTTCATCCCATTCCTCGCAACTCGTTTTCACTGAGAACATATATAGCAGTTTCTGATTGGCATCACTCAGTATTGTTGAAATATCTAAAGCCAAAAACTAAGTAACCACTTAATTATTTTTCCAACTATATTTTGCACAGTTGATTAAAAAGGCGAATCAGTTAAATTTACTAGGTTTATTCTCGGAGAAATTTAATGGGCCCTTATAGAGATCCTGACGCCGCAATACGCGTAGGTCAGACAATATCCAACCATCTGAACAAATCCGGAATGTCGTTGGAGCAACTCGCCATGCGGTTGGGGGTGGGGCCAGGTGCGAAAATGATGAACCTGGTGGCGGGGAGGCACTATTTCCCACTGGAACTGGCGAAGCTCACATCTGAAATCTTGGGCATCTACGCGGCGAAATTCGTGTATTTCGTGCTCCTGCAGTATCACCCAAAAGAGGGGGTAGACGATACCTTCGAAACCATTTGCGCCCACGCCCCCGAAGGGCGCGAACAAACGGGCAATCCTGAAAAGACGAAGAGGAGAAGAGAAAAGCGAAAAAGAAGAGGCCTCACAATGCTGACCACACCTTTTCACAGACAGCGCGAACGTCGACTGGCTAATGAAACAGCTGCAGCAAGAGGTTAAAGGCGACATAGCCACGTCAAAGATAGATATCGACACTTGGCGCACTCTCATGAAAGCGTTGAGGACCGGTCTCGCCGAGAGAGGATTTGCCCTGGGAGATGTCGAAGCAGCACTAGTGACGCGCTTCATGCTGGAGCAGATCGAAATACGGGGGCTTCGAGTGGTCCCGGTGAAACCGACTTCGGAGATGCAGCAGGCCGTCAAGGAAGCTCTAGACCAGGGTAAGCGGATGTCAGTCACCTGGGTCAAGGAGCGCACGAAACAACGCTGGCGCTATCAGGCAGCGATCGAAGCCGCGCCAAGCTGGAGACGCGGCTATGAACTGGACCGGAAGGCGATGGACGAGCAAAAGGAGACGTAAGGCTACGCCGCCTCCGCTACCCCGCTTGCAGCCTTCAAGTGATCCACCATCAACCCCGGATAGGAGATCGAGTTTACCAGTTCCACGCGATGCTCAAGCATCCCCTGCGGCAGGGTGCCATAGCGCTGCGTCATCGTGCCGGACGTGTGACCTAGGATGAAGCCGAATTGCTCATCAAGGAAGCCAGCACGGCGGAGGGCGTCAGCGGCACCGTGCCGGAAGCTGTATAGCGACAAACCGCGACCGTCCTTTAGGCCGATCTTCGTCAGGTAGCGCGGGAAGTCGCGACTGAGGTCGGCGATCATCTGCCCGCGTTCGTTGCGCTCTGCGAGCGGGAAAAGCCGCTTCTCCGCGCGCTTCTTCATGTCCGCATGATATTTGAGAAAGCCGAGCTTCACCAATTCGGGATGAACCGGCACGACCCGCATAGAGCCGTCCGTTTTCACGCTCTTATCGCCCTCGCCTTCCGTAGTGATGTGCATGATCCAATGGCCGCGATCCTCGCGGACGTCATCAATATCTAGCTGCGCTATCTCTGCCGGGCGCGCGCCGGAATAGAGCATGATAAGCGGCACCCAGTAGCGATGATCGCGGATAAGGACGTTGCCCGGCTTGCGCCAAAACCGGGGCGCTTCATCGTTCTGGCATCCAGTGAAGAACGGAGACTTGAACAGCGCGTTCATTTCGTCAACCGTGAAGGGCTTCGTGGTCTTCTCCTTCAACTTCTTCAGGAACATATCGGCGGCGGGGTTAGCCGTAAGATAGCCGTGGTTTGTCAGCCAAGTGCAAAAGGCGCTGAAGCCGGACAAGTAGCGGTTGACCGTGGTCTTGCTGATAGCAGGCTTCTTCACTGTGGCATTGTGCTTGACGATCTGCGCCAGCTTCATGCCCTCAAAGGCTTTCGTTTCGCTCGCCTTCACAGGATACTGAAGCAGCAAGTCCTTCCACTCACGAACTGCCTTCTTGTCGATCCGATGGACCGGAAACGTGTTGCCGACAAAATCAAGGAACAAGCCAACGTCCCGGCGAGCTTGCGCAAGCGTGTCGGGCTTGATCTGGTTCGGGTTTTCGCGTGCGTAAGTCTCGAATAGCTCCATGATGGTTTCGCCAGGTGCCGAAGCTTCGCGGGCGCTCCCGGTCGCGGGCTTAACGATTGGATCTTTCGGGGTCCCGGTGAAATCTCCCTTGTCACGCTCCAGGGTGCGCTGCAGCCCCTCCACTTCCGCCCGTATCATCAAGGTGCAAAGCTCGCGGTATTCATCGGAACCCGGGTCGACAAGTAGCCGATGCCGAGCAACAAACTCGATTACTGCCGGCTCGATCAATTTCGCGTCGCCGGACGTAAGCGCGGCCTTCAGGGCATTGAGACGGCGGGCGCGAAGGGTTGCGTGGTCGGTGCGTGCCCGAAGCATAAGCTCATAGTCGGTATAGGCGTTGATCATGCCGAAGAAGTTTTCGGACGCGATTTCCCCTACGTCGATCCGGCGATAGAGACGCTGCAATTCTGCGTCCGTCTGTTCGGGTGTCGGCATGGCGCGCTGCTTGCGGTCGTAGCCGTCAAGCGTCGCCTCATAGTGCTGCCAGACGGCAACCGCCTTGTCGTTGGACGTGATTTCGCGGCGAGCACGAACTTCGTCAAACTCAGAGCGCCAGCTCTCGATGAGGGGCCAAAGCCGCTTCTTCGCCTCGTTCTCATCCTTGGTGCGCAGCGACTTCTTGCGCGTCGTGGTGCCATAGTGGGCGACCAGGTCAAGCGGGACATCCAGTCTCGCGTAGTAGGTCGCCGCACGCCTTTCGAGATATGTAACCCTTGCCAATTTCGCCCATCCGTAGCACTATTCCGGAACACCCAACCGGAACACTCGTAGAAAATAAGCTGTTTGTTTGCAATAGGTTGTTTCGGATCAAGGGGTTGGAAAAGTTGGATTACTTTCCAGGTTCCCCAGCCACTGTAATCGCTACGGTTTTTCTCTTTTCGTTAAGAACAGCTTGGAACATTTGGGCGCTCATTTGGGAAACTTTGTTCTCTTTTCGAGCTTCTTAATGGCGTTGTCACCGAGTTCACTGTCCCGGTTGAGATAGTGAGTATCGAGGATTGCATTAACGTCACGCAGGCTATGACCCGTGATTGTCGCGATCTCAGGCAAGGTGCATCCAGACAAAGCGAGGCGCGTAACCGCTGTGCCGCGAAGGTCGTTGAAGGTCAGCATGCGTTTGGAGTCGATGTCATCGACCTTGAGATGGGCGACCTCGGAGACGCGCAAGCCCGCGCCATAGGCCACACCGAGGGCGGCCTTGTATNTCAGCATGCGTTTGGAGTCGATGTCATCGACCTTGAGATGGGCGACCTCGGAGACGCGCAAGCCCGCGCCATAGGCCACACCGAGGGCGGCCTTGTATTTGATACCAGGTGCCGCCTCCAGTAAGCGGGCAGCTTCCTCAATACTGAGCACATCCGGTAGCTTGCGCGGATTGCGCGTTATCACCAGCGCCCGCGCCAGATCCCGCCGCTTCAGCGTCACCATGAACAGAAAGCGTAGCGCCGAAACCGTGCTGTTAATCGTCGCAGGACCTACGCCGTTCTCATGCTGATGCAACTGGAAACGTCGTATGTCCTCGACCGTCGCGGTGTCCGGGGCACGCCCAAGAAACGTAGCGAAGCGTCGGACGYGACGGATKTAGTCCTGCCGAGTGTGGGATCCCAACCCTCGCATCAGCATGTCTTCCTGCATGCGCTGACGGAGCGGTGTGGTCGGGGTATCGTGTTGAAAGCTGGCCATTGAACGTYCCTCTCGTTGAAGGGAACGTCATGGTCAGGCAACACCAACAGCCTGCCTAGAACCTCAGATAATCATGCGAAACTCGCCGCGCACTCCCTCCCGCGAAGCGGGTTCGTGCATGATGGCGCTAAGC
>NZ_LMEY01000002.1 GCF_001426665.1 Rhizobium sp. Root1334 | reverse complement strand
CTGGCTTTCTGTTGGGCACATGGGCGCAGAAAGCTGATCAAGGCCACGCCAAAGAGCGGATCACCCATCGTCGACGAGGCGCTCATTCGCATCGCCGCGCTATACAAGATCGAAGACAGTATCCGAGGCTCAGACCCCGACATCGCCGGGCCGTTCGACAGGACCTGTCCCTCCCGCTGGTGGACGAGTTCTTCACCTGGCTCGCGGCTCAGGCTGTGCGKGTCTCACGCAAATCCGATCTCGGCATTGCCCTGGCGTATATGCTGAAACGACAGGATGGCTTTCGGCTGTTCCTTGATGACGGCTGCGTCGATATCGATTCCAACCTGGTGGAAAACGCCATCCGTCGCCCGGCCATGAACCGCCGCAACGCGCTCTTTGCGGGCCATGATGAAGGGGSGCGGAACTGGGCCCGGTTTGCCAGCCTGATCGGCACTTGTAAAATGAATGGCGTTGAGCCCTACGCCTATCTGTGCGACCTCTTCACCCGCCTCGCAAACGGCCACCTCGCCAAAGACATCGATGCCCTGATGCCATGGGCCTATGCCGCGCGCATCAGAGCCTCACAATGAGCTCGTCAGATACTCTTCGGTGAGCTCATTTGACGGCCCGTAGATCAACCGAAAAATCTATGGGGCGTGGACGTCGCATACGTCAGAGCCTCACAATGAGCTCGTCAGATACTCTTCGGTGAGCTCATTTGACGGCCCGTAGATCAACCGAAAAATCTATGGGGCGTGGACGTCGCATACTGGCGGCGTGCATTCCGGCCTTTCGGCCACCCGTGCGTCATGCGGCCTGCGGTTTTCCGGTCAGCCAGACATAACGAAGCATATTGTAGGCGATATTGGCCATACCGATCTTCACCTTCGCCCTGCTGATGCCAATGGTGCGGATGAAGAGCTTCATCTTGTCCTTCTGCCTTGCGAAGACATGCTCGACGGCGGAGCGCACTTTCGAGCGGCGGCCATTGGCTCGCGACATCGCTTCCGGCATGGGTTTGCCCTTCGGCTTCCTCTGATGGATGTCAGACTTCAGGCCATTGTCCTGCAGCCATTCCTCATTGGTCTTCGAGCGATAGGCGCTGTCGGCCCAGACCGTCGATGCCGTATTGTCCTTGGCGACGACATTCCTGAGTTGGGCGCCGTCATGGCCGCTCGCACTCGTCACCGTCCATCCCCGGATGAAGCCGTGCGCTCGGTCGATGCCGGCATGGTTTTTGTAACCGAACATCGGAATAGCAATGTCATGCTGCTTCGTCGCGGCTGATGTCGGCGTTTCCGTGGGCTGCATGGCCTTGGAATACTTCACCGTCCAGCGCGCGTCGCGGTCCTTCTGCGCGAGCTTGGCGGGCTTGTCTTTCCACTCCGACGGGATTTCGCCAGCCTTGATCGCTGCCTTCTCGTCCTGGTTATTGTGCTGCTTGGGAGCCTGAATGATCGTCGCGTCAACGATCTGCCCACCCTTGGCCAGATAGCCAGATCGCGAGAGATGTTTGTCGAAACGGGCGAAGAGATTGTCGATGGCACCGGCCCGAACAAGGCTTTCGCGGAACAGCCAGATCGTCTTGGCATCCGGCACCTTCTCCGACAGGGACAGACCCAGAAACCGCATGAACGACAGCCGGTCCTGGATCACGAACTCAGCCTGGTCGTCGGAGAGGTTATAGAGCGCCTGCAAAACTAATATCTTGAACATCAGCACCGACGGGAAAGCAGGGCGCCCACCCTTCAATCCATCCGACCGCTTCAGCGCTTTCGCCAACGGCTTCTCGAACACCGGCCAGGGAATGATGCTGTTGAGCTTCTCCAGAGGATCACCGACGGCACTCAGACGCTCGTAACGTTCGTCCAAATCCCAAAACCCAGGCTGTCCACGCATCATCCGCTCCCTGCAAATCACACAGGCCAATTGAATCAGAAAATAAACAAAAGGGGGAGGTTTTTAGAGGCGTCCAGCTTCGTATCGAGAGAAGGCTGGAGCCGCTCGTCTTCAATCTTTACCACAGGGACGAAACACATCTCCTGCCCATCCGATACGCGCTCGCGGGCGCAGCGGCGCCAGTAGTGTAACAAGCCTTGGCTGACGCCGTATTGACGTGCGACCGCAGAGATATTGGCACCAGGCACAAAACTCGCCGCCGTAATCGTCGCCTTATCCTCGGGGCTCCATCGACGCCGGCGCTCTTCGCCGATGATAACCTCGACGCGACGCGGACCCGATCGAGCACGCTCCGCATTACCTTGCGCATAGTGTTGATGACTGTCATCAGCACTATGCGGTCCAACTTTCTCATCGCCCTCGATTGGCACCAGATCCATAATTCCCTCCTTCAAATCTCGAAAGATAAGAATTATGCGCGAACTCAAATCCCGTTAAAACGTGGGGTGTTCGCAATGCTTACGNGGCACCAGATCCATAATTCCCTCCTTCAAATCTCGAAAGATAAGAATTATGCGCGAACTCAAATCCCGTTAAAACGTGGGGTGTTCGCAATGCTTACGAAGGACAAGATGAAGCTCTTCATCCGCACCATTGGCATCAGCAGGGCGAAGGTGAAGATCGGCATGGCCAATATCGCTTACAATATGCTTCGTTATGTCTGGCTGACCGGAAAACCGCAGGCCGCATGACGCAGGGGTGGCCGAAAGGCCGGAATGCACGCCGCCAAGGCGAAAATCATTATCAACGATGACAGGCTTCCTCGCCAGGTTCACCCGGCAAACGGCCTTACGGACCCATCAACACAACGACAGCCGGTAAATAGAGGCGTCCAACTGGTGTGATCGAGTATTCATTTGGTTCTCGTGGGGAAGGGCAAATGACGGAACGCAACGCGATCAGGCAATTACCCTTAAGTAGCAATATCTTACAGATGGCAACAACGCACTCACCGCCGACGTCTGTTAATTTATCCCCACCGATTGTTGCTCTGCATTGCGAGTGAAAAGGCACCCCTATGCATGAAGGGCGCGCTGGTTCCGAAGCATCCGCTCGGCAGACAAGCCAATTATGAGTACACCGAAAGTCCACTGTAAAATATAATTCATCGAAAGCATATGAGTTGGGTAGGTCGAATAAAACCCTGTGCGAAACAGCGCCACAAAATGTAACAGCGGATTGTACGAAAGGATATTTTTGATGACGGGCGGCATGTACTCAGGGATGAAAAAAACCCCACTCATGAAAATTTGAGTACGCGATATTCCGCCCCAAATAAATTTCCATAACGGGAACATGTAAATTAAGTAGGAATTGACCAATCCCAAGCCAAAAGAAAAGAGGAGTATGAGGATGGTAAACTGAACTATAGCAACCACGTTAAAAGGGATCGCGTAGCGAGACAGTTCTAGGACAGAGATCATCGCAAAAAATGCGATAAATATCAACCCGTATGAAATAAACTCAACTAGCGCACGGGAGATCGCAAAATCCAAAGCCTCCACCAGCGGAATGACTGTTACCGATTTTGCAGATTCCATCGCAGAAGCTGCTCGAATACTTATTGTTCGAAAAAAAAGAATGGGGAAGATACCTGTAGTAATGAATAGGAGCAGGCTATCTCCGATCAAAAGATGCCGTCCCAGAAACTTGAAAATAATGAAATGCGCTACGATGAAAACAACGGCTTCCATGAGGTCAAATAGCTGACTGAAGGCATGCTTTTTGTTACGCAGCCGGACTTCTCGGATCATCAGCGCTGAAATAACACGCAACTGTATCGTAAAACTAGACTGATTAGGTGACGTTCGCATTAAGTCTATCCTCAACGGTGGCATACCAGCGAACCTAACATCCGCAGCCGTCGACCAGCAAGATCGAGCGCCCCATTCTAAAGAGGTCGCTCAGAAGGAACGAAAATTGAAGTACCAGGTTACAGCGGTGACCACGCTAAAAGCTTGGCAGCATTTGACAAAAGACAAATACCAAGTGCTGCGGTGTTATAAAACCGTTACCTTCATGAGCAACCATTGACGATGGCGGAAGGGAAAGTCAACAAAAATCCAGCAAATACTGGTCGGCATAGCGAGCTAGCTCAGCCGGCGTCTTCAAAGATGCGAATCTCGTTGGCCAGGGTGTGGACCTCGACGAAGCGTCTTTGGGTGGCGTCAGGAACGCTGTAGGTGTTCCCACCAACGATCACCATGCCCTCACGGGATATCATCGTGCGCTCAAGCCTTAAGACCGACCGGAACGGGACAAGCGGCAATGGGCGCAGATTCGGTCGTTGTTCGGCAAAGGCTTCAATGACAATGCCCTCTGTTGTGGCATGAACACGTGGATTAGCCACCGTATCAAGCCAATGCCGCAATTCGGCGTTCAGATCATCAAGGTTGCGAAACGCAACGGGCCAGGAAGAAGTCTTCGGATATATCGAAATGGCCGCTCGACCTTTCACTTCGTCTTTGCCCTATAGAATTTGCATGCCCGTAGGTGGAAACGGTAATGGCGGGCGAGATCGAGCAAAGCCCGATTATAGACGCTACCGTCTGTGTCGCCTTCGCTGATGACGGCAGTTTTCATACGATCATAGAGTATCTCGCGAGGAGCACCGTCGGCAAATCCTGATGCATGGCAAAGCGGGCCCAGATGAGACGACTATGGCCCAGAACCATGGAGAACAGTCAGACAATCCTCGGTGTTAATGGCTCATCGGTGAAGACCACCTGGAATTGGGCGAAATCAACCTGCGCCCTGTTCGCCGGGCACGGTCTCAAATCTTACTTCGAAACCGGGCTGTGGGGCAGGACGGATGTCTCGAAGAAAATTTGTGACGGCAGTGTAGCAGGCGCGCCCTCGGAAAGGCCCATGATGGCCTTCAGGTAACGGGATGGTCCGCCTCGTCCTCCCGTAGCATTATGAGGCTGTCAAACCGAAGAAGGAGGTTGCAATGCCACAACGCAATGCGCCGCGTTCAGCGGCTGTCTACGGAATTGATATTGGTAAGAACATCTTCCACGTCGTCCGTCTCGGAAGCGACGGCGAGCCAGTTCAGAAGGTTCGCTTGCGAAGCGACACGCTGCTGCAATTCTTTGAGCGAGAAGCGCCAGCGATTGTAGGGATGGAATCCTGCGCTGGCTCTCAATGGATTGCACGGAAGATACAGGCTCTGGGACATAGGGTGCGCTTGATCCCCGCGCAATTTGTGAAGCCCTATGTAAAATCGAACAAGACCGACATCATCGATGAGGAGGCGATCGCTGAAGCGGCTACGCGGCCAACGATGCGGTTTGCGACACCCAAGAGCGCGGAACAAGCCGATCTTCAGGCTTTGCACAGGGTGCGAGACCAGATGATCGGAATGCGAACCCGGCTGATCAATCAGATGCGAGCCTTCTGCCTGGAATACGGGATTGCCCTTCGCCAGGGCGCGGGTCTGTTCAAGCTCGACGTGCCACAGGTTCTCGAAAGACCAATCAAACGACCTTTCGTCGGCGATGTGGAAGCTGCTCGCAGATGATCCCCGGAATCGGAACATTGGGTGCAACTGAGCTCCTTGCAGCGGTTGGCAACGGTCGGCAATTCCAAAAAGCCCGCGACCTGGCGGCGTGGCTCGGCCTTGTGCCGCGAGAATACTCGACCGGCGGAGAGCAAAAGCTTCTCGGCATCAGCAAGCGAGGAAACCGCTACGTGCGCAAACTGCTCGTACATGGGGCACGATCATGCTTTCGGCATCTCGAGCGAACACGGGACCGACTGGGGAACTGGCTGGATGGCCTTCAAGCCCGGATGCACCCAAACAAAGCTGTCGTCGCACTTGCCGCTAAAATGGCCCGGATTGTCTGGGTCGTCCTGACCAAGCCTGGAGCACTCTACGAACGCAGAGACCCTGCATTCGCCTGACGCTCCTGGCTCGATTGCAAGGCTCGGGAATACTGATGACGAAACACTGGATCAAAATGTCGTAAGTCCTGTGCAAAAAAGCGGGCTTCGTGGGCGAACCATTTATTGGTAACGGCGTGTGCGGATCTCATCATGGCCTGGTTGCAACAGCAGCCCACTCGCGAGAGGCCGGATACATTTATGCAACTGGAACCGTCATTTGCGATGTCGCGAACCCTTGCACGGACGGGGCAGACCATACTTCTTTTGGAAGAAGCGCACGGAATGCGGCTGTATCCAGCTTCTGTTTGACATAATCCGCTGGCTGCTTAACTTCCACAGCTGAGACGACCCGTCTCAGCTTGACCCTGCTGAAGACGGAGCGCTTCGGCTTAGCCCATTGTGCCCGAGCAAGAATACCTCTATTTTTTCGTTCACCAAGACTAGATGCAGAAGCAATTCTTTTGCTACCTCGAGATCCGAAGGTTCAAAATTGGGGCGAACGATCGCGAATGAAGCTCACGATTTACGATATCGCAGCGCTGATAATGACCATAATTCTGGTTGGCACCGCCTATTTTGTTTCGATTCCACTAATTCATCTCTTGTGCATTGGTTCACCCTGAGCCGGAAAACTCCAATCTCCGGCGGTCCAAAGTTTGGTCCCAGAGCACTTCACCCAAGACTCTCCTGAAAACCGGAGAAAAATGGGTCTCAGGTCAATCGCATATCGTCGCGATGTACTATCATCGCTTGCAAAATACCGGGAGTAACGAACCCGACAATTTAGCCTAAATATTAATCGGCAAACTTTATGATGCAATTTTAGGCTGACCTTGCATTGCGCGATTTGCTGCACTGCGCCATAAATGAACGATGACCCATCTGGATCTCACCATTCTTGTGATCGACGAAAACGCTATTCGCGCCTCGATAATCGAGGAAGGATTGCACGAGGCCGGACATTCCAGGGTCACGGTCGTTCATGAGGTCAACGGTATCGCGCGCGTGATCGAGTCACTACAGCCGGATGTGATCTTCATCGATCTTGAAAACCCGAACCGCGACATGATGGAGCACCTGTTCCAGCTGACGCGCACCGTTGGCCGGCCGATTGCCATGTTCGTCGATCGATCGGATACTGCCTCCATCGAGGCGGCCGTCGATGCGGGCGTGTCGGCCTATATCGTCGACGGCCTGAAGAAGGAACGGGTCAAGCCCATTCTCGACATGGCGGTCAGCCGCTTCAACGCTTTCAGCCGGCTACAGCGGGAACTGGCGGACGCCAAGTCAGCACTCGAGGAGCGCAAGATCGTCGAGCGCGCAAAGGGTATCCTGATGAAGATGCGTAGCCTTTCCGAGGAACAGGCGTTTGCGCTGCTGCGCCAGACCGCGATGAATGAAAAGAAGAAGATCGCTGATATTGCCCAGAGCGTCGTCACGGCTGCCGGATTGCTGATGTGATGCCCGCGCAAGCCGGACATCGTCCGGCGGAAGGAATTGGAGTGAACATGATCACCAAGATCACGGATTTCAGCGGCGACAACGGCCTTGCCGCGCCAGCGCGCTTGGCCAGCGAAGGCTCGCGCACGCTGCGGGCGGGTTTCATTCCGCTCGTTGACGCGTCCGTGCTGATTGCAGCGTCAGAATTCGGCTTTGCACAGAAGGAAGGCATAGTACTTGATCTCGTCAAGGACGTTTCCTGGGCCAATGTCCGCGACCGCCTCGCCTTCCGGCAGTTCGACATCGCCCATATGCTGTCACCGATGCCGGTTGCGTCAATGCTGGGCCTGGGCTCCAATCCATCGCCGGCAAATACGGCTTTTTCGCTCGGGCGTGGCGGCAATGCCATCACCCTGTCGATACAGCTTTATGCCCGCATGGGACAAGAGGCATCCCTGAACGAAACGGCGAGCGCGCTGGAACATGCGCACGCTCTGGCAAAGGTCATTCGAGCGATGAAAGCGCGCAGCGAGCCGCTACCGACGCTGGGCGTCACCTATCCCTTCTCATCGCATAACTACGAATTCCGCTATTGGCTTGCAGCAGGCGGCATCGATCCGGATCATGACGTCAAACTCGTCGTCGTGCCGCCACCGATGACGTCCGATGCGCTGGCGGCTGGCGCAATCGACGGATTCTGCGTTGGCGCGCCCTGGAACATGGTCGCCTCCGAGCGCGGCGTCGGACGCATCGTCGCCGCCAAGCATGATATCTGGCCGTCCGCCCCGGAAAAAGTCATCGGCATGCGGCCGGAATGGGTTGAAAGCAATCCCGAGACCGTATCCCGGCTGATTGTGGCGCTCGATGCAGCAGCACACTGGTGCGACCAACCGGACAATCACGCGGCCCTGTCTGAAGCCCTGGGCAATAGCCGTTACATCGCCGCCCCGGTCGATACTATCCGCCGCGTGCTGGCAGGCGAGTTCAATCTCGATGATCAGGGCAATCGCCGCATCATCGACGGCTATTTCCAGTTCCATGCCAACTTTGCCAATTACCCGCGCCCGAGCCAGGCCCTCTGGATCTACACTCAGATGATACGCTGGGGCCAGGCTGGCCTTTCCTCCAAGGGCCTGACGGCTGCGGCTACGGCCTACCGGCCGGATCTCTACCGCCTGGCGCTTGGGGCGAATGCGGCACCACTGCTGGATGACGATCTCCGCGTCGAGGGAGCCTCTGATGGAGACCGTTTCGTGGATGGACACGTTTTCGACCCGACCCGGATCGCCGACTATCTCGCCAAATTTCCGGTCAAGAGCAGCGCGATTGGTAACAGTTCGGGCGAAGACATCTAACCTTTACCTTTCTGCACTGCACAAAATTTCCCACTCTAACTTCGCCGGCCCAAAGCAACCGCTGAATTTTTTTGCATCTTTTCCCTTCGGTTAAAAAATACTCACTAGACGAGCGAGAACAAAAACACCTTCAATTTCAATGCACTAATATTTCCTTAGGAAACTGGCACGGGCTTTGCATAACATAAATCGTTGCGGTCAATGGCGATCGCGACGAGCCGAGGCCAAACAGGCCTTCGCAAAGACATCGACGTCGTAAGGGTTTTGCAGTCCGGGATTCCTCCTTCCCGAAGACGCAAGTCTCCGAGCGGCGTTTTTTATTGCCCAAAATCCGACCGGCCACTCTTAAGGGAACCTGTTCATGAAGACGACTTTGAGCAACGGCATCACCCGTCGCAGCCTTCTCAAGACGACCGCCACCGCAGCACTGTTCACGGCGGTCAAAACGGCGTTCCCATCCGGTGCCTTTGCCGCCACGGCTGGCCCGGAAGTGACCGGCGTCAAACTCGGCTACATCGCGCTGACAGATTCGGCGGCGCTCATCATCGCCAAGGAAAAGGGCTTTTTCGAAAAGCACGGACTTCCCGATGTCGAGGTTGCCAAGCAGGCCTCCTGGGGCGCGACCCGCGACAATCTGGTGCTCGGCGGCGAAGCCAACGGTATCGACGGCGCGCATATCCTCTCGCCGATGCCATACCTGATGCACACCGGCAAGGTGACGCAAAACAACGTTCCTGTGCCCATGGCGATCCTTGCCCGCCTGAACTGCGACAGTCAGGCGATCTCCGTCGCCCGGGAATATGCCGATACCGGCGTCCAGCTCGATGCCTCCAAGCTGAAGGCGGCTTTTGAAAAGAAGAAGGCCGATGGCGGCGAAGTGAAGGTCGCGATGACATTCCCCGGCGGCACCCACGATCTCTGGATCCGCTATTGGCTCGCCGCCGGCGGCATCGATCCGGATAAGGACGTCTCCACCATCGTTGTGCCGCCGCCGCAGATGGTCGCGAACATGAAGGTCGGCAACATGGATGCCTTCTGTGTCGGCGAACCCTGGAACGAACAGCTGGTCAACCAGGGCATCGGCTTCACTGCCGCGTCCACCGGCGAACTCTGGAAAGGGCACCCGGAAAAGGCACTTGGCATGCGGGCCGACTGGGTGGAGAAAAACCCGAATGCCGCCAAGGCGCTGATGATGGCCGTGATGGAAGCCCAGCAATGGTGCGACAGCATGGACAACAAGGAAGAAATGGCTGCCATCGTCGGTAAGCGTCAATGGTTCAACGTACCGGTGAAAGACATCATCGGCCGGCTGAAGGGCGACATCAATTACGGCAATGGCCGCGTTGTAACCGGCACCAACCTCTACATGAAGTTCTGGGCCAATGGCGCCTCCTACCCGTTCAAGAGCCACGACAGCTGGTTCATCGCCGAGAACATCCGTTGGGGCAAACTGGCCCCCGGCACGGACATCAAGGCATTGGTCGATCAGGTGAACCGTGAGGATATCTGGCGTACTGCGGCGGCCGATCTCGGCATCGCCGCCGCAGACATTCCGGCAACAACCTCGCGCGGCAAGGAAACCTTCTTCGACGGCAAGGTCTTCGACCCGAAAAACCCCTCCGCTTATCTCGATAGCCTGTCGATCAAGGCTGCGTCCTGACCAAAACAATCCCGGCGCATGAAATTTGCACCGGATTTCCACTATATCTTCAGGAGACACTCCATGCCCGCACTCGCCCGCACGGAAAAAATCGCACCGGCTGTATTGCCCAAGACAAGCGCAAGGGTCGTGGCCTTGCCCGGCCGGCCCATGGCAAAATTCAACACCAGAAAGGTTGCGCTTGCCGTGGCTCGCAATGCCGTACCGCCGCTGATCGTGCTGGCCGCCATTCTGATCATCTGGCAGGTTCTCTGTTCTGAAGCCGGAGCAACGCTGCCACCGCCATCGCAGGTCTGGCAGGAAAGTTACGATCTGATCGCCTACCCGTTCTTCAACTACGGATCGCAGGATATCGGCCTTGGCTGGCGGGTGCTGATCTCGCTGCAGCGCGTCGCCTACGGCTTCGGACTTGCCGCCGTCACCGGGGTTCTCGTCGGCGCCTTGATCGGCCAGTCGATCTGGGCGATGCGCGGACTTGATCCGATCTTCCAGATCCTGCGCACCGTGCCGCCACTCGCTTGGCTACCCCTGTCGCTGGCTGCGTTCCAGGACTCGAACCCGTCTGCCATCTTTGTGATCTTCATCACCTCGATCTGGCCGGTGGTCATCAACACCGCCGTCGGCGTTCGCAATATCCCGCAGGACTATCGCAACGTCGCCAAGGTGCTGTGCCTCAACCAGTTCGAGTTCTTCTTCAAGATCATGCTGCCATCTGCTGCACCCTACATCTTCACGGGCCTTCGCATCGGCATCGGACTGTCCTGGCTCGCCATCGTTGCTGCGGAAATGCTCACCGGCGGCGTCGGTATCGGCTTCTTCATCTGGGATGCGTGGAACTCATCACGCCTGCCCGACATCATTGTCGCACTCGCCTATATCGGCGTCGTCGGCTTCATCCTCGACAAGCTGGTTTCAGCCGTCGGCTCCGTCATCACCCGCGGCGCATCCGCAAACTGAGGGCCAAGATCATGAGCGCTTACCTGAAACTCGACCATATCGACAAACACTTTGACCGGGCGGGAAGTCGCGCCGAAGTGCTGAAAGGCATCAACCTGACGATCGAAAAGGGTGACTTCGTTTCGATCATCGGCCATTCCGGCTGTGGCAAGTCGACTTTGCTCAACCTGATCGCTGGCCTGACGCCAGTCTCCTCCGGCGCGGTGCTTTTGGAAAACCGGGAGGTCAATGCACCCGGCCCGGAGCGGGCCGTCGTCTTCCAGAACCACAGCCTGCTGCCGTGGCTGACGGTCTATGAGAACGTCAATCTCGCCGTCTCCAAGGTTTTCGGCAGGACGAAAAACAAGGCGGAACGCCACGACTGGGTGATGGCCAATCTCGACCTCGTCCAGATGGCACATGCGAAAGACAAGCGTCCATCAGAGATTTCCGGCGGCATGAAGCAGCGTGTCGGCATTGCCAGGGCACTCGCCATGGAACCGAAGATACTGCTTCTCGACGAACCTTTCGGCGCGCTCGACGCCCTGACGCGGGCGCATCTTCAGGACGCGGTAATGGAAATCCATCTTCGCCTCGGCAACACCATGCTGATGATCACCCACGACGTTGACGAAGCCGTTCTCCTCTCCGACCGGATCGTCATGATGACCAATGGCCCCGCGGCCTCTATTGGCGAAGTGCTCGACGTTCCGATCGCCCGCCCGCGCAATCGCATCGAGCTCGCCTCGGACCGGACCTATCTCAAATGCCGCGAGGCTGTGCTCAAATTCCTTTACGAGCGTCACCGCTTCGTCGAAGCCGCGGAGTAACCGGCATGACCCAGAAACTCATCATCATCGGCAACGGCATGGCACCCGGGCGCATGCTGGAGCACTTGTTCGAACAGGCACCCGGCCTGTACAGCGTCACCATCTTCAACGCCGAACCCCGCGTCAACTACGACCGCATCATGCTCTCGCCGGTGCTGTCCGGCGAAAAAACGTACGAGCAGATCGTCATTCATGGCGACGGCTGGTATATCGAAAACGGCATCACCCTTTACAAAGGCCATAAGATCGTCGCTATCGATCGCGCCCGGAAAACCGTGACTTCCGATCATGGGGTGACGGAAAGCTACGATAAGCTGGTTATCGCCACCGGCTCCGTTCCGTTCATCATTCCGGTACCCGGCAAGGACCTGCCCGGTGTGATCACCTACCGCGATCTCGACGATGTGCAAGCCATGTTGCTCGCGGCCCAATCGCGCGAAAAGGCCATCGTTATCGGCGGCGGTCTGCTCGGGCTCGAGGCCGCGGCAGGTCTTGCTTCCCGCGGCATGGATGTGACCGTGCTCCATGTCATGCCGACGCTGATGGAACGCCAGCTCGATCCGGCCGCCGGTTATCTCTTGCAAAAGGCAGTCGAGGAACGCGGCATCAAGGTCATCACAAAGGCCAACACAAAGGCCATTATTGGCAATGGCAGGGTCGAGGGCATCGAACTCGACAACGGCACGATCATCCCGGCGACACTCGTTGTCATGGCAGTCGGCATTCGGCCAAGCGCAGGTCTCGCCAAGGAAGCCGGCCTCGCCGTCAATCGCGGTATCGTCGTCGATGCCGGCATGCAGACCTCGGATGGCGATATCCTGTCGCTCGGCGAATGCGCTGAAGTGGATGGCATGGTCTACGGTCTTGTCGCGCCGCTCTACGAAATGGCCCGTATCGCAGCTTCGCATCTCGCTGGCGATCGTTCGCCCGCCTTCGTCCATTCAGACACGCCGACAAAGCTCAAGGTGACAGGCATCAACCTCTTCTCACTCGGCGACTTCGCCGAAGGTGATGACCGCGAGGAGATCGTGCTGCGCGATGCGACAGCCGGTGTCTACAAGCGGCTGGTGCTGAAGGATAATCGCATCATCGGTACCGTGCTCTACGGTGAAACCGCTGATGGAGCCTGGTTCAATGACCTGAAGAAGAAAGCCACCGATATTTCCGAAATGCGCGAAACGCTCATTTTCGGCCAGGCCTACCAGGGAGGGTCCCCGCTGGACCCTATGGCGGCCGTTGCAGCCTTGCCGGATGATGCGGAAATCTGCGGCTGCAACGGCGTCTGCAAGGGCAAGATCACCGGGACTATAACGTCAAAGGGACTGACCTCGCTCGACGATGTGCGGGCTCATACCAAGGCATCCGCCTCCTGCGGCTCCTGTACCGGCCTTGTCGAACAGCTTATGACCATCACGCTCGGCGACGCCTACAATCCGGCCGCCGTTCAGCCCATGTGCAAATGCACGGAGCTGGGCCACGACGACGTGCGCCGTCTGATCAAAGCCAAGGGCTTGAAGACCATTCCCGCCGTCATGCAGGAACTGGAGTGGAAAACCTCCTGCGGCTGCGCCAAATGCCGCCCGGCCCTCAACTATTACCTCGTCTGCGACTGGCCGGACGAATATGCCGACGACTACCAGTCACGCTTCATCAACGAGCGCGTCCACGCCAATATCCAGAAGGACGGCACCTATTCGGTGGTGCCGCGCATGTGGGGCGGCGTCACCAATTCCGGCGAATTGCGGGCGATCGCCGATGTGGTCGACAAATTTGAAATCCCGATGGTCAAGGTTACCGGTGGCCAGCGCATCGACCTGCTTGGTATCGAGAAGGAAGACTTGCCCGCCGTCTGGGCCGATCTCGGCAAGGCTGGTTTTATCTCCGGCCAGGCCTATGCCAAGGGCCTGCGCACGGTCAAAACCTGTGTCGGTTCCGACTGGTGCCGCTTCGGCACGCAGGATTCGACCGGGCTTGGTATCCGCATCGAAAAATTCATGTGGGGGTCTTGGACCCCTGCCAAGCTGAAGCTTGCGGTCTCCGGCTGTCCGCGAAATTGCGCCGAGGCGACCTGCAAGGATATCGGCGTGATTTGCGTCGATTCAGGCTTTGAAATCCATTTTGCAGGGGCCGCTGGCCTCGACATCAAGGGCACAGAGGTTCTGGGCTTGGTGAAAACCGAGAACGAAGCGTTGCAGTACATCGTCGCGCTGACACAGATGTATCGCGAGCAGGGCCGCTATCTCGAGCGCATCTACAAATGGGCCAAGCGCATCGGGCTCGACGAAATCCGCCGCCAGATCATGGGCGATGCGGACAAGCGCCAGGCCTATTACGAGCGCTTCGTTTTCTCCCAGAATTTCGCTCAGATCGATCCCTGGTCGGAGCGCGTCTCCGGCAAGGACAAGCACGAGTTCCGACCCATGGCGACGGTCGGTTATCCGGAGGCAGCGGAGTGATGGATACGAACTGGGTTGATATCGGTAACATCAACGACATCCCGCTGCGCGGCGCGCGGTGCGTGAAAACCCCTCAAGGCAAGATCGCCGTGTTTCGCACGGCGGAGAACGAGGCCTATGCCATCGAGGACCACTGCCCTCACAAAGGTGGACCACTCAGCCAGGGTATCGTGCATGGAACGGCCGTCACCTGCCCGCTGCACAACTGGGTCATCTCGCTGGAAACCGGCAAAGCGCTGGGTGCCGACCAAGGTGAGGTGCGAACAATAAAGGTGCGCAACGACAACGGCGCACTTTCCATCGCGCTCGAAAGCCTGATGATGGCGGCGGAGTAGGCGGATGTCAGAGTTTGCGGTGTTGCCCCCCTCTGTCAGCTTCGCTGACATCTCCCCCACAAGGGGGGAGATCGTTCTTTTCCCTCTAGGTCTAGCCAATGACGGACGTAGGAAGCATACGGTCAATCTCCCCCCTTGCGGGGGAGATGTCCCGGAGGGACAGAGGGGGGTAACCCACCCCTTTCTCGGACAATATGGATGGGCTTTGCGCGATGCCCACTGAAACCAAAACCACCTGCCCCTATTGCGGCGTCGGCTGCGGTGTTATCGCCACGATCGACGATAATGGCGCCGTCAGCGTCAAGGGCGACCCCGATCATCCTGCAAACTTCGGCCGTCTGTGTTCCAAGGGCTCGGCTCTTTCGGAAACCATCGATCTCGACGGCCGAATTCTTCATCCGCACATTGGTGGAGAACGCGCAAGTTGGGATCAAGCGCTCGACCTCGTCGCCTCCCGTTTTTCCCAAGCTATCGCTGAACATGGTCCTGACTCCGTCGCCTTCTACGTCTCAGGCCAGTTGCTAACGGAGGACTACTACGTCGCCAACAAGCTGATGAAAGGCTTTATCGGCTCGGCCAATATCGATACCAATTCGCGGCTTTGCATGTCCTCTTCCGTTGCCGGGCACAAACGCGCCTTCGGCAGTGATACCGTGCCGGGTATTTATGCAGACATCGAGCTTGCCGATCTGGTCATCCTGACCGGCTCCAACCTCGCCTGGTGCCATCCCGTCATCTATCAGCGGCTCGCCGCTGCCAAGGCAGCCCGGCCCAGCATGAAAGTCGTCGTCATCGACCCGCGACGCACCATGACGGCCGACATTGCCGACTTGCACCTGGCGATCCGGCCGGATGGCGACGTGGCGCTGTTCATGGGCCTTCTTGCCCACCTCGCAGGCACTGCCGCGATAGACCAGAACTATATCGCCACACACACGGCCGGATTTGCCGAAGCCTTTGCCAGCGCATCGGCCCTTGGCATAACCGACCTGATGGAACTGACAGGCCTGCCTTCCATGCAGTTGCGACAGTTCTTTCGGCTTTATGAGGAAACCGGTAAAGTCGTCACCTGCTACAGCCAGGGGGTCAACCAGTCCGCCTCCGGTACGGATAAGGTCAACGCCATCATCAACTGCCATCTGGCAACCGGCCGGATCGGTCGGCCAGGTATGGGTCCCTTCTCGCTGACCGGCCAGCCAAACGCAATGGGCGGGCGCGAGGTCGGTGGTCTCGCCAACATGCTCGCTGCCCATATGGCGATCGAAAGCCCGCAAGACTGCGACCGGGTCCAGCGTTTTTGGCAATCGCCCGATATCGCCCGAAAACCAGGGCTTAAGGCCGTCGATATGTTTCGTGCGGTGGCAGACGGCCAGATCAAGGCCCTGTGGATCATGGCGACCAATCCAGTTGTCTCCATGCCCGATGCGGACGCCGTGGCCGCTGCGATCGCGGCCTGTCCCTTCGTTGTGGTGTCGGACGTCCTTCGGAAAACCGACACGACGCAATATGCCCACGTTCTCTTGCCCTCGCTTGGCTGGGGCGAGAAGGACGGGACGGTCACCAATTCCGAGCGCCGCATTTCCCGCCAGCGCGCCTTTCTCAGCCAACCCGGCGAAGCGAAGGCAGACTGGTGGCAGATGGCGGAAGTCGCACGCCGCATGGGGTTTACCGGCGCCTTTTCCTTTCCCGCCACAGCCGATGTCTTTGCCGAACATGCGGCCCTCTCGGCTTTCGACAACGGCGGCAGCCGCGATTTCGATATCGGCACATACGGCCAGATCAGCGCCGCCGATTACAATGGGTTGGAACCGTTTCAATGGCCCCAGCCTGAAGGCGCGCAGACACGGACCACCCGCTTCTTCGCCGATGGCGGCTTCTACCATGCCGATCGCAAGGCACGTTTCATTGCCGTCAGCGCTCCCGCATCGGACCGGACCAATGTGGACTTCCCGCTGACGCTCAATACGGGGCGCATCCGCGACCAATGGCACACGATGACGCGGACGGGTAAAAGCGCCCGCCTTTCAGCCCACATCGCCGAGCCCTTTGCCGAAATCCACCCGCGCGACGCGATGGACATCGGTGTCGCCAGCGCAGCTCTCGTCGAGATCGAGAGCGTTTACGGCAAGGCCGTGGTACGCGCGCTCGTCACAGACCGGCAGGCGCGCGGCAGTCTGTTCGTGCCGATGCACTGGAACGGCCAGTTCGCCGCCAAAGCCCGTATCGACGCGGTCGTCGCGCCGCTGACCGACGCAATCTCCGGGCAACCGGCCTCCAAAAACGTTGCTGTCAGAGCCCGGCCGCTCACGGTGGAAAGCTACGGCTTTGCGGTCTCCTTCACCAAACCTGAAAACCTCGACACCGTTTACTGGGCTCTGGCCAAGGCCGAGGGGGGCTGGCGCCTGGAACTTGCCTTTGATGCTGCACCCAAAAACTGGGCCAATTGGTGCCGTTTGCATTTCGGCATTCCCAACCATATCGAACCACTCGGTTATGCGGATCCGCAATCCGGCGACCTGCGCCTCGCCTTCTTTCATGGCGGCCAGTTGCTCGCAGCCTTCTTTCTCGCCCCCCAACCGGTCGCCGTTGCCCGCACCTGGGCGATCGAACAATTGACTATCCGGCATACTGAACTTGCAAAACGCTTCGCGGTTATCGCTGGACGCCCGGGCGCCGGGCGCATGGATCCGGGCGCCACCGTCTGCTCCTGCTTCGGCGTTGGGGTCAACCAGATCGTCGCGGCGGTGCGCGGTGGTTGCCGAAGCATCGAGACTGTCGGCAGGGAATTGAATGCCGGAACCAACTGCGGCTCATGCCGCGCAGAAATCAGGGGGATCATCGATGGATGTCTTGCAGCTGCTGCCGAATGAAACGGCCTCTCGTGCCGCTCCTGCCCGCATGGCACCTCTCGCCGCGCTGCCGGTCTTCTGGTCGCTTTCAGGAAAACGCGCTGTTGTTGCCGGTGGAACGGACGCCGCCGCCTGGAAAGCGGAATTGCTGGCCGCCTGCGGCGCCGAGGTGCATGTCTATGCCAAAGACCTGAGCGAAACCTTTTCCAATCTCCTGCATGAAGGACCACAATCCGGGGAAGGCTGCTTCGTCCATCATCCCCATGACTGGCATGCCGGGTCCTTCGAACATGCAGCCCTCTCCATCGCAGACTGCGCTGACGACGAGGCAGCAGCAGCTTTCTTCGCCGCCGCGAAGAAAGCCGGCGTTCCCGCCAACGTCATTGACAAACCTCGATATTGCCAAATCCAGTTCGGATCGATCGTCAACCGCTCGCCTGTTGTCGTGGCGATCTCCACCGGCGGGGCGGCCCCCATCCTCGCCCAGGCGATCCGCCGGCGGATCGAGACACTGTTGCCACAATCGCTGAAGTCATGGGGCGCATTGGCGCATTCCATTCGGGATCAGATCAATGCGACAATAGGAACTGCGGCCGCACGCCGCGCCTTCTGGGAGGCTTTCGTCGATCGTGCTTTTGGCGGGGATCCCAAAGCCGGCACCAAGGCAGATCTGCTCGCCGATGCCGGATGCATCCTTGCGGCGGGGCAATCCTCATCCGTTGGCCGCGTGACGCTCGTCGGCGCAGGTCCGGGCGATGCCGGGCTGTTGACGCTGAAAGCCGTGCGCGCCTTGCAGGCCGCCGATGTCATTCTCTTCGATGACCTGGTTTCCGATGAGGTTCTGGAGCTTGCCCGCCGCGAAGCTAAGCGCATGCTGGTCGGCAAGCGCGGCGGCCGCACTAGCTGCAAACAGGAAGACATCAACGCGACGATGGTCCAGCTTGCAAAGGCCGGGAAACATGTGGTGCGATTGAAATCGGGCGATCCGATGATTTTTGGCCGCGCTGGAGAGGAAATCGCCTGCCTGCAACAACAGGGCATACAGGTCGATACTGTGCCTGGCATCACCTCCGCCAGCGCCATGGCTGCGCGTCTTGGCGTATCGCTTACGCATCGCGATCACGCTCATGCCGTCCGCTTCATCACTGGTCACTCGCGGCAGGGGTCACTGCCTGCGGACATCGACTGGCACGATCTCGCACAGTCTCGGACCACGACGATCTTCTACATGGGTGGCCGCACCGCAGGCCAGATCCGCACGCGCCTGCTGGAAGCCGGAATGGATGCTGACATGCCTGTCGCAATCGTCAGTGCAGTGACCCGCAGCAACGAGGCGCGATGGATCGGATGCTTGGACGACCTGGCGTGCGCTGTTGCCAGGATCGGCGTGGACAACCCGATCCTGATCGGCGTTGGCCATGTTTTTTCGCAAACGGCATACGCAGCAAAGACGACGGCCGTGCCGCAACGATCGGTGAGTTTCCAACCCGTGAGGGCGAGCATATGATCCCGCTGGATATCGTTGCCCCCCTCTTGCTGAGCCTGGCCATTGCCCTGAGCTGGCAAGGGTTTCGCCCGATCTTTGCAGTCTCGACCGACGAAGCTGTTCTGCGCTCTCCGGCGACCATGCTGGCAAGTTCGATCTGGCTTGGATCTCTCGGCCTCGCCTTCAGTGCCGGATCGATCGGGGCCGGGGGATTGGTCGTGTCGCTTGGTCTTTTTCTGTCCGTTCTTCTTCAAAAATCGTCAGTCCGCGCACCGGCTAAGGTGTCGTTGGCTTTGGCTACCGTATTTCTCGTGTCCCATCTTTGCATCAGGGTGTGAACGAGACGGGCTGGATTATGGATTGCATCAGTTGCCGCGTTCCTGGCGCGGCGGTTGGCCGGACTGGTCACTCGCAACAGAGTTCGCCGGATTGTGCCAACGACCTTGAGCACGCTCAACGGCCTTGGCGATCACTTCGCAGCGTAAAGTGCGCGCGACCGCTCCAGATGCTTCAGTACCGCCTGCTCAGCAGCATCGGGGTCACCGGCTTCCAGACAGGTGATGATCTCTTCGTGTTCGGCCAGGGTGAATTTTTCCTTGCCGGTCCAGATCAGCATCTCGGTATGGTACTCCTTCAGCCAGGCAAGCATCGCCTCGCTGACGGCAATATAGATCGGGTTGCGTGAAATCCGCGCAATCCGCGTGTGGAACTCCATGTCAGCGGCGATGAAGGCTTCGGCGTCGCCAAGAGACGCATGCTGCCGCTCAAGGACTTCGCGCAAGGCAGCGATATCCTTGGCATCGCTTTTCAGGGCGGCCTCGCGCGCCATACCGCGCTCGAAGAAGATGCGGGCACTCTTTAGGTGTTCCAGCGTATCGGAGGATTTGGCCAGCATGATCTTCGCGGTCATGTCCATCTGGCGGAAGATCGATTGCGCCGTCAGCTCCAGCACCTTGGCGCGTTCGCCATGAGAGATGACCACCAGCCCCATGCCGGCCAGCGCCTGCATCGCCTCGCGGATCGCCGGCCGGCCGACGCCGAAACGTTCCATCAGTTCGCGCTCTGACGGCATCTCGTCGCCGGGCTGAAGCTCGCCGGAGGTGATCATCGCCTTCAGCCGCGCAAAGACTTCGTCGGACAGTTTGCGGCGAACGATCTGTTCGTTCTGGTGGCCCATAGTATCTCGCTGGTTTGCATTCGCCATCGTTATGCACCGCTCTTGTTGGGAAAGAAATCCACGCGCCTGTTTGTAAGCACTACAGTCCACATTGATTGACGCGTATGCAAGCTTCCTCTTGCTTAATTGATATACTCATTATACCAGTTGCCAAAAGCGCACCAGCTGAAACTGGACGGGATTTGTTATACAGGGAGGCTTTTGCACGATCATGATTGTCGTCACCTACAGAATCGAAACGCCGGGCAGCGTCGAGGCCATGGCGGATAAGATCGCCAGCGATCAATCGACGGGAACCTTCGTACCCGTGCCCGGCGAGACGCCGGAGTTGAAGGCCCGTGTCGCAGCCCGTGTCCTTGCCATCCGTCCCCTTGCCGACGCCGCCACCGCGAGCTGGCCAGAGGCTGAAGCAGGCCACGGCGCGATCCACCGCGCCGATGTCGATATTGCCTTTCCGCTCGATGCCATTGGCACCGATCTTTCCGCTCTAATGACCATTGCGGTCGGCGGCATCTTCTCGATCCGCGGCATGACCGGGCTGCGCGTCGTCGATCTGAAACTGCCCCAGGAATATAGATCCGCCTATCCAGGCCCGCAATTCGGCCTGACCGGCAGCCGCAAGCTTACCGGTGTCTATAACCGGCCGATTATAGGCACCATCGTCAAGCCGGCGCTAGGCTTGCGTCCTCATGAAACGGCTGAGCTTGTCGGTGAGCTGATCGGTTCCGGCGTCGATTTCATCAAGGACGATGAGAAGCTGATGAGCCCGGCCTATTCGCCGCTTAGCGAACGCGTCGCAGCAATCATGCCGAAAATTCTCGATCACGAGCAAAAGACCGGCAAGAAGGTGATGTACGCGTTCGGTATCTCGGCGACCGACCCCGACGAGATGATGCGCAACCACGACCTTGTTCTGGAAGCCGGCGGCAATTGTGCCGTCGTCAATATCAACTCCATTGGCATGGGGGGCATGGCGTTCCTGCGCAAGCGCTCCGGTCTCGTTCTGCACGCCCATCGCAACGGCTGGGACGTGCTGACCCGCCATCCCGGTATCGGCTTTGATTTTAAGGTCTGGCAACAGTTCTGGCGGCTCCTCGGTGTCGATCAATTCCAGATCAATGGGATCGGCGTCAAATATTGGGAACCGGACGACAGTTTCGTCGAAAGCTTCAAGGCTGTCACCACGCCGCTGTTCGATCAATCCGACTGCGCCCTTCCTGTTGCCGGCTCCGGACAATGGGGCGGACAGGCGCCGGAAACCTATCGACGGACGGGACGGACCACCGATCTGCTTTATCTATGTGGCGGTGGCATCGTCAGCCATCCGAATGGACCGGCGGCAGGTGTGCGCGCCGTGCAGCAAGCTTGGCAGGCGGCCGTGGCCGATATTCCGCTTGAGACCTACGCCAAGGATCATCCGGAACTTGCCGCTTCCATCCAGAAATTCGGCAGTGCAAGCGAGTAGGCATCATGACCGCACAACTCAATCCGCTCCTCTCCTATTACGGCGACGACCTGACAGGCTCAACCGATGTCATGGAGGCGCTGGCCTCCAATGGCGTCGATACCGTCCTATTCATGGATGTGCCGGATGAAACCCTTCGAAGACGCTTCGGTCACTGCCGCGCCATCGGCCTTGCCGGCACCAGCCGCAGCGAAACGCCGGACTGGATGGATGAAAACCTGACACCGGCCTTCCGGTGGTTGAAAAGCCTTGACGCCGGTATCTGCCACTACAAGGTCTGCTCGACCTTCGATTCCAGCCCAGAGATCGGCAACATCGGCAAGGCCGTCGAAATCGGCAGGACGATGTTCGGGCAGCCTTATGTCCCCATTCTTGTCGGCGCGCCGCAGCTGAAGCGCTACACGGCCTTTGGCCATCTCTTCGCCGCCTATCAGGGCGAGGTCTACCGCATTGACCGACACCCCGTCATGAGCCGCCATCCGGTAACACCGATGACCGAGGCTGACCTGCGACTGCATCTGAGCGCACAAACGACCCTGAACATCAGACTGGCAGATCTGTCCATGCTTGCCGCTGCTGATGCGGAGAACCGGATCGATGATCTTTGCCGCGATGCGAACGGCATGGTTCTCTTTGATGTCGACAGCCCTGAGAGCCAGTCCCAAGCCGGCCACCAGCTCTTACGCCTGCGCCGCGGCGGCGGGTGGTTTGTCGCCGGTTCTTCCGGCGTCGAATATGCGCTACTGACGGCCTGGCGTGCGGCCGGCCTGACGGAAGGCATGAAGAGCTTCCCTCTGCCCGGCAAAGCGGACCGTATCGCGGTCGTTTCCGGTAGCGTTTCGCCGACCACCGAACGGCAGATCCGCCATGCGACCGAAAACGGTTTTTCCGGTATTGATCTCGACCCGCTGGAACTGCTCGGCGAAAATGGCAATGCCGCGCTGGAACAGGCCGTTGCAGCTGGCCTTAGCAGCCTCAAGCGCGGCGAGAGCGTCATCCTCAACACAGCGCTCGGTCCATCCGCCGATCGCGGTGGCGATATCGATCGCATCCCGGGCAGCCGCCACCGTCTCGGCCGCCAGCTCGGGACGATCCTGCGCCGCCTGGTCGAGGAACAGCAACTGACCCGCGCCGTCATCGCTGGCGGGGATACGTCGAGCCATGCGCTTCGGGAGTTGTATGTGCAGGCGCTGACCACGCTGCTGCCATTGCCACAAACCCCGGGATCGCCATTGTGCACGGCCCACGGCGCTTATGCAGCGACCAATGGTCTGCAGATTGCGCTCAAGGGCGGTCAGGTCGGATCAGACGGTTACTTCGCGCAGATCCGCGACGGCCTCCAAGGGTAAAAATGCCGAGGCCCTACTGAACCGCTCGAGCCCCGTTGCGGCGGTCTTTCGGCGGCACGGGTGAAAACGACGCACGCAGACTGGCATTGAACTGCGTCAGCAGATGCCGGTCAAAATGGCCTTCCGATTTCAGCATCATCCTCAGTGTTTCGGCAGGTGTCCATGCGCGTTTGTAGGGTCGCGCCGAGGTCATCGCATCATAGACATCGCAAATAGCCGCTATCCGCGCGGACGGGCTGAGCTGCTTATCCGATAGACCGAAGGGATAGCCCTTACCGTCAATCCGCTCATGGTGGTGGAGGCAAACATCCAGCACGGTTTGCGGCATGTCGGCCTGGCGCGACAGCAATTCGTAGCCACGAACCGGGTGGGTGCGGATCTGCGCCATTTCCTCGTCGGTCAGTGCACCCTTCTTCGACAGCAGCGCATCAGGCATGACCATTTTGCCGATATCGTGCAGCAGACCGCTGACGCCAAGAACCCGTACGGCCTGCTCATCGAATTTGAGGAAGCGCGCGAAATGTACCATCAGCGCGCTGACGGCAAGCGAATGCAGGAACGTATATTCATCCTTGGTCTTGAGGCGGGTAATGCCAATCAGCGCTGCCGGATTGCTCTCCATCGATTTGGCGATCTGTTCCACAGCGCGATCGGCGGGCTCGAATGTGGCCGTGCCACTCAGTCTTACGTTGGCAAACAGCGTGTCGAGAAGCGGCCTTGTTTGCTCGATCGTCTGCAGCGCTTCCTTGATCTCGGTCTGGGTAAACGCCCGGGAAAGGCTGGACGACGATGTCTCGCTCTGTCGCGCCTCCGGCTGGGCCGGACCGGAACCCACATCCACTCCCCTGCGGATATCGATAACAAGACTGATGATGTTGCTGGCTCTGACCTTCGCCGCCGCCGCTTCATCCTTCAAGAGAAAGCTGCGCACAGGTGCCGCCTCGTCCCGCAAGGGATCCTCGATATCGGTGATAAACATCCCCACCCGGACTTGGTGCCGCTTGATACGCTTGAGCATTTCACCGCCCCTCCTCAATCATCACACGCACTCAACGGAGTGACACCAGTAAACCGTCGATTTCCGAGTATAAATGTTGATCTTTCACCCAAGATAAACGAAGGCGTCTCGTTTTCCCTCAGAAACACTATCTGCACCGCTACTCTCCCAAAGCGTGATCTTTGGGTAGAACCATTTAATCGGCGTTAAAGCCCAGCCCTCAGCTTTTCGAATTAATCAAAACCTAAGCTCGACTTTGTACAAAATCGGCCGTGATTTCGGGCTCTGCGGAGCGGCTCGGGTGAATCAATTCGCCGCAGTTTGCATCCCTTGCGTCAGCGGCTCTATCGGATTCCAACCGATGGATGAGCAAATCTCCTGATCGTAGAAATAACCTGGGCGACGCGGTTCCTCACATCCTTCGCCAATGGCTTTCGCCCTTTCGTGTCTGGTTTACCGCGCCGAGTTGGGACCATCTTCTGGTCCTCGTGATGGGTGCGATCCTTTCTCCCGGCAAGCGAACCGTGACGGCCTGTTTGCGGATCACCGGTCGAGCAGAGGCCAGCAATTTTGCGGCCTATCATCAACTCCTCAACCGCGCCCGCTGGAACCCCCGCCTGTTGTCGGCACGGCTGCTGTCCGTCATCGTTGAACGGCTCGTGCCCGACGGCCCCGTCGTGATCGGCATGGACGATACGATCGAACGACGCTGGGGCCAACGTATCGCCGCACGTGGAATCTATCGTGATCCGGTGCGCTCCAGTCATGGTCACTTCGTCAAGGCCAGCGGTTTGAGATGGTTGAGCTTCATGGTTCTGTCACCAGTCCCATGGGCCAGATGCATAAAAGCCCGGCCGGTGCTGACGATCCTGTGCCCCTCCGAGCGCCATGATCATAAGAAGGGCCGCAGACACAAGTTGCTGACTGATTGGGCAAGGCAAGGCATCTTACAGCTTTGCCGCTGGCTGCCGAAGCGCGAGATCATATTTGTCGGAGACAGCAGCTTTGCCGTTCATACATTGGCGGCAGCGCTTCCTGCCACGGCCACTCTCATCACGCGGCTGCGCCTGGATGCCAGTCTTTTTGCTCCACCGGATCAACGGAATGACCATACGCTCGGGCGGCCCGCGCAAAAAGGCAGGCCACTGCCGAAACTGAAAACGCTTCTCAAGGACCCAAAGACCGAGTGGCAAAGGATTGTTGCATCCTCCTGGTACGGCAGGCAGACCGGCAAATCCCATGATGTCACGTCAGGAACAGGCCTCTGGTATCGACGTGGAACACCGCCGCGTCCCATTCGCTGGGTTATCGTCAAAGATCCGTCAGGCCGTCGTGAACCCCAGGCGTTCATGAGTACCAACGTCAATCTTGAGCCCGCTCAGATCATTTCCTATTTCGTTCGACGCTGGCAAATCGAGGTCACCTTCGCCAAAACGCGCGCACATCTTGGCGTGGAAACCCAACGGCAGTGGAACGACAAAGCCATTATGCGCACGACACCATCGCTGCTGGGGCTCTACAGTCTCGTGACACTCTGGGCATGCGATCTGCTCGGCGAAGGCGCTCGTCCCTATACCGCCGCGTGGTACAAGAAAACGGACTTCACATTCTCCGATGCCATCGGCGCCGTGCGCGGCACTTTGTGGGATCAGAACATTTATCGACACTATCCGCCAGACCCGGACATTCCCAAAATCCAAACACAACGCCTCAGGCGCATGACGCAGGCGCTTTGCTTTGCCGCATAATGTACAAAGTCGAGCTGAGAGAAAATGAACTTGCTTGTTCTCGCGAGCTTCCATTCGCATTGCCGGGGCGGCACCACCAAAGCGCCAAGCATCGCTAGCGGGATCCAGCTCTGTTGAGCGGCAAATGCTTTAGAGACGTCGCCGACGTCTGCGGCTTCGTCACGTGAAAGTGGAGCAGAGCACACCTCCACGGCCAACAGAAGAATATGATCTGTGGGCTTGCATCAGTTCGTCGAGCTCGGCCGAGCGTCGGTCCAAAGACAATCGTTTGCGCCTTGCAAGCCCAGTTGAACCGTGTTGGATTTCGAACTCGCGTGCGATTCTTGGGCAGTTTGAAGGTGCTTTTGCTCGCGTTTAGATTTTGGGAGATTTGGTTTTTGCGCGATTTTCGACGGATATTTTTCGGCCGGTCCCGGGCCATTCTCTTGGGCGCGGCATTTGTTTGCTTTGGCTTCGGGCAGGCTCACGCACTGTGCAATGCTTCAAGCGTGCTCGTATATGGCGGGACACCGGGTGGCATAATGGCTGCAATACAAGCGGCAACGATGAAAAAGAAGGTCACCCTGCTCGAACCAACTGCCCATGTTGGTGGGATGATGTCGAACGGCCTTACGAAAACTGACGCCTCTCCCAGAACGAATGTCTATGGCGGACTGGTCGCCGCCTTTCTCAGGCAGGCGCGCAATCACTATCGAAGTGTTGATCCGGTACGAATATATTTTGAATCTCATTGGGCGGAACAGACATTCAAAACGGGGTTATCTCGGGCAGGCGTGGATGTTCGGTATGGCCAACGCATCATCACAGTGACGCGCTCCGGGCGACAAATCAAACGCGTGCGCATGACGACTGGCGAAGAATATTGCGCCGATATTTTTATAGATGCGAGCTATGAGGGTGACCTGATGGCGAGGTCGGGCGTCTCGACCATTATCGGCCGGGAAAGCAGTAGCAAGTATGGAGAGACTGCTGCAGGGGTGCAGCGGATCAACTATCCTACGGTCGGCCCGAACGACATCGAAATTAAGGTTGACCCTTATGTCAAACAAGGCGATCCGCGAAGCGGCCTCTTGCCGGGCGTTATTGACACCGGGCAACTGGCAATTGGGTCCGCCGACAAAAGCCTGATGGCGTTTAATTATCGTTTCTGTATCACCCGGACAGGTCAGAAGGTGCCGTTCACCAAACCGCAAAACTATGATCCATTGCGCTATGAAACGACTGCGCGGTTTCTTCGTGCCGCTCAAAACGCTGGCGTCAAAATCTCTGCAAGCCATTTTACCGGTGGGGGAGTCACTGTGAATGGCCAACAGGATGTCAACTCTACACCGTATTTCTCCACCAATGTATGGCACATCGGCTACAGCTATGTCGTGGGAAATGAAGCGAGACGCAACGCCATAAGGAACATGGTACGTGACCATATTCTCGGCCTTATGTGGTTCGCAACAACGGACCCGCGCGTCCCAACTCACGTGAGGGAATTTACTGCCCAGTATGGCCTTTGTGCAAACGAATTCACGGACAACGGCAATTTTCCGCGGCAAATATATGTTCGGCAGGCGCGCCGGCTGTTAGGGCAGCTGGTTCTGACACAAAACGATTTGCAGAATAAAACCCGGTTCCCGGATTCCATTGGTTTGGGTTATTATCCCATGGATGAGCATGGTATGATCCGGACCGTCAAAGCCGGCTACATCGCCGACGAAAGCCGCGAAAGCATCAGCGTCGGCCCCTATCAGATACCTTACCGCGCCATGCTCCCGAAGCAGACCCAGGTGACCAACCTCATTGTACCGATCGCATTATCAACCAGTCACGCCGCCTATACATCGGTCCGGGTTGAACCAACCTACATGGTTCTTGGCCAAGCTGCTGGGGCAGCGGCCGCACTTGCGACCAATGGCGATGCCTCCGGTGTGAATATAGTGAAATTAAGGAAAACCCTTGCCGCCGCCGGGCAGATCATGGAGTAGCCCACCCAGACGCGCCATCGATCGGTGGGCCCAATAATCGCGAAATTTTAAAGTGGCTCGCAAACGCGTTTTCTATTCACCTCGTCCCCGGGGAAGTGGAAGCGACAATTCAATCGTGATTGGACTTTATCCATAGTAGGAGCCAGGGTACGAGGATTGTAACTGCGGAGCATCAATCGTCTCAATGGAGGCCGAAATGAAGCACCACGAATTCAATCGACTGCAGACTCTCGCTAAGATCAACCAAGGTTACCCGCATCAAGAAATCATGCCTCGCGCCGAACGCCTTCGACGCTGGGTGGAACTTCTCGACCGGGATCCGCACCGCGTCCTCTCGACACTACAACAAACTGAATATCAACCAGCCGCGGTCCGCGCGCTCTTGCGCAGCGACAACTCGGCTATCTCCGTCGCCTACGACGATCCGGTTCTTCGGGCAGCCGGGATGGAAAACGACACCTATGGTGAGGCACGGCGATTTTTCGAGCTGCCCGACCGGCATTTGCACAGAATTGTCTGCAATTGCCATTTCGGCGCGACTGTAAGCTCTGGAGCGACTGCCTGCTACCTGCGGGCAAAACATGTGGACAGGAAAGAAGGCTTCTGGGCTCGTTTGCGCGCGGTGATCGCTGGGTAACTCGACGCCATAACCTTCGACGCCCGATCCGGAGTGCGTCGAGGAATGGGTTGAAGTGCCTGCGGATAATAAGAACTTGAAGCTCCGTCCAAACAAAAATCAAAAACGTTTGGAGCGGTTGGCATTGCTTAAACTATTTGTCATAAGTCTCATCCAAATCGAACGGCTAGCTCTGGATTGATGAGCAGTCGGTGAAAGTTGGGTGAATGCCAACTGTTGTGAGATTCCTGTTTCTAGCCGCCGCGGCGTCGTCAGTTCTGGTTTTATCGTCCTGTAGCGGGCTTCCTGGTTACGGCCTCAGTGAAGGGACAATCCAATCGGGTGAAAAAGCGGCTGTAACCCCCTATAAACTTGTTCCGGTCACACCTGCAGTTGCCGATCTGCTGTCGCGAGAACAAGAAAAGCCCTTGTCGGCTGCATTCGGCGCAGCCCACCGACAGAGCGCGTCGCGCATTGGCGTCGGGGATGCCGTCAGTGTGACCATCTGGGAAGCCTCGAAGGAAGGGCTCTTCTCGACCGGTACCCAAAGTTCAACTCAAATCCCGCCGCAAGTTGTTACCGAAAGTGGAACCATTTCGGTCCCCTTTGCTGGGCATGTGGCGGTGGTGGGCCAAAGCCCCGATGCTGTAAAACTGACCATTGAAAAAGCTTTGGCCAGAATGGCCGTGCAGCCCCAGGCGCTTGTCAGCGTTGTGAAAAACAACTCCAACGCAGTAACGGTGACCGGGGAAGTTGCGGCAAGCGGCCGCATTCCGCTCGCACCAGGTGGAAATCGTCTGCTTGGTGTTATTGCGGATGCCGGAGGTCCACGGGTTGAATCGCATCAATTGGCGGTGCAGATCACGCGAGGCAGCAGGTCTGAAACCATCCCAATGGAACAACTAATTTCTGATCCTCGCGAGAACGTTTACGTTCAGCCCAACGATGTGATCACGCTTATTCGACAACCTCGGAGCTTCACCGTATTCGGGGCGGCTATGGCCAATGCCTCCGTGCAATTCGATGAGACGCAGTTGTACCTGAACCAAGGCCTGGCTAAAGTAGGTGGCCTGAACGATGATAAAGCAAACGCCAGAGCGGTGTTTATTTATCGTCGAGAATCCGCCGCAATCGTTCGGGCGTTCGCCCCGAGCGCAGGTCCAGTGCAAGCTGACGGAACCGTCAACGTCATCTACCAAGTGGATTTGAAAGGTCCCAACGGTTTCTTCATATTGAAGAGCTTCAAGATTAGGAACCGCGATCTGATCTACGTTGCCAACTCGTCGCTCGCTGAAATTCGCAAATTTTCTTCGCTTGTGGCCACGACCGTCGCGCCTGTATCCCAAGGCGCGTCGTTTGCGAACACCGTGAATACCATGTCAGTGAGGTAACTCGGCCAGGGTAATCTTTAGCGCCCGGCATAAACTCTCCCATCCAACGGGATCCTCGACGTGATCCCGGTGGACAATCCCCAGGACAGGTTTCGAACTCCGACTGGACGGAGCAGTTTCCACGCTTCATGACGGCAATCCGAACGAGCTTTTGAAAAAACAGTCGAGGTTGACCATCCGCGTTCACGAGTGCTCAACAACCTGGTCATTCACGGCCGGATTGTAGAATAGCGCAAGGGGCCGGCTTCGCGTGAACCGTTCTGCTGTCGCCATAAAGCAAGTCTTCGTCTCATCATTCGGAGCAATATCGTTTCGCGTCGCGGCAAACAGTTCCAGCCACTTTGGCAGAGACCTGGCGTGATCTGCCCGAAGCCGTGGTCGCCTGGACAGGCTCGTGCGCCGTATGAGCCGTATGAGCCGTATGAGCCGTAGCGAAACACAACGGCGGACCAGAAATTTTTGCTCTTCTGCAGGTGCTCCGGCAAGTGCCCGCAAAGTCTCGCGTCAAAACCTGTCGCGAAAGCTGAAGTTCAAAGGGTGCAATCCGCACGCCGGTCGTTTGAGAAGTCGAACAATATCTCGCTTTAACTTCCGATACCAAGCGAGCAAGTCATCGTGCCCTGACCGTTTCGGAGCGATGTGCATCCGCCACTTGGTGAGAGTCAGATCAACGGCTTGACCGGTGCGAGCGCCAATACCACCGACGATCCTCCAGCGATACACCTCCTCTCACCATCGTCCGAAACGCCGCGGGAAACCTCTGCGGCATTTTTTGGGTCAGGCCGGTTCCTCAGGGCCAAGCCAGATTAGTGCACAAACTTCACCTCACCATGTGAGATACTGATTGACTCATTATACCAGTTGACGTAAACAATGGCGAAACTAACGCAGGTGAGGAAACATGACTTCGATCGCACTCTTCGGTGCTGGCGGCAAAATGGGCTACCGGCTTGCCAAGAACCTCAAGGGCTCACGTTTTGACGTACGCCATGTGGAAGTAAGCGACGCCGGCAAGGCACGCCTTCAAAATGACCTTGGTCTGTCTTGCGTCGATGTCGATGCGGCGCTCGCAGGCGCTGACGTGGTCATTCTCGCCGTGCCCGACACGGCCATCGGCAAGGTTGCAGCCGGCATCTCGGACAAGCTGAAACCCGGCACCATGGTTGTGGCGCTTGATGCGGCCGCTCCGTTTGCGGGTCATTTTCCCGAGCGTGCAGACCTCACCTACTTTGTCACCCATCCTTGCCATCCGCCGATCTTCAACGACGAGACGGATATGCAAGCCAAGAAGGACCATTTTGGCGGCCTGTTTGCCAAGCAGCACATCGTCTCTGCCCTAATGCAGGGTCCGGAAGAGGCCTATGGTCTCGGCGAAGAGATCGCCAAGACCATCTGGGCACCGGTCATGCGCTCGCACCGCGTCACTGTCGATCAGATGGCGATGCTGGAACCGGGACTGTCGGAAACCGTTGCCGCCTCGCTGCTCGTCGTCATGAAGCAGGCGATGGATGAGTGCGTGAAGCGCGGCGTGCCGGAAGAAGCTGCCCGCGACTTCCTGCTCGGCCATCTCAACGTGCTCGGCGCCGTCATTTTCGGCGAAGTCCAGGGCGTGTTTTCCGATGCCTGCAACAAGGCCATCGAGTTCGGCATCCCAGCACTGATGCGCGACGACTGGAAAAAAGTCTTCGAGCCCGAGGAGATCGCCGAAAGCATCCGGCGCATCACCTGATCAAGATAGGGCCTTTGCCTTATGACATTGCGGCTCCGCCGGGAACGGGGCCGCATCCTTAACTTAACCGGGAGGAACCACATGAAACTGACACGCAGACTGACGCTTGCCGCCTTCGCCGGCGCCCTTTCACTGGGCGTTGCCATGCCGGCATTCGCTGCCGATCTTATCGCCATTATCACCCCATCGCATGACAACCCCTTCTTCAAGGCGGAAGCCGTCGGCGCTGAGGCAAAAGCCAAGGAACTTGGCTACGAAACCCTCGTTCTCGTCCATGACGATGACGCCAACAAGCAGAGCCAGCTGATCGACACTGCCATTGGCCGCGGCGCCAAGGCAATCATTCTTGACAATGCGGGCTCGGAAGCCTCGATCGCAGCTGTCCAGAAGGCCAAGGATGCAGGCGTCCCCTCCTTCCTGATCGACCGCGAAATCAACGCCACCGGCGTTGCCGTCTCGCAGATCGTCTCCAACAACTACCAGGGTGCGCAGCTTGGCGCCGAAGAGTTCGTCAAGCTGATGGGCGAGAAGGGCAATTACGTCGAGCTTCTCGGCCGCGAAGCCGATCTCAATGCCGGGATTCGTTCCAAGGGCTATCACGACATCATCGACGAATATCCTGAGCTGAAGATGGTTGCCCAGCAGTCGGCAAACTGGAGCCAGACGGAAGGTTACTCCAAGATGGAGACCATCCTGCAGGCCAATCCCGACATCAAGGGCGTGATCTCCGGCAACGATACGATGGCCATGGGCGCGATCGCAGCCCTCCAGGCTGCCGGCCGCAAGGACGTCATCGTCGTCGGCTTCGACGGTTCCAACGACGTGCGCGACTCGATCACTGCGGGCGGCATCAAGGCAACCGTGTTGCAGCCAGCCTATGCTCAGGCCCAAATGGCTGTCGAACAGGCTGACACCTACATCAAGACCGGCAAGGGTCCGGCGGAAGAAAAGCAGCTGATGGATTGCGTGCTGATCAACGCGGACAACGCCGCCAAGCTCGAAACCTTCGCGCTCAAGGACTAATCCTCCTGAAGGATGCGCGCAGGGCAGATACACTCTGCCCTGCGCGTTTTTTGCCATTTGACGGAGTGACTTTTATGCCGAATTTCCGGGCTGCCGCCGCCATCCCGCTGGCCATCGTTCTGGCCCTCAGCGGCTGCAAGATCATCAAGACCCCGACAGCCGAAGAGGCTGCCGAAGCTGCAAGCGGTGGTTTCAATCCCGCTCGCCAGGTCGCCCAAATCTGGGACAGCAAGGTCATCCCGTTTCTTGAAACACGTGCAGGCTCATTCCAAGAAGTTAATGCCCTGTCCAAATCCGATCTTGACGCCGCCGCTGCAAAATACGGCCACAAGGAGAAGGAGGGCAGCGCGCCCTGGACCTTCGCGGCAAAAGTCTCCGGCACGATCATCAAAGCCGAGACCGCCTCGCGCGCCGCCTATCTTGACACCGATGTCGATGGCGACGGCAAGGCCGATGTGCGCATCCAGATTGGCCCGGTCATCAAAGGTACGGCGATCCGCGACAGTCTCGACTTCGTCAGTTTCAACGACTTCAAGAACCAGATCCAGTGGGCCGAATTCGGCAAGGCCTTCAATGTCCATGTCAACGGCCTGACGCTCGAAAAGCTGCCACGCGACGGCCTTGAAGGCAAAAAGGTCGAGGCGCTCGGCGCTTACCCGCTGCCATCCAGCGGCCAGCCGGCACTGTTGACGCCCGCCACCATTACGATCGGCGGCTGACATGGTCGCTGAAACCCACGACACTATCCTGAAGCTTGACGACGTCACCAAGGTCTATTCCGGTATCGTCGCCGTCAAGCATGCCAGCCTCGAGCTGCGGCGCGGCGCGGTCAATGTTCTCGTTGGCGAAAACGGTGCTGGCAAGTCGACGCTGATGCGCATGATCGCCGGCGTCGAAAAGCCGTCACTTGGCCGTATTCTTCTCGAAGGCAAGGAAGTCGAGTTCAACTCTCCAGCCGACGCCCAGAAGCACGGCATCGGCATGGTGTTCCAGGAACTCAACCTGTTCGGCAACCTCTCGGTCGCCGAAAACATTTTCGCCACCCGCGAGATTACCCGGGGTCTTCGTGGCATCGACCACAAGGCGCAAGTTCAAAAAGCCAACCAGTTCCTCGACAAGCTCGATGCCGGCATCAGCGCCGAAACAATGGTCGAGGACCTGCCGATTGGCCAGCAGCAGCTGGTCGAAATCGCCAAGGCGATCTCTCTCGATACCCGCATCCTCATTCTCGACGAGCCGACCTCGGCACTGTCGGCTGCCGAAGTCGATATTCTGTTCAAGGTGATCGGCGAACTGAAGGCGCAAGGTGTCGCCATCGTCTATATCTCGCATCGCCTCGAAGAACTGATGCGCATTGGCGACTACATCACCGTCCTGCGCGACGGTCAGATTACCGGCCAGGCGATGGTCAAGGATATCGACACCAAATGGATCGTCCGCTCGATGATCGGCTCGGATGCCAAGGATTTCGCAAAGCCGCTCGATCACAAACTGGGCAACGAGGCCTTTCGCGCCGAGGACATCTGCCTGCCACGCAAGACTGGCGGTTTTGCCGTCGATCACCTATCGATTTCGGTTCGCGCCGGTGAAGTACTGGGAATTTACGGCCTGATGGGCGCTGGCCGTAGCGAGTTCTTCGAATGCGTCATCGGCCAGCATGCACATTCGACCGGCAAGATCTTTGTCACTGGTGAAGAGATCGCCGCCAAGGACACCTCCACCCGCATTCGCAAGGGCCTCGCCCTCATTCCGGAAGACCGCCAGCGCGAAGGCCTCGTGCAGGTCCTGTCGATCGCCTCGAATCTGACCCTGGCCAGCCTTGAGAAATTTGTAAAATTCGGCTTCCACATTGCCGGCGACCGCGAGCAGTCGGCCGTCAAGGAGCAGGTCCGCAATCTCTCGATCAAGGCGCCGAACCCGGATTTCGACGTCACCTCGATGTCCGGCGGCAATCAGCAGAAGGTGGTGATCGGCAAGGCGCTGATGACCAATCCGAAGGTGCTTTTGATGGACGAGCCGAGCCGCGGCATTGATGTCGGCGCCAAGGCCGATGTCTTTCGCACCATGCGCAAGCTCGCCGGCGAAGGCCTCGCCATCCTGTTTTCCACCTCCGACCTCGAAGAGGTCATGGCGCTGTCAGACCGGATCGCCGTCATGAGCAATGGCAAGATTACTACGATCCTGGACCGGGCTGACGCCACTGAAGAACTCATCGTCAAGGCTGCGTCCGAAGGACACAAATCGGCCGGCCACACATCGACAAGGGAAATTGCGTGATGACGACTGCAACCTCGACCGAAAAAGCCCCGGCGGCCGATAGCGGCTCCATTCTCCTGACGCTGATGAAGCTCCGGACCTTCATCGCGCTGTTCGCCGTCATCGCCTTCTTCTCGATCTTTGCGCCGAACTTCCTGTCGACCGCCAATATCATCCTAATGTCCAAGCACGTGGCGCTGAACGCTTTCCTCGCCATGGGCATGACCTTTGTCATCATCACCGGCGGCATCGACCTGTCGGTCGGCTCGATCGTCGGCCTCTGCGGCATGGTGGCCGGCGGGCTGATCCTCAACGGCATCGATCTGCAGATCGGCTACACGATGTATTTCAACGTCGTCGAAGTTTGCCTGATCACGCTTGTCGTCGGCATCCTCATCGGCGCGGTCAACGGACTCTTGATCACCAAGCTCAACGTCGCCCCGTTCATAGCCACGCTCGGCACGCTTTATGTCGCTCGCGGTTTTGCGTTGCTGTCGTCTGATGGCCAGACCTTTCCCAACCTAGTCGGCAAACCGGAACTTGCCACCACCGGCTTCGGCTTCCTCGGCTCCGGCCGCATCATCGGCCTGCCGGTATCGATCTGGATCCTCATCGTCGTGGCGCTCGCAGCGGCCTATGTCGCCAAATACGTGCCGATCGGCCGCCAGATCTTCGCCGTCGGCGGCAACGAGCGCGCCGCCCGGATGTCCGGCATCCGCGTCGATCGCGTCAAAATGTTCGTCTACATGTTCTCCGGTTTCTGCGCCGCCATCGTCGGCATCGTGATTTCGTCGGAACTGATGGCCTCGCACCCGGCAACCGGCAACTCGTTCGAGTTGAATGCGATCGCCGCGGCCGTTCTCGGCGGCACCTCGATGTCCGGCGGCCGCGGCACGATCGGCGGAACCATTATCGGCGCCTTCGTCATCGGCATCTTGTCGGACGGCCTGGTGATGATGGGCGTGTCCTCCTTCTGGCAGATGGTCATCAAGGGTATCGTCATCATTGTCGCCGTGGTGGTAGATCAGGCACAACGACGGTTGCAGCAGCAGGTGACTTTGATGCAACTGGCGAAGAAGGGTTAATATATCTGGGCTCCTGGCGACCTCCTCTTCCCTCCAACGGGGACAAGGTGGCCCGCAGGGCCGGATGAGGGGGTGGCTTGCTCGGAATGGCAGCCCCTCATCGCCTCGCATCCGCTCGGCACTCCTCCCCGGTAGGGAGAAGAGGGAAACCACCGCCAGCGGCCATATACACATACAGTTGCCCACTCCGTGCACGGACGAGGCTGTTGAGTCTTGAAGGAAACGACATGTCAGACCTCAAGGGCGCCCTGATTGGCTGCGGCTTCTTCGCCGTCAACCAGATGCATGGCTGGAAAGGCGTTCAGGGCGCTACCATCGTTGCTATCTGTGACCGTGATCCCGAACGTCTGAAAATAGTTGGCGACCAGTTCGGCATCGACCGGCGATATACCGATGCAAGCCAGATGTTTGCCGAAGGCGGCTTTGATTTCGTCGATATCGCTACGACCGTGAACAGCCACCGCCCCCTCATCGAAATGGCCGCCTTGCACAAAGTTCCGGCGATCTGCCAAAAACCGTTTGCCCCGACGCTTGCCGATGCCAAGGCTATGGTCGCGGCCTGCAAAACTGCCGGCGTACCGCTGATGATCCACGAAAATTTCCGCTGGCAAACACCGATCCAGGCCGTCCGCAAGGCGCTGGAGAGTGGTGCGATCGGCTTGCCCTTCTGGGGCCGCTTCTCGTTCCGCTCCGGTTACGATGTTTTCTCCGGCCAGCCCTACCTCGCCGAAGGCAAGCGCTTCATCATAGAGGATCTCGGAATCCACACGCTGGATATCGCTCGCTATATTCTCGGCGACGTCACTTCGCTGACGGCCCGCACCAAGCGCGTTAACCCCAGAATAAACGGTGAGGACGTCGCCACCATTCTGCTCGATCACGACAACGGCGCAACCTCCATCGTCGACGTGAGCTATGCGACAAAACAGTCGATAGAGCCTTTTCCGGAAACACTAATCGAGATCGACGGAACCGAGGGCTCGATCCGCTTGTCCCAAGGCTACGAGTTGCAAGTCACCAATGCCGACGGTACGGTTAACACCGACGTCGCGCCGACACTTCTCCCCTGGGCTTCGCGTCCTTGGCACAATATCCAGGAAAGCGTTTTCGCCATCCAGCAGCACTGGGCTGACAGCCTTAAAGCGGGCACGGAAACCTCCACATCCGGCACCGACAATCTGAAGACCTTCGCTCTGGTCGAGGCCGCCTATGAAAGTGCCGCGACCAAAACCACCGTCGATATCGGAACGCTGCTGACATGATGGACGCAGACTTCGCCTTCACGCTCTACGGCACAAGGCAGGCCGAGCCCGCCCCGCGCATATTGAAAGCCGGAAAGCTGAGCGCACATCTTGTAGGCGGCAATCTGCGCAATCTCACCTATGACGGCGTCGAGGTGCTGCGCGCGATCTCCTACCTGGTTCGCGATCGTGACTGGGGGACATATGACCCCACATTATCCGATCTCACCGTCACTGAAACCGAAACCGGCTTCACCATTGCGTACACCGCCCGCTGTACCGGCCCGGAGGGCTCCCTTCTGGAGGTAGCCGCCGCAATCGAAGGAAACGCCGGTGGCCGGTTAACGTTCGAGGGCACCGCCCGGTCCGCCACCGGCTTCGAAACGAACCGCTGCGGCTTTTGCATCCTGCATCCAATCGTCGGTGTTGCCGGCACACCGGTGATCATCGAGCATGTCGATGGCGCTATTGAAGACACGATGCTGCCCGAACTGATCGAACCGTGGCAACCCTTCAAGGACATGCGCGCCATCACCCACACCGCGTTTCCTGGCGTCACCATCGAATGCCGCATGGAAGGTGACACGTTCGAGATGGAAGACCAGCGCAACTGGTCGGATGCCTCCTACAAGACCTATGTTCGCCCACTTGCCTTGCCATGGCCCTACCAGATCCTGGCAAACGAATCCGTCTCCCAGCGGATCATCCTGAACATAACAGACACCCGTGCCGCCTCGGGCAATCCTCTCGTCTCCGCCGACAACGACGGCATCATCCAGCTCACTCCCGGAACAGTTACCGGCGTCATGCCCGCCATCGGCCTGTTGATTACGCCTGAGGAAGCCAAGGCCAGCCTCGCAGCTCTCCAGCAGCCGGATGCCCCCCGGGTTCAGGAGTTGCTTTTCCATTTCGACCCGACAGCCGGCCATGACGGGTCAGCTTTTACGGATTTCGTCGAAATCGCCGCTGTTCACGCAGGCACTGCCACGATCGAAATCGCCGTCCCCTGTCAGCGTCCGCTGAACGAAGAACTACAGGAAATCGCGGCCTGGATGCATAGTGCGGGTTTTACGCCTGACGCCATCATGGTTTGCCCGTCGATCGACCGGCAATCCACCCCGCCCGGCAGCATATGGCCTGATTGCCCGCCGCTCGAGGACGTGTATGCGGTAGCGGCAAACGCCTTCCAAGGCGTCCGTCTCGGTGGTGGCATGCTGTCCTATTTCACCGAGCTCAACCGCAAGCGCGTGCCGGGCGAAAACATCGCCTTTATCAGCCATTGCACCAATCCGATCGTCCATGCAGCCGACGATATCAGCGTCATGCAGACACTCGAAGCGCTGCCATTCATCACCCGCACCGTCCGCGCCATTTACGGCAGCAAGCCCTACCGTATCGGACCCTCGACCATCTCCATGCGCCAAAATCCCTATGGCAGCCGCACAATGGACAATCCGGACGGCGCCCGTATCCCAATGGCCGACTGCGACCCCCGCCACAACGGCCAGTTTGCAGCGGCCTTCGCTGCCGGTTATGCCGCCTCGGTACTGGATGCCGGTCTCGAAACACTGACATTGTCGGCGCTGACCGGTCCGTTCGGGCTCTATGCCGGCAACAATGAACCGGTTGCAAAAGGCGGCAAGCGCCCACTCTATGCCATCGTCAAAGAGCTGGCGGACCTTGCCGGACAAAAATGGCGAAACATTACATCGTCCCTCCCGGACAAGGTAATGGCGTTTACGATCGACACAGCAGCGGGCGAAACGACCTGGATCATCAATCTGACAGGCGAGGAGCAGTCGATAGACACGACGCAACTCGGCACCCGTGCCCTGCGGACACATCTCGCTCCATTTGAAGCAACCTCCATCGCATTTTGAATGGATATGAAGGTAGGACGGCCTTTGAAGTGGTTGGATTGGCGCGCACGCTGGCTAATTCGTTGCCAACCTCGGATCCCTGACCTTTATGGTGCTAAGCACTTCTTGAAATGCGCTGAATGCGCTCGGACGGTCATTTTGACGATAGATCAGCAGCGTCTCGACAGGCCCGAGCTGGTGCGTCTGAACATTGGCCGGCCAGTGCATGAGGTCAAGAACTGACCTGGGCATCACACCTGCCGCGTCTCCTGTCGCAACACTCGCCAGGATCGCATGATAGGAGCCGAGTTCAGTTGTCGGCAAGCTGCTCGACTGACTGGCCCAATGCTCGGCAATCCGGCGATAGGTGCAGCCAGGCTCTAGTGCGGCCAGCGATCCGACACGAAGGTCGGCAGCAGACGTGATCTGCGGATGCCCGGACGGCAAGACGATCAAGAGGTCTTCAATGAAGACTGCCTCCGCTTCCAGCGACTTGAGTTCGGCATCGAAAGCCACATCTTGCTCCAGCATCGATGCGGGTGGACGCGCGATGAACGCGCAATCCAGCGCGCCATTGAGGACATCACGCGCGAGATCGCGCGACGCGCCCATCGTCAAGCGAAGAGAAACCTCCGGCCACATCTGGTTGAATTGTGTCAGCGCGGCCGGCAGCCGGCTTGCCGCCGTGCTTTCCATGGTGCCCACCCGCAACGTTCCAGATGGCACAACAGGCCGCACCGCCTGCCGCGCTTCCAAGGCGAGCACCACGAGACGGTTACTATAGGCAAGAAAGGTCTCGCCCTCCCGTGTCAGCGTCATCTTCTTGCCATCACGGCTGAACAACACGACGCCAAGGTCCTCCTCCAACTGCTGGACCCGTGTCGTCACATTAGACGGCACGCGCCCAACGGCTTTTGCCGCTTTCGTCACGCTGCGTGCGCTGGCAACAGCGAGGAATATTTCGACAGAGGACAGGTCCAACGAAAAATCTCGATTCCTGAATAGAGAGGCCCTATAATTCTTTATAGGAAAATCGTGAGCGTCGCTCAAGCGGATACCGGCCTTTGGCCGCGCAGTGTTGACTGGGGAAAGGCGGATAGTCATGTCGGACGAGCAAGAAGCGGATGACGGACCCCGCGAATTGGCTTCCCCTGCCTGCCTGATGCACGAGGTGGATCCTGCATATATGGGGTTGCCGCCGGCATCAACGGCCACCACTTTTGACAATGCGGCATGGCGGCGGACAGAACGCCAAAGGTTGATCGAGGAACGGAAATCCCTACCGGTGGCTCAGCGCGAGGAATTTGGCCGGTTAATCTCGATCCATCTCGATCAGGTGATCACCGACCTTGCCGGCAAACATATCAGCCTGTTCTGGCCTTTCCTTGGCGAACCCGATCTGCGGGAATGGATGGGCAACGCTACCGCCCGCGATGCAACATGCCTGCTGCCTGTTGTGGTTGCCAAAGGTGAGCCCCTGATCTTCCGATCGTGGAAAACGGGAGAACCGCTGGAACGCGGTGTGTGGAACATCCCCGTGCCGGCAGAAGGGAAGCAAGCTGTCCCCGATATCGTCATCGCGCCCGTTGTCGGCTTCGATAACGATTGCTTCCGGCTGGGTTATGGTGGCGGATTTTTCGACAGAACGCTCGCCAGTTTCGACCGCAAGCCCTTGACGATTGGCGTCGGGTTCGCAACTCAAAAGATCCGGACCATCCACCCCCTCCCCCACGACATTCCGATGGATGTGATCGTGACAGACGCAGGCGTGCGATATCGATGAAAGTCCGTTTTGCCGACCCATATCGGCAGAGCGACATCCGCTGCCCACTTCGGTTGGCGAATTGATCTGTCGATTGCGGTCATTGGAGTGTTCTGATCTTCGCAGCGGATGCTTCCGCTGACGTGCGGCTCTCGCGAGGAACACAGTCATGCAGATGCGGTTTCCGCAGCAACGATGGGAAGACTGGTATGCGTGGTTTCCCGTTTTCCCGTCGGATGACGGGCTATTTTGGCTGGAACGGGTGTGGCGCAGACAGGCCGAGAATGGTCTGTGGGAATACCGATCACTGCGATCGAAGCTCCAAAAAGAGATTGAAGCGGCCCGTCGGGAGATTTGAGCCGCCGACAAATCCTCAGAGTTTTCTTTTCCCGGGAACGTTTGCGGTAGTGGAGCATCCAATTACCAACGGGAGGAAAAGATGACACCAGCATTTGCAGCTCGCGAGCGTTCCACAGCCGATGATGGTACCAGTGAAGCCCTCCTGGCTGAACGTACGATTGCCGGAGACTCAATGGCCTTTCGGATGATTATGGCGCGCTACAATCAGCGTCTGTTTCGCATCGCCCGCGGATTTGTTCGTGACGACAGTGTCGCCGAGGACGTGGTGCAGGAAGCCTATGTCAACGCCTTTCAACATCTCGGCAGTTTCAGGGCAGATGCGTCGCTTTCGACCTGGCTGCATCGGATCGTCATGAATGAAGCCCTTGGCCGCCTTCGCAAGGCTTCGCGCAGCCCGGAGATTGCGTTTCCGATCATTCGTCAGAGCGCTGAAGTCGTCCAATTCCCAAGCAGGGCAGACAGTGACGATCCGGAAAAATCCATGGCACAACGGCAGATTTTGCGACTTGTGGAAGAGGCGACAGACGAGCTACCCGGCAATTTCCGCCTCGCCTTCATTGCCAGGGTAATTGAAGGTATGAGCGTCGAGGAAACGGCGGAGCTTTTGGGTATCAAGCCCGACACAGTGCGATCGAGACTTCATCGTGCCCGGGCCCTGCTGCGAAAACATATCGACAATCGCATCGGGCCCGTTCTTCTCGACGCCTTCCCCTTTGCCGGATGGCGCTGCGAGCGGCTGACAGCAAAAGTGGTGAAGCGGCTGGGAATGGAGGAATAATTTCCGGACGTTTGATGTCCGGCGGCATCCAATGAGCGTCACCAACAAACCGGCGCCTAATCACTCGCCGGAAAGAGGAGCTTCAAAAGATGTTCGTCCGATTGAACGCGGCCATTGCCGCAATCTGCCTTCTCAGCCCTGCCGCCTTCGCAGCCGGAGCTGCGCCAACCGATCCGCAAATCGCTCATATTGCCTACACGGCCGGTGTGATCGATATCGAGGCTGCCAAACAAGCCGTCAAGATTTCCAAGAACAACGATGTCATCGAATTTGCGAAAGGCATGCTGCAAGACCACGAAGCCGTCAACCAGCAGGCACTTGCCCTCGTGAAGAAGCTGAAGGTCACGCCTGAAGACAACGACACAAGCCGCCAGTTGACGAAGGCTGCGGCTGACGAGCGCGATAAGCTGGCAAAACTGACGGGATCGGCCTTCGATAAGGCCTATGTCGAAAACGAGGTTGCTTATCATAAGCAGGTTAATGGGGCGCTTGAGACCCTCCTGATCCCCTCAGCGCAGAATGCCGAGTTCAAGGATCTCCTGGAGACCGGCCCCAAGCTGTTCCAGGGGCACGAGCAACATGCCGAACATGTCGCTTCGATGCTGAAATAACGAAGCGGGACGATGCGGAGCAACTGTTGCAAGCGGGGAATAAGTGCGTTGGTTCTCTTGCTGGCCGTCCTGCCTGCGCAGGCAGCGACGATTGAGGTCACAATTGAAAAACTCGTCTTCGAACCAGCTTCGATAAGCGCGACTTCAAAAACAGTATAACCATCGAGCCGATAATCAGCAGTATGGAATGCCTAGCGCTGTCGCCCCACCGCCATGACCTCCGGCACCATCGAGAGGATGGGCAGCAAGACGACTGTCACGAACCTCTAGAACGCCGATATCTTTCCCGCTTTGCGCATTCAATTATTTTGTTTTGGGGACGGAACAACATTCGTGGCCAAGCGTTTACGGGCTCCATGTGGGGCAGATATGTAGAATGAACGGCGCGTCTTGATGCTGCAGGTGAACCTGAATACCGGGGCGGGGAACCGTCTTCCGGTTAAATCGTATGTAGTCGCAGGCGAACCGGGCCGATATGCAAAGGTGGAGTTCCGGCAGGATTGCCCGCTTTCTCAGGCCGCCTTTCCGCCCACTTGGCGTTACCTAAAGGTATGCCTGCCCTCAAATGCTCCCGCGATCATTTCATTCCTGAGAACAGCGGGTCAGCGCCTGCGATCACCAATTCGCCTCCTCTCATGCTGAGATAATCATGACCACGTCAGATATTACATCGCCTTCCCGCCGGAGCCTTGGGCTAGATCCGGCTGTTGCTATCAGTCTTGCGGGGGCGGTGCTGTTTTTCATCGCTAGTGGAGCTGTTTCCTTCTACAATGTTGAGACCTTGCGTTCAAACAACGAGCGCGTCGTGCACTCCCATGAAGTCATCGTCGGCCTTGGCGAGTTGCTTTCCAACATTCAGGATGCAGAAACCGGACAACGTGGATTTCTGCTGACAAACAGTGAGCGATATCTCGAACCGTATAACGCCGCAGTCAGCGCTATTCCGGCCCGCATTGAATCTATAGCAGGGTTAATCGGCGACGATGCTTCGCAAAAGCAGAGGCTCGCGATGCTGAAGTCGCATGTCGATGCAAAAATAAAGGAACTTCGCGAGACGATAGACTTGAGGCGCGCGCAGGGATCCGACGCTGCGCTTGCCATGGTCAATTCGGACCGTGGCAAGGCTGAAATGGACGCCGTTCGCTCGCAACTGACGACGATGCGGCAAGAAGAACGCCGTCTCCGGACAGAGCGTCTGACAGAGATGGCCAATGCCTATTCGACCGCGTTTGTCAGCAGCATTTTGGCGGGTCTTCTCGGTATCTTGCTGACGGCGGCAATCGGAATTCTGATGCGCCAGGCCACGCTCTCAAGACGAAGGGAAGACTGGTTGCAAAAGGGGCAGGTCGGAGTGAGCTCTGCCGTCGCTGGAGACCGCCCCACCGAGGAACTCGGCGACAAAATTCTCCAGTTTCTTGCAGACTATTCGGGGGCTGTCGCAGGGGCGATTTTCGTCAAGGACGAGGATACTTTTCAGCGCGCCGCCACCTACGGGGTTCCAGCAAATGCAAACGTCTTGCTGCGCTTTCAACCCAAGGAAGGCCTTCTGGGGCAGGCTATTGCCGGTGCAAAGCCAATACTCGTCACAGACGTGCCTGAAGGCTATTTGGCGTTTGGTTCGTCCCTTGGAAGCGACAAACCAAGGCATCTCGTGATTTCCCCTGGGGGCGTCGATGGAGCTGTCAATTCCGTCATCGAACTTGGCTTCCTGCGCCCGGTCGACGAAAACATCCTGGCACTTCTTGAGCAGGCATCTTTATCCATCGCGACGGCGGTGCGATCGGCAAAGTATCGCAGCGACCTCCAAAATTTCCTGCGTGAAACCCAGCGGCAGGCGGAAGAACTTCAGGTCCAAGGCGAAGAGCTGCGCGTTTCAAACGAGGAACTCGAAGAACAAGGACGCGCGCTGAAAGAATCCCAAGCCCGCCTTGAACAGCAGCAGGTCGAACTTGAGCAGACGAATTCGCAGCTGGAAGAACAGACGCAGCAGTTAGAGGGTCAACGGGATGATCTTGAACGGGTTAACGCATCGGTCCAACTCAAGGCGCGTGAGCTCGAACAGGCAAGCCGGTACAAGTCGGATTTCCTTGCCAACATGTCGCACGAGTTGCGTACGCCGCTCAATTCTTCGCTCATCCTCGCCAAGCTCTTGGCCGACAACCCGGAAGACAATCTTACAGCCGAGCAGGTCAAGTATGCCCAGACAATTCAATCGTCCGGGAACGATCTTCTCAATCTGATCAACGACATCCTCGATCTGTCCAAGATCGAGGCCGGTCATGTCGATATCAGGCCCGAGCCGGTTGCCGTTGAGAGACTGGCCAGCGGACTTCGGCAGCTCTTCGAGCCCGTGGCAAAATCCAAGGGACTTGTCTTTGATATCGATATCGCTCCCCAGGTCCCCGCAATTATTGAGACCGACCCTCAACGCCTGGAACAGGTTCTCAAGAACCTGTTGTCCAACGCCTTCAAGTTTACCGAGAAGGGCAAGGTCGCGCTGACCCTTCGCAGTGCCGGTGATGGTCAGCTTGCCTTGGCGGTCTCCGATACCGGAATCGGAATCCCGCAGGAGCAGCAGCGCAGCATTTTCGGCGCCTTTCACCAGGCCGATGGCACGATCAGCCGCCGGTTCGGTGGTACCGGGCTTGGCCTGTCCATATCGAGAGAACTCGTGCGCTTGCTCGGTGGCGTAATTCGTCTCACCAGCCGTGATGCGGAAGGAAGCATCTTCACGGTTGTCATTCCTGAGGCCTACGATCCTTCGAGAATTGCTTCCCGCGAGACTCCGTCAGATCGGATGGTTGCGCCATCGCAGCCGTCAATTGTGGACGAACGCCCGGCACGCGCGGAACGCCATCGGATCGTTGAGGACGACCGGGCAACGCCCAACGATGGCAAACGCACCTTGCTTGTGATCGAGGACGACGACACTTTTGCGGCGATCCTGCGCGACCTCGCCCGTGAGATGGGTTTCCGTGCTTTGGTGGCGGGTAACGCTCATGATGCCCTGGAGCTTGCAAAACAATTCATGCCAAATGCAGTCGTTCTCGATGTCGGGTTGCCGGATCAATCCGGTCTGTCAGTGCTCGACAGATTGAAGCGCGACGTGCGTACACGTCATATTCCCATCCATATCGTTTCAGCCAACGACTATTCCGAAACCGCACTTTCGTTGGGGGCGGTCGGATACGTCATGAAGCCTGTTAAACGCGAGCAGCTTGTCGAGGTCCTGCAAAAGCTCGAGGCGAAATTCTCGCAGGGCGTTCATCGCGTGCTGATCGTTGAGGACAACGAGATCCAGCGCGATGCCGTCGCCAAACTGCTGACATCCCACGATGTCGAAACGGTTAGCGCCGGCACGGCGGCCGAGTGCCTGACGCTTCTCAAGGAACAGACTTTCGACTGCATGGTGCTCGATCTTTCCCTCCCCGACGCATCCGGTTATTCTCTGCTTGAAACGATCAGCCAGGATAGCAGCCATTCGTTCCCGCCGGTCATCGTCTATACGGGCAGGGTTCTGTCCGCGGACGAAGAGCAACGGCTGCGCCGCTATTCTAAATCCATCATCATTAAGGGCGCCAAGTCGCCAGAACGCCTATTAGACGAAGTATCTCTATTCCTTCACCAAGTGGTTTCCGATTTGCCCGACGAGCAGCAGAAGATGATCCGCAAGGCGCGTAACAGGGATTCGTTGCTTGAAGGCCGACGGATTCTGATCGTCGAAGACGACGTCCGAAACGTTTATGCGTTAACGAACATTCTCGAACCGCGGGGCGCGGTTATCGAAATTGCCCGCAATGGTCAGGAAGCTCTCGACAAGCTTGAACACGCCCAGAGCCAACCATCGAGCGGGATCGATCTTGTCCTGATGGATGTGATGATGCCGGTCATGGACGGCTTGACTGCTACCCGGGCGATCCGCAAGAACCCGGACTGGAAAAAGCTGCCAATCATCACCTTGACGGCCAAAGCGATGCCGGACGACCAACAGCGCTGTGTCGATGCTGGTGCCAATGACTATATGGCAAAGCCTCTGGACGTGGAAAAGCTGCTGTCACTCGTGCGTGTCTGGATGCCGCGGTGATCGAACCATCCGAAAAGATCGAGGAGATTGAAATCCGGCTTCTGCTGGAAGCACTCTATGTCCGGTATCATTACGATTTTCGCAATTATGCGATGGCCTCGGTGAGGCGGCGCCTCAGGCAGGCGCGCGAGCAGATGGGTTTTTCCACCATCTCGGCCCTGCAGGAGCGTGTCCTTCATGACGAGGCGATGCTGCCGCGCCTTTTGGGATATTTGACGGTTCAGGTGAGCGAGATGTTTCGCGACCCCGGATACTTTCGCGCCATACGAGAAAAGGTGGTGCCGCACCTAAAAACCTATCCGTCCCTGAAGATCTGGATCGCTGGCTGCAGTGGGGGCGAGGAACTTTACTCGCTCGCTATTCTGTTTCGAGAGGAAGGGTTGGAAGATCGGACGATCTTTTATGCCACCGACATCAATCAGGACGCACTCCAGATCGCGGAGGCTGGGGTCTACGATCTCGACCGTATTCAGCTTTTCACGGAAAATCATCGTAGGTCCGGAGGCAAGTCCTCCTTGTCCGATTACTACACCGCCGATTATGGCAGAGTTTCGTTTGACAAGACGTTGCGGGAGCGAGTTGTGTTTTCCGACCACAGCCTTGTTACCGACGCGGTCTTTGGTGAGATGCATCTGATTTCGTGCCGCAACGTCATGATCTATTTCGACCGGCCACTGCAAGACAAGGCTGTTGGTTTGTTCAGAGACTCTTTGACCCGCAAGGGATTTCTCGGTATCGGCGCCAAAGAGAGCCTTCGTTTCTGCAGCCACGCAGACGCTTTTAAAGAGTTCGTGCGAGAGGAAAAGATCTACCAGAGTACGGCCAAATGAGTAGGTTGGCGCCCCAGGCAATCGTAATTGGTGCATCCGCGGGAGCATTGGAGGCACTTTCCGTCATTCTGCCTTCGCTCCCAAAGGATTTCGCCCTGCCGATCATCATCGTCGTTCATATCCCGCCTGACAAACGCAGCGTCCTGTCCGACTTATTTCGGGCAAAATGCCAGGTCCAGGTCCTGGAGGCAGAAGACAAGGAGCCGCTTGAGGCATCCACCGCATATTTTGCGCCTCCAGATTACCATTTGTTGGTTGAAGGCAACAATACGCTCGGACTATCCAGCGAGGACCCGGTGCTGTTTTCTCGGCCATCGATCGACGTCCTGTTCGAAAGTGCCGCCGATGTCTATGGCCCCCGGCTTACGGCGATCCTTCTCACCGGTGCCAATCAGGACGGGGCGAAGGGAATGTTGGCCGTTGCCAAAGCGGGCGGGGAACTGATCATACAAGACCCCGGCACTGCCTTTGCAGCTGCGATGCCTGAAGCAGCCCTGGCATTGTGCCCCGATGCGATGGTTATGTCGCTAGGTGGTATATCCGAATATTTGAGGAGGATTGCCTGAATGGGCAACGTTACATTTCTTTTGGTCGACGACCTTGACGAGAATCTTATTTCCCTTGAGGCGCTCCTGCGCCGGGAAGGCTTGACCCTACTTAAAGCGCGCTCGGGCGATCAAGCACTGGAGTTGCTTCTCGAGCATGACGTGGCTCTGGCGTTGATCGACGTGCAGATGCCTGGATTGAACGGTTTTGAGCTTGCTGAGCTGATGCGGGGCAACGAGCGAACGCGGCGCGTGCCGATAATCTTCGTGACAGCGGGTAGCACTGAAAGCAGATGGCGCTTCCAAGGATATGAAGCTGGCGCAGTGGATTTCATACAAAAGCCGATCGAACCGGATGTTTTGCGCAGCAAGGCGGATGTCTTTTTCGAGCTATATTGTCAACGGCAACAAATCGCTTCACAACGTGATGAACTTCAGCTCCACACCAAAGCGTTGAAGGAGGCCGATCGCCGGAAAGATGAGTTCCTTGCCACGCTCGCCCACGAACTACGCAATCCACTGGCGCCCTTGCGTAATGGTCTGGACATCCTAAAGCGCAATCCGAATAGGGAGAACGCGGCTGAAATCCGCAACATGATGGACCGCCAACTGGTCCATCTCGTCAGGCTAATTGACGACCTCCTCGACGTCTCGCGCGTTAGCCAGGGAAAAATTGAACTCAGGAATGACATCGTTGGGATCAACGACATCATCCGTTCGGCGACCGAGGCCAGCCTGCCGTTGATAGACGGTGCGCGGCATACACTGACGATTGAGGGCACTGAAGCCAAACTATGGGTTGCCGGTGACCAAATTCGACTGTCTCAGATTGTGTCCAACCTTCTCAACAATGCAGCGAAATACACGCCGGCAGGCGGACAAATCGGTCTGACCGTTCGAACGGAAGGGATGGATGTTGTCCTTGATGTCACCGATAACGGTGTAGGGATGCCGATTGACATGCAGGCGAATGTGTTTCAGCTCTTCACTCAGATCGATGACCACCTTCAGCGCGCGCAGGGTGGGCTTGGCATCGGACTTGCTCTCGTCAAGCGGCTTGTCGAAATGCATGCCGGCTCTGTCGATGCATACAGCGCCGGTCCGGGATTGGGGAGCCGCTTTTCAATCAGGCTTCCGTTAATTTCTCCATCGCCAACTGCGCAATTCGCAGAGGAATCGCTACCCGAAACGCCGGTTTTCCGGCCGTTGAAGGTCCTTGTCGTTGACGACAATCCACTCATCGCCGATGCACTTGGGATGATGCTTGAAGACATCGGGCACGAGTTCGAAGCTGTTCACGACGGCCGCAAGGCTTTGGACGCTGCAAAATATTACCAGCCCGACGTCATACTCCTTGATATCGGGCTCCCAGGTATGAATGGGTATGAGGTCTGCCGGGCATTTCGCATGGAGGCGATGTTTCAAGATACACCAATCATCGCACAGACAGGTTGGGGGCAAGACCGTGACCGGGAATTGGCGACGGAGGCCGGATTTAATTTCCATCTCACAAAGCCCATCCCATTAGATCTGTTGCAGAAGGTGTTCGCAACGCTATCGGCTTGAAGCAGGGTGACATTGGGGGGCCGGTGGCTGAAACTCCGGAAAGATGAGCGTCCTCAGTGAGTGAACTGACCTCACCGAACTGTTCTAAAGCCGAGTTCGTGCCGATGGTGATATTTGCAGTGGCTCCGGCCCCGATCACACAACTGCGTTATATCTAGCCTGAAGGGGGCAAAACGAAAGTTGCGCTTTGCAGCCGGTCTTCTCATAGGACAACGACGAGTGCCAAATGAGACGTTGCCTCCCCAGGTCAACGAAGACTTGGTTCTATAGCGTGTGAAAATTCCTACAATGAATGCTGCGGCACAATGAACAACCCATCGTAGTTGTCGATGTTTTGGCAATTCAAGACAGGGCAGCTGCGATCGTCGTTTGTGGGAATATTCTTCCATTCGGCGTACTGATTTGTGTCACAGTAACGGCTGTTGCGAACGAAACGATCATAGAGCGGCAGACCTCGGGGTGAAGTCCAGCGGAAGATGACAGCACCACGTTGATGGACCATCGCTCGAGCTTGTTCGCAACTCATCGAAAGCGGGTTCAAGCGCGTTATGGCAAACGATGGGGTCGCAGCGACGGAGAGTAGCAGGGTGATGACGATTTTTTTCATGTTTCAATCCCTTGGTAATTCTCGCGGCTAAATAACTTCCACTTCAATAGTTGGTTCCATACCCTCATGTTTGTTTACCGCGGATGAGCTTCATGGGTAGACACAAACGCATAGCAACCCAGAAGTATAGCACCCGCCAGAACCTAACGCGTACGAAAAAGCAAAGCCCACGGCCCGCGATTTAGCATGTTACCCAATTACATGTTCTACTAGCGGTGGCACCATTGTCACCGCACTGTGGCATCCGAATCGCGCTACCGTATTTGACGCTCACTTTTGCCTTCGCAGGGGTTAAGGTTTGACGGCGCCATTTGCGATCCGCGAACCTTTTAATTAAGAATCGCGGTCACAGCACTTTAATTTCGCGGACAAATGCATTAAGAATTGCGGATGAATACCGCCCCGTCATCTCGCCCCCTCTTTCGCCGTTACGCCGAAAGCAAGGTTGAAGCAGCCCTCGAAGATACGCGAGTGGTTATGATCGTTGGCCCCCGACAAGCGGGCAAAACTACGCTGGCGCGCCGTTTTGTGACGACGGAAAGGCCATATCTCACTCTCGACGACGAGGCGACCCTCGATCGCGCACGCCGAGATCCAGTTGAGTTCATCCGCAGCGCGAACTCTGGGGTTATCGACGAAATCCAACGGGCGCCAAACCTTATGTTGGCGATCAAACAAAGCGTCGATAACGATCCACGGCCGGGCCGCTTTCTGCTGACTGGCTCGGCCAACGTCATGGCGCTTCCTAATGTCGGTGATTCCCTTGCCGGTCGGATAGAGATCATCACCTTGCTTCCTTTGGCACAAGCCGAAATCTCTGGTTCGCCGGGTCGTCTGATTGATCGCCTATTTGAGGGAGAGGGACCTGTTGTCGAAGCCCCACCTGTCATCGGTGAAAGTCTCGTCGAAGCAATTCTAAAAGGCGGTTATCCGGAGGCGTTGCGGCGAACCGACCCTAACCGTCGAAGAGCATGGCATGAAGATTATCTGGCGCTTGTCCTCGACCGGGACGTGCGCGACATCGCAAATCTTGAACAGCTTGATAAGCTCCCGCGCTTAACACGGCTTCTTTCGGAACAGGTGGGACAACTTGTCAATCATCAAGCCGTTGCAACAGCGCTTGGTCTTTCGATCCCAACAGTTCAAAAGTATGTCGCGGTCCTGGATCGCCTCTTCCTCGTGCGATCACTTCCCCCCTGGTTCACCAATCGCCTGTCGAGGCTTATAAAGTCGCCAAAACTCCACATGCTGGATAGCGGTCTGCTAGCAACTTTGCGCGACGCCGACGCAGAAGCGATCCGTTCCGACCGGACACGTCTAGGGCCTCTGCTAGAGTGCTTTGTCGTCGGCGAGGTTCTCAAACTTCTTACCTGGAGTGAGAGATACGTTATTCCTTCACATTTCCGGACGCGCGAACAGGACGAAGTCGATCTCGTACTCGAGGATCGGAGAGGCCGGATCGTCGGCATCGAGGTTAAATCCGCAGCGACGCTGCGATCGAAAGATTTTTCCGGCCTGAAAAAACTTCAAGAAGCGGCGGGCGACAAATTCGTGCAAGGGGTTTTGCTTCACGATCATGACCGTGTGACGCCGTTCAGCGAAAAAATCCGGGCAGCGCCTGCGTCGATCCTATGGCAAATGTGAGTTGATAAGCATTATTTGGAACTCAAAACGCCAGCGGAGGGGGAACACCCTGACCAAACAAATCGAAAACCAGTAAGATCTCCCAGATACTCGGGCGTTTTGCTACGAGACAAGAGCTTGAGATCAATGCGCTGCCTGGTAGGCCAAAGCATCGAGCCTCGTAGCCTTTGTCGAGAGACATCGTCCTTACGCTTGCCGCTGTTGATGCAGCCGCCTGACTCAGAAACGGAAATCGGTGCCTGACGGGATTCCGCGCAGGCGCAGGCGGGGCTTTCAATTCGCTATCTTAAGGCGTGAAGAATGCCGCTGACCACTTCATCCTGAAGTGGGGCTTGCTTCTCGATATTGAAATGATTGACATGCGGATCGCGAGAGAGGTCGCGCTTCTCAAGCCTACCTCTGAAACCCGGGCCTTTCGTCAATGCTACTCCCCAACTATGGCTGGAGAAGTAGAAACTCACGGCTCGTTTGATGTTTGGTGGCAAGGGGCTAGGGCTCGTGGCAGCAAACGTTGCCATGTAATCCACCACGATGCCGTGCTTTTCCAATGCCTGCGCTAGCGAGACAATGGCGTTTGCGCCGAGCGAGTGCCCAACGAGGATAACGGGTGATGGCCCAAATTTCTGCCGGTCGGCGACGATCTTGTTCAGGGCTGACCGCCAAGCCGTGAATCCCTCGACATGCGCGTCGACACCCGCTGCGCGAAGCTTTTTGCCAATTTCATCAAGGCCTGTCGAAAAAATATTCGCCAATCCGCGCAACAGGTACACTTGCGGGTGCCCTCCACGCCGAACCTTGGCAGCTGCAAACGTCGGTTTCGCTTGGAAAGCGGTAATGGCGACGGCCAGAACCGAGCACAAAAAAGAACGGCGGCTTATGGAGCTTTCGATAGGAGTTTGCGGCTTCTTCATTAGTTACCAGGGTTTGGGGATGATGCGACCAGTATGTCTAGCATATTCGTCGTAGGATGCTCCAAACGCATGGCGCATCATCGCCTCTTCATGGTGGATGCGGGAGAAATAGAGGAATGCAACACCGGCAAGACCGGCCGTCCCCGCAATGCCATTGGGCAAAAGACAAAACTGAGCGATGGCCCAAAGCCAAAATGACAGATACATTGGGTGTCTCACATAACGATAAAGGCCGTCAGTCACGAGTGTATGTTCGTTGCGAATTTCCAGTGTCACCGACCAGTTTTTCCCAAGCTGTTGATGACTAGAATAAAAGAGGCAAAGAAACGCCAGTTCGACGAATAGCCCCAACCAGCCGAGCCAAGGTTGAAACGTGTAATCGGCAAAGGCGGGAAAGCCCGTCGCGACAAAAATTATCGGAACGAGGCATAATCCAGCGGCGGCGGCAGCCAAAGCCAAGCGATCCTTGAACGTTTTGGCGTTGCTCGCCACCTGTGTCTTGCGAGCGCGTTTCTGATGCGGCACGCGAATAATAACCCACGCGAGAAGACCAACGGCCCATACAAATTCAGCAAACGCAGGTGTCAAACTAACGTGCCCCTTCCGCTGGAAGCCCGCCAACAATACGGCCTTCTACCCTTGCTGACAGAAACGTCGGACCGCAACAAACCTGAAAGAAATCATACCAATAGGGTTTTGTATTTGCGCATACATATTGATAGTGCACGCGAAAGAAGTTCCTTTTTATGCGCGCGTATGTATCAGGGCGCAGCATATCCCTTACTTTAATGCTCCGAACGATCGGAAAAGCCCGATCCGGCTTCGGCTCAAGGCCCATTTCCTCAACTGGGTCCGTCTTGTAAAAATTAATGGCGTCAGTCAAACACTGAATTTCCACCCATGCCAATTTATCATCCTTAATGAGTTGTTCGACGGATTCTCGGAAAATCTTACCGGCTGGATGATAGCCGGCCTTAAGTGCCGTCGACCCCAAGGTGAGAAGAACCACTTTTGGTGCGGACCCTGTAAATTCCTTATCAATTGAAAGACAGCGTGCGGCGACATCAATCATCAACAGGCCACCCGTGCTGTGGCCGATCAAAATGACCTCATCGTAGTTTTCACCCTTTGTTTTCGCGACGACGGTCTCACCAAATCGCTGCAATATCGCGTCGGCGTCCGTCCGTCTTCCACGGAGGAAATCAAGCGAAAATGACCATAAATCCATCAGATGATTTGTGGACAACCGCTCCCCCACCACTAGGAGAGCCAGAACAAAAGTCAACATACCCACCAGTCCACTTGCGAGACCAAGCGAATGGAAGGTCAAGTGCGCGAAAATGTAGGCGACCACGGCAAACATTGTCAGCATGAGAAATGGATAAACGAAATAGAGCCCAAACCGCCAGGCCTTGCTGAAGAAACGGAATGCGGCGCCGGAACTCAAAAAATCGGCAAATGCGCGGAGATAATAAAACAGTCTCATAGGCATCGGGCGCGCGAAGTCGCGCAGCACGATCTTGTCCAAGCACAGGAAATTGAAATCAGTTGTTGTTGACCACTGTTCCTGGACCGCGCTTGTTGAGATGGTCACGACGCCGACCTCATTGTCCTGTATTACCTCGACGGATGAGACGTCCGAGTGATAGCCCCAAAGTTTGTCGAAGCGAGAAACTTGTTTGAAAAGCCGGTAGAAAAACGCCTTTGGCGTTTTTGGTTCGTAGCCCCCAATGAAGAATACGGCACGCTTCCGAACAGTCTGCGTCATTAACAGAATCCTAGTTTGGGTTTTTGACCTCGTCAAGACAGGTCGTTTCTCTACTGCACGAAATCACGCGCTCAGTCTCATTGAGGATGGACTTATGAAGAAGCAGAGATTTTCGGAAGAGCATATCATAGCCGTGTCGCGTTCGCATTGGATGCAGCTTTCGGGCAGAATCAACGCCGGTACCCGCTTGGCAGTAAAGAACGCCAAGAGGGAATTGGCTGAATCGACGACACCGGAGGAAAACCGCGCCCGCGCCCGGAACGGCGCCATCCTGACCCGTCGTCCGAATATCAAGCTGAAACGAGGCCATCTTTGCCCTATCGCTCAACGGAAATCCTGCCGAATGACAGCAGCGCAAGCCGCACGCCCATCGACATCGTCGTGCTCGTACACGACCAGCGCCATGTGCGCCGCAAGCTCCTGCACATGCAGCATGACGATGTGGTCATGATCGACCGCAAGGAGCCCGTGCAACTCGCCCACGGTGATCTTCTCCTGACGGAGACTGGCGAAACGATCGAGGTGATCGCCGCCGACGAGGCGCTCTACGAAGTGACGCCGAAGAACCGCCTGCACCTCATGGAACTCGCCTGGCATCTCGGCAATCGCCACCTGCCTGTGCAGATCGAGGAGGCACGCATCCTCATCCTGCGCGACCACGTATCCACGATATGCTGATCGGGCTCGGCGCTTCGGTGCGCAAAATCATCTCGTCCAGTCAATGAGAAAGATAAAAATACGGACCATTTTGAAAATTAAGATCTGTTTATATATCATTCACGACGTTTGCAAACGGCGGCGTGGGCGCGCCAACCATACATGCTTTGCTAAAAGCCACCGCTTATTTCCGCTCGCCCTCGGCACTGGTGCCGAAGAGAAATGGAATGAGCATGCCCAAACACGACTTTTCATCACGTCATTTTCAGCGAAAAATTTCGAAGTTCTGCGAGGTACGTATTTTGCCGATATCCTCAAGGCGCGTGCTAGAAAATGTCCGCCCCTATCTGATCAGCCTGATCATTTACCGCAAGCGGCCACCGATCCTGAACGGCCATCCCGACTGGCCCAGCGTTGGTGCGGGGATCAGCAAATGTGCGGAATTCAGTCTTTGATGGGCCGCTTATTTGGGTTGCTCCCATCGAGGCTTGGCAACGAACGGATTTCGGGCGTCCTTAGGCAAGCATTCGGTTAAGGATGGCGACGCCGATCGCAGCTTCCGTCTGTTGCGCACGGAATGAACGAGCACGTAGCCGCGGACCGATGAGGCCCTTGTATCGACCCATCGCGGTTTCAACCAAAGCCCGTTTGCCATAGCCGGTGGACGTCTGCCATTTCAGCCGACCATCGATCTGCATCGATGCGATGTGAGCGTCTCTCTGGCAGGACGCCTGGGCGTTGGGCCTTTCAACAGCGTTCGAGCGCGGTGGAATGACGACCCTCGCGCCTGCGCTGTGGCGCAGAACTGCGTCGTAGGATGGATCGCCATCATAGGCTCCATCGGCAGTGAATTGGTCGATTTCATCCTTGATCTGATCCAGCAAAGGTTCCAGCTGCGAGGCATCGCCGGTTTACGGATCTGTCAGACTATGAGCAATGATCTCGCCACTGTCGGCATCAACAGCCAGGTGCAGTTTTCGCCAGCTACGCCGGGACCTTACGCCATGTTTTTCTTCCAGCCATTGGCACGCGCCATAGACCTTGAGCCCCGTACTGTCGAACAGAACGTGAATGGCGCCGTCCGCCACATGCTGCCGGTCGTTGCCTCCGGCCGATGGTTTCCAGGTTCTGGCCCGTCGGCTCAGCGTGGTGTGATCGGGCACAGGCAACTCCAATCCCATCAACGCAGAAGCCTTTCGCTCTGGCGCAAACGCAATCCGAATACCATGCCCAGCATCAGCGTAGTTTCGATCGCCAGATCCGAATAGAGAGGCTGGCCACCACGCGTCTTTCGACGTGGCGCTGCCCAGCCCGCCAGCGCCTCCGGCGTTATCCAAAGGGTCAAGCTGCCACGGCGGCGAAGACCCGCCTCATACTCCGCCCAGTTCGTCACTTTGAACTTCATTTTACCGAAGTGATGGCGGCGGGCGGCGTTATGCTTGTGCGGCATGCTGGATCAATCGTGCTATTTTCGATCGCAGCCACATAGTTGCAAAACGTTGAAATTTGATCCCCGCACCAACGCCCTGCACAGGAAGAGAAGAAGGTGGAGGCACGAAAGGGTTCGGATTTGGCCAAGGGTGCTGAACGTTTCGAGGAGCGTTCCAAGAGTTCCGATGGAAAGAGCGCCGGTACAAAGCAGAAACCCAAGGGGTAAAAATCTCTCCCTGAGGCTCAGCTTTAACCGCTCCTGCACCATCCCAGCATGCGGTGGTACGGAAGCGCTTCCCCTTCGGCCGAGTCGCCGAGCCCGGGGTCGCCCCGACGCCTGCCGCAGGTGCAACGATATCCTTTGGAGAATATCTCATCCTTAGTGCTGCAATGCATCAACCTAGGAGAACCCTCATGTCAGTGCGGTTTGTATCGGCTTGCCAGGCGCCGGCTCATTTGCGTCCAGCCAACAGGCGCGCGGTCATACCGACTGCGACCCCCACAATCAATACGCCCACTAGCCCGGCGATCTTGGTGGCATAGTTCGGCTGCGGGCGCGCCGGCTCTGGTGAGAGTCTCGGTGATTCCGCGAATTCCGATATGCTTCGCTTGAGATGAGACACGTAAGCAGAAAGCCGACGGAGTTCTTCCTGAAATTGTCGATCGTCGAACGCTTGCGGCTGAGGGTCGGCCTCTTGTTCGATTGACCCGTCGGGTAGGTCCGCGAAATATTCCTCCAGTTCAGTTTCACGGCGGGAAAGACTCCTGCTGCCGATTGTCTTACTGCCGCCTTGCATCATGACCCTGACCTCATTTGTTTGTGCTTTGACAAAGCGGGTGACGCAAATGGATGCATCACCCGCTTTAAAGCGTTGTCGACGCACAGAATCTAAAAGAAGAGCTGCAACACCCTCCGGCAACGATCGATAGCGATCAGTGTTCAGGGCCGCGTGACGGCCCTGAACCTTTGAAAAATCAGACCGACGACGCACGGCCTGCGTAACGCGCGCGCTCTGCGTCGATTTCCGCTTGGCTATATGGTTCGGATGCATGATCGAAGCCCGTCCAGCCCTGTCCTTCGTACGCGCTCCGTCGCGTCGGCAGGTCGACCCAGTTCGACCGCTGCAGAATGGCCTCGGCCTCGGCGGCGCGCCCTTCGTCGACCTTGGCGGTAACAAGCGTACCGCCGCGTCGGACGCCTTCCGCATAAACATGGGCATCGCGCTCATCGACGCCTGAATCTGTCAGCGCGCCGATCAAGCCGCCAGCAGCTCCGCCGACAACAGCGCCCGCGACAGCACCAGCAGCCGTGGCGGCCAGCCAGCCAGCCGCAACGACCGGGCCGACACCCGGAATGGCCATGATGCCAAGCCCCGTCAGCAGACCGCCGACGCCGCCAACCGCCGCGCCGATGCCAGCGCCGGCACCTGCGTCTTCTCCGACATCGTTGTCCTTATAGCGGCCATCCGCATTGTTCGAGACGATGCTGATGTCGCTGTCGGAAATCCCTGCCGCCTTGAGCTGGTCGACTGCGGAAGTTGCATCGGAATAGTGGTCGAATAGTCCTGTGACTGTCTTGGTCATGGTGTGTCTCCTTGTTGTTGTTGTTGTTCTTGGCTGCGTTTACTTGGCGACGATGTTGCCCTGGTAGTCCAACGACACCATCACGGCCTTGCCGTCCTTCGTGGCCTTACCCTGCCAGACGCCCTTGTCGTCGAGCTTCAGCTCTGTGACGTCGGCATACCCAGCTTCGACGATCCGGTCCTTGGCCTGGCCTTCCGTGAAGCTGTTCGCACCTTCTACAGGTGCGGTGGCGTTCTGGTCGGAAGGGGTCGCGACTGCCGGAGTGTCGCCATCAGGGTTCGGTGTAGGGGTCGCCGTCTGAGCGAATGTCGACGTCGCGGAAAAAGCGATGACCGCCGTTGCGATGAGCAGATTCTTCATTTGTGTCTCCTTGCAGGATCGTTGAGTGATCCTCGGGCCAGACAACCTTCGAAGGTCATGAAGGTTCCAATCGCCGTGTAACCGACGGGAAAAAAACTTTTGAAATTTGCAACATTAATCTCATGACGGAACATGAGGCCGCCGATCGAGTTAGTGAGCAGTTCACGAAATACGGGAGATCATCATGTCACGCAGCGCAATGACCGCACTTCTCAGCGTACTGGCCGTCGCCGGATTTCAGAACCGGGACAAAATCGCTGAAATGCTGAAGGGCCTCACTGGGAATCTCCAGCGCAGCACGGATCCCAGCGGAACTTCCGGGAGCGATCCGGCCACTGCAGGTCAGTCCGGCGGCCCCGGCGATTTGGGAGGTGGACTGGGCGGTAGTGGGGGGCTTGGTGGCCTTGCCGACTTGCTGAGGGGCACCTCCGGCGCAGGTGGCATCCTGAGCGGTGGGCTCGGTGGCCTGCTTGATCAGCTTAGCCAGACCGGCCATGGCGAGACGGTCAAGTCTTGGGTCAAGGATGGCCCGAACTCTGAAATCAATGACCGCACCCTGTCGGACGCTCTCGGTCCCGACGTTCTCCAAGACATAGCTTCGCGGACCGGTCTGTCGCAGGAAGAAATCCTCACCAGGTTGACGCGCGATCTTCCCAAGGCGGTTGATGGTCTCACACCTAATGGGACGCTTCCGGTCGAAGTCGACGATGAGCAGGCAGAAGAGCGGGCGACATCAGTTCCCTCGGTTAAGCCAACGATCGTATGATGCCTGTCGGAGCACGTCGCAAGACACGGGTATGAGTACCAACGCTATGCATTCCTACCTGACTCGCCTGGAACGCGATGCGTCGCCATCGGCTCGCAGCCCCAGACCGTTGATGATGAAAGCTCTTATTGAGGAATGATATTCCGACCGAAGCAGGTCTGGAGGAGTTGCATCGGTGGGTAGCCCTTAAGTTCCGTCAACCATCGCCCGGCGGCCAGGTGGAAACGATACTGCAAGCCAAGAATCTGGAATAGGCCGAACTGGCATATTGTCGCCGCCCCCAGGTTCACCCTTCAACTACTGAGGAGGCCCGCGATCGGCTACGTTCTGGTGGCTGGCGTTCTGTACAGGCCGCCAGGTCACGAACAAGTACAATGCCACGCCATTAATATTTGTGCAGCGCAGCAACCTTTTGCCGCATACTGCGTTGGGATCGGGCGGTTCTCGCCGAAGGCCGCTAGGAGCACCAGATGCGATCTATTTCCGATACCATTGAAAGACTGGGTAAATTGCGCTCAGCCCACAGTTTCTCCCCGCTGTTCGATGACAGGCTGATCGATCTAGGCTCGTTCGGTTCTAACCCGGGCGCCCTCGAGGCGAAAATTCATGTCCCAAAAGGGATCATGCCTCGCGCGCCACTGGTCGTTGTCCTTCATGGATGTACTCAGACGGCCAGTGTGTATGACCACGGCTCCGGATGGTCTCGCCTCGCGGACGACTATGGCTTCGCAGTGTTGTTCCCCCAGCAGACGCGGAGCAACAACACCAACACCTGTTTCAACTGGTTTGTACCCGGCGACATCCGGCGTGACCAGGGAGAGGCGTTTTCCATCCGTCAGATGATCGGAACTGTGACCTCGCGATACGACATCGATCGGAGCCGCATCTTCATCACCGGACTGTCCGCAGGTGGAGCTATGGCGAACGTGATGCTCGCAACGCATCCGGAGCTTTTCGCAGGTGGCGCAATCATTGCAGGCCTCCCTTATGGTATTGCGACGACGGTTCCGGAAGCGTTTGACCGCATGCGCGGGCATGGCCTGCCCGGACCGGATAGTCTTCAGATGCTTCTTCGGTCTGCTTCCCAGCACGATGGGCCTTGGCCGACGATCTCGGTATGGCAAGGCACAAAGGACCAAACGGTCGTCCCCGCGAACGCTTCCGCGATCATCGAACAGTGGCACGGCGTGCATGAGCTGGAACAGCCGCCCGCAACCGAACGGCTCGACCGCCATCAAAGGATCGTCTGGAGAGGCGCGGACGGGCGCGAAGCCCTCGAGCTCTACCAGCTCGGAGGGATGGGACATGGAACGCCGATCGATGTTACATCGGGCTATGGCAGAGCTGCCCCGTATATGCTGGATGTCGGCATCTCCTCGACCCAGCACATCGCCCGCTCCTGGGGTTTGATCGCATCCTTCGAAAAACGGGTGAACCTTGATCCCGGAAAGTCGCACGAGCCGCCAGCGAACACCTTTCAACCCCCATTTTCTTTAGAAAAAGGAACGGAAATCCAGCAGACGATCGAGAAAGCCCTTCGGGCGGCAGGCCTTATGGAATGAGCGCTGGCCGCAGTGGCCAGTCTTTCGTCAGGCTGCCCTCGAGCGCGAAGCGATATCGACCTGAGAGCATGCGCAGCCTCTCGACCTAATTTAGGAAGCCAGTGCTCGATATCGAAATCGGACTGTATTGGGAGTTGAAGGAAGACATGACCGCGACCGACCGACAAGCCTTCATGCAATATCTGATCGAGAGGGCCAGAGCGTCCGACAGCCCGATCGACGGTGACGCCGATTTCATGATGCTGGCGCAGCTTTGGATCGACGGCGAGATCGATATCGCAGAGGTGCGCGAGCGTTATGGCCAAGTTCGCGAGCGTCGGCTGGAAGAGCGTAGAACTGCCCGCTTTGCTGCGGTCTTGCCACCATCTGGAGAGGCGCTTTCATCTGCCGACGATCTTCTCGACGAGATCGGGCGAATGTCGCATTCCGCAGGCTATTGAAGGCGGCGGAACATTCACGCGCGCCAGTGGTTACGGGAGGTGAAAAAGAGGAAAATATCCGATGAGCACCTACAAAGACGAACGCGGCGATACGGTTTCAAGAGTGGAGACCCAGAAGGTCGTCGAGGCAACGCCCGTGCAGGCACGGCAGGGCTTGCTTGGTCGACCAGTACTGATGGTGCTGATAGGCGGCCTCGTCCTCGCCGCCATCGCCTGGGCTATCGCGGGCATGTATGGAGAGGCTGTAGACAACGACGCCGCCACGGAAACGAAGCAAACCACGACGACCGATACGAAGGCGGTGGTCACACCGACCGATCAGAAGGTCATCGACAACACTGCACCTGCTGGAGAAACCATGCAGACCGCACCAACAGACCGGGATCCCACGGCTGAATCCGGCACGGGCGGCGATTCGCAATCCGTCGCACCGGCGGGGACCGAGAAGACGGAGTAAAAAACCTCGGATAGGAGTTCAGACATGACAGATGACCAAGTCGCACCGGACACTCCGATCGAAGAGCCAGCACCGCTCGTTGACGAGGCGCTGGCGGCGACGGACCGGAAAACCGAAAATCAGGACGAGCTCAGGGCGTTGCGGTTGGAAGTCGCCCGGTTAAAGGATTTGCTCCACGCCGCAGCCTCGGGAGCGGGCCGCCTGGCGATGGAAGAGTTCCGCAGCAAGGTGCGGGTTCAGCCGATCGCGGCTGCGGCAGCGGGCGGCTTCCTGGCCTTTTTGTATGGCGTCACACGATGAGCGCCACAGACAATCGGTATGGCGTGACTTGAAAGCTTGCCGATCCCAAACGCATGGAGCTCGATCAGTGCCTGCCGGGAATCCACACCGCCTAATCCCCTTTTAAAAGTGTAACGATAAGGAGCCTTCCGATGTCGAATGCTACGAACGACCAGAGTCACCTTGTCCCTTCCAGTGGAACCAGTCAGACCGAATTCGGTCAGTCTGTCGAGAGACGCGCCGATTGACAGGCAGTCGATCCAGTCCGGCAATTTCCCTGAATGGGAACTGCAGGTTCAGCTCTTTGACCAGGAATTCGCTGACAGCTTCGATTTCGACATCCTCGATCCGACCAAGATCATTCCCGAAGAAATCTTGCCGCCGCAGCCAGTCGGCCGGCTCGTGCTCGATCGGATGCCGGACAACTTCTTCGCCGAGACCGAACAGGTCGCGTTCATGACCCAGAACGTGCCGCCGGGCATCGACTTCAGCAACGATCCACTGCTCCAGGGCCGGAACTTCTCCTACCTCGATACCCAGTTGAAATGTCTCGGCGGCCCGAATTTCACGCATCTGCCTATCAGCGCGCCGAAGTGTCCCTTCGCGAACTTCCAGCAGGACGGCCACATGGCCATGCGTAACCCAGTCGGTCGCGCAAACTACCAACCGAATTCGTTCGGTGAAGGCCCCAGAGAGTCACCCGTGCAGGGATACCGCCATTTTCCCGCCGAAGAACAGGGACCAAAAGTCCGGCTGCGGCCTGAAAGCTTCGCTGACCATTATAGCCAAGCACGCCAGTTTTTCATTAGCCAGACACCGCCCGAGCAGCGCCATATCGTCGCCGCGCTGATCTTCGAATTGTCGAAGGTACAGACGCCAGCGATCCGCGAGCAGATGGTCTCCCATCTGATGAATGTTGACGAGTCGGTGGCCAGCAAGGTCGCACATGGCCTGGGGTTCAATTCGATGCCGAAGCCTGCCGATGCCGCCATGCCGACAAGGCAGGATCTCGAACCCTCTGTCCGGCCGTCAAAAGCCCTGCCCGCAGCGCGTCTGGCGGCGCCATACGGATTAAAGCTCGCGTTCTTTCAGGTGCATAACCCTCATTAGGCAATCTACATTATTGATCCGCTTGCATCTTCATCTTCCAGCCAATTATGGACACGTCGCCATCTCCAACAATCGCCTCGTCGATATCGAGGATGGCGCGGTGCGCTTCCGCTGGAAGGATTATCGGCACGGTGATCGGCAAAAGGTCATGACCGTATCGGCCGATGAGTTCATCCGCCGCTTTCTGTTACACGTCCTGCCCGAGGACTTCCATCGGATCCGCTACTACGTCTTCCTCGGCAATCGCTATCGCGCGCAAAGGCTCGCTTGCTGTCGTGAGCTGCTCGGCATGCCGATTTCCGCGCCGTGGGACAAACCGACGTAAACACGGCGCCCAAAACCCTGCGCCCCTGCTCGGATGGATACCCTGCTGGTCACATCCGAAGCGATGATCGCCGAAAAGCCGAAGCAAGAAGCGGCGCGGGCATTTCCACCCGGCGCTGGCATGGATTTCTGGCGCGGTTGGAAAACCAGGGAGCTCGCCTCGAAAGGCGGGCTTCCGATCGCAGCTTATGCCTACGCCGCCGCCAGCATTTCTCTCATCGTCGCGATGACGCGGGCATGATTGTATGGCTTGCTGAAAAACTTGCCCTTAACCGGTAAAAGCTCATCGCTCAATTGACGGTGGCCCGAAGCCACGATGATTTTGACCGGGGGCCACCTGTCGCGAACAGCAGAAGCCAGCTTCAATCCGTCCATGCTGCCCGGCATGTCGATGTCGGTGAACATCACCTGGATCTCCGGATGGGCGTTCAGAATGTCAATAGCTTCATCGGCATTTGAAGCTTCGAGCACGATGAACCCCTCGTTCTCAAGCGAGATTGTTATATCCATCCGTATGAGCGCCTCGTCTTCGACGACAACGACTGTGATCCCTGTTTGCGTCATCCCTCATACTCTCCGCCGTTGACGCTTGCACATGTGTCTTTTTTTAATAAGCGAACCGGATGAACGCGCGGAAAGACGGATTGATCCAGGGAGGAACCGGATTATCCTCCAGGGTGTTACGGAAAAGGACCATTCAGTGTGTAATTGACGAAAATCTCACAATCTATTGTCGTGCTAAGCGGGCCAACGACCCTCTCACTGAGAAACGAAAACCATCCGGAGCGAAGACGATCTCCGGAACCGTGCCGAATAACGATCCGAGCGCGGAGCGCACATATCGTGTGCCATAACCCTGCCGCGTTGGCTCTCGCACAGCCGGCCCGCCGACTTCCGTCCAGTCGAGAGAGAGTTCGGAACTGCCGTTTACGGCAACAGACCACAAGAGTTCAACATGCCCATCGTGATGTGAGAGGGCGCCATATTTGATGGCGTTCGTTATCAGCTCGTGCAGGCATAACGCTATGGTTGTTCCGGCTTCCCGGCTAACAACGAGATCCGGCCCTGTGACATGGATGCGGCTCACGCCATCGCTGTTGTATGGAGACACCGTCAGGTCAACGACGGCTGAAAGCGAAACCTCCTCGCCGCCGGCCTCGAAGACAGCGCTATGGACGTTGGATAGCGCCTGCAGACGACCGGCAAAATCGCTTGCCAGTTCATCGACAGACGTGGCCCCGCGCCGTGTCATATGGAAAATCGATGTGACGCTCGCCAGGATATTCTTTACCCGGTGATTGAGCTCCAGACGCAATTCTCGTTCCCGCTGGATTGAATCGCGGACCTGACGTTGGCGCAGCCGCACCAACAGATTCGACTGGATCCCGTTCACGAACTCTAGGGGCGCGATCGGACGCGTGAAAAATAAGAGACGCGAGCCGGGCCAGGGCTTCAGCAATTGGTCGCGAATCCGCGCAATGGACGCCGCGCGCTCCAAAAGAACGATGATGGGCACTTCGGACCAGTCGGGCTGCTCGGCGAGATGGGCGGCAATCCGCGCAACAACCTCCGGGTTGAGTGCCTCGTGGGTGATGACGATGATACCCGGAGACAAAGCGAGATGCTCGACAAGATCGCCGTCGGCCTTGGCAGCCTTGACCTCGATCTTCTGTTCCCGAAGAAAGGCAGCGACGTAATCGGCGTCCTTGCGAAAGGGAGCAAGGACGAGCACCCAGTCGAGCTCACTTTCGGTGGGGACTGCCTTCATTTCGGATCAGGCAGGGGATTATAGGCAACCACACTGACGCTTCCGCTTTCGATGATCAACTCACGGATATTGAGATCGTGTGGACCGTGACGCTTTTTGACCACGGTAATGTTTCGGCGAAGGCGCCCCTCATGCTCCATGATCCGCAAAAGCAGAACAGTGTCGCCGAGAAAGCTGACATCGACATCGATGCCGACATTCTGGCCGATCAGACCGTGCTGAGCAACGATCAGCATCGTCAGGACACCTGAGCGAGCAAGGTACTTCAGCAGCGACTGGATGTCGCGAACCGCTTTCTCGCGATGGGGCAGAGAGTTCAGGTAACCGGTCAAGCTGTCGATGACCACGACCCGTGATTTGTTCTGCGTGACGGCGTCTTGGACGATCTGACCAAACTCGCCTGGCGAGATTTCATTGGGATTGAAATCTCGCAGAATGAGCTTGCCATCTTTGTGAAACTGCCTGAGCTCCATGCCCAAACCTTCGGACCGACGAAAGAAAGTCTCCAGCCGCTCCTCGAACAGAAAAAGAGCGACATTTTCGCCGCGTTCGAGCGCTGCCGTCGCATAAAGGGAAGACATCGTCGATTTGCCAGTGCCTGACTGCCCGATGACCAATGTAGTGGTTCCAGGTTCCTGGCCACCGCCGAACATTTCGTCAAGCTCGGCCACCCCGGATTTGATGAGCTGCGGCTTGGAGCTTTCGGATGCCGCGCTGGGCATGATGCGGGGAAACACGACAACGCCCTCGCCTTCACGGATAGCCATATCGTGATAGCCGTCGGCAATTGGCACGCCGCGCATCTTGGAGACCTCGATACGGCGACGCACGCCCCCATATTCCTCCAGCGACTTGTCGAACCGAATAACGCCGTGGGCAAGCCCCTCGACCTCCTCGCCGCTACGTTCGTAGCCCGGCGTCTGTGTATCCAACAGCAGTGCGACAACGTTCTTTTTTGCGAGGAACGATTTGAAGGCGATCAATTCGCGGCGAAAGCGAGGACTATCGCCGGTGATCAGGTGAACCTCGAGGAGGGAGTCGTAAACGAGGCGACGAGGCTTATGCTCCTCGATTGCGGCTTCAATGGTCTTTCTCGTCTCGTCCAGGCGGAGATCGGCGGTCAGAAATATGCTCTGGTCATCGGCCTCGTTAACGGCGCCCGACGTGGACAACTCTTCCACCCGGATCCCGTCGAGCGTCCAGCCGTGCGACACGGCGATTGCCTCGAGCTCTGCGGCCGTTTGAGACAGCGTGACGTAAATACAGCTCTCGCCGGCCTCGACACCGGCGCGCAAAAACTGCAGCGCGGCTGTGGTCTTGCCCGATCCCGGCGCACCCTGTAGCATGTAGAGGTTCGACGCAGGCAGCCCACCGCGCAGGATTTCATTCAGGCCGGCGATACCAGTGCTGACAACAGCGGGCTTTTTCTGTTTAGGCATATTTATCTTCCGCTACAATGCTCGGCGCATATTGAAAATCGATGGCGCCCATCATCCGGAGAAGAGCCGCGTTGATGTTATATTTGCCTTTCTCAAAACTTCAATGATGCCTGTGATGCGTGCAGCATGCGATGTGAATTTTTTGATGAATATCGATTGCCTGTCGCAAGATATTGCGAAAGATTGACGCCAGGATTCTACAGAAAATCACTGTCGAAACCAAACATTGACGCCTCAGTGCAAATCGGCTACAAGCTGAGCTATCGATTTTTTCTTGCCGAGCTTTGGTTACCACGCGACTGGCACCGCGTTTTGAACGAACCCTCTCTTTAAAATGATCGCTATCGTCATCCGTAACGCATTGCGTTGCGGTCATCTATATTGCTATGAAAGGGTTTACTATGACCACTGGCACCGTAAAATGGTTCAATTCCACAAAGGGCTTCGGCTTCATTCAGCCTGACAACGGCGGCGCAGACGCCTTTGTTCACATCTCTGCAGTCGAGCGCGCCGGGATGCGCGAAATCGTAGAAGGTCAGAAGATCGGTTTCGATCTCGAGCGCGACAACAAGTCGGGCAAGATGTCTGCCTGCAACCTTCAGGCCGTATAATCGGTAACTGCTTTCCGTTGACCACGGATGTACTGGCACTGTCGAAAGCAACTACCTCTCGAGGTCAGGCAGATTGCCTGGCCTTTTTTTGTGCCTGACGCTACGGCATGCGGCAAGCCCTGCCAGAAATCATTAGAGATCCGATGAGCGAGAAAACCAGTGAACTTCAAGCTATCAACACCGCATGGCAAATTGCGATCCAGGAAATTCTGAGAATGGTCGTTCGCGACCTCTATAGATCCGGCGACGAGGCTTCATTCCTCGCGCATATCAAGCGCATCGAAGAGGCTGCCGTCGACAGTATTTACACCGGGCTGATGCTGCGGGGAACCGACGAGTGGACCGAAGTTCTCGTCAAAGAGAAGGCCAGCAATTTCGTCACAAGCCTTCTTACATCGTTCACGTACGATCGGGTGTGAAGCGCCTCAATCTATGCGTCTTTGCAATCAACAATCAGGGCTGAACAACCAAGCGTCCTGATTTTCTACGACCCAACTATCGCATGTACCGGCGCTTTTCCCGTCTAACAAAGCTCGCAAGTGCCGCCGCAATGGATACGCTCCGCCAACCCCGCCAAGGCGCAACCGACAGCCTTGAGCGCAATCAAATCGCCAACCCCCACCCGAGTTAGCGTGTTGCGCTAACACTATGTACAAAATAGGCTTTGCGCTTGAAACGGGTAGAGTTTCAGCCTTAATATGCGTTGACTTGCTAACCGGAAGCCTTCAAATAAATGGCAGGCGCGAGGGGTTTCAATGTACAATCATCCGGCCACCTCCGATCAGAGTTCGATGGTTGAGATCATTCGCAACCATGACTGGGCAAGCACGAGTCTTGGACCGATGTCGTTTTGGCCATCCCAATTGAAGTGTGCCGTCGATATCGCAATTCCATCCGGTGCACAGATCGTGATGTTTTGCGGTGATGACTTCACTGCCATCTATAATGATGCATACGCCCCATCGATCGGGACGAAGCACCCCAGGGCGTTAGGAAGGCCGGCGAAAGAAAACTGGGCCGAACTTTGGTACGACCTGGAACCACTTCTGCTCAAGGTTCGCGACTCCGGCGAGACTGTCGTTGCCAAGGACAGGTCCTTTTATATCGAGCGGCACGGTGTACCGGAAACGGTGTACTTCGACATTTCCTATTCGCCTGTTTCCGACGAAAACGGGCATGTGCTCGCCGTTCTATGTATCGTTAACGAAACGACGGAACGGGTCGGCTACGAGGCAAAACTCAAACGCCTGGCGTCGATCATCTCCTCATCGGAAGATGCGATCCTCGGCATCGACCTCGCCATGACGGTTACAGACTGGAACAGCGGCGCCGAGGAGCTCTATGGCTTCTCGGCCGAGGAAATTGTGGGCCGGTCGGTCACACTTCTTATTCCAGATGACCGCGTCGACGAGGAGACGCACATCGTCGCCCGCATTAAGGCAGGAGAGCGGGTAGAGACCCATGAGACCGTCAGACGGCACAGCAGCGGACGGCTTCTGGACGTTTCGCTAACTGTCTCACCAATCTATGACGCAGATGGGAGGATCGTCGGCGCTTCAAAAATTGCCCGCGACATTACGCCACGAAAGGAAGCGGAGCGCGTGCAGGAGCTGCTAATCGGTGAACTGAACCACCGCGTCAAGAACGTCCTTGCGACGGTAGCGGCTATCGCCCGTCAGACTTTTTCCGACGCCAATGACATCGACATCGCGAGGGCCACCTTCGACGCCCGCTTGCAAAGCCTTGCCAGAGCGCACGACCTTCTGACGCGTGGCAGGTGGGAGGCCGCGAGCCTTCGCACCGCAGTTTCCGAAGCATTGTCTCCCTATCCACCTGAACAGTTCGACATCAGCGGCCCCGATATCGACGTCTCGCCGAAAGCCGTCGTGGCCCTCACGCTCATTCTGCACGAGCTGGCCACGAATGCCGCAAAATATGGCGCGTTGGGAGCCAGTTCCGGAAAAGTGGCGGTGTCATGGGACGTCTCGGATACCAACGCGCAACTCACGTTATCGTGGAAAGAAACGGGGGGGCCACAAGTCACGCCGCCGACCCGCAGGGGCTTCGGATCCCGGTTGATTGAAGCCCTCTCGTCTGGCCAGCTTCGGGGTCATCTAGACCTCAACTATGACGTTTACGGCGTCCATTGTATAATTGGGGCACCGCTCGACTCCGGATGGAGCGACCACGACCATATTCAATCGCGCCTGTGATGGCGGATTTCAGGTTTCCGCCCGGCGCTGTGACCACTTGAGAAGCAGCGCCGGGTTAATATGTGGAAAGGGTGGGCGCCGCCCGATCTCTGTGTGACGCTCTGCTACCCACCCTATCAGGCCCTGCCTCCCCGCATCGCCTCCTTCTCAATGTTCTTCAAGGGGCACGTGGCGGCTCAGATGGTCATGCTTGATTGACATCGCGCATACCCTCACTGGCGTCAGCATGCTGCGGGTGGTCTCGACGGTGGAGATTTTCCTGTCGCTGCGACGGTGAAATCTGTTCCCCCAACACGCTCGGCTCCCCCAGGCGCATCTTCCGGTCGACGCTATCCACCTCATCTATGGCTCTGGTGAGAATTGAATCAACGACACCTAACAATATCCTGACAGGCGGCGCGAGCGACGGACTTGACGACCTTCCGCAAACCTTGTTCATTCGGGCAATGTTCAAAGCCGCAAACGCTGTACAGGTTAGAGTTTCCATCGATGAGATCAAGCCGGACGTCTGGCGTCGCCTGCTCCTGCCGGCCCATTGGAACCTGGAGCATGTGCATCTGGGAATTCAGGCCGGCTTCAACTGGTGGAACTATCACCTCTATGAGTTCCGCATCGGTGGTCTTCGGTACGGAGACGTCGAGATCCTGACAGAGGATGCCACTGACGACGATCCTCGGGTATTCGATCAGAGAGAGGTTCGCTTGCTGGACTTCGAGCAAGGGGCTGTCTTCAGTTACCACTATGATTTCGGTGACGGCTGGCGACACACCGTCGCGGTCGAGGACTTCTTAACACTCACTACCACGCCCAAACACGGGGCCTGCATCGCTGGCGATAGGGCTCGACCGCCCGAAGACGTTGGTGGGGTGTCGGGATATGAGCGGTTCCTGGAGATCATCGACGACCGGGAACATCCCGAATATGGCGAAACCATCCAGTGGTGCGGCGGCTACTTTGATCCCGAATGGTTCGACCTTTCGATCGTCGACAAAGATCTCCGCAATGCCCTAAGGTCGAACGTGAGACGGCGTCTGTATCAACCCAAGCCTAAAGCCGCCCCGAAGAGATAAATTGGGCGAAGCTTACAAGTGAACGCCTTGATTTGGTTCGAACCAACGACCTGTTGTGTCTCAGCATCGAAAACAAAGTCTAGCTCGTTGACAAAGTGTCTGGCCATTCCTGCGCGCCATGTAGGACGCCAAGAATACGGACCGCTGTTTCGGTGATTGTATACGCCGCGACGTCCGGCGTACCGCTAATAACCAGTTCGAGGGTGCCGGCAATTCTGCCAACACGACCGCTTGCGGGGAAATCTATCAACCGGCGGACGGCGGCAACGATCCGCTCATCGACCAAAATGGCCGCTGATGATTCTCTAATTCTATGTACGTAAAGATGGCATCGCGATCGGATAACGCGAACGCAGACCAAGTAAGCTTCACGATTTGCGCTCAGCTGCTTTGAGACGGGCTGCCGCCCGGCGTTCAGCGAAATGCACCTCGACTTCATCATCCGAGACGTCCGGTCGAGTATCGTTCAGCGCTTCAAGTACCTTGGTGCGAAACCACGCGTCATGGGCCTCGCTGCCCGAAAGCAGCTCGAGCGGCAGCGCACCCTCGTTGGCCGTTCGTGTGAGTAAGATACGAACCGCGTCTGATACGGTCAGCCCCATATTTCCAAGCACCGTGGAGGCACGATCCCGAACCTCGGCATCAATACGAGTTTGTACCAGTGCATTTGCAGCCATATCGATCTCCACTTTGACCGGTATCACAATGCAAATGAATGACAAATGCCATTGTTTTTAGGGCTGCATTCGTCAGTTCTAGCCTCCCTGAATTGCTCTTTAACCACCGGGCGCAAATGCTCGCACTTGCCGCAATACCGTTTTGTTAAATGTCCAGTCCTATTCCCGCTCGCCCTCGGCACTGGTGCCGAGAGAAATGGAGTAAGAGTATGGCAAGGCACGATCTCTTATCTCATCACTTTCAACGAAAAATCTCGGACTTCTGCGAAGCGCGCGTTGCTCCAATCACCTCAAAGCCTGTGCTGGAAAACGTTCAGCCCTATCTCATAGGTCTCGACAGCCATCGACGGCCGCCACCGATCTTGAATGGCCGCATGGACGGCCATTGGCAAGGTATGCGGGATTGAAGGAATTGACGGCAGAGTTGAAGAAACAGTTGCGTCCGGGACATGACGCGATTATCCGCCGGCTCGGGGCGCCACATTCCGCCGAGGACATACGATCCATACAACCACGTGCGAAATCGGACAACGCCGTTCCGCGCAAGTCGGAAACTGCTCCACGCTCCAGGCCGGGGACAGATCCTCTCCAACAAGACCCCACTCCATCTTCGTCTGCGCCCAGACGGCCACAACCGAAACCGATTAGTCCTCTCCCTGAGCCATTGTTAGAGGTGACCGGTGATCCGGCCAGATTTTAAGATGTGCTGATTTATCAGAAGCGCCGGTTCGGCGAGGACTACTGGCAGCTTTACCGCGCCGTCGTTCGACGGTGCGAGACCCTCGACGAAAAAACTCTGCTGTCATGGATTCGGGGCGAACGCTTGCCCCGATCTCTGACGAGCTTCGAGGTCCTGCCCCGCATCGAACGGCGTTATCGACTGGTGCAAGGCTATTTCAAGGCGAGCTTGCCGCACCAGTCTCGTTCTCTTTACCGCCATGATATGGATGACATCAGTGCTGCGGAACGTCGACGACTAGCATGGCGTCTTCCGGACGATTTCAGCAGCTTGCCATTCTCCAAGCGGGAGGAAATCATCGAATGGGTGCGCAGGGTCATCATCTCGGGCTCAACCGACTATCGCCGCTGCCAAGATAACAGACGAGAAGCGCGCTTACGCCCTTTGGCCACGGTCTTCTGATTTATCCCGTAGCGCTTGGAGAGTGCCCCAAGCTCTCTTGACTATTTTATACTGCTCGACGGACTGCCTCTGTCGTCGTGGCGTTGCCGTGCGGAACCTGTCCCATAGCGAATCCCTCCAAACCAGCGAAAAGACTGCACCATCAAAGTCTGGGATGAGCATTTAGGTTGTCGACGCTGATATCTCCGCGCCCTTTACCCCAGAAGTCGAAAAGATCACATAAAATCAACGCGAGATGCGTCCCGTACACAGGTCTCCTAGAAATTTTGCGCGTCAACAAAATCCCTATGCTTCAGGCCGAGCCCTAGCGTCACGGCGCGGGCAAGCATCAGGACCATCATCGCGGCCCACAATCCATGATTGCCCCAGATTTGCTGCAGCACATAGGCTGTCACAAGGAAGATGACGGTCGAGATGAACATGCTGTTGCGCAATTCCCTTGTGCGCATTGCACCGATGAAGACGCCGTCGAGCATGTAGCTTGTCACCGAGACCACCGGCAATACGACCAGATAGGGAAGGAACGTGACGGCGGACGTGCGCACATCTTCCTGGTTGGTCAGAAGTGCTATGATCGACGGACCCGCGAACGCATAACAAAGCGAAAATAACAGCGCGACCAGACCCGACCACAGGAAGGCGGCCTTGATTACGCGGGCAAGGGCGTCTCTGCGCCGTGCGCCAATGACGGAACCGACGAGGGTTTCGGTGGCATGGGCAAATCCGTCCAGCCCGTACGAAGTGATGCCATGGAGATTGAGAAGGACGGCGTTGGCGGCCAGAATGGCATCGCCTTCTGCGGCACCGCTGCGAGCAAACCAGCCGAAGCAGATCAGCAAGAACAGGCTGCGCAGGAATATGTCGCGGTTGACTGCGATTAATCGTTGAAATGCAAGCCTATCCAGCAAATCCCGCAACGCCAGCGCCGGGCGCGCGCCAAAAGGCTTGACGATTACAAGCCCCGCGATGAAAGCAGCCCATTCCGCCAGCGCCGTACCTGCGCCGATGCCGGCGACCCCCCACTCGAAAACGAAGACCAGCGTCAGTGTCGCGGCGAGATTGATCAAATTCAGCGCGATCTGCAAGCCGAGTGAAACCATCACCCGCTGGCGCCCCAGGAGATAGCCAAGCAGAACAAAATTCCCAAGGGCGGCGGGGGCTGACCAGATTCGGGCGAAAGCGTAAGCCGAAGCGCTTTCATAGACGGCCGCGCTGCCGCCTAGGAACCCCAAACCAATCTCGATGATCGGCTTTTGCAGGATAATGATCCCTGCACCGCCGGCGGCGGCAATGAGAAGCGCTCTGAGCAGATGCAGGCGCATGAGAGCGCTATCGTTGGCACCCCAGGCCTGCGAAACCAGGCCGGTTGTCGCCATCCGCAGGAAGCTGAAACTCCAGAACAGGAAATTGAACAGCACACCGGCGAGCGCGACGCCGCCGAGATAGGACGAACCCGGCAGATGCCCTGCCACCATCGTATCGACCAATGACAGGATCGGTTGAGCCAGGTTGGCAAGAATGATGGGAAGCGCCAAGGTTAACATCCGGCGGTTCCAGTTTTCCTGCGGGTCTGCAGATTGCGCGATGTTCATCATTCAAAGCTCCTCGGCGGGGAAGACTTCTCGCAAGAATGAGTTGGCATTCCGATCTCCCCGCCGCCCGGCTTGTTCCCAATTAACCTTGTCCGTATGCCCTCACCCGCCCCTACCAGTCCATGACAACCTTTCCGGAATTGCCGGAGCGCATCGCTTCGAAGCCCTCACGGAAATCATCGATGCCGATGCGGTGGGTAATGATCGGCGACAGGTCGAGGCCGCCTTGCACGAAGGCAATCATCTTGTACCAGGTCTCGAACATTTCGCGGCCGTAGATGCCCTTGAGATTGAGCATCTTGAAGATCACCTTGTTCCAGTCGATCTCGAAGCCGGCCGGCGCGATGCCGAGAATGGCGATCTTGCCGCCATTGTTCATCGTGTCGATCATCGAACGGAAGGCCGGCGGGGCTCCGGACATTTCCAGCCCGACGTCGAAACCTTCGGTCATGCCAATGCGCTTCATCACATCGGCGAGGTTTTCCTTCGACGCATCGACGACATAGTCGATGCCGACTTTCCGTGCGAGATCGAGGCGAATGGGATTGATATCCGTGATGACGACCTTTCGTGCGCCGGAGCGTTTCGCGACCATCGCGCCCATGATGCCGATCGGACCGGCGCCAGTGACAAGCACATCCTCGCCCACCAGATCGAAGGAGAGCGCGGTGTGCACGGCATTGCCGAACGGGTCGAAGATCGCCGCCACCTCATCGGGCACATCGTCGGGAATGGCGACGACGTTGTATTCCGGAATGCAAACATATTCGCCGAAGGATCCCGGCCGGTTGACGCCCACACCTTTGGTGTAGTGGCACAGATGCCCCCGGCCGGCGCGGCAGTTGCGGCATTTGCCGCAGACGATATGCCCCTCGCCCGATACCCGCTCGCCGACATGGTATTTGGTGACGGCCGATCCGATCTGCGCAATCACGCCGACGAATTCGTGACCGACGACCATCGGCACGGGAATGGTCTTCTGTGCCCACTGGTCCCAGTTCCAGATATGCACGTCCGTGCCGCAGATCGCCGATTTCTTCACCTTGATCAGCACGTCATTGGGACCGGGTTCCGGCACCGGCACATGCTCCATCCACAGGCCGGTTTCAGCTTTGGATTTGACGAGCGCCTTCATCATGTTTGTCATGTTTCATGTCCTCAAATAATTAAAGCGCTACGCGCCGCCCCTCACCCTAGCCCTCTCCCCGCAAGCAGGGAGAGGGGACGACGGAGGCTGCCGCCTCTCCCTGCTCCCCGTTTGCGGGGAGAAGGTGCCCCAGGGCGGATGAGGGGCAGCCCTGCAATGATCAGATCACGCCCAGCTCTTTGCCGACCTCTTCGAACACCGCGATCGCGCGGCGCACATCCGCCTCGCTATGCGCCGCCGACATCTGGGTGCGGATGCGGGCCTGGCCTTTCGGCACGACGGGGAAGGAAAAACCGACGACATAGACGCCCTTTTCCAGCATCTTGGCAGCAAAAGCCTGTGCCAGCGACGCATCGCCGAGCATCACCGGGATGATTGGATGACCCTCACCGGCGAGCGTGAAGCCCAGCTTGCCCATTTCGCTGCGGAACAGCGTCGCATTGGCTTCAAGCCGCGACCGCAGCCCGTCGCCATTGTCGATCAGGTCGAACACTTTTAGCGAGGCAGCCGCAATGACCGGCGCCAGCGTGTTGGAGAATAGATAGGGCCGCGAGCGCTGGCGCAGCCATTCCACCACTTCACGTCTTGCCGACGTATAGCCACCGGAGGCGCCGCCAAGCGCCTTGCCGAGCGTGCCGGTGATGATATCCACCCTTCCCTCGACGCCGCAATATTCGGCCGAGCCGCGGCCATGTTTGCCAACGAAACCGACGGCGTGGCTGTCATCGACCATGACCATGGCGCCATATTTGTCGGCGAGATCGCAGACCCCTTGCAGGTTGGCGATGATGCCATCCATCGAGAAGACGCCGTCGGTAGCGATCAGCTTGAAACGCGCACCCTCGGCTTTCTTCAACTCTTCTTCAAGCGCCGACATATCGTTGTTGGCATAGCGGAAGCGTTTGGCCTTCGACAGCCGCACGCCATCAATAATCGAAGCGTGGTTGAGCGCATCGGAAATGATCGCGTCTTCCTCGGAAAGCAGCGTCTCGAACAGACCGCCATTGGCATCGAAGCAGGAGGAATAAAGGATCGTGTCCTCCAGTCCGAGGAACGAGGAAATCCGCGCCTCAAGCTGCTTGTGCTCTTCCTGGGTGCCGCAGATGAAACGCACCGAGGCCATGCCGTAGCCGTAACGATCGAGCGCCTGCTTGCCAGCCGCAATCAGCTCGGCATTGTCGGCAAGCCCGAGATAATTGTTGGCGCAAAAGTTCAAAACTTTCGCACCGGACGCAACCTCGATCTCGCCAGCCTGCTTGGACACGATCACACGCTCCGACTTGTAAAGCCCCAATGACTTCAAACCGGAAAGCTCCGTGGAGAGATGGGACAAAAATGCGCTTGTCATTGCAAATGCAACCTCGCTTGAGCCGGTGACGCTTTTCGCGCAACAGCGTTTTGGAAAACCTTGTTGGAGAACCATGAGGAGGGCTTGATACCGCCCTCCCCTCCTTCGGATTGGTCAGCGTTCGGCAGTCCACCTGACGCAAGAGCAAAGGATCCGATAACGATCAGGCCGCAGCAGCGGGAAACCCGTTATGGCAGAGGTCCTTCAGTTCCTCCAACGACATCGCATCCAGCTCCAGAGCGGAGAGAAGGTCGTTCTCGGCGGTGAAGTCGCGGCCATACATGGCCGAGAAAATCCGTACACCGGCTTCATGTAGCTCCGCAGGATAACCAGCGAGGCGGCCGATCTTCGCCGTCATAACTAGTCCGAACGGGACATCTTCGGTCACATATCGGCTGTCGGCCGTGGCCGGACCGCTACCGCCATTGCCGGCTTCGTGCATTTCCTGGTTCATCCGGGAGATCGAGCTGATCGGCACATGGAACGAAAGATGGAAATGCTGGAAGATATTGCGCACATCAAGACCGAGCTTGGTGGCAATGGCGATCCGTTCCTGGTCAAGATCCTCAAGAAGACGTCCAACGTTCGGCGTGACGTTCTGGCCCTGGCTCCAGCTTTCGCCCCGCTCCATGCGGGTCATGTTGCCGAGCGCGATCCCCATGTGGTTTTGTGGGTTGAGGTTGGAAAGCGCGATCGCCATCAGGCTACCGCGATCGAGGAAACGATCGCCGAACAGCTCCTTGCAAACAGCGAGACCGGCGGCACTGCGCGCGGCAGGCACTGTTGCAAGGTCAACCTGTTTGCGGACTGTATTCACATTGACCGATGTCGGGCCCTGCTGTCTTCCGGTCACAGCGGTGGTGCCCCAGGCAACAATCGTGGCGACGACGCCTCGCGCGGCGAGCAGGCGTGAAAGATACAGCGCACCAAACGAAGCATGAGAACTGAAGACAACGGTCTGCTGTGACGCAACATACGGTGCGATCGCGTCGAGAACGGTCTTGTGGCCATAGGCCGGAAGCGCAACGACGAGCACGTCTGCGCCAGCGACGAGTTTTGCAGCGCTCGCTGCAACGGCCGGATGGAACGTGCCCTTGATTGCCCCATCGGCAACGAGTGCTTCGCCAGCAGCCAACGCCTTGGTGCGTTCGCCGGATGGCGACCACAAGGTCACCTTGTGCCCTTGCTGCTCAACAAGAGCAGCGGTTCCATAAGCGATCGAACCCGCACCAACAATACCTACCCGCATTTACAATTTCCTTTTCTCGTCAATCTATTGAACCGGCACAACCCGGCCATCATTTTGGACGTATCGACGTCCGTTGTGCGCCCGGCACGACATCGCCGGATGCAACCACCAGGAAGGCTCCGGCCCCGACCGGGCCAACGCTCTTCAGCGAATGGGGCACGTCGGCGGCATAGCGTGCCGTCTCGCCCGCCCGCACCGTCATTGTGCTGCCGGCACTTCTGACCAGGATCTCGCCTTTGGTGCAGTGCAAATGCTCGATAGTACCTGCTCCGTGCGGGTCACTTGCTAGCTCCCCTTCTGGTTCAAAGCTCAGGAGATACCATTCGATCAGCGAAACCATATTGGCTGGTGACAGGATCTGCAGCGTGCAGCTGCCGTCGGCGCTGCGAATGGTCGGCGTCAGGTTCCCCGGTTGCAGGTCGATAATCGAGCCGCCGCCCCGCTCCTCGCTGGCGCCGCCGATCAAACTGTTGAGATCGATCTTGAGCGCGCGCGTCAGGTGCCAGAGCGTTCCATAGGTCGGATTGGCATTGCCCCGTTCGATTTCCGACAGCATCGAACGCGACACACCGGACATTGCGGCAAGTTCCGCGAGCGTCAGATTGAGTTCTTTTCGATAGGCCTGCAAGCGTGGCCCGATTTCGGGCGGATTGATCGAAAGCATGTTTTGTCCCCCTTCTCCGAGCCCGTAAGCGTTGCGGCCAATCACTCTGTGATCGGCTCGCCAAGTGTATGCATGAGCCGGTTGGCCCAGCCGAATAGCGATGTGGACAGAATGAGATCGAGGATCTCGTCCTTGCCCAGACCGGCCTCCACGAGTGCTGCCATATCGGCAGTGTTTGCATCGGAAGGGCATTTGGAAAGCTTGACCGCGAATGTCAGGATCGCCTTCAGGCGTGGATCGATCTCAGCATCGGCGCCATCGGAAAAGATCGCCGCGATGACGTCCTCATCCTTGGTCAGCTGATTGTAGCGGCTGGCATGAACGGCGGCACAGTAGATGCAGCGGTTGACGATGGACGCACCCACCGCTCCGATTTCACGCTCGGCGCGCGACAGGCCACCGCGGTTGTACATCACCGCGTTGAACAGCGGCGATCGGTGTTTCAGGGTTTCGACGTCATGCGCAAGCACAAGAACATAGTCCGAAACCTTGGTATTTGACGGCGTGATCTTCAGCGCCTCAAGTTGCTCGGCACTCGCCTCGGCAAGGTCAAGCGGGGCCACATAGGGCTTCCAGACCGGGATGTCGGTGGTAAAGTCGTGGACAATGTTGCTCATGCAAGCTCCCGCATCAATTGCAGACCGGCGGCGACCCTGATCTGATAACTGACGAACGCAACAAGTTCCGATAGTCGCACGATGTCTGCGTCGGCAATCCCGGCTTCCTGCAGCAACTCGATGTCACGGCGCGTCGCCTCCTTGGGCGCGTGTGCGACCAGATCGACATGCCGGATAAGCGCCTTCGTTCGAAGGTCGCTGCCACCGTCGAACCAGATGTCGGCGAGGCGGGCGGCATTGTCCGGCACGCCGGCCTTCTCCAGCATCGCTTCGAAATGGTCTTCGAAACCCTTGTGATCGTTGATCTTTGCTATGCGCCAGGCGAGTGCCGCGCGCTCTGCATGCGATAGGCCGCCAGGATTTTCCGGTGTCAAAGCGCCGTCGTGGGTTTGCTGGGTCAGCGCCATGATGTCGGCCCTCCCCGCCACGACTTCGGCGAACGCGCTGCCGGGTTCAATGCCGGCGATCGCGGCAATCACATCCTCGTTTTCAGCCATGCTATCGTCCTCTTATGCCTGCTTGCGGGCGGCCGTCTGCGTGTTGTCGGGCAAGGGCGATGCTGTCCACTCGTCACCGCGGAGTTCGGGTGTGTCGTAGTCGAGCAGCCGCTGCCAATACTGGTCAAAATTCTCGGTATAGAGTTTCGCGGCAATCTCCTGTGCCAGCCATGCCGCGCCTTCGCTGATGCCGGGAATGTCGCCACTGACCTTGCCAAGGCTTGCCGTGGCGCCCGAGTTGAAGCTGTGAATATTGGCAAGCCACGGCGCCTGCCCCGGCTCGCGTTCAAGGAAGGTGAAGTCATTGGCGAGATAGGGGAATCTGCCCAGATCGGCATTCTCTTGGCCGGCCGGCGGCGTGAAGCAGTCCTGCCACAACCGGATCTTGTCGGCGTAACCGTCGAGTTCCTTGCGCGCCAGCGGATCGACGCCGAAACCGGTGCCAAGGATGAGGAAGTCGGCGTGCACAGGCTTGCCCTGCGATGTCTGAATGACGATCTCATCACCGTCGATTCTCGTCTTTTCGACCGCCGCGTCAAAATGGAAATAGGCATTGGGGTGCCGGCTGACGCGCAGCGTCGAGCCACGGGGTGCGGGCGTCTGCGTGCGCAGCGAATAGTTCATGATCTGCCAGCGCCTGGCGTCGCCAAGCTGGGGAAAGGCAGCGGTAAATCCGAACGAGCCGATGCCCATCAGCTTGTTGATGCAGGGCATTTCCTTGCGGCGGACCAGATGGCGAACTTCTGCCGCCCCTGCCTCCAGGGCCTCGGCGGCATTGTCGACTGCCGACGCGCCGACGCCGACAACCGCGACTCGCTTGCCGCGCAGGGCGGCAAAATCGATCTCATGCGACGAGTGCGCCCAATATTTCTGCGGCAGTCCTTCGACGAAACCGGGAATGTTCGGGTGGCCCATTCCGTCGCGGCCGGTTGCCATGACCACCTTGCGGGCGAGCACCGATTTTTCACGAACGCCCTCGCCCACCAGCGTCAACCGCATCAACGGCCCTTCGGGCAGGATCGTCTTGACTTCGACGCCGTTCTCGACCGGCAGGTCGAGCACCTTGCGGTACCAGCATAGATATTCCATCCACATCGTGCGCGGGATTTTGTCGAGGGTTGCCCACGTCTCGTTGTCGAACTGGGCAATGAACCAGGCGCGGAAGGTCAGCGACGCCATGCCATAGGCCGGCCCGGTCAGTTGCTTGGGCGAACGTAAGGTTTCCATGCGGGCATAGGTCAGCCACGGCCCCTCACGGCCTTGTGGATTGCGGTCGAAGATACGGATGTTCTGAATACCAGCACCGATCAGTGCAAAGCTGGCGACCAGACCGCACATGCCGCCGCCGATAACGACGACATCGTGCACCTTCTCCCTGCCGTCCGCCACCGTCGGTACCACCCAGTTTGCCGGCGGATAGCACAGGCAGGCAAGATCGTCGCGCACGCGCTGTTCCAGCTCCGGCAGGCTCGCCGCCGTGGATTGGAGCGGTGTGTGTACGTTATAGGCCATGGTTCATCTCCGCCGGTCGATGGAACGTGTGGTTCGCATTGACTGCCCTGCTGGTCTCTGCCCAACATTCCAATGGATGCGGGGCGCGGCTTTTTATCAATTGTGGGCATGCCGGTCTGGAATGACCGTCGTGGTTTCGGGCTTCCAGCCGAGCCAGATGTCTTCGCCGCCCAACTGGGCAACGTCGCTCGGGTGTACGAGCGTGTTGAGCATCGCTCCGCCTCCGACTTCGACCATCAGCGAAGTATGGTTGCCCTTGAAGACGCGCTGGCGAATCTTGCCCTTGACGCGGTTCCCGCTGACCGGCTCCGCAGCCGAGCAATGGATCGCCTCGGGACGCAGAACGACGTAGAGGTGCTCGCCATGCCGGGGCGCGAGCCCGCCGGGATTAGCGGTAATGGTGATCCCATTCCAGTTCAGAGCGGCAACGTCACCCTCCGAGCTGATCACCGTGCTGCGCAACAGGTTGGTTTCGCCGATGAAATTGGCAACGAAGACGGAGCCGGGCCGCCCGTAAAGCGTGTTGGGGTCGCCCATCTGCTCGATACGGCCCTTGTTCATCACCACGATCGTATCGGACATGGTCAGTGCTTCTTCCTGGTCGTGGGTCACGAACATGAAGGTCTTGCCGGTTTTCTCCTGGATCGCCTTGAGTTCGATCTGCATCTGCTGGCGCAGCTTGGCATCGAGCGCCGAAAGCGGCTCGTCAAGCAGAAGCACGTCCGGATCTGGCGCAAGCGCGCGCATCAACGCTACGCGCTGGCGCTGGCCACCGGACAGTTCGGCCGGCAGACGTGCGGCATAATCCTGAAGCTGCACGAGTTCCAGCAGCTCCGACACCCGGCGATGAATGCGCTGGTTGTCGAAGCCTTTCAGCTCAAGTCCGAAGGCAATGTTCTTGGCAATGCTCATATGGGGAAACAGCGCGTAGTCCTGGAAAACGATGTTGACGTTGCGCTTGTTGGGCGGAACCCGCGTCACGTCCTTGCCGCTCAGCATGATGCGGCCGGACGTTGGCGTCTCGAAGCCGCCAAGCATGCGAAGGGAGGTGGATTTTCCGCAACCGGACGGCCCGAGCAGTGTGACGAACTTGCCGGCCTCGATGCTCAGGTTCAGGTTATCGACGGCGACATGCTTGCCGTAGCTCTTGTTGACATTGTCGAATTGGACGACGGGTTCCATCAGCGGGTCCTCGCACGGCGGGTGATAAATTCGGCGTACAATCCGACAGCGGCCGTAACCACCAGGACAATCGTCGCCATTGCGTTGATTTCAGGAGACATGCCGCCTTGCACCTTGGCAAAGATCAGCATGGGCAGCGTCGGGCGGTATCCGCCCAGGAAGAAGGTGCGGACAAAATCGTCGATCGACAGCAGGACACAGAAGATCATGCCGCCAAACAGCGCGGGTCCCAGATAGGGAAGCGTGACACGGAAGAAGGCAACGACACCGTCAGCACCAAGATCGCGCGCCGCATCGACGAGGTTGCGCGGCATGGAGCGAAGGCGTGTCAGTGCCATCACCACCACGAACGGTACCGCGTGGACAGTGTGGCCCAGGATGATGGCTGCCGTTCCCGTCGGCATGTCGATGGTCGAGATGAAGATGCGCAGCGAAATCGCTGAAATCATCCCCGGCACGACGGCAGGAAGGCAGGCAAGCGCGAAGATGATCGTCCGGCCGCGTATGCCATCCGCGACGATCAGCATGGCGATCCAGGTGCCGAGCGTCGTCGCTGCGAGCGTAGAGGCAGCAGCGATCATGATCGAATAGAGGCACGCCTCCAGGAACTGCTTATCCTGCATGACCTTGGCGTACCAGTCGAGCGTCCAGTCGCCGATCGGGAAGGCGACGAAATTGGCGTCCTTGAAGCTCATCGCCATCATCAGCGTGAGCGGCAGCAGCAGATAGAGGATAAAGGCCCAGTAGAACGCGGTCAGCGTTGTGCGCGGAGCGTCGGAAACCATGTTGCGCATCAGATCGCACTCCCTTTCTTGCCGCCGACGAGGCGCATGAAGATACCGGCCGCGATCAGAGCGGTCACCAGCATGATCAAAGCGAAGGCTGCACCCACCGGCCATTTGTCGCTCGCGCCATGAAAAAAGCCGCTGATCGTTTCGGGGAACATCACGGTGTTGGGGCCACCGAGCAGCATTGGGGTTGCAAAGACGCCGATGCAGGTCAGGAACACCAGCGAGCATCCGGATACGATACCGTCCTTGGACAGCGGCAGGATGATCCTGCGGAAGCGCGTGAACGGTCCGGCGCCGAGGTCAGCAGCAGCATCGAGATACTGGCCCGGGATCTTCTCGATGGCCGAATAAAGCGGCAGAAGCATATACAGGCAGATGAGGTAAACCAGCCCGAAACCGAGTGAAAAGGAAGTGTAGAGCATCGGAATTGGCCGGTCGATCAGCCCGATTTCGCGCAACAGCACGTTGACGGCACCGCGATTGGCCAAAAGCATGATCACCGAAAATGTGCGGATCAACTCTCCAGCCCAGAAGGGCACCAAGAGCAGCAGCAGCGCTTTGGAACGGCCTTCCGGCTTGACGATCTTGGCGACATAGTAGGCGACCGGATAGACCACGACCAAAGTGGCGGCGGTTGCGGCCGTTGCAAAGATGAAGCTCTTGATCAGGGGCGTAAAGTAGAGCGACTCCCTGAAAAAGATCGCATAGTTGTCGAAGGTGAAATGCGATTCCACGCCCGGCTGGGCCGGATAGTGGGACAGAAGACTGATCTTCAGCATCTGATAAATCGGGCCGATATGCAGCATGACCAGCCAGATCAGCGGCACGCCGGCCAAAAGGATGACGCGGCCGATCGGCGACTCGACTGCGGCTCCCAGCGTGTGCCGGTAGATTGCGGAATTGACGATCCGCGCTATGCCGGTCGAGTATTTGGGTATGGACGCACTGCGCCCTGCCGCATCCCCGGCTATCGTGTTGCTATTCACCATCAAAAAATCTCGGTTGGCGCAGCCCAACTGGTGCCGCCTTATAACCGGCGGTCAGTCATTGCGCGTTGTTAGGCTTGCAGGCCCTTGGCCGCCACCTGCCCGGCGATCATCGAATGCTCCGGAGCAGGTGAAGGCTTATGCAGGCTTGGCCTCGTTAGGCCGCCTTGACCTCTGCAGTCGCGCGGTCGATCATCTCGTTCTTCATGTCGCGGTTGATCGATGAGAAGAAGATGATGCGGTCGACTTCTTCCTGAGGCAACGTCGAAGCGAGTTTTTCACGGTCGTTGAGCAAGTCAGCAACGCCGTTCATCGTCGAGCTGTAGCCCGACTGGCGGGTCATGGCTGCACCGACTTCCGGGCTGGCCAGGATTGCGTCGAGCAGTTTGTAGGCGTTCTCGGCATTTGGCGCGTTGTTGACGACGTTGAGCGTGTAGCAGAAGCCGAACGTACCTTCCTTCGGCACCGACAACTGAATCGGATGGCCGTCCATGATGAGCTTGGCAGCCGGGCCCGACCAGGAGTGCGCGAGATAGATGTCCTCGTTGATAAACATCTGCTGCACTTCGGAACCGGCATCATAGTACTTACGGACCATATCCTTGTGCTTGATCAGCAGGTCGCGTGCTTCGTTGGTAGCCTTCTGGGCGATTTCCGGCTTGTCGGCATAGGTGACGAAGTCGCCGTCATGGCCGAGATACTGCATGGCAATCGTCATGAAATCGCTGACGATATAGGAGGTCTGGCCCTTGTACTGCGGATCAAACATGATCTCCCAGCTCGGCGCTTCCTTGACATAGTCGACATTACGGGCAAGCCCCTCATAACCAGCCAAGATGGGCAAGCCCCAGAGATTACCGTCGATGCGCGCCCAGGGAGCATCCTGATAAGCGGTGTTGAGATTTTTCCAGTTCGCAATCTTGCCGGTGTCGAGCGGCTGGAGCAGCTTCGAACTGATGAACTGAGAATAGCGATGACCGGCGACCGTCACCATGTCGGTTGAAGGGTTGGCACCTTCGGCCGTTAGCAGATTATACTGCTTTCCCTGGTCGTCGGTCAGACGGATTCTGACTTCGATCCCGGTGTCCTTCTGGAACTTTTCAAGGAATTCCTGGGGCAAGAACTTGTCGTAAGTTGTGACGTTGAGGACACCGTTTTCAGCCCACGCTGGGCGCGGGCGAATAATCGAAGGCATTGCAAGAACGGCCGCACCTGTGCCGAACAGTTTCAGCGCGGTTCTGCGGGTCGTCGTCAACTTGTCACTCATTTAAGTTCCCCTTTTTGATTTGAACTTGTATCGAGCCGATGGTCCTGATTACCTATGTGAGTTCACAACACACGGCTCCGCCTGAGCCACTGGTGCCCAAAGCAAAAATAAAACTGTTAAGGTAGGCCTCCCAGCCAATAGTCCGGTATGTCGTACATCGCATCCGGTAAACAGGAATTGATCGCTATATTGGACGATTGTCAAGCGGTTTTCGAGAAAACCTTTCCGGACTTTGGGTCCACGGCAATCTGGCTTGCTGTGGCTATCCACTGTCCGACATCAGCGCCCATGAGACAGAATTGGTTTAATTGAGAAGAGAGGATTTTCGGCTCATCGTAGCTCACGCAAAAGAAGCGAAGATGAGACAAAAATCCGGGCCGCAGAAACCGGCGGCCGAACAGGTTATCAAAGACATCCGCCGCGCCACCCGCAAGCACCATTCGGCTGAGGACAAAATCCGCATCGTGCTGGACGGTCTGCGTGGCGAGGACAGCATTGCTGCGATCTGCCGCCGTGAAGGGATTGGCGAGAGCCTGTATTATAGCTGGTCGAAGGAATTCCTCGAAGCAGGCAAGAAACGGCTTGCTGGCGATACCGCCCGCTCTGCGACCAGCGACGGACTGGCGTTGGTCGGCCACTCTCAAAGCATTTGAAAGGGGAAATCTGCAGAGAACTCGATCGCCTCGAATTGTTGCTCACACAAATCAAGGCTGTTGAAGCCGAGCGAGATGCCTTGATCGTTCAGGAGACGCCGGAAACGCCGAAAGAGGCGACCGCGCTTTTAGGCATCAAAGGAATAGGGCCAGAGTTCGCTACGATACTTTACACGGAAGGCTTGTTCCGACACTTCGACAATCGGCGGCAAAATCGCATCCTATGCGGGCCTTGCGCCGTCCCCTTGGCAAAGCGGCAAGGTCAATCGCGAACAAGGGGTCTCGAAAGCGGGAAATCCGCGATTGCGGGCAACGATGGTCGAACTCGCCTGGCTATGGCTGCGCCACCAACCGAGATCGACTTTAACGCTATGGTTTAAGGAACGCATCGCGCGGAACGCCGGCCGCTTAAAGACGCCGATGATCGTTGCGCTCGCGCGTAAACTGCTCGTGGCCCTCTGGAAGTATGTGAGCTCCGGCGGCGTCATCGAAGGTGCAATCATGAAAACCGCCTGAAAGACAAACTGCTGCGAAACACAGTTTCTAATCCCCAGGGCCTGATCAGCCCTGACGGATCCAGGTGAACGGACCGGGAATCCTTTTGGCTTTCAACGCCGACCTTGAGTTTGGTCCCGTTCTCCTGAGCCCGTGCCGGTCGAAAGCGGGATAATGGTGCAGCCGCGTGAGAGCGGCGACCGGATGTGAGGTTGTATAGGCCCGAGAACCGGGCCGGTAATTGCTATGGGCTCAGACCGTGGATCTGCCTACGAAGGAGAAATTCGATGCCACTCGAATGAACAATTGACAAAAATCCTGGTGTGAAGGGATACGAACTCTCGACCCCTGCTTCCGAAAACGGGTAAAGCGTTAACATCGTTAAACGGTCGACATAACAGAATTATGGAACTCTACTGGGTATTCGCGCCCGAATACTTCACTGCGGCAGAGCTACCCCCGCTCATTTCCAACCATCGCTGCATCGGAAAATTTAAATCAACCGACGAACCGCCAAGTTTCGCATCAGATGTGATGCTCCAAAAATCCACGGCGGGCATTCGGTGGAAAGTTTGACCCGATTGACGAGAGCACCTAACTGGCTGTTCGAGATCGTCACCACGTCGCCCACGTTATGCGTAAACCCCTGCCCAAGAGCATTGCGGTCTTCAACCGGGGCGAAAAGCGTGCCCAGGAAAAGCACGAAGCCATCCGGATATTGATGATGCCGGCCACGCGTCTGCGCCACCAGATCGAGAGGATCGCGGCTGATTTCCTTCATCGAGCTCTTGCCACGCAGCACGAACCCATCCTCGCCCTCGACGACGAGGTCGAGTTCTGCATTACGAACGTCATTGATCGAATACGTGTCGTCGAACAGACGTATGAAGGGGCCGATCGAGCAGGACGCATTGTTGTCCTTGGCTTTGCCCAGTAGAAGCGCAGAGCGTCCTTCCACGTCGCGAAGATTAACATCGTTGCCGAGCGTCGCGCCCTTTACCTGGCCTTGGCTGTCAACCGCAAGTACGATCTCCGGCTCGGGATTGTTCCATTTAGAAATAGGGTGAAGCCCGACTGCAGCCCCGACGCCGACCGACGACATCACCTGCGACTTGGTGAAGACCTCAGCGTCCGGGCCGATACCGACTTCAAGGTACTGCGACCACAATCCTTCCTCGATCAGGGCTGCCTTGACCTTCTGGGCAGCTTCGGAACCCGCTTTCAGATCGCGAAGGCTCGCACCAATGATCTGCGAGACCTTTCCCCGGATTTCCGCAGCCCGCTCCGGACTTCCAGCGGCGCGCTCTTCGATCACGCGCTCGATCATCGACCGGGCGAAAGTAACGCCACAAGCCTTGATCGCCTGAAGATCGATGGGAGCAAGAAGATGCGATTGGAAAAGGTCTGCTTCGCGGATGGCCAGCATCTCTTCGAGCGAACCAATATCCGCACCTTTCATGCCGCGTACAAAGAATGCGGGATTTTCGCGCTCGAGCAGATCACGCATCGTCGCGTTTTCCTGGGAGGTAATGTCATAGACACGGCCATCGCGGATCGTAACTACGACCGGGCCCTTTGCCTCCGCAGACCATACGCGTCCGACGAAAGTCCCCGTCTCAAAACTCGAAATTCCGCTCATCTTCATCAATTCTCCCTGAAAGCCAGTATCAATATCTTGTCTTGGGTCATGTCTTCGCGGTTGAGCGTACCAACAGGTCGATCCTCGCGGTCATGCTCACGCTTAACGTCGAAGGAAGACTGGTGGACGCTTTTCCTTGAAGGCCTGACGACCCTCCCTCGCATCCGCGGTCGCAAAGCATATCGTCTGGAGATCCCGTTCGTATTCGACGGCTTTGTCATGCGGCATCGAGACGGCGGCTTTAAGATTGAGCTTGGCTGTTTCCGCTGCGATAGGCGCCCGAGCGGCAATCGTCTCGGCGATGGCACGGGCGCGCGGCAGAAGCTCCTCAATCCCCACGACTTCGCTGACGAGGCCCCACTGCAGCGCCTTCTGGGCTGAGATCGGATCCCCGGTCATGATCATCATCGCGGCATTTGACATGCCGATAGAGTGGGCAAGCCCCGCCGCCATGCCGCCGCCGCCGATCCAGCCGAGCTTGATCTCCGGGGCCGCGAACTGCGCGTTTTCAGAGGCGATGCGGATATCGCAGGCCATGGCCGCTTCAAGGCCTCCGCCAAATGCGTAGCCGTTCACGGCGGCGATCGTCGGCTTCAGCAACGCATGAAAAGCGTCGCAATAGTCCGGCCGATTGCGAAATTGCCACGGCGTCTCATAGGTATCGAGTTCGCGGATATCGGAGCCGGCGCAAAACGCGCGCTCCCCTGCTCCCGTCAGAATGACGCAGCGGATCGTGTCGCTGTCGTTACATTCCTTGACTGCCGCGACGATGGCATCCGCCATCTCCGGCGTCACAGCATTAAGCTTGGCCGGGCGGTTCAAGGTGATCGTCGCGATCGCGCCATCCACCTCGAATGTGATCTCTTCCGTCATGATCTTCTCCTATCGCCCTTCGCCGACCCGACGGTGGGCTTGATAGAGGTCCTGCAGGCCGTTCAGCACACCGGACGCATCGACCCGGGTTTCGAACGCCTCACGTAAAAGCGCCGACGCCTTGCTTTGAAAGGCGATGTAGCCATCATGGCGCGGCCGCACATACGCCTGCTCCAGGGTGACGGCGGTGTTTTCGTAAAAGCTGCCCCAGCGGGCATTCACGCCGACATCGTGCCACGCTTCGCGGCGTGACGGCTGCCCCTCATGGGCGGGAATGAACCCGATCTGCGCTTCTCGGCCCATCAGCCAGAGCAGATGCGCCTTCAGTTCCGGCGTCGGCTCGCAACGCCTGGAGATGCCGATGCCGGTTCCGCCGAGCGTCGAGCCCGGACGGCCGCCTGCGATGCGGCGCGGCGCATTTGCAAACGTGATGGCCTGTCCTTCCACCGGCGCCGCATAATTCACGTACCCGTAGACGAGCGGGCAAAGAACGACATCGCTCTCCTGCGCCATATGCCCGAGAATACCGATCGGATTTTTGGCAAGGACCGAGCGAGGGCTATGGGACGCAAGCTCGGCCATGAGCGCATAGACAGCCCGGCCCGTGTCTGCGGAAACCAGCACGTCCGGATCGGCCTCGGCCGGTGGCTCGCCGAAAGCGGCGGCGATCGACAGGAAGCTCAGCGCCGCATGCGGCCCGGCCAGCGACAGCGCCACCTTGCCGGTCTGGCGCGAAAGATGGAGTACGGCATCCCAGGTTTCCGGTGCGCCACCCTCAACATGATCGGCGCGCAGCGCCATAACCTGGGTCGCGGCATCGAGCGGAAGCGCCCAATGTTGTCCGGCGTACCGATAGCTCGACAGCGACGGCCCGATGCTGTCGGCACTGAGCGCCTGCAAGACATCCTCGCCGAAAACGCTTTCGAGCGAGCGCAGGCAATCGCCGCCGACGGCTTCGCCGACATGCGGATGGTCGAGCACGACGAGGTCGTAGCGGGCACAAAGATCGGCGATCGGATGGGATTCGAAACCTTCGAGCGGCTGCTTGTCCCACTGGATATCCAGACCGGCGGCGATTACATCCTCGCGCCTTGCAGCGGCGGCAAGCGCGGTGTAGCCGCGCGGGTGGTCCCAGGTCAGTGCCTTGATCGTCGTCATGATCAGAGGCTTCCCTTGGCGATGGCGCCGGCTGCGATCAGCGATGAAATCGTCGCTTCGTCGTAACCGGCCTCCCGCAACACCTCTTCCGTGTGCTGGCCAGTGACAGGCGCACCGCGCTCGACGGTGGAAGGCGTCTTTGAGAACTTGATCGGGAAACCTGGCGTCTTCACCTTGCCTTCCGTCGGATGCTCGTATTCGACGAAGGTGCCGTTGTGTCTCACCTGCTCGTCTTCAACGAGGTCGGCGTAACCATAGACCGGGCCGCACCAGATATCGGCTGCCCGCAGCAATTCAAGCCATTCGGCCGATGTCTTGACCTTCAGCCTGTCGCGGGTCTTGGCGAAGATTTCATCGCGCCGCTTCCAGGTATCGATCTCGTCGTCCATCGTCAGGAAGCTGTCTTCGCCGATGACCTCGCCGAGCGTCTTCAGCTTCGGGAACGCGACGATGATGAAGCCGTTGCTGGTCGCGAATGCCCCGTAAGGCGCGCGGATGTAGACATGGGCATGCGGCTCGGCAGAGCGCTGCTGCAGCTTCTTGCCGACCGTGAAGACCGAGAGTTCCTGCATCTGGATCGTGGTGATCGCATCCAGCATGTTGACCTGCACGAGCTGTCCTTCGCCGGTACGCTCACGGTGGAACAGGGCGGCAAGCGCGCCTTCGAAGGCGGTGTATGCCGTGATCGCATCAACCAGGTACTGGCCCGCAGCCGTTGGCGCCTCACCCTCGCGTCCCGCCGACAGCATCGCGCCGGACAGGCCCTGCAGCACGAGATCCTGTCCCGGACGGTTTACATACGGACCATCCTCGCCGTAACCGGACATGGACACGTAGATCAGACGCGGGTTGATCTTTGAGAGGCTTTCGTAATCGACGCCAAGACGCTTTGCGACGCCGGGACGGTAATTCTGCAGGAAGACGTCGGCCGATGTCACCAGATCGAGCAGGACTTGCTTGCCGGCCTCGGATTTCAGATCGACGGCAAGTGAGCGCTTGTTCCGGTTCAGCGAGAGGAAGGAGACGTTCACGCGATTGCCTGTTGCACCGCCGGCCGCGACATGGCGCTGCCATTCTCCGGTTGTCGGCTCGACCTTAATCACGTCTGCGCCGAGATCCCCGAGCCTTTGGGCTGCAAAGGGGCCGGCCATGGCAATTGAGCAGTCCAACACCCTGATACCCGACAAGATACCCATAGAAATCGTCCTTCGAATGTCCGTTCACGTTGGCCGCGAACATATCGACAAAATTCGATTTGTCCAGAGTGAGCGCTAACTATTCTGTTGCTGCATTGCGGCACTATGAAGCCTTGTGGCGTGATTCACGTGATTTGTGGGTTAGCGCTAACTTTTACGTTGACCATCGCGATCCTGATGAATAGGAAATTCACTGGTAAACCAGAGCGGCACGGGAGGCCGCGGAGGAGAAAATCCATGAACAGACTTGAATCCGGCCCCGGCCTGACCCTGCTTGCGGCTGCCCTGCTTTCATCTACGGCGTTTCCGGCCTATGCAGACGCCCGTTCCGACGCGCTGCAGGCGCTGCCGGAGAATGCACGCGCCCTTTATACGGATGCCGTCGATGTCGGCCCCGCGCGGTTTGCCGACTTCAAGGCGCCGGCCAAGCCATGGCGCTGGTGCCATTCGGAATCCTACATGGGCAATCCGTGGCGCGTGACCTTCAACGACGAACTCGCCCGTCTCGTCAACGGCGCCAAGGAAGCCGGCGACGTCTCGGAATTCATCGTTTCAGACTCCAACGGCGATACCACGCAACAGATCTCGCAGATCCGCTCGTTTATCGAAACGGGTTGCTCGGTCATCACGACCATCGCGGGCTCGTCGACAGCGCTCAATACCGTCATCGAGGATGCCTACAAGGCCGGCATTCCGGTCATCACGTCGGCCGGCGCGGTCACGACCCCGACCGCCATCAACGTGATGCACAACCAGAACCTTTGGGGATACCAGATGGGCAAGGGCATCGCGCAGGCACTGCCCAACGGCGGCACCATCCTGCAGGTCGAAGGCATCTCCGGCCATCCGCTGGTCCAGCAGGAAAATGACGGACTGGAGAAGGCCGTTGCCGAAAGCGGCCACCTGACGGTCGCCCGCAAGGTCAGCGGCGAATGGACAGGCACCACGACGAAATCGGCTGTTCTGCAGGCGCTCGCCACGACGCCGCAGCAGATCGATGCCGTATGGTCAACCGGCTCGGAAGCCCGCTTCATTGCCGAAGCGTTCCAGCAGGCTGGCAGGCCTCTACCGCTGATCGCAGCCTCCATCTCCGGCGATGCGCTGGGCTACTGGCACGAGAACCAGGATGCGTTCAAGTTCTACGGCGGCGAAGTTTCGCCTCACGTCGCCGCACAGAATGCCTTCCGTGTCGCTCTTCGCGTCGTCAGCGGCCAGAAGCCGATCGTCAACACGATCATCGCTCCGATGCCGACCATTACGCAGGCCGATCTGCCGACATGGTACAAGGACTGCATGAAGCCGGACTCCGCCGCGATCTTCCCAATCCCGCCGCAGGATCCGTTCCAGGAAGACCTGTTGAACGCCTACTTCACCAACGGCGAAGCAACTCCGCTTTATGACTTCTCCAAGGTTCCGGCGTCCTGCACCAAGTAACCCGAACGGAAACGACCGCTGCCGATCTTCGGCAGCGGCTCATCGATCGATGCGCCCGCCAGAAGGCTGACATGAATGCATGAGATGACAAAGACGCAGGGTGAAAAGACGGCTGGCCCGTCGCGCATCCACCGCGTCGTGATAGACAACAGTGGCGCATTTCCTCCGCTGCGGACAGAACCGGTCGGACTGAAGACCGTTGGCCTGACCAAGCGATACGGCGAAACACTGGCTCTCAGCGATGCCTCCGTCGATTTCCGTCCGGGAATTCACACCATTCTCGGCGAAAACGGCTCCGGCAAGAGCACTATGCTGAAAATCCTATCCGGCGTGGTCACGCAGACCGAGGGTAGCGTGTTGCTGAACGATCGCCCGGTCACGCCCCACAGCCCGCGCGACATGCACGATCTCGGTCTTTCCACAGTGTTCCAGGAGGTGCTGATCGCACCGCACCGCACCGTGCTGGAAAACATCTTTCTCGGCTATGATGGCCCTCTGATCTGGCGCATTCCGAAGGCGAAGCGCGCGGCCCTTGCCGAAGCCCTGCTGGCGCAGATTTCACGTTTCCCCATCCCGCTTTACGCAGCCGCTGGTGACTTGCCGCTCGCGAGCCAGCAGCTCGTCGTGCTGGCGCGTGCGTTTTTGCGCCTGCCGTCGATCCTGCTGCTCGATGAGGCAACGGCGGCGCTCGACTACGCCGACCGAGATCTCGTCTTCGATGCCATCGAGGATTATGCCGGCGCCGGCAACATCGTCATCTTCATTTCCCATCGCCTCGAAGAGGTCCGCCGCCTGTCGAACCGCGTCACGGTCCTTCGCAGCGGAAAGGTTATCGAGACGCTCGAACGTGACGACATCACTGCTCCGCGCCTCCTCAAACTCATGGCTCCGGAGGCCGCACTCCATGTCGGATGAGAACATCGTTCTGCGCTACGACAATCTTGTGCTCTCGGCCGGCAGAAAGCCGCTATCCGGCGTTATCCGCGCAGGCGAGATCGCCGGCGTTGCAGGCCTCGAAGGCCATGGTCAGGAACAGTTCCTGCTGGCTTTGGCAGGTCTCGGCCGCTCACGCGATGGCTCTGTCACCGTCGAAGGCGGCACAGCAGGTTCAGCCAGGTACAAAGACCATTACGAGGCTGCGCGCAACGGCGTTGTCTACCTGCCGCGCGACCGGCGGGCCACCGGCATCTTTCCGGTGCTATCCGTCCTCGACAATTTCGCGATCCCGTCCATGCCGCGGTTCTCGTTTGCGGGCATTCTCGATCGCAAACGCCTGAAACAGGAGCTTTCGTCTTACACCGACTTCCTGTCGATCCGTTACCCCTCGGCAGATGCTTCGATCTCGGCGCTGAGCGGCGGCAACCAGCAGAAGGTCCTGCTTGCCCGGCTGCTTGCCCTGAAACCCCGCGTGATGCTGCTCAACGACCCCACCCGAGGGGTTGATCTCAACACGCGCCTCAAGTTTTACGAAGCATTTCGCAAGCTGGCTGCGGAAAACGGTATCGCGCTCGTCATCCTGTCGAGCGAGATCGAGGAAATCCTCCAGCTCTGCCACACCGTTTCGATCTTTCGGGATTTCGAGTGCAGCAGCGTTCTCGATCGCACATCAATGACGATGGACCGCGTGATGGCAGCCATGTTCGGGCAGGAAGGAGGCCATCCATGAGTACCGCCCCCAAGACCTCAAGCAAACCTGCTTTCTGGGCGAGAAACGAAACGCGGCTTGCGGCGATCCTGTTCGTCGTCCTCATCGTGATCAACGCCGTTCTCAATCCCGTGCGCTTTTCGCCAGGCAACTGGCTGACGGTCCTCGGGCTTGCGGCGCCTTTGCTCTTGGCGACGCTGGCGACCACCTTGCCATTTCTGGCCGGGCGCGGTTCGATCGATGTTTCTGTCGGCCCCTTGATGGGGCTCATCAACGTGATCATCATCAAGGTTTTGATGGGCGATGCCGGCATTTCTTCGCCGTGGGTCATCATCCCTGCCGCCTTGCTGCTGGGGATTGCGTCGGGCGTGATCAACGGATTTCTCGCGGCCGTCCTGCGCATCCAGCCGATCGTCGCGACGCTGGCGACCTATCTGATCTACAGTGGTCTTGCCCTGTCGATCCTGCCCTCGCCTTCCGGCAGCGTGCCCTCGTGGCTCGCGGATTTTGCAGGGCCGCTGTCCTTTATTCCCGTCAGCCTGATCATCGTCGCCTGGCTCCTGTTCAAGCGGCTGCCGCTCTATGACCTTTTGATGGCCGTGGGCAGTGACGACCGCACCGCCTATACGGCCGGCGTCAATGTGCCGGCCGTGCGTTTCCTCTCATATGTCTTCGGCGGCCTGATCGCCGGCATGGCGGCCTTGGCGCTCACGGCACTGATCGGTTCGGGAGATCCCAATATCGGGCCGGGCTATACGCTTATCGCCGTCGCGGCTGCGGCTCTGGGTGGCGTCAGCCTTGCCGGCGGCATCGGTGGACTAGCGGCGGCGTTTATCGGCGCAGCGGATATCTTCCTGCTGCAGAACATGCTGACATCGTTCAACGTCTCCACGTTCGTGCTGCAGGCAGCCTACGGCATCGTGCTCGTGCTGGCCGTCTGCCTTAACTCCGAAAAACTTAAGGCACGGTTCCAAATCTGGATGGAAAGCCGATGAAAACCTCCCTGACATCCAATCGCGCCCTGATCGCGTTCCTTGGCGTGGTGCTGGTTTTTCTCCTCGGCACGCTGATCATTCCCGGTTTCGGCAGCGTGTTTTCCGTCCGTGCCATGCTTATTCTGGCGTCGTTGCTCGCTATTGCCGCTCTCGGCCAAACACTGGTCATGATCCTTGGCGGTATCGACCTGTCGATCCCCTTCGTCATCGGCTTTGCCAATGTCGTTTTCGCCAGCCTTTACGGCAGCGGCACGCCGGCTCTCGTAGCGTTGCTGATGGTGATCGTGGTTGCCGCCTGCATCGGCGCCATCTCCGGCGGTCTGTCGGCCGCCTTGTCAATCCATCCGTTGATCGTCACGCTCGGTGTCGGCACCTTGGTTCAGGCCGGCGTGCAGATGTGGACGCGCGGCTTGCCGACCGGGTCGGCTCCGCCCTTCGTCAACGAGTTCGTGTCACTAGGCGGCACGATCGGGCCATTGCCTTTCCCCTGGCTCATCCCGTTCACGCTGATGCTGACGCTCGGCTGCTTTTTCGTGCTGCAGCGAACGGTGTATGGCCGTCGCCTCTATGCTCTGGGCTCCAATCTGAAGGCGGCCGAACTCGCTCTTGTACGGCCCGTCTCCATGTGGATGACGACTTTCGCTCTCAGTGCGGTGTTTGCGGCATTCGCCGGGATTCTACTTCTCGGTTTCACCGGCTCCTCCAGCGCCACCGTCGGCACGCCTTATCTCTTCCAAACGGTCTCGGCTGTCGTAATTGGCGGCACGGCGCTGATTGGCGGACGCGGCGGTTTCCCCGGCACAGTTGCGGGCGCCATCGTGCTGGTGGAATTGCGCACGCTGCTGATCGGCCTCGGCCTTTCCGAAGCCCTCGTCCAGTCGGCGCTTGGTCTTCTGATCCTGGCTCTTGTCGCTGCCTATGGCCGCGATCAGCATATTCGCAACCTAATCTGAGGAGGTATCAATGGAGGAACGGCTCGCTAAGACCATCGCTGCCATCACGGAATCGGGAGCCGACTGGGGCCTCTTCACCAGCCCGGATGGTATCGCCTATGCACTGGGCCATGTCTGCGGCATCGAGGCGGGGCCTTCCCCATTTGCAGGTGGCCCCAGCCTCGGCATTGTCGGCACGAGCGGCGAAACCGCCCTGCTCATCACCAATCTTGAGATGGAGACGGCAAGCTGGGCAGATACCATCGTCACCTACACAGGCTTCTCCTACCAGGAGCCGACCGACATCTTCGAGAACTACCTGACGGAAGCGAAAGCGCTCCTCGCCCGTTTCGGCGTCGGTGGACGCATTGCCGTCGAACGACACGCTTTACCCGCGTCGATCGCCAGCCTGCTTGACGGAAGCGTCGCGCTTCCAATCGAACCGGCATTTCGCCGGCAACGGGCCATCAAGACAGCAACCGAAATCGGCCTGTTGCGCGAAGCGGCCCTGACAGCATCCACCGGACAGAAAGCATTTCTTGCCAGCACCCGTGCCGGCATGCGCGAGCTTGAGGTTTTTGCGGCGATCCGGCTGGCGATGGAAACCCGTGCAGGCGTGCGCCTACCGGTGACCGGCGATCTGATCTCCGGGCGGGAGCGCACCTCCCGGTTCATGGGCTGGCCCGACAACCGCATCATCGAGGCTGGCGACCCACTGATCTGCGATCTTGCGCCGCGTGTGGCGGGCTATTGGGGCGATAGTTGCGCCTCCGCCATGATCGGGCAAGCTTCGGACGGTTTCCAAAAGCTTTTTTCGAGCGCACGCTCGGCGCTTGACCTTGCAATCGAGACGATCCGGCCCGGCCTGGTCATCGGCGACCTCGACGCGGCGCTTCAAGCCGTCATTAACAGCAATGGTTACAGCTATGCGCATCATTCCGGCCATTCGATCGGCACCGGCGTCCACGAATGGCCGCGCATCGTCGTTTACGAGCGGGAAACGCTGAAGGAGGACATGGTGATCATGGTTGAACCTACCGCTCTCGACCCGGATGTCGGCGGCGTAAGGCTGGAATATATGCTTCAGGTAACCGCGACCGGCTGCGAAATCCTGACGGATTTCGAGCATCGGCCGGACTTTTAAGCCTGATCAGCCACTATCGCGGATCATCAGCTTGAAGCCCATGTCGATCAGCGTCTCATCGGATTCGATGCCACGCATGCCTTCAAGCAGCAGGCGCCCGGCTTCACGGCCGATTTCGGCCGAGGGTACCGCCACCGTTGTCAGGGACGGGATCAGGTGGCGCGCAAGTTCGAAATCGCCGAAGCCGGTGATTGCCAGCCGTTCCGGGACTTTCAGCCCGATGCGGATGCTTTCCTGCAATGCGCCCGAAGCGATGATGTCGGACGAAAACATTACCGCATCCGCCTCCGGATACCGGGCAAGGGCCTTGCGCAGAACATCGGCACCCGACGCCATGGTCAGCGGAAGTTCCCGCGAAATGACGATGCGTGGCGTCTTGCCGGGGAAAAGCTCCTGCATGGCCTCGGAGAAACCATCCCGACGTTCTGCGGCACGACTATCCCCTTTTCGCAGGACGCCGGCGAAAACAATGTTGGTTCTGCCGGAGCGTGCAAGATGGCGGGCCATCTCGGCTATTGCCGCCGCATTGGAGAAGCCGACGAGCCGGTCTATCGGCTTGTCCGTCATATCCCAGCCTTCGACCACAGGAATGCCGGCACGCTTCAAAAGCGCGATGCTCGTGCGCGTGTGATGCGCCCCGATCAGAAACACGCCATCCGGCCGCCGGCCGAGCAGGCTGCGGATAACCTCCTCTTCCCGATCCGACTGGTAGTCGGTATTTCCAAGGAAGATCTGGTAACCTTCCCGATGAAGCACATCGGAGAAATGCTGGATGGTCTCGGCGAAAACCGAAGCCGAAAGCGTCGGGATAACGGCGGCGACCGTATTGCTCTTGTGCGACGCCAGATGGCTTGCCGCGAGATTGTGAACGTAGTGCGTCTTGCGGATCGCATCATCGATTGTCTTGCGGTTTTCAGGCGTCACCGTATCGGGAAAACGCAGCGCCCGCGATACGGTCTGCATGGAGACACCGGCCGCAGCGGCGACATCCGCCATCGTCACCCCGCCACCCTTGCGACGGCCTTTTCGCGGAGGGTGTTTCTCTGATGTCACAGGATGAAGGGCCTCACGCAGACAGGGGTGCCGATTTCGATGCGCTTGCCGCTGTCGGTGAGAGTGCCCGTTTCTTCATTGCGCCTGAAGATGACGATCGCATCGCCATTCTGGTTTGCGACCATTAGGTGTCGGCCACTCGGAGACAGCGCGAAATTTCGCGGCGTCGCGCCGCCGGATGGGACGATCTCCTGAAGGGTCAGCATGCCAGTCTCCTGATCCACGATAAAGCAGGCGATGCTATCGTCACCTCTGTTGGAACAGTAGAGAAAACGGCCATCGGGGGATAGATGGATATCGGCGGCGTGGGATTCGACGCCGGGCAGGACGGTCGGCAGGGTCTGCTCAACCGTCAACACGCCCGGTTTCCTCGATATGAAGGAGACGCTCGAACCAAGCTCGTTCGAGACATAAACAAAGCGCCCGTCTGCATGCTGCGCTACGTGCCGAGGGCCGGCGCCGGCGGGAAGTGCGACGTCCGAGACGAACGACAGGACGCCATCTTCTTCCAGCCTGTATTCTGCGACACGGTCCAGACCAAGGTCAGCGATGAGAAAGCTGCCGCCTTCCGCAGTCTCCGTGACCATATGCGCATGTGGACGCTCCTGCCGGTCCACAACCGGGCCAAGTTCGCCATCTAGCCGCAGTGATGAGACGGCAGGGGCCAGACCACCATCGGCGAGGATCGGAAACACGGCGACCGATTTGTCCGGGCCGCCCGAGCCCATGGCGTAATTGGCGACAAGCACGAAACGCCGGTCGCGCGTCACCATATTGTGGGCGGCAATGCTGCCGAGCGTCGGCTGCTTGTCGAGATAGGCGAGCGTGTTCGTCTCGCGAGAGAAGCGGAAGGCACTCACCGTGCCTTCGTGCCAGCCGAAAACTTCGGAATTGGCGTAGACCACACCGGACGCTGAATCAACCGCGAGGAATGTCGGGTTATCGACGCTGTTCGTGGTGACGAGCCTTTCGTATTCCAGGGTTGTTTCGTCAAACGCGAGTATGGTCAGCCCTTCGCCGCGCGCTCCCTGAAAATACGGTGCTTCCCTGTTGAGCGAACCGACGGCGAGATAGACCTGCTGAGCCACCCGGAGCTCCCCTGTTGGCGAATGAGACGGACGAATGGCACATTCTCGGCGATGGCGCTAGTTCATCACCCAGCCGCCGTCGACATTGAGTGTCTGGCCGGTGATGAACCCGGCCGCATCGGACGCCAAAAACATCAGCACATTAGCGATGTCGGCGGCGCTGCCGCGGCGCTTGATCGCCTGATGATCTAGCACGAAGCGGGTGTATCCTTCGGGATCGGGGTGGATCTTTTCCGCATCCGTCGGGAATGCGCCGGGAGCGACGGCGTTGACGGTGATACCATAAACGCCGAACTCGCGTGCCCAGGCGCGGGCGAGACCGATGAGCGCCCCTTTAGACTGGACATAGGGCGAAAGGTTTGCCCAGCCGCCAAAGGCGGTGACGCTGGCGATGTTGATGATGCGCCCCCAGCCTTTTTGACGCATATACGGCAAGGCGACCTGCACGCAGACGATCCCTGCATCGACATTGATGCGCTGGACACGCTGCATTTCCTCGATCGAATAGTCTTCGAACGGTTTTGACGGGTAGATCGCAGCATTGTTAATAACGACGTCGAAGCCGCCCACTTGCAGCGCGAGCTCTTCCAGCGAACTGCGCAGCGTGGCAAGATCCGACAGATCAAGCGCCTCCAGAACAAGCCCGTTCAAGCCCTCCGTAATGGCCGCTGCTTCGAGCGTGGCATTCTTTGCCGGGTCGTTATCGATGGCCACGACCCGGGCGCCAGCCCTCAGAAACGCGAGCGTCGTCTCGACACCGAGACCGCCTGCGGCACCGGTATAGAGAATGACTTTGCCGGCAACGGACATCGCGGATTTTCCTTCTTCTGCAACGGCAGTTATCTGGACGTTCATCAGCAGCCCCCAAGGGCAACGTGATTGCCGGACGGGGCCGGATACTCTTCGCCCGGCTGCCGCGCGATCGCCGTGATTCGTGCTTCGCTGGCCGCGATGGCGGCGGCATCGCCGAGAATACGCAATGTGGTGTCGTAGCGGCGCTCCTCCCCGTGCTCCAGCCAGATCAGTTCGCCGCGATCGCGCGCCGCGCCGTGACCAAGCACATGGTTGGTCGAGGGCTCGATGCCGAGCGCATATTGCCCGGCCTGCAGGTTCTGCCACTCGTACATGCAGGGAAACTGGTCCTTGCGCGTCACGACTTCAAAACCGAGGCCCAGGCGGTCGTTGACGAGCGCGACCGGAACTTCGCCATTCGCGTCTGCCGCCATCTCGTGTTGCCAGACCTGCTCGTGAAAGCCGAGTTGTGGCGCGGGCATGGTGCGGTAGCCGACATTCTGCTTCCGGTAATCGTTGCCTGCATGGGCGGCCCAGACGACGTCCCGGAGCGGTGCAAGATACCGCGACCCTTCGCTCAAAACCGGATGCCCGACATTGATGTGATAGCAATACATATGCGGCGTGCGGTAAAAACCGCGATTGACGACCCTGTCCGAGAGACGGATGTCATTGGTGCCGACCTTGATCTCGATGCGGCGTTTCAATTCCAGGTGTTCGCCGAAAACCGTGCCCTGCGTGACGGTGCCTTCGCACCACAGATAACACTCGTCACCGTCCCACCGCTCCCCGTAACCATCGAGCTTGCCCGGAATGGTGCCGATACGGCCGTGGATCGAGTGACTGACAGTCTGCTTCGGCTTGTAGTTATAGTGATCGGCGGGTTCGTCATACATGAAAAGGATATGGTCGAGGCCGCAGGTGATCATCAGGCCGGAGAAGGATCGCAACCAGCCGAGACCGCCCTCGCTTTCATATTCATGCAGACCCGGATGGCGGAAACCGGAGGGGGAATGCCAGCCGATCGCCATGCCGCGATAGTCGCAATCCGCGATATCGAGCGCGCGATCCACCAGCACCGTAAAACGCAGGCCCGTGCCACTCCTGAACTCGAGCAGGCGAATGCCTCGCTCCAGCCCGTCGCCAAGCGTCATCAGCCGGACGCCGGCAAATTGCGAAAACGATCCTGCACTGGCGGCGAGGTCGCGCCGCGACTTCGCTTCCCCGTAAAGTTCAACCATCGTCATGTTCCTTCTCACCTGCCGGAAGCAGGCCATGCTGTCTAAGGAGCGGCCGAGGCGAGCCCGGCCGCGATGTCGTCAAAGGCCTTGCGCCCGCAGCTTTCCGTCAAGGAACTTCTTGGCGCGCGGCACATCGCTTTCATCCAGATGTTCGATGATCATCGGAATGTTCGGATGCTTCTGCGCCAGACGCTTGAGGTAGAGATCGTAATTCAGCGATCCGAGACCGGGAGCCGGCAGTTCGATTTCGCCGACGCCACGGAACGTGTGGCTTTCGAGCGCATCCGCATCGCCGATGTCGGCATGCTTTTCCGACTTGTCGTCGCCGGAGCGCTTCACATCCTTGGCATGGCCGATCTTGATCTTGTCGGACAGCGTGTCAAACACCTGGTTCAGGATCTGATCCATACGGTCGATGTTGTGCGTCTCGAAGTAATTGGTCGGGTCCATCAGCAGGCCGAGGCCCGGATGATCGACCTGCGCGAACATCTTCACCGTTTCCTCGACGGAACCGACGACGTTGTTGACGTAGGTTTCGAGCAGGAAGACCGCGCCGTGATCATAGGCATATTGCGAGAGATCGGCGATGACCTTGCGGCACTCCTCAAAACCTTCCTCGGTCTTGTTCTTGGGGTGATGCACCCAGTCCGATTCCGTGTTGTAGGTGCCGGTTTCCGAGATCACATAGGGCGTGCCGAGATACTGGGCGTGCTTGATGATTTCCTTGAGATAACCGACGCGGCGATCGCGCTCCGCCTTATCCGGGTGGATGATGTTGGTGTAGCCGGAAATGCAGGAAATCGGCAGATTGTGATCGCGAAAGGTCTCGCGGATCTTTACGCACTTGTCCTTGGTGATCTGGCCCGCCGAGAGATCGATGTCCTTGAAGTGCATATCGAGCTGCACCGTGTTGAAACCAAGCGCGCGGATCTTCTGCGCCGTTTCCTCAAGGGCGTACGGGAAATAGCCCGTGAAAATACCGGTTTGCATCATGATGAGAATCCTCCCTCGTTGTTCATGAATGAATAGAAATTTCGGAAAGCCGGACCGTCCGGCCCTCAGCAATCGACTTGTAGCCGGCCTCGATCAACGCCACGGTCTTGACGTTGTCGGCAACGGAGAGCGCCGGTGCGTCGCCGGTCTTCACGGCATATTGCAACTGCTCCATCACGCCGATGAAGGCATGGGGGAACCACATCGTCTCCCATGTCGGCGAGACCCACTTGCCGGTCGTGGTTTTTTTCGAGGCGTAGGACAGCGTCGAGGGCGAGCCGTCCGGCCAGCCGATCGTGCCCTGGGCCACGCCATCGGTGCCTTCGACGCGCCACTTGATATAGATGTCGCTGTCGAACCCTTCTTCGCGCGGGCCGGACCACACGTCTTCCATCGAAACGGCCATCACACCGCTCGGGAAATTGAGCGTGGAAACGGTGATGCCGTCCTTGTGCTCGAACGTCGTGCGCGGATCCTTTCGCGTCAGCGTGGTGATCGTGTCGGGATCGCCGAACAGGAAGCGCAGCACGTCGAGATGATGTACGCTCATGTTGGAAAGCGTCAGCCGGTCGTAGTCTTCAAGAAACGCCTGCCAATGCGGGATCGCCCGCATCTCGATAGTCGCCAGAACGGGCGTGCCCAATTCCTCTTTTTCAAGGATTTGCTTCAGCACGCGCATCGACTGGTCGTAGCGCATGTTCTGGTTGATGGAGAGAACCTTGCCAGCGTTGGCGGCGGCATCCCGCAATTCGATCGCTTCTTCCAGCGTCAGCGCAAGCGGCTTCTGCGCCAGAATGCCCTTGATATGCGGCTGGGCCAACGCCTTGCGGATGAGAGCAGGCTGCTGGTCCGGCGGAAAGGCGATGTCGAGGATCTGGATGTTCGGGTCGTTGATCAGCGCATCCGGTGTGTCATGTACTGTCGGAATAGCCCAGCGCTCGGCAACGGCCGCCGCCTTTTCCCGCGTGCGTGACGCGATGGCGACGACCGGAAAGCCCGCTTCCTTGTAGGCTGCCAGATGGCACTCCGCCATGATCATGCCGGCACCGATGCAGCCGATTTTCACATCCCGCACCCTCACCTGCGGATCCGGTGCAAAACCGTTGGCTTCGCTCATAATGACCTCCCGTTTTATCTGTTCGTTCACAGGCCGAGCGCCTCCCCCGCCTGGTTGAAGAAATGGGCTCTCGCCGGATTGCAGCTGAGCGCCACGGCGCTGTCGATGCGGATATCCGGCTGCCCGCGCATCAGCGCTTTGAGCTTCTCCGCGCCGGTATCGACAGTCACGACCGTATAGCCGCCGAGCGGTTCGACTTCATAGACCTTGGCCGGACGTCCCGCATGCGCCGCGCTCCATGGCTCGACCTTCAGGTCTTCCGGCCGCACGCCGATTTCCGAGACATCAGCCGGCACGGCGTCGATCGGCAGCGTGATCGTACCATCGGCTGCCTTCACCCCGTCGCCGCGAACGGCCGACATGATGTTCATCATTGGCGCACCCAGCAGCCGCGCGACGTATCGGCTGACGGGCGTATCGTAGATCTCGCCCGGAGCTCCGACCTGGCGGATTTCGCCATGCTCCATGATGGCAATGCGATCGGCGACGGACATCGCCTCTTCCTGATCGTGGGTGACGTAGATCAGCGTCTGCCCGCGGTCGCGCTGGATGCGCTTGAGCTCGACGCGCGTCTCTTCGCGCAACCGGGCATCGAGGGCCGAAATCGGATCGTCCATCAGATAGGCGACCGGGTCACGCACGAGGGCGCGGGCAATCGCGACGCGCTGACGCTCGCCGCCTGAAAGCTGGGCTGGCGGCTTGTGCAGTAGATGGGCGATATGCAGCTTGGCGGACACCGCCTCGACCCGAGCCCGGATCTTGTCTTCGGCAATCTTCCGCTCGGTGAGTGGGAAACGCACATTCTCCCCCGCCGTCATATGCGGAAAGAGCGCCAGGTTCTGAAACACCATCGCCACGTTGCGATCGGCCGGCGACACATGATTGACGGGCCAGCCGCCGATCAGAACTTCGCCTTCATCCGGCGTTTCCAGGCCGAGGATCAGCTTCAGGACCGTCGATTTTCCCGACAGCGGCGGGCCGAAGAAACAGAAGAATTCGCCCGGCTGAATGTCGAAGCTCGCGTTTTTCAACGCGACGGTTTTGCCGAAGCGCTTGGTGACGTTGCGGAAGGAAATGCCGGCCATGTCAGGCTCCCCGGATCGCATTGCCGGTCGCTGCATCGAACAGACGCGCAGCTCCCGGTTCGATGGCAATATGGGCGGTTTCGCCGGTGCTGATAGCAACGTCATTGTCGAAAACGGCTTTCACCCGCTTCTCGCCATCGCCGAAGTGCACCACGGTCCGCGCCCCGATGCGTTCGATAAAGGTTACCGGCATGGCCAGCCCCGCCCCCGATGCCGCCAGCGCAACACGCTCGGGCCGGAAGCCATAGACGACATCGCGTGCCGCCTGCTTGCGGGCGGCGGCAGCAATGGCGGGTTCCAGCGGTGCGGAGATGCCAAGGACACCGAGATCGACGACCATGCCACGGTCGCTGTCGGCAAGCATGCCCTTCGCGAGGTTCATGCCCGGCGAGCCGATAAAATCGGCCACGAAGAGATTGACGGGATCATTGTAGACTTCCAGTGGCGTTCCAACCTGCTGCAACACGCCATGATCCATGACGGCGATGCGGTCGGCCATGGTCATGGCCTCGAGCTGATCGTGGGTGACATAGACCATGGTCTGCTTGAACTGGCGCTGGAGATGTTTCAGCTCCGTGCGCATCACTGCCCTGAAGGCGGCATCGACATTGGAGAGCGGCTCGTCTAGCAGGAAAATCGCCGGTTCGACGATCGCCGAACGGCCGATCGCCAGCCGCTGCAGGATGTTGACCGAAAGTTTGGCGGACGGCTTCTCGAGCATCGGTGTCAGCTGCAGGAAATCGGCCATGGCCTTGACCCGCCGATCCAGCTCGCCTGCCGGCGTGCCGCGTACCTTTAGCCCGTAGGCGAGATTGTCATAGACACTCATGTGGGTGAAGATCGCATAGTTCTGGAACACGAAGCCGACGCCGCGTTTTCCCATGGCAACTCCGTTCATATCGGCGCCATCAAAGGTTATGCGGCCTTCGCTCGGGCTTTCCATGCCGGCGATCATGTTCATGGTCGTCGATTTGCCGCAGCCGGATGGCCCCAGCAGCGCCATGAATTCGCCGTCGCGGATTTCGAGGTCCATGGTCTTCAGCGCCGTGAAGGCGCCAAAACGCTTCACCAGATTTTCAAGGTGGATCGCAGTTATGGCTCAGGCCTCCTTCGCTGCATTCATGCGGCTGATGGCCAGCGACACGACGATGGACAGCACCACGAGAATGACCAGCGCGATGGCTGCGACATAACCCCAGATCAGGTCCTGCTGCGTTACCTTGTAAATGTAGACGGAGATGGTTTCCGTCGCGACGCCCGGCCCGCCCCCGGTCATGATGAAGAGCGTATCGAAGATCTTGAAGTTCTCGATGATGCGGATCGACAAGGCGATGATCATGATCGTCTTCATCTTCGGCAGTGCGATCGTGTAAAACCGCTGCCACCAGCTGGCGCCGAGCAAGGTCGCCGCGCGCATCTGGTCTTCCGGCACGCCGACGAGACCGGCGAGCAGGATGAGGAACATCAGCGGCGTCCACTGCCAGATATCGGCGATCATCACCGCTACAAGAGCGGTTCCGGGGCTCGACAGCCACGCGAGTACGAAGGGTCGGCCGATCAGCGTAGAAATAATGTCGTTAACCGGCCCACCCGACTGGAACAGCATAAAGAACATGTAGCCGGCCACCGCAGGCACTACCATCATCGGGATCAGCATGATCGAATAGAACACGCGCTTGCCGACGAAATTGTCCATGAACAGGATGGCAAGCCCCAGACCCAGCAGGAACTCGACCGGCACGCAGATCAGCATCACGAGCGCTGTACGTCCGAGCGCATCCCAGAAGCGGCTGTCGACGGCAAGATCGGTGTAGTTGGCAAAGCCGTTCCACAGTTCATAGGCCTGCCACCAGCCGGTGCCCTCGAGCGGCGACCAGTCGGTGAGGCTGATATAGAGCTGCATCAACAGCGGGAAGACCGCGATGAACAGCACGAGAAGCTGCGCCGGCAGCGTCAACATAAAGCCGAGACGACGGCCGCCATCCTCGGTGCGTGTTTCAGGCGTGGTAAGATCGCCGGGCACGGAGTGCTTCTCCTCGATTGCAAAGCTGCTCATTGCTTGAGCGCTCCAAAGGTAAGGCCGCGAACCAGATGTTTCTGGATGGCGATACCCATGATGACGGGGGGCACGGCGGCGATGAGGCCAAGGGCGGCCTTCGCGCCATAAAGCTGGCCGGTCATCGAGGACGACAGCGACGCCATGTAAACCGGGATCGTTACCCATTCGCGGGTCGTCAAAAGCAGGGCGATGAGATAATCCGACCAGTTGAGGATGAAGACAAAGAGAGCCGAGCTTGCGAGCGCCGGGCGCATCATCGGCAGCGTGATCTTGAGGAACACGCGCATGCGCGAGCAGCCCTCGACCAGAGCTGCATCCTCGATTTCGCGCGGCATGTCGTCAAAGAACGTCTTCATCAGCCAGAATGCGAACGGCAGCGTCACGATGCCGTAGATCAGCGCCAGCCCCCACCAGGTATCGACGAGACCGAAGAAGGCCCACATGATCATGACCGGGATCATCACCGCCATCGGCGGAAACAGCCGGAGTTGGATCAGCGCCAGCGGCAGGTTCTGCCCCGAGCCGAAGCGCGACAAGCCGTAGGCGCCGGCCGTGCCTGCCGTCATGGCAATCAGCGTGCCAAAAACGGCCGAGAGCAACGACGCCAGGATCGGCTTGCCGGCGGTCCGGTCGAGCGCGACGATGAGGTCGGAGGTAGATGTCCCCAGAATGAAGCGGAAATTGTCGAGCGTGGGGGCTTTTGGCCACCACGTCAGATCCGCACCGGTGGCCGACCATTCAGCAATCGGTTTGAAGGCCATCGAGACCATCCAGAGCGTCGGGACGAGCGTTACGGCGAGCGCCAGGAAGATGGCGGCGTAACGGAAAACCTCAAAGGGTAATGAGCGCTTCATGACAGGGAAAACTTCATTCTCGAAAACAGGATGATCGCCTGGCGGGGTCTCCGCCCGGCAATCATGTCAGCGGGGCGCGTCAGCCGGCCAGCGGATCGAGCACCGTCGGCCAGGCTTCCTTGTTGGTCTTGATGGCCTCGAGCAGTTTTTCCTCGCCGGTTCGCCGGGCGATGCGCTGCCACTGGCGTTCCGTATCCGCCATGGCCTGCTCCGGCGTTTTCGACTTGGTTAGCGCCGCCATCAGGTTTTCGTCGAGCGCGTTGTGGAAAGCGGTCGCGCCCGGGTAATTGATGGTCGGTACCGTACGGGCAACCGTCTCGCGCACGATGTCCATGTGGTAGTCGTGGTAAGTCTGCCGCACTAAGGGGTCCGAGAAATTCTGCAGCTGGAACGGATCGAAATACCCGCCGGGGTTCGCCGTCATCCAGGAATAGATGCGGCTCGAACCCAGCCATTGCAGCAGGAGGTAGCAGGCTTCCGGGTGTTTGCTCTGGGCCGAGACGCAGGCCGAAAGGTTCAGCCAGAGAACCGAACGGCTCACAAGCTTGCCATCGACCTCGCGGCCGGGCGGTAGCATGGAACCGATCTTGCCGGTGACCTTGGAGCCTTCATTCGCCTTGTTATCGAGAAACTTCGGCAGGTTAGAGAAGGCGCAGGTCATCGCTGCACCACCAGCGGCGAAGTTACCGTACTGTTCCGGCCAACCCCAGGAAATCGCATCAGGCGAATGATGGCTGAGACTATCGACATATTCCTGCGTCGCCAGATAACCGGCGTCGGAATTGATCAGCGGCTTACCATCGTCGCCGAACAGGAACTGGTTGGGCGAACCCGTGGACACGAAGCGCTGATACCAGTTGGTGTAACCCCAGCCTTGGTTGCGCAGGTCGGTGGAGCCGAACAGGCCCTTGTCCGGACGATGGAAGAAGGCAGCGATATCGGAATGCTCTTTCCATGTGCGCGGCGGCGCAAGCGCATAGCCGTTCTTGTCGGCAAACGCCTTTTTCTCGGCCTCGTCATTGAAAAGATCGGTGCGATAATTCCAGGTCTGGAAATCGCCATCGAGCGAGACGCCATAGGTCGAACCGCGATACTGGTTCAGCAGCGAGACGCCCTTGGCGCCGTTCACATAACCACGCTCGGGATCGTCCCATTCCGGCTTGTGAGCCGCGACATAGTCGTCAAGCTTGATGATCCCTGCGGTTTCAGCGAGGTCACCGAGGCGGTTCCACTCGACGGCATAGATGTCGAATGCCCCACCCTTGGTGGAGATATCCTGCATCGTCTTGGTGAATTCCTGGCCGTTGGGGACACCGACGATATCAAGCTTGATACCGGTTTCCTTTTCCCAAAGATCCTTGATCGATGGCGCACCGGCCGGGAAAGGCTGGGTTAACTGGCCGATCGATCCATCCGAAAGGCCCAGCACGATCCGCTCCGGCGCCTTGTCGGCCGCCTTCAGCGCCTTGGCCGCCTCGATGGCACGTCCCTCGGGTGTTTCCGCGCCGTACTGATAGCGCTCGGCGCCATCAAATCCGGTCGGCCCTCCGATCATTCCCGGCGCCAGGGCATCGGCCGCAAAGGCACGGCCAGGTCGAATGAATTGCGGCGCAATACCGACTGCAGCCGTCAGTGCAAAGGTTTTTGCACCAGCGGCCAGCAGGCCACGGCGCGAGACCGTAAAAGTGTCGCTCATTGATATATCCTCCCTCGTCGACAGGCCTCCACACCTCGTCAACGTGAGGAGTAATGACGTTACGTTTGATTTATGTCAACATCAAAACACATCATATTACGTCTTTTGGCCGGACTATTTGAGCATTCTGTTGTTGGGAGCGCAGAAATCAAGTTTAAATGACGAAACTTGATGGCTTTAGGCCACCCTAGTTCGTTTTCTGAGGATAATAAGGAAGAAGCTCGGGGAAGCCCTTGTATTTGACCACCATCGAAATACATCATTTCCCATCATTTTGAGAAAGGACATGCCTTGCGTTCGACTTTGATGGACATTGCACGCGAAGCCGGCGTTTCCTTGGCGACGGTGGACAGAGTCCTCAACAATCGGGAGGGTGTGCGCGAGCGCACGCGCAAGGTCGTGCTCGAAACAGCCCGCAAGCTGGGCTACGTTTCGGAGCCGGAAAACCAGCCCGCCGGCGCGGATGCGTCCCTTCGGCTGGACTTCGTCCTGCCAGCAGGAACGAACACCTTCATTGCCAAGCTGCTAGAGCAGATCGCCAGCCAGGGCGAATTGCAGGAGGGTATCGATGTCCACACGCATTCGATCGAGGGCTTCAACCCCGACAGCCTTGCAAGACAACTCGATGCCCTGAGTGGCATTACGCAAGGCGTGGGCGTCATTGCGCTGGACCATCCGACGGTGCGCGAGGCGATGCGGCGGCTAGCGGCTTCAGGCGCCCCCATCGTGACGCTCGTTTCCGATATCCTGCATGTCCCGAGGCTCGGCTATGTCGGCATCGACAACCGCGCCGCCGGGCGGCTGGCGGGCTATCTGCTCGGGCGCCTTCTCGGCAGGGGAGCAAAACGCAAGATCGCCCTCTTTGCCGGCTCCCTCTCCTATCGAGGCCATGAGGAACGGGAGATGGGTTTCCGCCATGTCATCGCCGAGGAATTTCGTGATCTGGAGGTCGTCGAACTGCGCGAGATTCGCGACGACCGAAAGCGCGCCTTTGAAGAAACGAGGTCGCTGTTAAAGCGTCACCCTGATCTTTCAGGAATCTACAATATCGGAGCCGGCAATGCCGGCATCGGGCAAGCGCTACAGGAAGCGGGGCTCGCCCAGTCCGTCATTTTCGTCGGCCACGAATTGACCGAAAGCACCAAACGTTTCCTGCTTGACGGCACCATAGACGCCGTCATCGACCAGAACCCGCGGGTTGAAGCGCGAGAAGCGCTGTCTATGCTGAAAAACACGCTTTTGGGCCGAAAATTCGACTACCATCCACCACGCCTGCAGGTGATCTTCCGGGAAAACATACCGGAATTTTGATTCAGGCGATAACCTTGTAACGGCCTGCGGCATCCGCGATTACAAGAACCGCCGATCGGATGCGAATTCAACGACCTGTGAATCGGTGCGATCAAGATCCAAAATGCAGCTCTATCCTCAATCGACCTCGCCCCCCCCTTTCCGGCCAGACTCAATCTCGGATTTCAGAAATTCCTCCTGCTCTTCCATCGCGACCGACTCCTCGGCAATTTCGGCGACATATTCGCGCGGAATCTCCATAACCGCCTCGCTATCACCAAAGATGATGTCGCGTGGATAGGCCGCAAATGCCGCCGCAGGCGATCGTTGCCAATCCAGCGCGTCCCGGAGGGAGCTGCTAGCCAAGGGGACCGTCAACTTTCGGGAAGTCGATCTATCAGTACAAACAACCCACATGCAGGTGCGAAGCGGAAATAATTTCCGCTTTCAGTGCCGGCGGGTATGGGGCCGGGAGCGGTCACGCAGCCTTCCGCAAAAATAGGTGGACCTGACTCTAGCAGGTCTAGTTTGCGCAAAAGCTTGGCATTCAGTTAAAGCATTTCTGATGCTTCCGGCAGCCGCGTGTCCGGCGCTCGATGCTTTGGCGCATCGCTCAATCTTCAGTGATATCCCATCTGTCGTCTGGATTGAATGTCCGGATTCCTGCGGCGACCTCCTCGGTCTTGTCTCCGAGATCCGCTTGGCGGACCGTTCCGTTGGCGTTTACGGTAAAGGTGTGAACGCCAATTTCTCTATATCGTATCGGCATCGCGATCAGGGCGAAGTCCTCACTCATGTTGCCGTTAATCTGACGCGACAACTGCTTCAATATTGGCCGAACTCATTGTGGCCAACTTCGCGCAAAGGCGATGACTATGGCTACTCGCATTGGGAGCCAAACTATGCTCCTCCTACAACTTGAAACCGCTAAAAATGCCGAGAACAGGCCGAGGTCAAAAGGCAATCCGCTATAGAAATCAATCAGCAGCAACTCTTGGTTATCATGCGTCTCCTAATATTTCATAGAGTTGTTATATGCCGCAACCCTAGCTGGGTCGCGGCTGTTCCATCCGTCTTCGGCAAGCCTTCTTTATCGACTGCGCTTTTGAGCGTGAACACGGGAAATGGTGGTCGCTGAGCTTCGGTTATCTTCAAGGTCCCTCCAGTTGAGCTCGCAACGTCGCGTTTTCAGTTTCCAATCGCTGCAGTCTCTCACGAAGAGGAGCGACTGCGTGTTCAACCTCCTGTTCGGTGTAGCGGGGGGTGATGTGCTGAGGGCAGTTCCAATCGTACGCCTCAAGCCGAAGCCTGAAAATCGCCTCTGCCCTGCCTTTGTAGCTGTTATCGGACACGAGTGCGCTGAGACCCTCGTCAACACCGAGTGCGAGCCGCTCAACATGGACATATATCTTGAGCCGGGCCCGTCGCACGTAGTCCATCAAAAAGAGACAGGCCCGATCGTTGGTGGCGAAATTGCCGACACTTATATACTGACGATTCCCCCTGTAATCAGCAAAGGCCAATGTTTGCTGATCGACGACCTTGAGGAAGCCGACTTTTCCTCCACGATGTTGAACATACGGCCAGCCGGTTTCGGAGACGGATGCGATATAGAAGCTGTCACGTGAGGCAATAAAGGCGATTTCTTGTTCTGTGAAGGTCTCGGAAGGGCGGTTCTCTGCGCCCAACCAGATCTGGTCCACGCCCATTGCGGCCTGAGCGGCTCTGACGCTCGGCGTCACAGCAACCTCAAGGAAATGATAGGGCATGTCTGATCTCCGTGCTTCGTCAGGCCCGCGTCGGTGTCTCCCGGTGCGGGGCCTGATCTATCTTGGGCTGGCCGAACTCAATACCAGGAAAATTTCTAATTCGCGAAAAGCGGGCATTAGTCCTGCAATGCCCAGTCTGCGGCTTGCCAACGCATCTCCCCGCGATCTGCAGCGACCCGTCCCAGCCCGGGGAAAGGCATATGCGTGGCGGCGATGAGCGCACCCTCGGACGCTGCAAGCGGAAAGAAACGATCCCGCATAGCTTTAGCAGCGGCCTGGTCCTGCTCGAACAGGAAGAATACATCGGTTGCGGCCGGATGTACGACAGGGAAAATCATGTCCGAAACCATGATCAGGCTTTTGCCGCCATCTTCGATCCGCACACCGATATGGCCGGGCGTATGGCCGGTCAGGTCGACAATCGAAATGCCCGGCGATATCTCGCGCTCACCGTCGATCGCTTGCAGCCTCGGATACAACCGCACGACATCCTCCGCCATCTTGAAGCTGGGCTGCAGAAAATCAGGCGCCCCGTTTCGCTTTGCCGGATCCGTCCAGTGGGTGACGTCGCGACGATCGATATAGACCTCAGCGTTGGGATAGTTGTTTTTGCCTCCGAGAACCAGCCCGCCCATGTGGTCCTGGTGCATATGCGTCACGATGACAGCGTCGATCTGATCAGGCTTCAAACCAAGTGCGGCGAGTGCCTGGGGCAGTTGCCCCGTCTGCCCGATCGAACCCGCCGCCCCGGCATCGATCAGGACCCGGCGTTGACCATCCTCGACCAGATACTGGTTGAAGAGGAAGCGAACCCCACTTGGCCGAGCGGTAAACTGCGCGTTCGCGGCCTTTTCGACCTCCGGGGCTGAGCGTCCCGGAAAGTAGTCGTATGGCATATCAGCATATCCGTCCGTCAACGCCGTGACAGTGAAACGACCGATGCGGATCTGCGCAAACGGGGTTACCTCAACAGGCGCAGCGGCGGCGGCCTGCGTTGCAGCACGGGAGGAAGCGCTGCCTAGCAGGCTTCCACCAAAAACACTTCCTCCGATGAGGCCGAGAGGCAAAGCGCCGGCAAAAGCGCGGCGTGAGAGCTGAGGCATGACGTCATCCTTATGATCGATTTGTAATATCGTCAGCTTGCGCTTCTTCGGTCATATGCCGGCGCTCAAGCGCTGCTTCAGGCTATGGGTAGGTTGGTTCAAGCCCGCCCGCAATTGGGATCTAGGTCACAGGCAACTAGCCGAATGCACTGTAAAAATAGACTTTCGTCTATCAATCTCGCCTAACGCCTCGGCGAGAAAAGGCGTAGTTTCCGGTCAGTTGCAGGCGACGCGAATATCTGAGGGGATTGACTTGGAAAAACAGAGGGACTTCGACGCGATCATCGACCTGATCCCTGCAATGGCATGGTCGACAACGTCTGATGGTATGCTCGATTTCGCCAATCAGCACTTTCTTGAATATATCGGCATGCCGCTTGCCGAGATTGCCGGTGAAAATTTCTACCGGCTTTTTCACCCCGATGATGTCAGCCACCTGGGCTCAGAGTGGCGAAGCATCATGGTTTCCAAGATAGGAAGGGAAGTTGAAGGTCGGATCCGTCGTGCCGACGGCGACTATCGCTGGTGTAGCCTTCGACAGAAGCCTCGGCTCGATACTGAGAGAAACGTCGTGAAGTGGTATGGGGTCGTCCTCGATATCGAAGACCGAAAACAAGCCGAAAATGCCCTAAAAGAGACCAAGTCGGCACTTGCCGCCAGTGAAGAGAATCTGCGGCTCATCATCAATTCGCTTCCTGTTCTCGTATGGTCTGCGCGCCCCGATGGGAGCGCTGACTTCGTGAACCAGAGTTGGCTGGATTATGCCGGGCTACCGGCCGACAGTATCCTCGAATGGGGCTTTCTCGACCTTTACCATCCCGACGACATTCCGGAGATGGTGGAAATCTGGAAGCGCGACCTCGAACATTCTGACCACACTCACCTGAAAGGTCGCATTCGCGGTCGAGATGGGCGATACCGCTGGTTCTATTTCTCAGGCCGCAAGCTCACCGATGCCAACGGCATTGTTCGCTGGTTCGGCGTCAACATCGACATTGAAAATCTGCAGTACGCCGAAAATGCTCTGCGGGCGAGTGAAGCAGCTCTCAGAGAAAGCGAACACAAGCTCAACCTCATCATTAATACCATCCCCGCCATGGCCTGGTCCTGCACGCCGGATGGGCAGCTGGAGTATTGGAACAAAATCTTTATCGATTTCGTCGGCCTGCCTATCGAAGAGCTCCAGGGCTTTGGTTTTTATCGCGTATTTCATCCTGACGACGTCGAACGTATGCGCATAAGCTGGGAGGAGATCGTTGCCGCCAAACGCCCCGATCCAGTAGACGCCCGCATCAGGCGGTTCGACGGTGAGTACAGGTGGTTCAATCTGCAACAAAGCCCCTTGCTTGACGCTGAGGGAAATGTCGTAAGGTGGTACGGCGTTGTCGTTGATATCGAGGACCGAAAACGTGCCGAGGAATCCCTACGACAAAGCCAAAGCCACCTCGCGCAAGTCACCCGCGTTACAACGATCGGCGAACTGGCGGTCTCCATCGCGCACGAGATCAATCAACCTCTCATGGCAGTCGTGACCAATGCCGGGACATGTCTGCGTTGGCTGCAGGAAGGGCATATCAATCTCGATCAAGCCCGATTGGCTGCGGAGCGCGTCGTAAATGATGGGCACCGCGCCGGCGAAATCGTCGCCAGCATACGTGCAATGGCCCAAAAATCTCCTGTACGAATGGAGAAAACCGACTTCAAAAAAGCGTTTGGCGACGTGCTTTTTCTTTTGCGGGAAGAGCTGCAGTCCCGAGGCTTGCAGGTCGTAACGGATATCACGCCGGAAACTGTCGATGTCCTTGGTGATCGCACTCAGCTTCAGCAGGTTCTCCTCAATCTGATCATGAACGGCGCCGAGGCAATGCGTCGAGGCGCAGACGCAGTGATCAAGGTCGGCTGCGCGCTCGGCAACGAGGGCGAAATCGAGGTCAGTGTTTCCGATACGGGGCAAGGAATACCGCCCGAACAGCTCGACCGGGTATTCGAACCCTTCTTCACCACGAAGTCCGATGGGATCGGGATTGGCCTCTCTATCTGCCGTTCCATCATCGAAGCTCATGGAGGGCGCATCTGGGCAACAACCAATCATCCTAGCGGAAGCTCGTTCAGGTTCACGCTTTCTCGCTTCCAGGAGACAGCCGTTGATTGATGACAAGAAGAACAGGCGGCCAACTGTCATCGTGATCGATGATGACCAAAGCGTCCGCGAAGCTCTTAAAGGGCTGTTCGAGTCCGTGGGATTAATCGCTGAGACACATGGTTCTGTCAGAGAATTTCTGGAAGCAGATGATCCTGAGAAGGCTGGGTGCATCGTTCTTGACATACGCCTTCCCGGGCAAAGCGGGCTTGAATTTCAGGAGGCATTGGTAAAGAGCAATCTCCCTCGGTCCGTCGTTCTCATCAGCGCCCATGTCGATGTGCCGATGGCGGTACGGGCAATGAAAGCAGGCGCAATTGACGTTCTCACCAAGCCGGTTCGGGAGCAGGATTTGCTGGAAGCCGTCAACCGCGCGATCGCCAATGACGCCGCTCGTCGAGAAGAGCGAACCGCGAAAGCTGCCATTCGTTCGAGATACATCACGCTCACGGAGCGTGAGCGGCAGATTATGAAATTGGTGATCACCGGCAAACTGAATAAGCAAATTGCGACAGAGCTGCACCTTGCGGAGCCCACAGTGAAACTTCACAGGGGCCACATGATGGGGAAGATGAAAGCCACATCGGTCGCCCATCTGGTCAAAATCGCTGATGGCCTGTTTTAAGGGCTGCTCCAAGGGGAAACCCGGAAGTCACGGGATTAACACAGGGAGGCAAGCGTTTAGGGCCTTGTAGGACACGCGACACGCTCAGCGTCGCTTCAATCGGCAACTGATTATCTGGCGAAACATCATCTTGGGCGAACGTCCGTTGGATCGCCGCTACGCATGTAAAAGCAGCCTCTCATGGGTTGTGAGAGGCTGCGCTGGTTATTTTTATGCAGCCAGGGCGTGCATCTCGCGAATGAGATCGGATTTCCCCTCGAAGCCGATGCCCGGAATGTCAGGCATCATGATGTGGCCGTCCTCAACCTTCACCCCATCTGGAAAACCACCATAGGGTTGGAACAGGTCCGGATAGCTTTCGTTTCCGCCAAGGCCGAGGCCGGCTGCGATGTTGAGCGACATCTGATGACCACCGTGCGGAATGCAGCGCGAGGGCGACCAGCCGTGGGCCTTCAGCATGTCGAGTGTGCGCAGGTATTCGACCAAACCGTACGAAAGCGCGCAGTCGAATTGCAGCCAGTCGCGATCGGACCGCATGCCGCCGTGGCGGATAAGATTGCGGGCGTCCTGCATGCTGAAGAGGTTTTCGCCCGTGGCCATCGCACCCGGATAAAACTCGGCAAGTGCCGCCTGGAGCTGGTAATCGAGTGGATCGCCAGCCTCCTCGTACCAGAACAGGGGAAATTGGCGCAGCATCTTGGCGTAAGCGATCGCCGTCTCCAGATCGAAGCGACCGTTGGCATCCACGGCGAGTTGCGCTTGCGAACCGATCTCCTCAAGCACGGCTTCGATGCGACTGGCGTCATCGTCCACAGAGGCGCCGCCGATCTTCATCTTCACGACGTTGTAGCCGCGATTGAGGTAGCCGCGCATCTCCTGCCGCAGGGCCGAATTGTCTTTTCCGGGATAATAGTAGCCACCGGCTGCGTAGACGAACACCTTGGGATTGGCCTCGCGCCCTGCCCGTTCCGCCAGCAGACGAAACAGCGGCTTTCCGGCGATCTTTGCGACCGCATCCCACACCGCCATGTCTATGGTCCCGACGGCGACCGATCGCTCGCCATGACCGCCCGGCTTCTCGTTGGTCATCATCGCGGCCCAGACCTTCTCGGGCGAAATGTTGTCGCTGGCTTCGTCGAGCAGCGTTTGCGGATCGGCGCCGGTGATACGATCGGCGAAGCGCTCGCGGATCAGCCCTCCCTGGCCATAGCGGCCGTTGGAATTGAAGCCATAGCCGACGACCGGCTTGCCGTCGCGGATGACGTCAGTGATCACGGCGACCAGGCTTGAGGTCATTTTGGAAAAGTCGATATAGGCGTTGCGGATGGGCGACGAGATAGGCTTCGTCACCTCCCGGATTTCCACGATACGGGGCATTGATAAACTCCAGAGTGTCAGAAATGTAATGCCGATTACTCGCCGGCGTCGCGGCCGTCCTTGTGCCAGAAGACCAGTTTTCGCTGGATAAGGCTCACGGTACCGAACATGGCAAGGCCGAGCAGGCTGAGGTAGAGGATGAGCGCAAAGACGCGCGGCGTGTGAAGCTGCGATGCCGCAACGCGGATCATCTCGCCGAAACCCTTGCCTCCGCCGAGAAATTCACCGGTGATCGCGCCGGCCATGACGCCGAGCGACGCAATCTTCAGTCCGGTAAAGACATGCGGCAGACCTGCCGGCATTTTCATGTGCACCAGCGTCTGCCAGCGTGATGCACCCATGGTGCGGAAGAGGTTCAAGGCACTGCGATCGGCGCTGTTGAGGCCAGCCGCCGTGCCTACGAGGATCGGGAAAACGGAGACGAACGTGGCGAGTGCGACCTTCGAGGAGATGTCGAAACCGAGCCAGGCAACGAAGAGCGGCGCGAAGGCGATCTTCGGCATGGTGTCGATGGCAATGAGATAAGGCATCACGGCGCGTTCGCCAAAACGCGTCTCTCCAACCAGAACGCCAAGGCCTACGCCGATCAGCGTGGCGAGCACGAAGCCGATAAGTACCTCTTGCATGGTCACCCAAAGGGCCGCCAGCATGTAGCCCCCGGTCACGAGATTGGTGCCGACGAAAACAATCTCGCGCCATGTTTCCAGCGGCGACGGCAGGATGATGTTGGAAACCACACCGGTTGCCGTGGCAAAGTGCCAGATCAGCACGATGATGAGGCCGAGCCCGAGAATGGCGAGCGGCCGCGGTATGCTGTCGATCAAGGAAATCTCTTCCTTCCAGACCGTGCTTTCCACAGGAGCACCGGGGCCGTGCGCGTCAAACGTGCTCATGATTGGGATCCCTGGCTAAGAAGGTTGCGGATATGGATCACATAGCGGCCAAAGGCGGGGCTGGTGACCATGTCGAGCGTGCGAGGCCGCGGCAGGTCGATATGAACAGCCTCGATAATCCGGCCCGGCCGCGCGCCCATGACGAACACGGTATCGGACAGGATAACGGCTTCCGCGATCGAATGCGTTACCAGGAATGCGGTTGCCTCGCGTTCCATGCAAATGCGCTGGAGTTCCATGTTCATAAAATCGCGCACCAGTTCGTCGAGCGCGCTGAACGGTTCGTCGAGCAGCAGCACGGCGGGTTCGGTGATCAGCATGCGGCAGATTGCAGCGCGCTGCGCCATGCCGCCAGATAGCTCCGAAGGATAGGCCTTTTCGAAACCCTTAAGGCCGACCAAGTCAAGCAAGGCCTGGGCATCGTGCACCTTGGCGCGGGCAGCCATCTTGCCATCACGGATGCGGATCGGCAGCAGGATGTTGTCGATGGTCGTCAGCCATGGAAAGAGTGTGGCTTGCTGGAACATCATGCCGATATCCCGGCGTGGCCCCATGACCGGCTTGCCGGCCAGAACGACACTGCCCGCCGTTGGCGAGGTCAGTCCCGCCATGATCTTGAGCAGAGTGGACTTGCCACAACCGGACGAACCGATGACCGAGGAAAAACTGCCCTTGCGCAGGTCGAGGTTGACGTTTTCAAGGGCGACGAGACTGCGGCGCGCATAGATCTTGTCGACGCTCCGGAGACTATAGATGGAGGGCGCCAATGGCGCGCCCTCTTCCTTTACAAGTGGAGCCACCATCATTTCGCGTTCCAGGCTTCGACGAAACGGTTGGTGTAGATTGCCTCGAGATCCGGCAACGGCGCCTTGAGTTCACCCGAGGAAACCAGGCTCTCCTGCCACGCCTGCCAGGCCTCAAGATCCTGATAGCCATAGCCCTTGGCCAGATCGAACGGGGTCTGGCGAACGACGATCTGCTCGATCAGGGCCTTGGAGAAATCACGGTCTTCGCCCTCCTGCGGGTTTACGGCAGCAGCGTGATCGATGACCTTGTCGATATTGGCGGGATCGGTGGCAAAGTGCGCGCCTTTGACAACGGCCTTGCCGAAGCCCTCGATGACATCCGGGTTCTTCTCGATGTAGTCGGCCATGGCCGCAAAGCCGTTGCCAAAGAAGACGCGGAATTTCTCGGGCGTGATGTTGCGCAGCTTGAGGCCGCGGCTGTTGAGAATGGCCGCATCGCTGGTGGCAGCGACATAGGCGTCGATATCGCCACGCATGAAGCCGGCCGTCGCGAGACCGCCGTCACCGACGACGAGGAACGAATAGTCCTTGCCTTCCTCCATGCCAAGATCGCCAAAAACCGAGCGGGCGAAGGATGCTTCCGCACCGTCGGCCGTGCCGATGCCGATGACCTTGCCCTTCAACTCCTCAGGCTTCTGCGTGGCCGCTTCCTCCTTCACGACCATGCTCAGCGAGCTGTTGGGATTGAGACGGTAAATGAAGGTGATGTCGATGCCACGCGCGCGTGCGCCAAGGAACGGCCCGGCTGCGGGATTGCCGATCTGCCCCTGACCGGCGGTCAGCGCCTGCAACACGGCGCCAGAACCGTTGAGAGCCTCGACCTTAACGTTCAAACCCGCTTCGGCGAAGTACCCCTCTCCCATGGCGACCGCGACCGGGATGATGTTAACGGCCGAGGGATTGGCAATGACGAAGGTCACGTCTTTGGCTGCCTGAGCAGCGGCTGACGCCGCGCCCGATAAACCGATGATGGATGCAGCGAATAGGCATTTTACAAATTTCAGAGCGCGCATATTATATCCTCCTCCTTGATGTTCACAAATAATGTATTATGTGACTCAATGAATGTCAAAATGCATTTTTGACATTTTACGCGTATGTCTAGGGTAACCATGTCCAGAACCAACCAAGCAAAAACTGCCCCTCGTCCTGCCGGCGGCAAGATCACCGCAGCATCAGCCGTATTCGCGGCCATCAGGCTCAGTATTCTCTCCGGCGCCTTTCCGCCGGGATCGCGGCTGCGTATCGACTCGCTTTGCCAGATGTATGAAGCGACCATCAATCCGGTGCGCGAGGCCCTGAACCGCCTGACATCCGAAGGATTGGTGGTGCTGGAGGATCAGCGCGGCTTTTCAGTCGCGCCGGTCTCGATAGAGGAATGGCGCGAAATCGTGCGGAGCCGCTGCTTGATGGAGGCTTGCGCCCTGCGAGAAGCCATGCGCAACCGCACTGAACCTTGGGAGGAAGGGATAGTGCTCAGCCTTTACAGGCTTTCGCGGACCCCACGCTTTCTGGAGGGGGAAACGCAGACGCCAAACCCGGAATGGGAGCCCCGCCATCACGCCTTCCACAATGCGCTTCTAGTGACCTGCAACTCCCGTATCATATTGGAATTTTGCGAGGAATTACGCGAGCGCTCGGATCGTTACCGCCACATCGCCTCGATCTCCCCGCAGGCGCGACAGACCTATAGCGCCGAGCACAGCGAGATTGCGGATGCAGTTCTGGATGGAGATGCAGAAAAGGCGACGGCGCTTCTGACCGCGCACTATCAGCGCACGCTGACGGTCGTTGAGGCCTATTTCGAGAAGGCCGGCTGAACCGGCCCTTTCGGGCCGGCCAGTTTCTTGGATTTGGATCAGGCCGCCGCGACGACGCGGTTGGAGAGCGTCGGAATACCCTCGATTTCGATCTCGATAAGATCGCCGTCCTTCATGAAAACAGGCGGATTGCGCGCGAAACCAACGCCTGACGGCGTACCGGTGGCGATAACGTCACCCGGCTCAAGCGTCATGACCTCAGAGGCATAGGAGATGATGCGCGCGACGCTGAACATCAGATCTTTGGTATTGCCATCCTGCATGATCTGGCCGTTCAGGCGCGAGCGGATGGAAAGACCAACGGCGCCTGCCGGAAGTTCATCCGCCGTCACGATGACCGGGCCGTAGGGACCGGTCGCATCGAAGTTCTTGCCGGCCGTCCATTGGGTGGTACGGCGCTGGTAATCGCGCAACGAGCCGTCGTTGAAAGCGGTGTAGCCATAAACGCAATCCAATGCCTCGGCCTCCGAAACATTGTGAGCCTTCTTGCCGATAACCACCAGCAATTCCGCTTCGAAATCTAGCTTTTCCGAGACTTTCGGCAGAACGATCTCACCACCGGGAGGCAACAGACTGGTCTGAACGCGAAGGAAGAGGGTCGGGTAATCTGGAATGTCTCGGCCACCTTCTTTGACGTGTTCGAGATAGTTGAGGCCCATGCAGATGAACTTGCCGGGGCGCTCGATCGGCGAAAGAACCCTTACATCGTCTAACGCAATGCCCTCTGAACCAGTCAGAGCGGCATGCGCCTGTTCCAGCAGGGCTGGTCCAGCTTCCAGGACAGCGATCATATCGCCTGACGTTCCGGGCACCAGCATGGCCAAATCATACACTTTACCCCCGTCCACAATGCCTACGCGCGCTTGACCCGCTGTCTCAAACCTCAAAATTTGCATGCTTTTCTCCTCAAAATGTCTCCCGACAAGGAGTAAAACATTATGGCATCCATATCAACAAATAATGTATGATTTAATTACGCCCCATTCGGATCTACGCCTAGCTGCCAACAGGAGGCGCAGATCACGAGTTATCCTCTATGATCTGCCTATGAAAGATCCTGACCTTGCGAACAAACTGGATGCCGACGGCAGCACAGGCCCAATTCCTGCGACACGTTCCAGATACCGGATCGGTTACCAATTAGGTGCTGAAGCGCGACCCATACTTTCAAAATAGGCAAATCGTGGAAATATCTAAACCAGAGACGTCGCCGTAATTATAGAACGGTGTCGAGTTGATGTTCCGCCTTGCGCTTCGATAAAGCCATTTTATCACGTACGATGAGAGGTAGTATTCCCCCGGCTTTCAGCGTCTCCACCTCTGCCATTGTCTCGATTGCGGCTGTTGCGACGAAGGAGAGAACTCCGCGGCCAACGCGCCGGATCGTCACACGGATCGCGCTCCGGGGGAAAACGCGATCGATGTCCGCGTCGATTTCCAGAGTGTCTCCGGATTTAAGATCAAGCATCGATGGTCCGAACTCTGGAGCGAGCCGCAGCGGCAATATACCCATGCCAATAAGATTAGAGCGGTGAATGCGCTCGAAACTCAGGGCCAAGACGGCACTGACACCGAGGAGCGAAACTCCCTTGGCCGCCCAGTCCCGTGAAGAGCCCATTCCGTATCGATCGCCTGCAACGATGAAGACGCGCTGGCCTTCCACGGCATATCGCTGTGCCGCATTCCACAAGGGCAGGATTTCCTGCGATGGCCAGTGGATGGTGGAACCGGGTGGAATGTCATCTCCCAGCCTGTTTCGCACAGCCCGGTTGGTGAACAGTCCGCGGACCATGGCTTCCCAGTGGCCACGCCTGGAGGCGTAGACATTCAGGTCCTTCGGATTGTCGCCCATCGCGGTTAGATATCTGCCCGTTTCACTCGCGGCCGGGATCGCGCCGGCCGGAGAGATATGATCCGTCGTAATATCGTCGCCGAGGACGAGCAGTGGGTGGGCCGTGTAGTGTCCGAGCAGGCTGCCTTTGCCGAAGCTGGCAAAGGGAGGCCTGCGAATGTAGGTCGATTTGTCATCCCAGGGGAACAGCGTTGTTTCGGGCGCATCGAGGTCCCGCCACATGCGGCTGGCCTCTGCTTCGGCGTAGGCCGGCGTGACATCGTTGCTGTCGGTTGCAAGTGCGACTGCCTCGTCGATCTCCGCACTTTGCGGCCAGAGCATTGCCAGCGTGACTGCTTCGCCATCCGGCGAATAACCGATGACGTCGCTCATGATATCGATCTCGACGGTCCCGGCCAGGGCAAAGGCGATCACCATGGGAGGTGATGCTAGGAAACCGGCTTCGAGCTGGGGATGAACCCGGCCCGGAAAGTTGCGGTTTCCGGAGAGAACCGCAACAGGGAGGATGCCACGTTCACTCATTGCTTTGGTAACCGGTTCTGTCAGCGGGCCGGAATTTCCGATGCAGGTCGTGCAGCCGTAGCCGACGATGCCAAAACCGAGGGCTTCCAGATCCTCAAGCAGACCCACTCGGCGAAGATAGCGCTCCGCCGTCGGCGAGCCGGGCGCAAGCGAGGTCTTAACCCAGTGCGGCGGATGCAGACCATAGGCGCGGGCCTTTCGAGCAAGTAGCCCTGCCGCGATCACCAACCTCGGGTCGGATGTGTTGGTGCAGCTGGTGATGGCTGCAATCGCTACCGCGCCATCGTTTGGCTGGTCCTGAATGGAGATCGCATTCTTCTTCATCGAAGCGATGGCAGCTTTCGTGCCGCTCACCGGCAACCTGTCCTGCGGGCGGGTTGGCCCTGCCAAGCTGGGTTCGACACTGGCAAGATCGATCTCAATCGTGCTCGTGTACCTCGGCGCAGTGTTCGGATCGAACCACAGCCCGACCCGACGACAATAGCTCTCGACGAGATCAATTTGCTGCTCGGTGCGACCCGTTGTGCGTAGATAGGCAAGCGTCTTCTCGTCAACCGGGAAATAGCCGCTGTTGCCGCCGAATTCCGGCGTCATGTTTGCGACAACGGACCTGTCCCCAGCCGTCAGCGATGATACGCCCGGGCCATAGAACTCCACATACTTATCCTGCAGATCGGTCTTGCGCAGGATATGGGTCATCACAAGCGCAAGATCCGTTGCCAGCACGCCCTCTTTCAGCCGCCCCGTCAGCCGCACGCCCACCACATCGGGAACGCGCAGGGCAACCGGTTTTCCGAAGAAAACACTTTCGGCTTCCAAGCCGCCAACGCCCCAAGCAAGCACGCCGATGCCGTTGATCATCGGCGTATGGCTGTCGGTCCCGATCAGCGTATCCGGCATCGCCCAGTGCCGGCCGCCGCTGTCGCGGGTCGCCACCACCGTCGCCAGTTTCTCGAGGTTAAGGGTGTGCATGATGCCCGTGCCCGGCGGATGCACCCGGAAATCATCGAGCGTATTGGTCGCCCATTTCATGAAGCGATAGCGTTCCGCGTTGCGATGGAACTCGCGTGTCATGTTGCGCTCCAACGCCCCGGCTTCCCCGAACACATCGACACCGATGGAGTGATCGGTGGAAACATCGACTGGAACGACGGGGTTCAGAAGCGCCGGATCGCCGCCGGCTTCGGCAAGGGCCGAGCGCATGCCCGCGATATCCACCAGCGCAGGCCCGCATGTCGTGTCGTGCATCAGAACGCGACCGGGCAGGAACGGGATTTCCCGTTCGCTCGTGCCGGTTTCCAGCCAGTCAAGGATCGCCTGTTTCGCGGCACCCGCCTCCTGGCCTGCCGTGCGCAATACGTTTTCGAGCACGATGCGATGGATGTAAGGCAGGCGCGCCAGCGCATCTCCCGCCTCGGCGGGCAGGTCTATAATGTCGTAGCGTGAGGAACCGACGGTGATGTTGGCGATCGCTGTCATGGCGTCGTTTCACCCGCGCTCCGCGTCGAGACGCTTCGCGGCGATCAGAATGCCGTCGCTGTCGGCATAGAGATATTCGCCCGGCCGGAACGTGACGTTACCGAAGCTGACGGACACAGACACCTTGCCGACACCATCCTTTGACGACTTCTTGGGCGACACCGCGCGGCAGAAGACCGCGACATCCATGGCGTCGATCTCGGCGCTATCGCGCACCGAACCGTTGATGACGATGCCAGCCCAATCATTCTCCTTGAGGATCAGGGCGATCTGGTCACCGAGCAGGGCCAGCCGCGTGGAGCCTCCACCATCGACGACCATCACCCGGCCGCGACCCGGCTTCTGCAGCTCCGCCTTCAGAAGCGCATTGTCCTCGAAGCATTTGACGGTCTCGATCTCGCCCGAAAACAGTTTCTTCTGTCCAAGCTTGATGAAGGGCAGGTCGCAGAAGGAAACGTCGTCACCGAATGCATCGACCAGATCGGCAGTTTTCATGATTTAAGTCCTTCGCCGAAAACGGCTTTCAGTTCCTGAACATTGTCGTTTGTCAACATCCTGACGGGCGCACCGCGAAGAATGACCAGCAGAGCTTTACGGGCAGTTTCCCGAGGCACTGATCAAGTCCGCCGTGAACACTGGAGTAGCCGTCAAATGCAGGGGTCTTTGATAGAGACATCTGCTTGGCGAAATCGATCTGCGCGTTGACCTTGCCGTAGAAGATATCGAGAGCTTTTACGGGTGATTGCTCCATTGGTTGCTACGGACTTGAGGAGTTCCAGTGCGCTCGTCACTTTCGATTTACCTTTGCACCAGCAGCGCCATTGCTGCTGTGCTGTTCGATTAATAGCCATCCATTATTCACGGCTGGATCCGAAACAGAAACGCTGAAATTCCAAATCGTGGTTTCCAACGGCACGTCAAAACGATATGTTCCGTTTTTGTTCGAAGATCAAAATCTCTGCCGAAACCATTCCCAGCCAACCCGGAAGCATTATGGCACAAGCCTATCTGGAAAAACTCAACGACCAACAGCGCCGCGCCGTCGAGTATGGCGTTGGCCTGCCGAAAGCCCCGATCGCGGGTCCGTTGTTGATTATCGCGGGCGCGGGATCGGGCAAGACCAATACGCTTGCCCACCGTGTCGCCCATCTCATCGTCAACGGCGCCGACCCCCGGCGTATCCTTTTGATGACGTTCTCACGCCGGTCAGCGTCGGAATTGTCACGGCGGGTGGAGCGAATTTGCAGACAGGTGATCGGCAGCAATGCCGCCCTGTTGACAGACGCGCTTTCCTGGGCCGGAACCTTCCATGGCATTGGCGCGCGTCTGCTGCGCATGCACGCAGCACAGATTGGCTTGAATACCGATTTTACCATCCATGACCGTGAGGATAGTGCCGACTTGATGAACCTTGTGCGGTACGAACTCGGATTCTCGAAAACGGAAACACGGTTTCCCACAAAAGGAACCTGCCTGTCCATCTATTCGCGGACCGTCAATTCCGAGGCTGCGTTGGCCGAGGTCCTGCGCAACCACTATCCTTGGGTGTCGATGTGGCAAGAACAGCTGAAATCTCTGTTCAGTGCCTATGTCGAGGCCAAGCAGAAGCAGAATGTCCTCGATTACGACGATTTGCTGCTTTACTGGGCGCAAATGGTCGCCGATACAGAACTGGCCGAAGAAATCGGCAACCTTTTCGACCATGTCATGGTCGACGAATATCAGGATACCAACAAGCTTCAATCATCCGTATTGATGGCCTTGAAGCCGGGTGGTCATGGCCTAACGGTCGTGGGTGACGATGCGCAATCGATCTACTCGTTTCGCGCAGCCACCGTGCGCAACATTCTCGATTTTCCAGGCTCATTCAGCCCGGCCGCCAATATCATCACACTCGACCGGAATTACCGGTCGACACAGCCGATCCTTGCCGCCGCCAACGGGGTGATCGATTTGGCGCGCGAGCGTTTCACCAAAAATCTCTGGACCGAACGCCAATCTGAACAGCGCCCGAAGCTTGTCACCGTCAAAGACGAAATAGACCAGGCGAACTTCATCGTTGAGGAGGTCCTCGCAAACCGTGAGGGCGGCATGACGCTGAGGCAACAGGCCGTGCTGTTTCGCACATCGAGCCACAGCGGGCCGCTTGAGGTGGAGTTGACCCGCCGCAACATTCCTTTCGTCAAGTTCGGAGGTCTCAAGTTTCTCGACAGCGCCCATGTCAAGGACATGCTGGCAGTGCTGCGGTTCTCCCAGAACCCACGCGATCGGGTCGCCGGTTTCCGGCTTTTGAACATGCTGCCCGGGATTGGACCGCAGACGGCTGGCAAAATCCTCGATGCGATCGCCGCCGATCCCGAGCCGCTTGTTGCCTTGGGAGAGATCCCGGCTCCGCCGAGATCCTCAGAGGATTGGCCGTCGTTTGTCTCCATGCTTCAGACCCTGCGCAAAGCCGAAGCCGGCTGGCCTGCAGAGTTTGGCCTGGCGCGTCTGTGGTATGAGCCGCATCTTGGTCGCATCCATGAGGATGCAGAAACCCGCCTGGCCGACCTGCTGCAGCTTGAACAGATCGCTGCCGGCTACGCGTCGCGCGAAACCTTCCTGACGGAACTGACCCTTGATCCGCCGGATGCGACAAGCGATCAGGCGGGCGTGCCGCTGCTTGACGAAGACTATCTGATCCTGTCGACCATTCACTCGGCAAAGGGCCAGGAATGGCGATCCGTGTTCATGCTCAATGTCGTCGATGGCTGCATCCCCTCCGATCTTGGAGCGGGCACGACCCATGAACTCGAAGAGGAGCGGCGCCTGCTCTACGTCGGCATGACGCGAGCCAAGGACAATCTGGCGCTTGTGACGCCCTTGCGGTTTTTCACGCACAACCAGAACCCGCAGGGTGATCGTCACGTCTTTGCCTCAAGGACACGTTTCATTCCGGCCACCCTTCTGCAGTTTTTCGAGGTGACCCGATGGCCGATGGTGACACCCGATCGTTCCGGCCGCAGCGCACAACAGATCCGCATCGATGTGGCGGAAAAGATGCGGGGCATGTGGAAATAGCGCCCTGCGGCTGCAATCCTACATCAATGCTCCAAGATCGAGGAGGGATTGCGTTTGCTCTGCGGTCAGGTCTGCGTCGGTGTAAACACGAAAAGCGATGCCCTCGAATTTGAGTTGCTCTGCCCTCATCAATGCCTCGGAATAGGAAAGCTCCGGTTCGTCCCGTCGGTCTTCCCCGGCCGGGTCGAGCGCACTGAGGCAAACGATTTGAAACTGGGTCGTCATTGCAGGGCTTTCCTCTTAAATTGCCGCGAGCGGGGTTCTAGCCCTCGTTTCCATCCGATACGAAATTTTTGGAGACCGCCCGGCTTGCCTCCTCCAGCGACGAAGCGGTGTCGAGCCATCGCGTTTTCACGACGTCATGAACGGCACGCGCAATGTCACTCGTTGGCCAATCCGCGTTTTCCATCTCCAGCACGAGTGCCGTTATCTTTTGATCGATAATTTCGTGGAGATCGTCAGTCTTTTCTGTGTGGGTCGTCTTCATTGGAACCTGCCTCCGTCACTTTCCCAAAACGATTGCGCGCGAAGTAGGTTCCCTCGTGGGGCTGCTTTGCCCGACAATCGCAGCAGCCATTTCCCGGCCAATGCATGGCCGGTCAGCGCTTAACGGGTATTGGGCCGGACTGGCTTGCTTTCAACCGGAGCCGGGCAGCGCGCAGGCTCTCCGTCTTCAGCCGGTCTGCCGCTCGCTGGTCTTCGATCATCGCCGTTGCGACTGCTTTCGACTGCTCGAACTCTCCTCTTGGAGAGGAACCACGGTGGCGCTTTCCATTTTCCATCTCAACCTCCAAACGCTTGCAAAGAATAGCCGGTGCCCGATCCGGCGCAATTAACTATGACACTTGGGGACCGATTGACGTCCGGCAACGCGACGGAAATCGAGGCGCTCGTCGAAAGAGCAGTGCCGCCACGGATAACAACGCAGGCCTCCCCCTAAGAGGTACCCTTGCCCTTGCTTTGCGAAACGCAATCAGCGCCGGGTGGCACCGAACACAGACCAGTCGGTTTTCGACGTCAGAATTTCGAGGCCGAGGGTTCCAAGCCAGCTGTTCCCCATGGGATCCAGCGCGGGTGACCATACGGCAATGGATGCCTGGTGGGGAGCGATCGCAAGAATTCCACCGCCCACGCCGGATTTTGCCGGAAGGCCGACGCGATACGCAAAATCGCCGGAACCGTCATACTGACCGCATAGCATCATGATCGACAAAATGCGGCGTGCCCTGCGTGCAGCCTTGAGTTTGACGGTGTTTCCGCTCGTGCGATCTCCAGGAATGAGAAAACGGCCAGCCTTGGCAAGCCCGCAACAGTCGAGTGTGATGGCGCATTGATGAATGTAAGCGTCCATTACCTTTTCTACAGGATGCTTGAGGTTACCGTGATGTCTCGCCATGAACATCAGAGATCGATTGAGATCCCCTCCGGTGCGGTCGCTGTCCATGACGCCTTGGTCCAGCGTCATTGTCTCATCGTCCAGCATTCGTTCAACGAACCTTAGGACGTGCTTGTTTGGCCCCTGACGCCCACCGATACCGGCAAGGATGTCGCAGACGACCAGTGCGCCTGAATTGATGAACGGGTTGCGCGGCACGCCCTTTGCGCGTTCCAGATCGATGATCGAATTGAACGGGTCGCCGGACGGATCACGGCCAACGCGCTCCCAAACTCTCTCACCAATCGCATCAAGAGCGACCTCAAGCGCGAAGACCTTGGAAATCGATTGGATTGGAAAGGGTGTCTTGGAATTGCCAGCCGCCGCCATTTGCCCGTCCTGCAAGAACACAGCGATGCCGAATTGCTCGAAGTCCCGTTTAACCGGCGCCACTTTACCGGCTACATCAGCCTTTGCGGCTGCCTCTTCCAGGAGGTCTGGTGTCGCTTTGCGTACACGGGCCACAACGTCCTCAAGGATTGCCCTGAGAGTATTCTTATCCTTTGCGGTATGCGCCACGATTACGAACCGCCCTGCTTCGGCTGGCTGCCCGCCGACGGCCAGCCGTTCGAGGGTTCGGCGTCGAGGTCGGTGCCGCTATCATCCGCCGGGTCTGGATCACGATCATAGGCTTGGCGCAGAAAAACGGCCTCCTGAATGATGATTTCAATGACATCGCCCGCCCGTGCGCCTTTGACGACGAAAGTGTCGACGAAATCTTCAAGCCTCTCACGGACATCGTTGTGCAGGTCCCCGGCCATGTTTGCCTCCACCATACTTGCCTCCATTGCTTAATGACGTCCTGTTTACCCGCAGAGCAACCAGACGTGCCTGGCCGCCACGGGCTTTCCGCACCCGCAGGTATGGTCCTGCTCCAGCGTCAGCGATGCCCACCCTACGAACAGCGAAAAACACAGAATACTCCCCGAAAACACATGCGAAGCGACAATGTTCCGCCAGTCACGGCTCCGACGTTCGCTCTAACGCGGTGCAAGCAGAACTATGCTTCAGGGGCGCCGCGATCCGACCCCGACCTTCGCCCACGTGGTCCTTGCAGGAACCTCTCACGGGAACAATTTGTGCGGCGTCGAGTTTGTTCTCGCACACGAAAGTAATCAATGGAGGAAGCAATGGATCATACAAACCACGTCCGCCTCGCGGCTGGCGAGCTCACCGCCGACATTCTCGAAGGCGCCACAGTCTATGGCGCGGACGACTCTAAGGTGGGCACGGTCGATCACGTACATGGTGCAGGCGCTGGTGGCACTGCGATCATCGATGTCGGCGGGTTCCTGGGTATTGGAGCAAAACCGGTTTCGGTCCCGCTGACGGATCTCGAGTTCATGCGGGATGACGATGGCGACGTCCATGCCGTTACCGGATGGACAAAGGATCAGCTGAAGGACATGCCGGAGCATCGGCACTAAGACCGAAACGGAGACAAGCGGCCGGGTCGAAATCCGGCAGCTTGTTGTTCTCTACGATAACGGCCTTGCCTGCCGCTTGATTGGCTTGCAACTCTTGGTTCTTTTACGAGTACTCGAACCAGCGACAGCGTGATGCGAACAAGCTCGTTGCGCCTTACGCCGACATTCCGTGGATCGCCTAACTGCCCCGGACCTTACAAACCTCAAAATTGCAACTGCACACACTTTTCATAGCCGCAAAGCTTGCCTAAAAGGCCGTGGAGCGCGTAGTCATATTTGAGATATCAGCAGCAAAAACTTTGTGACGTTCAGTTGGCAAGATAAGCAGCACCTTTGGCCGATCAGTCGAATCTTGCTACAGCGTAAACTCATAAAATTTCTTGGCATTTATCGGCCGCCGTGATTCAAGGCTTCGAAATAGGGAAGCATTTGATGACGCGTCGTCGCTACGAACTGACTGACCACGAATGGTCGATCATATCGCCGTTGTTGCCCAACAAGCCACGCGGTGTTGCCCGGGTCGATGATCGGCGGGTACTGAATGGCATCCTCTGGCGGTTTCGAACGGGCTCGCCTTGGGCGGAAGTTCCGGAACGCTATGGCCCGCCGACGACCTGTTACAACCGCTTCGTCCGCTGGCGCAAAGCCGGGGTATGGGATCGGCTTCTTGAAGCGGTGTCCAAGGCCTACGATGGCGACATCGTCATGATCGACTCGACCTGTGTCCGCGTTCACCAGCACGCGGCCACGGGAAAAAAAGGGATGGAGACGATGGTGGCATGGGACGTTCCCGCGGCGGGCTTACGAGCAAAATCCACGCGCTCGTCGATGCCGAAGGTCGCCCGGTCAATCTGCATCTGACCAGTGGACAGATCGCCGATTGTGCCGAAGCCGACGCGCTGACGGATGAGCTTGGCGAGGGGGACATCCTGCTGGCCGACAAGGGTTATGACACGAATGCCATTCGGGCTAAGGCCGCCGAGCGAAAGGCCTGGGCCAATATCCCGCCGAAGAGTAATCGCAAGGGCTCCTTCGTGTTCTCGCGCTGGGTCTACAGGCAACGCAATCTCGTGGAACGGTTCTTCAACAGGATCAAGCAGTTCCGGGGAATCGCAACCCGATATGACAAGCGCCCGGAAAACTACCTCGCCGCCGTAAGGCTCGTCGCAACAAGAATATGGTGCCAAAGTTTATGAGTCGACGCCGTAACATGGAGACAAACACGCTCTCTCTTTTCTCGCTTACTTTATAGCCGTTGGTCTGCGCCCCGGCCGGATATGTTCTTTGCCGCCTCTCAGGCTCAGTCGGACGGGGCTGGTGTAGGCTTCGTGCCACTATCGGCGTGATCGTTGGATATTGCATCCATTCGCTTCTGGTCGCTCTGGGGCGGGGGCAGGGAGAAATTATGTCCTATTCTTCTCGTACCGGGCTTCAACCTCGAGGCCGATCTCTGGAATGACGTCGTGCCGAGCTTGGCGGACTTTGGCCCGATTGTACATGCGGGCCTTTCGAGGGATGCCTCCATACATGACATGGCTCCACTCCTTCGAGGCTCGATGACCGCAACGCGGCGCCAACCTGACGCCTCGCCATTGCCTTTTACGGAGAAAAGATTCAGACATCTACTGTGGCGCGGCCTCAAGGCGCTGCTTCAGAAGCCAATCCCAAAGTTCCGGATCGTTCAGAGCAGCCCACTCGACGCCCGCGTGATCCGCGCCTTCCAGAACGCTCAAACGAGCATTCCGCTTCAGACCGACTAAGCGTTCGTAAAGCACTACTGAATCCGACAAGGGAATGACGTCATCGCTTGTGCCATGGAACGCCCAGAAGGACGCCTTCTCATTCGTCCTGCTCAGGTAGTGACGATTACCGCCGCCGGCGATCGGGACGAAAGCGGCAAACTTTTCGGGAAACTGTTCCGCCATCGCCCAAGTGCCGAAGCCGCCGCGGCTAAAGCCCACGACATAGACCCGTGTGCGATCGACACGATACTTCGACATGACCTCGTCGAGCGCAGCTTCCACTTTCTCGATCGGATACAGCAATTCTTCACTTGGGTTCTGGGGTGAAAACACCAGGAAGGGAAATTTCTTGCCATCTTCGATCAATTTCGGAATGCCGCTCGATCTCACCTTCTCGATATCTGTCCCGCCCTGATCGCCGCCGTGAAGCCACACAACAAGCGGATACGCCTTGTCGGACGACGCATAGTCGTCGGGCGTGTACATCAGATAATTGAGATCGTTCTTTATGCTGGTGGTCGATCTCACTGCCATCTGCTCGGCATGCGTCACTCCAGCACTGCAGAGTCCGCAGACGACGGCAAATACCAGCGCCATGATGTTCCGCGTCATTCGATCACCTCCTCCGTGATGTTCGGCGTATGGGCAGATCAAATGGAGCACAGGTCCTAAAACTCAAGCTTTGGCGGCCAATTGGAATCTCAAAAAATTTTGCACCGCTCGGGAACTTTCAACCCTTGTTCAGGTTGTCCGGTCACGAGCTCTCGAAAATGTGATGGAGATGTCATGGCTGCCGAAAAGACACTGAACGATCTGTTTCTCGATACCCTCAAGGACATATACTTCGCAGAAAAGCAGATATTGAAGGCTCTTCCGAAGATGGCACGTGCCGCCCAGTCGGAAGACGCCAAATCGGGTTTTCTTCACCATCGAGATGAAACCCAGGGCCAGATCGAACGTCTCGAACAGGTGTTCGAAATCCTTGGCAAGTCTGCCCGTGGCAAAACCTGCGAGGCGATCCAGGGAATCATCGCCGAAGGCGAAGAAATCATGGAGGAATACAAAGGCACCGCAGCACTCGATGCGGGCCTGATTTCGTCCGCCCAAGCCGTCGAACATTACGAGATCGCCCGCTACGGGACACTGAAATCGTGGGCAACACAGCTGGGACTAAAGGACGCCGTACCGCTTATTGATGCAAACTTGCAGGAAGAAATCGCGACCGATCAGAAACTCACCGCCATGGGTGAAGCGTCCGCCAATCCTAAAGGTGCACAGAAAAAGGCCAGCTGAATCACCATCACTGCATTTGGGCCGCCCTTCCTGGCGGCCTTTTGTTTTGAGCGTCAGTATGAAGCAGAACCTCAAAGATCAGGAGCTTACTATGGCGAAGAAAATCACGGCACAATCCCCTCCGTTGAAGCGGCCGGTTGCAACCATTCACGACCAGAAGCTTGGCCGCGGCGTAGGCGGTGAACTGCACCAGATAGCAGAGGGCGACGCGACGGTTTTGACGACGGCGCAAGGCGGGCCGGTTGCAGACGACCAGAACTCGCTGCGTGTCGGCCCGCGCGGCCCGCTGCTCGTCGATGATTTCCATTTCCGCGAAAAGATTTTCCATTTCGACCACGAGCGCATTCCCGAGCGCGTGGTTCATGCTCGCGGTTACGGGGCACACGGCTACTTTGAGACCTATGACTCCCTCGCCGCTTACACCAAAGCCGATCTTTTTCAGCGTGCGGGCGAAAAAACCCCGGCCTTTGTACGGTTTTCGACCGTTGCTGGCAACAAAGGTTCGGCCGACCTTGCGCGCGACGTACGCGGCTTTGCAGTCAAGCTCTACACGCAGGAGGGCAACTGGGATCTTGTCGGGAACAACATCCCGGTGTTCTTCATCCAGGATGCGATCAAGTTCCCTGATCTGATCCATGCCGCCAAGCAGGAGCCGGACCGCGCTTTTCCGCAGGCGCAGACGGCCCACGACACCTTCTGGGATTTCATCAGCCTGACGCCGGAAAGCATGAACATGGTCATGTGGATCATGTCGGATCGCACTATTCCCCGCTCCTTCCGCTTCATGGAAGGGTTTGGCGTACACACCTTCCGGTTTATCAACGCCAAGGACGAATCCACCTTCGTCAAGTTCCACTGGAAGCCGAAACTCGGCCTTCAGTCCGTCGCCTGGAACGAGGCGGTTAAAATCAATGGTGCCGATCCGGACTTCCATCGCCGCGATCTCTGGCAGGCAATCCAATCCGGAAACTTTCCCGAATGGGAGTTGCAGGTCCAACTTTTCGATCAGGCTTTCGCCGATAAGTTCGACTTCGACATCCTCGATCCGACCAAGATCATCCCGGAAGAAGTCCTGCCACCCGAACCGGTTGGCCGGCTCGTTCTCGATCGGATGCCCGACAATTTCTTCGCAGAGACGGAACAGGTCGCCTTCATGACCCACAATGTTCCGCCGGGTATCGATTTCAGCAACGATCCGTTGCTGCAGGGACGAAACTTCTCCTACCTCGATACGCAGTTGAAGCGGCTCGGCGGACCGAATTTCACTCACCTGCCGATCAATGCGCCGAAGTGTCCTTTCGCGCACTTCCAACAGGACGGCCATATGGCAATGCGCAACCCGGCCGGCCGCGCTAACTATCAACCGAACTCGTTCGGCGAAGGCCCACGCGAATCTCCGACACGGGGATATCGTCATTTTCCGGCCGACGAACAGGGAGCCAAGGCTCGCCTGCGACCTGAAAGCTTTGCTGATCATTACAGTCAGGCAAGGCAGTTCTACATCAGCCAGACGGTGCCTGAACAAGGCCACATTGCCGCAGCACTGACCTTCGAACTCAGCAAGGTGGAAACACCGGCTATCCGCGAGCGCATGGTATCGCATCTTTTGAACATCGATGAGACGATGGCAACGACTGTGGCGCAAAAGCTGGGCTTGCATTCGATGCCAAAGCCCGCGGATGCCGCCGTGCCGCCCCGGCAGGACCTGGAGCCTTCCCCGGCGCTTAGCATCGTCGAACGCGGGCCCAACCGCTTCGAAGGCCGCAAACTTGGCATTGTTGTTACCGACGGTGTCGATGCCAAACTGCTGAAAGGTCTGACCGCGGCCATCGTCAAAGAAAAGGCTGTGGTTGAACTGATCGCGCCGAGAGTCGGCGGCGTCACCGCGTCCGATGGAAGCCTGGTGGAAGCCAAGCATATGATCGATGGAGCGCCGTCCGTGCTGTTCGACGCCGTTGCTCTCCTGACTTCAGCTGAGGCAATTCAAGACCTGGTGAAGGAAGCAACTGCGCGTGATTTCGTTGCCGACGCCTTCCAGCATTGCAAATTCATCGGGTACGACCGGTCCGCGATGCCGCTCCTGGACAAGGCCGGGATTATTGATGCGCTCGACGAGGGGATCGTCGCTCTCCCCGGCGACAACGGGCTGGCCACCTTTGTTTCCCGACTTGGTGAATTGCGGGTTTGGGCGCGAGAACCGTCTGACTAAACCGGCAGGGCAACACCGCAGGTCGATTGCCGGGCAGCAGGAGGCGCAGCATACGGCGCTGCGCTGCCTGCTGCCGGTAAAAGCACGAGTTGTGGATTAACGAACAGTCCTTGGACCGGAAGCAGCCTGGAAATTCAGCAATCCGCAACCCAACAACCAGTGAGGCCATGCAACCTGTGAAATCGCCGGCATAGGATGGCCCATACGAAGGACGTGATGGATTGCAAAGATGCGTTAGAGCGTAAAGTCGAGCAACCGATCCAAGAGGCATTCCGCGCGGGCTGGGCAAAGGCGGAAATTGCAAACGCCCTGGTTGCGATTTCCAGGGCAAGGCGTTGCTGTCAGGGGCCGAACCAAACACCCAAACCTCGTAATCCTCTGGCACCCATTTCGCCCTCCTATACCGCGTAGATCCGTCGTGATTTCGCATCGATTGCGACGCGATCGAAGTCCCCGCCCCGGCGGCAGAGAAGATCATAGCTCATTCATCCCTGGCGGCTGCTCTAACGCTTTTATCCGGGCGCTCGACAGCCAAAAACCATGCGCGGCGATGCGAGGACTTTGGTCCCCTGGCTTCTCCATAGCGGAGCCTGATCGGATCAATGCACCGGTCGGGCTGGTCGAAAATGCACGGGATGCACAGACCCTGGGGCTTTCCGTCATTTTAGAGTTCGCGGCTTGAGCGCTGAGATAATACCCTAGGTTTCTGCCGACAGATCGATCAGTGCAATACCCAGACTTTCGTCTTTCCTGCGGCGAAGATTGGCGGCTGTTTCCCGCACGATCACCTCCAATGTCGGCCGCACACTGCCGCTGATAAAGTGGCCGCCACGCGTACTGCCATCGGATAGCCCAAGAACCACGTGCAAGTGCAAACTGGCCTTGCCGGCGTCGTCAACCGCGATGTCGCCGATCATGCTCAAGACTTCGGATTGCTCAACGACCGGAATTTCACGGTACGTCTTGGCGTCAAACTCGAAAAAGGCGACAGTCGCCTCACGAAACGCGCCGATCGCCGTCACGGAGGCAGCCGAAATTTCGTTCTTTTCCGCAAAGGCCACAATGCTGGTGAGCGCTTCATCGCCCTCGTCCAGTACGAGAATGTATGTCCTCTCGCCACCGGCGGAGGTCAGAATTTTCTCTTTCACGATGCTTCCTTTCTTCGATTGAAAGAAGTGAAAGAGCTGGGAGGTGCCAAGTGTTCCCTCCCGTCAGGAACAATGTGCATCTGCTGCCGTTACGCTTCCTTCACATGTGAAAGGAATTGTCCATGGCAGATGCGCGCTCCCCCGATCTTCCGGTCTGCAATATCTCGCTTTCGATTAACGGCGAGAGACAGAAATTTACCCTCCACCCGTGGACAACGCTGCTCGATCTTCTGCGTGGTCCCCTTGAGCTCAGCGGCACAAAAAAGGGTTGCGATCATGGACAGTGTGGCGCCTGCACGGTTCTTGTCGATGGCGAGCGCATCAATTCCTGCCTGAAGCTCGCCGTATCTCTGGATGGCGCCGGCATCATCACTATCGAAGGCCTCGGTTCGCCAAACGGGCTGCATCCGATGCAGGAAGCCTTTGTCGAACATGACGCCTATCAGTGCGGTTATTGCACCCCCGGGCAGATCTGTTCCGCCGTGGCCCTGGTCAAAGAAGGCCACGCCCGGTCCCGTGCTGAGATCCGCGAACTGATGAGCGGCAATCTGTGCCGCTGCGGCGCCTATACCAATATCGCCGATGCCATCGAGGAGGTCATGGACACGCAAAGAATCCGGCCCGTCAAGGAGGCTGCGGAATGAGACCCTTTTCTTTCAACCGCGCTGAAACCGTAAAGGAAGCCATTGCGGCGCTTGCACAAAACCCGGATGCAAAACTACTTGCCGGCGGCACCAATCTGATCGATCTGATGAAATACGAGGTCACGCATCCGGGCATGATCATCGATATCAACCGCCTGCCCTTGAAGGAGATTACCGATCTTCCCGATGGGGCCTTGCGCATCGGAGCCCTCGCCAGCAACTCGGCTGTCGCGTACGACGAGCGCGTGAAAGCTCGCTTTCCGCTACTGTCCAGCGCCATCCTTGCCGGCGCGTCGCCGCAGCTTCGAAATGCGGCCACGACAGGTGGAAACCTGCTCCAGCGTACCCGCTGCTACTATTTCTACGACACTGCTGCGCCTTGCAACAAACGCGCTCCCGGGTCGGGCTGTTCTGCAATTGGCGGTGTGAACCGCATCCACGCCATTCTCGGGGCTAACCCGGCTTGCATTGCTGTTCATCCTTCAGACATGTGTGTTGCGCTCGCTGCACTCGACACGGTGGTTGAGGTCGAAGGGCCGCAGGGCGCGCGAGAAATCGCCTTTCTTGATTTTCACCGGCTTGCAGGCGATGAGCCGCAACGGGACAACACCTTGCAGACCGGCGAAATCATTACTGGCCTGCGACTGCCCCCCAATCCTTTCGGCCAGAACCACACCTATCTGAAGATACGCGACCGCCTGTCCTATGCCTTCGCGCTCGTTTCCGTTGCCGCAGCCATCGAAATCGACAAGGGCCGCATCATCGATCTTCGTGTTGCGCTTGGCGGCGTAGCCCACAAGCCTTGGCGGGACACGCTTGCGGAGCGCGAATTCGCCGATCGAGCGATAGGCGAATCCACGTTCCGGGAAATCGCCGAGCGGCTACTGATCGGCGCCAAGGGCCAAGGGCAGAATGATTTCAAGATATCGCTCGCCCGCAACGCGATCATCCGGGCGCTGCGCCAAGCTGCGGCGGGAACGCCGCAGGACCAGACCGTAAAAGCAATACAATAACCGGGAGCCCAGACCATGCTCAATCCATCCAAAGTGGTCGGCGTGCCGACAGCCCGCATCGACGGCCCGTTGAAAGTCAGCGGCTGCGCGCCCTATGCTGCCGAGCACTATGAGCCATTTATGCTCTTCGGGTATGTCCTGCCGGCGACCATCGCCACGGGACGAATTCTTGCGATCGATGCGACCGATGCCGAACGTTTTGGAGGCGTGATCAAGGTCTACACCCACGAAAACAGGCCTGATACGGCATGGCGCGACAGCAAATGGAAAGATGAAGTGGCCCTCCCCGGCCATCCTTTGCGCCCCTTGGAAAGCGACCGCATCCTCTTCGACGGTCAGCCGGTTGCCTTTGTGGTCGCCGAAACCTTCGAGGCGGCGCGCGATGCCGCGGCCCTTATCAAGATCCATTACGCGGCCGCTCGTCCGCACACGGATTTGCGCAACGAGCTCTCCAACCGTTATGCGCCCCCGGTTCCGCGCATGAAGCAGCTCGTACCGCCGCCGCCGCGCGGGGACGCCGAAAAGGCATTTAAGGAAGCGCCGCATCGCATCTCGTCCGATTACGAGATGAGTGGCGAATATCACAACCCGATGGAGCTTTTCGCCACAACGGTTCTGTGGAAAAAGGACGGCGAACTGACGATCCACGACAAGACCCAAGGGTCGCAGAATTCGCACGAATATATCTGTCAGGTCTTTGGTCTCGATCCGGATAAAGTGGTCGTCAAGAATGCCTTCGTCGGTGGCGCCTTCGGGCAAGCCCTCCGGCCAAAGCACCAGCTCTTTTTCGCGGTTATGGCCAGTCTCGATTTGAAGCGATCGATCAAGGCCGAGATGAGCCGTCGCGAGATGTTCTATCTGACCTGGCGCCCATCAAGCTTTCAGACCGTCTCTCTTGCAGCCGATGAGGAAGGGCGTCTGACGGCCGTCATGCACGACGCGGTCCATGCAACGTCGCGCTACGAGGATTATCAGGAGAACGTCGCCAACTGGTCGGCGCTCGCTTACAAATGCGACAACGTCAAGATCAGCTATGAGATAGCCAAGCTCGATGTGTCAACGCCAGGAGATATGCGCGCACCTGGTGCAGCAACTGGGGTAACGGCGCTGGAAACAGCAATGGACGAGCTGGCCTACGTCTGCGGCATCGACCCGCTTGAGCTTCGTGTCAAAAACTTCGCTCACCGAGACCAGATGCAGGACAAGGAATTTACCTCGAAGGCTCTGCACGCCTGTTTCCGCGAGGGGGCAGCCCGCTTCGGCTGGTCGAGACGTTCCCTCGAGCCGCGATCCATGCGTGAAGGACATGAGTTGATCGGCTGGGGCATGGCAAGCGGCATATGGGAGGCCACGATGTCGCCGGCCGAAGCCAACGTCCGGCTTTCCGGCGATGGCAAGGTGACGGTATCGGCGGCGGCCTCAGATATTGGCACGGGGACTTATACGATCCTCGCCCAACTGAGCGCCGATGCGTTCGATATTCCGCTGCGCGATGTGACAGTCCGGATTGCCGAATCCACCCTCCCGAAAACGGGAGTGCAGGGCGGCTCCTGGACAGCAGCCTCGACAGGTTCGGCGGTACAGGCAGCCTCCAAAGCGGTGATTGCCACGTTGCTGAAACATGCGCAGAAACTCGAAACCTCTCCACTCGCGAAAGCCAAGGTAGAACAGGTTGAAATCGCCGATGGCCGGCTGGTGCTGGAGGCGAACCATCAGATCGGCATGCCCGTTTCAGAGATCATGGAACGCGCGGGCCTTTCCGGTATCGAGGAACATGCCAAGGTGGGTCCCGATATGATGACCATGCGCAAGTTTGCTGCCTACACCCATTCGGCGGTCTTCGTGGAAGTCCGGGTCGACGTTGAGCTGGGCGTGGTGCGGGTGACCCGGGTGGTCAGCGCCATTGCCGCCGGGCGCATCCTCAATCCGAAGACGGCTCGCAGCCAGATCCTGGGTGGCGTCGTCATGGGCATCGGCTCTGCGCTACATGAGGAAGGCATGGTCGATCACCGCACCGGCCGCATCATGAACCACAATATCGCCGAGTATCATGTTCCAGCCCACGCCGATATCGAGGATATTGACGTGATCTTCGTGGATGAGGACGACGACAAGGCAAGCCCGATCGGCGTCAAGGGTCTTGGTGAGATTGGCATTGTCGGCGTCGCGGCCGCCGTTTCCAACGCCATCTTCCACGCGACGGGCAAGCGCATCCGCAGCTTTCCGATTACGCTGGACAAAATTCTTACAGAACGGACAGACCAATGATCAGCAAAATGCCCGTCACACCTCTTCCCTTTTCGCCTGATGTCGAGGCTCTTCAGCCGGACGAACCTGAAACAGCGCGTGAACTGGCGACGACCATGTTGTCAATTTCGGAAAAGACCTATGCCGACAGCGGTCATGCCATGCGCTCGGTCCATGCCAAGAGCCACGGACTGATCGAAGCAAAAGTTGAAATCCTCAACGACCTGGCGCCGGAGCTGGCGCAGGGCGTGTTTGCAAAGCCCGGTACACATGCGGCCATCATCCGTCTTTCAACGACACCCGGCGACCTCCTGCATGACAGCGTTTCGACGCCGCGTGGCATGGCGCTGAAGATCATGAATGTCGATGGCGAGCGGCTGGCCGGTTCTGAAGTCTCTACAAGCCAGGATTTCGTGATGGTGAACGGCAAGGAGTTCAATTCCCCGAGTGGAAAGGCCTTCCTGAAAAATCTCAAGTTGCTCGCCGCCACGACCGACCGCCTGGAAGGCACGAAGGAAGTTCTTGCCAGCATCCTGAAGGCGGTCGAAGGCACACTTGAAACGCTTGGCACCGAAAGCGCCTTGCTCAAGGCGCTTGGCGGCAATCCCGAGACGCATATTCTCGGCGATAGCTTCTTTACCCAACTACCGCTGCGCCACGGCCGCTACATCGCCAAATACGCTATCGTTCCTGCCTCGGACAATCTCAAGGCCCTGGCTGACCGCAGAGTTGATACGTCGCAAGACGCAGATGTCATACGGCACGGCGTCCAGGCGTTTTTTGAAAGCGAAACAGCCGTGTGGCATCAGCGGGCGCAACTCTGCACTGACCTCGACAACATGCCGATCGAAGGTGTGGATGCCTGGGATGAGGCGAAGAGCCCATTCGTCACCGTCGCTCGCATCGTTGCAGGGCCGCAGCCCGCGTGGAATGAGCAACGTGCGGGAGCTGTCGATGATGGCATGCGCTTCAGCCCCTGGAACGGCGTTGCAGCGCACCAACCTCTGGGCTCAATCATGCGGCTCAGAAAGCTGGCCTACGAGAGATCTGCAGCATTTCGCTCTCAACGCAACGTCACTCCGGTGACGGAGCCGGTGAGCTGCCCGTTTGGACACGGTTGACCAGCGTCAGAATCGACGACGCGCCACGCCGGCCCAAGCTGAACTGCAAAATCAGCTCCTCACGCGTCTCTGCTCGTGATCGACGTGGCCGCGGCAACGATTTTCTGCGGTGCACCGACAACGCATTTTCTTCATCCGGCTGACGCGGGGCTCTTTATCGTGGGTGAGCCGAAAGCTCCTTCGATCGGCCTCAACACATGAGCAGTCGAGGATGTGTTCCTGATCTGGGCGGCGCGCACGCAAGTACCTTGGGCCGAGGAGATGCTTCTGGTTTGCGCTGGCAGTCAGAGGCTGCCGCTTCCTTCGAAGTAACCCGGGTACTGAACCTCCTGAGGATCAGGCTTGTTCGGCTCGGGTTTTTGCCGCTTGCCCTCCTCTGGCTCGACTGCGTCTGCCGGTTTTGTATCGGACTTCGCTCCCATTTCGGCCAGCAAGGACCTTGCATAGTCTTCGATTGACATGATTTGCTCCTTCCTTTGGGAGGCGAACGATCATGGATCGCAATGGTTCCCGGCGAGCTGGGTTTTGTAAGGCACCTTGCCCTCGGCTTGCGCCGCTCCATATCGGAAAGCTTAGAAGGTCGAACACAAGGGGAGGCTCCGACAATCCTGCGATATCTCCTCCCCTTCACCGCACTCATTCTGGTAGGCTGCGGCGGACAACAATCCGCCCTCGATCCCTCCGGAGAGGAGTCGGAAGCGGTCTATCGCCTCTTTATCGTCATGGTTATCGGCGGCGTTGCAATCTGGCTCGGCGTCTCGGCTCTCTACATTTACGCGGCGCGGCATCGACAAACATCGTGGCCGCCGGCACAGGCCAGCGCCCTCATCGGTTGGGGCGGCGTCGCCTTTCCAGTCGTCGTGCTTCTCGCCCTGCTCGGCTACGCGGTCTGGTTGATGCCGGTCGTTCGTCCATGGAATTCGCTCGCGGGTACGGATGGGGCAATCGAGGTGACTGGCGAGCAGTTCTGGTGGCGCATCCGATATCCTGGCGTCAACGGCAATCCAGCGTTCGAGACCGCCAACGAAATCCGGCTACCCGTCGGGCAGCCGGCGACGTTTTCACTCGATGCGACAGACGTCATTCATTCCTTCTGGATCCCCGCACTCGGCGGCAAGATGGACATGATCCCCGGCAGAACCAATTTCCTGACACTGACACCGAAACGCACCGGCATCTACCGCGCGCCCTGCGCCGAGTTCTGCGGTACGTCCCACGCCTACATGGCCTTTTCCGTCGTTGTCATGGAACAGGAGGACTTCGAAGTCTGGCGCCGCCGCCAGATTTCCGGCCACGAAAGATCCGCCGATCAAGGCTGGGAACTGATGCTACGGCACGGCTGTCTCGGCTGTCATTCTCTGCGCGGCGAGAAAATCGGCGGAGCAACCGCGCCTGACCTAACCCTGATCGGCGCTCGCCACTCGATCGGCGCCGGCACGCTTGCCAATACGGCGGAGAATATCGCCCGCTTCATCCGCTCGCCTGTCTCGGTCAAGCCCGGCGCAAAAATGCCGGCCTTCGACATGCTGCCTCAGCGCGAGATCGACGACATGGCCCGCTATCTCGGGGGGCTCAAATGACGAACGCGGCATCCTCGGAAAGAACAGCCGACGTGCAGGAGGAGGACCTGCGCCGCGTCTGGGCCAATCCCACAGGATGGCGTTACTGGACTTCTGTCAACAACACCCAGATCGGCCTGTGGTATGGATCGGCCGCTTTCATCTTCATGCTTTTTGCGGGCGTACTTGCTCTTCTGGTCCGACTGCAACTCGCCGTGCCCGACAACGACTTCCTGTCCGCGGACATGTTCAATCAGGCCTTCACCCTGCACGGCACCGTCATGATGTTCCTGTTTGCCGTGCCGATCTTCGAGGCTGTGGCGATCTTCCTTTTGCCCTCCATGCTGGGGGCACGCGAATTGCCCTTCCCCAGGCTCTCCGCCTTCGGTTTCTGGAGTTTCGCGCTTGGGGGAGTCTTCGTCTGCGGATCGATCTTTTTCAATGCGGCCCCCAATTCCGGCTGGTTCATGTATCCACCGCTTGCGACCGACAAGGAATATTCCGGCATCGGCGCCGATATCTGGCTGCTCGGCCTCTCCTTCATCGAGGTCGCCTCGATCGCTGCAGCAGTCGAAATCATCGTCGGTATTATGAAGTGCCGTGCGCCCGGCATGCGCATCAACATGATGCCATTGTTTGCCTGGTATCTGCTGATCGTCGGGGGCATGATCCTTTTTGCGTTTCCGCCGCTGATCGCCGGCGACATCCTGTTCGAAATGGAGAGGATGTTCGACTGGCCGTTCTTCGATGCGAAGCGCGGCGGTGATCCCCTGCTGTGGCAACATCTTTTCTGGATCTTTGGCCACCCGGAGGTCTACATCATCTTCTTACCCGCCATCGCCCTCATGGCGATGATCGTTCCGACCTTCGCCCAGCGTCCGATCATCGGCTATTCCTGGATCGTTCTTGCGGCGGTTGGCACCGGTTTCCTAAGCTTTGGTCTCTGGGTGCATCACATGTTCACCACTGGCCTGCCGCAGATCTCGCTCGCCTTTTTCTCGGCTGCGTCTGAAGCGGTCGCCATTCCCACGGGCGTGCAAATCTTCGTTTTCATCGCCACCATGCTGGCTGGCCGGGTAATCTTTTCCTTGCCGATGCTGTTCGGTGCAGGTGGACTTGCGATCTTCGTCATCGGTGGGCTGACCGGCGTGATGGTGGCGCTCGCGCCATTCGACTGGCAGGCGCATGACACATACTTCGTCGTCGCGCACCTGCACTACGTTCTCATTGGCGGTATGCTTTTTCCAGTCTTGGCGGGCATCTATTATTATTATCCCCTGATCAACGCGCGCAAACTTTCCGACAGACTGGGCAAAATTGCCTTTTGGCTCATGTTCATCGGCTTCAACGTCGCCTTCTTTCCAATGCACCTGACCGGCCTGCGCGGCATGCCGCGCCGGGTCTTCACTTATCCCGCCGAGGTCGGCTGGGACCTATTGAACCTGATCTCCACCGTCGGCGCCTTCATCTTTGCCACCGGTGTCGCCCTCGTCGTCATCGACATCTTGCGCCCCAAGCACCGCGAACCGAAGGGGAAGATGAACCCGTGGAATGCCGGAACGCTGGAATGGATCAGCGAGCCGGAGGAAAACTGGGGCGTCCGCTCCATCCCGATTATCAAGAGCCGCTACCCGCTCTGGGACCAGCCGGGACTGATCGACGACATCAACAAGGGCCGCTTCTATCTTCCGGACACGCAGGATGGCCGGCGCGAAACGCTTGTGACATCCGTGCTCGATGCCGACCCGGTGCAATGCCTGCGCGTTGGCGGCACATCCTACCTCACGATAATCTCGGCGCTCTCGCTTGGAGGCGTCTTCATCGCGCTCACGTTTCATTGGTGGCTGCTGACAGTGCTGTGTGGAATCGTGACACTTGGCGCAATCTTGATATGGCTGTGGACGGGAACAAGCGAAATCCCCAAACGGAACGAGAGAGATATAGGGCTCGGTGTCACCTTGCCGCTTTATGTTTCCGGCCCGGCCTCCGTCGGCTGGTGGGCGATGTTCATCACCATGGCCGGGGATGGCACGGCCTTTGCCAGCCTGATGTTCGGCTATTTCTTCTACTGGACGATCCATCCGGATTTCACCGCAGGTCTGCCCGGCCCGGGTGCGGGCTGGCCGATCGTGGCGGTCGCGCTCTTCGCCCTTGCCTGGCTCGCCATGCTGCTTGCCCGTCATGCCAATGCGAACGATCGGGTGTGGATGGCGCGACTATCGCTTCTCGGTTCTGTCCCTATCACGCTTGCGGCCTGTCTCGCCGGGCTGGCCGGGCCCTACCTGCATGACATGCAGCCGACTGTCCATGTCTATCCCGCAATCGTCTGGGTCATTTCCCTGTGGACCGTTCTGCACGGCCTCGTCGCCATCATCATGCAACTTTACTGCCTGGCCGGGAGCTTTGCCGGGCGGCTGACGGCGAGCTACGATGCCGATCTGCGCAATGTCATGCTCTACTGGCACTTCCTCATGATCACGGCAATGATATCCTTTGGGGTGCTCGGCCTGTTTCCGGAGGTGCGGTGATGCGCCTGATCCCCAGGGAAGTAGAAACGCTGTGGACGCTGTTTACCGGGCCGGTCGTCTGGGCGCTGCATTTCCTTGCCTGTTATGCAGCAGCGGCAATTTATTGCGCGAAGGCATCAGAGGCTCCTTTCTCCTTTGACGCGCTTCGCCTGAGCCTGTTTGCCATAACCGTCGTGGCACTGGTCGCCATTCTCGCCGCAGCCTGGCTTTCGTGGCGGCAATGGGGCTTTGGCAGTGGTGATCCGCCCCATGACGCGCCCACACGCCACGACCGATTGCTGTTTCAGGGTTTTGCAACGCTGTTGCTCTCCGGCCTCAGTTTCATTGCGGTCATCTTCGTTTCGGTTCCGCTGCTGTTCATCGAGGTTTGCGCCCGATGAAAACAGCGCCTCTCACAGCAGGCATAACCGCCCTGTTGCTCGCCCTTGTGCTTCTTACACTGAGCTGGAGCAGCGGCTCGCTGGTCGCCCACATGATCGTGCACATGACGACCGTTACCATAGCAGCGCCATTCCTGGCCGTGGCGATCAGCGCCACCCGGTTTGATCCGACCCCACATCTCGGTCGTTCCGGACCGATCCTCGCTTCGCTAATCGAGCTGGTGGTGGTCTGGGTTTGGCATGTGCCAGCCATGAGAAAACTGGCAGAAACCCGCGCTGATGCCATGATCGCGGAGCAGGCTAGTTTCCTCCTCGCCGGTATTCTGCTCTGGGCGGCGTGTTTCCGGCCGCAAGCTGAGGGGCCTCGGCGGCTCGCGGGCATTGTCGGCCTGCTGTTCACCTCGATCCATATGACATTGCTTGGCGTCCTTTTGACACTTGCGCCTCGCCCCCTCTATGGCGCAGGCGATGTCATTTGTCTGGGGATCACGCTCAGCCGGGAAGCCGATCAGCAACTCGGCGGCGTGATCATGCTGATGGTCGGCGCCGCCGCCTATCTGATCGGAGCCGTCATTCTGCTTGCCGATATTCTGAAGCCCACATCCTCGGAGCACTGCCGATGATTTTGGATTGGAAGCGGATCATCGCCGCAATTCTGGCACTGGCCGCAGCCGGCATGCTCTTCGCATGGTCCGGCCTTCTCGATATTCGCGCCAGCACCGGGCATTGGCGGGTCACGGACTGGTTCCTGCACTGGGTCATGCGATCATCGGTACGCACTGCCTCGCTTGGAACGGAGCCTCCCGCCTTCACGCCGGCCATGTTGCCGCTTGCCGCCGGTCATTACGAGATCGGCTGCGCCGGCTGTCACGGCTCCCCCGCCATGCCGCGCCCGGCCGCGGCTGCAAACATGCTACCACCGCCACCAGACCTGAAAGATGTCGCCGGAAGCTGGAGCGATGCAGAGCTATTCGAGATTGTCCGGCATGGCGTACGCTATACCGGCATGCCCGCCTGGCCGGCAGTGGGGCGGGAAGATGAGGTCTGGGCGATGGTGGCCTTCGTGCGGGCCTACCCACAGATGAACACTACTACCTATCGCCGCCTTGCCGCCTTCTCCGCCACCCAGTCTCGAGACTTTGCACATCTCATGAAAACCTGTGAGGGCTGTCATTCATCCGAACGGCTAGACCAGACCAGTCTTATCCCGCAGCTTACCGGTCAATCTGAAACCTATCTTCGCGACAGCCTCAAGGCATTTGTCTCACGAAAACGGCCAAGTGGGGTCATGCAGGCCGCGCTGTCGCAGACATCGGATGAGGACCGTGGAAACCTGGCTGCCTATTTTGCCCGCCAAACCACGCCGGAACGGTCCGGACCATTTTCCGGGACAATCGATCGCGGCAGAACGCTTGCGGAAGTAGGAGATAAGGCTCGGGGTATTGCCGCCTGTGCCGCCTGTCACGACAGAGCCGACATCAATCCCGCCTACCCCCGTCTTGCCGGGCAGCCCGCAGCCTATCTCGAAAACCAGCTCCGCCTCTTTAAAGCTGGAATCCGTGGCGGCGGCCCCTTCGCTGACGTCATGACACAGGCGGTGGCGGGCCTGAGTGGCGAGGATATCCGGGCGCTCGCAGCCTATTACGGCGCCAGCCGGAATTAACGCATCCCCTTGGAACAAATCGGCTTCTCAACCGTATGGCTGGATCGGTTCCGATTGCGCGGGGGATATCCATGCAACGCTCGCAGACATACTCCAGAGGCTATCCGCTTCAGCGATTGTTCGTTCCTATCCCCTTGGTCAGTTTCGCGCTGGCACTCGCGACCGATATCCTGTTCTGGCAAACGGTTAATCTCATGTGGCAGAACTTTTCCGCGTGGCTGCTGTTTGCGGGGCTGATCGGTGGGGCGATTGCGATCATCGCGGGCCTCATCGATCTCCTGCGTCCCTCGACCCGCCTGCTGCGGCCGCGCTTACCGGAGATCCTCGGTTTTCTGGTTATTCTCGCGCTGGCCGTTCTCAACGGTCTCGTCCATGCCGGCGACGGTTGGACGGCCGTCGTGCCGAACGGTCTGGCGCTCTCGGCCGCAACGTTTCTCATCATCTTGCTGACGCTTGTCTTCGCGGCCCGATCGGAACGCGCTTTGAACTGGAGAATGCCATGACCCACCTTTCGCTCCGTTCATCGATCCTTCTCCTAGCCGCTTCGACAATGGCACTTTCTGCCTGCAACCAGGCTCCCGAGGCGTTCGATACCGCCCAGCAAATCGGTGCCGATCCCGTTCTTCCCGAGCCGTCTTCCGAGCTTTTACCGGATATGAAAGTGGCCGAGGTCATCGGCTGGAGGCAAGACGAGACGCCAACGGTACCAGCCGGTCTGAAAATTACAGCCTATGCGAAGGATTTCGCCAATCCGCGGACGGTTCACACTTTGCCGAACGGCGACGTGCTAATCGTTCAATCTCGCGCGCCGCAGGGTGAAATTCAATCACGGCCTAAGGATTTCCTCCGCGGCTGGATCATGGCGATGGCCCATGGCGGAGGCGGTGAACAGAAGGAAAGCAACATTGTCACGCTGCTGCGCGATACCGATCGGGATGGTGCGGTCGATGAACGCTATGATCTGCTGAAAGCGCTCAACTCACCCTTCGGTCTCGCCTGGATCGATGACACGCTCTACATTGCAGCGAGCGACGCAATTCTTGCCTATCCTTACAAGCTTGGCGAAACCGCCATCACCGCCGCGCCGAAGGTGCTTGCCCCGCTTCCGGGCGGCCCGATCAACCATCACTGGACCAAGGATCTTGCCTTGAGCCCGGACGGCCGATTTCTCTACGCGTCGGTCGGTTCGAACTCCAATATCGTCGAGAACGGCCTGGAGGCGGAAAAAGGCCGCGCCGCGATCTGGCAGGTGGATCGCCAGACGGGTGCTGCCCGCGTCTTTGCCTCAGGCCTGCGCAATCCGAACGGGCTTGCGTTCAACCCCGAAAGCCGGCAGCTTTGGGCGGTCATCAACGAGCGTGACGAGCTCGGGCCTAATCTCGTCCCTGACTATGCGACTTCGGTCAAGGAGGGCGGCTTTTATGGCTGGCCGTGGAGCTATTACGGAAATCATGTCGATGCCCGCGTTCACCCGCCGCGGCCCGACATGGTTGAGAAGGCAACCAAGCCAGACTATGCGCTCTCAAGCCATGTGGCGGCGCTGGGCCTCACCTTCTCCCTGAACTCCGCCCTGCCCGCGCCTTACGCCAACGGTGCTTTTGTCGGCGAACATGGCAGCTGGAACCGTCACGCCTTCAACGGCTACAGGGTCACTTTCATTCCCTTCGAAAACGGAAAACCGGCCGGCAAGACGCAAGATGTCGTCACCGGTTTCATCAACGGTGATCAGGCCAGAGGCCGTCCCGTCGGCCTGGGTATAGACGGCACTGGCGCTTTGCTTATCGCAGACGATGCCGGCAACACCGTCTGGCGGGTTACAGCTGCAGATGGCGCGGTGACGCCTCAACCCGTCGGGACCGATCAAATGCCCGGCGCTGGCACGATGATACAAGGCCCCGCAAACGGAGATACCACTTCGTCTTCGACACCATCAGATGACGGGCGACAGGCTGCACCTTTGCCGCAACCGGCTCAAACAGAAATCGCGCCCGCTGCAGAGCCGAATTAGCTGCGTATCGGAAGATCGAACGCGCGTGGCTGTGACTTCCCGGTCGGCGTTCCAGACGTCGTCTCAGGATAGGAGGGCGAACCGTGCCATTCCCATTAGGCAACAGCAGAGATCTAAACCCCCAAATACGCTACTGTGATCGCACAGTACCCGATCCTGCGACCTCACGCACATAACTAACGGAGCAGAAGGAACACATATAGACTTTGAACGTTTCGCCTCCACCATTGGGGGAAGACATGGAAGAAGCGATTCAGGCGTTTGATTGGAACCGGATGCTGGTGGGCGACGCTCCGCTCGAGTTCTTATTTGAAATCGCATTCCGAACCATCATTATCTACGTTTACTGCCTTGCCCTTCTGCGCTGGCTGGGCAGTCGAACGATCGGTCAACTTTCAACAATTGAATTCCTGCTGGTTATCGCATTGGGATCGGCCGTGGGCGACTCGATGTTTTACCCGGACGTCCCGCTTCTTCACGCATTGCTTGTCATCACGATGGTGGTCTTGGCGAATAAAGCGCTGGATCTGTTCATCGCGAAGAGCGCGCGGGCCGAGACTGTGATCGATGGCGTGCCAGAGGAGGCCATCCGTGATGGTGTGGTTTGCAAGGCGTTTATCGCGAGCACGACGTTTAGTCAAAGCGAGCTTTTCCAGCAGCTACGTAGGCAGGGCGTAGAAAACCTCGGTGAGGTCGCCCGCGCCTATGTCGAAACCAATGGCGGTTTAAGCATATTCTTGGCAAAGAATCCCAAACCGGGATTACCCATCGTTCCGCCTTGGGAAATTGATCCGCCGAAATTGGTTAAACGGGGCACGACCCTTGAAGGGTCTGTTGGGTGTAAGCAGTGTGGAATGGTGACGGAGGTTCCCACCGATTGTTGCTTCCATTGTGGCTACGACGTCTGGGTTGAGATCAACAAGTAAACGTTAGGGACAGCAGGAGATTGGCAGTCGTCCTCGATAGCAATCCGGGGATGGAAAGGCTCCGCCGCACCATTCTTCAACGGCCTGACCAGCGAGCGGGAAATCTCGATGATACCATCTCGCGATGCGGTTGGATCCTCCATCTTCCACGCGACCCTCTTGCCGATCCTGAAATCCACTCCCCTCACCTTTAGAAGCTCTAAGTTTCGGTTGGGAAAATCCTTCGTCCATTGCGGGCAAAGCCGATGCCAAGACCGGCCGATATGCATGCGCAAATCCTGGGCCATATCTGTCTGCACTTTTGCGGACGATCCTAACCGTCTTCGAGGTCGATCCAGGCGGGCGCATGGTCGCTCGTGTGCGCCCAGCCGCGAACATGTTTGTCGATGCCTGCAGCACTCAGTCTTTTCGCCACATCGGGGCTGATAAGAAAATGATCGAGCCGAAGACCGGCATTGCGCCCATAGGCGTTACGGAAATAGTCCCAGAACGTGTAGATCCGCTCTGAAGGATGAAGGTGGCGCAACGCATCAGTCCAGCCCATTGCACCGAGTTTGTGAAAGGCTTGGCGCACCTCGACCCTGAAGAGCGCGTCGTCTCGCCAGCGCTCCGGCTTATAGACGTCCAGGTCCGTCGGGATGATGTTATAATCCCCTGCAAGGATGACAGGTACATCCAGTGCGAACAGTTCGCCGGCATAACGGCTAAACCGGTCAAGCCAGCCAAGCTTGTAGTCGAACTTCGGGCCTGGCGCCGGATTGCCGTTCGGCGCATAGATGCACCCGATCACCATACCGCTTATCGCCGCTTCAATGTAGCGGCTTTGCTTGTCATCGGCGCCGCCGGGAAGTCCCTGCCGGGTCAAAAGCGGCTCCCTGTCCTTGCAAAGGATGGCGACGCCATTCCATGATTTTTGCCCCTGCCAGACCGCTCCATACCCGGCTCTTTCAAGCTCTTTTGCGGGGAATTTTTCATCGGGCGCTTTCAGCTCCTGCAGACAAGCGACATCCGGTGCCGCCTCCTCAAGCCAGCGCAGGAGGACGTCGAGACGGCCGTTGACGCCGTTCACATTGTACGTGGCGATCTTCAACATGGCCCCGATGTCTTGGGATGAATGATCCTGACTGAAAACCCGCAACGGTCCGCAATGTTCCCGCCGCGCCGTTGCTCCAAGAACCAAAACAGTAGCCGGCGCCATCAATCCACAGAAGCGCCGACCGTATCGGCGACGTATGCACCCCGGCTTCCCATCGGCATTGGGGGTCCAGTCGTCGTATCGCGGGCGGTCTGGTGCTCGAGTTCCGCATTCAATTCGGCCCCGACGATGACGATGATTACGGAAATCCACGTCCAGATCATGAAGCCTATCAGCGCGCCGAGCGCGCCATAGGTTGCGTCATAGTTGGCGAATGTCGTCAGATAATAGGAAAAGAGGATCGAAGCCAGCAGCCAGAGGAGCGTGCTGAACACGGCTCCCCACGTTAGCCAACGGGCCTTTGCAGGCTCGCGGCTTGGCCCGAAATGATAGACCAATGCAACGGCACCTGCGATGACGGCAAGGACGACCGGCCAGCGAAGAACGCTGATCAGAGTTTCCTGCCAGCGATCGAGCCAGACATACGAAAGTGCGGCGGGAACACCACCCAGCGCCGCGATAAAGAAAGCGGCGAGCACCAGGCCGATCCCCGTAAAGGCAAGCGAGATCAGGTTGAGGCGGACGATACCGCGCTTTTCTACTTCGCCGTAGGCGATGTTCACCGCGTCGAACAATGCCTTGATTGCACTGTTGGCGCTCCAGATGGCGATCGCCAGGCCGCCAAGGAAACTTACGCTCAAGGTGGACGTCTTGGCCTGAACGAGAATGTTGAGCTGTGTGAGGATGATGTCGAAGGCCCCGGGAGGCAGGATGTCCGCAACGAAGGTGATATGCTTGGCCATCGTGCCGGGATCGGCGATGAAGCCATAAAGCGATACCAGGGCGCCAAGTGCGGGGAACAGAGACAGCAAGATGTAAAACGTCACACCGGCCGCAATAAGGGTTACACGGTCTTCCAAGACTTCAGTGGATACGCGCCAGAAAACATCCCGAAGTCCCCTCACCGGAATTTCATTGGGGGTTTCGGCATCGCGGCCACGGCCAGGTTCGTTCTTTTCGACGTCCGACACTGATGGCATTATCCCGGTTTACTCCATGCTCTGTCCTGTTCCCTTGTTCCAGATAGCGCGGCTCGCAATGATGGCTATCTGTTGGGAGCGGGTAATTTCTGAAAATCTCCCCGCCCTTGGCCATAGGATGTTGGCGACCTTAGCGGGCCCCTGGGAACAAACGTCGGCATGGGACCTGCCCAGATTGTTCTGTTGCCCGTATCGACGAGGGAACAGTGTGGCGCCGGATGCGTTTGGTGTCGCGGACCTGCCCCGCCGATATTCTTTTGGCAGCGAAGGGAAACCCAATGGCATTCAAGCGATACCTGATGGCAGCGATGTCGTCTCTTTTGTTGGCCGGTCCAGCGCCGGCTCAGACCGTCGAAGATCCGGCAGTGACCGCTTGCAGGTCGACCGGTCTTGTCGCCCTGCAAGCACAGTCATCAGAGATTACCGGCCTGGTTTTCGACGCCGAAAGTCATGCGATCAGCGCAGCTGACACCAAGGTTGAGGACGTTGCTGTCAAAACGGTCATTCTGGGGGAAGCCTATATCGAGCGGAACGGCGCTGCCGGAAAGGCCGATCGGTTCGTCTGCCTCGTCGGGGAAAAGGGAAAAGTGCTTCTGACGTTCTTCACCACCAAATAGCTTGTCCGGTGACGTCCCCCACGAACGCGCGGGAACCGGGCGGCTGGCGGCGCGTTGTGGGCAAGAGCTGTTTGGAGATGGTTTCCAAGGCCCGGAGGCGACCACATGAAACTTTCCGCAATCAGTGCCTTTGGGCTGACGCTATTCCTCACTTTCACGCCGGCTTTGGCCGATGAAGCACAATTCTTGAAGTCGATCAGTGGGAACTGGTCCGGCAGTGGCTCGGTGACGACCGCAATCGGCTCACGGCCGCTCAACGTCAAATGCACGTTCGACAGCAGGGCGCGTGGCACGTCTCTTTCCATGTCGGGTCAGTGCCGTGGATTGGTGGTGGTCAGGCGGGCCGTCTCCGCCGACATCAAGGCCAGCGGCACGAGATACAGTGGCACCTATGTCGGACCGTCGGGCCGGCCATCCCAATTGACGGGCTCGCGCACCGGCAACGCAATCAACTTCACCGTGCGTTGGAGCCGGGTGATCAATGGCGACCGAACGGCGCAGATGACCATCGAAAAGATCGGCGCCAGGGGCCTAAGATTGAAAACGATCGACAAGGACCCAAAGACCGGCCGCCCGGTCATAACAAGCGATATCCGGCTGTCGCGGTAGGTCTATCTGGAGAGCAAACGCCACAAACGCCCGAACACAGGAAACGATCAGACGGGATCGGAATTCCTTGTTTTGGTGGCATCGCCAGGACTTGATGCAGGTTTGTCAGCCGCGTCGTCCGATGGTTTGAAACTCGCCGTCATCCGCAACGTCAGGAAAGTCATGATCGACAGGACGAGCGCGATATCGTAGGCGCCCAATCCAACAGCGGTTCCAATTGCGCCCGTAGCCCAAAGACTGGCGGCCGTCGCGGTTCCCCGGACACTTTTGCTTACCACCAGGATCGCACCACCGCCGATGAAGCCCATTCCGGTGATCAATCCTTCGACGATACGGGCGGTCGCTTCTGGATTGCCTGCCGTCAGGGTTTCCGTCGCCTGGATAAAGCCGCAGCTGGCGATCGCAACGAGAGGGAAGGTACGCAAACCGGCGCTCCGTTCACTCTTTTCGCGATCCCATCCGATCGGCAGCGCGAGGAGATAGGCAGTAACGAGCGCACCGAGATGCGGCAGCGCGTCGAAGGACTGGCCGATGGCAGAAATCTGGTCGATCATTGGCTATTCCATCGATGGATGCACTGTCCCGTTTGCACATGGAACGGGACTGCCAGACGGGAGCGGTTCGCTGCACGGAAAACGAGGCCAGAAAACCAGGCTGGGGCGAGCTCGAAGCCCGCCCCAGCCTGCCCGGACCGTTACTTCTTCAATTTCGAATAATCGAGCTTGGGGGCATTCGAGAGATCGTCCTTCGTGGTGTCGACAAAGGCTTTCCAGGTTCCCTCGACTTCGGCAAGGGCAACGGATGCCGGATCGAGGACCACATAGCTCTCGCCGATGCTGAGGAAGCCACCGACACTGGCAACGATACCAATGACCGACTTTCCGTCGCCGATAACGACATCGGAGATCTCACCAATCGTCTCATTCTGCTTGTTGTAGATGTCGATGCCGATCAAACGCGAGGTCATCAGGTCGGTATCCTGAATGTTCACGTACTTGAGCGGAATGGTGGCGGCAGTGCCCATCGTTATGCCAGGGCCGGTGAGCGCGGCGTCAGCTCCGGATGCTGCGGCAGTCTGCGCGACAGCGGCGCCTGCGAGAAGAGAAAAAACAAGGCCGGCAGCGATCGGACGAAGATTCATAAAAAAGCTCCTGAAAGTGAGTTGGACCGGCAGCAGGGGAACCAACTATCCGGCGGCTTTAAACACACAGCAGACCGATTGGTTCCCAGTTATCTCGACGCAGAGCGACGGAACAAACATTAGCATTTTGAGTTATTCGAGCAGCTCTGGGAGGAGCATCAAAATGATTATCGAAACAGAAATGAACTGCAGCAACATCAGCTGGGCGGAGCCCGTGCGGGTCCGTATCGGACACGGCATCTCCGTCGACATAGGCGGTCCGCAATCGGCTTTGAACACCATGACGCAACGGTGGCCGAAGGAACGCGGCGAACACTTCGAGCGCGCACGAAAGCTCTGCATGGCAGCACTTGGTAGGCGGGTCTCCGCCGCGGCCATTCGCGACGACTTCATTGCGGCATGCGTGGAAGCCGACATCCTCGTTACATAGCCAATGACAGAGATCATTCGCATCAATCTTCGAACAAGATGGGAGTATTCCGTCCGCGTGATCGCAGCCGATGGGCGGATAGACACCATCGTTGGTCCTGGAGATGCGCTGGCTTTCCTCGTGACGCGCTGGAGAGGCCTTAAAGGGCCGTCCTACAAGATAGCCCGCAAATCCTGCCAGGACGCCCTGCGCGGGCATGTCGGAACGGCACTATCCCGTGCGCATTTCATCACGGCTTGCCTCGATGCGGACATCCTCGAATGAGGCACAGCGGTTTCCCGCTGACGGACGCGGCAGCGTGGCTTCGATCACGCATTGTTATACAAGCGAACAATTCGGCCAACAATGTGCATTGAAAGACCCCTAAAAATCTGTTGGTATATAAGCGCTGACGAAAATGCATTATCTAATGCAGTTTATATTTGAGGCGCGCATAATTTAACCGTGTTTGCGCCGCCATCTGGAAACGGATGGCGGCTTTTTTCGAGAAATTCGCTCTCAGATTTTTCATTTTTGATGAGACACGTCCGTTGACAGGCAGGCGAAGACCGCGCGCTTGGCACCAAGCGGTTTTCGCAAAAGCCTATCAAAATCGTTCCGCTATGCTCGGAAATGGTCAAAAGCCGTCAGGCGCTTGATTGGCGGGGCAGCGTCCGGATATCGACAGATCGCTGCGAAGAAAACGAAGCTCATCTTCAAGCGCGTTCTCCCCTACTTCAGTCCACAGCACTTCGAGGGCCCGTCGCTCCCATCTGACCAGCGATAACCTCTGGCTTTCAGAGCATCCTTCATGTCGAACGGGCTGTTTTCTGCAAGAACCCGGACGCGCGATGTCTGACTTTCCTGGTAGAGCTCGGCAAAAGCCGTGGCCGCGCACCCGCTCGTCTTGGCCGCCAAAACCCCGAGCAGCGCGAAACAGTCGTCGATGGCACGATGCCGTCATGGAAATACCCCCCATGGCCGATCAGGCAACCGAGTTTCGTGCTTTCGTAGCCACGGGATTTCCAGTCTATGTCGGAGTTTGGGCAGGCCTAGGCCGCCCGGCAAATCCATCAGCGAATGCCTCGCAAAAGGGCCGGTCGAAGCTAGTATTGTGGGCGATGATCAAGTCAGCCTGGTCGATCAAGCCTCGCAACGGCGTTATGTCGATGACCGCCTTCGACCATCTGGTTGCTGATACCGGTAAGCCGGGTAATTTCTGCCGGGATGAGACGAGAGGCCTAGCGAAGGCCGCCATGGATGCCAATCACGTCACCAATTGTGCCGTAATCGACGAAAGTGAAGGCGACGTCGGTTTGAGATCGCGATCCGGTCCCGCCGGGATATCATCCGGTTCATTCGAAAACATGTCGATCTGTGTTGCCATGGTTCCTGTCTACTGCGGCATCGCTTGTACTCAATAGCCCCTACTACCACATGCACGCGTTGATCGTCCGGCTCCGCCAGAAATATGCGGGAGGTCACTGCGCGCCATCCAAAGCCAGGCCCCGGATACGAACCAGCATCATTGACGTCGCTTCCGCAAGCCCTCACGATAAGGGATGTCGTCAAGTGCAAGTTTTGTCAGTGAACTCTACGCGGCTGCAAACCACGTGGCTAAGCTGCCACCGTCCGAGCGCCGCAGATTGATTGAACGTGCCCTTGAAACGATCGCCGGCCAGCGGGAAATCGTGCAAAAACAGGGTAACGTCGCACCTCTAACGGCCGCATCTCTCGCGCAGATCACGCGAATGATGAAAGAGCTCGACAACGGGCACGATCTTGTTGCAGCGCACCTGCTTTTTGAATGCGCAGATGAAATCCGCAGGCTTCAAACCTTGGCGAAAGACAATGAAGCCTAGTTTTGCCATGAGCGAACACTGATCGATGGGCAAAGAGCATATCGGAGAACCGAGCATAGCGGTGGCATAGCCACGGTTCGGGAATTCGCGCATGCAACTCCGGTTCCCGGGACAGCCGCAGGAGATTTAGCAAAGCGCCGCCGAGACGGCGGAAATCGGGATCGACTGTCCCCGGAGTTGCATTCCATACGGGGCGATCACGGGGAGGATGGCGGCCGCTCGACTCGCCGTCGGCGCCGCGGCTCCGTTTGTCTTTTCCACCGCGATGGAGAACCTCGGTATCGGTGTCGCCCTGTTCGCCAACGCCTTGTTTGGCGTTCTCGGTATTCCGTTGTTCGTCGCCGTCGCGACATCGTCGAGACGGCCCGTGACGGCGGCGAACTAAACCTCAAATAGATTTCAGCGAGACCCGCTGCTCGAGCTTGGCGGCATCCTCGACGCGCTCGCTGTAACGATCGGTCAGGTAGGAGGACGCGTCCCTTGTCAGGATGGTGAACTTCACCAGTTCCTCGCAGACATCCACGACACGGTCGTAATACGACGACGCCTTCATCCGACCGTCGGCGTCGAACTCCTGATAGGCTTTCGCGACGCTGCTCTGGTTCGGAATCGTGATCATCCGCATCCACCGGCCGAGGATACGCATCTGCCCAAGGGCGTTGAAGGACTGCGATCCTCCTGACACCTGCATCAAAGCGAGTGTCCGTCCTTGCGTGGGGCGCACCGAACCGACGGCGAGCGGTATCCAGTCGATCTGCGATTTCATCACGCCGGTCATCGCCCCGTGACGCTCCGGACTGACCCAGACCTGGCCCTCGGACCACTCGGACAGCGCGCGCAATTCCATCACCTTCGGATGCGTTGCGGCGGACTCGTCGGGTAGCGGCAAACCCTTCGGATCAAAGACCCTGACATCGCAGCCGAGGCGTTCGAGCAGTCTTCGAGCCTCATGAGCAAGAAGCCGGCTGTAAGACACCTCCCGAAGCGAGCCGTAGAGGATCAGGATGCGTGGCTTGTGCGTTGAGAAGGCTGGCCGCAACGCTTCGACATCGGGCTGATGGAGGTAATCCTCCTTGAGTGCCGGGAATGTCTCAGACAATGCGCTTGCCCTCCCGATCGATAACCTGTTCGCCATCTTCCTTGGTGAAGGGACCCTTCAAGGTGTCGGGCAGGATGTCGAGCACGGCTTCGGACGGCCGGGCGAGCCTCGTGCCGAGGGGCGTCACGACGAACGGTCGATTGATGAGGATCGGCTCCTTCAGCATTGCGTCGAGCAGTTGGTCGTCTGTCAGGCTCGGATCGTCGAGGCGAAGGTCCGCGTACGGCGTCCCCTTTTCGCGGATCGCCTGCCTGACCGTCAGTCCGGCATCCGAGATCATCTTGACGAGTTCCTCGCGCGTCGGCGGGGTCTTCAGATACTCGACGACGGTTGGCTCGATGCCCGCGTGGCGGATCATGGCCAGCGTGTTGCGCGAGGTCCCGCAATCGGGGTTGTGATAGATGCTGACGTCCATGATCAGGTCCTTGTCGTAGCAGTGTTTCGGGAGACGGCGGGCGCAGCTTCGTACCAGCCCTTGGAGCGGTTCACGATCCAGACGACCGAGAGCATCACCGGGACCTCGATGAGGACGCCGACCACGGTCGCCAGCGCCGCCCCGGATTGAAAGCCGAAAAGGCTGATAGCGGCGGCGACAGCCAGTTCGAAGAAGTTGGAAGCCCCGATCAGAGCCGAGGGGCCGGCAACACAATGGCGCTCCCCGGCAATCCTGTTGAGAATATAGGCGAGCCCGGAGTTGAAATAAACCTGGATCAGGATCGGAATAGCCAGGAGGGCGATGATCGTCGGCTGCGCGATGATCTGTTCGCCCTGGAAGCCGAACAATAGCACCAGCGTCGCCAGAAGCGCGACAAGCGACAGCGGCTGGAGCCTCGAGAGAACGGCGTCGAGCGCGCGCTCCGTGCCACCAGCCGTAAGACGTCCTCTAATGACCTGTGCGATTACCACCGGGACGACGATGTAGAGCGCGACCGAGATCGCCAGCGTGTCCCACGGCACGGTGATCGCAGAAAGCCCAAGGAGCAGTCCGACGACGGGTGCAAATGCGACGATCATGATGGCGTCGTTCAGCGCGACCTGTGAGAGCGTGAACAGTGGTTCGCCCTTGGTGAGATTGCTCCAGACAAACACCATTGCCGTACAAGGCGCTGCCGCCAGGATGATCAGGCCCGCAATATAGGCGTCGATCTGGTCGGCGGGCAGATAGGGCCGGAACAGCCATCCCACGAATAGCCAGCCAAGCAGGGCCATCGAGAACGGCTTGACCATCCAGTTGATGAAGAGCGTCACCCCGATGCCGCGCCAGTAGCTACCGACCTTGGAGAGCGAACGGAAGTCGATCTTCAGGAGCATCGGGATGATCATCAGCCAGATGAGGATCGCCACGGGAATGTTGACCTTGGCGATCTCTGCCGAACCGATGGTCTGGAATACACCGGGCATCAGATGACCGAGAGCGATCCCGACGACGATGCACAGGCCGACCCATACGGTCAGGTAGCGTTCGAACATGGACATCAGACTGTCTTCCCCTGTGTTCCGGTCGAACCCTCCATCCGGCCGATCTGGCGGAGCTTCTGCTCAAGCGCCATTCTGTCGATGGAGGTCAGCGGCAGGCTGAGGAAGGCAGAGATGCGGTTCTTGAGGAATCTCGCGGCCTGCGCGAAGGCGCGCTGCACCTCGGCGTCCGATCCTTCGACGGCCGCCGGGTCTTCGACACCCCAGTGGGCTGTCATCGGATGGCCGAGCCACACCGGGCAGGCCTCGCCCGCAGCGCTGTCGCAGACGGTGAAAATGAAATCCATCTGGGGCGCGCCGGGTTCTGCAAAGACGTCCCACCTCTTCGACGAGAAACCCTCGGATGGATAACCGAGCGCCTCGAGCTCGCGAAGAGCATGTGGATTGACTCCGCCCTTGGGATGGCTGCCAGCGGAGAAGGCGCGGAAGCGGCCTTTGCCCTCATGATTGAGAATGGATTCGCCGAGTATAGAGCGAGCGGAATTGCCCGTGCAGAGGAACAGCACGTTGTAGGTCTTGTCGGTCATGGTCGTGTTCCGTTGTTAGGTCGGTGGCCTGGTAAGCTTCATGATGGTCGCAGAGGCCGGGCAGATGCCCGAAAGCTGGCGGGTCGAGAGAACGGCGGCGGGAACGTCAGGTCGGGCCACGACGGAAAAGCCCAGGATTTCGAAGAACCCGGAGGCTGTGGTGGTCGCGAGATAGACAGTCGATGCCTCTCCCGCTTGCTCAATCGTCATGTGTACAAGGATTCTGCCTAACTCTCGGCGACGGTATTCGGGCAGAATGACCAGCGACCTGAGGAGACAGGCGGCGCCGCAGTCCTCGATACCGGAGTAACCGACGATCGCGCCATTCTCCGTTACGGCCCTGTAGAACGAGCGGCCATCCTCGCCGATATCATCGGTCGGCAGATGCGCCTCGATCAGAGCCGCCTTCAATCCGGGGTCGTCGCCTCCGACAGGCTCAAGCTTGATCGACGTCATGACGGCCTCGCGGCAGGCGCGCAACAGGGCGTGAGTTCGGCGATCAACGGTGCGCACAGTTCGGCCGATCCTCCGCAGCAGTCCTTCAGCAGGAACAGTGTCAGGTCACGGAACACGTCGAGATCCGCCCGGTAGATAATTGAACGGCTCTGGCGCTCGCTTTTGATGAGCCCTGCCCTCGCCAGCGTGGCAAGGTGGGCTGACATTGTGTTCTGTGGAACGTCGAGCATCCTCGCAAGCTCGCCGGCGGGCACACCTTCCGGTTCATGACGAACGAGAGTCCTGAAGGTTTCGAGCCGGGTCGCCTGGGCAAGCGCCGAGAGCGCGCTGATTGCACTGTTGTTTTCCATATATCCAGAATAACGGATATATAAGATGTGTCAACCGCCCGGAGGATGGTCGGAGTTGGGCTTTCCGATAGGTCGGCCCGGCAACACGGAAGATATCGGCGACCTCGATCGAGGTACGCATGGCTCAGTCGTCGGGCGTCTTGCCTTCCATAAGTGCCATCAGCCGGTCGAGCGGCCCAGCGACCGCGTGGATCGTCCGGGTAGAAACCTTGGCATAGAGCGCGGTCGTCTCCAGCTTGCTATGTCCGAGCAGAACCTGGCTGACACGGATATCGGTGCCATCCTCCAGAAGGTGGGTGGCAAAGCTGTGCCGTAGGGTGTGCGGACTGACGCGCTTGTGTATACCGGCGACCTCCGCAGCTTCCTGAACAGCGCGATGCAGTTGCCGCGACGAGATCGGGTCGGTGCGACTGCGTCCCGGAAACAGCCAGCCATGAGGTAGCATCACGCCGCGCCGCTTTCCTTCGCGCCACCACAGTCGTAACAGTTCAAGGAGTTGCGGGGAAAGCAGGGCATTGCGATCCTTGCGTCCTTTGCCTTGTTCAACGCGGATCAGCATGCGTGTCGAGTCGATGTCATCGACCTTGAGATGCGCGACCTCCGAGACGCGCAAGCCCGCGCCATAGGCTACCCCGAGCGCCGCTTTGTATTTGATGCCTGGTGCCGCCTCGAGCAACCGTGCAGCTTCCTCCATGCTCAGCACATCGGGTAGCTTGCGTGGATTGCGGGTAATCACCAGCGCTCGCGCCATATCCCGCCGTTTTAGCGTCACCGTATACAGAAAGCGCAGCGCTGAAACCGTGCTATTGATCGTCGCCGGGCCTACACCGTTCTCATGCTGATACAACTGGAAATGCCGTATGTCAGCGACCGTTGCGGTGTCAGGGGCACGCCCAAGAAACGTGGCGAAGCGCCGGACATGACGGATGTAATCCTGCTGAGTGTGGGATCCCAACCCCCGCATTACCATGTCTTCTTGCATGCGTTGGCGAAGCGGTGTGGTCCGGGTATTGTTGGAGAAGCTGGCCATTGAACGTTCCTCTCGTTGAAGGGAACTCCATGGTCAGGCAACACCAACCGCCTGCCTAGAACTCAGATAATCACACTAACCTCACCGCGCACGCCCTCCCGCGAAGCGGGTTCGTGCATGGGGGCGCGAAGCAGCGGTTTGGGCGCTGCTGCCCTCTGGACAGGTGGCAGGCCGCGCCACGCAGCCTGAGCAATTTTAATTACCTTGCTTAGTTGGCTGGTATGCCGCATGGTCTTTTTGTCAATGGCATTTGAAGCGGGCGCCATTGCGTAAAGGTTGAATACCTTCGCCCCAACAAAAGGAGGACAGCAATGTCTTCCAACACTCCCCACGACTATCTCGAAACATCCCATATCCAGATGCTTGATCGCGTGCTTCAGCGTGCTGGCTTTTTCGGTCCGGAGTCCAAGGTTGACGTAGGTGTCGCCCGAGAGGCCGCGCAATACTTGCTCAAACTGTTTCAAGGCGGAATTGACGCTGAGGAAGATCTCGTGGTTGCCCTCGATGCACGCGGGAAAAGTCATGCAAATGGGGGCGATACTCCGCGGCAGGTGCGATTGGAAGCAGTCAATCGATGGGCAGATGACGGAGGTTGGAGTGGCAATATGCAAGCTCGCGATTAAGCCACTCATTATGCCCCCCGACTTGAGGACGGCGCTTTGCCCCGGCACTGGAACGATACGGTTATCAAAGTGTTGGAAAGTAGGCTCCTCGGTTTCCGAGCATAGGGGCTCACCTGCCGCCACGCGGTGTGCCCTTGATGCGACCGCTGCGATTTGGGATTAGGGCGATTACCCATGGAACTTATTTCAGTGCAAGCTGTTATATTCGCGCGCTCTGCAAAGGCGTAGTATACTCAAGGTTATTTCATTACGCTCGCCCCGGCTGAGACGAACGGTCGGGGTTTTTAAGAGCTGCACACCTAAAAGAGATGCTGAGCGTCTAGTTCTGCTTCATCGACCATTAATCCGGGCAAAGTGGGGGGGGGTAGGCAGCGAGGGGACCGCCATCTGACCAAGGGTGGATCTTCAAATGATCTTATTTGATTTCTTGCTAATGCCGCGATTAGCGCGCAAGGTTGATTTTCCAGCAGCCATCGATAAGGGCGCTACTGTTTGAGGGCTTGCTACCCTGGCCCCAAGCGAGAGGAGGACAATATGTCTTCCCATTTCCCACTTCGTCACAATCGATATCTCATTTCCATGATCGCGTCGCAATTACTTGTCGGCGCGAGCGTGCTGATGATCGCTTTCGTCCTTACGGATGGCTGGCTTTGGTAGGCTTGCGATTGAGAAGTAGAAGAACCGCAGCGACATTTTTAAGCCAAGCCTTTCGAGCGCCGCTGACCGCCGACAACGAAACTACTGCACATGCCAGTGAACATCGAGGCGAAAACCCTATGAGAACGACCGAGACTAAAATTACCTTCACGCGACCATTCAGGGTTGAAGCGCTCTTCGAGCCGCAAGAGGCGGGCACCTACCGTCTGATTGTCGATGAAGAACTCATCGAAGGATTGAGCTTTCCCGCGCACAAGCGTGTCGCCACACACCTTGAGATTCCGTGCCTCTCCGCTTCTCCGGTAATCCGTCAGCGTCTTCAAGTTTCCTACGATGATATCACCCAAGCCCTGGCGCTCGATGCCGCACAAGTAAGTGGCGCCGATGCCGAGCCTTCTCTGAAAAACTGAAAGGATGACACCGTGTCTTCCATGATCTGCAATGTGAACTTTAACCCGACCAGCAATCGCATCTTAAATCAGATGCTTCACAAGGCTGGATATGTCACTAGCCGTATGAGCCCCTTGGTAGGCCCATTGGCCGAACAATCGCGCGCGGTACTCAAACACTTCATGGCTGGCGTTCTTGACCATCGTGATCAATGTAGCCCATCCGCTCCTCTTGCAGGAGCGGACTACGGCCGGCCTTAGTCTCGCACTCCTTCTCGCCTGCTTCGCCGAGACTAACTAAGGCAGTTTGTGGGATCTTGTCGGACCCGGCCGGCGCACCCGCTTCATTCGCGAGGCGGTCGATCACGGCTTGAAGTTTGCAGCCATGGTCAAAAATGAGATCGAAGACGACGAATGGCGGTACCGGAAATCACTGCCATTTGCTCAAGGTGTGGCAGGTACCATGGTCCCCTTCAAGCGGACTGACGGCTTTAAAGTAGCGACGCCTACGGCGCGAACGACGGGAATGCTTAAGGGTTTCGGGTGCCGTCAGGCGTACGAAAGCCTCTCATGCAGGAACCCGCGGTCGGCATTCTCAGAGCTATGGGGTTTTTGTGTATCGGATCTTCCGGCGGGCCGCCGATCGCAGCGGCGTTTGTTAATCCCAGCGGGCCGAGATTGGTGTTTGCAAGCGTGATCGCCGAGATTTTCTTGGTGATTGGGAGCGCGTTTGCCCGGCTTAAAGCCGTCGCCATTCGAACTGGCGCAGGCCCTCCTGTTGGCCGGCTCTGCTTTGAGCAGACCATATGAATGGATCTGCCATGCCGGGTCATGACGCGCTCTCCCGGTTCATTGTCGCCGTGTTTGGCGGTCCGCGTGGCTGATGCCAGCATTCGAACACCTCGATGACGATCATGCGTCCGCCGCAACATGGGCATGGGGGGCGGATCTCGATTGGCTCGTCGGCAGCGTTGTCGACAAGCGGCGGGGCAGCGTTCAGGAGCTCGCGGGCGCGGGTGATGCTCGTCTTTCGGGAACTGCCGGCGAGCAGGCCGTAATGCCGGATGCGGTGGAACCCCCGCGGGAGAACGTGGAGCAGGAAGCGTCGAATGAACTCGTCGGGGGCAAGCGTCATGACCTGCTGCCGATCGGAACCGTCGCGGCGGTAGTCCTTGTAACGGAAGGTGACGCCGGTCTCTTCGAACGAGATCAGGCGACTGTTCGAGATGGCCACCCGGTGGGTATAGCGCGACAGATACCCGCTCAGAGGTCGGTTGGATCCGCCAGCATCCCGAGCTGCTGAACAACGTCAGGCCGATCGACGGGCCGATAGCGCCCGAAGAAATCGAATTTGCTGCGCGCGACTGGCACGGCGCCTGCGATGCGTTTCATCGGCACGCAGGCAACAGATCCAAGGAGGTGCAGCGGGTGATGCGCGTGCATCGTGATCCGTTCGAGCCGATCATGTGCATTCCGGAGGCGGACAAGCCGCTGGCGGAATACCGCAAGATCGCCGACGAGATCTTGAAGCGCATGCCGGATGAAGATCGCTACCCCCGACCGGCCGCCGAAGCCGTCCGCTCCTTCCTGATGCTTCGCCTCGGTCTGCATCTGGGACTTCGGCAGAAGAACCTTCGCCAGCTTCGTGTCTGCCCGCGCGGCCATTTCCCGACGTCCGAGCGGCGGCTGGAAGATTTGAAATGCGGTGAACCGCGCTGGAGCGATCGGGAAGGTGACTGGGAGGTGCTCATCCCGTCGGCAGCCTTCAAAAATGCGGGCTCGTCCTTCTTTGGACAGAAACCGTTCCGGCTCATCCTGCCGGACCTTCTTGATCTCTATAAATATCTCGACGCCTATATCGATCGCCATCGCGGTGTTTTGCTTGGTTCGGCAAAGGATCCCGGCACGCTGTTCGTCAAGACAGTGAAGACGACCAGTTTGGACGCGGCCTATGACTCGACCAAGTTTTATGAGGCCTGGCGATCCGTGATCCAGCGGTATGGATTCTACAACCCCTATACCGGCCGTGGTGCCATCAAGGGCCTGCTGCCGCATGGCCCTCATAACCTCCGGGACATCCTGGCAACCCATATTCTCAAGCAGACCGGGTCTTATGAGCAGGCGAGCGATGCGATCCAGGACACCCCGGATGTGGTGCAGCAGCACTATGGCCGCTTTCTGCCGCAGGACAGGGCGGCCTTGGCTGCCAAGATATTGAACCAGGTCTGGGAAGCGGCGTAACGACCGGTATGACTTGAAATGGAGCGGTGCGCCGCTCCATTCCCGTGGCGCGTCCTCATCCTTTAACGCCTAGCCTTGTATCGGCGGCGATCCATGCTATATGTAGGTACATACCTACATCGGAGTGCGAGCCATGTCCACCCTCACGAGCCGTGAACTCAATCACGATGTCAGCAGCGCCAAGAAAGCCGCGCAAAGTGGTCCGGTGATTATAACGGATCGGGGCAAGCCTTCGCACGTGCTGATGACCTATGACGACTTCAACCGTCTGTCCGGTAAGCGCCGCAACCTGATCGAGGCTCTGTCCATGTCCGGGCTTTCCGACATCGATTTCTCGCCCGAGCGAGTCGAGATTGTTTCGCGCCCGGTGGATCTTTCTTGACCTATCTGCTCGACACCAATGTTGTCTCAGAACTGCGCAAGATTGGTGACGGTAAGGCCGACGCCAATGTCGTCGCCTGGGTCAGTCGGGAAGATGCGACCTCCTTTTTCCTCTCGGCAATCACCATCCTCGAGCTTGAGCGTGGGATCCTTGGCGTACAGCGGCGCGATGCCCGGCAAGGCGCGCGGTTGCGGACCTGGCTCGACAGCCACGTCCGGCCTGAATTTGCCGGACGCATCATTGCCGTCGACGAGGTGGTCGCGACGCGCTGCGCCCATCTGCACATTCCCGATCGGCGCAATGAAGTCGATGCTTTGATCGCGGCAACGGCCCTCGTTCATGGGCTGACGGTGGTCACCCGCAACGTCAAGGACTTCGAGAGGACCGGCGCGATTATCGTTGACCCGTGGCTGGGCTGATTTTGTGCGGTGCGGTTTAAATCCGTCGTTAGGAGATAACCGCACTGCCCGTCTTTTCTCTATAACGACCGATAATGTTGCATTATCGGACTTTATGTTCATTATAGAGAAATGGCGCAAATCATCGAGGAAAACAGCGAAATTCACGTCGACGAGATCTCCGCGCCGTCTCTCAGCACGGCGTCTAGCGGTGATGTTTTCGCGCCGGAGGCATCAGCGGACGTCTCCCCTCGCCTGCCGGTGTCGGGCGAAATGAGAAACTGACCCCCTGGAGGTGCGGACGAATTCTTGGACTGCTTACGCTGCAATTCCGAGGTTCCGGCGGTATTCCGCGGGGCTAAGTCGTCAAGCGTCGTATTGATCCAGTCGCGATGGTAGTACATCTCGTTTTTTAGCCGTCCAAAGAAGCCCTCGCAGGCTGAGTTATCCGGTGAGCACCCAGAGCTGGCTCGGAAAATCTGCACAGCAAGGATAAGTGGAATTTCTGCCTGACTTCGGCTTAGATGCCAGGAACAGGAGATACCATGACGAGACGACCGCGCCGGAACCATAGCCCGGCTTTCAAGGCAAAAGTGGCGCTTGCCGCCATTCGAGGCGAGCAGACGCTGGTGGAACTGTCCCAGCAGTTTGACGTGCACGCCAACCAGATCAAGCAGTGGAAAGACCAGCTCCTTGAGGGGGCGACAGGCGTTTTCGGCGATGAAGCGAAGGCGGAACCGGCGGGTCCAACCGTCGATATCAAAACGCTGCACGCCAAGATCGGGGAGCTGACGCTGGAGAATGATTTTTTAGCCGGAGCGCTCGGCAAGGCGGGATTGCTGAGCGGAAAGAAATGATCGACCGCGAGCATAAGCTATCCGTCGTGCGCCAGGCGAAGCTTCTCGGCTTCAGCCGTGGCAGTGTCTATTATTCGCCGCGTCCGGTGTCTGACGGCGATCTGGCTCTGATGCGCCGGATCGACGAGTTGCATCTCGACTACCCATTTGCCGGAAGTCGGATGTTGCAAGGGCTCTTGAGGGGAGAAGGGCTGGAGACTGGGCGGCTGCACGTCGCCACGCTGATGAAGAAGATGGGCATCGAGGCGATCTACCGTCGCCCGAACACTTCGAAACCGGCACCTGGGCACAAGATTTACCCTTATCTCCTACGCAAACTGGCGGTCACAAGGCCCAACCAAGTCTGGGCGATGGACCTGACCTATGGTGCGCCTCGCCCCAATCGGGGAGGCATATGACTGGAATGCAAAGAGAAAGGAGGGTCTCGAGATTTGCCTGTCCCCTGCTGCGAGGGGACATGAGCCCAAGCGGCGGTGACCTGCCGTCAACTGGCAGGGTGACGTAGCCCGCAGGTAAAGGGGATTGAGGCGAAGTCGTTACGCCAAGATGGTTCCCGAGGCTATAGTATTGGAAGGTTGAGGAACACGAACCGGTTAACTCGCATCTGAGGGCTGAAAGGTCGCCTTCGCCTACACGGCTTAACAGGCGGAATGCTGATGATGTCGCCAGACACGTACGACGGCGTGCATCTGCACGCGAGCACAGATGTAAGGATGCTCGCGGTGGGTCATGGGGAGAATGCAGCCAGACCATGACATCGGCATCGACTTGCGGAACGCAAGGGAAAAGACTGCGACCGGCAGCCTCACCAATACGCTGACGTCCAGCATATGAACGAGGGAAGGCATGATGGAATGACAACGAAGTATTGCGTCGCAAGGGAGTTGACCCTGATGTCCATCATGTTGGCGGAGTTCTCGTAGTAGTCCGCGGCAGGGAAAGCCTGCCACATGGCGAAGGGGAACAGTTCAAATTGCTTGAAGTGCAAACTATCTGACCAAGAGAGGTGAAGACCTTTGATAATCAGCGAAATGCAGCACAAGCTCGCAACATGGGCCGAGAGCGATCCAAACCGACGGTTTGATCGTCTTCTTCGGCTGATTGCCAATCGGGAATGGCTTGCCGAGGCAGCTCGGATCGTTCTGGCGTCGAGTGGCGCACGAACACCGGGCATCGACGGAATGGACAAGCAACGACTGCAGGTCAAACTGGATCAGCATCTGGACGACCTGCGGACGAGCCTGCTGGAGGAGACCTATCGCCCCCAGCCGGTTAAGCGCATCTATATCCCGAAACCCAACGGCAAGCTAAGACCACTGGGTATTCCGACCCTGACGGATCGCATTGTCCAACGCGCCATGCTGATGGCCATGGAGCCAATCTGGGAGAGCGATTTCCATCGTTTATCCTATGGCTTCCGGCCGGAACGTAGCGTGCATCATGCCGTCCGCACCGTAAGGATACAGCTTCAGGATGGGGCCGACACGACGAGGGGCCGCTGGATCATCGAAGGTGATCTGGCCAGCTACTTCGACACGGTCCATCACCGGCTGCTTCTGAAATGCGTGCGGCGAAGGGTGCAGGACGGACGGTTCGTCGATCTTCTCTATCGGTTCTTGAAAGCAGGCCACATCGACCGTGGCCTGTTTACAGCCTCCAGCGAGGGTGTTCCGCAAGGTGGCGTTCTGTCACCGCTCCTGTCCAACATCATGCTCCACGAGTTTGATATGTGGCTGGAGGCGAAATATTTGAGCGACAAGGCCCGCAAGGACCGATGGGCATGGAACTTCGGCATCAAGCAGGGCCGCCCCATCACGGTTCGCGAGAACCGGCAATGGAAACCGGCTGTTGCCTATTGCCGATACGCTGACGACTTTGTCGTGATCGTAAAAGGAACCAGAGCTCAGGCAGAGGAAATCCGTGAGGAATGCCGGGCGTTTCTGGAAGGTGAGTTGAAGTTGACGCTGAACATGGAAAAGACCCATGTCACCCACGTCAATGACGGCTTCGTCTTTCTGGGACACCGGATCATTCGCAAGCGAGGAGCGCATGGGCGGATGTCCATCGTCACGACGATACCCAAGGAAAAGGCAAAGGGGTTTGTCCACAAACTGACCAAAACCCTTTCCGGCAATCATAGTGTCAGTACGGTCGACATGATCGCAGGCCTGAACCGCCAACTGGTGGGATGGGCGGCGTTCTACAAGTTCACCGACTTCACGGCGTACGTCTTCCGGCGCATCGATCATGTGGTGTTCTGGAAAATGGCGCATTGGCTGGGACAAAAGTATCAATCCCGCATCAAACCTTTGATGCGGAAATGGTGCCGCGTCCCGGAACCGGGCGAGGCAAAAACCTGGCTCGTGTATGGTCGCAGTGAACGCGGTGACCCTGTCGGAAAAGCGCTAAAACGGCTTGTCTCAAGCCCCAAGGCGCAATTCCGGTGGCGCAATCCGGAGGAAAACCCATACATCTTCCGGATTGAAGACCGCAGTACCGTCACGTCGCACTACCATGACGTTGCTATGGCCATGGGCCAAGCTTGAACAGAGAGCCGTATGCGCTGAAAGGTGCACGTACGGTTCGGGGAGGAGAAGCGCATCTGCGCTTCTTACTCCACTTCCGATGGCTCGCGGATTTGTCTATCTCTGCGCCGTTGTGGACTGGTTCAGTCGGAGGGTTCTGTCGTGGCGACTGTCGATCACGATGGAGGCAGCCTTCTGCATCGAAGCAGTCGAGGAAGCGCTGGCCCGTTATGGCAGACCCGACATATTCAACACCGACCAAGGCTCGCAGTTCACCTCCATCGACTTCACCGCTGTGCTGAAGAAGGCGGAGATCGCCATCTCGATGGATGGCAAGGGCGCATGGCGGGATAATGTCTTCGTCGAGCGGCTCTGGCGTTCGATCAAATACGAGGAAGTCTACCTCCACGCCTATAAAACAGTGTCCGAGGCCCGCGCTGGGATTGGCCGCCATCTGACCTTCTACAATAGCCGACGCCCACATTCATCCCTTGACCGGCAGACGCCGGATCAGGCCTACTTCAATGCGCTGGCACCAATGATGGTGGCGGCATAATCGAGGCGGAAATCCACTTAGCGAAACGCCGTGAACTGTCCAGACGAACCGAGCCACCTCTGAAACTGCGGATCGCATAGCACGAAGCCTGACGCTTTCGCTTTTCTATAATCCGGCACTCGACGACCCGACACTAACCCGAAGCTAGCGATCTTTTAAAGGTCAGCGCGAATGGAGAAGCCCTCCTGCCCGACAGTCGCCAGTTCTTTGGTCAGTTGGCAATGACGTCGACGATCCTGCCGCTCAGCCATGTCGAATTGATCCCTCGCTTGCGCTCCATGCCGGGGGTGCGCCCGGCGCACTCACGCGGTGAAACGTGTGAGACGCTCCATTTCTCCATAAAAAGGCAATATGATCCTCGATCGTTTCGAGAATAAGGGCAGAGATGTCCGCCTCCAGTGCAAGATCGCCGGTTGTTGCAACCGTATCGTCAGCAATCAGTGCCCTGATCCTTTTCACATCAAATATCTCCTCGGGCCGCCCATTGAAGTGAAGATACAGCGTTCGGTGCACCGCTGCGCTGACGGTATCACGGTCGCGAACACCCAACATGGTCACCTCCAATAACGTTTAAGATGCAACCCAGACCAGTATTGTAGATGCTTTCTGAAATCGACGACTGATACGGATGAAATGAAACTCCCATGATCCTTAGGATACATTGTCCAAGCATCTGCCTCAAGCCGAATGCCTGTGCTGCCATCACCACGTGAATGGTGGGCCAGTCTACACAAGCATTCGCCGTTGCTTCAAATTCATATCTGCTCTTTCTCCACGCCCTTGCGCGATCCGAAATAGGGGCGCCGTTCTGTCTCGCTTGCTCTAAGAGTATGGCGAAGCCGGAGCAGGTCTTTGCGCGCGATGAGGCCTTTAAGCTGACCACTTTGTGGATCCACGATCGGAATGCGACCAGCGTCCGTGATGAGCATGAGGTCGGCAACATAGCCAACCGTGTCGTCGGGATGGGCAATTGGTAGCGAGGCGTCGGAGACGAGATCTCCAAGGGGATGGCCGGAAAACTCCTTCTCTTGCTGCCACCGCAAGGCATCCGCGCGCGAGACCAATCCTTTAAGAACGCCGTTGCTGTCCACGACGGGATAGATACGGTGGGCGTTTGCCGTCGCTACAAAAAAGCTGGTGGCTGTATCAACGGTCATATCGGTTGGAAGCGTATCGACCTCCTTGATCATGATGTCACGAGCACGCGCAAATTCGAACGGATCGATGCCGTATTCGCGGGTGATGTGCTGGCCGCGGCGGGCGATTTTCTCGGTCAGGATCGATCGGCGGAGCAGAAGCACAGTCACGGCATAGGCGGCAACTGTCGCTGCCAAAAGCGGCAGCAGGGCCGACACATCACCGGTCAACTCGACGGCAAAGAAGGTTCCCGTCAGTGGCGCGCGCATGGTGCCACCCATCATTGCCGCCATACCAAGCAGTGCCCAGAAGCCGGGATCTCCAGGAAGGACAAGACCGACGAGCCAACCAAGCGCGCCCCCGAAAATCAGGAGCGGCGCAAGGACGCCGCCCGAAGTTCCCGACGAGAGTGCAACCAGCCAGATTGCCGCCTTTACGAGCAGGATCGTCAAAACCGTCGTGGGCATGATGCTGCTGTTCAGCAGACCGTCGATAATATCGTAACCGACGCCAAGTGCCCTTGGCTCGATCAGACCGCCGAGGCCAATGACCAGCCCGCCGAGCGCAGGGCACCACATCCAATGGATTGGCAGCGCTTCGAAAAGGTCTTCAACCTTGTAGAGCAGCGTTGTCAGGATGCCGGATTGGATGCCCGCGATGATACCCATCGCCGCACAAAGCAAGATGCCCCACCATGGCAGGTCCATATGAAACTGCTTGGGAAAGAGTGGACCCGTCTGAAACAGGAATGGTCGCCAGCAAACGGAGACACAGGCGGCAACCGCGACAGGGATGAAACTACGCGGTTTCCACTCGAAGAGCAGCAGTTCAACGGCCAGCATGATCGCCGCGATCGGTGAGCCGAAGATCGCAGTCATACCAGCGGCAGCACCAGCGACCAGCAGCGTCTTGCGCTCGGCCGAGCTTAGATTGAAGCACTGCGCAAACAATGAGCCGATCGCACCGCCCGTCATGATGATCGGCCCTTCCGCACCAAACGGCCCCCCGGTCCCGATCGAGACCGCCGATGAGAGCGGTTTCAGGATAGCGACCTTAAGCGACATGCGGCTGCCCCCGATCAGGATCGCCTCGATCGCCTCCGGTATGCCGTGACCGCGGATTTTTTCGGATCCGAAGCGGGCCATCAGCCCGATCACGAGGCCTCCTATGACGGGGATGAGAACCATCCAGACCGAGCGATGCGCTTCGGCCAAGGACGCTGGCGCAACGCTGAGGCGGCCAAACCAGGTAAGGTTTGTCACCAGCGAGATGAGACTGACCAGAACCCAGGCAGCAAAGGCGCCGCCGGTGCCAACAACCAGAGCCATTCCGGTTAACGCGAGAACGCGCTTGTCGGTAGTAAAATCCCCGGCCTCGCGCCGGGAGAGGCCGCCCATGAAATCATGGGTACGGTGCGGGTTTTCTTGTGGTGACATAGTAGATCCTGCTGCCAATATTGGTTGGCACGCATATATATCGTATTACGACATATATCAACTGGCGAAGAGAATCGGTAGCAGCCAGGCGATCTCTCCCTGCAACCAGCCGAATGTCGCGGGCATCAGAGAGTTGATAATGAGCGCGCAACGCTGCAGGTTTGCTGGGTCAGGCGTTTTCTACGACACTCGCATAAGGTGCCGGAATTTTTACGACGGTCGCCTATCTGTGGGTTACCTGCCAACAGGTGTGGCCATATATGGACGTCGAAGGCACAAATCGCGGGGAGGAAAGGTGAAAAAACTGGAGGACGATCTAACGGACGCCGATTACGAGGCGCTGTCCACCCTGCGCTATACGCTTCGCCGCTTTATGGATTTCAGCGCATCGGCGGCGCAGCAGGAAGGCTTGCCTGCGCAACAGCATCAGGCCCTCCTTACGATCCGTGGGCATCGCGGCGTCGAAGCCATGACGATTGGATCCCTGGCTGAGCGCCTGCTTATTGCGCCGCATTCGGCCACCGAACTTGTTGGAAGGCTCGTCGCTGCGGGATATGTCTCACGGACCACTGATCTCGTAGACAAGAGAAAGCAAACATTAGCGCTGACCGAGAAAGCCGACGCAGTTTTGAAGCGGCTGACAAAAACACACATTGCTGAGATTAAAGAGTTGGCACCACAGCTGATCGACATCCTTCGTGATTTGCAGCGCGATTTGTGACTTCGATACGGCATCCCAAGAGAGAATACGTCCGAAAGCAGGCAACATCGAAGATATCTGTTCGGATGCAATGCGATACCATCGCGTCCGAAGAAGGATGTTGGACGATAAGAAATTGCCGCGGGTGAGGTTGGAGAACCGGAACCGGTATAATCTTCACCACTGCCGTGACCGACGTTTGCTCCCCGACGGTCGCCGCTGGCGCGACTTAGAGGCAGCTATTCTACCAATATTTCCGAAGATCTCGCCGGGCGAGTGCCGCCGTTTGATCACGAGGCTGCAGATGTCTACGGGTCGCTTTCGACGGACCGGCGCAAAACGGCCGACCAATCCGCCAGTTTGACGCGCAGATTGCTGCCATTCCCCTTTCGCGAGGCGCCGCGTTTGTTACCCGGAATGCAGCAGATTTCGAGGGCCTTGACCTGAGCATCATAAATCCCTGGAAGCTCCGGTGACATCAAGACCTTAACGAATATCGCGCAAAACCCTGAAGCCATGCCGCCTATTGTTTTCCGACCGATATAAGCGCGAAGCAATCAAGGGAAACAAACAAGATGCCGGGGCTTGCCTCTCGCAATCTCAACTCGCCGCGTTCACGGGTTGGCCAATTCAGGACTGCGACCCAAGCTATCGAAAATCAGCGCGAAGTCCTCGGGCCGTGTCACGAGGTCCGCCAGCGAATACCGATCCAGAACCGCCAGGAAAGCAGACAGTGCTTCCTTGAGCATACCCGTTAGACGGCAGGCGGGAGCGACGATGCAGTTTCCGCAGTCCACAAGATCGAAACCGCCCTCGGTACGGCGGACGAGTGCGCCAATGTTGATGTCTTCTGGAGGCTTTCCAAGCCGGATACCACCGTTGCGCCCACGAATGCTTTCAACGTATCCGGACTGGACCAGTTCGGTGACCACCTTCATGAGATGGTTCTGCGAGATCCGATAGGTTTGCGCCACTTCCGCAATCGAGCACAGGCGATCCGGACGTGCCGCCAGGTAAAGCAGCACCCGCATCGAATAGTCGGTGAACAGCGTCAGCTTCATTTGAATTCCCGGAAACGGCGATCGACCATATAATATGCATTTCACTTGCATCTTTCAAAGGGCAGGTATAGATGCATTTTAAATGCATGTTTATAGACCTCTGCTCTGACCTCGCTGAACGATCGATCGACAAGACCGTTTGTCCGCGCGACAGGCAGCGGAGGCCCAGACCCGGTAACTGAATGACAGGAGATTTTGATGTCGCAGCCCCTCAGCAACCAGACGATCGCATATGTCAAGGCAACCGTTCCCGCCTTGGAGGCTCACGGTCTGGATATCGTGCGCGAGATGTATTCCCGAATGTTCGAGAACCCGGAGATCCGCGATCTGTTCAACCAATCGCATCATGGCGACGCCGGGTCGCAGCCGCGCGCTTTGACCGCTGCCATTCTTGCCTATGCGAACAATATCGACAATCTCGCCGCCCTGGCGCCCGCAGTGGAGCGCATCGCGCAGAAGCATGTCGGCCTGCAGATCCTGCCGGAGCATTACCCCCATGTGGCCGAGGCTCTGCTGGGGGCGATCAAGGCCGTTCTTGGCGATGCCGCAACCGACGAGGTTCTGGCGGCCTGGGGGGAGGCCTACTGGTTCCTCGCCAATATTCTCATCGCGCGCGAAGGCCGGATCTACAGCGAACAGAAGGGGGTGACCGGCGGCTGGAACGGCTGGCGCGACTTTCGGATCGATGACGTGGTTCGCGAAAGCAACGTCATCAATTCCTATATCCTGCGCCCCGTGGATGGCGGGCCGGTCATGGCGTACCGGGCGGGTCAATATCTGACCTTTTGGTTCGAGGTTCCCGGCCATGCTCCGATCAAACGCAATTATTCGATTTCGGCCGCTCCCAATGGCGAGACCTATCGGATATCTGTCAAACGGGAGCCGCATGGCCTGATCTCGGGTTGGCTGCATGACAAAGCCGGGCTGGGCACTGTCCTGAAGGTTGCGGCGCCTGCGGGCGAATTCTTCTTGAGCGATCCTGTCGTCCGGCCGGTGGTGCTACTGTCTGGCGGCGTCGGCTTGACGCCGATGGTCGCCATGCTTGAGACGCTGGTGAAAAACGGCGCCACCGTCCCCGTCCACTACCTGCATGGAACACATGACCGCGATACGCATGCGATGCGAGACCAGGTCCGCTCTCTCGCGGAGAAGGGCAGCAACGTCCAAGTGACCGTTTTCCATCAGACACCCCTCGGGAACGAAATCGAAGGTCGCGACTACGATGTTGCGGGCATCATCACGGACGAATGGCTGGTTTCCAATACACAAGTCACGGAAGCCGACTACTATATATGTGGTCCACGCCTGTTCCTGCGGCACGCGGTCTCGACCCTGTCGCTGGCCGGTGTGCCCTCTGACCGGATCCATTACGAGTTCTTCGGCCCGGCCGACGAACTGCTGGCTGCCTGACACAGACAGACATAGGCGGCCTCGTCTCGCGATGGCCGCCTATCTCGCTGAATTTAACGCCGCCGGCTCGAATGCCGGCGGTGACATTTGCCAGACAGCGAGCGAAGCCGATACCTCTGCCCCCTGCTGTGACCCCCATGCACCAACGTTCTTCGCTACGTCATTCGTTGCAGCGACAACGCTCCCTACTTCGAGAAAGTCCGGATGCCAAAATCAGCGACATAAAAAGCCAAGACACAAGCTATCCAAGCAAATTTCAAAGTGGATAGGCCGGTGCTTCCGCCTTGATCGTCAGCCATTGCCACTGGGTGAACTCTTCCCAGTTGGCCGGACCACCGATGCTGGTACCGTTGCCTGAGGCACCGACACCGCCGAACGGGTTGACGACGTCGTCATTAACAGTGGAATCGTTGATGTGGAGCAGGCCGACATTGAGCTTCTCGCCCAGTGCCAGCGCCCGGCCGACATTGCGCGAGATGATGGCTGCGGAGAGACCGTAGTCCGTGTCGTTTGCAAGCGCGATGGCCTCCTCGTCCGTATCGAAGGTCGTCACTACCGCCACCGGAGCGAAGATTTCCTCGTTGAAGGCAGGATTGCCGGGGCGCACATCCGTCAGCACCGTCGGCTGGAAAAAGAGGCCATCGCTCTTGCCGCCTGCCGCCAGCTTCGCGCCACCTGCAACTGCTGCATCGACGATGCCAAGGGCGTGATCGGCCTGTCCGCGATTGATGATCGGGCCGAGCGCCACCTGGCCCGATGCAGGGTCACCGACAGGAAGTTTGGCCGCGTGCTCGGCCAACCGGCGGGAGAATTCGCCGGCGATGCCGGCCTGCACCAGCACACGGCCCGCCGACATGCAAATCTGGCCCTGATGCAGGTAGACGCTCCAGACGGCGTTCCTGACAGCGAGGTCGAGGTCGGCATCGTCGAGTACGATAAAGGAATTCTTGCCGCCAAGCTCCAGCGAGACCTTCTTGAGGTTGCGGCCTGCCGCCTCACCGACCCGGCGCCCTGCCGAGGTCGAACCGGTGAACTGGATCATGCCGACATCCTTGTTTTCCGTCAGCGCGGCACCGGCGGCGCCGTCTCCCGGCAAGACCGCAAGGACGCCCTCGGGAAGCCCGGCTTCCTCGAACAGGCGAGCGATGACATGACCTCCGCAAAGCGCCGTGCGCGGATCGGGCTTGAGCACGACGGCATTGCCAACGGCGATTGCGGGCGCGACGGCGCGCATGGCGAGATAGAGCGGGAAGTTGAAGGGAGAGATGACGCCGACGACGCCGATCGGCCGGCGTTTAGCAAGGCTGATGCGCCCCCGTTCGGACGGCAGTATTGCACCTGCGGCCTGCGAAGGCATGGCAGAAGCCTCGTAGAGCGCCTTGATGGTCAACGCCACCTCGAACTCCGCCTTCGGCTGGACGGAGCCGGATTCACGCAGGATCCAGTTGGCGATCTCCACGCGGTTGTCCTCGGCGATGCGGGCCGCCTTGCGCAGGATTTCCGCCCGGCGCTCATAGACGGTTGCCGCCCAGGCGGGCTGCGCCTGACGCGCTCGGCGTGCTGCATCGGCGATATCAACGGGACTTGCCATGCCGATCCGGCCCAGCTTCGCACCGGTTGCCGGCTCGATGGCGTCGAGGGCGTTCGCTGGCTTGATCCAGCCGCCAGCGAAGACGACGCCGCCAAGATGCTGCTCGTTCAGAAGTCGGCTGCTCATGTTCTTCTCCCGCGGATTGGTTCAGCCGTGTTCCAGAAAATTGGACAATACAGCGTTGAACGATGATGACGATTCGATATTGACGATATGACGGCCAGGAAACGAAACGTGCCGCCCGCGCTGCACATTCGCGGCAATGGCCTGGAGATCAGACGGCGGGCAGACCGGGTCATCCTCGCCGGAAACGGCAAGCAAGGGATGGGATATCCGGCCGAGCGCTCCGCGAAAATCCGCTCCAGAGAGCGCCGCACAGCAACCGACATAACCCTCAGGGCTCGTCGCGGCGAAACGGTCGAGAACGCCGCGCACCATCTCGGGCTCCGCGGCGATGAAACCAGGTGTGAACCACCGTTCGGCGGTGGCGGCGACGAGATCGCCGAGACCGTCCTTTCGCACGGCTTCCATGCGCGCTTCCCAGCTTTCCCGCGTCCCGATCCGGGCGGCGGTAGCGCAGAGGACGACCTTGTCGAGGCGATCCCCGGCATGGACGGCAAGCCATTGCCCCGTCAGGCCGCCGATGGAGAGACCGCAGAAATGCACGCGGTCGATGCCCAGTGCATCGAGCAGCGCCAGAACGTCGCCTCCGAGATCGGAAAGTGCATAGGGGCCTGGCGGAGCAGAAGACTGGCCGTGGCCGCGCCGGTCGTAGCGCAGTACCCGGTAGGCTTGCGAGAACGCCGCTACCTGCCTGTCCCACATGCCAAGGTCGGTTCCGAGCGAATTGCAGAACAGCAGCCACGGCCTATCCGCGACATCGCCGTCGATGCGATAATGGAGGCGATGGCTGGCAAGATCGAGATCGGGCATAGCAGACGACTTTCGGCATGAGGCGAAAAGGGTGGAACGACCGGCGGGCGAGAACACGCCGGTCGCCGATTGTTCATGCCGTGGCAAGCTGTCCGGTTTCGGTCCGGCGGGCATTGCTGACGGCGAAGACCAGCATAGCAAGTGCAGAGACCATCGCGGGGATGGCGAAGATCAGGAAGTTCTGCTGGAGCGGCAGTTCCTTGGCAAGCAGCACGCCGCCGAGCGTCGGTCCGACGATGGCGCCGATGCGCCCGACACCCGAAGCCCACCCCAGCCCCGTCGAGCGGACGGAAAGGTTGTAGAGCTGCGCAACGCTGGCATAGAGCAGGATCTGCGTGCCGATGGTGCTGGCGCCTGCGACGAAGACCACGATGAACAGCAGGCCAGCTGGCGGATTGTAGCCGATCAGCGCGATGGAGGCGGCGGCGGCAATAAAGTAACCAACCACCACCTTCGGCAGGCCGAAGCGATCTCCGAGCCAGCCACCGGCAACGGCACCGGCCATGCCGCCAAAATTCAGCGAGAAGAGGCTGAGCAGGCTCGCCTTCTCGGCATAGCCTGCCTCCTGCAGCACCTTCGGCAACCAGGACGACAGAAGATAGACAAGCAACAGGCAGCAGAAGAATGCGAGCCACAGCATGAGGGTGCGCAGCGTGCGCTGGTGGCGGAAGAGTTCGGCAATCGAGGCGGATGCACCTTTGCTCTCGGTGAAGACCAGCGTATCGCCGCTCTCCAGCCGGGCGGAGGGCACTATCTGTGCATAGATGCGCTGCGCCTTCTGCTGCTCTCCCTGCCGGATCAGGAAGCCAAGCGATTCCGGCAGCTTCCAGAGGACGAAAGGCAGGAGCAGGAGCGGCACCGCAGCGGCGAAGAACATCGGCTTCCAGCCATAGTGCGGAATGAGACCGATGCCGAGAGCGGCAGCCACCATGCCGCCGACGGAATAACCGGAAAACATCAATGCAACCATGGTGCCGCGCATGCGCTTCGGGGCGTATTCGTTCATCAGCGCCACCGCATTCGGCATTAAGCCGCCACAACCGAGGCCGGCGATGAAGCGGAAGACCTTGAACTGGTCGGGCGAATTGGCAAAGCCCGTCAAAAGGGTGGCCACGGTGAAGACGAGGAAGCTGATCGCGATCCCTTTCTTGCGGCCAATCCTGTCGGCGAGCGGTCCGAAGATCAGCGCGCCGAACATCATGCCGAACAGTGCCCACGCCTGCAGAACACCGGCTTGCGGTTTGGTCAGACCCCACTCCACGATCAGTGTTGGCAGTACCGTTCCGGCAACGAAGACGTCGTAGCCGTCAACGATCAAAAGCAGCGCGCAGAGCGCTACCACCGTCCACTGAAATCGCCCGAAAGGGTTATTGTCTATCGCTTCATTCACGTCGATCTTGCGCATTCTCACTCCTCCCAAGTTTTGAAAATGTCAGCCGAGGTCCCCGCCGGCGACAGGCAGCACGCTGCCGGTGATGTAGGATGCCTCCTCCGAGGCGAGGAACAGGATTGGTGCCGCCTGTTCCTCGATGGTGCCGTAGCGGTGCATGAAGCTCGATTGCTTCACCTGGCTCACGACCTCGGCCATCCAGGCCTTCTCCTTGTCCGTGTCTCCAAGCGCATTGCGGGGAATGCGGCGCGGTGGCGCCTCGGTGCCGCCGGGTGCTGTCGCAACCACGCGGATACCGAAGCCGGCCATCTCCATTGCCAGCGACTGGGTGATGGCGTTGACGCCGCCCTTCGCCGCCGAATAGGGCACGCGGTGGATGCCGCGCGTCGCATTGGACGAAACATTGACGATGGCGCCGCCGCCCCGCGCAATGAGGAAAGGCAGTACCGCATGGCAGCAGTAGAGCGTCGGCATCAGCGAGCGGCGGATTTCCGCATCGATCTGCTGTGGCTCGAATTCGGCAAAGGGCCGCATGCGGATCGCTCCGCCGACATTGTTGATCAGGATATCGACGCCACCGAACTTTTCGGCGGCAAAGTGCATGGCCGCCGCGGCCCCCTCGTAGGTTTCGAGGTCGGCGCTGAAGGCAGCCGCCGCCTCGCCCGCCTTGGCAGCCACTTCGGAGACGAACTCGGCACGGTCGACGAACAACACCCGGCCGCCCTCCTCCACGGCACGGAGCGCCACCGCACGGCCGATGCCCTGCGCCGCGCCGGTCACTACCAGCACCTTGCCGGCGAACCGGTCGGGGAAACGCGCCGGGCTCATGCCGCTTGCCTCGCGGGGGCGTTCGGCGTGAATTTTTCGTAGTGGAAGCTTGCCGGCGTCACGCCGTTCTCGTCGAAATACCGACGCACGGCATCGACCATCGGCGGTGGACCGCAGAGATAAACATCAACATCGCCACCGTGGAGAACGGCGGCCGGCATGTGCTGTGTCACCCAGCCCTTCTGCGGATGGCTGGATGCTTCCTCAGCCACGACGGTGGTGAAGGAAAAATTCGGCAGGCGGGCGGCATAGGCCTCGATCTCGTCGATAAGCACGAGGTCGAGATCGCGGGTCACCCCATAGACCATATGGATCACCTGCTCGGAGCCGGCACGGGCAAGCCCCTCCAGCATCGAGAGAAAGGGGGCGAGCCCCGTACCGCCGGCAAGGAAGAGCAGCGGGCGCTTCACTTCGCGTAAATAGAAACTGCCAAGCGGGCCGGTAAGGTCGAGCCGGTCGCCGGGCTTCGCATCGGCAAGCCACCCGCTCATAACGCCATCGGGGATTTTCTTGATGAGGAAGCCAAGGCGTTGGTCGCCAGCCGCAGAGGAGAAGGAATAGGAGCGGTTCTGGCCGCTGCCGGGCACGTCGATATTGACATACTGCCCGGGCAGGAAGGCAGGTGCGGCAGCAGCGTCCACATCCAGCTCCAGGACGATTGCCGCGTCATGGTGCGGCGTCACGGCGGCCACGGTCGCGGAGAATTTCTGGTGCCCCGTCTTGCAGGCGAGCGACGTCGTCGGCACCGTCACCACGCAGTCCGATGTCGGCTTCATCTGGCAGGTCAACACCAGCCCGCTCTCCGCCTCGTCGGCGGTCAGGGCGTCCTCGATATAGTCGTCGCCGAGATCGTAACTTCCACTTTCCGCGCGGCACTTGCAAGTACCGCATACGCCATCGGAACAGTCCATCGGCAGGTTGATCTTGGCGCGATAGGCGGCATCGAGAAGCTTCTCGCCGCTGTTGCAGCCGATGAAACGGGTTACGCCATCCTCAAAATTCAATGCAATCTTGTAGCACATGAGCCTTCCTCCGGGTCGTGGCCGCCTCGCGTCAGCCCTCAGATGTGGTAGACGTCGATGACCTGACGGATGTAATCGTTCTTCAGAACGATTTTCTTGTTCGATATCAAAAGGTTGTCACCATCCTTGCGCAGTGTGACGAACATCGTGCCGAAGAACTGGTCAGTGACCTTGTAGCGGTGGTTGAGGGTGTTGAAGTTGTAGCGGACGTCCACCTCCCCGCCCCTTTCCGCCACCACTTCGACATTGGTGACATTGTGGCTGGTCCGCGGCTCCGGCGTCGAAGCGCCCGACCGCTCGGTCTTGATACGGAAGACGCGGTCCTCGAGCCCGTCGCGGGTTGGATAGAAGATCAGCGAGATCTGTGCGTGCGGGTCTTCGGTGATCGCATCGTCATCGTCCCAGGCCGGCATCCAGTAGGTGACATCGGGCGCATAGCAGGTCAGCCACTCGTCCCATTCCCGATCGTCGAGAAGGCGCGCCTCGCGAAAGAGAAAGGCGCAGATGGTGTCGTAGGGGATGCTCATGCGACCACTCCCTTTCTTTCGGCGGCCAGCGCCTCGCGCATGACCGCCGCCCAGTATTCGTGCTGGCGGACAAACAGCCCCTCGTCTTCGCTGCGCTCGCCCGAGAGCAGTGGCTTCAGCCCCATCCGCTTAGCATTGTCATCGGGGCCGTCGATCCATAGTGGCGCACCGCGCGACATATCGTTCCAGAGTGCCGCCGTGCCGGCATAGCCGGACTGGCAGGCGCGGAATTCCTCCAGATCGTCCGCTGTCCCCATGCCGGAGACGTTGAAGAAATCCTCGTATTGGCGGATACGCACCGCGCGGTCCTCCGCGCTCTCGCCCTTCGGCGCAAAGCAGAAGATGCTGATCTCCGTCTTATCGACGCCGATCGGCCGCGTCACACGGATCTGCGTCGAGAACTGGTCCATCAGAAAGACGTTCGGATAGATGCAGAGATTGCGGGTCTGGTTGATGATGAAGTCCGCCTTGTCCTCGCCGACACGCGCCTTGATCTCCTCGCGCTGGCCATAAACCGGGCGCACCTCCGGGTTCATCGTGTTGGTCCAGAGCAGGATATGGCCGTTCTCGAAGCCGTAGACCCCGGCGACGGACTTGCTCCACGAATTGGCATCGACCGCCTTGGTGCCTTCTTCCTTGCGGCGCCCCATCGTGGCGGCGTAGTTCCAATGGACGGAGGAGACGTGATAGCCGTCGCAGCCGTTCTCCATCTGGAGCTTCCAATTCCCGTCGTAGATGTAGGAGGAATTGCCGCGCAGCACTTCCAGGCCATCGGGCGCCTGGTCGACGATCTGGTCGATGATGACCCGTGCTTCGCCGAGATAGTCGATGAGCGGCGCAACGTCCTCCCTGAGGCTGCCGAACAGGAAGCCGCGATAGTTCTCAAAGCGGGCAACGCGTGTCAGGTCGTGCGAACCGTTCTTGGCGAACTGCTCCGGATATTTCGTCGACTTCTCGTCCTTTACCTTCAGGAGCTTTCCCGTGTTGGAGAAGGTCCAACCGTGGAACGGACAGGTGAAACTGCCCTTGTTGCCGTGCTTGCGGCGGCAAAGCATAGCACCGCGATGGGCGCAGGCATTGATGACCGCGTTCAACGCGCCGGTCTTGTCGCGGGTGATGACGACGGGCTGTCGCCCGATATAGGTGGTGTAGTAGTCATTGTTCTCCGGGACCTGGCTCTCATGCGCGAGATAGACCCAGTTGCTTTCGAAAATATGCTTCATTTCCAGCGCGAACAGGTCTTCGTCAGTGAAGATATCGCGGCGGCAGCGGAATGTGCCGGCCTCATGATCGTCCTGTACGGCAGTGGCGAGCAGGTGGTCGAGGTCACGGGCCTTGTCGATAATCGCGGGCATGGCTTCTCTCCCGCAAGCGGCGGCCTATCAGGCGCGCCCTTGCAACGATGTCGATAATCGGGGTGGGTAGGGCGACCCTCGGGGGCCGCCCACGTGGATCAGGCGGCGGCGCGCTTGCGCTGCTCGTTGATCTGGTTGTCGATGCCATCCACCAGCGCTGTCAGGTGGATATCAAAGACGATCTCCGCGAACGGCCCTTCGAGGCTATTGGCCGCGATGCTCGCCGCATCGGTGCGCTCGATAACGGCCGGAACCAGGCCGTCGCGGGTCGCATAGGCAAAGTCGTCGTTGACCAGCGGGTCGCCTTCGATGTTGATCTGCGTCGTCAGCTTGCGGTGACCCTCGCCGCTGATGAAGAGGTGGATATGCGCCGGGCGCTGGCCGTGGCGGCCGAGAGCGGAGAGAAGCCGCTCCGTCGGGCTGCCCGGCGGTACGCCGTAGCCATTCGGTACGATGCTGCGGAACCTGTAGCAGCCCTTGTCGTCGGCGACGATGGTGCGGCGCATGTTGAACGGCGCCTGCTTTCCGGTGGGGTCGAAGTGCGAGTAGAAGCCGCGGGTATCACAGTGCCAGACCTCCACGGTCGCACCCGGCAGCGGTTTGCCATAAGCGTCGTAAACCGTGCCATGCATCACCAGCGTGTGGCCGCTCGTGTCCGTGCCGTCGTCAAGGCGGGCAAAACCCTGCGAGACCGGCGCACCGGCAACATAGAGCGGCCCCTCGATGGTGCGCGGCGTCGGGTTGTCGATGCCGAGTTCCGCGTCGATCGCGTCGAGGCGCTCATCGAGGAAATGATCGAGGCCGAGGCCTGGCGAGATGAGGCCGGCCTGCCCGGTTGCGCCAATCTCGTTGAGCCAGGCGATGGCCGTCCAGTATTCGTCCGGGGTGACATCGAGATCGTCGATGGTCTTGAACAGGTCCGACATGATCCGATGAACGATCTGCTTGACGCGCGGATCACCGCCATTCTTGTCGAGCCCGCTCAAGGCCTTCAGGAAATCCTGGATGTCGGGTCTACCGAAAATCTTCACGCTCATTTCATCCTCCACTTGGGTTTGCTTCGAAAAAGGTACCGGGTCCATCCCCCCCGGAATCCGCCTGCGAAAATGTCAGGTATCGTCGTCACGGATCGAGGAAGGGTGCCGTAGGAGCGGCGCCACCTCGATCTGCATGAACTTGAACAGCGGCAGCCCAGATAGGATCTCGTGCAGCTCGGCATTGTCCTTGACATCGAAGACGCTGTAGTTCGCGTAGGCGCCAGCGATGCGCCAGATATGCCGCCACTTGCCGCTTGCTTGCAGGTCCTGCGAATAGGCCCTTTCCCGCGCGATGATCTCGGCCGCCTCGGCCGGGGACAGATCGCGGGGAATGTTCACATCCATCCGTACGTGAAAAAGCATTGTCCTATCCTCAACCAGCGCTGATCGTCTTGCGCAGCCCGTTACGGGCAAAGAAGGCGATGCGCTCCTCATCCAGTTCGATACCGAGACCCGGCCCGGCCGGTACGGTCAGCTCGAAATCGCTGTAGTCGAGTGGTCTCGCCAGTATCTCTTCCGTCAGCAACAGCGGGCCAAACAGTTCGGTGCCCCATTGCAGGTTGGCAAAGGTCGAAAAGACCTGCGCCGAGGCAATCGTGCCCACAGCACCTTCAAGCATCGTGCCGCCGTAGAGGCCAATACCGGCCGCATCCGCAATGGCTGCGACACGCTGCGCATTGTAGAGGCCGCCGCTCTGCTCGATCTTGACGGCGAAGACATCTGCACCTGCGATCTTTGCAATCTCGAAGGCGGACTCCGGCCCGGTCAACGCCTCGTCGGCCATCAGCGCCACTGGAAAGCGTCGCACTAGCCGGGCGAGGGCCGCCGGAGAATTGACGGGCTGCTCCACCAGTTCGCAGCCGGCATCGGCCAGTGCCGCCATGCCATAGGCCGCTTCGGTCTCGCTCCAGGCCATGTTGACGTCGACACGCACCGCGCCGCGCTCGCCGAGCGCCCGTTTGATCGCGGCAACATGGGCGATATCTTCCTTCAGCCGTTTCGCACCGATCTTCAGCTTGAAGATGCGGTGGCGACGAAGGTCGAGCATCCGCTCCGCTTCGGCGATATCCTTGCCCGTGTCACCGGATGCAAGCGTCCAGGCGACCGGCAACCGGTCGCGGCGACGGCCACCCAGAAGTTCGCTGACCGGCAGGCCGAGCCGCTTGCCATGTGCATCGAGCAGCGCCGTTTCCACCGCGTTTTTGGCGAAACGGTTTTCCTTCACCATCTTGCCGATACGCGCCATCAGCGCCTGTACCCGGGTCGCGTCCTGCCCCATAATGACCGGCTCAAAGTAGGTGTCGGTGGCGAGCTTCATCCCTTCAGGGCTCTCCCCGCCATAGGCAAGCCCACCGATGGTCGTGCCCTCGCCGATGCCGACGATCCCGTCGCTGCAATGGACCTTCACCAGCATCAAAGTTTGCCCGTCCATCGTGGCAACCGACAGCTTGTGCGGCCGGATGGTCGGCAAATCGACCAGCACCGTCTCGATCCGTTCGACGACGGGGGCGATGTGTGTTCTCGGGGCGGTGGGTGCAAAACGTTTATTCATGCCGCGATCCTGCGACAACAAAAACAGCCCGTCCAACACCATTTGCATTGGATATGATACCTTTTAGATATAGTATCAAAAAATACTCAGCAGAAAAGCACTTACCGCATCGCAACATACCTAAAAAGGAAGAAAGAATGGATCTCCGCCAGCTCCGTTACTTCGTTGCGGTCGCGCGCGAACGCAATTTCACCCGTGCAGCGAAAACCCTGAATATCGCGCAGCCGCCGCTCAGCCGGCAAATCCAACTCCTGGAAGAAGGGCTTGGTGTCCCCCTGATCATCCGCAAAAGCAGGCCGGTGCGGTTGACGGAAGCGGGACGGCTCTTTTACGAGCAATCCCTGCAGGTTCTTGGCCGGGTCGATCAGATGCGCACGGCAACCCGCCGGGTGGGGCTGAACCAGAACAGTGTCTTCTCTATCGGCTTCGTCGCCTCAACCCTCTATGGTGGCCTGCCGTCGCTGGTCCGAAAGCTGCGCCAGCACGCGCCGGAACTCGATATCCAGCTTCTCGAAATGGTCTCGGTGCAGCAGATCCCCGCCTTGAAGGAAGGACGCATCGACATCGGCTTCGGCCGTCTGCGCCACAGCGATCCCAATGTCACCGGTATCGTCTTGCGCGAGGAACGGCTGGTCGTCGCCATTCCCAAGGGCACGCCACTCGCCGAAAGCAATGCCCCCCTCCCCATGGCGGCGCTCGCCGACCGGAAGATCATCGTCTACCCGAAGGAGCCGCGGCCGAGCTATGCCGATCAGGTATTGAGCCTGTTGCAAGGCCATGATGCCCGGCCCGCCGAGGTTCACGAGGTCCGTGAAATCCAGACTGCCCTTGGCCTCGTCGCCGCGGATGCAGGCCTGTGCCTCATCCCAGCCTCCGCCCGCCAGATGCGCTCCGACGTGCATTACCGGCCGCTCGAGGAGCCGGACGCCATCTCCCCGGTCATCCTCAACCAGCGGGCTGGCGACACCTCCCCCTACATCGACCTGGTCAAAAAGCTCATCCAGGAAATGTACGCCGAAAACCCACCATGGCTGGATATAGAGCACAACCACATACCCTAAGTGCGCCGCACATGTTTGTTTGTTTTCGAAAGCATACGAGCCGCGGCGCCTTGACGGCAGCCGGATTGGTGTTTGAAAGGCATAGGTGCGAGAAACCAGTTCTTACGTTCCACGATCACCTACGCCAACGCGTTTAAAAATCCGCGCACCAAAGCCAAGGCTATGGCTTCTGTACCGGCTTACCGGAAATCTGGTCCCGGAGTGGGCTATTGGCCTGCGGCTGCAATGGCCAGATCAAGCCGTTCGCGGGCCTTTTTTGGCATTTTGCCGCTCTTGACAGCCTCCAGGTTGGTTGGATTGTCGCCCACGACGATCAAAGCGACCATTCCCATTCCGAAATGAGGTGTGCACTTGATGACGTAGTCACCGGCCTGATCGAAAGTCGCCTTGAACGTTTCGTTTATCTTGCTTTTGAACGGCGCAGCCCCCTGCGGGATCATATCTTTCACGGTCTCGGCATTATGACCTTTATCTGTCGGGATGAACGTTACAGTATCACCGGGACTTACCTTGATGAAAGCGGGCTCGAAAACCATGGCGCCGCTGTCGCCCTTGTTGAGCATATGGACTTCGAAGTCCGCGGCAAACCCCGGAACGGCCATCGCGACCAGGATCGCAGCAGCGCCAGCAAGACCGTTGAAAACTCTTAGCATTTCATTTTCCTTTTTCACCGAACCCGGCGGGTCCCATGGGCAAGGAATACGCCCGAATAGGACCTGGCTCTTTGATCGTGATCAAACAGGACCGGTGTTTGGCAGCGTCAATCGCGCGCGCCCTCGGCGAGCGATCTCAGCCCTGCGCTATCGATGACAAGAAGTTTCTGTCTGCCGCCTTCCACAAGCCCGCGCTCTTCCCAGGAGGTCAATATGCGCGAGACCGTGTGGAGCGTCGTGCCGGTCATTTCCGCGATGTCCTGCTTTGTAATCGGGAAATCGATGCGGATACCATGCCCTTCCTGCCGTCCCGCCTGTTGCGAAAGACGCAGGACCGCATGGGCGACGCGGCGCTCGACTTCCTGGGTCGACATTTCGCGGATACGGGTGTGGGCTTCCTCCAGCCGCTGTCCGATTGTCTGCATGGCGCTGACGGCAAGGCGCGGGTTTTGTTCAACGAACTGTGGCCATAAATCGGTTGGCCAACACAGAATGAGACTCTCCGCAGCCGCCTTGGCCGTTCCCGGATAATCCAGCCGCTGCAGCGCTTTGGCAAAACCGAAGAGGTCTCCGGGATGGACGATACGCACGATGATCTGCTGACCGTCCTGCGTCACTTGCGTCACTTTCAGCCGGCCATGCACCAGCAGGAAAAAATTCTCCGCCACCTGCCCCTGCTCGAACACGGCATCGCCCGCCGTCACGCGACGTGCGGTGGCATGGGTGAGCAGTCTTTCAAGGTCCGCGTCGCTTATCCTGTCGAACAGGAGGAGCGACCGGACGACTGTCCGGTCGATTTTCACTGGCAGATCCCTCTCGCATAATACGTGCCATGCCCCTACCACGCCTCTCCTCCAACAGAAAGCAGATCATCTCGCCGGACCGGAAGGCCTCTTTCCCGGCACGCACCACCAACAACGCATGCCAGCGCTTATCCACGTCAAGACGAGCTCGACATTGTCCGGCGGCACGCCAACGGCACAGCCGCACCCTTCGGGTGCGGCATTGTTTCTCACGTTTGAAGGGGCGGTGTACGCTTGCCCCTTTTTCCAGAAGCATTCGCGCCGACCTCTTTGTGATGCGACAAACGGGATTTTCTCGCAAATGCGGAATCCCGTCAGGCGACCAGCCCCGCTCTTTGCCGTCCCGCAAAGAAGGACCACGCTGATCGGCCTAGGAAAGGATGATAAATGTGAAAGGAAGACGATCATGCCCACCATTCCAAATGCGGAACGCGTCAGACGCGCCGTCCCGCGCGGCCTTTCGCACACTGGTCCGGTGCTGTTTTCCTACGGCTTTCGACCGTTCTTCCTCGGCGCTGGTCTCTGGGCGGTCGCCGCTATGGCGCTCTGGATTGCGGCGATCACCGGGCACCTCGACCTTGCCGGAGCTTACGGCGCCCACAACTGGCATGCCCACGAGATGCTCTTCGGCTTCGCCCCGGCGGCACTGGCCGGCTTCCTGCTGACGGCAGTACCGAACTGGACCGGCCGCCTGCCCGTTTCCGGCTGGCCGCTCGCTTTTCTCTTCGGGCTCTGGTGCGCGGGACGCGTCGCCTTGCTCGCGACAGACATCATCGGCGTCAGCGCGGCCGCTGCGATCGATGGGCTGTTCCTGGCGGCTCTGCTTGCCATCTGCACGCGCGAAATCGTCGCCGGGCGCAAGTGGAAGGACTTGAAGGTGATTGCCGGCCTGCTGGCGCTCACCCTGGCCAACGGTTTCTTCCATGTAGCGGTCATGAATGGCAGCGGTGACCATGTGGCGATCCGGCTCGCTGTCGCGGCCTATGTGGTGCTGGTGATGATCGTCGGCGGCCGCATCCTGCCAAGCTTCACCCGCAACTGGCTCGCAAAATCCGGCCGCACGGATTTTCCCGTACCCTACAACGGCTTCGACACGGTCGCCATTCTCACAGGCGTTGGCGCGCTCGCCGCATGGACCGTTGCCCCGGAACACCGCGGGACGGCCGGTCTCGGGCTTGCCGTCGCCGCGATACATTGCGTGCGCCTGCATCGTTGGCAAGGGTGGGCAACCCGGCCGGAAAAGCTCCTCCTCATTCTCCATGTCGCCTACGCCTTCGTGCCACTTGGCTTCCTCGCCATCGGGTTGCATGCGCTGGGTCTGATTGAGGTGCGTTCCGTCCTGCATCTGCTGTCGGTCGGCGCAATCGCCGGCATGATGCTGGCCGTCATGACGCGGGCAAGCCTCGGCCACACGGGCCGGCCGCTTCTGGCCTCGCGCATGACCGTTACGGCCTACGGCGCGCTGATCCTCTGTGCACTTCTGCGCCCTCTCGGTGAAGTGTTTCCCGATGTTGCCCCCGTCATCTACGCCGTTTCCGGCCTGCTCTGGATCGCGGCCTTCGGCCTCTTCAGCGTGGAATACGGACCGATCCTCGTTCGCACGCGCCGCACACCGCTGTAAACGCAAGTCAGCTCGGCAAGGCTTCAGGTTTCCACCATCATCTGCGGGGTCCAGGGCGGCTCGTAGGTCAACCGCACGTGCGCATGTTCGATCCCTGCAACAGCCGACACGCAGTGTTCGACCGCCTCCGTGAGGAAGGAACTCGCCGGGCATCCCCGCGTCGTCGTGGTCATCGTGATGCGGGCGATGCCGCCCTCCTCCACGGCGATGTCGTAGATCAGGCCGAGATCAACGAGACTGCCTCCGATTTCCGGATCGACGATCATCCGCAGCGCATCGCGGATGGTCGCTTTCAGTGCTTCTTTCTCTTCATCCATCGTCTCACCCCTTCGTCGAGCCGGCACGAACGAGGATCCGGTAGGCTTCGCCGGTCGCGTCGAAATTACCAGCCCACCGGTATCCACGCTTGGTCAACTCCGGAAACAGGAAAAGCGGCTCTCGGGAGAGGAGCGCGAAGAGAACCTCACCCGGCTCCAGCCGGTCCGCGGCGGCGAGAATACGAACCATAGGCTCAGGCGGATCGAGATCGGTCAGATCCAGGTATGAGGACGGATCTGGCCAGATCTCGGAGCGATCCGCATCGGGCGAAGTCGCAACTGCAATCGTCTCTTTCCGCGGTGTGAACAGCACGTCCCAGTCGCCACCCTCTACCTCGCGGGCTTCGTGGTCAAAGCCGCGGTTGGCCATGACCTGGAATAGAGGCTGCGGGCGGAAGGTGGCGAGCAACCGAAGCCCCTGTCCGGGTCCGAGCCCTTGAACGGCGTCCATAATCGCCTGGAACGGCTCGCCGCCGCTTTGCAGGATCGGCCGTACGTCGAGCACCCTCGGTGCAATCCGGTTTGAAACATTGGACATCGGTCATCTCCATAAAGTGAACACTGGCAGAAAAAGGTTTGGGCGTATAACGCCCGGCGGCACCCGCAACGCTGCCGGCACCGAAGAAAGCCGGCGTGCGCGGACAAACTCCCGCATCACCCCGAGTGTCGCAACCAATTGCAGGAAAACACAGGCACGGAAAAACAGCCCGACTCCGGTAAGGAGCGCCAGCCCGGCAGCGGCCACCGAGCCATAGTAAAGCCAGAACCAGAGACGCGCTTGCCGCTCATCGACAAGATCCTGCACACGCGGCACCGGCACCCGACCGAGAATCGGTCCATAGGTTTCCAGCCACGTCAGGAAGGCAATGATCTTGTAAAGCTGGGCGAGCCCAAGCCCGCTCAGCCAGCCGAAGACGAAGAGATAGACGAGGGCCGGGGCCGCCTCGCCTGCCCTCAATTCGGGGAGGTTGAAGAAAAGCACGGAGAACGTGAGCGCCGCGAAGGCGGCAAAACTCGCATGGATGTTGAGCTCCGGCTGCTTGCGCTTGCGCGTACGATAAAGCTTCACGACATCGCCGCCATAGAGGAGCACGGCCACAAGCGTAAAGGCCATCGCCACAGAAACCAGCATCTCCGTGCCGGGGAACGCAAAAACCACGAGCGGAACGCAGCCGGCAACCAGCCCGATCGCAAGGGTGCCTGCCCACCACACTGCCCGGCTCGTTGGCCGCTCCACCTCTGGCGCAAGCAGGAACATGGCAAGCAGGCGATAGCTCACACCGACAGCCGTCAAACTCAACCATCCGCCAAGACCCAGCATTGCATGCAGCGGCACGCCGCCGGTAACGAGCCGGAGCGGCCATGTATCCCCTGTCAGGCCTGACAGGGCAAACGAGAAGACCGCACCGAGCAGGATCGTGCCCAGTAAAGAAACAAGCCCCACTGCCACGAAACTGGCAGGAAGCGGCAGTGGCCGTGCGGCGATCAGCGTCACCGTGAGAACCGCGGCGATGAGACCAAAACCAAGAACAAGCAGCGCCGCGCCAAACGGCAGGAGACCGAGCGGCAGGTCCAACGCACCCGAAAGCGCGACGAAGCCGGCAACGAGACAAAGGAGGCCGACGAGAAGAAGAACAAGGGCCGGGGCCGCAAGCTGCCCACCGACAAGGGAGCGGGCGACCAGCACCGGCACGAACTGCAGCAGCGCACCCGCCATCAGCAGGCTCAGCCAGCCGATCGCGATGACGTGGACGAGCACAAGTGTTTCCGGCGCGCTGGCGGCAGCGGCAGGGTGGCCATAACCAGCAAGCATCATGCCCTGGCCTAGGACGAACATCAGGCAGGCGGCGGCGAAGTAAGACATGGTCCAGCGGGATAGCGTTCCACCCTGCATCTCGTTTTACCCCCGCCGCCTATCCTTTTGTTTTCATGCAGCTCCGAATAAAGAGTGCATCGCATTTCACCGAACCTGCTCTGGCTTCAGCGGTTCAGTGGCCTGAACCGCAACGGCATTCACAGCTACCGGCGTTCGCAAGCCGGTCGACCTCGACGCGCCAGATCTCCGGCCCCTGCTCAAGATAGTCCCAGCCGAACTGGCCCGGAAATTTCGTATCGAGTTGGGAGCGCAACGGACGCGGGTTATGGTCGCTGGTGATCAGCATTGAAGTTCCCGGCAAAAGCGCACCGAGCATGGCGAAAATGCGCGGATGACGTTCACACGGCGGAATGATGCGGACGTCAATGGAAGGCTTGCTCTGTAGATCTGACATGATTTGTGTGCTCCGTCCGGGCCGTTGCGAACCCGTTCCAGACTGGCGCGACCGGAACCAACCAACGCTAACCGCCCGCACGCCACGCCACTTTGACGGCGCGCAAACAAATCGGGAAATCCGGTTGCCAATTCTCCGTTTCGGGGTTTTCGCAAAAAAGCACAACGCGAGCCTCCAAATCTGGCGTCAAGATTTTGGTCGCGCAATCATCACTTGTTTGTCCTAGATCAACGACCGGCCCGCGCGAACGATCCAATGCTTCGGTAATGAACCGCGGGATTACCTTGGAATGAAAATCTTTCGTCTTGTCCTTCTGCTCTGTGTCAGCCTCTGCCTTGCGGCCCCGGCCAGCGCCGCATCGATTTTGCAGGAGTATCTGCCTGCGGTGACTGCCTCGGATCTTGTGCCGGATGCGGACGGTTTCGGTGCGGTGCGTGATGATGTGGCGGTGGCCCCGGTGCTGAAGGGCGGCCAGACGGTCGCATGGGTCTTTATCACCTCGGATTTTGTGGGAACGACCGGCTATTCCGGCAAGCCGATCCATACGCTCGTGGCAGTGGACAAGGATGCGAGGATCGTCAACGTCCGGCTGGTGAAACATTCCGAGCCCATCGTCCTCATTGGCATTCCGGATGCGAAGATCAAGGCCCTGGTCGCCGGTTATGCTGGCCTCGACCTCGTCGCCGAGGCGAAATCCGGCGGCACGGGCCATGAGGTAGATATCATCTCCGGCGCTACGGTGACGGTGATGGTGATCGACGATTCCATTGTCCGTTCGGGGCTGAAGGTCGCGCGTGCGCTCGGCCTTGGCGGACTGGCCCCGGATGTGGAAAATACCGGCCCACGCTTCGAGATCGATCCCGCTGCCGCCTCGCCGGCAGACTGGGTAGAGGCCGAGGGCGATGGTACACTGCGCCGGCTGTCGCTCGACGTGGCGCAGGTAAACGCTGCCTTTGCCGAACATCCCGACGAGCGAGCGCGCGAGCGCGCGATTGGGGAAGCGCCGCAAACCACCTTCATCGAGATGCAGACGGCGCTGGTCTCCGTTCCCGCCATCGGCAAGGCGCTGCTCGGCCCGGCCGAGATATCCAACCTCGAGGGTTGGCTGGGCGAAGGCGAGAATGCCGTCGCGGTGATGGCGCGCGGGCTCTACTCCTTCAAAGGCTCGGGCTATGTGCGTGGCGGCATTTTCGACCGCATCGTGCTTATCCAGGACGACGTTTCCGTCCGCTTCCGCGACCGCGACCATCGCCGTCTTGGCGCCATTGCGCTTGCCGGCGCGCCGGAATTCAACGAGATGGACCTGTTCCGCATTCCCGCCGGCCTCGGCTTCGATCCGGCAAAGCCCTTCCGCATCCAACTGTTGGCGCAGCGCGAGGTCGGGCCGATCGAAAAGGTCTTCCATACCTTCGATCTCGGTTACCAGCTGCCGCAGAAGTACCTGCGCGCCGTCGCGCCGCCGGCAAAGGCCATCACCACCGTTGCCGAGCCTGACGAGGGGACCGCACAGGCCGACCTGTGGAAACGCATCTGGAATGACTCGAAACTGAGGATCGCCGTGCTGGGCGCCATGCTCGTGGTGTTGACCGGGGTATTCTTCTTCCAGACCTATGCGGTCCGCAACGCGCGGGGCTTCTATATTTTCCGCATGGGCTTCCTGGTGGTGACGCTGGTCTTCCTCGGCTGGTATGCCAACGCACAGCTTTCAGTCGTCAACCTCATGGCGCTGTTCGGCAGTCTCGTGAACGGCTTCAGCTGGCAGGCCTTCCTGCTGGACCCGCTGACCTTCATCCTGTGGTTTTCCCTGGCTGCTGCGCTGCTGTTCTGGGGACGGGGCGCCTATTGCGGCTGGCTGTGCCCCTTTGGCGCCCTGCAGGAGTTGACCAACCAGATCGCGCGCAAGCTGCGCATTCCGCAATGGACGCTGCCCTGGGGCCTGCATGAGCGGCTCTGGCCGATCAAATACATGATCTTCCTTGGGCTTTTCGGGGCGTCGCTGGTCAGCGTCGAGCAGGCCGAACATCTGGCCGAGATCGAGCCGTTCAAGACGGCGATCATCCTGAAATTCATCCGCGCCTGGCCGTTCGTAGCCTATGCCGTCGCGCTTTTGGTCGCCGGGCTCTTCGTCGAGCGGTTCTACTGCCGCTACCTCTGCCCGCTGGGCGCGGCGCTGGCTATCCCCGCACGCATGCGCATGTTCGACTGGCTCAAACGCTACCATGAATGCGGAAATCCCTGCCAGAGCTGCTCCAACCAGTGTCCGGTCCAGGCAATCCACCGGACCGGCGAGATCAACCCGAACGAATGCATCAACTGCCTTCACTGCCAGGTGCTCTACCAGTCCGAAACCATCTGCCCCGTCGTGATCAAGAAAATGAAATCGCGGGCAAAACTGGCCGCGAGCCCCGGCGGCGCCCCGATCCACCAACCCATAACCAAAGTTTAATTGAACCCAAGGTTTACAAACAGGAGTCCGATTATGGAATCGAAGGAAAACAAAGGATTGAGCCGCCGAGCGCTGTTCAGTGCCACAGCGGGCAGTGCCGTTTTGGCCGGGACGATGGGTCCTGCCGCATTGGGCCTCGGCACAGTGGGGCTGGCGACCCCGGCGCGCGCCGCCACCGGCGCCGACGGGTCGGTCGCACCCGGCAAGCTGGACGACTATTACGGCTTCTGGTCCTCGGGCCAGACCGGCGAGATGCGTATTCTCGGCATCCCCTCCATGCGTGAACTGATGCGGGTACCGGTGTTCAACCGCTGCTCGGCCACCGGCTGGGGCCAGACCAATGAATCGATCCGCATTCACCAGCGTTCGATGTCGGAAAAGACCAAAAAGCAGCTTGCCGCCAACGGCAAGCAGATTCACGACAACGGTGACCTTCACCACGTCCACATGTCCTTCACCGACGGGAAATATGACGGCCGCTACCTGTTCATGAACGACAAGGCCAACACCCGCGTGGCGCGGGTGCGCTGTGACGTAATGAAGACCGACGCTATCCTCGAAATCCCCAATGCCAAGGGTATCCACGGCATGCGTCCGCAGAAATGGCCGCGGTCTAACTATGTGTTCTGCAACGGCGAGGACGAAGCGCCGCTCATCAATGACGGCTCGACCATGACGGACGTGTCAACCTATGTGAATATCTTCACGGCTGTCGATGCGGACAAGTGGGACGTGGCCTGGCAGGTGAAGGTATCGGGCAATCTCGACAATTGTGATGCCGACTACGAGGGCAAGTGGGCGTTCTCCACCAGCTACAACTCCGAAATGGGCATGACGCTGGAGGAGATGACCAAGTCCGAAATGGACCATGTCGTCGTCTTCAACCTCGCGGAGATCGAGAAGGCAATCGCGGCCGGCCAGTACGAGGAGATCAACGGCGTCAAAGTGGTGGACGGGCGCAAGGAGGCCAAATCCCTCTTCACCCGCTACATCCCGATCGCCAACAACCCCCATGGCTGCAACATGGCGCCGGACAAGAAGCACCTCTGCGTCGCCGGCAAGCTGTCGCCCACCGTCACCGTGCTTGATGTGACGAAGTTCGATGCCATCTTCTACGACAATGCCGAGCCCCGCAGCGCCGTGGTGGCGGAGCCGGAACTCGGCCTCGGTCCGCTTCATACCGCCTTCGACGGACGCGGCAACGCCTACACCTCCCTCTTCCTCGACAGCCAGGTGGTGAAGTGGAACATCGACGAGGCCATCCGCGCCTATGCCGGCGAGAAGATCAATCCGATCAAGGACAAGCTGGACGTTCAGTATCAGCCCGGCCACTTGAAGACGGTGATGGGCGAGACGCTGGATGCCGCTAACGATTGGCTCGTTTGCCTGTGCAAATTCTCGAAGGACCGCTTCCTGAACGTCGGCCCGCTGAAGCCGGAAAACGATCAGTTGATCGACATTTCCGGCGACAAGATGGTGCTGGTGCATGACGGCCCGACCTTCGCCGAGCCACATGACGCAATCGCCGTCGCCCCCTCGATCCTGCCGAACATCCGCTCGGTCTGGGACCGCAAGGATCCGCTATGGGCCGAAACGCGCAAGCAGGCCGAAGCCGACGATGTCGACATCGACGAATGGACCGAGGCGGTGATCCGCGACGGCAACAAGGTTCGCGTCTACATGACCTCGGTCGCGCCGAGCTTTAGTCAGCCGAGTTTCACGGTGAAGGAGGGCGACGAGGTCACGGTGATCGTCACCAATCTCGACGAGATCGATGACCTTACCCATGGCTTCACCATGGGTAATCACGGCGTGGCGATGGAGGTCGGGCCGCAGCAGACGAGTTCCGTCACCTTCGTCGCGGCCAACCCCGGCGTCTACTGGTACTACTGCCAGTGGTTCTGCCACGCCCTGCATATGGAAATGCGGGGGCGCATGTTCGTGGAACCGAAGGACGCCTGAGCGATGATACGTCTGTCCGTTCTCCTGACCGGCCTTCTTCTCGCGTCGCCGCTTACAGCGGCGGAGCGCGCTGTTGTGCCGGGAACGGGCAGCCTCGCGGCGGCCATCGCCGGGGCTGCCCCCGGCGATGTGCTGAAACTGACCGACGGGGCCTATCGCGGCCCCGTCATCGTCGACCGTCCGCTCACCATTCTCGGCCCCCGCGGAGCGGTGGTGGACGGAGAGGGCCAAGGTAGCGTGATGACGGTTTCCGCGCCGGATGTGACCTTGACAGGCTTTACCGTCACCGGGTCCGGCCGGGTGAACCAGGACCTCGATTCCGGCGTGAAAATCCTTCAGGGCGCCGACCGCGCCCATATCAAAAAGCTACTCGTCACGGGTAACATGCATGGCATCGACGTGCATGGCGGCCGAAACGCCACCGTCGTGCAAAACGAGATCATCGGAACGAACAGCCCGCGCATGAACGAACGCGGCAACGGCATCTACGTCTGGAATAGCCCCGGCACGCTGCTGGAGGGCAATTCTATCCGTTACGGCCGCGACGGTATCTTCTCCAACGCCAGCTCCGACAGTGTCTATCGCGGTAACATCATGCGCGACCTGCGCTTTGCCGTGCACTTCATGTACACCCGTAACACCGAGGTTTCCGGCAATGTCTCCGTTGGAAACCATCTCGGCTTCGCCATCATGTTCTCCAACCGGGCGAAGATCCTCAACAATCTGAGCCTTGGCGACCGCGAACACGGGCTGATGCTGAACTATTCCAACAATGCCGACGTTACCGGTAACCTCGTGCGCGGCGGTACGAAGAAATGTTTCTTCATCTACAATGCCCACAAGAACCTCATCTGGGATAACCGGTTCGAGACCTGCGGTATCGGCATTCACTTCACCGCCGGATCGGAGAAGAACGTGCTGACCGGCAATGCCTTCATCGCAAATCGCGAGCAGGTGAAATATGTCGGCACCCGCAACATGGAATGGAGCCATGAGGGTCGAGGCAATTTCTGGTCCGACCATCCTGCCTTCGACCTGAACGGCGACGGCATCGCTGACAGTTTCTACCGCCCCAACGACCTGATGGACCAAATTCTCTGGTCCCAGCCGGCGGCGAGCCTTTTGATCGGCTCGCCCGCCATGCAACTCGTACGCTGGAGCCAGCGGGACTTTCCCGCCACGCTGCCCGGAGGCGTGCGCGACAGCGCGCCACTGATGCGCCCCCTGACCATATCCGTCCCTCCCGAAATTCTTGGCTACGAAGCCGAGGCCGCCGGTCGCTGGGCCGAAGGAAATTATGATGACACCGACCCTGACAATCTCTCGGCTCACTAAGCGGTTTCAGTCCGTCGAAGCGTTGAAGCAGGTCTCGCTGACGCTTGCGCCGGGAAAACGTGCGGCGCTACTCGGCCACAACGGCGCCGGCAAATCGACGATGATGAAGATCGTGCTTGGCCTCATTCCCTTTGATGGCGGCGAGGTGTCAGTCTGCGGCGCTCACCCTGGATCGGCATCCGCGCGGGTACAGGTCGCCTATCTGCCGGAAAACGTCGCCTTCCATCCGGCCCTTACCGGGGAAGAGCAGCTGCGCCACTATCTGGCCCTACGCGGCGAAAACCCGAGCCAGGCCACGGAGCTTCTTTCCCGCGTAGGTCTGACCCATGCCGCTCGGCGGCGGATCGGCACCTATTCCAAGGGCATGCGCCAGCGTGTGGGCCTGGCCCAGACGCTGATCGGCCGTCCCCGTCTGCTGGTGCTGGACGAGCCAACCTCGGGCCTCGACCCCGTATCGCGACGCGACTTCTACGATCTGCTCGACGGCCTTTCCGCCGAGGGAACCGCGATCCTGCTCTCCTCCCATGTGCTGACGGAGGTGGAGGCCCGCACCGACCGCATCCTCATTCTTTCTGGCGGGGAACTGGTGGCGGAAGGTACGCTTGCGGATTTGCGCACCCGCGCCGCGCTGCCGGTCGCCTTCTCTGTTCGTCCCGCGCCCGGCCATGCGGCATCCCTGGCGGCGGTTTTTCCCGAAGGCGTGCAAGGGGATGACGGTCTTTTGCGTCTTTCCTGCTCGCAGGCGGAAAAACTGCCGCTCCTGGCCCGTATCGCAGCGCTTGAGAGCGCTGTTGCCGATCTCGATGTGATCCCGCCCAGCCTTGAAGACATCTATAGCCATTTCAGCCGGAGGGATGGACAATGAGCCGCATCCTCGCCACCGCGATGAGCGAATTCCGCATCGCCTTCCGCAATCGCTGGGTCACCATCGCCACCGGAATGATGGTGCTGTTCGCGCTGGTTCTGGCCGCCGCTGGTTCTGCCCCGACGGGCGATGTCGGCGTGGACCGGCTCTCGGTGACCGTTGCGTCCTTGACGTCGCTTGCCGTCTATCTGGTACCGTTGCTGGCGTTGTTGATGAGTTTCGACGCGGTGGCAGGCGAGGTGGAGCGTGGCACGCTGCCGCTTCTGCTTACCTATCCTGTTTCGCGCCTGCAGATCCTGCTCGGAAAGCTGTTGGCCCACCTGGCAATCCTCGGTCTTGCGGTGACGCTCGGCTATGGCGCGGCAGCACTGGCGGCCATCTGGTCAGATCCAGGCGCAATCGCAGGGCTTGGCTCGCTGTGGCGGCTGATCTGGTCTTCGGTCTTGCTGGGGGCGACCTTCCTCGGTGCGGGTTATGCGCTCTCCGCGCTGGCGCGGCGCCCCTCCGGGGCGGCGGGATTGGCCATAGCACTCTGGCTGGTGGCCGTTGTGCTCTACGACCTCGCTTTGCTGGCGCTGATCGTCACGGACGGAGGCGGGGCTTTCACGACGCATGCCCTGCCTGTGGCACTGCTCGCCAATCCGGCCGACGCCTTCCGCGTCTTCAATCTTTCGGCAGCGGAAGCTGTCTCCGTTGCCGGCGGCATCGGTGGCGCCGCGGGCACAATCCCCCTCGGGCAATCGGCCGCTTCTCTTCTTTTATGGCCGCTTGCCGCCATCGCATTTGCCGTCGCAGCCTTCCGGAAGGTGATGCCATGAGAATCCGCCTTCGCCCCGTACTGCTCGTAGCAATGCTCGCGCTGTTGTCCGCCTGCAAGGAGGACGTGGCCAATAATACCACGCCGCAGGACCTGACACCCGAGACCCTCGGCCATTACTGCCAGATGAACCTTCTGGAGCATCCCGGCCCCAAGGCCCAGGTCTTCCTTGAAGGCAATCCCGCGCCGTTGTTCTTCAGCCAGGTACGCGACGCCATTGCCTTTATGCGCGGACCCGAGCAGATCGCACCAATCCTCGCCGTCTATGTCAATGACATGGGGATTGCCGGAGCAACGTGGGATAAGCCCGGTGACGGCAACTGGATTGCCGCCGACAAGGCATTCTACGTTGTCGATTCCGCGCGGCGAGGCGGCATGGGCGCGCCGGAGACAGTGCCCTTTTCCAGCCGGGAGCGCGCTGGCGCTTTCACCCTGACGGAGGGCGGCCATGTGCTGGCGCTTGCTGATATCACCGATACCATGGTCCTGGCCCCGGTGGAAACCGATACGGAAACTGCACCTGACGACGATGATTATCTCGGCCGTCTGCGCGCCCTGCCAAATCCAGCCGGAGGTTGACCCATGATGCTGACAAGACGCCGCCTGCTCGCCATTTCCGCCGTTATGGCCGCTCTGCCTGCCGCTGCCCACGCCAAGACGGGAGCCAGCCGGCTCTGGACCGGCCAAGCTCTCGGCGCACGCGCCTCGATCAGGCTCGACCATCCCGAGGCCGAAGCCATCACGACCCGCGTCGTGGCCGAGATCGAAAGACTGGAAAACATTCTCAGCCTCTACCGCACGCAAAGCGCGCTTTCCCGGCTGAACAGCGAGGGCCATCTCGACGCCCCGCCCTTCGAACTGCTGGAATGCCTGTCAATCGCCGGCGCCGTTCAGCGAGCGAGCAACGGGCGGTTCGATCCGACCGTGCAACCTCTCTGGACGCTCTGGGCAGAGGCCGCCGCACGGAGCAGCCGACCCGATGCGCGGGCCATCGAAGAGGCGCGGCGCAAGACTGGTTGGGACAAGGTGAAACTCGACGCTGCGGCGATCACTCTGCAGCCCGGCATGGCGCTGACGCTGAACGGGATCGGTCAGGGCTACGTCGCCGACCGGGTTGCCGTGCTTCTGGAAGCCGAGGGCCTGACCGACATTCTGATCGACACCGGTGAGTTACGTGCCCTCGGAGGACGGCCCGAGGGCGGCGAATGGCCGGTGCGACTGGAAACTGGCGAACATTTGGCGTTGCGCCAGCGCGCGCTCGCCACATCCGCTCCTCTGGGCACGACCTTCGATCAGGCTGGAAGAGACGGACATATCCTCGATCCTGAGACAGGAATGCCTGCGCCAGCAAAATGGCGCGCAATTTCGGTATCAGCCCCTTCCGCGGCCATCGCCGATGCACTGTCGACAGCCGCTTGCCTAATGCCCGATGTAGAACCGATCCACGCCATGATGGGCCGCTTTGAACAAGCACGCCTGGAGGTCTGGTCTGCCACCTGAGTGGAGGTCTTATGAAGGAGTAATCCCCTCATTTCTAATGGGCCTGCACAGCATTGTTCGTTGATAAAAGTGGCCACAGCATTGAACAAAACGAGCCACGCCGGCTGTTTTCGTGGCGCCGTAGAGTTAGCCGGCGGCGATCGAGCCGTGCGACCTTGTAGCGTGACACACGCTGCTCGATCCTCTTTATCACCGCACCAGTTTCCGGGTGCGGTGTCAGCACTATTCCACCAGCCGGATACCGCGGCCGCCGGACAGCCCGGTGGGTATAAAATCATTCCCGTCTTGCGTCGGTTTCTTGAAGAGCGCCGTGCCCGATACATAAAGGTTCAACACTTTGGCGATCAGCGCCGTATAGCTCGATTCCGTATTGAGGCTGCCGCTGACGTTCCAGTCGATTACCGCGTATGGCAGGTAGATCAGGCCATTGTAGAAGCTACCCGCAGATGTATTGATACGGAATTGCACATTGCTATCCATTGCCTTGCGCCCTTGAAACATCAGGATACCGGCATGCTCACCCTTGGTCGGAGCCGATACTTGCAGGATCGCGGCACCGTTTAACAGCAATGGTGACTGCGCATCTTCGAAATAGAACTGAACGTCCTTTCCTGTCACCCTGGCGGATGTGTTCAAGGTGAAGGCACCGTCTCGAAAAGCGTATACGCCAGGCTTCAGCGTAACCTCGTCGGCGGCGTTCACCGTCAGGCCACCACAATATACACCCGGTTCAATTGACATCTTTGCCTGACTGTTGATCGTCTTCAGGCCGTTCGAGGTACAGGCAGCCGTTCGCGCATCTGGCTCAGGCATGCCAGCCAGAGGATCGGGGACAACGGGAGAGCCATCCACAGGCGGCGGCGAGATCATTTTGCCTGACCCAAGCTTGGACTTGCCGTTGACCGCGATCGACGGTGCAGAGAACTTGCCCTGATTTTCAATGTAGAACGCCCGTTGCGTATGCGACGAGTTCACCTGAAAACCGCACTCATTGATCACCGAGTTCGCATTCACGATCTTCAACGCATCGGCCTTGGCCGGATCGAGGATCAGGATGCAGGCGGGACTTCCGGCCTTTCTGGCAGCCTTCGCCAAGACGGAAATTGGTATCGTTTTGAACCCGAACATCTGCATGACGGCGGTTCGATAATCTTCTTCGACAACAACCGCGACGCTGTCACGTTCGACAGTGACTTGATGCTCCCAGGTTGGTGTTTCCTCAGCGCCCTTCATGGTGTCAGCACTCAGGTGTGCGTCAAGAAGACCATAGGCGACGGTGTTCTCCGCTCCGGCGCCATCTGCTGCTGCTGCCAACGCCGCTGCATCGGCTGCGTTCTGCATATCGGTCTTGCGGCTGAGGGCCGCTGCAAAGTCGATGGCGACGCCGACAGCAATCATCAGCGGTATCATCACCAGCGCGGCCATGAGTGCAAAATTGCCGGATCGGCAACGTAACAAGGCCAACGCCCGGCGAGTGGCCGGAAATCCCAGGATAGTCATGTCATAAACTCTGCAGCGAAAGGAAAGGATGCACTTACTCTTCGGGCAGTGTTTATTTACAACCATTTAATCCAGAGCGGCAATTTACGGTATACGAAGGCTCGACCCACACTGATCCACATGCACCGAAGTGCGATGACGGCGGGGATCATCAAACCGTTGTGTGGCCTCGTTTTGAAATCCCCAAGGGACGAGCTTGTCATCGGTGATGGGCGACGCAACCTCGACCCCGACCCCGACATCGCCCCCACCTTGCGGAGCCTGATGTCGCGGTCGGACAGGTTCAGCACCCGCCAGAACCGCTGGAGATCGCATCTACATCTGTGCATTGGAGAATGCGTCTCAATAGCTGCAGCAACTGGCGAAGTGGAGCGTATTCCAGGCTAAGGTTTAAGCACACCACAGGATGCGTTCTCTACGGCCCGCCAGTCCCGGCGGTCTTTGGGACAGTGCGCAGCGCAGCCGCATAACCGTGGGGGGCCAGTCGCATGGTCAGAATGAATGCAACCAGGATACTGCCCATCTGCCATTTCCAGCCGGCGGCAAATCCGCCCGTCAAATCGTGGAGGCCCGAAACGATCAGGGGTGGGCAGGCCGCCAGGAGGAAGCCGCCGCCTTGCATCAGCGCTGAAAGCGCACTCGCCGATGCTGGGTCCGAAAAATGGTCGAGCGCCACCACCATGGACAGGGCAAAGCACCCGCCGAGCCCGATGCCAACCAATGCGACAAACAGAAACGGTGCGGAGCCGGGCACAGTCGCAAAGCCGGCAAAACCCGCAAACTGGCACGCAAGCGTCAGCCACAACCATGGCCGGCGATCCAATCCGGTACGCCACGCCAACGCCGGCAAGATGAGGGCAGCGGCGGCCTGGCAAATGGCCATCACCGCAAGCAGGCTGCCGCTCGCCGATGCACTCCACCCGAGGTGCTGATAGGACGGGGCGAGCCAGACCACGACCGACGTATAACCGCCATTGACCAGACCAAAAAACGCCATAAGCAACCAGGATCGTGGCCTTGCAAGCAAATTTCTGACTATATTTTCCTCCGAAATTCCGGGGCCTTCGATGGGAAGGGCAAACCATGCGATTATTGCAGCCGCCAACCCCAGGATCGCCAGCGAACCCAGCCCGAGATGCCAGCTTCCTGTCATTTCCATAAGCAAGGGAGAGGCTTGCGCGCCAAGCGCGCCCCCGCCCAGCAGCGTGGCGGAATAGAGTCCCATGATGGGGCCAGCACGATGCGGGAGCTCCCGTTTGATCATGCCCGGGAAGATCGCCTGGACGATTGCAACACCGAAACCTATCACGGCCGCGCTGCCCACCATGGCCCATGCGCTGGAAACGAAGTACCGCAAGAGCGTCCCGAAAGTGATAACGGCAAGCGCAAAGACGACCGATGGACGTGCTCCGGCGAGCCGTTGTAGAGCCGGGCCGAGGAATGCGAAGCAACCCATCAGCAGCATCGGCACGAACGTGAGCATCGCAAGGCCATGCGACCCGAGGCCGGTGGCTGCGCGAATGGTCTCGGCAAGTGGCCCGACGCTGGTGATAAACGGGCGAAGATTGAGGCCGATAGCCGCGACGGCAATCAAAAAAAACCAACGCGAGCTGTAATGGCCCTGCATGTGTCTGTCCTGTCATCGGCTCTGTTGCCGGCACTGGAGTTTAGGTCCGGATCCCAAACGGACCGAACGAATACCCGAGTGGAATGCCGGCTCGCGGCCGAAGGATGGCTAGGCTATGCGGGCATAATGTTCGAAGCCGACCACTTTCAAGGGCGGCGTCTCATGCCGATAGCCTGGCGGACGTATGGGGCTCTTGAGCTCCCGCGCGCCAATTACGCGGCTACGGCGTTGATCCGGGTGCACGATCGGCACGGCGGCCAACAGCCGCTGGGTGTATGGATGCGCTGGCGAACCCAGGACGGCGTCTCGCGGACCGATCTCGATGATTTCACCCAGATACATCACAGCGATGCGATCACTGACACGCTCGACGACAGCCATATCGTGAGAGATGAACAGGATGGAGATCGCAAACTCCTCCTGAATTTCTGCAAGCAGGTCGAGGATTTGGCCCTGGATGGAAACATCGAGCGCAGAAACCGGCTCGTCGGCGATGATTACCTTGGGGTTCAATGCCAGAGCACGGGCGATGCAAATGCGTTGCCGTTGGCCACCCGAGAACTGGTGCGGGTAAAGGCTCGCCTGCGCCCGGGTCAAGCCAACCCTATCGAGAAGGCTGAAGACGCGATCCCGGATTTCAGACGAGGTTCCAAGACGATGGATGCGCAACGGCTCGGCCACGATCTGCTCGATGGACATGCGAGGATTGAGCGACGCGTACGGGTCCTGGAAGACCATCTGGATGCGCTTGCGCATCTGCGTCATTTCGGATGCTCCGACGCCTTCAAGATTTCGCCCCTGAAGCAGCACCTCGCCGCCGTTCGGCCGGGCGAGGCGCATGATGCTTTTGCCGGTCGTCGATTTGCCGCAGCCGCTCTCGCCCACCAGCGACAGCGTCTCCTTTTCTCGAAGATCGAAGGACACGTCTTCGACCGCGTGAACGTTGGCGACGACACGCTGGAACATGCCTTGCCGGACAGCAAAGCGCGTCACAAGATTGCGGACGCTGAGGACTATCTCCGGATTGACCGCATGCCCGGGCGGCGGTGTTGGAGTCTCAACCACGCTTAGCGGGCCACATTCCAGCCGGTTGCTGAGCTTTGGCGCCGCATCGAGCAGACGGCGAGTATACTCATGCTGGGGCGCATTGAAGATGGCATGGACATCGCCGCTTTCCACCACTTCACCGCGCAGCATGACCACGACCTTGTCGGCGATCTCGGCCACGACACCCATGTCATGGGTGATCAGGAGAATGGCCATGCCGGTCTCACGTTGAATGGCCTTCAGAAGCGCAAGAATTTCGGCCTGCACAGTCACGTCCAATGCAGTCGTCGGCTCATCCGCGATGAGCAGGTCCGGCTTGCACAGGATGGCCATGGCGATCATGACCCGCTGGCGCATGCCGCCCGACAATTCGTGCGGATATTGTTTCAACCTGCGCACGGGTTCGGGGATACGCACTTGCTCCAGTGCGCTCAGTGCGATCTTGCCGGCCTCAGCCTTGCTGGCCTTGCGATGTTTGACTACCACCTCGCACAATTGCTGGCCTATGGTCAGCACGGGGTTGAGAGACGTCATCGGCTCCTGGAAGATCATGGCAACACGGTCACCCCGCACGGCCTGCATGCGTGCTTCGCCAAGGGCCAGGAGATCGGTCTCGACACCCGGCCCTTCGCTCAGCATGGCACGACCGCGCACGATCTCCGCACCCATGAACTCGACCAGCCGCATGATGGATTTGGCCGTAACCGATTTACCCGATCCTGACTCTCCAACGATCGCCACGACCTCGCCGCGGCCGATGGCCAAGTCGATGCCCTTGACGGCAAGCGCACCATCCGGCACGCCACGAAACTTCACGGCAAGATCGGAAATCCTGAGCAGGTTCTCGGTCACGGTCGTCTCCAGGTTTGGCAGTTGATGCGGTATCAGCAGGCGGCGTAGGCGCGGATTTCAACCGCACAATCGCGACGCGCCGCATGCCCTGTCACGATCGAAAGAGCTGGCACGCCTTCGGGATCGATCCAGTCGTTCCACAGCTCGCAAAACGCCGGGTACTCGTTCATGTCAAACAGCCAGACCTGCACCATGAGGATCTGCTTTCGCGACGAGCCAACGCTCTGGAAATACTCTTCGATGGCATTGAGGATCTGCAGCGACTGATCCTTCAGGTCACCGGTCTTGTCCGGGGCGGTCAGGCACACGGATGCCAGCGTGTCGGACGCTTTGCCAAGGCATATGCGTGGCTGATGGCCAGCGCCATCCTTCTTCCCGAGTTCTCTCAGTTCCATGGGGTTCTCCTTCGGAAGGCCGGTCAGGCGCGGTAGGCGATGACAACCGCCTCGACGAGAACGTCCGAACGGTAGAGCTCTCCGCTGACGCAAGTCCGCGCCGGTGGATGCGCCGGGTCTGCCCATTCGTTCCACACGGAATTCATTGCCCCGAAATAGCGCATGTCCTTCAGCCACACATGCACGACAAAAATCGACTTGTGGTTGGATCCGGCTGCTTCCAGCAGACGATCGACGCTGCGTAGAACCTCGCGTGTCTGCTCCTTGATGTCGCCGCTGGTGTCCGTTGCGTGGACACCCGAAAGGAAGACCATGTCGTTATGGACAACGGCCATACTCTTGAGGGCGCCGTCCGCCATCGATGTTTCAATACGTTCAACCAATGCGATAATCCTTCTTTTCTTGAATTTGGAACCGTCACGCGCGGCTCAGACGGGGATCGAGATGCGTTCTGAGGACATCACCCAGGAGGTTGATGGCGAGAACGGTGCAGAAGATGCAGAGGCCCGGAAACAGAGCCATCCACCATGACGTGCTGATATAGGCGCGCGCATCCGACAGCATACCACCCCAGGTCGGGGTCGAGGCCGGTACTCCAAGGCCCAGAAAACTCAGGCTGGATTCGGCGATGATCGCGGTCGCCATGGCGAAGGTGGCAACGATCAACGCCGACTGGATGAGATTGGGCAGGATGTGCGTACGCAGGATCCGGCTATCGCTGGCGCCAAGCGAGCGGGCCGCCGAAACGAATTCCCGTTCACGCAAGGTCAATGCTTCGGCTCGAGCAAGGCGGCAATAGGGGATCCAGCGCTGCGATGCCAGCGCAACAATGAGGATGCCAAGTCCCTGGCCGAGAAAGGCGACGATGGAAATGGCGAGCAGGAGAGGCGGGAATGCCCAAACGACTTCCAGAAATTTCTGAATGATCGAATCAACGCGGCCACCGTAGTAACCGGACGTTACGCCCAGTGTGACGCCGACCACGCCCGAAAAGAGAACGACGGCGACAGCAATCAGCAGAGAGACGCGTGAACCGTAGATAATGCGGCTCATCATATCGCGCCCGACATGATCGGTGCCGAGGAAATGCGGCCCGGTCAGTTGCGGCGGCGTCATCGCAAGCATCAGATCCTGGCGGTTCGGGTCAAACGGTGCAATCAACGGAGCAAAAGTAGCAGCCAGCAACAAAAGACCGATTACGACGAGGCTGAAGGCACCTTTCGGCGACTTTAGCGCCTGTGCGAGCTGTCGAGTTTTGGAGGAACGAACCATCTTAGTCACCCCAGACGGATGCGCGGATCGACGACGGTGTAGATCATGTCGATCGCGAGGTTGATGAGAACGAACATCGTCGTGTAAACGAGAACCAGGCCGGTGATCAGGGGGAAATCGCGGAACGAGATGCCCTGCAGCAACAGGTAGCCGATGCCCGGCCAGGCGAACACGGTTTCAACGATGATGGCGCCACTGATGAGCGTACCGAATTCGAGGCCGATAATCGTGATGACGGCAATGAGCGCATTGCGGAAAGCATGACGCCACAGCACGACACGTCCTGACATGCCCTTGGCGCGAGCCGTCATGACATAATCTTCCTGCAGGTTCTCCAGAACCGAGGCGCGGGTGATCTGCATGATGATGCCGGTCATGTTGGTGCCCAGCACGACGACGGGAAGCGCGAGATGGCGAAGAGCGTCCCACAATGCGTCCCAACGCCCGGCAATGATGGAATCGATCGTCAAGAATCCCGTGACGCGTTCGACATTCAGGCCCCAGGTTTCCCGGCCGCCAGAGGGCAGCAGGTTGAAGGTTCCCGCAAACAACAGGATCAACAGTATGCCGAGCCAGAAGTTCGGCAGACTGATCCCGAAGAATCCACCGATCGAGCCGATCGTATCGATGAACGAATTGGGCCGGCTGGCCGCCCAGACGCCGAGAGGGAGACCGATGCCAACCGCCAACAGCGTCGAGTAGATGGCCAGTTCCAGGCTCGCTGGAAGGCGCTGCAGGATGAGATCCATGACCGGCTCGCGATAGCGGAAGGATTGGCCGAAATCGCCCATCACTGCGTTCTTGAGGAAGGTCAGGTACTGGACGTAGACCGGCTGGTCGAGACCCCAGGCCGAACGGATCGCCAGCCTGACCTCTTCAGTCGCCTCGTCGCTTACCAACATGTCCACCGGATCGCCCGGGGCGAACTGGACCAATGCGAAAATCAGAAGCGAGACCATGAACAACACCGGAATGGTGCCAGCCACGCGTCTCAGCGTGTAGCCAAGCATGGAAGATCCTTGGAGCTCTTGAGGAGGGAGGCGCCGGGGCAACGTGTCAGACCGCCCCGGCGTGAAAGGTGGTCGCGGCTAGCGCAGATGGATTTCCCAGCCGTTGACCCGGTCGGCCTTGCTCGGCTTGTAATCGACACCCTTGGCCACGCCCCAGGAGAGTTTGTGCAGCCACAAGAAGCAGGCCGGAGCATCTTCTGTGATGGCCGCCATGGCCTTGGAGAGCATGGCAATGCGCTTTTCAGGATCGAATTCCTGGCGTTCGGCCTGAAGCAAAGCATCGACCTGAGGATTGGAGTACTTCAGCCGAGGCGAGGCATCGGTCTCGAAATACTGCGCCAGCGCCGGCGAAGGGTCGAGCATGTTGCCGCGGCCCATATAGTAGAATGGGGTTTCGCCACGCTGAACATTGGTCCACAGGGTTCCCCATTCGGGCGTCTGGAGCGTCGCCTTGAAGCCTACATCCTCAAGCATCGGGATGACTGCCTCGGCGATCTGACGATCGGCGATGTAACGGCCGACCGGCGAATAGAGATCAACGGCCGCGCCAACGGCGCCGGCTTCTTCGAGCAGTTTCCTGGCTTTCTCCGGATTGTAGTCGATCGGCGACACATAGCCTGGATCAAAACCAAACTGGCCCTCGCCCACCGGTCCATTCAGAAGCGTCACCTGATTACCGAGGATAGCTCTGGCAATACCTTCGCGGTTGATCGCGTGGCAGACCGCCTGACGCACTTTCGAATCATCCCAGGGCTTAGTCTTAGGGCTCATCGCGATGAACATTGCCTCTGCGGAATCGACCATCTCGGCCGTCGCGTTCGGCAACTGCTGGACCCGGCCGACGAGCTGCGGAGGAATTCCCTGGGCAATCTGAATTTCCCCATTGGCCAGCGCCGTCACCCGCTGCTCAGGCTCAGCCATCATGCGGTAGATGATCCGCTTCGGGTTGGTCGGCTCCACCATCGGGTGATCATCGACACGTTCGATAACGATATGGCTGCCAATACCGACCTCGACGAGCCGGTAAGGACCGGCGCCAAATGGATATTCGCGATCGGCCGCCTTCGCACCATGCTGATCGTAGATTTTCTTGGAAGTGACCTGCATCGTCGCCAGATAGTTCGGCAGCGTCGCCATCTTCTGGGTTGTCGTGATGCGCAAACGGCGCTCGTCGAGAATTTCGGCCTTTTCGATGTACTGTACCGAAGCCTGGGACATGCTCTCCGGATCATTGCGCGAGCGGTCGATCGAATGAACCACGTCCGCGGCAACGACCGGCTCGCCATTGTGGCGCTTCCAGTCCGACCGCAGCGTCAGTATCCAGTTCAAGTCGTCTTCCGGCTCCAGGCTCTCGGCCAGGAAAGGAACAAACTTGCCGGTTTCGAAATCCCAGCGCGTCAGGCAGCCGTAGACCTGACACCAGATGGAACCGATGAGGACCACGGAGTCCGCATAAGGATTGTTCCCGGTAATGCCCTCCGTAATTGCAACCGTGATTTGGTCGGCTTTCTGCGCCTGCGCCTGCTGTGCAGCTCCACCGGCCATCGCGGCAACGGCGCCACCCAGCAATAGAATTCTCTTGAATGCCTTCATCACAAGCCCCTCCCCTCTTTCGCCCGCCTTCTCCAGGCGGACGCTCCTCAAATTCGCTCTTTGCCCCGCAAAAAGCAGCTCCTCTTTTTTTGTAAGTATGCTATTACTTACTTAGTTGTCAATTGCCTCGATGACCAGATGCGATAGAAAGATTCACTGCCGATTGGCACAATGAAGGATGGATGCAGAATGAGTGACGCGGGCAACGGTGATCACCAGCAGGAAACAACAGGCACTCGCTCGCGCAACGCCCAGGCGACGCGGAAATCCATCCTCGAAGCGGGAATAGTGGAGTTCTGCGAACACGGCCTGAGCGGCGCCAGTACCGCCCGCATCGTCGAGCGCGCGGGGTGCAATATCCGGATGCTTTACCACTATTTCCAGAGCAAGGAGCTGCTCTACAAGGCCGCTCTCCAGGACGTTTACGACGACCTGCGCAGCAAGGAAGCCGGGCTCAACATTTTGGACCGCGACCCGGTAGCAGGAATCGCGGCGCTGACCGCCTTTACCTTCGATTACATGGCGGCAACGCCTGCCTTTATCAAAATGGTTCTGGCGGAGAACCTGTTGCAGGGAGAGTTCATCCGCACGATAGAGAGCATACCACGATCGTCGCGGCCGCTGATCGGCTCCATCCAGACACTGCTTGATCGAGGCGAAGCCAGTGGCGAGATCCCGCCGGGCATCGACGCCATGCAACTCTACATATCGATTGTCGCGTTGAGCTTCATTCACATCTCCAGCCGCTACACGCTGTCGGTCACATTCGGCGTTGACCTGTCCTCGGACCGGATCGTCACCGAACGACGGCAGCATGTCGTCGACCTGATTGAAACGTATGTGAGGTCAACGCCAGCTCGCCTTGTGGTTTAAGCATCCACCAAGGCCCGGCGCAGACTGGCATCCAAGGACACAATATACGCGCGCGGCCGCGCTGGGCCCCTCAGGAGAGTCGCTGGAGGTCAACTGCCGGAGGACGTCACGAGCATCCGAAATGCACCTCGGCGATATCGGCGATATGCTTGCCGATCGGCAGCGCCGAGGTGGCTGCAGGGGATGGGGCGTTGAGCACGTGAACCGTACGGGCCGTGCGCTCGATTAGAAAGTCATGCAGCAGGCGGCCGTCGCGGCTGACCGCCTGGGCGCGGATGCCTGCGGGATGCGGATGCAGATCCGCCAGCTCGAGCTCTGGGCAATAACGTTGGCACAGCGCAAGGTATCGGCGGCGGCTGAGCGAATTGGCCATCTCACCCAATCCATAGCGCATGTTTTTTGCAATGACGTGGCGAAACCCAGTGAAACGTACCATCTCCCAGAGATCCCGGGGATTGATGTTACCGAAAGTGTAGCCATTGCGGGCAAAGGCCAGCACGGCGTTGGGGCCGACCGTCACGAACCCGCCGATCATCGGCGTCAGATGCACCCCAAGGAATGGCAGGGATGGTTCCGGGATGGGATAAATAAGGTGTTCGACGATGCGGTTCTTATCGGCGCCGAGACGAAAATACTCGCCGCGGAAGGGAACAATTGCAATATCCTTGGCAAGGCCGCACATTCGCGCCAGACGGTCTGCGTTGACGCCTGCACAAACAATCACATGGCGGGCCGTGAGCAGCATTCCCGTGTCGAGCGTAATCTCCACGCCGCCTGCTTGCTCATCGATGCGGGTAACGTCAACATCGGTCATGATCGTGCCATCGGCTTCGAGAAGAAGCGCACCCATACGCCGCGTCACTTCGCCATAATCGACGATCCCCGAGGCTGGAATGAAAAGAGCTGCGACACCGGCAATATGTGGTTCGCGTTCCGTCAACTCAGCCTTGCTGACACGATGGACCTCAAGCCCGTTGGCGACGGCACGCTCATGGAGCTTTTCCATGCGTGGCAACTCTTCTAGGCTGGTGGCCACGAGCATTTTGCCACGCTGTTCGAAGCGAATGCCATAGTCCTTGCAGAACTGCATCGTCGCAGCGCTGCCCTGCCGGCAGAATTGTGCTTTCAGGCTGCCAGGTTCATAATAAACGCCGGCATGGATAACACCGCTGTTGCGCCCGGTCTGATGACTGGCAAGCATCGACTCCTTTTCCAAGACGGCGACGGTAAGGCCTGGAAATCGTTGTGACATCTGCATGGCTGTCGATAACCCGACAATGCCACCCCCGATCACCACGATATCGAAATCCGCCACGCGCTCGAAACTCATTCTGCCCGTTCCTGTCGTATCCGCAGAAAGCCTTTTCTTGCTACAGTATTGGCTGCTTCAGTGCCAAGCGCCGCGCGTATCGTAAATGACCTTTCCCGCCAGGCGGGTGTGCCTCATGGCCTTGAATGGTTCGTGCTCGACGAGAAGCACCACGATGTCCGCACGCTCCACCGCCTGATACGCACCCTCGAGATGGAGATTATCATACTTGGACAACAATCCTGGCATAGCACTGACATAGGGATCCGCTACAAGAATCTCCACATCCGGCAGCGCCTGTGCAATGAGCCCGACGACTTCTATAGCGGGGCTTTCGCGCACATCATCGACATTTGCCTTGAAGGTCAGGCCCAGGCAGGCAACCGTCGGCGAACGGAACCGCTTTGCCTTTTCCACCACCTGCCCGGCGACGTGATGCGGCCGATGATCGTTGACCTCACGCGCCGTACGGATCAAGCGTGACAACTGGGGTGCCGCGGAAACGATGAACCAGGGATCGACCGGGATGCAATGCCCGCCGACACCCGGTCCCGGGCTGAGAATGTTGACGCGCGGATGCCGGTTGGCCAGGCGGATGACTTCCCAGACGTCGATATGAAGGCTTTCGCTGATCAGGGAGATTTCATTGGCGAAAGCAATGTTGACATCGCGATAGGCATTTTCCACCAGCTTGGCCATTTCAGCGCTTGCCGCATCGGTTAAGAGGATCTCGCCTTGAGCGAACAGGCGGTAAATGGACGCCGCCTTCTCCGCGCATCTGGGCGTCAAGCCTCCGACGACGCGGTCGTTGGTGATCATCTCGATCATGATGCGGCCGGGAAGAACGCGCTCGGGGCAATGTGCGACAAATATGTCGGCGCCGGTTTCGCCATCACGCGGCATTCTCAGGTCCGGGCGCAGGGCTCCGATCCAGTCTCCGACTTTCTGTGTAGTTCCAGGAGGGGACGTGGACTCAAGAACGACAATGTTTCCGGGTTTCAGCCTTGGAGCGATCTGCTCCGCAGCGGCTTTCACATAGGACAGGTCAGCGGTCCGGTCCTCGTTGAACGGCGTCGGAACGGCGATGATGAAGGCTTCTGCTTCCGGGGTCTCCGTCGTCGCGGTCAGCCGGCCCATGGCGACGGCACCGCTGACAGCCACGGCCAGATCCGGTTCGACGAACGGTACTTCCCCGCGCGACAGGGCTGCGACGGTGGCCGGATTTATGTCGACACCGATCACATCGACGCCGCGCGTCGCGATCGCCACAGCCGTGGGCAACCCGATATATCCCATGCCGAGAATGGCAACTCTGCTCTTGAATACGTCACTCATCGGCAATGCTCCGAAGTTGCTTTTCTGGCATAATGGACTTGGCGGGCGCCACATTCCGGTTCGCGCCAAACCTGAATGCACGCGCGGGGTGAAACAGTTCACGGGCGGTGAGCTGGACGAAGCTGGTATTGGTCTTCAGGTAGCGCCACATCAGCCGGCGCGGCTCCTGCAGCAATCTGTACGCCCATTCCATTCCGGCTTTCTGCCAGGCGACCGGCGCACGTTTAGTCAGACCGGCCATAATATCAAAAGAGCCGCCGACGCCATGCAGCACTGGAACGTTGAGCAACGAGCCATAGGAGCCCAGAAATATTTCCTTCTTGGGCGATGTCATTCCCAGAAAGAGCATATCGGCACCGGAATCTCGAATATCGGCGGCGATCTGGCCTGCTTCTGCGGCTTCATAATATCCATGGTGGCTATAGACGATCCTCAAGCCGGGAAAACGCTGCGCGATAACACGCCGCATTTCCTTCAAAATCTCGGGCTTCGCGCCCAGCAGTGCAATGGACCGGTCGTCGCGATGCGCGAGAAAAAGAAGACGCGTGAAGATATCGATGCCTGCCACGCGTTCCGGCAAAGGCCGGCCGAGCAACTTGCTTGCCCACACGATGGATTGACCATCCGCCAGCAAGAGATCGCATTCCATCAGGGATTCGCGCAGGAGTGAATTCCTGTGAAGTTCGACAATTTTTGCCGCATTAAGCACCCCCAGAAGGATTGGCCGGCGTGTTGTAAGCGCCGTGCGGCATCGCTCGATGACATCGTCCATGCGCATGGCGTCCATATACATGCCGAACAGAAGTTGACGCTGCCCTTGCATATCAAATCTCCTTGGACACTGCAGGCATCTCCCCTGCCGGGCTAAGGGAAAGCTGTGCGACCACGCCTCCCGAAAGCCACGCGTACATCAACCAGCCGAGTTCATAGGGCCGGCATTCATAGTCCACACAGATCGGCGGGAAGAGCCTATCAAGGCCGGGAACATGCAACCCCGGCATCAGAGCCGTCGTCACGGCGGATATCGCCCTGACTATCTTGCGGGGTTCGCGGCGCCCCACCTTGCGCCAGATCACACCTTTTTCCGCTGCGACGAGCGGCGTCGAAACCTCAGGGTGCTCGTCGAGCCACCGCATGCCTTTGATGATCGCTTGCGAGTGGTCGGTGCCTCCGGCCTCCCGGAGCTCGAGCAGCGCCATCGGGGCCATCGCGTGCTGATGAACGCTGTAAACCGGATAGCCCTCGACGACACCGCCGTTGCGCGTATCGTAATGCCACCACCATTGGCCGGCCGGCCCCTGCAGCGCGCAAATGCGCTCTGCACAGGCTTCCGCTGCCGACAGAGCTTCGATGTTCGGCTGTGCTGCATGAAGACGGGAAAATGCCTGTATCGGGTAAACCTGATCGGCAAAACACCCGATATGAGCCCGGAAACGCCCGCTGGCCGATGCGGGAAGCATATGTGGAAACAGGCCGGACGAGGACCGTCCCGACATCAGCCTTTTCGTTGCCAGGGAAACGACGTCGCGTGTGTCCCCGAATTGCCGCGCGGCCAGGCCGGCACTCAATGCCCATGCGCAGTCTACAGTCGCAATGGACGTATCTGAAGCGAGTATCTGTACCAGCTGGCGAAACAGCGGCATTGAATGGAACCGCCCAGCCTCTGCTGCGGCCCAGGCAGCAAGCGCCACCGCGCCCATATCGGCGGACGTCGTGGCACGAACCACACACGCATTTGCAAGATCGAGTACCGTATTGCCGCCCAGTATCTGTTGCTGCGTGGTTCTGTCGACTTGGAACAGTCCAAGCGCGGCGATGGCGGTATAGCGGAGGCTGTCTCCTTCAAGATGTTCCGTCCAGTGCAAATCTGTTTTGACCGCTCGCAATGTGTGCCCGAACGCGCCGCCCCGGTGCATGCGTGGCAAGCCTCGCTTTGCAATCTTCAAAAAACGGCTGGCCTGGGTTCTTGTCTGAGGCGAAACTGATCCAAGGACCTCCAATCGGTCAAGCGCGTCTCGTCCGGTTTGCTCAACGGCAGGCGGGTGCTGTCCGATGCTGTCCAGTGCTGTATTTCGGGCTCTCGATGGCAATGAATGCTTAAAATCAATTGGCATGAAAGCTCCTGATAACTTGCCGCTGAACGAAAAGGCAGTTGACCAAAGATCGGCGCAAAGACGCTGGAAATACCTATCAAAGCCGTCGGTTGCTGCAGACATGCTAGAAAATCCTGACAGATATGCCAGCGCACTCAAAGACTTACAAAAGCGCCACCGGAGCATGCAGGCACTGGTCCCGGCATGCACCGATAGTATTACCCGGACGGGCCATCATTCGGCTTTGGGATGAGCGCAGAGCTGGACGGGACTTACCCTCTACCTCTCTCTGCAGTGTTTTAACGCCGACCCTTTTCCAATAGGAATGGCAGAACTCCCGCTCGCGGGTCTCGCCGGACATGGGGGCGCGAAATGGATGGTTCGATAAAGCAAAGAGAGCCTCTGACTGACGACAGGATCGTCCCAGGCACCTTGGGGACGCGAAAACTCTCGATCGTCACCGTTGCCTACAACAGCGCTTCGGTGCTGCCGGGTTTGCTGGATTCTCTCCGCGCCGGTCTTGAAGGCATTGAGCAATATGAAGTGATTGTCGTCGATAATGACAGTCACGATCATTCTGTCGAACTGGCGGCTGCACACGAAATCGGGGCAAGAGTCATCGTAACCGGCCGCAATGGCGGCTATTCCGCAGGGATCAACGCAGCCACCGCGACGATTGATTCCTCTTCGGATCTGCTTGTTCTCAATCCGGACATCCGTCTGCAACCCGGCTCGATAAGCCGCTTGTACGCAGGCATGAACAGTTCTTCGGTTGGGGTAGCTGTGCCGCAAGTCCGCGGTGAGGACGGTGTTGTCGCCAAATCCATTCGCCGTGAGCCATCGATAACAACGGCGTGGTCCGAAGCGCTGCTGGGAGGAACACTAGCCGCCCGCATGGGATTGGGTGAAATCGTCGATAAGGCTTCATTGTACCAGGATGGAGGACATATCGAGTGGGCCACCGGTGCTATCCTACTGGTCACGGCTCATGCGCGCGCGGTGATTGGCGACTGGGATGACAGCTTCTTCCTCTACAGTGAGGAAGTCGACTATCTTCAGCGCGTTCGAGCTGCGGGCCTGGACGTGCTCTATGTTCCCTCGTCTCAGGCCATCCATATCGGCGGGGATTATCACAGCAGCGATTTTCTCACCGCGCTCATGACGACCAATCGCATCAAATATTACCGCCGCCATCACAGCGCATTCGCCTCGGCATTGTTCCGATCGGGTATCATTGCCGGAGAAGCGATGCGCCTGGCCATGAAATCAGGTCATCGCGCCGCCGCGTTGAGCGCTGCATTCGGCCGTTAGCCGCGCCCAGCTCACGGCCACGCGGGCAGTTCAGAGCTCCTGTTCGGGCTCACCAGCGAATCACGCGGCCAACCAAGCTCTATAATCCCCTTCAATTTCTGTATTTTTTGGCACGCTTGGTAAGCAGCCGGCGGCCGAAAATCCGGTTGATCCAACCGTTCACAAATCCCTATGGTTGCGTAGAATAAATTTTTTAAAAAAAGATACGAGCTTTTCCTCGTCTGCGACGTCATTGAGCTTCTGAAATTCTTCAGTAATTTTTTGCAAGTCTTTTCAGAGGGATTGCCACACGTAAGGTTGCATTTTCGCGTAACGATTTAAAAAACCTGCGATATTTTAATTTCCGTTGAATGGCCAGAAATTTGGCAAGCATATCAAACGGAAGCGGCATTTTAAGGATTTTGCGGCAATATTAAGTCTGAAATTAGGCACCTTGCCCCAATATACCGGGTTAATTTTAGCCTCGTTGCGCCATCTTAAAAGTTGCATTACTCCTCGCTGTTATAAGCTTGGCTTACCTAAAAAGAGGTAGCCGGCTTACCCGTAATACCATCTTGAAACGGGGTTAACGGCTGAGGAGAAAGGCGATAGCACAGTGGCACGAACACTTCTGAACACAACCAGCAGCGGTTTTTTGACCGAGGATGCCATTCAGGCGAATTCTCTCGACGTCATTGATCTGAACAAGGCGAGCGAGGATCAGCAATCAACGGTTCCGTCCAAAACCACGTTCAATGACTCCGCCCATCTCGGCGATCACGACGTGATGGAGGGGTTTAGCGCTCGTGACGTTGGCGATGAGAGCACTACCGCTGAACAGAATTCGCTTCACTTCCTCAACAATTCATCAGCCCAGGTAAATGCTGCCCCCTCTGAAAGTAGCTGGAGTGGTATCTCCAAGGCCGGCACGTCGATCGAAACCGAGGAAACCGTAGGCTCTCAACCCGTGTTGAAATCCGCAGCCGCTATGAGCGCGACAAGCACCAGCGCGGTCAGCGTTTCTTCCGTCGCCGGCACGAATGCCCCTACAGCGACAGCAGCGACAGCAGCGACAGCAGCGACAGCAGCGACAGCAGCGACAGCAGCGACAGCAGCGACAGCAGCGACAGCAGCGACAGCAGCGACAGGGTTTCCCGACGAGACCAATACCGGCGTCAAGGCCGGAGTCCCGATGACGAAATATACCGGCTCTCTTCATATTACGACGGACAACGCCGTCATCAGCAATATGGAAGTGACTGGCGATATCATCATCGATGCCAAGAATGTTACGCTGAGCAACATCAAGCTCATCTCCAATACGGAGTGGCATGTCCTCAGGGTCATGGATGATGCGACCGGCTTTACGCTCAAGGACAGTGAAATCGACGGGCGTGGCTTGAGCGATAATGGCGTCTACGGCCATGGGACGTTCTTGCGCAACAACATTCATGATGTCGAGAATGGTATGACCCTGTGGGGGCCTTCCTCCGTTCAGGACAATTACATTCACAACCTTCGGAATGGAAAAGCAGACCCGCACTACGACGGTATTCAGGTCAACGGCGGGCACGATATCGATTTCATCCACAACACGATCATCAACGACCACAACCAGACAGCCGCCTTGATGCTGGAAAACACCTTCGGTGGCCTGGCCAACATCACCGTCGACAACAACCGGTTGGTGGGTGGCGGCTATACCGTCTATCTCGACGGGCGCAAGGGCGGCGGCGCCGTCGTTGAAAACACGATCAAGATTACCAACAACCAGATCGGCGGCGGTTACTGGGGCGATTTTTCGCTATATGGCAGCAAACCGATCCTATCTGGGAACACTGGTCTGGGCACAGTGCCGCAGCCTCCCGTTCCTACTGGCGCGACAAGCGGGGATGACGTTCTCACCGGCACGGCAGGGATCGACTCGATTGACGGCCTTGCCGGCAATGACACCATCAGCGCCCTTGCTGGCAACGACACGCTC
>NZ_LMEY01000001.1:0-1530000 GCF_001426665.1 Rhizobium sp. Root1334 | reverse complement strand
AAGTACTCGTGCATGACCGATAGCGAACAAGTACCGTGAGGGAAAGGTGAAAAGCACCCCGACAAGGGGAGTGAAATAGAACCTGAAACCGGTTGCCTACAAACAGTCGGAGCCCGCAAGGGTGACGGCGTACCTTTTGTATAATGGGTCAACGACTTAGTGTGACGAGCAAGCTTAAGCCGATAGGTGAAGGCGCAGCGAAAGCGAGTCTGAACAGGGCGTTCAGTTCGTCGCATTAGACCCGAAACCGAGTGATCTAGCCATGAGCAGGTTGAAGGTTGGGTAACACCAACTGGAGGACCGAACCCGCATCTGTTGCAATAGATTGGGATGACTTGTGGCTAGGGGTGAAAGGCCAATCAAACTCGGAAATAGCTGGTTCTCCGCGAAAACTATTTAGGTAGTGCGTCGACCGAATACCCTCGGGGGTAGAGCACTGGATGGGCTATGGGGACTCACCGTCTTACTGATCCTAACCAAACTCCGAATACCGAGGAGTACTAGTCGGCAGACACACGGCGGGTGCTAACGTCCGTCGTGAAAAGGGCAACAACCCTGACCTCCAGCTAAGGTCCCCAAGTCATGGCTAAGTGGGAAAGGATGTGAGGATCCCAAAACAACCAGGATGTTGGCTTAGAAGCAGCCATCATTTAAAGAAAGCGTAACAGCTCACTGGTCTAAATAAGGGTCTTTGCGCCGAAAATGTAACGGGGCTAAAGCCATGCACCGAAGCTGAGGATACGCAGTAATGCGTGTGGTAGCGGAGCGTTCCGTAAGCCTGTGAAGGGATACCTGTGAGGGGTCCTGGAGGTATCGGAAGTGCGAATGTTGACATGAGTAACGATAAAGGGAGTGAGAGACTCCCTCGCCGAAAGACCAAGGGTTCCTGCTTAAAGTTAATCTGAGCAGGGTTAGCCGGCCCCTAAGATGAGGCAGAAATGCGTAGTCGATGGGAACCACGTTAATATTCGTGGGCCTGGTGGTAGTGACGGATTGCGTAACTTGTTCAGACTTATTGGATTGTCTGGGCGGGGAAGCGGTTCCAGGAAATAGCTCCACCGTATAGACCGTACCCGAAACCGACACAGGTGGTCAGGTAGAGTATACCAAGGCGCTTGAGAGAACTATGCTGAAGGAACTCGGCAAATTGCACGCGTAACTTCGGAAGAAGCGTGACCTCTTCGTACGCAAGTATGGAGGGGTGGCACAGACCAGGGGGTAGCGACTGTTTATCAAAAACACAGGGCTCTGCGAAGTTGCAAAACGACGTATAGGGCCTGACGCCTGCCCGGTGCTGGAAGGTTAAAGGGAGAGGTGCAAGCTTTGAACTGAAGCCCCAGTAAACGGCGGCCGTAACTATAACGGTCCTAAGGTAGCGAAATTCCTTGTCGGGTAAGTTCCGACCTGCACGAATGGCGTAACGACTTCCCCGCTGTCTCCAGCATAGACTCAGTGAAATTGAATTCCCCGTGAAGATGCGGGGTTCCTGCGGTCAGACGGAAAGACCCCGTGCACCTTTACTATAGCTTTACACTGGCATTCGTGTCGGCATGTGTAGGATAGGTGGTAGGCTTTGAAGCAGGGACGCCAGTTCTTGTGGAGCCATCCTTGAAATACCACCCTTATCGTCATGGATGTCTAACCGCGGTCCGTTATCCGGATCCGGGACAGTGTATGGTGGGTAGTTTGACTGGGGCGGTCGCCTCCGAAAGAGTAACGGAGGCGCGCGATGGTGGGCTCAGAACGGTCGGAAATCGTTCGTCGAGTGCAATGGCATAAGCCCGCCTGACTGCGAGACTGACAAGTCGAGCAGAGACGAAAGTCGGTCATAGTGATCCGGTGGTCCCGTGTGGAAGGGCCATCGCTCAACGGATAAAAGGTACGCCGGGGATAACAGGCTGATGACCCCCAAGAGTCCATATCGACGGGGTTGTTTGGCACCTCGATGTCGGCTCATCGCATCCTGGGGCTGGAGCAGGTCCCAAGGGTTTGGCTGTTCGCCAATTAAAGCGGTACGTGAGCTGGGTTCAGAACGTCGTGAGACAGTTCGGTCCCTATCTGCCGTGGGTGTAGGAATATTGACAGGATCTGTCCCTAGTACGAGAGGACCGGGATGGACATATCTCTGGTGGACCTGTTGTGGCGCCAGCCGCATAGCAGGGTAGCTATATATGGAATGGATAACCGCTGAAGGCATCTAAGCGGGAAACCAACCTGAAAACGAGTATTCCCTTGAGAACCGTGGAAGACTACCACGTTGATAGGCCGGGTGTGGAAGTGCAGCAATGCATGAAGCTTACCGGTACTAATCGTTCGATTGGCTTGATTGTTCTCATTGCTCATGTTCATTGAAATGAACAGAGCCATCTGTTTTGTCTTCATGCTGTCGCCGCTCAGGCGGCTGCGCTGCAGACGGCGCGCCAAACGATTGGCGACGCGCTCTGCGCTTGCGGTCTTCGACCGAAAGCCAGGCAACAAGACGTGTTCAAAATATAAGAAAGAGGGTCTCCCTCGCCAGCTTCTCATTTGGTTTGTCACCGTCGCCGGTGACATTCTTGCCCTTAGTTGACCTGGTGGTTATTGCGGGGTGGCTGCACCCGTTCCCATTCCGAACACGGCCGTGAAACGCCCCTGCGCCAATGGTACTCCGTCTTAAGACGCGGGAGAGTAGGTCGCTGCCAGGTCTATTAATGGCAAGAAAATACCAAACACACTATCTTCTCTTCTACCTCCGGCCCAGCCGAACAACAGGCCGCCCTCAAGCGGCCTTTTTGCTTCGGTAAAATGCCGGGGAACCTGAATTCCAGGGGCGGCGGAAACAGTTTCTACCTCCCTCACAGGAGACAAATTGCCTCTGGCAATTTGCTCAGAATGAATACCGGAACGGGCATACGGCCCAATCCGTAAGCGACAAACCTTCGGTTTGCGCTGTCGACGAAAACCGCAAAGGCGGTTTCCTCGTCGCGATCTTCGGCTTCGCCGAAGACGCTGATAACGCGGGGTGGAGCAGCCCGGTAGCTCGTCAGGCTCATAACCTGAAGGCCGCAGGTTCAAATCCTGCCCCCGCAACCAAACAAAAAACAAAAGCCCGTGATCAGAAATGACACGGGCTTTTGTGCGTTAATGGCCACAAAACACAAGCGGCAATGATAACGCCACAAGCCAACGCGCAGCAAGCGGCGGCCATGAGACACGAAATTCTATTGTCGGCTAATTCCGTCCTTGAGATAGAAGACAATGTCCGCCGAACTGTCCGCACGATGACGCAGTTCCGTCGCAATCTGCTCAAGCGCCAAATCCAGGCAATAAACCGTCTGATGCGCGTCAAGCTGAGCGGCATTTTCTTTCGCGAAGACGATCAGGCGGGTCAAGGCGTGAAACTCTTCGATCTCGCTGTCTGCGTCGAGAGTGTTCAAAGCAATGGTGGCGTATGCTGCTGGCATAATCGGCTCCGCAATGATTCGCGGGCATACTAATCGCAACCGGGACAAGTTTCGCGTGACACGGGCGTGACACACTCAAAGATGGATGGCCGGGATTTTACGCCACGGAATGATGGTTCCGCATTTCGTTCCAAAGGGTTGTGCGCTGGAACTCCCAGTCCGGTTTGGCTGCTGATCGTCCCCCGTCCAACTGTGACATCACGGCGAGAAGTTCGATGGCATCCGCGCGCTTTCGATTGACTTTACACGCTTGCAAAGCCATCGCGATGGACGTCTTTCTCTGATCCTCAAGGGCCGCGGCCCGATCAAGAATTGATCGCCATGTCCGGTCCTTGAAAAAAATAGCGCGGGCAACAGCGTCCAGATGAGTGGCTTCCGTTGGAGAGATGGACCGCCTTTCAAGCAGGACCTCGAGCGTGGCGGTGACATTGACCAATGGTTCGCTGAGCGGTAGCCAGCCAAGCTCCGCAGGTCCATGAATTTGCGCCACGTCCGCATCATCGATACGGGTGCCATCAAGGTATTCCCTGAAAATAGTGCCGACACCGATCATTCCAAATGGATGGCATTCCGCGGCGCGCAGCGCACCCATGCTCGCTGCTCCGAGCACCTGTGTTCCGGACCTGAGAGCATAGAGTATTTCCTTGTGCCAGATCGGTGCGGTATATTCGAAACCGCCGTCAACAATGCCGATCACGGCTGCTCCCTCTTCGACCGCGCGAAAGAGGTCACCCTGCACTGCTGGTCCCCGGACAATGATATCGGTGGTATAATCCCTGGCGTCCGGCAATGTCGGGCCAACATAGAGAAGTTTCATCCGAAGGACCCTTTTGCGAGGGCGCGCTGGCCAAACCTTTGGGCGCGGCGGCCTTCGGGATTTTCCAGTTTTGGGGCGAGGACCTTTGCCACCGCAAACGGCAACGCCGGTTCGCTGAGCGGCACAGCAATGACCGGCCCAAGTTCCATTTGTTTCAGAGTGTCAAGGATTGTGCCGCTATTGGCGGCTGACGGCCATCCGTCGTTGCGCCGGTAGGGTTTGAGGGGAACCGCTGAATTCACCTTCAACAGGGTTTGGGTTTCTCCCGGGAGCGGCCTGTTGTAGACCGGTGGATAGATATCGTCCCGGCTGCCGCTGATGAATGTCATGCGCGACTGCACCGCTTCCGTGACCGCGCGGATCATGGCTCTGGCCGCTGAGGGATGAGTTCCTGCCCCGTAGTTCACCGTGACAAAACGTGGGTTGCGGGCGGAAAGAACGTCAATCGGCGCGATCAGGGCGTTAAAAGAAGGAACGCCGATATCGCTGGTCATATCGAATAACCGCAGCACACAGCCGGCCGCTTCGATGCTGGCAACCAGCGATGAAAGCTCCGGACGCTCAATGGATCCCGGATCAACGCAGGACGATTGGCGCGCACCGGCACTCGACACTTGCCACAGAACGTAGGCATCCCGCTCTATACGTTCGTTCAATCCGTGAAAAACAGCCTCATTCAGGGTGTTCCCCGACGCCAGCCCGTCGGACGATTGCCAATATCTGCAATCGATCAGCGTGCGGTCAAGGGTGACGGCATCGAGCGGTACATGGATGTCGTCCCCGGAAACCAGGTCAGTCCCGACAACAAAGGAGATCGGTTCGTCATCCCGTGGCGGTGACCGGCCTGCTGCTATCAGGCAGGGCAGCATGTCGAACCGTTTCCCGGCACGCCTGAGTACACGTGCCGTGGTGTGAACGATATCGGCGTGTGGACTTGCCGCCACGCATCGTTCGAGGGCTTCCATGACAGCTGACGTCCTCGCCTCTTCGTCCGTCAGGCCCTTTCCCTGCGCGACGACGATGGATTTTGCGTTGGGCGTATAGGCACACCAGACCGGAACGCCGATGCGATCGAGGCCGGTATGGCGGGCAACACGGGTTATGCCGAAACCGGGAAGGAGGGAGGACACGCGTGCGTATGTCTCGGCCGGGCTAAACGCCCTGTCGCTCCATCCCGTTTCATCGAACATCAAGCGTCGAAAAGCCCTGCTGATACGGATGCAGCAGAAGAAACAGCAACCGCGAAGTCGACGTCTTTTATCACAGTGCCGCCTGAAGCGCGCAATTGGCTTGCCGAGGCAAGTGATCCCGAGGCTTTGGTAAGCTCGGTGACTGTTCCTGCGTCAATGTCGGCCAGGTAGAGTTTTTTATCACCGGGAAACCCGATCACCACGACTTTGGACATTTCATTCTCCCTCTCTGTTGACGTTTCAGTAGCCGGCTTTCGTTAGGCCCTCGCGATACATGTCTTTCTGCCAGGTCTCCCTGATCGGGACGATAGCGAGCCATTTTTGCAGATCAAATTGCGGGTTGGCCTCGCGATCTTTCCGGCGGTAGTGATGCGCGCGCTTGGTGTCGCCAAGCATAGCCCAGCTTGCCGCCAGCAGTCTGTGTGCCGAGGCCTGGTTGGACATGCTGTGTATTCGGGAAACGGCTTTGTCGAAGGCGCCGACGAAGTAGCTTGCGCCCGCAGCACACCAGAAATATTCGTCCGGTCCCAGCGGATTGAGCGAGATGGCACGCTCGATTTTTGCGAGCCCTTCCATGGGGCGGGAGGCATGGATGAGCGCGTCGGCGAAGCTATAGATCGCGTCGGCGTAATGAGGGCTCAGTTCCTCTGCGCGGGCCAGCGCGTCGAGGCTCTCGTCAAGGGCGCCGAGATAGAGTTTTGCCATGCCAAGTTCTTTGTACCCGTAGGCAATATCCGGATTGCTTTCGATTGCCGATCGCGCGTTCGCCTCCGCCTTGCGGAGCAGTTCGGGATCGCCCCTGGCCGTCAAAACCCATTCGATGGAGTATGTCTTGGCAAGGCCGCTGAAGGCGTGGGAGAAATCACCATTGTGATTGAGCGCTTCCCTGAATGTCTTCCTGGCGCTTCGAACCGAGGGCAATGTCAGCCGGCTCATCTGTTGAACGCCAAGAAGATACCGCTGGTAGGCATCCGGATGAAACGCGTAGTCGCTGAGCGCATTCTCGTTGCGCTTCAACTCGACAAGGATGCGGTCTTTCACAACGCCTGCCAACACCTTCCGATGTGAAGACAAAAGCCCGCCGGTTATCTCAAAACGTTCGGCATAGATCACGTGGTCCGATGGAACGAAAATGATTTGAACGAAGAGCCCGTCATCGGTCAGCTTTGTATCGACCACATAGGAGATGTCGTGCTTGTTGAGCAGGAGAACCTTGTCTTCGCTGGCACGAATACGTTCGGCTGTGTAAGGCGCGATGATCGAAAGACTGCGCAGCGAACACAGCCCGATCGCGACGTCGTCGATCAAGGCACTCGCTCGTGAAAGATCAAGGGCTGCAGAAGATACTCCGATCGGCGGGAGAAGTGCCACGCGCGGCAATTTCGATACGCCGAATGTCCATTCACTATCCGAAGGGTGGCCGTGCTCGACTGTCGCGAAAACCCCTCTGGGCTCGGCCGTGCGCTCCACCGGTTGCAGCTGCGGTTCGGCCGAGAGCGTTCTGCGCACCGCCTGATCGTCCGGCCAATGCTCCAGAATCAGGAATGCCGCCTGTCTGGCCGCTGAAGATTCCGCAACCGGAGAAAGCTCCGACGATTTCTTCAGCAACCGTTCGCGCATCAATTCCAAATAGGTGCGGCGCTGCGATTTCAGCCATCGGCCGGCCAGGCCGTCGGTATCGTCGAATTCGGCAAGAAACGTCCGGCTCATCAGTTCGACAAGAGAGGACAAGGGCGTCTTTGCTGTCTTTGTCGCATCCGCGTCGCAGCTGAGTTGCTGGCGGTCGAGGCGAAGATGTGTGGGCGATATGGTCAGGACCGGCCCGTGTGCTGCCCGCAGACGCGAAATCAGCTTTCTCAGGTTTGTAAATGCAAGCGCGCGATCCTCGTTGCCCCACAGGAGGTCAGCCGCTTCGTCTCGGCCGATTTCAGCGCTGGCGCCGGTGGCAAGATACGCGACAAGGAACAAACCCTTGCGAGGATACCGGCACTCCTGTCCCGCGGCATCAAGCAGGCACAACCTACCGAATGTCTGCAGGAACATGGGTTTCACCGTGGATCAGGAGAAGCAACGCGTTCTGTGTCCGCCGCCTGCGTAACGGTGTCATCAGCGTTTGCGAGCGCCTTCGTCAAAGTGATGATGGACAGGCGAACCTGCTTGTTCTTGATGGAGGTGAAGGCTCGGTTGAGCATCACGCCATCCCTCGAGAGCAGGAATGTGCCGATCTCGTCGACTTCCCTTGCCAATCCATCCGGGACCACGGGTTCATGGTCCTCGAAGAAGTAGCCAATGGGAACGTTGAGCACCAACGCCGCAGCTTGCAGTTTGCTCGCACTGACGCGGTTGGTGCCCTTTTCATATTTTTGAATTTGCTGGAAGGTGATGCCCAGGCGCTCGCCCAGTTTCTCCTGGCTTAATCCTAAAACCAGCCGTCGCGACCTCAGACGATTGCCGACATGAATATCAATTTGATGAGGTTCGCTCTTTGACACGTCCATTACTCCCGTAATTGCCACGATTCCGATATGCGGTGGCAGTTCTCAGCATGCCAATTTTCATTAGAAATGCAATATTTACGCGGTCGCTCTGAGAGAGGGAATTCCAGAAATGCGGTAGCCATTGCATTACAGGCCGCCCCGCGGGCCATTGAACATGAAAGGCGTCAGGCAGTTTTGGGCTGCACGTGTTTTGGAGAACAGGCCTGTGTCCGTGAAATCAGAGTGATGTGCGGTTGAGCGCACCAAGACGGCTCAGCCACACACCGGGGTTCGATCCTCTATGGTCTCGTTGCCCGTTTCAGATGGCTGCTGAGTGTTTTGTTGTGGCCGCCGTAAAATAAGTATCGAAACGAGCGGCGATGAGACGGACGAACGGGCGGCCTTTGGCTGTGACCTCAAACCCGTCATTGCGCCATTCGCACAGACCATCGCTTTCCATTGCCGCCAGGCGTTTCGCCTGCATCACGACTGCGCCGGCGGAAGTGCCGAAACGGCGCAGGGCTTCGTGGCTCGAAAAGCGGAAATCGCACATCAGTTTTTCGATTACCCACCGGCGGACGCGATCGTCGTCCGATAAAGCAACACCGCGCATCGTGGCGATCCCCTCGTCTTCAATGCGGCGGGTGTAGTCGCCGGTCGCTGGCGAGTTCTGCAAATAGCCTTGCTCGAACTGGCTGATAGCCGATGGGCCGAGCCCGATGATGGTGCTGCATTGGTCAGCGGAATAGCCTTGGAAATTGCGCCGGAGCCGGCCCTGTTGAGAGGCTTGCGTCAGGGCGTCGCCTGGGAGGGCGAAGTGATCGATGCCGATTTCCTGGTACCCGGCGTCAAGCGCCAGCCTCCGCACGGCTTCTGACTGCGCGTAACGTGCCTGCCCGTCCGGTAGCCATTCATCCTTGATCTGGGTCTGGTGTTTCTTCATCCACGGCACATGGGCATACCCGAACAGCGCCATGCGGTCAGGTGCCAGTTGCAGTGCCTGGTGCAGTGTCGACGCAGCGCTTTCGACGGTCTGGTGGGGCAGGCCATAGAGCAGGTCGAGGTTGACGGAATTGATCCCGCGGGCCCGAACGCCATCAACGACATAGGCCGTCTGCTCGAGGCTCTGCAGCCGGTTGATGGCTTTTTGGACGCGCGGATCGAAATCCTGGATGCCGAGGCTCGCCCGGGTCATGCCGAATTCCGCGAGTGCGTCCAGCCTTTCCTCATTCATGTCGTTCGGATCAATCTCGATACTGATTTCCGCATCCGGCAGGACGTGAAAAGAGCTGCGGAGACGCTTGCCGAGCGTGATCAGATCGTCTGGGCGCAGCATCGTCGGCGAACCGCCGCCCAGATGGATAGCGCCGGCCGGAGCACGTCCGTCGAGAAGCCGGCTAACGGTATCGATTTCCGCGTGCAAAACCTGCAGATAAGCGCTCACCGGCTCATAGCGCAGCGTCTGCTTGGTATGGCAGGCGCAGAACCAGCACAGCCGGTCGCAGAACGGGATATGCAGGTAGAGCGACACGGGCTTTTCCGCGGGCAACGTGGATAACCATTGTCTTGCAGTCTCAGCCCCGAGACCGGAATGAAAATTCGGCGCGGTTGGGTAGCTGGTGTAGCGGGGTACCTTGGCGTCGAGCATTGCTGCTGCTGGCAACATTGGTGGCTCCGATCTGAGCATCATTCAGCGGCCAAGACCCAAAAGGACCGGCCTTCGCGGGCAACCTGTCCATATTCTCCGCTCGTCGCTTTGATCTGGATCAAGGCGCGTCTCTTCGCTTGCCCCGAGAAGGGGGCAGGGGACCGCTGCGCGCGGTTCGACATCTGATTGATGCGGGGACGACGAGATGAAATACGGATCGGCGATCATCGGCACCGGCATAGCGGCGTTTTTCGCGCTGCTTGCTGCCGGCCTTGCCAAGGACGAGCTGTTCGCAAGCCACATGGGAATTCTGGTGATCGTGCTGATCGGCGCGGTTGTCATGCTGATGCGCCAGACATCGTTTGTGCGACAGCCGGCGGTGGACATGTCAGCCTATATGGACGGCCCGATCCGCTACGGCGTCATCGCGACCGTATTCTGGTGCGTCGTCGGCCTTCTGGTCGGCGTCGTCATCGCATTGCAGCTCGCCTATCCCGATCTCAACGTCGAGCCGTTCCTGTCCTTCGGGCGGGTCCGGCCGTTGCACACATCGGCCGTGGTCTTTGCCTTTGGGGGCAACGCGCTGATCGCAACGTCGTTCTATGTCGTCCAGCGCACCAGCCGCGCCCGGCTGTTCGGTGGTGATCTCGCCTGGTTCGTCTTCTGGGGCTATCAGTTGTTCATCGTCATGGCGGCGACGGGCTATCTTCTCGGCATCACTCAGGGCCGCGAATATGCGGAGCCGGAATGGTATGTCGATCTCTGGCTGACGATCGTCTGGGTCTGTTACCTCATCGTCTTCCTCGGCACGATCCTGCGCCGCAAGGAACCGCATATCTACGTCGCCAACTGGTTCTACCTGTCGTTCATCGTCACGGTGGCGATGCTGCACATCGTCAACAACCTGGCGGTTCCGGTCTCGATCACCGGCTCGAAGAGCTATTCGGCTTTTGCCGGTGTTCAGGACGCGCTGACCCAGTGGTGGTATGGCCACAACGCCGTCGGCTTCTTCCTGACCGCAGGCTTCCTTGGGATGATGTATTATTTCGTGCCGAAGCAGGCCAACCGGCCGGTCTACTCCTACCGCCTGTCGATCATCCATTTCTGGGCGCTGATCTTCCTCTACATCTGGGCCGGTCCGCACCACCTGCATTACACCGCTCTGCCGGATTGGGCGCAGACGCTCGGCATGGTCTTTTCCATCATGCTGTGGATGCCTTCGTGGGGTGGCATGATCAACGGCCTGATGACGCTCTCGGGCGCCTGGGACAAGATCCGTACCGATCCGATCATCCGGATGATGGTTGCGGCCATCGCCTTCTACGGCATGTCGACCTTCGAAGGCCCGATGATGTCGATCAAGGCGGTCAATTCGCTCAGCCACTATACCGACTGGACCATCGGTCACGTCCATTCCGGAGCGCTTGGCTGGGTCGGCATGATCACTTTCGGCGCGGTCTACTTCCTCGTGCCAAAACTGTGGAACCGCGAGCGGCTTTATTCGGTGCGCATGGTCACCTGGCACTTCTGGTTCGCCACGCTCGGCCTCGTCGTCTACGCCGCGGTCATGTGGGTCTCGGGCATCCAGCAGGGTCTGATGTGGCGCGAATACGACCAGCAGGGTTTCCTGGTCTACTCCTTCGCCGAAACCGTCGAGGCGATGCACCTCTACTACGTCGTGCGTGCGCTGGGCGGAGCTCTTTATCTCATCGGCGGGCTGATCATGGCGTGGAACGTCACGATGACCATCCTCGGGTACCAGCGCGACGAACAGGAAATCGGCGGCGCCGTGCCAGCGCCCCAAGCGGCCGAATAAGGAAAGAAGACCATGGGTATCCTGGACAAACACGCGATCCTCGAGCGCAATGCGACGCTTCTGCTCATCGGTTCGTTTCTGGTCGTCACCGTCGGTGGCATCGTCGAGATCGCACCACTGTTCTATCTCGAAAATACCATCGAGAAGGTAGAGGGCATGCGGCCATACTCGCCGCTGGAGCTTGCCGGCCGCAATATCTACATCCGCGAGGGTTGTTACGCCTGCCATAGCCAGATGATCCGGCCCTTCCGCGACGAAGTCGAGCGTTATGGCCATTACAGCCTGGCCGCGGAATCGATGTACGACCATCCGTTCCAGTGGGGGTCCAAGCGCACCGGGCCGGACCTTGCCCGCGTCGGCAACCGCTACTCGAATGAATGGCATGTTCAACATCTGACGGAGCCGCGCGACGTCGTGCCGGAATCGATGATGCCGAGCTACGCCTTCCTGAAAAGCAAGCCGCTGCCGGTCAAGGACTTCGCCACGCATCTGAAGGCCAATGCCGCTGTCGGCGTGCCCTACAGTCAGGACATGATCGACAATGCTGATGCCGATCTGCGCGCCCAGGCCGACCCGACGGTCGATACATCAGGCATCGAGAGCCGTTATCCGAAAGCCCGCATCGGCGATTTCGACGGCAATCCGCAGGCGATCACGGAAATGGATGCGCTCGTCGCCTACCTGCAGATGCTCGGCACGTTGGTGGACTTCAAGAGCTACGACGAAGCAGGCAGTGACCGCTGAGGAGGAAAACCAGATGGAATACCAACAACTACGGACCTTCGCCGACAGCTGGGGCCTTCTGGCGATGACGCTGTTCTTCGTCGGCACGCTGATCTTCGCGTTCCGCCCCGGTAGCCGGAAATCTGCCGATGAAGCCGCACAAATCCCGCTCAAGGATGACTGACATGCACGATCCTCATAAAGATCCTCATCTGGACGAGTTGTCGGGCGTATCGACGACCGGGCACGAATGGGATGGCATCAAGGAGCTCAACAATCCGCTGCCGCGTTGGTGGGTCGTGTCCTTCTATGCCTGTATCGTCTGGGCCCTGGTCTACACGGTCTTCTATCCTGCCTGGCCGTTGCTGACGTCCGCCACCACTGGCGTGCTTGGCTATTCGAGCCGTGCCGATGTACGCTCCGAACTGGCCGCTGCCGAAGCGGCTCGCTCAGGCTATGTCGCGGCCATTAAGGCCGCCGATATGCAACAGATTCTTGCCGACGAGACGCTGCGAACGGTTGCAACGGCCGCCGGCAGCGCCGCCTTCAAAGTCAACTGCATCCAGTGCCATGGATCGGGCGCGCAGGGTTCGAAAGGGTTCCCGAACCTCAATGATGATGATTGGCTCTGGGGTGGAACGCCGGAGCAGATTCTGACGACGATCGCCCATGGTGTTCGTGCGCCGGAAGACGCCGACACGCATGTCAGCGAAATGCCCGCCTTCGGCGACATTCTGAAACCCGAGGAGATCGCGTCCGTCGCCACGTTCGTTGCCGATCTGTCGAACGGCACCGGCTTTCCGGAGGAAACGGCGCCCGGCGCGCAGATATTCGCCCAGAACTGCGCGAGCTGCCACGGCGACCGTGGCGAGGGTAATCAGGAGATGGGCGCGCCCAATCTTGCCGACAGCCTGTCGTTGCTGGTGGATGGTGAGGAGGCGATCGCCGCGCAAATCCGTGCGCCGAAACACGGCGTCATGCCGGCCTGGGGCGGACGCCTTGGTGATGTCACGGTCAAGGAACTTGCGGCATATGTCTATTCGCTCGGCGGCGGCAAATAGATTTCTCGCGTTACGGTCGCTTGACCTCGATCAAGGAGATTGGCGCCATCACGTGCCACTCTCCGGTTCAAAGACGAGTGGCCGGCCTTGCCGGCGTCATGCCCTTGAGGGCTGGAATGCTGGAAAAAATGGACATCGAAAGACTGGACGCCGAGGCGGTCAATTCGCAGAAGCAGCGGCAGGTGCTTTATGCGCCGCGTAAAAAGATCTTCCCGAAGCGCGCCTCGGGAGGATTTCGCCGTTTCAAATGGCTCATTATGGCGATCACGCTCGGCATCTACTATCTGGTGCCCTGGCTGCGCTGGGACCGTGGCGGTTATGCACCGGATCAGGCCGTGCTGATCGATATCGCCAACCGGCGTTTCTATTTCTTCTTCATCGAAATCTGGCCGCAGGAGTTTTTCTACGTTGCCGGTCTGCTGGTCATGGCCGGTCTCGGCCTGTTCCTTTTGACCTCGACGGTCGGGCGCGCCTGGTGCGGCTATACGTGCCCGCAGACAGTCTGGGTTGACCTCTTTCTGGTCGTCGAGCGGGCGATCGAGGGTGATCGCAATGCGCGCATCAAGCTCGACAAGGAATCCTATTCGCCGCGCAAGCTGGTGTTGCGGACCACCAAACACGTCATCTGGCTGCTGATCGCGGTGGCCACCGGCGGGGCCTGGATCTTCTATTTTGCCGATGCACCGACACTGCTTGTCGATGTCTTCACCGGCCAGGCTGAAATCGTCGCCTACAGCACCATCGCGTGCCTGACGGCAACGACCTACATCTTCGGTGGGCTGATGCGCGAGCAGGTCTGCACCTATATGTGCCCGTGGCCGCGCATCCAGGCGGCGATGCTCGACGAGGCGTCGCTGACGGTGACCTACAACGACTGGCGCGGCGAGCCGCGTTCGCGCCACGCCAAGAAATCGGCAGCGCAGGGTGCGGTGGTCGGCGATTGCGTCGATTGCAACGCCTGTGTCGCCGTCTGTCCGATGGGGATCGATATCCGCGACGGCCAGCAGCTGGAGTGCATCACCTGCGCGCTGTGCATCGACGCCTGTGACGGCGTGATGGACAAGCTCGGCCGGGAGCGCGGGTTGATCTCCTATACGACACTCAACGACTACAATGCCAACATGGCGCTGGCGACGGCCGGAGGCACCCAGCCGATCGACCCGGCGCGCGTCCGCACACCTGACGGCAAGCTCGCGGCGACGCTGCGCCATATCAGTCTCGCCTCGTTCCTGCGGCCAAGAACGTTGCTCTACGCCGCACTCTGGTCGCTGGTCGGCATCGGCCTCGTTTATGCGCTGGTCACCCGCGACCGGCTCGACGTCAACGTCCTGCATGATCGTAATCCGCAATTCGTCATGTTGTCGGATGGATCGGTGCGCAATGGTTACACACTGAAAATCCTCAACATGATCGCCAAGCCGCGTGTGATGGCCGTGCGGATCGAGGGCTTGCCGCAAAGCTCCGTCGCGATCGCCGGTAACGAGGCTCAGGGTGACGGAACATTCCTTGTACCGGTCGAGCCGGACCGTCTGCGCAGCCTGAAGGTTTTTGTCACCCAGCCGCGCCACGTTGCTGACAAGCAGGTGCAGACCTTCCGGTTCGTCATCGAGGATACAGAAGGCCCCGAGACAAAAACCTACACGGCAACATTCCAGGCACCGGGAGGCTCGAAATGAAACTTCAATCCCGTGAATTTACCGGCCGGCATATGCTGCTGATCATGCTTGCCTTCTTCGGGGTCATTATCGCCGTCAACTTTGTCATGGCGCGGTTTGCCGTGACCAGCTGGACCGGACTGGTGGTCGAGAATTCCTATGTCGCCAGCCAGCAGTTCAACGAAAAGATGATCGCGGTACGAGCCCAGAACGATCTCGGCTGGGTGCCGAAGCTCGACATCGCCGCTGGAAAGATCACCTTCACGCTGGCCGACCGTATTGGCAATCCGGTGAAAATGACCGGTGGCAAAGCGACCTTCCAGCATCCGAGCTTTGAGGCGGCGGACTGGTCGGCGGTACTGGTTCCGTCGGGAGATGGCCAGCTCAGCGCCTCCTCAGCGGTATCTCCCGGCATCTGGGTGGTCAATGTCGAGGTCGAAGGCGGCCTGGCCGTGCCCTACCGCCATAGCGAACGTGTTCTGATCAAGGATGGAAAACGCCAATGAGCTGCTGTGCCGTCGGCAATGCATCGATGCTCGAGCTGGAGGCGGAGCGCCAGGCGATTCCGCCGGCGGATGAAATCCGCCTGCTCAGCCACGTGCTCGGCGACGGTTTGAGGCAGACCAATCTGTCCGTGCCGGATGTGCATTGCGCTGCCTGCATCGGCAAGATCGAGCGGGCGCTGAGCAAGCTCGAGGGCGTCGAGCATGCCCGCGTCAACCTCTCCACCCGGCGAGTTTCGATCCGCTGGCGCGATGGAGCTGTTCCGGATTTCTGTGGGGTGTTGTACCGGCTCGGTTATCCCGCACATCTGTTTTCCGAGCAGGACGGTGAAGGTGATCGCACCCGGTCCGAGCTGATCCGGGCGGTCGCTGTCTGCGGTTTTGCCACGGCGAACATCATGCTCTTGTCCGTCTCTGTCTGGTCGGGGGCCGAAGGTGCAACGCGCGATTTGTTCCACTGGATTTCGGCGCTGATTGCGCTGCCGGCGCTCCTGTTCGGCGGCGGCATCTTCTTTCGCTCGGCGGTATCGGCGCTCCGGCATGGCCGCACCAACATGGACGTGCCCATCGCGGTCGGCATCTCGCTTGCCTTTGGTATGAGCCTTTACGAGACGATCAACCACGGCCAGCATGCCTATTTCGATGCCGTCGCCTCGCTTCTGTTTTTCCTTTTGATCGGTCGCGTGCTTGATCACGTCATGCGTGAGAAGGCCCGCTCGGCCGTCAGCAGTCTCGTGCGGATGACCCCTGCGGGCGCGGTGGTTCTTGGACCGGATGGTAGCCGTGAATATATGCCGCTCGCGCGGATAGAGCCCGGAATGAAGGTGTTCATTGCCGCCGGTGATCGCATTCCAGTCGATGCCATCGTCCGGCAGGGTCTCTCCGAGCTCGATTGCTCGCTGGTGACGGGCGAAAGCGACCCGCGTCCGGTAAAGGCCGGCGATACCATCAGCGCCGGTACGCTCAACCTGACAGGCCCGCTGACGATCGAAGTCACCGCCGCTGCTGAAGCATCGTTTCTCGCCGAAGTCATCCGGCTGATGGAAGCGGCCGAAGCTGGCCGTGGGCTCTACCGGCGCATCGCCGACCGGGCCGCGACCTATTATGCACCGGCGGTTCATCTGACCGCATTTCTCACAGGGATCGGCTGGCTGCTGGTCTCGGGTGATTGGCACAAGGCCATCACCATCGCGATTGCGGTTCTGATCATCACCTGCCCATGCGCCTTGGGACTGGCTGTTCCGATCGTCCAGGTCGTTGCCGCGCGCCGGTTGTTCGAACGCGGCATCATGGTCAAGGACGGGTCGGCCATGGAACGGCTTGCCGAGGCGGATACTGCCGTATTCGACAAGACGGGAACCCTGACGTTGGGCCAGTTGAGTCTTGCCAGCAGCGACGCGCGGGACGAAACAGCTCTTGCCGTCGCTGTCTCCCTGGCGGGATATTCAAGCCATCCCGCCTCACGCGCCATCTGGAAAGCGCATCCCGGCCTTCATTATCCGGATGTCCGGGCTGACCGGGTCACCGAACATCCGGGGCTCGGGATCGAGGCGGCGATAGCCGACAAGACCTATCGCCTTGGGCGCAGCCCCTGGGCGGGAACGATCGAACCGGGCGCGCCGGGCACGACGACGGCGCTTTCGGAAGACGGGATCGTCATTGCCCGCTTCACCTTCCGCGACAAGCTTCGCCCGGATGCGGCTTCGACCATCGAGCATCTGCATCAGAGCGGCATGGCTGTCGAACTTCTTTCGGGGGACACACAGGCGGCGGTGCAGTCTGTTGCGAAAACCTTGAAGATCCAACGCTATGGCGCCGGGCTTTTACCCGCCGGCAAACTCGAACGCCTGCAGACACTGGCGCGGGAGGGCCGGCGACCGCTGATGGTCGGGGACGGGCTCAACGACGCCCCGGCGCTTGCCGCAGCGCATGTTTCCATGGCACCGGCGACGGCTGCGGACGTTGGCCGCAATGCCGCCGATTTCGTTTTCCTGCGCGATTCGCTGAGCGCCGTTACCGTGGCGCTGGATGTGTCGCGCGGGGCTGGCCGGTTGATCCGGCAGAATCTGGCGCTGGCAATCGGCTACAACGCTTTTGCCATCCCTATCGCGGTTTTTGGCTACGTGACGCCGCTCGTTGCCGCCATCGCCATGTCTGCATCCTCGCTGCTGGTGATCGGCAACGCCCTGCGTCTCAATGCCGGGGCGGGCCATTTCGACGCGCCGTCATTATCGCCAGCTGCCAACCCGGAGGGCCAGTTGCGATGAAATCGCTGATCTATCTCATGCCAGTTGCCATCTCGCTCGGATTGGCCGGGCTCGGCGCTTTCATCTGGTCGCTGAGGAGCGGTCAGTACGAGGACATGGACGGCGCGGCACAGCGGATACTGCTTGATGACGAGCGCACACAGCCGAAAGACAACGGGGCTACTTGATCGAGGTCAAGGTGGCAGGAGGCGCGTGGATGTTTCATCAGGCAGAGGAAACGGCGGCATGTTCGCTGCGACACGGGCAAATGCCGAACCGGGGAGGGCCATCGATGGACGCGAAGCTGCCGGGATGGGAAAAGGTTATAACAGGAATTCATCCGGCGCTTGATCGGCTGGAACATGCACTCAAGGACCAGATGGTCCTGTGCGATGCCCTGGAAAGTCTTGCAGACCGGCTGCCGGACAATGTCGCGCACGGTGAATGCCTGCATCTTCGCCGGGCGATCCCGCCGATCCTGACGGCCGTACATCGCCTGGAAGAGGAAATCATCCTTCCATTCATTGCGAAATGCGGGCGAATGCCGCTTGGTCTGCCGGAAATCCTCGACCAGATCCACTACGAGCAGATCGAGGAGGAATGCTATGCCGAAGAGCTCTGCGATGCTCTGCGCGCGTTTGGTACAGGGCTGGTCAAACCGTCACCGGAAACGCTCGGTTACATGCTGCGGGCCTATTTCGATTGCGCCAGGCGGCGCATCCGGTTTGATTGCACCGTTTTGCTCCCAATGCTTTGCGCAGCCCCGGCGTTGCCGGTTAACCGCAGCGAGCCTTGAGGCGGCTGAGGCTCGGGACTGTGATCTCGCGGTTGGCGACTACGGCAATCACCCCTTCGGTCCGCAGCTTGGTGATCTGGCGCGAAACTGTCTCAATCGTCAGACCGAGAAATTCAGCAATGTCCATGCGCGATAAAGGCAGATCAAACTCGGCGGTGTCGCGTGTTTCGGTGCCGGTTGATGGGTTGATATGGCCAGCGATCAGATACAATAGGCTGGCGACCTTTTCGGCCGCGGTCTTCTGTCCAAGCGTGACCATCCAGTCCCGGGCTTCATCGAGCTCGCGCAAAACCTGAGCGAAAAGCCGGTGTTCCATCTGCGGATATTCGGCCACCAGCCGCTCGAAGGCGGCGCGGGGAACTTCGCAGAGCTCGACATCGGACGCAGCCTCTGCCGTCACTGCATTCTCCCGACCAAACAGTCTGCCCAGGAAATCCGGCGCGAACTGCAGGCCGACGACCTGCTGGCGGCCGTTCTCAAGCACCTTTGTCAGCTTGACGACGCCGCGCATGACGTTGGCATAGGACTGGATCGGCGTTTCCTCGCCGGCCAGCAGTTTGCCGGCCTCGTGGCGGGTCATGCGGGTGTGCTTTGCCATGGCAAGCAACTGCCCGGCATCAAGCGCGCCGCACAATCCCTTGTGACGCACTTCGCAGCTTCGACAGAGAATGGGCGTCTCGGAGTTGTGGATATCGATCCGGGCCGTTTCAGACAGTTTGGTTCCCCAATGCTTGGTCAAATTTGCAACTGGAACACGTATTAGCAGATTCCACCGGCCTTTGCCGCTGCGAAGTTGGCTGGCATCGCGGACCTTTCGTCGCGGGTCGCCCGTGCGGCGCCGATCGTCCGGCGGATATGCCAATCAACCGGCCCCGGGATCAGGCAGTTCTGACAAGATCATCATTGGAATTCTAAACAGAATTTAATTCTGGCCTGGTCATTCCTGACACCGTGTTGCCCGGTTCGAGGTCATTGATAACCGTTAGTATTCGGATAATCCGAGTATTCGGCAAAAGCGTTGTTGCCATCGAAGGAAAACAACATGCGGTACCGGAATTCACTTCTTGTTGTGATTGTTGTTGCTGCTGGTGTCTTTCTTGGCCGCGCAGAACTCGGCCGCTATTTGCCAGACCCGATCGCACGCCTTCTTTCGATCGATTCCGCCGAAAGCAAGCCGAACAGCGAAGCAGATAAAGCGACGGCAGCCACCGGACATGTGCGCAACGCCGTGACCGTCACTACGACGGCCGCAAAAGCCGGCGCGCTGCCGGTGACGCGCAGTTCGCTCGGAACCATTGTCCCCTTCGCGTCCACCGCTCTTTCGAGCCCGGCATCGGGCACCGTCGCGCAGATCCTGGTCAAGGACGGTGCCGAAGTCACCGCGGGCACCTTGCTGGTGCAACTCGACGATCGCACGATCAATGCGAACATAGCGCGGGACACCGCCCTGCTTGCCAAGGATCAGGCAGCACTCGACGAAGCCAATACAAACCTCAAGCGGGTAGAGGCGTTGAGCAATGACGGCGCAGAGACCCGCCAGCAATATGATGATGCAATCGCGGCCGCCAAACAGGCGGAAGCGGCAATCGGCGTCGATAGTGCCACGCTGGCTGCCGACAAGGTGGCGCTGACGCAAACACAAGTGCGCGCACCCTTCGACGGTAAGCTCGGGGTGATCCTGTTGTCGCCCGGGGCCTATGTCGCGCCGGGTGAGGATATCGTCACGCTGACGCAGATGAAGCCGGTCTATGCGGAGTTCACGCTACCCGAAACGGATCTGGCTCTCGCCCGTCAGGCGCTTGCAGACGGGCAACTGAATGTCAGCATTTCCCCCACCCTGTCGCAGGATAAAACGGCAGGAGAGACTGGACCGATTGTGTTCATCGACAATGCGGTCGATGCACCCTCCGGCACGTTCAAGATGCGGGCGCGTCTTGATAATGCCAACGGGACATTCTGGCCGGGACAGTCGCTGCGTGTCACGGTCACTGCCGGTGAGCAGAAGGACCTGGTCCTGGTGCCCACAGTCTCGGTGCAGCCGCAGAGCGACGGTGCCGTCTGCTACGTCGTCAGAAAGGACAAGACCGTTGAGGTGCGCAAGGTGAAGGTCGCTTTCAGCGTTGGGGATACGACCGGCATCGCCACTGGCCTGAAGGCGGGCGAGATCGTCGTCACCGAAGGACAGGCGGGCCTGGTAGAGGGAACACCAGTCGAAATCGTATCGGCGCCGGTGGTAGCACCTGAAACGATGGCTGAAGGCGGAGCGATCGAATGAAGATCTCCGAAATCTTCATCCGGCGTCCCGTCGCGACCATCCTCCTGATCGTTGGTGTTCTGCTCGCAGGGGCTTCCGCCTACACCAACCTGCCTGTCGCCGCCCTGCCACAGGCTGATTTCCCGACCATCAATGTCACGGCACAGCTCGCCGGCGCTTCGCCGGATACGATGGCCAGTTCCGTCGCTACGCCGCTGATCAAGCAGTTCGAGACCATCGCCGGGATCGATACGATCAGTGCCAGTTCGTCGCTCGGCAACAGTCAGATCACCATCCAGTTCAATCTCTCTCGCGATATCGATGCCGCTGCGGCCGATGTGCAGGCAGCGATTGCCAGAGCCCAACGGCAATTGCCGGACAACCTCACGGCGCCGCCCAGCTATCGCAAGGCCAATCCTGCCGATGCGCCGGTTTTGATCCTGGCCTTGACCGGAGATGGTGCCTCGCTGACGAAAATGGACGACGTCGCAGAAAACATCATTTCCCCGGCGCTCTCGACCATTTCCGGCGTGGCGCAGGCGCAGGTGTTTGGCGCGAAGGCCTATGCGGTACGGATCGAGGTCGATCCGAACAAGCTGGAAAGCCGCGGCCTTTCGCTGGATGGGCTGGCGGCGACGGTTGCTGTCGCCAACGATCAATCCCCTGTCGGCACCTTGCAAAACAAATCGCAGGCACTGACGGTGGATGTCGCGACCCAGCGCAGCGATGCCGAGGCGTTCAAAACACTGATCATCGCCCAGCCCGGCGGCCGCATCGTCCGGCTGGATGATGTCGCGGATGTCGTCGACAGCGTACAGATCGTCAATCAGGGTAGCTGGCTTGACGGCAAGCCGGCCATCGCGCTTGCCGTGCAGCGCCAGCCCGGTGCCAACACCGTGGTAGTGGTCGATTCCATTCTGGCCAAGGTGCCGAACCTGCAGGCCAACCTTCCTGCCAACATGCACATCAACATCGTCAACGACGCCTCAGTCTCGATCCGTGCGGCGGTGGCCGATGTCGAGACGACGCTGATGATCACCATTGGGCTCGTGGTTCTGGTCATTTACCTGTTCCTCAGGCGCGTTTCGGCAACACTTATCCCGGCGCTCGCCGTGCCTTTGTCGCTGGTGGCGACACTGGCCGCGATGTATGCGCTCGGTTTTTCCATCGACAATATTTCGCTTCTCGGCCTGACCCTCTCGGTCGGTCTTGTGGTCGATGATGCCATCGTCATGCTGGAAAATATCGTTCGCAAGGTGGAGGAGGGCATGGCGCCGCTTGAGGCGGCCATCGAGGGCAGCCGCGAAGTCACCGGCACCATCATTTCGATGTCGATTTCGCTGGTCGCCGTCTTCCTGCCCATCCTGTTGATGGGCGGCATCGTCGGGCGCGTGCTCAACGAGTTCGGGGTCGTCGTCACATTGGCGATCCTGTCCTCGGCCACCGTATCGCTGACCGTCACCCCGATGCTTGCGGCCCGGTTGCCGCACCGGGATATGCAGGAGCCGAAGCGTCAGGGTCTGTTCGACAGAGTGACCGCCGCCTACGGCCGGGCCGTCGGCTGGTGCCTGAACCATCGAGCAATCGTCATGCTGGTCTTCGCTGCCACGTTTGTCGCGTCCGGATGGATGTTCGCCAGCCTGCCGCGAAGCTTCTTCCCCTCAGAGGATATTGGCATCCTGACAATCTCGACTCAGGCGCGGCAGGACATATCCTATCAGGCGATGAGCGTGTTGCAGGCCCGTGCGGCCGCCATTGTCTCCAGCGACCCGTCCGTCGCACACGTGACCTCGACCCTTGGTTCCGGGCCAGGTGGATCGGCACTCAATGCCGGTTCTCTTCTCGTTCAGCTGAAACCGCGCGATACGCGTCCGCCGCTTGATACGACCCTGCAGGCCCTGCGGCATTCGCTGTCAGAGATTGCCGGATTGAAAACCTTCATCACGCCCCAGCAGAGCCTGCGCTTTGGCGGGCGCAGCACCCAGAGCCTCTACCAGGTCGTTCTGCAATCGATTGATGCTGCCGCGGCACGGCAATGGTCGCAGACGCTGGGCGATGCGATGCGGGCAGACCCTGCCCATTTTGTCGATGTTGCCACCGATCTGCAGAACAACGCGCTTCAGGCGCATGTCACCGTCGATAACGATCGGGCAAACAGTCTCGGAATCTCCTCGCAGGCGTTGCGCACGACGCTGGAGGCAGCCTTCGGCAGTTACGTCGTCACGCAGATCCAGACCACCGGCAACAGCTATGACGTGATTATCGAATATGATCAGTCGCTGGACTGGAACGAGCAGTCGCTATCGGCAATCCGGATTGCATCTTCGTCGGGAACGCTGGTGCCGCTGTCGAGCTTCGCGCGGGTAACGCGAGAAGCAGGGCCGGTCACCGTCAATCAGACGGGACAGCTGACGGCCGTCACCCTGTCTTTCAATCTGCCGAAGGGCGTATCGCTCGGGACTGCGACCGCGCGCGTCGATGCGCTCAAGCAGCAGATCAAACTTCCTGCAACGGTCACGACAAACTATGCCGGTGCCGCCCAGATTTTCGAGCAGGCAAGCGGCAATACCGGGCTGTTGATTGGCGCAGCGGTGCTGATCATCTACGTGGTGCTCGGCGTCTTTTACGAGAGCTTCCTGCACCCGCTGACCATTCTCTCCGGCCTGCCGTCGGCAGCATTCGGGGCGCTGCTGACATTGAGGATTTTCGGATTCGATCTGTCGATCATTGCGCTAGTCGGCCTGCTGATGCTGATCGGTATCGTCAAGAAGAACGCCATCATGATGATCGATGTGGCGCTGACATTGCAGCGCGACCAGCATCATGAACCGCACGAGGCCATTCATCTGGCGGCCGTCCGGCGTTTCCGGCCGATCATGATGACGACGTTTTGCGCCCTTCTCGGCGCACTGCCGATCGCCGTCGGAACCGGCGCCAGCTCGGAGCTGCGCCAACCTCTCGGGGTGGCGGTTGTCGGCGGGTTGCTGGTCAGTCAGGTACTGACGCTGTTCATCACGCCGGTCATCTTCGCCGAGATCGAACGGGTGTCCGCCGTCGTCCGGTCGCTCTGGTCACGCAAGGGCGCCATTGTTGCCGCGGAGTAATCGCTCGGAGACTGGCCGCTATCGGTTTGCGGTCGGCAGATCAGTCGCTTGGGCCGCACCAACCGGGCAGATGCTTTGCGGACTTGGTCCGCGCGAGCCTGAGAGCCGCAATTTCGGCGTCTTTGAAATCCCGGTGCAGCAGTTTCACATCGATGCGGCTTCTGAGGAAATCCGCCCACATGAACTCGCTGAACGGCGTATTGTCCTTGGCATAACCGCCGGCGCGGCGAACTGCGCCAGCCAGCGACCGGTAGGGATCGTCGGTCAGCCCGCCGATTGATTTGGGCAGGCTGTTATGCGGTTGCCGCTCGCCTGCCGCGTCGAAGGGGTAACTCCAGCGATAGTGATCCATCACCGACCAGAATTCCGGTTTCGCGAGATCGCTGAGATCGGCAACGACGCTGGTCAGGACATGCGCTACGCCTTCTTCCTGCAATGCCCTGACGAGATGATGATGATCGATCAGATAGCTACGCTTCTTCCAGCCAATGACGACGGGAACCATATGGCGGCCGAGAAAATCGGCGCCGTCATGCCCGGCAATCTCGCGCCATTCCAGCCGTTTTTCGGCGACTTCGCGAAAGCCGACCGTCATTTGCGTTGGCCGCAGGCTTGCTATCGCCACGGGTTGAAGGTGGGGTTCGTAGGTTTGTGTCATGGGGCACCTCGGGTGCTGGATGCTTGGGTCAGAACGGCTGAAACAGCATCATCGACGCTGACGCTGCAGCGGCTTGCAAGCTCAGGTGCTGCCGCCATGATCAGATCGCGGGCCTGGTCATGCACGCGGGCATATTGCACCCGCTTGCTGGCGGCTCTCAATGCGGTGTCGAATTCCAGCAGCGCATCGAGTGCGGTGCTGTCCAGATCAAAACTTTCCTCGAGGCTGACGACAACGCACTTGCTGCGGCCGTCCGCTCGAACGCGGCTGACGATCGTGTTCAAAATGGCATCCGCATTGGCGAAAAACAAAGGTTGCGCCGGCCGCCAGACGGTGACCCCGGAAACCGGGAATGCGTCGGAATGGCGGGCGATATCGACAAAGTCGTGGCCTCCGGCGAGCCGTCCAAGACGTGCCACATAGGGCGATGCAAGGCGCTTGAGCAGCGCTACCAGCGACAATGCGATTGCCACCAGCATGCCGTCGAGGACACCAAACACCAGCACGCCGAGAGCAGCACCCAGTGCGATATAGCCGTCGCGTTTTAGCCGCCACAGGCGCAACAACGGCATGGGATCGAGTGCATGGGTCAATGCAGCGATGACCACCGCTGCCAAGACCGGCTGGGGCAGGAGTGCGACAGGTGCGGCGGCAAAGGCAATCAGCAGCGTCAGCCCGAGCGCCGCGACGACCGCGGTCGCCCCGGTTTGCGCGCCGGCAGCCTCGCTTGCCGCTCCGGCCGAGAACCCGGCTCCGACCGGCATGCCCTGGACGATGGCACTGGCGAGGTTTGAGAGACCAAGCGCGCCAAGCTCCCGGTTTGCTTCGACGGTCTCATTGTGGCGCAGCGAAAACGAACGGATAGTGCCCCAGGATTCGGCAAACAGGATGAGTACCAACGGCAAGACGAAGGGCAGAAGTGCTATGACTTCCGTCCATTGATGAGATGAGAAATCGGGCCAAGCCGGCAGAAGCGGGATAGTCCCGACAAGGGCAACGCCGTGACGGGAAAGATCGAAGAGGGCCGAAGTGGCGATGCCAGCGCAGAGAACCAGAAACGCCCCGGGTAGAATGGGAACGCGGCGAAGCCCGATCAGCGCAGCAAGCGCGGTCACGCCGACAAGAACGCTTGGCATATGCCATTGCGGCACCGACGAAATCAGGCCGGTGACCAGATACAGCAGATTTGAGGTATTAACCTGTACACCGGTCAGAACCGGTATCTGACGCAGGATAATCGTGATCGCCAGCCCGAACGCGAAACCGCGCAGCACGGGCCGTGATATGAATCCTGCCAGATTTCCAAGCCGGACAATCGAAGCGATCAGGAAGAGAATGCCGACAAGAGCGACCAGGATCGTTGCAAGCACCGTTTTGTCGTCGGCGGAGCCCGGCATCGTCAGCAGCGTTGCCGCCAGGATGGCGGCGGAGGAGGAGGTGGGACTGACGATCGCAAACCGGCTTCGTCCAATAAGTCCATAGGCAAGACAGCCGGCAATCGCCGCACAGATCGCCCGCTGCGGCGGCAGACCGGCTATCCCGGCATAGGCGACAGCTTCGGGCAGCATCAATCCCGCGACCGACAGACCCGCAATCCAGTCTCCCTTGCGCATGACGGACCGGCTCTCCTCCGCTTTCGAGATAGGATCAATATCACAGGTTGCCTTGCATCAGGCTTTGCGCCGCAACGGCGCTTCGGGCAGTTCTTCATCGCGGCTTTAGTGGGAGTGATCCATGTTGCTGGGCAGATTTGCGAAATGGGCTAAGGTTTGAACTTCCCCATTTGAACGGACCACGGAGATCGTCCGGTTTGCGATGCCGGATACATGCCAGCCCCGAACATGCAGGCGATGCTGTATGCTCGGGGCTGGCAGGCCTTCATGCCATTCGGTGAATGTTGGCGTGAAGCTGCTCGGCCTGATTTTGCAGGGCAGCGTAGCGAGCTGCCGGTATCGCACCGTTGTGATGATCAGCCACGGTCATGGCTTCGTGGCGTATCCACGCATCGTCGGCTCTCAGGCGCTGATATTCAGCGCTTGTCAGAAGGCCGCGTGATCTGTCTGCGTTCATGGTGCGGTTGTCGGCCCGGAGTTCGGCAAGGATCGTATTGAGCCGCGACTGGTGGACATAAGCAGGCGCATAGGCCGGAACAATATAGGTTGGGCTCGGGGTGACGTCGGTCGTGATGTCGTTGTCGCCCAGCATCGAGCGGTCGTGGAACCCGTTATGGTGATCATGGTCGCGGCCGGGTTCGCCGTGGGTGCCGGCGAAAGCGACCCCCATGGAGGTCGTGATGAAAATCGCGGAGATTGCTGCGGTTTTTGCAAAAGAGAACATTTGCGTTACCTCTGATATAACGACGTTGCTGAAACGTCTCTCGATAGGAAGCTATCCTATAGTGTCGCGTCGCGGTGCGATGGCCGCCGGCAATACATAGCTTCGATCTGGAATATACTGCTCTATCTCAGTAAGATCATGTTAAATTAAAGTAATATTCTGATTCCCGTGCCTGCCACAATTTCGATCAATTGCGGGAGGGGGAAGCGTGACTTGATGCAGGGACGGGCACCCTCAAACCGGAGCGCGGCTGTCGATACGAACTTCCATTTTTGGGCGGAACTGGCTTCCGATCCAGGAAGAGCAGAAATCTCGCCTGACCTTCAAGTCAGTCTTGACCGGAGCAGGCGGTAATAGCCGGCAAGGTGGGGGATCGTATGTTCGAGTTCGGGGAAGGCCGGATCGTTGCTGGTCAAGCTGCCGGCATATTTGGCGGCGATCAACTGCCGGTGCGTTTCAAGCGGCCCGGCCTTGAGCGCTGGAAGTATGGTGAAGATCGGCGATAGCGTGGTGCGGCCCTTGACGGTGATGCTGTCGAGTTCGGCGATGGTGAAATCCGCGGCGCAGAGCGATGCCGTAAGTTCGCCGAGCAAAAGCGGCACGCCGTAATTCTTCGATTCACCTTCGAGACGGGAGGCGAGATTGACGGCATCCCCGAGCACGGAATAGTCGAAACGGCGCGCCGACCCCATATTGCCGACGACACAGTCACCGGTGTTGATGCCGATACCGATCTTCAGCACCCGTGCCTCGATACCAGCGTCCGCAGCCTCCCGCCGCAAGTCTTCATTCAGGCGCTCGATCGCTCCGAGCATCTTCAGCGCCGCGCCAGCCGCATGGCTGGCATGGTGGGGATCGTCGAGCGGCGCGTTCCAGAAGGCCATCAGGCAGTCGCCGATATACTTGTCGATGGTGCCGCCGTTTTCGAGCACAATGTCGGACAACGGTGTCAGCAGCCGGTTGATCAGCGTCGTCAACTGTTCGGGGTCGTCCTTCAGCGCCTCGGAAATGGTGGTGAAGCCACGCACGTCGCAAAAGAGGATGGTCAGCGTCCGGCGTTCGCCGCCCAGTTTCAATTGCGACGGGTCATCGGCAAGGCGCTCGACCAGCGCTGGGGACAGATAGCGCGAGAAGGCCCGGGTGATATCGCGGCGGCTGCGCCGCTCGGCTGCGTAGTCGAGCGCCGTCTGGCTGACGGCAACGGACAGGTATGCCAGTGCCGGGCCGACCGGCGAGACGAAGATATGGCCAAGCCGCAACAGCGCGTAGCTCGCGGCGATCAGCAGGATCAGCACGGCCATGCTCACCACCATGGTTTGCCATCCGGTTGCCCGGTAAACCACGCCCGAGGCCAGCAATGCTCCAAGCGCAATCGCTGCAATGACCGCTCCTTGTCCCGGTTTGGTGATGAACAGGCTATGCGTCATATTGTCGAAGATCGTCGCCTGTATTTCGGCGCCCGAGACCAGATGGCCGGTGTGGACGGTGAATGGCGTGGCAAGAGCGTCGGCACCGCCATCCTTGAGGGTCGGTGCATTCTGCAGACTGAGGCCGACAATGACGACGCGATCGCGCAAGAGACCGTCCGGCAGGAATTGGCCGGGATCGAGCGCCTGGTAATACGACACCGTCGGATAGGTTCGTGCCGGGCCGAATGTCTGGAGAAGGGCGGTTCCGGATACTGGCTGTTTTGGCCGGCCGGCAACCTCGGCCAATTGTGCGGCAAAACCGTCGGCATAGCCCGGCACCTGCCGCAATGTTCCGTCACCGCTCAGATGAACCGAGGCGATGCCCGTTTTAGCGCCGCGGGCAACAAACTCTGCCAACGGCTCCGTCCGCACGAATTGGTCGGCATGGGGCGTCTCGATCAGCGTTTCATCACCGGCCAGAACGACATCGGGACCGAGCGTCTCAGCAAGAGCCGCGTCATTTTCCGGCGTGGCCGAAGGCTCGGCAAAGATCACGTCGATGCCGATGGCCTTCGCACCGGCGGCGCGCAGTGCCTCGATCAACCGTGCATGCAAGGCACGCGGCCACGGCCACTGGCTGCCGATCTCGGTCATTGAGGGCTCGTCGATGGCAACGATGACGGGGCCGTCTTCGGGAAGGGGCGGCGGGGCAAGCGTGGATAGATAGTCGAAGCTGCGCAGTTCGATGAGCGAGAAGGGAGACGTGAGCGAAGCGAGGGAGAGAATTACTGTGACAAGAGCGGCAAGTATGGCAAGGCCAGCGCGGCGGCGCCCGCTGCGGCGGGCTGCTGTGCCGATGTTGAAGCGGTTCTCGGCTATGGGCTCTTTCGCCATTTTTGTCATCAAAAGCGCACTTTGAGCGAGCCTCTGAACGAACGTCCCCAGCCCGGTGTCAGTGGAGCCACGTCAAATTCTTCGTCGAGCAGATTGTAGGCGGCCAACTCAAGGACGAACCGTTTGTCGAATGGCTCCCATGTCAGGTTGCCATCAATTGTCCAATAGCCATCCAGTTTTGTTTTCAACCCGGTATCGCGTTTCCCCACGTAGTTCGCGGCAAGCATCACCTTGATATTCGCCTGATTAACCCAGGTGATTGCCGCCTGCCCGGATGTTTCGGGTATGAAGGGTAAGGAGTCGCCGAACGTCAAGCTTGCTGGATCCTGATCCTCGGAACTGGTCCGGGCAATCGTTCCCGATAGCCCAAAACCATGGCCCACGGCCAAGTTCGCAGTCAGGCTCGCTCTGTCGATCCGGCCTTCGTCTGTTTGGAAGGCCGTTCCCAACGCTGAACCCGGAATATAAGGAAGTGGCGATGTTTGCGGGAAGGCAATCGATACCTTATGCAGATCCTGGTGCTGAAAATCGACTGCGGTGAAAAATCGATCAGACCATTCCGCGTCCCAACGCAAGGCAATCGTATCGGCGCGGCCATCAAGTCCTATTCCATAGGCATTAGGCTGAATTCCAACAACGCCAATCGGCGACAATGTCGGTGCACTGAAGTCGTAGCTCTCACGCATATAGGCGGCGCGAAGCCAATGTCCCTCTATCGGTGTCCAGGCCAATCCCGCGCGAGGCTCCAATCGGCTAACTTCGACATTTTCGCCGCTGATATAGGTGCCGAAAAGGGCATACTCCGCCCTCAGGCTACTGCTGATATCATGCAAGACGTCGACATAGGCTTTTCCAATATCATAACGCCCCTCAAGCGGCTCATAGAGTGGAATGCCATTAATCTCTTGGCGGAAATACGTGTCGGCCCAGCCGCCTTCGAGGCCGTAGCGCCAGGTCAGGTCATCATAGCCGAGGGTGTGATTGATTGCGGCAATATAGGTTCTCTGTTTGCTTGTGTCGATTGAGGATAGGCTGCCGAGGTCAGTTCCCAGGGTGGTCCCGATATCTGCGCGTTCGTCGCCATAGAACAAAGCCAAATTGACGATGTTACGATGCTCGATTGTGTGACTCCAGCCGATACCGGCTCCTGTCGTTCTTGATTCATCGTCGCGGTCGATAAGGTAGGTTATTGGTGCCGGTGTGGAGCTGAACAGGCTGGTGTTCTGTAGAAAATTGTCTGTCAAATAGTTGGCGTAGAAAACGATGCGATCATCTGGCGTGGGTGACGCCGTAAGATATCCATTCGCCGTTTTGACTTCGGTGCTGCCGTCATAATATCCGAGATCGCCGGGGAAGCGCCCGGAAAATGGCGTCGTTTCCCATCGTGCGTTGATATTGAAACTGACTGGAAATACCGCGTTGGCGTAACCCTGTACCTGTCCTTCCGCAAGCCAGTCAGTGTCGCTGCCGCTCGTGTTGAATCCACCTACGAGGGACGTCTCGATAAATGGCGAGTTGACCAGCATTAATGTACGCTCACTGCTGGCGAGCATATGCGGATCGAGCATCAAAGCCTGGATGAAGGAGGAATAGCTGGAGCCATTCTGAACGTAGTCCGTCGCGTTCCCGCCATAGGCGTAGGTGTTGGCGAATGGGTTGACGCTGCCGTGCACGGATTGGTCCAGATAGGACGTACCGGTGAAAGGATCAAACACCGCATCGCCGTAATACTGCCCCCAGGCGTCTAGCCCTTGGAGACGGAATGCGTCGTTGAGAACTGAACCGGCGCTCTGGTTGGCGCTGAACGAAATGAAATCACCGCCGCGGGCACGGCCCAATCTCAAGAACTCCTGCGCATAGCGTATCGCGTTGTCGGAGTCGTATTCATGAATGGCCATTGACGTCCGGACGGAAGCAATGACCGGATCGTGGGGATCAAGCCGCCCGGCATTGTCTAGCGCCTGGGCGGCGGGGATCCGATCGCCTTTCTCATAAAGGGCGGCGGCCAGCATCAGCTGTCCTTGCGAGTAGCCGGGATTTGCGGTCGAGCCGGCGAGCAGATCCTGCACCGCTTTGTCCATTTCGCCGCGCTGTAAATAGTACCGGCCGCGCGCAATCAGCCCGATGTCAAAGGATGGATCGACCCGCAAGGCCTCGTCGATCTCATGTTTGGCCTCGGCCATGCGCCCTTCCGTGAGATACAAAAGTGCGAGATTGGCGTGACTGACCGGGTCCAGCGGATCGAGCTCGATTGCCTTTTTGTAGGCGGCTTCAGCCTCCCGGTTGGCGTCTCTGTCGCTTTGGGCAAGGCCGATCGTGTTCCAGATAGAGCTGGAGCCAGGTGCGGTTCTAAGGGCGCGATTCAGATCGTCGAGCGCGCCTTGCCGGTCGCTTCGGATAAAAAGCTTGTAGTTCGCTCGGGCTTCGAGGCCGGTCGGATCATCCGGATCGATTGCGAGCGCGCGCTCAAACCCATCGACAACCTCTTTTTCGTCAGCCAGCATGATGCCGAGTTGGGCACGGGCGCCGGGTAAAGTCGGGTCGCCGGGCGTATTGCGCTCGCTTTCCTTGATGACTTCCAGGGCTGCCGGAATATCTTCGCGGAAACCGGCAGTCCAGGCCTTCGCCATGCCGGCATAGCCGCTGTTGGTGAGCCGGGGAGGCTGCTCGACATGATTGGGGTCCGCAAGTGAGCGAGCAAAATAACCGCCATAGGCCGCAATTGCACTGCGCTTGGCGTCAAGCCCCGGTCTTGCTTTTTCAAACAACGCCGCGGCGTCCCGGTAGCGGTTTTCCGAGCCGGCGATCAAAGCGTCGATCAAGTTGGCGCGTGCGATCTGAGAGCCGCGCAAACCTTGAGCGCGCGCCTGATTGAGGGCAGCCTTCGCCTTTTCTTTTCCCTCCAGCGAAAGATAGATTTCCGACAGGCTCAACCAATCTTCCGCCGAACGCGCGCCAGCTTCTTCCGCTTCGAGGCGGTCGCGTTCCTTGCGCATCTGCGGCACGATCAATGGCGTTGCCGGCATCCACTGGAATGCGCTCCTCAGCGACAGATTGAACAGCATCTGTTCCCTGTCTTTCGGCTTGGCGATGACGATCTTTGACGGCTTTTGCCCGATTGCCGCAACGGCGCCTTCGCCCTGTGAGACCGTGACGCTGCCCTGCGCATTACTGAGCTCGACCACACCGTCCAGCACGATCAGCGACGTTTTGCCGTCGGCGCCGACTGTCATCGTCCAGTCCGTGCCGCGGATGGCGGCCGCCGCTGCCGGCGTGTCGATCACCACGCCCTGGCCGCCGCGTTCGGCGCGAGCCCAGATGGTGCCGGATTGCAGCTCCAGCCCTGTATCGCCGGTGCCGCCCATCCGCTTGACCAGCAGCGAGGTGTTGCGGCCAAGCCGCACCTGGGTGCGGTCTGAGAAGAGAACGGCAAGCTGGCCGGTTGCGTTGGTGCGCAGCACGTCGCCGCTCAAAAGGGCCTGCTGCAGATCGACATAACGCCAGCCGGAAATATCGACAAAGCGCACTTCCTCGCCGGATTTGCGGGCAATGACCGACCCGGCAGCCGGGGATGGGCGCGGCAAAGGGTCAGCCTGCGCCGGCATGGCGAGACAGAGCACTCCCAAGGCAGCACCAACCGGCGTATATTTCATGCAGTTTCCCCAAGAATGCACGGATAATCACTGAGTTTGAGTAACCCAAAAGTCAAGTGGGGCGGCGGTCCTGATTCTGCTTTGCGTGGCAAGTGTCGAAATAAGGAAACACAATGCAGAACTGTTGGTTGTTCCTGACGATACATGGGAAGTATCAGTTGCGGCTCTCCCAGGAACGTTCTGCGGATGCGAGTTATTCGACCTGACCCTGTATTGAACAGGCAATGACCATCACGATGGCGCTGCCGCTGGTGCGTTTCCGCAAAATCCTATGAGATTTTTATATCTCTCCCGGACGCCCCGTCTCGAACACTAATGTGGTTCGGGGCGATAGTCAGCGTGGAATTCAGGCCCCGGATCTTGCGTTGAGCATGATCAAACGGGGCCTCTTTCGCGTCGCCGCCCTTCTTTGAAGAGGAGGGAAAGATGAAATTCAACAAAAGGAGCCTGGATCGATGATGGATATTGTCTTGATCGGGATCGGCGTTTTGTTTTTCGCGCTGTCGTTTGCCTATGCCCGGGCCTGCGACCGTCTCTAGTTCGAAGGATTCAGAGAAATGCTTGTCGATTATGTGCTCGGAGCCGGCGTGTCCGTGTTTCTGCTTGCCTATCTGACCTACGCCCTCATTCGCCCTGAGCGCTTCTAACAACGCCAGGTTCGGAAAGTTATTGCCATGACACTCAACGGATGGATCCAGATCCTCATCTTCTGCGGGATCGTCATTTTGCTCATCAAGCCGCTTGGCGCCTATATGACGCGCGTCTTCGGTGGTGAGCGCACCTTGCTGTCGCCCCTTTTTTCTCCGGTCGAACGCGGTCTCTACCGGCTGTCCGGCACCAGCGAGAAGGAAGAGCAGCACTGGACGAGCTACGTGTTCTCCCTGCTCCTGTTCAATCTTGCCGGTTTTGCCATTCTCTATGCGCTGCAGCGGTTCCAGGGCTTCCTGCCGTTCAACCCTGCGGGCATGACCGCTGTTGGGCCTGAGCTTTCGTTCAACACCGCCTCCAGTTTCGTCGCCAATACCAACTGGCAGAACTATGGTGGCGAAAGCACGATGTCCTACCTGGTGCAGATGGCTGGTCTGACGGTGCAGAATTTTGCCTCTGCCGCCACCGGCATGGCCATCGCCGTTGCGCTCATCCGCGGTTTTGCGCGCGCTTCCGGTAAGTCGATCGGCAATTTCTGGGTCGATATGACCCGTGCCACGCTCTACATCCTTCTGCCGATCTGCATCCTACTGACGATTGCCTATGTCTATCTCGGCGTACCGCAGACGCTCGGCGCCTACTTAACGGCAACGACGATCGAAGGTGCGCAGCAGACCATCGCGCTCGGCCCGGTCGCCTCGCAATTGGCAATCAAGATGCTCGGCACCAATGGCGGCGGCTTCTTCAATGCGAACTCCGCGCATCCTTTTGAGAATCCCGACGCAATTTCCAACCTCATCCAGATGGTGTCGATCTTCGCGATCGGCGCGGCCTTCACCAATGTTTTCGGCCGCATGGTCGGAAACCAGCGCCAGGGTTGGGCAATCTTTGCCACGATGGGCGTGCTCTTCCTCGCCGGTGTCGCGGTGACCTATTGGGCTGAAGCAGCCGGCAATCCGCTGGTCCATGCCATGGGCCTTGAAGGTGGCAATATGGAAGGCAAGGAAGTTCGGTTCGGCATCGTCCTTTCTTCGCTGTTCGCGGTCGTCACGACGGCCGCCTCCTGTGGTGCCGTCAATGCCATGCACGGCTCATTCACCGCATTGGGCGGCCTGATCCCGCTGCTCAATATGGAACTGGGCGAAGTGATTATCGGCGGCGTTGGCGCGGGTTTGTACGGCATCCTGATGTTCGTCATCCTGACGGTCTTCGTCGCCGGACTGATGGTTGGCCGCACACCGGAATATCTCGGCAAGAAGATAGAGGCCAAGGAGGTCAAGATGGCTGTTCTCGCCATCCTCATCCTGCCGGCAACCATGCTCGGCTTCACCGCCGTCGCCGTCCTCCTGCCGACAGGCGTGGCCTCGATCGGAAATCCGGGACCGCACGGTTTCTCGGAAGTCCTCTATGCCTATACCTCGGCTGCCGCCAACAATGGCTCGGCTTTCGGCGGTCTGACCGGCAACACGCCCTGGTACAATATCACGCTTGGCATCGCGATGCTGATGGGCCGCTTCCTGGTGATCATTCCGGCGCTCGCCATTGCCGGTTCTTTGGTGATGAAGAAGACGGTGCCGGCTTCGGCAGGGACGTTCCCCACCCATGGCCCGCTCTTCGTCGGACTGCTTTGCGGCGTCATCCTGATCGTCGGCGGTCTCACCTTCTTCCCGGCGCTGGCGCTCGGGCCGATCGTCGAGCACCTGGCGATGATATCGGGTCAAACCTTCTAGGTGCCGTCATGAACCGCTTGTTCCAGCAGAAGTTCAAAAGGCTCCTCAAACCTCGCGACGGTGATCCGCCGCGAGCGGCACCCCCGCAGGCGACCAGCATCATCATCGCTTTCATGCTGGTCCTGCTGGTGATCGGCGGTCTTGCTCACGCTTTTACCGAATTGTTCCACGGCTGACGCGGTCACCGTGATGTCACACACAAAAGAAACTGGAGTTCTCTTATGAGCCAGTCCAAATCTGCGAGCCTGATGGACTCTCGCATCCTTATTCCCGCGATCGGCTCGGCGTTTAACAAGCTCAATCCGCGCACCCTCGCCAAGAATCCGGTGATGTTCGTCGTCGCCGTCGTCTCGACATTGACGACCGTCCTGTTCCTGCGCGATCTCATAACCGGCAGCAGCAATCTCGGTTTTTCGCTGCAGCTCAATATCTGGCTGTGGTTCACGGTGCTGTTTGCCAATTTCGCCGAGGCCGTTGCCGAAGGCCGGGGCAAGGCGCAGGCGGAATCGCTGCGCAAGACCCGGACCGAAACCCAGGCCAAGCTTTTGACCGGGGCGGATCTGAAGAGCTTCAAGATCGTCTCCGGCACCAGCCTCAAGGTCGGTGACATCGTGCTTGTCGAAGCTGGCGAGATCATCCCCTCCGATGGCGAGGTCATCGAAGGGGTCGCCTCCGTCAACGAGGCGGCGATCACCGGCGAATCTGCCCCCGTTATCCGTGAATCCGGCGGCGACCGCTCGGCCGTCACCGGCGGCACGCAGGTGCTGTCGGACTGGATCCGGGTGCGTATCAGCGCCGCAGCGGGCTCGACCTTCATCGACCGGATGATTTCGCTGGTCGAAGGTGCCGAACGTCAGAAGACACCGAACGAGATCGCCCTCAACATTCTTCTCGCCGGCATGACCTTGATTTTCGTTCTGGCCGTTGTGACCATCCCGAGCTTCGCCACCTATGCCGGCGGCTCCATCCCGGTCATCATCCTGGTCGCCCTGTTTGTAACGCTGATCCCGACGACGATCGGCGCGCTTCTCTCGGCCATCGGCATTGCCGGCATGGACCGTCTGGTCCGCTTCAACGTGCTCGCCATGTCCGGCCGCGCCGTCGAGGCTGCCGGCGATATCGATACGCTGCTGCTCGACAAGACCGGCACGATCACGCTCGGCAACCGCCAGGCAACCGAGCTTCACCCGGTGTCCGGCGTGTCGCAGCAGGACCTCGCCGACGCAGCCCAGCTGGCCTCGCTTGCCGATGAAACGCCGGAAGGCCGTTCCATCGTCGTGCTGGCCAAGGAGAAATACGGCATCCGCGCCCGTGACATGGCACAACTGCATGCGACCTTCGTGCCGTTTACCGCACAGAGCCGCATGAGTGGCGTCGACATCGAAGGCTCGTCGATCCGCAAGGGCGCTGTCGATGCGGTCCTGAGCTACGTCGCCAGCCAGAATACGGCGGCGCGTCCGGATACCGTCCGCGAAATCCAGTCGATTGCCGACGAGATCGCCAAGTCGGGTGGTACGCCGCTGGCCGTCGTGCGCGATGGCCGCCTGATGGGCGTGGTGCACCTGAAAGATATCGTCAAGGGCGGCATCCGCGAGCGGTTCGCCGAACTGCGCCGCATGGGTATCCGCACGGTGATGATCACCGGCGACAACCCGATGACAGCCGCTGCCATCGCTGCCGAAGCCGGTGTCGATGATTTCCTTGCCCAGGCAACGCCGGAAAACAAACTGTCGCTGATCCGCGAGGAACAGGCCAAGGGCAAACTTGTCGCCATGTGCGGCGACGGTACCAACGATGCTCCGGCGCTGGCGCAGGCCGATGTCGGCGTGGCGATGAACACCGGTACGGTCGCCGCCCGCGAAGCCGGCAACATGGTCGACCTGGATTCGGACCCGACCAAGCTGATCGAGATCGTCGAGATCGGCAAGCAACTGCTGATGACCCGCGGTGCGCTGACGACGTTTTCGATCGCCAACGATATCGCCAAGTATTTCGCCATCATCCCGGCGATGTTCCTGGCCTTCTATCCGCAGCTTTCGGCGCTGAACATCATGGGCCTTGCCTCGCCGCAAAGCGCAATCCTGTCGGCGATCATCTTCAACGCGCTGGTTATCGTCGCGCTGATCCCGCTGTCGCTGAGGGGTGTCGCCTACCGTGCCGTTGGTGCCGGTGCGCTCCTGTCGCGCAACCTGCTCATCTATGGCCTTGGCGGCATCATTGTCCCGTTCATCGGCATCAAGGCCATCGACTTGGCCATCACCGCCCTTGGTCTCGTTTAAAGGAACATTCAAATGTTGAAACAATTGCGGCCCGCGCTGGTCATGATCGTTGCCATCACCATTATCACCGGCCTTGCCTATCCGCTCGGCATGACCGGCATTACCCAGGCCCTGTTCCCGCATCAGGCCAATGGCAGCCTGGTCGAAAAGGACGGCACCGTTGTCGGCTCCTCCTTGATCGGTCAGGTCTTTACCGGCGATATCTATTTCCATGGCCGTCCGTCGGCTGCAGGCGATGGCTACAATGCGGCTTCGTCCAGCGGCTCAAACCTCGGGCCGACCAACCCGAAGCTGCTTGATCGGATCAAGGCAGATGCCGAAGCACTCAAGGCTGCCAATCCCGGCGCTGCCGTGCCGATGGATCTGGTGACCGCTTCGGGCAGCGGCCTTGATCCGCACATTTCGCCGGAAGCCGCCTATTTCCAGGTTCCGCGCGTCGCCAAGGCGCGGGGCATGGATGAAAGCAAGGTTCGCGCACTGGTCGATCAGGCCGTCGAGGCGCGCGAACTCGGTATTCTCGGTGAGCCGGCGGTCAACGTCTTGGCGCTGAACATGGCGCTTGATAAAGCTGTCTAGCCTTGTTTGGTCACGGTATCGCGCTTCGACGACGAGGCGCGATACCGGCGGCAATTTGATTGACGGAACCGGTCCCAAATTCTGCGGGATTTTGGACCATGTCCGGAATAGTCAAAAGCGGCATCCTGCCGCTTTTCGGCATTGATGAGGAAAGACGAGCGCGCATGCGGGACGATGTCCGTGACATGGATGGAAGACCATCTCCCGACGCCCTGTTGCAGCGGGCGGAGCAGGAAACACGCGGCCGTCTGAAGATCTTTCTGGGGGCGGCGCCCGGCGTCGGCAAGACCTACGAAATGCTGACCTCCGGCCATGCCAAGCAAGCCGATGGCGTCGATGTCGTGATCGGCGTGGTCGAAACGCATGGCCGCAAGGAGACCCAGGCGCTGGCTGACGGTTTCGAAGTCATCGCGCGCATGCCGATCGACTACAAGGGCCGCCATCTTGAAGAAATGGATATCGATGCCATTCTTGCCCGCCGTCCAGGTCTCGTTCTGGTCGATGAACTGGCGCATACCAACGCACCCGGTAGCCGGCATCCAAAACGCTACATGGATGTGCAGGAGCTGCTGTCGCGCGGCATCGACGTTTACTCGACTCTGAATATCCAGCATGTCGAAAGCCTCAACGATGTCGTTGCCCAGATTACCCGCATTCGTGTGCGCGAAACCGTGCCGGATTCGATCATCGACCGGGCCGACGATATCGAGATCATCGATCTGACGCCGGAAGACCTGATCAAGCGTCTGCATGACGGCAAGGTCTATATCCCGAAGACGGCGCAACGAGCCCTCGAAAATTACTTTTCGCCCGGAAACCTGACGGCACTGCGCGAACTTGCACTGCGCCAGACCGCGCAGCGGGTTGATGACCAGCTGCTGACGCATATGCAGGCGCATGCGATTTCCGGCCCTTGGGCGGCCGGTGACCGGGTGCTGGTCTGTGTCGATGACCAGGCCCGCAGCGCATCCCTGGTGCGCTACGCCGCCCGGCTGGCCGACCGTCTGCGCGCGCCGCTGGTGGCGCTACATGTGGAAACGGCGCGATCGGTTCACTTATCTGAGGCCGCGCGCGACCGTATCGCCGCGACGTTAAGGCTGGCTGAGCGGCTGGGGGCCGAAGCGCTGACAAGGCCGGGCTCCGACGAAGCGGAGGAAATCGTCCGTGTCGCCACATCCAGCAATGTCACCCATATCATCGCCGGAACGCCGAAAACATCGGGATGGCGGGAATGGCTGCATGGTTCGGTGACCAGCCGATTGATCCGGCGCGCCGGCAATATCAGCGTTCATGTCATCGCTGGTGACGATCGGGAAGGCGAACCCATTGGAACGGGCGTCAAGACTGCCCCGGCACCCGTCCAGTTCAAGATCAGGCCCTATGCACTGGCGACGCTCTATGTCGGTTGTGCCCTGGCCGTGGGTTTTCTGCTCGACCAGTCCCTTGATGTGCGCAACATTGCACTCGTCTTCCTGATGGCGGTTTTGACTACGGCGGTGACCGAAGGTTTGCGGCCGGCTCTCTATGCCAGCGTCGTCAGTGCGGTCTCGTTGAATTTCTTCTTCCTGCAGCCGCTTTATACGCTGGATATCAGCGATCCCGACAGCGTTGTCGCGTTCATTCTTTTCTTCATCGTGGCGATCATCGCCAGCAACCTGACGGCCAGCGTCCAGCGGCAGGCCGCCGCCGCTCGCCTGCGCGCACGCACCACCGAAGACCTCTATCTCTTCAGCAAGAAGCTGGCAGGGACCGGTACCCTGGACGACGTGTTGTGGGCGACGGCGTTCCAGCTTGCCTCGATGCTGAAGCTGCGGGTGGTGCTGCTCCTGCCGGAAGAGGGAACGATCGCGGTCAAAGCCGGCTATCCGCCGGATGATACGCTTGACGACGCCGATATTGCTGCAGCGCGCTGGGCCTGGGAGCACAATCGCGCCGCTGGACGCGGCGCCGATACGCTGCCGGGCGCAAAACGCCTTTATGTGCCGTTGCGCACCGGCCGCACCGCCGTCGGTGTCATCGGCCTCGACAATGACCGTCAGGGGCCACTCTTGAGCCCCGAACAGCAGCGGCTGCTGGATGCGCTCGCCGATCAGGCAGCGCTTGCCATCGAGCGCGTGCAGCTTGTCGCCGATGTCGATAATGCGCGGCTGGTCGAAGAAGCCGGGCGCCTGCGTTCGGCATTGCTGACCTCGATTTCGCACGACCTGAAGACGCCGCTCGCCGCCATCATGGGGGCTGCCGGAACATTGCGTGACTATCAGTCTGCGCTTCCGGAGGAAGACCGTGTCGAACTTCTGACCACCGTGACCGACGAATCCGAACGGCTGAACCGGTTCATCGCCAATCTGCTCGACATGACCCGGATCGAATCCGGTGCCATGCAGCCGAATTCCGCGTTTCATTATACCGGTGATATTGTCGGGAGCGCCCTGCGCCGGGCGAAGAAGATTCTGGCTGGTCACAGCGTCGATGTTGACGTTCCCGCCAACCTGCCGATGATCAGGGTCGATCCGGTGCTGTTCGAGCAGGTTCTGTTCAACTTGCTCGACAACGCCGCCAAATATGCGCCCGAAGGATCAAGGGTGAGCGTCCGGGCGGAAAGCAATGGCGAGCAGGTCCTTATCCGGATTTCAGATGAAGGGTCGGGCATTCCGCAAGGAGATCTGGAACGGGTCTTCGATACGTTTTACAGGGTGCGCAAGGGCGATCACGTGCGGGCCGGGACCGGGCTTGGCCTGTCCATTTGCCGGGGGTTCGTCGAGGCGATGGGCGGCACCATCGCCGCCGAAAACCGTACTGACCGCTCCGGCGCGATCTTTACGGTCAGCCTGCCACTGTTGCCGGATGCGCCCAATCTCAAGGACATGAAATGACACTTTCCGCAGTCAAGATCCTGGTCGTCGACGACGAGCCGCCTATCCGCCGGCTGTTGCGGGTGGGGCTGGCCACGCAGGACTACGATGTCATCGAGGCCGGAAACGGCAAGGCGGCGCGGGACAGTGTCAAGGCGGAGCTGCCCGATCTCATCCTGCTCGATCTCGGCCTGCCGGATGCGGCTGGCCACGATCTGTTGCAGGGCTGGCGCGAGGAAGGGCTGACGCTGCCGATCGTCATCCTGTCAAGCCGTACCGATGAGGCCGGGATCGTCAAGGCACTGGAACTCGGTGCCGACGATTACGTGACCAAACCCTTCGGCATGAACGAACTGGTGGCGCGCATCCGCGTGGCGCTGCGCCATCGGTTGCAGCAGCAGGGTGAAAAGCCGTTGTTCCAGACCGGCGGCCTGTCGGTCGATCTGGTCAAGCGTATCGTCAAGGTCGATGGCCGCGAGGTGAAACTCTCGCCGAAGGAATATGATATCCTGCGCATGCTGGTGCAGCATGCCGGCAAGGTGCTGACCCACAAATTCCTGCTGAAGGAGGTCTGGGGCAATGCCGATGACGTGCAGTATCTGCGCGTCTATGTGCGCCAGCTTCGCCAGAAGATCGAGGCAACGCCGGACCAGCCGCAATATATCACCACCGAAACCGGCGTCGGCTACCGCCTGCGCGAGGCCGACCTCTAGCCGGATCGGTCTACAGGCTGTTGCGGTTCAGCCAGTTGCGCAGAACGGTGATGCCCTCCGGCACATGCAGGCGGCCGAAACCGACGCGCAGGCAGTTTGGCGGCACGGGCGTGAGTTCCGAGTGATAGACGCTGGAGGGCAGGAAGAACACGCCGGCCTCCTCGACCGCGCGCCGGGCAAACTCCTCGACACCTTCCGGCCCCTTGTAGCGGATGAACGCAACGCAACCGCCGTCCGGCTCGCGCCAGTCGAACAGATGCGGAAAATCGGCGAAAAACGTGTTCCACTCGGTGATGTTGGCGCGAACGATAGCACGTGTCCGGGCCAAGATCCTGTCGCGGTTCTTCAGCGCGATACGGGCCAGAACTTCCGAAGGAGCGGAATTGCAGATCGACAGGAAGTGCTTGTAACGTTCGCAACGTGTCAGGAATTCCGCGTCCTTGCAGGCCAGCCAGCCGATCCGAAGGCCCGGAAGCCCATAAGCCTTCGACATGACATTCAGCGAGATTCCTCGCTCATAGGCATCGACAGCCTGCGGTAGGCGCAGTGCCTCGTCCTTCTCGATCAGCCGGTAGACCTCGTCACTGAACAGCCAGATACCATGCTTGCGGCAGATTTCGATGAGAGCATGAAATGTCGTATGCGGCAGGATCTTGCCGGTCGGGTTGTTGGGAAAATTGATCGAGATCAGCTTGGTGTTCGGCTGGATCGCGGCCTCAATCTTGCCGAGGTCGAGGTTCCAGTCATTGTTGATATCCAAGGCCACGCCCGTCACCGCGCAGATGCTCAGCGGCAAGGTTTCGGCGGCCTGATAGTTGGGCGTAATGACGATGGCATGATCATCCGGCGTCAAGAGCACCTTCATCGCGACATAGATCGCTTCCTCGGCGCCGGCAAAGCAGATCAGGTTTTCCGGTTGAACCGTGTCGTAGGTCCGCGCGATTTCCTGGCGCAGCACCGGTGCGCCAAAGGTTTCGGTGTAGCCAAGGCTGAGATTTTCGAAATCGGTGCGGTCTTCGTCACTGGCCATTGCCAGAAGCTCCGGCAGGCGCATGCTCTCAGCATCCGAGGCCGTCATGTTATATTTGGCGGTGAACTCCCATTTCGACATGAACGTTTCGAGCACAAAATCGCGCATAGGCTTGGTCATCGCGGTTCTCCTTGAACGGCAGCGTCCTGTTTCTGGCGGATTGCGCCAAGGCGGTTGTAGATCGTCGCTCTCGACAGTTTCAGGATTTCGGCAACATAGGGAACAGCTTTGCGGATGGCAAAGACGCCGCGGGCGTCGAGTAGCGCAAGAAGGCTGTCCGTGTCGGAATTGGTCAGGCCCGCGAGACTGGTCTTGTGCGTCGCAAGAAATTCGCCGATCACGGAATTCACCGCTTCGCGCCAGTCATCCGCCATCAGTGCCGATGCCTTTTGCATTGGCGCTGCAACATTCATCATCGATTTCAACTGGTCGAAGATTCCGGCAAAGGCCTCGATATCGTGATTGATGCAAAGAAGGCCGATCGGCTTGCCCACAGCATCACGCAGTACGGAAGTGATCGCCTTCAGCCTGCGGCCATCCCAATTGGACTTGCCGTAGGGGCCGATCACATCCGCATCCAGGGTCGAAACCAGTCCGGCCTCGTTGAGCGAACTGTCCCCCGGTCGGCGCCTGGAAAAGGCGTTGGCGATATGGAAGATCAATCCCGTCTCAAGGTCATGCAGGACCGCTTCCACATGCGGGGAAAACAGCGTGGCGACGGCGTCGCAGACTGGGATGAAAGGAGTGAGCGGATGAGACATAAGGCCTTATCCGTCTATATTGACAATTTGTCAATATAGACAAATTGGACAACTATCGGCCAAACGACGATTTGCCGGAGTTGATCTGCCGTTGAAACTCCGGGTCGCGCTGCGACAGTTTCTTGTGCAGATGAACCATCATGCCGGCGGCAAAGAGCGGGGTCAGCAGATTGAGAAGCGGCACGGCCAGAAATGCAGCAAGCACGAGGCCGCTGAGGAAGACTGTGCCGGCATGTTTGGCGCGGAAAAGCCGGGCTTCCGCCGGGGAGCGATAACGCATCGCCGCAAACTCGAAGAATTCCCGGCCGAGCAGGTAGCCGTTGACGAGAAAGAAGGCGATCAAGTTGATGCCGGGGATCAGCAACAGAAAGAGAGCAACGATGTTGCCGGCGATGATGACGCCGAGAAATTTCAGCGTGCCGGCAATCGCCTCTCCCAGCGGCAAAGCACGGCCCGCCGGTTCGTTCGGGTAATCGCGTTTTTCGACAACTTCCGCGACGTCATCAAGGAAGAAGCCGGCAATCAGCGCCGTTACCGGCGCAAGAAGCAACGCTAGCCCCAAGGCAAGACCGAGACTTGCAAAAATACCGACAACGAATGTCAGCCATCCCGCCCAGCCGGGTGTTCCGGGCAACAACGCGTCAAGCCACGGCAAGGCAAGGTAGATGAACAGTTCGCGCAAGGCGAGCCACAGGCCAATCAGCGCCAGCAGCGTCAGCCCCAACACCTTCCAGAAGACCGAGCGCGTTTCGGGCGCGAAAAGATTGGCAAAGGAAAGCCGCGCCGCGTCGAGTATCATCCGGTATCTCCTTTGAGGGCGTTCGTGCCGCTGTCTGCGCATGTAGGCGGGGCATGGCTTGCGGGCAAGACCGCGAGGCCTGCGGCTTTGAAAAGTCCGCGAAAATCATGTGCGAAGGACGCTGTTTTTGCTGCCAAAACCGGTGCTGCACCGTTATGATGCCAGCACAAGCAGTTGTGGAGTGTTGAGACGATGGATGGAGTGAACATAAATATGTCGGTAGCGGGCCTGTCGGTGCTGCTGCAATCCGGCGCGCTCGATCCGGTCGACCTGGCAAAGGCTTCCCTGGAAAAGATAGCTGGCTACAAGGATCAATCGATTTTCACGGAATTGCTGGATGAACAGGCGCTCTCGGAAGCCAGATTGTCCTCGCAACGCCTTCGTTCGGGGCGGTCTCTCGGTTTGCTTGATGGCATTCCGGTCGCCTGGAAAGATCTGTTCGACACGAAGGGATCGGTAACGACCGCGGGATCCGCTGTGCTGGCCGATGCCGCGCCCGCATCCGCCGATGCTGCTGTCGTTACGGCGCTTGCTGGTGCCGGAATGGTCAGTATCGGCCGCACCAATCTCAGCGAATTCGCCTTTTCCGGCCTCGGCATCAACCCGCACTATGGAACGGCCCATAACCCGGCATCGCGCGATGTGCCGCGCATCCCCGGTGGCTCGTCGGCCGGGTCCGGCGTGGCCGTGGCAGCCGGTCTGGTACCGGTGGCGATCGGTACGGATACCGGCGGCTCGATCCGCATTCCCGCCGCGTTCAATGGCATTGTCGGCTACAAGGCGACGCGTGGACGCTATTCCATGCAAAGTGTCTTCCCGCTGGCAAAGAGCCTCGATTCACTCGGCCCGCTCTGCCGCACCGTGCAGGACGCCGTCTGGATCGATGCAGCCATGCGCGGGCGCACCGCGCCGGATATCCGCCGGACGGATTTAAGCGGCTTGAAGCTTGTCATTCCTGAGACAGTCGTCTTCGATGATGCCGAACCGGGTGTCGTGGCCGCATTCGAGGCTGCGGTTTTGCGGCTGGAGCAGGCCGGTGCCCGGGTCAAGCGGCGGGCCTTCCCGATTTTTGCCGAGATTTTCGAGATTACGGCGCGCCATGGTGCACTGGTCACGGCTGAAGCGTTCGCGCTCCACAAGGCGCGGCTGGAAGGCCCGGAGGCTGCCCGCATGGATCATCGGGTCGTCGCCCGCACACGGCTGGGCGAAAAGACCACGACGGCAGATTACATTGCCATCGCTGACGCCCGCCAGCGGTTGATCGCAGCTTTCACCGAAAGTCTGGATTCCGGAGAACTCGTCATCCATCCGACCCTGCCGCATGTGGCGCCGCCGATCGCGCCGCTGCTTGCCGATGATGATCTGTTTTTCAAGATCAATGGCCGGACATTGCGCAACACATCCATCGGCAATTTCCTTGACGGCTGTGGCGTCTCTATCCCCTGCGGCACGGGCGATGCCGGCATGCCGGTCGGCTTTCTTCTCTCCGGCCTTCGCAACGCCGATGACAATCTGCTTTCCGTGGCACTTTCGGCCGAAGCCATCATCCGGGGCGACGCATGATCGTCTGCTTCGATATTGGCGGCTCTGCCATCAAGGGCGCCGTTGCCCATGCGGCCGACCGGATCGAACCGCTGGAACGCCGCATCACGCCGCTCGATGATTTCAACGCCTTTGTCGGTACGCTTCGCGATGTCATTGCGGAAGCGGGCGAAGCGCCTGACCGCATCGCCATATCGATCACCGGTGTCGTTGATCCCGAAACGCAGGCGATCAAATGCGCCAATATTCCCTGCATCGACGGGCGCGAGCTTGGTGCGGAACTTTCCGTTTTGCTTGGACTGCCTGTGTTGATCGCCAATGACGCGGATTGTTTCGCACTGGCGGAGGCGGGGGCCGGTGCCGGGCGCGGTTACCGCATCGTGCTTGGAGCGATTCTCGGTACTGGCGTCGGCGGCGGCCTGGTGGTGGACGGCCGGCTTATCAATGCGGAAGGCGGGTTCGCCGGCGAATGGGGCCATGGCCCGGCGGTCGCCTCCATGGCTGGTACGCCACCGGTTGCGATTCCCATTTTCGAGTGCGGCTGCGGCCAGCGTGGCTGCGTCGATACGATCGGCGGCGCCCGTGGCATGGAACGTTTGCACCTGACCTTGCACGGCAAGACCCTGGAAAGCCATGAGATCACCGCGCTTTGGCAGAACGGCGATGTGGAAGCCGCTCGTACCATCGATGTGCTCGTTGACCTCATCAGTTCGCCCCTGGCGCTGACGGTCAATATCACCGGGGCGACGATCGTCCCCGTCGGCGGCGGCCTGTCCAACGTGACACCACTGATCGCCGAAATCGACAAGTCTGTTCGGGGCCGAATCCTGCGCAAGTTCGACCGCTCACTGGTGGTGCCGGGCGAATGCCGGATCGAACCGGGACTGATCGGCGCCGCCGTTCTTGGTCTCGCAGGAGAAGCATCATGACAAATATTCTTCTGGAAGTCTGCGTCGACGATGCGGCCGGCCTGCGGGCTGCTGTCGATGGCGGCGCTGATCGCATCGAATTGTGCTCGGCTCTGTCCGTCGGCGGGCTTACGCCTTCGTTGGGCCTGATGGCCCTGGCGGGCAAAGTTGATATTCCCGTTTACGCGATGATCCGGCCAAGGCCGGGCGATTTTGTTTTCGATGCCGGTGACATGGATGTGATGCGCGTCGAAATCGAAGCGGCCCGGTCAGCAGGTCTCGCAGGGGTCGTTCTCGGCGCCAGCCGCCCCGATGGAAGCCTCGATAAAGAAGCGCTCAGGACGCTGGTGGATCACGCGCATGGATTGGGCCTGACCCTGCATCGCGCCTTCGATCTGGTGCCGGATTTTTCCGAGGCCGTCGAGATCGCGGTGGACCTCGGTTTCGAGCGTATCCTGACTTCCGGTGGTGCGAAACGAGCCTCTGACGGTGCTGATGCACTGGCCGGAATTGTTGCGGCCGCAAAGGGCCGCATCTCGATCATGCCCGGTTCGGGGGTGACGCTGGAGACGGTCGGCGGCCTCCTGTCCCGTCTTCCGGTAACAGAGGTTCACTCGTCCTGTTCGGTGGAAAAGCCGGCTTCGGATGCCCGTCTGGTATCGCTTGGCTTTGTTGCGCGCAGCGCAAAGCAGACGGATGAACAGGCCGTGCGGACGCTGAAGGCGCGGCTGTCCGCCGCGCCCTGATATCTCGATATCTCGAAGCTTAGGCTTGGAAAACGCGCGTCCCGCCAATCCACGTCGAGGCCATGTCCAGGCTCTCGGTCAAAAGCACGAAGTCCGCGTCGAGACCGGGCAACAATCTGCCTTTCCGGGCGGCTACACCTGCAGCGTCGGCGGGATAGGCCGATGCCATCCGTAGCGCCTCGTCGAGCGGCAGATCCAGCTTTTCATGGGCAAAACGCACAGAAGCGAGCATGTCGATATCGGCGCCTGCCAGCGTGCCGTCGGCCAATGTCAGGCGCCCGCCCTTGCGGAAGATCTCGCGGCCGTTCAGGAGGAAACTTGTCTGCTCGGAGCCGATCGTCGACATCGCATCGGTGACGATGAAGATGCGGCCGGGGCCATTCTTGGCGCGTAATGCAATGCCCATCGATACCGGATCGGCATGAAAGCCATCGGCAATGATGCCGGCATGCAGGCTGCCAATATCGAGAGCTGCACCAACAACACCCGGTTCGCGATGGCCGAGCGGGCTCATCGCGTTGAACAGATGCGTCACTGTACGCGCGCCAGCCTTGGCATACTCAACGACGGTCTTGTAGCCAGAATCCGTGTGGCCAAGGCTGACGATGATAGCGGCCTCGGCCATCGCTGAAACCTGCGATGCGGTCGTGTTTTCGGGTGCCACCGTTACCATGATGGCATCAAAATCCCCGGCGCATTCGAGCAACGCGTCGAGATCGGCCTGATCCATCGGACGGATCAGGGCCGGGTCATGAGCGCCCTTGCGGGCAACGGAAAGGTGCGGCCCTTCCAGATGCAAACCCAGGAATCCGGGTACATTCTCCGCCTTGGCCTGCCTGCCGCCCGCAATGGTGCGGGCGCGAATCTCGAATGTGTCGGTGATCAGCGTCGGAAGCAGAGCGGTCGTGCCGAACTTCGCGTGAGCAGCGCAGATCGTCCGGATGGCATCGACGTCCTGCCGGTCGTTCAGCATCACGCCACCACCGCCATTCACCTGCAGATCGATAAAGCCGGGTACAAGCAACTGGCTATCGGCCGGGACAATTTCTGTCCCGGCAGGCAGGTCGCTCTGCGGCAGGATACCGGTGATCGTTCCACCATCCAGCAGCAGTGACTGGCCATCATGCCAGAACAGGCCGTCGAAAATCCGGGCTCCGGTGATAGCTTTTTGTGCGGTCATCGCGTTTCCGTAACCTTCTTGAGAGCGACCGGCGCGTCAGGATTGAGGCCGCGTGAACGCGACCAGGATTCAACGAAGCCGTAGAACGGAATGATCAGGGCCAGCGCATCGGTAATCGGATGACCGGTTGCCACGAACGGCAGAGCCTTTGCCGCCTTCGCTTCCGACGAGGTCGCAAAGGCGAGCGCACCCTTGGCAGCCAGGCCGTCAAGAATGCCGGTAACCGACCCTTCCGCAGCATCACGCGCAGCAAGGCCGATCACCGGAAAACGTTTTTCGACCAGCGCCACCGGCCCATGCAGCACTTCCGCCGCCGAATAGGCTTCGGCGTGCATGCCGGACGTCTCCTTGAATTTCAGCGCGGCCTCGCTGGCGATGGCGAGCGCCGGACCGCGGCCGAGCACGAACAGTGATTCCGCGTCACCAAGTTCATCGGCCAGCGATTGCCAGTCGAGCTTCACCGCCTTGGCAAACTGGGCAGGCAGATCGGCGACGGCACGCTGGAGGGCGGTGTCTCCCGTCCATTCACCAAGGATGGCAAGGCCGGCAACGATCGAATTGACATAGGACTTGGTTGCAGCAACAGCGATTTCCGGCCCGGCGAGAATATCGAGCGGATGGGTGCTGGCTTCCGAGATCGGTGAGGGCAGGGTGTTGGTCAGTGCGATCGTCACGGCGCCGGCCTTGGTTGCCGCCTCGGCCATTGCGACGATGTCCGGGCTCTTGCCCGATTGCGAGATGGCGATCGATGCTGCGCCCTGAAGCTGCATCTTGGCGCCGTAAATTGAAGCAAGCGATGGGCCGAGCGAGGCGACGGGCCGTCCGGTCGAAAGCTCGATCGCGTATTTCAGGAACAGTGCGGCATGGTCGGACGAACCACGGGCAATCGTTACGAAAAACGCCGGGTCTTTCGCACGCAGAGCTGCGCCGGTTTCCTTGACCGCTGCCTTGGACTGTTCAAGAAGACGCGCTGCCGCTTCGGGGATTTCGTTGATTTCGCGCCGCATGTTGGTTTGCATGGTCATGTCTTTCTTATCTGGGCCGCTCTCAGGAATCCGACAAAGTCAGTTCGGCGACGAAATCATAGGCGTCGCCCCGATAGAGCGAGCGGGTGAATTCTACCACGCGGCCGGAGGCGAGGTAGGAAATGCGTTCGATGGACAGGCTGGCGGAACCGGCCGGCACGCCCAGCATCGCCGCATCCGGATCCTTCAGGCTGCAGGCGGAAATGCGCTGCACGGCGCGCACAGGCCGCGATTTGGTCTTGTCGAGTTCGGCATAGAGCGATGTGCCGACCCGGACGGGATCCGGCAGGAACTCTGCGGAAACACTGGCCCGCTCGATCGCAAGCGGCATATCATCGGCGATACGTAGTCGGCCAAGCCGCGCCACCAGCGCATCGGCGGGCAGGCCAAGCGCCATCATTTCATCCGGCGAGGGATGGTACAGTCCGCGCTCGATCCATTGCGCCGTCGTCACCAGCCCCCGGCGTGACATATCCTCGGTAAACGATGTCAAGCGCGACAACGATTGCTGGACGCGGTGAACCGGCTTGACGACAAAGGTTCCGGATCCGTGGCGGCGCACCAGCAAACCGTCCTTGACCAGATCGTCGACTGCCTTGCGCACCGTCACGCGGCTGATGCTGGCATAGTCGGCGAGATCCCGCTCTGGCGGCAGGGCGTCGCCATGATTGAGCTTTCCCGACAAAATGGCTTCTTCCAGCGATTGCCGCAGCTTGAGATAAAGGGGGCCGGAGCCCCCGGCCTGCAGGCCGTCCAATGGCAATATGGCTTCGAGATGCTGGGTCATGTGGCAGATCCCGTCACAAACCGCTTGGCAGCCAGCGCCACCGAGCCGGTCAGGGCGTCTGCCTCGGGTTCGATGAACAAAGGCTGATGCCGTTCGGCAAGCCACGGCCGATAGATCGGTGCCAGGCCGCCCAGCAGGCAGAGCTTGCGGCTACCCTGGGCCACCAGGGCATCCAGAGCCTCATCGACGGTTTGCGCGCAGCCCTTGAGTAAGGCGATCGCCACCGGATCGTTGCGGGCCGCATAGTCGAATATCTTCGGTGCGAACCGGCCGAATTCGCCGGGTACCGCAGCGCGGGCAAACTCCACAGCCTCGCGCGGATCATTGTTGAATTCCGCCATCACGGCATCCGTCAGCGGCGACGATGGATGAATCCGGTCGAAGGCAAGAACGCTTTCCTGCAGAAGCGCGTGGCCAAGCCGGGCGCCGCTGCCAAGGTCGCCGATCTGGAACCCCCATCCGCCGATATAGCGGACCTCATCTCCCTGGCGGGAGATATAGATGGAACCGGTGCCAAGAATGGCCACCGCGCCGTCACTATCGCCGAGTGCGCCCTGCAGCGCGATCAGCCCATCGGATTCGATGTCGGCCTTCGCGAACGGCAAGCGTTCCTTCACATAATGCACGGCATCGCCGACATTGCTGCCGGCAACCCCGACCAGCGCACAGGCTGAACCGATTTCCGAAGGAGCAATGCCTGCTTCCTCGAATGCTGCAGTGGCTGCGCTGACGATATGGATCAGGGCGTTATCGGGATCGGTCAGGATGTTGGCAGCGCCGCTTTTGCCGCGCCCGAGGATACGCCCATCGGCGCCCGCTACAGCCGCGCGGCAACTCGTGCCCCCGCCGTCGATTCCCAGAATGTAATGTGGCATGGATACCTCCGGGAAAAAGGATACCAAAAAAATACCATTTACCAAGAGGATTTTGGTCTTTAATTGGATTTATCGATTAACAAACTGAAATATATAAATTATTTTAGAAAATGGAAATTTTATTCAGCTAAAATCGAATTTTTCCTAGACAATTGGTATTTTTTTGGCATTAATTTGCGAAGAGGGAGATAAGCGCATGCCGTCAGTGAAAACCGAGGAGCGTCACGACAAGGCGATGGGGCTGGATGTAATGCATCCGGCGCTTGCTCTGCGTGTGCTTGCGTCCGGCCAGCAGGCAGCGGCCAAAGTTGTTGATTCTGCTATCGAGTCCATCGCCGCTGCCGCGCAGATCGCTGCCGCCGCGCTCGCCAATGGCGGGCGTTTGGCCTATGCCGGTGCCGGCAGTTCAGGCCTTATGGCTATGACCGATGCGCTGGAATTGCCCGGTACCTATGGAATTGCGCTCGACAAGGTCGTGGTGCTTCTTGCTGGCGGTGCCGCGAGCCTTACCGATCTCGCCGGTGGATATGAAGACGATATGGAGCTGGCCCGCAAGGATGTGCGCGATGCCGGTATTGGCGCGGGAGATTGTCTGATTTCGGTGTCGGCCAGCGGCTCGACGCCTTATGCGCTTGCGGCAGCCGACGAGGCCCGCGAGCGGGGCGCACGCGTCATTGCCATGGCCAACAATCCCGGAGCCCTGCTCTTCCAGAATGCCGAAGTCTCTATTCTGCTGCAGACGCCGCCCGAGGTTATCTCCGGATCGACCCGCATGGGCGCAGCCACCGCGCAGAAGATCGCCTTCAACATGTTTTCGACGCTTGTCGGTATTCAGCTCGGTCATGTCTACGATGGACATATGGTCAATCTGAAGGCTGACAATGCAAAACTGCGTGGCCGTGCCATCCGCATCGTTTCCGATATTGCCGGGATCGGCGCCACGGAAGCCGGCCATTATCTGACGACATCTTCTGGCTCGGTAAAGATCGCCATTCTTCTTGCCGCTGGGGCAAAGGATGTGGTCGCTGCGGAAGCAGCGCTTGCTGAGGCCGGTCAAAACTTGCGCCGCGCATTGTCTGCTGTCGCGGCACATTGAGTCCAAGGGTTTTAAAACCGCGCCAAAAATGGCGCACAATGAGGGAGAACGTAATGACCCGCACTACCTTGAAAGGCCTGCTGCTTGCATCCAGCATCCTCGGTTCCGCCGGGCTGGCGCATGCCGAGGACGTCACGCTGACGATCGAAAGCTGGCGCAACGATGACCTGGCCATCTGGCAGGAAAAGCTCATTCCGGCTTTCGAGGCCAAGCATCCGGGCATCAAGGTCGTCTTCGCGCCGACTGCCCCGACCGAGTATAACGCTGCGCTGAACGCCAAGCTCGATGCCGGTTCGGCCGGTGACCTCGTCACATGCCGCCCGTTCGATGCTTCGCTTGAGCTTTACAACAAGAAGCACCTGGCTGACCTGACCGGTCTTGCCGGCATGGAGAATTTCTCGCCGGTCGCCAAGTCCGCCTGGACGACAGACGATGGTTCGGTTGCTTTCTGCGTACCGATGGCATCGGTTATTCATGGCTTCATCTACAATAAGGATGCCTTCGACAAGCTCGGCATCGCCATCCCGGCGACGGAAGCCGACTTCTTCGCAGCGCTCGACAAGATCAAGGCTGACGGCACCTACATTCCGCTCGCCATGGGCACGAAGGATCTTTGGGAAGCCGCGACCATGGGCTACCAGAACATCGGCCCGACCTACTGGAAGGGTGAAGAAGGCCGCGCTGCCCTGATCAAGGGCGAGCAGAAGCTGACGGACGCCGGTTGGGTCGAACCCTACAAGGTTCTTGCCAAGTGGAAGGATTACCTCGGCGACGGCTTCGAAGCCCAGACCTATCCGGACAGCCAGAACCTCTTCACGCTCGGCCGCGCTGCCATCTACCCGGCCGGCTCGTGGGAAATCGGCCTGTTCAACACGCAGGCCCAGTTCAAGATGGGGGCTTTCCCGCCGCCGGTTAAGGCCGCAGGCGATGCTTGCTACATCTCCGACCACAACGACATCGGCGTTGGCCTGAACGCCAAGAGCGCGCATCCGGAAGAAGCCAAGAAGCTTCTCACCTGGATCGCTTCGCCGGAATTCGCCGACATCTATGCCAACTCGCTGCCGGGCTTCTTCAGCCTGAACTCGACACCGGTAAAGATGGCCGACCCACTCGCACAGGAATTCGTTTCCTGGCGCGAAAAGTGCAAGCCGACCATCCGCTCGACCTACCAGATCCTGTCGCGTGGCACCCCGAACCTCGAAAACGAGACCTGGGTTGAATCGGCCAACGTCATCAACGGCACCGATACGCCGGAAGTTGCTGGCGAAAAGCTGCAGAAGGGCCTCGACAGCTGGTACAAGCCTGCCAAGTAAATCGGGCGTGGGCGTATAGCCCAAACCCTAACCCTCCCCCTCACAGGGGGGAGGGGACTTCCGAAGTTTGCAGCTTGTCCCTTCTGCGCGTTACCGGCAGAAGGTGCCCGAGAAGGCGGATGAGGGGCTGCACTTGACGCGGGATGTCCTTGCAAAAAGCAAAGCGTCCAGCCAAAAACATGTAACCTGAAATCACATCCTGCCAGCGCCTTCGGGCTTGCTGGTGATGGCACGCGCCGCGGGGACCGGCAGCGCAGGCCTTGCCGCACATCGCGGCGATCGACGAAAAACGGGTCGGAGCGGCAGAAGCCATGAGCAGCGCCATATCGTCTGAGGACAGCATGCAAATCTCGGCGCGGCCGAGACGTTGGCATATCCTTGTTTTCCTGTTGCCGGCTTTCATCGTCTATTCCGCCGTGATGATCCTGCCGCTGATCGAAACGCTGCGTCTGTCGCTGTTCAATACGGTCGACGGGCAATCCACGTTCGTCGGTCTCGCCAATTTCCAGGTCCTGTTCGGGGATGAGCGCTGGGCCGCCGATTTCTGGCGGGCGCTGAAGAACAACTTCATCTTCTTTACAATCCACATGCTGGTGCAGAATCCGCTCGGCATTGCACTTGCCGCCATGCTGTCGATCCCCAAGCTCAGGCTTGCGGCCTTCTATCGGACAGCAATCTTCATGCCGACGGTCCTGTCCTTCGTTATCGTCGGCTTCATCTGGAAGCTGATCCTCTCGCCGATCTGGGGTATTACGCCGTTCTTCATGGATCTCGTCGGCCTGAAGGCCTTCTTCGGGCCGTGGCTCGGCAAGCCCGGCTCGGCGCTGATTACAGTCTCGCTGATCTCCGTCTGGCAGAATGTCGGCATTCCGATGATGTTGATCTATGCCGCCCTTCTGAACATCCCGGACGAAGTTATCGAGGCTGCCGAATGTGACGGTATCACCGGTTGGAGCCAGTTCTGGAAGATCAAGCTGCCGCTGATCCTGCCCGCCATCGGCATGGTCTCGATCCTGACCTTCGTCGGCAATTTCAATGCGTTCGACCTGATCTACACCGTGCAAGGCGCACTTGCCGGGCCGGACGGGGCGACCGACATTCTCGGAACGCTGCTTTACCGGACCTTCTTCGGCTTCCAACTGCAGCTTGGTGACCGCTCGATGGGCGCCACCATCGCCACCGTGATGTTCCTGATCATCCTGGCCGGCGTCTCGCTATATCTCTTCGGCATCCAGCGGCGCGTTCGCCGCTACCAGTTCTAAGGGGAATGGGCCCATGTCAAAAGCACGCATCTCGCCGCTGCGCTCGGGTTTCGTTCACCTGGCCCTCGCAGCCTATACAGTGGTCGCGCTGTTTCCGGTCGTTCTGACGATCGTCAATTCGCTGAAAGACAAGAACGCCATTTTCCGCACACCGTTGGCTCTGCCGACAGCGGAGACGTTCAGCCTGATCGGTTATACCACAGTGCTGAAACAGGGCGATTTCATCGGTTATTTCCAGAACAGCCTGATCGTCACGGTCGTCTCGATCTTCTTTGCGCTGCTGTTCGGCGCCATGGCGGCGTTCGCGCTGTCGGAATACCGGTTCCGGGGCAATACGCTGCTGGGGCTCTATCTCGCCATCGGCATCATGATCCCGATCCGGCTTGGCACTGTGGCCATCCTGCAGGGCATGGTCGCCGCCGGTCTGGTGAACACACTGACGGCACTGATCCTCGTCTACACCGCCCAAGGCCTGCCGCTTGCCATCTTCATCCTGTCGGAATTCATGCGCACCGTCTCGGATGACCTGAAGAATGCCGGCCGCATCGATGGCCTGTCGGAATATGCGATCTTCTTCCGGCTCGTCCTGCCGCTGGTCCGCCCGGCCATGGCAACCGTCGCGGTCTTCACGATGATCCCGATCTGGAACGATCTCTGGTTTCCGCTGATCCTCGCGCCCGGCGAAGCCACCAAGACCGTCACACTCGGCTCACAGGTCTTCATCGGCCAGTTCGTTACCAATTGGAACGCGGTTCTTGCGGCCCTGTCACTGGCGATCTTCCCTGTCCTTATTCTCTACGTTATCTTCTCGCGGCAGCTGATCCGCGGCATTACCGCAGGAGCAGTCAAGTAATGAGCAAACCCGTCCGTGTCCTCGTCGCCGGTCTCGGCAATATGGGCCGCAGTCATGCGCTGGCCTATCACAACAATCCCGGCTTCGAGATCGTCGGCCTCGTCAATCGCTCCAAGCCGGTGCTGGCGCCGGAGCTTGGCGGCTATACGATCCATCCGGATTTTGCCACGGCCCTCAAAGAGTTAAAACCTGATCTCTGCTCGATCTGCACCTACTCCGACAGCCATGCCGACTATGCCGTCATGGCCTTCGAGGCAGGCTGCGATGTCTTCATCGAAAAGCCGCTGGCAACGACGGTGGCCGATGCTGAACGCGTCGTGGCAGCGGCGAGGAAGGCGGGCAAGAAGCTGGTGGTCGGGTATATCTTACGCCACCATCCGTCCTGGATCCGGTTGATTTCCGAAGCCCGCAAGCTCGGCGGCCCTTATGTGTTCCGCATGAACCTCAATCAGCAATCCAGCGGCCCAACCTGGATGACGCACAAGTCGCTGATGGAGACCACCCCGCCGATCGTCGATTGCGGCGTGCACTATGTCGATGTCATGTGCCAGATCACCGATGCCAAGGCCGTCGAAGTCCGCGGCATGGGCCTGCGCCTGTCCAATGAAATCGCCCCGTCGATGTACAATTACGGCCATCTGCAGGTGTTGTACGAGGATGGTTCCCTCGGTTGGTACGAAGCCGCGTGGGGGCCGATGATCTCGGAGACCGCCTTCTTCGTGAAGGACGTGATGTCGCCGAACGGATCGGTTTCCATCGTCATGGATCCGAATGCCAAATCCGACGATATCGACACGCACACCAAGACCGCGGTCATTCGCGTTCACAAGGCCGAAACCGGCGCGGACGGCAAGTTCGTTCACAAGGACGAGGACCTGAAGATGGACGGCGAGCCTGGACATCAGGAGCTCTGCGACCTCGAGCAGGCCTATGTGTTGAAAGCCATCACCGAAAATATCGATCTCGAACGCCATATGGACGATGCGGTCCAGTCGCTGCGCATCTGCCTTGCGGCCGATGAGAGCGTGCGCACCGGCCAGCCGGTCAAACTTTAAAAGGGGCCTCACGTGGGATCACTTCAACTGAAATCCATCCGCAAGGCCTTCGGCAATCACGAAGTTCTGAAGGGCATCGACCTCGACGTGAAGGATGGCGAGTTCGTCATCTTCGTTGGCCCGTCCGGCTGCGGCAAGTCGACTCTTCTGCGTGTCATCGCCGGTCTTGAGGATGCGACCTCCGGCAGCGTCCAGATCGATGGCCAGGAAGTGGTCACCACGCCGCCGGCCAAGCGCGGCATCGCCATGGTGTTCCAGTCCTATGCGCTCTACCCGCATCTGACGGTCAAGGACAATATGGGCCTCGGCCTGAAGCAGATGGGCGCGCCGAAGGCGGAGGTCGACGCCAAGGTCGCCAAGGCATCCAGCATGCTGTCGCTTGAGTCATATCTTGCCCGCCGTCCTGCGGAACTGTCCGGCGGCCAGCGCCAGCGCGTCGCCATCGGCCGCGCCATCGTGCGGGAGCCAAAGCTGTTCCTGTTTGATGAGCCTCTCTCCAACCTCGATGCTGCGCTGCGCGTCAATACGCGTCTGGAGATCGCCCGGCTGCACCGCAGCCTCAAGGCAACGATGATCTATGTGACGCACGATCAGGTCGAGGCGATGACGCTGGCCGACAAGATCGTCGTTCTCAATGCCGGCCAGATCGAGCAGATCGGCTCGCCGATGGAGCTTTATAACAGGCCGGCTAACATGTTCGTCGGCGGCTTCATCGGTTCGCCGCAGATGAATTTCATTGAAGCCGGCAGGCTCGGCGACAAAGAGGCAAAGACTGTCGGTATCCGGCCGGAACATATTACCCTGTCGCGTGAGAGCGGTGACTGGAAGGGCAAGGTCATTCATGTCGAGCATCTTGGTGCCGATACGATCCTGTATCTGGAAACCGAGGTCACCGGCCTGCTGACGGTTCGCCTCTTCGGTGAGCACAAATACGATGTCGACGACGTCGTCTACGCGACGCCGGACAAGGCTTCGATGCACCGTTTCGGTGCCGACGACCGGGTTCTGCGCTGATTTCGAAACGTGATTGTATCCGAATGTTGATGAAAATTATCGTTCGGTAACGTTTTATTGTGCGTTGCATCATCGGCTTGCGCTGCTTCCGGTTTTAACATACGTATCTGTTTGTATAATTGATGCGTTGGTCGTTCTGTCCCGGAATTTCTTCGTATCATATTGATTTTCATGAACTTCCAGCAGCAGCTGATCTCTTTGAAAAAAGATGATCGGCTGTGTGGCTGGACTTTGCGTATGGAACCAGAGATGCGGATGAACCGACCAATATTGGCTGCAACAGTGGCTGCCCTGGTGATTATTTCAGGCTGCCAGAAGGACGACAGCGAGAAGCAGGCGGCCCCGTCCTATCCGCCGCCGCAGGTCTCGGTGATTACAACGAAGACCGAATCGCTGCCGATCACCAACGACCTGCCGGGCCGCATCGCAGCAACCCGCATTTCGGAAGTGCGTCCGCGCGCCACCGGCATCGTCATCGAACGCGTGTTCGAGCAGGGCTCGCATGTGAACGCCGGCGACGTGCTGTACCGGATTGATCCGGCGCCTTTCAGGGTTCTGGTCGAGAGTGCCGAAGGCACGTTGCGCCGCGCAAAGGCGGTTCAGCTTCAGGCCAAGCAGGCGGCTGATCGCCAGGAGCAGTTAAAGAAATCCGGCGTCGCCACCGGTCAGAACTATGATGACGCGATCGCGCAGCTCGCACAGGCCGATGCCGACGTGGCCATCGCTGAGGCAGGTCTCGCAACCGCCCAGCTCAATCTGCAATATACCAATGTCACAGCGCCGATCAGCGGCCGTATCGGCCGTGCGCTGATCACCGAGGGTGCGCTGGTCAGCGCCAATGGCTCCGAAAACCTGGCCACGATCCAGCAGCTCGATCCTGTCTATGCCGACTTTACCCAGTCTGCGATGGATCTCATCCGCCTGCGCAAGGCGCTGCAGGACGGTGCTTTGGCCGGTGGGGGCAACGAAGCCAAGGTCAATCTGGTGATGGATGACGGCAGTGCCTATCCGCATGCCGGTAAGCTTTTGTTTTCGGAAGCAGCTGTCGATGAGACAACCGGCCAGGTTACGTTGCGTGGTGAATTCCCCAATCCGGACGGCGACCTGCTGCCCGGCATGTATGTGCGCGTAATCATCCAGCAGGGCGTCGAGAAGGATGCCATCGCTGTGCCAACTCAGGCCGTGCAGCGCGATACATCGGGCAATGCACAGGTCTATGTCGTCAAGGATGACAAGACGGCCGAACTGCGCACCGTCTCTGCCGGCCATGTTCTGGGTGATCAATGGATCATCCGCAATGGCTTGAAGGCCGGCGAGAAGGTGATCGTCGAAGGCTTCCAGAAGGTTCGCCCTGGCGCGCCCGTCGAGCCGGCGGACTGGAAGGTCGCTGATGCCCAGCCTGCCGGTGCAAAGCCAGCGGACGCGAAACCCGCTGCTGAGCAGGCCGGCACGGACGGTGCTGCTGCCAAGCCGGCGGAAGAGGCAAAGCCTGCCGAACAGGCGAAGTGAGGATCTGATCGATGCCTAGTTTCTTTATCGACCGGCCGATCTTTGCGTGGGTCGTCGCGCTTTTCATCATGATCTCCGGTATCATCGCGCTGCCGCTGCTGCCGATTTCGCAGTATCCGAACGTCGCACCACCGCAGATTTCCATCAACACCAGCTATCCCGGCGCATCGTCGGAAGAGACCTACCAGAGTGTGACGCGGCTCATCGAAAATGAGCTGAACGGCATCGAGGGAATGCAGTATTTCTCGTCGACGTCCAGCGCTGCAGGCAGCGTGTCGATCAACGTGACCTTTGCTCCGGGCACTGATTCCGGTGACGCCTCGATCGACGTGCAGAACCGTGTTCGCCGCGTCGAGGCGCGTTTGCCCGATGCCGTGCGTCAGCAGGGCATCGAGGTTGAGGAAGCCGGTTCCGGCTTCCTGATGATCCTCGCACTCACATCCACCGACGGTTCCATGGATGCGGTTTCGCTCGGCGACTATCTCAGCCGCAACGTGCTCAACGAAATCCAGCGCGTCGAAGGCGTCGGCCGTGCGCAGATGTTTGCCACCGAGCGCGCCATGCGTATCTGGCTCGATCCGGACAAGATGCGTGGCCTCAATCTGACGGCCAGCGACATCAACGCCGCAATCACCGCACAGAACGCCCAGGTCGCGTCTGGCAGCATCGGCGCCCAGCCGAACCCGATCACACAGCAGATCAGCGCGCCTGTTCTGATCAAGGGCCAGCTCACCTCGGCTGAAGAGTTTGGGGCGATCATCCTGCGTGCCAATCTCAACGGTGCCACGGTTCGTCTGCGCGATGTTGCCCGCATCGAGATCGGCGGTCAGGACTATAGCTTCTCCACCCGCCTGAACGGCAAGCCGTCCGCGGCTATCGGCGTGCAGTTGACCCCAACCGGCAACGCGCTGGCCACGTCCACGGCCATCAAGGCGCGTATGGACGAACTGGCAACGTTTTTCCCGGCGGGCGTCGAATACTCCGTCCCCTACGACACGTCGCCCTTCGTCGCGATCTCGATCGAAAAGGTTCTGCACACGCTGCTTGAAGCGGTGGCCCTGGTGTTCCTCGTGATGTTCCTGTTCCTGCAGAACATCCGCTACACCATCATTCCGACACTCGTCGTTCCCGTAGCATTGCTCGGCACGTGTGCCGCCATGCTCGCCATGGGCTTCTCGATCAACGTTCTGACGATGTTCGGCATGGTGCTTGCCATCGGCATTCTCGTCGACGATGCGATCATCGTCGTCGAAAACGTCGAACGCATCATGTCCGAAGAAGGGCTGACACCGAAGGAAGCAACACGCAAGGCGATGAAGCAGATCACCGGTGCCGTCATCGGCATCACGCTGGTTCTGTCGGCCGTGTTCATTCCGATGGCCTTCTTCCCCGGCGCCGTTGGCGTCATCTACCAGCAGTTCTCGCTGACCATGGTGGTTTCCATCCTGTTCTCGGCTCTGCTCGCCTTGACGCTGACGCCAGCATTGTGCGCCAGCTTCCTCAAGCAGGTTCCGAAGGGCCATCATCACGCCAAGCGCGGTTTCTTCGGGCTGTTCAACCGCGGCTTCGACAAGGCGTCGCATGGCTATAGCGGCTGGGTCGCCGGCATGGTCACGCGCACATGGCGCTTCATGCTGATCTATGTCGTGCTGCTCGGCGGTTTGGCGTATCTGTTCATGCAGCTGCCGTCGTCGTTCCTTCCGGATGAAGACCAGGGCTTCGTCATCGTCTCGATGCAGCTGCCGTCGGAAGCAACCGGAAACCGCACGACCGAGGTTATCGAGCAGACGGAAGCCATCTTCAGCCAGGAACCGGCTGTCGAACGGATCATCGCCATCAGCGGCTTCTCGTTCTCCGGTACCGGTCAGAATGCCGGCCTCGCCTTCGTGACGCTGAAGGACTGGTCGGAGCGTGGACCCAACGATGTTGCCTCGGTCATCGCCGGCCGGGCATCGGGCGCCATGTCCCAGATCAAGGATGCGATCAGCTTTGCGCTCTCGCCGCCGCCGATCCAGGGTCTCGGCACCTCCAATGGCTTCGAGTTCCGCCTGCAGGATCGTGGTGGTCAAGGGGCCGCGGCACTCGCCGCAGCGCGTGACCAGCTTCTCGGCCTTGCCGCGCAAAGCCCGGTCATCTCTGGTGTTCGCGTCGATGGCCTGCCGGATGCGGCACAGGTCAATCTGTTGATCGACCGTGAAAAGGCCAACACGTTCGGTGTGACCTTTGCGGAGATCAACTCGACGATCTCGACCAATCTCGGTTCGTCCTATGTCAACGACTTCCCGAATGCGGGACGTCTGCAGCGTGTGACGGTGCAGGCTGACGAGAACCGGCGCATGCAGACGGCCGACCTTCTGAAGCTCAACGTGCGTAACAGCAATGACGGCATGGTGCCTCTGTCTGCTTTCGCCAGCATCGAGTGGACGAGCGGCCCGACACAGACCGTCGGCTATAACGGCTACCCGTCAGTGCCGATCAGCGGCCAGGCCAATGCAGGCTATTCCTCCGGTGAAGCGATCGCCGAAATGGAACGTCTGTTCAGTCAGCTTCCTCCCGGCTTCGGCTATGAGTGGACGGGGCAGTCGCGGGAAGAAATCGCCTCGGGCACTCAGGCACCGCTTCTGGTGGCGCTGTCCTGCCTCTTGATCTTCCTGTGCCTTGCAGCGCTCTATGAAAGCTGGAGCATCCCCGTTGCGGTGATGATGGTGGTGCCGCTTGGCGTCATCGGTGCGGTTTTGGCCGTGATCCTGCGGGACATGCCGAACGACGTTTACTTCAAGGTCGGCCTGATCGCGATCATCGGACTATCGGCGAAGAACGCGATCCTGATCATCGAGTTCGCCAAGGAGCAGATGGAGGCCGGAAAACCGTTGCTGGATGCCACCATCGAGGCGGCGCACCTGCGCTTCCGTCCGATCCTGATGACCTCGCTGGCCTTTACCCTCGGTGTTCTGCCGCTGGCGATTGCCACCGGCGCAAGCTCCGGCAGCCAGCGCGCCATCGGTACCGGCGTCATGGGGGGCATGATCTCGGCGACGGTGTTGGCGATCTTCTTCGTGCCGGTCTTCTTCGTGTTCATCATGAAGCTGTTCCGCAGAACGACGTTGAAGCCGATCGGTGCGGATGCGGAAACGGCCTCTACACCGGCAGAATAATGGAGACGGCCCGCCGGAAGGCGGGCCTTTTCCGGTTGAGGAGGCGTCATGCGTAGAACAAAAGCCGAGGCGGAAGAGACCCGCAACAGCATTCTGAATGCTGCGGAACGGGTTTTCTTCGAGAAAGGCGTTTCCACTGCATCACTCGATGATGTCGCCAAGGCGGCCGGCGTAACGCGCGGCGCCATCTATTGGCATTTTTCCAACAAGACCGATCTGTTTCTCGAGCTCTACAATACCGTAAACTTGCCGCTGGAAGACATGATCGCCCGCAATGTCGTGCAGCCGGGTGCTGATGTGCTGTGCTATATCGAGAAGTCAGCCGGAGACTGGCTCGACCAACTGGCCGGCGACGAACATCGCCAGCGCATCTTCACCATTCTTCTGCGCTGCCCTTACGGCGAGGATCTGCTGCCGGTTCTGGAAAAGCAGCAAGAGGTCGATGACCGGCACACCGTAATGCTCGATAGCGCTTTTGATACGGCCCGGAGCGAGGGCTTTCTCAATGGAAACTGGACGCCTCAGTCTGCCACCAAAGCGCTGCGCTGGATGATGGAAGGCCTTTGCAGCGAGTGGTTGCTGTTTGGCCGCCGCTTTGATCTGGCGTCGGAAGGCAAGGACGGGCTGAAACGTCTGTTCGACAGCTTTCGCCAGACACCAGCAACTGCGGAAGCGCTGGCCGCTTCCTGATCTATCCTGTTTCGCAGCCGGTTTGCAGGCGGCGTCAGGCTGATGTCGATTTGAACTTGCTCATCAGATAAGGCCCCGACAGAACCGGTGCATGTTTTGCTGTCTCGCCCTCGTTCAGGCAGGCGTCCAGCACGGCAATCTCAGCGTCCCAGTTGGGCTGATGGAAAAAGGCGAGCGATTGCCGCCGCGCCATGCCGCCATCCTCCGGTGATGGATTGACGACGCGGTGCAGCGTCGAAACCCAGCGGTCATTGGTCCAGCGCGCCATCAGGTCGCCGATATTGATGACGAAGGCACCGGGAACCGGCGGTACAGGCTTCCACTGGCCGTCCGGCGTCATCAGTTCCAGTCCCTTCGATCCCGCCTGCGGAAGGAGGATCGTCAGGCTGCCATAATCCGTATGCGCACCGGCGCGCAGCTGGCCGGGTTTCGGCGGCACGTGTTGCTCCGGATAATTCAGCGCGCGCAAAGCACTGATCGGCGTATCGATGAAACGCTCGAAGTAGTTTTCTGGCAGATCAAGCGCTACGGCAAAGAGGCGCATGACACGGGCGGCCAGGTCCTCGAGCGAGGCATAATAGGCTTTCCAGGCTTCGACGAAGCCATCAGGCTTTTCCGGCCAGATCGTCGCCGCATAACAAAAGGCCAGCGCTTCCGGATCGGTCATGGATACCGGCTGTGTCAAAGGTCCGCCGTTGAAGCTTTCCTTCAGGTCCGGCGGGCTGTCGATGTCGCGGGATTTTGCCAAAGCCTCCAGCTCGGGGCCGAGATAGCCATAGGGATAGCCCTTGTAAGGCGCCCGGGCATTTTGCTTTTCTTCCGGCGGCAGGTCGAAAAAGGCGTGCGCCTTGCCCCAGACGGCATCGATGATGGCCTGCGGTACACCATGATTGCGGATCGCCAGAAATCCGGTCGTCCGGCAAATGGCATCGACCTGTTTGCCCAATTCCCGCTTCCTCTCGGCATCCGCTTTTTCAAAGGCACCGAGATCGAAGACGGGAAATTGTGACAGGGGCATATCAACGACTCCAATGCGTTATGAGGATATAGACCCCATCATGCAGGTGGAGCGCCGCGATGCAAGCCGCGGCTTCCCAACATTTAGTGCGCTTCATCCCAATTATGCGCAGCCCGCGCATCGACCTTGAGCGGCACCTTCATGTCGAGCGCCGGCATTGCCGCATTCTCCATGACCGAGACGATCAGCGGGATCGAACGTTCGACATCGGCATCTTCGACCTCGAAGATCAATTCGTCATGCACCTGCAGAAGCATGCGCGCGCGGGCCGAAAGTCCTGCCTGTTCGAGTGCAGGCTCCATCTTCACCATCGCGCGACGGATGATGTCGGCGGCCGAGCCCTGGATTGGCGCATTGATCGCGGCGCGTTCGTTGAAGGCGCGGTGCGAGGGGTTGGACGAACGAATGTCCGGATAGTGCGCCCGGCGGCCGAAGATGGTTTCGACATAACCATTTTCCCGCGCAAACGCCTTGGTGCTTTCCATATAGTCGCGGATACCGGGGAAGCGTTCGAAGTACTTCTTGATGTAGTCGCCCGCTTCCGAGCGCTCGATCGACAGCTGGTTGGCAAGGCCGAAGGCGGAGATGCCATAGATGATGCCGAAATTGATTGCCTTGGCACGGCGGCGGATTTCGCTCGGCATGCCTTCGACCGGCACGCCAAACATTTCCGAGGCCGTCATCGCGTGGATATCGATACCATCGGAAAAGGCCTGTTTCAGCTGTGGAATCTCGGCGACATGGGCAAGAACGCGCAGTTCGATCTGGCTATAGTCAGCCGAAACCAGCTTGTGGCCCGGCGTCGAGATAAAGGCCGTGCGAATCTTGCGGCCTTCGGCGGTGCGCACCGGAATGTTCTGCAGGTTCGGGTCGGAGGACGAAAGGCGACCTGTGGTCGTTGCGGCCAGCGCATAGGACGTGTGGACGCGCTTCGTCTCCGGATGCACGAAACCAGGAAGTGCGTCGGTGTACGTGGATTTCAGCTTGGTCAGCTGCCGCCAGTCGACAATCTTGCGCGGGAGCTCATGGCCGTCGGCGGCGAGGTCTTCAAGCACCGAGGCCGAGGTCGACCATTGCCCAGTCTTGGTCTTGGCGCCGCCCGGCAGGCCAAGCCGGCCAAACAGGATATCGCCAAGCTGTTTGGGCGAGCCGATATTGAAGCTTTCGCCGACAAGCCCGTAGATTTCGTGTTCGAGGCCAGCCGCACCCTGTGCCAATTCACCCGACAGCCGCGACAGGATCTGCCGGTCGATGGTGATGCCGCGCTCTTCCATGCGAGCCAGCACCGGCACCAGCGGTCGCTCCAGACGCTCATAGACCGTGTTGAGGTTCTTGGCGGCCAGACGGGGCTTCAGCACCTGCCAGAGCCTGAGTGTGACATCGGCATCTTCGGCCGCATAGGCGGTTGCCTTGTCGATATCGACATAATCGAAGCTGACGGAGGATTTGCCTGTGCCGGCAACATCCTTGTAGGGAATAGGTTGATGGCCGAGCCATTTTTCCGACAGTGAATCCATGCCGTGCGTACCGGCGCCGGCGTCGACAACGTAGGACATCAGCATCGTATCGTCGAAGCTGACAATGCTGATGCCGTGGCGTTTCATCACCAGATAATCGTATTTGAGGTTCTGCGCGATCTTCAGAACTGATGGGTCCTCCAACAGGTCCTTCAATCGCTCGAGCGCGGCTGCGGCCGGAATCTGGCCCTCTGCGAGCTTCACGCCGTCACTGAAAAGATCGTTGCCGCCGGTCTTGTGGAGGAGCGGCACATAAGCAGCGCGAATATCGGTGCCGGACGGGTCCTTGCTGTTATCGGCAATGGCCAGCGAAAAGCCGACGAGTTCAGCCTGCATCGCGTCGAGCGAGGTGGTTTCCGTGTCGAAGGCAACGAGGCCGGTTTCACGCGCCGCAGCAATCCAGGCATCGAGCGTTGCGATATCGCGGATCGTCACATAGGCGCTGCGGTCGATCTTTGCCGTTGCAAAGAGTTCGGCCCGCCCCTGTGCCAGGTTTTGCGGTGTCGCATCTGCCGGGCCTCCATCGGGAGTAGCGGCCAGAGAGGTTGCCGCTTGCGCTGCGCTTCCAAGGGATGCTGATTTCGCAGAAGAAAGCGCTGATGGGGAGGCCGCTTCGCCCTTGTCGAGATCGGGCCCACGCGCCTGTGCGCCCCATTCGACCGGAACGGACGCTGGCTCGACGGCATCGGCATCCGTCTCGGTCGCAGCGGCGACGCGGCGGGTGAGCGTGGTGAATTCCATCGTCTTCAGGAAGGCAACGAGCTTTGGCCCATCCTGCGCATGCAGCTCGAAATCATCCAGCGGTACGTCGATCGGCGTATCGGTCTTCAGCATGACAAGCTGGCGCGAAAGCTTGGCCAGTTCGGTATTGGCGATGATGTTTTCGCGGCGTTTCTGCTGCTTGATCTCACCGGCGCGGGCAAGCAGCGTGTCGAGATCGCCGAACTCTTCCAGAAGCTGGGCCGCTGTCTTCGGACCGATACCGGGAATGCCGGGCACGTTATCGGTGCTGTCGCCGGTCATCGCCTGCAGGTCGATCATCTTTTCCGGCGGCACGCCCCATTTCTCGATCACTTCCGGGATCGAGATCTGTTTGTCCTTCATGCTGTCGTACATCGACACATTGGCGGTGATGAGCTGCATCAGGTCTTTGTCGGAGGAGATGATCGTCACATCGGCGCCTTCCGCCTCCGCCATCCGCGCATAGGTGGCGATCAGGTCGTCGGCCTCATACCCTTCCTTTTCGATGCAGGGCAGGTTGAAGGCGCGTGTCGCATGGCGGATCAGCCCGAATTGCGGGATCAGGTCTTCCGGCGGTGCGGTGCGGTTTGCCTTGTACTGGTCGTAGAGTTCGTTGCGGAAGGTCTTCGAGGAATAGTCGAAGATAACGGCGAAATGGGTCGGCGTCACACCGACGGACGTGTCGCGCGCGTCGGTCAAAAGCTTCCACAGCATGTTGCAGAAACCAGAGACGGCATTGACCGGCAGGCCATCCGATTTGCGGTTGAGCGGCGGGATGGCGTGGAACGCCCGGAAAATGAACCCGGAGCCGTCGACGAGGAAGAGATGATCACCTTTTTTCATGGCGACAAGGGATAGCGCGGGCCGCGATGGCCGTCCATATCATTCCGGAGCGGCGCGGAATTTTACGCGATTGCCGGGGCACCTTGAAGCGCCTGCCGGCTATCGTCGGGTATTGCAGTTTAAAATGCGCGGCAGGGTTTTACGCCCTGCCGCGCATTTTTCGTTAGGTGCGCTGCGAGTCCAGCTGCTCCTGATTGGTCACGACCTGCTGGGCGCGGGCGTAGCTCTCGATCAGAAGCTGATAGGCCGGGAAGATCTTGGTGTAGATTTCCGCCCAATCCTGCGCATCAGCGCGGTGCCAGGTCTTCTGCAGCTCGGACGCGACCGCAGCCATGTCCATCGGAACGACACCGGCCTGGACGACACGTGCAAGCGTGATTTCCTCGGCCATCTTCGAATAGGTGCCGGAGGCATCGATGACTGCAAAGACCTTGTAGCCGTCATGAACGGCCGCGATCGCCGGGAAGGCCATGCAGACGCTGGTAATGGTGCCTGCGATGATCAGCGTCTTGCGGCCAGTTGCCTTCACCGCCGCGACGAAATCGGCATTGTCCCAGGCGTTGATCTCGCCTTTGCGGGCGATATAGGTGGCGTGCGGGGCGTTTGCATGGATTTCGGGGATCAGCGGACCGTTCGGACCCTGCGGCACGGAGGCGGTGGTGATCACCGGCATTTTGCTCAGCGTGGCCATCTTGGCGAGTGCGGCAGCGTGGTTGCGCAGGACCGGCATCGGCATGTCGCCGATGGTCTGGAAAAGGCCGCTCTGGTGGTCGATCAACAGCATTACTGCGTCGTCGGCATCGATGACTGGTTTCTGGCCGTTGAAGTTTGCGGCGGTATTTTGCGTTGTCATTGAAATGTCCTTTCAGGGATGTGGGGCGGTTTCAGGCCCCATGTTCGGTCGGCTTTTAGGAAAACTGCATGCTGGCGGTTACGCCGGTTTTGATGAGCAGGGTCGTGAAGGCGGGTACGGTGGCCGAGCGTTTCCAATTGCGCTGGGCTTTGCCTTCGCCGCCCGGGGGCAGTTCCCCCAAGGCGGAAAAAGAAACCCTGTCCTGGTTCTGGAGATCGGCGTTAGGCTGCACTGATCGCGCCGAAGCGACCGCTTCGGAAATCGGCCATTGCCTGCCTGATTTCGTCGTTAGTGTTCATGACGAATGGCCCTTGCATCACGACCGGCTCGTCGATCGGCGTGCCGCCCAGGATCAGGACGGATGCATCGCTTGAAGCCTCCAGCGTGATGTCGCCGCCCGATCTGTCGAGGAGCGCGAACTGAGCTTCCCCGGCTGTAGCGCCGTTGATGGCGACCGTGCCCTTCAGGACGACCACTGCGGCAGTATATCCCTCTGGCATGGACACCGAAACGCTTCGACCCTCGTGCAGCCGCACATCCCAGAGATCGATCGGGGTGAAGGTTTGTGCCGGTCCGCGGTGGCCATCATAGGCGCCGGCGATCACCCGGAGAGAGCCGGCGCCGTCAGGCAGTTCCACGGAGGGAATGTCGCGGTCGAGCAGGCTCTGATATCCAGGCGTGGCATTCTTGTCCTTGGCCGGCAGGTTTACCCAGAGCTGAACCATCTCCAATTTCCCGCCCTTACGGGTAAAGGCCTCCGAATGAAACTCTTCGTGCAGGATACCGGCGGCGGCCGTCATCCACTGGACGTCGCCTGGTCCGATGATGCCACCGCTGCCGGTCGAATCCCGGTGTTCGACTTCACCGCGATAGACGATGGTCACGGTCTCAAATCCGCGGTGAGGATGGATACCGACGCCACGCGGCGTGTTCGTCGGCGCGAATTCCGCCGGACCGGCATAATCCAGCAGCAGGAAGGGGCTGACATGGTCGCCGTGCGTGGCATGTGAAAACAGCGAGCGTACCGGAAACCCGTCTCCGACCCAGTGCGGCGTGGGGTTGCTGTAAACTCCGAGAACCTTTCTCATGTGCTTCTCCTTTTCGCTTTGCCATTGAGGCTGTGTGTAAGGAGAAAATACTGCCGTGGCGGTGATAGCAGTAGACTGGCAAATCGGGTTACTCTGTCCTGAAAATAGGACAATCAAAGTCATGCAAGACCTCAATGACCTCCGGTTTTTTGTCGATGTGATCGAGCAGGGCGGCTTTGCTGCAGCCGCTCGAAAGCTCGGCGTGCCAAGATCGAAACTCAGCCGGCGCATAATCCAGTTGGAAGAGCGTCTCGGCGTTCGTCTGATTCAACGTTCCACGCGACAATTTGCGGTGACCGAGATTGGCCGCGAATACTACCGCCATTGTCTCGCCATGACGGTGGAGGCTGACGCGGCGCAAGAGGTTATCGACCGCACGCGCTCGGGGCCTCAGGGTATTGTGCGCATCAGTTGTCCTTCGTCGGTGATCTATTTTCAGCTCGGCGAGATGATTGCCCGTTTTATGGCCAAATATCCCAAAGTGGAAGTCCTGCTGGAAAGCACCAACCGGCGTGTCGACGTTATCCGTGAAGGTTTCGATCTCGCTGTCCGTGTGCGTTTTCCACCGCTGGATGACAGCGATCTGGTGATCCGCAAATTGGCCGACAGCACCCAGCGTCTGGTTGCCAGCCCGGTTCTTTTGCAAGGTTTATCCCGGTCTCCCGTTCCAGCCGATCTTGCCGTGTTGCCGAGCCTCGCCTGGGAACCGGCAAGATCCGAGCACGATTGGTGTCTTGATGGTCCAAACGGTGCCTCAGCCGTCGTTCGGCATAATCCCCGTCTTGTCACGGAGGATATGATGGCCCTGCGTTTTGCGGCGCTTCGCGGCGTTGGCGTCTGTCAGTTCCCGACATTCATGATCAGGGACGACGTGCAGGCCGGAAGGCTGGTGGATATCCTTCCCGATTGGGCTCCAAGGTCGGGCATCATCCACGCCGCCTTTCCATCGAGACGAGGGCTGCTGCCTTCCGTGCGGACGCTTCTGGATTTCCTTGCGGAGGAATATTCCAGTGTTGATCGATCGGAGGGTCCCAACGAACAGCTGCTTTCCGTCGACAATGAATGATGGCGGCTGCCCATCATCGAAAAGTTGGCCTCGGCAACCTGAGGGCGGTTTTTTAAGCAATCGCGTAAAATTCCTCACCACTGTGGAATGAGATATGGACGGCCACCACGGCCCGCGCTATCCCTTGTCTTCATGGAAAAAGGTGGCTCACCTTAACCGGAGGCTTCAGGGTGTAAGCGGCGGGCATCTCTGCGCAAGAGTTGAAACCGTGGCGGCGCCGGTCAATTTTTAATAGCTTGGCTTTTCAACTTCTACTTTTACTGCATGTCCCCCATCCAATCCCGCTCATAGGCACTGGATCTGTTCATGTCGTTCCTCACCGATCCCATCATCGCCCTGTTCCTGTCGCTTGCACTTGGTTTTCTGATTGGCAAACTACGCGTTGGCCCGATCCAGCTTGGTGGGACCTGCGGAACACTGTTTGTCGCCTTGGCAATCGGCCAATTCGGGGTGCGGGTTGATCCTGATCTGAAGAACGCGGCATTCGCCCTTTTCATCTATGCGCTTGGCTTCTCGGCCGGCCCCCAGTTTTTCACCAATATCCGCGGCGGATGGCGCTACGGTATTTTTTCGTTCATCGAGGTTATCTGTGTCCTCGTGCTGCTGGCCATCGCGGTACTTCTCTTCCATTTCGACGTCGGTACCGCATCAGGGCTTTTTGCAGGAGCCGCGACAGAATCCGCTGTTGTTGGCACAGCATCGGAAGCGATTGCCCGTCTTGCGATTTCTACGCCAGAGATCGAACAGCTGCAGGCCAATATCGCAACGGCCTACAGCCTCACCTATCTCTTCGGTCTCATCGCGATCGTGGTTTTCACGACGCAGATTGCCCCGTTGCTGTTGAAGATCGATCTGCGGAAAGAAGCGCAGGAACTCGCGCGCAAACTGGGATCGACCGACGATGATGAGGAGCAGGCAGAAGGCCTCCCGGCCTTTGTTGGCCGCGCCTATCGCGTTGGCGGTGCGGCCGGTCAGACAGTCGGAAATTTTGAAAAAAGCCGGGGATGGGCAATTGCCATCGAGCGTCTGCAGCGCGGCAGCGATATTCTTGAAACCACCCCGGACTTTCTGCTGGAGCCTGACGATATCGTGTTCGTCCGGGGGCGCCGCAACGCGGTAATTGCCGTGCGGGACAGGCTCGGTGACGAAGTACCCGTTCCGCAAGGCACAAACTTTACGCTTGCAACCCGCGATGTGGTTTTGGTGCGAAAGGAAGTTTTCGGCCGTCAGATTCGGCAATTGAGGCAAATGGCCTCGGCTGAATTGCAGCGCGGCATCTTCATATCCCATGTTCGGCGCATGGGGCAAAACATCCCGGCACTTTCCGGCACAATTTTGCAACACGGGGATATCGTCACTCTTTACGGCCCGGAACTTGCCATCGAACGCGCTGCGCACGAACTCGGAAAACCCGTGCCTCCGGGCGAGCGTACCGATTTCATATTTCTCGGCCTTGGGCTCGCAATCGGGCTCGTTATCGGGCATTTCCATTTTAAGATTGGCGCCCTTGAACTGGGGCTCGGTGCGGGCGGCGGCGCCTTGATTTCCGGGCTTGTCTTCGGTTGGCTGAATATGCGCAACCCGATGCGGGGTGGTCTGCCACCGGCCGCGGCCGAGTTCGCCAAGGAGTTTGGCCTCGCCACATTCATAGCAGCGATAGGCCTCAGTGCCGGCCCTGATGCCATCGATCTGATTATGGAATACGGCCTGATCCTGCCGGTGCTCGGAGTCCTTGTTTCGTTCCTGCCGGCCCTCGTTTCGCTGTTTGTTGGAACCAAGCTGATGAAGATCGAAGCACCGATTCTTCTCGGCATAATCGCCGGGCAGCATTGCAGCACCCCAACCATCAGCGCCCTCGTTTCGCAGGCCGGAAACTCTACGCCCGTGATCGGCTATACGGTCACATATGCGATCTCCAACGTTCTGCTGCCGCTGATGGGGCCGGTCGTGGTTGGGTTGGTCATGGCGCTGACAGGTTAGTTGGCGTCTGACGGATTATCTGTCGCGGTTGGCTGCGATACAAGGTCCCAGGGCGGGAGAACGGGCCGCGCGGCAAGGTGGCTTTCTCTCCCGGAACGACCCGCTTTTTCGGGCATGAATATCGCTATTCTCGATACTGAGGCCCCTCACGACAATGTTACGAATTTGTAATGCAGCGGCCGGTGCTTGCTCCCTTGAAAAGCCACATTTGGAACCACAAATGATAACCAACGGCACCTGAACGCGCCGTCATCTGGTTAAAGGCCTGTCCCCCGCCGAAGCCAGATGTAAGGACAAAGGCCTATCCCCCCTCTCCGGGCCTTTGTCCAATTTATAACAAAAACCGCCGTGGCCCCGCCTCCGCCATGGCGGTTTTTGTTTGCGCTCCCGGCAAGCATCACATCCGTGTGAAATCCTATTGTCTGCCGGTCCATCGCCCGCAATGTAACTTGTGTTCCAGCTTGGGGAGAGGTACCCATAGACATGGCCTTCGACCGTATGGATTCAGCAACATACCTGTCCAGCCTTCTGGCGAAAAGTTTCTCCCGCGCCCTGCAGGAGAGAGGCCAGAAACTCGGCTTTGCCCCCGGCCAGTTTCCGGTTCTTCTGGAGCTGTGGAGCGAGGAGGGGCTGACCCAGAAGCAATTGCTCGACCGCCTCGACATCGAGCAGGCAACGATGGCCAACACTCTGGCCCGGATGGAGCGGGACGGTTTGGTGTTGCGGAAAAAGCACCCGACCGACAAGCGCGCGCAGCAGATTTTCCTGACAGCCAAGGCAAGGGAGATGGAGCGGGAGGCGAAAGAGGCAGCACTCGCCGCCGATCAATCGTTGTTGTCCGGTTTTCGCCATTTCGAACGGGAACTCATGCTCGAATACATGCGCATGGCGATCGCCAATGGCGCCCAGAGCTGATGCTGTTTGCTGTTCCAGTACGGCTATGATCCATCGATCAAAATATTTTGCTTAAATCCGTCGCCAACTTTGTCTAGGTTCCGCCGCGATAACAAGGATTCGATCATGACAGCCACGGCCAGCATTCTCACCCGCGCGGACGATAATCTCCCCAAGAGCCTTGAACGGCTTTTCGATCTGGTTCGTATCCAGTCGATCTCGACCGATCCGGCTTACAAGGCGGAGTGCCGCAAGGCGGCGGAGTGGCTGGTCGCCGAGTTGACGTCCCTGGGTTTCGACGCTTCGGTGCGCGACACGCCCGGTCATCCGATGGTGGTTGCCCATCACGCGGCCGGCAAGGCCGGTGCGCCGCACGTGCTGTTCTATGGCCACTACGATGTCCAGCCGGTCGACCCGCTCAATCTGTGGGACACGGCTCCGTTCGAACCGTCGATCAAGGAATTGGACGGTGGCCGCAAGGTCATTACGGGCCGTGGAACGGCTGACGACAAGGGCCAGCTCCTCACCTTCGTCGAGGCCTGCCGCGCCTTCAAGGAGGTCAACGGCTCTCTCCCTTGCGAAGTCACGATCCTGTTCGAGGGCGAGGAAGAATCCGGTTCGCCGTCGCTGAAGCCATTCCTGGAAGCCAACGCCGCCGAGCTGAAGGCAGATTACGCGCTGGTCTGCGATACCAATATGTGGGATCGGGACACTCCGGCCATTTCGGCTGGTCTGCGCGGCCTCGTCGGCGAGGAAATCGTGATCACCGCCGCTGACCGCGATCTGCATTCCGGCTATTTCGGTGGTGCCGCTGCCAACCCCATCCATATCCTGTCGCAGATCCTCGCCGGTCTGCACGACGAGACTGGCCGCGTCACGCTGGACGGTTTCTACGAAGGTGTCGAGGAAACCCCGACACAGATCAAGGCCGCCTGGGACACGTTGGGCATGACGACGGAAAAATTCCTCGGCGAGATCGGCCTGTCGATTCCATCCGGCGAAAAGGGCCGTTCGGTCATGGAGCTGACCTGGGCAAGGCCGACGGCAGAAGTCAACGGCATCTGGGGCGGCTATACCGGCGAAGGCTTCAAGACCGTGATTGCGGCGCAGGCGTCCGCCAAAGTCTCCTTCCGCCTTGTCGGCGCCCAGAACCCCGACAAGATCCGTGCGGCGTTTCGCGCTTATGTCACGTCGAAAATTCCAGCCGATTGCTCGGTCGAATTTCACAAGCATGGCGGCTCGCCGGCAATCCAGCTGCCTTATGATTCCGCCCTGCTGAACACCGCAAAAACGGCGCTTTCCGACGAATGGCCGAAGCCGGCTGTTCTGATCGGCATGGGTGGATCGATCCCGATTGTCGGCGATTTCCAGAAGATGCTCGGCATGGAATCGCTTCTGGTGGGCTTTGGCCTGTCGGATGACCGGATTCATTCGCCAAACGAGAAGTATGAGCTGCAGTCCTTCCACAAGGGCATCCGCTCCTGGATCCGGATTCTCGACGCGCTTGCCGCTTGAGCATGACGTCTGTTAACGGTTAGCACCCTTGACCGGGCCGGTCGGGGGTGGTCTTTTCGTCCAGATGACATTTTGCCAGCTACAGATTTCAAGAATACTTGCCTCATGAAAACGGTACGCAAACTTGCCTGGCCGGTAATTGGGCTCGCCGCGATCGTGTTTTCGCTTTATGGCCTCTATCACGAGCTCCATGGCCTTTCGGCCGCCGATTTCATGGATAGCCTGAAGGCCGTATCGCTGAAGAGCTGGCTATTGGCCGCCGCCGCAACGCTTGCCGCCTATGCGGCGCTGGCAGCCTACGATCATCTGGCGCTTGAGCATCTCGGCCACAGGATTTCGCTCTGGTTCATCACCATCTGCTCTTTCACCGCCTATGCGCTGTCGCATACGGTGGGGGCGTCGGTCTTTTCCGGCGCCGTCGTGCGGTATCGCGCCTATGGATCGAAGGGGCTCACCGCCGGGGAGACCGGCATTCTCGTCGCGTTCTGCTCTTTCACATTCGCGCTCGGCACGCTGATGTTGGCCGCCATCGTGCTTTTGGTCGAGCCCGAAATCACCACCCGTTTCGCCGCGTTCCTGCCGATCGGCGCATCCATTTCAACTGGATTGATCATTCTTGCACTGATCGCGCTTTATGTCGTCGGTAGTCTTGTCGGGTTCCGGCCGCTGCATACCCGCTGGTTCCGGCTGGAATATCCGAAACCATCATTGGCGCTGCGTCAGCTGGTAATCGCCCCCGTCGAATTGATCGCCGCTGCCGCGATCATCTATTTCGCCCTGCCGGAGGCCGGAAATCCCGGCTACATGGTGATCCTCGGGGTGTTTCTCGCCTCGTTCTCGGCAGCGCTTCTGTCGCATGCGCCGGGTGGCCTTGGCGTTCTGGAGCTGGTGTTTATCGCAGCCCTGCCTGAAATGGATCCGGCTGGTGTGCTTGCCGGGCTTGCCATCTTCCGCCTGTTCTATCTGATCGTACCGTTCCTGATCGCACTCGCCGTCGTGGTCATTTTCGAGCGGGGCCAGTTCCTCGCGGGGCGCAAGGCCGAGGTGAGTGAAAAGAACGGCGGCTGAGCCGGCCCTTGTCCTATGACGGCGGGTGGCAGATTTTCGGCAGCGCGTTTTCCAAGGGGCCAGCGACTTTTTCAAGCTCGGCGCTTTCGATAAGCAGCGGCGAGAATGGCGGTTCCTGAATGGCGGCATTTGCGATGCGGGTAATGTAGCAGCCGGCGAAGATCTTTTCCTTGCCGCCTTTCTCCGTCGATTTGATCGCAACCGGCACTGGCGCATAGATGCTGCCGGCAGCCCCTTCCTGCGTCACGGAACCGGTCAGCACTTGAACGTCCACAGTCTTGGCATAGCCTTGTACGAACGACTCGTAGCTATCGGCTGGTTCGCTGAAATAGCTGTAGGCGCGGGCATATTCGTGGCGGTTGATGGCATTGTAGAGCGAGCGCACGAGAGCAGGGCCATCCGAGCGATCATCGACATAAGCTACCTGATCCTGAGCGCTGGCATACACGGCGGAGCTCGCCAGAACCGCTACCGTCGAAAGAGAAATGAGAATGGCTTTCATGCACACGCCTCCTGTTGTTCACAGTGAGTTTCAACGGGGATAAGGCGATTTGAAGGTGCAGGACGGTTTCAGCCAAACAAAACCGCGGAGCCTGAAAGCGGGCGCTGGAAAAGCACGGCCCAGAAAAACAAAAAGGCCGGGAAAACCCGACCTTTCACAACGCGCTTCGACACTCTGCCAGTACATCCGTGGTCAACCGCGGAAGCGCATTTCTCCGGCGCGGATTATCGCGCCAGATTTGGTATTAAGCAGCCTGCAGGTTGTCTGCAGACATCTTGCCGGACTTGCGGTCCTTGACGAGCTCGAAGCTGATCTTCTGGCCGTCATTGAGGCCACGCATGCCAGCGCGCTCGACAGCAGAGATGTGGACGAAAACGTCCTGGCTGCCGTCGTCCGGCTGAATGAAGCCGAAGCCCTTTGTGGAGTTAAACCATTTTACTGTGCCAGTGGCCATAACGATCCCTTTCTCTAGCAAATTATGTTGAACCATCCCGTAAACGTTACGGAAAAGCTTTTGTTCGAATCTGAAGGAAAGTTCGTCCGATTGCGCGCAAAGTCGCAAAAACCAAAGTCATCTAACAAATATCGACCAAAGCTCAGATAGGTTGCCGGGGTCAGATAGTCAAGTTTTATTATTCCTGTTTTGCATCGGCCATTGATTTCATTCAGTTTTATACGGCGCAGAGTCGAGATTTCATTGGGTTTATTTTTACATGAAGACACCGGTTGAGGTTGCATTTGTCCGGATGCGAAAAGGGTGACGATGTTTTTGCAGGTCTGGAGAATTGATTTTTCCTTGTCCCGCATCATGTTCATCGGAGGAGCTCATCCCATCGCTCCTTGATGGAGGACTGACGATGCCGAAATTGGTGATTGCCGCAGTGTGCGCGTCCCTGCTTGCCCTGTCCGGATGCGGCAATACAGTGCGGGGCATGAAGCAGGATGGTGTACAGACAAGCAATGCCTTGGATGACGCAACACACCGGATCGCGCGCGCCAACACCAACTGATGTTTCGCACGCGCTCTCTTCTGCTATTCAACCCCGGAAAAGCTCGTTCTGTCCGGCTATGGCTGTTCGCGCGTACCCGGCGTACTTTCGCGTTGATCCGCATCCTCAAGATCGGATTTCACGATAAATGTGTCGGCGTGTTCACGGGCTGCTTCGCGCATGACGCCGGGGCTTGCAGGATCACCAGTTCTGTTGCTGGTATCGAGGTCATCGATTTCGCGCTCGGCCTGCGCCCAGTGATCGTCCTGTTTTCCTTCCGGAGAACCTTCATCGAGCCATAGTTGATAGGCTCGCTGCCGGATTCTGCTTTCTCTGTCGATGTCCATGACTGCCTCCGGTGCGTTGCAAAAGGGGTTCAGCTCGGTTGATGGCGGAACGTGGGAACAAAAAGACCGGCAAGCCTCTTCAACGCCTGCGGCCGTCGCGGCGTTTCCGGCAATTCCCGTATATTTTTCAACATAGATCGCCGGCGCGCAGACAGATCAAACGCTTTTTCGGCTTCCGACAGAAGTTCGTCATTTTCTGAACTGAGATGATAGATTTGACCCACGGAACTCCCCTTGTCGTTTGACGCAAAACAGCTTTCGGACAGGAAAGTTCCATGACGCCATATGAAAAAGGCCTCAATGAAGAGGCCTTTCAGTCAGGTCGGCGCATTCGCCGGTTCGATCATTACCAATATCGGCGACGCACCGGCTCGGGCTCTTGCCGCGAGGCGGCACCCAGCAGAAAGCCAATCGCTCCGCCAACCAGCAACGCGACAGTCAGCGCGCTACCCGCGGCGGCCGGATGTTCACGTGCTGTCTGCGCAATGGCGCTGCCTTCCGCGCGCGCCACGTGTGCCGCCTTTTTCGCGATAGGTGTTGCGGCCTCCACGACGCCGGACGCACGTTCGCGAACGTCACTATAGGCCTGCGCGCTCTGAGCGCTGACGATTTTGGAAAGGCGGGCCACTTCGGCGCGCAATGATTCAAGGTCACTATTGGTTGGTTCGGCCATCATCGGTTCTCCTGTTGCCACCTGCCAAACGAATTGGCAGACGGAATGGTTCCCAAGAACGGAAAGCCTCTTGGGCGGCGCATCAATTCCGGCGCGCCGCCCACAGGGTGTCGCGGTTAAAGGCTCACGCGCCTTGCATGTTTGTCGGCGGTCTTTTTGTCGCCAGCTGCCTGGTCAAGGATATCTCGGGCATCCTCCACCGATATCCGGTGCTTCTTTGCGAAAGAGATCGGTTCGTATGGCTTGTCTGATGAAGTCGACATTGATGGTCTCCTTGGATCGTTGTTTTAGGCCCGCTTCACGTCACAAACGCGACCTTTCCGTCGGGAGACGGTTTAACTGCAGGGCAATAGGCTGGGTCGGGGAATTGAGGACACGCTTGCCGCATGTCCCAAATCCGGTGCGCGGTTTTGAGTTGGCCGCGCTGAAGCGATGGAATTGCTTCAGGCACCGCAGTCGGTGCTGGATCATTACATGGCGATTGCTGCCGCATTCCGCAAGTGCACCTGCGCTTCCAGGATGTGGCGGTGCGTGATAGCGTGCAGTTAACGCCCCCTTAAATCGCCGCATTTACACTTCATCGCACGGGGCGAAATCGTGCGTTGCGGCTTGTATGCTGTCTGCGCTCCCCAAGACAAGCTGGAGCAGACCCACCCCGACATGGCAGGAAACCGGACTTCAGAGCAGAGGATAGAACCTTCCTTCGAGGGTGGACGCGGTCGTGATGACGGCGAACTGCGCATGACTGCTGGTGAGCGTGTCAGTGGCGGCGGCAAAAAATCCACTGGGTCAAAGCCTGCGGCCAGGAAGGCCAAGGCACGGAAGGATCGCGGGCGTGGCGGGTCGCGTGGCGGCGGCGGTTTGACGGGCCTGATCCGGTCGCTGGTTTACTGGTGTGTCGTTATCGGTATCTGGGGCGCCATCGGCGTCGGCGGGCTGGTGCTCTATTACGGATCGCGCATGCCGAGCGCCACCACCTGGGCCATTCCGGACCGGCCGCCGAACGTCAAGATCCTCGCCGTCAACGGCGATATCATTGCCAATCGCGGTGCTACCGGTGGCGAGGCGCTGTCGCTCGAAAACATGTCGCCGTATATTCCGCAGGCGGTCATTGCCATCGAGGACCGGCGTTTCTACTCGCATTTCGGTGTCGATCCGCTCGGTCTGGCGCGCGCAATGCTGACCAATGTCACCACCGGACGCATGGTGCAGGGCGGCTCGACAATCACTCAGCAGCTGGCCAAGAACCTGTTCCTGTCGCCGGAGCGCACGCTGGAGCGCAAGGTACAGGAAGTGCTGCTCTCGGTCTGGCTGGAACAGAAATACACCAAGGACCAGATCCTTGCGATGTATCTCAACCGTGTGTTCTTCGGGTCGAACGCCTATGGCGTCGAAGCAGCCTCGCGGCGTTATTTCAACAAGTCCGCACGTGATGTGAACCTGGGCGAGGCCGCACTGCTTGCCGGGTTGCTGAAAGCGCCTTCGCGCCTGTCGCCGGCGCGTGATCCAAAAGCTGCGGAAGAGCGGGCTCAGGTCGTCCTCGGCGCCATGCGCGAGGAAGGCTTCATTACCGATAGCGAGATCAAGACTGCGATGTCGCAGACGCCGACCAAGGCGAAGAGCTTCTGGTCCGGTGCGCAATATTATGTTGCCGACATGGTCATGGACCAGCTGCCGGGCATGGTCGGCGAAATCAGCCAGGATCTGATCGTCGATACCACGCTCGATCTCAATCTGGAAAAGAAGGCCGAGGAAACGCTGGCTGAAAGCCTCGATGCATCGGGGCAGAAGCTGGATGTCTCGCAGGCAGCGCTGGTCTCGATCGATGGCACCGGTGCCATCCGCGCCCTCGTTGGTGGCCGTGATTATGCCGAAAGCCAGTTTGACCGCGCGGTCAAGGCGAGGCGCCAGCCGGGTTCGGCCTTCAAGCCCTTCGTCTATGCTGCCGCGATGGAAATCGGCCGCACGCCGATGTCGATCCGCAACGATGCGCCGGTCCGGATAGGCAACTGGACGCCGGAGAATTACGATCAGAAATATCGCGGCGAGGTTTCGCTCGCCAATGCTCTAGCCAATTCGCTCAACACCATCGCTGCCCAGCTGGTGATGGAAGTGGGGCCGCAGAATGTCATCAAGCTGGCGCGCCGGCTCGGCATCGAATCCGAAATGCAGTCCAATGCGTCGATCGCGCTCGGAACGTCGGAGGTCAGCCTTGTCGAATTGACGTCGGCTTATGCCCCGTTCATGAATGGCGGTTTCAAAGCGACGCCGCATGTGATCCGTCGGATTTCGACCGCCGACGGCACCGTGCTCTATGAAAATACCTATGACAATCCGCCAAGGGTCCTGGATCCGGCCGTTGTCAGCGAAATGAACCAGATGATGGTCGGCGTGATCGACCATGGCACCGGCAAGGCCGCCCGGCTGAAGGGCTGGCAGGCAGCCGGCAAATCAGGCACCACCCAGTCTTTCCGCGACGCTCTGTTCGTCGGCTTCACCAGCAACCTGACCACCGGCGTCTGGTTCGGCAATGATGACGGCAAGTCGATGAAGAAGGTCACTGGCGGCGGCCTTCCGGCCAAGGCCTGGCATGATTTCATGACGGCGGCCCACGAGGGCCTGTCGCCTTCACCGGTCTTTGGTACGACCGGGATCCAGCCGACATTCGACGACAATCAGGCCGCGCCCGAAAGCGTTGGCGATGTTATCTCCGGAACGTTCGGCAATGGAGCGGCGGATGAATTTCCGCAGGCACCCGTTGCCAACGGACAGACGGCTGGCACGCAGGATTTCGATCAGCCGGCGCAGGCGGCAAATTCCGGGCTTACGCCACCGGCCGATGTCGGCGAGACCACTGGTGCGACCCGACGCACGACGCTGTTCGACATCCTGACCGGCGGTTGAGCCGCAACCGCCGTTTGGTGCTCATGACGATGGGGACTATGTATGACCGAGGCAATTTGAACAGTCGCTATCCCCAGGCGATGATAACGTTTTCCGGCTCGCTGGGGTGATCGATCCAGACACGAATCCGAGTTTTCGCGGACGGTACGCGTGAAGCAGCGAATTGAGGGTTATTTGCATCAAATAAAATGATCTCGTTGTTGGGGGTGTTCAGAATGCCGTCGAAATCCGGATTTCTTGCCTCCGTGATCTCGGAGATTGGTCCGAACGTAACGTCCGTGTCCCCGTCGTTCCAATAGAGCGCGGGAATGAGAATGCAGTCTTTTGACGAAAGGACACCTCGCCTATCCATGTGCGTCGGAATATCGACATTTCGACGGCCTGCAACGTAAAAGCTCACATATTCCGGAGCGATCGACAGGTGTTGCACGGTCATGGTGTCAAAATCTCCTTTTCGATAAAAGTCCACCTTGTGATTGACTGCACGACCAGTAATGTGGGTAAATTCGACTCGGTCTGCCTACTGTTTTTGGGATCTGATGGTCGCCAATAAAATGACCGCGCTTGGTTCCCGATGTCCTTATACCACACCAGTGGCATCCGTAGGTACGGCCGATGCGGTCGATTTCCGCCTGTTCACTCCTGGTCAGCCGCCTGTTGGTTGCTGGCGCCACAATCCACTCCCTTGCAAAGGGTCCGATGCCGATCCGCGGCAGCCTCAACTGGAGTGCACGGAGCATCGCCTCCTGTGCTACGGATTCATTGGCTCGTATCAGCCCCTCGACCGTTTCGTAGGCTTGCGGGGGCGGCCGCCAGTTTGGCTCACGTCTTTGAACGGCGCGTAACGCTTCCTGCATCCGGCCGATACTGACCGCCAGCCGCGCTTCCTGCCCGGGCGTGACGGGATGCCATCTGTCGAGAATACGGACTTGTCCCGCGCCACGAGGCCCGCGGCGGCTGACGCGGATCGGGCGGCTTTCGGAGCCGTCTCCGACCCATTGCCCGCCGTCGGGATTGCCGGCCGGCACCCGCGGCTGCTCGGGGCGAAAACCGGCCTTCCATTCTAGGCATTAAGCCAGCGCTCGAAATTCGACGGCCATCGCCGCCTGCCGGTAGCTCAGTTGTCGCAGGCTCAGATCTGCCGGTTCTATCGAAATCATTGGCCACGCCATCCGCTTTCAATTCAGTCGGACAATTGTGCGTGGTGCAGAGACGGCGGGGATAAATTCAGGCTGGAAAAAAGGCGGTGAAACGCCTATCTTCCGGTCAACCCAATGAACCTGCGATGATTTTTCCGCAGCAGACGATCACGTCGATACCGCCATGTCTGCTGGACGTCCCCGCTGTTCTGGAGCGGGAACCGCAATCGCCTTGTAGAAAGGATTGCTGATTTCGGTAATGGCGCGCGATGCTTCGTCATAATAGACGTTGATTTCCTCGGCTTCGTGGCGTTCTCATGCCTTGCAGTCCGAAACACTGGTCCTTATATACGCCCCATCACCGCAGTTTTCGCTGCGAATATTCCACAGACCATCCCGTTAGGGGCTGTCGCATGAATGCCTGACCGGGTTCTGACAGTCCGCTGCAAGGAGAGAACGACATGGCTAAAGTAATCGGTATTGACTTGGGAACGACCAACTCCTGCGTCTCCGTCATGGACGGCAAGGACGCGAAGGTCATTGAGAATGCAGAAGGTGCGCGCACCACGCCGTCGATCATCGCGTTCAACGACGATGGCGAGCGTCTGGCAGGCCAGCCGGCCAAGCGCCAGGCCGTCACCAATCCTGAAAATACGCTGTTTGCCGTCAAGCGCCTGATTGGCCGCCGTTACGACGACAAGCTCGTTGAAAAGGACAAGGCCCTTGTGCCTTACAAGATCGTCAAGGGCGATAATGGCGACGCATGGGTTGAAGCGCAGGGCAAGGGTTATTCCCCCTCACAGATCTCCGCCATGATCCTTCAGAAGATGAAGGAAACCGCAGAATCCTATCTCGGTGAAAAGGTCACGCAGGCCGTCATCACCGTTCCGGCCTACTTCAACGACGCGCAGCGCCAGGCAACCAAGGATGCCGGCCGTATCGCCGGTCTTGAAGTGTTGCGTATCATCAACGAGCCGACTGCAGCAGCTCTGGCTTACGGCCTCGACAAGAAGGACGGCAAGACCATCGCCGTTTATGACTTGGGTGGTGGTACGTTCGATATCTCGGTTCTGGAAATCGGCGACGGCGTCTTCGAAGTGAAGTCCACCAACGGCGACACCTTCCTCGGCGGTGAAGACTTCGACATGCGTCTGGTCGAATACCTCGCAGCTGAGTTCAAGAAGGACCAGGGCATCGACCTGAAGAATGACAAGCTTGCTCTGCAGCGCCTCAAGGAAGCTGCCGAAAAGGCCAAGATCGAACTGTCCTCGTCGCAGCAGACCGAAATCAACCTGCCGTTCATCACGGCTGATGCGACCGGTCCCAAGCACCTGACCATGAAGCTGTCGCGCGCCAAGTTCGAAAGCCTGGTCGACGAGCTGGTTCAGCGCACCGTTGCACCATGCAAGGCAGCCCTCAAGGATGCCGGCGTGACGGCAGCCGAGATCGACGAAGTCGTTCTGGTCGGCGGCATGAGCCGCATGCCGAAGGTACAGGAAGTCGTCAAGCAGCTGTTCGGCAAGGAGCCGCACAAGGGCGTCAACCCGGATGAAGTCGTCGCCATGGGCGCCGCCATCCAGGCCGGCGTTCTGCAGGGCGACGTCAAGGACGTTCTGCTGCTCGACGTGACCCCGCTGTCGCTCGGCATCGAAACGCTCGGTGGCGTGTTCACCCGCCTGATCGAACGCAATACGACGATCCCGACGAAGAAGAGCCAAACCTTCTCGACGGCCGAAGACAGCCAGAATGCCGTCACCATCCGCGTTTCACAGGGCGAGCGCGAAATGGCTGCCGACAACAAGCTGCTTGGCCAGTTCGACCTGGTTGGCATTCCGCCGGCACCGCGTGGCGTTCCGCAGATCGAAGTCACCTTCGATATCGACGCCAACGGTATCGTGCAGGTTTCGGCCAAGGACAAGGGTACCGGCAAGGAACATCAGATCCGGATCCAGGCATCGGGCGGTCTGTCCGACGCGGATATCGAGAAGATGGTCAAGGACGCCGAGGCCAATGCCGAGAACGACAAGAAGCGCCGTGAAGGTGTAGAAGCGAAGAACCAGGCTGAAAGCCTGATCCATTCGTCGGAAAAGTCGCTGAAGGAATTTGGCGACAAGGTCACGGAAGCCGAGCGCACTGCGATCTCCGATGCGATCGCTTCGCTGAAGACGGCCGTCGAAGCCTCCGAGCCGGACGCTGAAGACATCAAGGCGAAGACCCAGACGCTCCTCGAAGCCTCGATGAAGCTGGGTCAGGCAATGTACGAATCGCAGCAGACCGAAGCGGCCAATGCTGATGCACAGGCTGATGCGGCCCGCGACGGCGATATCGTCGATGCCGACTATGAAGAAGTCAAGGACGAGGACGACCGCAAGAAGTCCGCCTAATTCTTCTTCGAATACCTCTCGAAAGCCCGGAGCCGCAAGCTCCGGGCTTTTCTGTTTTCGGCATCTATCGTGCCACAACGGGACCAGCGATCGGCATGATTAGGCGTTAAAGTCGCGAGGGGAGCCGGGCCCAACCTTGCGGCAAGGCAAAAGCCAAAGATAAAGCCGCCTGATTCTGTGCTTTTCCGACAAAAAGCGGCCGGGATCGTGTATTGCCTATGGTATCGCGCTTGAAGGTTTACTAAATCCTGTTGCAAGGAAATTTGGCGACCGCCGGGCAGCCGGTTTTGACGCGCCTATTCAACAGGACAATCTGCAAGTATGAAACGTGATCTTTACGAAACGCTCGGCGTTGCGAAAACAGCAGACGAGAAAGAGCTCAAGAGCGCTTTCCGCAAACTCGCAATGAAGTATCATCCGGACAAGAACCCTGGCGATGCGGAAGCTGAAAAGACGTTCAAGGAGATCAGCCTCGCCTATGAGATGCTCAAGGACCCGCAGAAGCGGGCAGCCTATGACCGTTATGGCCATGCGGCGTTCGAACAGGGCGGCATGGGTGGCGGTGGCGGCATGGGCGGTGGCGCCGGCGGTTTCTCCGATATCTTCGAAGACATCTTTGGCGAGATGATGGGCGGCGGCCGCCAGCGGCGTTCGTCCGGCGGCCGCGAGCGCGGTGCCGATCTTCGCTACAATATGGAAATCTCGCTGGAAGAGGCCTATGCCGGCAAGACGGCGCAGATTCGGGTTCCAACCTCGATCACCTGCGATGTCTGCACCGGCTCGGGCGCCAAGCCCGGCACCAAGCCGACAACCTGCGCCACCTGCCAGGGCTCCGGCCGCGTGCGTGCCGCTCAGGGCTTCTTCTCGATCGAGCGCACCTGCCCGACCTGTCAGGGCCGCGGTCAGACGATCGCTGATCCGTGTGGCAAGTGCCATGGCCAGGGCCGGATCACCGAAGAACGTTCGCTCTCGGTCAATATCCCGGCCGGCATCGAAGACGGCACCCGTATCCGTCTCTCTGGTGAAGGTGAAGCCGGTCTTCGCGGCGGGCCTTCAGGCGATCTCTATATCTTCCTCTCGGTCAAGCCGCATGAGTTCTACCAGCGCGATGGCGCCGATCTCTATTGCAGCGTGCCGATTTCGATGACGACAGCAGCCCTTGGCGGCAAGTTCGACGTGGCGACGCTCGACAATACCAAGTCGCGCGTCTCTGTGCCGGAAGGCACCCAGGCCGGCAAGCAGTTCCGCCTCAAGGGCAAGGGCATGCCGGTGCTGCGCTCCAGCCAGGTCGGCGATCTCTATATCCAGATCCAGATCGAAACGCCGCAGAAGCTGACCAAGCGTCAGCGCGAACTGCTGCGCGAATTCGAGGAACTGTCTTCCAAGGAAAACAATCCGGAATCAGCGGGCTTCTTCTCCCGCATGAAGGATTTCTTCGACATCGAGTAAGCACCGCGCTCGGCGACTGGCCGAACGGATAATCGGCCATATATGTTAGCCGGGGGCAGTCATGCCTCCGGCTTTTTCGTATGTGGCCTGCGGCGCAGGCGCGACATATCCCAACGCGAAAGGTGCATCATGACCTATGAGCTCTATTATTGGGATGGCATCCCCGGCCGGGGCGAGTTCGTCCGCCTGGCGCTGGAACAGGCCGGTGCTGATTATATCGACGTCGCCCGCAACGATGGCGGCATGGCCCGGATGATGGCGATGATGAAGACCAAGACGGCGGGTGTCACGCCGCTTGCTCCGCCCTTCCTGAAGGATGGAGATCTTGTCATCTCCCATGCCGCCAATATCCTGCTCTATCTCGGAAACCGGCTCGATCTCGGACCCGAGGACGAAGCCGGGCGGATAACGGCGCATGGCCTGCAGCTCGGCATCACCGATTTTGTCGCTGAAATCCACGACACCCACCATCCGATCGGCGTGTCGCTCTACTACGAGGACCAGAAGGACGAAGCGTTGCGGCGTTCCGAGAACTTTCGTGAAGAGCGCCTTCCGAAATTTCTTGGCTATTTCGAAAGGCAGCTCGCGAAGAACAGGCAAGGTGAGGTCCATGCCCTCGGCGGCACACTCACCTATCTCGACCTGTCGCTGTTCCACCTCATCGAAGGCCTGCGCTACGCTTTCCCAGCCGAGATGGAGGCGGTGGAACCGGATTACCCGCTTCTCGTGGCACTCAACGCGCAAGTCCGCGAACTACCGCGGATCAAGGCCTATCTGGCTTCAGAACGTCGGCTTGCCTTCAACGAGCGAGGTATCTTCCGCTATTATCCGGAGCTTGACCGGCAATAGGACCGGTCACTCCATGACCGCGCTATGGTCGATCGCCGGTGGCGCCTTCGGTTTGCGCAACAGGAAGACCAATGGCATCACCGCCAGCGACATGATCATCAAGAGCTTGAAGTCGTCCATATAGGCGATGATTGTCGCCTGTAGTGTGACGATACTGTCGAGTGAAGCGCGCCCGACGGCGGTCATCGGATCGAGCCCTGCAGCCGCCGGGGCCTGGAAGGCATGGTTGAACGGCGTCACATAGGCTGCAATCGATGCGTGGTTGATCTGGGTATTCTCGATCAGCAAGGCCGAGACGACGGCGATACCGACGCTGGAACCGATATTGCGGGAGAGATTGTAGAGCCCGGTGCCATCGCCGCGCATCTCGGCGGGCAGCGTCGCAAAGGCGATCGTGGTCAACGGCACAAACAGAAAGCCGAGACCAGCGCCCTGCACGAAGCCCACGGAAATGATCGTCCATTGCGAGACATTGGGTGTCCAGCCGATCATGTCATACATCGCCCAGGCGGTGATCGCGAGGCCGGTGAACAGCAGGATACGGGTATCGACCTTGCCGATCAGGCGGCCAACGACGAACATGCAGACCATGGTGCCCAGTCCGCGCGGCCCCATGACGATACCGGCGGTGACGACCGGATACCCCATCAGCGACTGCAGATAGGGCGTCATCAGCGCCAGCGAGGCCAGATAGGTAACGCCGACGACGAAGATGAACAGCATGCTGACGGCAAAGTTCTGATCGAGAAACAGGCGTGGGTTGATGAAGGATTTTTCCGTGGTCAGCGTGTGAATGATCAGCAGATAGAAAGCGCTGGCGCAAACGATGGCCTCGATCAGGATTTCGCCGGAGGAAAACCAGTCGAGCTGGCCGCCACGATCGAGGAAAAGCTGCAGCGAGGCGATGGCAAGACTGAGCATGCCGAAGCCGAACCAGTCGAGCTTCGCCTGCGTATCCAGCTTGGTTTCCTTGACGAAAATGCTGATACCGGCAAAGGCCAGCGCGCCGATCGGCACGTTGATGTAGAACACCCAGCGCCAGCTGATGTTTTCCGTCAGCCAACCGCCGATCACCGGCCCGAGCACCGGCCCGACCATGACCGAGACACCGAACAGCGCCATCGCCGAGCCACGCTCTTCGGTCGAATAGATGTCGAGCAGGATGCCTTGCGACAGGGGAACGAGCGCTGCGCCGAACAGGCCCTGCAGCAACCGGAAACCGACGATCTGCGGCAGCGATTGCGCGAGGCCGCAAAGCACGGAAGCGACGACGAAGCCGACGATCGCCACCAGCAGCACGCGCTTGCGGCCGAATTTTGCGGCCAGAAACCCGGATGGTGGCGTCATGATCGCGGCCGCGACGATGTAGGAGGTCAGCACCCAGTTGATCTGGTCGGCGCTTGCCGCCACGCTGCCCTGGATATAGGGCAGCGCCACATTGGCAATGGTCGTATCCAATGCCTGCATGATCACCGCAAGGATGATGCAGGCCGTGATGGCGCCGCGATTGGCGACAGGCGCCGTTGCCGCAGAAGCGATGCTGCTCATGGCAGTTACTCTTGCGCGTGGGCGGTCGAAAGGCCGAGAAGTTTCTGGATCATGTCCGGCAGGCCACGGGCACGGCCGGTATCGACGGCGACGAGCGTGCTCATGCCGACGCGCAGCGGCGGTTTGCCGGCGGTGTCATCGATGGTAACACGCATCGGAATGCGCTGCACGACCTTCACCCAGTTGCCAGACGTGTTCTGCGCCGGCAGCAGAGCAAAGCTCGCGCCGGAAGCCGGGCTGACGCTGGCGACCTTGCCCTTCCACTCGACACCCGGATAGGTATCGACCGTAATCGTCACTGGCTGGCCGGGTTTGACATAGGTAAGCTCGGTTTCCTTCGGATTGGCCGCGATCCACATGTTCTTGGTGGAGACCAGCGAGAAGGCCTGTTGCGCGGCCTCCAGATAGCTGCCGGGCTGCAGAGCGTTGACATTGGTCACCACACCGTCAAACGGTGCGCGCACCGTCGTGTCGTCCAGCTGGCGCTGCGCATCATCCACGGCTGATTTGGCTTCCAGATAGAGCGGGTTCTGTTCGATCGGCTGGTTGGCATCGCCACCCAGCTGCGCCAGCGTCGTTTCGGCCTGGGCCTTGGCGACAGTCACCTTCTGCTTGGCGGCGTCCAGATCATGCTTGGCCTGGTCATAGGTCGCGTGCGATGCGGCGGAGTTGGACATCAGCGTCTGCTGCCGGTCGAAGGCGGTCAGGTAATAGGGAACATCGGCCTCGACCTGGGCAATCTGCGCCAGTGTCTGGGCGTAGCTGGCCTTGAGGTTCAAAAGTTCGTTGCGGGAAGCGGCAAGCTTGGCCTCGGCGCCTTCCAGCGCAATGCGGAACGAATCCGCCTTGAGCTGGAACAGCACCTGCCCGGCCTTGACCTCTTCGTTCTCGTGCACATTGACGGAGGCAACCGTACCGGCGACGTCTGTGGAAACGCCGACCATGTCTGCCTGCAGGTAGGCGTTGTCGGTTTCCATGATCTGGCCGCCGGTCACATAAAAATAGCCGCCGGCAACGAGCGCGACTGGCAGCAGTGCAAACAGGATCGGGCGTTTCAGGCTGCGGCGGCGGCGAACGATGCCGGCGGCGGGCGCGGGGGCGGCCGATGCCGGAGGCGCGGTGTTGATCTTTGCTTCGGCCGTCACGCCTTCGGATGTTTCAAGCGCAGTGACATTGGCATTGGCGGGTACGCGGAGGGAGTCAGCCATGGTGAGTTTCTTTATCGGCCGGCGCGCGGCAGGCCTGCAGGAGGTTGGATTTCATCAGGTCGAGAATGGCGACGAGTTTTTCACGATCCTCGTCGGGTATGTCTTGCAAGGCTTCGGACCGCGTCGCGTCGCCAATGGCGCGCATGTCGGCCAACAGGCCGCGGGCGGGTTCGGTGGTGTAGAGAAGCGCGATACGGCGGTCTGTCTCATGCCGCCGACGCTCAACGAAGCCGCGATCGACAAGCTTGTCGAGCACCCGCATCAAAGTAATCGGTTCCACTTCCAGAAGTTCGGCAAGGCCGCTCTGGTGGATGCCTTCGTTGCGCGCCAGATAGGCGATCGTCTGCCATTGCGAGCGCGTCAGACCCATATGTTTCGCGCGTTGCTCGAACCGCTTGCGTAATAGCCGGGCGACATCGTGAAGCAGAAAACCCAGGGTAGGGGTGAGGTTCATGGGCTGTGCGCCATATTGTTAGCATGCATAAGATAAGCAATCTTATTTGAGTATTCGCACCTGCGCAATTAGGCATGTGTGCGATGCGGCAATTTTTCTGTCACAGTTCGGTGATGCGCGCCCCCATCGCCTTCTGTTTGGCGCGCTACGATGTTCCGCCTTGCCATCGGTCTCCTCTCGGCTTAGCTCTCACCGGAACACGCAACCGGATTCCCCATGCCGCATAAGGTTTCTCTTTCCCGTCTGAAGCTCAGCGATTTCCGCAATTATGCGGGACTGTCGCTCGACCTCGACACCCGTCATGTGGTGCTGACCGGCGAGAACGGGGCGGGCAAAACCAACCTGATGGAAGCCGTCTCTTTCCTGTCTCCCGGGCGCGGGCTGCGCCGTGCCGCCTATGCGGATGTGGCGCGGGTCGGTGCCGACACCGGATTTTCAGTGTTTGCAGAACTGGAAGGCATGGATGGCCCGGTCGAGATCGGTACGGGAACGGCAGGCGCCGAGGAAGGCCAGGCACGCCGTCTGCGCCTGAACGGCACACCGGCAAAGACGGTGGATGAATTGCTCGATCATCTGCGCGTGCTCTGGTTGACGCCGTCGATGGACGGCCTGTTCACGGGCGGCTCGGGCGATCGCCGCCGCTTTCTCGACCGGCTCGTCCTGTCGCTCGATCCGGAGCATGGCCGCCGCGCCACCGATTATGAGCGGGCCATGCGCAGCCGCAACAAGCTTTTGTCCGAGGGGCGTCCCGACCCGGTCTGGTTGACAGGCCTTGAACGGCAGATGGCCGAACTTGGTATCTCGATGGCCCTGGCGCGGCAGGAAATGCTCGGGCTTCTGGCCGGACTGGTCGACAAGAACCATGAAGGTGGCGTGTTCCCGGCCGCCGATCTGGCGCTCTCCGGCTTCTTCGATCGCGAATGGCATCGCCCGGCTTTCGATCTGGAAGAACAATATCTGGAGATGATGCGGGTTGGCCGATACCGCGACGCTGCCGCTGGCCGCACACTCGATGGCCCGCACCGCAGTGATCTGTTGATCCGCCATCGTGCCAAGAACATGGAGGCCGCGCGTTGCTCCACCGGCGAACAGAAAGCGCTTCTCGTCGGCCTGATCCTTGCGCATGCCCGTCTGGTCGGCAATATGACCGGCCACGCGCCGGTCCTGCTGCTCGATGAAATCGCTGCCCATCTCGACGAGGGCAGGCGGGCAGCGCTGTTCGATCTGGTCGACGATCTCGGCGGTCAGGCCTTCATGACCGGCACCGACCAGTCGATGTTTTCAGCTCTTGGCGAACGCGCGCGTTATCTCAACGTTGCCAACGGCACCGTTTCCGGGTGAGAGTTCGATATCATGAGCAAACAGCCTTTGAACTCTGAAGAAATCCAGCGTTACGCCCGCCATATCATCCTGCCGGAAATCGGCGGGGCGGGGCAGCAGGCGCTGAAGACGGCGCGTGTGCTGATTATCGGCGCCGGCGGCCTTGGTGCGCCGGTGCTGCAATATCTCGCCGCCGCCGGTATCGGCACGCTGGGTATTGTCGATGACGATACGGTGTCGCTGTCCAACCTCCAGCGTCAGGTGATCCATGGAACGCCGGATATTGGCCGCGTGAAGGCCGATAGCGCCAAGGATGCGCTGCAAAGGATCAATCCACATGTGGATGTGATCCAGCATGTGGAACGCCTTGAGGAGGCGAATGCGGGAGCCCTGTTTTCCGCCTATGATATCGTGGTGGATGGTTCCGATAATTTTGCCACGCGTTATCTCGCCGCCGATACGGCCGAGCGCATGGAGGTCACGTTGGTAACCGCCGCCGTCGGCCGCTTCGATGGTTCCCTCACGGTTCTCCAGCCTTGGAAAACATCAGCCGATGGCCGGCGGAACCCGGGCTATCGCGATCTCTTTCCAGAACCGCCACCGCCGGGCGTGGTGCCTTCCTGCGCAGAAGCAGGCATCGTTGGCGCACTGACCGGTGTCCTCGGTACATTGCAGGCTATGGAAGTCATCAAGATCATTACAGGCGCCGGTGAGCCGTTGATCGGCCGCTTGCTGATGTATGACGGGCTGGCGGCGCGCTTTGAGACCATCAAGTACAGCCGGAAAACGCGATGAACCTTCAGCCGATCGATGAAACGTTCGGTGATTGGCACGGGCTACTGGAGCTTATCCTTGCTTCCTTCGCCTATATGCAGCCCCGCATCGATCCGCCGTCGTCTGCCCTGTTGCTGACGCTTCCGTCGTTGCAGGAAAAGGTGCAGCGTGAGAAGGGCTACGTTGCGATCGAAAATGGCCGTTTGCTCGGCTGTATCTTCTGCAAGCCGGAGCCGCCGGATTGTCTGTATATTGGCAAACTAGCCGTCATTCCGGATGCACAGGGCAGGGGCGTCGGCCGCTTGTTACTCCAGGCTGCCGAAACCTATGCCGCCGAATGCGGCCTTTCGTGTCTCCGCCTGGAAACGCGGATCGAGCTGACGGAAAACCACCGTGCCTTTGGAAAATGGGGCTTCGTCCAAACCTTGGAAGGCTGCCATCCCGGCTTTGCCCGTCCAACCTTTGTCGAGATGCGCAAGACGCTCTGAGGGATCAATCCCGGCCGGGCAGGACGCGGTCTGGCGGGCGGTGCCCGTCGAAGAACGTGCGGATGTTGATCACCACCTTGTCGCCCATGTCGACACGTCCCTCGAGCGTCGCCGAACTCATATGCGGCAACAGCACGACCTTGCCTTCGCTGGCCAGCTTGACGAGCTTCGGGTTGACGGCCGGTTCGTTCTCGAACACGTCGAGCCCGGCGCCGGCGATCTTGCCTTCCCGCAGCGATTTGATCAGCGCCGTCTCATCGATGATGCCGCCGCGCGCCGTGTTGACGATGTAGCTAGTCGGCTGCATCAGCGCCAGCCGCCGTGCCGAAAGCAGGTGGTAGGTTGCGGGTGTCGACGGACAATTGACCGAGACGATATCGACGCGGGCAAGCATCTGGTCGAGGCTGTCCCAATAGGTCGCCTCCAGCTTTTCCTCGGTCTCGGTGCTGACGCGATGACGGTTGTGATAGTGGATCGACAGTCCGAAGGCCTTGGCGCGGCGGGCAACGGCGGTGCCGATCCGGCCCATGCCGACAATGCCGATGCGTTTGCCGGAAATGCGGCGCCCGAGCATCCAGGTCGGCGACCATCCGGCCCATTCCTCTTTCTTGTCGGTGAGGATCCGCGAACCTTCGGCCAGGCGGCGCGGCACGGCAAGAATGAGCGCCAGCGTCATGTCGGCCGTATCTTCGGTCAGGACGTTCGGCGTGTTTGTCACGGTGATACCGCGGCGGGCGGCTGCATCGACATCGATATGGTCGACGCCGTTGGAAAAGCTGGCGATCAGTTTCAATTGCGGCCCGGCCTGCTCGATCAGCGCTGCATCGATCCGGTCCGTGAGGGTCGGAACCAGCACGTCGGCCCGCTTCACCGCAGCTACGAGTTCAGGCTGCGTGCGTGGTGTGTCATCAATGTTCAGTTCTGCGTCAAACAGTTCGCGCATGCGCGTCTCGACGACATCCGGCAGTTTGCGGGTGATGTAGACCTTCGGTTTTTTCTTCGCGGTCATTGCTGCCTGCTTCGCCTTGTTGACGGGTTTTTAACCAAGATGAGTGATCGTTCTCCCTGCAGTTCCATTTTCTACCAGACCCGGTGGGGAAGACAAACAAAACTCGAGATGTTCCCGGACGATTTGCTTGTCTTCGATTGGGCCGGTCAGAGATTTAACTGCAAGCTTCTGAATCTTTTTGGAAAATGGATTTTGTCATGCGTCAGTTCCTTTCCAGGCTCGCTTTCGTCGCCGCAGTCACCCTGTCCCTCGTTGCAATCGAGGCGGCACCGGCCTTTGCCCAGGCAGCCAAGGGGGCCAGCGGCCTGCCATTGCCGCGCTTCGTCAGCCTGAAATCCAAGAGCGTCAACCTGCGCGTAGGACCGAGTGTCGATTATGCGGTTGCCTGGCGCTATCTCAAGTCTGGCGTGCCGGTTGAAGTGACACAGGAATATGACAACTGGCGCAAAATCCGCGATGCCGACGGCACGGAAGGCTGGGTCAATCAGGCGCTGCTTTCGGGTGACCGGACGGCGGTTGCAGCCCCTTGGATGCGCGGCAAGGGCGAGGGCGTTTTTGTCAACATGCGGCGCGATCCGCAGGCAGGCGGCGCCATCGTCGCCCGCATCGAGCCGGGCGTTGTCGTTCATGTCGGCGAGTGCAACGGCGAATGGTGCCGCGCCGAGGCGCAAGGCGCGGAAGGCTGGATTTCACAGGGTGAAATCTGGGGCGCTTATCCGGGCGAAGCTTTCAAGTAGGATTTTTGCTCCGGCAAGCCGGTCAGAGCAGACCGGCTTCCTTTACTGCGGCGGACAGCGAGATCATCGGGCGCGGACCGACCTGCTCGATGACGATACCCGCCGCCAGGCTGCCGAGCTTGCCGCAATCGGCCAATGTCCGTCCCGTCGTGTAGCCGTGCAGGAAGCCGGCCGCATAGAGGTCGCCTGCACCTGTCGTATCGACAACGCGGCTAACCGTCGTCGCCTCGACCTTGACGCGCTCGTCGCCCTTGACGACGATCGAACCTTCTTCGCTCAACGTGACAGCAGCCAGCTTGCAATCCTTTGAGATCATCGACAGAGCGTGCTCGAAGTCTTCCGTCTCGTAGAGTGCCAGTGCTTCAGCCCGGTTGGCAAAGACGATATCGACGGTGCCGGAGCGCATCAACTCGAGGAATTCCGCCCGGTAACGATGGACACAGAAACTGTCGGACAGCGTCATCGCCACTTCGCGGCCGTTCTCATGAGCGATGCGGGCGCATTCGCGGATGGCGTCCTTGGCGAGCGGCGGATCCCACAGATAACCCTCGAAATACGTGACGGCCGCTTCCGCAACCACGGACGGCTCGACATCCTTGGGGCCGAGTTCGACGCAGGCGCCAAGATAGGTGTTCATCGAACGCTCGCCGTCCTCGGTGACGAAGATCATCGAACGGGCTGTCGGCGGAAGATCATCGAGCGGCTTCGTCTCAAAATGCACGCCCTGGGCGCGAATGTCATGGGTGAAGATTTCGCCCAGCTGGTCGTTGGCGACCTTGCCGAAATAAGCGGCCCGGCCGCCCAGGTTGGCAATGCCCGCCGCCGTATTGCCGGCGCTGCCGCCGGAGGCTTCGAGTGCCGGTCCCATGCGCGAGTAGAGCAGCTCGGCCCGATCGGCGTCGATCAGGTTCATCGCGCTTTTGATAATGCCGTTGTGGACAAGGAATGCGTCGTCGCAGCGCGCAATGATATCCACAATCGCATTGCCGATCGTGAGCACGTCGAATTTTGTCATCCGGAAACCGCCTGGATTGTTTGTGTCAGTCGGTGTCCGGTAATAGCGGATTTCCGGCAGTTTGGAAGTGGAAAGCGAAAAACAGCCGCCACACGCAAATTTTACTTGATATAGGAAATGATCGTTTCCTATATAGCCTGCATGGAAACAAGAGCTAGAACTCAGCACGACCAACGCCAGCGGGGCCGTCCCCGCGAGTTTGATGCCGATAGCGCGCTTGAGCGGGCCATCGATATTTTCTCGATGCGCGGCTATCACGGAACGTCCATCAACGATCTTGCCGATGCGATGCAATTGACCCCTGGCAGCCTCTACAAGGCCTTCAAGGACAAGCGTGGCATCCTGCTTGCGGCGTTCGACCGGTACCGGGTCCTGCGCAGCACGAAGCTGAAGGCGGCGATCGCGCCGCATGCGCTTGGCAGCGACAAGATCAGGGCAGCGCTGCAATTTTACGCCGCGGCCGCCTGCGGCGAGCTCGGCCAGCGCGGCTGTCTCGTTATCGCAACGGCAGCAGAACTGGCCGCATCCGATCCGGTTGCCGCAGAGCGCGTCGATGTCGCACACGCGGCCAATGAAGCGGTGATGAAGGATTGCATTCTGCATGGCCAGGCGGATGGATCGGTGCCCGCAGGCATTGATGCCGCCGATACCGCACGTGCGCTGCTTTGCCTGGTGCAGGGCGCGCGTATTGTCGGGAAAACCGGCCGCAGCCGCGCAGAAATGATGGCTGTCGCCGATGTGGCGATGAAACTGCTCAGCTAACCAGTTTAAGACATGGAATTGAGACGATCATGACCTGTATCGCAAGACCGGCAGATTTTGCTGCCAAGACCCCAGAACCCCAAGCCCTTAAATTGAGGCCCTCTGAATTCAAGGCCGTGGAACCGCAGGCGATGTCATCGGGAATGATGTTCCTTCTGGCCGCCGCCTGCGGCCTGATTGCCGCCAATCTCTATTATGCACAGCCGCTGATCGGCCCGATCAGCGCCTCGCTGGGCCTGTCTCCAGGTGCGGCAGGGCTGATCGTCACACTGACGCAGATCGGTTATGGTCTCGGTCTCCTGTTGATCGTGCCGTTGGGTGATCTCTTTGAAAATCGCAAGCTGATCCTGACGGTCATGGCGCTTGGAACGCTCGCCGTGGTCGGGGCGGGCCTCGCCTCGACGCCGCTGCCGTTTCTCGCCTCGGCGTTCTTCATCGGGTTAGGCTCGGTCGCCATCCAGATCATCGTGCCCTATGCGGCGCATATGGCGCCGGAGGCGCATCGCGGCCAGGCTGTCGGCAATGTCATGAGCGGCCTGATGGTCGGCATCATGCTGGCACGGCCAGCCTCGAGCTTCATTGCTGAATTCCTGCCCTGGCATATGGTTTTCTTCATTTCGGCAGCGGCGCTGGTGGTGCTCGCCCTTGTTCTCGCCCGCGCCCTGCCGCCGCGCATTCCGGAGGCGGGTTTGAGCTATGGCGCCCTGCTCGCCTCGATGGGCCGGCTGGTCGCCAACACGCCGATCCTGCGCCGCCGCTCACTTTATCACGCTTTCATGTTCGCGGCCTTCAGCCTGTTCTGGACGACAACGCCGCTTTTGCTGTCGGGGCCGGAGTTTGGCCTGTCGCAAGGGCAGATCGCGCTGTTCGCGCTGGCAGGCGCCGCCGGCGCCATCGCCGCTCCGATCAGCGGCCGCCTCGCCGACAAGGGCTGGAGCTATGCGGCAACGCGCTTGTCGATGGTCTCCGTCGCGGCCGCCTTCCTGGTCACGCATGTCGCTCCGGTGGGGTCGGTGTGGGCGCTCGGCCTTCTCACCTTCGCCGCCATCCTGCTTGATTTTGGCGTCGTTACCAATCTGGTTCTTGGCCAACGCGCCATTTTCGTGCTGGGCGCCGAATATCGCAGCCGTCTGAACGGGCTCTATATGGCCGCGTTCTTTGCCGGTGGCGCCGCCGGTTCGGCGCTTGGTGGTTGGCTTTATGCACAGGGAGGTTGGTGGGCCACCTCGATGCTTGGACTTGCACTGCCGGTCTCGGCGCTCGCTTATTCGCTAAGCGAGCGCAAGACGGCTTGATCCGGATCAAGCTGGTAGAATGGATGTTTCATAGTGTACCGCAAATTCCGCGGTTGGCGGGATCGGCTTGATCACATCGATCAGCACGCCGTTCGGATCAGCAGTGATGAAATGCCGCTGGCCGAAATCCTCATTGCGCAGTGTGAGGAGGATTGGCAGCCCCGCCGCCTGAAACTCCATATAGAGCGCATCCGGATTCTCGACTTCGAAATTGAGGAGAAGCCCGGCAGCGGTGCCGCGTGATTTTTCAGGGATCGTCTGGTGGCTGCCGTCAAGAATGGCGAGTGTCACATGCTCGTTCTCTGTGGATTGCAGGTGAACATACCAGTCGGTCGTAAACTGCGCTGTGAAGCCGAAATGCCGGACGTAGAACTTGGTGGTGCCCAGAACGTCGCGGGTCATGATGACAGGATAGTAGCTGGTGATTTTCATCTCTTTTCCTCCGTGTGAAATTATCATACAGTCTGTATGTTTGTGCAAATAACATACATTCAGATTGTATGTAAAGGTGGGAAATGCGACGGACCAACAAGGAACGAACCGAAAGCATGCGTCTTGCCCTGATGGCGGCAGCGCGGCAGCTTTTTGTCGAGAAAGGCTATGCCGAGACGGCGACGCCTGACATCGCCAGCGCAGCCGGTGTCACACGCGGCGCGCTCTATCATCATTTCGAGGACAAGAAGGCGCTGTTTGCAGCCATCGTCGCAGACGAGGCGCGTCAGGTGGGGGCAGAGATCGAGGCCTCGGCCGCTGGCTTGAGCAATGCGCGGGACGCTCTCCTCACGGGTGCACGCGGTTATTTCGATGCAATGGCCGTGCCTGGCCGCACACGGCTTCTCCTGCTCGATGGGCCTGCCATTCTCGGCCTGCCCAACCTGCAGGTTATCGATGCGGAGCATGTCGAGGCAAGCCTGAAGGCTGGCCTGGCAGATCTGTTTTCGGCCAACGGCAAGGACGTCGCACTGCTTGACGCCTTCGCCCAGCTATTGTCCGCATCCTTCGACCGGGCGGCGCTGGCCATCGAAGCAGGCGGCAGGCGCGACCACTATGAGGCGGCGATCGCCGCCCTGATTGACGGCATTTCCATCAGATGATCTGAGCTGGCAGCTCGACCAGCGGTGCGGGCATCTCGCTGGTCTTCTCCGCCGCCTTGCAGATATCGGCAATCACGCAACGCTGGCATTCCGGCTTGCGCGCCTTGCAGCAATAGCGCCCATGCAGGATCAGCCAATGATGCGCATGGTAGAGATAGTGATCGGGGATGATCTGCATCAACTGGTGCTCAATCTCGTCCGGGGTTTTCCCCGGCGCTAGACAGAGCCGGTTGGCGATGCGGAAAATATGGGTATCGACAGCCATGGTCGCCTGCCCGAAGGCCATGGAGAGAACCACATTGGCAGTCTTGCGGCCAACCCCAGGTAACGTGATCAGTTCCTCGCGGGTGCGCGGCACTTCGCCGCCAAAATCCGCGATCAGTTTTTCACTGAGCGCAATGACGTTCTTGGCCTTGTTGCGATAAAGCCCGATGGTCTTGATGTAGTCGCGAACGCGCTCCTCTCCCAGATCAACCATCTTTTGCGGTGTGTCGGCGATGGCAAAAAGCGCCCGCGTCGCCTTGTTGACCCCTGCGTCGGTCGCCTGCGCCGATAGCGCCACCGCAACGACCAGCGTAAACGGATTGACGTGCTCTAGTTCACCCTTCGGCTCGGGCCGCTGGATCGAGAAACGCCGGAAGATCTCCTCGATTTCCGCCTTGCTGTATATCGTTTTCGGCTTCGTTCTGGAGCGGCCGGTTGTCGCAGATTTTGCTTTCGCCGGCTTGATTGCTGATTTTGGCTTCACGTTTTTCATCCTGCATCTATAGTCATTCGTCATGAACGATGGCAACGCCGAGAGTGTCAGGGAAGAACAGCCGGTTTTCGCAGCCGAGCTGACGCCATACCGCTCGCTCGGGATCAGGGGCTTCAAGGTCTTCCTGTTCATCGCCGCCCTGATGTGTCTCGTCCATATCTTCGTTTTCGTCGTCATCGGCGCCTGGCCGATCGTCTTTTTCTTCGGGCTGGATTTCCTGCTTCTGTTCGGCGCCTTCTGGCTGAACTACCGCTCCGCCTGCGCCCGCGAGGAAATCCGCGTGTCCCGCACCGATGTCTGCGTACGCAAGTTCAACCCGGCAGGCCGGATGACCGAGCATCGGTTCAATCCCTTCTGGACGCGGTTTAACATTTCGCGCCATCAGGAGATCGGCATCGTCTCGATGCAGCTCAGCGACCGGCAGCGAACCACCGATATCGGCTCCTTCCTCAACCGCGACGATCGCGAGACATTTGCCACGGCCTTTTCCGGTGCGCTGGCGACGGTGAAACGCCGGTAGATCAAGAATCGGGTGGCGATACCCTGGTTGGAATGATTATCTCTGGCATCAAGGAGATACGACCATGGACATCAAGACATCGAAGCCTACCGATATCACGCCGCACGGCAGCGATTACGAGACGGTCAGCCGTGTGGTCGAGTTGCTGACCGAAAATTACCGCGATCAACCATCCCTCGATGCCATTGCCAGTGATCTCGGCCAGTCGCCGACGCAGCTGCAGAAAACCTTTACGCGTTGGGCGGGCTTGTCGCCCAAGGCCTTCCTTCAGGCTGTGACGCTCGATCACGCCAAGCGCCTGTTGCGTCAGGAGGAACTGCCGCTTCTGGAAACCAGTTTCGAACTCGGCCTGTCAGGCCCGTCACGCCTGCATGACCTGTTCGTCACGCATGAGGCGATGTCGCCCGGCGAGTGGAAACTACGCGGCGGCGGTCTAACCATCCGTTACGGGTTCCATCCGTGCCCGTTCGGCGTGGCGCTGGTGATGGTCACCGATCGCGGCTTGGCCGGTCTGGCCTTCAACGATGCCGGCGATGAGAAGGCCAGCTTCGAGGACATGGCCAGCCGCTGGCCGAATGCGCAGTTCATAGAAGACAGTGCGGCGACCGCGGGTTACGCGGCCCGGATTTTCGATGCCAGGGAATGGAGTGCTGAGGAACCGCTGCGTGTCGTGTTGATCGGCTCCGACTTCCAGATCCGCGTCTGGGAATCGCTGTTGAAGATCCCGATGGGCAAGGCCGTCACCTATTCCGACATCGCCTGCGATATCGGCCAGCCCACCGCCTCGCGCGCTGTCGGTGCTGCCGTCGGCCGCAACCCGATCTCGTTCGTCGTTCCTTGCCACCGGGCGCTCGGCAAAAGCGGCGCCTTGACCGGCTATCACTGGGGTCTTACCCGCAAGCGGGCGATGCTCGGCTGGGAGGCCGGCAAGGTCTGACATGAAAAGGGCCGCTTGCGCGGCCTTCAGCCAAATCAGGAGAACATAAACGCATCAAGCGCGATCCGCCGGAGGCAGGGGCGTTGCCGGTGCGTTAACTTATTGGATAATCCATGAGGCATTCTCCTGATGGTTGTAAATCGTTCGGTGCTGATGGTGCAACTATCGAGCAAGAAACCTAGTCAAAACACTCCAGTTTTGCGCCAGGTAGAGCAGGAGCGGCATGGTCTATTTTCTCAGCCACAAGAGCGAAGAGGTTTACAGTTACATTTACCGAGCCCTGGATGGTGATGTTGACAAGATTCGGCCCATCGATGTCACGCGGGATGTTGGCGTTCGCATTCGGCCCAACTACTCGTATTACGGCCGGCCGATCGAGGTGGCACATGTTCCAACGAAGATCGAACTCTCAGGGCCGAAGCGGCCGATTCTGGATATCTACGATGCCTTTGGATTGGCCGTGAGTGTGAAGATCAAGGACGTCATCGAGAACTTTGAACCAAACGTCCATCAGTTCTTTCCCATCGAGTTTGTATGGGAGGATGGCAGTCATGCGGCGCACCGCTTCTGGTTTGTTCCCTGCAACCGCCTGGATACGGTTGATCGCGCCAAGACGACATTCGAGTTTCGCAATCTCTGGTTCCTGGACGGCAGCAAGAAAGAACTGGTCTTCAACCGGTCGCAGATTGGCGGCCACCATGTCTGGATTGATAAGTTCATCGTTATGCCGAACCCGGGAATCAGCGAGGCACTGAAAGCAGCCTTTGATGCAGCCGGCATTACCGGCGCGCACTATCAGCATTTTCCTGAGACTGACTGACTTAAGGACAAACAGGAGCGTGTCATTCGCGTCCGTAAAATTGCGGAACCCGCGGCGGAACGCGAACGATACCAAGTCAGCGCATTTCCGTCGCAAAAAGTCAGGCGCCAAAACCCGGTTTTTGCGACGAAGTGACGTTCACATTCAAGTTAAGGGCCAGCCTTTCGAGCGGCCCTTTTCAGTGAATTCATCCAATCGCAACGCTCAATGGGCGCCGGACATGTCGCCGAGCACTTCCTTGGAAGCGACAGTGGAATCCGCCTTCAGCTTGTAGACCATCGGCACGCCGGTCGCGAGATTGACCGAGAGGATCTGTTCGCGGTCCAGCCGGTCGAGAACCATCAGCAGCGAGCGCAGCGAGTTGCCGTGTGCGGCAACCAGCACCTTCTCGCCGGCCAGCACGCGCGGCAGGATGTCGGTCATGTAATAGGGCCAGACGCGGGCGCCGGTATCCTTCAGGCTTTCGCCGCCTGGCGGCGGGACGTCATAGGAACGGCGCCAGATATGCACCTGCTCTTCGCCCCACTTGGCGCGGGCATCGTCCTTGTTGAGGCCGGAGAGATCGCCATAGTCGCGCTCGTTGAGCGCCTGGTTCTTGATGGTTTCCAGATCGGGCTGGCCGAGATTGTCGAGGATGAGTTTCAGCGTGTGTTGGGCGCGGGTGAGCACCGATGTGAAGGCGACGTCAAACTTGATGCCATAATCGGCGAGCGCCTTGCCACCGGCATTGGCTTCTTCGATGCCAAGCGGCGTCAGGTCAGGATCCTTCCAGCCGGTAAACAGGTTCTTCAGGTTCCAGTCGCTCTGGCCGTGACGCACAAGGACGAGGGTGCCGCTCATAGAAATTCCTCCGGGGAGTTTTAAGGGATCAGGACAGCCCGAGCACGTCGAGCATGGAATAGAAGCCGGGTTTCTGGCTGCGTGCCCAGAGCGCGGCTGTAATGGCGCCACGGGCAAAGATCGCCCGGTCGGTCGCAGAATGGGACAGCGTCACCTGCTCGCCTTCGCCGGCAAGGATGACGGAATGTTCGCCGATGACGGAACCGCCGCGTAGCGTGGCAAAGCCGATGGTCCCGGCGACGCGGGCGCCGGTATGGCCGTCGCGCACCCTGACCGAATGGTCTGCGAGGCCGATCTCGCGGCCCCTGGCGGCCGCTTCACCAAGCAGCAGCGCCGTCCCAGAGGGCGCGTCCACCTTGTGCCTGTGGTGCATCTCAAGGATTTCGATATCCCAGCTTTCCGGCCCGAGCGCGCGGGCGGCCTGTTGCGTCAGCACGCCGAGAAGGTTGACCCCGAGGCTCATATTGCCGGATTTGACGATGCGGGCATGGCGGGCGGCAGCCTTGAACTTTTCTTCATCCTCCACCGAGCAGCCGGTGGTGCCGATGACATGAACGATGCGGGCCTGGGCTGCGAGACCGGCAAAATCCACGGAGGACGCAGGCGCGGTGAAGTCGAGTACGCCTTCCGCTTCGACAAAGGCTTCGAGCGGCTTGTCGGTAATCACGACGCCGGTTGGTCCAAGCCCGGCAATCTCGCCGGCGTCACGGCCAATGAAAGGCGAGCCCGGTCGCTCGACGGCGGCAAAAACGGCCGCGCCCGGCATGGCATTGATGGTGCGGATCAGCGTCTGGCCCATCCGGCCGGCGGCTCCAACCACAACAAGTTTCATGTCTGTCCCGCTCATGCCAGTCTCATTTCCTCAAATCAGTGTTTCGGCGTCCGCAACCGGTTGTGGCCCTGCGCTGCCTTGCAGATTATGCAGGCGAGCGTAGAGGCCGTCACTGCGCCGCGCAAGCGCCTCATGCGTGCCTTCCTCGGCGACGATCCCGTCCTTCATGACGATGATCTTGTCGGCATTGACGACGGTCGACAGGCGGTGGGCGATGACCACGACGGTACGGCCGCTCATGGCGTGATCGAGCGCCTTCTGCACCGCTGCTTCCGATTCGGTATCGAGCGCGGAAGTTGCTTCATCAAGAAGCAGGATAGGGGCGTTTCGCACCAATGCGCGGGCGATCGAAAGCCGCTGCCGCTGGCCGCCGGAGAGAGTCACCCCGTTTTCACCGACTGCGGTGTCGTACCCCTGCGGCTGCATGCGGATGAAGTCATGCGCATAGGCCAGTTTCGCGGCTTCCTCGACTTCCGCATCCGTGGCTGTGGGGCGGCCATAGCGGATGTTGTCGCGGATCGAGCCTTCAAACAGGTAAGGCTGCTGCGAAACATAGGCGAGCCCGTTGCGCAGCGATTGCTTGGTGACATGGGCGATGTCCTGCCCGTCGATCAGGATCTCGCCGCCGGAAGGATCGTAGAAACGTGGAATGAGACTGATGACGGTCGATTTGCCGGCGCCGGATGGCCCGACAAGCGCTGTCGTCTTGCCGCCTTCTGCGACGAAGCTGACACCCTTGAGGATTTCGTCACCGTTGTTGTAGGAGAAGCGGACGTTCTTGAATTCGATAGCCGCCGCTGCGAGCTGCAGAGGGCGAGCATCCGGAAGGTCTCGCTGATGCGGGACCATATCGAGGATTTCGTAGATCATCCGCGCATTGACAACGGCGCGCTCCAGCGAAACCTGTAGCCGTGCCAGGCGCCGGGCCGGGTCATAGGCCATCAGCAGCGCCGTCACGAAGGAGAAGAATGCTCCGGGCTGCACGTCGTCATAGATCGACCGGAAGGCGGCGTAGGCCAGCACGCTGGCAATCGCAAAGCCGGCAAAGGTCTCGGTCATCGGCGCGGTGCGTTCGCTGAGGCGGGCAATGCGGTTGGCCCGGTTTTCGGCCCGGTCGATGATCGTCTCGACCTTGGTTCTCAGTTGATCTTCCATCGTAAACGCCTTGACGATGGTGATGCCCTGAATGGTTTCCTGCATGGCGCCGAGCACGTGGCTATTGATCTCGACCGATTCGCGGGTCGCCTGCCGCAGCCGGCGCGAAATGTAGCGAAGACCGATCAGCAAAGGCGGCGCCACGACGAAAACGATCAGCGTCAGCAGCCAGTCCTTGCTGATCATCACGCCGATCAGGGCCACCAATGTCAGAAAGTCGCGTGCGAGCGACGTGACCGTCATGTTGAGCACGTCGCGAATGCCGGAAACGTTCTGGCTGATCTGGGCGGAGATGCGGGCCGAGCGCGTATCGCTGAAGTAACCGACACTCAGTGCCATCAGGTGCGAGTAAAGCCGCCGCTGGTAGCTGGCGACGATATTGTTGCCGATCTTCGATAGCGCAACGGCCTGACCGTATGTGGCAAAGCCGCGCAGCACGAAGGCAAGAAAGATCGCACCGCAAATATAAACGACGATGTCTGCGCGCTTGTTGGCGAAGGCTTCGTTGACGACCGATTCCATGATCCAGGCGGTAAAGGCGGTCGTGCCGGCGACGACGGCGAGGCAGATGATGGCGAAGATATAGCCACGCAGATGAGCGCGCCCGTTTTCAGCGATCACGCGCTTGAGGACGCTGGTAATGGTCTCACGATCGACTGCTGGGAGCTTTGTCTTGGCTTGCTTCAAGCTGGTTTCCTTAAAACCCGGCGCGCCTCTGAGGCGCCTTATTTCACCGGGCTCTATAGTACCTTGATCCCCGTTTGGCGAGTCTGGGCCGCTGTGGCGGCATCAAGTTCTCCAGCGCCGTCCCTCCGTTGCCACACCGAAGCGTGACGGCGTGCGCGAATAGGCGGCAAGACCGGAAAGGGCTGCGGTCGGATGGGTGACCACGAAGGTTGGGATGGTCTTGAGCAACGCCGAATGGGGTGCCTTGTCTTCGAAGGCCTGGCGGAACTCCGGTTTCTTCAATGCCGGCAGGATCTTTTGCGAAATGCCGCCGGCAAGGAAGACGCCGCCGCGCGCCATGAAAATCATCGCCATGTCACCGGCGACGCGGCCGAGATAGGTCGAAAACAGCGAGATGGTCTCTTCCGCTGCCGCATCGGTGCCGGCCAGTGCATTGGTGGTCACAGCGGCCGGATCGGCAAGTTTTGGATCCCACGCCTTTGATTCGCAGACGGCGCGGTAAATGTTCATGATGCCACGGCCGCAGAGCAGTTGTTCGGCGGAAATGCGTCCCTCGATCGGCTCGAGGAAAGGCCAGATCTGGTAGTCGCGTTCCGTACGCGGGCCGACATCCACGTGGCCGCCTTCGCCGGGAACCGGAAACCAAGTGTGCTGGGCGTGGACAAGGCCTGCGACGCCAAGACCGGTCCCTGGCCCAAGCACGGCGCAGGAGGCGGATTCGAGAATAGAGCCGGGGCCGATCTGTTCCCGGCCCTCGTCGCCGATCGAAGCGATGGCAAGCGCCTGCGCCTCGAAATCGTTGATGATGATCACGTCTTCCAATGATAGCGCCGTCAGCATGTCCTTCGGCTTGATCACCCATCCGGCATTGGTAAGCGGGATCTCGTCGCCTTTGACCGGGCCTGCCACCGCGATGATCGCCGAGCGCGGCTGGACGGAGGTCTTGTCCAGAATGCTGGTCTGCAGCGCTTCCTCGATGCTGGCGTAGCTGGTCGTTGGAATGATCGGAAACAGCTTCGGTTCGGCAAAGGCGTCGATCAACAGCGCGAAACGGGCATTGGTGCCACCAATGTCGCCGATCAGGATCGGAAAGGTGAGGCCGCTGTCGGTATCTGGGAGCGTGGACATGGAAGGTTCCGTTATGATCGTGCGGACTGAAGGCTGGAAAAGAGCTGTATCAGGGTTGGTTGAAGTCGATCAACCGTTCTGCCGTCGCCCGGTTCAGCGCCATCGGGATGTCGTAGACGGTGGCAAGCCGCATCAGCGCCTTGACGTCGACATCATGCGGCATCGCGGTCAGGGGATCGGTGAAGAAGATCAGCATCTGCACGTCGCCGGTGGCGATCATCGCCCCGATCTGCTGGTCGCCGCCGAGCGGGCCGCTTTTCAGCCGAGTCACGTCAAGGCTTGGACAGGCCTCCTGTACCCGGCCGCCGGTCGTGCCGGTAGCAACGATTCTCCAGCCGGCAAAGACGGCTTCATTGGCCTGCGCAAACGCGGCCATGTCGTCTTTCTTCTGATCGTGCGCAATCAGCGCCACGCATTTCTGGCTGGTCATCACAGAACTCCCGGCGTCATCCAGATCAAGAAAAGTCTCGAATTAAATCGATTTGATTTTCTCTATAGCACTGCTCGGCAGTTGAAAAGCACCGAACTGTACAGTGCCCTAAGCCTATTGCAGGGCAGGACGGGCCATGGGAACTGGAATGTCGTTGTCCGGCAGGTCGTTGTTGGCAGCATGAATGGCCTGCTGGATCGCCGCGTCGCCGGCCGTTGGCTGCGGTGCCACATAGGCCGAGCCGAAGGTGGCCGCCTGTTCCGAGGCCGCGGGCGCTGCGAGCAGGGCCGTGCAGGCTTTCGGCAGGTCCGACAGGGTTGTGAAGCGCGGCTTCACCGGCTTTGCATTCGGGTCTTTTTTAGGTGCTGCCCACGGCTCCTTGGTAAACCACCAGGCAAGTGATTTGTCGCATCCGTCACCGCTTGCAACAGGCGCCTGCGCTTTGCAGCTCGGCGTGCCCGGCGGGCAGAACATACGAATATGGAAATGCTCGTCATGGCCATAAACGGGGCGCACTTTGCCGAGCAGGTCGCGATCGCCGGTCCATGTATCACAGAGCTTCTTCTTGATCGCCGGGTTGACGAACACGCGCTCCACCTGCGGATAGCTTGCCGCCTGCATCACCAGTCTGGCATGGGTCGGCGTCCAGCGGTCGGGATTGACGGTCAAGAATTTCTTCTTGTCGAGCATCGAGATGAACGGCATGTCCTCGCGTGTCTGCGCGGAAAGCGGCTGTGAGGGCTTGGGCTGAAACCAGATATCCGCGTCGAGCCCGATCTGGTGCGAGGCGTGTCCGGTAATCATCGGCCCACCGCGCGGCTGCGAAATGTCGCCGATCAGGATACCGGAGCCCCAGCCGAGCTGGACGGCGTCTTGCGAAAATTTCTCCAAGAGCTGGATCATTGCCGGATTGCCCCAGCGGCGGTTTCGCGACAGGCGCATCGCCTGCCAGGTCGGCCCATCGGTCGGGATCGCCACGGCCCCGGCCATGCAGCCCTTGGCGTAAAATCCGATCGGGTTTGGCGCTGCTTCGCTTGGGAGCTGAACCTTGCCGAAAATCTGCTTGGCCGGCGTATCGTCAGCCGCCGCTGTATCGCCTGCAACAAGGCTCAGCCCGATCATCCCTGCCAGCGCCGCCGATCCGAGATGCCGAAGAAAACCTGCCTTTGTCGATGTCATATGCCGTCCGTTTCCTGATAGCGCGTGGCCGTCCGCGCAGAAGCGGCGCCAGCTGCGATTTGCGTGCCAACCCTGACACACTGTCTTTGTGTCAGCCTTGCGGGACACGCAACCGTGACCCAAAAAAACGGTCCGATTTGAGGCAGCTTCTGTCAATTGCCTGCATTTTGCCTATTCTGTCGTTCAAGCAGCGAAAAAATGAAAAACGGAAGAGGCGAATTGGCATGATTCTCAGACGCGCATTGGCTTTGGCAGCAACCATCCTTCTGGCAACGGGACCGGTGGTGGCTCAAGAGCCAGTCTGGCATGGCGGCATTTCCACGATCGGTGAGCTGAAGCACAAGGACGGTTTTGCCCGCTTCGATTATGTCAATCCAGATGCGCCCAAGGGGGGCGAGCTGAAACTTTCCGAAACCGGGACTTACGACACGTTCAACCCGATCCTGTCCAAGGGCGAGGCGGCGTCCGGTGTCGCGTCGCTGGTCTTCGACACGCTTTTAAAATCCGCTGAGGACGAGATCACCGCTTCCTACGGACTGCTCGCCGAGGGCGTCGCGTATCCGGACGACTTTTCCTCCGCCACGTTCCGGTTGCGTGCTGAAGCCAAATGGGCGGACGGCAAGCCGGTGACGCCGGAAGACGTCATTTTCTCCTTCGAGATGTCGAAGGAACATAACCCCCTTCTTTCCAACTATTACCGTCATGTGATCTCGGCTGAAAAGACCGGCGAGCGCGACGTTACCTTCCGCTTCGACGAGAAGAACAATCGCGAACTGCCAAACATTCTCGGCCAGTTTTCGATCGTGCCGAAACATTGGTGGGAGGGCGAGGACGCGAAGGGCAACAAGCGCGATATCAGCCGTACGACGCTGGAACCGGTCATGGGCTCCGGACCTTACAAGATCGCGTCGTTCGACGCGGGCAATTCGATCCGCTTCGAATTGCGTGACGACTATTGGGGCAAGAACCTGAACGTGAACGTTGGCCAGAACAATTTTGCCGCGATCACCTACACCTTCTTCGGCGACAGGACCATCGAGTTCGAAGCTGTCCGCGCCGGCAATGTCGATTTCTACCGGGACAACAGCTCCAGCCACTGGATGACGGCCTATGATTTTCCCGCCGTGAAGGATGGCCGCATCATTCGCGAGGAAATCGCAAATCCCCTGCGCGCCACCGGCATCATGCAGGCCTTCGTACCGAACATGCGCCGCGAAAAATTCAAGGATCAGCGGGTGCGCGAGGCGTTGAACTACGCCTATGATTTTGAGGGTCTCAACCGCACTCTCGCCTATAACAGGCTCAATCGCATCGACAGCTATTTCTGGGGCACCGAGCTTGCCTCCTCAGGCTTGCCGGAGGGCCGCGAGAAGGAAATCCTGGAGGAGTTGAAGGACAAGGTTCCTGCCGCTGTTTTCACCACGCCCTATACGAATCCGGTGGCCGGCGATCCGCAGAAGGCGCGCGAGAACCTGCGCAAGGCCATGATGCTCTTCAAGGAGGCGGGCTACGAGCTGAAGAACAGGAAGCTGGTGAACACAAAGACCGGGGAACCTTTCGGTATCGAGATCCTCCTGTCCAATGCGTCCCAGGAGCGCACCGTCCTGCCCTACATCAAGAGCTTGAATGATATCGGCATCGATGCCCGTATCCGCACGGTCGACGCCTCACAATATACCAATCGCGTCAGAAGCTTCGACTATGACATGATCTACGGCATCTGGGCGCAGACGCTGGTGCCGGGCAACGAGCAGAGCGACTACTGGGGCTCCGCCTCTGTCGATCAGCAGGGCTCAAGAAACTATGCGGGCATCGCCGATCCGGCAATTGACGAACTCATCCGCAGGATCATCTTCGCGCCAAACCGGGAAGAGCTGGTGGCAACCACCCACGCACTCGACCGTGTGCTGCTCGCCCATCATTATCTGGTACCGATGTTTTATTCCAAATCGGTGCAGGTCGCCTATTGGAACCACCTGACTCATCTGCCGGATTTACCCTACTACAGCATGGGATTCCCGGATGTCTGGTGGTCGAAAAATGCCGCAAAATAAGCTGGGGGTTGCGCCGGAAGGCTGGCTGGGTTCCATATAGCGATGACGAATCACCCCCGCCGCTTGCCGGCGGGGCCTGCCGGTCCGCAAGCTATGCGCGGCGGCAAAACGGGAAGGGTTGGGCTTGACCGACTTGAAATCCACGCGGCGTGCGAAAGCACTTCCAGCAAAAGGGCGCAACGGTTTTGCGTTCGCGATTGCACCGGCACAAAAAGACCGGCAGCAAATCCTGGCGGGTAGCCGCTGATGGGTGCCTATATCCTGCGACGCCTTCTCCTGATGATCCCGACGATCGTCGGCATCATGGCCATTTCCTTCGCCGTCATCCAGTTCGCGCCTGGCGGGCCCGTCGAGCAGGTGATTTCCGATCTGACGGGCCAGCAGGGCGGCGACCGGTTGTCCGGGAGCAGTGGTGATTTCGGGCAGTCGTTCTCCGATGATTCCTCGGGTCGGTATCGCGGCGCGCAGGGCCTTGACCCGGAATTCATCAAGAAGCTGGAAAAGCAGTTCGGCTTCGACAAGCCACCGCTCGAGCGCTTCGGCGAGATGATGTGGAATTATATCCGCTTCGATTTCGGCGAAAGCTTCTTCCGCAACACGTCTGTGGTCGATCTGATCCTCGACAAGATGCCTGTCTCGATCTCGCTCGGCCTGTGGATCCTGTTGTTTTCCTACGCGATTTCCATTCCGCTGGGGATCAAGAAGGCCATTTCCGATGGTTCGACCTTCGATGTCTGGACGTCAGGCATCATCATCGTCGGCTATGCGGTGCCCGGCTTCCTGTTCGGTATCCTGCTGATCGTGCTGTTTGCCGGCGGTTCGTTCCTTGACTGGTTCCCCTTGCGCGGCATCGTCTCGGATAATTTCGCCCAGTTGAACTGGTGGCAGAAGATTCTCGACTATTTCTGGCACATGACCCTGCCGCTGATCACGCTGTTGATGTCGGCATTCGCGACGACGACGTTGCTCACCAAGAATTCCTTCATTGATGAGATCAAGAAGCAGTATGTCACGACTGCGCGGGCGAAGGGGCTTAATGAGCGCCAGGTTCTCTACGGTCACGTCTTCCGCAATGCCATGCTGATCATCATCGCCGGTTTCCCCGGAGCGTTCATCACCGCCTTCTTCACCGGCTCGCTTTTGACGGAATATATCTTCTCGCTCGATGGCCTCGGCCGCCTCGGCTATGACGCCGTCGTCAAGCGCGATTATCCAATCGTCTTTGCAACGCTCTACATCTTCTCGCTGATGGGCCTGTTCGTCAGCCTGCTGTCTGACCTCGTCTATACCTGGGTCGATCCTCGCATCGATTTCGATAGGAGGGACGTCTGATGGCTGCTGACATCGTCTCCACCGATCCAATTCTTGCGACCGGCCGCACCGGCCGTCTGTCGCCGGTCAACCGCCGCCGCTGGGATAATTTCAAGGCCAACCGTCGCGGCTTCTGGTCGTTCTGGATCTTCCTTGTTTTGTTCGGCCTCAGCCTGTGCGCCGAGTTCATCGCCAACGACAAGCCCATCCTGGTGTCCTACAAGGGCGAACTGCTGGTCCCGGCGCTGGTGCAATATCCGGAAGAGAAATTCCTCGGCGACATGGGGTTCCTGGCGATCACCGATTACGGCTCGGCGGAAATCTCAGATGAGATCAAGGCCAACGGCTGGATGATTTGGCCACCGATCCGCTATTCCTACCAGACGGCCAATTCCAACATTCCTCACTCGGCGCCTACCAAGCCGTTCTGGCTGATGGACAAGGCCGAGCGCTGCTCCGGCTATCCACAAGGCGAAAACGATCCCGGCTGCACGCTCGGCAATCTCAATTGGCTGGGCACCGACGATCAGGCGCGCGACGTGGCAGCGCGGATGATCTACGGCTTCCGCATCTCCGTGCTCTTCGGCCTGTGCCTCACGATCGCGTCCGCCATCGTCGGCGTTACTGCTGGCGCCGTGCAGGGGTATTTCGGCGGCTGGACGGATCTTCTCTTGCAGCGCTTCATCGAAATTTGGTCGTCTATGCCAGTGCTCTACATCCTCTTGATTATCGCCGCGATCCTGCCGCCGGGCTTCTTCATCCTGCTCGGGATCATGCTCCTGTTCTCGTGGGTTGGCTTTGTCGGTATTGTCCGGGCCGAGTTTCTGCGGGCGCGAAACTTCGAATATGTGCGCGCCGCCCGCGCGCTCGGCGTCAACAACCGGACGATCATGTTCCGTCATCTTCTGCCCAATGCCATGGTGGCAACACTGACTTTCTTGCCGTTCATTCTCTCCGGCTCGATCACGACGCTGACGTCGCTGGATTTCCTCGGCTTTGGCATGCCGCCGGGTTCTGCCTCGTTGGGCGAGTTGATCAGCCAGGGCAAGTCCAATCTGCAGGCGCCGTGGCTCGGGTTGACCGCCTTCGTGGTGATGTCGGTGATGCTGTCGCTGCTGATCTTCATCGGCGAAGCCGCCCGCGATGCCTTCGATCCAAGGAAGACTTTCCGGTGAGCGCGACGATGACAGACACACTCCTTTCCGTGCGCAACCTCTCTGTCGCCTTCCATCAGGGCGGCAAGACGACGACGGCCGTTGATGGCGTTTCCTTCGACATCAAGCGTGGCGAAGTGGTCGCGCTGGTCGGCGAATCCGGCTCGGGAAAATCGGTCTCGGCCAATTCCATCCTCAAGCTTCTGCCTTATCCGTCGGCCAGCCATCCGAGCGGTGAAATCCTGTTTAATGGCAAGGACCTGATGACGGCGTCCGATGCGGACCTGCGCCAGGTGCGCGGCAACGACATCACGATGATCTTTCAGGAGCCGATGACGTCGCTCAATCCGTTGCATTCGATCGAGCGGCAGATCGCCGAAATTCTTGATTTGCACCAGGGCATCACGGGAGCGGCAGCACGCGCCCGGGTGTTGGAATTGCTCAATCAGGTCGGCATTCGCGAGCCGGAAAAGCGCCTTGCCGCCTATCCGCATGAGCTGTCGGGCGGCCAGCGCCAGCGTGTGATGATCGCCATGGCGCTCGCCAACCGTCCGGAGCTTTTGATCGCCGACGAGCCGACCACCGCGCTCGACGTGACGGTGCAGGCGCAGATCCTGGCGCTGTTGAAGACGCTCAAGGATGAGCACGGCATGTCGATGCTGTTCATCACCCATGATCTTGGCATCGTCCGCAAGATCGCCGACCGTGTCTGCGTCATGACCAAGGGCAAGATCGTCGAAACCGGCCCGACGGCGGAGATTTTCGCCAATCCGCAGCATGCCTATACCCGCCATCTGCTCGCCTCCGAGCCGAAGGGCGTGCCGCCGGTCTCCGATACGTCGAAGCCGGTGGTGATGCAGGCTGAGGATATGAAGGTTTGGTTCCCGATCAAGGCCGGCTTCCTGCGCAAGGTCGTCGATCATGTCAAGGCCGTCGATGGTATCGACCTGACGCTGCGCGCCGGCCAGACCCTTGGCGTCGTCGGCGAATCCGGTTCGGGCAAAACGACGCTCGGTCTCGCATTGACACGCCTGATCTCGTCCAAGGGCCGTGTGAGCTTTATCGGCAATGACATCGCCGGCTATTCGTTCAAGCAGATGCGCCCGTTGCGCAATCGGATGCAGATCGTTTTCCAGGATCCCTTCGGTTCGCTCAGCCCCCGCATGGCCGTCAGCGATATCATCGCCGAGGGTCTGAAGGTGCATGAGCCGTCGCTTTCCGAAAAAGAACGCGATGCGCGCGTGGCTGCGTCGCTCGAAGAGGTGGGTCTCGACGCGGCAACCCGCTGGCGTTATCCGCATGAGTTCTCCGGCGGCCAGCGCCAGCGCATCGCCATTGCCCGCGCCATGGTGCTGAAACCGCAATTCGTCATGCTCGATGAGCCGACCTCCGCTCTGGACATGAGCGTGCAGGCGCAGGTGGTTGATCTCTTGCGCGATCTGCAGGCCAAGCATTCGCTCGCTTATCTCTTCATCAGCCATGACCTCAAAGTCGTCCGCGCCCTTGCCAATGACATGATCGTCATGCGGCTTGGCAAAGTGGTCGAGCAGGGCCCTTCCGAGCGTATCTTCACCGCGCCGCAGGAAGATTACACCAAAGCGCTGATGGCTGCCGCCTTCAACATGGAGGCGGTCGATGTGCCCGCCGTCCGCCAATAGAGACCGTTGTCATGTCCGCAAAAAGCCCCGTCATCGTCGATCTGAAGTTCATTCCGCGTGAAGTCGAGGACGGCCTGAAGGGTGCGTTCCCGGGACGCGAGGTTCTGAACCTCGCCGATCCCCAGCATAAGGGCCGCGATCTCTCCGGCATCGATTACGCGGTCGTCTGGAAATCCGATCCGGATCTGTTTTCCCGCGCACCGGATCTCAAGGTGGTGTTCTCGGGCGGTGCCGGCGTCGATCACGTGCTGACACTGCCGGGCCTGCCCGATGTGCCACTCGTCCGCTTCGTTGACCGCAGCCTGACGACGCGGATGAGCGAATGGGTCGTGATGAACTGCCTGATGCATCTGCGCCAGCACCGGGCCTACGAGGCGCGTGCCAAGGCGCATGTCTGGGAGGATCTCAGCCAGCCGGAAGCCGCTGATGTGACCGTCGGTGTCATGGGTCTTGGTGTTTTGGGGCAAGATGCCATCCGCAAACTCGGTGTCATGGGCTTCAGGACGATCGGCTGGTCACGCTCGAAGAAGACGATCGATGGCGTTGAAACCTTTGATGGCTACGCGCTGGATGCCTTCCTGGCCAGAACCGATTTCCTCGTCAGCCTGTTACCGCTGACGGCCGAGACCAGGGGCATCCTGAATGCATCGCTGTTTGCCAAGCTCAGCCGCAAGGGGCCTTTGGGCGCACCGGTCGTGATCAACGGCGGCCGTGGCGGCAGCCAGGTCGGTACCGACATCATCGCTGCCCTGCAATCCGGCGTATTGGGCGGCGCCTCGCTCGATGTGTTCGAGCAGGAGCCGTTGGATCGCGACAGCCCGTTCTGGGAGATGGAAAACGTCTATGTCACGCCGCACGTGGCGGCATCCTCGGATGTGAAGGCGCTGTTTGTCCATGCCGAGCAGCAGATGGACCGCTTTGAAAGCGGCCTGCCGCTGGAGCATCTGGTCGATCGCAAAGCCGGCTATTGATCTCTATCGATCAGGGCCGGCGGAAACCCGTCGGCTTGTTGTAGAGCCAGCCGATCCGCTGGATCGATTCTTCAAGACCCTCATGCGAAACGGTCATCGTATGGCCGTTGGCATGCAGCAGCGTCTTGTCGTCCTCCATGATCGCCACGTGGCCTTTCCAGAACACCAGGTCGCCGCGGGTAAGCTCGCTACGGTCGATTTCGGTGCCAAGGCCCTTGGCCTGCATGTCGGTGTCGCGCGGCGCGGTCTTGCCCGCCATCATCATTGATAGCTGCACCAGGCCCGAGCAATCGATGCCGAAGCCGGAGCGGCCGCCCCAGAGATAGGGAGTTTCAAGAAACCGTTCGGCAATGGCGACGTAATCGCCCGACAGCGGCTGGCCCACTTCGGCGCAATGGTTGGCAATCACCGCCTGTCCGCCTTCGAGCAGGAAATAGCGCGTGCCGCGGGTTTCGCGCTCATCGATGACGGCGATCCGGTTGCCCATCGACAAGGCCTGCACGGTCGGGAATTTCAGGTCCGGCCCGGAATAGATGAAGGTGCGCGGGGCGGTGATAATATGTGTCAGGCTGCGTACCACCGGCGAGACCGCATAGTCCGGGATGTAGCCGACATAACCGTCGAAATCCGCCTTCACCCAGGCCCAGCCCGCATCCGTGTCGAGCACCCGCACGGTCTCGCCCAGCAGCAGTTCGGTATCGGTGCCGCATTCGAGCTCCGGCCTTGCCCGCATCTGCACAACGGGCACACAAATCAGCCCCGGAGAGCCGCTGACATAGCTGGCGGCTTCGACGGTGCCACGCAGGCCTTCCTCGGCAAGGTCGGTACGGTAGGCGTTCAGGCGGCGGTCTGGAAGATCAAGCATGGGTTCTCAGATAGACAGTTTGCGTCCCTGATCAATGATCAGATCGCCAAGTTTTTCAAGATAAAGCGCACCTTCGACCGTGCGCTTGATGATCACATTGCGTTTGTCGCGCTCGTCGCGGCTCCGGGTCACGAGCCCGAGATCGCCCATCGTGTCGAGCGCCCGGGTGATGACCGGCTTGGTCACACCCAGAATTCCGGCAAGGCCGCGCACCGTGTGCGGCGGCGGAACGAGATAGATGTGCAGGAGAATGGAAATCTGCCGGAGCGTCAGGTCGCGATTGTCGATCCGCACCTGTTCCAGCGAGACGCTGTGCCAGAGGTTCAACGCCTGCGAGGCTGATAATTCCACCGGCATCGGACGCCCTCGGTTCAATCGGCGAGAATTTTAGCCCCAGACCGTTACGGAACCGTTTCTTTTCGTGGCACTCAAATCCGCGTGAGCGCCTTTTCGATCCTTGCCAGATGCGCCGCGCGTTGCGCCGGTGTTACCCGGTCCATGTCGTGCAGAGAGAGCATCCGGAACTGGACATCCTTCGCGCAGAAGGCGGCAATGCCGCGCTTCAGCAGGCGGCGCACCGGGTTGCCCATATAGAGCTTGACCACCCACCAGGGCGAACCGGTCGTCGTCAACGCCCAGAACTGCTTGATATTGGTGAGGCGCGGTATGATCCGTCCGCCAGCCTGATCGTGATCGAAGGCGACACCGGGCGCAAAGACCCGGTCGAAGAAGCCCTTGAGAATGGCCGGAAAATTGAACCACCATTGCGGAAAGACGAGGATCAGCCCGTCGGCCGCCCTCAGCCGCGCAACGATGGCATCGACGGCAGAGGTGTCATAGGGCATGTCGAAGTAACCGCGCCGTTCCTGTTCTGTCAGCCGTGGATCGAAACCCTCCCGGTAAAGATCGAGCAGATCGACACTGTGGCCGGACTTCTCCAGTGCAGCTTTCGCCGTTGTAGCAACGCTTGCGGCAAAACTGTCGATCAGCGGATGGGCGAGAACGAGGAGAATGCGCATGCTAGAACAGGCTACCCTGTTTCGGCGGTGCCGCAGCCACCGGCTTTTCGGCGCGTTTCTTTGCCGGCTGAGGCGGCGGCGTAGCGCTCCCTTCGGTCGTCAATGCATTGATAGTGTCGTCTGCGAATTGAATTTTAATAGCTTGGTTCAAAGAGAGCGCAGAGGCGGCTCCGATAAGTGCCCCAGTTTCGTCGCGGATAAGCGCATAGCCGCGCTTCAAAACACTTCCGTACGACATTGATTGCAACATGCGGCCATGTGCCAATAGGATACTGCGGCGACGCCGCAGGTCGGCCAGAAGCGCGCTGTCGGCTCTGCCGGAAAGGCTTGTGAGGCGATCCTGCGAGCGGTGAATCTGGCCCAACAAACGGGCGGGCAGGGTGCGCAGGGCCGCATCGGCGGAAGAGACCCGCGAGGCGGATCTCTGTAGCAAACGCTCGACGATCCGTTCGGCGCGGATCATCCGCTCAGTGAGCTTCTGCCGCCGTTCATTGATCCGGGTTGAAAGAACGTCGGGCCGCAGATGCGCGGCAATGCGCTCGAAACTCCGCCGCTTGTTGGCGGTGTTCATCTGCAAGCCGCGGCCGAGTCCCGCCGAGGCTTCATCGAACCGGCGGCGCGGCAGAGCCAGCAATTGATCGAGCGAGGGCAGCGCACGGGTGAGCGCCCGCACGCTCTGGCGGCGATTGTCCATCTGCCGCCCGACAGCAGATTTGAGGCGGGCAGACAGTGCCGAAACAGCAGCTTCCAGATCGGCCTTCACCGGTACGGCCATTTCCGCCGCCCCGGTCGGTGTCGGCGCCCGCTGGTCGCTGGCATAGTCGATCAAGGTCCAGTCGGTCTCGTGGCCGACGGCGGAGATTAACGGGATCTGCGAATTTGCCGCCGCCCGCACCACGGCCTCGTCGTTAAAACTCCAGAGATCCTCGAGGCTGCCGCCGCCACGCGCAACGATGAGCAGATCGGGCCGGGCGATCGGCCCACCCGGCGTAAAGGCATTGAAGCCTTCGATCGCCGCAGCCACCTCATTGCCGGAGCCTTCGCCCTGCACCCGCACCGGCCAGACGATGACATGCACAGGAAACCGGTCGGAGATGCGGTGAAGGATATCGCGGATGACAGCGCCGGTGGGCGAGGTGATGACGCCGATGACTTTCGGCATGTAGGGCAGCGGCCGCTTGCGCGCCGGATCGAACAATCCCTCGGCGCCGAGTTTGCGCTTGCGCTCCTCGATCAGCGCCATCAGCGCACCGGCGCCTGCGGGCTCCAGCGTTTCGATGACGATCTGGTATTTCGACGAGCCGGGGAACGTTGTCACCTTGCCGGTGGCAATCACTTCCATGCCCTCTTCCGGCCGGAACTTCAGCCGGCTCATCGTGCCCTTCCAGATGACGGCATCGATCCGCGCCTTGTCGTCCTTCAAGGCGAAATAGGCATGGCCGGAGGAATGCGGTCCGCGATAACCGGAAATTTCGCCACGTACCCGCACTTGGTCGAAAGCCTGCTCGACCGTGCGCTTGATCGATCCGGATAGTTCGGAGACCGAATACTCGGCGAGATTGGAGGGCGAATCGGATTCGAAGAAGGAGCTCATTGTTCTATTTTGCCGCGCCGGGCAGCGGATGGCCAGTCTCTGACACCGATCTCAACAAAGCTTTCACCATACCTGTCTTTTCTCAGGTTCCAGGCTGGCCTCATCGGCACCGGAACGTTGAATTTTAAGGCAATTTTAGCGCCTCCGCCCCAGTGTCGCCGCATTGAGTTATAGGCGGAGGGTCGGATGATCATCTTGACCGCATTTGCAATCGGATTGTTGGCAGCGGCCACGCGCTCGCTGATCTGTTATGTGATGACACCCTGGCTGATCATCGCAGCCTTTGCTCTGGCGGCGGTCTGTTCGTTGGGGAACGTGTCGCTGCTCGCACTGGTTCTGGCGATCCTGTCGTACAATGCAGGTGTCGTGGCGACGTTGCTGATGGCGCTGGTTGTGGAACTTCGCACCGAGGCATAGACCGCGCGGTCAGGACACGGCGGATGAAAACCCGCCGCGTTGCCACCGGCGGGTTTACGCTTGTCGGGAAGTGGCTCAGACAGGCTCCCAGCCATCCTTCTCACTGGCGCGGTAGATGGCGTCGATGAGCTTCTGGTTGTTGACCGAGCTTTCCAGCGTCACCACCTCTTCCTTCTCCCCCTTTGCCGCACGCGAAAAGGCCTCGGCCTCCAGCTTGTACTGACGCGCATCCTGGAAGCGGAAAAGCTGCGACTGTGAATGGTTCTGGTTGGTCAGTTCCAGTTCCTCAGCGCCGTAACGGTCGGCGTTGAACGGTGACTTGACCTCGATGAACCCCTTGTCGCCGTGGAAGACCATGATCTGGCGGGCGGCGAGCTGGGTGGAGATGTAGAAGCTCAGTTCGAAATCGCCGAAATCGGCGCGCACGCTCGAATAGATGTCGGTGCCGAACTCCGGATCGCGGTCGGTGTTCGCCTGGACACGAAGCGGCTCCTTGCCCGTGACGAAGCGGGTCGAGATCGTCGGGTAGACGCCGATATCCGGCAGTCCGCCGCCGCCCAGTTCCGGCTTGTTGCGCATGTTGCCGGCATCACGGTTGTAGTAGGTGAAGGCACCCTGGACATGCCGCAGCTTGCCGATAGCGCCTTCGGAAAGCAGCGAGCGAACCTTGCGCCAAACCGGGCTGTAGGTGACCATATAGGCTTCCGAGACCAGCACCTTGTTGCGGTCGCGCGCCTCGATCAGGGCATCGATCTCAGAGGCTTTCAGGGCGATCGGCTTTTCGCACAGCACATGCTTTCCGGCATTGGCAGCCTTGATCGTCCATTCGACATGCTGCGAGGTCGGCAGCGGAATGTAGACGGCGTCGATCAGATCGGAGGCAAGCATGTCCTCGTAGGAACCGAAGGCATGCGGCACCGAAAAGCGGTCTGCCATCTCACGCGCCTTGGAAAGGTCGCGGCTGGCGATCGCCGTCACGACGCAGTTTTCAGCGTCCTGAATGGCTGGAACAACGAGTTCACGGCCGATCTTGGCCGTCGATAGAATCCCGAAACGCAACATGATTTTGTCCTCTCCGTTTGGCGGCACAGTATCCCCGAGGTACGTGCCTATCAAGCTGCCCCGGCCGGAATAAAATTGCCGTCCGTCCTGTAAAAGCGCTGTACCCGGGCTATGTCCTTGGTGCAGACTTCACGCCTCCCAAGCGATGATCCCAAACAATCTGGAGCGACCTCATGCAAAAGCGAACCCTTGGCCGCACGGGCCTGCCTATCGCGCCGCTGGTTTTCGGCGGCAATGTCTTCGGCTGGACCGCCGACGAAAAGACCTCCTTCCAGTTGCTCGATGCTTTTTTCGACGCCGGCTTCAATGCCATCGATACCGCCGATGTCTATTCCTCCTGGGTTCCGGGCAACGCGGGCGGCGAGTCCGAGACGATCATCGGTAAATGGCTGAAGGGTCGCGCCCGCGACGAAGCCGTGATCATCACCAAGGTCGGCTCCGAGATGGGGCCGGGCAAAAAGGGCCTGTCGGCCAGCTGGATCGTGCAGGCGGTGGAGGATTCGCTTCGCCGGCTTCAGACTGATCATATCGATGTCTATCTCTCCCATTGGCCGGATGAGGAAACGCCGTATGAGGAAACGCTTGGTGCCTATGACAAGCTTCTGCAGCAGGGCAAGATTCGCCATGCGGGCGCCTCCAATCTGAATGCGGAGCAGCTGCGGGCAGCCCTCGATGTTTCCGCGGCAAAAAGCCTGCCGCGCTACGATGTGCTGCAGCCGGAATATAATCTTTACGACCGGCCCTCGTTCGACGGGCCGCTGCGCAATCTCTGCATCGCCGAGAATATCGGCGTGATCAGTTATTTCGGCCTGGCGCGCGGCTTCCTGTCGGGCAAGTACCGCTCGCACAAGGATCTCGAAGGCTCGGCGCGCGGCAGCGGTGTCGGCAAATATCTCGATGGGCGCGGCATGCGCATTCTCGGCGCGCTTGACGAAGTGGCGGCCGATACCGGCAATACGCAGGCGGAAATTGCGCTTGCCTGGATCATGGCGCGCAAGGGCGTGACCGCCCCGATCGCCAGCGCCACCAATCTGAAGCAACTGGAAAGCCTGACGAAATCGGCTTCGATCACGCTTTCGGATGACGCCTGCCGGCTGCTCAACGAGGCAAGCCAGTAAGCGCAGGTTCAGCGCCCCGGTGTCCTGTCTGCAACCCGGCAAGATATTGGCGGCGGACTGTGCATCGTCTTTCCCAAAAGGCGCTTCGGCTGCTACACGAAGCCGGAGATTGCGGGAGGGACCGACATGGCGATCGAAATACGCGCGGCGGGGCCGCAAGATGAGCACGACTGGCGCAGACTTTGGGCCGGCTATGCCGCCTTTTCCGGCACCACGCTGGCGGCCGACATCATCGACCGGACCTGGGCGCGGCTGATGGATGACGCCACGCCGTTGTTTGCGCGGCTGGCGATACTGGACAACGCCGTCGTGGGTTTTGCCATCTGCCAGAAGCAGTTCGCCACCTTCTTTCGCGAACCGGTCTGCTACCTGGAAGATCTGTTCGTCGATCCGGCAGCACGGGGGAGCGGCGTTGCCAAGGCGATGATCGACGATCTGATCGCGCTGTGCGAGGCAAACAATTGGGACCGGCTCTACTGGTACACCGAAGCCGGTAACGCACCGGCAAGGCGGCTTTACGATCGCTATTCCGGCACTGACGACCATGTGCGCTACAAGATCACGTTCGGCACGTTCACCAGTTCGGGAAATCCAACGTAGGCGTCTGCATGGCTGCCGGAATGATTGGCCATGCCCGCTTTTGTCAGCAGACCTGCGGGCGCGACATAACTGCGGATGCGCCGGACGGGGCGCTCGTGCCACTGGATGTTGACGGCCCAGAGTTTTGGGAAGAAGCAGAGCGACGCATAGGGCAGGTGATCATGGATCCACCAGGCGAGCGATTGCCAGCCGCCAAGGGTGGCGCGGCGGTCCCAGACCCAGGGGATGACGATGCAGGCGGTTGCGCCCATGCAGCCGTCGGCGTCGCGCATGTCCCAGATATGATCGGCGGCCGTTGCTGCATTGGTCGAGCAATTGAGCTTGTTGCGGTTGCCGAACTCGTTGACGGAACGTGACCGGTAGCCCGAGCGGATATGCAGCCGCCCGAAGGTCCGCTGCAGCGGCTCCAGAAGCTCTTCGCAGAGTTTTGTGCCCGCCGCGATCGTCAGGTCCGGATCGTCGGGAATGTTCGGCATGCCATAGAAATCGGCGATCTCCGAATGCAGGAAGTCGCGCAGGAAAAAACTCTCCGACAGCCGCGCCCGGCCCATATCTTCCAGCGCTTTCATCGATCCTGGCTTTTTCATCGGATGCTCCCCGGTTTTGATGAAGACTATGCCGCAGACAGCTGGCGTGCCACCCGTTTTCCGTGCGCCGAGACCGGAGCAATCCACCCTCTCGCCTTCATTCGACCGCGTCATCGTGTTAAGATCGGCGGTCAGCTAGGGAGAGAAGCATGTCCGACGAGCAGGCAATAGGCGCGGTCGTTCACCTCTATGTCGATGGTATGGCGTTCTGCAACGAAGCGGCGCTGCGCAAGGCTTTCCATCCGGATGCCAAGATCATCGGCCATTATCAGGGTGCCGTCGAATGGATGTCCCGCGACGATTTCATTGCTGCCACCCTCGCCGAACCGCCGGCCCCTCCCGGAACGCAGCCGCTGATGGATATCGAGATCACCGACATCGAGGGCGAAGCCGCCTTCGTCAAAGTTGCCGATGAATTCGCCGGCATGCGGTTCAGCGATTACCTGTCGCTCCTGAAGATCGATGGCCGCTGGGTGATCGTCAACAAGCTGTTTCATCTGCACCGGTAGGACTTGGCCAAGGGACTGCTGTTTAGCTCTCCCGCTGAGAGGGCGGCGGCGCTTTCTCTTCTCCCCAGCGGGGAGAAGGTGCCCGAAGGGCGGATGAGGGGGCGGTCCGGCATGAATGTGCGAGTCTTTCATTGCAGTGGGCTCCAGATTCCGTTTGCTCAAGCTCTCTTCTTCAAGGGTGGCTTCGCCCCCCTCATCCGGCCCTGCGGGCCACCTTCTCCCCGATGGGGAGAAGAGGGAGATCGTCGCCTTCCTCAACGGTCTATAACCACGCCCCCACGCCCGGAAAATCCGCCGTGGTTTTCTCTGTTGTTTACTTGGCCGGGGCGCTGGAAAGTGCCGGGACAAAGTAAGTATATGACGCCTTCCAGCGCCCCGTTCAGTGTTCGACGATGGGCAACTCCGGTTTCTCTGCGGGGRTGGCGGCGCCCTTTTGATACGGGCTGACGCTGACGTTGCCGCCGCGCCAGGAAAGATAYTGCTGTCGCAATACCGCTCGCCGGTCCTCATGTGTGCCTCACAGGCACGCCCCGCCATTTTGCAGACGGGAGGGAAACCACTTTCTGACCATCCACCGGACANGGTCCTCATGTGTGCCTCACAGGCACGCCCCGCCATTTTGCAGACGGGAGGGAAACCACTTTCTGACCATCCACCGGACAAAGGCTTACGTCTGTCCTYCACCCGGCACCGGCCCTGTCTCACCGCTACGCCTAGCGGTCTCGCCGATGACAGGACGCAATGATGATGGCACAGGTTTTGATCGCGGGGATTTACGGGAATGAAAAATGCGCGCGGTTCGGTGGCGTGACTTCGGCCGCAGATGCTGTCGAGCTGGAAACATGAAGTATTTCAGCAATATGAACGTCCACCATACCCGTTTTCCAGTGCGCAGTCCGTCTTGATGGGCTGCCGCATATCCCCGTCAGGATCTGCTTCCAACCTGTTGCGGAGGGCGCTGGCCTTACGGCGCACTTGCCACCGGCGGCTTCAATCGCAGGCCAAGCACCAAAAGCATGCCGATCGCGTAGACGGCAACGACCGATAGCCAGATCGCGCCGGGCCAGTGTTGGCGGAAGGCGAAGTAGACACTTGAGAAGGCCAACGGTGCGATGATCGTGGCGAGGCTGACAACGGACGCCAGCACACCCTGGAACTGGCCCTGGCTGCGCTCGTCAACCTGCCGGGTGGCAAGAGATTGCAGTGCCGGAACGCCAATGCCACCCAGCGCAAAGACCGGCATGATCGCGAAGATCATCCAGCTTTGCGTGGCGAACGCCATGACGACGAGGGCAATGCAGGTGCCGGTGACCCCGGCCAGAATAGCCGTCCGCTCACCGAGAAGCTTCACGGCCGGGCCGGGAAGGAATGCCTGGGCAAGCGTCTGGCAGATGCCGAAAGCACCGAGCGAAAGACCGATCCACAGACCGTTCCAATGAAAGGCATCGTTACCCCACAGCGCCCAGCAGGTGCCATAGGCTTCGCCGGTGGCGCTGAAGATGAAGAAGATGAAGACCAGCGGCAAAACGCTTTTCAGCGAAAACACCCATCGCAAGGGGCGCAGCGGATTGAGTGCGCCGAGATCCAGTGCCTCGCGTGTCGGTGTGCGGGACTCCGGCAGGATGAAGTAGGCCAGAAGCAGATTGCAGCCGTTGAGCAGCGCCGCCGCGATGAACGGCAGCCGCAGCCAATGATCGCCAAGGACGCCGCCGAGGACGGGGCCGATGATGAAGCCGATGCCGAACATGGCATTGAACAGGCCAAAGCGCTTGGCGCGTTTGTCCTCGGCAGAGATGTCGGTGATATAGGCCATTGCGACGGCAATATTGGCGCTGGTGAGGCCGGCGATGGCGCGGCCGATGAAGAGCATCCAGAGATTGGATGCGAAAGCCAGGAAGAGATAGTTGATGGCCGCACCGCCAAGCGAAATCAACAGCACGGGCCGGCGGCCGATACGATCGCTGAGAGCGCCGAGCACCGGGGCAAAGATAAACTGCATCACCGCATAAAGAGCGGTCATCGTACCGATGTAAGGCGCGACGTTCTGGGTGTGGGTCACCTCCTGCAGCAGGGAGGGCAGAATGGGAAAGATGAGACCGATGCCGATGGCATCGAGGACAATGGCGGTAAAAATGACAAGCAGAGGCCTGTTCATGGCGCAATCCGATCGACGCAGGCATGCGGACGCGATCCGCGCCGATGCGTGCGATAGGGCCTGACGGAGATCAGGCGTGTGGTTTAAGGGAAACGCTGGCCGATCCATGCCAAAAATGCGCAGGGATGGCGTGTGCTTGACCACCTGGACGACAATTCGTCCACCTGTTTACTCCGCTACCGAGCGGATCAAGGGAAGCGGCCGCTTTTCGCGACGGATGTTATTTACATCGGCGGGTGCGAAGGGGCAAGTCCTCTCAGCTGACCAAGTCAGCCACCATAGAAACAGCGACCGAAAAATACAGAATGCGGGCAGGCCGTGAAATGCCGGATTGTCGCCTTCTGGCCCAGCGGCCCCCTATTGCCTGCAGAACTCAGGCGATAGGAAGATACATTCGGGGCTCGCTCGTCTTGAACCACGCTTTCGCGATCTTGCTGTCTTCAATTTCATAGATGCAGACGACGTCGATCTCTCCCTTTCCTTGAGAAAAGGTTCGCGTGACAGTTTCGTGATCAATAACTACGTTTCCGACAACGATGCGTGTGAGCAAATTGCCGTACAAATCAGGCTCTTTGAACCGCTCGACGTGGCGCGCCTTGATTTCCGCAGCACTTCCCGCCAGCAGAGTGTTTGGGAAAGAATAATACTGGCAATCGTCCGCCCACCAAGGCATGAACGCATCAATGTCACGTGCATTATAAGCCTCAAGCTGTTTTTGCACCGGCAGGGAAACATCGTTCAAAACTGTGGTCCTCTAAAAATATTGCGAAATTCGTTCATCACGACAGCCATTATCTGATGTCTGCAAATGGCGCAAAGCGGTCCAGTCGCGGCGTCCATCGCCCAAACACCGCGTCAGCCTGCGTTGAACCACCGAAAGAGGCAAATCGCCCCTCCCGGTGCTCACGCTTTTTACGCCCGCAAAACCCCACCGGTGTTCTTCGTCACATTGGCGATGATCTTCCCCGTCAAAACTTCGAAATCTTCGTCGGTCAGCGTGCGCTCAGCCGGCTGGATGACGACTTCGATGGCGACGGACTTCTTGCCTTCGCCAACCGATGCGCCTTCAAAGATGTCGAAGACGTTGACGCCGGTGACCAGCTTGCGGTCGGCGCTCGATGCGGCCTTGAGGATCGCACCGGCTTCGACGGATTTGTCGACGACGAAGGCGAAGTCGCGCTTGACGGCCTGGAAGGGGGAAAGCTCCAGTGCGGCCTTGGTGCGGGTGGCCTTCTTCTTCGGCTCGGGCATGGCATCGACATAGACTTCGAAACCGGCAAGCGCGCCGGAAACGTCGAGCGCTTCGAGAACCTTCGGATGGAACTCGCCGAAATGGCCGAGAACGATCTTCGGGCCGAGCTTGATCGTGCCGGAACGGCCGGGGTGATACCAGGACGGGCCGCCTGCTTCGAACTGGACATTGCCCATCGGCACGCCGCAGGCTTCGAGGACAGCAATGGCATCGGCCTTGGCGTCGAAGACATCAACCGGCTTGCCGCCGCCCTTGGCGGCATTCGACCAGGAACGGCCGGCACCGGCAAGCGATGCGGTGCCGCGGCGGATACCGCCGGCAACACGGCGCTGCCCGGCCGGGGTATCGTTTTCATAGGTGCCGGAGACTTCGAAGATCGCCACGTCGCCAAAGCCCTTGTCGGCATTGCGCTGGGCCGCGGTCAACAGGCCGGGGAGCAGCGACGGCCGCATGTCGGACATATCGGCAGCGATCGGGTTTGCGAGCGACAGGCTTTCCGCGCCGCCGCCGAACAGGGTGGCCTGTGCCTTCGAGATGAAGGACCAGGTGACGGCTTCCAGCATGCCGCGGGATGCCAGCGCCCGCTTGGCAAGCCGGGTGCGGATCTGCAGGGTCGTCAGGATCTTGCCGTTGACGGCGCCGATGCTTTCGATCGGCTGCGGCTTGATATTGTCGACGCCATGGATGCGCATGACCTCTTCCACGAGATCGGCCTTGCCATCGACATCCGGACGCCAGGAGGGGACGGAAACCGAAACGCGCTCGCCAGAGCCTTCAACGCCGAAGCCGAGGCCCGTGAGGATCGAGATACTCTCTTGCGCGCTGACCTCAAGACCGGTCAGGCGCTTTACCTCGGACACCGGGAAATCGACGATCTTCGCCGTGTAGCCGGCATAACCGACGACATCGGTCTTGGCGGCCGTGCCGCCGCAGATGTCGAGAACCAGCTGGGTGGCGCGCTCAAGACCTGGAACCATGTATTCCGGGTCCACGCCGCGCTCGAAGCGGTAGCGCGCATCGGTGATGATCCCGAGCGAACGGCCGCTCTTGGCGATGTTCATCGGGTCCCAAAGTGCGGATTCGATCAGCACGTCGACGGTGTTTTCATCGCAGCCGGAATGCTCGCCGCCCATGATGCCGCCGATCGACTCGATGCCCTTGTCATCGGCGATGACAACGTTAGCCGGCGAAAGAGTGTATTCGCGCGTATCGAGCGCCAGAACCTTTTCGCCCTCAGTGGCGCGCCGGACGGTGAGGTTGCCCTTGACCTTGGCGGCGTCAAAGACGTGCAGCGGGCGGCCCTGGTCGAAGGTCATGTAATTGGTGACGTCGACCAGCGCATTGATTGGGCGAAGGCCGATGGCGAGCAGGCGCTGCTGCATCCATTTCGGGCTCGGGCCGTTCTTGACGCCACGCACGAGACGAAGCGCAAAGCCTGGGCAGAGATGGCTGTCTGTGCCAAGATCGAGCTTGACCTTGGTGGTGGTCTCACCTTCGGTCTTGAAGGCCGGCTGCGGCGCTGCCTTCAGCGTGCCGAGGCCGGAGGCCGCGAGATCGCGGGCAATGCCGTAGATCGACGTGCAGTCGGGACGGTTCGGCGTCAGGTTGATTTCGATGATCGGATCGTCGAGCCCGGCATAGGCGGCAAAGCTGGTGCCGACCGGCGCATCTTCCGGCAGGTCGATGATGCCGTCATGGCTGTCCGACATCTGCAGCTCTTTTTCCGAGCACATCATGCCATGGCTTTCGACGCCGCGGATGGTGCCGACGGCGAGTGTGACATCGATGCCGGGGACGTAAGCGCCGGGGGCGGCGAAAGCGCCAATAAGGCCCGCGCGCGCATTCGGCGCGCCGCAGACGACCTGGACCGGGGCACCGGTGCCGGTATCGACCATCAGGACGCGCAGCTTGTCGGCCTGCGGATGCTTTTCGGCCGAGACGACCTTGGCGATGACGAAGGGCTTGAACGCGGCCTTGTCATCGACCTCCTCGACCTCGAGCCCGATCGAGGTCAGGCGCTCGCAAATCTGTTCAAGGGTGGCATCCGTTTCCAGATGGTCTTTCAGCCAGGAGAGTGTGAATTTCATGATTTCACTCGTGTCCTAATGTCTTGCCGGTGCTTCCTCGTTTCGGAAGTGCTGGCGGAAATTGTTCAATCGACGATCTTAAGCGCTCAAACCGCCAAACAAGGTCGGCATGTCGAGCGGGCGGAAGCCGTAATGGCTCATCCAGCGAACGTCGGCATCGAAGAAGTTTCTGAGGTCCGGCATGCCGTATTTCAGCATGGCGATGCGGTCGAGGCCCATGCCCCAGGCAAAGCCCTGGTAGACGTCGGGATCAAGCCCGCCGGCGCGCAGGACGTTCGGATGCACCATGCCGCAACCGAGGATTTCCATCCAGTCGGTGCCCTCGCCGAACTTGACGATCGGACCGGAGGAACGGTCGCACTGAATATCGACCTCGAAGGACGGTTCCGTGAACGGGAAGAACGACGGGCGGAAGCGCATCGTCACGTCATCGACCTCGAAGAAGGTCTTGCAGAACTCTTCGAGAATCCAGCGCATGTTGGCGACGTTCGACTTGGTATCGACCACAAGGCCTTCGACCTGATGGAACATCGGCGAATGGGTGGCGTCCGAATCCTGCCGGTAGGTCTTGCCCGGAATGATGATGCGGATTGGCGGCTTCTGCGCTTCCATCGTGCGGATCTGCACCGGCGAGGTATGCGTGCGCAGAACCTTGCGCTCGCCCTTCTCGTCCGGATTGAAGAAGAACGTATCGTGCATTTCGCGGGCCGGATGGCCTTCGGGGAAGTTCAGCGCGGTGAAATTGTAATAGTCGGTCTCGATGTCCGGACCTTCGGCAATCGAGAAACCCATATCGGCGAAGATCGCGGTGATCTCGTCGATGATCTGGCTGATCGGATGGATGCGGCCGCGCTCGGCGGGCGAGGAGCGGACCGGCAGCGAGATATCGACGGTTTCGCGCGCCAGCCGTTCGGCGATCGCTGCGTCCTTGAGGGCCGATTTGCGGGTGGCGATCGCTTCGAAGACGTCGGTCTTCAGCGCGTTGATGGCGGCGCCGCGGGTCTGGCGCTCTTCCGGCGTCATCGTGCCGAGCGTCTTCAAAAGCTCGGAGATCGAGCCTTTCTTGCCGAGTGCGTTGACGCGCACGGCTTCGATCGCGGCTTCGTCACCGGCAGCGGTTACTTCGGCCAGCAGATTGTCTTTCAGGGTTTCCAGATCGGACATCGTTCATTTCCCGGTTCATTGCCGTGATCGGTCAAAGAAAAACCCGCGCCAGCCGTGCCAGCGCGGGTTTCCCAATTCGTATTCCAAAAGGCTTGGGAAGCGCTGGTCTTAACGAACCGCGCTTTCAAACTCGTTGGTGGTGCCTGCGTCCTTGAGGTATTCAAGCGCCTTCTTGGCGGCAGCGACAAGCGCGCCGAATGCTGCCGGCTCATGGATAGCCATGTCGGAGAGAACCTTGCGGTCGACTTCGATGCCAGCCTTCGCCAGACCGTCGATGAAACGGCCATACGTCAGGCCATGTTCGCGAACGGCAGCGTTGATGCGCTGGATCCAGAGGGCGCGGAAGTTGCGCTTGTTGACCTTGCGGTCGCGATAGGCAAATGCCTTCGAGCGATCCACAGCAGCCTTGGCTGCGCGGATGGTGTTCTTGCGGCGGCCGTAGAAGCCCTTGGCTGCCTTGAGTGTCTTCTTGTGCTTGGCGTGAGCTGCTACGCCGCGTTTTACACGTGCCATGTTATGATCTCCTTATAAATCCAAAAGTGCCAGACGTCTTAGAGACCGTTGGGCAGGTAGTTCTTGATGACCTTCTTGCCATCTGGCTCTGCCAGCACCATGGTGCCACGTGCATCGCGAATGAACTTGTTGGACCGCTTGATCATGCCATGGCGCTTGCCTGCGGCAGCTGCCATTACCTTGCCGGTCGCGGTGATCTTGAACCGCTTCTTGGCCGAGGATTTCGTCTTCATCTTGGGCATTTTGCTACTCCATTCTTCTTGGTTTTGAGATCGACTGACGAGGTCGTCTCCAGCGTAAAGAACGGCCACGGCATGCCCTGCCGGACCGTTCGGACGGGGGCTTGTAACCGAAGCGCCCGAAAAGTGCAATGGGATTCCGGAAACAGCCCGACATTTCCCGATTGCCAGTCATTGCAATGAAAAAGCCGCCAATCCGGCGGCTTCATCAGCGGTGGTTCTGGGCGGGGATTACCGCGGAGCCAGAACCATCATCATCTGGCGGCCTTCCAGCTTCGGCTCGGCTTCCACCTTGGCGATTGCCGTAGTGTCTTCCTTCACCTGGAGGAGCAGCTTCATGCCCAGTTCCTGGTGGGCCATTTCGCGGCCGCGGAACTTCAGGGTCACCTTGACCTTGTCACCTTCTTCGAAGAAGCGGTTCATCGCGCGCATCTTGACGTCATAGTCGTGCGTGTCGATGTTCGGACGCATCTTGATCTCCTTGATCTCGATGATCTTCTGCTTCTTGCGCGCCTCGGCGGCCTTCTTCTGCGTCGCGTATTTCAGCTTGCCCAGATCAAGGATCTTGCACACCGGCGGTTCCGCGTTCGGCGAGATCTCGACGAGGTCAAGACCCAGTTCTTCCGCCATGCGGAGCGCCTGATCGGTGGGAACGCTGCCGTGGTTTACACCTTCGGCGTCGATGAGCTGCACCCGGGGGGACCGGATTTCCTTGTTAGAGCGGGGCCCGTCTTTGACTGGGGCGTCCGTTTTGAACGGTCTGCGAATGGTCGTACTCTCCTCGAGCTGTTACGAATGCAATGTTCGGATGATAGCGCTTTGTCCCGGCTAAAATGCCGTTCCACTGCCGCTTGGTCTTCATGTGTAAATTGCTGCGGAAAAGTCAATAACACAGCTCTTCACGAAAATCACCACCTGTCAGGCATTCGAAGAATCTGTTTTAGAAAGAAAATCAGCGGTAAGCGCTTTAAAATAAGGAAAATAGCATGTCATTGCCAGTTTCGAACACCGCACCGGACACTCTTGAAGTCGGTACCGGCAGCGAATCGCGGCTCATCGCCATGCGCGTCCTGAAGGCAAAGAGCGGCAATCGCCTGCCCGCCCTGGTCTGGCTGGGTGGCTACCGGTCGGACATGACCGGCACAAAAGCCGTCGAGCTGGAGCGGCACGCGGCCGCTTCCGGTGCTGCCTGCATCCGCTTCGACTATTCCGGCCATGGCGCCTCCGGTGGTGCCTTTACCGACGGGACGATTTCAAGATGGCTGGAGGAGAGCCTCGCGGTCATCGATCATCTGAACCCGGAGCGCATGGTTCTCGTCGGCTCATCGATGGGCTGCTGGGTGGCGCTCAGGCTGGTTGCCGAACTGCGCGCTCGCGGCGAAGGAACAAGGATTGCCGGCCTCGTGCTGATCGCCCCTGCGCCGGATTTCACCAGCGAGCTGATTGAGCCGAATCTTTCGGATGCGGAACGCGCTTCGCTGGCCGAACGTGGCTATTTCGAAGAGCCGACTCCGTACGGGCCGGATCCGAATATTTTTACCGCCCGGCTGATCGAGGACGGGCGGCAGAACCGCGTATTGACCGGCATTATCGAGACCGGCTGCCCGGTGCATATCCTGCAGGGCATGCAGGATCCCGATGTTCCTTATAGCCATGCCCTGAAGCTGATGGAGCATCTGCCCTCGGACGATGTGGTGATGACGCTGATCCGCGATGGCGATCACCGCCTGTCGCGGCCGGAGGATATCGAGCGGATTCTGGTTGCCGTGGATGCGATGCTGGCTGGCTGAAAGCCGTAAACCCCTACGACCAAAGGCGTTGCCGGGCATTTTAACCATATCCGGCGATCCCCGATTCATGTGATTGACTTCGTTTCGGCCGCGCTGTTAACTCTTTGTTAATGATTAGAGCGGCGCGCGGCGGGGTTTCACCGCGAAAGCTGACCACGGATTTCAGGCTTTCGCGGGGGTTCTTTCTGAGGTTTCAGAAGAAACCGCGCCACAGGGGACACGCATGGCGCAGTTGATGGGCATCAGGAAAGTGGTCGTGGTACTTGCGGCTGTTTTCGCTTCGGCAGGCGTTGCTATTCCGGCGCCATCGGCAAGCGCGCTGTCGATGCAGACGGGCGCCATCACCTCGCAGCCGATCGGCCACTACGAATTCTGCCAGACCCATCGTCCGGAATGCGAAATCAAGACCAAATCGACGGTAGCGCCGCGCGTCACCGATTTCGGCTGGTCGGTGATCCGCCAGGTCAATCTCGCCGTCAACAGCGAGATTACCCCGATGACCGACATGGACCTGTTCGGCAAGGACGAGGTCTGGGCCTATCCCGAAGGTGCGGGCGATTGTGAGGATTTCGTTCTTCTGAAGCGCAAGCGCCTGATGGAAAAAGGGTTCTCTCCGTCTGACCTGCTGATCACCGTTGTTCGCAAGCCGGATGGCGAAGGCCATGCAGTCCTGACCGTGCGCACGGCACAGGGTGACTTCATCCTCGACAATCTCGAAAATGACGTGAAGCTCTGGAGCAAGACACCCTATCGCTTCCTCAAGCGCCAGGCATCGTTCAACACCGGCCGCTGGGTCACGATCGAGAACGGCGCGGAAGTGCTGGTGGGTTCGGTCGGGAACTGATTGCCGCCAGTTCAAGGTTTTGAAAAAGGGCGCGACCTGCGTAGGTCGCGCCCTTCCTGTTTCTGATCAGCGGGGCTTTGCGGGAAGAACCTGACCGACATCGATCCGGTTGCCATCTGGATCTTCAAAGACGAAGGCGCGCAGGCCATAGTCCTTGTCCTGCAGGCCCTTGATGATGCGCAGTCCGTGGCTCTGGCAAATCGCATGCAAGGCATCGACATCCGCCACCATCATATGCGCCACATTGAAGGCAGCGGCCTTGTGGCCGGGTTGCAGGGTCAGATGCAGTTCGGCCTGATCCTGCTTGAGGATCATGAAGCCGACCGGATTGCCGTTTTCGAAGGTTTTGCGGAAGCCGAGGACATTGACGTAGAAGTCGTGGGCCTTGCCCATATCCTTGACCGGGAGCATGGCGGCAATTCGCCCGAAGCGAATACCGTGATCGGCGATGTCATCCATCGCTTCACCTCAGATTTGGGAGAATTCGGGGCGCCAGACGGGCGGTGCCGCGTGAAACCCGTACTCCTTTTTTCAATCGATGAGACAGTGCTCACGCCCCCGTGTCTGTAACAGGGAAAACCCCGGGCGGCAAAACGTTTTAATCATGCGTTACCGATCAACACGCCCGCCGCCAGCACCAGTCCGCCGCCCAGCACCACCTGGAAGGCCGCGCGCAAAAATGGCGTTTCCATATACTTGTTCTGGATAAAAGCGATGATCCAGAGTTCGAAGAAGACGATGACGGCGGCGATGATCGTGGCCGTCCAAAAATGCGGGATGAGATAGGGCAGGGCGTGGCCAAGGCCGCCGAGCGTCGTCATGATGCCGCAGGCAAGACCACGCTTCAGCGGCGAGCCACGGCCGGAGAGCTTGCCGTCGTCATGGGCGGCTTCGGTGAAGCCCATGGATATGCCGGCACCGACCGACGCCGACAGGCCGACGAGAAAGGTCTGCCATGTGTCCTGGGTGGCAAAGGCGGCGGCGAAAATCGGGGCCAGGGTCGAGACCGAGCCATCCATCAGTCCGGCAAGGCCCGGCTGCACGTATGTCAGCAGGAACTGGCGGTGTGCCGCCTCATCTTCCTTTTTGCGCGCGCTTTCCGGCACGTGCTTGTCCGTCAGCATGCGGGCAATGTCCTCATGACCCTGCTCGGCCAATGCCAGATCGCCAAGCAATTGCCGGGTTGCTGCGTCGGATGTGTTTTTGCCCGCCTCGACATAGAAATTGTAGGCCTGCGTTTCCATCTCTTCCGCCTCGCGCCGCATGGCGTCGAGCGACTGGTTGTGGCGCAGCCAGTCAGGCTTGCGGGCAGGGAATCCGCTGACATGTTCGCGGCGGATCAGGGGAATACGTTCGCCGAACCGGCGGCGGTGCATGTCGATCAGCATGGTCTTGTGGGTGTTTTCCACCTCTCCCATGTCCTCGAAGACTTTCGCAGAGTCCGGATACTTGTCCTTCAGCGCGTCGGCATAGGCAAAATAGATGCGGCTGTCGTCTTCCTCGGATGAGATGGCAAGTGCCAGGACTTCCTGTTCGGACAGCGAGGAGAGCGAACGCTTGGGGCGCGAAAACAGACGGGAAAACATGATGCGATCAACCTAGTTTAGAATAATTCTAAATTAAGACCGCATCACGCGAAGGTCAACCCCCGAACCGGTCGTGTGACTCGACAGGCGGCAGGATAAATTCCTACATAAACAGGAGGATGAACGCCGAACGAAGGCTGCTTGCGCATGAACCCGCTTCTGACCAGCAAGGATACGCTTCTCGATCGCATCGGCATGGCGATGGCAGGAAGGCTGACGGCACGGACATCGGGATACGAACCCTATACGCCGTCCGACCCCGAAACGCTGGCGCGAACGCTGCGGCCGGGTGATATCCTGCTGATCGAGGGCAATCACAAGGTTTCGAACACGATCAAGTATCTCACTCAATCGACCTGGTCGCATGCCGCGTTCTTTGCCGGTGACGAAATCCCGCTGACGCTCGATCAGGCAACGCTGCCGGTGATCGACCGTCCGCAGCTGATCGAGGTCAATCTCGGCGAAGGCTGCGTTGCGGTGCCGCTCAGAAAATACTGCACTTACAACACCCGCATCTGCCGGCCTGTCGGGCTGACGCCGGACGATCGCAACGCCGTTCTGTCCTTCATGATTTCGCGGCTCGGCCTGAAATACGACATGAAGAACATCCTCGATATGCTACGCTACTTCATGCCGACACCGCCGGTGCCGGTGCGGTTTCGCCGCCGCATGCTGGCTTTCGGGTCCGGCGACCCGACACGGGCAATCTGCTCGACGCTGATCGCCCAGGCCTTTGAGCAGATCCGCTATCCGATCCTGCCGGAGATTACCCGGGCGCCGGGCAGGGCGTCGGCGACTTCGACCTATTCACGCGCCGAAATCCTGCATATTCGCCATCATTCGCTTTACACGCCGCGCGATTTCGATCTTTCGCCCTATTTTGCCATCGTCAAGCCGACGCTCGAATACGGCTTCGATTACAAGCGGCTGCAATGGCAGGGTGACAGCGATCAGGCGCTCATAGGGTGATATTGAGCGTCTGTTCGCGGATGATGTAGGCCTTCTGCCGGTCGGTGATGTAGTCGCGCACGATCGGTGCGGCATCGCGCGAGCGCGACAGCTGCATGTGGAACACCAGCTGGCTGCCGGTGCGGAACATCATCTCGCAGCTGACCAGATAGAATTCCCACATGCGGGCAAAGCGTTCGTCATACATCTCGACGACCTTGTCGCGGTTCTTATCGAAGCGCTCGACCCAATGCTTGAGCGTCGTCGCATAGTGGACGCGCAGAAATTCGAGATCGCTGACCCACAGGCTGTTGCGCTCCACCACCTCGAAAACCTCGGAAAGGGCGGGTGAATAGGCGCCGGGGAAAATGTATTTGCGCAGCCAGGCGCTGGCCATGCCGGGCGGGCTCATATGGCCGATCGAATGAAGCACCGCAATGCCGTCGTCGGGCATCAGAGTGTTCACCTTCTTGAAGAACTCATCATAGTGGCTGACGCCGACATGCTCGAACATGCCGACCGAGACGATGCGATCGAAGGTCTCGTTGACCTCGCGGTAATCGCGCAGTTCGAAGCGCACGCGGCCTTCCAGTCCGGCATCCTTGGCGCGCTGTGTCGCCAGTGCCTGCTGTTCCTTGGACAGCGTCACCCCCAGCACTTCGACATCCTCAAGCTGGGCAAGATAGAGCGCCAGATCTCCCCAGCCACAACCGATGTCGAGCACTTTCATGCCGGGCCGGAGGCAAAGCTTGGAAGCAAGCAGTCTCAACTTGTTGCGTTGCGCCTGTTCCAGCGTCTCGTCCGGTTCGCGGAAATAGGCGCAGGAATAGAGCATGTGCTCGTCGAGGAAGAGTTTGTAAAAGTCGTTGCCGAGGTCGTAATGATGGGCGACGTTGCGCTGGGCCTCGCCCTTGACGTTGGACTGCTGGCGCTTGCGGAAGCGCATCTTGATGGCGCGCAGCGCCTTCTGGATCGGATAGGAGCCGAGCGACAGCCGGTTGATGGAAAACAGCGTCAGGAAATCACGTAAGTTCGAACCGTCTTCGAAGCGCAGCGTGCCGTCCATATAGGCTTCGCCGGCGGCCAGTTCGGAATTGAAGACGAGGGTGCGGTAGAGCTTGCGGTCGGTCAGCCGCATGGTCACTTCCGGACCGGGCTCACCCTTGAAAACATGTGGTTTGCCATCGGCGTCGATGACGGTCAGCTGACCCTTGCGAATGAAAGCTTTCATCATATGCGATAGTGGAAACATGCACACCTCGATGGAAAAAGCGACGCTTGCGAAGCAGCACTCTATCACCGGGTTTGCAAAAAGCGCGGCAATAATTCTCGGGCGTTTCAACGGCCTGTGGCGGTGGCTCCGGCACTGGCTGCGACGACCAGAACAGTCCCCATGATCTGCAGGGCAGTCATCGGCTGGCTGAGGACCAGAAAACCCGCAAGTGCCCCAAGCGCCGGCTCCAGGCTCATCAGGATGCCGAAGGAGGATGTGCTCATGCGGCGCAGCGCGATCATTTCCAGCGCGTAAGGGATGAGCGGTACAAGCAGCGCTAGACCCGCGATCGTCACCACGCCTTCCATCGTTATGCGCGGCAGGTCGAGAAGCCCGAAAGGCGTGGCGACGATTGCTGCCACGATCAGCGACATGGAGAGACCCTGCAGGCCTTCGAAGGCGTTTCCGGCCTTCTTCATCAGGATAATGTAAAGCCCCCAGCCTGTGGCGGCCCCGAAGGCGAAGAGAATGCCGGTGGAATCGCCGATCCAGCCGTTGCCGTCATGGGCGAGCAAAAGCACGCCGGCACCAGCGATCAACGGCCAGACCAGCCGCCAGCCGAGGCCGAAAGCGAAAGTGGCAACCGCGAGCGGCCCGAGAAAATCGATGGCGACGGCGAGACCGAGCGGGATGCGCTCGATGGCCGCGAAGAAACACAGCGTCATGCCCGCCATGCAGGCGCCGAGCAGACCGGCCGTCTGCCACTGCGCCCGCGAATAGCGAAGGATCGGTGGACGCACGACGATGGCCAGCAGCATAGCGGCCCAGGCCAGGCGCAGCCAGGTGGTGCCGAATGGGCCATAGGCAGCGATTGACGGTGCCGACAGCGCCGAGCCGAACTGGACGCTCGACATTGACAGAAGGCACATCAGTCCGCCGGTGAGCGCAGCTGCGGTGCCGGTGTCAGGCAATGTTGCTGCGGGTGGAATGAGGCCTTCGTTGCCATCGGCTGATGCTGCTGTGCGCTGATCCAAGATGTCATTCTCCCGCAGGCCGTGCCGATCACGCCCAGTACGGCTCTAGCGAATGCGGACCCTGCCGGCAAATTCATATTTGTGGGGGTTAATATAAGGCACTTTGATACTGCTTATTGAGCAGGGCGGAACATATGACCCGCTCGACCGTTATCGGTTGCAGCAGAAACCTGTTTCAAGCGAGGGCAAACACATGGACGTCAATGGCGTAGGCTGGATTGCGGCAATCATCATCGGCGGCTTTGCCGGCTGGCTGGCTGAACAGTTCATGAAATCCGACATGGGCGTCTTCATGAACATCATTCTCGGCATCGTCGGTGCCGTCGTGCTGAATGCCATCCTCGCTTTTGCCGGCATGGGCTTCACCGGATGGCTTGCCTATCTGGTCATCGGCTTCGTCGGTGCTTGCCTGTTGATTGCGGTCGGCCGCGCCGTTCGACGATAGTGGCCGGGTTCAAAGGAGAACGACAATGCTAACATTCGCAGCCGAAGGCAGTAGCCAGGGCAAGCTGGAAATCAACGGTCATTCCGAGCCGGTTTCCTATGAGCTTATCGTGGCGCGCGAGCAAGATGATGCCAGCCAAGTGCGCATTCGCCTGAATGCTTCGCGCGATTGGTTGTTGAAGCAGGGCTTCAAGGGTGATGCGGTTCTGGTACGCAGTAATGGATCACGCATGGCGGTACGGCGCGACGGTGTGCTGGATGTTCATTCCAGCGTTTGTGTCACGCTTGAGGGGTATGACGGCACGCTGAGAGGCGTTGATGAGGTGTCGGACGCCTATCCGGAATTGAAGCATTAGCGGCAACTCTGCCGCAGAAACGAAAACGGGCGGGGTTTGAAGCCGCGCCCGTTTTCACAATCCAGATATCAAGGATCAATCCTTGGCGCGTTCCACGTAGGATGCGTCTTCGGTCAGGATGACGACGCGGGTGCCAACGCCGATATGCGGCGGCACCATGGTGCGCACGCCATTCGACAGGATCGCCGGCTTGTAGGAGGACGATGCCGTCTGGCCCTTGACGACCGGTTCCGTCTCGGCAATCTCGAGCGTCATGCGGGTGGGAAGTTCTATGGCCAGCGCCTGGCCTTCGTACATCTTCAGCTGAACAGCCATACCTTCCTGGAGATAAGCCTTGTCGTCGCCGATAACGTCGGGCGAAACGGCAACCTGATCGTAGGTCTGGGGGTTCATGAAGTGGAAGCCTTCGCCATCTTCATACAGGAAGGTGTGGTCGCTATCTTCAACGAAGGCGCGCTCGACCTGCTCGGTGGTGCGCCAGCGCTCGGAGACCTTCACGCCGTCGGAAATGCGGCGCATATCCACCTGCGTGACGGGCGTACCCTTGCCAGGGTGAAAGTTCTGCGCGGTGAGAACGGCGTAAAGCTTGCCGTCGACTTCGAGAACGTTGCCCTTGCGGACCGAGGAGGCGATTACCTTGACCATAAGTCTTCCTTGTAACTGAGCTTGATGCGTCGTAGAGGAGCGCACGAAATATGCGCGTCACAGACGCCAGAATGCGTTTTCGGGCCGCACCTATCCTATATTTGGGCAAATTGCCAGTGTGACGGCGGATCAGGCTCGAAGAAACCCGTACAACTGCCGCGAAATATAGACTGCCCGAGAAACGGAACCACACGTTCATGCCTGCTGCCTCTCCCTGGTGGACTCCTGATGTCCATGCCGACCGCCGTGGTTTCCTGATCGGCCGCAACCGGATTCAGGCGGCGTTGCGTGGTTTCTTCGCCGATCGCGATTTTGTCGAGATCGATACCGCGACACTGCAGGTGTCACCGGGCAACGAGGCACATCTGCATGCCTTCGCAACGCAGGCTATCCATCACGATGGTAGCACTGCCCCGCTCTATCTCCACACGTCCCCGGAATTTGCCTGCAAGAAACTGCTGTCTGCCGGGGAACCGCGCATCGCCTGCTTCGCCCATGTCTATCGTAACCGCGAACGCGGGCCGTTGCACCATCCAGAATTCACCATGCTGGAATGGTACCGCGCCGGAGAAACCTACGATGCGCTGATGCGCGACTGTGCTGGGATACTCGGGCTTGCGGCGGAAACGTTGGGGGCAAAGCAGCTGAGCTATCGCGGCGCGCAGGCCGATCCGTTTGCCGAGCCTGAGCGCATCACCGTTGCCGAAGCCTTTGCGCGGTTCGCCGGCGTCGATCTTCTTTCCTCCATCGGCCGGAGCGGCGAAACCGACCGCGAACGCCTTGCCGGAACCCTTCGGGTCGCCGGCCTCAGAGTTGCGGACGATGATACCTGGGCGGATATGTTCAGCCGGGTCATCGTCGAGAAGGTAGAGCCCAATCTTGGCTTCGGCCGGGCGACGATCCTCTATGAATATCCCGTCGCCGAGGCCGCGCTGGCGCGGCCCACGCCGCATGATCCGCGCGTCGCCGAGCGGTTTGAGCTTTATGCCTGTGGTGTGGAACTCGCCAATGCCTTCGGCGAACTGACGGATGCCGCCGAACAGCGCCGCCGCTTTGGCATGGAAATGGCCGAAAAACAGCGCGTTTACGGCGAAACGTACCCGCTGGACGAAGATTTCCTGAAGGCGCTTGAAATCATGCCACAGGCGAGCGGCAGCGCGCTTGGCTTCGACCGGCTGGTGATGCTGGCAACCGGTGCATCGCGGATCGACCAGGTGATCTGGGCGCCGGTGGCGCAGACCGAGCCGCTGAGTGAGGACCGCCGGTGACAGTGCTTCGCTCCCTCAAGTCGATCGGTGATCTGCAGGACGCCGGCCTTGTTCCTGCCGGCCGGCGCGCCGGGCTGGAGGAGGTTGCCGCGCGTTATGCGGTGGCCGTCACGCCGGCTGTCTCAGCCCTGATCGACCCGAATGATCCCAACGATCCGATCGCCCGGCAGTTCATTCCTGATATGGCGGAACTCGTTCGTCTGCCGGAAGAGCGCGAAGACCCGATCGGTGACGGCGCCCATAGTCCGGTCGAAGGCATCGTCCATCGCTATCCCGATCGCGTGCTGCTGAAGGCCGTGCATGTCTGCCCGGTCTATTGCCGGTTCTGCTTCCGCCGCGAGATGGTCGGGCCGCAGGGGCTTGGGACGCTTGCATCGCAGGCGATGGATAATGCCTTCGCCTATATTGCCGATCATCCGGAAATCTGGGAAGTGATCCTCACCGGCGGCGATCCGCTGGTTCTGTCGCCGCGCCGGCTGGCGTCGATCATGGAGCGGCTGGCCGGTATCGAACACGTGAAGATCGTCCGGTTTCACACCCGCGTGCCGGTTGTCGAACCTGAACGTGTCGACGAAGCATTGATTGCAGCGCTCAAGGCCAGCGGCAAGACCACCTATCTGGCGCTGCATGCCAACCATCCGCGCGAACTGACGGCAGACGCGCGCGCCGCCTGTGCCCGGCTGGTCGATAGCGGCATCGTCATGATCAGCCAGTCGGTGCTGCTCAAGGGCGTCAACGACGATCCCGACACGCTGGCGGCGCTTATGCGCGCCTTCGTCGAAAACCGAATCAAGCCCTATTACCTGCATCACCCCGATCTTGCGCCAGGCACCAGCCATTTCCGCCTGACGATCGAGGAGGGGCAGGCGCTGGTCGCCTCGTTGCGCGGCCGTGTCTCCGGCCTCTGCCAGCCCGCCTACATCCTCGACATCCCCGGCGGTCACGGCAAAACGGTGATCAGCGCATCGACCATCGAGGATAACGGCGATGGCTGCTACACGGTGTCTGATTTCAATGGCGGGCAACACGCCTATTCGCCGGGATCGGCCGGCAAGCAGCCTCTTTAAAGCCGGATTTTACCGAACAGGGCGCTGAGTTCCGATTGCCGGCCGGTGCCGGTTTTCTGGAATATCGAGCGAATATGGCTTCTGACCGTTTCATAGCTGATGCCGTGCTGGCTGGCGATGTCAACGGCGCTCATGCCGCTGGCGACAAGCATCGATATCCGGGTTTCTGCCGGGGTCAGGTCGAATAGCGCCATCAGTGTTTCCGGGTTCTGCCGCATCTCGTCGTCCGGATCCTCGATCAGGGCCAAGGCGCAGGAATGCGAGAATAAATCGGCAAGCTGCGGACCAAACCGTTCGAACCGGACGATGAGCGGCCGTTTGCCCGTGCGTGACAGGCGAACGGCGGACAATGGCTCGGCGCCGGGGCCGGCAGCCTGCAACGCGATCTTGAGTTCCCGGTGAAAGCGCGCCGTCTCATGTGCGGAGCCGGCGCGCACTTCGCCTCTGGAAATGCGCAAATCGTCCGAAAACAGCGTTTCGGCCTTGAGGTTCGTCAGTGTGACGAGGCCTTTCCGGTCAAAGAAGATGCAGCCAATATTCGAGGTCTGGAAGGCCGCTGCCATGCCCATGACCCTGCTGGCGTCGACATGCTGGGCGAGGTGCACGGCGGTCAGCAGCCGTGTCCGGATGGTATGAAAATGCGGTAAGTCCGTTGCCCGCGGGGAATCGTCGGTCAAGCTACTCTGCAGGACGAAATACAGCGCATCCTTGCCTGAGGAGATGTCCATCAGCACACAATCGCCAACGCCGTGCTTTTTCATGAATTGATAGTATTCGTGGTGGTCGAACTGCTCTTTTGAGATAATTTCGGCTTCAAGCACGACGCCAGCACGGTGGAGTGGCTGTAGCAAGTTCGCGCGAAAATCCCGCGATCCCCAGTCGTCACGCATATAGCCGTCCAGAAGCGTTTCAAGATTTTCTGTGCTGAGCACCGCGCCGAAAGTACCGCGGCCGGACGGCTCCATTATATTGATGCCCAAAGCACCGCTCGCCCGGCTGACCGCTTCCATTGTCGGCAGCCACAGCGAGGGTTCAAAAACCGCAGCCTGGACCTGATCCAGGGCTTCAGAGAGGCGTTCTGCGTTGACACGCATTCGAATATTCTCACATTCGCGAGCGAGGATTTTAGGTTTTCGGGGCACCTCGCGTCAATGGTGTCCAGGCCGGGATGATTCTGTTCATTGGTCCAATTTCGGCCCTATGCCAAACCCGGACGGGATTCCAGGCACAAAAAAGCCGGCCGCTGCAGAAAAAGCGGCCGGCTTTTGAAGCTTTGAGGCGGATTAGCCCTGTTTGATCGGCGCGATCGAAATTTCGACGCGGCGGTTCTGCGCGCGTCCGGCTGGGCTGCCGTTCGATGCGATCGGCCGGTCCGGGCCGTAGCCGACGGCCGACATGCGGCGCTGATCGACGCCCTGCGAACCGAGATAGTTGGCCACCGAGATGGCGCGGCGCTCCGAGAGGCCCTGGTTGTAGCTGGCGCTGCCGGTCGAATCCGTATGGCCATCGACATCGACAAGCGTCTTGTTGAACTTGCGCAGTACGATCGCGACCGAGTTCAGCGTCGGATAGGCCCGTGGACTCATCTGGTCCTGGTCGGTGGCGAAGGTGATGTTCTCAGGCATGTTGAGAACGATACGGTCGCCGACGCGAGTGACCGAAACGCCGGTGTTCTGCAGCTGTGCGCGCAGTTCGGATTCCTGGCTGTCCATGTAGTTGCCGATCAGGCCACCACCGAGCGCGCCGATGCCCGCGCCGACAAGCGCGGCATCGCGCCGTCCGGCAGAGCTGCCACCGACCAGAAGGCCGGTTGCGGCACCGAGGCCCGCGCCGATCAGCGCGCCACCGGCGGTGTTCGACATCTTCTGTTCGCCCGTATAGGGGTCGGTCGTGGTGCAGCCGGAAAGATAAACTGCGGCGATGGCCAATACGGCGATTTTCTTCATCATGGAATCACAGGTCCCCAATAGATCTACTCTGCTTCATACTACCGATTGCGGCAGGAAGATGAAGAGCGGGCCTTTTGGTTAATGAACTTTCTGTTTCCATGCGCGTCCATCGGTCTCGCGCTGTGTTGGAAGGGCCAGGGCGGCGCGTGCGCGGACGCCTGGCTCTCCCGGTCGGTCCGGCTATTCGGTGAGGTCGATTTCTTCCGTGCTGCCGCCCGTGCAGGTGTAGCAGCAATCCGAGCAGGTCTCGGCATTATCCGGGCCTGTGCCCCAATAGGTCGATTTGTCGCCGGAAATCCAGGCGCCGTAGCAGATCTTTTCGCCCTGGTCGCAGGACAGCGGGATCTGCTTGGTCTCGCCGTCGTCCAGCAGGTAAACCTGATTGTTGCCCGGCCAGACATGATCGCGGTCCTGGCTGTAGAGCTCGACCTCAACGGCATTCGGATGGCTGTTTTTCATTTCGAAGGTGACATCGGCTGCCGAAGCAACGGAGATGCCGCCTGCAAGCATGGCGATGGAAAGCGCGGCGATGGCCGCCCGCTGAAGAATGGTTTTCATGGGTTCCCCTTAAGAATTATGGCCTTGCGGCTGAAAGTCAGCTAGCACGAAGACAGGGGGCGAGGAATGGGGCCATTGGCCGGAAAAAGCGGGTTTTTCCGGCGTGGTATAGCCATTTTTGGTGACAAGGATAGGTGGCGTTCGCCAGTGCGGCGCACGTCAATCTGCGGCCAGCGATTTGTAGAAGAATGTCGAACCGCAATAGCTGCCGTCCGGCATCAGAGCATATTGCGGAATGACGCCGACGCGCTGCCAGCCGAATTTCTCGTAGATGCTTTCCGCCGGGCTTCCGGTTGCTGTGTCGAGTACCAGAACATGCCGCCCATACTTGCGGGCCTCCTCTTCTGCGGCGTCCATCAACAGGCGTGAAAGCCCCAGACCACGGGCCTTGCGGTGGACGAGCAGTTTCTTCAGATCGGCGCGATGCGGCTGGTTCGGCATCATGCCGACGCCAAGCTGAACCGTGCCGAGGATTTCCCCATCCGTCTCCGCCACGATCAGCACTGTACTGCCCTCAGCGACCGCCCTGGCCACCCCTTCCCAATAGGGAATTGCCTCCTGCGGCGTATAGGGCGACATGAACCCGACAGAAGCGCCGCCTTCGACGCAGTCGGACAGGATTTCGGCAAGTGCCGGCAGGGCAGCAGCGGTTTCGGAAGGAGTAAGCGTGCGGACGGTGACCTTGGACATCGGGATCAGACTTTGCTGCGGTTGAGAATGATGGCGTAGCGGGCAGGCGTGCCATGCGGATTGTGAAAGATGTGGGCCTCGGCAAGCTGCATGAACAGGCAGTCGCCTGCCTCCAGCACGTGCGTCTGGCCACCGGCGGACATGGTCAGCCTGCCTTCGAACAGCCAGAGATGCTGGGTCAGTCCGGCATCGAACTGCTGCCGTTCGAAAACGACACGCGCCCCCGGCGGGAACTCGACCTCGACGATATCGACCGGCGAGCCGGTGCCATCCGGTGATACGGAACGGCGCAGATAACCGGTCTCGGGATCGCGCCAGACGCGCTGGTCGTTCCGGCGCGAGAGTGGATCGCTGGCGGTTTCGCTGTCGGCGAAAAACCGTGACAATGTCGTCCCCAATGCGCTGCATAGCCGGGCAAGAAGCTGCGCCGTGGGGCTTGCCTCACCGCGCTCGATCCGCGAGATCATTGCCCGGCTGACGCCGGCGCGGCTGGCGAGATCATCCAGCGTCAGCGACTGGGCCAGCCGCAATGCCTTCATCCGTTCGGCGATATCCGTTTCAAAACCTGTTGAATTTTCCATTATAGGAGAATTATTCGTTCTTATAATGGAGTCAACGGAAAATGTTGTTGCCTCGAAATAAAGTCGGGCGATGCCGTTTTAGCGACAGGCAAGGAGGGCGCGACCGGATAGAGTGATATCGTGCAGGCCCGTTGAGGAAAGCGTCTTGCGATCAATATCTTAGGGAATGCTTGAGCAGGCGGCGAGGGGGCTGGCTGCAGTGAAGCTTGAGAGGGTGAATGGCGGCGATAGAAGAAATCCGGCCGGAGCAGTCACGGGCATCCGTGCTCTCGATTGCCAGCATCGTTGCCTCCATGGCCTGCGTCGGTATCGGCAACGGCATGATGTTTGCCTATGTGCCGTTCCTGTTGGCGCGTGGCGATAGTCCGCCCTGGGTTGCCGGTGCGGCGGTGACGGCGCTTGCCTTTGGCGGTCTTGCCGGTTGCGTCGTCGCAGGCCCGATGATCCGCAGGGTCGGCCATGCGCGGGCGTTTTCCTGCTCGATGGCGCTGGTGCTGCTGTCTGCCTTCCTGATCGCGCTTGGCTTTCACCCGCTGCTCTGGGTGTTTGCGCGCGGCGTTTATGGCGCGGCGGGCAATATCAATTTCATCATCTCGCTGAGCTGGCTCAATCATGCCAGCGCTAACAGCTGGCGCGGCAAGGCGATGTCGGTGTTCTACATGGTCTATGTCATCGCCATCGGTCTCGGTGCCTGGCTGTTCGGCCAGATCCCGGCGGATGGCAATCTGGCGCCGCTGCTGACGATCTTCTTCACCACCATGGCGATCCTGCCGATCGGCCTGACGCGCCTGCCCAATCCGCCGCCGCCGGCCAAGGTCAGCGTCGATGTGCCGATGGTCTGGCGCAATTCACCGGTTGCCTTCGTCGGGGTGCTTGCCTCCGGCGGCCTTTCGATGGCGGTACAGGGCTTTACGCCGATCTATGCCGCCGCCAATTCGGTCAGTCAGGGCGACGTCGCGCTGTTGATGCTGGTCATGCAGTTCGGCCTGATCTTCATCCAGTATCCGATGGGCGTGCTGTCGGACCGGATCGATCGGCGTATCGTCATGATTCTGGTCTGCGCGCTGATCTCGGTTGCCGCCGTCGTCTCGCTCGCCGTTTCGTTCGCCAACCTCATTCTCTTGATGCTGGTCTTTGCCGTTTTCGCGGGAGCGGTCGAAACCGTCTATTCGATTGCCAATGCCCATGCCAACGATCGCACCGCGCCCGCCGACTTCGTGCCGCTCGCCTCGACGCTTTTGATGTGCTGGTCGATCGCCGCCACGATCATCCCGTTGGCGATCACGCTGCTGACCCCGGTCTTTGGGCCGAAGACCTTCATCTATGCTGCCTTGGGCACCGCACTCGCCTACGCTGCCTTCGTCGCCGTGCGGCTGAAATTCCGCGAAACGGTGCCGCCGCATCTGCGCGAAAATTTCGAGATGAAGAGCGCACAGATGCCGAATGCGGGCGCGATGGTCGAGGGCGATCCGGCTGCAGGCGAAATCCGGCAATTATAGTGAACAAAGCCTGCATTTCCCGCTTTGCGGCGGTTGATACCGCTGCTATATGCGGCCCATGAGCACAACACCTTCAAAGACGCCCCTGTCGCATATCCGCAATTTCTCGATCGTGGCCCATATCGACCACGGCAAGTCGACGCTGGCCGACCGGTTGATCCAGTCGACCGGCGGCCTGGCCGCACGCGAAATGTCGGAACAGGTTCTCGATAACATGGATATCGAGAAGGAACGCGGCATCACCATCAAGGCGCAGACCGTGCGTCTGCATTACGTCGCCAACAACGGTGAGACCTATGTCCTGAACCTGATCGACACCCCCGGCCATGTCGACTTCGCCTACGAAGTCTCGCGCTCGCTGTCGGCTTGCGAAGGCTCGCTGCTGGTCGTGGATGCGTCGCAGGGCGTCGAAGCCCAGACGCTTGCCAACGTCTATCAGGCGATCGACAACAACCACGAACTGGTCACGGTTCTCAACAAGATCGACCTGCCAGCCGCCGAACCCGACCGTATCCGCGAGCAGATCGAGGAAGTCATCGGCATCGACGCTTCGCAGGCTGTGCTGATCTCGGCCAAGACCGGCCTTGGCATTCCCGATGTGCTCGAAGCGATCGTGCATCAGCTGCCCGCACCGAAGAGCGAAGGCGGTGAGACCGCGCCGTTGAAGGCGCTGCTGGTCGACAGCTGGTATGACACCTATCTCGGCGTTATCGTTCTCGTCCGCATTCTCGATGGCGTCCTGAAAAAGGGCCAGACCATCCGCATGATGGGCACCGATGCCAAGTATCAGGTGGAACGCGTCGGCGTCATCACCCCGAAGATGGTCAATGTCGACGCGCTCGGCCCGGGCGAGATCGGCTTCATCACCGCCTCCATCAAGGAAGTGGCCGATACCCGCGTCGGCGATACGATCACCGAGGACAAGCGCCCGACTGCCAACATGCTGCCGGGCTTCAAGCCGGCGCAGCCAGTGGTGTTCTGCGGCCTGTTCCCGGTCGACGCCGCCGATTTCGAGGATCTGCGCGCCGCCATGGGCAAGCTGCGCCTCAACGATGCGTCGTTCTCGTTCGAAATGGAATCGTCCGCCGCTCTCGGTTTCGGTTTCCGCTGCGGCTTCCTCGGCCTCTTGCATCTGGAAATCGTCCAGGAGCGCCTCGAGCGCGAGTTCGATCTCGACCTGATCGCGACGGCACCGTCCGTCGTCTACAAGCTGTTTATGACCGATGGCACCGAGCGCGAGCTGCACAATCCGGCCGATATGCCGGATGTCGTCAAGATCGCTGAAATCCATGAGCCATGGATTCGCGCCACCATTCTGACGCCCGATGATTATCTCGGCGGCATCCTGAAGCTTTGCCAGGACCGGCGTGGCATCCAGGTGGAGCTGACCTATGTCGGCACCCGCGCGATGCTGACCTATGATCTGCCGCTCAATGAAGTCGTGTTCGATTTCTATGACCGGCTGAAGTCGATTTCCAAGGGTTATGCCTCTTTCGACTATGCGATCACCAGCCATCAGGAAGGCCATCTGGTGAAGATGTCGATCCTCGTCAATGGCGAGCCGGTCGATGCACTGTCTATGATGGTCCACCGCATGGCAGCCGAAAAGCGCGGCCGCGACATGTGCGAGAAGCTCAAGGAGCTGATCCCCAAGCACATGTTCAAGATCCCGATCCAGGCCGCCATCGGCGGCAACGTGATCGCCCGCGAAACCATCTCGGCACTGCGCAAGGACGTGACCGCCAAGTGCTACGGCGGCGACGCCTCGCGTAAACGCAAGCTGCTCGACAAGCAGAAGGCCGGCAAGAAGCGCATGCGCCAGTTCGGCAAGGTCGAAATCCCGCAGGAAGCGTTCATCGCAGCGCTGAAGATGGGTGATGAGTAAGGCTTTTCTTCCATCGGGTATGCGCATACATTAGGCGCATACCCGATGGAGAAGATCATGTCTCAACCGTCCCGCAAATCTGCAAACCTGTCCCTCGATAGCGACCTCGTTTCGCAGGCGCGTGATCTCAAGATCAATCTCTCGCGGGCAGCTGAAGACGGCATCGGGCGTGCGGTCAAGGCCGAGCAGGAACGTCTCTGGAGGCTGGAAAATGCCGAGGCGATTGCGGCATCCAACAAATATGTCGAGGAACATGGCCTGCCTTTGGCGAAATATCGTCAATTCTGATGGCGAGATTTCGCGTCTATCGTCTCAGGCAAGGTGGCGCGCTGGTGCTCGACCTCCAAGCCGATATTTTGTCCGATCTTCAAACCCGAAACGTGGCGCCGCTGCTTCTCCCGGGAGAGATTTCTCGCCTGATCGCGCGGCTTAATCCAAAATTTGAAATTGGCGGCCGTCCTTACGTGATGGCAACCCAGTTCATGGGGGTCGTTGCCGTCAGCGAAATCGGAGAGACCGTGGCCGACCTTACCAGTCACGCGGACGCCATTACCGCCGCCACGGATTTTCTGTTCCAGGGATTTTAGACAGCTGATCGCTCTGCAAACTCCTGCACAAGCCCCTCATAGGCTTCCATTGGGGGGAAGGTCTCGTAGGAATGCACAGCCCCAGTGGCTGCGAAGGACAGTTTTTCACTGGTGAAGGTCTCGATGAAGGGCGCAAAGCCGCTTGTGTCATCCAGCATGGTCGGGCGTAGGTTGACGAACCAGTCCATGCCTTCCGGGCGGGTGAACATCCAGGTCATGCAGTGCGGGCAGAAATAGTGGCGGGAGGCGCCGTGCAGGCCGCCGATCACCGGCTCACCGGCGATGACTTCAAAACCCTCGGCCGGAATGGCGGCGCTTAACGAATAGGCGCTTGAGGACATTTTCTGGCAGCCGGTGCAGTGGCAGGCCATGGTCAGGATCGGGGGCGCACTGATCTTCAGCCGCACCTGGCCGCAACGGCAGCCGCCTTCCTGGGGGATCGTCAATCTGCTCATGTTTCACTCCTCCGCTTTCAGGCAGTAATCTAGCGGAGAAGCCTCTCTTGTCCAGTGTGCCCGATGGTCGAAGAGACGCCGGCCGGCGAGCGAAATGTGTAGTTCGTTAGCCGGCTTAGTCTGATGCGCAAGGCCAGCCGGTGGGCGTGGTCAGTCCCGCCGGCAGCTTCGTTTCCTTGTCACCGCAGGTCAGGTCGACCTGAGCCTGCTCAAGCCCCTTGGCGGCAGAGAGATCCAGCCCCTCGATATGGGTGAGGAACATGAAGGCCTGATCGAAATCCAGCGGACCTTCAAAGGTCGCACCACTGAGATTGGCGCGCGACAGGTTGGCCAGCGCAAAGCGTGCACCGGTGAGCACCGCACCCTTGAACATCACCCGGCCGACTTCCGCCTTTTCGAAATTGGCTCCGGTCAGGTCGGCGCCGCTGAAATCGGCGCGCTGCAGTTCGGCGCCGGCAAATGACGCGCCATTGGCGGCAATATTGGCAAAGCTCGAGCGATAGGCCTCGACGCGGGAGAAATTGGCCTTTTCAGCCCTGGCGCCGGCCAGCCACGCACGCACCAGGTTGGCTTTTTCAAAATTGGCTGATGCCAGGTTGGAGCCACTGAGATCGGTTAGCGAAAAATCGGTACCGGAGAGATTGGCGCCTTCGAGTTCACTGGAGGGCAGCATCAGGTTCTTCTTGGTGCATTCGCTCCAGTCGAGCCCGGGTTCCGGCGTGCTGCTGCAATAGGCGGCGATTGCCGGTGAAGGGGCGGCAAGAAACGTTGCCAGCCCGATAGCCGGAAGCAGGGCGGCGGCGAACGCCGGGATGTGCCTGGTGGAAAATATCGTCATGCGCTTCTCGCTCCTCCGTCTGCCTCAGCCGGGCAAACTTCTTGCGCTTATAACAGTGTGTTCCATGTTGTAGATAGGAACCGCAAACCCTCGCGGCAAACGGTGGAACACGTTTATGTATCAGGCACCCACGCCTGCCATTTCCCGTGTGCGATCGAAGCCGGCCGCTGCAGGCTGTATCGTCGCCACCCAGGCGTGGGCCAGTGCCAATCCGGCGGCATCGGCTTGTTGCGCGTGTCTGGCGGCATGCTCCGGATAGAGCTGCAACCAATCCGGATCGATCCCGTTGATCACCGTCTCAAACGTCCGGTTCCAGCCTTCGACGACGGGCGTTCCCGCCTCGAAATGGAACTGCATGCCATAAGCAGCGCGGCCGATGCGGAAGGCCTGATTGGCAACAGCCGGGTTGGTGGCCAGATGCACGGCGCCTTGCGGCAGGGTAAAACTGTCGGAGTGCCATTCGAAACTGGTAAAGGCGTCCCCGGCTGCGCTGAGCACCGGATCCTGTTTGCCGTCGCTGGTCAATTCGACGCCATGCCAGCCAAACTCTCTGGTTTTACCGAGAAGATTGTCGCCGCCATGGGCGCGGGCGAGCAACTGGCTGCCGAGGCAGATACCGAGTACGGACTTGCCGTCATCGGTGAAGGTTTTCATCAGCCGGGCAAGGCCGGACAGGTAGGGGTGAATGTGATCATCGACCGCACTCTGCTCGCCGCCGAAGACCACCACTGCATCATGTTCGCGACTATCGCCGGGGAGCGCCTCGCCAGTAAACGGCCGTCGCAAGTCGATCTCAATCCCTGCTTCCTGCAGCGCCACCCCAACTTGCCCCAGGCTGGAATGGTTCATGTTTTCCACTGCCAGAACCCGCATCATCTCTCCGTCTGCTTCTTCTTTCCGGTCAGGTTGATCACGCGGAGGCAGCGCTTTCAAGGGGGCTTCGAACCGATTTGGCAGTCTTTCCTAAGGACCGAATCACCGGAAAGCCTTGACCTTTGGGCCTGAAAGTAGCATTGGACCGCCTTGGTCGCGTTCCTTGAAACGCCAGACAGCGGAAAAACCATGAGTAAAGTGACATCCTCTGCCCCCTCGCAGCGCATGCTGAGGGTCGGCGAACAGGTACGTGCAGGCCTGACACAGGTCTTGCAGCGCGGAGAAGTGCGCGACCCCCTGCTTGAAACGACGGTGATCTCGATCTCCGAAGTTCGCATGTCGACGGACCTGCGCGTTGCCACGGCCTTCGTGACCCCGCTCGGCGTTGCCGATCATTCCAATGTCATCGAAGCGCTCAACCGCCATGCCAAATATATCCGCGGCCGCCTGACCCCGCATATCCGTCAGCTGAAATACATGCCGGAAGTGCGCTTCAAGGACGATACCAGCTTCGACAACTACAAGAAGATCGATGAGCTTCTCCGGTCTCCCGAAGTCCTGCGCGACCTGAAGGATGAAGACGGCGAGCAGTGATGGCCAAGCATATCACACTGGACGAACTCAACGCCTGGACGTTCGACCAGCGCCGGACATTCTATCGCAACGGTCTTGCGCGGTTCGATAATGCCGATTCCGTCCGTCTTGTCGAAATGATAGCCGCCTCCGGCCTGCCGTTTCGTCACGGCAAGGACATCGCCCATGGCGACCGCGAGATGAAGGCGCTCGAAGCCATTGTCGGTTCGCCCTATAATGAGAAGCTGTTGCTTGAAGCCGCCGCATCCGGAAAGCCACCGCTCGGCGCCATCGAGCCCTTGCTGGTCGAAGGTCTCGGCGAAGATTACCGCATCGACAACGGTGCCACCATTGCTGCCGGATACCTGATCGCCAAGCGGCTTTACGCTTTGGGATTCGAGAAGGGCAACAGCCAGAAAATGCCGGATGGCAGCGTTGCCAAGACTGCAGCGACGTTCCGCAAAAAAAGAGCCTGAACCATGTCAAAACCCCGCAAGCCCAAGGGCCGCCCGATTTCCGGCTGGCTGATCCTCGACAAGCCGCTGGATTTCGGCTCGACCGAGGCCGTGTCGAAGATCAAGTGGCTGTTCAAGGCGCAGAAAGCCGGACATGCCGGCACACTCGATCCTTTGGCATCGGGCATGTTGCCGATCGCGCTTGGTGATGCCACGAAGACCGTTCCCTACGTCATGGATGGCCGCAAGATCTATGAATTCGCGGTCGCCTGGGGTGAAGAACGCTCGACCGACGATCTCGAAGGTGAGGTGACGCAGTCGTCCAGCACGCGTCCGTCGGAAGAAGATATCCGCGCCCTTCTGCCGAAATATACCGGCGTCATCAGCCAGGTGCCGCCGCAGTTCTCGGCGATCAAGATCGATGGCAACCGTGCCTACGATCTGGCCCGTGAAGGCGAGACCGTCGATATTCCCGCTCGCGAAGTTGAAGTGTTCCGCCTGTCGCTGCTCGGCTGCACACCGAATCTGGCGCATTTCGAGATCGAATGCGGCAAGGGCACCTATGTGCGCTCGCTGGCGCGCGATTTCGGCCGTGACCTCGGTTGCTTCGGCCATATCGCCTCGCTGCGCCGCAGCTTCGTGGCGCCTTTCGCGGAAGAAGCCATGGTGACGCTGGCTGAACTGGTGGCGCTGGAGAAGATCGAAAGCGACGAGGAACGGCTGGAAGCGCTCGACGCCTTCCTGATCGATACCGGCGAAGCCCTGTCCAACCTGCCGCATATCGCCATTACCGAAGATCAGGCCCACCGCCTGAAAATGGGCAATCCGATCATCCTGCGCGGCCGTGATGCCCCGACCGCAGAGCCGGAAGCCTATGCGACCTCGCGCGGCAAGCTGGTCGCCATTGGCGAGATCGGTGAGGGTGAATTCCGCCCGAAGCGCGTCTTCGTCACAGCCTGAAACCCGGATCGCTTCCCAAATTTCGCCGCATGGCATCGGTTGCGTTCCTAACATCGCTGGCGCATGTTCCGGTCTGTGTTTGGGATTCGCGCGGACTTGCGGGTTAGCCCGCCGGGTTCGCGTCCCGAAATCGGGCCACTGCCGATCTTCGGCTATGGGACTTTGGGTGATGAACGGTTGAGCGACGGACTGGATAGAACACGTGCGCAGCATGCTCCCTTCAGGGTCATTCTGCGTTCGCGATTGAGACGCCCGTTATCATTTTATCTGACGGTGCTGCTGCTCGTCGCCATTATTCCATCCTTCCTGTTTTCGATGATTATTTTGAAACGCAGCACCGACGAGCAAGAGCGCGTCGTGACGGCGTTGCTGAAGGCATCGACAGGGTCGGTGACGCGCCTGGTCGAGCGCGAGGTCGACAGCATGCTGGCCACCCTCAAGGTGCTTGCCGCAGCTGGTCCAAGCAACGGCAGCAATCTTGCTGAATTTTACGATCGCGCGCGCTCGTCGCTGGCGGACACGGACTCCAATCTGTTGGTGATCGATCGCGGTCACAATCAGCTTTTTAATACGCGGGTGCCTTATGGCAGCCCGCTCGGCAAAGCATCCGATCCGGTCTCGGTCGATGAGGCGTTCCGCGTTGGCGGGCCTTACATCTCGAATGTCTTCTTCGGCAAGACGGCACAGCGATGGGTGTTCAATGTTTATCTCCCCATAACCACGCCGCTCGGCAACAGCGACTACCTCCTGACCCTGACGCGCAATGCCGAAAGCATGTCGAAGGCGGTCAATCGGGATGTGGTGTCGCCCGGCTGGAACGCGGCCTTGCTGGATGCTGCAGGCAACGTGATTGCCTCGTCGGATCCGGGGCTTGCCGTCGGCAAGCCGTTCTTCATGGAAATCGTTCCGGCATTGCGTGTTGGTGTCGGGGAGGCGGTTCACGATGGCGTGGAGTACCGGACAGTCACCGAGTTTTCGGTGCTGACCGGCTGGAAGATCGTCGCCTGGGCAAAGAGTGCGGATGTCGATGCTCCGGCGCTTTGGTCCTATCTCTGGTTGTCGCTGGGCGGGCTTCTCTTTGCCGGAATAGCCGTAGCCGGATCGGCCACCATCGCGGGTCTCCTGACACAGGGCGTCAAGGTCCTGGCCCGTGACGCGCATCTCTTGGGGGCTGGCCGGCCGATTGCGGCACGCAAGCATATGATCGCCGAAATCGAAACCGTATCGTCGGCTTTGGCCGAGGCGGCGCAGGCACGCCGGAAGGCGGAAAACGAGATCCGTTTCCTGATGCGCGAGGTGGCGCACCGCTCGAAAAACCAGCTCACGGTGATCCAGTCGATGCTCAACCAGTCGCTCAATGCCGCCGAAAGCCGGGTGGATTTCGCCGAAACTTTCCGCAAGCGCATCGCCGGCTTAGCCCGCTCGACCGATCTGATGATTGCCAATGCGGCGCAGGGCGTCGATTTCCGCGAGCTGGTGCAGAACCAGCTGCAGCCGTTCACGCCCGACGATCCGGACAGGGTTCATCTGTCGGGGCCGCCGGTGCGGCTGGATGCCCAAGTGTCGCAGACGCTCGGCATGGCGTTGCACGAACTGGCCACCAATGCGACGAAGTATGGAGCGCTTGCCAATGCGAGCGGTGTGATCGACCTGCAATGGTCGGTCTCCGGGGGCACGTTCCTGTTTGTCTGGAGAGAAAAGGGCGCCGACATCACCCCGGCCGAGGATGGGGCCGTGCGCAAGGGCTTTGGAACCATGGTTCTGGAGCGCATGCTCGGCATGGCGCTGGACGCCAAGCTGGAGCGGATCATGCACGATGACGGGATCGAATGGCGCGTCAAGATTCCGGATGAAAAGCTGAGTGCCAATCTCTCGGGTCAAGCTTAGGCGTTGCCTGCTTATTGCGGTTTATTCTGTTTGGAGGGAATATCGATGTCGCGAAGACGCCGTGGGGTGGCCGCCTTTCTCGTCGCAGCCACTTTCGCCGGTACCGCAGACACAGTGATTGGTGCGGATTGTGTGGTGGCAGACCCCACCGGAACGCCGCTCAACGTTCGCGTCAAGCCTGAAGGCCGCGTTCTGTCGGCTCTCGGCAATGGTATGGCCGTCGAGACCCTCGACGAGCGCACCCTTGGCGGCAAACGATGGGCAAAGGTCGCCGCAAATGGCGCGGTTCTTGGCTGGGTCTTCGCCGCCTATCTCGATTGTGCCGCTATCGATGACGCCCGGAAATCCGCGCCGATGAAGCCGCGAACCCCGCCGCAATGACGGTGAGTTGAGCCGCTGCGGCGTCTTTATCCGCCCTCTTTCTTTTTAATGCCGGATGGTTTATAGGCAGCGCCAGCATCAGACCCCGCCCTTTGCGGACTTTTGCCTTCATGGCCGCAGCTAGACGGCATCCCGGCTGCTGGCGACCCGAAATCCTAAACATTGAAAGGATGACACGATGTCGATCACTGCAGAGCGCAAGGCTGCGCTTATCAAGGAATACGCAATCGTCGAAGGCGACACCGGTTCCCCGGAAGTCCAGGTTGCGATCCTCACCGAGCGGATCAACAACCTGACCGAACACTTCAAGGGTCACAAGAAGGACAACCACTCGCGTCGTGGCCTTCTGGCAATGGTTTCCACCCGCCGTTCGCTTCTTGACTATGTCAAGGGCAAGGAAGAGGCACGGTACACCAAGCTGATCACTGCTCTCGGCATTCGCCGCTAAGCCTTACACCGGCGGGACCCTTCAACAGGGGCCCGCCGGTTTGTTTTTTGCGGGGCATACACCCCGCGTTTGCGCTTCCAGCCAAAGCCGAAAGGGCGCTGTTGGAAGCAGACACCCCAGCAGACCGGATGGGCCGGCTCTGCGGAAACAACCGATGACCTGTCATGGGGCAGGATTGCAGGATGCTTCGGCGCTTGCGCGTTTTCCACGCACCCGAAGCGTCCGGCTTTGAGGGAACGGAACGAGCGCCAGCCGATTTTGGAAGCCTCCCGTTGTCTTGCCCGTGATGTGTCATATCAGCGAAAACACTGCCGCCCGCGCCACACTGGCTGCGGCGCGGCATTGGCGCACACGAAGGACAAAACATGTTCGATACCCACACAGTCGAAATTGAATGGGCAGGCCGCCCGCTCAAGCTCGAAACCGGCAAGATCGCCCGTCAGGCTGACGGCGCCGTTCTTGCAACCTACGGCGAGACCATCGTTCTCGCGACCGTCGTTTCGGCCAAGGCTCCGAAGCCGGGCCAGGATTTCTTCCCGCTGACCGTCAACTACCAGGAAAAGACCTATGCCGCCGGCAAGATCCCCGGTGGCTATTTCAAGCGCGAAGGCCGTCCGTCTGAAAAGGAAACACTGGTTTCCCGCCTGATCGACCGCCCGATCCGCCCGCTGTTCCCGGAAGGCTACAAGAACGACACGCAGGTCGTTGTCACCGTCGTCCAGCACGATCTGGAAAATGATCCGGACATCCTGTCGATGGTTGCCGCTTCGGCAGCGCTGACGATCTCCGGCGTTCCTTTCATGGGCCCGGTCGGTGGCGCACGCGTCGGCTACATCAATGGCCAGTACGTCTTGAACCCGCATCTCGACGAGATGGACGAGTCGGTTCTCGACCTCGTCGTTGCCGGTACCCAGGACGCCGTCCTGATGGTTGAATCGGAAGCCAAGGAACTCAACGAAGAAGTCATGCTCGGCGCCGTCATGTTCGGCCACAAGGGCTTCCAGCCGGTCATCGATGCGATCATCAAGCTCGCTGAAGTGGCTGCCAAGGAACCGCGCGACTTCACCCCGGAAGATCATTCGGAACTCGAAGCCGAAATGCTTTCGATCGCCGAAACCGAACTGCGCGCTGCCTACAAGATCACCCAGAAGGCTGATCGTTACGCTGCGGTTGATGCCGTCAAGGCAAAGGTCAAGGCTCACTTCTTCCCGGAAGGCGTTGAGCCGAAGTACACTGCCGAAGTCATCGGCGCCGTCTTCAAGCACCTGCAGGCCAAGATCGTTCGCTGGAACATCCTCGACACCAAGAGCCGCATCGACGGCCGTGATCTGTCGACCGTTCGCGCTATCGTTTCGGAAGTCGGCATCCTGCCGCGCACGCACGGTTCGGCGCTGTTTACCCGCGGTGAGACACAGGCGATCGTTGTTGCCACGCTCGGTACCGGCGAAGACGAACAGTATGTCGACTCGCTCACCGGCATGTACAAGGAACGCTTCCTGCTGCATTACAACTTCCCGCCCTACTCGGTCGGTGAAACAGGCCGCATGGGTTCCCCGGGCCGCCGCGAAATCGGTCACGGCAAGCTCGCCTGGCGCGCTATCCGCCCGATGCTGCCGGCTGCCGAGCAGTTCCCCTACACGCTGCGCGTCGTCTCCGAAATCACCGAGTCGAACGGCTCGTCCTCGATGGCAACCGTCTGCGGCACCTCGCTCGCACTGATGGATGCCGGCGTTCCCTTGGCCAAGCCGGTTGCCGGTATCGCCATGGGCCTGATCCTCGAAGGTGAACGTTTCGCCGTTCTCTCCGACATTCTCGGCGACGAAGATCACCTCGGCGACATGGACTTCAAGGTTGCCGGCACTGCCGACGGCATCACCTCGCTGCAGATGGACATCAAGATCGCCGGTATCACCGAAGAGATCATGAAGGTCGCGCTTGAGCAGGCACAGGGCGGCCGCAAGCACATCCTCGGCGAAATGGCCAACGCCATCACCGAAGGCCGCAGCCAGCTCGGCGAATTCGCACCGCGCATCGAAGTCATGAACATCCCGGTCGACAAGATCCGTGAAGTCATCGGTTCGGGCGGCAAGGTCATCCGCGAAATCGTCGAAAAGACCGGCGCCAAGATCAACATCGAAGACGATGGCACGATCAAGATCGCTTCGTCCTCCGGCAAGGAAATCGAAGCGGCCCGCAAGTGGATCCACTCGATCGTTGCAGAGCCGGAAGTTGGCCAGATCTACGAAGGCACTGTCGTCAAGACTGCCGACTTCGGCGCTTTTGTCAACTTCTTCGGCCCGCGTGATGGCCTCGTGCACATCTCGCAGCTCGCTTCCGACCGTGTTGCCAAGACCTCCGACGTCGTCAAGGAAGGCGACAAGGTTTGGGTCAAGCTGATGGGCTTCGATGAGCGCGGCAAGGTTCGCCTCTCCATGAAGGTTGTCGACCAGGCAACCGGCAAGGAAGTTGCCAAGGGCGAAGGCGAAGCTGCTGAATAAGCGCTCGGCCGTTTGACAGACTACGGGCGCGGAGCGGATCGTTCCGCGCCTTTTCTTATTTTGTGTGAGAGTGGCTCGAACCGGGCACCCCTCATTCCCTTTGTTACCGTTTGTCCCTTTTGGAAGCCGCTTTCCAATTTTTCCCGACAAGCCCAAGGATCTCGACCATGAGCCGCGACACGCTGAAGACCCTTTTCCATCCTTTCGAGACCGGTGTTGTTCCCGCACCCGGCGAAGGCGAGCGTGTGCTGTTCCTGGGAGCCGAGGCAGGCTACCGGTTGCCGGCGGAGTTCGCAGGCTCGATTGCCGCCGTACAGGCGTCAAAGCCGCTGTACAAGGCTCTGGAGGCCGTCAGGGCATCCGTGACGCCGGTCATCGAGGGCGAGGACTATGATGCGGCTCTCATCCTGTGCGGCAAGCACAAGGGTGAGAACGAAGACCGGATCGCCGAGGCGCTGAAGCGCGTCAAGGTCGGCGGCCTGATCGTTGTCGCCGGTGGCAAGGATGATGGCATCCAATCCCTGCGCAAGCGCGTCAACCAGCTCGGCTGGGGTGGCGACAGCCTGCCGAAGTATCATGGCATCGCCTTCTGGTTTGGCCGTCCGGAAGACGCAAGCGACGTCATCGCCAAGTTTTCCAAGAAGCCGGTTCGTGTCGAAGGCCGTTTTGACGCGGCACCGGGCATGTTCTCGCACGAGCGCATCGATGCTGGCTCCGAGCTTCTGGCCTCGCGCCTGCCTGACGATTTCAAGGGCCATGCCGCCGATTTCGGTGCTGGCTGGGGTTATCTGTCGGTGATGCTGGCCGAGAAGGCGCCGAACCTGAAGGGCATCGACCTGTTCGAGGCCGATTATCATTCGCTGGAAGCCGCGCGCGCAAACCTGAAGGCCAATTGCCCGAACGTGCCGACCCGCTTTTTCTGGCAGGACCTGACGTCTGAAGAAACCCGCGACAAATACGACCTGATCGTCATGAACCCGCCCTTCCATGAGACACAGGCAGCTGACCCGGCGCTGGGCGCTGCAATGATCAAGGCGGCTGCCAAGGCGCTGAAGATCGGCGGGCGGCTGATGCTGGTTGCCAATCGCGGCCTGCCTTATGAAACGGTCATGACCGAGACCTTCAAGGAATGGGGCGAAACCTGCCGCAACGCGCGCTTCAAGGTGCTTTGGGGCAAGCGCTGATCAGCGCCTGCTTTTGCAATTGCTTTCTTGACGAAACAGGTACACCTTTGACTCCCGCGCCTGCGTGATATCGCGCAGGCATCGATGGAGTGTGCCAATGGTTTCTAACTATGGACACCGCCCGCCCGTCAGTGAGGGCGTTGCAGAAGTCATCGTCAAGGATATCAAGAGCGGAGAAGGCAAAAGCGGTGCTTCGGAGGTGCCTCTGGCCTTCCAGACCAGCCGCGCGCCCGTTGATCCCACGGTTCTCGGCAACACCCGCAAGCAGATGATGCTGTTCGGTGTTTTTGCCGTTGCGGTTCTGGCCGTTCTGCTCGTGGTCTGGTGGGCCGCGTGACGGCCCACCCAATCTGACGAATTAGCCCTTCAAAGCCCGCTCAAACAGCCGTGACATCCGCTCGGCAAAGGCGCGCGGGTCTTGCGGCTTGTCGCCGTCGAGGACGCGGGCCTGGTCGAGCAGCAGCTGGACGGCATCGGTGCGGAATTCATTGCTACCACTGGCGGCCAGTGCCGAGATCAGGCCGTGGCCCGGATTGATTTCGAGGATGGGCTTGGCGATCATGTCGAGCCGACCGGAACCCTGCAGTAGCTTTTCCAGCTGACGGTCGTAACCCTGTTCCGGTGCCACCAGGCAGACGGCGCTTTCGGTCAGGCGGTCGGAAGCCCGAACGTCCGATACGGCATCGCCGAGAGCCGTCTTGGCAAAGGCGATGAAACCGGTGACAGCTTCGGAGGTTTCCGGTGCGGCCGGTGTTTCGCCATCGGTTGTCGGAACCTGTGTGAGATCGGCCGCCCCTTGCGTGATCGACTTGAGCGGCTTGCCTTCGAAATCCGGCGCAGCCGTCACCCAGAAGCTGTCGACCGAATCGGTCAGCAACAAAACCTCGATCCCGCGGGCGCGAAAACCTTCGAGCTGCGGCGAGGCTTTCAGCCGGTCGAGATTGTCGCCCGTCAGGTAGTAGATCGCCGCCTGCGCGTCCTTCATGTCCTTGACATAATCGGCCAGCGACCGCGTCGCCTCGTCCGACGCCGTGGTGCGGAAGCGCGACAGCGCAATGAGCTGCGCCCGGCGCTCGAAATCGTCGTAGATGCCTTCCTTGAGGACTGCACCAAAGGCATCCCAGAGCTTGGCAAAGGCGTCAGCGTCGCTGTCGGCCAGCTTTTCGATGGCGGTCAGCACGCGGTTGGTCAGGCCCTTGCGGATGGCGGCAAGGATCGGGCTTTCCTGGATCATCTCGCGCGACACATTGAGCGGCAGGTCGGACGTATCGACAAGGCCGCGCACGAAGCGCAGGTAGCGCGGCAGAAGCTCGGCATCGTCGGTGATGAAGACGCGCTTGACGTAAAGCTTCATGCGGCCCTTGGCCGAAGGATCGAACATGTCCATCGGCTTGGATTCCGGCACGAAGGCAAGACCGGTATATTCATGCCGGCCTTCAGCCCTGAAATGCACCGTCAAAGCCGGTTCGTCATACTGGCCTGAAACGCCACGATAGAAATCGGCGTATTCTTCCTTGGTGATCTCGCTGCGTGATTTCGTCCAGAGCGCCGTGCCGTCGCCGATGCGCTCGGCGTCCGCGCCGGGCTTCTCGATCAGGTCGATCGGGACGGGAACGTGGCCGGACTGGTCCTTGACGATCTTCTCGACGCTCCATTTGGACGTATAGCTCTTGGCATCGTCCAGAAGATGCAGCGTGATGCGGGTGCCGCGTGCCGGAGCCTCGGACAGTTCGGCTTCGGAGACGGTATAGCTGCCCTGGCCGTCGGACGACCAGAGCCAGGCGTGGGCGCTACCGGCATGACGGGAGACGACATCGACCTTGCCGGCCACCATGAAGGCGGAATAGAAACCGACGCCGAACTGGCCGATCAGCTGGGCGCCTTCGCCCGCCTTTGCCGCCTCGACGCGCTCCATGAAGGCGCGGGTGCCGGAGCGGGCGATGGTACCGAGCGCCTCGACCATGTCGTCACGGCTCATGCCGATGCCGTTGTCCTCGACGATGAGCGTGTTGCCATCGGCGTCGAGCGTCAGGGTGATGCGCGGTGTGGGATCATCGGAGAGCAGCTCAGGCGCGCTGATGGCCGCGTAGCGCAGCTTCTCGCAGCCGTCGGCCGCATTGGAGATCAGTTCGCGGAGGAACACGTCCTTGTCGGAATAGACCGAGTGCACCATGAGATGCAGCAGGCGTGCGACATCGGCTTCGAAAACGTGATTTTCGACGGGTTTTTCAGCAGCGTTGCTCATGCGAATTGTGCCTCAACGTGGATCTGGAAGGTTTGCGCGCTCTGAACTGGCAAGTGCAGGTGCAAAATTCAAGAGGCACGGTAAGGGATGGCGGCCCGGATGTTACTCCGCGTCCGCCTTTGCCAACGTATCGAGTGCTGGCATCGATGTGATGTTGTAGCCGGAGTCCACATAGTGGATTTCGCCGGTAACGCCGCTCGAAAGGTCAGAAAGAAGGTAGAGCGCCGAGTTGCCGACATCCTCGATGGTGACGGTGCGGCGGAGCGGCGCGTTCTTCTGTTGCCAGGAGAGCATGGCGCGGGCATCCGAAATACCGGCGCCGGCGAGCGTGCGGATCGGACCGGCGGAGATGGCGTTGACGCGAATGCCGCGTGGGCCGTAGTCGCCGGCAAGATAGCGCACGGACGCTTCCAGGGCGGCTTTCGCGACGCCCATGACGTTGTAGTTCGGCATGATGCGGGTGGAGCCGCCATAGGTCAGCGTCAGCATCGAGCCGCCGTCGTTCATCAAGTCTGCGGCGCGCTTGGCGATTTCCGTGAAGGAGAAGCAGGAGATGACCATGGTACGGCTGAAATTGTCACGCGACGTATCGGCGTAAAGGCCCTTCAGTTCGCTCTTGTCGGAAAAGCCGATGGCGTGAACGACGAAATCGAGCTTGCCCCACTTTTCCTTGATCGCATCGATGGTCGCATCGACCGAGGCGATGTCCTCGACATCGCAGGGGATGACGAAGTCGGAGTTAAGTTCGGCGGCGAGCGGCTTTACGCGCTTGCCGAGCGCTTCGCCCTGGTAGGTGAAGGCGAGTTCAGCACCTTGACCGGCCAGCTTCTGTGCGATGCCCCACGCGATGGAGTGGCTGTTGGCGACCCCCATGATGAGGCCGCGCTTTCCGTTCATGATACCGGTCATCGACTTATCCGTTGTGGCGCTGGAAGACGAGCGTGGCATTGGTGCCGCCGAAGCCGAAGGAGTTCGACAAGACGGTGTCGATCTTGGCATTGTCGATGCGCTTGCGCACGATCGGCACGCCGTCGAATTCCGGATCGAGTTCGGTGATATGGGCGCTTTCGCCAATGAAGCCGGCCTGCATCATGAGAAGGCCGTAGATCGATTCCTGCACGCCGGCGGCGCCGAGCGAGTGACCCGTCAGCGACTTTGTCGACTGGATATGCGGGATTTTGTTGCCGAAGACTTCGCGGATGGCGCCGATTTCTTTCGAATCGCCAACCGGTGTCGAAGTGCCGTGCGTGTTGATGTAGTCGACGTCGCCCTTCACCGTTGCCAGTGCCTGGCGCATGCAGCGGATGGCGCCTTCGCCTGACGGGGCGACCATGTCGTAGCCGTCGGACGTCGCGCCGTAGCCGGTGATTTCGGCGTAAATCTTGGCGCCGCGAGCCTTGGCATGCTCCAGTTCTTCCAGAACCAGAACGCCTGCGCCACCGGCGATGACGAAGCCGTCACGCGAAACGTCGTAGGCGCGCGACGCGGTCGACGGCGTGTCGTTGTACTTGGAGGACATGGCACCCATGGCGTCGAACAGGTTCGACATGGTCCAGTCGAGGTCTTCGTGACCGCCGGCGAACATCACGTCCTGCTTGCCCCACTGGATCATTTCCATGGCGTTGCCGATGCAGTGCGCCGAGGTCGAGCACGCCGACGAGATCGAATAGTTGACGCCGTGGATTTTGAACCAGGTGGCAAGTGTCGCCGATGCTGTCGAGGACATTGCCTTCGGCACGGCAAACGGGCCGATGCGCTTGGGCGAATTGTTCTTCAGCGTGATTTCAGCAGCCTCGATCAGCGTGCGGGTGGACGGACCACCCGAGCCCATGATGATGCCGGTGCGCTCGTTGCCGCCGACATCCTTGTCTTCAAGGCCGCTGTCGGCGATCGCCTGCTTCATCGCAACATGGTTCCATGTGCCGCCCTGCGACAGGAAACGTGCGGCGCGGCGATCGACAAGCTCGGTCGTGTCGAGATTGGGTGCACCCCAGACCTGGCACTTGAAGCCGTGTTCGGCAAAATCGTTCGAAAACGAAATGCCGGATTTTGCTTCACGCAGCGACGTGGTGACTTCCTGCGCATCGTTTCCGATCGAGGAAACAATGCCCAGCCCCGTAACAACAACCCGTCTCATGTGGATGACCTCTTCTTTAATCTAGCTGAGTGCGGCTATACCGCGGTTCAGGCAGCTTTTTCTTTCGACAGACCGACGCGCAGGTCAGTTGCCTGATAGATGGTTTCACCATCGGCCTTCAACCAGCCGTCGGCTGTGCCGAGCACCAGGCGGCCACGCATGACGCGCTTGAAGTCGATGCCGTACTCGAGAAGCTTTGTGTCCGGGCGGATCATGCCCTTGAACTTCACTTCGCCGGTGGACAGCGCCATGCCGCGGCCGGGCTCGCCGAGCCAGCCGAGGAAGAAACCCGTCAGCTGCCACATGCCGTCAAGGCCAAGGCAACCCGGCATGATCGGATTGCCCTGGAAATGGCAGGGGAAATACCAGTCATCGGGACGCACGTCATATTCGGCCCGGATATAACCCTTGTCGAAGGCGCCGCCGGTTTCGGAGATGTCGGTGATGCGGTGAACCATCAGCATCGGAGGCAGGGGCAGCTGGGCATTGCCCGGGCCAAACAGTTCGCCGCGACCGCATTTCAGGATCTCTTCATAATTGAAGCTGGATTGTCTGGTCGTCATGAACTGTGGTTTCCCCGCTAGATCCGTTTTTGGTTGACTTGGTTTAGAGCAAGATGGGCGCGAATTGAAGCTCCGGCATGACCAAAGCGCGTCGTTTCGCGTATTCCTGTCTGGCCAAGCACAAGGCCTATTTCCGCCGTCGCATACATGATGGCTGCTGCAACAGCCAGAGATAATTGCCTTTTGCCCCAAGAATCAGGCGGTTTTTACCATCTTGATGCCTTGAGGGTGCTTGCTCACTATTGAAAGCATTCTCGGCAAAAGTTATATCGGCTCTGGAAGTGTGTTCTGCAATAGCTTGGAAATCTGGATCCGTCCGTATGACGACTGCCATCGAGATCTGTTCGGAAGAACGCCTGCGCCGCTCCGGCCTCAGGCCGACGCGCCAGCGCATGGCGCTTGCCGACCTGATCTTTGCCAAGGGTGACCGCCATCTGACGGTCGAGGAGTTGCACGAAGAAGCGGTGACCGCCGGTGTTCCGGTGTCGTTGGCGACAGTCTACAACACGCTGCACCAGTTCACCGAAGCCGGCATGATCCGTGTTCTGGCCGTGGAAAGTGCCAAGACCTATTTCGACACCAACGTGTCCGATCATCACCACTTCTTCGTCGAGGGCCATAACGAGGTGCTCGACATTCCGGTGAACAATATTTCGATCGGCAATCTGCCGGAGCCGCCCGAAGGCATGGAAATTGCCCATGTCGACGTGGTGATCCGCCTGCGCCGCAAGCGCGGCTAAACACTTTTCCTACATCACGTCGCCGACGGCGGATTACATCACGTCGTCGGGATGGCGGCCCGGCCGGGGATCTCCGGTTGGCAGCGTCCAGCCATATTTCAGCGCGCCGCCGCGCACCGCAAAGGCGGTCGCGACGCCGAGGCTCGATGCGACCAGCACGGATCCACCAAGCCACGTCGCGGCTGTGAACACGCCCGCTCCCGTCAGTGCCGCCGTCACATAGATTTCCGGACGCAGCAGGACGGAGGGCTCGCCAGCAAGAAGATCGCGCAGGATGCCGCCGAATGTCGCCGTCAGCATGCCGGTGACAAGCGCAACGAGGGGGGACCCCGTCGCCGCCAGCCCCTTGGCAGCCCCCATGACACTGTAGGCCGCAAGCCCGATGGCATCCAGCCAGACGAGGAACCGGTAGCGGGATTCCATCATATGCGCCGAGAAGAACACCAGAAGACCCATGCAGCCACAGACGAGCAGGTAGATCGGATTGGTGATCCAGAAGACCGGTGTCGCGCCAAGGATGACATCGCGCAACGTGCCGCCGCCGATGCCGGTGACCGAGGCGAGAAAGATATAACCAATAACATCCAGCTGCTTGCGCGAAGCGGCCAAGGCGCCGGTCGCCGCGAAAACCGCCACGCCGGCATAGTCGAGAATTTCCAGGATCGGCATTTTTCCTCCACCAGAAATCAGGCCCGCCAGACATTCGAGAAGGACCACAACGGGACGGTCACGTCAACGGCAGGTCTCAAAGCAGGTATCGCTGATTACTGCGGAAAGAGGACGTGCGTGCGGCCACTGATGAAATAGGCGAGCAGACCAGTCCATTCGCGCATCGCCGTTGTCGTTAGCTGCGCGTTCAAGGAGGGTTGGCTGAAATCAAAGCCGAGGGTCAGTTCGCCGCTGGTTCGATAGTCCACCGGCCACGGTGTTACGCCGATGCCGAGTTTGCGGAACAAACCAACGGACCGCGGCATATGGAAGGCGGACGTGATCAGGGCGCAGTTCGACAATCCATTCGCTTCCAGCAACTGTTTCGTATTGGTCGCATTCTCGAAGGTGGTGCGCGACTGGTCTTCGCGGATCAACCGGTCCGGCGCGATGCCGAAGGTCGAGAAGAAGGTGTCGGACGTCTGCGCGTCACCGTCATATTGGCCGCTGAACGAGCCGTCGCCACCCGAAACGAGAATACGTGCCGCCGGATGGGCCTGAGCCAGTTTCAATCCTTCGACGAACCGGTCGGCTGCCTGGTTGAGTTCGATGCCGCCCCGCTTGGCAATCACTTCGTTTTCGAAGGCGCCGCCGAGGATGATGATGCAGGAAAGATTGTCCGGCAGGCTTACGGGCCTTGGGATGCGGTTTTCCAGAACCTGCAGCATGACGGCGCCGGTGCTGGTGAACAGGGTGAGGAAAAGCAAGGTCACCGCAAGTCCAGACAGGAACCGGCAGAGCCACCGCCGGCCAACGGCGGCGAGGAGGAAGCTCAGGACCAGGAGAATGAAGACCAGCGACAGCGGTTGCGCAAGCAGCCAGAACAGTTTTGATGCGAGAAACATGGGGCCTGCTACCGTCTCTTCCTGGGGCATGGGGTCGGGGAGGGCGAACCTAGCAGCCCGGTCGGTATTGGCCAATGGAGTCTATTTGGAGAGTAAGAGGCCCGTGACGGCTCATTTGCCACGGGCCTTTCGGGTTGACGATGGTTCGGGCTTTCAGGCCCGGCCGAGCGTTATTGGCGCCTGAACTGCCGCCGTCTTGTTGCGCTTCAGATAGATCAGTCCGGCGGCAAGCAGGATGCCGCCGGCGATGATGGCAATGGCCAGCACCGGCCGGTAGGCAATCCAGGCGATGGCGATGACCAGAGGCCCGAGGATCAGCGTCAGGATAATAGCGATCACCGAGGTGCCGAAGCCGACGATCGACCCGACGAACGGAATGACGTCGGCAATGATACCGAGAATTGACAGCATCATGGCAAAACCGATGAACATGCCGAGCATTCCACCGCCGCGAATGAGCCAGGTGATCAGCGTGTTCTCACTCTGGGCGGCGTCGAACATCTGCGGCGCATCGACCTTTCCGGCAGCACTCAGAAACAGTTCGCGGCCATTGGAGGCCTTGTAGCCGGTGAGATTAGTCCCCGTCTGGGCGCCGACGAAGCTGGCTTCAGCGATGTCCTCGCGGCTGAAGCTGATGCGCAGGTCGCCGATGGCCGGGTTCTGGCGGTTCTGCGAAACGTAGAGGGTGGTGCCATTGGCATTGACCGGCTTGTCGGAACCGAGCGCTGCCGTGACCTGCGCGATGACACCGGGAGATAACTTGACCGGCGTCTCTGTCCCGAGATTGGCGACCGCCTTGCCATCGACCGTGAAGGCGCCGAGCGTTGCGGTCGCCACGGTGAACCGGTCCCCCTCGATCGGCATGTCAGGGTTCTGGTGCTGGTCGCTCTGTTTGAAATCGGACGAATCGACCGGGCGCGGGCGCCATTCCTTCTTGTAGCTGTAGGTGGTGACGGTCTCTTCGCCACCGCCGAGCGTCTTTTGGGTCTCGCTCTTGCTGTCTTCGATCCACTGATACATCTCTACCTGGCGGTTGAGGCCGGCAGCCCCCTCTGCCGAGACGCCCAGCATCGGATCCTCGGGCGTGCCGTCCGGTTTTACGGGGCCGGAAACATGCACGAGCTTGCCTTCATTGGCCGGATCCACGGTGCCGTTCTCGACAGAAGCGACGATACCGGCACCTTCCACCAGCGCACGATAGGTCTGGACCGAGCGGCCTTCATTCCAGGACAGAAGCCAGATCATCCCGATGACGAGGATTGGGCCGATCAACAGCCCGGCAAGGCCGCTTTTCAGCCGTGAAAACCACGACGTCTTTGTTGTTTCCGTAAAGCTCATGCTCCTTGTCCCTCTGTTGGTGCCCATCCGTCTAACGGTTGGTTCGACACACTTATTCGATGACACAGGTGCTATCAGTAAATCAGTAAAATTAGATAGAACGATCCCCCGTCGCGGTGAACACTCTTTGGGCGCTTCGCAAAGATTTCGGGGCATTCCTTTCCCGCAAGCAGAGCCGTTTTTCCATTTCATCCCTTGCCCATGATCCAACGGCTTGTATCTTGCGGCCGTGAGTTTTGTTCGGGAGGGGCGGCATGACATCGGTCAACGAAGTGTTTGGAACGGGAACGTTCGTCGGGCGCGTCTGGCGGCCGGATGTTGCGGGTCCGGCGCTGGTGGTCCTGCGCGGTGGCGATCTCATTGACATCACGTCGAAAGACGTGCCGACGATGCGCGACCTTCTGGAACTGGAGGATCCCATCGGGTTCCTCTCGGACTGTCAGGGCGAGCGCCTGTCCACCCTCGAAGCCATCATGACCGCCTCGGTGGAAGCCGCCGGCGATCTCTCGGCCATCCATCTGCTTGCCCCGTGCGATCTGCAGGCGGTCAAGGCCTGCGGTGTCACCTTCGCCCGGTCGATGATCGAGCGTGTCATTGAGGAAAAGGCTGCGGGAAATCCGGCTTTGGCCGAAACCATGCGTCAGCGCGTCACCGCCATTATCGGCGATAGCTTGCGCGACCTGAAAGCGGGATCGCCGGAGGCGGCGAAGGTGAAAGCGGCGTTGATCGAGGTCGGCGTCTGGTCGCAATATCTGGAAGTCGGTATCGGACCGGATGCAGAGGTTTTTTCCAAGGCGCAGGTCCTGGCCTCGGTCGGCTGGGGGGCGTCGGTCGGGCTGCATCCGATCTCCAAATGGAACAATCCCGAGCCGGAAATCGTGCTGGCCGTCGATAGTCAGGGACGGGTCAAGGGGGCGACGCTCGGCAACGACGTTAACCTGCGCGATGTCGAGGGCCGTTCAGCCCTGCTGCTTGGCAAGGCCAAGGACAACAATGCCTCGTCCGCCATCGGCCCGTTCATCCGTCTGTTCGACGACACCTATACGATCGACCATGTGCGCAAGGCCGACCTGTCGCTGACCATCAGCGGCCCCGACGGGTTCGTCCTCAAGGGCGCAAGCACGATGCGGGAAATCAGCCGCGATCCGCTCGACCTGGTTTTCCAGACCATCGGCCGTCATCATCAGTATCCTGATGGCTTCATGCTGTTCATGGGCACCCTGTTTGCGCCGGTCGAGGACCGCGATGCGCCTGGGCAGGGGTTTACACACAAGATCGGCGATGTCGTCACGATCTCGAATGCCGAACTGGGATCGCTGACCAATACGGTGCGGCTCTCGACCGAATGCCCGCCCTGGACGTTCGGGCCCTCCGCCCTGATGCGCAATCTGGCAGCGCGTGGATTGCTCTGATGTGTTTTCCGCGGTGAGCGTGTTTACCGGCTCTGGATGATGTCCGGTGGCTCGTTGCGCGAAAGGCGAACGGCCGAGAGAATGCCGCTCATGTAGATGCCGGTATCGACATTGATACGCCCTGTGCCAATCTCGACCCCCGCCACCGGCGTGTGGCCGTGAACGGTGACGAAGCCTTCGGCCGGGGCATCGTCCGTCAAGGCCAGCGGGCGCAGCCACAGGAGGTCTGCGTCTTTCTGGTCGGCGGGTGCGACACCCGTTTTCAGACCTGCATGGACAAAGCAGTAACCTGGGACCTGCAACATCGAGGGGAGGGATTCGAGGAAGGCGACATGCTGGACGGGAATGAGAGACCGCAGCAGTTTTTTTCTCTCCTCGCGGTCGGCTGGAAGCCTGTTCAACCCGTAGGAATACAGCGTTTCCAGGCCGCCCAACCGCAGCCAGTGGTGATCTGGAGAGGGATTGCCGAGAAAATCGAGCATGACCGCCTCGTGATTGCCGGCAAGGCAGATGCGGCGGATGCCAACGAGGGGCCGGGTCGTCAGACGGGTGAGCACGGTGGATGATTTTGGTCCGCGATCGACGTAGTCACCGAGCATGACCAGCCATTTGATGCCATCGCGCTTGCGGCTGTCCGCAACGATCAGGTCTTCCAGTCTGCCCAGAGTGTCATCGTATCCGTGCACGTCGCCGACCGCATAGATATGGTCGGGAGCCCGGTCGAAAAGGAGCTTCCTTCTTTGTTTCGGCGATGGCGCATGAGCGCCACCGCGCAGGAAATCACGGATGCCGCGGATCATCAACCGCCCCTGCCGCCACCATCTCGGCGCGATACCATTCGACGAAGCGGCGAACGCCCTCTTCCACCGAAATGGAGGGTGTAAAGCCGGTAAGGCTGTTGAGAAGATCAGGCGCTGCAAAGGTTCGGGGAACATCGCCCTGCTGCATCGGCAGCATCGAGCGGATGGCCGGGCGGCCGACGGCGGCTTCAACCGTCTCGACGAACCGCATCAGCTCGACCGGTTGCCCGCCGCCGACATTGACGACCCGGAAGGGTGCGTGGCGCGACAGGGTGTCGATTTCTTCGACGCGGTTCTCCTCTGACGGAACAACGCCCATCAGCCGGACGATGCCTTCGACGAGATCGTCGATATAGGTGAAGTCGCGGCTCATCCGGCCTTCGCCATAAATCTCGATCGGCCGGCCGTTGAGGATGCTATCGACGAACTTGAACAGTGCCATATCCGGGCGGCCCCAGGGGCCGTAAACCGTGAAGAAGCGGAAAGCGGTCGTTGGCACCTTGTAGAGATGGGCATAGCTGTGAGCCATCAACTCGCCGGACTTCTTGGTGGCGGCGTAGAGCGTCATCGGTTCGTCGGCCCGGTCGGTTTCCGCAAACGGGATCTTCTCGTTGGAGCCGTAGATCGAGGAAGTGGAGGCGAGCAACAGATGCTTGGGCTGCACGGCCTTGGCCAATTCCAGCATGTTCCAGGAGCCGATCAGGTTGGAATCGACATAGGCCTTGGGGTTTTCAAGACTGTAGCGCACGCCCGCCTGCGCAGCGAGATGGACGATGACGTCGGGTTCCCCGATCTCGGCCGCCTGATCCAGCGCCGCCTTGTCCTCAAGCATGCCGATCACGGGCCGAAAGCCGTTCGACCGGGCGAGGATCGCATGGCGCCGTTCCTTGAGGCGGACGTCATAATAGGGCGTCATTCCGTCGAAGCCGGTAACGAAGTGACCGTCGTCCAGCAGCCGCTTGGCCAGGTGAAACCCGATGAACCCTGCCGTTCCCGTGATCAGATAGCGCATACCGGCTCCTTGCTTGTCTTGTGTCGTCGCAGGCCCGTGGTGGCCCTATTGCGGCCGGCCGATGCTGGTATAAATGAAGCCGTGTTTCGTCACTTCGCCGGACTGATAGATGTTTCTGAGATCGACGAGCAGCGCTGTGTTCATCAAGGTCTTCAGGCGGGCGAGATTAAGTGCCCGGAACTCGTTCCATTCGGTGACGATCACCAGCGCGTCCGCGCCCTCCGCTGCCTCATAGGGGTTATCGGCATAGGCAATGCCGTCGATCACCTTCCTGGCGTTTTCCATACCCTCGGGATCATAACCGGTCACGATGGCGCCGGCATCGGTGAGTGCCTGGATGACCGCAATGGCCGGACTGTCGCGCATGTCGTCGGTATTCGGCTTGAAAGTGAGGCCGAGCACCGCGACCTTCTTGCCGCGCACGTCGCCGCCGGCAGCCGCGATCACCTTGCGGCCCATGGCGCGCTTGCGGTTGTCGTTGACAGAGACAACGGTCTCGATCAGGCGGACCGGGCTGTCATGATCCTGGGCGGTCTTGACCAGCGCCAGTGTGTCCTTCGGGAAGCAGGAGCCGCCATAGCCCGGACCGGCATGCAGGAATTTGCCGCCGATACGGCCATCGAGACCAATGCCGCGCGCGACTTCCTGCACGTTGGCGCCGACCTTTTCGCACAGGTCCGCCATCTCGTTGATGAAGGTGATCTTCATGGCAAGGAAGGCATTGCCGGCATATTTGATCAGTTCGGAGGTGCGGCGCGTGGTGAAGAGCAGCGGCGACTGGTTGAGATAGAGTGGCCGGTAGACTTCGGTCATCACGCTGCGGGCGCGTTCGTCGTTCAGCCCGATGACGATACGGTCGGGCCGCTTGAAGTCATCGATGGCGGCACCTTCGCGCAGGAATTCCGGGTTGGAGACCACGGCGATATCGGCATCCGGATTGGTCTCGCGCATGATCCGCTCGACCTCGTCGCCGGTGCCGACCGGCACGGTCGACTTGGTGACGATGACGGTAAAGCCGGTCACATGCGCAGCAATCTCGCGGGCGGCGTCATAGACGTAGGACAGGTCGGCATGGCCATCGCCGCGGCGTGACGGTGTTCCGACGGCGATGAAGATCACGTCGCTTTCGGACACGCTGGTGGCAAGATCGGTCGTAAAGCTCAGGCGCCCATCCTTGACATTGTCGGCGACCAGCTGCTCGAGGCCGGGTTCGAAAATCGGGATGCGTCCGGCCAGCAGCGCTTCGATCTTGCGCGCGTCCTTATCGATACAGATGACGTCATGGCCGAAATCAGCAAAACAAACGCCGGAGACAAGTCCGACATAACCGGCACCGATCATCGTGATTTTCATGGCACACTCCCAGAATGTCTCATAGCGCAGGCGGCATCGGTCAACAGCCAGGATGCACCCATAGCGGCATCCTTAGTCAAACAGATGCGCCTTGCCAATGCCGGATGTGAAGTGCCAGCGCATGGCCCACCTTGCCAGCCCGTCCCCGATGGCTAGATTGCCGCCATGACAAGAGCCACTGGCGACAAGGAAAGCAGCATGGCCGGGGCATTTCGCTGACACAACGAGCCCGCTGTCTGGCAAGGGATGCCGCCAGGCTGTCTCTGAAAACGGACGCAGAAACCGATTTCTGGCAGGAAACTTTCTACGGCTTCCACCGCGATAGCGGCCATGCCTATCTGGCCCCGATCTCTGGAGATTTCACCGTCCGCTCCGTTTTCCGTGCGGCTGACGCGCCATGATGCCGCCGTGCGCATTCAATTCCGGTTCGACCAGATCGCGTGCCATATGAGGCAGATCACGATTAATTCACAGCTCTTCAGCCGCGAACGGTCATTGAAAACTCCGAGCCGCCACGAAGCGTATTGCTGACCGTGCAGATTTCCTCTTCAGCGGCCTGCGCGATCGCATGCCGTGCTTCATCGTGAATGTCCCCCTCAATCGTCAGAACCACATTGAATTTCGCAACACGCGACAGGCCCTCGGTCGCCTTCTCGCCACTGACGTCGGCGCGGATTTCGGTCAGCCGGTCGAGTAGGCCCATCTGGCTTGCAGCGATCCGGGCGCTCATCGTCAGGCAGGCGGAGAGCGATGCATACAAAAGGTCGATCGGGTTGAAGCCGGGCTGCGACGGACCGGTGACGATCTGGATTTCGCCGCCGGTCGCGGATGTCACCTGTGGGAACCCGTGCCGGGCGAGAACAGCGGTTGCGCCTGTCGGCCTCGTTTTTGTCGTCAATTCCGCCACTTTTCTCTCCTAAAAACACATCTGGCCCATTTGATATGCAATTTTTCCTGTGTTGGAAGCAATTTTGGCTTCTGCCGCCCATAAAACCTGCTGGATTAAGTAGTCTACGGATTTTATGGAAATTTGTGTCCGCAAATGGCGCGACATCCGCAAGAGTTTTCCCGGCTGTCACCGGATAAGAGGCAATCTTGCTTGGCTGGCCGCCGCCGATTTTGCGATAACCGTTTCACACCGGGGCGGTCGCCTCATTTGACAGGACGGGACAGACAATGACCAAAAAGACTCTTCTCAACACCCTTTCGCGCCGTGCGGCCCTGGCCGCACTTGCCGTTTCCGCCGCTGCAATCGCTGGCTTTGCTACGCCGTCCGCAAGCTTTGCTGAAGACAAGTCGATCAAGGTCGGTATCATCAGCGGCGAGGACGAAGACGTCTGGCGCGTTGTCACCACCGAAGCCGCCAAGAAGGGCCTGACGATCGAAACCGTCGTGTTCAACGATTATACTCAGCCGAACGAAGCGCTTGAGCGCGGTGAAGTCGACGCCAACGCCTTCCAGCATCAGCCTTACCTCGACAACCAGATTCAGCAGCACGGCTATCACATCGTCAATGCCGGTTTTACCGCCGTCTGGCCGATCGGTCTCTACACCAAGAAGTTCAAGACCATTGCTGAACTGCCGGAAGGCGCCGTGATTGGCGTTCCGAACGATCCATCGAACGAAGGCCGGGCGCTACGCGTGCTGCAGAACGAAGGCATCATTAAGCTGAAGGACGGCACCGGCATTCTGGCGACGATCGCCGATATCGTTGAAAATCCGAAGAAGGTCGAAATCAAGGAACTGGATGCGGGCGTTGTCGGCCGTGCGATTGAAGATCTCGATGCGGCTGTCGTCAACACCGACTGGGCGCTGAAGAGTGGCCTGTCTGCGGAGGACCGTATCGCCCAGGAACCGGTCAACGACAATCCTTACCGCAACTTCATTGCCGTCAAGGCTGGCACAGAGAACGAAGCCTGGGTGAAGACGCTGGTCTCGTCCTATCAGAACGACGCCGTTAAGGCCGAGTTCGACAAGGTCTACAAGGGCACGGGCGTCAGCGCCTATTGATCGATACCGGCGCTCAATCGAGTGTACTCAAAAAACGGGCGGCTCTGGCATTTGTTTGCCAGGGCCGCCTTGGGCGTTATAGAGACGCCCGAAAACCGAACAAAGGACAAGGCATGAATTCTGTTGTTTCCGCGCCTGCAAGCGTGGCGATGCCGCAGGCCGAAGAGGTCGTCCGGCTGACGGACGTCAAGCGGCGCTTCGGTGCGACGCCGGCATTGGACGGCGTTTCGCTAACGGTGCGCAAGGGCGAAATCCTCGGCATTATCGGCCGCAGTGGTGCCGGCAAATCGACGCTGATCCGCTGCCTGAACGGGTTGGAACAGGCCGACAGCGGCGAAATCCATATCGAAGGCCGCAATATCACCGGCCTTACCGAAAAGGACCTGCAGCCGCTGCGCCGCCGCATCGGCATGATTTTCCAGCACTTCAATCTCCTGTCAGCAAAGACCGTCGAGGAAAACGTCGCGCTGCCATTGAAGATCGAAGGCCTCGGAAAGGCCGAGCGTCTGAAGCGCGCCGCCGAACTGCTTGACCTCGTCGGGCTGTCCGACAAGGCCAAGGCCTATCCGTCGTCCCTGTCTGGCGGTCAGAAGCAGCGTGTCGGCATTGCCCGTGCTCTCGCCGCCCGTCCGGCATTGCTCTTGTCCGACGAAGCCACTTCGGCACTTGATCCTGAAACGACCCGTTCGATCCTGGCGCTGCTGAAGGACATCAATCAGAAGCTCGGCCTGACCATCCTGCTCATCACCCACGAGATGGAAGTGGTGCGTAGCGTTGCCGACCGGGTTGCCGTTATCGATGCCGGCCGGATTGTCGAAGAAGGCCAGGTTTGGTCCGTCTTTGCTGATCCACAGGCGCCGATCACCCAGCGCCTGCTGAGCGGTATTCGCCCGCAGTTGCCGGAACATATCTCTGCACGGCTGTCGCCGGTCTCCGGTGATGAGCAAATCCTCAGCATCGACATGGCCGGTCCTGCCGCGCAGGGAGCGTTGTTTGCCGATCTGTCGCAAGTGCTGCCGCAGTCATTCCGGCTCGTGCATGGCGGGATCGACCATATCCAGGACCAGCCGGTGGCCCGTTTCTTCATTGCCGTTCCCGCGCGCGACGCTTCGCTGCCGGAAAAGGTACAGACATTTCTAAAAGCCCGCGGTGCGCGGGTGGAGGTGCTTGGTTATGACGCCAATCATGCTTGAACTGCTTGTCCGTTCGCTCTGGGAAACCATCCTGATGACCGGTGCCTCCGGCATCATCTCGCTGGTTGCCGGCCTGCCGCTGGGGCTGGCGCTCGTCGCCACCGCCCGTGGTGGCATTGCCGAAAATCCATGGCTGAACAGCGTGCTCGGTGCCATCGTCAACGGCTTCCGTTCGGTTCCCTTCATCATCCTGCTCGTTGCGCTGATCCCGGTGACGCGCCTGATCGTCGGAACGGCGCTCGGCACCTGGGCGGCGATCGTGCCGCTGGCGATTGCCGCGACCCCCTATTATGCGCGCATCGCCGAGGTGTCATTGCGGGAGGTCGATCGCGGCCTGATTGATGCGGTGCGCGCCATGGGCGGCAATCGCTGGACGATCATTCGCGAGGTGCTGGTGCCGGAAGCCATGCCGGGCATCGTGGCGGGCTTCACCGTCACGCTGGTCACACTGGTTGGCGCTTCCGCGATGGCCGGGGCTATCGGGGCTGGTGGTCTCGGCGACCTTGCCATCCGCTATGGCTACCAGCGTTTCGAGACGACGGTGATGATCGCCGTGGTGATCGTTCTGATCGTTCTCGTCTGCGGCATCCAGTGGCTCGGCGACCGCCTTGTCGCCAGACTCGATCACAAATAGCCGGCTAAGTTCTGTTGTGTCTGAAAGCGGCGGCGGGATGGGAGGCGGTCAACCTCCCGTTTTCGCCGCCGAAGACTTTCTGCCGCAGTGGTCCCTCAGCATAATCCGCCTTGAACAGGCCCCGCTCCTGCAGCACCGGCACGACCAGATCGACGAAATCCGCAAGGCTTTCCGGCGCTACGGTTCGGGCAAGGTTGAAGCCGTCGATGCCGGCTTCCTCGATCCACATCTGTAAATGATCGGCAATCTGCTCCGGTGAACCGACAACCGGCTTCATCCGGCTGCCCAGCACCATCTGTCCGGTGATCTGCCGGACTGTCACCGGTTTTGCCGCCTGTTTGGTAATGGCGGCGAGCGCCGACTGGTTGGCGTTGGTGGTCAATTGTTCGATGGGTTCGTCCAGCCCGTATTTTGAGAGATCAATACCGATGGAGCTGGAATAATGCGCCAGCGAGGCCTCGACGCTGGAATAGTGGCGATAGTCTTCCAGCTTCTCCTGCGCTTCCTTTTCCGTCCGCCCGACAACGACGGTCAACAGATTGAGGATGCGCAGGGCATCACGGCCCCGGCCGAATTCTTCGGCTTTCCGGCGCAAGCCTTCGACGATCGGCCTGGCAGCCTGCGGGGTGGCGCTGGCAATGAAGACGCATTCCGCATGTTTGCCGGCAAAATCCTGGCCTCGCGCCGAGGCGCCGGCCTGAAACAGCAATGGCGTGCGTTGCGGCGAGGGCTCGCTGAGATGGATACCCTCCATCCTGTGGTAGCTACCTTCATGGCTGACCGCCCGCACCTTGGAGGGATCGGCAAACACCTGGCCCGTCTTGTCGCGCAGCACCGCGTCGTCGTCCCAGCTGCCTTCCCAGAGCTTATAGAGGATTTCGAGATACTCTTCCGCCGCATCGTAGCGGGCATCATGCTCCGGCTGACGCTGCATGCCCATGGCGCGGGCGGCGCTGTCGAGGTAGCCGGTGACGATGTTCCAGCCGATCCGGCCCTTGGTCAGGTGGTCCAGCGTCGACATGCGCCGCGCCAGCAGAAAAGGCGGCTCGTACGTCGTATTGACAGTGACGCCGAAACCCAGATGTTTGGTGACATGCGCCATCGCGGAAATCGGGATGAGCGGATCGTTGACCGGAATTTGCGCGCCGGTCTCGATGACCGGGGCAGGGCTACCCTTGTAGACGTCATAGACCCCGACAATATCCGCCAGGAACAGCCCATCGAGCTTGCCGCGCTCGGCAGTGATCGCCAGGTCCGTCCAATAGTCGAGATCGGTGTAGCGCATCGACTGGTCGCGCGGATGGGTCCACAGGCCATGATTGATGTGTCCGGCACAGTTCATGTCGAAGGCGTAAATCTGCATTGTCTTCATGTTGCCGTCCCCTGCCTCTCGATAGCGCTTTTCACGGCTTCGCGCCATTCCGGCGAAAACACCTAGGTCGTCCGCTATTTTAGATTCGCATTACGAAAGTACCGCAAATCCGGGAATTTTTTATCTCTATAAATTCTATGAATTTTACAATGATTAAACCTCATTCCACCGGAGCCTTCGGCGCGGAATGCCATTGAACCATTGCCGGGAGAGGGACATGACAATCAATCGACGCCGCCTTTTGGGAACTGCCAGCTTGGCCGTTCTCGCTTTCATGACGCAGAGCAATTTTTCCTACGCCGCCGACGTCAACGTCAATATCGGCTACCAGCCGATCGTCGAGCCGTCGCGCGTACCGCAGGCCGATGGTACCTATGAAAAGGTGACCGGCGCCAAGATCAACTGGCAGAAATTCGATGGCGGTGCCGATGTCATTGCCGCCATCGCTTCCGGCTCGCTTGATATCGGTTATGTCGGCTCCTCGCCGCTGGCGGCCGCCGCCAGCCGCGAAATCCCGATCGAGACGATCTTCGTTGTCGGCCTGATCTCGGAAGCGGAGGCGCTGGCCGTCAAGGGCATCGACAAGCCTGAAGGGCTTGCCGGCAAGAAGATCGCGACGCCCTTCGTCTCCACCGCCCATTACAGCCTGCTGACCGCGCTGAAGCACTGGAAGGTCGATCCGAAGTCGGTCGAAATCCTCAACCTGCGGCCGCCGGAAATCGCCGCCGCCTGGGAACGCGGCGATATCGACGGCGCTTATGTCTGGGATCCTGTCCTGTCCGAACTGAAGAAAACCGGCAGCGTGTTGGCCACCTCAGCGGATGTCGCTTCATGGGGCGGCCCGACATTCGATGCTTGGATCGTCAGCAAGAAATTCGCCGAAGAGCATCCGGAAATCGTCACCGGCTTCGTTCAGGTGACCGGCAAGGCATACGAATCCTACCGTGCCAATCCGGACAGCTGGAACGCAGCATCGCCGGAAGCCGCAAAGATCGCCAAGCTGACTGGCGCCAAGGTCGAGGAAGTTCCGGCTCTCCTGAAGGGTTATCATTTCCCGACGCTCGAAGAGCAGGCCGGTGCCGATCTGCTGGGCGGCGGTACGGTTAAGGCCGTCGCGGAAACCTCGGCCTTCCTGCTGGAGCAGGGAAAGATCCCCGCAGTCCTCCCCGACTACGCGCCCTACGTTTCGTCACGCTGGGTCGTCGACGCCGCCAAGGCCGGTCTTTAAGAAACAGGTGCTGGAATCCAACAGGGGTTCCAGCACCGCAAACCATCGGTGTGATCATGAGCGTCCTGTCGCTGCAATCTGTTTCCCTCGCTTTTCCGGCCGATCGCACCAGTGGCCAGACGCGGCTCGTGCTCGATAGCGTGACGCTGCATCTGGCGTCGGACGAATTCATCGCGGTCATCGGCCGCTCCGGTTCCGGCAAGACCAGCCTGCTCAATCTTGCGGCAGGGTTTCTCAAGCCCACATCCGGCCGGGTTTCGGTGGATGGCGCCGACATTACCGGTCCTGCTGTAGATCGTGCTGTCGTCTTCCAGGACGATGCGCTCTATCCCTGGCTGAATGCCCGTGACAATGTTGCCTTTCCGCTCAAGCTGCGCGGCGTCGCCAAAGGGGAGCGGCGGTTCCGGGCCGACGAGTTGCTGGCAAAGGTCGGTCTGGAGAGTGCGGGAACAAAGAACATCTGGGAATTGTCGGGCGGCATGCGCCAGCGCGTCGGCATCGCCCGAGCGTTGGCGTCCGAGCCGCGTTTCCTGCTGCTCGACGAGCCGCTCGGCGCGCTCGATGCGCTGACCCGCACCCGCCTGCAGCAATTCCTGCTCAAGGTCTGGTCGGAGAGCAAGACCGGGGCGCTTTTGATCACCCACAGTATCGAGGAAGCCATGCTGCTTGCCACCCGCGTCGTTGTGCTGGCGCCCAATCCCGGCCGTATTATCGCCGATATCCCGGCAAGCTTCGGCAAGCAGTTGCTCAACGGAAAATCGCTGCAGGATATCAAGATATCACCGGAATACCGCCGTCTTCACGATGGCCTGACCGGGCTCATCCATGCGGATAGCGAGGAGGAAGCGGCATGACCATCAATATCGGCACCATTGCGCCCGTCGCCCCGGCTGCGCCTGCCGTGACCGAAGCGCAAAGGCCAAAACGCAGCCCCGGAACCTTGCCGCTCTCGCTGGCAACCATCGCCGTCATCATCGCTGCCTGGAGCCTTGCCTCGGCCTATGGCCTGGTGTCACCGCTCTTTTTGCCATCGCCTCTGATCGTTTTGAAGGCGATCTATTCCGTCGCGGTCAACGGCTTCGTCGATTCGACGCTAGCGCAGCACACGCTTGCCAGCCTGCTGCGTATTTTCGCAGCCCTTGCCGCCGCACTCGTCATCGGCATTCCCGCCGGTCTTGCCATCGGCACCAGCCGTATCGGCAAGAGCATTCTCGATCCCATCGTCGAATTCCTGCGGCCGCTGCCGCCCCTGGCCTATCTGCCATTGATCATCATCTGGATCGGCATCGGCGAGGCATCGAAGATCACTGTCATCGCGCTTGCCATGCTGCCGCCGATCATCCTGTCGACGGCCGCCGGGGTCAAATCCGCACCGGCCGATTTCATCAACGCCGCCAGGTCGTTCGGCGCGACTCGTCTACAGATCCTCGCGCAGGTCATTCTGCCCAGCGCCATCCCGTCGATCCTGACCGGCACCCGCATCGCCCTCGGTGCCGGCTGGTCGACGTTGGTGGCAGCCGAGCTGGTGGCCGCAAGCCGCGGCCTCGGCTTCATGATCCAGTCGGCCGCGCAGTTCCTCGTCACCGACATCGTGATTGCCGGCATCATCGTCATTGCCGCGATCGCGTTTCTGTTCGAGATTCTGGCGCGCCTGCTGGAACGCTGGTTCGTGCCCTGGGCGGCGCATCGCTGATCACGGTATAAATTCGCTAACGCGGTTCAACGGTCTGGCTGAGATAGGTCGGGTCGAACTGCGCCAGTTCCTGCAGGCGCGTCCAGTCGAGAATGGTGATCATCTGGCCGATCCAGGTCAGAAGCTCGGACTTGCGCAGGATCTGCAGGGTCTTGTTGAGGTGAACCAGCGAGATGCCAAGCACATCGGCAAGTTCCACCTGAGTCAGCGGAAAATGGAAGCTGTAGCCTGTGGTCCGCCCAACCACCTGTAGCCGCATGAACAGCTCGCAGACCAGGTGGGCAAGATGCGCCTTTTTGGACCGCCGCCCCATCGCCACGATCCATTCGCGATGAATGGCGCCATCCACCAGCGTGTCCAGCCACAAGAGGCGGCTCAGATGCGGTTGAGATTCAGTGATGGCCTTGAGGTCGCCATGTTCGACGAAGGCCACGTGGCATTGCGACATGGCGACGATGCCATGGTCCATGGTCTTCAGAAGAAACGCGTGTAGATCGACGAAATCGCCGGCAATGTGCAAAGCGGTGATCTGGCGCGTGCCATCGGCCAGGAACTTGTAGCGCGCTGCAAAGCCGTCGATCAAAAGCGTGCTATAGCCCGGCCGCGATCCCTCGACCACGATTTCCTCATCGACCTTGAAGCGCCGGTCACGCCAGATCAGGTTCCTGAGCAATGTCACCTCGTGCGGCGACACCACATCATGGCTTTGAAGGTTGAGAAGCAGGGATTCAATCAATTTGCGGCATGCCGTGTGAGGGATGGGCTCTCCACCTATCCCACAAACGGCCGGGGCTCATTTAACATTGACACATGAACGACGAATCCTGTTGATTTCAGGAACTATTTTCATTCCGGCGAATTCCTGATCGTTCAAGGGGATGCGACGATAATGAGCCGTTACTTTTTCGATCTGCACAATGGTGACGGCGTAACCCGCGACAAAGACGGGCTGGAACTTTCAACGCGCGCCAGCGTGACACGAGAAGTTACCCGCATTCTGCTGGATGTCGTTCAGGAGGAGATTGGCGAGCAGTCTAATGGCGCGGTATCCGTCGTCGTGCGCGATGACAAAGGCCGGGTCGTTTCTGTGGCCAATCTGACCTTCAGCAATGCGTGGTTCGATGACGAGCCAGGCAATTAGCTATATGTTTTGCCTCTGGCCGCGCCGCCATCCGCCGGCGGCGCGCGCAAGGGGCTATATCATCGCCCGGCTAAGGCCGCCGTCAATCGGCAGCGCCACACCGGTGATGTAGCCTGCCTGCTGGCTGGCGAGAAAAGCCGCCGCCGCTCCGAACTCGGCCGGAGTACCGTAGCGGCCGATCGGAATATCCGACTGGCTGCGGGCGGCCACGGTCTCGATGCTTAATCCTTCGCTTTCCGCATCGATCCGGTCGAAGCTCAGCGTCCGGTCCGTCGCCAGCCGTCCGGGCAGAAGCATGTTGACGGTAACGCCCTCAGCCGCCACTTCCCCCGCCAGCGTCTTCAGCCAGCCGGCAACGGCGCTGCGCAGCGCATTGGAGGCGGTCAGGCCCGGGATCGGCTCGCGGATGCTGGTGGAAGCCACGGCCATGATCCGCCCCCAGCCGTTTTGCCGCATGGAGGGCAGCAAGCGGTTGGTGATGCGCATACCGGCCAGAACCATCGTGTCGAACTGGGCGCGCCAGAACGCCGGATCGATCTCGGCCGCCAAGCTTGGCGGCGGCCCGCCACCGTTGAGCACCAGGATATCGATTTTTCCAAAATCGGCCACGAGCCGGTCGAGAAACGGATCGATGGCATCAGGGTTGGCCAGATCAAGCGCAAGCCCGCGGACCGAATCACCGATCTGCGCTGCACTCTGTTGCGCCTTCGCCAGGTCGCGGCCTGTTAAAGCGACAATGGCTCCCTCAGCGGCCAGCGCCTCGGCAATCCCGCGCCCCAGCCCCTTGCTGCCGCCGAGAACGAGTGCCCGCTTGCTGTTGATGCCGAGGTCCATGATGTGCTCCTGCTACCACTGTGATGTGGAAACGGTTGGAGCGCGGGAGCGGCGTTCAGTCAATGGGAAAGATGAGGCGAGGGGAGATGGCGGACACGGCGCATGAGTTCAAACCAAACAGGTTTGGCATACTCAATAATGTACGAGGAAGAATTTGGTGGAGCTAAGCGGGATCGAACCGCTGACCTCTTGCATGCCATGCAAGCGCTCTCCCAGCTGAGCTATAGCCCCATAACGGGTCCGGCGAAGCCGGTTTCCGGGAACCGTCCGAAGCGGTTTCGCTCGGCGGTGGCGGCTTATTACTTCTGCTTTTTGCAGATGGCAAGCCGAAAAAGACAAAGGGCGACGTTTTTATTGTGTGAGCGGGGAGCCCAACGTCCGCACGTCGTTGAAAACCCGGTGCGGATGCCAATTGTTTGAATTTTGTGAGGTTTAGAGGCAGGCTTTCAGCGAGCCGCCAGGCCGCAATCTCTATCGCATAAAAGGTTGCTCAGAATTGTCCTGATGTTCCCGGGGGGACGTATCCCTGCTGAGGGACATGCGCCGCACCTTGCGCCTGGTCTTGAAGCGCAAGGACGATCAACCTTCGGGTGCGCTCCCAAAGCGGTCGGTGTTGAAGGCTCTTGCTTCGGTGGGCGGGATGATTTCACCGGCTGTCACCTGTAGCGTTTGCCTTGAAACGCGTGGGGCTCTCATGCCGATAACGTCGCCGGGCGAATGCAGCGCCCATGTTATCAGCGACTTGCCGGAGATCGCTGCGAAGTCTCCACCCCGTTTCCAGGATCCTGTCATTGGCAGGGACCCGATGATCTCCATCCGTGCCTTCAAGGTCGCGTGCGCGGTCGCGAGTGGTTCAAATCCGCCAGAGCCGTGCAATGTTATGGGTGTTTCAATCGCTGGAAGTGCGGAGATCGGCCCGATCGAAGCTGTCTCGATGGTATCCGGCGACGGAGCGCTCACGGTCAGAACGGCTGGCCGTATCGACGGGATGGGAACGGCATAGGAGGAGAGATCGGTGAACGGTTGTTTTTCAGCGTTGCCGCCGGGAGCTGTTTGCATGGCAAGGGCGTCGAGGGCCTTGCTTCGCGGGGAAGACTGGAGTGCTGTCAGCAGGCCACGCTGTTCGCCATCCGTACGCGACGCTTCCGCAGGTGATTTGGCGTTCTTGTCCTGCCGCGCCGTGCTGGCGATCTTGATCGAGGTGGAGCTGACGCGCTTTTTGTAGTCCGCCACCGCTTGCGTGTAGCCAGGCAGTGAACTGCCATCGGCTGCGAGGTGCATCGTGCGCCCGGTCGGGAATATCCGTGCCAGCTCCTTGCGGGACATGCGCGGCCAGGCACGGACATTGCCGACGTCGAGGTGGACGAACGGAGATCCCGAGGTAGGGTAATAGCCAACGCCGCCGACCTGCATCTGCATCGCCAGAGCGCGCACTGTCGAAAGCTTGACGCCGGGAATGAAGAAATCCATGGCCTTGCCGAGCGTATGCTGGCTGTTCTTGGCGACGCCTGTGCTGCGCGAGCGGGACCGCAGCATGCTATTGGTTGCCGGGGATCGATAGGCCGAGACGATGTGGATATAGCCGCTTGCGCCGCTGCGATCGTAAACCTCCCATACCAGATCAAGCAGACGGGGATCCATACGGGCGGGTTCGTTGCGCCGCCAATCCCGCAGGAACCGGTTGATCTTGTCCATTCCCTTCGGATCAAACCGTCCGCTGCGCTTGTAGGTGATCGTGGCTTTTTCGCCCGTGTGGGTGAAATACAGTTTTAGCGCCCGATCCTCCGCCATCGCAGTGACTGCGGATCCGAGGATGGCGGCCAGCGTAAAGAGCGCCGTCATGGCCAGCCGCGTGGCATGGTTTACGATGCCGGAGACCAGCGCTACAGCCTGATTGATGACATATCCGACTGAACTCTTGTCCCGTACATACGCTGACACAACAAACCTCGCCTGAAGTTGACTACTCAAACACTTCGGAATGGCCGCGCTCAACGCCGCCTCCGGCATGAATTATGGTCAACAAAGTCCTAACAAGCGGTTGATGATCGCGTGCGATGCGATATTTGCCGCTCAACCGGCCGGTGTTTCGTGCCGGACGCGGTCATTGCGCAGCGCTGCGGGTGGGGTGATGCTTGAGGGGGAGGCAGCCGTTGTAACCGGCCAACCGGAGGTCGCCCGGATTGCGCCTGTGCTGTAAAAAATGATGGGATATTAGTCCCGCACTTGCCATGTGGCGACATGCCGCCCGCTCTTGATACGGCGGAACCGCGTCAAGGATGCTTTGTATTTCAGGTCAGAAGGGGGAGTATCCGCTTTGCCGTTGGGGAGACGGTATCGGCCTATAAGCGATGGGGCTGATGATGCCCGAAGGAGGAGCGCAAAGGCGCTTCGCTCATTATTCGTTATTCAGTCTAACGCCGGCCGTCTCAAACTCCCGTCGCCGAGAGTCTGAGATATCCGGTTAATCAGGTCTTGAAATTAGACCTCGTCGTCGTCGTCCGATACGCCGATCAGGTCGGACAGGCCGTCCTCGTCGTCTTCGTCGGCTTCGAGGAACGTATCGTCGTCATCGCCTTCGATTTCGACGTCGTCATCGCCCAGATCCGGAAGGTCGTCGCCGCCGGCTGCTTCGCTGTCGGCATCCTCGAGCGAGACCAGTTCGACTTCTGGGTTCTCGGTATCGACTTCCTGAACCTCGTCTTCTTCGGCCGCCTTTTCCATTACCTTGGCAACGGATGTTTCCTCGAAGAAGGAGAGCGGGTAGGATTTTCCGGTATAGGGAGAAACGATCGGATCCTTGTTCAGGTCGTAGAATTTACGGCCCGTTTCCGGATCGACGCGTTTGGTTCCAAGTTCCGCTTTTGCCACGGTCAAAGCCTCTTGAATGGCCGGAATTACCGGCATCTGCCGGTATACCGGCGTTGAAGGTGAAATGAATTAGCCGGTCCCCATAGTCGTCTTGGCTTCATCTGTCAAAGATTAACTTGTTCAGGCGTCCGCTGCGCTTTTCTTTGGAAGAGAGGATGACCATTCTGCAACTTGCTGTTACGCAGCGCGCAAAGTCGCGGATAACGCGCTCTGCGCAGTGTCAGACTTTTCTCCGATGTGGAGATTGGCTGTGACGTCACAGCGGCTGAAACGAGCGGACCAACTGGTTTTTGGGCGAGAAGCGGCGGTGAAACCGGATAGTGAAGTTATAATGGCATTGATTTGTAGCGTTTTTATCTTTGTCGTCCTGACGCTTCTGACCCAGATTGGCGGGGTAGTTTTTCTGGCCTCGATTGCGGCGTCCCGCGTTCTGCAAATCAGCGGCCGCCTGCTCAAAGCGATTGTTTTCCTATTTCTCTATGTTTTGGCAACGGTTGCTGCACATGCCGTGGCACCGGCGTTCGGGCGGGTTGCGCTGCCGTGTTTCAGCGATGCCGCGCCACTTCAGCTCCAATCGCCTTTGTACTGTGTTCTCAACCGGAACTATGTGAGTGCCGGTATGCAGCAGGCGGCGGAGGCTCTGGCTCAGCATATGGCTTCGGAATTTCCAGGTACCGTGACGCTGGCGCTGGATGCGAACTTTCCCTTCATCAATGGATTCCCCCTTCTCCCGCATCTCTCACATAGCGATGGGCGAAAGCTGGATGTCGCCTTCTATTACCGGGGGGAAGCCGGCGAAGTGTTGAACGGGCAGACGCGTTCGCCGATCGGCTATTTCGCTTTTGAACAACCGGATGGCAACGCACCTCTACCCTGTGCCGGCCGCAATGATCTTTTGACCTTCCGCTGGGATTTGCAGTTTCTTCAGCCTCTTTTTGTCGATTGGTCTCTGTATGAAGCGCGAACGGCAACAGCAGTTCGATGGTTATCGTCTGAGGGGCGAAAACAGGGCGTCGAGAAGATATTCATTGAGCCGCATCTCGCAAAAACGCTTGCCGTCGAGAACGATACTGTGAGATTCCAGGGTTGCCGGGCGGCTCGCCACGACGATCATATCCATTTTCAGGTAGAACAATGACTTTCATCATCGCCATCGACGGACCTGCGGCAGCGGGCAAGGGAACATTGTCCCGCCGCATCGCCGAGGAGTACGGTTTCCATCATCTCGATACCGGGCTGACCTACCGTGCCACCGCCAAGGCGCTGCTGGATGCCGGACTACCCTTGGACGACGAGAGGGTTGCCGAGCAGATGGCCCGCGACGTCGAACTTGCCGGGCTCGACCGCAATGTCCTGTCTGCCCACTCGATCGGCGAGGCCGCCTCCAAGATCGCCGTCATGCCGTTGGTGCGCCAGGCGCTTGTCGAGACGCAGCGTGCTTTTTCGGAGCGTATGCCCGGTACGGTTCTCGATGGCCGCGATATCGGCACCGTCGTCTGCCCGAATGCTCCGGTGAAACTCTATGTCACGGCCTCGGCCGAAGTGCGCGCCCGGCGCCGGTTCGACGAGATCGTCGGCAACGGCATTCCGGCCGATTTTCTGGAGATTCTGGCTGACATCGTCAAGCGTGACGAGCGCGACATGGGGCGGGCCGACAGCCCGCTGCGCCCGGCTGCCGATGCGCACTTGCTAGATACCTCTGAAATGAGTATAGAGGCCGCATTCTTAACGGCGAAGACGTTTGTCGACGCCGCATTGAAGTAATCGTCCGAACCACCATCCCCGCGCCGGATTTGCTCCTTCATGATTGGAGCGGATGGTTTTTGGACTTGTCAACGCTAACCCCCGGCGCCTGTGCCCCATGAAGGCACATCAGGAGTATTCATGTCTCAAGCTAACCCCACCCGCGACGATTTTGCTGCGTTGCTGCAGGAATCCTTTGCTACGCAGGATCTTGCCGAAGGCTACGTCACCAAGGGTATTGTAACGGCTATCGAGAAGGACGTCGCAATCGTTGACGTCGGCCTCAAGGTCGAAGGCCGCATCGCTCTGAAGGAATTCGGCGCGAAGGCCAAGGACGGCACGCTGAAGGTCGGCGATGAAGTCGAAGTGTACGTCGAGCGCATCGAAAATGCGATGGGCGAAGCTGTTCTGTCGCGCGAAAAGGCTCGCCGCGAAGAGAGCTGGGTCCGCCTCGAAGTCAAGTTCGAAGCCGGCGAACGCGTCGAAGGCGTCATCTTCAACCAGGTCAAGGGTGGTTTCACCGTCGATCTGGATGGTGCCGTTGCCTTCCTTCCGCGCAGCCAGGTCGACATCCGTCCGATCCGCGACGTTACCCCGCTGATGCACAACCCGCAGCCCTTCGAAATCCTCAAGATGGACAAGCGCCGTGGCAACATCGTTGTTTCGCGCCGTACGGTTCTCGAAGAGTCGCGCGCTGAACAGCGTTCGGAAATCGTCCAGAACCTCGAAGAAGGCCAGGTTGTTGACGGCGTCGTCAAGAACATCACCGATTACGGTGCGTTCGTTGACCTCGGCGGCATCGACGGCCTGCTGCACGTCACAGACATGGCATGGCGCCGCGTCAACCATCCTTCGGAAATCCTGAACATCGGCCAGCAGGTCAAGGTTCAGATCATCCGCATCAACCAGGAAACCCACCGCATCTCGCTCGGCATGAAGCAGCTCGAGTCGGATCCTTGGGATGGCATCGGTGCCAAGTACCCGGTTGGCAAGAAGATCTCCGGTACCGTCACCAACATCACCGACTACGGTGCATTCGTAGAGCTGGAGCCCGGCATCGAAGGCCTGATCCACATCTCCGAAATGTCCTGGACCAAGAAGAACGTACATCCCGGCAAGATCCTGTCCACGACGCAGGAAGTCGACGTTGTCGTTCTCGAAGTCGATCCGACCAAGCGCCGCATCTCGCTCGGCCTCAAGCAGACGCTCGAGAACCCGTGGCAGGCATTCGCGCACAGCCATCCGGCTGGCACGGAAGTTGAAGGCGAAGTCAAGAACAAGACCGAATTCGGCCTGTTCATCGGTCTCGACGGCGACGTCGACGGCATGGTGCACCTGTCGGATCTCGACTGGAACCGTCCGGGCGAGCAGGTCATCGAGGAATACAACAAGGGCGACATGGTCAAGGCCGTCGTTCTTGATGTGGACGTCGAAAAGGAACGCATCTCGCTCGGCATCAAGCAGCTCGGCAAGGACGCAGTCGGCGACGCTGCTGCTTCCGGCGACCTGCGCAAGAACGCCGTTGTTTCGTGCGAAGTTCTGGCCGTCAACGACGGTGGCATCGAAGTGAAGCTTGTCAACCACGAAGACCTCACCTCGTTCATCCGCCGTGCCGATCTGTCGCGTGACCGCGACGAACAGCGTCCGGAGCGTTTCTCCGTTGGTCAGGTTGTCGACGCTCGCGTCACCAACTTCTCCAAGAAGGACCGCAAGGTCATGCTGTCGATCAAGGCTCTGGAAATCGCTGAAGAGAAGGAAGCCGTCGCACAGTTCGGTTCGTCCGACTCGGGCGCTTCGCTCGGCGACATCCTGGGCGCAGCCCTGAAGAACCGCTCGGGCGAATAAGCCTTAGCAGTCTGAATAGAGAAGCCCGCGGAAAGCGATTTCCGCGGGCTTTTTCATGTCCTGCTTTCCGTGCCGGATGGCTTCATCCGTAGCCGCCCATACGGCGGTAGAGATCATAGGCGGCGTCGCTCTCGCGTTCGTCCAGATCAGCCTGCTGCACAGGAGCCGTATCTTCGCCTTCGCTCTCCGGCTTGTCGCCGTCTTCGCCCTGCTGGTCTTGATCCTCTTCGCCGGTAAAGGATGGTTTTTCTTCGTCTTCCGCTTCGAGAGTCCGTAACTCCTGTGTCTTTGCCGGCAGATAAGGGATCATCGCGAAGGGGATTGCATCGCGGATAACGCCCGCGTCGGGCAGTCGCGGCGTCAGGGCTTCACGCGCATTCTCTTCCGCCGTCGCCGAATGCGGCAGCATCTGGCGGCTCGCCGCCTTTTCCTCCGGTCCATCCAGCATCGGGTTCCAGGTATCGGGTTCAAGCCCGGCCAGCTCCCTCGGATCGCCGATATCGCCGGTGAGCAACGATGCGTCCGGCAGCATTTCTGCACTCTCGGAGGCTTCCAGCTGCGCAAACAGGATTTCGGCGCTGATGTCAGCCGTGTCGCCTGCAAGCGTTGCAAACAGTGGGTCGGATGTCTCGGCACCGGGCAACGGCAGGCTGGCCTCGACCAGCGCTTTCAGCGCCTGCGCAAGGCTCTTTTCCGGGCGGTCTATCTCCATCTCGGCCGAAGGCGAGGGGATGTCATCGGCGCCGGTGAGGGATTGATCCTGCGCCTCGATCTCCAATTCCCACTCGCCAAGATCGTGATCCGTGAAGCCATCGACCTCGTCGGGATTGCGTGCAACGGTCATTTTGGCGGTTGACGTCGCCGCATTGGCCGGAATGTCTGGCTCAGCGTCCGACGTGCGGTAATCATCGCCATGGGCTTCAGGCCTGTCAGAGCCGGTCGATGCTTCCTTATGCTTGGATGTTTCCTGCGGCCCGGAGAGCTCGAGTTCCAGTTCTTTCACCAGCTCTGCTTTCAGCTGGTCATCCATGCCGGATGCGATCGTGGCGACCAGAGACAGGGCCTCCGGATCGGCGGCGAGAAAGGCAGCAGCGGCGCGCAGGAGCGGGATCGTCTCCGAATTCGCCTTGCTGGTGTGTTGCGGCTGCCCGCCGGTGGGGGCGGCGTCGCGCGCCGTCTGGGCCTTTGCAGATTGCTCAGCACGCGGTGCCGCCGCCGCCGTGTCCGCATCGATGCTTTCTTCGAAGGCAATGATGGCTGGGGTGGTATCGTCACCGCCAAAGGCCTTTTTCAAGGCGGCCTGCAACAGCCCGGGGTCGGCAATGATTGCCGGGCCGGCGACGATCGTCTGCGGATTGGGCACGGATGCCTGACGGGCCGGAGCTGTCGTCTGTCCCTGCTGTATGGCGGTATTTTGCGTCGGCTTGCCGTCCGGCTGTGTGCCGCCAGCGCGCGGTGCGGTGGGCGGCAGGAAGGGTCTGTCCAGCAAGCGCGGCATCTCGATAATCGAGGGCATCTTCAACACCTCGGCGAGCATCTTGATGACGATCGCTAGATTGCGCTGGCCTAGTTGCTTTTCAAGGGCCGCCCGCGCCGCCGGTGGCAGCGTTTCGATAAAGACGGCTAGCCGCTTGCTGAAATCGCGAAGCGTTTCCTGCGGCAGCGGCGGAAATTTCAGGATTTTCGACAATGTGTCGAGCAAACGGATCAGCGCGTCCTTTGGCAGAGGCTCGCTTCCCAGCAGATGCCGGTTCAGCGTCTCCAGAATTTTCAAAACCGCTTCCGACTGATGTCCCGAAATCCGGCCAGGCATCGCGACCGGTAGCGCCCGCTCTCGCGGCGCGACCGTTTCGATGGCGACAGCCGCCTGTGCTGCTGCGCCGGGTGTCTTGACCGAGAGAAGGGGCATCAGCATCGCAATCTCCGTCACGTTCGGGTTGAGGCCAAATCTGTTCGGCATGCCAACGAAAGCGTCGGATGCCGTAAGGCATACGTCAGGGGGATGATGGCGCTTCATGCGCATGCCCGACGGCTCATTCACGGCCAGACCAGACTGCGGCGGCTGCTGCGGAACCAAGTTGGCCGAGCATTGTATGGCTCCATATTAGCGCGGAATGATTGACAGAATATTAACCATACCGAGAGCGGCTACCCCGAGATGGCAGGCGCCTGCTTTGCTCTTGCCGCCCTTTCCCCGCTCGCGTACATCTCGTGCTACCGCCGCCGGTTATGCTGCGCGTATGGAATTGCTTTCGGGGGGAATGCGATGAACCTGACCAACCTGATCCTCAACACCGATAGCTACAAATTCAGCCATTTCCTGCAATACCCGCCCGGCACCAGCGGCATTTCCGCGTATATTGAAACCCGCGGCAATCCCGAACAGGCCGATGTGCTGTTCTTCGGGCTGCAGATGTTCCTTAAAGAGTATCTCGGCAAGCCGGTTACACGCGCCGATGTCGATGAGGCCGAAGCGATCGTCCTCGCTCACGGCCTGCCGTTCCATCGCGCCGGCTGGATGCGCATCGTCGATCATTTCGGCGGCTATCTGCCGCTTGAGATCCAGGCGTTGCCCGAAGGTACTCTGCTGCGCCGTGGTGTGCCGATGGTGCAGGTGGTCAATACCGATCCCGACAGCTTCTGGCTGACGTCCTACATCGAGACCGCGCTTTTGCGTGCCGTCTGGTATCCATCGTCGGTCGCCAGCAATGCCCGCAAGATCAGGCAGATCATCCGGCCAATCCTGGAGAAAACCTGCGACGACCCCGACGCCGTCCTGCCTTTCCGGCTGCACGATTTTGGAGCGCGCGGGGTTGGCGCGCAGGAACAGGCCGGTATCGGCGGCGCGGCGCATCTCGTCAATTTCATGGGCACGGACACGGTGGCCGGCGTGCTCTATGCCCGGCGGTACTATGGCGCCGAAATGGCCGGGTTCTCGATCCCCGCTTCCGAACATTCGACGATGACCGCCTGGGGTGTCGAGCGGGAAACGGAAGCCTATTCCAACATGATCGACCGCTTTGCCGGTCGCGGCATGTTCGCTGTCGTGTCCGACAGTTACGACATCAACTACGCCGTCTCGGAAATCTGGGGCGAGCAATTGCGCGAAAAGGTCAGGGCCAGCGGCGGCACAGTGGTCATCCGTCCCGACAGCGGCGACCCGATAGAGACGCCGGTGCATGTGATCAAGCAGCTCGACTATCATTTCGGCTCAGTGTTGAACGGCAAGGGCTACAAGGTGCTTGAAAAATGCGTCCGGGTCATCCAGGGCGACGGCATATCCAATGCCGACATCAACCAGATTCTGGGCCGTCTGGAGGCATTCGGGTTCTCTGCGGAAAACATCGCCTTCGGCATGGGCGGCAGCCTGTTGCAGAAGGTCAATCGCGACACCTATTCTTTCGCGATGAAAACCAATGCCCGGCTGGATGAAGCCGGCAAATGGCACGATGTCTTCAAACGGCCTGCGACCATGAACGTCAAGGCGTCGAAGGCGGGCCGTCAGGCGGTCGTCAGCGGCCCTGGCGGCCTCGAAGCAGCGCGTCTCGACGAGCTCAGGGATCGCCGCAATCATCTGGAGACAGTCTGGAAAAATGGCGACCTGCTCCGCGACTGGAGTTTTGACGAGATACGCGCCCGGGCAAAATAACCCATTGCCTGGTAGCCAGCGGCGCTCCATCTTGGGTTAGGTCTACCTGTGGAGTCCTGACGATGACGGTTCGTCCGCCGCAATCCCTGTCGCCATCCTTCAGCAAGGATACCGGCCTCAATCTGCTCGAATACGAGCTGATGTCGGAGCGGGCCGATGCGCTCGGCCGGCATGGGTTGAAAGTGGAAAAGGCGATCGCCGCCTTGAGCGTACTCAGCGATCCTCAAACGGCGCCGGAGCAGCGGGAACAGTTGCTGAACGATGCCGCCGATGTCGTCTGGGCGTTCTTCATCCAGCGCGAAATCTGTGGCCTGCGCTCAAACCGCGATGCCGTTCAGCGATATGGCATCCCGAAGGAAGTGATGGCGCGCCTCGGTATTGTCAGACGCAAGCCGTAATCAGGCGGCCTTCGCCCCTTCGGCCTGGCGCTTGAGGATTTCATAAATCCCGTTTTCGTCCAGGCTGACGGGTAGAATGCCGTTCGCTTCCGCATCCTCTCCGACCGGTGCTGCTGCGTCTCCGGGACCGGCCCGGGCGAGCAGAACGGCCGCGTCAGCCTCTTCCTTGGCTTCCTCGGACGTGTCCGTCGTTCCCGCTTCCGTATCGATTGTATCGATCCGCCCAGCCGTGCTGTTGCTGGCTGCAGTGGTTTCCGCCTGTTCTTCTATCTGCGCGATTTCGGCGCCCGCTGCCAAAGTCAAAAGCAGATCGCCCGCTGTGACAGCCTCTGCAGCAGGCTGGCCTTCTCCGGTCGGCGCACCGGTTGAGCCGGGGGCATTGAGAACGGCGTCATTGACCTTTTCGATCGTGTCCTGAACATCCTGGACGTCCTCGAGCTTCTCACCTGCTTCCAGTTTGCGAATATCCTCTTCGCGCTCCTTGCGCGTTTCGGCGTTCTCGACCCGGGTCGGGTCCGGCTGGTGGGTCCGTTCCAGCTTCAGTTCTTCGATGGATTTCGGATCGGCTATATCTTCCAACCGTTGGATCGCGACCTGCGTATCCTCGGTCGACGTGCCGTCGGTGCGTGCGGTATCGTCCAGAATTTCCTGGATGGCTTTCGCCTGAGTCCCGTGAGGGTTCTTGATGGCTTCCACCATCTGAGCGGCGGTCAAGCCCAGATCCCGAAGACCTGTCTTCTTTTCGAGTTCCTCGATGCTGGCTGGCATCGGCTTGCGCACGTCGGCCATCGCCTCGCCGATGCGCTTGCTGTAGGCCTTGTCGTCTTCGCCCTCGTTTTGCGTGAGCCCATAGCGGGTCACGAAGCGGGCCGCCATCTTCGTCATTTCGGTCGGCTGTTCTGCGGTGCCGTTCAGCACGGCATCGATATCATCGACCGAGACCCGAAACCGGGCCAGCGTGACCTCGCGCGGTTGACCGGGAATACCTCCGTTCGCTTCTCTTTTGCCGATCATCGAAACCAGCGCCAGCGTATCGCCAACGCGTGTACCGAAATCCGTGTCGGTTTCGCCTTCGTCCCGGCTCACACCCAAGACGTTGAGAAAGCGCGAAATCAATTCCGCCATCGGATTGTCGTCGCTCTTCAAGGCGCCGAAGAAATGGGCGTTGACCTTGTCGTTGAGCGCCGCATGGCTCTTGCTCGCCGAAATGCGCGCCTTGAGGATATCGTCCTCTTTGGTTTCCTTGCGCGCCTTCTTTTCGTCCTCGACGCGCCTCTCTTCCGCCTGGTCGATCATCGACTGCATCAAAGTGGTGCTAACTGTTCCGGCACTGGATTGAAGAGGCGTAATCATGGCTGCTCCGCGCGGTCTGCAACGTGGGATATCGTTGAACAGTAACCGGCAACCATTAATGTCTGATTAACCTATTTTCGTGGTCGTTATATTAGGATGGTGTCAACCTTCGACGCCGGCGCCGGGACGCCCCACGCGGCTGCGGTCGTGGGTTGAGGCTGCCGGATAGCAGGATCAGCTGTGCGCGAAAATGTCGGTTTCCTCCCAGCCCATCAAATCGAGCTTGGAGCGTGTCGGCAGGAAGGCGAAGCAGGCGTCTGCATGTTCGGCGCGGCCATCGCGGATCAGGCGTGCCGTCAGCTTGTCGCGCAGGGCATGCAGATGCAGCACGTCGGATGCGGCATATTCCAGCTGTGCCTGCGAAAGTTTTTCGGCGGCCCAGTCGGACGACTGCTGCTGCTTGGAAATGTCAACCTCAAGCAGTTCCTTCAGATTGTCCTTCAGGCCGTGCCGGTCGGTGTAGGTCCGGGTCAGCCGCGAGGCGATCTTGGTGCAGAACACCGGCGTCGTGGTGACGCCGAACGTATGGAACAACACGGCGATATCGAAGCGGCCGAAGTGGAAGATCTTCTGGCGGGACGGGTCTTCCAGCATGGCCACAAGATTCGGTGCCTGCGTCTGGCCCTTGGCGATCCGGATGACGTCGGCGGAACCGTCGCCAGGCGAAAGCTGCACGACGCAGAGCCGGTCGCGACGCGGGATGAGGCCGAGCGTTTCTGTATCGATGGCGATCGCGCCCTTGTAGCGGGCGGCGTCTTCAACTGAAATGTCGCCTTCGTGAAGCCGTATTGTATTTGCCATGGAAAACCCCACATCAGCCGGACAAGGTGCAGCACTTTGGTTCAGGTCGTTGGCTATAGCGTAACTTCTCTGGAAACGATACCGTCTCCTCACGCCCGCAGGAGACCTATGGCGCTCATCGGGCATCGGTTGGAATGGTGATGTTGACCCTGCAGACTGTTTTTCTCTCCGCCTCGCTGCTTCTGTCCGGCATCCCGGCTATCGCTGCGCCACTGTCCACAGCGCCGGTGCAGCTTGCTCAGGTCTATACCGATCTGCCCGGTGTGAAGACGCCGGAGGAGGCTTTCGATGCCAAGCGGATCTACTGTGAGCAGACCGTCATCAAGCGCGATGGCTACCCCACTTTCGCGCCACGCTACAGGACCGTCAACAATTGCCGCCAGGGCGACGGTCCGGTGTTCCAGTCTCCCGGCACGCCCCGCTCGATCGAACGCCAGCTGCGCGGCCTTGATTATTAGGCAGGCCTCCTGTCCAGCCGCCTTGCAAATTGACCGTTGATCAATACAACTTCGGCCAAGAGGAATGCCGGGCCTTTCCCATGCCTGGCGAGGGAGATGCTATCATGCCTGAAACGCAACGGCCCCTGGCCATCTGCGCGCCGGAACCGCGCACGCTTGATCTGATCTTTACGCCTGCAGCGCTGGAGCAGCTGAAAGCCAAGTACCGCATCATCGAAGCTGATCCCGAAGATATCGCCGGACTGGGTGACGATGTTCTCGGCGAAGCCCGCTATATTATCGGTCAGCCGCCGCTCAGCGCCGAAACGCTGGAGCGCATGCCAAATCTTCGTTGCATTCTCAATGTCGAGAGCAACCTGATCAACAACATGCCCTATGAGCTGCTGTTTGCCCGCGGCATCCATGTGGTGACGACGGGGCAGGTGTTTGCCGAGCCGGTCGCCGAGATGGGGCTTGCCATGGCGCTGAATATTGCCCGCGGCATTGTCGATGCCGACGTGGATTTCCGCGAAGGCCGTGAACTCTGGGGTGGCGAAGGCAATGCAAAGGCGCGGCTCTTGTCTGGCGCCGATGTCGGCATTATCGGCTTCGGCGATCTTGGCAAGGCGTTGAACCGCGTGCTCTCCGGGTTCCGCACCAATACCCGCGTCTACGATCCCTGGATGCCCGCCTCGATCCTCATCGACAACGGCGTCATGCCGTCGAGCCTTGAGGATGTGCTGACAAAGAGCGATTTCATTTTCGTCGTTGCGGCGGTCACCAGCGAGAACCAGCATTTCCTCGGCGCTAAGGCTTTTGCGAGCATGCGGCCGGGTGCTGCCTTCATCCTGCTGAGCCGCGCCAATGTTGTCGACTTCGACGCGCTGATGGCGGCGGTTGCAAGCGGCCATATCGTGGCGGCGAGCGATGTCTATCCCGACGAGCCTTTGCCGCTTGACCATCCCGTCCGCAGCCTCAAAGGCTTCCTGCGCTCCGCCCACCGGGCAGGCGCGCTCGACAGCGCCTTCAAGAAGATGGGCGACATGGTGCTGGAGGACATGGACCTGATGGATCGCAACCTGCCGCCGATGCGCTGCAAGCGGGCGGAGCGCGAGACGGTCTCGCGCATGCGCTCCAAGCCCGTCAGCGTCAACTGAACGTGGTGATTGCAGCCGGCAAGTCGCCCGGCGTTACGCGCCGTTGACCCGGCGCATCGCTTCGAGGATCGACCCCTTGGTTTCATGACCGGTCTTGTAGAGGCCAAGCATCACCGTGGCAGCATCGCGGCCATTGTCGCTGTCGAGCACCGTGTGGGTCTCCTCGCACCATTCTTCCAGCGCGCCGCAGACCACTTCGATATCAGTTTGATTCAAGGCCATGTCCGACAGAAACGACATCGCTTCACCCCCATCGCTCGAAACACACCTAGTTTGAAGCAACAGTCTAGAGCCGGCGCGGGCGCTGACAATTCCCAGATTTAGGGGGTGGAAACCCCGCAGTGAAGCCGGGTAATAATATGGTTTCCGAAGGGTTGCGTGTTGGGCTCAATCCGCCCGGGCGGCGGACGCTTCCACCAGAGAGGCGGCGATCGCCATGGCAAGCAGCTTGCCTTTGGCCCTCACCGTGCCGCTATCGAAATCGCGTGCCGAGAGGGCGAGGTCCATGCCCTCGCGCATCAGAATTTGTTGTGCCCTGTAAACTGCCCAGTTTTCGACGTCGTCGCGCTTCTGCATTGCGCCTGCCCCCCGGCTAAATCATTTAGCGTTGTCGTTCGGCTCTCAATTCGGCCTGGACGCAGGCACATGAGGCGAATCAGCTGAGCGCGAAGACAGAATGCGTCATTTCCTTGAAATCGAAAGCAGAATTTTTCAGCGATGACTTATTGGGGGTAGGTGTTGCCCCACATTTCACAACCTCTCTTCCAAGAGGTCGAGAACAGCGCGCCATAAAAACATCAACTCTTCGAGCGTTGCGGCCGCATCAGCCGTTTCTTTATCCCGCGGCCCCACCTTCAACGGCTTTCTGACGCTAATCGCCTCGCGATTTCCCGTTGACGCGCGCCGCGCCCGCATCCTTTTTTTCTTCCTCGAAAGCCTGCGGGAAATTCTTGCGGGCGAGAGGCACGTTCAACTTCAGCAGTGCCTCATACGAGGCCGGGTCAAAACCGCGTTCCGCCGGCAGCAATTCCCTGCCGAACAGGCGGCACAGCCGTTCGCCATCGAGATTGCCACGCTGGAACGGCGCCGTGCCGAAATATTGAAAGAGGGCTTGGACGAATTCGATATCGGCAAGTCCAACCGTCTGATCCATGGTCCGGTGCCGCGGCCAGGCGCTCAGGGGCGTAACCTTGGAATTCGCCCGGCGCAGGGTGAACTGCCACTGGGTGCCGAGCATTCCGGCTGGAAAGCCGCGATGCTTGGGCATTTCAGGGGTCTTGGCCATTGCATCATACCTCGAACACGTCTTCGAAAGCTTCCGGGAAATTCTTGCGGCCGACACGCTCGTCGATCCGTAACAAGGCTTCGTAGGACGCCGCGTCGAACGGGTCTTCGGCGGGAACCACTTCGCGGCCGAACAAGAGGTTCAACCGTCCGGCGTCCAGATTGCCGCGCTCGAACGGTTCGGTGCCAAAATGGTGCCAGAGCGCGTGCAGGAAGGCGGCATCGACCTTCTGCTCGATCGAATTGGGGCGAGCGAGGCGCTGCAGCGCCTTGAGCGGAGTTACCCCCTTCTCGTTTGCCCGCCGGATGGTGAAGTGATGACCATGGCCCGGCATGCCGGAGGGAAAGCCCCTGTGTTTTGTCATCTCGGGCCGTTTAGCCATGCTAGTCTCTCCTTACGCCTTTACAATCTTGTCCTGCGTCTTCGTATCGAAGTCGGAGGCATCGTGGCGTTCATGCAATTGTTCGGATGGATCGCCGCTCGTGCGGTTGACCATGCGGCCGCGCTTGACCGCCGGGCGGGCCGCAATTTCGGCCGTCCAGCGCTGGACGTTCTTGTAGCTCTGCACATCGAGGAAGGTGCCGGCATCGCCATAGGCCTGGCCGAGTGCCAGATTACCGTACCACGGCCAGATGGCCATGTCGGCAATCGTGTACTCGGAGCCTGCCATGAATTGGTTGTCGGCCAGATGCCGGTCGAGCACGTCGAGCTGGCGCTTCACCTCCATGGCATAGCGATCGATCGCATACTGGATGTGCATCGGCGCATAGGCATAGAAATGGCCAAAACCGCCACCGAGGAACGGGGCGGAGCCCATCTGCCAGAACAGCCAGTTGAATGTCTCGGTGCGGGTGCGCAGATCAGTGGGCAGGAATGCGCCGAATTTTTCGGCGAGATAAACCATGATCGAGGCGGATTCGAAGGTGCGCACCGGAGCGCCGCCGTCCTTTGGCGCATGGTCCATCAATGCCGGGATCTTCGAATTCGGATTGACGCCGACGAAGCCAGAACCGAACTGGTCGCCATCGCCGATCTTGATCAGCCAGGCATCATATTCCGCACCCTTGTGCCCTGCCGCCAGCAGTTCCTCGAGCATGATCGTCACCTTGACGCCATTCGGCGTGCCGAGCGAATAGAGCTGCAGCGGATGTTTTCCGACCGGCAGCACCTTGTCATGCGTCGGCCCGGCGATCGGCCGGTTGATGCTGGCAAACGCGCCGCCATTGGCCTTGTCCCAGGTCCAGACTTTCGGGACTTCGTAGCCTGCTGGAAGATTGTTGGCGGGGGATTTTTCGGTCATGGGCGTGGTCCTTAGTAAGTGAGCGGCATGTGCGGAGAGAAGAGCACTTCAAACACGTGAGAAGTGCGAGCGCACTATGATTCCTCCGAGTTCAAGGGGCGCATAATTTGCATTCGCGATAGGCTATCATTGGTATGGCTTTTGCGATGGTCGCAGCTGCGGATCTATCGGAATAGGGGCCATGCCAATGACCATTCTCAGGGGCGTTACTTCCATTGAGCCCGGCTCCACTGTTGCACATGCCGCATCGGTATTCGTGTAGGCATGCGTATTTTTTAGGGTAATTTTCGTAAATCCAGTATTGCACGCAGTTATTGCCTTTAAACTCTGGGTTTTGTAACCCATGCCGGAGAAAGCATGAGAAGCACATACATTCCTGCTCAAAGCGACCTGTTCGTCAAAGCCTGTCAGAAGCGTACTCTACGAGCTTGGGAGCCGTTCTCTGAATGCATCAGCATGAACTTCACACTTCAAAATTCAGACATTGGCGATGAGTATCCGGAATGGCGAATGCATTGGGTGTATTTAGTTTCCTGTCTTCGAATTGTTGGTCATGTGCTGGATAAAATGGACGCGAAAGTCTCGCAAAGGCATCACGAGGAAGTTCTCCGAAAATGGAATGGGTGGAAGGACAATCGCCGTGACAACTGGATATTTTGGGAGTTCATTGAGCTTGAGCGGAACAGTATACTCAAAACCTTCGAGTTCGGCGTATCGCTAGACGAAGAGGGGCTTTATTTCGAACGACTAGATGCTGACGGCATTCAATTGACCAGAGAGGCCACTTACTGGTGGCGCCAGCAACTTGAGGATCTCGAAGGAAAATTGCCATAATTAGTTTCTCACAACGGGATCGTATCGTGCTTGCGCCACAGCTGCTCTTTGCGTTTGCCCCTGAGTGAAGCAAACGCCCTTGCGATGCGGCGGCGCGACGAGTGGGGCATGATGACCTCGTCGATGAAGCCGCGTTCGGCGGCGACGAAGGGGTTGGCGAAGCGTTCCTCGTATTCCTTCGTCCGGGCGGCGATCTTGTCGGCGTCGCCAAGCTCGGAGCGGTAGAGGATTTCAGTGGCCCCTTTTGCGCCCATCACGGCGATTTCGGCGGTCGGCCAGGCATAGTTGATGTCGGCGCCGATATGTTTCGATGCCATCACGTCATAGGCGCCGCCATAGGCTTTTCGCGTGATCAAGGTCACCATCGGCACGGTTGCCTGGCTGTAGGCGAACAGAAGCTTGGCGCCATGCTTGATGACGCCGCCATATTCCTGCGCCACGCCGGGCAGGAAGCCGGGAACGTCGACCAGCGTCAGGATCGGGATCGAGAAGGCATCGCAGAAGCGGACGAAACGGGCTGCCTTGCGGGAACTGTCGATATCCAGGCAGCCGGCCAGCACCATCGGCTGGTTGGCGACGACGCCGACGCTCTCACCTTCCAGCCGGATGAAGCCGGTGATGATGTTCCTGGCAAAGGCCTCCTGCAGCTCGAAGAAATCGCCTTCATCGGCGATCGCATGAATGAGCTCCTTCATGTCGTAGGGTTTGGCCGAACTGTCGGGGATCAGCGTGTCCAGCCGGTTTTCGAGGCGGGCTGGATCGTCATGGAAGGGGCGGACCGGCGGCTTTTCGCGGTTGTTCAGCGGCAGGAAATCAAACAGCAGCCGGACCTGTTCCAGTGTTTCGATATCGTTTTCATAGGCCGCATCGGCGACCGAGGATTTCTTCGTGTGGGTGCCGGCGCCACCAAGTTCTTCAGCGGTGACGATCTCGTTGGTGACGGTTTTCACCACATCCGGTCCGGTGACGAACATGTAGGATGAGTCGCGCACCATGAAGATGAAGTCGGTCATGGCCGGCGAATAGACGGCACCACCGGCGCAGGGACCCATGATGACGGAAATCTGCGGGATGACGCCGGACGCTTCGGCATTGCGGCCGAACACTTCGGCATAACCGGCAAGCGAGGCGACGCCTTCCTGGATGCGGGCGCCGCCGGAATCGTTGAGGCCGATGACCGGCGCGCCGTTGCGCACCGCCATGTCCATGATCTTGCAAATCTTCTGGGCGTGGGTCTCGGACAACGAGCCGCCAAGCACGGTGAAATCCTGGGAAAAGACGTAAGTTTGGCGGCCGTTGATCGCCATCGCCCGCCACCTTCTGCTCGGCCATGCCGAAATCGACGGCGCGGTGGGTGACATACATGTCGTATTCTTCAAACGAGCCCTCGTCGAGCAGCACTTCGATGCGCTCGCGCGCCGTCAGCTTGCCCTTGGCATGCTGGGCATCGATGCGCTTCTGTCCGCCGCCAAGACGCGCCTCGGCGCGGCGCGCTTCCACGCTTTCGATGATAGTGCGCATGCTTCCTCCCGTCTTGCTCGTCTCCTGCTTAGCCGGAAACACGATCGAAGGAAATCTCCGATCGTGCAGGCGGGGCTTGCTTGGCCAAAAGGACGAGCCGGAGGCGGGGTGCGCTGAAGGTCTGCGTCAGGCGGGATCGGCACCCATTACCAGGCCTTCGATGTCATGCTTCTGGCTGATCGGCACCAGTTCGTCCACGACGCGGCAGACGAGGTGCTTTTTTGCCTTTTCCGGCAGTGCATCGAAATAATCCTGCGTCACCATCATGTCGTGCAGTTCGGCATGACCGGCACCGGGTGCATCGACCCCAAGCACCATGACCGGCCGGGCAATCGGCGACAGGTGTTCGGTGCCGCGGTGAACCGTCAGGGCCGAGCGGCAGGAAATGTCGCCGCGCTGCGGGAACTTGCGGGTGGCGCGGTCCTGAAAGCGGCCCCAGAGCGCCTTGTCGGGAAACATCTCGTGCTTCCAGCCGCGGCCGTCGTCATACTGCGTGCCGGGCGCTACCTCGAACGGCCCCATGTCGGGCGTGACATCGACGCCGGTCAGGTTGAAGGCGAGCGAGGTGATGCGGCGGTCCACATAGGTGTCTTCCGGCGAGGGAAAGTCGCGGTGCCATGGCTGGTATTTCGCGCCTTCGAACGGCACGTCCAGACCGATTTCGACGATCTGGTAGTCCGGACCGAGCGCTGCCTCGCACATGGCGATGACCCAGGGATGCATAATCAGATCGACGAACCCGCCAAAATCCTGCGGATGGATTTCCACATACCAGCGCCGGGGACCTCGGCCGACTGCGCCGCCGGGCCGCTGGATGGCCGACCAGAAGGCGGTCATCATATCCTGTCGCATCGCGTCGGCCCATTCGGGCGCAAAAGCGCCCTTGAGGCCGGTGATGCCGTCCTCCTTCAGAGCGTTGAGGTTGTCCTGCAGGTCAAATCGTGCCGGTGCGTTCATGATCGTTCTCCTCCGATGCTCAAGCCTAATGTAACTAATAATTATTAGTCAATATGCTTATGAGAATAAATAAGATAGGTTTCCCTCACAGCCGGGGAATGCAGTCTTGAAAAAAACCAAACATGAGAAGCCGCCGCGCCGCGTGACGATGACCGATGTTGCACGGCTGGCGGGATGCTCGCAGGCGACGGTGTCGTTCGTTCTCAACAATGCGACCGGCGTGACCATTTCGGCGGAGACACGCGGCAAGGTCATCGAGGCGGCCCGGACGCTGGGCTATGGCGCATCGTCGCTGATCCATCGGCCGGTGCTGGGCAATCTGGGGAGTGGCACCATCGGATTCCTCTGCGATCAGCTGGCGACGACGCCGGAATCGGTCAATGCGATCGAAGGCGCGCGGCAGGCCTGCTGGGACGAGGGGGCGACCATTCTGGTTGCCCAGACGATGGGCAATCCGGAGCGCGAGGAAAAGGCAGTGGAGGCGATGCTGCGCAGTGGCATCGAAGGGCTGATCTACATGACGATCTTTACCCGGCAGGTGGCGCCGCCTTCTTTTCTCGAGAACCTTCAAATCCCTGTCGTGCTTTTGAATTGCTACGCGCCGGAAAGCCGTTTCCCCAGCGTTATTCCTGATGAAACTGCCGGTGGCTTTGCTGCGACCGAGACGCTGATCCGGCTCGGCCATCGCCGCATTGCCACCATTGTCGGGGAACCGTTCATGCAAGCGGCGCAAGACCGGCTGAAGGGCTACAGGAAAGCGCTGGCCAAGGCCGGTATCGCCTATGATGCGGATCTGGTCGGCGAAGGCAACTGGTCACCGACCTCGGGTTTTGAGGCGACGCAGCGGTTTCTCGCGCTAAAGGATCGGCCGACCGCCTTCTTCTGCCAGAACGACAAGATGGCATCCGGCTGCTACAACGCGCTGCGCGACGCAGGCCTCAGGATCCCGCAGGATGTCTCGGTGATCGGCTATGACGATGACGAACTCTGCCGCCATCTGCGGCCGCAGCTCACCACCCTGATCCTGCCACACCGGGCGATGGGCGCCTGGGCGATCTCCGAGCTTGGCAAGCGCCGGACATCCGGCAAGGACGGTTATCCGCTGACCAAGATGGATTGCAACCTGATCGAACGTGATTCCCTCGCGGTCCTCCCGTAGCGGCGTTGTTGTTTATCCGGCTACGGAAGTGGTTGTTTGGCAGTCGCGTCACGCGACCTGCCGCAATGCCGGATCTGGGATTGGCACGGCGGCCATCAGGGCGCGGGTATAGGGATCGGCCGGGTTTTCGAAGACCGACCGGCGCGATCCCATTTCGACGATGCGGCCGGCGCGCATGACCGCGACATTGTGGGACATGCGCTCGATTACCGCCATGTCGTGCGAGATCAGGAGATAGGCAAGCCCCATCGTTTCCTGCAGTTCCAGCATCAGGTCGAGCACGCGGGCACGCACGGAAACGTCGAGGGCGGCCACGCTCTCGTCGGCGACGATGAGTTTCGGGCCGAGCGTCAGCGCTCGGGCGATGCAGATGCGCTGGCGCTGGCCGCCGGAAAATTCATGCGGATAGCGGCTGGCGGCATCCGGCTGCAGGCCGACCCGCCGCAGCAACTCGGCGACGCGGTCGTCGCGTTCGCCCTTGTTGGCCAGGCCGTGGATGATCAGCGGTTCGGCAATCGCGGCACCGACCGCCATGCGCGGATCAAGCGAGGCGTAAGGATCCTGAAAGATCATCTGGGCGCTGCGCCGCACCGGCCGCATCTGGCGCTGGCTGAGGCCGCCGATATTCTGGCCGTCGATGACGACATCGCCGGTAAACGGGATCAGGCCGAGCACCGCCTTGCCGGTGGTGGATTTTCCAGAGCCGCTTTCGCCGACGAGGCCGAGCGTCTGGCCAGGCAGGATATCGAAGGAGACCTCGCTGACGGCGGATGCGGGTGGCTTCTTGCCTGAAAGCCAGCCGGTTGCCTTGCCATAGGTGACGTCCAGCCCGCGCACGGTGAGCACCGGCGCGCGATCCAGCATAGGCGTCTCAGCCACCACGGGGCTGATACGCGGCGGCCCGTCTGTGCCGGCATGCGCGCCGAGCCGGGGGACGGCGGCCAGCAGGTCGCGGGTGTAGGGCTGCGTTGGTGCATTGAAGATCGGCAACGCGCCACCCTGTTCGATGATCCGGCCGCTCTGCATGATGACGACGCGGTCGGCCATCTGGGCGACGACGCCCATGTCGTGGGTGATGAGAATGATCGAGGCGCCGAATTCCCGCTTCAGCTCGTCCATCAGCTTGAGGATCTGCGCCTGGACCGTCACGTCGAGTGCCGTCGTCGGTTCGTCGGCGATCAGTACTTTCGGACGGCAGGAGAGCGCCATGGCGATCATCACGCGCTGGCGCATGCCGCCTGATAGTTCGTGCGGATATTGTTTCAGCCGTCTTGCCGGATCGGTCATATGCACGGCATCAAGCATGCGCAGCGCCACCGCATCGGCGCTGCCGCCGTCCGATCCTTGATGTTCGCGAATGGCCTCGGTCAGCTGTGCGCCTATGGTCATCACCGGATTGAGCGAGGTCATCGGCTCCTGAAACACCATGGCGACATCACCGCCGCGGACACTGCGCATCGCGCTGTTGGACAGACGCGAGAGTTCGCGGCCTTGAAGCGCGATGCTGCCGGAGGCGAACTGCAACGACGCCTTCGGCAGGAGCCCCATGATGGCCAGCGACGTCACCGATTTTCCTGAACCGCTTTCACCGGCGATGCAGAGCGTTTCCCCCAGCTTCAGATCGAAACTGACATCATCGAGAACCCGCCTGCGGCCTTCCGGCGTGCGGGCATCGACGCAGAGCTTGTCGACGGTGAGGACGGATGGGGAAACGGGGGCAGCAGATGTCACGCGAACACGATCCTTGGGAAATAGAAGGAGACGACCCAGTTGGGCATATCGACGATTTCGCTGATCCGGAGATCACCGCAGACCGAGCAGAGCATGTAGGCATCGACGGGGTTCATGCCGTGTTCGGAGCCGAGCAGGTCGATCATCCGCATCAGCGCCTCGCGGGCACCGGTCATCAGGTCCGGGCCGATGCCGGTGGTGACTTCATAGCCCATGCCATCGAGATGGCGGGTGACGGGCTCAGTGGTGGTGAAGCGTGGACTTTGCAGACGCGCATCCTTGACCAGCTCGATCGTCGCCTCAACCTCCATCTGGCTTTCGATGGCGGTGCCGCAGACTTCGCCATCGCCTTGCGCGGCGTGGGTGTCGCCGATCGAAAACAGCGCGCCGTCAACCTCGACCGGCAGATAGAGCGTCACGCCCGAGGTCAGGTCGCGGATATCGAGATTGCCACCGACGCGGCGCGGCGGCACGACGGAATGAAGGCCGGGCTCGGCTGGCGCGACGCCGATCGTTCCGGCAAAGGGCTTCAGCGGCACCTTGCCACCGGGACCGTAAAGCGACGGCGCCATGCTGTGCGGATCGTAGGACCACATATGCAGGGCCGGCTCCTTGAACTGGTCCGCGAGCAGGCCGAAGCCCGGAATGTTGGCGGTCCAGCCGACACCGGACGGAATGAAGCGGCGGATCGTCACCTTCAAGGCATCGCCGGGTTTTGCACCTTCGACATAGACCGGGCCGGTGACGGGATTGATCTTGTTGAAATCGAGTGCTGCCAAGGTTTCGAGCGTCGATCCGGCACCCAGCTGGCCGCCGGAGGAATCCAGGCATTCGAAATGGATGGTCTCACCGGGCTTGGCGACGACAGCCGGCTTGAAATCCCTGTTCCAGCCGAAATTGTGCTGGGCGCGGTGAATGGTATGGGTGCAGGCGACGCACATTGGTTGTTCTCCCTTAGAAGCGCGGCCCATCGAATCACTGACGTGCTCGCATATCGTTATTCTCGGTTGGCAGGAGCGGCATGCCCCTCTCTTCTCCCCATCGGGGAGAAGGTGGCCCAAAGGGCCGGATGAGGGGGCCAAGCACTCGTAATGTGCCGCGCCGCCCCCTCATCGCCTCGCCTTCGCTCGGCACTTCTCCCCGTTGGGGAGAAGAGGCTGCATCCTTGTGCGCCCCTGACGATTACGGCTCCGGGCAATTCACCGGAGCCGTAATCGCTGTCTTACTCGTCCTTCACGAAGATCGCGTCGTAGTTGATGACGCGGGTCGGATCGACGTAGATGTCGCCGTCACCGCCCATGCGGGGCGACTTGGCAACGACGCGGCGTTCGTTGGTGACCGGGATCCACGGCGCATCCGCCATGATATCGGTGAAGATCTTGCCCCATTCGGCCTGACGCTCGGCGGCCTTGGCCGGGTCCGACATCGAATCGGCGGCAATCGCGCGAGCATCGAGATCCTTGTTGCAATACCAGGACCAGTTCCAGCCGCCCTGAACCGCGCCGGAGCAACCAAGAATCGGGCCGTAGAAGTTGGACGGATCCGGGAAGTCGGCGATCCAGGCCATGCCGCCCGACCAGATCATCGGTGCTTCGCCCTCAGTACCGCCAGCGGCGATCACGTTGGCCTGTGCCAGGGCGCGAACCTCGGCCTTGACGCCGATCGCGGCGAGATCCTGCTGGATCGCCTGGGCGATGCGCGGCTGCGGATCGGTGTTGGTCGAGTAGAGCACGGTCTCAAAACCATCCGGGAAGCCAGCCTCGGCGAGCAGCGCCTTGGCTTTCTCGACGTCGAAGGCATAGCCGGTGAAGGTCTTGTCATAACCCGGCATCAGTGGCGGCAGCGGCTGGTTGGCGGCGGTGGCGCGGCCGTTGAGGATGCGGGTGATGCGCTCCTTGTTGATGGCCATGTTGAGGGCCTGGCGGACCTTCACATTGTCGAACGGGGCCACTTTGGTGTTGAGCGTGATATAGCCGGTGTGCAACTGCGCGCCATCGACAATGATCTCTGCACCTTCCGGCGAGTTCTTGATTTCAAGGAACTTGGCTGGCGGAACGCCGTCGCCGGCGATATCGACCTCACCCTTCTGCAGGCGCAGCAGCGCCACCAGCGGCTCCTGGCCGACTTCGACGGTGAACTTGTCGATATGCGGCATATCTTTGACGAAATAATCCGGGTTGCGCTCGAACACGAGACGCTGGCCGACGGTCCATTCCTTCAAGACGAAGGTGCCCGAACCGACCGGCTTCTTGCCGAAATCACCGGCTGCTGCTTCGACGGCTTCCTTCGGCACGACGGAGGCGAAGTTGATGGCGAGCACATGCAGGAAGGTGGCGTCGGGACGCGACAGAGTGAAGATCACGGTCGAATCATCCGGCGTTGCGATCCCTTCAAGCGTCGGCGACGTGCCGCCGCTGACGGCATCAAACCCCTTGATGGCGCCGAAGAAGCCGGCGCCGGGGCCTTGCGTCTTCGGATCGATGGCACGCTCGATCGAATATTTGACGTCGGAGGCCACCAGTTCGCGGCCGTTGGTGAATTTTACGCCCTTGCGCAGCTTGAATGTATAGGTGAGCCCGTCGGGCGAAACGGTAAAGCTCTCGGCGAGCGACGGGATCAGGTCCGGCGTGCCGGGCGTATAATCCATCAGGCGCGAATAGAGGCTCTTGATCATCGACCAGTTGACCCAGTCATAACCGACGGCCGGATCGAGCGTGGCGATATCGTCCTTGTAGGTGATGACGACATCGCCACCCTGCTTGATGGCATCCTGCGCGAAGGCAGGCAGCGGCGTGAAGGCAAGCGCCATTGCGATTGTCGAGTGTCTAAGCCAGCGTTTGAACATTTTTGAGTTCCCCTTTTTGGTTGCTGATGGTTAGCGCGCACGAATGCGCGGATCGATGAGTGGCGCGATCAGGTCGGCGACGAGATTGCCGATGACGATGGCAAGCGCCGAAACCAGCGTCACGCCCATGATGATCGGGATATCGACCTGCTGGATCGCCTGCCAGGCGAGCTGGCCGATGCCCGGCCAGCCGTAGACGGCCTCGACCACGACCACGCCGCTCATGAACTGGCCGATATCGATGCCGATCATCGCGATCACAGGGAGAAGCGCATTGGGCAGCGCATGGCGAAAGACGATCCGGACGGACGACAGCCCCTTGGCGCGGGCGGTGCGAACGTAATCCTGATTAAGCACGTCGATCATGGCCGAGCGCACCATGCGGGCGTACCAGCCGGCGCCGAGAATGCCGAGCGTGGTGGCGGGCAACACGACATGGGCAAACGTGCCGAAGCCGCTCATCGGGAACCAGGCGAGCGTGACCGCAAAGACATAGAGAAGCAGAAGGGCGGCGACGAATTGCGGTGCCGACACGCCGACGAAGGAGGCCATCATCACCAGCCGATCGACCGGGCCGCCGCGGCGGACCGCAGCGATCACGCCGAGAATGAGCCCAAGCGCAACTTCGACGAAGATACCCGCCGCCATCAGGATCAGGGTGGCCGGAAGCCGGGCCGCGATCAGCGCGCCGACATCGGTCTTCTGTGCATAGGAACGCCCGAGATTGCCCTCGGTGAGGGCCACCAGATAATTCCAGAATTGCGCAAGCAACGGCTGATCGAGGCCGAGTTCGTGGCGGATGTTGGCAACCGTCTGCGCCGTGGCACTGCGGCCGGCGATCATCCGGGCAGGATCGGCAGGCAGGGCGTAGAGCAGCAGGAAGGTGATGGCCGCGACACCGAACAGGATCAGTGCCGTCTGGACGAGCCGTCGCAGGATCAGGAAAATCATCTCAGCCCCTCCCGCGCTGGGTGGGGTCGAGGATATCGCGCAGCGCATCGCCCACCAGGTTGAAGGACAGTGCAGTCAACAGGATGACGGCGCCGGGAATGAACACCAGCCAGGGGGCGGCCTGGAAATAGCTCTGGCTTTCGAAGATGATATTGCCCCAGGAGGGCGTGGGCGGCTGCACGCCGATGCCAAGGAAGGAGAGCGTCGCTTCGAGAAGCACGGTCGTGGCGATGCCGAGCGTGCCCCAGACGATTGCCGTCGGCATCAGATGCGGCAGGATATGATGAAACAGGATGCGGGCATGACCAGCGCCGAGCGAGCGCTCTGCCAGGATGAAGTCACGCTCCACCAGGCCGCGGGTTTCGGTATAGACGATGCGCGCCACCTGCACCCAGTTGACCAGTGCGATCACCATGGCGACGATCCAGAGGCTGGGGCGCAGAAGGGCTGCAAGCACGATCGCCAGAAGCAGCGCCGGGAACGCCATCATCAGATCGGTGAAGCGCATCAGCGCATTGCCAAAAAGGCCGCGCATGTAACCGGAGAGGATGCCGATCAGGAGGCCTATCGCAACCGCGATTCCGTTGGCAACGAGGCCGATGATCAGCGATGTGCGGGCACCATAAAGAAGGCGTGAGAACAGGTCACGGCCGAGCGTGTCGGTGCCGAGCAGGAACTGGGCGCTGGGCGGCAGCGGAGCGCCTTCCAGCGTCAGGCCGTCAAACATCTGCTCATCGGGATTGTAAGGCGCAATCAGCGGCGCTGCGACCGCCATGAAGACGACGAGGGCAACGACGGCCAGGCCGAACAGCGCTGACGGCTGGCGGATCATGCTTTTCAGAATGCGCATCAACCGGCCTCCGGCAGGGGCTCGGCGCCACCGAGGATGGAGGCCGCAACCTGCTCCATCGGCATCCGCCGCTGCATCGCGCAATTGCGCAGGATGGTATAGGCGAGCTCCTCATTGACCTTGCGCACCGCAATGATGCGCTCGACGGCGGCATGAACCAGCGGCCGCAGACGGACGCGCTCTTCCAGATGGTTCATCCTGTCGATGACCGCCTTGCGCTCGCGGTGAATGCCGAGTGCCATGACCAGGGCAGGGTAGACGGCGGAGGAAGCCAGTGGTTTTGCAATGATGGCACCGACACCCTGCTCCATCGCCCAGGCGATGCGGCCGGGTGCTTCCGAGCCGAGCAGTGCCACCAACGGGCAGGGTGCACTGCCGCCGTTCCACGGCAACAGGCCGTCCCAGCCCTGGTCGGCATCGACAAGCACGACATCCGGCAGGTCGGTGGCGTCGAGTGGCTGCCACTGGACCGTCACCTGAAAGCCGATGAGCTTCAGTTGGCGTGTCAGCCGTTCGGTCGTGTTGTCTTCCCGGTGCAGGATGGTGGCACGCCAGCCGGTGAAATTCGGTGTTTCCCTCATGACACGATCCTCAAAGGCGACGGCATCCGGCTGCGGCGGTTCGTCAGATAAGGATCAGCGGCGATGGCCGGCTGTGAGGCGATGATATCGAAGCCGCCTTCATCATTGATCCGGCCGAGATGGAAGGGCAGTGCCGCATGACGGGTATCGGGATTGATCAGGATCGGCCCGAGAACGGTTGGCAGAGGTGCGGCCGACAATTGACGTGCGACGGCGGTTGGGTCATCCGTGCCGGCAGCAAGGATCGCCTCTGCGCAAAGCTTGACTGAGGCATAGGCGCTGGCGAAAACGCTCGAAATACGCCGCTGGCTGCCAAGTTTGGCTGCCACCTGGGCCTTGAAGCCGGCATTTTCAGGCGTTGCGACCGTATCGAAATAGGCGGCCGCGCAAAGCTGGCCGGTGGCAACACCGAGACCGATATGGGGAATTTCGCTTTCCTGCAGGTCACAGCTGACGACCGGGCAATTTTCCGGGAGGAAGGCCGGGTTGCGGGCGCCAAGCGCGCGGATGGCGGCGAGAAAGGCGTAGCTCGACGGTCCGATGAAATTATTCAGGATGAAGCTTGGCCGGCGCTGCTCGATATCCAGCACGATGCGCTCGACGGCAGTCTCCTCCAGCGGCAGGTACCGTTCGCCAAGCACCTCGCCGCCAGCATCCTCGATCAGCTCGCGGGCCAGCCGGTTCATTTCCCAGCCCCAGACGTAATTGGCGCCAACGAGATAGGGACGGCGGCCGAAGCGCGGGATCAGGTAATCGAACAGCGGCAAGAGGTGCTGGTTGGGACAGCCGCCGGTATAGATGACATTGTCATTGGCTTCGAAGCCCTCGTAAGGGCACATGTACCAGAGCAGACCGTCATGTTTTTCGACAAGAGGAATGACCTCCTTGCGGGCGAGCGAGGTGATGGTTCCGATGATGTGGCGGCAACCGTGATCGCGCAGCATTGCGCGCGCACCTTCGAGGTAAGCGGTGATATCGGCATGGGGATCGATGACAACCGGCTTGATGGCGTTGCCATGGAGCGCGCGGACCTCTTCGATGGCAAAGTCGGCACCGTCACGTGCGTCGCGTCCGATCTCGGCATAGGGGCCGGTCGTGGAATAAAGGATGCCTATTTTTACCGCGTTGTTCATTGATCCGCCAAAAACCAAAAACCCCACGACGCAGAACCCATCTGTGATGGGAGCATCGTGGGGCCAAACTGCCCGTCGACCATGAGGTCATGTCAAGGAAGTGCTTAATCCGTTGGCAAGATTAAAATACGGGCACCGTATCTGTGTCAAGCGCGATTCGTTGGAGCCGGGGGCCTCGAATGGAAATGGCGAAGTGATTCGTTCTGAGGCGGCCTTATGGGACGGTGTTGAGCCTGCAGTATCATAATGCTGCGTGCCACTCCGTTGGCCCGCAAGATTCGTGCGCATTGCGGTGTTTTGACGGCCTTCACGAAAACGTCAGGGCGTCCTACTTGCGGTTTCGCCGAATGGTCACTACCTGAAAGCTCTAAATGTTACCGGTCACACCCACCAGGGTTTGTGGAGTGGTCGTGCGTGCATCTAAGGTAGTGAGGGTACTCACGATCCTGTGCATCAGGGCGTTGCGTTTCGGCAACACTCAAAATCCCAACCATCAATGTGACGAGAATATGACTGTAATTTTTATTGTTACAGTTCTTGGCCTATGTAATCTCGGCGTGCGGTTTCGGCCGCTGCCATTGGGGCTTGAATCGATATTTGGGGTGGGGGACGCTGATTTTTCAGCCACGAAAGCCTGTGCCCGATCGAAACTTGATTGGATCCGAAATGACTATGAAGGCTATTCTTTTTGCCTCTGCTGCGGCGTTGACCACAGCAAACGGTGCATTTGCAGCCGACGCTATCGTTGCTGCTGAACCTGAGCCGGCGGAATACGTCCGCGTCTGCGACGCGTTCGGCACCGGCTACTTCTACATTCCGGGAACGGAAACCTGCCTGAAGATCGGCGGTTATATCCGCTTCCAGACCGACTTCGGCCGTGATCAGTCCGGTTCGTCTGACTGGAATACCTTTACGCGCGCACAGCTTGAGTTCGAAGCAAAGAACGACACCGAATTCGGCACGCTGTCCAGCCTCGTTGCGCTTCGTACAAACGCTCGCAACTCTTCCGGTTCTTCGAACAACAATACCTTCCTCGACCAGGGTTACATCGAAATCGCCGGCCTGCGCGTTGGTATGCAGTACAGCTGGTGGGATGACGACTTGAGCGGCGAAACCGACCTGATCGCCAGCAACGAAACCCGTCACAACGCCATCCGCTACCAGTACGAAACCGACGCCTTCAAGGCCGGTATCGCTGTGGAAGAGCTGGAAGACACCGCGCGTCCGAACAATGTCGGTATCACCGGCCAGGTTTCCGGTACGGTTGGCGTTGTCACCGCCTACCTGCTTGGCGGTTATGACACCGATAGCGAAGAAGGTGCTATCCGCGCGATCATCTATGCTGATCTCGGCCCAGGCCAGCTCGGCATCTACGGTGCGTATGCTACCGGCGCCAACTACTACTACGAAGAGTCCGAATGGACTGTTGGCGCTCAGTACGAACTGAAGGTCAACGAAAAGTTCTCGATCACGCCTGGTGTTCAGTACTTCAGCAACATCGACCTGAACGGCAACGACTTCGGTGGTGGTGATGCCTGGACCGGCGGCGTGACCGTCGACTACAAGATCACCGACGGCCTGAAGACCAAGGTGAGCCTCCAGTACCACGACGAAGACGATGGCGATGACGAAGTGTTCGGCTTCGTGCGTCTGCAGCGCGACTTCTAAGTTACGCTTCAAGATCCGGCTGGTCGCGTGAAGGCGCGGCTAGCCACCGGTTCGTCACGGATTTGACTGACCTCCGATCAGTGACGGGGACGGTCCGGTTCCCTCCGGCCGTCCCGCACGGCCGCATGTGATTCTGCCTCAGGGCGCGATCGCCCTTCCGACTGGACACTTGCCGCCATCGATGGTCGCCAGTTCCGAGATGGCATCCTCCACAGATTTTTCCTCAAGAAGACCCAGCAGGGCCTGCTCGGCTTTCTTGCTCAGCTTTGCCGACCATTCGTTCATATTGCTTGAGACAAAGCATTCGGCTGGAATATCCTCACGCGTACCCCATATTTTCTTGTCTGGCGTGACTGCAAGATAGATTTCACTCAGATAAATCGCGCTGGCGGACCGGCCAAGCCGGTAACCTCCCTGATATCCTTCAGACGACACAAGAATATTCTTCTGCATCAACGGTGCGGCCAGCTTGCGCACGAGACTGGGCTTGGCATCGAGCTTCGCTGCCAGCGTATCGCTCGTTGAGCGGATATTATTTCTTTCGTTGACGGCAACTGTAATAATGATTTGCAGAGCCGAAGAGAAGCGCGTGTCCATCATGGGAGCACATACTAATGCAGGCTTTTGAAAAAACCAGATGGTTAGTGCACGCATAGTAAAACTCTCCAGCGGTTTACCGCCAGAGGCTTCATCTTGACTACAACTGCACCCGCTGGATTGGCTCGCCAATCGCTCGAGAGAACGCGGTCCCGATTTCTTAACGGACCGGACATGCTGCCCAGATAGGATTTGGAAAATGCGATTTCAATAGGGCTCCTCATATTGAGGCCGCCTCAGCGAAATTTTGTATTTGGGTGCAGGGGAACCCGTGCCTCTCATGGCTTTTCGCAAAACGCCAGCCAGCCTTCAGGTATCGCGGCCGGACAAAAAAATCGGCCTGAAACCGTGAACGAATGCTCAGGTTTCAGGCCGATCGAATCAAGGTCCGGTGATCAATCAGACGAAGAAAAAGTCATTGGCGTGAAGGTCTGCCTTGTCGACTCCTTCCAGGAGGATCGAGCCCGTACCGAATTTGATCAGAACGCCATCGGCCGTGTCGACTGCCGCTGCCTTGACGGCGGTGAACGATGCCAGGACGCTCTTGTCCAGGCTCAAGACGTCACCTGCCGTGCTTTTGCCAGCCTGGAAATCGTAGATGGTGTCCTTGCCCGAACCAGCCTTGAAGATAAAGGTATCCTTGCCGGCGCCGCCCGCCAGGGTATCATTGCCTGTTCCGCCGGTCAGCCTGTCGTTGCCGCTGCCGCCAGTCAGAATGTCATTGCCGGCGCCACCGTTAAGTATGTCGTTGCCAGCGTCGCCCTTGATCGTGTCGTTGCCGCCTTCGCCATACAGCGTGTCGTTGCCTTTGCCGCCACTCAGAGTGTCGCCCTTGCCGAAGCCTTTGAACACGTCGTTACCGGTGCTGCCGGAGAATGAGATGCTGTCCTTCTTGAGCAGGGCCAACAGGCCCTTGGTATCGGAGGACGTCAGGCTGGAGCGCAGAGCATTGGCATCCGCACTCGTTTCCAGGCTAAGACCGGAAATCTTCAGGTCGGTGGACTGGGTGAAGACCTGCTTTCCCGTGTCGAGCTTGGTCGAGGTGCCGAAGCGCAACCCATCCAGCGAGCCACCAACCTGATGGGTCGCCATGTCATAGGCCCAGTCGGTTTTACCGGCATCAAAGACCACGCCGGTGCCCTTTGCATCGAGTGCTGCATATTGCTTGCCCGACAGGCCGCTGGATCCACTGAACGAGCCCCGGCCGGCCGGCGAGAAGCTGCTATCAAATTTTGCGAGATAAGCGAGTACGTTGACGCCGGTGCCGTCCTTGTTGACGTCCGTGACGGAAATATTGATCGTCATTCATTGCCCCCAACAGTTGAATATACCTACGATACCTCGGCTATTTAAGATGATTATAATTGTCAAGTTATTGGCAAGGAAAATATGATAAAATAAATCATCTTTTAAGATTTTGTGCCTTCCCGCCAATAGGCGACGACGAGATGTTGGTCGTTTTTCAGTTTCCAGTCCTGGCGCGCGAGTTGCCGGATGGTTTTGAAGGCTGAAAATTCGCAGGCGGCCCAAAGATATATGCTTTCGTCGCCCTGGGGGCGGTGCGTTTGCCGGAGGGCTTCGACAAGGAGGCTGCCGGGCTTTTCTGCGTTGCGGATCAGCCAGTGAATGCCGATGGCAACAGGCGTCTGCAGGTTCTGGATTTCGGCGGCATCCGAAACTTCAAGATAGGCGGCGCCGGATGAATCGGCGGGCAGGTTTTCCAGCATGCGGGCAATGGCTGGAATGGCGGTCTCGTCGCCCGCAAACAAATACCAATCTGCATCCATAAGCCCGCCACCGCCAGGACCGAGTACGCCGACTTCCATCCCGATGGTGACGGCCTCGGCAAAGCTCGATCCCGGTCCGGCATCGGCGTGCAGCACGAAGTCGATATCGAGTTGGCTGGTCGCAAGGTCTATCGAGCGCACGGTGTATTTTCGCATGGACGGTTTCAGGTCCGGCCGCTCCCATTCGATGAGGCCACTTGCCCCGACAAAGGGCCATTGCGGTTCGGCAAGGCCGGGCTGCTGGATCAGCAGGTTCAGGTGCAGCGCGTCGAGGTTGGCAAAGCGTGCCGCGTTTTCGCAGCGGAAAGTTATGCGGCGCATATGCGGTGTCACGTCCCGGGTATCGGTAACCGTCAGGGTCTGAAAATTCGGCGGCCGCTCGGCATCGCCATGATCGCCATTCCAACAGATTTCTGGGACGGTCTCCCCTGCGAATTCGAGAATGTGGGAAGCAACAGTCATGCGCGCGAAATAGAGGTGCTCGAAGTCCGGCGCTTCGATGTTGATGCGCGTCATTGCGCCATCGGCCGAGAAGCGGGCACTGCAGCCGGAAAGACGCAGTAAGACATCGCCGGATTCCTCGCTGATTTCGGCATTGTGTTCGCGCATGTGCTTGCACAGTTCTTGGATCACTGTCTGCGGATCGACGAGGTCGATGACTGCCTGCGCCGTGTAGATTTTGCCGTCCATTAAATTGTCCTTTTATTGCGGCAACCGCGAAGCGTCGAAGTCGAGCCAGAAGGTGCCGTTGAGCGGTACGCTCAAAAAGCGCCTGTTGATCTCGGCGAGGGTTTCAGAAGGGGCGATATCTTCGAAGAGGTCCGGATGAATCCATTTCGCGTAGCATTGGAAGACCAGAATATTGAGAACGGAAATCGAAAGCTGATGAGACGCGGCATGAGCCCGGCCCTCACGTACCGCCGTGAAGTGGGTGCGCACGTCGTTGGAGATGACACGGGTGAAGGATTGGGCTGCCGCCTCGGCACTGACGTCACCGCCGAGCACGAGGCCTCCTTGAGCGGCAAGATGCGGGCCGCCGGTGGCGATATAGATGTCCGGGTCCCTCTCCAGCACGAACTCGGCGCTGAGTTTTCCATCATAGCCGGGCATATCGGCGGCAATGCTTTCGCCACCGGCCAGCCGTAGATAGTCCGTCATCCGGTTTTCGCGCCCAGGCGTCGAGCAACAGATGGCCCCGGCATGGGCATCGACAAGAACCGACTTGCGGGCAACCCCCTTGGTACGATCGGTGATGCGCTGATAGTGCGGCCGGAGGAACTCGCCGAAGTTTCTAGCCTCGACTTCACGGCCAATGACCTTGCCGAGAAGCTCGAGCGAAAAGATGGCCGTGTCGGCCGGTCCACTGCCGTTGTTGTGCGGTCCATCGAGAAAGACGACGGGCACACCGGCGGATTCTAGCGTTGCGGCGATATCCATCCAGCCATTGTCCCAGATGGAAACGAGATAGACATCCGGCCTGACGGCAAGGATCGCTTCCGGCGACGTCTTCGACGCCACCACTCCGCCGGCCACGGGAATGCCGTCGATCGCCGGAAATCGCTGCCTCAGGTCGTTGTAGAAACCTCGATCGATCCGCTGCGGTGCCGCCCAGCCGGCCAACCGGGAAATCGGGTCGGGCTCGATCAAGGCGAGCGACAGGATGAGCAAGCTCTCATTGGTGGCGATGCGCTCAGCCGGTTTGGCAAGGCGTACTTCCCGTCCGGCCGCATCCGTGAACCGGATTTCGGCATGGGCAGGCGCTGCAAGGAGGAGCGAGACGAGGCCACACGCGGCAAGCAGGGAGAGGGCCGCCAACCAATTGGCAGCCCTTTTCGCGGCTGACGATGATTGCACGATTACCATACGTATTTCAGGCTCGCGGTGACCGCCCGGCCTGCGCCGTAGTTGCAGCTTCCGCCGGTAATGTTGAGGCAATGGGAAACATATTCCTTGTCGAAAAGGTTGCTCACGTTGACGCGAAGCGTTGTTCCCGAAAATGCCGTATCCATGGCGCCGAAATCATACTGGGCCCCGATATCGACAAGCGCCCGGCCAGGAATGCGCAGTTCTTCGAGATATTTGGCGTCGGTCTGGTAGGAGGATGTCATGCGCACGCCAGCGCTGAGCGATAGGCCTTCGATAACGGAAGGGCGATAGTTTACCCAGGCGCTGGCCTGATGCTCCGGCAGGCGCAACATCTCGCGGCCCTTGGCGATGGCGCTCGTGCTTTCGAGCACCTCGGAGTGAGAATAGGCGTAGGCCGCGAGCAAGTCGAGTTCAGGCGTCACCTCGTATTTGGCTTCAAGCTCAAGGCCGCGAACACGCTGCTTTCCGGTTTGGACGTTGTAGAGGGTGCTGGTGGGATCCGGCGTCAGGCCGTTTTCCAGGGTGAGATCGAACAGCGAAGCGGTGATCATGCCATTGCCGCCGGGCGGCTCGTATTTCACGCCGATTTCGTACTGCTCGGCCTTCTGCGCCTCGAACGGCGTACCTGCCTGGCTGGAGCCAAGCGCAGGCAGGAAGGTGGTGGAGTAGCTGACATACGGGGCGATGCCGCTGTCGAACAGATAGGTGAGGCCCGCACGCCAGGTCAATTCACGATCATCATTGGAGACGGCCGGCGATCCGGCCAGCATCCGGTTTTGCGTATCGATGTCGGAAAGATCGTAGCGCAGGCCGAAGGTGCCGATCCAGTTGTCATAGCGGATTTGATCTTGGAGATAGAAACCGATCTGGCGCTGTTCCTGAAGCCCCGAGCGCTGGATTGCGGGTTTAGGGATGGAGCCGGCGCCATAAACCGGGTCGAGATAGTCGAGCGGCGGCACGCCAGCAAACCCATTGCCGAACGTCGTCGAGGAATCGGCTCTCAGATAGTCGATCCCGAAGAGCGCGGTGTGATCGAAGGCGCCGGTATCGAAGCGGGCTTCAAGCTGGGTATCGACGTTGAAGCTCGAAACCCAGTCGTCGGAAATGGCCGAGGCACGGTTCAGCGTATGGCCGTCGGGCTGATAGGCGAAGGCTGGATTGACGAGCACCAGGAACATGTTCTGGCTGGAGCGGCCGTAACGCAGGTTCTGGCGCACGGTCCAGGTCTCGTTGAACTCGTGGGAGAATTCATAGCCCAGCGTGTAGAAATCGCGCTCGAAGACGCTGGCATCGGGATCTCCGAGAAACAGGTCGAGCGGGATTTGCCCCAACGGGTTTTCGATCAGGGTACCGATGGCCGGATAAAAGCGAGGGTTGAAATCCTTCGGCCGATCCTTCTGGTAATAGCCATGAAGCGTCAGTTCCGTCTGGTCGGTCGGTGCCCAGGTCAGGCTCGGCGCCAGCATCAACTGGCGTTCCCGCTCCCGGTCAATCTGCGTGCCCATGTTTTTGCCAAGGCCGGTCAGCCGGTAGGACCAGTCGCTACCCTCGCTGACCGGGCCGGTGAAGTCGAACGTGCCCTGGATACCGCCATGGGAGGAGGTCTCGATACCGAGTTCGTTGCGGCTTTCGGTGTGTGGCCGCTTGCTGACTTCGTTGACGAGGCCGCCGGGGATCGAGCGGCCATAAAGTACCGATGCCGGTCCTTTGATCACGTCGATGCGTTCCAGCGCATAAGGGTTGATGCTGGGCGTCGCATAGTTGCTGGGATCACCGGGCAGGACCAGTCCGTCGAGCCATACCGTGCCATAGGTGTTGAAACCGCGGATGTAGAGCCAGTCATAGCGAATGTCATAGCCGTTCGGATCCGATAAGACGCCCGGCGTGTAACGCAAGGCCTCCGCCACGGTATTGACGCCCTGTGCATCCATCTGGTCGCGCGTGACGACGCTGATGGCTTGCGGTGTTTCGAGAAGCGGCGTGTCGGTCTTGGAGCCGCTCAAGGTTCGCTTGGCGACAATGCCCTGGTCTGGTCCTTTCGGATTGTCCTTGCCCGGGTCGACCGTGATCTTTTCGAGCGGCGTGGCAGAGCCGGATTCCTGGGCGAACGCATGGGGGCAAGGGATGGTAAGGCCGAATGCTATCGTCGAGGCCAGCAGAATGTCCTTCCGGTTGAGCCTGATGGTTCGATTGAACCGCCCCATCTGGTATTCCACGGTAAATTCCGCTTTCTGGCCGCCGCTCATGTCTTTGTCCCCACACATTCGCATCTCTGGTAAACTTGACCAAGTAAATCAAGTTAAGATATTGCTTTAGGGCACTTGTCCCATGATCGGCAACGAAGAGACCTTTGCGCAACGCGCAGATATCTTTGTTCGTAGCCAAAGTTTTCATCGTGGCGACGGGCGCAAGGCGGCTGGTAAGATTCCCGGTGCAAACCGGGAGCATGATGCGTTTCGAAGGGTTGGCGATGACCTCCTCCACGATCCAACCGGACATGGAAGCTGGCTATGAACTGCGCAGTACGGGCAAGCGGTTGCGCGTGCGCGATTTCCTGCGTCAGGACGGCGTTGTGCTGGAGAGCCCGGATGACCAGCTCTCGCCCGACGATACGTTGATGGAGGGCGAGTTCCTGCATCGGGAACTTCGCCGCGGGTTGGTGCTGCATGTCAGCGATGCGATCGAGGAACGGCCCTTCACCGCGACATCACGGCTTGGCGAAGAGTTGTCCTGCATCTTCTTTCTCGACGGCAATGTCGACCTTGCCATTGGCGACAGGCATTTTACGTTTCAGGCGCAGAAGGGGGTGGCAAGCGGCGTCGCGATCATGAATGCCAACCCGGAGAGCTTCAAGCGGGCCTCCCATGGGCGCCAGCATTTGCGGCATGTCGTCGTTTCTGCAACGCCGGAATGGCTGCATCTTGATGCCATGGAGGAGATCGCGGACACCAAGGGCGGTGAACGGTTGATGCGTGAGCATCTGGCCGAGCATCGCTGGACGCTGACACCGCGGATGATTGAACTCGTCCGGCAGATATTTGCGCCATTGCCGCTCCTGCCGGCGATGCGCGATCTCTACCTTGAAAGCCGCGCTGTGGAGCTTGTTGCCGAAACCATGGCGGCGGTGCTCCATGCCGGCCGGCGTGCGCCGGGAGGTGCGCTGCTCACGCGCCAGGATGCGGTCTGCCTGGATCGGGCCAAGGATTACATCGCAGTGCACTGGGACGCTCCACTGAATGTCGGAATGATCGCCCGCGCGGCCGGTGTCAGCGCCAGCGGCCTGCAGCGGCTGTTTCGGATTTCTGAAAACCAGAGCGTCTTCGAATATCTCCGCACGCTTCGGCTGGAGCGGGCTTTTGCGGCCTTGAACGGCGGCGAAGTGACAGTACAGGAGGCAAGTGCCATTGCCGGCTATTCGGCCGCTTCCAATTTTTCCACCGCATTCCGCCGCCAGTTCGGCACAATCCCGCGCCACGTCATGCTGACGCGCAAAGGCTGATAGGTTGCTTGGAACTTCCCGGTAATGTCCGATTTCAGATATAAAAAAAGCCCGGCGAACCGGGCTTTTTTTGATCTTCGAAACTGCCTGGGCAGTTGCGAATATGAAATTGGTGCCCAGAAGAGGACTCGAACCTCCACACCCTTTCGAGTACCAGCACCTGAAGCTGGCGCGTCTACCAATTCCGCCATCTGGGCGACGAGCGGGGGTGTACGGGGCTCGCGCTTTTGTGTCAACAGGGTTTTTGAGTTTTTCATTGAAAATGAGTAGGAAAGTTGAGCAAACCGTTGAAGGGGAATGATTTTTCCCCAAACAATTTCGCCGAGCTTTGCTGCAATCACGCTGCCGGCTGCCGCTCGCCAAAGGCGCGAATGCAAGCGAGCCCCTGTTCGAGGACCTGCTTTGCCTGATCGGCTGTTTCCGCCTCCGCATAGCAGCGCATTTCCGGTGCATTTCCCGAGGGGCGGAAGTGAACGACGCTGCGATCGGTCAGTGTCACGCGCAACCCGTCGACGTCGCTGAGCGTTTCCGGCTTTCCGATGGGGGCGAGAAAACTTGCCAGATTGTCCGGGCCTGAGCGGAGATGGCTCATCAGCGCAGCACTCGTCTCCAATGGAAAATTTTCGATCCGGTCGCTCAGCGCCACCCGCAGGGCAAAGCCTGCTGCAAGCGATGAGAGAGGCTGCTGGCTGCGTGCGGCAAGTGAAAGCACGGCAAGCGCCGGCAGGAAGCTGTCGCGCGTTGGCAAGGCTCTAAGCTTGGTGCCGTTGAGGGTGAAATCCGTGGCGGTCAGGGTGCCGCCATTGGCCTCGAAGCCGACGACGCCGGTTTTCCCGTTGCGGACCGCCTCCAGCATGCCCTCGATGACAAATGGCGAACCGACGCGCGTGCGCAGGATGGAGAGGCCTGGCTGGCCCTCAAGGCCCGAATTGGAGGTGACAGGCGTCACGGCAACAGTCGCGCCAGTAAATTGTGCTGCGATCAGGCCCAAAAGATCACCGCGCAACGGTAGGCCGGTTTCATCGCTGACAAGCGGGCGGTCGCCGTCGCCATCGGCCGAGACGATCGCGTCGAGTTGATGCTCGGCCGCCCATGTCTTGAGCAAGTCGATGGTTGCGGGCGAAACGGCTTCGGTATCGACTGGAATGAAATCGGCGGAGCGGCCAAGTGCAACGACATCGGCGCCGTAATCCCTCAGAACCTCGACGAACAGGTCGCGTGCCACGGTGCTGTGCTGATACACGCCGACTTTCAGGCCGGTCAGAGCGCCTGCGGGAAGGACTGCGGCGTTGCGGGCCAGGAAAAGTGCCTCGGCCTGCCGGGCATGGTCGGCGGCCGGGCCGGGCGTCGCATCGATCGGGACCGAGCGGGCCATGAGCGCTGCTGCTTCCGCGCCGATTGCGTCCTCGTCGATCTTGGAGATTTCCCCGTTCGGGCGGTAGAACTTGATGCCGTTGCGGTCGGCGGGGATATGCGAGCCGGTGATCATCAATGCTGCTGCACCGCTCTCCAATCCATAAAGGGCGAGAGCCGGCGTCGGTACGGTCCCGCAATCGAGAACGGTCAACCCGCAGCGGGTCAATGCGCCAGCGCAGATCGCTGAAATTTCCGGGCTGGAGGCGCGAAAATCCCGGCCCAGCAGGATCGGATCGCCGATTTTCGCTTGGCCGGACGAGAGGAGATAGCGGGCAAACGCGGTCGCGTAGAGGGCGGCGGGAGGGCCGTTGAGGTCGATGGATAGGCCGCGCAGACCGCTGGTGCCGAATTTCAAACTCAATCCATTCTCCGCTTCGTTGCCAGGATTTAGTAATCACATGAGTGATCAAAGGAAATAAGGGAGCATCCTGCCACTTGAACAGCTGGGACGCCGAATGACATCAAATTTGCAGCCGGATGGCCACGAAAGCACCAATAAACAAAAATACTGGCCGTTATGTGAAGCAGGAGTACCGACCAAGTAAACCCCTTCCGGTGAAATGCGGAACCAGATAGCGGGATTTCGAAATTTCGTTCTTGGCTAAGTGCTGAGCGGATGCTTTCTCATAGCGGCGTCTGCAGAAGGACTAATCTTTCTAAACGGCGCATGTTGGACAACGCGGCGGAACATTCTTCGCTTTTGACTTGAGCGGCGGTCAGGTGGTCAACGTGTCCCACGCCCATAACAACACCGCATAGCGCGCCGCCTTGCCAATCGTCACATAGACAATGAAGACAGGGAAAGGGGTACGCAGAAGCCCCGCCACCAGCGTCAGCGGGTCGCCGACCACGGGCAGCCACGAGAATAGCAGGATAGGCCGGCCATAACGGCCAAACAGCGCCTCTGCCCGCTTCCGGTTGAGCGGGCTGACCGGAAACCAGCGGCGATGCTCGAAACGCAGCAGAAAGCGGCCGAGAACGAAATTGACAACCGCGCCCAGCACATTACCCGCCGTCGCGGCCAGAAAGAGAGCGATGATCTGCGCATCCGGTTGCCGGGCGGCAAGGATCAATGCGGCTTCGGAGACGCCGACCAACAACGTGGCGGAGAGAAAGGCGGCGCTGAAAACGCCGAAAAGCAGACTTGCGGTCAAGGTGTCAGGTCCGGTCGGTGTGGCCGAGATCGCGTCCTGGTTCGATCACGTCGCGAACGCGCTGCTTCAATTCCTTCGGCCCCGGAAAGCCGCCGTCGCGCTTGCGTTCCCAGATCAGCGTCTCGCCGACATGGATTTCAAAATTGCCGCCGGTGCCGGGAATGAGGGCGACTTCGCCCAGGCTGTCACCAAAGGTGGAGAGCAGCTCCTGCGCCATCCAGGCAGCACGCAGCAGCCAGTTGCACTGGGTGCAGTAGAGAATGGCGATACGTGGCTTTTCTGTCATGGCGGTTTCCGTAGCGATATCAGGCTGGCGGACGTTATCCATCGGCGGAGGAGGCCGCAACAGCACGTGATCAAGAATGCCTCACAACATTGTTAACTAAATTTATCATGTTTTGGCGGGAGCCTCCCTTGATTGGTGCAATTTTCGCGGCAACAGAATGCGGCGTTGCAAAAATCAAGAGGAGCCAACATGACTGACCTTACATCGACCCGGCCGCCAGCCATGCTGCCCGCCCTGCAGCGGTTCTATCTGCCGCTCGATACGACGGCCGAAACATTGCTGCGCGTGGTTGCCGGCGTTCTGCTCGTCACCCACGGCTATGGCAAGATCATCAATCCAATGGGTGCCGTCGGCATGGTCGAAAGCCTGGGCTTCTACCCCGGCGTCTTCTGGTCACCGCTGCTGGCCGCGACGGAATTTTTCGGTGGCATCCTGATCGCGATTGGGCTTTTCACCCGCCCGGCATCCTTTGCCGCGATGATTGTGCTGCTGGTGACCGTATATTTCCACGGCGTCGTGAAGGCTGAGGGCCTGGGTGGCGCCGAGAAATCCATCCTCTGGGCCGCGATTTTCTTCTTCTTCGCAATCCGTGGTTCCAACACCCAGTCGGTTGATGCGAAGATCGGTAAGCAGATCTAAGACTTGAACGATTGGCGCGCCGCGGGTGGAAACATTCGTGGCGCTTTTTTGCCTGAATTCTTCTGATTGGCGGCAAGCCAGACAGAAAAATGGCGGCCGAAGCCGCCATTTTGAAACGATATGTTTAACCCGGAAGCGCTTACAGCGTGCGGGTAATATGCTCGACGCGGAAGCACTCGATCGTGTCTCCGGCGCGGATATCTTCGTAGTTCTCGAAGGCCATACCGCATTCCTGGCCCATCGGCACTTCGGAAACTTCGTCCTTGAAGCGCTTGAGGGTCTTGAGCTTGCCTTCGTGGATAACGACGTTGTCGCGAACCAGACGCACACCTGCACCGCGTTCGACCTTGCCTTCGATGACCCGGCAACCCGCGACCTTGCCGGTCTTGGTGATGTTGAACACTTCCAGGATTTCGGCATTGCCGAGGAAGGTTTCGCGGCGTTCTGGCGACAGCAGGCCCGACATCGCTGCCTTCACGTCATCCACCAGATCGTAGATGATGTTGTAGTAGCGGATCTCGATACCGGCGCGTTCTGCGGCCGTGCGGGCCTGGGCGTTGGCACGAACGTTGAAGCCGATGATGGCCGCGTTCGATGCTTCCGCCAGCGAGATGTCGGATTCGGTGATACCACCGGCACCCGAATGCACGATGCGGGCACGAACCTCGTCGGTTCCCAGCTTGTCGAGTGCGCCGGCAATGGCTTCGATCGAGCCCTGCACGTCGCCCTTGATGACCAGCGGGAATTCCTTGAGGCCGGTATTCTGCAGCGTCATCATCATCTGCTCGAGCGAGCCGCGCTGACCGGTTGCGCGGGCAACGGCCTTGTCGCGGGTCAGGCGCTGGCGATATTCGGAGATTTCGCGAGCACGGCTTTCGTTCTCAACGACAGCGAACTTGTCACCCGCCAGCGGCGTACCGGAAAGACCGAGGATCTCGACCGGCATCGACGGAGGCGCCTCCTTGACGTGTTCGCCCTTGTCGTTGACCAGCGCGCGCACACGGCCCCACTGATCGCCGGCAACGATAATCTGGCCAGGCTTCAAGGTACCCTTCTGAACGAGAACGGTGGCAACTGCACCACGGCCGCGATCGAGCTGGGCTTCAACGACGGTACCTTCTGCCGTGCGGTCTGCATCGGCGCGCAGGTCGAGGATTTCGGCCTGCAGCAGGATGGCTTCGAGCAGCTTATCGATGCCGAGGCCGGTCTTGGCCGAGACTTCGACGTCGAGCACTTCGCCGCCCATGGTTTCCACGAACACTTCGTGCTGCAGCAGCTGGTTGCGCACCTTCTGCGGATCGGCTTCGTGCTTGTCGACCTTGTTGATCGCCACGATGATCGGAACGCCGGCAGCCTTTGCGTGGCTGATGGATTCGATCGTCTGCGGCATAACGCTGTCGTCGGCCGCCACCACGAGGATCGCGATGTCGGTCGCCTGGGCGCCACGGGCACGCATCGCGGTAAAGGCGGCGTGGCCGGGGGTGTCGATGAAGGTGATCTTGTTGCCGTTCTGCTCGACCTGATAGGCGCCGATATGCTGGGTGATGCCACCGGCTTCGCCCGATACGACATGGGTCTTGCGGATGGCATCGAGCAGCGAGGTCTTGCCGTGGTCGACGTGACCCATGATGGTCACGATCGGCGGGCGCGGCTGCATATCGCCATCGTCCTTGGCGCTGAACAGGCCTTCTTCGACGTCGGATTCCGAAACGCGCTTGACAGTATGGCCAAATTCGCCGGCGATGAGTTCTGCAAGGTCGGCGTCGATGACGTCGCCCGGCTTCATCATCTGGCCTTCCTTCATCAGGTACTTGATCACGTCGACGGCCCGTTCAGCCATACGCTGCGACAGTTCCTGAATGGTGATGGTTTCCGGCAGGATAACCTCGCGCATGACCTTTTCGCGGGTTTCCTGCATCTGGCTGCGGCGGAACTTTTCCTGCCGGCGGCGCGTCGCAGCCATCGAGCGGCCGCGCGGATTGCCGTCGTCATCGAGAGCGGCAGTCAGTGTCAGTTTGCCCTTGCGGCGTTCTTCTTCCGTCTTCGGACGGGCAGGAGCTTTGGCAGGCTCCGGACGGACGACCTTGCCGCGCACCGGTGTGGTGGCGCCACGGTTCGGACGAGCTTCGTCATCCTCGCCTTCCGTCTTGCGGCGGGCACCAGCGGCCGGGGTGGCTGCTGTTGTTGTAGTTGCAGGCTTTGTTGCCTGGGCGCGGGCCTGATCTTCCGCCTTGCGCGCAGCAACGGCGGCGGCTTCCACTTCGGCGGCCTTTGCCGCTTCAGCTGCGGCCTTTTCGGCTTCGCGTTCTGCAGGGGTTCGGGCTGCCTCTTCGGCGGCGAGACGGGCTGCTTCAGCCTGTTCGGCCTTCAGACGCTCGGCTTCTTCAGCGGCACGGCGTGCCTCTTCGGCAGCGCGGCGCTTGGCGTCTTCGGCATCGCGGATCTGGGCTTCGGCCAGCGCACGGCGGCGGGCGTCGATCTCACCAGCAGAAAGCTGGTTGAGAACTACACCGACCCGCGGACGGTTGCTGTTATCCTGGCGATTGTCCTGCTGACGCGGCTGCTGCTGTGGCTGGGCCGGGCGCGCAGGCTGTTGCTGCTGCGGCACAGGTGCCGGGCGCTGCGGTTCGACCACGCGTGCCACAGGGGCAGCAGGTGTTGCGATCGGAACGACCGGCTTCTCGTCTTCCGGCCGCATAGGCCGCCGCTTGCGCGTTTCGACCACGACAGCCTTCGTGCGGCCGCGACCCATGTCCTGGCGAACAGTTCCCTGACTCACCCCGGAAGGCTTCAGGGTAAGCGTCTTCTTGGCTCCGCCGAATGTCTTGTCGTCGTTGTTGTCGGTCATTCCGTTCCGTTCCTAAGATCAGGGCCGGATGCGTATCACCAGACCCCGCCGTTCAATTTCTGTTTTGCAATCGCGGTTGTGCCGGCCTTCGCCGGTGACCCCCGTCATTGTGTCGGCAAGCCAGATTCGGCGCCAACGGCTCGAGCAGGGACGGTTCCCCGATATCGTTCGAGCATGTTTGCGCGCTTCACTACACCCTCACCCGCCTGCCCTGCAAGCGCTGCGGCATGGATAAAAGCATTCTGGCCTAAAAGCCCTTCCATTTCAGCCTCGGTAAAGAAGCGAAAGGAGGGTATTTCCTGTCCATCATCGACGACAAAGCTCATCGCTTTGCGCGCCTGGTCTATCTTTCGCACCCCATCGGCTGCGGCATCCACCGCATGGAATGTGGCGAGCGCCGCCAGTCCACGCACGGCTTGCTCGACCTTCGAGGCGCCGGTGATGAACTGTGCCGCCTTGCGCGCCAGGTTCATCATGCCGCCAAGCTGCATCGACAGCAGCCGGTCCACCTCATCGGCAAGCTCCGGTCCGGCGGTCACATCCGCCTTCTTGAGCCCGCGGGCAAACAGCTTCCTGGCGATTGCCTTTTCCAGCACCGCCCGCTCCGCCGTTACCCAGCAGCCGCGACCCGGCAGCTGCTTCTTCAAATCCGGCACCACCCGGCCATCAGGCCCGGCAACAAAGCGGATCAGCGTTTCCGGTGTTCCGCTCTGCCGTGTCACGATGCACATGCGGCCATTCACTGCTTCACCATCGATGTCCCCGGCAGGGTCCTTGTCTTCAATCAACATGGCGATCTTCAAGCAGCATCAGCTTGATTCACGGTCAGAACGCCTTCAGGCGTCCTGTTCCGCGCCTTCCACGACTTCGAGCGCTTCTTCTTCGCGTGCCAGGTCTTCTTCGGTGATCCAGCCGGCGGCAAGACGCGCCTGCAGGACCATGCGTTCGGCATCGATGCGGGAGATTTCGAGCTTGGAGAACAGGCCTTCAAACTTCTTCGTCTCGCCGTCCTTGCGTTCCGACCAGCCGACGAGATCGTCAGCGGCGCAGCCTGCAAAGTCTTCCATAGTCTTGATGCCGTCTTCACCCAGCGCAACCAGCATCTGGCCGGTCATGCCGTTGATCGAGCGCAGGTCGTCGGAAACGCCGAGGGCGACGCGCTTGGCATCCATTTCGGCTTCCAGGCGCTCGAGATATTCGCGGGCGCGGGTCTGCAGTTCGTTGGCTGTGTCCTCGTCGAAGCCTTCGATCGAGGCAATTTCGTCGAGTTCGACATAGGCAAGCTCTTCGACGGCGGCAAAGCCTTCCGAAGCCAGAACCTGGCCAACCATCTCGTCGACGTCGAGGGCTTCCATGAACAGCGCGGTGCGTTCGTTGAATTCCTTCTGGCGGCGTTCCGATTCTTCGGCTTCCGTCATGATGTCGATATCCCAGCCGGTCAGCTGCGATGCGAGGCGGACGTTCTGGCCGCGGCGGCCGATGGCCAGCGAGAGCTGTTCATCCGGAACCACGACTTCGATGCGCTCTGCATCCTCATCGAGAACGACCTTGGAGACTTCAGCCGGCTGCAGCGCGTTGACGATGAACGATGCCGGATCCTGGGACCACGGAATGATATCGATCTTTTCGCCCTGCAATTCGCCGACAACGGCCTGAACGCGCGAACCGCGCATACCGACGCAGGCACCGACCGGATCGATCGACGAGTCGTTCGAGATGACGGCGATCTTGGCGCGCGAACCCGGGTCACGGGCAACCGAACGGATCTGGATGATGCCGTCGTAGATTTCCGGAACTTCCATGGTGAACAGCTTCACCATGAACTGCGGATGGGTACGCGACAGGAAAATTTGCGGGCCGCGCTGTTCGCGGCGCACGTCGTAGACATACGAGCGGACGCGGTCGCCGTAGCGCATGTTTTCGCGCGGGATCATTTCGTCGCGGCGGATGATGCCTTCACCACGGCCGAGATCGACAATGACATTGCCATATTCGACGCGCTTGACCGTGCCGTTGACGATTTCGCCGATGCGATCCTTGAATTCGTCGAACTGGCGGTCCCGCTCGGCTTCACGCACCTTCTGGACGATGACCTGCTTGGCCGATTGGGCGGCGATACGGCCGAAATCCATCGGCGGCAGCGGGTCGGCGATGAAGTCGCCGAGAATGGCGTCCGGATTGCGGTCGCGGGCCAGTTCCAGCGGAATCTGGGTCGAGTAGTCTTCGGCGTGTTCGACGACTTCGAGCAGGCGCTGAAGCCGGATTTCGCCGGTCTTGGAATTGATGTCGGCGCGGATGTTGCTCTCCGAACCGTAGCGCGAGCGGGCGGCCTTCTGGATCGCGTCGGCCATGGCGGCCAGAACGATTTCGCGGTCGATCACTTTTTCGCGCGCGACGGCATCCGCGATCTGCAGAAGTTCGAGCCTGTTAGCACTCACTGCCATATTAAAGTCTCCGTCTGATTGCCGGGGCCTCACTTGGAAGCGTCCCACGCCCATGAACTCAATTGATCGGCGAATCTTCGTCTTCGAAGTTTTCGTTGGCAGCCTGGGCTGCCTTTGCCTTCTTGTCTGCTGTCAGCGCATCGCGGATCAGGTCATCCGTGAGGATCAGCCTGCCTTCGGCCAGCGCCGTGAAGGGAATGACCACGCGCGGCTCTTCGCCGGGGGCCGGTTGATCGCGCTCGATCGTAAAACTTTCGTCGTCGGCCGACACGATTTTACCGCGGAAACGCTTGCGGCTGTCAACCAGGACCGACGTTTCGAACTTGATCAGGTGGCCGGACCAGCGAGTGAAATCGGACTTGCGCACCATCGGCCGGTCGATTCCCGGCGACGATACTTCTAAATGATACTCCCGATCGACCGGATCTTCCACGTCCAGAACCGGCGAGATCGCCGTCGAGATCGCTTCGCAATCGTCCACGGTCATAGTGCCGTCAAGCCGCTCGGCCATGATCTGCAGCGTTGCGCCATTCTGCGAGGACAGGCGCACGCGCACCAGTTGATAGCCCATCGGAATGAGCACGGGCTCGACGATGTCGGCGATGCGCCGATCGATCCCGGTCTCGGTGACCAGGCGTGGTTCCTGTGTGTTTTCTGCCGTTGTCGTATCGGACAAACGATGCTCTCCCAAAACATCGGTAATAAAAAAGAGCGGGTCCTGACGGGCCCACTCTTCATCAACCGATCAAGAATTTGAGGGTCATATACGCTCGATTGTCGGCAAATGCAAGGTATCCCGCTGTCAGGCCTGCAAAACGCGGATTCAGACCGTGAAGTGGTGAAATCCTGCCGATGGCAGCGCTTTTACTTGCCCGGCCTGTCATCTGGCTTAGATTGGGCGTCACAAAGACGATTCAAATCACAGACTAGGGTGGGAAAGCGCGTTGCCGCACAGACTATCGCCATTGGCGCCGTTCAAGCACGATACGTTCCGGGTTATCTGGGTGGCAAGTCTTGCCTCCAATTTTGGCGGACTGATCCAGGCCGTCGGCGCCGCCTGGATGATGACCTCGATTACGGATTCCGTGAACATGGTGGCGCTGGTGCAGGCCTCGACCTCGCTGCCCATCATGCTGTTTTCGCTGATTTCCGGCGCGCTTGCCGATAATTTCGATCGGCGCCGCATCATGCTGGTTGGCCAGTGTTTCATGCTCTGCATCTCGGCACTTCTGACGCTCTGTGCCTATTTTGGCATTATTACGCCCTGGCTGCTGCTGTTATTCACTTTCCTGATCGGCTGCGGCACGGCGCTCAACAACCCTTCCTGGCAGGCTTCGGTCGGCGATATGGTGCCGCGCGACGTACTGCCGGCTGCGGTCGCGCTGAACAGCATGGGGTTCAACATCACCCGCTCGGTCGGCCCGGCGATCGGCGGCGTGATCGTCGCGGCAGCCGGGGCCGCCGCGGCTTTTGCTGCCAATACGCTCAGCTATTTTGCCATCATCTACGCACTGTTGCGCTGGCGCCGCGAAGAAACGCTGTCGGCGCTGCCGCGCGAATCGATGGGCCGGGCGATCTCCGCCGGTCTGCGTTACGTCGCCATGTCGCCGAATATCGGCAAGGTGCTGGTGCGTGGTTTCGTCTTCGGTCTGTCCGCCAGCGCCATTCTCGCTCTTCTGCCGCTGGTTGCCCGCGATCTGGTCGCCGGCGGACCGTTGACCTACGGCATCATGCTGGGTGCCTTCGGCCTTGGCGCCATCGGCGGGGCTCTGCTCAGCGCCCGGCTGCGGGAGCACCTGTCGAGCGAATGGATCGTGCGCATCGCCTTTGCCGGTTTTGCCGTCAGCAGCGTGGTGACGGCGCTCAGCCCCTATGGCTGGCTCACCAGCCTTGCGCTTCTTCTGTCGGGCGCCGGCTGGGTACTGGCGCTGTCGCTGTTCAATACCACCGTGCAGCTCTCGACGCCGCGCTGGGTGGTTGGCCGCGCGCTGTCGCTCTACCAGACCACCACCTTCGGCGGCATCGCTTCAGGCAGCTGGATGTGGGGGCAACTGGCCGAAAGCCACGGCCCGGCAAATGCCTTGATCGTCTCGGCCTGTCTGATGATCGTCGGCGCTGCCATCGGGCTGCGCCTGCCGCTGCCGGAGTTCCAGTCGCTCAATCTCGATCCTCTCAACCGGTTTTCCGAGCCGCTTTTGAAGCTCGACCTCAAGCCGCGCAGCGGCCCAATCGTGGTGATGATCGATTACGAGATCGCCGACGGCGACGTGCCGGAATTCCTCACCGCCATGGCCGAGCGCCGGCGTATCCGCATCCGCGACGGCGCCGGCCAATGGGGATTGATGCGGGATCTGGAAAACCCGACCACATGGACCGAAACCTATCACGTACCGACCTGGGTGGAATATGTCCGCCACAACCAGCGCCGGACACAGGCGGATGCTGAGATTGGCGACCGCCTGCTCGCCCTGCATCGCGGTGATACCGCCCCCCGCGTGCACAGAATGATCGAGCGCCAGACGATTCTTCCTTACGAATATGAGCGCTACAAGCAGCAGATGGACATGCACTGAGCGCTCTGCAGTGTCCGTTATTGCTCGAAAGGCCGGTTTGCAACCCGCATACCGGCCTTTCTTCACTTGCTCCATCAGGTCCAAAAACCGGGAAAGCTGATAATATTCACCCGTATGGTTGACTATAGCCCTTGTTTTGTATATTCAACTGTTAGGGTGAATGAATGGACGAAGATGATCTGTCACGGGTTCTCAAGGCCGCCGGCGATACGACCCGGCGACGCATCCTGACGCTGCTTGTTCAGGAAGGTGCATTGAGAGTGACGGCGCTCGCCGCCCATTTCGACATGTCGCTGAATTCCGTCTCCAAACACATCAAGGTGCTGGAGGAGGCCGGACTTGTCACCCGCCGGACCTTGGGCCGCGAGCATTTCATCGCAGCCGAACTCGATCCGCTGAAGCTGACAGAAAACTGGTTCGCGCAATTGAAGTCCATCTGGGAATTGCGCCTGACGGCGCTCGAAAACCTACTCGTTTCAAAGGATGAAGACAATGAAGGAGCTTGAGCTGACGGTCAGCCGCACAATCGCGGCACCGCGCGAAAAAGTGTTCAACGCCTGGCTTTCACCGGTGATGCTGGCAAAATTCATGGCGGTGCCTTCGGGGGGAGCCGCGCAGTCCAAAGTCACGAACGATCCGGTGAAGGGCGGCCGTTTCTCGATCGTCATGGTGACGGCCGAGAAAGACATCCCACATGCGGGAATCTATCTTGAGATAGACCCGTTCTCACGCCTTGCCTTCACCTGGGAGTCGCCGTACTCGCTCGACGACAGCGTCGTCACCATCGATCTCGCTGAAGTCGATACCGGCACGACGGAAATCACCCTGAAACAGGTGAAATTCAAATCCGAGGAAGCGCGGCGAGGCCACGAACAGGGCTGGACGGCGATCCTGAATCTGCTCGAAACCAGCCTCTCCGCCGCCTGACAATTATGCCGGACGAAATTGAACACGGTTTCGCCCGCTATAGTTTTCCCAACAGGCTTTTTTGCGGGAAACATGTCGGCTCGATGCCGTTCTTTGCCTGCCAGGCGCCGATCGAGCGCCGGGTCTTGTAACCGGCCAGACCATCGGCCTTGCCTATATCATAGCCCTGTTTTTCCAGCGATTTCTGCATCTTCAGGACGTCTGAGCGGAGCATCTTGCCGACATCGCCGAACTCACGCCTGAAAGCGCCGCCACCCGAGGCGATCCGGTCGGCCAGGTTGCCGATGAACAGCGCATAGAGGTCGGAGTTGTTGTATTCCTTGATGACGTAGAAGTTGGGCGTGACGATGAATTCCGGGCCATGGCGGCCGGCCGGGACCAGCATCATGCCATCGGCCTTGGCTTCGCTGGCCGGAAACGCCTTCCCGGAGGCGCGTTCGATGCCATCGGATGCCCATTGCGAGATCGGCTTGGCCAGGTCTGGGCCTTCCTGCGCGCAAGTGACGTTCGCAGGAATATAGACCTCGAAACCCCAGTCGCGGCCACGCTGCCAGCCTTTTTTCGACAGGTAATTGGCGATCGAGGCCAGCGTATCGGGCGTCGATTTCCAGATGTCACGGCGGCCGTCGCCATCGAAATCGACGGCATATTTGAGGAAACTGGTCGGCAGGAACTGTGGTTGGCCCATGGCGCCGGCCCAGGAGCCGCGCATGTCGGCCTCCTTCACGTCGCCGCTGTCGAGAATGTGCAGCGCCGCGATCAGCTCGCGCTTGAACAGATCGCCGCGGGTCGACATGAAGGCCTTAGTGGCAAGCACATCCATAATCGGATGCGGGATTTTCGCCCGGCCGAAGCCGGATTCGCGGCCCCAGATAGCAACGACGATCGGACCTGGAATCCCATAGGTCTTCTCGATCCGCCGGAGCGTCGCAGCATTTTCCTTGGCAAGGGCGCGGCCGGTCGCCGCCAGGCCCTGTAGCCGCTGTTCGGAAAAATAAGCACCGGGCGAAGAGAACTCCGCCTGGCTCTGCTTCTGTTCGCCGGGTGGCTTGCTGCCTGGAGGCACAAGGTCCGGCAGGTCCCAGTTGAGCTTCACATCGGTGAAGGCAGCCTTGAAGGCGGCGGCGGAGATGCCCGATTTCTGCGCCTGCGGCCACAGATCGGTCTGCAGCCATTGGCGGAATTGAGATTCGGTTTCGGCTTTGGAGGCCGCGAGGACGGGGATCGGGGAGAGTGCGAGGATTGCCGCAACTATCATCGTCAGTGTTCGCTGCGCCTTACCCCCCTCTGTCGGCGCCGACATCTCGCCCTCAAGGGGGGAGATTGGCCTCGGACTTATTGCCCGCCTTACCACCGAGGATGCGAGGGAAAAGAATGATCTCCCCCCTTGTGGGGGAGATGTCACCTCCGGGTCTTGCCTGCGGCAAGCCCGAGGACCGGCTCTGTGACAGAGAGGGGTAGGGCTCGGCACATTCAAAAGCGTCCTCAAATCGCCGTCCTCGCCCTCAAGGCCGCTGTCAGCGTGCCTTCATCCAGATAATCCAGTTCGCCGCCCACCGGCACGCCGTGGGCAAGCCGGGTGATCTTGACGCCGAGGCCGTCGAGCTGGTCGGTAATGTAGTGGGCTGTCGTCTGGCCTTCGACGGTGGCGTTGACGGCGATGATCAGTTCACGCACGCCGCCCTTGCTCACCCGCTCGACCAGACCCTTGATGTTCAGGTCGTCGGGCCCGACGCCATCGAGCGGCGACAGCGTACCGCCAAGCACATGATAGGCCGTGTTCATCGCGCTGGCGCGCTCCAACGCCCAGAGGTCGGAGACGTCCTCGACGACGATGATGACCGAATTGTCGCGCCGGTCGTCGGAACAGACGCTGCAGGGATCGATCGTGTCGACATTGCCGCAGCACGAGCAGATGCGCACCTTGCGGTGGGCTTCGCCCATGGCGTCGGCCAAGGGACCCAACAGCTGATCCTTCTTCTTGACCAGATGAAGGGCGGCGCGCCGGGCCGAACGCGGCCCGAGCCCGGGCACCTTTGCCAGGAGCTGGATGAGTTTTTCAATTTCGGGACCGGTGACTCGCTTTGCCATGCGGCGGTTCTACTCCATATCTCCCGGGAACGGAATCGCTGAAAAGAAAGTGCCGCCCATGAAAATCGTCGCCGTCTGCACCGGCAATGCCGAAATCCTGCCCGGTAAATCCTACCGGACCGGCATCTTCAAGCATCCGGTAGAGGCAGGCATCATGATCGACCGTGAGGGATTGATCGGCGACAAGATCTGCAATCGCAAACACCATGGCGGCGTCGATCAGGCCGTCTATGCGCTGGGCTCCATCGATCTTGACTGGTGGTCGAAGGAACTTGGCCGCGCTCTGGAACCGGGAATTTTCGGCGAAAATCTGGTGATCGACGGTGCCGATAGCCGCAAGATTTCTGTCGGCGACCGGTTTGTCATCGAGACGGTCGAGCTTGAGGTCACGTCAGCCCGCATCCCCTGCGCCACATTGGCTGGTCGCATGGACGATCCCGGCTTTGCCAAGCGCTTTGCCAGGGCAGGACGGCCAGGGTTCTATTGCCGCGTTCTCAAGGATGGCGTCGTTCAGGCAGGGGACGCCGTCACCTATCACGCCTATTCCGGTATGCCGGTGCTGATGCCGGAGTTGCTGCACACATACGGCAAGAACCTCTCCGATGAAGACCGCGCCCGCTACATCGCGGCGCCGATCCATTACAAGCTGAGAGCCATGATTAGCGGTTGAGCCGCGTTCGTGCTACTGCCTGCGACCTTAACCATTCGCTGAAGTTCCGCTTCCTTTCAACCCGGCCTCAACCTATGAGAACCCTTGTCGCGCAGGGCATTTTTCCTGATGCGAGAGGTCGATGCCTGTACAGACACAGCGAGAACACAGCGAACTTGGCAATGACAGGGGCGCCGGGACAGCTGCGTCTATGGCTGGAACGTGGCAAGGGTTTTCCACATGAGCGGGTTCACAGGAACTGCAGATTGCTTGGGACGAACGACCGCGATCGTTGCGGCCGCCTTCCTGATGCTGGCGGCCGATGTGAGCGGCGCAGAGGCCGGACAGTGTTCCGCGTCAAGAACCTCGGGCGGTCCCGAATTTTCGCGGCTGCAACGGCAGATCGCGGCCAACCGGGCGTTCCAGGTGAAATATAGCTGTGCTGCCAGCAAAACCTTTGCCTGCCGCGAGATTGCTGGCCGCATCGCGGAAACGAGCGCCCGCCTGGCCGCTCTGTCTGGCGTTTCTCAGCAGGTTTGCGCGAAGCAGGCCGTCGCCGAGCGCGCTCCGCTTCGTCGGCCGGTTCCGGCTGCGGCCCGTGGCGTAATGGCAGGCTACGCTCTGCCAAGGATCAGCGCCAAGATCGAAACACGATGTGTCCGGCTCTCGGACGGCTATTCTTTTCCGACACCCAATTCCGGTTACAACACCGCCGGCGATATGGAGGCGATCGCGGCACAGTGCAAATTCATCTGCGATGATCCGGCGATGGATGTTTACAGGATAACGAGTGCTGGGAATACCGATGAGATGATCTCGGTAACGACGGGTGCACGGTATGCCGAACTGCCGCATGCCGGAGCCTACCGGACGGCATCGCCGCTCAAGACCTGCGACATGAACCGGTTCTACAAGACAGTGCTGGCAAAGACACCGGTTACCGGCGCCGCTGTTTCAGGCACCGGGATCGTCGAGGCGGCGCAATCGGCAGAAGATGCCGTCATGGATGTGGCGCTGCTCGGCGATACCAGCCTTCGTGGCACAACAACCTTCGTGCCCGCGCCGCCGCGCAAAATCCGCATCGTCGGCGCGGCTTTTCTACCTGAAGAATGAGGCGATGCTAAACGCCTAGAAAGGCAGCTTCATGCCGGGCGGGATCGGCAGGCCGGCGGTCAGCGCCTTGGTCTTTTCGGCTGTGATGGCTTCCGCCTTGTCCTTGCCGTCCTTGTGAGCGGCAACGATCAGGTCTTCGAGGATTTCGACATCGTCTTCCTTGAACAGCGACGGGTCGATCTTCAGGCCCTTGAGGTTGCCCTTGCCGTCCATGCGCACGGTGACGAGACCGCCGCCGGAAGAACCATCGACTTCAAGCGCAGAAATCTCTTCCTGCATCTTCTCCATCTTGGCCTGCATTTCCTTGACCTTGCCCATCATGCCCATGATGTCGCGCATCGTCATGTCCTCTTCTGAATGTCTCGATAAATCTAAAACTAGTGCTCGATATCGTCGCCGGGAAGGATGTCGCCATCTGCGGATTCGGCAGCGGCCATGGCCACCGGCTCGTTTTCCTCTTCCGGTTCCGGTCCCTTGATCCGCACGTCGGTGATCTTGGCGCCGGGGAATTTGGCGAGAATGGCGGCAACGTCCGGATCCTGGCGTGCGTCGCTGACGCGCTTTTCCTGCGCTCGCGTTTCGGCCTCAAGGAGAGTCGGCTCGCCGGGCTCGCGGCTGAGGATGACCATCCAGCGGATGCCGGTCCAGTCCTCAAGCTTCTTCTGCAGCTCGGCAACCAGCGTCTTCGGCGCGTCTTCCGGCAGGTTGATTTCCAGCCGTCCGGGCTCCAGATTGACCAGCCGCACGAAACCGCGCACCAGCGTTTTCAGCTTGATATCGCGGTTTGTGCCGCAGAGTTCGGCGATGTCACTGACCGAACGCAGGGCGACCTTGGGTTCGGCTTTGGCAACCGGCGCTTCGATGGGCCGTTGCTCGATCTGTCCGACAGGCATGGCCTGTGGTGGTGCGACGTCCGGCACGGCGCGCAGCATGGTTGCGCCATTGCCGGTTGCCCGCTGCGCCGGCGGCATGTCATTGCCACGCGCCTGGATGGAGTTTCCGCCAAAGGCCTGCGCGCCGCCGCCATTGCCGCCGTTCGGGGCAGATGGCTGACGCGGAGCATCGCCGCTGGAAAGTTCGAGCAAACGCCGGGCTGCATCTTCCGGGGAGGGAAGGTGGGCGGCATGAGCAAGCCGGATCAGCACCATCTCGGCGGCACCGGCCGGGCGCGACGAGCTTTCCGTTTCCGGAATGCCCTTCAACAGCATCTGCCAGATGCGCGACAGCGTGGTCACGGCGATGCCGGACGAAAATTCCGCGCCCCGGGTGCGCTCGATTTCGCTCAGCGACTGATCGTCGACTGCATCGGGAACATATTTCAGCCGGGTGACAAGATGGGTGAAGTCGGCGAGGTCGGTCAGCACCACGGAAGGGCTGGCGCCCGCCTCGTATTGCCCGGCAAATTCATTGAGGGCGGCAGCCACGTCGCCTTTGACGATGTGCTGGAAGAGATCGACGATGCGGGCGCGGTCGGCAAGGCCGAGCATCGAGCGCACGGCTTCGACCTCGACCACGCCGCCACCATGGGCGATGGCCTGGTCGAGCAGCGACAGGCCGTCGCGCGCCGAGCCTTCGGCAGCGCGGGCAATCATCGCCATGGCATCCGGATCGGCCGAAATGCCTTCCTTGCCGAGAATGGTGGTGAACAGGCCGACGAGATCGGACGCGCCGATGCGGCGCAGGTCAAAGCGCTGGCAGCGCGACAGGACCGTGATCGGAACTTTTCGGATTTCGGTGGTGGCGAAGATGAACTTCACATGCTCCGGCGGCTCTTCGAGCGTCTTCAACAGGCCGTTGAAGGCCTGGGTCGAGAGCATGTGCACTTCGTCGATGATATAGACTTTGTAGCGTGCCGAAACCGGACGGTAGCGCACCTGCTCGATGATCTCGCGGATATCGTCGATACCGGTATGCGAGGCGGCGTCCATCTCGATCACGTCGACATGGCGGCCTTCCATGATCGCCTGGCAGTGCTCGCCGGGAATGCGCAGGTCGATCGTCGGCTTGTCGATCTCGGGCGTCTTGTAGTTCAGCGCACGGGCAAGGATGCGGGCGGTGGTGGTCTTGCCGACCCCACGAACGCCGGTCAGCATATAGGCCTGCGCGATCCGGCCTGTCTCGAACGCATTGGTGAGCGTGCGCACCATCGGTTCCTGGCCGACCATCAGGTCGGAGAAATCCTTGGGCCGGTATTTGCGCGCAAGCACGCGGTAGGCGGCGGGTTTTTCGGATGCCGGGATCAGACTATCTTCGCTCATCGCCCTTTTTTCCCCAAGACGGGGCCGCTTGGCTGCAAATCGTGTCCAGGAAGGACAGAAAGAAAAGGGTGGGAGGCTGGCACGATGACCCGTGCCTGGCTCGTTGGGGCTGCTTCCTTCCGGACCTGACCCGGTTGGCGAGTGGCTCGTCCACCACCAACCTCCCGGTTCTCATATCGGCAATATCGAAACCAAATGCAAGCCACGCCTTCAAAAAACTGCTATCGTTGTTGAAACAAAAGAAAAATCACTGTTCCCGGGAGACCCACTTGCCTGCCTTCGAGATTGATGAACGCCTTCAGCGCGATGGATTGCTGATCACGACGCTCGGCCTTTGCCAGTTGCGGATCAACAATGACTGCCGCTGGCCGTGGCTTGTGCTCATTCCGCAGCGTGATGGCGTGTCGGAAATCTTCGATCTGACGCCGCTCGATCAGGCGATGCTGACTTTCGAAACCAACATGGTGGCAGCCGCATTGAAAAAAGCGACAGGGGCAGCGAAGATCAATGTCGGCGCTCTTGGCAATATCGTCCGTCAGCTTCATGTTCATGTCATTGCCCGCAACGAGGGTGATGCCAATTGGCCGGGGCCGGTCTGGGGCTTTGGTTCGGCTGAACCCTGGGACGGCGAGGCGCGCAAGGCATTCGCAGCACGGATAGTGGAAAATCTCTGACCATGACGAAATCGATCTTCGATCTGCACAGCCCGCATCCCGAGCCGAGCACGCTCGTCGCCTTTTCCGAAAATCACCTGGACAGACAATCGGAACATCGTCCCGACGATTGCGTCGAAGTGGCTTTCCGCAAGGACGGCGCTCATGTCTTTGCTTTCTCCAGCGGCAAACTGGTCGTCAAGCATGACGAAAAAATCATCGACCCGCTGTTTGCCCCCTATGAACTGGCCGGTCTGGAACCGGTTCTCGACGATGCCATCCTGCTCGGTTTCCTGCCCAACGGTGAGCCGCGTCTGGCGGTTCCCATCAGCCTCACCGAAGAGACGCTGCCGGAACCCTTCAAACTCGCCGATGGCCGCACACTCTATCGCCAGCAGATGCTGACGGACGAGCTGCTTGGCCAGTTTGCGCAGGCCTCAAGCCTGCTCACCTGGAACGCCACCAATCGCTTTTGTGGCAAATGCGGCTCGGTGATGGAAGGCAAGGCCGGTGGCTACCGGCGCGTCTGCAGCGCCTGCAAGCACATGGTCTTCCCGCGCACCGATCCTGTCGTCATCATGCTGACGATCGATCTGGAGCGTGACCTCTGCCTGCTGGGCCGCAGCCCGCATTTTCCCGAAGGCATGTATTCCTGTCTCGCGGGCTTCGTCGAGCCGGGCGAGACCATCGAAAACGCTGTCCGGCGCGAGACGCTGGAGGAGTCCGGCATTCGCGTTGGCCGCGTGCGCTATCACGCCTCGCAGCCCTGGCCGATGCCGCATACGCTGATGATCGGTTGTTATGCGGAGGCCAAATCCCGCGATATTCATGCCGATGATCAGGAACTGGAAGACTGCCGCTGGTTCACGCGCGACGAAACGGCCGCGATGCTGGCACGCAATACCGGCGTGACGCTGGCGGCAGGGGAGTTGGGGCCGCCGCCGAAGGGCGCTATCGCTCACCAGCTGATGCGCGACTGGCTGGACTGGCCGCGCTGAAACGCAGTCGGCGCCCGCTGATCGCGGACGCCGGCGGTCTCAATTTCATAACTCGAATCAGAAGTTGCGTTGCAGACGGATCGTGCCGCCAATGGCGCTGCCATGGCCGCGCTCGCCGTCGAACTCGGTGTAGTTGATTTCAGGCTGGAATTTCAGGCCCTCCACAACCGCGTAATCGATGTTCAGAGCGGCCGCGAATGTACCGTCATCCTCGTAGGCACCCTGGACGTTCAGCGAAGCCTTGTCCGTCAAGTTGGCAGCAAAGCCACCCCATACGGCCCAGTCACCGAGCCACGGGCCGTAATAATTCAGCCGTCGTGTGCCGCCGGGACCCTTGTCATTGTCCCAATCTGACTGGTAGCCGCCCATCACCCAGGCGGAAAACACATCGTTGAAAGCGACATCGATGCGAATCTTGCCGCCGAAAGCCTCGGCGTTGGTATCGTAACCGCCGATGAAGGCGATGCCTGTGCCTTCATTCTGGAAATAACGCAGACCGCCGATGATGTGCGGAAAGTCATGGCCGTGATACAAGCCCGTGGGTTCGGGAGCAAAGCCGGTATCGTAGCTGCCGGCCCCTTCTTCCAGGCCGATCAGGGCGGAAAAGCCGATATCGCCGCCATAGACATAGCTGATCTGGTTCGTCCGGTCGCCCGTATAGTCGATCACATCGTCGTTGATGATATTGCCCGCGGAGTTCAGCCAGATATCGTAGCGCGAGTCGCCGTAGCCGGCACGAAAGCCAGCAATCTGGATGAACGCGGCATTGAGATAGGTATCGACATCGTTGATGTTGTTTGCGTCGCTGCGCAGTTCGATGAAACTTTCCAGAGTTCCGTATTCTGTGTCGGACTTCGCATCAAACGTCAGCGTGCCGCGGGTGAAGGCATCCCAGCCGTTGCTCTCGCCCGAATAGGGGCTTTCACCATAGTTGGAATCGAAGCGGACGTAGCCGCCGATCTTCAGGCAGGTTTCGGTTCCGGGAATATAGAAATAGCCTTTCCCGAAAGCCTCGCAAACGCGAACATATTCCATGGGTTCTGGTTCGGCGGCGACGATGGCATCGGCGGCCTGCGCCCCGGTGGAGATCATCAAAGCGGCGGAAGAGCAGAGAAGAAGAGTTCTGATTGCCATTATCGACCTTTGCCGCGCCTTTGCTTGGGGCGCCTGTCGTTACCGGGAAGGCATGGCGGGCTTCGAATCAGACAGCGCGCCATGCGACGAACAAGTTCGCCACAAAACAATCACGTTTTCGCTTTCATTTCCAGCCGCTAATTCTCGGGGGGTATTTACAGAACCAAGCGCATTGGATGGGCTGCATAGGAACCCAGTATCCGAACCTTTTCGGAGAAATACCGCAACTCGTCCAACGCTTGGCGGACATTCGCGTCGTCCGGATGCCCCTCGATATCGGCATAAAACTGGGTGGCAATGAATTTGCCGCCGAGCTGATAGCTTTCCAGCTTGGTCATGTTGATGCTGTTGGTGGCAAAGCCGCCGAGCGCCTTGTAGAGAGCGGCCGGGATGTTACGGACATTGAAGACGAATGTGGTCACGATAACTTCGCTGTCCGCCTGCCGCTTGATGTGCTTCGGGTCACGCGAAAGGATCACGAAGCGCGTTACGTTGTTTTCCGTGTCCTCGACATTCTCGGCGACAATGTCCAGCTTGTAGAGATCGGCGGCAAGCCTTGGGGCAAGCGCAGCCATCGACCGGTCGCCCATTTCGGACACAAGCTTGGCCGCGCCGGCGGTATCGCCCGCGACCACCGGCTTCCAGCCATTGGCCCGCACGATCTTGCGGCACTGGCCAAGCGCATGGATATGGCTATGCACGGTGCGGATCTCGTCGCGCGAGACACCCGGAAGCACCATCAGCTGGAAGCGGATCGGCATGAAATACTCGCCGATGATATGCAGCCGGGATTCGGGCAGGAGATGATGGATGTCGGCGACGCGGCCCGCGATCGTGTTCTCGATCGGGATCATCGCGAGGTCGGCTTCACCGTTCTCGACTGCCAGAAAAGCATCCTCGAAGGTCTGGCAGGGCAACGGTTCCATGTCCGGGAACATGTCGCGGCAGGCCATGTCGGAATTGGCGCCGTAGTCGCCCTGAAAGGAAATCCTGTTCGTCTTGGTGATCATCGCAATGTCCAATCAGGCTTTGACAGAAAGAAAACGCCGGGCCTTTTCCAGGTCGGCGGGGGTGTCGACCCCAAGCGGTATCGATTTGACGATCTCTGCATCGATGCGCATGCCGGCCTCAAGCGCCCGCAACTGCTCCAACGATTCGCGCTTTTCCAGCGTTGAAGGCGGCAGCGAGACGAATTTTTCGAGCGCGACACGCCTGTAGGCGTAGAGACCGATGTGATGGTAGAGCGGGCCGTTGCCATGCGGCGCGGTAGCGCGGGTGAAATAGAGCGCCTTCAGCCGCGTCTGCGACAGCGGCGATCCGACAACCTTCACGACGTTGGGATTGGTCTTTTCGTCCTCGTCTTCGATCTCGACAGTCAGCGTGGCGATATCGACATCCGGGTTTTCCAGCGGCCGGAGCGCAGCGCGAATGGTTTCCGGTTCGATGGTCGGCAGATCGCCTTGCACATTGATGACGATCTCGGCCTTGCGCTCCGGGTCGCTTTTCAACAGCGCCTCGTGGATGCGGTCTGAGCCGGACTGATGGTCGATGCGGGTCATGACTGCCTCGAAACCTGCAGCGGTCACAGCATCGAACACGTCCTGATGATCGACGGCGACAACGATCCGGCCGGCTTGCGCGTCCTTCGCTCGCATGGCGACCTGGACGATCATCGGCAGGCCGCAGATGTCGGCCAGTGGCTTGCCCGGCAGCCGCGTCGAGGCCATGCGCGCAGGGATCAGAATCAGGGTTTTGTCCAAATTGTCGCTGTTCATGCTTAGGCCTTCAAAACGTGCCGGAAAAGTGTCAAAAGGACTCAAGACCGGGGCTTATAATGTCTGTTGCAACGCAAAGCCAAAAGACATAGGTTCCGCGCGATTTCAAGAGAGGCTGGCGTTTTGTTCGCGCCGGTTGCAAGGGGAGCATTTGCGGATGAACTCATATGTAAACATGGGCGTGGGTGCCTTGCTCGGTACGGTCTTTGTTTTGATGTCCGTGTCGATTGCATCGGAAGGCATCTTCCATTCGGAAGTTCCCGAGAAGGAAGGTTTCGCCATCATCGCCGAAGAGGGCGGTTCGGAAGCTGGCGCTGGCGCCACGGCAGAGGTCGAAGTGGATATCAAGCCGCTGCTGGCAACGGCCGATGCATCGGCCGGCGAGACCGTCTTCAAGAAATGCGCAAGCTGTCACACCGTAGATAAGGGAGGGGCCAACAAGGTTGGTCCTAACCTGTGGGGTCTTGTCGAACGTCCGATCGCTTCGCATGAAGGCTTTGCCTATTCGGCGGGCATGAAGACATTTGCCGAATCCAACAAGACCTGGACCTACGATCACCTGAGCTTCTTCATCGAAGCGCCGAAGAAGCACGTTCCCGGCACCGCGATGGGCTTTGCCGGCGTCAAGAAGCCGGATGAGCGCGCCAACCTGATTGCCTGGCTGCGTGAGCATGCCGATACGCCGGTGGCGCTGCCGTCCGCAACCGCTGCAGCAGCGCCTGCCGCTGAAGGCGAAGCTGCAAAGCCGGCTGCCGAAGCCGAGGCCGCCAAGCCTGCAACGGAAGCCGAAGCTGCAAAGCCGGCAACTGAAGGTGAGGCAACGAAGCCTGCTACCGAGACCGCGCCTGCGCCATAAGGGCATGTCCAGGGCAGCAGTAGATTGAACAAAGCCCGGCCGATGCGCCGGGCTTTTTCATGTCAGAGGTTTCTCGGCCCGGTAGGGCCGCTGCCGCTAAAGCAGGATATAGGCCCAGGCAGAAACAGAGATGACGCCGAGTGCGGTGGTGATGGTGATCGTCGATGATGCAAGGCCGTGACCGACGTTGAAATGATTGGCAATCAGCCAGGCATTGACACCGGTGGGTACCGATGAGGTCAGCACCAGTGCTGCCGTCCAGTTGCTGTTGAGCCCGAGCAGCTGGCAGGCGCCGTAGACCGCTGCTGGCAGGACGATCAGCTTCAGCGTGCTGGTGACCGAGGCAAGGCCGGTATTGCCGGCGAGGCCGTATTTGTCGACCGCCATGCCGATCGAGATCAGAGCCGCCGGGGCGGCCACGCCTGCCAATTGATCGACAACGACCTTGACCGGGCCGTCGAGCGGCATGCCGGTGAGGTGAAACAGCGCCCCAAGCGCCAGCCCGATGACCAGGGGATTGCGCGCAAGATTACGCAATATGCCTTTGAGGAGCTTGAGCGGGCTCTGCCCCGGCTTGCCGCTGGTCTTGCGTTCGGCTCGCTCCATCAGGACCGTTCCGGCGATCATCATGACAGGCAGATGCACCGACAGCAGAATGGACAAGGCGACGACTCCTTCCTCACCGACGCTGCGCGAGACCAGCGGCAGGCCGATGAAAACTGTATTGGCAAAGGCGGAGGAAACTCCGGCCAGCACGCCAATGCGCGCATCCTTCTTGAAAAACAGCGTCGCTGCAAAATGCCCCAGCGTCCATGTCACGGCGACACCGGAGAAGTAAGCAACCCAGAGCGGCCAAGGCGAGCCATCCTTGAAATCGGCTTCGGCAATGGTGCGGAACAACAGAACTGGCACCGCGACCCGGAACACGAAATCGCCGAGCGCGTCTCCCACGGATGCCTTCAGGTAATTCATCCGGACGATCAGCCAGCCGAGCAGGATCAGGACGAAAATCGGCACGACATTCAGGAAGACATCGGACATCAGGCGTAGCCTCTTGGCAAAGTGAATGTTCGCCATAGACCCATTCACCCGGCTGTCGCAACCCGGCACGGTGCAACTATCGGATGAGGCGCATACTTCACGCAAGCCTCATGTGCCAGAGTGCAGAAGGAGGTTGCCAGATGATTGAAAAATGGTGGCAGGACCCGGTCATTCTCGAACTCGACGGGATAGGACGTTACCGCGTCATTCGTAACACGCGCGAAGCAGCGCAATGCCTTCTCGACAAGTGGCCGGTTCATGACGGTACGGCCTATAAGGCGGCGGTCCAGACGTGCCGCTATGTTTTACGCGGCGAGCAGCCGGTGGACTATGCCCGTCAGGACTTCATCGCTGCGGCCGTCGAGGCCTTCATTCATGTGCAGCCGGGCGCCTGAAGACCCTTTCGAGAGTTCTTCAAAAAGCGGAACATTCGGGAAAAGCTCGCGTTGTCCCCCCGGAAGGACAATTGCCATGCACAAGCAGATCTACATTCACCAGGATGATCATTCGGACCTTACCGATGACGAACTGGCCAGCAAGGTCATGCGCTATATTCAGTACTCGGTGCTGATTGATACGTCGGGCCTGTCTGTAATGGCTGTGGGTCGCACGGTTATTCTCAGTGGCTACGTGTCCTGTGCAGCCGAAGTCGGCTGCATCGAGCAGGCGGCCGCGTCCGTAATCGGCGTGCACCTCGTCGAGAATACGGTCGAGGTGATGCAACGTTGAGCGGGTGTTTTCAGCGCCGGTGACCGGCTTTGCCGAGGAAACCTGGCATGTTCCGGGAATTCCTTAGGCGCATAAAAGCCGGCTCGCGATCGGCAGCCGGTGTCTCGTTTTCGCTGACGGTTAGATGAAATTGTGCTCAGAGCGCGCCACCGGTTACCGGGTTGACTACCGGTCTTTCGCTTTCGTCCTTGCTACCCGCCGGTTGGATCATCGGCGGCGCTTTTGATTTTTCGTCGGCATGCGAAGGCTTGCCCGGCGGCCGGTGAACATCGCGGGGCTTCTTCTGCTCCGGTGTTACGTTGCTATCGTCGGTGGACATCAAAGCGTCCTCACGCCATGCCAGCGGGGTCGCCGGCCGGCAAAAGGGCGGGATTCAACACGGGGTCGTTGGGATTTTTCGTGTCGCCCTTATCGATCACTGGCGGCGCTACAGGTTTCTCCTGGGAACGATCAGGAAGTCCGGGGCTGGATTGCGGTCCGCGCGGGCCGTCGTCTTCTGGCACGAGGATTGTTGTCGGCATGATCATTCTCCTTTGTCGGAGTAAAACGATGCCCGGCGGTGGATGGTTCCAAAAAGAGTTTGCTCCGGAAGTCGGACATCAAACTGTTTCGCGAAGGAGTGCAAATATGTCCGGCCGAGAGGGCCGCTGTTCCTAGTTCAAGGGAGCTTTTTCACTCTGCAAATTCCCACCGACATCCGCCTTTTTCTTTTTCTTCGGAGGTGTCGTCAGGTTTCCGGAAATAAGATCGACCGGTGTAGCAACGGTCGTTGCGGCGACCTTGCCCACGGTGTTTACCGTACCGGCTACGATTGCCGTGATGCCGTCCCCAATGCCGACATCGGAATCCGTCAGGGTCTGACCGGTCACCAGCCGCTGGCCGATGAGCTGAACGATCTCGGGACTCTCGGCAAATTTCCCGTGATTGAGGCGATCGGTGGATTTCACCTTCGTCAGATCGACCACCGTGATGCCGGCCTCTTCAAGTTTGGTCTTGTAGGGTTCTTCCGCCGGATTGATCTGTCCGAGCCGCTGCACATCGCCGGAAATATAGCGCGACAGCGCCAGAGCCCGATCATCCTGCGAGACGAAGATGGTGAAATTGGGTTTGTTTGCGCCGAGCTCGGTCCATTGCCTTGAGAAGACGTCGACATCGATATCCGGAGAGGCGAGAACGATGTTTTCAATCTTCTTCGGAAGACCACCGTCGCGGATCGCCATTTGGCGGATTGATTCCATCGCCAGCCAGGTTCCCATCGAGTGGGCAAGGATGGTGATGTCCTTGATGTTTTTGTCCGCGACCAGTGCCTTCAGCGTGTTTTCCAGCGAGGTGCGTGAGTAGTTTGTGCTTTCCTTGTCGTAATTGTAGTCGAACACCTTGGCACGGGACGGCCATGTGAAAAGGACAGGCGTCACGTTCGCGCCGGAATCATGGACGATCTGAGCAAAACGGAAGACCGAATCCTCATAGGTATTGTTGAAGCCATGGATGAAGACCATCGCATGGCCGCCGTTGGAGTGCTTGCGCACCCATTCATGTCCATCCTCAATAGTTTCCAGTGGCTTGACGCGCACGACGGCAAAGTCAGTCTCCGGATTCGGCGGTAGCTTCTTCGGCCATTGCACTGTTCCGGAGGCGCGAACCTTGTCGGATGGAATGGAAACGGCAACGTCCGTGATCGTTGGGTGCGGGCTGCGTTCCCCGGTAAATAGCGTTGCCGGATCGTCAGATGGAAGCCGGCTGGTTGCCACCAGCATATCCACGACAGCGTTGCCCTTGGGCTCGGCAGCCAGATTGAGCGGCTGCATAACGCCTTTAGCGTGGCCACCGCAGGCGGTAAGCGTTGCAACCAGAGACAGGGTGATGGTCACGCGCCCGAGGAAACCCCGGGATGAAGACGTAACAGGCATGCCGATTAGTACAGAGGTCATGGATACGCTTCCGACAAGAACACAAGATTTGACAAGGCAGCCTGGAATTGTGACTTCAACTCAGTCCACAGTCGGCTCTCGCCGTCAAGACTGAACAGGACAACTTGGGCGGTCCAGCTGATCCATGACACAGGTTCGTATTGTATTTTTGACACAGCCGGGTGACATCGGCGTTGCCGGGCCAATTTGACCCGGCAGTCCACCGCTTATCCGGATAGACCCTGTAACCCCAGTGCCGCATTCTGGCGCAGGTCCGTGATCGCGGTCCTCAGTTCGGCCTCTTCCCATCCTGCCGCCAGGCCGCCCTCGATCAGCTGTGCCTCCACATCCGCTTCCGTCAGCGCTTCCTCTTTCGACAAGTGTTCGAGTGCCACCTGCAGCGCTTCTTCACAGTCGAGCGCGCGTTCCGGATGGCCAATCGGGCGTTTGGGGGATGCGATATAAGTCATGCTCATTTCTCCTTGGCGGTGGCGTCGAGGCCGTACTGGAAATTTGCGTTGAAAGCAGACTGTCGATTGCCGTCATGGTGTAGCGCAGGCGCGTGCGTGCGCAAAGCTGAACTTGCTGCGAGCCATAGTGTCGTTCACTGCCGGGTAGGGATGAAAACCTGAAAGCCGGGAAGATGTCGATCCAGTGAAGATGACAAAATTCTAAGTGGTATTTTTGATCGCTGGACACTCTCGACACCCGGATCGGAATGCTCCATTTTCAGAATGGCTCCTTCCGGTATCATGGGCTAGCCAAAGCGTTTTCGGCGCGTTCTGGGTGCTGCCTGGCGTGAAGAAGTTGAAGTACAGTAGCGTTGCATCCGAATCGAGACACTCAACCCGGACGGCGACCGCCGTTTAAGAGGCGCTCCTTATGGCAAACCGGCTTCTCGTGATGTTTCTCGTGCTGTGCGGATCGGCCGGCATTGTATTTGGTTCCGGGCCTGCCTTGAGCCAGGACCACGCCTCGCTGCTGGGCAAATTCACGGATGATTTCGACGCGATGGAAAAGCGTCGGCTGGTGCGCATCATCGTGCCTTTCAGCAAGACCATCTACTTCATCGACAAGGGCGCTCAATACGGCACCGCGGTCGATTTCGGCACCGAGTTCCAGAAGGTCCTCAACGCCAAGACGAAGAAGGAGATCGACAAGATGCGCGTCGCCTTCGTTCCGGTAGCGCGCGACGAGCTGATCACCGCCTTGAACGAGGGGCGTGGCGATATCGTCATGGCCAATCTGACAATCACGCCTGCAAGACAGGTGGAGGTCGATTTCTCTGCACCGCTTTACGCCAAGGCTTCGGAGGTTCTGGTGACAGGTCCCGGCGCAACGGGCGTCAAAAGCCTGGATGATCTCGCCGGCAAGGAAATCCGCCTTCGTCCTTCCAGCAGCTATTACGAGCATCTGGCGGCGATCAATGAAAAGCGGAAGGCGGAGGGAAAGCCGGAAATCACGCTGGTTGCGATGGACGAAAATCTGGAAGACGAAGACCTGCTCGAAATGGTCGACGCGGGACTTCTGCCCTGGACGGTGGTCGATGACTACAAGGCGACGATCTGGAAGAACGTGTTTCCCAATCTCACCGTGCATCCGGATATCGCCGTCAATACCGATGGCGAGATTGCCTGGGCGATCCGCAAGAATAGCCCGCTTCTGAAGGCCAAGCTCGATGCTTTCGCCAACGATCACAAGATCGGCACCACCTTCGGCAATATCCTGAAGAACCGCTTTTACAAGAGCGACAAGATGGTGCGCCGTGCCTATTCGCCCGCGGAGATGGAGAAATTCACCAAGCTCGTCGATATCTTTCGCAAGCATGCCGGCGAATATTCCTTCGACTATCTGATGGTGATCGCCCAGGGCTATCAGGAATCGCAGCTGGACCAGTCGCGGCGCAGCCCGCGTGGCGCTGTCGGCATCATGCAACTGCTCCCGACGACTGCCGCCGACAAGGCGGTCGGCATCAAGGATATTTCAAGCGCTGACCGAAACGTCGAGGCCGGCAACAAGTACCTTCGCCACCTGATCGATACCTATATCGCCGATCCAGCCCTGCCGCCGCGCGAACAATTGCTCTTCGCGTTTGCGGCCTACAATGCCGGGCCGGGCAACCTGCGTAAATTCCGCGCCAAGGCAGCCGAGATGGGCCTCGATCCGAACCGCTGGTTCGGCAATGTCGAAAACGGTGCCGCCGCCATCGTTGGACGGGAAACCGTTCAATATGTCAGCAATATCTACAAGTACTACATCGCCTACGACATGCTGGCCGAACATGCGCACATGGGCGACAAGCACACCACTGAAGCCAAGAGCGCTGTCGAGTAGCCTTTCCAGGAGTCTCCCAATGACATTGAAGATTTTCCTCGCACTGGCTGCCATGGCGCCGTTTGTCACCCCGGCGACGGCACAGGATTCGGGAGCCGACCTCGCCAAGAAACTCTCCAACCCGATTGCGTCGCTCATCAGCGTTCCATTCCAGTTCAACTATGATCATGGTTATGGCCCGCTCGATGGCGACAAGGCGACGCTCAACATCCAGCCCGTCATACCGATCTCACTGAACGAGGATTGGAACCTCATATCCCGAACCATCCTCCCGGTGACGTGGCAGGACGACATCGCGGGGCCTTCGGGAACCCAGTTCGGCCTCGGTGACATCGTCCAGAGCTTCTTTCTGTCTCCCGCGAAACCGGCCGAAAGCGGCATCATATGGGGGGCCGGTCCCGTGTTCCTGATTCCGACAGCGACAGACGATCTGCTTGGCGGCGAAAAATGGGGAGCCGGCCCGACAATCGTAGCGCTCAGGCAAGATGGGCCATGGACTTACGGCATCCTTGCCAACCACATCTGGTCGTTCGCGGGCAACAGTGATCGCAGCGATGTCAGCAGCACCTTCCTGCAGCCCTTCCTTTCCTACACGACATCCGACGCCTGGACGTTCGCCCTGAATACGGAGTCAACGTATGACTGGAAGGCTGAACAGTGGTCGGTTCCGATAAATTTCACCGTCTCCAAGCTTGTCACCATCGACAAGCAGCCAATCAGCTTCACCGCTGGACTTCGCTACTGGGCGGAAGCTCCTGAAAATGGACCGGAAGGCTTGGGTGTCCGGCTCGCGGTGACATTCCTGTTTCCGAAATAGCGGTACTGGAACATCATTTGAGCGAGTGGCCGGGATGCAGTCGAGGGCGCTCCGGCAAGGAGCGGCTGTAAACGGCTCGCACGCCGGCTGTGCATAAGATTACGGAGAAACTATCCCACGATGGATCAGTCAGTGTCCAATCTGGTGGCGATCACGTCACGTCACGTCACGTCAAAGGGATGAATGGCGGACAGAGCGGTTTTGTGGTTGGGCAATCGAAACAAACGCTTAGCTTGTCCACAGCGGCCAATCCCGCCATTGAAACTATTGGCGAAATCGGCGGCGTTCCCAACCCTGTAAATCGTGCTGCGCTCTGGCTTCACCAGCATCGTTCTGACCTCGTCGGCTCTGCAATCCCCGTTCTCCGCAAGTTGTTCGACCTCTCCAACCTCGAAGCAATCGAGGCCATGAAACAGGCCCATGCGCTCGCCTATTCGGGGGCGTGACATGGCGATCCTCGAAGAGAACGATATTCTGTTCGCCCACAAGGCGCTCAACGTCATGGCGGGCGTTACCGAGGCGACGAAGCGCGTAGCCGGGGCAATCATCGATCATTTCAACAAGCGCACCGGCCAATGCGATCCCAGCATTGAACGGCTGGCGACTATGCTAGGCATCGATCGAGCAACGGTCATGCGCGCCACTGACAAGCTTGATGAACTCGGCTTCATCGAAAAGATCAGCCACGGCGGCAAGGCTCATCGTGCAGCCTACCTGCCGAACTGGGACCGTTTTCGCGCCATCGTGGAAGATTGGGATGCACGCATGAAGACCGGCAATGCACCCGGTACCCCCTGCCTGTCCACCGGCACCCCTGCCGACACACCGGCACCCAAGGTCGCAAGCGTGCGACGTTCAAGGTCGCAGGAATGCGACGTTAAAGGTCGCAGCGCTGCGACACAAACCCTTCGAAGTAACCCATCGAATAAACCCGTCGAAGGTGAACGTGTGGAAATGCAGGCGAAAAAGCCGCAACAGCAGAGCCCGCCCAAAGGGCAGAATGGGCTCTGGAAAGGGAACAAGCCGGTAGCGCAGCGTTCCATGCTCTTGCCCATCAATGGAGGCAGAAGCCCCAGCCATAGCGATGCAGCACGCGCAGCAGCCGAACGGCGCTGGTATGCCGATGTTCATGCTCTTGGCTTGAAGGCAGAGGTAGAGGTGCTGGAATGGATGACGTGGGATCGGCAGGAGGCCACGACTGAAGCCGAGAAGCAGCGAAAGGGCGCCGGACTGGCGTTCATCGTGGCGACCATGCAGAGCGAGAGGATGCGGGCCTATGGCTGACTGGCCGTACAACACCAGCACATGGCAGAAGCTCCGGCTGGCAAAGCTGGCGGCTGACCCGATGTGCGAACCATGCCGCGTGCGAGGCAACGCCACGCTTGCCAATGCCGTCGATCACATGACGCCTGTCAACGCTGGCGGTGATCCGTTCCCGCCGCTCGATGGCCTCATGTCGATGTGCGAGCGATGCCACAACGAGAAGACCGCAGCCAATGATAGGAAGCACAAGAAGCCGTTTGCTCGGAAGATCAAAGGCGTCGATGCGCAGGGCAATCCGGTCGATCATTCGGATGGCTGGCACCGGGGGGGCGGTCAAAATCACGAGAAACGCCTCTCTTCAGGACCGATGTGGGAGAACAAAATATACTTAGTTTCAGGCAGTCAAGTGTCTGACGAAAATGATGAATTAGGATTTTCATAATGGCGACAAGAGGCATAGGCGCTAAGGCTCTTTCGGAGCGCGGCAAGATTGACGTTCGCCCGGTCATGCCCTGGGATGAGCCGGGATTGACCCGCGCCGGCCGTGTCGTCGCCTTCCTTCAGGATCTGCCGATCACGGCCGGAAAGCTCGCCGGAACCACGATGGAAATCCGGCCTTGGCAGCGAAAATTCCTCGAGGCGGTCTACGCCGAGGATACGGAAGGGCGGCGACCGATCCGCACGGCCGTCCTTTCGATGGCCCGCAAGAACGGCAAGACCCAGCTCGCGGCCGGTCTGGCGCTCTGCCACCTGATGGGGCCGGAAGCGGAGCCGCGCGGCGAGGTGTATTCCGCCGCGCTTACGCGCGATCAGGCGGCGAAGCTGTTTCAGGAAATGCGGGCGATCCTGACGGCGCACCCGGAGCTTGACGACCGGGCGAACGTTATCCAGTTCAACAAGCAAATCGAAGTCCTGACCGGCGACGGCGCGGGTTCCATCTATGCCGCGCTGTCGTCTGATGCCGGTTCGAAAATGGGCCTCTCGCCTTCCTTCGTCGTTTATGACGAGCTGGGCAGCGCGCCGAACCGCGATCTTTTCGACGCCCTCGATACAGCGACCGGCGCTCGCGACAACCCGCTCATGATGTGTATTTCGACACAAGCCGCCGCCGACCATCATGTCTTTTCCGAGCTGATCGACTATGGCGAGCGCGTAAACTCCGGCGATATCGATGATCCGAGCTTCCACCTCACCCTCTATGCCGCGCCGCAGGACGCGGACCCATGGAGCCGCGAGGCATGGATTGCGGCAAATCCCGCTCTTGGCGATTTCCGTTCACAGGATGACGTGCAGCGGCAGGCAGGACAGGCGCGGCTTGTACCGTCGAAGGAAAGCGCCTTCCGCAACTTGATCCTCAATCAGCGCGTTTCTGCGGTCTCCCGCTTCATCCACAAGGCCGAATGGGACCGCTGCAAGGCGGCTCCCGATCTGGCGTACCTGGCTGGCCGCGAGTGCTATGGTGGCCTTGACCTCTCCGGCTCGCGCGATCTGACAGCGTTCGTCCTGGCGTTCCCCGGCGAGGGCCGCAGCTTCGATATCGTCTGCCAGTTCTTCATGCCGGAGGCGAACATTGGAGAGCGATCGAACGAAGACCGCGTGCCTTACGATCTCTGGGCGAAGCAGGGTTTCATCACCCTTATTCCCGGCTCGACCATCGATCCGAGCTTCGTCGCTATGAACGTCTTCAACGCGACGCAGACCTATGACTTGCGAACCATCGCTTATGATCGCTGGCGTATCGAGGACTTGAAGCGCGAGCTGGGCCTGTTCGGCGGCAACGTGCCGCTGGAGCCCTTCGGGCAGGGCTTTAAGGATATGTCGCCTGCCGTCGATATGCTGGAGCGTAGCGTGGCCGAAAGGCTCCTCCGGCATGGCGGCAATCCGGTGCTCAACATGTGCGCCGCCAATGCCGTGGTGACGCGCGATCCGGCCGGAAGCCGGAAGCTCGATAAGAGCAAGGCCACCGGCCGCATTGATGGGCTGGTGGCTTTGGCAATGGCACTACAGGTTTCCGGCCGTCATGAGCCGGAAGCGATGCCTTCATGCCTTTTGGAGCTTTTGGACTAAACTATTTCGCTATTCGTCCGGTCCCTTTGATGTGCTTTTCCCGAAATAGAAACCTAAAATCAGCAGCCAGCCGCTGGAAATAAAGTCGGGGATTTCGATCTGTCTATCAGCGAAAAAATTGATAATGTAAGACGCCGCTATAAATATTGTCATAGTGACTGCGATAAATGTTGAGACGAAGTTTGCAGACGTTATTTTATCTATCCAACTGTCTGTGTGGGTTTCTCCAACTATAGCCAATAGCTGATCATCGAAACCATAGACATCTATACTACGTCCATGCACATAAACTCTATTAACGTAGTTTGTGGTTTCGCCGTCAGCCTGCAAAATATCGAAGCTTACCGTGTAAAGACTTCCTTTCAAAAAACGAGGCTGGACATGTTGGATTTTTAGATTGAGTGCGGCTGGAGTTCGTTGAACTACGCGTAAGAAAATTTCCTGATCTATTTCGACCTTTTTGCCTAAAATCATTTGTAGGTTTTCCTAAGTCTTACGCCTGGGCCTTCGCCGTTTTCTGCAACAAAAATTAAACCCGCCGCTTCAAGCGCCTGTTTGACTGCGCGCACGTTGTTGGGGAGCCCGGATGCAGGCCCGTCGCTCGCTTCCATTCGACGCAATGTCGGCACAGAGATGTCTGCTGATTTCGCTAAGGCCTCTTGCCCGATGCCAGCAAGGGCTCGCGCAGCTGCGATTTGTCGTCCTGAAATTTGATCTGTTTCACTCAATTTGATAGCAATCTATTGACAAGCGCTCAACTTGAGCGGAATATATCATTGTAATCGAATGCAATCAAGGAGCTACGCGATGGGATACCATTTTCGCGAACAGGACAGCTATGTCCGCATTGTGGAGCTGACGCCCGCGATGCGGAAGCAGATCGAGCATACGATTGAGCACCTGCTTTCTGTGCTCGACCATTTCGACGGTGACGAAAGTCTTGAAGAGGATGACGCCCCGGAAGCGGGTGGAGACGATGAACCGTCGCTCGGCTGGGCGGAAATGCAGGCGCGATTTGACCGCTATGGGGCGGGCGATCTGCATCATTACGTTTACGGGTACGACCGCGAGCTTGATACCGCTGATGACGAGGACGGCGGCGACGCAGAGCCGGAAGAGCTTGAAGAGGCGGTGCTATGATCCCCGTTTCTGTCTTTGATGACTTAGCTGACGCCCGCGACTTGGTTGGTGCGATCTGGATGATGGCTGCCGATCTCGATGAACCTGCTCACCAAGCCGCGATCCGGCGCGTAGCAGAAATTGTCGAGAAGCAGCTTCAAGCCGTTATCGACCTCCACGAAAAACCTGTTGCCAAATTTTCCACGGCGTGACGGCCAGCGGTAATATGTGGATAGATTGCCATAAACATGGCGTGCTGGGTAAATCCTTGACGCACATAACCTTGTAGGTTAGGTTATGTGCGTTGTAGTTAGGACCCACCAATGACGACGGCCGCAAAAATGTTCGAAAAACTTTCGGAAAGCCTCAATCGCCCATTCTCCAGCATCGAGGCATATGGCCTCGCTCTGAGCAAATTCGGTTGGTGGAGTGCGAGCAAACGCGGTCGCGGCGCATCGCCGCGCTCTGTTATGGACGGCGCCAAGCTGTTGCTTGCGATCCTCGCCAACGGTCCCAGCGAGCTGGCGAACCGTGAAAACGGCGTCGAAAGCTTCTTCCTCGACTACGCGAATTTGGTGGTTGCGCCGAACATCATTGACGAACCGTGGGTAAAGCTCGTCATGAGCGAGATGGGGCTGGCGAAAGATGCCGGGTTCCTCGACTTCCTTGCGGCGCTTCTTTCGCTCCATATCAGCAATGAAGTTGATCGCGTCGTGTTTTACAGCCCCGACCCAGAAGGCTTTCACGGCGATGATGTGGTGTATGAGGGGCCGCATATCGAAGCCCGCATCAAAGGGCCGACCCCCGCGGCCGGTATCCGCTTCATGCTTTCCCACGCCATTTTGGATCGTTTGAAGGCAGAAGGACATGATGTCGAGCCGCTTTTGGGGGAGAAGGAAATCACGTTCGTACACCGCTTCTTTGCCCTTCTGATCGAAGCGCAGAAGAAAGGTGATGAGCGCGAGATTGAAAGCTTCGCTGGCGCTATTCGCGTCGTCGCCGAGTGCACAGGGCGGGGCATCGGTTTCGAACGTTTCTTCGGTGCGATGCAGTTCGAAGCGATCGCTTCGGCATTTCGCGATGCTTCCGATAGCTTGGAGGCCCCGACCGAGCACTAACGCCATTCCCCGCGCCGTTCATTGAGGCTCCGCCAGCGGGCCAATAACGACAAGCAGCTCTCCGGGGCGCGGGACCGATAGAACCACCGGACAAGGGCTGTGCGCTGGCGAAATTCCCGCCCATCAAGGGCATCTTTTAAAGCATACAACCTTACTCATGAACTTGGTTCCGGACGGCTTCAAACCCAAAGGAACGACAAATGAAAAAGCTTATCGAACTGCGCGAAAAGCGTGCTGCCAAGGTGGCCGAAATGCGCACCCTCCATCAGAAAGACAAGATGGAGGACACGGAAGAACAGCGCTTCAAGGCGCTGGAAACCGAAGTCACCGACATCGACGGGCAGATTTCCCGCGAGGAGCGCATGGCCTCTTTCGAGCGCGAAGAACAGCGCGGCGAAACGGTCAGCGGCGGCGAGTTTGACCGCGAGTTGCGCAACTATTCGCTGGCCGCTGCCATCAATGGCGCTCTCTCCGGCCGTTTGACCGGCCGCGAAGCCGAAATCGATCAGGAGCTGAAGCGCGGCCGCGAAAGCCGCTCGGGCGCTTCCGGTATCCACCTGGCTGTTCCGTCCGAAATCCTGCTTGGTGGCCGCGAACAGCGCAACCAGACTGTCGGCACGGCTGCGGCGGGTGGTTACACCGTTGCGACAAATCTTGCCGCCGTTGCGGATCGCTTTCGCCCGGCCCTCAAGGTCGAGGGCATGGGCGCAACCGTTCTGCGCGGTCTGACCGGTTTCCTTGACTTGCCGAACCTTGCCACCAGCGGCACGGCGACGTGGGTTGCGGAAAATGGCAACGCCACCCGCTCGGCCGCAACTTTCGAAAAGGTTTCGATGGCACCGAAGACAGTTACAGCGGAATATCGCCTCTCCCGCCGTCTCATGCTCCAGTCCAACACGGCTATCGAAGACCTGCTTCGCCGCGATCTGGGTTTCCTTCTGGCGCAGTCGCTCGATGCAGCGGCTATCGCGGGTAGCGGCGTTGCGCCGATCCCGAAAGGCATCCTCAATACCGCAGGCGTGGCGAAGGTCACGACGGAAACGGCATTCTCCGACACCACGGCGAACCTCATTTCCGAGCTGGAGTTGGATGACGTGAGCGGCACGGCCGCGTTCCTCACCAATCCGACGGTGATGAAGGCGGTTCGCAAGATGAAGGACGCCGATGCACATGTGATCCCCGCCGCCGAGCTTTTCCACAACGGCCGCGTCGATGTTTCGACGCAGGTTCCGACCGATATCGGCGCGACCGACGACAAGTCCGCCCTGATCTACGGCCAGTGGGGCGAGCTGTACCTGGGCTACTGGAGCGCGGTGGATATCCTGATCAACCCGTACCACCCCGACGTGGCTTCGAACGGCGGCGCTCTCCTCCATGCCTTCCTCGATGCCGACGTGGCTGTGCGCCATCCGAAGGCTTTCGCCTACGCGGAGATTTAAGCAAATGGTCTCGCTCGCTGACGCAAAGGCGTATCTCCATATCGACTTCGATGATGACGACGCGGTGGTTGAACGCCTTATCGCGGCGGCGAGCGACCACCTGACCTCCATCGGCGTGGACATGGAAGCCGCGCCGCTGCCTCCATCGGTCGAACAGGCGCAGTATTTCCTGCTTGTCCACTTCTATCAAAATCGCGAAGCAACTGGACCGTCCACGAATGCCGCTGTCGATTTCGGCGTGGACCGGCTGATTGCCCCGCATCGGGAGCACGGCATATGAGCAATTTTGAAAAACGCGGCTTCGTTATGGAAGTCCGCGCGAAAGGCCGTCGCCTTGAGGGCTATGCGGCGACCTTCTCCAAATCCGCCGATATCGGCGGCCGGTTTGTCGAGACCATCGCGCCGGGTGCCTTCTCCGTTTCGCTGCGTTCCAAGACCGACGTTCTGGCGCTGGTCGATCACGATCCGGGCCGCATGTTGGCCCGCACGCGCTCCGGCACTTTGCGTCTTTCCGAAGACAGCCGGGGTCTCGCCTTCGACCTGGACATTCCCGACACGGCGGCGGGTCGCGATGTACTGGCGCTTGCCGAACGCGGCGACCTTGGCGGTATGTCCTTCGGCTTCACGGCACTTGATGAAAAGCGCGACGGCGACCGCCGCGAGCTGCGGGCCGTTGAGCTTCACGAAATCAGCGTAGTGCTGGCGTGGCCCGCCTATGATGGCACGGTCATTCAGGCACGTTCCCTTCTCTTGTCGTCGCCGTTCCGTTGCTATGCGGATCGTGCGTTGCGTCTGCTGGAGCTTTCCAAATGAGCTTGATTGATCGCATCCTTGGCCGCGAGAAGCGTGCCGCCATCCAATCTGATGATCCCTATCTCGCGGAGTGGTTCGGCCTTCGCGGCGGTATCGGCGGCTATGTTGATCCGGGCCGCGCTACTGGCATTGCGGTGGCCCATGCCTGTATCGCCATCGTCAGCCAGAACCTTGCGGCCATGCCGCTGAACCTTTATCGCCGGAGCGACGACGGTGGGCGCGAGCGGGCAACCGATCACCCGCTTTACAGCGTCTTGCACGATATGGCTAACCCGAGCATGACGGCCTTCGAAGCCCGCGAGGCGTTGCTGGCCTCGCTCATGGTGGCAGGTAACGCCTTCGCCCGCCTCGAATGGAACGGACGTGGGCAGGTGTCCGCACTGTTCCCGCTTGATCCCGGCAACGTGGCCGTCGAGAAGCTGGAGAGCGGCCGGCTCCGCTACCGGGTTTCCGGTTCCTCCGGCGGCGTTCGCATCTACCTGCAGGAAGAAATGCTTCATCTGCGCTATCGCCTCGCACGCGACGGTGTGATGGGCCTTTCGCCTATCCAGATCGCACGCGAAACGTTCAACCTCGCCTTGACCCAGCAGGACACTGCCGGAAAGCAGGCCGCGAAAAGCTTCCTGCCGGAGGGAGCGCTGGTTTTCCCGAACGTGATCGGAAAGGATCAGCGCCAGACCGTTCTCGACAAGCTGGAAACCAAGGTCAACTCCGACCTCGCAACACGCGGCGTGTTGGTGCTAGACGGCGGGACGGACTGGAAATCTTTCTCCTTCTCTTCGAAAGATGCGGAGTTTCTGGAAAGCCGCAAGCTCACCAACATGGATATCTGCCGGATTTGGGGCGTGCCGCCCACCGTCGCGGGTATCACCGATAACGCCACCTATTCGAACGCCGATCAGGAGAGCCGCGCTCTCGTCGTGCGGTGCCTGGCACCGATGGCGCGGCGCGTCGAGCAGGCCATGAACGCATCGCTGCTGACCACCGAAGGACGCAAGACGTTGTTCGTGGAGCATGATCTGGCGGGCTTGCTGCGCGGCGACATGAAGGCGCGTTACGATGCCTACAGCGTCGGCCGTAACGGCGGGTGGCTCTCGGTCAACGAAATTCGCGGCTGGGAAAACATGCCGAAGATCGACGGTGGCGACGAATACCTCTCGCCGTTGAACATGACCGAGGCCGGGGCCGGTGAGGTGAAGGAATGACCGCGACCGGAGACCTTGACCGACGCATTACCATCCGCCGCATGATGGAAATCGGCCGCGATCCTTTCAATGAGCCGATTTATGAAGTGGCCGATTTGCTGACGGCATGGGCCAGCCGCACCGATGTGTCAGACGCCGAACGTTATGCAGCGGCCACCACTGGCAATGTGCTGCTTTCGCGTTTTGTTATCCGCTCCAGCGAGATCGCCCGGACGCTCTCTCATACCGACACCCTTGTCCATGAGGGCATCGAATGGAACATCGACGGCATCAAGGAAGCTCGCGACGGCCGTCGCCGCTTCATCGAAATCACCGCGAAATCGGGGGATTGATCGATGGCGAACCGTGCCGCTGCAATAAAACAGGCAGACGCCAAACGTCTCTTCAAAGCCGCTCTCGATGCTGGCTTTGGGGCTGCGAAGATCACGCTGCACCCTGATGGGCGGATCGAAGCGACCGCCTCATTTTCTGAAGCTGCCGTCAACACGAACGGCGGCAATACCTGGGATGATGTACTGAAATGAAGGGTAAGCGCCGCAACGGTCTGCCAAAGCATTGTTCGCTGGTCATTGACCGGCATAAGAAACGCCGCATCCGCTTTCGGGTGAAAGGTGTTGATACCTATCTGCCTTATCCTCCGACCGGAGTGGAGTTTGAAAAGGCCTATGCGGAGGCCTTGTCGGGCGTAGTCGAGTGGCGTGCGAATGTCGGCGCGAGCCGCACAAAGGCAGGCTCCTTCGATGCGCTGGCGGTTTCGTATTACCGCTCTCCTGAGTTTCAGGGGCTACGTGACAGTACGAAGCAAACCTATCGCCGCATTATCGAGAGGTTTCGTGAGAAGCATGGCACGCGCATGATGCGCGATCTCCGGCGCGAGCACGTCAAAGCCATCATTGGCGACATGTCGGATCGGCCGCAGGCGGCAAACCGTCTCCTTTCCCTTCTCAAAATCATGCTTGATCACTCGCTTGATAATGGCTGGGTTTCGGCCAATCCGGCGACGGGTATCAAAGGTTTCGCCAAAAAGACGAAGGGCTTTCACACCTGGTCGGAAGTTGAAATCGCTGCCTATGAAGCGCGACACCCGGAAGGCTCCCGTGCGCGGCTGGCGCTGGCGCTGCTTCTCTACACGGCGCAGCGCCGCAGCGATGTGGTTGCGATGGGCTGGGAAAAGATCAAGGGCAAACACATTCAGGTCAAACAGGTCAAGACTGACGCGGAGCTTGATCTGTTCATGCTCCCTGCACTCTTGGACGCAATTCGCCCGCTTCCACGCGACAAGCCCACGTTCCTCACCACCGACTTCGGAAAGCCGTTCACACCGGCCGGTTTCGGCAACTGGTTCCGTGAGCGCTGCAATGAGGCGGGGCTGGTCAATTGTTCAGCCCATGGGCTCCGCAAAGCGGCTGCGCGGCGCATGGCAGAAGGCAACATGAGCGGTGATGTGATCAAGGCCGTCACCGGCCACACCGATCTGAAGCAGGTTTCGGTTTACACCGCCGCAGCCAATCAGGCGACCCTTGCCGAGAAGGGTCTCAAGGCCATTGCCGGGAAGAAAAAGAGAACAAATTCTGTCCAACCATCCCAAAAAGTTGGACAAAAGGAAGGTGAATAAGATGGAAAATCAATCACTTGAAAAAGAGAATGGCGGACAGAGCGGGATTCGAACCCGCGATACGCTCTCACGTATACACACTTTCCAGGCGTGCGCCTTCAACCACTCGGCCACCTGTCCGTTTTGTCAATCGCACCGGCGGTTGGGGCCGGTGGATTAGAGACAAGCGCTTGCTTTCTCCTGAGAACCCCGTTCGGCTGGGCCAAACCGGGTGAGCCGCGGGCGAAAACCTGCGGACCGGCGCGATATATACCGAGGAACTCGGTGGGATCAACTGATTTCTGACAGTTTTTTGACTTCTTGCGATCCGCGCCTGCGAAAAGGTGGGATTGCGCTTGCTCCAGCCTGTGCTTATTGCTTGCTGAGCCCGGCCAATACGGCGGTAGAGTGGAGGCGGAATGCGGTTTTTGCTGCGGTTTGCGAGTTTTCTGGCGCTTGTCATGGGGGTTCTCGTTGCATCTGTCGATGCCATCCAGTCGGTCTCGGCATCGCAACCGGTGTTGACGCCATTGGCGGCGGCGCTTGCGGCAGGCGGGTCCTCGACGCAGTCGCTGGTGCAGAGCCTGGAGCGGCCGCATGCGAATGGTGCGTTTCTCGATCCGCTGATCCGTTGGTCTCTGCAGCAACCGGCTTTTGCCTTCTTCCTGCTGATCGCGCTGATCCTTTGGGTAATAGCCTACAAGCGGCGGTCCGTTGCCGGCCGGTTCTCGGCTTGAGTAAGCAAAGCCGAGTGTGAACCGGCAAAAAAGTCAGTTCTCTTTCCGCTAGCGTTGTTTTCTACGCGCCGAGCGTGCGTCTGCCGGTCTGTCACCTCTAATCCCCCGCCCGGCATGGTGAAAAGGACACAACGCCCGACAAACGATGGGGTTGCGGGCTTTTCAGCAATTGCAAAGATGCTGGATTTCGAATAGTAAAACTTGAATATAAAAAGTAGGTTTTACTCCGACCTGTAGCGACAGCCGATTCTACCGAGACCTCATGACCTTTCAACCGCGCATGAACAACAGGATTTCCGGGTTTTCCGTCATTGGCGGCCTGAACCGGCGCGAGTGGAACGGTATTGTTGCGGATCTCTGGGACGTCGAATGCGCGCCGGCCGCCGGCGGATTTTATGTGGCAGATGATCCGCGGCTGTTCATCGTGCTTGATGCCAAGGGCGGCGGGCGGCGTAATATCCGGCTGCGTCAGGCGCATCAGGCTGTCGCGGAAGACAGCCGCCGGCAGATGATTTCCTATATTCCGGCCGGCATGGAGTTGTGGGCCGAGATGGTCGATGTGAACTACGTCCGCCATCTCGATCTGCATTTTAACGCGGAGGTCCTCAGCCGCAGGCTGATGGAGGACGTCGATACGCGCAAGCTGGATACGCCGCGCTTGATGTTTTCCGAACCGCGTTTCCTGGTTCTGGCCGAGCTGATCGCTGCCGAATGCGCGAACCCGCAACCGTTGCACGATCTCTATGGCGATGGCCTGTCCGTTGCGCTGTTCGTCGACGTGATGAAGCTTGGCCCGGTGCGAACGCGCAAGCGCAGCGAACTGGCATCCTGGCAGTTGCGCCGTTCCATCGAGTATATCGAGGAAAATTGCCTGCGCGGTATCCGGATGGAGGAACTGGCAACCCTCACGGGCCTGTCCCAGTCCTATTTCAGCCATGCCTTCAAGGCTTCGACCGGCCTGCCACCGTATCAATGGCAGATGAAGGCGCGTATCGAGCGGGCCAAGCAGTTGATGCTGAAAGGCGAATTGCCGATGAGCGGGGTTGCTGCGGAAACGGGCTTTGCCGATCAGGCGCACTTTACCCGTGTGTTCCGCAAATCGGTCGGTGCGACGCCCGCCATGTGGGCAAAAAGCCAACGGTTTTGAGCATTTGCGCTTTGCCTGGGCATAATGCGGAATATGGACCAGAAACGTTCAAGAACCGCAGCCAGAGACAATCCGAACTCATCATAGTTGAGCTAAAGACTCCGCTTATATTCATGGACATGCCGGATCACGTGCCGCCGACGGGGGCGAAGACGCCCGGTTTCAAGCTGGGGTGACGAATTCATGCAGATCAAGGGGACTGGTCTCTATCGGGTGTTGATGGCGAGCGCGGCTGTTGCGGCGATCACCGGAGTACAGCCGGCACATGCACAGGACGCGGCAACGGGCAGTGCCACGGCGTTGGAGCGACTGACCGTTGAAGGCGGCAAGGGCGGCAAGCCCAGCGAGGGCGAGGCAACCGGCCCCGTTGATGGCTACGTGCCGAAGGCAACGGGTACGGGATCGAAGACCGCAACGCCGGTTTCGGAAATTCCGCAATCAGTGTCGATTATCGGACGCAAGGAACTGGACGATCGCGGCGTCGTCACCAAGATCGACGAGGCGCTGCGCTACACCGCTGGCGTTTCGACCGAGCCCTTCGGCAGCGACCCCGACACCGACTGGTTCTATATCCGCGGCTTCGATGCGACCCAGACCGGCGTCTTTCTTGATGGTCTGAACCTCTATTCCTACGGCTTCGGCGGTTTCCAGACGGATGCCTACATGATGGAACGTGTCGAGATCCTGAAAGGCCCGGCCTCCGTTCTCTATGGCGGCTCGAACCCCGGCGGTATCGTTGATCTCGTGCGCAAGCGCCCGCAGGCGGAGCCTGCCTATTCCACCGAGATCGGCATCAACAATTTCGGCAACGCCTTCTTCGGCTTCGATGCCAATGACAAGGTGAATGCCGACGGAACGATCACTTACCGCATTACCGGCAAGATTGCTGGTGGCGATAATTATTCGGATTTCTCCGAGGATTTGCGCGGCTTCATCATGCCGCAGATCACCTATGCGCCGGACGATGCGACATCGCTGACGGTGTATGCGATCGCCTCCGCCTTCGATCAGACCCATGTCGGCAACGGTTTTCTGCCCTACGAGGGCACGGTGACCAATGCGCCGTTCGGCAAGATCGACCGCGACCTGTTTACCGGCGAGCCGGATCACGATTTTGGCCGTTACGACCAGCAGATGTTCGGCTACGAATTCTCCCACGAGTTCGACAATGGATGGAAGGTCTCGCAGAACCTGCGCTACAGCCATCTCGATAAGGCTGAGGAGCTGGTCTATCCCTACGCCTATACCCCGACCTATGATCTGGCCCGGCTTGGCTTCAAGCATGATACGTCAGTCGATAGCTTCAGTGTTGACAACCGCGCTGAGAAGGAATTCTCGACCGGACCGCTCAATCACTCGCTGCTACTCGGCCTGGATTACAAGAATTTCAAAATCGACCAGACCCAGGCTTCAGCATTTCCTGGCCCGGACCTCGACCCGACCGACCCGGTCTACGGTGGCACTCTGCCTGCGTACTTCACCTATCTCGACGGTGTCACGCGGATGAAGCAGACTGGCGTCTATGCGCAGGATCAGATCCGGTTTGGCGATGGTTGGCTGGTCACGCTGAATGGCCGCTACGACTATGTCGATATCGACAATGCTTCCTGGCTTGCGACAGGTTCCTACAGCACCACGGATAGCGCGGTGAGCGGCCGTGCCGGCCTTGCCTATGAGTTCGACAACGGCCTGACGCCGTATGTTTCGGCGGCTACCTTCTTCAATCCTCTGGTCGGAACGGCATTCACCGGCGGGGCGCTTGAGCCGGAAGATGGCCACCAGATCGAAGGCGGCATCAAGTACGAGCCGACCTTTATCGATGGCCTGTTCACGGCCTCCGTCTATCATATCGTCAAGAAGAACGTGGCGCTGACCCGTCCCGATTTCCTGCAGGAACAGCTTGGCGAAGTGACCTCCACCGGTCTGGAACTGGAAGGCAAGGTCAATCTCAATCAGAACTGGAGGCTGATCGGCTCCTATACCTATAACGATCTGGAGGTCACCGAAGATCTCAATCCGGCGCTGATCGGCAACCGGCCGTATCTGATCCCGGAACACCAGGCGGCTCTTTGGGTCGAATATCTGGTAACCGATGGCGCGATGGAAGGTGTCAGCATCGGCGGTGGCCTACGCTATCAGGGCGAGTCTTTCGCCGATATGGCAAACACCGCCAAGGTTCCGGACGCGGTCGTCGCGGACGCTGCGATCCGCTACGAAAAGAACGGCTGGGGTGCAGCCCTCAACGTCACCAACCTGTTCGACAAGGAATACGTCAAGGGTTGCCAGGGCCTGTTCACCTGCGGCTACGGCGACCAGCGGACAGTGACGCTGAAGCTCAGCAAGTCCTGGTAGCGCAGGCCAGAGAGAAAATATTGAAAGTCGCGGCGCCTGGGTGCCGCGGCTTTTTCGTTTACGGCAGGCGTGGACGGCCTACGGACGGAGATTGCCCACCAGCCAATTTGATGATTTTGCCGGTTTTTTGAGCCATTTACCTTTTTTTACCAATTGAAAAATTTCGGGTGAATTTTGATTTGAGGCATGCAAGGATGCGCCCCAGCCAAACATCCCCTAAAAAGGGAGTGGTGGTTCCGCAGACATGCTCCCGAAAGAGGAGCTTGCGGGAGGACCCAACAAGATCAATAGCAACAACAGGGCTGCACAATGAAAAAAACCCTCCTCGGTCTCTTTGCCTTTTCGATGATGTCGGCCACGGCTCTTGCTGCCGACGTTAAGCCGGCGCTCATTTTCGATCTCGGCGGCAAGTTCGACAAATCCTTCAACGAAGCAGCCTTCAACGGCGCGGAAAAGTTCAAGACCGAAACCGGCATTGAATACCGCGAGTTCGAAATCAGCAACGACGCCCAGCGCGAACAGGCGTTGCGCCGCTTCGCCGGCGACGGCAACAACCCGATCGTGGTTGTCGGCTTCAACTGGGCGCCGCCGCTGGAAAAGCTGTCGGCTGAATATCCGGACACCAAATTCGCCATCATCGACACCGTCGTTGAGAAGCCGAACGTCAAGTCGATCGTCTTCAAGGAGCAGGAAGGCTCGTATCTCGTCGGCGTTCTCGCCGGTCTCGCTTCCAAGTCGAAGACCGTCAGCTTCGTCGGCGGCATGGATGTTCCGTTGATCCACAAGTTCGCCTGCGGCTACATCGGTGGCGCCAAGTCCACCGGCGCTGATGTCAAGGTGCTCGAAGCCTATACGGGCACCACGCCGGATGCCTGGAACGACCCGGTCAAGGGTGGCGAAATCGCCAAGTCGCAGATGGATCAGGGTTCTGATGTTGTCTATCACGCTGCCGGCGGTACCGGCGTTGGCGTGCTGCAGGCGGCCGCAGATGCTGGCAAGCTCGGCATCGGCGTCGATTCGAACCAGAATGGCCTTCAGCCGGGCAAGGTCCTGACCTCGATGCTGAAGCGCGTCGATGTTGCCGTCTATGAAGCCTTCAAGGCTGCCAAGGATGACAAGTTCGAGTTCGGCACGTCGAACCTCGGCCTCAAGGAAGATGGCGTCGGCTTTGCGCTCGATGACAACAACAAGGCGTTGATCACCCCGGACATGCTGACTGCGGTCGACAAGGTCAAGGCTGATATCATTGCCGGCACGGTTCAGGTTCACGACTACATGTCGGATGAAGCCTGCCCTTATTGATCTCGTGTGATTGAATGAAAGAAGCCGCCGGTCCTTTGGGCTGGCGGCTTTTTCGTGTCATGAGGAAGGTAAGTAGCCGGCTCAGTAATGCGGCGGCCGGGTATTCGCCGGCGCTTCCAGGCTCTGCTCTTCAAGGCTGAGAAAGCGCTCGGTCAGCCGGTCGAGTTTGGCCCGGATTTGCTCGACCACAGTCCATTGCTGCGTCAATTGATCGGACAGTTCTTCGATCGTCTTCGCTTGGTGTGCGATCGTCTCCTCAAGGCGGGTGATACGTTCGCTGTCGTTGCTCATGGTTTTTCCTTAAGGCAGCCTCGTGTTCGATGCATTCCCTATCATATCCACATGATCGATACAGTCTGCGGTCCGGCTATATTGCGTTTCGTCCGGAAGTGCGTAAATCGCGCTGGACTCTCCCGAATGAACTGGGAAGAGTAGATGGGCTTTCGATTTTTTGACTTACGCGTCGGGAATTCGATGCTAAACTTATACCAATTGGTAAAAAAATCGATGCCCGGACTACCGCTCTCAAGGCGGAGGAAACCGGGCCGACTTGGGGAACATGGGTCAATATGAGCGATATTGCCATTGAGTTGCGTGGTATCGACAAGAGCTTCGGCCTTGTCCATGCCAACAAGAATATCAACCTGACCGTCCGCAAGGGCACCATTCACGGCATTATCGGTGAAAACGGCGCCGGTAAATCGACGCTGATGTCGATCCTTTACGGCTTCTACCAGGCCGACAAGGGCGATATCATCATTGATGGCAAGACCGTGACGATCAAGGATCCGAACGCGGCGATTGCCAGCGGTATCGGCATGGTGCACCAGCATTTCATGCTGGTCGAAAATTTCACCGTGCTCGAGAATGTCATGCTCGGCGCCGAAGAAAGCCAGATCCTCAACACCAGTATTTCCAAGGCCCGCGTCGAGCTGAAGCGGCTGGAAAAGGAATATGCGCTGGAGGTCAATCCGGATGCGCTGATCGAGCAGTTGCCGGTCGGCCTGCAGCAGCGCGTCGAAATCCTCAAGGCCCTCTATCGCAAGGCCGATATCCTCATTCTCGATGAGCCGACGGGCGTTTTGACGCCGCCGGAAGCCGACCATCTGTTCCGCATCCTTGGCCAGCTGAAGGACCAGGGCAAGACGATCATCTTCATCACCCACAAGCTGCGCGAGATCATGGCGATCACTGACGAAGTCTCCGTCATGCGCCGCGGCGAGATGGTGGCGACGCGCAAGACCAAGGAAACCTCGGTCGAGGAACTGGCCGAACTGATGGTTGGCCGCCGCGTGCTGCTTCGCGTCGAAAAGGGCGCGGCCAATCCGGGTGAGGTGAAACTCGCGGTGGAAAACCTGACGGTGCGTGACGGTCGCGGCGTCACCATGGTCGACAACGTTTCCTTCAATTTGCGCGCCGGTGAAATCGTCGGCATTGCCGGTGTTGCCGGCAATGGCCAGTCGGAACTTCTGGAAGCAATCTCGGGCATCCGCAGGGCGGTCAGCGGCAAGGTGCTGCTGAACGGCAAACCGATCGACGTGACCGGCCATGTCGACCCGCGCGAACTGCGCGACCGCGGCCTCGGCCATGTTCCGGAAGATCGCCATCATGTCGGGCTGGTGTTGAAGTTCGAGGAGGCCGAAAACGGCATTCTCGGCTATCACCATGAAAAGCGCTTCCTGAACGGGGTGTTTCTCAACACCAAGGCGATCCAGGCGGATGCTGAGGAGAAGATCAAGAAATACGACATCCGGCCGCCCAATCCACGGCTGAAGACCGCCAATTTTTCTGGCGGGAACCAGCAGAAGATCGTGCTGGCGCGCGAAATGGAGCGCGGCCCGGATGTGCTGATCATCGGCCAGCCGACACGCGGTGTCGATGTCGGCGCCATCGAATTCATCCACAAGCGGATCATCGAGATGCGCGACCAGGGCATGGCTGTTTTGCTCGTCTCTGTCGAACTCGATGAAATCCGTGCCCTGTCCGACCGTATCATCGTCATGTTCGCCGGCGGTGTGGTTGGCGAGCGCGATCCGGATGCGACCGAAGGGGAGCTCGGCCTGTTGATGGCCGGTGTCGAAGGCCGCAAGGAGGCCGCCGAATGAGCAATCCATACGCAAAACTGCCGGCCTGGGCCGAATATGGCCTGATCCCGCTGATCAACCTTGTCGTCGCCTTTCTGGTGGCCGGTCTCGTCGTGCTTCTGGTCGGCGAAAACCCGCTGAATGCCGCCTACCATATGATCAACGGCGCCTTCGGCCGCGGCGAATATATCGGCTTCACGCTGTATTATGCCACGACCTTCATCTTCACCGGCCTCTCGGTCGCAGTCGCCTTCCATGCCGGGCTGTTCAATATCGGCAGTGAAGGCCAGGCCTATATCGGCGGCATCGGCGTGGCGCTTGCCTGCCTCTGGCTCGACAAGACCATGCCCTGGTTCGTGGTCTTTCCGTTGGCGATCATCGGTTCGGCCGCTTTTGGCGCCATGTGGGCCTTCCTGCCCGGCTGGCTGCAGGCCAAGCGCGGCAGCCACGTGGTTATTACCACCATCATGTTCAATTTCATCGCCGCCAGCCTGATGGTCTATCTGCTGACCCGCGTTCTGAAGCCTCTCGGCCAGATGGCGCCACAGACCCGTACTTTTGAGGCGGGCGGGCAGCTGCCGAAGCTGGACTGGCTTATGTCGATCTTCGGGCTCAATCTCGGCAATTCGCCGTTCAACGTCTCCTTCCTTTTGGCGCTTCTGGCCGCGTTCGGGGTCTGGGTGCTGATCTGGCGCACCAAGCTCGGCTACGAGATGCGCACCATGGGCCATAGCCCCTCGGCGGCGCGCTATGCCGGCATTGGCGAGGCGCGCATCACCGTCATCGTCATGATGATCTCGGGTGGTCTGGCCGGTATGATGGCGCTGAACCCGATCATGGGCGAGCAGTATCGCATGCAGCTGGATTTCGTGCAGGGCGCCGGCTTCGTCGGCATCGCAGTGGCGCTGATGGGCCGGTCGCATCCGGCCGGGATCATTCCGGCAGCCGTCCTGTTCGGCATGCTTTATCAGGGCGGAGCCGAAATCGCCTTCGAAATGCCGTCCATTTCGCGGGACATGATCGTCATCATCCAGGGCCTGGTCATTCTCTTTGCCGGCGCGCTCGAAAACATGTTCCGCCCGGCCATCGGCCGAGCATTTGCCGGTATCGGCCGCCGCTCCGCAGTTGCAGCCCAGACAAGGGGAGCCTGAGCCATGGATTTTTTCCACACGATCATCGCGATCCTTGAATCGACCATCCGTGTTTCCGTACCCTTGATCTTTGCGGCGCTGGCCGGCTTGTTCACCGAGCGGGCAGGGGTGTTCGACATCGGCCTTGAAGGCAAGATGCTCGGTGCCGCTTTTGCCGCCGGTGCGGTTGCTGCGGTCACCGGCAATGTGATGATGGGCCTGATGGCCGCCGTCCTCATCTCTGTCCTGTTGTCATTGGTGCATGGGTATGCCTCGATCACCCAGCGCGGCAGCCAGATCGTTTCCGGCGTCGCCATCAACTTCATCGTTGCCGGGTCCACGGTCATTCTCGGCGAAGCCTGGTTCCGGCAGGGCGGCCGCACACCCGCACTGTCAGGCGATGCCCGCTTCCAGACGATAACACTGCCGTTTGCCGATGCGGTCAGGGACGTGCCGTTTCTTGGGCCGATCTATTCCGAACTGTTGTCCGGCCATTTCATCCTGACCTATGTCGCCTTCGCCCTGGTTCCGTTCAGCTGGTGGGTGCTCTATCGCACCCGCTTCGGCCTTCGCCTGCGTGCCGTCGGCGAAAACCCGAGTGCCGTCGATACTGCCGGTATTTCCGTGATCTGGCTGCGCTACCGCGCCGTCATCTGCTGCGGCATTCTCTGCGGCTTCGCAGGGGCCTATCTGTCGCTGGCGATGAGTGCGGGCTTCGTCAAGGGTATGACGGCGGGCAAGGGCTATATCGCGCTTGCGGCGCTGATCTTTGCCAAGTGGCGGCCGGTCAACATCATGCTTGCCTGCCTGCTGTTCGGTTTCCTCGATGCGCTGTCGATTCGCCTGCAGGGAAATCCGCTGCCGTTGATCGGTCAGGTACCGGTACAATTGATGCAGGCGCTGCCCTATATCCTCACGGTCATCCTGCTTGCCGGTTTCATCGGCAAGGCCATCCCGCCCAAGGCAGGTGGTGTACCCTATGTGAAGGAGCGCTGACCATGGAGAACGAACTTTTCGAGGCAGCCCGCGAGGCGATGGAAAAAGCCCATGCGCCCTATTCGAAGTTCCCCGTCGGCGCTGCCATCCGCGCCGAGGATGGCCGGATCTATACCGGCGCCAATATCGAGAACCTGTCCTTTCCGGAGGGCTGGTGCGCCGAGACGACTGCGATCAGCCACATGGTGATGGCCGGACAGCGCAAGATCGTCGAAGTCGCTGTCATCGCCGAGAAGCTGGCACTTTGCCCCCCCTGCGGCGGCTGCCGCCAGCGGCTTGCGGAGTTTTCCGGGGCCAGCACCCTTATTTTCCTTTGCGATGAAACGGGTGTGAAGAAGACCTTGTCGATGTCGGATCTTCTGCCGCACTCCTTCGAGACCGAGGTTTTTGGATGACGGCCGCTGCAGATATGCTGAAGGCCAGGCTTGCCGGCCTGTCGCCACGCTACGGCATCGTGCTCGGCTCGGGCCTTGGATCGCTGGTTGATGCGGTCACGGATCCCGTGCGGATATCCTATGCCGATATACCGGGCTTTCCGATCAGCGCCGTATCGGGCCATGCCGGCGAGCTGGTTGCTGGCAGGATCGGCGGCGTTCCGGTTATCGTCCTCTCAGGCCGGGTGCATTTCTACGAGCGTGGCGATGCCAATGCGATGCGCACGCCGATCGAGACATTGAAGGCGCTCGGCGTCGAAACGTTGATCCTCACCAATTCGGCCGGATCTCTGCGGGAAGACTTGCCGCCGGGCTCGGTGATGCAGATCACCGACCATATCAATTTCTCCGGCACCAGCCCGCTGATTGGTATCGACAGCGATGATCGCTTCGTCGGCCTCACGTCGGCTTACGATCCGGGCCTTGTCGAGCGCATGCGCGCTGCGGCGATCAAACTGGATATTCCGTTGGGCTCAGGGGTTTATATGTGGTTTTCCGGCCCCAATTTCGAAACGCCGGCCGAAATCCGCATGGCCCGTATTCTTGGTGCGGATGCCGTCGGCATGTCGACCGTACCGGAAGTCATTCTTGCCCGGTTTTTCGGTCTGAAGGTTGCAGCCGCCTCGGTTATCACCAATTTCGGAGCGGGCATGACGGGCGGCGAACTCAGCCATCACGAGACCAAGGACATGGCCCCCATCGGCGGCAAACGGCTGGCTTCAATCCTTGCGGAAATGATCTCCGCTTAGCCTGACCAGGCTTTCACAGTTGCAGTGGCGCGCAAGACGGGTTTGCGCGGCCGTCTCAAGCGTATAGAACAACCATTCGTGACCGGTCGCAGCTCCGCTCACGATTGATCGCGATCTAGAAATGGACGGACACCATGATGCTTGAAGCTTCCAATCGCCAGATAGCCGCACTAGCGCTGTCCCTGTTGGATCTCACCGACCTGACGGACGACTGCACACCCGAGGCGATTGAAAAGCTCTGCGCCTCTGCCCGTACGCCGCATGGACATACGGCAGCAATCTGCATCTGGCCGCGCTTTGTTGCCCAGGCGCGAGAAATTCTTGGGTCCAGCAGCGCTGTTAAGATCGCAACGGTCGTCAATTTCCCTTCGGGTGAATTGCCTGTCGAAACCGTTGTCGCCGAAACGCAGCAGGCGATTGCCGATGGCGCCGACGAGATCGATCTGGTCATCCCCTACCGCGCCTTCATGGCGGGCGACGAACAGGCCGTCCGCACGATGATATCCGCCGTGCGGAAAGCTTGCCCGGCGCCTGTCGTGCTCAAGACTATCCTTGAAACCGGCGAGTTGAAGGATCGCGGTCTGATCCGCAACGCATCCCATATCGCCATCCAGGAGGGCGCTGATTTCATCAAGACATCGACCGGCAAGGTTGCTGTCAACGCAACGCTCGAGGCGGCGGATATCATGCTCACCTGCATCCGCGAAAGCGGCCGCAAGGTTGGCTTCAAGCCGGCCGGTGGGGTTCGCACCGTTGGCGATGCCCGCCTCTACCTCAATCTTGCTGCGACGATTCACAGCCCGGACTGGCCGATGCCCTCGACGTTCCGCTTCGGTGCCTCCGGCCTGCTCGGTGATATCCTCTCGGTACTGGACGGTCGCGAGCCGGTGGCCGGCGCGACGGCCTATTGATCATGATCCCGCAGGAGGTCATACGGCGAAAGCGGAACGGCGAGACGCTCGACAAAGCCGATATCGCCGGTTTTATCCGTGGCCTCACGAACGGATCGATCTCCGAAGGACAGGTAGCGGCCTTTGCCATGGCCACCTGGTTCTCCGGCATGAACCTTGAGGAAACGGTGGCGCTGACCCTTGCCATGCGCGACAGCGGCGACGTGCTGTCCTGGGTCGATATCGGCCGGCCGGTTGCCGACAAACACTCGACAGGTGGTGTTGGCGATAACGTATCGCTGATGCTGGCACCGATCGTCGCCGCCTGCGGACTGGCCGTGCCGATGATTTCCGGGCGCGGCCTTGGCCATACCGGCGGCACGCTCGACAAGCTGGAATCGATTTCGGGCTACGATATCAAGCCCTCGGAAGCACTTTTCCGCCGGACCGTTCAGCAGGCCGGTTGCGCCATCATCGGCCAGACGGCCGATCTGGCACCGGCCGACCGGCGGCTCTACGCCATCCGCGATGTAACGGCGACGGTTGATTCCGTGCCGCTGATCACCGCCTCCATACTGTCAAAGAAGCTGGCAGCGGGACTGCAGTCGCTGGTGCTGGACGTCAAGATCGGCAATGGCGCCTTCATGGTCGGGCAGGAGGAGGCGGAGACGCTGGCCCGCTCGCTGGTGGGTGTCGCCAATGGCGCTGGCGTCAAGACGACGGCGCTGATCACCGATATGAACGAACCCCTGGCCGATGCCGCTGGAAACGCGGTGGAAATCGAAAATTGCGTCGCCTTCCTGCGCGGCGAAAAAGCCGGGACCCGCCTTGAGGCGGTGGTGATGGCCTTCGCGGCGGAGATGCTGATGACATCCGGTTTCGCGGCCAGTCCCGCAGAGGGCACTGATCTTGCTCGCCAGGCGCTGGGCACCGGTGCAGCGCTGGAGCGGTTTGGCCAAATGGTTCACTTGCTCGGCGGTCCGGCTGATTTCATCGGCCGGCCGCATGCTTACCTGGTGAAAGCGCCGGTCATTCTGCCCGTCGAAGCGCCAATTGAGGGGTATCTTCAATCCTGCAATGCCCGCGATGTCGGGATGGAGGTCATTGCACTCGGGGGAGGCCGGACACGGCCGGACGAGGCGGTCGATCATCGTGTCGGTTTCAGCGGCTTGAAACCGCTTGGGACAAGGGTTGAGAAGCGTGAACCTTTCGCCTTTGTTCATGCGGCCAGCGAAGATCAGGCATTGAAGGCGCGTGCCCGGCTACAGGAGATCTACAGGATCGGCAGCGACGCGTTGCCGGAACGGCCGGTGATTGTTTCCAAGATCAGCGGGTAAGGTGCAGCGCACCGTCCTCGACCTTGTAGGACGAGAGCTTGGTAAGAAAACTCATGCCCACCAGCATGCCTGACAGCGATTTGTCGGGCAGGACCATCGCCTGGACGTCCTTGACCGCAATCGTGCCGATCTCGACACGATCCAGCATGACGACGGCAGCCTTGACGATGCCATTGGCGGTATTAACCCTGGCGTCAAAGGACAATGAAGCTGTGGAGACGCCCAGCCTCCGTGCCGTCGATACATTGATGGCAACGACGCTGGCGCCCGTATCGACCAGTCCGTCCGCCTTGCGGCCATTGATGGTGAATGTTCCTGAAAAATGCCCGCCGGGACCCGGCTGCAGGATCACACCTTTGCCACCGGCATACTTCGCCGGGCTTACCTGGGCCGGTTTAACGGCGGTGCCGGTTTGCGGTCGATCGAGATAGGACGTGGCAAGGTTCGGCACTATCATGGCGGCGGCAGCGATGCCTCCTGCAAAGACAGCCATACGAACCAGCATCGATCGACCCCCGTAAGTGAAACCTCTCCACAGCTAAGCACGAAGCTCGCTAACAGGATGCAAAAAGCCGCCGGGTTTTCCGGCGGCCGCCTGTCGAGTTTTGAATCTGGTTAAGGAATCCGCAATGCCCGGTCAGCCCTGCCGTCTGCCGAGTTTGTGTCAGACCGGCCGTTTGGCTTACTTCGTGCCGTACATCCGGTCACCGGCATCACCGAGACCCGGCACGATATAGCCCTGCTCGTTGAGGTGGCTGTCGATCGACGCGGTGAAGATCGGCACATCCGGGTGCGCGGTCTGGAAATTCTTGATGCCTTCAGGGGCCGCCAGCAGGCAGAGGAACCGCAGGTTTTTCGCGCCGCGCTCCTTCAGCTTGTCGATGGCTGCAATCGACGAGTTGCCTGTCGCCAGCATCGGATCGACGACGATCACCAGACGTTCGGACATCGCTTCCGGCGCCTTGAAGTAATATTCGACCGCTTCCAGCGTTTCATGATCGCGGTAGACGCCGACATGCGAGACGCGGGCGGAGGGGACCAGTTCCAGCATGCCTTCGAGCAGGCCGTTTCCGGCGCGCAGGATGGACGCAAAAACCAGCTTCTTACCTTCGAGAACCGGCGCCTGGATGGTCTGCATCGGCGTTTCGATGGTTTCCATCGTCAGCTCGAGGTCGCGGGTAACCTCGTAGCAGAGCAACGTGGATATTTCGCGCAGCAAGCGGCGGAACCCCGCTGTCGAGGTTTCCTTCTTGCGCATGATGGTCAGCTTGTGCTGCACAAGCGGGTGATTGATGACTGTAACGCCGTCCATGGCCAAGCCCTCCTGCGGGATCTGGATTTTAAATCCTTTTTTCACGGAAAGGCGAGACGCCGCAAGGCCAGAACGGCGCTTTACGGCGTCATCCCCAGCCCGAGCGGTCCAAAGAGCGGCGCGGGGCTTTAAAGAGAAGCCAGGAGACGCGCGCGTGTCGGCTCATCGACAAAAGCCGCCTCGATCGCCGTGCGGGTCATGCCATTGATCTGCTCGTCGCTAAAGCTCATCACCTGCGAGGCGATCTCGTATTCCTGCTTCAGCGATGTATGGAAAAACGGCGGGTCGTCGGAGTTGAGCGTCACCCGGCATCCGGCCTCATGAAGTGCGCGCAACGGATGCGCGGCAAAATCCGGGAAGACCTGCAGCGACACGTTGGAGCCCGGGCAGGTCTCCAGCACCACGCCTTCGTCTGCGATCCGCCTGACCAAATCTGCATCCTCGATGGCGCGGACGCCGTGGCTGATGCGCGATGGGCGGACATGATCGAGCGCATCGCGCACGCTGAAGGCGCCCGCCATTTCGCCGGCATGAATGGTCAGGCCGAGACCGCAATCTCGGGCAATATCGAAGGCGCGAGAGAAATCGGCGACCGTGTGCATGCGCTCGTCGCCGGCGAGGTTGAAGCCGGTGACTAGCGGATGTTCGCGCTTGGCCGCATAGAGCGCTGTCCGCTCGGCGGCCTCCGGCCCCATGTGGCGGATGATGGTGATGATCATCCGGCCTTCGATGCCTGTCTTTTCCTTGGCTGCGGCAATACCGGCGGCAAGCCCGCGGATATAGGCATCGCTGCCGATGCCGATCGTGTTGCCGTGATCGGGCGAAACGATGATCTCGCTGTAGATCGTGCCCGCCTGTGCAAGCTCGGTCAGATAGGTCTCGGCCAGAAGCGCATAATCCTCTTCCGTGCGGAAAAGTTCGGCAACGGCGTCATAGCATTTCAGGAATTCGCTGAAATTGGCCCAGACATAGGCCCCGTCCTTGATGATGCCGCTGATGTCGACATTGTATTTTTTCGCCATGATCAAAGCGAGTGCCGGCTGCGCGGCGCCTTCGATATGGCAATGCAGTTCGGCCTTCTTCAGATATGCGGTCACAGAAAACTTCTCCCATGCAGACCCGGGGCAAGGCCCAGATGTTTGGCGATCGTCTCTCCAATCCCGGCAAAGCTCGGCAGAACGCCGATCGAGCGGGTGCGGATGCCGGGGCCGAAGACGAGGATCGGCACGCGTTCACGCGTATGATCGGTGCCGCGCCAGGTCGGATCACAACCATGGTCGGCGGTCAGGATGACGATGTCGCCGGGTTTCAGCTTGCGGTCCAGATCCGGCAGCCGCTGGTCGAAGGCTTCAAGGGCGGCGGCATAACCCGGCACATCGCGGCGATGGCCGTAGAGCATGTCGAAATCGACGAAATTGGTGAAAACCAGATCGCCGTCCTCAGCTTCATCCATGGCTTTCAGTGTCGCCTCGAACAGCTCCATATTGCCATTGGCCTTGATCGTGCGGCCAATGCCCTGATGGGCGAAGATATCGGCGATCTTGCCGACAGCGTGCACGGTACGCCCGGCTTCCTTCAGGCGATCGAGGAGGGTCGGCTCGGGCGGCAGCACGGAGTAGTCGCGGCGGTTGCCGGTGCGGACGAAATCCTTTGGCGTGCTGCCGACGAAGGGCCGGGCTATGACGCGGCCGATATTGTAATCGTCGAGCAGCCGGCGCACGACCTGGCAGAATTCCAGGAGCCGTTCGAGGCCGAAGGAGTGTTCGTGCGCGGCGATCTGGAAGACGGAATCCGACGAAGTGTAGCAGATCGGCTTGCCGGTCCGCATATGCTCTTCGCCATATCGCTCGATGATGTCGGTGCCGGAGGCATGGCAATTGCCGAGAATACTGGGGACACCGCCTTCGCGGCAGATCGCTTCGACCAGTTCGACCGGGAAGGCGTCACCTTCGGCGGGGAAATACCCCCAGTCGAATCTCACCGGTGTCCCGGCAATTTCCCAGTGGCCGGAGGGCGTATCCTTGCCGCGCGAGACTTCGCTTGCAGCACCGTAAAGTCCGAACACGCGCTCCGGCAACGGCATGCCGGCAGGCAGGCGTTTGTTGGCGAGCTTTGCCGCATGCAGCAGGCCGAGCGCCGACATGTTGGGGAGCGTCAGTGGCCCTTCGCGCAGGCCCTCGCGGTCACCGGCGCCAGCCGCGCAGAACTCGGCGATATGGCCGAGCGTATCGGCGCCATCGTCACCAAATTCGACCGCGTCCGGCGCCCCGCCAATGCCGAAGGAATCTAGTACGAACAGAAAGGCACGCGCCATAAACCACCCAATATGCTGCCGGAGAGACAGAACAAATATATGGTTTCATTCCACGCGATCACAGCGGGACTGAAACCGCGCAGAAATACTCCGGCGCGGCACATATTGCAATTGGCCAGATCGCTGGCGGATTTCGGTTAAGATTGGAGCGGCGTGTTTTTACTTGAAGACCGGGCAATCGCCGCATGTTATCTCGGCACCGACGCGCTGGCGGAAATAGGCGGTGCTGGAAATATCGATGCTATTGACCGCGCTTGCGGAGAGCCCCGGTGCAAAGAGCAGGATCTCATGTGGAACGACCAGTTCCGATCGCACGATAAAGGTATCTACGGCAGAGATATCGCTCGGCATGGTGACGACAGAGTCCTTCTTGTAAGGGGCAGTGCCCGCCTGATCATAAGACCAGGCCACTTTGCCGACGCCGGGGCCGGTCATCTTGATACCAGTCATTTTCAGTTTGTAATTGGCCATTCCAAAAGGAGACATGACGCTATTCGCGACGGCTTTCATGCCCTCGAGAGTGGTTTTGTCGACGCTTGGCATTTGAGTCAGCACGTCGGCCACGGTGCTTGAGGCGCGCGCCACTTTCCGGGAGACATTAAAGCCGACCGAGATTTCGAAGCAACCGATATAGGCCATGATCAACAACGGCGCGATGATCGCGAATTCGATTGCACCGGTTCCCTTCCGGTCTCGCCAAAGCGCCCTGAAGGCCTCCAGTTTCCAGCAGAACAATGCCTTATGGTAACGCATGGCCTGCTCCTCAGTAGCTTTCGGTGCGGAAGGCCGATGTTGCCACCATCAGGTAGTCGTTCGGCATACTGGTTCCGGCGGGGCGTAAATTGGTGATGTAGGGGCGGACGAGATCGGTGATGACTTCCCAGCGATAATAGGCACGGACGATAGTGATTGTCGTCGGCCCACCCGGTGTAAACTGGAAGCCGGATGTGTCGAGATCGCCGTTCTTTCGCGGGAGAGCGTTCGGAATTTTGGAGAAATCCGCAAAGCTTCGCACATCAATGAACAGTTTTGACGGCGTCTTAGCCTCGGTCGCCGAGCAGGTCATGATCACCGAAATCTCGGCGCAGAAGGCTTTGCGGAAATCTTCTTTGGTGGTGTTGGTGGCGGTAATCTGGCCGGTTCGCACCTTGCGGGCCATGTTTTCGGTCGCATTGGCGAGGAGTTGTTCGGCCGTGAACGCCGTAAATGTCTCAAGCGAGGCGAAGATGACCATCATGAATGGCAAGGCGAGAAGGGCGAATTCAATCGCCGATGTGCCGGACTTATCTTTGAATAAACGCCGCAGCGGGCCGCGGGTGCGCCTAGAGCCGTCAATCTGACCAGCCGCAGTCTCTTCACCATGGTTGTTGAACATTTCGCCATTCCGCAATGCGCCATACGATGAGGCATATTAGGAAGCGACTGTTGATATTTCGTATGCAATGGTGAGAATAATTTGAATGGAAACCCTTACCGGATGATAAGGATTGGCGGCCAGATCTTACCCCCGGTTACGGCGTTCATGCCGTTGCCCCTGGCGCTCATCGTTGTATGCGCCACTTGCAGATACTGGCCTTCAGTTTGCAACCGTTGTCTTTTGCGTTGCGTGCTCTTCGCAATTGGGTGTGCAGGAAAGTACCGAGCGGACCGTCTGGCGATAGACACGCACCGTATTGCCTTCGTCGATTGAAACCAGAATGCGCTCGTCGACGATCGCATTTCCATCCGTATCGAGAATGACAAGGTTCGTCGTTCCGAAAGAGCGCCCTGTCAGAACGATGGTTTTCGCATCCGCTACAGTGGCATCGGCGACATCGGAATTGCCGATGATGACCTTGCTGACTGGCCGGTCGAGCTTAAGTACACGCGCCTGATTCATGAAGACATTCAGCATCTCGTCGGCTGCGGTCGCCGGAGGCGCCAAAAATGAACCGATAAAAGCCGGAATTGCGAGGGCCGCAGTCAGCAACCGCACGCTGATGGCTGTGTTTTGCAATTTCATGGCTTTTTCCTGACGATGTGATTTCCCAAGCATCCTATGGTTTGGTGAATGAAGCGTTAAATCGATGTTGTCGGTGACACTCAAAAGTGCACATCATGCTCAAGCAACGAGGGAAGCTGGAGAGAGCTGGCATTTTATACTTTGGGTTATTGGATTTTTCACCATGAAACCGGGTGTCAACTGTTAACGCGACGGTAACTCTTTTCTTTAAGCGAATTGAAATTCACGCTCTGTAGGTTCTGCTCATCCGATCAACGGAAACAGTTGGCGGAAGTGCTGAACAAACAAGTGAAGTAGGAGAGATACCATGACCAAGACTTTCGCACGTTTCATGAAGGATGAGTCCGGCGCGACCGCGATCGAATACGGCCTGATCGCTGCCCTCATCTCTGTTGCCCTGATCGCCGGCGCAGGGGCGCTTGGCTCGCAGTTGAACACGACCTTCGAAGGCTTGAAAACCACACTGGAAAACAATCAGCCGTCGTAACGCTTTAAATAGTTTGATTTTGAGAAAGCCGCTCCCGGTGGAAGCGGCTTTTTTATTGCGGCTGCATGAATGTTCTTTCGCAGCGTTGTTTCAACTTTTTTAAGTGCAGTAGCGTAGATTGAAATCAGCAATTTGGAGAGCGGGATGGCACAGGCTATTATTTTTGTAATCGTGCCGCTTTGCCTGGCTATCGCAGCCATCTGCGATCTGCTGACTATGACGATCCCGAACCGGGTGCCGGCAATCCTGTTGGGTGCATTTGTGCTTGTCGCGCCTCTTGCGGGGCTTAGCCTGCCGGTGATCGGCATGCATCTGGCAGCCGGCCTGATCGTTTTCGCCGTGTGCTTCGCCCTGTTTGCTATGAACACCATGGGTGGTGGCGATGCCAAGCTCTTGACGGCAAGCGCTGTCTGGTTCGGCCTCAATTTTTCGCTGATTGAGTTTCTCGTTTATGTGTCGTTCTTCGGCGGTGTTTTGACAATCCTGATCCTGATGTTGCGCGGCCGCGAAAATACGATCCTGGCGTCCGGGCTTCCGGTTCCGCATTTGCTGTTCACAGCCAAGAAGATTCCCTATGGCATAGCCATCGGGTTGGGGGGCTTCCTTGCCTATCCGTCATCGCCGCTGATGATGGCCGCGCTTGCCCGGTTGCATTAATCTCTTCGTTTCATTCTGAACCGGTGGTGTCCGCTTCGCGGTACATCTGAAATGATTTTTGCGCCTTTTTGAGGCGAACCATTTGTTAACCACGAATGTAAGTGGTCCGTTAACCATAATTACACCAATTCCTGATCAATCTGCGGCGGGCATATTCTCGGGCTGCAGGGAAAGATCATGAAACCGGTGCGCGTTATTATTCTGGCAGTGGCTGTCGCATCGGCAGGACTGGCCGGGTTCCTGGCACTCAAGCTGACCAGCGGCAAGACCGTGGTCAGCCGAGCCGCGCCGGTGATCGAGCGCGAGCCGACCGTCAACGTTCTGGTGGCCAGCAAGAGCCTGCCCGTGGGATCGAGGCTCGATCCGGATGCCGTGCGCTGGATTTCCTGGCCCAAAAACGGTGTCGTCGAAGGCCTGATCACCGAAGAGCTTCGTCCGAACGCTGTCACTGATCTCCAGGGCGTCGTTGTCCGCTTGCCGATTTTTAACGGTGAGCCGGTGCGGCAGGAAAAGATCGCGGATTCGTCGAGCCGGATCATGTCGTCGCTGCTGCCGGCCGGCAAGCGCGCTGTTGCAACCGAAATTACCGTAGCGACCGGCGCCGGCGGGTTCATTCTGCCGAACGACCGCGTCGACGTCATCATGGTGCGCAAGAATGACGACAATTTCCTAACCGAAACCGTTCTCAGCAACGTCCGCGTTCTCGCCATCGATCAGCAGGTCGAGGAAAAGGAAGATGGCTCCAAGTCAGTCGTCGGGACGACCGCGACGCTGGAACTGACACCGGATCAGTCGAAGGTCATGACGGTCGCCCAGCAGATGGCAGAACGCCTGTCGCTGGTGTTGCGCAGCGTCGCCGATGCACAGGAGCCGGATACGATCGGGGCTGATTATCTGCTGAGCGGTGACGGACGGCCCTCAATTCAGGTCATCAAGTCGGGCTCTATCGTCAAGAGCGATGACAGCTCATCCATGGTTCAAGCGAAATGATGTGTGAGCGGGAGCGGAACGTGAAGCGGATCGGAAACAAATTTCGGAGCTCTGTCGCAGGTGGGTTGGCCTTTTGCCTTGCTTTTTCAGGCATGCCAGCTGGAACCTTCGTTGCGGAAGCAGCGTCGCAGTCGCTTGTACGCATCGTCGATAGTGGACCAGGGGTCAAGAAAACCATCAAGCTGGGGCTGAACAAGGCTGTTGTCGTCGATCTGCCGACCGACGCGCACGACATCCTTGTCGCCGATCCGGCGCTGGCGGATGCCGTGACACGAAGCTCGCGCCGCATCTATCTGTTCGGAAAGATGGTCGGCCAGACCAATATTTTCGTATTCGGTCCGGGTGGCGAGGAAATTGTCAGCCTCGACCTGGAAGTCGAGCGTGATATTTCCGGCCTTGAAGCCAACCTCCGCCGCTTCCTGCCGGATTCCGACATCAAGGTCGAAATCATCTCCGACAACATCGTTCTGACGGGCACGGTTCGTACGCCATTGGATTCCACGCGCGTCGAGGAGCTTGCGCAGGCCTTCATCAAAGGCGGTGAGGCAACGACGCGCAATATCACCGCACAGGGCAACAATGGCGACGCCGACATCTTTGCCGAGCGCCGTCAGATTTCGCAGATCGTCAATCTTCTCCGGATCGATGGTGAAGACCAGGTGATGCTCAAGGTTACGGTGGCGGAAGTTTCCCGCCAGGTGCTCAAGCAGCTTGGCTTTAGCGGCTCGATCAAGAGTTCGACCAGCGGCAACGGCATCACTTTCCGCAATCCGGCGAATCTCGGCAACGCGGTCAACGCTTTCGCCTCGCAGATCAGCGGTTCCATCGGTTCCGGATCTATGGGCTTTACCAGTTATTTCAATGCGATGGAGCAGGCTGGCGTAATGCGAACGCTGGCAGAGCCAAGCCTCACGGCGATTTCCGGCAAGAAGGCCAGTTTCTCCGTCGGTGGCGAATATCGTCTGCCGTCCGAGCAGGAAATCGATGATGAGGGTACCCTTAGCCGAACCGTCGAAACCGTCGAGTATGGCATTGGCCTGGATTTCACGCCGGTCGTTCTGGGGCCGGGCCGCATCAGTCTGGAAATTGCAACCGAGGTTTCGGAGCCGACATTCGAGGGATCGGTCGTCAACGGCAACGCGGTCAATGTCCCCGGCCAGACCTATATGTCGATCCGCCGCCGCAAGGCATCCACCAGCGTCGAGCTTCCTTCCGGCGGCTCCATCGTTATCGGTGGTCTTGTCCAGGACGATATTCGTCAGGCGATGTCGGGCCTGCCAGGCGTTTCGAAGATTCCGATTTTCGGCACGCTGTTCCGCTCGAAGGATTTCGTCCGCAACGAAACGGAACTCGTCATCATCGCGACGCCTTATCTGGTCCAACCGGTCGCGCGCGGCGACCTGTCGCGCCCGGATGACAATTTCAATCCGACCGACGATCTGTCGAGCGCGTTTCTCGGCGAAGTCAATCGTATCTACGGCACCCGCCAGGCAGCCCCCACCGGGCAGTATCACGGCAATGTCGGCTTCATTTACAAGTAGGTGGGAGCGGACATGACAACGAAGATCATCCTGAACCGCGATATGAAAAGGCACACGATCATGCGGCCAAACATTTTTGCACGCCCGGCCCGCCTCGCACGCCTGATAACCATTGGCGCCCTGCTGGTTGCCGGAACCAGCCTTGCCGGCTGCGCCAACCGTGACAACATGTCCACGGGTGCCCTGCCTGACGATTACCGGACACGCCACCCGATCGTGATCGCCGAAGCCGAGCATGCAATCGATGTGCCGGTGGGGTCCAGCGACAGGCGCCTGACAGCCGGTGCACGCGACGTCATCCGCGGCTTCGCGCAGAGTTATACCAATTCCTCTACGGGCACGGTTCAGATCCTGGTGCCGCGTGGGTCCGCAAACGCCGAGGCTGCATCATCGCTGCGCAAGGATATCCGAGGCGCTCTGGTCGGGGCTGGAGTGCCTGCCAACCGGTTGGTCGAGGTCACTTATCAGGCCGAGCCCTATGGCGATGCGGCACCGGTGCGGCTGAGCTATACGGCGATTACCGCAAAGACCGCGCCCTGTGGCAACTGGCCGAAGGATCTGGTCGTCAACACGATCGAGAACAAGAATTACGAGAACTTCGGTTGCGCCAGCCAGGCTAACCTCGCGGCACAGATTTCCAATCCGCTGGATCTCCTCGGTCCGCGCGCCATGTCGCCGATCGATGCGGTACAGCGCGGTCAGGTGATCAAGGACTATCGCGGCATCGACAGTGGTGACGATGGCGGCACTACGATCAACTTCAACTGACGCGTCCGGCCGGTTTGACGGGATAGAACGATGAGCACGATTGACTACAAGATTGAAACAGCCTCGGGTGAACCGGATGGCTTTTCCGATGCCGTTCGCCCGAGTGATGTCGATCACCTGCGGCCGCTCCCGCGGATATCTGTCCATGCTTTCTGCGAGACCGAGGCTTTGCAGCGGATGATGGAACGGTGCGGCCAGGACCGGCGGATGAGCAAGGTCACCTTCAGGGTCAACAGCGGTTCGATCGCCGCTGCTGCCAACATGTTCTCCGCGACACCGACACCCAACCTGATTATCATTGAAACGTCAGCCGAACCGCGCTCGCTGATGCAGGAGCTGGCACCGCTTGCCGCGGTCTGCGACCCCAGCACCAAAGTCATCATCATCGGCCTTTACAACGATATCCCGCTTTACCGCGACCTGATCCGCAACGGCATCTCCGAATATATCGTTTCACCGGTGGTCATGTCCGACGTGCTTGGTGCCATCGCGGGAATCTTCGTCGATCCGGAAGCCGAACCGTTGGGCCGCAGCATTGCCTTTATCGGCGCCAAGGGCGGCGTGGGGTCCTCGACGCTGGCGCATAATTGCGCCTGGGGTATCTCCAACCTGTTTTCCACCGAGGTGGTTCTGGCCGATCTCGACCTGCCGTACGGCACCGCCAATATCAATTTCGATCAGGATCCGCCGCAAGGTATCTCCGAAGCAGTCTTTTCTCCGGAACGGCTCGACGAAATGTTTCTCGACCGGCTTTTGACGAAATGCTCCGAGCGGCTATCGCTGCTTGCAGCGCCGTCAATGCTTGATCGGCCCTATGATTTCGACGCGACGGCCTTCCAGCCGTTGATGGAAATCCTGTTGCGCAATGCTCCGGTCTCCGTGCTCGATGTACCGCATCAATGGTCTGATTGGACCCGCACGGTGCTGGCGGAGGCGGACGAGGTGGTAATCACCGCAGTGCCTGATCTCGCCAACCTGCGCAATGCCAAGAACCTGTTCGATTCGCTGAAGAAGATCCGGCCGAACGACAAGATGCCGCATCTGGTGCTCAATCAGGTCGGACTGCCGAAGCGACCCGAAATATCGCCGAACGATTTCTGCGATTCCCTTGAAGTCGAGCCGGTTGCGATCATTCCGTTCGACGTCGTCCTGTTTGGTAATGCCGCCAATAGCGGCCGGATGATTGCCGAGATCGACAAGAAAGCACCGACGGCCGAGACCTTCTCGCAGCTTGCCCATCTCCTGACGGGTAGGGCAACAGCCAAGAAAGCCAAGAAGGGTGGCCTTGGCAAAGTTCTCGGGATGCTTGGGCGCAAGTAACTGACAGTCAAACGGAAACCGGATTGAGCACATGTTTGGTAAACGAGGAAACGACGGCTTCGGAAAGGGTGGATCCATAGGCTCCACCATGCAACCGGCCACGTCCGTGGCGGTTGCCGAGCGTCCGAGCGCGCCGGTGCTTGCCGAACCCGTTCGCGAAACGATCCCTGTCAGTCGGGCGGTGCCGGCTCCTCCGCCGGCCCGCAAGAAAGCCGCCCGCACAGAGGATTACTACGATACCAAGTCCCAGGTATTCTCGGCGCTGATCGATACGATTGACCTCTCGCAGCTCGCCAAGCTCGACAACGAGAGCGCACGTGAAGAAATTCGCGATATCGTCAACGATATCATCACGATCAAGAACTTCGCGATGTCGATCTCAGAGCAGGAGGAACTGCTTGAGGATATCTGCAATGACGTTCTCGGCTACGGTCCACTGGAGCCGCTTCTGGCACGCGACGATATCGCCGATATCATGGTCAACGGCGCAGGCCAGACCTTTATCGAAGTGAACGGCAAGACGATCGAATCCGAGGTGCGGTTTCGCGATAATGCCCAGCTCTTGTCGATCTGCCAGCGTATCGTCTCCCAGGTTGGCCGTCGCGTCGATGAATCCTCGCCGATCTGCGATGCCCGTTTGCCCGACGGTTCCCGTGTCAACGTCATCGCCCCGCCGCTTGCGATCGACGGCACGGCGCTCACCATTCGCAAGTTCAAGAAGGACAAGCTGAAGCTCGACCAGTTGGTCAAGTTCGGTGCCATCACGCCGGAAGGTGCCGTTCTTCTCCAGATCATCGGCCGCGTTCGTTGCAACATCGTTATCTCCGGGGGTACCGGCTCCGGCAAGACAACGCTTCTGAATTGCCTGACCGGGTATATCGATCTCGAAGAACGCGTTATCACCTGCGAGGATACGGCCGAACTGCAGCTGCAGCAGCCGCACGTGGTTCGTCTTGAAACCCGCCCGCCGAACATCGAAGGCGAGGGCGAGATCACCATGCGCGATCTGATCAAGAACTGCCTGCGTATGCGGCCCGAACGCATCATCGTCGGCGAAGTCCGCGGACCGGAAGTCTTCGACCTGTTGCAGGCGATGAATACCGGTCACGACGGATCGATGGGTACCATCCACGCCAACACGCCGCGCGAATGCCTGAGCCGTATGGAATCGATGATCGCCATGGGCGGCTTCACGCTTCCGGCAAAGACCGTACGTGAAATCATCGCCGGCTCCATCGATGTCATTATTCAGGCCACACGTCTGCGTGATGGCTCCCGCCGCATCACCCACATTACCGAAGTGATCGGCATGGAAGGTGACGTGATCATCACGCAGGACCTGATGCGATACGAACTGGAAGGCGAAGACGCCAATGGCAAGATCATTGGCCGGCACAAGTCGACAGGGATTGGCCGCCCGCATTTTTGGGATAGAGCCCGCTATTTTAACGAGGACAAACGGCTGGCCGCGACGCTCGACGCGATGGAAAAGGACTGAGGGTCTTCATGTTCGGAATAGACATCACCATTCTGGCGATCGTTGGTCTCGTCGCGCTTTCGACGGCCGGACTAGCCTATGGAATTCTGTTCACGCGCATAGAGACTGAAAAGAAAGCCGAAAGCCGCGTCCGCAAGGTCACATCCGCCGAAACCGACAGGGTTCAGATCAAGGCCGCACGCGACCGCGTGAATGAAATGTCCAAACGGCGGAAATCCGTTCAGGATTCTCTGAAGGACCTTGAGAAAAAGCAGCAGGAAAAATCGGCCAAGGCAAAGCCGAGCATGAAGGTGAGGCTTATTCAGGCCGGCTTCAAGATCTCCATCTCGCAGTTCTACATCGCCAGTGTTGTTTTTGGCGTCATGGCCAGTTTCCTGGCGCTGATTGCCGGGATGAAGCTGCTGGTCATCACCGGGATTTTTCTCGTCGCAAGCGCCGGTTTTCCTCGCTGGTTTATCAATTTCATGGTCAAGCGGCGCGCCAAGGCATTCCTGACTGAGTTTCCGAATGCCCTCGACATCATGGTCCGCTCGATCAAATCGGGCCTGCCGTTGAACGATGCCATCCGCCTGATCGCCAACGATGGCAGGGAGCCGGTCAAGACCGAGTTCAAGCGCATCATCGAGGCACAACAGGTCGGCCTGAGTGTTCCGGAAGCCTGTGCACGGATGATCAACACCATTCCGCTGCCGGAGGTCAATTTCTTCGCCATTGTCATCGCCATTCAGGCACAGGCCGGCGGCAATCTTTCCGAGGCGCTCGGCAATCTTTCGAAGGTGTTGCGTGAACGCAAGAAGATGAGGGCCAAGGTTCAGGCACTGTCGATGGAAGCCAAGGCTTCGGCCTGTATTATCGGAGCGCTGCCGTTCATTGTTATGCTGCTGGTTTACCTCACATCACCGGATTACATGATGATTCTGTTCACGGATCCGCGCGGGCATCTCATCATGGCCTGTTCAGGGGTGTGGATGTCCATTGGCATCTGGGTCATGCGCAACATGATCAGTTTCGACATCTAGGAAAGGGTCCGGCATGAGCGAGGACATGATCAGTACCCTGACAAATCCGAACATTATTGTCGCCTTCCTGGTGGCGGTGGCGGTACTGGCGACGTTCTATTCGCTCGCAGTTCCATTTCTGGATCGAGGGAATCTGGAAAAGCGGATGAAGTCTGTCGCGACCGAGCGGGATGCGATCCGGGCACGAGAGCGCGTGCGCTTGAATGCAGAGATTGGCGCCGGCAAGGCATTGCTGCGATCACAGAACAACACGTCAGTCCGCCAACTCGTCGAGAAGCTCAATCTGCGCAAGGCGCTTGTCGATGAGAATACGGTCAATCGGTTGAAGTCGGCCGGATACCGGTCGCAGAACGCGCTGAACATGTTTCTCGTGGCTCGCTTTTGCCTTCCCTTCCTGTTCCTTGCCGTGGGTGCCTTCTATATTTTCTTTTTGGGCTACCTTGCCGAAAAGCCATTCACCATTCGGCTTCTGGCAGTCATCTGCAGTGGGTATCTCGGTTTTTATGCGCCGAACATCTTCATTTCCAATGCCGTAAACAAGCGCCAGCACTCGATCCGCAGGGCATGGCCGAATGCGCTGGACCTGACGTTGATTTGTGTGGAATCGGGTGTTTCGCTGGAACTCGCCATGCGGCGCGTGGCCGATGAAATTGCCGACCAGTCAGCGCCTTTGGCAGAAGAACTGGTCCTGACCACTGCGGAGCTTTCGTTCTTGCCGGAACGGCGTGTCGCGCTGGAAAATCTCGGTCTCCGGACAGGGATCGACGACGTGAAATCAGTCGTGCAGGCCCTGATACAGGCTGACCGTTACGGTACTCCGATCGCCCAGGCCCTGCGTGTGCTTGCCCAGGAAAGCCGTGACCAGCGCATGAACGAGGCGGAAAAGAAGGCTGCGGCCCTACCGCCGAAACTCACCGTGCCGATGATCCTGTTCTTTCTGCCCGTGCTGATCGCCGTCATTCTCGGCCCTGCTGGTATCCAGGTTTCCGACAAGTTCTGATCCGGCTCTTTGGCAAGCATCAAAGCACGGCAAAAGATGGAAGTGCGCAATCCGCATTTTACGTGCGGCCGTTCTCTGTCCTGTCGAATGGGAGCGGAGGGCGCGGCTGGCCCGCAGCCCATCAACCTTCGGCGCGGGGAACGTATCGCCGCCTGAGGGCTATATTCTATTGCTTGTTTATGACGGCGCGCCCGGGGGGGCTGCTCGAAAACAGCAAGGGCTCAGTTCGTGCCCTTGTCGTCCTTGGCCAGTTTCTGCCAGGCGTTTTGCTGCGACATGATCGAACGCAGATATTTGACATTGGCCTCGGCCTGGTCCGGCGAAAGCTCCTGACGGGCGATCTGTTCGGCTTCTGGGAAGCGTCCCTGTAGACCGATGGCGAGCGCCAGATTCTGGCGCACGCTGCTGTCTGCGCCGGGCTGGCTGACGGCTGACTTCAGATAGGTCTCGGCGGTCTTCAAATCCTTGTTCAGCAGATAGGACATGCCGAGATTGGACAGAACCGTCGGCTCGTTCGGTTGAATGTCGAGCGCCTCCCGGTAACGCTGGCGCGCTTCGCCGGCGCGGCCAAGCTGGTCGAGGATCGCGCCTTCGGCTGATTTCAGCTTCCAATCCGGCCGGTCGGGGGTTTGGGCGCGTGTAACCGTGTTCAGAGCCTGCTCAAGCTGACCCGCGGCGGCCTGCGACTTTCCATAGGCGGCAAGGACCTCGCGGTCGGTGGGGAAGTTGATCGCCACTTGCTGCATTACGGCCAGCGCCTGGTCGTTGCGGCCGGTCATGCGCAGCATGTTGGCATAGTTCAGGCCGGCGGCGCGATCTTTGGGATTCCGCTCATAGGCCTTGCCGATGCTTTCGGCTGCCGCTGAAAGCTCGGTGGCGTTCATCGACTGGACAGGTTTGGAGAAATTGGCGGAGGGGATGGAGCCTGTCGTCAGCTCCTTCTTCTGTGTGCCGCAACTGGCCAGCGTCACGGAAAGGATCACCATCGCAGTTCCTCGCAGGAAGCGGCTGCTCGAAAAAGACGTCCGTCCGTGTGAATTCATTGCCAATGCCCCTCAGCATTTTCTCAAGCACCGGACAAAAAACCCAACATATCGGCGCAATCTTCACTCCAGCAATAATCTGTTAACCCTAACAGAGCGTTAATCGAGTGATTCTGCACCGCTTCTTCCGAAGGATTTCCATGGCCCCCTATCAATTCATCGACCGTCCGTCGCCGTTCAATACCAGCGGCGGCAAAACCCTGCCGATCTTCGCGGTAACACCGGCCCATATCGATATCGGCGCCATCGATCCCATCGCGCTCGACTGGGCCCGCAAGGCTGGTTTCAAGGCAGAGTCCGGCGCTGTGCTCTTGATCCCTTCCGAAGACGGCCATCTTGGGGGTGCATTGTTCGGCTTGGGCGCTAATCCTTCGGAAGCGCCGTTTCTGACCGGTAAGCTGGCGCGGACATTACCGGCTGGAAAATGGCATATCGAGACCGCGCCATTGACGGCAAACCGGTTAGCGCTGGGCTACGGTTTAGGCTCGTACAGCTTCGACCGGTACAAGGCTGCGAGTAAGGAAGCACCGACCCTGATGATTCCGGCCGATGCCGATGCCGCCGATATCAAGCGGCAGCTCGCAGGCGTCTTCCTTGCCCGTGATCTGATCAACATGCCGACCAACGACATGGGGCCAAATGCGCTGGAAGAAGCGTTCCGGGCGCTGGGAGAATCCTACAAGGCCCAGGTCTCCGTCGTTTCAGGCGACGATCTGCTGAAGCAGAATTTTCCGCTGATCCACACGGTTGGCCGCGCCAGCGCCGAGGCGCCGCGGCTGCTTGAAATGCGCTGGGGTAAGAAAGGTCACCGCAAGGTGACGCTGGTCGGCAAGGGCGTTTGCTTCGATACCGGCGGTCTCGATATCAAGCCGGCGGCTTCCATGCTTTTGATGAAGAAGGACATGGGCGGCGCTGCCAATGTCATGGGCCTTGCCCTGATGATCATGGATGCCAAGCTGAAGGTCGATCTGCGCGTGCTTGTGCCCGTGGTCGAGAATTCGATCTCCGCCAATGCGTTCCGCCCGGGCGATATCTACCGCAGCCGCAAGGGCCTGACGGTGCAGATCGACAACACCGATGCAGAGGGCCGGTTGATCCTTGCGGATGCGCTGGCCTACGCAGACGAAGAAGACACCGACCTGCTGATCGACATGGCGACGCTGACGGGTGCTGCCCGCGTCGCGCTTGGTCCCGATCTGCCGCCGTTCTACACCGACGACGAGGATCTGGCCCACGACCTGACGGAATCGAGTCTGACGGTTGATGATCCCATGTGGCGCATGCCGCTCTACAAGGGCTATGAGAAGGATATCTCGGCTCGTATCGCCGACCTTACCAACGCCCCATCGGGTGGTATGGCCGGTTCGATTACCGCGGCTCTTTTTCTCAAGCGCTTTGTGACCAATGCCAAGAGCTGGGCGCATTTCGACATCTTCGGCTGGACACCGGCCGAGCGTCCGCATTCGCCGCTGGGTGGCGAGGCACAAGCCATCCGGGCGCTGTATCATCTGATCGCCAATGGGAAGAAATAGCCGGTCCTCTTGAAAAAACATGCCCCTGTCCATGCGAACAGGGGCATGCCTCCAACAAAGCCGAAGGATCTCGGTCCTATTCGTTGATCAGCCGCTTCAACAGCTCGATCTCATGCGACAGCTTGGTATCGCCGGTGATCAGGTCCTCGATCTTACGGACTGCATGCAAGACCGTGGTGTGATCGCGCCCGCCAAAACGGCGGCCGATTTCCGGAAAGGAGCGGGGGGTCAGCGTCTTTGCCAGATACATGGCGATCTGGCGCGGCTTGACGATGACGCGGGTGCGGCGGTTGGACACCAGTTCCTGGCGCGACACGTTGTAGTGCTTGGCAACAACGCGCTGGATGTCCTCGATGCGCACGCGGCGCGGCTCGCCGGCATTGACGAGATGGCCGAGCAATTCATCGACACGTTCGATCGACAGATGTGGCTCAAAAGAAAGCCGGAAGAGCAGTTGGTTGAACGCGCCTTCCAGTTCACGGCCGCTGGCGGTGATATTGCGGGCGACATGGCCGAGAATATTGGCAGGAATGTCGAGCGACGGGTCGTCCAGGCGGGCGACTTCGAGGCGGCGCTTGAGGATTTCGAGACGCATCTCATAGTCCGGGCCTTCCATCTCGATCGCAACACCGCCCTGTAGGCGCGAGCGGACGCGCGGATCGAGCGATTCCAGCTCCCACGGCGCACGGTCGGCAGCAACGACGACCTGCTTGGCGCTATCGAGCAGCATGTTGAGAAGATGGCAGAATTCATGCTGGATCGACTTGCCCTGCAGGAACTGCATGTCGTCGATGACCAGGAGATCGATGTTGCGCAGGGTTTCCTTGAGCGACAGCGCATCATTGTCGCGAATGGCTGTTGCGAAACGCCACATGAAATATTCGGCTGTCAAGTAGACGACGCGCGGAGCGCGGGCGCTCTGGATCGCAGCGGTGGCGATTGCCTGCAGAAGATGGGTCTTGCCGAGGCCGACCGTCGAATGAATGAACAGCGGGTTGAAGCGCACGGCACCGGCGCCGGCTTCGGCGATCGTCTTGGCGGCGGCAAGAGCGACGCGGTTCGAGGAACCCTCGACGAAGCTTTCGAATGTGTAGCGTGAGTCCAGCGGCGAGCCGAACAGGGGACCTGCGACGGGCTGCGGCTTCTGCAGATTGCCGACCGTAGCGGCCGCATGCTGGCCGAGCGTCTGCGGTGCAGAACGGCGCGAAGAGGCGGGTGCTACCGCATCGCTCTGGCTTGCCTGGGGGGCATCCTCGTGGAGGCCGGGCCGGGTGCTGCGTGTTGCGCTGCGCACCACGATCTCTACCTTCAGGATTTCAGCGTCTTCCTGCTGAAAAATGGTGGTGATCAGGTCAAGATAACGGTTGTTGATCCAGGACTTCAGGAAGGTCGTTGGAACGGACAGCCGCACGACACTCTTGGAAACGGATTGCAACTTCAACCGGCCGAACCAGCTGGCAAAAACATCAGGGCCGACCTGGGCCTTCAAACGCGCACTCACCCGTTCGAAAAGTGCGCTCTGCATCATGTCGCCCTTTTCCCCCGTCGTTCCGTCGGATTGTTTTACCGAAATCTGGCGTGAATTCTCCCCGTTCTCAAATACGATCGCCGCCGTTACCGAATTACCAAGCATATTGCCGCCTTCCAATATCATTCCGCGACGCCGCCATTGCTGCCGGCGTCAGCCTTTATGTCTGTCTCGTGCGGCCCTTTTTCAAAGGCATGCCGCCCAATTCAAACGCTCCCCGTACCATGAGAGGAATCCTCATCCTCCTCTCGTGGTCCGGTTTCGTGCAAAATCCATTTGGCAGAACCAAACGGATGTCCCGCTTGCACAGTGTATTCCAAGCGTCCGGTCAGGCCTCGTGTCCTTTCCGGGTCCGCCAATGTCTGACCAGCCTTCCCGACCCTCGTTAAAAGAAGGACAGGCCAGTTTGCTGATAATGCGTCCTCATCCGCATATCGGCCGCCGTCTCCTCACCGCGCAGCAAAAGCTGCGATGCGTATCGTACGGCGTATCGGGTACTCTCAACCGCCTGCAACCGGAAGTCGCAGAATGTCGTTCTGAGCAAGCAGATGCCCAGCTGAAAACGCTCTATGCTGATTGATGGAACGTTGTGGAACCACCCCGTTACAAAAGGCTTAAGTGAAATTGCGCCGCCTGTTGAAAGGCTGCCTTCTCATCTTGTCCACAGGTATGTCCTGCGCCTTCTGTGGAGGCATTTAGGCAGGATCGTGTGACAAGATCAATCGCGATTTTTAACACTTGGGAAGGACCGGGCGTTGACTCTCATAGCGTGTCCTGCATGGACGATAGCCCGGCGGAAGAGAATCGCTTTTGAATCAAGGGCTTTGAATTTCGGACTGGAACTTAGCTGGCGAAAAACAAAAAAAATAAAAAATTTCTTGACTCGTTTAGAGCCCCGAGATGCCCCCGCGAGAGGCGGGTGAGTCTGAATGTCCTCCCGCAAGCATCTGATTTTATTTAAAAATTTCTGTCATTGCGGTGACATAATAAGTTGCACAAGGATTAACCATCAGTGTGCCGGAAGTTTGAATCTGAAAAGCCCGGTCATGGACCGGGCTAATGCATTGACGATATTTTAATAAGCCGGCTTAAGCCGAAAGCGACTTTACGCGGTTCGCAAGACGCGAAACTTTGCGCGATGCCGTGTTGGCATGCAGCACGCCCTTGGTGGCGGCGCGCATCAGTTCCGGCTGGGCTGCCTTCAGGGCAGCCTGAGCGAGAACCTGGTCGCCGGAAGCGATGGCTTCTTCGACCTTGCGGATGAAGCCGCGAACGCGCGAACGGCGGGACTTGTTGACTTCCGTGCGGCGGGCGATCTTGCGGGTCGCTTTTTTCGCCGAAGTTGTATTGGCCATTTGGTGTCTCTCTTCGAAATCTGACAAAAACTCTCTACCGCCGTGCCGGGTCACTGCGACCTGTCGTCCAAGCAAGTAGGGAGCAATATCGGAAAACCTTGGAGCGGCTTTCCAAACTGTGGGCGGCATATAGCCTTAAACAGGCCTCCCGTCAACGCGATATTTTCGAAAACGCCGCGGAGGCGTGGCCTTCGCCAGCCGCACTATTTCTGGCATTTCGGGCAATAGAAGGTCGACCGTCCCGCCTGAACGACGCGCGCGACCGTCCCGCCGCATCCTGGCGTCCGGCAAGGCGCGCCTTCGCGATCGTAGACCGAGAACGAATGCTGGAAATAGCCGAGCGTCCCATCCGTCTGGATATGGTCGCGCAGTGACGACCCGCCAGCGGCAATGGCATCGGCAATGACCGCCCGGATCGCCTCGGTCAGCAACACAAGCGTTGCCTTTGGCTTGCCCTTGGCGTCCACCAGCGTGCCGGCGGCCCGTAGCGGTGATAGGCCCGAGCGCCACAAGGCCTCGCAGACGTAGATATTGCCAAGGCCGGCAATGTTCTTCTGGTCGAGCAGCGCCGATTTCAGCGGCTGAGCCTTGCCGGCAAAGCGGGCGGCCAGATAGGCGGCATCGAGCACGTTGCCGGTCGGCTCTTCGCCAAGTTCGCGGAAGAACGCGTGGCTGCTTAAAACGTCGCGCCGGGCCAGGTCCATGAAGCCGAAGCGGCGCGGGTCGTTATAGATGACGCGGGCAGGGCCGTTGGTGCCTTCCAGATGAAATACGACATGATCGTGTTTTTCGCTTTTGCCGCGCGGATGATGGAAATCGCCGGGTGTCTCAGGCGCTGCACCGTCTTCCACCCTGAAGGAGCCGGACATGCCGAGATGGGCGATGATCACGTTGCCGTCTTCAAGATCAATCAGAAGGTATTTCGCCCGCCGTCCGAGCGACAGGATGCGCCTTCCTGAGACGAGCGTTGCAAAATCGGCAGGGAAAGGAAAGCGCAGATCCGGCCGGCGCAGTTCGGCCCTGACCAGAAGCGCACCTTCCATTGCGGGCGTCAGGCCCCGCCTGACTGTTTCCACCTCGGGAAGTTCCGGCATTCACGTTTCCTCATCATCTGCCAATAGACCGGGATCATTTGGCAATTCCATTCGCAGCGCACATATCCTATAGCAGGCTCCACGGGCGCGAATGCCGCAGGCCGCAATCTGCCGCAGAGATAGCGTGGATGAAGCGAATTCGCTATGGTCGGCACAACAGCGATTGAATGGAGTAAACCTTGATGACTGGTGAGCGCACCTCTGCCGATGGCGGCATGGAAACCTCCTACGGGTTTCGCCAGGTTGGCCAGGGCGAGAAACAGGCGCTCGTCAACGACGTCTTCCACAAGGTTGCCAAGCGCTATGATATCATGAACGACGTCATGTCCATGGGCCTGCACAGGGCCTGGAAGGACGCGATGATCGCTTCGCTCAATCCCAGCCGCTCCGAAAATTACAAGGTTCTCGACGTTGCCGGTGGCACCGGCGACATCGCCTTCCGGATCGTGGAAGCCTCGGACCGCAAGGCGCATGCGACTGTCCTCGATATCAATGGCTCGATGCTGGCCGTTGGTGCTGAACGTGCTGAAAAGAAGGGCCTGTCGCCCAATCTCACCTTCGTCGAGGCCAATGCCGAGGAACTGCCGTTCGAAGCCAATTCCTTCGACGCGTATACGATCGCCTTCGGCATCCGCAACGTGCCGCGCATCGATGTGGCGCTGACCGAAGCCCACCGTGTCCTGAAGCGTGGCGGCCGCCTGCTGGTTCTGGAGTTTTCCGAAGTGGAAATGCCGTTGCTCGACAAGGTCTATGACGCCTGGTCGTTTAACGCCATCCCGAAATTCGGTCAGATGATCACCGGCGAGGCCGAGCCCTATCAGTATCTGGTGGAATCGATCCGCAAGTTTCCCAACCAGAGTGATTTCGCCGCCATGATCACCAAGGCCGGCTTTTCGCGTGTCACCTACACCAATTACACCGCCGGCATTGCCGCGCTGCATTCCGGCTGGAAGATCTGACGCATGATATCCATTCTCGTGAAGCGCTCTGAGGGGCTGCCCCGGCGCGGCGGCAAGCCGTTATGAGCGCGCCTGGAGCTTATCTTCGCCTTGTCCGGATCGGCTGGGTTCTGGTGCGCGAAGGCGTCGTGTCGGCGCTTCCGTCGGAAGACATGCCGGCCTTGCCAAAGGCCGCACAGTCCTTCGCAGGCCTCTTCGCACGGCGTCGCGCCAGACAGGAGGATCGCAGCGACCGGCTGGCCCGGGCGATCGAACGCCTTGGTCCATCCTATGTGAAGATCGGCCAGTTCCTTGCCACCCGTCCTGATGTCGTCGGTGCCGAATTTGCTGAAGACCTGTCCTTCCTGCAGGATCGCATGGCGACGTTTCCGGTGGAGGAAGCGCGTGCCGCCATTGAGGCCTCACTCGGCCGCCCGGTTGCCGAACTCTATACCCAATTTGGCGATCCGATCGCCGCCGCCTCGATTGCGCAGGTTCATCCGGCCACAGTGCTGAAGGATGGCGTCGAACGGAAGGTCGCGGTCAAGGTCATCCGCCCTGGCGTGCGCCAACGGTTTGCCCATGACCTAGAAGCGATGTTTCTCGTTGCCGGCCTGCAGGAGCGCTTCCTGCCGCATACCCGCCGGCTGCGGCCAGTCGAGGTGACGAAGACGCTGGAGCAGACCACCAAGATCGAGATGGATTTGCGGCTTGAAGCAGCGGCTCTGTCGGAACTCGGTGAAAACGCCGCCGATGATCCGGGCTTCCGGGTACCGAAGGTCGATTGGGAACGCACCGGCCGCGACGTCGTGACGATGGAGTGGATCGACGGCACCAAGATGTCTGATGTCGAAGGGCTGCGCCAAGCCGGCCACGATCTTGATGCGCTCGCCGATACGCTGATCCAGTCCTTCCTGCGCCACACGCTGCGCGATGGCTTCTTCCATGCCGACATGCACCAGGGCAACCTGTTCGTCGATCCGCAGGGCATGATCGTCGCTGTCGATTTTGGTATTGTCGGCCGACTCGGCAAGAAGGAGCGCCGCTTCCTCGCCGAAATTCTCTATGGCTTCATCACTCGCGATTACCGCCGCGTCGCCGACGTGCATTTCGAGGCGGGTTACGTGCCGTCTCACCACGATGTCGCCAGTTTTGCGCAGGCGATCCGCGCTATCGGCGAGCCGATCCACGGCCAGCCGGCCGAAACCATTTCCATGGCCAAGCTGCTGACACTGTTGTTCGAAGTCACCCATCTGTTCGACATGGAGACGCGGCCCGAGCTGGTGATGCTGCAAAAGACCATGGTTGTCGTTGAGGGTGTCGCCCGTACGCTCAATCCGCGCTTCAATATGTGGAAAGCGTCCGAGCCGGTGGTCGGCGCCTGGATCCGCGACAATCTCGGCCCCAAGCGTATTCTAGGAGACGTCAAGGAGGGGTTGCACGCGGCTTTACGCCTTGCCGAAGCAGCGCCTGAGATCGCCGCCAAGACGGAAAAGTTTTCGCGCGATCTGACATCCATGGCCGAAAACGGGCTGCGTTTCGACGCAGAGACCGCCGAAGCCATCGGTCGTTCCGAGGCGCGCCACAGCCGGTCAGGCCGCGTGGCGCTCTGGGTGATTGCGGCCGCGCTCATTGCGATCGCCTGGAAGCTTTTCTAGCGCCGCCAAGGGTCTATTTGCAGCTCTACAAAGTTTATGCGTTCGTGAGCGCGGGGGCTAACCCATTGGCGCGCCAACCCTGTTCCATCGGGAACTGTCGCGTTGTTTTCATTGTGGGATTGTCTCTCTCAAGGATGAGGCTGGCTCATCCAGCCCGGAGGAAAGACCACCATGCGTAACCTGATCATCGCTTCCATCGTTGCCACGGTCTCAGCCGTGTCCTTCGCGGCACCATCGCAGGCGGGCGGTTACTATGGGGGCAGCTACAATGATGGTTATTATGGTGGCGGTTACAGCCAGCCCCAGAGACGCCACTCCTACAAGAAGACCTATTATGAACCCAATTGCTGGATCAAGAAGGTCCGCAAGTACGATTATTACGGCAACCTGATCGTCAAGCGCATCCGGGTCTGCGACTGAGCCGGCCGTCCTGCAGATATATCGTCTTTGACAAAACCGGCGGTTCACCCCGCCGGTTTTTCGTGCGAAAATTCCGTCGCGCTGCCGGTGCTGCGGAAACATTGCGAAACGAAAAACGGGAAAGATTACAGAGATTTCATGTCGTTGGACTTCATTATGGCGTAGTTTCAATCTAGCAGTCGCGAAAAGTGACGACCCAACGCCCGATTGAATTCGAAAGAGATGTGAATGGCGGATGCCACCCGGAAAATTGCCCCTGCGCTTGAAGAACAGGAGGCCGCCGCTGCCCAGCCGATGCCGGCCCGCAGCAAGCGCCGGCGCACACGCAAACGCTGGCTGGTCCTTCCCGTCCTCCTTCTCGGCGCTGCAGGCTGGTATGGCTGGTCGGTCTACGGCAAGCAGGAAGCGGCAGACGCCGTCGTGACCGAAGTGCCTGTGCGCGGCGATATCGAAAACAGCGTCACCGCATCCGGTCTCTTGAGTCCCATCAAGGATGTTGATGTCGGTGCCCAGGTTTCCGGTCAGCTGAAGAGCCTCAAGGTCGAGATTGGCGACAGTGTCAAGGAAGGCCAGTTGATCGCCGAGATCGATAGCGCCTCCATCGAAACGCAGATCGAGATTGCGGAGGCCGAGCTTGCCAATCTTGAGGCCCAGATGATCGACAAATCGGCACAGGTGGTGCTGGCCAGCGCCACGCTGACGCGCCAGCGCGCCCTCGTTGCAGGCAACAGCGCCGCCCAGTCGGCGCTCGATGAGGCGGTCGCGGCCCTGGCGACAGCCGAGGCCAATGTCGATGCGCTGAAAGCCCAGGTCCGCAAGCAGCAGGCAACGCTCAAGGATGCCCGCATCAGCCTGGGCTATACCAAAATCTATGCGCCTTTGACCGGAACGATCATCAATACGTCGGCCAAGGAAGGTCAGACGCTCAATTCCAACCAGACCGCGCCGACCATCGTCACCATTGGTGATCTCTCGACCATGACGGTCGAAGCTGAGGTGTCCGAAGCCGATGTCGGCAAGCTCAAAGTGGGGATGAACGCCTATTTCACCCTGCTTGGACAGCCCGGCCAGCGTTATCCGGGCACTCTGCGCCAGATCAAGCCAACGCCTGCCACCGAAAACAATGTCGTGCTCTATTACGCCCTGTTCGACGTGCCCAATCCGGATGGCACGCTGATGATGAACATGACGGCACAGGTCTTTTTCGTCGAGTCATCGGCGAAGGATGTGCTGACTGTACCGGCCGCCGCCGTCCATTTCGGCAAGGACCGCACGTCCGGGGAAGTCACTGTCGTCACGGCTTCCGGCGCCCATGAAACCCGCAAGGTGGAGACCGGAATCCGCAATCGCGTGCGCGTTGAAATCAAGCAGGGCCTTGGTGAAGGCGATATGATCGTCGTCGGCGCGGGTTCCGGTGACAGGTCTGCATCGTCGGGCCGTGGCAATTCGCGGCGTGGCATGCCGCCAATGTTCTAAGAGCACACCCGATGGCTCCGCTTATTTCGCTCAAGGACATCCGCAAGACCTTCGTCAATGGCGACGTGGCCGTCGAGGTGCTGCGCGGCGTCTCACTCGATATCCAGCCGGGCGAATTCGTCGCTATCGTCGGCGCGTCCGGTTCGGGCAAGTCGACGCTGATGAACATTCTCGGCTGTCTCGATACGCCGACCGGTGGCGAATATCTGCTCGAAGGCGAGGATGTTTCGGATTTGAACGCCGACGAGCTGGCGGCGAGGCGTCGCCAGCTGTTCGGTTTCGTCTTCCAGAGCTATAATCTGGTGCCGACCGCAACCGCGCAGGAAAATGTCGAAATCCCCGCCATCTATGCCGGCATGCCGTCGCGGGAGCGGGAGGAACGGGCCAGCATGCTGCTACGTTCGCTGCGTCTCGGAGACCGGCTCGATCATCTGCCCAATCAGCTGTCCGGCGGCCAGCAGCAGCGGGTGTCGATTGCCCGTGCGCTGATGAACGGCGGACAGATCATTCTCGCAGACGAGCCGACTGGCGCGCTCGACAGCCAGAGTGGCAAGGAAGTGATGGCGACGCTGCGGCAGATGAACGAGGACGGTCACACCGTCATCATCATTACGCACGCGCCCGAACTCGCCGAATCCGCCGATCGCGTCATCGAGATCAGCGACGGCCTGATCGTCGCAGACCGTATTCCCGGCAATGTCCGCCGCATCGGTCGCGCCAAGCCACAGCTTACGGCCCGAAAGGCCGGAAAAGCCGCCATCGTCACTGATGTGGCAGAAGCCGTGCGCATGTCGTTTAGGGCGCTCAGGGCCAATCTGTTTCGCACCATCCTCACTCTGCTGGGTATCGTCATCGGCGTCAGTTCCGTTGTCGCGATGCTGGCGATCGGCACGGGCGCGCAGGACTCGGTTCTGAGCCGCATCGCCGCCATGGGGTCTGATCTCCTGGTCGTGCGGCCCAACATGTCGAATTTCCGTGGCGGGGAAGGGGGCAGCATCGTCTCGCTGATCCCGTCGGATGCCGATGCCATTCTGGAACTGCCCAATATCAGCTTCGCGGTGCCGGAAATGTCGAGCACCTTGACGGTCAGGGCCGGCAATCTCGATACCCAGACGACGGTCAACGGCACGGTGCCGCAATTCCCAAAGGCCAAATCCTGGACCGTCGAGGATGGAGCATTCCTCGAAAAGACGGACATGGACGCCTATGCCACCGTCGCGGTGTTGGGCCGGACTGTCGCCGATGCGTTGTTTCCCGATGGCGCCGATCCGATCGGGCAGTACATTCTCATCAAGAACATCCCCTTCCAGGTGATTGGCGTGATGTCGAAGAAGGGGGCCAGTGCTGGTGGCAACGACCAGGACGATACGGTTCTGGTGCCGTTATCGACCGGCAACCTGCGCCTGTTCGGGGCAAGGAATGTCCGCTCCATCACCGTGCAGGTGAAGGACGGCAGCGCCATCAATGTCACGCAGGACCAGATCCAGGCGCTGCTGGACGAACGCCACAAGCGCCAGGACACGCAGATCATCAACATGGCCGCAATCCGCGAGACGTTCACAGAAACGTCTAACATTCTCAAGGTTTTCCTCGGCTCCATCGCTGCCATCTCACTGCTCGTCGGCGGCATCGGCGTCATGAACATCATGCTGGTCTCCGTCACAGAGCGTACCCGCGAAATCGGCATCCGCATGGCGACGGGGGCGAGGGGCCGCGACATCCTCACCCAGTTCATTGTCGAAGCGCTGGTGGTTTCGGCGCTCGGTGGTCTGATTGGCGTTGGGTTGGGGCTGAGCATCGGTGCTGTGGCTCAGGCTTTCGGCATTGCCGTCAGCTTCGCTCCCGGCCCGGTCATTCTCGCCTTCGGCAGCGCCTTCCTCACTGGGCTGATCTTCGGCTACCTGCCGGCCTACAACGCCTCGCGCCTGCAGCCTGCCGTAGCACTGGCCTCCACCTGATCAGCGTTCCATCTGCCAGCGGTTGACGCCGTGCGCCTGATCGTTTCCATTGGTGCAAAGGCTGAAGGAGGAAACCATGCCGGACGCAGATCGCTTCATGACCCAGGCCATCGCGCTTGCCCGCGATAATGTTCGCAAGGGTGGACGGCCGTTTGGTGCCGTGCTGGTCCTCGATGGAGAGGTGTTGGCGACCGGTGTCAACGGCGTGATGGAAACGCACGATCCGACGGCCCATGCCGAGCTGGTGGCGGTGCGTGCGGCGGCCATGAAGCGCGGCTCGGCCACTCTCAAGGGGGCTTCCGTCTATGCCAGCGGCCATCCATGCCCGATGTGCCTTGCCGCCATGCGGCTGGCCGGCATCACCGACATTTTCTACGCCTATTCGAATGAAGACGGTGCACCCTACGGCCTGACTTCGGCACCGCTCTATGCCGATCTGCGCAAACCGTTTGCGGATCAGCAGATGACGTTTTCCTATCTTCCGGTGCGGCCTGAGGGAGAGGCCGATATCTATGATTTCTGGCGGGAAATGCAGCAGGGATAAGCCCGCACGCGTTGACTGCGGCTGATCCAGCCAGAGGGGTGAGATGCAAAACTATCTGTTGCGTGTATGGGCATCACTGTCGCTACCGGGTTTGCTGATTGGCATCCTCTTCTTTGCGGTGTCGCTGACGCCGAGCCTCATTCCTCGGCCGTATGTGCTGCAGGGCGTGCTGTCCGGTTGTTCGCTGGCGGCCGGATATGGCCTCGGCGTGTTTGGACGTTGGCTCTGGCTCTATCTGGAGCTTCCTGCCTTGCCGCCAAAGATCGATCGTGTTGCCAAGGTTTTGGCAATTGCCGGGTGCGCCGGAATAGCGATCGCATTTCTCTGGCAGGCTGCCCGCTGGCAAAACTCCGTGCGCAGCCTGATGGGGCTCGATCCAGTGGAGACTGCCGAACCGGTCAAACTCGCGCTGATCGCCCTTTTCGTTTTCATCGTCCTGATTGCACTCGCTCGCCTGTTCCGGATGACGTTCGCCTTTCTCTCGCGTAGGTTCGAGCATGTGACCCCCAAGCCCATCGCCCGGCTGTTCGGCATCCTTCTGGCCGCCGCCCTGTTCTGGTCGATCGCCGATGGCTTGCTGCTTAAAGCCGGTTTGCGGCTTGCCGACTCCTCGTTTCGCGAACTGGATGCCCTGATCGACAGTGATCTGGCGCCGCCAGCGAATCCCTTGAAAACCGGCAGTGCCGCGTCGCTCGTTCCGTGGCATGATCTGGGTTTTCGTGGCCGCGAATTCGTCGCCTCCGGTCCGACGGCTGATAAGATCAGCGCCTTCCTGCACCAACCGGCATTGGAGCCGATCCGTGTCTATGTCGGCCTGAATGCAGCGAAAACCGCCAAGGAAAGGGCGGCGCTGGCGCTTGCCGAGCTCAAGCGGACCGGCGCCTTCGAGCGCGCGACGCTGATCGTCGTCGTGCCGACCGGCACCGGCTGGGTCGATCCGGCAGCCATGGATACGGTCGAATATCTGCAGCGCGGCGATGTGGCGAGTGTCGCTCTGCAATATTCCTACCTGACCAGCTGGCTGTCACTGCTGGTCGAGCCAAGCTATGGCGCCGAGGCAGGCGAGGCGCTGTTCAAGGCGGTCTATGGCTACTGGACGACACTTCCGAAGGACAAGCGACCCAAACTCTATCTGCATGGCCTCAGCCTCGGTGCCATGAATTCCGAGCGTTCGGCCGATCTCTTCGATGTGATCGGCGATCCCTTTCAGGGCGCGCTGTGGAGCGGTCCACCCTTCGAAACCGCCGGCTGGAAATCGGTGACCGCAGGCCGCGAGCCGGGGTCTCCGGCTTGGCTGCCACGCTTCCGCGACAGTTCCGTCATCCGCTTCACGGCCCAGAAGAATGCGCTGGATATTCCGGGCGCCAAATGGGGGCCGATGCGGATCGTCTATCTGCAATATGCGAGCGATCCGGTGACTTTCTTCGATCCGCATTCCTTCTACCGGGAACCGGACTGGATGAAGCAGCCGCGTGGCCCCGATGTCTCGCCCTATCTTGCCTGGTATCCGATCGTCACCATGCTGCAACTGGCGCTCGATATGGCGATGGCGACCACATCGCCGATGGGCTACGGGCATGTCTATGCTCCGGAGCACTACATCGATGCCTGGGTGGCTGTCACCGATCCTCAAGGGCTGGCGTCTGGTGATATCGAGCGGCTGAAGGAGATGGTTTCGAAGCGGGATTGAGAAACCGGCGGCATCGCTGCCGCCGGTCTTTGACTATCAAGCGCTGCGTACCGGCGCGAGCAGCCTGAGCGCGTTGATTGTCACCAGCACGGTGGCGCCGGTATCGGCCAGGATCGCCGGCCAGAGCCCGGTAATACCGGCGATGGTGGTCACCAGGAACACGGCTTTCAGGCCAAGCGCAATGGTGATGTTCTGGCGGATATTGCCCATCGTGCGTTTCGACAGGTCGATCATCTGCGCAACGTCCCCGACTCTGCCGTGCAGCACCGCGGCATCGGCGGTTTCGAGCGCCACGTCGGTGCCGCCGCCCATGGCGATGCCGATATCTGCCGCCGCCAGCGCCGGTGCATCGTTGATCCCGTCCCCGACCTTCGCGACGACAAACCCCTGCTGCTTGAGTTCGCCAACGATCCGCTGCTTGTCTTCCGGCATCAGTTCAGCGCGCACCTCGATGCCGAGCTGCTTGCCGATTGCGGTGGCCGTGCGCTTGTTGTCACCGGTTAGCATGACGATTTTTACGCCCGCATCCGTCAGAGCCTTGAGCCCGGATTTGGCGTCTGCGCGTGGCTCGTCGCGCATGGCGATCGCACCGGCCAGCGTCTCGCCGATGATCAGCACCGAGACGGTCTTGCCCTCGTCGTTGAGTGCAGTGATCTGTGCCGTCTGCTCAGCCGACAGCGCAATGCGGTCGCCGGCTGCCTGTGGCGAGCCGAGGAAGACGGCCTTGCCGTTGACCGTTGCCGTCACCCCCTTGCCGCCCAGTGCCTTGGCATCGGACACCGCCGGAATGGCAACCTTGTCGGCCGCGGCCCGGTCGAGGATTGCCTTGGCCAGAGGATGGCTGGAGCCGGTCTCAAGAGCCGCGGCAAAGGTCAGCACGTCCGGTTCCGAATGGCCGAAGGCGAGGATGTCCGTGACCTTCGGTTTGCCTTCCGTGAGCGTGCCGGTCTTGTCCAGCGCCACGGCATTGATCGTCCCCAGGGTCTCCAACACGGCGCCGCCCTTGAGCAGCAGGCCGCGGCGGGCACCGGCGGAAAGCGAGGCGGCGATGGCGGCGGGCGTCGAGATCACCAGGGCGCAAGGGCAACCGATCAGCAGGATGGCAAGACCCTTGTAGACCCATTCACCCCATGCGCCGCCCATGAACAGCGGCGGGATGACCGCAACGAGCGCTGCAACGACCACCACACCGGGCGTGTAGTAACGCGAGAACCGGTCGATGAAGCGTTCAGTCGGCGCCTTGGATTCCTGCGCCTCTTCGACCAGCTTGACGACGCGGGCGATGGTATTGTCGGCAGCCGTCGCCGTGACACGAACGCGCAATGCCGCATCGCCGTTGATCGTCCCGGCAAACACCTTTTCATCGACGCCCTTGCGCACCGGCGTGCTTTCGCCAGTCACCGGTGCCTCGTCGATCGCGCTTTCGCCGGACAGGATCACACCATCCGCAGAGATGCGGTCGCCGGGGCGCACCAGAATGGTGGCGCCGACGGCAAGGCTTTCGGCCGGAACAGACCGTGTCTGGCCGTTTTCCTCGAGCAATGCCTCCTTCGGCACCAATGCCGCCAGCGACTGGATGCTTTGACGCGCTTTCCCGGCGGCAACGCCTTCGAGAAGCTCACCGACGAGGAACAGGAAGACCACGGCTGCAGCCTCCTCGCCGGCATCGATGATGACGGCACCGATCGCCGCAATCGTCATCAGCATTTCGATCGAAAATGGCGTTCCGGCCATCGCGGCCATGATGGCGCGCCGGGCAATCGGGATGAGGCCGATCAGCATGGCAACGATAAAAGCATAGGATGCGATCGACGGCACCAGATGGCCGACAGCATAGGCGCTCACCAAAGCGGCGCCTGAAAAGATCGTCAGCTTGCCTTTCTTGCTGGCCCACCAGGGGCCGGTTGACGGGCCATGGTCATGCCCGTGCAGGCCTTCCATCGTGTCCTTGGCTGCGGGCTTCGAATGGTCGTGCCCCGCATGGCTGGCATGGTCGTGTCCGCTGTGATCGTGTTCCGCGTGATCATGGCCGTCGTGGTCGCCATGCTTGGAATGATCGTGACCGGCATGGCTGTGATCGCCATGATCGTGGCCGCAGCAGGCTTGCTTTGCCTCGGCAACCGGCGTGGTTTTGCCGGCGATCTGCGAGACCGAGTAGCCCAGACCTGAGACCTTCTTGGCAATGGCTGTGAGGTCGCTGACCGCGTCATGCTTCACGGTCATGGTGCCTGCCGTCACCGAAACCGAGACATCCGAAACGCCCGGCATGCGCCGGACTGCGGTGTCGATCTTGGCCGCGCAGGAGGCGCAATCCATGCCCTCCACCCGGTATCGTGTCTGTGTTGCCTCTGCCATTGTCCGCTTCCTGTGAACGTTCTTGTCAAACTCTGGCATCTTTCCTACATCCTCTAGTGACTAGAGGTGCAAGAGGGAAAATCATGAAAAAGATCACGATTGGCGAGGCTGCGCGAAAAAGTGGCGTCAAGGTTCCCACCATCCGTTATTACGAGGGCATTGGCCTGTTGCGGGAGCCAAGCCGCAGCGACGGAAATCAGCGCTCCTATGAACAATCCGATCTCAATCGCCTGACCTTCATCCGCCATGCTCGTGAGCTGGGTTTCGAAGTGGAGGCGATCCGCGCGCTGCTCAGTCTGCAGGATAATCCGCTGCAATCCTGCGCGTCCGCTGATGCGATCGCCAAGGCCCGGTTGATCGAAGTCGAGCAACGCATTCGCAGCCTGATGGCGCTGAAGGCTGAGCTGGAAATGATGGTCGAGGGATGCGGCCACGGCCGTGTCGATCAATGCCGGGTGATCGAGGTGCTCGCTGATCACGCCCAATGCACCCATCACGGCCACTGATGCGGCTTTGAAAGATATTTGCAGGCGCCCCGGAACCTTTCGACTATTCATGCGTTTTGAGCGCTATCGATAGCTATATCCATTCCATTGTTACATATCCGGAAAACATAAATGCCAGATCGGTCCCGCCGAACACAATTGCGCGAAACGACGTCGCAAGCCCATGCCTCTCTCGACAATATGGTCGGCTCCTTTGATAGTCCCGATACCTACAGACATTACCTGCGGTGGATTTCGGCTTTCCGGGAGGCGGTCGAGGATAAACTAGCATCGGCAGTCTGGCCGGGGCACGGTGACAATTGGGATGTTGAGATGTTTTCGGGCTTGATTGCCGAGGATCTGAGAGACCTGAATGTGGCGCCTCAGCCACCGGTCAATGCTCCGGATATGGAGTTGAGCCGCGAGTCGCTTCTCGGCATGCTTTACGTGCTGGAAGGGTCGGCACTGGGCGCGCGTGTCCTTTACAAGCGTGCTCAGAGCCTTGGTTTTGATGCAGATTTCGGCGCGCGGCATCTGGCCGTCCAATCCCGTCGCAGCGATCGCTGGCCCGCCTTTCTCGCTATGCTCGAAAATGCGGATGCAATCGACATGGAGCAGGTCGCCAATGCCTCGCGGGCAACGTTTGCGACTGCCGAACAGGCATTTCGTCAGGCATCCCATGAACCCGCATGACATCAAAGTGGCTGAACCGGTCAACCTGACCAATTGCGATCGTGAGCCGATCCATACTCCCGGCAGCATTCAGCGGCATGGTTGCCTGATCGCGTGCGATGCGCGTGCGGCAACGATTCTCCGGCATTCCAGCAATGCCGGCGCCATGCTGGGCGTTCCCGGAGAGATCAATGGCCTGCCACTCGAAACGCTGATCGGCGCCCAGGCGACGCACACATTGCGCAACGCTCTGGCAACGTTGGGCGAGGGCGTGCGTCCGGCGCTGTTGCCCGGGATGAGTGTGCCGGGCGGCGTCTTCGATGTGTCTATCCACATTTTCCGCTCGACCGTCATCATCGAGTTCGAATCGGCCTCGGCGGGTCAACCTTTGCAGCTGGCGCGTGGCCTCATCGGCCGTATCAGCGACATTGCCGACATCGACACCCTGGTGCGCCAGTCGGCCCGGCTGATCCGTGGAATGCTGGAATATGATCGCGTGATGATCTATCGCTTCGAGCAGGATGGATCGGGCAAGGTTATGGCGGAAGCCAAGCGTGGCGATCTGGAGAGTTTTCTCGGTCAGTACTTCCCGGCTAGCGATATTCCCCAGCAGGCCCGCACCCTTTATTTGAAAAACACCATTCGCATCATCGGTGATGCCAGCGGCGAACGGGTTGGGATTGTGCCGGTCTTCGATGCATCGGGCGAAGCGCTGGATCTGTCGCTGGCGCATCTGCGCAGTGTGTCGCCGATCCACTGCGAATATCTGCGCAACATGGGGGTCGCGGCTTCCATGTCGATTTCCATCATCGTCGATGGCGCACTTTGGGGGTTGATCGCCTGCCATCACTACCAGCCGCGCATCCTGTCGATGGCGGAACGGGTGGCGGCCGAAATGTTCGGCGAATTTTTCTCGCTGCATCTGACCTCTCTGAGGCAGAAATCCAGGCTTGCCGCCGCCACGCGCGCCCGCGGCTCGCTCGATCGTTTCCTGCGCCTGGCCTCTCATCACGCCGATATCGGCCAGTTGCTGACGGAAAACCTGCTGGATTTCAGTACGTTGATGCCATGTGACGGGATCGGGCTCTGGATGAACGATACTTGGAACTCACAGGGTTCGGCACCTCCGGCGACTGCCATTGCTGCACTGTCTCGCCACGTCGGCACGCTCGCCGAAGGCCGCGTCTGGGCGACGCATGCCTTGTCGCAGAGCATGCCGGAAGCGGAGGATTTTTGTGCGCAGGCGGCTGGCGTGCTTGCCATCCCTCTGGCGCAGACAAAGCGAGACTATCTGTTCTTTTTCCGCAAGGAACTGGTTCAGACCCTGAATTGGGCCGGCAATCCGGAAAAGACCTATGCGACTGGACCTTTGGGTGACCGGCTGACGCCGCGCCAGAGTTTCGCCATCTGGAAGCAGACGGTTCATCGGCAGGCTCAGCCATGGACGGAGGCTGACCGGGAAATTGCTGAAGTCACACGCGCGGCCCTGGTCGAAATCGGACTGCGGCACAGCGAACTGATGGCGGAAGAGCGCAGCCGCGCCGATGTACGCCAGCGCATGCTCAATGAAGAGCTGAACCATCGGGTGAAAAACATTCTCGCCCTCATCAAGTCGCTGGTCGGTCAGCCGCTACAGGAAGGCCGGACGCTGAGCGATTACGTTGCATCGCTGAAAGGCCGCATTCAGGCACTCTCCTTCGCTCACGATCAGGTGGTGCGCGGCGATGGCGGCGGGCCTCTGATGGACCTTCTGAACGCGGAACTGACGCCCTACCGGCAGCCAGCCATATCGATCACCATCGGCGGCCCACCGGTCTTGCTCAACTCCCGCGCCTTCTCGGTGATGGCGCTTGTTCTGCATGAACTGTCCACCAATGCCGCTAAATATGGTGCCTTGTCGCGGCCTGGCGGCCGGCTGGATGTCTCCTGGTCCCTGACGGTGCATGGCGACTGCGATATCGCCTGGCGTGAAACCGCCGGTCCTCTCGTCTCCCCGCCCTCTCGCACCGGTTTCGGTTCGGCGCTGATCGATCGCAGCGTGCCCTACGACCTCGATGGCCGCAGTGAAGTAACCTACGCGCGTGAAGGTGTTGTGGCCCGCTTCCTGCTCCCGGCAAAGCATATTTCGTTTGCTGAACAGCCGTCCTATACAGCAGCGGGTCAGGCCGTTGACAATGAACCGGCGAAAGGGGCGCTGGCCGCAGATTTGAAGGTCATGCTGGTCGAGGACCAGATGCTGATTGCGCTCGACGTCGAAGGCATGCTCGGCGATCACGGTGTGTTCGATGTGATGACCTCTTCTTCGGCTGCCGATGCACTGAGCAGGCTGGTGGATTACACGCCGGATGTTGCGATTCTCGATGTCAATCTGGGGGAGGGGACTTCTCTTGCCGTGGCCCGCGAACTGGCGGAGCGTCATATTCCTTTCCTGTTTGCCACGGGTTATGGAAACAGCGAGATGATCCCGCTCGATTTTTCGTGGGTGCCGGTCGTTCGCAAGCCGTATGACAGTACGTCGCTGATTGCGACGATTGCAGCACTGTTGAAGGGTAGCAACAGCCGATGATCCGTGCCGGTACCGGTGATCTGATTGCCTCTCGACGGGCGGTCGGATAGGGTCCAGCCGGAAAGGCTGGGCATAACCGCCTGCCGAAATCGGAATTGGTCATGACGCTTCAGGGAAAACGTATTCTTCTCATCATTTCCGGCGGTATCGCGGCCTATAAGAGCCTCGACCTGATCCGCCGGTTGCGGGAGCGTGGCGCTTCCGTTCGTCCGGTGATGACGGTGGGAGCGCAGGCTTTCGTGACGCCGCTTGCCGTCGGTGCGCTGGCGGCAGACAAGGTGTTCACGGAGCTGTTTTCCCGCGAGGACGAGCAGGATGTCGGCCATATCCGGCTGGCCCGTGATTGCGACCTGATCATCATCGCGCCTGCAACAGCCGATCTGATGGCGAAGATGGCGAACGGCCTAGCCGACGATCTCGCATCGACCATTCTTTTGGCGACGGACAAGCCGGTGCTTGCCGCCCCCGCGATGAACCCGAAAATGTGGTCGCATGCCGCCACCCGCCGCAACCACGCGACGCTTGTTGCCGATGGCATCCGCTTCATCGGCCCGGCCGCTGGCGAAATGGCGGAAAGCGGCGAAAAGGGCGAAGGCCGGATGGCCGAGCCGCTGGAAATTGCCGCTGCCGCCGAGGCGCTGCTGGACACAGGCCCGAAGCCCTTGGCTGGTAAGAAAGCCATTGTTACATCCGGACCGACGCATGAACCGATCGATCCGGTGCGCTATATCGCCAATCGCTCGTCCGGCAAGCAGGGCCATGCCATCGCCGCTGAACTCGCCCGGCTCGGTGCCGATGTAACGCTGGTCTCGGGGCCAGTGACGATCCCGGATCCGAAGGGCGTAAAGGTCATCCATGTCGAGCGGGCCGAAGAAATGCGCGACGCGGTGATAGAGGCATTGCCATCCGATATTGCGGTGATGGTCGCGGCCGTCGCCGACTGGCGGGTGGCAAGCGCCTACGGCAACAAGATCAAAAAGCAGCCCGGCGAAGCGCCGCCACCGCTGCTGCTGACTGAAAATCCGGATATCCTGAAAACCATCGGCCATCACTCCAAGCGGCCTAAGCTGGTGGTCGGGTTTGCTGCGGAGACGCAGAATGTCGCCGAGAATGGCCGCTCGAAGCTGGAACGCAAGGGCGCGGACTATATCCTAGCCAATGACGTTTCACCCCATACCGGCATCATGGGCGGTGACCGCAACACGGTGAAGGTGATCGGTAAGACGGGCGATGAGGGTTGGCCGGAGATGGACAAGCAGTCCGTCGCCGTACGGCTCGGAAAATTGATTGCCTCATACTTTTCCTGACGCCATCCGTTCTATCCGGGGCGTATCCGAGGCGACACCTGCCGTTCCAAACAGGCGCACATCGACGCCATTTTCGCCGACGATGACGGCGGTGCCATCGGGGATTTCCACCCAGGCATTGTCATCGTCGTTCAGTGGTTCGGAGACGAGGCAATAGCCACCGCTCGGTCCCATCGGCGCCGCATAAAGCGTCGGCGCTTTCCAGTCGGACGCATAACGCACGGCATAGAGATTGTGGCCGTCGGAAAGGGCTGCCGTGAAGCGTACCAGTACCTTGCGTTCCAGATGCCCGGCCAGGCGTTCGACGAAGGCCAAGGTTTCGGCGATGGCACCAAGCGGATCCTGCTCAAGGCCGAATTGCAGCGCCAGCAGGAATAAAAGCTCGCTGTCGGTCGAGCCGGTTCGGGCCGTATAGAGATCATTGTCGAGCATCGCTTCCATCGGCCGGCGCAGGGCTTCGAAGTCGCCGATCTGGCCGTTGTGCATGAAGGACCAGCGGCCATGCACGAAGGGATGGCAATTGTCACGCCGTGTTCCGCCACCGGTCGCAGCCCGCACATGGGCGAGAAACAGCGGCGAGCGGATCTGCCGGGCAATGCTCTTCAGATTGCAATCCGACCAGGCGGGCAGGATATCGCGATAACGTCCGGGTTCCGGATGGTCTCCGTACCAGGCAATGCCGAAGCCATCACCATTGGTCGCCGTCTTGGCGCGGGTGGCGCAATGGGATTGTTCGATGAGCGAGTGGGCCGGCGACGACACCAGTTCTTCCAGATAGAGCGGTTCTCCGCGATAGGCTGCCCAGCGGCACATGCAGAATACTCCGGATCGCGGGGATGGCCCGCCTTGATGGTTCGTTAACCATGATGATTGGCGATCATCCGGCCAAACATGGTAAAAATACGTTAACGAACAGGCTCGTTTCCGCATCTTGCCGGTCAATCTACCATTTTTGGGCGTTGCGGCTGTTTCTTCGGGAACGCTGGCCGGGAAACCATTCCAGCGCCGCGAAACATGCTGGGTGGCCATGGGCGGCGCGAAAACAGTAAGAAAAATACAAATCTGGAATGTATGTTCTATTCTTGCGAGGAAAGTTTGCATAAGGTCCTGACGACAGCGCAAAGCAGGAAGAGACCGGAATCTATGGCCGAAACAGAAAACAACATTGCCATTCCGCAGGATTTCGACAGTCTCAAGACCATCATCCTCGAGCGCAAGGCCCAACTGCCGAAGCGCCTGCGTCAGGTTGCAGCTTATGCCCTCGACAATCCCGATGAGATCGCCTTCGGTACGGCAGCCAGCATCGCCACATCGGCCGATGTTCAGCCTTCGACACTGGTACGCTTTGCCCAGCATTTCGGTTTCGAAGGCTTCTCCAGCCTGCAGCAGATCTTTCGCGCACGCTTGCGCGAGCGCACGCCCGGCTATGACGAACGCTTGAAGGCGCTGAGTGGCAACGACCACAGCAAGCTGGAAAGCGGCTCGATCTTCAACGGGTTTGTGGCTGCGGCCCATCGCTCGCTGGACAATATCGCCAGCTCCGTCGAGCCCGAGGCATTCGAGCGTGCCGTCAATATCCTGGCCGGTGCCGAGACGATCTATCTGGTCGCTAAGCGGCGCTCCTATCCAATCTCCGGTTATATGGCCTATGCCTTCGGCAAGCTGAAGGTCAAATATCAGATGGTCGGCACGGCAGCCGGGATCGATGACGATATTCTGGCAATGGCAGGACCGCAGGATGCAGCGTTTGCCGTCAGCTTTTCGCCCTATGCGTCCGAAAGCGTCAATCAGGCCAAGCTGCTTGCCAATCGCAAAGTCCCGGTAGTGTCCCTGACCGATTCAGCATTCTCCCCGCTCGCAGAATCCTCGAAAGTCTGGTTCGAACTCGTCGAAGCTGATCATGCCGGGTTTCGTTCGCTTTCGGCTAGCATGGCTTTTGCCATGGCCTTGACGGTAGCGATTGCCGAAAAACGGCGGCGGGTCAGCGAAGATCATTTAATAGAATGAAAATTCCACGTTGACTAAATGGCGGAATTTATGTTTCATAAAGGCGACACCCCACCAGCCAAAAAAATGTCGGCGCGACGCAAGCGCCCGCCGGGAGGAAGCAGTGAGTCAGATCAACGGGACGCAGGCAGACAAGCCGCTCGACCTCATCACCATCGGCCGTGCTTCGGTCGATCTCTATGGCCAGCAGATCGGAACGCGGCTGGAAGACGTCGCCAGCTTTGCCAAGTCCGTTGGTGGCTGCCCCACCAATATTTCGGTCGGCACTGCGCGCCTTGGTCTGAAGTCGGCGCTTCTGACCCGCGTCGGTAAAGAACAGATGGGCCGCTTCATCCGCGAGCAGTTGGAGCGCGAGGGTGTCGAGACCAAGGGCATCGTTACTGATCCCGAACGCCTGACGGCGCTGGCCATTCTGGCGGTCGAAAATGAACATTCCTTCCCGCTGCTGTTCTATCGCGACAACTGCGCCGACAGCGCGCTGTGCGAGGACGATGTTTCCGAAGAGTTCATCCGCTCCGCCCGTGCCATCCTCGTCACCGGCACCCATTTCGCCAAGCCGCACACGGATGCCGCCCAGCGCAAGGCGATCCGCATTGCCAAGGCAAGCGGCGCCAAGGTGGTGTTCGATATCGACTACCGGCCCAACCTCTGGGGCCTTGCCGGCCATGACGCCGGGGACAATCGCTATATCGCCTCCGAAAAGGTCTCCGCGCATCTGAAGACCGTACTGGCCGATTGCGACCTGATCGTCGGCACCGAAGAGGAAGTTCTCATCGCGTCCGGCGATAGTGACCTTCTGGCAGCGCTGAAGACCATCCGCGCCAATTCCAGGGCGACGATCGTCCTGAAGCGCGGCCCGATGGGCTGCATCGTCTATGACGGGCCGATCTCGGACAATCTCGAAGACGGTATCGTCGGCAAGGGCTTCCCGATCGAAGTTTATAACGTGCTCGGTGCCGGTGATGCTTTCATGTCCGGCTTCCTGCGTGGTTGGCTGAAGGGCGAGCCGCATGCCACCTCCGCGACCTGGGCCAATGCCTGCGGCGCGTTTGCCGTGTCGCGTCTTCTTTGTGCGCCGGAAATCCCCACCTGGACCGAGCTGCAGTTCTTCCTGGAAAACGGCAGCAAGGAAAAGGCGTTGCGCAAGGACGAGGCGATCAACCACATTCACTGGGCAACCACCCGCCGCCGCGACATCCCGCAACTGATGGCGCTCGCTATCGATCACCGCAGCCAACTGGAAGATCTGGCCGGTGGCGACGCCGGGCTTCTGGCCCGTATCCCGGCCTTCAAGGTTCTGGCCGTCAAGGCTGCCGAGCGCATCGCCAATGGCCGCCCCGGCTTCGGTATGCTGATCGACGACAAGTACGGCCGCGACGCACTCTATGCCGTCAACAAGAACTTCTGGATCGGCAAGCCGATCGAACTTCCGGGCTCGCGGCCGCTGCAGTTCGAGTTCAGCCAGGATCTCGGTAGCCGGCTTATCGATTGGCCGGTTGACCACTGCATCAAGGTTCTGAGCTTCTTCCATCCGGACGATCCGGCGGAGATGAAGGCGACCCAGATCGCCAAGCTGCGCTCTGCCTTTGAGGCTGCCCGCAAGGTCGGCCGTGAAATCCTGATCGAGATCATCGCGGGCAAGCACGGCACGCTGGACGACAACACGATCCCTCGGGCGCTGAGCGAGCTCTACGATGCTGGTCTGAAGCCGGATTGGTGGAAGCTTGAGCCGCAGGCAAGCCGCGCCGCTTGGGCAGCGATCGATGCCGTCATCGAAAAGCGCGATCCGCTCTGCCGGGGTGTTGTCCTGCTCGGCCTGGAAGCACCCTATGAAGCGCTGAAGGAAGGTTTTGCCGCTGCTCGCACGTCAAAGACAGTCAAGGGCTTTGCTGTCGGCCGGACGATCTTCGCCGAGGCAAGCAAGGCTTGGCTGGCTGGCGAGATCGATGATGAACAGGCAATCGCCGACATGGCGGGCAGGTTCGAGGCGCTGGTCAATCTCTGGCTTGGTTTGGCGGAAACAAAGGCGGCTTGAGGGTTCGGCATCTACCTTCTCCCCGCTTGCGGGGAGAAGGTGGCCGACAGGCCGGATGAGGGGCCGACGCCCCGGCTTCGCTAGGATGAGAGTTTGCCCCTCACCCTAGCCCTCTCCCCGCAAGCGGGGAGAGGGGACGACAGAGCTAGCGGGGGGTGTTACCCCGAAAGAGACAAAGAAAAAAGAAATATGTCGGATCATGTCCGCAGGAGGAAACGATGAGCCAGAAAACCGTTCGCCTGACCATGGCGCAAGCCGTCGCGCGGTTTCTCACCAAGCAGATGACCGTGATCGATGGTGAGAAGACCCCCATCTTCGGTGGGGTCTTCGCCATTTTTGGTCATGGCAACGTCGCCGGTATCGGTGAGGCGCTGCATGGCATCAAGGACACGTTGCCGACCTATCGCGCCCAGAACGAGCAGGGCATGGCCAATGCTGCGATCGCGTTTGCCAAGGCAAGCTTCCGCCGCCGCTTCATGGCCTGTACCACCTCGATTGGCCCCGGTGCGCTCAACATGGTGACATCGGCTGCACTCGCACATGTAAACCGTCTGCCGGTCCTGCTTCTGCCCGGTGATGTCTTTGCCAATCGCCGCCCCGACCCGGTCCTGCAGCAGATCGAGGATTTTGGCGACGGTGCGATGACCGTCAACGATTGCTTCCGCCCTGTCTCGCGTTATTTCGACCGCATCACGAGGCCGGAACAGATCATTCCGGCGCTGCGGCGTGCCATGCAGGTGCTGACTGATCCGGCCGATTGCGGACCTGTCACCCTGTCGCTCTGCCAGGATGTACAGGCGGAAGCCTATGATTATCCGGAAAGCTTCTTCGACGAAAAAGTCTGGACCACCCGCCGCCTGCATCCGGATGCTGACGAACTGGCGCATGCGATTACGGCGCTGAAGGCCGCCAAAAAGCCGGTGATCATTTCCGGTGGCGGCGTGCTCTATTCCGAAGCCAGCAAGACGCTTGCCGCCTTCGCTGAAAGACACGGCATTCCCGTTGTTGAAACCCAGGCCGGAAAGTCGTCGTTGCCGCACAGCCACCCGCTCAACATGGGTTCGGTCGGCGTCACCGGCACATCGGCTTCCAACCAGATGGCCGAGGATGCGGACGTCGTTCTCGCCGTCGGTTCGCGTCTGCAGGACTTTACCACCGGCTCCTGGTCGCTGTTCAAGAACGACAATTTGAAGATCATCGGCCTCAACACGCAGGCCTTCGATGCTGCAAAGCATGAAGCCCTGCCACTGGTCTCCGACGCCCGCGTTGGTCTCGATGCGCTCAGTGCCGGATTGGGTTCGCACAAGGTCGATGCCGCCTGGACAAAGAAGGCAACGGACGGCAAGGCCGAATGGCTGAAGGCCGCCGATAAGGCAACCGCCACCACCAATGCAGCACTGCCATCCGACGCTCAGGTCATCGGCGCCGTCCAGCGCGCCCGCAAGGAAAATACCACGCTCGTCTGCGCCGCCGGCGGGCTGCCCGGCGAACTGCACAAGCTCTGGCAGGCGGAAGCGCCCGGCAGCTACCACATGGAATACGGCTTCTCGACCATGGGCTACGAAGTGGCCGGCGGTCTCGGCGTCAAGCTCGCCAAGCCCGACAGCGATGTCATCGTCATGGTCGGCGATGGCAGCTACATGATGCTGAATGCCGAGATCGCCTCGTCGATCATGCTCGGCGCCAAGATCACCATCGTGCTGCTCGACAATGCCGGTTACGGCTGCATCAACCGGCTGCAGATGGCGACCGGCGGTGCCAACTTCAACAACCTTTTGCGCGACACCCATCACGTCACGCTGCCGGCCATCGATTTTGCTGGCCATGCGGCTGCCATGGGCGCGCTCACCCGCAAGGTCGCCTCGATCAGCGAGCTGGAAATCGCGCTGAAGGAAACCGCCGGCGAGAACCGCACCACCGTCATCGTCATCGATACCGATCCGCTGATCACCACGGATGAAGGTGGCCATTGGTGGGATGTGGCGGTGCCGGAAGTATCCGAGCGCTCGAAGGTCAACGAGGCCCGCAAGGGGTATGAAAAAGCGCTCGCCGCCCAGCGCATCGGTTAAGCCTCACACATTTGCCAGATCATTTCGGGAAGCCCGCCATGGGCTTCCCGAACGCCGTCTCAAGGAGAATTTGCATGAAAGCCAAACTCGGCATGTCGCCCATCGCCTGGTGGAATGACGACCTTCCTGAACTCAGCGACGACGTGTCGCTCGAAGAATGCCTGCGCCAGTCGCGCGGTGCGGGCTTCACCGGCATGGAGCAGGGCCGCCGTTTTCCCAACAACCCGAAAGACATGCTACCGATCCTGCGCGCCGCTGACGTGACCTTGTGCGGCGGCTGGTTCTCCGGCACGCTGGTCAACGAGGAACTCGCGGCCAACAAGGACCGCATCGCGCCGATGATCGAGCTGTTCAAGGCCGTCAACGCGCCGTGCATCGTCTATGGCGAAGTCGGCCGCTCTATCCAAGGTGATCGCTCAAAGCCGCTCGCCACAAAGCCGCGCCTTGGCGATGACGAGACGAAGGCCTATGCGCGCCGCGTCACTGAGTTTGGCGAATGGTGCGCCGATCAGGGCATGCCGCTTTCCTATCATCATCACATGGCCGCTGTCGTGGAAACCGAGCCGGAACTCGACGCATTCATGAAAAACTCGGGCGAAGGCATTCCACTGCTCTTGGACGCCGGCCATCTGGCTTTCGCCGGTGGCGACGTGCTGCGCGCCATCGATAACCACCATGCCCGCATCAACCACGTGCATGTGAAGGATATCCGTCAGTCCGTCGTGGACGGTCTTGACCGCAGCAAGCAATCCTTCCTCGATGCAGTTGCTCTCGGCGCCTTTACCGTTCCGGGCGACGGCTCACTGGATTTCGGCGCTATCGTCAAGCGTTTCGCCGATTATGGCTATGAAGGCTGGTTCGTGGTCGAGGCCGAGCAGGATCCGCGCAAGTCGCCGCCGCAGAAGATGGCGGAGATTGGCTATGCCGAATTGATGCGCGTCATGACCGCTGCAGGCTACACGGTGGAAACCGAAGGTTTCCCCAAGGGATAATACTCTTTGGGAAGGGCTGAACCCCTCGCCAGATGTGTGCAGTCCACCAGCCCGCTTGCCGGGAACGAACCCTCCTCTCCCGTTGCGGGAGAGGATACGAAGGCCGGATGAGCCCTTGGCCGAAATTGGTGAGGGTTGATCCAAGCCAGATGAAAGCAATAGGAGAACAGCATCATGCCGAACCTGCTCGTAAAACCCAAGGGCGATCAAGGCCGCGTAACCCATGTGACGCCGGAGAGTGCAGGCTGGACCTATGTCGGCTTCGATGTGCACAGGGTGAAGGCCGGCGAGACGGTCAGCGCACCGGCCAGTGACCGCGAGTCGTGCCTCGTCTGGATCAGCGGCAAGAGCGAGACCAGTGTCGATGGCCAGGATTTCGGCGTGGTGGGCGAACGTATGAGCCCTTTTGAGGGTGCGCCGCATGCGCTCTACGTTGCACCCGGCTCGGCATGGCAGATGAAGGCCGTCACCGATCTCGAACTTGCAGTTTGTTCCGCACCGGGCGGCGGTGATTTCAAGACCAAGCTCATTCCTCCCGGCACCCACCCGCTGCTTCATCGCGGCAAGGGATCGAACACGCGCCATGTCACCAACATCATGCCGGAAGACGACAATTCCGCCCATTCGCTGCTGGTGGTCGAGGTGATCACGCCGAACGGCAATACGTCCTCCTATCCGTCGCACAAACACGACCAGGATAACCTGCCGGACGAGAGCTTCCTGGAGGAAACCTATTACCACCGGCTGAACCCGCCGCAGGGCTTTGCGTTCCAGCGCGTCTACACGGACGACCGTTCGCTGGACGAAGCCATGGCGGTCGAAAATGGCGATGTCACGCTGGTGCCGAAGGGCTACCACCCCTGCGCCACGATCCATGGTTATGATCTCTACTACCTCAACGTCATGGCTGGTCCGTCGCGCATCTGGAAATTCAACAATGCCAAGGAACATGCCTGGCTGTTAACCGGCGCCTGATGCGCTAGTTTCCTTCCTCAGCAGGGAGGAACTGAGATGCATATCGACGGACACTGTCATTGCGGCGCGATCCGCTACGAGGCGGAGATTGATCCCGGCGCGGTTGGGATCTGCCATTGTACCGATTGCCAGCATCTCACGGGGTCGGCCTATCGGGTCACTGTTTCGGTGCCTCGGCGTAATTTCCGCATTACGGCGGGTGAGCCGAAAACCTACACAAAGACCGGCGACAACGGCCGGACGCGTTTCCAGATGTTCTGTGGCAATTGCGGCTCGCCGGTCTATACGACGGGAACCGATGAGGACGCTGACGAGATCGGCGTTCGCTGGGGCAATATCACTCAGCGCCGCGCGCTTGCGCCAAGGCATCAGATCTGGTGTTCTTCGGCGATTAACTGGTTTGGCGAGCGCGATGCGCTACCAGGTCAGGAGCGCGGCTAGGCGCGGAGGACCGACGAGATGAAACCTGGCCAATTCCGGATGCGGAAATGTGCGATCGAAGGTGTCGAGGCCGTTGAAGCCGAAACGGCGCACAGCTTCGGCCGCCATACGCATGACCAGTACGGCATCGGCGTCATACTCCACGGCGCCCAGAAGTCAGCCAGCGGCCGCGGCCCGGTCGAGGCTGGCGCCGGGGATATGATCACGGTCAATCCCGGCGAAGTGCACGACGGCCATCCGATTGGCGGGGAAGGGCGTTCATGGCGGATGCTCTATTTTGATCCGGCCTTGATTGCCCAAGCCGTCCTGGATATCGGCGAAGGCCGGCCAGAGGAATTTGAGTTCACACAGCCGGTGATAAACGGCAATCATGCCGCCCAACACCTCCTGCCTGTCTATACGGCAATGACGCAGGCCCGCGAAACACTGGCGCCGGAAACGGGCCTTCTCCTGCTGGTGGCATCGCTGATGGATCGCCAGCGTGCCTCCCGTTTCGTGCCGCCGTCCATCCGCCGGGCAAAGGCCTTGCTGGATGACGATCCAACGGCTGCCACAACGCTGGCCGACCTTGCCGCCGCAAGCGGACTTAGCCGTTTTCAGGTGGTGCGCGCCTTCTCGCAGGCAACCGGCATGACGCCGCATGCCTATCTGGTCCAGTGCCGCATCAAAACCGTGCGGCGGATGATCGCCAGGGGCACGCCGCTCGCCGACGCCGCCTTTGCCGGCGGGTTCGCGGATCAGAGCCATATGACGCGGGCCTTCGTCCGCGCCTTTGGCATCACGCCGGGAGCCTACGCGCTGGCGCATAGCTGACGTTCTGCAATTTCGTTCAAGACTGAAGGGCCGCCGATCCGCTTATCTTCGGCTTTCCTTGAACGGAGCCTGCCGTGACCCTCGAATATCTGCTGACATCCATTATCATCATCCTGTTGCCCGGCACGGGCGTTCTCTACACGCTGGCAACCGGGCTCAATTCCGGCGCGCGCGCCAGCATTCTCGCCGCCTTCGGCTGCACGCTCGGCATCCTGCCGCATATCGTTGCCAGTATCGCCGGGCTGGCGGCCCTGCTGCACACCAGCGCCCTGGCGTTTGAAGTGATCAAATATCTCGGTGCCGCCTATCTGCTCTACATGGCCTGGACCGTGCTGCGCGATGCCGACAGCCTGCAGGTGACGGAGGAAGCCCAGCCCACCCGGCCCGGCAAGATCATCGGAACGGCGATCCTGCTCAACAGCCTCAATCCGAAACTGTCGCTGTTCTTTCTGGCCTTCCTGCCGCAATTCGTGCCGGATGGCACCGCGTCACCCACCCTGTTCATGCTGTGGCTCGCCACCGTTTTCATGGTGCTGACCTTCGTCGTCTTCGTATTCTACGGTGTCTTTGCCGCCGCAGCGCGACGCTATGTCATCTCCCGGCCAGACGTCACCATCTGGCTGCGCCGTGGTTTTGCCGGCGCCTTCGGGTTGATGGGGTTGAAGCTGGCCCTGTCGGCGCGGTAAGGCTGATGAAGAAAACGCTCCAGAGGCGATATCCGTTTGATCTAACGGGAAAATCCCTTTATTTGAACGGGGTCGCCGCACGGTCAAAGAGTTGCGGCTCGCCAGACATTCAAAGGAGCCTGCCTCGTGTCTTCAGCGTCCTCGCCGGTATTCGGCAAGAAATACTCCGCCTTCCTCTTCGACATGGATGGAACGCTTCTAAGCTCCATCGAAGCTGCCGAACGGGTGTGGGGAAAGTGGGCTGAAAGCCACGGCCTCGATGTCGCGACCTTCCTGCCGACCATGCACGGCAAGCGCGGCGTCGATACGATCCGCCAGCTCGGCCTGCCGGGTGTGGATCCGGAAGCAGAATCGGCCATCATCTGCCAGGGCGAGATCGAGGATATCGAGGGCGTGAAGCCTTTGCCGGGCGCAATCGAGTTTCTGAAAAGCCTGCCGCCGGAGCGCTGGGCAATCGTTACCTCGTCGCCGCGTGAACTCGCCAAGGTGCGCATCGCCGCCGCCGGTCTGCCGGAGCCGAAGTTCATCGTCATTGCCGAGGATGTGTCGCGCGGCAAGCCAAGCCCGGAATGCTACCTGCTCGGCGCCAAGCGCGTTGGTTTCGATGCCAAGGATTGCCTCGTGTTCGAAGATGTGGCGGCTGGCGTCATCGCCGGTGAATCGGCCGGCTCCGATGTCATGGTGATTACCGCCACGCACACGCATCCTTTCGAAACCGCGCACCAGACGATCCCGGGCTATATCGGCATCGAGGTCTCGGTCGATGAAAACGGCGATCTGACGCTGACGGATCGCCGCTGATCAGCCATCGTCAACGGTCTCCGTGCGCGAGAATGTTGACGATCGTGCCGAAGGGGTCGCGGACGTAGAAGCGCCGCACGCCCCACGGTTCGTTGGTGATGTCATAAACGATTTCCAGGCCCAGCTGTTGGGCCTTGGAATACACGGTATCAACATCGTCCACCTCGATCGATAGCTGCGGCACCGGCGTACCGGAGCCGCCCTGGCTTGCGATGGAAACCTGCACCGCGGCCTGCTTCGCGGAAGCAAACGTTGTGATCCAGCCATGATCCATCACGAGATCGAGGCCCAGCAGTTCTCCATAAAACGCACGCCCGGCCTGCGGGTCGGCTGCCTCGATATTGGCGACGATGCGAAGAACGGCCATGGTTCAGCCCCCCGCCGTGCGGGCCTTGGCAATGGACTCATCGAGTTGCGAAATCAGTGACAGCAGAATGTCATTCGCCGGCGTCGGCACATCGGCCATACGTCCCAGGAGAGTAATGGCGCGGGTGAGCGGCGTAATTTCCATCGGCCGCCCCTGCTCGAGATCCTGCAACATCGAGGTCTTGGCATTGCCGAGACCACGGCCATGCTCCATCTTCTCCTCCACCGTCTCGCTCACCCGGCAGCCAAGCCGTGCCGCCACAGCATGCACCTCCGTCATGACCTGCTTCACCAGATCGACGGCGGGACCATCCATGATTTCCGTGATACGCCCCCTCGTCAGCGCGCTGATCGGATTGAACGCCGCGTTGCCGAGAAATTTCAGCCAGATTTCGTCGCGGATACGGTCCGTCGTCTTGATCGTCCAGCCGCTGGCCTGCAGCAGACCGGCGATTGCTGCCAGTTCCGCCGACATCGTGCCTGAAGGCTCGCCGAGGTGCAGCAGGCCGCCGCTGGTCAGCCGGATATGGCCGGGCTCCAGCATCTGTGCGCCCTGATAGATCACGCCGCCGATGACGCGTTCCGGGCCGATCCGTTGCCAGACCAGACCACCCGGATCGAGCGACTCCACCTGCCGGCCTTCGAGGCCGCTCGTCCTGTCACCGTGGAAATACCACCAAGGAATGCCGTTCTGGATCATCACCACGCGGCCATCGGGTTTCAGCAAGCGGGCAATATCTTCGCTGGCCGAGGTCAGTTGATGCCCTTTGAGCGTGACGATCACCAAATCCTGCGGTCCAAGGTCGCTGGCCGTGTCGGTCGCGGCAAATTTCGCGACCAGCGGCTCGCTCTTGCCAGGTTCGTGCAGGTGCAGGCCATCATCCCGGATCGCCTGCAGATGAGCGCCGCGCGCGATGGCCGTGATCGTCGCGCCTTCAAGCAAGGGAGAGGAGGCAAGCCGGGCAGCCAGCGCGCCGCCGATGGCGCCGGCGCCGAAAACACAGATGTTGCGGAACCGGCCCGGCTTGCTTGTTTCAGTCTCGTCCATGCCATTCCTCCGGGTGTTTCCGTGATGGATATCATTAGTAGCAATGGGTAAAGCATGGGGCCAGCAGCGAAATCCGCCCACTGGCGAAAAGTGATCGGAAGCCCATGTCGATCGGAAGGCGAATGCGCACGAACAGGTCGCTTCCAAGCGTCGACAGGGTGGAAAGTGGCCGCTAAGCTCCGGCCACCCCCTCTCTTGTCACCCGGAACGCTCGATGTCCCAGAAAACCCAATCCATCACCGAACCGGCACGCCAGATCGATGTCATCCACGAAACCGATGTGCTGGTGGTGGGTTCGGGTCCGGGTGGCCTTGCGGCGGCGCTGGCTGCTGCGCGGGCCGGTGTGTCCGTCACCTTGGTCGAGCGGTTCGGCTGCTTCGGCGGCAATATCACGGTCGTTGGTGTCGAGGGCTTTGCATGGTACCGGCACGAGGCAACGGTCGAGGCAGGCGGTGTCGGCTGGGAGTTCGAGGAGCGGGCAAAGGCCATGGGCGCCGCCGTTCCCGAGAGCCAGTCGCTCAGTTATGAGCTGGATTCGGAGGGCTTCAAGCTCGTCGCCGACAGGCTGGTGGAAGAGGCCGGCATCTATGCCATGCTGCACCGTCAGTTCGTGGCTCCGGTCATGGATGGCAACGTCATCAAGGGCATCGTCGTCGAATCCAAGGCCGGACGCGAAGCCATTCTCGCCGCCCGCGTGATCGATGCGACCGGTGACGCCGATGTCGCCCATCGCGCCGGAGCGCCAGTGTTCAAGACGCCGGTGGAGCAGATGCAGGCGGCGTCGGTGATGTTTCATCTGGCCGGTGTCGACAAAAAGGCCTTCATGGCCGGTGTCCGCTCCGATCCGCAGACCTATGGTGATTGGTCGACCGGCGAATGGCAGATCGAGACATCGGGCAAGGAAGATCAGATGTTCTCGCCCTTCCTTGGCAAGCCGTTTGCCCAGGCAATCCGCGACGGCATCATTCCGGCGCATCTGAACACGATTTCAGGTACCTGGGGCGCGCTGCATGACACGGGCGAACTGACCTATATGAACCTCATCCATCTCGCCGGCTGTGATGGCACCGACCCCGACAGCATGACCCGTTTCGAGATCGAGGGGCGGCGCCAGTCCATGCTGGCGATTGACGCCTTGCGCCGCTACACGCCGGGCTGCGAGGGTGCGCGCCTGCGCAATTTCGGCATGAGCATCGGCATTCGCGATACCCGCAAGATCGATGCGGTCTACAACATCACCGAGAGCGACGTGCGCAACGAAGGCCGTTTCGAGGATACGATCGGCATCTATCCGGAATTCATCGATGGCTACGGCGTCCTGATCCTGCCGACGACCGGGCGCTACATGCACGTCCCCTACCGGTCGATGCTGCCGAAGGGTGTCGAAAACCTCCTGGTCGCTGGCCGCGCCATCGGCGGCGACCGCATCGCCCATGCGGCGACGCGCAACATGGCCTGCTGCGCGGTCGCGGGGCAGGGTGCCGGTGTCGCTGCGGCGATTTCGGTGAAAACCGGAAGATCGCTTGACGCGATAGATGTGCTGGCCGCCCAGAAAGAGCTTGAACGGCAAGGCGTGCGGATCAGGTAGAGTGAATGGATTGCGGGAGCGGCCACGATCTCCCTCTTCTCCCCCCGCGGGGAGAAGTGCCGAGCGGAGCGAGGCGATGAGGGGGCGGTTCGGCAAATGCTAATGGCTTCGCCCCCTCATCCGGCCCTGCGGGCCACCTTCTCCCCGCTGGGGAGAAGACGAACCAAGCCGAAAACCCCGTTTATTAGGGTCCGATCACGCCGCCTTGGCGACGTGATATTCCTTGATGGCGATCATCTTGATAGCCGGGTAACGTTCTGCCTCGTAGCGCAGCGAGAACGAATCCTGCGCCAGGAACACCGGATCGCCGTCGAGATCGCGAGCGATATCGCCGCGCCGGGCGGTGATGAACTTTTCCAGTTCCGCCGGCTGTTCTGCGGAAATCCAGCGGCAGACCGAGAAACGGGCAACGTCAAAGGAAACCGGCAGGCCGTATTCCGATTGCAGCCGTTCCTTCAGAACGTCGAGCTGCAGCGCGCCGACGACGCCGACGATGGCGGGTGAGCCGTCTTCGGGCGAAAACAGCTGCACGACGCCTTCTTCGGCCATCTGCTGCAGCGCTTCCTTCAGCTTCTTCGCCTTCATCGCATCCTCAAGCCGCACGCGGCGCAGGATTTCCGGCGAAAAGTTCGGAACACCCTGGAAGACCAGCTGTTCGCCTTCAGTCAGCGTGTCGCCGATCCTGAGGGTGCCGTGGTTGGGAATACCGACCACGTCGCCGGCATAGGCCGTATCCGCCAGCTGCCGCTGCGAAGCGAAGAAGAATTGCGGTGCCGTCAGGCCCAGCTGCTTGCCGGTGCGCGCCAGCCGCGCCTTCATGCCGCGTTCCAGCTTGCCGGAGCAAACGCGGGCAAAGGCAATGCGGTCGCGGTGGTTCGGGTCCATGTTGGCCTGGATCTTGAAGACGAAGGCCGTCATTTTTTCGTCGGTCGCGTGCACGGTGCGGATATCCGCCACCTGGTCGCGCGGCGGCGGTGCAATGTCGCCGAGCGCGTTGATCAGGTCGCGCACACCGAAGTTCCGCAGTGCCGAGCCGAAGAAGACCGGGGTCAGATGGCCTTCGAGGAAGGCCTTCCTGTCGAAAGGCTTGCAGGCCTCGATAGCCAAGGACGTTTCGTCGATGAAAGCCTCGCGCTCGTTTTCCGGCAGCCGGTGGGCCGCCATTTCCGGGCCGTTGACCTTCGTCAGAATTTCCTGCGTGTCGGCGCCACGCACCGTATTGTCGGCCAGGTGATAGGAGCCACAGAAGGTCTTCGAACGGCCGATCGGCCAGGTCACCGGCGCGCAATCCAGTGCCAGTTTCTCTTCCACCTCGTCGAGAATTTCAAACGGGTCGCGGCTTTCACGGTCCATCTTGTTGATGAAGGTGATGATCGGGATGTCGCGCATGCGGCAGACTTCGAACAGTTTGAGTGTCCGCGGCTCGATACCCTTGGCGGCATCGATGACCATGACCGCCGCGTCCACGGCCGTCAGCGTGCGATAGGTATCGTCGGCGAAGTCTTCGTGGCCGGGCGTATCGAGAATGTTGAAAACATTGCCGTGATATTCGAAGGTCATCACCGAGGTGACGACGGAGATGCCGCGCTCGCGCTCGATCTTCATCCAGTCGGAGCGCGTCTGAATACGGTCCTTCTTCGCCTTGACTTCACCGGCAAGCTGAATGGCGCCACCGAACAGCAGCAGTTTTTCAGTCAGCGTGGTTTTACCCGCATCCGGGTGTGCGATAATAGCAAAGGTGCGACGGCGGGAAACCGCCTCGGCGATACTTTCGGCCATGATGTGAATCCTGTGAATTGCCGCGTATGTAGCGGAGCCGTGGATAACTTGCAATTCGCATTGACTGCGCCGCGGCCTGAATTGCTAAGGAGAGATATGACCCATCCATCGCAGACTGCCCCAACTCTCAGCCTCGTCCGCCTGCAAAACGGCGAGGGCATCGAGCTTCCCGCATACGAGACCGCCGGCGCCGCCGGCATGGATCTTCGCGCCGCCGTCGAGGCGGACCGGCCGTTGTTCCTTGGTCCGGGCAAGCGGGCGCTGGTGCCGACCGGTTTCGTCTTCGAAGTCCCGGCAGGCTATGAAGCGCAAATCCGCCCGCGCTCCGGTCTGGCTTTCAAGCACGGCATCACCTGCCTCAACACGCCCGGCACGATCGACAGCGATTATCGTGGCGAAGTGAAGGTTTTGCTGATCAATCTCGGCGACGAGGATTTCTTGATCGAGCGCGGCATGCGGATCGCCCAGATGGTGATTGCGCCGGTGACGCAGGTGTCCGTCCGCGAAACGTCCGGCGCCAGCGAAACCGCACGCGGCGCCGGCGGCTTCGGCTCCACCGGCGTTTGATGGCCGCTTCTGAACTCAACACCGGGTTGACGTTCCGTCAGGACTATTTTGCCGACCCGGCAGCCTGGGTCGGGCTGGTGGCGCTGCTTGAGGATACATTCGGCATCGATGTCGGCATCCAGGATTGCTTTGGCGGGCCTGATCCAACCAGCATGCCCTTCGCTTATTTCGATGAAAACGGTGTTTGCGTCGCCAATTTCAGCGCCTTTTCCATGCCGGTGATGATCGATGGCCGTCTGGTGAAGGCCGCTGGTTTCCAGTCGGGCGCGGTGCGGCCGCAATGGCGCGGCCGCGGGCTCTACCGGGATCTGATGAATCGGGCATTCGGCTGGTGCGACGCGCAGGGTTTCGAGCTTGGTCTTCTCCTGACGGACAAGCCGTCGATGTATGAACCCTACGGTTTCAAAGTTCTGCCGCAGCACCGCTTCATTGGCGTGCCACCTGCGGAAGCGAAATCTGCAGGCAGGTCGCGTGCCCTCTCGATCGAAAGCGCCGATGATGCTGCTCTGATCCGCCAGATGCTGCACGAGAGAATGCCTGTTTCATCTGTCTTCGCCGTTGCCGCTCAAGTGGAAATGTTTCTGCTCAACAGCGTCTTCGATACCGATGTCTGCCTCAGCTATCTGGAAGAGCATGAGGCTATTGTCGCGTGGAAGGCCGAAGGTACATCCTTTCATCTTCTCGATGCCGCCGGAAAAGCGATGCCCCCGCTCTCCGCCATTCTTTCAGCGCTCGCTCAAAACCCCGATAGTGTCGAGGTCTGCTTTTCGCCCGACAAGCTGGGCTGGCAAGGAACGGCTGAACCGTTTGTGTCCGATATCAGCCTGATGGTTCGGGGCAATAGCGCGGAGCGCCTGTCCGCGCCGGTGATGCTGTCTCCGATGGCGGAATTCTGAGGGTTATCTTCCGCCATTGAGCGGCGGCAACCGGCGTTTAACGGGCGACGATTTGACGATCGATGTATTGGTCTGGGACCGCTCTGCGATCTTGTCGAGGATCGTATCCAGTTGTTCCATGTCGCGCACCAGGAGCTTGGCGATAAAGCAATCGTCGCCCGTCACCTTGTCGCATTCGACGAATTCCGGCGTCTCCTGGATCATCTTTTCGACGATATGCAGCATGCCGGGCATGGGCCGAACCCGCACGACCGCCTGTAGCGCATAACCAAGCGCTGCAGGGTTGATCGATATGGTGAAGCCGGTGATGACGCCGCGATCCTCCAGCCGGCGCAGCCGGTCGGCGGAGCTGGGGGAGGAGAGCCCTGCCTCCTGCGCCAGGTCCTTCAAGGAAATGCGTGCATTAGCGGACAGGATGTCGAGTAGTCGCCGGTCGAGATCGTCAAGCATAAGAAAGCTCCGTAAGGGTAAAGCGATAAATTCCCTTTTATGATTAGGCTATTTTACAAGATAGCCTTCACATATCCATATATTCCGCCGTCGCCACATCATAATTTGTTGCTTTGATCAAGGGAGTGGTGTGATGGAAAAGGATATCAGGACCGGCAGTCTCGAAATGACGGCGGCCATGCTGATTTCGGGTACGATCGGCTGGTTCGTGCTGATGTCCGGCCAGCCTGTGATTGATGTCGTGTTCTGGCGTTGCCTGTTCGGGGCGCCGACGCTTCTGGCGATCTGCGCGACGCTCGGCCATTTCCGGGCCGGTATCCTGACATGGCGGCTGTTCGGGCTCGCTGTCTTGGGCGGCGTCGCCATCGTCGTCAACTGGCTGCTGTTGTTTGGTGCCTATTCGCGCTCGTCCATCTCCATCGCCACCATGGTCTACAATACCCAGCCGTTCATGCTTTTGGCTATCGGCGGGCTGGTTTTCCGGGAAAAGATCACCGTCACCAAGCTCGGCTGGCTCGCCGTCGCCTTTGCCGGCATGGCGGCGATCGTGCAGGCAAAACCATCCGGCGGCTTCACCGGCGGCGATTATCTCACCGGAATTGCCATGGCTCTGGCCGCCGCGTTCTTTTACACTCTGGCAGCCTTGGTGGCGAAACGGTTGAAGGGCACGCCACCGCATCTGATCGCGCTGATCCAGGTGGTAACCGGTCTTTTGATGCTGGCGCCGTTCGCCGGTTCCTCCGGGCTGCCGGGCGAGACTTATCAGTGGGGATTGCTGGTGGCGATGGGCGCCGTGCATACCGGGCTGATGTATGTTCTGCTCTATGGCGCGATCCAGAAACTGCCGACGCATCTCACCGGCGCGCTCTCGTTTATCTATCCCGTTGCCGCACTGGCCGTTGATCGCATCGCGTTCGGTCATCAGCTGCAACCGGCGCAGCTGCTCGGTTCGGTGGCGATCCTGATTGCAGCTGCCGGCATGACATTCGGCTGGACATGGCCCCGAGCCGTGCGGCATCAGGCAAACTGAAACCACGCATCCCGAAATCACACATGGAGACTGGAATGATCACGTGCTATCTGCGCTACACCATCGATCCTTACAAGCTGGCCGAATTCGAGGAATATGCCAGGCTGTGGATCCCGCTGGTCAATCGGCTGGGTGGCACGCATCACGGCTATTTCATGCCACATGAAGGAGCGAACAATATTGCGCTCGCCCTCTTCAGTTTTCCCAGCCTTGCGGCCTATGAAGAGTATCGCGGCAAGATGGCAAAGGATGCCGAATGCCTCGCCGCCTTTGCCCTTGCCGAAAAGACCCGCTGCATCCTGAGCTATGAGCGCAGCTTTATGCGGCCGGTCTTCGAATGATAATCAGAAGGTGATTTCATCCGACCGGCGCAATTCAATCGCGTGACCACCGGCATTGAAGCCACCGAGCACGCGGTTGTGGTGGGCAATGATCTGCGCAAAGGCCAGATCGCCCATATCGCCGGTCGTGTGGCCGTCTGAAAGAAGGGTAACATCGTAGCCGAGCGTGACTGCCCGGCGCGCCGTGGTATCGACGCAGAATTGCGTCTGACAGCCGCCGATGACGAGATGGGTGACAGACAGTTTGCCAAGCTCTTCTTCGAGGCCGGTCTGGAAAAAGCTGTCGCAGCTCGTCTTGTGAATGACCGTTTCGCCCAAAACCGGCGCAATCTCATGACGCAAGCCCCAGCCATGTGACGACCGCGCCAGCGGGTCGCCGGGACCGCCGTCGTATTGCACGAGAATGACCGGAATATGGGCGGCGCGGGCGCGGGCCTGGATCGATTGCAGACGGCCGATGGTTTCGGTCAAGGCGGCATCGATGGCCGGCTGGCGCTCGGGCGTGCCTTCGCCGTCAAGGATGGCGTTCTGGACGTCGATGATGAGGAGTGCAGTTGTCATGGTATTCTCTGGTCTGGTTATGGAAGAGGAAGCGGCCTCAGCGCCGGCTGTCCATAGCCATCCGCAAGGCAAGCGCGCCAAGCACGCCGCCCATCAGCCAGCGTTGCATGGAAAGCCAGGCCGGACGGCCCGCAAGGAAGGTGGCGATGGAGCCGGCCGTCAAAACGATGAGCGCGTTGACGGATAGGCTGGTGATGATCTGGATTGTCCCGAACGTGAGCGACTGCAGAAAAACATGACCCAGCGCCGGATCGATGAACTGTGGCAGCAATGAAAGATAGAGTACGGCGATCTTCGGATTGAGCACGCTGGTCGCAAAGCCCATCAGGAACAGCCGCCGCGGTGTATCCTGTGGCAGGTTGCGGACTTCGAAGGCCGATCGCCCGCCGGGACGCACCGCTTGCCAGGCAAGGTAAAGAAGATACAGCGCGCCACCAATCCGCAGCACGTCATAAGCATAAGGCACGGCAAACAGCAGCGCAGTGATGCCGAATGCAGCTGACAGCATGTAGACGAGGAACCCGAGCGCCACACCGCCGAGCGAGATCAATCCCGCCATCCGCCCCTGACAGAGTGAGCGGGAAATCAGGTAGATCATATTCGGCCCAGGCGTCAGCACCATGCCGAGCGCGACGAGGGCAAAGGCGGCAAGGCTTGCTGTTTCAGGCATGAACGGTGTTTCCCATCGGGATGTGCAAGGCGGATGTTTCGATATGTGCTGCGCCACTGCATTAGCGGTAACTTCCTTTTCGATCAATCGCGTACAAATTGCCAGCCTTGAGAAAACCCGCTAGACATCAGCCTTGCCTTCAGGAGCCTGACGATGAGCCTTGCCACGCTTTTTGCCTATTGCACCGCGCTGTTCATCGCCGCCGCGATCCCCGGACCTGGCATGACGGCGCTTGTGGCCCGCGCACTCGGCTCCGGTTTCCGCGAGACGTTTTTCATGGGACTGGGCCTGGCGCTTGGTGACATCGTCTATCTGACGGGCGTTATCCTCGGGCTTGCTTTCGTCGCGCAGACATTCACCACGACCTTCATGGTGATCAAGGTTTTAGGCGCGCTCTATCTGATGTACATCGCCTACAAGCTCTGGACTGCCGGGCTGTTGCCGCAGGAGATCGAGGCAAAGAAGAGCGCCAGCATGGGCCTGTCGTTCCTCTCGGGTTTGCTGGTGACGCTGGGCAACCCGAAGACGATGCTTTTCTATGTCGCCCTGGTGCCGACCCTGATCGACCTGCATGTGATCGGCGTCAAGGAATATGTCATCCTTGTCTGTGCATCCTTCACCGTCTTGATGGCCGTGGTCATCCCATACATCCTGCTGGCCTCGCGTGCCCGGCTGCTCCTCAAAAAGCCCCGCGCCCTGACATCGCTGAACCGGATTGCCGCCGGTATCATCGGCACAACCGCGGCCTATATCGCCACGCGCGCCGCCTGAAAAATTCGTTCCGTAACAGGCGGTTACGCAACGGTTTTTTCCAACGGGAATAAGCCCGCGGAAAATCGTACTCTGGCATGCCGGAGGCTTTGCCCCTATTCTCTGCGCCAACTGATGAGAAAAGGGAGAGCACCATGTCAGAACAGCGCAAACCCGGCCGCGGCCGCGTCTATTCCTCGATCACCGAGACCATTGGCGATACGCCGATCGTTCGCCTCGACAAGCTGGCCAAGGAAAACGGCGTCAAGGCCAACCTTCTCGCCAAGCTCGAATTCTTCAATCCGATCGCCTCCGTCAAGGACCGTATCGGCGTCGCGATGATCGAAACGCTGGAAGCGCAGGGCAAGATCACCCCCGGCAAGACGACGCTGATCGAACCGACCTCCGGCAATACCGGCATCGCGCTCGCCTTTGCTGCCGCTGCAAAGGGCTACAAGCTCATCCTCACCATGCCGGAGACCATGTCGATCGAGCGCCGCAAGATGCTGGCTCTGCTCGGTGCGGAACTGGTGCTGACGGAAGGCCCGAAGGGTATGAAGGGCGCCATTGCCAAGGCCGAGGAACTGGCCGCGACGCTGCCGGACGCGATCATTCCGCAGCAGTTCGAAAACCCAGCCAACCCGGAAATCCACCGCAAGACGACGGCCGAGGAAATCTGGAACGACACCGATGGTGGCGTCGATATTCTCGTGTCCGGCATCGGCACGGGAGGCACGATCACCGGTGCTGGCCAGGTGCTGAAGGCGAAGAAGCCGTCGGTCAAGGTCATTGCCGTTGAACCCGTCGAATCTCCGGTTCTCTCCGGCGGCGCCCCCGGTCCGCACAAGATCCAGGGTATCGGCGCCGGTTTTGCGCCTGCCATCCTCGACACGAAAATCTATGACGAGATCGTCACCGTTTCGAGCCCGGAAGCCATCGAGACCGCCCGTCACGTGGCGCGCCTGGAAGGCGTGCCGGTGGGTATTTCATCCGGTGCCGCGCTGAAGGCGGCGATCACGATCGGCCAGCGCCCGGAAAACGAAGGCAAGACCATCGTCGTGATCATCCCGTCCTTTGCAGAGCGCTATCTGTCGACGGCGCTGTTCGAAGGTCTGGGCGGTTAGGGATTTTATGCGCGGTGGCGCCGCAATCTGGCGGCGCCACCGCAATCCCGTATCTCAGCTTGCTGCCTTTTCGATTGATCACGCAGGGACCCGGTTGCTCCCGGTGCCGAAGGAACTTGCCGAAAAGCACTGAGGGCGACCGAACAGCCCCGTCTTCACTATGCTCTTTTCAAAGAACTGGCAGCACCCTCCTGAGGCGCTTCCTTCGCGATGATAACCTGCCTCGCGTTGCCGGGGAAAATGTTACGCCGCTGCCGTCAACCGCTCGCCGGCGATCCGGTAGGAAATCGCTTCGGCGAGATGAATGCGCCCGACCGTCGCCTTCTCATCGAGATCGGCAAGCGTGCGGGCCACCTTCAGCACCCGGTGATAACCGCGTGCCGAAAACTTCATTTTCTCCGCCGCATCCCGCAGCAATTGCAGTCCGCCAGCGTCGGGCTCGGTCATCTTTTCAATCATCGCTGTTGAGCAGCGGGCATTGGAAAGGATGTGCGGCATGCCAAGTGCGATGAAGCGGTCCATCTGGATTTCGCGGGCGCGCGCCACCCGCCGGGCGACGACGGCGCTCGGTTCGGCCGGTGCCGGACGGATCAGGTCGGCGGCGGTGACCGAGGGGACGTCGATGCGGATATCGATCCGGTCCATCAGCGGACCTGAGATGCGGCCCTGATAATCGGAGACGCAGCGCGGGCCACGGGCGCAGCTATGGCCGGGCTCTCCCGCCATGCCGCAGCGGCAGGGGTTCATCGCGGCAACCAGCTGGATGGCGGCCGGATAGGTGACGCGGTGATTGGCGCGGGCAATGATGCATTCGGCGGTTTCGAGCGGCTGGCGCAGCGCATCGAGCACCTGCGGCGTGAATTCCGGAAATTCATCGAGAAACAATACGCCGTTATGGGCCAGCGACGCTTCGCCCGGCTTGGCGCGCAGGCCGCCGCCGATCATCGCCGCCATGGTGGCGGAGTGGTGTGGCGTGCGGAAGGGGCGCCGGTCCGACAGCTTACCGCCGGCCAGTTGCCCGGCGATCGAGTGGATCATCGACACTTCGAGCAGTTCCGGCGGTGAGAGAGGCGGCAGGATCGAGGGCAGGCGGGCGGCCAGCATCGACTTGCCGGAACCGGGCGGACCGACCATCAAGAGGTTATGGTTTCCGGCCGCTGCCACTTCCAGCGCCCGCTTGGCGCTTTCCTGGCCCTTGATATCAGCGAGATCCGGCATGTTGGCGGGGCTGGCACGCACGGCCGGTTCGGGACGCGACAGCACCTGCGTGCCACGGAAATGATTGGCGAGCGCAATCAGGCTGCGCGGCGCCAGAATGTCGATCTCGGATCCCGCCCAGGCGGCCTCAGCGCCGCTGTCGGACGGGCAGATCAGGCCTTTGCCAAGGCCGTTGGCGCCGATGGCGGCGGGCAGGGCTCCGGAGACAGCGGCGATGGTGCCATCGAGATTGAGTTCGCCGATCACCACATATCCATCCAGCGCATCGCCGGGAATGGCGCCGAGTGCCGCCATCAGGCCAAGCGCGATCGGCAGGTCGAAATGCGAGCCTTCCTTGGGAAGATCAGCAGGCGCAAGATTGACGGTGACCTTCTTGGCGGGTAGCGACAGGCCGGAGGCGTGGAGTGCTGCCTGCACCCGCTCGCGGCTTTCGGCGACCGCCTTATCGGGAAGGCCGACGATCTGCATGCCGACCTTGCCCGGCGCGACCATCACCTGAACATCGACAGGCAGGCCTTCTATGCCTTGAAATGCAACCGTACTGACACGCGCGACCATGATTGCCCCTCTTGCCGCGAGGCAGGTCAGCAACCCGCCACCACAACCTTTTCCGGTTGTGGTGTGAAATCTTGCACGAATAACGGAATAAAACAAGAACAATTATCGAACAGATTCGACTGTTCCAATCGGCCTGGTTGTGGCTCGGTTGTACCTCAGGAACGGAGCGGAACAACCGTGAACATCCGGGGGATGAAATCGGGCGCCGGGACGGATAGCCGCCCCGGCCGCTCAATCATTCATCAGGCGCGCTTGCGTTCGATCGCGTCCCAGAGCAGCGCGGCGATATCGGCGCCGCCGAATTTCTTCACTTCGCGAAGACCGGTAGGAGAGGTGACATTGATCTCGGTCATCACGTCACCAATCACATCGATGCCGACGAGCAGGAAGCCGCGTTCACGCAGCGCCGGTCCGATGCGGGCGCAGATTTCCTTTTCCCGCGCCGTCAGGTCCGTCGGCATCGGCGTGCCGCCCGCATGCATGTTGGAGCGGGCATCGTGTTCGGCAGGCACCCGGTTGATCGCGCCGACCGGCTCGCCATCGACGAGCAGGATGCGCTTGTCGCCCTTGCGCACGGCCGGCAGGTATTCCTGGGCGATGAAGGGTTCGCGGAACATTTGTCCGAACATTTCCAGGAGCGACGACATGTTGCGGTCATCGCGGGTCGAATGGAAGACGCCGGCGCCGCCATTGCCATAGAGCGGCTTCAGGATGATATCGCCCATCTCTGCGCGGAAACTGGCAATCTCGGCGGGATCGCGGGTGATCAGCGTCTTCGGCATCAGGTCGGGAAATTCGGTGACGAAGATTTTTTCCGGCGAGTTGCGCACCCAGGCCGGATCGTTGACCACAAGCGTCTTCGGATGGACGCGCTCGAGCAGGTGCGTCGAGGTGATATAGGCCATGTCGAAGGGCGGATCCTGGCGAAGCAGCACCACGTCCATGGTGGAGAGGTCTATGCGCTCGGCATCTCCCAGCGTGTAGTGGTCGCCCTTGACGTCGCGCAGGCTCATCGGTTGAACAGTGGCGATCACCTTGCCGTCGCGCAGCGACAGCTGGTTCGGCGTGTAATGGAACAGCTTATAGCCGCGCGCCTGCGCCTCAAGGCTCATGGCAAAGGTACTGTCACCAGCGATAGTGATTCCAGAGACATGATCCATCTGGACCGCGACATTTACGATTTTCGCCATGGGACATTTCCTGTTGATCGGGGGCGTCATTGAATGAGGCTTGTCTATATCAAATCGTATCCGGTGAACCATACAGATTTCTGCCGGGGGCCATATTTGGACATGCCTTCCCGATCACGCGGCGGCTTTTCCGCCCGTGGCTTGAAGCTGCCGCGCTTCTCAGGTTCTTCTGCGCTTTCCTCTCTGACAGGAAAGCCTCCAATGCCCCAGCCCGGCCGCTTATCCGCCAAGCCTTTCAATCCGGCGGGGTCTGGCCCTGGACCGTCCAAGAACGGTGTGACCACCCGGCACGCCCGGTTCATTTTCACGAACCGGAGGAGAACCACCTTTCACGCAGCCCCGGGGATTTCGCGCGCGTTTCGCCAAACCGTCCGGGCACCGGCCCCACCTCGCCGGCAACGCAAACCGGTGTATCCGTGATGGGACGGGAAGAAGTATGGCACGGGTTTTGAGAGCGGGGATTTGCGGGGATGAATTTTTTTGGGGGGAGCGGCGGATGGCGTCGGTGGTGCGCGATGTGCAGACGTCCGCGCCGGTTCGCCTTACCGCTCAGTCCCGCGGCACATAGATCAGATGAACCGTATCATCATCGATCAATGTGCTCGACACCAGATGCAGCGGAGGCCGTGCCGCGTGGAAAAAAGGTTTGCCCCCGCCGAGCACGAACGGCCGCACGTGCAGGTGATATTCCTCGATCAGGCCCAGCCTTGTCATAAGCCCGGCCAGTTCCGGGCCGGAAACGCTGAGCGTACCGTCCGTGCGGGCCACGATGTCGCGAACCTGCGTTTCGATATCGCCGGAGATAAGCATGGCGTTCGGGCCGGCCTCCGAAAGCGTGCGTGAAACGACCCATTTGGGCATTTTGCGCCAGACTGCCGCGAACTCGCGCAGCGAAGCATCCCATTCCGGATGATCATCGTCCCAGTAGCGCATGACCTCGTACATCCGCCGGCCATACACAGCGCCGACATGGTTGCGGATCGTCTCGATCCAGTAATCGAAGTGCTTTTGGCTTGGGGCGGCCATGACCAAATTTCCGCCGAGATCATCGACATAGCCATCGATGGAGACGTTCATTGCCAAAATAAGTTTGCCCATGACCGGTCCCTTCTCACAGTGGGTTCACAGATCGGACTGCTTGTAATTTGCAAGTGGTGCAACGCTATCGCAACTGTCTGCAAATCGCAAGCGGTCTGGTAGGCAAGCGTTCTTGCCGCAAACGAGGCCTGCGCGGGCTGTTGCGGGACCGGCCGCAAGTTCATACCTTGTGGGCTCAACCTCACAAGGAGCAGCAGATGCAGATCGACCTCGCAGGCAAGACCGCTCTGATTACTGGATCTACCGAAGGCATCGGCTACGCGATCGCCCGCCAGCTTGCGAGGGCAGGCGCGGACGTGGTGATCAATGGAAGGTCTGACGAAAAGACCGCCAAGGCCGCCGAACGCTTGAGAGGCGAAGGGGCGAGGGGCACAGTCGCCGCCTTTGCAGCCGATGTCGCAACCGCTGAAGGCTGTGACGCGCTCGTCGCAGAGGTTCCTCATGTGGACATTCTCATCAACAACGCGGGTATTTTTCAGCCGCTCGACTTTTTCGAGGCGAGCGACGCGGTGTGGGATCGCCATTGGCAGGTCAACGTCATGTCGGCCGTCCGGCTGTCGCGCGCCTACCTTCCGGGCATGCAGACCCGCGACTGGGGCCGGGTGATCTTCATCGCGTCGGAATCCGGCTTCAATATTCCGGTGGAAATGATCCATTACGGCGTGAGCAAGACCGCAGATATCGCGGTAGCCCGCGGGTTGGCCAAGCGCATGGCGGGCACTGGCGTGACCGTGAACTCGGTCCTCCCAGGCCCAACACTCTCGGAAGGCGTCGAGGCGATGCTTGCCGAAGAGCGTGCAAAGACCGGCAAGCCGATCGAGGAGCTTGCGGCGGACTTCGTCAAGACGCATCGCGCCAGCTCGATCATTCAGCGCGCGACCAGCGTCGAAGAGGTTGCCAATCTCGTGACCTATCTCGCCTCGCCCTTGGCATCCGCGACGACCGGGGCTTCCATGCGCGTGGACGGTGGGCTGATCGACACGCTCTGAGGCGAACGCGGCATTGTTTGAGGAAATGGACCTGCCATTTGGCGCAGAAAAGCCCCCGGCGTGCTCTGCACGTCGAGGGTCTTTAAGGTCATGACGGCAAATGAACAAATCAGATTATTTTTCAGGCAAGTGACGCATATCTTTCGCCACCTGCCTTGTCGTAAACAATTAGCGGCCGCAAGCGATTGCAGAACCGGCAGCACCGCCCAATGTCGCCCCGGCGCCAACGGCCCAGAGTTGGCCTGTGCCGGACCCGATCGCCGACCCTGCCACGCCGCCCACAACTGCCCCTCCAACCGTCCCAGCCACGCAGCCGGGTGACGCCGGGCCAGCGGCGGAATTCATGTTCGCCGTTTGGCATCCGGCCAACGCAAAGCATGATGCAGCGACGACGACCATAGTGGAATAACAAGACATTTCTTCCTCCTATCGTTGGTTTCGAATCTTGCTTAGTCCTGAAGTTTCGACCAGCGCGGACATCGCCAAGGCCTCCAGATCAATCTCGCGGCGGTGATCGAATAGCTTACAACTCGGAGAACTGGGTTTTTGTTCCATATGTGGTGAGGGTGAACGTTCGCCCCACTTCAAGGGTGTCAGCCGGCCGCTGCGATCGGGCTGACGTCATGGGAAGGCGTCACGACGCCGAATAGGTCACCGTCACGCCGCGCTGGCGAAAATAGGCCTGCATCAGTTTTCTGCCCGAACGGTTGTTCTGCACCAACTTGGCCGGGTCGAAGACGGCTTCTTTCAAACCTGCCCGCGTCAGCGCCGCCTTGAGATTGGCGATATGCATGTCGATATCGGCATTATCCGCCTGGAGCGATTCATAAATGCGGTTTGTTGCATCCGCTACGGTCAGTTCGCTCATGATTGTACTCCTGCTGTTGTTTGGCTGGCGCTTGCCAGAATTCTTGGCTCGACCCTATCGCGGTGAACAATGCCGAAGTCAACGGGTGACGATGGATTGGACTTCGGGGCCGCCTTCGAAGAGGTGGCATTGGGGAGGCCTGCGAGTGCCGGGCATATCCGGCCAGACGCTACGGCAGCTTCCCGCTAGACGCAGACGTTGCGGTGGCGCACGTGCGAAGCTATGTGTTCGGCTGTATGCACGGCAATGGAGAAACGAGATTATCAAGATAATGGTTTTGCTGCACAGCGCCGTTGGCGTTGATTGGCAGTCTCCTCCCAAAGGCACAAGCCTGAAGACTTTAAGCGAAGCCGAAGAACAAGGCTTCATCCTTATCCGAGGGGAATTTCAGAAACGCCAGTTCCGTCTGACAGAGCTGGGCTCGGAACATGCCGAGCGCGACAAGCGACGGCTTGAAGCGCGTAGGCTTTGAAACGATCTCGTCACGCTGCACTTGGTTTACAGGGCGGCGGCAAATGTCTGATTGGTCAGCTCTCCTTCGCGCCGATTACGGTCCTGCCCGCTTACATTGCCAGCCTCTCAACGTGCTTGTTTTCGGATGCCGCGATCCGCAGGTCATTGGCGTGGAAGCCGATGGTGATCCGGCCGACCTCGCCCGGAACGGCGATTACCGCTCCATGGCGCCTTTTCCGGCGATGATCTTCGACCGGAACTTTTCGATGCGCGCCATGCGCGTTTCGGGGTTTTTGGTCGAGCTGAGATGGATGACGTAGCTTTTCTGTCGCCCCGGCGTCAGGCCCCAGAAGGCTTCTGCAAGTTCGGGATCGGAATCCAGCGCATCAACCAGTTCATCCTGCAACTCCAGTTCGCTCGTGTCTCTTGGCGGCTTGATGCCGGCCTCGGCGTATCCCATCGCCTCCGTCAGGTAGGACCGGATAACGTCTTCCATCCGTGTGACATCCGCGCTGTCAACGAAGCGGATCATGTCGGCATGTTGCGTGTTCGCGCCCTGCTTTTCGAGAACGCCTTCAGGGTCTTTCATCAGTGCGGCGTTGAAAAAGGTCAGGCGGAAATCACCGCGAAAGGCGCCGAAGATGACGATGTTGCGTCCCTGGTGCATGTAACAGGGGTGGCCCCATTTAACCATTTCGACCAGCCCCGCGTCGGTGCAAATCCGGCGCAGATCGTCCAGGCCCTGCGACCATTGCCGGGTGGAACAGTCCGGTCCCGCAAAACGCTCGCAGCGGCCGCATCCCTTTGTGAAGTAGTCTTCAATGTCCGTGATCATCATAGGGGCCATGGCGTCTCTCGATTGATTGCATCAGGGGAAGGACAACAAGCGGCGCGTCCGGCTCAAGCCTTTGACCCACGCCACCTTACCGCATAGGGCAAGACGAACATGTAAAGGCCGGTGAACAGCAGCAGGAAGAGTGGCGGCAGCGGCGCGTAAACCACCCACGGCGGAGGTTCACCCAGCGCCATCGCCCCAAAATTGGCAATGACGGTGAGAGTAAACAGGATCGATAGCCATCGGTGCGCCTGGCGAATCCACATGTTCGAATTCATTGAAAACTCCCGTCGTTATCCGTGATGAGAACCGTTGGAGACCTTCAGGCCGTCTGCGCGACAACCTGTTCCAGCTTTGCGAGAAATGTGCGCCAGCCTGCTTTGGCACCGCCATAGGCCTGCTTCTGATCCGGCCGGAATCCCGACTGTTCCATGCGCAGGCGGGTTCCTGCGGCGATGGGAGTGAGCGTAAACGTCACGACACTGTTGAGATCAAAGGCCGGATCGTCGTGCTTGAAAATCCAGGTATAGGACAGCGTTTTTTGCGGCTCGACGACGAGCACCTCGCAATCGAGAACGCCACCCCATTCGCCGCGAAGATTGAACCGGTGACCGACGGCAGGACTGAAGTCGTTGTTCATCAGCCATTCGGAGATCAGATGCGGCTGGGTAAGCGCCCGCCACAGCTTTTCCGGCGGATGGGCGATCTCCCGCTCGACAATGATGGTGCGTGTGGAAGCCGGTGCAGCGCTCATTGATCCATCCTGTTCAGCAAATCTTCGAGCTTGTTGAACCGGCCCTGCCAGAAGCCTGTCATCTGGTCCGTCCACTCGGTCAAAGGCGCAAGGGCGCCAAGTTGGGCGCTGTATTGGGTTTGGCGGCCTTCGTGACGGTCGCTGACCAGTCCGGCCCCTTTGAGAATGGCCAGATGCTTCGACACGCCCGGCTGCGAAATGCCCGCCCGGGCCGTCAGTGCCGCAACGGTCTGGTCGCCATCACGGCACAGGCCCTCGAAGATGGCGCGCCGCGTCGGGTCGGCAAGGGCTTTAAAAAGCGTGGCTTGATCTGGCATGAAAATACATAACTCTCTGGCTATTGGTTTGGATAAATAGCCAAAGAGTTATGGGTTCGTCAAGCGATTTTTGGACGGGAGATAAGGTGGCCGCTGCTCACCCGGCAGCCATCTCCAGCGTCTGCGCGGTTTCGCGTTTGGTGGCGGAAGCGTCGAACGGTTGCGCCAGGCGCTTGCCGGTGTCGGCATCGAAGAAATGCAGGCGTTCCGGGGCGATGGAGAGAGATAGGGTTTCGCTGATCCCGATCTCGGGCGACAGCGAGGCCGTCAGCTTCTTGCCGTCGACGGTGCCGTGAACGAGGCGCTGGGCGCCGAGTTCCTCGATATATTCGACCTTCAGCGTCAGCGACGGTTCGCCGGTTGACGCGATCCGCAGGTCTTCGGCGCGGATGCCGACGGTGACCGGGCCGGGAAATGCCGGGGCGCGGCCTAGGTCGAGCACCTGGCTGCCAAAATGCAGCTGCGTGCCCTCACGGGTGCCGCGCAGGAGGTTCATCGCAGGAGAACCGATGAAGCTGGCGACGAAGGTCGAGGCGGGCGTGTGATAGACATCGAGCGGCCGGCCGATCTGCTCGATCTGGCCGCCGTTGAGGACGACGAGGCGGTCTGCCAGCGTCATGGCTTCCAGCTGGTCATGGGTGACGTAGAGCGAAGTGGTGCCGAGGCGCTTCTGCAACTGCTTGATCTCGCCACGCATGGAAACGCGCAGCTTGGCATCGAGGTTGGACAAGGGCTCATCGAACAGGAAGGCAGCCGGTTTGCGCACGATGGCGCGGCCCATGGCGACACGCTGGCGCTGGCCGCCGGAAAGCGCCCGTGGCTTGCGGGTAAGATACTGCTCGATCTCCAGCATGCGGGCGGCTTCGGCCACGCGTGCGTCGATCTCGGCCTTCGGCGTGCCGCGGTTCTTCAGCCCATAGGCGAGGTTGTTGTAGACGGTCATATGCGGATAGAGCGCATAGTTCTGGAACACCATGGCGATATCGCGTTCGGCCGGTTCGACGTCATTGATCACCCGGTCGCCGATCTCGACGGTGCCCCTGGAGATCGCCTCGAGCCCCGCGACCATGCGCAGCAGCGTGGACTTGCCGCAGCCGGACGGGCCGACCAGCACGATGAACTCGCCGTCCGCGATGTCGATCGAGACGGATTTCACCGCCTCGACACCGCCTGCGTAGATCTTCGAAACATTGGTGATGTTGATCGCTGCCATGGTGGTGTTCCTTTACTTGTCGCTTTCGGTGAGGCCTTTGATGAACCAGCGCTGGAAGATCATCACGATCATCACAGGTGGCACCATGGCGAGGATCGCCAGCGCAAAGGCTTCGTTGTAATCGGGAATGTTGGAGCCGACCCAGACGAGCAGGATCTGCTTGATGCCGCGCACCAGCGTGAAGAAGCTCTCGTCGGTGGTCATCAGCGTCGGCCAGAGATACTGGTTCCAGCCATAGACGAACATGATGATGAAGATCGCCGCGATCATCGTCTTCGACAAAGGCACGATCACGTCGATGAAGAACTTGAACGGTCCGGCGCCATCGATGCGGGCGGCTTCCAGGAGTTCGTCGGGGATCGATTTGAAGAACTGGCGGAAATAGAAGGTGCCGGTGGCCGACGCCAGCAGCGGCACGATCAGGCCGGTATAGGTGTTGGTCAGCTTCAGCGTGTTCATCACTTCGTAGGACGGCAGGATGCGCACTTCGAGCGGCAGAAGCAGCGTCGTGAAGATCATCCAGAAGGTGATGGTGGCAAAGCGGAAGCGGAAATAGACCAGAGCATAGGCCGCCAGCATCGAGAGAATGATCTTGCCCGCGGCAAAGCCGATGCCGAGGATCAGCGAGTTCATCATCATCCGGACGCCGGTGATCTTGCCGGTGAAGCCGCCCTCCTTGGTCAGCACCTTGGTGTAGGTCTCGACGAAATGGCCGCCGGGCAGGATGCTCAGCCCATTGCGGTGGATCTCGGCGGCCTCGTGGCTGGAGGTCATCAGGGCGACGAGCAATGGCCCGACCATGAAGAAGACGCCCATCATCAGGATGACGTGATCGAAAAGCTTGGTGCGATGCATGGTTTCGCCTCCGCTCAATTGTAGTGGACGCGCCGCTCGATGAAGCGGAACTGGAAGATGGTGAGCACGAAGACGATGATCATCAGGATGACCGACTGGGCCGAGGAGCCGCCGAGATCGTTGCCGCGGAAGCCATCCATGTAGACCTTGTAGACCAGCGTGATCGGGTTGTTGGCGGCCTTGTCCTTCACCATCACGTCGATGACGCCGAACGTGTCGAACAGCGCGTAGGTGGTGTTGATGATCAACAGGAAGAAGGCGGTCGGGGCGAGCAGCGGCAGGATGACGGTCCAGAAGCGGCGCAAGCCCGAACGGCAATCCATCAGTGCTGCCTCTCGCACGGAGACCGGAATGCCCTGCAGGCCGGAGAGGAAGAAGATGAAATTGTAGGGAATCTGTTTCCACACCGAGACGACGATCATCGCGAAGGCCGTGTCGTTGTAGTTCAGCCCGACCTTCATGTCCCAGCCGAAGAAGGCGGCAACCTTCACCAGCGGGCCGATATGCTGGTCGAACATCATCATGCCCATCAGGCCGGCGACAGGCGGGGCGATGGCATAGACCCAGATCAGCAGCGTCTTGTAGGTGGCATTGCCGCGGATGACGCCGTCAGCCTTGACGGCGAGCAGCAGGCCGATCGAAAGCGAAAAGAACGTGACGAGGGCTGTGAACACGGCAGTGAAACGGGCGATGCCGAGATATTCGCCGGATTTCAACACGTCGGTATAGTTGGCCGTACCGACGAAGGTCGAGCCGAAACCGAAGGGGTCCTCGAGATAGAAGGATGATTGGATTGCCTGTACCGAGGGCCAGTAGAAGAAGATGAAGATGATCGCCATCTGCGGCGCCAGAAACAGATAGGGCAGGAGCCGCGAGCTGAACTGCACGCGCTTTGCGTCCGTCTCTTCCGGCGGCTTGCTGGCGGATTTGTTCAGGCCGAGGATGCGCCAAAACCCGCCGGGTCCGGGGGCTGCCATTGTTCCGGACAGTGCCTGGGAGGTGGTCGTGTTCGTCATGAACGGGCTTTCAAAATGATCGTGCGAGGGACTTCCCTCTTCTCCCCAGCGGGGAGAAGTGCCGAGTGAAGCGAGGAGATGAGGGGGCGGTGCGGCATACTCTGAACGCGCCGAAACACCCCCTCATCCGGCCTTCGGCCACCTTCTCCCCGACGGGGAGAAGGGAACCAAATCAACCAGCCGTCTTTGCGAAACGGGCGAGCAGTTCGTTGCCTTCCTTCTCGATCGTATCGAAGGCGTCCTTGACGGAGACTTCGCCAGCGAAGATGCGGCCGTATTCGCGTTCCATGATTTCGCGGATCTGCGGGTAGAAGCCGAGGCGGTAACCCTTCGACCATTCACCAGCCGGCAGCATCAGCTGCTGGATGCCGACTTCGGCAGCAGGCTTTTCCTTGTAGTAGCCTTCAGCCTTGGCCAGCTCGTAGGCAGCCTTGGTAATGGCGACGTAGCCGGTTGCCTGATGGTAGAACTTCTGGATTTCCGGCGAGGTCAGGAACTGGAAGAAGTCGGCAACGCACTTGTTTTCGGCTTCCGGCTTGCCGGCCATTGCAAACAGCGCTGCGCCGCCGATGAAGGACGATGTGCCTGCACCCTTGATCGAACCCCAGTACGGCAGGAAGGTTGCCGAGAAAGGCATCTGGGCCGTCTTGGTCAGGCCGCCGAACGAGCCCGACGAACCGATCCAGAGGGCGGCCTTGTTTTCTTCGAACATCTTCTGGTTATCGTTCCAGCCGGCGCCGTAATAGGCGAAGTAGCCTTCATCGGCCCAGGCCTTCAGCTTGTCGAACATCATGATGAGGTTCGGGTCGGTGACCTTCAGCTGCGTGTCGGTGACGCTGTCGTAACCGTTGTTGTTGGTGGCGAACTGGATGTTGTTGCGCGAGAAGAAGTTCTCGGTGAACTGCCAGGTCAGCTGCGACTGGACGAGCGGGATGAAACCGGCTGCCTTGAGCTTGGGAGCGGCAGCTTCGAATTCTTCCCAGGTCTTCGGGGCTTCGACGCCGGCCTTCTTCAGGGCTTCGTCGTTGATGTACATGATCGGAGCCGACGAGTTGAACGGCATGCCGACGAACTTGCCGTCGCTATCGGCGTAGAAGTAGCGCACGCCATCGATGAAGGCTTCGCGGTCGAACGTGTAGCCGGCGTTGTTGATCAGGTCTTCAGCCGGGATAACGGCGCCCTTGGCGTTGATGATCGTTGCTGCACCAGCATCGAAGACCTGCAGGATGTTCGGCTGTTCGCCCGAACGGAAAGCGGCGATGCCGGAAGCCAGCGCTTCCTCATAGGTGCCCTTGGAAACCGGGGTGAGCGCGCAAGCCGTCTGCGATGCGTTGAACTTGGTGGCGATCTCGTTGATGACTTCGCCATTGCGGCCGGCCATGCCGTGCCACCAGCTGATATTGGTCGCGGCAAACGAGGAGGTGGCGGAGAAAACCAGCGCGAGGCCGGTCATCGTGAATTTCCTGATCATTGTCGTTCCTTTCACCAGGTTTAGGGTGAGGAACCGGCTAAAGCCCTTTCATGACGTCCGCATAACGCTTTTGTGTCGGAACGATTACAACTGTGCACAGCTGTTCAAAAAGCATCGGGAAGATGCAACGGCCAGCGCCACGGTGTGACGGAGATGATGTCATAGCGGATTGAAAGCGCCGCAGAATCCCTTTGTCTCGCGAGCCAGAGGTCGCTTGCAGCGCGGATGCGGCGTTGTGCAAGACCGGAAACGGCAAACACAGAATCTTCCAGCGACCGACGGGCCTTGACCTCGACGCAGGCGATCAGATTGCCCTTGCGTGCAATAATGTCGATTTCCCCGAGTTTCGTCCGGTAGCGGAAGGCGACGATGCGGTAACCTTTAAAGAGAAGGTAAAGCGCGGCGCGATACTCGGCCAGCGACCCGCGCCGGAGCGCTTTTTTCCTCTTCTGATCCGGCCGCTCAGGTTTCATCCCGGTCTTTGAGCTCCAGGAGCCGATCATAGAGGTCCTTGCGGTTGAGGCCCGTCTGCTTGGCAGCTTCCGTTGCCGCCTTGCCGGTCGACATATCCTTGACGAGTTTTCTGAGGATAGCATCGACGTCATCGGCTTCCGGTGCCGCCGGTGCATCCGGCGGGCCGATGACGAGCACGATCTCGCCCTTGACGGTTCCGCCTTCATCATAAAATGCCTTGAGCTCGGCGAGCGTGCCGCGGCGGAATTCCTCGAAGGTCTTGGTGAGTTCGCGGCAGACCGAAGCGCGCCGTTCGCCCCCCAGTACATCATGGGCCGCGACGACGGCAGCTGCGATCCGGTGCGGCGATTCAAAGAACATCAGGGTTGCGGGAACGTTGGCGAGTTCGGCAAACCGGTCGCGGCGAGCCTTGTCCTTTGACGGCAGGAAGCCCGCAAACAGGAAAGCGTCATTGGGAAGCCCGGACCCGACTAGGGCTGCCAGAGGCGCAGACGCCCCCGGGATGGGCACCACCCGGTGCCCGGCCTCGATGGCGATCTGGCCGAGCCGGTAGCCGGGATCCGAGACCAAGGGCGTTCCGGCGTCAGAAACAAGGGCGACGGACTTGCCCTCGTCCAGCGCTGCCAGAAGCTTCGGACCGACCTCGTTGGCATTGTATTCGTGATAGGCATAGGGCCGGTTGACGATGCCGTAGCGGTCGAGCAGCACGCGGGTGACGCGGGTGTCCTCGCAGGCCAGCACATCGGCCCCGGCCAGTGTTTCCAGCGCGCGCAGGGTAATGTCGGAGAGATTGCCGATTGGGGTGGCGACCAGGTAGAGCGCCGGTTCCAGCGGCCGTGCGGGCACCGCGACATTGTGCAGACGGTAGCCCTTCTGCCGCTCGTTCGTCTGCGTTTCGCCCGATGCCTGCTTTTCCAAAACGGTATGCCCTCATGCCTTTGCCTGCCGTTCATCCGGCGCCCGGTCTTTATGGGTGAGCGGCGGCACTTCGGCAAGAGCCGCGGATTTGCGGCAATGCAAACATTACTGGGGCTCAACCACCGTTACCTCTTGCTTTTGACGGCTTGTTTCTGCCATTTTGCCCGTCCACATCTTCCCCGTCCGAAAGGGGACACTTCAAAAGTTCAAGCCGGGAGGCGCGGCCCGCCCGGCGATGGTTGAAAGCGGTAGCATCTCATGCGCATTACTCTCGAGCGGTCCAATCTCCTGAAGTCGCTGAACCACGTTCACCGTGTGGTCGAGCGTCGCAATACCATTCCGATCCTCTCGAACGTGCTTTTGCGCTCCGACGGCGCCAGCCTCGAAATGAAGGCAACCGACCTCGACCTCGAAATTACCGAAGCGACACCGGCACAGGTTGAGACGCCCGGCGCGACGACGGTGCCGGCGCATCTGCTTTACGATATCGTTCGCAAGCTGCCGGATGGTTCGGAAGTGGCGCTCGCCACCAATGCCGAAGGCACGGCAATGACCGTCCAGTCCGGTCGCTCGAAATTCTCGCTGCAATGCCTGCCGCAGTCCGATTTCCCGGATCTGACCGCCGGCGCGTTCACCCACACCTTCCGCATCAAGGCGACGGACCTGAAGATGCTGATCGATCGCACCCAGTTTGCGATCTCGACGGAAGAGACCCGCTATTACCTGAACGGCATCTATATCCACACGATCGAGAGCAAGGGCCAGCTGAAGCTGCGCGCCGTCGCCACCGACGGCCATCGTCTTGCCCGCGCCGACCTCGAAGCGCCGTCGGGTTCGGAAGGCATGCCGGGCATCATCATCCCGCGCAAGACCGTCAGCGAATTGCAGAAGCTGGTCGACAACCCGGATGTGGTCGTTACCGTCGAAGTATCGGATGCGAAGATCCGCCTGACCATCGGTTCGATCATCATGACCTCGAAGCTGATCGACGGCACGTTCCCGGATTACCAGCGCGTCATCCCGGCCAATAACGACAAGGAACTGAAGATCGATTGCCAGTCCTTCGCCCAGGCTGTCGACCGCGTCTCGACGATTTCGTCCGAGCGCGGCCGCGCCGTCAAGCTGGCGCTGTCGGACGGACAATTGACGCTGACGGTCAACAACCCGGATTCGGGCAGCGCCACGGAAGAACTTCCTGTCGGCTATGACAGCGATCCGCTGGAAATCGGCTTCAACGCCAAATACCTGCTCGATATCACCGCGCAGCTTTCCGGCACCGATGCCGTTTTCATGCTGGCTGATGCGGGCTCGCCGACGCTGGTGCGCGACATGGCGGGCGATGACGCTCTCTATGTTCTGATGCCGATGCGGGTTTAGGCCTGACAGGAATTTGAGATGGAAAACGGCCGGACCTGATCCGGCCGTTTTCGTATGCAGTTATCCGATGGCGAAAGCAGGATTAACTGGTTGTTGGCAGACTGATTTAATGACGCGAAATGACTTGTTTTTGTCGCTCGTGGCAACGCATAATCATTTCGGAGTTGGAGACGCTGCGTTTGCGCCGGCAGGCATGAAGCCTGGTTGGAGAAGCAGGCGAGTTTTGCTGGAGATACGCATGAATTTTCGTCTGAAAGAGCGTTTTGGCAAGAAATTCGACGAGGAAATACGTTTCTTCAAGGGCTGGCGAAGCAATATGAAGGCTGTCGGCTCGATCGTGCCGACATCCGGAATCACTGCCCGGCGAATGGCGAGCGTCGTCAATCCGCATTCAGGCCTGCCCGTTCTTGAGCTTGGCCCCGGCACCGGCGTCATCACCAAGGCAATCCTGCAGAAGGGCGTTCAGCCGGAAAACCTGGTGTCGATCGAATTTTCCACCGATTTCTACCAGCACCTAGTCAAGACCTATCCGGATGTCGATTTCATCAACGGAGACGCCTTCGATCTCGACAAGACGCTTGGCCCACGCCGTGACCAGCAATTCGACAGCGTCATTTCCGCCGTACCGCTTTTGAACTTTCCGATGCACATGCGGGTCTCGCTGATCGATGATCTCCTGTCGCGCATCCCCGTTGGCCGTCCGGTCATCCAGATTTCCTACGGTCCGCTGTCGCCCGTTGTTGCGATGCCCGATCGTTACCAGATTTCCCATTATGATTTCGTCGTCCGCAACATTCCGCCCGCACAGCTGTGGGTTTACCGCAAGACGCATTGAGGACGGTCGATGTTCGGCGTTTACATTACCCATCCGCAAATCCGGCTTGAACCGGATGTGCCGGTTCCCCGCTGGGGGCTGTCCGAGATCGGCGCCGGACGCGCCGAAAGGACGGCGCAGCAGAGTTGGGTCAGCCAGCTTTCCCGCATCCTTTCCAGCGACGAGACCAAGGCGCTGGAAACGGCCGCAATCCTCGCGCGTTCGGGCGGCGTCGAGGTGGAGGTCCTGGAACATTCCGGCGAAAACGACCGCTCGGCCACAGGTTTTTTGGTGCCCGAGGAATTCGAGAAGGCGGCCAACTGGTTCTTCGCCAATCCAGAACAGAGTTTCCATGGTTGGGAGCGGGCGGCCGATGCCCAGAAACGGATTGTGACGGCGGTCACTTCGGTATTGGACCGGCATGATCCGGCAAAGCCGATTGCCTTCGTCGGGCATGGTGGTGTCGGCACGCTGCTGAAATGTCACCTGGCGGGGCTGCCCATTTCACGCAGTCATGATCAACTGGCGGGTGGCGGCTGCCTCTACGCATTTTCCCTTGCAGACCGCTCCCTTGCATGCGACTGGACCGCCATGGAGCATTGGCAAGGATGGCAAAAATGACTGTGACCGCACGTGACCGGCTGATCGTCGGGCTTGATATCCCAACCATCGGCGAGGCGGAAGCTATCGTCAAAGCGCTTGGCGATGACGTGCTGTTCTACAAGATCGGCTACCAGCTGGCCTTTGCCGGTGGTCTTGAGTTCGCCCGTGATCTGGCCGCCGATGGCAAGAAGATCTTCCTCGATATGAAGCTGCTCGATATCGACAACACGGTTGCCAAGGGCGTCGAGAATATCGCCAAGATGGGCATGTCGATGCTGACGCTGCACGCCTATCCGAAGGCAATGCGGGCGGCCGTTGAAGCGGCAAAAGGCTCTGATCTCTGCCTGCTTGGTGTTACCGTGCTGACATCGATGGACGAGCAGGACGTCATCGACGCCGGTTATGAATACGATCCGCATACGCTGGTGCTGCGGCGTGCCGAACAGGCCCGCGCCGCTGGCATGGGGGGCATCGTTTGCTCGGCTGAAGAGTCCGCCGCAGTCCGCAAGGTCGTTGGCCCGCAGATGGCGATCGTCACCCCGGGCATCCGCCCGGCCGGCAGCGACAAGGGCGACCAGAAGCGCGTGATGACGCCGGCCGATGCGTTGAGCGCCGGTTCCAGTCATCTCGTCGTCGCCCGCCCGATCGTCAAGGCCGCCGATCCGCAGGCCGCGGCCCGCGCTATTCTCGGTGAAATGAGCGGCGTGCTCTGATCAATTGCCGTTGTCCTCGACCCGGTTGCTCGGGTCGGTATTGCGAATGAGGGAAGTGCTGCCGCCGATCAGGCGGTTGCCTGTCACGGTGTTGAACTGCGCGAAGTCCAGCGAGCTGATGCTGCTGCCGAAGGGATGTGCGGGGTCGCGGAAGCAATAGCGTTGCGCGCCGTTGCGTGAGTTCAGCCAGACGGCGGGCTTCGCCATGAATGCCATCTGGTATTTGAAGGTGTTGCCGGAAATCGTGTTGTTCTGTGGTTTCTGATGGCGGATCGTGCCGCCTTCGCCGCAGTTGCGATAGACAAAAATGCCACCATTGACCGGATTGTCGAAGACATTTCCACGGATCATGTTTCTCGCCGCCCCATCGATGGCAAGCTGCTCGCGCCGGCTGTTTACTGCAAACCGATTGCCCGAGATCGTGTTTTCCGCCGACTCCGCATCGAGATAGAGGGCCGGCCCATCGCTCTGTCCCGTAAAGGTGGAATTTTCGACACGGACCTTTGTGACGCCTGGCCCGATATAGAGAGGCACCCTGGTATCAGCGATGAATGTCAGGGCGGAAAGCGAGATTCGCGTCGGCGCCGATGCCTGCGCAAAGGCCGTATGGCCGGCAGTCAGAGATGACGATTGGACGGCTTTCGCCTGGCCGTTGGTGCCCAGACCTTGAAGGCGAAGCGCCCCTTTGATCACGCAGTTGCGCACGGTGACATCCGATGGTGCGCTCCAGTCACCGTTTTTGCCTTTGGTGGAGCGTATGAGAATGCTCGGCCGGCTGAAGTTGACCGAGCCGCGCGATCCGTCAAGCGTGGCGCCCTTGCAGTCCAGCGTCATCCCCGACGCATTGGCGCCAGAGAAGATCAGGCGTTTGGTGATGATATCGCCGGGCGACAGGGTCAGATTGCAGCGCAGTTCGACAGTTGCATCCTGTTTTGCCGCTGGAGCCTTTACCGCCGCATAGACGCTGGCACTGCATTGCGTGGGCTTGGCCTGGGGTGCCCCGGGATACAGGAACAATGCAAATAGTCCGCCGGACAGCGCTGCAATTCTTCTGTAGGCAAACATGCTCGGTCTTCCGTGATTTGTGCGGCTCAAGCGCCGGTTGTGAAGCTGTCGCATTTTTCTGAGACGTTTCCATATCTTGACCGGTCAAATGATTTGACGGAAGAAGCCGAAACGATAATTCTGGCTTGCAACGAATTTAGGGAGATTGCCATGGCCAAGGGCTACTGGATTGCGCGGGTCGATGTCCGCGATGCCGAGCGTTACAAGGATTATGTTTCTGCGGCAAAGCCGGCGTTTGAGAAGTACGGCGCCAATTTTCTGGCACGCGGTGGCGCTTTCCAGCGATTGGAGGGCGATGTGCGCGGCCGCAACGTGGTGATTGAATTCCCATCTCTGCAGGCTGCCGTCGACTGTTATCACTCTGCGGAATATCAGGTCGCTGCCGGCATTCGCCAGCAATGTGCCGATGCGGAAATGGTGGTCGTCGAAGGTATCTGATGCACTGCAGCAACTGCGGCGTAAAGCGGCAGAAAAGCCTTTGCGATAAGCCTTCCCGTCGCCCGACGATTGGGCTATGTAGCTCATATACGCCATACTGCAGATCAGGAGTGCCTGTGCCATGACTTTGTCCAATCTCCCGCCGCTCGTCACCGTTTTCGGCGGTTCCGGGTTTGTCGGCCGGCATGTCGTGCGGGCTCTGGCCAAGCGCGGCTTTCGCATTCGGGTTGCCGTTCGCCGCCCGGATCTCGCCGGTTTCCTGCAGCCTTTGGGCAATGTCGGGCAGATTTCCTTCGTTCAGGCCAACCTGCGCTACCGCAAGTCGGTCGATGCGGCGGCTCAGGGTTCCGATCATGTCGTCAACTGCGTCGGCATCCTGTTCGAGAGTGGACGCAACACATTCGATTCGGTCCAGGATTTTGGTGCCCGCGCCGTGGCGGAAGCCGCACGGGGTGCTGGTGCGACACTGACGCATGTGTCCGCCATCGGGGCCGATGCCAGCGCTGAATCGCTCTATGCCCGCAGCAAGGGCCGTGCCGAAAAGGCGATCCTGGAGACCGTTCCAGACGCCGTCATCCTGCGGCCGTCGATCGTCTTCGGACCGGAAGATGGTTTCTTCAACAAGTTCGCCGAAATGTCGCGCTTCTCGCCGGTGCTGCCGCTCGTCGGCGGTGGCGAAACCGCGTTCCAGCCGGTCTATGTCACCGACGTTGCCGAAGCGGTCGCCAAGTCTGTCGAAGGCAAGGTTGCCAAGGGCCGGATTTACGAGATCGGCGGCCCGGAAGTGCTGACCTTCAAGAACTGTCTCGAAATCCTCATGAAGACGATCGATCGCAAGCGCACCCTGCTGCCGATCCCGTTTGGCATCGCTTCCCTGATCGGCTCTGTCGCCTCGATGGTCCCGTTCATCGCGCCGCCGCTCACTGTCGATCAGGTCACGCTGCTGAAGAGCGACAATGTCGTGTCCTCGAATGCGCAGGCCGAAGGGCGCACGCTGCAGGCGTTCGGCATCGCGCCGACGTCGGTCGAGGCCGTGCTGCCATCCTATGTGGTGCGCTACCGTCCGCAGGGCCAGTATTCCCGGTCCGGCAGCGCCGCCTGATCGCGCCGCATACCGCTTGAAATCTACAGTTTGATTGAGCCGCCGGTACTCCCCGGCAGCTTCTTTTTGCCCGTCACAGAATAAAACGTTGCAGTTCTGCCTCACTTAAAAAAGCGATTGGTCTTTACCGTCGATTCAACATGTATCGATATTGATAACGACAGTTCCAGCACATACACAGCAGCCGCGCCGCATCGTTCACACAAGGAACAACCGGCTCCATCATATCACCTTGAGAGGCACATTTTTTATGGGCAAGTCGATCGCGATTTTCTTTGCGTGCGCGGCACTTATTATCCTGGCTGGATCCTTCGCTGCGCCGAAGACGGTCGCCAGCAATCACAGCGGTTGCGCGCCGGCCTATGGCGTCGATCCCTGCACGACGGCGTCGATCGGCACGCTTGCTGCAGAATAAGAGTTTCCGCCTTCTCGCGAAGGCGGCACAGACTATGGCGGGGGCCAGGAGCCGCATGTACTCTCTTCATTGAGGTGCATGCGGTTTTTTATTGGGCTTAACCGAACAGCCACAGGCCGATGAGGCCGGCCGTTCCGACGAGGATGCGCCAGATCGCAAATGGCGCGAAGCCGCGGCTGGAGACGAAGTTCAGAAGCGAGCGCACCACCAGCAGCGCGGAGACGAAGGCGGCGATGAAGCCGACGGCGATCAGCGTTGCATCGTTGAAGTCGAGCGCGGCCCGGTTTTTGTAGAGATCAAGCGTGAAGGCGCCGAGCATTGTCGGCATCGCCAGGAAGAACGAAAACTCTGCGGCAGAACGCTTGTCGGTTCCCATCAGAAGCGCGCCTGCAATCGTAGCGCCGGAGCGCGAAGTGCCGGGGATCATCGCCAGGCACTGGAACAGGCCGATTTTGAGGGCCAGCGAGGGTGGATAATCCATGACGTCGCGGTATATCGGCTTCAACGGCATACGATCGATTGCATAGAGAATGATGCCGCCGATGATCAGGACGACACAGATCAGCATCGGCGTTTCGAACAGCACGGTCTTGATGAAGTCATGCGCAATGGCGCCGATCACGGCAGCCGGCAGGAAGGCGAGCAGGACCGAGAGAACAAACCGCCGCGCCTTTGCGCTGGATGGCAGAGCCATCGCGATTGACAGCAGGCGCTGGAAATAAACCAGCAAGATGGCGAGGATCGCGCCGAGCTGGATGAGGACGGCGAAGGTATTGCCGGGGGACTTGAAGCCAAGAAAATGCCCGGCGAGCAGGACATGGGCGGTGGACGATACCGGAATAAATTCGGTCAGGCCTTCGATAAGGCCAAGGATAAGCGCACTGATGATCGATTGATCGGCCATGAATTAAGCTTCCCTGAAGCATTGGAGGTTAGGCTCTGGGGCCAACGAAGGGCATTGGCTGATTCGCTTGTGTTTGCGGCAGCAAGTTCCTATAGCTTTTTCTAACGCAGCGTGGCCAGACGAAACCGCCACGAGACAGCCACCCCCCTCCCAACCGAACTGACGAAATCCGATAGCTTATGCCGACACTTTATCACCACCCGATGTCCACATCCTCCCGGTTCGTCCGTCTGATCCTGTCGGAATACGGCTATCAGACGGAGTTGGCGGAGGAGCAGCCTTGGGAAAAGCGGCGGGATTTCCTGACGCTCAATCCAGCAGGCACCTTGCCGGTCTATGTCGATGACAGCATGCGGGCACTCTGTGGCGCGATGGTGATTTCCGAATATGTCGACGAAACCCATGGCGTGCTGAAGCGCGATCGCCGTCTTCTGGCGGAAGACCCGTTCCAGCGCGCGGAAATCCGCCGTCTGGTCGAATGGTTCCTGCAGAAGATGGAAGCCGACGTGACGCGGCCCCTGGTGCGGGAGCGTATCTTCAAGCTGCAGATGACGCCCGATCAGGGTGGCGGCGCCCCGGATTCGAAAATACTGCGCACATCGCGCTCGAATATCCGCCAGCACCTGAAATATCTCGGCTGGCTTGCCGGTTCGCGGACCTATCTGGCCGGCGACCGGTTGTCCTATGCCGATCTTGCTGCAGCGGCTGCCATTTCGGTTCTGGACTATCTCGGTGAAATCGACTGGTCGGAAGCGCCGGCTGTGAAGGATTGGTATCAGCGTCTGAAGTCGCGTCCGTCGTTCCGCCCGCTGCTGGCCGAGCGTGTGCGTGGCGTCACGCCGGTTTCCCATTACGCCGATCTCGATTTTTAAGGAGCGGTTCGGTGCCCGGCAATGCGCTCCTGGAGGAGAAGCATGACAAGCGGCGCCGGACGCTGACCAGCTTCCTGAAGGACGAAGCCCGCGACAAGGGTTTCGATGTCTGCCGGGTGACGCTGCCCGCTTCCATTCCGCAGGCGCCGGAACGTCTCGCCGATTTCCTCGCCGAAGGCTATCACGGCACGATGGACTGGATGGCTGACACGGCCGACCGCCGGGGCGATCCTCGCGTGCTCTGGAGCGACGTGCGCTCCGTCGTCTTATTCGGCATGAACTACGGGCCGGACGAAGACCCGCGCTCCATCCTTGATAAGCCGGAACGCGGCGCCATTTCCGTTTATGCCCGCAATCGCGATTACCATGATGTGATCAAGGGCAAGCTGAAAGAAGTGGCAACCCGGTTTGCTGCGCGGGCAGGCGAGGACGTCAAGGTCTTCGTCGATACGGCCCCCGTGATGGAGAAGCCTCTGGCTGAGCAGGCCGGCCTTGGCTGGCAGGGCAAGCATACCAATCTCGTCAGCCGTGAGTTCGGCTCCTGGCTGTTTCTCGGCAGCCTGTTCACCACCGCTGACCTTTCGATTGATACGCCGGAACGGGATCACTGCGGTTCCTGCCGCGCTTGCCTCGATGCCTGCCCGACGGATGCATTTCCGGCACCCTACCGGATCGATGCGCGCCGCTGCATTTCCTATCTGACGATCGAGCATAAAGGCCCGATCGATCCCGCCATTCGCCCAAGGATCGGCAACCGGATTTATGGCTGCGACGATTGCCTGTCGGCCTGTCCGTGGAACAAGTTTGCCGCCGCTGCCTCCCAGATGAAGCTGAAGGCGCGCGAGGACCTGAAGGAGCCGCCGCTGTCGTTTCTGCTGACGCTCGATGATCCCACTTTTCGCACGTTCTTTTCCGGCTCACCGGTCAAGCGTATCGGCCGTGACCGGTTTGTCCGCAACTGTCTGATTGCAGCTGGAAATTCCGGCGAGGCGGGCTTGGCCGAGCTCTGTCTTGGTCTGGCGGGTGATCCGTCGGCGGCCGTGCGGGGGATGGCGATCTGGGCCTTGTCGCGCTTGATGACGGCTGGTGATTTCTCCGAATTTGCGGCAAGACGGCAGGACGAGACCGATTCCGAGGTGCTCGCCGAATGGAAACTGGCAGGAGTTGACTGATGCATGTTCTGGTTCTGGGCGCCGGTTTTTCCGGATCGGCAATCGCCAAGGCTTTTTTGCCGCTGGCGCAATCAGTGACCGGGACAACGCGCTCTGAAGACAAGCTCGCTGGTCTGCGTGATCTGGGCCTCGATGCACTGGTGTATGACGGTGTGACGATCTCGCCCGAACTTGCCGCTGCCATGAAGCAGACGACGCATCTCATCCAGTCGATCGCGCCCGGCCGGGACGGCGATCCGGTGATGCGTCCCGGCGCATCGCCGCTTGCCGGCTTGATGCCGAATTTGCAATGGGCTGGCTACCTCTCGACGGTTGGCGTCTATGGCGATCATGGCGGCGCATGGGTGACGGAGGAGGCATCGCTGGAACCGGTCTCCGCCCGGTCCGTCGAGCGGGTTGCTGCTGAACAGGCGTGGCTGGCCTTCGGTGAGGCCGCCAATATACCCGTCGCGGTGTTGCGGCTCTCCGGTATCTATGGGCCCGGCCGTAATGCTTTCTGCAATCTTGCCGCTGGAACCGCGCGCCGCCTGATCAAGGCCAATCAGGTCTTCAACCGCATCCGTGTCGAGGATATTGCCGGCTCTGCCGTCTTTCTCTCCGGCCGTTCGATTGGCGGCATCTATAATGTCACGGATCACGAGCCGGCGCCGCCGCAGGATATTGTCGCCGAAGCCGCCCGCCTGATGGGCGTTGAGCCGCCGCCGGAGATGCCCTTTGAAACCGCCGAGCTTTCACCAATGGCGCGGTCTTTCTATGGAGAGAACAAGCGTGTTTCCAATACACGGCTGCGTGATCTCGGATTCGTCTTCCGCTTCCCAGACTATCGGATTTCGCTAGCGGAATTGTGGAGTAACGGCCACTGGCGCGGCTGATATTTCAAGTAAAAGGCGGTTCGGATAGTCTATGATCTGTCTCTGATAGACCAGATAAATTGTGGCCAAATATCGTTGTATCCATGACCGTTTGGTCTAGGAAAATGACAAGAATATCTCCGTAGTGCTGCCATTTTTGTACACCTATAACGGGAATACTGGATTCTCTAGCTTCAAAATCAGCCGGATTTGGCAAATTTCAAAAAATTGAATCCTTTTTCTTGAACCGATAGATGTTCACGCCGATGTGAACGGCCTTTGGCAGACTAACGCCTGAATCCAAAGCACTTCTGCAGCTTTGTGACAGAATTTCAAAATTTCGTAATTTTAATTTTTCGGAGATTGGTAATATTTCCTAATGCAACGTTAAAGGTTGAAGCACGTTTTCGCCATTTTTCCCCCTGAAAACCCAAGCCTTCGTAAGACTTAACTAAATTTCAAGCGAAGGGGTCATCTGTTTGATCAAGATGAAGATCACGTCTGCTGCTCTTGCTGCAGCTTTTGCCTTGGGGGCAACTTTTACTGCAGTGACACCAAGCCAGGCTGCACCTGGTCAGGCAAAGGCTACTCCGGCCAAGGCTGGTAATTGCGGTGGGGCATCCTGGTACGCCCTGACGTCGCGCACCGCGTCCGGCGAACGGATGAATGCATCTTACCTCACCGCCGCGCACCGCAATCTCAAGTTCGGCACCAAGGTTGCCGTCACCAACAAGCGCAATGGCAAGACCGTCGTCGTTCGCATCAATGACCGTGGCCCCTTCATTCGCGGCCGTGTGCTCGATCTCTCCAAGGCCGCCGCTTCCCATATCGGCATGATCAACTCCGGCACCGCCAGCATCTGTTATCGCGTCGTCGGCTGACGGCAGAACAACACGCCTGTCCGGGAATTGTTCCGGATGGATTTGATACGGGTCATCCGGGCAAGGATTTCGCCTTCCGGTAATGACCATAGCCTCCCATCTGGTCAGCATTCGTCACACGCAAGCACCTCCCGGCTTGCTCTTGACGGCCATCACCGCTACCACGGCGGAAAATGGAGTTTGAAAGATGCGACTGGGTGGCAGGCTCGCCGGAGCCATTGAGGTTCTTGCCGATATCGAAACGCGCAAGCGTCCCGTGGCCGATGCCCTCAAGGATTGGGGGCTGGCCCATCGGTTTGCCGGGTCCGGCGACCGCGCCGCGATCGGCAATATCGTCTATGACGCGCTGCGCATGAAACTTTCCCACGCCTATCTGATGGACAGCGACAGCGCGACCGCGCTCGGCCATGCCGTGATGTTCCGCCAGTGGGGCGTTTCGCCCGAACAACTGGCCGCGGAACTGGATGGCGACAGGTTTGCGCCCGAGCCCCTGACCGCCGAAATGGTTGCTGCCTTTGCCAGCCGCACGCTCGACGATGCGCCGCTGCATGTTCAGGGCGATATCCCGGAATGGGTGCAGCCGTCCTTTGAAGAAAATTTCGATGAAGACTGGCTGGAGGAGGCACAGGCTCTGGCTGGCCGTCCGGCGCTCGACCTGCGCGTCAACACGCTGAAGGCGACCCGCGACAAGGTCTTGAAGGCACTGGATCGCAGCGGCGTCGAACCGGCAGCGATTGCTCGCAACGGCATTCGCGTCAAAGCGGGCGAGGGCGCCTCGCGCCTTCCCAACGTGACTGCCGAAATCTCCTTCGAAAAGGGCTGGTTCGAGGTCCAGGACGAAGGCTCGCAGATCGTTTCCGATCTTGTCATGCCGAAGGAAAACGAGCAGATTCTCGATTATTGCGCCGGTGGCGGCGGTAAGACGCTGGCCATGTCCGCAGCCATGCACAACAAGGGCCAGATCCACGCTTATGACACGGACCGCAAGCGCCTGGCCCCGATCATCGAGCGGCTGAAGCGCGCGGGCACCCGCAATGTGCAGGTCCATGACCGGCTGGAGGGGCTGAAGCCGTTTACCGGCAAGTTCGATCGTGTGCTGGTCGATGCACCCTGCACCGGCACCGGAACCTGGCGCCGCCGCCCGGACACAAAGTGGCGGCTGACGCAGAAGAACCTTGAGGAGCGGCTGGGCCAGCAACAGGAAGCGCTGGCCGGTGCTTCATCCTTCGTGCGCCCCGGTGGTCATCTGATCTACGTCACCTGTTCGGTTCTGCCAGAGGAAAACGAGGCGCAGGTCTACGCGTTCTGCGAGGACAATCCCGAGTTTGAAATCCTGTCGGCCGCCGACGCCTGGGCCGATCTGTTCGGCACCGACAAGCGGCAACCCTGGTCCGCGGACATGAAGACCGTGACGCTGACGCCGGCATCGACGGATACCGACGGCTTCTTCTTCTGCCTGATGGGCCGCAAAAGCTGAGCGCCCTGAAGACGCTTTAGCCGGGGTCACAATAGGTCTTGCGGCGGGTTTTACTGCCGCATCCACATTGAAAACATTCTAAACTATACACTTTGACACAAGTTTGATTTTGGTCCATGAAAACCGGGCTGAATAGCCACGTCCATCCATCGGGCCGCGCGGCTTGCGCGACCGGCGGAGCCGGGCGGTGGGGAACGCCGAATTCATTCGGACAATACCAGGAGAGGTCATGACCAAATCATTCCTTCGCAGCGCCGCGCTGGCGCTTGCCACCGCAACGTCGATGCTGGCGCTGCAACCGGCGCAGGCTGCCACCGACGCAGCCGCCGTCGTCAAGCATTATGCCGATGTCGCCCACGCGAAATTCTCGGATGCACTCTCGACCGCTGAAGCGCTCGACAAGGCCGTCGATGCCCTGATCGCTACACCGAGCGAAGCGACGCTGAAGGCCGCCCGCGAAGCCTGGCTTAAGGCGCGCAATCCTTATCAGGAAACCGAAGTCTACCGTTTCGGCAACCCGATCGTCGACGAATGGGAAGGCAAGGTCAACGCCTGGCCGCTGGACGAAGGCCTGATCGACTACGTCGATCCGAGCTATGGCACGGAAAGCGACGAGAATTCGCTGTTTACTGCCAATGTCATTGCCAACAAGACGATCAAGATCGACGGCAAGGATGTGGACGCGACGAACATCACCCCGGGATTCCTGGCAGGCACGCTGCAGGAAGCCGGCGGTATCGAGGCGAACGTGGCAACTGGCTACCACGCTATCGAATTCCTGCTCTGGGGCCAGGACCTGAACGGCACCGGCCCGGGCGCCGGCAACCGTCCGTATACCGACTATGACGCCAAGGCCTGCACCAACGGCAATTGCGACCGCCGCGCCGCCTATCTGAAGGCCGCCAGCGATCTGCTCGTGTCGGACCTGAAGGAGATGGTCGCCAACTGGACGCCGGATGGCGCTGCCACCAAGAATGTCGAAGCCGATCCCAAGGCTGGCCTCGGTGCTATCCTGACCGGCATGGGCTCGCTCTCCTATGGTGAACTGGCCGGCGAACGCATGAAGCTCGGTCTGCTTCTGCACGATCCGGAGGAAGAGCATGATTGCTTCTCCGATAACACCTACAACTCGCATCTTCATGACGCGATCGGTATCCAGTCGGCCTATACCGGCGAATATACCAAGGTCGATGGCACCAAGGTGACCGGCCCGTCACTGTCCGAACTCGTTGCCGCCAAGGATCCGGCGCTCGACAAGGAAATGAAGGAAAAGCTGGCGGCCACCATCACCGCGATGCAGGCCATGGCCAAGCGCGGCGAGACGGTTGAAAAGTACGACCAGATGATCGGTGAAGGCAACACCGAGGGCAATGCCGTCATTCAGGCTGCCATCGATGGCCTGGTTGCGCAGGCAAAGACGGTCGAGCGCGTCATTGCGTCGCTGGAGCTTGGTACGATCGAGCTTGAAGGTTCCGACAGCCTGGATAATCCTAACGCTGTCTTCCAATGAGAAAGCAAAGGCGGGCCGCCGCTTCTCGCGAGCGGCCCGGTTTTTTCTGAATGCGTGCTTGGCCTGCCCGACGCCTGATAGTGCCGTCTGCCGTTCTGTTTTTGACAGCGGCGGGCGGTTTTTCCGTTTTTGGCGCCGCTATCCTGGCGGGGGAGCCCGAGGCCAAAACGGAAGGCCGCGCGGAGCAGCTGCCGCTCCCGTCCACCCGTGATGATCTGACCGATGCGGACCGGGCACGGGTTAAGGCCGTCACCCGCCCAGCCACGGATTTTTCCAAGGCCGAAAAGTTTGAAGCCATGTCCGGCGGGGCAGGCACATCGATCGCGTCCGTCAACCAGGACATTCTATCGCAATTCTCCGCCAACATTACTTTTGCCGAAGAAGAGAATTTCAAGCTCGGCAATGCGCTTTTCCGCAAGCTCTGGGTCTCCTCGCCCTCCTCGACGCAGGCATCGGACGGTCTGGGGCCGCTCTACAATGCCCGCGCCTGCCAGACCTGTCATCTGAAAGACGGCCGGGGTCATCCGCCGGAGGGCTCGGATGATGCGACATCGATGTTCCTGCGCCTTGCCCGTGCGCCAAAGACCGACGCCGAGCGGGCGGCGATCGCCGCGCATGAGGTGCTGAATTTCCCCGATCCCGTCTATGGCCAGCAATTGCAGGATAGCGCCGTTCCCGGCCTGCCAGCAGAAGGCCATATGCGGATCAGCTATACGGAAATGCCGGTGACGCTGGCGGGCGGGGAAATCGTTTCCCTGCGCAAGCCGCAATATTCCATCGACAAACCCGGTTACGGGCCGCTCGATCCGACGACCACGCTGTCACCGCGTGTCACGCAGGTGATGTCGGGGCTCGGTTTGATCGAGGCCATCCATCCCGCCGATATCATCGCCAATGCCGATCCGGACGATGCGGATGGCGATGGGATCCGCGGCAAGCTGCCGGTGGTGCGCGACCCGCAATCCGGCAAACTGGCGCTCGGCCGTTTCGGCTGGAAGGCGCAGAGCCCTACGGTGCGTCAGCAGGCAGCCGACGCGCTGGCTGGCGATATCGGCATCTCGTCGCCGGATGCCCGGCGCAATCACGGAGATTGCACACCAGCGCAGACGGCATGTCTGGCAATGGCGGATGGCGTGCAGGCTCGTCTTGGCGATACGGAAGCGCCCGATCCCGTTCTCGGCCTCATCACATTCTACTCGGAAAACCTGGCCGTTCCGGCACGGCGAAAGGCGAGCTTTGCCGAGACGCTGGCGGGCAAGAAGGTGTTTTACGACACCGGTTGCGCTTCCTGCCATGTGCCGAAATTCGTCACCCGCCGCGATGCCGCCAACAAGGCGCATGCGTTCCAGTTGATCTGGCCCTATTCCGATTTCCTGCTGCATGACATGGGCGAAGGCCTGGCCGACGGCCAGCCGGTGGGTGTCGCGTCCGGCAGCGAATGGCGCACGCCGCCGCTCTGGGGTATCGGCCTGACCAAGACAGTCAGCGGCCATACGTTCTTCCTGCATGACGGCCGCGCTCGTAACCTGACGGAAGCCATCCTCTGGCATGGCGGCGAGGCGGCAAAAGCCCGCGACCGGTTTGCCGCGCTGGAAAAAGCCGATAGACAAGCCCTGATCACATTTCTGGAGTCTCTCTGATGCGCCCCCGGCATATCCTGCTTCTCGGTTTGAGCCTTTTCTTCCTGCCGCTGTCCGCCATGGCAGAAGATGAGGAAGCGGCCGCGCCGCGCGCAGGGCTGCGCGTGGATGCCGTGCCGGGTGTCATGCAGAAGGCGGTCGACGACTTCATCCGGCCTGGCTACCAGCGATCTGCTGGAGGGTACAGAAACGCTGGCCGAGGCCGCCCATACGCTCTGCGAAAAGCCGTCCGATGAGACGCTCGGCGACGTGCAGATGAGTTTTGACGAAGTCGTCCAGCAATGGTCGACAATCGAGATCGTCCGTGTCGGGCCGGTTATCGAGGGCAATCGGTTCGAACGCTTCCTGTTCTTCCCGGATCGCAAGAGCACTGGGCTGAAGCAGGTTCAGCGTATTCTGGCAACCAATGACGAAACGGCTACCGCCGCAGAGAGCCTGAAAGGCAAGAGCGTTGCGGCGCAGGGGCTGGGAGCGCTGGAATATGTGCTTTACGGTACCGGGGCTGAAGTTCTGCCAACCGAGAAAAACGGGTTTCGTTGCCGCTATGGTGCTGCCATTGCCGACAACCTGAAAGCCGTGGCTGGTGAACTACACGCCGAATGGGAAAAGCCGGATGGCATCCAGTCCGCCTGGAAGAATCCGGGGCCGGACAATCCGGTCTATCGTGATGGCAAGGAAGCGGCGACCGAGTTGCTGGGCATTCTCGTCCATGGCGTCGAAAGCATCAGAGACCAGCGTCTGCGGCCTTTCTATGCCGGTATCGTCAAGGGCGAACCGGACAAGGGCCATCCGAAAATGGCCATCTACTGGCGGTCCGGTAACACCATGCCGGCACTGTCTGCGAATTTTTCGGCACTGCAGGCCCTGTTCAATGCGGCCGGCATGGATGCATTGCTGCCCGACGGAAACCGCGACATGGTCAGCGCGATCAATTACCTGCTGCAGGCCAATGTCGATGACCTCGACGAAATCGATCTGCCGGTCGAGCAGGCGATTGCCAGTGACGAACAGCGCGGCAGGCTGAACCGTATTCTGCAGAACACCAACAACGTTCTGCAGCGGTTGAACCTCGATTTTGGCGCTGCGATCGGGCTCAGCTCGGGCTTCTCCTTTGCCGATGGCGACTGAGCAAAAAAGACTGCATTCCCCTAACCGGCAAGCGGTTGACAACAAAAGCACATTGGCGCAATGGATCAGCCGTGTTCACCTGTGAGCACGGCCAAACAAGGATCAACGGATCATGAACCCCGACAGTCGAAGTAGAGCTTCGATTTTTTCGACCGTCCGGCCCTGATCACAAGGGATGCCCGCTGGCGGTCGATGACTTGCCAGATTGGAACCCGACATGCTGCGCATCTATTCCTGCCAGAACAATCACCTTGCCCCTATCGATGCCATCCCGGAACTGGGTGAAACCACGCCGATCGTATGGTTCGACCTGTTCAATCCCGTGCAGGATGAAACCCGTAGCGTCGAGCAGCATCTCGGTATCGAAATCCCGACGCGCGATGAAATGCAGGAGATCGAGCTTTCCGACCGCCTCTATCAGGAGGACGGCGCCGAATTCATGACGATGACGGCCGCGACGGAACTCGATGGCGACAACCCGGTGAAGGTGCCGGTGACATTCATCCTCAAAGGCGCGACGCTGGTCACGGTCCGTCATGCCAATCCGAAGCCGTTTCACCTCTACGCTGCCCGCATGCAGCGCCTGAACGGCGCCTCCTGCGAAAGCGGAGAGCTGGTGATGCTCGGGCTGCTGGAAGCGATGATCGACCGTACGGCCGATGCGCTGGAGCGGATCGGCAACGAGATCGAGGGCATTTCACGGGAAGTGTTTCGCAAAAGCCATTCGAGCGTCACCAAGAAGACCCGCGACCTGCAGTCGCTGATCGAGCAGATCGGCCAGAAGGGCGATTTCTTGAGCGTCATCCGCGAAAGCCTCGTCAGTGTCGGACGTCTCGTCGCGTATCACACGGCGCTGGATGGCACCGGCACGCGCAAGGCGATCAAGGAAAGCCGCCAGCGGATCAAGCTGATCCAGCGCGATGCCACGTCTCTCGGTGACCACGCCCTGTTCCTGTCGAACAAGATCAACTTCCTGCTCGATGCGACGTTGGGCCTGATCAATCTGGAGCAGAACCAGATCATCAAGATTTTCTCGGTGGCCTCGGTCGTCTTCCTGCCGCCGACGCTGGTCGCGTCGATCTACGGGATGAACTTCGATGCCATGCCGGAGCTGAAATTCTCGTTCGGTTATCCACTGGCGCTGTTCGCGATGGTGCTGTCGGCGGTGGTGCCGTTCCTGTATTTCAAGCGGCGAGGCTGGCTTTAATCGCGTTATTAAACCCGGTGTGTCTGGCGATTTCCCAGGTTCTCCGTCATCCTCGCCCTTGTGGCGGGGGATCCTGTTGCGGCGCTTCTGCGCCGCAAGAGGCTCTTCCATGCGACCGACGTCGCATGGCTGGATTCCTGTGACACCCCTCGGGTCAAGCCTGGGGGCAAGAATGACGGAAGCTAAAAAAAGCGCACCGGCCAATTTGGATTTGTTTGTATGACATACCGAAACATCTCCCGCCAAACCCTCACGGACCGCCGCACGTTCCTGACAATGGCCGGTGCCGCTTGGGCTGCAACGCTTTCGCCGCAAGCCGCCTTCGCGCTGTCACGCGCCGATGCAGTCTATGCCTCGGCTTTCATGGCGCCGGACGGGTCCTATGGCGTTGCGACGCTGACGGAGGAGGGGGCGATCATTGAGCGGGTACCGCTGCCTGCCCGGGCGCATGGCATGACCTGGTCGCCGGTGACCAACCGCGCCGTTGTCTTTGCCCGCCGCCCCGGCACCTATGCGATGATCTTTGCGCCGGGCATCGAGCCGATCGTCATCACCTCCGTCGAGGGCCGGCATTTTTATGGTCACGGCTGCTTTTCCGCGGACGGGCGTTTGCTCTATGCCACGGAGAATGATTTCGCCGGCAATCGCGGTATGATCGGGGTCTATGACGGCACCAACAGGTTTGCCCGCATCGGCGAATTTCCCTCCTATGGCATCGGCCCGCACGATATGACCCTGTCGGCGGACGGCCGGATGCTCGTGGTTGCCAATGGCGGTATCGAGACCCATCCGGATTTCGGTCGTACCAAGCTCAATCTCGATCATATGGAACCGTCGCTGGCGCTGATCGACACGGCCACCGGCGCCCTGATCGAGCGCCACGCGATGCCAGATAATCTGCGTCAACTCTCGACCCGCCATGTCGATATCGACGCGGATGGAAAAGTCTGGTTTGCCTGCCAGTACGAAGGTGCCCGCAACGATCTGCCGCCGCTGGCCGGCTCCTTTGCGCGCGGCGAAGACATCCGGTTTCTGGAGTTGCCGGAAGAAACGACGCTGGCGCTCGCCAACTATGTCGGCGCCATCGCGGTCAACCGGCGGGACGGACTGGTGGGGCTGACCTCGCCGAAGGGCGGAACGGCGGTGACGGTCGAGGCAAAGACCGGCCGGGTCATCGGCCAGGAAAGCCTGGCCGATGCGGCAGGCATTGCCGCGTCACCCCATGGCTTCGTAGCATCGTCCTATTCAGGATCGTTCGGCGAAACCAAAAGCCGGGTCGCCTGGGACCAGCATATCATCCGGATCGGCAAGCTCTGAGCGTTGGTGATCACGGCTGCAACAGAAGCGTGATATCCTCCCAGAGATAGGCGACCTGATCGTAGGTTCTGTTGCCCAACCCGATCCCCGCCATTTCCACCGCGCTCGCGCCCAGTTTTTCATAGAACCGCCGGTTGGGATTGCCGGCCAGGACCCAGGCAAATAGCGATCTGGCGCATCGCCCGGCACTATGCTGTGCCGCCGCCCGCACAAGCGCGGTGCCGATCCCCGAACCCTGATACTCGGCCCGGACATACAGCGCATAAATCTCGTGGATATCATCGGGAACCTTGCCACGTCCTGGCCCGAAATTGACGAAGCCGACGATCTCACCGGCGGAAGGATCGGCTGCCACGAGATAGTAGACCCCGGGAGCGCCCATCCTGCGGGCATGGCGCACGGCCTGTTCCTCGCGGGACATGCCGTCGAGAAAGTCGTCCGCCAACAAACCGCGAAAGGTCGACCGCCATGTATCGACCAGCACCCCGGCGATCATGAACAGATCGTCTCCTGTACCCGGTCTGATCACGATAGATGTGTCGTCATCCATGAAAGGATATTGGGATCGCTGTTGCCAAATTAAAAGCCCCATCCCGGCTGGCGTTCGCCGCGGCATGCCCTATGTCTGCGGTATGAACCGTACTTTGATCTACACCCTCTTCATTGCCCTCGTTCTCGGCTGCGGCCTTTTGATCGGGATCAACAATATCCCCGGCGAATGGTATCAGGCGCTGGTCAAGCCGTCCTTCAATCCGCCCAATTGGATTTTCGCGCCGGTCTGGTCGATCCTCTATGTCATCATCGGCTTTGTCGGCGCCCGTACCTTCCTCAATCATAGTCGCACCGCCGCCATGCGATTCTGGGTGGCGCAGATGATTTTCAATTTTGCCTGGTCGCCGCTGTTCTTCGGGTTTCAGGAGATTGCCATGGCCCTGATCGTCATTATTGCGCTGTTGATCTCGATCATCGGCTTCATCATGGTGAGTCGGAAACAGGATGGTCTCTCCGCGCTGCTGTTTACGCCCTATCTCGCCTGGGTCGCCTTCGCCACGCTGCTCAACACATCGATTTTCCTCATGAATTGAGGCTTGTCCTGGTTTTTCCGCCATGCGACTGTCTGCGCAACGGACAACTTAGGGCAAGAGAGCACACGGTGGAATTTCGCGAGCGCATCCGCAAGAGTTTCGATCGGCAGGCCGCGATGGCGACTATCGGGGCGGAGTTGACGCGTGTGGAACAGGGGTCCGTCGAGATCGAGCTTCCCTTCGACGAGAAGCTGACGCAGCAGCATGGTTTCCTGCATGCCGGCATCATTTCGGCGGCGCTCGATGCGGCCGGCACCTATGCCGCCTATTCGGTGATCGATCCCGAAGCCTCGATCCTCACCATCGAGTTCAAGGTCAATTTGATGTCGCCGGGCCGGGGCGAACGCTTCCTGTTTCGCGGCGAAGTCACCAAGCCCGGTACAACGATCATCGTTTCCGATGGCCGGGGCTATGCGATTTCACAGGATGGCCCGGCCAAGTTGATTGCATCGATGACCGGCACGATGATGGTGATCCGTGGACGCGAGGGAATTGAAGGATGACGTTCGAACTGAAGCATGTGGCGGGCAAGACGCTGCTCTATGTCATGGCCGTCGATGCCGAATATGGCGTGCATCTGCGCGAGCGCATCTCGCCGCTGATGACCGGCGTCGGCCCGGTCGAGGCCGCCGTGGCGCTGACACGGACGCTTGCCGAGCTGGCGCACCGCGACAGCCTGCCCGATCTCGTCGTCTCGCTCGGCTCGGCCGGTTCAGCCCAGCTGGAACAGGCGGAAGTCTATCAGGCCACCTCGGTTGCCTATCGCGACATGGATGCTTCGCCGCTGGGTTTTGAAAAGGGCGCGACGCCGTTTCTGGATTTGCCTGTCGTCGTCGATCTGCCGCTGCGTATTCCGGGCGTCAAACAGGCGAGCCTGTCGACCGGCGCCAACATCGTGTCCGGTGCGACCTATGAGACGATCGCCGCCGATATGGTCGAGATGGAAACCTTTGCCGTGTTGCGCGCCTGCCAGTCGTTCGGCCTGCCGCTGATCGGCTTGCGCGGCATTTCCGATGGCAAGGCCGAACTCAAGCACGTCAGCGACTGGACGGAATATCTGCACGTGATCGACGAGAAGCTGGCGAACGCTGCCGATGCACTGGAAAACGCCCTGAAAACCGGCGAAATCACCGTTTGAGGCCGCAAAATTGTCCGGGTGCAATGTAATCGTTGCGCTTGGGCGCGCCTTTATTTAAAGGCTCGCCATAGTTCCCCATCACATAAGCCCAAGCCAACGGAAGCGCGTCATGACAGCGACAGTCCATCCCGATACCGTTCTCATCGTCGATTTCGGCAGCCAGGTCACCCAGCTGATCGCGCGCCGCGTGCGCGAGACCGGCGTCTATTGCGAGATCGTGCCTTTCCAGTCGGCAGAAGAAGGCTTCAAGCGGCTGAAGCCGAAGGCGGTCATCCTGTCCGGCAGCCCGGCCTCGACGCTCGATATCGGCTCGCCGCGTGCGCCGCAGGTGATTTTCGACAGCGGCCTGCCGGTCCTTGGCATCTGCTATGGCCAGCAGACCATGTGCGAGCAGCTCGGTGGCAAGGTCGAGGCGGGCCATCACCGCGAGTTTGGCCGCGCCTTCATCGAGATCGACAAGGAATGCGCGCTTTACGACGGTCTCTGGACTGTTGGTTCCCGCCATCAGGTGTGGATGAGCCATGGCGACCGCGTCACCGCGATTCCGGCCGGTTTCGATGTTGTTGCGACATCGCCGAACGCGCCGTTTGCCTTCATCGCCAACGAAGACAAGAAATTCTACGCCGTCCAGTTCCATCCGGAAGTCGTGCACACACCGGATGGCGCCAAGCTGCTCGCCAACTTCGTTCATAAGATCGCTGGTCTCAAGGGCGACTGGTCGATGGCCGCCTACCGCGAAAAGGCTGTTGCTGAAATCCGCAAGCAGGTTGGCGACAAGCGTGTCATCTGCGGCCTGTCCGGCGGCGTTGATTCATCCGTTGCGGCTCTGCTGATCCATGAAGCCGTCGGCGACCAGCTCACCTGCATCCTCGTCGACCACGGCCTGATGCGCAAGAACGAGGCGGCCGATGTCGTCGCCATGTTCAAGGAGCACTACAACCTGCACCTCGTTCATGTCGATGCATCCGACATGTTCATCAATGCGCTGGAAGGCGAAAGCGATCCGGAAACCAAGCGTAAGACTATCGGCAAGCTGTTCATCGACGTATTCGAGGCGGAAGCCAAGAAGCTCGGCGGCGCCGATTTCCTTGCCCAGGGTACGCTCTATCCGGATGTGATCGAAAGCGTCTCCTTCACCGGCGGCCCCTCGGTCACCATCAAGTCGCACCACAATGTCGGCGGCCTGCCTGCCCGCATGAACATGCAGCTGGTCGAGCCGTTGCGCGAACTGTTCAAGGACGAAGTCCGCGTTCTCGGCAAGGAGCTTGGTCTGCCCGATAGCTTCATCGGTCGCCACCCGTTCCCGGGTCCGGGCCTTGCCATCCGCTGCCCGGGCGGTATCACCCGCGAAAAACTGGAAATCCTGCGCGAAGCCGATGCTGTCTATCTCGACGAGATCCGCAAGGCTGGCCTCTACGACGCCATCTGGCAGGCGTTTGCCGTGTTGCTGCCGGTCCAGACCGTCGGTGTCATGGGCGATGGCCGCACCTACGAATTCGTCTGCGCGCTGCGCGCCGTCACCTCGGTCGACGGCATGACGGCGGATTTCTACCATTACGACATGGATTTCCTCGGCCGCGCCGCCACGCGCATCATCAACGAAGTTCGCGGCATCAACCGCGTCGTTTACGATGTGACGAGCAAGCCGCCGGGCACAATCGAGTGGGAATAAGGCAGTAGTGTTGGCCCGCCGCGCTAGTTCGCGGCGGTGGCTGCATCACCTTTGGCAAAATGGGCCATCTGGTCCGCGTGCGCCTTGATAAAGGCGGGGCGGGCCGTGGCGCGGGCGACATAGGCACGGCAGGCGGGATAGTTCGCCAGCCCGTCGAACCGGTCGACCAGGCGCAGCACATCCGCCATCAGGATATCGGCGACAGAGAAGCGTCCGGCCAACCATTCGCGTCCCGCAAGTACCGCCTCCATGTGCTTCAGCCGGTGCTGATGAAGGAAGCCGTCAAAGAACTTCCATCCGGGCGTGCCGTCATTATTGCCGGAGAACATCAGCAGGGACCAGGGCAGGCTTGCCATCTCGACCGAATTGAGTGCCGCAAACAGCCATTCTTTCACTGCGTTGCGTTCACGCAGGTCTCCCGGCATCAGTGCATCGCTCATTTCCGCCAGATGCAACAGGATCGCACCGCTCTCGAAGATCGATAGCTCGCCATCGGTCAGCCACGGCACCTGGCCGAAGGGCTGGTGGGCGAAATGGTCGGCATTGCGGCCGCTGAATGACACACCCTCGACGCGGTAGGGCAGGCCCGCTTCCTCCAGTGCCCAGCGCACCCTGATGTCACGTACAAATCCCCGCGGCATTTCGGGAACCCAGTCGAAGGTGATAAGGGTCAAGTCGCTCATGGTTTTTCTCCAAGAAAGATCGGCAGCTTGTCGAGCAGGCCGCTCCAGCCCCGCTCATGGCTTTCCCGCGCTTCTTCATCGGGGAGCTGCGCGTGGATCAAGGTGAGCTCGGTGCCGCCATCGAGTGGCCTGAGCAGGAATGTCACCAGGGATTCCCGTTCGGGCATACCGGGCCATTCCCAGGTAAAAACCAGCTTGCGCTCGGGAAGCACGTCCCGGTAGATGCCGGTGGGATTGTGTTCCTCGCCGTTCAGCAGGCGGAACAGAACGCTGAAGCGGCCGCCGGGTCGCACATCGGCTTCGGCCTTGAGCGTCGGTCCGGCATCAGGGCCCCACCATTTCAGCATCTGTTCGGGCCGGGTGATCGCCGCCCAGACCCTGGCCGGCGAGGCCTTGATCCTGCGGACGATGGTGACGCTCGCAACGCTGTTGATCATTGTCCGTCATCCTCTTCCACCAGCGCCACCAGCCGGTCGATGCTGACCGTCCAGAGCCGTTCATACTGATTGAGCCACGCCATCGCATCCTGCATCGGCCCGGCCGAGAGATTGACCGACACGGTCCGGCCGGTCTTGGTCCGGGTGATCAATCCGGCATCGGACAGGACGTCGAGATGCTTCATGATGCCCGGCAGCTTCAGCGACAATGGCCGGGCAAGCTCGCTCACCGACAGCCCCGGCTCGTCCTTCAACCGCATCAGCACCTGCCGCCGCGTCGGATCGGCAAGCGCTGAAAATGTACGGTCAATGGGGGATGTTCGATACTTCACCATGTAGTGAAGTATCTTCGATGCCCGAGGCGATGTCAATGCTGGTCGTGGGCCGGAAGCTTAATCGGCAATCCGGCGGCAGGCGTGCATGATCCGGCCGCTGCTGGTTTGAAGAAGCGGGCATCCTGCTCAAAACGTTTTTCAGGCGGGTTGCTGTTGGGTGGTGCAGTGGATGCCGCCGCCGCCAGCGGCGATGCCGTCGATGTTCAATTGGATGATGTCCCGGCCCGGGAATAGGTCCCGCAACGTGTCGCGCGCATTGTTGTCGGCCTTCCGGTCGCCAAATTCCGGGGCGATGACGGCGCCGTTGCAAACGTAGAAATTGATGTAGCCGGCCGCGAACTCCTTGTTCTCGTATTTTGCGCGCACGGTTGAGGGGCCTTCCAGCACCACGACATCCAGTTTTTTCCCGTTGACGTCCGTGGATCGCCGCAGGATCTCCAGATGGCGTTTGGTGACGGCGTGGTCATAGGAATCCGGGTCCAGGTCCAGACCGGCAACGACCACGCCGGGCGTGGCAAAACGCGCATAGAAATCGGTATGGCCGTCGGTGATGTCCATGCCGGCGATACCCGGCAGCCAGATGACCTTGCGAATGCCGAGCAGGCGGGAGAGTTCCTCCTCGCACTGCGCCTTGCTGACGCCGGGGTTGCGGTTGGCGTTGAGCACGCAGCTTTCGGTGATGATTGCCCTGCCTTCGCCATCCACCTCGATGCCGCCGCCTTCGAGAACCAGATCCGTTTCGATGAATTTGGTGTTGACCGCATCTGCAATGAAGCTGGCGACTTGTGCGTCATCATCATGCTCCTGCTTGCCGCCCCAGCCGTTGAAGTTGAAGCCGACTGCGCCGGCTTGCGCCGCCTCGTTCTTCACGAACACCGGCCCGGTGTCGCGCATCCACAGGTCATCGATAGGCTGAACCACCAGCGTCACCGAGGGGCCGCACAGGCGCGCTGCGATGTCGTGCTCCTCTTCGCGCACCAGCATCTTCACAGGTTCGTGCGCCGCAATCGCCTTGGCGATGCTGGCTAGGTTTTCTCTGGCCACGGGAAGCAGCTTGCGGCCCCAGACATCAGCGCTCGGGCCAAAGGCCATCCATGTTGCAGCATGGCGCTCGCCTTCGTCGGGCATGCGCCACACGCTGTCCTGCGCAGCGGCTGTCGTGCTGAAGCTGTTGGCAAAAGCGCCCGTTGCGAGCGCGCCTCCGGAAACCAGCAGGCTTCGCTTCAGGAAATTTCGCCGTTTCATCATCAAGAACTCCTTATGCGAATGGGGGATGCACTGTTTCGCCGGTGGCCAGCGCCGGCCTGGGGTTCCGGCATTCCTGCCGTGATTACGCCGCCGGCTCTTGCTGGGTGATGCAATGGATGCCGCCGCCACCGACTGCGATATTGTCGATGGAAACCTGGCGCACCGTGCGGCCGGGAAACAGCGCTTCAAACGTTTCGCGCACCAGATCGTCACTGCGGACGCCATAGCGCGGCATGATCACGCCGCCGTTGACCAGGTACGAATTGACATAGGACCGGCAGAACCTATCACCAATCGCCTCCGCCTCAACCGCCTCGGGGATGGTGATCAGTTTGATCTGCCGTCCCTTGGCGTCTGTCTGGCCTTCAAGCGCCCGGATGTTGGCCATGCTGATGGCGTGCCACGGGGATTGCGGATCTCCGGCATGTTCGATCAGCACAACACCCGGAGCCACGAAGGTGGCAATGTCATCGACATGGCCGTCCGTTTCGATTTCCTCCGGGTTGCCAGGCAGCCAGATCACTTTGTTGCCGCCAAGCATATCCTTGAGTTCAAGCTCGATCTCGTCTCGCGTCCAGTCCGGATTGCGATTGATGTTGGGAAAGCAGCTTTCGGTGGTCAGAATCGTGCCTTCACCGTCCACGGACATGCCGCCGCCTTCCGCGACGAGGCGTGAATTGAACGTCCGGACATTCGTTTGCTGAAGCACGTAGCCGGCAAACGCGTCGTCCTTGTCATGCGGCTGATATTTGCCGCCCCAGGCGTTGAACCTGAAATTCACGCCAGCCCGCGCACCGTGGTCATCGACGAGAAAGCACGGACCAGCGTCGCGCGCCCAGGAATCGTCGATCGCGGTGATCGCCAGCGCAATATCGCCGCCCAGCATCGAACGGGCCTCCGCCGCATCCTCTGGCCGTACAGCCATGGTAACCGGTTCAAACGCGCGGATGGCATGGGCGACCGCTGCATAGTCGCGCCTGGTGGCGGCGATGTCGTCCCAGAACCCGGCTCTTGCCGGCCACATCATCCAGCTGCGCTCATGATGTTCCCATTCCGCCGGCATGCGGAACCCAGTCTGTTTCGGTGTGCCATTGGCATTCTGCATCATTGACCCCGGGATTAAAATTTCTCATCAGTAAAGGACGCTGCAGCAGCGCATCATGAGCAATCAAAATCTAAGAGCTGTGCAATCCGCGTGCAAACGCGAATCTTTAAGGTGTTTGATGAAAAAATCTCATGTGAACCCCTATCGAAACCTGCCGCCGATGGCGGCAATGGCCGGCTTTGAGGCCGCTGCGCGGCTGTCCAGTTTTTCGCTGGCGGCGCAAGAGCTGAACATGACGCAATCGGCGGTCAGTCATCAGGTTCGGGCGCTGGAGGAGCATTTCGGACAACCGCTTTTCCTGCGCCTCAACCGGCGCGTCGAGCTGACGGATGCCGGGCGGGATTTCCACGATACCGTGGCTGCCACATTGGAAACACTGCGGTTGGGTGTCCGCAGGCTCGGCTTCTATACAAAGCCCGGTTCGGTTGTTCTGGCGATGCCGCCATCCTTTGCCGCCGGCTGGTATATGCCGCGGCTGGCAAAGCTCAAGGCCAGTCATCCGGATATGGAGCCATGGCTGGTGACTACGGAGGAGGAGGTGAACCTCGCCGAATCCGAAATCGACATTCTGGTGACGCATGGACGCGGAAACTGGGATGGCATGGTGTCGGCCGTACTGTTCACCGATACACTGTGGCCGATGTGTGCGCCTTCCCTCAGAGCCACGATGCCTGCTAATCCGGATGGGCAGACGTTCCTCGACTTTCCGATGCTGCATGACGAGACGGAGGACGACTGGCAGAAATGGTTTCTGGCCGGAGGGCTTGATGGTGGCGCACTCGTCACGGGTCTCAATTTCTCCGATTCCGGCATCATGCTCGATGCCGCCGCGCGCGGTTTCGGCGTCTGCCTCGGCAGCATCAACCTCGCATCGGAGCGGCTGGCGAAGGGCGAGCTTGTACTCCTTGGTGACCGGGGAATGACCTCGGCCAAACCTTTCATGCTGGCGGCTCATCCGCGCAATCTGCGGCACCCGGTGGTAACGGAGCTCTGGGATTGGCTGGTTGCAGAGGCTGACCGCTCCGAACCGTAGATGCGTTCACCCGGCTTTTACGGTGATAGAGCAGCCGGGTGACAACAGCGCAGGCCTCTGCCGGTTTTTGCCTGGATGAAGCGGACTTGCGGGCGTCCGGGGGTGCCGTTCTACCGCGAACTTAGTACATGCAGCAGGTCGCCATAAGTCGGGGCCAGCGATCGAAGACCGGCGGCTGCTGTCGCATCGTCGCGTATGACGAGGGGATATTGCAGGGCGCCGATGAGGCGTGCCTGCCGGTCGAGGATTTGTGCGGCGCGGTCGTAGCCGGCCTTGATCATGCATGTGGCTGCATCCGCAGCCCGCCGTGATCCGACGCGCACCGCGAAGTGGATGAGATGACCGCGCAGGTCATCATCCATGCCTCGCTCGATGACTTCAGCAAGCGCTTCCGCCGCCTCGCCGTTACCAATGGTTCCAGGAGGGACATGAACGGCGTTTTCCATCGCCAGCCACCGTCTCGCGGCCGGCATGGCCGACAGGATGATGTCACGCTCGGACTTTCGCTCTATCTGGCGAAAACCGGAGCGCATGGTGAACGGCGATGCATAGTCGACGGTTTCAGCTTGCCAGGCTTTGAGAAACAGGCTGATGGGAAGCCGGGCATAGGGATAGCCTTGCGGATCGTGCATCAGAACCGAGTGATCATCGATCTCGGCCACGATGAGGTAATGGTCTGCGCCGATAGGGCCTGTCATTCCCGGCTGGTGGCTGAGGTAACCCATCTCGACAGGTCCGATCCAGACCGGCCCATCAGCAAGGGCCGTGCTCAGCGCAAGAAGCGCGGCTTGTGGGTCGTCATTACGCAGCATTTCCGACCGCCAGCCCAACGCGGCCAGGGCATCGTTGAAACTTGCTTCCGGCGTCCAGCCGTAAGGATCGAAAAAGGGAAGCGTGCCACCAACCAACTGCATGCCAAAAGCGCTGCTCGTGGCGAATTCAACGACGCCGATGGATGGCGCATTGGCGCCGAACATCATGGCGAAAGAGTTGGCGTAGCAATAGGGGCCGGAACCGGCATAAGGAATATGCATGATTGTCTCCACGTTCTGCGAGACACAACAAGAAGGGCAAATTTCGCAAAATTGTCAATGGGTTCCGAAGAAGGAAGCGCGTTCCTTCTGGGCAATCGGCGGCCGGATTGCGATCCATGCCTTCCGATTATTGCCGTGATTGCTACCGTTGCACAAACCGCGGCTGTTTACAGCAGCAACGATTGCTGCGCCGGCTCCGGCGCGCCGGTATGGACCCCTTCCAGTTCCAGCATGCGGACTTTGGAGGTGGCGCCGCCGGGTGCGGAGAACCCGCCGACCTTGCCGCCGGCGGCAAGTACGCGGTGACACGGGATAATCAAGGGCACCGGGTTCCTGGCCATCGCCTGACCGACATCGCGGGCGGCCTGCGGCCCGGCGCCGAGTTCCTTGGCGATGCTGCCATAGGTGGTCGTATGGCCCCAACCGACGCGGCGCAGCGCATGGTAGATCTGCCGGAAAAATTCGTCCTGGCCATCCAGATCGACGGCGACATCCGAGAAATCGATGGTCTCGCCGTCAAAATACCGCCGGACGGCGGCGATGACCTCGTTGATAGCGGGCGTCGGTTCGCCCGCTTCGGCACCTGGCACCCGGCGCAGCACGTTGCGCTCGGTGGCTTCGGCGCTTTGCGCCGGTAATTGGAACCGGGTGACGCCGATATCGTTCCAGGCAATGCCGCAGTAGCCGCCGGCCGTTTTGAAGACGTGATAGGTTTGTGCTTTCTCTGCCATCGTTCCACTCCTTCTATTCCCCGCGCAAGGCAGCAGGGGCAAAAATACGCGGTCGTCCGTCAGGCCGCCGCGTTCAGTCTGTTGCGCTCCAGTGCAAGCAGATATCGCTTGGCATCCAGTCCGCCGGCAAAGCCATGCAGCTGGCCATCCGATCCGATGGCGCGGTGGCAGGGTACGATGATCGACACCGGATTTCTGCCATTGGCCGCTCCCATCGCCCGGTATGCCGTCGGATGACCGATCTGCCTGGCGATCTCGGCATAGGTCCGGGTTTCGCCGAACGGGATCGTCAACAGTGCGTGCCAGGCTGCTTTCTGAAAGCCGGTGCCGGCCAGATCAAGCGGGACGGTAAAGTCCCTTCGGGCGCCTGCGAAATATTCGTCCAACTGCCGTTCGGTTTCAAGCAGAACAGGATGATCCGGGCGTTCCTGTCTTTCGCCCAGCCGCACGCGCTTTGGGTCATCCTTCTCCCAGAGGATGGCAGCCAAGCCGTCACCCCGCGCAACAAGCTCAAGTTTGCCGACGGGGGATGCGATGATTTTATGCACATAGGTCATGGTCGCAGTTTCCCGCAGTTTTCATCATTCCGCCACCCGTTTCTTGCTCTGGAATGGCCTCTCGAAGGTGATGTTGCCGCTGATGCTGCAGGGTCAAATTGGTGCAACGCCGGCCCGCATCCCTTAACGGCGTGTGGGAATAAATTCACAATGTTCCTGTTTTGTTCTTGATCTTGAATTCGACTCGCGTATAGTAGCGACATCCAAAAAGAGATGAGGTCTGCCATGCTTGGAAGAGCCGGAAATGAAGTTGTGCGCAGTGAACAGAAGTCATTTTCATTCGGTCATGGCGGCGGCGCCGCGGCGGCGAAGACCCGCCAGAGACAGGCAGGCGAGCTTGGAAAAAGCAACCTGTTCTTGGCCCTTGTGCCGGAACGGGAGGTTGCATTGCAGGCCGTCGAGACAGGAAGGGACATTGCGCAGCGCTATGGCTTGTCGAAAACTCCCCGCCCGCATGAACTGATGCATGTCTCGCTGAATGGCATCGGCAACTATCCGGACTTCCCGGACGATATCGTCTTTGCTGTCTCCGCGGCGATGGCCACCGTCAAAGCAGCGCCTTTCGAGGTGAATTTCGATCGTGCCATGCATTTTACCAGCGCCAAGGCTGTCGTTCTGGCGAATGCGATCCGCAGCGAGGAAATGATGGACCTGCACGTCCAACTCGCCAAGGAAATGTGGGCGGTCGGTCTGACTTTCACCTACAATCCGCGCTTCATGCCGCATATGACGGTGCTTTATGATGAAACGCCGGTGCCGGAACATTTGCTGGCAGAGCCCGTCCGCTGGATTGCGCGCGAGTTCGTGCTCATCCGCAGTCTCATCGGCAAGAGCGAATATGAATATCTCGATCGCTGGCCGCTGCTGGGTTGAGGCTTCTTTCACCAAACTTGGCCTGCCGGGCGGCAGGTCAAGCGCTTGTCCTGTTTTGTTCGCCTTTCTAAAGGGAAATGAACCGTCTCTTTGTGAAGCCTCGCACGCAACGGGGCTGCGGAGGCTCGCCGCGATGGCGTTTCAGCGATCACGGCGACGGCTGTGGTCATGATGCCGTGCCGCCGGACACGCTGCAATTTTTGGCGTCTTGCACCTGTCGGCCGGAAGCCGCATAAGCCGCTGAAATTGCAAACGGGAGGGTATTCATGGACATTTCTGAAATCGTCATCAAGGGAGATACGCCTGGCGCCGAGTGGCGGCTGCCGGTGATCCGCTTTAAAGGTCGCGATGCTAAGGCGCCGAAAATCTATATCCAGGCAGCCTTGCATGCCAACGAGCTTCCGGGCACGGCACTTCTGCATTTCCTGTGCGAAAAGTTGCGTCAGGCGGATGCCGACGGCACGATCCTCAGCGACATCACGATCGTCCCGCAGGCCAATCCGATCGGCACCGCGCAATCGCATTTCGGCGATCTGCAGGGCCGTTTCGATCTGGGGTCGCGCACCAATTTCAACCGCGAGTTTCCGCTGATCCTCATTGGAGAGCGCGAGACGCTGATCGAGGATCTCGATCGTTATCCGGCAGTCGAGCAGCTGAAGCGTCAATTGCTGCATATGGCGCTCGGCGCCGACCTCATGCTCGATCTGCATTGCGACGATGAGTCCGTGCAATATACCTATGTCGATGAGGCGTTCTGGCCGGAAGCCGCCGATCTGGCATCGGCGCTTGATATGGAAGCCGTGTTTCTGGCCGATGGCGAAAGCAGCGCCTTCGAGGAGGCTGTCGGTTATGCCTGGAAGCATGAAACTGCCGAGAAGGCAAAGCGGCTGCCCGGCCGTCTGGCGGTCACGGTCGAGCTTCGCGGCACGCGCGATGTCTATCCGGACACGGCCCGCAAGGATGCGGACGGGCTCTGGCGCTTTCTAGCCGCTCGCGGCGCAGTTGGCGGCACTGTCGCAGCGCTTGAGCCTTACAAGGGCAAGGTGACGCCGCTCGACAATATCGAGATGATCCGTGCGCCGCAGGCCGGTGCCGTGCTGTTTCACCGCACCATCGGCGATACCGTCGCTGCCGGTGATCTGCTGGCGACGATCGTCACGGCGCCGGGCATGGAAGGAGGCTCGATCGATATTCACGCGCCCCAGGCCGGCCTGGTCGCGACGCGCACCTCGCAGCGCTTCGCACGCCGGCGCGACAACCTGATGAAAATCGCCTGTGACGAGCAGACGAAGGCAGTGCGTAAGCCCGGTGCGCTTGAGGCCTAACCGCGCCGGTGATCTCTGATGGCGTGGCAACATGTTGCCTGAGCTTATGGATGGACAATCGCCGCACCGCTGGCGGTTGTCACTGCTTCTCGATGGACTGAACTGCCGTGCTTTCCCCAAATCCGCAGGCTGCGCTCTACGAAAAGCCGGTGAAAGGTGGCGCGCGCGGGCGCCAGCCACGCCGTCAGAACCGTCGCCGCTCTGCCGTAGCGGATCGGCGTGAAGGCGGGCTGATGCGTCCGGATGAAGATATTCTCAGCCGGGTATCTTCATGCTATCCCGCTTGCCTGCAATGAGGGCCTGCAATGAGGAAAAGTGCATGAGCGTGACCATTTACGGCATCAAAAACTGCGACACGATGAAGAAGGCGCGTACCTGGCTGGACGCTCAAGGGATCGCCTATGATTTCCACGATTACAAGGCGTCCGGTATTTCTCGCGAGGCGCTTGAGCGCTGGACGGCAGCCTTGGGCTGGGAAACGGTGCTGAACCGCGCCGGAACCACATTTCGCGCGCTTCCGGATGCCGATAAGCAGGATCTCAACGAAGACAAGGCGATCGCTCTGATGCTCGCTCAGCCGTCGATGATCAAGCGCCCGGTGCTAGATCACGATGGAACGCTTACCGCCGGTTTCAAGCCGGAGATTTATGCCAGCCTTTTCCAGGGGTAGATCATGTCGAAGAGCACCCGGGCAACGCTTGCGTTGACGAAAGCCGCAGCCGCCTTCACCGTTCATACCTATGATTACGATCCGTCTGCCGACCGGATCGGCATGGCGGCGGCGGAGGCGCTGGGCGAAGAGCCCTGCCGTGTGTTGAAGACGCTGATGGCGGAGGTCGATGGCAAGCCTGTCTGCGTCGTCGTGCCCTCTGATCGTGAAGTCAGCATGAAGAAGCTGGCCGCGGCGTTTCAGGGCAAGTCGGCTAACATGATGAAACCGGCGGAAGCCGAGCGGCTGACCGGCTATCATGTCGGCGGCATCAGCCCGTTCGGGCAGAAGAAACAGGTGCCGACGGCGATCGAGGAGGCAGCCCTTGCCGAGCCGCTGGTCTATATCAACGGTGGCCAGCGCGGCTTGCAGGTGCGGCTCGCACCAGATGAAGCGCGCAAGGCCCTGAATGCGGTCGCAGCCCCCCTGATTGCCTGATCTCAGGCGAGTTTCGACAGCAGCGCCGCAAGTTGGGCCGCATCGCCCTCCGGCAGCTTGGCGCCGACATGCCGCGCGATTGATTTGCCATAGACCTCCCACATCGCTTCGCGCAGGCTGCGGCCCTTTTCGGTGATCATTACCCAGCGGCCCCGGCCGTCGTCATCGAAGGTGCGGCGCTCGACAAGGCCTTCCTTTTCCAGCCTGTCGATCAGGCGGGAGAGATTGTACTGTGCCAGCAGCGTCCGCTCCTCAATTTCGAACGGCCGCAGCCGCCCGTCCGGCGCCCGCGCCAGTTCCCACAGCACATCATACCAGCCGAGCGGCGGCATTCCTGCGTCTTTGAAATCGCGCTCGATCGCGCCAAGCACGCGCTGCTGCGCCCGCATCAGGTTGATCCAGGCCCGGGTGACATCGGCGCTTGGCGCCTGATTGGTATCGGTTCGCTTCTCAGACATAAATGCATTTACATCTATCTTTACGGGATTGGCAAATGACAATATATGCAATTGCATATAAATAACTGGAGACTTGTCATGCACTCGAAAGTTCTCACCCTCATCAGCCATCATCTCTGCCCCTATGTTCAGCGCGCCTCGATCGTCCTGTCGGAAAAGGGCGTCCCCTTCGAGCGGACCTATATCGATCTCGCCGCCAAGCCGGATTGGTTCCTGCGGATCTCGCCGCTCGGCAAGGTGCCGTTGCTGGCGGTTCCGCGCGGCCGTGCCGATGCGATCCTGTTCGAAAGCGCGGTCATCTGTGAATATCTGGAGGAAACGCAGCGTGGCGCACCGCTTCACCCCGCCGATCCCCTGCAGCGCGCCCTGCATCGCGGCTGGATGGAGTTCGGTTCCTCCATCCTCGCCGATCTCTGGGTGTACGAAACGACGGCGGATGTGGCGCGGTTCGAAGCAAAGTGCCAGGTCCTTCGGACGAAGTTCGCCACGCTTGAGCAGGAGCTTGCCAAGGGGCCGTATTTCGCCGGCTCACAATTCAGCATGGTCGATGCGGCCTTTGCGCCGGTGTTCCGCTATTTCGAACTGTTCGAGGCGCTGCTTCCAAGCGGCATTTTTGATGGGCTGCCGCGTGTCAACGCCTGGCGCCAGGCGCTAGCAGTCCGGCCGAGCGTGGTAAGCGCGGTGGCGCCGGATTATCCCGAGCGGCTGCTCGCGTTCCTGCAGCATCATGGCGCCTATCTCCTGACGCACAGCAGGATCGCTGCGTGATCGCAAAGGCCTTCTGTTTTGATCCGAACCGCTCTAAACCAGTGGTTCGGAAAACCAGCCAGCAGGAATATGCGATGACCTCTCCCGCCCACCAAGCCGTCGATCCCGTCAAACTGGACAAGCTGGCCGAAGTCGCCATCAAGGTCGGGCTCCGGCTTGAGCGCGGACAGGATCTGTTGATCACCGCGCCGATCGCCGCCCTGCCGCTAGTGCGGCTGATCACCAAGCATGCCTATATCGCCGGGGCAGGGCTGGTGACGACGTTCTATTCCGACGAGGAAACGACGCTTGCCCGTTACGCCCATGCCCCTGACGAGAGTTTCGACAAGGCCAGCGGCTGGCTCTACGACGGCATGGCCAAGGCTTTCAGCAGCAACACCGCGCGTCTTGCCATTTCCGGTGACAATCCGATGATGCTGGCCGCACAGGACCCGGCCAAGGTGGCACGCGCCAACAAGGCGATGTCGATGGCCTACAAGCCGGCCCTCGAAAAGATCTCCAATTTCGACATCAACTGGAACATCGTTTCCTATCCCAACCCCGCTTGGGCCAAGCAGATGTTCCCGGATGACATCGAACAGGTCGCCGTCGAAAAGCTCGCAAACGCGATTTTTGCCGCCTCCCGCGTCGATGTTGCAGATCCGATTGCCGCCTGGGCAGAGCACAATGCCAACCTCGCCAAGCGTTCCAAATGGCTGAACGGCGAGCGTTTTTCCGCCCTGCATTTCACCAGCCCCGGCACGGACCTGACGGTCGGGTTGGCCGATGGTCACGAATGGCACGGCGGCGCTTCGACGGCGAAGAACGGCATTACCTGCAACCCGAACATTCCGACCGAGGAAGTCTTCACCACGCCGCATGCACTGCGCGTCGAAGGCCATGTGTCGAGCACCAAGCCGCTGTCGCATCAGGGCACGCTGATCGACAATATCCAGGTCCGCTTCGAAGGCGGCCGGATCGTTGAGGCCAAGGCGTCGAAGGGCGAGGAGGTACTGAACAAGGTGCTGGATACGGATGAAGGCGCCCGCCGTCTCGGGGAAGTGGCGCTGGTGCCGCATTCCTCGCCGATCTCGGCCAGCGGCGTCCTGTTTTATAACACGCTGTTCGATGAAAATGCCTCCTGCCACATCGCGCTCGGTCAGTGCTATTCGAAATGCTTCCTCGACGGTGCTTCGCTCAGCCAGGAACAGATCGCCGCACAGGGCGGCAATTCCAGCTTGATTCATATCGACTGGATGATCGGCTCCGGTGAGGTCGATATCGACGGCGTTCGCGCTGACGGGGCCAAGGTTCCGGTCATGCGCAAGGGCGAATGGGCTTGACCACGCTCGGCGTCATCGGCGGGACCGGCTGGCTGGGCGGGGCTTTGCTTCGCCCCGCGCTGGCCAAAGGGTTCGTCGCTGCCGCCGATCTGGTTCTATCGTCGCGCAGCGGCAATAGGGCAGGGTTCGAAGCTTGGCCGGATGTTCGGTTTACCACCGATAATGCCGAGCTGGCGGCCCGGTCTGATATCATCATTCTTTCGGTGCGGCCGGAAGATGTCGGAGCGCTCGATCTTGATCTGTCCGGTAAACTGATCATCTCGGTCATGGCGCGTTTGCCCGCGGCGGCGCTCACAGCACGGTTCAAAAGCGAGCACATCATCCGCGCCATGCCGAACGCCTGCGCCGAACAGGGCCTGTCCTTCACGCCCTGGTTTTCAACCCCCGGCATCACGGCAGCGGACGCTGATTTCGCCGACGGCTTCTTTGCCTGCTCCGGAAGGGCAGTGAGGGTGTCCACGGAAAGCGAGCTGGATTATTTCACCGCGCTGACCGGTTCTGGTCCGGCCTTCATTGCCGCTTTTGCCGATGTGATGATCCGGGATGCGATTAAAAACGGGGTGGCGCCGGATGTGGCCGACATCGCTGTCCGCCAGCTTTTTCTGGGTGCCGGGACATGGCTGGCCGGGGCTTCGGAAACACCGGCCGATACAGTCCGGATCTTTACGGACTATGGCGGAACCACCGCCGCCGGGCTGACGGCAATGCTGTTGGCGGATATCACCGGGCCAATCTCCAAGGGGTTGGCCGCGGCGACGGAGAAGGCGGCTAAGGGCTGACCGTTTTTGCTGCGAGCGGGGCTGCAGGACGCGGTGCCATCTGCGCCCGTTGTCCAAGCCACACGCTGACCAGAACCGTAACCATGCCAACAATCTGCAGCGGCGTCAGGTTCTGGCCAAGCACACTCCAGCCAAGCAGCGTGGCCACCAACGGGCTGAGGAAGCCGAGTGAGGCGACGGCTGCGGGCTCAAGCTTGGACAGGCCGCGAAACCACAGGAGATAGGTGAAGGCCGCTCCGATCAGTCCCAGCCATGCCATGCCAAGAATATTGGCCATGGTCGGCATTGGCAGGGCCGGCTCGAATAACAGGGCGACCGGTACCAGCAAGAGGCCACCGGCGGTCAACTGCCACGCGGTAAAGGTAAGGCTGGATACCGGCGGCGCCCAATGCCGTGACAGCACCGTGCCAAACGCCATGGAGACCGCCCCGGCCAGCCCGGCGATGATGCCGATCGGATCGAGCGTTGCGCCGGGTGTCAGCACCAGCAGGCCGACACCGGCTATGCCGACGATCCCGGCGGCGATTGCCATTGTCCTCACCGGCGTTCCGATCAGCATCCGCGCCAGCATGACGACGATCAGCGGCTGGATGGCGCCGACGGTTGCCGCGACGCCGCCGGGCAGGCGATAGGCCGAGACAAACAGCATGGCCCAGAAGAACGAGAAATTGAGAGCGCCGAGGATGAAGCTGCGCGCCCACCAGATGCCCTGCGGCAATTGCCGGACGATGAGAAGCAGGATCAGGCCTGCGGGAAGCGCGCGCAGCATGGCGACTGTCAGGGGATAGCCATGCGGCAAAAATTCGGTGGTGACCACATAGGTGCTGCCCCAGATGGCGGGCGCAATCGCCGTCAAGGCGATATCAGCGAGGGAGGAGGATTTTATCTTCATTTAAAGTATCTCGATTTCAAGATAAATTGAGAATAACATCGATTATCTTGACGTCAAGATGAATCCTGCGTACCAAAAACCATGGATGAAGATCACGTCGATAGAATTCTCGTGCAGTGGCGCAGGGAGCGCCCGGACCTCGATGTCGAGCCGATGGGCCTGCTCGGCAGGCTGGCGCGGCTATCCACCTATCTTGGCCGCGAGGTCGATAGGACATTTTCGGAATTCGGGCTGTCATCGGCGAGCTTCGACGTGCTGGCGGCCCTGCGGCGCTCCGGCAAGCCCTACCAACTGTCGCCCGGCGACCTGCTGGGCACGACAATGATCACGTCGGGAACGATGACCAACCGGATCGATCAGCTGGAAAAGGCAGGTCTGGTTGAGCGGCTGACCAATCCAGAGGATCGCCGCAGCGTGCTGATCGCCCTGACACAGCCGGGGCTCGAACTGGTCGAACGCACTGTTACCGCCCACGTCGCCAACCAGCACCGGTTGACGGCGCTGCTGGAGCCTGAAGAGCGGAAAGCGCTGGATGCGATTGCCAAAAAATATCTGGCTGCTTTCGAGTAAAACTCAACAGGCGAGATCGGCAACCACGGCGTCGAGGATCAGCATGCCGGCCGGGGTGCAGCGCAGGCGGGAATTGCCGAGCCGCTCGATGAAGCCGTGTTCGATCAGAAACTGTTCGCGGTCGGGATCCGGCTCGCGGCCGGACAGGTCCTGCCAGCGCACGAGATCGATGCCTTCCTTCAGCCGCAGGCCCATCAGCAGCAGCTCGTCGGCCTGTTCTTCATAACCCAGCACTTCCTGATCGATCATGCCGTGGCCATGCTCCTCGACCAGTTGCAGCCAGTCTTCCGGCTTGCGCTCGGTCGCGGTGGCAATCTTGTTGCGGCCACGCGTCAGGCGTCCATGGGCGCCCGGGCCAATGCCGGCATAGTCGCCATAGCGCCAGTAGGTAAGATTATGACGGCTTTCTGCCCCGGGAGCGGCATGGTTGGATACCTCATAGGCCGGCATGCCGAAACCTTCGGTGATTTCCTGTGTCGCCTCGTACAGCACGGCGGAATGCTCGCCGTCCGGCACGATCAGCTTGCCTGCCTTGTGCAGCCCGTAGAAGGGCGTGCCTTCTTCGATCGTCAGCTGGTAGAGCGACAGGTGGTCGACCGCATAGGAAACCGCCTGCTTCAGTTCCTGTTCCCACTCCTCGACCGTCTGTTTCGGGCGGGCATAGATCAGATCGAACGACATGCGCGGGAAAATATCCCGCGCCAGGCCGATGGCCTTCAGCGCATCCTCGACGTTGTGCAGACGCCCGAGAAATTTGAGGTCCCGGTCGTTGAGCGCCTGGACACCGAGCGAAACGCGGTTGACCCCGGCTGCGCGGTAGCCGCGAAAGCGAGTGGCTTCGACGCTGGACGGATTGGCTTCCATGGTGATCTCGATACCATCCGGCACATGCCAGAGATTGGCGATACCATCGAGAATGGCCTCCACCGTTGATGGGTTCATCAGCGATGGCGTGCCGCCACCCATGAAGATGCTGGTGACGGTGCGCGGCCCGGACATATGCCGCATCGCCGCCATTTCGGTCAGAAATGCGCTGACAAAGCGCGGCTGGTCGACTGGCTGATGCCGGACATGGCTGTTGAAATCGCAATAGGGACATTTAGCGGCACAGAAGGGCCAATGCACATAGACCCCGAAACCGGGCTCCTTGTTGTCACCGATGGAAGAAAAAGTGGCCATTCTGTTCTGGGTCTTTCAGGCGCTTGTGCGCTGCGTCGTTAAGGTCGTGTTGTCCGCATATTTAGAGACCGGAAACGCTAAACGCTATCCCGTCTCTTATACCGTTTGGTCTTTTATCTCTATGTCTGAAATCGGAGCCGGGTTACCCCGCCTGTCGGCGTTCCCTTCTCCCCAGCGGGGAGAAGGTGGCCGAAGGCCGGATGAGGGGGCCGAAGGCACCTTGGTCTGGCTCCGGCTGCGCCGAAGCCCCCTCATCGCCTCACCACGTTCGGCACTTCTCCCCGCTGGGGAGAAGAGGTTTCGCGCTCACGTTTTCAAGCACTCAGGCATGTCTCGGCAAAAAACTTGAATGCCCGCGCGCGGTGCGACAGCGCCTCGGCATCACCCGGCTTCCAGCCGTGCTTTTCCTCGGCGCTCATTTCGCCGAATGTGGTGTCGTAGCCGAGCGGTTGAAAGACCGGGTCATAGCCAAATCCCTGTGTGCCGCGCGGTGGCCAGACGATGTGGCCTTCCACTTCGCCGCGGAACAGCTCCACATGGCCGTCCGGCCAGGCAAGGCAGAGCACCGAGACGAAGCGGCCAGTGCGCTTGTCGAAGGCGGTGGCACCGGCTTCCTGGATGGCAGTTTCGACCTTGTGCATCGCCATGGCGAAATCGCGCGTGCCGTCAGCGGTTTCGGCCCAATTGGCGGTGTAGACGCCGGGATCGCCGTTCAGTGCATCGACGACAAGGCCGGAATCGTCCGAGAGCGCCGGCATGCCGGAGGCTTTTGCCGAGGCCAGCGCCTTGATCGTGGCGTTTTCCTCGAAGGTCGTGCCGGTCTCGTCCGGCTCGATGAAATTCAGATCGGCCGCCGACTTGGCCTCAAAGCCCATCGGGCCGATCAGGTCGCGGATTTCACGGATCTTGCCGGCATTGTGGCTGGCAACGATCAGGGTCTTGTCTTCAAGCTTGCGCATCTGCGTCTTTCTCATCCGGCGGACAGTCCGCCCATTCGTTTCAGTCGATAGCCCAGAGGCCGGCTTCGGCGCATTCCAGGCTGTTTCCAGCCGGGTCGCGGAAATAGAAGGACCGGGAGCCGGATGGCCAATGGACATCGGTCTCGATCGCGACGCCCGCAGCCTTCAGTTTGTCTTCCCAGGCCGCGAGCTGGCCTTTCGCGACCCGCAAGCACATATGCCCGTTTCCATGTGTCCCGTGCGGCGGAACCTGCAGGCCGTCTGCCGGCGGAGGCTTGATCGTCTCGGCTGGATTGAAGATCAGCAAAACGCCGGGGCCGCAGCGAAAGAAGATATGCCGGTTGCCGCCGCGGCTGATTTTCTCAAGGCCGAGAACGGAGCCGTAAAACGCCTCCGCCGCATCGAGATCGTCAACATAGAGCGCCGTCTCCAGAATACCTTCGAATTTCAGCTTATCCATGCGTTGCCCTCACCCTGGCCCTCTCCCAGCACGCGGAGAGAGGGGACGACAGAGATTGCCGACTGGTCCTTCTCCCCGTCACGACGGGGAGAAGGTGCCCGATAGTGTGGATGAGGGGCAGTGATCGCATAGGCGTCCTCAGCCCCCGATAGCCTGCTTCTGCAGACCAACCAGTTCGGCAATGCCGTTCTTGGCGAGGCCGAGCAATGTGCCGAATTCCTCTTCCGAGAACGGCTTGCCTTCCGCAGTGCCCTGGATCTCGACAATGCCGCCGGAGCCGGTGATGACGAAATTGGCGTCGGTTTCAGCCGCCGAGTCCTCCAGATAGTCGAGATCGATGACCGGCTGATTGGCGAAGATACCGCAGGAGATCGCGGCGATATGGTCCTTCAGGACCTTTTCCACCTTGATCATGTTGCGGGCTTCCATCCAGGCGAGGCAATCGCGCAGCGCAATCCAGGCGCCGGTGATCGAGGCGGTGCGTGTGCCGCCATCGGCCTGGATGACGTCGCAGTCGATTGAGATCTGGCGCTCGCCCAGTGCCTGCAGGTCAACCACGGCGCGCAGCGACCGGCCGATGAGGCGCTGGATTTCCTGAGTGCGGCCGCTTTGCTTGCCAGAAGCCGCCTCGCGCTTCATCCGCTCGCCGGTGGCGCGTGGCAGCATGCCGTATTCCGCCGTGACCCAGCCCTTGCCGCTGTTGCGCAGCCACGGCGGCGTCTTTTCTTCCAGGCTCGCCGTGACCAGCACATGCGTGTCGCCGAACTTCACCAGGCAGGAACCTTCTGCATGCTTGGAAACATTGCGCTCGAAGGTAACCTTGCGCATCTGGTCGGTTTTTCTGCCGGAAGGCCGCATCATGAACTCCTGTGATGTTTGTCAGCCTTCTAACCTAACTTGGAAGGAAGGGAAATCATTTGCTCTAAAAGAGTGGAGAGCGGCAAAAGGCGCTGTACGGCGGGCTTTCCAGCCAATTTCCCTTTTGCTATCCGGGCCGGGATCACTATATTTCAATTGACTTCAACAGGATGGGTTTTTGCGTTCGAATGGTGCTGGATAAATCTGCAATGCGGGAAAGGCTTTCGGCGCTTGATGAGCGGTCGGGCGAAATCTTCCGCCGCATCGTGGAAAGCTATCTGGAAAGCGGCGAGCCGCTCGGATCGCGCAGCCTGTCACGCATCCTGCCGATGTCGCTGTCGCCGGCCTCTGTTCGCAATGTGATGAGCGACCTCGAAGACCTCGGCCTGATCTATTCTCCGCATATCAGCGCCGGGCGGCTGCCGACACAGAACGGCCTGCGCTTCTTCGTCGATGCCTTCATGCAGGTGGGGGATCTCTCGCCGGAAGACCGAGCCTCGATCGACCGGCACGTGCGCCGCGCCGATCGTGACCAGCCTGTCGAAACGCTGCTCACCGAAGCGAGCCAGATGCTGTCGGGCATGTCGCGCGGGGCTGGGCTAGTGATCACCGCCAAGAACGACCCGGTGCTGCGGCATGTCGAGTTCGTGCGGCTGGCGCCGACCAAGGCGCTCGCCGTGCTTGTCGGCGAACACGACCAGGTGGAAAACAGGATCATCGAGCTTCCGGCCGGCGTCACCAGCTCGCAACTGACGGAAGCCGCAAATTTCCTCAACGCCCATCTGGCCGGACAGACGTTGCCAGAGGTTCGCGGCCAGCTGGAAAAGGTCAAGGAAACCGTCCGGCGCGAACTAGATACGTTGAGTCAGGACCTGGTCGAGCGCGGCCTTGCCATCTGGTCGGGCAGCGAGGCGGACGACAAGCCGACGCAACTGATCGTGCGCGGCCGTGCCAATCTTCTGGAAGGCCTCGCTGGTGCCGAGGATGTCGACCGGCTGCGCATGCTGTTTGACGATCTGGAAAAGAAGGACAGCCTGATCGAAATCCTCAACCTGGCCGAAAGCGGGCCGGGGGTGCGGATCTTCATCGGGTCGGAAAACAAGCTGTTCTCGCTCTCCGGTTCGTCGCTGATCGTCGCCCCCTACAAGGATAGCGACGACAAGATCGTCGGCGCCGTCGGCGTCATCGGCCCAACCCGGCTGAATTATTCGCGCATCGTGCCGATGGTGGACTATACTGCGCAATTGATGTCGCGTTTGTCGCGGTAACCAGCCGTGAAGCGGCCGGTTTTTCCGGCAGCTTTCGATTGCACCCTTGATTTTTCGGCCTCAAAGCTCGATATCGACACCAAATCCTAGACATACTGACATTCCGGAGACCGTCATGACCGACGATATGAACAAACATGGTGCTGAAGTGAACGCGGACGAAGCCGCTGCAGCCTATGCCGAAGCCGCCGATGAGCAGGTCGATGCAGCCGTTTCCGAGCCGGATCCGTTGGAGCTTGCCAGGGCAGAAGCCGCGGACATGCGCGACCGCTATCTGCGCCTTGCCGCCGAAATGGACAACCTGCGTCGCCGCACCGCGCGCGACGTCAAGGACGCCAAGTCCTACTCCGTCGCTGGCTTTGCCCGCGACATGCTCGGCGTCTCGGATAACCTCCGCCGTGCGCTGGACGCCATCCCGGCCGAAGCCCGCGATGCCGGCGATGTCGGTCTCAACTCGCTGATCGAGGGTGTGGAAATGACCGAGCGCGCCATGCTGTCGGCGCTTGAGCGTCACGGCGTCCAGAAACTTGAGCCGGTCGGCCAGAAGTTCGACCCGAACTTCCATCAGGCGATGTTCGAAGTTCCGAATCCGGAAGTACCGAACAATACCGTCGTCCAGGTCGTTCAGGCCGGGTACACGATCGGCGAGCGCGTCCTGCGCCCCGCCATGGTTGGCGTCTCCAAGGGCGGCCCGAAGGCACCTGCAACGGACGAAACACCGGCGGCTTGATTTCTACCCTCCCTTTGAGGGGGAGGGTCGGCACGCAGTGCCGGGGTGGGGTGATCTTTGTGCGCCCCTGACATTCACCCCCACCCGCAGCTTCGCTGCTGCCTCCCTCTCAAGGGGGAGGTAAAGCCCGGTCGTACCGGTTTGATACGGGGCTCTCGGGGTCGTTACGGTTACCCGTCAGATGACGGCTTCTATCAAGAAGGGGCCGCCACGCGACAGTGCATGGTCGAGGAGAGAGATAAATGCCTCGCAGGTACTGGCACGCGCAGCCTCAACGCCCATTCCCTTTGCCATTGACACCCAGTCCAGCGTCGGCTTGTCGAGATCGAGCATTTTCCGGGCGTTTTCGCCGATCGTCTGAACGCCGACATTGCGCATTTCCCCATGCAGCACCGCGTAGGTGCGATTGGCAAAGACGATCGTGATGATGTCGAGATTTTCCCGGGCCTGGGTCCACAGGCCCTGAACGGTATACATCCCGCTTCCGTCAGCTTGCAGGTTCAGGACCTTCCGGTCAGGGCAGGCGATCGCGGCGCCGATCGACAGGGGGATGCCGATGCCGATGGCGCCCCCCGTGTTCATCATGAAGTCATGGGGAGCCGACCGTTCGGATAAAGCAAAGAACCTTCGCGCGGAGGTGATGGCTTCATCGCAAACGATGGCATTGTCCGGGAGTTTTTGCGCCACGATCACGGCGACTGCGTCTTCCGACAGTGCTCCGCTCGGCCGCCCTTCATCCGGGATTGTCTTTGCCAGCAGTACGGCCTGGGAGCTTTTGATCCCCAGTTCATCCCGAAGCCCCTCCAGTGCCGCCTTCAGGTCCGCGCCATGATCTGCCAAGGTCATGACTTGGCAGCCTTTGTGAACGAGCCGACCGGGCTTGCCCGGATACGCGAAGAAAGCAACCGGCTCCGATGCTCCGACAAGGATAAGAACGTCAATATCCGCGAGCATCTCCAATGCCGCGTCGATGGGGTAGGGGATGCGGGTTGGTGCCACACGGCCGGCACCGCGCTGCATATGCGCGACCTGCGGTTCGCCGAACAGGCGCACATCGAGCGCTGCGGAAATTTGCCCGGCGATCTCCAGGGCGCCAGCCTGTGCTGCCAATCCCCTGACAAGCAATGCACTCCGGCCGCGAGCTTTGCGGATCGCTTCCGCTGCACTGCGGATTGCCTCATCCTTGGTAGCGGAAGGCTGGGGACGATTGATCACTGCCGATGCAGGTGGCTTTGCCTCACCCCATGCCGCGTCGCCAGGCAGAATCAGGGTCGCGATGCCCGGAGGCGACATCGAGGCCTGGATCGCCGCTTTCGTTGCCGCGGCAACGTCGTCCGGCCCTTCGATCCGCCGTACCCAGTCGGACATCGGCGCAGCCAGGCTCTCGATGTCCGTTGTCAGCGGCGCGTCGAGCGGAAGATGGTAGGAGGCATGGTCGCCGACGACATTGATCATCGGAACGCGGGCGCGCCTGGCATTGTGCAGGTTGGCGAGCCCGTTTGCCAATCCCGGCCCCGTATGAAGCAGCGTCGCGGCCGGGCGGCCGGTCATCCGCGCGTAACCATCGGCAGCGCCTGTCACCACGCCCTCGAAAAGCCCCAGCACGCAACGCATGTCCGGCCGGCGATCGAGAGCCGCGACAAAATGCATTTCCGACGTGCCCGGGTTGGCGAAGCAGACGTTGACGTCATTGGCCAAAAGCACATCGCACAGAATATCAGCACCGTTCATGGTCAGCCTCCCATCCGCCCATTTCCGCGAGATCGCTCACGAACGATGAGCGCTTGATGTCTCTACCACGCTCACCGTCTCCCAACAATTTGCGTGGCAGTGCATTATCTGTCGCGACGGCCAGACTGCATAATATTACCCAAACAACTGTTTCAAGTGATCATTCAGGAACCGCCCTTCCGGATCGAGCTTGTTGCGCAGCGCCCGGAAATCCCCTGCGCGTGGATAGAGCGCCGTCACGTCCTCGCTCCCCAGAAAATGCAGCTTGCCCCAATGCGGGCGCGAGCCGAACTGGCGCAGGATATCGTCGACATCCTTCAGATAGTTCCAGTAGTCCGTGCCCGGCTGGCCCGAGACCGAGAGCGTGATCGAATCCTGTTCGAAGAACGGGCTGATCCAGCCGCCATCGCCGGCGGTGAAGCGGTATTCGATCGGGTAGATGCAGGTCGGGTGTTTCTCCAGCATCAGCTTGCGCACTTCGGTGCAGGCCTGCTTGCCGTATTTGACCGGCACTGCGTATTCGAGTTCGTGGAAGTTCGGCACATATTCGATCGGATAGATTTCCGAGGAATAGGCGACTTTCTCGAACGCGCTCTCCATCGGCGGCTGATCGGTGATGTCGATGGTCTTCATCTCGCAGACGTCAGAAAGGCTCGTGGTGGTCGAGACAGAAGATGTGTCCGGCAGGCAGTAGCAATGGCGGCTTTCCGGCACCGGGCACCAGAAGAAGCCGAAATGCCGGTGGTTGGCGGCGAGATCGTCGTGTTGCTCCATGCATTCGTCAAAGGTGCAACGCCACAGTTTTTCATGCAGATTGTAGCTGTCCATCACCTGCAGGGTGATTTCGGAGATGACGCCGAGCATGCCGATGGAAACGCGGACGGCGTTCAGCATGTCCGGTTCGCTGTCGTCGATCGAAAGGATGCTGCCATCCGGCTGTACCAGCCGCATGCCGACGATCTGCGAGGCCATGTTGCCAAGCTTGATGCCGGTGCCGTGGGTTCCTGTAGTCAAGGCGCCTGCCAGTGCCTGGCTGTCGATGTCGCCCTGGTTGATCATCGACAGGCCGTTGCGCTTCAACGCCTTGCCGAGCGTGTTGATCGTCGTGCCGGCATAGACGGAGACGCGCTTGCGCGCCGTGTCGATATGGCTGATGCCCTGCAGGCCAGAGAGCGTCAGGTGTAGCCCGCTCGTCAGTGCCACCGGCGTGAACGAATGGCCCGAACCGGCACAGCGAACGTTCAAACCGTTCGAGGTTGCCTCCCGGACCATTTCGGCCAGAGCCGCCTCGCTGTCGGGCGCGCCCCGGTGCCGGACGATGCACGATTGATTTCCCACCCAGTTGCGCCAGTGGCCGCCTGCTTCCATCATGATCCCATTCTCCCCTTGATTGTTCAGACCGCTGTGAAGCAGTTGTCGACAAACAGATGCGTGCCGTTGACGAAGCTCGACTCATCACTCGCCAGGAACAGCGCGGCTTGCGCCACCTCCATCGGATCACACATCCGGCCCTGTTGGGCGGCAATCGCCGCATCGGAAACATCGACGCCGTATTTGGCAAGGCCGACCAGCTCGCGCTTGCCGTGGTCGGTGGCGATGAAGCCGGGGCAGACAGCGTTTGAGCGGATACCGCGGTCGCGGAATTCCACCGCAATCGCCCGGGCGAACATGTGGCAGGCCCCCTTGGTCGTGTCGTAAAGCACCTCCATCGGCGTCGCGGCAACGGCCGAGATCGAGGAGGTCGAGACGATGCTGCCGCCACCGGCCGCCAGCATGCCGGGCAGCACGGCCTTGGTCATCAGGAACATCGAGCGCACGTTGACCGCCATCAGCCGGTCCCACTCATCCTCTTCCGTTTCCAGGAAAGGTCCGACGGCGAGAATGCCGGCATGATTGAAGAGAACGGTAATCGATCCAAGCGCATCCTCTACTGCTTTGACAGCTGCCTTGACCTCTGAGGAGACGGAAACATCCGCCGGTGCGAAGACGGCCTGTCCACCCTCGGCGCGGATTTGGGCAGCAACCTCTTCGCCCTTGCTGCGCGGCAGGTCAACGATGCCGACGCGTGCGCCCTCGCGGGCAAAAAGCTGGGAGGCCGCAAGGCCGCATCCTCCAGCGCCTCCGCTGATCAGTGCGGTCTTTCCTGAAAGTCTGCCTGCCATTGCCGTTCTCCTCGTGCTCTTGCTTTTCAAGGATTATTGTTGACGCAATGGGGGCTGTCGATATCCCATAGGGGATAGATCGCTTGACGAAGGAAAGTCCGCTTTGCTGCCCGACGAATCCCGCCAGATTGCCGCGTTGATTGATGGTCTCTCGACGCCGGGATTCGGCGACGCGCTCGATGCCATGCTGCGACAGGTCGCCGGTTTCGATTTGTCCGGCGTCTTCGTCTTTCCCTACGATGCCCGTCCGCTCCTGCTGCATGACGGTTATACCCGGCATGTTGCACCCAAGGCCTGGGCAGCCTATCTCGGCGGCGCCTATCTGCTCGATCCGTTTTATGTCGCCTGCAACAACAGTCACCCGGCCGGCCTATGGCGGATGCGGGATCTGGCGCCGGATGAGTTTTTCGACACGCAGTTCAGCACTTCGCGGGAGGTTCATCCGTGTGTATCGACGGAGGAAGGATCGCTGGTCGAGGAAATCGGATTTCTGGTACCGCTGGATGGCGGTTTCACGGCCACCTATTCGCTGATGCGGGTGAAGGGCCATTCGGGATTCAGCGACAGCGAACTGGAGAACCTGCGCGCCTACGAGCCGATCGTACAGGCGGCAATCCGGTCAAGCTGGAAGCGCGAGACAATCCGCGCATTTCCGCAGGCCGGTCAGGATGATCTGATGGAGGAAGCTTTTGGCCGGCTTTGCGCCGACCGGTTGACGCTGCAGCAGCGCAACATCGTGCGGCTTATCCTGCGCGGACACAGCAACGCATCGATCGGTGAAAGCATCGGCATTTCGGAAGGGACGGTGCGCATTCACCGCAAGAACATCTACAAGCGCCTGGCCATTTCCAGCCAGGCGGAGCTGTTTCGCATTTTCATCGACCATCTCAATCAGCATAACCTGTATTGAGGGATCGGATCAGGCCGCGTTGGAGGCCTGATCGTCGCTGAGGAAGGCGTAGATAGCCGATGCGGAATCCGTCGCGCGCAGCCGGGCAACCATTTCCGGGTCGCGCAGCACGCGCGCAATCCGTGACAAGGCTTTCAAATGATCGGCGCCGGCGCCTTCCGGCGCGAGCAGCAGAAAGACCAGATCGACCGGCTGGTCGTCCAGCGCTTCGAAATCGACCGGCGATTCCAGGCGCGCAAAAATACCGACGATCGATGTCAGATGGCCAAGCTTGCCATGCGGGATGGCAATGCCATTGCCGACACCGGTCGAGCCCAGTCGTTCGCGCTGAAGGATAACGTCGAAGATTTCCCGTTCGGGCAAATCCGTGATCTTGGATGCTTTTGCCGCCAATTCCTGAAGCAACTGCTTCTTCGAATTGGCCTTCATGGCCGGAAGTATCGCATTCTGCTGCAGCAAGCCTGCCAATGCCATTCTTTTGTCCTCGTTCGCAGGTAGAAACCGCATCGCCCGGCAAAATGCCGGACGGCGGCTCCCATCCATCTTTCTCTCGGCGCTTTACCGGCGGACCGTCAACGGTCTTCCATGCGTAAACCACCAGAAAAAAGCAGACCGTCCGGAACCGGCTGACCGGCCCCGGACGATATCTACTTAGCTCTTTATATTGGCTGCGTCGATCCAGCCAATGTTTCCATCGTTGCGTCGATAGACGATATTCAACTGTTCATTACCAGGACTACGGAACATCAGAACGGGATCATCTGTCATGTCGAGCGCCATCACGGCGTTTGCGACAGACATCGTCTTCAGTTGTTTTGAACTCTCCGCAACGATCGTCGGTGCATAATTGTCCGGAAGCTCATCGTCTTCGTCGGGCACTGAATCCATTACGGTGTAGGCTACTTCGGCAAATCCAGCATGGCCATTGCCATTGTGGTGGTCCTTGAGCTTGCGCTTGTACCGGCGGATGCGCTTGGCAATCCGCTCCGACGCTGCGTCAAATGCCGCTTGCGGGTCGTTTGCTTCGCCGCTCGCCTGCAAGGCAGCACCAGAATCGAGGTGTATCTTGCAATCGGCGCTGAAACGCGATCCAGACTTTTCCACAGTGACTTGGCTTGAATACCCTCCGTCAAAATATTTGGTTACAGCTTGTTCGATCTGGTCTTCGATCCGAAGACGAAACGTTTCGCCGATTTCCATGTGTTTACCGGATACACGCACACTCATGGAGTTTCCTCTCTTTTCGTGATTTGCGTAGCCAGTCTATTCCAACCGCATCCGTCATCCAAGCATTTCACGCACGCAAAAAAAAATTGCGTCAGAACGGCCAGGATTTGGAGGGGTATACTTGAGGCAGGCTCTATGCCCGTGCCCATTGCGGCGGCCTCATACTACCGGTTGCTTCTGGAGTCAACGAAACAGTTAAGGAAACCATAATTTGAGGCCGAAAGCCCGTGAAAAGCCGGGATATCGGGGATAAGTATGTGTAATTTATGCGGTTGTGGTCAAGCGCTCCAAACAGTCAGGCGGAGACCTTCGCGAGTGCCTTTTTCTCTCTTCGGCGCTGAACGGAGGAGGCGATGTTCATCGCTTCGCGGTATTTCGCCACAGTCCTGCGGGCGATATCGACGCCCCCTTTTTTCAAGAGATCGACGATATCGTCATCCGAAAGAACAGCGTCCGGGCTTTCCAGCACGATCATGTTACGGATGCGGTGCCGCACGGATTCTGCCGAGTGGCCGTCGCCGCCTTCCGCCGATCCGATCGAGACGGTGAAGAAGTATTTCAGCTCGAACAGTCCGCGTGGCGTCAGCATGTATTTGTTCGACGTAACGCGGCTGACGGTCGATTCATGCATCTTGATCGCATCGGCGACCGTCTTGAGGTTCAGCGGCCTCAGATGATCGACGCCGTTAACCAGGAAGGCGTCCTGCTGGCGCACGATCTCCGTCGCCACTTTCATGATCGTCTTGGCGCGCTGGTCAAGGCTGCGGGTCAGCCAATTGGCCGTTTGTAGGCACTCCGTCAAGAAGGCATGGTCCGCGCTGTTCTTCGGGGCATGACGGGAAACCGTTGCGTAGTAGGTCTGGTTGACGAGAACGCGCGGCAGCGTGTCGGGATTGAGTTCCACCGCCCAGCTGCCGTCCTGCGCCGGGCGCACGACGATATCCGGCATGATCGCTTCCGAAGGGCTTGCCTCGAAGCCGGTGCCGGGCTTGGGGTCGAGCTTGCGGATTTCGGCAAGCATGTCGATGAGATCCTCCTCGTCGACGCCACAGATCCGCTTCAGGCTGGCAAAGTCGCGCCGGGCGAGCAGTTCCAGATTGTCGAGCAAGGCGGCCATCGCCGGATCGAGCCGGTTGCGTGCCTTGAGCTGGATCGCCAGGCATTCGCTGAGGGAGCGGGCAAAGACGCCCGGCGGGTCGAGTTGCTGCAGGCTGTCGAGCACCCGCGCTACATCCGCCGCCGCGCACCCGAGCCGTTCCGCCGTCTCGGTGATATCCGCATGCAGGTAGCCGGCTTCGTCGAGCTGGTCGATCAGGTGCTGGGCAATCAGCAGGTCGGCTGCGCCATGCACGCTGAAGGGAACCTGCTCGTTGAGGAAATCGCGCAGCGTGACGCGATTGGCAACGAAATCGTCGAGGTCGTAGCCGTCGCTGCTTTCGCCTTCACCGCCGCCGGGCATGGATTTCCACTGGCTGAGAAGTTCTGGCGCATCGGCGCGCTGCGGCGCTGTATCGTCTGGAAAGACATTTTCGAAATTGGCGTCGAGCTGTTCGCTCATCCGTTCGCCGGTCGCAGACGTCGTGCTGTCGTACACGTCACCCATCGGATCGAATGCGGGGCTTTCGGCATTGTCCCGATCGCTGCGCTCGTCCTGGGTGATATGCTGGTCGTCCTTGCCATGGCGGTCTGGACTGGCCGGCGCGTCGTCATTGGCCGCGAATTCCAGGAGGGGATTTTTCTCGACTTCCAGCTCGATGAACTGGTTCAGTTCGAAATGGGTCATCTGCAGCAGCTGGATTGACTGCATCAATTGCGGCGTCATGGCCAGGGTTTGGCTTTGACGCAGGAAAAGGCTGGCCGAAAGTGCCATTCTGACGCAAAACTCCGCTTGATGACCGGAGCCGGCTCTCATCTTTCGAGGGGGTGAAATTGCCGGTTCTTCAACTGGCCCAAAAATTGCTTATTAATGGGGTTTGGTCAAGCGGCAGCGGCAAATAAGGTGAATAGGCAGGCTGCCCGGATGCGCTGAAAGGCTCTTTTCCGAAAGCGGCAGGCTTGCCGCCGCCTCCTGCTTGAGCCTCAGAGGCTGAAATTGTCGCCGAGATAGAGACGCCGGACGTCCGGGTTGGTGACGATATCGTTGGCCCGTCCATGCGTCAGCACTTCGCCGGCATGGATGATGTAGGCGCGGTCGATCAGGCCCAGTGTTTCGCGGACGTTGTGGTCGGTGATCAGCACGCCGATGCCGCGTGACGTCAGATGCCTCACCAGCGCCTGGATGTCGGCAACGGAAATCGGATCGACGCCGGCAAAAGGCTCGTCGAGCAGCATGAACGTGGGGTCTGTCGCCAGCGCCCGGGCAATTTCCAGCCGGCGCCGTTCGCCGCCGGACAACGCGACGGCCGGTGATTTGCGCAGGTGGGAAATATTGAACTCGCTGAGCAGTTCATTCAGCTTGCTTTCGCGCCGTTCGCTGTTCTTGTCATGAACCTCAAGGACGGCCCGGATGTTCTCCTCGACCGTGAGGCCGCGAAAGATCGAGGCCTCCTGCGGCAGATAGCCGACACCAAGGCGGGCGCGGCGATACATCGGCATCGACGTGACATCGTTGCCGTTGATCTCGATCGAGCCTTCATCGACAGGGACAAGGCCGGTGATCATGTAAAAACAGGTGGTCTTGCCGGCGCCGTTGGGGCCGAGCAGGCCAACGGCTTCGCCGCGGCGCACGACCAGCGACACGCCGTCCACGACCCGCCGCCCGCGATAGGCCTTCGTCAAGCCGCGCGCGATCAGCGTGCCTTCATAGCGCGCCTTGTCCACGGCACGGGCAGCCGGGGCAGCCTCAGGTTTGGCGCCCCGTTTGCGCTTGTGAAGAAAGGGAATATTCACGTGGGCGTCTGCATCAGTTCGTTTTCTGGGACTTCGGGTCGAGCTGAATCTGGACGCGGCCGCCGCAGGCTTCGAGCTGTGCCTCGCCGGTGTCCATCTGAACGTTCAGCTGGCAGCCGCTAAAAACGTTCTTGCCTTCCGACAGAACGACCTGCTTGCCTTTCAGCACCAGCGTTTGTGCCGTCATGTTGAATTCGCCGGTGTCGGCTGTCGCCTGTTGGGTTCCCGATTGCAGGAAGACCTTCTGATCGACTTCAATGCGATCGATCTCGGCATTGCCGCCGGAAATCGAGCCGCCGCCCTTCTTGTAGAAAACCACCATTTTACCGGCCTGCAATGTCGTCGTTCCCTGAACGACCTTCACATTGCCGGTGAACATGGCCTTGCTTTCCGCATCCTTGATTTCAAGCTTGTCGCTTTCGATCTGAATTGGCTCATTGTTGGAAAGCTGCATGCCTTTCATCTTGCTCGTGGTCGCCTGGGCGGCGGCCGGAGACATGGAGGCGCTGGCAAAAAGGCTTAAGAGAATGGCTGTTCCGGCAAGCCGAAAGGAAAAGGCTGAAGTGGCCGACATATGTGCCCCGGTTTTCTAGTTGGCGGTTTTACGGATGGTTGCGGGATCGACAACGACCTTTACCATGCCTTCAAATGTAACAATGCGTCCCTTATCCGTCATTCTCAACGACTGTGCAACAATGGAACCGCCCTTCATGGTGATTGCGATCGGCTTCTTCGTTTCCATCTCACCGGCATTGATATCGAGATAGGCCGCTTCGAAATCGGCGATCAGCCCATTGTTCATGGTAATGCTGAAGGGGGCATTCATATCCAGCGTGTTGCGTCCGCGGTCATAAATACCGCTGATCGCCTCGACGGTGGCAATCAAAGTGTCGTTGACGGGCATTTCGGCATGGATCGTCTCAAGGGTGATGATGTCCGGATTGGCGATGTCCTGCAGCGCCCGCGTCGCCTTCATCGAATAGCTGATGTCCTGCTTGTTGCGCCCGGAAATCGCCGGGTTCTGCATGACGATCTTGCCATTTTCGATTGTCGCGTTCTCGATCGTGACGTTTTCTGGCAGAAAAGCCCGCACCACGGAAACGGCAACGAAGATGGCACCGATGAGCACCGCGATCAGAGGCAGTATGACTTTCAGCCGCTTGACCCGCCTCGAGTGGCGCGCCGCGACCGTATAAGCGTCGGTCAGGATCGGCCCCGAATGCGGCAAGGCGCCGGTAAATTGCACGTCATTCAGCATGAAATAGACCCGTTATTCAAAATACATCGCGGCGCAAATGCGCATTTGCCTTGGCTGTCAAGCGATGTGAGTGAGCGCGAATATGGAGATTTTTTTGTTCCACCACAATGTGAGGCGCGAATTTTGTTCAAGCCGGGTTACAACACGGCCGCGCTGGCGCTATGAAACCGTGCGCTTCTCGCGCCGGGCCGTTTGTCCCCAATACCCCTGAACAGGAGGAAAGACCATGGATCAGCTTGCCATCGCCGACCGGCGCCAACTGCGGCGGAAGCTCGGTTTCTGGCGGCTTGTGGCCATTGCTCTTGTACTTTGCGCAGGCGTTGCCGCCTATTTTTATTCCGGCACAGGCCGGGCGGGTGGCCTCAGTCAGCCACATATTGCCCGCGTTACCATTTCCGGCATCATCCAGGATGACCGCGAACTGCTGGAGCGGTTGAACACCATCGCCAAAACCGATGCGGTCAAGGCACTGGTCGTCACCATTTCCTCGCCGGGCGGGACGACTTATGGCGGCGAAGTGCTGTTCAAGGCCATCCGCAAGGTTGCGGCCAAGAAGCCGGTTGTCTCCGATGTACGCACGCTGGCTGCCTCCGCAGGCTATATGATCGCGCTTGCCGGCGACCGTATTGTGGCAGGGGATAGCTCGATCACCGGCTCGATCGGTGTGATCTTCCAGTATCCGCAGTTCAAAAACCTGATGGACAAGATCGGCGTGTCGCTGGAGGAAATCAAATCCGCGCCTCTGAAGGCGGAACCGTCGCCGTTCCACCCGCCCAGCGACGATGCCAAGGCAGTGATCCAGGCGATGATCGATGACAGTTTCAACTGGTTCGTCGATCTGGTTGCCGACCGGCGGAAAATGCCGCGCGATGAGGCCCTCAAGCTTGCCGACGGTCGGATTTTCACCGGCCGCCAGGCGCTGAAGTTGAAGCTTGTCGATGAGCTCGGCGGTGATGACGAGATCCGCGCCTTCCTCGATAGCCGCAAGGTTAGCAAGGGGCTGGATGTGATCGAATGGAAGGCGCCCAGTTCATCCTTACCGTTCGGGCTCGGATCGGCCGCTACAGCTCTTGCCAAATCCTTGGGATATGACGCTTTTCCGTCTTTCGGCGCGCTCGAAAGTTTGGGCCGGGACAAGTTGTTTCTTGACGGTCTGGTTTCCGTTTGGCAGGTTGGCGGCGACTGAAAAGACGCGATGGCCTTTTGGATGCCGTTTTTGGAGGCTTGAAAACGGCATGCTACTCCGCACAAGAGGTGGACAAGGCCGTCCGATGGGCTTAACGCTTTAAGATCACATACAAATTCACAACAGGGGGCGACAGTGATCAAGTCAGAACTGGTGCAGATTGTTGCGGCGCGCAACCCGCATCTCTATCACCGTGATGTCGAAAATATCGTCAATGCCGTTCTTGATGAGATTACAGATGCCCTGGCGGGCGGAAACCGGGTCGAACTTCGTGGCTTCGGCGCGTTTTCGGTGAAAAACCGGCCTTCGCGATCCGGCCGCAATCCGCGCACCGGCGACAGCGTCTTCGTCGAGGAAAAATGGGTTCCCTTCTTCAAGACCGGCAAGGAATTGCGCGAGCGCCTTAATCCTGGCGCCGATGACGAAGATGATGAATGAAACGTCCGCCCGGTGCTTGAATGCGCCGGGCAGGCGACATGACGGAGACGTGGAATGATGATGAAGAAGCTGTTGAACATCGTGGTGCTGGTTCCGGTCGCGATCATCCTGATCGTGCTGTCCGTCGCCAACCGGCAGATGGTGACGCTGGCGCTCAATCCGTTCAATCCCACCGACAGCGTCCTGTCGGCCTCGGCACCCTTCTTCGTGTTCCTGTTTCTCGCGGTGATCTTCGGCATGATCGTCGGCTCGCTGACCACGTGGTTTACCCAGGGCAAATATCGCAAGCGGGCCCGCAACGAGGCGCATGAAGCGGTGAAATGGCATGCGGAAGCCGACAAGCACCGCGCGCGCGCCGAAACCATTGCCGCACAAACGCTGCTTCCGGCCTCCTCCAAATAATTCCGTTCAGCTGTTTGCTGCAGCCTGCGCCGTCACGGCCGCATTGAAGTCTGCGAAGAATTGCTGGGCAAGCTTCTTGGCACTGGAGCCTACCAGCCGCGAGCCGAGTTGTGCCAGCTTGCCGCCGATTTCGGCCTTGGCCTCGTAGGTTAAAATGGTCTCGTCGCCATCTTCCTTGAGAACAACATCCGCGCCGCCCTTGGCAAAACCGGCAATGCCGCCTTTGCCCTCACCGGAAATCGTATAGCTTTCGGGTGCGTCGATGTTGGACAGCACCACATCGCCGGAAAAGGAAGCCGAAACTGGGCCGATCTTGATCTTGACTGTGGCTGAGAGTTCGGTCGGCGACGTCAGCTCCAGCGACTGGCAGCCGGGAATACATTGCCTCAGAATCTCGGGATCGTTCAACGCCGCCCAAACGATATCGCGGCGCGCAGCAATGCGTTCTTCGCCCTGCATCTCCATGATGATCCTCCCTGATCATGTCTGCCCAAATGTATCGCAGATCGGAAACAGCTTTGCCAAGAGAAAGAGCGGTGCTATTTGCAGCCTTTGAACACTAGCAGCTGACGGGCGAAACGGCGTGAAAGATAAAGACAGACGGCCAAAGGGCAAAACCGCACCGGCAACGTCGTCGCGCGGCGTGCAGGGCCGTGCCGCGCAGGCACCGGCCAGCCGGTCATCGCAATCCAAGCCGCAGCAATCCAAACCCCAGGCGATGCGTAGCGGTGAGGTGCGGCCTCCTGCCAAGGCGTTCGGGGAGAAAACAGCGGCAAAATCGGCGGCTTCGGATCCAGCGCCGCGTGCCGAGGTGCGTATCCGCACCGGCACCAAGCCGGACGAGCGTATCCCGATCATCCTTGAAACCAAGGGGGCGCGCGATTATCACCTGATCGACAGCGGCGATGGCCTGAAGCTCGAACAATATGGCCCTTACCGTATCGTTCGCCCCGAAGCGCAGGCGCTGTGGCCAAAGACGCTGCCCGCGCATGTCTGGGACAATGCCGATTCGATTTTCACCGGCGATACCGACGAAGACGGCATGGGGCGCTGGCGCTTCCCGCGGCAGGCGCTTGGCGAAACCTGGCCGATGCAGATTCTCGACGCCGAGTTCTACGGTCGCTTCACCGCATTTCGCCATGTCGGCGTCTTTCCGGAACAGCTGGCCCACTGGAGCTGGATGAAGGAGCAGATCGAGACGGCGGGCCGGCCGCTGAAGGTTCTCAACCTGTTCGGCTATACCGGTGTTGCCTCGCTGATCGCCGCGAAGGCAGGCGCCGAGGTCACCCATGTCGATGCCTCGAAGAAGGCGATCGGCTGGGCGCGCGAAAACCAGGCGCTTGGCCGCAACGACCATCTGCCGATCCGCTGGATCTGCGAAGACGCGATGAAGTTCATCCAGCGCGAGGAGCGCCGCGGCAGCCGCTACGACATCATCCTGACCGATCCGCCGAAATTTGGCCGCGGTCCCAATGGCGAGGTCTGGCAGCTTTTCGATCATCTTGCCTTGATGCTGGATATCTGCCGCGAAATCCTGTCGCCGGATGCCAAGGGCCTGGTGCTGACCGCCTACTCGATCCGCGCAAGCTTCTATTCCATCCACGAACTGATGCGTGAAACGATGCGCGGCCGCGGCGGTGCAGTGGAATCGGGCGAACTGATCCTGCGCGAAGGCGGTCTTGACGGCAACGAGCCGGGCCGTGCGCTGTCCACCTCTCTCTTTTCCCGTTGGGTGCCGAAATGAACGACTATAATCAGGGACCCCGGCGTGTCGGCCAGGTGAAGGAAGTCACCAGCCTTGCCAATCCGATCATCAAGGACATCAAGGCACTCGCCAACAAGAAGGAGCGCGACGAAACCCGTTCCTTCATCGCCGAAGGTCTCAAGCTGGTCATCGATGCGCTGGACCTTGGCTGGACCATTAAGACCTTGGTCTACGCGAAAGCCGCCAAGGGCAAGGCGCAGGTCGAGCAGGTCGCGCTGAAGACGGTTGCCACCGGCGGGCTCGTTCTTGAAGTCAGCGAGAAAGTGCTCTCCGCCATCACCCGGCGCGATAATCCGCAGATGGTGGTCGGCGTCTTCGAACAGCGCTACGCCAACCTGCGTGACGTAAAGCCTGTGCTAGGCGAAACCTATGTGGCGCTCGACCGCGTCCGCGATCCCGGCAATCTCGGCACAATTATCCGCACGGCTGATGCCGCAGGTGCCTCCGGCGTCATCCTCGTCGGCGAGACCACGGATCCGTTTTCGCTGGAAACGGTCCGCGCCACCATGGGGTCGGTGTTTGCGATGCCGCTGATGCGCGCCAATGTCAGCGACTTCATCAAGTGGCAGAAGGCAGCCGGCGTGCAGCTTGCCGCCACTCATCTTGCCGGTGCCGTCGATTATCGCACCATCGACTACCGCAAGAAGCCTGTCGTCATCCTGATGGGCAATGAACAGGCTGGCTTACCGGAGGAGCTTGCGAGGGAGGCGACGGCGCTTGCCCGGATTCCGCAGCAAGGCCGGGCCGATTCGCTCAACCTGGCCATCGCCACCGGCATCATGCTGTTTGAGGCGCGCCGCCATCTGCTGACGCTGGACGATAGAACCTGATGCAAAAGACTGCCCTTTTTTCGCGCCCGGTGCCGGTCGCAATCCTGATCGTCGTCGCCGTCCTGCTTGATCAGGCGATCAAAGCCGCCGTCGAACTTTGGCTGCCCTATGGCGAAAGTGTTGCCGTCCTGCCATTCCTGGCTCTCCACCGCGTCTACAATTACGGCGTTGCCTTTTCGCTGTTTTCAGGCGTCGAGCGCTGGGCCATCATCGGTCTTCGAATTGTGGTGGTGGCCTTCGTCATCTGGCTCTGGCGCAAGACGCCGGCCGATCGTTTCCTGACGCATCTCGGCTATGCGCTGATCATCGCAGGAGCCATCGGCAACGTGATCGATGGCCTGATCTTCGGCTATGTCATCGACTACGTGCTGTTTCACCTGCCGACATGGTCTTTTGCCGTCTTCAACCTCGCCGACAGTTTCATTACGATCGGCGCTGGTTCGATCATTCTCGACGAAATCCTGCACATGAAAAAGCAGGATCGCTAAAATCTTAGAGACCGGCTGAAGCCAATCAAAACGCTTGCCATGCTAGGCCAAGCGTCATGAGCGACCTGCCAAACCTGAGAAAACGGATTACTGTTGAGTTCAGCGCACCGAAGCGGACGTTGAACAACAGGCGCGCATCTGATGCGCCCTTGGCCGAAGATCCGCATTCGCTGGAACCGGAAGAAGGTCCCGGTGGAGCGAAGGAGCGTTATCCGGGATTGAAACCGGCCCTTGCCGGCGTTGGGCTGCTCGGCTCGGCCGCTGTTCTCGGCGCAGGCATTGATGCCGGGTTCTATTTGCTTTCGGCTGGTCTGGCTATTGCCGGTGTCACTGGCGCGGCCCTGCTGCTGAAAGATTGGTACGGATCCGTCGCCGGGCCCGCCGAAGCCAAGGGGCGCATCCGGGACGAAAAAGCCAGCGATAGCCGCTGGGAGCGCAGCGAGACCTCGCAGCTTCTCTCCACCATTCACGATGCCCTCGGCGATATCGCCATCATCCGCGAGCCGGGCGGCAAGATCGTTCAGGCCAATTCGGTATTTTGCCGCCTGACAGGCTGGTTGAAGCCCGAAGGACGGACCTGCGAGGCGCTCGGGATCGACTTCGAACCGGCCCCCGGCTCCAATCACTACCGGGTTCGCATCGTCACGGATGCGGGGACGAAAATATTCGACTGGCACGACGTGATCGCCCGCGAGCCAGCCAGTGGTGCCTTTATGCTTCACAGCATCGCCCGGGATGTCACTGAGGAAAGCCGTATCGCCCGCGAAAGCGAGGAGGCGCGCCGCCGCGCCGAACAGGCGAGCCAGGCGAAGTCACGATTGCTGGCGACCGTCAGCCATGAAATCCGCACGCCACTGTCGGGCATTCTCGGCATGAGCCATCTGATCAGCCAGACGCGGTTGACGAGCGAGCAGAAGAATTACCTCGCCGGCATGCGCCAGTCAGGCCATGCGCTGGTGCAACTGGTTGATGATCTGCTCGATTTTTCCTCGATCGAGGCTGGCCGCTTTCAATTGCGCCCGGCGCCGGAACCGTTGCGCGAAACGATTGAAAGCGTCGTCGAGATGCTGTCGCACCGTGCGCATGAAAAGGGTATCGAGATCGGCGCCACCATTGCCGCGGACGTGCCGGGCCTGATGGATTTCGACGCGGCCCGGCTGCGTCAGGTTCTGTTCAACGTCATTGGCAATGCGGTCAAGTTCACCCATACCGGCGGTGTGCTTGTCAGCGCCGCGCGGGAGCGCGATACGATTATCGTCAGTATTAATGATACCGGGCCCGGCATGAACGCGCGGGAACAGGCTCGGGTGTTCGATGAATTCGAGCAAGCTGGGGCCAGATCCCAGCGTGCCGGCGGCACAGGTCTCGGTCTCGCTATCTCCCGGCGGATCATGGAGGAGTTTGGCGGTTCACTGACGCTCTCCAGCGTTCCCGGGACAGGTAGCACGTTTGAAATCCGCTTCCCCGCCCTGGGGTGTGATCTCGCGAATGCCTCTCTCGCCAGAAAAGACGTGCTGGGAATGTCCCGCGTGCTGGTCATGGCACCGGCTGGCCCTGCCTCGGCCGCGCTCTTTGCGACGATCCGGACGCTCGGCGGTTTCTGCGAACGCGCCGAAACGATAGAAGATGCGCAGGCCGCCGCCGTGCGGGCGCTGTCCACGGGGATGCCACTGACCGACATCATCGTCGATCATCGCCACGCCGCACAGTTTCGCCGGCTTTTGGCGCAGATGCCAAGCCTCGAACAGCAGAAGCTGCGCAAGACCTATCTGATCAATCCGGAAGAACGCAACGGCCGGCAGATCAACCAGATGGATGGTTATCATGCGTGGCTGATCAGGCCGCTGCGGGAAAAATCTCTGGTCGAGGTGCTGCGAGGCCGCATGAAAGGAATGGAAGTGCGTGACGCATTCAACGACAACCGCCCGATGCTGCGCGAGGTCCCCGCGCAGCGGGACAGGCCGGCCGAAGGCGGTCTGCTCTTGGCTGAGGACGATCCGATCAATGCCCTCATGGTGCGTTCTGTTCTGGAGAAAGCCGGCCATACCGTTCGCGTCGTCGATGATTTTGCCGTGCTTGCCCTAACGTTGTTTGATGCGCCAGCCGCTGTCCGTATTGCCCCGGAACTGATCGTCAGCGACCTGAATATGCCCGGCGGCGATGGGCTGTCGATGCTGGAGCGGCTGCGTGAGCACGAGCGTCAGTCCGGCAGCGCGCCCGTCCCGGTCATCATTCTGACCTCCGACACGCAGCTCGATACGCGCCAGAAACTCATGGCTGCCGGAGCAAGCGCGGTGTTGTCCAAACCCGCGGACCCGAAAGCGCTGACCGCTGAAATCGATCGCCTGCTTGCTTCGTGACTTTGACGGTTTTCTTGGGCCTTCGATGTCACTATCCTGTCGCAGAAACATGGTTTAAGCCGGGCAGGATAAAGCGACTAGGATGACGTACGATGACAATCGAAACTCTGGATCTGGTTGTGGTGGCTGAACAGCCGCAGACCCGTGTCCGGGGCGTCAATGCCCCGGCGCATGACATACTCGGACGTATCGGCAATCTCGAGACGCGGCTTGCCCGCAACGCGTCTGAAATCGATGCCGCGCAGGCGGTCCGCTACAAGGTTTTCGTCGAGGAGATGAAGGCGCAAATCCCGCTGGACGCCGATCGCCGCAAACGTGACGCCGATGCGTGGGACCTGGTCTGCGATCACCTTCTGGTGCTCGACACGTCGATCGAGGGTGACCCGGAAGACCAGATCGTCGGAACCTATCGCCTGCTTCGCCAGGACGTCGCGACCCGGACAGGCGGCTTCTATTCGGCTTCGGAGTTTTCGGTCGGCTCGCTTCTCGAGCGGCACCCGGACAAGAAGTTCATGGAGCTTGGCCGCTCCTGCGTCCTGCCGGAATACCGCACCAAGCGCACTGTCGAGCTTTTATGGCAGGGCAATTGGGCCTATGCGTTGAAGTATGGCGTCGACGCCATGTTTGGCTGCGGCTCGTTTCCGGGTGTCATTCCCGAAGAGCACGCGTTGGCGCTGTCTTTCCTGCATCATAACGTGGTCGTTCGTGACGAGTGGGACGTGTCTGCCCGCCCGGAACTCTATCGCACCATGGACCTGATGCCGGTTGAAGCCATCAACATGCGCAAGGCGCTTGCCGCTTTGCCGCCGTTGATCAAGGGTTATATGCGCCTTGGCGCCATGGTCGGGAATGGCGCCGTGGTCGATCACGCGTTCCGCACCACCGATGTGCTGATCGTTTTGCCGATCACCAATATCTCCGGCCGCTACCTGAATTACTATGGTGCCGATGCTGGCCGCTTCGCGAGCTGAAGGCGCCGCTTGGCGTTCTGGAATGCAGTTTACATGCAAGTGAACGTTTTGATCGGGCTTCCAATATTGCGGAACGTGTATTCAGTTGTGTTTTGATCAAGATCGACATGTCGCATAAAAAGAGCCCGCCTCGGGTTTGCCGGGCGGGCTCTTTGTGTTTCAGATGCGCGCTCAGCTATTAGCGTTGTGCGCCGCCAGGGCCGCCATGTTGACGATATCGCTGTCCTTGGCCGACATCGAGACGATCTGGACCGACTTGTCGAGGCCGACGAGCAGGGGGCCGATCACCGTCGATCCACCCAGTTCCTGAAGCATCTTGGTCGAGATCGAAGCCGAGTGGAACGCCGGCATAACCAGCACGTTGGCCGGACCTGACAGGCGGCAGAACGGATACTGCTCCATCACCTTGGCATTCAGCGCCACATCGGCCGCCATCTCGCCATCATACTCGAAATCGACACGGCGCTTGTCGAGCAGCTTGACGGCTTCACGGACTCGTTCCGAGCGCTCTCCCGACGGGTGGCCGAATGTCGAATAGGCCAGAAGCGCCACACGTGGCACGTAGCCGAGACGGCGGGCGAGGCCGGCGGCCTCCTCGGCGATATCGGCCAGTTCATCGGCAGACGGCATATCGTGAACCGCCGTATCGGCAACCAGCACGGTACGGCCACGGCAGAGAGCCAGCGACACGCCGATCACCCGGTGGCCGGGTTTCTGATCGATACAGCGGCGAACGTCCTCAAGTGCCGTGGAATAATTGCGGGTGATGCCCGTCACCATGCCATCGGCGTCGCCGAGTGCCACCATGCAGGCGGCGAAGTGATTGCGGTCGTTGTTGATCAGACGCTGTGCATCGCGGAACAGGTAGCCCTTCCGCTGCAGCCGGGCGTAGAGATAGTCGGTATAGGCACCGGTACGTTTGGAAATGCGGGCGTTGACGAGCTGGATACCCGGCCGGTCGAGATCAATGCCTTCGCGCTCCGCCGTCTGGCGCATCCGGTCTTCGCGGCCGAGCAGCATGGCGGTGCCGAGTTCCTGGTTGGCATAGGAAACCGCCGAGCGCATCATCTGCACCTCTTCGCCTTCGGCAAAGACAATGCGCTTCGGCTGGCGGCGAACACGCTCATAGATGCGCTGCAGTGTCGAGGCGATCGGGTCGCGGCGGGCTGACAGCTGCCGGCCATAGGCGGCCAGATCCGGGATTTGTTTGCGGGCAACGCCGCTGTCCATCGCCGCCTTGGCAACGGCCATCGGGATCGCCGAGATCAGCCGCGGGTCGAACGGGACAGGGATGATATATTGCGGGCCGAAACGCGGACGGTTGCCCTGATAGGCGGCAGCCACGTCGTCCGGCACATCTTCCTTGGCAAGGCTTGCCAGAGCCTGCGCTGCAGCGATCTTCATCTCTTCGTTGATAGTCGAGGCATGTACGTCGAGCGCGCCGCGGAAGATGTAGGGGAAGCCGAGGACGTTGTTGACCTGGTTCGGGTAGTCTGATCGTCCCGTTGCCATGATCGCGTCGTCACGGATGCGGGACACTTCCTCCGGTGTAATTTCCGGATCGGGGTTGGCCATCGCAAAGATGATCGGCCGGTCCGCCATCGAACGGATCATGTCTTCGGAGAAAGCTCCCTTCTGGGAAAGACCGAAGACGACATCCGCGCCATTCATGGCTTCTTCCAGCGTGCGGCGATCGGTCTTGACCGCATGCGCCGATTTCCACTGATTCATGCCTTCCGTGCGGCCCTGGTAGATCACGCCCTTGGTGTCACAGAGTATGATGTTGGCCGGGTTGAAGCCCATCGACTTGATCAGCTCGATACAGGCGATTGCGGCTGCACCTGCACCGTTACAGACGAGCTTGGTCGTCTTGAAATCACGGCCGGTCAGCGTCAGCGCGTTGATCAGGCCGGCGGCGGCGATGATCGCGGTGCCGTGCTGGTCATCGTGGAAGACAGGGATGTCCATGATCTCGCGCAGTTTCTGCTCGATGATGAAACATTCCGGTGCCTTGATGTCCTCAAGATTGATGCCGCCAAAGGACGGGCCGAGGAACCGTACGCAATTGATGAATTCGTCGACATTCTCGGTGTCGACTTCAAGATCGATCGAATCGACATCGGCGAACCGCTTGAAGAGCACGGACTTGCCCTCCATCACCGGCTTGGAGGCGAGTGCGCCAAGATTGCCGAGGCCAAGAATGGCGGTTCCGTTGGAAATGACGGCGACCATGTTGCCGCGGGTCGTGTAGTCATAGGCCTTGGACGGGTCGGCGGCGATGGCCTTGACCGGCACGGCCACACCTGGCGAATAGGCAAGTGACAGGTCGCGCTGCGTCGCCATCGCCTTGGTCGGCGATATCTCCAGCTTTCCGGGTCGCCCCTGCGAATGGAAGTCGAGGGCTTCCTGATCGGTCACGCTGGTCGCGCTGCGACTGGTCTTGTCATTTTCGGCCATGGGTCCTCCAACCTTTTGTGGGCGACGGCTCTCCTTAGCCGCTTTGGTGTTGTCTTCTATAAACGCGCATGGATAGTGTGGCACCACTTTTTTGGAACCAGCATGACTTTTGTAGCAGAGCCAATTATCCGTCCTCCCGAGGTTCTGACCGCCGCCCAGCTGGCGACGGAAGAGAGCCGCGCCACGGCCACGCCGATGATGGAACAGTTCATCGAGATCAAGGCGAACAACCCGGATTCGATCCTGTTTTACCGGATGGGCGATTTTTACGAACTGTTCTTTCAGGACGCGGTTGAGGCGTCGCGGGCGCTTGGGATCACGCTGACGCGGCGCGGCCAGCATCTCGGCCAGGACATCCCGATGTGTGGCGTGCCGGTTCACGCGGCAGACGATTATCTGCAAAAGTTGATTGGTCTCGGCTTCCGTGTCGCTGTCTGCGAGCAGGTCGAGGATCCGGCTGAGGCCAAGAAGCGCGGCGGAAAATCGGTGGTGAAGCGCGATGTCGTGCGTCTCGTTACCCCCGGCACGATCACCGAAGACAAGCTGCTTTCGCCATCGGAATCGAACTACCTGATGGCGCTTGCCCGCATTCGCGGCGGCAATGAGCCTGCCATCGCGCTGGCCTGGATCGATATTTCCACCGGCGTCTTCCGGCTGGCGGAAACCACGGAAACGCGGCTGCTCGCCGATATCCTGCGTATCGAGCCGCGTGAGCTGATCCTCGCCGATACGGTCTTCCATGATCCGGAGATGCGCCCGGTCATCGACATTCTCGGCCGAGTCGCGGTGCCGCAGCCGGCCGTGCTGTTCGACAGCGCCACGGCGGAAAACCGCGTCGCCCGCTATTATGGCGTCAAGACGCTTGATGGTTTCGGCAGCTTTTCGCGCGCCGAACTCGCGGCTGCGTCTGCCGCAATTTCCTATGTGGAAAAAACCCAGCTCGCGGAGCGTCCACCGCTGGGCGCGCCGGAGCGCGAAAGTGCCGCCTCGACGCTGTTCATCGATCCGGCAACCCGCACCAATCTCGAACTGGTGAAAACCCAGTCCGGCGATCGCAACGGCACGCTCTTGAAGGCGCTGGACCGTACCGTCACCGGCGGCGGCGCCCGGCTGCTGGCCGAACGGCTGATGTCCCCGCTGACGGATCCGGAGCGCATCAATGCCCGGCTTGATTCCATTAGTGCGCTTGCCGACCAGCCGTCGTTCTGCAGCGATCTGCGCTCCGCCCTGAAACACGTGCCTGACATGCCGCGTGCGCTGTCGCGCCTGTCTCTGGGCCGTGGCGGCCCACGTGATCTCGGCAGCATCCTTGCCGGTTGCCAGTCTGCGGTCGAGGTTGCTGGCCTGCTTAGTCGCGGGGATCTCTCGGAAGAGCTGGGCGGCGCGCTTCTGGCCATCAAGACGCTGCCGCAGGATATGGTCCAGCAGTTGGCAGCCATTCTCGGTGATGAATTGCCGCTGTTGAAGCGTGACGGCGGCTTTTTGCGCGATGGCGCCAGTGCCGAACTCGACGAAATGCGGGCACTGCGTGACCAGTCCCGCCGGGTGATCGCGGGGCTGCAGCTCGACTATGCCGAGGAAACCGGCATCAAGTCGTTGAAGATCAAGTATAACAATGTGCTCGGCTATTTCATCGAAGTGACCCAGGGCAATGCCGGGCCGATGACCGACACACCCGAGGCCAAGGCGCGTTACATCCATCGCCAGACCATGGCCAATGCCATGCGCTTCACCACGACCGAACTCTCCGATCTCGAGACCAAGATCGCCAATGCCGCCGACCGGGCGCTGACCATCGAGCTTGAGGCTTTCGATCGGCTGTCGGCCATGGTGGTGGCGGAGGCTGAAGCCATCAAAGCCGCCGCCCTTGCGCTTGCTGTGGTCGATGTGTCTGCCGGGCTGGCGACGCTGGCCGAGGAGCAGGCCTATTGCCGCCCGCTGGTCGATACATCGAAAATGTTTGCCATCGACGGTGGCCGTCATCCAGTGGTGGAACAGGCGTTGCGCCGCCAGTCCGGCGCCGCATTTGTTGCCAATACCTGTGATCTGTCGCCGCATGACGGCGAGGGCGATGGGGCGATCTGGCTTTTGACCGGTCCCAACATGGGCGGTAAATCGACGTTCCTGCGTCAGAACGCGTTGATCGCCATCATGGCGCAGATGGGGGCCTTCGTGCCTGCAGCATCCGCCCATATCGGTATCGTCGACCGGCTGTTCTCGCGCGTCGGCGCGTCGGACGATCTCGCCCGTGGCCGCTCCACCTTCATGGTCGAGATGGTCGAGACGGCCGCGATTCTCAATCAGGCGACGGACCGCTCGCTGGTCATCCTCGATGAGATCGGCCGTGGCACCGCGACGTTCGACGGCCTGTCGATCGCCTGGGCCTCCGTCGAACATTTGCACGAGGGCAACCGCTGCCGCGGCTTGTTCGCTACACATTTCCACGAGCTGACGGTTCTGTCGGAAAAGCTCGATCGTCTGTCAAATGCCACCATGCGGGTGAAGGAATGGCATGGCGACGTCATCTTCTTGCATGAGGTCGGGCCTGGTGCTGCCGACCGGTCCTACGGCATCCAGGTCGCCCGCCTTGCCGGCTTGCCGGCGTCCGTTGTTTCCCGGGCCAAGGATGTTCTGGCAAAGCTCGAGGACGCCGACCGCAAGAACCCGGCCAGCCAGTTGATCGATGACCTGCCGCTGTTCCAGGTGGCAATCCGCCGCGAGGAACAGGTCAAGGCGGGTCCGTCGAAGGTGGAGGAGGCTTTGAAAAGCCTCAATCCCGATGACATGACGCCACGCGAGGCGATGGATGCGCTTTACGCGCTGAAGAAGCAGCTTGGTAATTCTTGATCGTAAGAGTCTTGTCCATTCTCGGGCAAAAAGGCTATAGCGCATGCACAAGCATGGCTCGCAGAGCCTGCCGGACAGGAAGACGGTCGGCCTTTGATGACCATACATGAGACGTCATTTCCCGATATCCTGAATGTTACGGCACTCAGGGCCAAGTGCAGTTTCATCGCTTCGGCGCATGCGGAACACCGCGACATGATGCGCCAGGCGCTGCTGGCCGCGTTCAAGCAGGCCAATCTGGCCGGCCGTGAAAAGGCGCGTGAACTGCTGCTTCAAGACGGCAGCGGGCTGAAATGCGCCGAGCGGATTTCCTGGCTGCAGGACCAGCTCATCACCCTCCTGCACGACTTCGTCCTGAATGAGGTCTTCGACGCCGCCAATGCCCAGCCTTGGACTCGCATCGCCGTCACTGCCGTCGGCGGTTACGGCCGCGGTACGCTGGCGCCGGGATCCGATATCGATCTTCTCTTCTTGTTGCCGGTCAAGAAGGCGGTCTGGGCCGAGCCTGCCATCGAGTTCATGCTCTATATCCTATGGGATTTGGGCTTCAAGGTCGGCCATGCGACGCGCACCATCGACGAGTGCATCCGGCTGTCGCGCGGCGATATGACCATCCGCACGGCTATCCTCGAAACTCGCTATATCTGCGGTTCGAAGGAGTTGACGGAGGAACTGGAAACCCGCTTCGACGGCGAAATTGTCAAGAATACCGGCCCCGATTTCATCGCCGCCAAACTTGCCGAGCGCGACGAGCGCCACCGCAAGGCCGGTGATACGCGCTATCTGGTCGAGCCGAACGTCAAGGAAGGCAAGGGCGGCCTGCGCGACATCCATACGCTGTTCTGGATCGCTAAATATTTCTACCGGGTGAAGGATTCGGCCGACCTGATCAAGCTCGGCGTCCTGTCGCGCCAGGAATATGCCCTGTTCCAGAAAGCCGACGATTTTCTCTGGGCGGTGCGTTGCCACATGCACTTCCTGACCGGCAAGGCGGAAGAGCGGCTATCCTTCGATATCCAGCGCGAGATTGCCGAAAGCCTCGGTTATCACGATCATCCTGGCTTGACCGCTGTCGAGCGCTTCATGAAGCACTATTTCCTCGTCGCCAAGAGTGTCGGTGATCTCACCCGCATCTTCTGTGCTGCGCTGGAAGACCAGCAGGCCAAGCAGCTTCCGGGGTTTACCGCTGCGCTCAGCCGCTTCACTCACCGCGTCCGTAAGATCGCCGGTACGCTGGAATTCGTCGATGACGGCGGCCGTATTGCGCTTGCAAGTCCGGATATTTTCAAGCGTGACCCGATAAATCTGATCCGCATCTTTCATGTGGCCGATATCAATGGACTGGAGTTCCATCCTGCCGCCCTGAAGCAGGTCACCCGGTCGCTTGGCCTGATCACACCGGCCGTACGCGACAATGAGGAAGCCAACCGGCTGTTCATGTCGATGCTGACCTCGCGCCGCGATCCCGAGTTGATCTTGCGCCGGATGAACGAGGCTGGCGTGCTCGGCCGGTTCATTCCGGAGTTCGGCAAGATCGTCTCGCTGATGCAGTTCAACATGTATCACCACTATACCGTCGATGAGCATCTGCTGCGCGCCGTCGATGTGCTGTCGAGGATCGATCAGGGCCGCGACGAGGAACTGCATCCGCTCGCTTTCAAGCTCATGCCCTCGATCGAAGATCGCACTGCACTGTTCGTTGCCGTTCTTCTGCACGATGTCGCCAAGGGCCGTCCGGAAGACCATTCGACCGCCGGAGCCAAGGTTGCCCGAAAACTTTGCCCGCGCTTCGGCATGACGCCCAAGCAGACCGAAACGGTGGCGTGGCTGATCGAGGAGCATCTCACCATGTCGATGGTGGCGCAGACGCGCGACCTCAACGACCGCAAGACGATCATCGACTTTGCCGAAAAGGTCCAATCGCTCGACCGCCTGAAAATGCTTTTGATCCTGACCATCGCCGACATCCGCGCCGTCGGTCCCGGCGTCTGGAACGGCTGGAAGGGCCAGCTGCTGCGGACGCTGTACTATGAGACCGAACTGCTTCTGTCCGGCGGCTTCTCCGATCTGCCGCGCAAGGAGCGTGCGGCACATGCAGCCGACGTGCTGTTCGATGCCCTGTCCGACTGGAGCCAGAAGGACCGCAAGACCTATACCAAGCTGCATTACCAGCCGTATCTCTTGTCGGTGCCGCTCGAAGACCAGCTGCGCCATGCCCGTTTCATCCGGGAGGCCGACAAGACCGGACGGGCGCTGGCGACGATGGTGCGCACCCACCAGTTCCACGCCATCACTGAAATCACCATCTTGTCACCCGACCATCCGCGGCTACTGGCGGTGATTGCAGGGGCCTGTGCGGCAGCAGGTGCCAATATCGTCGATGCGCAGATTTTCACGACGTCGGACGGCCGGGCGCTGGATACGATCCTGATCACCCGCGAGTTTTCGGTCGATGACGACGAGATGCGCCGTGCTGCGAATATTGGCAAGATGATCGAGGATGTGCTGTCCGGCAAGAAACGCCTGCCGGAAGTGATCGCCAGCCGGACGAAACACCGCAAGCGCAACAAGGCCTTCACGGTGCCGCCCGCCGTCACCATCAGCAACAGCCTGTCGAACAAGTTCACCGTCATCGAGGTCGAATGCCTCGACCGCACCGGCCTGCTTTCGGAAATCACTGCGGTGCTCTCCGACTTGTCGCTCGACATCGCCTCGGCGCATATCACCACTTTCGGCGAGAAGGTCATCGATACGTTCTATGTCACCGACCTTGTCGGCCAGAAGATCACCACGGAAGCCCGGCAGAGCAATATTGTTGCGCGGCTGAAGGCTGTGATGTCGGACGAGGCGGACGAGATGCGCGACCGCATGCCGTCGGGCATGATCGCGCCGCAACACACGCGCTCCGTCACGGGTGCAAAAAAATCCAAGGCAGAATCATGAGCCTCGTCAAGAAATTCATGACCGTCGGTGGCGCCACGCTCGGCAGCCGCATCTTCGGTTTCGCCCGTGAAATGCTGATGGCCGCGGCACTCGGTACTGGCCCGATGGCCGACGTGTTTTATGCGGCGTTCCGGTTCCCCAACCTGTTTCGCCGGCTCTTCGCCGAGGGCGCTTTCAATGCGGCTTTTGTGCCTTTGTTCTCCAAGGAGATCGAAGCCAATGGCACGGATGGTGCCAAACGTTTCTCCGAAGAAGTGTTCGGTGTGCTCTTCACCGTCCTGCTGCTGATCACCATCGCGATGGAACTGTCGATGCCGCTCCTGGTGCGTTTCGTCATCGCGCCGGGCTTCGCCGACGATGCCGAGAAGTCAGCGCTGACCGTGCGCATGGCGATGGTGATGTTCCCCTACCTCATGTGCATGTCGCTGACGGCGATGATGAGCGGCATGCTCAATTCGCTGCATCATTTCTTTGCCGCCGCCGTCGCCCCGATCTTTCTGAACGTGGTGATGATCGGCGCGCTATTCTATGCGCTTTATACCGGCGCCGATCCGCTGACGACCGCCTGGTATCTGTCCTGGGGTGTGCTTGTTGCGGGTGTCCTGCAGCTTGCTGTCGTCTATTTCGGCGTGCTGCATGCCGGCATGAGCATCAAGCTCAAATTCCCTCGTTTCACACCTAACGTCAAACGCCTGCTGATCCTGGCCGTACCTGCTGCGATCACCGGTGGCATTACCCAGATCAATCAGTTGATTGGTCAGGCGATCGCATCGGCGCAGGACGGCGCCATCGCCGCCCTGCAATATGCCGACCGGATCTATCAGTTGCCGCTTGGCGTGGTCGGTATCGCCGTCGGCGTCGTACTGTTGCCGGAACTCTCGCGCGCACTCAAAGGCGGTCATCTGCGCGAGGCCGGAAACCTGCAGAACCGGTCCATCGAATTTGTTCTGTTCCTGACCATTCCGGCTGCCTTTGCGCTGTGGATCCTCTCCGACGAAATCATCCGGGTGCTGTTTGAACGGGGTGCATTCCACGCCGGAAATACCGCCGTTGTCGGTTCGATCCTTGCCATCTACGGCATCGGCCTGCCGGCTTTCGTGCTGATCAAGGCGCTGCAGCCGGGTTTTTACGCGCGCGAAGATACCAAGATGCCGATGCGCTTTTCGGCTATTGCTGTCGTGGTCAATTGTGCTCTGGCAATCACGCTGTTTCCACGCCTCGGCGCTCCGGGCATCGCGGTCGCCGAAGCAACGGCAGGCTGGATCAGCACAGTGCTGCTCTTTGTCACGCTGCTGCGCCGCGGTCATCTGGCTTGGGAATGGGCGCTCGTACGCCGCACGGCGCTGTTGGTTGTCGCCGCGTCGATCATGGGCGGCGTTCTCTATTACCTGCGCAGCGTCTTCGCCGCCTCGCTGGCGTCAGGATCGCCGTTCTGGACGAAGCTGGGGGCGCTTGGAATTCTGATCGGGGTGTCGATGGTCGTCTACTTCGCAGCCGCCTTCCTGATTGGCGGGGCTGATCTCTCGATGATCCGGCGCAATATCAAGCGCAAGGGCGCTGCCAGCGCAACGCCGCCAGAGGATAGTTAAGGCTATAAAGGCTTCAGGCGCGCTTTCCCGAGCGGCGCTTGGCGCTGAGGAAATGACGTTTCGACTTGCCGCAATAGGCCCATTGGCGTTTGGCGCCCGTATCGACATGAACGATACCATTGCAGTAACGGCCGATACCGCCGATGCCCGGCGCCGATCTCGCGGCGGCAAGGATCGCACTTTCCGAAACGCCGGGCACGCGGATATCAGCGGCCTGGCAGAACCGGTGCATCGAGCCGGAACGGTGGGAGCTCGGCCGGTGGCCGGAGGTGACCAGTGGCCGTCGGCCGGTTTTCGCAGCGATATGCGCCAGAATGCCCTCCAGACGCGGTGAAAAGCAGCCGGTTCTGACCGATACGGTCTGCACGGCGTAGGCTGTCGTTCTGCTGTGCACGGGAAGCTTCACTTTCCGCTGTTTGTCGTCCTTGGCTTCGGCGAGGGAAAAACCGGAAACGGCAAGCAGGCACGCGAGTGCGAGCGATAAAAGATTACGCATGACAATCCCCTTGGCATGGCCCGTCAGCGTCCTTCATTGGATCGGAGCACATGCAAATGTCGGTTCGCCGCGCCATCGATGTGCGCAGTACAGCTGAGAGCTCGGCCTAGGAACCTGGTTGTGTTGGCGGATTGGCAAATTCATCCGAATTGCAGCAAATTTATGGAATTTTCTTCTTTTAGCTCTAAATAGCTATGCCGTATTGCCGCCATGTTCATTAATTGAAATTGAACATTAGAGGAAAAAATTCCAATTTGAATCTTTGGATTCAAGGTCTTGGCATTCTCTTCCTCCACCCTGGAGGGAATTTGCCGCAGACACTGGCCGCAATCCTCTTGATCGCAGCTGCGCCTGTGTGCATAAGCCCGCCAACAGCAACAGAGGCCGGGCCCTCCACAAGCCCGAATGAGGACACGATGTCAGAATTCAAGCCGCTCGTTTTTTCCGGCGTTCAGCCGACAGGCAATCTCCACCTCGGCAATTATCTCGGCGCGATCCGCAAATTCGTCGCCCTGCAGGAAAACAATGACTGCATCTATTGCGTCGTCGATCTGCATGCGATCACCGCGCAGCTGGTGCATGAGGACATGCCGGGCCAGATCCGCTCGATTGCCGCCGCCTTCATCGCCTCGGGCATCGATCCGAAGAAACACATCGTCTTCAACCAGTCGGCCGTGCCGCAGCATGCCGAGCTTGCCTGGATCTTCAACTGCGTCGCCCGCATCGGCTGGATGGAACGCATGACCCAGTTCAAGGACAAATCCGGCGGCAAGAATGCCGAACAGATGTCGTTGGGCCTGCTTGCCTATCCGAGCCTGATGGCTGCTGATATTCTCGTTTACCGCGCGACGCACGTGCCTGTCGGTGATGATCAGAAGCAGCACCTGGAACTTGCCCGCGATATCGCGCAGAAGTTCAACATCGATTTCGGCGATCATATCCGCCGGACCGATTACGGTGTCGATATCAAGGTCGGCGAAGAGCCGGTGCATGCCTATTTCCCGATGGTTGAGCCGCTGATCGGCGGCCCGGCGCCGCGCGTCATGTCGTTGCGTGATGGCACCAAGAAGATGTCGAAGTCGGATGCATCCGATCTGTCGCGCATCAACCTGATGGACGATGCCGAGACGATCTCGAAGAAGATCCGCAAGGCCAAGACCGATCCGGACGCCTTGCCAAGCGAGGTCGATGGCCTGAAGGGCCGCCCGGAAGCCGACAATCTCGTCGGTATCTATGCCGCCCTGTCGGACAAGACCAAGGCTGAGGTGCTTTCAGAATTCGGCGGCCAGCAGTTTTCCGTCTTCAAGCCGGCGCTCGTCGATCTCGCGGTCACCGTTCTTGCCCCGATCTCGGGCGAAATGCGCCGCCTGATGGACGACACGACCCATATCGACAGCATCCTGCGCGATGGTGGCGAGCGGGCCAGGGCGCGGGCGGAAGTGACGATGAAACAGGTTCGGGAAATCGTCGGCTTTCTGCAATAATCCGCCGCAAAAGAAACCTTGCAGCCAAAAATATCGGGTGTAAGAGTCGCGTCATGGTTTCAACACGACTCTCAAGACTGGAAGGTCACCGCCGCAAATTCATGGCGGTGATCGACGATACCCCGGAATGCGGCCGCGCCGTTCACTATGCCGGCATGCGCGCTAAAAACTCCAATGGCGGTCTCGTTCTGCTCTATGTCATTGCCGATGCCGACTTCCAGCAATGGCTGGGTGTCGAGGGGATCATGCGGGCGGAAGCCCGGGCCGAGGCCGAGGCAACGCTTGCCAAGATCGCCCAGATGGTGCGCGAAACGATCGGGATCGAGCCGGAAATGGTGATCCGCGAAGGCGGCGCAACGGATCAGATCTACAGCCTGATCGAGGAAGACCGCGACATCGCCATTCTGGTGCTGGCCGCCGGTTCGGCCAAGGATGGCCCAGGTCCACTGGTTTCGTCTATTGCCGGCAAGACAGCCGCATTCCCGATCCCGGTAACTGTCATCCCGGATCTGCTGACGGACGAGGAAATCGATGCGTTGAGCTGAACCTTGCCGCCAAAACAAGGATCAATGGAATTGATCCTTGCGCGGCTGAAACGCTGGCCCACGCATCTTGAAGCAGCCGCCCAAACCGCTTATATTCTTTTGAATAGTTCTAAACAGGCTGGTTGAACGCGATCCCGGCCGACGCGGAGTAAAGACATGTTCATCCAGACCGAAGCCACGCCGAACCCCGCCACGCTGAAATTTCTGCCGGGTAAGGTTGTGATGGAAAACGGCACGGCCGAATTCCGCGACGCGGAAGAAGCCGCAGCCGGTTCGGCGCTGGCCGCGCGCCTGTTCATGATCCCCGGTGTGACCGGCGTCTATTTCGGCTATGATTTCATCACGGTCACCAAGGAAGCGCAGGAATGGCAGCACTTGAAGCCTGCCATCCTCGGCTCGATCATGGAACACTTCATGTCCGGGCAACCGGTCATGGCGGTGCATACGCGCGCTGAAGAAAGTGATCAGGACGGCGAGTTCTTCGAAGAGGGCGACGAGACCATCGTTGCGACCATCAAGGAACTGTTGGAAACCCGCGTTCGCCCGGCTGTCGCCCAGGATGGTGGCGATATCACCTTCAAGGGTTTTCGCGATGGCACTGTCTTCCTCAACATGAAGGGCGCCTGCGCCGGCTGCCCGTCCTCGACGGCAACGCTGAAGCATGGCGTGCAGAACCTGCTGCATCATTTTATTCCTGAAGTGCAGGCGGTCGAAGCCGTCTAAGCGAGCGATTATCCGTGCCGCGACTATCCAGAAAAGTTGAAAAATCATGATCGTCCTGGCCATTGATACGGCTGGGGCGGGCTGTTTTGCAGCCGTCTACGACAGCGATAGCGATACGGTTCTGGCCTCGGCCGGGGCCGATATCGGCCGTGGCCATGCAGAGCAACTCATGGGGTTTATCGACGAGGCGCTCGCCGCTTGTGGCAAGGTGCTTGCCGATATCGGCCGCATCGCGGTGACCATCGGTCCGGGCTCCTTCACCGGCATCCGCGTCGGCGTTGCCGCGGCGCGTGGTTTTGCGCTGGCACTGAACGTGCCGGCCGTTGGTGTTTCAACACTTGCTGCCATTGCCGAAGCTGCCCGGGAAAGGCATCCGGGCCGCGCCATCCTGGCGACGATCGATGCAAAGCGTGACGAGCTTTATTGCCAGAGTTTCGAAGCCGACGGCACGGCGCGTAGCGAAGCGTTGATGCTGGAAATTCCAGACGCCCAAAGGATGTTTGCCGGTTTCGACGGCTTCATCTGCGGCACCGCCGCCCGGCATCTGACAGACAACGTTCCGGAAAGCGCCGCCCAAACGGACCTCACGGATATCCGTCTTGTCGCCCGCCTTGGTGCTGCGGCCGATCCTTCACTGGGCAAGCCGAGCCCGCTCTATCTGCGCGGCCCCGACGTCAAGTCGCAGGCCGGCTTTGCGGTGGCGCGAGCGTAAGATGTCGCTGACCGACTTTTTTGTCCGCAAGCCCGAATTCGAAATCTTTGCCCTGGAAACGGCCGACCTGCCGCAGGCGGCGGCCGTCCATAAATTGCGGTTCACGCATGCCTGGAGCGACGGCGAACTGCATTCGCTGCTGAACCAGGATACCGTTTTCGGCTTCATCGCCCGCCAGAACAATGCCTATACGCGGCCGTTTATCACGCAACCACTTATCGGCGGCTTTGTCCTGTCGCGGGTGGCGGCCGGTGAAGCGGAAATCCTGACGATCGGCGTCGATCCGCGGTTTTCGCGTCTCGGCCTCGGCTGGCGGTTGATGCGGGCGGCATTGCGCGAAGCGCGCGATCAGGCTGCTGAAGCCGTTTTCCTCGAAGTCGATGAGACCAATACTGCCGCGATCGCGCTCTACCGGAAACTCGGATTTTCCAAGGTCGGCGAAAGACGTGCTTATTATCAGGATGTTAACGGCGCCAAAACCGCTGCCCTTGTCATGCGGCTCGATCTTGGTTAGCCGTAGCTGCCTTGAACCGAATGATGTGAAGCGGACCAGGAAGAGAGACGCGCTTGCGCCGCAATGCCGACAGACCAAGCAGAGATCACGATAGACGCAGCACAGTGTCCTTGATGCTGACGCCGGATGGCGTGCCGAGGCGCTGCGCGTGATCAATTGGCTGCGCGTCACGCTGTGCATGACAATTCTCGTTCTGGCGACCGTTGTCATGGCGCCGCTGCAAATCCTGTTTCTGTGGCTGGACACACCGCAACGCCGCACCCTGCCGCGCCTGTGGCATCGCATGGCCTGCCGCCTCGTCGGCATCCGGGTCCGCGTCCATGGCACGCCGGACCGGCAGCGGCCATTGCTGCTGGTATCGAACCATGCCAGCTGGAAGGATATTCTCGTTCTCGGCTCGATCGCCGACGTGGTGTTCGTCGCCAAGTCCGACGTCAAGGCGTGGCCGGTCTTCGGCCTTCTGGCGCGTCTGCAGGCAACGATCTTCGTCGAGCGCGAGCAGAAACGCACCACCGGCAATCAGGTCAACGAGATCGGCAAGCGTCTGGCCGATGGCGAGATCGTTGTTTTGTTTCCCGAAGGCACGACCTCGGATGGCAACCGGCTTCTGGAGATCAAGACGTCGCTGTTCGGTGCCGCTGCCGCCGCCGTTCCGATGTCGCCGACGGGTGCCGTCCATGTCCAACCTTTGGCCATTGCCTATACCGGCATTCACGGCATGCCGATGGGCCGCTATCACCGGCCGGTCGCCGCCTGGCCGGGCGATATCGCGCTGGCGCCGCATCTGCTCGGTATCCTCTACGAGGGCGCCGTCGATGTCGACGTGATCTACGGCGAGCAGATCACCTATACGGCAGAGAGCAACCGCAAGGTCGTCAGCCGCCAGGTGGAGAAGAGCATTCGCGAGATGCTGGCTCTCAAGCTGCGTGGCCGCTGAGGCTGTCGTGGCCAAGGGAAAGGGCTTCAATTTTGGCCCTTGATGCTCTATGGAACCGGGCATGACACAGGAAATCGCCGTTTTATCCGCAAAGCCCGATGTGGCTCTTGAGAGCTCAGCCGTCCGCAAGGTCTTCGTGAAGACCTACGGCTGTCAGATGAACGTCTACGATTCCGACCGGATGACCGATGCGCTGGCCAAGGATGGCTATGTCGCAACCGATGTCATGGAGGACGCCGATCTCGTCCTGTTGAACACCTGTCATATCCGTGAGAAAGCCGCTGAGAAGGTTTACTCGGCGCTTGGGCGGCTGCGTGACTTGAAGAAGAAAAAGGCCGGCGAAGGCCGCGAAATGATGATCGGCGTTGCCGGTTGCGTCGCGCAGGCCGAAGGCGACGAAATCTTGCGCCGGGCACCCGCCGTCGATCTCGTCATCGGGCCGCAGACCTACCACCGGCTTCCCGAGGCGCTTCAGCGCGTCAAACGTGGCGAGCGGGTGCTGGAAACCGATTACGCCATCGAGGACAAGTTCGAGCACTTGCCGGCACCCGACAAGGCCAAGACAAAGGCGAGGGGCGTCACCGCGTTCCTCACGGTTCAGGAAGGCTGTGACAAGTTCTGTACCTTCTGCGTCGTGCCTTACACGCGTGGCTCCGAAGTCTCCCGGCCGGTTGCCCAGATCGTTGCCGAAGCACAGAAACTGGTCGATGCTGGCGTGCGCGAAATCACTCTGCTCGGCCAGAACGTCAATGCCTGGCATGGCGTTGGCGCCAACGGCGAAAAATGGGGTCTCGGCGACCTCCTGCATCGCCTGACGCAGATCGAAGGTCTTTCCCGCCTGCGGTATACCACCAGCCATCCGCGCGACATGGATGACAGCCTGATCGACGCCCATCGTGATCTGCCGCAACTGATGCCCTATCTGCACCTGCCGATCCAGTCCGGCTCCAACCGCATCCTGAAGGCGATGAACCGGCGGCACACGACGGCCGAATACATCGCGCTGATCGCCCGCATCAAGGCGGCCCGGCCCGATCTCGCGCTCTCTGGCGATTTCATCGTCGGCTTCCCCGGCGAAACCGACGAGGATTTCGAGGACACGCTGCGCCTGGTTGAAACCGTTGGTTATGCACAGGCATTTTCATTCAAGTATTCGACCCGCCCCGGAACGCCCGGCGCCGATCTTGGAGACCAGGTGCCGGAAGACGTAAAAGCCAAACGCTTGGAAAGATTGCAGGCTTTGTTGCTAAAACAGCAAAACGAGTTTGCTCAAGCCTGTATCGGCAAGACGATCGACCTGCTTCTGGAGAAGCCGGGCCGCATGCCGGGCCAGCTGATCGGCCGCTCGCCCTGGCTGCAGTCCGTGAATGTTGATGCAAACGCATCGCAAATCGGTGACATTGTTTCTGTACGAATCACTGGTGCGGGGCCTAACAGTCTGTTTGCCGAAGTGGTAAGCTGAAGGACCGCTAACTCAAGGAGCCTGACCGCTTGAACGGACACGAATTGGTTTCATCTTCGCCGCGCCAGTCGAAAACATCCGCGACAGACGTCAATCACTTCGTGCTCACATTTGAGAACAACCGGTTCGCCAGCGAGTTGTTTGGCCAGTTCGACCAGAATCTCAAATTGATTGAGCAGCGCCTGCATATCGATGCACGGCCGCGGGGCAATTCCGTCGCGATCTCCGGTGAAGTCGTCGCCACCAATCAGGCCCGCCGGGCGCTCGATTATCTCTACGGGCGCCTGCAGAATGGCAGCACCGTTGAACCCTCCGATGTCGAAGGCGCCATCCGCATGGCGGTCGCTGCCGATGACCAGCTCCAGTTGCCGACCATGGAAAAGAAAGCCAAGCTGAACCTCGCGCAGATTTCGACGCGCAAGAAGACTGTTGCGGCCCGCACGCCGACGCAGGACGCCTATATGCGCGCGCTGGAGCGGTCCGAATTGGTGTTCGGCGTCGGCCCGGCCGGTACCGGCAAGACCTATCTTGCCGTTGCGCATGCTGCCCAGCTTCTCGAGCGCGGCGCGGTCGATCGCATCGTGCTGTCGCGCCCTGCCGTGGAGGCCGGCGAACGCCTCGGCTTCCTGCCGGGTGACATGAAGGACAAGGTCGATCCGTATCTGCGGCCGCTATACGACGCGCTCTATGACATGATGCCCGGCGACAAGGTCGAGCGGGCAATCACTGCTGGCGTCATCGAAATCGCCCCGCTCGCCTTCATGCGCGGACGTACGCTCGCCAATGCCGCCGTCATTCTCGACGAGGCACAGAACACCACGACGATGCAGATGAAGATGTTTTTGACGCGTCTCGGCGAAAACGGCCGGATGATCGTCACGGGCGATCCAAGCCAAGTCGACCTGCCGCGTGGCGTCAAGTCCGGCCTGGTCGAGGCCCTGCAGATCCTCAAAGGCGTTGAAGGCGTATCGGTTGTCCGCTTCAAGGATGTCGATGTTGTCCGCCATCCGATGGTTGCCCGTATCGTCCGTGCCTATGAGGCAACGACGGCAGTGCATGACGAAAGCGAGCAGGGCGACCGCTAAGGCGGAAGCAAGCCAATCATGACGAGCCTTGATATCCAGATCAGCGTCGAGGAAGGCCCATGGCCTTCCGAAGCGGAACTTGCGTCTCTCAGTGAACGTGTGCTTGGCGCGAGCGCCGATTTCCTGAAGCGTGAAGAAAAACAGCCATTTCCCAAAATGCCGCCGGAAGTGTCGCTAGTGTTTACCGATGATGCCTCCATCCGGGAAATCAACGCAGAATGGCGCAGCCAGGATAAACCGACCAATGTCCTGTCGTTTCCCGCCTTCCCGGTGACGCCGGGCAAGATGCCGGGTCCGATGCTCGGCGATATCATCCTTGCCCATGAGACGCTGGTGCGCGAGGCCGATGATCTCGGCAAGCCTTTCGATGAGCACCTGACCCACCTCCTGGTGCATGGATTCCTGCATCTTTTCGGTTATGATCATATCGATGAGAGTGACGCCGAAAGAATGGAGGACCTTGAGACTCGCATTTTGGCCGGTCTTGGTTTATCTGATCCCTATGGGGACAGTGATCCCGTTTGATAGTTTGGAACAATGAGCGATTTTAGAGCGCAGCCGGCAGCGGCTGTTAGAGACGAGGCGGAAGCCTCCAGTCAGGACGAGGCGGGCAGTAGTAGCACCGCCCCCAAACCTGAGAACGGCAAGTCAGGCTCCTCCTTCTGGAGCCGTGCAGCCCGGATCTGGCGTGCGGGCAATGCCTCCAGCCTTCGTGAAGATCTTACCGACGCGTTGATGACAGGGGCTGCGGATGGCGATACGGCGTTTTCGCCGGCCGAACGCGCCATGCTCAACAACATCCTGCGGTTCCGCGAAGTCCGCGTCGAGGATGTCATGGTTCCGCGCGCCGATATCGAGGCCGTGGATCTCAGCATCACCATCGGTGAACTGATGGTGATCTTCGAGGAATCCGGCCGCTCGCGCATGCCGGTCTATAGCGAAAGCCTCGACGACCCGCGCGGCATGGTTCATATCCGCGACCTGCTTTCCTATGTGACCAAGCAGGCCCGCAACAAACGGCGCACCGGCAGCCGTTCTTCTGCGAGTGCTGCGGCAACCACGGCTGAAAAATCCGAAAAGCCGGTTCGCCAGCCCAAGCCGAGTTTCGATCTCGGCCGCATCGACCTGTCTAAGACCGTCGAAGAGGCCGGCATCATCCGCCAGGTCCTGTTCGTGCCGCCGTCCATGCACGCCTCGGACCTGATGCAGCGCATGCAGGCCGCCCGCATCCAGATGGCATTGGTGATCGATGAGTACGGCGGAACCGATGGCCTCGCCTCGCTCGAGGATATCGTCGAAATGGTTGTCGGTGATATCGAAGATGAGCATGACGACGAAGAAGTCATGTTTGCCAAGACGTCCGACGACGTTTTTGTTGCCGATGCCCGCGTTGAACTGGAAGAGATCGCCGCAGCGATCGGCCCGGATTTCGACGTGCGCGAGCAGCTTGAGGATGTCGATACGCTCGGCGGTCTGGTCTTTGCCTCGCTCGGCCGCATCCCGGCTCGGGGTGAGGTGGTCCAGGCTATCCCCGGCTTCGAATTCCAGGTTCTGGATGCCGATCCGCGCCGGGTGAAGCGCGTGCGGATCGTCCGCAAGCGCCCGCCCGCCCGCCGTCGTCCAGCAAAGGGCGAAGAGGAGGTGCCTTTCGAGGCCGCTCCAGCCGATGCGCCGGAGAAATCGCTGCGCGAAACCGGCTAAGCCTCCTGCTTTGAACGCTTAAACAGCGTTTCCAGGCACGACAAGCCGCCGCTTTTTTGGAACACTGCCCCACGTTGATTCGGATTGACGGTCACTGCGCGCGTTGTTTGCCGCGCCGGTGGCCGGGTGGCGGTTTGCGCCGATTGGGGGAAGTGAATGGAGTGGCTTGCGGGCAGGATCATGCTGTTGTCGGGAGCCCGCCGGGCACTTGTCGCCTTCGTCGCCGGTTTGATTGCGGTTTTCGCCTTGCCGCCCTTCGGCATTTTCGCAGCACCGTTTCTGTCTTTTCCGATTCTTGTCTGGCTGCTCGATGGTGCTTCGGGCAATCCCGGTCACGGTGTGCTCAGGCGCGGCTTTCCGGCATTCTGGATCGGCTGGTGTTTTGGTTTCGGCTACTTCCTCGGTGGCCTCTGGTGGCTGGGCAACGCGCTGCTCGTCGAGGCTGATGATTTTGCCTGGGCAGTGCCATTGGCCGTGCTCGGTGTGCCGGCGTTCCTCGCCTTGTTTTATGCCTTGGCAACCGCAGTCGCCCGCATCCTCTGGTCGGACGGCCTTGGCCGGATTGCGGCGCTCGCTTTTGCTTTCGGGCTTTTCGAGTGGCTGCGCAGCTTTGTCCTCACCGGGTTTCCCTGGAACGCGATCGGCTATGCGGCCATGCCGGTTCCGCTGATGATGCAGTCTGCCGCCGTGATCGGACTGGCAGGCGTCAACATGCTGGCGGTCTTCGTCTTCGCAGCACCCGCGCTCATCGGTACGCGCAAGGGGTTGCGCGTGGGATTGAGTCTTGCTGTTTTGCTGGTTGCGGCACATTTCGGTTACGGCTTCTACCGGCTGGCGCAGCCCTTGCCGCCGCCCGCCGATCCTGCTTTGACGATCCGGCTTGTCCAGCCTTTGATCGATCAGTCGAAGAAGATCGATGACAACGAGCGGATGGCGATCTTTGAAGAGCATCTGGAGCTGACGCAGGCGCCTCCCGCCGATGGCGGCAAACGGCCTGATATTGTCGTTTGGCCGGAAACCGCGGTCCCGTTCATCCTGACCGAGAATCCCGATGCGCTGCTGAGGATTTCAGATGTGTTGCAAGATGGCCAACTGCTCATCGCCGGCGCGGTGCGGGCTGAAGCCAGCGGCGCCGGCCAGCCACCGCGCTACTATAATTCGATCTATGTGATTGACGATCGCGGCCAGATCGTCGGCGCGTCCGACAAGGTCCATCTTGTTCCGTTTGGGGAATACCTGCCGCTGGAAAGCCTCCTCTCTGCCGCGGGGCTGGATACGGTCGCGATGCCTGGCGGCTTTTCCGCCGCGGCGACACGCACGCTGCTGACGTTGCCAGGTGGCAAGACGCTCTATCCGCTGATCTGCTATGAGGCTATTTTTCCTGGCGAAATCGGCATGGATGCGCTCCAGGGCGACGCACTGCTGAACCTCACCAATGATGCATGGTTCGGCAATACACCCGGCCCCTATCAGCATTTCCAGCAGGCCCGGCTGCGCTCCGTGGAGACGGGTTTGCCGCTCATCCGCGATGCCAACACCGGTATTTCGGCTGTTATCAATGGGCGTGGAGAGATAGTCACCGGCTTTCCGTTCGGAACAAAAGGCTTTGTAGACACAATTTTGCCGGGAAAACATGTATTGCTAATGAGCCCTGAGGCGCAAGAAAGGAGCGCAATCCTGATTGCGCTCCTTCTCTTCGGTTTGGCCGTTATTTCCCGCGCAAGTTTTATTCTGCGAGAGAATTGACCAAAAACCCCTAAAATTGCATAGTGGCATTTACCATCGATCTTCACCTATGTTCGGGGGGTTTCCGCCCCGGCTGCACAACGTATCGTGTAGTCTGCTCTCGGCAAGTGTCCAGGTTATGGAGCAACTGCAACTTCGCTTATTAGGAAACCGTTATGATAGAAAACAAGAAGAAGCCGAACCCTATCGACATTCATGTCGGTAGCCGGATTCGTCTTCGCCGCACCATGCTGGGCATGAGCCAGGAGAAGCTCGGAGAGAGCCTCGGGATCACCTTCCAGCAGATCCAGAAATATGAAAAAGGTACGAACCGGGTCGGCGCCAGCCGCCTTCAGAACATTTCAAGCATCTTGAATGTTCCGGTCTCCTTCTTTTTCGAAGATGCACCGGGCGATGCCTCAACCGGTCCGTCTGGCATGGCAGAAGCCTCAAGCTCGAACTACGTGGTCGATTTCCTGTCGTCCTCGGAAGGTCTCCAGCTCAACCGCGCATTCGTCAAGATTGGCGATCCCAAGGTGCGCCGCAAGCTTGTAGACCTCGTCAAGGCCTTGGCCGCAGAAGCGGAAGCCGAATAAATCTGCCCGCAGACATGGCATGAAAAAAAGCGGCCGGACAGTGCCGCTTTTTTTGTGTTCTGATCCAGGGCGGGACTGTCGCCCTCACAGTGGCAGAATGCCGAGATGCGGCATTAAAGCATCAAAAGCCCGGAAAAACGTTCCCTTCTGGCGGATATAAAGATATATTTATGTCCTTGTGTGCTTGTCATTTCGTGGCAAAATCACTAACACGTCTGAAGCATTTTTTCTTTGAGGGGACTTCCCGCATGCGCGCTAATTACCTGTTTACGAGTGAATCCGTGGCAGAAGGTCATCCAGACAAGGTCTGTGACCGGATCTCCGATGAAATTGTCGATCTTGTGTATCGTGAAGCCGCAAAAACCGGCGTTGATCCCTGGGGTGTCCGCATCGCCTGCGAAACGCTGGCAACCACCAACCGGGTGATTATTGCCGGTGAAGTCCGGGTGCCGGACACGCTTTTGAAGAAAGACAAGGATGGCAACGTCCTGAAGGACGCCGCTGGTCATCCGGTCATCAACCCGTCGAAGTTCAAGACCGCAGCCCGCAAGGCGATCCGTGAAATCGGTTACGAACAGGCTGGTTTCCACTGGAAGACCGCCAAGATCGACGTGCTGCTTCATCCGCAGTCGGCCGACATCGCCCAGGGCGTTGACAATGCCGCCGACAAGCAGGGCGACGAAGGTGCCGGCGACCAGGGCATCATGTTCGGTTACGCCTGCAAGGAAACGGCAGAACTGATGCCGGCGCCGATCTATTATTCGCATCGTATTCTTGATCTTCTGGCCGCCGCCCGCAAGAAGGGCGCTGATGAGGCTGGCCGTCTTGGCCCCGACGCCAAGAGCCAGGTCACTGTCCGCTATATCGACGGCAAGCCGTCGGAAGTCACGTCGATCGTCCTGTCGACCCAGCATCTTGATGAGGCCTGGGATTCGGCCAAGGTGCGCTCCGTCGTCGAGCCCTATATCCGCGAAGCGCTGCACGACATCGAGATTGCCGACGATTGCGCCTGGTACATCAACCCGACTGGCAAGTTCGTCATCGGTGGTCCGGATGGCGACGCAGGCCTGACCGGTCGCAAGATCATCGTCGACACCTATGGCGGTGCTGCCCCGCATGGTGGCGGTGCGTTCTCCGGCAAGGACACGACCAAGGTTGACCGTTCGGCTGCCTATGCTGCGCGCTACCTCGCCAAGAACGTCGTGGCCGCTGGCCTGGCAGACCGTTGCACGATCCAGATCGCCTATGCGATCGGTGTCGCTCAGCCGCTGTCGATCTATGTCGACCTGCATGGCACCGGCAAGGTCACGGAAGACCAGGTCGAAGGCGCGATCCGCAAGACGATGGATCTGTCCCCGTCGGGCATCCGCCGTCATCTCGACCTCAACAAGCCGATCTATGCCAAGACCTCGGCTTACGGCCATTTCGGCCGCAAGGCCGGCCGCGACGGCTCCTTCTCCTGGGAAAAGCTCGATCTCGTCAAGCCGCTCAAGGATGCTTTGAAGGAAGAAGCGCTGAAGGCCGCCTGATCAGGCTCTTTACGGACCTGCCGATAAAACTGTAAAGCGGATGTTTCCTGACGGAGACATCCGCTTTTATCGTGAAAGACCATTGCCATGACCGAACAGCACCGCAGCCGCTCGACCGAAGCCTTCTTCGGCCGCCGCAAGGGCAAACCGTTGCGCGCGCTGCAGGCGACGCATCTTGATACGGTCCTGCCCTTGCTTCGGCTGGATTTGGCATCGCCAGCACCGGTGGATGTCAAGACGCTGTTCAAGCATCCTGTCGAACGCGTGCGGCTGGAGATCGGCTTTGGTGGTGGTGAGCATTTGATTCACCGTGCCGTCGAAGACCCGTCGACAGGCTTTATTGGTGTCGAACCCTTCGTCAATTCCATGGCAAAGCTGGTCGGCTATATCGAGGAGCGTGGCGCGAAGAATATTCGCCTGCATGATGATGATGCAACGCAGGTGCTGGATTGGCTGCCGGAAAATTCAATCGATCAGATCGATCTTCTCTATCCGGATCCATGGCCGAAGCGGAAGCACTGGAAGCGCCGCTTCGTCTCTCCGGTCAATCTCGATCGGTTCGCTCGCGTGCTGAAACCCGGTGGCATTTTCTGCTTCGCCTCGGATATCGACACCTATGTCAACTGGACGCTCGAACATTGCCGTAATCACGCGGCGTTCGAATGGACGGCGGAAAATGCCTCGGACTGGCTGACGCCCTATGCCGGCTGGCCGAGCACACGCTACGAGGCCAAGGCGCGCCGGGAAGGCCGCAAGTCCGCTTATCTGACATTCCGGCGCGTCTAGGCCGGAATGTCATGTCAGTCTGTGGGTCTTAATGCAGGCTGACAGTGCGCAGGTCGTCTTCTGCGGCCTTGAAGAAGGTGCTGGAACGGTTGTCGGTCAAAAGGATCGGCGTGCCGTCGGCGCCGAACAGGGCCCACAGGTCAAGATCAGGGTCCATATTGGGCGCTTCCGGAAAAACGCGCGACACTTCGTCCGAGCGCATCTTGCGGATATAGCCAACCTCACCGGCGCCGAGATGGGCCAGGTCGTTTTTCGACAGATGTGAGCTGACGTGTTTCAATCCCATGAGTCGTACTCCGTGGCTTTGCGGGTTTCATCGCCGGGAAAGGCGAAGAAACTCGCAACACATTGATTTTCCTGTACGAAGTTCGGGGCCATTGGGAGCGGCCGGGTCCTAGGTGCAGCCAGCATGAACTGCCGGTTATCCTACTCTGGGACCAAAATATTAATTTTCTTTACCATACGGACAGGTTCCGGACGAATGAGGTCGACCGACAGCAGGCCGTTCTTCAGCTCCGCCTTGGAAACCTGCATTCCCTCAGCCAAAACGAACATCCGCTGGAACTGGCGGGCTGCAATGCCACGGTGCAGATAGTCGCGTTCACCGGTCTCTGACTGGCGTCCGCGGATGATCAGCTGGTTTTCCTCGGTCGTGACGTCGAGGTCGTCTTCTGAAAAACCGGCGACAGCCAGGGTGATTCGCAGGCTGTCCGGCTCATTGACCGACTCGTCCCGGCGCACCCGCTCGATATTGTAGGGAGGGTAACCGTCATTGCCCTTGGCGATGCGCTCCAGGGTCTTTTCCATCGCATCGAAACCGAGCAGAAGCGGGCTCGTGAAGGGCGTGATCCGGGTCATGTCTAGTCCTTGCAGCTCAAGCGACCGTTTTGACGGACCTGCGAGGCAGCATCCGCGAGGCCTCAATATGGTAGCTGTGCGTAGCGAGTGCAAGGCGCTTGCACTGCGCCAACAGGCAAATCATAGTCCCGCTCGCTGATTTGGAGGAGACCTGCATGGCCGAGCCGAGAAAGATTATCATCGATACCGATCCGGGGCAGGACGATGCCGCCGCGATCATGCTGGCGCTCGGCAGCCCTGGTGAGCTTGATGTGCTGGGCATTACGGCGGTCGCCGGCAATGTCCCGGTGGCGCTCACCTCGCGCAACATCCGGGTGATCTGTGAACTCTGCAATCGCCTTGACGTCAAGGTCTATGCGGGTGCTGACAAGCCTCTGGTTCGTCAACTGGTGACGGCGGAGCACGTGCACGGCAAGACCGGCCTGGATGGCCCGGTGGTCGAAGAGCCGACCATGCCGATGCAGACACAGCACGCCGTCGATTTCATCATCGAGACCCTGCTGGCCGAAGACGTGGGAACCGTGACGCTCTGCACCTTGGGTGCGCTCACCAACATCGCGCTGGCGCTCAACAAGGCACCGCAGATTGCCCCGCGAGTCCGTGAAATCGTCATGATGGGCGGCGGCTTCTTCGAGGGCGGTAACATCACGCCGGCGGCCGAATTCAATATCTATGTCGACCCGGATGCCGCCGATATCGTCTTCAAGTCCGGCATCCCGATCGTGATGATGCCGCTTGATGTCACCCACCGGGTGCTGACCTACAAGACCCGCGTTGAAAAGATCAAGGCGATCGGCTCGGCGGCCGCCGTTGCCATGGCCGAAATGCTGGAATTCTTCGAGCGCTTCGATATCGAAAAATACGGTTCCGATGGCGGCCCGCTGCACGATCCGACCGTCATCGCCTATCTCCTGCGCCCGGAGCTGTTCAAGGGCCGCGATTGCAATGTCGAGATCGAAACCAAGTCGGAGCTGACCGTTGGCATGACAGTCGTGGATTGGTGGCAGGTGACCGGCCGCAAGCACAACGCCAAGGTCATGCGCGAAGTCGACGATCAGGGTTTCTTCGATCTTCTGACGGAACGTCTGGCCCGTCTCTGATCGGCAGCATCAACATGAAACAAAAACGGCGCCGCAAGGGCGCCGTTTCTCGTTGGTGATCCGTGTGGCTCAGAATTCTTCCCAGTTGTCCTGGGCAAGAGCCGTGTTGCCGGAAACCTGCGGCACGGCCCGTGGCGCTGGAGCACTGTAGCGGGACGGTGCGGTCTTGGCCGGCGCGCTGTAGCTCGCAGTGGATGGCTTGGCAGGGGTGCGCATCTTGTCTGCCGTGCTGCGCAGCATGTCAGCCGAAGACAGGTTCTGACGGGCGACATGGAAGCGGGAGACCAGCGTGCTCAGCGCGCGGGCTTCCTCGTTCAATGCCATGCTGGCGGCGGTGGTTTCTTCCACCATCGCAGCGTTCTGCTGGGTCACCTGGTCCATCTGGTTGACCGCCGTGTTGATCTCCTTCAGGCCAACGGCCTGCTCGGAAGCCGAACCGGAGATCTGGCGGATCAGGCCATTGATCTGCACCACCTGATCGGCGATCTTCTGCAGCGCGCCACCGGCGCGGCCAACGAGATCGACACCATCCCGAACCTGGCCAGCCGAGGTGTTGATCAATGTCTTGATCTCCTTGGCGGCATTGGCCGAACGTTGTGCCAGTTCACGCACTTCCTGCGCAACGACAGCAAATCCCTTGCCGGCATCGCCAGCGCGGGCAGCTTCGACACCGGCGTTGAGCGCCAGCAGGTTGGTCTGGAAGGCGATTTCGTCGATGACGCCGATGATGCGGCTGACTTCGCCTGACGACTGTTCGATGCCCTTCATCGCGGCAATCGCCTTCTGTACCACTTCGCCGGACTGTTCGGCATCCGTGCTGGCGGTCTCGACGGACTTTGCCGCGACCTTGGCGTTGTCGGCGCTGGCATTGACCTGCGAAGTCAGCTGATCGAGCGCTGCCGCCGTTTCTTCCAGGCTTGCGGCCTGCTGCTCTGTGCGGTGCGACAGATCATTGGCAGCATTGCTGATTTCGCTGGTGCCGGTGCTAATGTTGACGACCGAGCTGTTGACCGTCTGGATCGTCTCTTCGAGGCTATCCATGGCGGAGTTGAAGTCAGTCTTCAGCTGGGCATATTCGCCCGGGAAATCGTCGGTGATGCGGTAGGCGAGGTCACCGGAAGAAAGCTGCGACAGGCCCTTGGCGAGCTTGGCGACAATCTCGCGCTGGGTTGCGTTCGACTGGGCGCGTTCGGCTTCGGACTGGTTACGCTGCTGCTCGGACGACTGACGCTCCTGTTGCGCTTCGGCCTCCAGGCGCTTGGTATCGGCGAGGCGATGACGGAAACCTTCCAGCGCCTTGGCGACGGAACCGGTTTCGTCGGTACGGTCCTGACCGGACACGGCGTTGGAGTAGACACCCTTGCTGAGGTTCTCGACATCGCTGACCAGCCCTGCAAGCGGCTTCTGGACGAAGCTGCGAACGGAAAGGTAGAGGCCGAGAAGCACGGCGCCAAGAACGATCAGGCCACCGATGATCATCATGTAGGTCTGATCGACGACCGGCGCGTTGATGGCACTCTGTGGTACGTCAACGAGGACCACCCAGGTCGTGTTCACATCGGGCAGGCTGAAGGGATAGACCACCCGTTCGAAGGTCTCGTTACCGTCATAGGTCAGATCATGGATCATACCCGGCTGTGCGGTGGACAGGGCATTCTTGACGATATCTGCACCAACACCGTCATATTCCTTCATCAGCAGGTCCGGGATCGGGGCGACCAGCCATTTGCCCGTCTGCGAGAGAAGCGTCACGCGGCCGGTGCCGAAGGGGCGGATATCCTTGACCTTGTTCGCAAGCGAGGAGAGGGAAACATCGACGCCGCTGGCGCCGATCAGCTTGCCGTTGGAGATGACCGGATAGGCGATCGAGGACATCGAATTGTTGTCGCCCGTCGTGCTTTCGGTATAGGGCGGCGACATGGCGCCCTTGAGGCTCTTGGCCGCCAGCGCATACCAGTCGGCCGAGTAGTCGGAATCGAAGGTCGAGAAGGTGATGCCGGTCTTGCTCTTGGTCCAGTAGGGGTTAAGCGTACCGTCCTTGCTGGCGCCGAATTCCTTCTGGCCTGCAAAGTCCTTGGATTTGCCATCGAAAGCATTCGGCTCCTCGGCAAACCAGCTACCGAAAGCGAATGCATTCTTCTCGACATTGGCTTTCAGCAAATCGACGACAGCCTTGCGATCGAGATAGCCACCTTCCTGGCCGCGGCTGATGATCCCGGCTGTTGAGCGGGCAGCGCCCGCCAGTTCGGCAATGTTGCTGGCAATGTCGGATGCGATGGATTTCGCCTCGGTACGCGCTTGGTCGAGAACCAGCGTTTCAACACGGTCCTGCGTCTGGGAGATGAGCACGTAATTTGAAGCAAGAAGGACGAGCGCAATGGTGCCGCCCGTGACCGCGATAAGCTTGGTCGCTAGCGATTTGGCCTGGAACTTGAACATGAATGTCCCCGCATGGTGAGAGGTCCGCGGGTTGAAGCCGCGGAATGACGCGATCTTTGGGTGGGAGATGCCCCCTCATGGAGCGCCGGATGCCAACCGGCATCGTTGGGCTGCCCATGATCTTGGGAAGACAGCCCTTTCAGGTGTTTGATAACGTGGTATTTATTAAAATTAGAACAACGTTGGAGACCGAAATCCCGTAGTTTTCACGGGATTTCCTCCGCAGTGCCGTGGCGGCGACGTCGGCTGTTCTGATTGCGCGGAAGCGCTCTGCCGGCCGCAGCCGCTCAGATTTTTGCGTCGACCTCGGCGGCCAAGGGGATGGCTGGCTGAGCACCCGGATTGAGGCAGGCAAGCGAACCGGCAACGGCCGCGCGCCGCAAGGCTGCATCGAAATCAAGACCGGCATCGAGGCTGGCGGCGAGATAGCCACAGAACGTGTCTCCGGCGCCGACGGTATCGACCGGCTCAATCTTCAGGCCCTTGGCACGATGGACGTTGCCGCCCCGCACCGCAACAACGCCCTCGGCGCCCAGCGTCACGATGACGGTCTGGCTTGTTTCCCGCGACAGAGCCTGCATGGCGTCTTCACGCTCGGCTGCTGAAAGGCCTTCGCGTCCGGCAAGCAGCTCGAATTCCGTCTCGTTGGCAACGACGATATCCGCCATACGGCCAAGCCGGGCGGCATCTGCAGTCAAAGGCGCGATGTTGATGATCGAGGTGATGCCCTTGCTCTTTGCCGCAGCAAGCGCCTTCTCCACCGATGCTGGCGGGATTTCCAGCTGCAGCATCAGCGTATCGCCGGCGCCCATCGTCTCGACGGCGGACTGTGCATCGCCAGCGCTGACCGTGCCATTGGCGCTGGCCACCACGACGATGACATTTTCACCGTCGCCACCGACAAGAATATGTGCGGTGCCGGTCGGCTCGCTTACGGTTTTCGTCAGCGACAAGTCGGTGCCTGCCTGTTTCAGGAGGGCCAGCGCGCCATCGGCAAAGCTGTCCGATCCGACTGCGCCCGCCATGCGGACGCTGGCTCCCGCCCGCCGCGCTGCCAGGGCCTGGTTGGCACCCTTGCCGCCTGCGGCGGTGGTGAAGCCGGTGCCGGTCACCGTTTCACCGGGCTTTGGCAGGCGTGCGGTGGTGGCGATCAGGTCCATGTTGATGGAACCGAAAACTGTAATCATCTGAAGTCTCTCCCGGGGCAGTCGATTTTCGCGGGACAGTGCCCGACAGGGTCAGTCCTCGTCAACCACCCGCAGCTTCAATTGCCCCATGCGCGCATCGAAGGATTTCTGATCGGGCTTGCCGTCAGGCATCGCCCCCGATGTTGCCAGGTCCAGTGCCTCGATGCGCGTGCCACGCTTCTTCAGCTTTTCCGAGGAAACCAGAATGTCGTCGACATCCTTTTGGGTGGTGAGGAAATGGCCATGCAGCTTGCGCACCCGGTCGTCGAGGCGGGTCAGGTCTTCCATCAGCCGGATTACCTCGCCCTGGATCAGATGTGCCTGCTCCCGCATCCTGGCATCCCTGAGAATGGCCTGGATGACCTGGATCGACAGCATCAGCAGTGACGGCGAGACGATGACGATCCGCGAACGGTGCGCCTTCTGGACGATCCCTTCGAAATGCTCGTGGATTTCGGCAAAGATCGATTCGGAGGGCACGAAGAGAAAGGCCGTTTCCTGGGTCTCGCCGGGGATCAGGTATTTCCCCGAAATATCCCGGATATGCACCTCCATGTCACGCCGGAACTGTTGTTGCGCCTGGCGGATCATCTCCGGATTTTCGGCACTGCGGATCGCATTCCAGCCCTCGAGCGGGAATTTCGCGTCGATCACCAGATCCGGCTGGCCGTTTGGCATGCGGATGGTGCAGTCCGGCCGCGACCCGTTGGATAGCGTTGCCTGGAAGGCATAAGCCCCCATCGGCAGGCCATCGGCGATGATCGTTTCCATGCGTGACTGGCCAAAGGCACCGCGCGTCTGCTTGTTGGACAGGATGCTTTGCAGTCCGGCCATGTCCTTGGCCAGCGACTGGATATTGGTCTGCGCGGTGTCGATGACCGCCAGCCGTTCCTGCAACCGGCGCAGGTTTTCATGTGTTGCCTTGGTTTGTTCGGTAATCGAGGTGCCGAGCCGGTGCGTCATGCCGTCAATCCGCTGGCTGATCGACTGGTTAAGCTCGGATTGGCGCGCGCCGAACACGTCGGCCATGGCAGCAATACGGCCCTGCATCTCCGTCTGCGCGGCGAGAAGCGCCGTCATGCGCTGCTCTGCATCAACAGCCGCCTGCCGGTCACGCCGCCTGCTGAGAACCGCCGGAATACCGGCAAACAGCAGGATGACGACAGCACCGAACAGGCACATGCCGAGCGTGACCGTGTAGGAGCCAAGGATGAACAGTGGCTGGTCGAGGGTGAGAATTGTCGGTTCCATCCAGGCAGCCTAGGTGGATTCGGCTTTGCTGACTAGATCAAAACAAGAACATTGGTAAATCGATCGATACAAACTGCTGCATTTGCTGCAAAAATCTTGAAAACGAGAATTCCATCGGCGCAAAAGATCAGTTATGGGAGCCAGATGACCATCAAGCCGCTCATCATTCTTCCCGATCCCGTATTGCGCCAGCTGTCCCAGCCGGTGGAAACAGTCAATGCCGAAATCCGCAGTCTGGCGGACGACATGCTGGAGACAATGTATGATGCGCCGGGCATCGGCCTTGCGGCGATCCAGATCGGCGTCCCGCGCCAGATGCTGGTCATCGACGTCTCGAAAGAAGGCGAGGACAAGCAGCCGCTGGTCTTTATAAACCCGAAGGTCCTGACGGCGTCGGATGAGCGGTCGGTCTACGAAGAGGGTTGCCTGTCGATCCCGGATTATTATGCCGAGGTCGAGCGGCCGGCGACGATTACGGTCGAGTACATCGATCTGGAAGGAAAGAAGCTGACCGCCAAGGCCGACGGCCTTTTGGCGACCTGCCTGCAGCACGAGATCGATCATCTGAACGGCGTGCTGTTCATCGACCACATTTCCAAGCTCAAGCGCGAAATGGTGATCCGCAAGTTCACCAAGGCCGCCAAGACCCGCGGCGCCAAGGCGATCTGACGCTTCCGTTGAAAACCTGGGCCTGCGGGACTATGATATCAGTGATATCATAGTGGAGGTTGCGCATGGGCGATCTGCTTCTTCGCGGAATTGACGATGCTCTGAAAATCGAGCTGCAGGAAAGTGCACGCCGCAATGGCCGCAGTCTTTCGGATGAAGCGATTGCGCAGATTCGGTCCGCCTTGGAAAAGGAGCGGCGGCGCGGGCAAACCGCGGGACAGCGTCTGCGCTCGATTCTGGGCGAGGCGACGTTTGAAGATGAGGAGTTGCGCGCCATCGAGGCGTTTCGCAAGCAGTCTGATCGTGCCCCGCCGGACTTCACATGATCGTTCTTGATACGAACGTCATTTCCGAACTTCAGGGGCGGCAGCATAGCGAGCGCATTCTGCGATGGTTGGACAGCTATGACAGTGAAGTGGTTTTTCTGACGGCCATCGCGCTGGCAGAAATTCACTTCGGTATCGCTTTGCTGGATTCGGGGGTGCGGCAAGAGAGCCTGCGTCAGACGTTCCTGCGAATTGAGAATGAGTTTTCCAGCAGGATCCTGAGTTTCTCGCAAACTGCGGCAGCACGATATGGAATCATTGCCGCCCAGCGCCAGAAGGCAGGCAAGACGATGGAAACCAAGGACGCCATGATTGCAGCGATCTGCCTGTCGCATGGCGCGACGCTGGCGACCCGCACTACAAAAGATTTCGAGGGGCTTGATTTGAAGCTCGTAAACCCGTTTGAAGAGGCCTGATCAGAACGGGGAACCGCGCGCCATGCCGCTTCGCATCATCTTCATGGGAACGCCGGAGTTTTCGGTCCCGACGCTGGCAGCACTGGCTGAGGCCGGTCATACCATCGTTGCCGTCTACACCCAGCCGCCCCGTCCCGGCGGACGCCGCGGTCTCGACCTGCAGAAATCACCGGTGCATCAGGCGGCCGAACTGCTCGGCATCGAGGTGCTGACGCCCATCAATTTCAAGGATGCTGTGGACCGTGAGACCTTTCGCGATTTCGATGCCGATGTTGCCGTTGTCGTGGCTTATGGATTGCTGCTGCCGGAGGAGATTCTCAATGGCACCCGGCTTGGCTGCTACAATGGCCATGCGTCGCTTCTGCCGCGTTGGCGGGGTGCGGCGCCGATCCAGCGGGCGATCATGGCCGGTGATCATGAGACCGGCATGATGGTGATGAAGATGGACAAGGGGCTCGATACCGGCGACGTGGCACTGACCAAGGTGGTTGCGATCGGTGACGAGATGACGGCTGGTGAACTTCACGACAAGCTGATGCTGGCCGGTGCGGGCCTGATGAGGGAAGCGATGGAAAAGCTTGACGGCGGCGACCTGCCGCTGACCCCTCAACCGGAGACGGGCGTTCTCTATGCCGCCAAGATTAGCAAGGCGGAGACGCGAATCGATTTTTCCAAGACAGCTACGGAAGTTCACAATCACATTCGCGGACTGTCGCCCTTTCCAGGTGCCTGGTTCGAGTTGGAGATCAATGGCAAGCCGGAGCGGATCAAGGTTCTCTCTTCGGTGGTCGAAACCGCCGGTGGCGAGGCTGGGGTGGCACTTTTTGACGATTTGACGATTGCCTGCGGCGATGGGTCGGTTCGGCTGACCCGGTTGCAGAAGGCGGGCGGCAAGGTGCTGGGTGCCGAGGATTTTAGGCGCGGTACGCCGATTCCTGCCGGCACAAGGCTTTCCTGATGCCGCGTTTCCGCATGACGATCGAGTATGACGGTTCCAATTATGTCGGCTGGCAGCGGCAGGACAATGGGCCGTCGGTGCAGGGTGCCGTCGAAAAGGCGATCCTGGCTTTGACCCGCGAGCCCGCTCTGATCCGCGGGGCAGGGCGCACCGATTCCGGCGTGCATGCCAGGGGGCAGGTGGCACACGTGGATCTCTCGCGGGCCTGGGATCCGCGGACGTTGCGAAATGCGCTGAATGCCTATCTCGGCCAGGCCGGGCAGCAGGTGTCGATCATCGATGCGGCAGAAGTGCCGGATGATTTCGATGCCCGCTTTTCAGCCCTGAGACGGCATTATCTCTACCGCATCATTTCGCGGCCATCACCCTTAGCGCTGGAGGCGAAGCGCGCCTGGTGGGTGTCGAAGCCGCTCGATCATGAAGCCATGCACGCAGCGGCCCAGAGGCTGGTCGGTTATCATGATTTTACCACATTCCGCTCCACCCATTGCCAGGCGAACAGCCCTTGGCGGACGCTTGACCGGCTGGACGTGACGCGGAATGGCGACGTCATCGAAATCCGGGCGACGGCACAGAGCTTTCTGCACAACCAGATACGTTCTTTTGCGGGCACGTTGAAAATGGCGGGCGACGGCCGGTGGACGCCGGATGATGTGCGGGCGGCACTCGAGGCCAAGGACCGCAAGGCCTGCGGCCCGGTTGCGCCGCCCGACGGGCTTTATTTCATGCAGGTCGATTACTGAAGGGCGGCGGGATAGATCGGCATCAGACCGAGCATGGGCGGCAGGGCTTCGCTGAGCATCAGGGACGGCAGGATCAGCAGGGCCGAGATCGCCGAAGCGAGCAGCAACTGGTTGTTGGTCACCGTCTTCATCAGCCTGAAAATCACGGTGAAATTGACCATTAACAACATGAGGGACAAGAGAGAGGCCAGCCCCTGGCTGCCGGGCAAGACCAGCCTGATCGCCAGTGGAACTGCCATGGCATAGACAGTCGGCACGGCCAGCCAATTGGTGCTGATAATGATCGAGGCCAGCATGCCGCCATAGCCGAGTGGTTTTGCCAGCACGGCCACCAGCACCAGCGGCACGATCCACATCGTCGCATCGACGAGGAACAGCTTGAAAATGAAGCCGATCCCGGTTTCCGTTCCGGTCGGCATCTGCTCCAGATAAAACAAGCGCCACGCTGCCCAGCCGACCGCCATGGCCGGAAGGCACCAGAGGAACGCGGCAAACGAACGCCAGACGCCGGCGGCCGTGATGTCGAGCCAGTCGAAGCCGCTCCTGTCGCCGAGGATCAGCAGCCAGATACCCTTCAGATAGGCACCGACTTCCTCAATCTGCGGCATGGCCAAACCAGCGGCTGATGAAGGTTTCGTAAATCTGCGTCAGGGTCTCGAGATCGGCGACGGCAACACGTTCATCGACCATGTGCATGGTCTGACCGACAAGGCCGAACTCGACTACCGGGCAGTAATCCTTGATGAAGCGCGCATCCGATGTGCCACCGGTGGTCGACAGTTTTGGCTCGCGGCCGGTGACGGCTTCGACAGCGCCTGACAGCGAGGCGATCAGCGCATTGTTGCGGGTGAGGAAGACGTGGCTCGGGCGTTCGCTCCAGGCAAGATCGTAGCGGACCGGCGGGCGGCCGGGGCGAAGCGGGCTTTCGGCTGCGGCACGATCCAGCCGGGCGATGATCTCGGCCTTCAGGCTATCGGCGTCCCAGGTGTCGTTGAAGCGGATGTTGAAGCTCGCCGATGCCTTGGACGGGATGACGTTGACCGCCTTGTTGGCGACGTCGATCGTCGTCACTTCCAGATTGGACGGCTGGAAATTGTCGGTGCCGCCATCGAAGGGTGGGTCCATCAGCGCCTGCGTCAGCGAGAGAATGCCGCGCACAGGGCTGTCGGCCAGATGCGGATAGGCGGCGTGGCCCTGAACGCCGTGCACGGTAATGGTGCCGGACAGCGAGCCGCGACGGCCGATCTTGATCATGTCACCGAGCTGGTCCGGATTGGTCGGCTCGCCGACCAGGCAGGCATCCCAGCGCTCGCCCCTGGCGGCCGCCCATTCGAGCAGCTTGGTGGTGCCGTTGATCGCCGGGCCTTCCTCGTCGCCGGTGATCAGGAACGAGATCGAGCCCTCCGGCGCCCCATGCTTATCGATGTGGCGGGCAACGGCGGCGGCAAAACAGGCGATACCGCCCTTCATGTCGACGGCGCCGCGGCCATACATTTCGCCATTGGCAATATCGGCAGAAAATGGACCATGCGTCCAGGCGCTTTCGTCGCCGACCGGCACGACATCGGTATGACCGGCAAACATCAGGTGTGGGCCGCCGGTGCCTAGCCGGGCATAGAGGTTTTCGATATCCGGCGTGCCTTCTTCGGTCGCCATTACCCGGTCGATGGTAAAGCCGAGCGGTTTGAGCATCGCTTCGAGCGCTGTCAGTGCGCCGCCCTCGGCAGGCGTCACGGACGGGCAGCGGATCAGGGCGGAGAGATTGGCGACGGGATCGATAGCGGTCATCAAGAAAGCCTGTTGTTTCGCGGGGCTTGGTTTAGCCGATCCATGCGGGGCTGTCACGGGGTTCCGCTTAGCGTTTGCAATGGTTGCCGCCAGCCGCGACTGCGTGGCGACCTCCGTCCTCAAGAGGGAGATCGCCGCCTTCCTCAACGCCTATAACCACGCCCGGAAAATCCGCCGTGGTTTTCTCTATTGTTTACTTGGCCGGGGCGCTGGAAAGTGCCGGGACAAAGTAAAGTATATGACGCCTTCCNCTATAACCACGCCCGGAAAATCCGCCGTGGTTTTCTCTATTGTTTACTTGGCCGGGGCGCTGGAAAGTGCCGGGACAAAGTAAAGTATATGACGCCTTCCAGCGCCCCGTTCAGTGTTCGACGATGGGCAACTCCGGTTTCTCTGCGGGGATGGCGGCGCCCTTTTGATACGGGCTGACGCTGACGTTGCCGCCGCGCCAGGAAAGATATTGCTGTCGCAATACCGCTCGCCGGTCCTCATGTGTGCCTCACAGGCACGCCCCGCCATTTTGCAGACGGGAGGGAAACCACTTTCTGACGGCACCGGCCCTGTCTCACCGCTACGCCTAGCGGTCTCGCCGATGACAGGACGCAATGATGATGGCACAGGTTTTGATCGCGGGGATTTGCGGGGATGATTTTCGGTGCGATTGGGGTGCGCGGGCGTAGGGGAGATTGGGCGACAAGTATTTGGCGTTAAAGGGAAGATGCTCGTTTTGTCCTGCTCACGCGAGATGATTTTTTAGCACCCGGGAGATGGATATTTCCTCCGTCGTCCCCGCGGACATGCCCGAGGATGAGGTGTTCGCGGGCGGCGGTTGCGTTCGGCCCGAATTGCCATGTCTAAATTCCACCGGTAGCACGTGAGAATAACCGGCAGGTTCATGCTATCTTGCTGCCGGGAATACCCTGAACCAGCGCAGGCGCAGGATGGTGGACGACCGGTGGATCATTCCTTGTCTTCCCATGTGGGTTTCTGACAAACACGCGGTCATTCCCCGTGCGCCGGTAACGGCGCAACGTGCCGAGATGGAGTTTTGAAATTGAGTGTTGCTTTTGCCAAGGATGACAGTGCTGAAACGGCTGCGGAAACCCATCTGCCGGACCGTCCGATTTCCCCGCACCCGAACCGGGTGACGGTGGCCGGATTGAAAGCGCTGGAACTGCAGCTTGAGCAAGCACGCGCTGCCTATGAGGCCGCGAGTGTCATCGAGGATGTCAACGAACGGCGGCGCCAAGTGGCAACCCCCATGCGCGATGCCCGCTACTTTGCCGCCCGGGTTCATACGGCCGAGATTGTCGCTGCGCCGGAGTCGACCGATACGGTTGCCTTCGGCAGCACGGTGACCTTCGCACGCAGCGACGGGCGTGTGCAGACCTACCGTATTGTCGGCGAGGATGAGGCCGATCCCAAGGCCGGGTCGATTTCCTATGTCTCACCGGTGGCACGGCTTCTGACGGGCAAGGCCGTTGGCGATGTCGTTGGCGCGGGCGATCAGGAACTGGAGATCATCGCCATCGCATAGCCGGCGCCCGGAAGGCATTTCGAACGCCCGAGGCTGGAAAAACCGTGTCCGGCTTCTATTTTTGGCCAGACCCGGAAAACGAAAGGACACTACGATGGCAAAGAATACCATCTGCCTATGGTACGATAAGGATGCCGAGGCCGCCGCCCGTTTCTACGCCGAGACATTTCCCGACAGCGCGGTGGGGGCCGTGATGCGGGCGCCCGGAGACTTCCCGGATGGAAAGCAGGGGGACGTGCTGGTCGTTGAATTCACGGTTGCCGGTGTTGCCTGTATCGGCTTGAACGGAGGTCCCACATTCAAGCAGGACGAAGCCTTCTCCTTTCAAATCTCAACGGAAGATCAGGAGGAAACCGACCGTTACTGGAATGCCATTGTCGGCAATGGCGGCCAGGAAAGCGAATGCGGCTGGTGCAAGGACAAGTGGGGCGTGTCCTGGCAGATTACGCCGCGCGTCCTGATGGAAGCGATGGCGGCGGGCGGCGGCGAAGCAAAGCGCGCCTTCGATGCGATGATGACCATGAAGAAGATCGATGTCGCGGTGATCGAAGCGGCGCGGCGCGGCTGAGACGCGGTGCGCGGCGTGACCGGACTGGTACGTCAGCTGGCCAGGGACAGGCCGCCGTGCCGGCTCACTTCGGTTTCGATTTCGGCGACAAGCGTGTCCAGCGCGGGATTGCGGGACTTTCGTGCCCGGCGCACCACATAGGCCAAGGCTGGAGGCGCCGGCAGCGGAGTGGTGACGATGCTCATCTCGGGGCGCAGATGGCGTTCGCTGAGCAGCGCAACGCCCAGTGCCGATGTGACTGCCGCGACAATCCCGGCAGCGCTTGAGCATTCAAAGACCGTCTCGAGAAAGAGATCGCCGTCCTGGCCGATATCGAAGGCCCATTGCCGGTAGAAGCACTCGTCGTCGAAGGACAGAAACGGAATGGGACCGTCCGGCGGCAGAATGACGTCGGGATGTTTGACCCAGTGCAGCTGTTCGCGAAAAAGGACGACGTCCGTCGGGCGGACCTCATGCGCGAAAATCTGTATGATCGCGGCATCCAGCTCGCCCCGCTCCAGCATGGCCCGCAGGACCAGACTCATCCGGACCTTGGTGCGCACCGCGACATGAGGGTGCAGGCGGCGAAACCGCCCCAGTATGCGGGCGAGATCGGTGCAGGTCGTGTCTTCGGTGAGCCCTAGCGCGATGCGCCCCGCCAGCGGCGTTTTCGTCAGGCTGAGCAACGCTTCGTCGTGGAGGCCAAGGATACGCTCGGCATAATCCAGCAGATCCTCTCCGGCGGCCGTAAAGACCGCAGCACCCGGTTTGCGGCTGAGAAGATCACAATCGAGGCTGCCTTCCAGCCGCTTGATCTTGTGGCTCACGGCCGATTGCGACAGGCCCAAAGATTTTGCCGCACGCGTAACTCCGCCATGGCGGCGAATAGCCAGCAAGACGCGCAAGGCGTCGATTTCAAGTCTGCGGCTGTTGAGTTCACTCATGGCAACACTCACGATGTGATGTTCGGAAACCATGCGCTTCGCCAATAATTTTCGCAAGTTTCCATCACGAAAGCGGAGTCTATGTCATGTCGTGATCGAAATTTGTCATGTGCCGGCGCATCGTGTTTCCTCTATGGCTCGACGGGACCGATATCCCAGCGAGTATTCCATGACCGACCAAGCTCTCTCCCGGCCAAAGCCTCAGCGAAGCCCTTTCCTCTGGCCGTTGCTGGCGACACTTCTGATCATTGGCTGGAGTTCCGGCTTTGTCGGTATTCGCTTTGCCATCGAAGAGGCAAGCGTCGTGCTGGTGTTGTTCTGGCGCACCCTTCTGTCAGGGGTGATCCTCCTGCCGTTCGCGCTGTTGATCGGGCCGCGGATGACGCGGCGCGGCGTGCTCGAACAAATGGCCTTCGGCGTCATGTCGGTATTTCTGTATCTCGGCGGCTTTGCCCTGGCGATCGAGCAACGGGTTCCCACGGGGCTTGTCGCTCTCATTTCGGATCTTTTGCCGCTGGCGATTGCATGTCTGTCACAGCCTGTCCTCGGCGAACGGCTGACAGCGCGGCAATGGCTGGGAACGGCGATCGCGGTCGCAGGCGTCCTGTTCGTCTCGCTCGACAGCCTGAGTTTTGGCGCGGCTCCGTTATGGGCCTATGCCCTGACGGTGGGCTCGATGCTGGTCTTTGCGCTGGCATCCGTTCTTTACCGGCGGCGGCGCACCCAGCATATGCCTGTCCATCAGAGCCTGTGTGTCCAGACGCTGACCGGCTCGGCCCTCTTTGCCGTGTGTGCCCTGATGCAGGGGAGCCTTGCCCCGCCGATGACTGCCAATTTTGCCATCGGCATGGCATGGCTGGTGCTGATTGCGACCTTTGCTGCCTATTCGGTCTACTATACCAGCCTGCGCCTGTTTCCCGTGGCGCAGGTGAGTGCTGCGATCTATCTCAGCCCGCCCGTGACCATGCTGTGGGCCTGGGCCTTGTTCTCCGAACCGCTGACGGTAACCATGTTTATCGGTCTGGCGGTGACACTGGTTGGCGTCTGGCTGACGTCCAAAGCATAGGCGGTTGCGTTATCAGCCGGCACCGTTTTACCAGCCGCGCCAGCCCGTGGATGCCACCAGGTCGTTGCGGATAAAGGCGATGTCGTCGGAAGCAGCAAGCGTACCGGCGCCGGGGAGACGGCCGCGGCGCAGTGAAGCCACGGCTGTCGTGCGGCGCGTGGTCCTTTCGGGCAGGTCGGGGCTGCACAGGTTTTCAGCGTCGAAACCCGCCGGATCGATCGAGAGGACACGGATGCCACGCTCCGCGAAGTCGCGGGCGAGGCCGAGTGTCAGCATGTCGATGGCGCTCTTGACGGTGGCCAGCGTTTCCGCATCCGGAGTTCCGGCCGCCGGTGTGGCATTGGCCGCCGCGCTCATGTTGATGATGACACCGCCCCTGCCGGCGAACTGGCGGGCCGCCTCCTGGCACATCAGGAACGTGCCGAACACATTGACGGCAAAGGTGCGGTTGGGGTCTGCCTCTGCCTGCCGCGGGGCGGCCCGGACAATGCCGGCATTGTTGACGACGATATCAGGCCGGCCGAAAATCTCGATCGTGGCCCGGAAGATGCGCTTCACATCCTCAGATTTCGACACGTCGCCTTCGACGGCGACAGCCCGGCCGCCACCCCGGACGATCTTTGCGGCAAGACGGGACGCACCCTCGCTATCGGCGGCATCATTGATGATGACGGCTGCACCTTCGGCGGCAAGGCGGGCGGCGATCCGCGCCGCTGGTCCATTGGCAACGCCGGTGACGACGGCGGTTTTTCCGGTCAATCTGGTCATAGCAATTTCCTTGATTCTTCGGACATGTTGATCCGATGAGCCAAGCATGCGGCAGACAAGGGCTTTGGCGTTACAACGATACTCCGAGATTTCTATGCGATCCTGCAAATGTGGAGGAGGAGACATTCCCAGCGCCGAAATTCCGCAGTAGCGTCGGTTCAGTCGAAAATCAGGACATCGCTTCCGCTCCATGCAGAACCAGACAGAACGTTTCGGTGAAATCGCTGAGATCATTGCGCGGCATACCTCGGGGACGGGGATGTTTCCGACGGCGATCGACAACCTGCTTTTGGGGCGCCAGACCGCGCCAACCGACCCTGTGCATCTGGCCCACCGCCCGGCCTTCGCGCTCATTGCCCAAGGACAGAAAACCGTGACGCTCGGGCAGGATGTCTATCATTACGGGGCTGGCGATTGTGTCGTGGTGTCGTTCGACCTGCCGGTCGTCTCGCGCGTCAGCGTCGCCAGCCCGCAGGCACCACATCTGGGGCTTGGCATGGTGATCAATCCCGACCGTCTGCGCGAAGTGTTGCAGCGGATCGCGGTTCCACCTGTTGCGGCAACGGCAGACGGCATGCGGGGCCTGGCCATCCACAAGGCATCGCCAGCCCTTGTGGATGCGACGCTGAGATATCTGAGGCTCCTCGATACTCCAAGCGACATCGCGGGCGTGGCACCTCTTGTCGAGCAGGAAATTCTCTATCGGCTGCTGACAGGGCCATACGGGCCGCGACTGATCCAGATCGCCACGGTCGACAGTCCGGGAAACCGGGTGGCCAAGGCGATTGCCTGGCTGCGGGAACACTACGTGCGGCCGCTGCGGATCGAGGAACTGGCAGACCATTGCGGCATGAGCGTTTCGTCACTGCATCATCATTTCAAGGCGGTGGCGGCGATGACGCCGATGCAATACCAGAAGCAGTTGCGGCTCTATGAAGCGCGCCGCCTGATGCTGGTCGACAATATGGACGCCGGCATGGCTGGGCATACCGTCGGTTACCAGAGCCCGTCGCAGTTCGGCCTGGAATATACCCGTTTCTACGGCCAGTCGCCGCTGCGCGATGTCTCGATGCTACGCACGCAGGTCGCGGCCGAATAACACAACAGTTTTGAACGCGCAGAGTGGCGTTCGAAAAGCCGTGGACGCGCTGGCAAAACGGCCATTGCGTCCTATCGCCCATGAGAACCCCGCCTGCAGGGCCGGGATCTTCCACCGCTATCCTTACAGAACTATGGAGCTAACCATGCGTTACAATCAGCTTGGCAATACCGGCCTGTTCGTTTCGGAAATCTGCCTGGGAACAATGACCTTCGGATCGGCCGAAGGCGCCTTCTGGGGCGGCATCGCCGGTGTCGACCAGGATGCGGCCGACCGGATCGTCGAACGGTCCCTGGCTGCCGGTGTCAATTTCATCGATACCGCCGACGTCTATTCAGCCGGTGAATCCGAACGCCTGCTCGGGCAGGCGCTGATCAATCTGGGCGTCGAGCGCAAGGACGTGGTGATCGCCACCAAGGTCTATGGTCAGATGGGCGATGGCCCGAACGATCGTGGCGCTTCCCGCGGCCATATCATGGACTCGGTCGAGGAGAGCCTGGACCGGCTGCAGATGGACCATATCGATCTCTACCAGATCCACGGCACCGACACGGTGACGCCGATCGACGAGACGCTCAGGGCGCTGGATGACCTGGTTTCCGGCGGACTGGTCCGTTATGTCGGCATGTCCAACTGGCAGGCCTGGAAGATCGCCAAGGCATTGGGTGTTTCCGAGCGCAAGGGGTTTGCCCGGTTTGAGACGCTGCAGGCCTATTACTCGATCGCCGGACGCGATCTGGAGCGCGAAATCGTGCCGCTGCTGACCGAGGAAAAGATGGGCCTGATGGTCTGGTCGCCGCTCGCAGGTGGCCTGTTGTCGGGCAAGTATGGACCGGGCGCACCGGGCAATGGCGAGGGCCGCCGGGCGAATTTCGATTTTCCGCCGGTCGACAAGGACCGGGCCTGGGCCTGTGTGGCCGCCATGCGCGAGGTTGCGGAAAAACATGGTGCCAGCGTCGCCGAAGTGGCGCTCGCCTTCATCCTCGCCAAGCCCTTCGTCACCAGCGTCATCATCGGCGCCAAGCGGGTGGAGCAGCTGGAGGAAAACCTGAAAGCGGTGAAGCTCCGGCTCGATGCCGATGACATGGCCAAGCTCGATGCTGTCAGCGCCCTGCCGCCGGAATATCCGGGCTGGATGCTGGAACGGCAGGGAGCGGCCCGCCGGCCACAGCCGTTCGAAGCGAAAGCATGACGGCGCGGGGCGGCCGTTTGCGCCGCCCTTGCCATCATCGGGCTTGCATCTGCGGCACATTCCGCCGAGAAAGAGGGCACTGCTTTTAATATCTAATCTCGAAAGACATGCATTGAACGACAACCCCGCCGCCGCCGTCGATGCCATCGCGCAGATCAGCGCCGTGCCGACCATTCTCGATGTGGTCTGCAGGACGACCGGCATGCGCTTTGCAGCGGTGGCGCGGGTGAGCACTGACCGGTGGATTGCCTGCGGTGTTCAGGACAACCTGGCTTTCGGGCTGGAGCCGGGCGGCGAGCTAAAGATCGAGACGACGATCTGCAACGAAATCCGCGATCACCGCCAACCCGTCATCATCGACAACGTGGCCGAGGATCCACTGTATTGCGGCCATCATACGCCAGCGCATTACGGTTTGCAGAGCTATATCTCCATGCCGATCACGCTGGCCGATGGCTCCTTCTTCGGCACGCTCTGCGCCATCGATACGGTGCCGCGCACATTGAACACGCCCGAAATCGTCGGCATGTTTCAGCTGTTTGCCAATCTGATCGCGTTTCATCTCGACGCCCATGACCGGATGGATCAGGAGCGGCAGAGCAGCGAGTTGCGTGAACAGTTCATCGCGGTGCTCGGTCACGACCTGCGCAATCCGCTCGCCTCGCTCGACGCCGGCACACGGATGCTGCAGCGTACGGTGGCGGATGACAAGGGCAAGACGGTTCTTGCGCTGATGCAGAACAGCATTTCGCGGATGTCGGGCCTGATCGACAACGTACTCGATTTCGCTCGTGGCCGATTGGGCGGCGGCATTTCGATCGAACAGGCCGACCGCGTGCCGCTTCGGCCTGTGCTGGAGCAGGTGGTCGCGGAACTGAAAATGGCCAATCCGGGCCGGAGGATCGAGGCTGATCTGGCGGAGGCGATGGTGCGCTGCGACGAAGGCCGGGTCGGGCAATTGCTGTCCAATCTTCTGGCCAATGCGCTGACGCATGGCGATCCGGAGGCGCCGATCCGGATACGCTCGGCGATTCCAGGCGGCCGCTTCGAGTTGACGGTGAGCAATACCGGCGAACCCATCCCGGAAGCGGTGGTCAAGGACCTGTTCAAGCCGTTTGTGCGCGCTTCGGCCAAGGCAAATCTGGAGGGCCTCGGTCTCGGACTTTATATTTCCTCGGAGATTGCCAAGGCGCATAGGGGCTTTCTTCAGGTGACATCGACGCAGGAAGAGACGCGCTTCACCTTCCAGATGCCGCAGCAATAGGCGGCATTTTTCCGGCTTCTCTGTTGTTCAGCGGCCGTATTGGTTTGGCCCTTGGGTGCCCGGCCACAGACAGAGCGCGAGGAAAAGAACAGGGCTGAGGACAGGAATGAACAGGCAAATCGCGAGATGGCCGGGATAGCCGATGTCGTGCAGCCGCTTGATGGTCAAAAGTGCGATCGAAGCGGTAGAGACAAGCGCAGTGACCACCAGGATCAGGGTCCAGAGCGCCAGCGGGATGTCATTGCCCTGATGGGCGAAGACACGCGACAGCACAAAGCCGCTCATGGCGGCCCAGAACAGCCAGCCGAGGAAATAAAGCAGGCGGCCAATGCGGCCGGAGGGGCTGAAGAACAGCCAGGACATGCTCTGCTGCCCCTCTATTTGCATTGTGGTTAGTCTCGCAGGAGTTCGTTGATGCCGGTCTTCGAGCGGGTCTTTTCATCGACGCGCTTGACGATGACGGCGCAATAGAGGTTCGGGGCAACCAAGCCGTTCGGCATCACTGCACCGGAACCCATCGAGCCTGCGACGACGACGGAATAGGGTGGTACTTCGCCATAGGTCACTTCGCCGGTTGCGCGGTCGACGATCTTGGTCGACTTGCCGATGAACACGCCCATGCCGAGCACCGAGCCCTCGCGCACGATGCAGCCTTCGACCACTTCCGAGCGGGCGCCGATGAAGCAGTTGTCCTCGATGATCGTCGGGCCGGCCTGCATCGGTTCCAGCACGCCGCCGATGCCGACGCCGCCGGACAGATGCACATGCTTGCCGATCTGGGCGCAGGAACCAACGGTCGCCCAGGTGTCGACCATCGTGCCTTCGCCGACATAGGCGCCGAGATTGACGAAGGACGGCATCAGGATGGCATTGGGAGCGATATAGGCGGAGCGGCGCACAACAGCATTTGGCACTGCGCGAAAACCGGCGTCGCGGAACTGGTTTTCGCCCCAGCCTTCGAATTTCGAGGGAACCTTGTCCCACCAGGTGGACTGGCCCGGGCCGCCCTTGACGACCTCCATGTCGTTCAAGCGGAACGACAGGAGAACGGCCTTTTTCAGCCATTGATTGACGGTCCAGTTGCCATCAGTGCCGCGTTCGGCCACGCGCACCTTGCCGCCGTCGAGCAGATTGAGAGCCGTGTCCACCGCATCGCGGATCTCGCCCTTGGTGTTGATGGTGACGCTGTCGCGGTTGTCGAACGCGGTGTCGATGGTCTGCGACAGGGAGGCGAGATCATGGGTCGTCATCGGAATTCCTTAAACTTCGGCGTCTATCGTAACCTGCTCTAGAGCATGATCCCGAAAAATTGAAGTGGTTTTCGGTTGCAGTCGGGGCTGGATGAAGGTGTATGTCCCGGAATGAGCACGGGTGATTTGATCCGTAGCGACCAGGATGTTGAAAGGAGCATCCGGCAGCGATGATTTGCAGCCGGTTTGCGGCAGGAAAGTTTGACATGGCAAGAATGAAGAAGCGGAATCTGCGGCGCAAGGATGGGGTCTGGGATCCCCTGGTCGATAGCCAGCAGACGCGCAAGCGCGCGGCGGGCGTTCCACAGACACCACAATCAATGTCACCATCCTACAGGCTCGCCTATACGGACGATGATTTCATGGCTCGCGAAGAGCTGCGCCCCATGCGGTTGCAGCTGGAATTGCTGAAGCCCGAAATGATCATGGCCGAACGCGGCATCAATTCGACGGTGGTGATGTTCGGCGGCGCCCGCATTCCCGAGCCCGGCGGCGATGCCTGGGCGGCGAAGAACGACACCCAGCGCCAGAACCTGACGGCTGCCTCTGTCTATTACGAGGAGGCTCGCAAATTCGCCCGCCTCTGCTCCCAGCATTCGGCCGAGTCCGGCTATACGGAGTATGTGGTGACCACCGGCGGAGGGCCGGGCGTGATGGAGGCGGGCAATCGCGGCGCCGACGACATCGGCGCGCCGTCGATCGGATTGAACATCGTGCTGCCGCACGAGCAGGCTCCCAATCAATATGTGACGCCCGACCTGTCGTTCAACTTCCACTACTTCGCCATCCGCAAGATGCACTTCCTGTTGCGTGCCAAGGCCGTCACGGTTTTTCCGGGCGGTTTCGGGACGTTCGATGAGTTGTTCGAGACGATCACGCTGATGCAGACGGGCCGCATGGCACTGGTGCCGCTGATCCTGTTTGGCGAAAAATTCTGGCGCAGCGTCATCAATTTCGAGGCGCTGGCCGATTTCGGCACCATCGCGCCCAACGATCTCGATCTCGTTCAGTTCGTCGAAACTGCCGAGGAAGCCTGGGAGATCATCTCGAAATTCTACGAGACGGTTGATCCGGCAACAGTGCCCGTGGCCTCCGGCGCGCGATAAAGCGATCACGATGCCGTCTTTTCCGGCCCGCGTCTGAACCAATCGGCGCGGGCTGCGTTTTCACGTCAGTCATCGACATGGGAGACGATCATGAGTGACAAGAACCTTTCCGACATAGCCTCGAAAATGCGCGATATCGATATCGCCATGTTATCGACCCACACCGATGGCGGTGCCATCGCCGCACGTCCAATGAGCAACAATGGCGAGGTCGATTACGACGGCGATTCCTATTATTTCACCTGGGAAAAGTCGCGGATGGTCGATGATATCAAACGCAACTCCAAAGTGGGTCTGTCCTTCCAGGGGCAGAAGGCCTTCATGGTGGCGGTGGAAGGCGAAGCCGATGTCATCAAGGACAAGGCCATGTTCAAGAAGCATTGGACGCCGGATCTCGATGACTGGTTCAAGGACGGCATCGACACCAAAGGTATGGTTCTGATCAGGATCAGCGCCGTCCGGGCGCATTACTGGGACGGCGAGGATGAGGGTGAAGTCAAGTTGGCGGCCGCCAAACGACGCCATTAGGCGTCCGACGGGTCCCTGCCGCCGCCAGTAGCGCAACCGGCGTTGTGTCGCAGTGACAGCGCGCCGCGGCTGTGGCAATGAGCCGTGATGAAAACCCTGCGGCTTGTCTTGAGAGATAGAGTGTCGGCCAGCGCGATTGCCGTGCTGTTCGCTGCCATGCTGTTGGTCCAGGGGCTTCTCTCCGGTGTTGCCCATGGAACGATGGCCAGCGCTGCCGTCGATCCGTTCAACATCCTTTGCATTGCGCATGAGGACGGGCCGCAGCAGACTTTGCCTGACGGTGGGCCTGCAAAGGCCGCCCATGACCTGTGCGCTACGCTCTGCCAGATAGCGGCTGGCTATACGCCTGCTTTGCCTGGCCGTTCGATCGATATCCTAACGCCTGTTCTTCGTGCGGCGGCCGAAATCTATGTCGTCGCAAAGCCAACTCCGCGTGTTGTTTTACGCAGCTTCCTCGCCGAGGCGAGAGCCCCTCCATCCTCTTCCGCATGACGTCTTGAATCCCGGCCGCGCGTGACGCGGTGGCCGCTATCTAAGCTCATCTGGAGAAACCCATGTCCGATTTCACCATCGGCCGCGTGGACGCTGCTGTTGCGGTGCGTTCGCCGTCCGACCTTTACCGCGCCGTCTGGCGCTGGCATTTCTATGCAGGCCTTCTGGTTCTGCCGTTTCTGATCACGCTGGCAGTCACCGGCGCGCTCTATCTGTTTCGCGACGAGATCGATGGTCTCGTCTATGCCGACCTGAAGCGGGTCGAGGTTCAGGAAAATACCGCCACGGCCGCACCCTCAGTGATGGTCGCGGCGGCGCTGGCCGCCTATCCCGGCACGGCGATCAAATATACCGATCCGCCATCCTCAACCGATTCCGTCGAGATCACCGTCAGCACGCCTGCTGCCGGCCGGATGGCGGTTTACGTCAATCCCTATGACGGAAAGATACTGGGCGCGTTGCCTGATCGCGGCACCATCATGTGGACCATCCGCAGCCTGCACAGCCTGAAATATTTCGGCTCTTTCGCGCGGACGCTGATCGAGATTGCGGCGGGGTGGTCGATACTTCTGGTCGCCACCGGCATCTATCTCTGGTGGCCCCGCACCCAGACAGGCGGGGTTGTGAGCGTACGCGGCACGCCGAAACGGCGGGTATTCTGGCGCGACACCCATGCGGTCAGCGGCATCTTCGTCGGCTTCTTCATTGTCTTTCTCGCCGTGACCGGCATGCCCTGGTCGGGCGTCTGGGGCGAGAAGGTCAACGAATGGGCGAACGGCAACAATTTCGGCTATCCGGCCGGCGTGCGCACAGCCGTGCCGATGTCCGGCGAACATCTTGATCATATCGCCAAGACGACGTGGTCGCTGGAACAGGCACAGGTTCCGCAATCGACAGGACAAGGTGTCGTGCCGATCAGCCTCGATCAGGCCGTCGCCACGTTTGACAGGCTAGGCCTGCATCATGGCTATGCCGTCAACATTCCGGCAAAGCCGCAAGGCGTCTATACCGGCTCCGTCTATCCTGACGATGTTTCGCAGCAGCGCGTCGTGCATCTCGACCAGTATAGCGGCAAGCCGCTGATCGACATGAGCTATGCCGATTACGGCCCGCTCGGCAGGGCGCTGGAGTGGGGCATCAATGTCCATATGGGGCAGGAATTCGGGCTCATCAATCAACTCGTACTACTCGCGGCCTGCATCGCCATCGTGCTGCTTGCGGTTTCGGCCGCTGTCATGTGGTGGAAGCGCCGGCCAAAGGGGTCGCTCGGTGTGCCGCCGATGCCTTCGGACAGAAGGGTGTTTCGCGGCCTGATCGCGCTGCTCGCGATCGGCGGCATTCTCTTTCCGCTGGTGGGAATCTCGCTGGTGGTGATGCTGGTGCTGGACTGGAGCTACCCGCTCTTCCGGCGTGCCATCCGCTTTGCGCCGTAGTAAGAGATTGACTGCAAGCTGAGGACCCCGGCCAAAGGGTTGGCCGGGGTCATGCTATCAGATTTTCTTGGTTTTGGTGAAATCCGAGGCGTCGATGACGCCGTCGCCATTGGTGTCGCGGCGCTTGAACATTGCATCGGCCCGGGCTGTGACTTCAGCAAGGCTGAGCGAGCCGTTCTTGTCGGTATCGGCGCGATCGAAGCCCTTGTGCCGGATGCCGGGCAGCATGGCCGGGCGTGTCTCTTTAAGCTTTTCGATCGCTGCAGTCCTGTCTGCGCCGGTCTTTTCCTTGGCGGCGCGCCATTCCTGGCCGCGCGCCTTGCGCACTGCCTCGATTTCTTCGCGGGTGACCTGGCCGTTGCCGTCGGTATCGAAAGCCTTGAAGGCTTCTGTCATGCGGGCATGAATTTCGTCCGGCGAAACCTTGTTGTCGCCATTGGTATCGAAGCGCTTGATCGTCCATTCGGCCCGCTGCTCCGGCGTCGGCTTTTGCCGGGCGGCGAAGGTGGGGGCAACAAAGCCGGTGAGAGCGAGGCTGGCGGCGACGGCGCCGAGAATCAAAGTGTTCTTTCGCATGTCGAAATCCTTTCAGTGATCATTGACCCTGAGATGAGGATAGACAGGCTGGCCGGGATGGCCAGTTAAAGTTTGGTAATGTAAGTCTTTGACAAGAAAAGGGTTTTTCAGTGTCAAAACTGTGTTCCGGGAGCGATGTCAGCCTTCGGACAACAGCCGGTTGAGGAAGTCCGTCAAGTCTTCTGTGACGTAATCGACCTGCGCTGACCCATCCTCCGTCTTTTCCCAGGATTCAGCGAACTCATATTCGAAATTGCGCGGAACCAGGAGAACCGTCTTCATGCCGAGCGTTTTGGGCACGATCAGGTTGCGCGGCAGGTCTTCGAACATGGCGGCGTGCCTGGTATCGACCCGATGCAGGCTCATGAACTTGTGATAGGTGTCGCCGGCGGGCTTGGGCACATAGTCGGCCGCGACGATATCGAAAATATCGTCGAAATTATCGAGGATACCAAGCGCGCGCGCCGTCATTTCAGCGTGTTTGACGCTACCGTTGGTGAAGATGAACTTGCGTCCCGGCAGCGCCTTGATCGCCTCGCCGAGCGCCGGATCGGCCGGAACGACGGAATAGTCGATCGCATGCGCCTTTTGCAGGAAATCGTTGGGATCGATGCCGTGATGGATCATCAGCCCCTGCAGCGTGGTGCCGTGATCACGGTAATATTCCTTCTGCAGCTTCTTCGCTTCAACCGGGTCCAAGGTCAATAGGGCAGAGACATACGCCGTCATGTTGCGGTCGATCTGCGAGAACAGATTGACGTGATGCGGATAAAGCGTGTTGTCGAGATCGAACACCCAGTCAGTGACATGGGCGAAATCGGCTTGGGTCGGCAGGCGGTCGAGCTGGGTCATCTGCGCGTTATGCCATGGGTCGCGGCGGACGCAAATGGGAAATGTGTCGCTCTGTTCATGCCGCCCGGACGATGACGATGATTTCCTCGGAAACGGCCTCGTCGAACGGTTCCGACAGCCAGCCGCCATAGACGGCTTCTGCCCGCAGGCCGGATGCGGTCAGATGGTCTTCGATCTCGGTTCGCGACAGGAAGAGCAGTTCGCTGGACGAAACGAGCGTACGGCCGGGCAGTTCATAGTGGGTGTCGAATGCAATGCGCCTGTTGGCCATGCGCGAAACCCGGCGCGACTGGCGGATGGAGTGTCCTTCGGCCGCAAGGTCGGCATCGCGGTTCCAGCGGGCGGGCCAGTCGATCGCCGGGTTGCGGCTCTCGAAGGCGATCATGCCGCCCGGCGCAAGGTGCTGGCGTATCGTTGCCAGCACGGCGAGCACGTCGCTGTCGTCGAGAAAGACCTGGAAGGCGTGACCGGTCATGATGATCAAGTCGAACCGTTCCGGCGAGCGGAAATGCTGGGCTGCGGCCTGCACCCAATCGATCCGGTCGCCGTTGGGCTTTTGCCGGGCGATATCGAGCATGGCTCTGGCAGGGTCTACGCCGGTGACCACATGGCCAAGCGCGGCATAGGCGTCGCAGAGCAGCCCGGTCCCGCAGCCGAGATCGAGGACCCGCTGCGGCGCCTTGCCGGCCAGCGCCAGATAGAAATCGCGGTCGAGCGACCAGCCGCTGTCGAGATCGTAAAGCTCCGCCAGCGATGGCTCTTCATAGTGCAGATCTGGCATCCGGCGTCCCTGGTCTGAATTGCGCTGACGCTACCCAACCGCATGCGCCGCGCAAGCGTGGAGGTCCGTGACCTGGCGTTTGTGGCGAAAACGCCAGCGGCCTTGTTGCCTAAAGGCGACAATGGCCCGGTTGCGCGATGCGCGGTGATGGATTCCCGCCGCCGGGCATGCTAGCCCGCAAGGATGCAAACTTGGATCGTCATCACCATCGCGGCTGCCTTCCTGCAGAACATCCGCTCCGCCATGCAAAAACACCTGAAGGGTGTGATGGGTACGACCGGGGCGACCTTCGTGCGCTTCGGTTACGGCGTGCCGTTCGCGCTGGTCTACCTCGCCATTCTCTGGCGCGGGTTCGACCGGCCGCTGCCGGTTCCGGATGCGCATTTCTTCCTGTGGGCTGTGATCGGCGGTCTGTCGCAGATCGCCGCGACCTTCCTGCTCGTGCATCTGTTTTCCTTTCGCAATTTTGCCGTCGGAACCGCCTATTCGCGCACGGAACCGGCACAGGCGGCTTTGTTTGCGCTGATCTTTCTCGGCGAAGCGGCAAGCCGGGGGACGCTGGTTGCGATCGCGATTTCCGTCGTCGGCGTGATGATCATTTCGGTGGCGCGCACGCCGCTCAGCGTCACATCGCTGGTGACGTCGGTGTTTACCCGCACAGCCGGGATCGGCGTTCTGTCCGGCACGTTCTTCGGCCTGTCGGCGGTGTCTTACCGGTCTGCATCGCTGGCGCTGGCGCCTAGCCTGCCCGAGCCGGATTTCGTCATGCAGGCGAGCTTCACGCTCGGTTTCGTCATCCTGCTGCAGACCGTGACGATGCTGGTCTGGATCCTGATCCGCGAGCCGGATGAGTTGAAACGGGTGGTCAAGGCCTGGCGGCCGGGCCTGCTGGTCGGGTTTGCCGGCGCGTCCGCCTCGTTCGGCTGGTTTATGGCGATGACGCTGCAGCAGGCGGCGATCGTCAAGGTGGTGGCGCAGGTGGAAATGCTGTTCACCTTTGCCTCCGCCGTCTTCATCTTCCGCGAGTGGATCAACAAGCTGGAAGTTCTCGGTTGCCTGCTGATCGTGCTCGGCGTGGTGATGCTGCTGGTTCTTTAAAAAATACGCGCCCGATTTTCGGCGGCGCTCAGAATCGTCCGGTGGTAGAAGGGATCATGCTGTTTGATCTGCCCCCTGAAGACACCCTTTACGACGCGCTCCTGGCGCGCAGCACCGACTATGAAGGTTCGGCTTTCGTCTGTGTCAAAACCACCGGCATCTTCTGCCGTCTCTCATGCCCGGCGCGAAAACCCCGGCGTGAGAACACGATTTTCACCGATTCGATCGGCACCTGCCTGGAGGCGGGTTTCCGGCCCTGCCTGCGCTGCCGTCCACTCGAGACGGCGGGTGGCAAGGATGCGATCGTCGACGGCCTGATGCAGACGCTTGACGCCGATCCCGAACGGCGCTGGAGCGAGACCGATCTGATCCGTCGCGGCTATGATCCTTCGACCGTGCGCCGCGCCTTCAAGCGCCATCTCGGCATCACTTTCCTCGATCTCGCCCGGCATCGAAGGCTGGGTGCCGCAGCACGGCATCTCGCAGATGGCGGCCGCGTCATCGATGCCCAGATCGAGGCCGGCTATGAATCGCCAAGCGGCTTTCGTGCCGCCTTCGCGCGGCTGATCGGCGGAGCCCCGGCGATGTCGCAGGGGCGGACGCTGCTTTATGCCGACTGGATGGAAACGCCGCTCGGGCCGATGGTTGCGGTGGCCGACGAGACACGCCTGCATCTCCTGGAGTTTCATGATCGCAAGGGATTGCCGGCCGAGATGGAGAAGCTGAAGCGGAACACGCGCTCGTCCGTGGCGCCCGGAAAGACGCCGCCGATCGCGCAGATCGAGACTGAGCTTTCGGACTATTTCGCCGGCAAGCCGGACGCCTTCAAGACGCCGCTGGCCCTGAACGGAACGGCATTCGAGCGGCAGGTCTGGGCGAAACTGCAGGATATTCCGCCAGGCGAGACACGATCCTATGGTGATATCGCCCGCGACGTGGATACGATGAAAGCGGTCCGGGCCGTTGCCAAGGCCAATGGCGCCAACCAGATTTCGATTGTCATTCCCTGTCATCGCTGCATTGGTACAGATGGCTCGCTGACCGGATATGGCGGCGGCATCTGGCGCAAGCAGTGGCTTTTGCGGCATGAAGGCAGGATGAGGCCAACGGGATTGTTTTCGGAGGAAAGATGATGAACCAGACGGACAAGGCAAAGGCATTCGCCAATCTGCATCGCAAGGGCGATCCGGTGGTGCTCTACAACATCTGGGATGCGGGCACGGCCAAGGCTGTGGCGGCCTCCGGCGCCAAGGCTTTGGCGACCGGAAGCTGGTCGGTGGCCGATGCCAATGGCTACGGCGACGGCCAGCAGATCCCGATGCTGCAACTCGTCGATATCGCCCGCAGCATTGTCGCTGCGACCGACCTGCCGGTGTCGATCGATTTCGAGGGCGGATATGCCGAAGACGCTGGGTCGACCGCTGAAAATGTCGGCCGGGTGATCGATACCGGTGCCGTCGGCATCAACTTCGAGGATCAGGTGGTTGGCGGCAGCGGGCTGCATACGGTCGAAGCGCAGGCGGCGCGGGTGAAGGCGATCCGCACCAAGGCCGACGAAAAGGGCATTCCCTTCTTCATCAATGCCCGCACCGATCTGTTTTTGAAGCTCTCCGATCCTGTCCGGCATGCGCCGCTGGTTGATGAGGCAATCGAACGGGCGGCGGCCTATGCCGAAGCCGGTGCCAGCGGCTTCTTCGTGCCGGGACTGTCGAATCCGGACCTGATAGGCCGTGTCTGCGAGGCCGTGGCGCTGCCGGTAAACATCATGATGCGGCCGGGCATGGAGATAAAGGCGCTGGCGGCGCTGGGTGTCGCGCGGATCAGCTTTGGGCCAGGCCCGTACCGGGCGATGATCGAGTGGCTGAAGGGTGAGGCGACAAAGGTATATCAGCAGGGCTGAGGGCTTGGGTTTCCCACCGCTCGCGCGGGTTAACGATTCTGGAGCGGCAATCTCACTCTCCCGTCATCTTCTCCTCGAGTTTAACCCAAGGACCTGTGGCGGGGATTCAGTAGCGGCGCATCCGCGCCGCTGAAAGATTTTTCACACGACGGATGTCGCGTGGCCGGATTCCTGTGGCAAGTACAGCAGGAATGACGGAGGTAGGAAGATCCGTTACGGCCAGCCTTACGGAACGATTAGCGTTCCCGCACCATGTTCCGTGAAGATTTCGAGCAGAACCGAGTGTGCCGTCTTGCCGTTGAGGATGACGACGCCTTCGACGCCGCGGGAAAGCGCTTCGATGCAGGTTTCGACCTTCGGAATCATGCCGCCGGAAATCGTGCCGTCCTTGATCAGCGCATGCGCTTCGGCGACCGAGAGTTCCTTGATCAGTTCGCCCTTCTTGTCGAGCACGCCCGGAACATCCGTGAGGAACAGCAGGCGCGTGGCGTTCAGCGCGCCGGCAATGGCGCCGGCAAACGTGTCGGCGTTGATGTTGTAGGTGGCGCCGTCGCGGCCGGGAGCGACCGGGGCGATGACCGGGATCATTTCCGAGCGGGCGAGCAGGTCGAGCAGGGTGCGGTCGACTTCGACGATCTCGCCGACAAAGCCGAGATCGAGAACGCGTTCGATATTGCTGTCCGGATCCTTGATGGTCTTCTTGGCCTTCTCGGCAAAGACCATGTTGCCGTCCTTGCCGCACAGGCCGATCGCCCATTCGCCGGTCTGGTTGATCAGCGCGACGATTTCCTTGTTGATCGAGCCGGCCAGAACCATTTCGACGATCTCGACGGTTTTCTGATCGGTGACGCGCAGGCCGCCTTCGAACTTTGATTCGATGCCCATCTTGGTCAGCATCGCGCCGATCTGCGGACCGCCGCCATGAACAACAATCGGGTTGACACCCGACTGCTTCAAAAGCGCGATATCCGCGGCAAAGGCCTTGCCGAGCTCGGCATTGCCCATGGCGTGGCCGCCATATTTTACCACGATCGTTTTGTTCTCGTAGCGCTGCATATAGGGCAGCGCCTTGGCGAGAAGATTTGCCTGGATTTCGCTTTCTGATGCGGACATGGAAATACCTCGAAATTAGCCGGGTGCTGTTTAGCGCAAGTTTCCGGTGGAGGGAATGATCCGTGGCAAAGATAAAGCCGGTGTGACATCAGCCTCTATCACCGTTTTTATCTGCCGCAACTCCCCTTTTTATCCCCGGATTTGTGCCCTATGTTCGCCGCTGACGGACGAGGACCGGAGCATCAATGACCACAGACGACATCTCCACGCTGATCGGCCGGATCTCGCTGAAAGATCGTGCCGCCTTTTCCGCGCTCTACAGGCAGACCAGTCCGAAACTTTTCGCCATTTGCGTCCGTATTTTGAGAGACCGGACGGAAGCGGAAGAAGCCTTGCAGGAAATCTACATCAAGATATGGCAGCGGGCAGACCGTTTTGCCAGCGGCGACACCAATCCGATGTCCTGGCTTTCGGCGATTGCGCGCAATCATGCGATCGATCATCTGCGGGCAAGAAAGCCGGTGGCAAACACGATTGACGAGGCCTATGATCTGGCGGATTCTGCGCCGGACCCGGAAAAAGCTGCCATCAATACGGCAGAGGGCCGCCGGATCGACAATTGCATGAATGAACTCGAGGCAGATCGCGCCGATGCCGTACGCAAGGCCTATGTCGAAGGGTTAAGCTACCAGGAATTGGCCGACCTTTTCGGCACGCCGCTGAACACGATGCGAACATGGCTGCGCCGCAGTCTGTTGAAACTCAGAGAGTGCATGGAGCGATGACCACACAGAATCCCGAAAGCGGAGATTCCCGCCGCGACCAGGTGATTGCGGGCGAGTATGTTCTGGGTGTTCTGTCTGCCGACGACCGCCGCAAGGTCGAGGCGCGCATGGTTCTCGATGGCGCCTTTGCTGCCATGGTCAATCACTGGCAGAGCAATCTCTCCTCTTTCGACGATGCTTACGAGCCGGTCACGCCGCCACCGCAGGTGCTGGTCGCTGTCGAGCGCCGCCTGTTTGCCGCGCAGGCCAAACCGGCTGTTGCTGCCACGGGGGTATGGAATTCTCTGGCCCTGTGGCGCATGCTGACGTTGGCATCGGTGGCGGGTCTCGTGACGGTTGCGACCTTCGCCACGGGTGTCCTGACGCCTGTCAGTCAGACGAAGCCGCTGGTGGCCGAACTGACTGGCGATGCCAGCACGACGATCAATCTTCTGGCGCAATACGACGCCGGCAACGGCGCCCTGAAGATCACGCCGGTGGCGGCAAAGCAGGCCGAGGCCAAATCGCTGGAACTCTGGCTGATCGAAGGCGATAACCCCGCCAAGTCGCTGGGCATCCTGCCGCAGACGGGCGAGGGTGAGATCATCATTCCGCCGGAGCTACGTTCGAAGTTCGGTGCAGGCGTCACGCTCGCCGTCAGTGTCGAGCCTTTCGGCGGCTCGCCGACCGGCACGGCCACCGGCCCGGTCGTTGCCGTCGGCAAGACGCGGCGGCCGTAGCGGCTTATTGTAAGTAATTGGTTACCGAATGGCTGCCCTTGCAAGAGGGCGGCCTTTATTCATTGTGCCGCGCGCGACTTCCGAAGAGGTAAATGAAATCAATTATTTGGATTGTTCATATTTTTCCTGAAACTCTTTCCGGCGACCTTGCGTACCTTGTTCTGTCCTCTGCGCAGAGAACAAGAATTCCAGAAAAAACTTGGGAGAGATCCGCAACGCGGGTCCGCGAGATCAACAGGAAGGAAGAGAAATGTTCAAGTCCATGCTGTGCACGGTCACCGTCGCTTCGATACTGGCCACAGGTTCCTTTGCAGCGCACGCTGAAAATCCGATGGTCGGCGGCGCGCCGATGTATGCCAACAAGAACATCGTCGAAAATGCCGTCAATTCCAAGGATCACACGACGCTGGTCGCCGCCGTCAAGGCTGCCGGCCTCGTCGAAACGCTTGAGGGTAAGGGGCCGTTCACGGTTTTTGCTCCGACCAATGAAGCCTTTGCCGCCCTGCCTAAGGGCACTGTGGAAACCCTTCTGAAGCCCGAAAACAAGGCGATGCTGACCAAGGTTCTGACCTGCCATGTGGTGGCAGCGGATGCAATGTCCAAGGCGATCGCCAAGATGGTCAAGGATGATGGCGGCACCCATGACGTCAAGACGGTTGGCGGCTGCATTCTGAAGGCCAAGGACAAGGGCGGCAAGATCACGCTCACCGATGAAATGGGCGGGGTCGCGCATGTTACCATCGCCGACGTCAAGCAGTCGAACGGTGTCATCCATGTGATCGACAAGGTGCTGCTGCCGAAATCCTGATCCACGCCCTTGTGGCTTGGGAGCCGGATGCATCCTCGATGCATTTTCGGCTCCGGGCCGGAGACCTCTCCGGCCTCAAGGCCACCGGCTCTTCACTCGCCGGTGGCCTTTTTATCTCGTATTCAAGCGATTGCTCACGCGGGATTGATTGGCATTTGTTTTGCCCCCGGGCGAACGCCGCATTAGTTTTCAGGTGTTGCCGGCACCATCAGGCAGACGGGAGATGACCATGACAAGCCGACGCTTTTTTCTTCTTTCCGGGGTAGCCCTTACCGCTGCGGTGGCGTTTCGCGGAGGCAGCCCCGGGGCCATCGCCGCCGAAACGTTCGAAGTGACCAAAACCGATGCCGAATGGAAAGCGATCCTGACCGCCGAGCAATACCAGATCCTGCGGCATGAAGACACCGAACGGCCGTTTACCAGCGCGCTCAACACCGAGAAACGCAAGGGCACGTTTCACTGTGCCGGTTGCGATCTGCCGGTCTATTCGTCGGACGCGAAATACGACAGCGGCACGGGGTGGCCGAGCTTCTGGGAATCGCTGCCGGATGCTGTCGGCAAGCGTGAGGACACGTCGCTGTTCATGACCCGCACCGAATGTCATTGCCGCCGGTGCGGTGGCCATCTCGGGCATATCTTCGATGACGGGCCGCAGCCGACTGGCATGCGCCATTGCATCAACGGGTTCGCAATGACGTTCACGCCAGCATCGGCTGCCTGACCGTTTAAAGGGCTGCTGGAGCCGCAGGCTGGGAATCGGACAGCGCCGCCTGAAGCTTGGCTTCCTGGTCCGGCGACAGCGAGGTCTTCAAGACCTTGCCGCGCAGGCCGTGGAACTCCGCCAGAACCTTTTCAGGCTGTACCTTGCGCACCAGCACGAAAAGCGCCGAGGAATTGTTGGGAATGGTATCGCCGAGCGACTTGATGAAATTGTCATCGATGCCGTAATCGGCCAGCGATCCCGACAGCGCGCCAGTGCCGGCGCCGATCGCGCCGCCGATGGCAAAGCCGGCCAGCGGGTTGAGGAACAGGAGACCGACGAGGCCGCCCCAGAGCGAGCCGCTGAGAAGCCCCGATGTCGCGCCGATGGCCGTCAGGTTCATGCTCTGCTTCAAGTGAACCTTGCCGGTCTCGTCGCGCACCACGACGACGGCATCCTCCAGATCGATCAGATATTCCTTCTTCAGCGTATTCAGCTTCAGAAGCACCTTGTCGGCTTCTTCCGTACTGTCAAAACCCACCACAATCAGATCGGACATGTCGTGTTCTCCTTGAACTCTCAACGCATTGGAGGTCGCCGGAAGGCCGCCCCGCGCTGGGAGATAGAGCACAGTTCATGTCGGGGTAGTGTGACAGATGCAATTAAAGCATGCCGCGCAAAAATGCGCGGCATGCTTTAGCGTGATTGCTGTGCGTCAGGTGGAGATGGCGACCTTGATGGCGGCGCGCAGTTCTTCCATGCCAAGGTTCTTCTCGGACGATGTTGCAAGCACCTCCGGGAACGCCGCAGGCCGCTTCCTGATCTTTTCCAGCGTCTCGGCAATCAGCCGCGGAACCGCCGGGTCCTTGATCTTGTCGGTCTTGGTCAGCACGACCTGGTAGGAGACTGCCGCCTTGTCGAGCAGGCTCAAGACGTCCTCGTCGTTCTTCTTGATGCCATGGCGGCTGTCGATCAGGACGTAAACGCGCTTCAGCGTCGAGCGGCCGCGCAGATAGTCGAAGACCAGCTTGGTCCAGGCATCGACATGCTCTTTCGGCGCCTGGGCGTAACCGTAACCGGGCATGTCGACCAGCGCCATTGGCGGCAGGTCGCCGGGCTGACCGGAATAGCCGTCCGGTACGAAATAGTTGAGTTCCTGGGTACGGCCTGGCGTATTGGATGTGCGGGCAAGCCCCTTCTGGCCGACCAGCCCGTTGATCAGCGACGACTTGCCGACATTGGAGCGGCCGGCAAAGGCGATCTCGAACGGGCCCTCCGGCGGCAGGAACTTCATCGACGGCACACCGCGGATGAATACCCATGGCCGCCCGAAAAGGGGCTTGTCGTCCTGCTGCGTGGCGTCTGTCATGGTATCCTGTCCTTGGCTTTTGTTCAGGACTTCACGGTTTTGCGCCGCCATGTCAAGAAAACTCGCGATTTTCGCCAATTTGGCTCAGGCCATGGTACGCCGCTGCCGCCACATCTCGATGCTGAGATAGGAGAGGAGGGCGATCAGCACGATCGTGCCGCCGAGGATCGTGTTGAGGCTTGGGATCTCGCCGTGGATCAGCGCCACCCAGAGCGGCGCCAGGATCGTCTCGGCGGTGCCGAGCAGGGCCGCGAGCGCCGAGGGGATCAACCGCGCGCCGGTGACGAAGAAGGCGAGGCCAAGGCCGAAGTTGAGCGCGCCGAACGTCACGAGGATGCCGAGCTCCGGCAGCGTGACACTGAGGCCGGACGCCATAATGGCTGCGACCGTTCCGGCGACGATGGTGCCGAAACAGGCAGCCGGTGTCATGCGCACATGGGCATAGCGCCGGGTGATGACGGTGGCGAGCGCGAAGACGAAGGCGATCAGGATGGCCAGCGCATCGCCCACGGGCGAGACCGCGCCGTTCACGGAATCCGAGACCATGATCGCTACGCCGGAAATCACGGCAGCGATGGCAAGCCAGGTCAGCAGCGAGACGCGTTCCCGAAACACGATCCAGCTGATCAGCGCCGCAATCAGCGGCACGCCGGCCTGAATGAGAACGATGTTGGCAACGGTGGTATAGGCAAGCGCCAGGATGAATGAGGTCGAGGCGATGGCAAAACACAGCCCGACCGCGATGCCCGGCAGGCCCATGTTGCGAAACAGCGAGACGGTGCCGCGTGGCCCGTCGCGCAGCAACATGAAGCCGATGAGGAACAGGGCGGCAAACAGCGAGCGCCAGAACACGATGGTCCAGCCATCCTCGATCGACAGGAAGCGCGCCAGCGTGCCGCCGAAACTCCAGACGATGGCCGAGCCGAGCACCAAGGCTGCGCCCTGGGTTGCGCTGTTTTGGCCATCGGTTACGGATTGCGGCAGAGGCTGCGACATGGCGGGAATCCGGTTGCGGTGCTGCAGTGTAGGAGCGAACGGTCCGGCGCGCGCTGGTATCCGCGACAGGGTGCTGTCGCAAACCTTCCTGTGTGCCTTATGTGACGCAACTATTGAATCTCGGCGGCGGTTTTGTCCGGTTCGGGCTTTATCACGGCAAGAATCACACCGCCAATGGCGATGATGGCCGCACCGGCGATCACGCCCGTCGTCGGAATTTCGTTGAAGAACAGGAAGCCGATGACGGCGGCAAAGACCAGCCAAGCATAATCGACCGGACCGACGATCGCCAGTGAGGCAAGCCGGTAGCCGCGGACGACGCAGTATTGTGCCGCCACCGCGATCGGGCCGAGCAGCAGAAACGGGACCATGGAGGAGAGGGACGCTTCCTTCCATGTCCAGAACGCCGGTATCGCCAGGAACAGGATGCCAAAGGCGTTGACATAGAGCAGGACCGTCAGCGGGCGGTCGGCATGGGAGAGGACACGGATCATCAGCCCTTCGATGGCGAGTAACGCGGCACCGAGAACAGCAATAGCTGCGGGGACGAGATAGGCGGGCTCGAACTGGGTGAAGGCGCCGCGTGAAATCATGATGAAACCGGCACCGGCGAAACTGAGGGTGATGCCGACCATATGCTGCTTCGTCACAGTTTCCTTGAGGACGATAACCGCCAGCGGGATGATGAAAACCACGTAGAGAAGACCAAGCGCCGTTGCATCGACAATCGGCATCGCCGCAGAGGCATAAATCAGCGCGAAGCCGCCGGAAACACCGAACGCGGCGCGCATGGCATGGGAAAACGGCCGGGCACTGCGATAGACGCGCAAGCTGTCGCGCTTGAAGGCAACCACAGCCAGAAGCGTTGCCAGGCCGCTGACATAACGCAGGAACTGGATCTGTACGACGGACAGGCTGTCTCCCCCGAATTTGCCAGAGGCAAAAATCAAGGAAAATAATGCCGTTCCGAGTACAACCCAGATCATCGCTTCAGCATTCGAGTTCAGCAGGTTTTTACGCAAGGCCTTAACTTTCAAAGGTTTCTCTTCCAACTCTTGCCAAATGACCCTGCCGCAATGCAAATTCGATTTTTGAGCCCTGGATGAGTAATTTCGATGCAGAACAAGCGGAACGTCTCGCTCAATGCGGTGCGGGTTTTTGTCCTGACGGCCCGCCATCTTAGTATCGTCCAGGCCGCCGCAGAAATCGGCGTTACCCCGAGCGCTGTCAGTCATCAAATCAAGAAGCTGGAGGGTGAGCTGGGCGTGGCGCTGTTCAAGCGGAGCCACAACTTCCTTGACCTGACGGATGCGGGTCGCCGCTTCCATGATGATGCCGCCGCTGCCATTGCTGCGATCGACCGTTCGGCAGAGGCGCTGAGCCGCGACCAGAACGAAATCGTCGTCCGCGTCTCGATTTCGCTTGCCGTTCGCTGGCTGATCCCAGCGCTGGAGCGGTTCAAGGCGATGCATCCGGCCGCCCGTGTGCGTGTCGAGACGAAAACCGGTTCCAGCATCTCTCTCGGGTCCGGCGACCTGGCAATTTCCTATCACCGTGCTGGTACGAACCCTGCAGAAGGGGAGTGGCTTGCCGCCGATATGAGCCGTCCCGTCGCGTCGCCGGCGCTGCTGGCGGCCGTCGGGTATGACGGGACCGGCGATCTTGGAAAGGTGCCAGCCCTTCAATGCTCGGTGGACAATTGGGACTGGGCATTGTGGACCCGCACGCTCGGCCTCGATGGCGGCGCCATACAGATCCAGCATGTGTTCGACACCGACGATACGGCTCTGCATGCAGCCACGGCCGGTCTGGGCATGGTTCTGGCGCCGGCGTTCCTGACGGAGCGCGAGATCCGCTCAGGCGGGCTGGTGGTTTTGCCGGGCTTCGGGCCGGTGGACCTCGGTCATTACCGTGTGGTCTTCCATCGTCATGAAAACCGCATGACGCGGAAATTCCGCAAATGGCTCGGGGAGGAGATGCAGCGCATGGTCTAGCCGTTGCGGTGCAAGTTTTTCGCCAAGAAAAAACCCCGGATCAGCCGATCCGGGGTTTTCGCATTCCTGGTCCCGGTTCCGGCCTATTCGGCCGGTTTCGGTTTCTTTGAGAATAATCCCTTGAGATTGTCGAACAGCTCGATCTTGGCGCCGTGGCGCTTCATGATGAACGCCTGTTGCATGATCGACAGCGTGTTGTTCCAGGCCCAGTAGATGACCAGACCGGCCGGGAAGCTTGCCAGCATGAAGGTGAAGACCAGCGGCATCCAGGTGAACAGCATCGCCTGGGTGGGATCCGGCGGCGTCGGGTTCATACGCATCTGCAGGAACATGGTGATGCCCATGATCAGCGGCCAGACGCCGATGACCAGCGCATGCGGAACCGCGTAAGGCAGAAGGCCGAACAGGTTGAACAGCGAGGTCGGATCCGGCGCGGAAAGATCCTGGATCCAGCCGAAGAACGGCGCGTGGCGCATTTCGATGGTGACGTAGATCACCTTGTAGAGCGCGAAGAACACCGGGATCTGCAACAGGATCGGCCAGCAACCGGCGATCGGGTTGATCTTCTCTTCCTTGTAGAGCTGCATCATGCCCTGCTGCAACGCCATGCGGTCGTCGCCGTGCTTCTTCTTCAGTTCCTCCATCTTCGGCTGAACCTTCTTCATGTTCGCCATCGAAGCGTACTGCTTCGAGGCAAGCGGGAAGAACAGGCCCTTGACGACGATGGTGGTCAGAAGGATCGCAACGCCGAAGTTGCCGAAATAACGGAAGAAGAAATCCATTAACATGAACATCGGCTTGGTGATGAAGTAGAACCAGCCCCAATCGATCAAAAGATCAAACTGTGGAATGTTATAGGCGGCTGCCTTCGATTTGTCAGCGTTCGTCAAACTCGAGAACATTGAGCTGAACCAGCTATCGTCCTTTGAGTAGCTCTGAACAACGGAGACGACTTTGGCGCCGGCAAAGACCAGGGTCTTCAGGTCAGTGGATTGGCCCGGCGCGATGGTGACTGCGTCCTGCTTGTAGTCAGCCTGGAAGCGCGGGCGGCCATCGGTGAAGTGCTCGTACTTGGATTCGTAAGCCAGTGTCTGCGGCGGAACGATGGCGGCAGCCCAGTACTTGTCGGTGATGCCAAGCCAGCCGGTCGTTGCCTTCTCGTGCTTGACCGGAACGTCGTTTTCCACCTTGCTGTAGGCGATTTCGTTCAGGCCATGCTCGCCGATGACGCCGATGAAGCCTTCATGCAGAACGTAGACGCTGGGCGTGGTCGGCTTGTTGAAGCGGGTGACGCGGCCGTAGGTCGACAGCGATACCGGAGCGCCGCTGCCATTGTTGATCGAGTCTACGACCTGGAACATGAAGTGTTCGTCGATCGAGATCGTGCGGGTGAAAACCACGCCCTTCTCGTTGGTATAAGTCAAGACGACAGGGGTTTCGGTCGTCAGCTTGTCGCCGCTTTTGACTGTCCAGATGGTCGATGGGCCGGGAACGGTGCCGGTTGCGTCGTTGCCGATATAGCCGAGTTCGGTAAAGTAACCGTCCGGCGTGTCGGAGGGGCTGAACAGCGTGATCAGCGGGCTCTTGTCGTCGACGGTCTCGTGGTATTCCTTGAGCTTCAGGTCGTCAAAACGTGCGCCGGTGAGGTTGATCGAGCCGATCAGCGCTGCCGTGTCGATGGAAACACGGGCCGATTTGGCGATCGCCTGATCACGGGTTTCAACGGCGCCGGGGACGGCGCCCTGAGCCGGTTGAGCCTGACCGGGAACGGCAGGCGTGCCGGCCGGCTGGGTCTGCTGGGTGAGCTTCTGATGGGCTTCCGCCGCAATCCGTTCTTTCTCTATCTTCGGGTTCACATAGAGAAATTGCCAGGCAATCAGAATGAGCACTGATAGCCCGATCGCCACGAAGTAGTTGCGGTTTTTTTCCATCATTCTTTCCTGGAGCCGGCCTGTTGAGGCCGTGAATATTTCTGCTTGCTTTCGATCCGCTCACAGAGGGTCTTTTCGATCCGCTTGAAGGGTGCGTTCAAAAGGTCGCGTCTGGCGACAATCACATAGTCATGTCCGGGCTTCATTGCAAATCCGGCGGAAAGCCGCACGGCCTCTTTCAGGCGCCGGCGCATCCGGTTGCGTTCGACGGCATTGCCATGCTTCTTGGTGACGGTGAAACCGACACGCGGCCCGGTATCCGGTTCGTTGCGATCAAGAACTTCCAGAAGAAACAACGGACCTTTCCGCTGCTCTCCCTTGCGCACAGCAAGAAACTGCGGCCGGCTTTTCAGCCGCCCGGCAGTTGATTTAGGCTTGGGTGATGTCATTCGCCCGCGCTCCTTCTTGGCGCTGGAGCATCCAGTGTCCCTAGAGACGACTGATGGATGCTCCGGCGCCGTGAAGCCGCGCATGCAGGTTTCGCGAAGGTAAGTGCGCGAAGACGCGGCACGCGCCAGACGGCCTTAAGCCGACAGACGCTTACGGCCACGTGCCCGGCGGGCAACGATAACCTTGCGGCCACCCTTGGTGGCGATACGTGCACGGAAGCCGTGACGGCGCTTGCGAACAAGCTTGGACGGTTGGTAGGTACGCTTCGTCATTTATTTTAATACCGCGGTGTGCGGCCCTTCTTGGGTTTGCTTCTTAGCAAGGGAGCGTTACGTTCCGGGCATGGCATTGCACAGGGCAAGGGGACTTGTCCGGACGTGGGCGGCTTATAAGAGCAAAGAGCCGCGAAAGTCAATTGCCGGGGCGGAAAAGCTGGAATCAGCGCGGGTTTTGCCGTTCTGCTGGATCAGCAGCCGGTTGGGGTGTCCTTGGGTCTATTCAACTTAAAATTGAGTATTGGTGCATAATAATGCAACGGCTTAAACAAAGCCCTAAGACCCGATCAGTAGAATTGTTGAGTGCCGCATGAGGCTTCATTAACCATCGCTGCTTTAGTGTCACGCCTGAGACAAGTACCCGCAAGCTGCGCCTTTCATGGTCTGCTGCCGGTCCCAGGGGAGTGACACGTAAATGAAAATTCGAGGCAAGATCTATCTCATCGTCGGGTTGATGAGCCTGATCACACTGGCTGTGACCGGCATGGCGCTGACAGTGGTCACACAATATAATTCGAGACTCGTCCAGTTCGACAACGCCTCGGATCGCGCGCTGAACGGCGAGCATCTCAACCGACTGGTAACGGCTGTCGTCATGGAAGCGCGCGGTATCTACGCAGCTCCGACGATGGAAAAATCCAAGCCATTCGCTGAAGGCCTGCTGAAAAACCTCGACAAGATCGATGCTCTCCTCACCGAGTGGAAGCCGCTCGTTCCCGCCGAAGAAATTCCAGCCTTCGACGCGGTCGTCAAACGCGCCGCCGAATTCCGCACATTCCGCACGGAAACAGCCCGTCTTAGCCAGGAAGTCTCGCCGCAGGCTGCCAACGAACAGGGCAACAACGAACTTAACCGCGCCAACCGCAAGGCCTTCCAGGCCGAGATCGATGCGCTCGTCGACACCGACCGCGCGGCTCTGGATACGATCGAGAATGAAGTCAACACGATTGAAAGTCGGATGATCCTCATGGTGCTGTTGACGGCGGGCGTTGGCCTGGTCATCGGCGCGGGTACGGCTTTCTACATCGGCACCAAGCAACTGAGCCAGCCGATCCTGCAGTTGACAGGCACGATGAAGCGGCTGGCTGACGGCGATCTCAATGCCAACGTGCCGTTTGCCGGCCGAAAGGACGAAATCGGCGAAATGGCCGGTGCTGTCGAGGTGTTCAAGCGCAATGGCCTGGCCGTGCGCGAACTGAATGCGCAGGAGAGTGCGCTGCGCGAAAAGAGCGCCGATCTGCAGTCGAGCATTGCCGTCGTCGTCACCGCTGCCGCCGCTGGCGACTTTACCCAGCGGATCAGCAAGGATTACGGCAATGCCGACCTCAATCGCTTTGCCGCCAGCCTCAACGAGCTTGTCGATGGTGTGAACAGCGGTGTCAACGAGACCCGCCGCGTTATCGCCAGCCTTTCGGGCGGTGACCTGACGCAGAACATGAACGGCAACTTCCAGGGCGCCTTTGCCGAGTTGCAGCAGAACGTCAACGACACGCTGTCGACCCTGCAGAGCACGCTACGGGAAGTCCGCACCACGACGGACTCGATCAACGGCAATTCCTCGGAACTGCGCTCCGCCGCCGATGACCTGTCGAAGCGCACAGAACAGCAGGCCGCAGCGCTCGAAGAAACATCTGCTGCACTGGAGCAGATCACCGCCGCCGTGCGCAACTCCACCGACCGCGCCCAGGAAGCGACTGTCATGGTCACGGAGGCGAAACAGAGTGCTGCCCAGTCCGGCGAAGTCGTGCGTAAGGCCGTCGATGCGATGGGCCGGATCGAGCAGGCTTCCAGCGAGATCGGCCAGATCACCAACGTGATCGACGAGATCGCCTTCCAGACCAACCTTCTGGCGCTCAACGCCGGTGTCGAGGCTGCGCGTGCCGGTGATGCGGGCAAGGGTTTTGCCGTCGTCGCCCAGGAAGTCCGCGAACTGGCCCAGCGTGCCGCAAGTGCCGCCAAGGACATCAAGGGTCTGATCGCCAAGTCCGGCTCGGAAGTCGCGACCGGCGTCAAGCTGGTGCAGGAAACGGGTGAGGTTCTTGGCAAGATCGAAACGCGGGTGTTGAGCATCAACGATCACATCCATTCGATCGCCACAGCTGCCCGCGAACAGTCGACCGGCCTCGGCGAAGTCAGCACCGCCGTCAACCAGATGGACCAGGTGACCCAGCAGAACGCCGCGATGGTCGAAGAAGCCAATGCCGCCACCCACAAGCTTTCGGCCGAAGCCGACAGCCTGGCGCGGCTGATCTCCCACTTCAAGCTGGACGATAGTGCGCCGTTGCGTGCGGTCGCGGCTCCGGTTCGCGAAAACACCCGGCCGGTCGCATCGCCTGCCCGCAAGATGATGGGTACTGTCGCCCGCGCCTTTGGCGGCGGCTCGGCCAGTGCCGCGGTGGCGAAGGACAATTGGGAAGAATTCTGATCCTTAACAGGATATCGGACGTGAACAGAAATCCCGCGGCGAGCCGGTCTCGCCGCGGGATTTTGCATTCCGATCACGGCGACGTTGTTGAACGCGATCATTCGTTATTGGTCCGGATGGCACTTTCCTTCTAATGCTGGGCGATGGAACAGAATGAGCGCGAAAGGCAGCAGCTGACAGTGGAAGGCGGCCAGGAAACGACAGCAGGGGACAAGGTGCCGGGAGGGCCGCCGCTGGCGCTGCGCATTGCTCCGCTTCTCGTGCTGGCCGCAGGCCTTGCCCTTGCCTATGGGCTGGGGTGGCACCGTTATGTGTCGCTCGGCTGGCTGGCGGATCAGCGCGAGGTGCTGCTCGATATGGTGGCGCGCCATCCGGTGCGGGCAGTGGTGCTGTTCTTCGCGGTCTATGCTGCCGTTGTGGCGTTGTCGGTTCCAGCGGCATCGGTGCTGACGATCTTTGCCGGCTTCCTGTTCGGCTGGCTGGCTGGCGGCATCATCGTCGTCATTGCTGCCACCATCGGTTCCTGTCTTCTGTTTGCCGGTGCACGCACGGTGTTCGGTGATATTCTCCGGCGGCGGGCCGGGCCGTTTCTCAAACGCTTTTCAGCGGGTTTCAGCCGCAATGCCTTCAGCTATCTGCTGGTGCTGCGTCTTGCGCCGATGTTTCCCTTCTTCGTCGTCAATATCGCACCCGCTTTCTTCGCCGTCAGTCTGCGCACCTTTGCGCTGGCCACCGTGGTCGGCATCATTCCGGGCACATTCGCCTACACATGGCTTGGCTGCGGCTTCGAGGAGGCTATCGGCGAGGCGGCGGAACATGGAAGGGCCCTGCGGTTGTCCGATTTCCTGACGCCAAAACTGACCGTCGCCTTCATGGCGCTCGCCGTCATTGCCGCCCTGCCGCTTCTGGTGCAATTTGCTCGCGAAAAACGGCAGGCGGCGGGTGATCGTGGACAAGACTGACGGCGTGGCAACGGTACTTTCTCCCGATATCTGCGTGATCGGTGCCGGTTCGGCGGGGCTTTCCGTTGCCGCAGGTGCGGCCGCCTTCGGTGTGCCCGTCGTGTTGATCGAGCGCGGGCTGATGGGCGGCGAGTGCCTGAACACCGGCTGCGTGCCGTCGAAGGCGCTGATCGCCGCCGCCAAACACGCCCATGCGGTCCGCAAGGCGGCCGAGTTCGGCGTGATCGCCGGTGAGCCGTTGATCGATTTTGAGAAAGTGCGTGCGCATGTCCGTTCGGTGATCGATGCCATCGCGCCGAATGATTCGGCCGAACGGTTCGCCGCCATGGGCGTCACAGTCATCAAGGCCGATGCACAATTCACCGACGGTAATACCGTCATCGCCGGAGACTATACCATCCGCGCCCGCCGTTTCGTCATCGCGACGGGATCCGTGCCGGTCATCCCGCCGGTTCCGGGCCTTGCCGGTATCGATTACCTCACCAGCGAAACGCTGTTTGACCTCGAGAGCCTGCCGCAGCATCTCATCATCATCGGCGCCGGGCCGGTGGGGCTGGAGATGGCGCAGGCGCACCGGCGGCTGGGGGCGAGAGTGACGGTCGTCGATGCGGGCAGGGCGCTGGCCAAGGAGGACCCCGAACTGGCGGGCATCGTGCTTGACGGATTGCGTGGCGAAGGCATCGATATTTTCGAACACAGCCAGGTTTTGTCTGTCGGGAAAACGGCGGCTGGCCTGCATCTCCACTGCGAAACGCCGGCTGGCCCGGTCACCATCGAAGGCAGCGCCCTGCTCGTCGCGGCCGGTAAGCGGGGCAATACGTCGGGGCTGGGCCTCGAGGCTGCCGGTATCGGCGTGTCGGTAACGGGCATTTCTGTTGATCGCAGCCTGCGGACGCAGAACCACAGGGTCTATGCGATCGGCGACGTGGCGGGCGGGCTGCAATTCACCCATGCCGCCAATTACCACGCCTCGCTGGTGCTGCGGGAAATCCTGTTCCGGCTGCCCGCCCGCGAAAACCGTGACATCGTCCCGCGCGCCACCTTCACCGATCCGGAAATCGCCTCTGCCGGGTTGGATGAAGAGCAAGCCCGCAGACGTTACGGCGCCGTCGAGGTTCTTCGCTGGCCCTATGCGGACAATGACCGCGCCCAGGCGGAACGTGCCACCGAGGGCCTGATCAAGATCGTCACGGGCAAGCGCGGAAAGATTCTCGGCGTCGGCATAACCGGGGCCGGAGCGGCCGAAATGATCAACATGTGGAGCCTGCTGATTGCCAACGGCCAGTCGCTGCGTCATGTCCGCAATGCCATCGTCCCCTATCCGGCCATGACGGAGATTGGAAAACGGGCCGTCATCGCCTATTATACGCCCCTGACACGCGCGCCGTTCGTCCGGGCCATCATCCGCCTGCTCAGACGCTTCGGCTGAGACGATGGAATTCGACGACATGACGGCAGAGACGACAGCAACCACGGCCCTTCAAAGGCAGCCGGCCCGCGTTGGCTTTTTCCGCGGCCTTTCCGGCAGGCTTTTGTTTCTGACCGTTGTCTTCGTCATGCTCGCCGAGGTGCTGATCTTCGTGCCGTCCGTTGCCAATATGCGCATCCGCTGGATGGAAGACCGCTTGAACACGGCCGCCGCCGCCGGCGTTGTGGTCGATGGCCTGCAAGACGTGCAGCTGTCGCGGCCTCTGCAGGAAGAAACCCTGATGGCGACGGGAACCAAGGCCATCGTTCTCCGGCGAAAGGACGAATCGCGGCTGATCGCCGCCGTGGACATGCCGCCGGAAATCGATGCCCAGTATGACGTCGCCGCGATGACCCCGATCGCCGCGATCCGCGATGCCTTCGACACGCTGCTGTTCGGCGGCGACAAGGTGGTGCGGATCTATGGGCCGATCGGTGAGAGCAACGCGATCATCGAAGTGGTGATGGAGGATGCCAGCCTGCGCAAGGCGATGCTGGTCTATTCGCGCAACGTCTTCTTCCTGTCGCTGGCCATCTCCCTGTTTACGGCCGCGCTGATCTTTCTTGCCATCAACCGGCTGATGATTGTGCCGATCCGCCGGATGACCACCAACATGCAGGATTTTGCGGCCGCTCCGGCCGATCCGGCCCGCGTCCTGGAACCGGCGCCGGGCCGGGACGAACTCTCGATCGCCGGCCAGCATCTGTCGGCGATGCAGCAGCAATTGCAGAAGACGCTGAAGCAGCAGAAGAACCTGGCCGATCTCGGGCTTGCTGTGTCGAAGATCAATCACGATATGCGTAACATCCTGGCGTCGGCGCAGCTGATCTCGGACCGCCTTGCCGATGTCGACGATCCCATCGTCAAGCGCTTCGCCCCGACGCTGCTGCGCACCATCGACCGGGCCGTCGGTTACACGACCGAAGTTCTGTCCTATGGGCGCACCACCGAGCCGGAACCACACCGGCGTTTCGTCGCGTTGCGGCCGCTGGTAAGCGATGTCGGCGAAATGCTGGCGATAGACCCGAATGCCGGGATCGAGTTCCAGATTCAAATTCCTGACGGCCTGCAGGTTGATGCCGATAGTGAGCAACTGTTTCGCGTTGTCCACAATATCTGCCGCAACGCCGTACAGGCCTTGATGAACGATCATGCCGACAGCGGCGCTGCGCGCCTCATCAGCGTTTCGGCGATGCGCACGGGCAGTGTCGTCAGCATCTCTGTCGATGACACCGGCCCCGGCATGCCGCCCAAGGCGCGCGAAAACCTGTTTACCGCCTTCAGAGGCTCTGCCCGATCCGGTGGCACCGGCCTCGGGCTCGCGATCGCGCGTGAACTGGTGCTCGCGCATGGCGGCACCATCGCGCTGGTGGAAAAATCGACACCGGGAACCCTGTTCAGAATCGAGTTACCCGACCGTCCCGTCCCCCTGGACGCTTTCCGCTCGAAAGCTCGTCACTGATTGCCCAATTTTTTTGAAGCCCTCTCCCACGCGCCCCAAACAGCGCTGTGGAAAGGCTTTGCGGCTGAAATCCATCCACAGTTTCAAGGGTATAAGCGGGTAGTTTCATCAAAAAAGAATTTTTTTGCCGAAATTCGCTTGCATTCCCCGGTGGGACGTTTTAGAGGATCGCCACGCAAGCGGTTGACGCCGCAGCGAAACGCACCCGTAGCTCAGCTGGATAGAGCACCAGACTACGAATCTGGGGGTCAGGAGTTCGAATCTCTTCGGGTGCGCCATTTTTTTACAGAAATATCAACGACAAATGCCACTGATTGCATCGCTTGACGCGATGGCCAAGGTCATAGCAATTTCAACTGCGGTCCCGTGATCTGAACGCTATCGTCCGTGATCTCAGGCGCTGCGCTGATGAGTTTCCGTCGATATGAATTCAGCTCTCTATGATGACGCAACCGAACCGCCGGTGATTACCGAGTGGCGGGGTCCATTTGAGAACGGCGAAGTCAACTTGCTGCATGCGGAGTGCTTCGAGCATCGTTTGTTCGAGGATGATTGGTGGACTCAGGTCAATCACTTCAGCTTGGGCTGGGTCTGTTTGCGGCGATCAGGGAAGCTCATCGGGTTCGTCAACGTCGCCTGGGATGGAGGCGTCCATGCCTTCGTTCTGGACACGATGATAGCAGCTACATCGAGGCGGCGGGGTCTTGCGACAGAGTTGATAAAAGAAGCGACTGAACGCGCGCGGGAAGCCGGTTGCGAGTGGCTTCATGTCGATTTCGATCCCGACCTCCGCCCGTTCTATTTCGACGCTTGCGGTTTTACCCAAACGGATGCGGGATTGATCCCGCTCAAGTAACAGCGGCGCAGCCGCTGTTTGCCGCCACGCCCGCTTGGCCGATCATGCGGGGTTATTTCTTCTGCCGCAGAGCTTCGATCAGGGTGCGGGTTTTTCCTGTCGCGTAGGTGATGTCTTCGCGGTCGAGATGCACGGTAATCTCGACGTCTTTCCAGCCGGCGCCGTTTTCGCGGGCAAAGATTACGGCTGCTTCCAGCGACGGAAAGACTGAGGCCGCAGCGCCGGCAATCAAGAACTGTACCGTGCACTCCGCGTCCGAATAGTTGGTAAGTGCCTTGATGGGATCAAACGCCATGGTGTTCTCCGGTGTCGTTGCTGACCGGGCGATCATACGTTCCGGCAGGGCCGCTATAGCCGGAAAAAACTGTTTCGTCTCTGGTGCGATTGCCAAAACCTGATTGGGAGAACTCCAATCAGCATAAGCGTGCCGCGCCGGAAGAACCGGCGCGGCATTGGCTTTTACCATTTCTGGTGAACGTGAACCTTGATCAGGCGCTCATAGACATCGGCAAGGGCTGCCAGCGTTTCTGCTGGGATGGCTGGGAGTTCGCTTGCCGCGGCATTGGCCTTCGCCTGTGCCTCGTTGCGAGCCCCTGGAATGACGACGGAGACGGCCGGGCTCTGGAGGATCCAGGCGAGCGCGAACTGCGCCATCGACGCGCCCTGTGGCACGAGCGGCCGCACCTGCTCGACGGCTTCGAGCGCCACATCCAGCGGCACACCGGCAAAAGTTTCGCCGACATCGAAGAATTCGCCGTTCCGGTTGAACTTGCGATGATCGTCATCGGCAAATTTGGTATCGGCAGTGATCTTGCCGGACAGGAGGCCAGACGCCAGCGGGACGCGGACGATGATGCCGACATTTTTCTTCTGCGCCTGCTCGAAGAACAGGTCATGCGGGCGTTGGCGGAAGATGTTGTAGATGATCTGGATCGTCGCGACGCCCGGATACTCGATCGCCTTCAGCGCTTCCTCGACATTGGAGACGGAGACGCCATAGCTGCGGATCTTGCCCTTGACGGTCAGGTCGTCGAGCGCGCCGAACATGTCCGGCCGGTAGAACACTTCCGTCGGCGGGCAGTGAAGCTGCACGAGATCGAGTGTCTCGACGCCGAGATTGGTGAGGCTTCTATCGATGAAGGCTTCGATATTGGTGGCGGTATAGCCTTCGGCCACATGCGGATTCAACCGGCGGCCGGCTTTGGTGGCAACGAAGGGCTTTTCGCCGCCGCGTTCCTTCAAGACGGACGCGATGATCTTTTCCGAGCGGCCGTCGCCATAGACGTCGGCCGTGTCGACGAACGTGACGCCGGCATCGAGGGCTGCGTTCAGGGCGCGCTTGCCGTCTTCCTCCGTCACGTCGCCCCAGGCGCCGCCGATCTGCCAGGCGCCGAAGCCGATTTCGGAAATGGCAGCACCTGTGCGTCCCAATGTTCTGTTTTTCATCGCGTATTTCCTCGTTTGGCAGTCATGCCGCCTTGGTGTTCCCGTCGGGAGGAGGGCAGTTTATTCTAAAAGACATTCTTATGCCGGATGTGACAGGCAACCAAGCGGCCGGTTCCGGTCTTCCGCATCTATATTGGCCAGACCAGCAACAGCATCGGAATGCTGACGACCAGCACGATGGCCGACAGCGGCAGCCCAAGGCGGGCATAGTCTCCGAAACGATAGCCGCCGGGTCCCATGACCAGCGTGTTGCACTGGTGTCCGATAGGGGTGAGAAAATCACAACCGGCGCCGATCGCCACCGCCATCAGGAACGCATCCGGCCGGAAACCGAGATTTTCCGCAAAGGTCGCGGCAATAGGCGCCATGACCAGCACCGTTGCCGCATTGTTGAGGAATGGTGTCACAGCCATGGCGGCCACCAGAATGAGCGCCAGGGCACCGGAGGGCGGCAGCATGGCAGCGAGTTTGGACAGAAGGCTGGCGATGATATCTGTCGTCCCGGTGGTTCTGAGGGAATCACTGATCGGGATCAAGGCGGCGAGCATGATCAGGATCGGCGCGTCCAGATGTTCGTAGACGTCTTTCAATGGCAGTGAACCGGACACCACCATCAAAAATGCGGCAGCGAAAAAAGCGTGGGCGACGGGAACGCCGCCAAAGGCTGTTGCGCCCATCGTGACGATCAGGATCAGCAGTGGAACGATGCTGTTACGTACGCTTCCAAGCTTCAGGTCGCGCTCCACCAGCGGCAGGCAGCCCCATTCGCGCAAAAGGTCCGGCAGGCGGCGAAGGTCGCCTTGAAGCACCAGCACATCGCCGTTGCGGATCTTGATTTCACCCAGGCGTTCGGTGAAGCGCTTGTCGCGGCGGCTGACGGCCAGAAGGTTGAGACCGGTGTTTTCAAACAGCGACACATCCTTGGCGCTGAGCCCGATCAATTGCGAATGTTCGCCGACAACAGCCTCGACGGAGCCGACGTCCTTGATCGTATCCTTTTCATGCTTGCGATCGGAGAGCTGGAGCTTGCCTTCCTTGACGATGCGGTCGAGTGCGGCTTGTTCGCCTTCGATGATGAGCAGGTCGCTTTCCTTGAGCACAGTGTCCGGCAGCGGCGAGCGCTTCCTGTCGCCATTGCTGATGATGGCCGTCACCATGGCGTCGCCCTGCGCCGGCTTCTGCAGCCAGCTGATGGATTGTCCGGTTGCCGATGATTGCGCAGTGACGCGCGCTTCGGTGGTGTAGTTCTTGATCCGGAGCGCTTCGTCGAGCGAAGCCTGTTCTTTCACTCGTTCCGGCAGGAGCTTGTAGAAGACCGCGAGGAAAGCAATGCCGGCCAGCGTAAGGGCGGCTCCGACCGGCGTATAGTCGAACATCGTGAACGGCGTGCCGGTGATTTCCTCGCGCACCCGCGAAACGATGATGTTCGGCGAGGTGCCGATCTGTGTCATCAGCCCACCCAGCAGTGAGGCAAAAGCCATGGGCATCAGGAACAGCGATGGCGAAACCCGCGACTTCCGCGCCATCTGGAACGCAACGGGGATCATGATGGCCAAAGCACCGATATTCTTGATGAAAGCGGAGAGAACAGCCACGACCGCGACCAGAATGAATAACTGGACCCGCGGGCCGCGCCGTTCGGGCGAGAAGCGGCGCAGCGCGATTTCCATGATGCCGGATCGGGATATGGCGGCGCTAACCACCAGCGCACTGGCAACGATGATGACGATGTCATCCGAAAAGCCGGAGAATGCTTCCGTGACCGGGACAATCCCAATGGCAACGGCCACCAGCAGCGATCCGGCAGCGACGATATCGTACCTGTAACGCCCCCATAGGAATGCGGCCATCATCAGGGCGATGACAAGGAGAGAAAGCCATTGGTCCGTGCGCATGGGCGTATCCTGATGGGTATCGTTAAACGCCCGAAATGCAAAATCGATGCGGTTGCGGAAAAAGATAGGCGGGGATCGCGCCGGTCAAGCCGGGGCACGGGCAAAAATCTCAGTCGCCGAGCTTCAGAAACGTGCGGCCACGGCTGAGGTCGAGGATGATGGCGGAAGCGGTCTCGGCCGTATCCCTGGGAATTTGCAACGACAGTTCCGCTCCAGTGCCGGTAAAGGCTTCGGCGCTGATCGTGATGCCAAGCGCGGTAAGCCGCGCCTTGATGAGAGCGAGATCGGAAAAGTCGCAGACCGCGCTGCCCGTCACGGTTTCGATGACTTCGGTTTTCTCCGCCGCCCGCAGGCACATCGCCGCCGTGCCGCCATAGGCGCGCATCAGCCCGCCGCTGCCGAGCAACGTGCCGCCGAACCAGCGGGTGACGACGGCGGCGACGTGATCCAGCGATTGACCGTCGATTGCCTGGAGGATCGGTTTTCCCGCCGTTCCGCTGGGTTCGCCATCGTCGCTGAAGCGATAGGTCTGGCCGATGCGATAGGCCCAGCAATTGTGGCTGGCCGTCAGGTCCGAATGCCGGGTGATGAAGTCGCGGGCTTCTTCTTCGTTGCCCACAGGCCCGCAGATTGCCAGGAAACGGCTTTTCTTGATTTCCTGTGTCTGGGTCTCGATGCGCTGAAGCGTAAACATTCGCCGGTTCCGTTTGCGCGGTGATAGCGCATCGAGAGCCTTGATGCCAACAGGCGAGAAAGGTTTCTGCCCATCCCGGTCAAGACCAGGATGGGCTGGGAAAGAAGCGTCCTATCAGCCGATCGACATCAGGCTGGCATTGCCGCCAGCCGCCGCCGTGTTGACGCTGGTGGAGACTTCTTCGAGCAGCCAGTTGAGGCAATAGGCGTCCGGGTTTTTGGCAAGCTCGGCCGTCGAGGCTGCCTGAACCAGGACCAGAGGGCCGGGAAGTGCTGCGATCTTCTTGTTGACCGTTCGGATGCGCTCCGCTTCGCCTTCGATCAATGCACCGGCAAAAGGCACATCCATCCGCCAGTCAGCGGTGAAGGAAACCCGGGCGGCGGCGGTGGCGGGCAGTGAAGCGAGCGCTTCCTTGAGGCCGGAAGCGGTATCGACGACGGCGGCGTTGCCGGTGGCGAACACTGCGGCCAGCTGGCGGTAAAGGCCATCGGCTGTTTCCGGCACGAGCAGGATACGGCCACGCGGATGCAGCGCATAGAGATTGCGCTCGCCAACCGGTCCCGCAAGCTCGGTCGTCAGGCCAAGTGCCGATTGGCTGCCGGTTTCGCGGGCGTCCTGCGCTTGTGTCTTCAGGCCCTTGCTGTCCAGCCACTTGGCAAAATCGAGCAGGACCGGATCGGTGTGAACCGAGCTATGCTGCGGCGGAACCGGCGGCGTGGTGACGAGGCGGCCGAGATAGAGCGGGCCGCCGGCCTTCGGGCCGGTGCCGGACAGGCCACGTCCGCCAAAGGGCTGCACGCCGACAACGGCGCCGATGATGTTGCGGTTGACGTAGAGATTGCCGGCCTTCACGCGGGAGGTGACATGGGCAATCGTCTCGTCGAGGCGCGTATGCAGGCCGAAGGTCAGGCCATAACCGGTGGCGTTGATATCGTCGATCAGCCGGTCGAGATCGTCGCGCTCATAGCGCAGCACGTGCAGCACCGGACCGAAGACTTCACGCTTCAGCTCGGAAAGCTGCTTCAGCTCGATGATCGTCGGCGGCACGAATGTGCCTTGCGCCGTGGCTGGCGACAGCGCGATCTGCTCGACCTTGGCGCCGATACCGCGCATGGCGGCGATATGCTTTTCGATGATGCCCTTGGCTTCCCCGGTGATCACCGGGCCGACATCGACGGCGAGGCGGTCGGTGCGGCCGATATCGAGTTCGTGCAGGGCGCCTTTCAGCATGGTCAGCACGCGATCGGCAACATCGTCCTGCAGGCACAGCACGCGCAGCGCCGAGCAGCGCTGGCCGGCACTGTCGAAGGCGGATGCAATGACGTCGCCGACAACCTGTTCGGCAAGTGCTGAGGAATCGACGATCATGGCGTTCTGGCCGCCGGTTTCGGCAATCAGCGGGATCGGCTTACCGGAGGCCGACAGCCGGTCGGCAAGCTGCGCCTGGATCAGCCGGGCGACTTCGGTCGAGCCGGTGAACATCACGCCTGCAATGTGGGGCGCGCCGACGAGGGCAGCCCCGACACGGCCGTCGCCCGGAAGCAATTGCAGCGCTTCGGCCGGGATGCCTGCCTCATGCAGGATGCGAACACCTTCTGCAGCGATCAGCGGCGTTTCTTCGGCGGGCTTGGCCAGCACGGGGTTGCCCGCGACCAGCGCTGCGGCGATCTGGCCGGCAAAGATGGCCAGCGGGAAGTTCCAGGGGCTGATGCAGACGATCGGGCCGAGCGCCTGATGCGCCGGGCCGAGCGTGCGAGTTGCCTGTTCGGCATAATAGCGCAGGAAGTCGATGGCTTCGCGGACCTCGGCGATGGCGTTGGGCAGCGACTTGCCGGCCTCGCGGACGATCAGGCCGAGGAGTGCGGGCATGCGGTCCTGCATCAGGTCGGCGGCGCGCACCAGGCATTGGGCGCGCTCGCTGGGCGAAACGGCGCTCCACTTGGCACCTTCGGCGCGGGCGATCTCGACGGCACGGCGCGCGTCATCCTCGGCCGTTTCGATCACGGAGCCGACGATATCGCGGTGATCGCCGGGATTGAGGACCGGGCGGCTCTCGCCGCGCAGGGTTTCGGCGCAGAGATGTGGCGCAGCCTTCCAGTCCGTCGCGGCACTTGCCTTCAACGCTTCCGAGAGCATCGACAGCGATGTCTCGTTGGAAAGATCGAGACCGGCGGAATTCGCTCGCCCGGCGTAGAGATCGACCGGCGCCTTGATCTGATCATGCTGGGCACCCATCACCGGCATGGCGCGGACGGTATCGACCGGATCGGCGATCAAGTCGTCGATCGAGACGGCCGGATCGGCGATGCGGTTGACGAAGGAGGAGTTGGCGCCGTTTTCGAGCAGGCGGCGGACAAGGTAGGCAAGTAGCGTCTCATGCGTGCCGACTGGTGCGTAGATGCGGGCCGGGCGGTCGAGATTGGCCTTGCCGACCACTTCGTCGTAAAGCGGCTCGCCCATGCCGTGCAGGCACTGGAATTCATAATCGCCAACCTTGAAGTCAGGCCCGGCCATCTCATAGATCGTTGCCAGAGACTGCGCATTGTGGGTGGCAAATTGCGGGAAGATGACGTCCTTGGCGGCAAGCAGCTTGCTGGCGCAGGCAATGTAGGAGATGTCGGTGTAAATCTTGCGGGTATAGACCGGGAAACCTTCGAGACCGTCGATCTGCGCGCGCTTGATCTCGGCATCCCAATAGGCGCCCTTGACGAGGCGTACCATCATCCGGTGGCCGGAACGGCGGGCGAGATCGATGATGAAATCGAGCACGAACGGGCAGCGCTTGCCATAGGCCTGGACGACGAAGCCGACGCCGTTCCAGCCGGACAGGGCCGGGTCGAGGCGCAGTGATTCCAGAAGATCCAGCGACAGTTCCAGCCGGTCTGCTTCCTCGGCATCGATGTTGAGGCCAATATCGTAGCTCTTGGCGATCAGCGCCAGCGCCTTCACCTTTGGCAGCAGTTCGCCCATGACACGGGCCGACTGGGCGCGGACGTAGCGCGGATGCAGGGCCGACAGCTTGATCGAGATGCCCGGGCCTTCATAGATGCCGCGGCCGGCGGACGCCTTGCCGATGGCGTGGATGGCGTTTTCGTAGTCGGCATAATAGCGCGTGGCGTCGGCGGCTGTCGTCGCGGCCTCTCCCAGCATGTCGTAAGAATAACGGAAGCCGCGGGCTTCCAACGGCCGCGAGCGCTTCAGCGCCTCGTCGATGGTTTCACCGGTGACGAACTGCTCGCCCATCATCCGCATCGCCATATCGACGCCACGGCGGATCACCGGCTCGCCAGCGCGTGCGATCAGGCGGGTGAGCGCGGCCGACAGGCTGCGATCGTTGACGGTCGAGGTCAGCTTGCCAGTGACGACGAGACCCCAGGTGGCAGCGTTGACGAACAGGGAGCGGCCGCCGCCGATATGCGAGCGCCAGTCGCCGTCGGCGATCTTGTCGCGGATCAGCGCATCGCGGGTTGCGGTGTCGGGAATGCGCAGCAGGGCTTCGGCCAGGCACATCAGGGCCACGCCTTCCTGGCTCGACAGCGAGTATTCATGCACCAGACCCTCGACACCGGAGCCTTTGTGCTTGGCGCGCAGGGCGGTGATCAGTTTGCGGGCCGTCGTCCTGGCGCGGGCGCGAACATCATCGGGAAGCGTCGCGGCCGCCACCAGCGGCGGCAGGCATTCGGTCTCGGGGCGGCGATAGGCGGCGGTGATTGCCTGACGCAAGGCGGTCTGTTCGGCAATCGGCGGGGCGAAATCGGCAAAGGGAGCGGTCGGGCTATTAGAAGTGTTTTGCGGCAGCGGCTGGCTCATCAGATCGTCCCTGTTCGAAGCTGTCAGGCACACGCAGTGTGGCCCGGAATTCATGGGCGCAAAATAGGGTAGACGGCTCCGGATAGCTATCCGGGAAAATGAGACTTACGGCGGATGTTTCACCGATTATGATTGTCAAGACCGTACACTCTGCGGCCGTATCCAGATTGAGCCGGATGATCCGGTGTCAGAGAAGCACTTTCTGGGATAGTTTATGGCGAGCCATCAGGCATTCGTCATCGCCCGGCATGCAGGTTCGGCAGACAATCGGGCGCACGGCATAGATCTTGCAACCGACATGAACGCCCAGCTTTCCGTCGAGCGCCGAACAGCGATTGTCCTCGCAGCGCATGCCGCCAAGATCGGCTGACACATATTCTGCCGGGATACGGTCCAGTTCCTCGTCAGTCTCAAGTGAAAACCGTGGCCAGTCTTCGGAATAGCTGCAGCACGCGCCGCAACTCTGGCAGTCGAAATCATCGGTGGGAACGGCAAGGGTCATGCGGGTAGGGTAGCTGAAATCATGCGGGAACGGAATGGGGTGGCGTCATACACGGGTTAACCCTCCCCCTTGTGGGGAGGGTCGTAGCGAAGCGGAGGGGAGGGGCTCTTTTATAAACAGAAAGTCCCCTCCCCAACCCCTCCCCACGAGGGGGAGGGGCCTGACCCATCACGCCACCGCCGCTTCCCTGATCGCGATCTCATAGTCTTCCGTATGCACCAGAATGCCGGTGTCGGTCATCACAGCGATGCCATAGGCGGCGGGTTCGTCGACGGAGAGCGAAGGGTCAGGCGCATCAAAGGGCATCGGCTGCTGGTGGACTGGGCTCTTGAACACCGAAAACGGAATGCCGCGACTGGAGCCCGAAATCGTCCGGTGCACATGGCCAGCGAAAATGTGCAGCACATTGCCCCGGCGTTTGACGACGTCGTAGAAATCCACCTCATTGATCAGCCGCATCAGGTCCATGCCGGTAAAGCCGGTGGCGTGCGGCGGATGGTGCATGAACAACAGCACCGGCAAGTCGCCTGCGGTCTCCAGTTGGCGGTCGAGCCAGGCAAGCCGCTTGGTGCAGAGGAAACCGGCATGGCTGCGCGGGTAGTCGTAAGGCGGTGCAAACAGCGTATCGAGGATCACGGCGCGGCAATCGGGAAAATCGATGACTTGCTGGACGAAACCGTCGTCGTCTGTCGCAACGTCTGGAAAGACATCGCGAAAGGTTTCGCGGTTGTCATGATTGCCTATGGTGATGGCAAGCGGCGGGATCAGCTGGTCCAGCAGACCTTTCAGCCGCTCGTAGGAGGGCTGATCGGCCCGGTGGGCCAGATCGCCCATGACAATGATCCTGTCCGCATCGGCGTGGTAACGGTTGACGTGGTCGATACCGGCGGCGAGCCGTTTGAACGGATCGAGGCCAATGATGGACTGCCCCACGGGCACCATATGCAGGTCGGTGAAGATAATGAGCTTCGTCATTTCGCGGAAATCCGATTAAAAAAGAAAACTCTAATTAATAGATTCACGCTGTCGCTGGATGCGGCGCACGTCAAGCAACATAATTGGGAGGATTCGATCAGAGGGGCCGGTTTCAAACCACATCCCAGGCCACGCCCTTGGTAAGGCACGCCGTACTCATCAAGGCGGACTATCGATGTGAAAAATCCGCGGGCGTGGTAACCGTCAGCGGATAGATCAATTTCGCGGCCGGTCTGTATCCGGGGAAAACGGTGCCGCGCCGCAGTTCTGGCTTTTCACTTTACCCGGCCCGCCTTTGGTACAGTCAGGCTTGCCTGTTCGTTCGGCTCGATGCCGGTCGCGGCGGCGATGGCGATTGCCGGCTGAATGATCTTGCCTTGCGCGAACACGTCACCCATTTCGGCGGCCTGGCTGAACATTGCAGTTGCGGCAGCGCGATCGACGGGCATGCCTTCGCCGTTCTCCAGCATCAGCCCGAGATTGACCATCGCATCGACATTGCCGCGATCGGCGGCGAGTTTGTAAAATTGTGCGGCCTTGTGGTTATCTTCCGGAATCTGCGTGCCCTCATCCAGCATGACGGCGAGATTGAAGGCGCCCAGATTATCCTTGGCGGCCGATGCCCGCTCGAACCATTGCGCTGCAAGTTCACCGTTGGCCGACGTGCCGATGCCGTCGCGATAGGCAACGCCGAGATTGTAGGCGGCGAGAATATTGCCGGTAGCGGCAGCCTTCTGGTAGAGCGCAAACTCCGCTGCATGGTCACCACGTTCACCGAGCATCACGGCATAATTCACCATCGCGACCGCATGGTTGCCCTCCGCCGCCTTTTCCAGCATCGCCATGGCTTGCCCGCGTTGGCCGGCAGCATGGAGCACGCGGGCAAGCTCAAAGGTCTGCCGGGGGCCGCTGCCCTGGTTGTAAGCCTCGCGGCAAGCCGAAAGGGCAATGCCGATGCGGATGTCCTCGGTCGCGACGGGGCGAAAGGCGAGGTTGCGTTGCAGATCGTGTTCACTGCCTGCTTCCGCATCGCACTGGTCTGCCGGCAGCAGCGCCGAGGCAGCGCGAGCGGAAGGAATGGCGATCGCGGCGACTGAAAGCAGACTGACGGCGGTAAGCAGGATCGCGTTGATGGCTGAAATGCGCTTGCTGGGTCCGTTTTTCATGGCGTTCTCCTTGGCGTTTGTGTCACCCTATGGCGCACGCCGGTCTGCGGCTGTTCCTTGGGAAACAGTCCGTGGTGCAGCCGGAGAGGAGGATCAGGACAGGCCGGGAAAAGCGGCATCCAGACGGAAGCGGGATTTCCCACCCCGCCGATATGGATCGCTCGCCGAAAACCGGGTTATGTGAACAAGGAGCAAGGACAATGACGCCAGACATTCAACTGCTGCGGCAAGGCCTTATCGGGCGGCGGACATTCATCGCCGGCTGTGCGCTGGTCGCCGGTGGTCTTGCGGCCATACCGACCCAGGCAAGTACGGTGATCGGCAAGGCATCTGACGTGCGCGGCAAGGTCAATCTCAAGCGGGCGGAAAAGCAGGAAGGGCTGGCAACGGGCGCGCAGATCATGGACAATGATTTTGTGGCGACCGGCAGCGACAGTTTTGCCGATCTGGCGCTGGTCGGTGACACGCGCATCCTTTTGGGCAGCAAGACGGAGCTGCTGCTCGACAGCTTCATTGCCGGCCAGGGGGGGACGATGGAGCTCGGGATGGGGCAGATGGTTTTTGACCGGCCGGAGGGCCTGCCGAAGATCGATCTGGCGCTGCGCACCACGTTCGGCATGATCGGCGTGCGGGGCACGAAGTTTTTTGCTGGCCCCAATCGCGGTGTCTTTGCCGTCTTCGTCGAACACGGCCAAGTGTCTGTGGATGCCGGCGGAGTCCAGCGGCTGGTTGGTGCCGGTGAAGGCATCGAGATTGCAAAGCCGGGCGAAGCGCCGAACGAGACTGTGAAATGGAAGGAAGCCCGGATCGTCGAGGCTTATGCCAGCGCCGGTCTGAAACGTTAGAGCGGCCCATCGTTAGACAGAAGCGCTCCAAGCCTGTTCAGGCTTGACTGGTGAACAGCTCCATTTCGCCAAAGCCCCGGATTTCGTGCATGCCGACCGAGCGCAGTGTGCGGCCGCTCTGGACGGCGGCTTCCGGGCCGATGCAGATGGCGGTGCCGAGAAATTTGTTGGCTTCCTGAAGCCGGGCAGCAAGGTTGATGCAGTCGCCATGCGCGGTATAGTCGAGCTTGCCACCGGCGCCGACTTCGCCGAGCACGGCGATCCCCGTTTCGATGCCGATGCGGGTGCGGCCGAACTGGTGTTCGGCAAAACCCGGACGCTGCCGCATTTCCTCCGTCAGAGCCCGGATTGCCTCGGCACAGTCGATCGCCTTGTTGACGTGGTCATCCAGATCCTCCGGCGCATTGAAGAAGGCATGCACCGCGTCGCCAACCACCTTGTCGACCATGCCGCCATACTGTGCGACGAGACCGTTGACCTCAGCGTAGTAGATGTCGAGCAGGGTGACGAGATCGCGTGGCGGAAGCTTCTGGGATAGTGTGGAAAAGCCCTCGATATCGGTAAACAGGGCAGTGACCGGGCGTTCTTCTCCCGCCACGCGGTCGTCATCCGGGTTATCGATATATCGCGCGACGACGGATTGCGGCAGGTATTGCGAGAATTTGCTGCGCGCCGCGGATTCCGCCCGCCGCACACGGGCGAATTGCAGCGTGCTGGTCACGGCAAGTACGAAGATCAGAGCAAGGCTGATGCCGACGGCATCGACCAGGAGAGCGGAGCCGGCATAGATCGCGGTGGCCGCGGCGATCGTGGCGGAGATGGCCAGAAGCCCGAGGGCAACGGCGGTGACCGGCCGCAGGCGCGTGGCGACAAAAGCCACCAAAAGCCCGCCGATCAGGGCCAGCGCCGCTTCGAACAGGGGCAGTCTTGCCTGTCTCTCGGGAATGAAGCCGGTAAGCACGGCATTGGCGATGTCGGCATGGATTTGCACCGATGGCTCAAGCGGCATCGAGGCGGTGGAGCGCAGTCCGCCGAGATTGGGCAGGCTGCTGCCGATCAGCACCGTCTTGTCCTTGAAACGTCCCTCGGCAACCGCGCCGCTCAGCACATCGCCCGCCGACACCGTGCGCGCCTCGATGGCGCCAATCGGGCTGGCGGCAAAACGCAGGCTGCCATCCTCGTCCAGCTCGATCAACCGGCTCTCAAGCTTCAGCCAGGCGGGTTGCCCGCCCAGAATTGGCGTGCGGCCGCCTGCGGCCAACCGCGCGGCTTCCAGCCCCAGCGCCGGATAGGCGTCATTGCCGATAATCGAGAAAGCCTGGACCCGGCGGATACGGGCATCCTCGTCGCCCACCAGAAACGCCGCTGCTGCCGAGTGCGACGCCGTTTGCAGGAAGCTGCAGGATGCTTCCGCGCCATTGATGAACCAGAGATCGGGAATGGTGACCGGCTTGCGGACCGCAACCGGCGGCACGGGGGCCGGATGCTCCGGTCCCCCATCGGCGATCAGGAAGCCGAGAATGACGGGCACGCCGGAAATCGCCTGCGTCAGGGCAATGTTGGATGGTTCCGCCGGATCGCAGGCCGTACTGAAGATGAAATCGAGGGCGACAGCCCTGGCGCCCGCCTTTGATAATTTCGACAAGAGACCGGCCATTTCGCTCCGGCCCCAGGTCTTGTCCTGCAACTGCTGCATCGATTTGCGATCGACGTCGATGACGACGATTTCTGCCGATTGGGGCGCCGGAACCCATTGGGTGAGGGAATCGAAAAACTGTTCCCGCTGTGTCTCAAGCGCAGGCCCACCATAGAAGAACAGCAGCAATGCGCTGAAAAGGCTCGCAGCCGCCCCCGCAAAAAGCGGCCGGATTCGGGCCAGGCGGAAACTTTTCAAAGGGTTATTCCTCCTCCGGTTCCGCGATCTTCTGCAGGCGGCCGATGTGGCAGGTGATGACGCCGTCGACCCGCTTGATCGCGGCGCTTTCCTCCAGCGCCAGAATGGCCCGGTTCACCTTGGGGCGGCTGGCGCCGAGTATTCCAGCAATGTCGGACTGGCTGAGCGTGATGCGGAGATTTGCGCTTTCGGGCAGGTCGGTTCCGTGGATCTGTTTCAGTGTGGCGAGGAAAAAACGCGCGACGCGAGCGTGCAGGTCGTAAAGCGCGATCGTCTCCAGCCGGTCTGTCGTGTCGCGCAGCTGCGAGCAGAGATAACGGATGATCGATTCCGCTGCATTCGGCGTGTGGGTGATGAAGTCGAGGAAGGCTTTCTTGCTGATGACATAGCCTTCAGTCGCCGTGATCGCCGTTGCATCGGCGGAACGCGGCTGGTTATCGAGAATGGCCATTTCGCCGAAAAGCGCTCCAGCCTCGATATGGCGAAGCAGCAATTCGCGGCCCTGTGGCGTGATCAGCGACAGCTTGATGCGGCCGGACAGGACGGCAATCATGTAATTACCCTCATCGCCGCGCTGGAAAATCACCGTTCCCGGCGTCCATTTGCGATAGGTCGCAAGTGCTGCGATCGCAGAAATCGTCTCCTTGTCGAATTCCTCGAAAATCGGAAAGGAACGCCAGAAGGCTGGACTCTTGTTGATCTCGCTCATTTGCTTCCCCATCCGCAAATTCATTGCTGCCCCGCCGAAATTCTTCTCGCAGTCTTTAAGGCGTTGCAACAAAAAACACTCAGGATGCGGTAATGCCCGGGATATGCTGGCGCTGCCATGGTGGTTTCGCTGTCACAACGATGTTCATTACACGTGACCGTTTGCTCGGTTGACGATCTGCGCAAGGCGTCTACTTATTGTGAACGATCTGTCTCCGGCGCATGGGCTGGATGAATTGGGAATTGCTGATAAATCTGTCGCCAACAAAGAACCCAACCGGAGTCTCTTCCAATGCCGCAGAATGCAGTCCTCCTCGTCGCACGTATCCTTCTGTCGATCCTCTTCATTATCGCCGGCTACGGCAAGCTCACCGCACTCGGCGGCACTGCCGGCTATTTCGGCAGCATGAACCTGCCGCTCCCGATGGTCACGGCCATCCTCGTCACCGCCGTCGAACTGCTCGGTGGTCTTGCCATTCTCGTTGGCCTCTTCACCCGCCCGGCAGCTTACATCCTGGCGCTCTTCTGCGTTGCCACGGCGTTCATCGGCCATGGTGACTTCTCGGTTGCCGGCAACGACATCCACTTCATGAAGAACCTGGCCATGGCTGGCGGCTTCCTGTTCGTCGCCACCTTCGGTGCCGGTTCCCTTTCGGTCGATGCCAAGCGCGCCTGATTGCTGAATAGCTGAATAAAAAAAGCCCGCCGATTGGGAAAATCGGCGGGCTTTTTCGTGTCTGGATAATCGTCAAGGATAGATGACGCCCTTGCGCAGGATGACATTGCCGTAAAGCCGCGGTTCGCTGGTCTGGACGACGGTATGGGCTGCGCGAACCCTCGGATAGAATTCCGGCCCGAGAAGTGGTGTGACTGCACGGTCGGGTTCGTATTTGGCGCAGCAGTCGATAATGTCCTGATGCACGGGGTCGAGTGCATCACGATCCTGTTTCACGGTGGCGCGAAAAATGGCTTCCTGCACGAAGTCGTCGATCGGCAGAACGCTGAGGATGGCGTCGAGAACCGGGATTAGATGATGCCCGTCGAGCCGGATCAGCCGGCGGCCATGCTCCATGCCGGGATAATTTCCATCGACCAATGCGATTTCGTCGCCATGGCCCATGGCGCGCAACGTGCTTAAAAGCTCGGGGCTTAAAAGCGGGTTCAGACCTTTCAGCATCAGGGTGTTTCCTTGAAAAGAACGTTGGTATCTATGAGGTAACGGGAGAACAGCGGCAGGCTGGCGCCACCAATGGCGCGGGCCTGGGCACCGACAGCACCTTCAATGATGTCAGGCAGGATGACGCCTTCAAGATCGAGTTCGCCCGCCGCATTGCGGATTGCCGCGACGATGCGTTCGCGTACCCAGCCGGGAAAGCCTCCGTCGATCACGGCGGCGCCGAAATCGATGATCGAGGCGGAGGAGACGATGGCCTGCGCCAGTGCCGCGGCCGTCAGCTGAATCCAAGTTTCCAGCGGTTCGCCGAAATCGATCCATTCATCAGCGGAATACCAGAGTGGCTTTGGGTCTATGCCCTTATCGCGCAGCAGATTTTCGAGCACGTATATCGAAGCGATCTTCAACAGCTGCTGCGGCTTGCCATTCTTATCGGAAACCTGCAGCGGGCCGACGGCGCCTGCCGTTCCGGTGCGGCCGGAAAACAGCGCCGAGTTCAGGACGATACCGCCGCCGATGAACGAGCCGATATAGAAATAGATGAAATCCGGATAGGAAGAGCCGACTCCGAAGATCAGTTCGGCACCGCAGGCGCTGGTGGCATCGTTCTGCATCAGCACGGGGTGATGGGTGCGGGCCGCCACCTCTTCGCGCAGATCAAAACCGCGCCAGCTGTTCATCGCCTCGCGCGGTGCGCCGGTCTCCTCGGCCCAGCTCCAGAGCTGGAAAGGGGTAGCGATGCCGACGCCCGCGATACGTTCGCGTTGCTCCGCAGTCAGCATCTTTTCGAGTTTGGGGATACCTTCTACGATGAAGGACAGGATGTCGCCGGGCATCGGATAGGCATGCGCTTGATGTAACTGCAGGCGGATATTGCCGACGAAATCCATCAGCACGAGATCGCAGCTGCGCCGGCCGATCTTGACGCCGTAGGAATAGACCGCATCCGGATTGAGCCGCATCGGGATCGAGGGCTGGCCGACACGGCCGCGCACGGGTTCGCCGCGCATCAACAGGTTGTCTTTTTCCAGCGCCCGCATGATGACCGTCACCGTCTGTGCCGAAAGGCCGGAACGCCGGGCAATGTCGGCCTTCGACAGGCTGCCGTGGCGGCGCACCAGCGACATGACCAGCCGTTCGTTGTAGGCCCGCACGCGAGTCAGATTTGCGCCGCCGCCGGGGTCGAAGACGTCCGGAACGGTCGATGCACCGCCGGAACCGGCCTGAGATGTCATGCCCGTTACCTCCCTAAAGCGTGACCTCCTATCCGGGCTGGGTTGTTCCGGACTGGCCTCCTGATCGCGCCTTTATTTTGTTTCTTGCATGCACTGCAACCAAGAGAGGCGCATGCCGATTTTCTGCGCAGAGAATGGCACAGATTTTTAATAATTCAATTTGATTTATTTATTGACAGCATTTCATTTTGATGTTTGTTTTGTGTCCGGAAGCGCCACCCGCACAGAGGAGATGTTGCGGTGGGCGAAGCCTGACGGACCGGTTCGCCGGTTCCATTTTTCAATCCTTGGGAGGATTTCATGAAGAAGACTATTGTTTCCGCCGCTCTCGGCGCGCTGGCGCTTGGCGTCGTATTTTCAGCCCCTGCCCAGGCCGCCGGTGTTTCGGCTTGCCTGATTACCAAGACCGATACCAACCCCTTCTTCGTCAAGATGAAGGAAGGCGCCGAAGCCAAGGCCAAGGAACTGGGTGTTGACCTGAAGTCCTATGCCGGCAAGGTCGATGGCGATCATGACAGTCAGGTTGCTGCCATCGAATCCTGCATCGCCGATGGCGCCAAGGGTATCCTGATTGCCGCTTCCGACACCAAGGCCATCGTTGACCAGGTCAAGAAGGCGCAGGATGCCGGCCTTCTCGTGATCGCGCTCGACACCCCACTGGATCCGCCCGGTTCCGCCGATGCAACATTCGCAACGGACAACCTGCAGGCCGGCAAGCTGATCGGCGCCTGGGCCGCCGCCACCCTCGGCGACAAGGCAAAGGATGCCAAGATCGGCTTCCTCGATCTCGTTCCCTCGCAGCCGACCGTCGACGTTCTGCGCGACCAGGGCTTCATGATCGGCTTCGGCATCGACCCCAAGGATCCGGCGAAGATTGGCGATGAGGACGATCCGCGCATCGTCGGCCATGACGTGACCAACGGCAACGAAGAAGGCGGCCGAACCGCCATGGAAAACCTTCTCCAGAAGGATCCGGACATCAATGTCATCCACACGATCAACGAACCCGCTGCAGTCGGCGCGTATGAAGCGCTGAAGGCCGTCGGCAAGGAAAAGGACGTTCTGATCGTTTCCGTCGACGGCGGTTGCCCGGGCGTCAAGTCGGTGGCTGAAGGCGTCATCGGTGCAACGTCGCAGCAGTATCCGCTGCTGATGGCCTCGCTCGGCATCGAAGCGATCGCCCAGTACGCCAAGGACGGCACCAAGCCGAAGCCGACCGAAGGCAAGGACTTCTTCGATACGGGCGTGGCACTCGTCACCGACAAGCCGGCCGCCGGCGTCGAGTCGATCGACGTCAAGACTGGCACGGACAAGTGCTGGGGTTGATGCCTTAGGGCTTTGAGCACACAATCAATATGGAAGGGCGGTTTCATGGCCGCCCTTTTCAACAACCGGTTGGTAGGCCGGTCTCTTGGGAGGGAGGCGTTGTCATGACAAGCGTCCAGGAATTCGAAAAAACACTGGATCAGAGCGACAAAACAGTCGCTTCATTCGAAGATCGTTCGCTTCTGCGGCGCGTTCAGCATTTCCTGCATTCGACACCGGCCGCCGTGCCGGCAATCGTGCTGATTGTATCCATTATCGTGTTCGGCGTCCTCAAGGGCGAGCGGTTCTTCACCGCCGGAACGCTGACTTTGATCCTGCAGCAGATCGCCGTCGTCGGTATTCTTGGCGCGGCGCAAACGCTGGTCATCCTGACTGCCGGTATCGATCTCTCGATCGGCGTGATTATGGTCCTCTCCGCGGTTGCGATGGGCAACTGCGCGGTCACCTATGGCATGCCGGCGCCGCTCGCCGTGCTCGTCGGCTTTATCGTCGCCGGCGTTTGCGGTCTGATCAACGGCTTCCTCGTTGCCCGGCTGAAGCTGCCGCCGTTCATCGTCACGCTTGGAACATGGAGCATTTTCGCGGCGACGAACTACATCTATTCCGCCAACGAAACCATTCGCCGCGCCGATATCGAGGCGTCGGCGCCCTTCCTTGGGATCTTCGGGTACAGTCTGAAGCTCGGCTCGGCGGTGTTCACGCTCGGCGTGATCATGATGGTCGTGCTGGTGCTGGTACTCTGGTATGCGCTCAATCACACCGCCTGGGGGCGGCACCTTTATGCCGTCGGTGACGATCCTGAAGCCGCTAAACTTTCCGGTATCCGCACCGACCGCGTCCTGCTCGGCACCTATGCGCTGGCGGGTCTGATTGCCGGGCTTGCCGCCTGGGTCTCGATCGGCCGCAATGGTTCTATCTCGCCCTCCTGGGCGGTGACCGACTACAACCTGCAGGCCATTACAGCAGCGGTGATTGGCGGGATCTCGTTGTTTGGCGGCCGTGGTTCCATCCTCGGGACCTTGTTTGGCGCGCTGATCGTCGGCGTCGTCTCGATGGGCCTCAACATGCTCGGTGCCGATCCGCAATGGAAAGTCGGTCTTACCGGTGTCCTCATCATCTCGGCCGTCGCGGTCGACCAATGGATCAGAAAGGTAGCCGGCTGATGGAACCCCTTCTCACCGCACGTGGTATCGTCAAGCGCTACGGCCGCGTCACGGCCCTCGATCAGTCCGATTTCGATCTCTATCCCGGCGAAATCCTCGCCGTGATCGGCGACAATGGTGCGGGAAAATCCTCGCTGATCAAGGCGATCTCAGGCGCCGTCCGGCCCGACGAGGGGGAAATCCGCCTTGACGGAAAGGTCGTGCACTTTTCCAATCCGATGGAGGCGCGCGCCGCTGGCATCGAGACCGTCTATCAGAACCTTGCGCTGTCGCCGGCTCTGTCGATCGCCGACAACATGTTCCTCGGTCGCGAAATCCGCAGGAGCGGCCCGATGGGCTCGCTGTTCCGGATGCTTGACCGGCCGAAGATGGAGAAGATCGCCCGCGACAAATTGAGTGAACTGGGGCTGATGACGATCCAGAACATCAATCAGGCGGTGGAAACCCTGTCCGGCGGCCAGCGACAGGGGGTCGCGGTGGCGCGTGCCGCAGCCTTCGGCTCCAAGGTCATCATTCTCGATGAGCCGACGGCGGCCCTTGGGGTGAAGGAATCGCGCAAGGTTCTGGAGCTGATCCTCGACGTTCGCAAGCGCGGCCTGCCGATCGTGCTGATCTCGCACAACATGCCGCATGTGTTCGAGGTGGCAGACCGCATCCACATCCACCGGCTTGGCAAACGCCTCTGCGTCATCAATCCGAAGGACTATACGATGTCGGATGCCGTCGCCTTTATGACAGGGGCCAAGGTTCCGCCGGAGGCTGCCGTCGCATGACCATGACGCTTGCCGCCATCGCGGATAGCATCGTCGAGAAGGCGGGTAAGTCGTCCCGCTTCATCGTCGCCATCGCCGGCCCCCCGGGGGCCGGCAAGTCCACGCTTGCAGATGCGCTGCAGGAGGAGCTGACGCGCCGTGGCGAAAAATCGGCCGTGCTGCCGATGGACGGTTTTCACATGGACAACGGCATTCTCGAAGAGCGCGGCCTGCTGAAGCGCAAAGGCGCGCCGGAGACCTTCGATGTGCGCGCCTTCATCGATATCGTTTCAGCGGTGCGCAAGGCCGATGAAGAGGTTCTCGTGCCGGTATTCGACCGGTCGCGCGAAATCGCCATTGCGTCGGCCCGGCCGGTATCGCCGGAAATGCGTATCATCCTTGCTGAAGGCAATTACCTGCTGCTGAACGAGGCGCCGTGGTCGCGGCTCGATGGCATGTTCGACCTGTCGATCTTCGTCGGTCCACCCTATGAGGTGCTGGAAGAGCGGCTGCGGCAGCGCTGGGTCCATTATGGGCTGGATGCCGCGGGCATCGAATGGAAGCTCTACGGCAACGATCTGCCGAACGGCAAACGGATCATCGACAATTCGAGGCCGGCCGATATCGCCATCGAGATTTTCGAAACGGCCTGATGCCGGGCAATCGATCATTGTTTTCCGCCACACAATGATGCTATCGGAGCCTTCGGTCAGCGCATGCCCGAACCCATGCGCAAAAGATTGCGTCTGGAGATACCGCCATGAGCCCACAGTCCGTCACCGAACTGACGATCCGCCGTCCCGACGACTGGCATCTGCATCTGCGCGATGGCGGCATGCTCAAGGGCGTCATCGGTGACACCAGCCGCCACTTCGCCCGCGCCATCATCATGCCCAATCTTGTGCCGCCGGTGGTGACCACCGCCGATGCGACGGCCTATCGCGAACGCATCATGGCCGCCTTGCCGAAGGGCGACCGTTTCGAGCCGCTGATGACGCTCTATCTCACCGAGGGAACCAACCCGGATGACGTCGAGGCTGGTCATGCCAGCGGCCTGATCAAGGCCGTCAAGCTCTATCCGGCCGGCGCGACCACCAATTCGCATGGCGGCGTGCGCAACTTTGAAAATGCCATGCCGGTTCTGGAGCGGATGGCCAAGATCGGCCTGCCGCTTTGTGTCCACGGTGAGGTGACGACGCCGGAAATCGATATTTTCGACCGCGAAGCCGTCTTCATCGAAACCGTGCTCGAGCCGCTTCGTGCCCGCCTGCCGGAACTGAAGGTGACGATGGAGCATGTCACCACCAAGGACGGTATCGACTACATCAAGTCGGCAAAGAGCAATCTCGCCGGTTCGATCACCACCCATCATCTGATTATCAACCGCAACGCCATCCTGGTCGGCGGTATCCGCCCGCATTACTATTGCCTGCCGGTCGCCAAGCGCGAACTGCATCGTCTGGCGCTGCGGGCTGCGGCAACCTCCGGCGATGGCCGTTTCTTCCTCGGCACGGATTCTGCGCCGCATGTCGATCCGCTGAAGGAGTGCGCCTGCGGCTGTGCCGGTATCTATACCTCGATCAACACGATGAGCTGCCTTGCGCATGTGTTCGAACAGGAAAATGCCCTGGACAAGCTGGAGGCCTTCACATCGCTGAATGGTCCGGCCTGGTACGGCCTGCCGGTCAACGAGGAGACGATCACATTGCGCAAGCAGGCAGACGCTCTGACATTCCCGGAAAAGATCGAGACGGAAGCAGGTACGGTGACGGTGTTCGATCCGATGTTTCCGCTGCATTGGGCCGTTTCCTGAAGGTGAGCCAAAGCCCGCCTCCGGGAAACAGGCGTTGTGCTGTCAGGATTTGAGCTTCGAATTGCAGATGCTGTAGAAGCCGCCGCCCTTTTGGATCCAGGCAAGGCCGTTGAGTGAATTGTCGGCCTTGTCGGCCTTGTATTGATCGAGGCAGGTATGCATCCGGGCCTTGCCCGCAGTCTCGGTCGAATATTTGGAATCGACCTTGGTCGGGAAGACGACGCCTTTCGGTGCCTTTGCCGTGGTCTTGGCCGGTTCCGGCATATTCTCCGTATTGGCCATCGTTGGTTCCTGGTCGGTACTCATCGCAGCCGGTTTTTTCGCGGCCGTTTTCGTGGAAGCCGGTGTCATGGATGTCGCGGCGGCATCGGTTCCGCATTGCGCTTTGCGGAAATCGTTCCACTTCATTCCGTTCAGCGTTCCGGCCGACTGGGCCGTTTTATACTTGGCGCTGCAATCCGTCATGCTCATGGCATTTGCGGCGGAGGACAGGACGAAGGGAGCAAGAGAAAGAGCGGCGAGGGTGGCAAGGCTGATCATCTTCATTGGATAACCTCATGATACGAGGGCATCAGGCGTTCAGCGACGCGTTGAACGTCCGCCTCAACTACAGATATGTCTCCCGGTTTGTGTCCGGATCGTGGTTTTTTCTCTAATATAGCTGAAGCTTACCAAGAATTAATCTGGCGGATCTTGCCGGTGGCGCGCTACGCTGACCCGGTGACAGAGTGCTGTTTGAAATCGGCGAGCGGCGGACTTGATCGGGGAAAAAACTTCGCCTAACAATGGGGCAGGCCGGATGCGGCCAGCCGCCCCGCAGTGCCTTGGCACGAATGGTGAATGCATCCATCCAAACCTTCTCATCCTTGCCTTTTGGCGTTGATGGCGAACGGGTCAGCAGAGCGGGCACTGATCGTCCTGTTTGCCGCCAGACGGAGGATGAACCATGCGCGATTTTCGCGATGCAAAACTGATGGCAAAGGTGCTGAAACAAGCCTTTGCCGATCGCAACACAAACCTTTCCCACAGCGAAGCCCTTGAGATCGTCGCCGGTCAGTTTGGCTACGATCAATGGAATATCCTGTCGGCAAAGATCGACGCGGCAGACAAGCCGCAAAGGCAGGACGGCCACGTCGGCATTCAGCCGCCGATCCCGATCTTCCGCATCTTCGATGTCGCCAAGGCGATGGAGTTCTATTGCGGTTTTCTCGGCTTCACGCTCGATTGGGAACACCGCTTCGGCGACAATTTTCCGCTCTATTGCCAGGTCACCCGGGAAGACATGATCCTGCATCTGAGCGAGCACGCCGGTGACGCGAGCCCCGGCGCCCGTGCCTTCGTCCGCGTCGGCGATGCCGTGGCGCTGCAGGCGGAACTGGCGGCCAAAAACTACCGCTACATGAAGCCCGGCGTGACAAAGGCACCGTGGGGGCTGGAGGTCGAGGTGATCGATCCCTTCAACAACCGCATCACCTTCTGCCAGCAGCAGGGCGAGAGCCAGAACGGCTGATTTTGGCGGCGCGGCGGCTCTGCCGCGCCCTCCACCTCTGGCATTGCGCGGCCCGACCTGCTATGCGGCGGGTGATAAAAATCCGAAGCTGCAGGAGCCCCGCCGATGATCCAGACATCCTTTCCCGACAAGGCCGTGATGGCCGAACTCGTTGCCAAGATGCTCTGGGAAATCAAGGCGGTGCATTTCAGTGCCGACAAGCCCTACAAGCTGGCATCCGGCATGGCGAGCCCTGTCTATATCGATTGCCGCAAGCTGATTTCCTATCCGCGCATCCGCTCGGCGGTGATGGATTTTGCCGCGGCCACAGTGCTGCGCGAAGCCGGTTTCGAAAAATTCGATATCATTGCCGGTGGCGAGACGGCGGGTATCCCTTTCGCTGCGATGCTGGCCGAGCGCCTGGCGCTGCCGATGATCTATGTCCGCAAGGCGCCCAAGGGCCATGGCCGCAATGCCCAGATCGAAGGTCATATGCCGGAAGGCGCCCGCGTTCTCGTCATCGAGGACCTGACGACAGCGGGCGGCTCGATGTTCAAGTTCATCGATGCCATCCGCGCCGCTGGCGGCGTCGTCGATCACGGCATGGCTCTGTTCTACTACGATATCTTCCCGAAGGCGCGGGGCGAGATGTTGGACAAGGGCGTGACGCTGCACAATATCGCCACCTGGCGCGATGTACTGGCTGTTGCCAAGCTGCAGAAATTGTTCGACGAAAAGACGTTGTCGGAGGTCGAGGCCTTCCTCAATGCGCCGCTCGAATGGTCCGGTCGCAACGGGGGTGTCAGCGAACTCGCGACAGCTTGAAAACGGCGCTGGAAATCCGGCGGAGTTTGGTTTAAATCGATTGAAATGACATCCAGGATAGGGAGGACGTTGCCGTGATCGTTTGCTGTGGGGAAGCCTTGATCGACATGCTGCCACGCCAGACGACGGCGGGCGAAACAGCGTTTGCTCCCTATTCCGGCGGTGCGATCTTCAACACGGCCATCGCTCTTGGGCGTCTCGGCATCCCCACCGGCTTCTTCACCGGTCTCTCCGACGACATGTTCGGCGACATGCTGCGCGACACGTTGAAATCCAGCAATGTCGATTTCGGTCCCTGCGCAACCCTGTCGCTGCACACCACCGTTGCCTTTGTTAAGCTGGTCAACGGTTCGGCGACCTATGCCTTCTTCGACGAAAACACGGCCGGCCGGATGATCACCAAGGATCACCTTCCGGCGCTCGGCGATTTCTGTGAGGCGCTGCATTTCGGCGCCATCAGCCTGATCCCTGAACCGTGCGGGTCGACTTACGAAGCGTTGATGACCCGCGAGCATCAGAAGCGGGTGATCTCCTTCGATCCCAACATCCGCCCCGGTTTCATCAAGGATGCCGAAGCCCACAAGGCCCGCATGCTGCGGATGGCGGCAATGTCCGACATCGTCAAGTTCTCGGACGAGGATCTCGACTGGTTTGGCGAAGAGGGCACGCATGACGAACTGGTGGCCAAGTGGCTGCAGCGCGGCCCGAAACTCGTGGTCATCACCAAGGGCGCCGATGGGGCCGACGGCTACACGACGCGCGGCAAGGTGTCGGTACCAGGCGAAAAGGTCGAGGTGGTCGATACGGTCGGTGCTGGTGACACGTTCGATGCGGGTATCTTGGCGTCGCTGAAGATGAACAATCTGCTCACCAAGGAACAGGTTGCAAACCTCAGCGAGAGCGCCGTCCGCGACGCTTTGGCACTGGGTGCGAAGGCGGCCGCCGTTACCGTTTCGCGGGCGGGGGCAAACCCGCCGTGGAGCTACGAGATCGGGCTGTAATCCACCTCCCCCTTGAGGGGGGAGGTCGCCGCGAAGCGGCGGGTGGGGGTGACCACCACGAACGCCACAATCAATTGCATATGCCCCGCAACTCACCCCACCCCGGCACTGCGTGCCGACCCTCCCCCTCAAGGGGAGGGTGAGGTATTGCTGCCTCGGCAATCTACATCAGCCGTAAGCGGCGGCCTCGTCCTGCAAAGGCATTTTGGGGCACGCCTGCGAGATTTGACAGAAACTGGCGGGCGCATTCACTCCAGCTGAACGTCAGCGCTTTCTGCCGTGCGTCCTCCCGGGACAATGCCAGGGCGGCAAGCGCCGCCTGCTGCAGGTTGCTCGACAGTGCGCCGCTGCCGTCTCCCAGAATATCCTTCGGCGCCGTCACTGGGAAAGCGGCAACAGGGCAGCCGCTGGCGAGTGCCTCGAGGATGACATTACCGAACGTGTCGACCCGGCTTGGAAAGACGAAGACGTCAGCCGATGCGTAGAGCGTCGCCAAGTCCGTTCCCAGGCGTTTTCCGAGGAAATACACATCCGGATAGCGCTGCCGCAAAGCGGCCAGATCCGGGCCGTCGCCAACGACGATCTTGCTCCCGGGCAGGTCGAGATCGAGAAAGGCCGGCAGGTTCTTCTCCACGGCAACCCGCCCGACATTGAGGAAAATCGGGCGGGGAAACGGCAGGTCCTGACGGCGTGCCGGATCGAACAAAGCCGTATCAATACCCCGCGTCCAGCGCTTGATATTGTGAAAGCCGTGCGCGGCCATTTCGGTGCCGAGCGACGCGGTCGCCACCATCATGCCATTACCGGAATTGTGAAACTGGCGCAGCCACCAATAGCTCCAACTTTCGGGGATAGGCAGGCGGGCGCTGACGAACTCTGGAAAGCGCGTGTGATAGCTCGTGGTGAACGGCAGGCCCCGGCGCAGGCAGATACCGCGTGCCACGAGACCAAGTGGCCCTTCCGTGGCGATATGGATGTAGTCGGGCGCCACCGCGTCGATTTCGCCCGCCACCTGCTTACGCGTCGGCAGCGCCAGCCGGATGTCGGGATAGAAGGGCAACGGAAAAGTGGTAAAGCGTTCCGGTGTCAGAAAGTGAATGGCGATGCCCTGTTCTTTCAACGAGCGGGCGAGTTCATCGAGCGTGCGCACAACGCCATTGACCTGCGGATGCCAGGCGTCGGTAACAACGAGAACGGTTTTTTCCATAAGTCGCCTCGATGCGGCTTTGGCACCTGCGGGAGCACCGGCTGACCTCGAATCAGGTGGCTGCTGCATTTGGCCCGTTTGATCATGCTCTGATGACAGGCAGATGATTGCCATATCGGCGAGCGGCCTCAGGGGGAGGCAGCAGAACCGGGCGCAGCTGCGCCCGGTTCTGCTGATCCTATTGTGCGCTCAAGGCGGGAAGGACGAGATCTCCGACCTTGTAGATATGAAATTCGCTTGTGGACACGGTGTCGAGGGATTTGAATTTTTCCACGAAGACGGGATCGGAGAAAAATTCGTCGACATTGTCAGCACTGTGGATTGCCTCGATGTTGACGACGGTTTTGCCGTCGGTGCTTTTCGACAGGTTGCTCCAGAGAAAGCCTGCCTTGCGTTCGGCAACATAGTGCACGACGTCCTGGATGATCTGGAACGCCTCATCCTGTTTGCCTGGGTGGGCGTGGATGACGTTCACGACAAATACGGTTGGCTGGGGAGTGATTTGAAATTCGGCTTTTGGGGAGTGAGTCACGTTGTCTCCATTCGCAAAACGATCGACGGAAAATGCCGTCGGGTCGAGACTTAGTGCGTGGCGACGCTTGGAAAAACGGGTTATGGCTCCGTTGATAACGGACGTGGATGTCCGTAATAGAGCGTCGTCGTGGAAACCATTGGTTCCTTGAATGTGTTCGTGATCGTGGCGGAAACCCGCAGCTTTGTCGGAGCAGGGGAGGTTCTCGGTATCTCCTCGTCGGCTGTTGGCAAGGCAATGGCCCGTCTGGAGAAGAGGCTTGGTGTCCGGCTGTTTCACCGCAGTACCCGCAGCATCGCGATCACCGCAGAGGGCACAATGTTCCTCGAGCGTTGCCGCCGGATTTTCTCCGAGATAGAAGCCGCGGAGCAGGAACTGTCGCAAACGCTTGCCGCGCCGCGCGGCCGTCTTCGCGTCAGCCTGCCACTTGCCGGCATGCTGTTCATGCCGGCGATTACCAAGTTCATGCGCCTGTTCCCGGAAGTCTCCATCGATCTCGATTTCACGGATCGTCTGGTCGATGTGATTGAAGAGGGTTTCGACGCTGTCGTTCGAACGGGAGACATAAGCGATAGCCGCCTGATGATGCGCAGCGTCGGTAAATTCTCTCATCGTATCGTCGGAACGGAGGAATACCTGGCGCGCTTCGGAATTCCCGCAAAGCCTCAGGATCTGTCGGCACATATCTGCCTTCATCACAAATACCCGTCTTCCGGGAAGCTCGAACGCTGGCCGCTCAGGCATGATGTCAAACAGGGGAAATTGGAGCTGCCTGTGTCCTCCATGGCGAGCACGCTGGAACCGCTGGTCAGCATGGCAGAGCAGGGGCTTGGCCTTGCCTGTTTGCCGCTCTTCACGGTTCACGCCCAGATCGCCGGGGGAAAGCTTGTGCCGGTTTTGGGCGACTATATCGAGGACGTCGGCGAGTTTAGCATTCTGTGGCCGTCCAGCCGGCATCTGTCGCCAAAGGTGCAGGCGTTCGTCAGGTTCATGAGCGAAAACCTGTTCCGGACATGATGCGGCCTGCGGCAGCTGCTCAGCTCGTCATCTGCTCATCAAGGCCAGTTGCTCGTATCCGCGGCCAGCCGAGGCGGCGACGACGGCCAAGAGCGAACCTTCGAAGGTACGCACATGGACGGTGAGCGAGCGATAATCGCTATCGCGGCCAATCCTGTCGGCAATCCTCTGGCCATAATAGACGGCCGATCCGACGTCGAAATGGTCGACGCCTTCTTCATCGACAACCTGTTCATTGCCGAAATGCAGATCGAAGAAATAGTGTTCCACGTTATGCCCCGAACCCATGCGCCGCTGGAGATTTCTCCGGCTTGAGGACGCAGGTTCAGGGATAGCGCATTGTGTCCGAATACAGGCTGAATTGTGCGTTCAGCCTGTATTCATCGCGGTTGGATGGAGCAGCGTTATTTCGCTGCCTTCAGCAAGGCGGCAACCAGGCCTGCTGTGGAGCTGTCGTGACCGGTAGCGCTTTCCTTGCCTTCAACGACCGGCAGCAGGCCTGTTGCCAGTTCCTTGCCGAGTTCGACACCCCACTGGTCGAAGGAGTTGATGTTGAACAGGGCGCCTTCAACGAAAACGCGGTGTTCATAAAGAGCAATCAGGCGGCCGAACGTGAATGGCGTCATCTGGTCATAGACGAATGTCAGCGATGGACGGTTGCCTGTAAAGACGCGGTGCGGGGCGATCCGGTCGATGAAGTCCTTGTCCAGGCCCTTCGACGCCATTTGGGCCTTGGCTTCAGCGAGCGTCCTGCCCTTCATCAATGCTTCCGATTGGGCAAGGCAATTGGCCATCAAAAGCTGGTGCTGGTGGCGCAGGTTTGGCTCATGGCCGTTGGCGGCGATCATGAATTCGGCCGGGATGATGCTCGTGCCCTGATGGATCAGCTGATAGAAAGCGTGCTGACCGTTGGTGCCGGGCTCGCCCCAGACGACCGGGCCGGAATTGCCCTCGACCGGTGTTCCGTCCAGCGTCACACCCTTGCCGTTTGATTCCATGTCCAGCTGCTGCAGATAGGCCGGGAAACGCGACAGGCGCTGATCGTAGGGCAGGATGGCGCGGGTGGCGTAACCGAGCACGTTGCGATGGTAGAAGCCGAGAAGACCGAGCAGCATCGGGATGTTTTCGCGCAAGGGGGCCGTGCGGAAATGGTTGTCGATCGCGTGCGCACCGGCCAGGAACTCGCCAAAATTCTCCTTGCCGATGGCAATCATCAGCGGCAGGCCGATCGCTGACCAGATCGAGTAGCGTCCGCCGACCCAATCCCAGAAACCGAAGATGCGGTCCGCGTCGATGCCGAAGGCGGCAACCTTGTCGAGCGCTGTCGAGACGGCGCAGAAATGATGGCCGACGGCCTTTTCGCCAAGCTTTTCGGCAATGAACGCCCGCGCGGTCGCGGCATTGGTCATCGTCTCAATGGTGGTGAAGGTCTTGGATGCAACGATGAACAGCGACGTTTCCGCGTCGAGCAGCTTCAGCGTGTCGGCGATATGCGCGCCATCGATGTTGGAGACGAAATGCAGGCGCGGGCCATCGTGATTGGGCGCCAATGCCAGGGTCGCCATGACGGGGCCGAGGTCCGAGCCGCCGATGCCGATATTGATGACATCGGTGATCTTCTTGCCGGTGGCGCCCTTCAGTGTGCCCGAGCGGATGCCGTCGGAAAAGACGCCCATGGCTGCAAGCACGGCGTTGACATCCGGCATCACATCCCTGCCATCGACCAGGACCGGTGTGTTGGAACGGTTGCGCAGCGCGGTGTGCAGTACGGCGCGGCCTTCGGTGATGTTGATGATATCGCCTGCAAACATCGCGTCTCGCTTCTCGGCAACTTTCGCAGCCTTGGCGATGGCTTCCAGCCCGTCCAGCACCTTGTCGTTGACGGCGCATTTCGAATAATCGAACAGCATGTCGTCCAGCGTGACGCTGTATTTGGCGAAACGCTTGGGATCGCTCGCGAAAGCAGCCCGGATGTCTGTTGCGTTGGTGTCGGAAACGGTGGATTTCAGCTGTTCGACAAGCGCGCTCATGGCAGGTTCCTTGCGTTGCGGAAGGGTTGCGATAGCTAGTCGCTTTGCCCTTGGCAAATCAAGTCTGTCCTCATGCCAACACTAAAAAAGCCCAGCGGCTTTTTCGGGCGACGATCAAATATCGCCTTATGGTTGCAGGTGGGCGTATTTGCCGTATGCTCTTCGCGTTAGAGGGCTAAGCAGCAACGTCAAACCAGCTGGCGCATCCGGACAGATGGGCTTTCCGGACTGTAGCAGGACACAGCCCTGTCCTCGAATGTGGAGGTGATCTATGTGGTTCCGGCCATTTAGCGTCACGTTTGGCATAGGAAAAATCCGCACGAGCTGGTTAATCACCGTGCGGGTCAATTTCTTAGCCTAGCAAAGGTGGCTGGAGTTCACGCTCCAGTCACCACTCCGCCAAAATAGATGTTTTGCGGCACTCTTACAAGCGAACGCAGCCTTTACCCGCGCAGGTCTTTGCGCAGAATCTTGCCAACATTCGATTTCGGCAGTTCGGTGCGAAACTCGACAAATCTTGGCCGCTTGTAGTTGGTGAGGTTCGCCGCGCAATGCGCCTTGACGTCCGCTTCCGTCAGGTTCGGGTCCCTCTTGACGACGAACAGCTTGACGGCCTCGCCCGAATGTTCGTCCGGCACGCCGATGGCGGCGCATTCGAGAATGCCGGCGAGGGTCATCGCCACTTCCTCGATCTCGTTGGGGAAGACGTTGAAGCCGGAAACCAGGATCATGTCCTTCTTGCGGTCGACAATTTTGACCAACCCTTCCGGGTTCATGAAACCGATATCGCCAGAACGGAAGAAGCCGTCGGCGGAGATGGCTTTGGCGGTTTCATCCGGCCGCTGCCAGTAGCCGGCCATGACCTGCGGCCCGCGGATGCAAATTTCGCCGATATCGCCGAGCGGCAGGGTGTTGCCGTCCTCGTCGCGAATCTCGACATCGGTCGACGGCAGCGGCAGGCCGATCGTGCCGGTAAACGCATTGCCATCGAGCCGGTTGGCGGTCGCAACTGGTGAGGTTTCCGACAGGCCGTAGCCTTCCTTGATCGGCGAGCCGGTCATTTTTTCCCAGCGTTCCGCGACAGGGCGCTGCACAGCCATGCCGCCGCCAAAGGTCAGCGCCAGGTCGGAAAAGTTCAGCTTCTGAAAATCGGCATTGTTCATCAAGGCGTTGAACAGCGTGTTGAGGCCGGGAAAGATATTGACCCTGTACTTGGCGATTTCCTTGACGAAAGCCGGAATGTCGCGCGGGTTGGGGATCAGGATGTTCTCGCCGCCGGTGCTCAGGCCCATCAGCGAATTCACCGTCAGGGCGAAGATATGGTAGAGCGGCAGGGCGCAGAGGAACACCAGCCGGTCAGGGCGCTTCTTGTCGAGGAAGGCTGTTTCCAACCAGAGCCCCATCTGAGACATGTTCGATAAAAGGTTGGAATGGGTCAGCGTGGCGCCCTTGGAGACGCCTGTCGTGCCGCCGGTATATTGCAGGAATGCGACATCGCCGGGCTTCACATCGACGGCCTTGAGCGTCTGACCGGCACCCTTTGCCAGCGCCGCCTTGAAGGACAGATGCCCCGGCAACGACCAGGCAGGCACGAGCTTCTTCACCTTGCGCACGACGATATTGACGATCAGCCCTTTGAGGCCGAGAAGATCGCCCATCGTCGCAACGACTGTATGCTTCAGATCCGTGCGTGCCGCCACCTGCTCGACGGTGTGGGCGAAGTTTTCCAGCACGAAGATCGCCTTGGCGCCGGAATCCTTCAACTGGTGTTCCAGTTCGCGAGGCGTGTAGAGTGGGTTAACGTTGACCACCGTATAGCCGGCCCGGAGGATACCAAAGACAATCACCGGATTCTGCAGGATGTTCGGCATCATCACGGCAACGCGGTCACCCTTGGCAAGGCCGGTCGATTGCAGCCACGCGCCAATCTTGCGGCTCTGCGCATCGAGGTCGCCGAATGTCAGCGTTTTGCCCATGCAGGTGAAGGCGGCGCGATCAGCATATTTCTTGCAGGATTGCGCGAAGAGATCGCCGATCGAAGCATAGGGTAGGGGATCAATATGGGCTGGCATGCCCGGCGGGTAGGATTGAAGCCAGGGTTTGGCCGTTTGCGGGCCTGGGGTCTGCATCAATGTATCAGGCATCATCTCTCTCCCTCATCGATCCGTCGCCGCGCAGCCAAAAAAAGAAGCGCACCGTCTCTCCCTTTTCCATGCGCAACCCTGTCCGAAAATGTCTCCGGAAAGCGCACTGCGCATCAGCGAAAATCCCTCCAGATTCTCCGCCCGGTCAAGATGGGGCTTTTGTTGCACGCCATCAAGATCATTCCGGATTATATGACCTTGACGTAAACGTCAATAAGTGGTGTGCATCCGGCCAGATTTCGTGGTATCTCGCCGCATCAATCTCTTTGCGAGCAGGCGCAAAAGGGTATATTGCATTGCAATAGCGCCCAGGCTTTCCTCCCGTTTCCGCCTTGGCTTCCCATTTCAGAACGAAAATCCTTTGGGCCGATGCGGCTCCAGGCAGGACTTGCTATGTCAGACGACGCTCTTTCTTCCGTTCCGGCCGCTCGCTGGGGCGGCATGTCCAGTGCAGAATTGGCCCTTGCCGTCGGTGGCTTTGGCATCGGCACCGGTGAATTCGCCATCATGGGGCTTTTGCCGCAGGTGGCCGGCGATCTTTCGGTTTCGGTACCCTTTGCTGGCCACGTCATCAGTGCCTATGCGATCGGTGTTGTTGTAGGTGCGCCGCTCATCGCCGTACTGGCCGCGCGGTTTTCAAGGCACAATGTTCTGCTTGCCCTGATGAGCCTGTTTGCGCTTGGTAATCTTGCCAGCGCCGCCGCCGGAAGTTTCGGCCTTCTGGTTGCCGCCCGCTTTCTCGCTGGCCTGCCGCATGGCGCCTTTTTCGGCGTGGCGGCTTTGGTCGCCGCCGGCATGGCGGCTCCGCACCAGCGGGCGCGCGCCATCGGCCGCGTCATGATGGGCCTGACGGTTGCGACCCTGCTCGGCACGCCGCTTGCTGCGTGGTTCGGCCAGGCGCTCGGCTGGCGCGCCGCCTTTGCCATTGTCGGCGCCATCAGTGTGCTGACGGTCGTGCTGACATGGCTTTTCGTGCCAAAGGACAAGGCCAATCCAGCAGCTACGCCATTGAAGGAACTGGGTGCTCTCGGCAAGAGCCAGGTCTGGCTGACGCTCGGCATCTGCGCCATCGGTTGCGGCGGCATGTTTGCAGTCTTCAGCTATATCACTCCGGCCCTGACCGAAGTTGCCGGCATATCGCTTGGAACTGTTCCGATCATGCTGTCCGTGTTCGGCGCGGGTATGATCCTTGGCAATATCGTCGGTTCGCGTCTGGCCGACTGGAAGCTGATGCCGGCGATCGGTATCGCACTGGTCTTCAACCTCGTCGCCTACGTACTGTTCTACTTCACCATGACAACGCCGTGGATGGCGGTGATCAACGTTCTGCTTATCGGTGGGGGCTTTGCCGTCGTGCCGGGTATCCAGATGCGGTTGATGGATGTGGCGGGCGAGGCGCAGACCCTGGCGGCCGCCGCCAGCCATTCGGCCTTCAATTTGGCCAATGCGCTCGGGGCCTGGCTCGGCGGCCTCTCCATTGCGGCCGGTTACGGCTGGACATCGACCGGCCTTGTGGGCGCGATGATGTCTGTGGCGGGCATCGGCATTTTCCTGTCGTCAGTCTTCCTCGACCGCTCGAAGGTTGCAACCGCTTAAAGGCGAGGCCTTCGGCAAAATGATGCTGCGTCCGGCCGTTGTTCTTCCCGGTTGTTATTGTTTGTCATCGGCTTGTGTTGACCATGCGGGCATACTTACTTATGCCGCATGTTGACGGGTTACCGCTGGTAATGGAAACACGCTGGCTAGCCGTGAGTTTTGCTGTCATCTTGAGTGACACTTGGAGGAATGCCTTTTGCAATTGAGCAATCGTGAGCGCGGTGAACTGCCGTCGGAACCGCGGCTTTTCGGGCGGACGGCCTATGAACGTTCGGCGCTGGTTGGCCCGATTGCGGCTGCGCGCTGGCTTCTGGTCTTCGTTCTCTTGGCAGGCGTCTATTTCTTCCATGGCTTTCTCGTGCCGGTACTGGCGGCCCTCGTCATCGGTTTCGCCAGCTGGCCGATCTACCGCAGGCTTCTTGGCGCTATCGGTGGCAACCGGACGATCGGGGCGACGATTGCCATCATTGCGGTGATTTCCTTCATTGTCGCGCCTATCTCGCTTGCAGCCGTCTATGCGGTCGATGAGGTCCATAACTGGGCCGTCTGGACGATCGAGACCAACGCCGCCGGTGCACCGGTGCCGGTGTGGCTGACGCAAATCCCCGGCATCGGCGTTTGGCTGAGTGTCCAGTGGGCAAAATATGTCGGCCATCCCGGTGCGCTCGGCGAACTGGTGCAGCTCGTCAGTGGGTCCAATATCGGCAATATCTATCGCGGCGTGCTTGTCGTCGGCGCATCGGCTTTCCAGTCGATGCTGACGCTTCTGTTCATGTTGATCACGCTTTTCTTCGTCTATCGTAACGGAGAAAAGCTCGTCTCTCAACTTGATCACCTGGGTGAACGGATACTGCCGATGCGCTGGGAGCGCGTTTCGCGCATCGTGCCCTTGACCATCAGCTCGACGGTGACCGGCATGGGTGTCATCGCCATCGGCGAAGGTATCGTGCTGGGGATCGCCTATTGGATGGCGGGCGTTCCGTCACCGGTGACGCTCGGCATCATCACCGGCATGATGGCACTCGTTCCCGGCGGTGCGCCGCTGTGCTTCACACTCGTGTCGATCTATCTCGTCGCCAGCGGGTCGCCCGTGGCCGGCGCGGCGCTTTTCGTCTGGGGAACGGTCGAACTGTTCATTGTCGACAAGACGCTTCGGCCAAGGCTGGTCGGCGGCCCCATCAAGCTGCCCTTCCTGCCGACATTCTTCGGGCTCGTCGGCGGCGTCAAGACGATGGGCTTCCTCGGCCTGTTCGTCGGACCGGTGCTGATGGCGCTGCTCGTATCGATCTGGCGGGAATGGTTGCGCGAGGTGACGGCTCCAACGCCACCAGGCACGATCATCAAGCCAGACTGACGGCGTCGTCCTGATCGCGCCAACCCTTATCCGCGCCAAGCCGATTTCCTTCTCTTGCGCGAAAGTGAATCCAGAGATTGGTGGGAATTGCCGCGTGATCTGCGCGCCGTGTTGCGCTAATGGTTTTTGATGCCTGATGGCATCCCGCCGCTGTCATGGCTGATCCATTCGAAAGTTCAGGAAAGCAGATGAACCGCACCTATTACGCCCCCACGGGTGGCGCGCCAGCGCAAACCCAACTGTTGACGGACCGCGCCGTCTTTACCGAAGCCTATGCCATCATTCCCAAGGGCGTGATGATGGATATCGTCACCAGCTTCCTGCCGTTCTGGGAAGATACCCGGCTCTGGGTTCTGTCGCGTCCGCTCTCCGGTTTTGCCGAGACCTTCTCGCAGTACATCATGGAAGTCGCGCCCGGGGGGGGCAGCGACCGGCCGGAACTCGACGATGGCGCCGAAGGTGTGCTGTTCATCGTCGAGGGCGAACTGACGGTGACGCTCAATGGCGAAGCGCATCAGATGCGCCCGGGCGGCTATGCCTTCATCCCGCCCGCGAGCAAGTGGTCGGTGCGCAATACCTCCGGCCAGACGGTTCGGTTCCACTGGATCCGCAAGGCGTATGAATTTGTCGAGGGACTCGATGTCCCGACACCTCTTTTCCTCAACGAAGCGGATATTGCGCCGTCACCGATGGCTGGCACCGAAGGCAAATGGGCAACGACCCGTTTTGTCGATCCCAACGACCTGCGCCACGACATGCACGTAACGATCGTCACCTTCGAGCCAGGCGCCGTCATCCCGTTTGCAGAAACCCATGTCATGGAGCACGGGCTCTATGTGCTGGAAGGCAAGGCCGTCTACCGGCTCAATCAGGATTGGGTCGAAGTCGAGGCCGGCGACTACATGTGGCTGCGCGCCTTCTGCCCGCAGGCCTGCTATGCTGGCGGCCCCGGAAAGTTCCGCTATCTGCTCTACAAGGACGTCAACCGCCACATGAAACTGAAGCCGCGCGCCTAAGCTGCGGCAAGTGTGTCGCGTGTTCCTGCCGGAAAGCCTCAGGCAAATCCGGCGGGAATGGGCGCGATCGCCCGGTCGCTGCCATAATCGCGTTGATGGGCCATATGGCCACGGAGGCGCCGCGGTTCAGACTTGATTTCAGATGCCGTCAGCTCAAAAACGCCGTCGGCATAGGTGCCGGTATCGTCAGCGTCATCGCGCTTTGCCTTGAGAAGATTGAAGATCATCGCAGGTCCTCCCGGTTTTTCGCATCAACGGCCAGTTCGCCGAACCGTTCCGGTGATAGCCGGAAAATAGTTAAAAAATTAACCATGTTTTCGGGCGAAGCGCGATCGAGGACGCCATGCGTGCCGCACCGATCCTACACCTGTTGTAAGACATCCGGGAGTCGTGCAGCTTTTTTGGAGCTAGGGCTGCGTTAGTTCAATGATCCGCCAACCAGGTCGTCGCTCAGAATCCGGAAGGCCTCGTCGAGTGCGTCCACCAGAATATCGGTCAGCTTGTCGCCGTTGTCGTCCTGAAGAAAAAGCGCGATGGCTGCGTCGTTGGGCTCGCCTGAATATTCGATGATGTTCGACATGTCATTGTCCTCTGCTGCCCGGCATCATGCCGGAGGTGAGGGCAAGATAGGTTGCGTCGCTTGCGCCGGGCTTGAACATCCCGATGTGGTGCTACGCTTCGCATTAACCTTCGATTAAGGATTTGAACAGTCCTGCGGCGTCATTTTCGTGTTCCGCGTCCGCGCACCGTCATTGGATTTGCAGATCGGCCGGAAATCTGAAAACATACCCAGATAAAAGGACTTGCCCTGTTTCAACGTCGCGCCATCTCCCCATTCTGGAGGAAGCATGAGCCACAAGTTAGTTATGATTCTCATTGCCCTCGGAGCGTCCGGCGCGATCTTGTCCGGTTGCGTCGATGACAGCGGATATCTCTATACCAATGCGCCTGTGCCCACCGCCTATCGCGAGCGGGTGGTGATAGAGCAGCGCTATTACGACGTCAGGCAAGGGCCGAGCTATTATCATCGGCGCAGTCCGCGCGTTTTCTACGTTCAATCGGGAGACCGCAGAAGCCCCCGATGCTTCGGGACGAATTGCTACGTCGGTGCGACCTACAGGGAAGATCCCTATTACCAACTGGCTAACTGACCGGAGCGAGCCTGTTGCGCCTTGAGTGCTAGACTTTGGAGTGACGGGAATCCACGCAGCCTCGTAAAGGCCTGTTCTCGTCATGCTTTTTGGGAGAAAACTGGTGCCGCTTGCAGGACTCGAACCTGCGACCCCATCATTACGAATGATGTGCTCTACCACCTGAGCTAAAGCGGCCAGCATGCGTTGCGCGATGCCGCGAAACGATGTGTGAGGGGCTGATACCTGCAAACGGATGCGATTTCAAGCCATCAGTTTTGAGAACGGGAAAAAAGCTTCCGGCAGTTCGAATGGCGCCTTCTACAGCGCCAGTTTTTGCCTTGCTGCCGCATATTCCTCGGCCAGCCTGTCGACGAGATTGGCGGTGGGAGCGATTTCCGTGACGGCGCCGATACCCTGGCCGCAGCCCCAGATATCCTTCCAGGCCTTGGCGCCGGTCGTGGCCGTCTCGAAATCCATCTTGGAAGGATCGGCTTCCGGTAGATGGTCGGGGTCCATGCCGGCAGCGGCAATCGAGGGCTTGAGATAGTTGCCGTGAATGCCGGTGAAGAAGTTGGAGTAGACGATGTCGCTGGCGCTGCTGCCGACAATCATCTGCTTGTAGGCGTCGCTGGCGCGCGCCTCGGTCGTGGCGATGAAGGGCGAGCCGATATAGGCCATGTCGGCTCCCATTGCCTGTGCAGCCAGAACCGCGCCGCCGGTCGAGATTGCCCCGGACAACAGCAGGGGTCCATCAAACCACGTGCGGATCTCCTGGATAAGGGCGAAGGGAGAGAGCGTGCCCGCATGGCCGCCAGCACCGGCCGCAACGGCGATCAGTCCGTCGGCGCCCTTGCGGATGGCCGAGTTGGCGTGGCGGTTGTTGATCACGTCGTGCAGCACGATGCCGCCATAGGAATGGATGGCCGCATTGACCTCGGGCACAGCGCCAAGCGAGGAAATGACGATCGGCACCTTGTATTTGACGCAGAGCATCAGGTCGTGCTCAAGCCGTTTGTTGGACTTGTGGACGATCTGGTTGACCGCGAAGGGGGCTGCCGGCCTGCCGGGATTACGGGAATTGTGAGCGGCGAGGTCTTCGGTGATCTCGGCCAGCCATTCGTCCAGCTGTGCCTCCGGCCGCGCATTCAAGGCCGGAAACGAGCCGACGACACCGGCCTTGCACTGCGCCAGCGTCAGGGCGGGGTGCGAGATGATGAAGAGCGGTGCTGCGACGACGGGCAGGCGCGTGGTGCCGTTGAGGATGGCTGGCAGGGACAAGGTTCACTCCCGGTTTGTTATTTGACGTTTCCGTAAACGTAAGAACCTTAGCAGCGGCTTTGTGTTTTGCAAGGCCGATTTGTCGTGGCTGCTGGTCATGGTTCGGCCAAAACCACCGGGTTTTCCCCGGCGCTGATGGCCCGTTTGATGCGCGAGGCTTGCAGATCGCAGCGTCAACCGTTACCCAATTGTTAACATATTCAAAAGCGTGCCGGGTTTCCTAAAAGGATGTCAGGCCATGACGATGGATTTGATTGTAAGGCCCGTAGCCGGTCGTGCATGGTTTTTGGGTAACAGCAATCCGGCCGCTTCGGCTTTCGATGCGCGCAGTATGCTTTGCAAGGGCGTGAATGCCTGCACCAAGAAGGACGAAGAGTGAGCGGACTGGAAACTGCTATCAGACAGGCGTTGGAACGCTCCGAGCGGGCGAACTCCGAAACGCGTGCGCGCATCTATCAATCGGCGCGCAACGCGCTGGAGGCCGGCCTTAGAAAGCAGGATGTGCACGATCCCGAGGTGATTGCCCAGCAGCGCCACCGGCTCGAAGGCGTCATTCACGCCATCGAATTGGAGGAGCGCGCCAGCCTGAAAGCCGCTGCATCCGTGCCGCCGCCGATCCAGGTTGAGACCCGCAGCGCGCCGGTTCCTTCGGCAGAGCTTGATCACGACATCCGCATGCCATCCGAACGGCATGCGGGTCGTACCGGTAGTCCTGTTGCGGATGGTGGCCTTGCGGGCCTGCGTCCGGAGCGCCGCGACGGCGCGCGTGCTGCGGACACGGCACCCTTGACGGAACCGGCCGCCGGCAAGCGCGGCAAGGCCGCAAAGGCAGATGCGGCGGCAGTAAAACCCCGGCGGCGCAAGCGCGGCAGTTTTCTCTCCTTCGTCATGGTCATCACCACGCTGGTTGCAGCGGTGGTCATGGGGGCGTGGTGGGTTGAAACCAGCGGACTTTTGAAAACGGCGGCAGAGCGCGATACCAGTGTCGCCAATCCGCCCTCGACAGTGCAATCGGAGGATTTCGACGGCGCGGCCGGTTTGAAGACGCTTGGAGCGCAAGCGGGCTTTTCCGGCGATTGGGTTGAGGTCTTCACACCTGCTGATGCAAGCAACGTCAAGGCCAGTAGCCGTGCTGCTGCCGATCCCGTCAGCGACGAGCGTGGCCAGCGTCTTCGTATCACCTCGGCGACGGCGGATGCCGACGGCAATGTGTCGATCGAGATTCCTGTTTCGGTGCTTGAGCAGATTTCCGGCAAGACATCGACTGTCGCCCTCAGCGTTCAGGCGGATACCGGTAAGCAGACGCAATTTTCTGTCGAATGCGATTTTGCCTCGCTCGGCGATTGCGGCCGCCACCGGTTCACGGTGAACGATGAAAAGAACGACATGCTGTTCCAGGTGACATTCGATCGCAGTCTTGCCCCGAGTTCGCCTGGACATATCCTGATCAACAGCGATGTCACGGGTGCCGGCAACAGCGTCAGCGTCTATGCGGTGCGGGTCCTTCCCGGCCAATAAGCTTTTTGGTAAGCGCTGCGGCTATTTCACAAAGCCGTGGCCGAAGCCGAGAATCTTGTCATCGATCTTGCCGATCGCCTTCTCGTCCTTGCCGTCATAATCGGCCGAATTCAGAAGGTGACGGATCAGGTTGAGATGCGCACGTTTCTTGTCGTTGGCGCGAACGACAACCCAGGGCGCATGGTCGGTATGCGTTTCCCGCAGCATCGTGTCGCGCGCCTCGGTGTAGTCGTCCCACTTGGTCAGCGCCGCAATGTCCATCGGCGAGAGCTTCCAGACTTTCAGCGGATCGTGACGGCGGTCGTGAAACCGCTTCAACTGCATTTCCCGGCCGATATCCAGCCAGAACTTGAAGAAATGGATGTCATCGCCGGTGATCAGCTTTTCAAGCCGCGGCGTCTGGTTCAGGAACTTCTTGTGCTGTTCTGGCGTGCAGAAGCCCATGACAGGTTCAACGCCGCCCCGGTTGTACCAGGATCGGTCGAACATCACGAATTCACCGGCCGTCGGAAAATGCGAGATATAGCGCTGATAATACCACTGTCCCTGTTCCGTCTCGGTGGGTTTGGGCAGGGCAACGACGCGAGCGGAGCGGGGATTGATATAAGACCGGATGGCATAGATGGAGCCGCCCTTGCCGGCCGCATCGCGCCCTTCGAACAGGGCGACAACACGCTTGCCGGTCGCCTGCAGCCAGAACTGGACCTTCACCAGCTCGATCTGCAGCTTTTCCAGAAGATCGTCATATTCGTCGCTGTCGAATTTCTTTTCGTAAGGGTAGTCGCCGGAAGCCAGCGCCTTGTCGTCGATCCAGTCTGGCAGCTTCGGATTGTCGATGTCGAAAACCCGCTCCTTGCCATTGATCACGAGTTCGACCGGCTTGTTTTTTTCCATGTCCATCATGATGTACCCTCGCTGGATATTGTTGCTGCCGGTCGCCGATTTCATGGGAGGAGGCCACAATTGCATTGCGAATTCAAGCATGCCGTGAAAATCATGTCATGAACCTCCGCTATCACCGGTCAATTGCACCGTGCTCGTGAGAAAATCTTGGAAGATACAAACAACGTCTGGGTTCGACTGAAAGAGACCGCCAAGTCGGAGAAATGGGTCATCGGCCTGTCCGTTGCTGCCGCTGCAGGTCTCGTTTTTTCGGGCATTCATGCCGCAGCTGTGCTGCTGTTCTGGCTTGTCTGGATGACGGTCCTGTTCAATCGTTCCGCAGACACCAAGCCGCCGATTCCGGTTGCCGTGCCGTCCGTGGTGGAAGAAACCGATCTCGACATGCTCGCGACGGGCTTCAATGCACTCGACACGCCAATTTTGGTGGTCGCACCCGATGAAACAGTGCTTTTACAAAATCAGGCGGCGGAAAAGGCGTTCGGCACCATTCCGCCGAACACGGACCTGTCGGCACGGGTGCGTTCGCCCGGCATCCTCGATATGGTTCGCGAGACCATCGTCACCGGCAAGGTCAACCAGATCGAACATTCGGAGCGGTTTCCATCCGACGCGGTCTACATCGTCCGGGTCGCGCCGGCCGAGGTTGGCCAGCGGGCCGACAAGCGGCTTTATGTCCTGTCCTACAGGGATATTTCCCAGGCGCGTCGGATCGACCGGATGCGCTCCGATTTCGTCGCCAATGCCAGCCATGAACTGAGAACGCCGCTGGCCTCGTTGCGCGGTTTTATCGAGACTTTGCAAGGGCCTGCGCGCAACGACCAGAAGGCACACGAAAAGTTTCTCGGCATCATGCACGAGCAGGCGACGCGGATGAGCAGGCTGGTCGATGATCTCCTGTCCCTGTCGCGGCTGGAACTCAAGTCCCATATCGCGCCGGATGAAGCGATCAGCCTGGGGCCGCTGCTTGGTCATGTCCGCGATGCTCTGGCACCACTTGCTGAAGACGTCGGTGTCGAAATTTCGCTGATCGTGCCGGATGAGCCAGTGACCGTGCAGGGTGACCGTGACGAGCTGACGGAAGTCTTTGAGAACCTGATCGAAAACGCCTGCAAATACGGCCAGGAGGGCAAAAAGGTCGAGGTCACGCTCTCCGGTGGAGGTGATGCTCCGGCAGAAGTTTCCGTTCGCGATCACGGGCCGGGCATTCCCGCGGAGCACGTTCCGCGCATTACCGAACGATTCTACCGGGTGAATGTCGAGGCCAGCCGGTCGAAAAAAGGCACGGGCCTCGGGCTTGCCATCGTCAAGCATATCCTCACCCGGCATCGCGCCAGGCTGCTGGTTCAGTCTGAAGTCGGCAAGGGCACGGTCTTTACCGTGAGGTTTTGACACAAACCTGTCTCCGAAAATGTCATTTTTAGAAAATAGTCAATTATTTCAATTGATTGATATGTCACAAATGTTTCGTCAAGTTGACATAAAAGGTGTGGGCATCGGGCGCTAACTAGGGCGGCCGATCGACACGGCGAAAGCGAGCGCTGGTGAAAAGCGCACCCACACAAGCCCATTACGGGAGTATTCTGATGAAGTCCTTGAAACTTACTGTTGCAGCTCTGGTTGCATCCGCCGCGTTTGCAGGCGTTGCCATTGCTCGCGACCAGATCCAGGTTGCCGGCTCCTCGACCGTTCTGCCTTATGCAAAGATCGTTGCCGAAACGTTCGGCGAAACCTTCCCTGACTTCAAGACCCCGGTTGTTGAATCCGGCGGCACCGGTGCGGGCCTCAAGGAATTCTGCAAGGGCGTTGGCCCGGACACGATCGACATCGCCAATGCATCGCGCCAGATCAAGGACAGCGAGCTGGAAACCTGCAAGGCAGCCGGCGTTACCGAAGTCCAGGAAGTCAAGATCGGTTATGACGGCATCGTCTTCGCAACGGACAGCGGCAATGCCGATCTGAAGCTCGTTCCGAAGGACCTCTACCTCGCGCTCGCCGCTGAGCTCGTCATCGACGGCAAGCTCGTTGCCAATCCCTACAAGAAGTGGTCGGAAGTCAACAAAGACCTGCCGGACGTAGAAATCGCTGCTTACATCCCGGGCGAAAAGCACGGCACGCGCGAAGTCTTCGACGAAAAGATGCTGGCTCACGGCTGCAAGGACGCTGGCGCTGACGTTGCCATCAAGGGTCTCGTCGCCGACGAAAAGGAAGCTGCCAAGAAGTGCATCGCCGTCCGTAAGGACGGTCTGGCGATCGACATCGATGGCGACTACACCGAAACGCTCGCCCGTATCGCTTCCAACAAGAACGGCATCGGCGTTTTCGGCCTGTCCTTCTATGAAAACAACGCTGACAAGCTGAAGGTCGCGACCGTCAGCGGCGTTGTCCCGTCGGGCGCAACGATCGCTTCGGGCGAATATCCGGTTTCGCGCCCGCTGTTCTTCTACGTCAAGAAGGCTCACCTCGGCGTTATCCCGGGCCTGAAGGAATATGTTGAATTCTTCCTCGACGACCAGATGGTCGGCCCGGACAGCCCGCTGGCTGCCTACGGTCTCGTTCCGGCTCCGGATGCCGAGCGCGAAGCCGACCGCAAGGCCTTCACCGACGGTAACATGCTCTAATTTAGTGCAAAAACCGGCACGGCAGCTTTGCCGTGCCGGGCATCCCGAGTATGCGGATTTGCCGGCTTTCAATGAGTGAAAAGCCGGGGGGACATATCGATGAGCACTTCTCTTATTCTTTTGATCATTTTGATCGTTGGCCTTGCGGCATATTTTGCCGGACGCGCGCGCGATGGCCAGCTCCAAAGGCAAGCTTTCCGCCCTGCATTCGCTTCCTGGTTATCATGGCGTCTATGTTGCCATCTGGGCGGTCCTGCCGGCTGCGTTCGTTCTTGCCGTATGGCTTCTTGCCAGCCCGTTCTTCATTGAAAATTCCGTGCGCTCCGCCTTGCCGGATACGGTGAAAAGCCAGGGCGCTGCGACCACCGAGCTGATGCTCGGTCAGGTTATGCAGGTAGCCAACGGCCTGAAGCGGCTGAGCAGCGATGAGCTTGCGGCCGTCACCAGCGGCTCCAGCAACCTTCGGGAGGCGCTGGCCGCCAAGGGTGTGCCGATGGCAAATGCCGGCGAGCCCTACATGGTGGAAGCCGCGCAGCACTATAATTCCCTCAGAGATGGCAGCCGGTGGGTAATGAGCCTAGTCGTGCTGATCATTGCTATTGCCGGGGCCGTCTTCGCCATTCGCGGTATCAGCGCGCCGTTCCGGGCCAGAAACCGCGTCGAGCGCGTCATGCTGGGCACGCTCCTTGTTGCCTCTTCGATCGCGATCCTGACAACGGTCGGTATCGTCGGCTCCATGCTGTCGGAGGCCATCCGGTTCTTCCAGTCGGTGTCCCCGAGTGCGTTCTTCTTCGGCACGGTCTGGGACCCGCGCTTTTCGGCAGCCGGCAGCGGTGGCACGGAAGGCCAGTTCGGTCTTCTGCCGCTTCTCGCGGGCACGCTCTACATCGCTCTTGTCGCCATGTTGTTTGCTGTGCCGGTCGGCCTGTTCGCGGCCATTTACATGGCGGAATATGCAAAGCCCGTCGTGCGTGGCATCGCTAAGCCGCTCTTGGAAATTCTCGCCGGTATCCCGACTATCGTCTACGGCTTCTTCGCGCTGGTGACCGTCGGGCCTTTCCTGCGCGATATCTCCGCCCAGCTGAACGGCCTGGTCACTGGCAACTATGTCAATTTCATCCAGGCACAGAGCGTTCTGACAGCCGGTCTCGTCATGGGCATCATGCTGATCCCGTTCGTGTCCTCATTGTCGGATGACATCATCACGCAGGTCCCCCGCTCGCTGCGCGACGGCTCGCTCGGCCTCGGTGCGACGCGCTCTGAGACGATCAAGCGCGTCATCCTGCCGGCGGCGCTGCCCGGTATCGTCGGCGCCCTGCTGCTGACGGCCTCGCGTGCTGTCGGTGAAACAATGATCGTGGTGCTGGCTGCCGGTGTTGCCGCCCGCATGCAGCTCAACCCGTTCGAGGCGATGACCACGGTCACCGTCAAGATCGTCAATCAGCTGACGGGCGACCTTGAGTTCAACTCGCCGCAGACGCTGGTGGCTTTCGCTCTTGGCATCACTCTGTTTGCCATCACGCTCTGCCTCAACATCTATGCACTCTACATCGTGCGCAAGTATCGGGAACAGTACGAATGACCGACATGACATCCTCCGTACAGTCCACCTTTGTGCGCCCGGCGCAGGCAAGACGCGATATCGGCATCAAGAGGCGCTATGCTGCCGAACGCCGCTTCAAGGCTTACGGCCTGACAGCTATCCTGATCGGCCTGTTCTTTCTGTTCGTGCTGTTGTGGACCGTTGTCTCCAAAGGCTACACGGCCTTCCAGCAGACGGCGATTACCCTGCCGATCGAGTTTTCGGAAAAGATCATCGATCCGAAGAACGAACGTGGCGCCAATCCCGCCAAGTTGATGACGGCGAATTATCCGCTGCTGGTGCGTGACGCGCTGGTAAAGGCCCTCGGCATCGATCCCGCCAACAAGCCGCTCGTCAAGCAGGCGACGGACATGGTTTCGGCCAGTGCCCGCACACAGTTGCGCGATCTCGTCGTTGCCAATCCGGCGATCATCGGTACCACCGCCACTGTTTCGCTTCTGGCGGAAGGCAATATCGATAGCGCCAACAAGGGCCAGATCGACCTGACCGTTGCTGAAGCCAACCGCAAGGTGAAGGATCAGCAGATCGAATGGATGAAGAAGCTGTCCGAAACCGGCGCAATGGCCAAGCAGTTCAATACCGGGCTGTTCACCTATGGTGCATCGAGCCGTCCTGAGGCGTCGGGTATCGGCGTCGCCGCCCTCGGCTCGCTCTACATGATGCTGATCGTCCTTGTGCTTGCCCTTCCGATCGGCGTCGCGGCGTCGATCTATCTCGAAGAGTTCGCGCCGAAGAACCGGCTCACCGATCTGATCGAGGTCAACATCAACAACCTCGCGGCGGTGCCGTCTATCGTCTACGGTCTGCTCGGCCTGTCGATCTTCATCAACTTCGCCGGCATGCCCCGTTCGGCTGCCGTCGTTGGTGGCCTGGTGCTGACGCTGATGACGCTGCCGACGATCATCATCGCCACCCGAGCAGCTCTGAAGGCGGTTCCTCCGTCGATCCGCTCGGCAGCCTTGGGTCTCGGTGCTTCCAAGATGCAGACCATCTTCCATCACGTCCTGCCGCTCGCCATGCCGGGCGTCCTGACCGGTACGATCATCGGCCTGGCACATGCGCTCGGCGAAACCGCGCCGCTGCTCCTGATCGGCATGGTGGCCTTCGTTGTCGACTATCCGGGCTCGCCGATGGACCCGTCCACTGCTCTGCCGGTCCAGATCTACATGTGGGCCAACGAAGCCGAACGTGCATTTGTCGAACGGACTTCGGGTGCGATCATGATCCTCTTGATCTTCCTCGTCGTCATGAACCTTGGCGCAATCCTGTTGCGGCGTCGCTTTGAGCGTCGCTGGTAGTGAGGTAAGAACATGAACATGATGTCAGAAGCAGCAGTTGAAAAGGCGCTGGACCAGAAAATGAACACTGTTCCCTTCAAGATGATCGGAAAGGACGTTTCGGTTTATTACGGCGAGAAGCGCGCGCTTTTCGATGTAAACCTCAACGTTCGCGAAAACACCGTCACCGCGCTGATCGGCCCGTCGGGCTGCGGCAAGTCGACGTTCCTGCGCACGCTCAACCGCATGAACGACACGATCGACAGCTGCCGCGTCACCGGGAAGATCACCCTTGATGACGGCGATATCTACGACCCGAGCATCGACGTCGTCGAACTCCGCGCCCGCGTCGGCATGGTGTTCCAGAAGCCGAACCCGTTCCCGAAGTCGATCTACGAGAACGTCACCTACGGTCCGAAGATCCATGGCCTCGCCCGCACCAAAGCGGACCTCGATCAGATCGTCGAGACGAGCCTTCAGAAGGCCGGCCTCTGGAATGAAGTGAAGGACCGCTTGCATGAATCCGGCACCGGCCTCTCCGGTGGTCAGCAGCAGCGCCTGTGCATTGCCCGCGCCGTTGCGGTCAGCCCGGAAGTCATCCTAATGGACGAGCCGTGCTCGGCCCTGGACCCGATCGCGACCGCCAAGGTCGAGGAACTGATCCACGAGCTGCGGACAAACTACACGATCGTCATTGTCACACACTCGATGCAGCAGGCAGCCCGCGTGTCGCAGCGGACCGCGATGTTCCACCTCGGCAATCTCGTCGAGGAAAACGACACCGACAAGATGTTCACCAACCCGGATGACCAACGGACCCAGGATTACATCATGGGCCGCTTCGGCTGAGGACTGAGCTTGCCACCCTGTCATGAGGGCAGGGTGGTGGTCTTCCAACCCGGATTGTGATCGCAAGGAAAAACAATCATGTCTACGCACATTGCTTCCGTCTACGACGAAGATCTGAAGTACCTGACCCGGCGCATCTCCGAGATGGGCGGTCTGGCCGAACAGATGGTGGCCGAATCCGTACGCGCCTTGGTCAATTCCGACCTGGCGCTTGCCCAGAAGGTCATTTCCGACGACGCCATTCTCGACGAGGCCGAACGCCAGATCGGCGAAAAGGCCATTGTCACCATCGCCAAGCGCCAGCCGATGGCTGCCGACCTGCGCGAAATCATGGGATCGATCCGCATTGCCGCCGATCTTGAACGGGTCGGTGACCTTGGCAAGAACAACGCCAAGCGCGTCATCGCGGTCGCGAGCGCCAGCCTGCCGCGCCAACTGGCCCGTGGTCTGGAGCATCTGGCCGAGCTTGCGCTCGTTCAGCTCAAGGAAGTGCTCGATGTCTATGCCTCCCGCTCGCCGGAAAAGGCCAATAGCATCCGCGAACGCGACAACGAGATCGACGCGATCTACACGTCGCTGTTCCGCGAACTCCTGACCTACATGATGGAAGACCCGCGTAACATCACGCCGTGCACGCATCTTCTGTTCTGCGCCAAGAACATCGAGCGCATCGGCGACCATGCCACCAATATCGCCGAAACAATCTACTACATGGCGACCGGCGCGCAGCCGGCTGGCGAACGTCCAAAGGACGACACAGCCAATACGGTCGGTGCGATCGGCAACTGATCGCCTGAGAAAGTAAGTAAATTCTTACGCAATGATCGCGCGAGCGGCCGCTGGAGCCGCTCGGCACGCCTCCGGCCATCCGGCCGGACGCCAAGGAGCAGAACTGAATGTTGCCAAGAATTGCCGTTGTTGAAGACGAAGAGGCGCTGAGCGTCCTCCTCCGATACAATCTCGAGGCCGAAGGGTTCGAAGTCGACACCATCAACCGTGGCGACGAGGCGGAAATGCGCCTGCAGGAACGTCTGCCCGATCTCCTGATCCTCGATTGGATGTTGCCGGGTGTTTCCGGGATCGAACTGTGCCGCCGGCTGCGCCAGCGTCCGGAAACCGAACGGCTACCGATCATCATGCTGACAGCGCGTGGCGAAGAGAGTGAGCGTGTTCGCGGTCTGGCTACGGGCGCCGACGATTACGTCGTCAAGCCGTTCTCGACGCCGGAACTGATGGCGCGGGTGAAGGCGATGTTGCGCCGCGCCAAGCCGGAAGTGCTGTCGACGCTGCTGAAGTGCGGCGATATCGAACTCGACCGCGAAACCCACCGTGTCCACCGCAAGACGCGCGAGGTCCGTCTCGGGCCGACGGAGTTCCGTCTCTTGGAATTCTTCATGGCATCGCCGGGCCGGGTCTTTTCGCGTTCACAGCTGCTGGATGGCGTCTGGGGCCACGATATCTATGTCGATGAACGCACCGTCGACGTCCATGTCGGCCGCCTGCGCAAAGCATTGAACTTTTCCAATATGCAGGACGTGATCCGTACAGTGCGCGGCGCGGGCTATTCCCTGGAAAGCTGAAATCGTACAGGAAAGAACCGTCAGGCGTTGCCGAGCGGTTCTCCAATCTCGATGGCGTGACCATCCGGATCGTAGAAGCGGAAAACCCTCTGGCCCCAAGCCTGCGTCTCGATGGGGTGGATGAGGTTTACAAGGCTGCCGATGCGCCCGAAAAGCGCATCCAGATCATCATGTTCGAAATAGAGCAGGATATTTTGACGGCCGTACGGCCCGGAAACGTCTGACGGCTGTCCCCAGACCGTCGTTTCGAGGGATTTGCCATCATGGATGGCAAATCCCGTTTCAAATAAGACGAAATTGCCGAAATCACGGCTGACTGCCAATCCCAGCATCTCGCTATAGAAGATTTTCGAGATGCTGATATCCCGTACAAACGGGATGGGATTGACAAAACGCACGGCCGATCCGGCCTTAGCGTGCCCGGCGGCGCTCGCCGGACGGCTGGTAGGCCAGCTTGGCGTGGAAGGTGCAGTACGGCGAAGTGTCCGGGGAATCGTTGCCGCAGAAGTGAAACTCGTCCTTCATCGGATCGCCGATCGGCCACTTGCAGGTACGGTCGGTCAGCTCGGTCAGGACCAGACGGCGAGACATCGGAATAACAACGTTGTTGCCAGCCGGTGCTGTCTCCAGATTCTCGATCGCGTCGATTTCCACCTCTTCCTTCATGACGGTCGCACCGGTGGTGCGGGTCACTGTGCGGGTGGCGGTGATGCGCGATGCGGTATAGTTCGGTGCGCGTGGTGCGGCGGAAGGTGCCGGGCGCTTGACGCGGGCCGTTGCCGTGCTGCCACCAGCCTTTGCGCGGCCGGGCAGGCAGAGACGGTGAACCTTGCCGATGACGGCATTACGGCTGACGCCGCCGAGCTGTGCTGCGATCTGGCTCGCGCTCAAGCCTTCGGCCCACAATTTCTTGAGTTTTTCGACCCGCTCGTCAGTCCAGTTCATGGTCTTGTCTCCATTCCCAGCGTTGGTGATGGTCGAATCCTCCACCGAGCCCTGGGTGTAACCCGAGGCTGAAACGCGATAACACTTTTGGTGACTAGGTCCGCCGCATGCGTTCTAGTAATTATTTCTTAACGTAGAGCCCGTGGGACTCCCTGACAAGAGTCCGGAGAATCCCACCGAATCGATTTCCGAGTTTTCCCCAACTTGCTTGCGATGCGTGGCATTTTTGCAAGGGTATCCGGCTAAAAAATTTGCGGCCGCTGTATATCCGCGAATTGCTGGAAATCATGGGCTTTTGTTGACATCGCATTGCGAAGTGAAGATAGTGCCATTGCCGCCGAAAGGCGGCATTTTGATTTTTTATGGGCTGGTCACAGCCTTGTTGACGGCGCCGTTTATACAATGGCCGTGATGGTTTGAGGAGACATGCGCCATGGCCGATGCCACGCCGCTTTATGACACATATGCACGCGCACCCTTGCGGTTTGAGCGCGGCGAAGGCGTCTGGCTGATTGCTGAGGACGGCACCCGTTATCTCGATTTCGCCGCCGGTGTGGCGGTCAATTCGCTCGGTCATGCACATCCGCATCTTGTATCGGCATTGAAGGAGCAGGCGGACAAGGTCTGGCACCTGTCAAATCTCTATGAAGTCCCCGGCCAGGAAAGCCTCAGCCGCCGCCTGACGGAAGCGACGTTCGCCGACAAGGTGTTCTTCACCAATTCCGGTGCAGAAGCGCTCGAATGCGCGATCAAGACGGCGCGGCGCTATCATTTCGCCAAGGGTCAGCCTGAAAAATTCCACATCATTACCTTTGAAGGCGCGTTCCACGGCCGCACACTGGCGACCATCGCTGCCGGTGGGCAGGCGAAGTACCTGGAAGGCTTCGGCCCCAAGGCGCCGGGTTTCTATCAGGTGCCGTTTGGCGACATGGGCGCCCTGAAGGCTGCCATCAGCGAAGAGACTGCCGCGATCCTGATCGAGCCGATCCAGGGTGAGGGTGGTATCCGCACCGTTTCGAAGGAATTCCTGCAGGAACTGCGTGCGCTCTGTGACGAGTATGGCCTGCTGCTCATCCTCGATGAGGTCCAGTCCGGTGTCGGCCGCACTGGCAAGCTTTTTGCCTATGAATGGGCGGGCGTAACGCCGGATATCATGGCGGTTGCCAAGGGTATCGGCGGTGGCTTCCCGCTCGGCGCCTGCCTTGCCACGGCAGAGGCAGCCTCCGGCATGGTCGCGGGCACCCACGGCTCGACCTATGGCGGCAATCCGCTGGCCATGGCTGTCGGCAATGCCGTGATGGATGTCATCATGGCCGATGATTTTCTCCAGCACGTCCGCGATGTCTCGCTGGTCTTCCGCCAGGGGCTTGCTTCACTTGCCGATCGTTTCCCCGAGATTATTGAGGAAATCCGTGGCGAGGGCCTGATGCTCGGCATCAAGGCCAAGGTGCCGTCTGCCGATCTCCTGAAGGCCATCCGTGCCGAACGGCTGCTGGCGGTACCAGCGGGCGAAAACGTTATCCGCCTGCTGCCGCCACTGGTGACGACGGCCGAGGAAGCCCGTGAAGGCCTGGCGCGTCTCGAGCGCGCCGCCGAACAGCTGACAGCGGAGCGACGACAGGCATCGGCCTGAACGACGCTTCACTGACACGCTGAAAAACACAGGACTCTGAATAGAATGGCCGGTACCAGACACTTTCTCGATCTTTCTGCCATGACGACAACCGACTTGCGGTCGATCATCGAAGACGCCCGCGTGCGCAAGGCTGCCACCAAGGCCGGCACCGCTGAAAAGCCGCTGGCCGGCAAGATGCTGGCGATGATCTTCGAAAAGCCTTCGACGCGCACCCGCGTGTCCTTTGATGTCGGTATGCGCCAGCTTGGCGGCGAGACGTTGTTCCTGTCCGGCACCGAAATGCAGCTCGGTCGCGCCGAAACCATCGGCGATACCGCCAAGGTTCTTTCGCGCTATGTCGATGCGATCATGATCCGCACCACTGATCACAATCGGCTGCTGGAACTGGCCGAGCATGCCACCGTGCCGGTGATCAACGGACTGACGGATGCGACGCATCCCTGCCAGATCATGGCCGATATCATGACGTTCGAGGAGCATGCAGGCCCGGTAAAGGGCAAGACGATTGCCTGGACCGGCGACGGCAACAACGTGCTGCACTCCTTCATCGAAGGCTCGGCGCAGTTCGGCTACCGGATGAACATGGCTGTGCCGCTCGGTTCGGAGCCTGACGACAAGATCCTCAACTGGGCGCGCAACAATGGTGGCGATATAAAGCTCTATCATGATGCCGATCAGGCCGTGGATGGCGCCCATTGCGTGGTTACCGACACCTGGGTATCGATGAACCAGGAACACCGCGCCCGTGGCCACAACGTCTTCCAGCCCTTCCAGGTTAACGCCGCGCTGATGGCGAAGGCCGACAAGGATGCGCTGTTCATGCACTGCCTGCCTGCCCATCGTGGCGAGGAGGTGACGGATGATGTGATCGATGGCAAGCAGTCGGTGGTGTTCGATGAAGCCGAGAACCGCCTGCACGCGCAAAAATCCGTCCTTGCCTGGTGCCTTGGCGCGCTCTAGCGGTCTGGCCCGGCATATTGAAAACCGGGCAGCGGCACACGATCTATGCATCAAGCTGATGACCGGCAGGTGGCGTGTCCGCCTTCGCCGGTCGTTCGTATTCAAAAGCAACCATCCATCCGCGCCGCCGTCCTGATTGGAGGCGGCAGAGCGACGGCCGTTTTTTCAGGAGCGATCTGGACAAAACCGGCCTGCCCAGGATCAATAGAAGCATCGAACAGCGTCCCGGCCTTCACGGCGGGCAGACGTTCGAGGGCTAGGAGTTAGAGCGATGACGGAAGCAAACGTGGGCCTTGGCCAGTTCGATTACGCCGGTGACGATCATGTCGTGCCGTTTCAGGTGGAAGGCCTTGATGTGCGCGGCCGCGCCGTCCAGCTCGGCCCGATGCTGGACGCGATCCTCGAGCGCCACAATTATCCGCTGCCGGTCGCCCGTCTCGTCGCTGAAACCGTCGTTCTAACGGTACTTCTCGGTACGTCATTGAAGTTCGAAGGCAAGCTGATCATCCAGACCAAGAGCAATGGTCCGGTCGATCTGGTCGTCGCCGATTTCGCGACGCCGGACCGGGTACGCGCCTATGCCCGCTACGATGAAGAGGCTCTGAAGATTGCTGAAGAGAACGGCCTGACCCAGCCTCAGCATCTGCTGGGCGAGGGCGTTCTTGCGTTCACCATCGATCAGGGTGCGCATATGCAGCGCTATCAGGGCATCGTGCCGCTCGACGGAGCCTCGCTGGAGGAAATTGCCGGCGTCTATTTCCGCCAGTCGGAACAGATCCCGACCAAGGTCCGCCTTGGCGTCGCAGAACTGCTCGACCGCGATGAAAACGGCAAGCCGCGTCATCGCTGGCGGGCTGGTGGCATGGTTGCGCAGTTCCTGCCGGACGCGCCGGATCGTATGCGCCAGGCCGATCTGCATGGTGGCGACGGGGATGACGGCAACGGCGCTCTTGCGGTCGATGATTTGTGGGATGAAGCCAGCGTCATGGTCCAGACCATCGATGCCGACGAACTGACCGATCCGACCGTGGGTACCGAGCGTCTGCTCTACCGGCTGTTCCACGAGCGCGGCGTCAAGGTCTATCCGCCACAAGCGGTCTATGACAAATGCAGCTGCTCGCGCGAAAAACTGCGGGATGTTCTGGCAAGCCTCAGCCAGGATGATATCGATCACGCGGCCGAGGATGGACTGGTATCGGTCACCTGCGAATTCTGCTCGACGACCTACCGGTTTGAAGCGACGGAAGTGAAGCCGCAGTAAAAACGCTGCGGCTCTAATTCAAGGTCCGGTTCTGGCCGGGCGAATCCAGCGAGAAAGCGGGGATGTCGACGGTGAACGACTCCCCGTGCGTGTTTTCCATCGAATAATGGCCGAACATGACGCCGGATGGTGTATCGAGCGGGCAGCCGGATGAATATTCATAGGTGTCGCCGGGATTGAGAACCGGCTGCTCGCCGATCACACCTGGGCCGTTGACCTCATCGACCTGGCCGTTTTCATCGGTGATATGCCAATAGCGCGTCATCAGCCGGACTGTCTCGCCGGACAGGTTCGAAATCAGGATCCGGTAACCCCAGACATAGCGGCTGTCATCCGGATCGGACTGCTCCTCCAGATAATAAGGCTCGACGGTCACCTCGATGTCGCGTGTCAGCGCGCGGTACATATGCAAACCCTTTTCAAGTCCATAGGCGATATTCTACAGCAAGATGGTTTCGTCAAGAATAACGCATAGGGTAAACTGTAAGGATAGGGTACGGCATGCTCGACGGTCATGTGAGGCGGTGGATTGACCCTTGGCTGGAGCGGGCTGGCAGCGCTTTGGCTGGTCATGGTATCACGGCGAACACCGTCACCGTCACCGGCTTTCTGATCGGTCTCGCGGCTGCGGTCGCTATCGTCCTGGATTCTTACGTCTGGGCTTTCATTCTGATCGGGATCAGCCGGATTTGTGACGGCCTCGACGGTGCCGTCGCGCGATCGACCCAAAAAACCGATTTCGGCGGCTTTCTCGATATCGTGCTCGATTTCGCCTTCTACGGTCTCATCCCGTTCGCCTTCATCCTTGCCGATCCCTATGAGAATGGCATTGCCGGCGGGCTGCTGCTGCTGTCTTTCTATGTCAACGGCGCCAGCTTCCTTGCTTTTTCGATCATGGCCGAAAGGCGCGGTCTCTCGACGGAGGTGCGCGGTGCCAAGTCGCTCTATTTCACCACGGGACTTGCCGAGGCGACCGAAACGATCGCTGTCTTCCTGGCTTTCTGCCTGTTCCCGCAATGGTTTTCCGAGATCGCGGTGATCTTCGCGCTCGTCTGTTTCTATACGGCGCTGTCGCGCACCATGCTGGCCAGAGCGAGTTTCAAAAGAGAGAGCCAGGCATAGAAAAACGCCCGCATCCGGAGATAAGGGCGTTTCACAAAATTCAATAATCAGGCCTGGACCGACTTCAGCGCGCGGGCAAAATCCTCGATCAAATCCTCACTGTCCTCGATCCCGGCCGAGAAGCGCACGGTGCCGGGCGAAATGCCGAGTTCGGCGCGGGCTTCGTCCGAAAGGTTCTTGTGCGTCGTCGTCGCCGGATGGGTGATCAGGCTCTTGCTATCGCCGAGATTGTTGGAGATCAGCACGACATCCAGCGCGTTCTGCAGCGCAAAGGCAGCTTCCTTGCCGCCCTTCAGCTCGAAGCAGACCAGTGTCGAGCCACCCTTCATCTGCCGGGCGATGATATCGGCCTGCGGATGGTCCTTGCGGCCGGGGTAGATCACCTTGGCGACCTGCTTCTGTTCGGCGAGGAAGTCGGCGAGACGCGCGGCATTCTCGCTCTGCTGGCGCACACGCAACGGCAGGGTTTCGATGCCCTTCAACAGCGTCCAGGCATTGAACGGCGACAGAGCAGGCCCTGTGTGGCGGAAATAATCCTGCAGGTGTTCGCTGATCCATTCCTTGTCGGAAAGGATCACGCCGCCGAGGCAACGGCCCTGACCGTCGATATGCTTGGTGGCGGAGTAGACGACGATATGGGCGCCCAGTTCCAGCGGCTTTTGCAGGAGCGGGGTTGCAAAAACGTTGTCGACGATGACCTTGGCGCCGATCTGATTGGCGATCTTGGCGACTCCGGCAATATCGACCACTTCCAGTGTCGGATTGGTCGGGCTTTCGAGGAAGAACACCTTGGTGTTCGGCCTGACGGCCTTTTCCCAGTTTTCAAGGAAACGGCCGTCGATCAGGGTGAATTCGATGCCGTATTTCGGCGCCAGCGTTTCCACTACCCAGCGGCAGGAGCCGAACAGGGCGCGGGCTGCAACGATATGATCGCCGGCCTTCAGCTGGCAAAGGATCGCAGCCGAAACAGCGGCCATGCCGGACGCGGTAGCGCGCGCATCCTCGGCACCTTCCAGCGCGCACATGCGTTGTTCGAACATATCGTTGGTCGGGCTGCCGTAACGGGCATAGATGAAGCCGTCCGTCTCGCCCTTGAAGCGCGCTTCTGCGGCTTCGGAAGTTTCGTAGACGAAGCCCTGCGTCATGAAGATGGCTTCGGAGGTTTCACCATGGTTTGAACGGGTCGTGCCGCCGTGAACGAGCTGGGTCGCGGGGCGCCAATTTTTGCTCATCGATCGTCTCTTTCAACACAAAAAAAACCGGCCGCGAAAAAGCAAGCCGGTTTCAAACCCGGCCTTTTTAGCTATTTGTTTAACGTGGCTGCAAGCCGACCGGCCAAATCACCACGGGATAAGTTCGTATTTACTGATAAGGCGCGCTTGCGTCAATTCCCGTGAACAACAAGATATGTCACAGGGACAATTTGAGTTATGACGTGCCGGTAGCGGCAAAGAGGACGATGGAAATGACCAGGGCCACAGGCATTCTAGCTGATCGCGCCATTGCTGCGCTGTTTGATGCGGGGCGGTTGAAAAGCGAGGCGAAGCTCGATGCCGACCAGATCCAGCCGGCCAGCCTCGATCTGCGCCTCGGTTCGAAGGCCTTCCGGGTCCGTGCCAGCTTCATGCCCGGCCCCAGCCATCTGGTAGCCGACAAGCTCGACCGGCTGAAACTGCACGTTATTGACCTTACCGAAGGTGCGGTTCTGGAAACCGGCTGCGTCTACATCGTGCCACTGATGGAAAGCCTCGACCTGTCGCCGGATATGTCGGCCTCGGCCAATCCGAAGAGTTCGACCGGCCGCCTCGATATCTTCACCCGCGTCATTACCGACCGGGCTCAGGAGTTCGACAAGATCCCGGCCGGCTATTCCGGCCCACTCTATCTCGAAATCAGCCCGCGGACGTTCCCGGTCATCGTCCGGCGCGGCTCGCGCCTGTCGCAGATCCGTTTTCGCGTCGGCCATGCGCTGCTCACCGAAACGGAAGTCCTGGCGCTGCATGAAAGCGACGTCCTCGTTGCCAGCGACAAGCCGAACGTCTCAGGCGCCGGCATCGCGCTGTCGATCGATCTGAAAGGCACCGGCGCCGACGGCTTGATCGGCTACCGTGGCAAGCACCACACGGCCGTTGTCGATGTCGACAAGAAGGCCGAGCACGGCATCTTTGATTTCTGGGAGCCGCTCTACAGCCGCGGCCGCGACGAACTGATCCTCGATCCCGACGAGTTCTATATCCTTGTCTCGCGCGAAGCCGTGCACGTCCCGCCGCTTTACGCCGCTGAAATGACCCCGTTCGATCCGCTGGTCGGCGAATTCCGCGTCCACTATGCCGGTTTCTTCGATCCGGGCTTTGGCCATGTCTCGGCGGGTGGCAAGGGCAGCCGCGCCGTGCTCGAAGTCCGCAGCCATGAAGTTCCGTTCATCCTCGAACACGGCCAGATCGTCGGCCGTCTGGTCTATGAACATATGATGGAGCGTCCCGAAGGTCTTTACGGTCTCGGACTTGGTTCCAACTACCAGGCGCAGGGCCTGAAACTCTCCAAGCATTTCCGCTCGGAGTAAATAGACGCCCGCAAAACCGGCTGCCGCCTTGACAGGCAGCCGTGCTTGGTGGAAACCTCCAGCGCAAGGCGGGTATGATGTAGTGGTAGCTTGTCAGCTTCCCAAGCTGATCGTGCGGGTTCGATTCCCGCTACCCGCTCCACTTTGTTTCTCAAGTGGTGCTGCGCTTAATCTCTACGCCCTTCAAGCATACGGCCTGCTCGCCTTCCAAACAGTGAGCAGCGTCAACACTCGCCGTGCCCGCTGACGGGGACGTGCGGTGTCTTGTTCCAGGAAAACGGGTTGGTTCGCAACTCCAGCAGGGCTTTCCACGCCGCCAGGGACATGGCCAGCCAGTAGATAGGCACGAAAATCCAGCGCCAGCCTACTGCGCGCTTCTCACGGCCTGTCATCCGGTTCCGGCCGAGTGAGATGAAGACCGCGTAACTGCCGAAGATATTGATGATATCACAGGTAAACAGCCAGAAAGTCAGCCAGCTTTCCGAGGAGGGCCTATCGTCCAATATCAACCATGTCAGATAGGCGAGGAAGCCGACAATGATGGGATGACTGAGTGCGGAGAGCAGCAGGCCGGCAATCAGGATCTGGAAGACGATGAAGGCGGGCCACCCCATCTCACCCGCCAGTTGCCCGGGTTTGCGCATCAACACCAGCCATGTTTGCAGCCAACCCTTGAACCAGCGGGTGCGTTGGCCAAGCCAGACGGACCGCGAGACCGGCGCTTCTTCAAGCGTCGGCTTGAAGATGACGCGCGAGCGATAGCCAAGCCGGTACAGCCGCAGCCCCAGATCGGCATCCTCTGTCATGTTGTAAGGGTCCCAACCGCCGACCTGTTTCAGCTCCATTGTGCGAAAATGATTGGACGTTCCGCCAAGCGGCAAGGGCAGGCCGGTCAGGGACAGCATCGGCAAAAGACCACGAAACAGTCCGGCATATTCCAGGGCAAACAACGCGCTCCACCAGGATTGCCGCGCATTGGTGATGATCAGCGGCGCCTGCAGGCAAATGACCTGCGGCGGTGCCGCCGTAAAGGCCGCATGAGCCTCGCGCAACTGGCCGGGATGCGGCCGGTCTTCGGCATCATAGACGGTCACATAGGTGCCGCGAACGCCGGGAAGCGCATAGGCCAAGGCCTTCGGCTTGGTGCGGGGCATGTGGACAGGTACCAGAACGATCTCGTATTCGCGCGCCAGCCGCAAAGCCCTGAGCGCGGCGATGGTTGCGATATCGTCCTCCTCGCAGATCAGCTTTATGTCGAGGCGCGAGCGTGGCCAGTCGAGCTGGTCGAGCGCCTGGACAAGTTGCGCTACGACGCTCTCTTCTCTGTAGAGCGCGACAAGCACCGAATAGACCGGCAGCGGCCCGGGGGTGTCTGGTGCGTGTTGTTGTTGCTCTCCGCGCGTCTGCAGCAGGGCGAAGCCGAGTGCGTAAAGCCGCACCAGGAAATTGGCAAGGTAGAACAGCGTCAGCACGATATGCAGGATCAGCATGCTGACGAGCGGAATAACGACTGCGGCTACGGCCATGGTGCACAGCGCAATCCCGGCATAAAAACCCTGTTTGCCCCAGAAGGTGATGCGGGCACTGTGGAGTGGTACGGTCTCGAAGAGCGCACGCGTCACCGCCGAAACGCGCCGTTGGCGTCCGGCCCGCCAGGCGGTGTCACGCACCGTTGATGGCGTGGAGGCGGCGAGTGACGGGCGAAGCTGCGGCATGCGCTGTAAAAGGGATGCAAGCCCGGCAATGCGGTTTAACGAAGGAACGATGACGGTGACCGGTGGACGGCTCGCATGATGGACCCGGATTATTTCCGGCCGCGTGAGCTGGGTATCGAGCCCCTCTACGTCCTGAACACGGCCGGGATCGATCACGGGCAGGAAATCAAGCCCCAGTGTTTCCGCCAGTGCCTCGAAATAGAGTGTCTCGTCGATCTCGCCGGATGCGAGCAATTCGTCTTCGACGGTCGTTCCATGCGCCTGCGCAAGCTGCATGGCCCGCGCAATCGAAGGTTTGCCGATACCCATTTGAAGTAGCAGCCGTCCCTCGTGCTTCAATGCAGGCGCGAATCCTCCCACGGCGGTATCAGGCTGCGATCGCCCGGCCGGCGGTTCATTCGCGGTAGCCATTCCGGAATTGTCCGGATATTCTTCCAGACGCATGAAAACCCCATTGCCGCGTGACGCGGCAAACCCCCTATCTTGTCCCGGGAATGATCATAATGTTACGCGCTTTCCGTGCATCTCTAAAATTTTACGGGATTTTCTCGCTGTGCGTGTTGCTGGTTGCAACTTTTCCGGCTGCACCCCGTGCGGCGGAGGGGGTTAACGATCTGCCGCTGTTGTTCGACGCGCGGGAGCGGATCGCGAAGCCGGACCTGAGTGGCCTGGCGCGCCTGCGGTTCCTGACCACTGTCGATTTTCCGCCGTTCAACTTCATCGACCAGTCCGGCAAACTTGCCGGTTTCCATGTTGATCTGGTCCGCGAAATCTGCCGCGAACTGGAAATCGACGCCAAGTGCCAGATCCAGGCCGTGACCTTCGCGGAGTTGCTGCCAGCGCTTGAGGGCGGACAAGGGGAAGCTGTGATCGCCGGGATTGGTACCAGCGCGGAACTGCGGCAACGGTTCGCCTTTTCGCGCGCATTCATGCAACTTCCGGCCCGCTTTGCGGCCAACCGTCAGGTGATGGGAAGCAATCTTTCGGTGGCAGGGCTGGCGGGAAAACCGGTTGGAACCGTGTCGGGAACCACGCATGAGGCCATGCTCAAGGCATTCTTTCCGAAACTCGATGTGCGGCCGTTCCCGAGCCGAGACACAATGCTGGCCGCTTTGAAGCAGGGAAGCGTCGCCGCAGTGTTTTCAGACGGCATGCAATTATCCTTCTGGACGGCCGGCAGCGATGCCGCCGGTTGCTGCGCGCTGATCGACGGCGCCTATTTCTCGCAACGCTTCCTGGGCGAGGGATTGGCGATCATGAACCGCAAGGGAGATTCCGCACTGACGCAGGCGATCGACCACGCGCTGCTGGAGCTGTCCCGCAAGGGCCGGCTGAACGAGATCTACCTGCGCTATTTTCCGGCCGGAATCTATTGAACGGCTGTCATTCCAGCTTTCGGAACGGCAGCAGCAGCGACCAGACGAGCCGTGCAGGCGAAGCGCCGGGATACTGGGCAAGCCCGATCTCCATGGTGTCCGGCGGGCATTTCGAGCGTTCCCGGTAGGTTGAAAACAGCCGGTCCCAGACGGAAAGGTTGAAACCGTAGTTCGTGTCGGTCTCGTCCGGATCGGTGGAGTGATGGATGCTATGCATGTCCGGCGTGACGATCAGGCGGCGCAACACAAGATCGGCGCGGGCGGGAAGTTTCAGATTGGCGTGGTTGAACATGGCTGCGCCATTCAGGACGATTTCGAAGATCAGGACGCTGACGGGCGGCGCGCCGATCGAAACGATGACGGCCGATTTCCACAGCACCGACAAGAGGATTTCCAGCGGATGGAAGCGCAGCGCCGTTGTCAGGTCCAGCCCGGTGTCGGCATGGTGAACCCGGTGAATGCGCCAGAACAGCGGCACCTTGTGAAAGATCACATGCTCCAGCCAGATGGCGAAATCGAGAATGATGAAGGCCAAAACACCGCTGACGAAGGGTGGCAGCCCGAGCATCGGTAAAAGTCCGTATCCGTGCGCGTCTGCGAACAGGGCGATCCCGGTGGCCGCAGCCGGAAAGATCAGCCGCAACATCAGCGACGACAGGACGAGGATGGACAGGTTGGTAAACCACCGCCGCGCTTTCAGCGCCCGCATCAGTTCCGGGCGCTCCAGCCGGGGGTGAGCCAATTCGAGTGCGGCAAGCGACAGGAAGATTGCGGCAAAGAAGGCCAGGCGCCAGGCCGGTTCGCCGATGCCGAATATCTGTACCGTCATACCTCTCCCATCCTTGTCTCGCCGGCAGCCATTCTATCGGCGCGGTGATCAAGATGAATGCACTTTGGCGTGAAGCGGAAATCCGCTTTCTTTCACTTGCGGAAGCGGGCCATGGCGCCGCGCTCGATGGCAGCGCAGGTCAGTTTGTCCAGTCCCAGCCGGTCACGCAGCAATTGCAGCAGCCGGATTTCCTCCTGGACGATCGAAAGGTCAGCGGCGGCAATCTCGACTGCCAGCGCGTAAGCCGTGTCGTAGAGGCGCGCGGGAAGGGCTTCGCGCACGACTTCGAGTGCAATGTCCAACCCCTCCGGGCCGTCGAGAAGGGCAGTGCATTCGCGTGCGGCATGCATCAGGTGGTCATGGTCGAAACCGTCAAAGACCGGCAGGAAACTGGTCAGTCTGCCGATACGTTCCAGTTCCGTATCGGTCATGGCCGTGTCGACGGCCGACATCATCACCATGACGTAGATAAGGGCTTCGTGATGGCTCATGGTATTGGGCATGGGATATCCGTGTTGCTGTACCGGTTCTGTGAGGTATGAACCATTGCAGCCGTCTACAAGCCCTCACCGGTCATATCAACGCCGGTCTCCGCATCCCCCGGGTGCAGCGTCTCCTCCCGCGGCGCGGGCGCGGTGTTCAAATCGCGTGGATCATCGCCGAAAAAGCCGAGACGGGACTGGCGGGCGGTGGCCACTTTGCCGGCGAGCGGCGATCCTGCGGCCGCGTCCGCCCAGCCGTTTTCGGCAAGCCAGCCAGCGGGGTCGATGTTGTTGACGCTGCAGGCGGTGGTCAGTGTTCCCTGCCAGCCATTTTTCGGCACGGTGCATAAAAGTGCGCGCGCCCGCAGGAAATTGCGGAAGGCGGTTTGGGCCACCATGCCGCAGGGCCATGTCTTGCCTGTTTCGCCGCAGATGCGATCCGCCTTTTCCGGCTCGATCCCCTCAAGTTGCAGCAACCGGTCGCCGAACTGGATAAGGCCAGCGGACAGCGCAACCGGATGACGCAGGACGGCGGGAACCGGCTCCGGCCGGGCAAGAGGTTGCGACAGCGGCGTGCGCGGCTCGATACGCTCCAGCGGTTTTGCTGGTACTTCGTCCGGCAGTCCGAACTGTTCCGGCGCGATATCGCGCACGGTTTTGTCCTCTGCCTGGGGCAGCGCGTTGCCGGTGGAAACAGTGGTTGCGGGATCTTCGTGCGCAGGGTCGGCGGGTGCAGCAAGCACTGGCGTGTCCTCGCCGGCCGTGGTTTTGGCGGGATCCATTCCTCCGTCGGCCAGATCGGGCACATCGGCAATGTCAGGTGTTTCGAGCGTGAAATCCGAGGTTTGGGCGTCCTGCCGCCCCTGGATGACCGACGCGCCTGCCTGCAGAAGCGCTACGGTCAGAGCAATTCCGGCCAAGCCGCCGCCAATGGTGAGCAGATGCCGCTTCATCAGGAAAACTGTCCTATTGGCTGGCCCAGATGATGCGGGCGATCCACTCGACGTCGCTGAGTTCGAATGTGCGGTTGGGGTGTTCGGGATTGAGCGAGAGCAGCTCGATGCTGCGCGGGGTCTGGCGTACCAGCACCTTGGCCATCACTTCGCCCTCGGTGGTCTTGACCACCACGCGGTCACCGCGGCGAATCTGTGCGCCGGGTTCGACGATCAGCACATCGCCGTCGCGATAGAGCGGCAACATGCTGTCGCCCTGGATTTCCAGTGCATAGACGCCAGCCTTCGTGCCGGGAGCTGCCGGAAATTCGACGACATCCCAACCCTGGCCTGCCGGAAAGCCGCCATCGTCGAAGAAACCGCCGGCCCCAGCCTGCGCAAAGCCGAGCAGCGGAATAGAGCCGGCCTGCGGCGGAAAAGCACCCTCCGGCACGGCTCCGGATGCAGGTCCCGGCCGCAGGAAGTCCATGAACTGGTTGATCGTCGAGCCAGTCGCGTCAAGCACCTTGGCGATCGATTCCGTCGAGGGCCAGCGCTCGCGCCCATCGGCCGAATGGCGCTTGGACTTGTTGAAAGAGGTCGGATCGAGCCCAGCCCGCCGGGCAAGGCCCGAAGGGGACAGCTGGTGCCGTTCGGCGAGCGCATCGATCGCACTCCAGATCCGGTCATGTGAAAACATCGTTGCGCATCCTGCAAGCGGTGAAGCGTGACGCTTTCCTGTGTGTTCTGGCTTCTTGCTGTCTTGATTGGGTGTCTGTGCAGAATAGTCAAAATGTGACGTTGAGTAAAGCAGTAAAGGAAAATAATCCTGCCTCTTTCGCGGCGCAATCAGGGGCACGGTCCAATTGAAATACGCCGCATGCCGCCTATACTCCAGTGGACCCATCCCGCTGGTTGCGAGGCGCAGCATTTGTTCTCGATTTTGAAGTCCGAAATCCTCTTGGGCGCAGCACTGGTTTTGGCGGCTGCCGGCTTCCTGCTCGAACATGCGTTGCTGGAAAACGGGCAGGTGGCGGCTCTTGCCGGTGCAGCCGTTCTGGTCTTTGCCATCGTGCTCGCTTCATTACGGGTCGCCCATCATGCCGAAGTGCTGGCTGCCAAGGTCGGCGATCCCTACGGCACGATGATCCTGACCTTGTCGGCGGTGCTCGTCGAAGTCATCATCCTGGCGATCATGATGAGCGGCGAAGAGATCTCGCCAACCCTGGTGCGCGATACGATCTATGCCGCCGTCATGCTCGATATCAACGGTATTCTCGGGCTGGCAGCACTACTGGGCGGCCTGAAGCACGGCGAGCAATCTTATAACGACGACTCCAGCCGGACCTATAGCGTGATGATCCTGACCGCGATGGGCATTTCGATGGTGGTGCCGGAATTCGTTCCTGAAGCCAAATGGCACCTCTATTCGGCCTTCACCATTGTGGCGATGGTGACACTTTACGCTGTCTTCCTGAAAATGCAGGTTGGGGTGCACAGCTATTTCTTCAGCTACAGCTACCCCAAGCGCGAGGGCGGTGAAAAGCACTCGTCCGAGGATGAGCCGGTGGCGGTTTCGATTGCCATCTTGGTCGTCGGTATCGTCATCATCGGCGCGCTTGCCGAAGTCATGTCGGGGCTGCTGACGGCCGGGCTCAAGGGAACCGGTGCCCCGCCGGTCCTGGCGGCGATCGTCGTTGCGGCCATTTCCGCCTCGCCGGAAATCATGACGGCGATGCGCGCGGCCCTTGCCAACCGGATGCAAGCCGTCGTCAACATCGCGCTTGGCGCATCGTTGTCGACCGTCATCCTGACGGTGCCGGTGATGGAGGCGATCGCGCTCTATACCGGCCAGCCCTTCATCATGGCGATGACGCCGGTGCAGACGGTGATGGTGACGATTACCCTGATCGTTGCTGCCATCAACCTCAATGACGGCGAAACCAATGCCATCGAGGGCATGACCCATTTCGTCCTGTTCGCCACATTCGTCATGTTGTCGGTGATCGGGCTCTGACTTGAGCCGTTGTGAGCTAAATCCCGGCAACCGGAAAGGCTGATCGTCAGGCGGTATTTCTTGCCGCGCCCCCATTTTTCGCCACACATCGCGCTGTCATGCCTCTTCCGTGCACGCTGGCCTCGCGATATCACAGATCGCGCGCGCGATTTGCGCAGCGCCTTCGGGAGCCCTCCGTGAATACCTCCGTGCTTTCAGGCATTCTGCTGACGATCTTTTCCTATTTCCTGTTCACGCTGCAGGACGCTTCGGTCAAATGGCTGGTGGTGGCGCTGCCGGTCTGGCAGATCCTGTTCGTGCGCAGCGTGACGATCTTTGCGATCTGTGCTGCCATCGGCCGCGGACCGCTGCTTGTCCGCTCGCTGCGTTCGCCGGTCCTGAAGCCGATGATCCTGCGCAACCTGTTGTTGCTCGCCGCCTGGCTGTCCTATTATACCGCCGCCCGCGATCTCGGACTGGCCGAGTTGACGACGCTCTATTACGCGGCACCAATCCTGATCACCATTCTCGCCGTGCCGATCCTCAAGGAAGATGTCCCGCCCTTACGCTGGATCGCGGTCGTCGTTGGTTTCATCGGTGTGCTGGTGGCGACCGACCCATTCGGGTCGGCCATGAAACTGTCCTTGCCTGTCTGGCTGGCGCTGCAGGCCGCGGTGTTCTGGGCGTTTTCGACGGTACTCTTGCGCAAGACCGCGATGCAGGAGGTGACGCTGGTGCAGATGACGCTGTCGAGCGGCTTCTTCATCCTGTTCACCGGCATTGCCGTCATCGTCACCTGGGTTCCGCCAAGTCTTCTCGATGTCGGGCTGATGGTGGGAACCGGGCTGATTGCCGGTATTGCGCAATATGCGCTGTTCGAAGGTATGCGCCGCGCGCCGGTCTCAATGCTGGCGCCGTTCGAATATTCCTCGCTGATCTGGGCCTTCGGGCTCGGCTTCCTGATCTGGGGGGATATTCCTGCAACCCAGGTGTTCGCCGGCGCGGCGCTGATCTTTTCCGCCGGCATGATCATCATTCTGGGCGAACGTTTCAGCCGCCGGCTGCGGGCCGGCTAGGTCTTCTTGCCGATGAACCGGCGGAAGGCCTCGAGCGTCTCGACGCTGACATGATGTTCAATACCCTCGGCATCGATGCGGGCGGTTTCCGGGCTAACGCCAAGGCAGCGCAGGAAGGCTTCAACCGTCTGGTGGCGCGCCCGGCTTTCAAGCGCCATCTTCTGGCCGGCCTCGGTCAGGAATACGCCACGATAGGGTTTGCGTGACACCAGTCCTTCGGCAGCAAGCCGGGCCAACATCTTGGCAACCGTCGGCTGAGCGACGCCGAGACGGGCGGCGATATCCACTTGGCGCGCCTCATTGCCATCCTCGATCAGATCGGCGATCAGCTCGACATAATCCTCGATCAACGCACCGCGCCGTGCCTCGCGGGTCTGCCGGAAACCCTCGGAATGAATGTCCGCGTCTGGGAGCGGGTCCGTGCGGGGGACAGGGCGGCGCGGCAAGGGGCGATGTCCTCTCAGGTTTTTTCATTGATGCTTTTGGCGTTTCATATCACGCGCTTGGATTTTTCATAATGATTTATCCCGTCCTCCACATTGCCGCCCGGCGTGTCTTCCCATTTGCTGAAAAAAGCTAAAACGATAAAATATAGCATATTGCATAATGTTTTGCCCTGGCATAGTTTTTGGGTAACAGAGCCCATTCCGTATCCGGAGACCGTGCATGTCCAATTCCGAAGCCGTCCTTCCACCGCAGGAGAGCTGGACCTTTTCCAGTCCGAAGGAGGACGCGCGGCCAAGTCTCCCCGAGGTCAACGCCAGCATTCCCGTACCATCCGGCGGCCTCTGGTTCCGGCGTCTGCTCGCCTTCATGGGGCCGGGCTACATGGTGTCTGTCGGCTATATGGATCCCGGCAACTGGGCGACCGATATCGCTGGTGGCTCGCAGTTCGGCTATACGCTGCTGACGGTCATTCTGCTCTCCAACCTGATGGCGATCCTTTTGCAGGCGCTGGCCGCCCGTCTTGGCATCGCCACCGGCCGCGATCTCGCCCAGGCCTGCCGGGCGACCTATTCCAGGCCGGTCAACTTCATGCTCTGGCTTGCCTGCGAGGCGGCAATCATCGCCTGTGACCTTGCCGAAGTAATCGGTACGGCGATCGCGCTGCAACTTCTGTTCGGCATCCCGCTGATCGGCGGCGCGCTGATTACCGCGGCGGACGCTTTCCTTCTTCTGCTTCTGATGAACAGGGGCTTCCGTTACCTCGAGGCCTTCGTCATCGCGCTTCTGATCGTCATCGCCGGCTGCTTCCTCGTCCAGATCGCCGCCGCCGCGCCGCCGGTGGCTGCCGTTCTCTCCGGCTTCCTGCCATCGAGGGAAGTCGTCACCAACCCGGCCATGCTCTACATCGCCATCGGCATTATCGGCGCCACCGTCATGCCGCATAACCTTTATCTCCACTCTTCGATCGTCCAGACCCGCAACTACAAGCGCACCGATGAGGGCAAGCGTGATGCGATCAAATGGGCGACGGCCGACAGCACGATTGCCCTGATGCTGGCGCTGTTCATCAATGCCGCCATCCTGATCATTGCCGCTTCGGTCTTCCATGCCAACGGCCGTACCGACGTGGCTGAAATCGGCCAGGCCTACGAACTCCTGTCGCCGCTGCTTGGTCTTGGTATCGCTTCGACACTCTTCGCCGTGGCGCTGCTGGCCTCTGGCCTCAACTCGACGGTGACGGCGACGCTGGCCGGCCAGATCGTCATGGAAGGTTTCCTGCGGCTGCGCATTCCGCAATGGGCGAGACGCCTGATTACCCGTGGTATCGCCATCATTCCGGTTGTCGTCGTCACCTGGATCTATGGTGAAAAGGGTACGGCGGAACTCCTGGTGTTCTCCCAGGTCATCCTGTCGATGCAGCTGCCGTTCGCGGTCATTCCGCTGGTCCGCTTCGTTTCCGACAAAAAGAAGATGGGCACTTTCGTCATCCCGAAATATGTTGCCGCCCTTGCCTGGATCGTCGCCTCGATCATCGTCGTGCTCAATCTCAAGCTGCTTTACGACACGTTTATCGGTTAAGGCCGCCAACAAAAACAAACACGTAGAGGCGGCGGGAGTGCCGCCTTTTTCCTTGGCATTATTTCCTCTGTTTCAAGCTGCGGGGATAATCGTGGGCGCTTTTTTCTCCGATTTCACCCGTCTTCCACGCCCGCTTTACGGTGAACTGCGGCCCAAAAGCCTTCAATTCGCCAGCCATTGCCCCCATATGTTTGCCAAGAGGCGCGCGCTTGCGGGCCGGGAGAAACAACAGGATTGGGTTTCATGTTTAGAGTTGGACGCGTTCTTGCGACCGTTGCGGTCGCTTCCATGGTGATGCTGACGGTGGTCGATCTGGCCGAGGCGCGGCGTGGTGGCAGCAGCTTCGGCAGCCGCGGTACCCGCACATTCTCGGCACCGCCCGTCACCCGCACGGCGCCGGCGGATGCGACGCCGATCAACCGCACGATGACCCCGCAGAGCCAGGCGACGACGCCAGGTGCGGCCGGCCAGCAGAACATGGGCCAGGCGGCCCGTCCCGGCGCCCAGCGTCCGGGCGGCTTCTTTGGTGGCTTCGCAGGCTCCATGATCGGTGGTCTCGCCCTCGGCGGCCTGATCGGCATGATGATGGGCAATGGTTTCGGCGGCATGGCCGGCATGCTTGGCATGCTCTTGCAGATCGCTCTGATCGGCGGCGCCGTGATGCTCGCCTTGCGCTTCTTCCGCAATCGCCAGACGGCAGCACCGGCAGGCTACGCGCCGCGTGGCGCCAGCGCCTCGCCAATGCAGGGTTTTGGCACGCAGGGCCAGGGCTCCGGCTTTGGTTCGGGCATGCCGTCCTTCAAGATCCCGTCGATTGGTGGTGGCGGTGCCGCTGCTACGGCCGCATCTCGCCCGGCTCAGCCGCGCATGGCCGATGATACGACAGACGAAATCGGTATCGGCGAAGAAGATCTCGGCCAGTTCGAGGGAATGCTGAAGCAGGTTCAGGCTGCCTATGCGGCCGAAGATTACGCCACGCTGCGCAAGCTGACGACGCCGGAAGCGATGTCGTGGCTGGCCGAAGAGCTGAGCGACAACGCCACCAAGGGCCTGAAAAACGAGGTCAGCGACGTGCATCTGGTGCAGGGCGACGTCGCCGAAGCCTGGAACGAGGATGGCGATGACTACGCGACCGTCGCGATGCGCTACGAAAGCATCGATGTGGTGCGCGACCGCGCCACCGGCCGTGTCGTCGAGGGCGATCCGGACAACCTGACGGAAACCGTCGAACTCTGGACGTTCCTGCGCAAGCGCGGTGGCGACTGGCAGGTCTCGGCCATCCAGGGCATGACAGCCTAAGCGCTGCATCCACCGCGACTTCAAGCTTCGACCGCCGGCATTGCCGGCGGTTTTTGTATGTACCCGTTTCATCCGCTGCGCCGGCCTCCACCTGCCCGCGACCGTCTCGCGAAACACTCCGGCGGCTGAGACGGGAAGACGTATGGCCGCATTTTTCAGGCCGGGGATGAACGGGGATGGTTTTTTATTCGAAATGCCGGGCGCAGCGGCCTTTGACGGCAAAGGCGGACTTTATTTATCCCCGCTGAGGCGGGCGATGGCCTTCTCGAGACGGGCCAGCCGGATTTTTGGCGTGGTGGCTTTCAGGAGCGGCAGGATCAGCGCGTATTGGCCGGTCTTGTCGAGTGCCGCAAATACGGCAGCGGCTTTCGCATTGCCGTTCAGCGCTGCGACCAAATCCTCCGGCAGCCCGGCATGGCGCTGTGGCTCATAGGCCATCACCCAGCGGCCGTCCGCCTTGGCTGCCGCCACCTCCGCAAGACCCGCCGCCTGCATCCGCCCGGCCTCGATCAACGCGGCTACCCGGTCGACATTCAACCGCGACCACGGGCTTTTGCCCCGCCGCGGCGAATAGCGCTGCAGATAGCATTCTGTGTCAAAGCCCTTCCGCTGACTGTCGATCCAGCCGTAGCAGAGCGCAACATCCAGCGCCTCGCCGATGGTGATCAGCGGCCTTTTGGCGTTCTTCTTGGCGATCAGTAGCCAGATGCCGGTGGACTGGGCGTGGTTGGCGGCAAGCCATGTGTCCCATTCGGCTGGGGTGGTGAAGGCATGGGGGGAGGCGTCCATGGGGTGGTCCGGGTTGGCGTGGTGGCGAGTGTATCGTTTGGGAGGCGTCTGGCTAGGGGCATTGCCTTCAGACACTTGCAGAGGCCGGCCCCTCGGGGCTTGTTGGCTGGCATGTGCGGCCCCCCAAGCTCCGTCATGCCTGTGTTTGTCACAGGCATCCAGCCGCCGCGCGTCTGCGCGGCGAGGGGCCTTCAGGCCCCGGAGGGCCTGACTGTTGGTTGTGAATGTCGCCGGATATCAGCGTCCCTTGTCAGGCAGCCTTGGCGGCCGCTGCATAGGGGTCAAACCGCCCGTAGAAGGTCTCGCCCTTAGCGGCCATGTCCTTGAGCAACGGCGTCGGCTGGAAATGATCGCCGTAGGAAGCGGCGAGCTTTTCGCAGAGTGCCACGAAGGTTTTCACGCCCATGCCGTCGATATAGCTCAGCGTGCCGCCGGTATAAGGGGCAAAACCGAAGCCGAGGATCGAGCCGACATCGGCTTCGCGCGGGTCGGTGACGATGCCTTCTTCGATGGTGCGGGCGGCTTCGAGCGCGATGGTGACGAGGAAGCGCTGCTTGATCGTTTCGACGTCGAAGCTTTCCGCCGGCTTCTGGGCAAAGAGGTCCTTGAGGCCGGGCCACAGGAACTTCTTCGCCGGCTTGGCCGGATATTCATAGAAGCCCTTGCCATTTTTGCGGCCGCGGCGGTCGAGATCGTCAACCAGCTTGTTGATCAGCGTCATGTGGCGCGGATCGACAGAGCCTTCGCCGAGATCGGCGATCGAGGCTTTCAGGATCTTCTGGGAAAGATCTATCGCCACTTCGTCGTTGAGCGACAGCGGTCCGACCGGCATGCCGGCCATCTTGGCCGCATTTTCAATCATCGCCGCCGGCACGCCTTCGATCAGCATGTCATAGGCTTCGTGGATATAGCGGAAGACGCAACGGTTGACATAGAAGCCGCGCGTGTCGTTGACGACGATCGGCGTCTTCTTGATCGCGGCGACAAAATCGAGCGCGGTGGCAAGCGCCGCGTCGCCGGTTTCCTTGCCGAGGATGACTTCCGTCAGCATCATCTTTTCGACCGGCGAGAAGAAGTGGATGCCGATGAACTGCGCCGGGCGCTTCGAATTCTTGGCAAGGCCAGTGATCGGCAGGGTCGAGGTGTTGGAGGCAAAGATGGCGTCTTCGGACAGGACGGCCTCGACTTTCTCGATCACGTCCTTCTTGACCTGGCGGTCTTCGAACACAGCTTCGACGACGAGCTTGATGCCCTTCAGGTCGTTGTAATCGGCCGACGGCGTGATGCGGGAAAGAAGGGCCGCCGCGTCGTCCTGCGTTAGCCGTCCCTTACCAATGGAATCCTTGACCAGGCCTTCCGAATGGGCCTTGCCCTTGGTTGCGGCCTCGATGTCACGATCGATCAGGGTGACTTCGATGCCGGCGGCCGCGGCGACATAGGCGATCGACGCGCCCATGAAGCCGGCGCCGACGACGCCGATCTGCTTCAGCTCGGTCTTCGGCACGCCGGCGGGGCGGCGGGCGCCCTTGCCGAGTTCCTGCATCGAGACGAACAGCGAGCGGATCATCGAGAACGCCTCGGTGGTCTGCAGGATTTCGGTGAAGTAGCGCTGCTCGATCTTCAGGCCGGTATCGAAGGGAACCTGCAGGCCTTCGTAGACGCATTTAAGGATGGCAAGGCCGCCCGGATAGTTGCCGGAGGTTTCGCGGCGCAGGATGGCGGATGCGGCTGGCCAGAGCTGCGCCGCTGCCGGTGTCCAGATGCCGCCGCCCGGAACCTTGTAGCCCTTTTCATCCCAGGGCTGGACGGGCTTCAGGCCATTCTTGATCATCGCCTTGGCGGTATTGATCAGTTCGGCGGGTTCGGCGATCTCGTGGATCAAGCCCATGGCTTTGGCGCGCTGCGGCGTGAGCGATGAACCGGTCGTCATCATCTGCAGGGCATCCTGCGCATTGGTGAGCCGCGGAACGCGCTGCGTACCGCCCGCACCCGGGAAGATGCCGACCTTGACCTCGGGCAGAGCCAGCTTCACCGACTTGGAATTGGCGGCAACGCGGCCGTGGCAGGCGAGCGACAACTCAAATGCGCCGCCTATGCAGGTGCCGTTGATCGCCGAAACCCACGGCTTGCCTGAGGTTTCGAGCTTGCGGAACAGGCCGGTCATCTGGCCGGTGAGCTCGAACAGCTTCTGCGCGGCGTTGTCCGGATCGATCTTTTTCTGTTCCTGCTGGAACGTGAACATGCCCTTGATCATCGACAGATCGGCGCCGCCGGAGAAGCTGGACTTGCCGGACGTGAAGACGACGCCCTTGACGGCTTCGTCGGCCACGGTCTGGTCAACGATGGCGTCGAGTTCCTTCATCACCTCGACGGTGAAGACGTTCATCGACTTGCCGGGCATGTCCCAGGTGATGAGCGCAATGCCGTCAGCGTCGGTCTCGATAGTGAAATTGGTGTAGGTGGTCATGTGGGAATTCCTCTCCCTTGAAATCTTGGCTTCGCTCGATGCCGCCGCCTGAAATTGAGGGCGATCCGGCTGGGTAAGCCCCTCCCCCTTGTGGGGAGGGGTTGGGGAGGGGCTTCCTGCCACGTGGCGAAAACCCCTCCCGGCCCTTTGGCCCACCCTCCCCACAAGGGGGAGGGAAAGACCTCATACCCGCTCGATGATCGTCGCCGTGCCCATGCCGGCGCCGATGCAGAGCGTCACGAGCGCGGTCTGCAGGCCGCGGCGTTCCAACTCGTCGAGTACGGTGCCCAAAATCATCGCGCCGGTGGCGCCGAGCGGGTGGCCCATGGCGATAGCGCCGCCAGTGACGTTGATCTTGTCATGCGGAATGTCGAAGGCCTGCATGTAGCGGAGCACGACGGCGGCAAAGGCCTCGTTGAGCTCGAACAGGTCGATATCGCCGATGGTCATGCCGGCGCGCTTCAACAGCTTTTCTGTGACATCGACCGGGCCGGTCAGCATCAGCGCCGGATCGGAGCCGATATTGGCGAAATGCTTGATACGGGCGCGGGGCTTCAGGCCCATCGCCTCGCCACCGGCTTTGGAGCCGACGAGAACCGCGGCTGAGCCGTCAACGATGCCGGAAGAATTGCCAGCGTGGTGGACGTAGTTGATCCGCTCGATTTCCGGATGCGCCTGGATGCCGACGGCCTCGAAGCCGCCCATCTCGCCCGGCATCTGGAACGACGGGTTGAGCGACGCAAGGTTCTGCATCGTCGTCGTCGGACGCATATGCTCGTCCTTGGCGAGGATGGTGATGCCGTTCTGATCCTTTACCGGAATGACGGACTTGTTGAAATAGCCATTGTCCCAGGAATGGCCGGCGCGCTTCTGGCTCTCGACGGCATAGGCATCGACGTCCTCACGGGAGAAGCCATACTTTGTGGCGATCAGATCGGCCGAGACGCCCTGCGGCATGAAATAGCCGGGGAAGTTGACGGACGGATCCATGTACCAGGCGCCGCCCGACATGCCCATGCCGACACGCGACATGCTCTCGACGCCACCGGCAATGACGATGTCATCGGCGCCAGCGGCGATCTTGCCGGCGGCGAAATTGACGGCATCGAGACCCGAGGCGCAGAAACGGGAGATCTGCATGCCCGGCGCGCGGTTCGAATAACCGGCCTCGAAGGCGGCGGCCTTGGGGATGACGGCGCCCGCTTCGAACACGGGATCGACGCAGCCCATGATGATGTCGTCGACGGTCGACGTGTCGAGCCCGTTGCGGTCGCGCAGCGCTTCCAGAACCTTGGCAGCCAGACGCGGCGTCGGCACTTCGTGCAGTGCGCCATCCTTCTTGCCCCGGCCGCGCGGCGTGCGCACGTGGTCGTAAATGAAGACGTCGGTCATGATTGTTTTCTCCCTGTCGGCCTTGCGCCGTGAAACTGTTGTTTTCCTCTTCTCCCCAGCGGGGAGAAGTGCCGAGCAACGCGAGGCGATGAGGGGGCTCCGGTGAAGCCGGAGCCAAATACGTGGCGCCTTCGGCGCCCCCTCATCCGGCCCTTCGGGCCACCTTCTCCCCGATGGGGAGAAGAGGCAAGCTCAATCAAAACGCTGCCGCATCCAGTGCCATCATTGTGTCGGCGCCGGTTTCGATGCGGGCTTTGCGCAGTGCCGTTTCCGGCATGATGCGCTCCATGAAGAATTTTGCCGTGATCAGCTTGTTCTTCAGGTAGGCCTCGCGGTCGCCAGCGCCTTCGGCCAGCTTTTCCTCGGCCGTCTTGGCAATCTTCGCCCACATGTAGCCAAGCACGACGAGGCCGAAGAGGTGCATGTAGTCGGTCGAACCGGCACCGGCATTGTCGGGCTTTGCCATGGCATTGCCCATGAACCACATGGTGGAGGCCTGCAGGTCGTTCAAGCCCTTCTTCAGGCCCTTGGTGTAGGTCACCAGCTTTTCGTCAGAACGGTTCTCTTCGCAGAAATCACCGATCTCATTGAACAGCGCCGCGATCGCTCGGCCACCGTTCAGCGCCAGCTTGCGGCCGACGAGATCGAGCGCCTGGATACCGTTGGCGCCTTCGTAGATCATGGCGATGCGGGCATCGCGGACATACTGGCTCATGCCGTGTTCTTCGATATAGCCGTGGCCGCCAAAAATCTGCTGGGCCATGACGGCGTGATCGAAGCCCTTGTCGGTGAGCACACCCTTGAGGATCGGGGTCATCAGACCGAGAATGTCGTCGGCTGCCTGGCGATCCGCATCGTTGTCGCCGCGATGGGCGATGTCCGACTTCAGCGCCGTCCACAGCGTGAAGGCGCGGCCGGCCTCGTTGAACGCCCTGATGGTCATCAGAGTGCGGCGGACGTCCGGATGGACGATGATCGGGTCAGCCTTCTTGTCGGGAGCCTTGGCGCCGGAGAGTGAGCGACCCTGGATACGGTCACGGGCATAGTTGGCGGCGTTCTGATAGGCGACTTCGGCCACCGACAGGCCCTGCAGGCCAACGCCGAGACGGGCTTCGTTCATCATCACGAACATGGCGTTCAAGCCCTTGTTCTCCGTGCCGATAAGATAGCCGATGGCGTCGTCATAGTTCATCACGCAGGTCGAATTGCCGTGGATGCCCATCTTGTGCTCGATCGCACCGCAGGAAACCGTATTGCGCGCGCCGACGGTGCCATCAGCCTCGACATGAAATTTCGGCACGATGAACAGCGAGATCCCTTTCACTCCGTCCGGCGCGCCTTCGATACGGGCGAGAACCAAGTGGATGATATTGTCCGACATGTCGTGTTCGCCAGCCGAGATGAAGATCTTCTGGCCGGAAATCTTGTAGGAGCCGTCGCCTTGCGGCACGGCCTTGGAGCGGAGCAGGCCGAGATCGGTGCCGCAATGCGGTTCCGTCAGGTTCATGGTGCCGGTCCACTCGCCCGAAACCATCTTCGGCAGATAGGTTGCCTTCTGCGCATCGGTGCCGTGAACGAGGATGGCGGCGATGGCGCCCTGCGTCAGGCCCGGATACATGGTGAGCGCCATGTTCGCGGAGGACATGTATTCGCCGATCGCGGTATGCAGTGTGTAAGGCAGACCCTGGCCGCCAAACTCTTCCGGCACTGACAGGCCGAGCCAGCCGCCTTCGCGATACTGGTCGAAGGCCTGCTTGAAGCCCTTTGGTGTGGTCACTGTCGCATCGTCGTTGCGCTCGCAGCCTTCCTGGTCACCGGACAGGTTGACTGGGAACAGCACTTCCTCGGCAAGCTTGGCCGCTTCGCGGACGATCGCCTCGATCATGTCGGGTGTTGCGTCGGCAAAGCCGGGAAGGTTGTTGTAGCGCTCGATGCCGAGAACGTCGTTGAGAATGAAAAGCGTGTCTTCGACCGGGGCCTTGTAGCTGGGCATGTCTCGTGTTCCTCACCTGTAACCGTGTCACGGGGCGGCTTCTCCAGCAGCGCTCCATGTGATTTCCATCATGCTACAAAACTTTGACGTGCGCGTAAACGTCAAAATTTGCGGAGGGTCAAAATTTGATCGATCAGGGGATCCGGCGAGCCGGATGTGCCGAAACTGTCATGTGGAAGCCTCCCGACGGCAGCATGCGCCCAAATCGTTAAAAAATTTTCAGTCAGGTTAACGGCTTATTTACCACGTTTCGTGAAAGTGCGTGTTGAGATGGTCACAGTTGCAATAGTTTTGTCTTCGCGTCGTTGCAGCTCTGTCCGGATCGGTACCGGAACTCCCGAGAGGCGGGGATTTGCCTTTCAGAAGCCCGGATTCCGATCAAGGCCGATGAAAGAGGCGAAGAACGATGAACGGATCGCGATCAAACACTCCCCGTCCAGGCGCCCAGTCCTATGGCGACAGGTCGTCACTCGACGCGCTGAACCGCACGATCGAAGGCTTGGAAGCGCGCATCGAAGGATTGATGGGAACGGCTGGGCGTGATCAGCGGGGCCGTGTCCCGGCTGATGGTCCGGTGGCTGTTCCAGACCCGATCACGGAAATCATGCAGCGGCAACGGACACTGACGGCTACGCGGGAGCGCGATGCTATCCGGGAACGCGATGCTGTCCGTGACCGGGACACCGTTCGCGAACGTATCCAGTCCCGTGCGGCGCCGCGTTCCTATGAGGAGCACAGCGTTTCCCAGGCCCCGGCATATCAACCCCCAGCATTCCAGGCACCTGCGCAGCCCCGCCGCGAACTGCCGGCGGCACCACCGCTCAGCGAACAGTTGCGCAGCGAGGTCTATCGCAGCGAGCCGTTCCGCCGCGAAACGGTCCGCCAGGAAAATCTGCGCCCAGAGAGCCTGCGCCCCGAACCCACCCACCAGCGTCCGGAACCTGTCCGCAGCGAGCCCTTACGCTCGGAACAATACCGCAGTGAGCCGCAGCGCCCCGATCCGGCTATGGCCGAGATCGCCCAGGCGCTTGTTGGCCTGCGCCAGGAATTGAAGAAGGATATCGCCGACGGCCTGTCGCGCGAGATGACGACGCTGCGCGCCGAAATTCGTGGCATTACTGCCGATGCGGCTCAGGACCAGACGATGGCGGAGGATATCCGCGGCGATCTGCAGCGTCTGTCCGACAGCATCAACCAGCTTGGCCGTCAGGCATCGCCATCGCAGGCCGACGCGTTGAAGGTCGAGTTTGACGAACTGCGCATCATGATCGACGGTCTTGCCCGCGAGGACAGCGTGCACCGCATGGAAGCACGCTGGACCGGCGTCGAAGATCGGATGAATGCGTTTGATTCCAACCGCGACGACGAACTGGTGGCGCTCGCCTACCGGCTCGACGAAATCAAGTCGCAGATCGGCTCGATGAATAGCGGCCCGGCCATTCACGCCTTGGAGGATAAGCTGATTTCGGTGGCGCAGGCGATCGAAATGATCGGCCGCCACATGCAGCCTGACGATCGTCATATGGCATCGCAATTTGCCGATCTGGATGCGCGTCTCGACGAGATCAGCCGTGCCATCGTTGCCAGCGGCCGCGCGAGCGGCCCTGACAGCGCCGGCGTGACCCGCGTCGAGGGCCGTCTTGCCGACCTTTCCCGCCAGATCGACAGCCTGCAGCGCCCGAGCGACAACGGCGTTGGTTCGCGCATCGAGGCCTTGGCTGCTCGCGTCGAGGAACTGGCCAACGAAGAAGCCGCCGTCCGTCTAGAAGAGCGTCTCGAACAGTTATCGCAGATGCTGGAGCGCTCGCAGAAGGCGTCCGCACTGCCGGACCTGACGGGATATCTCGCTGACATCTCCCGCAAGATCGATGCGCTCGACCAGGGTTCGGTCAACGATGCGCTCGCCGAGCGCCTCGATGATCTTGCCCGCCGCATCGACCAGCTTGACGCGCCTGCGACGTCCGATATGGGCGACGCCCGTTTCGACCGGCTCGAAGGCCGGCTGTCGGATATCGCCACCCGCCTCGAGGAAACCCAGGCGGCGCCATTTGACGACAGCGAGATCCTGCGCAGCCTGCAGGATCAGATCGCCAACCTGTCGAGCCTTGTCAGCCAACCGCGCGACATGGCGCCGGCTGCTGTTCCTGCCGAGTTCGAAGGCCGGATGAGCGCGCTTGAGGATTATCTGGCGACCAGTGATGAATACATCATCGAGGCAGCCCGCCAGGCGGCCGAAGCGGTCATGGAAGCCTATTCGAAGAATGGCGTTGGCCAGTCTGCTTCCGGTGGCACGGACATGGCTGCGATCTCGGCGCTGGCCGACGATCTCAAGGTTCTGGAAGACATGAGCCGCTCGAGCGAGGAGCGCACGGCGCGCACGTTTGAAGCGCTGCACGAAACCCTTGTGCATATCGCCGAAAAGCTGGAGCGGCTGGAAGAGCGCGGCCAGGAACCGGATGCGCCGCGCGTCTTCGGGACGCGGGACGTTCAACCGCAGATGCCCAGAGCCGAGCAACCGGTTTTCGAGACGCAGGACGATCCCTTCGCCGAAGCTGATTTCGGACGCCGTTACGAAGACCTGAAGCGCGACATGCAGGGGTTTGTCACCGAGGCAGAGCCTGCTGGTCCATCGCGTGAAGAGGTTGCGGAAGCCGTTGCCGTCGTCACGGAGCAAGCGGCGGTGCACCAGAGCGATATCAAGACAGCGCCGCTGCCTGCTTCAAAGCCCAGTCTTCTCGCGGGGCTGACCAAGCGGTTTACCAGCAAGCGCACGGAGCCCGTTCTTGCCGCCGAACGTCAGGTCATCGACCCGACGCCGTCGATCGATGCGGCTGATGCCATCGAGCCGGATGTGGCAAACCAATTGCTGGAGCCTGGCTCCGGCGTTCCGGATGTGAAGAAAATCCTCGAGCGGGTTCGCGCCGGTCAGACCGGCCGCAATGCGCCGCCAAGCGAAACGGACAAGGCGGATTTCATCGCTGCCGCCCGCCGGGCTGCCCAGCAGGCCGCCGAAGAGGTCGATTCGATGAACCGCGGCAAGGGCGGTGCCAGCGCTTCGCCGATTGGCGGCGCACTGTCCCGTCATCGCCGTCCGATCCTGATGGCGGTCGGCGCCGTGCTCCTGGCGATCATGTCCTATCCGCTGGTCAACACGCTGATCCGCGGCGAAAAGGCGCCGGTCGAAGCGCCGGTAGCTGCCATCGAGCAGAAGGTTGAAACACCGGTTGCCGCTGACATGCCGGCCACCGCGAATGTAGCGCCTGCGATCGAGACCGCCGACACGGATGTCGAGCCGCTCAGCACATTGCAACCACAGTCCGGGGATCAGGCTCTCGGGGAGACATCGGGTGATGCCCCGCAAGGGATGCCGCCGGAAACGACCGTTTCTGAAACCGTGCAGCCGGACGCCAAATTGCCGGACGCCGCAGCTCAGGCCATGCCGGAAACCGGAACCGTCAATGCCCGGATGCTGTCGCCAGTGATCGAAGGGACTGCCCCGGAAACCGCAAATGACGAGGCCAGCACGGCAGCCGCGCAGCCTGCCACAGGCGAAGCCGCACTGATCGTTCCCGCCGAAATCAAGCCGGAGGCGCTGGCCGAAGCTGCCCGCAAGGGCGATCCGCTGGCCCTGTTCGAAGTGGGTGCCGTCTATACCGAAGGCCGCGGCATCAAGGCCGATCTCGCCCAGGCTGCGAAATGGTATCAGCGCGCTGCCGATGCCGGTGTCACGCCTGCCGAATATCGCCTGGCTAGCCTCTACGAAAAGGGCACCGGCGTCAGCCGCGACCTGACCAAGGCGCGTACGCTCTACCAGCAGGCGGCCGAAAAGGGCAATGCCAGCGCCATGCACAATCTTGCCGTCATGCTGGCAAGTGGTGGTGGGGCTGCGCCTGATTTCGCTGGCGCCGGCAAGTGGTTTGGCATGGCTGCCGATCGCGGTATCCGTGACAGCCAGTTCAACCTCGCCATCCTCTATGCCCGCGGCAACGGGGTAAGCCAGGATCTCGAAGAATCCTACAAGTGGTTTTCGATCGCTGCCCGCGATGGCGATGCCGATGCCGGCCAGAAGCGCGATGAAGTTGGCAAGGCTTTGAAGCCCGACCAGTTGAAAAGCGCCAAGGCGAAATTCGATGCCTGGAAGCAGACCCCACTCGACGCCAAGGCCAATTCGGTCGACGTGCCGGATACCTGGGTCGGCAAGGGCACCAAGACCGCATCGGTCGACATGAAGAAGGCGCTGCGCAATATTCAGGCGATCCTCAACAACAACGGCTTCGACGCCGGCAAGCCCGATGGCGAGATGGGCCAGAAGACCATCTCGGCGATCAAGGCTTTCCAAAAGTCGATCAACCAGGAGCCGACGGGCCAGATCACCGACGCGCTCGTCAAGGAATTGTTGAAGCGCAACGGCTAAGGCATCCTGTGTCCATTCAGGCACAGGCCGGCGATTTGGCCGGTGATGCCTAAGAACGGCGTCTGCGGCCGCAATAATGCCGCAGACCGGCCGGACACAGTGACATGCTACGGGTTACGGTCAGAGCCTGCAAAAGGTTGACAGGCCAGGCGCCGGGGCGCATGACGGAACGGCGTTGAATTCGCAATTTTATAATTGGTTTTCAAGACTGTTTCATTCCCTATCTCCCGTGGTGAATCACTTGCCACTTTGATGTTTTCCGCCCGCCTTGCGGGCTATTGGCATATTTAGAGGTCTGGCCGTGACGGTGTATCTGCCCATTGCAGAGTTGTCGGTGAACATTTTCATCATCCTGGGAATGGGCGCGGCCGTCGGCTTTTTGTCTGGCATGTTCGGTGTCGGCGGCGGCTTCCTGATCACGCCGCTTCTGATCTTCTACAATATCCCGCCTGTCGTTGCCGTCGCCACCGGCGCAAACCAGGTGGTTGCCTCCTCGATCTCCGGCGCCATCACCCATTTCCGGCGTGGTACGATCGATATCAAGCTTGGAACCGTGTTGCTCTGCGGCGGTCTGGCGGGCGCGACGGTCGGCATCTGGATCTTCTCGCTGCTGCGCCGCATCGGTCAGCTCGACCTGGTGATTTCGCTCGCCTATGTGCTTCTGCTCGGCACGGTCGGCTCGTTGATGCTATGGGAGAGCATCAACGCGCTGCGCCGGGCATCCAAGAACGAGACTGTGACGCTGAAGCGGCCGGGCCATCACAACTGGGTCCACCGCCTGCCGCTGAAGATGCGGTTCAAGAAGTCCAAGATCTATCTGAGCGTCATCCCGGTCGCAGTGCTCGGCTTCTGCATCGGCATTTTGACGTCGGTGATGGGCGTTGGCGGTGGCTTCATCATGGTGCCGGCGATGATCTATCTGCTGCGCATCCCGACGAACGTTGTCGTCGGCACCTCGCTGTTTCAGATCATCTTCGTCTCCGCCTATACCGTCATCGTCCAGGCGTCGGCCAATTACACCGTCGATATCGTGCTGGCCTTCGTTTTGATGATCGCCGGCGTTATTGGCGCGCAATATGGCGTGCGGGTCGGGCAGAGATTGCGCGGCGAACAGTTGCGGGCGCTTCTGGCACTTCTGGTTCTCGCCGTCGGCATCCGTCTTGCCATTGAGTTGGTGATCCCGCCAAAGGAAGTCTATTCGATCGTTTCCGCGGGGCTCGGCTTCTGATGCGGACGTATCTGGCCCTTTTGCTCTCCGGTCTGCTGTTTGCCGCGCCGCTTGCCGCGCAGGCGGAACCACTCGATTTTACTGAAAAGCTCGATATCGGAATTTCCACCGACGAGATCGCCATCACCTCGGATTTTCGCGGTGCCGACCTGACGATCTTCGGCGCCATTGATGGCGCCGATCCCGGTCTTTTGGCGCAGGGAAAGTACAATATTGTCGTGGCGCTGGAAGGGCCGAAGGAAAACACCACGGTGCGCCGCAAGGAGCGCGTTTTCGGCATCTGGATCAACACCAAATCGATGACCTTCGAAAAAGTGCCGGAATCCTATTCGTTGTCGAGTACGCGCGACATCGAAACGATCGCGCCGCCTGGCGACATGAACAACATGGGTATCGGCGTCGATCACATGCCGCTGACACCGATCGGTTTTATCGGTGATGGCAGCAACCTGACCGAATTCCGCGACGCGTTCCGGCGGCTGCGGGAAACCACCGGCATCTACCAGCGCGACCCCGGCGGGGTGCAGTTCATCAGCTCCAGCCTGTTCAAGGCCTCCCTGCGGCTGCCGGCCGACGTGCCGAACGGGTCGCATATCGTGCGCGCCTATCTGTTCCGTGACGGCCTTTTCGTTGCCGCCAAGGCGCTGGAACTGCGGGTGGTCAAGACCGGTCTCGAACAGGCGATCACCACCGCAGCGCATGAGCAGCCGTTCCTGTACGGTATGGTTGCCGTGCTTCTGGCCGTGATCACCGGCTGGCTGGCCAGCATCGTCTTCCGCAGGGATTAACCGCATCCGGCTTTGCCTTGTCTTCAAAACAGGCTATTTGCGATCGAAACATCAGGAGACTGAGCCATGAAGCCGATTTTCGTCCAGCTGCAATGCGCCCCCGGCAAGACCTATGAAGTCGCCGACGTGATCTACAAGAAGGAAATCGTCTCGGAGATGTATTCGACCAGCGGCGACTATGACCTGCTGATCAAGGTCTATGTCGATGAAGAGCAGGATATCGGCAAGTTCATCAACGACAACATCGCCACCGTGCCGGGCATCAACCGGTCGCTGACGACGCTGACGTTCAACGCGTTCTAGCCGGCCTGGCAGGGCTCCACCGGCCGTTGTCTCCGGCGCGGCAGCGTGGCCGCCCAGTAGATCAGGGCCAATAAGCTGACGGCACTTCCCAAGAAACAGACGCCCGCCCAGCCTGCTTGAGCGTAGATCGCCGTCGATGCGATGGCGCCGCTGGCACTGCCTGCTGAGTAGAACACCATGTAGCCGCCGATGATCCGGCTTTTGGCCTCCGGCCGGATCGACAGGATGGCACTCTGGTTGGTGACATGGATGGCCTGGATGGCCAGATCCAGAAGCACCGTGCCAGCGATCAGGGCGGGTATCGATGTGGGGAGCATGGCAATCAAACCCCAGGAGGCCAAAAGCAGGCCGAGCGAAACGCCTGTTGTCCGGTTGCCCAAACCCCGGTCTGCCAACCGTCCCGCGCCTCCTGCGGCAAGCGCACCGGCAACGCCCGCAAGGCCGAAGAGGCCAATCGCGGTATGCGACATCGAGTGCGGTTCGGCGCCGAGCGGCAGCGCCAGCGATGTCCAGAAAATACTGAATACGGCGAAGATCAGGAACGCCATGCCAGCCTTCTGGCGCAACACCGGCTCCTCGATGAACAGAACAGGGATGGAGCGCAGCAGGCTCCCATAGCCCGGCTTTGGCTGCTCCTCGCGGTGATCCGGCAGCATCCGGTGGAGTATGATAGCCATGATCAGGGTCAGCGCCGCCGAAGTCAGGTAGACCGATCGCCATCCGCCGATATCCGACAGCACGCCCGAGACGAACCGGGCGCAGAGGATGCCGATGACCACGCCGCTGGTGACGATGCCGACGGTCCTGCCGCGGGTAACCGGGCTGGCGAGGACAGCGGCGAAGGCGATCAACGTCTGGACCAGAACGGACAGCAGCCCGACGGCAATCATGGCTGCCATGAACAGGCCGACACTTGACGCAAGCCCGGCGGCGATCAGCGCCACGGACAACAGCACCGATTGTACGGTGATCAGCCGGCGCCTGTCGAGAATGTCTCCAAGCGGCGTGATGAATATTAACCCCAGGGCATAGCCGATCTGTGTCACCGTCACGATGATGCCGATAGACGCCGTGCCGATGCCGAAATCCTGAGCCATCGCAGCGAGCAAAGGCTGGGCGTAATACACGTTCGCCACGCTCAATCCGCCCGCCACGGCAAATATCATGGTCATTGCGCCGGAAAATCCGGCCGGGGCATTTCTCGTCATATCCGTCACTGGGGCCTCACATAATTTTTGTTTATGTAGTCCTATAATAAGACCAGTTGCTTCAACGTGAGTCTAGTCTTATTTTAAGACCGCATATCGATAGCGGAGTGACGATTTTGAAACGCACAAGCCTGACAGAGGCGGATTGCCCGGTTGCCCGCGCGCTTGATGCGATCGGCGACTGGTGGTCGTTGCTGATCGTTCGCGACGCATTCGATGGCATCAGCCGGTTCGGCGAATTCCGCCGCAGCCTCGGCATCGCCAAGGGCATGCTGACGGCCCGGCTACGGGATCTTGTCGACTGTGGCGTGCTGGAAACGGCACCAGCGTCCGATGGCAGTGCCTATCAGGACTATCTGCTGACGGAAAAAGGCCGCGCGCTCTTTCCCGTCGTCGTGGCGTTGCGGCAATGGGGGCAGGAGCATCTTTACGCGCCTGGCGAACGGCATTCCGTTCTGGTGGACGTGGTTGCCGGGAAACCGGTTGAAAAGTTGGCATTACGCTCGGCCGACGGCAGGCCGGTTGGATGGGGCGATTCCCGGGTTGAGAAACTGTGACTCCGCCTATCGGCGTCTTCATGGAAACCGATTGCATTTTGCAATCTGTTTGATTAACGTCAGGCCAGTTTGCGAATGCCAATCTGTTTTGATCGAAGGAGATCGATATGGGCAAGGTCATCGTCTGGAATCTTGTTACCCTCGACGGCTATTTCGAAGGGGTGAAGAAATGGGATCTCGATTTTCACATGCAGGCCTGGGGGCCGGAACTTGAGGCGCCGAGCAAGGAGTTCGGCAAGAAGGCCGCAGCGCTGGTCTTTGGCCGGGTGACCTATGAGGGCATGAAAGCCTATTGGACGACCGCGGAAGACGACACCGAGGTCAAGGCCTACATGAACGCGCTTCCAAAGATCGTCGCGTCGCGTACGCTGGACACGGCGGATTGGAATAACAGCCGCATCGCCAAGGACATTGCCGGCGAACTCGCGCAATTGAAGCGGGCGACTGAGAAGAATATCTACATTTTCGGCAGTGCCGACCTCGTCTCGTCGCTTTTGCAAAGCGATGTGATCGACGAGATCATGCTCTGCGTCGTACCGGTCCTGCTCGGCAAGGGAACACCGCTGTTCAAACCTGCAGCCAAGCGCAAGCCGCTGAAACTGCTGGAATCCCGGCCACTGGAGTCGGGCGGCGTCATTCTGCGCTATGAGACGGAGAAAACGGCGTCCTAGCCGAGCAAATTGGCAAACCGCACCGAATAAATCCGGTCCCGCCCCAGCATATGGGCGACAAGGCTCTGGTGGTCGAAGAGGCCGCGCATGGCCTGATGACGCAGGTCGAGGCCGCCGGTGGTGACGCCGAAGGCGGGCATGATCAGGCGGCGGCCATCGGTGGCAAAGCAGGCGCGGCGCATGTATTTTTCGCGCCGCCGTACGGTGGCCGACGGATGCAGATGGCCGGCGATTTCGCCCGTGGACGCATTCAGCGCCGGCTCGTGGCGGAAGATCAGGCCGGAATGGGTGAGTTCGTCCATCGATGCGCCGGGCAGGGCGGTGGTGCCGTCAGGATCGTGGTTGCCGTTGATCCAGATCCATTCGCGGCCGCGCGCCATGGTTTCGATCATGCTGCGAAACAGGTCGGGCATCAGGGCCGAGCCAACCCGGTCGTGAAAATTGTCGCCGAGGCTGATGACAGTTTTCGGATTGTGCCGCGAGATCACCGCGTCGAGGATGCGCAATGTCGCCAGCGTGTCATAGGGCGGCAGCATCATGCCGCGGCGGGCAAAGGCCGAGCCCTTTTCCAGATGCAGGTCGGAGACGACGAGAATATCGAGATCGGGTAGATACAGCCCGCCGAGCGGATCGCAGATGCCGATCACGCCGTTGACGACGATGCGGGCCGACAGCGCCGGATTGTCCGGAAGGGCAGAAATGGCTTGGGCGATGCGGTGCATTGGGTTTCCGGCGCGGCGTTGTCGGTCAGTCTTTGAGCAAGGTTTATGGCGATGCCGTGGCCATTACATCCGCAAACAGTTCGTCGGCGGCTTCGGCGAGCAAAAAGTCCTGCGCATCGCCATTGACCGCTTCCTTGCCGATTTCCAGCATGACCGGAACGGCCAGCGGCGAGATGCGGTCGAGCGGACGATGGGTGATGTGGCCCTTGATTCGTGACAGCATATCGCCAAGCCGCTCGATCTCCAAAAGCCCGGTAGAGGCATCGTTGCGGGTGGCCTCCAGCAGGATATGGTCCGGCTCGTGGCTGCGCAGCACGTCGTAGATAAGGTCGGCCGACACCGTCACCTGGCGGCCGCTCTTTTCCTTGCCGGGATGCCGCTGGTCGATCAGTCCGGCAATGACGGCGCAGTTGCGGAAGGTGCGCTTCAACAGGAAGCTCTCGTTCAGCCAGGCTTCGAGATCATCGCCCAGCATATCCTCATCGAACAGGTCGGCAAGCTGCGGCCGCCGGGATGTGAAAGCCTCGCCGAGATCCTCCAGCGCCCATATGGCCAGTGAATAATCGGTGGCGACGAAGCCGAGCGGTTTCAGCCCGGCGCGGTCGAGCCGCCGGGTCAGCAACATGCCGAGAGTCTGGTGAGCGAGCCGCCCTTCGAACGCATAGATCACCATGTAATGGCGGCTGCCGCGCGGAAAGGTCTCGATCAGCAGTTCATCTTCCTTCGGCAGCATCGAGAGGTCTTTCTGCAGGGACAGCCAGTCGCGCACCTGTTCGGGCAGGGTGGCGTGGCGGCTGGGGTCGGCGAGCATCTTGCGGACTTGCTGGGCAAGGTAGGTGGAGAGCGGAAACTTGCCGCCATTATAGGAGGGAACCTTGGGGTCCAGCTTGTAACCCTGGCTGACCAGACATTCGCTTTCGCGGATGCCCTCGAAGCGCAGCACCTTGCCGGAAAACAGGAAGGTATCGCCGGGCGACAGCATTTCGATGAAATATTCCTCGACCTTGCCGAGCGCCATGCCGCCCCGGCCAAGGGAACCGCGGGCGTTGTGCTTGACCATGCGCACGTTGAGCATCGGCGATTCGATGATGGTGCCGACATTGAGGCGGTATTGCTGGGCAATCATCGGATTGGAGACGCGCCAGAACCCCTCGGGCGTCTTGCGGATCTTGGTGTAGCGTTCGTAGGCGCGCAACGCATAGCCGCCGGTCGCGACGAAATCGACGATACGTTCGAAGGTATCCCAAGTCAGAGTGGCGTAGGGTGCGGCGCTGGTGATCTCGGCGTAGAGCGCCAGCGGATCGAAAGGCGCGGCACAGGCCATGCCGAGCACGTGCTGCGCCAGCACGTCGAGCGCGCCCTTACCGACGGGCGGGGTGTCCTGCGCGCCGATGTAATTGGCGTCGAGCGCCGCCTGGCACTCCATCACTTCGAAGCGGTTGGCCGGCACCAGGATGGCGCGGCTGGGCTCATCCATGCGGTGGTTGGCGCGGCCGATACGCTGGGCAAGTCGCGACGCGCCCTTTGGCGCGCCGACATGGATGACCATGTCGACATCGCCCCAGTCGATGCCGAGATCAAGCGTCGAGGTGGCGACGACGGCGCGCAGCTTGTTCTCGGACATTGCCGCCTCGACCTTGCGCCGCTGGCCGACATCGAGCGAGCCGTGATGGAGAGCAATCGGCAGGTTGTCGTCGTTGATCGTCCAGAGTTCCTGGAAGACGCGTTCCGCCTGGCTGCGGGTGTTGACGAACAGAAGTGTCGTCTTGGTTTCACCGATCGCCTTGTAAATATCGCCGATGGCATAGGCGGCGGAATGGCCGGCCCACGGTACCCGTTCATCCGTCCGCATGATCGAAATTTCCGGCCGTGCGCCGCCGGTGACCGTGATCAATCCGGCATGATTGTTTTCGCCCGCTCTCTGGGGTGCCAGCCAGCGCTGCAGGTCCATCGGGTCGGCGACGGTGGCGGACAGGCCGATGGCCTGCATGCCAGGTGCCAGTTGGCGCAGGCGGGCAAGCCCGAGCGAGAGCAGATGGCCGCGCTTGGAGGTGACCAGCGAATGCAGCTCGTCGAGCACGACATATTTCAGGTCCTTGAAGAACCGCTCGGCTTCGCCATTGGCCAGGAGTAGCGCTACCTGTTCCGGCGTGGTGAGCAGGATATCCGGCGGATTGAGTTTTTGGCGCTGGCGCTTGGCGGCGGGCGTATCACCCGTGCGGTTTTCGATGCGGACCGGCAGGCCCATGTCGCCGACTGGCTTCATCAGGTTGCGTTCGATATCGACGGCGAGCGCCTTCAATGGCGAGATATAGAGCGTGTGGATGCCGGTGAAGGCCGATCCCGGCGGGATCTTTCCGCGCTCCGTCAGCGACACAAGTGAGGGCAAGAAGCCAGCGAGCGTCTTTCCTGCACCGGTCGGGGCGATCAGGAGCATGTTTTCACCGCCCTGCACGCGCGAAAGAAGCTCCAGCTGATGCGCTCGCGGATGCCAGCCCTTGTCTGCGAACCAGCGCAGGAAAGGGGCGGGCAGGAGCATTTGCGTTTTGGCACGAGGGATGGAATCGATCTGGTTCACGCGAACAAATGTAGATCAAATATGGCGAATTTGAAGGGCGTGGTTTGCGATGGAAAAATTGCCCGGCCGCGAGGGAACCTTCTTTCGTGGTGGGCGTTCGAACAATTCGGCCAAAATCAAACAGGCGCAGTCGAAAGGGAGAGGGGCATGCCGTCTTCAGCAACCGATAAGGTAATCATTCCACCGAATGATCATATCCTGACCGTTCAGGAGGCACTCGAACCACTCTATCAAAAGCTCGAACAGGAAGTGGAAACCCAGTTGGTGGAAGCAGCCGTCGATGCTGGCTGGTCTCCCTATGATGCATTGAATGCGATCGACCAGCTAAAAAAACACGACGGGCAGTGATGCGTCCTGTAGCGGACAACCGGCTTCATGAGCGGTGGCATCTGTCTTCTCAGAGTGAACGGGAGAGAGGAATCGGCCGCGAAAACGGCTGAACGCATTATCTGCGGCGGATGTCGGTCGCTGCGGTGAGAATCCCGGACCAAACAGCATGCACGATGGACTGATCACAGTCGCGGGCAGCGCGACCGGTTGGGCTATTTTCAAGGCAACAACGCTCAGGCCGATGCGCCTTCGTTCCAGCGCTTCTGCATTTCCTCCGGCGTTACGTGTTCGATGGTCTGTGACAACATCCAGCGGTGGCCGTAGGGGTCGAGCACCTGCGCCACCCGCTCGCCAAAGCTCTGATCGGCGGCGGCGCGCAGCAGGGTCGCTCCGGCAGCAAGAGCCTGCGCCACGGCGGCATCGGTTGATCCGGTGTCGACATGGAACGTCACCGGCGATCCGCCGATCGTGTCCGGCGACAGGGCGCCGAAATCTGGATATTCATCGGCGAGCATCATCAATGTTTCGCCGAACTGCAATTCTGCATGGCCGATGCGGCCATCGGTGGGGTCGGTCATGCGGAAGATTTCTTGCGCACCAAAAGCCTGTTTGTAGAATTCGATGGCCTGGACTGCATTCTTCACGACGAAATAGACGCTGACTTTGCGGGTGGTAGCGGACATCGGATGCTCCTCCTTGACTGGGTCGTATATTAACGTTACGTATCGTAATGATATGAGTCAAGATGGAAACACCGAGTCAAGAAAACGCGGTCGCCCGCCGAGCGAAGCTGCGCAGAGGCGTGCACTGCAAGCTGCCCATGATATTCTGATGACGGAGGGTTTCGGCCGTTTGACGGTCGAGGCGGTTGCCGCGCGCTCGGGTGTCGGCAAGCCGACGATCTACCGCTCCTGGGCGAATGCGCAGGAACTGGCCATGGCTGCGCTGCTGGTCAACACGATGCCGGAAGTCGAGGCGAAGGGGGCAACGGCTGAGGTTGCGTTGCGCGCGCAGATGCGTGGGCTGGTCACGGCCTTTGCCAGCACGCGCGGGCGCCAGATCACGATGGCGCTGGCGGCGGCAGACCCGGAAAGCGAATTCACCAAGGCGTTCCGCAACCGGGTGATCCTGTCGAGCCGCAATGCCGGCCGCGTCATCCTGGAGCAGGCCTTGGCAAGGGGCGAGATATCACAACCGCCTGATCTGGAGGCCTTGCTCGATATGATCTACGGACCGGTATTTTTTCGGCTGCTTGTCGGGCATCGCCCGGTCTCGCGGGAGTTCGGCGATGCCATCATCACGACTGCTTTGCTGGCCGTTGCGCCCTCGCGAACATAACTGCCTGTCTTCTTACATCGCGATATAGCGATCCTTGCGATGGTTCATCGCCAGCGTGACGTTCATCACCACGGCACCGGCGATCGAGCAGGCGATGATGTACGGGCTTGCGAGGAAGAACGAGCAGGCGACGATTGCGCCGTCGAAGCCGAGCTGGACAAGCCCGGCGCGCCAGCCGAAGCGATCCTGCAGATAAAGCGCCAGAATGCCGATACCGCCAAGGCTGGCGCGATGGCGGAACAGGGCGAGCAGGCCGGCACCAACCACAAGGCCCGCAAACAGCGCGCCGATCAGCGGATCGACATGGGTGATCCCCAGCGCGCGTGGCAGAACTTCGGACATGGCCGATGTCAGCGCGACGGCGATGAAGGTCTTCACGGTGAAGGCCAGGCCCATGCGTCTGAAAGCCAGATAATAGAAAGGCAGATTTACGGCGAAGAAGCAGGCGCCGAAGCTGATGCCCGTCGCGTAATGAACGAGAAAGGCTATGCCGGGCGTGCCGCCTGTCAGAAGTCCGGCGCTGGAAAACAGCGTGATGCCGAGCACGGCCAGCATGCTGCCGGAAATGACGCCTTGAGCATCATCGGCGATGGAATGCCGCTCGGCGCTCGAATTCATCAATGCCGCAAAGGCTGATTTTGCAGGTGTTGCCGTCATCGTCACTGTTTCCCGTCGTCTGTATCCGCCCTTCTATCCTGCGGTTTTGCGAACGCAAGCTTTGTGAGCGATTTCTCCGCTTGACGGCCGGAATAATCGTGGATATAAATTATCCACGATAAAAAAGGGAGGTGGGGCGATGAAGATGGGTGAGGGCGTCGAGCAGGCTATTCACAGCGTCGCCATGCTGTCCGGCCTGTCCGAGGGTGGGGTTCTATCTGCTGCTGCAATCGCCGAGTTTCACGGCGTGTCGACCAGCTATCTGCTCAAGCATCTGCAATCGCTGTCGGGTGCCGGAATTCTCGACACGGTGCCAGGCCCGAAGGGCGGATACAGGCTGGCAAGACCGGCGGAAAAGATCACCCTGCTCGATATCGTGCTTGCCGTCGAAGGCCCGGCGCCGGCCTTCCGCTGCGGTGAAATCCGCCAGCGGGGCCCAAACCCGGTCGCCAATCATTTCTTTTCCAAGCCCTGCAATATCTCGGCCACCATGCTGAGGGCGGAGCGCGTCTATAGGGCGGAACTGGCCAAGACCACGATTGCCGATCTCGGCGTGCAACTGGCCGAAATCGATGATGGATCGATCGCAGCAAGAGGCTGCGCCTTCCTGGAAATTCACGAACGCAAAACGGCTCGCTGAGCCATCACCACAGGAGAAGACCATGCAGCCTCGTTTCAACTTCGCCAAAGCTTCCCCCGCAGCCTACAAGGCCGTTGCTGCTCTGGAGCAATATGTTCAGGAGAGCAATCTCGAGCGCCGCTTCATCCACCTCATCAAGCTGCGCGCTTCGCAGATCAACGGCTGCGCCTATTGCGTCGACATGCATGTCAAGGAATCGCGTCACGACGGCCTGAGCGAGCAGTGGATCAATCTCATGTGCGTCTGGCGTGAATCGCCGGTCTACGATGCCCGCGAACGCGCGCTGCTCGGCTGGGTCGATGCCGTCACCAATCTTGCGCAGACCGGTGCACCGGACGATGTTTTCAACACGCTGAAGGAGCATTTCACCGAGGCGGAAATGACCGATATCACGGTCGCCATCGGCGCGATCAACGTCTGGAACCGGCTGGCAGTTGGTTTCCGCACGCAGCATCCGATCGATAAGCCGGCCAAGGCTGCCTGAGTAAAAACAGAACGGCGCCGCGCACCGTTTTCAGGAGCGCGGCGCCGGAGTGCGGGGACTGGCTGCGCCGGTCCCGCGCTCACCACCTGCAGACCATGGAAGGTTGGGCGAGGGACAGCCAGTGCTGCCCATGCTGTGGCCGGCAAGTTCGTTGCTGAACCTGCATACCCCTCGCCACCTTGCTTTGCTTGACCGGCCTCCCCGCCTGAGAGACCGGCGTCGTCACAAAGCGATATAGCGGTCGGCGCGGTGGTTGATGGTCAAGAAAAGATTGAGCACGACGGCGCCGAGCACCGAATAGAACACGATCGGCGGCGTAGTGACAAAGAAGGCAGCTGCCAGCACGCAGAGATCGATGGCAAGCTGCACCAGCCCGGCGCGGATGCCGAACCGCTCCTGCATATAAATACCAAGAATGCCGACGCCGCCGAGGCTGGCGCGATGGCGATAGAGTGCCAGAACGCCGTAACCCAGAAGCAGGCCACCGAGCAGCGCCGCCCAGGCCGGATGAATGCTGGCGATTTCGAACACATGGCTTTGAACATTGGTCAAAAGCGAGGTGATCGCGATGGCGATAAAGGTCTTCACCGTGAAGGCCATGCCGAGACGCTTCCACGACAGGTAAAAGAACGGCAGGTTGAGCAGAAAGAACGCAAGGCCGAAAGTGATGCCGAGCGCATAATGCAGGAGGAAGGCAACACCGGCGGTGCTGCCCGTCAAGAGACCGGCGCTGGCAAGCACATAGAGGCCGAGGGCTGCGACCAGGCTGCCCGAAAAGATGCCCTGCACATCTTCAACCGGCGTGTGGCGCGTCGCGCTGGTATTCAAAAAGCCAAGGGCACTGATGATGCTCATGTCGCGATCTCCAAAGACAGCCAGATGCGCGCCGGGCGGACCCGAACGGCGATACCAACAAGGAATGAAAGTGCATGTGCCCCGGCGATCCCTTCGATCGCGGCGCCTGTGTGCAGTGCAGCAATTATCGGGATTCTGCCCGTTCCAATCAAGCAAAATATGTAAGCAATACTGACCTATTTCAACTTCGCAAGAAAACTGCGCTCACGCCGATCTGCGCGTAAGGAACAGAATGCCGAAGACCGGTTTGCCGCCATCATTGCGAATGGTGGTTTTGCTGGTTGCGAGAATCTTGAGCCCAAAGCGCTTGCAGATACCCTCGATATAGGTTTCCGAATGGGCATAGCGCAGCGACGGGCGCAGAACGAAATCGCCTTGTGCATCGGCATCCTCGACGGAAAAGGCAAACACGCCTTGACTGCCCAGCAGCTGTAGAGCGATGACGAAGACGCTGTCGAGGTTGCCAAGATACATCAAGACGTCGGCGGCGCTGACCAGATCGGCGCGGTGATCCCGCATGTCCGCAAACAGCCCGGAGGTTTCCGGCGGCAGCGACAGATCGGCTTGAGCCAGAAGGTCATAGCAGCCCTTGGCTTCCGCTTTCGCCAGCATGTTGGCCGATAGGTCGAAGCCTTCCAGCCGGTCCGCCTTGTCGCGAATGCGCTCGCCAAACAGGCCTGTGCCGCAGCCGAGATCGATTACGTTCAAAAAGCGGGCTTCGGCCGTATGGTCTATGATCAGCGCCGCCAGTTTTTCCGGAACGGTATATTCCAGTTTTTCGACCAGTGCCTTGTCAAACCGGTCGGCATAGTCATCGAACAGTTGCGCCACATAGAGACTGGACGGCTGCTCGGGTGTTTCCGCCCCACCGAGAAGAGCGAGCTTCAGGCCGGCACCGAAGACATCATCGGGATTGAGGTCGAGAACCTTGTGCAAGGCCGAAATGGCTGCCTCTTTGCGGCCGGATTTTTCTTCATAACCGGCAAGGCGGAACCAGCCCGCTGCCCAATCGGGTGCCAATTCCAGCGCCTGGGTCATCAAATCTGCTGCATCCGCATTGTCGCCGCTATCGGCAAGCATATGCGCATATTCGGCGCGGCGGTCGGCGATGAGATCGCCGGAAGAAAGCTGGTTGAGCGTCATGTTTCCGCGTCTCGATTGTGCACCATCTGCCGATGGCTGGGCGTTATGCGCTTGTCGCGTGCAAGTGTAGAAATGGCAAGCGGCGATTTGACGGCGGGACCGCCAGAAGCGCTGATGGCTTGCAGCAGGGGCTGCAGGAGCTTATGTGAAGAAAAACAGGAGAATCGTGGGCCATGGCCGATGGAGTGAATAGATTTCTTGGCGATTCGCCGCTTCGGGTGCTCGTCAAGCTGTTGGTGGTCTCGATCATCGTCGGCTTCGTCATGGCGGTTTTCGGCTGGACGCCCTATGGCATCCTCTACACAATCAGGGACTTTGTCCTTGATCTCTGGCACTCCGGCTTCGCAGCTCTTGGCCGCGTCGGCGATTACCTCCTGCTCGGTGCTGCCGTGGTGATCCCAGTCTTCATCATCCTACGCGTCCTCAGCTACCGGCGGTAACATGCACGATCAGACATTCTCCGTTTCCCGGCGCACGATGCTGCGCGCGGGTGCCGTTCTTTCGCTCGGTCTGCTTGCCAGCTGCGGTACGCCCAAGATTACCCCGAGCGGCAATGGCAGCGACCAGACGGATGCCACGCTTGGCTACATCAACGACTTGAGAAAGCAAAAGGGCCTGAAGCCGCTGGCCCGCGATCCGGCTGCGGCGCAAGCGGCCCTGTCGCAGGCCTCCCGCATGGCAAAGGCTGGAAAGATGTCACATCTGATCGGCATCGGTGACAGCTTCCTCGCCCGCATGAAGGGCGACGGCGTGCCGTTGCCGGCGGCGGAAAATATCGCGGTGGGTCAGGACAGCGCCGAAAGGGCTTATGCCGCCTGGTTCAATTCGCCCAAGCATCTGGAGAACATGCTGGGCCCGAATTACAACGGCCTCGGCGTCGCCGTGATGCGGAATCCGGCTTCCGGAAACCGGCCCTATTGGGCCATGGTGCTGTCGACCAGCTGATGTGATTCTGACGTTTTGCGGCTGGTTCTGAGAGGGGGCGGCCATGACTGCAGCGCCAACGACGGATATTCGCGAGAACGCCCACGGAGCGGGACCCTTTCTCGTCACCAACCGGCTGATTCTTTCGATCGCTGTGCCGATGACGCTGGGGTTTCTCACCACGCCGTTACTTGGTCTTGTCGACACCGCCGTCGTCGGCCAGCTTGGGCAGGCGACGATGCTGGCGGGGCTCGCCGTCGGCGCAATCGTGTTTGACCTGATTTTCACAACATTCAATTTCCTGCGCTCCGCAACGACCGGACTGGTCGCCCAGGCCTTCGGGCGCGGTGACAAAGCGGAGGAGCAGGCGGTCTTCTGGCGTTCGCTCAGCATTGCGCTCGTCAGCGGTTCCATAGCGCTCGTGTTGTCGCCGCTGCTGCTTGCAGCCGGGATCTGGCTGCTGGCGCCGGGGCCGGATATCGAAGGCGTGACGCGGATCTATTTTACGTATCGGATTCTCGCCGCTCCTGCCGCGCTCGCCAATTATGCCATCCTCGGTTTCGTGCTCGGCCGTGGCCAGGGCACGACGGGATTGCTTCTTCAGACGTTGATCAACGGTATCAACATTGTCCTGTCGATCTTTCTTGGGCTGCATCTCGGCTGGGGCGTGATGGGCGTGGCGCTGGCGACGGTGACGGGAGAGGTGATTGGCGCCGTCGTCGGTTTTGTCGTGGTTTTCGCACGGTTTGACCGGTCGGTTGCGCCGAGTTGGGCAACCGTCTTTTCCCCCGCGCGCCTGAAGCCGCTGTTCGGGCTAAACCGCGATATCATGATCCGCTCCTTCGTGCTTCTGGCGGCGTTCACCTTGATGACGCGGATCGGCACATCGTTTGGACCGGTCACGCTGGCGGCCAATTCGGTGTTGATGACCATCTTTCTGGTGGCAGGCTATTATCTCGACGGACTTGCCAATGCTGCGGAGCAATTGACCGGCCGGGCAATTGGCGCGCGTTTCCGCCCCGCCTTCGACCGCGCGTTAAGGATGACGGCAATCTGGTCCTTTGCGCTGGCAGGTTTCACCACCATCGCCTTCCTCATTTTCGGCAACCGGCTGATTGATCTCCTGACGACGGCAACCGATGTGCGCGCCGAGGCCTATAGCTACATGCCTTGGGCGGCGATCACCGCACTGACCGGCGCGCTCGCCTTCCTGATGGACGGCGTGTTCATCGGCGCCACGTGGTCACGCGACATGCGCAACATGATGCTGCTGGCCTTTGCCGGCTATGGCGCAGCGCTCTGTCTGCTCGTGCCGGTCTTCGGCAATCACGGTCTCTGGGCCGCGCTCAATCTTTTCCTTTTGTTTCGCGGCCTCTTCCTGATGGTGCTGGTGCCGCGCCGTTCGGCTCAGGCGTTCTTGCCGGCCCAGTAATCCGTCCGGCTGCCACGGATATCGCTGATTGAAGCCAGCTTTTCGCGGTCGCAGAGTTGTGAAAGGCCGCGCACGATCCTGCCCGGTAGCGATGGGCCTTCGTAAACCATGCAGGAATAAAGCTGGACGAGATTTGCGCCGGCGCGGATCTTTTCCGCAGCCGTTTCGGCCGACGAGACGCCGCCGACGCCGATGATCGGCAGATCGGCGCCGACGCGCTTGCGCATCTTGGCCAGCACGATGGTCGATTTCTCAAACAGCGGCTTGCCGGACAGGCCGCCGCTCTCTTTGGCTTGCCGTTGGTCCTTGAGGCCATCGCGCGATAGTGTCGTGTTGGAGACGATCAGGCCATCGAGGGGATGCGCCAATGCGACAGCGGCGATATCGTCCATGCCCTCTTCGGTCAGATCCGGCGCGATCTTCAGGAATACCGGCACGCGGATGCCAGCCCTGGTAGCTTCGTCATCGCGAGCGGCAAGGACGGCGGAAAGCAGCGCCGAAAGGCTTTCGCGCGCCTGCAGGTCGCGCAGGCCGGGCGTGTTCGGCGAAGAAATGTTGGCGGTGAAATATCGGGCGACACCGTAGAAGGTGCGGATGCCGGTAACGTAATCGGCGATGCGATCGGCGCTGTCCTTGTTGGCGCCGATATTAACGCCGATCATCGCTTTACTATCACAGGCCTTGAGGCGCTGGAGTGCGGCATGATGACCTTCGTTGTTGAAGCCCAGACGGTTGATGACGGCCTCGTCCTCGACCAGCCGGAAGATGCGTGGCTTGTCATTGCCTGCCTGTGGCTTCGGCGTCACCGTGCCGATCTCGGTAAAGCCGAAACCGAGCCTCAATAGTGCTTCCGGCACCTCGGCGTTCTTGTCGTAGCCGGCCGCAAGGCCGATCGGATTGATGAAGGCCAGACCCGCCACTGTCTGTGCCAGGCGCGGATCGGCGGGAGCTGTGCAGGCAGGCACAAGGCCGGTCTTCAGCCCCTTGATCGACAAGCCATGAGCGGCTTCCGGATCGAGAAGGAAAAGGCCACGGCGGGCCAGCGACTGGAAAACGTCGATCATTGATCAAGCTCCGGAAAGACGTGGATACCGTTTGCGTCGAGCGGCAATGGCTTTTCCCAAATGACCGCATCCAGCGGCAAAGTGGCAAAGAGGTGTGGAAACAAGGCGCCGCCGCGCGAGGCCTCGTAGACCAGCTTGTCGCCCAGCTTTTCGCCATCGACGGCAACAAGCAGCAGGTCGCCCTGGCCGGCGAAATACAGGGCAGCGGTCTGTTTGACCTGATCTGCGGCCGAAAAATGGATGTACCCATCGGTCAGATCGATCGGCGCGCCCTTGAATTCTCCGCTGTCGCGCGCACTCTGCCATAGAGTTGCCGGAACGATTTTGTAGATAATACTGCGCATGCCGCCGTTTCCTGAAAGCTTGGACGATATCCTTTGCGGGATTGCCGTAATCTTCTGCGAATGTCCACCGGCAAGCGGGACGGGATCCTGATTTTTGAGGATCAACGGTTTTTTGTTAGGCAAGGAGAATGCAATGAACAGGATGCTGATGCCGGTAGTCGCCCTTGGCGGCATGTTTGCAGCGTGTGCCGCTTTGGCGCAGGAGCCCGCGCCCGGGCGGTATGCCATGCAGAAGACCGACAGTGGCATCGCACGGCTGGATACACAGACCGGGGAAGTCTCGCTCTGCCAGGAAAAGGACGGCGACATCGTCTGCCGGATGGCGGCCGACGAGCGCACGGCCTTCGAACTGGAACTCGATTTGCTGACCAAACGTGTGGAAACCCTGGAAAAGGCCGCATCGGAAGGCCCGTTGGGCGTCAAACCAAGGCTTCCGACGAAGGAAGAGATTGACCAGACGATGGGCGTCATGGAAAGAATGATGCGCAGTTTCATGGGAATTGTAAAAGATCTGGAAAGTGAGGAAAAGCCGCCGTCTGGCAAGACGGAGGATGTGCCTCAAAAGACCTGACCGGATCCGGACGTCACAGCGGACGAATTGGAGGATTTTCCGCCGTGACGGGCCTTGCGGCCGTGCTCTTGGGAGGGAGCGTCATGACGTCAGGATTGACCATCATCATTGCGGACGATCATCCGCTGTTTCGTGGCGCGATGCGTCAGGCTTTGGGCGGCATGCCGGGCAACCCGGCGATTATCGAGGCGGGGGACTTCACCTCGGCCCGGCAGGCGGTGCTTGACAATGTATCCGTGGATCTGATGCTGCTGGATTTGACCATGCCGGGTGTCAGCGGGCTTTCGGGACTGATTGCGCTCCGCGCCGAATTCCAGAGCCTGCCGGTGATGATCGTTTCCGCCCATGACGATCCGGCAACCATCCAGCGCGCGCTCGAACTCGGCGCTTCCGGCTTCCTCTCCAAGTCTGCCGGGATCGATGAAATTCGCCAGGGAATCGATACGGTGATGGCCGGCGATATCTTCACGCCGCCAGGTTTCCAGCGCGGCATGGAGCACGAGCCTGAAGTGGCGGCTCTGTTGCACCGTCTGCAGACGCTCACGCCGCAGCAATCCCGCGTGCTCGGCATGCTCGCCGAAGGCCTGCTCAACAAGCAGATCGCCTACGAACTCGGCGTCTCAGAGGCAACGATCAAGGCGCATGTCTCGGCCATTCTCTTGAAGCTCGATGTCGACAGCCGGACGCAGGCGGTCATCCAGCTGGGCAAGATTTCAGCCGTGGCGGCTTGAACTGACATCTATTGACAACAGGCGGCGTTTCCCGTCCCCCAAGGCAAATCTGCTACTCCGCCGCCGCCTTCATCGAGACCGACAGTTGCGTCAGCCAGGCTCGCATCGAGGCGGGCCGGACCGGCTTGTTTTGCAGGGTGATACCGTCGCGCTCGGCGCTCGCGCGGACCTCGGGTGAACGGTCGGCCGTGACCAAAAGCGACGGGATTTCAGTGCCGAAATAGAGCCGGATAGCGCGGATCATGTCGATGCCGGTGCCGTTGTCCAGGTGATAGTCGGCAATGATCGCGTCGGGGCGCGGGTCATGGGCGGTCAGGCCTTGCTGCCAGATGTCGAGGGATGGCGTGGTTGCGACGTTGCAGCCCCAGCCCTCCAGCAGCAGCTTCATGCCCTCCAGGATCAAAGGCTCGTTGTCGATACACAGCACACGCAGTCCATGCAGCGGTTCGGCGGTGCGAATGGGGTCTGATGCCGTGGCCTTGGCGCTGCTGGCAACGGTGCGGTCAATGGGCAGCCTCACCCGGAAGCGTGTGCCCTTGCCCGGTTTGGATTGCAGGTCGACGCTGTGGTTGAGAACCCGCGAAATGCGGTCGACGATCGAAAGCCCGAGCCCGAGCCCGGCTGCGGTCTTAGCGCCTTCATCAAGGCGGGCGAACTCCTTGAAGACGGTGCGGAACTTGGACGCCGGAATGCCGATGCCGGAATCAAGCACCTGGATGACGGCATCGCCACCTTCGCGGCGTACGCCGACGAGCACCTTGCCGGCCGGCGTATATTTGATGGCATTAGAGACGAGGTTCTGCACCAGGCGGCGCAGAAGGTTGGGGTCGGTGCGCACCGTCAGCGAAGTCGGCATGACGGTCAGCTTGAGATTCGCGGCGCGGGCGACCGGTGCGAAATCCGTCTCGATGCGCCGCAGCAGATCATTGAGCGGCACGGATTGCAGGCGCGGCTTCATCGCGCCGGTATCGAGCCGGGAGATGTCGAGGACTGCGCCAAGGATGGTTTCGACCGATTCCAGCGAGGAATCGATATTCTGCACCAGCGCGCTGTTTTCCGATTCCCCCAGACGCTCAACCAAAGACGATGAATAGAGGCGGGCGGCGTTCAACGGCTGCAGGATATCGTGGCCTGCGGCGGCGAAGAACCGCGTCTTGCCGATATTGGCCTCTTCGGCGGCGGCGCGGGCTTCGGCCACTTCCTTGTTGACGCGGGTGAGTTCGCCGGTGCGTTCGGCAACGCGCAATTCCAGCGTCTCGTTTGCCTGCTTCAGCGCCATATCTGCGGCAACGCGCTGGGTTATGTCGGTATAGGTGGTGACGATGCCCTTGTCGGGCATGGCATTGGTGCGTACCTCGATGATCCGCGTGCCACCGGAGAGTTCCAGCAGGAAAGGCTTGTCAAGGGTGAGGAAGTCGGCGACCAGCCGCTTGCCGTCTTCCCTGCGGATATCGCCGCGCTGGGTGAGCATCGAGACGATATCCGCCAGCGGAAAGCCGACCTGTCCGGCCGTTTCCGGCAGGTCGAGCAGCTGGCGGAAGCGGCGGTTCCAGATGATCAGGTTGTTCGAGCTGTCGAAGACGGCGATACCCTGGTCCATCTGAGACAGTGCCGTCTGCAGCATGTCCTGATTGTATTGCAGCGCCTCCGATGCCTGGTCGAGAAGCCAGGCGGTGTCCGATGACGCATCGTCCAGCCGCTGCAGCACCAGCGACAGGACCAGCCGGGCGGAAGACGAACCGATGGCGCTGCCGAGCAGTTGTTCGGAGAAATGGATAAGGCCCATATCGGCGGGCAGGTGATCCTCCAGCCAGCGCCCCGACTGACGCTCGTAGGTCTGGAAGGAGCGTTCCATCCGCTCCTGGCCGAGATAGCGCGCGATCGTGGTTTTCAGATCGAGGACGGTGATCTTGGTCTTGCGGCCGCGAAAGGCTTTTTCGGTGCGCGATTTGCGACGGATGAACACCCCCGCCTGTAGACGCTCCAATGGTTTCGGCGCCCGGGTGAGCGAGCCGATGACATAGGCCATGACATTGACCAGCAGGCTGAGCGCCGAGGCATTGACCAGCGGATCGGCTTCGGGACCGGAAAAGACCGAGGTGAACGGGAACAGGAAGCCAAGCACGGTTGCCGCGACATGCGAATTATCAGGTCCGCCAAGGCTCGGCAGAAACAGGAGATAGGCCCAGACGAGAAAACCGAGCGTCATGCCGGCAATCGCGCCGCGCGCATTTGCCTGCCGCCAGACGAGGCCCCCGAACAGGGCCGGTGCCATCTGCGAAATTGCGGCAAAGGCGAGAAGGCCGAGCGAGGCAAGGCCGGAGCCCATGTCCGCAGAGCGATAGTAGGCATATCCGAGCAGCAGCACCACGAAGATCGCGGTGCGCCGGACATTGAGCAGGGTGCCAGCCACATCCTGCGAGCCACCGCGGCCCATCAGGTTGCGCCGCAGGAACACCGGCATGACGATATCGTTGGAAATCATGATCGACAGCGCCACGGAAGCGACGATGACCATGGCCGTCGCGGCGGAGAAGCCGCCGATGAAGGTGATCATGGTCAGCAACGGCATATCGGCAGCAAGCGGCAGCGTCAGCAGATAGAGATCGGCATCGCCGGTGCCGGCGAAAGTCAGCACGCCGCCGATCGCAACCGGCAGTACGAACAGGTTAATGGCGATGAGATAGATCGGAAACAGAATGCCGGCGGTGCGCAGGTCCCTTTCCGTCCTGTTCTCCACCACCGTCACATGGAACTGCCGCGGCAGCATGATGATGGCAAAGGCGGAAAGGACAATCAGCAGGATCCAGCGTGGCAGCGGCGTCTCGTAGTGCAGCGCCGTCATCACCTGTTGGTTGGCAAGAGCCTTCGCCCACAGGTCGCCCGGGCCGTCGAACAGGAAGAAGACGACATAGATCCCGGCGGTCACCAGAGCCAGAAGCTTGACCACCGATTCCATTGCGATCGCCAGGATCAGCCCGTCCTGATGCTCGGTTGCATCGGTATGGCGCGTGCCAAAAACGATGGCGAAGCAGGCAAGGAAAAGCGTCACCAGCAGCGGCAGGTCGATGAAATCCTGGCCGGAGCCGATGCCGTAGCCGCTGGTGTCGACCATGGCCGATACTGAGCTCGAAACGGCCTTGAGCTGCAGCGCGATATAGGGGATGGCACCAACCAGCGAGATCAGCGCGACGATGGCGGCGACCATCGGGTTCTTGCCGTAGCGCGCGGCAATGAAATCGGCAACTGAGGTTAGTTTCTCGGCCTTGGCCAGCGCGATGATCCGGCGGATGACCGGCAAGCCGATGGTGAACATCAGGATCGGGCCGATATAGATGCCGGTGAATTCGAGACCCCGCTCGGCGGCAAGGCCGACGCCGCCGAAATAAGTCCATGAGGTGCAGTAGATCGCCAGACTGAGGGCATAGACCAGCGGCCTGCCCTTTCCGGCAGGGGCGGTCTTCCACGCCTTGCGATCGCCATAACTTGCCACCGCAAACAGCAGCAGCAGGTAGCCGAAGGCGGCAGCGAAAATGATCGAGCCCGAGAGCATGTCTCCTCCTTCTCTCACCTGGAGCATAGGACAAGACGGTTGGGAAGAAAATCGCGATGGCCTAAGCCTTAAGTCAAAGAAACCACGGCTCTTTTCCCATCAGGCCGCAATTTGCTCATGTGCCGTTATTTTTGCCTGTGATTTACATAATTTGGTTTTCGTTTAGCATCCGACGTGCGTTCCACTGCGTAAGAATCAGGCAAGCGCAGTTGGCTTAAGGTGCAACAAGGAGAGAGTAATGCTGAATGAATTCAAGGCGTTTATCGCCCGCGGCAATGTCATGGACCTTGCGGTCGGTATCATCATCGGCGGCGCGTTCACGCTGATCGTCAATTCGCTGGTCGGCGACATCATCATGCCGGTCATCGGCGCCATCACCGGCGGCCTTGATTTCTCCAACTTCTTCTTCCCGCTCTCCTCCAAAGTCACAGCAACGTCGCTCGCTGCAGCGCGCGAACAGGGCGCAGTCTTCGCCTATGGCAACTTTCTGACCGTGGTGATCAACTTCCTGATCCTTGCCTGGATCATTTTCCTGATGGTCAAGGGCGTCAACAAAATGCGGGCTTCTCTGGAAAAGCAGAAGGAAGCCGAACCGGCAGCACCGCCGCCGGTAGACGTGCAGCTCCTCACTGAGATCCGCGACCTGCTGAAAACGCAGCGCGTGTAAGGCACATTTCGCGGTTTTCAGGTGGGCTTCGATACATCACCAGAATCGATAAATCCGTCACTGAATATCGCGTGATCGTGATCTGAAAAACAGCTAGAAGCGGCGGGCAAACAGGAGCCCGCCGATGACCATACTTGCCAGCCTCAGCCCCCGATCCCTTTCCGCGCCGGAAAGCGGCATCGTTGAACTGGTGAATTATGCGCGCGGTCGCGAGGGGCTTATTCCGCTCTGGGTCGGCGAGGGGGACTTGCCGACACCGGATTTCATTTCGCAGGCGGCGCAGGATTCGCTGAAAGCCGGCGAAACCTTTTACACCTGGCAGCGCGGTATTCCGCCGTTGCGCGAAGCCCTGTCGCGCTACTATCAGCGCCATTTCGGCAAGACGTTGTCGTCTGACAATTTCTACGTGACCGGTTCGGGCATGCAGGCCATCAAGCTTGCCATCGAGGCCGTGACCTCGCCGGGCGACGAAATGGTATTTCTCACTCCGGCCTGGCCGAATTTTGCCGCCAGTGCCGAACTGTCCGGCGTTCGCCCGATTGCCGTGCCGCTCAGTTTCGAAGACGGAAAATGGCAGCTCGATATCGGTAAGCTCGAGGCGGCGATTACCGAAAAGACGCGGGCGCTGTTCGTCAATACGCCCTCCAATCCCACCGGCTGGACGGCCACGCATGATGATCTGAAAGCCATCCTGGCGCTGGCACGCAAGCACGGCCTGTGGATCATGGCTGATGAGATTTATGCTCTTTATTCCTACAACGGCGATCGTGCCCCGTCCTTCCTCGATGTGATGGAGGAAGGCGAGCGTATCCTGTTCGTCAATTCCTTCTCCAAGAACTGGTCGATGACCGGCTGGCGGGCCGGGTGGATCGTGGCACCGCCTGCGATCGGCCAGGTGCTGGAAAATCTCATTCAATATTCGACATCTGGCGTGGCGCAGTTCATTCAGCAGGGCGCCGTCGTGGCGCTTGATCAAGGCGATGCGTTCGTTGCGGAAAATGTTGCCAAGGCTGCCCGGTCGCGCGATCTGCTCTGCGATGCGCTGATCGCCACCAACCGGGTGCAGACGCTGAAGCCGGACGGCGCTATCTATGCTTTTTTGAAGATCGACGGCGTGACCGATGCACGGCGCGCAGCTCTCGATATCGTCGACAAGACCGGGGTTGGCCTCGCACCCGGAACCGCGTTCGGCGAGGGTGGATCGCTGTTCATGCGCGCTTGTTTCCTGCGCGACCCCAAGCAGATCGCCATCGCGGCCGAACGGCTGGCGGGTTACATCGCCGCGCTCTGATCCTGTTTTGGCCGCCTGTTCCTGCACATAACCCTTGTGAATCGCGCCGTGAACGGGTTTTATCCCGCTCACTTGAACAGCGCAGGAGCAGGCAATGGCGGTATTGGTAACGGGCGGCGGCGGTTATATTGGCAGCCATATGGTCTGGGCGTTGCTGGACGCCGGCGAAGGGGTCGTTGTCATCGACCGTCTGTCGACCGGTTTTCGTTGGGCGATCGCGCCGGAAGCCCGTTTCTACGAAGGTGATATCGCCGACGCGGCCCTGATGCGGCAGATTTTTGCCGAGAATGACATCGATTCCATCATTCATTTCGCCGGCTCGATCGTCGTGCCGGAATCGGTCGCCGATCCGCTCGGCTATTACGAAAACAACACGGTCAAATCCCGCAGCATGATCGCCAGCGCGGTCGAAGCCGGTATCCCTTATTTCGTGTTTTCTTCGACGGCGGCGGTCTATGGCACGCCCGACGTGTTGGAGCCGGTGACGGAGAGCGTCAATCTCAAGCCGGAATCGCCCTACGGCTCATCGAAGCTGATGACCGAGATCATGCTGCGCGATACGGCTGCCGCACATACGTTTACCTATACGGCCTTGCGCTACTTCAACGTCGCCGGTGCTGATCCGAAAGGCCGGAGTGGACAATCCTCCGAACTTGCCACGCATCTGATCAAGGTTGCCTGCGCCACCGCGCTCGGCAAGCGCTCCTCGATGAGCGTCTTCGGCACGGATTATCCAACCCCGGACGGCACCTGTGTGCGCGACTATATCCATGTCTGGGACTTGGTTCAGGCGCATCTGAAAGCCTTGCAGCGCATGCGCGCCGGCGGCGGTTCTCTGGCGGCCAATTGCGGGTATGGTCACGGGTTCTCGGTGCTTGAGGTGCTGGATGCCGTGCGCAAGGTGCATGGTGCGGACTTTGCTGTCACCTTCTCGGAACGGCGCGCAGGCGACCCGGCGATGATCGTCGCCAACCCGGCCCTGGCCAAGCAGGAACTCGGCTGGGTACCGCAATATGATGATCTTAACGGTATCATCCGCAGTGCGCTGGATTGGGAATTGCATCTGATGCGGAAAAATTCCTTCTAAGAATACCTAAGAATACAGACGCTTCCATGTTTTAGGACGCAAACCTCGGGCCGCCAGCCGCAAAGCCGGGCGGCCTCTCCAGTTTGACGACAGTTTCACCCTCTAGGTTACCGGTCAGAATGGACTGATTGGACCTCGAGCATGATGGAATTTCCGCGCTTTAAAAAACCTCCAACCGCAAGGCTTGAGGCTCTGCTGTCGAAGGCACCGCGTGGCTCCGGTTCTGCTCCATCACCGGCCAACCGCAATCCTGCTCCCTCTCGCCAGGCCATCGCGGACATTGTCTGCGCTCGTCTGAACTTCTAACGGGGAGGAGCGGATGAAAGCAGTTATTCTTGCCGGCGGCCTTGGGTCGCGCATCGCCGAAGAAACCCATCTGAAGCCAAAGCCGATGATCGAGATCGGCGGGCGGCCGATCCTCTGGCACATCATGAAGCTCTACTACGCTCACGGCGTGCGTGATTTCATCATCTGCTGCGGTTTCAAGGGCTATGTAATCAAGGAATATTTCGCCAATTATGGCCTGCACATGTCGGACATTACCTTCGATCTGTCGCAGAACTCGATCGAATTTCATCGCCAAAGCGCTGAAAACTGGCGCGTCACGCTGGTCGATACCGGTGAAAACTCGATGACCGGCGGCCGCCTGAGGCGCGTTGCACCTTACCTCAGGGACGAAGAGGCCTTCTGCTTCACCTATGGCGACGGTGTCGGCAATATCGATATCGGCAAGACCATTGCTTTCCACAAGAGCCACGGCAAGCAGGCGACCGTGACCGCCGTGCGCCCGCCGGCGCGCTATGGCGCGTTGCAGCTGGAAGGCACCGAGGTTCAGGGCTTCATTGAAAAACCGGAAGGCGAGGGCGGCTTCATCAACGGTGGCTTCTTTGTGCTTTCACCCCGCGTCATCGGCAGGATCGACGCGGATCATTCAAGCTGGGAAGGGGACCCATTGGTGGGGCTGGCCAAGGACGGCGAGCTGCAGGCGTATTTCCATGAAGGCTTCTGGCAGCCGATGGATACGCTGCGTGACAAGAACCATCTTGAAAGCCTGTGGCAAAGCGGTGCCCCACCCTGGAAAATCTGGTGATGACGATGACACATGACTTCTGGCGCGGAAAACGGGTGCTTGTCACCGGACATACGGGCTTCAAGGGCAGCTGGCTGACGCTGTGGCTGCGCGAACTGGGCGCCGAGGTTTCGGGCCTCTCGCTGGCGCCGCAGACCGACCCTTCGCTGCACCTTTTGCTTGGCGGCAGTATGGATGGCCCCGGCATCATCGATATCCGCGACCGCGATGCGGTGACGCATCATGTGCTGAAGACCAAGCCGCAGATCGTTTTCCATCTGGCGGCGCAGGCTCTGGTGCGCGCCGGTTATCGCAATCCGGTCGAGACCTATGACGTCAACGTCATCGGCACTGCCAATCTGCTCGATGCCCTGCGCGTCTCGGAGGGTGTGCGCTCGATCGTCGTGGTAACCACCGACAAAGTCTACCACAATGCCGAGACGGGCCTTGCCTTCATGGAGAGCGATCCACTCGGCGGCCACGATCCCTATAGCGCCAGCAAGGCGGCAGCTGAAATCGTCGCGGCAAGCTATCGCTCTTCGTTTTTTGCAGCCCGCAAGATCGGTCTTGCCACGGCGCGCGCCGGCAATGTCATCGGCGGTGGCGACTGGGCGGAAGACCGGCTGATCCCGGATGCTGTGCGGGCCTGGCAAGGGGGCGAGACATTGCAGGTGCGCCGTCCGCGTGCCGTGCGCCCCTGGCAACACGTGCTGGAGCCGCTCGGCGGCTACATGGGATTGGCTGAGCGCCTATGGCAGATGCCGGATGGAATCGAGAGCTACAATTTTGGCCCGGATCACGGTGAGGCAGCATCTGTGGGTGCTGTCCTCAGGATGGCCGAGCGTCACTTCGGTGGCGGTGCAATGATGCTTGGCGATGGAACAGACGGGCCGCACGAAGCGGGCTATCTGGTGCTCGACAGCGCCAAGGCGCGCGCCGATCTCGGCTACCAGCCGCGCTGGCGCCTGACGGAAACCGTCAAACGGACGATGGAGTGGTATCGGGCGCAAGGGCAGGGCCAAGCGGCTCTTGATCTCTGCCTCGGCGATATCCGCGATTTTGCCGGGCTTGCCACGAAGAACGAACTTTTACGGGCGGCCGGATGAGTGCGCGGTTCACGGCGCACGCAACGCCTCTTCAGGGGCTTTCCGTCATCAGCCGCAAAACCCTTTCGGATGACCGGGGCTTCCTGTCGCGGCTGTTTTGCGAAGAAGACCTCGCGGCCTTTGGTTGGCAAGGGCACATCGCACAGCTGAATGAGACCGGTACGCTCTACAAAGGCACGGTTCGCGGCATGCACTTCCAGCGCCCGCCGCATGCGGAGATCAAGCTCGTTACCTGCACCCGTGGCCGCGTTCTCGACGTCGCCGTTGACATCCGGACGCACTCGCCAACCTTTCTTCAGCATTTCGTCGTCGAACTGTCGGAAGACAATGCCTGCTCGCTGCTGATTCCGAAGGGTTTTGCCCACGGCTTCCAGGCCCTGACCGATGACGTACGGATGATCTATGCCCATTCGCGGCCCTATGCCGCCGATGCGGAAGCCGGCTTCCATCCGCAGGATCCGGCGCTCAACATCGACTGGCCGCTGCCGGTCATCAATCTGTCGCCGCGCGATGCGGCGCATCCGCTGCTGTCGCCGGACTATCGTGGAGTAGCCGTATGAAATGCCGTCACTGCGGATCGACGCATATGGTGCCCTTCCTCGATCTGGGGACCGCGCCACCCTCCAATTCCTACGTCAATGCCAATGAGCGGCACCTGCCGGAGTTCTGGTATCCGCTGGTCATCCGCTGCTGCCAGGAATGCCGCCTAGTGCAGACCGAGGATTTTGCCGATCGCGAAACGTTCTTCTCCTCGAGTTATGCCTATTTCAGCTCGTTTTCGACCTCCTGGCTCGATCACGCCAAGCGTTATGTCGCCGACATGCAGGCTCGCTTCGGCCTCACCGAAGCCTCCCATATCGTCGAGGTTGCCGCCAATGACGGCTATCTGCTGCAATATGCGAGGGAACGCGGCATCGGTTGCCTCGGCATCGAGCCGACGGCCAGCACGGCGAAGGCGGCGCGGGCGAAGGGTATCGAGATCGTCGAAGAATTTTTCGGCTCTGAACTCGGCGAAAGGCTTGCAGCCGAAGGCCGTTCGGCCGATTTGACCGCAGCCAACAATGTTCTGGCGCACGTGCCCGACATCAACGATTTCGTTGCCGGTTTCGCCCGTCTGCTGAAGGAGAACGGCGTCGCGACCTTCGAATTTCCACATCTGCTCAACATGGTGCGAGAGGCGCAGTTCGATACCGCCTATCACGAACACTATTCCTATCTGTCGCTGACATCGGTCAGCCGCGTGTTTGAAGCTAACGGTCTGTCCGTCTTCGATGTGGAGACGACGCCCTGGCATGGTGGTAGCCTGCGCGTGTTCGCGCAGCGCAGCGATACCGGAAGACATCCAGCCGCAAGCTCGGTGGCAACGATGCTCGCTGAAGAGCAGGCTGCCGGCATGTTGGATGATCGCTTCTACACGGATTTCCAGGAAGCGGCGCAAACCGTGCGTGACGGTTGCCTGACCTTCCTGATCGAGAGCCGCCGCCAGGGGTTGAAAGTCGCGGCCTATGGCGCTGCGGCCAAGGGCAACACACTGATCAACTTTGCCGGTGTCAAACCCGATCTCCTGTCCTTTGTCGTAGACAGGAACCCCGCCAAGCAGGGTCTGCTTCTCCCTGGCAGCCGCATCCCGGTTGTCACGGAAGAGTTTCTCAAAGCCGAAAAACCGGAAAGAGTGGTAATACTGCCATGGAATCTTCAGGCCGAAATCAAACAGCAACTTTCGTATATCAGCGATTGGGGTGGCAAGTTCGTAACGGCGGTGCCGACGCTGACGGTGCATCCGTAGCTGAGGGTGTCATCGCCGCTCTGCCGGATGTCGCGGACGATGCACCGGCCAAGAAGGCGGATACGGCCAGCATCAAGATCGGCTGAACGCCGGTTTGCGGCTATTTCCCGCTTTCCCCGAGGATAACCAACTCATGTTCGATCGAATGCTGGATCAGGCGCGCCCAGAGGTTCTCGTAGAAGTCCGGATCAAGCCCTGCCTGCTCGGCATTGCGGCGCGCGTTCAGCCGGACTTCGTCGACGCGTGAGGGGATGTCGGCCTTGAGCCCTGCCGGCTTCTTGATCTCCGCAGCGCGGCCGATATAGCCCCAGCGCTCTTGAAAAAGTGCGATCAAGGCCCGGTCAATCCGATCGATCTCGACGCGAATCTCTGTCATCGAGGCGCAGTCTGCCGGACGTTTCTGCATGCGGGTCTCCGAGTGTCTTTCACGGCGTTGCTGTATCGCAAGGCCGCATGTGACGCTGCTTATCAAGCCATCCCACTCCTGAAAAGCCGAAAACCCGACAGGTGGCCAAAGGGTCGCGGGCAAGCTTCGCGAAAGGCGTTGCCGCTAATGTACGGCAAACGGAGAAATTTCATGTTCGCCCAGCCGAAACTGACGATTTGTGTACCTTCGCGTAACCGCCAGCGATATTTCCAGGAAACGATCAGAAGTCTGCTGGTGAATATGCGCACGGATGTCGAGTACATTTTCGCCGATAATTCTGATGACGTCTCGATCATGAACGGTTTCATGGAGGAAATTGCGGGAGATCCGCGGGTAAAGTACCTGTCCTCTGTGGGCCGTGTCCTCTCCATGGTCGAAAACTGGGACCGTTGCGTCGAGATGGCGACTGGCGAATTCATCTGCATGATCGGTGACGATGACCATGTGGACGTAAATGTTGTGGACCTGATTGCCAGAACACAGGCCCAGCATTCCAGCGTCGATGTCTTCGTCTGGAACCGGCTGAGTTACAATTGGCCGGATAACCGGGCGAAGCGGTGCAATGTTACCATTCCCTTGAAAACCGAAGTTCACAAAATTCCGCGCTCCGCCCTGTATCGGGAATTTTTCTCCTGGAAAGGGGAGGCGGGGACGCCGAACATGGCCTTCGGCTTCTATCACGGTGCTGTCTCCATGCAGGTCATGAACAAGATCAAGGCCCGCTTCGGAGGGAAATATTGCGAGTATCCGACCGTCGATTTCGACAACGTCTGCAAGGTTCTCGTAACGGCGGAACATTTTTTCTACTCGGAACGGCCGTTCTCGGTGCTGGGCGCCTGCGTCGAAAGCAACTCCGCGAAAATAGGACAGGTGGTCGATGCCAAGGAGCGGCATGCACTGTTTATGAGCGAGGTTGGCAGGAACATCGATGATGATCCGCATATGAAGACGTTCCCATTTCCATCATCTCTCGGTCTCGCCGCTTGTATAGCCCAAACCCAGAATTGGTTCCTGACCACTTACGGCTATAAGCCGATCCCAGGATGGGAAACCAATTTTGCTAAAGCTTGTGGGATCAGTTGCGGCATGATGGATGATTTCGCGGCTTATGAAGCCGTCGCGGAAGGGTATAGAGCCGTTTTCAGCCGTTGGAAGGGCGGAAAATATCTACCGGACTTTGTCCCGGTAGATTACATCCCGGTAAGCGACGCTAAACTGTTCTCGGGGGTCACCAACGATAGTCTCGTGATCGATGAGGATATTGGTGGCGTCCAGACCCCAGCGGAATTGTATCAACTGGTAGAGCAGCTAATCGCACCACAGCACGAACTCACGTTTAAATCGCAGGAGCGTTTTAGGGCGGCTTGAGGCGATGTCGTAGACAGCCTCAAGAAAGGCGTCGGGACTCGTTTGCGGGCTGCCTGATTACCTTGGTTGCTGCAGCCTATGACGGTGTACCAATGCAACAACATATGCACAATGTTTGAACGGGTCATGAACCGTACCATCGTTATTTCACAGTCGATGTACTTTCCCTGGGTGGGTCTGCTGGAGCAAATCCGCCTGGCGGATGTCTTTGTTCATTATGATGATGTGCAATATTCCAAAGGAAGCTTCAGCAATCGTGTTCAGGTCAAGGGGATCAACGGCATTGGCTGGATGACGCTGCCGCTGCGCGATTATCATCTTGGTCAACGGATTGATGAGGTGATGCTCGACGACCGGATCGATTGGCGTTCCAAGCATCGCGAAATGCTGCGCCAGGCCTATCGCAAGGCGCCTTTTCGCGACGAGATGCTCAACCTTGTGGATCGCGTCTTTGCCGACGAAGCGGCAACGGTGGCGGATGTTTCGCGCCGGTCGATGATGGAGCTTTCCGTCTATTTCGGACTGGACAGGCCGAGGTTTCTCTCTTCGGACACGCTCCCGATTCCAGGCGCAAGCAGCGAGAGGGTCTGCGATATAGTCGACTATCTTGGCGGAAACATCTACGTCACAGGGCACGGTGCACGGAAATATCTCAATCATGAACTTTTCGAGGAGAGAGGCATCTCAGTCGAATACATGCATTATCAGCGCACGCCCTATCCGCAATTGCACGGCGACTTCACACCTTACGTCACCGCTTTGGATCTCGTGGCCAATCGTGGCCCGCAGGGCGTCACCGTGATTCAGTCAGGAACAGTCGGTTGGAAGGAATTTATGCAATGAAAACAGAAAATCTCGATGCTGTTGCAACCGAGTATCGCCCGGATGCCGCAACGGCGATCGAAAACGATCTTATCCTCAACTGGTATCCCGAACGCATCATCCGGCGGTTCGGTTCGGTCGGCTCCATCCTCGAGCTAGGGATCGGCCATGGTTTTACACCCGGCCTTTTCAACGCGGCCTGCGATCGCCACGTCATCATCGAAGGGTCGCAGTTCGTCATTGATCAGTTCAAGGCGAAAAGCCCGGATTTTGCCGGCGAAGTCGTTTTTTCCTATTTCGAAGAGTTTGAAACAGAAGAGCGGTTTGACGTCATCATCATGGGGTTCATTCTCGAGCACGTGGATGATCCGGGCATGCTTTTGGAGCGCTTCAAGAGGTTTCTGAAGCCGGGCGGACGCATCTTCGTGGCCGTTCCGAACGCCAAATCAATGAACCGGCGGCTCGGCGTCGAGCTTGGCAAGATCGACGACATCTACAGTCTGAATGCCAATGATCATGCTTTCGGCCATAAAAGGCAATATTGCCGGGATACGCTCAAGCATGAAGTGCAGAGCCGCGGCTACTCCGTCAGCTTAGAGGAAGGCATCTACCTTAAACCCTTGCCACTTGGCGTCCTGAAGACACTCCCCGATTTCCAGGAAAATCTCGATGCTATGCTGCGCGTTGGGATCGATTTCCCTGATCTCTGTGTGGCGCTTCTGATGGAAGCCCGGCCTCAATGAACATGATCAGCCAGGTCGGGATATGCCAAACAGCGCAGTGAAAAAGCCCGGCGACACGATCGCCGTCGTGGTGACAGCGGTCGGTGCGCTGATCGGACAGGGGATCATTCGCTCACTGCGTTTGTCGGGGCTTCCGATGCGAATCATCGGTGTGGACCGCGATCCCCACGGTATCGGGCCTTATTGGTGCGACGTGTTCTTTGCCAAGCCAGTAGCTGATGAGAGCTCAGACACATATCTCGACTTCTGGAAAACTCTGCTGGCAGATGAAGGCGTCGATCTTGTCCTGCCCGGGCTGGAACTCGATGTCCTGTTCTTCAGCCGAAACCGGGCAGCATTTGCGAATATGAATGCCCGCATCGTGCTTAACGACCCCGACGTTATCGAACTGGCGCAGGACAAGTGGGATTTCGGACTGGAACTGCAGCGGCTCGGACTATCCGTCATTCCGGCATTGCTCGGCGCTGGCTGGGCAGAATGTGTCCGGGATCTCGGCCTGCCGCTCCTCCTCAAACCTCGACAGGGCAACGGTTCGCGCGGTATCGCGCTTCTGCGCGACGAGGACGACTTTAACTACTGGAGCGGCAAGAGCAGGGACGCATTCCTGATCCAGAAATTCATCGGGAGTGATGAGCAGGAATTTACCGTCGGTGCTTTCGGATTTGGCGACGGCACGGCGCTGATGCCGATCATCTTTAAGCGAAAGCTGTCGGTTGCCGGCAATACCCAGTATGCCGAGGTTGTCGATCACCCTGTCCTTGCTGAGGCAGTGACCCGGCTTGCAGCAATCTTCAAACCGGTCGGGCCGACGAACTACCAGTTCCGCATGGACGGCGAGACGCCTTATCTTCTGGAGATCAATCCGCGTTTTTCCAGTAGCACGTCGCTGCGGGCAGCTTTCGGGTATAACGAGGCTGCCATGTCGGTTGAATATTATCTGTGGGGTAAGAGACCGCCGCTGCCCGAGATCCGCCTGGGACGTGGCTGGCGTTACTATGAAGATCTTGTGGTGACATGATCGCGATCATTTCGGACGTTCACGGTAATCTTCCAGCGCTGAAAGCGGTGCTGGAAAAGATAGATACACTTGGCTGCGAAACGGTCATCTCGCTTGGTGATGTCGTTGGATATTATGCTCAACCCGGCGAATGCGTTGACCTGCTGCGCGATCGAGGCGTCGTCAATATCCTCGGCAATCATGATCATTACATTGTCAGCGGCGAGGGCTGCCCGCGCTCGAAACTGGTCTCCGACATTACCGAGTACCAGCGCGGCATCATTTCGCCGGAGCAAATCGCTTGGCTCGCGCAGTCGCGTTCCTACATCATCGACGGGGCGATCTATTTCATCCACGGAGGCTGGCAGGACCCGGTCGATCAGTATCTTTATGCTATTGCCGAGACGGATATTCCCGTGGAGGCCGAGACGTTCTTTGCCGGGCATACCCATGTACAGGTTCTGCTCGACGTGAACGGCAAGACGTTCTGCAATCCTGGCGCCGTCGGGCAGCCGCGTGATGGTGATCCGCGCGCTGCGTTTGCGACGTTCGAGGATGGACATATAGAGTTGCGCCGGGTCGAGTACGACATCGATGAGACTGCATTCCACATGAAGGAAGCAGGGTTCGAGGCGAGATTCTACGAAAACCTTTACATCGGCGCACAGATCGGCGGCAGGATCGACAGGATTACGCTCGCCGTCTGATTGCGGCGGATGGCGAGGATCCTGGCCATTCCCCTTGCCCCAAATTTACGATACAGGCATGCAAAGGCCTGCGTTCTGCACCAACAGAACGCAGGCCTTGAGCAATGAAGACTGCGTGTCAGGCGGCGTCGGGTAGACGGATGCAGTATCCGCCCGGAGACGATGCCAACACGAGCTTCCCGTTGATCACTGGATCGGCCTGGAAGCGGTCGTTTTCCTGGAGATAGTCGTTGACGGCAGTCAAAGGATCGTTGCCTCGGAACCAGGATTTCGAGCGTTTTTTCGGAGACTGTTCTTCTTCCACATGCCCAACGGCCGTATCGGCGACCACCAGATAGCAACCGGGCGTCACAAGGGGACCATAGGCGCGGCATTCGGCCAGCACGTGGTCGTAGGAATGGTCGCTGTCGAGAACCACCATGACCCTTGCACCGTCAGGGATGAGATCACGGACGGCCTGCAGGGTGCTGCCGTCGACGGAGCCGCCTTCGATAAGCGCGATACGGCTCGCCATCGGATGGGTCTCGATCGCGTCGCGGTTATGGGCGCGGATGTCGATATCGACGCCGATCACCTTGCCCTTGTCATTGCCGGTCATCGCCAGCAGAGAGGCCATGAAGATCATCGAGCCGCCGCGCGCGACGCCGGTTTCGATGATGATGTCGGGCCGGGTGTTCCAGATGATCTCCTGCGTCGCCATGATATCGGCCGGCAGCTGGATAATCGGTACGCCCATCCAGCTCCAGAGATAGGAGTAATCGTAGGTATCCAGCGCAATCATCGTATCGAGCGACTGCTTGAAGAGTTGCGTATCCTTGCCAAGCGCCAGGCACATCTCCTGCTTGTGCGCTTCAAATTCCTGGCGATCGTCTTTGGTTGTCATGGAATGCGGTACCTTTGTCATTCAAGACGGCTGTCTGGGGCCGTGTGGCCGGCGGCGGGTGATGCGCCGATGTTTCAAGCGGATTTCGCCAGGGGTGGTTCGCCGGCTGCCCGGCTGTGGATGAGGCTGACGATGACATCGGTTACTCGTCCGATCTCGCCTTCGGTCATGTCATGATAACTCGGTAGATTGATGGCCCGTTCCGGGATATCCCAGGCATGCTGGTTGCTGCGCTGCTCCTGAAACATTGGCAGGCTGGTCAGCGGATGGAAGAACACGCGCGCGTCGATATTGGCGGCGCTGAAAGCCTGCTGTAGCATTTCGCGGGTGATACAGATGTCGCGGTCGAAGACGGCGGTGGGCATCCAGGCACCGTTGATGGTGCCGGTGTTTTCAGGGTTGAGGCTGATGCCCTGAAAGGCATTCAATTTTTCGGCATAACTGGCCAAAATCTCGCGCTTGCGGGCGATCAGGCCATCGACGCGTTCAAGCTGAGCACAGCCGAGTGCCGCCTGGATGTTCGACATCTTGTACTTGAAGCCTATATCATCCGGCCAGAACTGCTTTTTCTGGTAGCGGGCGCGGCCGTGATTGCTGAGCGTCAGTACCTTTTCGAACAGGGCGTCGTCGCTGGTGACGAACATGCCGCCTTCACCCGTCGTCAGTGTCTTGGTGCCGTGGAAGGAGAAGGTTCCGAACGTACCCATCGATCCGGCGCGGCGGCCGTGCCATTCGGAACCGATCGCTTCGGCCGCATCTTCGATGACCGGAATACCGTGACGGTGGCCGATATCGAGAAGCCGGTCCATGTCACAAAGATTGCCGTAGATATGGGTGGCGATGATCGCTTTGGTCTTTGGCGTGATGTGGCGCTCGACTTCGGTCGGGTCGATGCACCAGCTGTCAGGGAGGATATCGACGAAGACCGGCGTGGCGCCGAGATGGACGATCGGGGCCGCCGTGGCAATCCAGTTGGTATCGGCGAGAATTACCTCGGCGCCTTGCCCGATGCCAAGGGCTGCCAGGCCCATGTGCATCGCGCCGGTGCAGCTCGATGTGGCGATCGCATGGCTGACGCCAAGGTGTTGGCGAAAACCGTCCTCGAAACGAATGATGTAGTCGTAGCAGCGGTCCCCCCAACCATTGGTGGCGGCGTCGGCGGCGTAGGCAACTTCTAGCTCGGTAATCGAGGGCCTGGTATAGGAGATTCTCGACACGGTCGGGTTCATGCGGCCTTGGTGTCCTTGCTGTAAAGGGCGCCTCCACAGATCAGCTCGACCGGCGCCATCATCAGTCTGACTGTCGTATAGAATTCCGTGGCGTCGCGTGCGCCAGCAACGAAACGATCGATCAGCAGTACACCGTCATGCAAGCCACGCCGGTGATCCTTTTGCCGTACCTCGTGGAATTCGGGACGGAAAAACGGCGCGAGATGGCCGCCCTCGAACTCTTTCAGCGCAGCGAAATAGGCGTTGCCCTTGTTCTTGTAGGCCTCGCGGCTGGTTTCCATCATGCAGTCGATCATCAGCGCACGCACAAAGGCTTCGCCGCCGCCGGACCAAGGCGTATCAAGCTCGCGCAGTACATGAAACTGCACCTCCGCCACTGCTCCGGCGATACCTAGGCCGGAATGGAAGGGGAAATTCCAGGGATGAAGCGGCGGCTCAGCGCTAAATGGGACGAGGTTGATGGCCGACATCGGTCTGGCGCAGAAGGCCAGTTCATTGGCAAACAAAAGAACCTTGGCCGCCCATTCATATTGCGGTACCGGCGTCGACCAGTCCTGCAGCTCCGGTAATTGCAACAGTGCATCCAGAAGCGACCTGCGGATCGCCGCATGATAGAGGCCGAACGGCATTTTCGGGCTGTTGAGGCTGTTTTCCCAGTAGAAAAAAGCCTTCAGCATGATGGTCTTGTCGAGTTTTTCGATGTGGTAGCTGGCCGGAATGGCGACCGAGCTCGCGTTGCCGGGCTCAGCATGGCGATCGATCTGAAAGGCATTCCATGCGAGCGCATCGACATTGGGCGACGTCGTTTCAAGGAAGGCGACCATGGTTGCGAGGTCGCTTTCGATGACGTCGCCAGGATTGACCAATGTCACCCAATCGCCTTTGGTGGCCGAGACGGCGTGGCGCCAGAGATGCTGGCGGGTTGAGCCTGCGGCGACATCGGCAATCACGATCGGCGCACTGTCGGCGGCAAGTTCGGCAATGGCGCCTGGGAGCGCGACATCTGCCGGTTTTGCGATAACGATCTCGAAATTCTCGCTGGGTTTTTCCAGCAGCAGCGTCACCAGCGGCAGCACATCCTGCGTGGCGGTTTCCACGGGAATGCAGATCGAGAGTTTGGTCATGGCTTGCCTCGTGACGTCAGCGGTCCTTGCCGGACCATCACTGCCGTGACCAATCCGGAAAATGGTCACATCAGCAGACAAGTACCTTCTGCGAAGAGGAGGGTGCGGTCCTGTCTCTCGGCGGAAGCCATTGCCTGCTGACGTGTGGTTTAGGGATAACGCAGGAAACTTGAGCGAAGCTTTGCATGGAGAGGCAGGATGCACGGCGCGTTATGCGCCGAGCGAGAGTTTGATGGCAAAGCCGATGATGGTGACGGTCAGAACGCCCAGAAACCACAGGCCGACGAACCACAGGAGCTTTTTCGAAACGCTATTTTCGTCCGGCATCAGTGATAGCCCTCTTCCGGATCCATCTTGCCGCGGAACACCCAATAGGCATATCCGCTATAGATCAGGATGATCGGCACGAGGAAGGCCGCCCCCCACAACAGGAAGGCCAGGCTCGAGTCCGGCGCTGCCGCATCCCAGATGGTCACCGATGGCGGTACCATATAGGGATAGAAGCTGATCCCGATGCCGGCAAAGCCGAGCACGAAAAGCCCCAGTGCGGCCAGGAACGGCTGGACATCACGCTTGCCGCGAATTCCCATGAGCAGCAGCGCAAAGCAACCCAGCACCAGCACCGGCACAATGAAGCTGAAGATCGCAGTCGGCCATTTGAACCAGCGCTCCAGGTAGATCGGCTCGAGGAACGGCGTCCACAGGCTGACGATACCCATGGCGGCGACGGTGGCAAAGCATGTGCGCAACGCGATCCTGCGGGCTTTCTCGGCCAACTCGCCGGTGGTCTTCATCACCAGCCAGGTCGAGCCGAGAAGCGCGTAGCCAATCAGGATGGCAAAACCGGTGGCGATGGAAAACGGCGTCAGCCAATCCCACCAGGCGCCGGTATAGGCACGGTCGGCCACCGGGATACCCTGCACCAAGGCGCCGAGTGCCACGCCTTGCGCGAAGGCTGCAACCATCGACCCGCCGGCAAAGGCCCAGTTCCACAGGAACTCGCCGCGTTTGGTGCGCCAGCGATATTCGAAGGCGACACCGCGGAAGACGAGGCCCAGCACCATGGCGATGATCGGCGCGTAGAGAGCAGACAGGATGACGGAATAGGCCAGCGGAAACACCGCCATCAGCCCGCCGCCGCCGAGCACCAGCCAGGTCTCGTTGCCGTCCCAGACCGGGGCGACGGAATTCATCATCACGTCACGGTCGCGTTTTTCCGGAAAGAACGGGAAGAGGATGCCGATACCGAGGTCGAAGCCGTCGAGGATGACGTAGGCGAGCACCGCAAAGGCGATGATGGCAGCCCAGATGAAGGGAAGATCAATGGCCATGATGTGTGCTCCCATGGGTATGTCCGGTCGCGGGTCCTGGCATGATGCCCGAGGTCCTGATCGGCCCGTCGTCAAGATCGGGCATCGGATCGCGTGGCAGGCGCTTCATCAGCCGCAGGATATAGAAGGTGCCGGAGCCGAAGACGAAGAAATAGACGACGATGAAGGCGATCAGCGAGGCGGCGACGGCAGGCGCTGCGACCGGCGAGATCGAGTCCGCCGTCAGGAGCTGGCCATAGATCGTATAGGGCTGGCGGCCAACCTCGGTGGTGATCCAGCCGGCGAGCACGGCGACAAAACCGGCAGGCCCCATCAGGACGGCCGCCCGATGCAGCCAGTCGGCGCTGTCGAGCGTACCTCTGAACCGACACCACAGGCTCCACAGCCCGATGCCGAGCATGGCGAAACCGATGCCGACCATGACGCGGAAGGACCAGAAGACGACAGCGACCGGCGGCTCGAGATTGTCCGGGATAGTATCGAGACCGGCAAGCGGCGCGTTGAGGTCATGCTTGAGGATGAGGCTCGAAAATTTCGGGATCTCGATCGCGTAATCGATGCGCTTCTCCGCCGTGTTCGGGATACCGAACAGGATCAGCGGCGCGCCGTTGGGATGGCTGTCGAAATGCCCTTCCATCGCCATGACCTTGACCGGCTGGTGTTCCAGCGTGTTGAGGCCGTGGAAGTCGCCGGCCATGATCTGGATCGGTGCGACGATGGTCGCCATCCACATGGCCATCGAGAACATGGTGCGCGAGCGGCGCGGCGCGGTGTTCTTCAGGAGGTGCCAAGCGCCGACGCCGCCGACGACGAAGGCGGTGGTGAGGTAGGCGGCCAGCACCATGTGCACGAGCCGGTAGGGGAAGGATGGGTTGAAGACCACTTTCCACCAGTCGAGCGGAATGAACTGCCCCGCCTCGTTCATGCCGAAACCGGCTGGCGTCTGCATCCAGGAATTGACGGCAAGGATCCAGGTGGCCGAGATCAGCGTGCCGAAGGCGACCATGAAGGTGGCGAGGAAATGCAGCTTCGGTCCGACCCGGTGCAGGCCGAACAGCATGACGCCGAGGAAGCCAGCTTCGAGGAAGAACGCGGTCAGTACCTCATAACCCATCAACGGCCCGATGATCGGCCCGGCCTTGTCCGAAAAGACGCTCCAGTTGGTCCCGAACTGGTAGGACATGACGATACCCGAAACAACACCCATGCCGAAGGCGACGGCGAAGATCGTCTTCCAGAAGTTGAACAGGTCCATGTAGACCTGATCCTTTTTCCACAGCCACAGCGCCTCGAGCACGCAGAGGAAACTCGCAAGGCCGATGGAGAAGGCTGGGAAGATGATGTGAAACGACACCGTAAAGGCAAACTGGATACGGGCGAGCAATGTCGCGTCAAAACTCTCGAACACGGTACAATCCTTTCGAGGGTCTGGCCGCCGTCTCTTGGCCTGTCCGTTCGCCACGGTTTGTCCCCGGCCGTGGCGGATGAGCATGGCGCCGAACCCTTGCGATCATAGTCTGGCTCAATGCCGCAAAAAATCAATGACATCGTTGCAACCATGATGTCACACTGCGACAATCGCCCACCTGCGGCATAGTTGCATCGGCCAGATTCAGGCCGCAGATTCTTCATCCGTTGTCGGGGAGCTTGAGGGTGGTCGTCCTGAAATGCGACATCCGTAAAATTTTAACAGTCGTTTTAAGCGGCCTGAAAATCCTGGCGGCTATGGTCGGTGTATCGAAGAACGAAGCCTGCCGAACGGTCCCGTTGCACGATGCCAACTGTGTCTTTGCCGGGTTTCGATCCTGATGGCCTGCACCACCCGTCAAATCTTTGCGGTCGCGTGCAGGCCCGATCTTTCGACTGATCGTTTTTGGCGATCGACTGCTTACACTGTCCCGACTTGCCGCAGGAATGTCCCTTCCTGCGGCTTTTTCTTTTGGACCGGTTAGGGCCGGGCGAGATAGGCTTCCGCCAGCTCGGTCCAGAAGGCGGCGCCGATCGGAAGGAGATCGTCGTTGAAATTGTAGCCGGGGTGATGCAGCGATTTTTCAGTTCCGGTGACGCTGGAGCCGAGGAAAAAATAGGTGCCCGGCCGGTCCTTGATCATATAGGCGAAGTCTTCGCTGCCCATGAAGGCCCGTTCGAGATCGACAACCTTGTCTGCTCCGGCAAAGCGTATGGCGAGATCGCGGACGAAATCGGTTTCAGCCTTGTGGTTGATCGTGGCATCGTAGCTGCGGTTGTAGTCGACCGTTGCCGTCATCCCATAGCTTGCCGCCTGATTTTCGGCGATCAGCCGGATGCGGCGTTCCAGTTCGTCGCGCACCTTCGGATCGAACGAGCGGATACCGACGACGATTTCGGCTCGTTCCGGAATGATGTTGCTGGCCGAGCCGCTGTGGAACGACCCGACGGTGATAACGGTCGGGTCCATCGGGTGGATGTTGCGCGACACGATCGATTGCAGCGCCATGACGATCGATGCGCCGCAGACGATCGGATCGGCGGTTTCCTGCGGTTCGGCACCGTGTCCGCCAAGGCCGTGAACGGTGATCTTCGCTTCATCGACGGCAGCCATGATCGGGCCTTCCCGCAAAGCGAACTGGCCGAAGGGCAGGCCGGGCTCGTTGTGGAGCGCAAAGACGGCGTCACAGGGGAATTTGTCGAACAGGCCTTCGTCGATCATGATCTTGGCGCCGCCGAAATTCTCTTCCGCCGGTTGGAAGATGAGGTGCACGGTGCCGTCGAAATTCTTGCGCTCGGCGATGGCGCGGGCAGCGCCCAGCAGCATGGTCGTGTGGCCGTCATGGCCGCAGGCATGCATCAGGCCGGGTGTCTTCGACGCGTAGTCGAGCCCGGTTTCCTCAAGGATCGGCAGCGCGTCCATGTCAGCGCGAATACCGATCGAACGGTTGCTGGTGCCGTTCTTCAGCGTTGCCACAAGGCCAGTCTTTGCGAGGCCCCGCGTCACGGTATAGCCAAGGCCTTCAAGGCACGTAGCGACGAAATTGGAGGTGCGGACCTCCTCGAGCCCCAGTTCGGGATGGGCATGCAGATCGTGGCGGATGGCCACCAGTTCCGGCATCGCGTTGGTCAGGTTCACATTCAAGGTCATGTCAGGCACCACGGGTTGGTATGCGATTTTCAAGATAACGGAAGGCGAAGACAAGAATGCCCGTCAGGCACATGTAGATCAATGCCAGCAGCAGAAGCGGTTCGTAGGTGATATAAGTATCCTGCCGCACCTTGGAAATGACGGCATAGACGTCGATGACGGTGATGGTCGCAACCAGCGGCGTTGCCTTCAACTGTAGCACCGTTTCACCGTTGAGTGTCGGCAGCGCCCGGTGGATGGCGCGCGGTAGCCAGATGCGGCGAAACAGTGTCCAGCGGCTCATGCCATAGGCGCGCGCCGCCTCGATTTCGCCCGCGGGAACCCCGGCAAAGGCACCGCGCATGACTTCACCTTCATAAGCCGCAAACGAGATCGTCAGTGCCGCGACACCGTAGGGCCAGGATTCGCGCAGGTATGGCCACAGGAACGACTGGCGGATCGCCGGAAACTGCGGAAACAGCGAACCAAGCCCGTAGTACAGAAGCCAGAGCTGCAGCAACAGCGGCGTGCCGCGAATGATCGTGCAGAAACCCTTCGCCAGTGCCTTCAGCGGCCAGGGGCCGGTGACCTGCACAAGGCCGAGCGGGACGGCGAGAAGAAAGCCGAGGATCGCCGTGCTGAACAGCATGGCAAGCGTCACCAGAATTCCGTTGGCGAGCCGCGGCAGATATTGCGGGATCCAGTCCCAGCGCATGAACCAGACGATACAGAAGACCAACCCGGCCGCGATAGCGAGCAGGACGATGCGATGCGGCTTGAAGAAGCTGTCTGCCGCCGGCAGGTCTTCCGGCGTGATCGCCATGGCATGGGTGGTGACGTCGGTGGTGGGCGTCTCGGTCATGACTGCTCCACGAAGCCGCGCCGTGCCCGGCGCTCGATGATCTTGATGAAGAAGTCGGAGACAAGCGTCAGGATCAGGTAGAGCACACCGGCCGCGCAGAAGAACAGCAGATAGGCCTTGGTCGACCCGGCCGCCTGACGGGTGACCAGCGTCAGTTCGGAGAAACCGACGACGGCAAGAAGAGCCGTATCCTTGGTGGCGATCAGCCAGAGGTTGGAAAGCCCTGGAATGGCGTAGGGCAGCATGGCAGGCAGGGTCACCCGCGTCATCACCTTGGTGGGTGACATGCCGTAGGCGCGCGCCGCCTCGATCTGGCCTGCTGGCACGGCCTTGATCGCGCCGCGCAACACCTCGGTCGTATAGGCGCCTTGCACCACACCGATGACGAAAATGCCGGCGACCAGCCCGCTGATATCGACCTCACCGATTCCGACGAGGCTCAACACATAATTGAGGGCGTCGGTGCCTGCGTAATAGAGAAGCAAGATCAGCACCAGTTCCGGCACGGCGCGCACGATCGTCGTGTAACATTCCATCAGGTCGCGGGTGATCGGGCCGCCATAAAGCTTGCCGCATGCACCGCCGATGCCGAGCAGCAGCCCGAACGCGTATCCGCCGATGGCGATCTGGATGGAATTCAGTAGGCCGCGCAACAGCACGCCACCCCAGCCGGGCGGTTCCAGTGCCAGAAGGCTCCAGTTTATGAAGGATACAGGATCGGCCATGAAACTTGGTCTTTGCCTCGGTGGTTGCCCCTCACCCTAACCCTCTCCCCGCAGGCGGGGAGAGGGGATGACGGAGTTGCCGCAAGTTCCTTCTCCCCGTACAAACGGGGAGAAGGTGGCCGATAGGCCGGATGAGGGGCGTTGAGCCGCTCTGTCGGCCGCATCACTGCCCGTAAACGTCGAAGTCGAAATACTTCTTGGAGAACGTGTCGTAGGTGCCGTTGGCGCGGATTGCCTTGATGGCGGCGTTCAGCTTGGCCTTCAGCTCGTCCTCACCCTTGCGGATGCCGATGCCGACACCGGCACCGAGAATGGCCGGATCATCCTTGACCATGCCCTTCAGGTCGCAGCATTCCTTGCCCTGATCGCTTTTCAGGAATGCGCCGAGCGCGATGCTGTCGGCCTGGACGGCGTCGAGACGGCCGGCGGCGAGGTCGTTGTTGGCTTCGTCCTGCGTCTGATATTCCTTCACGGTCGCGCCGTTTTCACCGAAATACTTGTTGGCATAGACCTGGTGGATGGTCGAAACCTGAACGCCGATCGTCTTGCCTTTCAGACCTTCAGGTGTGGCTTCGAAGCTCTCGCTCTTCGGGCCGATGACGCCGGTCGGAGTGTTGTAGTACTTGTCGGAGAAATCGATGGTCTTCAGGCGTTCCTCGGTGATCGACATCGAACCGATGATCATGTCGATCTTCTTCGAGGTCAGCGCCGGAATGATGCCATCCCAGGCGACCGGCGTGATCACGCATTCAAGCTTGGCTTCCGCGCAGATGGCCTTCTCGAATTCAACTTCCCAGCCTTCCCAGTTGCCCGAGGCATCCGGCGAGGTGAAGGGCGGGTAGGGCTCGGCCGCGAAGCCGACCTTGAGGGGTTCGGCGGCGACGGCGCCGGCGGCAACAATGCCCAGGGCGAGCGACAAGGCGATGGTTTTGAGCGTCTTTTTCATGCTGTTCCCTTTTTTGGTTTTCGTGGTTTCAGTGGATGGAGCTGATGAATTTCTTCAGGCGTTCGGACCTCGGATTTCCAAAGATTTCGTCCGGCGTTCCCTGTTCGTCGATGACGCCATCGGCGAGGAAGACGATGTGGTTGGCAACGTTGCGGGCAAACTTCATCTCGTGGGTGACCAGGATCATCGTGCGCTTTTCCTTGGCAAGATCACCGATGACCGTCAGCACCTCACCAACGAGCTGCGGATCAAGCGCTGAAGTCGGCTCGTCGAACAGCATAACCAGCGGCTGGATCGCCAAGGCCCGGGCGATCGCCGCCCGCTGCTGCTGGCCGCCGGAAAGGAAGGCCGGATAGGCATCGCGTTTCTCGAACAGGCCGACGCGCCGCAAAAGCGCTTCGCCGGTGGCCGTGGCCTCGTCCTTGGATTTGCCGAGCACATGGATCGGAACTTCGATGACGTTCTGGAGGATGGTCATGTGCTGCCAGAGATTGAAACTCTGGAACACCATGCCGAGCTGGGTGCGCAGGCGCTGCACCTGTTTGCGGTCCGCGGGCATCAGGCCGCCGTGACCGTCTTTCTTCATGGCGATGGTTTCGCCATGCACCGTGACCGAACCGGATGTCGGCAGTTCCAGCATGTTGATACAGCGCAGGAAGGTCGATTTGCCCGAACCGCTGCCGCCGATGATGGCGATGACGTCGCCTTCATTTGCAGTCAGTGAAACGCCCTTGAGCACTTCGAGCGGCCCGAAACGTTTGTGGAGGTTTGTGACCGCAATCGCCTGGGCTGGTTTCGTCATGAAAAGTCTGTCCTGTCGAGACAGGTCGCCAAATCTGAACGCATGAAAACAGTTCCCCTGTTTAGTCTGTCGTGCGGCATTTTTGCCTGTCACGCTGTTCCATGAAGCGCATCGTGGCACTTGTGCAGAAATTATTCAACCGTATAATAATTTCGACGCTGCTTTTTTGGCAGCCCCGCCAGATGAATGATTTTCCAACAGGAGTAGACGATGACGGCTTATGGTTCGCAGGAAATGTCGGCCAATCTGACACGCGTGCTGATGCGCCGGCCAGGCGCCAGCCTTGCCGCTGCCGATCCTGCGAAATGGCACTATGGCCCCACCTTTAACGGCGAGAAGGCCGTGCACCAGTATACGGAATTTGCGCGGCTGGTGGAAAAGTCCGGTGCAGAAATCCTCTGGCTGGAGGACAAGGGCGATGGTCTCGCCGATGCCATGTTCACACATGATCCGTCGCTGATGTCCGATCATGGCGCTATCCTCCTGCGCATGGGAAAGCCGCTGCGCGAAAAGGAAACAGCGCTGCACGAAGCGGCCTACAAGGCGGCCGGCATCCCGATCCTCGGCCGCATCGTTTCACCGGGAACCGTGGAGGGCGGCGACTGCATCTGGCTCGATGCCGAAACGCTTGTTGTCGGCCGCGGCGTACGCACCAACGAGGAGGGCATCTCCCAGCTGACGGAAATGCTCGCTCCGCACGGCATCACCGTGCTGGGTTACGACCTGCCGCTCTGGCATGGCGAGGAAGCCTGCCTGCACCTGATGTCGGTGATGAGCCCGCTGTCGCGCGATCTGGCGCTGGTGTTCGCGCCGCTGTTGCCGGCGTCGTTCTACCAACTCCTGAAAGAATGGGGCATCACCCTGATCGAGGCGCCGGCCGACGAGTTTCATGCCAGCAACGGTTTGAGCCTCAACGTGCTGCCGGTCCGGCCGAACGAAGTCATCATGGTCGCCGGTTTCCCCAAGACCAAGGCGGCGATGGAAGCGGCGGGCTGCAAGGTCGAGACCTTCGAGGCTGACGCGCTGTGTATCGCCTGCGAAGGCGGCCCGACCTGCCTGACCCGGCCGGTCCTGCGGCGAGCCGCATGAGCCGCCGGACGTTCCATCGCGCACCGGAGGGAGAGCGGCGGCAGGAGTTGATCGAGGCAACCCTCGATACGATTGCCGAGCTTGGCCTGCGCGGTGCGACCGTCCGCCAGATCGCCATCCGGGCCGGCGTCACCGCCGGTCTCGTACGGCATTATTTCGCGTCCAAGGACCAGATGGTGGAGGAGGCCTATCGCTCGGTGCTCGCCACATTTGCGGCCAAGGCATCCGATGTTTCGGGCGATCCGGGAACACGGCTGAAGCGTTTCATCACGCTCAACCTGACGGCGCCGGTTGCCAATGACCGCAGCCTGTCGCTCTGGGCGTCGTTCATCAGCCAGGTCCGGCTGGATCCGGAGCTTGCCGCCATCCACCGCGAAGGCTATCTCGGTTTCCGCAATGATTTGCAGGGCTTGATCGGCGATTTCCTGAAGGCGAAAGGTCGGCCGTCGGAGGAGGCAGATTGCCGCCGCCATGCGATTGCCATCAATGGCATGATAGACGGGTTGTGGCTGGAAGCCTGCCTTGCCGGCGAGCTTTTCGAAGAGGCCGAGCTTGTGGCAATCGCATTGTCGTCGAGCGAGGCCCTGTTGGGATTGCCGTTTGGCAGGGATGCCGCAATATTTTGACTGAGGGCAGGAGGCTCCTATGCGCTATTCATCGATCACCGACCGTCTGGCCGATCTCGGATCGGAAAAATGGGCGCTGCACATCCGCGCACGGCAGATGCAGGCAAGCGGCACGGAGGTCATCCAGCTGACGATTGGTGAACCCGACATGCCGCCGGATGCCTCGTTGCTGGCTGAAGCACAGCGGGCGATGAATGCTGGACGTTACCGCTATTCCAATGGTCGTGGAGAGCCCTCGGTGGTCAATGCGCTGACCGCCCGCTACGGCAAGCGCCGCGCGGATGTGACGGCGGAAAACGTGCTTTGCTTCCCGGGCACGCAGACCGCGTTGTTTGCGGTCATGCTCGGCCTGGTCGAGGCGGGTGACGGTGTGCTGGTCGGCGATCCGCTCTATGCCACCTATGACGGGGTCATCCAGTCGACCGGCGCTCATCGCGTCACCGTGCCATTGAAGCCCGAGCATGGCTTTCACATGCAGGCCGCCGACCTTGAAAAGGCGATCACCTCGAAATGCCGGGTGTTGCTGCTCAACACGCCGCACAATCCGACTGGTGCCGTGCTGACCGCGGATGAGATCAAGGCGATCGGCGATATCTGCCGCAAGCATGATCTCTGGATCGTCTGCGACGAGGTCTATGAGGAGCTGATCTTCAACGGCCCGTTCGCCTCACCCTTTGACGATCCGGACCTTGCCGAACGCACCATCGTCGTATCGTCGATTTCCAAGTCGCACGCCGCGCCCGGTTTCCGCAGCGGCTGGGCGATCGGCCCCGTTGAATTCGCCAGCCGTTTGCTCCCGGTATCCGAAACCATGCTTTTCGGCGTTCAGCCCTTCATCGCCGACATGACGGCCTATGCGCTGACCCATGAAATCGGCACGTCCGCTGCTATGCGCGCGTCCTACAAGACGCGGGCGGACCTGATCGTCGAGGGGCTGTCGAATGTGCCCGGTATCGTGCCGCTGCCGCCGGAAGCCGGTATGTTCACCCTGATCGACGTGGCAGGCACTGGCCTGACGGGTGAAGCCTTTGCCTGGATGCTTCTGGAGCAGGAGCATGTCGCAGTGATGCCGGGTGCTTCGTTCGGCAATGAGGCGACCTCATTCGTGCGCGTTAGCTTGACGGTGCCGGATACCGTCATTCAGGAAGCCTGCCAGCGCATCACCAAGCTGGCGATCCGGCTGCAGATGCCTAAGGAGCGCCGGGCATGAGCGAGGCACTGAAAACCGTCGGTGAAGTGCTGGTCGATCTGCTTGAGGCCAATGGCGTCGAAGTCGTGTTCGGCATTCCGGGTGTGCATACGGTCGAGCTCTATCGCGGCCTTGCGGCTTCAAAAATCCGCCATGTGACGCCGCGCCACGAACAGGGCGCTGGCTTCATGGCCGATGGTTACGCCCGGGTCAGCGGCAAGCCAGGTGTGGCGCTGGTCATCACCGGGCCGGGACTGACGAATACCATCACAGCGATGGCGCAGGCGCGGCAGGACTCGATCCCGATGCTGGTGATATCAGGCGTCAACCGCCGCGATTCCCTCGGCCATGGCCGTGGACTGCTGCATGAACTGCCTGACCAGCACGGCATGATCAAGACGCTGGCGCTCTATTCGCAGACCTTGCTCAACCCCGCTGATCTTGGTCCCGTGGTCGAGCGCGCCTTTGCCATCCTCACCTCCGGTAGGCCGGGGCCGGTGCATATCGAAATCCCGACCGACGTGATGACGGCGCGCATCAGCACGCCGCCACTCCGCAAAGCGGCGGCGACCCGTCCGCGAGCTGATGCTGAAACACTGCAGAAAGCCGCCATTTTCTGTGGCGATGCGCAACGCCCGGTCATTCTCTGTGGCGGCGGCGCAATCACGGCCGAAGCTGAAATTCGAGAGCTGGCTGAGCGCATCGGCGCGCCTGTTGTCATGACCGTCAATGCGCGTGGCATGCTCGCTGGTCATCCGCTCCGGGTTCCGGCAAGCCCCAGCCTTAAGGCCGTCCGCTCGCTGATTTCCGATGCCGACCTGGTGATCGCACTCGGAACCGAGATGGGACAGACCGACTACGATATGTATGCGGATGGCGGCTTCCCGATCCTCGGAAATCTGATCCGCACCGATATCGACGCAGCACAGCTCGCGCGCGGGCCACATGCAGCGCTTTCCATTTTGTCGGGCGCCAAGGCGGCGATATCCGGCATCCTTGTATTCCTTACCGCAAAACCCGCGGCACGGGCTGCAGAGCGTGCAGCGGCAACCCGCAAGGCAGCGATGGCCGAGCTGACCGCAAAGATGCGGGCGGAAATTGCCGTGATCGACACTATCTATCAAGCCTTGCCGGATGCGGTGATCGTTGGGGATAGCACTCAGGCCGTTTACGCCGGCAATCTCTATTGCGACGCGCCGCGGGCAAAGAGCTGGTTCAACTCAGCAACCGGTTTCGGTGCGCTGGGTTATGCGCCACCAGCAGCTGTCGGTGCGGCTGTGGCTGATCCGGAAAGCCCGGTCATCTGCCTTGTCGGCGATGGGGGAATCCAGTTCTCGCTGGCCGAACTTGGGTCGGCGGCAGATATCAACGCAAATGTGATCTTCACCGTCTGGAACAATGACGGATACCAGGAGATCGAGAGCTTCATGGTTGAATCCGGGATCACGCCGGAAGGCGTAAAGCCATCCGCCCCGGATTTCCTGCTCGCCGCCAGCGCCTATGGCGTACCGGCGGTGCGGCTGTCGAAGGCGGGCGATCTGGGCGCGGCACTGATGGACGCACGCAAACGCGGCGGTCCTTCGCTGATTGAAATCCACCAGACGCGAACCGCTGGGGTCACGGCCTGAGAGCGGCAGCCTCAAGGATGTTCAACGGACGTGACTGATGGTAAGATTTGACTTTGGCGCCGGGCGATGGTTTTTAGGCCCGCTTGCACGGTGAATCGGCGTGCAATTCGGCGACCTGCTGTGAAAATGGCACGCCAACGGGAAGGACAATGTCCTCGATGGGCATGAACGGCAACAGCATCGACAGGAGCCAGGCAGGCAAGCTTTTTGCCGTGCTGTGGATTCTGGCAGCTGCCATTGCCATGCAGTTCGTTGCTTCGGCGCAAGGTTTTTCGTCGCGGTTTGCCACGCAGCAAGGCGCCGGGAATTTCTCCATTCCGGAAAGCGGCACGTCCGATACCGCCCTTTCGCGTCACATCGTACGGGCTTTTCCCGTTGCAGATCTGCGCTTTACCGCTGACAGGGCCGATGGCAAAGCCTCGCCGGGTGGGCCGGGGCCATTGCTGCTTCCGGCACCGGTTTTGGTTGCTACTGTCCTTTACGGCAGCATGTCCCTTGCAGCTTTTTCGGAAGCTGTTCTCACCGCCGCGCCTGGCGGTATTGTTCGTGTACGTGGACCACCTGCGTCCAACGTCTGATAACTGTCCTTGCGGGCAGTCCTAGCGCGTCAGCGCAACATTTCCTTTACGCATCACATCCGCTGTCCTGGGCATTGCCTGAGGAACGCGGACTATAATGGAACCTCAACATGCGCACTTCGAAATGGGCCATTCTGGCCTATGTCGCGGTTACCCTTTTTGGGATACTCGCGGCGCTGCCCAACGTACTGCCGGCCTCGGTCCAGCAGCAATATGCTTCTTTCCTGCCGGTCAAGCCGGTTACGCTCGGCCTTGACCTGAAGGGCGGCTCCCATCTGGTTCTGGAGGTCGATGCGGCCGGCCTGCGGCAAGCGCGTCTTAACACGCTGCTCGACGATATCCGCGGTGCGCTTCGCACCGAACGGCTTCCAACATCCTCGGCTCGCATTGCCGGTGATTCCATCGCCGTCAAGATCCCCGATCAGGCCGATCGCGACAAGATCATGCCGAAGATCCAGGAACTTGCCGTTCCGGCGGGTACGCTCGGCTTCGGTACGGCAACCTCCGATATCGACGTCACGACGGCTGACGATACGATCACCATCAAGCTGACAGAGGCCGGTCTCAGCGAGCGTATGACGGCGGCTGTAGATCAGAGCCTTGAAATCATCCGCCGCCGCGTCGACCAAGTCGGCGTTGCCGAACCGCTGATCCAGCGTGTTGGTTCCGACCGTATTCTCGTCCAGTTGCCGGGCCTGCAGGACCCGACACGCTTGCGCCAGCTGCTTGGCTCGACCGCGCAGATGAGCTTCCATATGGTCGACACGTCGGTCGACCCGAACACCACGACACCGCCGCGCGGCGTTGACATCCTGCCGGGCACCAATGATGGCGCGAAATACGCTGTCGAAAGCCGGGTTGCGATTTCCGGCGAACGTCTCGCAGACGCCAAGGCCGGCTTTAACCAGCAGACCAACGAACCAATCGTTTCCTTCACGTTTGACAGCCAGGGTGCACGTCAGTTTGCCGAAATCACCCGCGATAATGTCGGCTTGCCTTTCGCCATCGTTCTCGACGGCAAGGTTCTGACAGCGCCGCGCATCAACGAACCGATCCCTGGCGGCCAGGGCCAGATCAGCGGTAACTTCACCGCACAGGAAGCAACTGTCCTTTCGGCACTGCTGCGCTCCGGCGCCCTGCCGGCCCCGTTGACCATCATCGAAGAACGCTCCGTCGGTCCAAATCTCGGTTCCGACTCCATCCGCATGGGTGTCTATACCGGTCTTGCCGGCTTTGCCGCCGTCGTCGTTATGATGCTGGTGCTCTACACATCCTGGGGTGTGATCGCCAATATCGGCCTCGTCCTGCACACCGTATTGACGATCGCCGTGCTCGGCATGCTGGGTTCGACGCTGACGCTTCCCGGTATTGCCGGTATCATTCTGGGTATCGGGATGGCCGTCGATGCCAATATTCTCATCAACGCCCGTATCCGTGAGGAGACGGCGGCTGGCGCGGGTGCGATGAAGGCCCTCGATGTCGGTTTCAACAAGGCATTTGCCACAATCGTTGACGGCAACGTGACGACGCTGGTTGGCACCATCCTGCTCTTCATGTTCGGCACTGGCCCGGTCCGCGGCTTCGCCATCACCATGATGATCGGTATCGTCATCTCGATGTTCACCTCGATCACCGTCGTACGCCTGATGATGTACCAGATGGTTGTGCGTCAGAAGCTAAAGAAGATCGAGATCCATTCGATCTTCGGCAAGGTTCCTGCGATCCCGACTTTCTCGTTCATGCGCGGCCGTTACGTTGCGATCGGCATGTCGGCGTTCCTGTCGACCAGCTCTGTCGTGCTGTTCTTCACGCCTGGCCTCAACTACGGCATCGACTTCGTCGGTGGTATTCAAGTCGAGGCAACCTCGCAGACGCAGCTCGACCTTGGCGCATTGCGGCCCAAGCTCGAGGAATTGAACATTGGTGAAGTGGCGCTGCAGGATTTCGATCAGGGCAAGTCGGTTCTGATCCGCGTCCAGCGTCAGCCGGGCGGTGAGGCGGAGCAGACGGTTGCTCTGAACGCCATCAAGGGTGCCGTCGCTGAGGCCATCCCGGGTGCTGCTTTCGAGCGTACCGAAGTGGTCGGGCCGACCATCAGTGCGGAATTGGCGCGTTCGGGCTTCCTCGCCGTCGGCCTCGCGATGGTGGCGATCCTGTTCTATATCTGGTGGCGCTTCGAGTGGCATTTCGCGGTGGGTGCAATCGTTACCCTTATCCTCGACATTACGAAGATGATCGGTTTCTTTGCGCTGACGCAGATCGACTTCAACCTGACGGCTATTGCGGCGGTGCTGACGCTGATTGGTTACTCGGTCAACGACAAGGTCGTCGTCTATGACCGTATGCGTGAGAACCTGCGTAAGTACAAGACGATGCCGTTTACCGACCTGATCGACCTGTCTATCAACCAGGTGGTGATGCGATGCATCTTTACCTCTGTCGCTATTCTCGCGTCGCTGTTGCCGATGGCGATCTGGGGTGGCGATCCGGTGAAGCCTTTCGCCTGGCCGATGGTGTTCGGCGTCGTCGTTGCGACAACTTCGTCGATCTATATCGGTGGCCCGATCCTTCTGTTCCTCAGCCGTTGGTGGAAGGACCGCGAGGCGACCCGCGCACCGGGAACCGAGCTCGCCAAGAGCTGATCGGTCTCTCAATGGAAAAAATCAAAAGGGCAGCTTCGGCTGCCCTTTTTTCGTCTCATGGAGAGCCTACATAATGGCGGTGAACGCGATTCGGATTTCTACGAAAACTAGATTTTCATTCTACGATGTCCCGGATCATGAACAAGCCTTGCTTCGTTTGGCTGGAATGACGAATGAAGTAGTATTATTTTTCGCAGGTAGACAAATTTAATTGACTAAATTTGTGGTCTACCATATTTTGTGGTTATTCGCTGATGGCAGGAGCCAGAGCGGAGACCTGTAACACGCCCGGGAGCATCCCGCCGGGCCTTTGCCGAAGGAGAGAGCCATGTCTGACAATGCCCGCATAGCCACTTTCCGCGGCAAACATTCCCATTGTCGCACAACGAAAGACCTTTGCATTCGCACCTTCTGGCGAATGTGAATTCTACGCAGTCTTTTCCTTGAATGTTGCACGATTTGAATGATCCGCGCCAAGGCGCGGCAGGAGCATTATCCCATGAGCAAGCAGGTTATAGAATTCGGCGGGGAAGCTGTCGGTGTCGTGGTTCCGGATGCGGGCCGGTTGAAGTTCGTCGCTGTCAAATACCATGTCTGGGATCTCGACTCACGGCATTTTCGTTCGGCCGACGAGGCGAGGGCAGCCGTTCGCCAGTTGATGGTTTCGCAGCGTTCTCCGCTGCCGGTATCGGCATCTTTGGTCACACCCGCCGCCTACGCGGCGGCGTGAGGCATAAATATTCCGCAGAAACCGCAGTTTGGCCATTTTTTCACTAAATCGGTATATTGGCACGGCTTCCCATGTGGTATGCCGGGTCATGTGATGGCAATCTGCAGACAGGCGCGGTTTCAGTGCCTGTTTGTTCAAAGAGCGAACTGCGATGCTGACCAAAAAGGGAAAATACGGATTGAAGGCGCTGGTCGATCTGGCGCGGCTTGATCCGGGCGAGACAGCCTTCATTACCGAGATCGCAAGCCGGAACAATATCCCGAAGAAGTTTCTCGATACTATTCTGTTGGAACTGCGAAACGCCGGCATCCTGCGCTCGAAAAAGGGGCCTGGTGGCGGTTATTCGCTGTCGCGGCCGGCATCCGAAATCCGCATCGGGCAGGTTGTGCGAACGCTGGACGGCCCACTGGCGCCGATCCGCTGTGCCAGCCGTACGGCTTACGAAGTTTGTGACGATTGCAACGATCCGGATACTTGTGAAGTTCGCCGGTCGATGACAACGGTGCGCGATGCCATCGCTGATATTCTCGATACGATGACGCTGGAAGCGTTTATCAGCAATCCGGGCCAGATGATCCTCGGGGAAGACGAAATCATAGCGCAGCGCGCAAGCTGATCCGCAGGTACCCTTCCACGCTTCCCAGGGTTGGTGGTTTTTCCTGTTTTGTCAATAACGAACGCAAATTGGCCGTTTTGGTTTGATCTGAGAGCGCTCTGGTTATAACCGGATGCCTCGTTGTGGTTTGGAGCGGTACTTATGGGTCTCAGGCAAGTCGATATGAACACTCCTCTGGAAGGTATTGTCATTGAATCGCTGAAGCGATCGATCGCGACGGCGGTTGACGGCATCAGCGCCTTTGCAACCCAGTTTTCCGCCGATCCGGCACTTTCGCGCAGTCTGGTTGATGCTGTTGAACTGATCGCAGGGGGCCGTGGCCGCGTGGTCGTTTCCGGGGTTGGCAAGAGTGGCCATATCGGCCGCAAGATCGCTGCAACCATGGCATCGACCGGGACATCCGCCTATTTCGTGCATCCGACAGAGGCCAGCCACGGCGACCTCGGCATGATCACGTCCGAGGATCTGCTTATCCTCTTGTCTTGGTCTGGCGAAACCGTCGAGCTTGGCAACATGCTGGCCTATGCCAAGCGTTTCAATGTTCCCGTCGTCTCGGTCACATCCAATGCCGAAAGCCTGCTGGCGCGCAACTCCAGCGTCGCCATCACGCTGCCGAAGGTGCAGGAAGCGTGTCCGCACGGACTGGCGCCAACCACTTCGGCGATGCTGCAGTTGGCCGTGGGCGACGCTCTGGCAATTGCTCTTCTTGAGCGGCGCGGGTTCTCCGCGCAGGACTTCAAGACATTCCACCCTGGTGGCAAGCTCGGTTCGCAGCTTCTTCTCGTTCAGGAGTTGGCGCATGATGGCGATGCGATCCCGCTGTTGCCGCTTGGCAGCGCGATGGGCGACGCGGTTATCCAGATGTCGTCGAAAGGTTTTGGGGTCGTTGGAATCACCGACGACACAGGTAAGCTCGTTGGCGTGATCACCGATGGTGACCTGCGCCGCCATATGTCACACGATCTGCTGCTTGAGACCGTTGATACGGTCATGTCACATAGTCCACGGGTTATCAAAGGTAGCTCGTTAGCAAGCGCTGCCATGGAAATCATGCAGGCACAGAAGGTAACCGTACTCTTCCTTGTGGACGATGCCGGGCTGCCGAGTGGAATACTCCATATCCACGATCTGTTGCGCGCTGGTGTCGCCTGAATTGAAGACGCAGGCTTGGTGAGCAGGGTTTCCAGCCGTTGGCTTTCGATGGTATTGATTCTGCTCCTTTGAAGAGATGGGTTCGGAAAATGGCCTTGCGAGCAGATGCCCTTGTCTGAGCAACACCAACCCGCGAATTTGCATTCTGAGCAACCGTTCGCTGGCGAGGTGCCTGCTGTGTCTCAACCGCCCAAGATGATTACGACCTATGCGTTTCATATCCACGGTTGGAAACAGGAGCTTTTCAAGCGCTATTTTCCCGATCGGGCATTTGTTTTCGTTCCGATGTATGCGCGTGAGTCCGATTTTGAGGGCTGGGCGGCTCGAATTCTTCGTGAGGCCGATCCTCAGATTTTCGTCTGGAGCTTGCGGGCGCCAAAGAGGCTCAAGTCCTTCGCGCTAGAGCATGATATCCCGGTCTTCTACATTGAAGACGGCTTCATCCGTTCGGTCGTGGCCAATGCCAGCCGCACCCCGCCTTTGTCCCTCGCACTTGACCAGGGTACGGCCTATTTCGATTGCCGCGAACCATCCGATCTGGAGCGGTTGCTTTGCTGCTATGATTTCGATGGCGCGCCGGAGCTTCTGGCGCGTGCATCGGCGGGCATCCGGTTCCTGCTCGACACCGGCGTCAGTAAATACAACAGCGGCGCCAGGGCCGATCTTGATCGCCTCTATGGTCCGAAATCTGGAAAGCGCGTCCTGGTGATTGGTCAGGTCGAGGACGACGCATCCATTCAATTTGGCTGCCTCTCCCCCGTGACGAACAACGATCTGGTGCGCTTGGCGGCCAGGGAGAACCCGGGCGCGCAGATTATCTACAAGCCGCATCCGGATATTCTCAACCGCGTTCGTCTTGCCCAATCCGATCCTCAGGATGTTCAGCATCTTTGCCAGATAATTAAGCAACCTCTCTCGCTAAGTCAGGCATTCGAAACAGTCGATCACGTCTATACAATCACCTCGCTCGCCGGCTTCGAGGCCCTGCTGCGAGGTTTGAAGGTGACCGTCTATGGCTGCCCGTTCTACGCTGGCTGGGGACTGACCGACGATCGCCAGCCAAATGATCGCCGCGGGCGCGCCCTTAGCATCGAAGCGTTGTTTGCCGGTGCCTACCTTCTCTATCCACGATACTTTGATCCTCAGAGCGGAAAGAGCCTCTCATTTGAGGAAACGGTGGAGGGGATATCTCGGTACTTCGCAACAAGAAGAGAGCCCGATCTGCCGCGGCACTCCCCTGGTCCCAAGTGGCGGGCGTGGGGCCCCTATGGCGTTCTTGGCTGGAGGCATTTGATAACACCGCTCTTGGCAATGATCGTCTCCAAAATTGGCAACAGTCATGACGCGGCGATATTCCGCCAGGATCCGATCCTGTTCTTCCGGGAGTTGTCCAATCCAAGGTTTCGGTTGATCGGCCGCATCATCTATCCGTTTGGATAGGTATCTCATCCGCGATATGAAGCCGGAACGGAGCGGGCTTCCTGAACCGCTTCAACGCAACGGGATGCCGGTCATGTTAATCGCATGTCGCTCTCGTGGAGGAGTCGCTGGATCATCTCAGTTTGGTTGAGCGTTCAATGGCCATGGGCTCGATGGTTTCGAAGCGTTCTCTCAAGTGCCAGACCCAGTATCATCACGACACAGGTCCAACCGAGCATGTAGTTCATCGATATCATATGCGTTGGGTATGTCGGGTAAAAAGCCGTACGGAACAAAGCCACAAAGTGCATGATCGGGTTGTAGGACAATATATTCTTAATCTGCGGTGGCATGTATTCCGGGATGTAAAATACCGCACTGAAGAAAATCTGAACGCGCGAAAACATGCCCCAAATGAATTTCCACAAAGGAAACAGGAAAATCAAAAACGAATTGATCAGGCCGATCCCGAAGGCAAAAAACGAAATCAGAACTATAAACTGAACGAGGGGTACCGGGTTGAAGGGTACTGCATAGCGCGACATGTCGAAGGCGGCGATCAGCGCGAAAAAGCCGATGAAAGCCAGCGTAAAGGACAAGAACTCCACAAATCCACGTGCAATTGCGTAATCGATGGCTTCAATAAACGGGATGCTAGTGACCGCTTTTGCCGACTCCAGCGCGGAAGATGTTCGTATACTTATGCTTCGGAAGAACAGAACGGGAAGAATGCCGGTGGTGATGAACAGCAGGAGGCTGTCTCCAATAAGGAGATGCCGTCCCAGAAACTTAAAAATGATAAAATGCGCGACGATGAAGACGACGGCCTCAAGCAGGTCGAACAACTGCGAGAAAGCGTGCTTGCTGTTACGCAGCCTGACCTCTCGGATCGTCAGCGCGCTGACAATCCGCATCTGCCGGGAAAGGCCGAGCGCGAGTGAATTCATGGATGCAATCCCAACTCAAGTCCACCCTGCTCAAGCATGGTCGCGGATGCTGTAATAGATCAGCGTCGATACTACCCAGATGCCGATGGCTGACAGGAACACAAGCAACGTATCGACAAAAACGCGGGGGTAAGACGCAATCTGCGCCAGGCTCGGCTGGACATAGGTTGCCAGATAGGTCTGGTTGTTGTTGGCGCGCATGCGCGCTTGTTCGTAATTCGTGAGAGACGATTCATACAGTTTCGTGGCGATTTCCACATCGGTCTGCAGCTGGTCATACTTTGTGACGCGCTGGGCATCGTCCAGGTTGCCGGATGTCGAGCCATCGCCACTTGATATCTGTGTCTTCAGATTTCCGATCTGCTCGCGGGCGGCTGCAATCTGGTTCTTGAGGACCGTCAGGCGCGGCGACGTCGGATCCATATAGCTCGACAGTGCCGAATACTGCCCTTCCAGATCGGCGAGGTCGCCGCGCAGTTTGTTGTTCAAAAGGATTTTTCCTTCAGCCTCTTTTCTGATGTCGATGCTTTTCTGACCGGAGCGCAACTCCGTTTCGCTTTGGCGAACCTCCTTCAGACGCGCTTCAGCGCGATCGAGCTCACCCTTGGAAAAGGCCATCTGGCTCTGTCGCGCCTTCTCGGAGATATCATTCACCAGCTGCTCACAGAGTGCTTGCAAAGCGGCGGAAATCTTATGAGCGTCCTCTGGCGAAAAAGCCGTGACTTCGATCACGTTGATGCCTGTCATGATATCGTAGCTCGTCGATACGCGTTTGCGCCAATAATCCACGAGCCGTTCGAGAGACGCTCCTTCGGAGAGGCGGGAAAAGCCATCAATGCTGGCTTTCGAATAAATTTCCTGCAGGCCGATTTTTTTCTCCAGGGCGTCGACTGCATCGCGGCTCAACGCGTAATCGGAGACGATATAACTGTTCGACATGGCAAGCGCCGCGTCTGCCGCGATCGTGGAAGAGGCGGCGGCTCCGTCGGTCGGGCGAACAGAGAAACGGAACTCGGACATATATTGGGGAGACGCGACAAAGGCAAAATAAAGAGCGCCGATGATCGTCGGCAGGACGACCATCAGGAAAAAGGAAATCGCGGTGGCGGAGAGGCCACCCTTGGCCTTGGCGACCATCCCGGTTATGCGCGCCGACTTGTACGTTACGGTCGTCTTGCGTGGAAATTGCTTCGGAAGAACAACGGGCGCTGCGCCGGGTTGCTGACGCATTGGCCTCACTTCGTCGAGCCTTAAAACCAACGCGCCGGTATCCTCCGAGCGTGCTTTCGATTTATCGAGCTTTGCCGCCCCGGACATGTCCTTCAAACTTCATCTCCTGAATTGAGCGCCTAGCCTGCTCCGAGCAGGCCTCATACCACGGATTCATAATTCGAAAAAGTGCATCAGACGAGGAGCCCCATCGGCACAGCCGATGGGGCTCTAAACACAACAACTAGGCAGCTTTAAGATGACGCCTTTTCAGGCGTTAGTCCCTCAGATCGGATAGCGTATTCGAGACAGATGCTGCCTGCGCAATCGGTGCCGCCGTCGAACTGACCAGAGTGGCAAATTTGCGCACTTCGGCAAGCGACGAATTCGCAATGTAAATCAGATCGCGGTTACGTAGGGTAAACCCTTTTAACAGGAAGAAACCGCTCGGATCGGTCAAATCGACCTGGTAGATAACGTTCGCTGTCGGGCCGTATGACGAAAAGTCCTTTCCCGGCATGAGGCGACGAAGCAGCTTTGTCGATTCCGTGCGATAGATAAAGATACCCTTTGCATTCGCCCGTTCGTCGTTCAGGCCGCCAACCTTTGCAAGTGCCTGGTTCAGGTAAAGCTGCGATTCGTCGAATTGCACCGAGGCATTGGCGGTCGAAGCTCCAAAGACCGTAAAGCTGCGAGGCTGGCGGATGAGTGCCACGACGTCGTCCGATTGGACATAGATATTCTCGCTGGGATCGGAAATGAGGCGTTCCATCGGAATGGTTTCTGTCCGTCTGCCTCGTGTGATCTGTACGGAAAGCTGATGGGATTCCATACGCGGCCCGCCAGCTATGGCGATGACGTCCAGTAGTTTCTCGCCGCGCGGGGAGAGGGGGACTCGCCCGCTGTTTGCGACTTCCCCAGTTACGGTGACCGTGTTGGAAACGTTCTTTATAACGCTGACGAGAACCTGCGGCTGAACGGCCATGCGAACGAGGGCCTGCTCGACCAGTTCCTTTACTTGGTCCGGCGTCTTGTTTGCTGCTTGGATGACACCTGCATATGGGACACTGATCGTCCCGGCTTCCGAGACCGGCTGCTCCGGAATCTGCGTTCCGCCGCCGCGACCTGCGCCGCTTGAGAACAGACCGTCAGGCGATGCTTCCCATATGGAAATCGCCACCGTGTCGCCAACGCCAATCAGCGCCGAGCTCCGCTTCTTGTTATTTCCCAGTGACGCCGCGAGTTGCTGGTCGGAGTTCTGATCCAGAGCCGCAACGACGTTGGAGTTCACATTGATTAGCGTGTATGGCGCATACTGTTCCTTGGCTTCCGCCGCGATCTTGTTCGCGCTCGGACCCGAACTTGGCATCGTACAGGACGACAATGCAATACAGAGCGCAATCAACGAAATTTTGGTGAATTTGTCCAAATGCCCCATGGTAACCCTGCACTGCCGGCTCTTATCCAAGCCCATTTTCAAACTCGATTTGCGTCTTGGATATCGCACCGTCAGCGTCCAGACAATGACATTGCCTGACGAAAGAACAGGTTTGAGTTAAAGGCGACACACAACATCAACGAAGACCGATCAATAACGGTTTTTTTGCAACACTTCTGATGGACACCGCCACACCTTGTCCTCGAAGCGGACCGCGCGAGGCAGGGGAAACGCATTGAAAAGTGCCTCTCCGGAGTAATCCAGTGGCTGCCAATGTGTATCGATGAATGCCATTGCCTTTTCCCAGTCCGTTTCCTCATGAAGCGGATGTAGATAGCTCAACACCGAATCCCGCTCTGCGCCGCCGTAGAAATCGATCATGCGATGATCGATTGCCCGTGATCCGTCGATCGGCAGAGAGCCGGACTCGCCCCGGTTGGTTGAGAACCAAGCGCACGGGATGTTGTACGTCTCAGCAATGACCAAACCATGAAGACTGGTGGAAAGAATGCGGCGGCAGGAGACTATTTCCTCAATCTTGTCGCGCATGCCGGTCAGGTTGGCGTCGGTATAAGTATTGATTATCCTAATATTTTCCGCGAGTTCGGGCGGGATATTATAACGCGTGAGATTTTTGCGAACAGTGGCTCGCGCTGTGGGTTCGTCCAGTTCGGAAATATGGACGATGACGCCCAGTTCATATTTTTTCTTGAGATCGGTAAAAGGAAAGAGACGTGGCAGGAACCAGACGGGGTCGCCGAAAATGTCGGGCACTTCCACGCCAAGCCTGCGCAATCCCATCGCCGTCTGCTTTCCCCGCACAGCGTGAACGACCAATGTGGTGTCTTCCGGTACCTGATACGCCCCAACGGCGCCGGTCGGCCCGCGGTTCAAATCAAAGCCAGTACCCCAGATATGCACTTTTCCACCGCTCTGTGCATGGCCTATGGTGCCGACTGCAGCCATTCTCTCTTCAGAATGATTGAAGGCTGCGGGCTTGATTTCCAACCCCGACATGGCGGACACCATCACGGCGCTCAGGGCGTCGCCGAGGTTCGCATCCGGATGCTGTTTGGTGGACCAGACCCAGGACAACCGGATCCTTTTTTGTCGACCTGATCGTTCCTTGGAGAACACTCCTGCCGCCGGAGGAATTTCCAAGCGCAACAAGCGTTTGACAGTTTTTAATCCCATGGAGACAAACACCCTCTATCGCAGCCGCCGGAAAAGCCGTGCAAGCGGGCCGCGTTTGGCGCGTTCGGCAAGGCTGGGTTCCCGGCCAACTGGTACGGCACGAATCAAGGGGTGATCAAATGCGCTGCCCGTCGGACCCTTTTCCAACATGGACGATGAAGGAAGTGGGAAGGATTCAATGAGCGGATCTTCGTCGAGGTATTTCTGTTCCCAGACGCGGTCAATTGTCCGGATCAGTGTCTCCCAGTCCGTTTGCTCATTGCGCGGCTGATACCATACATCAAGCTGGTTCAGCCCGAGGCCACGGTAGAGATCCACGAATCTGAGGTCAAGTCCTTCCTCAAGCGTCAGGTCGATCCGCCCCAATCCCGGTGTTCTGGACCTCGGGGAGAAATAAAGGCAGGGAATGCCATAGGATTCGGCGAACACCATGCCATGGAGGCTTGTCGAGACGATCCGCTTGCAAGCCAGAATCTCGTCGAGCCGTTCTCTCAGGCCCTCTATTGAGACGGGCGTTACCGTATTGATCAGCTTCACTGTTTGCCGGTCGGCGCTGTCAATGCCGTGACGAAGCGTATCCGCCTTCGGATGCGCTTCATGCTCCCGGTCCGCCAGTTCCGACAGGTGCAGAATCACACCCAGTTCGTAGGTCTTTTCCTTAGGAGCCTCGTGAAAGCGCGGCAGAAGCCACAAAGGGTCGCCATAAACTGCGGGGCCGGTTGCATCAGGCGTCAGAATCCGCCGGCTGAACGGCCCGCGTGTTGCATAGGTGTGAAACCGGGTATCGGCGGGCCGGGTGTAAGGAATCTTCGGTTGTTCCGACTGATTGGGATTGGCGCTTGGAGACGTTCCCGTTCCCCAGAAGGATACATTACCACCCGCAAACATATGGCCGATCGTGCCGACTGCCGCCAGTCTCACGGTGTTCGACTTCGTGGCTGTATGAGTGACCGGTAAACCCGACATCATGGAGACGATGACGGGAGAAAGGGCGTCGCCCAGGTTGAGGTAGTTCTGATCTTTGCGGGTGGTAACCCACGACAGGGGGATCGCTTTTTCGGAGCGAATGATATCAAGGAGTTCTTGCGACAAATTTCACCATACTGGCTTACGATAAAGGCTTCAGATACATTCCCCTGAAGATGCCATCGCCGTTTCAGTTACGGCGGCCTATACCACACGGCTTTAATGTGCGAAAGTGGCGCAGGTGCAACCCGATATAAAGTCCTGTTCGCCCATGAACAGCATTTGGCGCGGGTGAGAATAGTCGGGACCTGTAGGCATAAATGTATCGTCTTTCTATGCGGCCTCTTTCGATTGAAACGCCGCGTGTTCTTTTTGATATTTCGCGGCTTGTCCGCAGTTACGGAAAATCCTTCGGCACAGGCGTGGATCGTATCGACCTGGCAATCGGTCTGGACCTTTTCGAGCGATTTGGCGCCAAATGTCATTTTGTTTATGCCGGCCCCCATGGCGTCTGCATTCTGCCGCAGGATTTCGGAGAGGCCGTTCTTGAACACCTTCGGTATGGCTGGAACGATGATGCCGTGCTCAAAGAAAAAGAGAGCCCCCTTAGCAAGTTCCGGCTGAAGAACGAGCCTTTCGTTCGGAATTTCCTGCCCCTGAGTGGAAAGATAATATCCGAACAAACGACCTATGTGGTGGCTTCGCATTCGGGTGTTGGGAAGATCAAAGGAGCGATGCGGCGTCTCGATCCGCATCGCAAGATGCAACGCCTTATTTATATTCACGACCTCATTCCCATCGAATATCCGGAATACCAGCGGCCTGAAACGAAGCAGCAATTCCTCGATTTTCTGAAAGAACTGACGGATGCTCCGGTGATCGCCGTCAGCAATTCGTGGGATACGCATCGACGTGTCTTGGCATTCGCGTCGGCGAACGGCTGGACTTTGAAAGCGACGGACGTCGTCGTGCCGACACTGGATTTCCAGCGTGCACTAGAAAGACCCTTAGCGCCGCACGTGAAAGCGTTTCTGGAGAATAGGGGGCCGTTCTTCATTGTGCTCGGCACGATCGAGCCCAGAAAAAACCACCTTCTTCTGCTGCAGGTGTGGCGTGAATTGGCGCAGCGGGAAGGTTCGCCACGTCTGTGCATTATCGGAAAACTCGGCTGGGAAAATGAGAATGTAGTAGACATGCTGGAGCGCTGCGAGGCGATTAGGGACTCGGTCTTCGTGTTTTACGGCCTTTCGGATTTTGACGTTCAGACGATGTTGCAACAGGCAAGTGCTCTTCTGTTTCCGTCCTTTGCTGAGGGGCTCGGCATTCCCATGTTGGAGGCAGCGGCTCTTGGTGTCCCCTGCATAGCGTCCGATATTCCTGTGTTTCGGGAGGTTGGTCCACCTGGTACGACTTTTCTGAATCCCCTGGACGGGATCGGTTGGCTCGCAGAGATTGCCGCAAGAGCAGGCGGGCATAGAGATAGCCGATGAGAGGCGGATGCGATGATCGAGTTTATTAATGTTCACAAGACGCTGAGGCAGAAGTCCCACCGGACCAAGGTGCTGGAAGGGGCGAATGCTGAATTCAGACCGGATCGTCTGACCGGCATCCTTGCGCCGCCGCGCAGTGGAAAGACTGTTGTCGCTAATCTGATGACGGGAAAGCTGCGGCCCGATATTGGCAGAGTGCGGCGATCGTCGCTTGTCTCGTTTCCAGTGGCTTCTGGCGGCGTTTTCAACGGGGCACTGACCGGCCGCGAAAATCTGGCCTTTCTATGCCGTGTCTTCGGTTTCGACCCGGTTCCCATTATCCGGTTCGTGCTGGATTTCACGGGAATAGGGAAATCGATCGACAAGCCATTCAAGCATCTTAATCGGGATGAACGCACAAAGCTTCTGTTCACCTCCTGTTATGCCATCCCTTTTGAGACCTATATTGTCGATGAGAGCATCATCGGTGGACGTGGGGCATTCAGAGCCCAATGCGAACAACTTGTTTTGGACCGCATGCAGTCGGCGGGCTTTCTTATGGTGACTTCCTCACCGAGCTTGTTGAAGAAATATTGCAGTGATTTTTTTATCATTGACGATTTCATGCTTCGAGAAGTCGATTCTGCCGAAGAGGCGGAAAACTGGTTCGGAAAGGATAAACTCAAGGACGGTGCCGGAGAACTCGAGCATGTCGCGGATGGCGAAGACAACGATGTGATTCCGGTATAACTGCAAATGGCTGTCTTCAGCCGCCTTGCTGCTTGTATTTTTTTGTCAGAAAACCGAGAGACCGATCGGGTTGTTTCCGCCGGAACATCGCATTGCGCTTGAAGGTACAGGGCGATGTACGTCGCTTTGATGTAATCGCTGCCGATCCTTATGGGCGATGGAAATCCGGAGGTATTGCCAATTTTGGAGGTGGCTGGCTAAACCGAGTAGCCACTTGCGGCGTTCAGTGAACAATCACTCGGTCTCGGCCAAATCAAGAGCTTTTTTCAGCGTGCCGCCATTCTCTGGCGGTTCGGAACGACCGTCGAGAATGGCGCTGCATGCGGATTAGGAATGCATGAGGTTGCGTCCCATATGGCAATCCCCTAGATAGCAATCGACTGCTTAATCACACCCGGTGCCGGGCTTCCCCTGTCAAGCGCTTGCGCAAGGATCCAGGCTTGACGGAATGCATCATCCAGATCTGGTATAGCCAGCAACAACTAGGATTATTAATTCATGTCCAATGCCCGCATCATGGTTGATGGCTATAATCTTGCCCTGGAAAAGGGAACGGGGGTTGCGACCTATGCCCGGAATCTGAGCGAGCAACTGACGGCGCTTGGTCATCAGGTGGACTTGATGTACGGGGTCCGGTCATCGGCCGGAAAAAACGAACTTCTGGCAGAAGTCAGCTTTTTTGATCCCTCGATAAAGCGGATGAAGACCCAGGACATCGTCAAGCGCCTCATCACTTCGCCGCTGGGCGCTACGGCAAGGCAGGTTCCGATAACCGGTAAAGTTATCGCAAGAACCGCTGCGGGCGGGCTTCCTGTGCATGATAGAATCTTCAATGCGCGTGATCTCTACACGATCTCCCGCTGGCACTTCCGGACCTATGGCCAATTTTTGAACGTCGATTATCCCGGTGCGGCTGACATCGCGCATTGGACCTATCCGCTGCCCGTAACACTGAAGAACGCTGCTAATCTCTATACGATCCACGATCTCGTGCCACTGAGGTTGCCCTATACGACACTCGACAACAAGAGAGAGTTCTTGAAGAAGGTCCGGCGTATCAGCGAGAAAGCGGATCACATCGTTACGGTTTCGGAAGTTTCCAAGAGAGATATTATCGACTTGCTCGGCGTTGATGAAAGCCGCGTGACCAACACCTATCAGGCGGCCAGTCTGCCGAGCTATATTCTCAACCGTCCCGAGGATGAAGTTCGTCAAGAGGTCCAATCCATTTTCGGCCTCGAACACAAGGAGTATTTCCTGTTTTTCGGCGCGATCGAACCGAAAAAGAATGTCGCCCGTATCATCGAGGCCTATCTTGCGAGCCAGACGAATCGCCCGCTTGTTATCGTTGGCCAGCTGGTCTGGAAGAACGCAAATGAACTTCGTCTCCTCGGCGTTCCTCAGGACACGGACAAATCAGCGAAGAAACAGTTTAGCGATCCGACAGTCGGCCATGTCTCGAAAACGTCCTCTGTCATCCGGCTGGAGTATCTCCCTCTCAATTTGCTGACGTCCCTGATCCGCTGTGCGAGAGCCGTCGTGTTTCCCTCGTTGTACGAGGGTTTCGGGCTGCCAATCCTGGAGGCGATGCAATTGGGTACTGCCGTCATCACCGGCAGTGAAGGTGCTAACCCGGAGGTGGCGGGGGACAGTGCGTTGATCGTCGATCCCTACAATGTTAATGCAATCTCGCAGGCCATAAGAGATATGGCAAATGACGATGGACTGGTGGAGCACTATCAGGCCGTTGGTATGGAACGGGCGAAGCTGTTTTCCCCGGAGAAATACCGCGAGCGCCTGCAAGATCTTTATGCAAAGTTCAAATAAGATACTTTAATCGTCAGGCATAAATTTTATGACGCAGAAATCAGGCCGTCGATGACCGATCAAATATCGTCTCTGAATGACCTTCTCGCAAAGGCGAGAGAAGTGGCGTTGGCATCCCCGGATCAAAATGCATCGACGCTTCTTCTCGAAGTCTGTTCCGCCACTTCGGCGCTGATTGCGAAGCAGGACGAAATGCGTAAAGAGGCTTTTCGCGATGGTATCCGGGGCGCTGCAAAGGTTATTCGCAATCGCCAGGCAGCCCCGGGCTCCGCGCTTTCTGAGCTGTTTACGGAGGATGGCAGCAACCCGGATGTCTTTGCCGAGGAGCTGAACGGTATAGCGGACACCCTGACCGTCACTGTCGCCGACCTGCGCAAGCTCAGGCAGAAGATCAATACTGCATCTGAAGGCACCGACGACATCGATGACGATATCCGGCGTGTCTATTATTCGGTGATGAATGAGCGTAATCCGACGTCAGCTGACGTCCTGCCGCCAGGTTCACCCTCGCGCTCGCTTGACGTTGCAACCTTCGTGATCGAAAAGATTTTGCGCAACGGATGGTGGACGCTCGGCAATAGCGGCGTGGATGCTGATGATAAACCCGTTGGCAAGGTGGGCCTCAGCCCGAACGAAAGTTCCAAGCCCCAGAGCGCCGCGACCCCGCCTCTTACGTTACTTTCTACGCTTGTGCTCGCCCTGATCGAAAGCAGCAAGTCCCGCTGAGACGGCGTAAACACGTCGAGGCCGGGCCGGTCAATGAGAACGAGAGCCTCTTTTGTGCGGTTTCTTGCGCGGAGGCGGGTCGATGAAGGCGCCGGGTTGATTGATCGATCGGGCGTGTAGCCTTTCGGCGATCGCCTCTGCGCCGGCATCCGTGCCGGTGGCCGAGTAGAAATTGCCCCGAACCTGAATTGCCGCCGCAAGCAAGCGAAAAAAGGCTGATTGGACCGGCTCCTGCGGGATTGTTGGCGCCGCCCAGAATTGATCGAGCTCTTGCTGATCGCTAAGCTTGGCAATGTCGAAGACGGCCGTTCCCAGCACTTTAACGGGTGTACCCAGTTGCAAGGCATGAAGCCCGACTGTGGAGTTGATGGTGACAACGCCAGCGGTTTTTGCCAGCAGCGCATTCAGGTCGCCCCCATCCAGGAACTGCACTCGCCCGCCAACGCCAAGCCTGGTTGCCAGTTCTCCAGCATAGGCCCGCCAGTCGATAAGCCCGTTGTCGAGGGGATGTACTTTGACCACGAGCTGGGATGCGCGCGGGGCGTGAGCGGCAAAGGACGTGATCACCTCGGTGATTGCTTCGCGTTGATCATTATAGGGTGAATGCGCCCGTAACTGGAAATCAGTTTGCAATTGCAACGGGAAAACGAAAAACGAAATGTCGCCGGCAAGCATGTTCTCAACAAGCATTGTTGCGGCTACGGCTCTTTTTCTGCCGCTCGTCAGCCGTATTATCCAGCCGGCATATTCCGCCAGGGGATGAAACAGGGCGTGGCGGCGATAGTGCGGAAACAGAAACCACAGGAAAACATTCGGCAGATTGTATAGGAGGTCATAGGCGGCCTCGACTGTAAAGCTCTGGCTGTAACGTCTCGTCCAATCCGGTTCCGGAAGGGTATGGGCCGCTTCGACGATCTGCTGCGGATCGTTGGGGAAATGCGAATTGGATGACATCCCGTTGCGTTCAAGTGTCAGCCAGTCCGGCCGAAGGTAGCCCATCTCGACGACCGATACCGTTATGTCACGGTCCTTGGCTGCATCAATTGCAGTGAGATGGTAGGGACGTTCCTCTCCAAGGAGGACGAGGTCCGTGACCGCATGCCGGTCCATGAAAGAGGCAACATAGGTGCGCCAGTCGTTTCCGGCACGGCCACGGTAATTGTACCCGCCCTTGCGCCGCCAGAAAATCTGGTCACCCGGATTTAGATTGATCCGCAGGCAGGGATGGCCCTTGGCTTCCAGCCGGTCGGCGGTCTTGGCAAAGATCGGCGAGGATGGTCCTTGCAGAAACAGGAAGACACGCTGTTGCGGCGCATTTTGCAAAGTCATTGTCCCTGCACCTTCGAAAATAATGCCGGCACTATTGCAGATCATCCCTGTGCAGATTGGCATGTTTCAACATGGCTTCCAGCAGCTTCCAAGGTTCTACGCTACGCGGAGACGACGGAGCATTCTGCGATGTGCGCGCGGCGGCCAGTGGCACGATGAAGTAATCGGTGCGGGGATCGGGGAAGGGGTCGGCAAAGGATTTTAGCAGCGGCGCGTGGTCACCGTAGAAAACCAGCCAGACGGGGCGATCGAGCGTGTCTAGGTGATCGACGAGTTCACCCAGCGCCTTGTCGGATTGCTGCAGGATATCGAGATAGATCCCGACAGGATCGACGATTCCTTCAACGCGGTTGGGCTCCCAAGGTCCATGGTTGGCCATCGATGCGACGAAGAGAAAACTACCCTTGTCATCGGTCTGGCTTTCCACGTCAGCGATGACTTTGCGGGTCAGGGCACTATCCGAAACATAGGGGCCGTCGCGGAGGGGATCATGGTCGAAGTCGTCGAGCATGGTCATCTTTTCAAAGCCGAGTTGCGGCATGGCTTTGTGGCGAAGGAAGAACGTCCGGTCATAGGGGTGCATGAAATGCGTGCTCCAGCCCGCATTCTTCAGCTTCGTCGGCCAGACCACATTGGTATAGTGGCCCGCCCGCAGGTAGGGATAACTTGCATCAATATGCAGGTCGTCGGGAACAAGGCCGCTCAACACCGCGAATTCCGTGCGCAGCGTGTACCCGCCCTCAAACACCGTTGCGAGGCGCCCCCACTGCACGGCAAGTTTCTGCAGCCTGTCGATGGTCGGCAGCTTGATGCTGTCTACACCGCAATGGCGCATGTCGATGAAGGATTCTGACTGCCAGACAATGACCAGCGGTGCCTTGTTGTCGGCATCGTGACCGATCAGATCATGGACGGCTGCGAAGAAGCGTTCTTGCAATTCGGCCACGATCTTTTCACGGCGGCGGCCCAGCCAGAGGATGAAATGGAAAATAACGGATGCGAAGGTTCCGAAACGGATGGTGCTGACCTTGACGTTCGGCTTGCCGACAAGGTGTTGCACGAAATCGGCCACCGGCCTGTTCACCGGACCATAGAACAGCAGAATCCAGGGTAGATCGGCGATCAGGATCATCAGGATAATCCAGAGCAGCTTGTGGCTGGCAGGCAGGATGCTGGGCTCGAAATACATGTACAGCGCCGAGACGCCGAAGACATACAGGAAGGCGACAACCCAGAAAACGATGTTGAGCGAGTGGGCGTAGAAGATCGTCTTGTACTTGAAGACGTCGGCGACCAGGGCGATATCTGAAAAGACCAGCGGTTCGCGAATGAACCTGTATTTGGCCCGGGATATTCCGGTGAAGATGACGAAGAAGCTCATCGTTCCGGCGCTCGCATAGAGAGGGCGCCAGGAGATCGAGAAGAAGCCCGCAAACACGAGAGCAATGATTGGCAGCCGTGACAGGATATCGACGGTGGCGCGGCGGCGGCTGGATGGCGGCCGGTGTCTCCGGCGCTCGCGTGCGGGCAAGGCAAACTTGTCTGTATACAGGATGACAGCACAGGCCAGCGCGTAGCAGAGAAAGGTCAGCGTTACCGGATGGTAGTGCATATGGAGCGACGTGAACGCCAAACGAATACCTTTGATCTTTCATCGCCTACCGATGCGTCATGCACCGCCGCGGCTGAGCGACACTTAAAACCTATTCACGGCGGATACAAGCAGGCTCTACTGTTCAGCGCTGGTCGCTTATCCGTTGAATACCCCTGTCGAACCACCAGTTGAGAACCGGCTTCACCGTCGAGCCAAAACGTCCCAGCGCCCACAGCGTCCAGCCGAAAAACACCTCGAATTGGCCTCTGTCGATGGCCCGCACGATCTGCAGCGCAACGGTAGCGGAGGACCAGGGAGCAACCCGTCCCATGATAACCGTTGCTTCAAGCGGCCGATGTTCCAATTCGCGGGAAAACTGCGGCGTTTCTGTATCGGGCGGGAAACAGACAGAAACCTTGACCCCGTGCGGCTTTGCTTCCGAACGAAGAGCGTCGGCGAAACCATGCAGGGCAAATTTCGAGGCACAATAGGCCGTGTAGCCATAGATACCGATCAAACCCGCGCCGGACGATACCAGCATGATCCGGCCGGAGCGCCTTTGCTTCATGGTCGCATAAACCGCGCGCACCGCGTGGACGCTGCCGAACAGGTTTGTCTGAATCTGCCGATGGAAGGCAGCCGGAGATAGCGTATCGAAGCGTCCGGGTTCGACAATTCCGGCAGATGTGATCAGGATGTCACAGGGGCCGAAGGCATCTTCGCATTTGTGTATTGCCGCCAATGCCTGATCTTCGTCGGCAACGTCGGCACTTTCAATGCGGATCGATGCTTCGCCGTGATCTTTGATAAGTTCGGTTCTGGCCGCCTCAAGCGTGGGCAGGGAGCGTGCGAGCAGCGATATGCGTACGCCGCGGGCAGCATAGATACGCGCCAGTGCCAGTCCGATCCCGCTTGATCCGCCGGTAATGATCACATGAGTCATGCCGCAAGACCGGTTCGGTTCATGGACGTTCGCCTGGCTGTTTCGGGAGCGCGTTATCGGGTGGCGAGCATCTTCATCATCTGCTGGACATCGATCGATGCGAGACCGAAATTCCGCTCAGTCAGATCCTTGAGCTTTTCAGCCGTCATCGCCACAGTCTGGCGGATCTGTTCTTCCGTATGTTCGCTGGTGATGAAGAACCGCAGACGCGCCATTCCTTCCGGGACTGCCGGATGGATGATTGGCAATGCGTTGATGCCGGCGGCCAGAAGATCGTTTGACAGTTGCACTGCACGCAGAGAATCACCAACCAGAACCGGAACTACGGAGAAGCCGGCACTCAGACCCGTGTCCAGACCGGCTTCCTGGGCAAGCTTCAGGAAGAGTGTGCCGTTGCGCCTCAAGGCGGCGACACGTTCCGGCTCGCCTTCCAGAATATCCAGGCTGGCGATGGCCGATGCAGTCAGAACCGGTGCGAGGCCGACACTGTAGACGAACCCTCCAGCGGTTGCCTTCAGTACGGCTGCCAGAGCACCGCTGCCGGCGATATACCCGCCGCAGCTCGATGTCGTCTTGGAAAGTGTTCCCATCCAGATATCGACCTGGCGCGGATCGATGCCGAAATGTTCGAACGTACCTTTGCCACGTTTGCCGAGAATGCCGAGCGAATGGGCCTCATCGACCATCAGCCAGAAGCCGTACTCGGCCTTCAGTTTCATGATCGCGGGCAGATTGGCGATATCACCGTCCATGGAATAGACGCCTTCGACGATCACCAGAATGCGGCGATAATCGCCGGCAACCGTCCGCAGTACATGTTCCAGGTCGTTCGCATCATTGTGCTTGAACAGGCGGCGCGTAGCGCCAGATAGCTTGATGCCGGCGAGTGCACTGTTGTGAATGAACTCGTCGTGCACGACGAGATCCTTCGGACCCATCAGGCAGCTGATTGCCGCGACATTGGTCAGGTAGCCGCTGACAAAGCAGACGGCCGCTTCGACGCCGTAGAAAGCGGCGATACGCTCTTCGAGTTCGGCGTGCGCCGGGCGTTCGCCGGCCACAAGCCGGCTGGCTGATGCCGAGATACCGAAGGTGCTGATGGTGTCGCGGGCCTGTGCCAGAACATGTGCATGCCTGTTGAGGCCGAGATAATCGTAAGACGCGAAGTTGATCAGCTTGCGTCCGTCGATCACTGTCGTGGCACCGGCTGCCGTCTGATGCGCGCGGTAGAACGGATTGTCGATACCCAGCTGTTCGCTGGCGACTTTCTGGGTCTGGACCTGCTTGTACTCCGGCAAATCCTCGAATCGCGTCTGTTTGCGCCTGACGGGCGGAGGAACGTCGCGCTCTGAACGGGCCATACGATTGCGCTCTGACGACTGATGCGCATTGCGCATCTGGTCCAGAAGGTTCTCTTTCAGGCTGCTGTTCATCTTCGCAGCGCTGTTGCGTTCCTCACTCTCGCTCATTGGCTCACTGCCTTTTCCGTACCGGTGCCGGTATGGCGCTGGGCGAGCTCGTTGACGATCTTGTTGTCCGTTGGCTCGCTGTCTTCGTCGCTGCCGTGATCCCGCTTGCTCACCTTGTCGTAGAGCTTACGTGCAACATCGCCAACGGTCGTATTGTCGGCAACGCCGCTCAACGGCATGTCAAAGCCGGTATTCTGCTGGAAGCTGATCCCCAATTCAACGGCCATCAAACTATCGAGACCGATTTCCTTCAGGATCTTGCTGCGCGAAATCGTATCCTTTGATACGCGCAGGATAGCTGCGATTTCGCTGGCAACCAGATCATAGAGGATATCTTCGGCCTCTTGCGCCGATTTTCCGTCGATCATTGCCACAAGATCCATGGTCTTACCGTCGCTGCCTGCAGTGTGCTGGTCGGCGGTTCGCAGGATGACCTCGAAGAGGGCATTGCGGACCACCGGCAGGTTACGCGCCGCGGCCCAATCGAGTTCGGAAACCATTGCAACGGCGGCATCGACGGTACCCGGATCGGACCGGATATAGCTCTCGACCTGATTGAGGGCGGTTTGCGCCTTCAGAGCCGTTTTGCCGATACGCTTGGAAAGCAGATCGTTGACGTCGGTATTCTGTGCCAGATAGCCCTTGTCGGCGATCGCACCGAAGCCGATGGCGAGCCCCGGCAGACCTTCAAGCCGGCGAGCGCGGGCAAGACCCTCAAGATAGCCGTTGGCAGCCACATAGTTGGCCTGGCCTGGATTGCCGACCAATGTGGTTGCCGACGAGAACATGATGAAATGTTCGAGCGTATCGGCGCGGGTCAACCGGTCAAGAACGGCTGCGCCCTGCGCCTTCACGTCGATGACCGGACGGTTACGCTCGCGGCTGAGATTGTTGATCAGCGCGTCGTCGAGGACCATTGCGGCGTGAACGACGGTCTTCAGGGGGGCGATCTGCCGAAGTGTTTTCAGCAGAGCGTCTGCAGCAGCTTCGTCCGTCACGTCGCAGGCGTGGATGGTCGCCGAGACGCCCATGTTTTCCCATCGCTTGATCGCTTCCAGGGTCTCGATATCGGCGATACCCCGGCGGGTGGCGAGCGCGATGTTGCGCGCACCCTTTTCAACCAGCCAGTTGGCAGCAGCAAGACCGAACCCGCCGATACCACCAACGACCAAATGCACGCCAAGACTATCGACAGACATGCGGCCGGCCGGCCGGTTGGCAACTTCATCGCGTCCGGCAACGGGTGGCAAAACGACGATCTTGCCGATATGGCCGGCATTCTGCATCAGGCGGAAAGCGTTGCCGATTTCGTCGAAACCGAAGGCGCGGTAGGGGAGAGGCACAAGTTTGCCTTCTTCGAACAGCGCGCCGATTTCTGTGAAAATCCGCTTCGTCAGGTCCGGCGCGTTGACCAGCAACTGGTCGGCATCGATACCAAAATAGCTGATATTGCGGCGGAAAGGCCGAAGGCCGATCTTGCTGTCACCGTAGTAGTCACGTTTGCCAAGTTCGAGGAAGCGGCCAAACGGCTTCACCAGCGACAGGCTCTGTTCCATGGCTTCGGCAAACAGCGAGTTCAGTACCAGATCGACACCTTCGCCGCCGGTAACGCCGAGGATCTCGTTGACGAAGGCCAGCGAACGCGAATCGAAGACGTGATCAGCACCGAGCATCTTCAGGAAACGGCGCTTTTCGCGCGTTCCCGCTGTGGCGATCACCTTGGCACCGGCAAGCTTGGCAACCTGCAGGGCTGCAAGGCCGACACCGCCGGCAGCGCCGTGGATCAGGATCGTTTCGCCAGGCCGAATACGGCCAAGCTCGATCATCGCGTAATAGGCGGTAAGGAAGGCAACTGGCACGGTTGCTGCTGCGACGGGGCTGACGGTTTCCGGCAGTCTGGCAACGCCGGACCGCGAAACGACCACATGGGTGGAAAAGGCTGCGGGCGCGATCGCCATTACGGCGTCGCCGACCGACAGGTCCTTGATGCCGCTGCCGATGGCAACGACATGGCCGGAAAGCTCCATGCCGATCGTCGCTCCGGCAAAACCGTCCTCCAGCGCTTCTTCCGGCAAAAGTCCCATCGCCCACATGACGTCGCGGAAGTTCAGGCCGGTTGCAGCGACCGCAACGACGACGTCGTCCGGGCCAGCCTGCGGGATGTCTGACTGTTCCCAGGCAATGCTGCCGACCTGCGAGCTGACACGCTGGCGGATGGTCGCGGCCTTGAAGCCCGTCGTCTTGCGCAAGCTTTGATCGACCGGGCCGGGTACGGCGCGGATTTCCGAAAGGATACCGTTCTGTCCGTCAAGCAGCCATTCGCGGTTTCCGCTTGTATCGCTCAGTAGCGAGATCGCCGCAGCGAGCTGGTTACCAGGTCCGGCCTTGGGTCCAGTGAAATCGAGCGAATGGATATCGAGGATATCATACTCGTTTTGAAGCACGCGGGCGAATGCCCACAGGCCACTGTTGACGCTTGATCCGGACACATCCTTGCCGCGCCCGTTCGATGTGACCGGCGCGCCACCGGGAGCAGCAATCACGAGACGCGGACGCTGATCGGCTGCAGGTTCCGCATGCGCATAATACTGTCGAAGCGACTCGGCAAAGGCACTGAGCGACAGGACGCGATTTTGCAGAGCAGCCGAATCCTGGCTGCGATCCGCCGCAGTGGTTGCCGACAGGTAGACGGCGCGGATCGGTTTTTCGTTCAATCCGGCGACGGCCTCAGTGATCTTGTCCTTGTCGATTTCGAAATCGCCAGTCAACTGAACCTGGATAAGAGGAGCCTGAATGGCATCCTTGCCTGAAGGAAGTGTGTTCTGCAGGCTAGAAACATTACCTTCGTGCAGCACAAGCACCGGCCTTGCGACCTCTGCGGGCTGGGCGTCGGCAGTTGGGGCGATCTCGGTAAACAGGCCGCCCTGCGCCTCGACCGTGATGATGTTTCCGTATGGCAATTCGCGATCTGCAACGGAGATGTTACGAAGGCCGAGATCGGTCAGGTCCTTTTGCCATTGCGTGATCGTAGCCAGCTTGCCGATCGGAAACTCGACGGCCTGGGTGCGGGCAAACCAGCTTTCGGTCAATCCGAAGGCGAAGTCGCTGAACACTGTCGGCGCATTGGTCGCAGCGACAAGAGCCCCATTTTCCCGCAGGCAGACACGCAGCGCATTGCGAATGGCGCCGTCTTCATCGATCAGGGTGAAAATCGTATCCGAAGCGCTGACAACGAGATCGAAAGCCGGAAGCGACGCGAATGCGTCCTTTTTCAGAACGCGGACATGTGCGTCTTCCTCGAAGGCGATCTCCAGATTGCGCTGGGCATTTTCGCGTGGTTCGACAACGATCAGGCTGGCGCCATATTTTGCCGCCAACGTCGCGAGCTTGCGGGTGAAGCCGGCAGAGACGGTGCCTGCTTCAACAATCCGCAGGTTGGTTTTGCCCTCTTTGCTGGTGAGCGCTTTTTCGGCCGCCGCCAGAATGAGATCCATGCGTTGACGGGTGGACTCGGAATGCACGGTCTGGTGATCGAGCGTTGCATCGCTGATGAAGCCCTGCGGCTTTATTGCTTCAACTTCGTTACCCGATAGCTCGGCGGCAAAGAGACTGTCGATGCGATCCAGCGCTTCAGCGTAGGAATTGTTGATCAACACAGCTTCCACGGCGCGCTCGGAGCGTTCGCCATAGAGTTCCTTGAGAATGTCGCCAACGGGAGGAAGCGAAAACTCGGCGGCGATCTTCCAGCTACCACCCTTGTGTTCGCACAAGCCGGCGTCTTCCAGGACATAGAGGCAATTGGCGAGGAAGCAGCGGAAGGCAAAATCGCCGGGAAGCGACCGCGTATCGACCTTGGCCGTGCCCTTGCCGAGCTTGAGCGCGATTTCGTGGCAGGCGCGGTAGATCGCTGCGTTGAACAGAAGCGTCGTATTGTCGATGCCACTCTCTTCCGTTGCGGCAAGCAACGGCAGCGGAAGCGCATGCGATTGCCCCAGCGTTGCAAGCGGTAGGGACCGATCGGAAGGGACAGCCTCATAGTGGAAGGACAGCATGTCCAGCGTCTTGTGCTGGCGCAAATAGGTCCGGCGGAAACGGCAATCGTCGAATGCCGCAATGACTTCGCCACCCTTGCCGAAGAAACGGAATTTTGCCTTGATCGAGTTGGCGCTAATGCGCTCGATCTCCACCACGGCGCGTTTCACCGTGAGGCCGGAGTTTGTCAGGCGCACGGAGCCGAAGCGCACCGGGATATAAGGCGCACCGCCGGCATCACCGGTAAAGCGATCAAACAGCGCTACCAGTCCATGGAAGGTTGCATCCACGGAAATCGGATTGAGGCTGTAGGAAACAAAGGGATTGCCCGTTTTCTCGGGCTCTTTCAATTCGACATCGATGAACCGGTCGCCATAGCAGACCGCCCTTGCCATCAGCTGGAAGCGAGGACCGTAATCCAGGCCGAACTGACGCGCAGTTTCATAGGCCTTCGCCGGTGTCACGGTCGCGGTCTTTTCCACACCGGCAAAGATGTTGCCGGAGGTGACCGGATCGGCGGGGATCGGTTTGCGGCTTCTTGCCACCGCATGTACAGCCCAGTCATCTTCCGAAAGGCGCTCGCGGGAGCGAATCTCGATATCGCCGGTTTCTGGAGACAGGATGGTCGAAAGTTCCATCATCCGATTGTCGGCAAGCTCCAGCGGCCGCACAATCTCCAGATTGGTGATATCGACCTCTGTGGTACCATAGTATTGCTGCGCGGCGGAAATGGCGATCTCGATGAAACCGCTGCCTGGCAGGATAGCCTTGCCGTCGACGATGTGTTCCGCCAGATCAGGGAACAGATGCGCGTCGACGTGGTTCTTCCAGCTGCCGCTATTGAGGTCGCTCCGCCAGCCAGCCAGCGTATAAGGTGTTTTTGCACCACGGCCGAACACGTCGGTGGCGTCGCTTGTCGATGCCGGACGCAGTTCGGCCAGTTCAAACGGCAGGCTTGGTAGGCTCACGAACGCATTGCGCTTGCCAAACAGGCGCGCTTCATCGAAGGCGGCACCATGCGCAATCGCACGCGCCATTGCACGCGAAATGGGATCCTGACCTTTTTCGCCGGCGTCACGCAACAGGGTCGCAACGACCGTGCCGGGGATCGACGCCTGCTTGACCGTTTCCTTGAGATAGGACGATAGAATCGGCCGCGGGGAGATTTCAATGAACAGGCTGCAGCCGAGTTCGATGGCAGCTTCGGTCGCTGCCTGGAAACGGACCGGTTCGCGGACGTTCTTCCACCAGTAATCCGGATCCAGTTGCGTACCATCCATCCGCTCGCCGGTGACGGTCGACAGATAGGCAAGTTCCGATTTGCGCGGCGCGATGTCCGGAATATCGGCGAGGAAGGCCTTCTTGGCGCGATCGATGATCGGGTGGTGGAACGGATAGTTGATATCGAGAATTTGAACGGGAATCTTCGCCTTGCGTGCGGCATCGCGGAAGGCGGAAACTTCGTGTGCCGGGCCGGAGATCGTTACCGAGTTGTGCGCGTTGATCGCAGCCACACAGATCTGCTCAAGTCCGCGGGACTTGGCGAAGGCATTTGCGGCCTCTTCGCCGAGCATGGCGGCGGCCATGGTGCCTTGGCCAGCCAGAAGGTCCTGGTGCAGCGAGCGCTTGGCAACGATCGAAACGGCGTCAACGAGCGAGAGAGCGCCGGCCGCGTAAGCTGCAGCGATTTCACCGACGGAATGACCAAATACCGCCGTCGGCTTGATGCCCATGGCAACAAGCGAATCCGACAATGCTGCCTGGACGGCGAACAATAGCGGCTGGGCGAATTTCGTGTCGGAAAGCTTCTTGTCCAGATCCGGGTCTGTCAGCAGGTCGGTTAGAACGATGTCCGAATGGAACTTGAACAGCGCGCTGACCGAGGTGAAACACTGGCGGAAATGCAGGTTTTCGCGGAAGGCCTCAACCCCCATGCCGGCCCACTGGGAACCGTTGCCGGAGAATACGAACGCAACCTTCGCATCCTTCGTTACGGCTTCACCGGTTTCACCGATATCGGAGGCTGGCTTTTCGAGATGGCTGGCAATGGCGCGGATGATGTCTTCCGGATGATCGCTGCGCGCCGCAAAACGGTGGCGCATCTGCGTGCGGTTGACACCGGACGCGGCGATTACAGTCCGAGCTTCATCCTTTGAGGTTTTGGCGAACGTCGACTTGTACGACTTCAGCAACTCCTCGAGGCTATGGGCGGTATGGGCGCTTGCCATGAAGACATGGCCAGCCGCGTTGTTGCGGCTGCGTTCTTCCTGGACGGGATCCGGATCGCTGATGACGACGTGAGCATTGGCGCCGCCAAAACCGAAGGAGTTGATCCCGGCAAGACGGGCGCGCTTGCCGCGCAGCAGTTCGATCGGGTTTGCGGTAACGCGCACGTTCAACCCGTCGAAATCGATGTTCTCGTTGGGGGTTTCGAAATGCAGCGATGCCGGCAGGTAGTTGTTCTCAAGTGCCATGACGGCCTTAAGCATGCCGAACAGGCCGGACGCCGGTTCCGTGTGGCCAATGTTTGACTTGATCGAACCGATCGGTACCGGCGCACGCCGGTTGGCGCCGATCACCGTGCCGATTGACCAGACTTCGGAGGGGTCGCCGACCTTGGTACCTGTCCCGTGGCCTTCGACGAAGGCAACCTGGTTGGAATCGATATTGTTGCCTTCATAGATGGAGCGCAACAAATTGGCCTGGGCCTCGCGCGATGGCAGGGAAATACCATTGGTGCGTCCGGCAGAATTGACGCCGGTCGCGACGATCTTGGCGTAGCTGCGGTCCTTTTCCTGCCGTGCCCTGTCGGACCGGCGCAGAACGAACACGACACCGCCTTCGGCGCGGACATAGCCGGCACCATCATTGTCATAGGCGCGGCAAAGCCCTTCCGGGGATAGCATGCGCGCCTGCGCAAACCCGACAAACGGCAGCGGGTGGGCAAGAATACTGACGCCGCCGACGATAGCAGTGTCGATTTCGCCTGCATTCAGTGCCCTCATCGCCTGATCGAGCGCGACCAGCGACGAGGAGCAGGCGGTATCGACCGTCATGCTCGGTCCGCTCAGACCGAAAATATGGGAAATACGGTTGGAAACGATCGAGAGCGTGTTTCCAGTCATGAAGTAGGGGCCGGCGGCGGCCGGATCCTCGACGGTGAGATTGGCGTGGTCGAGGTTCGACGCACCAATATAAACACCGACATTTTCACCGTGCAGCGAAGGGATCGAGATGTTGGCATCTTCGAGCGCGCGCCAAGCCAGTTGCAGCAAAACCCGCTGTTGCGGGTCCATGTGCATGGCTTCGCGCTGCGACATGCCGAAGACTGCCGGATCGAAATCATAAATGCTGTCGAGCACCCCGGCGGCGAAGGAATAGGTCTTGCCCGGATTGCCGATGACGGGATGCCAAAAGCGCGCAAGGTCCCAACGATCAGACGGAATGCGCGTGACCGTGCATTTGCCCTGGCGCAAAACTCGAAACAACGCCTGTGGCGAATTCGCTCCAGGGGCGAGACATGCGCGCCCTATGATTTCAACTGTCATATTTTCTCGAACGTTCTAGATTGCTGTAAGTTGTCTTGCTGATTGCACTTGATACGCGAAAAAGCAATTGGAACTTCTTCTCCGGGTCCGCAGATCATCTCGTCATTGCTTTGGTGTCAGCTATATTAGTGGCTTTTTAAATCATGTTCACGAGGTTTCAACCCCTCTCCTGGGAACATACACGGCGCATGGTGGGCCCCAAGACAATTATCAAGTCAGGCGGTAATCGTTTTGGAGGACCTGTTGCCAGAAAGGCGCATTGGGCATCATTGGTCGGATATGTCTATGAATTATGAGCAATGATTGTCGTTTTAAAAAGGTGATCACAATTTTGGCCGTTAGAATTCCCATGGAATACAATAGCCCAGGTCGAAATTCAAACGCCAAGTTTGGTGACGCGCGCGTCGTGTAGGATGTCCAGGTTGATCGCGACTGACAGTGTTTTTCTAAACACGAAAAGCCGAAGCGCCGGCCTCTTCCTTTCCGTCTGGTCAGAAGGATAGGTCCAGCACGCGGTCCTCGAACAGGCGGTTGCGGGAGCCTTCGAGGTGGAGGCGCATGGCCTTCTGCGCATCGTCTGCGCGCCCATCGGCGATCGCCTGATAGATGGCATTGTGCTCGTCGAAGACCTTTTCCAGTCCAAGACGGGGGCCCATCAGCGACAAGCCATGCAGATGCATGCCGACGGCGATGTGAGGCTTCAGAGCTTCGATGGAGGCAGTGTAATAATGATTGTTGGCGGCCTCCGTCACACTCCTGTGGAAAACGAAGTCGGCGTCGGTGCGATGCAACTGATGGCTTGTCGCTTCGCGCAAGTCGGCAAGGGCGGCGGCGATCTTCAGGATGGCGGCTTCGTCGCGCCGCTGGGCGGCGAAAAAGGCGGCGGCCGGTTCAATTGTCAGGCGGAACTCATAGCAGCGCTGGATGTCAGCAATTGTCTTGACTGGCGAATAGGCGAGGTGCGTGGCCGGGGATGCCTGGGCGCTGACGAAGGTGCCGGCTCCCTGGCGTGAATAGACCATGTCCTCTTCGCGCAATCGTCCCAGCGCATCGCGCACGATCGGCCGGGAAACGCCCATGATAGATGCCAGTTCATGTTCCCCGGGCAGGCGCGAGTCCGGCGGATAATTGCCGGAACGGATACGCTCACGCAATTGGTCAGCGACGCGATCAACCAGGCGCACGGATTTAGCACGCTCCGGTTTGGCGTTTGGGCCGGGCTCTTCGACTGCGGGGACATCCTGCGCCATTTTCTTCATCACGCCTGTTTTTCGATCCTTGTCAGAGAGGATGTTGTTTGACTTAACCGATTCTCGGGAATGAGTTTTAGCAAAGAATCGATCGTCCCGAAGCCCCCCGATTTGACCGCGCAATTGATTGTCCCGCCGTCGGTGCTTTCGATCTGAAACCAGGGAATGCCCGCTTCGATCTCGCCATTGGGGGTCAGCACACTGGCACCGAGCGCTTTCAGGATTGCCAGGGCGGTATCGCCGCCGCCCAGCATCAACATGTCAGGCCGTGTTTTCTCTACCACATGCCGGATGCCGTCGGCAAAGCGGGCAACGACCTGTTGGGGACTGGAGGTCTGTGCGCCGGAGCATCGTGCCACGGCTGGAAGTGCGAGGATATCATGTGCAGACAGCTCGCCTGCAGGCGCATCGGCGATCGCTGCGAGGTGGCGATGGTCGGCGAGATGGTTGATCTGCGCCGATGTAATCGGATCACGGGATCCGAAGGCGAACAACGTCTTTGATGACAGTGACAATGATGGAGCAGGGGTGTTTGCAATGGTCAGCCAACGGGCGAGGGCGCTCCCCAGGCCGCGCGCGCCGACGGCGATCACGGTTGACCAGTTGGCTTGCCGAACGAGATCATCCAGATCGGCATCGGTACGGGCATCATGAACATCAACCGCAAGCGCGCCGGTAGGGAACAAGAGGTGGATCGGCAGTGGTGTGTCGACGCCCCGGCCGGTGACGGCGCCATCAATAGTGAAGCGTTGCTGATCCGGAATGGCCGGCGCCACGACGATCCGGCTTCGGGCGGCAACTTCCGCAAGCGCCAGGCTTTCCGCCGCGACATTGCCCTTCAGCCGGGAATCGATCTTCTTGAACAAAATGGGTGGCATGACCGAGCCCAGCGCGGCAACAGCTGCCTGCACTTTGCGCGCCGCTTCGTCAGCCGAAAGCGCCCGTGATGCGGTGCTGATCACGACCACATCTGGATCGCGCGCCAGCGCTTCGGCCACGGCTTCGATGTCGATCGCCACCGCCACCTTCAGGCCTGCTTCGACAAAGGGTGTTCCGGTATCGAGCGCGCCTGTCAGGTCGTCGGCAATGATGGCGGCTTGCAGCGTCATCCGGGCAGGCCCTCGGTGACGGCGTGACAGGCGACCATATGGCCTGCGCGGGCCTCCCTCCATTCCGGCACCGCCTTGGCACAGATCTCCATAGCGATGGGGCAACGAGTGTGGAAGCGGCAGCCGGATGGCGGAGATAGCGGGCTTGGCACGTCGCCCTGCAGGATCTGCCGTTGGCGGCTGCGCTCATGCGCCGGATCGGCCTCCGGTACGGCTGAGAGAAGGGCCTTGGTATAGGGGTGTAATGGGTGCTCGAACAATTCCTCGCGGGTGGCCAGTTCGGCAAGACGCCCGAGATACATGACGCCGACGCGGTCGCTGATATGGCGGACGACGGCGAGATCATGGGCGATGAACAGATAGGTCAGTCCGTATTTCTGCTGCAGATCAAGCAGCAGGTTGATGATCTGCGCCTGCACGGAAACGTCGAGCGCCGAGATCGCCTCGTCGCAGACGATGAATTTCGGCTGGCAAGCGAGCGCCCGGGCGATCGCCACGCGCTGGCGCTGGCCACCGGACAGTTCGTGCGGATAGCGGGAGGCAAAGCGTGGCGGCAGGCCGACATCGGCAAGCAGTGTCGCGATCCGGTCCTTCAGCTCGGCCTTGGTGGCAAGCTTGTGAAACAGGATCGGTTCGCCGACGGCTTCGCCAATGGTCATGCGCGGGTTGAGCGTCGAATAGGGGTCCTGGAAGACGATCTGCAATTGGCGGCGATAGGGCCGCATGGCCTTTTCGCCGAGTTCGACGATATTCTTGCCCTGATAAATCACCTTGCCTTCGGTGGCCCGGTGCAGATTGAGCAGGGTGAAGCCGGTGGTGGACTTGCCGCAGCCGGATTCCCCGACAAGGCTCAAGGTCTCACCTTCCAGAATATCGAAGGTGATATCATCAAGCGCATGCACGGTGGCGGCCCGCTCCCCGAACGCGCCGAGCCGGACGTGGAAGTGTTTGACCAGATTTTCGATGCGCATCAGCGGCTGAGCACCCATCACGCGGCCTCCAATTTTCTTTGGGCGACGAAGCAGGCGACACGGTGCGCGCCGTTTTGGCCAAGGCCTTCCAGGGACGGAACGCGCTCATGACAGATCGCTTCCGCCAGCGGACAGCGCGGCGCGAACGGACAGCCTTTTGGGCGGCGGCCGGGTTCTGGCGGTGTGCCGCCGATGGAACTGAGACGCGTCGATCGCTCGTCGGACAGTTTCGGGATCGAGGCGAGCAGCCCTTGCGTATAGGGGTGGCTCGGATTGGCAAACAACGCATCGACCGGTGCGTCCTCGACCACCGTGCCGGCATAGAGCACGTTGATGCGGTCGACCAGACCGGCGATCAGCGCCAGATCATGGGTGATCCAGACAACCGACATGCCGAGCTTGTCGCGCAGGTCCTTCACCAGATCGACGATCTGCGCCTGGATCGTCACGTCCAGCGCGGTGGTCGGCTCGTCGGCGATCAAAAGCTGCGGATTGCAGGCAAGGCCGATGGCGATCATCACGCGCTGGCGCATACCGCCGGAGAGTTCATGCGGATAGGCGTCGAGACGATCTTCGGCGCCGGGAATACCGACAAGCTTCAAAAGTTCGCCTGCCCGCTTGCGTGCCTCCGCCTTCGACATGCCGCGGTGATAGATCAGCGGCTCGGCCAACTGCTGGCCGATGCGCATCACCGGATTGAGCGAGGTCATCGGATCCTGGAAAATGAAGCCGACATCGCCACCGCGCACCTTTCGCAGGTCCGAATTCGACATTTTCTGCAGGTCACGCCCGGCAAAATTGGCTTCGCCCTTGGTGACTTTGATCTTGTTGGGCAGAAGCCGCATCATGCTAAGCATGGTCAGGCTCTTGCCGCAGCCGGATTCGCCGACGATGCCAAGGGTCTCGCCCTTGTTCACGTGCAGGTCGATGCCATCGACGATGGTGGCAGGACCATTGCGGGTGTCGATCTCGATGGTCAAGCCCTTGACGTCGAGCAGGCGCTCGCCGGTCTTGGCCGATGGTTCTGGGCGGATATCGTTGGCCATCATCATCACTTCGCTCCGCGCGGATTGAGGGCATCGTTGAGGCCGTCGCCGAGGAAGGAGAAGGCGACGGAGGCAAGGCCGAGGACTGCGGCAGGTGCTGCCAGCAGATGCGGATAATGCTGCCACACGCGCAGGCCGTCGGAGATCATGTTGCCCCAGCTCGGAGTCGGCGGGTTGACGCCGACGCCGAGGAACGAGAAGGCGCTTTCCAGAACCATGGCGGTGCCGAGACCGGCGCTGACGGCGACGATCAGCGGACCCAGCGCATTCGGCACGACATAGCGCATCAGGATGATGCGGTTGGTCAGCCCCAGCGCCTGGGCTGCGGTGATATAAGGCCGCGAGCGGATCGACAGAACCTGGGCGCGGACGAGACGGGCATAGGGCGGCCAGGAGATCAACGCCATCGAGCCGAAAACCAGCAGGAAATCCACCCAGATGGTTTCGCGGTAGACCGGATTGAGCGTTGCGAGGTAGCGGCTTTCCATCCAGCTGGTGATTGGCGATTTCAGCGAGGCATTGATGACGACGACAAGCAGAAGGTTGGGGATCGACATGGTCATGTCGGTCAGCCACATGACGATCCGGTCCAGCCATCCGCCGAAGAAGCCCGCCAAGGCGCCGAGCGTTACGCCGATCACCACAGCAATGAAGGTGACGACGATGGCGACGAGGAACGCTGTGCGCGTACCGTAGACAACGCGGCTGAAGACATCGCGGCCGAGGTCGTCGGTGCCGAACAGATGCGACAAGGACGGGGCCAGGTTACGCGAATTCAGGTCCTGGCTGAGGAAGTCGTAGGGCGTCAGGTACGGCCCGAACAATGCGGTAAAAGCCAGGATGACCACGACGGCGAGACCGAAGACCGCGAGCTTGTTGCGGCGCAGCCGGTGCCAGGCATCGCGCCAGAGGCTGACGGGTGGTTCGATTTCGGCGGCGGTGCCGGGCATGGGAACGACGGACATGGTCAGCGGCTCCTTCTTGTATCGTTGGCGCGCGGGTCGAGTAACGGATAGAGCACATCGACAAGCAGGTTGGAGATCATCACCAGGAACGAGCCGATCAGCGTGATGGCGAGGATGACGGGATAATCGGTATTGGTCAGCGCCTGAACGGTGAGGCGGCCAAGACCGGGCAGGCCGAAGACCAGCTCGACGAAGATGGCGCCGTTGACGATGGTGATCATGATCAGGCCGAGCTGGGTGACAACGGGCGTCAGGACCGGCCGCAGGATGTGGCGCAGTGCCACCATCATTTCCGGCACGCCCTTGGCCCGGGCAGTACGGACGAAATCTTCCGACAGAACTTCAATCACGGCGGCGCGGGTCTGGCGCACGATCAGCGCGATCGGCTGGAAGGAAAGAACGAGCAGCGGCAGCAGGATGCGTACGTCGAAAACACCGCCCCAGCCATAGGGTACGGCGGAGCCCGGCAGGATCATGATCAGCATGACCATCAGCATCGGGCCTGCGACATAGGCCGGGATTGCCCAGAGAAACAGCGCCGAGCCGAGAATGGCATAGTCGGTGCGGGTGTTCTGGTTGAGCGCTGCGATCAGCCCGAGAGGAATGGCAACGACAGCGGTCAGGATGACGGAGCAGAGCGCCAGCTTGAAGGATACGGGAGCCGCGGCCGAAATCATCGCCCAGACGGACCGGCCGGAGCTCAGCGAATTGCCGAAATTGCCGTGCAGCAGGTTCCAGATATAGCTGCCGAACTGGATGAGGAACGGCCGGTTGAGGCCAGCGCTTTCGCGGATCGCCTCGATGCGCTCGGGATTATAGGCAACGTCGCCGGGCGCGCGCAGGAAGATCAACTTGATCGGGTCGCCGGCGCCGTAATAGGCCAGCGCGTAAACGCCGAGCATGACAAGAAGGACGGATGGTATCCAGACGACGAAACGGGTCGCGATGTAACGCAGCATGGCAGTCTCCCACCCTTGGTTTCAGAAGATGAAGCTTCGAGCTTTGCCCTGCGGGGTCAAGCGCCGCAATCATACTCCAGCATTCGCAATCTGTGCGGAAACGGTTTCCGCCTCCGCACAGAATAAGGTGTCAGCGCGGCGCCTTAGCCAGCGACCGAAATGTCCCAGGGGGCAACAACCTGCCAGTCGAGGTTCTTGTCCATGCCGGTGACCTTGTCGGTCGCCCAGCGCGACATCGCCTGCGCGTACCAGGGGATGAAGCTCCAGTCTTCGCGGAAGGCCTTCTGGGCTTCTAGCGCCAGAGCCACACGCTGCGGATCGTCCACTGACTTGGTGGCGGCTTCCGCCAGCAGGCTGTCGACCTTGTCGTTCTTGTAGCCGCCAAGCTTGTTCTGCGCGTTCGACGAAGTCGAGGCGATGGAACCGGCGAGATAGGACACCGCATCGGGAACACGGGTGCCGACGTCGTCGCGGAAGATCTGCACCGCATTCTGGTCAGGCCCTGCATAGGCATCCTGCTGCGGCTTCATATCGACGGCGGTGATGCCGAGGTTCTGGCGCCATTGCTCGGCGATGAACTGGGCGGCAGCCTCGATGGCGGGACCGGAAACGCCGACGAAGAGCAGCTTGGGAAGACGTTCCGGGCCACCATAGCTGGATTCGGCCAGCAGCTTCTTGGCGCCTTCCGGGTCGTAGGGATAAGGCTCGAAGCCGGAATTGTCGGCGCCGGGAACGGAGTTGATGACCTGGTCGGTTTTCTTGTGCGGGCCATCCGGGAAGGACGCCTTCATCAGGCCATCGCGGTCGACGGCCATAATCAGCGCCTGGCGGACTTTCGGATCGTCCATCGGCGCGCGCGCCGAGTTGAACCAGAAATGCTGGCTGGTCGGGATCAGCGGGCCTTCGGCAAAGCTCGCGCCGAGGTCCTGGATGATGGTCGAGGTGACCAGTTCCGTATGGGCATTGTATTCGCCGGACTTCAGGAGCGATGTCGCGGTGACGTTGTCTTCGATCGAGTCGATCTCGATACGGGCGAGCTTCGGCTTCGGACCGAAGAAGTTTTCGTTGGGCTCGAACACCAGTTTGCCGGCATCGAGATCGATGCTGGTCAGCTTGAAGGGACCGGAATAGACGGCGCTGCTATCAGGCATGTACCAGTCGGTGATTTCCTCGCCATCTTCGCCTCGAGATTGCGAGGCCTTGGTGATCGGCGCGATATGGTTGCCGAGACGCATGAAGAAGATCGGGTCGGATTCCGACAGGGTGACGACGACTGTACCTTCGTCCGGCGTTGCGATACCGGAAATTTCCTTGGCCTTGCCGGCGCTGACATCGGCATAGCCTGCAACCTTGCTCAAGACCTGGTCGGCGCGCTGGTTCTTGGTGTTCGGCATGGCTGAGACATTCCAGGAACCCTTGACGTCTTCAGCGGTGATCTTGCTGCCATCCGAGAAAACGGCCTTCGGATCGATCTTGAAGGTCCATGTCTTGCTGTCGGCATCCGGCTCCCAGCTTGTAAAGACGTAAGGGTGCAGTTCGCCCTTCGAGTCGAAATACATCGGCGACGCCCACCAGGCGGAATTCCAGCGATACGGCACGCCACCGCCGCGCAATGGTGACCAATCCTGGTTGAAGGCCGGGTTTGCGACCTTGAGTACCTGGCCTTCCTGGGCCATGACGATCCGGGCATTCAGGCCGAACAGGCCAAGCGCCACACTGGTGCCGAGGCCGAGTTTCAAGGCGTTGCGGCGCGTCATCTGCGGCTGCGACGAGCCGCCTTCCTTGTTCTGATTAGACATCTGATCCTCCAATAGATGCTGTCATCGCGCCCTCCTTCTGCCGGTTCCGGACAGTCTGCCGCGCCATGATGAGGCCGGACATTGGATTTTTATTGTAAATATGTCAACATTAATTCCGAGTCATATTCGATTGATGTAAGGAATCAAAAATAAAATACATATTTTTCAATATGATAATTTTGTGTTGAAATTTTTAACCCGGATTTTTTCTTGACAAGTTGTCATGGTTGAGGAAAAAGCGGGAGGGCTGCAGTCACGGGATGGCGCGGCGCCGCGGAGGAATTTGCAAAAATGACGATTCACAGGATTACCGGCGTCTACAGCGCCGCCACGACGCCGCTCAATGCTGACGACACGCCGGATCTTGGTCTTTTCACGGCCCATTGCCAGCGGCTCTTGAGTGAAGGGTGTCACGGTGTGGCCTTGCTGGGTACGACCGGTGAAGCCAATTCGTTTTCGTCCGCCGAGCGCCGCGATATCCTGGAAGCGGCGCTGAAGGTCGGGATATCCGGCGATCAGTTGATGCCGGGTACCGGCGTTGCCGCCATTCCCGAGACTGTTGAACTGACGCGGCATGCGCTGTCCGTTGGCGTCACCCGCGTCGTCATGCTGCCGCCCTTCTATTACAAGGGTGTTTCGGACGAGGGCCTTTTTGCCGCCTATGCGCGGATCATCGAAGCGATCGCCGATGACCGGCTGCAGGTCGTGCTCTACCACATTCCCCAGGTATCCGGCGTTCCGCTCAGCTTGCCGCTGATCGGCCGGCTGATCGAAGCCTTCCCGGATACGGTGGTCGGCATCAAGGATTCCGCTGGTGATTTCGCCAATATGGAAGCGCTTCTTGCCGCATTCCCGGGTTTTTCCGTGCTTGCAGGTGCTGATCCACTGCTCTTGCCGCTGATCAAGGCCGGCGGGGCGGGGTGCATCACTGCAACGTCCAACCTGGTCGCAAACTCCCTGCGTACCGTTTACGACCATGCCAAGGATCCGGCACGCGCAGCCGATGTCGAGGCAGCGCAGGCGCGCATTAATGCCTATCGCTCACTGTCCAATTCTTATGTCCAGATCCCGACAATCAAGGCGATGGTCGGACTGAAGAACGGCAACTCCGCTTGGGCACGCCCGCGTCCGCCGCTGATGGCTTTGAGTGCTGCAGATCAGGCTGATCTCGCGGTCAAGTTTGCGCAGCTGCCGTAAAGAGGATTGTGTCATGACAGCCGGTTCGGGTTTGAAGCATGAGGAAATTCCGCCGCTTATGAACGGCCTTGTTGGTCCGCATGGCGCCCGGCAGCATCGTTTTGACGCCTTCCTGCCGTCGCCCTGTGTGCAGAACCACGCCGCCAATCTGGCCTATCTCGCCGATGGTACTCTGACCTGCGTCTGGTTCGGTGGCACCATGGAGGGCATGGGCGATATCTCGATCTACATGTCGCGGCTGAAGCCAGGTTCTAACGCCTGGTCGCAACCTGAAAAAATGTCGGATGATCCGCAGAAGTCCGAGCAGAACCCGCTGATTTTCACGGCTCCGGATGGCGATATCTGGCTGATCTTCACGTCGCAGACCTCCGGAAACCAGGATGGTGCTGTCGTCAAACGGCGGGTCTCCACTGATGGCGGGCGCACATTCGGTCCCGTCGAGATTCTCTGCGATCATCCCGGCACATTCGTGCGCCAGCCGATTATCGTCACCGCGAGGGGCGATTGGTTGTTGCCTGTTTTCCGTTGCATTGGCGAGCCCGGCCAGCGCTGGACCGGTGATGCCGATACCGCCGCCGTTCTGATCTCCCGTGATGCTGGAGCCAGCTGGGATATGATCGACCTGCCTGACAGTGTCGGGGCTGTCCACATGAATATCGTCCCGCGCGGTGATGGACGAATGGTCGCCTTTTTCCGCAACCGGTTTGCCGCGCAGATCCTGTGTAGCCATTCCGATGACGATGGCATCACCTGGAGCGCACCGGCGGAAACCGGGCTGCCCAACAACAATTCATCGATCCAGGCGGCGGCCCTCAAGGATGGCCGAATCGCGCTGATCTATAATCATTCCAATGCTTTGACATCGAGTGACCGGCGCCATTCTCTGTATGACGAGATCGAGGCGGAGGAGGGGGCGCAGGCCGTGCCAGCTGAGACGGTATCTGCCGCCGATGGCCGGCCGAGGGCGATCTGGGGTGTGCCTCGTGCGCCGATGAGCCTTGTTTTTTCTGGTGATGGTGGAGAGACCTTTGGTATCCCGGATTATCTGGAAACCGGCGATGGTTATTGTCTCACCAACAATTCCAAGGATGCCCTCAACCGCGAATATTCCTATCCATCGATTGTCGAGGGGCCGGATGGCGCGCTCCATATCGCCTACACCTATTATCGCCGGGCGATCAAATATGTGCGGCTGGAGCCCGGATACGGTTTTTGAGGCCCTGTTGCAGTGGTTAACGCGCGGCGCATCCGGGTTGCAGACGAAAAAGAGGTTTTTACAACTGTGAAAAATCGGGCACCACCCAGGTAGAATTTTGACAAGTATGTATCTGTTTGACGAATTCCGCGGCGGTTGACACGGAATTCGTACGTCTGTTTACAAGATCTCTCATCCGTTTTGACATGCTCCCCTCCCGCTACAAGATTTGTCGCGCTTGGCGAAGAATCTTATGAGTTAAACGATAATATCCCAATAAAAACAGCAGTTTTTTCTCTGTCGTGCACCATCCTGAATTCGGAAAATGCATATGGATGGAGATAAAATGCGGTCTCGCTGCAGCTTGGTGCTTGCCATGTATAGCGGTTATATGTAACAAATTTACATGTTGGTTGCGGTCCTCGATGGATCTGGCGACGAAAACAACGAGGACATGTCCATGACCAGCTTGAGTGCTCCCATCACGATTATCCGGCCGGAGATCATAGAGTTTGGCGTCGGTGTGGCTGCAAAGCTTGGAAGCTGGGCCAGAAGTCAGGGCTTCGCGCGCATTCTCGTCATATCCGATGCGTTCAACGCATCCCGTGTCGATTTGCTTGAGTTGCCGGGAGATGTCACTGTTTTCTCACAGGTGAAGCCTGAGCCGGATGCGGACAATCTCGATCTGGTGCTTGCGGCAGCCAATGCTGCGCAGGCCGATCTGATCGTCGGTTTCGGCGGCGGTAGCGCCATGGACCTCGCCAAGCTTGTGTCAGTGCTGTCGGGCTCTACCCAGACGCTGCGCGACGTCGTTGGTGCGGGCAAGGTGGCTGCGCGCCGCCGTGCCGGGTTGGCGCAGGTGCCGACCACATCCGGAACCGGCAGCGAAGCGGGTATTCGCGCCCTGGTCACCGATCCGGCAACGCAGGCCAAGCTTGCCGTCGAGAGCATCCATATGCTCGCCGACATTGCAGTCATCGATCCCGGTCTGACCTTCACGGTGCCTGCTGCGACGACTGCTGCAACCGGCGTCGATGCCATGGCCCATTGTGTCGAGGCTTTTACCAATCGCAAGGCGCATCCGATGATCGACCTTTATGCGATAGAGGGCGTGCGTCTCGTCGGCCGTTATCTCGCTCGCGCCGTTGCTGATGGTTCTGACGCCGAGGCGCGGGCGGGCCTGTCGCTTGCGTCGCTCTATGGCGGTTTCTGTCTGGGCCCGGTCAATACTGCCGGTGGCCATGCGCTTGCCTATCCGCTCGGCACGCGCTGGCATGTGGCGCATGGCGCCGCCAATGCCCTGATCTTCCCGCACGTGCTGGCTTTCAACGCTCCGGCCGTCGTGGACAAGACGGCGCAGGTGATTGCGGCACTCAATCTCAAGGCTGGTGCGGATCAGGCTTCTGTTTTTGACGCCACATCCGGTTTCTGCGCGGGACTCGGTATCGAGATGCGGCTCTCGGCCTTGGGCGTACCGGAAACGGATCTCGGTGTCATGGCTGATGATGCCTTTGCCATCCGCCGCCTGCTGGACAACAATCCGCGCGATCTTGAGCGCGCCGACATTCTTTCGATCTATCAAGCCGCCTATTGACTGGAACAGGCCTGCCGCGGCCAAGCCGGAGCGCAGGAACGGCCGCTGCGCCGCACGGAGGACTGAACATGAGCACATCGCGCGTAGCCGTTACGCTGGGAGATCCGGCCGGCGTCGGGCCTGAAGTCATCGTTAAGGCGCTGGCCGCGCTGCCCGAAGCCGACAGGGCGAATTTCGTCATCGTCGGTAATGTCGAGGCGCTGGAACGGGCCAACAGGGTAACGGGAACGGAATTGCATTTTTCCGCCACGCCCGCCGCAGGCACGATCGCCGTCGATGAAGTTGCGATTGATGGCAGCCTGCCTGCGATCGGCAAGGTGAGCCCGGTCGCTGGGGATGCGTCCGTACGTTACATCAAGCGCGCGGTTGAGCTGGCCATGTCCGGCGCAGTCGATTGCATCGTCACCGCGCCGATCAACAAGGAAGCAATGAACCTCGCCGGCCATCATTTCGACGGCCATACCGGCCTTTTGGCGCATCTGACCGGATCGAAAAGCTCCTTCATGCTTCTGGCATCCGAGCGCCTGAACACCATCCACGTCTCGACACACGTTTCGCTGCGCACCGCCATCGAACGGGCGACTGTCGAGCGTGTGCTGGCGACGATCGAGGCGGGGCACCGCCATTTTCTGCGTCTTGGCAAAAAGGCGCGTATCGCCGTCGCCGGCATCAATCCGCATTGCGGCGAGGGCGGCTTGTTCGGCGATGAGGACACGAAATTCCTGGCGCCTGCAGTTGAACTGGCGCAGGCCAAGGGCATCGATGTGGTCGGCCCGATTTCCGCCGATACAGTCTATGCCCGCGCCTATGGCGGCGCCTTCGATCTCGTCGTCGCGCAATACCACGACCAGGGACATATCCCGATCAAGCTGGTTGCCTTCGAGACCGCCGTCAACGTCTCGCTCGGCCTGCCGATCGACCGGGTGTCGGTCGACCACGGCACGGCCTTCGACATCGCGGGTACGGGAAAGGCCAATCACGTCAATATGCTATCGGCAATCGACTATGCGCGGTTGGTGGCGCGGTCGCCAAGAGCTGCACCCGCGGCTTGAAGCGGCGCCGGAGCTCAATTCTGATCGAAAAAGTCGCTGCGGATTTCGCGGCGGATCAGCTTCAGCGAGCGATCCGGCTGGATGATATAGGTTTCGTAGGCAACGCCGGTCACGGTGCGGAACGAATTGTGCACGACACTGCCGACCGGTGATTTCGTCAGCTTCGTGCGCGGCTGGCCGCCATAAGTGATACTGCCCGGGATCGGCTCGACATCCGGCGCGGTGCACGAGGCCAGCATCAGCGCGGCTACACTCAGGAAAATGAGAGGTTTCATCGGGTCTACTCCGCGAGGGCATTCATCGAAAGAATGTAGCGGTATTGGCGGCACATTCAAGCGTGGCCGTTCGCGGCGGAAGGTCTGGCGCTGAGTTGGTTTCCTAGTGCTTGGGTCTGTCCTGGTTTGACGCGGGAAAGACGAAATGAAGCTGGCCCGACTTGATCGAGGCGCGCTCGATCAGAGCCTTGTGCTCTTCCCGCATCGCCTGCGAACGCTCCCGGAATGCCCTCGACCGCGCCAGAACCGCCTGTGTCCGCGCCGTAATTTCATCAACATGGCTCATGTCTTACCTCAACGGTTATCCGGTGGAGTGATCCTGCCAAGCAAGGATACGATGCCTGCCGGCCTGCATTGCCTCATTTGTTCACTTTATGTTCCATTTTCAAGCAAGAGTCAATGGACTGATAAACTCGGCCTGAGGCGCTTGGTTTTGGGGAAGAAGCTTCGTCGGCCAAGCTTCAGTCAGCCGGTTTTGAGAGCAAATCGAGAATCAACCGTAAAGCGCAAGACGCCATCTGTTTCGCCTTGACGCGCCTTGATGCCTGATGCTAACTCGCCGCCGACGGTTCCCCGAGCGATGACTCCGAGGGGATTAATAGGGAACACGGTGAGGACGACCCAGCAGGGACCTAGACCGTGGCTGCCCCCGCAACTGTAAGCGGATTGCCGCTCATCCTCGTGACGCGAAAATGCGTCATGCCACTGGGAGAACTCCCGGGAAGGCAGATGAGATGCAGATATCCGTAAGCCAGGAGACCTGCCGTCAAAAGATCGATCCAACGTCACGGGCGGGGATGCCCTGAACAGGAGAATTTGATGACGGTTTCCTGCCGGCCTAACAGCGTATTCATACGTATTCTCCCGGATTTCCCACCACGCGGCATCTGTTTCATCGCGGGCTGAAAGGCTTCGGCAGCGAACATGCCGTGTTTGGTGTTGTTCGCCACGACGTCTTTGCCCTCACAGAATCCGTCCAGAGGCGTGATTCATCCGGAGGACTAAATGTTCATTTCCAAAACATCCCGGCATATCGGCAAATCGCTGGTCGTGCTGGCCAATGCCGCAGTTCTTGCGGCCCTTGCATCGACGCAGGCCTTTGCCGAGAAGACCCAGTATCCGCTGACATTCCACAATTGCGGCCGTGAGGTTACCGTCAATCAGGCTCCAGAACGCGCTGTTTCAATCGGACAAAGCACCACCGAAATCCTTTACTTGCTCGGCGTTCACGAAAAAATGGTCGGCACGGCGCTGTGGATCGGCCCTGTTCTGAAAGGGTACGAGGAGATCAATGCCAAGGTCGAACGGTTGGCGGATAATGATCCAAGCTTCGAGAGCGTCATCGGCAAGAAACCCGATCTGGTGACAGCCCAGTTCGAGTGGATGATTGGCCCAGAAGGCGTCGTTGGTACGCCGCAGCAGTTTGAGGAATTGGCCATCCCCGTCTATGTCTCGCCATCGGATTGTGTCGGCAAGGACAATTCGAGCGGTGGCGACGGTGTCCGCAAAGGTGTCTTCACCATGGACCTGATCTATCAGGAAATCGCCGAACTCGCGAAAATCTACGACGTTCAGGACCAGGGCGCGAAGGTCATCGCCGATCTCAAGGCGCGCGAAGAGGCGGCTCGCAAAAAGATCACCACCGCCAACGACAAGCTCTCTGCCGTGTTCTGGTTCTCAAGCGCCGAGAAGGACATCGACCCTTATGTCGCGGGCAGGAATGGTGCGCCGGGCTATATTCTCCGCACACTCGGTATCAAGAACGTCATCGACAGCGAAGAGGAATGGCCGACGGTCGGCTGGGAAACGATTGCCAAGTCAAACCCGACCATCATCGTGGCGGGCGCGTTGGACCGCCGCCGCTTTCCGGCCGATGACATCGCGGTCAAGCAGGAATTCCTGACGACCGATCCCGTTGCCAGCCTGATGCCTGCCGTCAAGGAGGGGCACGTGGTGGTCATGGACGCCCAGGCGATGAACCCGACGATCCGCACTATCGAGGGCATCGAGGTGCTCGCTGACGCGATCGCCGCATCCGGCCTCAACAAGTGATCGCCATCACCTCTTCCCTCTCAAAGACAAGCGCCATCCTGCTGGCGCTTGTCGTTCTGGTCGCAGCGCTCTGGCTGGGCGCGGCGATCGGCGAGACTGCCATTCCCATGGACATCGTCGCCAAGACCGTGGCCAATCGGCTCTGGAACGCGGGCTATCCGCTCGATCCGCTCGATCAGGGTATTGTCTGGAACTACCGGATGAGCCGCGCCGTTGTCGCCGCTTGCTGCGGTTCGGCCTTGGCGGTTTCCGGTGTCGTGTTGCAGGCGCTGCTCCGGAACCCATTGGCTGATCCCTATATTCTCGGCATTTCCGCCGGGGCTTCGACCGGCGCGGTCGGCGTGGCAATTCTCGGCTTCGGAGCGGGTTTTCTGACGATGCCTGCAGGCGCATTCGCCGGAGCTCTGATCGCCTTTGGCCTCGTCAGCCTGCTCGCCTTGCGCGCCGGACGGGGCACCAGCGCGATCATTCTGGCCGGTGTTGCCGGTTCGCAGCTCTTCAATGCGCTGACGTCCTTCATTGTCACGAAGGCGGCCAATGCGGAGCAGGCCCGCGGTATCATGTTCTGGCTGCTTGGAAACCTTTCCGGTGTCCGCTGGACTGACGTCTCGCTTGCGCTTCCCGTCGCCGTGATCGGCCTTGCGGTCTGCCTCTGGCAGGCGCGCGCGCTTGACGCCTTCACCTTCGGCTCGGAATCGGCCGCCTCTTTGGGCATTCATGTCCGCCGCGTCTACGCCATCCTGATCGGCGTGTCGGCACTGATGACGGCGGTCATGGTCAGCATTGTCGGCTCGATCGGTTTCATAGGGCTGGTGATCCCGCATGCTGCCCGGATGGTCGTTGGCGTGCGGCATGGATTGCTTATCCCTGCATCTGCCCTCATCGGCGCCGTCTTCATGATCGCTGCCGATATCATATCGCGGGTCATCATACCGGGGCAGGTCCTGCCGATCGGCGTCATCACCGCGCTCTTTGGCGCCCCAGCCTTCGCCTTGATCCTCAGCCGCAGGAGGGCGCCGGCGTGAACCTTTCCGCGCAAAACGTTTCGTGGTCGGCCGGTGGTGCCACCATTCTTCATGACGTGTCTTTGGATGTCGTCCCCGGCGAGTTTCTCGGTATTGTCGGCCCCAACGGTTCGGGCAAGACCAGCCTGATGTCTTTGCTGTCGGGGATCCGCAAGCCCCACTCGGGCACCGTCTTGCTGGACGGTCAGCCAATCCATTCGATTGGCCGCCGGGAGATCGCCAAGCGGATAGCACTTGTCGAGCAGCAGGCCGAAACCGCTGAGCGCATCACTGCGCGCCAGGCCGTCGAGCTTGGCCGGACCCCGCATCTCGGCCCGCTATCACCCTGGTCGAAGAGTGATGATGCAATCGTCGACGAGGCGATCCGCAATGTCGATATGGAAGGCTTTGCCGGGCGATGGTGGCATACGCTTTCGGGCGGTGAACGTCAAAGATTGCACATTGCCAGGGCGCTCGCCCAGCAGCCCTCCATCCTGCTGCTCGACGAGCCGACAAACCACCTCGATATAGGCCATCAGATCGGCCTGCTGCATCTCGTGCGCGAGCAGAACCTTACCGTGGTCGCGGCCCTGCATGATCTCAACCATGCGGCCATGTTCTGTGATCGCATCGCCGTCATGGAGAGGGGCAGTCTGGCGGCACTCGGCAGCCCGCGCGAGGTTCTGGATGCACACTGTATCAAGCGCGTGTTCGGCGTGGATGCCGACATCGAACATGAGGGGGAAACCGGGTGCCATATCCGCTATCGCGCGCCGGGCACGTCCGTTCCTGTCCAGCAGTCCATCCGGAGAATATCATGATCTCAATCACAAGAACCCTTATTGCGGCAACTCTCCTGTTCTCGACCTCGCTCCCCGCTTTGGCCGAGACGTTCGAGGTCAAGATGCGCAATCGCGGAGAGAAGGGGTCGATGGTTTTCGAGCCCGACTACATCGAGTTGAAGCCCGGTGATCGGGTCAAGTTCATTGCCACCAACAAGAGCCATAATGCCGCGTCGATCGATGGCATGGTTCCGGAGGGTTATGCCGGCTTCAAGGGCAAGATCAACGAGGAGATCGAGGTTACCTTCGACCAAGCAGGTTTTTACGGCATCAAGTGCTCACCGCATTTCGCCATGGGCATGATCATGCTGATCAAGGTGGGTGAAGCCGAACTCACCAGCGCTATCCGGGCATTGGAGGTCCCAGCCCGCGCCCGGTCACGATTCGATGCCATATTCGCGGAGATCGACGCGAAGGCGGCTTTGAGGTGAGTATCGCTCCCGGTCAAACTCGGGCCTCAAGGTGGAGACCAGGACTATTGGCGCGCGCGCTTGAAAACCTTCGATGATGATCTCTGGCGTTGCATACCTGCAGAGCCGAGTTTGACGCATGTCCGGCGCAATCCGCACCCGGCCTGCGAAAATCCGCTGACGATATAGTAGGATCTGCTGTGGCATCGGATAGATGTCACAGTTCTCCTGTCAGTCGGGTACAGACAGACGAGGCTCGATTTTTCCGAAGCAAGGCCTTGAAGGAAAAACGCAGTTTTGCAGAGGTATTTTGGACGTTCATTAACGTGTTGCCAGCGTAAGCGGGATCAACGGGTTTCCAAAGACTTGGCGTTTTCAGCAAGTGAATGGTGCCCGGAGGCGGATTTGAACCACCGACACGCGGATTTTCAATCCGCTGCTCTACCAACTGAGCTATCCGGGCATCCTGCCTTTGCGGGCAATGGTTCCGCTTTCAGAACCGTGGGGCGTTGGTTTCGCCCCGGAAGCGAGCGGGGTTATAACATCTTGTTCGGCGGTGTCCAGCACCAAATGACGTTTTTTCGACAGGAAAATGTCATTTGATGCAAATAATTGAAAAACAACGGATATCCCGCGAAAATCCGGGCGTTCTCAATCCTCGCCGTTGGCTTTTGATTCATCGTCGGCGACTGGAATCGCATAAGAGCCGGTCAACCATCTGTTCAAATCGACATTGCGGCAGCGGTCAGAGCAGAAGGGGTAGTGTTCGCGGTGCGACGGGCGCCCGCACTCGGGGCAGGGCACGGTCTTGCGCAGTGGCGCCACGTTGGAGGCGCCCTTGGTTTCGTCTGAGCTCATGGCCTTAGCCCTTCATCCAGCTGTCATGCACGTCGTAGCCTTCGCCTGAAAGCAGACTGACGGTCTCATAGAGCGGCAAGCCGACGACATTGGTGTAGGAGCCCACCAGCTTGACGACAAAGCTGCCAGCAATGCCCTGGATGCCATAAGCACCTGCCTTGCCGCGCCACTGGCCGGACGCCAGATAGCTGTCGATGTCGTGACTGGAAAGGCGCTTGAAACGAACCTTGGTGTCGATGACCTTCTGGCGCACCGTCTTGTCCGGCGTGATCAGGCAGACGCCGGTATAGACGCGGTGGCTGCGACCGGACAGAAGGTGCAGCGCGCTTGAGGCTTCGCTGACCAGTTCCGGCTTGCCAAGGATACGGCGGCCGACGGACACGACAGTATCGGCGGCGAGGATATAGCTCCCCTCCCAGCCGGGCTCGCCCTTGATGGCAGCGAGCGCAGCTTTGGCCTTTTCGGCAGACAGCCGCCAGGCGAGCGAGCGCGGATGCTCGGTGCGCTTCGGTGTCTCGTCGAGATCCATCGGCATCAGGCGCGCCGGCTCGATGCCTGCCTGCGCAAGCAGTTCGACGCGCCGCGGCGAGCCGGAAGCCAGGATCAGCTTATGTGTCAATGCCATCGCAACAGGGCCATCGATCTCGAGTTTGCGGCTGAGGCCGCACTGCGCTTACTTGAAGCGATAGGTGATACGGCCCTTGGTCAGGTCGTAAGGCGTCATTTCAACCAGGACCTTGTCGCCGGCGAGAACGCGGATGCGGTTCTTGCGCATGCGGCCAGCCGTATGGGCAATGATTTCATGCTGGTTTTCGAGCTGGACGCGGAACGTTGCATTGGGAAGCAATTCGGTAACGACGCCCGGGAATTCGAGGACTTCTTCTTTCGCCATGTAGGATATGTCTTTCTGTGCTTCGGTAGAGGCGCGTGCCGCGCCTTTTAAAAATTTGGCGGAAACTACACAATCGCCGCGGTTTTGTGAACAGCAGCGGCTTCATTTTCCGGTTTGGTCAGCGCCCTATGCCATCTTATCCGGCATTTGTCCAAGCAAACGATGCTTGAGCAGGCTGGCAATGTGATTTCGAACCTCGCGATAGGCCGAAACGATCTGCTCGCGGGTGCCGGTGGCCACCGTCGGATCCGGCGTTGGCCAGTAGACCACATCGATCGCCATCGACCGCGTCAGTTCCAGTGCCGCATGATGCGCTTCGGGCGCCAGCGTGACGATAAGATCGAAATAGTCGTCTTCCAGTTCGTCTAGCGTATGCGGCTGGTGCCGCCCTGCCGTCAGCCCGATCTCCTCCAGAACCACATCGACGAAAGGATCGCGCTCTCCGGGGCGAACCCCGGCCGACGCGACATAGGTGCCTTGTGGCAACATCGCCTTTGCCAGCACTTCCGCCATCGGTGAGCGGATCGCGTTCATGCCGCACATGAACAGCACCGATCCCGGCGATTTGACGCTCCGCTGCGGCTTGTTGGGGGAAGCAGCGACCGTCACCGTCATCCCCGCCAGTAGAGCACACACACCAGCGTGAACAGACGCCGCGCCGTATCGAAATCGAGTTTGATCTTGCCCGACAGCCTGTCCATCAGCGTCTGCGAGCCCTCATTGTGAATACCGCGCCGCCCCATGTCGATCGCTTCGATCTGGCTTGGCGTTGAGGAACGGATCGCCTCGTAATAGCTTTCGCAGATCATGAAATAATCCTTCACGATCCGCCGGAACGGTGTCAGCGACAGGATATGGGTGGCAACCCCCGCGTCGGTCTCGGTGGTAATCGCGAAAACCAGCTTGGAATCGACCAGAGACAGTTTGAGCCGGTAGGGGCCGCCGATGTGGCCGGCCGGCTCGAAGAAATTCTCCTCGATCAGATCGAAGATCGCAACCGCCCGTTCATGCTCGACATCGGGCGTCGAGCGGCCGATGGTTTCGTCGAGCAGGACATCGCAGAGACGGTGGCTGGATGTCATCCCTCGCCCCCGAGATTGAGGCGGATGGCAACCGAGCGCGCATGGGCTTCCAGGCCTTCTGAGCGGGCAAGCGCGATGGCGGCCGGTCCGAGATCGCGCAGCTGGTCGGCGCCGAGCCGCAGGATCGAGGTGCGCTTCATATAATCAAGCACGCCGAGGCCGGAGGAGAACCGGGCGGAGCGTGCGGTCGGCAGCACGTGATTGGAGCCGCCGACATAATCGCCGATCACTTCCGGCGTGTGGCGACCAACGAAGATCGCACCGGCATTGCGGATTTTCGGGATCATCGCATCGGCGTCGGCGAGGGCAAGTTCGAGATGTTCGGCGGCAATGCGGTTGGCGAGCGGCACGGCCACGTCAAAATCAGGCACCAGGATTACGGCACCAAAATCACGCCAGCTGGCGCTCGCCGTTTCCGCCCGGGGCAGGGTGCGCAGCTGGCGCTCGACCGCGGCCTCGACCGCGGCCGCAAAGGCTGCGTCGTCGGTAATCAGGATCGACTGGGCGCCAACATCGTGTTCGGCCTGGGCCAGAAGATCGGCGGCGATCCAGTCCGGATCATTGTCGCGGTCAGCGATCACAAGCACTTCCGAAGGGCCAGCGATCATGTCGATGCCGACAGCGCCAAACACCTGGCGCTTGGCGGCGGCGACATAGGCATTGCCCGGGCCCATGATCTTGGCGACCGGGGCGATGGTTGCCGTGCCATAGGCAAGGGCCGCAATCGCCTGGGCGCCGCCGATACGGTAGATTTCCGAGACCCCGGCCATGCGGGCGGCGGCGAGAACGGCCGGATTGATCACGCCACCATTGGCGGGAACGACCATCACGATGCGCTCGACACCCGCAACCTTTGCCGGCAGCGCATTCATTAGCACCGAGCTTGGATAGCTCGCCGTGCCGCCCGGCACATAGAGACCGACAGCATCGATCGCCGTCCAGCGCGAGCCGAGGCCGACGCCCATTGAATCCTCGTAAATATCGTCTTTGGGCCGCTGGCGGGCGTGATGCGCCTCGATGCGTACGGCGGCGACCTTAAGTGCGCCCAGCACTTCGGAGGGAACGGCGTTGATAGCGGCATCAATCTCGTCCGCCGTCACCGCCATGCCGGTAACAGCGAAATCGAGGCCGTCGAATTTCCTTGTGTATTCGGCCAGCGCCACGTCACCGCGCAGACGAACGTCATCGATGATCGTCTTGACCACGGCGTTGACGTCTTCGGACACTTCCCGCTTGGTCGTCAGAAAGGCTGCGAATTCGGCTTCGAAGCCCGGGGTCAGATAGTCGAGACGGATGGCCAATGGAAACGTCCTTATGCGCGGTCGGCAGAGATGCGCGGCCCTCTTGGGCCGGCGGTCAGGATATCAGGCGCCGGCGGGATGGCGCGGCTTGAAACCGGTTTCCCATGCACCGCCGGTATCTGCAAGCTGAACCTCGATACATTCCACATCGAGCATGATCGAGGCTTCACCGGACAGGATGAACTCGACGGTTCCGTCCGGCCCTTCGCCGTTCTGTTCGAACTGGATGGCCAGAAGCGACAGCACCTTCTCGTCGTCCTTGCGGCTGAAGCCGATTGATCGGACGGCCGTGACGCGCTTGAAGGCGAGCAGGCTGCGGCGGCGCTCGAACGACTTGCCGCGACCTTCGGCCGTTTCCCAGACGAAGCGATTGATGACCAAGGACAACTGTTTTAAGCGCGGCGCGTAATCGAGGCCGGAAACCTTGAAGACCGCGTCCTGCACATGGGCGGACACGATCTCCAGATCTTCCTGATCCAGCGCCATCAGCTTCAAACCGTCCATGCCAATCATCCCTTGCCTGGGCAGCCAGAGGCCACCGTCATCATGAGAAAGGACATAGGACGCCAGCGTCGAATCCGCAACCGTGGACGCGGATTCGAAAGGCCGGATCAGTCGCTGACGCGCTCGACCTGCGCACCACAATTGTTCAGCTTCTCTTCCAGTCGCTCAAAACCGCGATCGAGGTGATAGACGCGCGAAACCATGGTATCGCCCTCGGCCACCAGACCGGCGATGACAAGCGATACGGATGCACGCAAATCGGTCGCCATGACAGGGGCGCCCTTCAGGCGCTCGACACCCTCGATTTTCGCCGTCTGTCCGGACAGGGTGATCTTGGCGCCGAGACGGGCCAGTTCCTGTACGTGCATGAAACGATTTTCAAAGATCGTCTCTGTAATGTGCGAGGTGCCTGCAGCCTTGGTCATCAGGCCCATGAATTGGGCCTGCAGGTCGGTCGGGAAGCCCGGGAAGGGGTCAGTCACCACGTCCACAGGCTTGATGCCGCCACCGTTGCGCACGACGCGAAGGCCGCTTTCGGTCTCGGTGATTTCGGCACCGGCGCGGCGGATCGCTTCGATCGCCGTGTCGAGCAGTTTGGCATTGGTGCCTTCGAGCACGACATCGCCGCCGGTCATGGCGACAGCCATGGCATAGGTGCCGGTCTCGATCCGGTCAGGCAGGACGCGGTGGCGTGCGCCCGACAGCGAGGTGACGCCCTCGATGGTAATCGTCGATGTGCCAGCACCAGAAACCTTGGCGCCCATTGCGTTGAGGCAGTTGGCGAGATCGACAACTTCCGGCTCGCGTGCGGCATTGCCGATCACCGTCGTGCCGTTGGCAAGCGTCGCCGCCATCATCATCACGTGGGTAGCGCCGACCGAAACCTTCGGGAAGACATAGCGCGCGCCGACCAGGCCGCCTTTTGGGGCCGTTGCATTGATGTAGCCGCTGTCGATCTCGATATTGGCACCAAGCGCCGTCAGGCCCTCGATGAACAGGTCGACGGGCCGCGTGCCGATGGCGCAGCCGCCCGGCAGCGAGACGCGGGCCTTGCCTTCGCGAGCGAGAAGCGGGCCGATGACCCAGAAGCTGGCGCGCATCTTGGAGACCAGTTCATAAGGAGCGGTCGTATCGACAATGTTGCGCGACGTGAAATGAATGGTGCGCGAATAGCCTTCGCCCTGGCGTTCGCGGCGGCCATTGACGGAGATGTCGGCGCCATGATTGCCAAGGATGCGGATCAGCTGCTCGACATCGGCCAGATGTGGCACGTTTTCGAGCGTCAGCGTATCGTCGGTCAGAAGCGACGCGATCATGAGCGGCAGCGCGGCGTTCTTGGCGCCGGAAATCGGGATGATGCCGCGCAGCTCGTTGCCGCCGGTAATTCTGATGCGATCCATAGGGTACCTTACGGGCGCCGCCCGCCTTTCCTGATAGTCCGGACTTTTAAGAGATTGGCGTCTCCATAAAGGATGCACCGTGAAATGAGAAGCGAATTGAACAAAGGCGGTGTAGCCGCATTCGGAGATATGCAGATACAACACCACACAGTCTGGATGATCTAATCCGCAGGCCCCGTCGACATCGGCGTGGTCTTGGACGTAACAATGACTTCGCCAACCACCGGCGATCCGCCCCCGGATCCGGTCAATGGTGCTGGCGGGGGATTATTCAGCCGATTCGTCCGTTTTTGCGGCAGGCAGGCCGGATGTTTCGTCGGCCGCCCCGGCGCGGCGCGCCCGTCCTTGCTGCTTGCGCCGTAAAAGATTGTCGCGCAGCGTCTTTGCCGCCCGCTCGCGTCGTGCCTCGGCCTGCCGCTCGGCCTCATGCCCCGGTTCAAGCTTGCCCGCTTCGAGCTTGCTTGGCGCAGCAGGCGTTGCAGCGTGTTTGCGTGTCTGATCATTATTATCTTGCATGACCGCTCAGATACCGCAAAACCAAGCACTCCGGAAGAGCGGCGTGTTTTTCGAACACGCCATCCAGTGAAAACTTCGATTTGCTGCTTGCGCTCCGCAACAAGCTATGGCAATAGGCCCTCGCTCGCGCCGGACAAACACTGATCCAGCGCACGATGCTGCTATAGCTCAGGGGTAGAGCACTCCCTTGGTAAGGGAGAGGCCGAGAGTTCAAATCTCTCTAGCAGCACCATTATTCTTCGTGGATAAACCCTCTGGAACACAGCAATGCTGTTGCCACTGTCTAGCTTTCGGCAAGCGTAGTCTTGGATTGCGTGCGAAGTCCATCTTCGGTGCAGGGCGGCTGGAACAGGATTGTTCAGGTTACCAGCTCCACAACGCCTTGAAGTGCCAAGAGACCAATAGCGACCTTGGAAAGGATTCCTGCAACGCGTTTTATCTTGGATTGGGGTTTTCCTGGGGCGGCTGCCTCCCGTACAAGCATCCGCTTGGCGTCGGCTCTGGCCGACACTCTTTCCCTTATTCTCGCTTGACGGCGGGCTTCCCGCCTTTCCTCTATCTTCTGCCGCCTGATTTCGGAATAGGTCAAGCCATCGCTCTCTTGACCGTTCATCCCGATCTTCAAGTCTTCCTCTATGGCGGCTTTGAAAGTCTTCGTCAGTGAATCCTTGGAGAGTCCTGGGGTGCAGTAGAAGGACTCGAACATCTGCATGTTGAAATCCAGGATGTGGGGCTGGACGTGACGACGATCGACTTCCCACTGGTTATTGAAAAGGCGGGTCACTGCCTCGTAACTGGGCATATAGTGAAGCCGGTCATCATCCCCGTGTCCTCGCAGGAATTCATCCAATGCTCCCCGAATGACAGCCTTTGAGACGGCATCGGCTGTGAGGCAGGAGATCGGCCGGAAGGTCGCCGTCAGAGGAATCGGGGAAACTGAAAAAACGATATGAGCGTCCGGCCGGAATTGCCGGATTATCGAATGGATGGCCTTAAGATTGGCAAGGGTTTCGGCGTGGGTCGCCACCCTGAATTTGTGTCTGCCCGGGTCGTAGCGATCTTTCGGTACGGCTCTCCAAAAAACCTCTCCGGTAACCTCATCGTACCATATCTCCGATAGGCCAAGCGTGATGATGAACAGCCCTGCACTATCCAAGAGTGCCTTGGTGTCCAGCCTGACACTCTCCTCATAGCCAAACTCCTGGGCTTTGAAGCCGTGCCACAGATCTCCTTTGGGTATCTTGTTCAGCCAAGCCCATTCAAACTGCTGGAGGATGGCGGAGGTGTTGACGATGCCATCGCCCATCTGCGTAATGTACGCCTTGTTGTCCCCTTTGGTCAGAACGGTGTAGCCACGATTGTGCAGATAGTTACTGATGTTGGCGGCGAAGCACGAACCGAACGCGACGATGGGCGTGTCCTTGGTAACGAACTTTGATGACGGCTCCCAGCCCTTCATCACATACTCATCAATAAAGTCCGGCTGAGAAAAGGAGTTGTTGGTCGGGTGAAAGTTCGTATGCCCCCCTCTGAAGAAGCTCCCAGAAGCTTTCTTCACTTCACCATCCTGAACATACTCAAATAACGCCACAGCCATATCTCCGGTTGTGCCAAAATGTTTATTCACTGAACGGCGATAGTCAACTGACATCACACGAAATACTCTTGCGAGAAAGCATACTGACTCTGCCGCGCACGGTGAGTGCTGGACGACCCGGAGTTCGCTGCGTCGTCACGTGCGAATACGAATGAACTGTTCAATCGTCCCATTTTTGTATACTGGCTGACATCCGTATATTAGCTTCCATTTGCGAGGCCGTGTTGCAGAGGAATTCCTGGTGAGATCGATTTTCAATGCGCTGATGGATCGTGCATCCGGCAAGAAATCCAATAATCTTGCGCGTTACACCCGCCGTCATGGCAAGGTTCCTTTGTCCTGGGCCGGATCCACATCGACGATGGATTACCTCAATGTCGGCGATGCGCTCAGCGCTGTCATGGTGGCGCTTCTGTCCGGCCGGGACATCGAGCGCGTTCCGTCGAAATCACAATCGCTGCGCATGGCCTGCGTCGGAACGATTGGCCACGGCTTTGCCGGCGGCGAGGTCTGGTTCTGGGGTACCGGCGCTTCGGCTTGGGAAAATCCGAGCGCGCCGATGGAAGATCGCCGCCGCTTCAGTGTGGCCGGCGAGGCGGGCTTTCATGTTACGGCGACGCGCGGCCCGTATTCGGAAAAACTCCTCACAGGAAAACCGGAAGGGTCGGTGGGCGTTTATGGTGATCCTGTCTGGTTGCTTCCCCGCTTTTACAATCCTGCGCCGGTCAAGAAATGGAAGCTCGGCGTCATCGTCCATCTTTCGGAGCTTTCCGACCGCGACCCGGAAACCCACGTCAAGCCGGACCTTTTGCGCTACGGCATTCCCGAGCATCTGCACGACCATGTCCATCTCATCAACACCGTGACGCCGATCGGGATGAATGCCATCAAGGACAAGATCGACGAGATTCTTGCTTGCGACCGGATCGTCTCGACCAGCCTGCACGGCATGGTCTTCGCAGAAAGCTACGGTATCCCGTGCCTTCACTTTCCAACGCACGGTCCTCATAAGGGATTGAACGTGCGCAAGCTCGATGACAGCTGCGACCTCGATACGCGGGTGATCGATCTCTATCGGGGGCTCGGCATGTCCGAGTTGCCGGTCTATACGCAGTCCCATCGTGAACCGACCGACTGGGAAGACCTGATGGCCGCAATCGATCGGGCCTGGGTAGAAAGGGCCTTCGATGCGCAGAAGCTTATTGATGCCTTCCCGCTGGATGTCGAGCCCTTGCAGGCCCCGCAGGGCAAAACGATCTGGGATCATCCCGTGTTGCAGGCGCTCGTGCTGCAGCACGACGTCAACGAACTGAAACACGCCGACAAGCAGCGGGCTGCAGCCAGGTAGCGTCGTTCTCCACGGCGGCCGCTGTGCAACACGTCCACTCCGATGCGTTGAGCAGATCTCGATGGCCGCGGCATCGAGCGATGGATCGTGACACGGGATGGATCCTTGATATGATGTCCGGAGCTATCGGACCATGTCCGCTGTCCACCCAACTGGCGGTCTGTGGAGGCTATTCTGCTGCTTTGTGGGTGGCGCTGCACAGAATTGACTAATCGGGCTGCGCCATCTTTGGGGGTGTTTTGCATGTTCATGGGGCTGGAATCGTCATTGGCGGCTGGCTCAGCGTGACTTTCACAGGGAGAGCGCGTCCGGGAGATTGCTGGGAATGAGCATGAATTCTCAATAATTTCATGTGAAAACAATGAGTTGATTGGTTGTCAGTGCGTCGAGGCGCTTGCTCCTTCAGGGTGATTATTGTCAAAAATTAATCGCGATGCGCGCATTAGGGTGGGCCGAATTACACCTGCCTCATTCATGCCGCATTCACATTTGGAGCGCTTTAAAGCCTGCAGCCGATTGGGCTTTAGGGAGTAGAAAATGCAGAGAATGAAAATCGCCGTTGCCGCCGCTGCGGTGTTGTTGACAGCCAGTGCCTCTCATGCGGAAGACCTCGTCTTCACGCTGAAGAACGGCACGAAATCGGTGCTCAACAATTTCCACGCTTCGCCGGTCGGCGTCGACAAGTGGGAAGACGATATCTTCGGCAGCCAGGCGCTTGGCGCGGGCGAGACCATGGAAATCACCATCGCCGACGGCCGCGACGTCTGCAAGTACGATATGCGCTTCGAATTCCAGGGTGATGATCTCGACGTCACCACCGACACACAGGATCTCTGTGAGCTGGGCGAATACACGATCGAAGAATAAGCGTTTCGACGCTTGATTTGCCCCGTCATCGCTATCGTGGTGGCGGGGTTTTCATTTTGACCTGGCGTTGCGTTCGCAAAGCGTCAGTCAGCGGGGATAGAGCTCCCCAGAGCGCCAGATGCGGCATCAGTGTTGGCGTGCCAGAACGCATTCACCATCCCCTCCCATAGCAATCTCGTTTTTTCATAGGGAGCGGCCCGGTTCTGTGTGATTTTGGTGACGGGCAGCCAGCGTCTGTGGGCGTACCGCTCGGGCTGCCGGGACTGCCTTCGAAATGTCCTAATAACCGGTAAACAGTTGAAGGCCTGTCATCTGCAACCGATTCCAGCCTGTCTCGCCTTCATTGCGCCAGCTGGGATCGCTGCGAAACACTCGATGACGTGAATGAATCTATCGACTGAACGGCTGCGTGCCCTACCGGCCCCGGTTTGAGAAGGAAAGAATGATGAAAAAGACACTTGCTTTGGCGCTCACCACCGCGACCCTGGCCTTGACGGGCGGAATTGCCGTTCAGGCTGCCGATCTGGCAACTGGCGCACCGGCTCCCAGCTATCAAGAGAGCGACGTGCGTGGCGGCGTGAAGATCGGCTACCTCGAATGCGAGGTTGGCGGTGGCGCCGGCTATGTTCTGGGCTCGGCCAAGGAAATCGATTGCACGTTCCATTCCTCAGTCGGCAAGGAACGCACAGACCACTATACCGGCGCTGTCAGGAAGATGGGCGTTGACCTCGGCTTCACGACGCGCAGCAAGCTTGTCTGGGCGGTGCTTGCGCCGACGGCAGGCTACCATCAGGGTTCGCTCAGCGGTCTCTACCAGGGCGCAAGTGTTGAAGCCACGGTCGGTGCGGGCGTCGGCGCCAATGTCCTCGTGGGCGGCACGTCCGGCTCGATCCACCTCCAGACCATCAGCGTGACGGGCCAGCTCGGCCTCAACCTTGCTGCTGGCGGCACATCGGTGACGCTCACAGCCGTCAACTAAATCGTCCCGCTTTCCCCCTTCGTCTTCTTGAAGGGGGAAAGTTCAAAAGCTGGCTTGCGTTGGCGCACGCAGTCAGTTCAATCCGCCAGTTCAGGATTGTCCGCGCGAAGGCTTTTGGGTCTGAGCAAACGGATGGCCTTGCCTGCCGGGCTGCCCTGCAGTTGCAATACGCGTGTGAAGAAGCGGTTGCCGGATGCCACCCTGCCGATGTTCACGATAGCCGCATTGCCCAGCTCCTGCTCCATGAAGGTTAGGACTTGCTGGTAGGCATCGCGGTCCAGGGTATCGAGCGCCTCGTCAATGATGATCCAGCCCGGTTTGTGCAGTCCCAGCCGGGCAATGGCCAGAAGCCTGATTTCGACTTCGTTGAGTTTCAGCCTTGTCCGCATGTCCTGATCGAGGCTGTTTTGCAGCTTGCTCAAACCGACCTTGGACAGCACCGAGACCAGATCGGATTTTTTAAATTTTCCTGGATTTTCGGGATAGCTGAGGACTTCCTCCAGCGTCCCGGGTGAGAAATAGGGTGTTCGTGGCACAAAGGCGATGTTGTCACCGCCGGGTAGAGCAATGCGTCCGTGTCCCCATGGCCAGAGGCCGGCCAGCGACCGGAAGAATGGCGCTTTTTCCACATCCGAATCACTGGTCACGAGAACGCGTTCGCCGGGCCCGATTTCGATATGCTGGTCGGCGAGCTTGATGCAGCCGGACGGGAGGGCGATTTCCAGGCGGTCGATGGTCAGGCGGTCACCCTCAGCCTTGGCAAATTCGATGCGCTTGTCGTTTTCGTGCCGTTCGTCGGTCATCAGGATTGCGGAGCGGAAGGCGGCGACCCGAAGCAGCGTTGCCCGCCAGTCGGCGATGCTGTCGATATTGTCGACGAACCAGCGTAGCGACGTGTTCACCTGATTGAACGCGCCAACGGCCATCATCAGGCCGCCGAAACTGAGATCACCATTGAAATAGACGGGGGCTGCGATGACGATAGGGGCGACGACCGTAAGCCAGCCATAGCCTGACGTGACCCATGTCAGCCGTGTCAGGGCCATCATCAGCTTGTTGCTGATTTCCAGAACCGAGGCCAGATCACGCTGGAGACGGCGCTTTTCATTGGCCTCGCCGGAGGACAGTGACACCGCTTCTATATGTTCGTTGACCCGCATCAGTGAGAAGCGCAGGGCGGCTTCCCGCGCATAGTGGTCGCCATTGATCTTGACGAGCGGGCGTCCGACCACCCAGCTCACGGCCGCAGCGGTCCCGGCGTAAAGGAAGGCCGCCCAGACCATGTAGCCGGGAATATTGAGATCATAGCCGCCAATGTGAAAAATGAAGCCGGACGAAAGCGACCACAAAACGCCGACGAAACTGGCAAGCAGAATGCCCGACTGGAACAGGCCGATGGTAAGGCCCGCCGTCAGGTCGGCGAGATGACGGGCGTCCTCGTGCACGCGCTGATCGGGATTGATGCCGATGGCGCCTGCATTGGCAAGGCGGAAGGCCCGCGCCGGCTTCATCCATTCGCCGATCAGATCGAGCGTCAGCCCCTCACGCAATTTGATCCGGATCCACTGGTTGAGCCAGGTTTGCAGCACATTGAGGATCAGCAGCGTACCGGCAATCTGGCCGAAGGTGATGAACTGCATTAGAAACGCGGAGAGATCACGCCGCTCGAGCGTATCGTAGAATGGTTTGTACCATCGGTTCAGCAAGATCTGCCCGACCGCAGTCGCCAATATGACGGTAATGATCCCGATTGAGAGCCATATGATGGTCTTGCGGACGGGCGAGGCGACAAAGGCTCGCTGCATCATGCGGAGCTGATCGAAGAAGGGCTGCTCGTCGTCGGTTTCTACACGCTGGTTACTCTTACCATTCATGTCATGCGGCATCGGCGCGAATCTCTCCACCACGGTCTTCACCTCCGAAATATAGCGCGTCCGAAGCGCTATCCCTAAGAAAGATTAGCAAAAGAGGATGGAGCGATGCAGCCCAAGGTATTTCTTCGCCTGCGATCATCGCAGATCGGCGGGTAAATGGCTGTTCACGTTTCGCGGAACTTTCCATGCACGAAGGCCTTGGCCTGGGCGATTGCCGCCGCGAGCGGGTCTCCAAAGGCCAGGCGCGCGGCAATCGCGCTGGCGAGCATGCAGCCGGTGCCGCGCATCGCCGCAGCGAGGCGAGGGGACGCAAAGGATCGATCAATCTGGTCCGGTTGGAAGAGCAGATCGATGGCTTCCACGCCACCGGCATGTCCGCCCTTGACCAGAACCGCCTTTGCTCCAACCCTCAAGAGGCTCCGGGCCTGGTCACCCACACTGCCGGGCGATGTGGCAACCATCGATGCCGCCAGCACTGAAAGCTCCGGCAGGTTGGGCGTGATGAGCGTACATGCCGTGAAAAGATCGCGTAACGCGGCCGTCGCGGCCGGAGCAAGAAGGGTGCGGCCGGACGTCGAAACCAGAACCGGGTCGAGAACCACAGGAATGCCGGGGTTGTCCGCAAGCACCGTTGCAACAGCGGCAATCGTCTCTGCGGTTGCGAGCATGCCGATCTTGATGGCGGCAATTGGATTGGCCGATAGCGCGGCACGCATCTGCTGCGCCACGCGGTCGGGTGGAACGGCATCGATATGCTCGACGCCTTTATGTGTTTGAACCGTGACGGCGGTGATCGCCACCGAAGCCTTGACGCCAAAGGCGGCCAGCGTCTCGATATCGCGCACGATCCCGGCGCCGCCGGACGAATCCGAGCCGGCGACAACAAGCACGTGGGGCACGTGGTTCATCGAAACGCCCTCACCGGAAACGCGCCGTGCGTGCAATCCATTCACGGGTCCGCGCTTCCGGATCGGCATTGAGGATGATGTCGGTGACAACAGCGGCGCTATCAGCGCCATGGGCAAAGACGCCGTCGATCCGGTCGATATTGATGCCGCCGATCGCCACCAGCGGCAGCGCGCCGACGCGTGTCTTCCAGTCGCGCACTTTCTCCAGCCCCTGTGGCGCCCATTTCATCTTCTTCAGGATGGTCGGCCAGACCGGCCCGAGCGCCACATAGTCCGGCGCAGCCGCAAGCGCCGTCTCCAGTTCGGTCGCATCATGGGTGGAGAGCCCGAGCTTGAGCCCAGCGGCGCGAATGGCGGTGACATCGGCTTCGGCGAGATCCTCTTGACCGAGATGGACGAAATCGCAGCCTTCCTCGATTGCAACGCGCCAATAGTCGTTGATGATCAACTGGCAACCGTGGGCGCTACAGACCGTTTTGGCGCGTCGGATGGCCGTTCGCAGCTCAATATCGGTGCTGTCTTTCATCCGCAACTGCACGAGCTTGACGCCGAGCGGCACGAGGCGATCGATCCAGTCGGCGCTGTCGACGATCAGGTAAAAGGGATCAAGCTTCATGAAAACACCGCCTTGCCGATGATGGGCGTCGAGGGAACGGCCATGTCGCGCGGCTCCAGCATGCCGGCGTGAAATGCTATGCGGCCCGCATCAATCGCGCCGCTAAAGGCGGCGGCCATCGCAGCCGGATCGGCGGCTCCTGCAACGGCTGTGTTCAGCAGAACGGCGTCGAAACCGAGTTCCATGACGGTGGCGGCATGCGATGGCCGGCCGATACCGGCATCGACGATCAGCGGCACCTCGGGAAAGCTTGCCCGCATGCTACGCAGTGCCGGCAGGTTTACGGGACCCATGGCCGAGCCGATGGGAGCACACCAGGGCATCAGCACCTGGCAACCCGCATCGAGCAGCTTTTCCGCCACGACAAGATCGTCGGTGGTGTAGGGAAAGACCTTGAAGCCTTCACCGCTCAGAATGCGGGCCGCTTCGACCAGCGCGAAGACGTCTGGCTGCAACGTGTCATGATTGCCGATCACCTCGAGCTTGATCCAGTCGGTGGAAAACAAGTCGCGGGCCATCTTGGCGGTCAAAACTGCTTCGGAAACAGTATGGCAGCCCGCTGTATTCGGTAGAACCCGGACGCCGAGCGTGCGGATCAGCTCGAAGAAGGCGCCGCCGGTGCGGCTGCCCGCTGTTTCCCGGCGCAGCGACACCGTGACGATATCGGTTCTCGATGCCCGAACCGCTTCGGCGAGAACGGCGGGAGAGGGGTACCGGGCGGTGCCGAGCAGCAGGCGCGAAGATACCGAGGTTCCGTAGAGCGTCAACATCATTAGCCCCCCTGCATCGGCGACAGGATCTCGATCCGGTCGCGTTCACCGAGCGGAAATCCGCTACGCTCTTCGCGATGCACAAGCTCACCGTTAACGGCCGTCGCCAGCCATTCGCCTTCGTAATCGAGAGCAGCCAGCAGGTCGGCGAGTGTTGCCGCCGCGACCTGCTGTTCCTCGCCGTTGATGATGAAAATCATGAAGCCATCCTTTGTCTTTGTTCTCCAAGGAGACGCCGTGCCACCTCTCCAGCCATGGCGGGGGCGAGCAGGTAGCCATGGCGGTAAAGGCCATTCACATGCAGGGTGCGCCCCTCCTCGGTTACGCGCGGTAGGTTGTCGGAATAAGCAGGGCGCACGCCCGCGCCGGTTTCGATAAGCTTCGCCTCGCCAAAGGCGGGGTGGAGTGCATACGCGGTATTCAGCAATTCCATCAGCGAGCGGGCCGTGATGGGGCCGGCATCATCGCTTTCGATCATGGTCGCGCCGACCATGAAACGGTTCTTTCCGCGCGGCACGATATAGATCGGGTGACGTGGATGCAGCAGGCGGATGGGGCGGGAAAGGCTTATCTCGCCGGTTTCGAGTAGGAGCATCTCTCCACGCACGCCGCGAAGATCGGGAAGCAACCCGATCTGTGCCGGGCCGGTGCAATCGACGGTGCGGTCATAATGGGCTTCCGCTGGGACGCCCCGGGCGCCGAACAGGAAACGCATACGCGTTTCCTCCAGCGCTCCGGTCAGCGCGGACAATGCCTGCAGTGGATCAAGATGGGCTTCCTGTCGGAAAAACAGGGCCTTGCGGAAACGGCCGGCGAGGTCCGGTTCCAGTGCCGCAATCGCCGCTTCGTCCAGCCACTCCCAGCCGGTGGTGCGGCCGGCAAACCGGTCCAGTTCGCCAGTGTCACGGCTGCCCGCGACGACCAGCGTGCCGCAGCGCTGCACATGGCCGGGGAGTGCAGCCTCCCACCAGTCGGCGGCCACTCGGCCGAGTGTCAGCACGGGTTCATCCGCGCTTTCCCGCTCGCACCAGGGGGCCAGCATACCGCCGGCAAAGCCTGACGCGCCGGTGCCGATCCTTTCGGCGCGTTCGAGGATGGTGACCTCGAATCCGTGGCGGTAGAGTTGCCAGGCGACCGTGAGGCCGGCAACGCCGGCCCCTTTGACGAGGATACGCATGGTCACTCTCCGGCTGGCACAACGGTGCCATCCGGGCTAAGGGGCATATAGAGCGCGCCACCCGCCTGGAATTTCGCGGCCATCGCCTCAAGCCCCTCCTTCTGCGCCTCGGCGCGGATATCGTGGGAAATCCGCATGGAGCAGAATTTCGGCCCGCACATCGAGCAGAAATGCGCCACTTTGTGGGCTTCCTTCGGCAGGGTCTCATCGTGGAAGGAACGCGCCGTTTCCGGATCGAGCGACAGGTTGAACTGGTCTTCCCAGCGGAACTCGAAGCGGGCGCGCGACAAGGCGTCGTCACGCAATTGCGCGGCCGGATGCCCCTTGGCGAGATCGGCGGCGTGGGCGGCGATCTTGTAGGTGATGACGCCGACCTTGACGTCGTTGCGGTCGGGCAGGCCGAGATGCTCCTTCGGTGTGACATAGCAGAGCATCGCCGTACCGAACCAGCCGATCATCGCGGCACCAATGCCTGAGGTGATGTGGTCGTAGCCGGGGGCAATGTCGGTCGTCAGCGGTCCAAGCGTGTAGAATGGCGCTTCGCCGCAGACTTCCAACTGCTTGTCCATGTTCTCTTTGATCTTGTGCATCGGCACATGGCCAGGGCCTTCGATCATGACCTGGCAATCTTTCGCCCAGGCGATCTGGGTCAGTTCGCCAAGCGTTTCCAGTTCGGCAAATTGTGCGGCATCATTCGCATCGGCAATCGAGCCGGGACGCAGGCCGTCGCCGAGCGAGAAGGTCACGTCATAGGCGCGAGCAATGTCGCAAATCTCGTCGAAATGCTCGTAGAGGAAGCTTTCCTTGTGGTGATGAAGACACCACTTGGCCATGATCGAGCCCCCGCGCGAGACGATGCCGGTGACGCGGTTGACGGTGAGCGGGATATAGGCGAGCCGCACCCCGGCATGGATGGTGAAATAATCGACGCCCTGCTCGGCCTGCTCGATCAGCGTATCGCGATAAACCTCCCAATTCAGGTCCTCGGCGATGCCGTTGACCTTTTCCAGCGCCTGATAGAGCGGCACGGTGCCGATCGGGACCGGCGAGTTGCGGATGATCCACTCGCGGATATTGTGGATATTACGGCCGGTCGACAGGTCCATGACGGTATCCGCACCCCAGCGCGTCGCCCAGACCATCTTCTCGACTTCCTCGGCCATCGACGAGGTGACGGCGGAATTGCCGATATTGGCGTTGATCTTCACCAGAAAATTCCGGCCGATGATCATCGGCTCGGATTCCGGGTGGTTGATATTGGCCGGGATGACGGCCCGGCCGCGGGCGATTTCCTGGCGGACGAATTCGGCCGTGACGTGATCGGGAATGCTGGCGCCGAAATTCTCGCCGTCGCGCACCAGCGCACCCTCCGGCGGCTTGCGGCCAAGGTTTTCGCGGATGGCGATATATTCCATTTCCGGGGTGATGATGCCGGCGCGGGCATAGGCGATCTGGGTGACGGCCTTGCCGTTTCTGGCACGCAGGGGATGATTGCGGATCGGAAATTCCGGCGTCAGCCGTTCACCGGTGGCAAATCCGTTGTCTTCCGGTTTGATGTGCCGGCCGTCATAGGCCTCGACATCGCCGCGGGCGGTGACCCAGGCCTGGCGCTGCCGGGGAAGGCCGGCATCGATCGAGACGAGATGGGCCGGATCGGTGTAGGGGCCGGAGGGGTCGTAGACGGAGACGGGTGGTTCGCCAGAGGTCGGGTGCACGGCAATTTCGCGCATGGGAACGCGGATATCCGGGTAGAGTTCGCCCGGAATATGCACCTTGCGGGAGGCCGGCAACGGGCCGGTGGTAACGGTGGGAGTGAGGTTCTTGGCGGCAATAGTCATGGTTGAGGCTCCAAAGTTGGAGACCCAGTCATCAGAGCCGGAATGATGAAAAGACGCTGACGCGAATCCGCACACGGAATCCGAGTCGTCGCAGCGCTTGCACCGTCCCTACGCCAGTATGAACTGGATCAGGTTCAACGGGTCACTGCGCTGCTTGAGGGTGGCAAAAGCCACCGTTCGCGCCAGCAGAATCTCAGCCCCTTGTCGGGACCCCCCTGGTGAATGTGCCAATCTAGGCACAGTTTTGGACGAAGCGTCAAGGGCCGTTTGGTGCGCCGTCGTCCGGCCGCTGCTCTCTGCCCGTCGCAAGACTGTGAAGATGTTCAATGATTACAAGCGCGCCCTCGACAGCGCCGCCCCGGCAAATTATCTATAAAACATGACCTCAGCGAGCGAAGACACGATTGCCAGCCGCATCAGCCGCATCCTGGCCGACAGGATCGTCACCGGACAATTGGACCCGGGTACGAAGCTGCGCCAGGACCATATTGCCGAGGAGTTCGGGACCAGTCATGTGCCCGTGCGCGAGGCTTTCCGGCGGCTGGAGGCGCAGGGGCTTGCGGTCAGCGAGCCACGCCGGGGCGTGCGGGTCGCGTCCTTCGATCTGAAGGAAGTGCGCGAAGTTGCGCAGATGCGCGCTGCGCTTGAGGTTTTAGCCCTTCGCCACGCGGCACCGCATCTGACGCCTGCGATCCTCGATCAGGCTGAAGAAGCGACGGTCGCGGGTGACAATTCCCGCGATGTCCGCTCCTGGGAAGAGGCAAACCGGCGTTTTCACACGCTGATTCTCACGCCCTGCGGCATGCCGCGGCTGCTTGCAGCGATCAGCGATCTGCATGCGGCCAGTGCCCGGTTCCTGTTCGCCAGTTGGCGGTCGGAATGGGAAGTGCGCACCGATCATGATCACCGCGCCATCCTGACCTTTCTGCGTCAGGGCAATATCGAGAACGCCGCTCCTGTCCTCGAGCGTCACGTGCAATGGATAGGCCAGAAGCCCGTCCGTAACGCCTCCGGCGCCACGCGGGATGCCTTCGCCATCGTCGGCTGAGAATTATTTTCCACTTCCTTTTTTCCTGATTTTGACTGCTTTCGGTGCGTCTCTCCGGATCATGGAGGCGCGTACTGCGGGAATTTTTACGCCATACACCAAAAAGGCGGTTGCGATTCCGTGGCTTTGGATAAATTATAGATAATTATTATTTTTAATCTATCATGCTAGGTGGATGATGCTGAGAAACGAAAGTTCTGCCGATTTCCCGATTGAAATGGGTCTTTTAAAGGAAAATTCGCACGATGAAAGCGCCGGAACGGAGCGGCATTCTCTCGTTGATGCAAAAATTATCTATAATTCCCCGTTCAATGATCTGCTGTTCCGGGCGCAATCGGTTCACAGAGAAAACTTCGATCCGAATGCCGTGCAGATCAGCCGGCTCCTGTCGATCAAGACGGGCGGATGCGCCGAGGATTGCGGGTACTGCAGCCAGTCGGCACGCTCTCCGACGGGGCTGAAGGCCTCCCGGCTGATGATGGTGGAAAAGGTGCTGGCGGAAGCGCGCAAGGCCAAGGCCGAAGGGGCCAGCCGCTATTGCATGGGAGCTGCCTGGCGCAGCCCGAAGGATCGCGACATGGAAACGCTGGTCGCGATGGTCGAGGGGGTCAAGGCGCTCGGGCTTGAGACTTGCATGACGCTCGGCATGCTGTCGCCGCAGCAGGCTGGGACGCTGGCCGAAGCCGGGCTCGACTATTACAACCACAACATTGACACGTCGGAAGAATTCTATCCGCAGGTCATCACCACCCGGACGTTTGCTGACCGGCTGGATACCCTTGCGAATGTCCGCGATGCCGGCATGAAGGTCTGCGCTGGGGGTATTCTCGGCATGGGAGAAACGACCGACGATCGCATTTCCATGCTGGTGACGCTCGCCAACCTGCCGGAACCACCGGAAAGCGTTCCAATCAACATGCTGATCCCGATCCCCGGCTCGCGGCTTGCCAATGCCGAGCCGGTCGATCCGATCGAATTCGTCCGCTCCATCGCGCTTGCCCGTATCCTGATGCCGCGTTCGCATGTGCGCCTCTCGGCCGGGCGCACGCAGATGAGCGACGAGATGCAGGCGCTCTGTTTCTTCGCCGGTGCCAACTCGATCTTTGCCGGCGATACGCTGCTGACGGCGGATAATCCGGGCGAGGATCACGACACGGCCCTGTTCCGCCGCCTTGGCCTGAAGCCGATGGACCTGGGGCCGGGCGAATGATGGATCAGGGCCTTGCCCGTTATGAAACCACTCTGGCGGGGCTGGAGCGGAAGGGCAGGCGGCGCATGTTGGTCCCGCAGGCCGGGGCTGATTTAAGTTCGAACGATTATCTGGCGCTTGCCGGATCGGCGCGGCTGGCGAAAGCGATTGCGTTTGCCCTTCAGCGCGGCGTTCCAACGGGGGCTGGCGGTTCCCGGCTGCTGCGCGGCAATCACCCGGAGCACGAAGCGCTGGAGGCTGAGGCGGCCTCCTTCTTCGGAGCAGAGCGTGTCCTCTATTTCGGCAGCGGTTATGCCGCGAACGTGGCACTTTTCTCGACGCTGCCGCAGCGAGGCGATCTCGTCGTCTATGACGCTCTGGTACATGCCAGCGCCCATGAAGGCATTTTGGCCGGCAAGGCGCAGACTGCGGCCGCTGCCCACAATGACGTTGGATCCTTTGCGCAGGCGATCGAACAGTGGCGCAGTCAGGGTGGAACCGGCCATCCGTGGATTGCCGTGGAAAGTCTTTATTCGATGGATGGCGATCGTGCGCCGCTGACGGAACTTGCGGCCCTTGCCGAAAAGCACGGCGGTTTTCTGGTGATCGATGAAGCCCATGCAACTGGCGTCTTCGGTCCCGATGGCCGCGGCTTTGCTGCCGAATTGAAAAACCGATCCAATGTCATCGTCCTTCACACCTGCGGCAAGGCGCTTGGCGTCTCCGGCGCGCTGCTCGGCGCAAGCGCAGTACTTTGCGATTACCTGGTCAACCGGGCGCGAGGTTTCATTTATTCGACCGCGCCGTCGCCGCTGATGGCGGCTGCGGTCCGCGAAGCCTTGCGGGCGCTGGTGGATGAACCGCAGCGCCGCACCGATTTCGACGAACTGCGCAATTTCGCCAATGCCGAACTGACCGCGAAACTCGGCGTCGCCGGCAGCGGATCGCAAATCCTGCCGGTTCTGATCGGCGACAATGGAAGCGCCGTCCGGGTTGCGGCGCGCATGCGGGCGGAAGGTTTTGATATCCGCGCCATCCGGCCGCCGACGGTGCCGGAAGGCACGGCAAGGCTGCGCATCGCCATCACGCTGAATGTCGACCGGCCAACGATAAGCCGCATGTTCACTCGGCTGGCGGCCATAATGACAGAGGAAAAACCATGAGGCGTTTCGTGGTGACAGGCACAGATACCGGCATCGGCAAGACGGTGTTTTCCGCCGCACTGGCGGCGGCACTTGGCGGTTATTATTGGAAACCGGTGCAATCGGGACTGGATGAGGAGACGGACAGTCAGGTCGTCCATCGGCTCGGCCGCCTGCCGCCGGACCGTATCCTGCCCGAGACTTACAGGTTGCAAACACCGGCCTCGCCTCATCTTGCGGCCCGGCTGGACGATGTCGAGATCGACCCGGAGCGGATCACGCCACCGGAGACAGCCGTGCCTCTGGTCATCGAGGGTGCGGGCGGCCTGCTGGTGCCGCTCACAGAAACGGTCGTCTTTGCCGATGTCTTCGCGCGTTGGCAGATCCCGGTCATCCTCTGCGCCCGTACGGGGCTCGGAACGATCAATCACACGCTCCTGTCGTTGGAAGCACTGCGCCACCGAGCCGTTCCCATTTTCGGCGTCGCCTTCATCGGTGATGAGCAGGCCGAAACCCAGCGGATCATCGCGGCGATGGGCAAGGTGCTTATTCTCGGACGCTTGCCGCGTCTCGATCCGTTGACGCCAGATGCGTTGCACCAGGTATTTCGCGACAACTTTCAACTCTCCGCGTTCCGGGAGAAAATGGCATGAGTTCTCCAGTCTGGCACCCTTTCACCCAGCACGCGCTGGAACCTGCGATGAAACGCATTGTCCAGACCGGCGGCGCGTACCTGACCGATGACAGCGGCGCGCGTATTCTCGACGCCATATCTTCCTGGTGGGTGATCACGCATGGTCACCGCCACCCGGCGATCACGGCGGCGATCCAGGCGGCATGCGAAACCTACGACCAGATCATATTCGCTGAATACACCCATGAACCAGCCGAAGAGCTGGCGCGCGGCCTGTTGCGGGTCGCACCGCGGGGGCTCTCGCACGCGTTCTATTCCGACAGCGGCTCGACCTGCGTCGAAGTCGCGTTGAAAATGGCCCTCGGCTTCTTCCACAATTCCGGCGCCCAGCGCCGCCGTATCTGCGTGTTGGAACATGGCTATCACGGCGACACGATCGGCACGATGTCGGCTGGCGAACGTGGTGTCTTCAATGCGGCCTACGAGCCGATGCTGTTCGGCGTCGATCGCCTGCCGTTCCCCAGGCCCGGCCGCGAACAAGAGACGCTGGATGCCTTCGAGCGGTTCTGTGCGACGGGAGATGTGGCCGCCTTGCTGATCGAGCCGCTCATCCTCGGGGCAGGCGGTATGCTCACCTATCCCGCCTCGGTTCTCAGCGAGTTGAAGCGGATCGCCGAACGCCACGGCACTTTGTTGATCGCCGATGAAGTGATGACCGGTTGGGGGCGCACCGGCACTGTCTTTGCCTGCGAACAGGCCGGTGTAGCACCGGATATCCTGTGCACCTCCAAGGGTTTGACTGGTGGCGCGCTGCCCTTGGCGGCAACTTTGTGCACGGCCGAGATTTTTGAGGCGCATCTTTCGGCCGACCGCCGGAAGACATTTTTCCATTCCAGCTCCTACACCGCCAACCCGATTGCCTGTGCCGCCGCGGTCGCCAATCTGGCTGTCTGGGAAAACGAGCCGGTTCGCGAGCGCATCCGGTCGCTGGAGGTCATGCAAACGGAGAGGTTGGCCCGCTTTGAGTCGGATCGGCGCTTTAGCAATGTCCGCCAGACCGGGACGATCACCGCGCTTGATCTCACAGTGCCAGCCGGAGGCTATCTGTCAGAGGTTGGCCCGAAGCTCAGGGCCTTCTTCCGTGTGCGCAAACTGCTGATCCGGCCGCTCGGCAACGTGATCTATCTGATGCCGCCCTATTGTGTCGCTGCCACCGACCTTGACCGGGCCTATGATGCGATTGACGAGGCAGCGGCATGGTTCGCAGCGGGCCGCCTGTGAGAGGCGCCCGCTCGTCCCGGCTTGCCGGTTTCGGTCACAGCGTGCCGGGGCGCTGTGTCGAAAACGCCGAAATAGAGGGCAGCCTCGGTCTTGAACCGGGCTGGATCGAGCGCCGGACCGGGATCAGGACGCGTTACTGGGCCGAACCCAGCGATACCCTGTCCGGGCTTGCGGCACGGGCAGGCGAGGCCGCAATCGAAGACGCTGGCATCTTGCGGGAAGACATCGCATTGACGCTACTCGCCACCTCGACGCCCGATCATCTGTTGCCGCCATCGGCACCGCTGCTCGCTCATCGCCTCGGGTTGGTGAATTCCGGCGCTATCGATCTCGCCGGGGCGTGCTCCGGTTTCCTCTATGCGTTGACGCTCGCCGATGGCTTTGTTCGCGCGCATGGCCGACCGGTGCTGGTGGTTGCCGCCAATATTCTCAGTCGCCGGATCAATCCTGCCGAGCGGGCGAGCTCCGTTCTGTTTGCCGACGCTGCCGGCGCGGTCGTTTTGATGCCCGCGCGTGATGAGGAAACGGGACTGCTCGGTGTCGATCTCGCCGCAGATGGGAGCCGCTACGATCTGATCTCCATTCCGGCCGGTGGCAGCAACCGTCCCTTCGCGGCGGATGTCGACGCACAGGATTGCCTGATGACGATGCGCGATGGGCGCGAAATGTTCACGCAGGCGGTCGGGATGATGAGCGGTTGCGCGCGCCGGGCGCTCGATGACGCCGGGATCGACGTGACGGATATCCACCGGTTCATTCCGCATCAGGCCAATGTCCGTATATTCGATGCCGTCTGTCACGATCTCGGTATCGCACTTGAAAGGACCGTCCGCACGATCGGCGAATACGGAAACTCCTCCGCTGCCACCATCCCGCTTTCCTTATCGCTCGCCCATCAAGTGGCGCCCGTTTTGCCCGGAGAGAAATTGCTCCTGACGGCGGCAGGAGCGGGATTGACAGGCGGAGCCTGTGTCGTCGGAATGTAAGCTAAATCTTACCGTTTCTCTGCGCAGCCGAAACGAAGCCGTGCAGGAAACGGGTGGCGGCCAGCCTGCCTAACCGTCATTCAAGAAGCTTCGCTGTCACACGAGAATCTTGGAGGCTCTGTCATGAATGTCTATTCGAAAACCCCGCCGGTTTCTTCAGCACTGTCCGCCGAGGCGCGTATCGCCGGGTATGACTGGAACCACCTCGACAAAGAACTCAACGGCTTCGGGTGCGTGGTCATTGAGAAGCTATTACTCCCCGAGGAATGCCGGCAGATTGCCGGGCTCTACCCGGAGGAACAACACTTCCGCAGCCATATCCACATGGCCCGTCACGGTTTTGGCAAGGGCGAGTATCGCTATTTCAAATATCCGTTGCCGGATCTCATTGGGGATTTGCGCAGTGCGCTTTATCCCCGCCTTTCCGACGTCGCCAATGCGTGGAACGAGCGCATGGGCATAGCTGAACGCTATCCTTCCGGGCATGCAGCGTTTCTCCAGCAGTGCCACGATGCAGGCCAAGCCCGGCCAACACCGCTTTTGCTGCAATATGTCCCGGGTGATTTCAATTGCCTGCATCAGGATCTCTATGGCGATCTTGCCTTCCCGATCCAGGTGGCGATCCTGCTCTCGGAGCCTGGCGAGGATTTCACCGGCGGCGAGTTTGTGTTGACGGAGCAGCGCCCGCGCATGCAGAGCCGCGCAGAGGTCGTGCCGTTGCGTCAGGGCGATGCAGTGGCATTCGCTGTTCACAATCGGCCGGTTCAGGGCTCAAGAGGCAATTACCGGGTCAATCTGCGCCACGGGGTCAGCCGCATTCGCTCAGGCATGCGCCACACCGCCGGCATTATTTTTCATGACGCCAGATAGGTTGCGATGCGACGCGAAACCTCACAAAGCGCAGGCTCCTATTGGATTTAAAGGCGGGTATCGGTTGCCTGGCTCCATCATCTTTGGTAAATTTTATCTTAAGATTAATGGAGCGATCAGCCATGTCGAGCGTCACGCATCGTTTCGAAAATTACATGAGAAACGGCATGGGTGGTTGGGCACGCTCGCAACCCGTCGCTGTCCGGGTGTTGCTTTTTCTGCCCTGCCTTCTGGAGTACCTGATCGTCTATGCTGTTTGCACCGCCGCGATTGCGATGGTGGTTGTTCTGATGGCGCTTGTGGCGGTCTTCGGGCTGGACGCGGAGCGCCAGCCCGGTCTGCGCTGAGGAAAATCCCTCAGCGCGCAGCCTTGAATGGCTGCTCGATATAGTAGCTCTCATAGCTCTTGCGGTATTTTTCCGCCGCGCCGAAATCGCTGTATTTTCCAAGCTCGTCCATATCCGTCTTGTTGAGTATGACGCCCAGGATCTTGGCGTTGAATTGCGGATCGGAATGCAGCACGTCCCGAACCAGACGGGCAGGCGTCTTGCCCCATTCGATGACCATCAGGAAACCGTCGGCAAAGGGCGAGAATGCCTTGGCGTCGATAACCGGAGCCAGCGGCGCCAGATCGACGATGACATAATCAAAACTCTTGCGGGCATTGGCAATCAGCGTCTCCATGCCCTGCGAGGCAAGCAGCTCGTTGGTATGGTAGAGATGGTCGCGCGGTGCGATCGGCAGGATCGCCAGCCGGGTCTGCGGGTCGACCCTGAGCGCCGACGTCCATTCTTCTTCGCCCAGGACAGCATCCACCAATCCAGTTTTCGGGGCTGGCGAAATCATCTTGCTGATCGCCGGGTTGCGGATGTCGGCGTCGATCAGAAGCGTCCGTTTACCGCTGGCCGCAAGCAGCCCGGCAAAATTCGCGGCGATCGTCGATTTGCCTTCACCCGGCAGCGCCGAGACGACACCGATAACGCGGTTGGGGCGGCCCTGCAGGATAACGTCGCTGGCAAGCTTGGCATTGCGGAGTGTTTCGGCAAACGCCGATCGCGGTGCGTCGACGGCAATCCGTGTCATGCGGTTCAGCGGCACGTCGGCGTCAGCCGGCTTGTCCGCCTTATCCTGTTCCGATTTGGAAAGACGCTCCCGTGTCTTGCTCCACATGCTGACGGTCTTCTTGCCGATCAGCGGCAGGTAGCCGAGTGACTTGTGTCCGAGAACCGATCTGATGTCTTCCTCCAGCCGGAAGAATCGCTCGCGGAATTCCTGCAGGCCGGCAATGACAGCGCCCAGCATGAAGCCCAGTACGATGGAGAGTGCAAGCACCATCGTCCGTTTCGGGCTGGATGGCGAGACTGGCACTCCGGCATCGGAGATAATGCGGGCCTTTGCAATCGGGAATGAGCGTTGCTGGGCTGCTTCCTCGAAGCGCCCGAGATAGGATTCGTAAAGTGTCTTCAGGGCCGTCGCACGCTGTTCGAGCCCGCGCAATTGCACCAGCGACCGGTTGGCCTCGGAATTGTTGCCGACCACACCTTTGATACTCTTGCGCAGGGAAGCCTCGCGAGATTGGGCGACTTCGAACTCGTTGCGGTAGCTGCTGGTTATCTGCTGCAATTCCCGGAAGATCTGACCGGCAAGTTCGGTCTTCTCCGCCCGCAGGCTGACGGCCTGGGGGTGATCGGCGCTGAAATTCTGCGTGACGGCCTGCTCGCGCTTGCTGATGGCCAGATAGCGCGTCCGCAGGTCTTGAATGACCGAATTGTCGGTCTGGTTTGACGAAATCGTCGCGTTGTTCACCGCGTTTTCGGCGCCCTGGTCGATGATAGACTTGAACTGGTTGTAGCGGGCGGAGGCGCTGGCGCTGTCGGCCTGCGCAACAATCAGCTGGCTGTTGAGGTCGGACAGTTGCTGCTCCGACATCAGCTCACCGCGTGTCGAGGTCAGGCCATTGTCAGCCTTGAACTTCTCGGCCTCGAGCGATGCTGCCTGCGCGCGCTGGCCAAGGTCGGTCAGGCGTTCCTGGAGCCAGACGGAAGCGCGCTCGGTAGCGTCGAAGTTCGCGTTCAGCTGGTCGGTCAGATAGGCATTGGCATAGGCGCGGGTAATGGTTGCTGCGAGTTTCGGATCGGTGGATTTGTAGGACACCGCCACGACGGAGCTTCGCGCTACCCGCTCGACCGTCAGGCCCTGCTGGATATATGCGGCGGCGGTTTCCCGCTTGCCGTTGCGTGCCGCCGCTTCGGAAATCTCCGGCCCTGAACTGAACATGCCAGTAAGGGATTTGACAGCTGCTTTCACCGTTGACATCAACGACCGCGGCGGGTTGAGAACGGTTTCGTTTTCACCGAGATTTTCCGCGTCGGTAACGCGAAGTGCCAATTCGCCCGATTTCAGGATTTCGACCGCGCTGGAAAGCTGGGTGTCGGCCTGTTGGGCGCTCTGGGGCGATGGCGCTTCCTCTGCATATTTAGACAGGTTTTCGTCGAGCAGGATTTGCGTCTGCGAGGTGTAGACCGGTGTCGCGAACACCAGATATGCCACGCCGAGCATGAAGCAGAGAACAACGCAGAGGGCCACGACCCTTGAACGGCGAAACGCGATTGCGGTCAGCCGGTTCAGATCGATGAACGTGTCGGACTCATCGCCTTTCAGCGATGGAACGGTGTTCAACGGAAGAGGTCTTTGATTCATGGGCCGTCTGGTCTCCGGGTACTTTTTCGTGGTTGGTTCTCACCCCAAAACGCGGCAGGGGTGAGACCAGGTCTTCCAGTTTCATCAAGTCACTGAATAATCATTGTTTTCACGCAGCCTGCATCGATTGTTCGTGCGACAGAACCATCTCGCGGACGGATTCGAACACCAGATTGCCAATGTCGGCGCGCGCCAGCGCGAAGGCGACGTTCGCCTCGATGAAGCCTTGCTTGGAACCGCAATCGAAGGTCCGGCCTTCGTAGGGATGGGCGTGGAACGATTGGTCTGCCGACAGGCGCAGCATGCCGTCGGTCAGCTGGATCTCGTTGCCGGCGCCGCGCTGCTGATGGGCGAGGATCGAGAAGATCTCCGGCTGGAGGATATAGCGGCCGTTCAGGTAGTAGGTTGACGGTGCCTCGGCGACGGGTGGCTTTTCGACCATCTGCGTCACTTCAAATCCATGCCGCGTTTGCTCGCCCATGCCGACGATGCCGTATTTCGAGGTTTCCTCGAGCGCGCACTGTTCGACGGCGACGACGTTGCCGCCGACATCGTTATACAGCTCCATCAGGCCGGCCATGCAGCCGCGGGCACCGTAGGAAATCATGTCCGGCAGCAGCAGGGCAAACGGCTCGTCGCCGATCAGGTCGCGGGCGCACCAGACTGCGTGGCCAAGGCCAAGCGGCGCCTGCTGGCGGGTGAAGCTGACGGAGCCGGCAGCCGGAAGCATGCGCGCCAATTCGGAAAGCTGGGCATCCTTGCCTGAACGCGTCAAGGACGAGATCAGCTCCGGTACATCGTCAAAATGGTCCTCGATCGCCTGCTTGTTGCGGCCGGTCACGAACACGATGTGCTCGATACCGGCCTGCATGGCTTCCTCGACGGCATATTGCACGACGGGTCTGTCGACGATGGTCAGCATTTCCTTCGGCATCGCCTTGGTTGCCGGCAGAAACCGGGTGCCGTTTCCGGCGACTGGAATTACGGCTTTGCGAACGGGTCTGATAGGAGCCATAGAACTATCCTTTGCTCTTGTGCGGGCTGTTGCCCGGAGTGGTTCTATTCATCGTTTCCGGCGGGGGACCGAAAGAGTGAATTGCAGTGAACGGCGCCGCCAGGCGCCGCAGTCTGACGGCAATGGGCATCCGCAGATGCCAGACTGCCGCCGGATTTTTCCACACGGTCTTGACCGCGCCGAAAAGAGAGCGTGCTTTGATCTGATCGACCAAGATGATGAAGGACCGGGCGTCCTCCATGCTGCGGTGACGCCGGGCTTGCGCTGCCATCGAAGCCGCATCCAGCCGGTTGCTTTCGAGAAACGCGGCATCGGCTGCCAGCATCGCGTCCACCTGGTGCAGCTTCAACACCCGGGAAATCGATCCGCTGCGGATATAGTAGGTATAGCCGGCTGTTGGCTCGACGGCGCAGCGGCCGCCCTTTGCAAGCGCCGATGCCAGAAGCAGATAATCCTCGCCGATCGGCAGGCTTTCGTCGAAACGCAAGCCATGCTCTTCAAGGAACCGGCGCTCGAAGGCTGGTTTCATGTAGCCGTAATTGTGCTCAGACTTAAACAGCACGTTCGAGCCGATGAAAGCCGGAAGCGTCAGCGTTTCCATTGCGGCCAGATCGGTCCCTTCGAACATCCGCTTCATCTGGCCGTCGAGCGGCACGACATCGACATTGTCGACGACGATCTGGGCGTTGGCGGCCTTGGCCCGCGCGATCATGCGCGCGGTGCGGTCCGGCGAAACCGCATCGTCTGAATCCAGAATGACGATCCACGTCCCCCGCGCGGCGGCAAGGCCTGCGTTGCGGGCGCCGCCGGGACCGCGGTTCTTTTCAAGCCGGATCAGCCGGACGCGCGGATCGGTATAGGCATCGACGATCTCGGCCGTGTCATCTGGCGAACAATCGTCGATGACGATGACTTCGACGCTGACACCGGTCTGGGCGAGCGCGCTGTCGATAGCGCGCTCGATCGTGTCCTGCGCCTTGAAGGCTGCAATGATGAATGTCGCCTGGAGTTGCTGGTCCATCAGGACGTCCTTGCTTCCGCTGCGCCGTACTGCTCGATCTCCCGGACACCGAGAAGCCCGACGGCGACCCCCGCATGCATGCAAGCGCGCAGGGCGTACCGGTTACGGCGAACGGAAGAGAAGAACAGAATGGCGCTGGCCAGCGCGCAGAAACCGGACTTTGCCGCCGCAAGCGCCAGTTGGCGGATTTTGCCCACAGCGCCTGTCCCGTCATCGATCAGCCGGCCATGCGTCTGGCCGAAGCGGAATTTTCGCTTGGCAAGCCAGGAAAAGGCCGCGCGTTTAGCCGGCACCGGTTCTTCAACCCAGGCCTCTGGCGCATAGGCGATTTTTCCGCCCATGCGGTGCATATGGGTAAAGAACTCTGTGTCCTCGCCCCCACTGCGGCCAAGCGCCAGGTTGAAGCGGCGTCCGGCAAGCGAAGGCGCGGCAAGGCGAAGTAGAACATTGCAGGTATAGCCGGTGATGATCCGGCCGCCGACCCACACCGGAAATGTCGAATGAAAGTCGCCGCGCTGCATCCAGCCCGGCGCATCCGTACCGTACGTGGCCTTTACCGGACCGAGCACAGCATCTGCATGGCCTGCCTGCGCCGTCTCGATCAACCGGGCAATCCAGTCCGAGCTCGCCGTCTCGTCATCGTCGATGAATGCCAGGAAATCTCCCCTGGCATTGTCGAGGCACGCATTGCGGGCGATCGAGATATTGGAAGCCGGGCAATGAACGTAGGCGATCTCGTGAGGAATGACGGCACGCAAGGCGTCTACCCGCGCTTTCGCACTCGGTGTGTCGTCATTATCAGCCACGATGATGCGGATCTGAGCGTTTTCAGGCACGGCAATGCCGCCCAGCGAGCGCAGCGTCTGTTCGAGTTCCGGGCGTCGATAGGTGCAGACGCCGATATCGATATGGATAAGGTCGCTACCTGTTTTCATGAGGCGACCCGGCGGTTACGGAAATCCAGAAGTTCGCGCCAGAAACCGGCCGACCAGGCAAAATGCATTACCATCGCGGAAACGGCGGCCAGTGGCCCGTATGGGTTTTTTTCGCCCAGCGCCATCCACACGCCGTAGCCAAGGCAGGCCACGGCCCAGAGGCCAAACGGAATGACGGCGGCCCAACTGATGACCGCCAGCAGGGCGCCGACGGCGACGGGAACGACGGCAAGCGGCAACATCTGCCGGATGCTCGGCATGGCGCGGTGCTTCAGGAAATTCTTCGCCCGGCCACGGCCATAGCCGAAATACTGGCGGAAAAGCGCTCTTGCTGTGCTGCGCGGGTGGTAGATCATGCTGGTCTTGTCGGTCATCCAGATCCGGTAGCCCGCCTTGTTCAGGCGATAGTCAAACTCGGCGTCCTCGTTATGGCTGAACATTTCGTCATAACCGCCAACCGCCTGGAACGCGGAAATCCGCATCAGTGCGTGGTGGCCATGATTGGCCCAATGCCCGATGGCGCCCGTACGGTGTTTGGAGCCGCCATTGCCGAGCTTGGAATTCTGGGCATAGGCGGTGGCTTTCTGGAAAGTGCTGAAGCCGACGGTCTGCATGGCAACGACGACGGAATCCGCGCCGGTTACAACGGCATCCTCCATCAGGCGCTGGCAATAGTCAGCCGGATACTCGCCATGCGCATCGATGCGGATCATGTATTCATAATCAGCACCGAGCGTCCCGACCGCGAGATTGACGGCAGCACTCTGGATCTTCTTTGGATTGTCCAGCAGCCGGACCTTCGGGTTGACGGTCGAAATTCGCTCCACGATCTCGCGTGTGCCATCGGTACTGCCACCATCGACAACGACCAGATCGGCGTTGAGGTCCTGCATCGCACTCGCGAGCTTGGCGATCAGGGCTTCGATATATCTGGCCTCGTTGAGGCAAGGAATAACAATCAGGCTGCGGCCATGCTTGAAATCATCGGCGCTCATAGCAGTCCACCCTTGTTGCTGTGCGTTTGGGAGAGCTCATGGAGTGATGCGGCGTGGGCATCGCTGGCCCGCAGCGCGGCAAGCCGGTTCACCAGCCGCTGGCAATCGGCCCGATCGAAGATCCACGCCGATGCCCCGGTGGCGGCAACCTTGCCGAATTCGGCGAAATAGCGTTCCCGCGTCATGCCGGAAAAGAGGTTGGCCAGTGCAGCACTGTCATCGCTGTCGAGAACGAGGCCGATATGCTTGGCGCTGATGAAGCGCGCCGTTTCCGTACCGCGCATGGCGATCGGGACAGCGTTGTAGCGGCATCCCTCGTACAGCCGGTTCGGCAGCAGCCAGCTGGAGTTCAAGCCTTCCTCGAAAAAATCGATACCCCAGAAGAACTGCACGTCGTCGTAAATCTGGGCAAGATCCTCGGGATTCTTGTAGGCTCCGTGGAAGTGCATGAAAGGTTCGTTTTCGACGAAGCCGTCAAAATCGTCGAATTCCGAATAGGCGGGGCGTCCGCGCAGCACCACTTCGAATTTCCCGTCCATGGCACGGGTGAATTCAGCGAGCAGCTTTAACGATTTGCGGCACCGCAAGGCGCCGAACCAGCCGATTTTCCAGGGTTCGCCGGCCTGTGGCGGGCGTGGGCGCGCTGTCTGCATGCCAACGCTTTCTGCGAGCTCGATCACCTGGTTTTCCAGCAGCAGTATCGGCGCCTTGAGACGCGAAACCGGCCGGAAGTAATTTTCGATGAAGGCGGGCGAACTGGTGATCAGGAGGCTGACGTTCCGCCCCAGATAATGTTCGGCAGTGCGCAAAGTGCGGCCGGCAAAATCCTTGCGCAGCAGGAGCCGGTGAATGTCCAGGCATTCGTAGACGATCGGAACGTTGCCGCCGAAAACCGCGTTCGCCCTGTTGGCGAGGGCAAGCATTTCGAGATTGCGGGCAATGATGATGCCGGGTCTCGCGGCCCCGCCGAGTTTGTGACGCAGAAGCATTGCAGCCTTGGCAACCGCGGCGATCCGCTGACCAAACCGTCCATCCCTGGTGACGCCGAGTTCGATGACGCCATTGGCGGCAGGTGTGTCTGCGCCACGCCGGAAGCCCGCCAGCGTCACTTTCGCACCACCCGCCTCAAGCATCAGGGTTCTACGCCTGATCGCAGGGTCTGCCACATCATGTGCCAGGTACAGTACATCCAGCATGAAAACTTCCCGTTCCCCGCTCAGCTTCCACCGAGCTTAGTTTAGTTTTTTGTGCATCGCAACATTCATGTTGCGCATGCTAATAAGCATCAATCGAGCGTGCAGGTGAGGGATTCGGGAAACAGGCATTTTTCGCCGGGGGCGGTGTAAGCCACCCGGTCGATCTGCATGTTTGCCGGGCCTTGATAGTCGAACTTGCCCATCCAGTCGCTCAAGGTATCCGTGCCCCAGAGACTGAAGAAAATCTTCTGGTCGTTTACCGGGATTTTCGAGGGGTCGGTAACGTCCTGCACCAGCTTGCCGTTCAGGTAGTAGCGCAGCCGGTCCTTTTCCCAGACGAAGGTGTAATCGTTGAAACCGACATTGGCACCGCCTTCAACGTCGACCAGCTTCTCGTTGCCCCCCTTGGCCGAAATATATTGGTTGACCTGCACCTTGTTGGAATCCTTGCCCAGCACTTCGAAGTCGATCTCGTCGTGCGGCTTCTTGTCGGTTGGTCCGATATACGTGAAGAAGGCCGAGTTCAGCCCGGAGCCTTCTGCCGTCTTGATCCGCGCTTCGTATGTGCCGTGGCCGAAGCGTTTGCGGGTCTGGATCTCGCCACAGGCATAGTCGCGCTTGCCGGCCTTGCGTTGCTCGAAGGTGAGTTCGAGCACACCATTTTCAACCGCGACCTGATCTTTCGACCAGGTGCAGTTCTGATGGGCGCCATTGTCCCAGCCGTCCGAAACGTACCAGAACTTGTTGTCAATCGTGTCGAAAGTCTCGACGAACGAAGTGCCGTTGATCGCGCTTTGCGCAAAGGCTGATGCCGGAACGGCGGCGGAGAATGCGGAAAGGGCGAGAAGCATTTTCGAGATCGATTGGGTCATCGTATCGCTTTTTCCTTTGGAGAAGAGGTATCGGACCAACTCGTCTGGTTTGGCCCGCTTTCTGCGATGCGCTTTGCCGAGGAGGTGGAGCGGCCTGCACGGCTACCGGTCAAAACGGCATGCAACTTGGGTGCCAGGCGCTTGGCCACACTGTGAGAGGCGACCAGAATGAGGAGGGCCAGAACGGGTGTTGCGAAGTAGAATAGTGGGTAGAGACCGGGATGCGCCGTGCGGTTCCACAGCATCCAGAATGCGATGAGCAAGGGGTAATGTGCGCAGAATATCCAGAAGCTCAGGCCTTCCGACCCGGAAAGCTGCTGGCCGAGCCGTGAGCGGATCAGGATCGCCGAGATTGCCCAGGAGCCGGCTATGCCGCAGATTGCCGTGAGGCTGCGCAGCATGTCGATCCACACAGGATAATCGGGGCCGGTCCAATAGAGTGCAGTCGCGAGCAGGATGGCTGCCGTCAGGAAAAGCGCGGAAATCATTGCGGCGTGCCGGTCAAGTGACCGGATATCGAGTTGGTGGAGGCTCGCATAGATGCCGCAGCTGAACCCGAAAAGGATCGACTTCTTCAGGAAGATGACACCCGGGACCGGCAAAACGGCATAGGCGAAAAAGAGTGCCAGCATCGTCAGCGGATAGCGTTTGATCAGGATGCCGAGAACGGGCGCAAGCAGGATGCACAGGAGGAGATCCCGCAGGAAATACAGCGGAACATTGATCGGCAAGCCCTCGGTTGCCAAGCTCAGAGTTGCCAGATCGCGGGGAGCCGCGTTGATTGCGTCGGGGAGATAACCAAAGCCGATGCCGCCCTTTTGGCCCAGCACCACCAGCGCCAGAAAGGATAGATTCCAGATCAGGAACGGCAGCAGAACCGTGCGCGCCTTTGAGCGGATGGTCTTGCCGTAATCGAAGGCATCAAGCCCGCGGCGAAACATGAGGTAGCCGGAAATCGCGCTCAGACACGGCACGCCAACCCTGAAAAGGCTGTCGCCGAGAAAGACCCTGACCCAGTCGATGAAGCCATTGGCGCCGAGAAATGGGCTGGTCTGCGGATCAAAAGGAACGTGTACAAAGACAATTCCCGAGATGAGCAAGATGCGCATCAGATTGATCCGCGATGATATATTCGCGTCGATAACCAAGACGACATCCCCTGTTGGGCCGCTTCCCCCGAAGCGGCGTTTCAACCAGAGCAGACTTGAACCTGCATCTCGAAGATAGGGCAGGGCGCCTCGAAAAATATGGCGCTGCAGCAGAAAAAATCACTTGGATGCTGCAATGCACGCGATTTCCGGATGAACAAATCCGCTGTGAAAATTGCCGGAAATTCGTCTGGGAGCCGGGAAAAATGCGTGGGGATAGGATGTTGCTGAATATCAGCATATTGTTATATATCCGCTGCCGCGAGATTCATCGGGCGCAAAAATTAGTTTCGGAAATGCGCAATTCCACACGTCATGGTTTGTAAAATCCTCGTGATGTTAAGGCGCCTGTTTCGAAATAAGGCGCCCTTGCCTCACCCCCGCCTGTTTTTGACGAGTTTATAGATTTTCGTCAAAAGCAGGCGTTCCGACAGAAGCACGGCCAAGACATAGATCAGGCTACCGACCGCTGCACCGGCGAGAATCTGCAGGATGGGGTTCGGCATCAGCGAACCGAACGTATCGAGCAGATAGCGAACCGCGAGCGCCATCGCCAGGGCCATCAGCATCGGGCGACTGCTGATGTACAGGCCTTTGAAGAACGGTGTTCCATCCGCCCTGAAGACCGCCCACGAGTAGCCGATCAGCGTGACGGCGTTGACGATGCAGAGCGAGATCATCGCATCGATCAGCGTCCCCGTGCTTGCACCATAGGCAACGGCAGCGCAGGTGACGATCGCCCGAATGATAGCCGACCAGAACAACGCCCGGCCATGCCCCACGCCCTTGAGGTAGGGAATGAAGGTGCTGCAAGGCGTGAGGATCCCCTTGGAGAGCGCCAGCAATCCCAGCACGGGCCAGGCATAAGCCCATTGCGGACCAAACAGCACGCGCATCGCCGGTTCAGCCAGCGCCCAAAGGCCGAACATCATCGGTGCCAGCAGCACCGTGGTCACTTGTGTCGAGAACATCAGTGCTTGCGAACGGCGTTCCTTGTCGTCCATCATGCCGCTGAAGGCCGGGAACAGGACACCCATCACAGCGGAAAGCACCACCTGGTTGGGAATGCTGGCAAACCGGTTGGCGGCCGAATAGGCGCCGGCATCGGCAAGGCCCAGATAGCGCGAGATGATCACCATCGGCGACTGGAAGGTGATGAAATTGGCGACTTCGGAGCCCATCATGCCCAGGCTGAAGCGGCTTAAGCCCAAAACCCGTTTGGGATGGAAAACGAAGCGCGGCATGTAGCGGGACACGGCATAGAGGCCGCAAAGCCGCACCAGTGCCGAGACGAAAAGCTGTGCCATCAAGGCCCAGACACCCCAGCCCAAAAGCGCCAGAACGACGGCGACGATGGCGCCGAGCGACTCGGAAATCATGCTCCAGACGGCGTCCTTGCTGAAATTCATCCGTCTTGCGAGCAGCGAATAGGCGACGTCGCCTCCAAGCTGGAGCGGGATGAGAAAGCTCATGATTTTCAGCAGATAGGCTGCTTCCGGCGCGCCGAGAAGGGTTGCAAAGAAGTCCGCCCAGATGAAAAGACCGAGCGCCATCAGGCAGGAAATCGCCAGATTAGCCCAGAAGACCGAGTGAACGGTTTCCATCTCTTCCTCACGCTGGATCACCAACGCCGAGGTCAATCCCGCCCCGCCGATCATGGCCAGAAACTGCACGACGGTCAGCGCCACCGCGACGGCGCCGAACTCTTCCGGCGTCAGAATGCGGGCCAAAATCGGCACCGTGACAAACTTAAGCCCGAATGTACTTGTCTTGGATAAAATACTCCAACCGACATTGCTCGTGACGGATTTGACGTTAACTGTAGGGGGCATGGCGTAAATCCTGTGTGGCGATGGGGAGGATCAAGGACAGAGGAGACGCGCTAGACACGCAGCCGCAACCTGATGGGAGGAACCAGGAAGCACCTTCTAGGAAAACCGCAGGGGCAAAAAGATGGCGAAGTTTACAGTTGTTATTCCGTACTATCAGAAACAGGCAGGAATTCTGAGCCGAGCCTTGGGCTCCGTCTTTGCGCAGACATTCCAGGATTTCGATGTCATCATTGTCGATGACCAGTCGCCTTTTCCGATCGAAACCGATCTTGAAACCCTGAGCGCCGAACAGCAGGCGCGCATCCGCGTCATCAAGCAGCCGAATGCCGGCCCGGGCGGCGCGCGCAACACGGGCTTGAACAACGTCGCGGCGCAAACCGATTTCGTTGCCTTTCTCGATTCCGACGATCTTTGGACACCGGACCATCTGCAGAATGCGCATGAGACGATGAGCCGCTTTTCGGCCGACTGCTATTGGGCATCCATTACTGGCGGTGATGCCTTCTACTATCATTTCGACATGGCCGAACTGGAAAAGACCGAAAAGGTAATGCGGCTTTCCGAGAAACCGCTGGTTCTGGAAGTGCCAGAGTTTTCCCAGGTCATGTTGCGTAACTGGAGCTTCCTGCACCTGTCCTGCATGGTGATCGGGCGAAAATTGTTCGAGACCGTCCGCTTTGAGGCCGAGCTGCGGTTGGCTGCGGAAGACGTGCTGTTCTTCTGCGATTGCGCCATTGCGGCTGACCGCATCATTCTGTGCAACGAGCCAGGTGCAGTGCGCGGCGAGGGTGTCAACATCTTCCACAGCATCGATAGCGATTCTCCGCAGTTCCTGTCACAGCAATTCAACACCTGGGTTGCGCTCGACACATTGGAAGGGCGCTTTTCCCGCAAACCGGCGGAAATCGCCTCCATCCATTCTTACAAGCATACCGCGCGCCGGCAGGCTCTTTGGAGCCAGGCCCGGCTGATCAAGCGGCGGAAGATGCCGCAGTTCAATCTGCTTGCCCGCTGGGCCTGGCGCGATCCCAAGCTGCTGCAAAGCGCGCTGCAGCTTGCCGTCGGCAAGTTATCACGGTAGCCTTCGCAGGTGCAGCATTTTTTGCTGCGCCCATCGACGTGCGTGACGGCCATCGCCTGTCTCGCGCTCGCAATTCCTTTCGCAACGCATGAAGGAGACAGTCATGGACCCGTATTATTGGGAATCCGCACACGGAAACTTCGGCGACGATCTCAATCTGTGGCTCTGGGATTTCCTGATCCCGGGATTTCGCGATGTTCGTCCAGACACTCTTCTCGTCGGGGTTGGCACGGTGCTGAACCGCGCGCTCTTGCCGGAAGGCCGGCACAAGCTGGTGCTTGGCAGTGGTTTTGGTTACGGCTCCTTGCCGGATATGAGCGACACCCGGGAATGGGACATCCGTTGCGTTCGCGGACCGTTGACCGCGCAGAAAGTCGGCGTTGATCCCAAGCTCGGCATCATCGATCCGGCGGTCATGGTCGCCGAAATGCCGGAGTTCAAAGGCCTGCCGAAGAAGTACAAAAAGAGCTTTGTGCCACATTGGGAGTCGGCGATTGCCGGCATGTGGCCAGCTATCTGCCAGACCGTCGGCCTGCATTACATCGATCCGCGTGGCGACGCGAAGGACGTTATTCGCGAGATCGCCCAGTCGGAAGTCATCATCGCGGAATCAATGCATGGCGCCATCCTTGCCGACGCTTTCCGTGTGCCGTGGGTGGCCGTGTCGACGTCCAGCAGCATCAACAGCTTCAAATGGAACGATTGGGCCCATACCGTTGGCGTCACCTATCGCCCGCGTCATGTTCCGGTTTCCAGCCGGGCGGAGGCCATCATCAAGGGTGCGAAGTTCTGGGGCGTCGATTTCGACGCGCACCAGCCGGTGCTCGATGATCCCAACAAGCGGCAGATCGATGAAAGCGTCATCGTCGCTGCCCGTGCCCCCAAGCAGACTTCCTTGCGGGTTGCCGCCAAACAAGTGCTGGCGGCTCCTTCGGCCCTGTCCCTCTGGCAAGCGGCGCGTGCTGCACCGCAGCTGAGTGCAGATCACGCCTTGACCGCGCGCAAGGAGCGCTTTCTCGACGTCATCGCCTCGGTGCGCCGCGACTATTTCTAAGCCGCAGCCATTCCTGCAGCCGCCATCAACTGCCCTACCGGGCAGTTGATGGCGGCTGCAGGAGGTAGCGCAAGCCCCCGGCTCCGCCGAGTGCCACCGGTGCCGCATCAGGTTGCCGGCGAAAACGTTCTGTCTTGTCGGCGAATATCCCGCAGGCGATGGCCGGAATGGCGGCGGGGTTGCCAAGCGCGTAAAACAGCGCGGTTTTCGAGCCAGATTGCTGCTTGATGTCGAGAAATTCCCGAAGCTCATATCGTCCGCGAATATGCTGTTCGTGCCTGGCAATGAGTGCCCTTGCCTGGGGGGATAGATCCGTCCGGGAAAGAATTGCCCTGTCCGCCTCGTAGAGCCGCTTCAGGTCCGTCGTCCGGTGGCTGCTGCTGAGGGAATCGCCGCGGACGACGGCGCCGTAGCCGCAGCTGTGGATGATCTTGTAGCGCGCCCCCTTGGTCAGGGCGCGGGCATAAAGATCGTAATCCTCCCCCAGCCGAAGGCTTTCCTGATAGCGGAGCTTGTGGGCGTCGAGAAAATCGCGCCGCATCAGCGGTTTGAGAAATCCGATCTCTCCGCGCCGGACACCGCGCTTGGAGATATTGCCTTCAATGAATTCGTCGAGGCTGAGAATACGCGGTGCTGCAGGGAAGCTCTCAAGCCGAAGATGCGCATCCGCAGCCGTCTCCTCATCGACGAAGGCAATGTTGTCGGCAATGAAATCCCACTCCGCCTGCGCCAGGAGACTGCTCAGCCTGCCGGGGAAAAAGAAGTCATCCGCATCAAGAATCGCCAGAACCGGCGCTGTGGAAATCGAAATGGCGTGGTTGCGGGCGGCAGCCGGCCCCTTATTGACCTCGAACCGGGCGATTGTCAGGCGTCCGGAGCCGTCATCGGCCTTTCGGGAGGCATCGCCGGTGCCGTCGCTCGATCCGTCATCGACGACAATGACCTCGGCGGTTTCAGGTTCTCTGAGTGCCGAGATGATCGCCCGTCCGATCGTTTCAGCCGCGTTCTTCGCGGCGATGATGACGCAGACGTCTGCATTCGGTTTCATGATCGCATTCCTTCATCGCTGTCGCGCCGAACCTAGGTCGGCTTTGGACAGGCGGCAAGGCGCGATGTTGCAGATGCGAAGAGATGACGATGTTACACGCGGGAAAAGGTGCCGGGTCGACTAAAAAACAAAGCCAGCTTCAGAAGCCTGTTAGGAATTAAAGTGGCCTTGATTGTTGGATACGCGAATTGCCTTCGGTTCCTTGTCCTCGCCGGGCAAGGGAGAGGCCGGCGACGGACGTTGCGCGGCGTTGCGGCGGTCCCGGCCTTCTTTGGCCACCAGAAATAGCACGGCAATGAAATATCCAGCCTGTACAAGCACCGCACAAACCAGCGTCTGCCAGGCTGTCGTCCAGGCGGAACCGGTCAGGATAAAGGTCACGATGGCAAAAACGGCCAGCGCGCCGATCATGCTGACGAAAACCCGTGGTGCAAACATCAGATTGTCCTCAATATTCTGTCTTGATTTGCAGACGTCATTGAAAAATCCACCTTGCCTTCTTAGGCAGTTATTAACATATCGAACATGCATTGCCGGTTCAATCGTGCAAAGGCACTCTGTTCCATTACATTTCGGTCATTTAACGCGTGAATTCTTAGCCCGCATTTAAAATCATCTATCGATTGCCCATCAACGGTACCATTTTCGGTGAAATACAGCGCTAATTTCGCCGCAGTGAGCGATTTTTCAATGTAAAAGTGGGTATCGGCAGGGCTCGGCCACATTTGGGGATGCATTGCCTTATGATCCACGCTCAGGGCGTGTATTTTCTAGGGCATCTATCCTCTGGTGGTGGATAAATCCCCCCTGACAATCAACTTTTGTTACAAAATTAGAAAATACGAATATATAAAAGTGCAGTGCAAAATTAATGCTGCAGTGCAATATTTTTACCGGAGGGAAAATAAAATACGTATTGTTTCCTATGGTGAAGAGTTTTTAAATATCTACATCAACTCTATGTCGTTTCGGAGAAGTCATATTTCGCAATATGACTGAAGATATCTAATGTAAAATCGATGGAGATTTTCTTTGGTGCTTTATGAGGCGGAGAATGATGCCTTCATCTAGGCATTGGAAAATGTGACTTTGATATTCATCTTGGCCGCATTTGCTTTGAACGGCGGCATCGGGGTGAAAGTTGCCTTTAAAAATCAAAATCTCCCTCTACACTCTCACATGTAATTGATCCCAGTACCCGCTGGGAACCCGACCAATCGCCAACCCGAATGGAGCTTTCTCCCATGAAGTCTGCGACTCGATCGGCAAGCTCGCCGTATTTTACGACCATCGAATCCGGGGGACACCGGCCGATAGGGGGAATATCAAAAAGAGGTTTCGATATCTTTGCTGCGTCCTTGGCGCTCATCGTCTTCAGCCCGCTCTTTCTGCTGCTGATGGCGCTCGTCAAGTTTTCCGATGGCGGCAAGGTATTTTATGGACACCGCCGCGTTGGTCACAATGGCCGCTTCTTCCATTGCCTCAAGTTCCGGACGATGGCGCCGGACGCCGACAGGATCCTGCAGGACCATCTGCACAAGAATCCCAAGGCCTACGAGGAATGGCAGGCAACACGTAAACTCCAGGACGATCCGCGCGTTACCGTCGTCGGTAGCGTTTTGCGTAAGCTGAGCCTGGATGAGTTGCCGCAGTTGCTCAACATCATCCGTGGAGAAATGAGTGTCGTTGGTCCGCGTCCTGTCGTGGAAGACGAGCTCGAGCTTTATGAACATTCAGCGGTCTTCTATCTGAAGTCACGCCCTGGTCTGACAGGGCTCTGGCAGGTGAGCGGCCGCAACGACGTTTCCTATGCCGCCCGTATCGCCTTCGATACGCATTATGTGACCAACTGGTCGCTCATCAACGATGTGGTCATCGTTGCGAAGACAATTCCTGCTGTCTGCCTGTCCCGGGGCAGTTACTGATCACAGTCATTCAGCGTGAATATGCCGCTTCCGTCATAACGCCGGGATCGGCTTTGTTGTTAAGTGAGGAAATTTCATGAAGAGAAGTCTTCACCAGGGACTTCCAGCCCTCGGCCGGAAAGTCCGGGGCGCTGCGCGTCTTTCCGCGCTCGCCATCGCCATCAGCGTGTCCGGCATCCATGGCGCTTTTGCTGGCGAGTATACGCTCGGAGCCATGGATAAACTGAGAATACGCGTCGCGGAATGGCAGACGGCGGAAGGGTCGGTCCGGGATTGGTCTGCTGTCAGCGGCGATTACACGGTCGGCGCCTCTGGCGCCATCTCCCTGCCTTTCCTTGGAACGGTGCCTGCCTCCGGCAAGACCACCTCTGAGATCGCCGACGAAGTCGGTCTGCAATTGCAAAAGCTGTTCGGCTTGCCCGATCGCCCATCAGCGTCCGTCGAGCTTGCTCAATACCGGCCGATTTACCTCGCAGGCGAAGTTCAAACGCCGGGCGAGTACCCGTTTGCACCCGATCTGACGGTTCTCAAGGCCGTCAGCTTGGGTGGTGGCTTGCGCCGCGGCGAAAACGGCCAGCGGTTTGCGCGTGATTTCATCAACGCGCAGGGGGATTCGTCGGTGCAGATCACCGAGCGAAACCGGCTTCTGGTTCGCCGCGCGCGGCTACAGGCGGAGATCGCCGAGAAGACCGAGATTACCCTGCCCGCCGAGTTGAAGGGCGTTGCAGCGGCGCCTGACCTTCTTGAAAGCGAAATGGCGCTGATGGTCTCTCGCGACAAACGGCAGAAGCTGCAGTTGACCGCGCTGGCCGAACTCAAATCGCTCCTGCAAAGCGAAATCGAAGCGCTTGGCAAAAAGTCTGTGACACAGACGCGGCAGCTGGAACTTGTGGTCGAAGACAAGGGGCGGGTCGATGTTTTGGCGGAAAAGGGGCTGGCGCTCAGTGCCCGAAAGCTTGCCGTCGAGCAGCGGGCCGCCGATCTTCAGGCCGCCTTGCTCGATATCGATACCGCTTCGCTGAAGGCCAAGCAGGCCGTCAGTCAGGCTAGCCAGGATGAGACCAACCTGCGCAACGACTGGGACGCACAGCTTGCCCAGGAACTGCAGAATACCGAGGCCGAGTTGGACACGCTGGCCCTGAAACTGATCACCAGCCGTGATTTGATGACGGAGGCGCTGGTTCAGTCGGCCGATGCCGCCCAGACGCCAAAGCCTGGCAGGACTATCGATATCAACTATTCCATCATCCGCCAGAAGGATGGAAAATCGACCAGGATCGCGGCTGACGAGGGAACACCCGTGCAGCCCGGCGATGTCGTGAAGGTCGAACCGGCCCTCAATACCCAGTAAGGCGATCGGAATGAAGATTGCGAAGGCCAGTCTTGTGAAGCCGGGCGAAAACTTCCTCTACGGGGTTTTCGCCCTCACCATTTCCTATTTCGTCTTCGCCTATTCCGGGCGCTTCGGCCAGATCTCGATCTTGGTCTATTACGCCGTCTGGCTGCCTCTGGTGCTTGTTGACTACCGACGGGCACTGGGAAATTACGTCAAATATATCTGGATCTTCGCCTTTGCAGTTTTCGCGCTGCTCTCCGTCTTCTGGTCGGCCGCACCTGGCACCACGACAAGAGCGGGGATTCAGTATCTATCCCATGTCATCTGCGCGCTGATTGCCATGCGGGCACTGGATGTAAAAACGCTGACGCTCGGCTCGGTCACGGGTGCCGGCTTGGTGCTGCTCTATTCACTGCTGTTCGGCGTTTATCATTTTGATCCGCTCGACGGGACAGTTAGTTTCGTCGGGGCGTTCGATTCCAAGAACCAGCTCGGCTTCTATGCGTCGCTTGCGGTCTTCTTCAGTTTCTCGGCGGTCGTGCTGCTGAAGCAGCGAGGGCTGTGGCTTCCGGTCTGTGGGGTGATCGGTCTTCTTGCGGCCTATTGTCTCTATGCATCGCAGTCCGCAACTTCGGTTCTGACAACGGTCGCAGTCCTTGGGATCACCGTCGGCATGCAGGTATTTTCGCTGCTGCCGCCGAAAAGCCGCAAGCTGCTGTTCGTTGCCGCCACCATCTTCGGTACGGCAGTTGTGATCGGGGCCATATATGGTGGCGCGATCGACAGTGTTCTCGGTGCTTTCGGCAAGGACTCGACCCTCACCGGCCGCACGTATCTATGGCAACAGGGAATTGAGGCGGCACGCGCATCGCCGGTGATCGGTATCGGCTATCAGGCCTATTGGGTACAGGGTTTTTCCGAACCGGAACGGTTGTGGGAGGAGTTCTTCATCGGTTCCCGCGGCGGTTTTCATTTCCACAATACCTATATCGAAACGATGGTCGAAACCGGCGCGATCGGGCTTCTTCTTTTGACCGCGCTGTTTCTTGCAGGTCTGTTCGGTCATCTCAAAAGAGTGTTGGCCGAGAGGCAGGGTTTTGAACCCTTGGTGCTGTTTGGCATTTCCACCCTGTTGTTCGTGCGCTCTTTTGCGGAAATCGATGTGATCTTCCCCTATCAGATCGGCTCGTTCCTGCTCTATATCGCCGCTGGAAAGCTGACCATGCCGGCGCCGGAAAGCGCGACGGTGCTAGCCCCGGCGTTGACCGGGGAAGCGGTACAGTCGATGATTCATCCGGGAGGTCCCGGTTCCACCTATCTGTACAGGTAGGCGGACGGTCATCAGAAAGCGAAGACCCCAATCGGCTCACTGAGACCCCTTAGCGTGTAGGAACCGAGATTCTCCAGGTCGGTCTGGCATTTGGCCATTTCGGCAAAAGCCTGCGACAGCAGGACTGGCCGCTTGAGTTCCTTCGTCAGGCTTTCGAGCCGCGAGGCGACATTGACCGTCGGGCCGATGACGGTGAAGTCGAGGCGGCTGCGCGAACCGATATTGCCATACATCACGTCACCGACATGCACGCCGATGCCATAACCAAGGGCTTGATGGCCCTTTTTGACGTTCTCCTCATTCAGCGTCGCCATCGCGGCCTGCGCTTCACGGATCGCCGCAAGAAGATCGCCGCACGCGCTGGTCTTGTCGAGCGGGAAAATGGCCAGCAGGCCGTCGCCCATGAATTTCAGGATCTCGCCGCCGTGCTTTTCGATTGGCTCGGCCATGGCGTCGAAATAGCCGTTGAGCAGCTCGATAACGTCGTCGCGCGGCCACATGTCGGAAATGCCGGTAAAGTCGCGCAGGTCGCAGATCAGGATCGCAGCGCGGACCGTAACCCCGCTGCCGCGCGTGGTGGCACCGGCAAGGATCTGCTCGCTTGCATGCGGCCCGACATAGGTTTCGAGCAGTGTCCGGGCGAGGCGGTTTTTCAGGCGGATTTCACTGACCAGCGCAAAGGCCGGCAGCAAGTCGGCCAGCGCCGCAACATCGTCATCGGTGAAGCCGCCCGGCCGGTCGCTGCCGAAGGTAATGATGTGGTGCTTGCCCAATGTATGCTCTAGCGGCCAGGCGATGTAATCCGTGTGACCTTCAGCGCGCAGTTCATCATAAAGAGGATAGGGTGGGGCGTTGGCGGAGGCTGCCGGTTCGAGGCGCTGGCGGACCACCTTTGCGCCGCTGTGGATGTCGTTGACGGGGCTGTGGCGATAGCGGTCACTATCTTCGATGCCGAAACCGAAGGTTTGGATATCAGCTTCCTGCATGCCTCTCTGCCACAGGATTCGCGCACCCAGCCATTGCGGGTGAAGGATGCGGAAGTGAAGCGTGCCGCGAGAGACCGGTATACCGGCCTGATTGAGCCTGGCGCACATCTCAACGAAGATATTGTCGATGAAACGCTCGTCGCGCGTCTCGGTCATCAGCCAGTCGATGATGCTGCTGCTGTCGCCCGGCAGCGTGTCAGCGCTCTCGCGAGGCAGGCTGGAAGCGGCGCTGGATGGAACTTGCATGAATACATCCTGTCGTGGTCTTCGGCACTTTGAACGACAAACTTAGTCACGGTGAAGCGCGAATACCAGTGTCGGAAGTTGCCTATCGTATTCGAAGCACGAGGAGGTGTCGGCCCTGGCGCGATGGCCGGTTCTGTCTGAGTTCTGCACAGTCGTAATAGAAATGGCGCCGCCCTGAACAGGCGACGCCATGAAAGTCCATCCGGTATTGCTGCCGAACTTAGGCTGCGGCCGAAATGCTGCCTGCGGTCGGAACTTCGGCAATCGTCTTCAGGATCTGCGAAGCGATCTGGTAGGGGCAGCCCTGCGAGTTCGGGCGGCGATCTTCCAGGTAACCCTTGTAGCCGTTGTTGACGAAGGAGTGCGGGATGCGGATCGACGCGCCACGGTCAGCAACGCCGTAGGAGAACTTGTTCCACGGAGCTGTTTCGTGCTTGCCGGTCAGGCGCTTGTCGTTGTCGGGGCCGTAGACGGCGATGTGATCCAGAAGGTTCTTTTCGAAGGCGGCCATCAGGGCTTCGAAATACTCCTTGCCGCCGACTTCGCGCATGTACTTGGTCGAGAAGTTGGCGTGCATGCCCGAGCCGTTCCAGTCGGTGTCGCCGAGCGGCTTGCAATGGTATTCGATGTCGATGCCGTATTTTTCGGTCAGACGCTGCAGGAGGTAGCGGGCCATCCAGATTTCATCGGCGGCGCGCTTGGAGCCCTTGCCGAAAATCTGGAATTCCCACTGGCCCTTGGCCACCTCGGCATTGATGCCTTCGTGGTTGATGCCGGCCGCGAGGCAGAGATCAAGATGCTCTTCAACGATCGTGCGGGCGATATCGCCAACATTCGAATAGCCAACGCCGGTGTAGTATGGACCCTGCGGAGCCGGATAGCCGGTTTCCGGGAAGCCGAGCGGGCGGCCGTTCTTGTAGAAGAAATATTCCTGCTCGAAGCCGAACCAGGTGCCTTCGTCGTCAATGACGGTGGCGCGGCTGTTGGAAGCATGCGGGGTGACGCCATCCGGCATCATCACTTCGCACATGACGAGCGCGCCGTTGGTGCGGGCCGGATCCGGATAGATCGCAACCGGCTTCAGTACGCAGTCCGACGAGCGGCCTTCAGCCTGCATCGTCGAGGAACCATCGAAGCCCCAGAGCGGCAGCTGCTCGAGCGCCGGAAATGCGTCAAATTCCTTGACCTGTGTCTTGCCGCGAAGGTTCGGGACCGGGGTATATCCGTCGAGCCAGATATACTCGAGCTTAAATTTCGTCATTTCTAACCTCTCATGGGTTGCTGATGCACAGCATCCGGATCGTTTAAGTCATGCTGCGCCGCCAACGGCTGACAACCTACATGCATGGCCCGTGCCAGTTTCGGGAGAGGGCGCCGTTTCACTCGGTTTTCTTGCTGTTGAGGCAGAAGGGGATATGCGGGACGCATCAAAATCATAAAGCGGTTGGCTGCATTGAAGGCGCTGGCATGATTGAGCTTTTTGCACCGGTTTTCTTGATTTCGGCGTGTCTTTCTCTTCTTGTTTAAGGGAGAAGGGAGCGTCCTGAGTAAAAAATGCGCAGAGCTTGCGACAATTTGACTTGAGTGCATACGCCCAAAATTTATCTCGAAAATTCCCCGAAAAGCGCCATGCCTAAAAAATAGCCTATATTTTAGGCGGATTGATTTTTTTTTAATCAATCCGCGCAAATCGCGCGCGAGTCTGTTATGCTCGTTGCAAGCAGCCCCATTGAGGTCTGTGAAAAAGGAAAAGGCACTATGGCAATGATGTCTCCGGCCGATACGGCCAAGATTATCGAGTTCCCCGCCGGTGGGCGGAAGTTGGGTGGCCGCCGCTTCGAGCAGTCTGCCACGATCGCGGATATCCGGCCGAAGCAGGTCCTTACCGTCGATTACAGCAACTGGTATCACGACGAAGCCGTCCGTGAGGAACAGAAGCCGAAATCCTGAACGGCCATCAGGCTGAAAATTCCGATTGCCGCACTCGCGGGGATCGTGCGCCGTTGCGGTGCTGAGGTGGTGCGTTGACTGTTGTTCCGCATCTTGGAGGGGATGGCTGGCCGTCGTTGCCGGACTATCGTTCGAACCATCATTTACATCGTGCATTCATGATGGATGCTGCCGACAGAGCATCTGCGCTTTTGGCCTTACGAGCTTTGCAAGCCGGTCATGGTTAACAAATATTACCGACGCCGAAGGCGGGTGTGGCGAAATTTTAACCTTTGAGGCGCAAATTTGGGCGGAATCGTTCTTTGGGTGCACCTGAATCGTTCGCTGGTGCGTTACTTGAGAAGAGATTTGGCGCAATCGGCGGAATAATCCTGCCGAGGCGGGCAAAGATCACCGCAGGCCGGGAGCCATACGGTCTCACGCATTCCTGCGGGTCAAAGGATGTTCGACATGACCGACCATATCATGAAGACACTCTTGAACATCATGGCTGCGCTGTCTTTCGGCGCTATCATGGTCCTGTTCATCGCTCTATAGCAGCAAAAGCGCTGCTCACGGATAGAGATAATGCGCGTCCCACTGGTCATGCGGGATGAGGTCACCGATTTTGTAATTGAACGACAGAATCTCGATATGGTCGGGGCCGGTGCTGCACTTGTATTTCAGCTTGTACCATTCGCCTTTGCTGCGAAACACGGCGCCCGGCGCCTTCAGATTGTCGGCATCGACGATCGGGTCCGCAAACGTGTAGGCAATGACCTTGTCAGGCTTGAACGATGATTGGTCGGCGCTGATCTTCCACATTGCCTCCGTGTCGCATCGCTGTTCCAGGCGGGTCTGCGGGTCGAGTTTTTCGAATTGCTTGACCAGTGACTGATCCATGGCTGCTGCCGGCGCCGCAATCGCGGCGATCAGCAAGAGCGGGCAAACAAGCCTGTTCATTGCGTCGTCAACTCCTTCGTCATGTCAGAAAAGGGAAGCAGCAAGCGCGCTTCACGGGGCGATGTGTACCGCGACTGATATTAACTTCAAGGAAACATTTGTGTTCATTCCAAGGCAGGCGCACCCGAGCCGCGCGGGTAAGCCTCAGGTCTCTGAGACATCGATCCATTCTGCGGCGGCCAGGCGGGCCATCCGCTCCGGATTGATCCGCACTGCTGCATGCGGGGCGCCAGCGGCAGGTACCACCTCGTCATAGGCCTTCAGTGAAATGTCGCAAAAGACCTTGTGCGGCTTGGCAAGGCCGAAGGGACAGACGCCGCCAACGGGATGACCTGTTTCTTCCTCGACTTCTTCGAAACCGAGCATGCGGGCCTTGGTCGAAAATCGGGCCTTGTACTTCTTGTTGTCCAGCCGGGCATCGCCGCGCGTGACGATCAGGATCACTTCATCTGCCACCCGTAAGGCCAGCGTCTTGGCGATTTGCGCCGGCTCGACACCATGGCCCTCGGCCGCAAGCGCCACGGTGGCGGTGCTTTGCGCAAGCTCGATGACGGCAATATCGGGGGCGTGTTCGGCAAAGAAGGTCTTGACGGAAGAGATGCTCATTGGATGGTGTGGCTTTTCTGATGGGGGCCGCCCGGATGGCCCGGGCGATAGAGTGCGGGTAATCTTTCAGTCGTCGTTCGATGCGTCAAGATTTTCCGGACGTATGCCTTCCTGGTCGTGCGGCAGGTAGCCATGGCTGGTGAACCAGTTGATCAGGATCGCGGCGATTGCCTCGTCGCGTGTGTGCATGCCGGGATGATCGGAAATGAAGGATTGAATTGCTTGTTCGATCCGCGGATCGTAAACGTCAGACATGATATCTCCTGAAGAAAGGTCGTGGGCATGCCGGTGGCCAAACCGGCACGATGCCATGACGCCTCAAGCTTGCTTGATAACGCGGATCAGCACGAGAAGGATAACGGCGCCTATTGTCGAATGGATAATGGCTGCCAGGATACCGCTGCCGATGCTAACGCCGAGGTAGGGAAAGAGTGTGCCGGCGATGAACGCGCCGATAATGCCAATGACAATATTCCCGATCAGGCCGAAGCCGAAACCCGAAACGATCAAGCCTGCAAGCCAGCCGGCAATGGCGCCGACGATAAGAAAGACAACAATGCTCTCGATACCCATGGATGGTTCCTTTCCGTTGTATCTTTGAAAGAAACTAGTGCAGGAACCGGTTCGCGATAAGGGGAAGCTTTCAGAAATATAGGCGATTCCAACGCATAAGCAGCAAATTCATGGATTGCCCCTCACCTAGCCCTCTCCCCGCGGGCGGGGAGAGGGGATGACGGAGTTTACCGCTTGTCCCTTCTCCCCGCTTTAACGGGGAGAAGGGACCCGTTAGGGCGGATGAGGGGCGCTCTTGTTGGATCAACGGACGGTTTAGACGATCCCGCCACCGCCGCTCCTTGAGGCTGGCCGTTCGCCGGAAACCTTGGTGCGGTAACCGCTGGCCCGGTAGGCGGCAACCGGCGAGATGGCGCCGCCGGCCTCGTAGCGCGCCATGGCCAGGATCGGCTCGACATGGGTGCGGAACGCCGCCTTCAGCGTTTCCGTGGCCATCAGCGCGTCGTTGCCATCCTGATATTCTTCCAGCGCCTTGCGATCGACAAGCAGTGCCTGCGCATAGGCGCGGCTGACTTCGGTCGCCGAGTTCATCAGGCTTTCGATTGGGTCGGTGACATTATGGCTCTGGTCGAGCATGTGCATTGGCGCAAAGCCATCGGCCTTGCGCGTTTCCGCATCGACCAATTCGTTGAAGACAAGGAACAGGCGATAAGGATCGATCGAGCCCGTATCCAGATCGTCATCACCATATTTCGAATCGTTGAAATGGAAGCCGCCGAGCTTCTTGAACTGGATCAGCCGGGCAACGATCATCTCGATATTGACGTTCGGTGCATGGTGGCCAAGATCGACCAGGCAATGGGCCTTGGGGCCGAGTTCCTGGGCGATCAGATAGTTGGTGCCCCAGTCCTGCACCACGGTCGAATAGAAGGCCGGTTCGAACATCTTGTGCTCGGAAAAGATTTTCCAGTCCTCCGGAAGTCCCTTGTAGATCGCTTTCATCGCGTCGAGATAACGCTCGAAGCTCTTGGTGAAATTGCTCTGGCCGGGGAAGTTGGAGCCGTCGCCGATCCAGACGGTGAGTGCCTTGGAGCCGAGCGCCTTGCCGATGGCGATACATTCGAGATTGTGATCGACCGCCTGCTGGCGTGTCGCCGCATCGGAATGGCTGAGTGAACCGAACTTGTAGGAATGCGCCTGATCGGCCGCGTCGGAGAAGGTGTTGGAGTTCATCGCGTCGAAGCCGAGACCCAGCGCGTTGCCCTTTTCCTTGAGTTCCTTCAGGTCATCGACCTTGTCCCACGGGATATGCAGCGAGACCGTCGGCGTCGCCTTCGTCAGTTGCTGGATGACCGAGCAATCCTCGATCTTGTCGAAAATGTTGCGCGGCTCGCCGGTACCGGGAAAGCGGGCAAAGCGGGTGCCACCGGTGCCAACGCCCCAGGATGGAACGGCAACTCCGTAAGCAGATACTTTCGCTTTGATGGCACCGATATCGATGCCCCGACGCGCCAGTTGCGTCCCGAGGTGATCGTAATCGGCCTTCAGGTCGGCAAGGTGCGCAGCATTGTCGGCGTCGATGACGTCTTGTTTGATCATCCGTGTCATGGGGCTTCTCCGGCTCAGCGCGTGAACGACTGGGCATTGCCCGCATCGACATTGATGATGTTGCCAGTCGATTTGGCCGACATGTCGGAGGCGAGGAAGTAGATCGCTTCGGCAATGTCTTCCGGGAAGACGCTGAGTTTCAGCATCGATCGCTCACGGTACATCGCTTCCAGTCCTTCCATATCCGTCTTGTAGACGGCGGCGCGCTGTTCCTTCCACTCGCCGCTCCAGATCTTTGAACCGCGCAAAACGGCATCCGGATTGACGACGTTGACACGGATCTGGGCGGACGCGCCTTCGAGCGCCAGGCAGCGGGCGAGATGGATTTCGGCAGCCTTGGCCGTGCAATAGGCGGATGCGCCGGGAGAGGCGGCAAGGCCGTTCTTGGAGGCGACAAAGACAACGTTGCCGCCAGCCTTCTGGTTGCGGAAGATACGGAAGGCTTCGCGCGATACCAGGAAATACCCGGTCGCCAAAATATCCATATTCTTGTTCCACAGCGCCAACGTCGTGTCTTCGATCGGCGCAGAAGAGGCGAGACCGGCATTGGAAACGAGGATGTCGAGGCCGCCGAATTCGAGAAGCGTGTCGGCAAAGCTCTTTTCTACGGCGGCTTCATCGGTGACGTTCATGGTGACAGCGCGGACGAAATCCTTGCCGTAGCGGCCACCGAGTTCGCCCAAGGCGGAGGCAAGCGCCGCCTCATCGATATCGGCAAGCACGACGCACGCGCCTTCCTGCATCAGGCGGTGAGCTGTCGCCTTGCCGATGCCGCCGGCGCCGCCGGTGACCAGCGCGATCTTGCCGGCCAGCATTTTCGGCTTCGGCATGCGCTGCAGTTTGGCTTCTTCAAGCAGCCAGTATTCGATATCGAAGGCTTCCTGTTCCGGCAGGCCGACATAGGTCGAGACGCCGGATGCGCCGCGCATGACATTGATGGCGTTGACGTAGAATTCGCCGGAAATACGGGCCGTTGCCTTGTCCTTGGCAAAGGTGATCATGCCAACGCCGGGGATGAGATAGACGACCGCATTCGGGTCGCGCATGGCAGGGCTGTTGCTGCGCTTGCAGCGTTCGTAATAGGCGGCGTAACCGGCGCGGTATTCGGCGATCGCGGCTTCAAGGCCGGCCAGCGTCTTGTCGATGTCCGGATAGGCCGGATCGAAATCGATCACCAGTGGGCAAATCTTGGTGCGCAGGAAATGGTCAGGGCAGGACGTGCCGAGCGCTGCCAGTGGCTCTAGGTTTTTCGATGTGACGAAATCAAGCACGGCCTGGCTATCGTCGAAATGCCCAAGCTTGCGCTCGTCGGCACTGATCATGCCGCGAATGACCGGCATCAGTTTCAGCGCAATGGCGCGGCGCTCAGTGGCCGGCAGAACGAGTTTTACTGCGCCGCCAAAGGCGGGAGTGGTATTCTCGGTCTCGAACCAGGCAATCGCCTTGTTGATGATCTCGACGGTGGTCTCGTAGGCTTCCTTGGCTGTGTCGCCCCACGTAAAGAGCCCGTGGCTTTCTAGGATCAGGCCGCGTGCGTTCGGATTTTCAGCGCAGAATTTCGAAAGCCAAAGGCCAAGCTCGAAGCCGGGACGCTTCCAGGGCAGCCAGCCGATATCGGCGCCAAAGATTTTCTGGGTCAGTTCCCGGCTGTTCTTCGATGCTGCAATGGCGATGATCGCATCCGGATGCATGTGATCGACATGCTTCTTCGGCACATAGGCATGCAGCGGTGTATCGATCGAAGCGGCACGCGGATTGAGGTTGAAGGTGCAGTGTGGCAGATAGCCGACCATTTCGTCTTCATGCTCAAGGCCACGATAGAGGCCCTTCAGCGCTTCCAGCTTCTCCATATAGAGTGTCGAAAAGCCGTCCATCTTGATAGTGCCGACGTCACCGCCGGAGCCTTTGACCCAGAGAACCTCGACCGTGCCGCCGCCGAGCGGGTCTTTTTCCATGACCTTGGCGGAGGTGTTGCCGCCGCCGTAATTGGTGATGCGCTTGTCGGAACCGAGCAGGTTGGAACGATAGAGAAGCCGTTCCGGCTCGCTCATCGCGGCTGCCTTGGCGTCATCCCAGAGATTGGCAAGGCGCGAGCCTTGTTGCTTGTCGAGCATCGATCATTCCTCCCGGTCAATTTTGCGCTGGCCTGCTGGATTTTGCGGGGCAAAGGGCGCATTCGTTGCGATCAGATCACACAAAATTCGGCCGCATGTCAATCATAAACGATCAAAAACAATCATATTGCACTGCACAATGAAAAAATATGATTGTTTGTGATTGACAATGCGCGGTCATGATGGAAGCATAGACAATATTGGAGGAACCTAATGCACGAGAAAGAGCGACACAGGATCATTCTGTCAGCGGTCCAGGACAAGCCGGTCATCACCGTGCCTGAACTGGTCGATCTGACCGATAGTTCTGAAGCGACGATCCGCAGGGATATCGCGGCGCTGCATGTGCAAAAACGCCTGCGCCGGGTGCGCGGTGGTGCTGAAGCGATCAATCCACCGCAGTTCGTCGGCCTTGCCGGCCGCCCGTTCAGTGTCAACGAGGGCTTGCATGCCCGCCAGAAGCAGGCGATTGCCAAGGAGGCCGTGGCGCTCTGTCAGGATGGCGAGCCGATCATCATCAATGGCGGCACCACGACATTCCAGATGGTGCATTTCCTCGCCAATCGCCGCATGCAGGTGTTCACCAACTCCTTTCCGATTGCCGAGCACCTGCTCAAGCACTCAAAGAACACCGTGATGCTCTCCGGCGGCACGATCTACCGGGAGCAGAACATCATCCTCAGCCCGTTCGATAATGACGTGACGCGCAATTTTTATGCGCGCCGCATGTTCATGGGTGCGCAGGGGCTCGGCCCGCTCGGCCTGATGGAAGGCGATCCGCTGCTCATCCAGGCGGAGCAGAAGCTGATCGACCAGGCCGATGAACTCGTTGTCCTGATCGACTCGTCGAAATTTCACAAACGTTCCAGCCTCATTCTGTGTGGGCTGAAGCGCATCACCACGGTGATCACGGATTCGGGCATCGAGGACCGGCATGTCCAGATGCTCGAAGATGCAGGCGTCGGCTTGGTCATCGCCAATACGCGCTCGGGCATTGTTGAAGAGAATGCTTCCTCGTCGGCATAAGGTCGGCGGGAGGAGGGGAGTGGGAACCGCCGATGGCATCAAGCCGGCTGGCAAAGTTTTGAGAGCATACGGCCGAATGAACGCGATCATTGTGACCGCGCGGCTTCAGGGAGGAGAACGTCATGAAAATTTTCAAGGCATTGATGGTCACGACAGCGGTTTCGCTGGCACTGATGACAAGCGCGGCGCATGCGGAAAACAAGAAGATCGCCTTGGTCGTCAAGGCGCTCGGCATCGGCTTCTTTGAAGCGGCCAACAAGGGCGCCCAGGAAGCGGCCAAGGAACTCGGCGATGTCGAGGTGATCTACACCGGCCCGACGACGACGACGGCCGAAGGCCAGATCGAGGTCATCAACTCGCTGATCGCCCAGAAGGTCGATGCGATTGCAGTTTCGGCCAACGACACCGATGCCCTGGTTCCGGCGCTGAAGAAGGCCATGGACCGCGGCATCAAGGTCATTTCCTGGGATTCGGGTGTCGCCAAGGAAGGACGTTCGATGCACCTGAACCCGTCGTCCAGCCCGCTGATCGGCAATATGATCATCAAGCTTGCCGCCGACCAGCTGCCGGATGGCGGTGACGTCGCCGTTCTCTCTGCAACGGCCACCTCGACCAATCAGAATACCTGGATCGAGGAAATGAAGAAGGTTCAGGGCAACTACAAGGGCATCAATGTCGTTGCCACCGTTTACGGTGATGACCTTGCCGACAAGTCCTATCGCGAAACGCAGGGCCTCATTCAGTCCTACCCGAACCTCAAGGCGATCATCGCTCCGACCTCCGTCGGCATCGTTGCGGCAGCGCAGGCCGTTGAAGACGCGGGTAAGGTCGGCCAGATCAACGTCACCGGTCTCGGCCTTCCCTCGGAAATGGCGGGCCACGTCAAGGCCGGTTCGTCGAAGTCCTTCGCCATCTGGAACCCGATCGACCTCGGCTATTCCGCCACCATGATCGCCTATGACCTGATCGGCGGTGCGGAAGCAAAGCCGGGCGCCGAACTGAAGATGGGCCGCATGGGCACCGTCAAGCTCGACGACAACAACGAAGGCGCCATGGCCGACCCGTTCGTCTACGATGCCAAGAACGTCGAAGAGTTCGCCAAGATCTTCTGATTTTTGAAGGCCTACTCGCAGGCTGATGCCCCTCATCCGCCCTGTCGGGCACCTTCTCCCCGTAAACGGGGAGAAGGAACAAGCGGCGGCCTCGGTCATCCCCTCTCCCCGCCTGCGGGGAGAGGGCTAGGGTGAGGGGCAATCGCGCAAGCGATAGCCTGCCGATAATTTTCAATTTCAAATCACACCGGTGGATTGCCTCTTGCTGCAGGAAACGACCACATCGCGGATGAAACCCGCTGTCGCGCTTGAGGGCATTTCCAAGTCCTTTCCGGGCGTTAAAGCGCTGTCCGGCGTCTCGCTCGCCTTGTATCCCGGCTCCGTCACGGCGCTGATCGGCGAAAACGGCGCGGGTAAGTCGACGCTCGTGAAAATCCTCACCGGCATCTACCAGCCGGACGGCGGCACGATCCGGGTTAATGGGGAAGGAACCCATTTCCCGACGGCCATGGCCGCCGCACACGCCGGTGTCACGGCGATCCATCAGGAAACCGTGCTGTTCGATGAACTGTCGGTCGCTGAAAACATCTTCCTCGGCCATGCGCCGCGCGGCCGTTTCGGGCTGATCGACTGGACGACGCTCAATAACAATGCCCGTGACCTGCTGCGCCGTGTCGGTGCGGATATCGATCCGACCATCCGGCTGCGCGACCTCGGCATTGCCAACAAGCATATGGTGGCGATTGCCCGCGCCCTGTCGATCGACGCCAGCGTCGTGATCATGGACGAGCCGACGGCTGCCCTGTCGCACAAGGAAATCCATGAGCTTTATGAACTGATCGACCGGCTAAAAGCAGACGGCAAGGCGATCCTGTTCATCAGCCACAAGTTCGATGAAATCTTCCGCATTGCCGACCGCTACACCGTATTCCGTGATGGTGGCATGGTCGGCGAGGGGTTGATTGCCGACGTCACCCAGGATCAGCTGGTCAAAATGATGGTCGGCCGCGATGTCGGTCAGGTCTTCCCGAAGGTCGATGTCGATATCGGCGAACCGGTGCTGACGGTTTCGGGCTACCGTCATCCGACTGAATTCGAAGACATCAATTTCGAGCTGCGCCGCGGCGAAATCCTTGGTTTCTACGGTCTGATCGGTGCGGGCCGCTCCGAATTCATGCAGTCGCTGATCGGTATCACCCGGCCATCCGCGGGTGCGGTCAAACTTCACGGCGAAGTGCTGGTCATCCGATCTCCCGCCGAGGCGATCGAGGCCGGTATCGTTTACGTACCGGAGGAGCGCGGCCGTCAAGGCGCGATCATCGGCCTGCCGATCTTCCAGAACGTCACGCTGCCTTCGCTGCAGAAGACTTCACGGGCCGGTTTCCTGAAGCTCGCCAATGAGTTTGCCCTGGCGCGCGACTATACGCAGCGCCTCGATCTTCGCGCTGCCTCGCTCGATCAGGATGTCGGCACACTGTCAGGCGGTAACCAGCAGAAGGTGGTGATCGCCAAATGGCTGGCGACGCAGCCGAAAGTGATCATCCTCGATGAACCGACAAAGGGCATCGATATCGGCTCCAAGGCTGCGGTGCATGCCTTCATGAGCGAACTGGCAGGGCAGGGATTGAGTGTCATCATGGTCTCCTCGGAAATTCCCGAAATCATGGGCATGGCCGACCGGGTCATCGTCATGCGCGAAGGCCGCATTGCCGGGCGTTTTGAGCGTGCCGAACTGACGGCTGAAAAGCTGGTGCGGGCCGCCGCTGGCATCGGGGAGGCTGCGTGATGGCAAAATTGTTGAAGAACCGCGAAATCCTGCTGGTCGTCGCCATCGCTATATTGCTTGCGGCGATTACCCTGCGTTTCCCAGGCTTTATCGCGCCTGCCAATCTGGCGCGTGTCTATAATGACACGTCGATCCTGATCATTCTGGCGCTCGGCCAGATGGCCGTCATTCTGACGCGCTGCATCGATCTGTCGATGGCGGCCAATCTGGCGCTGTGCGGCATGGTCGCCGCCATGCTCAATGCGGCGTTTCCGGGCATTCCGATTCCGCTGGTCATTTTGGTGGTTGTGGCCCTTGGCGCTCTCCTCGGTTCGATCAATGGCCTGCTGGTCTGGAAGCTGGAAATCCCGCCGATTGTCGTGACGCTCGGAACGCTCACCATCTTTCGCGGGAGCATTTTCCTTCTGAGCAAGGGCGCGTGGATCAACGCCCATCAGATGAGCGATGCCTTCAAGGCGCTGCCACGCACATCACTGATCGGCTTTCCGGTTCTGTCCTGGCTCTCAGTTCTGGCAATCGCCGCCGTCTATATCCTGATGACGCGCACGGCGGTCGGCCGGGCTTTCTTCGCTGTCGGCGGCAATCCGCATGCGGCCGTCTATACCGGCATCGATGTCGGCCGCACGCGCTTCTTCGCCTATTGCCTGTCCGGCGGTCTCGCGGGTCTCGCCGGTTATCTCTGGGTATCGCGCTATGCCGTTGCTTACGTCGATATCGCCGCCGGTTTCGAACTCGATATCATCGCGGCCTGCGTCATTGGCGGCATTTCGATTGCCGGTGGCATCGGTTCGGTCGGCGGTGCCGTGCTCGGCGGCCTGTTCCTCGGCGTCATCAAGAATGCTCTGCCGGTCATCAATATCTCGCCCTTTGCCCAGCTGGCGATTTCCGGAACGGTGATCATCATCGCTGTTGCCGTCAACGCCCGCACCGAAAAGCGCAAGGGACGTGTCATTCTGAAGAAAGCGGAGGCGGTCTGATGGCGGAGGCGCATCTTTCACCCCGGATCATTCCGGACCGGCTGCAAAGTCGGGGCAGCCGGGCGCTAAAAAGCTGGGAGAGCCTGCTTCTGGTGGTGGCGATTGCGATTTTCGCGATCAATTCCTTCGCGTCGCCCTATTTCCTCGATCCGTGGAACCTGTCCGACGCGACGTTCAATTTCACCGAAAAGGCGTTGATTGCCTTCGCCATGGCTCTGGTCATCATTTCCGGCGAGATCGACCTCTCCGTCGCCTCGATCATCGCTTTGTCCTCGACCGCCATGGGGCTTGCCGTCACCATGGGCGCCGATATGCCGATGCTTGTCGTCGTCGGTCTCGGCACCGGTCTGCTTTGCGGTGCTATCAACGGCCTGCTGATCACCGGTCTGGGCCTGCCATCGATCGTGGTGACTATCGGCACTATGAGCCTGTTTCGCGGCCTGTCCTTCATCATATTGGGCGATCAGGCCTATACGGGCTATCCGGCCAGCTTCGCCTATTTCGGCCAAGGCTATGTTTGGTGGGTCTTCTCGTTCGAATTCGCGCTGTTCGTGTTCTTCGCAATTGTCTACAGCGTGCTGCTGCACAAGACCAATTTTGGCCGCGCCGTCTATGCCATCGGCAACAATCAGACGGCGGCGCTGTTTTCCGGCGTCCGCGTCGGCCGGGTCAAGTTCATCCTGTTCCTGCTCACGGGCCTGATGGCCGGCATTGCCTCGATCTGCCTGACCTCGCGCCTCGGCTCCACGCGTCCGTCGATCGCGCTCGGTGTCGAATTGGAAGTGGTGACAATGGTGGTGCTCGGTGGTGTCAGCATTCTCGGCGGCTCCGGTACCATTCCGGGCGTCGTGCTTGCCGCCTTCATCATGGGCATGGTCACCTTCGGCTTCGGGCTTCTCAATGTACCGGGTATCGTCATGTCGATCTTCATCGGCGTGTTGTTGATTTCCGTCATCGCATTGCCGATCCTGTGGTCACGCGCACGCCGCCGCAGGGCGCATTGAGGATATTATGGAAAAATACGCTTTTCGCATGCGGCTCAACCCAGGCATGACTGAAGAATACAAGGCGAGGCATGACGCGATCTGGCCGGAACTGTCCGCGTTGCTGGCGGAGGCCGGGGTGTCGGATTACTCGATCCATCTCGATGAAGAGACTAACCTGCTGTTCGGTGTTCTCTGGCGGCGGGATGATCACACCATGGCCGATCTGCCCAAACATCCGGTGATGCAGAAATGGTGGGCCTATATGGCTGACATCATGGAGACGAAGGCCGATAACGAACCGGTCGCCGTCCCGCTTGTTCCCGTCTTTCATATGAAGTGATCCCATGAAGACCATCGCCGTCATCGATATCGGCAAGACGAATGCCAAGGTCGCCTTGGTTGATCTCGACCGGTTCGAGGAAACGGCGGTGCGCAAGACCGCCAACGGCGTCGTGACCGAAGGTCTCTATCCGCATTTCGATGTCGAGCGCCTGTGGCGTTTCATCACCGAAAGTCTCGCCGCACTGAATGCCGAGACGCCGTTCGACGCGATCTCGGTGACCACCCATGGGGCAACAGCGGTGCTGCTCGACAAGAACGGCGATCTCGCCCTGCCACTACTGGATTATGAATTCACCGGCCCTGACACACTGTCCGGTGACTATGACAAAGTACGTCCGCTCTTTGCCGAGACCGGCGCGGCGCGGCTACCAATGGGATTGAACATCGGTGCGCAGATCTACTGGCAGGAACAGACATTCCCTGACCAGTTTGCCGATGTCGCCAGCATCCTGACCTATGCGCAATATTGGTCCTACCGGCTGACCGGTGTTCTTTCCACCGAACTGACGTCGCTCGGCTGCCATACCGATCTGTGGAATCCCTATTTTGCCGACTTCTCCACGATGGTCGACACTCGCGGCTGGCGGCCGCTGTTTGCACCCGTTCGGCGCGCCAGCGATGTTCTGGGTGGATTGACACCGCAGGCGGCGAGGGACACCGGCCTACCCATCGGTCTGCCGGTCTATTGCGGCATTCACGATTCCAATTCCTCGCTGCTTCCGCATGTGCTGACGCGGGCCGCCCCTTTCTCGGTTGTGTCCACCGGGACCTGGGTGGTGATGATGGCGATGGGCGCAAGGAAAGTGGCGCTGGACGAAGCGCGCGACACGCTGATCAACGTCAATGCGCTCGGCGATCCCGTCCCATCGGCGCGGTTCATGGGCGGACGGGCATTCTCGACGCTGATCACTGATCCGGCAGTCGCGGTTTCGGAGGATGTCGAGGCGCACGTGGCGGCTGCCCAATGGATGCTTCTGCCATCGGTGCCGGAAGGTTCGGGGCCTTTCCCGCATGCCAAGGCGCGCTGGACCTGCGACGAGGCCTCGTTGACAGGCCCGCAGCGGCTCGCCGTTGTTTCTTTCCATCTGGCGATGATGACGGCCAGTTCGCTCGAACTGATCGGCGCTCAAGGTGAGATCGTGGTCGAAGGGCCGTTTGCGGTCAATTCGAGTTATCTGCGGATGCTGAAGGCGGCGACCGGCCGGCCGGTGCTGATCGGCAGCCAGAGTGCCACCGGGACCAGCCTTGGCGCCGCCTGTCTTGCCGATGCCAGCCAGGCGCAGGCGCACACGGTGGAATTTAAAGGTTCCGTTCCTGAAACGTATGTTGCCTATGCGGCAAGCTGGATGAAACACATCCAGTCTTTATAGACGGCGCCGGGGACGCATGCGTCGCTTATGCCGATCCGGCCCTGTTGTCGGCGCAGAAGATTGCTGACAAGAGGCCCGGAAACCGCGCCTCCAGGTCATCCTGCCGCAAGGACATATAGATGACCCGGCCCTCCGGCCGTTGCCGGATGACCCCGGCCTCGCGCAGCACGCGCCAATGATGCGTCATCGTCGATTTCGAAACATCGGTCACGAAATCGCTGCAGATACACTCGCCGAGCGCAATCTGTTTGACCGCGGCCAGCCGGATGGGGTTTCCCAGAGCCAAAAGGATGTCGGGCAGGCGAAGGTCTTCACGCGTGGGATGATGGTCGTTCATCATGCGAAGATAATAAACAGTTCGCGTACAGTCAAACTTTTTGACTGCGTCACGTTGACAATTGTACGATTCTATCCGTACTATCAAATCATCAAGACTGCGCAGCCTTGCTCCCGCAACAAAGAGATATCCATCATGTCACCATCACCCGCAACCGGCGGTCACCGGCGGCTGGGCTGGACATTGTTCCTGCTCGCCTTTGCCCAGCTCGTCATCGCTGTCGACTATAATATCGTCTTCGTCGCATTGCCTGACATCGGCGCGCAACTTGGTTTCTCGCGCCAGACCCTGCAATGGGTAGTCAGCGCCTATGGTGTCGCCTTTGGCGGCTTCCTGCTTCTGGGCGGCCGCGCCGCCGACCTTCTCGGCCGCCGCCGTATCTTCATCTTTGCCCTCGCGCTGTACGGCGTATCCTCGCTGGTCGGTGGTTTGGCGGCAAGTCCAAGTGCCATGATCATCGCCCGGGCCATCCAGGGTGTCGGCGGCGCCTTGCTGTTTCCCGCAACCCTGTCTCTCGTCACCACATTGTTTGCCGAGGGGCGAGAACGCAACCGCGCCCTGGCGATCTGGGGCGGTGCCGGTGCTTCCGGCCTGACGGTCGGCGCTCTTCTCGGCGGCATCCTCACCAGTGCTTATGGCTGGCCTGCCGTGTTTTACGTCAACGTGCCACTCGTTGTCATCATCATCGCCGGTGCCCTGATCGTCATGCCGCGTGATGTCAGCCAGGGCTCGCATCGCAGCTTCGATCTTCCGGGTGCGCTGACCGCGACAATCGGCATTACGCTGCTGGTTTACGTCCTCGTTGAAGGGCCGGAAGTTGGCTGGGCGTCGTCTTCGATCCTGGTGGCTCTGGTTGCCGGTCTGATCCTGCTGGCAGCCTTCTTCGTCATCGAAGCCCGCAGCGATGATCCGCTGATGCCATTGCGGCTGTTGTCCAACCGCTACGCGCTGGCGGGCATGCTGCTGACGCTGTTCTTCGGCGCCACCTTGGGTGCGTTGCCCTACTTCGAGACCGTCCTTTTCCAGGGCATGCTCGGCTTTGACGCCCTGTGGACTGGCCTGGCCTTCCTCGTTCCAGCCATTGCCATCTTCGTGGGCACGCAACTGGGCGAGCGCATGGCGACGGGCTCGGGCGTTCGCACAAGCCTGGTGATCGGCCAGGTCCTCAGCGTCGCCGGCATGGTTGCGTTCGCCTACGGGATTTCGCCGGAATGGGGCTATGCGGGGCTTGTCCCGGGCATGGCTGTGCTCGGTGTCGGCCAGGGCATGGTGTGGACTGCCATGTGGATCGTCTCGGCAACTGGGGTTGCGCAGGAGGAACAGGGCGTGGCGTCGGGCATGGCATCGACCAGCCTGCAGGTTGGATTGGCCGTCGGCCTCGCCATTCTGGTTGCTGTCGCCAACGGCGTCGGCGAAGCGACCGGCCAAACGGCCGTGGCCGGGCTGATCGAAGGGACCCGGTTCGCCGTCTATCTGGCTGCTGTGGGAACCGTTTTGGGGCTGATCGTTGCCCTGACACTGCCGCGCCGTGCCGAAATCCCGGCAGGCGCGCAATACGCTCCAGCCGAATGACCCTGCGGCCCGCCCTTCGGGGCGGGTCTCACCGGCTGTAGCGTTGGCGCTCAAGGAACCGTGGGAAAACGAGGGGCAAACTGGCGGCTGCAGCCTTCAAGGTCTGCGGCACTTCGCGTGTCCAAGGACACGCAACAATACGGCATGTCCTGCAACACAAATATGCTGCCGGACCGACGTATGATTTGACTATATCCTAGAAGATCCGGGCGTTCACAGATTTGCTATCATCCTCGATAGTCAGGAGGATGGAGACTGCTGCCAGTGTCAGGGTGGCGATAAGCGTAGCGCTTAGTCCCAGAACAATCATTGCCCGTTCCTTCTACGTCATCATCATGATGCCGCTTCACCTTGGCCGGCTATGCTTGCGTATGGCTTGTGCCGGTCAGAATAGGCAGTAGTTAATGGCGGGGTGTCTCAAGTTCAACTGCCAAGTTTTACCATTGAAAACCTGTTGTTTCTCCAATGCCGCACAAACCCCCGTTTCACAGGCGGTTGCGCCCCGTGAAGGCAATATGCCGCCAATTTTAGTGAAAGAAGATACGGACTATCAACCGTTAACCTTCAAGCAAGGAATTAACCATAAACATGGTCGTACACGTTGGAGTGGGAAAATCTACTTCCCCGCAAGGCATGACGCCGTACCGACGAACCGGTTCTGACCCGGTATGCACTTTCACCGGATATTTCTTGGGAACGAAGCGGCCGATCGCCGTGGCCAGCCGGCAATAGCCGTCGCCACTTGGCGTCTTGCAAGACGGCATGCTTGGGCAAAGCCCCTTTCGAACATCCGGTGACGAGTGGATGCACTGTGCGCCGTTCACGGCATGCGGACATGCCGCAAGAGTTTGATTTTCTACAGGATACCTCTGAAAGCCATGCGGTTTGCAGAGATGAGATACCGGACCGGGGAAAAGCGTGAGGCAGGAAACATCGCCAGATCAGACGAGGAAAGCTCAGGCAGGCAGCCTGCTGGAGCGCTTGCGTTTTGCCGGGCTTGATGAAGACCAGACCGACGTTTTGCGAAAACACCGCCAGTCGCTTGGAACAGAGGTCGAGCTTGCGTTGCGCGACCTGTTCCAGCGTCTTCAGACCTTTCCGGATGCCGCGCGCCATTTCACCAGCGACCGCCAGATCGACCGGCTGCATGACCTCCAGTCGTCGCATTGGAGCGTGCTGACCGACGCCCGCTTCGACAGCCTCTATGCCGAGCGCGTCAAGGTATTGTCGGATACCGAAAGCAAGATGGGCCTTGACCCGCGCTGGCAGATTGCCGGCCATTCGGTTGTGCTCGAACGCCTGATCTGTTCGATGATCGAGCAGTTCTGGCCGAAATCGATGCTGTCGCTTGGCAAGGCGAGCAGGAAGGAATTGACGGATCTCGTCGCTGCCCTCGTCCGCACCGTGTTCGTCGATACCGAGATTTGCGTTTCCCTGCGCTTCAACGAACAGCGCCACAGCCACCAGCGCCAGCTGGCCGAACAGCGCAAGGCAGGCGAAGCCGAGGCACTGGCTCTGTTTGGCGATGTCACCCAGGCGCTTGGCCGCGGCGACCTTTCCGTCCGCACGTCCGAAGACGTGGCCACGGCATACCAGCCGTTGGCCCAGGGCCTGAATGGTGCGCTCGACGCCATCCAGAACGAATTCATCGGTCTTGCGGACCGCGCCGTCACGCTCGAAACATCGTCGCGCAATCTTGCCGGTCAGACTGGACACTTTGCCGAGGTTGCGCAACAGCAGTCGGACGTGCTCGGCGAGACCGTCCGGTCGCTCGGTGCTATCGTCGACCGGGTCAAGCACAATGCCACCCAGACGCGGGCGGCCGAAAAGAGCGTTGCCGTGACCCGCCAGTCGGCTGAACACAGCGGCGAGATTGCCGGACAGGCCATTTCGGCGATGGCCGATATCGAAGCGTCTGCGGAAAAAATCGGACAGATCATCGGTGTCATCGATGAGATCGCTTTCCAGACCAATCTGCTGGCGCTGAATGCCGGCATCGAGGCGGCGCGTGCTGGCGAAAGCGGCCGCGGTTTTGCGGTCGTTGCCCAGGAAGTGCGCGCCTTGGCGCAGCGTTCTGGTGATGCGGCCCGTGAAATCAAGCAGCTGGTATCGAGCACCAAGTCCCAGGTCGAGGCGGGGGTCGAGCGTGTTGGCCGCACCCAGGACGCCATCAGCAATATCGTCGAGCAGGTGCGCGGCATCAATGATGCGATCGCCGGTATCGCCGAAGAAACCGCCGAACAGGTCACCGGTCTTCAGGCCGCAACATCCGATCTCGGTCGCATCGGTGCCGAAATCGGCGCCAGTGCCCAGCAGGCGGCGGGCGCCAAGGAAACTTGCGACGACTTGCATACCGTCATTCTCGAGCTCGGCCAGACCATTCGCCAGTTCCATGTCCAGCGGCAGGCGCCGAAGACCGCCTTCACATCGTCCTATTCGACGCCTGCGGTGATTGCGCCAGCCGGACGGCCGGGCGAAATCGCGGGCGAAAACAATGACGGCTTCGATGACAGTTATGGTCTTCAGGGCCGTCTTGCCGGGTGGTCGCGCTGATGCAGAGCCGTTGCAAACACACATTGCCGAGACTGGCGATCGTTGAGGGACAGTATCTGCGTTCGCGTGGGCGCACTGAAAACCAGTTGAACCATCCGTGTAAATTACTCTCAGCCAGACAAGGAAAGTAGAGATGGCAGCCAAGAAAGCCGCTCGGAAAAGTTTGAGCCTCGCTCCGGTCCTCGACCTCAACGAGGCCAACGCGCTGCATGGCAAGCTGATGGCTCTACGCGGCAATCCGCTCGCGATCGATGCATCCGCGGTCGAGCGCGTCGGAGCCCTCTGCGTTCAGGTCCTGATGGCTGGGGCAAAAAGCTGGGAAGAGGATAATCAGTCTTTCACCTTCGCCAAGGTGTCGGACGCATTTACGAAAACGACACAGCTCATCGGGGTCAATATCGACCACCTGATGGCAAAGGAGATTTGAGACATGAAAAAGAAAGTTCTCACAGTCGACGATTCCAGAACCATCCGGAACATGCTTCTGGTGACATTGAACAATGCCGGTTTCGAAACGATCCAGGCCGAAGACGGCATCGAGGGCCTCGAAGTTCTTGAAGATGCCAATCCGGATGTGATCGTCACCGACATCAACATGCCGCGTCTCGATGGCTTCGGCTTCATCGAAGGCGTGCGCAAGAACGAGAAATTCCGGGCAATCCCGATCCTGGTTCTGACAACCGAAAGCGACGCGGAAAAGAAGAACCGCGCACGCCAGGCCGGCGCGACCGGTTGGATCGTCAAGCCGTTCGATCCGACCAAGCTGATCGATGCAATCGAGCGCGTAACCGCCTAACGCCAGGATTCCCGCCATGGATATGAACGAAATCAAAGAGATTTTCTTTCAGGAATGCGAGGAGCAGCTCGCCGAACTGGAATCCGGTCTCCTGAGGCTCAATGACGGCGATCGCGATCCGGAAACGGTGAACGCGGTTTTCCGTGCGGTCCACTCCATCAAGGGTGGCGCCGGAGCGTTCGGGCTGGATGATCTGGTCTCTTTCGCGCACGTGTTCGAGACCACGCTTGATTGCGTTCGTTCCAACAAGCTGGAACCAAACCAGGATGTCCTGAAGGTCATGCTGAAATCGGCAGATGTGCTGGCCGACCTCACCAATGTCGCCCGCGACGGCGGCAGTGTCGATCAGGCGCGTTCGGCGCAACTGATCCGTGAACTTGAGGCATTGGCCAAGGGCGAGGCGCCTCCGGCGGCCGCTCCCGTCGCGGCTGCCCCGAAAGCGGTTGCGGCGCCTGTCGCGCCGGCTCCAGTCAGCAACGATGAAGGCTTCGTTCCCGTCGCCTTCTCCTTTGACGATTTCGGCGATGAAGATGAGGCTGTAGCCGATCTTCCGTCCTATGAAATTGTCTTCAAGCCGAAGTCGGAACTCTATACCAAGGGCAATGAGGCGACGCTGCTCCTGCGCGATCTCTCGCGCCTCGGTGAAATGAGCATCCATTGCAATATGGATGGCCTGCCATCCCTTGACCAGATGGATCCGGAAGCGGCCTATTTCTCCTGGAAAGTTTCGATCAAAACCGACAAGGGCGAAGATGCCATCCGTTCGGTCTTCGAATTCGCCGAGTGGGATTGCGATCTCGAAGTAACGGCGCACGAAACGGGCGAGGCTTCGGAGGCTGTCGCTGACGACCTGCCAATGCAGCCGGTGCCGTTTGACCTCTCTGCGCTCGACGACGAGCCCGATGCGCCGCTTGGCGTGGTTGAAGAAGAAGAGCAGATCGCCGCCGTGCAGGAAGCCGTCGCGGCCGCCGAAGCTGCGTCCAATGTCGTTCAGATGGCGGCCAGCGCGTCGCGTGCTCCCGCCGCTGACAAGGGTGCAGCCGCTGCCGCTGCCCAGAACAATGCCCAGCAGGCTTCGTCTGCCGCCGCTCCGACCATCCGCGTCGATCTCGATCGAGTTGACCGGCTGATCAACCTCGTCGGCGAACTGGTCATCAACCAGGCCATGCTGTCGCAGAGCGTCATCGAGAACGATTCGAACGGTGTTTCCTCGATCAATATGGGTCTCGAAGAGCTGCAGCAACTCACCCGCGAGATCCAGGACTCGGTCATGGCGATCCGCGCGCAGCCGGTGAAGCCGGTCTTCCAGCGCATGGCTCGTACTGTCCGTGAAATTGCCGATATCACTGGCAAGTCGGTCCGCCTCGTCACCGAGGGTGAAAACACTGAAGTCGACAAGACCGTCATCGACAAGCTCGCTGAACCGCTGACCCACATGATCCGCAACGCGGTCGATCACGGTCTCGAAATGCCGGAAAAGCGTATTGCCGCCGGTAAAAATGCCGAAGGCACCGTTAAGCTGACCGCCAAGCACCGCTCTGGCCGTATCGTCATCGAACTCTCCGACGACGGCGCCGGCATCAACCGCGAGAAGGTGCGCCAGAAGGCGATTGACAACGATTTGATCGCCGCCGATGCCAATCTGTCGGACGAGGAAATCGACAACCTGATTTTCCACGCCGGCTTCTCAACCGCCGACAAGGTTTCCGACCTGTCCGGCCGGGGCGTCGGCATGGACGTGGTCAAGCGCTCCATCCAGGCGCTCGGCGGGCGTATCAACATCTCGTCGAAGCCTGGCCATGGCTCGGTCTTCACCATGAGCCTGCCGCTGACGCTGGCCGTTCTCGACGGCATGGTCGTCACCGTTGCCGGCCAGACGCTGGTCGTGCCGCTGACCGCGATTGTCGAAACCTTGCAGCCGGATGCCGCAGCGATTCATTCCTTCGGTGCGACGCAGCGGTTGATCTCGATCCGCAATTCGTTCTGCCCGCTGGTCGATGTCGGCCGTATTCTGAATTTCCGTGCAACCCAGGCCAATCCGGTCGAAGGCGTCGCCCTTCTGGTGGAATCCGAAGGCGGTGGCCAGCGTGCTCTGATGGTCGATGCCATCCAGGGGCAGCGTCAGGTCGTCATCAAGAGCCTCGAGGCCAACTACACCCACGTGCCCGGCATCGCCGCCGCCACTATTCTCGGCGACGGCCGTGTAGCCCTTATTCTGGACGTCGATGCTGTTGTTGCAGCCTCGCGCGGCCAGTCCTTGCAACACGAAACATCGCTGGCCGCCGCAGGGTAAGACTATGACGTATCTGGCAAAAAGTCTGGCGAATGGCGGGCGCGAATTGATCGCGTTCCGCATGGGCAATCAGGAATTCTGCGTCAACGTTATGTCTGTACGGGAAATCCGCGGCTGGACGCCGGCGACGCCGATGCCACATGCGCCACAGTATGTTCTGGGCGTCATCAACCTGCGCGGTGCAGTGTTGCCGATCATCGATCTGTCCGCCCGTCTCGGCATGGCGCCGGCCGAGCCGACGGTACGCCACGTCATCATCGTCACGCAAGTCAAGAACCGGCTCGTCGGCCTTCTGGTCGAGGCGGTCTCCGACATCCTGACGATCAAGGACGAAGATATCCAACCGACGCCGGATATGACCTCCGAGTTCGAGCGGACATTTGCCCGCGGCATCCTGGCGATCGAAGGGCGGATGATCTGCCTGATTGAGCTTGAGGCCGTCTTTCCTCATTACGAAAGTGAAGCTGCATGAGCATGCCGGCCGCCTTTGACAGCAAGCTGCCCCCGGACGAGTGCCTGGCGAGCGGAGAATATCCGCTGACCCGCCGCGACCTCGTGGAGATCGCTGCCATGATCTATGCCGATGCCGGCATCTATCTCAATGAATCGAAGGCTTCGCTCGTTTACTCGCGGCTTTCCAAGCATATCCGCAATATCGGCCTGAAGGGTTTTCGCGAATATTGCCAGCTGGTCTCATCGCCTGCCGGTGCCGCCGAGCGCCGCGACATGCTTTCGCACCTGACGACGAATTTTACCCGCTTTTTCCGTGAGAACCACCATTTCGAGCACCTGAAATCGGACGTCCTGCCGGAACTGATCGCCCGCGCGAAGAACGGTGGCCGGGTGCGTATCTGGTCGGCTGCCTGCTCGGACGGGCAGGAGCCCTATTCGATTGCGCTGACGGTTCTGTCGATGCTGCCGAATGCGGCCGACCTCGATTTCCGTATTCTTGCAACCGATATCGATCCGAAGATTCTGGCGCTGGCCCGGGCCGGAAGCTATGACGCAACGGCTCTTGAAACCGTCAGCCCGGCCATGCGCAAGCAGTGGTTCACGGAAACCAGTGTCAACGGCCGTCAGAAATGGCAGGTCGATGACCGGGTGAAGAAGCTGATCACCTTCAACGAACTCAACCTGATGGCACAGTGGCCGTTCAAGGGCCAGTTCGACGTGATCTTCTGCCGCAACGTCGTGATCTATTTCGATGAGCCCACCCAGATGAAGATCTGGTCGCGCTTTGCCGGCATGCTGAACCCCAAGGGTCATCTCTATATCGGCCATTCCGAACGCGTGTCCGGCGACGCGAAGTCGGTGTTCGACAATATCGGCATCACCACCTATCGCTACACCGGTAAACCACATGGAGGCCGCTCATGAGTGCTGCGCGCGTTCTTGTCGTTGACGATTCGGCCACCATGCGCGGGCTGATCACGGCTATTTTGAGCAGCGATCCCGACATCCAGGTCATTGGCCAGGCGGCCGACGCCATGCAGGCGCGCCAGGCGATCAAGGATCTCGACCCGGACGTCATCACGCTCGACATCGAGATGCCCAACATGAATGGGCTGGAATTCCTCGAAAAGATCATGCGTCTGCGTCCCATGCCGGTGATCATGGTTTCGACCTTGACGCACAAGGGCGCGGAAGCCTCGCTGGCGGCTCTCGAAATCGGGGCTTTCGATTGCGTCGGCAAACCGTTGCCGGGCGATCCGCATCCGTTTCGCGATCTTGCCGAAAAGGTGAAGGCTGCGGCGCGCTCGCAGCGCAAGTTCATCATTTCCGGCAACAAGGTCGCGGCTCCAAGCGCTGCCAGCACCAATGCGGCTTCCGACTACCGGGCCGGCCGCAAGATTGTCGCGATTGGATCGTCCACCGGAGGCGTCGAAGCCCTGATCACGGTTCTGCAGAAATTCCCGGCCAATTGCCCGCCGACGGTGATCACGCAGCATATGCCGCACACATTCACCAAGAGCTTTGCCGAGCGTCTCAACCGCATCTGCGCCCCAACGGTTGCGGAAGCAACGGATGGCGCTCGGCTAGAGATCGGCAAGATCTATCTGGCCCCAGGCGGTGAACGCCACCTCCAGGTCGTCAATCCAACATCACCCAGCTGCCGCCTGCTGGACCGCGAACCGGTCAACGGTCACCGCCCGTCCGTAGATGTCTTGTTCGATTCCGTTGCGGAACTTGCAGGCCGCAACGCAGTCGGTGTGATCTTGACCGGAATGGGCCGTGATGGCGCATCCGGTCTCTTGAAAATGCGCCACGCAGGTGCCCGCACATTCGGTCAGAATGAAAAAACCTGTGTTGTGTATGGAATGCCGAGGGTTGCCTACGAACTGGGTGCCGTCGAAACACAACTCCCCCTCGGCTCAATCGGGGAAGAAGTCCTGAAAAGTACTGCCGCCCGAAGAGAAGGAAGCGAATAATGTCCCTAGCGGAAAAAATCAAAGTTCTGATCGTTGATGATCAGGTCACCAGCCGCCTGCTGCTGGGCGATGCCTTGCAGCAGCTCGGTTTCAAGCAGATCACGGTTGCCGGCGACGGCGAGCAGGGTGCCAAGATCATGGCAGCGCAGCCGCATCACCTGGTGATTTCCGATTTCAACATGCCGAAGATGGACGGCCTTGGCCTGCTTGCTGCCGTGCGCAACAATCCGGCCACGAAGAAGGCCGCCTTCATCATGCTGACGGCGCAGGGCGACCGTGCATTGGTCACCAAGGCCGCAGCGCTCGGAGCCAACAATGTGCTCGCCAAGCCTTTCACCATTGAAAAGATGAAGGCCGCAATCGAAGCCGTATTTGGGGCATTGAAATGATCACTGAGGCTGCGACCAGGCGTGTGCATGTCATCCAGGGCGAATGGAAGGTGGTCAACGATCCAGATGTCGTGCTTTCGACCATCCTCGGCTCCTGCGTGGCAGCGTGCATGCGCGATCCGGTCGCAGGCGTCGGTGGCATGAACCATTTCCTTCTGCCGGGCTCGGCGGATGCCATTTCGTCGGGCGGCGATGCAACGCGTTACGGCGTGCATTTGATGGAGCTGCTGATCAACGGGCTCCTGAAGAAAGGAGCCCGCCGCGAACGGCTGGAGGCGAAAATCTTTGGTGGTGCGAAGACGATCGCCCGCTTCTCGAATGTCGGGGAGCAGAACGCGCTGTTCGCGCGCCAGTTCCTGATGGACGAGGGGATCCAGGTGGTCGGCGAGAGCACTGGTGGCGATCACGGCCGCAAGCTTGAATACTGGCCGCTGAGCGGCCGGGCCCGGCAATATGCGCTGACGGGCGTGGAAGCGCAGAAAGCCGTGGCGCAGGAGCAGCGCCCAAGGCCGGTGCCGAAGCCGGTCGACAATGCGATCGAGTTTTTCTAGCGCTTGGGTCACATTCCGGAAGCCCGGGATGTGCTTTGGCAAAGTGTTTAGCGTAGCCGTTCGGTGGGGGTAGTTCCGAACGGCATTGGTTGCCAGCGTGAGGGCGTGAAATGCTGACTGAAATGAAGAGCCATATGCCTCACGTCGATGAGGCACTCCCGGACGTGATGATGCGCATCGTTTCGGAACTCTACGATGTGGCTTATCTCATCGAGCGGATAGAGCCGATGCTCAGCGATATCCACGGCGAGGCGGTTCTGGAATCGCCTGATCGGATAAAGGTCTTGCAGGGGATCGATCTGGCCGTTCAGAAGACACGCGGGCTTGCGGAGTTCATCGACACCGTCACCGCGGCCATTCCGCAGTCGTGGCTTGTCGATGTGACCACCGCCCTCAATCTCGTCAAGCTTGCCGATATGCAGAAGTCGCTCGGCAACGGCATGCTGCGGCATGGCCATTCGCAGCCGCTGACCGAAGCTGCGGGAGATTTCGAGGCCTTTTAGCCGCGACCAACGTTTCTCTCGTGCGTTTACCGCCGCCTCGACAATCGTCTTGAGGCGGTGGTTTTGTTTTAAGCCACCTCGGACTGCCGGTGTTTTCAATCGGCGGCAAAGGTAGCACCTGTCCTAATGCTGAAGTGAATGAAGCAATCTATATCTCAGTTTTTCGCAACAATCCGTATCGCTACATACAGGTTGCGGACATATGGGCCGATCGCGCGGGGCCGCAGCGTTTCGCCGCTATCTTTCGCGCTGCGAATGCTTACCACATCGATCATCACTTAAGGCTTGCGGGGTCTCATCGGGAGGCGTCGCACTGGAATTCGATTCCCCCATTTAGAATATAAAAAACATAGATTATCTGTATTTGTGGCGATTTACGACTATTTTTGTCCGGGTTATGGCGGCATTTCCAATGCTGTCAGTCTGCAAACCGGAGATATCCATGGCCCGTCAAATCCGTTTCAATGCTTTCGACATGAACTGCGTTGGCCACCAGTCGCCGGGCTTGTGGTCGCATCCGCGCGACCTGTCGTGGAAATACAAGGATCTCGACTATTGGCAGGATCTGGCCCGTACTCTGGAGCGCGGCATCTTCGATGGTATCTTCATCGCCGACGTCATCGGCTATTACGACGTCTACAAGGGGTCGAATTATCATGCGATCCACCAGGCGGCGCAGATCCCCGTGAACGATCCGCTGCAGCTTGCCGCCCCGATCGCGCTCGCCACCGAGCATCTCGGCATCGGCATCACGGCATCAACCTCGTTCGAGCACCCCTACACCTTCGCTCGCCGGCTGGCGACGGCTGATCATCACACCAAAGGCCGGGTCGGATGGAACATCGTAACGTCTTACCTGGAGAGCGGAGCGAAGAATATCGGCCAAGGCGGTCTTCGCGGCCATGACAACCGTTACGAGGTCGCCAATGAATATGTCGAAGTGCTCTACAAGCTCTTCGAGGGCAGTTGGGAAGAGGGTGCGGTTCTGCGCGACCGCGAGAAGCGCATCTTCACCGACCCGGCCAAGGTTCACGAGATCGGCCACAAGGGCAAGTATTTCGATGTGCCGGGCTATCATCTGAGCGAGCCTTCGCCGCAGCGGACGCCGGTGCTCTATCAGGCCGGCGCGTCAGGCCCCGGCAAGTCTTTCGCCGCTGGCCATGCCGAGTGCATCTTTGTCGCCGCCCCGACCCGATCAGTGCTCAAGGGCTATGTCGCCGACATTCGGGAACGCATCGCCCAGGCGGGCCGCGATCCGGAAAAGGTGTTTATCTACACGCTGATCACCATCATCACCGGCGAAACCGAAGAGAAGGCGCAAAAGAAGTTCGAGGAGTACAAGAGCTACGTCTCCTATGACGGATCGCTGACCTTCATGTCTGGTTGGAGCGGTATCGACTTTGGCCAATATGCGCGGACTGACGTGGTGGAGAAGATCGAAACCAATGCGATCCACTCCTTCGTCGAGCACATTGCCGGCGGCGACAAATCGTGGACGATCGATGAACTCGCACAGTTCGGCGGCATCGGCGGCATGGGGCCTGTCTTCGTCGGCTCACCTGAGCGGATTGCCGACATCCTGCAGGAGTGGGTAGAGGATACCGGTGTCGACGGCTTCAACATAGCCTATGCGGTGACACCAGACAGTTTTGAGGATGTCGTCGGCCATATCGTGCCGGAATTGCAGAAGCGCGGCGCATACCCCACGGCCTACAAGCCGGGGACGCTCAGGGAAAAGCTGTTCGGTGACGGACCTTACTTGCCCAAGACCCATCCAGCTGACGGTTATCGTGACATCGAGGCGGTCAAACGGCGTGAATTGCAGGCCGAGCACAAGCTCAAGACGGTTGGCGCGTGATGGGCGACACGTTTTCTCGAACGTCACGCCATGCCTGCCGCTCGCGCCGACCATCAGCCGGAAACATGTGCAGAAACGGCTATGCAGACCGCGCTACGAAGCGCTGGCTGGAACGAAATCACTGCGAAGGTTGAGGTTTTGCTGGTGCGCGTTCGACCCTGTGCGCATGATCTCGGCCGGTTCTACCTCAACGGTATCCAGGCATCGCCGCATTTCTGGATTTAACGGAAGCCCGTTGCGGCCCGCCTGGATGTTTTGCTCACAGGTTCTCTTTCAGCAGAACTTCGATCCTGATTTTTTCCTGCGCGGCTATGGGGTCGCGCAGATCAGCGCGGGCGCGCATGATGCGGACAGCGCTGCGGACGGCGTGGCCGGGGTCTTGCGCGATGATGGCATCGATGCGGCCCGTGCGTAGGGCTTCCTCGCTGAACGGTGTGCGTTCGTGGACGACAACAGTCACTTTCTGCAGGTCGGCGTGCTGCGAGATCGCTGAAACCGGGATTCGGCTTTCCGGGCTGAGGACATAGGCCGCCCGGATATCGTGATGGCGTTCAACGACATTTTGTATGATTGCGGCTGCCCGGCTCTGGTCCCCATAGGTCTCAAGCGATGGCAATGCGCGCAGGTGCGGGAACTGTTCGTTGATGATGCTGTCGAAGCCGCGGCGGCGTTCGATACTGTCGCGCGCCACCATGGTTTCGGCGACAATCATGATCTTGCCGGGCTCGTTGCCGAGGAAGCGGCCGATGATCCTGCCGGCGGTTGCGCCAGCGGCGAAGTTGTCGACGCCGACAAAATCCGCGGTCTTCAATTTTTCCTGGCCGGATAGAAACTGGACAAGATGAATGCCGCGCGTCATCAGGCGGCCGAGTGCATCGCGCACCTGTGGCGATTCCGGCGCCATGACGGCAACGCCATCCACGTCTTCGGTTTCGATCGCCGCCAGATGCCGTGAGAGTTGATAGGGGTCGTCGGTCGCAATCTGATCAACGGTAATTTCCGTCAGGTCGGATTTGAGTGTCCGGCTTGCTTCGGCCACACGTTGAAGCAGTTCCTGCAGATATTGATCTCCCTTGCTCGGCAGGACGAAGCGGAACCGATAGATTTTGTTGCGGGCAAGAGCCACTGCGGCGAGATTGCGGACAAAGCCAATTTTTTCAATGGCCTCATGAACCCTCCGTGACGCCCGGGCGCTGACATTCGGCCTGTCGTTCAGTACCCGGTCGACCGTTGCCAAGCTGACGCCGGCGGCTTCGGCCAGATCCTTCGCGGTGGGTCGTATCATCTATAGTCTTCCGTTCTTACGCATTGGCCCGATCCTGTTTTCCATCAGTCTGCGCAAAAAAGCAAGAAATTGAAGTGCGCACCTCAAAATCATCTTGCACTGAGGTGCGCACCTCAGTTATACCATGCCAACGACGGCGGCGAAGGCGGTCGACAGACTGCGAAGCCGGGTGTTGGAGGGAGGGCTTGTCCGCTGGGCTGGCCTTAGTTGTGCTCGCCAAGAGCGTTCAGACACGTGCCGATGGAGGTCGGAGTGTCACTAGGGAGGAGATTTCATGCCACGTTCATATCTGAAATCGGCATTAGCGGCCGGCGTCGTGACCGGACTGATGTCGCTGGGAGCGGCAACATCGGCTCAGGCGGAAGACTTGACCTTGTGCTGGGCTGCCTGGGATCCGGCCAATGCGCTGGTAGCGCTCAGCAAGGATTTTGAGGCCAAGTCCGGCCATAAAATGAGCTTCGAATTCGTTCCCTGGCCAAACTTCGCAGACCGCATGCTCAACGAGCTGAATTCCGGCGGCAAGCTGTGCGATCTGATGATCGGTGACAGTCAGTGGATCGGCGGCGCGGCAGAAAATGGCCAGTATGTGAAGCTCAATGACTTCTTCGACAAAGAAGGCATCAAGATGAGCGACTTCATTCCGGCAACCGTCACGGGCTATTCCGAATGGCCCAAGGGAACGCCGAACTACTGGGCGCTTCCCGCTTTCGGCGATGTCGTCGGCTGGAGCTACCGTAAGGACTGGTTCTCGCGGCCCGAGCTGCAGGCCGAGTTCAAGCAGAAATATGGCCACGATCTTGCTGTTCCGAAAACCTTCGAAGAACTGAAGCACATCGCGGAATTCTTCCAGGGCCGCGTGATTGACGGAAAGACCGTGTATGGCGCCGCGATCTATACCGAACGCGGCTCCGAAGGCATCACCATGGGCGCAATGGACGTGCTCTACAGCTACGGCTTCGAATACCAGAACCCGGACAAGCCCTACGAACTCGACGGATATGTCAATTCCGACAAATCGGTAAAAGGACTGGAGTTCTACAAGGAGCTCTACAATTGCTGCGCTCCTCCCGGATCATCCGACGCCTATATGTCGGAGAACATCGACGCCTATAAATCCGGCCAGGTGGCGCTGCAGATGAACTTCGCCTTCACCTGGCCTGGCATCAATGCTGACCCCAATGTCGGTGGCGACAAGTCCGGCTACTTCCCCAACCCGGCGGGGCCGGATGGCAAGCAGTTCGCTCAGCTTGGCGGACAGGGCATCTCGGTGGTTGCTGTTTCCGAAAAGCAGGATGCAGCCCTTGAATACATCAAGTGGTTCGCCCAGCCTGACGTCCAGGCCAAGTGGTGGCAGCTGGGTGGGTATTCGGCGCTGCGCGCGGTGGTCGAGGATCCGGGTTTTGCCAAAAGCCAGCCCTATGCCCAGACCTTCCTTGATTCCATGGCAATCGTGAAGGATTTCTGGGCCGAGCCGTCCTATGCCTCGCTGCTGCAGGCGTCGCAGAAACGCTTCCACAACTACGTCATTGCCGGGCAGGGCACCGCCAAGGAAGCGCTTGATGGTCTTGTCGATGACTGGAAGACGATCTTCGAAGACGAAGGCAAGTACTAGACGCTGACCGCGTGACCTCCCCGCGGTTCCGGGTGTCTGTGCAGGACCGGTTGGTTGCCAGCCGGTCCTGCGAACTATGCTGCTTCTGATTTAGGGGAATACCATGCTCGATTCATCGGCCGACCGGGCCGTGGGCGAAACGTCGCCTGTCGTGTCCAAACGCAGCCAAGGGCTCTCCGATAGAGCGATCGCCTGGCTGTTCGTGGCGCCATCAATCTTCCTGCTGCTCGCCGTCAACATCTTTCCCTTGATATGGACAGTGCGGCTGAGCTTTACCAATTTCCGGGTCAACCGCCCCAATGCCGAGGTTCAGTTTGTCGGGCTGAAAAATTACATCAGCGTCCTCACGGACGGGGATATCTGGCAGACGATGCAGGCGACGGCGCATTTCCTGATCTGGACTATCGTCCTGCAGGTGCTGATCGGCTTCGCGCTGGCCTATCTGATCAACAAGAAATTTCGCGGCAACGACCTGTGGACGACGGTCATCGTCCTGCCGATGATGTTGAGCCCCGCGGTGGTCGGCAATTTCTGGACATTCCTCTACCAGCCGCAAATCGGCCTGTTCAATTACGCGGTCGGTTATCTCACTGGTACGGACCCTTCCGCCTTTTCGATGATCGGCGACGTCTCGCTCGCCCCTTGGGCGATTGTCATTGTCGATACCTGGATGTGGACGCCGTTCGTCATGCTGATCTGCCTGGCGGGCCTGCGTTCCATCCCCAGCAGCATCTACGAGGCGGCCGAGTGCGACCGCGCCAGCAAATGGCGGCAGTTCTGGACGATCACCATTCCGATGGTGCTGCCGTTCCTGATGCTTGCAGTTCTCTTCCGGGGCATCGAGAACTTCAAGATGTTCGACCTCGTGGTTCAGCTGACGGGGGGAGGGCCTGGGTCGATCACGGAACTGACGTCCATCAACCTTAAGCGGGAAGCCTTCGAAAAGTGGCGCACTGGATATGCGTCGGCCTACGCGGTCATCCTTTTCGTGACAGTCTTCGGCCTCGCGTCGATCTACGTCAAAGCCCTGAACAAGGTGAAGCAAAGATGAGCAGCTATTCCGTTACAGAACCTTCCGTTCGTCAGAAATGGGCTGCCGGAACGCTTGTCGTTATCTATGCCCTGATCACGATCCTGCCACTCCTATGGATCATCGCGACGAGCTTCAAGTCACCGTCAGATGCCATCGCCTATCCGCCCAAGACCGTCTTCCAGCCAACCCTTGAAGGTTATGTCAACCTGTTCACTACCCGCACCCGGGCGACGGAGCAGGATTTGAAGGAGCTCGGCGAACCCAACACCTGGTATGACCGTATCGTGCGCAAGGATGGTTTCGTGATTGCCGGGCCATCGCGCTTCCTGGAGCGGTTTTCGAATTCGATGATCATCGGTTTCGGCTCGACCGTTCTGTGCATCGTGCTGGGCACGGCAGCGGCCTATGCCTTCTCGCGCTTCAAGGTTCCGCTCAAGGATGATCTGCTGTTCTTCATCCTGTCGACGCGCATGATGCCGCCGATCGCCGTCGCCATCCCGATCTTCCTGATGTTCCGGTCTCTCGGGCTGAATGACACTCATGCCGGCATGATCCTGCTCTACACGGCCGTCAACCTGTCGCTGGCGGTGTGGCTCCTCAAGGGGTTTATCGACGAGATTCCGATCGAGTACGAAGAGGCGGCGCTGATCGACGGCTACACGCGCTTCCAGGCGTTTTACAAGGTCGTCCTGCCGCAGGCCATGACCGGCATCGCATCGACGGCAATCTTCTGCCTGATCTTTGCCTGGAACGAATATGCCTTCGCCGTTCTCCTGACCTCGGGCACGGCCCAGACCGCGCCACCTTTCATTCCAACCATCATCGGTGTCGGCGGTCAGGATTGGCCAGCAGTGGCCGCAGGCGCGACGCTGTTTCTCGTGCCCGTCATGATTTTCACGATTGTCCTTCGCAAGCACCTGCTGCGCGGCATTACATTTGGAGCTGTCCGCAAATGACGGAATTCATAAAGGGATTGCGCGGGTTCAGGCGCGGCGCCTGGGAGATGGTCGCATCGATCCTCATCGCGCTCGGTGTGTTCATGCTGATGCAACCATTCGCCCTGTCGCTGTACTCCGCGTCCTTCATCGTCACCCTGGTGGGCACCGTGATGTTCATCATCGTCAGTCATTTTCCGGAGTAACCATGGCACAGATCAGAATTCAGAATGTGCGCAAGGAGTTCGGAGCATTCACTGCTGTCCAGTCCTCCTCGTTCACCGTGGAGGACGGCGAGTTCTTCATGTTGCTTGGACCGTCGGGTTGCGGCAAGACCACAACGTTGCGCATGATGGCGGGCCTCGAACTGCCGACCAGCGGTGAAATCTATATCGATGGCGAGGAAGTCGGCATGAAGCCGGCAAGTCAACGCGATATTGCCTTCGTCTTCCAGATGTTCGCGCTCTATCCGCATATGAATGTACGCAAGAACATTTCCTATCCGCTGCTGAGCCAGGGAATGTCTCGCGCCGAGGCGAAAACGCGGGTGGAAGAGGTGGCGCGTATCCTCAAGATCGAGAATATTCTCGACCGGCCGGTCGGCGGGCTGTCGGGCGGTGACCGCCAGCGCGTTGCGCTTGGCCGTGCCATCGTGCGCCGGCCGAAGGCTTTTTTCATGGACGAACCCCTTGGTGCCCTCGATGCGGAATTTCGCGAACATATGGCCGAGGAGCTGCGCGCCCTTCACGATCGCATCGGCGCGACAACGGTTTACGTCACCCATGATCAGCTTGAAGCGATGCAGATGGGCGACAAGATCGTCGTCATGAACCACGGCGTCGTTGAACAGTTCGGCAAGCCGCAGGACATCTATGATTGGCCAGCCACCAAATTCGTGGCCAAGTTCATCGGCTCCCCGGCGATGAACTTCTTCGATTTTGACGGCATGATCGGTATCGGAAGCAATGTCATCGAGCTTTCCGGACACCGGGTTACGGTTCCCTTGTCGCGTCAGGGGGCCAGCGGAAAGTTGACGCTGGGGGTCAGGCCGGAGCACATCCGCTTTTCCGATGCCTCGGCCTACCGCGGACGGGTGCTCGCCACGGAATATCTCGGCACGACCCAGATCGTCACGATGGCCACACCCAACGGGGAGATCAAGGCACGCACGCCTGCGAAGCAGTCCGTAACGTCGGGCGAGATCATCGGTCTTGAATTCGATCCGCAAACGCTGACCATCTTCGACGATATGAAAGGGCAGGCGCTGCTGTCTGAAGCCAATGAGAGGGTCTTGCGTCATGGTTGATGTGGTTCTTGAAAATGTGACGAAGACATTTGCCGGCCACGCGGCGCTCGACAATCTGTCCCTGACGATCCCCGGCGGTTCCTTCGTCGTTCTCCTGGGGCCGACCGGCGCTGGGAAAACCACGGCGCTGCGCATGGTATCGGGTCTGGACAAGCCGGACAGTGGCGACATCTATTTTGCCGGCCGCTCCGTCAGGGACCTTACGCCCGCCGAGCGCAATGTCGCGATGGTGTTTCAGCAATATTCTCTCTATCCGCATTTGACCGTGCGCCAGAACCTCGAATTCCCGTTGAAATCACCTCTGTTGAGGACTTCGAAGGCAGATATCGACCGCAAGGTGAAATCGATCGCGGAGATGCTGCAGATTTCTCACAAGCTCGACAACAAGGCGACCAATCTTTCGGGCGGCGAGATGCAGCGCGTCTCGATCGGCCGGGCGCTGGTGCGCAATCCGCAAATCTATCTCATGGACGAACCGCTCAGCTCTCTCGACGCCAAGCTGCGGGCCGATCTGCGCATCGAACTCAAGAGTATCCAAGCCAATTCGGGTGCCACCTTGCTTTACGTCACCCACGACCAGATCGAGGCGATGACGATGGCGACCCATATCGGCGTTCTTCACGAAGGCAGGCTGGTGCAGTTTGGCTCGCCGCGCGAAATCTATGAGCGGCCGGTGAGCCTCTACACCGCGACAAGGCTCGGTCAGCCGCGGATCAATGTGCTTGCCGCCGATACGTTCCCCGGCTCGCCGCCGGGAGCGGTGAGCATCGGCTTGCGCCCTGAGCATATCACCCAGGGCGACGGTCAGGAGGCACTGGTCAAACGGGTCGAGCATCTCGGCGACCAGACGCGCCTTCATTTGGTATTCAAGAAAAACGACATCGTCACCGTGACCGACGCCGATACCAGGCTGAAGAGCGGAGACATCGTCAAAATCCAGCCGGACAAGCCGCTCTATTTCGACGCGGACGGCATGCGCTTAGGGTAAGGGAGCAGATATGGCACAGTTCATCAACAAGCGGGAAGACGTGGTCACCGAGGCGATCGATGGTCTGCTGGCCGTCAGCGGCGGCTCTTTGGTGCGTCTTGACGGCTATCCGCATATTCGCGTGGTTCTGCGCGGCGATTGGGACAAGTCGCAGGTGGCGCTGGTATCCGGCGGAGGCTCTGGACACGAGCCGGCGCATGCCGGTTTCGTCGGCAAGGGAATGCTGACCGCGGCCGTGTGTGGCGACGTCTTCGCCTCGCCGAGTGTCGATGCGGTTCTCGCCGGCATTCTGGCTGTCACAGGTCCGGCTGGATGTCTGTTGATCGTCAAGAACTATACCGGTGACCGGCTGAACTTCGGATTGGCGGCTGAGCGCGCGCGCGCTTTTGGCCTGAATGTCAACATGGTCATCGTTGGCGATGACGTTGCTCTGCCCGACCTGCCGCAGGCGCGCGGCGTGGCGGGAACGCTCTTCGTCCACAAGATCGCGGGCGCGCTTGCGCAGGCAGGCGCGGATCTCGAAACGGTAACGGCCGCTGCCCGGCGCGTGATCACTGGAGCAAAAAGTATCGGCATGTCGCTGGACACGTGCACGGTTCCTGGCTCGCCGAAGGAAGATCGTATTCCTGCCGGTATGGCCGAGCTGGGGCTCGGTATCCATGGGGAAGCCGGTGTGGAACAGATCGCATTTGTCGATGCAAGAACGGCGATGGGAGCAGTCGTCAGCAAACTGGCCGCGGCCATCGAGGATAGGCCGCATGTTGCGCTGATCAATAATCTTGGTGGCACCTCCGCCCTCGAAATGTCGGTGCTGACCCACGAACTGATCGCTTCGTCGATCGGCAACCGGATTTCCCATGTCGTCGGACCGGCGCCGATGATGACATCCCTCGACATGCAGGGCTTTTCCATCTCGCTCTATCCAGCCGACGAGGCGGACATAGAGGCATTGGGCGCACCGGTTACGATGGCGGCCTGGCCTGGCTTGTCGGCCGTCAAACCCATCCGGATCGAAATGCTGCCGGACGGACTGACACCGATCACACCCCAACCGTCCAACCATCAGGAGACGCGCGACTTCCTGATCAATTGCTGCAAGGTATTGATCTCGGCCGAAGAGGATCTGAACGCGCTGGATGCCAAATCCGGTGACGGCGACACAGGATCCACGCTCGCAGGCGCTGCGCGCGCGCTCATCAATGCCATCGACCGCATGCCGCTCTCGGATCACACCCAGCTTTATCGCGCCATCGGCCAGGAATTGAGCCAGACGATGGGCGGATCGTCCGGTGTTCTGCTCGCCATCTTCTTTGCGGCCGCCGGTGATGCCGCCTCAAGCGGTCTGCCGATGGCCGATTCACTAAAGGCGGGACTTGCCCGTATGCAGGAAATCGGCGGTGCCCACCTCGGCGACCGGACGATGGTGGACGCACTTTCACCGGCGCTCGATGCGCTTGAGAAGGGTTTCAAACCGGCGGCCGCGGCCGCACGCGCTGGCGCGAACCTCACGGCCACCATGCTCAAGGCCAAGGCCGGACGAGCCGCCTATATCAATGCGAAACAACTCGAAGGTCATATCGATCCTGGTGCGGAGGCGGTGGCACGGCTGTTTGAACATCTGGCGGCTTAAGTCTACCGGTGTGGAAGCGTTGTCCGGAAACGCTTCCACACCCTCCGCAGATGCGTTGCATTTCTTTGCGACGGCTTCTTTCTACACAATCGTTTTGCTTGGGGCCGGACCGGATGCGCAGCCTAACCCGGATTGTTGGATAAGCAGCGGCAGCGCGCCCCCGGCTTAACTGGAATGTTTCTTGCGTATTTGCTAATATACAAACGCAACGCGAGGAATTGTGTCATGAGTCCGGACAAGTCGCGCCATTTTCCTCCACTTTGGCTGCTCATGGGTGTTGGAGAGCGATACAAAATGGTCGAATCCGTCGATGATGCGGCGGCGATGCTGATTCACCAATGGCCATCGACCGCTGGCGGTGCCTACACAAATGCACTTGAGGCCTGCCTGGATGCTCTCCAGGGAGCCGGGCCGGCGGATGTGGTCCCTGACGCTTTGATGCGGGCCGCGGATGAGGCGTTCATTTGCTACATCCACGTTATCGAGGGTGAAAAGCGATCTCAACGCCCCAGAGCGCGCATGCCGCGCGAACAGCATGCCTTTCCGATAAGATCTGCGATTTTCGGCTTCCAATGCTAGAGGGCTTCCGTGCGGTCGCACCCGCTTCGGAAAGTACAATGAAAACTGCTTGCTCTGGTCAAGCTCGCTTCAGCCGGAATCTGGATGCGCTTTACACGTCGGTGAGCTAGAAAGGCCCCTCGAACGCTCGGCGTTCAGACAGGAGCCCGACCATGATCAAGATGAGCGTCTACTATCCGGCCGATGGTGGCTCGAAGTTCGATCACGACTACTACCGCACCCGCCATATGCCACTGCTCCAGGAACGGCTCGGCGATGCCTGCCTGCGCTACGAGATCGACAAGGGCCTTGCGGGTCGCGAACCAGGAAGCGCGCCGCAGTTTGTCGCGGCGTGCCACGTCTACTCGCCGAGTCTGGCGACATTTCAGGAGGCGTTGGGTCCCCACCGCGCGGAAATCTCCGCGGACGTCGCCCGCTATACGGACATCGCCCCCATCGTGCAGATCAGCGAAGTCGTTGAAGGGTAAGGCCTTCGGTGCGTCAGGCGTGGCGTTGAACTTTCCGGGACCGGCGTAGTGCTGGCGCATCTGATCCATGGTGATGTAGCCGGTGCCGACTCGGTCGACGATCGGGAACGTGCCGTTACCGTCAAAGCGAAAACTGCGTTACTCTCGTCAAACTCGCTTCGGCCAAAATCTGGATGCGCTTTATAGGTCGGTGACCCAGACAGCCCAGGCATCGCGTACGCCGAGGGCTCTGCAATATCCAGAGCCCTCGGCGTCGGCAGTTTCCTATTGCTTGCGTGGCCAGGTATCGGCGAGGCGGTAGCCGGCCGGCCATGGATCGGCTGGGTCGAGCATGACCTGATGCGTGCCGGTCACCCAGGCGCGGCCGGAGATTTCGGGCACGATCGCCTTCTGGCCGCCGACGGTCGTTTCGCCGACAATCTGGCAGTCGAAATGCGACCCGATGATCGATTCACCGCGGAACTTCTGTCCCGGCTTGATCTGGCCGCGGGCGTGCAACACAGCCAGGCGTGCCGAGCAACCGGTGCCCGTTGGCGAACGGTCGAGCTTGGCCGGTTGGATCACCACCGTATTGCGCCCATGCAGCATGCCGTCGCGCTCTTCGACCGGCAAGGTCAGCTGGCAGAAGGAAATATGGTTCCATTCCGGATTTTCGGGATGGGAGAACCCGAGTTGTTCGTTGGCGGCGCGCGTGATCTTGATTCCGGTTTCGGCCAGTTCGCGAGCTTCGTCGGGCGTGACCGAAAAGCCGAGAGAACGCGCGTCTGCAATGACAAAGCTGTCGCCGCCATAGGCGGTATCGACTGTCAGCGTGCCAAGACCTTCCACTTCGAGCCTGGCATTGAGCTTGGCCGCGAAGGAAGGCACGTTGGTAACAGTAATGCGCTCAGCCTTGCCATTGCGGCAGGCGGCAACCACGTTGACCAAGCCGCCCGGTGCTTCCAGCACCATTCTGGTTTCCGGCTCCTGCATCGGCACGATACCCGTATCAAGCAGAACGGTCGAGACACAGATGGAATTGGAGCCCGACATTGGCGGCGTGTCCTCCGGCTCCATGATGATGAAGCCCATCGTCGCCCGCGGGTCCTTCGGTGGTACCAGGAGATTGATATGCCGGAATACGCCGCCGCGCGGTTCGTTGAGCACGAAGTTGCGCAGCGTCTGGTCCTCGGCAATGAATTTCCGCTGTTCCCACAGGGTCTTGCCGGGTGGCGGCGCGACCCCGCCAACGATGACGTCGCCAACCTCGCCCTCGGCATGGCAGGAAACGATGTGGATTACCTTGCTGCTGCGCATAGTCTGCTCCCTGAAAAAATTGCGATCCGGCCGCCATCTGCCCAAGAAGATTGTAGCGGGTAGCAGAGCCTGTGTCCCACTGTTAGAAAAATTGGATCCAATATACAATATCAAAAATGGATCGGCTGAGAATATCCGCTCCGTTGCCTGAATCCCGAATTGCACCTATGACCCAAGGATGGGAACTGACACCGCGCGCCGCGCTTGAAACAACGGGATTTGAATTCATGAAACTTGCCGCCGTCGATGTCAGGCAGGCCGCATCCGCAGCCGATATTGTCTATGACGCGCTGCGCAAGGCGATCATCGAGGGTGACCTCGCCGAAGGCGAGAATCTCAGGCAGGATCAGATTGCGCAGATGTTCAATACCAGCCGGATTCCCGTGCGCGAGGCTCTGTCGCGGCTGGAGCAGCATGGGTTGATCACCACAGAGCGTTACAAGGGTGCAGTGGTCGCCGGGCTTTCGATCGAAGAGATCGACGAAATCTTCGAATTCCGCGCTTTTGTGGAAGCCGAGGTCATGCGGCTTGCCGTGCCAAATCTCGGTGAGGATGCCTTGGCTGCTGCGCGCAGATACTGCGAGGAATTCAGCCGGGAGACCGATTCCGCCCGGTGGGGCGAAATCAACCGGAGTTTTCACTACAGTCTTTATGCGGCATCCGGACGGCCTTACTACCTGCAGATCGTTCGTACATCGCTCGACAGGATCGATCGTTATTTGCGGGCGCAGTTGACGCTGACGAATGGGGTGATGCGGGCTGACCGTGAGCATAAAGCTATTCTCGAGGCTTGCCTGAACGGTGATGCCAGCCTTGCGTCCCGGCTGACGCGGGATCACGTTCTGGATGCCGGACGGTCCCTTGTTGCCTTTCTGAAAGATCAGCGGGCCTGACGGCGGGCAATGCCTGAGACGGGAACCCGGGGCGGGATGGCGCTCGCACGGACTGGTTGAAGTCGCAAAAACGCATCATCACCAAGTTTGTTGCCACCTTTGCCGATCGCGCTTGCGGAAACGGTTGATCCTGCAGACAGGGAAAAGTATTCCTTTTGTCGACACAGGATTGATGACATGACAGATATCGACACCAGCCCCATTCCCGAACGCAAGCGCGGCTCCGGCGTCAAGATGGTCTACGACCTCTTGCGCGACGAGATTCTTGATCTCGTGCTGCCGCCCGGCAGCCCGATCGATGAGGTGCAGCTGGCCGAACGCTTCAAGATGTCGCGAACCCCGATCCGCGAGGCTTTGGTGCGGCTCGCCGGCGAAGGGTTGATCGATACGCTGCCCAACCGTTCGACGATGGTTGCCAATATCGACTTTCTCAACATGCACACCTTCTTCGATGCGCTTGTGCTGATGTACCGCGTCACCACGAAGCTGGCAGCGCAATATCACAGGCCGGAAGACCTGAAGGTAATCCGCGCGCATCAGGCCGAATTCGCCGCTGCAGTGCAGGCGCAGGACGCGCTGGCGATGATCGCCACCAACGCCGCGTTCCACTCTGCCATCGCCGAAGCGGGTCGCAACGCGTATTTCACGGGATTGTTCAACCGGCTTCTGGACGAGGGGCGGCGGATGCTGAGGCTGTACTATCAGTCTTACGACGACCGGTTGCCGCAGCGTTTCGTCGAAGAGCACGATGATATTATCGCCGTCATTGCCAATCGCGACATCGAGGAAGCAGACCGTCTGGCGAAATTGCACGCTGAGCAGATCGTTCATCAGATCCAGAAATTGTTTGCCCGGGAAGACAGGCTCGACGTGGCGCTCTGATCGATAAAATTCTTGTCGACAAATAATATACAACGTGCAATATGGCTCCAGAGGCACAGGATCGGGGCTGCAAAGGTGCGCGCCATTCTCTGCCCGTCCGGCAAGGTCAAAAGGAGTTTGTTATGACGGCCAAAATCTTTTCTGGCGTGATCCCCGCGCTGATGACCCCTTGCAAAGAAGACCGTACCCCGGACTTCGACGCCCTCGTGCGCAAGGGAAAAGAGTTGATTGCCCAGGGAATGTCGGCCGTTGTCTATTGCGGCTCGATGGGTGATTGGCCGCTTTTGACAGACGCGCAGCGGATGGAAGGCGTTGAGCGCCTGGTGAAGGCCGGCATTCCGGTTATCGTCGGTACGGGCGCCGTCAACAGTGCGCTGGCCGTCAAGCATGCCGCGCATGCCCAGGCTGTTGGTGCCCAGGGCCTGATGGTCATTCCGCGGGTCTTGTCGCGCGGCTCTTCCGTCGTAGCACAGAAGGCCCATTTCAAGGCCATCCTCGCTGCAGCTCCGGACCTTCCGGCCGTTATCTACAACAGCCCCTATTACGGTTTTGCCACCCGCGCTGACCTGTTCTTCGCTCTGCGCGCCGAGCATCCGAACCTCATCGGCTTCAAGGAATTCGGTGGCGCGGCCGACATGCGTTACGCGGCCGAATACATCACCAGCCAGGACGGTGTTTCGCTGATGATCGGCGTTGATACTGCCGTGTTCCACGGTTTCGTCAATTGCGGTGCGACTGGTGCTATCACCGGTATCGGCAACGTTCTTCCGAAGGAAGTCCTGCACCTTTGCAACCTGTCGCAAGCAGCTGCCGAAGGTGACGCCGATGCGCGTCTGCGCGCTCTAGAGCTGGAACAGGCGCTTGCCGTCCTGTCCTCGTTCGATGAAGGTGCAGACCTCGTTCTCTACTTCAAGCACATGATGGTGCTGAAGGGCGACAAGGAATACACGTTGCACTTCAACGCGACCGATGCGCTGACCGAAAGCCAGCGCGGCTATGTCGAGGCTCAGTTCAAGCTGTTCAACGGCTGGTATGCCGAGTGGAGCAAGCTTCCCGGCGCCGTCCAGAAGTACAAGGGCTGAGCTGACGCTCTCCTGAATTAACGAAGGCCCTCTGAGTGATCAGAGGGCCTTCGCATTTGTGGGGCCTGCGGTGATTGCGCAGGCCGGTGACGGGATGCTGTTAGACAGCGTCCAATCCAAGCGCGTGCAGCCGGTCCAACTGCTCCATCTCGGAAGCGGTCAGGATGATGCCGCCGGTCTGCGATTTCGCGCGCGCTGCGTAGCGGCGCTGCGAGGGCAGGCGTGCGCCTTGGCCGACCATTGCCTCGAACAGAACCTCGGCCCGGGCAAACGGATTGCCTGGACGATCCCCACCAAAACCTTCGGGAGAAAACGCGATGATCAGCTCGCCATGGGCGGGCGCAAGGGCAGTCGAGCCAAGCGCATCCAGCACTTCCGGGCTGGTCAGGTCGCCGATCATGATGCCGGCCAGAAGCTCGATCATTGTGGAGATCGCCGAGCCCTTGTGTTCGCCGAACGGCAACATGGCACCGGCGAGCGCTGCTTCCGGGTCCGTGGTCGGCTGACCATCGGCATCGATCGCCCAGCCCTCCGGCAGAGCTTTTCCGGCTCGCCTGTGCAGCTCGATTTCGCCGCGCGCCGCAACCGATGTCGCGAAGTCGAAGACATAAGGGGATTTGCCCGGGCGTGGCCAACCGAAAGCCAGCGGGTTTGTGCCGAGCAGTGGCTTCGTTCCACCGCTTGGTGCGACTGTCGCATAGCTGGGGCACATGACGATACCGGCCAGCCCGAGCTCTGTCAGCGCCTCGGCTTCCGGCCAAAGGGCGGAGAAGTGGGTGCAGTCATTGATGGCGAGGGCTGCAATGCCGCTGGAGCGGGCGCGTTCGGCAAGAACCGGGAGGCCCAGTTCGAACGCCGCATTGGCAAAGCCGCCCTTCGCATCAACCTTGACGACAGCAGACCGCTGCTGTGGTAGAAGTTCGGGCTTGGCGGTCGGGTTGACCTTGCCGGCCTTGACGGTGCGCAGTGCGCCTTCGATCCGGTAGATGCCGTGCGATTTGCAGGCGTCCCGTTCGGCGGCAACGATAACGCGGGTAATGGCTGCGGCTTGCAACGCGCTCAGCCCGGCCTTGATGAAGACGGCTTTTACGCGCTCCTCCAGATCGGCGATCGTCAGGGTGTGGGTATCGCTCATAGTGTGCCCCTCCTTTTTAGGCGCAGTAACATCTAAATGAGTTGATATCCTGCATACAAAAAGTATACAAGTTTGCCAAACATAATCCGGCCCAGCATAGCCTGCCGCTTGCGCGCCAGTTTCGAAAAAAGGATCTGTCCATGCCCTTCATCCCCAGCGGAAAACACCTTGTCGCAGGCGAATGGCTCGATGGAGCCGGTACTTTTGCATCCTCGCCCGCCAAAGGGCCGGTGCATCAGTTCGCCATCGGAACCGCACAACTGGTCGATCGTGCCTGCGAAGCCGCTGAAGCTGCGTTCTGGAGTTTCAGCGCTGCCGACCGCAGCACCCGCGCTGCCTTCCTGCGCGCCATCGCCGACGAGATCGATGCGCGCGCCGACGAGATCACGGAAATCGGCAGCCAGGAAACCGGCCTGCCCGAAGCCCGCCTGATCGGCGAGCGCGGCCGCACGACCGGCCAGTTGCGGTTGTTTGCCAGCCATATCGAAAGCGGCGATTATCTCGACCGCCGCTTCGACGCGGCCTTGCCGGACCGCCAGCCAGCTCCACGTCCAGAGATTCGCCTGATGCAGCGCCCTGTCGGTCCGGTTGCGGTGTTCGGCGCGTCAAATTTCCCGTTGGCCTTCTCGACGGCGGGTGGCGATACGGCGGCGGCACTCGCAGCCGGTTGCCCTGTCGTGGTGAAGGGACATTCCGCCCATCCGGGTACGGGTGAAATCGTCGCACAGGCGGTTGAAGCGGCCATTCGTAGTACTGGTGTTCACCCGGGCGTGTTCTCGCTCATTCAGGGTGGTAACCGCGATGTCGGGCACGCGCTGGTGCAGCACCCGCTGATCAAGGCGGTCGGTTTTACCGGTTCGCAGGCCGGTGGCCGCGCTCTGTTCAATCTCTGCGCCGCACGGCCTGAACCGATTCCGTTCTTCGGCGAGCTCGGCTCGGTCAATCCGATGTTCCTGCTGCCTGCCGCGGTCGCGGAACGGGCGGAGGCGCTTGGTCAGGGCTGGGCAGGTTCGCTGGCCATGGGGGCAGGGCAGTTCTGCACCAATCCCGGTGTTGCCGTTGTGATCGATGGTGCCGATGCTGACCGCTTTGCCGCGGCCGCCGTCGAGGCGCTGGGCAAGGTTGCGCCGCAGACCATGCTGACCGATGGAATTGCCAAGGCTTATCATGACGGACAGGCAGGTTTTTCCGCCCGCAACACGGTCGAGCCGTTGCTGGTCACGGAATCAACCGGCCGTGCCGCGTCTCCCAACCTGTTCGAAACGACCGGCGACCGTTTTCTGGCCGATCATGCGCTGAGCGAAGAAGTCTTTGGCCCGCTTGGCCTACTGGTGCGGGTGAAATCGCAGGAGGAAATGGAAAGCGTCGCGCGGGCGATCGAGGGTCAGCTGACGGTGACGTTGCACATGGATGACGCCGACATTGACGCAGCGAAACGGCTGCTTCCGCTGCTGGAGCGGAAGGCTGGCCGCATCCTCGTCAACGGCTTCCCGACAGGTGTCGAGGTGGTCGATTCCATGGTCCATGGTGGTCCGTATCCGGCTTCTACCAACTTCGGGGCGACCAGCGTCGGCACCATGTCGATCCGCCGGTTCCTGCGGCCGGTGTCCTACCAGAATTTGCCGAAGGCGCTATTGCCTAAGGATTTGCTTAAATAATCGTGCGGCTGCGCCCGCCTTGTGTTTCCGAATGTTGCGTGCAAGTCAGTGAAGACGAATATTTGCGTACTTTTTGTATACGTTTTGTATTTTATCATTGATTTGCACGCAATGAATCGAAATAGTGCGCCTGCCGCAGATCGGCGCATCAATCTAGGGAGAGAGATTAAGATGAAATTTTCGGTCCTCGCGTTCAGCCTCCTGGCTACAACCGTTCTGACCAGCCAGGCCCACGCCGATAAGCTGGACGATATTATTTCCTCGGGCACATTGCGTTGCGCCGTCGTGCTGGATTTCCCGCCGATGGGATCGCGTGACGAAAGCAACAATCCGATCGGCTTCGACGTCGATTATTGCAACGATCTGGCCAAGGCCCTCGGCGTCACCGCCGAAATCGTTGAAACACCGTTCCCCGAGCGTATTCCTGCCCTGATGTCCGGCCGCGTCGATGTCGGCGTTGCCTCGACCTCCGACACGCTTGAGCGTGCCAAGACCGTCGGCATGACCGTTCCTTACTTCGCCTTTGAAATGGCCGTAACTGCCAACGAGAAGTCTGGCGTCAAGTCGTTTGAAGACATGAAGGGCAAGGTCGTCGGCGCCACTGCCGGCACCTATGAAGCCATTGCTCTGGAAAAACAGGTCAAGGCCTGGGGCGCCGGTGAGTTCCGTCCGTACCAGACGCAGGCTGACGTGTTCCTGGCGCTGAGCCAGGGCCAGCTCGATGCGACCGTTTCCACCTCGACGGTAGCACAGGCCAACGTCAAGACCGGCAAGTTCCCCGGCATCGCTGTCGTCGGCAAGGCGCCGTTCGATATCGACTACGTTGCGCTGTTCACCAACCGCGAGGAATACGGGCTGATCAACTACCTCAACCTCTTCATCAACCAGCAGGTTCGTACCGGCCGTTATGCCGAGCTGTATGGCAAGTGGGTTGGCGGCGAGGTTCCGTCCCTTTCGGTCAATGGCGTTTATCGCTAATCAAATCGTTTCGCTGGCGGCGCGGGTAACACTCGCGCCGCTGTCCTTTTCCAGGAGATGAAACGGCAATGTTGAATTACACCTTTCATTGGAACCAGGCATTCAAAGCGCTGCCGCAGATGCTGGACGGCGCTCTCGTCACGCTGCAGATCGCGCTCCTGTCGATGGTTATCGGGCTGGCACTTGCCTTGACCCTGACCGCGTTTCGCCTTTCAGGCAATCGCATCCTCAGCGGATTTGCGACCACCTGGGTCGAGATCGCGCGCAACACGCCCGCACTGTTCCAGATTTACATGGCCCATTTCGGCCTCGGCAATTTCGGCATCCATCTCAGCCCCTACACGGCACTTCTGGTCGGCATCGCGTTTAACAACGCGGGTTATTTGGCGGAAAATTTTCGCGGTGCGCTGAAAGCTATCCCAGACACCCAGACCCGCGCAGGCCGTTCCCTTGGTATGACGCCGGTTCAGGCCTTCCGGCTGATCGTCCTGCCGCAGATGTTGCGTATCGCCTTCCTGCCGGTCACCAACCAGATGGTCTGGGCAATCCTGATGACATCGCTGGGTGTCACCGTCGGCATGAACACCGATCTGGCTGGTATCACGCAGGAACTCAACGCGCGATCCTTCCGCACCTTCGAATTCTTCGCTCTTGCCGCGGTGATCTATTACATCATCGCCAAGCTTGTGACACTTGCCGCGCGCCTGCTTGCCGCGCGCATGTTCCGCTACTGAGAGAGGTGAGAGATGTTTGATACCACCCTCAGCTGGAATGACCTCGCCTTTCTGGCGCAAGGCGCGGCGATGACCCTTGCGGTCACCGCAGTGTCCGTGACCGCCGGTACCGTGCTCGGAATCATCTTCGGTGTTCTTCGTGTCCAGTTGGGTGCCGTCTGGGCCGCACCGCTGACATTCGTGCTGGATGTCTTCCGCTCGGTGCCGCTGTTGATCCAGCTCGTGCTTGGCAACGCGATCCAGGCCATTGCCAAGCTTGGCTGGGCGCCCTTCACCACATCCTGCGTGGTCCTGTCGCTCTATACGGCGGCCTATTGTTCGGAAATCATCCGCGGCGGCATTGAAGCCGTCCCGGCAACGACCCGCCGCGCGGCCCGTTCGCTCGGCATGACCTGGTGGCAGGACATGCGCTATATCGTGGCGCCTCTTGCCACCCGCGTTTCGCTTCCCGCGTGGATCGGCCTGACGCTCGGTGTCATGAAGGATTCTGCTCTGGTTCTCTGGCTTGGCCTTATCGAGCTTCTGCGCGCGTCGCAGATTCTGGTTACCCGCCTGCAGGAGCCGCTGTTCATCCTTCTGATCTGCGGCGTAATCTACTTCGTCATCAGCTTCCCCATCGCCCGGTTTGGCGGGTATCTCGAAAAACGGTGGTCCCCCAATGATTGAAATTAAAGACGTTCGCAAATCCTTCAGCACATTGGAGGTTTTGAAGGGGATTAACCTCACCGTGAACAAGGGCGAGGTTGTCACCATCATCGGCGGCTCCGGATCGGGCAAGTCGACGCTTCTGACCTGCATCAACGGCCTCGAGCCGATCAATGCCGGGCAGATCACCATCGATGGCACGGTTGTTCATGCTAAGGATACCGATCTCAACAAGCTGCGCCGCAAGGTCGGCATCGTCTTCCAGCAATGGAATGCTTTCCCGCACCTGACGGTGCTTGAAAACGTCATGCTGGCGCCGCGCAAGGTGCTCGGCCTTTCCAAGGAAAAGGCCGAAGAGATCGCGGTGAAGCAGCTGACCCATGTCGGCCTGCGCGAAAAGCTGACAGTCTATCCGAGCCGCATGTCGGGCGGCCAGCAGCAGCGCATGGCGATTGCCCGCGCACTGGCCATGTCGCCGGAATACATGCTGTTCGACGAAGTCACCTCGGCGCTCGACCCGATGCTGGTCGGCGAAGTCCTCGACACGCTGAAAATGCTTGCCGAAGAGGGCATGACGATGATCTGCGTCACCCATGAGATGGCCTTCGCCCGCGATGTTTCTGACCGGGTCGCCTTCTTTCATCAGGGGGTCATGGCGGAAATCGGCACGCCGGATCAGCTCTTCGGGGCGCCACAGCATCCCGATACTCAGGCGTTCCTGGCGAGCGTCCGCTAATGGCGCATCCAGACGTCATTGTTATCGGCGCCGGAGTGGTCGGGCTCTCGGCGGCGATTGCCGCCCAGGCACGCGGGATGACGGTTACGGTGCTGGACCGTGAAGGTCCGGCAGCCGGCGCCTCCGCCGGCAATGCCGGCGCCTTTGCCTTTACGGATATCCTGCCGCTTGCGTCGCCGGGAATCCTGAAAAAGGCACCGAAATGGCTGCTGGATCCACTTGGCCCGTTGTCCGTTCCACCGGCTTACGCGTTCAAGATTGCCCCATGGATGTTCCGCTTCTGGCGGGCGTGTTCGCCTGCGCAGGTGGAAAAGTCCACGACAGTGCAGACGGCATTGATGGACCTCTCGAGGGCCGAGCTTGAGCCTTTCCTGCAGCGCACCGGCACTTTGCCCATGCTGCGCAAGGACGGCAATCTGCAGGTCTACGAAAGTCAGGCGGAGCTGAATGCCTCGCTGCCCGGATGGAAAGTCCGTGAAGCACACGGTATCGAATTCTACCATGTCGACGCATCCCGCATGGCCGATATCCAGCCGGGGCTCGATGCGCGCTTTACCCACGGAACCTTCACACCTGGCTGGTTTTCGATTGCCGATCCCAAACTCTACACGCTTGCGCTGGCAGATTATTTCCGCGGCCAGGGTGGGGTGTTGGAGCGCGCCAATGTGACCGCGCTGCGGCCGGTCGAGGATGGTGTCGAGATCATCGCCGAAGGCGGTGAAATTCGCCGTGGATCGCAGGTCGTGCTGTCGGCAGGTGCCTTTTCCCACCGTATTGCCCGTAGCCTTGATGAGCGCATTCCGCTGGAAACCGAACGTGGCTACAACACCACGCTGCACGCCGATGCGTTCGATCTACGGACTCAGGTTACTTTTGGTGGTCACGGCTTTGTCGTCACGCGCCTGTCCACCGGCATCCGTGTCGGCGGCGCCGTCGAACTGGGTGGCTTGGAACTGCCGCCGAATTTCCGCCGTTCGGAAGCCATGCTGAAGAAGGCCAAGGATTTCCTGCCCGGCCTGAAGACTGAGGGCGGCAAACAGTGGTTCGGATTCCGTCCTTCGCTGCCCGACAGCCTGCCCGCCATCGGCCGCGCCCGGTCAACGCCCCGGGTCATCCATGCCTTCGGGCACGGTCATCTCGGCCTGACGCAATCGGCAGGCACCGCCCGTTTGGTCGCCGATCTTTTGACTGGTAAGACACCAGCCATCGACATTACATCCCTTTCGCCTCAACGCTTCTGATAAGGTCTTTCACCATGGCCACGTATACCTTTTCCTGCCTCGACGGTCATACTTGCGGAAACCCCGTCCGCCTCGTTTCCGGCGGTGGCCCGCGCCTTGAGGGCGCCAATATGCTGGAGAAGCGCGCCCACTTCCTGCGCGAATTCGACTGGATCCGCACGGGCCTGATGTTCGAACCGCGCGGCCATGACATGATGTCGGGATCGATCCTTTATCCGCCAACCCGTCCGGACTGCGACGTCGCGGTTCTGTTCATCGAGACATCCGGTTGCCTGCCGATGTGCGGCCACGGCACGATCGGCACTATCACCATGGCGATCGAGAACGGCCTGATCATGCCGCGCGAACCCGGCAAGCTGTCAATCGATGCGCCGGCCGGCAAGGTCGATATCACCTATCGCCAGGAAGGCCGCTTCGTCGAGGAAGTCCGCCTGACCAACGTTCCCGGCTTCCTCTATGCCGAAGGCCTGACGGCCGAGGTCGAAGGTCTGGGCGAAATCGTCGTCGACGTTGCCTATGGCGGCAACTTCTACGCCATCGTCGAGCCGCAGAAGAATTTCCGCGATATGGCCGATCATACGGCGGGCGGACTCATTGGCTGGAGCCCCAAGCTGCGCGCCGCGCTGAACGAAAAATACGAGTTCGTTCATCCCGAACATCCCGAAATCCGTGGCTTGAGCCACATCCAGTGGACCGGCAAGCCGACGGATGCAACCGCCCATGCCCGCAACGCCGTGTTCTACGGCGACAAGGCCATCGACCGGTCGCCTTGTGGCACCGGTACCTCGGCGCGCATGGCGCAGCTGGCCGCCAAGGGCAAGCTCGCTGTTGGCGACGAATTCATCCACGAGTCGATCATCGGTTCGCTGTTCAAGGGACGGGTCGAAGCGGCAACGAAGGTGGCCGATCGCGATGCGATCATCCCCTCGATCGCAGGCTGGGCCCGGATGACGGGTATCAACACGATCTTCATCGATGACCGCGATCCCTTTGCCCATGGTTTTGTCGTCAAGTGAGTGACCTGATGCACGCGAACAGCATCCTTGCCGGCACCGCTGATGGACCGGTTATCGCCTCATCGGAGCCCCTGAGCTTCTGGGGCGGTGTTTCCCCGGAAACCGGAAGCATTATCGACGTGCATCATCCCCTCCACGGGGTCTGTCTGACCGGCGGCATCCTGATGATGCCGTCGAGCCGTGGGTCCTGCACCGGATCGGGCGTGCTTCTCGATCTGATCCTCACCGGCCGGGCGCCAGCGGCTTTGGTATTCAGCGAAGCCGAGGACGTGCTGACACTGGGTGCGCTGATTGCCGCTGAAATGTTCGGCAAGCCGCTTCCTGTGTTGCGCCTCGCGCCTGAGAGTTTTGCGGCGCTGTCGCGGGCCAAAACCGCACGGATCACTGCCAACTCGATCGAGGCGGATGGCCTGTCGATTCCGGTTTTGCCGCCGCGCCTTGCGACGCTCGATCTCAGCGACAACGACCGTGCAATGTTTGAAGGTGTGCAGGGCCAGGCGATCCAGCAGGCCATGCGGATCATCTGCGCCATGGCTGCCCAGCAGGGCGCACGCTGTCTGACCGACGTGACACAAGGGCATATCGACGGCTGCATCTATGCCAGCCCGGCCAATCTCACTTTTGCCGAACGCATGGCGGATATGGGAGCCAGGGTTTGCGTGCCGACCACCATGAATGCCATCTCGGTCGATCATGCCAACTGGCAGGCGCAAGGTGTGTCCAGTTCCTTTGGCAATCCGGCAGCCCGCCTTGCCGATGCCTATGTCCGCATGGGTTGCCGTCCGACATTTACCTGTTCCCCCTATCTTCTGGACAGCGCGCCGCAGGCGGGTGAGGCGATTGCCTGGGCGGAATCCAACGCGGTGATCTTTGCTAACTCCGTGCTCGGAGCCCGCACGCCAAAACATCCGGATTTCCTCGACCTTTGCATCGCGCTCACCGGCCGTGCGCCACTTTCCGGCGTCTATCTGACGGAAAACCGCAAGGCCCGGACAGTCATTGACGTCGAGCTGCCCGAGAATGTCGATGACGCCTTCTGGCCGCTGATCGGTTATCTCGCCGGCCATGCAGCGCCCGATCGCATCCCGTTGCTGCGCGGTCTCGCCTCGGCACAACCCTCGACAGACGATCTCAAGGCGCTGTGCGCTGCCTTCGGCACGACGTCGGCCGCGCCGATGTTGCATGTCGAGGGCGTAACGCCCGAAGCCGAAGGTGCGGCAGCGCCGGGGGCAAGCCGCAAAACCATCACCCGCGCCGAGATGGCGCAGGCCTGGACACGGCTGAACGCAGGCCCGGAGCAGGTCGAGCTCGTTGCTATCGGTAGCCCGCATGCCTCGCTGAACGAATGCCGGGCGCTGGCTGCAGGGCTCGCCGGGCGCAAGCGCCACCCGGATGTCACCGTCATCGTCACCGCAGGCCGCCAGGTGATCACCGATGCGCGTGAGGACGGCACATTATCACGCCTCGAACAAAGTGGCGTGCGCATCGTGCCGGATCTCTGCTGGTGCTCGATCAGTGAACCTGTTTTCCCGGTGCACACTCGCACGCTCATTACCAACTCCGGCAAATATGCCCATTACGGCCCTGGCCTCAGCAACCGCACCGTCCGCTTCGGCAGTCTGGTCGATTGCGTCGAGGCCGCTGTGAACGGCCGCGTCGCGTCACGGCTTCCCGGTTGGCTTTGATAGCCAATGGACCTTTGGCATGATGGTCGAACGGGAACGGATGCGCCGATTGCCTCGATACCATTGAACCGATAGAAATTCATGAATTTGACGTTGCCAGTCAGCGTTGGATGCGCGGTCGTGAGCCATGTCAGGCCTGCTGGACGGAATCGTTTCCCGTGAGCGGTGGAAGTCGCAGAGCTCGCGTTGGATTGAGCAGTTGCCGGCGTTTCGAGGCCATTATGTCTGCTACCCGGGCAGGCGGCAGAATTCCCCTGCTTTCAAGATGATCATTGATGCATTCCGTTTTTAAGGCAAGATTTTGTAGCCAGCCGGCGGCTTGGCTCGATCCTGTCGGCTGTGCTTTTTTGTGCTGTTTGGCCAAAGGTGCCTCGTCTGCAATCGGCTCGAAACGGTCCGCGATAGAAGCCAGATCGTCCTGCAGTGAGGTGGTAAACAAGTCGGTTCAGGCGGGCCAAGACAAGTTCGCGCAAGTTTCGTTTTCTAGTGTGCCAATCGGGACTGGTAGATTTGCGCGTGATTTGACGAAGCCGCATGTGTCGAATCCATCAGCAACCCGAATGTTTGGATCTGCGCATGTTTACTCCCCAGGCGATGTTGTCTGAACGGAACATGCGCCACTGGGTGCGGAAACAGAATGAATCTGTTGGATCAACTTTCGACGGTCACGAAGAACCTGGCCAGTCTCGGGCAAGGCAAGCTCATCGCGCTGATTTCAGCCGGTGTTGTCGCGGTGGCGATCGTTCTTGCCGCGGGCCTTTACGTCAACAAGCCTTCCTATGAAACGCTGTATGTCGGGCTGGAAAGCAACGATCTCAATCAGGTCAGTGTTGCCCTCGCCGAAGCCAATATCAATTTCGAGGTTGGCTCTGATGGCGCGAGCATTCAGGTTCCGGTCGGCATGACGGGCAAGGCCCGCCTGTACCTGGCCGAACGTGGCCTGCCCAACAGCGCCAATGCCGGTTACGAGCTCTTCGACAACGTCGGTTCCCTCGGTCTCACCTCCTTCATGCAGGAAGTCACCCGCGTCCGCGCCCTTGAAGGTGAAATCGCCCGCACCATCCAGCAGATCTCCGGAATTTCCGCCGCCCGCGTCCACATCGTCATGGCCGACCGCGGCAGCTTCAGAAAAGCCGAACAGAACCCAACGGCTTCGGTGATGATCCGTGCCAGTGCCAACATTGGCCGCAATGCCGCCGCCTCGATCCGCCATCTGGTGGCTTCATCCGTTCCGGGCCTCGGTATTGACGACGTGACGATCCTCGATTCGACCGGCCAGCTCCTGGCATCGGGTGACGATCCTGCCAACAGCGCCATGAATCAGTCGCTTGGCATCATCCAGAATGTCCAGAAGGAAATAGAAAACAATATCGACAAAGCTTTGACGCCTTTCCTCGGCATGGACAATTTCCGCGCCAGCGTCACCGCCAAGCTGAATACCGATACGCAGCAGATCCAGGAAACGGTCTTCGATCCGGAATCGCGCGTCGAGCGCTCGACACGGGTAACCAAGGAACAGCAGAAGTCCAGTCAGCAGCAGGCAGACAATGCGGCGACGGTTCAGCAGAACGTACCGCAAGCCGCTCCGACCGGTGGCGCTACCGGACCTCAGTCGAACGACCAGACCGAGAAGAAGGAAGAGCAGACCAATTACGAGATCAACTCGAAGACCGTCGCCACCGTCAAGAGCAGCTATACACTCGAAAAGCTCTCGGTCGCCGTCGTGGTCAATCGCGGCCGGGTTGCCGCCATGGTCGGCGAGGGTGCCGACCAGGCAAAGATCGACGCCTATATCCAGGACATGCAGAAAATCGTTGCCTCGGCGGTTGGCCTCGACCCGGCGCGCGGTGACATGATCACGCTAACGGCCATGGATTTCGTCAACACGCAGTTGCTCGATGAAGCGGTTGCAGGCCCCGGCATCATGGAGACGTTGACCCGCAATCTCGGCGGCATCATCAACGCGCTTGCCTTCATCCTGGTGGCCTTCCTGGTGGTCTGGATGGGAATGCGCCCGCTGGCTCGCTCGATGGGCCTGACAGGTCCGGGTGTTGCACTCAACGATAACGAACCCGTTGGCCTGGAGTTGCCGGACTTCTCGCCCGCTGCGAACGGCGGCGCCGGAGGAGCGCTAATGGAAGGCTTCGGTTCGGACTTCGGCTTTGACAGCACCGATGACCTGCTCAGCCTCGGCGACGACAGCGAAGGTGGCTTCAACCGGCGCGTAAAGGAAGGCCCGGAACGGCGGCTCGCTCGCATGGTCGAAATCAGTGAAGAGCGCGCCGCCAAGATCCTGCGCAAGTGGGTCGCCGAAAAAGCAGCCTGAGACAGACGCCTTTTTCGTCTCGTATCAAGTACAACGAAAACCCGCCCTTGCCGGCGGGTTTTTCCGTAGAAAAATGCACGGTTCAACTTGAGACGTCAGATGAATGGGAGAGATTTGCCGGGATATGAGCCCGAAGTCGCTCAGGCTATCCGGATTCCTGTCTGCGGCCAGCAACAGGATTTTGCTCTGAAAAAACTAGATGCGGCCCTGTTTTCTGTATTGCCTTCTCACTAAGGGCGGGTTGCAAGAATCGAGTGTTGCTCGAACGATGTAACATGGCGCTCCCGGATTCGTTATATTTAACAAATCGTTAATTTTTCCCTGGGGAAAATCGGGTTTGTCTGCCGTTGTGCGTGGAGCAAGCCAGGTATTGATTCCCAGATTCAGTAATGTTCCGGTTTTAATGAAATATTATTCGGGGGTTATGGCCAGAATTTCTTTAGTTTACGTTTTGTTCTGTAATTTAAACACTCTATTTCGATGATGCAATTTCGCAACAACGCCAGAAACAAATAAAAAAATGAAAACTTGACAAAAGATGAAGATTCAATCGGCGGTGATTTGTTTTGCGATTTTTACACCTGCTCGGAGGTGTTGCGCCGTTTCTCAGGCGAGATTGGATGAGTTTCTGATTGAAGGTTTTTTGAAAATCATAATAATTACATAGATTAAAGAGAATTTTCCTCCGGTTGTTCGCTGAGAGCATTCCTTTTGTCGTTGCCGGAGCGCGAATCGATTCACGGTTCCTCGGAAATGTAAATCCCGATAAGGAGGCAGTAGTTTTTCGCAAGGGGCGATGTACATTTTATGTAGTGATTCGCGTACTGATTCGCTTGTGTCGAAGAATGCGGACGCTTCGATGCTATTGCCGGCGGCGGCGAAGGCGATTTTGAGCACGGACGAATCCATCACGGGGGTTAATGTCATGGATGCTCTACAGACAGAGGTTGCGGCTTGGCCATTGCCAGGGTCGGCGACGCGCGGTGTTGGGCGGGTTCTTTCCAAAGAACAGCTCATTCGCAGGCTTGGCGAATTCGCCGAGCGCGGCAATCTGAGCAAAGGGCTGGCGGCGCTGACGGATTATGTGGGAGCAACCCACTATCTCCTCGCGCGCTATGATTTGTCCCAGGATGACGGTCTGGATTTTGTCGTATGCTCAGACTGGCCGTTCGACGTCGTCAAGCGCCTCGGAAAGGTGATGTCGCAACTCCACTCCAAGACCAATGAGATGGAGAAATGCCTTTCGGTCATGCAGCCGGTGTTCATGGGCCTGCCGGATGACATCGACATCAGCCGTGGGATCAGCCGCGAATATTGCGCCATAACCTTTAATGTCGGCCGCGCGCGGTTATCGCTGATGCTGCTCTTTCCGCAGGACGTCATCCTTTCGCAGGAAAACCTGAGAGATGTCGGTCTGCTGACCGGTTACTTCGCCAGCTTCACGACCGAGCGCGGCGTGCGTTCCGATCGTGATTTCGAGCTGACGGAACGCGAACTCGAATGCCTGTTCTGGATCGCCGAGGGCAAGACCAGCGACGAGATTGCGGTGATCCTCGGTATCTCGCGCAACACGATCAACAACTACATCACCAGCGTTATGCGCAAGACGGCGACGAAGACCCGCTCCGAGGCCATCGCCTATGCCGTTCGCAACAATCTCGTCTAGGAGGCGGCCGTGACCTATTTCCTCCCCCATGCGAGAACGGGCGACGATGCCAAGGCTGGCCGGTTGCAGGCGAGGGCATCCAAGGCGGCGACGCTTGTTGCGCGGTTGCAAGCGATGCAGAAGCAGATCAATGCCAAGAATTTCGCAGTTCTGCGGCTGAATGGAAACGGCCTTCCGGCAACGCGCAAGCTGAGCTGCGTCCTCGACAATTGGGGCGTCGATAGCGAAGCGATGGCGCACGAACTGGTGGCTGCCTATGGTGGCGAGATGCTGGCGCATCTCGATGCGTCGCTTCTGCCGATCCTGTGGAACGGCATGGGCGAGCACCAGACGGCGGAGACGCCGGATTTCGCCCGCTTTACCCAGCGCCTTTCCGCTCGCGTCTTGCCCTATTCCGGGATTGCCTTGCCGGTCAGGCTTGGTGCGCAGGGCAATGGCTATGTGCTCTTCATGGGCAGCTATATCGACGTGTCGAGCGAGGCAATCATCGATCTGCACGGACGCAGCTGCCAGATTATGACCGATCTTCTCGCCGCCGACGAACGGCGCATGCTTCCGTCGGAATCGCTCAGCGACCGCGAAATCGGCTGCCTGCAGATGGCCGGAGACGGTTATATCAGCGAAGAAATCGCCGAGAAGATGGGATTGTCGGTTCACACGGTCAACGCATATCTCGGCGCCGCAACCACCAAGCTGGATTCGGTCAACAGAATCCAGGCGATCGCGAAGGCCATTCGTCTCGGTTATATCAGCTAAAGGGATTTTTCGGCCGTCATGGCCGGGTATCCGAAGATCAGCTCGCAAGAGCGGTCGGATAGGATTTGACGAATTTCGCCGCGTTCAGGCTCTGGGCCAGGAACGCCGTATTCTCGTCCGGATCGGTGGACGGGCTTTGAAAAGCGATATGGTTGATTTCGAGACCGGCTGTGTCCTTGCCCAGGGCAAGTTGTGCATAGACGGTGACGCCATCCGGCTTCAGTTCGAGATCAAGGGTGATCTCTGGCTCCGTGCCCCAGTCCAGGGAATAGTTGCCGCCGATACCGAAGTTGACGGTACCGGGCAGAAAATAGAGTTCTGCGGCCGATGACACCAGGTCCGCCAGGCTCCCATGCGATTCAAAACGCAGCATCGCGATAAAGTCGGCGGCATCGATCAGCCGCAGCTCCGTCGCGACAGGACGAATGGCGTCGGCTACTATTTTCTCGCGTTGTTCCGAATATTCGCATTTTTTCATTGGGATCACGTCATCCGTTTCGGCTGCGTTGCATAGATCCGGTGAATGAGTTCAGCGACTGCCTTGTAAAACACCGGTGGAATCACACTATCCACCGAGACTTGCGCAAACATTGAGCGTGCGAGAGGCGGGTCCTCGAAAACAGGGATGCCGTTTTGCTCGGCGATTTCGCGAATCTTCAGCGCGACGAGGTCCTGCCCCTTGGCAACGACGATCGGCGCATCGCCTTCCTCGCGGACATAACGCAGCGCAACGGCATAGTGCGTCGGGTTTGCGATGACGAGCGTGGCCCGCGGAACCGAGGTAATCATGCGCCTGCGGGCCCTGTCGCGGGCAATCGAGCGAAGCCGCGCACGGATGATCGGGTCACCCTGGGATTGCTTCAGCTCTTCCTTGACCTCCTGCTTAGTCATCATCAGTTCGGTGTACCAATGGTGCCGTGTCCAGAAGAAATCGGCGATGGCGATGACAGCGGTCGAGATCAGGATGACGATCATGATTTTGTTGAAGTCCTTCGACATCGTCGAAAAGATCGTCAACGGGTCCGAGAACATCGAATCGAGCGTGGCGTAGTAGTCGTTCCAGAGTGTCAGGACGATGATCAGCGAGACGACGGCCACCTTGGCAAAGGCCTTGGCGAATTCGACGATGCCCTGAATCCCGTAGATCCGCTTGAATCCGCCAATCGGAGAAATCCGGTTCATCTTGGGTGCGACGCGATCAAGAACCGGGCTCGGCAGGTTTTGCAAAATGGAAGAACCGATCCCGAACACGATCAGAAGCACGAAAAAGGGGATCAGCAAGGTGCCTGCCTTCGCGAAGAGGTGCATGATCAATGCAACCACATCGTTCGATGTGTTGAGACGCCAGGCTTCCGGTTGCTCGAAAATATCCTTCAGCGATTCCGCGACCGTGGCGAAGCCCTGCGGCAGGAAGAAAACGACAAAGATGTAGATGGCGACGACGGAGGCGAACATGGTGACCTCGCGCGAGAACGGGGTGTTCCCTTTCTCCATCGCGTCGGTGATTTTTTTCTCGGTCGGCGATTCTGTTTTACTGTCTTTGTCCTGATCGTCCGACATCGGATGAAGACCTCTTGCATGGGGATGCAGCAGTGTTTGCTGTCAAAGCTGTTGTGAGCCGGGGCAGGAGGGCATGCAAGGAAGATATGCGCGGGAAACCAATGCTTCACAGAAAGTAGACGGACACGGGCAGGCGCCCAGCAAAAAGCCCTCCAACCGCGCTTGGTTGAAGGGCTCCAGATATCCGTCCGGCGGTGAAGCGGCCGGTCAGGCGGCCACGGCTTCCTTTTCCTTCAGTTCGATCTGGCCGCTGGCTGCCAGGCGAATGGCTTCCTGGGTGATCGAGCGGCGGGCAATGGCGATATCGCGCGGGTTGATGCCGACGTCGCCGGCCGCTAGATCCGATTCGATCATGCGGCGCTGACGCGCACCAATCGAGGCGAGGACCGATTCGCGCAGTTCCATGCCGGAGCCGCGCAGGGCCATGGTGATGATGTCGCCCGATACGTCGTTGAACAGCTGGACGCGGCTGCGCTGCGGCATATAGAGAACGTCGTCGAACAGGAAGATCTTCGGACGAACCTTCTTGACCGATTCGGTGCTGATCGATTCCAGCGAGGCAAGCAGCGTATCGACCTGGGTCTTTTCCAGCTCGTTCATGACCTCGGCAATCTTGATCGACCCGATCGAGTTCTTTTCGGCGTCCATCTCGCGCATCATCTCGACCACGCGAGCCTCGATGATCTGGGCAGCCTTGGGGCTGACGCTCTTCATGTTGACGGCACGGTTGATGATGTCGGCACGGCCGCTCTCCGGCAGCTGCAGCAGGACCTTTGCGCCGAAGGTCGATGGCATCATCGACAGGACATAGGCGATGGTCTGCGCATGTTCCTTGCCCAGGCTCTGGGCGACGAAGGCCGGGTCGGAATCCTGCAGGCGGTCCCAGATATTGGCTTCATAGGCGGCAAATGCCGTGCGGCGGCCAAGCAGGCCGTCAACTTCGTCCGGTGACAGGCCTTCTTCGAGAATGCCTTCGATGGCCTTGGCATTGTCCATCAGGCCGGCACCTTCGGTGAACAGGTCCTCGAACTCGTTCACCAGGATCTCCAGTTCATGGGGCGGGATCGAGCGGAGCGACTGCGCGGAAGCGATGATGCCCTGCAATTCGCTCTGCGTGAAGAATTTCAACAACTTACCGGCAATGGGCTTGCCCATTGCAAGCAGAACCGCAGCGGCCTTGTCCATTTGGGTGAGTGGCCTTGTGGGCGCTGAAGCCTCGAAATTGTCGAAATCCATCATGGATTGATCCTCATGACCCTAACCGGGTTCAAACTTTACGGGTACCCTTGATTTCGATGAGCTTTACACCGAAACGCGTTTCGTCTTCATCGAGAACCGTGATTTCGCCGCGGCCGATGACCCGGCCATTGACAACGATTTCCACCGGTTCCCCGATCCTGCGGTCGAGTGCGATCGTCGCACCTTCCGTCAGGTTCATCAGGCCGGAGACCTGCATGCGGCTGGTGCCGAGAACAATCTGGACATCGATCGGGATATCCATGATCAGGTCGAGATTGGCCGTCATGCCGCTGCCGGGTTCGCCAGCGGGCTGGTCTTCGAACGTGCCGCCGCCGAATGTGGTTTCGCCGAACGAGCCGGCGTCGAAGCTTGGAGCGGCCGAAGTCTGGGTCAGGTCGGCGAAGCTGTTGCTGGCGCCGAAATCGCCGCCGAAGCTGCTGAGATCAGTTTCGGCCGAAAATGTGCTGCCGAAATCCGATGTCTCGCCAACCGTCGAGGTGGTTGCGAAATCCATGCCGAAATCCGAGGCCGGCGTGGTGCCGGTGGCATCGCTTTGCAGGACGCCACGCAGATCGTCGATGGCCTGATCGAGCTCGGCATCGCCGCCGCTCAGGATCGCCTGGTCTTCTATTGGTGCTTTCTTCGGTGCCATGTGCAAACTATTCCAGTTGAAACTTGCCCCAACCATGTTGCCGGGTAAGGCAGGGGGTTTTTAACTCATCAGGTGGTGGAGAATGTCGCTCTCCGAACCGTGGGTATCCTTGATCCGCACCGTGTATTTTGTGCCAGCGCGCCCGAATTCGCAGATATAGAGATCGCGGCCGTTGGCGTTGATCTCGACGCGCACATCCTTGGCATCTTGGAACGGAATGACGTCGCCGGGCTGAAGGCGGCTGATTGTATCCAGCGTCAGGCTCTGCAGCTTGATGCGCGCTTCCAGGCTTACCGTCGAACGGCGAACCTGCTGTTCAAGCTGTTCGCCCCAGGCGCCCTTGGCCTTGCGACCCTGACCAACACCTTTTGGGAAGACAACGGCCGTTTTCAACAGGGTCTGCTGCGGCACGATGATCGAGAAGGTCGAAAGAACGGGCCCAAGGCCCATCGTCACGTTGATGCAGGCGGCGTAGACATCGGCGACGTCTGGATCCGGAGCCGGCCGCTGGCTGGCATTGTAAGGGCGTCCGACGACGGGTTCGAAGCTGCCGGCAACCGCGACTGCCGATTTCAGCACATCGGCGACCTTTTCGAAGATCATCGTCGCAACATCGAGCTCGATGTTCGATAGCGACCTGGGCTTCGGTTCCTCGATGGCATTTGCCGGCGCGCCGAGCAGGATTTCCATCAGTGTAATGATGACCGGGCTATCGCAGCTGATGACGAAATCGGGGCACCAGTTACGCAACGAGGTGTCGCACAATGCAACGCCATTGCCGAGATTGGCGATCAGCTCGCTCTTCAGGCCCATATCGAAGCCAGCATAGCCGATCTCGATGTCGAGACCGGTCTCGTTGTGGAAAATATCGGGCAGGAACTCGGCAAAGACGTGGCCGAGATCGCTGCACAGTTTACTGATCGTCTTGGTATCGCCGAGCGCACCGGTCATCCGGGCGAGCAGTTTGCGGTCGAAGGTATAGACGTTGTTCTGGGTCGCTGAGGTCATCGGATCAGGCCGCCTTGCTTTCGCCGCCGCCACCAGGGTTCATCATTTCCTGCTCGACGGCATCGATCGACGGACGCTCGTAAGCCGAAATGGTCTTGCGGCCGTATTCGAGCGCAACCTGCGGAACCGAGCCGTTCATGTAGGCAAGCAGCGTCTGTTTGACGATGATGTAGAGGCGGTTCTGCTTGTCGCGAACAGCCTTGATGTTGGCGATGACCGGGCTGGCGACGCAGTAGGACAGGAAGATGCCAAGCATGGTGCCGACGAGTGCGGCGGCGATCTTGCCGCCCAGCACTTCCGGGGATTCGGAGATGGCGCCCATGGCCTTGATAACGCCGAGAACGGCGGCGACGATGCCGATGGCCGGGAAGGCGTCGCTCATGGTGGTCAGCGCGTGATAGGGTTTCATCTTGTCATGGGTGATGGTGTTGATTTCCTCGTCCATCAACGCCTCGATCTCGTGGCTGCGGGCATTGCCGATGATGATGAGACGGACATAATCGCAGATGAAGGCTGTCAGTTCCTTGTTCTTCAGGACAGTTGGAGCCGACTGGAAGATCGAGGATTCGTCCGGATTGTCGATGTGGCTTTCGATCTCGTTGCGCGACTTGGTGCGCAGGTCGCGCATCAGGCTGTAGAGCACGCCCAGCGTATCCAGATAATTGCGCTCCTTCGGCACCTTGTGGGCAAAAGCCTCGCCCAGCGCCTTGCCGGTATCCTTGAGCGTTTTCATGGAGTTGGCCATGATGTAGCCGCCAATGCCGGCACCGCCGATGATGACAAGCTCGAAGGGCTGATTCAGGACCTCCATATGGCCGCCCATGGCAATGAAGCCGCCGAGGATACAGCCCAATGTCAAGAGGAGCCCGATGATGATGTTCATTTCGATACCTGCCGCAATGGTGGATTTTCGACGGTATCGTTAGGCCGTCAGCCTTGCGTGAGGCTGGCTGTTGGCCACTTTTGCGCGGCCTTGCAGGGAATCAGGTTCGCGCAAGCAACAACCGTCAGGTTTCCGTTCAACCGGCGCGCAATGCGTCTTTAAAATGGATGAACGGGGAAACGTCGTGACGACGACTTACACCAGCTACCAGATGATCGCAGGCAATCTCAGCAAGTCGCTGGAGCGGGTGTCCGAGCAGCCGGATGTGGCGCGCGAGACCGAATATTACCTCGCCAATATCGGCAACGTCAAAACCGTCGACGACTTCTTCGCCGATACGCGGCTCTATAATTACGCGATCAAGGCGCACGGCCTTGAGGACATGGGGTACGCCAAGGCGTTCATGCGCAAGGTTCTGACGGAAGGCGTCGATAAGGATGATGCGTTTGCCAAGCAGCTCACCGACAGCCGCTATTCGAGCCTGGTGGAATCGCTGAACTTTGCCCGCAACGGCACGGCGGCAACCTCTTTCGAGAAGGCCCAAAAGGGCGTGGCGGACAAATACATGCGCCAGACCCTGGAACAGACCGCAGGCGAAGACAATGCCGGCGTCCGGCTGGCGCTCTATTTCGAGCGCACTGCGCCGACCATTACCAGCGCCTTCGGATTGCTGGCCGACGACGCGCTGGCGCAGGTCACGCGCACCCTGCTGCAGATGCCGGACGAGTTTGCCGCTGCCGATATCGACAAGCAGGCAGCCGCCATCGACAAGGCAATCGATATCAAGGATTTCAAGGACCCGGCCAAACTGTCGAAACTGCTCGAACGGTTTACCGCTCTTTGGGAACTCAACAATTCTTCGGACCCTTATGACCCGCTGGCCGTGTTTGGCTCATCCAGCGGTTATGGCATTTCCTCCGATCTCCTCCTTTCCATCAATACACTGAAACTCGGGGGACGCTGAAATGCAGACCGGTCTCTATGTTGCCGTCTCTTCGCAGATGGCGCTTGAAAAACGCATGAACACGCTGGCCGACAATGTCGCCAATTCCAGTACCGTCGGCTTCCGCTCGACGGAAGTGAAATTCAATCAGGTGCTCGGTGACACGCGCCCGACGAAGGTGTCGTTCGTGTCCGAGGGCAAGGAATTTCTCAATACCAACAATGGTGGTCTGAGTCAGACGGGCAATCAGCTGGATTTCGCCGTCAAGGGGGACGCCTGGTTCCAGATTGAAACGCCCGGCGGCTTGGCGCTGACACGCGATGGCCGCTTCACAATGACGGAAACGGGCGACCTGGTCACGCTGCGCGGATACCCGGTTCTTGATGCAGGCGGCGCGCCGATCCAGCTCAACTCGCAAGCCAGTGAAATCAAGGTTGGTGCCGATGGCGCCATTCAGCAGGATGGAACCCAGGTTGCAGTGCTCGGGCTCTACGAAGCCAATTTCGCCAATGGCTTTGCCCGCCATGACAACAGCGCCGTAATTCCAAACTCCGCACCGGAGCCGGTTGTCGATCGGTTCGATGTCGGCGTGATGCAGGGCTATGTCGAGGAATCCAACGTCAACCCGGTTCAGGAAATGTCGCAGCTGATCATGGTATCGCGCGCCTTCGAAAATATCTCGGCGTTGATGCGCGACAGCGAAACGTCGCTGAGCGAAGCGATCAAGACACTCGGCGGCAGCAAGTAGCATTTCAGATTTTCGACAGGACCAACGCCACGCCCCGGTGCTTTTCCGGCATTGCGGCAGACGGCAGGAACCGGCATGCAGAACGACAAGATCCAGATCAGCAATTCGTCGACATCGCTTGCAGCGCTTGGCGGCCTCGTCGGGCGCTATTCCAATCCGGAATTCTCGATCGCACCCGGCGGCCACGTCCAGTCGATTTCGGCGGGATATTATACCGTCACCGGGCTGTCCCGGCATGTCCGCCTTGGCGATTTTGTAGCCCACAAGAGTTCAACCGGCGTCCATCTTGGCGAAGTCGTCAAGGTCGAGCAGGAAACAGTGGTTGTCTGCCCGATCGAACCGGGCGATCCGATCGGCATTCATGACACGGTGATCCGCAAGGGTGCCTTCCGCATTGCGCCGACGGAAAGTTGGTGCGGACGCACGATCAATTCGCTCGGTGAACCCATTGATGGACGCGGCCCCCTGCTGCAGGGCGATGTCCGTCGGCCGATCTCCAATACTGCGCCGCCGTCGATGACCCGCAAGCGGGTCGAGCACGGATTTCGTACCGGTGTGCGGGCGATCGACATCTTTTCTCCGCTCTGCCTTGGCCAGCGTCTGGGCGTCTTCGCCGGTTCCGGTGTCGGCAAGTCGACCTTGCTGTCGATGCTGGCGCGTGCCGATGCGTTCGACAAGGTTGTCATTGCGCTGGTCGGCGAACGTGGCCGTGAAGTCCGCGAATTCATCGAGGATACGCTCGGCGAAAACCTGTCCAAGTCGGTCGCCGTAGTCGCGACCAGCGATGAAAGCCCGATGCTGCGCAAGATGGCGCCGCTGACGGCCATCACCATTGCCGAGCACTACCGCGACCAGGGCGACAACGTGCTTCTGATCGTCGACAGCGTCACCCGTTTTGCCCATGCCATCCGCGAAGTCGCCACCGCATCGGGCGAGCCGCCGATTGCCCGCGGCTACCCTGCGTCGGTCTTTACCGAGCTGCCGCGGCTGCTGGAGCGGGCAGGTCCGGGTGCGGAAGGGGCGGGGACGATCACCGCGATCATCTCGATCCTCGTCGACGGTGACAATCACAACGATCCGATCGCAGACTCGACCCGCGGTATTCTCGACGGCCATATTGTCATGGACCGCAGCCTTGCCGAGGAAGGGCGCTACCCGCCGGTCAATCCGCTTGCTTCCGTCTCGCGCCTGGCGCGAAAAGCCTGGACGCCGGATCAGGAAAAGCTTGTCGGGCGGCTGAAGTCGCTTATTCACCGCTTCGAGGAAACGCGCGATCTACGCCTGATCGGCGGTTACCGGCCGGGCAGTGATCCGGATCTGGACATGGCGATCAAGCAGGTCCCCGTCATCTACGACATTTTGAAACAGACACCCGGCGAGCGCCCGGCCTTCGATGCGTTCACCGACCTCGCCAATGCGCTGAAGGCGGCAGCCAACGCCGGTCAGGTCGGAAACATGCGGAGGGGATAGGTCATGATTGATTATGACGCCGATGAAATCGTGCCGCAGCGCAAGCGTAGCGAACGCACGCCGCTGATCGACAAGGCTTTGGGTGTGACGGGTGTTGCGCTCGCCGCGGCTGCCACATTCTTTCCCTGGTATGCCTTCCTGCACCAGGACAAGTTCTCGATGCCGGCACTTTGGCAGGGCAATACGCGCGATGTGCCGGGTCGCGAAGGCCCGGGCGGTTCCGCATCTCCGACAGCCATGTTGGAGCGCGATGCGGCGACACAGTCTGCCATCGACCAGCTGACGACTGCCACGGTCCCGAATTCTGAGGGGCCTAAAAAGCCCGGCGTCCAGGATGACCTGGAACAGCCATTCCCTTCTGCGACCAGCTTCAAGCTGATGCACGTTGCCAACGGTCGCGCATTGATCGAAGACAGCAACGGTATGTACATTGTCCGTATTGGCTCCGCACTTCCCGACAACAGCCGGCTTGCCACACTGGAGCAGCGCGACGGGCGCTGGGTGATGATCACTTCCAAGGGGGATGTTTTTCAGGCGGATTGATCTGACGATCAGGCTGATCAAACCTGTGATTCTTGATCATCGAGTATGATCCATGCTTTCCGGTCCTTTGACCGGAAATGGGCAAGGCCGTTCGCACTGCCGCTCCCGCCTCTTGTGCCGGGCAGGCCAATGCAGTGCCAAAAAGCATCACCTTGCAAAGCCTGCCGCCGCCGCGCTTCCAATACGCCATCCAATTCAGTCCCACGCAAGATTGCGTACCTAGGTTCTCCAGCAACAAGCATGGAGTCGCATGATGCAACCTATACAGCTTTTCGATCTCGCGTCCCGGCAGGCGCAATGGCTGGCAGTCCGCCAGAACGTCGTCGCCGGCAATGTCGCCAATGCCAACACGCCGCATTACGCAGCCAAGGACGTCAAGCCGTTCGAAAGCGTGATGCAGCAAACCGGCTTTCAGATGGCAGCCACCAATCCCGCGCACTTTACCGATGGCAGCAGCGCCGCGCAGGTGACGGAAACCAGCATGCTTGACGATGTCGAGGTTCAGCAGTCGGGCAACAGCGTCCGGCTGGAGAAGGAACTGATGAAAACCGGTGAAATCAAGCGCGACTATGAGCTCAATGCGGGGCTCGTAAAGGCGTTTCACCGGATGATGCTCATGACGGTACGGAAATAACGGCGATGGATCCTCTCGTTTCAGCTCTCAAGGTTTCGGCCTCCGGTCTCGAAGCGGAATCGACGCGCCTGCGCATCGTTTCCGAAAACATTGCCAACGCGCGCTCCAGCGGTGATGCGCCGGGCACAGATCCCTATCGCCGCAAGACGGTCAGTTTCGCAGCGGAAATCGATCGCGCCAGCGGCGCCTCCACCGTTGAAGTTCAGCGCCTGGGAACGGACGATTCCGACTTCTCCGTCGAATTCGATCCGGGCAACCCGGCAGCCGATGACAAGGGCATGGTCAAGATGCCGAACGTCAACGTGCTGATCGAAATGGCCGACATGCGGGAAGCAAACCGCTCCTACGAGGCCAATCTTCAGACAACGAAGCAGGCACGTGACCTGATCTCCGCAACAATCGACCTTCTCAGGGCATCACAATAATGATCGACGCAATCAAGACCATCAACGCGGCAATTTCGACCGTCAAGGACGCGACGTCCACGTCGAGCGCTTCGTCGGCCCAGAGCATTCTCGGTGGCGCGGCCACTGCTGGCAAGTCGCAGAGCTTTGCCGAGGTGATGGGCAACATGGCGACCGAGATGACCAACGGCTTGAGGCAGTCGGAAGTCAACTCGATCCAGGGCATCCGCGGCGAAGCCAATACCCGCGAAGTCATCGATTCCGTGATGAACGCCGAGCAGTCGCTGCAAACCGCCATCGCCATCCGGGACAAGGTCGTCAGCGCCTATCTCGAAATCGCACGCATGCCGATCTAAAGGAAAAATGTAATGAAGGCTCTTTCGATCGCCGCGACAGGCATGAATGCCCAGCAGCTGAACTTGGAAGTGATCGCGAACAATATCGCGAACATCAACACGACTGGCTACAAGCGCGCACGGGCCGAGTTCTCCGACCTTCTATATCAGACCGAGCGCGCCCAGGGCGTGCCGAACCGCGCCAACCAGGCGATCGTTCCGGAAGGCGCCATGATCGGTCTCGGCGTGCAGACGTCCGCCGTCCGCAATCTGCATCTGCAGGGCAGCCTGATCAGCACGGGCAACAGCCTGGATATGGCGCTGATCGGCCGCGGCTGGTTCCAGATCGAGACGCCGGATGGCGAGACGGCCTATACCCGCGCCGGCGCTTTCAACACCAATGCGGATGGCCAGCTCGTCACCATCGATGGCTATACGGTCGTTCCGGAAATCACTGTGCCGCAGAACGCCAGCGAAATTACCGTCAGTGCGTCCGGTGAAGTTTCAGTCCGTGTGGGTAACGACACCACGCCGACCGTGCTTGGCCAGCTGACGATCGCAAACTTCGTCAACGAGGCGGGCCTCGAGCCACAGGGCGACAATCTCTTCAAGCAGACGCCGGCTTCGGGCGAGGCCGTGATCGGCACTCCGGCCGATCCGGGTTATGCCCAGATCAAGCAGAAATACCTCGAAGCGTCGAACGTCGATCCGGTCAAGGAAATCACCGACCTGATCTCCGCTCAGCGCGCCTATGAAATGAACTCCAAGATCATCCAGGCCGCCGACGAAATGGCCGCGACGGTCAGCAAGAACCTGAGATAAAAGAGGGAGTGGCAAACATGACGTTTCGCCGGACTGCCAATCTGCCGCGGCTTAAGGCTGTCGCTACCTGCGGGAATTTGATTTTGCGGGTGCTGGGCGTCACTGGCGTCATGTGTGCCGGACTGCTGTCTTCGCAACCGGTTCTGGCCGAAAGGCGCATGGCGGTCATTCCGACCCAGACGATCTATCCTGGTGAAGTCATTGATGCCCATCGTTTGGAAGAGGTCGAGGTCACTAACCCGGCTCTGACCGGCGACTATGCGGTCTCGGCCGACCAGGTGACTGGCAAGGTGACGAGCCGCACCCTGCTTCAGGGGCGCGTCATTCTCGTCTCTGCATTGCGCGAGCCTTATGCGGTCGAGCGCGGAAAGGCGGTCCGGATCGTCTTTTCCAACGGCCCCCTCACGATCACAGCCGGCGGTGCGCCGCTGGAAAATGCCGCAGTCGGCGATCTGATCCGGGTGCGCAATACCGATTCCGGCATCATCGTCTCCGGAACGGTGATGGACGACGGTACAATTCACGTGGTGGCAAAATGATCTTTCGTTTCGGCAAATGGTGCCTGGCAATCGCTGCGGTTCTTTCGATGACGATCGCGCCGGCACAGGCCGCATCGCGCATCAAGGATATCGCCTCGTTACAGGCTGGCCGCGAAAACCAGCTGATCGGTTATGGCCTGGTGGTCGGACTTCAGGGTACCGGCGACAGCCTGCGCTCCGCGCCGTTTACCGCGCAATCCTTGCGCGCCATGCTGCAGAATCTCGGTATTTCGACACAGGACAACGAATCCCGTTCGAAGAACATTGCGGCGGTCCTGGTTACTGCCAACCTACCGCCTTTTGCCAGCCCCGGAAGCCGCATCGACGTGACGGTTGGGTCGCTTGGTGATTCCACATCGCTTCGCGGTGGCACGCTGGTCATGACGTCCCTTTCCGGCGCTGACGGTCAGATTTATGCGGTGGCGCAAGGATCGGTCGTCGTGACCGGTTTCAGTGCGCAGGGCGATGCCGCGTCCATAACGCAGGGTATCACCACATCCGGCCGCGTTCCGAACGGTGCGATCATCGAGCGTGAACTCCCAGCCAAATTCAAGGATGGGTTCAATCTTGTTCTGCAGTTGAGAAATCCGGACTTTTCGACTGCGGTCGGCATGGCGGCTGCCATCAATCGTTACGGCAAGACCCAATTCGGCGGTAGCATTGCCGAGGCTCGTGATTCCCAGGCCGTCGTCATCGACAAGCCGAAGATGGCTGATCTGTCCCGCCTGATGGCCGATATTGAGAATCTCGTTGTCGAGACCGATGTGCCTGCGCGCGTGGTCATCAATGAGCGAACCGGCACAATTGTCATCGGCCAGGACGTGCGGATCAATCAGGTCGCGGTCAGTTATGGAACATTGACAGTCCAGGTAACCGAAACGCCGACCGTCGTGCAGCCGGAACCATTCTCGCGCGGCCGTACCGAGATTGAGCCGAACACGACAATTCAGGCCTCCGAGGACGGTGGCACGGTGGCTATCCTCAACGGCTCCAACCTGCGTTCGCTCGTCTCCGGCCTCAATAGTATCGGGGTGAAGCCGGACGGCATCATCTCAATTCTCCAGGGCATCAAGACAGCGGGTGCCCTTCAGGCGGAGCTTGTCTTGCAATGATGACCCATCGTCTACCCAGCGTTTCCAGTGGCCTGCGCCGCCGCCTGATGATGATCGCCGCCGGCTGCACCATGTTGGCCATTCCCGGCGCGTTCGCTCAGGAGGTTGCCGCACCGGCCGCAGCTATTCCGGCCAATGGCGACGAGATCCAGCGGTTCTGCACCAACATCGCCGACGCGGCACGTGACCAGCGGTATCTTTTGCAGAAGAAGGATCTTGAGAAGCTGCAGTTCGAGATTGATGAACGCATCGCGACGCTCGAGAAGCGCCGCTCCGAATACGAGGACTGGCTGAAGCGCCGTAACGATTTTCTCAAGCAGGCGCAGATCGGTCTCGTCGGAATCTACAAGACAATGAAGGCGGATGCGGCGGCGGCCAAGCTGGAGCTTGTCAATCCCGGTGTCGCTGCGGCGATCATCATGTCGCTTCCACCGCGCCAGTCGAGCCTGATCCTAAGCGAAATGAGCAATGAGAAGGCAGCGGTCGTCACCAATGTCATCTCGAGCGCCACAGACCCGGATACATCGAAGGAACCGTCATGAGATATCCGATTTCGGTTCTTCTTGCCGCCAGCATGCTGGCAGGTTGCCAGAACCAGACATTCAACGAGATCGGCAGGGCTCCGGCCATGAGCCCGATCGGTAGCGGACTGCAATATGCGCAGACGCCGCAGATGGCGATGTATCCGAAGGAGCCGCGCCAGGTCATGAACGGCTATTCGCTCTGGAGCGATAATCAGTCGGCCCTGTTCAAGGATGCCCGCGCGCTGAAGGTCGGCGATATCCTGACTGTGGATATCCGCATCGACGACAAGGCCTCGTTCGACAACAAGACGGATCGAAGCCGCACCAATGACAGCGGTTTCAAAATCGGCGCCAATGGTAAGTCCCAGACGAGCGACTTTGGCTGGAATGGCGGGCTCGACTATGGCTCGAACACCAAGTCGAAGGGCGAGGGCACGACGGAGCGCTCCGAAAAGCTTGTCCTCCTGGTCGCAGCTGTCGTCACGGGCGTTCTCGAAAACGGCAATCTCCTGATCAGCGGTTCCCAGGAGGTCCGCGTCAACCACGAAATTCGCATTCTCAATGTCGCCGGCATCGTACGGCCCTACGACGTCGATGCGAAGAACATGATTTCCTACGAGAAGATTGCCGAGGCACGCATCTCCTATGGTGGGCGCGGCCGGTTGACCGAGGTTCAGCAACCGCCATGGGGCCAGCAGGTCATGGACATCGTTTCGCCGATCTGACGGCAGGCAGTGCCGCGTAAGCGCCAACTCTTGATGGATTTTGAAGATGGAAGAAGCCGATCTCGCCACTGGCGGCCCGAAGAAGTCGTCGCCGGTCATCATGATCGCCGCGCTTGCGGTTCTGACAATGATCGCCGGTGGCGGCGGCTGGCTGATCGGTGGCATGCTGGCGCCCAAACCGCTGACCGCCGAAGAGGCCAAGATCGTCGAGGACGCCAAGGCAGCAGTCGCCCTGAAAAACGCCGGCCAGAAACCCGAGGGCGAAGCCGGCAAGAAGGACGAAGGGTTGCCGAAGATCGCAACCGAGGCCAACGGCGTCGTGCAGCTTGACGCGATCACCACCAATCTTGCCTATCCGACCGAAAACTGGATCCGGCTTGAAGTTGCTCTTCTTTTCAAAGGTGCGCCCGACGTGGCGATGGCGGAACAGATACATCAGGACATCGCTGCCTACCTCAAAACTGTGTCACTGCAGCAGATACAAGGGCCACGCGGATTCCAGTATCTCAAGGATGACATCGAAGAACGGGTTGACCTTCGCTCCGAAGGGCGCGTAACCAATGTCATCTTCAGGACATTCGTTATTCAATGATTCGCTCATGATCCGGACTATCGCATTCATAGCCGCCATGGTGGCGATGTCAGGTATCGCGGGAGCGCAAGGCTTTCCCGCCGATATCCTCAACACGCCTATCGACGGCTCGGTGGCGTCGTGGATCATCCGCACATTCGGCCTTTTGACCGTCCTGTCGGTCGCGCCTGGCATTCTCATCATGGTGACGAGCTTTCCGCGCTTCGTCATTGCGTTTGCGATCCTGCGCACCGGCATGGGGCTCGCTACCACGCCGTCCAACATGATCATGGTCAGCCTTGCGCTGTTCATGACTTTCTATGTCATGGCGCCAACCTTCGACCGGGCCTGGCAGAATGGCGTCAATCCGCTGCTGCAGAACCAGATCACGGAAACGGAGGCGATGACGCGCATCTCGGAACCGTTCCGCGAATTCATGCTCGCAAACACCCGCGACAAGGATCTGCAACTGTTCATCGATATCGCCCAAGAGAAGGGGCAGACTGTCGTCGTCGGAGACAAGGTCGATCTGCGTGCCGTGGTGCCGGCCTTCATGATTTCGGAAATCAGGCGCGGGTTTGAGATCGGCTTTCTGATCATGCTGCCGTTCCTGGTGATCGACCTGATCGTTGCCACCATCACCATGGCCATGGGCATGATGATGCTGCCACCGACGTCGATCTCGTTGCCTTTCAAGATCCTCTTCTTCGTGCTCATCGACGGCTGGAACCTCCTGGTCGGCAGTTTGGTCCGATCGTTCAGCTGATCTCGCCGTCGTGGTTAACGTTTCGTCTCTTTTTTGAGATGGAAACGTCTTGGCGGAAATTTCCAACTAATTGAATTGTAACAATAATTTTTGATTGTCTGCGATCTTGGCTGCATGCGCGGACAACCGGTGCAGCGCGCATGTCCGCAGGGCATTTAAACATATCGCAACGTTTGCCTGCGACATTGCCCTCACATAACGGATTTGGATTTCCTGACCAACAGGGACCGAGTGGCATGATGCCGAGCCGTTATCACCGGTAAGTATTTAGTCCGGTATGTCCCCAATCTTGTATTTTGTATCTAGAGGGACAACCCCAATGACAAGCATCCTGACAAACTCTTCTGCAATGGCAGCACTCTCGACGCTGCGCTCCATCAGCTCCGACATGGAAACGACCCAGGGTCGTATTTCGTCCGGCCTGAAGGTTGGCACCGCTGCCGACAACTCCGCTTACTGGTCGATCGCAACGACCATGAAGTCGGACAACAAGGCTCTCTCCACGGTTCAGGACGCTCTCGGTCTCGGCGCTGCCAAGACAGACACTGCCTATACCGGTTTGAACGCAGCCATCGACGTTGTTTCCGAAATCAAGGCCAAGCTGGTTGCTGCTCGCGAACCGGGCGTTGACAAGCTGAAGATCAACAAGGAACTGACGGAACTGAAGAACCAGCTGGTTTCGACGGCGCAGTCGGCTTCCTTCTCCGGTGAAAACTGGCTCTAGGCTCCTTCACACGTGACGCTTCTGGCAACGTTGCGGTTGGCGTTCTGAAATTCGATGCTTCGACATCGGTTCTGATCGACACCAAGGATGCCACAAAGGGTCAGCTGACCAAGGACATCTCTGTCACCCAGCCGAGCGGCGCAACGACGGCTGCTGCCACATACCGCCTGGTGAGCGCTGGTGGTACAGGTGCGACGGGTACCGTCATTGAACTGACGGCAACAACCAGCGATGACAACATCGAAGGCATGATCAGCGCCGTCGACAAGATGCTGACCAACCTGACGGACTCCGCTGCAACGCTGGGCGCTACCAACAAGCGTATCGGTATGCAGGACGACTTCATGGCCGACCTGATGGACGTGATCGACAAGGGCGTCGGCCGCCTCGTCGATGCCGACATGAACGAAGAGTCGACCCGCCTCAANATGGACGTGATCGACAAGGGCGTCGGCCGCCTCGTCGATGCCGACATGAACGAAGAGTCGACCCGCCTCAAGGCCCTGCAGACACAGCAGCAGCTCGGCATCCAGGCTCTCTCGATCGCCAACTCGGACTCGCAGAACATCCTGTCGCTGTTCCGCTAATCGAAAAAAGGTACGGGGCCGCCATCCCCCCCAAACGGCGGATCCCGCGACCTATCGAAAACCGCATCTCGCAAGAGGTGCGGTTTTTTCTTTGCCGCGAAAAAATGTTTTCCGTCTTTAGGTTTTCTTTAACCATGTTGGTGTTTTCTATGCCCATCGAAACAGCGGGTTAACCAAAGAAATTAACGCGTTAGCAGGCATGAGGCTGGCCGCTGTTTCCCGGTAACGACCGGAATGTCCCTTCCATTTTCACCTGTTCAAAAGGGGCAGTATTACCATGACAAGCATTCTCACCAATTCGGCTGCAATGGCAGCACTCTCGACGCTGCGCTCGATCAATTCCGGCATGGAAATGACCCAGGGCCGCGTCTCTTCCGGCCTGCGCGTCGAAACCGCTGCCGACAACGCCGCTTACTGGTCGATCGCAACGACCATGAAGTCGGACAACAAGGCTCTCTCCACGGTTCAGGACGCTCTCGGTCTCGGCGCTGCCAAGACAGACACCGCCTACACCGGTTTGAACGCCGCTATCGACGTCGTTTCGGAAATCAAGGCCAAGCTGGTTGCTTCCCGCGAACCGGGTGTTGACAAGCTGAAGATCAACAAGGAACTGACGGAACTGAAGAACCAGCTGGTTTCGACGGCGCAGTCGGCTTCCTTCTCCGGTGAAAACTGGCTCTACAACNGTTGACAAGCTGAAGATCAACAAGGAACTGACGGAACTGAAGAACCAGCTGGTTTCGACGGCGCAGTCGGCTTCCTTCTCCGGTGAAAACTGGCTCTACAACGACTCGACCGCTGCCCTCGGTACCAAGGAAATGGTCGGCTCCTTCACACGTGACGCTTCTGGCAACGTTGCGGTTGGCGTTCTGAAATTCGATGCTTCGACATCGGTTCTGATCGACACCAAGGATGCCACAAAGGGTCNGCTCCTTCACACGTGACGCTTCTGGCAACGTTGCGGTTGGCGTTCTGAAATTCGATGCTTCGACATCGGTTCTGATCGACACCAAGGATGCCACAAAGGGTCGGCTGACCCAGGACATTGCTGTCACCCAGCCGAGCGGCGCAACGACGGCTGCTGCTACGTATCGCCTGGTCAGTGCTGGTGGTACCGGCGTAACGGGTACCGTCATCGAACTGACGGCAACAACCAGCGACGACAACATCGAAGGCATGATCAGCGCCGTCGACAAGATGCTGACCAACCTCACGGATGCTGCTGCCACGCTCGGCGCCACGAACACCCGCATCTCGATGCAGGACGACTTCATGGCCGACCTGATGGACGTGATCGACAAGGGCGTCGGCCGCCTCGTCGATGCCGACATGAACGAAGAGTCGACCCGCCTCAAGGCCCTCTGATGGACGTGATCGACAAGGGCGTCGGCCGCCTCGTCGATGCCGACATGAACGAAGAGTCGACCCGCCTCAAGGCCCTGCAGACACAGCAGCAGCTCGGGATCCAGTCGCTCTCGATCGCCAACTCCAATTCGGAAAACATCCTCTCGCTCTTCCGTTAATCGGAACAGGCAAGACGATAGCGTCGGCGAGCTAAGTTCACCTTTGGCCCGCCGGATAGCCTACAAGCCGCGTCCCACAAGGGGCGCGGCTTTTTCGTGCTTGCTTACCTCGTATCGCGGTCGTTAACGAAATGGCAATTGATCTTTATTTTTGTTCATTTTGATTACGCACTTGCTAACGCGCTTAATGATTTGTTAACCATATGATTGTTAAGTGTTCGTTAAGAGCGATAGGCTGTCCCTGGGCAAAACATGGGGCAGTTTGCATGACGCTGGTCCCGTCGCTGCCGGTCCGATCCGGAATGTTCCGTTTAATTTCGAACTGGGGCAATGACCATGACCAGCATTTTGACCAATTCCGCCGCGATGGCGGCTCTCCAGACATTGCGTTCGATCAATACGAACATGGAAGAAGTGCAGAACCGCATTTCGTCCGGCTATCGCGTCGAGACCGCAGCCGACAACGCTGCATACTGGTCGATCGCGACCACCATGCGCTCCGACAACGCCGCTCTCTCGACCGTTCAGGACGCGCTCGGGCTGGGTGCTGCGAAGGTTGACACATCCTATGCCGGTATGAGTTCCGCCATTGATGTCGTGTCCGAGATCAAGGCCAAGCTGGTCGCCGCACGCGAACCGGGCGTGGACAAGACGAAAATCAACAAGGAACTGACCGAGCTCAAGAACCAGCTGGCATCCGCAGCTGAATCCGCGTCGTTCTCGGGCGAAAACTGGCTGTACAATGACAGCACGACGCCGGCGGGTACCAAGTCCATCGTGGCATCCTTCAACCGCTCGACGAACGGTACGGTGTCGGTGTCGACGTTGGACTACGACACTGCTGCGTCAATCCTGATCGATACCAAGGATGCCTCCAAGGGGCAGTTGACCAAGGGCGTTGTGGTCACGCAGCCGAACGGCACGACGACCGCAACTGCAACTTATAAGCTGCTTGCGTTTAGCGGCGGCACTGCGGCGGCAGGTAATGTCATCGAACTGACGGCTGGCACCAGCTATGATGATATCGAAGGCATGATCAAAGCTGTCGATGCCATTTTCAGTAGCTTGACCGACTCCGCTTCGACGCTCGGTGCCATCACCAGCCGCATCGACATGCAGGAAAACTTTGTCGCCAATCTGATGGATGTGATCGACAAGGGCGTGGGCCGTTTGGTGGATGCCGACATGAACGAGGAATCGACCCGGCTGAAGGCGCTGCAGACGCAACAGCAGCTGGGCATTCAGGCACTGTCGATTGCCAACACCAATTCCGAAAACATCCTGCGTCTGTTCCAACAGTAAGCCTGAACGCGCCGGACCGGCGGGCATGAAACCGGTCTCGGCACCCCTGCCGCCGTTCCCCCTTTCGTGAGGGGACGGCCTCTTTTCCGCCAGGCCGCCGGTCATCGGCAGGTGGAAACGGTTGGACCGCGCCTATTGCCCAGGTGCGGTCCAACACCTTTTGCCGGTTTCGCCTGCCGGAGATTTTCCGCCGGGCTGATATATCTCTGACCTACATTTTCGCACAAGTTTGACCGGATAGTCTCCAATCGCAGCCATCCTCATCCGGGTTGCCAGCCAAGATGATTGTTGTGCTGCCGTTGTATGCTGTCTGTACTGCCGGTCCTTCCGGCGGCAGGCTGGTACGGATTGAAAATGTTCGGGCCTGCGGCACTCCTGCTCCGCTGGGTCCTGAAGGAGACATTCCGGAAGTGTCACAGACTTTTGTTTTCAGGCTTGTTAGCCCAACGCGGTCCGTATGGATGGCTGACCCGGTCTTGACCACGGACTGTGGAGGCCGCCGATGAGCGCGTCCATCTCCCGCTATCTCAAGGATTTCAGCGCGCCGAAGGTCGAGCTGTCCCTGGTTCCGCCAAGGTATTTTCCGGATCTGGACGACGACTTCCCGGCTGATGGTGCTTTTGTCATGAAGCCGCAGGCCCAGCCCCAGATCGATATTGACGCCGAGCGCAGTGAGGCGTTCGCGCAGGGGCGGCGGGAAGCGGAAAAGGAGCAGCTTGCGCTAAACGAGGCTGAAATCAGCGCACTGAATGCGCGCCACGCTGCCGAACTTGAGGCCATGCGCGTGCGCTGCGAAAACGAAATCGCCGCGATGATCTACGATCGCTTTTCCGACATGGGGTCGCAGCTTGCGGCTATGCTGTCAGATCAGACGGCACGGGTGCTGGCGCCCGTCATGGACAGCGTGCTGCTGCAGAAGTCTATCGCCGATCTCGCCCGGATGATCACCTTGTCGATCGGCGCCGGCGAGGGCGTCAAGATCACCGTCAAGGGGCCTGCGCCGCTCTTCGAGGCGCTGAAACGTCACCTCAATGATGAAACCCTGATTTTCCGTCACCTGGAAACCGACGATGTCGATCTTTCGGTCGAATTCGGCGATTCCATTCTGGTGACGCGTATGGCCGCCTGGGCCGATACCGTAGGCAAGGTGCTGGCATGAGCGAGAATGACGGCCACCACCACGGCAAGAACGAAATCATCATCATCAAGCGTCACAGTGGCGGCCACGACGGACATCACGGTGGCGCCTGGAAGATTGCCTATGCCGACTTCATGACGGCGATGATGGCGTTCTTTCTCGTCATGTGGTTGATCAATGCCGCCAACCCGCAGACGAAGGCGGCGCTCGCGTCCTATTTCAACCCCGTGCAACTGACCGACGCAAAGCCGTCCGAAAAAGGCGTCAAGCAGCCGGCCAAGGATGCCAAGGGTGAAGAAGACCAGATGAAGTCGAAGGTCGATGGAACGGAGACGAAGACCGGCGGATCGGCGAAAAGCGGCGATGACATGACTGCGACGTCAGGCGAGGAAACCCAGTATTCCGACGCCGACTTCTTTGAAAATCCCTATTCGGTCATGTCTGAAATCGTCAACGAAGTCGGCCGCAATGCCAATATCAGCGCCAAGGGTGAGGGTGGCGCATCGACGTCTGGACCCGCGACCGGTGCAGATGGTGGCGAAGCCTACCGCGATCCGTTCGACCCTGACTTCTGGACGAAACAGGTCGAGTTGCAGAACGCGGAAAAAGGTGGCGACAGTCTCGAAGCCAAGGCTGGTAACGGTCCGGCGGACGCATCCAAGCAAGAGATTGCAGCCTTGGCAGATCAGTCCGAGGCCGCCAAGAAGGATGCATCGGACAAGTCCGCAATTGATGCGCCTGCTGCCGCCGAAAGCACGACGCCGGTCAAATCCGGTGAAGATGCCGCCAAGTCCCTTAAGGCCGATATCGAAAAGGAAATCGGCGGTTCCGCCGGTAAGCTCGCCGAAGGTCTGTTGGTAACGCCAACGGAGGGAGGGCTTCTGGTGACGATCAGTGAGCAGGCCGACACGCCGATGTTCGGGCTCGGCTCGGCCGTACCTGAAAAGGACATGGTCATCGCCATGGAAAAGATCGGAAAGCTCCTATCGGCTCGCAGCGGCGCCATTGCCATTCGGGGCCATACGGACGCACGGCCGTTCAAGAAGGGCGCCTATGACAATTGGCGGCTGTCGTCCGATCGCGCCCAGAGCGCCTATTATATGCTCATTCGCGGCGGCCTTGCGGAGAGCCGCGTCAGCCAGATCAGCGGCTTTGCCGACAAGCGCCTCCAAGATACCAAGGATCCGCTGGCACCGGCCAATCGTCGTATCGAAATCCTGCTGCAGACGAACCAGGGCTGATGGTTATGCTGAAGGCGATCCGCACCCTCCTTCTTTGTGCATGTGCCGTCGGGACAACCCCGGCGACGGCCGTGCATGCGCAAGGTCCGGAGGACTTGGCGCCCTACAAGATGCTGCGCTCGCTGCAGGCAATCCAGGACGCCATCGTGCTCGGCGATCATTCAGCAGCCGAAATGCAGCGCTTCATGCTGGCGGCGATCGACAAGCGGTTGCGCGAGGCCGATCCCACGGTCTTCGATGATCCGCGCAATGTCGATGCTGCCTTCATCTATGCGATGAGCGGCGGCAATCCGGAAACGTTGTCCTACCTTGCCAACCACGACATCGAAGGCAATTTCGATACCCGCGTCATCGACGCGCTGAGCCATTATCTGGCCGGCAAGGGTGGGCTGATGGTGGAAAGCTTGGCGAAAGCCGTTCCGGAATACCGGAATTCACGGGTCGGCCCCTATCTCTATCTGGTGCTAGGAAATGCGACAGCCCAGCAGAACCCGGCGAAATCGGTGCAATATTACGATTGGGCGCGTCTGACCTCACCGGGTACCAATATCGAGGAAGCTGCCTTGCGGCGTTCGATCGCGCTGGCAACCCGGGGCGGCATGCCGGACAAGGGCTTTGCCTATTCGCTCTCCTATGCCCGGCGCTTCCTGACATCTCCCTATGCCAGCCAGTTCGCCGATGTTTTCGTCGAATTGGCTGTTGCCAACTACAATGAGAAGACGGAAATAAAGATCCAGGAAATTCTTGGCTTCATGGACAAGCCGCGGCAGCGCGAGGTCTATTTGCGCATTGCTCGCCGCGCAGCGATCGGCGGCATGCAGGAACTGGCAACGCTCGCGTCGACGCGGGCGCAAGATCTCTCCGATGCCGCAGATGCAGGTCCCAAGGCCTTGGCCAGCCTCTATTCCGGCCTTGTCGGTATTCCCTCCAAAGGCATTCTTGAAGCGGTCAAGGACATCAGCGCCATTCCCGAAGCGGAACTCTCGCCCAGGGATCGCGCGTTGCGTGAGGCGGCGAGGGTCATCGCGGAGGAAGTGCTGCGTGCACCCAATCCGGAAAGCTTGACGCAAGCATCTGTTTCTAATGTCAAATCCGATATTACCATGGAAGAGAGCGGAGTGGCCACCGGCAGCGGTGACAGCCCGTTTGCAACACCGGCATCGGAAGCGGCTTTGAAAGCGGCTCAACCCAATGCGGTGCCGCAGGCGGCCTCGTCTGAGCAGGGGCCAGTTGATCCGGTTCTCGATGCGTTTCTGAGCACAGGCCGCTCGAAGCTCGACGAGATCGATTCTCTCCTGAAGGGGGAAGACCAGCCATGACATTCGTGGACGATAACCTTTTGGCCGCAAGTCCGGTACGCTCGGGCAAGGCGGGCGCCAACGCGTCAGGCAAGTCGCATGACATGGACGCCGCCAATCAGAAGGCGGCCTTCGAAAGTGCTTTCGCCGATGCCGGCAAGAAGAAGCAGCCGGCCATTGCCGACGATCTCCCATCGAAGCCCGATTCCGCGGCTGAAAAGCTTACTGCGTCGGCCAAGGAGAGCGGCATCGATCCGCTGGCTTCCGACGCCGAAGCGAAGGCTCTTCCGTCGCTGCAGGATCTTGCTACGGAAAGCGATGGCTTCATGAAATCCTCATTCGGCTCTTCCAGCACGGCGGACGCTCACCTCTCAGGCAAGACAATCCCGGCGCAAGGTTCTTTGGCCGCAGCAAAGGGCGATCATGCGCAAAAGTTCTCCCTGATGCAGGCAAACTTTGCAGGAATTGGTGAGGACGCGGGCAAAACCGTTGATGGGCCGATCGGGGAAAAGAGTGCCAGCCTGTTGAAGAATGCTGAAGTAGGCGCCACCAAGACCGGCGATAAAACTGCAAAACCCGATGAGGCATCGGCGGAGAACCCGCAGAATGAAGCGATGGACGCGGTGACGGGCGATGTCAGTCAACTGCTCAGTCTTCTGGATGCAGCCCAGAAACCGGTTGTTGCAAACCAGCCTGCTGGAGCAGAAGCGACGCGGGGAATGTCTGAATTCCAGGCGCTGGCCGAACGGGCCGGCAAGGCGAAGCCTGCCGGGAAGGATGCGGTCAAGGCCGAGGCGCAGATGGCTGGCGATGCGAACGCGGTCAAGAACGCCACTGAGGCCGGAACCGATCAAGTGTTCCGCTTCGCCCGCGCCGATGGCAAGGGGCAGGCGGTGTCCATGAGCCTGGCGTCGGACGGAGACAGGACTGTCGCCAAGAACGACGTGTCTGCCGCTACTGCCAAGGCTGAAAACGTCACCGTGCTGGAAGCGCGCCGGTATCTCGGCTTAGCACCTTCCAGCAATGCGGCGGCCGTAACCAACCAGATCGCTGGCAATCCGGAATGGGCCCGTGCGCTACAGCCGGGTGGCACTGGGGCCGAGACACCGTTGACGCAGGCCTCCACCGGCAAAGTTCTCAACACCTTGAAGATCCAGATGCACCCGATCGACCTCGGCATGGTGACCGCGACGCTCAGGCTCAAGGATGACGAGCTGCAGGTTGAGATCAAGGTGGAAACCGGTGATGCGTTCCGGCAATTGAGCGACGATCAGTCCGCCATGGTCAGGGCCTTGCGCGCGCAGGGTTTCGCCGTCGATCAGGTCAACATCGTTTTCAATGCCTCGGATACCTCCAGCAGCAACAACGCGCAGCAGCAGGCACAGCCTCAGGCGGGGCAGCAGGGCCGCGAGGCGGCTGGGGATGGCTCGAGAGGGCAGCGCAATGACAATGGCGGTCAGGAACAAGGTCGCGGAAGGTGGACGGGCAATGAAGGGACGGGCGATGCGTCTTCTGGGGCTGAGCTTAACCGCACTGGTGACGTCTACATGTAGCGTATTCGCGAGCGCCGGTGTCTGCGAAAGCGAGATCACGGCGGCGGCGGCGAAGTATCAGATACCGGCGGGCATTCTCTATTCTGTCGGTTTGACGGAGACCGGCAGGAAGGGATCGCTTCAGCCGTTTGCGATGAATATCGAGGGCAAGGCTTACTTTGAAAACAGCGCCGGAGACGTTCTGCAGCGCTTTGCGGCGGCGCGGGCGCAGGGTGCCAAACTGATCGATCTTGGTTGCATGCAGATCAATTACTATTTCCACGGAGAAAATTTCAGCTCGCCGGACGAGATGCTCAACCCGCGAAAGAATGTCGAATATGCCGCTCAGTTTCTCTCCAGGCTTCACGCGCGGCATGAGACCTGGACGATGGCAGTCGCCCGTTATCATGCAGGCCCCAACAATGATCCCGCACAGAAGAAATATGTCTGCCGGGTGATCGCCAATCTGGTTGCTACGGGCTATGGGAAATGGACAACGAACGCGTCGAACTTCTGTCAATAACTCAATCACTGCGTGAATTAGCAAAATAATTTCCGCTTCGGACGATTGCGTCAACATTGAGTTAGAAAAATGACCACAAGCGATTTCTTAATATGCCGTTAACGTTTCCACATGAAAATTAGTGCCATATTCGCCTGGTGCCACTATATCTAGTTCAAATCGGTACACAAATCTTAATCTAGTATTAATTTCAGCCACTAACATTCCATAGTTGTTCATGAATCCCCCGATTCGTACCTCTTAACCATAGTGGTGCCATGCTGATTCGGAGGCGGACGAATGATCGTAGTGGTTGATGAGCGTGAGCTCGTGAAAGACGGATATACTTCACTGTTTGGACGGGAGGGCGTGCCTTCCCAAGGGTTCGATCCAAGCGAATTCGGTGATTGGGTTTCAAAGGCGGCCGATAGCGATATCGACGCCGTCGAGGCGTTCCTGATTGGCCAGGGCGAAAGGGCGATGAGCCTTCCACGCGCTATCCGGGATCGTTCCACGGCGCCGGTCATTGCAATCAGCGATAGTCCTTCATTGGAAACGACACTGGCGTTTTTCGACTGTGGCGTCGATGATGTGGTGCGCAAGCCGGTCCATCCGCGCGAGATCCTGGCGCGGGCAGCAGCAATCCGCCGCCGCCTGAAGGCTCTGGTGAATTTCACCGACATCGGCCCGATCCGGGTCTTTTCTGACGGCCGTGATCCGGAAGTCCAGGGCGAGGTTTTTGCCTTGCCGCGCCGCGAGCGCCGTATTCTCGAATATCTGGTCGCAAACCGGGGGCGTCGCGTTTCCAAGTCGCAGATATTCAACGCGATTTACGGCATTTTCGATGAGGATGTCGAAGAAAACGTCGTCGAAAGCCATATCAGCAAGCTGCGCAAGAAGCTGCGCAAGCGGCTGGGTTTCGATCCGATCGATTCCAAGCGTTTCCTTGGCTACTGCATCGACTGGAGCTGATCCTGCAATTGGGTTTTGGAGCCGCGCACCTGGCATCCCAAGACAGGTTCACGCAAGGCCCACCCCATAGTCTCGCCATAACGACGAAAACGAGGATCGGACATGAGTCTTTACGGAATGATGCGAACCGGTGGTTCCGGCATGAATGCTCAGGCAAACCGCCTGGGGACGGTCGCTGAAAACATCGCCAACGCCAACACCACCGGCTACAAGCGCGCTTCGACGGAGTTCTCTTCGCTGATCCTGCCAACGAGCAACGGTTCGTACAATTCCGGCGGTGTCGAAACCAAGGTGCGTTACAGCATTTCGGAGCAAGGCCCGACCAGCTACACGACATCAGGCACAGACATGGCCATCAACGGCGGTGGTTTCTTCATCGTTTCGGGTGCCAATGGGGCCAATGCCCTCACACGTGCCGGCGCTTTCACGCAGAACGGCGATGGCGACCTGGTAAACTCCGCCGGCTACACGCTGATGGGCTACGAATACAAGGCGGGCGTCGATCCGACGGTAGTGGTCAACGGCTTTGACGGCCTGACGAAGGTCAATCTCTCCTCTGATGGTCTCGTTGCCAAGGGCTCGACAGCTGGCGCCATGGGCGCAAATTTGAATTCCGGCGATGCGATCGGTGACGAATCGAAGACGTCACTTAGCGTGTTCGACAGCCAGGGGAACTCGCGCCTACTCGACTTTACTTATACCAAGACAGCTGCCAACGCTTGGAGCGTTAAGGTGGTTGACCGGACATCAGGCACCACGATCGGCACTTCGGCTCTCAGCTTCAATGCTGACGGGAGTTTGGCTACTTCGCCGGCGACCCTAACAACCTCGGCTCAGGGGCCTTTTGCTGGCACCGGCGCGACGCTAGCGCCCTTGGCGATCGATCTCACCAAAACGACGCAGCTCGGCTACAAGTTTAACCCCGATGGTGGCTCCATCGATGGCAATGCCCCGAGCAAGGTTGCTGGCTACCAGATCGACAAGGAAGGTATCGTTTACGTCAAGTACGAAAACGGCAAGCTCGATCCGCGCTACCGCGTGGCGCTGGCCACCGTTCAGAGCCCGGACAACCTCGTTCCGCAGTCCGGCAACGTTTATTCGCAGGGGGTCGATTCGGGCGTCATCGTCACCGGTTTTGCTGGCTCCGGCGATTTCGGCAGCATCCAGTCGGGCGCCCTTGAAGGCTCCAACGTCGATATCGCCAACGAACTGACGGCGATGATCGAATCCCAGCGCAGCTACACGGCAAACTCGAAGGTCTTCCAGACGGGCGCCGACCTGCTGGACGTTCTTGTGAACCTGAAGCGATAATTGAAAAGGTACGGTCTGCGTCATGTCGCTGTCATCAGCCATCAACACCGCACAGACGATATTCAACAACACGGCCGCCCAAACGGCGCTCGTTTCGAAGAATATCCAGAATGTCAGCAATGCGGATTATTCGCGCCGCATGGCAATGCTGGGCACGAGTGGCAACGGCGCGCAGATCGTATCCATTCAGCGTGCCCAGAACGACGCGCTGATGAAACAGCATTCCATCAGCATTTCGCAAGCTTCCGCCCAGGATGCGCTTCTGACGGGTCTGGAAGCGGTGAAGGCGGCGCTCGGCGGCAACGGTTATGAAACCTCGCCGTCGAACTACCTCAAATCCTTCCGTGACAGCCTGCAAACCTTTGCGGCGACACCCGGTAATACGTCCATTGCGGCGACGACGGTGTCGAGCGCAGCGGATCTTGCCAAGTCGCTGAACAAGACGTCTTCCGCCGTCCAGGACGTACGCTATGATGCGGACAAGGAAATCGACGCGTCTGTCAAAAAGTTGAACGGGCTGCTGGCCGAATTCGAAAAAGCCAACAGTGCGGTGCAGGGCGCGGCGGCCAGTGGTTCGGATGCAAGCGATGCGCTCGACCAGCGCGACAAGCTGCTTCGCCAGATTTCCGAGGTCGTTGGTATTTCGACGGTCACGCGCGCCAACAACGATACGGTCATCTTTACGTCCGATGGTACGGTCCTGTTTGAAAACACCGCGCGCACTGTGACGTTTCAGCCGACCCCCGGTTTCGGCGCAACCACAGTCGGCAACGCGATTTACGTCGATGGCGTGGCGCTGAAGGCCGGCAAGGGGGCCGATACGTCTGGCGAAGGCAAGCTCGCCAGCCTGCTTCAGCTGCGCGACGAGACAGCGCCGAAATTTCAGTCGCAGCTCGACGAGATCGCACGCGGTCTGGTCACATTGTTTCAGGAAAACACGACGCCTGCCACGACAGCACTGCCCGGTCTTTTCACCTGGGCAGGCGGCACTGTGCCGGCAGCTGGCACGGCAGTCCCCGGTATGGCGGCGTCGCTCACAATCAATCCGCTGGCTACAAGCAACCCGACATATGTCCGTGACGGTGGCTTCAACGGTCCTACCTACAAGTCAAATACCACCGGAAACTCCGGCTATACAGCGCTTCTCGACGGGTTCGTGACATCGCTTAGCGCCGACATGCAGTTCGATCCGGCCACGGGGCTCGACGGTTCAAGCAGCATCCTGGATTTTTCGGCTTCCTCGATCGGCTGGCTGGAAGAATTGAGGAGCGGTGCCTCAACTGCCAACGACAACAAGATGGCCATGCTGTCGCGCACGCAAGATGCGTTGAGCAACGTCACAGGCGTTAGCCTTGACGAGGAACTGTCGCAATTGCTGGACCTTGAGCAGTCTTACAAAGCATCGGCGAAATTGGTCAGTACGGTGGACGCCATGATGACGTCCCTTCTGCAAGCTGTAGGATAAAATCATGAAAACGTCTTTCGTTTCCAATCTGGCTGTTCAAAACGCCATGCGCCTGACCATCCAAAGAGGTCAGGTGGAAATGATGAAGCTGAACGACGAGGTGTCGACCGGCGTTCATGCCGATTACGGTCTGGCACTTGGGGCCTCCACCTCGAAATCCGTCAACATCTCATCGCAGCTTGACCGGTTGGCGACGTTGAAGAGCACCAATTCCATCGTCACGCAAAGACTTGCCGGTTCTCAGGAAGCCTTGAAGACGATGCAGGATGCGGCCCAGAAGTCGCTGTCGTCGCTGATGGCCTTCCGAGACAACAGCACTGCCGATCTTCTGAAAATCGCGCAGGACCAGAACGCTGCGGCGATGACGACGTTCACGTCGGCTGCCAACACATCCTTGAATGGGGAATACCTGTTCTCGGGCATCAACACCGATGTCCAGCCTTTCACGGAATACACACCCACCTCCGCTGCCAAGGCTTCCTACGATGCGGCATTGTCGACCTTTATCGCGGCACAGCCGGTTCAGGTTCCGCCGCTGAACTCAGTGAACCAGTTCACCAAGGCGCAGATGACCGACTTCATCGACAACTCGCTGGCGCCGATGTACGCGGATCCGTCGGTTGCCGGATCGAAGTGGACGGATTGGTCGGACGCTTCCAGCCAGAACATGACGAGCCGCATCAGCGCCAATGAAGTCATTCAAAGTTCCGCAAACCTCAATGCCGAGGGTGCACGGAAGTTCGCCCTGGCCAGCCTCATCTCGACTGAACTTCTCAGCGTCGGCTTGAGCGACGACGTTCGTGGCGCGGTCACCGGCAAGGCTATCGAGTTCATGGGTGAAGCTGTCACCGGTTTGATCAGCATGCAAAGCAATCTTGGTCTGTCGCAGGAGCGCGTCAAGAAAGCCAACACCTCGATCGAGGCGCAAACCAAGATCATCAAGGCCAATCAGCTTGATCTTGAGGGCATCGATACCTTCGCAGCATCGACCATGCTCAAGACTTTGCAGAGCCAGCTTGAGACCTCCTACACGCTGACCGCGCGGCTTCAGCAGTTGAGTTTGATTAATTTCCTCTGATGCGGTGAGGACCAGGACAAACATGAAGGATGTCTGAATGTATCAGTTTTCATATGCCGAGATCATGGAGGATGGCGTTGCCGACTCCAAGGATCGGGAACGGCAAGTGCTCGACCGATCGATCACGCTGCTCGCGGCCGCAAAGCGACAGCAGGGCTACTCAAGAGAGGCCATCGAGGCGATCTACTATACCAGGCGGGTCTGGATTCGGTTCATCGAGGATCTTCGTGCTTCGGACAATCAGCTGAACGACGAACTGCGCGCCAACCTTATTTCCATTGCCATCTGGATTCTCGGTGAGACAGAGAAGATCCGCAAGCGCGAATCCTCGAACTTCCAGGGCATTATCGATATCACAACCATCATCAGGGATGGACTCAAATGAAAAGCACACTGCGTATTTCGCTGAAGTCTGGCGAACGGATTTTTGTCAACGGGGCCGTGCTGCGTGTCGACCGCAAGGTTGCCGTCGAATTCCTGAACGACGTGACGTTCCTGCTTGAAAACCATGTCCTGCAGCCGGAAGATGCGACGACCCCGCTGAAGCAGCTCTATTTCATCGCACAGATGATCCTGATCAATCCGGAAGGCGCCGAGCAGTCGACGAACATGTTCCGCAAGTCGGTCGTCATGCTTTTGAATTGCTTCAAGAACGAAGAGATCGTTTCCGAGCTGAAGAAAATCGACGGAATGGTGACGCAAGGCCGCGCCTTCGATGCTTTGAAGGCGATCCGTGGTCTCTACGCCCTGGAAGACCGGATCCTGAACAACCAGGAAATCACCCCTGCAACGATCGAGCAGATTCGCAAGGAGATCGCACCATGGCGGTAAGTGGCGTCAATTCGGCGAACAGTTATGTGCCGACCGCGTCGGGAACGGAATCCGGAAACGATTCCGCCAAGGCCAGCCTGAACTATGACAGCTTCCTCAAGCTGCTCGTGGCCCAGATGAAGAACCAGGATCCCACCCAGCCGATGGATTCGACCCAGCAGATCGCCCAGCTGGCGACCTTCTCGCAGGTTGAACAGACGATCAAGACGAACACCAATCTGGAAAGCCTGCTGCAGCGCACGTCGCTCAGTGAGGCCAATGCCGTGATCGGCAAGACAGTGACCAGCGCCGATGGCAAGACAACTGGTGTCGTCAAGGAAGTAAAGCTATACTCGGATGGAATCATCGCGGTGCTCGATACCGGCAAGGAACTTGTCGTAGGCCCGGGTGTTACCATAAAGTGATAGCCAATGAATGAGGCGGATGCCCTCGATATCGTGCAAGCGGCGATCTGGACAGTGGTCGTCGCTTCCGGGCCCGCCGTTCTCGCCGCCATGATTGTCGGCGTCGTCATCGCTTTCATTCAGGCGCTGACCCAGGTTCAGGAAATGACCCTGACCTTCGTTCCTAAAATCCTTGCTGTGCTTGTCACCATCGCGCTTTCCGCCTCTTTTGTCGGTGCGCAGATTTCGATTTTCACCGACGTGGTGTTTTCCCGCATTCAAACCGGGTTCTGACCTTCCGGCGAAATTGAAACGGATGATGCTGAGAAAAGCGTGTCATCCCCTTCCTTTCGACATCGATGCCACCTTCGCGCAAGTTTGGTGCGTTAGGCCTGCTGCTTAGTATGGGCAGCAGGTATGAATGCTGTCCGCCTCTCATGAAGAGACGGAATTTCCGATGGCACAACCTCCTGCTCTGATCATTCCGAAAGTCGCGCCCAAAGGCCGCGACGTCGGCTTCGCGCTCGGCATCGTAGCGATCCTGTCGATCCTCTTCCTGCCGATACCGCCATTTCTGATCGACGTCGGGCTGGCTTTCTCCATCGCATTCTCCGTGCTCATCCTGATGGTATCGCTCTGGATTCAGAAGCCGCTGGATTTCTCGTCCTTTCCGGTCATCCTGCTGATCTCCACCATGACTCGGCTGGCGCTCAACATTGCGACAACGCGCGTCATCCTTTCGCATGGTCATCAAGGACATGATGCGGCCGGCGGTGTCATCGCCGGTTTTGCCGAACTGGTCATGGGTGGCGATTTTGTCATCGGTCTGATCGTCTTCCTGATCCTCATCACGGTGAACTTCATCGTCATCACCAAGGGCGCCACCCGTATCGCCGAAGTCGGCGCGCGGTTTACCCTCGATGCCATTCCCGGCAAGCAGATGTCGATCGATGCCGATCTGTCCGCCGGCCTGATCGACGAGAAGGAAGCGCAACGCCGTCGGCGCGAACTGGAGGAGGAAAGCTCCTTCTACGGTTCAATGGATGGTGCGTCCAAGTTCGTGCGCGGCGATGCGATCGCCGGCCTTCTCATCACCGCCATCAACGTTTTTGGCGGCATCATCATCGGTTACGCGCGCCACGACATGTCGATCGGCGAAGCTGCCGACGTCTTCGTCAAGCTGTCCGTCGGCGACGGCCTGGTTTCCCAGATTCCGGCTTTGATCGTATCGCTCGCTGCCGGCTTGCTCGTATCGCGTGGCGGCACCTCCGGTTCCACCGATCAGGCCGTCATCAATCAGCTTGCCGGTTATCCGCGCGCGCTGATGGTCGCATCAGGCCTGATCCTGATGCTGGCGCTGATGCCGGGTCTCCCGTTCATTCCGTTCGCTGTTCTCGGCGGCGGTATGGCCTTCCTCAGCTGGGTCATTCCCCGTCAGCTGGCTGCGGCCAACAAGCTCAAGCATGATCAGGACCAGCAGACGGCGCAGCTGAAGACGGACAGCGAAAAGGACTCGGTCAAGTCGGTCTTGAAGACAGCCGAGATCGAATTGCTGCTCGGCAAGCAGGTCTCCACACGCCTGCTCGGCGCTCATCAGGAACTGGCTTTCCGTGTCGGCAAGATGCGCCGAAAGTTCGCAGGCCAATACGGGCTCATCGTCCCGGAGATCAAGGTTTCCGACGATATCAGCATCCCGGACAAGGCCTATCACGTCCGTATCCACGGCACGACGATCGCGTCGAACACGGTGCGCGTCGGCGAGGTCATCGTCGTTACCGGCGGCGGCCGCAAGCCCAGCGTTCCAGGCGACGATATTCGCGAACCCGCATTCGGCATGCCCGCCGTGTCGATCCTTGAAACCTTTACCGAGGATCTGAAGCGCGAAGGCTTCCACCCGATCGACAACGTGTCGGTGGTACTGACGCATCTCTCCGAAGTGATCCGTAACAACCTGCCGCAGCTTCTGTCCTACAAGGACGTCAAGATCCTGATCGAGCGGCTGGACCCGGAATACCGCAAGCTCGCTGACGAAATCTGCACCTCGCACATGTCCTATTCGGGCCTGCAGGCCGTGCTGAAGCTGCTTCTGGCCGAGCGCGTCTCGATCCGCAACCTGCATCTGATCCTCGAAGCGGTCGCCGAACTCGCGCCGCATGTCAGGAAAACCGAGCAGATCGTCGAGCATGTCCGGGTGCGTATGTCGCAGCAACTCTGCGGCGATCTCGCCGACAACGGCACACTGCGCGTTCTGCGTCTCGGCAGCAAATGGGACATGGTCTTCCATCAGGCGCTGAAGCGCGACGCCAAGGGCGATATCGTCGAATTCGACATCGATCCGCGCCATCTGGAGGAGTTCAGCGAGCAAGCGACCAAGGTTATCCGTGAACATCTTGACCGCGGCATGCCGTTCGTACTGGTAAGTTCGCCCGAATCCCGCTCTTATGTCCGCATGATCATCGAGCGTCTTTTTGCAACATTGCCGGTTCTCTCGCATGTCGAGCTCGCCAAGGGCCTCGAGATAAAGATCATCGGCTCGATTTCATGATCACCGATCCGGAAGGCACAGTGCTGGCGCTCTTCGCCGCATTCTGCCGGATCGGCGCCTGCATCATGGTCATGCCCGGATTTTCCACCGCCCGCGTTTCGGTGCAGATCCGGCTCTTCGTGGCCGTGGCAATCTCGATGGCGATCCTGCCGATCATGTGGAACGAGATCTATCCGCAGATTTCCGGCAAGGGTCATACCTATATCTACATCGTCGCGACCGAAACCGTTGTTGGCGGCGTGATAGGACTGATCGCACGCTATTATGTGCTTGGTCTGCAGTTTGCCGGCACGGTGATCACGATGATGATGGGGTTCAATGCTCCTCCGGCCAACGACGTGTTGGAAGACACGGCGGAAAACCAGCTGACCAACCTGATCAGCTTTGCCGGTCTCATGGTTCTGTTCATGCTGGATTTCCACCATGTCATCCTGTCGAGCCTTGTCGATTCCTACAAGGTGATGCCGCTCGGCGTCGGCTTTGATCCGCAGGGCGTGCTGATCACGCTGACCAATGCGCTGGAGACCACGTTTTATATCATGCTGCGGCTGGCGAGCCCTTTCATCATCTACGGCCTGCTGTTCAACGTCGCGATCGGCATGGTCAACAAGCTTGCGCCGCAGATGCCGCTCTACTTCATCTCGCTGCCCTATCTCATCATGGGCGGCATGTTCCTGCTCTATCTTGGTATCGCCGCGATGCTGAAACTGTTTGCCGATGGCTTCGGTTCGATGATGCAAGGGATCTAGCCAGATGAAGAGCCGATCCGAAAAACTCAAGCGCCTCGTGGCCGTCCAGCGGCACCTGGAACAGATGGCGGAAAACGATCTTGCCGAAACCGCAAGGAAGCGCCGCGATCTTGCCGATACAATCGACGTGGTCGTCGATGCCATGGGATCGGCAAGTCCGCTGCACGCGATGTTTTCCGGACACTACGCCTCGCAGCTCGGCCGCCTTGCGATGAAGGACCAGATGCTTCTGGATATCCAGCAAGGGCATGAGGCCAGGGTTCTGAAAGAACGGGCCAAGGGCGACCGGCTTGAGGAAAACATGAAGGACGCTCGCGTCCTGGAAGACCGGACCGAAGCCGACGACGCCATTTATGACCTCGTCGATCAGCACGTGATGAGCGGATCACCAGCTTCCGGTAAGGTTGGCCGGTCATAGTACCGGCAGGAATGGTGGCATATTACGGCCGATCCGTTCTTTAAGATATTGATTTTATGGAGTTACCGCTGGCCTTGACAGAGGCGCTTGCAGCAGGCTTCGTAACCGAGAGGATACCGCATGGCCATTTCTCCTCCAAGCGACCTGGTGCTGGATGTCGTGCGCGCCGCGGATCCAGCTCAAGTGCAGGAAGCGCAGGCGCGGCTGAAGGCCAATCGGGCGGCGTTCCAGGCGACCAGCCTCGCCGAGAACGGGAACGGGTTTGCCAACACGGTTGCGGTCCTCAACCAGGACAGCCCGACTAACAGTCTTGGCGACGTCACCAACCGCGCCGAGGCCAAGAAGATTCCGGAAAGCTACCGCAAGTTCGAAGCCATGGTGCTGCAGAACTTCGTCAAGTCGATGCTCCCCACCGAAAGCGAAGAGGTTTACGGCAAGGGTACGTCTGGCGACATGTGGAAGAGCATGATGGCCGAGCAGATCGGTAACGTCATGGCGCAGGGCGATGGTGTCGGCATAGCCGAGCGCATGGTCACGGACCGCATCGTCGGTGAAGGCCCCGACCGGGTCAATGCATCGCTCGATGGGAATAGCAGCAATGTCGCGCTGAGCATGGTTCAGGAATACGAGCGCAAGGCGGTCGCCAATTTCACGGGCACGCAGGACAATAACGATCAAGCCTGAGGCGGGGCCGGTCATCGGCCGGGCTGATTTTAAAGAAGTTTCGCGCACTCATCACGCCAAGGGTTTGGGCCCTGCGTGCCGAAAGCGCCAATGGGAGCCAAATGATGGAAGTTGCAGCATCGAGTGACGTACGTATCCAGAATGTACTGGGGCGGCTTGAAATGATCCTCGACAATGAGAATACCCGGATCGGCGTCGATCCGAGCTTCGATCTGAAGACGTCGAACGCCCGCAAGAGCCGGTGCCTCTATGAACTGACAATGCTGCATCGCGACGCTTCGCCGGACGAAATTTCGCCGGCATTCGTATCGCAGACCCGGCACATCAAGACCAAGCTGATGACCAATTCGCAGAAGGTCAACGCCCATATGGAAGCCTGCCGTTCGGTGGTCGACCTGCTGAAGGCGGCTGTTCAGGACGCCGACGCGGATGGCATCTACACCGAACAGCAGTTCCGCTACGGCGATTTCTGATGCTGAAGCTTGTTTTCACCGGTGTGTGGATTTGCGCCGTATCGCTCGGATCCGTCTATTTTTCGATCCAGCATGCGTCGGCACCGGTGGAATCGGATGCGGAGGCTGAGCGCCGCGCATTGCAGGAATACATACCGGGCGAGTTGATCACCGTACCGGTCATCACCGATGGCGCGGTGCAGGGCTACTTTCTGACAAAACTCTCGTTCTCGGTCGACAAGGCCAAGGCCAAGACCATGGAAGTGCCGTTCAAGCAATCGGTGACCAATGCGTTGTTCGACATTCTGGTCGGCCAGAAACTGATCAACGTCGCGGATACCAGCAATTTCGATCTCGCCAGCTTCAAGACGATCGTCAAGGACCAGCTCAACAAGCAGCTGCGTGAAGAGGTGATTTTCCAGGTTCTGGTCGAGCAGCTCGAATATCTGTCGAAAGCAGACGTTGCCCGCGTCGCCAATGCGGCGAACGAAAAACAGCGCAAGCCCGTGCCGATCGTCGACAAGAATGGTCAGGTGGCCAACGACGAGATGCCGGAAAGCGAAAAGCGCGCGGCTGCCGCAGGCCACTGAACGGACACGGCGTACGGCTCAGTTTTTCTCCGGGTTGCGATATTGCTCGTTGACGAAGCCGAACTCCATCATCAGCCGCCCGCACGCCACATAAAAATGGTAGAGGCCGGCCGAAGGCAGGCCGGATGATTTCCAGAGCGAAATGCCGCGAAACGGCGAGGCGGCCAAAAGGGCCAGGGATCTGGCGATCGTCCTCACCCGTCCGGCAAAGCCGGGGGTAGCGCGATGTTCGAGCAAGGCGGAAATTGCCCCGTTTCGCAGGCTTCGTGATCTGATCCAGGACAGTTCTGTCCGCCGCGCCGGAATGGTTTCGGCCACCCAGGCTTCCGCTGCCCAGCCAAAGCAAAAGCCTTTCTCCTTGCACCGGCGATAGAAATCGCTGTCTCCGCCACCGATGAAATTGAACAACGGGTCGAGGAACGGCCGCGGCATGGCATCGAGAACAGGGCGCGTAATCAGGACATTGCCTGAAGAGTATAGGATCGGGACGGGGCCGGTCGTGTCATAGTGGGGCATGAAGACCGGGTGCCGCTTGCGGTCATTGCGGGTCTTGTCCTCCAAATCTGGAAGCTGCGGTCCGCCAACAAGATCCGCACGCGTCTGCCGGTGTACTGAAACGAGACTGTCGAGCCAATCGGGTGCCGCCAGTTCATCATCGTCGATCACGGCGATAGCCTGCAGATTGGGGTAGACGTCAAGCGCCATCGACCAGCCGGCATTGTAGGCATGGCAGTTGCCGCGCTGATGCGCGATCACCACCAGCGCGTTGACCCGGTGGTCGGCGAAGAACATTTTTGCGGCATTCGCGCCTTCCAGCCCATCCGCGTCATTTTCCATGACCACGATCGCAAAAGGGCAGCCTGGAGCCTGCGAAATAACGGTTTTCAGGGTCTTGAGCAGATGCTCAGGACGCCGGAATGTCGGCAGTGTGACGACGAGTTCAATACTGTCACGGCTATCGACCGCCGTCCGGTAGAATTCGGTCACATCCTGGGCGGGCGGGGTCATGGCGGCTACCTGTTGAAGGCGAAGAACTGGCAAGCACTAAAGCAAATGTTCCTAAACAGATGCTGAATTTCCAAATTCGCTTTCGAATGAATGGTTTAAAGCTCGCTTCACGCCGTGTTGCTACAGTCCGGGCAGTTGTTCTCAAGTCTCACGTGGCAGCATGCATCTGGTCTTCGTTTCCTCGCTGGTGCCGGTGGAGAACCCTTCATCGGGGTTCGACATCGCAAACCGCGCCGTCTTCGACGGTCTTCGCGCGCTTGGCCACAAGGTGAGCGTCATCGGCTATCTGCAGCCGGGACAGGCCGCTGCTTCGCACGAAGATGTTCATCTGCTGGGCCAACTGGAAGTCACCAATGCAAAGGTCGGCGCTGCCGCCAAGCTGCGTTGGCTGGCAAAGGCATGCCTTCATCGCACTACGCTGTCTTCGGCGAAGATGCTCGAGGTTAGCCGCGCGCATGTCGAGGCCCTGTTGCAGCGCCTGCAGCCGTTCGACGGCATCGTCCTCAACTCCGTGCAATTGCCCGGCGCCTTTGCCGCCGCATTCCAGAAACACAAGACGATCTACATCGCGCATAATGTCGAAGCAGGCTCGGCGCGTGAAAACGCTGCCACCGCCTCCAGTCTTTTGCAGCGCTGGCTGTTCAGGCGCGAAGCGTACTATCTCGAACGGCTTGAGCGGACGCTGACACAGGCGGCTTCGGTGATCTGGACATTTGCGGAAGCCGATCGCCTTGGCTTTGGCCATGCCGTCTCCAGCCGCGCAACCGTCCTGCCGCTTGTCACTCGATGGGACCTTGCTCAAGGCGGCCCGGAAAAACTGCCGCAATACGATCTGGCGCTGATTGGAACCTGGAGTTGGCAGTCCAATAGGCTCGGCCTGGATTGGTTTCTGTCAAAGGTCGTGCCGCTGCTGTCGGCCGAGATGACGATCGGCATTGCTGGCCAGCTGCCGGATGCACCCGTGATTGCCCATCCCGGCGTGCGCCTGCTTGGCAGGGTGCCTGATGCCCGCGCCTTCGTCTGCTCCGGCGCCGTTCTGCCGCTGATCAGCCGTGGTGGCACCGGTGTGCAACTGAAGACCATCGAGACTTTCGAACTTGGCATGCCGAGCGTTGCCACGCGCGCATCCCTGCGCGGCATCGGCGCGTTACCCGGCAACTGCTCGGTCGCCGACGATCCTGCCGAATTCGCGAAACTGTTGATCGACAAGGTCGCGCAAGTGCGGGCGGGCAACCATCAGCGCCTATCGGGCGCGATTTTTCATCAGGCTCAGAAAACAAAGCTGCTTGAGACGCTGGATGAGGGGTTGTCGTGGTTCGGCAAAACGACTGCCGCATCTGACCCGGCTTTTACGAGAGATGAAGCGCGTCCGCGGGCAACCAAAGTTGTCAGCGCATCTTACAGTCTTGCAGTGCATGAGGGGGGCAAATCTCGATGAACGTTTTTCCGGGTACATCGATCGTTGCCTCGCAGCGCATGATCCTCGACATGCCGGTCTGCGATTTCGGTTGGGCGGACGCTTTCGCATTTGCCGACGAAGTCGCCTCGCTGCCGATCGGGCAGACAGTCATATCGTTCCTCAATGCCCACAATGCCAATTTGATGATGCATGATCCGGAATACCGGGCCGTGCTCGGTCGGCACATTGTCCTGCCGGATGGGCATGGCGTCGATCTTGCTTCCTGGCTGTTCCACGGAAAGACCTTTCCAGCCAACCTGAATGGTACCGACTTCGTCCCGGCACTGATGACCTACATGACGGCGCCGAAGCGCATTGCCATGGTCGGTGCGCGAGCGGACGTGCTGAAACGCGCCGCCGAAAATTTCCAGAAACACGCGCCATGGCACCAGTTCATTGCTGTTTCCGATGGCTTTTTCGACCCAGTGCAATCCGATGAGATCATGGCCAAGGTCCGCGCTGTGAAGCCGGATATCCTGTTGATTGCGATGGGCAGTCCGAAGCAGGAGAAATGGATCGACCGCCATGTCGGCCCCGGACACGCCCGATTGGTGATCAGCGTTGGTGCGCTCTTCGACTTCATGGCCGAGGAGGTGCCGCGCGCTTCACCCACCGTCCGGCGCCTGCGGCTGGAGTGGCTGCATCGGCTGGTGCATGAGCCGCGCCGTTTGTGGCGGCGTTACCTGCTCGGCAATCCGTTGTTCATATATTATATTCTCCGCCATAAGCTGAGCGGGCGAGAGCCGCCATCGCGAGTGGACGGGCATCGTGCCGGGTCACGATCGTTCTAACGGAAACCATCATGCGCACTGCTGTCGCTACAGCCTCCTACGCCAATGATTTCGAGCGCTGCCGGCTGCTGTGTGAAAGCATGGATATGCGGCTGAAGGGCGACTGGGTTCATTATCTGCTCGTGGCGCCCTTCGACGTGGCATTGTTCCGGCAGCTGGAAGGCTCACGGCGCCAGGTCATCAGCGAGAGCGATCTTTTGCCGTGGTGGCTGCGGGCCATTCCCGATCCGCTTTCAGCCGGTAGGCGCAAGCTCTGGATCAGCCCATACAGTTTGCCGCTGCGAGGCTGGCATGCCCAGCAACTGCGCCGTCTGGCACTGTCACGGCATATCGGCGAGGCAACGATGTTTGCCGTCGATTCCGACGTGGTGCTGTTGCGCGATTTCGATCCGGCCGACCTCTGGCAGGGCGGCCGCCTGACGCTCTATCGCCAGGATGGGGCTATCGGCGAGCGCATGCGCTCCAATCATCTCGAGTGGCTTGCTCATTCCGACCGGCTGCTGGGCATCGGTCCCTTCAGCCTGCCTGCCAACGATTACATCAATACGCTGATTGCGTGGCGTACCGACACCTGCCGGGCTCTGCTCGATCATGTCGAGGCCCTCCATGGCTGCAACTGGGTACGCGCCATCGTTCGTTCGCGCCAGTTTTCAGAATGCCTGATCTATGGCCGCTTTGTCGATGAGGTGCTGATGGGGGAGGGCCATGTCGCGTCTGCCGAAGGGCTTTGCCACGTGCTTTGGTTCGACGATAGCTATGCGCGCGATATCAGCGGGCTCAGGCATTTCATGCGGGATATGGGACCGCATCAGATCGGGATCGGCGTCCAATCCTTCGTCGGCCATGATCTCACCGACATCCGGAACGTTGTTCTCGAACGCGCCGCCTGATCCTGTCAGATGACCCGGCCGGTTTGGCTGCGCAGAGCGGAATAGGTGAGGGTAAAGGATGCGGCGTAAAGGGCCAGGTAGACAGCATTGATAAGCGGCGCCCAATAGGCAACATCCGTGCTGGTCTTGAAAACGGCGGCGAGCAGCGCGACCTTGATGATGCCTGCAATCACCAGATTGGCCATCCTGCGTACCGTTCGGCCGGTCGCGTAGAGCAATTCGGAGTGATATTCGACAAGATTGCGGAAGGATGGCACCAATAGCACCGCCATCATATAGGGCGCAGCCTCGGCGACGTTGTTTCCCAGGCCGCTCGGGAAGATCCAGAGATATCCCGCCATCGCTGCAATTGCCAGGAAGGATATGGCAGCTACCAGTGTCTCGATCGTCAGCCGGGTGCGCCAGGACGAGATCGTTGCGGGCGTGCGCATGATCTTCTGCACCAGGAGCGTATTGAACGAGCGCACCGGCAGCGCCGTCAGGTCGGCAAGCCGCATGATGATCGCATATATGCCGGAAACCTCCGGCCCGCCGATTGCAAGAACCGCGATCTTGTCGAATTCCGACTGGATATAGAACAGCACTTCGGCGCCAGCCACCGTGACCGAATCCGCCCAACGGCGAATATAGAGCGCCGGGCGAAAACGAAGCCGGACTTTCGGAAAAAACCACACCAGCGCGATCACGAGAGCAGCAAAGTTGGCGCCAAGATAGAAAAACGACCAGGTATCGAGCGATGCCGAGTGCGACAGCGAAAAGGCGAGCGCGGCAACGGTGCGGATGCCTGTACCGATCACCACCAGAAGGGCGGCGCGGCCGAAGCGCCCGAGACCGTTGAGAACGATAACAACGACCTCAAGCCCCCGCCAGCAAAGGATTTCGGCGGCCATCAAGGCACTGAAAACCACAAGCGCAACATCGCCTGCAAAAACGGCATAATAGACCGCAAGACAAAGGACAGCGATCAAGGGCAGCGACAGAAGCGCGCCGGCGGCGAAGCCGGCGCTATAGATGCCGACCAGCAAGGGCTTGACGGTTGCCACCCGGTAAAGCGGCGACATGAAACCAAAGGCAAGCACGCGGGAGATCATGATGCCTGCGGCCGATGCCGTGGCAAACAAGCCGAACTCGGCAATCGAAAGCCCGTTGGCAATGCAGATGAAATAGACCAGCGACAGCACAAGCCTGCCCGCAGACCCGCTCGTCATCGAGATATAGGCGTGAATGACGCTTTTATGGCGTGCGTAGAGGGTCTTTGCGAAATCGATCACGAGGATGGTCCGGATGTGCTGGCCCGTTCTAGCCGGGAAAGCTTAATGAGGGGTGTGGCCCTGCGGTTTCGTGGTCTCCCCGGAGATGAATTTGCAGTCTGTTAACGGTTTGTTTTCCATAAAAACTTAAGCTTCGTTCACAATTCGTCACTTTGCCCAATTGCGGGCGTTTGCAGGCATCGATGTTCGATCCGGAAGACAACAAAAGGACTGTGGTGCATCGCTCCCCGGCCGGCCCTGGATCGAGGGAGGCGGGGTCGTCTTTGCGTTCGCGCATGTCGGCGCGTGGCGGAGCGCCGGTGGCGCGGACCGCCAGCGAGTTGCTGGACCGTCTTGGCAGTCCTGCCGTGAAGCTGAAAATACCGGGCAATGATCAGCAGCCTGCCAAAGCATCAGTGGAAAAGCCGCCCGGGCGTTTCTCCGGCTGGTTCAAGGCAGGAAAAGCAACACTGGCCAGCCCAGTGCAAGCCGATGCTGTCCTCTCCCAGCCTGCCGTGAGCGCTGAAGTTTATTATGGAGAGCCGCAGGACCGGCCATTGATCGATATCGCCACCATCATGTCTTCCGTCTGGCAGCTGCGAAAGACCATCGTGGTGCTGACGGTGGCGGGTGCCGTCGGCGGTGTGTTGATCGCCATGTCGACCCCGAGTGTCTACGTTTCCCAAAGCAAGCTTTATGTCGATCCGCGCGAAGTCCGATTGACGGATTCCGATCTATCCAAGGAAAGCCTGGCAACTGAAGCGATCCTGGCGCTTGTCGACAGCCAGCTCGAAGTGTTGCGCTCGCGGACCGTTCTGGAAAAGGTTGCCATTGATCTGGGGCTGGACCGCGATGCCGAATTCGGCGGCGTATCGAGCGGCAAGGGCGGCATTTCCGACGGCATCGGCGTCATTCGCGACATCGTTTCCCCCGGCAAGGCGCAACCGGCGCCAGCGTCCGGCGTCAACCCGCGCACACTGGAAAAATTGAGCGACGCCGTTTCCGTATCGCGAGATCCGAAAACCTTCATCGTGACCATCGAGGTCAAGAGCCGGGATCCGGCCAAATCGGCACTGATCGCCAATCGCCTCGTGTCGACATTCCTCAGCGAGGAGCAGGCTGCCCAATCCGGTTTCTTCCAGCGGACGACGCAGGCGCTCGACAGCCGGTTGGCCGATCTGCGCACGGAACTGGACGCGGCTGAAAATGCGGTGGAGAAATACAAGGCCGACCACGACATTGTCGGTGCCGCCGGCGAGTTGATCTTCGACAAGCAGTTGCTGGCCCTCAATGATCAGGTCGGTGCCGTCCGCAATCGCATCGCCGATGCGCAGGCGAAGGTCGACCTGGCGGCCAGGATCAGCTTGAACGACGTCTTGAGCGGTGCATTTCCCGAAGAGGTGAGTTCCGTGACGCTTCAGGATCTGCGCAAGCAGTATTCCGAGGCGCGCGCCCAGCTGGGTGCGCTGGATGCGAGCCTTGGGCCGCGGCACCCGCAGCGCCTGGCTGCTGTCCAGTCGCTTGAGGTCGCACGCTCCGAAATTGGCAACGCGCTTCGCCGCATCGCCGCAACGGCGAAGACCGAACTCGACCGCGCGGTGCGGACGGAAAAGGATCTCGTCCAGCAACTGGCGGTGCAGAAGGCACAGCAGATGAACTCCTCCACCGGCTTCATCGAGCTGCGGGAGCTGGAGCGCAAGGCCACCGCAACCCGGACGATCTACGAATCCTTCCTCAAGCGGGCGAGTGAAACCGGCCAGGAGGAGAAACTGACCTCGAAGAATATCCGGGTGATCGCCTCGGCGCAGCCGCCGCTTCAGGCTACCGGGCCGTCCCGCAAGCTGATTGCGATCGGCGGCATGATGGCCGGCTTCATCGCCGGGGTCGGGCTGGGCATCGCGCTCGGCGCCTACCGCAGCCTCAAGGATCTGCTCCAGCGTTCGAGCCGGCCGGTTGCCGTGGCTCCACAGCGTGATCCTCCCGGAAGGGACGATCATCACCCGGATGGTCCGGGAACACGGCAGGAGATCGAGGATCCATTGCCCGCACCTGTGGCCTACCGGGCGCGGATGCCATCGGCGCATCACGTAGCCGCGTCCGCCGCAGCACTGTCAGCGTTTCCTCCGCGAAACGACGAGGCAGATGCGGCCAGTCTGCGGGACTATTTGCGTGAAATGCAGGATAGCACCACGGACAACGGCGATATCGCCGAAGTGCAGGAAAACCTGCGCGCGCTGCGATCGCGTGTCGAGCACTATGCGAAACAGCGGGCCGGCGGCCGGCGGTATTAGCGCTCTGTATCCATAGAGGCTGACTTGCCCCAGGCAGAAATCCCTCATGAATGATAGGAATGCAAATCGTCGTGATGTTTATGCTGGACCTGGCGCGGATCAGTGGTGAATTTATTCGATCTGAACAGCATAGGACGCATTGAGGCGAGCGCTGTTTTTTGCTGAAACTAGACTGAACAGAACAAACGAGAATCTGGGAGAACTCCGTGACGACCGTGATTGATGGCAAGCAAGTTGCAGCGTCGGTGATCGATGCCGTGAAAACCGCATCGCAGGCATTGACCGAACAGACCGGCGTCAAGACCGGTCTCGCCGTCGTCATCGTCGGAAATGATCCGGCAAGCCACGCCTATGTCTCCTCCAAGAGCAAGATGGCCAAGGAATGCGGCTTTACCTCGGTTCAGCATACGCTGCCGGAGGAAACGACGCAGGAAGAACTGGCTACTCTCGTTCAGACACTTAACAGGGATGAGAGCCTGCACGGCATTCTCGTCCAGCTTCCGCTGCCAAAACATTTGAATTCCGAACCGATCATTCAGTCCATTCTGCCGGAAAAGGATGTCGATGGTCTGCATGTCGTCAATGCCGGCAAATTGGCGACGGGCGATCTCGATGGCGGTCTCGTCTCCTGCACGCCTGCTGGCGCCATGGTGTTCGTCAAGCGCACGCATGGAGAGGACCTCTCGGGGCTGAATGCCGTCGTCATCGGCCGTTCCAACCTGTTCGGCAAACCGATGGCGCAGCTGCTGCTTGCCGCCAATGCGACGGTGACCATCGCCCATTCGCGCACCAAGGATCTACCGGGTGTCTGCCGCAATGCCGATATTCTGGTCGCCGCTGTCGGCCGCCCGGAGATGGTCAAGGCCGATTGGGTGAAGCCCGGCGCCACCGTCATCGATGTCGGCATCAACCGTATTGCTGCGCCTGAAAAAGGTGAAGGAAAGTCGCGTCTGGTCGGTGATGTTGCCTTCCAGGAATGCGCAAAGGTAGCCGCTGTCATTACGCCTGTGCCTGGAGGCGTCGGCCCGATGACCATCGCGATGCTGATGGCCAACACGGTCATCGCCGCCTACCGCAAGGCCGGTAAGACCGCACCAAAGTTCTGATCCGGAAAAAGCGGACGATCTTACGATTTCGGAGCAGGGCCGGTCGAGGCCCTGACGATCAGTTCCGTTCGCCACAGCTCCTGTTCCGGATAATCTCCCGTCTTCAAGATGCGCGAGATTAGCCGGGTGGCGATCCGTGATCCTGCCGCCCGAAGTGATGAACGCGTGGTCGTCAGCGGTACGCTGAAGTTTTCCGGTTTCAGCATCGGCAGCACGTCGTCATGGGCAATCAGCGAAATATCCTCGCCCATCTGCAGCCCGGCCCGATGGATTGCCCTGACTGCGCCAAGCGCGATCACGGTGCTGGAGCAAAGAACGGCGGTCGGCGGCTCACCCTGTTCAAGAAACTGTTGCATGGCGCGGTGACCATATTCGTCGGTCATCAGTGAATTCTGAACCAGCCTTTCATCGAACTGCAGCCCGTTCTCCTCGAGTGCGCGGCGCATTCCCTTCAGGCGGCGAATGGAGAAGGTCAGGTTTCCCGGGCCGTTGATCAGCGCAATCCGCCGGTGCCCCAACTGAATGAGCAATCGCGTCGCATCATAAAAGGCACCGGTATTGTCGATATCGAGAAACGGATAGTCGGCGGGCTGGCCGACCGCCCGGCCATGGACAACGAAGGGGATCGACAGGGATTTCAGCATGGCGATGCGCGGATCGTTGGCCCGCACATAGGCGAGAAACAGGGCATCGACATTGCCGCTGGCGGCCAGCCGCTTGAAGGTCGCCTCCTCGTCGTCGGGCGCGCTCGGATTGATGACGAAATGGAAATCGTGCCGGACGGATTCTTCGCCAAGCCCGGCAAGGAATTCGCCGAAATGCACATCGGAATCGATGCCTTGCGCGATCGGCATGACCAGCCCGATCGAGCCTGCGCGCCCTGTTGCCAGTCTTTGAGCCGCACGGTTTGGCCGGTAGCCCGTTTCGCGGACCGCGCTCAAGACACGCTGGCGTGTTTCGGCGTTGACTTCCGGATAGCCGTTGAGTGCCCGGCTGACTGTCGTTTGCGACAGGCCCAACATCTCCGCCAGCTGTTTCAAATTCACGTTCATGGCAAGCGCGCACTCCCAAAGCGCTTTGATTTGTATTTTGTTTTTGCTTTCAAACTCCAACGCGCGACGGATTTTGTATCATCGGCTTTACGCATCAACCAGAAAAATCAGCTGCATTGCATTGCAAACCTTCGCTGCACTGCAGGAAGTGGGCCTTAATTCGACCTTTAAGGGAAAGCTCTTGACTTGGTGCCTGTCGCAATGGTTTGTTAGCAAACTCAAAGCGCTTTGAATTTTGGCGGCGCTGCGGTGTTCGCCCGGCATCAATGGGTCGGGTCTTTCTTGGGAGGAAATGACGTGAAGAGAACATTCTTGTTGGGAGTGGCGGCGCTTGCGCTTGTGGCGGGTGCCACCAACGCCGCCGAGCTGAAATTCAAGCCGGGCGAAGATTCAAAATTCAACTGGGCAAGCTTCGAAGAGTTCAAGAAGGGTCATGACCTGAAGGGTCAGACGCTGACCATCTTCGGTCCCTGGCGTGGCGAAGACGAAGCCTTGGCGCAGTCCATGCTCGATTACTTCCGCGATGCGACCGGCGTCGATGTAAAATATTCCTCGTCCGAGAATTATGAACAGCAGATCGTTATCGACACGCAGGCCGGCAGCCCGCCGGATGTCGCCATCCTACCGCAGCCGGGCCTGATCGCCGATCTCGCTTCGAAGGGCTATCTGACGCCGCTCGGCGACGAGACCCAGAAGTGGCTGCTCGACAATTATGCTGCCGGTCAGTCGTGGGTCGATCTTTCGACCTATGCCGGCAAGGACGGCAAGAAGGCTCTTTACGCGTTTCCTTACAAGATCGACGTGAAGTCGCTGGTCTGGTACGTGCCGGAAAATTTTGAGGATTCGGGCTATGAAGTTCCGAAGACGATGGAAGACTTGAAGGCGCTGACCGAAAAGATCGTTGCCGATGGCGGCACGCCGTGGTGCATTGGTCTCGGTTCCGGCGGTGCGACCGGCTGGCCGGCCACCGACTGGGTCGAAGACATGATGCTGCGCACGCAGCCGGCCGACGTCTATGACAAGTGGGTCACCAATGCCATTCCGTTCAACGACCCGGCTGTCGTCGGCGCCATTGATGAATTCGGCTGGTTCGCCAAGAACGACAAGAACGTTGATGGTGGCGCCGCTGCGGTTGCCTCCGCCGACTTCCGCGACAGCCCGAAGGGCCTGTTTGCGTCGCCGCCGAAGTGCTACCTGCATCATCAGGCATCGTTCATCCCGTCCTTCTTCCCGGAAGGTACCAAGGTTGGCGAAGACGCAGACTTCTTCTATATGCCGCCTTACGCAAGCAAGCCCGAACTCGGAAATCCGGTTCTCGGTGCTGGCACGCTGGCCATGATCACCAAGGATACGCCGGCAGCACGCGCCTTCATCGAGTTCCTTGAAACGCCGATCGCGCATGAAGTCTGGATGGCCCAGACCAGTTTCCTGACACCGCTGAAGAGTGCGAACAAGGATGTTTATGCCAACGGCCCGATGAAGAAGCAGGGAGAAATCCTGCTCAACGCCACGACCTTCCGTTTTGACGGTTCCGACCTGATGCCTGGCAAGATTGGCGCCGGCGCATTCTGGACCGGTATGGTCGATTACGTTGGCGGCAAGTCGGCCAAGGATGTCGCGGACGGCGTCCAGAAGGCTTGGGATTCGATCAAGTAGGATCGCTTGATACGCAGCGGCTCCCGGCGAAAACCCCGGAGCCGCACTTCAAAAGACTGCGAAGCCTGAAGTGCTGTTCGCCAAGCCGCCCGGTAGAGTTGGTACGGCGGAACGGCTTGGGGAAAGCTGACAAAAGAAGCCCGTTGAAATGAACACGTCCTTGCCGGCCGCCGTTTAGGTTCGGGCATGCGAGTGACGTGATCATTCTGGCCGCACATGATCTCCCGAAAAGCCGGGAGCCATAGGCCAAGGGGCGGGCAGGCCGTTGATCCGGCCTTATTCCTGGGGAGGACGTTGCCATGCAGCAGTTGATTTTTGCCATTGCCACGATGGCCGCCGGCGTTCTTGGCTGCGCCGCCTATTTCTTCGGCACGAACTGGATACTCGACAAGCTGTTTCCTTCGAAAGGCCTGACGGGGCCGGTCGCCTCACGCAATCTGCGCATCACCAATGCCATCCGGCCATGGCTCTTCCTCGGTCCGGCGTTGTTGTCGCTGACCATTTATCTCATCTATCCGGTGATCGCTTCCGTCTGGCTCAGTCTGCATGACAGGGCGGGCGAGAATTTCGTCGGTCTGAACAACTTCATCTGGATGTTCAACGACGGCGAATTCCGCCAGTCGATCTATAACAACTTCCTCTGGCTGCTGGTCGTGCCCGCTGCCGCGACGTTCTTCGGCCTGATCATCGCAGCGCTGACCGATCGCATCTGGTGGGGCAATATCGCCAAGACGCTGATCTTCATGCCGATGGCGATCTCCTTCGTCGGTGCCTCGGTCATCTGGAAATTCATCTACGATTATCGTGCCGAAGGCACGGCGCAGATCGGTCTCCTGAATGCTGTCGTCGTCTATTTCGGCGGCACGCCTGAAGCCTGGGTGACGTTACCCTTCTGGAACAATTTCTTCCTGATGGTGATCCTCATCTGGATCCAGACCGGCTTCGCCATGGTGATCCTGTCGGCCGCTTTGCGCGGTATTCCGGAGGAGACAATCGAGGCCGCTGTCATCGACGGCGCCAATGGCCTGCAGATTTTCTTCAAGATCATGATCCCGCAGATGTGGGGCACGATCGCCGTTGTCTGGACCACCATCACCATTCTGGTGCTGAAGGTCTTCGACATCGTTCTCGCCATGACCAACGGGCAGTGGCAAAGCCAGGTTCTCGCCAATCTGATGTTCGACTGGATGTTCCGCGGGGGCGGTGACTTCGGCCGCGGCGCTGCGATCGCCGTCATCATCATGGTGCTGGTGATCCCGATCATGATCTGGAACATCCGCAACGCAGCCAAGGAAATGGAGGGCCATTGAGATGATTGCTTCTTCCCGCTCCCCCCTCATCTGGGTCGTCCATCTTTCCGTGATCCTGCTTGTCACTCTGTGGACCCTGCCGACCGCCGGCCTTTTGATCTCGTCGTTGCGCGACAAGGATCAGCTTGCCGTTTCCGGTTGGTGGACGGCTCTGTCGACCTCATCACAGAACATGACCGGCCGCGCGGCTTCCCCCGAAACGCAGATAGAACGTGACGGCAAGTTCGTTATCGCCGGCAATCTGCTGGAGGGCAGCGATGCCAAGGTCTCGGCCTTCGGCTTCCGGCCGCTGCAGCCCACCGCCTTTGAGGTTGGCGCCGTCGCTGATATCGGCGACGGACAGACGCTGACCGTCAAGGACGATGGCAGCTATGAAATCGTCTCGCCTACGCGCATGGAAGGCACCCGCGGCCAGCGTATTTTCTATACTGCTGCCGTTCCGCCGCGCTTCACCTTCGATAATTACCGCGAAGTGATGCGGGCTGCCGGCATCGGGGCGTCGTTCATCAACTCGCTGACCGTCGCCATTCCGGCAACGGTCATCCCGATCCTGGTCGCTGCCTTCGCTGCCTATGCGCTGGCCTGGATGAAGTTTCCCGGCCGGGCGATCCTGATCGCCGTCGTTGTCGGCCTGCTGGTTGTGCCGCTGCAGATGTCGCTGATCCCGCTGTTGAAATTGTACAATGGTGTCGGCGCGTTCTTCGGTGTTCCGGCCAAGACCTATGTCGGCATCTGGCTGGCACATATGGGCTTCGGCTTGCCGCTCGCCATTTACCTCCTGCGCAACTACATGGCCGGCCTGCCGCGCGAGATCATGGAATCGGCCCGCGTCGATGGCGCCAGCGATTTCGACATTTTTATCAAGATCATCCTGCCGCTGTCGTTCCCCGCTCTCGCATCCTTCTCGATCTTCCAGTTCCTGTGGACCTGGAACGATCTTCTGGTCGCCATGGTTTTCCTTGGAACCGGTAATGACGAGCTGGTCCTCACGGGTCGCCTGGTCAACCTGCTTGGTTCGCGCGGCGGCAACTGGGAAATCCTGACGGCCTCGGCCTTCATCACCATCATCGTACCCCTGATCGTCTTCTTCACCCTGCAGCGCTACCTCGTGCGCGGCCTGCTGGCGGGATCGGTCAAGGGCGGCTGAGACTTCACAAACAAAGACTTCTACAGGAATGACTATGAGTATGACCCAGACAAGTGGCTCCACATTGCAGGCCGACCGGGACTGGTGGCGGGGTGCGGTGATCTACCAGATCTATCCGCGATCCTACCAGGACTCGAACGGTGACGGCATCGGTGACCTGAAAGGCATCACCGCCCGCCTGCCGCACGTTGCCTCGCTGGGCGTCGATGCAATCTGGATCTCGCCGTTCTTCACCTCGCCGATGAAGGATTTCGGCTATGACGTGTCGAACTATACGGGCGTCGATCCGATCTTCGGTCTGCTTGCCGATTTCGATGCGCTGATCGCCGAAGCCCACCACCTCGGGATCCGCGTGATGATCGATCTGGTGTTGTCCCATACCTCCGATCAGCACCCGTGGTTTGCCGAAAGCCGGTCGAGCCGCTTCAATCCCAAGGCGGACTGGTATGTCTGGGCCGATTCCAGGCCAGACGGCACGCCGCCGAACAACTGGATGTCGATCTTCGGCGGCTCGGCATGGCAGTGGGATCCCACGCGTCTGCAATATTACATGCACAACTTCCTGACCTCGCAGCCGGACCTCAATCTGCACAATCCCGAAGTGCAGGACGCGCTGCTGGCGGTCGAGCGCTTCTGGCTGGAACGGGGCGTCGATGGCTTCCGGCTGGATACGATCAACTTCTACTTCCACGACCTGGAACTGCGCGACAACCCGGCGCTGGCGCCTGAGCGCCGCAATGCCAATACGGCACCGGCGGTCAACCCATACAATTATCAGGAACATCTCTACGACAAGAACCGCCCGGAAAACCTCGAATTCCTCAAGCGCTTCCGCGCCGTCATGGACGAGTTCCCGGCGATTGCCGCCGTCGGCGAAGTCGGGGACAGCCAGATCGGTCTTGAGATCGCCGGGCAGTATACGTCCGGCAATGACAAGATGCACATGTGCTACGCCTTCGAATTCTTGGCGCCCGATCCGTTGACCCCGGCCGGCGTCGCGCAGGTGCTGCACGATTTTGCCCGCGCAGCCCCGGAAGGCTGGGCCTGCTGGGCGTTTTCCAATCACGACGTTGTTCGCCATGTCAGCCGCTGGGGCAAGGGCATCGCCGATCAGGATGCGCATGCAAAATTCCTGGCCAGTCTGCTGATGACCCTGCGCGGCTCGGTCTGCATCTATCAGGGCGAAGAGCTTGGCCTGACCGAAGCCGAGCTCGCCTTTGAAGATCTGCAGGACCCCTACGGCATTCAGTTCTGGCCGGATTTCAAGGGCCGCGACGGCTGCCGCACGCCGATGGTCTGGGACAAGAATGCCGTCAACGGTGGCTTTGGCGAGGGCAAGCCGTGGCTGCCGGTGCCGAAAGAACATCTCGCCCGCGCCGTTTCAGAACAGCAGACGGACCCGAATTCGGTTCTCAACCACTACCGGCGGTTTCTCGCATTCCGCAAGCAGCATCCGGCCTTTGCCAAGGGCGACATCGAGTTTCGCGCCTACGAAGCGCCGCTGCTCGGCTTTGAACGCAAGTCCGGCAACGAGACGATTTTGTGCCTGTTCAACATGAGCAACGAAGCGGTGACCATCGAACGGCCGGTTGAAAAGCTCGATGTGCTCGAAGGCCATGGATTCGGATCGGCATTGACCGGCGACACCATCACACTACCGGCCTGGAGCGGCTTTTTTGCCCGGGTCGACTGAATGGGATCAACCGGTTCGGATGAATGGAGAACCGGTCAGAAACGAGAGAATGAAGGGGAGGATGACATGGCAGGTTTGCAACTGAAGAATATCCGCAAGTCCTATGGCGCGGTGGATGTCATCCATGGCATCGATCTGGATATCACGCAGGGCGAATTCGTCGTCTTCGTCGGCCCCTCCGGCTGCGGAAAATCGACGCTGCTACGGATGATCGCCGGCCTTGAGGAAATCTCTGGTGGCGAAATGTATATCGCTGGCCGTCAGGTCAACGATGTGCCGCCATCGCAGCGTGGCATTGCCATGGTCTTCCAGTCCTATGCGCTGTATCCGCACATGACGGTCTACGACAACATGGCCTTCGGTATGCGGATCGCCAAGGAATCCAAAGAAGAGATCGACCGCCGCGTGCGCTCGGCCGCCGATATCCTGCAACTCACCAAGTATCTCGATCGCCTCCCCAAGGCGCTCTCCGGCGGTCAGCGGCAGCGCGTCGCCATCGGTCGTGCCATTTGCCGCAACCCGAAGGTCTTCCTGTTTGATGAGCCACTGTCGAACCTCGATGCTGCGTTGCGTGTCGCAACCCGTATCGAGATCGCCAAATTGAGCGAGTCCATGCCGGATACGACGATGATCTACGTTACGCACGATCAGGTGGAGGCGATGACGCTCGCCGATCGCATTGTCGTACTCTCGGCGGGGCACATCGAGCAGGTCGGCCCGCCTCTGGAACTCTATGAACGCCCGGCCAACCTTTTCGTGGCCCGCTTCATCGGCTCTCCCGCGATGAACATCATTCCGGCCAAGATTGTTGGAACCGGCGCTGAAACCACCGTCGAACTGCCGGGCGGCAAGAAGGACGTGCTTGATATCGCAACGGCCGCCTCTGAAAACGGCAAGGCGGCAAGTTTCGGCGTGCGGCCAGAAGACCTGCGTGTTTCGACTGGCGACAGCTTCCTGTTCGAAGGCACGGTCGCCATCATCGAAGCTTTGGGTGAAGTGACGCTTCTCTATATCGAAGGGCTGGTTGCCAACGAGCCGATCATCGCCAAGGTGCCTGGTATCCTCGACATCAAGCGGGGCGAGAAGGTACGCTTTACGGCCGACAAGGCAAAGCTGCATCTGTTTGATGAGAATGGAAAAAGCTACCGGGCATAGAGCGGTCCAGTATCCTCAAGACCCGCCTGGGCGTGTGATTCCGGGCGGGCTTTTTTACGCGCGGTGTGCCACAATCGGACGCTGACTCACGCTCTGTTAAATCTCCAGCGCTAAAGTTCAAAAAAAACAAAGGTGCATGGAGAAAAAGATGCGGGGACAGACATCAGATAAACCGACATATCTCAGCCGGGAAGAGTCGTTCATGTACGACCGGGAAGCCAACTTCCCGATGGAGGACACACGCAACGATGCCCGGATCGAGTACACTGAAAACGGTATGCTCAATCTCACCTCCCGCCGCTGTGAACTGCTGAAAATATCGAAAAGCAGTGCGGTTCTGGGCATCGCCACGCAGTTCAAGCTGCCGCAGAATTTCTATCTCGATATTCCCAGCGCCCGCATCGGCATGGTCGGCTGCATCGTCAAGCGCGTGCATGCCAACAACATCATCGAAGCCCGGTTCCTGCGGCTTATGTCCGAGCGCGATCTCAATCGGATCTTCGTCTATTCGACACACCCCAATCATCGTAATCGCGTGCTCGATATCTATAGCTGATCTTCCTGCTGCATCGCTCTGTGGTTGGGCTGGCATTTCTCCTCCGTCTCGGAGAGGAGGGTGCCGGCTTTCCCATGCGCGCAAGCGCTTGACTTCATCTGCGGGAGGCGGATTGATAGATGCCGAGTGATTGAAGCGAGACGATGACCGATGAAACGACCCTATCGCCTTTCCTGTCATTGCGGCGATATCTGCTTTGAAATCGATGCCGAGATTTCCGAGGTGGTCGAATGCAACTGCTCGACATGTCGCCGCTCGGGCTTCCTGCACTGGAAGGTTCCGGCAAGCAAGATCACACTCGTCAACGAAAAACGCCGGATTTCTACCTATGTCTGGCGTAGCATCACCGAAGGCCACCATTTCTGCGCGACATGCGGCGTTGCCCTGATGCGCAGCGGCTATCCGGGTGAACGCGTGTCTGTGAACGCGCGCTGTATTGAAGGCATCGATATTTTCGAACTGAACATCGAACGTTACGATGGCCGGAGTGACATGCATCCCGGGCCGCTACCGTAAAACTTTAAGTTTGCTAAGCCCTCGATTTTCCGTCGAGGGCGTAGCTTTCAGTGAAAGAAGACGCTCGCGCCGTGTTCTGCGGCGCCGACGGCCGAGCGGAAAGGCGCAAACATTTCACGGCCCATGCCAAAGTCATTCTCTGACAGATCGGCTTCGGCCGGCGCCCGGCTGGCCAACTCGGCAGCATCGACCAGCACCTGGATCGTGCCGTGAATGGCATCCAGCCGGATGATGTCGCCTTCGCGGATTTTCGAAATCGGTCCGCCATCCTTGGCCTCGGGCGTCATGTGGATGGCCGACGGCACCTTGCCGGAGGCGCCGGACATGCGGCCGTCGGTGACCAGCGCCACCGTCTGGCCGCGGTCCTGCAGGATGCCGAGCACAGTGGTGAGCTTGTGCAATTCCGGCATGCCATTGGCTTTCGGCCCCTGGAAGCGGACGACAGCAACGAAGTCACCCTCCAGCTTGCCGTCCTTGAAGGCCGCCTGCAGTTCCGACTGATCGTGGAAGATTTTTGCTGGTGCTTCGATGACGTGACGCTCCGGCTTGACCGCCGAAATCTTGATGACAGCCTTGCCCAGATTGCCGGTCAGCATCTTCAAGCCGCCGGAATGCTGGAAGGGATGTTCGACGGTCGAAAGCACCTTTGGATCGTGGCTGACCTCCGGTGCCGGTTCGCGGGCGACGGTACCGTTAGCGCCAAGCTTGACGTCGATCGCATAGGCATCCAGCCCCTGGCCGAAGACGGTGCGCACGTCGTCATGCAACAGGCCATGCTTCAAGAGTTGGCTGATCAGGTAACCCATGCCGCCCGCGGCGTGGAAGTGGTTCACGTCTGCCAGGCCATTCGGATAGACGCGGGCGAGCAGCGGGATGATGTCGGAAAGCTCGGAAATATCCTGCCATGTCAGCGCGATACCGGCCGAACGGGCCATGGCGACGAGGTGCATCGTGTGGTTGGTCGAGCCGCCAGTCGCATGTAGGCCGATAACGCCGTTGACGATCGACCGCTCGTCGATCATTTCGCCGGCAGGGGTGTATTCGTTGCCGAGCGCGGTAATGGCTAGCGCCCGCTTGGTGGCTTCCTTCGTCAGCGCGTCGCGCAGCGGCGTGCCTGGATTGATGAAGGAAGCGCCGGGCAGGTGGAAGCCCATGATCTCCATCAGCATCTGGTTGGAATTGGCCGTGCCGTAGAACGTGCAGGTGCCGGGGCCGTGGTAGGATTTGGATTCTGCTTCCAGAAGTTCCTCGCGGCCGACCTTGCCTTCGGCAAACAGTTGGCGAACACGCGATTTTTCGTCGTTCGGCAAGCCTGTTGTCATCGGACCGGCCGGAATGAACACGGCGGGCAGATGGCCGAAGGTCATGGCGGCAATCATCAGGCCGGGCACGATCTTGTCGCAGACGCCGAGATAGACGGTCGAATCGAACATGTTGTGCGACAGGCCGACGCCTGCCGCCATGGCGATCAGGTCGCGGGAAAACAGCGAAAGCTCCATGCCCGGCTGTCCTTGGGTGACGCCATCGCACATGGCCGGAACTCCGCCAGCCACCTGCGCCACACCACCGGCTTCATGGGCCGCCTGGCGGATCAGGGCCGGATAGGTTTCGAACGGCTGATGGGCAGACAGCATGTCGTTATAGGAGGTGATGATCCCGAGATTGGGTACTTCGTCGCCCGAGAGCGCCACTTTCTCGGAGGGGGAACAGACGGCGAAGCCATGAGCCAGGTTACCACAGCCGAGAACCGAACGGGTGACACGCTTGGATGCAGCCGAACGCACGCGAGCAAGATAGGGCTCGCGGTAGGGCTTCGAGCGTTCAACGATGCGGGCGGTAATCGCAGCAATACGGCTGTCGGCGGACATGGCAATCCTGTTCCGGAGTGGTCGGCACTCCTGTGGTCGGCATGGTTGCGGTTATCCGGGTCTTGGGTCCCCGGATTGCGGGCTTAAAGCGTGTCGCGCAAAAGTGGTCAGCGGTTTTGCGATAACGACATGCGTAAAATCAAAGGCCCAAAGCGCAGGAAGCGATCCTCAGAGATCGCGCCCCGCTTTAGGGTGCCCAGTAAATCTGAAGCGGGGAGGCGGCCCGGCGCAATATCGCCCGGATCGGCATCTCCGCCTCGTCACCGGGCGCTTCAGCCTTGGCAAGAACGTCCTTCTTGGCCGCTCCCTCCATATGGAGCACCAGAAGTCGGGCATCCTGAAGGCTGGAGAATGTAAATGTCAGACGCGGCTCGCCGGCTCCTTCGGCTTCCATCGTCATCACGCCGCGGGGCGTTGCCGGATCAAGTGCTTCCGCAAGGCGCGAACCACCCGGAAAGAACGAGGCCGTGTGTCCATCGCCGCCCATGCCGAGAATGGCGACATCGAAGGGACAGCCGAGCGTGGCAGTCTGTTTCACCGCGGCGGCCGCTGCTTCTTCAGCCGTCGCCGCCGGATAATAAAGCGGCTGGAAGCGCGCTGCGGCTGCAGCATTGGTGAGCAGGTTGTCCTTGACGAGCTTCTCGTTCGAGCGGTCGCTGTCGGGTGCGACGAAGCGCTCATCGATCAGGGTCACGGTGACCTTGGCCCAGTCGATGGCCTTGCCGGACAGCGCCTTGAAAAACGCCTTTGGCGTCGAGCCGCCGGAGACGGCGATGCACGCTTCTCCGCGCGTTGCAACAGCGGATGACAGGGCTGCAGCCACTGCTTCCGCAAGGCCCTCAGCCAGATCAGCACCATTGTCGAATACATGCATCGCAGCCGTCATGGCTTTCGTCCTCAGATCACTTCATGCCAGGTGCGGCCGTCCCGCTCGATCAGCGCGATGGCCTGGCTCGGTCCCCAGGTGCCGGCTGTGTAGGCCTGGACCTGCTGGTTGACGGCTTCCCAGGACTTCAGGATCGGATCGACCCAGCGCCATGCGGCTTCGACTTCGTCGCGGCGCATGAACAGGGTCTGGTTGTTGCGCACCACGTCGAGCAGCAGGCGCTCATAGGCGTCGGCGCTGCGGGCATTGAAGGCTTCGGCAAACGTCATGTCGAGCGAGACGTTGCGCAGGCGCATGCCGCCCGGGCCCGGGTCCTTGATCATCAGCGACTGCTTGACGCCTTCATCGGGCTGCAAGCGGATAATCAACTGGTTGGCCTCGATGCGGCCTGCGGCCTCGTCGAAGATCGAATGCGGGATCGGCTTGAAGGTGATGACGATTTCCGACATACGGCCGGCCATGCGCTTGCCGGTGCGGATGTAGAAGGGAACGCCGGCCCAACGCCAATTGTTGATTTCGGCCTTGATGGCAACGAAGGTCTCGGTGTTGGAGACGCCGCCTTCGAGCTCCTCGAGGTAGCCCTTGACCGCGCCACCTGCCGAAGCGCCAGCCTTGTACTGGCCACGCACCGTCATCTTCTCGACATTGCCCGGATTGATCGGCTTCAGCGCGCGCAGGACCTTCAGCTTTTCGTCGCGTACGGCTTCGGCGTTCATCGACGGCGGAACTTCCATGGCGACCAGGCAGAGGAGCTGAAGGATATGGTTCTGCACCATGTCGCGAAGGGCGCCAGCCTTGTCATAGTAGCCGGCACGGCTTTCAAGCCCGACCGACTCGGCAACCGTGATCTGGATGTGATCGATGTAGGACGAGTTCCACAGCGGCTCGTACAATGCGTTGGCAAAGCGCAGCGCCATCAGGTTCTGCACAGTTTCCTTGCCGAGATAATGGTCGATACGGAAGATCTGCTCTTCCTTGAAGACCTTGCCGATCGTGTCGTTGAGTTCCAGCGCCGAGGCAAGGTCGCGGCCGATCGGCTTTTCGACGACGATGCGCGTCGTCTTGGTGATCAGCTTGTGGTCGCGGATCTTTTCCGAGATGTCGCCGAAGATTGCGGGTGCTACCGCAAGATAGAATGCGCGGACGCGGTCCTTGCCTTCATCGAGAAGCGCCTTCAGCTGATCCCAGCCACCATCGGATTTGGCATCGACCGGCACGTAGAACAGGCGGTCGGTGAAGATCTTGACCTGCGCCTCGTCATACTCGCCTGTCTTCAGGTGCTCCTTGAGGGCATCAGCGGCAAATTTGCGGTATTCTTCATGGCTGAGCACGCTGCGCGAAGCGCCGATGATGCGTGTCGGATCGCTCAGTTGGCCATCCAGCTGACGATGATAAAGGGCTGGAAGCAATTTGCGCTCGGCAAGGTCGCCGGTGCCTCCAAAAACCACATAGTCAAAGGGTTCCACAGGAATGATCTGGCTGCTCATGAGAAATCTCGATCTCGTTCTGGTCTGAGGAGTGTATAATCTAATCGATTTAAAAGCGCTAGGGTGCGACGCAACAAATTGCGTTTCACCCGCTTTTCAGATGCGGCTTTTAAAATTTGTCGCGCAAGGCATACCAGCTGAGTGCAACGAACAAAAGCACGGAACGGAACCGCGTGCCGCCGGGAAATGCTGGAATGTTCAGCTCCCGGAACAGGTCGAGGTCCGAGCGGTTGCCAGTGACCATGTCGGAATAGAGCTTGCCGCAATAGTTTGACAGCATGACGCCATGGCCGGAATAGCCGCCAATCGAGGTAACGCCGGGCATGACTTCGCGCACGAAAGGCTGGCGCGGCAACGTGATGCCGACCGAACCGCCCCAGGCATGGGTCATTTCCACATTGGCGAGCGACGGGTAGATTTCGCTGATCTGCCGGCGGATATGCTCGGAAATCTCACGGGGATTGTCGGCCGTATAGGCCTCGCGGCCACCGAACAGCAGGCGTCCGTCTTTGGATTTGCGGAAATAGCGCACGACGAAGCGCGAATCGGCAACGGCCTCGCCCCCTGGCAGCACATCCGGAAAGTCGCTGAGCACCTTGGTGGCGCCGATGAACGAGCGGATCGGCATGACATGGCGCGCCGTCACCGGCTCGAGATTGCCGATATAGCCGTTGCAGGCAATCAAAGCGCGGTCGGCACTGATCGTGCCCTTGTCCGTCTCGATGCTGACGCGGCCGCCGGCCTGATTGATCTTCAACGCCTTGGTCTGCTCATGCAGCGAGGCACCGGCCAGTACCGCTTGCTTTGCCAGCCCGACCAGCAGTTTCATCGGCTGGATATGGCCGGTGCCGGTATCGCGGATGCCGAACAGGTAACGCTTCGAGCCCAGCCGCGTCACGGTTTCGTCGCGGCCCATGAAGCTCTGATGCGGATAGCCATAACGCGTTGCGGCGATCTCGACGCTGTCGCGATACTCCTTTTCTGAACGTGATTTATGACAGACGTTCATCTGCCCCTCGACATATTCAATGTCGATGTCATGCGCGGATGCAAAGTCGAGAAGATGTTTCTTCGCGTCCTCGGCAAGATCAAACAGCGCCTTGGACCGCTCAAAGCCGAGCGTGCCTTCCATCTCTTCGGGAGACCAGCGCTGGCCGGTACCGAGCTGGCCGCCATTGCGGCCGGAGGCGCCATCGCCAAAACGATAGGCATCGATCAACGTGACGCGAACACCCTTTTTCGCCAGATTGTAGGCCGCCTGCAGCCCGGTGAAGCCGCCGCCGACGATGGCGACATCAGTTTCCACCGAGCCTGAGAGAGCCGGGTATTCCGGCCGCTCGGCGACGTTGGACTCATACCAGGAAATCCCCGGTGAGATCGGGCTTTGCCAGGGCATGGCTGTGCCTTTCATATCAGACATTGAGAAGCAGGAATTCGCGCTCCCAGGGGCTGATCACCTGCATGAAGGTTTCAAACTCACCCCGCTTCACCCCGCCATAGATGGCGATGAATTCCGGGCTGAAGATCTCGGCGAAAGCCGGCTCTGCCTCGAGCAGCGATACCGCTTCGAGCAGGCCCCGGGGCAGGTCAATCGTCCCTTTATCTGCCGACGCATCTGCCGGTGCCGATGGCTCTAGTCCCTGAACAATGCCGAGATAGCCGCAGCCGAGGGACGCGGCGAGCGCCAGATAGGGATTGGCATCCGAACTCGGCAGGCGGTTTTCGACACGCCGGGCGACAGGTTCTGAGACGGGAATGCGAAACGCCGTCGTCCGGTTGTCGTAACCCCAGGCATTGTTGACCGGTGCCGACATGTCTGGCGTCAGCCGCCGGTACGAGTTCACATAAGGGGCCATCATCGACAGCGCCTTCGGGACAAATTTCTGCATGCCGCCGATGAAGGAGAAAAACTCTTTGGACGGCGAGCCGTCAGCATTCGAAAACAGGTTGCGGCCTGTGTTCACTTCGATGACGGACTGGTGGATGTGCATCGCTGACCCGGCCTGCGCCTGCATCGGCTTGGCCATGAAGGTGGCGTAGATGCCGTGCTTCAGCGCCGCCTCGCGGATGGTCCGCTTGAACAGGAAGACCTGGTCGGCAAGCTCGATCGGATCGCCGTGGCGAAGGTTGATTTCCAGCTGTGCCGGACCTTCCTCATGGATCAGCGTGTCGATCTCGAGACCCTGCTTTTCCGAGAAATGGTAGATGTCGTCGATCAGTTCGTCGAATTCGTTGACGCCGGCAATCGAGTAACCCTGTCCGCCTTGGATGGCGCGTCCGGAGCGGCCTTTCGGCGGATGCAGCGGATAATCCGGGTCCTCGTTCTTGGCGACCAGATAGAATTCGATTTCCGGTGCGACCACCGGCTTCCAGCCTCTTTGATGATAGAGGTCGAGCACATGCTTCAGAACGTTGCGCGGCGTGTAGGGAACTTTTTCGCCCTGTGAACCTGCAATGTCGCAGATCACCTGCGCCGTCGGGTCACTTTCCCAGGGGACGACCGAGAGGGTCGAAAGGTCGGGCACCAGCTTGATGTCGCTGTCCCGGCTGTCATAGCGGAAATTGCCCGTCTCTTCGGGATATTCGCCGGAAATCGTATGGCGGTAGATCGCCGACGGAAGGGCAAGGGATGTGTTGGACGTAAATTTCGAAGACGGCATCATCTTGCCGCGCGGAACGCCGGCGATATCGGGCGTGATGCATTCGATATCTTCGATACCGCGGATCTTCAGCCAGTCGGCGGCTTCTTTCCAGGTTTTTACCCCACGTGGAGCTTGTAGTGCGGCGGGTATTTTCGAGCTCTTGACAGTCCTTGCAGTTGGTTGGGCAGCATTTCTTCTGACGGGCATAAATCACCGGTTTTGGGTTCGGATGAGGCATCATAACCACAGTTTGGCAATTGGCTAGGGTGAAAGCTGGGACTTTTTCTGCCGCACAGGCTGTATTCTCACGCATCACAGCAACAGCGATTGACTTTGGCGTCCTTGCCTTCGAAAGGAAACTGAAACAGGAATGGATGTCTTGGCTGAACAGTTTGACGTGGTGATAATCGGGGCAGGGGCAGCCGGCATGATGGCGGCGATCGAGGCGGGCAAGCGCGGCCGCCGCGTCATCGTGCTCGACCATGCCAAGGCGCCGGGCGAGAAGATCCGCATCTCCGGCGGCGGGCGCTGCAACTTCACCAATATCCATGCGAGCCCGAAGAATTTCTTGTCAGCCAACCCGCATTTCTGCAAGTCGGCTTTGGCGCGCTACACGCCACATGATTTCATCAGCCTGGTCGATCGCTACAATATTGCCTGGCATGAAAAGACGCTCGGCCAGCTGTTTTGCGACGATACGGCCAAGGACATCATCCGCATGCTGCTGACGGAGATGAAGGAGGCCAGCGCGGTGCTGCGGTTGGGCGCAGAAATCCGGACGATCGACAAAGCCGTTTCAGGATTTCGCATCGTGACGGCGGATGGGGCGATCGATTGTTCCTCGCTGATCGTTGCCAGCGGCGGCAAGTCTATCCCTAAAATGGGCGCGACGGGTTTTGCCTATAGGATTGCCGAGCAGTTCGGCCTGCCGCTGGTCGAAACGCGTCCGGGGCTGGTGCCGCTGACGCTCGATCCCGTCCAACTTGAAAGCTTGAGTGCGCTTGCCGGTGTTGCCGTCGATGCACAGGCGCGCTGCGGCAAGACGATGTTCGAGGAAGCTCTGCTGATCACCCATCGGGGCTTGAGCGGACCTGCCATCCTGCAGATCTCCTCCTACTGGCGCGAGGGTGGCGATATCCGCCTCAACCTTCTGCCGCATGTCGATATCGCTGCTGTGCTGAAGGCGGCGCGCAAGGAGAATGGCCGTCAGGCGCTGCAGACGGCGCTGGCCGAACCTCTACCGAAAAGGCTGGCGCAGTTTTTTGCCGAGGCCGCCGGGCTGAGCAACCGGCCGCTCGCCGATCTCTCCGACAAGGCCATCGATGCTTTCTGCTTGACGATCAAGGACTGGGCCATCACGCCGGCCGGCTCGGAAGGTTACCGCACGGCCGAAGTGACGCTGGGCGGTGTCGATACAAGGGTGCTCGATTCCCGCACCATGCGGGCACGCGACGTTCCCGGCCTCTATTTCATCGGTGAATGTGTTGATGTCACCGGTTGGCTCGGCGGCTACAATTTCCAGTGGGCCTGGGCATCGGGCTTTTCGGCGGGACAGGCGGCATGACCGGACAAAGCGCAGGCCGCTTCAGCCATTGTTAAGATATCTGGCGGAACCTGTTTGAAACGCTGGCTCCACGGCTTTGCGGCGCGGCAAGGATGCAGTTTTCAGGAATTGTTTCAGAAACGTGACATTTTTGCTCTTTCGTGAGCTGTTGCAACAGGAAGTGGGCTGGCGGTCCGGATCATCCGGGTCTATTGTTGCTTAGGTCGAAAGGAAATGATGCCATGAATCAGTCACGCAGCCGTTCCACAGCCCGCGCAATCGCAATTGCGAAAGCCGACGAAAGCGCAGCGCGCAAGACTTTGCTGATCCGCGCTTCAGTGATCGCCGTGTTCGCTCTTGCAGCGCTCGTGGCCCTGCCGTCTTTCTGGTCCTTCTAAGCATTCGATCCGGCTTCCGGCCTCGGAATGATAGCGATCAAAGTGCGCTATGCGTCATGCTGTCATGTTGTGACGATCCTGTGCCGCGCTCCCTGCGGATATGCGGTAGAGTCAATCTGAAACGATTTAGACCGCATTTATTCAAATATTAATTGTTGCCGTTGAAGAATGTTTCGCAACGGAGCCTGCCGTGATCTTAGCCCCGGGAGGCGGCCGATCATGCAATGAATGCCTGGCAGGCTGGCGGCGATGCGCCGTATGATTTTTCAATTAAATCACCAGCTTGTTGGCGCACCGGGGAAGCCTCTCACGGCTTGGGGAGCGGACGCAGGCTGCGAGCCAAGGTGCGTTCATGTTCATCGACAAGATTCTTGCCCGCTTCAAAATCCAGACCAAGGTGCTGCTGTTCATTCTGCCCTTCGTCGTCAGCATTTGCGCTGTCGGTATTACCGGGCTTTATGCGTCCGGCCTGCTGCAGGGGCGCATGGAGATTTCCAATAGCGTCCTGCAGTCGCTGAGCGGCTTCAAGGACGTTTATGCGGGTATGAACAGCTTCCTGAAGAATACGACCGAAGAGTCTCGCCAGGCCGTGCTTGAGAAGATTACGGCCCAGCGTGCGGTTCTCGAAGGGACGCTTGAACAGGTTGATGACGAGAACGGTCGCGACCAGCTTCAGCAGGCCTTGAACGGTAGTACGACGATAGGCGAGCGGGTTGATGGCCTGTGGAGGCTCTACGAGCAGGAAGTGGCCTTGCGCCAGTCCATCAACGGAAGCCTCCGCCTGCTGCTCGCTGCACAGATGAAAATCCTCGACGAAGCAACCACCATGGAGCAGGGCGTCCGTCAGGACGAGGAGGCGGCAAAGTCGCTGCTGCGCGAGGCGGAACGCCTGACCTCATCCAGCGACACGCTCGCTGCATTCAACACGAGTTTTGCCAAGGCTGCCACTGCCGAAGACAAGATAAAGGTCGCGGCCGATTCCCATGGTGCGTTGACCAAGGTCCTGCGCAAGATCAGTTCGGGGCTGCCGCAAAGCCAGAAGGCGGTTTCTGAAACCTTCAAGACCACCATCGGTGAGATCAAGACACTGCTGGACAGTGGCGACAAGTCCGACGAAGCCGCCGTTGCGATCGGCAGGCTGATGGCCCGCTTCCGCCAGACGAGCATCCAGCTGAACGGCGCCGCGACTTTGAAAATGCGTGATGCAACAGCAACGTTCGGCAGGCTGGATGCAGCGCTCGTCAAGGCAAATTCTGTCCTTTCCGGCACCCGCTCGATCGTCAACTCCGTCTACTCGATCCGCATCGCAGCCGCGAGCTTTCTGGAAAAGACGGATGCCGACGGTAAAGAACGGTTGATGCGCGAGTTCAGTCTCATGAAACAGGAAATCCAGAGCCTGGCCCAGTCGGCTGGCGATTTGCCGTTCTTCAACAATCTCGTCGCTGCTGTGAAGCCGGTGACGGAGAAAATGCAGGCTGACAGTGCCGCGCTCGTTGACAGTAGCGCCGCCCGCCAAGCCGAATTCACCGCCGCAGCAGCGGAAATCGATAATATCTGGGGACAGCTGACGGCGTTTGCCGAAGGCCAGAAAACCACCGCTTCGGTCGAGCGCGACAAGGCCAACCAGGTTTCCGTCTTCGCGACGGTCGTGGGTATCCTGATCGCGCTTCTCGCTGGCGGTGCACTGGTGCTGACGCTGAAGGGCCCGATCGGCCAGATCACCGCCGCCATGCGCCGTTTGGCTGATGGTGCGCTCGATACCTCGATCGATGGCGGGGCTCGCCGTGACGAAATCGGCGACATGGCCCGGGCGCTCGGCATCTTCAAGGAAAACGCCCTTTCCAAGGTCCGCATCGAAGCCGAAAGCGAAGAGCAGCGTGCGCAGGCCGATGCCGAACGCACCCGCAATGATACGGAAAAGCGTACGCTCGACAGCCAGATCGATTTCGCCGTCAGCCAGCTTGCCGCCGGCCTTGGCCGCCTGGCGCAGGGCGACCTTTCGCAGCAAATCGACACGCCGTTCACCGGGCGCCTCGAGCAGTTGCGTATGGACTTCAACGGATCGCTGATCCGCCTGCAGGACACCCTCCTGCAGATCCGCAACAATGCCCTGTCGATCCAGCGTAGCGGCAATGACATGCATGCATCGGCGGATTCCTTGTCGAAGCGCACCGAGGCGCAGGCCGCGTCACTGGAAGAAACGGCTGCCGCCGTCGACCAGATCACCGTCACTGTCCGCTCATCGGCCGAACGGGCGCACGAGGCCAATGTTGCCGTCACACATACCAAGAAGAGCGCGGACAGCTCGGCTGTTGTCGTCAGCAATGCGATTGCAGCAATGGGGCGGATCGAAGATGCCTCGCACCAGATCGAGCAGATCATCGATGTCATCGACGAGATCGCCTTCCAGACAAACCTTCTTGCACTCAATGCCGGTATCGAGGCCGCACGGGCGGGCGATGCGGGCAAGGGTTTCGCGGTGGTTGCGCAGGAAGTCCGCGAGCTTGCGCAGCGTTCGGCGGGAGCCGCCCGCGAGATCAAGGGGCTGATCAACAAGTCTGCCAGCGAGGTGAATTCCGGGTCGCAGCTGGTTCAGGAAACCGGCGCCGTGCTTGCCTCGATCAGCCAGCAGATCGTCTCGGTCAGCAGCCATGTCGAAATGATCGCCACAGCCAGCCGCGATCAAGCGGCAGCCCTGCATGAGGTCAATGGCTCCGTCAACCAGATGGACCAGATGACCCAGCAGAACGCCACCATGGTCGATCAGGCGACCAGCGCCAGCCGCGAACTCGCTAATCAGGCCGATACGCTGATGATGCTGGTCGAACAGTTCCGCCTGGAGCCTGTCAGTACGGGTCATCAGATCGGCCGCGCGGCCTGATCAAACGGACAATTGAACGAGGAAAAGCCCGGCGTTTAATCGTCGGGCTTTCTGTTTGCCGCCTTACCGCACCCAGCGCAGGCAAAGCAGGCGCAACGCGCTGGACATCCTGTTAGGCAGGCGGTTCCGGTTGATCACTTCTTGGAATTCGTGCTGTTTGCGCCCGTCTTTCGCCAGCATATCCGCCAACAAAACTACTCCCATCATTTCTGGCATCGCAGGTCTCCTTCGGCAATGGAAAGCCGTTGCCGGACAAGGTGTCCTGCAGCCAACTTTCTTCAATCTGGGTGGGGAGGCGGTTCAGCCGCACTCCGTTTACGCCTCGAACCTATGATTCAAAAATCAGTTTATAAACGCAAGAAAACGGAGTATGTTTTTCAATTATGAAAGACATAAATTGGGATGCCTATCAGATATTTCTGGCTGTGGCGCGTCATGGCGGACTGACCGGCGCTGCGCAGGCCAATGGTTTGAGCCCGGCGACGGTTGGTCGTCGCATTCTTGATCTTGAACAGGGAATTGGGCGGCAGTTGTTTGTCCGCAGCCAGACCGGCTACCGCTTGACCGCCGATGGCCAGGCTCTTTTCGAGCAGTTGCAAGCAATGGATGCTGTTGTCCGTAAGGTCGATGGCTGGCGGCAGGAGGCGCATGGCGCGTCGGTGGTGCGGTTGATGGCCGGAACCTGGGTGACCTGGCTGGTCTGCGAAAACATCCAGGCCATCTGGAGCGAGCGCGATGGTTTTCGCCTCGATATGTCCGTCTCCGAGCGCCGGGCAACGCTGGCGCACCGGGAAAGCGATGTCGGTGTGCGCGCGGTGGCGCCGGAAGAGCCAAATCTGGCTAGCCGTCATACCGGCGATGTCGCCTATGCTGCCTACCGTCAGCGTAATGCGCCGGAAGGGCTTTCATCGGCCTGGCTTGCAGTATCCGAAGAGGATGCCATCTCGCCCTATCTACGCTTTCCGCATGAGCAGGCAGCAGCCTCGATCGCTGTCATCGTCAGCCGCCCGCGCTCGCTGCTCGATCTTGCAAAGGCCGGGGCGGGGCAGGCTGTGTTGCCCTGTTTCGTCGGCGATCTCGATCCCGGCCTGGAGCGGGCGGGTGAAGAGCTGAAACAGCTGCGACACGGCCAATGGATCGTCACCAATAGCGAAGATCGTCACCGGCGCGAAATCCGCACGGTCTCGGACCGATTGTTCCGGCTGCTGAAAAGCCACGCCGATCTGTTTGCCGGAAAGAGGCCAAGCCGAAGCCTGTAGAACTGTATGAAAATGCAAGATTCCGGCGAGAAAAGTCCCGCCGGAATCTTTGTGGACAGAGCGCCATGCCTCAGCCTCGGCCTTGCGTCACGATGACGGGGATCAGCAGGTCGCCCCAGTTGCCTTCGCCACCATGATGACGGGCGGAACGGACGAGTTCGACGGAAACGCCGGCATCCACGGCCTTCATGACAGCCTGGTTGAGCCTGTGCAGGTCGTTGGCGACCATGCGGATCATTGCCTGCTGTTCCGGTGTCATGGCCGAGGATTGCTCCTCCGCCCGTTCCTTGACATGTGTCTTGATAGTGGCCTGGACTGTCATCGCATTTCTCCTCTTATGTGGGGTTCTTGAAGGGACGTTTTGGTTGCCCTCCCCACCTCCAGAATGGCGGGGAGCGGAGTTCCTCTATTCCGCAGCCGGGCGGAATTGCTCGTGTTCGGTCGATTCATGCATGGCTGTGGTCGAGGACTTGCCGCCGGTGATGGCCATCGAAACAGCGTCGAAATAACCGGTGCCGACTTCGCGCTGATGCTTGGTCGCGGTGTAGCCGTTGACCTCGGCGGCGAACTCCGCCTCCTGAAGCTCCGAATAGGCAGCCATCTGCCGGTCCTTGTAACCGCGGGCCAGCTCAAACATGCCGAAGTTCAGCTGGTGGAAGCCGGCAAGCGTGATGAACTGGAACTTGTAGCCCATGGCGCCGAGCTCGCGCTGGAACTTGGCGATCGTCGCGTCATCGAGGTTTTTCTTCCAGTTGAATGACGGCGAGCAATTATAGGCAAGCTTCTTGCCCGGATGCACCTTGTGCACGGCTTCGGCAAACTTGCGGGCCTGTTCGAGATCCGGCTTGCCGGTCTCCATCCAGATCAGGTCGCAATAGGGTGCATAGGCAATGGCGCGGGCAATGCAGGGCTCGATACCGTTCTTGACCTGATAGAAGCCTTCCGTGGTGCGGCCGGCATCGTAATCGACGAAGGGCTGGTCGCGCTCGTCGATATCGGAGGTGAGCAGCTTGGCGGCCTCGGCGTCCGTGCGGGCGATGACCAGCGTCGGCGTACCCATGACGTCGGCAGCAAGCCGCGCGGCATTGAGATTGCGGATATGGGCCGCCGTCGGGATCAGAACCTTGCCGCCAAGATGGCCGCACTTCTTTTCCGATGCCAGCTGGTCTTCATAGTGGACGCCGGCAGCACCGGCCTCGATGAAGGCCTTCATGATCTCGAAGGCGTTGAGCGATCCGCCGAAACCGGCTTCGGCGTCGGCAACGATCGGTGCGAACCAGGTGTCGACCGAAAGACCCTTGCCCTCGGACGTTTCAATCTGGTCGGCGCGTTGCAACGTCCTGTTGATGCGCCGCGCCAGCTCCGGTGCCGCGTTGGCTGGATAAAGCGACTGGTCGGGATACATCGATGACGCGGTATTGCTGTCGGCGGCAACCTGCCAGCCGGAGAGGTATATTGCCTTCAAGCCAGCGCGGACCTGCTGCATGGCCTGGTTGCCGGTCATTGCACCGAGCGCATTGACGAAATCTTCCTCGTGGATCAGTTGCCACAGCCGGTTGGCCCCCATTTCGGCCAGTGTATGGCGGATCTGGACGGAGCCGCGCAGTCGCTTGACGTCTTCGGCGGTGTAAGGGCGGTCCAGCCCGTCGAAGCGGCCCTGCGGTGCGCCGGGAATGAGATTGTAAAAATCAGTCATAGATTTCCTCCTGCAAACTTCAGAGTGTCATTCGACTTTGGTTGAATGACCGTCCGATCCACGAATTTGATGTGACGAGTTTTACAGTGCGCCGCACAAAACGGCGAGAACAAAAGGATTGTCGCGGCGTTGAAAAGGGTTATCATGTCTTGCCTTTTACAAAAGGCGTTTGTCATTTTGTAAATGATGTAAAGATTTCGAATGTCCGCGATTTTGTAACAGGTGTGACAAATGGCTGAGAACAAGATTTTTGCCGGTGCCCGCGTCCGGCGCATCCGCAATGGTTTGTCGCTGACGCAAACGGCGATGGCCGAGGCGCTCGGCATCTCGCCGTCCTACCTCAACCTGATCGAGCGCAATCAACGGCCGTTGACGGTGCAGCTGCTGTTGAAGCTCTCTTCGGTGTACAAGGTTGATCTCGACGAGTTGCAGGGCGAGGCAACGAGCAGCGTCACGCAATTGCGGGAAGTCTTTGCCGATCCGCTGCTCTCCGGCGAGCTGCCGGGTGACCAGGAGCTGATCGAAGTTGCGGAAGCTGCCCCCAATGCAGCAATGGGCGTTCTCAAGCTCTATCGTGCCTATCGGGAGCAATCGCTGCGGCTGAAGGATCTGAGTGCGCTCCTGTCCGATCAGGGGCATATGGCGGCTCTGTCGGATGCGCGGTTGCCGATGGACGAGGTGCGCGACATCTTCGAAAACCGCCCGCATTATTTTGCCGGGATAGACGAGGCCGCCGAAGCCTTTCATTCACAGCTCTCTCCCGGCGACGATCTTGCCGGTGCCTTGAAAGGCTTTCTGCGCAGGGAGCATGGTCTGACCGTCCGGGTGCTGCCGGTGCATGTCATGCCGGATTTGCGCCGCCGCTTCGATCGTCATTCGATGCGGCTGTTCCTGTCCGAGCGGCTGTCGGCACAGGATCAGCTGCGGGAAATCGCCATGGAGGCGGCGCAGATCGCCTTTCCGGAAGCGATCGCCGCCGATCTCCAGCAGCTGGCATTCTCGACGGGTGAGGCGCGCCGCATCGGGCGCTTCGAGCTTGCCCGCTATGCGGCACATGCGATCATGATGCCGTATGCGGGATTTCTCACCGTAGCACAGCGGACGAAATACGATATTGATGTCCTCAGCGCCCGGTTCCAGGTGTCGTTCGAACAAGTCGCAAGCCGGTTGGTGACGTTGCAGCGGCCCGGTGCTGCAGGGGTACCGTTCTTTATGATGGAGATCGATCATGCCGGGAACCGGCTGCGCAAGGCTGGTGCATCAGGCTTTCCGCAGGCGCGTTTCGGTGGCGACTGTCCCAAGCTCAATGTCCACACGGCATTTGCGCAAGCCGGGCAGGTTCTGGCTGACAAGGTGGAGATTTTCGGAGGCGGGGAGTTTTTGACCATCGCCCGGACTGTCGAGGGACCGCGGGCGAATTTTCAGGAGCGCGTTCGCCGCACCGCGATCCTGATCGGCTGCGATGCCGCCCATGCGCCGGACACCGTTTATGGCGGCGCGCCACTTGCGATCGTCGCCGGTGGTACCGCCTGCCGCCTCTGCGAGCGGCAGGGCTGTCTTGCCCGTGCCGAACCGCCGGTCACCCGGCCACTTGGGCTCGATGAAATGGTGACGGGTTTGAGCGCCTTCGATTTCCAGTAATCAGTAGCTGACCGGATGATGCGCGGGCAGCAGCGGCGCATCTGGCGCAAAGCATTCTGCCGGCAGGCCTGTCGTATAGCCACGGGTGATGTGCGCCTTGGCGGCATAGGTGGGGTTCTTCATCAGGATCGCATGCAGTTCCGGCAGGTTGTAATAAGGCACGCCGGGATAAAGATGGTGTTCCAGATGGTAGTTGATGTTGTGGGGCGCGAAAAACAGCTTTTCCCACACGTAGGGATAGACCGTGCGCGAGCTGCCCAGTTCATCGGAGTAGTCCATGCTGCCGAAATGTTCGGCAACGCTGCGGACGTAGAGGAACAGGCAGAAGAACGTGAAGAACGGCACCAGCCAATACAGCAGGAAGTCTGTCCAGAGCCCGAAGACCGAGAAGACAATGGCAGCAACGGCGTAGAAGCCAATGCGCAGCAGCTTGTAGGTCCGCGTCGAGCGGTCGTGTTTGGCGATGCGCTTGGCCATGTGCAGGATATCGCGAACGGAATTCACTGCGACGAGATAGCCGAGCAGTTGCACGACGCCGCGCCAGACTTTTTGCGGGAAGGTGAACTGTGCCATGCCGAGCTTGGCAGCCCAGTCCGGGTCATCATCGGTATTGGTGTGCTGATGATGAGCAAGATGGTTCATGCGATAGCCGTCCACCGTCGCCATGATCGGCCATGCCAGCAAAAGGTCGCTCATCCAGTCGCTGACTTTGCGGTTCTTGATGATGCGGTAATGGGCTGCCTCATGCATCAGGCAGCCGAACGCGTGCATGCGTCCGGCAATGACCAGCACGGCGGCGAGATAAACAAGCGGATGTTGCATATATTTGCTGACGGCGATGGCGCCGGCGATCAACACCCAGTCGAAGCCGATGGCAAGAAGCGTACTGTGGGACTGCAACACTGACAGCCGCTTCAACTCCCGTGGGTCGATCCGCTGCGACTTCACACTCATGATGGCCAACTCCGAAACGCACAACCGTTGCGGCGCAAAATCGCATTCCGGGCATGGTTAAGCAATCGTAAACGCCGCGGTTCGAGCTCGATCTGAGCTTATGGTTAATCTGCGTGCGCCGTCCGGCCATTCCGGTCTCAGGCCTGTCATGCCGCACTGAAAAGATTCGGCTTTTGCCAGTGAGTGCTAAAATTGCGCTGCCTCTGGATGGTTCGCGTGGGACCAGTAAAAGCGCTTGTGGTTGTTTGAAAACATGCCTACCTTCCAAACGCGCATACGGAGGGGCAGACAGGCAGGCGACGGCAGCAGGCCTATACTGACCCGATAAAACCAAGGGGAATTCTATGTCGCGTACGATTGCCACCGCCTTTGCCGCGTTGATCCTCGCAGGGTCCGCAACGATTGCCACCGCGCAGGAGCGCGTGGTCAATGTCTACAACTGGTCCGATTATATCGATGCCAGCATTCTGGAAGATTTCACCAAGGAAACCGGCATCAAGGTCGTCTACGACGTCTTCGATAGCAATGAAATCCTTGAAACCAAGCTGCTGGCAGGCGGCACCGGCTATGACGTCGTCGTGCCGACGGCAAGCTTCCTGCAGCGCCAGATCGCAGCCGGTGTCTTCCAGAAGCTCGACAAGTCGAAGCTGCCGAACCTCTCCAACATGTGGGACGTGATTTCCGAACGCATCCAGAAATACGACCCTGGCAATGAATATGCTGTCGACTATATGTGGGGCACGACCGGCATCGGCTACAATGTCGAGAAGGTGAAGCAGATTCTCGGTACCGACGATGCGCCGACCTGGGACGTGATCTTCAAGCCCGAAGTTGCTGCCAAGTTCAAGGATTGCGGTATTCACATCCTCGATTCTGCTTCAGATGTCCTGCCGTCCGCCTTGTCCTATCTCGGCCTCGATCCCGATAGCCGCACCCCGGACGATCTGAAGAAGGCGGAAGAGCTTCTGACGTCCATTCGTCCTTACGTTCGCAAGTTCCATTCGTCGGAATACATCAATGCGCTGGCCAATGGCGATATCTGCCTGGCTGTCGGCTATTCGGGTGACGTCTTCCAGGCACGCGACCGCGCTGCCGAAGCCAATGCCGGTGTGACGGTCAACTATGTCATCCCGCCGACCGGGGCGCAGATGTGGTTCGACGTCATGGCCATTCCGGCCGATGCGCCGCATGTCGCCGAAGCACATGAATTCTTGAACTACATGATGAAGCCGGAAGTCGTCGCCAAGGCCTCGAACGTGGTGTTCTACGCCAACGGCAACAAGGCCTCGCAACAGTTCGTCGATAAGGAAGTGCTTGACGACACCGCGATCTATCCGACACCGGAGGTGCTTGCCAAGCTCTTCACGGTCACACCCTATGACGCCAAATCGCAGCGTCTGGTGACGCGGCTCTGGACCAAAGTGGTCACCGGCCAGTAAGTCGAAAAGAATTGCCCGGACCTGAAAATCCGGGCAATTTTCTTTTATGGCGCTGGGGAAGGCGCCGTTTGTGCATGTCATTTGGGGATAGATGATGAAGTCACTTGGCAGTATCCGGCGCTCCTTTGCTCCCTGGGCCGATCCGAAATCCGTACCGTTCATCGCCGTCAAGAACGTCACCAAGAAATTCGGCGACTTCACCGCGGTCGATGATCTCTCGCTCAACATCTACCCGCGCGAATTCTTCGCACTGCTCGGCGCATCCGGTTGCGGCAAGTCCACGCTGCTGCGCATGCTGGCCGGCTTCGAGCAACCGACGTCGGGTGAAATCATCCTTGATGGACAGAGCCTCGCGGGCATCCCGCCCTACAAGCGGCCGGTCAACATGATGTTCCAGTCCTACGCGCTGTTTCCGCATATGACGGTGGAAAACAACATTGCCTTCGGCCTCAAGCAGGACGGCATGCCGAAGGCCGATATCGCCGCCCGCGTCGATCAGATGCTGAAGCTGGTGAAGCTCGACAAGTTTGCCAAGCGCAAGCCGCACCAGCTTTCGGGTGGTCAGCGCCAGCGCGTGGCGCTCGCCCGTTCGTTGGCCAAGCGCCCCAAGGTGCTGCTGCTGGATGAGCCGCTCGGCGCGCTCGACAAGAAGCTGCGCGAGGAAACCCAGTTCGAACTGATGGACCTGCAGCAGGAACTCGGCCTGACTTTTGTCGTCGTCACCCACGACCAGGAAGAGGCGATGACCATGGCCGACCGCATCGCCGTCATGGCACATGGCAAGGTGGTGCAGGTCGCAACCCCGCCGGAAATCTACGAAGCGCCCAACTCCCGTTTTGTCGCCGATTTCATCGGTGACGTGAACATTTTCGACGGCACGGTCTCATCCGCCGGTAACGGCACTGTCGAGATCGCCACGCAAAGTGGTTTTACCGTCCGCGTCGCCTCCGCCGAACTACCCGCAGTCGGCGCCAATGCCGGTTTTGCCGTGCGTCCGGAGAAGATTCGCGTCGGCCGCGACCGGCCCGCCTGTGCCCCCCTCAATGCCGTCCAGGGGGAAATCTGGGATATTGGCTATCTCGGTGACATGACGGTGTTCCACGTCAAGCTAAAGGACGGCAAGGTCATCAAGGCATCCTCGCTGAACGCCGTTCGCGCGGTCGAGGATCCGATCGGCTATGACCAGGAGGTCTGGATATCGTTCGATGAAAATGCCGGCGTCGTGCTGAAGGATTGAGGCCATGGCAAAACTCGGATCGGCTTTGTTCAACCGGCTGGTGATCATCATCCCCTATGCCTGGTTGCTATTCTTCTTCCTGATACCGTTTTTCATCGTCATCCGCATTTCATTGTCGGAAACCGCCGTGGCGATGCCGCCCTATCTGCCGGTTTTCGATCTCGCATCCGGCATTGGCGGCATTATCGATAACATCAAGCAGTTTTCGATCGATAACTATATCTGGCTGACCGAAGACGCGCTGTATGCCAAGGCCTATATATCCAGCCTCTGGATTGCTTTGGTTTCAACATTCCTGACCCTGTTGATCGCCTATCCGGTCGCCTACGGCATGGCGCAGGCGCCCAACACCATTCGCCCGACGCTGCTGATGCTGGTCATCCTGCCGTTCTGGACAAGCTTTCTGATTCGCGTTTACGCCTGGATCGCCATCCTGAAGCCGGAAGGGCTGCTCAACCAACTGCTCCTGACGCTCGGGGTGATCGATCAGCCGCTGATCATCCTCAACACCAACTGGGCGATCTATATCGGTATCGTTTATTCCTACCTGCCGTTCATGGTGCTGCCGATCTATTCGTCGCTGGAAAAGATGGATCACAGCCTGACGGAGGCTGCCCAGGATCTCGGCTGCACGCCGATCCGGGCGTTCTGGCGCGTGACGTTTCCTTTGTCGATGCCCGGCGTTGTCGCCGGCTGCATGCTGGTCTTCATTCCGGCCGTCGGCGAATTCGTCATCCCCGATCTGCTCGGTGGCTCCGAAACGTTGATGATTGGCAAGACCTTGTGGAACGAGTTCAATGCCAACCGCGACTGGCCGGTGTCGGCTGCTGTTGCAACCATCCTCCTGCTCATCCTCGTGGTGCCGATCATGTTCTTCCAGCACGCGCAATCCAAAGCCGATAGCGAGGGGAGATAGTCATGCAGCGCTGGTCCCGTTTCAACATCGCCTCGATCGTCATCGGCTTCGCTTTCCTCTATCTGCCGATCGTTCTGCTGGTGATCTTCTCTTTCAACGAATCCAAACTGGTCACCGTCTGGGCGGGCTTCTCGACCAAGTGGTATGTGCAGTTGCTCCACAATCAGGCGCTTCTCGATGCCGCCTGGGTGACCGTCCGGGTCGGCCTGATCTCGGCAACGGTGGCAACGGTTCTCGGTACGATGGCGGCACTTGCCATGACGCGCTACACGCGCTTTCGCGGCCGCATGCTGTTTTCCGGAATGATCTACGCGCCCCTCGTCATGCCGGAAGTCATCACCGGCCTGTCGATGCTGCTTCTGTTCGTTGCCATCGGCTTTGATCGCGGCTTCTGGACGCTGACATTGGCGCATATCACTTTCACCATGTGCTTTGTCGCCGTCGTCGTGCAATCCCGGCTTCTGAGCTTCGACCGTTCGATCGAGGAGGCGGCGATGGATCTCGGCGCCACGCCGGTCGCAACCTTCCTGCAGGTGACCCTGCCGGTGATCGCGCCGGCCGTGTTTTCCGGTTGGGTGCTCGCTTTCACGCTGTCGCTGGACGATCTGGTGATTTCCAGCTTCACCTCCGGCCCCGGCGCCACCACGCTGCCGATGCGGATCTACAGTCAGGTGCGGTTGGGCGTGACGCCGGAAATCAACGCTGTCTGCACCATCCTGATCGGCATTGTCGCGATGGGTGTGCTGATCGCCTCGGTGGTTTCCCGCCGCCGGGAAATCCAGCGTGTCAAGGACGAGCAGGCCGCTTTCGCACACTGAGGGGAAGACAGCGGGCGCGTCAGCCGCGTTCGCATTCTCTCTCGTGCGGCAGGAATACAGTGCAAGGATATTTGCGCGCACGTTTGCTCGCTGGTGATCTCATAAATGCCGCGAATGGCTTACCGATCTGCGCCGGTCATGGCTGTGTGATAATCGCAGGCAGCGGTGAAATGAGTGGGTTCGGCCAGGAGCCATCGACAAAGAAACGCGTCGCAGGCGTTGGGTCATCGCCAGCCCGGACGCCGCCGACCAGCGCAAGCGTTCCACTGCTGACGGGAATGGTCCCGGCAAGCGACAGCGTCCGGCCTTCGCCCGTGATATCCGCGCTCGTCAGTTCGACAACGCCCTTGCGCAAGGTCGCGGCGATATCCGCTGTCATAAAGGGGAAGGAGCCATTGGTGGCGTGGCTGATGCTGAAGGCGCGGCCCTGCGCGGCAAGACGCTCAAACTCCGGCAGATCGAAATTCACCACGGTGCCATTGTTTGCTGAGTAGTGAATTTCGCCGGAAATGCCGTCTTTGGTCAGTGTCTGCAAGGGACGGTCGGCGGATAGATCGACACTCAGAATACCTCGGCCCAGCGGCAGCGGCCCTGTCAGTCCAAGGCTGGCCGCAACGGGGGCGAGGTCGGCATTCTTCAGGGCGAATTGCATCTGACCACCTTCGGTGCCACCGTTGGCCAAAACGATGCGGCCGCTGATCGTGCCTCCGGCAAAAGTGCCGTCGCCGACATCGATGGACGCGCGGCCATTTTCCACCATGACGCCGGCGGCAACATCCGTCAGGGCGGCCGTGTCATAGCTGACCTCCTGCGCCGACAGGCGGAGATCAAGGTTGAACTGTTGGAGTAGCGTCCTGTCGAGGGGGAGTACAGAGCCGGATTGTGCGGACGAAATAATCTGCGCCAGGTCAAGCTGATCGAAGGCCAACGTTCCATCGATGCGTGGCCCGCGCGTCTCGTTCCAGGCGATGCCAAGAACGCCGGTAGCGTTGGATTCATCAAGGGACAGCGAAAGATTGTCCATTTTCCAGGCCTGCGCCGACATCGTCACGCTGGTATTGACGGCAATGGCACCGGTGCCAGCGGGTGGCAATGGCTGGCCTTTGAACCAGGCTTCCAGCGTGCTGGTCGATCTTGCTTTGAGCTGAAGCTGGCCGATGGCGAAGGGGTGGTTTGAAATATTGCCGTTGCCGTCGAAACTGAAGGTGAGCGGTATGGAGCTGAACGCCGTCTGGAGTGTGCCGTTCTGGCCCGATAGCAGCATCAGCGGTTCGTCGCAGGTGATGGACCATTGAACAGGCTGGCCGTTCATCACAGCTGAAAGGCTGGCATTCAGTCGCGCGGTCGGCGTCCGCCATTGCACGGCACCGGTTATCGCCGTGACGCGATGGGCGCTGGACGTGACACGATCTGTCAATTCGAGTGTGCCGTTGATGATTTCGATATCGCCGAGCGGCGTGTTGCGGGCGGGCGACGGCGTCTTGCCCGAGGCATCGGCGATCGCATCAGCCATCCAGCCGGCACGGCGCCAGTTGAACGTTCCGTCGAGCCGGCGTTCCACCTTGAAAACCGGATTGACCAGATGAAAGTCGTAAAAGAGGGGCGTGCCGCGCAGGGCAGCGAGAATGTCGAAACCGGCGGCAATCGCGTCAGCCTTCGCCAGCAGTTCCGGGGCGGCCGCATCGCCGCCTTCGAAAGTGACATTGCGCAGCGTCAGGACCGGATGCGGCCAGAAGCTGATCTGCGGGTCGCCCACAATATTTGCCCGCGCGCCCGTCCATGACGACAGAACATTCTCCATGTTCGTTTTGACGCTGGCGGTGGAGACGAACAGCGGCAGGGCGATCTTGAAAAGGGCGGTGAGGATAACCGCACCGACAAGCAGCCAGGCGATGGTTCGCGATAGAAAGAACTCTTTCCATCCGATTTTTCTGCTAGCGATGGTGAAGAATTGCCTCATGGCCGTCCGGGGCACTTTCAATCGTTTTGAAGGCCTCTGGATAGGCTTTCATCGCTCGGAAATCAAACGGTTGACACGCGAAATGTCGCAACTGCCACAGCCTTCATTTGCCCGGCCTGTTTATCTTGCGTCGCAGCATGATATAGAGGCTGGCTTGGGAAGCGGAGGAAAAAATGCAGTCAGATCGGCCCCTGTGGATACCGTCGGCAGAATTCATCGAACAGACGCCGATGAAGGCGTTCATCGATTGGTGCGGACAACGCTTTTCGAAGACTTTTGCGGACTATGATGGGTTCCATCAGTGGTCGATCACCGAGCGTGCCGACTTCTGGACGGCGGTCTGGGACCATTGCGGCGTCATCGGCAATCGCGGCGAACGAGTTTTGATCAACGGCGACGTCATGCTCGACGCGCGGTTTTTTCCGGACGCCACGCTCAATTTCGCCGAAAATCTCCTGCGCCATACCGGCAGCGGTGATGCTCTGGTTTTCCGGGGCGAGGACAAGGTGCAGTCGCGCATGTCCTTCGATGAACTGCGGGCGCTGGTCTCAAGACTGCAGCAGGCCTTGAAGGCAGAGGGTATCGGCAAGGGTGACCGCGTCGCCGCGATGATGCCGAACATGCCGGAAACCATTGCGCTGATGCTGGCAACGGCGTCCATCGGTGCCATCTGGTCGTCCTGTTCTCCGGATTTCGGCGAGCAGGGCGTGCTCGACCGGTTCGGCCAGATCGAGCCGAAACTGTTCATCGCCTGTGACGGCTACTGGTATGCCGGCAAGCTGCAGGACGTGTCGGCGAAGGCCCAGGCGGTTACCCGGAAACTCGGCGTGCCTGCCCTGATCATCCCCTATGCCGGTCATGCCGAAACGCTCGCTGCTTCGCTCGACAATGGCAGGACACTGGCTGGCTTCATCAAGCCCTTTACTGCAGGCGAGCTTGAATTCGCTGCACTGCCATTCGGGCATCCGCTCTATATTCTCTTCTCTTCCGGCACGACCGGCGTTCCGAAATGTATTGTCCATTCGGCCGGTGGCACATTGCTGCAGCATCTCAAGGAGCATCGTTTCCATTGCGGGCTGCGCGAGGGCGAAAAGCTGTTCTACTTTACTACCTGCGGGTGGATGATGTGGAACTGGCTGGTCTCCGGGCTGGCTCTCGGCGCAACGCTCTGCCTGTTCGACGGTTCGCCGTTCCATCCCGATGGCAACGTGCTGTTCGATTATGCCCGCGACGAGCAGTTCGCCATCTTCGGCACCTCGGCAAAATATATCGACGCCGTGCGCAAGGGCGGGTTCACGCCGGTCTCCACCCATGATCTGTCGTCGCTGCGGCTGATGACCTCGACCGGTTCGCCGCTGTCGCCCGAAGGCTTCTCCTTCGTCTACGAAGGCATAAAGCCGGATGTCCAGCTGGCGTCGATTTCCGGCGGCACGGATATCGTCTCCTGCTTCGTGCTCGGCAATCCGCTGAAGCCGGTCTGGCGTGGCGAAATCCAGGGGCCGGGTCTGGGCCTCGCTATGGATGTCTGGGATGATGACGGCCAGCCGGTGCGCCAGGAAAAGGGCGAACTTGTCTGCACCAAAGCGTTTCCCTCGATGCCGGTGATGTTCTGGAACGACCCGGAGGGCGCCAAGTACAAGGCTGCCTATTTCGAGCGCTTCGACAATATCTGGTGCCACGGCGATTTTGCCGAGTGGACCGAACATGGCGGCATCGTCATTCATGGCCGCTCCGACGCGACGCTCAATCCGGGCGGGGTGCGCATCGGCACGGCCGAAATCTACAATCAGGTCGAGCAGATGGACGAAGTGGCGGAAGCTATCTGCATCGGCCAGGACTGGGACGACGACGTGCGCGTCATCCTGTTCGTTCGGTTGGCGAAAGGGATCGTCTTGAGCGACGATCTGGTCAAGGCGATCAAGGCCAGAATCCGCAGCGGAGCTTCGCCGCGACACGTGCCGGCCAAGATCATCGCCGTCACCGATATTCCGCGGACCAAATCCGGAAAGATCGTCGAGCTTGCAGTACGTGAAGTCGTGCACGGCCGCCCCGTCAAGAACAAGGAAGCACTGGCCAATCCGGAAGCGCTCGATCTCTACGCCAACCTCGCCGAGCTTGGAAATTGAGCGGCGGCGTTAACGATTTCAAGTTCGCCGAATTAACCAAAGCTTAGGTCTTCCGGGCCGATACTTAAAATTTGCGGGTCAGCTGGAAAGGTTTTGTTTACGAATGGCAGCGCATGTTGATCTCAACTTGAGGCCACCCGATGTGGGGTTGGCTTTGGCAGAGATGCCAGCGCAGACATGATGTCATTACCTCTCGAGCACCTGTTTTAGCATTCAACTTATCGAGGCAGCTTTTAAGCTGCCTCTTTTTTTCGTTGCTCGACGGTACAGATGCCGTGTTAGGGGCGATCCTTGAGCGTCTTCCGCAAGGCCTCTCGGATCAGCCCCGTCAGTTCGGTATGGATATCCGCCCGCGAGCGGGTGCCGCTATCGGTGCAAATTGGATCGACCTCGCCAAACGTCACCAGCTTTTCCGCTCCACCCGGCTTGCATTCCGGCAGGAAGCTGAAATGGTCGGCGCCGGCCACCGTCGCGTAGGAACCTTGTGGAGGCAGCTTCGCCAACCGGTCGGCGATCACGGCTGCGGGGATCGTGCCGCTGCTGCCCAGATTGATGAAGCTCATCGGGATCACGATCTCTTTCAGGCTTTCCGCTTCATAAGCCTGCGCTAGGCCCGGATCGACGAGAACGGCGGCTTGAACACGGCGATCAAGGTTTGACTGGTCGAAACGGGCCTTGTCGATGGTCCGCAGATCGACTTTATCGACCTTGACCGGCTCGTCGTTCACATAGCCCTTTTCGCCTGAAAACCAGGCGCAATCCCATTTCGTGTAGGTGTCGCAATAGCGCGCATAGGCATCCAGGCTGGCCCGGGCGCCTGCGATCTCCATGGCGGTGGCCCCGCCAAGCGAGAAGCCGACGACCCCGATGCGGGCAGCGTCGATAGCGCCGCTCCAATGCGTGTCCGTCGTGAGGGCGTCGATCACTGCGGACAGGTCCTGCGTGCGCTCCCAGAGTTTTGGCGTGTCGGCCGGGGTCGAGTCGCCGCTGGTCGTGCCGGGATGATTGGGGCCTGCAACGACAAAGCCTGCCTTGGCGAGTTCGGTCGCAAGCCAGGTCATGGCTTCGATACGGCCACCCGAGCCATGCGACATCACTACGAGCGGAAAGTTCCTTTTGATGAGCGGCGCATCGCGAAAGGCGAGTGCGCCCTTGAAGATCTTGTTGTCGCCGACAAGGACAGGCTCGCCGCCGGCCTCTGCAGGATACCAGACAGTAACGGTAAGATCGCGCTCGCGCTCAGGCGCGGCTACACTGATTTGGCGCATGCCGACTTCGGCTGCATGGCAGGGAACGGCGAATGTGATGGGAAGGATGAGGGAACAAAAGGCTTGAAAAAGGTTCATGAGGATCTCGCTTGGTTTGGTCGAACATCCGCATGATCACGGTTGCTTGGCCTGACCGCTTCCTAGATCACGATCCAGGTCGTCTCGAATCGCGATATGGGCCAACATTGACGCATTGAATGCCACGCAAAGGACGTCCCTTGATCTTCGTGCCCCTGCCGTTTGTCGTCGCCTTGCTGCTCCTCATCCTGCTGGCCGCGATCTTGCGCAGCACGGAACCTTCCAAGGGAAACCGGCCATTCCTGGCTCTGGTCGCCGTCTGTGCGGTTCAGTCGATTATTGTCGGCTTGCGATGGGGCTACGGCATCGAGACGCTGCAATTCATCCTTCCAATCTTGCCGAGCGCTGTACCGCCTCTCGTATGGGCAAGTTTCCGCAGTTTGGTTCATCATGAGGGATCGGCAACTGGCAGGATGAGCTGGATGCATGCTGCGCCGCCATTCGCGATGGTCGCGTTGCTGCTTCTGGCGCCCGAATTGATCGATATTGCCCTGATCGCTCTGTTCGTCGGATATGCGCTCGCGCTACTGGATCTTGCCCGCGGCGGTGCCGACGGATTGGACGATGCGCGCTTCGAAGGCGCTATTGCCGCGCATCGCGCCCTGTTTTTGGCCGCTGCCTGGCTTTGCCTTTCAGCCTTGTTCGACCTGGTAATCCTGCTGGAATTCGAGTGGAGCAAGGGGAAGAATATGGCGCTGCTCATCGGCAATGCCAATCTTTTGGGGTTGTTCCTGCTGGGCGTCACCGCTCTTGTCGCCGCCCGTGAGCGTGCGGCTCCCGTGCCGGTCCCGAGCGGCGACCACCTCCTGTCTCTGGTTGCACAGGACCGCGACATCCTTGATAAGATCGATCGTCTGCTGGTGGATCAGAAATTATCACGCGACGAAAACCTGACCCTGTCGCGGCTGGCCCGGCGCGCAGGCGTCCCGGCCCGCCAGATTTCCGGCGCGGTCAACCGGCTCGCGGGCAAGAACGTCTCTCAGTACATCAATGATTTTCGAATTGCCGAGGCCTGCCGGCTGCTCCGCGAGACCGGCATGCCGGTGACTGCCGTCATGTTCGAATGCGGCTTCCAGACGAAATCGAACTTCAACCGCGAGTTCCGGCGGGTCACGTCCCTCAGTCCCGTCTCCTGGCGCGAGCAGAACCGGCAACCGCCACCATCTGGCACGTGACTGCCGCCGTCTCCCATTCCTCCTTGGCTAGTTCGCCAGCACCCGCTGCGACGGGAAGGAAATCTCCACCAGCGTGCCTTCGTTGGGGGCCGAGTTGATTGAGAAATGCGCGCGGTTTGCCTCCGCCATCGCCTTGGTCAGCGGTAGCCCAAGGCCGGTGCCGTCGCCGCGCTTGCGGGCGCCGGTGGTCACCTGGCGGAACGGCTTCATGGCCTGCTCAAGCTCGGTGCGTGTCATGCCGACGCCGGTGTCGCGGATCCGTAGGATGACACTGCCATTCGCCTCATAGGCGGTCGACACGACGATCTGGCCGCCGGACGGGGTGAAGCGGATGGCATTGGACAGGATGTTGAGCGCGATCTGCTTGATCGAACGGTTGTCGGCAACCACGTTCGGAACCGATCCCGACAGGGAGGTGCGGATGATCACCCGCTGGCTGTTGGCCTGCGGCTGAACCAGGGACACGGCTTCCGAGACGGCATCGTTGATCTCGACGGCGGTAAAGTCGAGGTCCATCTCGCCGGCTTCGATCTTCGAGATATCCAGCAGATCATTGACGATATCGAGCACATGACGGCCGGAGCGGCCGATGTCACCGGCATATTCGACGTAACGTGGATTGCCGATCGGGCCGAAATGCTCGCTTGCCATCATGTCGGAAAAGCCGATGATCGCGTTGAGCGGCGTGCGGATTTCGTGGCTGACGCGGGCGAGGAAATCGCTTTTGTGGGCGTTGGCGGTTTCGGCGGCCCGCTTGGCGTTGCGCAATTCTTCCTCCGTCCGCTTCCACTGCGTGATGTCGCGGATGACGGCGCAGAAACCATTGGAGGAGGACAGGCGGCCCATGGTCATGAACAGCGGGATGAAGCCGCCGGACGCTTCGCGGCCGATCACTTCCCGGCCATCGTTCAGCACGCTGGCGACGCCATGGCCGGAAAGCCCGGCGAGGTAATCGAGCACGGCCTTTTGGCTCTCATGGGCAAACAGCATGGCAAAAGGTTTGCCGCGGACTTCGCCGTCATCATAATTGAACAGGGCGCTGGCTGACCGGTTGACCGAGCGGATCTCACCCTCGGCACCGACGACGACAACGCCATCGGTTGCCGTCTCAAGAATGGAGTGGAGTTCTTCCGCTTCCATGCGGAGCGCCTGAAGTTCCAGCACTTCGGCAGGCTCTTCGGCTGCGTCGGCCGGCTGGATTTCGGCAGCGAGAGGCGCAGCCGCCGTCTGCGTTGCCGAAAGCGCCATCATCAGCGCGTTCTTGTCCTCCCAGCGGATCGACTGGAGCCGTGCCGAGACTGGCACGAGTTGGCCGTCATTGCGGATCAGCATCATCGTGCCATCCGGCAAGTCGAACAGGTCATCCTCGTCGCCAGCGAAAAGGGCGTCGATCCCACCTTCCTCGCGCAGCTCGTCCAGATCGGAATAGCCCGTGAGCGCCAGGAATTCGGAATTGGCGTGAAACAGGTCGTCGCCGCTATGGACCAGAAGGGCGAGCGGAAGATTGTCGAGGATTTCCGGCGTCAGGCTGCTGTTGCCGCTGGTACGGGCAGGCACGATCGGAGCGGGTGGCTGGACCTCTTCGGCAGGCGGCTCGACGATCTCGTTGCCGCCTGCGCGATCCTCGCTTCCGTTCCGGCCATCCTCGACGGCCGCCTCGATGTTCGGCGAAGCATCTTCGCGTACCGGCGTTTGAACGGTCGTCCCGTCTGTGGCAGCCACAGCCTCGTTCGGACGTTTGCCGAAATTCTCGCCGAGTTGACGGGCGATCTCGCGAAAGGCGGCCTGTTCGCTGCGGCTCAAGGGTTCGGTGCCCGGGCGGTGATTGTCGAGTTGGACCACCTTGTCGGATATGCGGCGTCCCGCTGTCTCGACGAGCTTCAGCGCCGGGCGTTCGCCGCGGAAAGGGTCTTCCTGGTCGTCAACTGCCGCCGGTTCGTTGGTCGGCTCGGCAGGTTGGCTCGCGCTATCCTCCTCAGATGCGGCCGGTTCGGATGCCGCGCTGTCCGCCGGTTCGCTCAGAGCCTCACTATGCTCCGCTGACGGGGCATGTTCTTCCGCCTCGTGCGGGGCTTCTGCCACCACGTCGTGATCTGCGGGCAGCAGAACTTCCGCCGCGCCATCCACTTCGTCTGCAACAGTCTCTTCGGCAGTAGCCGGCGGGCTGAACGTCAGGCCCATGGCCTGATCGTCATTAATCGTATCGGCCACGCGTACGATGCCGAAGCCGCGGAAACCGTCGAATTCGCGGTTGCGCGAATAGGTCGGAAGGGCGGCAAGATCGACCGGTACCTGCAGGCGCGTACCCTCAACCGGCCAGTAGATCGTCTTGCCCGACCAGGTGTCGCGCCGCTTCAAAAGCTCGCTGATCGTATTGCCGGGATCAAGGTTATAACGGTCCGCCAGATCGCTAAAGCTCTGGCCGGTAATATCGGCCGCGTTCGGCCCGACGGCGGTTGCGAATTCCTCGGAAATCTCGCTGAATCGCCCGTCTGCATCAATCTTCCAGACGAAGCGGACGGCGCGGCTGTTCGGGTTGAAGACGAAACCCTGCACAGGCCCGGTTACGCCAGCGTCTTCTCCAAGGGTTTCATCTGGTGCGCTATCGGCAGGAGGGAGGGGAACATCGTCTGCCACGCCATCCGCGGCGATTTCGCCATCCGCGGTGTCTCTCGCGCTCTGGGCCGCCATCGTCTCATCCGGCGCAACGCTGCCCTGGACGGGCTCTTCCGGAGTTTCTGCCGGTGGTGTTTCGCCACGCTCGATCTCGCCGGCCGCCTTTTCATCGGCTTCCGGTAGAATGGTGGCTTCGTCAAGCACCTGAGCTTCGGACGTCTCCTCCGGCCCGGCTGTCTCAGAAACGATGTGTTCCGGCTGTGATTGAGATGGCGCCGGCAGATGCGGGGCTGCCTCTTCGGTCACAGGGTCAGCAGGAGCCGCGGTATCTTCAGCGGAAGGCTGCTCTGTTTCTGCGGCTGAATCACTGTCATCACCGGCATCGATGAAGCCATCGTCTTCCGGCGTGATTTCCTCGATCTGCCCGATCTCGTCGATCACATCGGCAGGCAGCGCGACTGGTGACAGAAGTGGAGCGGCGGTCTGGCTTGCATCTGGTTCTGGCACGGCCGGCGTACCATCGGCATCTGCAATCTCCTGAAAATCCGTTCCAGGATCGAGATTACCCAAAATGGTCTCGACCGCAAACAGCAGATGCAGGGCAGGGCGCTCGGAGAGCTTGCCGATTGCCGCCGGCAGATGGCCCTTGCCCGTCGGGATCGGCCGCTTGAGCAGCCAGTCGCTGTCGCGGCTGACAGCCGTCACCAGCGAGCGGCATGTCTGCGGTGTCATGGCCAAAGCCCTGAACCCCGGCGAGGCGGCCAGCACGGCGCCGTCGCCGTCCAGCACAGCCATATGCGTGTCCGGGTCGTCGAAGCCCGAGATCATCCGTGCTGCACGATCCTGAATGGCAAGCAGTTTGCCGCCGCGAGGAGCTGCAAAGAGGATGGCCGTCTCGCCAGGCCGCACGGTGATCATCTCGACGGATGCGCTGACCGAGGCGCGCTGGAAGCCGGAAGCGATCCGCATCAGGAATGTCCGGCTGTCGCCGCTGCGCTTCAGCTGACGGGCAGCCGCCTCCATCTGGCGGTAGGCGGCATCGTTGCGGTTGGCGCCGCTATCGATGAAATCGTAGATCGACGGCAGCCCGAACAGGAAGGCACCTTCGCCATTCGACCACAGCACCTGGCTCATGTCGGGCGAAAACAGGACGGCGGCATCGCCCCTGGCAAAATGCTCCCGCACCCGTTCATGAACGGCGATGTCGATAAAGGGATACGATTTTGCGGGCATCGGCAGACCTGGTTTGCGCAACCGCCATAGGGGCGGGATTGTTAACAGTCTATTAATAGACGCCGGGGGGGCAGGGGTCCAGCTTGCTGACCATGGCGCACAGGCCTTTCGCCGCGCAAGGTTAATGTCGGTGATTTTAATGAATGCTGCATTGCACAAATATATTGCAATGCACAACGAAATCGCCTATATAGACATCACTGAACAACGGGTGCCTCATGAGAGGGCCTGAAACCAAGGAGCGCAGATCATGGCTACCAAGAAAACCGACGACGTCTTTTCGCTTGCCTCGTTCGACCCGGCAAAGGTCACCGAAACTTTCCGCGATTTCGCTGAAAAGGGTGCTGCCCAGTCCAAGGAAGCCTATTCCAAGATGAAGACCGCCGCCGAAGATGCGACGAAGACTGTTGAAGCGACCATCGAAAGCGCGCAGTCCGGCACCGTCGAACTCGGCCTGAAGGCGATCGACGCCCTGCGCACCAATGCAGAAAACTCGCTGTCGCACATGGAAGCGCTGCTCGGCGTCAAGTCGGTTTCGGAACTGTTCGAACTGCAGACGGCCTTCATCCGCAAGCAGGCCGAGCTTGCCATGGAACAGGCAAAGTCGATGCAGGAAGCCACCCGCAAAGTTGCCGAAACCGTGACCAAGCCTGGCAAGGATGCCGCCGAAAAGGCCATCTCCGGCTTCAAGAAGAACTGATTTCTGCGGGCGCGGACTTTGTTCGCGCAGCACGATAAAAAGAACCGGGTGATTGTTTACCCGGTTTTTTCACATCTACGGGCAAGTTATGGCTTGCAAAAAATCCGGACTGCCCGTATTTGACCCGGAAAGCGCGGCGCGACTTTGTTTCGTCAGCTTTGTTTTGTGCGGTTGTAGCTCAGTTGGTTAGAGCGCAGGTTTGTGGCACCTGAGGTCGGAGGTTCGAGACCCCCCAACCGTACCATTCTTTCCACAGTCAAATATCCGACGACACTGCGGTTTTGCTGATCTTGGCTGAACGCATTGAAATTCCCTTCACGTTTGACATTGCGTCTCCCTGCTGTCTGCAAGTCATGCTTTCCCGGCTATTTGGTGATCTTGGGCAGTCTTCCCTATCGTAAGCTATCAATAAATGGCCTACTGGGGACCGGAAGTGATTCACTACCGAGGTGACCAATCGGGGAACAGATGACTGACGATGCTCTCGAAATCACAACGCTAAGCACCAAGATTGTTTATCAGAACCGCTGGATGAAAGTTCGCGAGGATAGAGTCGAGCGCCGTGACGGTTCGCAGGGCATCTACGGGGTTGTCGAGAAGAACGACTTTTCTCTCATCGTCCCCATCGATGCGGCTGGGATTGTCTATCTGGTCGAACAATTTCGCTATCCGGTCGGAAAGCGCTTTTGGGAGTTGCCGCAGGGCTCCTGGGAGGAGCACGAGGATGTCGATCCCCTGGAGTTGGCCCATGGTGAACTGCGAGAAGAAACCGGTCTTGCCGCCGATGAAATGACATATGTCGGCCAGCTCTTCGAAGCGTATGGCTATTCGACTCAGAGGTGCCATATTTTCCTCGCGCGCGGTCTGCGCCCGCTTTCAACGAACTTGGATCCGGAAGAACAAGGGCTGATCAGCCGCGGCTTTGCAATTGAAGAGGTCATTGACATGATCGTTCGTGGTGAACTCAAGGATGCTGCCACAGTGGCGGCGTTTGGGCTTCTGCACCTCAAAGGGCTGCTTTAACGCGGCCATTCGTTGACCGCCGTCGATCTGTGATCAGCGCAAAGTTGCATAAACGCCGCACTGCCATGTTTTCTATTTCCGAATAGGCCGCAGGCCTCCACGCCGCGCAAATCATTTGCTAACCTGACGACCAAGAGCGTTGGCGCACAGAGGTTGCAGTTTGCCTAAGTAATACCGGTCTCAATCCAGTTTCACCCCGTACTGCGCGATGGCGATGCCGTCGGCGTACAGATGTGTTCATCGGGTGGTGGCGAGAGACCGGTCTGGCATTGTTTCAATGTGCCGTGTGCAGCTCTGCGCTCTCAGCTCTTCAGCCGCCCCAAACATCGCCACGCCGCGCCCGCAAAGGGTTTCTCCTGCACCATCTTGGTGGACTTCCGAACGGAAGACCAAGACGATATGTGCAATCTACTTCGGGTCCGATGGACCATTACACCGCAAACGGCGCCCCAACCCTGGATCGCCTGCAGCGGATGCGGAATGCAAAGGCCATTCCAGAGCAGCGGCAAAATCCGCCTCAACGCCAACGGCCGCAGGCTTGATGCCTGGCTGATTTATAGATGCCTGGCCTGCGAAAAGACCTGGAACCGGCCGATCTTCGAACGGCGGGGCGTCGGCGATATCGATCCTAAGGTCCTTGAAGCATTACAGTCCAACGATGCGGATTGGATCCGGGCCGAAACGTTCAACATCGAGGCGCTGCGGCGCAAGTCGCAACGCATCGAGGAGTTTCCCGGCTTCGAAATCGGCAAGGAACTTCTGGAGGAACCCTCCGGTTGGACGGTGCTCGACATCGAACTGAACGTGCCGTTTCCGGTCAGCCTGCGGCTTGACCGCCTGCTGGCCGGAGAGTTGCCGGTATCGCGCTCGCGGTTGCAGGCGCTTCACGACGGTGACGTGCTTCGGGCCGGACCGGGCGGTGCCGATGCATTGCGCCGGCGGATCAGGAATGGCACCCGTATCACGATCGATCTCGCCGCCGAGGGGAACCGGGAGCAGGTGTGGAGGCCTGTTGCAGCGGGTGGTGCTGCATAGGCTCCAAACGACAGCACAAGGGCCTGGATTGCTGGGCCTTTGTGGTTTTGTGCAAAGGTGAGGGGGATTTACCGCCTGGTCTGCATTCTTGATCGGGCAATGTCAGCAGTGTCCCACCTGTTGCGGCGGTTCCGGATTTTCGTCCGGATTGGGCAAGGGGTCCTCGTCCGGCAGCCGGTCGGGCTCCGGCTCCCTGACGGGTGGCGGCTGCTCAATGGGGGGAATAGGGCCTGGAATGGGATCGGCGGGAAGCGTCATCTCTGTCTCCTGTTTTCAGAAATATCAACGCGATGACGGCCCGCATGTTCCTTCCGGCTGCCAAAAGCCGCCCCTCCTCATATCTTGGCGCGCCGCGTAAACCTTGTGTTTACCTAGTCCTGTACCGTTTCCATCCACCACGCCTCAAATTAGGATTCTGTTGACCCTTCGCCGCTTAGGTTCCGGCTGTTCGATGTAGAACCGGCACGCATGATGCGCCGCTGAAGATGACGATGGGGTTGGTGGCACATGACGTGCGGAAAATATCTGGCACTTCCGGCCGGGGCAGTCGGCTTGTCTCTTATTCTGCTGCCGATGAGCCTGCAGGCGCAGCTTATGCTCAGCTTCGCAGTTCTGGGCATCATGTTCATCGGGATGACGCGTCCCGACAACAGCGCGTTTCGTGTGGTCACCCTCGTCTTCGCCGGCATCATTGCTTTGCGCTACGGTTTCTGGCGCACAACCGAGACGCTGCCTGACATCACCGAGCCGCTGAATTTCATCCCCGGCTTCCTGCTCTATCTCGCCGAGATGTATTGCCTGGCAATGCTGGCGATCAGCTTTTTCATGGTCATCGATCCGATCAAGCGCAAGACGCCGGACATGGGCGCTACCCCCGATCTGCCGACGGTCGATGTGTTCATCCCGAGCTATAATGAAGATGCCGAACTTCTGGCGGTGACGCTGGCCGCCGCCAAGTCGATGGCGTATCCGAAGGACAAGCTGAACATCTATCTGCTCGATGACGGCGGCACGGATGCCAAGCGCAACCACAAGAACCCGCATGTCTCGGTCGCCGCCATTCGCCGTCATGAACAGCTGAAGGCGCTCTGCGCCGCCATGGGCGTGCACTACCATGCTCGCAAGCAGAACGATCACGCCAAGGCCGGTAATCTCAATGAAGGCCTGAAGGTTTCTAACGGTGAACTGGTCGTGGTGTTCGATGCCGACCACGCGCCGGTGCGCGACTTCCTGCGTGAGACGGTCGGCTTCTTCAAGGAAGATGAAAAGCTCTTCCTCGTCCAGACCCCGCATTATTTCCTCAATCCAGACCCGCTGGAAAAGAACCTCCAGACCTTTGCCCGTATGCCGTCGGAAAACGAGATGTTCTACTCGATCCTGCAGCGCGGGCTCGACAAGTGGAACGCCTCGTTCTTCTGCGGTTCAGCGGCCGTGCTGCGCCGCAAGGCGCTGGAGACCACCGATGGTTTCTCCGGCCAGTCGATCACCGAGGATTGCGAAACGGCGCTGTCGCTGCATTGCCAGGGCTGGCACTCGGTCTATGTCGACAAACCGCTGATCGCCGGGCTGCAGCCGGAGACGTTCGTCTCGTTCATCGGCCAGCGTGCCCGCTGGTGCCAGGGCATGCTGCAGATCCTCATCCTCAAGCGGCCTTTCCTCGCCAAGGGCCTCTCGATCCCGCAGCGCATCTGCTATGCCGGCATCAACATGTTCTGGTTGTTCCCGCTGTCGCGGCTGGCCTTCATGTTCTCGCCGCTGCTCTACATCTTCTTCTCTCTCGAGATCTATAAGGCCAACATCCTCGAGTTCGCCTCCTATGCGGTCACCTATCTGATCAGCTCGTTTGCGATGCAGAGCTATCTCTATGGCCGTGTCCGCTGGCCGTGGATTTCTGAGCTTTACGAATATGTCCAGGCCGTCTTCCTGTTTGGCAGTATCGTCAGCGTCGTGCGCAATCCGCGCAAGCCGACGTTCAATGTGACAGCCAAGGGCCAGACTCTGGACAAGAGCAAGCTGTCGCCGTTGGCAACGCCGTATTTTGCCATCTTCTTCCTGCTGCTCGCTGCAGCCCTTTATTCCGGATATCGCGTCCTGACCGAGCCGGTCGCCAGCGAGCTACTGTTGATCGTTGCGATGTGGAACCTGATCAATCTCGGTCTCGCCGGTGCGGCCCTCGGGGCGATTGCGGAACGCCGTGAACTGCGCCGCAACCAGCGCCTGCCGGTCAAGCGCCACGCCCTGATGCATGTCGATGATATCATCCACCATGTCATCATCCAGGATGCTTCAAGCGGCGGCGTGTCGATCGAATTTGTCGACAAGGAACCGAAGCTGGACCTCGTCACTCCAACGATGGCCAAGGTCGAAGTCCGCCGTGGTGGCCAGACGATCAACTTCAACGTCGTCTATCGCTCGCGGCGCATGCTCGACCAGACGGCGATCTGCGGCTTTGCCTATTCCGAAAGGACGCCGGAAACGGTGATGGCGATTGCCGAGCTGATGTATTCCGACCAGTCCGTGCTGCAGGATCGCCTGGAGCGCCGCCAGACGCGGAAAAACTTCTTCTGGGGCACCAGCCGCTTTGCGCTCTGGAGCTTGACGGAATCGCTCCGTGCCATCCGTTACAGCGCTGGCCTGATCCGCGAGAGCGTCGTCCAGTCCTTCGACGATGCGCCGATGGTGTTGAACGACAACAAGATCGTTCCGGTGCCTTTGCCTGTCAAAACAGCCGACCATGCCCCGGTTCTCAAGGGAGAGCAGCTCTATGGCTAAGCCTTTTCGCACCCGGACAGTCGGCCTGTCGCTCGCCCTCATCATGGCCCAGACGCTGCCGCTTTCCGCCCAGAGCCTGCTGGATGCAGCCCCGTCTGCGGCCCGCATCCTGCCTGGAGACAGCGAGAGCATCCTGTCGACCCGGCCGGTTCCGGCGGAAGCCGCGGCTGCCAAGGTCAGCGGTCTGGTTCCGTTCGAACAGGCGCTGCCGGCCTATCACCTCTCCGGCGAAGATGCCGTCGCACGGCTGAGCTTCAATCTCGCCGCCGATCAGGCCGCAAGCGGCGGGCAGCTGACACTGTCTTACCGAAATGCTGTCTCGGTTTTGCCCGATACGTCCGTGATGGATGTGGAGGTCAACGGCAAATCGGCCGGGACATTCAAGATCGCCTCGCCGAATGGCTTTAAACAAGAAGCGCTGGCGATCGGCGCGGACTTTCTAAGACCCGGCCGCAATCAGGTGGTTCTGCGGGCGCGCCAGTTCCATCGGGTCGATTGCTCGCTGGAGGCTACCTATGAGCTGTGGAGCGAGTTTGATCCTTCTGCAAGCGGTTTTGCCGCAACCCGGCAGCATGGGTTTCAGTCGTTCGCTGATCTCCTCACCGTCGCGCGCACCGAAGCCAATGTCACTGACATCCGGCTGATCCTGCCGCAGGCGGCGACTGCCGAAATGCTGAATGATGCGGCTCCCGTTCTACAGACGCTGGCGCTATTCATGAATCGGGACGATCTCGCGGTCACGGTCGGCGAAAAGCCTGGCACCGGCCCTGGCGTCGATCTCTATGTGTCTTCGGACAAGACGCGGGCGCAGGCGCGTGGTGCCGATGGACAGGCGGCACCCTATGGCCTTTCCGTCCGCGACGCAGGACCAGAGGGCCGTGCAATGGTCAGCCTGCGAGGCGCCACCCGCGCCGATATGAGCAGCCAGCTGCTTCAAGCCATCCAGGGGCCACTGAAGGAAAGCCTCGATAGCGGCATTTTTTCACGCCAGTCGGGGACGATTATTGCCGACGCATCAACGAGCTTTACACTGGCCGACACCGGATATGAGACCCGCGTCTTTTCCGGTCGCCTGTCGCGCACCGGTTTCAACATGGTCATGCCGGCGGATTTCTACCCGGCCGACTATGCAACGATCGGCTTGAAGCTCAGCGCCGCCACGTCACCGGGCCTGAAGCGTACGGCGCAGTTTCTGGTGCGGGTCAATGACCGCGTCGTAACCAGCTATCCTTTCCGCAATACCGCTGGAGAACAGTTTGACGGCAAGCTGATCGAACTGCCGCTGCGGGCGTTCCGTCCGGGCAATAACAAGGTCGAGCTTCTGGCCGAATTGCCTGTCGATGCCGACGAGACCTGCGCGCCCGAGGCCCGCGACGATACCGCGCCGCGGTTCATTCTCCTGAAGGAGACGAAGATCGAAATCCCGGCGCTCGCCCGGATCGGCCGTCTTCCGGATATCGGCGGTCTCGCCGGTACCGCCTATCCCTATGCCGATGGCAGACCGTTCGACATATTCATCGAACGCCCGGATGCCCAGTCCACAAGTGCCGCCCTGACCATGTTGTCCCGCCTGGCGCTTGCCGCCCGCAATCCGCTGAATGCCGATATTCGCTTGAGCGGCGCCGCTCCATCCGGAGAGCGCAATGCGCTGGTGATCACCACGCAGAATGCCTTTGCCGAGCTGGGCAATGCCGGTAAGAGCGCTTTTCCTGTGAATGCCTTCCAGCCGATGACCGTATCCACCGCAGACGTCGATCCCATCAGAACAGCGACCATCGGCAATATGTTCGAAGCCGGCCCGGAGCAAAACAATGACGACGATTCGACCGCATTGCTGGATGCGTTCCGCAAATCGACCACGAGGCCGCAGGACGAATTGTCCGTAACATCGAAGATGCAGGACTGGTTTTCAGGTGCGGGCACACGTTTTGGCAAATGGCTGAATTACCAGGATGGGTCTGGTTCCACCGCCAAGCTCCGGCCGGGACACTCGCTTCTGACCTTGACGCAAACTCCGTCACCCTCCGGCGATGCAGTCTGGACTGTGGTCCATGCGGCATCGCCCGCCGATATCGCGCTTGGCGTTCGTCGGCTCGTCGAGCCTGCCGTCTGGCAGGGACTGAATGGTGGGTCTGCCGAGATCGAAACTGCCAGCCTCGCCGTTAATACGGTGCCGGCCGGAGCGCATTTCATCGCCGGGATGACCGACCAGAGCCCCAGCAACCTGCGCCGCCTGGCGGCCGCCTGGTTCTCGGACAATTTCCAATTCTACGTTGTGCTTATCGTCGGGTTGATGGGCGTCTTCGCCGTGTGGCTCGGGTTTGCCATTCCGCGCAAGGGTGTGAGGTCGGATCAATGATCGTCATGAAGAAACACTGGCTCGCCCTTCTGGCCGCTTCCAACCTGCTTGTGCCGGCAACGGCTTTTTCCGAGGATTCGGCAAAGCTTCTAACGCAGGCGGCCGGCTCCTTCCGCATCATCGATCAGGCGATGACCTCGGCGATCGCGGGACAGGCTGACCCTGCGGTAGTGAACAATGCAGAATCCGCCAAGACACTGCCGGCCGCGAACAAGCCCGATGATGTCGAAATGGCAGCGCTCTATTATTATGCCGGGCAGAAGCAGGATGATCGCGTTGCCGCCGAGGCTGCGCGCCTGCGGCTGAAATTCCCGCAATTCGAAATGCCGCAGGACCTGTACCTGCCGCAATCGGCGCGTGGTATCGATGAGACCTTGCTCTGGCAACTCTATGATCGAAGCGATTTCACAGGCATCGACGCCGAAATCATCCGCCGCAAGAGCGAGACGCCGGACTGGCAGCCGACAGCCGATTTCGCCGAGAAGCTGGCGCGCCGCAAACAGCGGGTGTTGATGACGGAGGCGGCGAAGGACAACGACTGGACGGATGTCATCCAGGCTGGCGGCAGTATCGATCCCGCGACCGAAACAGAGGTCGACCTGCTTTGGACTCTGATCGATGCCTATGCGCAGACAGGCATGAAACAACCGCTCGCAGACATCTATCGCGGCATCCTGCTGCGTGACGGTGACAAGCGTCTGCCCGACGCGGTGCTGGTGACAACACTGCAGAAGGCCATCCGCGATTTTCCGGCCGCTGAAGTCCAGGCCGTGATGCAAAAGCTTGCGGTGACGCCCGCGATGCAGGCGGGCCTGCAGCCGGTGTCCTTCGATCTGATGCGCAAGACGGTGGCCGATTTCAATGCCGATGAAAAGCAGACGGTGCCGCTGTCGGACGATCAGCTCGCCCCGCTCAAGGCAACAAATCCTCCGAAGGTCGAGGATATGGCTTTGCTCGGCTGGTATTACCTGAAGGTCAAGCAGCCGGCCGTCAGTGCGCAGTGGTTCGGCAAGGCGCTGGCAGTCCAGGCGGATGCATCGAATGCGAAGGGACTGTATCTCAGCCTCGCCGCACAGAACCTCGAGGAGGAAGCCTATAAGGTGGCGGCCACCTACCTGCAGGACCTGTCCGGCGATCCGGAATTCCTGATGAACGCGCTGTCGCTGCGCTTTGCCAAGCCCGATATGGCCGTCATCGACGAAAGGATCGTTGCGTCCTATTCGACGACGATCCTGCAGACGTTGAATGCCGACCACGCCGAAATTCTCGCCTGGTATGCCTATAATTCCAAGCAGTACGAAGCGTCTTCCGCCTGGTTCCAGAAGGCCGTCGACTGGAAAGTGGCGCCCGCACGCGTCAAGGGGTTGGCACTGTCCTACCTGCGGCTATCGCAAAAGCCGGAATTTGCCGCGCTGCAGGAAAGATATGGCCAAACCTATCCTGACATCTGGGATGAAATCCGCACCGCATCGCCGCCGAAGGGGAGGGCGGCTGCATCGGTCGTCAAGCCGCGCGGGATAATCCAGGCCAACTATTTCCGCAATTTTCAGGCCAAGCGTTATGCCGCCTGCATCAACGATCTCACTGATTTGCGCAGCCGGGGACAACTGTCTGCGGACGCGGCGCAGATCGGTGGCTGGTGCTATCTCGGCCTTGGCCGTCTTGCCGAGGCGCGCGCCGCCTTTGCGGATGGTCTGAGCGCCGGGGGACAGGTGCGCGCCGATGCTGCCTATGGGACGGCATTGACCCTGTTGCGCGGACGGCTGACGGATGACGCCGAAGCGATCATCCGGGCCTATCCGCTCAGCGCCGAACGGGACCGGGAAATCCGGGCGGAAATCTATTTCCAGCGCGCCCGGGCAAGTTTCGATCGCAAGCAGTACCAAAAGACGCTCGACGCGCTGAATGCGCGGGCAAGCCTGGTCGCGGAGCCTGCCGATCTCAGCCAGCTGCGTGGCTGGGCCTACTATCATCTCGGGAACAAGCAGATCGCCAAGCAGGTGTTCCAGCGCCTTAACGATCACCTCTCGGATGCAGGCGTGAGACGCGGTCTTGTTGCCACAAGTTGGACGGATACACGCCGATGAAAAAAATTTTCTCCGCAATCGCTCTGGCCTTGATGCTTGCCTCTTGCACGTCGGTGGTCGACGATCCTTTCCTGCGTACAGGTGCTGTCGAAGGCAACTGGCCGTCGCTGGCCACCACGGTTTCTCCCGAATATGCAGCCGCCACTCTTCCCGGGCTCCCAGCGACGACGGTAAGGCAGACGGGAGCCAAGGGAAAAATCGAACAGACGATCGTTTATGCCAACGCAACGGACCTTGCCGGCGAGAACATGCTGAGCATCACGATCGATCCGTCCGCAAAGATCACCCGCAGCAACGGCGCACCATCACGCTCGCAGGTTCAGGCGGAAATGCGAAGCGCGTTGTCCGGCGTTAAGATGCAGATCAGCCCTGTGATTGCCGATAACGCCTATGGCGTCTTCGGTTACGCGACCGGTTCCATCGGCAAGAGCGGTAGCTGCGTTTACGCATGGCAGTTTGCAAAGAACATCCGGCCCTATGATGGCGGGCAGTTCGCCACGGCAGGTGGCGCAGCGCAGATCCGGTTGCGCTATTGCAGTCCGTCGATTGCAGCCGACCGGATCGTCGCGCTGATGCAGGGATTGCGGCTCCATCCGGCCTCGTCGCAAAACGCTCAGGCTCTGGGATATGCAGTGGGGCCGGGCGCTTTTGCGCCGGTGCCTTTCGTGGAACAGGAAGCCCGGCCCATTGCGGCGGAGACCGCCATTGCGGCACCTGTACGCCGGGTGAAGCGGCCAGCAGTTCTTGAAAATCCATCGGTGGAAACGACGGCGGCCGAACCAGCAGGGAAGGTTGAAAAAACGATCACCAACGCCGTCAAGGTGCCGATGCCGGGAGAGGCGGCCGTGATGGCTGCGGCAGAGCCTGTGCCGGTTGTTGTGCAGCCGGAAGTGTCCAAGGTGGCGGCGAAGCCATCCTTCGTGCCGCTTCCGGAAGCTGTTGCCTCCGTGGCGCAATAGATCGTCTCAAATGAAAATGCCGTGCTCCTCCGTCACCAGTTCCTGAAGGAAATCGACGACGGTGCGGACGCGAACGAGCTCGCGGGCGCTTTCGTGATAGGTGGTCCAATAGCCCCGCCGTATCGTGGTCTCCGGCAGGATGCGGATCAGCTCGGGATATTGGCGGGCGATGTAATTATGCAGGATGCCGATCCCAGCGCTTGAGCGCACGGCTTCGGTCTGGCCCGTGGCGCTGGAGATTTCGAACGAGGCATCCCAGCTGCGCATGATCTCGCCAGTGAAATTCAGCGATGCCGTAAAGATCAGATCTTCCACATAGCCGATGCGGCGATGGTTCTTCAGATCATCGACCGTGTCGGGAGCACCATAGGACGACAGGTAGTCCTGTGAGGCGTAGAGCCCGAGTGTGTAATCGGTGAGCTTCGACGAAATCAGCCGTCCCTGTTCCGGCCGCTCAAGGGTGATGGCGATATCAGCCTCGCGCTGCGACAGCGAAAAGGAGCGGGGGATCGGGACCAGTTGGATGCGCAACTCCGGAAACCGGGCAGTCAGCTTGCCAAGCCGCGGGGCCAGGAACGAGACTCCAAATCCGTCCGGCGCACCGACACGCACGGTCCCCGCAACGGCAGTGTCGATGCGGCCGATCTGCGCCTGTGCCGCCAGCATCTCGGTTTCCATCCGCTCTGCCGCATGCAGGAAGATCTCACCCTCGGCCGTCAGATCGCAACCATTGGTGCGGCGGATCAAAAGCCGGGTCTTCAGGGATTCTTCCAGCGCCGTGACGCGCCGGCTCAAGGTGGCATGGTTGACCCCCAGCCGCTTGGAGGCCGACAGGATCTGGCCGCTACGGGCAACCGCCAGAAACATGCGGACATCATCCCAGTTCATCGAGCAATCCTCATTTGGCCGAAAGCACGATGGGATCGACATCGACAAGGTTGAGCGACAGCACCATGCCAGCCGTCAGCGTCTTGTATTTGAGGAAATGCGGCGTCTGGATATGCGCTTCGTAAGCCTGCCTATTGGCATAGACTTCGAGGATACGAACCTTCTCAGGCGCGCCTTTCACCGAGACGGCATGCAGCATCAGCACGCCCGGTTCCTTCTCCACGGATGCTTCGATCTCTTCGGCCAGAAGGGCGAGATAAGCCTCAAGCTGGGCAGGATCGATCTCCAGCTCCGCCATTCTCACGATCTTTTCAGAACCGGTTTTCATCAAAGAGCCTCCACAGATACCAGTGGCATCAATTTTTGCACAACGGTTCCTGAATATCCCGCGTTGATTTGTGCATATTGTAGTGCGACACTCCGGCCATAATCAAGATCAGGAGGATCACCCATGTACGAGATTGGTCATTTCATTGGCGGCAAGAAGGTTGCCGGCACCAGCGGCCGCACCAGCAATGTCTTTAATCCGGCAACCGGCGAAGTTCAGGCCACGGTGGCACTGGCCAGCGACGCGGAAATGGACGCAGCGGTTCAGAATGCCAAGGCTGCACAGCCGAAGTGGGCTGCCACCAACCCGCAGCGCCGTGCCCGCGTCTTCATGAAGTTCGTCCAGCTCCTCAACGACAACATGGATGAACTGGCCGAAATGCTGTCGCGCGAGCATGGCAAGACCATCGAGGATGCCAAGGGCGACGTCATCCGCGGCCTCGAAGTCTGTGAGTTCGTCATCGGCATTCCGCACCTCTCCAAGAGCGAATTCACCGAAGGCGCTGGCCCGAACATCGACATGTATTCGATCCGCCAGGCTGTCGGCGTCGGCGCAGGTATCACGCCGTTCAACTTCCCGGCCATGATCCCGATGTGGATGTTTGCTCCTGCCATCGCCTGCGGCAACGCCTTCATCCTGAAGCCTTCCGAGCGCGATCCGTCTGTTCCGATCCGCCTTGCCGAACTGATGATCGAGGCAGGCCTGCCGGCCGGCATCCTCAACGTCGTCAACGGTGACAAGGGCGCGGTTGATGCGATCCTGACGCATCCGGATATCTCGGCCGTCTCCTTCGTCGGCTCGACGCCGATCGCCCGCTATGTCTATGGCACGGCTGCAACGAACGGCAAGCGCGCCCAGTGCTTCGGCGGCGCCAAGAACCACATGATCATCATGCCGGATGCCGATCTTGACCAGGCCGCCAACGCCCTGATGGGCGCCGGTTACGGTTCGGCCGGCGAGCGCTGCATGGCGATCTCGGTTGCCGTTCCGGTCGGCAAGGAAACCGCCGATCGCCTGATCGCAAAGCTGACCCCGATGGTCGAAAGCCTGCGCATTGGCCCGTACACTGACGAAAAGGCCGATATGGGTCCGGTCGTCACCAAGGAAGCCAAGGAACGCATTCTCGGCCTGATCAACAAGGGTGTCGAAGAAGGCGCAAACCTCGTCGTCGATGGCCGCGATTTCAAGCTGCAGGGTTATGAAAACGGTAATTTCATCGGCGGTTGCCTGTTCGACAACGTCACCCCGGACATGGACATCTACAAGCAGGAGATCTTCGGACCGGTTCTCTCCGTGGTTCGTGCCAAGAATTACGAGGAAGCCCTCGATCTGCCGATGAAGCATGAATATGGCAACGGCGTCGCGATCTACACCCGCGATGGTGATGCGGCCCGCGATTTCGCTTCGCGTATCAACATCGGCATGGTCGGCGTCAACGTGCCGATCCCGGTTCCGCTGGCCTATCATTCCTTTGGCGGCTGGAAGTCCTCGTCCTTCGGCGACCTGAACCAGCACGGCACGGACTCGATCAGGTTCTGGACCAAGACCAAGACGATCACCTCGCGCTGGCCGTCCGGTATCAAGGATGGTGCCGAGTTCTCCATCCCGACGATGAAATAATTGGTATCCTCGGATACTCCTCGATTGGGCCTCCTCACGGAGGCCCTTTTTGTTGTGGCCTGCCGGTGCGGTTGACCTGCGGGGGTGACAGTTTAAGACTTGGCCCGAGCGGCCGAATATCGGGGGATTGCCGGCCGTTCTTGAATTGCATCTGATGATACGCAAGAGGGGCAACGATGAGCGCAACCGACACGGCACCATTACCGGCTGCATCGCAGGATTTTCACCGGCTGTCGTTCACTGGTAATGCCGCAGAATATTTCGGCATCTGGATCGTCAATATCCTTTTGACCATCATTACGCTCGGCATCTATTCGGCCTGGGCGAAGGTGCGCCGCAACCGCTATTTCTACGGCAATACGATACTGCTTGGCCGCGCTTTCGAATATCACGCCAAGGGCAAGCAAATCCTCATCGGCCGGTTGATCGTCCTTGGATATCTTGTGGTTTACAATATCATCCTGGCGGTGTTGCCAGTTGCCGGTCTTGTCGTGGGTCTTGTTGTCCTGTGCTTCTTTCCCTGGCTGATCATGCGCGGCTTGCGCTTCAGCGCCCGCGTCACCAGTTACCGCAACGTCCGGTTCGATTTCGTCGGCAAGATGGGTGGTGCGTTCATCGCCTTCATGGCTGCGCCGGTGATGGCCGTCCTGTCGCTCGGCATCCTGGCGCCGCTCGCCAGCCGCTGGATGTATCGCTATCTCGGCAACAATCTGCGCTATGGCGGCCGGTCGTTTGCGACGGATCCGAAGCTCGGGTCGATCTACCAGACCTGGTTCTTCTCGGCGCTGATCATCGTTCTTGGCTTGCTGATCGTTGCGGTCGTCGCCTTTGCCAATATGTCGCTGCTGATTGCCCTGATCGATCACCCCAATGCACTGCCGCCCGAATTCCAGGCATCGATGTTTGTTTTCGGCGTCGTCGGCTATCTGGCCGTGCTCTTGTCCTTCGGCATCGCGGCGCTGTTTTACCGTGCGGGTGTGCGCAACATCGCCTGGTCGGCAACGCGCTTTGACGGCAAGCATGAGCTGAAAAGCGATCTGTCGCGGTTCCGCTATGTCTGGATTGCCCTGTCGAATGTGGTCGTGACCGTTCTGACGCTGGGCCTGATGCGTCCCTGGGCCGCGGTTCGCATGGCACGTTACGTCAACGAGCACACGGCGGTCCGCTTCGACGGAGATGTCGGCGAAGTTCTGGCCACGGCTGGCCGGGAAGGCTCTGCGGTCGGGGCGGAGTTCATGGAATTCGAGGGTTTCGATTTTGGCTTCTGACGAAAACACGGTCTGCCGGGGCGATTGGCATCCGCGTGATTCCAGCCGTTCAGTCCCATCCCGCCTGGTCGAGAGGGAAGGGCAGATCCTTGCTGTTGCGGAAGACGGCAGTGAATTCGCCTCCGCAGTCTTTTCACACCTCGGCATCTCTCCCCGCGTCGGCTCGATCCCGCGCCGTATCGAATTTCCTGATGGCTCGCTGTTTGAAACGACGGACAATGCGGCGATCGACGGTCTGCACGTGGCGAACGGGCGCAAGCGGGCAGGGTTTATCCACGGGCTCGAGCGGTTTCATCCGCGCCTCCTCGCCTTTGTCGTTGCGGTGTTCCTACTGTCCGGGCTGGTCTACCGCTATGCCCTGCCGGTGCTGGTTGAAGTCGCCGTTGCGGTCACCCCGCCGGTCGTGCCGCGTCTGATGTCCGCCAGTACGCTGGAAACACTGGATCACACCGTTCTCGGCGAGACCAAGCTGGACGACGCAAAGCGTCGGGCGGTATCGGACGGTTTTGCCCGCATCGCGCTCAAGTCGGCCCGTGGTCTGTCCGCCTATACGCTGAATTTCCGCGAGGGTGGATCGATCGGCCCGAATGCATTCGCACTGCCGGACGGCACGTTGATTATCACCGATGAGCTGGTCGGCCTTGCGGACGGTGATACGGAGATGCTCATCGGCGTTCTGGCGCATGAAATCGGTCATGTCGAACTGGAACACAGTCTTCGCCAGATTTACCGCGCGGCGGGGATGGCCGGCCTGATCATGCTGATCGCGGGCGATATCGGCGATAGCGTCGAGGATCTGCTTGTCCAGGGGAGTGGTCTTCTGGCGCTCTCCTATTCCAGGGATGCGGAGGCGGCAGCAGACCGGCACTCGGTCGAATTAATGCAAAAGGCGGGTTACGATCCCACGGCGCTCGCACGCTTCTTTGAGGTCGTCGAGAAGGAAATCGGCGATACATCCGATGCCAGCATTCTGTCGACGCATCCAGGCACGCCCGGGCGCCGGAAGGCGATCCGGGAATATGGGGCCGAGTTGCGTGAGAAACGGGCGGAAAACTAGATTCTCAGGGTGGTAATCCACCTAAACTTGAGATGACATGTCAGCTTTTCCCGTTTGGAGGGTGGACAGACCGCTGGAAGCTGATCATGATCACTTCAATCAAGATTTTCTGCTTTTTGGAATTGTTCCAAACTATCATCCGTCCTATATGGGAAGCAGAATGTGGGATGCCGGTCGAATCGGCCATGTGACCACGAAATCTTGAGTGCCTCTGATGGGCTCGCAGGTTCATTCGAACCGGGGGCGCCGAATGATCGAAGCCTGGAGTTAATGATGCGTCTGACGAAGCAAACGAACTACGCAGTCCGCATGCTCATGTATTGCGCTGCCAATGACGGCCATCTCAGCCGCATTCCGGAAATTGCCAAGGCCTATGGGGTGTCCGAGCTTTTCCTCTTCAAGATTCTTCAGCCGCTCAACAAGGCCGGCCTCGTCGAGACGGTGCGCGGCCGCAATGGTGGCGTGCGCCTGCCGAAGCCTGCGGCCGAAATCAGCCTGTTCGATATCGTCAAGGTTACCGAAGACAGTTTTGCCATGGCGGAATGTTTCGAGGCTGGCGAGATCGATTGTCCGCTGGTTGACAGCTGCGGCCTCAACGCTGCCCTGCGCAAAGCGCTGAATGCGTTCTTCGAAGTCCTGCAGCAGTATTCGATCGATGATCTGGTGAAGGCCCGGCCGCAGATCAACTTCCTGCTTGGCCTTGACCAGCTCACCCATCCGAAAACAGCGGCCTGATACTGTTTCCAGTCCAGCAGAAAGCCCGGCTCGTCCGGGCTTTTTGTTGTTTATGCTCTGGTCACATATTCACGCAGGATGAATTCGATCGCGGTCGGATCGAGCTCGCCTTTGTCGATCCGGAAATCGGCGCCATATTCTTCAAACTTCTGGAAATAGGGGTCGGCGAGCGATGAGGAAATCACCCCGATCGGACCGATATAGCCTTGCTGGCGTAGCGCCGGAACCGTCTCGCGAAAATCACATTGCTGAAGTCGGTTGTCCATCAAGACCATCGAGACAGATGTTCCCGAGGCGATGAAGGCCAGCGCCTCGCCGATCGTCTGGCAATAGTGTAGGTGAATCTCCACGCTTGAGACCTTTTTCATCACGCCGCGCATGATCAGGTTTTCCGCCGGATCGTCGTCGACAAGCAGGATATGGATCGTGTGGGTCATCTGGCGGTTTCACTTGGTGAATGGCTTAGAGTACGGCGTGTGATTATGCGGACGCCCACCGGCGTCATTGAATGATCTGTTCCCGGATCGCTTTCGCCACCATCTGGGTTCTGTTGACGACATCGAGCTTCTTGAGGATCGTCGCCGTGTGCGAATTGACCGTGTGTTCCGAGACGGAGACGATCAGTGCGATTTCGCTCGCCGTCTTGCCATGGGAAATCCAGCGCAGGATTTCCGTCTCGCGCGGCGTCAGCCCAAGTCCCGCCTTGTTGGATAAAACCAGCCGGTAAAAATAATCGAAGGCGCAAATGGCGTCGTAGCACAGGGCGAAATGGGCTTGCCGTTCCATACCTTCGCCATCGCCGAGAAACAGCACGGCATAACGCGCACCGGTGATGCCGGCAACCGGCACGCATATCAGCACGTCGAAACCGAGCTGGTCGAGAAGATTGCCGCCCGGATGGAGATCGCCGGCCTTCCAGGTGGACGGAATGGATGATGTATGAAGGCTTTTGAAAACGACTGAATCACCAAATCGGTGGCGCTTGTCATAGGCGTCGGAAAGTCCGGAGGGGAGGTCGTGTAGAGCCAGCCGGTTGGTCAGCGTGCAGGCGTCGCCTTCGTTTCCGAGTTGAAGGATACCGAAATGGTCGAAACCATAGCGGAGCGCCATTGTATGGAAGATCCGAAAGAAATCGACACGATTGAGAGCCTTCTCCAAATCGCTGTCACAATAGTATTGCCGGTGGTTTTTCAAATCGGTCGTCACGTCGCGGCCGTCCCCCCACGTATTCCGCGAACACCATTTTAACGTGCGATTCACGATAAGCAACCGCATCGGAATGGAAAAGGGGAGTTGTCGGCAGTTTTGAAAGCAGACGTTGTTAGCCCGGGTGGCAGTGGCGAGGGGGAGGGCTGAATATAGTTGCTTTCATCTCATCCCCGCCTGGCAGATAAAAGCTGAACAGTCCTCCCCGCCCCGCGTGTGCCTTATGCCATGGCAGCTCTTCCCAAGCTATCAGTGCAATTTGGGATTGACTTTAACGGTAAAACGAAATCGATTCGGGTGGCGATGCTGGTGACGGAAAGAAAGTCGTGTATAGCCTCACGCTTTGTCGCATATGGGAGAATTTTCCAATTGGACAAATTTTTCGGGTCGCTTATTGCATTGCCCGATCAAATGTCGTTCCATCCGGCCTTGACCGGAACAACGGCTTCTGCGTCAGAAAAATACGAGAACAAGAACAAAGCTGGGAAGCAAATTCATGAAAAAGCTCTCTACTCTCCTTGCTGCAACCGCAATCGCCACTTTGATGGCCGGTTCTGCTTGGTCAAAGACCTTCGTTTACTGCTCGGAAGCGTCGCCGGAAGGCTTCGATCCCGGCATGTATACCGGCGGCCAGACCTTCGATGCTGCCGCACATACGGTTTACAACCGTCTGGTGGAATTCAAGCGCGGCACGACGGAAATCGAACCTGCGCTGGCCGAAAGCTGGGAAATTTCTGCTGACGGCAAGGAATACACGTTCAAGCTGCGTCCGGGCGTAAAGTTCCAGACGACCGAATACTTCACGCCGACGCGCGAACTGAACGCCGATGACGTGGTCTTCTCCTTCGAGCGCCAGTACAAGGCCGACAATGCATGGAACAAGTACGTTCCGGGCGCCTCATGGGAATACTTTTCCGGCATGGGTCTGCCGGACCTCCTTGAAAAGGTCGAGAAGGTCGATGACCTGACGGTCAAGATCGTGCTGAAGCGTCCGGAAGCGCCGTTGCTGGCCAACCTCGGCATGCCTTTCATCTCGATCCTATCGAAGGAATATGCCGACAAGCTTCAGGCTGAAGGCAAGATGGAACTGATGAACCAGCAGCCGCTTGGCACCGGTCCGTTCACGTTCGTCGCCTACCAGCCGGATGCGGCCATCCGCTACAAGGCCAACCCTGATTACTGGGGTGGCAAGCAGAAGATCGATGACCTCGTCTTCGCGATCACCACGGACGCCGCTGTTCGCGCCCAGAAGCTGAAGGCCGGCGAATGCCACCTGATGTCCTATCCCAACGCAGCTGACGTTGCCGAACTGAAGGCCGACCCGAACCTGAACATCTCCGAGCAGGCCGGTCTGAACGTTTCCTACCTCGCCTACAACACGCTCGTTCCGCCGTTCGACAAGGTTGAAGTCCGCAAGGCCCTCAACATGGCGGTCAATCGTCAGGCCATCGTCGATGCCGTGTTCCAGGGTGCCGCAACGGTAGCCAAGAACCCGATCCCGCCGACAATGTGGTCGTATAACGACAAGGTCGAAGACGACAAGTACGATCCGGAAGCTGCCAAGAAGATGCTTGAAGACGCTGGCGTCAAGGATCTGAAGATGAAGATCTGGGCAATGCCGGTTGCTCGTCCGTACATGCTGAACGCCCGCCGTGCAGCTGAACTGATGCAGGCTGACCTGGCCAAGATCGGCGTCACCGTCGAAATCGTCTCCTACGAATGGGCTGAATACCTGAAGCTCTCGTCCGCCAAGGACCGCGATGGTGCGGCTATCCTCGGCTGGACCGGTGACAATGGTGATCCGGACAACTTCCTCGACACCCTGCTCGGTTGCGACGCTGTCGGCGGTAACAACCGCGCTCAGTGGTGCAACAAGGAGTTCGACGACCTGGTAACGAAGGCGAAGGAAACGTCCGACGTTGCCGAGCGCACCAAGCTCTATGAAGAGGCGCAGGTCGTCTTCAAGAAGGAAGCCCCTTGGAACACGCTCGACCACTCGCTCGCCGTTGTTCCGATGAGCAAGAAGGTTTCTGGCTTCGTCCAGTCTCCGCTCGGTGACTTCGTCTTCGAAGGCGTCGACATCGCCGAGTAAGATCGGCTAAAACAAAAGAAAGGCACGCCGCAAAGAGCGTGCAATGGCCGGCGGCTCGAAGACATTCGGGCCGTCGGTTTTTCAAAGAAAGAAGGGATAGGCTCCCATGTTGCGCTTTATTTTCGGGCGGCTTGCCGTCCTGATACCCACGTTCCTCGGGGTATCCTTGATCGCGTTCTCCTTCATTCGACTGTTGCCGGGCGATCCGGTCATGTTGATGTCGGGTGAGCGCGTCATGGCTCCGGAACGGCATGCTGAACTCATGCACCAGCTCGGTCTCGACCGGCCGATGTATGTTCAGTATTTCGATTATCTCGGCGGTCTTGTGACGGGCGATTTCGGTTCGTCCATCGTCACCAAGCGGCCGGTTCTCGATGATTTCATGAACCTCTTCCCGGCAACGCTGGAACTGTCGCTCTGCGCCATCATCGTTGCGGTGCTGCTCGGCATTCCAGCTGGCGTGATCGCTGCGGTGAAACGGGGGACCTGGCTCGACCAATCGCTCATGGGCGTCGCCCTCGTCGGCTACTCGATGCCGATCTTCTGGTGGGGCTTGCTGCTTATCATCTTCTTCTCAGGCTATCTCGGCTGGACGCCGGTCTCGGGTCGCATCTCGATGATGTATTTCTTCCCGCAGGTCACTGGCTTCATGTTGATCGACAGTCTAATCTCGGGGCAGGCGGGCGCCTTCAAATCGGCGGTCAGCTACCTGATCCTGCCGACCGTCGTGCTGGCGACCATCCCGCTCGCCGTCATCGCCAGGCAGACGCGCTCGGCCATGCTGGAAGTGCTCGGCGAGGATTATGTCCGTACCGCCCGCTCCAAGGGCCTGACGCCATTCCGCGTCATTGGCGTGCACGCGCTGCGGAACGCGCTTATTCCGGTTATCACCACAATCGGCCTTCAGGTCGGCGTGCTGCTGGCCGGTGCGATCCTGACGGAAACAATCTTCTCCTGGCCGGGCATCGGCAAATGGATGGTCGATTCCGTGTTCAAGCGTGACTATCAGGTCGTGCAGGGCGGGCTGATGCTGATCGCCGCCATGATCATGATCATCAACCTCATCGTTGATGTGCTTTACGGCTTCATCAACCCGCGTATCCGGCATTAGGAGGGTCTGATGGCTGTCGCTGAAATCAAAACTACCAAGCCGCAGACCGGCTTTGCCGAATTCTGGTTCTATTTCTCGCGCAACAAGGGCGCGGTCATGGGGCTTGCTATCTTCCTGATCATTCTGGTTCTGGCAATCTTTGCGCCGTTCGTGGCGCCGCATAGCCCCAGCATCCAGAATCGTGACGTTCTTCTCTTGCCGCCGGCCCTGGCGGCGGGCGGTCAATGGACCTATTTCCTCGGAACTGATGCTGTCGGCCGCGATATCCTGTCTCGCCTGATCTATGGCGCCCGTTTCTCGCTGTTCATCGGCCTTGTGGTCGTGACGCTTTCGGTCATCTCCGGCGTTCTCGTCGGCCTGATCGCCGGCTATTTCCGTGGCCGTACCGATACGATCATCATGCGCGTCATGGATATCATCCTCGCCTTTCCGTCGCTGCTTCTGGCTCTCGTGCTGGTCGCCGTGCTCGGTCCGGGCCTGGTCAACGCCATGATTGCGATCTCGCTGGTCAACCTGCCGCATTTCGTGCGGCTGACGCGCGCTGCCGTCATGTCTGAACGCACGAAAGACTATGTCATCGCGTCCAGGGTTGCCGGTGCCGGCACCCTGCGCCTGATGTTCCTGACCATCCTGCCCAACTGCCTCGCACCGCTGATCGTCCAGGCAACGCTCGCCTTCTCGGCGGCGATCCTCGATGCGGCGGCACTCGGCTTCCTCGGGATGGGCGCTCAACCGCCGACACCGGAATGGGGTACGATGCTGGCCGAAGCCCGCGAGTTCATCCAGCGCGCCTGGTGGGTCGTCACCTTCCCCGGTCTTGCCATTCTCGTCACCGTCATTGCCATCAACCTGATGGGCGACGGCCTGCGCGATGCGCTTGATCCCAAGTTGAAGAGGTCGTGATGTCGCTTTTCGAAATCGAAAATCTCGTTGTCGAATTCCAGACGGCTGCCGGTCCTTTCCGTGCCGTCGATGGTGTATCGATGAAGGTCAATGCCGGCGAAGTGCTGGCGATTGTCGGTGAATCCGGCTCCGGCAAGTCGGTGTCGATGCTGGCTGCCATGGGCCTGTTGCCCTGGACGGCCAAGGTGACCGCCGACACGTTGCGTTTCAATGGCATCGATCTGCTCGGACTGTCGCCGTCGGATCGGCGCAAGATCGTTGGCAAGGATATTGCCATGATCTTCCAGGAGCCGGTTGCCAGCCTCAATCCGTGCTTCACGGTTGGGTTCCAGATCGAGGAAGTGCTGCGCATTCACCTCGGTCTCGACAAGAAGGCGCGCCGGGCGCGGGCCATCGAACTGTTCGACCTGGTTGGCATACCCAACCCTGCCGAGCGGCTGGGCCATTTTCCGCACCAGATGTCGGGCGGTCAGTGCCAGCGCGTGATGATCGCGATTGCGCTGTCATGCAATCCCAAGCTCCTGATCGCTGACGAGCCGACCACGGCGCTCGACGTGACCATTCAGAAGCAGATCCTCGATCTCCTGATGCGGCTGCAGGCCGAACATGGCATGGGCCTGATCATCATCACCCACAACATGGGTGTGGTGGCGGAAACCGCCGATCGCGTTATTGTCCAGTACAAGGGCCGCAAGATCGAGGAAGCCGACGTTCTGTCGCTGTTTGAATCTCCCAAGAGCGAGTACACGCGCGCGCTGCTGTCGGCCCTTCCGGACAACGCCACCGGCGACCGGCTGCCGACGATCGCGGAATTCCTCAGCGACGACCAGATCTTTGCAGGAGCTGTTCGATGACCCATGTTCTCGAAGCCAGAAACCTTACCCGCGATTATCACATCCCGGGCAGCCTTTTCAAAAAGGCCAGGACCGTTCATGCCGTCAAGGGCGTGAGCTTTTCAGTCGATCAGGGCAAGACACTGGCCATTGTCGGCGAAAGCGGCTGTGGAAAGTCGACGCTTGCCCGTATCGTCACCATGATCGACCCGGCGACGTCGGGTGAGATGCTGATCGATGGTGCAAAGGTCGATATCGCCAAGGAGCGTCTGACGCCGGAGATGCGCCAGAAGGTGCAGATCGTGTTCCAGAACCCCTACGGCACCTTGAACCCGCGCAAGAAGATCGGCGAAATCCTCACCGAGCCGCTGATCATCAACACCAGCATGAAAGCAGACGACCGCCGCGACAAGGCCATGGCCATGTTGAAGAAGGTCGGGCTTGAGGAAAAGCATTACGGGCGCTATCCGCACATGTTCTCCGGCGGTCAGCGCCAGCGCGTGGCGATTGCCCGTGCGCTGATGCTCAACCCGCGGCTTCTGGTGCTGGACGAGCCGGTTTCGGCGCTCGACCTGTCGGTGCAGGCACAGGTTCTCAACCTGCTCGCCGATCTGCAGGACGAGTATCAGCTGACCTACGTTTTCATCAGCCACGACCTGTCGGTGGTGCGCTACATCGCCGACGACGTGATGGTGATGTATTACGGTGAGGCCGTGGAATACGGCAGCCGTGAAGAGGTCTTCAGCGATCCCAAGCACAATTACACCAAGACGCTGTTTGCCGCGACGCCACGCGCCGATGTCGACAGTATCAAGGCACGGCTTGCCCGCAAAAACGCGGCTTGAACGGAACGTTGGTGTGGCAATCGCGCGATGACGGTTCCACTGGCCGGAAATCTGCGGTAAAGCGCCTGCGTCAACTCAATTCACATGCGGCCCGCCGCATTCTACGAGGAATATGAAGATGGAAATCAAACGCTTCGAAACCGGTCCGCGCATGAGCCAGGCCGTTGTGCACAATGGTACCGTCTATCTCGCTGGTCAGGTCGGCGAAGCCGGTTCCGACGTTACGGAGCAGACCAAGCAGGCTCTCGCATCGGTTGACCGTCTGCTGGCTGAAGCCGGCACCGACAAGTCCCGTATCCTGTCGGCAACCATCTGGCTGGCCGACATGGTTGATTTCCCGAAGATGAACGCTGTCTGGGACGCCTGGGCATCGCAGGGCAACACACCGGCACGTGCAACTGGCGAAGCCAAGCTTGCAACACCGGAATACCTGGTCGAAGTCATCGTCATCGCCGCTCTCTAAGAGCTGTCATCGATTGAGAAAGCCGGCGTCCTTTCGAGGAGCGCCGGCTTTTTTGTGTCTCCGCATCAGTCGCCGATGCGTGCCGTGCCGGTTTCGCCATTGTCGCGCACCCACCTGACCTTGCCTTCGCCGGTTTCCGTCAGGTCGAAGCACATTGGCGACCCATCGTACCAGACCGTGAACTGCTGGCAGAGCTTGTCGGATTGTATCCACCAATGGCCCTTGTCAGTCGGCTGGATGAATTTGCCGAGACCCAGCGCCTTGCCGCTGCCATCGACCTCACCGGAGGGACGATAGTTGAGTGGAAACTCTCCGCCCATCGGCGCGGCAAGATAGATCGTCTTGCCGATGATGAGACTGCGGATATCGGCCTCCTTCATCGGCGTGGCCTCAGCCGCCACTGCAACGCTGGAGATCGTGGCGTACAGAATGGCGATTGCAGTTTTCCGCATGACAGTCTCCATCGCATTGTACTCCATACGCGACGTTCTGCGGCTGGATCACTCAGCAATTGGATTAACGGCGCATACGCCAAATGGTTCGCCAGGATCAACACAAGGCTATGGAACCATTCGGCTCAAACCGCGTTAAACTGGGCATTTCAAGAGAATGCTCTCCAACATAAAGGAATGTGCCATGCTGTACTGGTTGCCAAGGCTATGCTTGTTCCTGCTCGTCGGTGCTGCCTTGGGCCTGGGTGTCCTGCACGCAACGTCGGAAGACATTGCCAACACGCTGATCGTCGTGATCCTGGGCCTCGGCCTGTTCTCGCTGACGCTGCACGTTTTCCCTCCGGAACGCCATTGACGTGATGGGGCCGCAAGGTGGGACAAATCTGTTTCATTTTCTAGTGGACGTTGTAGGCTCATCTTGTGAGCCGCTCAGAAAAAACGAATATTGACATCATTCCCACAGCCCTTGCGGTCGGTCAGGCTGCGTGGGCGAAGGGAATGTTTGGGGTTGGGGAATGGTGATCGCACGGCCGGCCTTTTCCAGAGCCGTGCCGCTCATGCTCTTAGCGGGCGCTATCTTGCTCCTCGCCGTTGTCCTCCTTTCGCTGCGTTTTGCCAATCAGACCCGTCAGAATTCCAACGATGCGCTTGATGCGTCGGGTCTGAACAATCGGGCACTGTTGCTTTTCAGCCTGATGCAGGACGCAGAAACCAGCCAGCGCGGCTATCTGATCACCGGTGAAGAAAAATATCTGGGGCCGTTCAAGCGTGCCGAGGCGCTGATCAACCTTCAATTCACGAGTATTACCGGCGACATGATGAAACTGGGCATCAGTGACGTCACGATCGACCGGTTGAAACGCCTGGTCGATGAAAAGCTGGCCGAGATGCGCCGTACCATCGCCTTGAAAACGGCGGGCAAAGACGCCGACGCCAGCGCGGTAGTCCGGAGCGACAACGGCAAGCTCGCGATGGACGAGATCCGCCAGATCATGACCAGGATCGATGCCATTACACACAATATCTCGTTCCAGAAAGGCATGTCCCTCGACAACGCGGCCCGGTGGTTGCTGATCTCTATCGCTGGCGGCGCGGTGCTGCTGATCATTCTGGTCGGCGGCGCGGTCTACCTTGCGATTGCTCATGCACGGCAACTGGAAGCCGCCAGCAACGCCCTGGCAGAGCACAATGAAATGCTCGAAGTCAGGATTGGCGAGCGCACACGCTTCCTCAAGCGCGCCAATCGTGAACTGCAAAGCTATTCCTACATTGTTGGCCACGATCTGCGGGCGCCTCTGGTCAATATCATGGGCTTCACATCCGAGCTTGAGCGGGCGGCAGGCATCTTTGCCGGTTATATGAAAAAGCCGCCCGCGGCCCGTGATGCGCTGACTGAAAAAGCTGCTCTTGAGGCCGTTGACGTCGATATTCCCGAGGCGCTTGGCTTCATCCGCTCCTCCATGCGGCGCATGGACGATCTCATCAATGAGATTTTAAGGCTCGCGCGGGCCGGAAGCCGTCAGTTGGCCGGGGAGCATCTGGACCTTGCTGAATTGCTGCCGGAAACCGTCGCCAATCTCCAGCATAGGCTTGACGAAAGCGGTGCGAGCATCGTGCTGTCACCACGCTTGCCGCATGTTGTTTCGGACCGGCTTGCCCTGCAGCAGATTTTCAGCAACCTTTTGGACAATGCGTTAAAATATGCCGATCCATCCCGAAAGGCGCTTATCCATGTGTCTGGAATGGCCATGGGCGGCAATGCGGTCATTCAGGTTAGCGACAATGGAAGAGGGATCTCGGAGCGCGATCTGGAGCGAATCTTTGAACTGTTCCGGCGCTCCGGACCGCAGGACCGGCCGGGTGAGGGAATTGGCCTTGCCCATGTCCGCGCGCTGGTTCGCCGGCTGGGAGGAGACGTCACCGTGCAGTCGGTCCTGGGAGAGGGAACGACATTCACCGTGACGTTTGCGGCCGATATCGCATCGATAAAAGACGGGGAGGAGACATGAACAACGGACTGCAACCGGTCGCCATCATCATGATCGAGGACGATCAAGGGCATGCCCGCCTGATCGAGAAGAACATCCGCCGCGCAGGCGTTACCAATGACATCATACCGTTCGGGACAGGCCTGACGGCGTTGTCCTATCTGCTAGGCCCCGACGGCAGCGGGAAAGTGCATGCCGGAAGAGCACTTCTCGTTCTTCTCGATCTAAACCTTCCGGATATGACCGGAATGGATATTCTTGCCCGGGTGCGCGACAGCGAGCACCTCAAGCGAGTGATGGTGATCGTGTTGACCACCACGGATGATCCTGTGGAAATCCACCGCTGTTATGATCTCGGTGCCAATGTCTATGTCGCCAAGCCGATGGAATACGAAAAATTCGTCAACGCCATCCAGCAACTCGGCCTGTTCCTCTCCGTCGTGACCGTGCCGGAGGTGTCGTGATGGGTGGGGACATGTCTGCCGATCATTGTGAAACAACAATCCTCTATATCGATGATGACGAGGCGCTCGGTATTTTCCTGCGCAAAAACCTCGCCCGGCAGGGCTTCAAGGTCATCAACGCCATCGACCGGAAATCCGGTCTCGCCCGGCTGGCGGAGGGCGGTATCGATGTCATCGCGCTTGATCATTATCTGCTCGGCGAAACCGGCCTGGATATTCTCCCGATTATCGCCGACATGCCAGACCATCCGCCTGTCGTCTATGTCACGGGCTCGGGAGATGCCAGCATCGCCGTGGAAGCTCTCAAGCGCGGAGCTGATGATTATGTGACGAAAAGCATCTCCACCGATTTTGTCGACCTGTTCGTCGCCGCACTCAATCAGGCACTGGAGCGGGCGCGGCTTCGCCGTGAAACGGAGGCCGCGCATGAGGCAATGCGCCAGGCGCGGGATCGCGCCGAACTGTTGCTGCGCGAGGTCAATCACCGGGTCGCCAACAGTCTGAGCCTCGTGGCCTCACTGGTACGCCTGCAGACCTCCCTGATCGCCGATCAGGCAGCGGTCAGCGCGTTGCAGGAAACCCAGATACGCATCCACGCGATCGGCAATGTGCATCGTCATCTGTACGCCAACAACCAGGTCGGCATGGTCGATCTCGATGACTACCTGAAAAGCCTGCTTGATGAATTGCAATCGTCCATGGGCGATGAGGCGCGGCCCCATGATATCGTGCTGGTATCCGATCCGCTGCAACTGACGACCGACAAGGTGATTTCCCTTGGGCTGGTGGTCAGCGAACTGGTGACCAATGCCTTCAAATACGCTTACCCAAAGGGACAGGCGGGTGAAATCCGCGTCCGGCTGTCACGCCGTGCCGGTGATATGATCGAGCTTCTTGTGGAGGATGACGGGACGGGGTTTGATCCCAATGCTCCTGTGAAGGGAACCGGGCTCGGCACGAAAATTCTCAACGCCATGGCTTCCACCATGGGTGGTGATCTCACCTACGATCGCAACTCCGCAGCCGGCACGCGTGCGTGTTTGACTTTCCCGATCTAGCTTCAGTGCCGCGATAAAGGCTGCGCGTTTGACGCCGCCGCCGCCGCGGGAACTTTTTCACAAGCAATGCGTTAACAGCCGCTACACACCGATGCTGCCTCTGCACCGGTGTTTTCCGCATATTGATCTTATCGTTCGTCCGGCAGCCTGCGTGCCGTGGCCGGGCACATGGAGAGACGCGAAATGGGTGCTGCCTTGGCGGGGAGTGGGGTTTTCAGGAAGCGAAAACTGGCGGAGCTTGAAGCGCAGGTGGCAGCGGCGGATATTCCCGAAACGTCAGCGAAAACCGGTCTTGATCTGGTGGTGGCCTGGAGCATTGTCGGCACGTTCATCATCTTCGCTTCCGGCGTCATCTACATGATGGAATCGATCCTGATGCCGGTCACGCTCGCCATCGTCGTTGGCATGGTGCTGGGCCTCGCAGCCGACCGGCTGGCACATTTCGGATTGCCACCGGCGCTCGGCGGCCTGCTGCTGGCAGCGATTTTCGTCGTCGGGCTTTTCTTCCTGATCAATGCCCTGATCGAGCCTTTGACGTCACTCGCAGGCCAGGCGCCCGGTATCCTTGAACGGGCGATCGAGCGTATCCTGCCCTATATCCAGCGGTTTGAATGGGCAAAGGTCGCGATAGCCGGAACGGACGAAAAAGCCGTGACCGATGTGGCTATTCAAAATGCAGGCACCATGCTCGGGCTGGTAGCTGCAGGCGTAACCCCGGCGTTCATCCAGACGCTGATCTTCATGGCAGCGCTCGGCCTGTTTTTGGTCGGGCGTGGGCATTTGCGCAAGACCATCATCCTTGCTTTTGCCACCCGCGACCGCCGCCTGGCCGCGATCAGGATCATGAATGCCACAGAGAACGCTGTAGGTTTCTATTTCTCGACGGCGAGCCTGATCTATCTCGTTCTCGGCACGATCACTGCCGCAATCGCCTTTGTCGGCGGCCTGACAATGGCGCCGCTCTGGGGTCTGTTCGCCTTTGTTTCCAGCTTCATTCCTTATCTCGGCGTCACGGTGATGACGGTGGCACTGCTCTGCGCCGGTCTCATGACCCATGACGCGCTGTTGCTGGCGCTGGCTCCTGCGGCAGCCTTTTTCATCCTGCATCTTGTGATGGAAAATCTAGTGACACCCGCCATTCTTGGTCATCGGCTGGAGATCAACCCGTTCCTGATCTTCCTTGCGATCATCTTTTGGACGTGGATGTGGGGTGCGGTCGGAGCCATGCTGGCCATGCCGCTGTCGCTGATCGCCATGACCATCTTCAACGAGGTCCGCACCCAGCCGCCGGAACGGCAACTACCGGGCTGATCAGGCATACCCCAAGATCGTTCCGGCCTACGCCAACCGAAGGCAAATTCATGCCCCCAATGCTCGATTCCTCCGATACCGTGCAGGCCGATCTCCATGGTGGCCGCGCACCCTGGGGAAGGGGTTTTCGCCCGCCCGGCAAGCCCCCTCTCTCGCAAAGCATGAAGACGGACGTGCTCGTCGTTGGCGGCGGCATCACCGGATCGCTTGCCGCACAACATCTGGCAGCCCACGGAGTGGATGTGACGGTCGTCGATCGCGAGCAGCCCGGGCTTGGTAGCACCGCCGCCAGTACGGCGATGCTACAGTGGGAGATCGACTGCACATTGGGGGAACTGACGGGATTCTATGGTTTTGACCGGGCCGCCCAGCTTTACCGGCGAAGTGTCGCAGCTGTACAGGGGCTTGCCGGTCTGGTGGGTGGGCTGGGCTTTGATTGCAGCTTCCGGCCGCGTTCGACCCTCTACATTTCAGCGGCAGAGGCTGGTCCTTCCGTTCTGCGCGACGAATATGTGCTGCGTGAGCGCGCCGGTCTGCCCGGACTGCTGCTCGATCACAAAGACCTTTTATCCCGCTTCGGCATCGACCGGGCGGCGGCTATCCTCTCGCCCGGCTCTGCCGATGCCGACCCGCTTCTCCTGTCCTGGGGGCTGTTGCGTGATGCGCAGGGGCGTGGTGCGCGGCTGGTTGATGCGATGGTGACGGCTTACCATGATGCGCCGGGGGCTGTGACTGTCGAGACTGATGGCCCGTTCGTCATAGAGGCGCGTCACGTCGTTCTGGCAACGGGATATGTCATGCCGGATTTTGTCCGCAGTGAAATCCATCGGACAGCATCGAGCTGGGCGATTGCGACGGTGCCGCAAGCGGCCGGTACGCTCTGGCCCGGTGGCGAGCTGATCTGGGAAGCCTCACAGACCTACAATTATGCCCGCACCACGGTCGATGGACGGATCATTATCGGTGGAGGGGACGACAATACGGTCGATCCCGTCGCGCGCGACAAAAAAATGACGGAGAAATCGGAAAAGTTGGCCAGCGACCTCGTCAAGCTATGGCCTGCCGCCAACCCCGCCATTGATTTTTCATGGTCCGGTGCATTTGGTGAAACCGATGACGGTCTTCCGCTGATCGGCGCAGTTCCCGGAATGCCGCGCATTCTTGCCGCCTATGGTTATGGCGGCAATGGTATCACCTTCAGCTTCACGGCATCGCGCATTCTGGCTGAACTTTGCGCCGGCCGCCGGGAAGGCTGGTTCGACGCGTTTGCCATCGATCGGCCTTCACCAGCGGGATAGAGAGGTCAGCCTTTGTAGGCGCGGGCGTTCTCGTCGAAGAACAGTGCCTGGCTGATCAGCGCCTTGACCATTTCCGGATTGAACGGCTTTGTCACCAGAAAGGCCGGCTCTGGCTTGGTTCCCGTCAACAGGCGTTCCGGGAAGGCGGTGATGAAAATCACCGGAACCGTCGCGCTCTTCAGGATTTCGTTGACGGCGTCGATGCCTGAGCTGCCGTCGGCAAGCTGGATGTCGGCGAGGATCATCTTCGGAGCCGTTTTTTCAAACAGTGTGATTGCTTCGCCGTAGGTTCTTGCGACGCCTGAGACCGTGTGACCCAGACTGCTCACCATGTCTTCGATATCCATGGCGATCAGCGGTTCGTCTTCGATAATCAGGATTTCGGTGGCAACCTGCCGGGAAATATCCTCGGATGCCTCGCGCAGCAGGCTGGCCGCTTCTGCGTCGGTAACGCCGAGAATCTCGGCCATCTCATCCGGCGAGAAACCCTCGACGGAGACCAGTAGGAAGGCTTTGCGAGCAGCCGGTGAAATCACCGAAAGATTTGCTGCCGCGCGTGCCTCCCAACCGAAAGGTGAAGCTGCTTCGGGCACGTTGATAACCAGCGTATCGAACACGGAGCAGAACAGCTTGAACAGGTTGACCCGGTCGTTGGAGCCCTGCGGGAAAAGCGTGATGTCCGCGATCAATGCCTCCAGGACGGCGGCGACATATGCGTCGCCCGAGGCCTGAGACCCCGTCACGGCGCGGGAGAAACGGCGCAGATAGGGAAGATGGGCTGCGATCCGCATGGAAAGTGACATTTATGACTTCCTTCAGTATGATGGCACCGAATTTTACCGGTGCCGACGCTATCGCGTTACGAACCATGGCATTGGTTTGAACATGTTTTATAGTTTAAGGGAAGTTTTCCCACTGAATGAATTGTGTGCCGGCTTCAACAGGGCCGGCTGAAAGTTCGGAATATAGCAACGTTTTTAATGTACCAAAAAGGACGCATATAAGCGTCGCTGCGGGGCGATTGCCGGCGCGGGCTCAGGAGTGAAACTGTCCATGGTCGACCTACCGGAAAATCAGCGGCGTGCCGCTATGGGCGGGAGAGCGGGTGCCCGCGCCACCGATCCCAACGGACAAATCGCCTCCAAGCTGAAAGCTCTCTATAGCGCCATCGAACAGGAACCCATTCCGGATACGTTTCTCGATCTCCTGGAAAAACTCGACCAGGCAGAGCGGCTGGGCAAAACACCGGGCTGACCGACTGTACCCTCAGCTTCCGCGACTTTCCAGACGCAGAAAATGTCATGTCCGAACCATAAACCCCAGCCAGGACCAGTGGGTGTCAGCGGCCTTCTGGGCTCTGAAAGGCCTCGGTTTTGGAGTTTTGAGGCCTGAAAAACCCTTTTTGCCGTTAATCAGCCCCTAATTTGATAGGGGATTTCACCAAAAATGGTCCATTTCGACCCCTTGGGCATATATTCAAAATGGCGTATAAAAATTCGGCAGAACTTTTTGGGGCTGCGGATAACCTAATTATATTACAGTCGACTTTTAGGCCGCGCTTGATGGCCGAGTATGCATATTAGCAAATACAAGAGGGCCGCGCCTCCGAAAGGAGCACGGCCTTTTTGCTGGTTTGCAGCTGTGGATTTTACCAGCCAGGCAGCATGTGGCTCTGGCGCAGCCGCGGGTAACGCGGAAAGTTCTTCATGTCGCCATCAAGATCATCGGTGCTGGTCGTCGGTGTGATATTGTCGAGACAGGCGGTGATGTGATTAGTGATCGCATTCGACAGCGATGGCGATAGCCCCGGCCGCTTCATGATGCCGATCTGCACCGGAGCCAGTGCCGGAAAGCCATCCGCCTGGGTCAGAACCTTCATGCCGGTGCGAAGCGCTGATTCAGGCAGAACCGAAACCGCCATGCCGGCCAGCACCGCAGCGGCCACCACCGTCGAAGACCAGCTCGTAAACAGGATATTGTATTCCTTGCCGGTGGCATCGAGCGCCGAGCAGGCCGCCTGGCGCCACGCGCAGTCGCGTTTGCCGACCGCGAGCGGTACCGGCGCATTCTCCGGCAGCGGATGGTTGATCGAACTGACCCAGCAAAGCGGCTCGGTGCGCACCACGTCGGAGGCGCGGGCGCGGGGATTGTGTGTCACGAGCGCGATGTCGAGTTCGCCCTTGGCCATCTTCTCGGCAAGGTCGACCGAGGGCTCGCAGACGATGTTGAGCTCCACATTCGGATGGGTCTTGGCAAAGCGGACGATGATTTCCGGCATGTACCGGTCGGCATAGTCGTCGGGCGTGCCGATCCTCAGCGTGCCCTCCAGCCGGTTGTCGTCGAAGGAAGCGATCGCCTCGTTGTTGAGGCGGATCATCCGGCGGGCGAAATTGAGCAGCCGGTCGCCTTCCGTCGTCAGACGGTTGCCGCGGCCATCCTTGGCAAACAGTTGCTTGCCGATGCGCTCTTCCAGACGGCGCATCTGCATCGAGACGGCTGACTGGGTCTTGAAGACACGATCGGCGGCCTTGGTGAAGCTGCCAGTGTCGGCGATGGCAACGAAGGTCTGCAATTGATCGATATCGAGCGGTGCGGACATGGTCCTGGTCCTCAAAAAGAGCACACATAAAATTGTTTGATGAATACCATTAGAAACATTCGTTGGACTGATCAATAAGGATTTGCGAATTTGGCCGGGCAAATAGCATCCTGAACCATCCCGGCGAGCCTCCCAAAAAAGCCGGTCCACCATCATAGTTTCGGCCCAAACCCTGCGCTGACCTCCCTGCAGGGGAGGGGCCGCCCTTGCATAATTTCCCAGATCGAAATCGATCTGGGAGAAAATTATGCAAAATCTTGAATGACAGCGACCTTTGCACGTCTGAAAGACGTGCGGCGCTGGCGTGCCTGCGAAAAGGAGCAGTACAATGCGCACGACCGACCACGCACTTGACCTCACCCTAGCCGGGAAGCTGTCCGCGACATCCCGCCAGACGGGACTGACGGGCGTGCTGGTGTCGGTATGGCGCCAGCTGCGAAACCGCAATGCCATCGGCCGCCTGCAGGATCTCGATGATCATCAGCTGCTCGACATGGGGCTTTGCCGCCATGAAGTGCGCGAGGCGATGACCTCGCCGTTCTTCGACGATCCGGGCCGCCATCTGACACAGGCGTCCCGCGACCGGGCGAACACGTTTTACCGGAAGGCGCGCCTCGACTGAGGCGTGCGTTCACGACGCGGGACCGAAGGCCGGATGGTCCCGCACGATGATGAGTTTTGTTGCGTGCCTCAGACGTTCCAAAAAACGTTCCACGCAACAGGGACGCGCAGCCGCCTCTGCGCGTTACCGTTCCCCGCAGGGTTAGAGCCAATTGCCCTGCTGCTTGCCCGGTGCCCGGTCCCCAAGACCAGTACCGGGCTTTTTCTTTTTTGGGGGGCGATGAAACGAAACCGTGACTTTGGCAAAAGACCAGAGTTGGGCGGTCGGCGGCTTTTCCTGATCTGGGGTGATTACGGCTGCACTGCGCCAACAGTGGTCGTTGACAGTAGGCCTTGCCGCCGTATTCTCGCCAGAAGATGTAACGGGATGACTACCATGTCTGAGGTCACAGAACACACCATTGATCGAGGCAATGGCGCTCGTGTTCAGTTATTCCAGACGCGTGCTTCAGATCGACGGAGCGGAGCGATATTGTTCGTTCACGGCAATCAGGGAGGACTTCTTCTAGGTGGGAAGGAGGCGGTCGATGATGGATCGCTTGTCCGGTTTTCCTCTCGCCTCGGCGTAACAGCGGCCGCCGTATCGCAGCCCGGCTTCGGCGGATCGGACGGTCCGCCGGATTTCTGTGGACCGTCTACTCAACAAACGATTATTGCGGCGTTGGATTTCCTCAAGCAGCAGCCGTCCGTCGATCCAGAGCGTATCGTCCTATATGGAAATAGCCGTGGGGCTGTGGCCTCCGCCATGGCGGCCACTAAGGTGCCTGATCTTAGAGCAATCATCTTGACAGGGGGCGTCTATGATTTGAGAGACGCATACAGGAACAGTTCGCGAGGCTTGCAACAGGCCATCCAGAACGAAGCTGGTCTCTCAGACGAGGCCTTTCTGGAGCGTTCCGCACTCTATTATGCTGATAGCATCCGATCAGAAACCCTACTTCTTCACGGCAAATATGATGATCGTGCATCGATCGATCAGGCTGAACGATTTTCCGAGGCTCTTGCACGTGCAGGGGTTCCTGTAAGGTTCCAAGCACTTGACGGCGGCCATCGCCTTCCCCGCGAGCAGGTCACTCCCATTCTCCGAGATTTCCTTACCCGTGTATTCGCGCCCGTGGCGCCCGTCCATTGATCGTCGTCCGCTTCGGGCCGAAAGCCGCCGTGACCGCGGATCAATTACTGGTCAACCCTCGGATCGCCTCTTGGCCACAAACCGGGCCGAACGCCCACAATCAGGGTAACCGCCGGTCAGGCGCTGCCATTCTTTCGATACGTCTCGAACAGCCCGTCGATGCTCTTCTGGTATTCCTTCTGCGCCTCAAGCCCGCTGTCGAACATGCTGTTGAACATCTCGGAAAAGGGGGCCATCGGATTGGCGTCTGCTGGCTTCTTTTCCTGCTCCGGCGCGGCTGTTGTCTGCGGCTTACCGCTCATCATGTCCTGAAATGCTTTCATGAACGGATTGGCGGCGAACATGTCGGGGGCGGATTTTGGCTTTTCCTCCGGCTTTCCCATGCCGAAGAAACCCTGCATCGCCTGGGTGAAGGGGTTGTCGAATGGATTGGGTGCGGGGTCCGGCTTTTTGGCAAAACCGGAGGCTTCGAGCCACGGTTTCATCATCGCTTCCATCGGCGTATTGGCGAACGGGTTTTGCGCCCCGCCCATCTGCCCCGATGCTTGCTTGAACAATCCGCCCATGATGGCGCTCGCCATGACCGGCAGCATCTGCTTGTAGATTTCCTGGCCGATGCCGGTCATCTGTGCGGCTTGCGCAGAGACAGCCTGCAGCATGTCCTTGGAGCCGAAAAGCTGGTTGAGAATGGTATTGCCGTCAGCTAGCCCCTGCGGGGTGAAGGCCTTGTTCATGTCCTCGAAATACTGGGCATAGTTGCCGCTCGACATCGCGGTAAGGAAGGCCCCGAAATCATAGGGATTGGCGGTGTTGCGCTTGAGCGCCGTGGAAAAGGCAGGCATCAAGGCGGCCGTCGCCTTGGCCATTTGTTCCTGGGCGAGGCCGAACTGCTTGGCCATCACATCCATGGCGTTGCCGTTCTGCGCCTGCATCATCATGTCAAACAGCGGGATCATCTTTTATCCTCTCCAGCAGGCAGCGCATCGCATGTGTTTGCACTATAACGGGAAAAGGCCACGAGAACACCGATTTTTGTTAGCCGGGACAAGCCCGTCCATGTCGGGAGAATTTCACGCTCCACAACGTTGAGGTGTTCACTTATTCTCCGGTTCGTTGAAGCTATGAGCGGAATCCGCATGAAACGCCCCGTCATCGAAGTCATTTCGGAAAACGCCAGTGAGCAGGATATTGCGCCGGTCATCGCTGTGCTCGATCAGCATGCAGCGCTGCATATGGGGGAAGTCGAGGAAAAGCCGGATTTTGCCATTCTCGCGCGCGATCCGGACACGCAGGCGGTTGTCGGCGGACTCTACGGAATGGACAGCTTCGGCTGGGCCTTCGTCAAGTATCTTGCCGTTGTCGATGAATATCGCGGGCAGGGCCTCGGCTCACGCCTGCTTGCTGAGGCGGAAGCGATAGCGCGGACGCGCGGCTATGTCGGTGTCTGGCTGGACACGTTCGAGTTCCAGGCAAAACCATTCTATGAAAAGCTCGGCTACACCGTGTTCGGCGAACTCGAAGGTGCGCCGAACGTCATTCCACAGTATTTCCTCAAGAAACGTTTCTGAGGCTTAATACTGGTAGTCGGTAAAGACCGGTTCGACCGAACCGTTCCAGCGTCCCTTGTAGAGCGCCAGCAGATCCTCGGCGAGCGTCGCCTTCTTGGCCAGAACTTCGTCAAGCGGAGCAAGGAAGATGCTCTCGTCAACGTCGTCACCATTCAGCCGGTTGCGGTTCTTCAGACCAAGGCGCGAAATCGCCAGGACCTCGCGGGCGACGTCGAACAATGACGTGCCGCGATGAGTGGCCGAAAGGCCTTCCGCGGGAACCGCATTGCGCATGGCAAGCGTGTCTTCGTAGGTCCAGTTGCGGGTCAAGTCCTCGGCGGCGTCTAGGGCTGCATCATCATAGAGCAGGCCAACCCAGAAGGCCGGCAGCGCGCAGATGCGGCGCCACGGACCACCGTCTGCACCGCGCATTTCAAGGAAGCGCTTCAGGCGAACATCGGGGAACAGCGTCGAGAGATGGTTCGTCCAGTCGCCCATGTTGGGCTCCCAGTCGGCAAGCTCGCCTTTCAACGCGCCCTTCATGAACTGGCGGAAGGTGATATGCGTGCAGTCGTGATACCTGCCGTCGCGCACGACGAAATACATCGGTACGTCGAGCGCCCATGTGACGTAATCCTCAAAGCCGAAATCGGCATTAAAGACTGCGGGCAGCACGCCGGCCCGCTGATTGTCGGTATCGCGCCAGATATCGCCGCGCCAGGAGAGCAGGCCGTTCGGCTTGCCATCGGTAAACGGCGAGCTGGCAAACAGCGCCGTCGACAGCGGCTGCAGCTTCAGCGACACCTGCATCTTGCGGCGCATGTCCTCTTCGGACGAAAAGTCGAGGTTCACCTGGATCGTGCAGGTGCGATACATCATGTCGAGGCCCTGCGTACCGACCTTCGGCATGTAGCGGCTCATGATGTCGTAGCGGGATTTCGGCATGCGCGGGGTTTCGGCGAGCGTCCATTTCGGCGAACCGCCGATACCGAGGAAACGGATGCCGAGCGGCTCGGCAATTTCGCGCAGGACGGCGAGGTGCCGGTTGGATTCCTTGCAGGTTTGGTGCAGGTTTTCGAGCGGTGCGCCGGAAAGCTCGAACTGGCCGCCGGGCTCCAGCGAAATCGCGCCCTGGCCGGACTGTTCGGCAAGGCCGATAATGTTTCCGGCGTCGATGATCGGCTCCCAACCGGTCTTTTCCGCCATGCCGTTCAGGAGAGCCGAGATGCTGGCTTCGCCGAAATAGGGAACCGGGCTGTTGTCCGCCTTGAAGAAGGCAAACTTCTCATGCTCCGTGCCGATGCGGAATTTATCCTTCGGCTTGTTACCCTCTGCCAAATATTCGGTCAGGTCTGCAAGCGAGGTAACCGGCGTCTGGTCGGTGGTATCTCTGGCCATGGGCGTCTTCTTTTGAACGGGCGGAACCTGCCGGACGGCAGATATTAGGAAGGGTGATTGAACCGGTTTCACATGTGGTGCAAGTGAAATTCTTTCAAGGGCGGTTCAAATTTTCAACACCTCAATGGGACTTGAAATTCTAATGTCTTAATGCCAGTCGCCAATCGATGCCTGGATCACGGCCATCGCTGCCACTGCTGCCGTATCTGCCCGCAGAATCCGCGGCCCAAGTGGGATGGCGGTCACAAAATCGAGACTGCGCAGCAAAGACCGTTCACTATCGGAAAAGCCACCCTCTGGACCGATCAGCAGCGCCAGTTTGCGTTCTTTCACCGCCGCAAGGACCGGCAGCGGGTTTTGCCCGGCATCGCCTTCATCGCAAAAGATGATCCGGCGATCCTTAGGCCAGCCGTTGAGAATGTCTTCCAGCTTGCGCGGCTCCGTGACCTGCGGAATGCCCAGAACGCCGCATTGCTCCGCGGCCTCAATGACATTGGCCCGGACCCGGTCGAGATTGCTGATCTTGCCCTGCACATGCTGGGTCATCACCGGCTGAAGCAGGCCGGCACCCATCTCGACAGCCTTCTGCACGAGATAATCGAGCCTGCCGACCTTCAGCGGGGCGAACAGGTAGTGCAGGTCGCAGGGTGCCGGTTGCGGCCGGGCCTGCTCCGTCGCCGTCAGGAACAGGCGCTTCTTGGTCGGGAAGGACAGTTCCGCCTGCCATTCGCCATCCTGTCCGTTGAAGACGAGCACGGCGTCGCCGGCTTCGAAGCGCAGCACGTTGACGAGGTAGTTGAACTGCTCCCGCGTCGCCTCATAGATCGTACCTTTTGCCAGCGGCACATCGATGAAGAGCCGCTGCATGCGGAAATTGGCGCGCATAGATCAGTCCTTAGATGAAGAGTGCTGCGAAGACCAGGTAGACCGCCGCCGACAACAGCGCTGAAATCGGAACGGTGATAACCCAGGCAGCAACGATTGTCATGAAATGCGAGCGCCGCACCAGACGGCGGCGGTGTGATTCCTCCGGACTGTGCTGAACGCGGCGCTCGAAGTCCAGTTGCCCGGTTTTCCGCCGCACATATTCCAGCCGCCGTTTCGAGTTGCGGGTGTACCATTCGCGGAAAAAGCCGATGCCGAAGACGGCGCCGACGGCGGTATGCGTGGTCGAGACGGGCAGCCCGAGCGATGTGGCGATGATCACGGTGATCGCCGTTGCCAGTGCCACACAATAGGCACGCATCGGATTGAGCTTGGTGATCTCCTCACCGACGACGCGGATCAGTTTCGGACCAAACAGCAAAAGGCCGCAGGAAATGCCGAAGGCACCGATTAGCATAACCCAGAGCGGCACATAGGTGGTCTGGGCGATGGCAAGCCCATTGACGTTGGCGACGATTGCCGCCAGCGGACCGACGGCGTTGGAGACGTCGTTGGCGCCGTGCGCAAACGAGAGGAGCGCCGCCGACAGGATGAGCGGCATCCGGAACAGCTTGCGCAGCGACTGGTTGCGATTGTCGAGCCCACGGGCCTGGCGGGCGATCCAGGGCCTGCTGACAATTACAGTCATGACGGCCACTGCGAGGCCAGCCCAAAGGCCGGTCATCATCGAAAGATGCGCCACTTTCTCGATGCCGATCACGGTAAAATAGGTGGCGAAGGCTCCCATCATCAGGGCGAGCAGGAGGGGTGTCCAGAAGACTGCCGCGTCGATCTTGTCTTCGCGGTAGATGATGAAGGTCTTGATGAAGGCCAGAAGCAGGGCTGCGATGCCGCCGCCGAGGATCGGCGAAATCGTCCAGCTTGCCGTTATTCCCGCAAGCGATATCCAGTGGATCGAGGAAAAACCCGCAGCCGCAACGCCTGATCCGAGAATACTGCCGACGATCGAGTGGGTGGTTGAAATCGGTGCGCCGGACCATGTTGCAATGTTGATCCATGCCGCAGCCGAAACCAGCGCCGCCATCATCACCCAGACAAAGGTCTCTCCCGACGGCATCTGGGACGCATCGACAATGCCGGCCTCGATCGTCGAAACAACGCGTCCACCGGCAAACACGGCGCCGGCGACCTCGAAGATGGCGGCAATGATCAGCGCGGTCGTCATGGTGATCGCTTTGGATCCCACCGCGGCGCCGACATTGTTGGTCACGTCATTGGCGCCGATGTTCATCGCCATATATCCGGCGACCGCAGCGGCGGCCAGAATGATCAGATATTTGGGCTCTTCGGAAACATAGGCGGCAGCGAAGATCACGCTGATCAGCATGAACAGCAGCCCGAGGCCGAGGCCAGCCCAAGGTCGCAGCACATGATGCGTTGCTTCCTCTGTCAGGGTCACTCTGTCCAGGTATTTGTCGAGGGTTGGCTTTTCGAGGCTCGGGCGCGGTTTTGTCACCGTCTGTTCTCCAATTCAGGCTGCCTGCCCGAAATTCGGGTAGGCACTGTCCGGCGCAGCAGGATCGGGGATGCCTCGCGTCGTTCTTCCATTGACTTCAGCGTTTATCGGGTCACTGCCTCTTGAGCCGGGTTCATCGTGGCAAGCAGGCGCTGCTCGAAACCGAGGATCAGGTCCTTGAGCATCGGCTCGGCGACGCGGTTGGCGCCTTCCGCGAAGCTGACCCATTCCATTTTCCGGCTGCCTTTTTCCGGAAAGCTCTTGAGCATGTCCAGAACGACCAGTGGATAGACCTGAACCATGCACTGAACCTTCAGCCCCTGATCCATGCCCTTGTCGTACATGTAAAAGCCGATCCGTTCCGCGCCGGTCTCGCCTTTGACGCCAGCTTCTTCATACGCCTCGCGTTCGGCAGCCTGATGACACATCTTGCCTTCCATCGGCCAGCCCTTGGGAATGACCCAGCGGCCGGTATCGCGGCTGGTGATCAAAAGCATCTCTGGCGCCGCGCTCTTCTTCTTGAACCGGTAGCACAGTGCAGCACACTGCATTCGCACCGGACGGCGGAACATCAGGCGTACATCAGTGACAATGCGATTCAGAATATTCAACGTGGGGGCATCCTTTCAAACAAACGAATCAATTTAGTCTGCAATATCGTTTCAATATGCTCCCTTTCAGCAGCCTGTAAACGCGCAGATTTGGTGAAGCACATATAGTTATCGCGGCGCTCCGTATGAAGGGCGTGGCAACGCGAAAGACGGGCAATTTAGTGTGATTGCGCCAGCAAAATGTGCCGATAGCGGCCTTATAGAGCATGTTTGCGGCATTGGCGAGACGCGCACCGTAATTTGCCGGTGCGTGTCTTCTGTGTTGCGGATGTAACGATCAGGCCCCGGTGAGGCGGTCGCGTTGCTGCATTCTCAGCTGCGAGATACGCGCCCATTCGCCGGAGCGCTCGGCATCCCGTGTGGCGGTGATGATGAAGTCGATATGGGCCTGAGCGGCTTCACGCGCCTGTGCCGGATTGCCGGCGATGATCGCCTCGTAGATTGCCTCATGCTGGGCAAGCAGCATGTCGCCGGCACCGGGGGCGGCAAACAGCACCTCTCGGCTGAAGAAGATGCCGCCGCTCAAAAGCCGGTAGCAGGCGCGCAACGTATGCAACAGGATGATGTTGTGGGCGCATTCGCCGATGGCGCTGTGCAACTCGACATCGGTCCTTAACCCGCCCTCCGCCGAGCCGGACAGATGCGCCGCCCGCATCTCTTCCATGATCCGGGTCAGCATGTCCCGGTCGAAGCGGGTGGCGCGGCGTGCGGCGAGTTCCGCCGTCATGCCTTCCAGTTCGCGGCGATATTCGAGATAATCCTGCGTCGCCTTCTGGTGGCGGGAGATCAGGTCAATCACAGGTTTGGAAAACACCTGGCCGATGACGTCGGCAACGAACGTGCCGCCGCCATGATGACTGATCAGCAACCCGCGCGCCTCCAGTTCCTTCAGGGCCTCGCGCAGGATCGGCCGCGAAACGTCAAAGCGGCGCGAAAGGTCCCGTTCGCTCGGCAGGCGCTCGCTGTCGCGCAGCACGCCTTCAAGGATCAGAAGTTCGATTTGCTGGATGATTTCGCCGGAGGTCCGGCTATGCGGGATGCGGGCAAAAGCATCGATGGTGTCGTCGGTCACGGCGGCTCTCCTCGATGCCAACTTAGTCACCGGCTCGAAAGTGGTCAATTTCTTTAGCCACTTTTCCAGATCAGGCCTGCCCACGCTTAAGCGAAACAAAGCCGGGCCTGCGTCAAAGCGTCCTTTCCTTTTTGCCCGGCCTGTTGATAAGACAGTGCTGATTGATGCGTGAGAGGGGAAAACGCTTCATGGCCAAACGCAGTTTTGCATTTCCGTCGGCTCCGGCCCGCGCGCAGGCGCTGGGCGAGATTCACGCGCGTCCATATGCGCTGGTGACGTCGCCGCGCGTCATTTTCCAGCTTGCCTTCATGACCGATGGCGGGGCGGCTGTCGATCATGCCGTGCTCTCTGAGCTGTCACGCGCGCGCGGCGTCTCGCCGCCCAGCCGCGAGGCCAGCCATCATGCGATCTCCTGGGGGCAGGGCACGCTACGCTGGGAGCGCCATACCGAATTTTCGACCTATTTCTGGGATGGCGTCATTCCCGATCAGTTTGGCGGCGACGTTACCACCCATCCTTTCGGCGATGGCTTTTCGCCGCCGGGAACGCTGATCTCCGGTATCCGTCTGGAAATCCGGCCGGATACGGAGGAAACCCGCGCCGCAATGTCTGCGTTCGACCCCACCAGCCTCTGTTACAGCGATATCAAGAATGGCCAGTCGGTGGTGCTGACGGACTTTCGCCAGAATGGCGACGGCCTGACGCAGATCCTCGTCATAGACCGGGGCATGACGGAGGCTGGAACCGGCGCGCTTGTGCAGCGCCTGCTCGACATCGAAACCTATCGTACGCTTGCCATGCTCGGGCTGCCGCTGGCGCAGTCGCTGTCGCCGGATATCCGCCGGATCGAGGATGGGCTTACCGGTGTCACCCAACGCATGCGTACCAGCGCCCGCGAAAAGGCGGACGAGATGCTGGCCGAAATCACCCTGCTGGCAGCAGAGCTCGAGGCGGGGGCGGCCCTCAGTCTCTACCGTTTCGGCGCCAGCCGCGCCTATTACGGCATCGTTCAGGAGCGCATCCGTTCACTGATCGAAACCGGCGTACCAGGCTATGAAACGCTCGGCACCTTCCTGGAGCGGCGATTGGCCCCGGCCATGCGCACGTGCCAGTCGGTCGAGGAGCGCCAGGCCAACCTGTCGCGCAAGCTCACCCGCGCCACGGCACTGCTTCGGAGCTGGGTTGATGTTGAGCTTGAACGGCAAAACAGTGCGCTGTTGAATTCGATGGACCGCCGCGCCAAGCTGCAGCTTCGTCTCCAGCAGACGGTCGAGGGGCTCTCGGTTGCTGCGATTTCCTATTATGTGGTCGGCCTGTTCGGTTATCTCGCCAAGGCCGTGGAAAGTGAAGGCATTCCGGTCAAATCCAGCGTGCTGACCGGCTTCTTCGTTCCGGTTGCGGTGCTTGCCATATGGTTTGTCGTGCGGCGTATCCGCAAGCATCATGAAGACGAGGACCGCGAAAGCCTTTAAGTCTTGGGATATTCGAAACGAATCGATCTGCAAGACCATGGCAAAAGTTGTAAAAGCAGCAAAAAAGGCAAAACTCGATAGGGACGGCCTGACCGCGCTCGGGCTGGAGCGGTTGATCGAGATCGCGCTGGATGAGGCAGCCCTCAATCCTTCTTTCAAGAAGCGGCTGAATGCTGCGCTGGCCGGCATCGGCGGCGCGGCCGGTGCTGCCAATGTGGCCAAGCTGATCGACAGCCGCCTGAATGCACTCGAAAAGTCGCAGACCCGTATCCGCTGGCAGAAGGAGCGTGCCTTCGGCAACGACCTCGACAGCATCTCCGCCAGCATCATCAAGGAATTCGGTGCCGTCGATCCGGGCATGGCGCTGGAAAGGCTGATCCGCTTCGTCTTCGGTTATGAGGGCATCTCGGACCGCGTCAACGATTCCAGCGGCCGCATTGCCGGGCTTTATGTTCAGGCCTGCGAAGCCGCTGGCCGTCTGGCACTGACCGTGCCTACGGATCAGCAGGCGCGCATACCCGCATTGATCACGCCGGGTTTGCCGATCATGGATTATCACGGCGTCAGAACCTTGCTTGCCGTGCGGATTGCGGCCGCGCTTTCGCCGGATGTGCTGAAATCCTGGGACGAAACGCTGGCAGCAGCGATGAAGATCCCCGCCGGTACCACGCTGCTTCCTGCGATCGTTTACGTGCGCCGGGCCATTGCCGATGCGCGCGGCGATCTCGATGCGTATATCGCGATCGAGGAAAGCCTGCCGGACTCGCTGCGCGAGCCGGTCGCTATTGCCGAGCGGTTGCACGCCGCTGGCCGTCACGCGGAGGCTTTGATCTGGGTCCGGAAGCCCCGTAAATCGCGTGTCGGCTTTGTCCGCCGTGCCGAAGTTCTGAGCGGCGATGTAAAGGCGCTGTCTGACAGGGACCGGCTCGAGGCTGCGATCCTCGACGGTCTCAAGGACCGCACGGCATCGCAGGCCATACGCTGGAAGATTTTCGAGCAGGGGCTCGATGCGGAGATGTTGCGCGAATATATTGCCAAGGCCGGTGATTTCGAAGAATTCGAAGCGCTGGACAAGGCTTTCGCCTTTGCCGAGCAGCACCGCGAACCGCATGCCGTGCTGCGCTTCTATCTTGTCTGGCCAAGGCTCGATCTGGCTGCCCGCTATGTCGTTGCCCGCTGGGGCGTCTGGGAGGGTGAGTTCTACGAGTTTCTTTTGCCTGCCGCCGAAGCGTTCGAAGCCGCCGATTATCCGGCGGCGGCAACCGCACTTTACCGTGCGCTTCTGGACCGTATCATCGGCCGGGGCCTGTCAGAGGCCTATGGGTATGGTGCCGATTATCTCGCACGGCTGTCAGCCCTGGCAAAACGCCCCCACGGCAATGACGGCCTGGTGTCCCACGCCGATTATGTCGCGGATCTGCGCAGGCAGCATATCCGCCGCCACGGTTTCTGGGACCGTATCCCGCCGGAAACCTACCGTTCCCAGTAGGGATCCGGCCCGTAGAGCCCGGCGAGGTAATCGATGAACAGCCGTACTTTGGCGGGCAGGAACTGGCGGCTGGGATAGAGCGCCGAGACGAACAGATTGCGGGAGCCCTCCCAGGCGGGCAGCACCTGCAAGAGCTTTCCCGATTTCAGGTCGCTGCCGACATCCCAGGTGGACCGGAGCGCGATGCCCGCGCCGGACAGCACCGCTTCGCGCACCACTTCGGAAGAATTGGTGATTAGTCTGCCTTGTGGCTTGTAGCTCATCGAGCCCGCCTCGCTTTCCAGCTTCCAGGTGTCGTGATTGTGCTGGCGCAGGCAGATGTGGTCGCCGAGATCGTCGATGGTCTCCGGCGTGCCGTAGCGTGCGATGTAGGCCGGTGAGGCGCAGAGGATACGCCTTACCGGCACCAGCTTGCGCGCCACCAGTGTCGAATCGCTGAGTTCGCCGATGCGGATGGCAAGGTCGAAACTCTCGGCGACGATGTCGGTGAACTCATCCGACAGCACGATATTCACAATGAGATCGGGATGGGCCTCGATGAAACGGGCGAGATGCGGCGCGACATGCATGCGGCCGAAGGAGGTGGGGGCGGTGATGCGCAGCGTGCCTTGCGGTTGGCCGGAGCGGCCGGAAGCAAAGGCCTCGGCTTCCTCGATCCCGGCCATGATCCCGAGCACGCGGTCATAAAAACCCTGTCCGGCTTCGGTCAGCGATATCTGCCGTGTGGTACGCTGGAAGAGCCGCGTTCCGAGCCGGTCTTCCAGCCGCTTGATGCGTTTGGAAATAACAGCTGGGGAAAACCCCAATGTCCGCCCCGCCGCCGACATACTGCCGGTGGATACGACACGCGTGAACACCTCAAGATCGCCCAGATTTGTCATCAATCTTGACCATTGTTTCGAAAACAGAAAAACTGATTAGCATTTGCTGCGTCGTCATGAAAGTGGTAAAGAAAAAATACCAATCATGCGCAGCGTGACTATGCCGGGAGGCCGATATGCCGGAAACGATTGCCTTTCTGGAGCCGAAACCATCCGTGCTTGCACGCCGCCAACAGATCGTCGAGGATCTGGCTGATATACTGCCACCCGGTTGTCTGATCAGTGAAAAACGTGGACTGGTTCCGTTTGAGACGGACGCCTTTATCGCCTATCGCCAGGTGCCGCTGGCCGTCGCGCTGCCGGAAACCACTGCGCAGGTGGCGGCCGTTCTGAAATATTGCAGCCGCTACGGCATTCCCGTCGTGCCGCGCGGGGCGGGCACCTCGCTGTCGGGCGGCGCCATTCCGCAATCCGACGCGGTGGTGATCGGCCTTTCGAAGATGTCGCGCATCCTCGATGTCGATTTTGCCAACCGCACCGCGACAGTGCAGGCGGGCGTCACCAATATCAATATTTCCGAAGCGGTCTCCGCTGACGGGTTTTTCTATGCGCCGGACCCGAGCTCGCAGCTTGCCTGCACCATCGGCGGCAATATCGGAATGAATTCCGGCGGCGCCCATTGCCTGAAATATGGCGTCACCACCAACAATCTGCTCGGCGTCAAGATGGTCCTCTTCGATGGCACGGTGATCGAGCTTGGCGGCAAGGCGCTGGATGCGCCGGGTTATGACCTGCTCGGCCTGGTCTGTGGCTCGGAAGGCCAGCTCGGTATCGTCACCGAGGCGACCGTGCGGCTGCTGGCCAAGCCGGAAGGGTCGCGGCCGGTTCTGTTCGGCTTCATGTCGTCGGAAGAGGCAGGGTCGTGCGTTGCCGAAGTCATCGGTTCCGGTATCATCCCGGTTGCCATCGAATTCATGGACAAGCCGGCGATCGGCATCTGCGAGGCGTTCGCGCAGGCAGGTTATCCGATGGATGTCGAGGCTCTTTTGATCGTCGAGGTCGAGGGATCGGAAGCCGAGATGGAGGCGATGCTGGCGAGCATCATCGCGATCGCCCGCCGCCATGGCGTCGCCACCATCCGCGAAAGCCAGTCGGCGGCGCAAGCGGCGCTGATCTGGAAAGGCCGCAAATCCGCCTTCGGCGCCACCGGCCGCATCGCCGATTATATCTGCATGGATGGCACGGTGCCGCTTGGGCAGCTGTCCTATGTCCTGAAGAAGACGAGTGAGATCATCGACAGCTATGGCCTGCGCGTCGCCAACGTCTTCCACGCCGGTGACGGCAACATGCACCCGCTGATCCTCTACAACATCAACGATCCGGAAGACGCCGCACGCGCCGAAGCGGCGGGCAATGACATTCTGAAGCTCTGCGTTGACGCTGGCGGTTGCCTGACCGGCGAACATGGCGTCGGCATCGAGAAACGTGACCTGATGCTGCACCAGTTCGAACAAGTCGATCTCAACCAGCAGATGGCGGCGCGCGCCGCCTTCGATCCGCAATGGATCATGAACCCTTCAAAGGTCTTTCCGCTGGAAGGACGCCCGGCCGCATGAGCATGAATTTCGAGCCGACATCAGAAGCGGAAGCCGCCGATATCATCCGGCAGGCCGCCGCACATGCAGTGCCGCTGGCAATAACCGGAGGCGGCACCCGTTCGGGCCTTGGAAATAGCGTCCGCGCAGAGAGGGGCCTCTCGACGCGAAGACTGTCTGGCATCCTCAGCTACAATCCCGCCGAGATGACGATGAGCGCCAGGGCGGGAACACCTATGCGGGAGATCGAGGCTGCACTTGCCGGCAATCGCCAGATGCTGGCGTTCGAGCCGATGGATCATCGCGGCGTCATGGGCACCAGCGGCGAGCCGACCATCGGCGGTGTGTTTGCCGCCAATGTCTCCGGCCCGCGCCGCATCACGGCCGGTGCCGCGCGCGATCATCTGCTTGGCATCCGTTTCATCAACGGTTCGGGCGAGGCGATCAAATCCGGCGGCCGGGTGATGAAAAATGTCACCGGGCTCGATCTGGTCAAGCTGCTCTGCGGCTCGCACGGCACGCTGGGGCTTCTGACCGAAGTCACGTTCAAGGTCCTGCCCCTGCCGCCCGCTGCGGCCACGATCGTGGCTTTTGGTCTCGACGATGCGCAGGCTGCCGCCGCCATGGCGCATGCGCTGGCGATGCCGGTCGAAGTATCCGGTGCCGCCCATCTGACGGAGAGCGTGCGGTACCGCTTTGTCGGCACCAGTCACCCGGAGGGCGCGGCAACGGTCCTGCGCCTTGAGGGGCTACCGGCCTCGGTCGCTGTCCGGGCGGAAAAGCTGAAAGCTGCCTTCGCCCAGGTCGCGCCCGCAACGGTGCTCGACCACGAGGCGACGGAAAAGCTGTGGCGGGATATCCGGGATGTCAAACCCTATGCTGACGGTACGCAAAAACCGCTCTGGCGCGTCTCGGTGGCGCCAACCGCCGGCCACCAGCTGGTCGCAGCTCTGCGGCTGCAAACCGGTGTCGATGCATTTTATGACTGGCAGGGCGGCCTTGTCTGGTTGCGCATGGAGGCCGACGCGGAGTCAGAGATGCTGCGCCGCTTCATCAAGGGTATCGGCGGCGGTCATGCGACACTGGTGCGCGCCTCGGATGCGGTTCGCGCGGCCACTCCGGCCTTCGAGCCGGAACCTGCTCCCGTTGCAGCGCTGTCGGTGCGGTTGAAGGAAAAATTTGATCCCAAGGGAATATTCAACCCGGGGAAGATGGGGTGATGATGAGTATGCAGCTTCCCCCCCTCTGTCACTGCGTGACATCTCCCCCACAAGGGGGGAGATCATTCTTTTCCCACGCCGGTTTCTCCGTAGGGCGGGCACAAAGCTTGCCGTCAATCTCCCCCCTTGTGGGGGAGATGTCCCGAAGGGACAGAGGGGGACTTGCCTCGGCACACTCGGAGCATCGCGCCTGATGCAGACCAATTTCACCCCCGAACAGCTCACCGATCCGCATGTTGCCGAATCCGAGGGGATCCTGCGAAAGTGCGTGCATTGCGGCTTCTGCACCGCCACCTGTCCGACCTATGTGACGCTCGGCAACGAGCTCGACAGTCCGCGCGGCCGGATTTATCTGATCAAGGACATGCTGGAAAACGGCCGTCCGGCCGATGAGGAAGTGGTCACCCATATCGACCGCTGCCTATCCTGCCTTGCCTGCATGACCACCTGTCCGTCCGGCGTCAACTACATGCACCTAGTCGATCATGCCCGTATTCATATTGAGCAGACTTACAAGCGCCCCTTGAAGGATCGGCTGGTGCGCAACGTGCTGGCGGCAGTCTTGCCCTATCCCGGGCGGTTCCGGCTCGCGCTGAAAGCAGCCCGGCTTGGCCAGCCACTTGCGGCGGCAATGAAGCGTGTGCCGTTTCTGAAAAGCTTCGGCATCATGCTGGATCTGGCGCCTGCAGGCATCGCCCCGGCATCCTCAGCTTCCACGCCCGGTATTCGCCCTGCCCAAACGGAGAAACGCGGCCGTGTCGCCATTCTCACCGGCTGCGCCCAGCCGGTGCTGAAACCCGGGATCAACGAGGCGACCATCCGCCTGTTGACACGGCTCGGCGTCGAGGTCGTGGTGCCGCAAGGCGAGGGTTGCTGCGGTGCGCTGGTGCATCATATGGGCCGCGAGGAACAGGCGCTTGCCGCCGCCCGCCGCAATGTCGATGTCTGGGTCAAGGCCGCAGATGCGGGCGGGCTTGATGCCATCATCATCACCGCGTCCGGCTGTGGCACCACCATTAAGGATTATGGCCATATGCTGCGGCTTGATCCGGCCTATGCGGAAAAGGCGGCGCGTGTCTCGGCGCTGGCCAAGGACATTACCGAATATCTGGCGACGCTCGACCTGCCGCGGCAGGAACCGAAGGCGATCATCGTCGCCTATCATTCCGCCTGCTCGATGCAGCACGGCCAGAAGATCACCATGGCACCGAAGATTCTGTTGAAGAATGCCGGCTTCACCGTGCGCGATCCGGCCGAGGGTCATCTCTGTTGCGGCTCGGCCGGCACCTACAATATCCTGCAGCCGGATATTTCAGCGACACTGAAGGCGCGAAAAGTGAAGAATATCGAGGCGACCAAGGCCGACATCATCGCCACCGGCAATATCGGCTGCATCACCCAGATCGCCACCGGCACTGACATGCCGATCCTGCACACGGTGGAACTGCTGGATTGGGCCTATGGCGGCGAAAAGCCGGCGGGCATTTTACCCTCCCCTTGAGGGTAGCCTATCGCTCCCCCTTCTCCCCAGCGGGGAGAAGGGGGAGCGAAGGGCCGGATGAGGGGGCGGTAGGCTCCGAATTTACCGAAGCATCCCCCTCATCGCCTCGCTACGCTCGGCACTTCTCCCCGCTGGGGAGAAGAGGGAGGCTGCGGTGACCCTCAGCCGCCAAAGATCGTCCGCAGGATATCGACGCCGCGGTCATTGTAGGACACGTTGCCCTGCTTGTTGCCGGGGCCGATGACGATCACCTTGGTGCCGATCGAAGCGCGTTCGTACAGATGCTCGACGTCCTTGTTCATCATGCGGATGCAGCCGGACGACATGTTGAGGCCGATCGTCCAGGGCTGGTTGGTGCCGTGGATACGGAAGCCGGAATCGTTCTTGCCCTTGTACAGATAGAGCGCGCGTGCGCCGAGCGGATTGTCGATGCCGCCTTCCTGGAAGGCCGGAAGGATATGGCCCTTCTTGGCCTCGCGGGCGATCATTTCCTTCGGCGGTGTCCAGCCCGGCCATTCGGCCTTGCGCTGTACCTTGACGACGCCCGACCAGCCAAAGCCTTCGCGGCCGACGCCGATACCGTAGCGGGTCGCCCGGTTCGGGCCTTCGATGTAATAGAGATACTTGTTATTGGTATCGACGATGATGGTGCCGGGCGCTTCATCCGTGCTCAGCCGCACCTTGGTGCGCCAGAACTTTTGGGCCGGCTTCTTCTCTGCCGCCACCAGCGTGACGTCGGAGTTGGACTTTGCCCCTGCCGGTTCGCCCGGCATGAAAGCCGATGCGCTTGAGGCGCCAAAAGTAACCGCGGCTGCAAACCCCATCGCGGCCAATGTCTGCAAGGCATATTTCATAGGCAGTTTCCCTCATCCTGTCCCCAGTTGCGAAACGCTATTGAATATCGCGTTTTACGCAAGTCTTACGGGTTCTGGTTAGGGCAAATGTGATCGGTCGGGCTGTAACCCAGGGAACCCCTGTTGCCGAAAGGCCACGATGTGGCCCTCCGGCGGGTCAACAAGAGCTTAGATGACGACGACTTTGGTGCCGACCTTCACGCGTTCGTAGAGATCGGTGACGTCCTCGTTACGCATGCGGATGCAACCCGAGGAAACAGCGTAGCCGATCGTCCAGGGCGCATTGGTTCCGTGGATGCGGTAGAGTGTCGAGCCGAGATACATGGCGCGTGCGCCGAGCGGGTTTTCCGGACCGCCGTCCATGCGGACAGGAAGGTAGTGCCCCTTGGCCGCCTCGCGGGCGCGCATTTCGGCTGGCGGCGTCCAGTTCGGCCACTCCGCCTTGCGGGTCACCTTGTGGGCGCCGGCCCATTCGAAACCCGGCTTGCCGACGCCGACGCCGTAGCGGCGGGCCTCGCCATTGCCGGTCACCAGATAAAGGAAGCGGTTGTTGGTATCGATGACGATCGTGCCGACCTTCTCCTTGCTGTCATAGGCAACGGTCTGCGGCAGGAATTGCGGATCCAGCTGGCGCACCGGCCGCTGGGCACGGGTCATCGCCACCGGCTGCGCGACACCGGCGCCGGAACGCTGGACACGCTTTTGAAACAGATACTGTTTTCGGGTGGCGGCCGGCTGTTGAACCGCGATAGGCCGCTGCTGGCGATAGACGACACGCTCGGGCTTGCCGCCCAGCTGGGTCACCCAGGGAGCGGTCAGGTCCGGGCTGATGACGACCGGGGGCCGGTTCTGGTAGCGGTCCTGCGCCTCGGCAAGACTGGTAAACGCAACGAGCATGGATGTGGCAAGGATCAGGGTTTTCTTCATCATCGGACGGACTCACTACCTTTCGCCGGAAACTCACAGCTTCGCCGTCCGCGGTGAAGGCGGATGACGAGCGGCATGGACGCCAAAAAAACATTGGCGGAATGGAGGGATCGTGGCACCCGGCAGCAACCGAATGGTAAATACCGGCTCATTAAAAGCCGCGCGTCCGGATAAAGCGTTGGGTAGGGTTATCGCCGGCTTTAGGACTATGGTTGGCAATTGGTAAAACGAGAGAATTCAGGGAGAAACGCATGACGGCAAAGGGTATCATCACCGGAGAGGACGGCGTTGACCGCTGCGGCTGGCATGCCAATCTGGCAGACTATCAGCGCTACCATGACGAGGAGTGGGGCAAGCCGATGGCCGATGATATCCGGCTGTTTGAAAAGATATGCCTCGAAGGCTTCCAGTCCGGTCTCTCCTGGCTGACCATCCTGCGCAAGCGCGAGGCGTTTCGCGCAGCCTTTGCCGGCTTTGATTTCGATGTTGTGGCACAATTTGGCGATGACGACATTGCCCGCTGCCTTGCCGATACCGGGATCGTGCGCCATCGCGGCAAGATCGTCTCGACCATCAACAATGCCAAACGGGCGCAGGAACTGAAGGCCGAGTTCGGCTCGCTGGCGCGCTATTTCTGGAGCCACGAGCCGGGCGGCAACGAGCGGCCGAAGGTCGTCACCTGGGAGGCGATCGCCGCCAACCCGACCACGCCGACCTCGACGCTGATATCAAAGGATTTGAAAAAGCGCGGCTGGACCTTTGTCGGGCCGACCACTGTCTATGCCTTCATGCAGGCGATGGGCCTCGTCAACGACCACATCGAGGGCTGCTACTGCCGCGGCAGGATTGAAGACCTGCGGCGGGCGTTCGTTCGGCCCTAGATATCTCGCCTCAGACGGACGTGACCTAAAAGAGATCGTCGGGCATGCCGTGCAGCCGGGTGGCGGGCCTGTTGTTCTGGTAGAGCAGCCCGATGGCGAAGATCACCAGCATGGCGCCGATCACCAGCCATTCGCCGTTGCCGGACATGGCCATGCCGGGAATGATGTTGGAACCTTGCAGCATCCAAAGGCCGCCGAGCAAGATGATGACGATGCCTGCGATATTCTTGAATACCTTCATGACGTCCTCCCACACACTGGAGGAAATTATGTGCCGAAGGATGCTTTCGGTCAATATTCGTCAAGCGGATGGTGGGTAGGCGCCGGAGACAGGCTCCGGCGCCCTGCTTCAGGGATCAGCCGCCGTTCTTGGCGAGCCACTCCGTCATCGTCTTGATCTCCGCTTCCTGGGCGGAAATGACGCCCTCTGCCAATTTACGCAGTTCGGCATCCTTGCCGTACTGAAGCTCGATCTTGGCCATGTCGATCGCGCCCTGATGATGGGCGATCATGCCGCGGACGAAGTCGACATCGGCGTTGCCGGTAAAGACAATATCCATGCCGCCGTGCATCTTCGCATTGGCCTCGGCAAAGGCCGTGCTGGAAGGGCCTGTGTCGCCCTTCGGCTGTGCCATGCCGTCCATTGTCATGGCGCCATGGTTCATCTTGCTGTGATCCATTTCCTGGGCGGCAAGGGGAGTGGTGAAGGTAATGGCCAGCAAGGTTGCAGCCGTGATCATTCTCAGAGACATGATGTGCTCTCTTTCATCTCTTGAAATCGCAATATGCGGGCTTTGGCCCGTATTCAGGAAAACGAGAGAGAGGTCTTGGGAGGCGGGAAACGCGGCTTGAGGGTCGTCGCCAGCATTGGCTTTTGCAATGCGGGAAGCACAGTACTGGCGGGAAGCTCGATCCGGTCGATGCCGTGCACATTCAGGACAACGGCAAAACAGGCCGAACAGGATATCGGATGCACCATTTTCGGCTGATGGGAGCAGGACTTTGCTGCCGCGCAACTATGCTCGCTGGCATGCGCCGAAACCGCGTGATGGGTCGAAGTCATCCCATGGTGACCCGTGCCATTGCCATTCAGGCCCTGGACCTGGGCAAGCGCGGCCGTCCAGCCGCTGATCAAGGCGCAGAAGAGAGCAAGGGTAAGGACGGCGAGACGCATAACACACAGATAGAGGCTGTCGATGTCGATTAAAAGGCTGGCGGCACAGACTTTTTTGGGCGGAGCGTCCAGTTAGCGCTCAAGGTTTGAAAATGCAAAGACGCCCTGCATACGGCCGGTAGCGGCCACCGCATCGATCGACGACGTTCCGATGCAGTAGAGCGGGCCAATGGAGGCATCCGCAATATCCGTGCAATAACAGAAGGATGATGCCGTAGCCGTGGCTTCTTCGAGAATAGCCAGCACGATCTTGCGATGGTTTTCCGCATATCCGCGAATGATGTCCAGCAACCCGCAAAGATTCTGCTCAAGCGCGTGAATATGCTGCGTCATCTCGCCGACGGAGAAGATGCCGGTTGAAAGATCACAGTGCCACCCTTCGATGACATAGTCATGGCCGGTGAGTTCGGCGATCCATCCTTCGTGGGCGCGAGCGTCCTCGGGAAGGATCGTACCGAAGCCCGGTTTCACGAATCTGAGCATGCTATTCCATTTTCAATGGCCGCCTGGATGCAGCATTTTCACGTCTGAGACACTTTCTGCACCGTGTTCGGCGCCCCCATCAAAAAGCGCTTTACCGGCAACCGGAAAAGCGCTGATCTCACGATGCGTCACAGCGTTGTAATCAGCAGAAATTGGTCTTCATGGTTTCAAAAAATAGTCGACAAAAGCTTTCGCCGAAACGGCGGCAATTGATCATTGATTCTCCCTTTAGCTCATAGAAATTACCGAATACAACTCTTGATTTCATGAAAGGGCGCATTCGGTGAATCTCATTCAGGGCGAATTGATCCAGCAATTACAGGCCTACCGGCTGAAGGCTGGGCTGACCCAGGCAGACATTGCCTGGAAGCTCGGCTTTTCTCTGCCAACGGTGTCCCGGTGGGAGCGCGGCGCGTGTACGCCTGACCTGCGCGCCATCGGCGCCATCGTCGATTTTCTGCGCCGTGCCGATGCGCATACGGAAAGGGCTCTGCTGCGATCGATCCTGTCAGCCAAGGACAGCCGCAATCTCTGGGAAGGGGAAGATATCCGCTATCTCGCCGGCTCCCGGCAGGAGTTTATCGATACACCGCTCATGCGGACGATGGTCGGCAAAAGCATCCGCCGCTACATGACCGGTCTCTACCACGATTTCATCGAGGATCAGGCAATCGTTGCGAGCCTAAAATCCGGCGAACTCGCCAGCATCGATTTCTACAGCGGTGCGGCGATGTCGGTGACCAGCATTCCCGATGGGTTCGTGCAATTCAAGCGGATGAGCTTCCAGTCGGAAGTCAGAGGCGTCATCCGCGGCGATAGCCATTCGATCCTCATTCCCGCGGCCGAAGCGCCGATGACAGAGGGCACGATCGTTCATACCTGGGATATGCTGTCACAGCCGCTTTAGGCCCGTGCCGTCAGCGCAAAGACTTGCCGCCTTGGCCTTGATCGGCTAGGGAAAGCGCCAATTGCCATGACGGATCGGACATGACCGATCGACGCTGAAAGTGCTGTTGCCATGAACGACAAAAAGAAGAAGCCACAGAAGCTGAAGGCCCGCCTGCCGCGTGGTTTCGTCGATCGCTCCGCCGCGGACATTCGCGCCGTCGATGAGATGACTGCGAAGATCCGCGAAGTCTACGAGCGTTACGGTTTCGATCCGGTCGAAACGCCGTTGTTCGAATATACCGACGCGCTCGGCAAATTCCTGCCCGACAGCGACCGTCCGAACGAAGGTGTGTTCTCGCTGCAGGATGACGACGAACAGTGGATGAGCGCCCGCTACGACCTGACGGCGCCGCTCGCCCGCCATGTTGCGGAAAATTTCAACGATATCCAGCTGCCCTACCGCACCTATCGCGCCGGCTACGTTTTCCGCAACGAAAAGCCAGGCCCCGGCCGCTTCCGTCAGTTCATGCAGTTTGACGCCGATACGGTTGGCGCCGCGGGTGTCCAGGCGGATGCCGAAATGTGCATGATGATGGCCGACACGATGGAAGCGCTGGGCATTGCCCGCGGCGACTATGTGATCCGGGTCAACAACCGCAAGGTACTTGATGGTGTGCTCGAAGCCATTGGTCTTGGCGGCGACGAAAATGCCAATGCACGGCTGACCGTGCTGCGTGCCATCGACAAGCTCGATAAGTTCGGTCCGGAGGGCGTCAAGCTGCTGCTCGGCCCTGGCCGCAAGGACGAGAGTGGCGATTTCACCAAGGGAGCTGGGCTGAATGAAGACCAGATCGCCAAGGTGATCTTCTTCATCGGCATCACCGACTATGCGGCAAGCGCCGCCGATCTGGCCGCGCTGGTTGCCGGAACGTCGAAAGGCGCTGAGGGCGTTGAAGAATTGAACCTAATCGGCAGCCTGGTGACAAGCGCCGGTTACGATTCCGGCCGCATCAAGATCGACCCATCCGTCGTCCGTGGTCTCGAATATTACACGGGACCCGTTTTCGAAGCCGAACTGCAGTTCGCCGTCACCAACGAAAAGGGTGAAAAGGTCGTCTTCGGCTCGGTCGGCGGCGGTGGCCGCTATGATGGGCTCGTCTCTCGCTTCATGGGCCAGCCGGTGCCGGCCACCGGCTTTTCCATCGGCGTCTCGCGCCTCATGACGGCGCTGAAGAACCTCGGCAAGCTCGGTATGGAAGAGGTCATTGCCCCGGTCGTTGTCTGCGTTATGGACCGCGACACCGAAAGCCTCGGCAAGTACCAGCAGTTCACACAGGCGCTGCGCCACGCTGGCATTCGGGCCGAAATGTATCAGGGCAACAAGAAGAACTTTGGCGACCAGCTGAAATATGCCGACCGCCGCGGCTCGCCGCTTGCCATCATCCAGGGCGGCGATGAACGCGCACAGGGCCTCGTGCAGATCAAGGACCTGATCGAAGGCAAGCGCCTGTCCGGCGAGATCGAGGACAACACCACCTGGCGCGAAGCCCGCGTGGCGCAGGTCTCGGTGCCGGAAGGTGACCTCGTCGCCAAGGTCCGTGAAATGCTGGCCGAGCAGGCGGAAGACCGGGCGCGCGGCTAAGATGTGTAAGGTTGCGCCGGTAATCAGACCCCTCCCCAACCCTCCCCACAAGGGGGAGGGAGTGGTTTTGTACGCGCCGACAATATCATTCACCACAACAACCGACCGCAAGTTGCCATCGAGAGCGAAGCTAGGTGACGGCTTGCGAGCTGTCATTCCCAGAGTTTTGGATATGCAGAACGGTCGGTTCAGCAAATTAACTCCCTCCCCCTTGTGGGGAGGGTTGGGGAGGGGCATTCCCGCACCCACCTGCGTTGCGAGTTTCCCATGCCCCTGATCAACCTCCCAGCCTTCGCCGCTGACCTTCTGGCCGATTTCGAGCGGCTGGGAACGCTGCGTGTCGACACCCCCGTTATCCAGCCGGCCGAACCCTTCCTCGACATGGCCGGGGAGGATCTGCGCCGCCGTATCTTCCTCACCCAGAGCGAGACCGGCGAAAACCTGTGCCTGCGCCCGGAATTCACCATTCCCGTCTGCATGCGCCATATCGAAACCGCGACCGGGACACCGAAGCGTTATTCCTATCTCGGCGAAGTCTTCCGCCAGCGCCGCGAAGGCGGCAGCGAGTTTTATCAGGCTGGCATCGAGGATCTCGGTACCCGCGATGCGGCGAGCGCCGATGCTCGCGCTGTGGCCGATGCCGTGACGATCCTCGGCCGGCTTCTGCCAGAGCGGCCGTTTGCCGTCACCATGGGTGATCAGGCGATGTTCGAAGCGGTCGTCGCAGCGCTCGGCCTGCCCGGCGGCTGGCAGAAACGCCTGATCCGTGCCTTCGGCGAGCAGACGCAGCTGGAAGCCCTGATGCTGCGGCTGGCAAAGCCCGAGCAGGTTGCCGGCCTTGGCGCCGAGGTCGAAGCGCTGCTCGCCAAGGGGGATGAGCAAGGTCTCGTTGCCCATATCGACGGTGTGATGGAGGCGACCGGCTATCTCACCAATGCCAGCCGCTCACCGAAGGAAATAGCCTTCCGGTTGAAGGAAAAGCTGGCGCTGGCCGGCACTTCGCTCGATCCCGGCAAGCTCGATGTGCTCCGGGAATTCCTGTCGCTCGATGTCAGCCTGCGCTACGCGCCGGGTGTACTTGCCGATTTCGCCAAGAGCACTGGACTGCCGCTGCAGGCTGCCGTCGATCGTTTCGATGCCCGCGTCGCGGCCTTCACCGCTGCCGGCGTCAAGCTGGCGGATATCACCTGGCGGGCCGCCTTCGGCCGTCCGCTCGATTATTACACCGGCCTCGTCTTCGAGGTCACCTTGCGCAACGATCACCGGGTACTGGCTGGTGGCGGCCGCTATGACGGCATGCTGACGCTGCTCGGTGCCGAGGAAAACATCCCGGCCGTCGGCTTCTCGCTGTGGCTCGACCGGATCGAGGCGGTGAGGGGAGAGCACTGATGATCACCATAGCCTTGCCCTCCAAGGGCCGGATGAAGGACGATGCCTCCGCCATCTTCGAAAAAGCGGGCCTGAAGATCGTCGCCGTCGGCAACGATCGCTCCTATCGCGGCCGTGTCGAAGGCCTTGATGACGTCGAGATCGCCTTTCTTTCTGCGTCGGAAATTTCCCGCGAAATCGGCAGCGGCTCGATCGATTTCGGCGTCACCGGCGAAGATCTGATCCGCGAGGGTCTGTCGGAGGCCGATGCGCGCGTTGAATTCTGCGCCCGGCTCGGCTTCGGCCATGCCGATGTCGTCGTTGCCGTGCCGGAAATCTGGCTCGATGTCGATACCATGGCCGATCTTGGCGATGTCGCTGCTGACTTTCGTGCCCGTCATGGCCGCCGCTTGGCGATCGCCACCAAATACTGGCGCCTGACCCAGCAGTTCTTCTCGTCGCAGCATGGGATACAGCTCTACCGCATCGTCGAAAGCCTCGGCGCTACAGAAGGTGCACCGGCCTCCGGTTCGGCCGATATCATCGTCGATATCACCTCGACCGGCTCGACGCTGAAGGCCAACCATCTGAAGATCCTGTCGGATGGCATCATCCTGCGGTCGCAGGCCTGCCTGGTGCGGGCACGCAAGGCCGAGCATACGGGTGATCCCCTGGTGGCAAAGATCATTGATGCGGTAAACGGCGCGCTCGCCTGAGGCCTGCGCGTCAGGGCCATGTATGGGCAGGTCCTAAAAAACCTCCGGCCAAATGCATGCGGCAGTCTAACATTCTGGACACATCTGTCCTATGTTCGAACTCCCACCACAAGGAGTTCCGCATGGCCGACCTCAGTGCTTTTCCGATCACCACCCGCTGGCCCGCCCAAAACCCTGATATCATTCAGCTCTACTCGTTGCCGACGCCCAACGGGGTGAAGGTTTCCATCGCTCTGGAAGAACTCGGCCTGGCGTACGAACCCCATCTGATTTCCTTCGGCACCAACGATCAGAAATCACCGGAATTCGTTTCGCTCAACCCGAATGGCCGCATTCCGGCGATCATCGATCCGAATGGTCCGGACGGAAAGCCGATCGGTCTGTTCGAATCCGGCGCCATTCTCGTCTATCTCGCCGAAAAGACCGGCAAGCTCATTCCGGCCGATGCGGCCGGACGTTACGAGACGCTCGCATGGGTGATGTTCCAGATGGGCGGCGTCGGGCCGATGTTCGGCCAGTTCGGCCATTTCTTCAAATTCGCAGCCGATAAGGTCGCCAACAATTCCTATCCGATGGAGCGCTACCGCGATGAGGCCAAGCGGCTTCTCGGCATTCTGGAGACGCGTCTTGAAGGCCGTCAGTGGCTGATGGGCGATCAGTACACCATCGCCGATATCGCCACCTATCCGTGGATCGAAGGTGCCCGCAAGTTCTACGGCGGCGCCGACGTGCTGGAATACAAGAGTTTCCCGAATGTCATGGCATGGGTCGATCGCGGCCTTGCCCGTCCGGCGGCACAGAAGGGCATGGAGATCCCCAAGCGCGACTGATCGCGTCAAATGCTGCCGTCCGTCCGAGTTGACGGCACTCGGGCGGACAGGCTACGTCTTGGGAAAAGAAGCATTTTCGACGGGTGAACACACGTGACAGGTAGACTTGTTGTGGTTGGCGGCGGTCAGGCCGCCTTTGCGTTGGTGGCCAAATTGCGGGCCTTGAAGGACGAGCGTCCGATCACGATCGTCGCGGCGGAAGCAAGCCATCCCTATCAACGCCCGCCTCTGTCGAAGAAATACCTGCTGCGCGAAATGGATCTGGACCGGCTGCTCTACCGGCCGGAAAGCTGGTACGCCGAACACAACATCGATATCCGCCTATCCACGTCGGTCACGGCGATTGACCGGCCTGCCAAGACCGTCACTCTCAGCGATGGCTCGATGCTGGACTATGACGTGCTGGCGCTCGCCACCGGCTCGACCCCGCGCAAACTGCCTGCCAGTGTTGGCGGAGATCTCGACGGTGTCTTCGTGGTGCGCGATTTTACTGATGCCGATCGCCTTGCCGATGAGATGAAGCCCGGCAAACGCGCGCTGATCATCGGCGGTGGTTATATCGGCCTCGAAGCAGCCGCCGTGGCGCGCTCGAGCGGGCTTGATGTGACCGTCATCGAAATGGCCGATCGTATCCTGCAGCGGGTTGCCTCCGTTGCCACCTCCTATCTCGTCAAGGACATCCATACATCGCGCGGCGTTGATATCCGCGAAGGCACTGGCCTCGTCCGCTTGGTCGGCACCAGTGGCCGGGTGACAGCGGCGGAACTGACGGATGGCTCGACCATTCCGGTTGACCTGGTGATTGTCGGTATCGGCGTGACGGCCAATGATGCGCTGGCTCACGGCGCCGATCTCGAAGTGGCCAACGGTATTGTCGTCGATTGCTTCGGGCGGACATCTGACCCGGCCATCCATGCGATGGGCGATTGTGCTGTGCTGCCGTGGAAAGACATGCGGATCCGGCTGGAATCCGTCCAGAACGCCGTCGATCAGGCCGAAGCGGTGGCCGCACTGCTGGCTGGCGGCGAGGCGCCCTATGCGCCGAAGCCGTGGTTCTGGTCGGATCAGTATGACGTGAAGCTGCAGATCGCCGGCTTTGGCCAGGGTCATGACGAGACGGTGGTGCGCAAGGGACAGCGCGAGGGCAGCATTTCGGTCTGGTATTTCACGGCGGGCAAGCTGGTGGCCGTCGATGCGCTCAACGACGCGAAAGCCTATGTCACCGGCAAGAAGCTGCTCGATCTCGGCCTGACGCCCGACCGGGCCCTTCTCGAAGACCCGCTGACCGATCTGAAGACGCTGCTGCCGTAATCTCCCGGCGTTTGTTGCCGGTTATTGATGGTGGGTGAAAACGTGTCTGCGTGCTTCCAGCTGGAAGCGCGGGAAGAAGAACACGCCGAGGATCGAGCCTGAATAGCGCTGTTCCAGTCCGGTGGATTCGCCAATGCAGAAAACCGGCTGTTTCTGGCCGGACGCCAGGATGATCGTCGTCGAAAAGCAGAAGGACGACGAGGTCGTGGCCGCCTGCTCGAAAAGCGCCAGCACGTGATTGCGGTCGGCGCTGTCATAGCAGCGGATCAGATTGAGCAGGCCGCATTCGGCCTGATTGAGGCCGTGCATGGCAGCTGCATTTTCGCCGAGACGGAACAGGCCGTTCGACAAGTCGCCGGACCAACCTTCGGAAGAGCAGAATTGAACGAGCATATCCAGCTCGCTTTCGCCACGGGCAAAAGAATCAGCGCCCCGGGGCTGTGAAAGGCCTGTTCTTGCAATTTTAAACAAGGCTGACCCCGGTATATTCACAAAATCCGAAATTCATTCGTCCGTTCCCGTAAGTGTTCACAAGAAACAGCTTCCATTTTTCAACAGAATTAGACGACACGACAAATACATGACGAGGCGTAGTTTACTGAGAAAGATAGAAAACTCAATTTTCAGGTCTTGGGCGTGTGTACCGGCAAGACAAAACAAATTGTAGGCAAGGAAAATCTATAGGCATTGCGGTCTGGAATCAAAACAATGTTGGGCAGACAGTTAATGCGGAAAAATTGAACTTCTTTATCGTCAATTCGTCCAAGTTCTTGATCCCTGTGAATCTGGGGTTCACTTGGAGCGTTGTTATAATTGCTTTTTCTCTGGCTTCAATGGTCTTTTGAGAAATATTTTGTGATCCGAGATAAATATTCCCGATTGCACCGGTTCGGTCACCGTACAATCAGAGCATGATATTGAGGTTCGTGCAATGCGCCTGAGGGGAGGGGCGTGATGTCGTCCGCAACTCTGTTTGGTGCGAACGAAAAAAGGGCAGACCTTGCGGCCTGCCCCTTCTCAATCCGGAAACCCGGAAAGATCGATGGTCGTCATTGGTAATAAGGCAAACGCCTTATTACATCATGCCGCCCATGCCACCCATGCCGCCCATGTCAGGCATGCCGCCGCCGGCAGCTTCCTTCTTCGGCAGTTCGGCAATCATGGCTTCCGTGGTGATCAGCAGCGAGGCAACCGAAGCTGCGTTCTGCAGAGCCGTACGGACAACCTTGACCGGATCGACGATACCCATGGCGATCATGTCGCCAAATTCGCCGGTCTGGGCGTTGTAGCCGAAGTTGTCGGTGTTGCTTTCGAGGATCTTGCCAACGATGATCGAGCCTTCGTCGCCTGCGTTTTCAGCGATCTGGCGAACCAGCGACTGAAGTGCCTTGCGGATGATGCTGATACCGGCGGTCTGATCGTCGTTTGCGCCCTTGAGGTCGAGAACGATCGAGGCGCGGAGCAGAGCCGTACCACCGCCAGGAACGATACCTTCCTGAACAGCGGCGCGCGTTGCGTTGAGCGCGTCGTCGATACGGTCCTTCTTTTCCTTGACTTCGATTTCAGTCGCACCGCCGACGCGGATGACGGCAACGCCACCAGCGAGCTTGGCAAGGCGTTCCTGCAGCTTTTCGCGGTCGTAGTCCGAAGTGGTTTCTTCGATCTGGCCCTTGATCTGGGCAACGCGGCCTTCGATTTCAGCCTTCTTGCCGGAACCGTCGACGATCGTGGTGTTTTCCTTCGAGATCGAAACCTTCTTCGCACGGCCGAGCATTTCGAGCGTGACGTTTTCCAGCTTGATGCCGATGTCTTCGGAGATGACCTGGCCACCGGTCAGGATCGCGATGTCTTCGAGCATGGCCTTGCGGCGATCGCCGAAGCCAGGAGCCTTGACGGCAGCGATCTTCAGGCCGCCACGCAGCTTGTTGACGACCAGCGTAGCAAGAGCTTCGCCTTCAACGTCTTCCGAGATGATGAGGAGCGGCTTGCCGGTCTGAACGACGGCTTCGAGAACCGGAAGCATCGCCTGCAGGTTGGAGAGCTTCTTCTCATGGAGAAGGATGTAAGCGTCTTCCAGTTCGGCAACCATCTTTTCCGGGTTGGTCACGAAGTAGGGCGAGAGGTAGCCGCGGTCGAACTGCATGCCTTCGACGACTTCGAGTTCGGTTTCGGCGGTCTTGGCTTCTTCAACCGTGATGACGCCTTCATTGCCGACCTTCTGCATCGCTTCAGCGATGTACTGGCCGATTTCCTTTTCGCCGTTGGCGGAGATCGTGCCGACCTGGGCCACTTCGTCCGAAGTGCTGATCTTCTTTGCCTTGGCAACGAGGTCCTTGACGATGGCTGCGACTGCGAGGTCGATGCCGCGCTTCAGGTCCATCGGGTTCATGCCGGCTGCAACGGCCTTGCCGCCTTCGCGAACGATGGCCTGCGCAAGAACGGTAGCAGTCGTGGTGCCGTCGCCGGCGATGTCGTTGGTCTTCGAAGCAACTTCACGGACCATCTGCGCGCCCATGTTCTCGAACTTGTCTTCAAGTTCGATTTCCTTGGCGACGGAAACGCCGTCCTTGGTGATGCGCGGTGCGCCGAAGGACTTGTCGATGATGACGTTGCGGCCCTTAGGACCCAGCGTTACCTTCACTGCGTCTGCGAGGATGTCGACGCCGCGCAGCATCTTTTCGCGCGCGGTACGGCCGAACTTAATTTCTTTGGCTGCCATGTTAAAAACTCCCGGGCTGGTGCCCAATTGGTTTTATGGAAAGTGAAAAGGCGGGAACCGGCTAAATCAGCCGATGATGCCCATGATGTCGGCTTCCTTCATGATCAGAAGGTCTTCGCCGTTGAGCTTGACTTCGGTGCCCGACCACTTGCCGAACAGAACGCGATCGCCAGCCTTGACGTCGAGCGCGATGAGCGTGCCCTTGTCGTCACGGGTACCGGTGCCAACAGCGACGATTTCGCCTTCCTGCGGCTTTTCCTTGGCGGTATCCGGAATGATGATGCCGCCCTTGGTCTTGGCTTCAGACTCGACGCGACGTACAACGACGCGGTCATGTAGCGGGCGGAAATTGGTGCTTGTCATTGTCTAATCCCTCGATCAAATGACTTCACGGACCGTCTTTGCGATCCGATGGATGGATGTTAGCACTCCTATTGCTTGAGTGCTAGCGGCTTGGAGATAAGGACGGCATCGAGGTGAGTCAAGAACGGCCCGGCAAGATTCTTTGCATCGGGAAATATGGTTGACTTGGTTTCCGCTTTTTTGTCTAACTTGCGCATGGGGTCTGCGAACTGCCCCACGAGGCGTCATGCCATCACTTCGCGTCCAATCCCACGAAAAGGACGTAAACCATGGCCTCGTATAACGCTATTTCCACCGAAAAACTTGCCCGCCTGATCGGCACGGCCAAAGGGCCGGTCGTCATAGATGTGCGCGACGATGAAGACTTCGCCGCCCAGCCGTTTCTTGTCCCATCGTCTTTCCGGCGTCCTTACGCCGACGTGCGGCGATGGGGGGCGGATTATCGCGGTCGCTGGGTGGTTGTGATTTGCCAGAAGGGTAAGAAGCTCTCCGAAGGCGTCGCTGCATGGCTCAGAAATGCCGGTGCCACGGCAGAGACGCTGGAAGGCGGATTCGAAGCCTGGCAGGCTGCTCGCCTGCCGCTCGTTCCAGTCGCTGCCCTACCGGGTGAAAACACGAATGGCGGAACAGTCTGGGTCACGCGCTCTCGCCCCAAGATCGATCGTATTGCTTGCCCGTGGCTGATTCGCCGCTTCGTCGATCCGGCCGCGACATTCCTCTTTGTCGCTGCCCCTGAGGTTGAGGCCGTAGCAGATCGTTTCGATGCAACACCGTTTGATGTGGAAAATGTCTTCTGGAGCCACAGGGGAGAGAACTGCACCTTCGATACGATGGTCAAGGAATTTGGTCTGGCATTTCCGGCACTTCAGCATCTCGCCCTGATCGTCCGCGCCGCCGACACCGACAGGCTCGATCTGGTTTCCGAAGCCGCCGGACTGCTCGCGGCGTCGCTCGGTTTCTCGCGGATGTTCGCCGACGATCTGGAACAGCTGGAAGCGGGCATGACGCTCTACGATGCCTTCTATCGCTGGGCGCGCGACGCCACACAGGAAAAGCACGAATGGGTGCAGCACATCGCGAAGAAGGCCAAAGGCCATGAATGAGGCGGTAACCGTCATCCTGCCGCCATCGCATCCGACATTCGGCGAAGCCACCAAAGTCTGGGCGAAGATCGGTTTGCTCAGTTTTGGCGGCCCGGCCGGGCAGATCGCATTGATGCATAGGGAGTTGGTGGAGGAACGCCGCTGGATCTCCGAGAGCCGGTTCCTGCATGCGCTGAATTTCTGCATGCTCCTGCCGGGGCCGGAGGCGCAGCAGCTTGCCACCTATATCGGCTGGCTGCTGCACGGCACACGCGGTGGCATCGTTGCCGGGTTGCTGTTCATTTTGCCGGGCTTTTTCGTCATCCTCGGCTTGTCGTCGGCCTATGCGCTGTTTCATGAGACCGACTGGCTGACAAGCCTGTTCTTCGGGCTGAAGGCGGCGGTGCTGGCCATCGTCGTCGAGGCGGTCATCCGCGTCGGCCGCCGCGCGCTCAAAACCCGCTTTGCGCTCATCGTTGCAGCGTTCGCCTTCGCAGCCCTGTTCTTTTTTGATCTGCCATTCCCGCTTGTCGTGCTGGCGGCCGGCATTGCCGGATATCTTGCCACGCGCCTGCAGCCCGCAACTGGCGAAAAAGCCATGGCGGCGGCGGCAAAGCAGATACTTGCCGATAAACCGTCGGTCATCGACAGCAGCTTTCCCGATGGTGCTTCAAGCTGGGGCCGCACGTTTCAGCTTCTTGCCACCTGGCTGGCGCTGTGGATCGCGCCGTTCGCCGTCATCGGTGTGATGCTTGGATTTGACACCGTTTACAGCGCCATCGGGCTGTTCTTCTCCAAGATGGCCGTGGTGACCTTCGGTGGGGCCTATGCGGTTCTTGCCTATGTCGCGCAGCAGGCGGTCGAGACCTATCATTGGCTCAAGCCCGGCGAGATGCTGGATGGTCTGGCGTTGGCCGAAACTACGCCGGGACCGTTGGTGCTGGTACTGTCCTTCGTCGGCTTCATGGCGGCCTTCCGTGCACCGCTCGGGCTCGATCCGCTTATGTCCGGCCTGCTCGGGGCGACGCTCGCCACATGGGTGACTTTCGTGCCCTGTTTCCTCTGGATTTTTCTGGGCGCTCCTTATGTCGAGGCCTTGCGCAACAACAGGGCTTTGTCCGGCGCGCTGGCGGCCATTTCGGCAGCGGTCACCGGCGTTATCCTCAATCTGGCCATCTGGTTCGGTCTGCACGTTCTCTTTTCCAGCGTGGAGCGCTTTGCTGCAGGGCCTGTTTCCATGCCGCTCCCCGTCTGGCAGACCTTCCAGCTACCGTCCTTCTGCCTGGCACTTCTGGCAGCCGCGCTGCTGTTTTTCTTCAAGCGCGGCGTCGTGACAACGCTTGTCCTCTGCGCGGCCGCCGGTTGGCTGATCCGCGGATTTTAGTGGTTCGATCCCGTTGCGCGCCGGAAACCTTGGAATTCCGCCGCCATTTTTCCCATGGAGACTTGTGTTTTTAACGTCTGCCTGCGATGTCAGCCCGACCATTTCTTTTCTGCGGGAAGCCAGCATGGCCGTTCGGATCAACAGTTTTCGCGACATTGCCAGCCGTTATGACGTCGTGCTCTGCGATGTCTGGGGCGTGCTGCACAATGGCGTCGAGGCGTTCAAAGGCGCCTGCGTGGCGCTGACGGAAGCGCGCGCCAAGGGGCTGACCGTCGTGTTGATCACCAACTCGCCCCGCCCGCATCCCGGCGTCATCGTCCAGATCCGCGGCCTTGGCGTGCCGGACAGCGCCTATGACCGGATCGTCACGTCAGGCGATGTCACCCGCGCACTGATTTCGGCCGGCCCGAAGAAGATCTATTTCATCGGCGCCGAAAAGGACCTGCCGCTGCTCGAAGGCCTGGGCGTCAGCATGGTTTCCTCCGAGGAGGCCGAGATCATTGTCTGCGCCGGCTTTTTTGACGACGAAAGCGAGACTGCCGAGGATTACCGCGCAACGCTGACCGGCCTTGCCAGGCGCAAGGTGCCGTTCATCTGCGCCAATCCGGATCTGGTGGTGGAGCGTGGCCACAAGCTCATTCCGTGCGCTGGCGCCATTGCCAAGGTTTACGAAGAACTTGGCGGCGAAACCCGGATTTCCGGAAAACCTTATGTGCCGATTTACCGGGCGTCCCTGACGGAAGCCAAGGCCGCGCGCGGCGGGCTCGACCTGTCACGGGTGATCGCGATTGGTGACGGCATGCCGACGGATGTCAAGGGCGCGCAGGATTTCGGTCTCGACGTCCTTTATATCAGCGCGGGCATTCACGCCGCCGAATATATGACCGGTGAAAAGACCGACGAATCCAAGCTGACGGCATTCTTGAAAAACGAAGGCGTCACGCCAAAATGGTGGATGCCGAGACTGGCTTGACGGATTGGCGCGATCGGCCCGCACGAGAGACGACTGGCGAACGGACATGACAGTTTTTCATCGCAACGAGACCCGCGAACCTCTTCCCGAAGCGCTGCGCGGCGGCGTCATCGCCATCGGTAATTTCGATGGCGTGCATCGTGGTCATCAATCGGTTCTGAACCGGGCGCTGGAAGAAGCGCAGGCGCGGGGCGTTCCGGCGCTGGTTCTCACCTTCGAGCCGCATCCCCGCAGCGTCTTCCGGCCGGACCAGCCGGTATTCCGGCTGACGCCGGCACCGCTGAAGGCACGCATCCTTGAAGGCATGGGTTTTTCCGCCGTCATCGAATATCCGTTCGACAAGACGTTCTCGCAGCTGTCCGCATCCGATTTCATCCGCTCCATCCTGATGGACTGGCTGCATGCGAGCCATGTGGTCACCGGTTTCGATTTCCATTTCGGCAAGGGCAGGGAAGGCGGCCCTGCCTTCCTCATGGCTGCCGGTGGCGAAAACGGCTTTGGCGTGACGCTGGTCGATGCGTTTCGGGATGAGAACGCCTCGGTGATCTCCTCCAGCCATATTCGCGGATTGCTGGGCGAGGGCGATGTCACCCAGGCGGCCGGTCTGCTCGGCTACCGCTATACGGTGGAAGCGGAAGTCATCGGCGGCAAGAAGCTTGGCCGCACGCTGGGTTATCCCACCGCCAACATGCAGCTGCCGCCGGAAGTTGAATTGCGCAACGGTATCTACGCCGTGCGCTTCCGCCGCGCCGATGGCAGCCTTCATGATGGTGTGGCGAGCTTCGGCAAGCGCCCGACGGTCGATAGCGACGGCATTGCCCTGCTCGAAACCTTCGTCTTCGATTTCTCCGGCGATCTCTATGGTGAAATCTGTTCGGTCTCCTTCTTCGGCCATCTGCGCGATGAGCTGAAGTTCGATGGTCTCGATCCGCTGGTGGTGCAGATGAAGCAGGATGATGCGGAAGCCCGCGCCTTGCTTTCCGGCGTCAAGCCGCTCAGTGTGATCGACAGCAAAATCGCATTCGGTCCGGATGCCAATTCCTAAAGGATAATGCCGATGGCTACCACGCCCCGCCGGCCCGTCAGCGCCATGGATGCTGCAGAGGCCCTGTTCAAACCGGCCAAGAAGGCACCGGCACCAGCCGTCGAAAAGCGCGCTCTGCCGGAAACCAAGGAACTGGTGTCGATCAAGCTCGACAGCGCCGTGTTGCATTATTTCCAGGACGATGGCCCCGGCTGGCAGGACCGCATCAACGATGCACTGCGCGCCGCAATGCAGGCGAATCCGAAGGACTGAGTCAGCTTATCCGATTTGTCCGATACGGTTCGCTTCGTCGCTTCCAGTGAGGCCGTATCAAAGCTTGCGGTCGGATCCCGCAGTCTTGAGAATGGCGTTCGCAGTATGGCGGCTTTTCAAATTTCGCGGAACGAGCACCATTTTACCGGTGGCACGCGATTGCCATTTCTCGTGTGAGCCTTTGGCATTTGTTAGATATTCGTAGCCGAGGGCAAGGAGGATATCACAGACCAGCCTGTAGTATCCTTGCACCATTATGCCGCCACCGGAAACGCTGGTCTCTGCCAGAGAATGGCTGGAATGAGGTCACGTAACGGCGTTCCGGCAAGGTCGGGCAGGCTGATATGGTTCGCCACAATCAGGTCGATCGCCGTACCGAAAATAATCTCTTCGAACTCGTCGATCGTGGTGGCTTCGATGTGGAAACCTTCGATGTCGCTTTCCGAATAAAACACCATTGCCTCAGGGTCCCAGACCGCCTTTACAAAAAATGTCCGCTTGACCATCTGTTGCTCCCGTTTCGACCTTGCTATCGGCGATGCGCTATCTGATCCAATATCATATAATGCAGTGGAAATTACGTTTCATCACAATGAACCATATCGTTCTTTGAAACTTTGCCGTTGTCATCTTCCTTTTCGCGCAAAAACCGCTTAAACAACCGGCCACCATGACCCGATATCGTCGATTGATACGTGATCAGCGAATTATTGGCCCGGCCTTCTGAGCGCTCTGACTGCAGCCGGAAGGTCCGGGTTTTCGGCGTTCGGCCTGAACGCCACCGTTTCCCTTATGATATCCCGTTCGCACGCGCGGCGACACGCGCCCAGATATGATTGCTGAAACCATGACCGATACCGTTGAAAAGCTCGATTATTCCAAGACCCTCTATCTGCCGGAAACCGAATTTCCGATGCGCGCCGGCCTGCCGCAGAAGGAGCCGGAAACGGTTGCCCGCTGGCGTGAGATGGACCTCTACAAGAAGCTGCGGGCTTCCGCCGCTGGCCGCGAAAAGTTCGTCCTGCATGACGGCCCTCCCTATGCCAACGGCAACATCCACATCGGCCACGCGCTGAACAAGATCCTGAAAGACGTCATCACCCGCTCGTTCCAGATGCGCGGCTATGATAGTAACTATGTTCCGGGCTGGGATTGCCACGGTCTGCCGATCGAGTGGAAGATCGAAGAGGAAAACTACCGGGCCAAGGGCAAGGCCAAGCCAGACCTGAAGCAGCCGGACGCGATGATCGAGTTCCGCAAGGAATGCCGCGCCTACGCTGAAAAATGGATCAAGATCCAGGGCGACGAGTTCAAGCGCCTCGGCATCATCGGCGATTTCGACAATCCGTACCTGACGATGAATTTTCACGCGGAAAGCCGCATCGCCGGCGAACTCCTGAAGATCGCCATGAGCGGCCAGCTCTACCGAGGCTCTAAGCCGATCATGTGGTCGGTTGTCGAGCGCACGGCGCTGGCGGAAGCCGAGGTCGAGTATCATGAATATGAGAGCGATGCGATCTGGGTGAAGTTCCCGGTGGCTGCCGGTGCGCCGGCTCTCGTCGGCGCCCATGTTGTCATCTGGACGACTACGCCCTGGACGATCCCGGGCAACCGCGCCGTCGCCTATTCGCCGAAGGTCTCCTATGGCCTGTACGAAGTGACGGCTGCCGAGAACGACTTTGGTCCGCGTCCGGGCGAGAAGCTGATCTTCGCCGATGCGCTTGCAGACGAATCCGCCGCCAAGTCCAAGCTGACGTTCAAGCGTCTGCTCGACGTGTCGGCAGACGATCTTGCGGGTCTCACGGCTGCCCACCCACTCAAGGATCTCGGCTACGACTTCGTCGTCCCACTCCTCCCAGGTGATCACGTCACTGACGATGCCGGTACTGGCTTCGTCCACACCGCGCCGTCGCACGGCCGCGAAGACTTCGAGGCCTGGATGTCGGGCGTCAAGGAACTCGAAGCCCGTGGCATCGACACGCGCATCCCGTTCCCGGTCGATGACTCGGGCACCTACACCGCCGACGCTCCCGGTTTTGAGGGCGCCCGCGTCATGGACGACAACGGCAAGAAGGGTGATGCCAACGACCGCGTCATCAAGGCGCTGATCGAGCGCAACGCGCTGTTTGCCCGCGGCCGCCTGAAGCACCAGTATCCGCACAGCTGGCGCTCCAAGAAGCCGATCATCTTCCGCAATACGCCGCAGTGGTTCGTCTATATGGACAAGGACCTGACGGACGGCACGACGCTGCGCACCCGCGCCCTGACCGCGATCGACGACACCCGTTTCGTGCCGGCTGCCGGCCAGAACCGCCTGCGCGCCATGATCGAACAGCGCCCGGACTGGGTTCTGTCGCGTCAGCGCGCCTGGGGCGTGCCGATCTGCGTCTTTGCCGACGAAGAAGGCAATGTCCTGCAGGATGCCGAGGTCAATGCCCGCATCCTCGAGGCCTTCGATGCCGAAGGTGCGGATGCCTGGTTTGCCGCCGGTGCCAAGGAGCGTTTCCTCGGCAACAAGCATGACGCATCCAAGTGGACACAGGTCATGGACATCCTTGACGTCTGGTTTGACAGTGGCTCGACCCACACCTTCACGCTGGAAGACCGCCCGGACCTGAAATGGCCGGCGGACGTCTATCTGGAAGGTTCCGACCAGCATCGCGGCTGGTTCCATTCCTCGCTGCTCGAATCCGCCGCCACCCGCGGCCGCGCGCCCTACGATACGGTCATCACCCATGGCTTCACCATGGACGAAAAGGGCCAGAAGATGTCGAAGTCGCTTGGCAACGTCGTCTCGCCGCAGGACGTGATGAAGGATTCTGGCGCCGATATCCTGCGTCTCTGGGTCATGACCACGGATTATTGGGAGGACCAGCGTCTCGGCAAGACGATCATCCAGACCAATGTCGATGCGTACCGCAAGCTACGCAACACCATCCGCTGGATGCTCGGCACGCTCGCCCATGACAAGGGCGAGGAGATCGCTCTCGCTGACATGCCCGAACTCGAACGCCTGATGCTGCATCGCCTGGCCGAACTCGACCAGTTGGTACGCGAGGGCTACGACGCCTTCGACTTCAAGAAGATCGCCCGCGCGCTGATCGACTTCTCGAATGTCGAGCTCTCGGCCTTCTACTTCGATATCCGCAAGGACGCGCTCTATTGCGACGCGCCGTCGAGCCTGCGTCGCCGTGCCTCGCTTGCGGTCATCCGCAAGCTGTTCGAGTGCCTCGTGACCTGGCTTGCGCCGATGCTGCCCTTCACCACGGAAGAGGCCTGGTTGTCGCGTGATCCGTCTGCGGTCTCCGTGCATCTGGAACAGTTCCCGATCGTGCCGGCCGAGTGGCGCGACGAGGCTCTGGCCGAGAAGTGGAAGAAGATCCGCGACGTTCGCCGCGCCGTCACCGGTGCTCTGGAAATCGAGCGCCGCGACAAGCGGATCGGCTCTTCGCTGGAAGCGGCCCCGGTGGTGCACGTTGCCGATGCGGATCTGATGCAGGCATTGGATGGTCAGGATTTTGCAGAAATCTGCATCACTTCCGGCGTCACCATCGTTGCGGGCATGGGACCGGCCGGCGCCTTCTCGCTTGGCGATCTGGCATCAGTCAGCGTCGAGCCCGTGCTTGCCGAAGGCGTCAAATGCGCCCGGTCCTGGCGCATCACGGCCGATGTCGGCTCCGATCCGGCATTCCCCGATGTCTCCGCCCGCGATGCCATTGCGCTTCGCGAGCTCGGATACGCTTCTTAAGGGATTGTTTACCGGATGAATTGCGTAATTGCGGTTCATCCGGTAAACCTGCCTGAAAATCGGCGGATTTATCCGTCATGGGCGCAGCAATGCCGCTCAAGTATCGATCGTGCCGGCACCGCTGGAAGGGTTTTCATGGGAATGACGCGAGAGTTTCGACTGTATGCCGGCCTGTTCGGCATTGTAACCGGCAGCTTTGTCTTGACCGGCTGCATCGGCGGCCCGACCTACGGCACGGACAAGACCGCCGGCGAGCATCTGGTCGATGACCTTGGCAGTGCAGTCAGCATCGCGCCGTCCAATCCCAACAACGTCAAGTATCAGCCGCGCCCCGGCCTGGTGTTGCCGCCCTCGAGCGAAACGGCGCAACTCGTGCAGCCGCAGCAAAACCTGGCGACCAAAGACAATCCGCAGTGGCTCGAATCGCCGGAAGACACGCGCCAGCGTCTGCGCGAGGAAGCCGACGCCAATGCCGATAATCCGAACTACGTTTCGCCGCTGGCCAAGGCGAGTGCCAACGGTCGGGCCTTGACCAAGAGCGAGCAGACACAGGCCTATCGCGAGGCCCGCAAGATCCAGATGGGCGCCTATGCCGACAAGCGCCGGTTCCTCAGCGACCCGCCGCTCGAATACCGCAAGCTGCCGGAAGAGGCGACGGCGGATCTGGGCGAGCCGGAACAGGTCAAGGAGCGCCGCCGCAAGAAGGAAGCCGCGATCAAGGGCAGCGGCAAGAAGTGGTACCAGGTTTTCTGATCCGGCATGTTCAAGATCCGCGCGGCCACACCTGACGACGCAGGCACGATCCTGCGTTTCATCACCGAATTGGCAATCTACGAGAAGGCCGGCCACGAGGTCGAGGCGACCGTTCAGTCGGTCACCTCTTCGCTGTTCGGCGAAAATTCCGTTTCGCATGCGGCGATCTGCGAGCGCGATGGCGTTCCCGTCGGTTTCGCCGTGTGGTTCTTCAGCTATTCCACATGGCTGGCGCGCAACGGGCTTTATCTCGAAGACCTGTATATCACGCCGGACCAGCGCGGATCGGGCGCCGGGCGCACGATGCTGCGCTATCTGGCGCAGATCGCGGTCGAGAAGGGATGCGGCCGCTTCGAGTGGAGCGTGCTCGACTGGAACGAGCCGGCGATCAAGGCCTATGAGGCAATCGGCGCCGAGCCGCTGTCGGAATGGACACGCTATCGCCTGTCCGGCGCGGCTCTTGAAAGCTTTGCTGCCGGATAGGATTTCCTGTTTGGCTGTTTAGCGTCTTCCGGCAAAGAACGCCCTGAGGATATCTGCCGCACTCTGACCGGAAAGACCGGAATACACATCCGGCGCATGATGGCAGGTCGGTTGATGGAAGAAGCGGACGCCATTGTCGACGCCGCCGCCCTTCGGATCTTCGGCGCCATAATATACCCGGCGCAGACGGGCAAACGAAATCGCTGCCGCGCACATGGTGCAGGGCTCCAGCGTGACGTAGAGATCGGCACCGTTCAGCCGTTCTGCCCCGATGGCGCCTGCTGCCGCGCGGATCACTTCGATTTCGGCATGCGCGGTGACATCGTTGCGCTCGCGCGTGCGGTTTCCGGCGCTGGCGATGACCGCGCCATTGACGACAAGGACGGCGCCGACCGGCACTTCGCCACGCGCCGCCGCCATTCTGGCTTCTTCCAAGGCCAAATCCATAAACCGGCTCGTTTCAGCCATCGTTAAGACCCGTGATAATTTCTCTTAACCCAAGGGCCGTGACCTGATAGGACAGCCCAAAAGGCAGGCAACACAAATGACATTCAAAGACAAGCCCCAGCGGCCTGGCGGCAAGCCCGTACGGTCCGACAAGAAGCCCCATACCGGCGCGCGCAAGACCGCTGCCGATCATTCGGGCGAAACGAACGAAACGGAAAAGCCGCGCAAGCCACGGCCGGCGGCGGCAGAAACCGTCGGCGCCGATGTGCCGCAGCGTATTTCCAAGATCATGGCGCGCGCTGGCGTGGCCTCGCGCCGCGATATCGAGCGCATGATCATGGAAGGCCGCGTTTCGCTGAACGGCAAGCTGCTCGACAGCCCGGTCGTCAACGCGACGCTCGCCGATCACATTGAAGTGGATGGCCAGCCGATCCGCGGCATCGAACGCACTCGCCTCTGGCTCTATCACAAGCCGTCTGGCCTGGTGACCACCAATTCCGATCCGGAAGGCCGCCCGACGGTTTTTGACAACTTGCCGGAAGACCTGCCGCGCGTCCTGTCCATCGGCCGTCTCGACATCAACACCGAAGGCCTGCTGCTGCTCACCAATGATGGCGGTCTGGCTCGTGTTCTCGAACTGCCCGCCACTGGCTGGCTGCGCCGCTACCGCGTCCGCGCGCATGGTTCGATCGACCAAGCGGCGCTCGACAAGCTGAAGGACGGCATTGCCGTCGACGGCGTGCTCTACGGCGCCATCGATGCGACGCTCGACAAGGTTCAGGGTTCCAACGTCTGGATCACCATGGGCCTGCGCGAAGGCAAGAACCGCGAAATCAAGAACGTCATGGGCGCGCTCGGCCTCGACGTGAACCGGTTGATCCGCATTTCCTACGGTCCGTTCCAGCTCGGCGAACTGCCGGAAGGCCAGGCGCAGGAAATCCGTGGCCGCACGCTGCGCGACCAGCTGGGTCCTCGCCTGATCGAGGATGCCAAGGCGAATTTCGATGCACCGATCTTCGACGCTGCCGCCGAAGACGAAAAGCCGCAGAAGAACGAATGGGCCGCCGGAAAGCCGGAAGCCCGCGAACGCGGTGGTTTCAAGGAAAAGGCCGGCGACAAGCGCGAGCGGGCGCTGTCGCGCCTCGATACAACACGGCGTGATGACCGCAGCGGCGGCCGTGGTGACCGCAATGACCGTGGCGGACGTGATGCGCCGGCTGCGAAATTCGACGAGCCGAAGCGTGAACCGGGTTTTCGCGCCCGCAAGGCCAATGTCTGGATGGCGCCCGGCGCCAAGCCGCTGGCGGAAAAGAAGCCGAAGGACGCACAGGCTGCCGATGGTGCCGAGAAGCCAGTCCGCCGCGAGCGCCCGGAAGGCGCGCCGACGAGCAAGCGCTACGGCCGCAACAAGGACGGCGTCGCGACCAAGTCCAACAGGAAGTTCGATCCGGACCGCAAGAAGGCGTCGGTCTACGACCGCCCCGACCGTGGCCCGCGTGTGATCGTGACCCGTGATTCCGACGACAACGATTGGATCCGCGCAACTGACGAGCCAAGCCGCGATGAAGGCCGTGGCAGCGACCGCAGGCGTTCCGGTGGTGATGATCGTGGTGGCCGCAGTTTTGGCGACCGCGCCCCGCGTGGCGATCGTCCTCAGGGGGATCGTCCGCCGCGTCGCGATGGCGACAAGCCGTTCGGTGCTCGCAAACCGCGTGCCGAAGGCGCCCGTTCGTTCTCCGACCGGCCCAGAAGCGATCGGCCTGCCGGTGATCGCCCGCAAGGCGACCGCCCGCGCAAGCCCTTTGGCGAAAAGTCGTTCTCGCGTGAGGATGGCGACCGCAAGCCGCGTGATTTCGGTGATCGTCCACCGCGTGGGGATCGTCCCCAGGGCGACCGCCCGCCGCGTCGCGACGGTGACCGTCCGTTCGGTGGCAAGCCCTCTGGCGACCGGCCTTCCGGTGGAAAATCGTTTGGCGGCAAGCCGGGTGGCGCAAAGCCGTTCGGCGCCAAGACCGGTGGTCCGCGCAAGCCCGGCACGGGCGGCGGCAAGCCTTCGGGGGGCCGTCCGGCCGGTGGTGGTAAGCCACGCGGACGCGGGAACTAAGCGCCGGTGCGGATCGTCGGTGGCGAGTTTCGCGGGCGCGGGCTCGCAACGCCCAATTCCAACGACATCCGGCCGACCACGGACCGGACGCGCGAAAGCCTGTTCAACATCCTGAGCCATTCCTATCCGGAAGCGCTCGGCGGCCGTGTTCTCGATCTCTTTGCCGGCACTGGCGCGGTCGGGCTTGAAGCCCTGTCGCGCGGCTGCCGACAGGCGCTGTTCGTTGAAATGGGCGCTGAGGGCAGGGGACTGCTGCGCACCAATATCGAAGCGTTCGGCCTGACCGGTCGGGCACGTGTCTTCCGTCGCGATGCGACCGATCTCGGTCCGGCCGGCACCGTCGAGCCGTTCAATTTCCTGTTTGCCGATCCGCCCTATGGCAAGGGCTTCGGAGAAAAGGCACTTGCGTCGGCTGCGAGTGGCGGCTGGCTGGTGCCGGGTGCACTTGCCGTGCTCGAAGAGCGGGCCGATGTGCATCCCGTCTTGCAGACTGGGTTCGACTTCATCGACGACCGCCTATTCGGCGAAACCAAGATGCATTTCTACCGTTACCGCGCCGCGTGATACCGGAAAGACGCTGAGCATGACGCAAGGCTTCGAAACATTGAAAAAATCGGCGGATCCGACCGTTGCCATCGCCTTTGGCGGTGGCGGCGCGCGCGGCCTCGCCCATATTCACGTCATCGAAACGCTGAACGAACTCGGTATTCGCCCGGTTGCCATTGCTGGCTCATCCATTGGGGCGATCATGGGGGCGGGCATGGCGGCGGGCCTCACAGGTGCCGACATCCGCGACCATACGCTTGCGACCGTTGGCCGCCGCAAGGAGATCGTCAACCGCCTCTGGAGTCTACGCCCGTCGAGCTTCACGCAGGCCGTGGCCGGTGGCTTCCGGTTCGGGCAGTTCAATCTGGAGAGAATTCTGCCCGCTTTCCTGCCGGAGGCGATCCCGAAAGACTTTGGCGAACTCGGTATTCCGCTGCAGATTGCCGTGACGGATTATTACGGGCAGGCGGAACATGTCTGCCAGAGCGGCGATCTTCATCAAGCTCTGGCTGCATCGGCGGCAATCCCGGCCATGTTCATGCCCGTCCGGATTAACGGGCGTGTGATGATCGATGGTGGCATCTACAATCCGGTTCCCTTCGATCACCTGATGGGCCGTGCCGATATCGTCATTGGCGTCGACGTGGTCGGCGGCCCGGATGGCGACGGCGAGACCATGCCGAGCCGCATCGACAGTCTGTTCGGGGCAAGCCAGCTGATGATGCAATCGATCATTGCCATGAAGGTGAAGGCGCATCCGCCGCACATTCTGCTGCGCCCGGAGGTCAACCGTTTCCGGGTGATGGATTTCTTGAAGGCGCAGGAAGTGCTGACCGCGACTGTTGCGGTGAAGGATCAGCTGAAGACAGCGCTTGATGCCGCCTTCAGCGCGAGAGCCCGGGGCTGAGACGGATCAATCGGCTCCGGCCAGAGCGTCGTTTGCAGGCTTTGCCTTGCTGGCAGGGCCTGACGGCAGGATGTCGTCATCGGCTGCCAGCGAGGATGCTGTCTCGCGCTTCGGCTTGATCAGTGGCTCTGGCTTGACCGGTTCGAAATGCAGCATGTCGCGCCCGGCGGTGATGCCCTCCGCTTCCTGCACCACCAGCCGGGCCTCGTCGCGACGGCGAATATCGTTCATGATTTCTTGCGCCTCGTTGTCGGCGATCCCCAATCCTTCCAGCGTCTTGCGGCCGAACACCAGGCCGGACTCGAACGTCTCGCGCAACTCGTAATCGACGCCGCGGGCGCGCAGCGACAGGGTGTGCAGCCGGTCATAGGCGCGTGCGTAAATCCGGGCATTCGGATATTCCGCCTGCACCATATCGACGATCCTGTCGGTGATTGCCTGTTTCTGGGTGCAGACGGCGACGATCTTGGCTCGCTCGATCCCGGCCGCGCGCAGCACGTCCAGCCGTGTTCCATCGCCGAAATAGATGCGGAATCCGAAAGTTGCCGCCTGCCGGACGCGGGCGGCGGAATGATCGATGATTGTCACTTCTCGGCCACCTGCCAGAAGGATCTGCGAGGCGATCTGGCCGAAGCGGGAAAACCCGATCATCAGCACATCGGCACCGGCGCCGTCGAAATCCTCTTCCAGCTCTTCCGTTGCTTCTTCCTGATCCTGCATGAGCAGCCCGGCCAAGGCGGAGGCTGCAGGCGTCAGCGCCATCGACAGGGTAACGACGACGATCAGGAGCGAGGCCCAGCTGTCGGGAAACACGCCTGCAGTGGCCGCCGCCGTGAACAGCACGAAACCGAATTCGCCTCCCTGTGGCAGGAGCAGGCCGATGCGCACGGCATCATTATGCGGCGAGCCAGTGATCCGGCAGAGCGTATAGATGGCCACGGCCTTGACCAGCATCAGCAAGGGGACGGCGATCAGGATCAGCACATAGTTTCCGGTGATGACACGCAGGTCCAGTGACAGCCCGACCGCCATGAAAAACAGGGCGAGCAGCAGTCCGCGGAAAGGCTCGATATCGGCTTCGAGCTCATGCCGATAGGACGACTCCGCCAGAAGCACGCCGGCGAGAAAGGCTCCCATCGCCATGGAAAGCCCTGCGAGCTGCATCAGCGTGGCGGCCCCCAGGACGATAAGCAGCGCTGCTGCGATCATGACTTCGCGCGCCCCGGTGCGGGCAATGACCTGGAAGAGTGGGTTGAGCAGATAGCGGCCGGCAATGACCAGGATCAGGATTGCGCCAATGGCTACGGCGAAATCCTGAAGCGGCGGTGTCGTATCTTCAGGGGCCTGTAGCGCGACCAGTGGGATGAGTGCCAAAAGCGGCACGATCGCCAGATCCTGCAAGAGGAGGACGGAAAAGGCACGCTGACCGTAGCGCGTATTGGTATCGCCCTTTTCATCGAGAATCTGCAGCGCAAAGGCCGTCGATGACAGCGCCAGTCCGAAACCGGTGATGATGCTGCCGCTCCAGTCCAACAGGCCGCTGCAGAAAACGATCGCCGAGATCACGGTGCCGGTCACAAGGACCTGTGCGGTGCCAAGCCCAAAGATATCGCGCCGCATCTGCCAGAGCCGGGATGGCTTCAGCTCCAGTCCGATGAGGAAAAGCAGGAAGACAACGCCGAGCTCGGCAAATCCGAGGATCTGCTCGCCATCGCTGATCTGGTGGAGCAGCGGGCCGATGATGATACCGGCCGCAAGATAGCCGAGAACGGTGCCGAGCCCGAGTTTCTTGAAGATCGGCGCTGCCGCGACGGCGCCGCCGAGCAAGAGCAGAGCCTGTGAGGTAAGGGCGGGTGTCGTCGACATTACGTGTTCTTTCCTGGCGCGCAGCTGCATGTTGCAGCTCTGGCGTGTCTGGGCGGGCAGGAGTCGCCCTAAATTCGGCATTTGGCCGGAGGCGGCGATCAAGAATCAGGATATGCCCTTGATGCCGGTCCTACTGCACAATAAATGGAGCGGGAATGAAAGGCTAAATCATGTCCGATATTATCGATTCCGGTGTTCTGCAGACAAGGGCGGCAGCGCTCATCGATTTGGCGCTGAAAGCGGGGGCCGACCAGGCGGATGCCGTGGTGGTCCGGGGACGCTCACGGTCCGTTTCCGTTCGCCTCGGCAAGGTCGAGGGCACCGATGCCTCGGAAAGTGATGATTTCTCGTTGCGGGTTTTCGTTGGCCGTCGTGTCGCCAGCGTTTCTGCCAATCCGGGGTTCGATCTCAAGGTCTTGGCCGAGCGTGCCGTGGCGATGGCCAAGGCCTCTCCTGAAGACCCGTATGCAAGCCTTGCAGACAGCGAGCGGCTGGCAAAATCCTACCCTGACCTCGAACTTTACGATTCAACGGAAGTCTCGACGGAAACGTTGACCGCTGCAGCACTCGAGGCTGAAGAGGCAGCGCTTGCCGTCAGCGGCGTTACCAACTCCAGCGGTGCAGGCGCCTCCGCCGGCATGGGCGGCCTAGTACTGGTCACGTCGCATGGTTTTTCCGGTGCCTATATGGGCACGCGTTTCGGCCGTTCCGTCAGCGCCATTGCCGGCGACGGCACCAAGATGGAGCGCGACTACGACTTCGACAGCCGCCTTTATTTCGCCGACCTGAAATCCGCAGCCGAGATCGGCCGCACGGCTGGCGAACGGGCAGTTGCGCGCATTGGTCCGCGCCAGGTGCCGACGCAGAAAAACGTCACTGTCGTGTTTGATCCGCGCATGTCGCGCGGTTTTGCCGGACACATTGCCGGTGCGATCAATGGTGCGTCGGTTGCCCGCAAGACCTCGTTCCTGCGCGACATGATGGGAAAGCCGGTGATGAAGGCCGGGATTACGGTCACCGATGATCCGTTGGTGGTGCGCGGTTCGTCGTCCCGCCCGTTCGACGGCGAAGGTGTCACCGGGCAGAAATTGTCGATGATCGAGGATGGCGTGCTGCAGCAGTGGTTCCTGTCCACATCGACCGGCCGGGAATTGGGTCTGGAGACCAACGGGCGCGGCGTGCGCGGCGGCACCGCGGTCTCCCCTTCTGCGACCAACTTTGCGCTGGAACCCGGCAATATCTCGCGCGAAGACCTGATCCGCAGCATCGGAACGGGTTTTTATGTGACCGAACTGATCGGTCAGGGCGTCAATATGCTGACCGGCGAATACAGCCGTGGTGCATCCGGTTTCTGGATCGAGAATGGCGAATTGACCTTCCCGGTCTCGGAGGTAACGATTGCTTCCAATCTCAAGCAGATGTTCTTTGCCATCACGCTTGCCGACGATATTGACCGCAAGTTCGGCATAGCTGCCCCGACGCTTGCTATTGAAGGCATGACGCTCGCCGGTAAGTAAGCGCTACTACACGCATCTTTAACGCGGCGGATGCCGCGGGAAACGGAAGTTTGACATGAATGCCGTTCGCCCATCGCCGGAGCAATGGTCCAGTGATCTGGAGTTGATCACGATGGCGGCGAAGGCTGCGGGTGAAAAGGCGATGTCCTACTTCCGCAAGGATCCGGACGTCCAGTGGAAGAACGGCGGCCGCTCGCCTGTCAGCGAGGCGGATTTCGCTGCCAACGATATCCTCAAGGAAAAGCTTCTGGCAGCCCGGCCAAACTATGGCTGGCTGTCGGAGGAAACCGACGATGACGAGGCGAGGCTCGGCTGCGATACCGTCTTCGTTGTCGATCCGATCGATGGCACTCGCGCCTTTATCGCCGGCAAGGATGTCTGGTGCGTCAGCGTCGCTGTCGTGCATCTTGGCCGGCCTGTCGCTGGCGTTCTTTTCGCTCCGGCGCTTGGCGAACTGTTTCAGGCGACAGCGTCGGGCGAGGTGCTGAAGAACGGCGAACCGATTACCGTCAGGCCGATGGGCGCGGAGATGTTGCGGATTGCACTTGCCGAAGAAACCGTCGGCTTGCTGGAGCCCGGCTTCCGGGCCAGCGTGTCGCGCATCCCCCATGTGCCGTCGCTGGCCTACCGGATTGCGATGATCGCCGATGGCCGGATCGACGGCACTGTCGTCAAGAAGAATTCGCATGATTGGGATCTGGCAGCGGCCGATCTGATCCTGGAGCGGGCGGGTGGGGCAGTTTTTAACCTGGACGGACAGCCGCTTTCCTACAATCGCCCCAATGTTCGCCATACGGTCCTGTGTGCGGCGGCAAAGCCTGCATTACCGGCGTTGATTGCCGCGTCACGGGGGCTGGAGGGCCATTGACCTTTCCGGCTGAATGCCGCAAACCACAAGAAAATACGACAAGAAAATTGGAAGGTCTGATGGCTCAGAATTTGGAAACTAAGCAGCGTCTGCATCTGGTGTTCGGCGGTGAACTGACAACGCTGACCGGTGTTGAGTTCCGCGATCTGGAAAAACTCGATGTCGTCGGCATCTACCCTGACTATGACAGTGCCCTCACGGCCTGGAAGTCCAAGGCCCAGTTGACCGTCGACAACGCCCATATGCGCTATTTCATCGTGCACATGCACCGGCTGCTGGATCCGGAACAGGCTTGATGCCAAGGCGTTTTGGGCAGGTAAACCGCGCGGCTGAACGGGCCGCCGCCGCACACGCGGATAGCCTTCGTGGCCGCCGCTGCGCGGGGGGCCTGTCCATATGACCCGTATGCTCGCCCGGCTGGCGCTGTCCAGCTATCGCTGGATCGGCACCGCGGTCTATCCGTTGGTCTGGGGCTACCTCGCCGCCCGGGCCGCCAAGGGCAAGGAAGACAGTGCCCGCCGCCAGGAGCGCTATGGCCATGCCAGCGCACCACGCCCGCAAGGGCCGCTGGTCTGGTTTCATGCGGCCAGCGTCGGCGAAACCACTGCCATCATCCCGCTGATCAATGAAGTCGCGCGCCGCGGCATCTCGGTGGTCTTGACCACGGGTACGAAGACATCGGCGCGCATTGTCGCCGATCGGCTCGGCTCACGCGTCATTCATCAATATGTGCCGCTCGATTTCAAACCGGCTGTCAGCCGGTTCCTCGATTATTGGGAGCCGGATCTGGCAATCATCGCGGAGTCGGAGATCTGGCCGATGACGATGATGGAGCTTGGTCGGCGCCATATTCCACAGGTTCTCGTCAACGGCCGCCTGTCGGACCGGACCTTCGGCCGCTGGAAGAAGCGCCTCTGGCTGGCTGACGCGCTCTTTGAAAACCTGGCGCTTGTCATTGCCCAGTCCGAGGCCGATGCTGAACGCTTCCGCACGCTCGGCGCGCTGCCGGTCATGGTGTCGGGTAATCTGAAGGTCGATACCGATGCGCCGCCGTATGACAACCAGGCGCTGAAGCACTACCGCCAGCAAATTCGTGACCGCAAGACCTGGGCTGCCATCTCCACGTTCGAGGGCGAGGAAAATGCCGCCGGTATCGTTCATCGCGCCCTGAAGGAACGCACCGGCCTCCTGACCATCATTGTACCCCGCCATCCCGAGCGCTGCGATGCGATCGAGGCGATGCTCACGTCCAAGGGGCTGACGGTCGCGCGGCGCACCCGCAACGACCCGATCACGCCGGAAACCGATATCTTTCTCGGAGATACGATCGGGGAGATGGGGCTCTATCTGCGTTTGACCGAGGTTGCCTTTGTCGGCCGCTCGTTGTTTGGCGAAGGCGGGCAGAACCCGCTGGAGCCGGCCATGCTTGGCTGCGCCATCCTTTCGGGCGGCAATGTCCAGAATTTCCGCGATACCTACCAGATGCTCGCCAAGAACGGCAGCGCCAAGATCATCCGTGATGTCGAGATGTTGGCCAAGGGCGTGAATTATCTTCTCGTCAACGACGAGGTTCGTCGCAAGATGATCGATGCCGGGCTCGAAACCGTGCATGAAATGCGCGGAGCGCTGTCGGCGACGATCCGGGGCCTGGAGCCTTATATCAATCCGCTGACGGTGAAGGCGCGGCTGCAGCCACGCGGTGATAACTGACACTTTCTTCCGGTGGGGCATCCATGACGACCGACAAGACCATTTCCGGCATTCTCTTCGACAAGGACGGGACGCTGCTCGACTATGTGAAGAGCTGGGTGCCGGTGAACTATGAAGTCGCCAGCATCGCCGCCAATGGCGACGCCGAACTGGCAAAGCGACTGCTGGTCGCCGGTGGCATGGATCCCGACACCGGCCACGTCCTGCCCGACAGCCTGCTGGCCGCAGGCAATACCGTGGAGATTGCCACCGGCATGGTCGCGGCGGGCGCGCCCTATACGGTTGAGGCACTGACGGTGAAGCTCGACGGACTGTTTTCCAATTCGGCTGGATATGCGGTGCCGGTCACCGATCTCGCCACGTTCTTTGCCAATCTGCATGCCAAGGGCTATCGTCTTGGCGTCGCCTCCAGCGACAATGAACGCTCGATCCGCGAAACCGCCAAGCGTTTCGGTTTCGACGGGTACCTGCACTATGTCGCAGGTTATGACAGCGGGTTCGGCACCAAGCCCCAGCCGGGCATGGTGCACGGTTTCTGCGCGGCGACGGGGCTTGAGCCCCACCAGGTCGCCGTCGTCGGTGATAACAATCACGACCTGCACATGGGCCGCAATGCTGGTGTCGGCCTGACGGTTGCCGTTCTGACTGGCACCGGCTCGCCGCAATCGCTCGCGGCGGCATCGGATCATTGCTTGAACGACATCACCGAACTTGAGACGGTACTGGTCTAACGCCCACCCCAGCCGTCAGCGGAACAGCTGCATCAGCAGTGACGGCGCGTTGTTGGCGATGTTGAGCGCCTGAACCGCCAGCTGGACCTGTGCCTGGACGGCCTTGAGCTTGGTCGAGGCATCGCTCATGTCGGCGTCCACCAGGCGGCCGATACCCTTCTGGATCGTCGCGGTCAGGGTCCTGTTGAAATCCGTCTGCATGTCGATGCGCATGCTGAGCGATCCAAGCGTTGCTGCCCGGTCGGTCAGCGTCTTGTGGATATCGTCATAGCGCTTCAGCAGCAGATCGGTTGCTGTTTCAACGAGATCGGCAGGGACCTCGCCCATATGCGAGGCGCTGAACATATCGTCGGTGCCAAGGCCGATCTGGGTGCGGCCGTTGAAGGCTGGCAGCCATGCGGTGGTCTTGGCCGGGTCCGGGTGCGGCACGCCGCCGGTCATGCCGTCGGCTTGCGGGGTATCGACCAACCCGTTCTGCGCCGACGTGCTGCCGTCGGCGTTCTTGTAGGTGGCAGGGCCGAACACATTGAGGTTGCTGTCGCCATAGATGTTGATGATGCCGACCGTGCCTTTGGTATAGCTTGCAACGATGCCGCCAAAGGCGACATTGGTGTCCGGGGGGCTCATCTCGATATAGTTCAACGTCTTGCCGTTGCCGTCGACATAGCTTTTCTCGGTATAGTGCAGTTCGCCGGGCGCCAGAAGGTTGCGCCCGTTGAATGACGACGACTGCGTCGTCGAGAGAAACTGTTTTTCCAGTTCGTAAATCTCGGCGCTGACCTTGTAGCGATCGACGCCAGGCTCCTTCATCGCCATGATCTTGGTCTTGATCTCGGATGTGATGGAGATCAGGTCCTCCATCCCCTGATAGGACACATCGACCAGCGCGGCACCCAGTTCAAGTGCGTCGATTACGGTGCTCGTGGCCTTGGTGGTGTTGCGCATATCGGTGGCGATCGACCAATAGGCAGCATTGTCGGCGGCTTCCGATATCCGCATGCCGGTGGTGATGACATCCTGCATCTTGGCATGAGTGCTGTCATTATGGCGCAGAATCGCCAAAGCGGCGGTGGCCGCCGAGTTGAAACTTATATTCATTTTTAGATCCGCTACGAAAAACAAGAAAACGGAGGGCACCAAACCTGGTTAATCGAGAGTGCCGTAGTCTGGTTAATACTCGGTATACCGCCTGGGTTGTGGCAGGCGCCGCAGGCATGCTTGGCAGTGCTGCGTCAACAGCCGATCGGGCCTGCTGGTACGCCCGCGGCTTGCAATTCCCGGCGATCTGACGTTTGGTGTCGCGGATCGGGAGTGTTTTCTCTGCTGAGAAAATGTTTTCGATAGGACACGAATTTGCCGCGCAGAAGATTGCGAAAACCGGGAGTGACCGGCCGGCGCGGGAGGCCTGGAAGGACTGATGGTTTCTGATGCACCGCCATTCTGGTGGACAAAAGCGGATTGGCGCGCCTACGGACTCTGGCCGTTTTCCTGGATTTACGGGCGTATTTCCGGCTCGCGCATGGATCACGCGCGGCGCGCATCCGTGCCAGTTCCGGTCATTTGCGTGGGCAATTTCACCGTTGGTGGAGCAGGCAAGACGCCGACCGCAATCGCGCTTGCCCGGGCTGCCCGTCAGCGCGGGTTGAAACCCGGCTTCCTCAGCCGCGGTTATGGCGGTTCGCTTGATGTCACGACCGTGGTCGATCCGGCGCATCACCGGGCCCGCGACGTCGGCGACGAACCGCTGCTTCTCGCCCGCGAGGGGCTGGCCGTGGTTTGCCGCAAACGCGTCGAAGGCGCGCGCCGGCTGGTGGCTGAGGGCGCCGACCTCATCATCATGGACGACGGTTTTCAGAGCGCCCGGCTGACATTCGATTTTTCCCTGCTGGTGATCGATAGCCGCCGTGGCATCGGCAACGGCTTCCTGATCCCTGCCGGTCCTGTGCGGGCGCCGATCCCCCAGCAGATCCGTCATGCCTCCGCGCTGTTGAAGATCGGCAACGGCGATCGCGCCGATGCCCTGATCCGCCGCTCCGCCCGCGCCGGCAAGCAGATTTATGCCGCCAATGTCGAACATCTCGATGATGGTGGGCTGAAGGATGTGCAGGTTTTGGCTTGGGCCGGTATTGCCGATCCGGAAAAATTCTTCCGTACGGTTCGCGAAACGGGGGCGGTCATCGCCGAAACCCGCAGCTTTCCCGATCATCATCATTTTACCGAGGACGAGATCGGCGATCTTCTCGACCATGCCGCCGCCCACGGCTATCAGTTGGTGACCACTGCCAAGGACATGGTGCGACTGGAACCCGGGCATGGACGTGCCGGAGAACTGATGGAAAAAAGCCGGGTGATCGAAGTGGAAGTCCGTTTCGACGATCCCGGATCACCGGCTAAGATCATCGACGCAGCCGTCAACGCGGCCCGCACCCGAAACCTGCGCAAGTCGTAAGCGCAGGCTGCAAGAGGTGATCCGGTAGGAATGAAGCAGATTTACTTCTGGTTTGGCAGGATGCCGGCACGCTTGTCGGCCTCATAGGAGGCTTCGGCGTCGGCATAGGGCTCTTGCCGCGCAACGCTCCAGTAACGCAACTCATCGACGGGGATGACCGCGCCGGTCATCGCGCAGATGACATGCGATCCGGGCAGCACGATCTGGAAGTCGCCGTCGAGATAGCGGATTTTGGCTTCCCGGTTGCTGTTGCCCTCAAATCTGTTCATCGTCCTGCGACCCCGCATCACTTGTCGTCCGCTCTTTGGTGGCGCTGTCTCGACGGGCATCCGGATGAACGCGTCAAGACGAGCGTTCCAGCGTCATCTGTTGTGACCATGCTCTAGCGCGACATTGCCGAGATTTCCAGCGCAATTGACGGACTGGCTGCTTAACTGCGCCCGAACAGCCGTTCGATATCGGAAAGCTTCAGCTCGATATAGGTCGGTCGTCCGTGGTTGCACTGGCCAGAACCGGGCGTCGCCTCCATCTGCCTGAGCAGCGCGTTCATTTCCTCGGGGCGCAGCCGCCGTCCGGAACGCACCGAGCCGTGGCAGGCCATCGTAGCAGCGAGATAATCGAGCCGGCTGGCAAGACCGTTGGCGGTATCCCATTCGGCCAGTTCGTCGGCCAGTTGCCGTACCAGCCCAACCGCATCCATCTCGCCGAGCATGGAAGGTGTCTCGCGGATGGCGATGGCACCCGGGCCGAACCGTTCGATGCCGAGCCCGAGCCTTGAGAATTCGGCCGAATGGCTGATCAACCGGTCGCAATCGTCTTCCGGCAGATCGACGATCTCGGGAATGAGCAGGGCCTGGGCCGGGATCGGCCGCGAATTCAGGCCCTTGCGCAATTCCTCGAACACCAGCCGTTCATGGGCGGCATGCTGATCGACGATGACGAGGCCGTCTTCGGTCTGGGCAACGATGTAGTTTTCGTGCAGCTGTGCCCGCGCCGCACCCAGCGGGTGGGCTTTATCCGGTTGCGGAGCCGCCGCCAGTTCGGGTTCGCTCATTGGGGCGCGAGCGGACGGTATCGCCATTTCGGCAAAGGCTGCCTGCGGCCGTTCGCTGAAGCCATTGGACTCCGAGCCGAAATCCATAGGCCGGTAGGGGGAGGAGGCGGCCGTCCAGTTTGCGTTTTGCCTTTGCGGCTCCGGCCGGAAGGCTCGCATCAGCCCGCTGGCACCGGTGGTCGAAGCCCGGTCGCCATCTTGAGCCAGCGCCTGGCGGATCGCGCCGATGATCAGGCCGCGTATCATTCCCGGATCACGGAAGCGGACGTCGGACTTTGCCGGGTGCACGTTGACATCGACGACATCCGGATCGATCGTCAGTGACAATACGGCCACCGGATAGCGCCCCTGCGGGATGGTCTCGGCATAGGCGGCCCGCAATGCCGACCAGATCAGTTTGTCCTGTACCGGACGGCCATTGACGAAGGCATATTGCTGCAATGAATTGCCACGATTGAAAGTCGGTACTCCGGCAAAGCCGGTCAGCCGCGCGCCCTCGCGCTCGGCATCGATCTCGATCGCATTGTCGCGGAAATCCCGGCCCAGCACCTGGGCGATGCGGGCCAGCCGGTCATCACCGGTAGAAGCGAATTCCAGCGTCGTGCGATCAGAGCCGGACAGCACGAAACGCACCTCCGGAAAGGCGATCGCCATGCGCCGCACGACCTCGGAGATGGCGGATGCTTCCGCCCGTTCGGTCTTCATGAAGTTGAGCCGTGCCGGCGTCGCGAAAAAGAGATCGCGGACTTCGACCACGGTACCCTGGTTGACGGCGGCGGGTTTCACCGGCTGCAGCTTGCCACCGAAAACGCCGATCTCGGCACCGTGGCTGGCACCACCAGGCCGGCTGGTGATCGTCAGCCGGGCAACCGAACCGATCGATGGCAGAGCTTCGCCACGAAACCCGAGCGTGCGGATATCGAGAAGATTGTCATCGAGCTTGGACGTGCAATGGCGACGCACCGCCAGTTCCAGATCGTCCGGCCCCATGCCGCAGCCATTGTCAGTCACCCGCAACAAGGTCTTGCCGCCGCCCGCAGTGGCGATTTCGATACGGGTGGCGCCCGCATCGAGCGCATTCTCGATCAGTTCCTTGGCCGCGCTGGCAGGGCGTTCAATGACCTCACCGGCGGCGATCTGATTGATGAGGGTTTCCGAAAGTTGCTTGATGGCCATGGTCTATTGTCGGGGATTCGGCTGCACATGGAAAGTGTGATCGAGGGTCTATCCCCGGCTGTGTCGAGGTGTAGGCCCCATGACAAATTTAGCCGGGTTTAATCTGGCCTTAATACAAAGCTGCGAGGTTCGGCGACAGCCTGAATGAGCACAGGTTTTGTCATTTGGAGCCTGTGGCGCAGCTGTCCGCCCGGGAACGGAACCCCAGATACGGCCTGATCGGCGCGTTCGTCAGCATGTCCCCGGAAAAAGAAGCCGCCAAGGTTATATGAGGGCTATGCAATGAATGATGTAGCGTCTTTCGGCGCGAACATCCAGAAAACGGTGCTTGAGGCGACGTCTGACGCGCTCGGCTTGGCCATTCTTGTCTGCGACAAGAATGATGAGATTGTTTTTGCCACACGCCCCATTCTCCAGTTCTATCCCATTCCGGCGCATTTTCTGGAGGCTGGAACACGGCTGAAGGATTTTCTCGGCGCGATCTTCGATTCCGGCGTTCGCAGCGGCACGGCGCCCGAGAGCAGCCGCCGCCATGCCAATCGTGAGGAATGGATTTCCGAACATCTGTCGCACCATTGGCGCGAGCGTTTCGATGTGGTCGAACGCATCGGCCGCCACCGCTGGATCAACGTGCGCACGCGGCGCTTGTCGAACGGTCTCGGCATCGTCGCAATCAACGATGTTTCCGAGCAGAAAAAGCGCGACGAGCAGATGCAGCTCGATATGGAACGCGTCGAACTGACCGAGGGCATTCTCGATTGCCTGCCCAACCCGCTCTGCGTGAAAGATCGCAACCTCAGCTATATCGCCGTCAACAAGGCCTTCTGTGACCTCCACGGCATGACCCCGGACGCCATCCTTGGTCGGTCCGTCTGGGATCTTCTCGAGCCGGATCTGGCCGAAAAATTCGAACGCTCCGACCGCGTAACGCTGGAGAGCGGCGTTATCCATTGCCAGCCGGAGCAGATTGTGAAGGCGGATGGCGAGGATCTCTGGGTCGTCACCCGCAAGTTCCGTGTCGGCGATCCCGGCAAACATCTGCTGGTCACCTGCATGAACGACGTGACCGATCTGGTCGTGGGATATGACGGGCTGGATGGCATCACGTCCGGCCGGTCGCCGTTGCAAGTCAAGGATTACAGCACCTTTGCCCCGGCGCAGAATTGCTACGACCCCTTCCGCTCGATTGACATGCAGCATCTGGTCGAGGCGGGTGCCATCATCGACCCCGACATGAGGGGCAGGCAGAAAATCCTCTTGATGACGGCCGCCGCTGCTCTTGAAATCAACCTGGTGCCGCAGCTGCGCCGCTGGGGTTTTGATGCCTGCGCGGTCAGAAACGCCACTGAGCTTGCAGCGTTCAAGGATGCGTGTACAGCGCGCGGGATCACGATCGATGCCCTTCTGATCGACGGCACGATGGCCCATGCACTGGCGACGCTTGCGAACTGGACGGTGTCTCCCTCCCTGTTGATCGCCAAGGATTGGAAAGCCGTCGAATTGCGCGCCAGCATTACGGCGTTATGCGAACACGGCATCGGCGCGTTGCCGTCGGTGGAAGCCGAAGGCCCTGCCGATTGGGATATTATTGTGCCGGAAGCCAACCTGACCGGCCGGCCCATGCCGGAAGTCGAAGTCGTGGTCGCCGAGGACAACGAAATCAACCAGTTCGTCTTTGCCCAGATTCTCGAAGGGATCGGCATATCCTATCGTATCGCCGCCAACGGCGAGGAGGCCGTCAAGCTGTGGCAGCAATACCGGCCGAACCTTGTGCTGATGGACGTCTCGATGCCGGTGATGAATGGATTTGACGCGACACGCGCCATCCGCGCTCTTGAGAAAAATGCAGTGTTCCAGACGCCCATCATCGCCGTCACGGCGCAGGCGCTCGACATCGATATAGAACAAAGCAAGCTGGCCGGCATGGATGACTATATCACCAAGCCGATCAGCCCAGACATGATCGAGGCCGTCTACCGCAAGTTCGTCAACGCGAAAACTGAACGCATGGCGGGGTAATCGCTCACCAAGTTTGCAATCTCTAAAATAAGGCGGGAAAGCCAAGCAAAAGCACGGGTTTGAACCATATTTATGTCAACTCCCTAGAATTAGGGAGAAGGATGCGGAAAGAGGGCAAGAGGCGCTTTCGAAATTTTAACTCTCCATGCCCATCGTCTGTTCCTGAGACTGCCTGAATCCAAATCCTGGGAATGCGTTTATGAATTCTGCTGAAACACCGTCTCAGCACATCAGCCGGAATGACCTGCATGCAATGGCCTATACCGATCCGCTGACCGGGCTGGGCAATTCCTACAGACTGCGTGACAAGGTGCGTGAAATCGCCGCCGATCGCGCCAGCGATCCCGCGCCGTTCACGATCGGCCTTGCCAATCTCGACGGATTCAAGCCTATCAACGATCTCTTCGGTCCCAATGCCGGCGATGAAATCCTGTGCCAGGTGGCAAGCCGCCTTCTGGCCTGCGTACCGGATGGTGCAACGGTCATCCGCGCTGGCGGCGACGAGTTCGCCTTCGTCTTGCCGCTGGTCTTCGAGCGCAAGGCCGCCGAAAAGATCGGCCAGATGCTGAAAGAGGTTTTGTCGGCCCCCTTTGATCTGGGCGAGCGCAATGTTCGCCTGTCCGCCTCCTTCGGATTCGCCGTTTATCCGTTCGCCGGTGAGGAATTCGAGGACCTCTTGAAAAGCGCCGATACGGCGCTCTACCGTTCCAAACGTCGCGGCCGTGGCCAGATCACCGTCTATTCCCAGGAAATCGCCCAGGAGATGAAGCGCGCGACGCAGCTGGAGCAGGCGCTGCGCAATGCAATCATCGCCGATGAGGTCGATGTCCATTTTCAGCCGATCGTCAATTTGAAGACTGAAATGGTGGTGGGTTTCGAAGCGCTCGCCCGCTGGTGTGATCCGGATCTGGGCTATGTCTCTCCCGCCGTTTTCGTGCCGCTCGCCGAAGAGCGCGGCTTCATCGATTCCCTGTCCGAGACCCTGCTGCGCAAGGCGGCTGAGACGGCACTGCTCTGGCCGAAGGAGCTGTTTTTATCCTTCAATCTGTCGTCGGCGCAGCTGATGGACCCGATGACGGCCACCAATGTCCTGTCGATCATCCAGCGTGCGGGACTTGATCCACGTCGGCTGGAACTCGAAATCACCGAGACCGCTGTGATGACCGATGCGGATGTTGCCCAGAGGATCGTCACCGAACTGCGCGCCGCCGGCGTTCGCATCTCGCTCGACGATTTCGGCACGGGGCAATCAAGTCTTGGGCGCCTGCGGGATTTCTCCTTCGACAAGGTCAAGGTCGATCGCGCCTTCGTTTCGCGCATCTCCGCCGACCGCGCGTCCGAGCATATCGTCAAGGCGATCATCGCCATGTGCGAGGGGCTCAACCTCGAGGTCGTTGCCGAGGGGATCGAGGATTTCTCCGAGGCGCTGAAGCTCAAAGGGCTTGGCTGCGGCATGGGGCAGGGCTATTTTTACGGCAAGCCAGCAGACTCTGTCACGACGCTGCGTTATCTCGCTGAGAAATATCGCGAGACCAGCCCCGCACTCTCCGTCGCGGTCTGAGCCTTCAACTCTCCCGCTCCCGGCGTCCTTCCTCCAGGAGCCAATCGCGCACCCGGCGTGCCTGTTGGTTGAGTTCGCGTGAGCGCGGCCAGACGACGTAAAAGGCCAGATCGGTCTTCAGCACATGATTGCCGACCGGAACCAGCGCGCCCGAGCGAACCTGCCGCTCGATCAGATGGTTCCATCCAAGCGCGACGCCTTCACCGGCCAGCACCGCCTGGATCACCAGGACATAATCGTTCAGCGTCAACCGCCGTGCCTTGGCGGGGTAGGAAACGCCGGCACTGGCAAACCATTCCTGCCAGCTGTAGGCTTGCCTGACTGGTTCTTCCAGATGGATCAACGGGTGCTTCAACAAATCGGCCGGCCGTTGCGGCATGCCGTTGGCCTCGACGAAGGCGGGTGATGCGACGGCGCAGATCACCTCGGGCGCCAGAAGTGCGGTATGGTAGCGCGGCCAGTTGACCGGATCGCCGCCGCCGCGGATGGCAAGCGGGATCGGCTCTTCCTCAAGATCGAGATCGCGCACGCTGGTCTGGATGCGCAGGTCGATCTCGGGCAGGTCTTCACGCAGTTTCGTCAGCCGTGGCAGCATCCACATCGAGGCAAAGGCTGTGGATGCGGCGAGCGTCACATTGGTCTCGCGCCGCTTGGCCCGGATTTCTTCGGCCGATTTCTGGATGCGCGACAGTCCGAGCGACACGTCGGCATGGAACTTTTCGCCCGCTTCCGTCAATTGCACCGCGCGATGAACCCGGTGAAACAACGGCACGCCCAGTTGTTCCTCCAGGCCACGAATGGCATAGGAAACGGCGGCCTGCGTCATTGCCAGCTCATTGGCGGCACGCGTGAAGTTCTGATGTCGCCCGGCCGCCTCAAAGACGATCAGACTGGAGGCAGAAGGCAGCAGGCGGCGCAGAGTTTCCATAAATACAGCTTATATCATGTCTCCAATTTTTCCAGCGTTACACTGATCTTTTTCGCGGCTAGCCTCGACTGAGAAAAGGGGAGGCATCCGATGGAAACGCTTGTGGCTAACGAAGCAGAACCGGCAAGACGTTCACGCTCGGCGCGACCGGCAAGGCGTGACAATTCGGCCAGGATTACGGGCGTCCCCTATATCGCCCGCAACATCCCGACCTATGATATCCTCAGCGAGGAAAACCTTCAGAAGATCGAGCGGGTCGCCGATCGCATCCTGTCTGAGGTTGGCATCGAGTTCCGCGACGATCCCGCATCGATCGACCACTGGAAGCGGGCAGGGGCGAAGGTCGATGGTCTGCTTGTCCGCTTCGAGCCCGGCATGCTGAACGAGATCGTTTCCACTGCACCCGCCCAGTTTACCCAGCACGCCCGCAATCCCGCCCATAATGTCGAGATCGGCGGCAGGAATGTTGTCTTCTCCCCGGCCTATGGCTCGCCCTTCGTCATGGACCTCGACAAGGGCCGCCGTTACGGCACGCTGGAAGATTTCCGCAATTTCATCAAGCTCGCCCAGTCGAGCCCCTGGCTGCACCATTCCGGCGGTACGATCTGCGAGCCGGTCGATGTGCCGGTCAATAAGCGCCATCTCGACATGGTCTACAGCCATATCAAATATTCCGATCGCGCCTTCATGGGGTCGATCACCGCCGAAGACCGGGCGGAGGATTCGATCGACATGGCGCGGATCGTCTTCGGCCGTGATTTCGTCGATCAGAACTGCGTCATCCTTGGCAATGTCAACGTCAACTCGCCGCTCGTCTGGGATGGCACCATGACGAAATCGCTGCGCGCCTATGCCCGTGCCAATCAGGCTGCCGTCATCGTGCCGTTCATTCTCGGTGGCGCCATGGGGCCGGTCACCAATGCCGGAGCGATTGCCCAGTCTTACGCTGAGACGCTGGCCGGCTGTGCGTTGACCCAGCTGGAGCGCAAGGGCGCGCCGGTGATCTTCGGCAATTTCCTGTCGTCCATGTCGCTGCGCTCGGGATCGCCGACCTTCGGCACACCGGAACCGGCCATAGGCTCGATGGTGATCGGCCAACTCGCCCGGCGGCTGAAATTGCCGCTGCGCTGCGCCGGCAATTTCTCCAATTCGAAGCTGCCGGATGCACAGGCAATGCAGGAAGGCGTCATGTCGATGCTGTCTGCCGTGCATTGCGGCGCCAACTTCATCCTGCATTCCGCCGGCTTCCTCGATGGGCTGCTGGCGATGTCCTACGAGAAATTCGTCATGGACACGGATTTTTGCGGCGCATTGCATTCCTACCTCGCGGGTGTCGTGGTGGACGACAATACGCTGGCCATGGACGCCTTCCTGCAGGTGGGACCGGGTAGCCATTTTCTCGGCTGCGATCACACCATGCGCAACTATCAAACCGCATTTTGGGATTCCGCTCTCTCCGACAACGAACCTTTTGAAAAATGGAGCGAGGAGGGCGGCTCGACCGACATGGCGGCGCGCGCCAACAAGCGCTGGAAAAAGACGCTGGCCGAATATGAAGCGCCGCCGCTGGATGTGGCAATCGACGAGGCGTTGGACGACTATATGACACGACGCAAGAGCAGCATGGCCGATGCCTGGTATTGATACCGGGCATCTCGCCTCCCGGGAAAACAGAATGACCTCGACGAAAGATCCGTTGCTCCAGCCCTATCAGCTCAGGCATCTGACATTGAAAAACCGGATCATGTCGACCTCGCATGAGCCGGCCTATTCCGAAGACGGCATGCCGAAAGACCGCTACCGGCTCTATCATCTCGAAAAGGCCAAGGGCGGCATCGCGCTGACCATGACGGCGGGTTCGGCGATCGTCTCGGAGGATTCGCCGCCGGCCTTTGGCAATCTCTATGCCTATTCCGATGAGATCGTGCCATGGCTGAAGAAGATTGCTGACGACTGTCATGAGCACGGCGCCGCCGTGATGATCCAGCTTACCCATCTGGGCCGCCGCACCGGCTGGAACAAGGGCGACTGGCTGCCGGTGCTGTCGCCGTCACCCGTGCGCGAAGCCGCCCATCGGGCGTTTCCAAAGGAGATCGAGGATTGGGATATCGAGCGCATCGTTGGCGATTATGCCAGCGCCGCTCAGCGCATGCAGGCGGCAGGGCTGGACGGCATAGAGTTCGAAGCCTACGGCCATCTGATGGATGGTTTCTGGTCTCCCGCGACCAACCATCGCGACGACGAATTCGGCGGTTCGCTCGATAACCGCATGCGCTTTTCCGACATGGTTCTCGATGCGGTGCGCAAGGCTGTCGGCCCGGATTTCATCGTCGGTATCCGCATGGTGGCGGATGAGCAATGGGATATCGGCCTCTCGCGCGAGGAAGGCGTCGCGATCGCCAAACGGCTGGCCGGGTCCGGCAAGGTCGATTTCCTGAACATCATCCGCGGTCATATCGATCACGATGCGCATCTGACCAATGTTATCCCGATCCAGGGCATGGTCGCATCGCCGCATCTGGATTTCGCAGGCGAGGTTCGCACCGCCACCAAATTCCCGGTCTTCCACGCCGCCCGCATTGCCGATGTCGCGACCGCCCGCCATGCGATCGCCGAAGGCAAGCTCGATATGGTGGGCATGACGCGCGCCCATATCGCCGATCCGCATATCGTCAAGAAAATCATCGAAGGCCGCGAAAACCAGATCCGCCCATGCGTCGGCGCCACGTATTGTCTTGATCGCATTTACGAGGGCGGCGGTGCGCTCTGTATTCACAATGCGGCGACAGGCCGTGAGGCAACCATCCCGCATGTGATTTCGAAGACAATCGGACCTCTGCGGAAAGCCGTCGTGGTCGGAGCGGGGCCGGCGGGACTTGAGGCCGCACGGGTTCTGGCGGAGCGTGGTCATTCCGTCGAAGTGCTCGAGGCGACCGGGGAGGCCGGGGGCCAGATCCTGCTCGCAGCCCGCAATCCGCGCCGCAAGGAAATGATCGGCATCGTTGACTGGCGCCTGTCCGAGCTGGAGCGTCTCGGCGTTCCTATTCATTTCAATGTCTTTGCCGAAGCTGAGGATATCGTGGAGCGAAAGCCGGATCTGGTGGTCATCGCCACCGGCGGCATCGCACAAAATCCGGTTCTCGAAGCGGGCGAAGACCTGGTGGTCTCCAGCTGGGATATCATCGCCGGTGTTATCAAGCCGGAAGGTCCCGTCCTGCTCTACGATGACAATGGCGCCCATACCGGCATGACAGCGGCGGAATTGATTGCGGCAAGTGGTGCCGAACTGGAGATCGTCTCCCCGGAACGCATGTTCGCCCCGGAAATCGGCGGCATGAACCATGTTCCCTATGCCAAGGCATTTGCCGAAAAGAATGTCCGGGTGACGATCAATACAAGGCTGAAATCGGTGCGCCGCGAGGGCAACCAATTGGTTGCTGTGCTTGGCTCTGACTATTCGGAAAGGGCCGCGGTCGAACGGCGGGTGGCGCAGGTCGTGGTCGAACACGGAACCCTGCCGATGGCCGACCTCTATCTCGCGCTGAAGCCGCTGTCGCGCAATCTCGGTGCGGTGGACTACAAGGCGCTGATCCGCCAGGAAAATCCGATCAAGACTCGTAATCCGGACGGGGAGTTCGATCTTTTCCGCATCGGCGACGCCGTTGCCAGCCGCAATATTCACGCGGGCATCTATGACGCGCTTCGCTACGGGGTACTGTTCTAAACAGAAACGGCGGCGCTTTCGCACCGCCGTTTCGCCTCACCCAGCCCTCTACGGGATTACGGGTTGGTCGCAGGCTGTTCAGCCGGCTTCATTGCAGGATCCGCTGCCGGAGCCGTTGACGACGTGGTTGTCGTATCAACCGGCGTATTGGCATTCTGTTCAGCTACCTGCTGCGACTTGGTCTTGAATTCCGGCGCTGCCTTCAGCGTATCGGCGGTTTCCGCCGTGGTCAGCTTCAGGTCGTCGGAGTTCGGTACATCGGCAACCGTAATCGTATCCAGCGGAACGGCGACGTTCTTTTCACCGATCCCCAGGAAGCCACCAACGCCGATGACAGCCGCTTCGACCGAGCCGTCCTTGGTGAAGATCACGTCATTGATCTCACCGATGCTTTCATCCGAAGCATTGTAGACGGACTGGCCGATATAGGTGCTGGCCGCAATCTGGTCTGCTCCCTGTTCGGTCAGGTAACCGGAACCTGCGGCTGGCGTGGTTGCGGCCGCCTGGTCCATCGGCTTCTTCATCGCGTCAGCCGGCTGCTCGGTGCCGCTCATTGGCGTTTCCATGGTCTGCGGCTGAGCCGACGGCTGTGTTGTTTCCTGAGCAAAACTCATGGGTGCGAATACGGTGACGCCAGCAAAAAGTGCACCTGCGGCGACGGAAGCTACGAGTTTCTTGGTCATTGTAAACCTACCTTTTCGTTCTCTTTGTCGATCAAAGCGCGGGGTTCAAATCCTTGCCGCCGCACCGGTGATGCAAACACAACGGCTCAGGTGGAGGGTGGTTCCGTAAAAAAATATGCAATTGGAGGAGGAACTTTTCGTTTTATAAGCAGGCTACGGAAGCTGGCTTCAGCCAGAACGGAAAGGAATTCGGCCAATACGCTTGAACCAGGTAATGCTGGCTACTTCTATTTTGGCGGGAATTTTTCGGCGTTTTTATCTCATCGCACTTCTTTTGGCAGGAAAAAGTAACCAAGTCCTGCAACTGTGCGCTGCAGATTGGGCGTGTCATTCCAGCGGCAAGACTGGAATTCACGCTCCGCTCAAACACTAAAATTAAAAATTTTTACCGGCTTGGGGCTGTGCTGCAAAGACGGCCGTTTTTTGATCCCCGCTATGGAGTTGTATCAATTGAAGTGGATGTTGTTGGAGCGCGTGTTGCAGTTGCATGTGTTGCGCATGGGCATTGTCTCGCTCGCCGTGATGGCTGCCATGTTCGTTTATGAACACGCCTTTCTCGGTGTCAGCTACAACACCGAAAGGGCGCCGCGCCTGCACCCCTATGATCTTTTCCGGTCGTTCGTCGCCTTTCTCCTGTCGACGGCTTTGGTCCGCGCGCTTTGGAAAGATGGCGTGCCGCATGGGGGACCGGCTGTGCCGCGGCTGCCACTGGAATCGATTTTGATCAGCGCTGGGGTGACGGTTTTTGCCCTCTGGTGCGCCTGGTTGTTCTCGCGTAACCCTCAGCGTTTCAATGCTTTATCGCTGGAAGATGGTCCTTTCGAATGGCTGTCGGCGCTCTTCCTCTTCATTGCGTCAGCCTTTTTCGTGCTTGTTGCGATCGGACAATTGGCTGGAACACGACCCGGCGGCGGGCGTCCGGTCTGGCTCGCCGGTTTTGCTGGTATGTTCGCTCTGGTTTTCTTCGTCATCGGTATGGAAGAGATTTCGTGGATGCAGCGCGTCTTCAATGTGGCGACACCGCAGGCATTCGCGGCCCTGAACGACCAGAAGGAATTCAACTTCCACAACATAGCAACCGGAGCATCCGAGCTCATCTATTATAGTGGCGCTTTTTTCCTTTTGGTGTTTGTTCCTTTCGTTGGCCTGTTTTTGCGGCGGTGGTTGAAGGGCAGCACTGGTGCTGCGGTGATGCCCAGCGTCTTCGTGCTCGCGGCCAGTGCCCCCATGGTCGCGTTCAACAGCGGACGATGGGGTGTGCTGCCAACACAGATATCGGTGATGATGACCGTGATCATCCTTCTCGTTCTGGTCAATCTGGCGCTGCGGCATGGTCTGTGGAAAGAGTTTCTACTGTATGCCATTCTGGCAATCTCGATCGTTGCGGTGCAGCAACTGTTCCTGGCCGAATCCGACCGCCTGCTGCGGCTCTGGGATCCGACTGAGTACAAGGAACTCTTCATCGCCGCAGGCCTGGCGATTTATGCCGGCGAGACCTGGTGGCGGCTGCGGCCGTCTCGACCGGCCGCTTCACACGCCTGACATGCTGATAACAAAGAAAAAGCCGGGCAAATGTCCGGCTTTTTCGTTCACTCTTCAAGCAAAACAGGAGTTCCGCTTCAGAGCTTGTAGCCCGGCTCGAAACGGCCATTGACCGCCACGCCGAGTTCGAACGTCTTGCCGGCATTCGGATCGGCCTTGCGGGCGGCGTCATCCATGTCCTGCCAGGCGGATGTCACCAGCAGGCGGTCTGCCTTGGCACCGATGAAGGCGGGGCAGCTCGACTGGGTGGCGGGCAGTGCATGGCGGGCAACCCGCGTGCCGTCAGGCGTATAGACATCGACGGCGCCCTGACCCCAGCGTGCATTCCAGATCCGGCCATCGGCGTCACAGACGGAACCATCGACATCGCCAGGGTTGTCGCTCTGGTCGCTGAACACGGTTGCTTCGCCGACCGGCAGACCTGTCGCCGGATCGAGATCGACCCGCATGATGTGGTTGATAGCGCTATCGACGAAATAGCCGATACTGCCGTCGGGCGAAAAGCAGATGCCGTTGGGAATGCTGATACCGCCGTAAAGCCGTGTCACCGCGCCCTTGGCGACGTGATAGATGGCACCGGCTTCCTTTTCGGCCTTGCGGCCCATGGTGCTGACCCAAATGCTGCCGGATGGATGTACGCGGCCGTCATTCGAGCGGTTGCCCGGGTTGCTTTCCAGAGCTGCGTAGGCGCTCAGCTCTCCGGTTTTGGTGTCGCGGATGAACAGGCCTTTGTCCGATGCGATCAACTGGCGTTGCGGATCGATGACCGCCAGCACGCTGCCCATGAAGGGCAGGACATGCAGGGTTTTGCGGCCGCTTTCCAGATGCAGTTCATGCAGTTCGCGGCCCTTGATGTTGAACCACCAGGCGGTGCCGGTGGCGGGGTCGAAGGTCGGGCCTTCGCCGAGTTCGAGTGTCAACTCGCTGAGGATCCGGCCGGAAAAGGGAATAGTTTCGCTCATGCTCCGTACACCGCATCATAGGCCTTGATCGTCACCCGCGCCCGCTCCGCAACCTCGGCAGCGGTCATACCGGCCTTGTAGAGGCTGGAACCGAGGCCGAAGCTCTTGATGCCGATCGCGGCATAGTCGCCGAAATTGGTATCGGAAACGCCACCGACGGCGGCGATTTCGAGGTCTGTTGGCAGGATGGTGCGGATCGCCGCGATGCCGGCCGGGCCAAGCACGCTGGCCGGAAAAAACTTGAGGCCGGTTGCGCCGGCATGGGCGGCAGCGAGCGCTTCGGTCGGAGTGAGGACGCCCGGCATGGTGACCATGCCGCGTGCCGCAGCAAGGGCGATCACGTCGGTCTCGACATTCGGACTGACCATCAGCTTGCCGCCGACGCCATCGAGCTTTTCAACCTGCTCGGTGGTCAAGACTGTACCTGCGCCGATCAGGCAACCGGCCGGCGCCATCTTTACGGCAATCTCGATCGACCGGAACGGATCGGGTGAATTGAGCGGAATCTCGATGGCGGTAAATCCGGCTTCGATCAGCGCGCCGACGACGCCCTGCGTTTCCTCGGGCTTCAGGCCGCGCAGGATGGCGATCAGCGGATATTTCATTGGTGGAAAGGGTATGCGGTTCATGCGGGTCGTCCTTCAGGCTGGCCAGATGGCGTTGGCCGCGGCGGCAAGGCCGTGGCGAACGGCTTCATCGGCATCGATGATAACGGGATTGAGAGTGAGAGCGGTCAGCGCCGATTGATACAGCCCTGCAAGGCCGCCCGACGCCACCAGGCAGACGCTGCTGCCGGGTTTGGCGGTGGCAAGCGCACCGGCGATTTCCAGGCCGATCAGCGTGCCGGACAAGCGAGCCTTGGCATCACCAGCAGGCAGGCCATGCAGCAGCTGGCCGCTGCGCACGGTAAAGACCAGATTGGTGGCAAGGGCCGGGTTTTTCACCGTCTTGGCAACCGCGCCAAGAAAGGCCGGGTCATCATTGGCAAAGGAACCGGCATCGGCGATGGCGTGGCTGAGGATCGAATGCTTGGCGATGACGTCGAACAATTCGCCGGTCATGAAGGTCGAGAAACCATCGACAATGCCGCCGGTCACGCGCACCCATTTGCTGTGTGTACCAGGCATGCAGACGAGATGGCTGCCGCCCCCGAGCTGCGAGATCGCGCCGAGCAGCTGGGTTTCCTCACCGCGAATCACGTCCGGCGCCTCCTCGCTTCTTTGGGCAAGGCCAGGCAGGATGCGAATATCGCGGTTGGCATCGGGCACGGTAACGGCCGCCTTGACGATGGCGCTGAGTGGGGCAGGTGTATCCAGATAACCTGCCTCGACCCAGCCCTGACGGGCACCGGCCATGCCGCAGACGATCACCGGCAGATGCGGCGGTGCTGCAACGGCGGCAAGGTGGGATTCAAGTATGCCGGAAAAACCTGTCTTTACGGCGGTCGTCATGCCTTCGCTGCTACGGCGCTCCGCCAGAACCGCGCCGCTCTCGCTGATGACCCAGAGGCGGAAACTCGAGGTTCCCCAATCCACTGCCGCATAGGATGCTGCCGTCATTAAAATACTCCTCCGTCGATGATCATGGCCTGTGCCGTCATCCGCGCCGAACAGTCGGAAGCGAGATACAGGCAGGGGCCAACCATGTCGTCCGCGACGAGCATGTTTTTCAGGCATTGTTTTTCGATCATGCCGGCAATCGCGGCATCGCTGATCCAGAGCTTCTTCTGCCGCTCGGTCACCACCATGCCCGGCAAAACCGCGTTGACGCGGATATTGTCGGGACCAAGCTTGCCGGCAAGCGACTTGGTCAGGCCGACAATCCCGGCCTTGGCGGTCGCGTAGGCCGGGATTTCGCCCATGTTGAGCATGAAGGCGATCGACGAGAAATTGACGATCGAGCCGCCGCCCGCCCGGCGCATATGCGGGGCAGCGGCCTGGCAGGTGAAAAACACATGCCGCAGATTGACCGCCTGGCTTTCGTCCCAGCTCGCTTCGGTGACGTCCTCAAGCTGCTGGCGGTCGTCGCGCGCGGCATTGTTGATGAGGATACTGAGTGACCCCATTGCGCTGGCAGCCTGATCGACGGCGGACTTTATCGCCGCAATGTCGCGCAGATCGGCCTGGATGAAAACCGGGACATGATCGACAGTGGGAGCGAGCCGTTCCACCAGCGCCCGGCTATCGGTTTCGGCAATGTCGAGAAAGGCAACACGCGCACCCTGCCGGGCAAAGCCTTCGACCAAAGCGGCGCCGATGCCCGAACCGCCACCGGTGATCAGGACGCCACGCCCTTTAAGGTCGTGAAATTGCGCGGCTGGCAAGGCCATGATGGTGTGCTCTCCCGAATGCAAGCCATCTGAAGGCTGCTTGATTTTATATCCGTCTTGTTCCACAATATGGAACTGACTCTTATTATTTGGAATTATCGCGCTGGAGGCGTTGGCTTGTCAAGGTCGAAGCCGGGGCGTGCGGCAAATGGACAGCAATGATGAAACAGGATCTGCCGGATATTTCTTCGTCCGCTTTTGCACACAATAGCGGCACCGGTACGCTGGGCAAGGTTCTTTCCGTGCTGGAGACGGTCGTGACATCCGACCGGCCGCTCCGGTTCAGCGATATTCTGGCACTATCGGGTCAGCCGCGCGGCACTCTGCACAGGCAACTTTCCCATCTCGTCGAGGAAGGACTTCTGACGCAAGGGCGCGACCTTTGCTACGAACCCGGCCTGCGGCTGCTGAAATTTGCCTACCGGTCCTGGTCTAAAAACCAGTTCCGCACAGTCGCGGCGCCGCATCTGCGCCGGTTGCATGAAGAAACCGGCGAGACGGTTCATTTGGGCGTGTTGCGCGGCACCGAGATCATCTATGTCGACAAGGTGGAAAGCCGCCAGACGGTGCGGATGGAATCGCAGATCGGCAATGCTTCTCCGGTTTACTGCACCGGCCTTGGGAAAGCGGCGCTGTCCGTGCTGCCGCCGGAACGGCTCGCCGATACACTGAGCCAACTGACATTCCATCGTTTTACCGCCAATACACATCTTTCCGTAGCGTCTTTGACACGTGATCTGGACGAGGCCCGCTTGCAGGGCTATGCCTTTGATCGCGAGGAACATGAAACGGAAATCCGCTGTGTTGCCGCTCCGATCCATGATGCCGGGTTCGATCTTGTCGCCGGTATCTCGGTTACGGGGCCGGCATATCGGGTGACGATGGAGCAGCTGGAAAACTGGGCGCGCCCGGTTCGACAGGTGGCGATGGCCATCAGCGAAGACGTCGAAATCCGTCTCGGTCCTGGCCGTTAGACTTTCGTGATACCTTTACGGTTAATTAGGTGAATCGACTGGACGTGGGAAAATCGGAGCTGTAGTTTTAATATATCAGATTCTGTGCCTGCCGACGCTCGAACTCCCGCCTCGAAAGACGGGTCGCTGGGATTTGACCGGTGAGAATGCCTGGGGTGGTGTCGCAACGGGTTTTCGTGACGCCTGATCCATTGGGCGCGAGCCTGGAAGAGGTAGAAAATGGTGGATTTCAGCGGACATCTATCACCCGGAACGGTTGCCGTTGGCCAGCGGGGAACTGAGGAGATGACGCGTGAAGCGGATATCCGCCAGGCGCTGGAGAAAGTCTCGCGTCTGTATGGTTTTCAAGGTTTTCTAGTGATGGTCGTGCCGGGGAAAACATGCGCCAGTCTGTCCGATACAGTCGTCATGACCAACTGGCCCACTGATTTCCTGATCAACTACGATGCGGCCAACATGATGGCAGGCAGCCCGGTCATCGCACGTCTGCGCAAAAGCACCATTCCCTTTACCTACGATACCACTCTTGATTCCCATCGGCGCTCCGACGGCAAGGGAAACGAGGTCCTTAGCTTGTTCGAACGGGTCAACCTGCGGCGCGGTGTCTACATTCCGGTTCATGATGTGCATGGCACCTGCGGTGCGATCGCTTTCGGCGGCAATCGCGACGTGGTCAGTTCCGCCGAGTTGAAGGAACTGACCTACGAGGCCGGTTACCTGTTCGGCCGGCTGAGTGAAATCAAGGAGATCCGCTCGCCCATGCCCGCAGTGCTGTCGCGCCGTGAAGTCGAATGCCTGCATTGGGCAGCGGCCGGCAAGACGACCACGGAAATGGCGAAAATCCTGGATCTGTCGGAATATACAGTCAATCACTACCTCAGCCGCGCCACCCGCAAACTGGATTCTGTCAATCGCGTGCAAACCGTGGCAAAAGCGATACGGGCCGGGTTGATCAATTGAGAAATGTTTATGAATGCAAGCAGGAAACCGGCATGATGAATAGAGTGAAATATCGGGCAAGCCTCGGGGCGCTTGGCCGGCAACGCACTCGGATGTGCGGTGGAGTTTGTGAATGCGCGATACGTTGATGGCTGAACCGGTTGAAAAAGAGCAGTCGCGCGGCGGCGATTTCGCCTCGGATATCGCAGCACTGGAAACCCAGTTCGACGCGATCCGCTATATGAAGAAGATCACGCAGGCCTTCGGCTTCAAGGCGTTCCTTGTCTGCATGGTTCCGTCTTTCGATGCGGAAAAGCTGTCCAGCACCTCGATCCTGTCCAATATGCCGGCCGATCTGGTCAATGCATATGACAGTATCTCGCTCCTGAAGCATTCGACCGGCATTCGCCGTCTGAGGGAGACTACGACACCCTTCCAGTTGACAGTGGATGAGTGGGAGAAAGAGAGCGGCCGCCTGCCTCAGACAAATGGCTATATCACCCTGTTGCGCGAGCACGGGATTTTGCAGGCCAACTATTTCCCGGTCCACGACGCCGACGGCAGCCGGGCGACCGTCATCTGGATGGGACGGCGGGCTGACTTGCCGATGTCTGTGATGATGGAACTGCAGATGATCGCCATCCACGTCTACAATCGCCTGACCGAAATCGGTTCGTTCTGGAAGGGGGCTCCCGTCACCCTGTCGGAGCGTGAAATCCAATGTCTCAACTGGACCGCCGCCGGCAAGACGAGTTCTGAGATTGCGGGGATCCTCGGTCTGTCCGAGCACACGGTCAATCATTACCTCAACCATGTCAGCAAAAAGCTGGATGCGGTCAACCGTACTCAGGCTGTCGTTAAGGCCATGAAGAAGGGTTACATCAGCTGAGTGCAATCCTTCGCCTGCCGCGAAGAATTAAGCAGCGGTTGCAATTATCACTGGCATTTTAGATGAACATTAAGATTTGCGGCGCACTTTTACTGCCGGTGAAATGATTTCACTGGGAGGGTGCGTGAACATTCCTGTCTCCGATCTTTATCGGGGAGGGATCGTGAAACGCTTTTACGTTGCCGGCATTGTTCGTCTGGAAGGACGAACTTTACTGTCGCATGAACGATATCCTCCGCACCTTTTTTCCAGAATGATATTCATGTGACGTAGCAACACTTGAGGCATTCGCCCGTTGCCGTCGCGCTTGCGAGGATACGAGATGCTGTTCAAGACTGCGACCTCCCGTAATATATTCTCCGTTGTTGCTACCGGGCTTTTTGCCACGGTGGTAACGGCGGGCACCCTGTTCTGGATCTCCTATTCCGAAGTCAAACGGCGCAGTGTCGATGAAATGAACGCTGCGGCTGCGCTGACGGCTGCTGATCTGAAGGGGCAGATGTCGCAGGGACTGCAACTCGTCGCCACCTTCCAGAGCGTTTTTTCAGCGCTCGAAACATCCGGTACCGCGAACCGGACCTCGGCGGATGCGATGATGAAGAAGGCGCTGGAGGATAGTCCGTTTGCGCTTGGCGTCTGGACTGGCTGGGAGCCGAATGCCTTCGACGGCAAGGATGCGGATTACGTCAACAAGCCGGGACATGATGCGACCGGCCGCTTCGTACCGTACTGGGTGCGCTCCGGCGGCAAGATCGAGGTGACGCCGCTGGTCGATTACGACAAGCCAGGCCCCGGCGATTATTACCAGTTGCCCTTCAAGGCACAGAAGATGGTGGTGATCGAGCCCTACAAATACGTCATCGACGGCAAGGACGTGATGATGACCACGCTCGTCGGTCCCGTCACCGTCGATGGCAAGCCGCTCGGCGTGACCGGTATCGACATTGCGCTCGACAGCCTGACATCGAAACTCGCCGACATGAAGCCACTGGGTGATGGTAATGTCGCGTTGATCTCGCAAGGTGGACACTTCCTCAGTCATGTCAACGCCGCCAATCTTGGCAAGGCCTTCAAGGATAGCAGCATCGATGCCGCCACCTGGCAGCAGATGATCGACAATCCGGGCAAGCCGGTCGATGTCACAGGCGAGGATGGGACCGCTTTCCTTTCCGTCGCGGTTCCCGTGCAACTGCTGCCGGATACCGCCTGGTACGCGATCGTCTCCGTTCCGAAATCGACAGTCTTTGCCTACCTCACCCATATGGCCTGGATCTCCGTCATCATCATTGGCGTCGCCTCGGTTCTGCTCGTGTTGCTTGGCGTAATGATCTCCAACCGCTTCCGGCGCCGTCTCGAGGCCATCGTCAATGCAACCGGCGAAATCGCACGGGGTAATACAGGCATCGTTATTGCCGACGCCGAGCGCAACGACGAGATCGGCGACATGGCCCGCTCGCTTGCCATTCTGCGTGACGCGACGATCGCCAAGCAGCGTCTGGAGGCTGAAGCTGCCGAAACCCGCACGCTTGGCGAGGAAGAACGCCAGCGCCGCGCTGCGGAGACACAGGAAAACGAACGCCAGATGCGCTTTGCTGTCACCGAACTTGGTACAGGCCTACAGCGGTTGGCCGATGGCGACGTGACGTTCCGCCTGATGACGCCGTTCATCGGCTCGCTCGATGCGCTGCGCGAAGACTTCAACAGTTCAATGGGCACCCTGCAGCAGACCCTGCAATCGGTTGGCAACAATGCACTCGGCATTCAGGCCGGGTCGGCAGAAATCCGCACCTCGGCCGACGATCTGGCCCGACGCACGGAACAGCAGGCTGCCTCTGTCGAGGAAACAGCCGCGGCCCTCGACCAGATCACCGCTTCGGTGCGCGATTCGACGGTGCGGGCCGAGGAGGCAGGCCAGCTGGTTGCCAAGGCGAAATCCGGCGCGCAGACATCGAGCGCTGTCGTCAAAAGCGCTATTGATGCCGTCGGCCAGATTGAAACGTCGTCGCAGGAAATCTCCAGCATCATCGGCGTGATCGATGAGATCGCTTTCCAGACCAATCTGCTTGCGCTCAACGCCGGTGTCGAAGCCGCGCGTGCAGGCGATGCGGGCAAGGGCTTTGCGGTCGTTGCCCAGGAAGTGCGTGAACTGGCTCAGCGCTCGGCCAATGCCGCCAAGGAAATCAAGGCGTTGATTTCGAAGTCCGGCCAGCAGGTCAAGACCGGTGTCGAGTTGGTCGGGCAGGCCGGCAAGGCGCTGGAAGTGATCGTCCATGAGGTCGACGAGATCAATCTGCGCGTTTCCTCGATCGTCGAGGCGGCCCGCGAACAGTCGATCGGCCTCAACGACATCAACCGTGCTGTCAACGTCATGGATCAGGGTACACAGCAGAATGCCGCCATGGTCGAGGAATCGACCGCTGCCAGCCACACGCTTGCGGCGGAAGCTTCGGCACTGACGGCGCTCTTGGCGAACTTCCAGCTTGGAGAGGTGTCGCAGGCGAACATGCACCGCGCTGCGGCCGAGGCGGGCTCGCACCGGGCTCCGGCCGCTCCGATCCGCAGTTCCTCCCTGTCAAAGCCCGGCATCCGCCCGGCCTCGGTGACAACACCGGCTGTGCAATCACCGGCCCGGTCGCTCGGTCAAAAGCTCGCCGGCGCGTTTCAGGGGCATGGTAGTGCTGCAGCGGCGCCAGCCAATGACGGCTGGGATGAATTCTGAATGAAAACAGGGGCGCCGCCCGCCGGCGCTCCTGTCGCAAAATCCGGCAATGCGGAAATCTGGACAACGCAACTGCACAATAAGTAGTCGAAATCGATGCTGCATCGCAGTGGTGCTGATCATCAAACGCTGGTTTTCAGCGGCTTTCCCAAACTGGCACGGTTCCTGCTTTGTAAAAAGCATGTCCAGAGGGGACTGCAATAAAGACTGCGCCCAAGAAGGTCGCGACAGGTAAGGCCGCTCTCCGCCAAAGGTGATCCCGGATGTACGGACACCCCCCGGCAGAGAGCGGCCTTTTCTTTTGTGCCGGTTTTTCTGATCCACCTCATTGGCGAAACACTCCGGCTCGATTATCTAATACCAAGTTTCGATGATGGGCTTTCATCAGCGCGGCTTCGTATGAACGTCAGCGCATAACGCATGGCAGAGACAGCAGGGCGAACCAGCCGCGCTGGCGGCAGGAGTGAATGACATGACCGACGTGACCAAGGAACAGGTTCTCGACAAGCTCAGAGGCGTTCGCGGACCGGATATGGACGGCAATATCGTCGATATGGGCCTGGTCTCGGATGTCTTCATCTCTGATTCCAAGGTCTATTTCTCGATCACGGTTCCGGCCGAGCGCGCCCGCGAACTGGATCCCTTGCGGGCAGCAGCCGAGCGGGTGGTCAAGGATATGCCGGGCGTCAAGGGTGCCATGGTAGCCCTGACCGCCGACAAGAAGGGCGCTTCGTCTTCCGCCCCGGTTCAACGGCCTGCCGCTGCACCATCCCAGACCGGCCATTCGCATGCCGGTCATTCCCATGCGGGCCATAGCCATGCGCCCGCCGCCCCGCGCACACCGACGGCTGCGGCAAAAGCCGGCATTCCGGGTGTCGGCGCGATCATTGCGGTTGCCTCGGGCAAGGGCGGTGTCGGCAAGTCCACCACATCGGTCAACCTTGCCCTTGCCCTGAAGGCCAACGGCCTGCGCGTCGGCATTCTCGACGCTGATATCTACGGCCCGTCGATGCCGCGCCTCATGAAGATTTCCGGGCGGCCGCAGCAGATCGAGGGCCGGATGATCCGGCCAATGGAAAATTATGGCCTGAAGGTCATGTCGATGGGTTTCCTCGTTGATGAGGAGGTCGCGATGATCTGGCGCGGCCCGATGATCCAATCGGCACTTCTGCAGATGCTGCGCGAAGTCGCCTGGGGCGATCTCGACGTGCTGGTGGTCGATATGCCGCCGGGTACGGGCGATGCGCAGCTGACCATGGCGCAGCAGGTGCCGCTGGCTGGCGCCGTCATCGTCTCGACGCCGCAGGACCTGGCACTGATCGATGCCCGCAAGGGGCTGGCGATGTTCCGCAAGGTTGAGGTGCCGGTGCTCGGCATCGTCGAGAACATGAGTTATTTCATCGCGCCCGATACGGGTAAGCGCTACGACATCTTCGGTCATGGTGGTGCCCGCAAGGAGGCCGAGCGTATCGGTGTGCCGTTCCTCGGTGAAGTGCCGTTGACCATGGGCATCCGCGAGACATCCGATGCAGGAACACCCGTCGTTGCGTCGGAGCCCGACAGCGAAATCACCCGCGTCTATCGCGAGATCGCCAAGAAGGTCTGGGAACAGGTTGGCGCCCACCAGGGGGATAAGGCCCGGACCATGCCGAACATCGTGTTCGAGTAGATGCCGAAGAAACCAGTCGGTCTCCCATATCTGTTGTAACACTGAGTGAAAACAGCGCTGACAAACGCTCGCTGTTGACATTCGGGCGGGGAGCGTCGTTAAGTCTTTAGGCGAGAATGTGGCGTCGTGCCACTTTCTGCATTGATTTTGAACGTGCCTTGCTCCATATGCCTCCCCGCATCCGAAAGGATGCACCAGCGGTGCTGCCCTCCGTCGGGCTCCGCATGACCGTGATGACCGTTTGAGGGTTTGTCGTTAACGACGAGAGTTTCCATATGGATCTGCCGCGCGCAGCTTTGATGTCATACGGCCGGTTGATTCTGGTTCGCCACAATCCGGCTCTTTCTACCGACTGTCTCCACAGCGCTGCGGTCATGGGCCGTGCCTGGGCCGATGGCGCCCATGCAAGGGCCGCAGCATGATCACTGCCTATCGTGAGAATGGTGAAGCCGTGGTCATCAGCGCGGCGACGCCGCCTGCATCCCTGCCGTCCGGTGTGGTCTGGATCGACATGCTGCGCCCGGACAAGGCGGAGGATCTGCTTGTCGAAGGTTTTCTCGGCATCGAAGTACCCACCCGCGACGACCTGAAGGATATTGAGCCCTCCAGCCGCCTTTACACGGCGAAGGACGCAGTGTTCATGACCGCCTCGCTCGTCTGCAAGGCTGAAAGCGGTCATCCGGAACTGACGGATGTGGCCTTCGTTCTGGCGCGCGGCATGCTGATCACGATCCGCTATGATGAGCCCAAGGCCTTTGATCTGTTCACGGCAGCGATGCACCGCATTCCCGGCGGTTGCGCCACTGGAACGGTTCTGGTGACGCGATTGTTTGAAACGATCGTCGATCGCACCGCGGAAATCCTTGAGATCGCTGTTGCCCGGATCGACGGCCTGTCGTTGCAGGTTTTTGGTGACCGCCCCGTCGGCAAACGCCGGCCGCCGCATTATCTGGAAGCCAAGCTGATGGATGTGGCGTCGCATCACCGGCTGGTGGCCAAGACCCGAGACAGCCTTGCGTCGCTCTCCCGCGTCCTGACATTCCTCTATACCGTCCCGTCGGTGCAGGAAAACCGCGAGACCAAGGAACTTTGCCGGACGATTTCGCGCGATATCCAGTCGCTGTCGGAACATGCTTCGTTCATCTCTGGAAACATCACCTTCCTGCTCGATGCTTCGCTCGGGCTGATCAATGTCGAGCAGAACGCCATTATCAAGATTTTCTCGATTGCGGCCGTCGTGTTTCTTCCGCCGACCCTGGTCGCTTCGCTCTACGGCATGAACTTCGATTTCATGCCTGAACTGAAATGGGCATTTGGTTATCCCATGGCCGTGATCGGCATGGTGATTTCGGCCATCGTCCCCTACTACTTCTTTCGCTGGAAAGGCTGGCTCTGAGAGCCCGAAAATATTCAGATGTCTCATTCTGCAGCTAAACCAGAGACGCGCGACAAGGAGATACGGAAGCTTCTGGCTCTGTCCCTGGGGTCGATCGGCGTCGTCTATGGTGATATCGGCACCAGCCCGCTTTACGCCTTTCGCGAAGCCTTGCGTCCGGTCGCCGCCGACGGGGTAACGCGCCTGGAGATCATCGGGTTGATCTCGCTGATGATCTGGACGCTGACGATTATCGTCACCTTGAAATACGTGCTGTTCCTGCTGCGCGCCGACAACAATGGCGAAGGCGGGACGCTGTCGCTCCTGGCGCTGTTGATGAAATATTCCAGCAAGCGTGCAAACCGACTGTTCTTCCTCGGTATTGCCGGCGCAGCCCTGTTCATCGGCGATGCGATCATTGCACCAGCGCTGTCGGTTCTGTCCGCTGTCGAAGGCCTGAAACTCGTCACCCCAACGCTCTCGCCCTATGTGGTGCCGATCTCGGTGGTCATTCTGCTGCTGCTGTTTGCCGTCCAGTCGCGCGGTACGGCGGCGGTGTCAAAATTCTTCGGCCCGATCATGGCTCTGTGGTTCATCGTTCTCGCCGTTGCCGGCCTCAGCCACATTACCGATGACTACGGCATTCTAGCCGCGTTTAACCCCTATTATGCCGTTCATTTCCTCATTCATGCCGGTTATGTCGGCATTGTCGTGCTCGGTGCGGTGTTCCTGACGGTCACCGGTGCCGAGGCGCTTTATGCTGACCTTGGCCATTTCGGCCGCAAGCCCATCCAATGGGCGTGGATCGGCCTCGTCTTTCCGGCGCTGGCTCTGAACTATCTGGGGCAGGGGGCTCTGGTTCTGAAACATCCGGAAGCGATGTCCGATCCATTCTATCTGATGTTTCCGGAATGGGCTCTGCTGCCGGTCGTTATCCTCGCCACCTGCGCGACGATCATCGCCGCCCAGGCGGTCATCACCGGTGCGTTCTCGCTGACCCGTCAGGCGATCCACCTCGGCTTCCTGCCGCGCATGGCTATTTTCCACACGTCGGAAACCCAGACCGGCCAGATCTATCTTCCCAACGTCAACATGCTGTTGATGTTCGGCGTCATGTTGCTGGTCTTCGTCTTCGGCTCGTCCGAATCGCTGGCCACCGCCTATGGCATCTCGGTCACTGGTGCGATGGTCGTCGATACGTTCTTGGCCTACGAGTTCGTCCGGGTGCGCTGGCGCTGGCCGCTCTATCTGGCGATCGCGACATTGCTGCCGCTGCTTGCTCTGGAAATGATCTTCTTCGGCGCCAATATGCTGAAGATCCATGATGGTGGTTATGTGCCGGTGCTGATTGCGGCTGCGATCATCGTCATCATGTGGACATGGCGGCGCGGCACCAAGATCCTGCACGACAAGACGCGCCATACCGATATCCCGCTTGCCTCCTTCGTCAAGTCGATCGAGCGCAAGAGCGAGCACGCGCCGGTTTCAGTGCCGGGAACGGCGATCTTCCTGACCAGCGATCCTGAATCGACGCCGGCGGCGCTGCTGCATAATATCAAACACAACCATGTGCTTCATTCGCAGAACTTCATCCTGACGATCCGCACGCTCAACACGCCTGTTGTGTCCAAGGATCAGCGCGTCACGGCCAGCAGCCTGTCCGAGCGCTTCAGCCTGCTCGAAATGCGGTTCGGTTACATGGAGACCCAGAATGTCTCCCAGGCGCTCGGCCTGTTCCGCAAGACCGGTCTGAAATTCGATATCATGTCGACCTCGTTCTATCTCGGACGGCGCAAACTCGTGCCGGATGCGCAATCGGGGATGCCGCACTGGCAAGACAGGCTTTTCATCGGCCTTGCCAACGCTGCCATCGACCCGTCCGACTATTTCCGCCTGCCGACCAACCGCGTGGTGGAACTGGGCTCGCACGTCATCATCTGACGAGGCCCTTGTCTCAAAAAGCCTCCCGCGCCTGACGGCCGGGAGGCTTTTTGCGTTCTGGTCCCACATTCCCGGCAGATGCCATTAACCAACCATCAAGGTTAATGCTTCATTGTCAGGGCAGTTGAAGCGGTAAACGCGCGATTGAGTGCGACATCACTGCTTGTCCGATTCACTTCCGCGGGAAAAGACGGTCCGGGTATTTTTGCCGGATGGAGACCCGCGTCTATCAGTGCGTGGAGTACGGTTGGTGCGTAAGAGTAAAGTGTTGCGTTTCCCGTCCGGTTTGCCGTCCGCGCGCTGGGCTGCCCCCTTGATGCTTGGCATCGGCCTCTTCGCCGGTTTTCCCTCGGTGGCCGCTCATTCCGACCTCGCAACCTTCCTCTCCGGTATCAACCGCGGCGGCGAGCGCTGGCGCATGCACATGACCCGCTCGCCGGCGGGCTCGCTGCATCAGGTGGAGATGACCTTCAATGATCCGGTCATTACCGGTGCGATCGGTGATGGAGCAGGGATCGAATTGCCCGGCGGCGGCAAGGTGTCCCTGACGGCCGAGCAGAAGCGGGCCGATCCGCGCCCGGATGAAGACCGCGTCAACCGCAAGGACAAGAAAGGCCGCATCATCGCCGTGGCGCCGGTGACGCCGCCTAAGGATTTTACCGCAGGCTCAATCCTGCAGCGCACCAGTTCGCTCACTGACCCGCTGTTCGATACCGAGGAGCGGATGGTCTTTTCCAAGTCCAAGATCAAGGGCAAGGAAATCAAGATCGCCACGGCCTTCTACAAGAAGAAGGCCCCGAAAGCCGATCCCGGCGTGTCGCCCATGCTGGCAAGCCTGGTGACCAACCCGTCCGCCGATGTCCTTGCGACTGCCTATGCACCGGCCGAGCCGGATTATGCCCGCCAGTCGCCGTTTGATTCGATCCTGCGGGAAAACAAGTCTGCCGGCCGCTTCATTCCCGATATAGCGCCAGAGGACCATGCCTGGGCCGCCAATCCGCTGCCCGCCACGGTCTTTTCCGAAGCCGAACAAAAATGCCTGACATCGGGCATCTATTTCGAATCGCGCGGTGAAACGTTGAAGGGACAGGCAGCCGTCGCCCAGGTCATTCTCAACCGCGTCCGCAATCCCGCCTATCCGTCGACTGTCTGCGGTGTCGTCTATCAGAACAAGGATTGGTATAACCGTTGCCAGTTCTCGTTTGCCTGCGACCGCATTCCTGATATCGTCTGGTCGCGTTCCGCGTGGGCGACGGCCAAGGAGATTGCCTTGGCCGTTACCGCCGGCAAGATCTGGTTTCCCGAAGTCGGTTCGGCGACACATTATCACGCGACGTATGTGAAGCCCGACTGGGGTCCGACGATGAAGCGGGTCTCCAAGATCGGCAAGCACATCTTCTACCGCACCTATGGCGGCGGATGGAGCTGATAGCCTGCCAAGCGGCAGCAGTGGGCCGGACTCATTCCCGCGATCACCGAGTAAAGCCCCGCGGTGATTCCCTCAGAATCCGGCCAAGCGTTCGCTTTTATACAGTAAGATATTGTTTTAATTCATTAATATTGTGGCCTAACAAGGCCTGCAGGTGCCTTGACTATACAGGCCCCTAAAACTATGTTGCGGCCGACTTCAGAACGGGCCGTGCGGGTGGCTTCAAATCCGGCCTTTGTATGACCAAGCTCATGGTTTATCACCGTGACGGGCAGCAAAAGGGAGGATGCCACATGACGGATAACCGGAAAGAGGGTCTGGAAGACCGGCTAAAACGCCTCGGGTCCGAGCTGTCTGAAAAGCGCAAGGAAGATCCGAAATACGCTGCGGATGAGGCGCGCGCTGCGCAGAACCGCAAGGGTTATCAGGTCGCAATAAAGCTTTCGAGCGAATTTGTGGCGGCGATCATTGTCGGTGCACTTCTGGGCTATCTTTTGGACCATTTTGCGGGTACAGGGCCGTGGGGGATGATTGTGCTTCTCCTGCTTGGTTTTTGTGCCGGTGTGCTGAACGTCCTGCGTTCGGCGGGCATGGTGGCAGCGCCTCATCCCGCAGATCAGCTGGGCAAGGGCATCAGGAACAAGAGTGACGACGCGTAAGCGCGCTGTTGTCGCAGGTTTAAATGTTCGCCTCATGGGCGGTAAGTAACGAGAGAGAGCGGCTGTGGCAGGCGATAAGGTAGATCCGGTACACCAGTTTGTGGTCAACAAGATCGTTCCGATCGAAATTGGCGGTATTGATTTCTCTTTCACCAATGCATCGCTGTTCATGGTGGCAACGCTCGCGGTTGCGACCTGCTTCCTCTACTTCACGACGTCGACGCGCAGCCTGGTTCCGGGCCGCATGCAGTCCGTCTCCGAGATTTCCTATGAATTCATCGCCTCGATGCTGCGCGAAGGCGCAGGCTCCCACGGCATGAAATTCTTCCCGATGGTGTTCTCGCTGTTCATGTTCATCCTGACAGCAAACATGCTCGGCATGGTTCCCTACTTCTTCACCGTCACCAGCCAGATCATCGTGACCTTTGCGCTTGCGCTCTTCGTCATCGGTACTGTGGTGTTCTACGGTTTCTATAAGCACGGCCTTGGCTTCCTCAATGTGTTCGTGCCCTCTGGCGTACCTGGTATCCTTCTGCCTTTGGTTATTGCAATCGAAGTGATCTCCTTCCTGTCCCGTCCGATCAGCCTTTCCGTTCGTCTCTTCGCGAACATGCTGGCCGGCCACATCACGCTGAAAGTGTTCGCAGGCTTCGTTGCCTCGCTTGGAACCCTCGGCGCGCTGGGTATCGGTGGTGCGATCCTTCCGCTCATCATGACCGTTGCCCTCACGGGTCTCGAATTCCTCGTATCCTTCCTCCAGGCCTATGTCTTTGCGGTGCTGACTTGCATGTACCTCAACGACGCAGTGCATCCGGGTGGCCACTAAGGAATAAAGTCGTGGGGCTTTCTCGCTCCGGATCGTTCTTCGGTCCTGATCGGTGAAAGTACCAAAGTTAGCCGCAACAACCATTTCAAGGAGAAAATCATGGACGCGGAAGCAGCAAAGTACATCGGCGCAGGTCTCGCTTGCCTCGGTATGGCCGGCACGGCTCTCGGCCTCGGCAACATTTTCGGTAGCTACCTGTCGGGCGCCCTGCGCAACCCGTCGGCAGCAGACAGCCAGTTCGGCCGTCTCGTATTCGGCTTCGCCGTTACGGAAGCTCTGGGCATCTTCTCGCTGCTCGTAGCTCTGCTTCTCCTTTTCGCGGTCTAAGACCGGCTTGAAGGCAGGGCCGCGGTTTCGGTCGCGGCCCGCATCTTTTCTGAATGCACCTGGAGGTGAGCATGTTTGTGACCGCGGCATACGCCCAGTCAACCACCACCGAAGGCGCAGAGACCCACGACGCCGCTGCCGGCGAGGTCCACACCGAAACCGGTGTTGCCCAAGAAGGCGGACATGGCTCGGGAGTGTTCCCGCCCTTCGATTCTTCGACATTTGCGTCGCAGCTGCTTTGGCTGGCGATTACTTTCGGTCTTTTCTACCTTCTGATGTCGAAGGTCGTCATGCCGCGCATCGGTGGTATCCTCGAAACGCGTAACGATACGATCGCACGCGACCTCGATGATGCATCCCGTTCGAAGGCAGAGGCGGACGCCGCCATTGCTGCCTACGAGCAGGAACTGGCCGCTGCCAAGGCCAAGGGCAACGCGATCGCCTCCGAGGCGCGCGAAGCTGCAAAGACAAAGGCTGCTGCCGATCGTACTGCGGTCGAAGCCAGCCTGAACAACAAGATTTCCGCTGCGGAAGCCCGCATCGCCGATATCAAGACGAAGGCTCTGGCCGACGTCGGCGCAATCGCTGAAGAAACTGCGGCAGCCGTTGTCGAGCAGTTGATCGGCGGCAAGGCATCGAAGGCCGAGATCGCTTCTGCGGTCAAGGCAACGGCGAAGTAAGGAGAGCATCATGGATTTGACCTCACTGGCCACATTCTGGGCCACCGTCGGCTTGGTGCTTTTCCTCGCTCTCGTCGTCTACCTCAAGGTTCCGGGCATGCTGGCAAAGTCGCTCGACGAGCGCGCTGGCCGTATCACCAACGAACTGGCCGAAGCCAAGCGCCTGCGCGCCGAAGCCCAGGCTCTGCTGGTCGAATACCAGAAGAAGCGCAAGGACGCTGAAGCTGAAGCCGCCAACATCGTTGCCGCTGCTGAACGCGAAGCCGAAATGCTGACTGCCGAAGCCAAGCAGAAGACCGACGAATTCGTCGCTCGCCGCACGGCCCTGTCGGAACAGAAGATCAAGCAGGCCGAAACCGACGCGATCAATTCGGTTCGCGCCACTGCCGTCGACATCGCCATTGCTGCCGCCGAAAGCGTCATCACGGCAAAGTCGGACGCGGCAACACAGGCAGCGCTGTTCGCCAAGGCGCTCAGCGACGTCAAGACCCGCCTGAACTGATTGTCTGCACAATAGAGATTTGAAAAGGCTGGCTCGCGCCGGCCTTTTTTGTGTCTGCTGACGGGATCGTCTGCGGATATTGATCCGGGTAAGCGACCCCGCAGGCGTGCCGCCGCCAGCGAAGTTTCTTCGGGGCGGATGCTTGCCGGTCAAAAAGTGAAACGTTGCGGGATAAACCTTTTAGTTATCCATGCTCGCAGTCGGTGCCATCGTCAGGCAGGCCTGCGCGAACTCCTGCATCGTCTCAGGGCTGTTGTCCTCAGCCAGGACTGCGTCGGTAGCCATATTGCCTGCATCATCCGGCGTCGCGTCATCATAGACGAATGACTGGATGTAATAGGCAAGCCCACCCTTCCAGACCTTGCGGCCGTCGATATCCTTGCAGCTATAGGCGGTCTGCAGATCCAATTGGAGGGCGTCCGCGGTTGGTTCCGGCGTTGCTGGAATGCTGGCCCCTGCTGTCGCAGCGATGAAAATCAGTCCAAAAAACACGGTTCGAACCTTTCACGGGAATCGCGGGTAGATATTGTTCTTGGTTCTATAACCCGTCCGCCCGGTTGTTTGTTACCCGCGGCACGCCGCACACAAGAAAAACCGCGGCTGTGTCTTTTTATGTCAATGACCGGTGTATTAAACGCTGGACACGCGGTGTTGTTCCAAGCCGGTGCAGTCACGTTTTCAGGCGGGCAACTCTTCATTCGGTATTTCAGCGCCGTCTTGCCGCAATGGCCTGAAACTCATCCGGTGGAGCGGGCAGGGGCCATGATCGCCGATGGCATTGCGATGGCGCTGCGTGGCGTAACCGGCATGGGTGGCAAAACCGTAGGCGGGGAAAACCAGGTCGGCACGGGTCATCATGCGGTCGCGTGCTACCTTGGCAATGATCGATGCGGCCGCAATCGACAGCGACCGGGCATCGCCCTTGACGACAGCCTTGCCCATGCAAGCAAGGCCAGGTGGTATGTCGCGGCCGTCGGCCAGCACCAGCGCCGGTGCCTGTGACAGGCCCGCTACAGCCCGGCGCATCGCGTCGAGGCTTGCCTTGCGGATATCCGTGTCGTCAATCCTGCCTGCTCCGGACGAGGCGATCGAGACGATGGAAGTGCACAGGATGATCTCGAACAATTCCTCGCGGCGGGCGATCGACAGCTGCTTGCTGTCGTTCAGGCCTTCGGGAATGTTGTCGGGGTCGAGGATGACGGCGGCGGCAACGACCGGGCCTGCGAGGGGACCGCGTCCGGCTTCATCGGTTCCTGCGACTGGCCACAATCCATCGCGGCGTCCAGCCAGCTCGAAGCTGAAATCGGGGCCTTCAATGGTGTCGAAAAGAAAGGGGGAATCGGGCGGTGTGCGTCGTGACATGCGGCGAAACTCGCATACAAGCCCGATTCCCTGCAAGTCCTTCGGCAATGAGGCGGTTGCCGGAGGATGACCCATGCTGCCTCGGGGCAAGAAGCAGCATCGGTATTCGATCTTCGGGATTGCGCCCGGATCAATCCTGTTGCCCGTCAGAGAAGTGACAGTTGAACACCGGTCCCCAACGGCGGCACAAACAGATCGCAGTTCAGCGGGCGCCGGGTGAAATTCAGTTCCAGCCGCTTGGCGGCCAGCTCGAAACGGCGGCCGATCTGCCAGGCATAGGGACCGGCACCCTTCATGCGCTTGCCAAATTCCGCGTCGTAATCCTTGCCGCCGCGCATCGAGCGGACCAGCGACATGACGTGGCGGTAGCGATCCGGATAATTGCGCAGCAGCCAATCGCGAAACAGCGGGCTGACTTCGATCGGTAGGCGCAACAGCACGTAGCTCGCACTCGTTGCTCCAGCGGTCTTGCCCGCATCCAGCACCCGTTCGATCTCATGGTCGTTGAGGGCCGGAATGACCGGCGCCATCATCACCGTTGAGGGAATGCCGGCTTCGGACAGCGCCTTGATGGCTTCCAGCCGCTTGGATGGCGTCGAGGCCCGTGGCTCCATCAGGCGGGCAAGCTTGCGGTCGAGCGTCGTCACCGACAGACCGACTTTCGCCAGGCCTTTCTCAGCCATCGGGGCCAGGATATCGATGTCACGCATCACCATCGCCGATTTGGTGACGATCATCACCGGATGATCAGCGGCTTTCAAAACTTCGAGAATCTGGCGCATGATCCGCCATTCCTTCTCGACCGGCTGGTAGGGATCGGTATTCGTGCCGATGGCGATCGGACGGACCTTGTAGCCGGGCTTGGCCAGTTCCCGCTCCAGCAGCTTTGCAGCGTCCGGCTTGGCAAACAGCTTTGCCTCGAAATCGAGCCCCGGCGACAGGCCCATATAGGCGTGGGTCGGGCGGGCGAAGCAATAGATGCAGCCATGCTCGCATCCCCGATAGGGGTTGACGGAGCGGTCGAAAGGAATGTCGGGTGAATCGTTGCGGCTGATGATCGAACGCGGTTTCTCCACTTGGACTTCGGTCTTGAAGACCGGCAGGTCCTCCAGTGAATCCCAGCCGTCATCTTCGAGCTGCCGCGACACCTGTTCGAACCGGCCGGACGAATTGATCGCCGCGCCACGTCCACGCCGCCGGTCGATCTCGATGCGCAGCCCGGAGCTGGCAATCATCGCTTCGGCCATATCTGCCGTATTGGCAGGCGCCAAAGCGCCCTGCCTGATCTGAGACAGCTCGTTCATGGGTTTCTCCGGGAGACAGTCGGTACAGACTCTCCGATGTCCTCTGATTATTTTCCTATCGCGAAAATGAGAACAATGCAAGAACAAAAATCCGATGCATGGCTCGGATACGGGTAATCGTTCCTGGGTGCGAATGCCGGTGCATTCATCATGAATCAAAAGTTAATCGCCCGGGGAAGAAGGGCGTGTGGAAAATTTGTGTGCAATGCGGTATGGACGGCAATGCTGACGATCATCACCGAAACCCGCGATAATGAAGCTGAACTGGCGCAGACACTTTCGGCGCTGGTGGCGGGTGCCGTGGAAGGGCTGGTGAGCGACGTGATTATTCTCGATCATGCCTCACAGGATGGTTCGAGCCGTGTGGCAGATGCTGCGGGCGCCCGTTTCTGTACGAGCTGGGACATGACCGACATCGTCCGTTCCGCGCGTGGCAATTGGCTGCTTTTGCTTGAAGCAGGCGCCAGGCCGGCGGGGCGCTGGATCGACGACGTGGCGGAATATATGTCGCTGAACAAGATGCCGGCGCGTTTCTCACCTTCGAGGCAGTATCGCCGGCCATTCCTGCAGCGCATCGTCACCCGTCCGGCACCGCTGGAACAGGGATTGCTGCTATCGAAACAGCAGGCGGCAGCGATCGCCAAAACATCGATGCAGCTTGCTGATTTTGCCAATGGCCGGGCGGCACGCAAGCTTGGCAGCGAACTGGTGCCGGCATGGGTGGCCATCGCCAACCGCCCGGGTGCGGAAAACCTGTAGGCGCGGCCCACCGCAAAAAGAGCAGGCCCTTTCGGACCTGCCCTGCCGTCATGAAAAAATGAACCGTTAAAATGGCTTGCCGCGTCAAACCCAGCCGCCGCGTCGTATCGCTTTGCGGGACGGCTTTCGAAACGTGAAATCCGCCGCCTTCATGCTGTCTGCCGAGATCTGGATGGGGAGGGAGGTCGCATCACCGGTGGGTGAGCCTGCCATTCTGTCCTCCTCATTCCGTCTCCCGATGAGGACAGTTCTACGATGCTGCATCGTGGCGCGCTGTTACGAATGGAACAGGAAGGATTGGGCCGTTTGAAAAGTGGCGGTCAGCCGCGTTTCAGGTGCTCGTCCAGCCGGGGCATGATCTCGACGAAGTTGCACGGCATGTGCCGGTAGTCGAGCTGCTGCTTGAGGATGCCGTCCCAGGCGTCCTTGCAGGCGCCGGGCGAGCCCGGCAGCACGAAGATGAAGGTGGCATTGGCAACGCCGCCGGTGGCGCGTGACTGGATCGTCGAGGTGCCGATCTTGTCATAGGAAATCCGGTGGAAGACCTCGGAAAAGCCGTCCATGCGCTTTTCAAACAGAGGCTCCAGCGCCTCAGGCGTCACGTCGCGTCCGGTAAAACCCGTGCCGCCGGTGGTGATCACCACGTCGATCGTGTCGGTCAACGTCCAGGCCTTCACCTGTGCCGCGATCCTCTGCTTGTCGTCCGGAACGATGGCGCGGGCCTCGAGCCGGTGTCCGGCATCGGTGATGCGGGCGGCCAGCGTATCGCCGGAACGGTCGTCAGCCAGCGTGCGGGTATCGGAGACGGTGAGCACCGCGATCCCGACCGGAACGAAAGGTCTTGGCGATTTAGCCTCGGTCATCGTGGTCTCCATCAACGCTGTTGCAGGCCAGAACGTACCAGTTAGGGTGTTGCCTGGAAAGAACAGCTGCCGCTTCGTCCCGGGCTTCAGTGCTTGCGTAAAGGCCGAAGCAGGAGGCACCCGATCCGGACATCCGGACAAGACAGGCCTCCGTCAGACCAAGCGCCTCAGAGACTGAAGTGATGTCCGGCTCGAGTTCGCGGGCGGGCGGCTCCAGATCGTTGCGCAGGCCTGTCAGCGCATCGATCCAGCCGTCACGCGATCGCCTGCCCGGCGGCATCAAAAGCGGCGGCTTGGTCTTGTCCTTCAAGAGCTTGAAAATCACCGGCGTCGAGACCGCCTTCAGCGGGTTGACGATCAGCATCGGGAAGGCCGGAAATTCGGCAATCGCATCGATGTCTTCCCCGATGCGGCGCGCAACCAGCGGTCGGCCATGAAGACACATCGGCACATCGGCGCCAAGCTTTAGCGCGATCTCCTGCAGGCTCCCTGGATTGATGGACGCCTGCCACAATTCAAGCAACCCAAGAAGCGTGGCAGCCGCATCGGCCGAGCCGCCGCCGATACCAGAAGCGACCGGCAGGTTCTTTTCGAGATGCAGGTGAACTGGGCCCGCCTTGATGCCCTTTTCGCTGAGATGGCCCCGCAACAGGTCACGCGCCTTAAGCACCAGGTTCCCCGCCGCAGCCTCGCCGGCAAGCGGCAGATCGGCGGAAAAGCGGCCGGAGATGGTAAACCGGTCTTCATCTGAAAGGGAAAAGCCGATGCGGTCTCCCGCATCGGCAAAGGCCACGAGGCTTTCCAGCAGATGATAACCGTCGGCCCGCTGGCCAACGACGTGCAAAGCCAGATTGATTTTCGCCGGCGCGGTCCGCGTCAGCGAAAATCCTAAAATTCCATCCTCACTTGCCATTGAAAGGCGAAATCAGGATTTCTTGCCGGCAGCGACGTCCGGAGCCACTTTCTTCGGCTGGGTATCGCCTGCCTCGGCGGCGGCCGGCACCTTGACCTCAACCGGCGGCAAGCCGCTTTCGATCTTCGCCTTGATCTTCGGGATTTCCGCTTCCTCGGGCTTCAGCGCCAGGGCCTGGTTCCACTGGAACACGGCTTCGAGCTTGCGGCCGACGCGCCAATAGGCATCGCCCAGATGGTCGTTGATGGTCGCATCACCCGCCATCAGCTCGACCGCGCGCTCCAGCTCGACCGCAGCGTCGTCAAAACGGCCCATCCGGAAATAGGCCCAGCCGAGCGAATCGACGATGTAGCCGTCGTCCGGCTTCAGATCGACGGCCTTGCGGATCATGCCGAGGCCTTCCTCGAGATTGATGTTCATATCGACCCAGGAATAGCCGAGATAGTTCAGCACCTGCGGCTGGTCAGGATTGAGGTCGAGCGCCTTCTTGAAGCTCGGCTCGGCCTTGTCCCACATTTTCTGGCGCTCATAGGCGATGCCGCGCTGGAAGAAGATCGTCCAGTCGCTGCGCTGCGGCACCGGGCCGATCGCCGCGACGGCACGGTCATAGACCAGGCCCATCTCCTTGTAGTCCTTGGCGTCCGACAGCACGCTGCCATAGGCGAGGTAGCTGCGCACGTCCTTCGGGTCGAGGTCGATCAGTTCCTTCAGATGCTGCTTGGCTTCATCGACCTTGCCGATCGAGGCAAGGCTGAGACCCAGCTGCATTTCCGACAGGCGCCGCATCGGCGAATTTTCCGGCACGCTCTTGTAGAGCGCGATGGCCCGCTCGGGCTTTTTCAGGTTTTCCGCGATACCGCCGAGCATGACGAGGATATCGGCGCTTTCCGGATCCAGCGCCCGCGCGGTCTGCAGATAGAGCGAAACAATGTCTTCCGCGCCATCGCGGTTCAGTGCCGCGCCGATCGAAAACAGCACGGCGGCGGCTCCTTGGGTGGCGCTGCGAACCTGCTGCTCCTGCGGCTTGCCTTCTTCAATGCTGGTGCGCAGCGCCTTCAGCGGCGCATAATTGCTGATGAAGCCTTCGCCGACCGAAACCGCATCAAGCGCCTTCTGCTTGTTGCCGTCGCGGGCCTCAAGCTTTGCCAGCGCGACGACGGCACGCATGAAGGTATCGGGGGCAGCACTGCCGCCTTCACGGTCTAGAACGGCGTCGTTCAACTTCGAGCGGGCCGTCGACTTGTCGCCGGCGGCCAGCGCAATGGCGCCCTGATGGTAGGATTTGAAGATGCGGAACCACTCCGGCCCTTCCATCGCCTGGATTTCAGCGATCGCGTCCTTGGGCTTGCCTTCGCCGGCTTTCGCCCATCCGAGAAGGAGGCCGTTCATCAGCCGGTCGAGATCGTTCGGGCCTTCGTAATTGAGGATTTTCTGCGCGTGGCGATATTCCCGCTTGCGGATGGCCTCGACGGCGCGGGTGATCGTGGTGATCCGCTCGACGGAGCTGTCAGACTTCAATTCTTCGGCAATCTTGGCGCCGCCCTCGAAATCGCCGTTCATCAGCGACGTGATCATCAGTCGCTGCTTGACGTCGACATTGTCAGGTTCGAATTCAAGCGCCGTGCGGTAGAGCTTGGTCGCGGTATCGAGATCGTGATCGACATCCGCAGTGCGGGCAGCGAGAAACGCGCCGGAAAAGCTGTTGACCGAATTCAGATCGAATGGCTTGCTTTCTTCGACCGCAGGCTTTTCCTCGGCAAAGCTTGGGGCTGCGCCGGAAAAGGACGCCAAGGCGAGGAAGGCAGCACCGCTGAGCAGGCGAAGAAGGTGTTTTTGCCGCATGACAAGCCTTTCGTTACGGGCGACGCCCCTTGGCGCCGGCGCCGGATTCGCGCGGAATCAATCCTAAATCAATAACGCATAACCCGGCAAACCGGAATCGGTTTGAACGCAAGGCAAAACGCAATTCGACATCCCGCCGTCAATTTCCGCTCACTCGATCGTGAGCGCTTTCGACGGCAGCCGGAGCATGAATGGATAGAATGGCTTTTTTGGCGCAGTGCGGCAAGAAATTCCTCAAGCCTACAGCTGGTCCTTGCAAAGACCGGTCAGCTGACCCGGTCGATGCAGAAATCGATGACCTCGAGAAGCGCGTCCTTCCAGGGGGATTCCGGCAACGGTGCAAGCGCATCTCGGGCAATCGTGCCGTAATGCTGGGCCCGGGCGATAGTGTCGGTCAAGCCGCCATAGCGGGTGATCAACCCCAGTGCCTTTTCCAGGTTCTGGTCGTTGCTCTCACCGCCTTCGATCGCCTGCCGCCAGAAGCTGCGCTCATCGGCCGTGCCGCGGCGGTAGGACAGAATGACGGGCAGGGTGATCTTGCCTTCGCGGAAATCGTCGCCGGTGTTCTTGCCGAGATCGGCGGCCTTGCCACCATAATCGAGCACGTCATCGACCAGCTGGAAGGCAAGGCCAAGATTCATGCCGTAGGATTTCAGCGCGTTGCGGCTGGCCTTGTCTGTCTTGGCGACGATCGGGCCGACTTCGGAGGCCGCTGCAAACAGGGCGGCCGTCTTGGCGCGAATGACGGAAAGGTAATCGTCTTCCGTCGTTTCCATGTTCTTGGCGACGGAAAGCTGCAGCACTTCGCCTTCGGCAATGACGGACGCGGCGGTGGAAAGCACGTCGAGCGCATCGAGCGAACCGACATCGACCATCATGCGGAAAGCCTGGCCAAGCAGGAAATCGCCGACAAGCACGCTGGCCTGGTTGCCCCAGATCATCCGTGCCGTTGATTTGCCGCGGCGCAGATCGCTCTCGTCGACCACATCGTCATGCAGCAGGGTGGCCGTGTGCATGAACTCGACTGCGGTCGCAAGCTTGATATGCGCATCGCCGGTAAAGCCGAACATGGCGGCGGAGGCCAGCGTCAGCATCGGGCGCAGGCGCTTCCCGCCGGAGGAGATCAGGTGGTTGGCCACTTCCGGAATCATCTGGACGTCGGAGCCGGCCTTGGACAGGATCAGCTGGTTGACGCGCTCCATGTCCGCCTTCGTCAGGTCGACGAGCGGCTTGACCGATGCTTGTTTGTTTTTGCTGTCTTCCAGCGGTATCACTACGCCCAACACAAGGGACTCCTGTTCAAATTCCAGTTCGGACAATAGAAAGGGGGGCTTGTGGCGGCAAGAGGCGAATTGTCCCGCTTGCTCAAATAAGGCAGGAAAACGACCCGGAATGAAGGAATTGATCCGTACCAATGACGCCGTCGTACTCTCGTTTGCTCAAAGTCTCATGAAGGATGCCGGTATCGGCTGCTTCATCGCCGATCAGGGCATGAGCATTCTTGAAGGGTCTCTCGGCCTGTTACCCCGCCGACTTCTGGTCGATGAGGACGATGAACAAGAGGCAAGGCAGGTCCTGATCGATGCCGGACTAGAGGCGGAATTGCGCGACGCATGACGACGACGGCCACCGAAACCATCGATAGCTTTCACCGCGGTCAATTTCAGGTGATCCAGCCGTTAGGGCAGGGGCATCGATCCGGCATGGATGCGATGTTGCTTGCCTCGCTGGTCGTCTCGGAAAAGCCCTGCCGTGTCGCCGACCTCGGCGGTGGCGCCGGAGCAGCCGGCATGGCCGTTGCCTCGCGGCTGGAAAAGGCCGAAGTGGTTCTGGTCGAGCGGTCGCCACTGATGGCGCAGTTTGCCAGGCGAAGCCTGGAGCTTGCGGACAATGCCCGGTTTGGCGGCCGGATATCCGTTCTCGAAGCCGACGTGTCGCTGACCGGCCGGGCCAGGGTTGCGGCGGGTCTCGCCGACTACAGTTTCGATCACGTCATCATGAACCCGCCCTTCAACGATGCCTCGGACCGCAAGACGCCGGATGCCTTGAAGGCCGAGGCGCATGCGATGACCGAAGGCCTGTTCGATACCTGGATCCGGACGGCAGGCGCGATTTCAAGGCCGGGTGGGCAATTGTCGCTGATCGCCCGGCCCGAATCGATTGCCGAGATCATTTCGGCCTGCGGCGGCCGTTTTGGCGGTATGGAAATTACGCCCCTGCATCCGCGCGCTGGTGAAAATGCGGTGCGTATTCTTGTGACGGCGATCAAACAGAGCCGCGCGCGGTTGACGCTGCGGGCGCCGCTGATCGTGCATGAGGCGGAGACGCACAGGTTCGCCACCGTCGTCGACGATATGAACAATGGCCGCGCCGCCTATCACCGCAATCGATGATTTTCATGGCATCGCCATTGCGTTTGCCGCGCCAGTGCATACATGCCAACACGCATAATGATTGCCAATACGTACAATGAATGCAGGGAGTTCAGATGGCCGGACTGTTCAGGAAGCTGTTGCCGAAACGTTTTCGCAAAGAAGGCGTGACGATCCCGGTTGTCCGGCTGCATGGTGCGATCATGGCAGGCGGCAGCCAGTTCCGCCCGGCGCTCAATCTGGCGGCGGTGGCACCCGTGCTTGAAAAAGCCTTTTCGGTGAAAGGCGCCCCAGCGGTTGCCATTTCGATCAATTCTCCCGGCGGCTCGCCCGTTCAGTCACGGCTGATCTACCAGCGCATCCGAGACCTGGCCGAGGAAAAGAAGAAGCGCGTCATCATCTTTGTTGAGGATGTGGCGGCGTCCGGCGGCTACATGATCGCGCTTGCCGGCGACGAGATCATTGCCGACCCCACCTCGATCGTCGGATCCATCGGCGTCGTGTCCGGCGGCTTTGGCTTTCCGGAACTCCTGAAGAAGATCGGCGTCGAGCGGCGGGTCTATACGGCCGGTTCCAACAAGGTGATGCTCGATCCCTTCCAGCCGGAAAAGGAGAGGGACATCGAGTTCCTGAAAGGGTTGCAGCTCGAAATCCACGACATTTTCATCAGCATGGTCAAGGCGCGGCGCGGCCATCTTTTGGCCGATACGCCTGACATTTTCTCCGGCCTGTTCTGGACCGGTAAGCGCGGTCAGGAGCTGGGTCTGGTCGACAGCCTTGGCGACATGCGTGGTGAGTTGAAGAAGCGGTTTGGTGCAAAGGCCCAACTGCAACTGATCTCCGCTTCGCGCGGCCTGTTCGGCCGCCGCCAGCCGGGCGCGTCTGTGGCCAGCGGCATGGCCGAACGCTTTGCTGTATCAGCCGTTTCCGGACTTGCCGAGGTGGCCGAGGAAAGAGCATTATGGGGTCGCTTCGGTCTTTGATAATCTAGCGGAAACGGGGGAGAGCGCATGCCGCAATTGATTTTACTGCTGCTGTTTGCAGCCATCGCCTGGTTCGGCTACCGCAAATTCGTGGCCGACGCGGAAAAGCTGAGCCGCCGCCAGCAGGAAGCCCGCCGCCGCGAGGAAACCGGCACGCAAGGCACGCTGGTCAAGGATCCGGTAACAGGCGAATACCGGCTGAAGAAACCGGAGTGATGGCTTCAATTTATTGAGCGTTCATCCTGTCTATGATATACATTATTTTCCGTAGATCATGGAGTCGGCGATGCAGGTCTCTAAATGGGGTAACAGTCTGGCAATTCGCATTCCTTCCTCGGTTGTGGAGGTTTTGCAGCTGAAGGAGGGCGACGAGGTGGCCGTGCGCATCGCCGGCGAACGTACCTTCGAGCTGGAGCGCAATACCGCACGTGAGGACGCGCTTGAGCGTATCAAGGCGTTTGCGAGGCCTTTGCCTGCTGATTGGAAATTCGACCGCGACGAGGCAAATGCGCGGTGACTGCGCCCCTGCTTGATACCAACATTCTCTTCTATGCTTTCACCAACGATGCCCGGGCTGCCAAGGCGCAGAAACTTCTTTCTGAACCTTTTATTTTGAGCGTTCAGGCTCTCAATGAGTTTGCCAATGTCGCTCCTCGCAAACTCAGGATGAGTTGGCCGGAAGTGCGAAGCGCCATAGAGGACGTAAGCGGACTTGCCGTTGCCATCCAACCTATTGATCGCGAATGTAATTTACAGGCGCTCAATTTGGTCGAGCGGTTCAATTTTTCTTTCTACGATGCTTTAATGATTGCCGCTGCCCTTCTGGCGGGTTCGAAGCACGTTTTTTCCGAAGATATGCAGCATGAGCTGATTGTTGACGGACGGATGACGATCCTCAACCCTTTCACGGGTATGAGCGGATAATTTTTGCAAAGGTAATCCTTACGCCACCGGGGTCTTCTGCCCTTGACCCTCTTCGCCCATCATGGCACCAGACAGCCAGATATCTTCAATCTGGACTGATGCCATGACCGCCGCCGCTCTCCCGGACCATATGAACCCCCAGCGCTCCTTTCAGGCGCTGATCCTGACGCTGCACGCTTACTGGGCGGACAAGGGATGCGCGGTTCTGCAGCCTTATGATATGGAGGTCGGCGCCGGCACCTTTCATCCGGCAACGACATTGCGCGCGCTTGGTCCCAAGCCGTGGCGGGCTGCCTATGTACAGCCGTCGCGCCGGCCGTCCGATGGCCGCTATGGCGAAAACCCCAACCGGCTGCAGCACTATTATCAGTATCAGGTCATCCTGAAGCCCAATCCGCCGAACCTGCAGGAACTCTATCTCGGTTCGCTCGCCGCCATCGGTCTCGATCCGCTGCTGCATGATATCCGCTTTGTCGAGGACGACTGGGCAAGCCCGACGCTGGGCGCCTGGGGTCTTGGCTGGGAATGCTGGTGTGACGGCATGGAAGTCTCGCAGTTCACCTATTTCCAGCAGGTCTGCGGCATTGAGTGCTCGCCTGTCTCCGGCGAGTTGACTTACGGCCTCGAGCGCCTCGCCATGTATGTCCAGGGCGTCGATAACGTCTATGACCTGAACTTCAACGGCCGCGAAGGTGACGAGAAGATCAGCTATGGCGATGTCTTCCTGCAGGCCGAGCAGGAATATTCGCGGCACAATTTCGAATTTGCCAATACGGCCATGCTGCAGCAGCATTTCGTCGATGCCGAAAAGGAATGCATGGCGCTTCTGGCCGCCGGTGCGCCTGATACCAGCGCCAATGCGGTCCTGCACAAATGCGTCTTTCCGGCCTATGACCAGTGCATCAAGGCCAGCCATGTCTTCAACCTGCTCGATGCGCGCGGCGTGATTTCCGTGACCGAGCGCCAGAGCTACATTCTGCGCGTGCGCACGCTGGCGACAGCCTGTGGCGAAGCCTTCCTGCTGACCGATGCCGGTGGCATCAATCTGGCGAAAGACGCCGCCTAAACCCAGCAGCGGGCGGACCCGATCCGTTGTATGAAACGGCCGTGATCGGCCGCCGGGCCACTCTGCTGTCAGTTCCGGACTAGCACGCCCGGTCTCGTCATCAGATGCCGTATGGCTGGCGTATGACCGGCGTGCCGTCTGAACGCAGTGATCTGCCGCGAAATTGCAGCTTTTGAGTGAAGTGTCATATGCCTCTCCTTCAAGGCGTAAAATCAATTGCTTGATCCCGCTTGGTTGTTCAGTAAGCGTTTAAGGAGTTTGTTCTAGGCTTTGTCCAAGTGACTAAGTTCAGGACGCATGATGGACGACGAGGATATTCTGCCCCCGGAAGTGTTGGCTTCGATGTTGATGCGAATGTTCGAGTTCGCGCCGATTGCGATGGCGATTACCACCAGTGATACCAAGACCTCGAGCTATGCCAAGGTCAACGATGCCTATCTGAAGCTGACGGGCCTGAAATGGGAAAACATCCGCGGCAAAAAACTGACATCGGATGGCGCCGCGATCGATAATCCGGCGCGTGATCGCCGCCACCGTCTGCTTGCAGAAGTGGGCTCCTATGAACTGGAGGAAGTCGATCTCGTCTACGCCGACGGTACGATCATCCCGACACTGATTTCGGCGCAGAGAACCTGGGTCGATGGCGTTTCCTTTGATGTCGAAGTTATCGTCGACGTCTCGGCGCGTGTCCGGCAGCAGCGGGAAATCGAGAACGCTTTGCGCGCATCGGCGCGCACCGACGCCCTGTCCGGCCTTCCGAACCGGGCCTGTTTCGATGAAGTGGTCGTTGATGCCGTCGAACGCAGCATGCAGAATGACCGTAAGCTCGCGCTGGCCTTCATCGACCTTAACGGCTTCAAGACGGTCAATGACAAGCTGGGACATGCCGCCGGCGATGAGGTTTTGAGAACCATCGCCAGCCGCCTTCGTGAAAGCTTTCGCGCCACGGATTTCATCGCCAGAATTGGCGGCGACGAATTCGTGGTGCTGCTCGATATTGACCTGAAGCTGGCGGCCGATGTTCAGCAGAATGTCCAGGATGCCATGGAGCGGGTTTTCAAACCGATCGCGATAGAGGGCAAGGTGACCTATACCGGCGCGGCCGTCGGCGTCACGTTCCTGCAACCGGACGATACAGTCGCATCCTTTGTGCGCCGGGCCGACGAGTATATGTATATCGCCAAGACCAGCGAACAACGGGTGGCGGTTGTCTGTTTCGGGCAGATCCTGGAGACGGTCCCTTCGGCGGAAGATACGGTCGAATGGGCTAGATTAGGCCGGTCTTGAAAGGTAACCTTCGAGGTTTGAGGCGCCGATGAGCGGATATCCTCATTTTGCAAAATCGCAAAGTGCTCTTGACCTGAACTTTACTTGAGGTCCTAGAACTGCATCTGCGGGGTCGCGCTGGGCGTCCTCTATTGAAGAGAGATGCAGATGGATATTCACCACGCAAGCGGCAAGGCGCTTTATCGCATTAACAAATTTTCGGTTCCGGCAGAAAACCGTGATGCCTTCCTTGAACTGATGGCAAAGACGCATGCGGTCTTGCGGCGGCAGGAAGGCGTGGTGACGGATCAGATTCTGGAGCAGCACTCCGGACCGGGCGTGTTCAATTTCGTCGCGATCATCGCCTTTACCGGGCCTGCTGTGATCGATTCTGTGGTCTCCGGCGTGGCTGCGTATGACCGGGAGACCGGCATCGATCGTCAGCAGATAATGACTGCACTCAACATCAAGACCGACATGGGGCTCTATCACAATCTGGATATCTGACGGCTGGCGAGGAGAGTTCATCCAGTGCCGTGTCAGGAATGGTGCCGCGGCTTAAATCAAGTCGCCCGCCTCAGCGCCAATCTGCCAGATCGGCTTGGCGGTTGGAAACGCGCCGGTTGAAAGCTGGCCGGCATAGGTCTGCAAGGCACGGCGAACACCGGCAGGTTTCTCGACGGTGCCTACGCTCGCATAGGCAAAAAACAAAGCCGAAAAGGCGATGACGTTGATGAGGGCTGCGAGCGTTTTCATGGGGCCGGTACTTTTCGGGTTCAGCGTTGATTTGATGCCCCACTATCGATCAGGCGCAGCCATTGCGCGGTTCCCCCAGGAACAGGCTGGTGCAGCCGGAACGGGAAAACCGGCAGGGTGAAGCGGGTGGCTGAAATTTGTCTTTCAACGGCGGCGTTCGATCCCTAAGCTGCGGCAAAATCAAGCGGCGGAGGGAAAACTGATGATTGGTCTGGCCATTGGTGCGGTGGTGATCCTGTACCTGATTTTCATCTATAACGGCCTGGTCAAGGCGCGGCAGGTGAAGGAGGAGGCATGGTCCGGCATCGACGTGCAGTTGAAGCGGCGGGCAGACCTGATCCCCAATCTGATCGAGACCGTCAAAGGCTATGCCGCCCACGAAAAAGGCACGCTGGAAGAGGTTATCGCCCTTCGAAACAAGGCGCAGGCGCTGCCGGCAGGCGATGTTGCCGGACGCGCTGCAACCGAAGGCATGCTGAGTCAGGCGCTCGGCAAGCTGTTCGCGCTGGCGGAAGCCTATCCAGACCTCAAGGCCAACCAGAACTTTTCCGAGTTGCAGCAATCGCTGGAAAGCATCGAGGGGGAAGTGCAGATGGCCCGCCGCTACTACAATGGTGCGGCCCGCGACTTGAACGTCAAGGTCGAGAGTTTCCCGTCGAATTTCATCGCCGGCCCCTTCGGTTTTACCAAGGCGGCCTTCTTCGAGATCACCAACGAGACTGATCGCGCCGTGCCGGTGGTGAAGTTTTAATCTAGCCGGAAAAGCCATTCCGTCGTAGACGGCTATCCACTATCGACAAGTGTGCACGGCCGTGGACAGGCGGTGCTGAAGGCATGAAGAGACAAGAGCATGAACGCCGCAGACCAGAAACTGACCATTCTTCCGCCCGGCCATCCGCTTGAAGGGCGCGTCAGTCCGCCCGGCTCGAAGTCGATCACCAACCGGGCGCTGCTGCTGGCGGGTCTTGCCAAAGGCACCAGCCGCCTGACGGGCGCGCTGAAAAGCGATGATACCCGCTATATGGCCGACGCCCTGCGCGCCATGGGCGTGGAGATTTCCGAGCCGGACGATACCACGTTCATCGTCACCGGATCCGGCAAACTCCTGCCACCCGAAAAGCCGCTTTTCCTCGGCAATGCCGGGACTGCGACCCGCTTTCTGACCGCGGCTGCGGCTCTCGTCGATGGCATGGTGATCGTCGATGGCGACCAGCATATGCGCAAGCGGCCGATCGCGCCGCTTGTGACTGCGCTGCGCTCGCTCGGCGTCACGGTGGAAGCCGAAACCGGTTGTCCGCCGGTCACCGTCTCCGGGACTGGCGATTTTGCCAGGGACCACGTCACCATCGATGCTGGCCTTTCCAGCCAGTATGTATCGGCCCTGCTGATGGCGGCTGCCGGCTCGTCCCACCCTATCAATATCGAGCTGGCCGGCGAAGAGATCGGTGCGCGCGGCTATATCGATCTGACAGTTGCCGCCATGAAGGCTTTCGGTGCGCAGGTGACGCAAATCAGCCCGTCGATCTGGCAAGTGGCCCCGACCGGTTATCACGCCATCGACTATCTGATCGAGCCGGATGCATCCGCTGCGACCTATCTCTGGGCGGCGGAAGTGCTGACCGGCGGCCGGATCGATCTCGGCGTCGCGGCAACATCGTTCTCGCAGCCGGATGCGAAGGCCTATGAGGTAATCGCTACGTTCCCGCATATGCCGGCCGTCATCGATGGCTCGCAGATGCAGGATGCGATCCCGACGCTTGCCGTGCTTGCGGCCTTCAACGAGACGCCGGTGCGGTTCGTCGGCATAGAGAACCTGCGCGTCAAGGAATGCGACCGCATCCGTGCGCTGTCCACCGGCCTCACCAATATTCGCCCCGGTCTCGGCATCGAGGAGGGCGACGATCTGCTGGTTGCGTCGGATCCGGCGCTGGTCGGCCAGACACTGCCTGCCGACATCGACACATTCGCCGATCACCGCATCGCCATGAGCTTTGCGCTGGCGGGGTTGAAGATCAACGGCATAACCATTCTCGACCCCGGCTGTGTTGCAAAAACCTATCCGCGCTATTGGGACGAGCTTGCCTCGCTCGGCGTCGGTCTTGAGGGCGACCGGCCTTAACCGGACGGAACATACGGCGCAGCGCCGAGGAGGGATCGATCGCATGAAACGTGTGTTTGCGGCGCTGGGATGGCTCTCTCTCTTCCTCACCCTCCTGCTCGTCACGGGTGGGGTTGCGCGGGCCGAAGAGGTGTTTACCGCCTACCGCTCCGAGATCGATGTTGCCAAAAGCGGCGTGCTGAGCGTCACCGAGACGATCACTGCCAATGTCGAGGGAGACCGCATCAAGCGTGGCATCTACCGCGATTTTCCGCTGACCGTGACCGACGCAGGCGGCCGTGCTGTCCGGGTCGATTTCAAGCTGGTTTCCGTCGAGCGGGACGGTGCCGCAGAACCATACCGTACCGAAAACATCAGCGGCGGTATCCGCATCTATACCGGCGACAAGGACGTGTTTCTGGCCGATGGTCAACATACATTCCAGTTCACCTATGAGACTGCCCGCCAGATCCGGTTCTTTCCCGATCATGATGAGCTCTACTGGAATGTGACAGGCAACCAATGGGCGCTTCCGATCGAGGAGGCCTCCGCCACGGTTGCCTTGCCTTCAGGCGTGAAGGCCGAAGCGCTCAATGTCTTCACCGGTGGCCAGGGGGCGACCGGCAAGAATGCCCGCTCACTTGAAGATGGCGACCGGCTGGTCTTCACCACGACGCGCCGGCTCGAGGCCAATGAAGGGCTGACCATCGCCGTCAAGATGCCGAAGGGCAGCATCGATCCGCCATCGATATCGCAGCAAAGGACCTGGTGGTTTTTCGATCATCTGCCGCCGATCCTCGCCATGACCGGCTTCGTCGTCGCCGCGCTTTACTATTCGCGCATGTGGCTGAAGGTCGGCCGCGATCCGGCTCGTGGTGTCATCGTGCCGCGCTGGGACGCGCCGGACGGGATCTCCCCGGCGCTGGTCAACTATATCGACAACAAGGGGTTTTCCGGCCAGGGCTGGACGGCGCTATCCGCTGCTGCGCTCAATCTCGCCGTCGGCGGCTATGTCGTCCTGAAGGATTTCAAGAATTCGCTGGTGATCACCCGCACCGACAAGCCAAAGCCGCCGTCCTTGCCGACCGGCGAGGCCACGGTGCTGGCGGCGGTGCAGCGCAATGGCGGTGAATTGACGATCGACAGGACGAATGGCCCGGCGGTACAGAAGGCCGGAGCCGATTTCCGCACGGCCATGGAAAAGGAACATCGCAACAAATACTATCATGCCAACACCGCCTATGTGGTTGGCGGCATCGCGATCTCGATGCTGTTTCTGCTGGCCATTTGCATCGCAGGCGTTGCCGACGGCGCGACCGTCGCGCTGGTCATCGTGCCGGTTTTCGCTTCGATCGTCATCTCGGTGTTTGCGCTTGCCATCGGCAAGGTGTTCAACAAGAAGGGCAGCCTGTTTGTCCGCATCGGCTCGCTGATTGCGGCCGCCTTTCTGACGTTCTTCGTTATCGCCGTCGCGCTCAGCGTTCTGGCTGTCCTTGTCAGTATGGCGCTGGAGGCGCATCAGGTGCCGCTTTTGATCGGCGTCGGCGGCATCGTGCTCGTCAACATGCTGTTCTTCCATCTGATGGGTGCTCCGACGCCGATTGGCTCGAAGATGATGGATGGCATCGATGGCCTGCGGCAATATCTGACGCTTGCGGAAAAAGAACGCATGAACATGGCCGACGCACCGGAGATGTCGCCGCAGCATTTCGAAAAGCTTCTGCCCTATGCCGTGGCGCTGGGCGTCGAAAAACCCTGGTCGGAAACCTTCGACCGCTGGCTTCTGGCCGCTGCCGCTGGTGCTGCCGCCTACCAGCCGGCCTGGTATACCGGCAACAATTTCGCCGCCGGCTCCTTCGGTGACCGTATGGGCGGATTTGCAGGCTCGATGGCCAGCACTATGTCCTCTTCGCTACCCCCGCCACCCAGCTCCTCATCCTCCGGCTTTTCCTCCGGCGGCGGCTTTTCGGGCGGCGGCGGCGGCGGCGGTGGCGGAGGGGGATGGTAACCCTTTCACCTCCCCCTTGAGGGGGGAGGTCGCGACGCAGTCGCGGGTGGGGGTGATTACCGCGAATACTACGGTCAATTGCATATGCCGCAAGTCACCCCACCCCGTCGCTTCGCGCCGACCCTCCCCCTCAAGGGGAGGGTGTTGCCATCCGGCATGCTTCTCTTCAATCTAGGCGGGAGGAGAAGCGCATGACAAAGCCACCGTCAAAACTGGATCGCTTCAGAATTGCCAACAGCCGTCGCCTGCGCAATGGCGCGACGGGTGCCGAGATAAAACTCTGGCGCCATCTCGAACGCATTCCGCTCGAAGGAACCCATTTCCGCCGTCAGGTCCCCATCGGTCCGTATTTTTGCTGATTTCGCATGCCATCAGATCGGCTTGATCATTGAGCTCGACGGAAGCCAGCACGCATCTGATGCTGGGCTCCAGCGAGACGAAAGAAGAACCGCTTTTCTGGAGAACGAAGGTTATCATGTGCTTCGCTTCTGGAATTCCGATGTCTTTGAGGACCTCAATGCGGTGCTCGACACGATTTTTGCCATTGTGCAGCAACGTCAAATTTTGCTAGCAGAAGCCAACCATTTTCACCCCACCCCGGCACGTCGTGCCGCCCCTCTCCATCGAGGAGAGGGTGAGGAAGAAATCTGATGCCCGATCTTCTGCTTGAACTCCGCTCCGAGGAAATCCCGGCCCGTATGCAGCGCAAGGCTGCCGGTGATCTGAAGAAGCTCTTGACCGATGCGCTGGTCGAGGCGGGGCTGACCTATGAGGGCGCCAGGGAATACTGGACGCCGCGCCGGCTGACGCTCGATATCCGTGGTTTGAACACCCGCTCCGCCGATGTGCGCGAAGACCGAAAGGGCCCGCGCACCGATGCCAATGAAAAGGCCATCGAAGGCTTTTTGCGCGGTGCCGGTCTCACATCAATCGATCAGGCGCATGTCCATAGCGACCCGAAGAAGGGCGATTTCTATGTTGCCCACATCGTCAAGCCTGGCCGTCCGGCAGAAGAGATCATTGCCGAGGTGATGCCCGGCATCATCCGCACGTTCCCCTGGGGCAACCCGATGCGTTGGGGTGCAGCTTCAGCCAAGCCTGGTTCGTTGCGCTGGGTGCGGCCGCTGCAGACGATCGTCTGCCTGTTCGGCCCCGAACATGAGGAAACCCATGTCATCCCGTTCGAGGTCGATGGCATCGTTGCCTCCAACGTCACCTATGGACACCGTTTCCACGCGCCGGAAGCCATCACCGTGCGCCGCTTTGCCGATTACATCGAGAAGCTGGAAAAGGCCAAGGTCATCCTCGATGCCGAGCGCCGCAAGCAGATCATCGCTGCCGACGCCGCCAATATCGCCTTTGCCAGCGGCCTCGAACTCGTCGAGGACGAGGCGCTGCTGGAGGAAGTCTCCGGTCTCGTCGAATGGCCGCAGGTGCTGATGGGCGCCTTCGAGGAGGATTATCTAGCGATCCCGTCGGAAATCATCCGGCTCACCATCAAGACCAACCAGAAGTGTTTCGTCACCCGCCGGCCGGGCGAGGAAACCCTGTCGAACAAGTTCATCCTCGTCGCCAATATCGAGGCCAAGGACGGCGGCAAGGAAATCATCCACGGCAACGGCAAGGTTGTTCGCGCGCGTCTTTCGGACGCCAAGCACTTCTGGACCCGCGACCAGGGCAACCTGCCGGACCTCGAAACGCTGGAAGCGTCGGCGGCAAAATTCGATCTGGACCTGAAGAAGCCGCTCGACCAGCGCATGGCCAAGCTCGACGCACTAAACGTCACCTTCCATGCCAAGCTCGGCTCGCAGGGCGAACGCGTCCAGCGCATCCGCACACTGGCCGCCGAACTGGCCAAGGTCACTGGTGCAGACGCAGCTCTCGTCGACCGCGCCGTGGTGCTGGCGAAAGCCGACCTGCGCACCGAAGCCGTCGGCGAATTCCCCGAGCTTCAGGGCATCATGGGCCGCAAATATGCCGTCCTGCAGGGCGAAGACGCCTCCGTCGCTGCCGCGATTGAAGACCACTGGAAGCCGCAAGGCCCGTCCGATCGTCTTCCCGCCGATGCCGTTGGCCTGACGGTCGCGCTTGCGGACAAGCTCGACACCCTGATCGGCTTCTGGGCCATCGACGAGAAGCCGACAGGCTCGAAGGATCCCTATGCGCTGCGCCGCGCGGCATTGGGTGTCGTGCGGGTATTGCTGGAGCGGAAGGCGCGCCTGCCGCTTTCCGCGGTTGTGAAGGATGGCGACCTCGTCTCCTTCTTCCACGACCGCCTGAAAGTCTACCTTCGCGATCTCGGCGCCCGCCATGACCTGATCGATGCCGTTCTGACCCCGGATGCCGACGACCTGCTGATGGTCGCCCGCCGCGTCGAAGCGCTGACGGCCTTCGTCACCTCGGAAGAGGGGCTCAACCTGCTCGCCGGCGCCAAGCGCGCCACGCAGCTCCTGGCAGCGGAAGAAAAGAAGGGCACGCAGGTCGCTGCAACCGTCGATCCGGCTCTCTTGAAGCTTGATGCCGAAAAGGCGCTCTATGCCGCCGTAACGCAAGCCTCCGCCGAGGCAAGCGCTGCCATCGCCAGCGAAGACTTCCGCTCGGCCATGGAGGCCTTGTCGAAGCTGCGCGGCCCGGTCGACGAATTCTTCGCCGACGTCCTCGTCAATGATGACGACCCGGCCATCCGCGCCAATCGTCTTGCCCTGCTCGGCTTGATCCGCGCGGCGACCGGAACAGTTGCGGATTTCTCGAAGATTTCGGGCTGAGAGGGGGGCGATGAGGGCAAAAATCCTCGTCAGTGCCTGTCTCATGGGCCATGCCGTCCGCTATGACGGGCAGGCCAAGCCGCTTGTGCATCCGGCGCTCGACCGTTGGCGCGAGGAGGGGCGGCTGGTGACGATCTGTCCGGAGATGTCGGCGGGCATGCCCGTGCCGCGTCTGCCGGCGGAGATTGCGGCGGGAAGAGTAGGTGCCGACGTCCTGTCCGGGGCGGCGCGCGTGCTGGAAAGCCATGGCGGTGATGTCACGGATGCATTTCGTCAAGCCGCTGAAAACGCGCTTGCACTGGCTCGTGAGGCCGGCTGCTCTTATGCTCTGTTGATCGACGGTAGCCCGTCCTGCGGCTCGGGCTTCATCTATGACGGCAGTTTTACCGGCCGCCGCCTGAAGGGCGAGGGTGTTACGGCTGCGCTGCTGCGGCAGAACGGTATCCAGGTGTTTTCCGACCGGCAGGTCGATGAACTGGTGGCCGCCGCCGGCGCGTGAACGCGATCCCGAAAATTGCCTGGCCTGCTCAACCCTTATAGTCGAGGGTGAGAGTGGTGATGCCAAGGAAGGCGATCCAGGAGACGATAAAGGCTAAGACCGTTAGCGCCGCCGAGGTCCCGCTCGATTTCCCGACTTGCCCCCTGAAGAAAAAGAAGTTTGATACGAGTAGCCAGATCTGGGCGGCAATCAATGCCACCAGATAGGCGATGTTGCCGGTATGCGGGTAGAGAATGAAGCTCAGCGATGTGACCAGCGTAAATGGCGCGCAGATATAGCATTGCTGGTTGAATGGTATTTTCAGGCTATTGCGGGTCACCTGCCCGGGTGTGATCAGATCGTAGATCAGGGCGAAGGTGATCGGGAAGATCGAAAAAACCGCCATCCGGAAGAACAGGAGATTGATCCAGGACTGGGTGATGTATTGTCCTGTCTGGCTGCCCTTGATCGTTGCAAGATCCGCCGGCGCGAGCGGAGCGAAAAAGGCGGCAATGACGATCGACAGAAATAGGAAGATCGACGGCTTCATGCCGCTGTCGAACGACACATCCTCGTCCCTGACGGTTTCCTGCCGTGCATATTCGAGCATGTAGCCGGGCTGGAAGATGACCCTAAACAGCGTGTAGGGATAAAAGATCAGCCACATCAGAAGCTCGAAGATGAACTTCTCGATGGATTTGGCGATGTTGAAGACGTCCATACTATCCCCGCTGGACCATGTTACAGGACGTGGCCGCAGTGCCAGCAGACCGGATCAAGCCCGGGAATGTCAAGTGCAGCAGGTAGAAGGGTACCCCACAAAAAATTGCGCCCCTGCTTCTCTCAGGGACGCAATCTTTCGCCTGGAGGGCGAATACCCGGTCAACCTTCTTGCGTGCGGCTGGTTAGGGCAGGGACAGGAACTTCACGGTTATTTTAGCCGAAGTTGGAAATTTTCCAGATCAACTTCTTGTGATCGACTGTCTTGCGGCGTGACTGCTGTCATTGCAGCCGGCGATCCCATGTCGAGAGAGGCAGTTTTCGCAGCCATATCGACGATCTCAAGAGTGGCCGTTGCCTGGGCTTCCACAGGCGGCGCGTCCACCGTTGCGGCCTTCGCCAGATCGCCTGCAGCGGGCTTTTGAGCTTGAGCCTGCTTGATGTCTGCATCCGTCGCCTTGCTGATGAAGACGACCGGCGAGCCGCCAAGCCAGGCTTCAGTACGAACCAGTTTCATTTCACCGTTGATTTCCTTCAACTCGACCCGGTCAGTCCCCGGCACCATGTCCGGAACGACGTAGCTGGTTTTCTTCTTGACCACCAATGGCGGGCACTGATCACAGGAAAGCTGCGAAATACTCTTGTCGATATTTTTGCCGGAGATGATGTTTTCGAGCGAAGATGCGCCGGCTGTGCTGGCTGCTACCAGGCTGGTGAGCGTGAACAAAAGGGCGCGCATCGGCTTTCTCCTCTGAAATCGCTACGGCGCCGCGGGTCAATCATGACGCGCAAGGGTCGCAGTAGCACTTATTCAGTCAGGGAAAATAGCCGTTCTCCGTTACGTTCCCGTCAGGAGAATTGGTAAAAATTGAATGACTCCCGCGATTGGAGCGCCGTGGCCGCTCAGACCTTTTCGCGCTCGACCGCCTGCCAGCCGATGTCGCGGCGGCAAAAGCCGTTGTCCCACTCCACCTTATCAAGCGCCGCATAGGCCTTGTCTTTTGCCGCGCTGACGCTGCCGCCCATCGCTGTAACGTTGAGCACACGGCCGCCAGTGGCAACCAGTTGCCCGTCCTTCAGCGCTGTTCCGGCATGGAACACCTTGGTTCCGGCGTCCGCCTGCGGGATTGCGGCTATGGGCGTGTTCTTCTCGTAGGCAGCCGGATATCCCTTCGAGGCCATGACCACGGTCAGCGCCGCCTCGTCGCGCCATTCGGCGCTGACGGTGGCGAGCGTGCCGGTGGCGGCAGCATGGAGCAGCGGCAGGAGATCGCTTTTCAGCCGCATCATCAGAACCTGGCATTCCGGATCGCCGAAGCGGACATTGTATTCGATCAGTTCCGGGCCTTTGGCGGTGATCATCAGGCCGGCAAACAGCACGCCGGTGAAAGGGTGGCCGCTATCGGCCATGCCTGAAATCGTCGGTTCGATGATCTCGCGCATGGTGCGCTCGACCATATCAGGCGTCATCACGGGGGCTGGCGAATAGGCGCCCATGCCGCCGGTGTTCGGGCCGGTGTCGCCATCGCCGACGCGCTTGTGATCCTGCGCTGACGCCAGAGCCAGAGCCGTCTTGCCATCGCAAAGGCAGAAGAAGCTGGCTTCCTCGCCGTCAAGGTAAGCTTCCACCACCACCTCGGCTCCAGCTGCGCCGAAGGCGCCGGAAAAGCAGCTGTCGACGGCGTCAAGCGCCTCGTCGAGTGTCATGGCAACGGTGACGCCCTTGCCCGCAGCCAGCCCGTCGGCCTTGATGACGATGGGCGCGCCCTGCTCGCGAATATAGGCCTTGGCCGGTTCCGCCGACGTGAAGCGCTGATAGGCGCCGGTCGGGATGTTGTATTTGGCGCAGATGTCCTTGGTAAAACCCTTGGAGCCTTCCAGTTGCGCGGCGGCCGCAGACGGGCCGAAGACAGCGATGCCAGCGTCGCGCAAAGTATCGGCAAGACCCGCAACGAGTGGCGCTTCCGGGCCGACGACGACAAAATCGATTGTTTCCGTGCGGCAGAAATCCAGAACGGCGGCGTTATCCGCGGTATCGATATCGACAAGCGTTGCCTCTTCGGCGATGCCCGGATTGCCGGGAGCGGCATAGAGTGCCGTCAGGCGTGGCGATTGTCTTAGCTTCCATGCCAGCGCATGTTCACGCCCGCCCGATCCGATCAACAGAACTTTCATCGCCTACTCCCGCAATCCGCAGTGTTGAGGTGCGGTTAAGGCGAGGGCGCCCCAAGGTCAAGGCGAAATCTCTGCAAGGATCGCGATACCGGCGTTTCAGGGGAGGCTTGAGGCTTCGGCGAGGAGGCTGGCGTCAGTGAAGGCGATGCCATCGTTGGCACAAGCGGCCATTTTCACCGTCTGCTTCAGTGCCCAGATGGCAAGGTCTGCGGGTACCAGTGGCTTGCTGATCAGGTAGCCCTGAAAATGATCGCAGCCGGCCGCCGTCAGCATCGCGAGCTTTTCGGGCGTATCCACCCCTTCGCCAACCACGGCCATGTTCTGCGCGTGGCAGAGGGCAATCATTGCCTTCAGGGCCGGCAGGGATTCCTCGTTGGCAAGGTTTTGCACCAGTGCCCGGTCGAGTTTGATGGTGTCGGCGGTATATTCGATGATCTGCTGCACGGAGGTATAACCGGCGCCGAAATCATCGATGGAGATACGGAAGCCCCGTTCGCGCAGGGTCTCGATGTTCCGGTGCACCTGGTCGCCAAGCTTGACGGCATAGGTTTCCGTCAGTTCGATCTCGATGGTGCGCGCATCCAGCCCATGCCGGGCAAGGCAGTCGCAGAAATAATCGCTGATCGACTTGGAATGCAGTTCCGCCGACGAGATGTTGATCGCAAGAATGGTTTCCGGTCCGAACAGCTGTTTCAGCCGGTTGTGTTCCGACATCGCCCGGTTGATCACCCACCAGTCGATTTTGGTGAAAAGGCCGGTGCTTTCGGCGATCGGGACGAATTCGTCGGGCGTGACGTTGCCAAGCATTGGCGAGACCCAGCGCAACAGGGCCTCGCAACCGATTACCTTGCCGCCGGTATTGACGATCGGCATGTAGACCAGATGGAACTGCTCGTCGGGATCGACCTGTTGCAACTCCTCCTGAATATGGCGGATGCGGTCGCGCTTGTCCTGAAGCGCCCGCGAGAAGCGCGAGGAACGGTTCTTGCCGTTGGTCTTGGCCTGATACATCGCCGCGTCGGCATTGGAGATCAATTCGGCAAGGTTGGTGGCATCCGTCGGGCAGATGGCGACGCCGATGCTGGCGGTGACCGGATAATATTTCCCGCGCACTTCGAAACCGTTTGAAAACAAGGCAAGGATCGCCGCACACATTTCCCGGATGGTGCCGTCTCCCGGCTTTGATTGTATGAGAACAGCAAATTCGTCGCCGGACAGGCGGGCAAAAACGGCCGGTGTCATCTGCCGCCGCGCTGCGATCACGCTGATAGCAGCCTCGATCCGCAGCGCTAGCGTCTTCAACAGGTCGTCGCCGACCTCATGGCCATACTTGTCGTTGACGAACTTGAAGTGGTCGATGTCAATGAAGAGAAGACTGCAATGGCCACCCTGCGTCGAGACCTGTTGGATGACATCCGCAGCCAGCATGTTGAAATGAGCGCGATTGCTGATGCCGGTCAGCGTATCGGTCCAGGACGTCTGCTGCACCAGTTTCAATGCCCGCTGCGACTGATCGTGCAATTGCTTGATATTGCCGGTCAACCGGCCGATTTCGCCCTCGGCGCCGGTTTCCTTGATGCCTTCGTTTTCACCGCTCATCACCTTGGTCACCTGACGATCAAGAGCCGAGATCGGGTTGGTGATGAACCGGCGGATCAACGCGATCATCAGCCCGACGGAGATAAAGCTCATCACCAGTGCGCCAAAGATCAGGAGCAGTTTCAATTGGCCCATATTGCCGGATCCGTGGGATGGCGGCACGGTCAGCGTTGCAAACAGGGATGGCGCCATCCGGACGGATGCGGAAAGGTCGCCAGGCGGTTGCAGCTGTGGCGCGGTCTCGAAATTGAGTTCTGTTTCATACTCGTTCTGCAATGCGCGCTGCATGCCGAGGAACTGTGTCGGCTCGATCGCCACTTGCACCAGAAGCGCGTCTGCCTTGGCGCTTGGCAGCGGGCGGCTGAAGGTTATGGGATCGATAAACTCCGAATAGACGATCAGCTGGCGTGTCTCGGCATCGTGCAGAAAAGTCCAATCCCGCAACTGGCTGCCACCGGCAAGCCGGCTGGCCAGGGCAAACTGCGGCGCGCCGATCTCCGCGAACGGATCATCGCTGTTCTCGAAATAATAGCCGGGCGTCAGGTCGGGATTGAGAATCGCGAAGGAGATGAATTTCTTCGGATCGTCAGACAGCGAGCGCACACTCTGCTGTAGCCGCAGGCCAAGCGCATTGTTGCGGTAGGCCTCGTCCGGTTCCGACACGAACAGGCGGACGGCGTTGCCTTCCAGGATCGAATAGAGAAAGCTCCGGCTCTGGCTGACCTCGTTGCGAAACAGCGCGGCCATGTGGTCGAGCTGTTGCGAAAGCCGTGTCCGCTCCAAAGCCAGAACAGAGTGTCCCTGAACAAAATAGACCGAAAGGGCAGCCAGCAGATAACCCGCCAGAACGACCGGAAAGATCAGGAAAAACGCGCGTTTGCCAAGTGTCACTGGAAGTTTGCCATCGAGCTGATGATGCGGCGGCGCGTCTGTATCGATTGGATCGACAGTTCCTTCTGGTACTGGCTCTTGGCCAGGATGTCGGCCGGCGGATATATTTCCTGGTTGGACCGCATCTCGGCGGGGATGAGTTCAAGCGCCTTTTCGCTGGCGGTGGGCATCGTCAAGGCGGCGGCGTTATCAGCAGCACTTTGCGGCGAGCCAATAAAGTCGACCAGCTGCAGCGCGAGCGCCTTGCGCGGCGAGGCAGCGGTGACGGCCATGCAATCGAGCCAGGAAAGGGTGCCTTCCTTCGGCACCGCGTAGCGCCAGACGCCGGGCGTGCCTGCCTTGTCGTTGAGCACGTGCTGATCGCCGCTATAGGCAAGCGCCATGTAGATATTCTTGCCGTTTTCAGGGCTCTGGATCGAGGTGATCACATAATCGTAGGTGAGAACGAAGGGCGCCTGCTTCTTCATGACCTCAAAGGCCGCTTTCAGCGTCTCGTTGTCATTGGCGTTGATGGATTTGCCCAGCATGGACAGCGGCGCAACAAAGGCCTCGTTGTGATCGTCATACATGGCGATATGTTTTGTCAGGGCCGGATCCGGCGACATCAGGTCGTTCCACGACGTCGGCGTGGTCTTGACCATGTCCGAGCGGTAGACGATGCCCATCGTGCCCCAGAGATAGGGCATGGCATAGCCGGCGCAGCGGGACGTCCAGGCGGGCTTGTAATCCTTCATCGAGGCGACGTTCTTGTCTGACAACGGCTCGAGCACGCCACGCTTGCCAAACAGCTCTGCTCCGTTTTCGCCGATCACGGCAATATCGATATTGCTGCCGGGATCCGAAAGCACCTCGTCGCGCGCATCGCCGCTATCATAATAGACCTGATGCACCCCAACGCCGGTCTTTTCGGTCCAGCGATCGAGGATCTTCTGATCGATATAGGATTCCCAGATCAACAGGTTCAGCGTTTCCGCATGTGCGGGCGCTGACGCGATCGATACGCCGAGCGCAGTAGAAACTGCAACGAACGTTTTGCGCATTGAATTTACCCCGATAGTCCCCAGGGTGAACCTTAGCGTTCAATGCTTGACGAATACTTACAATGAGATGCGCTGGGTTGCAGTTTGGCCGGGATGCCACCGCTCCGAATGCTTTGCCGGAGCAGGGCATGTCGCTGCGACCCGGCGAGGGACTTGCCGCCCCTCGTCGGGTTGTCGAGTTACCGGTGGCTTGGAAGCTTCGGCAGGAAGATCGTCAAGAGGCCCAGCAGCGGCATGTAGGAGCAGAGCTTATAGACGAACTCGATGCCGTTGCGATCTGCGAAGATACCGAGGACTGCAGCGCCGATGCCGCCGAAGCCGAAGGCAAAGCCGAAGAACATGCCGGCGATCAGACCGACGCGGCCGGGCACCAGTTCCTGCGCAAAGACCACGATGGCCGAGAACGCCGAGGAGAAGATGAAGCCAATGATGATCACCAGCGCCGCCGTCCAGAACAGGTTGGCATAGGGCAAAAGCAGCGCGAAGGGGATGACGCCGAGGATAGAGAACCAGATAACGAAGCGAGCGCCAAAACGGTCGCCGATCGGTCCGCCGAAGATCACACCGGCAGCCGATGCGCCAAGGAACAGGAACAGCAGCATCTGCGCTTCCTGAACGCCAACACCGAACTTCTCGATGGTGAAGAAGGTGAAGTAGCTGGACAGGCTGGAGAGATAGGCGTTCTTCGTCGCGGTCAGGATGACGAGAACGATCAGGGTCCAGATAACCTGGTTGCGCGGCAATGGCAGCGTCCGGCTGACCGGCTTGCGGCCGGCCGAGCTGCGGCGATGACGGGTATACCAGACACTCACCCAGGACAGCACCATGAAGCCGGTCAATGCAACGACGGAGAACCAGCTGAGGCTGCCCTGGCCCTGCGGAATGACGATGAAGGCGGCGAGCAACGGCCCGATTGCCGTGCCGGTATTGCCGCCGACCTGGAACAGCGACTGGGCAAGGCCGTGGCGTCCGCCAGAGGCCAACCGCGCGACGCGCGATGCTTCCGGATGGAAGATCGCCGAGCCGATGCCGATCAGGCAAGCGCCGAGGACCAGAACATAGAAATGATGGGCATTGGCAAGCGTGATCAGGCCGGCGCAGGTCGACAGCATCGCCGCCGGAAGCGAAAATGGCATCGGCCAGCGATCGGTGACGACACCGACGGCGGGTTGCAGCAGCGATGCGGTGACCTGGAATGCGAAGGTCAGAAGGCCGATCTGTACGAAATCGAGCGCATAGTTTTCCTTCAGCAGCGGATAGAGCGAGGTGAGCAGCGACTGCATGATATCGTTCAGCATATGGCAGAAGCTGACGGCCACGATGACGGAAACCGCAGTCTTTTCCGGGCTGATGCCTGTAGGTGATGTGATGCTCGCCATGCTGTCTTCCTCGCCGGACGGATAGTGTAAACACGAATATGCGTTGTCTCTACATCGCTTGAGTATGGCCTGCTTTTGTGCTCTGGTCGCATTCTTTCGAGAGTGGGCCAAATGCAGAAGAACGACGTGAAATCGGGGGATCCTGCAGGCGATGATATGCATCGCGCGAACCTTTTGTGGATCGACCTGAATGACGATCCCATTACGGCGCTTGGGCGACATTATCCGGCCGGCTCCCGGGGGCTGCCGCACAGCCATACCAAGACACAGCTCTGGTGTGCCCGCCGGGGGGTGGTTCTGGTCAATACCGCAGGCGGGCGCTGGATGATCCCGCCCGGTCACGGTTTGCTCATCCCTGCCGGCCTCGAGCATTTCAGCGAGATGATCAGCGATGTCGAGATGCACTCTATTTACGCCGACCCTTCGGTGATTTCTGCCGAGCAGCCGCGCGTTCTGGAAGTGACGCCACTCGCCTCCAGCCTGATGGAAGAATTGGTGCTATCGGACGAAAAACCACTGACCCCGCGCCGCAAACGGCTGATCATCGAGCTTTTGCTGGACGAAATCAGCCAACTGCCGGAGCGGCCGCTTGGCCTGCCGTTCCCGGTTGACGCGCGGCTGGGGCGCCTGTGCCGGCATTTTCTGCAGTCACCCGACGCCAATGCCGGTATTGACGAATGGGCGAGTGGCCTAGGAATGAGCCGCCGCTCCTTCACCCGGTTGTTTCGTGCCGAAACCGGCGTCAGTTTCGTCACCTGGCGCCAGCAGGCCTGCATTTTTGCCTCGCTGCCGCGTCTGGCCGAGGGAGAACCGGTGACCAATGTTGCGCTCGATGCCGGTTATGAAAATATCGCCGCGTTCACCACGATGTTCCGGCGGATGCTGGGCAGTTCACCCAGTACCTATCTGAAGTCACGGATGGCGTGATATCCGCCCTGCCGCTTTCGAGTGAAAATACGTTTCCAATTCGCCGTAATCTGCGGTCGAATATCGGAAAATCTGTCGAGCGTGTAGTGCTGGATTTTTATAAGGTATTGTAAAATATAGATATTGCCTTGAAATCACCGTCCCGTATGGAAAACAAAGGCTGAAATCTCCTGGTTAACGAGATGGTAGTGAGGCGGCGCCTATAAGGCCCGGAACGAACCGTTTTTTGTCTGGAGTTCCAACGTGTTCAACCGATCCTTGTTTGCCCTTTCCGCCGGGCTGTTTCTTGCCGCTTCCGTTTCCGCCCAGGCGCAGGAGCGCCAGCATTTCTGGTCCGGGGACTGGTACCTGAAAGTCGGCGCCACCGGCTTCATCGGCCCCAAATATGACGGCTCATCCGATCGCCTTTTCCAGGCTGCGCCTCTGATTTCGCTCGGCCGGGCCGGCAGCACGGTGCGGTTTTCGTCGCGCAACGACAATCCGGCCTTCGCCTTCGTCGACAAGGGAGCGTTTCGCGCCGGTGTCGTCGGCAAGCTGATCTTTGACCGGGACGAGGATACTTCGTCCGACCTCAAGGGGCTCGATCCCGTGAAGTTTGGCGGCGAACTCGGCGGTTTCGCCGAAGTCTATCCAACCGACTGGCTGCGCATCCGCGCGGAGTTGCGCCAGGGTATCCGCAGCCATCACGGTCTGGTCGCGGATGTTGCCGCCGATGGTTTCGTTGACGTCAGCAGCAATGTCCGCGTCTCCGCCGGTCCGCGCCTGTCGGCTGCGACAAGCGACTATTTCGATGCTTATTATGGCGTCAGTTCATCGGAGGCGGCCAAGTCAAGCTATTCGAAATATACGCCATCCGGTGGCCTGAATTCGATTGGAGCGGGTGCGGCGATTACGTGGCAAGCGACCGAAAAACTCGAAACCAGCGCCTTTGCCGAATACAAGCGGCTGATGGGCCCGGCGGCGGATTCAAGCCTCGTCAAGGAAGGTGGCAGCCGCAACCAGCTCCTGTTCGGCCTGTCCGCCACCTACCGTTTCGATTTCACGCTGGAATAGCCGTTCGCTTGCCGTGCGGCGGTCTGTCGGCTTGACCGCGGACCGCTTGCGCTGCAAACAAACGGTATGAACACACGTCCAGCCGATTCCGGGCGCGTCTTTGATGCGCCGTCCAACAACTGGGTTTATCGCGTGCTGCCAAGGCCGCTCTGGCCCTATGCGCAGCTTGCCCGCTGGGACAGGCCGATCGGCTGGCAATTGCTGATGTGGCCCTGCTTCTGGTCGGCAGCGCTGGCTGCCAATGCGGCCGCGGCGCTCAGCACGTTTTCGCCCGGCCGCTTCGCCCTTCATCTTCTGTTGTTCTTCATCGGCGCTGTCGCCATGCGCGGTGCCGGCTGTACCTATAACGATATTGTCGACCACGACATCGACATGGAAGTGGCGCGCACTCGCTCGCGGCCATTGCCGTCGGGCCGTGTCACACGGCTTCAGGCCAAGATCTTCATGGTATTGCAAGCGCTTGCCGGTTTGATCGTGCTGTTGCAGTTCAACGGATTTTCCATTTTCCTTGGCGTCTTCTCGCTGGTCTTCGTCGCCATCTATCCGTTCGCCAAGCGGTTTACCGACTGGCCGCAGTTCTTCCTCGGGCTCGCCTTTTCCTGGGGCGCGATCATGGGCTGGTCGGCGGAGTTCGGGACGATCACATGGGCATCGATCATGCTTTATGCTGCAGCCATCGCATGGACGGTCGGCTACGACACGATCTATGCCTATCAGGACAAGGAGGATGACGAGCTGATCGGCGTTCGCTCGACGGCGCGGCGGTTCGGTGATCACCCGCGGCCATGGCTGTTTGGCCTTTATGGGCTGACGATCCTGTTGTTGTTTGTCTCGTTTGCGCTCGCGGGGGCGGGGCTGTTGGCCTATATCGGCCTGCTGGTTGCAGCGATCCTGCTGTTTTACCAGATCCTCGTGCTCGACATTCACGATGCCGCACAGTGCCTGGCCCTGTTCAAGTTCAACAATGTTGTCGGACTGATTCTCTTTGTTGGTCTTTGCGCGGCGCTACTGGTCCGGTTGGCATAAAAAAGCCCTCCGGATGGCCGGAGGGCAGGGGTCCACCGCAGTAAAACGGTCAATCGCGCCGCGCTTTGAAGCGCAAGGCCAGCGAGCTTTGAAAACTCAAGCCCAGCTCAGTTTCTCGTCGCGGTTCTTCTTTGTCTTGGCAAAACGTGCGGAAAAGGCGGCAATGGCCGCAAGAACGAATGTGCGCATGGTCTGTCTCCTTCTCGTGCCGGCAATGTGCTAGCTGCCTGTGGCATCAAAAAGGCGCTTCCAAGGTTTTCCAAAGGCTCGATTAAGAGGCTGAAAACACAAACAAAAAACCGGCCGCAGGGACAGCCGGTCTTTTGCACTGGAGGAAGGCTTGGAGAATGTGTCGAAAATCAGTTGCGGGCGATGATTTCGCGGCCGCCGATCTTCATGTTGACACCCAGACTGCCAGTCGCGCGGCGCATCAGGAAGCGCGGGCGGCGATCGTTGAACAGCGAGTGACGGCGGCGCGGCTTGATATCGCGGGTGCGGACTTCACCGAGATGATCTTCCAACGGGCGGGCGACGCCGTCTGCTTCGACCATCAGCATGGGAATCCGGTAGGCTTCCGACCACGTGCGCCAGTCGGCGGCAATGTCGGCAAGATCGTGGGCGACCAGAAGCGGGATGCAGAGATCCGGGTCGTCATGATGCAGTTCTAGCGTCACGGTTACTTCTCCGTCTCCATGGTCTATCGCGCGGGCCGCCACACCTTTGAAAGCGCGTGCCGGTAGCGCGATCGACAGTGGCAGGCCGCTGGATGGCAGAACCTTGCGCAGCACCGCTCCACGTTCGTCCAAGCTTATGGTGACATTGCTGGACTGTCCGTGCAAGGTGTAGCTTGCCTGCTGGGGAAAGCGTTTCGGGTCCATTCGCAGTGTGTTTTCAACCCAAGCCGGTTGTGAAAGTGTTTTCAGCATTTCAATCGCCCTTGTTTTCCTTGAGAGCCGGTTCCCGGTCTTCTCGTCGGGACTTTTCGTCCTCTGTGGCCCAAGGATAGGCGGGGCGAGTTTGAGACCACTTAAAAATCGCAGTTAAAAAACTTTGCATTTCCTGATGGTTAGCAAAAGCCGACGCAGCAGGGTTTCTCAAATCTGAAGAAAATCGGCAGAATTTTGCCAATCCCCCGACCCTGCGCACCCGGGTTGAGGAAAAGCCACGCGCAAGCAAGACCAGCGATTGTATCGCGGATTATGGCCGCACTGCGCGGCTTTGCGTCCATTCGGGCGCCTTAGCGTCGGGCAATTTCAGGCGATCGGCAGAGCGGCAATGGTTTCCACATATATCGACTATAATCTCCTCACGCGCGATATGAAGACGAGCCTTCAGCGCACGGCGCAGCAGACGCTGGTCGCCCGCGAAACCGAGTATTACAAGGCCAATATCGGCAACGTCACCTCGATCGACGAGTTTCTGGGAGACTACCGGCTCTATGCCTATGCCATGAAGGCACACGGCCTTGAAGACATGACTTATGCCAAGGCCTTCATGCGAAAGGTGCTGGAGAGCGACCTCAGCGACGACAACAGCTACGCCAATATGCTGACGGACGAGCGCTACCAGAATTTCGCCAGGGCGTTCAGTTTCTCCCAGTCGACCGAGGTGGTCCAAAGTGGTGCACAGGAAGATGCGCTGATCGGCCTGTATAACCAGACCATCGCCAACGTCGATTCGAAAATGGCCGAGGAGACGCGCTACTACGATACAATGATGGACACGATCACCAACGTGGATCAGTTCCTGCAGAACGATAGGTTACGATCCTATGCGTTCCGGGTGTTCGGCGTTGACGAGAAGTATTTCAATTTTGCAGACGTGCGCGGCGCGCTGGTCAGCGATCTCAATGATCCGAACAGCTACTTCAATACAAAATTTGAGCCTGCTCTCACGGAGGCTCTGGCGACCAAGGCCTCGTCCGATCAGGCTCTTTCCGCCCTGTCGAGCCGTGTTCAGTCGCAGTCGCGCATAACGGCGATCGACGCCCTCATGGCACTGCCTGAGACGTCGGACGAGGACAAGGTAACGCTGCAGGCGGAAAAGACGACCCTGCAGAACAACATTGCCACGATCAATGCCGCCTTCCCGGAAATGACCAGCAACATCGATGCATATGCCGGTGTCGAGGCCGAGATCAGTGGTCTCCGGACGCAGATGGCCGATCCGGATCTCACCGAGGCGGAGCGGGCCGCATTGCAGGCGCAGATCGATCAGCGTCAGACCACGCTCAGTACCATGAAGGGCGTAAACTTCTACGCCGCCGATTTAAAGACCAAGCAGTCGGAGAGTACTGCCACGATCGGGCGGCTCGCCGTTTTCAAGGATTTGGCCCTGATGTACGATTTCGCGGCGGATGGCTCTGTGCCAGCTGGCGGAACGGCACAGGCTGAAGACAGCCGGAAGGCAACCAAGGAAGTCTACGCCTACAAGGCGCCGCGTGCCACAACGTCGGTCGCCCTGCTGCACAAGGCCTATTACGAGGATACGATCGGGACCATTACCACGGTTGCGCAGATCAAGAGCGACAGCCGGCTGTATTCCTACATCCTCACGGCTGCCGGCCTGCCGTCCAGCACCACGGTGGCGACGCTCGAAAGCATTCTCACGAGTGATCCGAACGACCCGGCGAGCTTCGTGAACACAAAGGGGGGGGAATACAACGCTGCCTACAAGGAGTTGAGGGCGGCGTTCAATTTCCAGACCGATGGTACATTGGCGGCCGGCGATAAACCGCAGACGGCGGCGCAAACCAAATGGACCTCGGACAACTACATGGTGCGTTACAACGACGCCGATGAAGCTGCCGATGCGAGCCTGATCAAGTCCTTCAAGAGCCTGATGAGCGTTGTCTCGAATGTTGACGACCTGCTCTCCGACACCAAGATCATGAAACTGGCGCTCACTGCTGTCGGCCTCGAAAACGAGGGCGACACCGTGCGCAAGATGAAAAAGGTGCTGACCAGCGATCTCACCGATCCGAAGAGCTATGTCTATACGCTGAAGGACGACCGTTATCTTCAGCTGGCAAAGGCGTTCAACTTCAATGCGGACGGGTCCGCCGGTGTGCCGATGCTGGCGCAGGCTGAATCGGAAATCCTCAACACTGCCAAATCCTATGTCATCGAAAAGAGCCGTTTCGCTACGGAGGATGAAAAGACCAAGGCGACTGCGGAATCGAAATATTACAGCGCCGAAATCGAAAAGATCAAATCGCTCGATGATCTCCTGTCCAACCGCCGGCTGGTCGATTTCGTTCTTGTCGCCGCCAAGCTCGACCCGGAAACGGTGACGACCGACTATCTGCGCAAGATGTTCGAAGCGGATCCGAACGATCCGAACAGCTTCATCAATACCGAGCCGAACACGACGATCTACAAGGAGCTTGTCGCTTCCTACAACTTCGGCAATACGGGCGATCTCGTCCGCCCGGAATTTGGCATACAGACCAAGCGCGGATTGCTGGAGACCGAGGATCTCTACCTCAACCAGACCCTTGAGCAGCAAAGGGGCGAGGAAAACGCAGGCGTCCGTCTCGCGCTCTATTTCCGCCGTCAGGCGTCAACTATCAACACGGCCTACGATCTCCTGGCCGACAGCGCGCTGATGCAGGTCGTCCGGACGACGTTCAGCATCCCGGAAGCCATGTCGACGGCCGATGTCGATATCCAATATGCCTATATCAACCGCGTGCTCGACGTGAAGGATCTGCAGGATCCGGAAAAGCTGGAGAAGCTGCTGCTGCGCTTTACGGCTCTTTATGACGTGGAAAACAATGTCGATATGTCCGGCGCCCAGATTATCCTGTCGGGCGGCGGTGGCGGTATCAGTGCCGACACGTTGTTCAGCCTGTCACAATTGCGCCTTGGCGGCTTCTGACCCTGGCCTTTCAGGCCTTCAACACCTTGCCGGGGTTCATGATCCCGGCGGGATCGAAGGCATGCTTGATCCGCTGCATCAGGTCGATCTCGATCGGTGAGCGGACCTCTGCCAGTTCATCGCGCTTCAATTGGCCGATACCGTGCTCGGCCGAGATCGAGCCGTTGTATTTCAGGACGATGCCATGAACGATGGTGTTCATCTCGCGCCAGCGGCCGATGAACTGATCCTTGTTGGCCCCGACGGGCTGAGAGATGTTGTAGTGGATATTGCCGTCGCCCATGTGACCGAACGAGCAGATGCGGGCCCCCGGAATGGCTTTCATCACCGCCGCATCGGCCTCCGCCATGAAGGCCGGAATGCTGGAAACCGGCACCGATACGTCGTGCTTGATCGACCCACCCTCCGGCTTCTGCGCCTGTGACATGCTTTCGCGCATATGCCAGAGGCTCTTGCGCTGGGCTTCGCTGGCCGCCACCACGGCATTTTCGATGAGGCCGCTGGAAATCTCCGTCTCGAGCAGTGACTGCATCATCCGCTCGGCACTTTCGGCCGAATCCGAGGTCGAGATATCGATCAGCGCATACCACGCGTGAACCGTCTCCATCGGATCGCGGACGCCGGGAATATGCTTTGCGGTGAATTCGACGCCGAGGCGCGGCATCAGTTCAAAACCGGTCAGCGCCGGGCCGCAGAGGCTTGAGGCCTTGTCGAACAAGGCAAGTGCATCGCCAACACTTTTCAAGCCGGCAAAGGCGACCTGGTGGCCGCGCGGCTGTGGAAACAGTTTGAGAACCGCGCCGGTGATGATGCCCAGCGTGCCTTCGGCGCCGATGAACAGGTCGCGCAGGTCGTAGCCGGTATTGTCCTTCTTCAGCCGCCGCAGCCCGTCCCAGATCTCGCCGGTCGGTAGAACGACTTCGAGGCCAAGGCAGAGCTGCCGCATGTTGCCATAGGCCAGCACCGCGGTGCCGCCGGCATTGGTGGAGAGATTGCCGCCGATCCGGCAGGAGCCCTCTGAGCCGAGCGACAGCGGAAACAGCCGGTCATGCGCTTCCGCCGCCTTCTGGATATCGGCAAGAATGCAGCCGGCATCAGCGACGATGACATTGCCGACGGGATCGATATCGCGAATGCGGTTGAGCCGTTGCAGCGACAGGACGATATCGGCTGCTCCGGTGCGCGGGATTTGCCCTGCCACATGGCCGGTATTGCCGCCCTGCGGCACGATCGCCACGCCGGTTTCGCTGGCAAGCCTGAGGATTTGCGAGACCTCTTCGACACTGCCGGGCCGGAGCACCAGCGGGGCATTGCCCGTGTAGAGGCCGCGGGATTCGACGAGATAGGGCGCAATGTCGGCCTGGTCCGTCAATGCATTCGCGCCACCGACGATGGCAGCGAAGCGGGCGATCAGGTCAGCAGAGGGGAGGGCATTGGTCATAGGGTCATTCCCGTGGAGCAGCAGCGCGTTCGATCCGGTCGAGGATTGCTTCGCCAAGCCCCTCGTTCGGGATCGTACCGAAGGCAATGGTTTTGGCGCCGGACGCATCGGCCTGTTTCATAAAGGCAAACAGATTGGCAGCCGCTTCGCGCAGGTTTGCGGACGGGCTGAGGTCGAGGATAACAACCGCGTTTTCCTCGCCGGCCAAGGGCTTCCCGCCGAAACGGATCAGCGCTTCTCCCGGTTTGACATCCGTCGCATTCAGCCGCACTGCAGCACCCGGTGCATAATGCGACGCCAGCATGCCCGGCGCTTCGATCACTGCACCCGCAGTTTCGGGACGCAAAACCGTCTTGCCGGTCAGTGCCTCGATGTCGGCGACGTCCAGACCGCCTGGACGCAACAGCCGGATGTCATCGCCATCGACCTTGATGATGGTTGATTCCAGTCCAATTTCGGCTGAGCCGGCGTCAAGGATGAGCGCCAGCTTGCCGCCAAGATCTGCTTCGACATGGGCTGCGCTGGTCGGGCTGATCTTGCCTGAGGTATTGGCGCTCGGTGCTGCCAGCGGTCTGCCAAAACGGGCGATCACCTGGCGGGAAAACCCTTCCGGCATGCGGAGGCCGAGCGTGTCGAGGCCAGCGGATGCCAGCGGATGCACGCTGCTCTCCAGCTTGATCGGCAGGATCAGCGTCAGCGGTCCCGGCCAGAAGGCCTCGGCCAGCTTTCGCGACAACGGATCGAAGCTGACATGTGCCTCGGCCATCGCAAAATCGGCGACGTGGCAGATCAATGGATTGAAGCGAGGACGGCCCTTCATTTCATAAATGCGGCTGATCGCATCGGGATTGGTGGCATCGGCCGCCAGCCCGTAGACCGTCTCGGTCGGGATCGCCACCGGCAGACCTTCGCCAAGCGTCTCGCAGGCAATCGCCAGGGCACGCTCCGGCTCGGTCCGTGTGTCTATGATCAGCGCCATCAAGCTTCCAAACGTCAATGCGCCCTCACCGGGAGGCAGGCGGGCGCTCCGGCGTTTCCTTTACAGGGCGAAGCCGGACATTGCCAAGCGCATTTGAAATGCACGTGCCAACTGTCCCTCTTTGCAACACCCAAAATTAAGCTTTCTTAAAATGCGACAGGTCCGGTTAGCGGCGGAGAAAGTTGCCTATGCTAGCTGTCTGATCCTGCACCTAGCCGGAGCCCCTATGGCCAACAAGAAATCCATGCCGACCGACCTTGCCCTGCGCATCGCCACCGCCATGCATCAGATGGGCATCGATGCCATCCCCCGGAATTACGAACTGGTCTACGAAGCCTATGGTGGCGCCAATCCGGACCTGGTGCGCGACTTCATTGCGCTCGGCAAATACAAGTCGCAATCGGCGCTCGACGAACTTGGCCGCAAATATCTGCCGCATCATCATGAAGCCAGCGTATTGGCGCGGTCGACGACGATCGTGCGCGACGAGATGAGCAATTTCATGAACCTCTTGTCGCGTGAAAAAGACCAGCTCGATGATTATGGGCGGCTGATCAGCGAGGCAACCAAGGCGCTGGTCGTTTCCGGCGGCGAAAGCCAGATGGCGCTGCAGAACTCCATTCAGGCTCTGAAGCGGGCCACCGAGCGGCAGGTGTCGCACAATGCCGAAATGGAGCAGAGCGTCACCGCGCAATCCACCGTGATCGCCGGAGTGCAGAAAGACCTTGCCGATTTCGAGGCGCGGAAATTTTCCGATGCGGTCACCGGGCTCGCCAATCGCCGGGCCTTCAACAAGGCGCTCGCCAAGGTCTACGCTGATCCCGATCTGCCGCTTGCTTGTGGTATTGCCGTTGCCGAGCCCGATACCAGCCGGCGGCTGTCGGGAGAACAGGCGGCCGCATTGGCCGAACCGCTTGCCCGGCATATCGGTGGCATTATCCAGCAAGCGTTTCCCTCAAGCGAACTGGTCGCCCGTTTCGACGGAACCCGTTTCGGTTTTCTGGTGGGGACGGGTGAGGAACGGGAAGTGGTGCGGCTCGTGGCGCTGCTGCGCTCGGCCCTGCGCAGCACGCATTTTACGCATCCGAAAACCGGGCGCGATCTCGGCTGTGTCACGCTATCGGTCGGCATCTGCATGTCGGATGACGCCACCAATGCCTTCGATCTCGTTAATACGGCCGAAAAGGCGCTCGCCAGGGCGCAGGGCAAAGGTGGCGATCAGACGATCGTGCATGGCGCCGAGAGTGAGCCGCTGCCCGGGCGAGACTGGCTGATCTACAAGCAGTGATCAAAGGCTACCGATGATCTTGCGGAGCTCTGCATTGCGGGCGCCGAGCAGAAGCACGTTCTTCAATGCCTCCTTGGGGTCGCGGGTGCGAAACAGCAGTCCGTTGTCATGCACCGCACGGTTGACGGTCAACTTGCCGGCCTCTGCGTCCATCTCCGTCGCCACCGCGAAATACATCCGTGAATAGCCAAGCTTGATCTTCTCGAAGAAGTGCTGGTCGTCGCCGATATCGGAAAAGAAATTGGCAATATAGAACGACCAGCGGACGTCCTCGAACTTGGCGAATTTCGTCCGCGCGGCCGTGACATGGCAATAGCCGAGATGCGGGCTATCGGCCAGCGTCCGGTGAAAAAGCAGTTTTGGGAAGCGGATCGACCGGTGAAAGCTGTTGATCCGGTCATGTGTGACGGAGCCGGCCGTTTCCAGTTTCTTGCCGGTGCGGGCAGCGACTTCCTGGTGGGTCAGGTAGCGCTTCTCGGCCGCGCTCCATTGCTGCTGGTGCCGGTTGATCCGTCCTGTGCGCAGGAATTCGGTATAGACCGCGGCCTTCGGCGATGGTTCCGGCTTCTTGACCACAGCGGTATCGAAATATCTCAAGTTTGACATCGGCCTGTACCAGACTGCGGGTGTGTCGACAAAACACACCGGGACGGAATCGCTTATGAGCCAAAGCTACTGCGTTATGGTTAATGCAGTCTTGCTGGCTGTCAGCCTTTTGCCTCGACCGTGTGCGATGGCGATGGCAGTGTTTTCGCCGTGAAGTGTCGCAAAAGGGCTGCATCCGTGCCGATTGCCGAAGCGCTGGGCGGAAAACCGGATTTTTGCTTCAAATTCAGCCGATCACATTGTTTCTGCTTATAAAATAGTCAGGTTGACGGCGACGCCACGCAATATTTTCCGTGTCGTCTTTCTGGAATCGGATGTCGTTAACTGGCGGCTGTTTTCCAAGGTCTGAGGATTAGATGAAGACACTCAAGGTGCCGCCTTTATAGGGAAGGGCGGAGAATTGGGAAGCCGGTCGAAATCCGGCGCTGCCCCCGCAACGGTGGTGGAGCGAAACCTCGGCAAAAGGCCACTGGAGAAATCCGGGAAGGCGCCGGGACAGTCCGCAAGGACAGCTCCAGAGCCCGGAAACCAGCCTTGTGATGAAATTGATATCTGGGTTGCGGCGGGCAGCCGGAAGGAGAACCACATTAACCACGCGCTCTCCCGGCGCGGCGGTGGTTCCTTTCCTGCCTGCTGCCACCGTAAAAGTTGGCGAGCACAAGGAAATGACCATGGATCTCCGCAGCGAAGTCCTCCGAAAATTGATGAACCGCCGTGACACACATAGTCTCGAGCAGGCCTTCTATACCGATCCCGATCTGTACAAGCTCGACATGGAGCAGATCTGGTACAAGGACTGGCTGTTCATCGGCCACGATTGTGAAATCCCGAAGGCGGGCAATTATTTCACCGCCCAGGTCGGCGAATATCCGGTTGTTATCGTACGCGACCGCACCGGCACCGTCCGCGCGTTGCACAATTCCTGCCGCCATCGCGGCTCGCGCGTCTGCGCCGGCGCCAAGGGCTCATCGGCCAAGCTTGTCTGTCCCTATCACCAGTGGACCTACGAACTGGACGGCAAGCTCCTGTTTGCGCGCCAGATGGGCGAAGACTTCGACAAGAACCAGCACGGCCTGAAACCGATCCATTGTGAAACCATCGGCGGCTACATTTTTATCTGCCTGGCCGACGAGGCGATGGACTTCCAGCCGATGCGCGACATGGTCTCGTCCTATCTGACGCCGCACAATCTCAAGGACACCAAGGTGGCCTTCGAAAGCACGATCATCGAGAAGGGCAACTGGAAGCTCGTCTGGGAAAACAACCGCGAGTGCTATCACTGTGCGGCGAACCATCCGGAACTCTGCCGCACCTATCCGGAGGCGCCGACGGCGACCGGCGTGCAGGGCGCCAAGGACGATCCGGTCATCGCCGCCCATTGGGCGCATTGCGAAGCGTCGGGTTTGCCAAGCGAGTTCAAGATGGATCAGAGCGGCCAGTTCCGCGTCGCCCGCATGCCGCTAATCGAGGGTGCGGAAAGCTACACCATGTCCGGCAAGCGCGCCGTCAAGCGCCAGCTTTCCGACGATGTCAGTCAGAGCCATATCGGCACGCTGCTGCTGTTCCATTACCCTAGTACCTGGAACCATGTGCTGGCCGATCACGCCATCACCTTCCGCGTCCTGCCGCTTGGTCCGGAACTGACCCAGGTCACCACAAAGTGGCTGGTGCACAAGGATGCCGTCGAGGGAGTCGATTACAACCTTGAAGAATTGACCCATGTCTGGACGGAAACCAACGACCAGGACCGCCAAATCGTAGAGGAAAACGCCTTCGGCATCCGCTCGCCCGCCTATCAGCCCGGACCCTATTCGCCGGAGCACGAAGGTGGCGTGATGCAGTTCGTCGAATGGTACACCAACTTCATGCAGGGCCGGCTCAAGGGCATTGCGACGTCGCCATCTCTGGTTCGGGTTGCTTGACATGACGATTGTTTCCTCCTTCCGGCACTTCGACGAGCTGCAGCCGTTCAACGATCGCCAGCAATTGCTGGAGTGCATTTCCGTTACCGCGGAAGGGCCGGACGTGATGACGTTCGGCTTCAAGGCGGACAAGGACAGCTGGTTCCGTTATCTGCCGGGCCAGTTCGTCACACTCGAACTGCCGGTGACGCCGGACGATCCGGTGATGCGCACCTACACCCTGTCCTCGACGCCGTCGCGGCCGTTTTCGGTGGCCGTGACCGTCAAGGCCCAGGCATCCAGCATTGGTACACGCTGGATGTTCGACCACCTAAAGCCGGGCATGAAGCTGAAGGCTTTCGGGCCGCTCGGCGATTTTTCCTTCGTGCGTCATCCCGGTGAAAAATATCTGTTCATCTCCGCCGGTTCCGGGATCACGCCGATGATGTCGATGACCCGCTGGATGGCCGATTGCGCGCCGCAGACGGATGTCTCGTTCCTGTCCTGCGCCCGCCAGCCGGATGATCTGCTGTTCCGCGACGAGCTGGAAAACATCTCGCGCAACATGCCGAACCTCAATCTCGGCTTCATCGTCGAGACCCATGCGCCGCGTCACAGCTGGCACGGGCTGCGCGGCCGCATCGAGACGTCCAAGCTGGCACTGCTGGCGCCGGATTTCCGCGACCGCACCGTCTTCTGCTGTGGTCCCGAGCCGTTCATGCGCGGCGTCAAATCGATGCTGGAAAGCGTCGGCTTCGACATGAACCGCTATCATGAGGAGAGCTTTCAGCCAGCCAGCGCGCCGGATCCGGCCGAGCTTGCCATCCGGGCCGGTGCGGGCGAGGCGGATGCTTCCGCTGTGTCCACCATCACGTTTACGATGGCGGGCAAGGACGCCAAGTGCCAGCCCGGCCAGACCATCCTGCAAACGGCGCGCGCCGCAGGTGTGCGTATCGGGGCTGCCTGCGAGGGCGGGTTGTGCGGCACCTGCCGGGTGATGAAGATTTCGGGCGAGGTCGAGATGAACCACAATGGCGGCATCCTCGATGATGAAATCGATGAGGGCTACATCCTCGCCTGCTGTTCGCGCCCGATCGGGGACGTGCAAATCGAGGCATGACGGTCTGTAAATACGCAGTTTGAACGGCCGCTGCTCCTCACGCCCGGCCGGGCGTGAGGAGCAGCCAATCGTACAAGGGGCATGCCCTGAAAGGCCGACGCGGCCGAGTTCGTCTATCGGCTGAAATACCCCTGGATCAGGATTCCGGCACGACCGGGTTTGCCACTGCGGCCGAGCGGCAGGCTGCAAACACGTCAAGCGCCGGATTGTAGACCTTGGTGATGACGTTCATCATTCCCAGGACGGTATGAAACAGGTTGTCATGCGAAGTCGGGGCGTCGGCATAGGTTTGGAGGCAGCTCCGATCGAGGTTTGTCAGCTGAGCATACTGGTCTGAGAACCAGGCGATGAAGGGTACGTGCGTCTGCTCCGCTGGCGCGAACATGTAAGGCGCGCCATGAAGGAACAAGCCGTTCTCGCCGAGCGACTCGCCGTGGTCCGACATGTAGATCATCGCGCCATCGACAGTGCCCTGATGCTTCTTCAGAAGCTTGATCACTTCGGCGAGGTTATGATCGGTGTAGAGGATCGAGTTGTCATAGGCATTGACGATCTCCTCGCGTGAACAGTCGGAGAGCTGCGCGGTGCGGCAATCGGGCGTGAAGCGGCGGAATTTTTCCGGATAGCGCTGATAATAGGCCGGGCCATGGCTGCCGAGCTGGTGCAGAACGATGACGGTATTCTTGGTGATGCCGGCAAGTTTTTCATCGAGTTTGCCGAGGAAAATATCGTCCAGGCATCCATCGTCCTTGCACAGCGGGCTGTTCTTCTGCTTGGTCAGGCTGGCAAAGCTGACGAGATCGGCAATGCCCTTGCTGCCGGTATTGTTGTCCCACCAATAGCCGTCAACACCAGCGCGGCGCAGAACATCCATCAGCGTATCGGTAGAGCGGGCCTTGCGGTCGGAATAGTTTTGCCTGCCATAGACGGAAAACATGCAAGGCAGCGAAACGGCCGTTGCGGTTCCGCAGCTGGTCGTCTTGGTAAAATTCGTCACGCCAAGCGTTTTCAGTTCCGGATTGGTCTCCCTGTCATAGCCATTGAGCGAAAAGTTCATGGCCCGGGCAGTTTCGCCAGCGACGATGATGGTGACGACAGGTTTCTTCGTTTGCGCGTACATGGGGCCGAGTTTGGCGTCTGTGCCGAGCGGAGCCCGCACGATGCCGATATCGCGATAGGTGCTGACCCCAAGGCCGATCGCGGAGGTGATGGCTGCAAACGGCGTCAGCTTCGCCATCATGTCGCGATGTTCGCGGATATTCGAAGAAATTCCCGAATAGTTCGAGACAATCAGCCCGATGCACAGGGACAGGCAGATGGAAATGACCGCGAGGTTGACAAAGAACTTGCCGATGAAAGGACGGTGAGTGATCCGTGTCAGGCAGACCAAAATGGCCGGCACAATTCCGTAGAAGAAGACATGCAGGACGAACGTGACCGTGATCAGAGGGCCGGCTTCCGCCGGCGTTGTTACCACGGCGTTGCGGATCATTTCCTTGTCGATCACCACACCGAAGAAATCCGTGTAGTAGGAGGCCATCGCACCAGCGATCAGGAGGAAGACCAGAAACGGTTTGATCAGGTACTTGACCGAGAACAGCACGACGCCTGCGAAGACAAGCAGGGCGATGGCCGCCACGAACGTATAGAAGCCCAGGTGGAAGCCGCCGAACACATAGAAGGCTTCATTCCAGAACGTCAAATTCTGGAGGCTCAGGATGAAGAGGACGACCAGCAGGCTGAGCGGTATGCTGCCCATGGTGGGCCGCTTGATAGAGCGAAAATTCAAAACAGGCTCCGGCAATCAAGGCAGGGATGATGACTATTCCCTTCTCTTGCGCTCGCCGGCTGACAGGAGGCTGAACGTCTGCAACAGGTGTATTCTGGCCTGAAAAACCCGCAGACGTGGCGATGGAAGCCGTGGCCGGATCGTTTTGGGGGCGGAAACCAGTTGGCGCGGCGCACTGCTCAGTGCCCCGCCCTTATCCCTCAGAACAGAAAATCACCGGCATCCAGTGCGGCCATCTTCACATTCTTCAAGAGGATACTATCGCCGTGCAGTCCATCGATGAAGACGTCCTTGCCGACCTGCTTCATGTGGTGCTGCACCAGATCCTTGTAATCGGTGATGCTGGCCAGGCCGCTGAGGTCGAGGATGTCGTGGCTTGAACCGGTGGCGGCAAAGTCTGTGATCGTGTCCTTGCCGTCTCCGGTGGCAAAGACGAACTGGTCGGCGCCGGCGCCGCCGGTCAGGATATCGGCGCCGCCATGACCCCAGATCATGTCATTGCCTGCCTTGCCGTCGATAATGTTCTTGCCGTTATTGCCGTGCAACTGGTTTGCCAGCGCATTGCCGGTGCCATTGATGGCCGCCGTGCCGTTCAGCGTCAGGTTTTCGAAGTAGTTGCCGAGCGTAAAGGAAACCATTGTTTTGACGAGATCGGTGCCGCCGCGGGCAGCCTCCGAGAGTTTGATCTTGGCATCGCTGATCACATAGACGTCGTTGCCGTTGCCGCCGTAGATCGTGCCGTTGACCTTGCCGCCCGTGCCGTCGAAATAGTCGTTGCCGTTGCCGAGCTTGATCGCGCCAGTGATCGTGCCTTTGTTGAACAGCGTATCCGCACTATTGCCGCCCAGAAATGCGGTTCCAGCCGATTTGATCAGGCCGCTGTTTTGCAGGATTGCTTTGCTCGCACCGGAAAAATCGATCGTGGCCAGCGATGCAACCGTGCCGGTGACGGTGCCGTAATTGGTCACCGTCTCGCCGGCTCCGGCCACCTTGATACCGCCGCCTGCCGTGATCGTCTTATTGTTGGTAATGATCGTATCGTCGGCCGAGACCGCAATGGCGTATCCGGAGGTCTTGATCAGGCCGTTATTGGTGATCGTTCCGCCATCACCAGCAACTGTGATCGCGTTCTTCAGTGCCGTGACCGTGCCGCTATTGGTGATGATGGCCGCAATGCCGGTTGCGAGGATCGCGCCAGCCTTCGCCGAGATGACTGCCCCATCATTGGTGATCGTCGCGTTGGCACCGGAAGAGGAGATGGTTGTTCCATAACCGGTCGCGGTACCGTGATTGGTCAACACCGCAGCCTTGCCGCTGGAAACGATCGCCGAGGCCTTGTCGGAGCGAAGTTCACCATTGTTGGTCAAAAGTGCCGAGGCGCCGCTCAGGGTCACCGCATTCGACGCTGCGCGCGCCGTTCCATGGTTGATGATTTCGGCGCTGCTGCCGGAAGAGGCGATGGCGATGCCGGCCGTGGATTCGATCAGGCCGGTATTGACGAGTTTGGTGGCCTGTCCAGCAGCCGTGACCGCAGTCAGGCGTGCAGCGACGGTGCCGTCATTGATCAGTTCCAGGCCGCCGCTATCGATCCTCAGGCCATATCCCTTGCCGGAAACATTTCCTGATTTGCTGACGACGAACGTACTCTTGCTATCAGCCACCGCGGTCGTGCCGAACTGGAAAGCATATCCGGATGCCGAAAGCACCGTGCCGTTGATATAGAAGTCACGCGCCGTCGCTGTGCCGGTGGCCAGAATGGCAGTCGCAGCCGTGCTGAGCGTGATCCCCTTGTTCAGGATAAACATGCTGCCTGTTTCAAGCACCGGCACCGGTTCGGTGCGGTTGCTGCTGATTACGATTTTTTCGGTCATCTGCCCATCATGTGCAGTGTCATTGCCTTGGTTTCAGGTTCTCATACGGCAAAGAGGTAAACAGGCTACCCCCGACACGGCATTTCCAGCCTTATGGTAAATTCGTGGCGGCATCGCAATGGCGATTTCTAGCGAAGGCCGAGCGGAATTGACATTTTGGCGATCGATCCCGTCACGGTCATATCGACGCCTATGCCAGCGCCCGAAAAAGAAACTGCTTTGCCCGAGGCGATCATGACCGGTCTTTCCAACGGTTTTTCCGGCAGCAGTTCGCCCTTGGCCCAGACCGCCTTGAGCGCCGTGGCACTCATCGCTGCGACGTTGACGTCGATATCCGTCAACGTCCCCGCGACGCGATAGGGGCAGCGCCGCTTGCCGCAGTTGGATGCTGCTGAGAACTGCCAGAGCGCGTAGCTATCCCAGTTTCCCATCGGAAAGACATTGCGGATTCCTGGCTTGTAACGGGCATACCAGAGCGGCAGACGCGACAGGATCGGGAAGCGGTCGCGATTGGCAGCAATATATCTGGCAGTGGCGTGATTGGTGTAGAGCATCGGGTAACGGCCGGTGCGGGTCCTGATATGACCGGCGAAAATGGCCGCATCCTCCAGCGACATGTATTTTTCCGGGTCGATCCCCTCGATATCGAGCACCATCAGTTCGTCGTCGCGCGGCTGGGCATAGTCGAGGAAGTGATTGGCCTGGTCGACTGGATTGCCGGGACGGGCGAGATGGTAGGCCCCCCAGAGCAGGCCGCTTGCCCGGGCAATCAGCCGCCGTGTCTGGTAAAGTTCGCGGCTGACGGCATATTTGCGCCACATCGTCTTGCAGTGGGCCACCGTGTCGCCCGCGTGATCGCCGGTACAGGCAAAGCTTTCCGGTAGTCCGTCGGATGCCTTGGAGATGAAACCGGCAATGCGCTTGTCCTTCAGCATTGCATCCCAGTCGATAATGTTGAGTTCGTAGGCGTCGATCACCAGGGCATGGTCCGGTGATTTCCACGGGGTGACGTCGCGGGCCAGTGTTTTGGGGATCAGGCCGCCGCCAGAAAACAGCGCGACGCCGAGGCAAGCGGCGAGGCGGAAAAACTTGCCCAAGCGTGCTGTCCGGCGCTTTTCCATCTGAAGAGGGTGCGCAAAGATGGTTAACGGAGGATTAAGCCTCAAACCTCTTCACCGCGACCCGGGCATAACACATCTGGCGCGTGTGCGCCGGACATGCTTAGTTGTGGTGCCGTGGAACAAAACCAGGCACAAAGCGTTCTACCGGCAAGACAATATTGTCCGAAAGCAGTTGATGGAGGAGCCCCGCATGGGTGTTTTCAAATTAAAGGTGGCATCGTTGGCGCTGTCTGCCGTTTTGCTGGCAACGTCGTTTACGCCATCGCAGGCCTTTACCCAGATCCCGGTTCCGGTCGCCGCTGAACGGTCGAATGTTGAAGCCGTGCAATATAATCGCTACGGTGAGCGCCACTACAACAACCGGCCGCGCTACAACAACAACAGGCGCTACTACAATAACAACAGGCATGGCTATTATCGCCATGGCGGATATTCTTATTACAACGGTCATCGCGGCTATAACTATTATCGCCCCGGATACCGCGAATATAACGGCTTCTGGTTCCCGCTGGGTGCCTTTGCCGCCGGTGCCGTGATCGGTGGGGCTATTGCCCAGCCGCCAGTCCGGTATGGCGGCAGCCATGTCGAGTGGTGCTACAATCGCTATCGCAGCTACCGTGCTTACGACAATACCTATCAGCCGAACAACGGCCCACGCAGGCAGTGCAATTCACCCTACTGACGGGACGCGTTGATCAGCACAGACTATCGGCCGGGGACCTCGTCTCCGGCTTTTTTTGTCAGAGAATTCCGATCCGCTTCAATATCGTCCAGGCCACGCCCATCGACATCATGATCAGGAAACCTGCCAGAAGGGTGCCGTGAATGCCTTCGGCAAAAGGCAGGCCGCTGGTGTTCATGCCGAAAAAGCCGGTGACAAGCGTCGGCGGCAGGAGGAAGGCCGTCATCAGCGACAGGATGTAGAGATGGCGGTTTGTCTCTGACGACAGCTTGCTGTCGATCTCTTCATGCAACAGGCGGGCGCGTTCCTGCAACGCGAAGACATCGCGGTCGACCGCTTCCAGCCTGTCAGACAGGCGTTCGGCAACGTCAATGAAGCCTTCCGGCACTTCGTCCTCCTCAGAGGTTCCAGCCCGGCGTAGCAGCGCCAGCAATGTGCGCAAATGCCGGTGCAGCCGAACGGCGGTGCGTCGCAGCGGCGCCAGCCGCGGCTGATGATTATGCCCGGCCTCGCCATAAACATCATCCTCGATGATGTTGAGGTCTTCCGTTAATTCCAGAACCAGGCTGATCAGCGTGCGCTGGAATTCGACCACCATCATCTCGAACAGATCGATCGGCCGGCCGCAGCGGGCATTCTTTTCAATTGCGGCCTTGACCCTGTCGATACTGCGCAGCGGGTGCAGCCGCGTGGTAATGATGATTTTTTCGGTGACGGCAAAATGCAGCCAGCCAATGGTTTTCGTCTCCGTATCGAACGTGCGTTCGAAATCGACCAGTGTGCCATAGACGATATCGTCGGATATCGTCACTGCCGCTTGCGTGTCATGGCTGGTCAGCGTTGAAAGCGCATTTGCGGGCAAGGTGGTGATGCGTTCGATCAGGCCGGGGGTGCGCGCATCGCTCAGTGCCAGATGCAGCCACACCCAGCCGTCGCCTTCCATCAGAGCGTCGATGGACGAATCAGCGGCGATCCGCACGCAGCGGCTGTCGCCCGGCAGGAAGCGATAGGCCCAGACGAGCCCCGGTATTTCGGACGAGATCAGGTTCATGCTGCATTGTTCCGGCAAAGGGCCAGACTTCGCTGTATGCGGGTTTCATGACAGTTTTGTTACGGTGCGATCTGAAGGGCAGGGAGAGCGTGAGCAGATCGAATATTGACGTTTACGTAAAAATCAATAATTTCTCGGTCCAACGACGACGCCGCTGCTGGACTGCCATGCAGCAATGTTATCATGTAAGTGCGGGAGGAGACCAATATGTACAAGGCGCCGGTTGACGAAGTTCTGTTCACGCTGAAGCATGTGGCCGGGCTTGGCGAGGATCTGGCTGCAGGTATTTTCGGCGACCTCGACGAGGATCTCGTTGATGCGATCGTTGGTGAAGCTGGGCGCTTTGCCACCGAAGAAGTGGCACCGCTGGCCGATGTCGGCGATCGACAGGGCTCGAAGCTCGTTGATGGCAAGGTGCAGGTGCCGGACGGCTGGGCCGGTCTCTATCGCGACTGGGCGGCCGGCGGCTGGAACAGCCTGACGGCCCCGGAAGAATTCGGCGGCCAGGCGCTGCCGCATATGCTGCATATTGCCGCCATGGAATTCTGGAATGCCGGCTCGATGGCCTTCGCTCTGGCCCCGATGCTGACCATGGGCGCCGTTGATGCGCTTGAAAAACATGGGTCACCGGCACTCAAGGCCACCTTCCTCACCAAGATGATCTCGGGTGAATGGACCGGCACGATGAACCTGACCGAGCCGCATGCCGGTTCCGACCTCGGCGTGCTCAAGACCCGTGCCGAGCGCCGGGACGATGGCACCTACCGGATTTTCGGCCAGAAGATCTTCATCACCTGGGGCGATCATGAGGTTACAGACAATATCATTCACCTGGTGCTGGCGCGGATCGCCGGGGCTCCCGAAGGGACGCGCGGCATCTCGCTGTTCCTGGTGCCGAAATTCCTCGTTAACGCGGATGGTTCGCTCGGCGCCCGCAATGATTTGTTCTGCCATTCGCTGGAGCACAAGCTTGGCATCCATGCCTCGCCGACCTGCACCATGGTCTATGGCGATGGCCGCTTCGGTGATGACAAGGGCGCCGTCGGTTATCTCATCGGCGAGGAGAACAAGGGCCTCAACTGCATGTTCACGATGATGAACAATGCCCGTCTTGCCGTCGGTATCCAGGGCGTGGCGATGGCCGATGCTGCCACCCAGCATGCTTTGAACTATGCCCGCGAGCGCACGCAGGGCAAGGCGCCGGGCTGGAAGGGCACGGGTATGAGCCCGATCATCGAGCACCCGGATATCGCCCGCACGCTTTTGACCATGAAGGCGCTGACACAGGGCGCCCGCGCCATCGCGCTGAGCTGCGCCCATGCGGTCGATCGGGCGCATGTCTCTGAAGGCGACGAGGCCCGTCACTGGCAGGAACGCTCCAGTCTCCTGACGCCGATCGCCAAGTCCTTCGGCACCGATGTCGGCGTCGATGCTGCCTCCATGGGCATCCAGGTACATGGCGGCATGGGCTTCATCGAGGAGACCGGTGCGGCGCGCTATCTGCGCGATGCCCGGATCGCGCCGATCTATGAAGGCACCAACGGCATTCAGGCGATCGATCTCGTCACCCGCAAGCTGCCCCTGTCGGATGGCGGCCATGTGCGCGGCTTCATTGCCGAGTTGAAGGCGGTGGCTGAAGAGGCCGGTTCCTCCAATCTTGCCGATTTCGGGGAAACCGGCAGCCGTCTCGATGATGCGATCGCCGATCTGGAAGAGACGACGGAATGGCTTTTGGCGCGTCTTGCCGAAGGCAAATCCGCCGAAGCGCTTTCCGGTGCCACCGCCTATCAGCGGCTGTTCGGCTTGACATTGACGGGTGTCTATCTCGCCAAGGGCGGATTGGCAGAGGTGGACGACGGTGGCCGCGATGTCCGCATCGCGCTCTGCCGGTTTGCCGCTGAAAACCTTCTATCCGAAACGCGCGCGCTCAAAGACAGCATTGTCACCGGTGCAGCAAGCCTTGCCAGCGCCCGTATCGCTCTTGCCTAATTGAACACTGGCCTGATCAAAGGAGATGACCATGACCGATGATGTGCTGATCGAGCGGCCCGAGGCCTATGCGGGCGTTCAGGTCATCCGCTTCAACCGGCCGGCCAAAAAGAACGCCATCACCCGGGCGATGTACGCGAAGATGGCCAATGCACTTACTGTCGCCGGAACCGACGAGCCCATCCGCGTCACGGCTTTTCTCGGCACCGAAGGCTGCTTTTCGGCCGGTAACGACATGGCTGATTTCATGGCCTTTGCCATGGGCGGATCGATGGGGCAGGAAGTCATCGAGTTCCTGAAGGCGCTGGCGAGTGCGGCGAAACCTGTTGTTTCCGGCGTCGATGGCCTGGCGATCGGCATCGGCACGACCATCCATCTCCATTGCGATCTGACGATCGCCTCTGAGCGCTCGACCTTCAAGACGCCCTTCGTCGATCTGGCCCTGGTGCCGGAGGCAGCCTCCAGCCTGATCGTGCCGCGCATCGCCGGTCATCAGCGCGCCTTTGCGCTTCTCGCCGCCGGTGAACCCTTCACCGCCGCAGAGGCGCAGGAAGCGGGGCTGATCTGGAAGATCGCCGGTGCCGATGCCATCGAGGAGGAGGTGCTGGCGCTGGCCGCAAGCCTGGCGAAAAAGCCACCGGAAGCCCTGCGCATCGCCCGCGACCTTATTCGGGGTGACCGCTCCGATGTGCTGGCGCGAATCGACGAGGAGGCCAAACATTTTGCCGCGCAGTTGAAGAGTGCCGAAGCCCGCGCTGCTTTCGAGGCTTTCATGCGGCGTTGATTGGGCTTCAAAGATTAAGTTTAGTGCTTTCCGCATCCCCCTCTGTCGGCGACGCCGACATCTCCCCCACAAGGGGGGAGATTAGCCGCAGGCTTTTAGGCTTTTTGGGAAAAGAATGATCTCCCCCCCTTGTGGGGGAGATGTCACGAAGTGACAGAGGGGGGTACTCCGCGCCGGAAGCCGACCGTAGGAATAATCCCTCACAACCTTGCCGGATCGCGGGACAGGCCCATATAATCTCTGTGCGTGGAGGAATTTCGGCATCGGAGGCATGCCGCCAACCGAGGATTCGTCCATGCGGTCTCGTTTCATGTTTTCCCTGTCCGATATGTTCAAGCAACATCGGCGTTGGGAGAAGACCATTGCCAAGGCCGTCAAGGTCACGCGCAAGGCGCTCGCGTCCCCAGCCTCCACCAAGCTGCCGTCAGCACGGCCAACCGCAATGCCGCGCTCAACCACCCGTCTGGAAGAGGTCAAGGCTTTCGGCAGCAATCCCGGCCGTCTGCGGATGTTTCGCTACGTGCCGGCGGACCTGCCGAAAAAGTCGCCGCTCGTTGTCGTCCTGCATGGCTGTCACCAGAGCGCCGAAGCCTATGATAAGGGCAGCGGCTGGTCGACTTTGGCTCGGGAACGCGGTTTTGCCGTCGTCTATGCCGAGCAGAAGCGTTCCAACAATGCCAATCTCTGTTTCAACTGGTTCCGCCCGAGCAATGTCACACGCGACCGCGGCGAGGTGATGTCGATCCGCCAGATGGTCGCGAAGATGGCGTCGGCGCACGGCATCGACCACAAGCGTGTCTTCGTCACCGGCCTGTCCGCGGGCGGGGCGATGACTGCGGCGATGCTTGCAACCTACCCGGATATCTTTCGCGGTGGCGGCGTTATCGCCGGGCTGCCCTATGGCGCCGCGCGTGACGTGCACCGGGCGCTGGCCGCGATGAAGTCCGCACCGGAACGGTCCGGTCAGGAATGGGGTGATCTCGTGCGGGCCGCATCGCCGGTGGTGCGCGGTTTTCCCACCGTATCGATCTGGCATGGAACCAAGGATCACACGGTATCCCTCAACAATGCGGATGCGCTCGTGCAGCAATGGCTGGATGTGCATGACCTGGACAGCGGCGCCTACGCGCAAAACGAAGTCGATGGCCACCTTCACCGCGTCTGGAAGGATGCCTCCGGCAAGCTTGCCGTCGAACTCTACCTGATCGACGGCATGGGCCACGGAACGCCGCTGAAGCCGCGGCCGTCATCGCGGGTCAAGGCGGATACGCCCGGCCCCTACATGCTGGACGCCGGTATTTCCTCGTCCATGCATCTGGCGACTGCCTGGGGTCTGAAGAAATCACCGCCGCTTTCCGCGCTGAAACCGGCGAAGAACCCTTAAAGCCCTCACTTTTCCTGCAATGAAAATTTAACCCTGCTTTAAGTGGCCATCCGTATGGTCCGGGCAATCAGGGGCCCAGTCTGCCGGCCTTTGCCGGGCGCATGAGGCGCGCCGTCTGCGCCCCCGTGGCATGTCATCCCATCCCCGCATTCTGGAACGGTCTCGCGCTATAGCGCCGGCCGCCGGTCCCGCGCGCGGATACGTTCAAGCCTCCGCCCGGCGTCATCGCCGGTGCGCATTAGGGAAGTCTGCCTTGAAAAGATCCAATCTCATGACGCGTATCCTTGTCGCCGCGTCCCTTGTCGTCGTTGCCGCCTTTGCCGGCTTTTCCGTCTATATCGACAGCCTCCAGCATGACACGACGACCCGCGCCGTCGAGGAGAACATTTCTTCCTCCGGCAAGCAGGCCGCCCAGAGTGTTGCCAACTGGCTGAACGGCCGCGTCACGCTCACTGCGATGGTGGCTGATGCTGCAGGAGACACCGCCGATCAGGCCGGGCTCGAAGCCACGCTCAACAACGATGTACTCGTCAAGGAGTTCATCAGCACCTATGTCGGCGACGAAACCGGAAAATTCACCACGTGGCCGATTAACCCGATGCCGGAAGGCTACGATCCGCGCAAACGCCCATGGTATCAGGATGCTGTCAAGGCTGGTGGCAATGTGCTGACCGACCCCTATATCGATGCATCGAGCGGCGATCTCATCATCAGCGCTGCAGCGCCGGTCAAGAAAGATGGCAAGCTGATCGGCGTTGCCGGCAGCGATTTCTCGCTGAAGACGTTGGTCTCGATGGTCAAGGACATCGATGTCGGCGGCGAAGGCTTTGCCTTCCTCGTCAACAAATCCGGCCAGATCCTGGTTCATCCGGATGCCAAGCTGGTCACCAAGACACTCGCCGATGCTTTCCCGGTGGAGACACCTTCGATCGCTTCGACGATTATGCAGACCGAGCTGGACGGCAAGCCGCAGCTCGTCAGCTTCGTACCCGTCGCCGGTCTGCCAACGGTTGAATGGTATGTTGGTTTCGTCGTCGATGCCGACGTCGCCTATTCCGCCATCGGCAAGTTCCGGATTGCCGCCACCGTTGCCACGCTTCTGGCCGTCGGTGTGATGATCGCCTTCCTCGCAACCCTGCTCAGCCGTCTCGTCATCCGCCCGGTCACCGATATGACCGGCGCCATGGAGCATCTTGCCGCCGGTGACCTGGAGGCCGACATTCCCGGCCAGGAACGCCGCGACCAGATCGGTTCGATGGCCGCTGCCGTTGCCGTCTTCCGCGCCAACGCCATCGAGCGCGCGCGCCTCGAAGGCGAAGCCGAAACCGGCCGTTCGCTGTCTGAGCAGGAGCGCCGCGAGCGCGAAGCGTTGAAGGCAAAAGAAACCGCCGACATCCAGCAGGCCGTCGAGGCCTTGGCAACCGGTCTTGGCCGTCTTGCCGATGGCGATCTCGGATACCGCATCTCGGTTCCGTTCGTCATGCATCTCGATCGTCTGCGCGCCGACTTCAACAATTCGGTGACCAAGCTGCACCAGACGCTGCAGGCCGTTGGCGCCAATGCTCGCGCCATCGATGCCGGTGCCATGGAAATCCGCACGGCCGCCGACGATCTTGCCCGCCGCACCGAACAGCAGGCAGCTTCCGTCGAAGAGACAGCCGCAGCTCTCGAGCAGATCACCACGACGGTCAAGGACAGCGCCCGCCGCGCCGAAGAGGTCGGCCAGCTGGTTGCCCGCACCCGCGCCGGTGCCGAAAAGTCCGGTGAAGTGGTCCGCAATGCCGTTAACGCCATGCAGGGTATCGAAAAATCCTCCGGCGAGATTTCCAACATCATCGGCGTCATCGACGATATCGCGTTCCAAACCAACCTGTTGGCCCTGAATGCTGGCGTCGAGGCCGCCCGTGCAGGCGATGCCGGTAAGGGTTTCGCCGTCGTTGCTCAGGAAGTGCGCGAGCTTGCCCAGCGCTCGGCCAATGCGGCCAAGGAGATCAAGGCACTGATCACCACCTCGGGCGATCAGGTCCGTGCCGGTGTGACACTGGTCGGCGAAACCGGCCAGTCGTTGGAAGCCATCGTCTCCGAGGTTCAGGAAATCAACACGCATATCAGCGCCATCGTCACCTCCACCCGCGAACAATCGACCGGGTTGCAGGAGATCAACACGGCGGTCAACACGATGGACCAGGGCACCCAGCAGAATGCCGCCATGGTCGAGGAACAGACCGCAGCAAGCCATGGCCTTGCCTCGGAAGCGGCAGCGCTCAACGACCTGCTCGCGCAGTTCAACATGGGTGACACGCAGTCGTCGGCTCCGGTTGTAAGGCACGCAAACTACGCCCGCCGCGCCGCCTGATCAGCGAAGCGATCGTATCTGAAAACACCCGCACCGGTCCTCCGGTGCGGGTGTTTGTGTATTCAGCCGCATCCGCGATCCGTCTTGAATATAGTTTCATATTAAACTATATAGTTCTCCATTAAACCAAATGGAGGTTGGTATGGCAGTGACACGGCGGCGGTTTATCAACATAGTCGGGGGAGGCGTGGTGTTGGCGGCGGCGAGTGGTGGCCTCTGGGCAGCCACCCGCGATCCGCTTGCGGCAAGAAGGCCGTGGCAGGATGCAGGTCAGGGGGAAACCGATCTGCGGCGCAGGCTGTTGTCCTTCGCCATATTGGCGCCCAACCCGCACAACCGGCAGCCCTGGCTTGCCAACCTGTCAACCAGCGACGAAATCACGCTCTATTGCCAAAGCGATCGCCGCCTGCCGCAAACTGACCCGTATGACCGGCAGATCACCATTGGCCTTGGCTGCTTCCTCGAACTGTTGGCACAAGCGGCCGCTGAAGAAGGTTATCATGCCGAGATCACGCTGTTTCCCGAGGGCGAGCCACAACCCCGGCTGGATGCCCGCCCGGTAGCCCACATCCGGCTTGTTCAGGATGATGCGATCAAAGCAGATCCGCTGTTCGCACAGGTCCTGTCGCGCCGTTCGAACAAGGAGCCCTATGATACCGCCCGGCCCGTCGCTGCCGGCAAGCTGGTTGAGATCGCTTCAGCCGCCCGCACCGCATCTATTGCCTATACCAATGATCCCGCCCGGGTTGCAGCGTTGCGAAGACTTGCGTGGGACGCCTATCATACGGAGATCACCACGCCGAGGACGCTGAAAGAGAGTATCGATCTCGTCCGGGTCGGCCGCACCGCGATCGAAGCCAATCCGGATGGTATTGATCTGTCCGGTCCGTTGATCGAGGGACTGTCGATGGCCGGCCTCCTGTCGCGCCAAGCCATGCTCGACCAGACGTCAACGGCGTTCCAGCAGCAGATTCCGGTCTTGAAGGAGCCGGTCGATACGGCGAGGGCATTCCTGTGGTTGAAGACCGCCGGAAACAGCCGCGCCGATCAGATCGCCGCCGGGCGCGATTACATCCGCCTCAACCTGGCTGCGACAGCGGCGGGCGTGTCGATGCACCCGCTCAGCCAGGCACTGCAGGAATTCGCAGAAATGCGTCCGCTCTTTCTTGCCATGCGTGAAGCGCTTGTGGTGCGGGACAATGAAACGCTTCAAATGTTTGCGCGTCTCGGTTACGGTCCGGCCGTTGAGGGCGCACCCCGCTGGCCCGTGGATACCCGGATCAGGAGCGTATGACGGCAAGCGAAAACGATCTGCAAACGCTGTTCCGGTTCCTCAACGAAATCGGCATCGTCGCGCAATTGTCAGCCACTGCCTTTGAGAAGGTTATGCCTGCGGGCATGACCTTGCCGCAATTCGTTGTGCTCAATCATCTCGTCCGGTTGGGGGATGGGCGCACGCCTTTGTCGATTGCGCAGGCTATGCAGGTGACCAAGGGCGCCATGACCAATACGCTCGGCCATCTTGAGGGTAAGCGTTTCATCGCTATCGCACCGGATGCGCATGATGGCCGCTCGAAGCGGGTTTCATTGACAGAAGAGGGCAGGGCTGCCCGCGATGCGGCAATCAAGGCTCTCGGACCGGAACTCGCCGGCATCGCCGGTGAAATCGCGATGGCGGGGATTATCGAAGCGCTTCCAGCTATTGAAAGCCTGCGCAAGGTGCTGGATACAAGGCGCAATCCGAAGACCTGACGTCTCCGGATCCGCTCCATATTCACTTTTCCAGCGTTGCCACGACTTCCACGTGCGATGACCAGAGGAACTGGTCGATCGGCGTCACCGAGGTGATCCGGTATCCGGCATCAACCAAAATGCGCAGGTCGCGCACCAGCGTCACCGGATTGCAGGAAACGGCGACGATCTTCTTGGCGCCGGAGCGCGCCATTTCCTTCGTCTGGACTTCGGCACCCGCGCGCGGCGGGTCGAAGACGATCGCGTCATAGGCCTTCAGTTCCGAAGCCATCATCGGGCGGCGGAAGAGATCGCGTTTCTCGACGGTAACGGGCTTCAGGCCTTGGGTGTTGCGCGCCGCAAAATCCAGCGCCTTCAGCGGCTTGTCTTCACCTTCGACGGCGTGAACGCGCGCCTTGCGGGCGATACGCAGCGAGAATGTGCCGGAGCCTGCAAAAAGATCGACGACGCGTTTCGATTTGCCGAGATGCGCCATCACCAGCTCCGCCATCGCCTCTTCGGCGGGTTTCGTCGCCTGGGTGAAACTGCCGGGCGGCGGGGAGACGGAAACACCCCCGAAATCGATCACCGGCTTGACGGGTTCGACGAGGATTTCGCCATTGAGGCTGAGGCGGGCAATGCTCTTCAGGCCGAGAACAGTCTCCACCGCCATGCGCCGCTGCCGGTCGTCCATTTTCTTGATGCCGTCGAAGGCCAGATCAAGGCCGGAGAGCGTTTCAAGCACGGTGATGCGGAACGGCTCGGCATTGACGGCCATGGCGTTGGCAATCGTCCGGATGGTTGCAAGCCGCGACACGATGCCGGGGCTTGCGATGGGACATTCCGATATCGCCACGATGTGATGGCTTTCGGCCTGGTTGTAACCAAGCAGCAGTTCCTTTTCGGTGCGCCGGGCGGTGAACACCGTGCGCCGCCGCTCACCGGGATAGGCAAGCACCAGCGGCGCGACCTCGGCCTGCAACGCTTTCGATTTCAACGCGTCGAGAACCAGCTGCCGCTTGAAGTGCTGGTAAAGGCTGTCGCTGGCATGTTGCAGGCTGCAGCCGCCGCAGGTGCCGTTCTCGCCGTCCGGTCCGAAATGCCGGCATTTCGGCTCGACACGCTCGGGCGAGATCTCGGACATCGACATGACCGTGCCCTTGTCGCGGTTGACCGCCAGCGCCACGGTTTCGCCCGGCAGTGTAAACGATACATAGACAGGGCCGAATGGACCTCTGGTGATACCGTCGCCCGACTGGCCCAGCTTCTCGATGGTCAGCGTTTCCGTGCTCATGCGTCTTCGTCCGCATCGTCATCCAGAGGCTTGTAACCGGCCAGCAGATATTCCTCGTTGCCGTCACCGCCTGAGATCGGCGAGGGGATGAGGCCAAGGCTCGTCCAGCCCATGTCCTCGACGAGCCAGCGTTCCAACTCGGCTGCAACCGCAGGCGCGGTTGTAGGGTCCTTGAGCAGGCCAGCCTTGCTGATCGCCTCGCGGCCGGCTTCGAACTGCGGCTTGACGAGCAGGATGCAATGGGCGCCGGGTGCCGCGAGATCGAGCGCGGGCGGCAGTGCCAGTTTCAGCGAGATGAACGAGACGTCGGAAACGACGAAACCGATCTCGCGGTCTTCCAGGTGATCCTCATCCAGCACGCGGGCATTCAGGCCCTCGATATTGGTGACGCGGGGATCGGCGTCCAGGCGTGGATGAAACTGGCCATGGCCGACGTCGATGGAGATGACGTGCTCAGCACCCGCGTGCAGCAGGACTTCGGTAAAGCCGCCGGTCGAGGCGCCGATATCCAGACAGTCCAGGCCTTCCGGCGAAAGTTTGAAATGTTCAAGTCCCGCTTTCAGCTTCAGCGCCGCGCGCGAAACATAGGGCTGGACCGGATCGTCGATGGCGATCGTCACATCCTCGGGAAAGGTGGAGCTTGCCTTGGTGACGACACGGCCATTGACGGTGACGGTGCCACGCTGGATCGCATCGCGCGCGCGCGAACGGCTGGCGACAAGCCCCAGGTTCAAAAGCAGCTGATCGAGACGGACGGAGGTTTTTGGTTCGTTTGACATGGGTTCTCATGGCGCGTCAGGCCCGTGATGGCAAGGGCCATGCGGCCGGCTACGCTCAAATAGTGCCGAAAGAGGCTGCCCAGCCAGTCCGTAAGGGATGCGGCGGACAAAAGGTCCAGTCTGCTGCGCGGTATTCACCAGTAAAGGTGTATGGGTTTTTTACCGATATTTAATTGGCGCGCCCTAATCCGGCGAGCCTTACGTCACACATTTTCGGATGTGCGATACCGGGCATGCAGCACCGGTGAATTTGCTTGAAGAGTTCGCTTCACCGGCATGTTCCAAGGCCCATCCCGCATCACGGGATCAGGCATATATCCAGATTTTTTCACACTGTTTGCGTCCCGGCCAGTCTGGCCGGGCAATATGGAGTCCCTATGCGTCTTAGGTTGTCCCACAAGATTGGCCTGCTCGTCCCGATCGCTGTTGCCGGCATTCTGTCGATCGTTGCCATTTTCATCGTCGAACAGGCAATCGAGCAATCCTTCCGGGAAAAGGAGCGCATGATTGAGGCATCGGACAAGGCGCTCTTGGTCCTTGAAAACAAGATGCTTGAAGAGCGGGCTGCGGAAAAGGATTTCCTGCTGCAACAGAGCGAGGAGGCCGTCCTGCACCACGAGGAGTTTTCCGTTGAAACCCGCGAACAGCTGGAACTGTTGCGGCTGACGGTTCCAGATGCCTCGGTCCAGCAGAAACTGCAGGCCATTGGCGCCGGGCTCGATGTGTATCTTGATCAATTCAAGTCGCTCGTGGCAGTCCATACGGAGCTCGGGCTCGATCCTTCGAAGGGCCGCGAAGGCGAAATGCGCAGGGCCGTGCATTCCATCGAACAGCTGCTGACCGATGTTGAAGACACCGGATTGAAGGCGAGCATGCTGACGATGCGGCGGCATGAGAAGGATTTCATCATGCGCCGCGAGGCCAAATATGTGGCGGGCCATGCGGCGGAGGCCAAGGTTTTTGCTTCCTTTACACCTGCACGTTTCGGGTCAGAGGAAGCCTATGATTCCGTCATGAAGGCTCTGCAAATGTATCAGGCGGCATTCAACGCCTATGCTACGACAGCCGGGATCGAGAGCAGCACACGGCTGAATGTTTCCAAGGCCTTCGCAGATATGGAACCGCTTCTGGCGGGACTGGCACAGGACCTTACCGGCCTGCGCCACTCGGGCGAAGCAGAGAATGCACAGATGATAGCACGCACGCAGAACGTTGGAATTGCGGCGGTGATTGTTGCGATCTTGCTGCTGGCACTCACCGTCTATTTTGTCGGGCGCGGCATCTCCAGGCCGATTGCCGCAACCACCCGGGCGATGACCGGCCTTGCCGGTGGCGATACCACGAGCACCATCCCCTTTACAGACCGCAAGGATGAGATCGGCGAAATGGCCGGTGCCGTCGAGATTTTCCGCCAGGCTGCGATTGCCAACCACCGGCTGGAGCAAGAAGCGCAGGAAGCGCGGAGGCAGGCCGAAGCCGACCGTGTTCGCCTGACGCAGGAAGCCGAAGCAGCAGCGCAAGCGCGTCTGCAGCAGGCGACATCAGGCCTGGCTGCCGGTCTGCGCCGTCTTGCTGCCGGGGACCTGTCCTTCCAGCTCCACGATGCCTTCGCCCCGGATTTTGAGGCTCTGCGTCACGATTTGAACGCGGCCATCAAGCAATTGGGCAATACGCTGACCGCGGTCACCCAGTCGGCCGGTTCGATCGATGACGGCACACGCGAGATCAGCCAGAGCTCGGACGATCTGTCCCGCCGCACCGAACAGCAGGCGGCGTCGCTGGAGGAAACCGCGGCAGCCCTTGATCAGATCACGGTCAATGTCTCCAACGCCTCCAAGCGCGCCGACGAGGCCCGCAGTGTTGCGGTACAGGCCAATGCCAGTGCCGCCCAGTCCGGCGCAGTCGTTGCCAATGCGGTCGAAGCAATGCGCCGGATCGAGGATTCTGCAAGCCAGATTTCCAATATCATCGGCGTCATCGACGAGATCGCCTTCCAGACCAATCTGCTGGCGTTGAATGCCGGCGTCGAGGCTGCGCGTGCCGGCGATGCCGGCAAGGGTTTTGCCGTTGTTGCCCAGGAGGTGCGTGAACTGGCACAGCGCTCGGCAAGGGCTGCCAAGGAAATCAAGGAATTGATCCGCAATTCCAGCGTCGAGGTCGAAGGCGGCGTCAAGCTGGTGCGGGAAACCGGCGATGCCCTCAAGACCATCGAAACCTATGTCGTGACCATCAATCAGCATATGGACGCAATTGCCACATCGGCCCGCGAACAGTCGGTCGGTCTTGCCGAGGTCAATACCGCAGTCAACCAGATGGATCAGGTGACCCAGCAGAACGCCGCCATGGTCGAGGAAACCAACGCGGCAAGCGCTACGCTTGCCAACGAGGCCAGCCGCCTGCGCGAACTGATCGCCGAGTTCCAGCTCGACAGCGGCAGGGGGGCGCTCGCGATGGCAGCGTACAACCTACGCCGCGCAGCGTAAGACTGCGGAAGAAGCCTGGACGGAGAACCCCGGGACTTTGCCGGGGTTCAGTCCATCGGCAAGACCAGGCATCATGAGCGGCAGGTCATTGGGCCGAAAGGAACGTTGACCCGGCGGCGGCCGGGGCTGGATGCCTGTCACAAGGTGGGCATGAGGGAAAGTGATACCGGCCTCCACGGAGTGGTCGATTTAAAATGATCAATCGCTAAAATTGTACCGGTGATATCAGGCGGGAGAGTAACGGTTTTGCTTTAGGACGGGTTGATCGCGCCTGCCGCGATGGTGGCAACCTGGAACCCAGAGATGAACGGCGAACGGGAGAACAGAATAGACCTGCTGCGGGGCTTGTCGCTTCTGCTCATTTTCATCGGTCATGCAGAGTTCACGTTTTCGCCAACGTTCCAGCAGTCGCGCGGATTTTCCGACGCCTCCGAAGTCTTCGTACTATTGGCCGGCATGTCCTGCGCGCTCGCCTATTATCGTCCGTATGCCAGCCTGCAGCTGGAGCGGCCATGGAAGCGGGCCTTGCGCCTCTACTTCGTGCATCTCATACTTTTCGCGATCATGATGACAATATCGGCTTTTGTCATCGGAACCTTTGACCAGACTGCGTGGCCTGCCGACATGACGGATTTTTGGCTGGATCCGCTCCATCATGGTCTTCAGGCCCTGTCGCTGAGTTATATGCCTGGCAATCTCGATATCCTGCCGATGTACGTCGTCCTGCTGTTGATCGCTCCTTTCGCGTTTCTGCTGCATGACCGGTCGAAAAGTGCGCTTTTGGGGCTTTCCTGCCTCATCTGGTTCGTTGCGGGCCTTGGCCATATCAATTTCCCCAACGCAGCCCTCGAAGGAGAGGCCTGGTTTTTCGATCCTCTGTCGTGGCAGTTCATCTTCGTGATCGGCATATATTTGGGGGCACGCATGAAATGCGGCCAGTCCGTCTTGTCTTACAATGGCCCGGTATTCGCAGCCGCCGCAGTTTTTGCTATCGCTGCCATTCCGCTCAATCTGGCTTTTCATCTCGGGGCCGTGGATTCGCCGTTTGGTGAACTTCACCATCAGCTGGTGTCCAAGATCAATGACGGCCCTTTGCGGATCATCAATGTTCTGGCGATCCTTTATCTCGCCTGGAATATTCGCGCCGTCAAAGCCACCGCCGATCATCCGGCCATGAGGCTCGTCTGTGCCGCCGGGCGGCACAGCCTGGCCGTCTTTTCTGCCGGTATCCTTCTGTCGTTCGGTGCCGTGGTGTTGATGACACTCGATCCCGGCATGCCGATCGCGCTGCAACTGTTGTTGCTTGCCATCGGTTGTGCGCTGCAGCTGGCAATCGGCTGGATGCTCGAAGTCCGAAGGACTGCCCGGGTTGGAGCCGCATCTTATGGCTTGCGCCGCGCCATCTGAATTCAGCGCCTGTGGGGACCTGCTTTATCGCGGTGCGGTCAGTGCGTCCCAGGCGGCCATTGCCGCATCTGCCGTGCTTTGGAGCGAAGCCAGAGTCGCGCCGTCGCGCGCGGTAATCGACATGCCGTGCTGGACCGTTGCATAAAAATCGGCGATTTTCTGGCAATCTGCCGTAGGCGCAATCTCGCCGTCGCGGACGCCTTCCTCCAGCCGCGCGCGCAGCAGGGTGGCGTTTTCCAACCGGCAATGCCGCAACAATTCACAGGTGGAAACGGCGTCCGTGTCGCCATTCAGGACACCAAGCGCAATCATGCAGCCGCGTGGCGTATCCGGCTGGGCATAGGCCAGGGCAGTCTGCTGCAGGAAATCGGCAAAGGCCTGCCGTGCCGTCACAGCCTTTGACAGGGCGTTCCATATCTCCAGCCCGATCTCGGCCTTGTAGGTCTTGAGAGCTGCTGCGAACAGATCGGCCTTGTTGCCGAAGGCTGCATAAAGGCTCGGCGCACCGATCTGCATCGCCGCCGTCAGATCGGCCATGGATGTCGCCTCATAGCCTTTTTCCCAGAAGACCAGCATTGCCCGCCTCAGTGCTGCATCGCTGTCGAAGGTGCGCGGGCGGCCTCTTTGAGACATCGAAATTCCTTTCTGTATCATTCGATACATAAATCAATTGACGACGGCAGGCAATGCTGACTACATATATGTATCGATCGTTACAAAAGGAAATGTCGTGTCTCGCTTGAACAATAAAGTTGCTTTCGTCACCGGTGGTAGCCGGGGGATCGGTGCGGCCATTGCGCTGGCACTTGCCAGGGATGGTGCCGATGTCGCCATCACCTATGCAAGCGCTCCCGGCAAGGCAGAGGAAGTCGTCAGCGCTATCGAGAAACTCGGGCGCAGGGCGCTTGCCATCAAGGCCGACAATCTCGATGCGGCAGCCGTCGAGGCGGCCGTGGCAGAGGCTCACGCGAGGCTTGGCAGTCTCGATATTCTCGTCAACAGCGCCGGCGTCTTCTCGGTCGATACGATCGATACCGCGACGCTGGAAGAGTTTGACCGCGTCATGAGCATTCACGTCCGCGCCAGCTTCGTCGCCTCCAAGGCGGCAGCAGCGGTGATGGGGCAGGGCGGCCGCATCATCTTCATCGGCAGCAATCTCGGAGAACAGGTGCCATTCTCCGGCCTCAGTATCTATTCAACCAGCAAGTTCGCGCTGGTCGGGCTGACCAAGGCCTTGGCACGCGATCTCGGGCCGCAAGAGATCACTGTCAACATCGTCCAGCCTGGCTCCACCGACACCGACATGAATCCGGCCCATGGTGATCACGCCGAACCGCAGCTTGCCCTGATGGCCATTCCTCGCTTCGGCAAGGCCCAGGACATCGCTGCTCTGGTGACATTTCTTGCTGGAGAGGAAAGCCGCTTCATCACCGGCTCAAGCATTACCATTGATGGTGGTGCCAATATCTGATCGGTGCGACCCTTTGCGCTGAACCAAAAAAAAGACCAGCCCTGCGTATGTCGCGCAGGGCTGGTATCGTTGATATCGGTAAAACCGGTCGTGTGAGCCAATGCCCAGCAATCAGCCTGCGACGCTTGAGCCGATCTGCTGCTTCTGCCCGAGCGTCTTGAACACGGTCGAAACGATGCCGGCGCGGTCGAGGCCCGACCTGGCATACATGGCTTCAGGCTTGGCCTGTTCCATCCAGATATCCGGAAGAACCAGCGGCCGGATTTTCAGGCCGTTGTCGAGCAGGCCTTCATGGGCGAGGAATTGCAGCACATGGCTGCCGAAGCCGCCGACGGCGCCTTCCTCGATAGTGATCAGCACTTCGTGATGCCTGGCCAACTGGCGGATCAGATCGTGGTCGAGCGGTTTTGCAAAGCGGGCATCGACGACCGTCGTCGAAAGCCCGGCGGCATCGAGATCTTCGGCGGCAAGCAGGCAATCGGCGAGACGCGTACCGAACGAAAGCAGCGCCACCTTCGAGCCCTGCTTCATCACTCGGCCCTTGCCGATTTCAAGGATCTGGCCACGCTCCGGCATTTCCACGCCAACGCCCTCGCCACGTGGATAACGGAACGAGATCGGACCTGCGTCATAGGCTGCGGCGGTGCGCACCATATGCTTGAGTTCCGCTTCGTCGGCGGCCGCCATCACGACGAAGCCGGGCAGGGTGGCGAGATAGGTCGTATCGAACGAACCGGCATGGGTCGGGCCATCGGCGCCGACAAAGCCGGCACGGTCGATCGGGAAACGGACCGGCAGGCCCTGGATCGCCACGTCATGCACCACCTGGTCATACCCGCGCTGCAGGAAGGTGGAATAGAGCGCACAGAACGGCCTGTAGCCTTCAGACGCCAGCCCCGCCGCAAAGGTGACCGCATGCTGCTCGGCAATGCCGACATCGAAACAGCGGGAGGGATGGGCCAGCGCAAACTTGTCGAGGCCGGTGCCGGACGGCATGGCGGCGGTAACCGCGACGATCTTGTCGTCATAGCCCGCTTCCTGCGTCAGCGCCTCGGCAAAGACGGATGTATAGGCCGGGGCATTCGGCTTGGCTTTCGCCTGCGCGCCGGTGATGACGTCGAATGTGTTGACGCCGTGATACTTGTCCGCTGCAGCTTCGGCGGGCGGGTAACCCTTGCCCTTCTGTGTCACCACATGGATCAGCACCGGACCATTGGAATTGTCGCGCACATTGCGCAGCACCGGCAACAGATGCTCGAAGGAATGGCCGTCAATCGGGCCGATATGGTAAAAGCCCATCTCTTCGAATAGTGTTCCGCCCGTGACATAACCGCGCGCGTGCTCGACGGCGCGGGTAATCGCCCGGTCGACCTTCTTGCCGAGATAGGCCGTCAGCTTTTTGCCGAGATCGCGAAAGCCCATGTAGGTGCGGCCGGAGGCAAGGCGGGCCAGATAGGCGCTCATCGCGCCTGTCGGCGGGGCGATCGACATGTCGTTGTCATTGAGAATGACGATCAGCCGCGCATCCAGCGCGCCGGCATTGTTGAGTGCCTCGTAGGCCATGCCGGCCGACATTGCGCCATCGCCGATGACGGAAATGACATTGCGATGCTCGCCGGAGAGATCGGCTGCCACCGCCATGCCGAGACCGGCGGAAATCGAGGTCGAGGAATGGGCCGCGCCAAAGGGGTCGTATTCGCTTTCGGCGCGCCGTGTGAAGCCGGACAAGCCGTCCTCCTGGCGCAACGTGCGGATACGGTCACGGCGGCCGGTGAGGATCTTGTGCGGATAACATTGATGACCGACATCGAAGATCAGCCGGTCATGCGGTGTGTTGAAGACCTTGTGGATGGCGATGGTCAGTTCGACGACGCCAAGACCGGCACCCAGATGGCCGCCGGTACGCGACACCGCATCGATCATCTCCGAGCGCAGTTCGGCTGCCAGTTGCGGCAAGTCCTTGTCTTCGATCCTCTTCAAATCATCGGGATAAACAACCTGATCGAGAAGAGGGGTCGCCGGCATTGGATGGACTGGCAATTGTGTCACGCTAAGGCCTTCGTTCTCGCGCCTTCAAGGGAACCGCGATGTCTAGTGTTGGTGTCCGCTGGGAACCGCGTCTTTAAACAGAATCGTTATGGATTGCAAAAACCGGTTTTCTTGCGGCACGCTGCGAGTTTAACCAATATTACCGCTCCGGCAAAGGGATAAACTCTTCCTCGTCCCCCGGGACGATGTCGAAACGGCCCGTTCGCCATTCCTCCTTGGCCTGTTCGATCCGCTCCTTGGACGAGGAAACGAAATTCCACCAGATATGCCGGGCAGAGCCAAGGGCGGCACCCCCGAACAGCATGATATGACAGCCCGCTAGGCCCGCCGTGATCGTGATCGCATCGCCCGCCCGCAAAACCAGCAGTTGATTGTCGGCAAAATGATCGCCCGCAATGATCGCCTCGCCCTCAAGGATATAGAGCGCGCGCTCTTCCCACTCGGCAGCAAACGGCGCGCTCCGGCCAGGCTCGATCCGCAGATCGACATAGATCGTGTCGGAAAACACCGAAACCGGCGACCTCATCCCTTCGAACTGGCCGATGACGACCCGACCTTCCAGCCCGTCCATGTTGAAGGAGGGCAGGTCGCGTTTTTCGGTATGGGCAAAGATCGGATCGATTTCCTCGTATTGGTCGGGCAGGGCAAGCCAGGTCTGCAGGCCGGAGATCGATTGCGGTTTGCCGCGCAGGTTTTCGGGCGAGCGCTCGGAGTGCACGATACCGCGCCCCGCCGTCATCAGGTTGAGGTCGCCGGGCGCGATAACCATTTCGGTGCCGAGGCTATCGCGATGCTTGATCTCACCGTCGAACAGGTAGGTGACCGTCGAAAGCCCGATATGCGGATGCGGCCGCACGTCCAGCGCTTGTCCTGCCTTGAGAAGCGCCGGTCCCATCCGGTCAAAGAAGATGAACGGCCCGACCAGCCGCCGCTTTGCCGTCGGCAACGCCCGGCGTACCTGCAGATTGCCGATGTCGCTGGTGCGCGGAATGATCAGATGCTCGATCGCATCACAGGCCGGTGCATCACCAGCTTCGGGGTCTGGTCCGGGAAAGAAGCTCATGGGCTGGTCCTCGTCGGTTCATATTGACCCTAAGGTAGGCCCGCAGCAGGAAAACTACCAGTGTCCTCTCACGTATTTATGGCGCTTGACGCCATATGGCGTCACATGACATATTTTGAAGAATGAAAGCGACATTGATCATCCGTGATCGGCTAATTTTTCAGGATGGTGCGATCCTTGAGATCAAGGTTTGGCACGTGCCGGTATCCGTTCCGCCAGCGTCGCACTTTCTCAAATATTCTCTGTTTTACGGCCGCCCAGGCGAGAGAATTGTTGGATATGACAACGAGCGCGGCAAGGGCGATCATCGCCACTATGATGACCGCGAAGAGGGTTATGCGTTTGTTTCCATTGAACAGCTGCTGGCCGATTTCCGGCTGGATGTCGAAAAAGTAAGAGGAGAACGGATATGAGCAAGGACGTACAGCTTCATATTGGCGGCTCTTTTGATGACCTTCAGAAGAGGGTCGCGGACGCATGGCATCGCGCGGAAAAGGGCGAGGCTGTTTCGGAAGATCACCTGACCTTTGTGAACTGGGATGCGTTGTCACAGACAATGACGACAAAACGTCTTGAGCTGCTGCGTCATCTGCGCCGTCATCCACAGGCCAGCATTGCCGCACTGGCGCGCAGCCTGGGCCGGGACTATCGGCGTGTTCACGAGGATGTGGAGATTTTGTCGAAAGCCGGCCTGATCGAACACGATGCCAAAGGCCTGCATGCAGGCTATGATGAAATCAGAACGACAATCGCCCTATAGCTTGGGAACCGCTTACTCCCCGTCAAGCGGCTCGACGCCCTGCGGCTTTCCGGCCCGGTCGAGCCTGATCTTTTCGATGCGGTTTTCGGCGGCGCCGAGTAGCGCCTCGCAATGTTTCTTCAGCGCTTCGCCGCGCTCGTAGATCTCGATCGACTTGTCGAGCGCCACGTCACCGCGCTCCAGTGCCGAGACGATGGCTTCGAGTTCTTCGACGGCCTTTTCGAAGGAGAGGGTGGATACGTCGGTTTGTGCAGCGGTGGTCATGGTCATCCTCTCATCAGGCGGTAGATGTGGGTCGCGGCCGATTCGGCCAGCCCTTGAAGATCGTAGCCGCCTTCCAGCAAGCTGACGATGCGGTTGTTTGCGGTTTTTCCAGCGACGTCGAGCAGGCGCCCGGTCGCCCAGTCGAAATCCTCGGCGGTGAGATTGATCTGTGCCAAGGGGTCGCGGTGATGGGCGTCGAACCCGGCCGAGATCAGAATGAAATCCGGGCGGAAATCATCCAGCGCCGTCAGGACGCGCGACTTGAACGCCTCGCGAAAATGCTCGCTGCCGGTGTCGGGCGACAGTGGCGCATTGACGATATTGCCGGCACCCGTCTCGGTCTTGGCGCCGCTGCCGGGATAAAGCGGCATCTGGTGCGTCGAGCAGAACAGCACCGATGGATCATCCCAGAAGATGTCCTGCGTGCCGTTGCCGTGATGCACGTCCCAGTCAACGATCGCGATACGCTCGGCCCCATATCTCTGCTGGGCATGGCGGGCGGCGATGGCGATGTTGTTGAAGAAGCAGAAGCCCATCGCCTTGTTCTTCTCGGCATGATGGCCGGGCGGGCGCGAGGCGACGAAGACATTGTCGGCCTTGCCGGAAAACACCGCATCGACTGCCGCGACAGCGCCACCAATCCCGCTCAGTGCGGCCTGCAGGCTGGCGGGACTGGCATAGGTGTCGGCCTCTACGGCGTTGATGCCTTCTTCTGGTATGGCGGACATGACGGTGCGCAGATGCTGCTCCGGATGGGCAAGCAGCACCAGATCCTCATTGCCCTGCGGCGCCTCAAGCCGCGACAGCGGCGAAAACCGCTCATGCTCCAGCGCAAGGTTGAGCGCCTTCAGCCGGTCGGGCCGCTCCGGATGGCCTTCCGGAACCTTGTGTTCCAGAAAGATCGGGTTTTCGAACAGGATCGTGGTCATGGCGGGAACCTATGGCTTCAGGGGGTCGAGGTCCATGCTTTAGGTAGGGCGTTTGCGGTGTTTTCAACAGCGCGGGTCAAGGAGGATCTTGCCGCGCCGGTCTGGGGCGCTCTGGTGGACAAGTGCCTCGTCAAGCCGCGACAACGGATAGGTCGCGGCGATGTGGCTCACCATCGAGCCGTCGCGGATCCCGTCAAAACACTGGGCAAGCGCATTGGAAATTGCCTGTCTTCCAGCCGCGTGAATGAAGGAGCGCAGCCAAAGGAAGGAGAAGCGCACATCCGGCCGCGCCGAAATGGCTGACTGGGCAATCGGTGCGCCGCTGAGCGCGCCATATTGCAGGAAGGCTCCGCCGGGAGAGAGATGATGCCGGAGCAGGTGGCCGCCGGTCTCGCCTCCGACGGCATCGACGAGCGCGTCGAAAACCACATCCTTGCCGGCCAGTTGCTGCCCGGTCACCCAGGTTTGAAGACCCGGCAGGGCTGGCAGACGGGCAGCGGTTGCTTCACTGCGAACGATGGCGATCACCTCGGCACCCTCGGCAGACAGTGTCATTAGCAGCATCCGCCCGATCGCGGAGCCGGCCGCTGTGACGCCGATCCTGCGGCCCGAAAGTCCGTAAGAACCACCAAAATGAGCCTTCAATTCCGCGATCAGCCGCAACGTGGTCATCGGATTGATATAGGCGGTTGTGGCCTGGTCGGCCGAAAGGTCATCCGGAACAGCAAAACACCACTCTGCCGGGCGCTGGACATAGCTCTGCCACAGGCCACTCGCCCCGAGCGGCAGCACGCGGTCGCCGGATTTCAGGCCGCTGACACCGGCGCCGATGCGGCTAACGGTGCCGACGCCCTCGAAGCCGGGAACGAACGGCAGTACGGTGCGATTGCTATAGGCGCCGGTCACGGGGATCAGATCGGAAGGATTGACCGCCGCACGTTCGATGGCGATTTCCACCATGCCCGGTGCAAGGTCCGGGCGCGGCCGTCTGGCAAGCCGGATTACATCCTCCGGCCGACCATAATTTTCCACAACGGCTGCAAGATGAACGGCCACGGCGCTCAGGCGCGTGCGTGCAGCAGCGGATAACCGGCGAGAACCGCGCGGGCGGCCAATGTTGCAATCACGGCCTTGACGATGTCGCCCGGAATGAAGGCAAGCGAACCCGTAGCGACGGCTGACAGCGGCGTACCGGTGACGGCAGTCACCCAGGGCATGCCGATGGCATAGAGCACGCCAATGCCGCCGATGACTGAGGCAATGAAGAAGCCGGCAAACTGCCTGACTTCGCTCTGGCCTTCCTTGACCAGCCGCTCGGCGATCAGGCCGGTAACGAAGGTGGCAACGATCCAGCCAAGCACGAAGCCGCCGGTCGGACCCTGGATGATGGCCAAGCCGCCACGGCCGCCGGAGAGAACCGGCAGCCCGATCGCGACCAGCAGCACCAGAAGCACATAGGCGAGCGCGCCGCGCTTGGCGCCGATGATGCAGCCTGCCAGCATCACGCCCATCGACTGAGCGGTGATCGGCACGGGAATGAAGCCCAGCGTCACCGGCGGAATGAGGCCGAGAACGACGATGATGGCGGTGAATAGGGCAATGAGAACGAGGTCTCTGGTGGTCATGGCAGGTCCTTTGTCTATCGATATATGTGCATGCGTGCGGCCATCGCCGGATCGGGACAGAGACGGAAGAATGCGTTCTCCATCAACGAAGCCTCTCGCGCGGCCGCCGGAAACCGCGGGCGTCGATCGCCATGGCGATCGTGTCGGCGTCCTTCAGCGTCAGGATGATCAACGGCGCCAGAATCGTCAACGGCCGCACCTTCAGCCCGCGCGCCCGGTGCGCCTCGCGTATCGACTGGTAGTGGTTGAAAATATCCGGAACGAAGCGCAGCACCAGCCCGAAGGCAAGCCCGACATCGGCGGCCCGCACCAGGCCGAGCCTGTCGAGCGGCTGCAGCAGCCGGGTGATCTCGTCGATGAATGCACCGGTCGCCGTCGTCGCGGTCACAGCACCTGCAAACAGCACGATCGCCATCAACCGGAAAAAGCTTTCGGCCGCCTCGCGTATCGACGTGAGGTAGGCGGTGGCTATCAACAGGATCAGAATGGTGAAGAGGATGGGTTTTAGCCGCGACACGGCCTCGCGGAAGGCGAGGCCGGTGGTGAAGTAGATGACGGCAGCAATGACGAAAGCCGGGACAAGGACGAAGAACGAGGACACGGCATAAAGCGCAAGCCCGCAGACGAGCAGGATGGCGAGCTTCATCCGCACCGACATCCGGTGCAGCGGCGTCGTGCCTTCGATGTTCAGCCCGTTCAGCAACCGGCCACCTCATGGTAGGCACGGATGCTTTCATTCGCCGGGCCATCGGCGATCAACCTGCCGTCGTGGAACAGAAGAACGCGGTCGAATTTTTCGATCAGCGGCAGGTCATGGCTGATGACGATCGTGTGCTCGTCAAGCCCGGCAATGGTACGTTCCACCAGTCCACGGTTCTTAAGGTCCAACTGGTTGGTTGGCTCGTCGAGAATGAGGATGCCGGGGCCGGTGACGAGCACGCTGGCGATGGCGGCAAGCTGCGTTTCGCCGCCCGAGAGTTCATGCACGCGCCGCTTGGCCAGATGGCTGATGCCGAACCGTTCGAGCACGGCGGCTGTGCGTCGCTCGATCTCGTCCGCCTTCAATCCGCGGTTCTTCAAGCCAAACGCGATATCCTCATGCACGATCGGCATGATGATCTGGTGCTGTGGGTTCTGGAAGATGAAGCCGGCCTCAGCCAGCGCTGCGCTTGCATCGTTGACGGTATCAAGACCGTTCACGGTCACGGTGCCGGTGGCCGGCTTGACCAACCCGTTGATCAGCCGCGCAAATGTGGTCTTGCCCGAGCCGTTCAGCCCGACAATGCCGATACGGCGCTCGGTCAGCGACAGCGTCAGCGGCTGAAGAACCGTGCGTCCGCCAAAACTGACGGACACGCTGGAAAAGCGTATGTCCAATCCGCGTCCCCCGCGTTCGAATGTCGAGGCTCTATAGGACGATTTCTTGGCGGATGGAAAGAGGCTCCGGTTTTGGGCTTGAACAAAGTGTGAACATTTGCCTAGATTGTTGCATGGCGATTCCTGTTTCAAACCGTGATGCCCGGCGCATCTTCCTCAACAAGCAAGGCCTAGCCGCTGCTCCAAACCGGTCGCTCGGCAAGCAGGGCTTACTCGATCTCATCCACGAAATCGGCTTTGTCCAGGTCGACAGCATCTCGACCGTCGAGCGCGCCCATCACCAGATCCTGTTTTCGCGCAACCAGACCTATAGGCGCGAGCACCTGACGGAGCTTTTGGAAAAGGACGGGGCGCTGTTCGAACACTGGACGCATGACGCCTCGATCCTGCCGTCGGAGTTTTTCCGCTACTGGAAGCACCGCTTTGTACGGCGCGAGGCGGTTATGCGCGAGCGCTGGCTGAAATGGCGCGGCGAAGGCTTCGACAGTACTTTCGAAGAAACATTCCAGCGCATCGCCCAGGGCGGCGCAAAGCTGTCGCGGGACTTGAAGGCCGACGACCACAAATCGGGCGGCTGGTGGAACTGGCATCCCAACAAGACGGCGCTCGAATACTACTGGCATACCGGCAAGCTCGCTATCGCCGGCCGCCAGAATTTCCAGAAAATCTACGATCTCACCGAGCGCGTCATTCCCGGCCACCACTATGAGCCGGAGGTCAGTCACGATGCCTTCCTCGACTGGGCCTGCCGCGCAGCGCTCGACCGGCTGGGCTTTGCCACACACGGCGAAATCGCCGCCTTCTTCGATCTGGTCTCGCCAGACGAGGCAAAGGCCTGGGTTATGCAGCATCGCGACGAACTGACCGAAGTGATGATCGAGCCTGCCGATGGCGACAAGCCGCGCCTTTCCTATGCCTTCGCCGGTTTCCCCGAAAACCTCGGCGACCTCGCAGAGGCGCCCGCCCGCATCCGTGTGCTCAGCCCCTTTGACCCGCTGATCCGCAACCGCAATCGCACCGAACGCCTGTTCGGCTTCTATTACCGCATCGAGGTTTTCGTTCCCGAACCGAAACGGGAATACGGCTATTACGTTTTCCCGCTGCTGGAGGGTGACAGACTTGTCGGCCGGATCGACATGAAGGCGGACCGCAAGACAGGGACGCTCGCCGTCAAGCGGCTCTGGTGGGAAAAGGGTGTGCGCTCATCCACCGGCCGCATGGAGCGGCTGGAGGCGGAACTGGCACGGCTGGCGAAATTTGCTGGTGTTGAGAAGGTGGTGTTTTTAGAGGGGTGGGACGGTTAGCCACCGCTCCATTCCGAGCGCGTCAGCTCGTACCAGACCTCGCCATGCTCGCTGCCCACGATAGGGTCCGGCCCGTCGTACATGACTGTGCGTGCATAGCTCAGGCCGATCTTTTCCATGACGCGGCGCGATCCGAGGTTAATTGCCATCGTCGTTGCAGCAATCCTGTCGTACTGACCGCTTTCAAAGCCCCAGTTGACCAGGGCCAGCGCCCCCTCCGAGGCAAGCCCCTGACCCCACTCCATCCGGCGCAGGCGGTATCCGAGTTCGGCCAGCCTCTCACCCTCCGGCCATAGACAGAACCACCCGACGAACGCACCGTTTGCAGTACGGCGCGCCGTCCAGATATAGGGCTCCATCCCTGTCGGCATGAGGAATGTCGCATCCGGACTCGTCGTCTCACGATTGACCGCATACCCGCCGTTCAGAAAGCGCATGACCTCCGGGTCACGCTCAAGATCGATGAAATCGGCGCGGTCACTTGGGGTGCATGGACTGAGCGTCAGCCGCATCGTCTGCAAAACAGTCATTGTCGAATATCCATCCATCACTGAAGCAGGCATGGCCTGATTTGCCGGTCGTCTTACACCGGAAACCTGTGCCGGTTATTCTATCGATAAAACAAGAAAGGCCACCGGTCATGTCCTGACCGGTGGCCTTGAAAATTCAGTGGGCGCAGGCGCTCAGATAATCTCGGTCGCCGCGATCTCGATGCCGAAACCTTCCAGGCCGACATAGTGGCGTTCGCGTGAGGAGAGCAGCCGGATCGAGGTGATGCCGAGATCTTTGAGGATCTGGGCGCCGAGGCCGATTTCCAGCCATTCGCTTTCGCGGGCCTGTGCTTCGCTATGCTCTTCGCGCTCATGCTTGCCGGTGCGCGCCGTTGTCGAGACGCCAACGCCGACCGAACCTTCACGCAGGTAAACGATGACGCCGCGGCCCTGTTCGGACATGCGCTGCATAATCGGATCGAGCTGGCAAGCCTTGCCGAAGACGTCTGCGGCAACGTTTTCGAGGTGCAGGCGCACCGGAATATCGATGCCATCCCGGATATCGCCGAAAACAACAGCGAGATGCTGCATAGGATCCCAGGGCAGGGAATAGGCATGCGCCTTGGCCTTGCCATAGGCGGTATCGACATCGAACGTTGCCTCAAGGTTGATTAGCGTTTCCTTGCGCTGGCGGTAGGCGATGAGATCGGCGACCGAGACCTGCTTCAGGCCGTGTTTTTCGGCAAACTCGGTGACCTGCGGGCCGCGGGTGACCGTGCCGTCGTCGTTGACCAGTTCGCAGATAACGCCGATCGGCGGCAGGCTGGCAAGGCGGCAGAGGTCGACGGCAGCTTCCGTATGGCCGGACCGCATCAACACGCCGCCTTCGCGGGCAACCAGCGGGAAGATGTGGCCGGGACGGGTGAAGTCGGCAGCGCCGACATTCGGGTTGGCAAGGTTGCGCACCGTCAGCGTCCGGTCTTCGGCCGAAATGCCGGTCGTCGTGCCGTGCTTGAAATCGACGGTGACGGTGAAGGCCGTCGTATGGGCCGAATCGTTTTCTGCCACCATGGCGTTGAGGTTGAGGCGCTTGGCCTCTTCCTTTGGCATCGGAGTGCAGACGATGCCAGAGGTGTGGCGCACGATGAAGGCCATCTTTTCCGGCGTGCAATGCACGGCCGCGACGATCAGGTCGCCTTCGTTCTCACGGCCGTCATCATCGGTGACGACAACGATTTCGCCGGCCTCGAAGGCCCGGATGGCATCGGCAACGCGCTTCTGGTCAAAGGGCATGGGGTTCTTCCTTGAATTTACTTCAACCGGCCGGTCTGGCCACGGTCACGCAGGTAATGATCGGCAATGGTGCAGGCAAGCATCGCTTCGCCGATCGGCACGGCGCGGATGCCGACGCAGGGGTCATGGCGGCCCTTGGTGCGGATATCGACATTGTTGCCGTCGCTATCGATCGACTGACGCTCGGTCAGGATCGAAGAGGTCGGCTTGATGGCGAAGCGGGCGATCACCGGCTGGCCGGTCGAGATGCCGCCCAGGATGCCGCCGGCATGGTTCGACAGGAAGATCGGGTTGCCGTCATTGCCCATGCGCATCTCGTCGGCATTTTCCTCGCCGGTGATTTCGGCAGCGCCAAAGCCGTTGCCGATCTCCACGCCCTTGACGGCGTTGATCGACATCAGGTTGGAGGCGATGTCCTGATCGAGCTTGGCATAGATCGGCGCGCCGATGCCGGCCGGTACACCTTCTGCTATCACCTCGACGACGGCGCCGACCGACGAACCCGACTTGCGGATGCTGTCGAGATATTCTTCCCAGACCGGGACGATGGCCGGATCGGGTGCGAAGAACGGATTGTTGCCGACTTCGTTCCAGTCCCAGTTGTCGCGATTGATCTTGTGCTTGCCGATCTGCACCAGCGCGCCGCGCACCAGAAGCCCCGGGACCACCTTGCGGGCAAGGCCGCCGGCTGCCACACGAGCGGCAGTTTCACGCGCCGACGAGCGGCCGCCGCCGCGATAGTCGCGGATGCCGTATTTGACATCATAGGTATAGTCGGCATGGCCCGGCCGGTAGCTCTTGGAAATTTCAGAGTAATCCTTGGAGCGCTGGTCGGTGTTTTCGATCATCATCGAGACCGGCGTGCCAGTGGTGATCATTGTCTCGCCGTCCGCGTCCAGCATCACGCCGGAGAGGATCTTCACCAGATCGTCCTCGCGGCGCTGGGTGACGAAGCGCGACTGGCCGGGCTTGCGCTTGTCGAGCCAGGCCTGCAGCTCGGGCAGGGTGAAACGGATGCCGGGAGGGCAGCCGTCGATGACGCAGCCGAGCGCCGGACCGTGGCTTTCGCCCCAGGTGGTAACGCGGAAAAGATGACCGAAAGTATTGTGCGACATGGATCAGGCAACCGGATATGAGGCCAAGCGCATCCGGGCGAGCCGCTGCGCCATTCAGTAGCGCACTCATAGTGGAAAACGCCGGAAAGGGAAAACCTTTCTGGCGAAATATCATGATTGCGTCGTGAACAGTGTGTCCTGTCGCGAAAGCCAATCAGGACGCCAGTTGCAGGGCATCCTTGTTGGCGAATTCCACGAACTTGTCGAAGCTCAAGGGCTTGGCGAAAGCATAACCCTGCAGGAGATCACAACCGAGCAGGCCGAGCATTTCCGCATGTTCCATGGTTTCGACGCCCTCGGCGACCGTTTCGATGCCGAGTGAGCGGCCGATCTCGATGATCGAACGGATCAATGCCTGTTCGTTGCGGGAGTTGAGAATGGGCGCAACCAGCTGCCTGTCGATCTTCAGCCGCTTCGGCTTGATCTTCAGCAGGCTGACGATCGAGGTATGGCCGGTGCCGAAATCGTCGATTTCGATATCGATGCCGAGCTTCTTGATGCCCTCGATATTGGCGGTAACGATATCGTCGCTCTCGTCGAGGAAGATCGATTCCACCAGTTCGAACGACAGCTGACCCGGTTTGAACGACAGGCCTTGCAGCGAGTTCAACAGCAGGTCGTCGCTAAGCCGCTTGGCCGAGACGTTGACGGAGATCTTCGGAACGTCGATACCCAGCGCTGCCCAGCGCATCGCGTCGATCAGCGACCGGTCGAGCACGATACGGTCGATCGTTGCCACCACATTCAGCTCCTCGGCGATATGCAGGAACTTGTCTGGCGTCAGAACGCCCTCGCGCGGATGGTTCCAGCGTACCAGTGCCTCGACGCCGGAAAGGCGCAGCGTACCGGCGTCGAACTGCGGCTGATACCAGGCAACGAACTGGTTCTGCTCAATGCCTTCAAGAATCTCATCGGCAATCCGCTTGGTCGTGATGATTTCGGCCTGCAGCGCTTCGGTGAAGAATTCATGCCGGTTGCGGCCGCTTTCCTTGGCCCGGTAGAGTGCGATATCGGCGTTGACCAGCAGCTGGCGTTCGTCGATCGCCATGTTACCGGCACAGGCAATGCCGATGCTGACACCGAAGCGGCAGGGAAAGCCGTTGTAATCGACGGGCTGGCGCATCTGGGCAATGATGCGCTCGGACAAACTGGACAGGAAAATCTTGCTCGGCGGATTGGCGGCCAGCACGACGAACTCGTCGCCACCGATGCGCGCCACGATGTCGCCGGCACGCACGTTTGCGCGCAGGATCTTCGAGGCATGCACCAGCATCGCGTCACCCGCCGCATGGCCGAGCGTATCGTTGATCTGCTTGAAGCGATCGAGGTCGATATGGAGGATCGCGATGTTCTGCAGACCATCCTTGCGGGCGGCCGACAGCGCTTCAAGTTCCTTGTCGAGCATGCGGCGATTGCCAAGGCCCGTCAGCGGATCGTGCAGGGCATTGTGTTCGATACGGTCCTTGGCATCGGCCAGTTCGCCGTTCTTGGCTTCGGCCATTGCCTTTGCGGTGCGCAGTTCATCGGTCAAAAGCACGTCATCGCTGATATCGAAGGCAATGCCGATCAGCTTCCGGTTACCGCCGGGCGCCTCGTGGATCTTGCCGACGGAGCGGATATGCCGGATTGTTCCGTCTGTCAGCACCACCCTGGAGGCCTGCACATAAGGGAGGCCGGTCGAAATGGTGTGGCCCACGCTTGAAAGTGTCTCTTCGCGGTCATCGGGATGGATCGTGTTGATCCAGGTTTCATGTGACGTTATGCCGTCGACATAGGTCAGCCCGTAAAGCTGATGCATGCGCTCGTCCCAGTAGGTGACGCCCGCGTCGAGATCGGCTTCCCACATGCCACACTGATAGGAATCGAGCGCCAGATCGAGGCGTCTGGTGATCGCCTCCAGCTGTTGTTCGCGTTCCGACAGACCGGTAAGGGCATCTTCCAGTTCGGCGTTCTTTTGGTCGGCAACGGCTTTTGCCGTTCGCAGCTGCTCCGTCATCATGACGTCGTCGGTGACATCCCAGCTGATGCCGGTGATCTTGGCTTTGCCATCGGCACCCACATGCGTGGAGCCGGCATTGCGGACGTGATGGATTCTGCCGTCGGCCATGACGACGCGATACTGCGACCGATATTCCAGATCTTCATCCAACGCCCTGAACAGGGTCAGGGATGCCGCCCTGATATCGTCCTGATGCACCGAGCCGCGCCATTCCGCGTAGCTTGGATCCCCGCCGCCCGGTGGCAGGCCATGCAGATGGTACATGCGCTCATCCCAGGAGCGTGTCTGCGTGTCGAGGTCAATTTCCCAGATGCCGATCTTGGAGGATTCAAGCGCCAGATTGAGCCGATGTGACACGGTCAGCAGTTCCCGCTCGCGTGCGCGAAGCTTGGCGATGTTGCGCTGGCGCTCGTTGACGAAACCGCCGGTCAGAAAGATCGGGATGATGATGATCGCGGCAGCGATGAAGATCGCGGTTTCCAGCCATGTGCTGTTGGCGGGCTCCTGCGCCCAGCCGTCGGCTGGGATCGCCGCCAGTTCCCATGTTCCGCCGGGCAGCTGCAATTGGCGGATGACAGGCGATTTTTCGAAGAGATCGGTATCGCCGAAGAATGCATCCTGGATGCTGTTTTTCACCGAGACATCGCGGATTGCCAGCTGGATATTGGTATGCCGGTGGCCGCCATCAGCTTCGTCACTATGCTTGCCTGCGTCGATGAGGCCCGCATTGGTGTAGATATCCCGTTCGTCGATGACGGCTTCCATGAAGCCCCAAAAGACCAGGCTGTTGTCAGTCCTGGTGAAGACCGGCGAAAACAGATTGAAGCCGGTCCGGCCGCTCGGAAGCCTGACTGGGCCGGCCAGAATGGGCTTGGCCCTCGATTCGGCCCGGTCGATGGCGACCCGGGAGGAACGGAATTTCTTGAAGTCGGTGCCGATCATCCGCTCGTTTCCTTTGAGGGGAAATGTCATTCGGATGACGGCATCGGGTGCAGCGCTGACGCGCACCATCTGCGGATTCTGGATCAGCAGCTTGGTCGCCAACTGGTCGAAAAGCGGCTGGGCCATGTTCGGATCGACGGCGAAACTGTTGGCAAAACCGCGTAGCGCCGTGATGTTGTTGTTGATCTCGCTCTGCAGGCGCAGGGAAACAAGATTGAGCTCGTTCTGGACGTTGCTATTCAGCTCGTTGCGGAAGTTTTCGCGGTTCTGCTGCTCGAAGAAGTAGCCGCCGGTGAAAACGACGGCAACGGCGATGAAGGCGGGAAAAAGCGACGGTTTCGCCAGCCTGGCAAGCGCCCAGGCGCGATGACGGATTGTAGCGCTTTTAGTCAACGGCCATGCACCCCATATTCCCCGGCCTCACGGTAGAGAGGGAGTCTTAAGATTGGCTTTAGAGGCTGTTCCTGCTATGAAATCGGCTCTTCGGCGGGAGGGACGCTGTCGATCAGGATTTGGTTAACCATGAGCTTTCTAAAGAGCGGTCCAAATTCGGTAAAATTTTAAATGACACGGCAGCGGGCGATTTTTGCCACAATCGGAGATCAAACAGTGGGCACAACAAAATTGAATGAATCACTGAAGAGGGCAAGACAGATGCGTTTCATCGTTGCTACGTTGATGGCCGCAGCCGGTTTCTTTTCGCCGCTTGCCGCGTTCGCCGAGAGTGCCGATGTCGAGGCCGTGATCACCGGCGTCGATACCGACAAGCTGAGCCTGTCGCTGGACGACGGCAAGAACTACCAGGCACCGGAAGAATTCAACTTTGATGGCCTGAAGCAGGGCGTCAAGGTTCTGGTTTTCTACACCGAAGTCGATGGCAAGCGCGTCATCAATGATCTGGAAATCGTGCAGTAAGACTGCAGTCGCGGCACTGGCTCAGTGCCGCATCATTCGGGTGGCGGGCTGATTGAACAATCCGCCGCTTTTCCCACCTTCGGCCAAAGGCAGCCTAGAGCCAGCCGATTGTGCCGTTCTCAATTTTCAAGATTCGATCCTGTGGAATGGCGCCGAGTGCTGCTTCCTCCGCATCCATGGCGCCGCATAGCTTGAACAGCGTGCGGATGACGCCGCCATGGCTGACACAGACGGTCGGCCCGGACACGCTGGAAAGCCAGGCGCCGATGCGCCAGGACAGGATTTCATAACTTTCAGCATCCGCCCCCGGCGGGATGAAATCCCACTTCGCCAATTCACGTTCCGCCACCCGTTCGGGCATCTCCCGCTCGAGTTCGGCCATCGTGTAACCCTCCCAATCACCGAAGGAGACTTCCTTCAGCCGGTCGTCCATGCGGTAGCCGTTGCGGGCAAGCCCCATGGCTTCGCGAATGAGTTCCATGGTCTCGCGGGTGCGGTGAAGCGGGCTGGCGACGAAGTCGAATTTTTCAACATCCTGCCCGAGAATGGCAAGAAGTGACCGGCCATTGCCGCTCGCCTGGCGGCGGCCGGTATCGTTGAGCGGAATGTCCTTCTGGCCCTGCATGCGGATTTGCGCATTCCAGTCGGTCTGTCCGTGGCGGATCATGTAAATGGTCACGGAGAAACTCCGGGGCAGGGGGCTTGGCCCCAAGGCAGGAGCCGGGGCGCCCGCTACACGAGAGCCCCGGAATTCTTTCGGAGGCGTATCAGTCCTTGACGACGGCGATATCCGGCGCATCGACGGCCTTCATGCCGATGACATGGTAGCCGCTGTCGGCGTGATGAACTTCACCGGTGACCGAACGCGACAGGTCCGACAGCATGTAGAGGCCGACATCACCGACTTCCTCGATGGTGACGGTGCGGCGCAGTGGCGCGTTGTATTCGTTCCACTTCAGGATATAGCGGAAATCGCCGATGCCGGACGCAGCAAGCGTCTTGATCGGGCCAGCCGAAATCGCGTTGACGCGGATGTTCTTCGGGCCGAGATCGACGGCAAGATACTTGACGCTGGCTTCCAAGGCCGCCTTGGCAACACCCATGACGTTATAGTTCGGCATGACCTTTTCGGCGCCGTAATAGGTCATGGTCAGCATCGAGCCGCCATCGGTCATCAGCTTTTCCGCACGCCGCGCGACGGCGGTGAAGGAATAGACCGAGATGTTCATCGTCAGGGCGAAGTTTGCGGCCGACGTATCGACATAACGGCCGGTCAACTCGTCCTTGTCGGAAAAGCCGATGGCGTGCACGATGAAGTCGATCTTGCCCCAGATTTTTTCCAGGTTGTCGAAAACGGCGTCGATCGTGGATTCGTCACTGACATCACAATGGCCGGCCATGACGGCACCGAGTTCTTCGGCCAGCGGTTCGACCCGCTTCTTCAAGGCGTCGCCCTGATAGGTGAATGCCAGTTCGCCGCCCTGTGCGCGAATTGCCTTGGCAATGCCCCATGCGATCGACCGGTTGTTTGCGACACCCATGATAAGGCCGCGTTTGCCCTTCATCAGACCGGATGTTTGCGACATGATGTTATGCCCCCAATAAAGCCTATGCTTTCGTCAGTCAGGCATTGGCCGACTGGAAATTCGCATATGTTGAACCTGCCGGAGCCTTCGCGCCCCTTGCGGTCGCGTCGGCTCTGAATTTTTCGAGCATTGGCTATGACATAGCCGTCCCGGTGGTTCAAGCGCGGGGGAGATCAGGAAGTGTTAGTCCCCGTAATATTGGGTCAGTGGCCATATTGCTGGCAGCGATCCACGGCGTTTGTCGCAAAATCTTTACAGAAACAGGCCATTGCGCAGGCTGCGCATCAGGTCGGTGATCTTTTCATCCGGCTTTTCCCACAGCATCAGCCGCAGTTCCACCAGTAGATCGCCGCGTTTGCCCTCCGCTGTCGGCAGGCCGTGACCCTCAAGCCGGATCACATGGTCGGAGCCGGACCATGCCGGGATGGTTACCCTGATGGCCCCGGTAAGGGTCTCGACCGTCATCTCGCATCCGAGGATGGCATCCTGGATATTGACTGGCAAAGTGGTCCGCAGGTCGGTCCCGTCGCTGCGGAAGCGGCCGTCCTCCAGCACGCGCACGGTAACAACGACATCGCCGCGCTGCATGCCGTTCAAGCGGTAACCCATTTCCTTGAGACGGACGACGCTGCCGTCGGTCGTGCCGGCGGGCAGAGTGACCTTCAATGTCTGTCCGTCGGGCAGCGTTGCCGTTGCCTTTTCACGGCGGAAGATCTCCTCGATCGAGACCGTGACGTCGCAGAAGATATCGGGCACCTTTTCCAGTGCGGGTTTGCTGGCCGCGCCGCGGATGCGCCGGACGATCGCCGAAACAAGGTCTGCTGCCGGTGCTGCGGCGCGTGGGAAGCCGCCGAACATGGGCGTCCTGTCGCCCTCGACTTTCTGTTCCGGCTTGGCTTCGGATTCCGGCACAGCTTCTGCCTTGGGCTCCGGTCGGGCTTCCGGCGCCGGTTCGGCCTTTGCCTGCGGCGCAGCCGTTGCCGGCTTCTTCTCTGGCGGCTTTGCGTTCTGCGCCCGTGCCCTGTCCTTGGTCTCGAAAATGCGCGAAATCATCTCTTCGGCGGTTTCCGGGTCGATGGTTTCCTCTTCCGGTCCCCGCGCCTTGCGCTTCATTTCTTCCATGCGGCGCAGTTCAGCCTCACGGCGGGCGTGGTCGTAGCGGTTGCGCAGCTTCGGGTCCTTCAGCACCTCGTAGGCGCGTCCAGCCTCGGCAAAGCGCTGGGTGGCGAGCGGATCATCCTTGTTCTGGTCGGGATGCACGGCTTTTGCCACGGACCGCCAGGCGGCCTTGATCTCGTCCGGTCCGGCATTGCGTCTGACGCCGAGCACTGAATAGGGATCACGCATGCCTGTCACCGCCCTTGAAGACTGAGGTGCCGCATTTCGCGGTTCGTTTCAGCCTGTTGAAACAATCGGGGAGCCGCGTCCCGGCGGTCTTCTCCCTATGCCGGTGATGATGAGAAGCTGCTGCTTAAATTACGGTTAGCTGTGGGCGTGCGCCGGTTGTGTTCGTGGCTTCGCGCCGCGTCTTTGTTGTGGCGTGGTTAATACGCGGTAGCGAAGCGTGCCAATCCCGATATCAGCTGCGGGGGCCAAAGCTGGTGAGATACCATTGGCCATTGCCGAGCAGGCAGGTATTGCCGTCAAACTTGGCGATGCCCTGATAGGAATGGCGGGTGGTGGTGAACCGGCGGCAGGTGGTGCCGTTCACCTGTTCCTCGGAGATGCTGCTGATCACACCGGTGCTGCCCGAACTGGAGTTCGCCCAGGGAATGGGGTTTCCGGCAATCCGTGTCACATCGGCTGACGACACCGCATTTTTGACGGTGAGTGCGTCGGAATTGTCTTCGTCACTCCGGACGGAGGGCACGGAATTTGTCGAGACGGTTCGGTCGACCTCGGGTGTTCCGGAAAAATCGAGACCGCCAAGGCATCCCGAAAGAATGGTCGCGGCCAGGCACACTGCGGCAATGCCGCTCAACCGGGATAAACCCTTTGTGTCCTTGATCCACTTTGCTATGTCTTGCAACGGCATACCTGTCAGACTGGAAAGAGCGGCTTCAAGGTCCTAAGACGCAACGTGCAAGCTCTGACATTTTTCGTTCGGCGGGCGGAAACTGCGTTCGCGCCACACATTACGGCATTGGATGGCAATATGAGTGAGACTGGGTTAACAACTGGTGACTTCACGCAAGAGAATGAGCCCTTTTCCCTTTTTGGCACGTGGCTGAAAGAGGCGCAGGCCGCAGAAATCAACGATCCCAATGCCTTGGCACTGGCGACGGTAGATGCAGATGGCCTGCCGGATGTGCGTATGGTGCTGCTGAAGGATTTCGACGAGCGCGGCTTCGTCTTCTACACCAATTTCGAAAGCCACAAGGGCCAGGAAATTCTTGGCAGCATGAAGGCTGCGATGTGCTTTCACTGGAAAACGCTGCGCCGCCAAGTGCGCGTGCGCGGCCCGGTGGAGATCGTCAGCAATGAAGAGGCCGACGAATATTACAAGACCCGTGCGCGCGGCAGCCGGATCGGCGCCTGGGCGTCAAAACAGTCGCGGCCGCTGGAAAGCCGGTTTGCGCTGGAAAAGGCCGTTGCCGAATATACGCTGAAATATGCCATCGGCGAGATTCCGCGCCCCGATCACTGGTCGGGTTTCCGCATCAAGCCGACGTCGATCGAGTTCTGGAAGGATGGCGCTTTTCGCCTGCACGACCGGATCGAGTTCCGCCGCGATGCGCCGGAAGGCGATTGGTCGAAGGTGCGCATGTATCCCTGATCGAAGGTGCTCAGCGCGCGCCCATCAACCTGAAGGCAATGCCCGAGGCAAGCGCGCTGACATATCCAGCCTTTTGAAAATGACCGTTCAGCGAAATGCGAGGCAGAGCGGCGGTGTTGACCGCATTGGACAGCGTTCCTGGCTGCGTCGTCACGGCGGTGCTGAAGCCAAGACCGGCGGCCAAACGGTGATCGCGGGCCGAGACGGCGGTGGCAAAGCCATAGGGATAGGCAAGCGATGTCGGCCGGCGTCCGGTGATTTGTTCCACCCTGCGGGCCGAAAGGTCCATTTCAGCGCTTGCCGTTTCGTCGCTGAGGCGTGTGACCGAACGATGGCTGATCGTGTGCGCGCCAAGGCTGGCGAGCGGGTTTTCGATCAGTGTTTTGAGGCCTGCCTCGTCCAGCGTCAAAGCAGTGGTGATCCCTATGGCATCGATGCCGGATGCCTGCGCTATCCGGTTCAGCCGGTCGATCGCCGTGGCTTCGTCGATAGAATGCAGGAAGGCGGCAAACCGGTCGAAGGTGCTCTGCTTCTGCGGCAGGCTGCCAAGCGGCAGGGTTTCGTCACCTGCACCGAAATCGAAGGTCAGGCTTGACTGCTGTTCCAGAAGATCGGCAAGCGTTTCCCACCAGAGCGTATGGGTGCGATCGATGAAGCCGCCGGCAACAAATACCGTGAAGGGTACACTGTGTCTGGAAAACACCGGCGCGGCATGGTCGAGATTGTTGCGATAGCCGTCATCCAGCGTGAAAACGGCAGCCGGTTGGGGATCCTTCGAGGCAAGATGGGCAGCCAGCGCATCGAGGGCAATAAACCGGTAGCCATCGCGTTTCAATGTCGAGATCGCTGTATCCAGAAATTCCGGGGTGATCTCCAGATGGGCGTTGGGATCAAAGGTGCGAGGCCGTTTCGGGCGAACATGATGCAGCGTGAAGATCGCGCCGCGACCGCGCGCCTGCCGCATCAGCCCGCCAGCATGCAGCAACCCGGCAACGGTCAAGCCACCCGTAATGGCCGTGCGTTTGACGGCTTGTCGCAGCATGTTTTTCAAGTGCATCCCCTAGCGCAAAATCGACCGCGACATTAGCCATCCTGGCGTTAACACCGGCTGAATGGCAGATTGGGCAACGAAAAGGCGGATCGCTTTCGCGGCCCGCCTTATAATATTATTCCAATGGTTGTTGGCAGTTAACGCGGCAACACCCCATCGACTTCATCACGCTGGCGGCCGCCGAGTGCCGCACCGACTGCGGCGACAAAGCCACCGATCAACAGGGACAGCGCGCCAAACAGCGCGACGGATGCGCTGGCCTTGCGTGCCGTCTCGGCCGCTTCCGTCGCAGCCACCTTGGCTTCATCGACGCTTTTCAAAACGGCATCGACGCGGGCCTTGGCATCCGGTTCCGACAAGCCCGTTTTGGCAGCAACGAGCTGATCGAGGTAAGTTCGGTCACCGGTCGACATTTCGCCGTTGGCAGCGCTGGTGAGGAGGATACGGGACACCTGACCTGCCGTATCGTCCGCCCCCGCGCCAGCCTGTGCTGCAGCAGGTGTGGCCGGGCGCAGCAGGTTATCGACAAAGTAGGACGTCGCATTGCTGCCCGCATCTGACGAGGCTGCCGCGGCACCCGCCGCTGTCGCGCCTGCTGTCACCGTCGCCGTGGCCTGCACACCAGTGCCGACTGCGGATGATACAGCTGAACCCAATGCACCGGCGACGATCAACGTTGCGAGCGCCCAGGCGAGCACACCATGGGCTGTGTCGCGAAAGAACACCTCGTCGCGGTTAACGCCGGTCCATTTCGTCCGCAGGCGGCCGGCAATATATCCGCCGAATGCGGCAGAGGCCCATTGCACGACGATGAACCAGATCGCCGCGGTGACGGCAAAGGTTGTCAAGGATGCGCCCTGTGACGAAAAGGGGGAGGCCATGCTCAGCCCGATGCCGGAGCCGAGCAGCGAGAGAACGATCGTAATCGCCGCCGCCGCCACGGCACCTGCGATGATCGCGCCCCAGCTGACGGCGGAATCCGAGGATTCGATGGTGGTGCCTGACGGTACCGTTGAAACCGGGATTGTCATCGCGCCACCTATCGGAAGAAGAGGGCGAGTAGGATGATAATGGGGATCGGAACCCCCAGCAGCCAGAGTAGAATTCCGCGTCCCATGATGTAACTCCCTTGCATTGAACCGGCCGCTTTTTCAAACGGTTATGCGGCGTGTCCGGTAAACGCGGGCAGGGGGGATTGGTTCCGTAACGGCCATGCCCGGTTACTGAGGTGCAGTGTTAGAGCGCCTGTTGCCTTTGGCCGGCCGGCCGGCGGCAACGTTAATTCTTCGTTTACCACTGCGATAAAAGTAGTGCCGGATAGGCGCATTCCGCCGCAAAGTTGCAGCAAAGACACGGCTCTGTCGCAAAATGACGCAAAACCGCGCCCGCTCAAGGGTGCCAGCGAATGGGGACCGGCATGACAACTTTTCGATGCCTGCTTTGGGCAATGTTTACTTTTGCCTTCGGACCGGCGGTGGCCTTTGCAGGCAGCGCCTCGATCATTCTCGATGCCCGCACGGGCAAGGTGCTGTCGGCGGAAAATCCCGACACGCTCAACCATCCAGCCTCGCTGACCAAGATGATGTCGCTCTACCTCACCTTCGAGGCGCTTCACCGCGGCACCATCAAATGGGACAGCCAAATCAAGGTGTCGAAGACGGCGGCGGCCAAACCACCGATGCGGCTGGGGCTCAAGGCGGGGATGAAGCTGACGGTACGCGAGGCGGTCCTCGGCATGATCGTGCGCTCGGGCAATGATGCGGCAGCCGCGATGGCAGAGAAGCTCGGTGGAACGGAAGCCAAATTCGCCCAGATGATGACGAAGAAGGCGCGCCAGCTCGGTATGAGCCGGACCGTCTTCATCAACGCGTCCGGCCTGCCGGCACGCGCCCAGGTGACGACGGCGCGCGACATGTCGACGCTCGCGATCGCACTGATGCGTGACTTTCCCAAGGAGTACAGGCTGTTTGCCACCGAGAGCTTTGTGTTCCGTGGCCGCAAGGTCCGCGGCCACAACAACCTGATGTACCGCTATGACGGCATGGACGGGATCAAGACCGGCTATACCAATGCCTCGGGTTTCAATCTCGTCAGCGCCGTCCGGGACGGCAATCGGCGGGTCATCGGCGTCGTGCTTGGCGGCCGCACTGCTCGAAGCCGCGACGACAAGATGGCTGCGTTGCTCGATCGCCATATCGGCAAGGCGTCGCGCACGGGCAGCCGTGCGCTGGTGGCTGCCGCAAAGACCCGCGGCCCTGTGGAGGTCGCCGCCCTCGGCGCGTCCGATGTGCCACTGCCTTTTGCGGCGCCGGAGCGCCGGAGCAGCGATGCGGTCGCCGCACTGATCGCCAGCTCGTCGTCGCATTCAGCAATCCCAGCCGAGCGCCCGGCGGCGATGAATGAGCTCGAAAACACCGCGGATGTTCTTCCGGCCGGTGCCTGGCAGATCCAGATTTCAGCAGCGCCGTCTCAAGAGGCAGCGCGTGCCCTGCTGGCGCAGGCGAGTGTTGCTGCAGGCCACACGCTGCAGTCAGCCTCGCCGTATACCGAGGCCGTCGGCAACGGTGCCGGCCGGGTCTATCGCGCCCGCTTCGTCGGTTTTTCCAGCCGGGAGGACGCTGCCGCTGCTTGCAGCAGGCTGAAACAGCGCTCGTATGACTGCATGCTGTTGCCGTCCCGCGGCTGAGGCGGGAAGGCGCCTGGCGGCCGCAGGGCCGTTCTTGGACGATCAGGCCTGCGTGCCGCCCACAGTCATGTCGTTCATGCGCAAATGCGGCTGGCCGACGCCGACAGGCACCCACTGGCCGCCCTTGCCGCAATTGCCCATGCCGGTATCGAGCTTCATGTCGTTACCGATCATGGTGATGCGCTGCATGGCGTCGGGCCCGTTACCGATCAACATCGCGCCCTTGACCGGCGCGCCGATCTTGCCGTTATCGATCAGATAAGCCTCGGTGCAGCCGAAGACGAACTTGCCGGAGGTGATATCCACCTGGCCGCCACCGAAGGAGACGGCATAGATGCCCTTCTTGACCGAGGCGATGATTTCTTCCGGGCTCTTGTCGCCGCCGAGCATGTAGGTGTTGGTCATGCGCGGCATCGGCACATGCGCATAGGATTCGCGCCGACCGTTGCCGGTCGCCTTCATGCCCATCAGCCGGGCGTTCTGGCGGTCCTGCATGTAACCAACCAACTTGCCGTCATCGATCAGGACGTTGTAGCCGGATGGCGTGCCTTCGTCGTCGATGGTCAGCGAACCGCGGCGGCTTTCGATCGTACCGTCATCAACGACGGTCACGCCCTTGGCCGCAACCGTCTGGCCCATCAGGCCGGCAAAGGCTGAGGTCTTCTTGCGATTGAAATCGCCTTCCAGTCCGTGACCGACCGCCTCATGCAGCATCACACCCGGCCATCCCGATGAGAGAACGACATCCATGGTGCCGGCCGGAGCATCGACGGCTTCGAGATTGACAAGCGCTTGCCGAAGAGCTTCGTCAGCGCCGCGCCGCCAGTTGTCCACGGTGACAAAATCGCCAAAACCGCGGCGGCCGCCGACACCGTAGGATCCGGCCTCCTGCCGGTCGCCTTCGCCGACGACGACGGAAATGTTGAGGCGCGTCATCGGCCGGATATCATGCATGCGTTCGCCATCGGCGCGCAGGATATCGACCACCTGCCAGCTGGCGGCGATCGAGGCGGTCACCTGCCGGACCTTGGGATCCTTGGCCCGCAGATAGACGTCGATTTCCTGCAGCAACGAAACCTTGGCCTCAAAACTCGGCTCACCGATCGGGTTTTCGTCGCCATAGAGTTTCTTGTTGGTGCGCTGCGGGGCTGCAGCATAGGTGCCGGAATAGCCGCGTGTGACGGCGCCGACCGCATCGGCTGCCCGTTTCAGCGCGGAGAGCGATAGATCGCCCGCATGCGCATAGCCGACCGCTTCGCCAGCCACCGCCCGCAGGCCAAACCCCTGGTCGGTATTGAAACTGCCGCCCTTCAGGCGGCCATTGTCGAAGGACAGCGATTCCGACTGGCTGTGTTCGATGAACAGTTCGCCATCATCAGCACCCGACAAGGTCTGCGCCAGAACTTCGCGAATGGCAGCCTCGTCGCTGTCGAACAGTTTGATGAGATCGGTGTTCATGGGCGAGGGCTCCAGATACGAAGGAATATGGTGCTTTATGTAGGGACAGGTGCGGTGAGGGGCAAGCGCAGATGTCAAGACGCTCCCGCCAGGAAGCATCGGTTTGCCAATGTGTGCAAAGGTCTGCGGTTTTTCTTCTCCCCGGCGGGGAGAAGGTGGCGCGTCGCGCCGGATGAGGGGAGCCACACAGGCGGTCCGTACTGTTGGCCCCTCATCGCCTCACTTACGTTCGGCACTTCTCCCCCGTTGGGGAGAAGTGGAAGGGAAACCGCTTACGGCAGCGCGTCGTAGCCTTCGCCAAAACCCTTCAAGTCGACCGGAATGCCGATGCCTTCTTCCGGAGACTGGAAGACGATGAAGGTTGCCTGTGCGCCGGACCGGAAGGTTTTCAAGAGCTCGTCTTCCAGAACCACTTCCGCATAGCAGCCGTCGGAGAAGCAGCGGACGAAATAGGCGCGGCCGATATCCTTGCCGTCTACATTCAGGCCAAGACCGTTTGGCAAGAGAACGCCGAGCGGGGCCAGAACGCGCAGGATTTTTGCCTTGCGGTCTGCGGTCTTGAGGACGACAACCGAAAGGCCGACCTCCGGCCGGTCCTCGGCAATAACGTTCTGCATCAGGGCGCACTGTTCGGCCGTTGCTCCTGCCGGCTGGTCGCAGACGATCGACCACGCGCCATGGTTCGACTTCACCGTGCCGGGTGTGCCTGGCTGTTGTGCTCCGGGTTGCTGGGCCGCCGCCGTATGGGAAAGAAGGGCGGCAGCTAGTCCGAACGCCGCGATCGGCAGCCGGGAAAGGAGGGACAGGCCCATGAAAACCTCAAACTTAAGAATCAGTCTGGCTATTCTTGAAGCGCGTAGCCGCAAATGAAAAGCCCCGCGCGGTACATTCCAGCCCGGTGTGGCGGAAATGGGGCTTCTAAACTGGACCAAAACGGCAAATCAGCCGCAAAACTCCGGTGTATGCGCGCCGGCGGAGTGCCGGTCGTCTCTTATGTATGGTATAGGGGGCGGGGAGAGTGGAGTAAATGTCGGGTGCCTCGGCGTGCTTTTGCGGCTGCCGGCATCTCTAAGGCCTGCGAGGCCTTAACAGTTTGTGTGAAAAGCGTCATTTGCGCAAAATGCCGCATGGGCTTGAATGGACAGATGTTGCGGCCATCATCAAACTGTGGTTTGAAGCGCTTCAGTATGGCTAAGGATTCTGCGTTACGGTTTGATCCTGATCAAGCGCCCAGGGAGACACTATAGTGAAAAACAAGGCTTTTGCAGTTTTGGCATCGACTGCCTGTCTGCTCTTTGCTTCGAATGCTTTGGCTGACAAGCCGGTCGCATGGCAGACCAACTTTCAGACCGCAGCAACCGGAATCATGGAAGAAATTACATGGTTCGAGCATTACACGCTCTGGTTCATCATTCCGATCACGCTTTTTGTCCTGGCGCTGCTGATCTGGATCGTGGTCCGTTTCCGCGAAAGCAAGAATCCGGTTCCATCCAAGACCAGCCATAACACGGCAATCGAAATCGTCTGGACGCTCGGTCCGGTGATTGTTCTGTTGTTTCTGGCGATCCCATCCTTCCAGCTGCTGACTGCGCAGCTGACGCCGCCGGAAAATCCGGATATCACCCTGAAGGCGACCGGTAACCAGTGGTATTGGTCCTACGAATACGAAGTCGGCGAAACCCCGCTCTCCTTCGACAGCCTGATGATGAAGGAAGAAGACCGCGCCTCGCTCGGCAAGGAAGACAAGCACGAATATCCGCGTCTTCTCGCCGTCGACAACGAGGTCGTCGTTCCCGTTGGCAAGACGGTTCGCGTTCTGGTCACCGCTGCCGACGTCATCCACGCCTTCGCCATGCCGGCCTTCGGTGTGAAGATCGACGCTGTTCCTGGCCGTCTCAACGAAACCTGGTTCAAGGCTGAGCGCGAAGGTCTCTACTACGGCCAGTGTTCCGAGCTCTGCGGCAAGGATCACGCCTATATGCCGATCGCCATCCGGGTCGTCAGCGAAGACAAGTACAACACTTGGCTCGCTGCCGCCGCCACCAATGTTGGTGAGGCGAACAAGGCACTCATGGCTTCCATCGACGGCGCGGCTAAGACCGTAGACGTCGCTGAAAACGCCGCACAGTAATTCGAAGGGGAGCTCGACCCAATGGCCGGAACAACCGCGCAACACGATCACCTTCATGACCATGCCCACGATCACGGGCACGACCATGACCACGCACACAAGCCGCTGACCTTCTTTCAGCGCTGGTTCCTCTCGACCAACCACAAGGATATCGGCACGCTCTACCTGATCTTCGCGATTTTCGCGGGCATCATCGGCGGCACGCTGTCGGTCTTCATGCGCGCCGAGCTGCAGGAGCCGGGCATCCAGATCTTCCACGGTCTGGCGCAGATGGTTTACGGCTTCGAAGGCGATGCTGCCATCGATGGCGGCAAGCAGATGTTCAACGTCTTCACGACAGCACATGCTCTGATCATGATCTTCTTCATGGTCATGCCCGCGCTGATCGGCGGCTTTGCCAACTGGATGGTTCCGATCATGATCGGCGCGCCGGACATGGCGTTCCCGCGCATGAACAACATCTCCTTCTGGCTGATCATCCCGGCCTTCCTGCTGGTTCTGCTCTCGATGTTCGTCGAAGGTCCTGCAGGCGGTTATGGCGCGGGTGGCGGTTGGACGATCTATCCACCGTTCTCGACATCGGGTCAGCCGGGGCCTGCCATGGACCTTGTGATCCTGGGCCTGCACATTGCCGGTGCCTCGTCGATCCTCGGTGCGATCAACTTCATCACCACGATCCTCAACATGCGCGCTCCGGGCATGACGCTGCACAAGATGCCGCTGTTTGCCTGGTCCGTTCTGATCACTGCCTTCCTGCTGCTTCTGTCGCTGCCGGTTCTGGCAGGCGGCATCACCATGCTGCTCACCGACCGCAACTTCGGCACGGCCTTCTTCGCGCCTGAAGGCGGCGGCGACCCAATCCTGTTCCAGCACCTGTTCTGGTTCTTCGGTCACCCGGAAGTGTACATCCTGATCCTGCCCGGTTTCGGCATCGTCAGCCACATCGTCTCGACCTTCTCGCGCAAGCCGATCTTCGGTTACCTCGGCATGGCCTATGCCATGGTTGCGATCGGCGCCGTCGGCTTCATCGTCTGGGCGCACCACATGTACACCGTTGGCATGTCGCTCGACACGCAGCGCTACTTCGTCTTCGCCACGATGGTTATCGCGGTTCCGACCGGCGTGAAGATCTTCTCCTGGATCGCGACGATGTGGGGTGGTTCGATCCGCTTCACCACGCCGATGGTCTGGGCGATCGGCTTCATCTTCCTGTTCACCGTGGGCGGCGTCACCGGCGTTCAGCTCGCCAATGCCGGCCTCGACCGTTCGCTGCACGACACCTATTACGTGGTTGCCCACTTCCACTACGTTCTGTCGCTCGGCGCCGTGTTCGCGATCTTCGCCGGCTGGTACTACTGGTTCCCGAAGATGACCGGCTACATGTATTCGGAATTCGTCGGCAAGCTGCACTTCTGGGTCATGTTCATCGGCGTCAACCTGGTGTTCTTCCCGCAGCACTTCCTCGGCCTTGCCGGTATGCCGCGCCGTTACATCGACTATCCGGATGCCTATGCAGGCTGGAATGCCGTGTCGTCCTACGGTTCGTACATCTCGGCCTTTGCCGTGCTGATCTTCCTGTTCGGCGTCTTCGAAGCCTTCTCCAAGAAGCGCGTTGCCGGCAACAACCCATGGGGCGAGGGCGCAAACACGCTCGAATGGCAGCTCACATCGCCGCCGCCATTCCACCAGTGGGAACAGCTGCCGCGCATCAAGTAAGCGTCGCAATCGATCCGAAGCCGCCGGAAACGGCGGCTTCGTTCAACGTCGGGCCGAAGCCGCCCGCAAAGGCGGCTTCTCTCAACGCCGGGTATGCCCGGCAACACGGCGCATGGATGCGCCGGATAAATCCAAGGACTGGACATGCGGGTTATCGACAATCACGAAGCAAGCGGCACGGAAGGCGTCGTTCGTCTCTCTGAAGCCTCTGCGCGCGATTACTTCGAGCTGCTGAAGCCGCGCGTTATGTCGCTGGTGGTGTTTACGGGCCTCGCCGGCATGGTGATGGCACCCGGGCACATCAACCCTTTCATCGGTTTCATTGCGATACTCTGTATCGCCGTGGGTGCTGGAGCTTCCGGTGCCCTCAACATGTGGTACGACGCGGATATCGACGCGATCATGACCCGCACGGCAAAGCGGCCGATCCCGGCTGGCAAGATCACGGCGCAGGAAGCGCTGTCGTTCGGATTGACGCTGTCGGCTTTCTCGGTCTGCATCCTCGGCATCGTCGTCAACTGGCTGTCGGCCGGTCTGCTCGCCTTCACGATTTTCTTCTACGCCGTCATCTATACGATGTGGCTGAAGCGCTCGACGCCGCAGAACATCGTCATCGGCGGCGCGGCCGGCGCTTTCCCGCCGATGATCGGCTGGGCCTGCGTCACCAATGGCATCGCCGTCGAAAGCATCGTGCTTTTCCTGATTACCTTCCTGTGGACGCCGGCCCATTTTTGGGCGCTGGCTCTGTTCAAGATGCGCGATTATGAGGCGGTCGGCGTGCCGATGCTGCCGAATGTCTCGGGCGAGGCGACCACCAAGACGCAGATTGTCATCTATGCCGTCCTGACCGCGATCATCGGCGTCGTGCCGACGATCCTCGGTTTCTCAAGCTACTATTACGGCGCTTTTGCCGCAGCGCTGGGCCTCGGCTTCATCTGGTATTCTATCGGCGTCCATCGCATGCCGGAGGGTGACGAGAAGATGATCCCTGCCAAGAAGCTGTTTGCGTTCTCGATCCTCTATCTCTTCGCGATCTTCTCCGCGCTGATGGTCGATCATCTGATTGCCACGCTGTGGCTCACTGCCGGAAAGGTTGCCTGATGGAACTCGTGACACTCACGGACGCCCAGAAGAAGTCGCGCCGCGGCCGTAATATCGCGCTTTGTGCCGTTCTCTTCGGTCTCGTTGCCATTTTCTATGTCGTGACGCTGATCAAGTTCAGCAACGGCATGGTCCAGTAAGGAGCGATCATGGCACCGATCAAAACGCCAGAACAGAAGAAGGAACGGGCAAACGGCGTCATCGTGGCGTCCTGTCTCGCCTTCGTCGTCGGCATGACCGGCATGGCCTATGCCGCCGTGCCGCTCTACGACATGTTCTGCCGGGTAACCGGCTATAACGGCACGACCAAGCGGGTCGAGCAGGCTTCCGATGTTATCCTCGACAAGAAGATCAAGGTGACGTTCGATGCCAATATCGCATCCGACCTGCCCTGGAGCTTCAAGCCGGTGCAGCGTGAGATCGAACTGAAGATCGGCGAAACCGTGCAGATCGAGTTCGAAGCAACCAACATGGCGAAAACGGCGACGACCGGTCAGGCGGTCTTCAACGTGACGCCAATGGCGGCTGGCGCCTATTTCAACAAGGTCGAGTGCTTCTGCTTTACCGAGACGACATTGCAGCCGGGGGAAGACATGAAGATGCCGGTGGTGTTCTTCGTCGATCCGGAAATCGTCAAGGCGGTCGAGACCAAGGGGATCAACACACTGACCTTGTCCTACACGTTCTACGCCCGCGAACCATCAAAGCCGGTCGCGGCGCTGACGGGAAAGCCTGATGAAACTGACAACAAACTTTGACAGATCACAGTTTTCGGCTAAGCCGGAAATGACGACATGAGAAAGACTTATCGGGGATAGTCCACATGGCCGATGCGCACCAGAAAAACCACGACTACCACATTATTGATCCGAGCCCATGGCCGCTGCTTGCCTCGATCGGCGCCTTCGTCATGGCCTTCGGCGGTGTCGGCTATATGCGATACCTGTCGGGCGGCACGCTGCACCTGTTCGGTCTCGACTGGGCGCATCCGTGGTTCTTCTTCATCGGTCTCGCCGTCGTTCTCTACACGATGTACGGCTGGTGGTCGGATACCATCAAGGAAGCGCATGAGGGCCATCATACCCGCGTCGTGTCGCTGCATCTGCGCTATGGCATGATCATGTTCATCGCTTCGGAAGTGATGTTCTTCGTCGCCTGGTTCTGGGCCTATTTCGATGCCAGCCTGTTCCCGGGCGAAGCGATCCAGGCAACCCGCGCCGCGTTCACCGGCGGTGTCTGGCCGCCGAAGGGCATCGAGGTTCTCGATCCGTGGCACCTGCCGCTCTACAACACCGTTATCCTGCTGCTGTCCGGCACCACCGTCACCTGGGCACACCACGCGCTGCTGCACGGTGACCGCAAGGGCCTGATCAACGGCCTGACGCTGACCGTGCTGCTCGGCGCCCTGTTCTCCTATGTTCAGGTCTACGAATACATGCACGCTCCGTTCGCCTTCAAGGATTCGATCTACGGCGCGACCTTCTTCATGGCGACCGGTTTCCACGGCTTCCACGTCCTGGTCGGCACGATCTTCCTCCTGGTCTGCCTCATCCGCGCAGTGAAGGGCGACTTTACCCCGAAGCAGCATTTCGGCTTCGAAGCCGCCGCCTGGTACTGGCACTTCGTCGACGTGGTCTGGCTGTTCCTGTTCTTCTCGATCTACATCTGGGGTGGCTGGGGTGCCCCGGTCGCTCATATGTGATCGGGCTCTGAACCGAAAAATTGTGAAGGCGGGTGCATATGCGCCCGCCTTTTTCTTTGCCGGAACGACGGCGTGCCGATGGGCCCAAAGGTCGCGGTGGCCGATATATCGCTGCTGGTGCGAATGGGTTATGGAAAAGCAGCGCAAGAAGGAACACGACGACATGCACGCAGACAGCGCACATTTCCCGCCGGTCGAGCCGGTCAAGGCCGGGCTTAAAGGGCTTTGCCCGCGATGCGGTCAGGGTAAGCTGTTCGACGGATTTTTGACGATGAAACCGTCCTGCGCCAACTGCGGTCTTGATTATGGTTTTGCCGATGCGGGCGATGGTCCGGTGGTCTTTGTCATCCTGATTGTCGGTTTCATCGTGGTTGGGGCGGCACTCTGGATGGAGGTCAATATCAATCCACCGCTCTGGGTGCATTTCCTGTTGTGGATACCGCTCGCCATCGCCTTCAGCCTGGTTCTCATGCGCATGCTCAAGGGCGTTCTGATCAATGTGCAATTCCGCAACAATGCACGCCAGGGCGAGATCGATCGTGGCTGATACGGTATCGGATAAAAAGCGCGGCGGGCTGGTTGGCCGCGTCGTCGGCATCGTTTTGGTTCTCATCGCGCTCGCGATCCTTCTGGGCCTCGGCACATGGCAGATGGAACGGCTGGCCTGGAAGGAAGGGCTGTTGGCATCGATCGCCGAACGCCGCGCCGCGCCGCCTGCCGATTTGGCTGCCATCGAGGCTCTGGCAAAGGCGGGGGAGGATGTCGACTATCGCACCGTGCGCGTCACCGGCATCTATCTCAACAACAAGGAACGGCATTTCTTCGCCACCTATGGCGGCCGCACCGGCTATTACGTCTACACGCCCCTGCAACTGGCCGACGGCCAGATCGTCCTTGTCAACCGCGGCTTCGTCACCTTCGAAGCCAAAGAGCCGGAAATGCGCAAGCTGGGCCAGTTGACCGATGAGCAGACCGTTACCGGGCTTTCCCGCGCCAAGCTGCTGCAAAAGCCATCCTGGGCGGTACCAGACAACGATATCGCCAAGAACATCTTCTATTGGAAGGACCTCGATGTCATGGCCTCGAGCGTTGGCCTTGATCCGGCAAAGGTCGTGCCCTTCTTCATCGATGCCGACGCAACGTCACATGAGGGCGGCATGCCGATTGGTGGCGTGACGCAGTTCGACCTGCCGAACAGCCATCTGCAATACGCGATGACCTGGTACGGACTGGCTGCCGCACTGGTCGTCATCAGCGGGATTTTCATCTTTCGCAGAAAGCCATAGGGTCGGCGCAATAGCATTCTTGGGGACATCGAATGGCCATTCTCGCAAACATCCTGATCGCCCTGACGGCTCTGATGCATATCGGTTTTCTGGTGCTCGAAATGTTTCTCTGGACTGGACCACAGGGGCGGAAAGTGTTCCGGATGACGCCGGAACAGGCTGAAGCAACCAAGGCTCTGGCGGCCAATCAGGGGCTCTATAATGGCTTCCTCGCGGCTGGACTTGTCTGGTCGCTGATCGCCTCTCCACCGGAATTTGCATTCCAGTTGAAGCTGTTCTTCCTTGTGTGCGTGATCGTTGCCGCTATATATGGCGCATGGTCGGTCAAGCCGCGCATCCTTCTGGTGCAGGGCGGCCCGGCAATTCTCGCCCTCGTGTTTACTCTACTGGCATTCTGATAAATGGCGGCTTCCCTTCCAGCAAAGATCCCGATCACCCTGCGCCTCTGCGGCCCGCGCGGCTTTTGCGCCGGTGTCGACCGGGCGATCCAGATCGTCGTTCTGGCGCTGAAGGAATATGGCGCCCCGGTCTATGTCCGCCACGAGATCGTCCACAATCGCTATGTCGTCGAAGGGCTCGAGGCCAAAGGCGCGATCTTCGTCGAAGAATTGGATGAGATCCCGCCGGAGCACCGCAAGCAGCCGGTGGTCTTCTCGGCTCATGGCGTGCCGAAATCCGTGCCTGCCGATGCCACCGAGCGTAACCTGTTTTACCTCGACGCGACATGCCCGCTGGTCTCCAAGGTGCACAAGCAGGCGATGCGCCACCAGAAGCTCGGCCGTCATGTCGTGCTGATCGGCCATGCCGGGCATCCGGAGGTCATCGGCACGATGGGACAATTGCCCGAAGGCGCGGTGTCGCTGGTCGAGACGGTCGAGGACGCCGAAACCTACATGCCGCCGGACACGGAAAACCTTGGCTTCGTCACCCAGACGACGCTGTCGGTCGATGATACCGCCGGTGTCATCAAGCGGCTGCACGAACGCTTCCCGAACCTGACGGCGCCTGCCGCCGATTCGATCTGCTATGCGACGACCAACCGTCAGGAAGCCGTGAAACAGGCAGCGCCCGGCTGTGACCATTTCATCATCGTCGGTGCTCCCAATTCGTCGAACTCCAAGCGTCTGGTCGAAGTGGCGCTGCGGGCCGGTGCAAAAAAATCGGTGCTGGTCCAGCGCGCGTCGGAAATCGACTGGGATGATTTCGCCGATATCTCTACGGTTGGCCTGTCGGCCGGTGCGTCGGCGCCGGAGGTCATCGTCAACGAGATCATCGAGGCTTTTCGCGCGCGTTATGATGCCGCCGTGGAGCTTGCCGATACGGTCGAGGAAACCGAAAACTTCCTCGTCAACCGCGAACTCCGCCATGTGCCGCTGACGACGCAGGACATGGCATTCGTGAACGGCGATTGAAACGCGCTGCACCTCCCAGTTTCCCCGCGCTCAGCCGGGTGCGATAGAATAACAAATCCCGAAAAAGAGTGGAACGATCGTGGCAGTTTACACCGACATCACCGAAGACGATCTCGCCCGCTTTCTGACCGCCTATGACGTCGGCACGCTGACGTCCTACAAGGGCATTGCCGAAGGCGTCGAAAACACCAACTTCCTGCTGCACACGACCAAGGGCTCCTACATCCTGACGCTTTATGAAAAGCGCGTGGACCAGAACGACCTGCCGTTCTTCCTCGGCCTGATGCACCATCTCGCAGACAAGGGACTTTCCTGCCCACTGCCGCTGCCGCGCGCTGATGGCAAGCTGCTCGGCCACCTGTCCGGCCGTTCAGCCGCTGTCATTTCCTTCCTTGAAGGCATGTGGCTGCGCAAGCCCGACGCCAATCACTGCCGTGAAGTCGGCAAGGCGCTGGCGGCCATGCACGTGGCAAGCGAGGGGTTCGAGATCCGCCGCACAAATGCGCTCTCCGTCGGCGGCTGGCGGCCGCTGTGGAATAATTCAAGCGCCCGCGCCGACGAGGTGCAGCCGGGCTTGCAGACCGAGATTGCAGCCGAGCTGGATTTCCTCGAAGCCAACTGGCCAAAGGACCTGCCGGAAGGCGTCATCCATGCCGATCTCTTCCCCGACAACGTCTTCTTCCTTGGTGACGAGCTTTCCGGCCTGATCGACTTCTACTTCGCCTGCAACGATCTGCTCGCCTATGACGTTTCCGTCTGCCTGAACGCCTGGTGCTTCGAAAAGGATGGCGCCTTCAACATCACCAAGGGTATGGCGCTGCTGTCGGGTTATCAGAGCGTGCGGCCCCTGACCGCGGGCGAGATCGAAGCCCTGCCGCTGCTTGCCCGCGGCTCCGCCCTGCGTTTCTTCCTGACCCGGCTCTACGATTGGCTGATGACACCGGCGGGCGCCCTGGTGGTCAAAAAAGACCCGCTCGAATACCTGAAAAAACTGCAATTCCACCGCTCCGTTGCAACCGCTGCGGAATATGGCTTGACCAACGAGACACTGCCCGCATGAAACATGTCGATATCTTCACCGATGGTGCCTGCTCCGGAAATCCAGGACCGGGCGGCTGGGGCGCTGTGCTGCGCTATGGCGAGACTGAGAAGGACCTGTGCGGCGGCGAAGCCGAAACCACCAACAACCGCATGGAGCTTCTGGCCGCGATCACCGCGCTGACCAGCCTGAAGACCCCATGCGAGGTCGATCTCTACACCGACAGCAAATATGTCATGGACGGCATCTCGAAGTGGATCCATGGCTGGAAGAAGAATGGCTGGAAGACCGCCGACAAGAAACCGGTGAAGAACGGCGAACTATGGCAGGCGCTCGATGCCGCAAACCGGACCCACAAAGTCACCTGGCACTGGGTCAAGGGCCATGCAGGCCATCCGGAGAACGAACGCGCTGATGAGCTTGCCCGCAAGGGCATGGAGCCGTTCAAGAAGAAGCGCTGAAGCTCAACGGCCGTCCGTGAACTGCACCAGATCCCACAGGGTTCCGTAGAGATCTTCGAACACGGCGACGATGCCGTAGGGTGCCTCCTTCGGCTCGCGGGTGAAACGGATGCCGGTCTCGATCATCTTGTTGTAATCCCGCCAGAAATCGTCCGTCTGGAGAAACAGGGAGACCCGGCCGCCTGCCTGGTTGCCGATGAATGTTTCCTGATGCTCCGAAGAGGCGCGCGCTATGAGCAGGGATGTGCTGCCTTCACCGGGCGGGCGGACGACCACCCATCGCTTGTCCTGCTCCGGCTGATAGCTATCCTCAACCAGCACAAATCCAAGCTTGGTGACATAGAAGTCGATCGCTTCGTCATAGTCGCGAACGACAAGGGCGATCAGGGCGATGCTCTGTTTCATGGGGCCTTTTTATGAAATCACTTGACCGTGCAAATGCCGTTGGCGCCGCCTTTGCCGGTATAGCTGACAGAGGCCGATCCATCGGGATTGATGCTGATCGAGATTGTCACGCCACTGCCCTTGGCCTCGTAATAGTTTTCGTTGAAGATCTTCAGCTTGCCTTCCTTGCCGTTGATATAGACCGGCCCGCCCTGATCGGCGTGAACCTCGATCTTGCCGGGGCAGGTGGCGTTGATCAGTGGAATTTTGGCGGCGGCCTGTCCCGCCAGCAACAGCGCGGCGGCCGGGGCTGCAATCCGCAAAACGCATTCATCGTAATCTCCCGAACTCTTGGCGTAAATGCCGAGTGCAGCCGCAGGTAGCGGCGGTCTCAACGTGACAGGATGTCTGTCCAAGTCAAGGCTGCCGGCACATCGAATTACTTAGCCATTGCGCTAAGTAATTCGATGTGATACTTAGCTTTATGGATCAGTATTCTAGTCAACTCGACAGCATTTTCCAGGCTCTGGCAGACCCCACCCGCCGTGCTGTTCTAGCGCGGTTGGGCACAGGACCAGCTAGCATCAGCGACCTTGCCGAGCCTTTCGATATGGCCCTGCCGTCGTTCATGAAACACATCCATTTTCTCGAAGGCAGCGGCCTGATCCAAACCCACAAGCAGGGCCGGGTCCGGACCTGCACTATCGAGAAGCAGCAGTTCACGGCTGTGGAAGCCTGGCTGTCACAACAGCGCTCGCTGTGGGAAGGCCGCACAGACAGGCTCGAGCAATTCGTCACCAAGGCACAGGCAGAAGGAGATTGATCATGACCGCATCACCCAATCCCGAACTCGATCTGACGATTTCGCGCATAATCAAGGCACCGCGATCGCTGATCTGGAGCGCCTGGACTGATCCGGCTCGCTTCGAAAAATGGTGGGTTCCGGAACCTGCCCGCTGTAAGGTCGCTGAAATGGAGTTGCGCCCGGGCGGCACGTTCAAGACGCGGATCAGCGAAAATGGCGGCGCGTTCCAGCCGCATCTGGATGCCTGTTTTCTTGCTGTCGAAGAAGGCCGGAAAATCGTCTTCACCAATGCGCTGACCGGTGGCTGGCGTCCTGCCGAACAACCCTTCATGACGGCGGTCATCACGCTCACCGATCACCCGGAAGGCACCGATTACCACGCCCATGTCATGCACAAGAGCAATGCCGACCGGAACATGCATGAGGAGGCGGGTTTCTTCGACGGCTGGGGAACTGTTATCGGGCAACTTGCGCGGCTCGTTGAGCATCGCGTGAAGTAGCGGAGGGTATACAAAAGCCCGCATGTGTTCCAACAGGCGGGCTTTCTGGTCGCTATCTGTTATTTGGCTGGCTTTCGCTCAGATCTGCTCGAGCATCGCCGCAGCGGCCGAAACAGTCGCCTGGCCAGGGCTCTCTTCAACATTCAGCGTCTTGACCACGCCGTCTTCCACCAGCATCGAATAACGCTTCGAGCGCAGGCCGAGCGTACCGGCGGAGAGGTCGATATCCATGCCGAGCGCCTTGGTGAAGGCGGCGTTCCAGTCGGAGAGAAAGTGGATCTTGCCCATGCCGCCCGATTGGGTTGCCCAGGCGCCCATCACGTGCAGGTCGTTGACCGCAACAACAGCGATATCGTCGACGCCGCGGGCAAGGATCGCATCGCGGTTTTCAAGATAGCCCGGCAGATGGTTGAGCGAGCAGGTTGGCGTGAAGGCGCCGGGAACGGCGAACAGAACGACCTTCTTTCCGGCAAACAGCTGGTCTGTGGTAATTTCGACCGGGCCATCGGCGGTCTTTTCCTTGAAGGTGGCGGCTGGCAGCTTGTCTCCGACGGAAATGGTCACGGTCTTAACTCCTTGAGGTCGTTTGGGGAAAGCGTGAGCATCGCGGCTCAGCAGGGATCGGATGGGAATATAGATTTGGTTCAGTCAAAGGCAAGCGGGGTTTCCATGCTCTGGTCGCCGGACCGGGCAACAAGCATGACCGTACCACTTTTCAAAGCGCCGCCCTTTGCCGGAACGCGTACCGGAATCTCCGCGGTGACCTTACCGTTTTCCACCGTGACATTCTCCGCCTTGCCAAAACTGAAACCGGGAGGACCGGACAGGAAAAACTCCGCCGGTTTTGCTGCCACTGGCGTTTGCAGCGACAGGTGCAGGCGTTTTTCAGCGGCATCGAAGGAGGCGCCCGTCACTCTGAACGCGCCGGATGGCTGCATCGGCAGGGCTGCGACCGCGTCGTCGATCCGCGCCCGGTCGAGCGGGTTTTCCGCAAGCCCTTCCGGCAGGGAAAGATGGATATCGGCCTGAACCGGAATGCAGATATCCTTGCAGATACCGAGGAAAACCGAGGCTTTCAGGTTGAGGTCTCCGCTCTTTTCGCGCTTTAGCGACAACGGAAACGCGACTGAACGGTCGTAGCCGGTATAGCTTGCAATCCCGTCGTGAAAGGCCTTCGGAGCGGGAAAGCGTAGCCCGGAAAAAGAGATGCCGTCCTGTGGATCGACGGTGATCTGTGGTGGGATGCCACTGGCGCCGGGCTCGACCCAATAGGTCTTCCAGCCGGGTTTCAACCGGATATCGAGAATGGCCGGGATTGTTCCGTCCGGCTCGGGTCTGTCGGCAACGATGCGGACAGCGCCACCCTCCGACTGCACCCATTCGCTCTGCGCGGCGTTGGCGGCAGGGGCGATAAAAAAATACGCTGAAAGGGTTGCCAGCGCAGCCAAATGAGGCACATTCTCTAGGAGGCGATGATGTTTCATGATGCTGAGGCTTATCGGTTTTGGGGCAGGGTTGAAAGATGTAGGCTTTCACCCCGCGATCATTTTCTCTTGATGTCACGCGGCTTCGAGGGCCGGTAGAAATCTTCAAAACAACAGACCAGGGTGGAAACGCTTTTCATTTGAACCTGAGTTGAGAGGCTAAGACCATGATGGCAACGTTTCAGAAGAAACGCGAACGCGGAATATTGGACGGTCAGTTCCTGATCGCCATGCCAGGCATGTTCGACAGCAACTTTTCCCGCACGGTCATTTTTGTCTGCGCCCATTCGGAGGATGGTGCGATGGGATTCGTGCTTAACCGGCCGCAGCAACTGACATTCCCGGATGTTCTTCTGCATCTGCATATCATCGATCAGGATCAGGCGATCCGGCTACCCGGCGTCACCCGCGACTTCCAGATCCAGACCGGTGGTCCGGTCGAAACCGGACGCGGCTTTGTGCTGCATTCGGATGATTACCTCAGCGAATCCAGTATTCCCGTCAATGACGACATCTGCCTGACCGCAACGCTCGATATCGTGCGCGCCATTTCGCGCGGCGAGGGGCCTGAAAAGGCGATGATGATGCTCGGTTATGCCGGCTGGGGCGCCGGCCAGCTCGAAAACGAGATCGCCAACAATGGCTGGCTGAATTGCCCGGCCAGTGAAGAGCTGATCTTCGATCGCGACCTCGGCGATAAATACGACCGGGCGCTGGCATTGATGGGCGTTGCGCCGGCGATGCTCTCGGTCGATGCCGGTCACGCATAGACAAATCTATTTTCCCTCTTTCTGATGTTGCGCCGGAACAATTTCAGCCGCGCCCCGTTTTCCAGTCGCAAGGACAGGACTCTTTGTTCCTATCCTCAACCTCTCAAGGAGACTGTTCATGGGTAGCACTTCCGACAAGATTTCCGGCGCCGCCAATCAGGCCGCAGGCAAGGTCAAGCAGGCTGCTGGCAAGGCAACCGGCAGCGAAAAACTGCAGGCTGAAGGCAAGGGGCAGGAAATCAAGGGAAAGGTCCAAACGGCCACCGGCAAGGCCAAGGACGCCGTCAAGGGTGCCGTTGATCGCATGTAGTCACAGTTTGCCACCGCTATCGGCATAAGCGATGGCGGTGGCTCCAGAGTGCGCGAATCGACTGTCCTGACGGGTTCAACTGGATGGAAGATTTCAGCGCCGATGCCCGCTGTGCCTTGTGCCAGCGGGCATTTCTCTGTGAGACAAGTCATTGAACATCCCTTCCCTTGGCAGAATTCGGGCGAGCCATGAGACTTTACGAATGCGGCACCTGCGGTAATCCCGTTCATTTCGACAATCGCGTCTGCATCAATTGCGGCTCGCAACTCGGTTTCCTGCCCGACGCCATGTCGGTCCAGGCGCTCACTTCGGCGGGAGATGGCTTGTGGCAGGCATCCTCTCGCTCGGTGGCAGATGTCCGCTTCTGCGCCAATGCGGCTGACGATATCTGCAACTGGCTGATCTCGACAAATGACGATCACGTCTATTGCCAGGCCTGCCGCTATAACCGCATCGTGCCGGTCACAGACAATCCGGAAGGCCTCGCGCGTTGGCAGAAGATTGGCCAGGCTCAACGCCATCTGTTCTATTCTCTGCTGCGCTGGAACCTGCCGCGTCCCGGCCGCGATGCCGATCCGCAAGGCGGCCTGGTTTTTGATTTTCTCGCTGATGAAGTGGATGCCAACGGTAATATCGTCCCCGCCATGACCGGTCATGAGGACGGCCTCATCAGCCTGCGGGCGGCCGAGGCCAATGATGTGACGCGGGAAAGCGTGCGCGTATCGATGAACGAGCCCTACCGGACGCTGCTTGGCCATTTCCGCCATGAGATCGGCCATTTCTATTGGGCGCAGCTGGTCCGTGACGACCAGACGCTTGCTGAAGCAAGGACGCTGTTCGGCGACGAGCGGGAGGACTATGCCGAGGCTCTGAAGCGAAACTACGAACAAGGCCCATCAGCCGGCTGGCAGGCCAGTTTCATCAGCACCTATGCCAGCGCCCATCCGGCCGAGGATTTTGCCGAATGCTGGGCGCATTTCTTCCACATCGTCGATACGCTGGAAACCGCTCGCTCGTTCGGCCTGACGACCGAACCGCGCCGCCACGAGGAAATGGCGGCAGAAGTCGATTTCGATCCTTATGGGGCCGTGGACGCGCAAACACTCGTGGATGCCTGGATACCCCTCAGCGTGGCCCTGAACAGCATCCAGCGCAGCATGGGCCAGCCTGACAGCTACCCCTTCGTGCTGTCGGCGCCGGTGGTGCAAAAACTCGATTTCATCAATCGGCTGATCCGGCGGGCAGGGGCGGCGTACGGGCCGTAGGAACTCTGCCGGCGGGCAGACGGCGGTTATCCGGAGGATGCGAAGGCCGTCGTTTGAGGCGAGCCTTTCGGCTGCGCTGCGCCGGAGGGGGACAACAATGAGGGGGATATGAGCGACGTTGCGCCTTTCATATCCCCCTGAGGTCCGGGCATATTTTCTGCCATTGAGCGTTGCCGGCTCAGATCGCGAGCCGGCAAGCAATCTTAGTGACGGTTACTGTGCAGCCATGGAATCGAATGACTTTTTCATCGTTTCCTGGATCTGGTCGATGGAGAAGCTTGCTGCACGTTGGGCTGGCGGATAGTCCTTGAACGTACCAAGGAACTGGCCAGCCAATGCCTGCGCCGGGACCAGCAGATAGGCACGATCGAGCACCCAATCATAGTAGACGTTCGAGGTTATGTCGGCGCGTTCATAGGGGTCGGAGCGGAGATCGAATATCTTGGGAACACGAAGCTGTGTGAACGGTTCTGCCCAAATCCGCAGGGTTCCGGTCGCGCGCTGTTCGGAAAAGACGATTTTCCAGTTTTCATAACGCATGGCCACCATGTCGCCATCGTCGTTGAAATAGAAGAACTCCTTGCGCGCGCTCTGATCGGTTTTGCCGGTCAGATAGTCGAGCTGGTTATAGCCATCGAGATGGTTCTTGTACTGCTTTCCGGCAACCGTTGTGCCTTTGAGAAGGCGATCCTTGATGTCGGTATCGCCGGCAGCGGCCAGAAGGGTCGGCAGCCAGTCAAGGCCCGAGAACATGCCGGTGGCAATCGAGTTGGGCTTGATGTGGCCGGGCCAGCGGATCAGCGCCGGAACGCGGAAAGCACCTTCCCAGTTGGTGTTCTTCTCACTGCGGAACGCCGTTGTACCGGCATCCGGCCAGGAATTCTGGTGCGGGCCGTTGTCCGTCGTGTAGATGACGATGGTGTTATCGGAAATGCCGAGATCATCAATCTTGTTGAGGATCGTGCCGATGAGCTTGTCGGTCTCGATCATGCCGTCGGCATATTCGGTCAGGGCAGTCAGGCCCGGTTTGCTGCGATTTTCCGCACGGACATGGGTGCGGAAGTGCATGCGGGTGGTGTTCATCCAGGTGAAGAACGGCTTCTTGGCCTTTACCTGACGGTCGATGAAGTCGATCGCGGCGGCCGATGTCTCGTCATCCACGGTCTCCATGCGCTTTTTCGTCAGCGGGCCGGTATCCTCGATCTTGCCGTCGGCCTTTGACTTGATGACGCCACGGGGGCCGAACTTCTTGCGGAACTCGGGGTCCTGCGGATAGTTGAAGTTTTCCGGCTCTTCCTCGGCATTCAGGTGATAGAGGTTGCCGAAGAATTCGTCGAAGCCGTGTGCCGTCGGCAGGAATTCATCGCGGTCGCCAAGATGGTTCTTGCCGAACTGGCCGGTTGCGTAACCCTGATCCTTGAGGGCGGAGGCGATCGTCATATCAGACGCCTGCAGGCCGACATCGGCACCGGGCAGACCGACCTTGGAAAGGCCGGTGCGCAATGTTGCCTGCCCGGTCAGGAAGGTGGAGCGGCCCGCGGTGCAACTCTGTTCCGCATAATAGTCTGTGAACTTCATGCCCTCGTTGGCGATCCGGTCGATGTTGGGCGTGGTGTAGCCCATCAGGCCAAAGCTGTATGTGGACAGGTTCGTCTGTCCGATGTCATCGCCGAAGATCACGAGAATATTCGGCTTTCCGGCGTCAGGTGGCGTTGTCGTCGCTTCCTGCGCCAGCGCCGACGTGCTGAGCAGCGTCAGCGTCAGCACCAGTGCTGTTAATTTTCCGGTTAAATTCATTGCCTGAGCCTCCATTGCCAAAAGTGGCATGTGTGCCGCTTTGAACGTGAACAGTGTTCGAGGTTGAGAAAGCTCGCTTGAGCTTGCCCGCGGCAACAGACTATTGGAACGAAAGAAGCTGAGAAGTAGGGGATGCGGACGAAAACTTGGACCACCAGGAGGTAGTTCATGTATTCCCATGCAGACAGGGTTCGCGCGGTCGAGCTTTATATTAAGCTCGGCAAGCGGGTTAAGGCGACGATCCGCCAATTGGGTTATCCGACCAAGAATGCGCTGAGGAACTGGTACCGCGAATACGAGCAGCATCGAGATCTGCGCTTTCGTTCTGTGGCTCGCGCGCCGAAGTTTTCCCAAGCCCAGAAGCAGGCCGCGCTTGAGCACTACCGCACTCACGATCGCTGTATCTCTTCAACGATGAGAGCTTTGGGCTATCCAGGTCGTGGAACTTTGACGGCATGGGTCCGAGAAGCGTTTCCGGAGGCGAGGACTTCGATGGCCGGCCGGTCCTGGCGTCCCGCCTATCCCGAGGCCTTGAAGCAGGTCGCGGTCCTTGATCTTTGCAATGGGGAAGAGAGCGCCCAGGAAGTCGCCGACCGGCTGGGCGTATGCCGGCCAACATTGTACAGTTGGAGGAATGAGTTACTCGGACATGAGGTTGCCTCATCCATGAAACGCCGCAAAACCTCTGCGCCGGCACCCGAGCGCGAGGAACTTGAGCGACAGCTTGAGGCCCTCCAACGCGATGCCCGCCAATTGCAGCTCGAGCATGATCTGCTGAAGAAGGCCAATGAACTGCTAAAAAAAGGCCTGGGCGTCGATCTGCAACTCCTGAGTAATCGGGAGAAGACACAGCTGGTTGACGCCCTCAAAGATATCTATCGATTGCCAGAGCTGCTTGTGCAGTTGGGAATTGCGCGAAGTTCCTACTTCTACCACCGCGCCCGAGTGAGCCTGGACGACAAGTATGTCACCATCCGTCGCAACCTGGCGGAAATCTTCGAAAGCAACCATCGCTGCTACGGCTATCGTAGACTGCAGGCGTCTCTGGCCAGACAGAGTGTGACAATCTCGGAAAAGGTTGTGCAGCGATTGATGAAACAAGAGCGCCTGGTCGCCGCCAGACCACGGCGACGGCGTTTTGGCTCGTATCTGGGAGAAATCAGTCCTGCGCCTGAAAACCTGATCAACCGCGACTTCCATGCGAAAACACCGAACGAGAAGTGGCTGACGGACATCACCGAGTTCCAGATCCCAGCCGGCAAAGTGTATCTCTCGCCCATCATAGATTGCTTCGATGGCATGGTGATCAGTTGGTCGATTGGAACGCAGCCAGACGCCAGCTTGGTCAACACGATGCTCGACGCCGCCATCGAGACAGTTACCGACGCCGAAGGCAAGACGATCGTTCATTCGGATCGCGGCGCCCATTATCGCTGGCCCGGCTGGCTTACGCGGATCAGCGATGCGAAGCTGGTTCGTTCAATGTCCCGCAAAGGCTGTTCCCAAGATAACGCCGCGTGCGAAGGCTTCTTTGGACGACTGAAAACGGAACTCTTCTACCCTCGGGACTGGAAGAGCATCACAATCGAGCAGTTTGTCCGCGAGGTTGATGCGTACATCCGATGGTACAATGAAAAGCGCATCAAATTATCACTGGGCTCACGCAGTCCGGTCGAATATCGAGAAAGCCTTGGCCTAACCGTATAAATCAGTCCAAGTTTTTATCCGCATCCCCGTACGTTACGGTAACATTGGGATGTAACATACCCGGCGGCCCCAGGTGCACCACCGTTAAATCTGCGCGGGCATTCGGTTATGCCCGTCCCGAGCTGGTTGCGGGTGCTATCGATTTAGCGACACGATCCGAAAACTTTACGAATAGGTTAGGCCCGTTTCATCAGCGGAAATCGTTCTTTCAACAGCCGCTGGATCGATTCCGATCCGATTGGCGGTCCGAACAGGAAGCTCTGGCCGAAATCGCAGCCCATCTGCGAGAGCTGGACGGCGTCTTCCTCGGATTCGATGCCTTCGGCGACGACCTGCATCTCCAGTTCACGCGCCATGGTGATGACCGAGCGCAGGAGGATAGAGCGCTTGTCGCTGGGGTCGCGGACCAGTGATTTGTCGATCTTGATCGTGTCGAACGGAAAGCGGGTAAGGTAGGCCAGCGACGAATGGCCGGTGCCGAAATCGTCGAGCGCCAGTCTGAGGCCCGCGTCCTTCAGTTTTTCCAGAACCAGACGCGCCTGTTCCGGGTTTTCCATCACGACGGATTCGGTCAGTTCCACCTTCACCTTATGCGGATCGCAATGGTTCTTGTTCAAGACCCCGCGGATATCATCATAGAGGTCGTTGTTGAGCAGCTGCGCACTCGACAGGTTGACGGAGACGAAGACCGGCAGTTCTCCGGTCTGGATCTGCCATTCCGTCAGGTCGCTCGTTGCCCGCTCAAAGGCAAACATGCCCAGCTCGTTGATCAGATCGCAGCTTTCGGCAATCGGGATGAATTCCGAGGGCGAGATGCTGCCGCGCTTGGGGTGCTCCCAGCGCATCAGTGCCTCGAAGCCGGCGATCTCGGCATCCACCAGGCGCACGATCGGCTGGTAGACGAGGCTCAGTTCCTTGCGTTCGATGGCGCGGCGCAGATCGGTTTCAAGCTGCAGGCGATCGGTGCCGGAAGCGCGGAAGGCGGGGCGGAAAGGTTCGACACGGTTGCCTCCGGCCTTCTTGGCGCGGAACATCGCCAACTCGGCATCATCGAGCAGGCCTGCGGCATTTTCCTGCTGATCGACCCAGGAAACGAGACCGATCGACGCCGTCAGGTTGATTTCGCGATTACCGAAATTGAGCGGCACCATGATCGCCTTGGAGATCGCGTCGGCGAAATCGGCAATCTTGGCCGTATCGCGTTCGGACATCAGGATCAGCCCGAATTCATCGCTGCCGAGACGTGCCAGCGTATCCTGCGGTTTCACCAGCCGCCGCAGGCGGCGGGTCAGCGCGATCAGAATGTTGTCGCCGGCCGCGATGCCCAGCATGTCGTTGACCTGCTTGTAGCGGTCGATGTCGATGGTGATGACGGTGGGACGTACCGCACTCGAACCGGGCGCCAGCGAGAGAAGCGATTGCAGCCGGTCGAGGAAAATCTGTCGGTTCGGTAATCCGGTCAGATTGTCGTTGAGTGCGTTGTGCAGCAGACGATCGACCGAGTTCTTCTGCTCGGTGATATCGACGATAGTGCCGACGCAGCGAATGATCTCGCCATTGGCGCCAAGCACCGGCCGGGCACGGATCGACAGCCAGTGGTAATGACCGTCCTCGGCGCGAACGCGGAACTCGTGGTTCAGCCGCCCTTTGCGGTGCTCCAGAAGGACGTCCAGCGTTGCCCGGAACCGGTCGCGGTCATCCGGGTGCAGGCGCGGCAGCCAGTTGCGGGCAGCCCCGTGCATGGTACCGGGCGACAGGCCAAGCTGGGCGGAAATGTCTGGAATGGTCACGACCCGGTCACGCGCCACGTCCCAATCCCAGACCGTATCGCCAGACCCCGTCAACGCCAGCGATTGACGTTCCAGATCGGAAAACAGACCCTGGCTATAGGCGCCACCGGCAAAGGCGTGCTGCATCACCGTAAAGCCGATCAGCAATACGATCAGGACAAGGCCGCCGCCGAGCGCCGGCTGGACAATGTCATTGGCGAGCTGGCCCGTCACCGTCAGCCACGCACCGAACAGCCAGACGAGGATCAGAAGCCATGCGGGCACCAAAAGGATGGCGCGGTCGTAGCGATTGAATCCGAGATAGGCGATCAGCACGATGCCGGCCGTGCCGGTCAGTGCGAAGGAAAGGCGGGCGATGCCAGACGCGATGGCCGGGTCATAGATCGCCACACCGAACAGAAGGCCAAGGCCAAGGATCCAGGCGAGCGTCGCATAGCTCAGATGCTGATGCCAGCGGTTGAGGTTGAGATAGGTGAACAGGAAGACCACAAGGCCGGCGGCAAGAAACACCTCGCTGCCCGCGCGCCATATGCGCTCGTCGCCCGCGGTGATCGAGATCAGTTTCGACAGGAAACCGAAGTCGACGCAGATATAGGCAAGCACCGCCCAGGCGAGTGCCGCCGTTGCCGGCAGCATCGAGGTTCCCTTGACGACGAACAGGATCGTCAGGAACACGGCCAGCAGGCCGGCAATGCCAAGTACGATGCCGCGATAGAGTGTGAAAGCGTTAACCGTGTCCTTGTAGGCGTCAGGCTGCCAGAGATAGATTTGCGGCAGGTCGGGACCGGCGAGTTCGGCAACGAAGGTGATGACCGAGCCGGGGTTGAGCGTGATGCGGAAGACATCGGCCTCGTCGCTCGGCTGGCGGTCCAGCGCAAAACCTTCCGAGGGCGTGATCGACAGGATTCGCTGCGATCCGAGGTCCGGCCAGAACAGCTTTGAATTCACCAGACGGAAATGCGGAGCGACGATGACGCGCTCCAGCTGTTCTTCCGAAACGTTTGCAAGCGCAAACACCGCCCAGTCGCCTTGATGATTATCGGCGCTCGAGCGGACCTCGATGCGCCGGACGATGCCGTCGGTGCCGGGCGCCGTCGAGACTTGGAAGGCTTCGCCGCGGCCGGTATAGATTTCCGTCGTCGCGGTGAGATCAAGTGCCGTGTCCTCGCGCGAAATCTTGACGGGCTCGGTGGCAAAGGCCGCGCCGCTACCGATCAGGCAGAACGTGATCATCATGGCGGTGAGAAGCGCCAAGAGCCTTCGTGCTGACGGGTGAAGTGGCAGGCGTGTCAAAAACATCAATCACTCGAATTCTTATGTTGCATGCTGTCCTGCGAGAGGAGGGAGAACATCAGGTGATCCCGCCATTGCCCGTTGATTTTCAGGTATTCCCGCAAATAGCCTTCGCGCTGAAACCCGGCCTTTTCAAGGAGCCGGATGCTTCTGTGGTTCTCGGGAATACAGGCTGCTTCAATACGGTGCAACTGAAGGCTCGAAAAGATATAGGGGATAGCCAGTTTAACGGCCTGTGCCATGTGCCCCTTGCCGGCAAATCTCTCGCCCATCCAGTAGCCGATCATGCAGCATTGGGCAGCACCCCGGCGGATATAGCCGATGGTCAGGCCGCCGATCAGCTGGTCTTCCTGGCGCGAAACGATGAACAACGGCACCGCCTGGCCGGAAGAGAATTCCTGTTCGTTGCGGATGACGCGGGTACGAAAGGCGCTCTCCGTCATCTCGTCGGCCCGCCATGTCGGCTCCCAGGGCTCGAGAAAGGCGCGGCTTTCGCTGCGCAGCTGATACCATTGGCGATAGTCGGCAGATTTCGGCAGGCGCAGCACATGTGTCGCATTGCCAATCTCGATCGGACCCGGCTGCCGTGACAGAAACCGAAAGACCGATCGTGTCATAGAAGCCTCCGCAACGGATGGGTTGATGCCATATGCGAGAGTGCCGGGCGCTCGACGAACGCCCGGAGGTCGCTCATCAGAAAAAAGCTAGCCGTTGGCAGCCCGAACCCGGACGGCCTTGTTGGAAAGTGCACCGAGGATGTCGTCCATCGGCGCCAGTTTTTCGACCGGGCCGATTGCCGACAGCGTCGGAACCGTATCGAAGAACAGGCGGCCGGCAAGATCCGTCAGGCGTTCGATGGTGATGCCGGACAGGCGCTCCATCAGCTCTTCATTCGGGATCGGGCGGCCGTAGAGCATCATCTGGCGGGCAATCTGGCCGGCGCGGGCCGCGGGGCTTTCCTGTCCCATCAGAAGCTGGGCGCGAATCTGGGCGCGGGCGCGATCGATTTCCTGCTGCTCGATCTTCATCGACGACTTGCGCAGCTCGTCGATGATGACGGGCATCAGTTCCGGCAGGTTTTCGCCACCGGTTGCCGCGTGCACGCCGAAGATGCCGGTATCGGAAAAGCCCCAATGGAAGGCATAGACCGAATAGCAAAGACCACGATGCTCGCGCACTTCCTGGAACAGGCGGGACGACATGCCGCCACCAAGGATGTTGGCCAGAATCTGCGAACAGTAGAAATCGCGGGCGTGATAAGCCTTGCCCTCGAAACCGAGCAGCACCTGCGCGTCCATCAGGTCACGGCTTTCGCGCACGTCGCCACCGGTGTAATGGGCGGTCTCGGAGACGGGGGGAGCCACCGGCTTTTGCGGCAGGCTGGAAAAGCGGTCTTCAACCTGTCGCACAAAGCTATCATGATCGAGCGCGCCGGCACCGACGACGAACATGCGGTCGGTGGTGTAATTGCGGTCGAGATAGGTGCGGATCTGTTCGGGCGTGAAAGACAAAACCGTGTCCGGCGTGCCGAGGATCGGACGGCCGATGGTCTGGTTGGCAAACGCGGTTTCAGCGAATTTGTCGAAGACGACATCGTCCGGCGTGTCGTTGGCGGCGCCGATTTCCTGCAGGATGACCTGCTTTTCGCGCTGCAGTTCGTCCTCGTCGAAGGAGGATTCCGTCAGGATATCGGCGAGGATATCGACCGCAAGCGGAACGTCGTCCTGAAGAATGCGGGCGTAGTAGGAGGTGGTTTCCGTTGAAGTCGCGGCGTTGACTTCGCCGCCGACATTTTCGATCTGTTCGGCAATATCGCGGGCGGATCGCCGTGCGGTGCCCTTGAACGCCATATGTTCCAGCAGATGGGCAATTCCGTGCTCGTCCGTGGTTTCATCGCGTGAACCGGATTTGATCCAGACCCCGAGTGCGACGCTTTCAAGATGCGGCATGTTCTCGGTGACGACCGTCAACCCGGATTGGAGCCGGGTGCACTCAACTTTCATCATACGTCTTTCTGCGTCCTTATTTCCGGATGCGGGCCCGCTCGTTGATAAAGGTTTCAACAGCTTTTAGCTCGGCGTCGAGAACGTCGAAACGCTCCTCCCTGACCATCAGATTAGCAAGCCACGTTGGAAGCGCCGGGTCAATACCACTGGCCGATTTTACTGCGGCGGGGAATTTTGCCGGGTGCGCGGTGGCCAGTGTCACCATCGGCACGCTCGATGTTTCATGCTTGTTGGCAACGAAAACGCCGATCGCCGTGTGCGGGTCGAGCAGATAGCCGGTCGCGTCCAGCGTCTTGGCGATGGTTTTCGCCACATCCTTTTCCGACGCCCGCCCGGCCCGGAACACCTTGCGGATCGATTTCAGCGCGTCTTCTTCGATCTCGAAGGAGCCGGATTGCTTCAGGTTGGCCATGGCACCCCGCACCTTGGAGGCGTCGCGGCCATAGGCTTCGAACAGCAGCCGTTCGAAATTGGACGAAATCTGAATGTCCATGGACGGCGAGGTGGTCGCCTTGACGTCGCGCATCTCGTAACGGCCGGTATCAAGCGTGCGAGCGAGAATGTCGTTCTCGTTGGTTGCAACCACCAGCTTGTCGATGGGCAGGCCCATCTGGCGGGCGACGTAACCGGCGAAGATATCGCCGAAATTGCCGGTCGGAACCGTGAACGAAACCATTCGGTCGGGGCCGCCGAGCGCCAGTGCCGTGGTGAAATAATAGACGATCTGAGCCATGATGCGGGCCCAGTTGATCGAGTTGACGCCGGACAAAGCCACGCCGTCGCGGAAGGCAACGTCGTTGAACATCTCTTTGACGAGGCTCTGGCAATCGTCGAAATTGCCGTTGATCGCCAGCGCATGGACGTTGCCTGCGGTCGAGGTGGTCATCTGGCGCTGCTGCACTGGCGAGACCTTGCCATGCGGGAAGAGGATGAAGATGTCGGTGCGGTCGCGCCCGGCAAAGGCATCGATCGCTGCGCCACCGGTATCGCCCGAGGTGGCGCCGACAATGGTGGCGCGCTCGTTGCGTTCGGTCAGCACGTAGTCCATCAGCCGCCCGAGCAGCTGCATCGCCACGTCCTTGAAAGCGAGCGTCGAGCCATGGAACAGCTCCATGATGAAGGCGTTCGGACCGGTCTGGACGAGGGGAGCGATCGCCGGATGGCGGAACGTCGCATAGGCCTCATCGATCATCGAACGGAACTTGTCGTCCGGAATTTCACCGTCGATAAAGGGCTTCAGGACCGTGAAGGCGATGTCCTGATAGGATTTGCCGCGCATGGCGCGGATTTCCTTTTTGGTGAAGCTCGGCCATTCGGCAGGAACATACAGGCCGCCGTCGCGGCCAAGGCCTGCCAGGAGCGCATCGCAAAAACCCAGCGAACGGGCTTCGCCCCGCGTCGAGATATACTTCACCGTGACCATCCTTCGTCGTCTGTTTGCTGCCGCAGACGTTGCGGCGGGAATTGAACGGCACCCTAATGGAACGGGGTGGGAACCACGGTCCTTTTTGCGTCAACCCTTGGCAAAGCTGACGGAAATATCGGTATTTTACCTGTAGCCGGCCAATTCAGTGCGTCCTGAAAAATTGGCGTTCCGGCGTCAGACTCCATTCGATTTTTCAATGCGTCGCTGCTATAGACCATCGCCAAGGGTCTTGAAAGGCTCAAGTTGCAGGGCTGAAAACCGAAAAATACCTTATTTTACGGTCAGTCACGCCTGCGGCATCAATTTGCGCAAGGCAGGGGGTCAAGTCAGGTGTTTGGTAAAGTTTCCATCCGTCTTCTCGGAATTTCACTTCTCGTGGTCATCGCAGGCTGCAACAAAACGGATACCGGCGGTGCCATCGACGCCGGTGGCAGCGCTGCGGCGCCGACGCCCGCCGTCATCCAGGGCTCTTGCCCGCAGGTCTACCTGCTTGATGGCACTGCCAACTACCGTACCTATGCCAAGGGCGCCAAGGATGATCCGACCAAGATCGTTTATCAGGCGTCGTTGGCCGATACGACCCGCCAGTGCGTCCAGAACGAGAGCCAGCTGGTGATGACCGTTGTCGTCCAGGGCCGCGTCGTTTCAGGCCCAGCCGGTGGCGCCGGTACGGTAAACCTGCCGATCCGGGTCGCTGCGACCGACGGCAAGAACACGCTCTATTCGGAACTGACGCAATACCCGGTCGAAGTCCCGGCCGGTACCGGCTCCGCCCAGTTCATCTTCACCAAGACCAACATCGCGCTGCCCGGCGGCGCCGGCGATTTCGCCAAGATCTATGTCGGCTTCGACGAAGGTCCGGCCGCGGGCAAGAAAAAGAAGAAGTAAGCAGTTTCTGCTTCGAAACAAAAAAAGCCGGCGCGAGAAAATCGCGCCGGCTTTTTTGTTCAGGTTTTGATCAAGCCGTCAGCGTTTCCGACCATTGCGACAGCGCCGCAATGACGCCCGGAAGCGCGCTCATGCGTGAAATCACGGTTTCGGCGCCGGCTTCAGTCAGCTTGTCGGCATGCGAGGGATAGCTGTGCGATGCACCGGTGAAGCCGACGACGCGCATGCCGGCGGCAATTGCGCCATGGATGCCGTGGACGGAATCCTCGATCACCAGAACGCGCGACGGATGGACGCCGAACTGTCTTGCGCCATGCAGGAAGATGTCCGGCTTCGGCTTGACCTTGTCTTCGCCGAGATCGCGGGCCGAATAGATGTGCTTGCCGAAATGATCCTTGATGCCGACCTTGGCCAGCATCGAGGCGAGCCGCGCCGATGTCGAGTTCGAGCAGATGCAATGTGGCAGCGTCAGCTGCGCCAGCATCGGCTTGACGCCGTCGATAATGTTGAGGTCTTCGGCCAGGCGCTTGTCGAGGATGGCTTCGACCTTGGTCAGCATCGAGGCCGAAAACGGGATATCGGCTTCCTTCTCGATGGCAAGCAGCGTGTTGTGCCAGGTCATGCCGGCAAAGCGCTCGGCCATTTCCTCGGTGCTGATCGGATAACCGGATTCCGTCAGAAGTTCTGCTTCGACTTCGCTGGCGATGATTTCGGAATCGACGAGAACGCCGTCGCAGTCGAAGATGATGAGATCAATGCTGGTCATGTCGGGAGTGTCCTTCGGGGAGATGCTGGCCGTGTACACGATGCCGCCTGAAAGCTCAACCGCGGCAAGCGGAAACCTGCCATGCACGCGAAGCGGACTGGTTGAATTACGCGCTTCAATGAAGGACCTGCTTTTTACAGGCAAGGGCCGGGTCTGGCGGCGGGTGCCTTGACGAAGTCGATGAAAGCCCGGAGCGGGGCGGGTACCAGCCGCCGTCCTGGATAGTAGAGGAACGGCCCTGGGAAGGACTGCCACCAGGGTTCAAGAACGGGCTCCAGTGCGCCGGTGTCCAGATGCGGCCGCAGCCAGTCCTCAAACAGCGAAATGATCCCTGTTCCAGCAATCGCGGCATCGACGGCGAGATCGATCGATCCGCCGACGCTGACGATCAGCGGCCCCACGGGATCAACCCGCACCACCTCGCCATCATGCTCGAACTCCCAAGGTGCCGTCGTCCTGCCGCTTGCAAAGCGGCCGAGCAGGCAGGCATGACCAAGCAGTTCACGCGGATGAAGGGGCCGGCCCCGGCGGTCGAGATAGGCGGGGGACGCCGCGGTGGCAAAGCGCTGGACACGCGGGCCGATCGGCACAGCGATCATGTCCTGCTCCAGCCGTTCGTCATAGCGGATGCCGGCGTCGCAGCCTGCCGCAAGCACATCGACAAAGCTGTCGTCGGTGACAATCTCCAGTCTTATATCCGGATAGGCAGCCAGGAACGGCGGTATGATCTCCGGCAGCACCAGCCGCGCCGCGCTGACTGGAACGTTGAGGCGAAGGGTGCCAGCTGGCCGGTCGCGAAAGCCGTTGACCACGTCAAGTGCTGCTTCCACTTCGGTCAATGCTGGCCCCAGCCGTTCCAGCAAGCCCTTGCCGGCTTCGGTCGGAACCACGCTTCGTGTCGTCCGGTTCAGCAGCCTGACGCCCAGTTGGGCTTCCAGGCGGCGCACCGCTTCGCTGAGAAAGGAGGCGCTGCTGCCACTGGTTCGCGCACCCTCGCGAAAACCACCGGCACGCGCCACCGCGACAAACGCATTCAGATCGCCCAGATCAGTCTTCATTGTTCGCCATTCCGCACATGCTGTGCAGATTATGGCCCGTTTTCATGCATGCCGACAACGCCTATCTTGGTATCGGCTCTTGAAAGGAATGAGATCATGTCAATTATCGATCAGTCGGGTACATTCACTCTTGGTAACCGCGGCGTCAAACGGCTCGGCTACGGTGCCATGCAGCTCGCAGGCCCGGGTGTTTTCGGTCCGCCGAAGGATCACGATGCGGCGCTCGCCGTGCTGCGCGCGGCTGTCGAAAGCGGGGTCGATCATATCGATACCAGCGATTTCTATGGCCCGCATGTCACCAACAAGCTCATCCGCGAAGCGCTGCATCCGTATCGCGACGATCTGGTCATCGTCACCAAGGTCGGCGCCCGGCGCGGCGAGGACAAGTCGTGGATCCCGGCTTTCTCGCGTGAGGAACTAACAAAGGCAGTACACGACAATCTTCGCAATCTGGGCCTGGATGTCATCGAGATCGTCAATCTTCGCCTGATGTTCAGCGTTTATGGTCCGGCGGAAGGGTCGTTGGAAGCTCCATTGACAGTGCTGGCGGATCTCCAACGGCAGGGCTTGATCCGTCACATCGGGCTCAGCAACGTAACCGCCGCGCAGATCGCTGAAGGGCGTGGCATCGCCGAGATCGTTTGTGTCCAGAACCAGTATAATCTGGCCCACCGGGACGATGATGCCCTGATCGATGATCTTGCCCGCGATGGTATCGCCTACGTCCCGTTCTTCCCGCTCGGCGGTTTCAGCCCGCTGCAGTCATCGACGCTGTCGGACGTTGCAACCCGCCTGAACGCCACCCCGATGCAGGTGGCACTGGCCTGGCTGTTGCGCCGCGCGCCGAACATCCTGCTCATCCCCGGGACTTCGTCCCTCGGCCATCTTCGTGAAAACCTTGCCGCAGCGGAACTGGTGCTGCCGGATGAGACTGTCAGCGAATTGGACAAGGTTGCCGGCATCGCCGCCTGACGACATTTGGCCATCGGGAGCATCCGCTGCTTCTCTGTTCACAGGGGCGCAGCGGAGCGCGGGACAGGAAGGCTGCTGGCCATCGGTTGCCGCTCGCCGCATTGCCGGGTAAAATCTGATTTTGATCCAGCAAGGCCCCCATGACCGTTCGCCTGCGCCCACATCATCTCCTCTGCATGCTGACCTTCGTCGGCAAGGGCTATACGGCTGCTTTCACCGAAAATTACATCCGCATCGCCGCCCGCCTTTCAGCGGGCGAGGATATTCTCGTGGTCGAAGGGCCGGACGATGTCTGTGCGCCGATGCTGGGCGAGCCGGGCATGCACTGTCTTGACAGAAGTGTGACCGATCGTGACCGGAAGGCGAGCGATGCGGTCGAGGCCTTGCTCAAGCACCCTGCCGCGCCGGGCGCCTCGCTCTGTCCCAGTGCAGATTTCCTGCAGCGGATGCGTGATGCTTTCAGCACGGGTTCCATCCGGGAGGGCTGCGCCCGCTGCGAATGGTCGCCGCTCTGCACCGGTATTGCCAGTGCAGGCTTCGACGGTGTGCTGGTGGTGGCGCCGGATAGCCAGCCACCACATGGCTCTGTGTGAGGCGAACGGTAATGAACTCTTGCATGAGCAACGGAAACGCGACGTGAGCGCCGCGGGTGTTTGTGGGCTGCGTCTATCGGATGGCCTCGATGGGTGAGGCATCAGCTCGCGCCGCAAGCTCGGCCAGCGCCAGCGCACCGACGCCCGCCACGAGGAAGCCGGCCGAGAGCGAAAGCGCCGTGCCATCATAAAACGCGCCCAGAGTGACGGCAAACAAGGTAGCGATGAGGCTTGATCCGGAGGCGATCAGGGACGCACCAAGGCCCGCAACCTGTCCAAGCGAACGCATGGCCATGGCGTTGAGATTGCCGAACAGCACGCCGATCGCAAAGAACGCCGAGAAGGCGAGCCCCATCAGGACGGGCAGGGGCAGCCGTCCGCCCCACAATCCGGATGCGGCCAGCATCGCCAGGCCCGCCGCTGCCAGTCCGGCAAATCCGCAGCGTGCCATGTTGTCAGAACCAAAACGTTGTACGAGCTTGGCATTGAAGAATGAGGCCAGTCCGATCCCCGTAGCCAGAGCCGCAAAATAAAACGGAAACGTGTCTGCAATGCCATAGGCATCAAAAAACAGGTCGGCAGCAGTGCTGAGATAGACGAGCTGTGCTCCGAACACGAGGCCGGTCGCGACGATCAGCAGCGTCACGCGCCGGTTCGACAGGATACGCCATCCGTTCAACACGAGAAACCTCAGCCGAAAGGGAATGCGCCTTTCGGGAAGCAAGGTTTCCGGTTGCCGCATCACCAGCCAGAGGCCGAGCAGGCCTGCCACGCCGAGATAAACCGCAAAGACGCTGCGCCAGCCGCCCACCGTGATGATACCCTGTGCCAAGGCCGGCGCCAGCATCGGTACGAGAATGAACAGCGTGAACATCAGCGACATGACACGGGCCATGGCATCGCCCTCGAACTGGTCGCGGATCATTGCCCGGGTTGCGATCTTCGGGCCGGAGACGCCGATCCCCTGAATGATCCGGCCAAGCACGACCATTTCGAGCGATCCGGCCAGCATGGCGATCACCGTTCCAAGCGCATAGACGCAAAGGCCGAGAACCAGCGCTTTCTTCCGTCCCATCGCGTCGGACAGTGGCCCCAGCAGCAGCTCGCCAAATGCCATGCCGAGGATGAAAAGCGATATGACGTGCTGGGTGGAGAGCGGCGGTGCAGCGCCGACATCCGCCCCGATCTGACGCAACCCCGGCAATAGAGCATCGATGCTGATGGAGGTCAGTGAGGTCAGGCAGGCATAGAGGACGATGCGCTCGCGGAAACTGGCTGGGGATGTCATGGGCCGCATTCAGGGGAAATATCGGGTCCGACCTATAGCAGCCTTCCAGCAAAATCCCATGCCTGCGATGGCTCTTTCGCTTCACGCGTGGATAGCGTGCTCGTGGCGAAGCGCGACCGGTGGCGGCGCGGGCGGGGGGAAGAGCTTTGCGAATTCTTTTTCGCCGGTGCTGGTAAAGCGGATGGCGCGGCTGTCGGGCTCACGCCTGGCCCAGCCCTTGTCGACAAACAGCGTCAGCAACGCCTGTCCCAGCGAACCGGCGAGATGCGAACGGCGCTCGCTCCAGTCGAGGCAGGCGCGACAGACCGGACGGCGTGATCGTGTCAGGGCGGCAAGGTCGATGCCGAGCGCCGTCATCTTGTCCGCGCCTGATGCCGTCAGATGCAGCGTGTCGCCAGCGCCGGAAACCACCTCTTCTGCAATGAGGCTATCGAGCATGCGGACGCCATAATCGCCCGCCAGATGGTTATAGCAGACGCGAGCCTTGCGTAGCGCCGGGTCCTTGGGGCCGGTGCGATGGCGGGTAAAACCGCGATAGGCGGCAAAGCCCATCAGTCCCTCGATCATCAGCCCGACATCGTCATCGGCGAGGGTGAAATAGCGGTGGCGTCCCTGCTTTCGCTGAGCAATCAGGCCTCCGGCTTCGAGCTTCGAAAGGTGCGAACTGGCGGTCTGCAGCGTGATCCCCGCGGTTCCCGCAAGCTCCGTCGCCGTCAGCGCTTTGCCGCCTGTCAGGGCGGTCAGCATGTTGGCGCGGGCGGGGTCACCGATCAGCGAGCCGATGAGAGCAATATCTGGACCTTCTTTCATGCCCGGATTTTAACCGCGCCACCGGCCCCCGGCAAGGCTTCATACTTCGATCGTGATCGAAGCATCTCAGGGCCGCAAACTGGCACAAGAGGTCATCCACAACGAAGGAGAGACCCGTGATCACCTGTTTCATCCGCTACGAAATCGATCCGTTCAAGCGCGAGGAATTCGCCACCTATGCGCGTAATTGGGGGCAAGTGATCCCCCGCAACGGCGCCGACCTGATCGGCTATTTTGCCCCTCACGAGGGCTCGGCCACCACGGCCTATGCCGCCTATCATATCGAGAGCCTTGCAGCCTACGAGGCCTACCGCGCCCGGCTTACCGCCGATCCGCTCGGCATCGAAAATTATCAATTCGCTCGGAAGGAGCGGTTCATTCTCAAGGAAGACCGGATCTTCCTGAAGAATGTGTCATCCCCACATGCGAAAGGCGTGTCGTTTTGATCGCCGTCATCTTCGAGGTCATGCCAGCCGATGACCGTCGCAGCACCTATCTCGATCTGGCGGCGCAGTTGCACAGCAAGCTCAACGAGATCGATGGCTTCCTGTCGATCGAGCGGTTCGAAAGCCTGAAGGTGCCGGGCAAGATCTTGTCCTTGTCGTTCTGGCGCGATGAGGCGGCGATCACCACCTGGCGCAACGGCCCGGAACATCGCGCCGCCCAGCACGCCGGCCGCAATGGCACGTTCGCAGACTACCGCCTGCGCATCGCCAGCGTCATCCGCGACTACGGCATGACCGAACGCGACGAAGCACCGGCCGATAGCCGGGCGTTTCACGCAGTGCCGAAGGAGCGGTAGGCATGCCAGTCGGGAATGACCAGAAGAGGGCGATCACATTGCCCTTTTCTGGTGTAGTGCCGATGGGGGATACTACGGCGAGCCGAATTTTTCGTTCAACACGAGGATCGCCATTTTCAGAGCAGGCAGTTCGTCGATTACGACGCCCCAGATAATCCTGTCCGACAATCCGTGATACTCGTGTCGAAGAACGTTGCCGATGGTGCGAACCTGCGGCCAGGGAACTTCCGGCCGGATTGCCTTAACGTCTTCGGGGAGAGCGCGGCTCGCCTCCGATATGATTTCGATAGCGCGCTGCACCGCATGCTTCAGAAGCCAATCGCTTTGATAGTCCTCGAAGCTTTTACCGGTGGTCGCTCGTTCGATACCAGCGATCGCTTCCAGCGTGTCGCCAAGTGCGTGACGAAACTCCCGCGCCATCAAAATACCTGTACGGCGGATTGTTCGATCCCTGATTTCAGCACCGGATGCAGTCCGTCACGTGTTGTGATGTCGACGGGGATGGACAACTGCGTTTCCAGGAAAAGTTTAATGCCGATCAGATCAAAGGCGTTAAATCGGCTGGCCTGATCGTAGTCGATGAACAGGTCGAGATCGCTGGCAGCGGATGCGGCGTTTCGCGCCGTCGAGCCGAACATAAAAAGCGCTGTGGCACCCATGCCGCGAACGGTTTCGGCCTGCTCCCTTAGTCTCGTTATGGCGTGGCTTCTGTCCATAAAAATAGAATACCGCATCGGCACCGGAGTTTCCATCCTCCTGTATCATTTCGCAAATTTTGCTCGCCCTTCAGCATTTGGTAACCAAGTTCGGTAACCATAAGGGCAATCAGTCCGAGTAAGCGTAGGTGCGAGTGTCCATGTCATCAGTTGTTTCGTTGGCCGAAATCTCCCGCGGCGTCAGCCCTGCCGGCTGGCTCGATTCCATCATCAAGGGCGATTGTGTTGCAGCGCTCGAAGCGCTTCCCGACAATTCCGTCGACGTCGTTTTCGCGGACCCGCCGTATAACCTCCAGCTCGGCGGTTCGCTGCACCGTCCGGACCAGTCGCTCGTCGATGCTGTCGATGACGAGTGGGACCAGTTCGTGTCTTTCGAGGCCTATGACGCCTTTACCCGCGCCTGGCTGCTCGCCTGCCGCCGTGTGTTGAAGCCGACCGGCACGCTCTGGGTCATCGGCTCCTACCACAACATTTTTCGCGTTGGTGCGACGCTGCAGGACCTGAATTTCTGGATCCTCAACGACATCATTTGGCGCAAGACCAACCCGATGCCGAATTTCAAGGGCCGCCGGTTCCAGAACGCCCACGAGACGCTGATCTGGGCAAGCCCCAGCGCCAAGGGCAAGGGCTATACGTTTAATTACGATGCCCTGAAGGCCTCGAACGACGATGTGCAGATGCGCTCCGACTGGCTGTTTCCGATCTGCTCGGGCGGCGAGCGCCTGAAGGGCGACGACGGCAAGAAGGTGCATCCGACCCAGAAGCCGGAAGCGCTGCTGGCCCGCATCCTGATGGCCTCCACCAAGCCGGGCGACGTGGTGCTCGATCCCTTCTTCGGTTCCGGCACGACCGGTGCAGTCGCCAAGCGCCTCGGCCGCCATTTCGTCGGTATCGAGCGCGAGCAGAGCTATATCGATGCCGCCGCCGAACGAATTGCTGCGGTCGAACCGCTCGGCAAGGCAACTTTGTCGGTCATGACCGGCAAGAAGGCCGAGCCGCGGGTTGCCTTCAATACGCTGATCGAAAGTGGCATGATCAAGCCCGGCACGGTTCTGACCGATGCAAGACGCCGCTACAGCGCCATCGTACGCGCCGACGGCACGATTGCCAGCGGTGGCGACGCCGGCTCAATCCATCGCCTCGGCGCCAAGGTGCAGAACCTCGACGCCTGCAATGGCTGGACCTTCTGGCACTATGACGACGGTACGTCGCTGCGTCCGATCGACGATCTGCGCGCCGTCATCCGCAGCGACATGGCCAAGATCAACTGATCTGCCGCACGCCCTGAATGCCGAACGCCGCGCGTCTCAACAGATGCGCGGCGTTTTCATGTAAAGTCATTGCGCTTTGGCGCTGGTCAAGAGCGCCCCTAGGATTTTCCTGCCGGTTCCATCAGGATATCGAAACAGTGGGCGCAGTAGCCGAACTGATAGCCGCTGGTCTGCCAAGGCTCGACCGGCTCTTCGCAACAGATACAGTGAATGATCCAGCGGGCAGGGCTTTCGAAATTGTTCTCCGGGCCGTGCTGCCCGTCCACCGTTTTTTTTTGAATTTCTATATTCTCGTTCATGTGGTCTGCCTCTCCTGTCTGTCGACGGGAACGATTTCCTGAAAAAACAAGTTTCTGAATCGGACGAATTTTTCGGGCATCTGCGCAGATCGGATAGCGGATGGTTCAGCCTGGAATCATCGCGTACAGGGCATTTAAGCTTTATGTGCCTTGCTTGATCGTGAGATGCAAGAACGGCGGTTACACTGGCATCCAGAAATTCCCACGGACGCTTCTTACCTTTCGGTTGCTCGCTGTTTTCGTTCGACGGCGCCGGTTTCGGTGATGTTTTCCAGCCTTTGAAATCGGGTCGGGCGTGCGCGCCTTTAGAACAATTTAACCATCCTGCCTGTAGCTTGGCCTCAAGCAGGACGACCGTGTGATCAACCACGCGAGGCGCGCGGGCCAGCCCGTAAAATGCTTGACGGCGCGGCGAAAGCCAGCCGGTTCAGAGATAGTTTTCGTCCGGTTTCGTACCTTCAGTCCCGGACGATGACTTACACGCCCAGGATCAGCGATGATCCTGGGCGTTTCTGTTTTTCCGGATGCGGTCCACAAAAAAGGAGCCCCGCCGGGGCGGAGCTCCTTTTTGCTGATGGAATTCACCCGGCTTAAAGGAAGAAATCGTCGGCATACATCTTGGTGACGCCATTCACCTTGATCTGGAAGTCGGCACGGCCGTCGCCATTGGTATCGCCTGAAATGATGCCGGCTTTGAATTGCAGTTCGCCCGCCTTGCCGCTGAACGCCGAACCACCGATGAAGCTGAAGCTCTGGTTGCCTGCCGCGCGCGCGTTGGCATCAATCGAACTCAGATCGATGACATCATTTTGCGAAGCACGGAAATCACTGATGACATCGCGTCTGCTGCCAACGGCCGATTCGCTGGCAAAGTCGAAATCGAAAACATCTGCGCCAGCGCCGCCGCTGAGGAAATCGAAGCCAGAACCGCCAAGGAGATAATCATTGCCGGTACCACCGACCAGGTCGTCATCGCCTGAGCCACCAACCAGATCGTCGTCGCCGGTGCCGCCGTAGAGATCGTCGTTGCCAGCGCCGCCATAAAGGTCGTCATTGCCGCCGAGACCTTCAAGAATGTCGTTGCCACCGAGACCTTCCAGGATATTGCGGCCGGAACTGCCGGTGATGTCGTCATGGCCCCTGTTGGTGCCGATGGCATTCTCGATGCTGATCACAGTTTCCCGGTGACCGTTCATCGTCGAAGCCCATCCCTTGCCGAGGTCGATGGTAACGCCCTTGCCGCGCTGGGAATTGTAGTCGTCCTGCAACTGGTAGCTGATCGTGTCGGTGCCGGTGCCGCCGCTGAAATAGTTGTCGGCGCCCCACGACAGGAAGGTGTCGTTGCCGGAATCGCCATAATACTTGCTGGCTTCCGTATCGACTTCGAAGCGATCGTTGCCGTTGCCGCCGGAAACGACGTCATAGTCATTGCTGTCACCTGCACGAATGTCGGCGATGTAGAGATCGTTGCCGTCACCGAGGAAAATATCGTTGCCGCCTTCGAAATAGTTGACGACCTTGTCGTTGCCCGAGCCGGCTTCGACATAGTTGTTGCCGCCATACCTGCTGGTCACGTTCAGATAGATGGTGTCGTTGCCGCCATAACCGTAAATGTCGACCGGACCGCCGCTGTAATCGCCCTGGATAATGCGATTGTTGCCATTGGTGCCATCAATAATAAGCCGTGCCATGGAAATTCCGCCTTTCCGGTGAATAGCAATTCTTAATTTCGAGGCTGATCATGCCGCCGCGAAGGTGAATGACAGCTGAACCAATTGCGGCGTTTTGAAGGTTTCAAAAAGCCTAATATTATTGGAAGTCAGTGACATGGACGTCGATGATCTTGCCCTGATCATTGAAGGTGATGGTTTCTTCTCCCCGGCGAACAAGGGGCTCACCGGTGGAAGCGCTGGTTGCGCGGAGGCTCCAGACCACGCGGGCAGCGAGCGGGGAAACCTGTTCGACCAGACTGTCCTCTGCCACTTGGTCGGGATATTCGGTAAAATATCGCCGGAACGCCGCCATGATATCGGTGCGGCCCTTGAGCCCGCCGACCTTGCCGGAGGAATAGGTTGCGTCATCGGCAAAGAACGCCTCTATGGCTTCAAAATCGAGATCGCCGATCACGGCATGAAAGCGCACGGAGGCGGCAGCGGGATCAAAGGACATGTTCTTGCTGGTCTCCGCCGTCATGCTGCCAGCCCATAGGCCAGAAGGTCTGATTGAAGTGTCTGCGGGTCGGTGAAGTGAACGGCATGCCATCCGGCTGCGCGTGCGCCTTCGACATTGGGCACGCTGTCATCGATGAACAGGGTGGCTGCCGGATCAAGCCCGAAGGACTTGGCGTGCGTCTCGTAGATCGCGATATCCGGCTTGATCAGCCGGATATCGCCCGAAACCGTCACGCCGCGCGGCAGTGTCAGGAAGGGAAACATTTTCTGCGCTTCCTTGAATGTGTCCGAGGCAAAATTGGTCAGCATGGTCACGTCATAGCCCTTGGCGATCAGGCTTTCCATGATCGAGACGCATTCGACATAGGCATGCGGCACCATCTCGTGCCAATATTTGCGGAAGGCACGGATGCTTTCCACATGGTCAGGATGTTCGGCAATCAGCAGGTCTTCCGCTTCGCGCCAGTCGCGGCCGCGATCCTGCTCGATGTTCCAGTCATGGGTGCAGACATTGGCGAAGAACCATTTGCGTTCCGCGTCATCGGGAATGATTCGCGAGAACGGGATATGCGGATCGTAATGGATCAGCACCTTGCCGATATCGAAGACGATGTGACGGATTTCGACGCTGCTCATCAGGTATTCCTCAGTTTCCCGGGCTGTTCGGGCCGCTTTTGAAAGCGTGCGGTAAGGCCTGGGCGATTGCTTTTTTCATCACGGTCGGCAGGGCCTGGGCCTCGAGCGAAGCGAGCGGTTCCCACCAGCCGTTTCCTGTTTTGTTCTCATTTTCGACCTTGGCCCGATACACCGACAAGCGCAACTCAAAATGCGTAAAAACATGAGAGATTGTTCCGCAGGCTTCCCACGCTGCGGCAAAGGGCTGGGCGGAAATGGTGTTGTCGCCATCGACCCGCGATGTCCACGGCGTGCCCGGCACTTCCGTCATGCCGCCGAGCAGGCCGGTCTCGCCCCGTTTCTGCAGATAGACAGAACCATCGGTGCGGCTGGCGACGAAGGCGGCGCCCACGCGCAGAGGCTTCTCCTTCTTCGGCGCTTTGCGTGGAAAGGTTTCGGGATCTGCCGTTTTCAAGGCCAGACAGTTTTCGTTCAGCGGACAGAGGGCGCAGGCCGGCCGTTTCGGTGTGCAGATCGTCGCGCCAAGGTCCATCATCCCTTGCGCGAAATCCCCCGGACGGTCAGCCGGCGTCATTTGGGCCACCAATGCCCGCATCTGCGGCTTGGCGGATGGCAGCGGCGTTTCGATCGCGTGGAGCCGCGAAATCACCCGCTCGACATTGCCGTCGAGCACCGCGCTTTGCCGGTTGAAGGCAATGGCGGAGACGGCAGCGGCAGTGTAGTCGCCGATACCCGGCAGCGCCTTCAATCCCGCTTCTGTGTCGGGAAAAACCCCAAAGTGCTCGCTGGCCACGGCCTCGGCGCATTTCTTCAGGTTTCTCGCGCGGGCATAGTAACCCAGCCCGGCCCAGGCCTTCATCACCTCTTCGGTATCGGCCGATGCGAGATCGGTGACTTTCGGCCAGAGTGCCAGGAACTTGTGGAAATAGGGTTTGACCGCCTGCACGGTGGTCTGCTGCAGCATCACTTCCGACAGCCAGACGTGATAGGGGTCGGCGACGACGCCGTCGCGTGCCATCGGCGGCGAGACACGCCAGGGCAGGTCACGGTGATGGCGGTCATACCAGGTAAGAAGCCGTTTGGCCGCATCGGCCGCATCGGCCATTTTCATTATCTGCTGCATCATTTGCCGGAAGTTTGGTTGGGGCCTATACTTGGCGGAGTGTTCGCCATCCTTCAAGGCGGATTCGGAAATCGGAAAGATATCTGTTGAAACAACCTTATACCCGCAAGGGCGGCCGTCAGATCAGCGAGATCGCCAATGGCATGATCGATCCGGTGCTTGCCAAGCGCGCCGGTATCAATACGCTGTTGCTCGGGTCGTGGGATGAGATCGCCGGCGAGGATTTTGCAGATTGCACCCGGCCGGAAAAGATTGCCTGGCCGCGCCGCGCTTCGGAGATGACGGGCGAGGGCGGCTATCAACCGGGCGTGCTGACGATCGCCTGCGAAGGTGCGCGCGCCCTGTTCCTCACCCATGCGCAGGGCGAATTGATCCAGCGGATCAACGGTTTTTTCGGGTTTCCGGCCATCAGCCAGATGCGCATCGTCCAGAAGCCGGTGTCTCCGCCACCAAAACCCTATCGCAAACCGAGGCCGTTGACCGGAGAACGTGCCAGGCATCTGGAGACATTGGTCGATGGTATCGAGAGTGAGGCCCTGAAGGCGGCTTTGACACGGCTCGGCACCGCAGTGCTGGCGCCGCGAAAAAAGTGACGGACACCATCAACTGGTCACAATTGTTTGAACGTTGGTGAGCGACAGCCCCTTGTCGCCCCGAACAAGGCAAGTTATCGAATTTTCGACCGATTTCGTTCATCCCCTTACACAGGTGAAACCATGTCCCTTTCTGAACTGAGCCCTTTCAAGCGCCTCCTGAGCGGCGTCGCCGTGGCCGCCATCGCTGTGACGCTCGCCGCCTGCAGCGACGAGAAGAAGGACGCGGCCGCAAACGCGCCTGCGACGGAAAGCACTGACACGGCCGCCAAGACCGAGGTCAAGCCCGCCGACGGCGGTTCGATGATGTCCTCGGCCACGGCGATGAAGCCGGTGGATGGCACGACGACAGCCTCCACCATGTCGTCGGCTGCAACGCCGGCAACCGCTGACGCTGCCCAGACGCAGGTGGCGCAGGCCGCTGCCCCCGCAGCCAAGGTCGAGGTTCCGCAGTCGGAAGGCGAGGTCGATATCGCCAAGCTGATGGCGCCTGGTCCGCTGCCGGAAATGTCGGTCGGCAAGGCCGATGCCAAGGTGACGATCATCGAATACATGTCGATGACCTGCCCGCATTGCGCCCGTTTCCACAACGAAACCTATGACGCCATCAAGACCAAGTATGTCGATAGCGGCCAGGTCCGTTTCGTCCTGCGCGAATTCCCGTTTGACCCGCGTGCGGCTGCCGCCTTCATGCTGGCGCGCTGCGCCCCGGCGGACCAGTATTTCCCGATGATTTCGATGCTGTTCAAGCAGCAGGAAACCTGGGCTGCTGCACCAAACGGCCGCGATGCGCTGCTGCAGATGTCGAAACTCGCCGGTTTTACACAGGAGAGCTTCGAGGCCTGCTTGACGAACCAGAAACTTCTGGATGATGTGCAGGCAACGATGCAGAGGGGCGACAAGGAGTTCGGCGTCAAGGCCACCCCGACCTTCTTCGTCAATGGCAAGAAGTATTCTGGAGAAATGTCGGTTGACACCATGTCGGCCCTTATCGACTCGATGCTCTGATTCCCAGCGTTTTGACCAAACGGCCCGCGGGCGCATTCGTGCGCCCGTTTTTCTTTTTTTCTTCTCCCCTGCGGGGAGAAGTGCCGAGCATAGCGAGGCGATGAGGGGGAACCCCGGGCGCGGAACCACCCCCTCATCCGGCCCTTCGGGCCACCTTCTCCCCGCTGGGGAGAAGAGGGGGCAAACCGCATGAAATTCACCAAGCTCCGACTTCTCGGCTTCAAGTCCTTCGTCGAACCCTCCGAATTCGTTATCGAACGCGGGCTGACCGGTGTTGTCGGGCCGAACGGCTGTGGCAAGTCGAACCTGGTCGAGGCGCTGCGCTGGGTGATGGGGGAAAATTCCTACAAGAACATGCGCGCGTCGGGCATGGACGACGTGATTTTTTCCGGGTCCGGCAACCGTCCCGCCCGCAACACGGCCGAGGTCGGCCTTTACCTCGACAATACCGACCGCACCGCGCCTGCCGCCTTCAACGATAGCGACGAAATCCAGGTGACGCGGCGGATCGAGCGGGAAAATGGTTCCGTCTACCGCATCAACGGCAAGGAAGCCCGCGCCAAGGATGTGCAGCTTCTGTTTGCCGATGCCTCGACCGGCGCGCGTTCGCCGTCGATGGTCGGCCAGGGCCGGATCGGCGAGCTGATTGCGGCCAAGCCCCAGGCACGGCGCCAGTTGCTCGAAGAGGCCGCCGGGATTTCCGGGCTGCATTCGCGCCGCCATGAGGCAGAACTTCGCCTGAAGGGCGCCGAGACCAATCTCGAGCGGCTGGAGGACGTCACCTCGCAGCTCGAAAGCCAGATCGAGAGCCTGAAGCGCCAGTCGCGCCAGGCCAATCGCTTCAAGATGCTGTCGGCCGATATCCGCCGCCACGAAGCGATGCTTTTGCATATCCGCTGGGTGCAAGCCAAGGAGGCAGAAGCTGAAGCCGATAGCCATCTGAACCAGGCAACATCGCTGGTCGCCGAAAAGGCGCAAGCCCAGATGGAAGCGGCCAAGGCACAGGCCATCGCCAGCCTGAAACTGCCGGAATTGCGCGAATCCGAAGCAAGGGCTGCGGCCGCCCTGCAGCGCCTGCAGATCGCCAAGTCGCAGCTTGAAGAAGACGCTGGCCGCATCCTGCGCCGCCGTGATGAATTGCAGCGCCGCCTGTCGCAGTTGCGCGAGGATATTATTCGCGAAGAGCGGATGGTTGCCGACAATGCCGGTATTCTGGCGCGGCTGGACGAGGAAGAGAGCGAGCTTGCCGATATGCTCGCCGAGGCGGGCGAGCGCGCCGAAGAAGCCCGCGAGCGGCTGGCGGATGCAAGCGAGAAACTGTCCGAAAGCGAACGCCAGCTCGGTTTGTTGACTGCCGAAAAGGCCGAGGCGCAGGCCTCGCGCAACCAGCTCGAAAAGACCATTCGCGATCTGACTGAGCGGCAGGCGCGTCTTGCCCGACAGCTGTCCGACCAGAACCGCGATCTCGACGAACTCGACCGGCAGATTTCGACGCTGCCGGACCCTGCGGAGAAGCAGGAGGAAGTCGAAGCCGCCGAATCCGGGCTGGAGCAGGCGGAAAATGCCGTTGCCGATATCGAAGAGGCGCTGGCCGCTGCCCGGCAAGCCGAAGTTGCCGCCCGCCCGTCCGTCGACGCTGCGCGATCGCAGGTGAACGGCATCGAGACTGAAGCCCGCACTATCCGGCGGATGCTGGAAGCCTCCGCCGTTCAAGGCGCCGCCCCGGCTGTGGTCGATGACATGAAGGTCGATCGTGGTTTCGAGACGGCCTTGGGTGCAGCACTTGGCGAAGATCTGGAATCGCCGCTCGACCCGAATGCGCCCGCCCATTGGCGCGCACCGGGCGATGCGTCCGGCGATCCGCAATTGCCCGATGACGCAACTCCGCTGATGCAGTATGTGCGCGCGCCAAAAGCGCTGGATCGCGGCCTGCGCCAGATTGGTATCGTTGCCGACGACGCGACGGCGGAGCGTCTGCAGCCGCTGTTGAAGGCAGGGCAAAGGCTGGTGACGCGCGACGGTGCTGTCTGGCGCTGGGACGGCCATGTCATCGGTGCCGATGCGCCGAGTGCCGCAGCTTTGCGGCTGGCGCAAAAGAACCGGCTTGCCGAACTCGAAGGCGAACTCATCGACGCCCGCGACCAATTGGCCGCGCGCGAAGCCGAACTTGCTGCTGCTGCCGCGCGCATCCGTGCCGAAGACGAGCGCCTGCGCTTGTCGCGCGAAACCCAGCGCATGGTGGTGCGCAAGCTTGCCGAAGCCCGCGAAGCGTTGGCCGCGGCAGAGCGCGCATCCGGTGATCTCGTCCGCCGCCGGGCGGTTCTGGCCGAAACCGCAAGCCAGCTTTCGCTGCAGGTCGAAGAGATCGGCGAGCAGATGGAATCTGCCCGCGAGGCGCTGGAAGATGCCCCCGACGTTGCCGGGCTGGAGCAGAAGCTCAACAGCCAGATGACGACCGTCGCGACAGACCGGGCGCTGGTGGCCGAAGCGCGCGCCATCAACGATGGCCTGGCGCGCGAAAACGAAGGCCGCGAACGCCGCATCCGCGCCATCGCGGCCGAGCGGCAGACCTGGAACACCCGGGCTGCGAGTGCGCAGGAGCACATCGAGACTTTGCGCGAGCGCGAAAGCGAGACGCGCGAGGAGGTCGAGGAACTGCTCGAGGCGCCCGACGAATTCGACGAGAAGCGCCGGGCGCTGACGAGCGAGCTGTCGAAGGCCGAAGAGGCGCGCCGTGAAGCCGCGGATGTTTTGGCCGTTGCCGAAACACGCCAGCGCGATGCCGACCGGATCGCTGTCACCGCGCTCTCGGAACTGGCCGAGACGCGGGAAAAGCGCGGCCGCGCCGAAGAACGGCTGGTGTCCGCCCGCGAAAAGCGGCTCGAGGGTGAAGCCCGCATCCGTGAAGTGCTCAATTGCGCCCCGCACGAGGTGATGCGGCTGACCGGCCTTGCTGTCGATGCCGAGCTGCCGGATGTCCGCCAGATCGAGCGTGAACTGGACCGCCTGAAAATCGAGCGTGAGCGTCTTGGCGCCGTCAACCTCAGAGCCGAAGAAGAGCAGAAGGAACTGTCCGACAAGCTCGATGCCATGCTGAAGGAACGCGAGGACGTCATCGACGCGATCCGCAAGCTGCGTTCGGCGATCCAGAATCTCAACCGCGAAGGCCGCGAACGCCTGCTGGCCGCATTCGACGTGGTCAACGTCCAGTTCCAGCGGCTGTTTACCCATCTGTTCGGTGGCGGCACGGCGGAACTGCAGTTGATCGAGAGTGACGATCCGCTCGACGCTGGTCTTGAAATCCTCGCCCGGCCGCCGGGTAAAAAGCCGCAGACGATGACGCTATTGTCGGGTGGCGAACAGGCGTTGACGGCCATGGCGCTGATCTTTGCGGTGTTCCTCACCAATCCCGCGCCGATCTGCGTGCTCGACGAAGTCGATGCGCCGCTCGACGACCATAATGTCGAGCGCTATTGCAACCTGATGGACGAAATGGCCGCCTCGACCGAGACCCGTTTCGTCATCATTACCCACAATCCGATCACCATGGCCCGCATGAACCGCCTGTTCGGCGTCACCATGGCCGAGCAGGGTGTTTCGCAACTCGTCTCCGTCGATCTGCAGACGGCCGAGCAAATGCGGGAAGCGGTCTAAATTCTTTATTCCAGTTCCAAGACGAAGGAATAGCCGCCGTCGCTTTCACCCATGTCGTCCCAAGTGTCGACATATTGCGTCTTTGTATCCGCCTTTCCCTGCCTGTGAGCATAATACATGCCATAATCGTCGCCGGGTTTGTCTTCGTTCGGCATATCCCTGAACCATTTCGAATAGGTCATCGGTTCGCCATTCTCCCACTTCCAGCCGCCGCGTGGTTCCTTGCCCGATGGATCCTGGATAAGACCGACCCAGGCGCCCATCTTGTAGGAAACGTGGCCGCGGGGATCGTAGCCCGTCAGAAATAGTCTCTGATCCTTGTTCAGAAGCGAAGCGATGAAGCTGTTTTCGGCATCGGACGTAATCGTCGCGAGATAGCCGCCACACTGTTTTGAAACCGACGCAGCCGATTTCCGTGTGATCAAGCCGGCCCGCATCAGGACGTAAAGATGTCCGTTGAATGACCCGTAGGTCCTTTCGTAATAAGGATTGCAGGCAATTGCCTTCAGAACGCGCGGATCGGTTTCGAGCCCTTCAAAATCCTTCGGATTGTAAACGCGTGCTAGCGGCGAGGAATACAGACCGTTCCCATAGGCTTGGACGGACATTCCGAGGCTTTTGGCTGTGTCCTCGTCGACGTAGCCTGATCTGGCGACGCCGATAGACGCCTGGTAATCGGTAAGGGCCCGCCGAGTCTGCTGGCCAAAAGCACCATCGGGTGTGCCGGCGGCAAAACCTCGCCCGGTCAGCGCCACCTGGATATCGTGCCTTTGGGTCCGGCTCAAACCCAGCCCGGATTCCCGTATTTCAGCGTTCGTGCCGCTCCCCGGCGCCGGAACCGGTAAAAACTGAGACAGCAATTGCCGCGCAAGAATTGCCTGTTCGCCTGTCGGGTGTTTTTTCAGAAACAGCCCCCAGATACGCGGTGTGTTGATCCGCAATGCCTTGCGGAAATCGGCCTCGATCTCGATTGCTTCAGGATCGATCGCCGGTGTGGATACCGCCCGTTCTTCCTTTGGCAAAGAGGGGTCGAAATAGAATTCCAACGACAGCGACGACAGGATCTGCGGCGACTGCTTGCCATCGGTTGCCTTTCGAACGTCACGGATGACCCGCTTGAAGGCGGTGCCGATTTCAAGGCCCGGCCCTGCTAGGTGGCTGATCAGGGCAGTAGTGAACGGCGAGTTCTTGCCACTCCCGTCAGAGGCCACCTGTCCAGGTGCTGCAGCGAACGCCACCATGGTGCCTGCGCTTTCCGTTTCGACCGGCGCCAGTCCGCGTGTCGCGATGCTTCTGGTGGTACCTTCGATCTCCTGGTTGAGACGGTTGGCGAGCGGGTTGTTGCGGCACGCATCGAGAAAGAAGAGGGCGATCTTCGACTTTTTCTCAATTGCCGCAATGACATCGGCAAGTGCCAGCGTCTCGGCAGCAACATCGAATTCGCTCGCCAGCCGCGCATCTGTTCCAACGAGATAGTTCTCGCCACGCAGTTGCATGCCATGACCGGCGAAATAGAAAAGCGCCACGTCGTCATTGTTGATCTTGCGGACAAACCGCGACACCGCCTCCGCCAGGTGGCTGCGATCGGCGTCGATCACCATATCGGCATCAAACCCACGGGTGGAAAGAAAGGCTCCGAATTCGCGCGCGTCCCGTACTGCGTTAGGCAACGTTCCGGCAGCTTCGTATTGTCCGTTTCCGATGACAAGCGCGAGCCGCTTCCCCGTTTCCGTGGCGGTCGCATCAAGCGGTGCAGTGAAAGCAAGAACCAGAACGGACAGGCATACCAGGCAAATTCTCATCGTGATCACTCCCGGCTGTTACAAACTGGAACGCATGATGTGATGGAAAAATTCGCGGCCTGCTCGGAGCGGCTCTCAATCCGGTATATCCCCGTTAACGCATTAATATTAGCATTACCTAAGTCGTGCGCAAAGATGGTAGTCGGGTCGCGTTGCCTAATCCGTTGGCAAGCTGGCTGGTAAGAAAATCTTTCATATCTGGGCGCACAATTTCACCGGCAAGCCTGTAAAGAGCTATGCCGGATTGCCGGAGGGTATGAAGCTTGACGGATTTCACGGGCGCAGATGCGTTGATGCTTTTGAGGGCCGTTCCCGTGGCGTCCGTGTGCGTGAATGCTGGCGGCCTGATTGTCTTTGCCAATGAGGCCGCGGCGGCCATGTCCGGAGCCAGCTTTGTTCTTGCGCGCACGCCGGTATCTCGGCTTCTGCCGGAATGGCACGCCGTCTCGAACGCCACTGCCAAATCCTTTCGCCGCGAAACGCTGCTTTTGCGCGGCGATGGAAGTGTCATACCCGTCGAGCTTTCGGTCGTGCGGTTCAGTGATGTTTTGACGGGCATCGTCATCCGCGATCTCATCGATGAGCGGTCGATGGAATCGATGCGTCTTGAGCTGGAGCGGCAAAACGATGAGGCGCTGCTTGAGGCAAGGGCTGCCCACCGGCGTCTCGGCTTCTTCATCGACATGCTGCCGCAGGCGGCTTGCGTTTTTGATGCAGAGGACCGCTACATTCTCTGGAACGAGAAATATGCGGCACTGTATCCGGAAATCGCTGGCCACCTGCGCCCGGGAGTGCCGTTCAGGGAGATTCTCGAGATCAGCCTGGCCAGTGGCGATATGCCGGAAATAGTCGCGGATCCGGAAGACTGGATCGAGGAGCGGATGAAGAAGCACAGGCTGCCGGTCTCGCAGGAGGAGCAGATGCTGCGGGACGGGCGTTGGCTGCGCCACGACGACAGGCGCACGCCGGATGGGGGCGCCATCGGCATGCGCATCGATATCACCGAACTCAAGCGCCGCGAGGAATCCTTCCGGCTGCTGTTTGATGCCAACCCGATGCCGATGATGGTCTGCGATGCCGCGAACCTTGATATTCTGGCTGTCAACAACGCAGCAGTCAGGCTTTACGGTTTTCCGGCCGAAGCGATGCGGCAAAAGCGTGTCATTGATTTTCATACCGGCGGTGAGGGCGAGCGGTTGGGCACCATGCTGCGCAGCCTGGAGGGCGATTGCGAGGCGCGCACTGTCTGGCATCAGAAGGCGGCAGATGGCACCGAGCACCATGTGCTGATCTATGTGCGCATCATCAACGAGGGGCCGTCGCGGCGGCTGCTTTTGACGATCGCCGATGTCAGCGACCGCATCCGCGCCGAGGCGCATGCCACCCATCTTGCCCACCACGATCCGCTGACGGGCCTGCCGAACCGCATGCAGTTTCGCCAGAAGCTTGAATTCGCGCTGGAAAGAGCAGCCCGGGACGGGAGGGAACTGGCGGTTCACTATCTTGATCTCGATGGCTTCAAGCCGGTCAATGACACCTTCGGCCATGCGACTGGCGATATGCTGCTGAAGCAGGTTGCCGAGCGATTGAAGTCGGTGCTGCTGAGCGGTGATCTGGTGGCCAGGCTCGGGGGTGATGAGTTTGCCATTCTGCAACATGCCTCTGCCGCTGATGGCGCCGATATCGCCGACCGCTGCATCCTGGCTCTGGGAAAACCCTTCGGCATTGCCAACAGTCAGATCGGCATCAGCGTCAGCATCGGCATCGCGGTGGCGCCCGAAAACGGCTTTGATCCCGACGAATTGATGAGCGCCGCCGATAGCGCGCTTTATCAGGCGAAAGCCTCCGGCAAAAGCACGTGGCGCCGTAGCGCCGCCGCGGCCTGACCCTTCCTTCCGCTTTTGTGACAGTTTTTTCGTGTTTTTGCTGCGATGCAGCATAATTCCACCACCGGTGCATTTTAAAGCTGAAAAGGATACTGTAGCCTCCGGTGGGAGCCGTATGGGTGGAGAAATGGCATGACAAAGTGGGTTTATACCTTCGGTGGGGGAGAAGCCGAAGGAAATGTGGGCGATCGTGATCTGTTAGGGGGCAAGGGCGCCAATCTGGCAGAGATGTGCAATCTCGGCCTGCCGGTGCCACCCGGCCTGACGATCATCACCGAGGCCTGCGGCAAATATTATGCCGATGGCCGCATTATTCCCGAAGAGTTGAAGACACAGGTCTCGGCCGGTCTTGAGAGGATGCAGGCGATCACCGGGCGCGTGTTCGGCGATATCGAGCGTCCTCTGCTGCTGTCGGTCCGCTCCGGCGCCCGCGCCTCGATGCCGGGCATGATGGATACCGTGCTCAATCTCGGTCTCAATGACGCAACGGTACAGGCGCTCGGCCATGATGCGGGCGATGCCCGGTTTGCCTGGGACAGTTATCGCCGTTTCATCCAGATGTATGCCGATGTTGTCATGGGGCTCGACCACGAGGTCTTCGAGGAAATCCTTGAAGACGAAAAAGGCCGTCTCGGGCATGAGCAGGATACCGAGATTTCCGCCGTCGAATGGCAGCACATCATCGCGCACTACAAGCGGGTGATCGAGGAGGAACTCGGCGAGGCCTTTCCGCAGGATCCCGAGGTTCAGCTCTGGGGGGCGATCGGTGCTGTCTTTTCCAGCTGGATGAACCCACGCGCCATCACCTACCGGCATCTGCACAACATACCCGCCGCCTGGGGTACCGCCGTCAATGTCCAGGCGATGGTGTTCGGCAATCTCGGCAATACGTCCGCGACCGGCGTTGCCTTCACCCGCAATCCCTCGACCGGCGAAAACGAACTTTACGGCGAATTCCTCGTCAATGCGCAAGGCGAGGATGTCGTCGCCGGCATCCGCACGCCGCAAAACATCACGGAGGCCGCCCGCATCGCTTCGGGTTCCGACAAGCCGTCGCTGGAAAAGCTGATGCCGGAAGCGTTCGAGGAATTCCAGGCGATCTGCAACCGGCTGGAAGGCCATTACCGCGACATGCAGGACCTCGAATTCACCATCGAGCGCGGCAAACTCTGGATGCTGCAGACCCGCTCCGGCAAACGCACCGCCAAGGCGGCGCTGAGGATCGCAGTCGATATGGCCGAAGCCCGCACGATCACGCAGGACCAGGCGGTTGCCCGCATCGATCCCGCCTCGCTCGATCAATTGCTGCATCCGACCATCGACCCGCGCGCCCGCCGCGATATCATCGGTTCCGGTCTGCCGGCTTCGCCGGGTGCCGCGACGGGTGAGATCGTCTTCACCTCCGAAGAGGCGGTGCTGGCCAACAAGGAAGGCCGCAAGGTCATTCTGGTCCGCGTCGAAACCAGCCCGGAAGACATTCACGGCATGCATGCGGCTGAAGGCATTCTGACCTGCCGCGGCGGCATGACCAGCCATGCGGCGGTGGTCGCGCGCGGCATGGGCATTCCTTGCGTCTCCGGTGCCGGGAACCTGCGCGTCGATACCCGCAACGAACTTTTGATCGCCGCTGGCATGACGCTCGCCAAGGGTGAGGTGATCACCATTGACGGCTCCTCCGGCCAGGTATTGAAGGGCGAAATCCCTATGCTGCAGCCGGAACTGTCCGGCGACTTCGGCAAGATCATGGCCTGGGCCGATGCCAGCCGCCGCATGACGGTGCGCACCAATGCCGAAACCCCGGCCGATGCCCGCGCTGCCCGCTCCTTCGGTGCCGAGGGGATCGGGCTCTGCCGTACCGAGCATATGTTCTTCGAGGGTGAGCGCATCAATGTCATGCGCGAAATGATCCTGGCTGCAGACGAGGCGGGGCGGCGGGTGTCGCTCGCCAAGCTTTTGCCGATGCAGCGCTCCGACTTCACCGAACTGTTCTCGATCATGCACGGCCTGCCGGTCACCATCCGCCTGCTCGATCCGCCGCTGCACGAGTTCCTGCCGAAGACCGACGAGGAGATCGCCGATGTTTCGGCCGTTCTCGGCATGGACCCGGCCGAACTGCGCCAGCGCGTCGATGCGCTGCACGAGTTCAACCCGATGCTCGGCCATCGCGGCTGCCGTCTGGCGATTTCCCATCCGGAGATCGCGGAGATGCAGGCCCGTGCGATTTTCGAGGCGGCGGTTGAGGCTGCCCGCGAAACCGGCGCGCCCGTCGTGCCGGAAATCATGGTACCGCTGGTCGGGCTGAAATCCGAGTTGGACTACGTCAAGGCCTGCATCGATGCGGTGGCCAGGGAGGTTATTGGCGAGTCCGGTATCGAGATCGAATATCTTGTCGGTACGATGATCGAGTTGCCGCGTGCAGCCCTTCGCGCCCATGTCATCGCCGAAAGCGCCGACTTCTTTTCCTTCGGGACCAACGACTTGACGCAGACCACATTCGGCATTTCGCGTGACGATGCGGCCCAATTCCTCAATACCTACATCCAGAAGGGCATTGTCGAGAAAGATCCGTTCGTCTCGCTCGATTTCGATGGGGTCGGTGAACTGATCCAGATTGCCGCTGAACGCGGCCGCCGCACCAAGAACGGCTTGAAACTCGGTATCTGCGGCGAGCACGGCGGCGACCCGGCCTCTATCCGTTTCTGCGAGGACGCTGGCCTCGACTATGTCTCCTGTTCGCCCTTCCGCGTGCCGATCGCAAGACTGGCAGCCGCCCAGGCGGCGATCAATGGCAAGGGGTGAGTGCTACGGTTTAAACTGTCCGGCAAGCGGGGGCTCGCCGGACAGTTCGTTTCCTACCGGTCGATGAAATCCCGCACCGCCTTGTTGTACCCTTCCGGGTCCTGCAGCATGGCGAAATGGCTGGCGTCCTTGAGGATGATCAGTTCGGCGCCGGGGATGGTTTTTGCCAGGTAATCCGTATGCTCCCGGCTGATCGCCTCGTCGTGGTCGCCGAGAACGATGGTGGTCGGCGTCGTGATCTTCTTCAGGTCGTCGTCGCTCCAGTTGGGCTGGCTTGCCCACATGTTGCTGATCTGGGTGACGAAAGCGTCATATTCGGCCGGTGTCGGCGAAATCTTCTTGTAGACCTCGCCGGCCTTTTCGATGTAGGTGGCGAAGGTCTTGTTTTCCATCACGGTCGGGATGACGCCGTCGATCTTGGAATTGGCGGCCTGAGCAAACAGTTTGGTCAGCCGTTCCGGGTGATGGATGGCGATATCGAGGCCGATAATGCCGCCATCGCTCCAGCCGACAATCGCCGTCTTGCCGATCTTCAGGTAATCAAGCAGCGCCAGATAATCCGAAGACATCAGGTCGTAGCTATAGGGATCGGCATTGCGGGTCGAGCGCCCATGCCCGCGGCTTTCGGCAACGATGACGGTATGATCCTTGGAAAGATCGGCAATCTGTGCGCCCCAGATGTCGGCATAGCCGAGGCCGCCGTGGATGAGCAGCACCGGCGGGCCGGAGCCGTAGACGGCGTAGTACATGTCGATGCCGTTGACCGGCGCCGTGCCGGTTTTATCCGCCTTCGACATCGGGGCGGGGGCAGGCAGTTGCTGCCACCGTTCAGCGGCCACTGCCGGCGCGGCGGCGAAGAGGAAGAGGGCGCAGAGTACTTTCAGCACGGCTTTCATGAGAAATCTCCCGATCGTTGACGCGCCATCATAGGCGGCAATTGCCGTTGCCAAAGCAAAAGTCAGCGCCATTTCGCGCCGAATCGGAAATTTCCTTGCGGAAAGTGAAGGTGCTACGCGATTACCGGACGATAACCGGGCGGTTCCAGCCCCACATCATCGGGTCGTTGCCATAGCGCAATGAGCGCGACTCGGCACGGCGGTCGAGGTCGATGCGTTGCAGGCAGGTGGCGAGCGCATCAGTGCCGCGGCGGAAGCCGTAGGACAAGCAGGTTTTTTCGTCTGCGGCGCGGCGTTCTTGCGGCGTCAGTGTGGTGCAACCGCCAAGGATTGCGCCGAGCGCGACAAGCGACAGAATCTTCCCGATGGACATGCTGAGACCTTGAAACGATTGCAGATCTCACTCTGTCTATCAGATACGTTGCAGCACATCCACAAAGGCTTCGGCAAAATTCTTGAGGTCCGCGGTGCTTTCGTCGGGTGCTTCGAGGCGGATCGTGTTGCCACCGGTTTCCAGGCAGGCGAAGATCGTTGCCATGACAGCGCTGCCATCCTTGGGAATGCGCAGGACCGCGATGCGATCACAATCGGCCACCAGCCCGGAGGCGGGCAATTCGAACAGCAGGGCGCCGTCGATGGCTGCAGCGGCGGCGCGGACATGGGCGGAAAAGCCGTCCGGGCCGGCGGTGAAACCGTCCAGCGAGAGTTCGAGTTCAAGCAGTTCGATGGTCAGGTTGGCGTCGGGCGCCGGAATTAAGGTCTGGGTGGCCGATGTGGCCATCTCGGATGATAGCATGCTCACTCTCCTTTCAAGCCACAAGAAAGACATCTCTTCCCGTGCACCTGGAAATTCCGATGTGTGTGCAAACCGGTCCTACGCCGCATGAACCGGGAAACACGGCTGATCCCCATCATTAAGACATGATCAAGGAGAATGGCAAATTTGCGGCATGTTAGGAAGTGTAGATGTTCGCCCGCCATCCGCGCCTCCATCCTCGTCCCGGCGAAAACCACTTCACAGCTTTCGTCATCATGCTCTAAACAGGAGATGTGTTGCCGTGTCAGGCCAAGGGATTGATTCTGCCAGATGATGATCAAGTATGAGCGCCCTACATCCGTTGCAGCCCGTTGGGCGCGCCGGATCGCCCGCTTTGCCTTCGGTCTCTTTATCGGGGCCTTGCTGGCGCATCGCTTCGGCCCGCTGGTCACCCCGCATTTCGTGGTGCTGGTGGTTCTGTCGGCAGGTCTGGCGGCGCTTGCAGTGGTGCTTGCAATTGCCGGTTTCGTCCGGTTCTGGCAGGTCGCAGCCATGGGCGGCGTCGCCTCGTTCGTGGCGCTGGTCTATGCGGCCGTTCCGATCGCGGCCGCAGGCTTTGTGATCGGCGAATATTTTTCCAAGCCTGCGATCTACGATGTCAGCACCGATACGGTCACGCCGCCGCCCTGGATCAAGACCCCGAATGCACAACGGGGCTGGCTGAAGCGCGCGGCCGAGGTGACGCCGGCGGATCGCGAAGCGCAGGTTCTTGCCTATCCGGCGCTGACCGGCCGCCGTTACGACGGTGCGCTTGACCGCGTGTTTCAGGGGGTAAAGACCGTTGCGGAACAGACCGGCATTACCATCGTTGCGCAGGCGGGCGTCGAAAATGCCGAAGCCGATCTGGAAGACATGGCCGTCAAGCCGGCCGACGCTGCCCCGGCCGATAGCGATCCTGATGACGTGCCGATCCCGCTGTCGCGCCCCGAGATCGCCACGGGTGAGATGCCGCCGGGACGGCGCTCCTCCGATATTTTGCTGCAGGGCGAATGGCGCACTTTGATCGTTGGCCTGCGCTTCGACGTGCTGATCAGGCTGCGCGAAGAGGCTGAAACCACCTTCGTCGATATGCGGGTCGCCTCGCGTTATGGCGGCCATGATCTTGGCCTCGGTGCCGCCTTTGCCGACCAGTTCCTGCATGCGCTCGATGCCGAATTGCTGGGGATCGCGGGCGATTGATCCTGAGCCTTCAGCCGGATAAGCCTGCAAAGCAACCGGTGATCCAGGTAACAAAGGCCAAGGCTTGCGGTGATAACTGATTGAAGTCGCGTGCCACCAGGAAATAGGCGCCATGCGGGACTTTCAGGTCGAATGGCTGGATAAAACGCCCGGCGTCGAGGTCGTCACGAGAAAGGACTGCATCGACAAGTGCGACGCCATGGCCGCGCAGCAGGGCCTGCAATGCCAGTGCGCCATCGGTGAAGATCGGCCCGCGCATAATCTCGGCACCCGGCGCGAGCCCGGCTGCTGCAAACCAGCGCGCCCAGACGTCGCGATTTTCTTCATGCAGCAGAGTGTAGGAGAGCAGGTCTTCCGGCATCTCAAGGGGAGCCTCATCCCTGATGATCGCCGGCGACAGGGCCGGAACCATGGCGACGTCGCAGAGATGGAGGGCCTGGGTGCGAGGCCAGCTGCTTGCCTTTGCGCTATGGCGGATGGCAAGCTCCGCCACATCGCCGCGAAAATCGACAAGTCTAGCTTCGGATTCCACGGATACGTCGATTTGCGGGTGCTCTTCGCGAAAACGTTGCAGATGCGGCACGAGCCAGCAACCGGCAAAGCCGGGTTCGGCATTGACCGTCAAAAGCGTCGCGGGTTTGGCCGCCCGCACTTCCTCAAGCCGGGCATCGATCGTATCGAAGGCGGTGGCCAGTGTTTCAAGCAGTCTCGACCCTGCTGCGCTCAGACGCACCTTGCGGTGATGCCGCGTAAACAGCGCTGTCCCCAGGAGCGCTTCCAGCTCGCGTACCTGCCGGCTGATCGCGGCTTGCGAGACGAACAGTTCTTCGGCGGCCAGTGTAAAACTCTCGAGCCTTCCAGCCGCTTCAAAACTGCGCAGGGCGGTCAAGGGTAAACGTCCGCGTTTCATCGCATAACCTCAAGTCATCCGAAGACGACAATAAGCTCGTTTGTCAGCCATGGGCAAGGGGCGCATCCTTGGCGCATCGATAGTTTTGGAAGGACGATGCGATGGGCGCGATCCTCAAACTCTGGATGGACGTCATTCTGCTCCTCACCCTGCAATACGACATTGGCCGCAAGCCGTTCCGTGGCGACGGCAGCGCCGAACGGTTCAACCGGCCCTTGGACGAAGCCAGCCGGTATAACGGACGATCAGCCCGGTCAGCGGACTGGTGATCTCGACATGAAACCGGAAGATGCCGTTTACTTCTTCCTCGAATGTCTCGCCGCGGGGCGCCAGAAACAAGGGCAGAGGCAGACCGAAAAAACGCCAGCCGCGGATCACCAGCCGCAAGCGTCCCTGATCCGGCAGCAGAGCGATCAGCACGCGAAACGGCCCGAAATCCTCGGCCAGCAGGCCGGCATCGGGACCGGCGATGGCGGATTGCACGCTGTGGAAGGATTGTGTGCCGAAGGTGCGGACCCAGGTCTCGCGGCCATCGCCGCATGCGAAACGGACCGTGACCGGCACGTCGGGACTGTCCGCGGGAAAGCCGATGATGGCGGCCGTCATCCGGGCCAGAAGGCCGGTGCCTCGCTCGATTTTGGCCCGTCCTTCAACGGTCCGCGAGATGGTACTGTCATGCATGGTGGCAACGGCGGGCGATAGGCTCTCCCACGCGCTTGCCAGCATGTGCCGATAGAGCGGTGTGTTTGGTGCACAAAGACTGTCGTCACGGATGCCGGTGCGGATGGCGAAACGGTCAAACAGCGGCTCGAAATCGGCAAGTGTCAGTTCGCCCGCAGCCGGACGAGCGCCAAGCCTTGGTTTGCGTCCCGCAAGCCAGCCGCGAACGATTGCCTCTGCTGCCATTGCCGGGATGAAGGGGCCGTCGTCTCCCTCAGCCACCAGATGCCAGGATTTCGCATGCGGCTTGCCATCTCCGGTCCAGCCGGTGACGGCGACGAACATGCCGCCGCGATGTTCGCCGAAGGCGAAGCGATGCGACGCCCAGTGAAACAGCGCAGCAAACGGTGAAAGGGACGCAAGCAGCCGCAGCCGCACCAGCCAGCCGCCAACGCCCAGCAGGCGTTGCAGGATTTGCGGTTCGGTTCCAGCGCCCGTGAAGGTGGATTGGAGGCCGGGTAGAGTGCCTGGTAGCAGCGCCAGATCCGGCGCATCGGCAAGCGCGAACCTTCGGCTGTTCAACGAAATGCCACCCGGTGGCGCGATCGTACGGCGGACGCAATCCATCAAACCGTAACCAACTGTCTGCTTGCCGTTGTGCAGACGCGCCACCGGCTTGCCGGCATAGCTCGACACGGCCTTGACGACGTTGAGGCCCATGCGGACTTTGGGCGAGGGAGCGATACCGGATGTCACCGTGGTGATGCCGGCAAATTCCGGTTTCAACGCATTGAGCGCCGCAAAGGAAAGCGCGGGAAAACTGCTGCAGCCGGAAAGGGCAAACACATCGCGATCCACAGCCATGCCGTTGAGGCTGGACAGGCCCGCCACGAACGCGGTCGCATCGGCTAGATCGAGATAGCAGATGCCATGCGCGATGCAGGCCTTGACCAGCCGGTAGGGATCAGGTCCAGTATCCTGAAATGGCCCGGAGGCATCGACCACCAGATCCGGTTTCAATCCAGTGAGCACGGCGTCCACATCGCCGTTGCGGTCCATCGCGACAGGCTCAAGCACGGCCTTGGCCGAGATGCCGTCAACAAAGGCCCGCGCCTTGTCATGTGATCGTCCGGCCACCAGCAGCGTCAGGCGCGGTTCGTCGGCCAGGAGCCGCACCAGCCTGCCACCAAACGTGCCATAACCGCCAAGGATCAGGATGCGTAGCCGTTCGACGCTCATGCAAGGAACCGGGCGCGATGTTCTGGCGCCGGGACGAAGCAGCTGTTGCGGCGGCCGGCGATCCGGTAGCGATTGCGCGCCACAAGTTCATAGAGTGGATCGCGGACGCGTCTCGGCAGCGCGCGGAAGACGTTTGCAAGGTTCCAGGGAAGGCCGAGCCCGGCCGCCATGCGCAGCGACCCCTCCGATCTCAGATAGGCGATGCCATTCTCGATCAGGATATTGGTCTCATAGTCGCGGCTGTCGAGGCTATAGTGACGGTAGAGCGCTTCGCCAAGGGGCGATTGCGCCGTGATGAAATGGTAGCGGCCCTGCTTGTCGTGGCGCAGGACGAAATTCACCCAGCCGGAGCAGAAGATGCATGCGCCATCAAAGACGATGATGGGATGGTCGTCGGCAAAGGCAGGCACCGCCGGATCGCTGCGGTAACTATAGGCTGATCTCAACTGCATCAGCTTGCCCCGCCGGGCGCCAGGCGAAAGGCGCCGGTGAGCGAGGGGGCTCCATCGGTCTCGACCTGGCCGCGCTCCAAAAGGTCCTCCAGATGAGCAAACACCGACAGCGCCGCGGCGCCATGCAAGCGCGGATCGGTAGTCGCATAGATCACCTTCACCATGTCGGGGATGAACGTGTCACCGGCCCGCACCCGCTCCAGTACGGCGCGCTCGCGCATCCGCCGGTGGGCGCGCAGGCCGCGCAGGAACGCAGCAGGCGCGTTGACCGGGCCGCCATGGCCGGGCAGGTAGAGCCGATCGTCGCGGGAAAGCAGCTTTTCCAGCGAGGCCATGTAATCGGTCATCGACCCATCCGGCGGCGCGACGATCGAGGTTGCCCAGGCCATCACATGATCGGCGGAAAAGACGATGCCGGTCTCGTTCGGACTGCCAAGCGCAAATGCCGCGTGGTTGGCGGTATGGCCGGGCGTTAAAAGCGTGGTCAGCGACCAGCCATCGCCCTCGACCCGGTCGCCATCGGCAAGCGCGATATCGGGCGAAAAATCCTTGTCCGAGCTTTCGGCAAACGGGTTGATCTCGCCGGCATGCAGCAGCCGTGCCGCCCGGTGGGGCCCCTCGGCAACAACAAGCGCGCCGGTCTCAACCTTCAGCCGCCGGGCAAGCGGCGAGTGGTCGCGATGCGTGTGGCTGACGGCAATATGCGTGACCTCGCGGCCTTTCAGCGCCGCCATCAGCGCCTGGAAATGCGCTTCGTCCTCCGGCCCGGGATCGATCACCGCAACCGATTTATCGCCGACGATATAGCTGTTGGTGCCATGGAAGGTGAAGGGACCGGGATTGTTGACGGTGATGCGCTGCACCCCGTCCGCCACTGTCACCGCTTCGCCATGGGCTGGCTTGAAGTCAAGGTCGAAATCTGGACCGTCCACGCGCCGTCTCTTCACTTGTACTCGACTTCGATGAACGACATGAATTCCTTGCCGGCATTGACGACATTGTGCTCGACGCCGGCCTCGCGCCGGTAGGCCTGCCCCTTGGCAATATCCACCCGCCGCTCACCGCCGGGCTCTTCCAGCAGAAACTGGCAATCGGTCATCGGGATGACCACATAGCCCATGCCATGCACATGATGCCCGGTATCGGCCCCCGGCTCAAAATCCCAGCGGGTGATTCTCACTACATCATCATCGAGAAGAACAGTGGGTTTGGCGGGCGGGCGGGCACGAAAAATGCTCATGGAAGTCTCCGGGTTTGGGTGGAGACCCTAGCCTAGAATGCCGATGACAGAAATGTATTTCCAATACTGGCTGATGTCTTTTGAGTGCTGGCGCTACAAGCGATTGTCCCCGCGCCATTGCCCCTCACCCTAACCTTCTCCCCGCACGCGGGGAGAGGGGACAACAGAGGTTGCCGCATCTCCCTTCGCCCCGCCTGCGGGGAGAAGGTGGCCGACAGGCCGGATGAAGGGCCGTTACGCATGCCGCGCCCGCCCGCAGCCTTCTCAAAATCGCCCCCTTGAAAAATCCGCGCAAAACCCAAACTTAGACATTGTCGCATGCGTTCGGCTTTGCTAAACCGGCACTCGATTTGGCAGGGCAATCTGTTCGCGCCAAATGGTGGGGCGTAGCCAAGCGGTAAGGCACTGGTTTTTGGTACCGGCACCCCTGGTTCGAATCCAGGCGCCCCAGCCACTTCATTTCTCGTCATGTTCAGTTGATCACCTCAAAAGTCCCTCGGTAGGCGGCTTTGTGGGTCGTCTGCATGACATTGGGCGGCTTATGATCCGATCCTCCGAAACGTTGCAGAAGATTGCGCGTCGGTCTGGCGGCCCAAAAAGAACTCCCCACCGATTTTCACCAGCTGGCTAGTCGCTTTACATCAGGGGCAAACTTGCCAACGCCGGCAGCAACTGCCACGTTGAAGAGGCTTGATTCACGCTGACAAGAGGGGGAGCTGATGGCTCACAAGTTTGAAATCTACAAAGACAAGGCTGGCGAATTCCGGGTTCGCTTCAAATACAACAACGAAGTGATGTTCTCGACGGAAGGCTATTCCAGCAAGTCGAGCGCTCAGAATGCCATCGATTCCATCAAGAAAAATGGCGCCGGTGCGCCCGTCGAAGACAACAGCACCACCTGAGCAAACGCCATAAACAAGACCCGCCGGTGAAAACCGGCGGGTCCATTCACATCAGCACATCTGTGCCCAAAAACCTTACTTCGCCTGATCGCCAGCCAGAAACTCCTCGCACCAGCTCGGACCGGAAGACTTTTTGACATCGCCGAGCACCGTGATCGAGCGGATGACGTAGTCGGACGAGACGTTGAGCTGGACAGAGCAGGACAGGAATTCGGTGCGGGCGGAGGCGATCTTCTTGCCCTTCTTGCCGTTTTCACCTTCGGCGTACTGCGCCGGGATCGTCCGCTTCTTGTAGCCGCCCTTCCAGGAATAGACGGTCATGTCACCGCTGGAAACGTCCGACTGTGGCGGGCCAAACGCGGCGAAGAAGACGCCAGCGGGCTGTCCCTTCCAGCGGGCCTCGACGGCATTGCGGGCCGGGCCCACGGTGGTGCAGCCGGCAAGCGCCAGCGCAAGGCCGGCCACGGTCATCAAGCGGAAATTCATCTGGTCACGTCCCTTTGGTTTTCGTTCTGAAAGATCGCCCGCCCCGGCGGCGCAAAGCGCTGGCAGCCAAGGCTTGTCGCCCCAGCCTCTAGCGCTAAACCGATTGAAAGAAAATCTCCGCAACGGCTTATAAACGCGGCTGTACGCATAAATTTGCAAGCGTTGCCGAAAGGCCCCAGCAAGGGAACAGTTTGGTGGGAAAAACCCGCTGTCGGCTGCAATTTTTAGCGCCGTTTCTGGCCTGGCTGAGCAGCTTGGCTGCAGGCTTTTCCGGTGGTGTGGCGGGACTTATCCTATTGTTTTCAAGCTACATGCGGATTTTTCAAATTTGCGCCTTGTGGAAAGGAAAATGCTGTTCTATAGAGGCGCCGCTGGTCACGGAGTGTAGCGCAGCCTGGTAGCGCACGTCGTTCGGGACGACGGGGTCGGAGGTTCGAATCCTCTCACTCCGACCAGCTTGAACCCCCGACAGTATAAGGGTTTCGCCCTGATGGGCTCGCTGGGTAGGCACTAAGTCATTTCAAGCACTGCACAGTTTCCGCACAGTTTCAGTAGGCGTTTGCGGCGTTCTGCTGAAACTTCGGGTCGTTGTGCAGGTATGTCCGCTCGAATTCGTCGGTAGTAATTCCGAGCGAAGCGGCGGCTTCCTGGACGTCGATGCCAGCGCTGGCAAGCCAAGTTGCGCGGGTGTGACGTAGGATATGCGGGGTGACGTCTTCACCGAGGTTTGCTTCCGCGCGGACGGCGCGAAAGGCTTTGTGCGGTTTGATGACCTTGTCACCAAAGTAGTGGATGACGTGAAGGGTAGGGCGGTCACGCTTTTCCTTGACGTCGGCCGCCATGTCTTTCTTGCGCCAATATTTCAGCAGACGCAGAAGGCGAGGCGGGATCTTGACCGGCGTTTTACGCTTGTTGTGCGCAACACGTTCGCCGATCGCCTTGCGGTACATCACGCCAGCTTCGAGATCGACCCATCCACCTGTCGTGTTCGGCATCCACTGTAAGCCGAGCATGGCTGACAGGCGCGTGCCACTGTAGACGCCGACCAGAAGCAGGCGAACAATGTGCTGGCACCGGCCAACTTTGCGCGCCGCTCTGATGAGGCTGGCCACTTCCTCGCGTGTCAGCCAGCGTTCGCGGGGCATACTCTTGTCCGGCAATGTCACCTTCGGCACCATGTCGAGGGTGTATTCGCCGTGGTAGTAGTTGATCGCCGCGCGCATCACTTCGAGATCGCGGCGGGCTCCAGCTTCTGTTCCACGAACGTCAGCGTAGTCGCGGCAGAGTTTCCCTCTGATGTCCGCGACACGGTAACTTCCGAAGAATTCATTCAGCCTGGCGATACGGGCCTCGGTCTCCCGTGGTTTAACCGTCCCCTTCGACTTCTCGTCGAGATAGACGAGAAGCACGTCGCCTAGCCGTGTCCTTCAATCGGGCACTTAGCGGCAGTGAAATGACGGCGATGGCTGATTGGGCGCGAACGCATGCGGCGGCTTTTGGGATTACGGCTTAACTTTCGGGAAAGCGGTAGGGCCCAATGGGCGAGATCATCTCGGTTCAATGGCGGATCCGTGCCTAATCAAAGGACATAATCATGAACCTGACAACGTTCTTCGCATACGCGAGGCGCGCTCCCTTCGGTGGCCGCCTGACGCAGGCCCAGATTGACGGCATGACCGCCATCTTGGATGAATGGGACAAGCGGAAGTTGTTGGACAACCGCTGGCTGGCATACATGCTGGCTACGGCTTTCCATGAGACCGGCGGCAGGATGCAGGCGCTTCGTGAAAACATGAACTACACGAGTGCTGCCCAGATCAAAAAGACCTGGCCCACGCGGTTTCCCTCCATCGCCAGCGCCCAGCCATTTGTTCGCAACGGACGCGCCTTGGCCAACAAGGTCTACGGCGGACGCATGGGAAACACCGGGGCCGACGACGGATGGGTCTATCGTGGTGACGGCCTCCCGCAGCTGACCGGCAAGGAGAACTTCCAGAAATTCAATGTCCAGCCCGGGATGAACCTGGCGACGGCGGTGCGCGTCATGTTCGACGGTATGATCAAGGGCCTGTTCACCGGCGAAAAGCTTTCCGACCATTTCGGACAGATCGCAAACGATCCGGTAGCCGCTCGCCGCATCGTCAACCGGTTGGACAAAGCGAAGCTGATCGCAGACTATTTCAAGAGCTTCATGGATGCCATCGAAGCGGCGAGGGAAGTTCTCCCGCCTGTGGATGTCACTAGCGCGGATGCCAAGGCCGACGATAAGCCAGCGGGCCAGAGCGGCACGGCAATCACCACCGTGCTGGTTCCTGCCGCTACCGGCTTGGCTGTGCCGATCGTCACTGGCATCAACAATGTCTACGCGCTTATCTTTGCTGTGGCGCTGCTTGCAGTCTCAAGCCTCGCGGCCTTCATGTTCCTCTCTGGGCGCTGGTCGATCAACCGGGGCAAGGCAACATGATCTCCCGCCTCTCACTCGCGGCCGGTGGCGTCGTCGGCCTGATCTTCGGCATGCTGCTGTTCCACCTCATCAACATCGCTGTGTGGCGTCCTGCGGCGGTGAACGAGGGCAGGGAGATCGAACGATCCGCCATCCTCAAGCAGGCCATGAGAAACATCGAGCAGCGGGGAAAGACCAATGCTGAAATACGTGTTCTTGATACTGGTGCTTTGTGCCGTGAGTTGGGTGGCCGCTGGGTGCCAGAGCAAAACATCTGTGAGTGATGGCAGTGGCTTCGAACTGCTGACACCATCGCCAGAGACCCGCGCATTCATCGTCGCAAATGACCAACCGTTCGGCCGGCAGGTGGCGGGGCATAACCGAACTTGCACTGCGCAGCCAGGATGTCGGAAATAGATATGGCTTCAAACGATGACATCATGCTCGCGCTGGGGAAGGTTCAGGAAGGCGTTGATCGCCTGCGGGCCGATTTCCAAGATGAAAAGCAAATGGCCCATGAAAGTCGCTCGGTTATCCACCAGCGGCTCGACAACCAGGCGCAACAGATCGCCCACATGGAGACGACGATTGCAGTCAGGGGGCAGATAGACGCTCAAGTGAGGGGTGAAATCCAAGCCCTCAAAGAGACGGTGGAGAAGAATCAGGGCATCGTCGCCCCGGCGCTGGAAGAATGGAAGCGGATGAAAACACTTGGTGTCGGCATCAGCGGGCTAATCGCTCTCGCTGGGCTGACAATCGGTGGGATCGTTGCCTATATGAGCGAGACGGCCGTTTCCGGTATCCGGCATTGGCTGAAAATCCCGTGATCGCGTACCGTCACCTGCTACCAGGAATTCAGGCCGGAACGCTTCTTTCCCACAAAGACTTCAGCCTGCGAGGGCGATTTCACTCGCCAAGTTTCGCAAACCTCTTTCCCGGAATCCAACGCTTCCCAAGCTCGGCAAAACTTGTCGCCTTTTATCTTCCACGTCCCTCGCAGTGTTATTGTTTTTCCATCGTCCGTCTTTGCCGATCCACTGCCGGTTCCGTCCTTCGCCAGGACCAGCGTCCCAACGTAGCCTTCACCTTTGCCGCCGAGGGTGATTGCCTTGCCATTAGCCAGAAGGGCCTCCAATTGCGGGCCTTTCATCACCTTCCCAGCGGCGTCCGCGTCGATAGCGCCTGCAGCAAGCATGAGCATAGCCGCAGATGCAATTGTGATCTGTTTCATAACGCTACTCCCTCTCGAATGGCGTATCTCATCATGAACGCATGTACGGGACAATTTGGCTATTGGGAGTAGGGATGTCCTCGGTCGATAACTTTGGTCTCGCCGTCAACCTTCGTCCAGGTCAGCGGCCAGTCCGCGCGGCTTCGCTGTTTACCTTACGGCATAACCTTAACAAGAGGTAAACGAGCAGCGGAGGTGAAGATGTGCCAATTTGGTTGCGTCGGGTGAGGGAGGGCGCTCGGTGCATTTGAGCACGAAAGCATTTAAGCTCCCGCTGGTAGCAGCGGGGGCTGTTTTGCGTGCTTAAAGCCTATCAAAACAGCTTCGTTGAACGTGCTCAGCCCTCCCAGGCGACCAACTTACCTTCATCAACCGCCGAAAAAATGGGTATGGGAGGCGAATGTGGAAGGGTCGGATATCCTTGAAACGCCGTTTGGGACGGAACATCCCAACACGCGAACGCTTGCTGTAACCGTCGGTGGGCGAATATCAGTCCTCGGGCCTCTCGCCGATGAGATTGAGGCGACGACAGCCGGCAGGGAATATGCAACTAACTGCGGCACCACCACTCCAGAATGACGGCTTCTGACTTATTCGTACAGGCCGCAATTACAAGCCGCGGGGCCATATTCTCAAAGCAGAAAATCGTCTTTGTAAAGAGTGACAGAGGCGTCGATCTTTATGGCGAAATCGGCTTTCCTGTCACCGTCCACATCGCCATATACGAATGTGTCTCCATTGGCTTTTTCATAACGCAACTGTCCCGGTTTCCCAGTGAAAGCCTTGGAACTAACCCAGGAAAACGCCTCGTCACCCCTCACTTTTACATTTGCATCGATCCCGGAGACATCAATGGTGTCCCCTTTTGAGTACGCCGTGTGTTTGTCCCAAGCGGTAATGACATCGGGATTCTTAACGGTGCTCTCTGCTCGATACTTGAACATGAAGGTATCTTCACCCTTGCCACCAGAGAGCACATCGCGGCCTAAACCTCCATAAAGGACGTCGTTCCCGGCATCGCCATACAATCGATCATCCCCATTGCTGGCGATAATCTTATCTTGGCCTCGGTCGCCTTTCAGAATGTCGCTACTGGCGGTGCCCCTGATAATATCCTCGAGGTCTTGCACCCCAAACGAAACTGACGCGCTGTCGCCATCGGGACCTGAGATGTAGAGCTCGTAACGGAAGGGCTTGCCCTGATAACTGTCGTAGTCGAGGTCCGCATCAATAACGATCCGATTGCCGTCAATGCGGAAAACCGAAGTACCCACCTCCCACTCACCAGTTATACCCCTATAGTCGACCCAGGCGTTCTGGCTTAACGTGAGGTTCGAGCCCTCAGGAGCGGATATTTCTGCTATCGCTGTGCCTACCGCAATTCGCTCGGGAACACCCTGGGGAAACAAAAGACTGATTGTTATCTGGTTGGCCAATATTTGGATCCTTCACGAGCGCGGACTCTACCTAGAGTCGGTACTATTGTCTGACTCTGCGGCAATTGGCAATTTAGTCGATGGGTTGCGGCACACGTTGAACCTGCCGCGAACGCTAAGGCCACGCTGAGCTAGCGAATTCAGTCTATAATCTCGGTGTCCTCATCGACCTTCGTCCACGTCAACGACCATTCGTCCATGCTGCCTTCGTTGTAAGTGTATGTGCCGTGGTCGGCGATACCTGTGTCCATAGTGACCCAATCGGGAGGGGCAGCGCCTGGCAGGTCAAGGACGCGGAGATATTCATGTAACTCGGCCAAATCGGAGACGTGTTTGATATCCTGTCGGCCAGGTTTTGCGATCGTCCAAGCATAGATCGTCATGATTTCCCTCGCTCTCTGACATAGGCATTTACGAGCCGATCGGCCGATGGGAAGGCGCCGAAGTCATTGGCATCGCCGCTGTCCCTGGTCGGTGGGTCTTCGGCCGGATCGGGGTCTTCGGCATAGGCGATCCGCATATTTTTCAGGACTTCTTCCATTGCGCTGATCGTCTCGATGGTGCCCCAACCATGCGTGGTGGCTTGGTCGAGTATGTCTTGGAGCGGCCCGTCTACCTCCTCCTGGCATAGAAGATGGCGGTCCTCGTGAGATGCTGGGAACTTGGGCTGGTTGATCATCGTGGCTCCTCCATTTCGCTGGAGAACTGGTGCCGATCTCGTTGGTTCCATCAACGGCTACGCTGCTTGCTCTCTTCAAGACTTTTCTTCAGCGCTACCATGATGTCGATGACGTTGTCCTTGCCCCCCACTGGCGATCCTTTTGCCGTCGATTTCGTGGGTTTCTTTATCGCCTTCTTTTTGGCCGCGATGAGTTCGAGATACTGATCTTGGATCGGATCTGTGATCGGAGCCCATTTCTTTGTCTGCCGCTTGATCAGCTGTTTCATCAGCGGCGCAAGGCCACCTTCGGGCTTTGCCCTGATGCCCGAAAAGTACTCTTCCTCCGGTCTCACCTCGTCGCCATAGCGCAATGTCCATAGGACGATGCCCTCATCCCGAGGCTCCAGCATCACTGCGCGCTCCCGCTGGCCGAACACCAGGCGGGAAATCCCGACGACGTTCTCCGCGCGCATAGCGTCACGGATGACCGCGAAAGCGTCCTCTCCGACCTTATCGTTCGGGACAAGGTAATGTGGCTTTTCGAGCCAAATCCACTCGACGGAGTCGCGCGGCGTAAACAGCTCGATCTCAATCGTCCGGACGCTCTCAAGCGCGACCGCATCGAGTTCCTCTTCTTCCAGAATGATGTAGTCGCCTTCGCCGCGCTCGTATCCCTTCACCTGATCATCAGGATCGACCTCCTTGCCGGTGAGACTGTCGACATACCGCGAGGCAACACGGTTGCCGGTGGCACGGTTCATCGTGTGAAAGCGCACCTTCTCGGTGTCACTGGTGGCGGGGGAGAGGGCCACGGGGCAGGTGACAAGCGAAAGCTTCAGGTAGCCTTTCCAGTATGGTTTGACGGCGGCCATGGCTTAGCCTGCCTTCTTGCGAGCAGCCGGTCGTGACGCCGGGGCGGCCCGCTTTGCTGTCGCTGTTCTGGGTTTCGATGCCCGCGCCGATCCAAAGCCGGCACTCATGCGCAGCGCTTCCATGAGGTTTGTCGAAGGCTCGACCTTGGCCTGTTTCTTCACCGCAACGGACCTGCCTTCGATCTTCGCCTTTACCAACTCGGCCAGTGCAGCGTCATATCGATCGTCGAAGGTTCGAGGATCGAACAAGCCCACCTTGGTTTTGATGATGTGCTTTGCCAAGTCTAGCATCTCGCCCTCGATCTTAAGTTCCGGGATATCGGCGAAGGCTTCCTTGGCGGATCGGACCTGATAATCGAAGTTCAAAGTGGTCGCGATTAGGCCATCGCCGTGGGCGCGGATCAAGACTGTGCGGAGCCGGCGGAACAGCACCGCCTGGGCGAGCGCCCCAACGTTGGATTCCCTCATTGCATCCCGGATCAAAACAAACGTTTCCTCGCCGATCCCATCGGGCAGGAGGTAATAGGGCTTGTCGAAGTAGAGGTCGTCGATCTCGCCGAACGGCACATAAGATTGAATTCGAAGCGTCTTGTCGCTCTGCGGGACCGCCGCAGCCAGCTCGTCGGGTTCGAATAGAACGTAGCGGTTGTCATCGACCTCATAGCCTTTGATCTGATCCTCTTTCTCAACCACCTTCCAGGTGTTGATGTCGACATACTCACGCTTGACACGGTTGCCGGTTTTTCGGTTGAGAGTGTTGAAGGAGACGCGCTCTGATGTCGAGGCGGCGCTATGGAGCGCTACTGGGCAACTGATCTCGGCAAACTTGAGAAAGCCCTTCCAGAGTGCACGTCCGGCCATATTGTTTCTCCCGATGAGCGCGGATCCAACGAAGAGAGGATACGTTTGTTCCGGCTAATGCGCGAATCAATTGTGGCATTTAGCGCCTTGTCTATAGTAAGGTGAACCTATCCACGAGTTTTGCGTTAGGGGATTCTGTTTCAGTAGTCCCAAGCAGGAGGGATGCAATGAATGCGCAACTCCATATCGACGGATCGTTTCACGCCATGCGCCAGGCGTTGGACGAGGCCAATCGTGAATTCGCCAACGGGGGCACCGATCGTCACAGGGATGCCCTGCAACAGCTTGGTCGCGTCATGATGAACTCCATTGCCGAAATCATCGAGACAGATGGCGGGACGGACGGGTATCTTTATGACGCGGACGGCATCGCCCAGGATATCGGCGATTGCTACCACAAGGCAGTCATGGACGAAGAGGCCGCTGAGCCAGACATGACGCCCCGGCAGTCGAGCCATGGAACGCTGAATCTCAGCCAGCAAGGGGTAGGGCAATGATCACTGGAACGGATCTCCTACATATTTCGCTTGCCCGGGTGAACATGGATCGTACCGATCTGGAAACGGCAGGCGTGATAGATCGCGGTCAAGCGGGTGACAAGGCGTGGTCGAATTTTGGGCGAGACATGGATACCTTCATCTTGAAGCTTCCAGATGGGCGCCGGGCGGCACTCGCAGAAGCCATCCAAGAACAGGCGAGCCGCCAAAGCGGCGTTGCACATTAATTCAGCGATCGGCTGTCCCAATAGTCCGCCGCCAAGTGCTCGCTGCACCGCCACTCGATGACGCCTCGGCGATCCTTACCAAACGATCCCCAGCGCTTGCATCCCGGATGCCCGCACCAGTGTTCGAAATGCACCGGTGAGTTTGGGTGCACCATTCTGTCGTCGCTCATGATTGTGTGCCTTTGGGGTTGCGCGGCGTCATCACCCGCATAGACAGCTCCCAGTATTCCTCGACCTTCTGCGTTGCAAGTCTGGCTGTGGTCGCATAGCCAGCGTTTGGGGATGGCGGGGTTCCCTTGTGGGTCTTGGGCCATGATCCAGCCCAGTGCCACTTTCCCTTCGTCGGCCCGTGTGTCTCTTTCCTGATGCGGCCGATGTACGCCGTCCCATCCCTCCCGCACCAGTCGGTGTCCCTGGGCGGATCGTTCTCATCTAGCTCGGTGCGGTGCCATTGATATTTGGGCTGGTAGTCGGTCATCGCGAAGAGATAACGTCTGGACACATTTTCGAAAAGCATAATGGTTGCTGACTATCCCTGTGTGTCCAGAAAACTCCCGACCTACTGGAAATGTTCACTTTCCGCAGTCCGGCACGGGGCACCACACAAGAGGCGTCTAAGTATATTAGTGTCCTGCTACTTGAACGTTAACTTCGGATATGTACTACCTCCTACGCCGTCATCGTGGTAGAGGCCGCCCGAGACGATTTTTAGGATCGACGATGAAAACTCTAGAAGTAAGACGACTAACGCTTCGAGATGTAGGACGGTTTGAGAAATTCGATATCACGTTCTCTGATGGGTTGAATATAATCTGCGGCACTAACGGGGTTGGAAAAACCACGATCTTGGACGCGGTGGCAGCATCGTTTATCTTGAATACTTATGTCGGGCTGCGAGGACGCGCGAGCGCCCAATCACCTGGAGAAATTTTTGTTGAAATCTCAAATGAGGGGCAAACTGAAGCGCGGAGCGGACGCGTTGGTAAATTCGAAATTGAAGCTGAGACTTTCCCGTTCGGCTTTCAGAAGCTCTCGAGGTTTCTCATCCACATCAAGGCAAGCCGGGACTTTTCGTATCAAAGGTTCACTTCAATTGGGGGTGATCTCGAGCGCCCTGATAACAGTACGCAAACGCAAGCAAGTCAGGGTATCTCTCCAAACGAAATTAAACAGTGGTTTGCGAATCGCTGGCTTTTCCAAGGCCACAGTGGATCATGGCCGTTGCACCAAGTGGAGAACTTGGAGCTAGCCGTTTCCGCGTTCTCCCTGTTGGATAGTCGAGTTAAGCTTTCCCATGTGGATACATCCACATTCGATGTTTTTGTAGAAACGCCTGACGGTACTCTGCCCTTTGAAATGTTATCGTCCGGATTTAGAGCGTCGTACGCGATTGTCTTGGGGCTGATTAAGGAAATTGAATTTCGTAAACTAGGAGTCGCTCGCTGCTTCGACGGAGTGATACTGATCGACGAGATCGATTTACATTTACATCCTTCTTGGCAACAGCGAATCGCCCCCGCCCTCAGCGGCGTGTTTCCTGCAGCTCAAATTATAGCTACTACCCACAGCCCTCACGTTATCCAGTCCACCCGCACCGGCGAGGTTATCGCGCTAGTCGATGGACCTGAGGGTCCGCGCATCAACCAATTGCAACTGAACGCCTACGGGTTTCAAGGTTGGACAATCGAGGAAATCCTGCGCGATGTGATGGGTCTGGACGATGTCGTTACCAGTGAGTACCGCGACGCGGTTCGAAACTTTGACGACGCAATCGACCGTGAAGAAGCGGCTGCTGTTAAGGAGGCGCTCGATGTTCTCCAGGACATGCTTCATCCTTCTAACCAGCTTCGGAAGATTCTTCGTCTCCAGGCCGCCCCGTTTCTCGGAGGCGACCGTTGATCAAGCTTGAACCGGTCGCAGTGCCTTTAGAACTTACTGTCCAAGTTAGCACGGAATTAACCGCCGAATTCAAAGTCGACAAGTCGAGGCGAGTTTGGAACAAGCCCTATATTAAAGACGCTTTGCTTCGTATGTCGCATTCGAAATGCGCCTACTGCGAAACAGACGTCGTTCGAGATTCGAGCTACATGGAGGTTGAGCATTTTAGATGCAAGACTGACCATGAAGATCTCGTTGTGGAATGGAGCAACCTGCTTCCCTCCTGCAAACGATGTAATATAGCGAAGGCGGACCACAACGTCGATGTTGACGGAATGGTAATTAATCCAGCTGTCGATGATCCTCGACAGCATCTCACTATGCTGCAATATCGCCTCCATGGACGCGATGATCTCGGTCGGCGTACGATCGAAACGATTTATTTGAATGATTCTTCTCGAGTCGTGAGGGCCCGGTTCGAAGTCGGTGATAGCGTCAATCAGGCACTGAGTGATCTCAGAGTTCTCTTGCAGGAATTTATCGACGGCGCCCAATCGCCGATGCGAAGGAACCGGATCGTTCGCGGATTAGTGAAAGTGTTAGAAGAGGGCGCACCACCTGCTGAATACAGCGCGACAGCTGCGACAGCCATATGTGCAAATCCAGACTACCGTTGGATCGTTGACCATCTGAAAGAATTGGGGTTGTGGTCTGAAGATATTCAGACTGCTGATGTAAGGGTTGCGGCAACCTCGTTGCTTTAACCGATTGGGAAACAGCAAATTAGAATGGATGCTCTTACCCGCACAGCTTCCGCACAGTTTGAAAGAACAGGCGTGGAACACAGCAAGTCCGGAAAGTGTACGGTGTCCCCGTAAACCATGGGTTTGAGCGCCTACCCAGCGTTCGGGACGACGGGGTCGGAGGTTCGAATCCTCTCACTCCGACCAGCTCTATTTCCCTGAAGCGCTGAATTTTTTGAAACTGCCATCTCTATATAGCGGTGCTGGACCTGCTGTTTGCAAAAATGCCGCTGGAGAGCGGGCGATGGCAAACCTGCAGCTACCCGCCGGAACCTAACCGTCAGCCGGAGCCGTGGCGGCCCGGCCGATTGACCCGGGAAGGCTGATTTGAGGCTGCCTGCTGCTCAAATCCCATTTGCAACACAGTGATTCTCCGGTCTATCATTGCCTTGAAAACCGGCCAGCCCGGCGGCCCCTTTCGGGATACTGGAATGAATATACCTCACTTCACACCGGCACATCTCATCCCCAGCGATATCGAGGCCTATGCCAACAGGCTCGCCGAACATGTGGCGGGCATCCACCTCGAGACCGGCGAGTACAGCGAGATGACGATTACCATTGAAGATGTCGTCATCGATGATTATCCCGCCGGCGATTACGAGGTGATCGTGCGTCAGAAGAAACCCGCTAGCTTTCTCGAGCTGGAAGCCAAGCGCTGAAACCGCCGCTGACTTCACCGGCGGTGGTGCTTGACCACAAAAACCGGCCTGAACTATAAGAAAACGGCTGCGTCGCGCCGCACTCCGGTCAACAGGATTTTCACTTCATGTTCGATATTTTCTGGCGCAGCGTGGCAATCGGCGTGGGCGGAACCGTGCTGATGGATCTCTGGGCGGTCCTGTTGTGGTTGCTGGCTGGCCAGAGCAAGCCGAACTGGGCGCCGGTCGGGCGATGGTTCTGGCATTTGCGCACCGGTAAGGTTTTTCATGACGATATCGGCAAGGCGGAGCCCTATGCCCACGAGCAGGCGCTTGGCTGGATCAGCCATTATGCTGTCGGCATTGCCTACGGCATCCTGCTCGTCGCCGTCACCGGCTCTGCATGGCTTGCTGCACCGACATTCCTGCCTGCCTGGATCGTTGGTATCGTCACCATCGGTGCCGGCTGGTTCCTGCTGCAGCCGGGCCTGGGCATCGGCTGGGCCGCCTCCAAGCTGCCAAACGCCAATAAGGTGCGTTTCCTCAATTTCGTCTCGCACACGGTCTTTGCGGCCGGCATGTACGGGACCGCATTGCTCCTACGCTAAGGGCTTGATTTGAAAAAGATTGACGACCTGATCGCTTCCGCGGCCAGCATCCACGACCGCTACAAGGCAGGCCGCATGGAGCGTGAAACTGTGCGCGAATGGGTGCTGGGTCTCGGTGGTTATCCGCCTCCCTATGCGGGAGCGTTGAGCGAGGCGGCCGCATGGTTCAAGCCCTTGCGGGACATGGAACCGGATGCGCTGAAAGTGGTGGATCTGGAGCGGTTGAAGGCCATCGTTACCGCCAACGCGGCCTGATTGCGGCGGACCGGGATCGGTTCACGCGCCGCCAGGCGCATGAGTATGCCGGACATTTTCAATGACATGACAACAAGCGCCACCTCCGGTCTTTCGGAGGTGGCGCTTGCCGGGCTAAGCCATGTCAGATGTCGACGGCGGCATCCTTGAAGATTTGCGATGCTTCGCCGGCAGTCATGCGGCGCAGGTCGGTTTCGTCGCGGCGGCGCGAAAACAGTTCCGTCGCCATCAGTTGCTCGGCAAGGTCAGCCGGCAGAGAGAGGATCACGCGGGCCTCGTCCGAACGCAGATCGGTCAGCGACGAGCGCTTGGCGGTGATCATGCCGCCGGCAACCGTGTTGTTGGTATCCGGATCGATCAGGATGAAGGCGCCTGTTGTGCGGTTCTGTTCATAGGCGTCAAAAACGGCGTTCTCATCGAAGGAGAGGTGGACCTTACCGATGCCGTTCATCGGCAGTACGCCCGTCCGCTGGTTCCAGCTGCCGGTCTGGAGGTCCAGCTGGCTGTAGGGGTTTGCAGTAACGCGCTGGCGCCGCGAGCCGCTCTTCAACCAATAACGCCGGCCCGGCTGAATGCCTTCGGCCTGCAGGGCAACGATCTGGGCATCGAAGTCGAGGCCGACCTGCGGCTGGCTGTCGATCGAGACGATCATGTCGCCGCGGGCGACATCGACCTGGCGATCGAGCACCAGCGTGATCGCATCACCGGCAACGGCTGCGTTGCGCACGAGATCGAAGGTGATGATCTTGGTGACGTTGGCAACCATGCCGGACGGCAGAATGATGACGGAATCGCCGGGCTTGACCGAGCCACCGGCAACGGTGCCCTGATAGCCGCGGAAACTCTCGCCAGGACGCGAAACGCGCTGCACCGGCAGGCGGAAGCCGACGGTCTGGGCGGAGCGGACCGTTGCCAGCTCCAGCACCTCGACCAGCGTCTGGCCGTCATACCAGGGCATCGACGCCTTGCCGTCATAGACGACGTTTTCGCCCTTCAGCGCCGACATCGGGATGGCGGTGATCTGGCGCACGCCGAGCGACAAGGCAAGCTCGCGGAATTCGTGGGTGATCTGCTCGAAACGGGCGCGGTCATAACCGACGAGGTCGAACTTGTTGACGGCCAGCACGAACTGCTTGATGCCCATCAGCGAGGCAATCGTCGCATGGCGGCGGGTCTGTTCGAGCAGGCCGGTGCGGGCATCAACGAGCAGCACGGCGAGATCGGCAGTCGAGGCGCCGGTTGCCATGTTGCGGGTATATTGCTCATGGCCGGGCGTATCGGCGACGATGAAGGAGCGCTTGTCGGTGGCGAAATAGCGATAGGCGACATCGATGGTGATGCCCTGTTCGCGCTCCGCCTGCAGACCGTCAAGCAGCAGCGCGAAATCGGGCAGGCCGAGATCGTTCTGCTTGCCACTGTCACGGCGCAGCGTTGCCGCCTGGTCTTCCTTGACAGCCTTTGTGTCCCAGAGCAGGCGGCCGATCAGCGTCGACTTGCCATCATCGACCGATCCGCAGGTGATCAGCCGCAGCGGGCGTGTATCGCGGACGGCGCGCGTAGCCTCCGTGGCCGGAAAGGCGGTTACCGTGCCGGTCGTTACGTCAGCGCTGGCGGCTTGTGCGATTGCGGAAACGGTCATCAAAAATATCCTTCACGCTTCTTCTTTTCCATCGAGCCGGACTGATCGCGGTCGATGGCGCGTCCCTGCCGTTCGGAAACCGTGGCGATTTCCAGTTCGGCAATGACCTCTTCAAGGGTGGTGGCCGTGGAGCGGATACCGCCGGTCAGCGGCCAGCAGCCGAGCGTGCGGAAGCGCAGCATGCCTTCCTGTATCTGTTCGCCCGGCAGCGCCTCGAAGCGCGGATCCTCGGCCCAGACCAGCATACCGTCGCGGTCTACGTATTTGCGCGGCTTGGCGTAGTAGAGCGGTACAAGCGGAATGTTTTCTGCCTGGATGTAGCGCCAGATATCCACTTCGGTCCAGTTGGAGAGCGGGAAGGCGCGCACACTTTCGCCCTTGCGGATCATGCCGTTATAGACGTTCCAGAGTTCCGGGCGCTGGTTGCGCGGATCCCAGCGGTGGTCCGGCGTGCGGAAGGAATAGATGCGTTCCTTGGCGCGGCTGGCTTCCTCGTCACGGCGGGCGCCGCCAAAGGCTGCATCATATCCACCGGCATCCAGTGCCTGACGCAGCGCTTCCGTTTTCATGATGTCGGTATAGAGCGCCGAACCGTGGCTGAACGGCGTGATGTTTTCTGTCGCGCCGCGCGGGTTCTTGTGCTCGATCAGGTCGAGATCATATTCCTTGGCAACGGCGTCACGGAAATCGATCATTTCCGGGAACTTCCAGCCCGTATTGACGTGCAGCAGCGGGAAGGGCACGCGGCCGGGATAAAAGGCTTTTCGCGCCAGATGAAGAAGGACGGAACTATCCTTGCCGATCGAATAGAGCATCACCGGCTTGTCGAACTCGGCTGCCACTTCACGGAAGATGTGGATCGCTTCGTTCTCGAGCGCCTTCAAATGCGGGTCGAGCGGGGTCTTTGCTGTCTGCGGATTGTGCAGTTCCGTTTCCGGAAGAGTACTGGGCATTTCAAGTCTCCGGGAGTGTCTGTGGTGCGAGCCTGCGCGGGTTATCGCGCAATGCTGCTGGAAACGGGGCTGTTTGAGATCGAGGATGCTTGCGGGATCGCCGAGGCGGCGTCTGCGACATGGAGGCCGCATTCGCGCTTCTCGTCATTCTCCCACCACCAGCGGCCGGCGCGCTCGGGTTCGCCCGGCTTGATCGCGCGCGTGCAGGGCTCGCAGCCGATCGACGGGTAACCACGGGTGTGCAGCGGATTGACCGGGATCGCCTCTGCCGCAACATGCGCACGGATCGTCTCGATGTCCCAGTCGGCCAGTACGTTGATCTTGATCAGGCCCCGTTCGGAGTCGGCTTCGGCAAACGGCGTTTCCGCGCGGTTGCCGGATTGGCCGCGGCGCAGGCCGGTGATCCAGAAGGATGCCCCTTCGAGTGCACGCGCAAGAGGCTTCAGCTTGCGCGCGCCACAACAGGCATGCCTGGCTTCAACGCTGTCGTAAAATCCGTTCGCACCATACTTGGCGGCATAGGCGTCGATATCGTCCTGTTCGGGATAGAAGCGCCTGATCAGGATGCCGTAGGTCTCTTCGGTTTTGTCGATCAGCGCCACGGTCTCGTTGAAGAGGCGGCCGGTTTCAAGCGTCGAAACCTCGATGCCGTGCTTGCCGGTGCCGATGGCGGCAGTGATGACCTGGTCTTCGATGCCGAGGCTGGTGGTGAAAACTGACTTCCCGTCAAGCGAAGCAATCAGCGCCAGCCGGCCGGAAAGATCGAGTTTTTCCAGTTGGCTGTTGAGCGCTGTGGCGCGGTTTTCAAGCGATGCGGATGTCATGGGAGGATATCCTGTTCTGTTGGCAGGGAATATCGCAGCCGTGGGTGACAAAAGACAGAAAAACGGATTTCTAATGTTGGCGGATCAGAGCAAATATCTCTCCGATCGGCAAAAAACGCAGAATAGCGTCAAAATCCGTGATTTTAAGCATAAAATCTATGATTTTTATAGCTTATTGCGGTTGAGCGAACCTCGGTTCAAGGTCCTGTTTCCCGTTATTGTCAGTCGCTGACGAAGACTGTCATCGGCATCTGGACGATACCGGCACAACAGCCGATGGCGGAAAAGACTGCGGTATAGCTGTTGACCCTCTAGCCGCTAGAGGAATTACAAGGCGTTTCCATAGAGAGGGGGAAACGGAAAATGAGCGACACATACCTGACGCAGACACCGCTACTGGATTTTGGCGCAGGCGTGATTCCCGCCTTGATCGTCACGAAAGGCTGGCAACGGCTTGATGCGTTCGAGCGGATCGGTGCCGCCTACACCTTCGTGCGCGATCAGATCGCATTCGGATACAATCGCGACGATAATATCCCGGCATCGGCCGTCCTTGGCGATGGATATGGCCAGTGCAACACCAAGGCAACGCTGCTGATGGCTCTGCTGAGGGCGCTCGGAATACCGTGCCGCCTTCACGGTTTCACGATCCACAAGGCATTGCAGCGCGGCGTGGTGCCGGAACTGGTCTACGGTCTTGTTCCCGATAACGTCCTTCACAGCTGGGTCGAAATCTATCATGACGGCCGCTGGATCAATCTCGAAGGCTTCATTCTCGACCGGCCGTTCCTGTCCGCTCTTCAGGAGAAATTTGGCGGGGCGGGCAATGATCTCTGCGGTTTTGGCGCCGGGACCGATTGCTTGAATGCGCCACCGGTCGATTGGACCGGCCAGGATACTTACATTCAGAAAACCGGCATCAATGCCGACCTTGGGCTATTCGATAGCCCGGACGATTTCTATGCGCTGCACCGGCAGGGGGTGGGGTGGTTTCGCCGGTTTCTCTATCGGAATGCCGTGCGCCACTGGATGAATGCACGCGTGCGCCGGGTCAGGCTTGGTCAAATTCCTGACACTGCGGCTGTGAACGCGCATGCGCATGGCGAGCAGCTGAACCGTCTGCCGGGCTGATCGAATGGACGGCTGAATCTGTTTCCAAGGATATGCGCCTAAGACGTTCGCCGGATTCAACAATTGCACGATGGGGCGGCGGGATTGCCGGACATGTTGTTAAGGGGCGTGAAGCGGAAAGGAAGCCGGACGATAAGCCCGGCTCCCTTTAGTCGTCCATCACCGGGCAAGCGGTCAGGATGCTACACCAAACTGGCGTAAGCCATTGGTATAACTGCGATCTGGCATCGACGCTTTCATCTCGCGGCCGGCTTGGTTTCCTCTGCCCGTTTTGAAGCGGGTCAACAGTTGCGTCAGTGCGCCAGCCTCACTGGCAAGGCTGTGGCTGGCGGCTGTCGATTCTTCAACCATGGCGGCATTCTGCTGCGTGCCCTGGTCGATCGTGTTGACGGCGGTGTTGATCTGCTTGATGCCGGAGGATTGTTCGCGCGCACTTTCAACGATCGCCGTTACATGGATGCTGATCTCCTGGACTTCGGCGATGATGCCTTCCAGCGCCGTTCCGGTCTCGCGCACCAGCGAGACGCCGGAGCGGACCTGGTTGCTGGAGGCGGCGATCAGGGTCTTGATCTCCCGGGCCGCCTGGGCGGAGCGCTGGGCAAGCTCGCGCACCTCCTGGGCGACGACGGCAAAGCCCTTTCCGGCTTCACCCGCCCGCGCGGCCTCGACGCCGGCATTCAAGGCAAGAAGGTTAGTCTGGAAGGCGATGTCATCAATGACGCCGATAATGTTGGAGATTTCCCGCGACGAGGCTTCGATGCCGCTCATCGCATCAATGGCATTGCCGACGATCTCGCCGGACCGTTCCGCAGCGTTGCGGGTGCGGCCCACCAGTGAGCCTGCTTCCTCCGCCCGCTTGCTGGCATCCGACACGGTGACCGAGATCTGGTCGAGCGCTGCCGCTGTCTCCTCGACGGAAGCTGCTTGCTGTTCGGTGCGCTTGGACAGATCGGCAGCAGCCGAGCGGATTTCCGTTGCCCCGGCGCTGATGCCGCGGGCGGTCTCGCCGACCGATCGCAGCGCATCCTCGAGATTGCCGACCGAACTGTTGAAGTTGCTGCGCAGCGCATCGAGATGGGCGGCAAGGGCCGTATCGATCCGGTAGGTGAGGTCGCCTTCCGCCAGCTTGTCGAGGCCGAAGGCAAGCGCGGAGACGGCCGATTGCACCTCTGCCGCTTCGGCCGCCTTCTGGGCTTCGCGCTCCTGCCGGTCACGCTCGGACAGCGACCGGTTGCTCTCGGCTTCTTCTTCAAGGCGCTGGCGATCAAGGGCATTGTCGCGGAAGACCGCGATGGCGCCAGCCATCTGGCCAATCTCGTCACGGCGGCCTTCGCCGAAGATCGCCACGCCAAGATTGCCGCCTGCCAGCTGGCGCATGGCTTCGCGCAACCGCGTCAACGGTTTGAAGACCCCGGCAATAACGAACCAGACGGTCGCCGCCAGCACCGCCATCGCGAAGGCGGCAATGGCCGCTTTCGACAGGACGAGACTGTCCTTCTCCGCCTTGGCAGCCAGCAGTTCGCGGTTGGCCTCTGTTAGCTGCAGTTCGATCAGTTCGCCGATCCGCAGGCTAAGCGGGTCGATAACGGTGTAGAGTTCCTTGTCGATGAAATGTTCGAACGCCGGGCCGTCGCGCCGCTGCATGATATCAAGCAGGTTCTGTATTGCAGCGGCACTGGCGGCGCGTGCGGTATCGAACGCATCGGCCAGCAATTTTTCCGCTTCCGTCAGCTTGGTTGCCTCATAGGCAAACCATTTCACCTCGATGGTCAAAAGGGCATCCGTAACGGCCTTGGCGCCGGTATTCCAGTCGAGTGCGCCGCTGCGCACCTTGTGGGCGGTATCGACGATATTGACGGCATACATGTCGGCAACGGTCTTCAGCTGCGCCACCGGTACCAGCCGGTCGGCGACGATCGATTCGGTGCGCTTGGAAATGGAGTTCATCGCGCTGAAAGCCGTCGCGATCAAGACGACCATGGAAAGAGCGACCAGAAACAGGCAGGTGAGCAGGCGTGATTTGATTGTCATGAATCTACTTCTCGGTTGCCGGCAAGGCACGCGTCCGCATGCGATGACGGCGCAAGAAAGCGACGGCATTCGTCAACGACTGGCCTTGGCAAGGTGGGTATGACGATCGGGCGCGACACCGGAAACAGAGGGCGATGTCCCATCATGGGCCGCCGCCAAGTGTCCGCTCTGTCAACAAAATTAACAATCGAAGATTAAAAATGCTTAAATTATAAGTTGTACTTTAGGATTATGCACGTTTCGTAGCCAGAAAGCCCCGATTTGTGCAATCTCGTCCGGCGCAGGAAAGCCGCGCCGGAGGTTTGAAGGCCAAGCCGTTTTGCCGCGGGGTGCAGCTTGCTGCCAGGGTTTACCGGTCGCTGACCGCCCAGCGTGGATTGATCCACGGCTCCTGGTTCGAGCGGGGCAGGGGCTGCTTGCCGAGAATGTGGTCGGCAGCCTTTTCGCCGGTCATGATCGAGGGGCCGTTGAGATTGCCGTAGGTGACATGCGGGAAGATCGATGAATCCGCAACGCGCAATCCGTCGACGCCGATCACGCGGGTTTCGGGATCGACCACCGCCGTCGGATCGCGGGCATCGCCCATCCGGCAGGTGCCGCAGGGGTGATAGGCGCTTTCCAGATGTTCTCGCAGGAAGGCGTCGATCTGGTCGTCGGTCTGGACGTTCTCGCCGGGCTGGATCTCTGGGCCGCGATACTGATCGAATGCCTGCTGGCCAAAGATCTCGCGGGTGAGGCGGACGCAGTGGCGGAATTTCTCCCAGTCTTCCGGATGGCTCATATAGTTGAACTGGATGACCGGATCGGCTTTCACGTCCGGCGAGCGCAGCGTCACCGCGCCACGTGATTTCGAGTGATTGTAGCCGACATGCACCTGGAAGCCGTGGCTCTTTGCCGCCGCCTTGCCATCATAGGAAATCGCCACCGGCAGGAAGTGATATTGAATATCCGGCTGCTTGACGCCCGGCGCCGATCGCAGGAATGCGCAGGCCTCGAACTGGTTGGAGGTGCCAAGCCCGGATTTGGTGAACATCCACTGCGCGCCGGCAACCCCCTGCCAGAACCAGGGCAGCCAGGAATAGAGCGACACCGGCTTGGTCGAGACCTGCTGGAAATAGAATTCCATATGGTCCTGTAGATTGGCGCCGACGCCCGGCCGGTCGGCCTTCACCTCGATGCCCATCTCCTTCAGATGCGCGCCCGGACCGATGCCCGACAGCATCAAAAGCTTCGGCGAGTTGAACGACGAGGCCGAGACGATCACCTCGCGGTTGGCCTTCACCACCTCGATCTTGCCGCCGCGCTCGATCTCGACGCCAACAGCCCGGCCATTCTCGATGACGATTTTTCGCGCATAGCAGCGGATCAGGTCGACATTCGGGCGCTTCAGCGCAGGCTTCAGGTAGGCGGATGCCGCCGACCAGCGCTTGCCGTTGTGCACCGTTTGCTCCATCAGGCCGAAACCTTCCTGCTTGGAGCCGTTATAGTCGTCGGTCAGCTCGAAGCCTGCCTGTTTTCCGGCCTCGACAAAGGCATGGAACAGCGGGTTCTTGTTTGGCCCGCGCCGCACATGCAGCGGCCCGTCGGTGCCGCGCCAGCCCTCTTCGCCGCCATGCGAATGTTCCATCCGCTTGAAGTAGGGCAGCACATCGGCATAACCCCATCCCTTGGCGCCGTCGTCTTCCCAGCGGGTATAATCCTCAGCCGAGCCGCGCACATAGACCATGCCGTTGATCGACGACGACCCGCCGATCACCTTGCCGCGCGGCGCGGTGATCCGCCGGTTGTTGAGGTTCGGCTCGGGCTCGGAGAGATAACCCCAGTTGTAACGGCTCATGCTCATCGGCCATGCCAGCGCCGCCGGCATCTGGATAAACGGCCCGAAATCGCTGCCGCCGAATTCCAGCACCAGCACTGTATTCTTGCCGTCCTCCGACAGGCGGTAGGCGAGTGCGGAGCCTGCGGAGCCCGAGCCGATGATGACGAAGTCTGCTGCGTTCTGCATGGGGCGATCCGACAGTTATAGTTGGGTTTATTAACCGGAATGGTTGTATCGTCTTGAGCAACGCCACAATAAGTGACACATCGTTGGTGAGGGATATTAGAGGTTTACGAAACGTGGCTTCCGAGACTTTTAGTCGTAGAATGTTCAAGCGTCTTGAGCGCGCGAGGAATAGTCGCCAGCAGGCGGAAAACAGTCGGGAAGAGAAGTTTGCCAGTACCGTCAATGTCTACCGCGATATGCGGGACAACGAAAACGGGAAAATTCTCGAGCCTTTCAAACGACAAAACAGGAAGAAGCTCTTTTTTGGGGCTGCTCTCTTTTCTGCGATATTCCTGCACTTCCAAACAGGCTGGTCTCTGACACTCTGGTGTGCCGTATGCGTCCCCATCGGCATCTTCCTTGCGCGCTACAATGAACGCCTGCGCAGGGCGGCGAATAAACGCCCGATACCTCGACACTACGACTGACACGAAACACCTCTTAAATTAATACGGCGACTGCACCGGTCCCATCGCCACATAGACGCTCTTCAGTTCCGTGTAGTGATTGAGCGCCGCCAGCGAGTTCTCCCGCCCGAAGCCGGATTGCTTCGATCCGCCGAACGGCACTTCCACCGGGGCGAGATTGTAGGTGTTGATCCACAGCGTGCCTGCCTCCAGCCGGTCCACCACACGGTGCGCACGAGTAAGGTCCGCCGTGAAGACACCGGCCGAAAGCCCGAACTCGGTGCCATTGGCTCGGGCGATCACGTCGTCCTCGTGGTCGAAATCAAGTACGCACATGACCGGCCCGAAGATTTCTTCGCGGGCGATGGTCATGGTGTCGGTGACATCGGCAAACACGGTCGGCTGGATGTAGGTGCCCTCGGCAGACACTGAATTGGGAATGCCGCCGCCGGTCAGAAGCGTCGCCCCCTCAGCCTTGCCTTTTTCGATATAGGCAAACACCTTGTCGAGTTGGGCGCGCGAGACCATCGGCCCAAGTTGGGTTTCCTCGGCCATTGGGTCGCCGATGATGATCTTTTCGGTGCGCTCCTTGAGACGGGCAAGGAACTTGTCCTTGATGCCCTTCTGCACGAAGACGCGGGTGCCGTTCGAACAGACCTGGCCAGTCGAATAGAAATTGCCGAGCATGGCGCCGCCGATGGCGCTTTCCAGATCGGCGTCGTCAAAGACGATCAGCGGCGACTTGCCGCCAAGCTCCATCGTCACGTGCTTCAGGCTCGAGGCTGCAGCCCCCGCCACCTTGCGGCCGGTCTCGACCGAGCCGGTCAGCGAAACCTTGGCGACGTCCTTGTGATTGACCAGCAGCGGCCCGGTCGTGCGGTCGCCCTGGATGACGTTGTAAAGCCCCTTCGGCAGGCCGGCCTCAAACAGGATCTCGGCGATCTTCAGCGCGCCGAGCGGGGTGTTCTCGGACGGCTTAAAGACCATGGCATTGCCGGCAATCAGCGCCGGAGCGCCCTTCCAGCAGGCGATCTGCTGCGGATAGTTCCAGGCGCCGATGCCGACGCAGACGCCGAGCGGCACGCGCTTGGTAAAGGCAAAATCGCCACCGAGCGGAATATAGTCGCCGTTCAGCGCGGCTGCGGCAACCCCGCCGAAGAATTCGAACGCATCGGCACCCGAGGTCGGATCGGCGACGATGGTTTCCTGAATCGGCTTGCCGGTATCGAGCGTTTCAAGCTCCGACAGTTCGCGGTTGCGTGTCCGCATGATATCGGCGGCGCGCTTGAGGATACGGCCGCGGGCCGTCGGGCTCATCGCCGCCCATTCGCCCTGCGCGCGCTTGGCGCTGGCGATCGCCTTGTCGACGATGGCCGGGGTGGCGGCATGCAGCCGGGCGATGACTTCGCCGGTCGCCGGGTAAATGCTGTCGAAGGCAGCGCCGTTGATATCCTCGACATATTCGCCGTCGATGAAATGGGAGGCTGGCGGTTGGGCTTTCATGTCATTCCCCTCGCGGAAAGCGTTTGGATTCTTCGAGATTGTCGAGATTCATGTGGTTGCGCATGTAGCGCTCGGATGCCTTTTGCAGCGGCTGATGATCCCACGGATAATAGGCGCCGTTCCTGAGCGCCTCGTAGACCACCCAGCGGCGCGCCTGGCTTTCGCGCACGGCGGAATCAAAGGCGTCCATGTCCCAACGGCTGTCGCGCATCGCCTGGAAAGCGCGCAGCGTCGGCGCATGGGCGGCAACCGTTGCAAGATTATTGAGTTCCAGAGGGTCGGCGTCGAGATCGTAGAGCTGGTCCGGATCGAGCGCGCAGTGAACGTACTTCCACTTGCCTTCGCGGATGCCGACCAGCGGCGCATAGGAGCCTTCTGCGGCATATTCCATCAGCACCGGCGCGATGCGCTCAGTGCCGTTGATCACCGGTACCAGGCTTTCGCCGTCGGTCCAGGGCATGATCTCGTCCATCGAGATCCCGGCGAGATCGCAGAGCGTCGGGGTGAGGTCGAGATTGGAGGTCGGTGCCAGATGCAGGCCGGCGGGGATGCCTGGGCCGGCCACCATCAGCGGCACGCGGGCCGAGCCCTCGAAGAAGTTCATCTTGAACCAGAGGCCGCGCTCGCCAAGCATGTCGCCATGATCCGAGCAGAACAGGATCAGCGTGTCGTCCAGCATGCGGGTGCGGGTCAGCGTATCGACGAGTTCGCCGACTTTTTCGTCGAGATAGGAAATATTGGCGAAATAGGCCTGCCGCGATCGGCGGACGTTCTCCTCGGTGACGGAGAAATTCTGGTAGTCGCAGGCATGGATCAGCCGCTGCGAATGCGGGTCCTGCTCCGCAAGCGGGATATCGCCGACTTCCGGCAGAAGCTGATCGCAATCGTTGTAGAGATCCCAGAACTTGCGGCGTGCGACATAGGGGTCGTGCGGATGGGTGAACGAGACGGTGAGCGCCCAAGGACGGCGGGCCTCATCGCCGTGTTCGCGGCTGAGGTGATAGAGCTTCTGGTTGGCCAGAAACGCCACCTCGTCGTCATATTCCATCTGGTTGGTGATTTCAGCCACGCCGGCACCGGTGACGGAGCCGAGATTGTGATACCACCAGTCGATCCGCTCACCCGGCTTGCGGTAATCCGGTGTCCAGCCGAAATCGGCCGGATAGATATCCGTCGTCAGCCGCTCCTCGAAACCATGCAACTGGTCCGGGCCGACGAAGTGCATTTTGCCCGACAGGGCCGTGTAATAACCGGCGCGGCGCAGGTGGTGGGCATAGGTCGGGATCGACGAGACATATTCGGCGGCATTGTCATAGACCTGCGTCCGGCTCGGCAATTGTCCGGCCATCAGCGAGGCGCGGGCAGGGGCGCAGAGCGGCGAGGAGGTGTAATTGTTGCGGAAGCGCGCCGAACGCTTGGCCAGCGCCTTCATATGCGGCGCGTGCAGAAACTCTGCCGGGCCATCCGGAAAGAACTTTCCGTTCAGCTGGTCGACCATGATGATGAGGATGTTCGGCCGGGTCATGCGGCATGTTCCTGTGGCTGGCGGGCATGGAGATTGAGCGTGATGTAGTCGTCGGTCAGCGCGATCGAGGCGCCCGCCGTCACCGGCGAGGAGCCGAGCGCCCGGCGAATATAAAGCCCGTCGATCATTGCTGCGGTGCCCTCTGCGATACGCTGCGCATCATCTGCGACACAGAGCTGCTTCAGGTTGGCGACGAGATTGGAATGCAGCCGGCGTGCATAGATCACCAGGAAGCGGCGCGTCTCCTCCGAGCGCTGCGCCTCGGAGTAGAAGGCCAGCCAGGCCGCGATGGTTTCCGGCGCGAATTGATCCGCCTGGAAGCTGACCCGCACGAGCGCCGACAGTTTTTCGCGGGGCGTTGCAGCGGCCATGAGGGCCTTCACCGTATCGTCACGCAACTGTTTCAGAAGGGAACGTACGGTCTCGACCAGCAACTGTTCCTTGCTGCCGAAATAATGATGCGCCAGCGCCGCCGAAACCCCGGCCTGCCGCGCGATGTCGGACATGGTGACCGACAGCGTGCCCTGATCGCCGATCACATGCAGCGCCGCGTCCACAAGCGCTTTGCGGCGCACCGGTTCCATTCCGACTTTTGGCATCATTCCTCCCCTGTTGTCGGCAGTGTATTTTTGATTGATCCATCAATCAATAAAAAACGAAGGCTGTGGCCAAAGGATTTTCTTGCCATCGAAACGAGCCTCGGCTTCAACTGGCAGTGGCTGCTGAACGCGGCAGAGCAAGAGGACCATGCCTATGAAATATCTGTTTTCCTCCTGGCAGGCATGGGCACTTCTGTCCGCTGCGTTTGCGGCACTCACGGCCATCTTCGCCAAGATCGGCATCGAGAACGTCAATTCGGATTTTGCGACCTTCGTCCGTACGATCGTCATCCTGCTTGCGATCGGCCTGATGCTGTTCCTGACGGGCAACTGGCAGGCGCCGGCGTCGGTGTCGGGCAAGAGCTGGCTGTTTCTCGTGCTTTCGGGGCTGGCGACCGGCGCGTCCTGGCTGTGCTACTTCCGGGCGCTGAAAATGGGAAATGCGGCCCAGGTTGCGCCGGTCGATAAGCTGAGCGTCGTGCTGGTCGCCCTTTTCGCCGTGTTTTTTCTCGGCGAGCGGCTTTCTCCAGCCCATTGGCTTGGTGTCTGCATGGTCGGTGGCGGTGCGGTGCTGCTGGCGCTGAAAATCTAGAGCAGGTTCGCAACCGGGATCTCACATGTTAAAATGTTGTTATTCTATCTTGGATTACATAATGTTCACATTGTTGAATTGAGGGTTGTATCATGGTTCAGAATTCCGGCATTGCTCTCAGGCCGCCGCTCGGCGAAAAATGGGGCTGGTTTGTTGCGCTTGGCGTGGCGCTGATCATGGTTGGCGGTATCGCCTTCGGCAATGTCATGGCAGCGACTGCGGCCTCGGTCTATTTTGTCGGCATGCTCATGTTGATCGGTGGCATACTGCATCTGGCGCAGGCCTTCCGGGTCAAGAAATGGGAAAGTGTGTTCTACTGGATCCTCAGTGGTGCCTGCTACACCATCGCCGGCGTCTTTGCCTTTCTCAATCCAATGCTTGCCTCTGCCGCCTTGACATTGATGATGGCCGTTGCCCTGATCGTTGCCGGTGTTCTTCGGATATGGACGGCGTTCAAGCTGCGGCCGCTGGCAGGCTGGGGATGGATCGCTCTTGGCGGTCTTGTCACGTTGCTCGCGGGCCTGATCATCGCCGCCGGCTGGCCGGTCAATAGCCTCTGGATCCTCGGCTTGTTCCTGGCGATCGATCTGGTCATGCAGGGCCTCGCCCTGATCGCCTTCGGCGTGCTTGCCAAAGGGTAGCGACTGGTTTTCTGTTGGCAGGAAGGCGGTTGTGAGATGCTGCTAACTCCCGGCAGTCATTGAACTTTCATGAAACTGTCATGTTGGGGAAACGGAAAATTCAGGCTTCCGGGACGATCCTCCGCGCGATCTGATATCGCCTCCGGAGTCCCCATGTCCGCTGCCCCCGCCGAAATGCTGTCCCTGCGCCGTTTCGGTGACGACCAGATCGTCACGCTGGCCAAGCTTGCGATCGAAAATGCCTTCCAGCCGATCGCCGAGATCGCCACCGGGGCCGTGTTCGGCTACGAAACGCTGATGCGCGGTTTCGAGCGGCTGGGTTTCAAGTCGCCGATCGAGCTGCTCGACAAGGCAGAAGAGGCGGGGCAGCTTCTGGCGCTGGAGCACATGGTCAATACCCGCGCCTTTGCCGGCTTTGCCAGCCTGCCGGATTTTTCTGCACGAACCTTGTTCGTCAATTTCGATAGCCGGTTGATCGGCCACGAAGGCGATCTTGTCGAGCGGCTCGGCAAGCACCTGAAGCGATCGAACATTCCGCCATCGTCGATCTGCTTCGAACTGTCGGAGCGGTTCGACAGCGGCAAGATGCCGGATTATTCCGGCTTGGTGAAACGCCTGCGGCTGGCGGGTTTCAAACTGGCGATCGATGATTTCGGCGTTGGCTTCAACGGCCTGAAACTGCTCTGCGATCAGCCGGTCGACTATCTGAAGATCGACCGGCATTTCATTTCGGGCATCGAATCCAGTCCCCGCAAGCGCCACATGGTCCGCCACACGGTCAACACTGCCCATGTGCTCGGCACACGGGTGATCGCCGAAGGCGTGGAGACCGAGGCCGAGTTCGCCACCTGCCGCGATCTGGGTTGCGATCTCGTCCAGGGCTATTTCGTTGCCCGCCCAACCGTACATTTTGCCGATCTGCAGCCGGCCTATCCGCATCTGGAACAGACCGCCGGCACCCGGCGTCAGTCGAGCTCGCTCGATAGCATCCTCATCCGCAAGCAGGTGGAGCAGGTGCCGGCTTTGCGCGAAAACGACGATCTGGATTCTGTGTTCGAGCTGTTCCGCCGCTCGCCACAGCGCAGCTTCTTTCCGGTGCTGAATGCCAATGGCGAGCCGCGCGGTGTGCTGCATGAATATCACGTCAAGGAGATGATCTATCACCCCTTCGGACGCGATCTGCTGAAGAACCATCTCTATCAGCGTCATATCTCGCATTTCGTCAGCCCGGCGCCGATCGCCGATCTCGAGACGCCGGCCGATGAGATGCTGAAGATCTTTGCCGGCATGGATGGCAGCGATTGCGTGATCCTGACCGAGAACATGCGCTATGCCGGCATCCTGTCGGCGGCGTCGCTGTTGAAGATCATCAGCGAAAAGCAGCTGAAGACAGCGCAGGAACAAAACCCCTTGACCGGCCTGCCGGGAAATCGCGCCATTCGCGATTATGTCCAGGGCGCCGTGCTTGACGCCGACGAGGCGCGCTATTTCTGTTACTGCGATTTCGACAGCTTCAAACCGTTCAACGATCACTACGGCTTCCAGAAGGGCGATCTGGCGATCTCGCTGTTTGCCGCCCTGATGCGCCGCCACTTCATTGGCGAGGAAAAATTTCTCGGCCATGTCGGCGGCGACGATTTCTTCATCGGCGTCAGCGGCTGGACGCGCGAGGAGGTTGCGACCGTTCTCTCTCGTGTTCTTGCGGAATTCCGCAGCGACGTGCGCCAACTCTATTCGGCAGAGCACCAGCAGGCGGGTTACATGACCGGCCATGGACGCAGCGGCGAGCCCACCATCTTTCCGTTGATGCGCTGCTCGGTCGCCGTGCTGATCCTGCCGGAAGGCTTTGTCTTTTCCGACGCCCAGGCCGTCAGCGCCCGTATTGCCGAAATCAAGAGCCGGGCCAAGGAAAGCGATGACGGCCTGGTTTTCGATCTGTTCGGCGAGGCGGCCTGATCCTCTTTCCTTCATCATCTGAAAACGAAAAAACGGGCTGAAACCCATCATGGGTTCCAGCCCGCTTCTGCATGATCCCGAAGCGTCTAGCCGCGATCGGGTACGCTCATGCGGACGGTGTAGGCGTCACTTCATGACAGGCGTCACTGATGTTGCCTGATGCTTCTTGCCCATCGTCTCATAGGCGATTGTCACCTTTTCACCGACCTTGAGCCCCGGATTCTTGAATGACGCAGGTAGCATGTATTGGGTGCCGTTCTTCAAGGTCACGGTCATCGCCTTCATGTCATAGGCGCGGATGGTGCCGGTCGTGGTGCTTGCCGCAAAGGCGGTAGAAGACAGGGAGATGGCGGAAAGGATCGTCAACGAGGTCAGAAGGGCACGCATGGTGTCGTCCTTATTTGGTCCCTGCATCGGGACCGGTCATCGCAAACCGTCAGAAGTCCGTCGCGTCGCGGTGGGGACCGCCGGTGGCTCCCGGTTCGGCTGCGAGGCTAAGCCGGGTTTTGGGTGGTTTCAAATTAAAGAAACTTAATGTTTGCAGGGGAGTGGCAGGCTTAATTTTGCCACGATGCAGCGCAGCGTTTGACGCTCAATGCCCCTCAAGTCGGAGCGATGTGGATAGCGGATGCCAAGACAGCGGCTTTGCCGTAGAAAATGCGTTTGTCAGCAGTTTGAATTGCTTTGCCGTTTTTAACCGGCGCGCTAGATAACCGGTCAGCATCTATCAAGGAGAACACCGTGACCCTGCCGAGCGAAATGACCTATGTCGACCTTCCGTCCCCCGGTGGACCGGAAAAGATGGTTCTGGCCCGCGGTCCATTGCCGGATCTGAAGCCCGGCGACATCCTGATCCGTGTCGAGGCGGCAGGGGTCAATCGGCCGGATGTGCTGCAGCGGCTCGGAAATTATCCGCCGCCGCCGGGCGCAAGCCCGATCCTTGGGCTGGAAGTGGCCGGTGAAGTCGTGGCCATGGGCGAGGGCGCCGAAGGGTTCATCGTCGGTGATAAGGTCTGTGGCCTTGCCAATGGCGGCGGTTATGCCGAATTCTGCGCCCTTCCGGCAACGCAGGCGATGCCCTGGCCGAAAGGCTACGATGCGGCGCGCGCGGCGGCCCTGCCGGAAACCTTCTTCACCGTCTGGGCCAACGTCTTCCAGATGGCCGATCTGGTCGAAGGCGAAAAGATTCTCATTCACGGCGGCTCGAGTGGCATCGGCACCACCGCCATCCAGCTTGCCCGCGCCTTCGGCGCCGAAGTCTTCGTGACGGCCGGCAGCAAGGACAAATGCGATGCCTGCGTTTCGCTGGGTGCCAAGCGGGCGATCAATTACCGCGAGCAGGATTTCAAGGCGGTCATTCTTGAGGAAACCGGCGGCATGGGCGTCGATGTCATTCTCGACATGGTCGGTGGTCCCTATTTTGATCGTAACATCGGCTCACTCGCCAAGGATGGCCGCCTGTCGATCATCGCTTTTCTTGGAGGTGCCACCGTCGAAAAAGCCAACATCGCCGCCATTCTTGGCAAGCGCCTGCACATCATGGGCTCGGCCATGCGTCCACGCACGGCCTCCGAGAAGGAATCGATCCGCGACGATCTTGAAGACAATGTCTGGCCGCTTCTGGAAGACGGCGACATTGCGCCGGTGATGCACGCGATCGTGCCGTTCACCAAGGTCGCGGAAGCACATCGTTTGATGGAGGCCGGCGATCATATCGGCAAGATCGTCATGACCTTCTAAAGTCTTATCCGGACTGCTCTTGCAATCGGCAAGAATCGGACTACCTTTAACTTATCTTCAATTGAACGAAAGGAAGGTGATCCAGTGTCTAATGAGATTTTAAACCTCGTAAAGGGCATGGGAGTTGTAGTGATCGGAACGAGGCAGCCCTCGATCTGAACCCGCCTTCCTGCGGGTCGTGTCTCTGAGAAGATACGGTCCGGGCCTTTTACCTGGCCAAAACTCATGGAGGGCCGCTGTGAAGCGGCCCTTTTTGTTTGTCTTCTAAACCCCGAACCGCCCCAGTGCCGGTATCTTCACGGCCGGGCGCATTACATCAATCCCCGCCACCAATCCCATGAAATGGACCTCAAGCCCGCTCCGAACGCCGGCTGAAACGCCGAGCAGTCCGTACAGCGTCGCATGCATGTCCATTCCGTCGGCATCGATCGAAAATAGCTTGCCCTCCGGCAGGTAGTCGCGGCCGACTGCATCCGGCGGTAGAACCGCGCCGAGTTCAGGCACAGAGCGCAGCACATGGGCGACGAACGTGTTGGAGTTCGGTCCCGGCCAGATCCGGTAGGCGCCTGATGTCGCATAGGGGTAGGACTGGATTGCCTGCTCGACCTTCGAAATCAGGCGGGTGGCCTCGTCGCCTCTGACGCTGGTCACCAGGTTCGGCGTGTTGGAGTACCAACGCGCATCGGCCGGATAGCCGTTGCGGCGGATCGGCGAGCCCCAGCCGACCTTGTCGTAACGATTATAGGCCGTATCGTCGCGTCCCTTGGTGACGATCCAGGAATGGCTGGCAACTGCCCCCTTCATGCCGCCTGTCGTGGCGGAAAAGATATAGATCGCCGCATCCGGATCGTCCTGCGGTTTCGGCAGGATATGGGCGGAGGTCCAGTCCGCCTCGCGCCAGTTTTCCGGCCTTTCCTTGACATACCACCAGCCTGCGGAGGCGAGCGCCGGCAGCAGATAGACGAACAGGATGGCAAGAAACAGCTTGCGGAAAAATTTCATGGGTCCGTCCGGGTTTTGCGTTGCTCTGTCTTGGTCTAAAGACAGGGCAGATGTTGGATTTTTGAGGGCACAACCATGTCGAACCCGGTTCTTGTTGAAGTCACGCGTGGTAATCTGGTCGAAAGCCGCCATCGCGGCATGGTCATCGTCGTCGATGGGGATGGCAAGACCGTGTTTTCGCTCGGCGATACCGACGTTGGCGTCTTCCCGCGCTCGGCCTGCAAGGCCATGCAGGCGCTGCCGCTGATGGAAACGGGGGCAGCCGATGCCTACGGTTTCGACAAGCGGGCCTTGGCGCTCTCCTGCTCCTCGCACAATGGCGAGCCGGAACACGTGGCGCTCGCCGCAGAAATGCTGTCGGCAGCGGGCAGGGACGTCTCGACGCTCGAATGCGGCGCCCACTGGTCGTTCAATCAGGACACCATCATCAGCCAGGCGCGGGCGCTGGAACATCCTTCGGCGCTGCACAACAATTGCTCCGGCAAACATGCCGGCTTCATCTGTGCCTGCTGCCATAGCGGCGAGGAGCCCACCGGCTACGTCACCTATGATCATCCCCTGCAGCGCGAAATCCGCGGTGTCATGGAAAGCCTGACGGGCGCGGTCCTTGCCCATGACAATTGCGGCACCGATGGCTGCTCGATCCCGACCTACGCCGTGCCTTTGAAGGGCCTTGCCCATGGCTTTGCCAAAATGGCAACGGGCACTGGCCTTGAACCGCTGCGCGCCAAAGCCTCAAAGCGCCTGATCGAAGCCTGCATGGCTGAGCCCTTCTATGTCGCGGGCAGCAAGCGCGCCTGCACAAGACTGATGCAGACGGCACCCGGTCGCATCTTCGCCAAGACCGGTGCCGAAGGCGTGTTCTGCGCCGCCATCCCGGAAAAGGGCATCGCGATCGCGCTGAAATGCGAGGATGGCACCACCCGCGCCGCCGAAGCGATGGTCGCCGCCACGCTCGCGCGCTTCTTCAACGATGAACCGGAATTGCACCAAAGCCTGATGGCGCAGGCCAACCATTCGATGAAAAACTGGAACGGCATCCATGTCGGCGATGTCAGGGTCACCGGCGCTTTTGCCTGAACCTCACGCCTCAATGATCCGCATCGCCGTCTGCCGGTAGGGCGCGCTGGTCTCGGGTGCCATGCCGGCGGGTATGATGAGGGCCGACATGTCCTCGATGCCGGTGATGTGGTGCGGTGAGACGGTGCCGAGTTTTTCCTCCGTCAGCAATGCCACCGTTTCTGCCGAGCGTGCCGCAATGGCGCGTTTGACGGCGGCTTCCTCGTAATCGCCGGTCGAAAGGCCGCGCGCCGGATGGATGGCCGTCGCGCCGAGGAAGAAGATGTCGGGGCGCATCATGCCGATTGCCGCAAGGGCCGTCGCGCCCGTCGAGACCATCGAGTGCTTGTAGAGCCGGCCGCCGATCAGGATCACCTCGGCCCGGTTCTTTTCCAAAAGCGCTGCGATTGCCGGGCTGTGCGTCGCGATTGTCAGCGGCATTTCACGCGGCAGGGCGCGCACCAGTTCGGCATTGGTCGTGCCGCCATCGATGAAGACCAGTTGCCCCGCCCGCACCAGTTCCGCTGCCTTGCGCCCCAGCCGTTTCTTGATGTCGGGAGACATCGTCTGGCGGGTTTCGATATCCGGCAGCGGCGGCGTCACCGGTAAAGCGCCACCATGCACCCGCTTCAACAGACCGGCCGCCGCCATGTCACGCAAGTCGCGCCGGATCGTGTCTTCCGACAGCTCGAGTTCTTGCGCCAGTTCGCCGGCTACGATCTGCCCGTCGCTGGCCAGCCGTGCCGAGATCAGTGCCCGCCGTTGGGACGTCAGCATTTTTGTCTCCAAATCATATCTTGACTATGCACGATATTGCATGATTTATCGTGAAATATCCAGAATAATATGGAAATATCGTGCAATTTATGGAGATGATCATGCTGATCTTGATTGCGGGTCCCTACCGGTCCGGCACCGGCGACGATCCGGAAAAGATGGCGGCAAACCTCAGGCGTCTGGAAGCGCCGTCGCATGCGCTGTTTCAGGCGGGCCACGTGCCGATGATCGGTGAATGGGTGGCGTTGCCGATCTGGCATGCGGCGGGCGGACGTGAAGTTGGCGACGAACTCTACGAGGAGATATTCCATCCCGTCGCCGGACGGCTTCTGCAGCTGTGCGAGGCTGTCCTGCGCCTGCCGGGCGAAAGCAAGGGTGCCGACAATGACGTGCGGATTGCCCGCGAGCGCGGCATTCCGGTCTATTTCCGGCTCGAGGATGTTCCGGGCTGTGCCGTGACCATACGGGCATGATCACTGGCAAATGACTGGCGAACATTCGGCGTGGTTGGTATGTTTCCCGCTGGAGCATACCGGCCTGCCGCCGGTGGATGAATGGAGAGCCTGCATGTTGAAGCTGTATTTTTCGCCCGGAAGCTGCTCGCAGGCATCGCATATTGCCCTGGAAGAAGCCGGCGCGGTTTATGAGGCCGAAAGGATCGATTTCGGCAAGCAGCAGCAGCGCGCACCCGAATTCCTGCGCCTCAATCCGAAGGGCCGCGTTCCGGCCCTTGTGACGGATCGCGGTGTCATTACTGAATCTCCCGCCATCCTTGCCTATATAGGCCAAAGCTTTGCAGGTACGCCGATCGGTGTCCCGCAGGATCCATTCGAGTTTGCGCGCATTCAGTCCTTCAATGCCTATCTGTGCTCGACTGTGCATGTCGCGCACGCTCACAAGCGCCGTGGCAGCCGCTGGGCCGATGATCCGGCGGTCATAGAGGCTATGACGTTGAAGGTGGCCAGCAATATGAGTGAGTGCTTCGATCTGATCGAAACCACCATGTTTTCCGGGCCTTGGGTGATGGGGGAAACCTTTTCGATCGCTGACCCATACCTGTTTACCTTTACGAGCTGGCTGGAAGGCGACGGTGTCGATCCCAGGCGCTTCCCGAAAGTCTACGAACACAGCCTGCGCATGGCTGAACGTCCTGCCGTGAAAAAGGTTCTATCCGTCACTGGCGGTTAGGCCAAGGCGCCGCAGGCGCAGTAAAACTGGCGGCAAGGGCTTCGGCGCCTTCTGCCGCCAGGCGCTGATCAGTCGCTGCGTCAAATCCCGGTCGCCGATGACGTCAAGCCGGACCAGCATGGCCGGCCAGCCCTTGTAGTGATCGGTTTCGAAGTAGAATTCCGGCGCCAACTCCATCAGCATGGCCTTTTCCTCAGTCGCGCACATGACGACCAGGATGCCTGCTTCCTTGATGCGCACGAACATCTTGCCCCGCACCAGAAGTGCTGGCGTTCCATAGGAGGTCCCCGGCGCAATCTCTGGCAGGCCCGCCGCCGTGGCGAGCCGCGTTACGCGTTCGAAATCCGTGTCCTGATTGCCGGTCATGATCCTGCCCGCCGGGACAGATCACTGTCTGCTGAAACCGCACACGGTTCAAGCCTCCAGATGTGGCTCAGGCCCGGCATGCCTCGCAGGGCAGCTTCGGTGATAACCGCACGGGATTGCCCGGAAAGGGCAGGTCGCCCAGTTCACGCGTATCCATCCGGGCAATGTCCGGATGACGCAGCAGGTCGCGACCCCAGCTTGCCTGTGCGTCATCGTCTGCCGGTGCCGGAAGCAGGTGCTCAAGTATCGAGAAAATCTTCAACATGGCATCACCATCCTTGTTCAATGGTGCAATGATCCTCCTTGTTCTCAGCAATTTCAATTGAGATTGTGCCGCAGTGGTTATAGGAAAACTATATGAAGGACCTCAACAGCATTCACCTGAATGGATTGCGGGCGGTTGAGGCGACCGGCCGCCTCGGCTCGCTGCAGGCGGCCGCGGACGAACTTGGCGTCACCATCGGTGCCGTTAGCCAGCAGATCATCAAGACCGAGAAACAGCTTGGCCGCATCCTTTTCGAGCGCAGCCCGCGCGGCCTGGTAGCCACCCCGTTTGGGGAAAGTTTTCTGCCCAGCCTGACCAGCGGCTTCGAAGTGCTGGATCAGGCCGTCGCCTCGGCAAGGCGGCGGGACGAGACGATCCTGACGATCTCGGTCGCTCCGGTTTTCGCCGCTCGGTGGCTGGTCCACCGTCTGGACCGGTTTACCGAAAAGCACCCGGATATCCGGCTGCGCATCGATGCGACGACAGCGCTGGTCAATCTGGAAAGCGCCGGCGTTGATATCGGCATCCGCGTCGGCGCCGGCGATTGGCCGGGCGTCAAGGCTGAGCTTCTGTTGGCACAGGAGGTCTTTCCCGTCTGCTCTCCCGCCATTGCAGAAAAACTGAAGGAGCCGGCGGATATTCTGAAAATTCCGGCCATCATCGATGGTCATTCCACCCTCAGTTGGGAGATGTGGCTGCGCGAGGTGGGGCTCTCGGGAGAGCAGATGGTGACGCGGCATGTCTTCAACGATGCGTCTCTCTGCCTTGATGCGGCGATTGCCGGGCAGGGGGTAATGCTTGCCTGGCAGACGCTGGCCGCCTATTCCCTGATCGAAAAGCGGCTGGTCATGCCTTTTCCCCTGCGGGCGGCAACAGGGTTCGCGCATTATTTTGTCACGCCGCCCTCGCGCCGCGAAACCAAGACGGTTTTGGCCTTCAAGCAATGGGTACGTGACGAAATTGCCGGAAGCATGCGGCGTCTGGGTTTCGAATAGGTGTCAGGCGGCCTGCGTTTCTCTGCGCCGTCCGGCCATCATTGCCTCGAATGCCGGCCGTGCATGGCAGCGGGTAAGCCAGGCCCTGACGGCGGGGTATCTATCGAACAGGTAGGTCTCGCTCATCGCATAACGCAGCACTTCTGCCAGATTGAGATCGGCGACGGTGAAACGGTTGCCGACGACATAGTTCGCTGTCAGCAGGTGCTGTTCGAGCCGTGCAAGTGGACGCTCCAGCCCCTTCACGCAGGATTCGATCAGTGCCTTGCCGGCCGGGGTGTTTTCCTGATTGTTGTCGTAGGTCAGCACGATCTTCACCGTATGCGGTTCGACCTCGGTTGCCGCCCACAGGGTCCAGGCGGTCATTTCGCCCTCTTCGCGCACGGTTGCTCCGGCCAGCGGGCCGCCGTGCTTGCGGGCGAGATAGAGATTGTTGGCAAGCGATTCAGCCAGGACCAGTCCCTCATCCTCGATCGCCGGGATCAGCCCCATCGGGTTGACGGCGAGGAAGGAGGGCGACTTCGTATTCATCTGCGCGTCTGCGGCCAGCGGATCGGCCAGCCTGCGTGCCTGGATCACCGGCACGGACTGAAAGGGAATGCCGAGTTCCTCCGCCATCCAGTAGTTGCGCGAGGCCCGCGAGCAGTAAACGCCGTAGATTGTCAGCATGTCTGTCCCTCCGTTTGATTTTCGTAGCAAACTATTCCAAGCGGATCGGGGCTTGAAGCGCAGAGCGGTGATATCTGACATGAAATCTTTTGATGTGAGCGGTTTTAGGCCATGCGGTTACCGGTGAGGGTCAGGTGCGCGAAGGCCTCGCTTCCCCCCACCAGAAGATCACCGGTGGATTTCTCGTTCCAGCGGTAGCCGAACACCGCGCCGTCCTTGACGTCCAGGAACAGGTTGTTGGCGATGAGCGCGGTGCCGGCCCCTTCGACCACCGTAACCGCGCAGCCGCCACCGGCGTCGCGCACCAGATTGCCGGTCGCGACGATGCCGCGCATATAGGGCCCCCAACCGAGCATCAGGCCCCATTTCGGTGCGTTTTCGATGACGTTACCCGAAATCACCGTGTCCGCCTCCGCCGCAATGCCGAAACCGAAACCGGCACCATCGTGAATGTAGGGCCCATCGGGATGCAGGTTGCGGATGATATTGTCGCTGACAGTCGCAAGCCTGCCACCCTCGTCGAAATTGACGATCAGGATGCCGTTGGCGGCGCCATCGACCAGATTGCCGGAGACGATGGCGCCCTGAAAACCGAACTCGGAATAGATCGCTGTCTCACCGGAACGCAGGCACTTGTTGTTGGAAATCTGCACATTGGTGGCGGCGTTGGCGCGTATGGCGGAGAAGGCACAGTCAGAGATGTGATTGTCCATGATCATCACATTGCCGGCGCGAAAAACACTGATCCCATTGCCATTTTCGCCGGTGCCGCCATCCTTTGCACCAATCTTGAACACGCGGTTGCCGCTGACGATCGTGTTGTCTTCGCCCAGCTCCCAGCGATGCACGAGAATGCCGCCATTGCCGCAGTCCGATACCGTGTTGGCGGTGATCGCCAGCCGTTCGCTTTCCACCGCGTAGAGGCCGGAAAAGGCCGCCTGTGAAATGCTGTTGCCGGTGATGCGGCCACCGCAGCGCTCGGCGTTGATGCCGTGTCTGGCGGAGCCGGTGATCGTGCAGTTCTCGATTTTGAGATCGGTGACGCCGCGCAAATTGAGAAGCCCCTGCACGTCGTCCCCAAGGGATTTACCGCCACCGTCGAAAGCAAGGTCCGACAGGGTAATCCTCGTGAGAGCTTCACCGGAGATGAAGCTGCCGCCGCCGGCATGGATCAGCCGGGTCTGGCCCGGGACACCGCTGAGCCACAGGTTGTCGGGCAGGGAGACCCCCGACAGATGGTAATCACCAGCGGGCAAAAAAACCGGCAATCCCTTTTCGGCAGCCTCTTTGAAGAGCCGGTCGAGCGCCTTGCTTTGATCTCCGGTTTTGCCCGGCCTGACCCCATATCCGGAAATATCGATGGTGCCTCGCAGGCCAGTCTGAGCCGGCTTGAGGGCGGCGGCGATGGCCTCCAGGCAGGCCAGGGAGGCGATCGAAGACAGGAGCAGGCGTCTGGTGAGCATGGCGAATCCTTTCCACGCTCCATGCATAGAGCATGCCAGCGCGGAGTGTGTCGAAATGGCACGGCTGCTGCCGTATTCTCACTCTTTCTGGTTGAGCGCCGGAGGAGTTTGGGGCGTGATGCGTTTATTTTAGAAAGTTGTGTTTAGGGAAGAATAACTTATGGCTGGTAGAAATCGGGTTGGGGAACAGGGAAGAGACGGCTGGAACGGTGCATCCGTCCTTGGAGGCTTGCGTGACGAAGGGTTTGGACCGCTATCGAAGGGACGGCGGAGCACGAATTGCCAGTAATGATGACACCCAGCGATTGATCGCGGCAAGCCAGCGGCTTGCGGCAGAGGTCTCGCGCATGTTCGGCCCCGAACCTGACATCGCCGATCGCCATTACTGGCTCGAAACGATGATGAATCACATCCCTGACTACATCTATGCCAAGGATCTCGACGGCCGCTTTCTTGTAGCCAATCGGGCAACCGTTACCGAAAACGGGTTTCGCGAAGCCCATGAGATCGTCGGCAAGACCGACTACGATATCCATACTTTGGACAATGCCCGCCATTTTGAGCAGGCCGAGCGGCGGGTGATCGAAACCGGCGAACCGATGTTCGGCATCGAGGAGCTGAATGCGGTCAGCAAGGATGAGCGCTGGCTGATGACATCGAAGGTACCGCTGCGCGACAAGCAGGGGAAAACCATCGGCATTGTCGGTATTTCGCGCGATATCACCGATCGCAAGCGGGCAGAACGTCTTCTCCTCGGCCAGGCGCGTCTTCTGGAGCTGATTGCCACCAGCACGCCGCTCTCCGAGTTCTTCAACGAACTGATCCTGATGATCGAAGCGCATTTGCCCGGCATTATCGGCTCGATCCTGCTTTTGTCTCCAGACCAGCGGCATCTTTTGACCGGCGCAGCGCCGGGGCTTGACAATGCCTACTGCGCCGCGATCCATGGCATCGCCATTGGTCCGAAAGTCGGCTCCTGCGGCACGGCAGCTTTTCGTGGCGAGGCGGTGTTCGTCTCCGACATCCAGTCGGATCCGCTCTGGGAAGATTATGCAGACATGGTCCGGCCATTCGCATATCGGTCCTGCTGGTCGATGCCGATCCTCTCCTACCAGGGGAAGGTGCTCGGCACGTTCGCCCTCTATTCGCATCAACCCGGAACGCCTTCGGCAGAGCAGACTGACCTCATTTCGATGGCGGCGCATCTTGCCGGCATTGCCATTGAACGGCAGCAATCGGAAGAGCGCATCCAGTTCATGGCGCATCACGACGCCCTGACCGGCTTGCCGAACCGGGCGATGTTCGATGAGCGCGTCGCCAGAGCCCTGGAGCAGGCCCGCATGACGGGCCAGTGGGTGGCGCTGGCCTTTCTCGACCTGGATAATTTCAAGCTGATCAATGATACGCTCGGCCACCACGCCGGGGATGAACTTTTGCAGGTGGTCGCGCGGCGGATGCTGTCCTGCGTGCGCAAGTCGGACATGATCGTGCGGGTGGGTGGCGACGAGTTCATCATTCTACTCAATGGTCTCCCACCGGAAAACGCGGTGGTCCTATCCCGTCTGGAGGCGATCCGCGCAGCGATCGGTGCGCCGGTCGTGCTCGCCGGGCGCAGCCTGCAGGTCAGTTGTTCGATGGGCGTCGTCTGTTATCCCGAACATGGTGCGATCGCGGCCGAATTGCTCGCCAATGCCGATTCCGCCATGTACCGGGCCAAGGAGGTCGGCCGTAACAATTTGCAGGTGTTCGACGCCCAGATGGCGGCCAAGGCGCATGAGAGCCTGCGGCGTCACGAAGAGCTGCGCGACGCGGTCGTCCGCGCCGAATTCGTGCTGCACTATCAGCCGCAGATGAACCTGAAGACCGGCAGCGTTTTTGCCGCGGAATCGCTGCTGCGCTGGCAGCACCCCGAGCGCGGCCTGATTTCGCCGGGCGACTTCATTCCGCTGGCCGAGGAAACCGGCCTGATCGTGCCGATCGGCGAATGGGTGCTGAACGAAGCCTGCCGGCAGAACAAGGCCTGGCAGGATGCCGGCCTTCCGCCAATTGTCGTCAGCGTCAATGTGTCCGCGCGTCAGTTCAAGGAGCGCAACTGGGTGTCGAAGGTCGCCGAAGCGCTGGAGGAGAGCGGACTGGAGGCTTGTTATCTTGAGCTGGAATTGACCGAGAGCCTGATCATGCAGGATGTCGCCTCTGCGGTTGCCACCATGCACGAGCTGGAAGCGCTTGGCGTCCATCTGGCCATCGATGATTTCGGCACCGGATATTCCAGCCTCAGTGCGCTGAAGCGCTTTCCCGTCCGCCGCCTGAAGATAGACCGCTCCTTCGTCCAGGATATTCCGGGTGACGCCGACGACCGGGCGATTACCGGCGCGATTATCTCGCTGGCGCAGAAGCTGCAGATGCAGGTCATTGCCGAAGGTGTGGAAACGCAGGACCAGGTGGATTTCCTGGCGGCCAGCGGCTGCGACGATATTCAGGGCTATTTCTTCAGCCGCCCGGTCGCTCCGGCGGCCTTTGTTTCCCTGTTGGCGAAGTAGACCCGGCGGGGGTTCCTGTGGCGTTTTTGCATCGCAGGCGTTTCCTCTCGCAGTCGTGATGGCATCGAGCGGCCGCAAGCCCCGATCCAGCCGCAATTGCCATACTTGTGGCAAGAGATCGGTATTTGCTGCCGGGATAGAATGCCTGCGTGGCCACCGGCCGCGTCTTCGCCATATGCGTCAACGGAATTACAGAGTTCAATGACCCTTTCAAAAGCTCTCTCCCGCCGGCAGTTCCTCAATATGTCCGGGCTTGCGGTCGCGTCCGCTGGCCTTGCGGGCTGTGCATCTTCGATGAACACCGACCGTTTCCGCGCCGAAACAGCGCCCTATTTTCGCGACCCGTCCCAGGAGGGCCGTTTTGCCGATCCGCGCTACGGCGCCGAGCTGGAAGGTCCGGTTGGCAATGGCATGACCCCGACGGGCCTGCCTCTGCAATCGGCCTATTATGCCGAAATGTACGGCCCCAAATTCGATGGTGGCTTCAATATCCCGGCGGTGCCTTACGAACAGATCGATGCCCGCTTCTACCGTCAGCAGGTCGACAACACGTTCGGCGAGAAGCCCGGCACAATCATCGTCGATACCGGCGAGCGTTTTCTTTACCTCATCCTCTCCAACGGCTCGGCGATGCGCTACGGCGTCGGTATCGGTCGCGAGGGCTTTGCCTGGTCGGGCAGGGGCGTCCTCCAGTGGAAGCAGAAATGGCCGCGCTGGAAGCCGCCGAACGAGATGGTGGCGCGTCAGCCGCATCTGGAAAAATACTCGATTGCCAACGGTGGCATGGCGCCGGGGCTCGACAACCCGCTCGGCGCGCGGGCGATGTATATCTTCCAGAACGGCGAAGACACGCTTTACCGCCTGCACGGGTCGCCGGAATGGCAGTCGATCGGCAAGGCCGTATCGTCCGGCTGCGTCCGTCTGATCAACCAGGATGTCATCGATCTCTATGATCGCGTGCGCGACAAGGCACCGATCCTGGTGATCTGAAAATCCTGCACGGTGGCGGATTGCCGTCTCAGGATTGCTGGTTTTCACCAAGATGATTGCTGAGGCCATGCAGCGCTGACCGCAGGGCTGCGGCTTCCGCCATGCTGCATCCCGTCGCCTTGCCGATTTCCGTCAGGATGCCGAAAGCATCGGTCTTCAGCGCCTGGCCCTTTGGGGTCAGCGTCACGATCACCTGACGCTCGTCGCCTTTATCGCGAATACGGCTGACGAATCCGGCGGTTTCCAGCCGCTTCAGCAACGGCGAGAGCGTGCCTGAATCCAGCCCCAGTTCCTCGCCTATCCCCTTTACCGTCATCCGATCCTGCTGCCAGAGCGCCAGAAGCACCAGATATTGCGGGTAGGTCAGGCCGAACTTTTCAAGCAGAGGCTTGTAGGTCCGGTTGAAGGCATGGGCCACCGAGTAGACGGCAAAACAGAGCTGCTGGCCAAGCGCCAGAGCATCGCCCTCTTTCAGATCGTCCTTACGCATGTCTTGATCATTGGTCATAATGCCATTTTCGCAGTTCGTGCACCATTTTGCAATTTGCAAAATTATATTGCGTACAATTAAATTATGCGCTATTTAAAAATCAGGCAACACTTTGCCCCGCCATCAACCCGCTGAGACAGTAAGGAGACAGACATGCCTATTCTCTACACAACCAAAGCTTCCGCAACCGGTGGCCGCGCCGGCCATGCCGTCAGTGAAGACGGTGTTCTCGATGTGACGCTCACCGTTCCGAAGGAACTCGGCGGCGATGGCGCGACCGGCACCAATCCTGAACAGCTGTTTGCAGCCGGCTATTCCGCCTGCTTCCTCGGCGCGCTGAAATTTGTCGCCGGCAAGGAAAAGGTCAAGATTCCGGAAGACGCAACGGTCACCGCAACGGTCGGCATCGGTCCGCGCGAAGACGGCACCGGCTTCTACATCAGCCCGTCGATCTCCGTCAGCCTGCCGGGCGTCGATCGCGAAGTCGGCGAAAAGCTCGTCGCTGCAGCCCATATCGTTTGCCCCTACAGCCATGCGCTCCGCACCTCGACCGAAATCTCGGCCAAGCTCGCCTAACGCGAGGCAGGATCGGACAAATAAAAAACGGCGGCCACATCGGGGCCGCCGTTTTGCGTTCCAAGCCGATGCGGCGTTTATCGCCTCAAGCTTCCCAAAATGCCGCGCACCAAAGCCCTTCCGAGTGAGGAGGCGACGGTGCGGGCAACCGATTTCATTGCCGCTTCCGCGACGGTTTCGCGCTGATAACCGGCGCGGGGCTTCGGCTTGGGTTGTGACGGCGCCTGCGCATCGTCATCGCCGAAGCCGGGCAGGGTCCAGCGGCTGCCGCCGGGGGCGGCTGGCGGCGGAGCTTCCGAAGTCTCCCGAGTATCCTCCGCCTGCTGTGTTGCCTTGGCGGCGCGCTGGGCCAAAAGCTCATAGGCCGATTCCCGGTCGACATCCTTGTCATACTGGCCCGCGACGGGACTGATGCTCATGATGTTGGCGCGTTCGGCCTCGGTCAGCGGGCCGGCTCGGCTCGACGGCGGGCGGATCAGCGTGCGCTCGACCATTGATGGCGAGCCTTTGCCTTCGAGCGTCGAGACCAAAGCCTCGCCGGTGCCAAGGTTGGTGATGACCGTGGCGCAGTCGAAATCCGGGTTGGGACGGAAGGTGTCAGCCGCCGTCTTCACGGCCTTCTGTTCGCGCGGAGTATAGGCGCGCAGCGCATGCTGGATGCGGTTACCGAGCTGCGCCAGCACGGTTTCCGGCACGTCGAGCGGGTTCTGGGTGACGAAATAGATGCCGACGCCCTTGGAACGGATCAGGCGCACGACCTGCTCGATGCGCTCCAGCAGAACCTTCGGTGCATCGTTGAACAGCAGATGCGCTTCGTCGAAGAAGAAAACCAGTCTCGGCTTGTCGGGATCGCCGATCTCGGGCAGTTCCTCGAACAGTTCCGACATCAGCCAGAGCAGGAATGTGCCGTAGAGGCGCGGGTTCATCATCAGCTTGTCGGCAGCCAGAACCGAGATGGCGCCGCGGCCGTCGCGGGTGGTGCGCATGATATCGGACACCTTGAGCGCCGGTTCGCCGAAAAAATTCTTGGCGCCCTGCTGCTCGAGGATCAGCAGTTCGCGCTGGATGGAGCCGACCGAGGCCTTGGAGATCAGCCCGTATTTGCCCGAAAGTGCCGAGGCATTTTCGGCCATGTAGTTGAGCATCGCCTGGAAATCCTTGAGATCCAAGAGCGGCAGCCCGCCTTCGTCGGCGATCTTGAAGGCGATGTTGATAACGCCCTCCTGGGCATCGGTGGCGTTCATCAGCCGGGAGAGCAGCAAAGGCCCCATCTCCGACATGGTGGTGCGCACGCGGTGGCCTTTTTCACCATAGAGATCCCAGAAGATCACCGGGAATTCCTGGAAGGCAAAATCGGTGAAGCCGATCTGTTCGGCCCGCTTGGTCACCCAGTCCTTCGGTTCGCCGATGGCGCCGATGCCGGACAGGTCGCCTTTCACGTCAGCACAGAAAACAGGCACGCCGGCATTGGAAAAGCTCTCCGCCAGAATCTGCAGCGTCACGGTCTTGCCGGTGCCGGTGGCCCCGGTCACGAGGCCGTGACGGTTGCCGAATTTGAAATCCAGATATTCGCCCTTGTTGATCGTGTCGTCCGGTTTCCGGCTGGTGCCGATATAGAGCTTCCCGTCCTCAAGCATGTGGGCCTTGTCTCCGTTTCGCCAATGAAAGCCGGCAGCACGCCAGCCTTCATCACATTGTTTTCTCAACACTGTTATAGGAGGAGTACCGGTCAGCGGCAACAGAAGGATTGCCATGCAAAAGACGGGATTTGCGCGCTGGATGGCCGCATTGTATTTGCCACCGAGGCATGAAACGATATTGCCGTTCTCGCGCTGTGGATACCCGTACCGAAGGGCGCTTGAGTTTCAATTCCAGATAATTTACCTTGACGTTAACGTCAAATATTTGAGGAGAATCACCATGAACGAACTGATCACCCGCGTTGCGGAAAATGTCGGCATCGACCCGGCAACAGCTGAAAAGGCCATCGGCATGATGCTCGGCTTTCTGCAGCGCGAAGCGGCAGACGGCCCGGTTGCCAAGATGATCGAAGCCATTCCGGGCGCCGATGCACTGATTGCGCAGTATAACGGCGAAGGCACGGGTGGCGGTGGTGGTCTGCTCGGTGGCTTGCTCAGCGCAGTCGGCGCCGGCGGCGGCGTCATGGCGCTCGGCCAGCAGCTGATGAGCCAAGGCCTCGGCATGGGCGAAATCACCGCGCTTGCCAAGGAAACCATCGGTTATGCCAAGGAACAAGCCGGCGCCGACGTGGTCGACGAAGTCGTTGCCTCGGTTCCTGGCCTCAGCCAGTTCGTCTGATCGCCTGAAGTCATATGGACGATATGTCCGAAAACGATCTCGCCGCGCATCTGAGGCAACTGGAGCAACGTCTCCACGACCCGCAGGTGCGCGGTTCTGTTTTTTTGACCAGTGAATTGCTCGATGCGGATTTCACCGAAATCGGCAGCTCCGGTCAGGCCTATGGCCGCGCCGATACGATTGCCGCGCTGGCCGCCGAAGCAAAGCCTGCCGGGCCATCCGTACGATCGGAAAACTACCAGCTGAAACGCCTCTCTGAGACTGTCGCGCTGCTCACCTGTGAAACGGCAGGTGAGGGCCGGCATGTGCTGCGATCATCGATCTGGCGCCGAACGAATGGTCATTGGCGCATGGTCTTCCATCAGGGGACACTGAAGAAGGTGTAGCCGATGTTGCTCATGCCGCTTTCTGCCGTATCGTGAAAACCATGAACAGCGTGAAAACCACCAGGATCAAGCCAACGCTGACCGGGGCTGCGTGAGCACCGAACAGATCCATGATCGATCCCGTTGCGCCCGATCCCATGCCGCTGCCGACCGCATAGGCAAGCGCAAACGCAGCACTTCCGGCCACCAGCATGCTACCGCGATACTGTTCGCCGAGCATCGTCAGCGCGCAGGTATAAAGCGAGAAGCTCGCAGCACCGATCAAGGCAAAATCGGCCAGAATGGCAATCGGCGATGTCAGGAAGGGGATGATCAGGAAGGCGAAGGCGCCGATCCCGCCCATGGCGATCGCCACGCGCTGGCGCGGCAGCCGGTCAAGCAGCACGCCGATGAACGGCTGGGCCAAGGCGGTCGGCAAGGCCAGCACCGTGACGCTGAGTGCGGCAAAAGCCTGCGAATGGCCGGTCTTGACGAAATAGACCGGCATCACCGAGATCGCGGCGATGTCTGAAAATCCAAAGGCAAGCACCATGGCGATTAGCACTGGCGCCCTGCGGAAGAAGACGAAGACGTCACGGGTGGATGAGGCCTCCGGCGTCGTGCGGGTAGAGAGCGTCAACAGGGCGGTGGCAAAAGCGACGAGCGCCACATAGACCGCCGTCAACGCGAAGCCGAAACCACCTTCCGTTCCCATCAGTGGAATGACGAGCGGACCGGCGGCGAACCCGCCGCAGATACCCGCGCCGTAAAGGCCCGAAACCCGGCCACGCAGCCGGTCGGGGCAGGCCGAGTTCATCCACGCCTCGCTCAGCATGAAGATCAGGCTGGCAAAGAAACCGAGGAGAAAGCGGGCGAGAAACCAGACAGGCAGCGCGGTAGTCGCGGCAAAGGTCGCAAGGCACATCGAGCATCCCGCAAGGCTGATGATGATCAGCTTGTCGGTCCGGAGCCGTGCCGTCAACTGGCCGATCATCAGCGTCGATGTGGCAAGGCCGAGTGCAAAACCGACGGCATTGAAGCCGATCATCGCCGGGGTCACGCCGCGGCTTTCGAGCGTCAGCGAAATCAGTGGGTAGGTAATGCCCTGCGCCACCGAAAACGCCGATGCACCAAGAATGACGGCAACGATGGCCGCCCAATCGGGCATGAAATCGGCGGTGGCGTGTGATGACTGCATGAAACCCTCGCGGCCATCTCAGCTGTGGCCTGGCCTCTCTTATCGGAACATGAGCGGGGTTGAAATAGATGGCCTGCCCGAGGAGCCGATTGTCACTGCGCCAGCTTTTCAAGGCTGCCGGCGCAGTGCGTGGAGGCTGTCGTCCTGGATCAGTCCGCCCGGTCCCAGTCGGGTGCGAGGCCACCGGGGCTGACGATGCGGCCGTTCGGGCGGGCGAGTTTGTGGATCGCGGCCATCTCGTCGCTGGAAAGGTCGAAGTCGAAAATAGCGAAATTTTCCTTCAGGCGGCTTTCCGTTGCCGTTTTCGAAAGCGTGATTACATCCTTCTGCTGGGTAAGCCAGCGCAGCACCACCTGGGCCGCCGTCTTGCCGTGCCTTGCGCCGATGTCTTTCAAAAGCGGTTCGTTCGGCACCTTGCCATCGGCCATCGCATAATAGGCGGTGATCGACATGCCGGTGGAGCGGGCAGCCTCCAGAACTTTGGTCTGGTCGAGGTAGGGATGATATTCGATCTGGTTGGTGGCGAGCGGCGCTTCACTCAATTCCACCGATTTTGCCATCAGCGTGGTATTGAAATTGCTGACGCCGATATTCTTCACCTTGCCGGCCTTCTTCACGGCATTCAGCGCGCCGATCTGTTCGGCCAGCGGCACTCCGCTGCTGGGCCAATGCAGGAGCAGGAGATCAACATAATCGGTGCGCAGCTTCTTCAGGCTTTCATCGACCGAGGCGAGAAAATCGGCGTGCTTGTAATGATCGACCCAGACCTTGGTGGTGAGGAAGATATCGCTGCGGGAAACGCCGGATGCCTCGATTGCTTCGCCGACTTCGGCTTCGTTGCGATAGATCTGCGCCGTATCGATATGGCGGAAGCCGAGCTTGATCGCCTGCGGCACGATGCGCAGCACATCGGGGCCGGGCATGCGGAAGGTGCCGAAGCCGAGAGCGGGAATATTGGCACCGTTGGCGCTGACTATCTGCATGGGGAATGTCCTTTCAGGGAGGAGACCCGGCGAACGGCCGGGTCTGGAATGATGTCTTAATAGATGTGGCGTGCGCCGTGTTGGTCAAGCTGCCTGCGTCAAGCAGCCTGGGCAATCGGCTCCGGCTTGCGGTCGAGCATGCCGCTGATGATGGTCAGCACCAGGGCGCCGGCGACCAGGATCGCGCCGACCCATGGCGTTGCCTGAAGCCCGAGCGGTGAGGCGACCACCAGTCCGCCGATCCAGGCACCGGCCGCGATGCCGAGGTTGAAGGCGGCGATGTTCAGCGCCGAGGCGACATCGACGGCGCCGGGACGGTGCTGCTTGGCCAGTTGCACGACATAGAGCTGCAGGCCGGGTACATTGGCGAACGACAGGAAGCCGAGCGCGGCCAGCGTGATCAGGGCAGGCACGGTCGAGATGGAGGTGAAGGTGAAGATCACCAGCACCGCCGTCTGGGCGGCAAACAGCCAGACCAGCGCCTTCACCGGATTGCGGTCGGCGACACGGCCGCCGATGATGTTGCCGGCGGCAATTGCCAGGCCATAGAGCACCAGCACAAGGCTGACGGAGGAGGCGGCAAAACCAGTGACGTCCTGCAGCATCGGCGCCAGGAAGGTGAAGGTGACGAACGTACCGCCATAACCGAGCGCCGTCATGCCGAACACCAGCAGCAGGCGGCCCGATCCGAGTACGCGGACCTGATCGAGGAGGCTGGCGGGCGCCGCCTTCGACAGGGTGGAGGGCAGAAGTACGGCGATGGCCGCAAACGCAATGACACCGAGACCGGCCACGGCCCAGAAGGTGGCGCGCCAGCCGAATGTCTGGCCGATGAGGGTGCCGAGCGGTACGCCGGTGACGATGGCGACGGTGAGCCCCATGAACATCAGCGCAATGGCCGAGGCGCGGCGGTTTTCCGGTACGAGATCGGCGGCAATAGTGGCGCCGACGGAGAAGAACACGCCATGCGCAAAGGCCGAGAGAACGCGGGCGACGAGCAGTGTTTCGTAAGACGGGCTGAGCGCCGCCATGGCATTGCCGGCAACGAACAGCGCCATCAGGCCGAGCAGCAGCGGCTTGCGTTCGATGCGGCCGGTCAACGCAGTGAGGATCGGGGCGCCAAACGTGACGCCGAGCGCGTAGATCGAGACGATCAGGCCAGCCAGCGGCAGAGTGATGCCGAGGTCGGTGGCAACCGTCGGCAACAGGCCGACAATGACGAATTCCGTGGTTCCGATCGCATAGGCCGCGATCGTCAGCGCAAACAGGGCAAGAGGCATGGGAACACCTTTATTGCCGGTGGGAGACCGGACGTGTTGGTGGCGGCGCACCGGATATCCGGGCCGTCATGGGTTTCGTTGGGCGGAATATGGGCCAAAGCCACTTGCGCGATAATCCAGGGGAATAGATAAATGCCTGTGAATTTAATTCACAGGATACGGCCATGGACAACCGGGCAGGCGAAATGGAAGTGTTCGTTACGGCGGCGGAGCTGAAGAGTTTTTCGGCAGCCGGACGGCGGCTGAAGCTGTCCCCCTCGGCCGTCAGCAAGCTGGTGACCCGCATCGAGGACCGGCTTGGCACCCGCCTTCTGGTGCGGACCACCCGATCGCTGCTTTTGACACCGGAGGGCGAGATTTATCTCGCCCGGGCGCAGCGTATCCTCGCTGATATTGCCGAGACGGAACAGATCGTCGCGGGCGGCGGATTGGCAACGCCGCGCGGACTTTTGCGCGTCAACGCCACGGTCGGTTTTGGCGAGCGCTACATCATCCCCTTGGCCGGTGAGTTCCTGGCGCTCTATCCGGAAGTCCGTCTCGAATTGTCCTTCACGGATGGCGTCATCGACCTGATCGAGGAGCGCACCGATATTGCCATCCGGGTCGGGCCGATGCGCGACTCCAGCCTGAAAGCGCGAAAACTCCTCGACAGTCGCCGGATTACGGTGGCGACGCCGGATTATCTGGCCCGGCATGGCACGCCGCAACGGCCGGATGATCTCGTCACCCACAATTGCATCACCTTCACCTTTGGCCGCAATCCGGGCGAATGGCTGTTTCGCGATCCCGAAAGTAAAACGCTTTACACCCGGCCGGCGCCCGGCAATGTCCAGGCGTCGAGCGGTTCGATCGCCCGCAATCTGTGCCTGACCGGCCTTGGTATCGCCCGCATCGGCAAATTCGATGTCGACCCGGATATCGACGGCGGCAGGCTGGTCGAGGTGCTGACGGACTACAATCCGCATGAACCGGAGCAGGTCCATGCGGTTTTTGCAGGCCACGAGCATCTGGCCGCCCGTATCCGCGCCTTCATCGATTTTCTTGCCGCAAAGATGGATTAAGGGAACTGCCTTGCTGGCGAATGCGAGGACGAAGCAATGAGAGAATTGATCCTGAAAATGTCCATGTCGCTTGATGGATTTGTCGCCGGGCCTGCGGGCGAAGTCGAATGGATGTTCAGCGGCGACCCGGAGGCCGTTGCTTGGAGTGTGGCGGCTGTGTCGAAAGCCAGCCTGCACATCATGGGCAGCCGTACTTTTCACGATATGGCCGCCTATTGGCCGACCGCCACCGGCGTGTTTGCGTCGCCGATGAACCAGATCCCCAAAGCCGTGTTTTCGAAACGAAGGCTCGCAATTCTAGACGAAAGCAATGCCGGACACGCGCCATCCGGAGCGCTTCAGCCCGGCGCTGAAAGCTGGAGTGAGACCTATGTCGCCAGCGGCGATCTGGCCGGCGAAATCGCCGGTCTGAAGGCGGGAGATGGCCTGCCGATTATCGCCCATGGTGGCGCCAGCTTTGCGCGCAGCCTCATCGCCGAGGATCTGATCGATCAATACGTCTTGCTGGTGCATCCGGTCGTGCTGGGCAACGGCATGCCGATCTTCTCCGGAGTCTCTCCGTCAAGGCGCCTCAAGCTGATCAGTTCAACAGCCTTTCCGGGAGGCTCGGTGGCGCAGATTTACCGGCCGGCGTAACCACGTCCGGAAATGCGCGCGTCTCGCAAGCGGTCAAGCCGGCATACGAACTCTGGAGGCTCTAACGGCGACGGCGTCCCGGGAAAAGGCAGATATCGGGTGGCGGTCGAATCGCTTGACTGATGAGTTGGCTCTGGCAGTTTGGGCAAGCAGGCCCCACATGCTTCTTCCGACACTGCCTGCCGAGACGAGATATCGATGCCCCAACCGCGAAAAATGTCCCTGACACCGGATATGGTGGCGCTCTGCCATCGCGACATCACCGATCCCGGCCCGGATGGACGCTGGACCGCGATCAGCGACGCGCAATATCGCGATCTCGCCGTGGCGCTGGAGCGCGAAAGCCATGGCGAACCGCTCTGGGTGTTTGCCTATGGATCGCTGATCTGGAAGCCGGAATTCGAGGCGATCGACCGGCAGCGGGCAACGGCCTTCGGCTGGCACCGCTCCTTCTGCCTGCACATCAACCGCTGGCGCGGCTCGCATGATCAGCCCGGATTAATGATGGCGCTGGAGCGCGGCGGCCGCTGCGATGGCGTCATTTACCGGCTGCCGGATCATGACCGGGCGGTGCAGATCGAACGCATGCTGCGCCGCGAGGTCAGCGCCGTCGAAAACATCGATGCCGTCCGTTGGATATCGGTCAAATCCGAAAGCGGCCCATGCCGGGCCTTGGGGTTCTGGGTGGGGGCGACCGGCGAGCGCATCCGTTCCCGCCTGCCGCTGGATGAGGTCGCAGGTGTCCTCGCCCGGGCGTGCGGACATTTCGGATCAGGCGCCGAATATCTCTACAACACGGTCTCGCATCTGGAGGATTTCGGCATTCACGACCGCAACCTTTGGCGGCTGCAGCAGCTGGTTGCCGATGAGATCAGGTCGATCCATTCCCAGGTTACAGAACCGCAGAGCCTCTGACGGGGCAGGGAGAGGATGATGGCCAAGGATCAAACCCCACTGCCTGTCCTGGCCTTTGCAGATGCGGCTGAATGGGAAAACTGGCTCGCCAGCCAGCCGTTGCCGGCAAACGGTCTCTGGATAAAATTCGCCAGGAAGGCGGCGGGTGTGCCGACGGTGTCAAAGCCTGAGGCGATCGATGCAGCCCTGTGTCATGGCTGGATTGATGGTCAGCTGAAACCGTTCGACGATAATCACTGGCTGATCCGGTTCACGCCGCGGCGGCCCAAAAGCAAATGGTCGGCGATCAATTGCAGGCGGGCAGAGGCCCTTATTGCGACGGGTCGCATGCGCCCGGCCGGTCTTGCTGAAATCGAACGGGCAAAGGCAGACGGGCGCTGGGATCTTGCCTATCAGTCGCAAAGCACGATCACCGTGCCGTCAGACTTTCAGCAGGCGCTCGGCGAAAACGAAGCCGCCAAAACCCTGTTCGAGGTGCTCGACAGCGCCAACCGCTATGCGGTTCTCTATAGCGTTCACACCGCCAAGAAACCGGAGACCCGCGCCCGCATGATCGAAAAGCTGGTCGCCATGCTGGCCCGCGGCGAAACCATCCATCCGCGCCGCAGCACGTCCTGAATCCCAGCTTTCATGTCCGGCGCAGTGTCCGCGCCCGCTCGGTTGCATCCTGCTGTTGCCGCGATATATCGTGCGAAACAGCGTCCCTGTGCGATAGGGGCGCAGCGAGAAAAGGGAGAAATCACATGAAAATCAGCGCGCGCAACCGCCTGAAGGGCAAAGTCGTCGAGATCACCAAGGGCGCGACCACGGCCCATGTCCGCATCGATATCGGCAATGGCGCCATCGTTACGGCGTCGATCACCAATCAGGCGGTCGATGAACTTGAGCTGACGGTCGGGGGATCGGCCTATGCCGTCGTCAAGGCATCCGACGTGATGGTCGCGGTCGACTGACCAGCCCTACAGCTTTTCGCAATGGCGGGCCTCCGTGGCATCGCCCGTCTCGAAATCGCCCCGCTGTGGTGGGGCGATTGGCTTGAACAGCGTGCGGTCCGGCTTGAGATCGATCAGCGGCGTTCCATCGAGGCAGTCGAGGCCGCGGACAAGCAGGATATTACCCTCGACCGCTTCCAGTTTGACGATCGATGTGCCGATCGGATTGGGCCGCACGGAAGAGCGCAGCGAAAACGTGCCGTGCACCTTGCCGCTGTTGGCCGGGCTCTGCAACACCAGATCGCGGCGCGACCGGTCGAGCCAGTAGAGAATTTCCAGCCGCTCATAGGCCTCGACACCCTGAAGCGCCTGCACCCAAGGTTCAAAAATCTCGATCCGGCAAAGCGGGCCGTCATGGCGTCCCTGCCGCGGGCATTCCATCCGCGATGTCCAGGGCGTCGAAATCCGGCCGATGAACACAAGCGACGCATCCGCGTCCTGCGGTGCATCAACGGCAACCTCGTTCTCGCGTATTTCGTTTTCCCGAACCATCGATTGCCCGCCTGTGCCGCTGCCGATCCAGTTCTAGGAAAGCGCGGGGCCGATGTCCATCATCCCGGCGTCAATGCTCGGCGCGCTCGCTCCCATGTGCCCGCACGATCGCGTCCGCCTCCTTGCCATATAATTCCTCGAAGTGATCGAATGTCTTGGAGAAATAGCCGATCCCCTGCGTGGCCGACCGCAATGCGCGGGCCAGTTCGTCAAGCGCCCCGCCTGGAACAAGGGCACGAAAAATATCCCAGCCCTTGGCGGTCTCGTCCCGGTCGAAGCCGAGTACCTGTCCTTTCAATGACGAGACGATCTGCACCAGATTGCCCGAATAGACCGAGGGAATGTGGATTTCACTGCGGAATACCGGCTGCATCAGTACGGCTGCTCCTTCCGACAGCGCTTGCCGTACGCCCATTTTCGAGGCGGAGCGGAACGCATGTTCGGAACTGTCGACCGCGTGGTGCTGGCCATCGGTCAATGTCACGCCGACATCGATCACCGCAAAACCGAGCGGCCCTTTCTCCATCGCCTCGCGCGCTCCCGCTTCCACGGCCGGAATGTAGTTGCGCGGAACGACGCCACCCTTGACGGTCTCGCCGAAGGAAAATCCCTGGCCGCGGCCATTGGGATGGATGGTCATCTTCACATCGGCAAACTGCCCGGCGCCGCCTGTCTGCTTTCGGTGGCGATAGTGGACATCGGCCGGTTTCGAGATCGTCTCGCGGTAGACCGGCGTTGGTGCACGCTCGGTCGCCGTCACATGAAAGACATCGGACAGAGTGCGCAGGAGATCGCGCAGATGCACCGGCCCCTGAGCGCAAACCATCTGTGCGCCGGTCCCTTCTTCCTGCAGGATGATCAGGCCGCGATCGGTCTCGGCCAATTTGGCCAGTGTTTCTGAAAGCTTGTTCTCGTCGCGCTCACTGCCGGGAACAAGAATTCTCTCCATCATCGGCGTCGGAACCTTGGCCCATTCAGGTGCAGCAAGGGCGGCATCTGCGGTCAAAAGCGCCGGCACGGTCAGGTGATCGGATTTCACCGTCGCGAAGAGGTCACCGGCGACGGGGGCAAACGCCACATTGCCCTTGCCGTTGGCGGGATCCTGCACGGCACCCAGCCCTGAGCCAGCAAGAGGCGTTCCCTGTTTCAGCCCGTCATTCAGTGCGCGTGCCAAAATTGTTTTGCCGATATTCTGGCGGTGATAGGCGTGAAAGCTGACGGCCTTCAGCTTGCTCTTGTCGGCCTTGGCGGCCGCGGCAAGACGCTCACGCAGCGCATCCACCGGCGGCGCCTCGTGACGCAAAGCCTTCATCAGCCGCATCATGCCGTTGCCATGGCTGGCAGCCCCGATCAGCACCGGAATGATCTTGTTTTCGCGCAGTACACGGGTGGAGACCGCATAGAGCGCATCGCTGGGCGGCTCGCGGTCTTCGATCAGTTCTTCCAGTAGCCAGTCGTCGAATTCGGACAGATGTTCCAGCAGTTCGGTGCGCGCCTCATGTTCCCGCTGGGAAGCACTTTCGGGGATGGCGATCAGCGACGAGGTCTGGCCTTCGCGGTAACGCCAGGCCCGTTCGGAAATCAGGTCGCAGCTGCCGATGATCTTGTCGCCCTCGCGGATCGGGATCTGGCGCAGCAGCAGCGTGTGGCTGGCATAATCCTGAAGGGCGGCGATGATGTCGCGCAGCCTTCCCTTTGGCTCGTCCATCCGGTTGACGAAAAGGATGCAGGGCGTGCCCGACGCCTCGATCATCTTGAGATAGGGTGCCGCCAGCACGGCTTCTTCCGGCGCGGGCGAAACGCAGAGAATGCAGGCATCGCTGGCGAGCAGGGCGTGCTGCGCATGGGCGAGCGCCTCATTCAATCCTGGCGTGTCGAGCGCACACCAAGCTTCGTTGCCGAAGGTGAATTCCGTAAGGTTCAGTCCGTAGGGAGAGATGGATTTTCTCGGAGGCCTCTCCAGCGATCCAAGCTTTTCCACGATCGTCGATTTTCCGGTCTGCGACGGTCCAAGTACAGTAAAGCAGCGCATGGGCGGTCCTCCAACAGCCATAAGCTCAATTCTCTGTGCTCACAGGATGCCCTGAACCGGGGCCGTGCGCCAGAGGGTGATTTTTCCCACAAGGCCACAGTGACAATACGGTGTGAGGCGTTAGATGATCTTAGCCGCTCTAAAGCTCCCGAGAAGTGGTTCGATCGCGTTTAGAAATGCTTCAGGCGAGGCCGGAGGGCCGCCGATCTCCCATGCGCCTTGAAATTCTGCGATCTCGACGCCGATGATCTCGGTTCTTGCAAGTACCTCGGCGATTTCCCTTAGGTCGAAGAGCGAGAGGCCACCGTCGACTTGATAATCCGTCGGCACGATGCCGGGGTTGAGTACGTCGCAATCGAGGTGCACGTAGACCGGTCGCCCGGCAATCGCATCGATCATTGCTGTGCCAAGTCCCGCTTGTGGTTGCAGGATCTGAACGCCTGCCGCGTCGATCAAGTCGCGCTCGGCGGGGTCGATGTCGCGCGTTCCGACCAGGATCAGATTGTTCAGCTCAAGACCGCCGCCCAGTCCTGAATCCCACAGGCTGGCCGCACCGGAAATTGCCATTCCGCCAAGATAGCCGGACGTCGAGGTTTCTGGAGTGTTCAGGTCTGCATGGGCATCGAGCCATATGATGCAGGCATCGGGTCGATATCTGGCGATAATTGGTAATGTCGCCAAGGCGACCGCGCATCGGGTCAGCACAGTAAGAGGGCGTACCCTGTCTTCGAAAATGGTCTGATAGTGTCTCGACATGGCCTGCAATGCAGGCATTGCCGCCTCCAACTCCGGCTGCCATTGAATATTCAGTGCTGGCTCAGGTGTGCCGATCGCCTGAAGGTTTTGGCCAAGCAAACCGGAAAGGGCAGCCGCCAGGATAGCGGCTCCCGGTATTGCGAGATCATTATGGTCGCCCGCGCGTCCCTGAAACACGGTTAGAACGGCTTTTTCCAACGCACTTCCCGTTCGGTATTTTGGTTGCGCGACGCCTGAATTTAAATCCGCCGCAGACAATAGCGGGCTTCGTCACAGATTGCACGCTACAGTACACCGCCGAAGACAAGGCCGTCAGTCTTTTATGGGAAAAGCGCAGGCCTCGACGGTTGCCCGGACATTACCGCTTGACCGCCACCACGAAAAGGCGCGGAAACTTAAGCATAACGCGCCCGTCCGCTAGCGGCGGATAGGCTTCGCGGATGCGCCGGAGATAGGCAGCCAGATAGGCTTCGCGCACATCAGCCGGAAGTGCGTCGAGATAGGGGCGAAGGCCGGTGCCCTTGACCCATTCAACGATCGCTTCGGCATTTGCCAGACGATGATAATAGATCGTGTGCCAGACATCGATCTTGATGCATTTCGCCTCCAGCCGGTCGAGATAGGCGGACGGAGCGGGCAGGGCGGCGCGGCGCTGGCCGCCATTTGGATAATATTGCGAGAAGCGCGGGTCTTCCGCCAGTTCCCGCATCGAGGCATGCGACGGTTCGTCGAGATTATCAGGCATCTGCACGGCGATCGTGCCGCCGGGGATCAGTTCGCCCATCAAGCGCTCTATCGTGCTCAGATGATCCGGCAGCCATTGGAACACGGCGTTGGCGAAGAACAGCACGGCCGGCTTTGGCGGCGCCCATTGCGTCAGGTCGCCCTTTTCGAAGCGCGTATGGGTCATGCGCTTGCGCGCCGCCACCAGCATGTTTTCATCGCTGTCGATGCCGGTGAGCATATAGGCCGGGAAGCGGTCGTGGATCAGTTCGGTCGAATTGCCGGGACCGCAGCCGAGATCGTAGAGCGCACCATCCGGCAGGTTGGGAATCTGGTCGAGCAGGTCGCGGGCCGGCCGCGTACGCTCGTCCTCGAATTTCATATATTGTTCGGCAGACCAAGACATTGGATGTCCTTCAGGTGTTGGAGCAGTTCCGGCAAAAATGGGAGCGATTTTGCGTCCGGAAATGCGTAAGAACAGAAAGAGAGGGTATTTCGCGATTTCGAGGAAAAGCAAAAATACCCTAGAGACTTTCCAGCGACGGCAGGATCAGCTTCGGGCCGAAATCTGCATATTCGTCGGGCATGTTGGCGCGGTTGATCCAGACGGTACGGAAACCGAACTTGGTGGCGCCGGCAATGTCCCAGCGGTTCGACGACTGGAAGGAAACGGCATCGGGATAGAGCCGGTAGGTCGTCGTCACCATGTCGTAGACCGCAGGCGCGGTCTTGAAGGCCTTGACCGTCTCGACCGAGAAAATATCGTCGATGATCAGATCAAGCCCGGCCTTCTTCACCGCCGATTGCAGCATCTGCGGTGTGCCGTTCGACAGGATGGCGATGCGGGCGCCACGGTCCTTCAGGTGCTTGAGGACACTTGGAACTTCCGGATAGCAGTCGAGATGCCAATAGGCGTCCAGCAACGCTGCCTTGAGTTTCTTGTCGGCGGAGGGAAACCGCGCAAAGGCATAATCCAGCGATTGCTCGGTCAGCGTCCAGAAATCGGTGTAGGTGCCCATAAGGGTGCGGATCCAGGAATATTCCAGCTGCTTGGCTCGCCAGAGGTCGGAAAAGGCCTGGCCGTCCGGCCCCATCGCGGCTGAATGCCTGCGCACGGCCGCATGCACGTCGAACAGCGTGCCGTAGGCATCGAACACATAGGCCGCATGAGACATCACACTCTCCCGTCATTTCCCGGACGCTGCTCTCTGTCAATACATCAAACAGAGATGGCAGCGCCTTGATTGATCGCATTATTCCGCCACTCGCCAATGTCAAGGCGAGAGCATCCTGCGATTGCCGCTTGGATACGGTTCTCTACCGGGATCATGTCAAAGATTTGTGCGCCGCACAATGTTTCTCGGCGCAATCCGCATCAACTCTTCGCGGGTTTCCAGACTTTGGCCGGAAACCGCAGCGCCTGCTTGGCCAGCCGCCCCTTGAGGCCGAGAACGGTGTCGCAAAGCCCGGTCACGTGCCGGTTCGGTTTGGCCTCCGGTCTCAATCCATGCAGTGCCGCCGCCGCATCTTCCGGATCCATGTAACGGGCGAGGATTCCGAGCGTCAGTGCCGTCGAACGGCCGATGCCGCGCAGGCAGTGAACAAGGAGATGCGCATCCTCAGGCAGGCCGTCGATAAAGGCGAAGGCCTGCTCGATATGGGCGGACTTGGCCGCATCCGTTTCGTCGGGATCGGTGACATCGCCGAACAGTAATTCCAGATGCCGTTCCGCCGGCAGGTCGATCATCGACAGAAGTTTCGTTCCCGGCGCCCGGATCGAGATCAGGTGGCTCGGCGCCCAGACCGCCTTGTTGTGCCGTGCCTCCGTTTGAGACGCGACGATCAGGCAGGCAGGCCAGCCATTCGGATGGCCTGCATTGGCCGCCAGCAAGGGCGCATAGAGCATATCCGTCTGCTTGTCCTGCCTTTCCGCTGCCAGTGCCATGGATCGCCTCGTGATTCCGTTGCCGTGAGACGGGAAAATACCAGTTGGAATGGGGGCGGGGGAAGAGGGTTTTTGAAAGGGACGGATTGAGCGCTGCAACGCTGTGCGGCTATCGCCCCATTTCACACGCCCACTTGGTTGCTGTGAAGCCGGAAAAATGAAAGGATTTTCAGGCGTTGCGACGGGAAACTGCCGCGGCTTGGCCGCTATTTCTTCTTCTTGGCCGCAACCTTCACAGGTTTTTCTTCCGCCTGTTCCTGGGCAAGCCGCAAGGCTTTCAGCATGGCCGTCTTCTTGTTGCGCGCCACCAGTTCCGCGTTGATGATGTGCTGGGCGGCCGCCGAGGTTTCGTCCGGGCTTCGCCGTGCGGTTGGTTTGGCGGCGGTCTTGGTGGCGTTTTTGCTGGTCAATCTGTGCACTCACTTTGCTGGCCGAAACTGGGCATGTCGAAACGGGCTATCCGAAGGGCGGGTGACGAGAGAGTATTCTCTCTCGCAGCGCTAGAAGACAGCGAGATATTTCAGAAGTGAAATAATACCGATGATCAGCACGATGATCTGAACAATCTGCTTGGCGCGGCCATCGATCGGCAGGCGCGCGACCAGATAGAGAACAAGTACGATAACGAGAAATGTAATCAGAATACTGATCAGCACGGATGATGCCATTTATCCCACTCCTAAAAAAACGGGCGCAGCGTGCGCCTGTGGTTGAATTAGGGCGTTCTCGTCTGAAGGGAAGCTGTGTTTTACAGAATATGCTGGCAAAGGGTGGTTTTAGACCGCAGGCAGAAACGGCCGGGTGTCCCCGGCCAATGCCGTGCCGGGCTTTGGCCGGGTCTGCGGAAGACCCCGGGATTGGCTGCTAAAACCGCGTGATGACGCTGATGCCGAGGTCCTGGGCCGTGTCCATCGTCATCAACGCCGGCACAGCTTCCTCCAGGCTGATATGGCGGCCGATCAACTTTTGCGGGTTGAGCTTGCCGGTCTCCAGCATCGCTATCATCTCCTGATAGCGCCACGCCTGCATGCCGTGGCTGCCGTAGATTTCCAGTTCGTGACCGATCACCTGTGACATCGGGATCTGTGGAGTCGCATGGTCGCCGAGCATCAGGCCGACCTGCACATGGCGGCCGCGGCGGCGCAGGTTCTTGATTGAATTGAAACAGGTGACGGGCGAGCCGAGCGCATCGATCGACACATGCGCGCCGCCCTTGGTGATGTCGCGCACGGCTTCGGCCACATCGCCGGTGACGCTGCCGTCGATGGTGGCGACGGCGCCGATCTCGCGGGCGAAGGAGAGTTTCGTCTCGGAAATATCAATCGCGATGACGTTGGCGCCAAGCGCGGTCGCGATCATGATCGCCGACAGGCCAACGCCGCCGCAGCCATGTACCGCCACCCATTCGCCGCCACGCACCCGGCCCTGGTCGACAATGGCGCGGAACGAGGTGGCAAACCGGCAGCCGAGGCTGGCGGCAGTCGCATAGTCGAGATTGTCGGGCAGATGCACGAGGTTCTGGTCGGCAAAATCGATGGCGACATATTCGGCAAACGAGCCCCAATGGGTAAAGCCCGGCTGGAACTGGTTGGCGCAGACCTGTTGATTGCCCGAATGACACTCGCCGCAGCGGCCACAGCCGGAGACAAAGGGAACTGTTACGCGGTCGCCCACTTTGTAGCGCAGCACGCCCTTGCCGGTGGCAGCAACGGTGCCTGCCAGTTCATGGCCGGGCACATGCGGCAGGTTGATATCCGGATCATGCCCCATCCAGCCGTGCCAGTCGCTGCGGCAGAGCCCGGTCGCCTCGACCTTGATGACGACGCCATCGGCGCTCGGTGTCGGGTCCGGCAGCACGCGAATATCCGGCGTCTTGCCGAAGGCGTCGTAATACATGGCTTTCATCGGATGGGTCCTTTTGCTTCTGGCAACAGACTAGGCGAGCGGAACTTTGCGATCCAGATTGGACGGCATGACTTTTTTTGATGTACCTATTTACCCCACTTGTCGATTTTCCGGCTATGCCGGGCAAAATCAAGAGACCAAAAGGAGATCACTATGGCCGTCGATACATCCCCGCGCAGCGCCACCTGGACCTATGTCGATGGCGAATGGCTTTCCGGCAATCCGCCGCTGATCGGTCCGACCTCGCATGCCATGTGGCTGGGCTCGACCGTGTTTGACGGCGCCCGCTGGTTCGACGGCATCGCGCCGGATCTCGACCTGCATTGCCAGCGCGTCAACCGTTCGGCCTTGGCGCTCGGCCTGAAGCCGGTGGTGACCGCAGAGGATATCGAGGCATTGGCCTGGGAAGGTGTGAAGAAATTCGACGGCCAGACCGCCATCTATATCAAGCCGATGTATTGGGGCGAACATGGCATGCCCGGCAGCGTCGTGGCCGTTGATCCCGATTCGACCCGGTTTGCACTCTGCCTGTTTGAAGCGCCGATGGGCGAAGGCCCGGGCGGCCAGTCGCTGACTGTTTCCCCCTTCCGTCGCCCGACGATCGAATGCATGCCGACCGACGCCAAGGCAGGTTGCCTCTATCCCAATAATGGCCGTATCCTGATCGAGGCCCGCAAGCGCGGCTTCTCCAATGCGCTGGTGCGCGACATGCTTGGCAATATCGCCGAGACCGGCTCGTCCAACGTCTTCATGGTGAAAGACGGCGTCGTCTTCACGCCCGCCTCCAACAAGACCTTCCTCGCCGGCATCACCCGCTTCCGCGTCATCGGCCTTCTGCGTGACGCCGGTTTCGACGTCGTCGAAACGACGCTGACGCTCGCCGATTTCGAGACCGCCGACGAGATCTTCACCTCCGGCAATTACTCCAAGGTCGTCCCTGTCACCAAACTCGAAGACCGCGACCTCCAGCCAGGCCCAATCGCCGCCAAGGCCAAGGACCTGTATATGGACTGGGCGCATTCATCGGCGTCGGATTTGTAAGAACGTTATAAACCGGCCATCCGCGGCAAGCGGATGGCTCTTTCCCAGCGATTGGGCAAAGCCGGTTCTTCCCAGCCACCCTTTCGCCATACTACCGCAGCAAACGCTTGTCCTTTCGTGGTGCATCATGTCATTACGATGCCTTTCTCCGGAGACCGGCACATGACCGAAAACATATTGGCCAGACGGCCCTGGAAAAAATTGGCGTTTATGGCGTCGCTTTTCCTGTGCGCGCCGGCACATGCGACGCCTGTGCTCGTTGTCGATGCCGACAGTCAGCAGGTGCTGTATCAGGAGGATGCAGGCGTGCCCTGGTATCCGGCCTCGACGACCAAGCTGATGACGGCATTTGTCGTGTTTGAAGCCTTGCGCTCCGGCGAGGTGAGCCTGTCCACACCTGTCACAATGACCCGCAATGCAACGAAACAGGCCTTTCTCGAATCCGGCCTCACTTTCGGGCGGACGATGACGCTGGAAGATGCGCTGTTTGCCACCATCACCGCGTCGGCAAATGATGTCGCGACGGCCCTGGCTGAAGCAGTGGCTCCCGACGAAACGGCCTTTGTCCGGAAAATGAACGAAGCGGCGGCCCGCCTCGGGCTGACCGGCACCCATTTTTCCAATCCAAACGGCCTGTTTGACAAGACCAACTATACCACCGCCCGCGATCTCGCGATCCTTGGCATGGAAGTGGACCGGCTGTTTCCGCAATACCGGCGTTTCTTCCTGGCGTCGGCCGTCACGATCGACGGCAAGGAGATCAAATCCAACAATCTGCTGCTCACCCGCTTTGACGGCACGATCGGCATGAAGACCGGTTTTCTCTGCGCATCCGGGCGGAATTTCGTCGGGCTGGCCACGCGCAATGGAAAACGCGTGGCGGTGGTGATTTTGGGCGCAACGACGGAGCGGGAACGCAACGAGCGTTCGGCGCAATATCTGACACAAGCTTTTGAAGGCGGCCTGCCGGCCAATGCGGGGCTAGTCGGCAATCTGCAAAACCGGACCGATGTGGCGCCTCAGGATATGCGTGTCCGCCTCTGCACCGACAAGAGTGCGGCCTACGAGGCGAGCCGGAACGCACTGTACCCGATGGGATTGCCGGGCAATCCGAGCTATTTGCGCGACGAAATACCCGGCCAGGTCCACGCCATCAGCACGAAGGCCAGCGAGAACCCGGCGGATGTCCCTGTTCCCGTCCGGCGCCCTCCAGAGCTACAGCAACAAACCGGCTCTGCTGGCTAAGGCCCTCAATCGCTGCCAACACGCATCTGCTTGCCTGAAGTGCCTGCGATCCGCACGTCAAACACATAAGTGACGGGTTGAGATGACACGCGGCAATGGCTATCTGGTGCAAACTCCCAAGCAAATTTCCGCAAACAACAAGGCGTATCCCGGCATGACCCCAGAATTCCTCGTCACCCATTCCGGTGGCTTCCATGCTGATGAGCTTTTGTCGAGTGTCATCCTCACCCGGCTTTTCCCGCAGGCGCGCATCGTGCGCAGCCGGGCGCCGGAATGGATCACACCGGCTGCAGACCGGGTCATCTATGATGTCGGTGGCGCCTATGATGCCGGGACGCGCATCTTTGATCACCATCAGCGCGGCGCGCCGATGCGCGAGGATGGCCAGCCCTATAGTTCATTCGGCCTAATCTGGAAGCATTTTGGCCGCGATTATCTCGCAGCCTTCGGTGTTCCAGAAGCCCATGTCGAAACCGTGCATGCCTCGTTCGATGCCGGCTTCGTGCTCCCAATCGATCTGGTCGACAATGGCGCGCTCAGCCCGTCGGTTGCCGGGTTGCTGGGTGGGCTGAGCCTGCCCGTGCTGCTGGAAACCCTCAAGCCCGTTTTCGACGAGACCGATCCGGACGCCGACGATCAGGCCTTTGATGGCGCTCTTGTTATCGCCCGCGCGTTCGTCGAGGCCCGGATCGGGAAGAGCGCTGCCAAATTGCGGGCCGAGGCGCTGGTGCATCAGGCGATCGTCGATGCCGGCGAGGGGCGTATTCTGGAACTGCCGATGGGCATGCCGTTCCGTCCGGCCATCATCAAGGCGGGCGCCGATCACCTGCTGTTCGTCGTCCACCCGCGCGACAAGGACTGGTGCCTGACCACCATCCGCCGGGCCGACGAAGGTTTTGAAGTCCGCGCCGACCTGCCGGCCGCCTGGGCTGGCCTCACCAATGGCGACCTGGAAGCTGCTTCCGGGGTGAAAGGTGCAAGCTTCTGCCACAACGGCCGCTTCGTTGCCGCAGCCAAGACCCGCGAGGCAGCGCTGGCCATGGCGGAGCTTGCGGTCAAGGAGGCGATCGCCACCGGCCCTTCTCAAGTGCAGGCGGCTGAGTAAGAGACACTGCCAGCGTCATCAGTCTCGATGACGCGGGAAGACCCGTCGGCAGCGCCTCTCGCTGCCGTCAGGCGGGCAGGGCGCCGGAGCCTGAGCGGCGGTGCATGATAAAGGCCTGAAGACAGATGCCGAGCAGGAAGATCACGGCCCAGATGGCGGTGATCGTCTGGACCGGCGGCGAATCCGGACCGTTGCCGATCGGGCTTGAGGGCGGCAGGCGCGACAGGGTCTCGTTGATGCCGGGGATCATCAAGAGGAAGAAGGTGAACGACATCGACAGCGCCTGCAGGTAGCGGTTGAGGCGGCCGAACCAGCCGAGTTGCGCGATGACGATGGAAAAGATCACTGCCAGCATGGCGATGATGCCGATCGCATGGCCGGCATTGAACCCGCCGGTGCTCGACAGGCCGAACGAGGTGATCGCCGACAGGAACAGCGTAATGATGTATATCCGCCCGGAATTCGATTTCGGCAGGATGGCGGCATATTTCGAAAAGGAATAGAGCCCCGCGATGATCGGCACGACGCTGATGACGGTGTGAACGATGCCGAGCGTGGACAATGGATTGGCCATGGAAATCCCCCTGAATGATAATGATCGATGCGCAGAAAAATCAGCCGGCCTGCCGTCAGGTGCCGCCGGGCTGAGTGCACCGGGTGGCCGCGGTCCTATGGGATTTTGATATGTTCGCCGGGCGGGCGCAATCGAAATCCTATGCTGCTTCGACCTAAAACGGTGCTGCGCCCGCAGCTTTTGCCTCTGATGCGAAGCGGCGACGCAAACGGTCAACCAGAAGGAAGTTTTCAATGCTCTATGGTCGTGGCGCGGTTCTTTCACATCAGTATCAACGGTCGCGCGAAACCACCGCCGCCGATCACCTTGTCACGGCGGAAACAACGGGGCGGCAAGACGTCGCCATGCTTTTGCGGTTGTGCGTCGTGGCGCTCCTGGCGATCAGCGCCACCGCTGCCGTCCTTACATTTGCCCAATAGGGCTTGAATGGCAGGCGGGCCGGCCGCAGCGGCTGGTTATACCGCCGCCAAAACCTCGAGCGCAGCCTTCACCCTCAGCCGGTCTTGCTGCGACAGCGACAGGATTGGCCGTGGCGGATCAAACTTGCTGAGTTCCAGGACGTTGGCGATCGCATGGACCACGCGGTAGCTGCTGAGTTCTCGAAACAGCGCCCAGAGCGGTTCAAACAGCCCATTGATGCGCGCGACCTCGGGACGATTGCCGGCTTGCGCTGCCCGCATCAGCTTGACGGCGGGTTCCGGCAGTGTCCCGGCGACCACGCTGTACCAGGCGGCACCGCCCGCAAGGATGGCATCGGCCACCAGCCAGTCGCCGCTGTAGCCAACGGCGAAGCCGGCGGGAACGGCAGACACTGTTGCCTGATGGGCTGCCGTAATGTCGGCAGCGGCAAGCGCCGGATTTTTGACGGCAGCGATGTTGGGAATGGCCGAGAGACGCGACAGCAGCGTCTGGCTGATCGAAAAATGCGTCGTGCCGGGATTGTTGTAGATGCAGAGCGGCAAGGACGTGGCTGTCGCGACCGCCGAAAAATGCTCGAATACTTCATCATCGCCAAGCGGCGTATAGGAGGCCGGCGCCAGAAGCAGCCCCTGTGCGCCGGCATCCTGCGCATCGTGGGCCAGTGCCACCGCCTCATCGGTCCTCAATGCCCCGACGCCGACGATAACGGGCGTGCGGCCGCCAAGGCATTCCGTGGCAGTGTCGATGGCGCGGCGTTTTTCCGCCCGGCTGAGGTACATGTAGGACCCGGTGCTTCCCAACAGGCCGATGGAATCAGCCCCCGCCGCATCGATGCGCTTGAGAAGGTTGCTCAACGCACCGGTATCGACGCGGCCAGCCGCGTCGCAAGGGGTGATCGGAAAGGCAGACAGGCCATGAAACAGCATATAGGGTCTCTGTGCTGGAGAAAGCAGTCCCGCAAGCTGTGACCGTCCTGCCGTGAGAGGTCAATGGCGGGATTGTCCCGGTGTCATTTTGCAGGCGTCTTCAGCATCTGTTCGGTCAGTTCACCGCCCAGTTCGACGGTCTTGGTCTGTTTGTTGTAGACGCAGATCTGGGTGATCTTGCCCTTGGCGCCCTTTGGCTTGCCGCTGACCAGCGCAAGGCCGAAGCTCTCGGAACCGAAGGGATCAACGACCGCCTTCGGCTTTTCGATCGATCCCGCCGCCGCCTTCAGGCATTTCGCCGAGACGTCTGTCCGCATCGCGGCCCATGCGTCATCCGAGGATGCGGCAGCGATTGATGGCAGCAGGCTGGCGAAAGCGGCGATCAGGGCAGAGCGGCGGTGAAAAGACATCTGATTTCCTTGGCTTATGGATCGGCTGGTTCGCGGCCACCCTGTCGAAGGATCATGTCCATTCTGTGCCCGTTTCCTCGCTGTGGAACATTCTGGCGATGAAAGTATTTTCCATTGCTGGTGCGAAATTTGGCATGGCGGCGGTTGCCTGTTGCAGCAGTGGTCCCTATGTTCCGCCTCACAGATTTCTTTCATGAATTCCAACCCGGCTTTCATGGATCCCGCCAAGAAGAGGAGATACCATCATGGCTTTCGAATTGCCGAACCTGCCTTACGACTACGACGCGCTCGCCCCTTACATGTCGCGCGAGACGCTGGAGTATCACCACGACAAGCATCATCTGGCTTACGTGACCAACGGCAACAAGCTGGCTGAAGAAGCCGGTCTTTCCGCTCTGTCGCTGGAAGAAATCGTCAAGAAGTCCTACGGCACCAACCAGCCGCTGTTCAACAATGCCGGCCAGCATTACAACCACCTGCATTTCTGGAAGTGGATGAAAAAGGGCGGCGGCGGCACGCAGTTGCCGGCCAAGCTCGATGCGGCCATCAAGTCCGATCTCGGTGGCTACGACAAGTTCCGCGCCGATTTCATCGCCGCCGGCGCCGGCCAGTTCGGCTCGGGCTGGGCATGGCTCTCCGTCAAGGGCGGCAAGCTGGAAATCTCGAAAACCCCGAACGGCGAAAACCCGCTGGTTCACGGCGCATCGCCGATCCTCGGCGTCGATGTCTGGGAACATTCCTACTACATCGACTACCGCAACGCCCGTCCGAAGTACCTCGAAGCCTTCGTCGACAGCCTGATCAACTGGGATTACGTGCTCGAGCTTTACGAAGCCGCAGCATAAGCAACCCGCTTATCGAATTGCGAAAACACCCGGCGTCACAAGCGCCGGGTGTTTTCGTTTTGGCAAGGTCCTGTACCGTCTTGAGATTTGCCGTTTTCACGCGCAGATGTCATGCGGCTGTCACAGGCCGGTTCTAGGCAGGCGCGATGCAAAACAACACCGAAATACCTGTGCTCCGCTTCGGCATCGTCGCCGACCCGCAATATGCCGATATTGCGCCGCACGAGGCGATGAACCGGCATTATGCCCAAAGCCTCGCCAAGCTTGCCGACGCCATAACGATTTTCAACGCGGCTGATCTCGATTTTGTGATGACGCTCGGCGATATCATCGATCGCGATTGGGACAGTTTTGACGATATCCTGCCTGTCTATGAAGCTCTGCGCCACAAGGCCCTGTTCCTGCTCGGCAATCACGATTTCGCAGTGGCGCCGGAACATCTGGGTCATGTGGCGGAACGGCTCGGCATGCCCGCCCGCTATTATGATTTTGCCATTGGCTCCTGGCGCTTCGTCGTCCTGGATGGCAATGATGTCAGTACGTTTTCAGCGCCGCCAGAAGATCCGTGCACAACGCTGGCCGTGGAGCGGCTGGAGGCACTTGTCGCTGAAGGCGCCATCAATGCGCAGACCTGGAACGGTTCGCTCAGCGACGAACAATTCGGGTGGCTCAAGCAGGTGATGGAGAAAGCTGAGACCGATGGCGAAACCGTTCTTGTGCTTGGCCACTATCCTGTCTTTCCGCCCAACAGCCACAACATGTGGGATAGCGCGCGGATCGTTGACCTGCTCACCGGTTTTGCCTGCTTTCGCGGCTATTTCTGCGGCCACAACCATGTCGGCAATTTCGGCGAGGTCGGCGGCCGTCCGTTCGTGACGTTCAAGGGCATGGTCGACACGCCGGACGAAAACACCTTTGCGATCGTCGCGGTCTTTCAGGACCGGATGGAGATCGAAGGGTTTGGGCGGGAAGAGAGCCGGGTGATACGGCTCGGCGCCTGACGCGGGCCACCGCCTGAAAATTTCCATCAGCGTGAGCCGTTTTGCCGAGTCGTGCGTTTACCTCTGGTCCAATCAAGCCGAGGAGACGACTATGGCGAAGACCTTTGATCTATCCGACCTGTCCGAAGGGGAGCTGACTGCACTCATCGAGGAGGCGGTGAGCCTGCGTGAGACGCTGCGCACCAGCCGCGAACGCGAACGGACAACCGCCGCCGATGGTTCGAAAGGCCAGGATGTGCACGATCCCGACCACGGCGTGATTACGGCGCCGACGCCGCGGCAGGTGAAGGAAGAGGGGCCGGCGCACGGGGCGACGAAATAAGCGTATTCTTCAGCTGACGCCCAGTGGAGGGGCCGGTGACCCGGTCCGCCACCCCTTGATCCACATGTCCCGCAGGCCGTCGCCTTCACCGCGAAAATTCTCTTGCGTCTCGTCGCAATTTTCCACCCGGTCGGCGCGGAAATTGCGGATGGCCTGGCGCAGTTCACACCAGGCGACCACGACCGCGGTGGTGGAGTAATAGATCAGTGCCAGCGGCCGGACTGTGCGTTCACTGGCGCGGCCGAGTTCATCGCGATAGTCGAGCGTCAGTTTCTGTTCGTCGCGGATCGCCCGGCGCACCAGCGCCAGATCGAGCCCTGACGGCGGCGGTGCGATCGTACCCCAGGCATGCAGGGCCTTGGACTGCAATGTCTGGCGCAGCGGCACCGGTATGGCCCCGGCAATCTTCTGGTTGACCCGCCGGGCAGCGTCCTTCAGTTCCGCATCGCCGGTGCGCTCAAGCAGCGCCAGGGCCAGCACGATTGCCTCCGTTTCCTCGATCGAAAACATCAGTGGCGGCAGGTCGAAGCCGGGCCGCATGATATAGCCGATGCCGCGCCCGCCCTCGATCGGCACCCGCATCGCCTGAAGGGCGGCGATATCCCGGTAGATCGAGCGGACCGTCACTTCCAGCGTTTCGGCGATCTCAGCCGCCGTCACCGGCCGCGTGGCAAGCCGCAGAATCTGGATGATCTCGAACAGGCGCGATGCCTTGCGCATGGGTCACCTTTTCTTGCATCAGGCGAAACGCTCCTGACAGAACCCTGTCAGTTGGGTGAGGGTATAGCATGTTGGCAAGCGCTTGAAAAAAAAGCGTTGTGCAAAATGCGCCTCTCTCTCGATCAACGGATAACTGACATGACTTACGCGGAAAATCTCTGGCTGTTCTTCACGCTTCTCTTCGGCATCATTATCGTGCCCGGCATGGATATGGTGTTCGTCATGGCCAATGCACTGACCGGCGGCCGGGCTTCGGGCCTGACGGCGACAGCCGGCATTATGGCGGGCGGCGTGTTCCATACGCTCTATGCGGCGCTCGGCGTCGGCTTCCTGCTGCACCTGGTGCCTGAACTGTTCAATGTGCTCCTGCTTGCAGGGGCAGCCTATATCGCCTGGATCGGCCTGTCGCTTGCCCGCAGCAGCATCGCGATCGCCTCGGTCGAGACCGGATCCCGGCTGTCGCTCTGGACGAGCTTCCGGCGCGGCGCGCTGACCAGTATCCTCAATCCAAAAGCCTATCTGTTCATGCTCGCCGTCTATCCGCAGTTCCTGAAACCCCAGTTCGGGCCGGTGTGGTCGCAGGCGCTGATCATGGCGATCATGATCTCGCTGACCCAGCTCGCCGTCTATGGCAGCTTGGCGCTGGCGGCCGGCCGCAGCCGGGATGTCATCGTCTCCAGCCCGCGCGTCACGGCGATCATCGGCAAGACAGTCGGCGTGGTTTTGATTGCGGTGGCAGCGCTGACGGCCTGGCACGGATGGGTGTCGCAAGGCTGATCTGCCAATAATATGAGTAAAATACTCCTGTTAATTCAAGCCGTTGCGATGAATGTAATAAACTTGATTTCAAAAAAATGTTACTTCCTTCGGGATCGCAACATGCAATCATGCCGGCGCATTGACAGGAAGGCCGCGCCGGAGCGCTGCGGCCGTGTCTGACCGGGAGACATGGATGAAGCTGAAAACAATATTGACGGCCATGGTGATTGCAGGCTGTGGCGTAAGCGCCGTCATCGCTGCGGATGATCCGGTCAAGGTCCGTGAAGGACTGATGAAGCAGGTCGGCGGATCGATGGGCGCGCTTGCCGGTATCGCCAAGGGCGAAAAGCCGTATGACGCCGAGATCGTCAAGACGGCGCTGACGACGATCAGCACCAATATCAAGGCATTTCCGGATCAGTTCCCGGCAGGCTCGGAAGCCAATTCCGAAGCCAGCCCGAAGATTTGGGAAAGCATGGACGACTTCAAGGCCAAGGCTGCCAAGCTCGGTGCAGACACCGATATGGCGCTTGCCCAGCTTCCGGCTGACCAGGCGGGCGTCGGAGCAGCCCTTGGCGTCATCGGCAAGAATTGCGGCGACTGTCATCAGGCCTACCGCATCAAGAAATGACACGGCGGGCCTCGTTCCCCTAAAAGACGATCTTTGGCGCGCCCGGCCCGGCGCGCCAAATGTGTTTTCCGGCAATAGGAGCGGGTGATGGGTTTGCGGGTTCGAAAACTGGTGACGACGGTGGTTTTCTTCGGCGCGATCGCCGGTGGCGCCGCCTGGTTTCTGACCAAGCCCGAGCCATGGCCCGCATCGCATTGGGCCGACCTTGGTGAACCGGATGTTGCCAATGGCGAACAGATATTCTGGGCAGGCGGCTGCACCAGCTGTCATGCGGCGGCGAAATCCGAAGGCGACGCCAAGCTGGTCCTCGCCGGTGGATTGCCGCTGAAAAGCCCGTTCGGCACCTTTCATGTGCCCAATATCTCCCCGGATGAAACGGCAGGCATCGGCAGCTGGACGCTGGCGGAATTCGGTGACGCCATGACACGCGGCGTCGGAAGGAACGGAGAGCATCTTTACCCGTCCTTCCCCTACGGTTCCTACGCTCGGATGGCACCGAAGGATATCAACGATCTCTGGGGCTTCCTCAAAACCCTGCCGAAGAGCGCCAACGTGGCGCCACCACACGATCTGCCGTTTCCGTACAATATCCGCCTGACACTTGGCGGCTGGAAACTGTTGTTCCTTAGCGACAAGCCGCGTGTCACCGTTGATACCAGCGATCCTAAAATCGCCCGCGGCCAGTATCTCGTCGAAGGCCCCGGCCATTGCGGCGAATGCCACACGCCGCGCAATAGCTTGGGTGGCTTCGAAACGGCACAATGGCTGGCGGGCGCGCCCAATCCGGAAGGCGAGGGCCGCATCCCCAACATCACGCCGGGCTCGAAGAGCATCGGCTCCTGGAGCGAAGGCGATATCGTCAACTACCTCGAAACCGGCTTCACACCGGAATTCGATTCGGCCGGCGGCTCGATGGTCGAGGTCCAGCAGAACATGGCCAAGCTTCCGGCATCCGACCGGGAGGCGATTGCGGCGTATCTGAAGGCGGTGCCGGTGGTGGAGTAGCGTGCTTGCATAACATGCTATCAGATAGTAGAATGCTAGCATGAACAGCAAGCATAGGAAAACGCTTGCCGCGATCTTCAAGGAGCCTGTGTCCGGAACGATCGATTGGGCCGATATCGAAAGCCTGCTTCTGGCGGCTGGGTGTACTCTGATCGAAGGTAACGGTTCGCGCGTCAGGTTTTCTTTCGCAAGCGAGGTGGAGAGTTTCCATCGTCCGCATCCGGCGAAAGAAGCAAAGCGCTATCAGGTTCGGGCGGCGCGGGACTTTCTGCTGCGTCTAGGAGTAAGACCATGAACATCATGTCCTACAAGGGTTACGCAGCGCGGATCGACTATGACGCGGAAGACGAAGTCTTTTTCGGCCGTATCGCAGGCATTACCGATGGCGTCGGGTTTCATGCCGATACGGTTGCCGATCTGAAGGCGGCGTTCCACGAGGCTGTCGATGACTATATCGACACCTGCGCGAAGATCGGCAAGGATCCGCAAAAATCGTATTCCGGCAAGATGATGTTTCGCGTTGACCCGGATGTGCATGCCCAGGCCGCCAAGGCGGCGGAACTGTCGGGAAAGAGCCTCAACCAATGGGCAGCCGAAGTGCTGGCAAAAGCAGCGGCGGCAAAAGCGGCATAAAGGCTGTTTCCGTCCCTGAAGGGCCAAGGCGCGCCCTTGCGAACGCGCCCATCGCCATAATGCTGCTGCCTTGAAATGACCCGCCTCAGGCGAGTGTCTGCAGATAGCGCATGCCGGTCACCGGGCCGGGCGTGAAGTTTTCCGATTCGTAGAAACGATGTGCCTGGAAATTGCCGGTGGCGGCACTGACCGAGAGATAGGTGGCGCCGGCCATTCGGGCCTGTTCGCGGGCCTTGGCGACCAGATGACGGCCGATGCCGGTGCCGCGATGGGCCGGGCGGACGTAGAGATGGTGCAGTTCCATGCCGCGCGCACCCTGCTGGGCACGGTAGAGCGGCACGAGAATGGCGTAGCCGATCAGTTCGCCAGCGGCCTCGGCGACAAGCGCGGTGATCCAGGGCATGCGGCCGAACAGGTCACGCTCGAGATTTTCCGGGGTCACAGCGGCGGCATCGCCATGATGGGCGGCAAGCTCGGTGATCAGTTCGCGCAGGGCAGGCAGGTCGCGCTGCTTGGCGGTACGGATCGTGACCATCGGCGCGCGTGTGGCGGGATGGAGAAGGGATGTCGGAGTGGCAGTCTGCAGCATTTCAAGGCTCCTTATGGCTTTTGCGCCATCAGGTGCCATCCAAAAACAAAAGCCGCCTGATGGCGGCTTGTTGAACGAGATCAGACAGCCGCACCTATGGGAGCAGCGTAAAATACCAACGGGCGATGTTCGCGGTTCTGATCATGGCGGGCAATGTCGCCTTTTTCGACGAAATGTCAACGGGAATTCTCGGGCCTGTTAATTTTTAAGGCTGAAACAAGATTCTGAACGGCCATGTTTCCGGCCAAGACCGGCCACAATCGCTGCCTACCCATTGGCTCAAGCGCACAGTATCTGGTTGAGGGATGGCTAATATTCGTCATTCTGATCAAGATGTTGGTCCGTCAGCGCAGTCATCCACGGAGACCCTATCGCATGTCGTTCACGTTCAATCGCCGGTCCTTCATCATCGGCTCCGGCCTGCTTCTTCCCAGCATCGGTTTTGCGCCAAATCTGGTCCTTGCTGCGAGCAATGACATCGAACAGCAGTTGACCGCGCTGGAAAAACGCACCGGCGGCCGCCTCGGCGTCTATGTCCTCGACACGAAAACCAAGGCGTCCTTTGCCCACCGGCCGGATGAACGCTTTGCCATGTGCTCGACCTTCAAGGCGCTGGCCGCTGCCTTCGCACTGGCGCGTGCCGATAAGGGCGAAGAAAAGCTCGACCGGCGGATTCCGATCTCGAAAAAACATCTTCTGTCCTATTCACCGATCGTGGAAAAACATGTCGGCGGCGGTATGACGGTGCGCGAACTGTGCGATGCAACGGTCCGTTACAGCGACAATGCCGCCGGCAACCTGCTTCTGGCGAGCTTTGGTGGTCCGAAGGGGCTGACGGACTGGCTGCGCTCGATCGGCGATGAGACCACCCGTCTCGACCGGATCGAGCCGGAACTCAACGAGGCAAAGATCGGCGATCCGCGCGACACGACGTCACCAAAGGCGATGACGGAGACGCTCGGCAAGCTTCTGATCGGGGACGTGCTTTCACCCGCATCGCGCGATCAGTTTTCTGCCTGGCTCGTCGCCAATACGACAGGCGACCGGCGCTTGCGGGCAGGGCTCCCGAAGGACTGGACCATCGGTGAAAAAACCGGCACCAGCGGCCGCGGCGAGGCCGGCGATATCGGCTTCATGCGTCCCGCTGAAGGCCACACGATTCTTGCCTCGGTCTATATCGCCGAAGGCACGAAACCGACCAAGGAGCTTGAGCCGGTGTTTGCCGAAGTCGGCAAGCTGATCGCTGGGATGGTGGCTTAAACACTTGCCGGTTTTGAAAATTGCGTGTGGCCGTTTGAGGAGACCAAGCGCACTTCCAACCGCCGTCATCTCTGTGTTCGTCACAGAGATCCAGCCAGCCCAAGTCTTTGGGTTGAAAGAGTCTTTTGACCCGAGGGACGTCGGGTCACTGGATTCCCGCCACTAGGCGAGGATGGCGGAGGGTGAGGGCGCTTCCTCTAGTCCATCTTTCCCAGCCGCGCATCGGGCCGGCCAGGGTTTTAGCAACCCGCATAGATCGCCCTCTCCACGTCGTAGGCCATGATCCCGCACGCCCCGTCACACCAGCATGGACGGGCAGGTGCGCTTCGCTCCGCCGCTCTGCGTCGTCCGGAGGGCTTTTCTTTCATGGGAGTATAGTATACCCCACTATCCTATATTGAGGTGCTGATGTCCCATACCGTTCGTGAAAAACCAAAACTGCTGGCGCGGGTACGCCGCCTGAAGGGGCAGCTTGAAGCTGTCGAGCGGGCGCTGGAGGTGGAGACGCCCTGTGGCGATATCCTGCAGCTGCTGTCCTCCATTCGTGGCGCGCTGAACGGGCTGACCGGTGAGGTGATGGAAGATCACCTGCGCGAGCATGTGCTTCTGGCGGAAAGTGATGTCGAGCGCGCCCGGGCCGTCGATGAACTCTCCGCTGTCTTGAGAACTTACGTGCGCTGAGCCGCAGCCGCTGACCTTGAAAGGATAGGCCCGTGCCGACAGAAAATCTGGTTCACGAACATGTCTTTCTGGGCGCCGGTCATCGGCGCAACGAACGCCGCGTCTGGCTGGTCATTGCGCTGACCGCAACGATGATGGCGGCGGAAATCATCGCTGGCAATCTTTACGGATCGATGGCGCTGGTCGCCGATGGTTTGCACATGTCCACCCATGCGGGCGCCATGCTGATCACGGCGCTCGCCTACCTCTACGCACGGCGCCAGGCCCGCAATCCACGCTTCACCTTCGGCACCGGCAAGCTTGGCGATCTCGCCGGTTTCGCCAGCGCCATTGTCCTTGCGTTGATCGCCCTTCTGATCGGCTGGGAAAGCCTGCTGCGCCTCGCCAACCCCGTCCAGATCAGCTTTTCGCAGGCGATTGCCGTTGCGGTGATCGGTCTGGCGGTCAATCTCGTCTCGGCTTTCTTGCTCAAGGATGACCACGATCATCTGGGGCACTCGCATGGCGGACATTCCCATGGTGGTCACGCGCATCATTCGCACCATCATGAAGCCCAACCGGCGGGCGGACACCATGATCACGGCCATTCTGGCCATAGCTACGAGGGGCATGCCCACCATGGCCATGCGGCGCCCGGCACCGATAACAATCTGCGGTCCGCCTATCTGCATGTGATGGCTGACGCGTTGACCTCGGTACTCGCCATTCTCGCCCTTCTGGCGGGCAGCATCTATGGCTGGCTCTGGCTCGATCCGGCCATGGGCATTGTCGGCGCGCTGGTTATCGCCCACTGGTCCTATGGTCTCATCCGCCAGACGGGCCTCATTCTCGTCGATGCGACCGATACCGTGACGGAACTGCAGACGGAAATCCGCGAAAGGATCGAAACGCCGCAGGAAAAAATCACCGATCTGCATGTCTGGCAGGTCGGCCCCGGCCACAACGCCGCCATCGTCGCCATCGCCACGGCCAACCCGCACCCGCCGGCCTTCTACAAGGAAAAGCTGGCCAAGCTCGCTGGCCTGTCGCATCTGACCGTCGAGGTGACGCCGGTCGCGGCGTAGGGTTTATCGGGGTGAAGCCCCTGAACCGCCTCCCAAGGCGGTTCGCTGCAGAATCGTTTGGCAGCACTGACCACACAGAAAAGCCGGCAGGTCGCCCCGCCGGCTTTTCCATGTGTTGAAGACTGGACTACTTCGCCAGTTTGTACGCGATCACGTAGTCGCCGGGCTTGGTGCCGACCGAGCCATGGCCGCCGGCGACGATCAGCACGAACTGGGTGCCGTCGTCTGTGGCATAGCTCATCGGGGTCGACTGGCCACCGGCGGGAAGGCGGCCTTCCCACAGCACCTTTCCGGTCGTCAGGTCATAGGCGCGGATAAAGTTGTCGACGGCTGCCCCCAAGAAGGCGACGCCGCCCTTGGTGATCATCGGGCCGCCGATGCCGGGTACGCCGACCTTGAAGGGCAAAGGCAGCGGCGTCATGTCCTGCACGGTGCCGTTCCGGTGCTTGTAGGCGATCTTGCCGGTCTTGAGGTCGGCTCCTGCGACATAGCCCCATGGCGGCGCCTGGCAGGGAATGCCGAGTGGTCCAAGGAATGGCCCCATGAAGACACCGTAAGGTGCGCCGTCATTGCGATTGAGGCCCTGCTCGGACCCTTTCTCATCCTGGCCCTTGGCCGGGATCTGGTCGCGCGGCACCAGTCTCGACGTGAAGGCCAGATAGGTCGGCATGCCGAACATCACCTGCCGTTCCGGATCGACCGCAACGGAGCCCCAGTTGAAGGTGCCGAAATTGCCGGGATAGATCAGGCTGCCCTCCAGCGACGGCGGCGTGTAGCGGCCTTCATATTTCAGCCGCTTGAAGTCGATCCGGCAGGCGAGCTGGTCGAACATCGTCACGCCCCACATGTTCTTGTCCGTCAAAGGTGGCGGCGAGAAAGTGAGATCGGAGATCGGCTGGGTCGGCGCGGTAAAGTCCTCCGCGATGGCGCCGCTCGGCGCCGGGATTTCCTTGACCGGAATGATCGGTTCTCCGGTGCGCCGGTCAAGCACGTAGATATCGCCCTGCTTGGTCGGGCCGACAAGCGCTGGAACCGGCTGGCCGTCCTTGCCGGTAATGTCGAGCAGAACCGGCTGGGCCGGAACGTCCATGTCCCAGAGGTCATGATGCACCGTCTGGCGCACCCAACGGACTGCGCCGCTGGTGATATCCAGCGCCACGATCGAGGACGAGTATTTCTCGACATGCTCCGAACGGCCCATGCCCAGCTGGTCGGGCACCTGGTTGCCGAGCGGGATATAAACGAGGTTCAGCTTGTCGTCATAGCTGAACACCGACCAACTGTTGGGCGAATTGGTCGTGTAGGTCTGGCCTTCCGGCAGCGGCGTCGTCACGTCCGGGTTGCCACTGTCCCAGTTCCAGACCAGGGCGCCGGTATTGACGTCGAAAGCGCGGATGACGCCCGACTGTTCCTGCGTCGAATAGTTGTCGTTGACGGCGCCGCCGATGATGATCTTGCCAGCCGTGATCACCGGTGGCGAGGTAGAATAATAATAACCGGCCGGATTGTATTGCATGCCGGTTTCCAGATGCAGCGTGCCCTTGTCGGCAAAGCTTTCGCAGACCTTGCCATCGGCGGCATCAAGCGCGATCAGGCGTGCATCGGCGGTCGGCAGATAGACCCGTTCGGCGCAGGGGCTGCCGGCAACGGCAGCCGGATCGGCATAATAGCTGACGCCGCGGCAGGTCTGGTGCTGCCGGTCCGGGTTCATGCCGGAATTGGCGTCGAATTTCCATTTTTCCTTGCCGGTCGCGGCGTCGAGCGCGATGGCGAGATTGTGCGGCGTGCACATGTAGAGCGTGTCGCGGATCTTGAGCGGCGTCACCTGATAGGTGGTCTCGCCGACATCGTCCGGCCGTTTCACGTCGCCTGTTTGATATTGCCATGCGACCTGCAGCGTCCCGACATTCTCGGGCGTAATCTGCGCCAGCGGCGAATAACGCTGGCCGTACGGTGTGCGGCCATACTGATGCCATTCGCCATCCGGCACATTGCCACCGAGATCGACCGCGGCCGTTGTGGTGCCGACTGGCAGTTCGCCAGCAAGATCAAGCGGATCCTGTGTCATCGAATAACCGGCAACAACAATCGAGGCGAGAACAGCGAGACCGAGCGGTAGGGCGCTGGCCGGATAGGCTTCGCCTGTCGGGCTGGCAAAGCCGAGGCCACGGCGGATGCCCGGTAGTAACAGCCATAGGCCAAGCAGGATGATGACGCCGCCGCGCGGGCCGAGTTGCCACCAGTCAAAGCCGACTTCCCAGATCGCCCAGACGAGCGTACCGATGATCAGGAGCGCATAGACGGTGAGCGCGGCACCCCGCCGTGCAAGCAGCAGGAAAGCGGTGATGAGGAAGCCGAGACCGGCAATGGCATAATACCAGCTGCCGCCGAGCATGATGAGCCAAAGCCCGCCGCCGCCGAGCCCAAGCCCGATCAGCGCGAAGACGATGGCCGTCAATAAAATCAACATGGATATCTCCCGTTATGGAAAGCCGCGCCGCGCGGCAAGTGCCGCCTGCGGCAGGCATTGGGTCCAACGCCTCTGGGAAAAGGCAGTCCGGTCTCAAGGTTGGCCATCGCGCCGGAGGGAATTTGCGCGGTGATCCTCTGTCGGGTGCGCGGCGGAAAGAGTTTCAATTCGCGCGCGTATCCTGATACATAACGCGGTGCCCCTGCCTTTCAATGGCCACATTTCGGCACAGCCATCAAAATTCGACGTGGCGGCGGGCGGATGACTGACAGCATCCCGCGGGATTTAAAAGGATTTCGGCACGGCCGGGAAATAGGCTAGGTCAACGGCAATGTTGATTCACAACGAGGGTCGAAATGAAGAAACTGCTGATGGTTCTCTTGGTTATGGTGGTGGCCGTGGTGGGGGTGATCGGCGGCCGCTGGCTGCTCTATGTCACCAATACCAGCGACCCGCTCGACGAAGTCGGCATCGAACTCAACAGCCGGATGCCGGAACCCTTGCGCAAATGGGGCTGCGCCCAGCTGAAAACCAATTTCGAAAACCGCCTACCACCGTATGGCTGCGCGGCAATTGGGGGAAGCGGCTGGGAGTGACCGGAAGAACCGCGAACGAGTCTCTCAGACTGTTGAAAAACTCGTCCGCTCACTGTTCGGCAGGCTGCTTGGGAAATAGGCGATTGCTAAATCCTCCGCCATCTCTGTCCTCGGGCTTGACCCGAGGGATGTCACAGAAATCCAGCCAGCCCAAGCCCTTGGGCTGAAGGGCTTTTTGATCCGGCGGACGCCGGGTCGCTGGATCCCCGCCACAAGGGCGAGGATGACGGAGAGTAGGTGCTGCTCTCGCCAGATTATCGTACTCAAAGTTCGTCGGCGATCTACGACCCGCTGATTAAGAGTCAGCTGTTCTCACGTCCCGCAGAACGTCTTCAGCACTTCCTCCGACGGGGCCGGTGGGGCGGTATAGGAGGCGAACTGCGGCTGGTCCGCATAGGGGTTTGCCAGAACGTCGTTCAGCGCTTCGAACAACGAGAAATCGCCGTCGTCTTCCGCCGCACGGATCGCCTGCTCGATGCGGTGGTTGCGCGGAATGAAGGCCGGGTTGACGGCGCGCATTGCCGCTGCCGTCTGCGCATCCGACAGCGGTTCCCGTCCGGTCCTCTCGCGCCAGGCGAAAAGCCAGGCGTCGATATCAGCGGGATTGGCGAAGAGGTCACGCAACGGTCCGTCATGGGCGCTGCTTTCGGCCGCATCGCACAGCCTGCGGAAGGTCAGCGTGAAATCGGCCTCGTTGCGGTGCATGGCGCTCAGCAGCCCCTGAACCAGATCGAGATCACCATCTTCCTCGGTGTGCAGTCCGATCTTCGCCTTCATGCCGGTGAGCCAATGGTTCTGGAACCGCGGCCCATAGCCGGCAATGGCGTCATTGGCGAGATTGACGGCCTCGGATGGTTCGGGATCAAGCAGCGGCAAGAGAGTTTCGGCAAACCGTGCCATGTTCCACTGGCCGATCGCCGGTTGGCTGGCATAGGCGTAACGCCCGCCCCGGTCGATCGAGGAGAAAACCTTGGCCGGATCATAGGCATCGAGAAAGGCACAGGGGCCGAAATCGATGGTTTCGCCGGAAATGGCGCAATTGTCGGTGTTCATCACGCCATGGATGAAGCCGACAGACAGCCAGCGGGCAATCAGCGAGGCCTGCCTCTCGATCACGGCTTCGAGCAGCGCCGGATAGGGCCGCTCATGACCTTTGATTTCGGGATAATGTCTGTCGATGACATAATCTGCCAGAACCTTCAGCCCCTCGGTGTCGCCGCGTGCCGCCAGGAACTGGAACGTGCCGACGCGGATATGGCTGGCCGCGACGCGGGTGATGACGCCACCCGGCAGAACGCGGTCGCGGTAGACCGGCTCGCCGGTGACGACGGCCGCCAGCGCCCGGGTCGCGGGAATGCCGAGTGCAAACATCGCCTCGCTGACGATATATTCGCGCAGCACCGGGCCAAGGGCTGCGCGCCCGTCACCGCGGCGGGAATACGGCGTCTTGCCCGCACCCTTCAGCTGGATATCGCTGCGCCTGCCGTGGGTATCGATGACTTCGCCAAGCAGGATCGCCCGCCCGTCGCCGAGCAGCGGTACGAACTGACCGAACTGATGCCCGGCATAGGCCATGCCCAGCGGCTCGGCGCCCTCGGGAATGGTGTTGCCTGAAAAGATCGCCGCCCCGTCGCGCTCCAGCGCTTCGGCGTCAAGGCCAAGCTCAAGCGCCAGTGGCCGATTGAACTTGATCAGCCATGGCTCGGAAACGGGCGTCGGATTGGCCGCCGCATGGAAATGCGCCGGCAGCCGGGCATAGCTGTTGTCGAAGGCAATGGGTGCGGCGCCGGCCGCTTTTTCGTGCGCAGATAATGTCATGCGGCTAAGGTAAGAGCAGGGCGGGTCTGCGGCAAGGGCGTTCGAGCGGCAGGAGGAGAAGGCCCGCTGACACGATTACCCCTGCAGGTGGCCAGCCGGACAGCAAGCCATCACGCCTTGATAAAATCAGCTCCAGCCGCCTCGGCCTGCGCCGTGCCACCATCCTGAGGGATTTCCAGCTGGCGCTTGATCGCTTCCTTGATTTCCGCCTCGATTGCCGCGCGAGCGTCAGCGTCCATGGCGGCAATATCTTCCTCCGTCAAATCCTTGTCGGCGAGGATTTGCGCCCGGATCTTTTCGGCCAGCGACATTTTCGACCAGTCCATGAATTCGTCGGCCGGGCTGTCTTTCGGCGCTGCCGCCACGGCGCCACCTTCCAGCTTGTCGGCCATCGACAGCCAGAGAGCGGAAGACAAAGATGCGGAGGAGCCTGACGAGCCGATCGAAACGGTCGGCGCCTGTGTGCGCTCATTACCGCCGCCGCCATCGATGTTGAGCGCTAGGCCGGAGGACGCCGCGCCCTGGTTGCCATTCTGCGGGCGGTAGTAGTTGCTGATGCTGTCACCGATCTTCATGGCCAATCTCCCTGCAAGGTTGCAGGGAGATTTATTCTTTGGGGCATGTGCCGGGCTTGCCAAAGTCCGCGGTAGGACGGGTTACATCTTCCCCGCCACCTTGATCGCAAACGCATATTCGAACGCGATTTCCTCCAGCCGCTGGAAGCGGCCGGAGGCGCCGCCGTGGCCGGCATCCATGTTGGTCTTCATCAGGATCGGCTCGGAGCCGGTGGTTTTTTCGCGCAGCTTGGCCACCCATTTGGCCGGTTCCCAATAGGTGACGCGCGGGTCGGTGAGGCCGCCCAGCGCCAGGATCGCCGGATAGGGCTTTTCCGAGACGTTGTCGTAAGGGGAGTAGGCTGCCATGCGCTCATAAGCGTCCTTGGAAGCAATCGGGTTGCCCCATTCCGGCCATTCTGGCGGCGTCAAGGGCAGCGTGTCGTCGAGCATGGTGTTCAAGACATCGACGAAGGGGACAGCGGCGATGACGCCCTTGAATTTCTCCGGCGCCATATTGGCGATTGCTCCCATCAGCATGCCGCCGGCCGATCCGCCCTCGGCGATGATGTTGGCGTAGGACGTGAACTTCTGTTGATTCAGATAGTCGGCCGCTGCTATGAAGTCCTTGAAGGTATTGGCCTTCTTCTCCATCTTGCCGTCTTCGTACCATTGAAAACCCTTGTCCTTGCCGCCGCGGATATGGGCGATGGCATAGACGAAGCCCCGGTCCACCAGGGACAGGCAATTGGTGTTGAACGAGGCCGGAATGGCAATGCCATAGGCGCCGTAGCCATAGAGCAGGCAGGGGGCGGAGCCGTCGAGGGGTGTGTCCTTGCGGTAGAGCAGGGTGACCGGTACTTCGGCGCCGTCGGAGGCTGGTGCCATGACGCGGCGGGTGATGTAGTCGCCGGGATTGTGGCCCGATGGCACTTCCTGCGTCTTCAGCAGTGTCCGTTCGCGCGTCACCATGTTGTAATCGTAGAGCTGGTTCGGCGTGGTCATCGACGAATAGGAAAAGCGGATGACGTCGGTATCGTATTCGGCGGCACCCTGCAGACCGAGCGAGAAGGCCTCTTCGGCAAAGGCGATTGCATGTTCCTCGCCGGTGCGGCGGTCGCGGATCTTGATCTGCGGCAGACCACCCTCGCGCTCCAGCCAGACGAGATGGCGGGCATAGGCGCCATGCGAGATGATCAGCCGTCCGGCGGTGTGCGGCACCACGTCGGTCCAGTTCTCTCGATTCGGATTGTCAACCGGCGCCTGCATGATCTTGAAATCCTTGGCGCCGTCGGCGTTGGTCAGGATGTAGAAGACATCGCCGCCCTCCGAGAGCGAATATTCAAGACCGGTTTCGCGCGCCGCCACCAGCTTCGGTTTACCCAAGAGATCAGAGGTCCGAAGCAGCCAGTATTCGCTGGTCTCGTGGTCATGGATGTCGATGTAGATGAAATCGTCGAGCATCGAGCCGCCGACACCCATGAAGAAGCCCGGGTCCTCTTCCTCGTAGACCAGCCGGTCATCGCTCTGTGGCGTGCCGACGATGTGATGGAAGATCTTTGATGGGCGATGATTGTCGTCGAGAACCGTGTAAAAGAAGCTCTTGCCATCCGGTGCCCAGGCGCCGCCGCCGCCGGTGTTTTCGATGACATCGGCAAGGTCCTCGCCGGTCGCAAGGTCACGGACGCGCAGCGTATAATATTCCGAGCCCTTGTCGTCGTAGCTCCACAGGCCCCGGCTGTGATCGGTCGAGTGATCGACGCCGCCCAGCCGGAAATAGGCCTTGCCCTCGGCTTCCTTGTCGCCGTTGAGAAGCACGCTGCGTTCGCCGCCGTCACGTGGTGTGCGGAAGAAGGAGGGCTGTTCGCCACCGGTAACGTAGAACGTGCCATAGGCAAACGGCCCGTCTTTCATCGGAACCGAGCTGTCATCTTCCTTGATGCGGCCCTTCATCTCGGCAAACAGCGTCTTCTGCAGGGCTTCGGTATCGGCCATCGCCGCCTTCATGTAGGTGTTTTCGGCCTCCAGATGCTGACGGATTGCTGGGTCGAGGATCGAGGGGTCCTTGAACATCGCCTGCCAGTTATCGGCGCGCAGCCAGGCATAGTCGTCCGTCCTGGTAATGCCATGGCGGGTATCCGTGACTGGCTTTTTCGGCGCGGCGGGAGCAGGCGGCAGGTTCTTGAAGATGGACAAGGAAATCTCCGGGGATGCGAGGGGTCTGTGTCCGAGATAGAGACCGGCCGGGCAAGGTTCAAGCTGAAACTCGTCCTGGCCTTGGCCGAGGCAGGCAACTTGAGGTGGCAGTGAACGGTTCCGGTGCGATTGCTCGTGTTTATGAGGCCGCTGCAACGTCTTGATTGCCAGCTTTAACTTGGTGTTAGCGCAATTACTTCAGATTGCGCTCCGGCGCGATGTCCCTGCTGCGCTTTGCCAGAGGCATCATGCCTCGCTTTTCCATTTTTTCGTTCAGCGCGCGGTCAATTGCCCAGCCGGAGTTCCGACATGAGTTTTCGCAATCTTTCCATTCTTCTGAAGATAAGCCTGGTCATGGCTGTCATGATCCTGTCCTCCGTGGTTATCGCCGCCGTCGGAGCAAGAGGGGTCGTGTCCCTCGAAAACACGCTTACCTCCGTCGGAATGAAGGAAGAGGTTGCTCGCGAGGCGATGGATCTGCGCGTTGATGTCATCGCCATCAGCCGTATGACCTACCAGCTCGCCCTGAAACCGGGCGGAGCCGAGGAATTCCGCACTGAGGCCGAGACCCGTGCCAAGGAAATGCTGGGACGCCTGCCCAAGATCGAGGTAGGAGCGGATGAGACGCAGGTTCTGCTGCTGCAGGCTATTCGCGGTGCGCTCGAGAGCTATTTCACCGATATCCGTGGCATGATCGACCATGCACAGGCCAATCCCAACGATGCGGCCAGCATCCGCGGCTTGCTGGACCAGGTTCTTTATGCGCAAAAGGCCGTGACGGTCGCCGTCAAGGAATACAGCACCTATTCCGGCAACGCGCTGGCGGCTGCCCGTGCTGATGCACTGGAGTCCTCCCGCACGGCGCTGATGATCGGCCTCGGCATTGCTGCAGCCTGCATTCTCGCCGGTGCCGTGATCGGTCTGCTGGTCGCGCGCCGCGGCATTGCCGCCCCCGTTCGCGATCTGACCGCCGCGATGAGCTGTCTTGCCGAAGGCAATCTTGACAGCGCCGGCACCGATGCCACCCGCAAGGACGAGATCGGCGAAATGGCTCGAGCCGTCGAAGTGTTCCGCCGCAACGCATTGGCGATGCGCGATATGAAGGCGCAGGAAGCAGCCTTGAATGCGCTCAGCAGCGAGTTGCAGTCGAGCATCAGCGCTGTTGTTGCAGCGGCGGTCGCCGGCGATTTCACCGGCCGTATCGGCAAGGATTACCAGAACGACGACCTCAACCGTTTTGCCGGCAGCGTCAACGAACTGGTTGGCAGTATCGATCTTGCCGTCAATGAAGTGCGCCGCGTCATCGCAGCGCTTGCCGATGCCGATCTGTCGGAAAGCATGGAAGGCCATTTCCAGGGCGCATTCGCCGAGTTGCAGCAGAACGTCAACGCCACGATGGTGACGCTCCGCTCGACCATGAACAATGTGCGCGGTGCCGCCGGCACCATCAAGGACAGCTCGGCAGAACTCAGCTCCGCCGCCAATGATCTGTCGAAGCGCACCGAGCAGCAGGCCGCAGCGCTTGAGGAAACCGCGGCAGCGCTTGACGAGATCACCGCGACCGTGCGCACCTCCTCGGCACGCGCCATCGAGGCCCGAGACATGGTGCGCGAAACCAAGGAAAGTGCCGGAAAATCCGGCGAGATCGTCCGCAACGCCGTCACCGCCATGAGCCGTATCGAGGGCTCGTCCAGCCGGATCAGCCAGATCATCGGCGTCATCGACGAGATCGCCTTCCAGACCAACCTTCTGGCGCTGAACGCCGGTGTCGAAGCGGCACGCGCAGGCGAGGCCGGCCGCGGCTTTGCTGTCGTTGCCCAGGAAGTTCGCGAACTGGCACAGCGCTCGGCCAATGCCGCCAAGGAGATCAAGACGCTGATCAGGGCCTCGACATCCGAGGTCGAAGGGGGCGTCTCGCTGGTGCGGGCAACCGGTGATGCACTGGTTGAAATCGAAAACCTCGTGCTGCGCGTCAACGATCATGTCGAAAGCATCGCCACTGCCGCACGCGAACAATCAACCGCGCTTGCCGAAATCAACACCTCGGTCAACCACATGGACCAGATGACCCAGAAGAACGCCGCCATGGTCGAGGAAACCACGGCAGCCAGCGAGACACTCGCCGACGAAAGCCGCCAGCTGCAGGCGCTGCTGGCCCGCTTCAAGCTGGAAGAGGAAAACCGCTTCTCGCACAGCCAGCCGGCGCAGCATCAGCGCACACGTTACGCAGCCTGATTTCGGTTTGGTGATTGCGATAAAAATGGGGAGGGCGCCGTGTCCTCCCCAGCCCGTGATGCAAAAGTGGAATACGGCCGGTTCGACCACACGCGTTTAATGTCACCGCGAACCTAAGAAGAATGCGGCACGGCAATCGCATCCATGTAGCCGTCAAGATGGTTCTTCCACAGGGCTGGCTTGAACATCAAGGCATGGCCCATCCGGGCGGCAACGAATTTTCCCTGTCCTCCGGCTGACAGAAACTTTTCGAAATTCCCCCTGCAGTGCGCGATTCGATAATACTGGTCATGACTTCCGTGCAGCCAGAGCGTTGAAATTCCGCTTGGCGCGCCCCGTTCAAAGAGCGCCGGGTTGACACTTTCATGGGCGGGGCAGACTTGGCCGAGCCAGCCACCGTTGAAGTTGATCGCGCCCCGGAAAACATGCGGACGCATGCCCGCATAGGCGATCGAGAGAATGCCGCCGCGTGACACGCCGCCGATGGCAAGCTGGTCCTGGTGCACATCAGACCGCGCACGCAGGTGGCGGACGACAGCATCGATATCTTCGACAGCCCGCTCGAAGCCCGCGATTGCGATTGCAGCGTCGCAAGAATAGCCGGAGCCGTCAAAAGCAAGCCCTTCCCCGTAATTCCCCCCTGATTTTCCTCTTCCCCGGCGCTGCGGAAAGAGAGTCATCCAGCCCCGTTCGACAAAATAGTTTGCCACGACCTGCGGACTGATTGTCCTTGTATAAAAGGATTTATTCTGCCCCCGTCCGGTCGAGCCATGGTTGAAAACAACTGTCGGATAAGGTCCATCATGGTCAGGTTTGGCTGCAACAATTTCCAATTGAGCATCTGCCTCACAGGACGGGATAAAAAACGTTTCAATCTTCACGAGGCCGACCACCATTTCAGTATTTCATCGCATGCGGTGTCATACAGATCTCAACGAAAGCGGCAGTTTTGCAACTGAATTTTGCGGCGTGTTTCACTAGGGGGCCGTTGTGTCCTCCCCTTTGCGTTTCAGCGCTCGCGCTGCCGCCTGCGGCACTCCTTCACCGGCAGCCCACCGTTTCCCCTTGGCTTGCTGTGCGGGTCTCGTCGTGAAGGACTGTTGAGATTCGTCATGGGGTTGCAGAGCAGGGCGCGGGAAACTGGAGGGTACGTCCCGCTCCTTTAGATAAGGCTATACTAAAATATAGACGGCGTTGCCTCCAGACCGTAGACTATAACCCAGGAACAGGTGCAGGGCTCGGGGCGGGAGCGCACAGATGCCTATCTTCATCGACCGGCATGACCTTTCGGGAACCACGGCCGCAGACGTTGCCGAGGCACATAGCAAGGATCTTGAGATTCAGGATCAGTACGGCGTCAAGTTTCTGACCTACTGGTTCGACCAGCGGCGTGGGACCGCGTTTTGCCTGATGGACGCGCCGGACGCCGAAGCGGCCCAATGCGTTCACCGCGAGGCGCACGGTCTGGTTTCCGGCGAGATCGTCGAGGTTGCCCTGTCGGCGGTCGAGGCGTTTCTGGGCCGGATACATGACCCGGTGCCGGCCCCGGGGCAATCTTCGGCCGAAATGGATTCCGGCCACCGGGCGATCCTGTTCACCGATATTGTCGGCTCGACAGCGATGACGGCGCGGCTTGGTGACCGGATGGCGGCCGAACTGGTCAGGGCCCACGACGCGGTGGTGCGCAGGTGCCTCGAACAGTTTTCCGGCCGCGAGGTGAAGCACACCGGTGACGGCGTCATGGCGGCCTTTGCCTCGATAAAAGCAGCGGTCGATTGCGCCAGAGCGATCCAGCAGGAATTCGAGCGCTACAATAGCGGCAATGCCGAGCCGCTTCATATCCGCATCGGGCTGGATTGCGGCGAGCCCGTCGAGGACAGCAACGATCTGTTCGGTTCCACAGTGCAACTGGCAGCCCGCCTGTGTGATGCGGCCTCCGGAGATCAGATCCTGGTGTCGGAGAACATTTTCCGGGAGTATGGTGCCGCCGATCTTTTCACGCAGGCAAAACGCCGCCGGCTCAAAGGTTTTTCAAAGCCCGTCCTGGCCTTCCGATGCGAATGGGCGGGCCTATGATGCGCGTTTCCAAACTGCCGCTACTGCCGCGCGGCAGTGAGAAACCGCCAGATTTCCCTGCAATCCGTCACCATCGTCCAATTATCCGCGTAGTCGCTATCGAGTTGCAGGCGGCGTAGATAATGGGCGTCGAGACCGCTGTTCAACCGGTAGCCGATCAGGCCGGGGCGGGACTTGATATAGGATGAGGTATTGGACCCGTATCGCTCGATATCCCTCATAGTCAACGGCGAGGGGCCGACGATGCTCATATCGCCACGCAGGACATTGAAGAGCTGCGGCAGCCCGTCCAGACCCAATTGTTGAAGAACTGCACCCATCGGCGGAAGCGAGACGTCCGGCTGATGCTTGCGTGCCCACAGCGTTTCCGGCGTTGTTGTCAGGTATTGAGCGAAATCCTCGCCTCCGGGAGGAGACGATGTCCGAAACTTCAGGCGGACAAGGGATACGCCATCATATCCGATCTCGGCATGGCCGCAGATGACTGATCCTGTGGTTGATAGCTTCACCAGCGCCGCGATCATCAGGATGATTGGCAGGAATACCAGGATGATCGACAGTGAAATGAAGACATCCAGGAAACGCTTGGTGAATCCTCCAGTTGGTCTGTACTGAAGATTGACAATATGCAGGAGGGAATATTTACCGTTTCTTGCCGCCGATGATATCATTTTGCGCTCGAAATGTTTTGGGTTTTCCACAAGACCTGCTTTGCTGTCCAAGGCAGAGCGCTCGGAAGGCAAGGCAGGGCGCCACCAAAAAATGAAACCTCCTACGCGGCGAGGTCCGCGCTAGGGACGTTTTTTACCGAAGTCACATCGGTCATCACCTTCCTGTTCATGACGAAGAAGGCAAGGTTTGTCGGGCAGCGCAGGATAAAAGCCGGATAGTGTGATACCAGCTTGGTGAAGACCTTGGGGTCCGGAAGAAACCGCTTCGCGGCTCCGCGCAGGAGCGCATAGACATAAGCGCCCTCATACAGTCTCTGCCTGAAGGCGATGGTTTCAGCATCCATGGAATAGATGCGGCTGTTGTTGCGCATATAGTTGTACTGGATGGCAAGGCAGCCCTGGATACTGATCGATTTCGGGCTTTCCCAGGAAACGTTTGACCAATAAAGGTTAAGTCCCTCGCCACAGCTCACATTGACACGAACATCGACCGCCGTTGCGTTGTCAATCGACAACTCGATCCAGAAGATGTGGTCTTCTCCGGCACTTCTGAGCGAGGTGTTGAAGCGAAGGGTCGGGTTTTTGCGGAAATTGTAGACGACGGTTGATGTCTGCGGCGGGCATTCGCGGATCATTGTCCGCGTCAGTTCACCCGCACCGAAGACCTTGACCAGCTGCGACTGACCTGCCCCCCGGTTTTGGCTAAGGGCCTGCCATGTCTCGGGCAGGCAACGGAAATAGTCGCCGTAATGTTTGCTTCTGACGTGATTGCAGAAAAAGAAATCGCTCTTCCGCAGCGCCGACAATGCCCTTTGGATATGCAGGGGAGTCCAGATATCGTCGGAGTCGAGGAACGAGACGAAATCGATCTCTTCGCCGGCAAGGCTGTCGAGACCGGCATTCCGTGCTCCGGCAGGGCCCGAATTGACCTGCGTGATGACGTTGAGCGAGTGCCCGCACTTGAACGAGAATCCGTCAAGCTCGTCACTGGCGGGGTGCGGCGAGGCGTCATCGACGACAACAATCTTCAGCGCAACGCCGGGGGGCAATTGCTGCAGCGCAACTGAATCGAGAGCCCTGCGCAGGATTCCGTCTTCTGCCTGATAGAAAGGTATTATGACAGCGATATTGGTCATCACTTTAAGCCTCACACTATATTTATTATTAACACTCTCTATTTCTGGTTGTTTTTTATAATTCGATTATACGCGTGCGTAATTATTGCGAATAAAACAAAATTATTGAGCATTTTGCCTAAAATTCAGGCAGCGTAAGCGTCGAATTTGTGACAAAATGATGAAATTTTGTCTTGGTAATCAATTGGTAACATAGTTTTAAGTTTGTTATTCTGTGGATACACTAGTTATTGTGGATGAGCAATAGTAGTTGATGCGAATGTAACCGCGTCTCGTTGAACCTTTATTGGGGGGAATTGGTGCGGACCAACGAAGGGTAGCATCGGGTGAACGGTACAATTTTTGCTGCGCTGCAATGTGATTTCTGCCGCCTCGCCAGATCGCGTCTTTTGTTTGTGACGCATTATCTTGGTTCCGGCTGATCCGCGTTTCTTCCCAATCAAGCTGCATCCCGCAGTGACCCGTTAAATACCCGCAGAATGTCAGATGCCGTATTTTCTGGATGGACAAGGTGGGTGTAACTTTATAACAATCCGCAATGTTACGTTATTACATAAATATTGCAGGAGAAACTCATGCCGATCCATCTTGGCAAACCGATGCGGGCCGCCGCTGTTCTGGCGCTGACGGCGCTGTCTCCCCTTCCAGCCTTCGCCGATGATCATCAGGAAACATGGCGGCTGTTCGTCGCCGATCACACCCAGCCCGTGGTGCGGGCGCTCGATATGGCCAGCGGCAAGGAACTCGGCCGGTTCGATCTTGGCGGTTACGCCGCACTGTCCCTGAGCGACAGCGGCAAGACCGTTTTTGCGGTGCAGGGCGACAAGGACACAGTGCAGGTCATCGCGTCCGGCATCGCACTGGCCGATCATGGCGAGCACCGCGATATCGAAATTTCCGATCCGAAACTGTTGCCCGGCGTCATCACCGGCAAGAAGCCGGGCCATGTGGTCACGCATGGCGATGATGTGGCGGTCTTTTACGATCGTGGCGGCAAGGTCGATCTGTTTCAGGAAAGCGCGCTGCTGGAAGGCAAGGGAATTGCTGCAAGTGTCGATACCACGGCCGCGCATCATGGCGTCGCCGTGCCGATGGGGCAGCATATCCTCGTTTCCTTGCCCAATATGACGACGGATGTGAAGCCGGATGAGCTGCCCCCGCGGCTTGGCCTGCGCATTGTCGACCGGGAAGGCAAGCAGGTTGGTGATGTCGCGACATGCACTGGGCTGCATGGCGAAGCGTCATCGGCACGTCTGGTCGCCTTCGGTTGCGCCGAAGGCGTTCTTGTCGCCCGGCCCGGCGGGCTCGATGGGCCGAAGCTGGAAATGGTCGCCTATGGCAGCGATCTGCCGGAGGGCAAGGTTTCGACCCTGCTCGGCGGCCGGTCGATGCAGTTCTTTCTCGGCAATTACGGTGACGACAAGGTCGTGCTGATCGATCCGGACGCAGCTTCACCCTATCGGCTGGTCGAACTTCCCACCCGCCGTGTCGATTTCATCCTCGATCCGGCCAATGTCCGCAACGCCTATATCCTGACGGAGGATGGCAAGCTGCATGTGCTGGATGTCGTCAGCGGCAAGATCGTCCGGTCTGCCGGCGTCACCGAGCCCTATAGCAAGGATGGCCATTGGCGCGATCCGCGTCCGCGGCTTGCGGTTGCCGGCGACAGCATCGCGATCACCGATCCGCGCCATAGCTTGGTGCGGATGATCAACACTGAAACGCTGAAGCAAACCGCGACCATTTCCGTCGAAGGCATGCCGTTTGCGATCGTTGCGGCCGGTGGCTCCGGTGCGACGCACTAAGCCTCGAAGGACCGCTGTCCGCACCTGACATCAGGTGCGGACAGCGATTTCAATTTGCCTTATCCGCCGCAACGGCCGCCAAAGTTTGTCTGGTCAAGTACGCTGCCATTGACGGTGAGGACCGAGCCTGGGCCTTGTGTCAGTGAACCGCCGAGGCTGCCGTCCCAGGACGGATCGACCTTGCAATCGCACGGGGTGCCGGTAACGGTGACGTCACCTTTGACATCCAGCGATGGTCCCATGAAGTAGAGCCCCGCCGTGCCGGCCTTATCGATCGTGACATTGTCGAAGGTGATGTCGCTGATCGGCCCGCCAAGGAAGTCCCAGTCGCTCCCGTAGATGAACGCGCCGTAGGTCCCGGCATTGGTGATCGCCACGTTCTTGAAGCTGATGCCGGAAACCGGATTGAGGAAGATGCCGGCATTGCGGGTGCCGTCGATCGTCAGCCCATCGACATTGACATTCGTGGTCACGGCACCTTCCGGCATGCTGCTGGAGGTGACCATCATCAGACCATTGATGCCGCCCTTCAGCACCATGTCGGTGATGGTGACGTCGCGCGTTCCCTGCAATACGACGAGGTCCATGTCGCGTTCCTGCATGGAGTTGTCGATCGTGACCTTGTTGAGGTTCACATCGTTTGCTGCGACGAACAGCAGGCCCTCGCGGCGCGACCGCGAGATCGTCACGTTGTCCAGGGTGATGTTGCTGGCGGCGTTGGTGATAACCGGCGGCCAATCATTTTCATCGATCGCGCTGCCGGCAAAGAGGCCGTAGGTCACGTTGTCGATTTCCGTGTCGCGGATCGTCAGGTTGCTGGTTCCATGCGCGCTGACGGCGGCATAGGGCGCCCGGTTCGGGTCGAACACCGAGAATTCGCATTCCGTGCTGCTTTCGCAGATGTAGAGGTCGTGGATGCTGGAGTTCTGGATAATCGCACCGTTCACCCGGTCAAACCGGATGCCGTCATGGCTGGTGCCGGAAATATCGACACGGTCGATCATCAGGTTCGAGGCATCTGTGCCGCCGATTGCGGCCAGGCCACCTGTAATCGACAGTGTCGAGACCGCGCTGTTCGATGCCATGGTAACAACGTCCTGGGCGGGATTGTAGCCCGTCAGCGTCGTGGCAGCACCATGGTTGCGGAACCAGCCTTCGCCGCCGCTTGAGGCGCCGCGCAGGCTGAGCAAGCCGCCGCCGCCGAGCAGCACCTGGCCGTTGTTGAGCGTCAACGACTGGTCAAGCCCGATCGCGCCGTTGGCAAGGATCAGCGCGTTGTCGCCGGCCGCGGCAATGATGGCGTTGATGGCGGCGGCATCTCCATTGGCGGCGGAGACGTCGATAACATTGCCTGCGGTCTGGCCGTTCAGTTCGACTATAGCCTTCTCGAGATCGCCGGTGGCACCACGATGGGTCTCGATGGTGCGATTGCGCTCGACGCGCTGCGTCAGCGGGTCGAACGGATCTGACGAGCCGGTGGACGAGGTCGCACCGAGCGGCACGCGCAACCGCGCCATCGCCGCACCCTTGAAGTGATCTTCGTTATCGTAGGAACCAGACGCACCGATCGTCACCGTCGATCCACCGGGAAGGCCGGGCAGGTCGGCAAAGGACAGTTCGGCGCGCAGCTTGGCACCCAGCTTGTCGTCGATGTTGTCACCGTCGTACCAGTAGCTGCCGGCAAACACCTTCAGCTGCATTTTGTCGCTGGCGCCAGACAGCGGTACGCGAACACCGGCTTCGACATCGCCGCCTCGGCGGGCGCGTTCCATGCCTTCGCGGAACATCAGCTTGCCGCCGCTGACTTCGCCGCGGCCCATTCCGGCAAGCGTATGATCGTCGCCGAGCGGAAGGTAGATGTTGGCGCGTGTTTCGAACACCGGTCCGAGCGCTTCCACGCCGAAGGACAGCTGGTTGAAGGAATTGTCATAGGCGCTGTTCAGGTAGTCGTAATAGCCATAGACGCCGACCACCCAGTCGTCGCTTGCCCGCATGCGATAGCCCGCGCCGATCGACCCGCGCTGCACGCCACCCTCGATGAAGGCACCTTGCGTATCGATGAACAGCGCATTGCCCGAATCGAGCAGGATGGGCAGGAAGAAGCCGCCGCTGGCGCTTGAATTGCCACTGCGCCAGGTGCCGTCGATTTCTACCGACGGGCGCCAATCGGCTGCGTACAAAGGCAGTGGCGCAGCGCTCGCTGTGGCGAGCGCGTATACAAGAATGCTCTTATTTTTCAAAATACTAACCCCTAGACTCACGTCCGCAAGAGCGGATGCCGGGGCGAATTAGAATACTTGACTGTAATAGTCAATTTTAAGGAGTGCGCCGGTACAATCCGTCGCAGGCACCCTGTTGAAAACTCGTTTTGCAGGGTGCTGCGGCGCTGTCAGGCGGTCAGTTTCAGGCCGATGCCCCAGGGATCGATCAGTGAGACGGTATCACCGCTGCGCGTTACCGGTATCTCCAGTTCGTCGAGCTTGGCAATCGCGTTCTGCAGCTTGGCCGGATCATTGAAATGCACGGTGTAGTCTGAAAGACCGGTCATGTTGGCCTGGCGTTTCGGTGCGCCGCGCGAGTTCCAGATATTGGCGCCGACATGGTGATGATATTTGCCCGAGGCAAAGAAGCTGGCGCCGGGATAGCTTGCCATCAGGTCAAGGCCGAGCACATCGCCGAAGAACGCGTTGGCCTGCGGGATATCCGAAACCTGCAGATGGATATGACCGATCGTGCTGCCGGCGGCCATGCCGTCCCATTTGTCCTTCGGGGCTTCGTCATAGAGCGCCTGCAGGTCGAACGGCAGCGTCGCCATCTTCACCATGCCGTCCTGCAGGTAATTCCATTCGCTGCGCGGCCGGTCGCGGTAGACCTCGATGCCGTTGCCTTCCGGATCGCCGAGATAGATGGCTTCCGAGACCAGATGGTCGGACGCGCCCTGAAGCGGCACGTTGTTATGGGCGATATGGGCGAGCCAGCGGCCAAGCTCGGTGCGGTCCGGCATCAGGAAGGCGGTGTGAAACAGACCCGGCGCATTGTGCGGCGCGACGGCCGCATTGCCTTGCGTCGTCAGGGTCAGAAGCGGACGGCTGGCAACGCCGAGCGTCTCGCCGCTTGCGGTCTTCTCGATCGGCTTCAGGCCCATGATGGCCTGGTACCATGAGGACACCATCGGTAGATCGCGCACGACCAGATGCGAATGATCGACATAGGCTGGCATGCGGACGGCGTGGTCTTCGGCTTGAACGGTCATGGGGATGCTCCCTGCCTTGGCTGTGGTGACGGCGCTGCTTGTGACCAATGCGGTGGCCGAAAACTTCATGAAGGTGCGTCGGTTGAAGCTGGTCATTGTTCTGTCCCCGTCCGTTGTCTGCCCAACTATATGACGCGCGCGCGGCGTTCACGGAAGATACTGACTTGAGGATGTACTGTTCTCAACGTGTTGACAATCGCCTGCGACCGTATGGCGGGTTGTGACTTTTGTCGTGTCACACCTATATTGAATCTATCCGCGCAATGCGGCGAGGGTGACGGCCTTGCAAAGCCTGTCATCACGCGCTGCGGCCGGCGCGGCGAACCCGAGGAGACCGTCATGTATTCGAGAATTATCGTGCCGATTGCCATGGACCATCTGGAGCACGGCGAGAAAATCCTGGAGCGCGCCCAATCGCTGCTCGACGAGGGCGGCGAGATCATCCTGCTCAACGTCGTCGAGGATCTGAATGCCTATGCCCAGGGCTACATGATCGTTGATTTTCCCTTGGAGTTGATCGAGGCATCGCGCGAGCATGCCAAGAAAACGCTGACGGAACTGATGGAAAAACACGGCGTGACGAAGGGCAAGGTCGAAATCCGCATCGGCGGTGCCGCCGGCATCATCAACACTTTTGCCGAGGAAGTGGAAGGCGATCTGGTGATCATCGCTTCGCACCGGCCAGGGCTGATCGATTATTTTATCGGCTCGACGGCCAGCCGCGTCGCCAGCCATTGCAAATGTGCGGTGCTGATCGACCGTTAAGGCAAGCCCGTGGTTTTGCGCGTGCACCACCCGTTCGGGAGCGCGGCTCCCGAACCGCTCACTGTGCCTGATATCGGAATGTTACTGTAACGTACTTGTGCATGCCCGCATCAATATGCCCGGTTGTGGCGTCAGCAGTGCATCTCACATTCACGCCACAGATCAACGTTCGATGGAAGGTACATGACATGGCCTACGACGACAGCAACGTAACGCGACGCAATCTCCTTATAGGCACAACAGCTTTAGCGGCCGGTGTCGTTGCGGTCGGCAATATCGCCACCACAACGACTGCACAGGCACAGGCCGCCGCTCCCTCCGGCAAAGTGCCGAACATCCTGGTGATTTTCGGCGATGATATCGGTGTTCCCCAGATCAGCGCCTATACGATGGGGTTGATGGGCTACCGCACGCCGAACATCGATCGCATCGCAGCCGAAGGCGCGATCTTTACCGACAGCTATGGCCAGCAAAGCTGCACGGCCGGCCGTGCGTCCTTCATTCTCGGGCAGGAGCCCTTCCGCACCGGGCTCCTGACGATCGGTATGCCGGGCGATCCACACGGCATCCAGGACTGGATGCCGACCATTGCCGACGTGATGAAATCGAAGGGATACGCCACCGGGCAGTTCGGCAAGAACCACCTTGGCGACCGCGATGAGCATCTGCCGACGAAACACGGTTTCGATGAGTTTTTCGGCAATCTCTACCATCTGAACGCCGAGGAAGAACCCGAAGGTTATTTCTATCCGAAGGACGCCGAGTTCAGGAAAAAGTATGGTCCACGCGGCGTCATCAAGTCGACGGCGGACGGCAAGATCGAGGATACCGGCGCTCTCAATACCAAGCGTATGGAGACGGTAGACGAAGAGTTCCTGGCTGCAGCCAAGGACTTCATTGATCGTCAGGCCAAGGCCGATAAGCCGTTCTTCTGCTGGTTCAACTCGACCCGCATGCACGTCTTCACCCACCTGAAGAAGGACTCGCTTGGCAAGACCGGCAAAGGCATTCATGCCGATGGCATGGTCGAGCATGATGGGCACGTTGGCCAGTTGCTCGATCAGCTCGACAGCCTTGGCATCGCCGACAATACGATCGTGCTCTACACGACCGACAACGGCGCGGAAATTGCCCTGTGGCCGGATGGCGCCATGACCATGTTCCACGGCGAAAAAGGCACCACTTGGGAAGGCGGTTTCCGCATCCCGATGATGGTCCGTTGGCCGGGCGTCGTGAAGCCGGGCACGCAGATCAACGATCCGGTGACACTGATGGATTGGCTGCCGACATTCGCGACCGCCGCTGGCATCACCGACATTAAAGAGCAGATGAAGACGGGTTATCAGGCCGGCACCAAGACCTTCAAGGTCCATCTCGACGGCTTCGACCTGACCTCCTTGCTGAAGGGCGAAAACAAAACCCCGCCGCGTGAATCCGTCTATTATTTCGACCAGGGCGGGAACCTGAATGCCATCCGGTGGAACGACTGGAAACTGAGCTTTGCGGTGGCGCATGGCAATATTGCCACCGGTGTCCGCGAAACCCCGGCCTGGGCGCTCATCGCCAATCTGCGGATGGATCCGTACGAAAAAGGACTGGAGGAAGGCGGAGGGGCGGTCGATTTCCTTGCCCGCAATATGTGGTTGCTGGTGCCGATCCAGGGGAAGATCAAGGAGTTTTTCCAGGACTTCGACAAGTACCCGTTCCAGATGGGCAGCACACTGAATGCCAGCAACATCAACTATGGTTGGCTGCAGCAGCAGGCGGCGCTCAAGAAGCTCGGCGAGCTGGAACAACTCGCGCCGCGCTGAGAGCGTGCCGTAGCAAGGCCCGCCTGTGTTCGCATCGTTATCCACAGCGAACGGGCGGTTTCGCGGCCAGCAGAGCTGTTTTTAGCGTGTGTAACCAAGGAATACCGGGACGGCTCAGTGCCGCCCCGGTATTCGATCGTTTTGCACGGCCGGACAGCTTGTCATGGGCGGAGCGATCCTTGGAACCAGGGCGTGGCAACGGCTGGTCTCCTCCATCCGCTGAGAAGGCGCACCTTCTGAAAGCTCACGTCTCGGCTTTACGCGTCCCCGCGATCTGCCGTTCAAGCTTCAGGTTGATTGGCGGCGCTTCTTTTTCGAATGTCTCTACCCTGCGATCGTAAACGGGAGAAATCGTGCCCAGCGCCCGGTCCCAGAACGAGAAGTAGTTGGCGAAGTTATACTTGAACTCCGCGTGATGCTGATCGTGATATGTCGTGCACAGCAGCGGCGAGGGACGGCGGGCCGTCTTCGAGGCGAAATATTCAAAACCGGCATGGCCGAAGGTGCCGTTGATCTGATCAAACAGCCGGTTGGCCAGCACGATAAGGGGTGGAAACGGCACGATGAAAACGATGACCGCATAAAATCCCTGCGACAGGGCGGTATCGACAAGCCCGATGGAATCATTGCTCCAGACGGTCGGCGCGACGCTGCGATGGTGCTCCAGATGGTACTTATAGAAGTATTTGGTATGGAGCAGCCGGTGAGCAAAGTAGAACCAGGCGTCAAACAGTACCATGCAGAGGAGAAACAGCGGCACTGCGGTCCACCAGTTGAAGTCCCAGGGTTGCATGGCCCAGCCCTTGTATTGGGCGAAAAGACCGATTGTCACGGACAGGCAGGTGACGAGAATGGAAGCAAGGCTCAGGCGAATTTCTGCCGCCTTGCGTTTTTCGCCACGCCTTTTCTTCTGGATACGGCGCTCAGGGTTGCGATTGTTCAGCCAGATTATGCTGCAGCCAAGAAGGAAATACAGCGCTACGGTCACGCCGTAGAGCACGGCGAGCAGGACGGAAAACTCCGCAAGCCCTTCGAAAAAACCTGTCATCCGCCCTGATATTCCTTCTGCGCTTTGGCCCCCGTAAGCGTAGGGACCCCTTCGCTCGCCGATAAAAAGCGTTCCAGCGCAGAAGATTACCTGATTCGGGGACTTCACCCGTGACCGTTGCACGGCTTTCAAGCGAATGTGAAGCCGCTTATCCAGGCCGATGTCACTTTGTCTCGCCCGGGGCCGGTTTCCGTCAATCTGAACCCCTGGGGCAAACAGGAGGTTTGCCCCAGGGGTTCGGCGCTTGCTTTGCAGCCGCTTGGGATGGAATTACCATCCGGCAACTCGCGCATCGACCGGAAGATGCCAATCAGGCGCGGCCCTCTGAACCCCTTCCGGATCAGCGATTGATCCGCGCCTGATGCTCGGCCGAGTAGCGCGCGCCCTGAATTGTCACGGTCGAGACCGCAGCCTGGATGGACGCGAGATCGCCGGCCGACAGGATGACAGCGGCAGCGCCGATGTTTTCGTCGAGGCGGTTCAGCTTGGTCGTGCCGGGGATCGGCACGATCCAGGGCTTTTGTGCGAGCAGCCAGGCGAGCGCGATCTGCGCCGGGGTCACCCTCTTCGCCGCCGCGATCTCGCCGAGCAGGTCGACAAGCGCCTGGTTGGCCTTGCGGGCGTCCGTTGAGAAGCGCGGCACGGTGTTGCGGTAGTCCTTGTCGTCGAAAGTGGTCTGCGCATTGATTGCACCGGTGAGGAACCCCTTGCCGAGCGGGCTGAAGGGAACGAAGCCGATGCCTAATTCCTCCAGCACCGGCAGGATGTCATCCTCCGGCTCACGCCACCAAAGCGAATACTCGCTCTGCAAGGCTGTGACCGGCTGGACGGCATGGGCGCGGCGGATGGTCTGGGCGCCTGCCTCGGACAGGCCGAAATGCTTGACCTTTCCTTCGGCGATCAGGTCCTTGACCGTGCCTGCGACGTCCTCGATCGGCACATTGGGATCGACGCGATGCTGGTAGAACAGGTCGATGACATCGGTGTTCAGCCGTTTCAGCGCGGCGTCGGCAACGGCGCGGATATGCTGTGGACGGCTGTTCATGCCGCTCTGCCCGCCCTCGGCATTGAAGTCGAAGCCGAATTTCGTGGCGATAACCACCTTATCGCGAATGGGGGCGAGCGCCTCGCCGAGCAACTCCTCGTTCTTGTAGGGACCATAAGCCTCTGCACTGTCGAAAAACGTGACGCCGCGTTCGAATGCGGTGCGGATCAGCGTGATGGCCTGCTGCTTCTCGGTGGCCGGGCCGTAGCCGAAGCTCAAGCCCATGCAGCCGAGACCGATGGCCGAGACTTCAAGGCCGCTATTTCCAAGTGTGCGTTTCTGCATTGTGGTTGCTCCTGATTAGGCCTGATATTGTTCGTCGGTGACGTGTTCCATCCAGTCGACGACCTTGCCATCCAGCGCTTCAGCGATGGCGACGTGGGTCATGGCGGTGGTTGGCGATGCGCCGTGCCAGTGTTTTTCGCCCGGCTCGAACCAGACGATATCGCCCGGCCGGATCTCCTCGATCGGGCCGCCAAGCCGCTGCACCCGGCCAAACCCGGAAACGACAAGCAGCGTCTGGCCGAGCGGATGGGTGTGCCAGGCGGTGCGTGCACCCGGCTCAAACGTCACGGTTGCGCCGCTGACGCGGGCGGGGGCTGTTCCCTGAAACGGTGCATCGATGCGGACTGTTCCAGTAAAATAGTCTGTGGGGCCTTTGGCGGATGGCGCAGAGCCATTGCGCTTGATGTTCATCAGATGTCCTTTCCAAACAGGCTGGCCGGTCATGGCCGATGATGATGCAAGTGATGATCCTGTATTTAGCGCGTGCGATTACCCGCGATTAGGTGCTAGAACGCGCTAAGCCTCATGAGGAGAATTCATGAATGCCGCGCCAGCCGATCAACGATCTGACCGCCTTTATCGCCGTTGCCCGCGAACAGAGTTTCACCCGGGCGGCGGCCAGGCTGGGCGTGTCGCAATCGGCGCTCAGCCACACGATTACCGGGCTGGAAAAGCGGCTGGGACTGCGCCTGCTCAACCGCAATACCCGCAGCGTTTCGCCGACGCCGGCCGGAGCCCGGCTGCTCGATACCGCCGGCCCGCGCATGGATGAGATCGAAAGCGAACTGGCGGCGCTCAGCGAATTGCGCGACAAACCGGCCGGCACCATCCGCATCACCGCCGGCGAACATGCGGCCGAAGCGGTATTGTGGCCAGCTCTTGCAAAGCTGTTGCCGGACTATCCCGATATCAATGCCGAGGTCATTGTCGACTATGGCCTGACGGATATCGTTGCCGAGCGTTATGATGCCGGCGTGCGGTTGGGCGAGCAGGTGGCGAAGGACATGATCGCGGTCAGGATCGCGCCCGACATGCGCATGGCGGCCGTCGGCTCCCCCGCCTATTTCGCCACCCGGCAAAAGCCTCAGACGCCGCACGACCTGACCGGCCATTCCTGCATCAATATGCGCCTGCCGACCTATGGCGGCATCTATGTCTGGGAGTTCGAAAAGGATGGGCATGAGCTGCGCGTGCGGGTCGAGGGGCGGCTGGTCTTCAACAATATTGCCCTTCGGGTGAATGCGGCAGTCGAGGGCATGGGCTTGGCCTATCTGCCGGAAGACGTTGTCCAATCGCACCTTGCCGATGGCCGGTTGATCCGTGTTCTCGAAGACTGGTGCACGCCGTTTTCCGGCTATCACCTCTATTATCCCAGCCGCAAACAGCCGTCCGCCGCCTTTGTCCTGCTGGTGAACGCGCTTCGTTATCGCCCGTATGCTTCATCCAGCTGACGTTCCTTGCACCGGGGGACACCGAGCATGCGTTGATGTCCGCCTGTCGCAAATGTTGATCCCGATGACCCTGTTCCAGCCTTTAACAGCCTGTCAAATTGTTATGGTTATCTGGCTTGCCGTCCGGCCGTGTTGACGGCAGACTGCAATGAGAGAGCCGGACCGGCTGTTGAGAGGCGTGCATGGAAATCAAGGGCATCAAGTGGAACTACGATCGCTCTGAGCTGATCGCCGATGGTGTTGTTCATGGCGTCGGGCTCGCCTTTGCGCTGATCGGCGTCACGGCGATGATCTTTTATGCAAGCGTCTGGAGCACGTCGGGGCAGCTGGTTGCCGCCTGGATCTATGGCGCCGGCCTGGTGGCGACCCTGTCGATTTCCTTCCTCTACAATCTCTATCCCGTATCGCAGACAAAGTGGTTCCTGCGCCGCTTTGATCATTCGTCGATCTTCATTCTGATCGCCGCCACCTATACGCCCTTCCTGCAGCGCGGCTGGGACGATCCTTTTCTGTTCGGCATGCTGATCGGCATCTGGTCAATCGCCATTGTTGGCGTCTTGATCAAATGCGTCTTTCCCGGCCGTTTCGACAAGCTGGCGATATTGCTCTACCTTGCAATGGGGTGGAGCGGTGTCTTTGCCGCCGGTCCGCTTCTGTCGCAGCTGACGGAGACGACGATGATCCTCATCCTGGCGGGTGGCATCATCTATTCGCTCGGCGTGATCTTCCATGTCTGGGAAAGGTTGCGCTTCCAGAACGCCATCTGGCACGGCTTCGTCGTCACCGCCGCCGCCGTGCACTATTCCGCCGTTCTCACCTGCATCAGCAGCGCTGCGAGCTGAGCAGCGCCTCTCCTTAACGGTTTGGGCGGCCAGCTCAATCCGCCTGTGGCGCGTTGCGGGCAGCCCGCAAATGCTGGTTATCGAGCGCCAGGCCCAGAATGCGCGCAATGATATCGACAGACGTATCGGGGGACAAAGGCCGCTGGTCCGTCGCAAAGGCGATCCCGATGACGGCGCTCTGGCCCACAACCGTGGGCACAGGCCAGAAATCAAACCGCGAGGCCACGGCCGGATAGACACCCGCTCGTGCCACAGATCCCATCGCCAGTGACGCCCGCGCCGCATCGAGATCGGCGGCCTGAAGCTCCGCGCCGTCGAGATTGTTGACCGGCACAAGGTCATTCCCGGCCATGAGGATCACCACAGCGGGGGCGCCGAACAATGCCGTCAGTGTCCCGGAGGTGATGGAAACGGCAGCCTTGGCGTCGCCGGCCGCGCCGATATCGCGGCTATAGTCTTGCAGCAGAGTGGCCTGTTTCGTCAGCTGCGCCGCGTTGATCGCTCTGCGGCGCGAGGTGAAGGCGACGCTGCTGACGATCAGTCCGACGAAAAAGAGCAGGACGATTGCCCAGATATTGGCCGGGTCGTTGACCGCCAGCGTGTAGCGCGGTTCGGTCAGGAAGAAGTTGTAGGCGAGCGCGCCCAGGATCGCCGAGCAGACGGAGGCTCCGAGCCCGAAGGAAACGCCGGCGATAATCACGGGTATGACAAAGACGAGCGAGACGTTCGGGATGCTGATGCCGCTGTCGAGGCCGACAGCCACGACCGTGGCGGCGGCAGTCATCAGGACCGACGCAAAATAACCCGTCAACGCCGGCGCCTGCGACGGAGCCTCGACCAGAAAGGGATTGTCCGCTCGCAGGGGAGCGGCCTCTTCGCCAAGCCCGGATTCAACGCGTGCCATTGTTCAACTCCCGCCAATGTTATGCGGTCCTGCCGCCAGAGCGGTGGACGCCGCTGCGATAGACGGCGCAAGTATACACCCGGCGCAATCCGGGCGTGAGTGAAAGGTGAGGGGAGTTCCGCCAGCGGCGTAGCGCGCGGGCTGCTGCTTGAGTGTCGCAGGCTCAAGGTTCTGGTAGCGATTTGTTACAGTGCTGGTTCGTCAGCCGCGAGCGTCTGCAAAACAAAATCCGCCCGTTCGGCAATGCCGGTCTTCGGCAGGATGCAGATGTCATAGCCAAGCAGGCTATAGGCTCTGAGGAGGCGGTCGTATTCCGCCACCGCCGCATCGAGGCCGTGCCGCCGCTCGGGATCGGTCACATAAATCTCCGGCCAGGGCGGCACCAGGAAAACCCGTTTGTGATAACGATGCGCCTGACAGAACTTCGCCAATGCCGGTTCGCCGGTAACGTGTTCGAGTGCTGCGGCGGCATCGACCAGCCCCCTGTCGAAGAACACCCAGCCTTGGTATCTACCAGCGGCATTCCGGTCCTCAAGTGCCATCGCGACGGCGCGGCGGGCAAAGGCGGTCATGTTGACCCAGGGCAGGGCAGATCCGTTGCCCTTCGCCTCGTCTTCGACAATGCGCCGGCCCGGTTCCTCGACAACGGCATATCCCCGAGCGGAAAGCGCTGCAAGCAAGGTGGACTTGCCACCGCCCGAGCAGCCTGAAATCACCACGAAATGGTTCATAAAAATCTCTCTGTTATGGGCCTGACCCCTTTCAATTCGGCGCAGCGCCCGGTGCCGATGCCGGCGCCTGATTGCATCCGGTCGCGGGGCGCAGGGATTTGGCCATGCGGCCGACAAGGTTGTTATAGGCCTTCAGTGCTTTGCGCGGATATGTCAGCTGGAAATAGGCAGCACTCCCGTCACATAAAGCGACGGCGCGGGAATACAGAATATCGCTACCTTTGGCACCGGAATAACTGGCCCATCCTGGTGTCACTTTTTCATAGGTAATGTGCCAGCCTTCCTGCATGTCCCACGCCATGCGTTGCCGGATATCGGCAGCGAATGCCCCCTCTTCGACAAAAGCGCCGAAAATCAACAACCTGGCACCGTCCCTTGATTCAAATGTTGCGCCATCGCCATTGTCGCTTTCCTGCGCCAATGTGAAACCGGGCGGCACGTCAGCGCTGTAGTCGAAGCGCGGATTTGAATAACGGACCCACCCGTCCGCCGCCAGAACGGGGATTGCGGCCCAAAAGCTGGCGATCAGCAGCAACGCATATCTCAAAACTGTTTCTCCATTTCTCCATCGGCCGACTAAGTCGGCTCGAATGTCAGCGCAACACCATTCATGCAATAACGCAAGCCGGTCGGCGGCGGACCGTCGGGAAAGACATGGCCGAGGTGGGCGTCACAATCGGCGCAACGAATTTCCGTCCGGCTCAGCCCATAGGAGACGTCGTGATGCTCCGTCACCGCTTCCATGGATATCGGCTCGAAGAAACTTGGCCACCCCGTTCCGGAATCGAATTTCGTCTGCGAACGATAGAGCGGCCGGTTGCAGCAGACGCAGCGATAGGTGCCTGTTTTGCTGATTTCGAAATCCGGGCTTGAGAAAGCGCGCTCGGTGCCGTGCTGCCGGGTGATCCGGTATTGCTCCGGGGTCAAAAGCTCCCGCCATTCGGTATCGGTTTTCTCGACTTTCAGGGTGTTTTTCTCGTTCATCGGCCTCTCCGTGACGTTATGGCGCAGGACATAGGACGAACTTGCACTGCGGCAATTGCCGTTACTGGCCCGGCGTTAAAATTGGTATCTGGATGCCGTGAGTGTTTTGCGTCAGCAACTGGGCACAAGGGCTTGTATATCCCGTCGTAACCTTGAGTTTACCCATCGCTTGCCTTATTCCCAACGGTAGACGCTGCGGCATTCTTTGCCGCCGTTCCCGCTTTTCGCCATCTATCCACGAAAGGAACCTGCTGACCCATGAATGTCACCGACCTGACATTTCTGGCCCTCTGCCTTCCTTTCCTGGGGGCGCTTTTTGCGCCTTTGCTGACACGAATGCTTGGCCACAATGCCGCCTGGGTACTGGCCCTCATACCGGCGGCGATCTTTGTCCATTTTGCCGGTTTTACGGCGGAAATCGCGCAAGGCACCCCCATCACCGGCGGCTACACCTGGGTGCCGTCCTTCAATGTCCGGTTTTCGTGGCTGATCGATGGCCTGTCGCTGAGTTTCATCCTGCTGATCTCGGGCATCGGCGCGCTGATCGTTCTTTATGCCGGTGGCTATCTGAAGGGCCATGCGCATCAGGGCCGGTTCTTCTCGTTCCTGTTGATGTTCATGGGGTCGATGCTCGGCCTCGTCGCGTCCGACAGCTTCCTGATGCTGTTCGTCTTCTGGGAACTGACGTCGATCACGTCGTTCCTGCTGATCGGCTTTGACCATCATCGCGAAGCCGCGCGCCGTGCCGCCTTCCAGGCGCTGGTCGTTACCGGCGGCGGCGGGCTGTTTCTGCTCGCCGGTCTGATCGTGCTCTGGAACATTTCCGGTGTTACCCAGTTCTCGGCGCTGATGTCTCTTGGTCCGATGGTCAAGGCAAGCCCGCTTTATCTCGCAGCGCTCGTACTGGTGCTGGGCGGCGCCTTCACCAAATCGGCGCAGTTTCCGTTCCATTTCTGGCTGCCGAACGCCATGGAAGCGCCGACACCGGTTTCCGCCTACCTGCATTCGGCGACCATGGTGAAGGCCGGGGTCTATCTGTTGATGCGGCTCAACCCCGTGCTGGGGGATACGCCGGAGTGGCAGCTTATTCTGCCGGTATTCGGTGCCGCGACCCTCGTCATCGGCGCGCTTCTCGCGGTGCGCCAGACGGACCTGAAGCTGATGCTCGCCTATACGACAATGTCGTCGCTCGGCCTTCTGGTGATGCTAACCGGTTTCGGCGTGCCCTATGCCATCGAGGCGGCGGTGCTCTATCTCGTTGCGCATTCGCTGTTCAAGGGCGCCCTGTTCATGGTGGCGGGCATCATTGATCACGAGACCGGCACCCGCGATGTTACCCGTCTCGGCGGGCTGCGCACTGCTATGCCGCTGACATTCGCAATTGCGCTTGCTGCCGCCATCTCGATGGGCGGCCTGCCGCCTTTCTTCGGCTTTCTGGCCAAGGAAGAGGTTTATGCCGCTCTGTCGTCGTCTGATCCTCGTTCGATCGTTTTTGCGGTTCTTGTGATCACCGGCAACGCGCTGATGTTTGCCATCGCCTTCGCTGTGGCGCTGAAGCCGTTTTCCGGAAAGCTGGTGGCAACGCCAAAGCACCCGCATGAAGCACCGGTGCTGCTCTGGCTTGGCCCGGCCGTGCTGGCGCTGGCCGGTCTCGTCGCGGCCGTGCTATCGGCGGCCGGACACGCCTTGATCTCCACCCCGATGGCATCCGCTATCGCCGGCGAGCCGCGCGTGATCACCATTTCGCTTGTGCCGCATATCGGCGTTCCGCTGGCACTGTCCGGCATCACCGGCGTTATCGGTATTGCACTTTACCTTGGCCTGGCGCGGGTGAGGGCAGGCGTCGCGTCCGTTCTCGCCTGGATCGGCTGGGGGCCGGACCGTGGCTTCGATCAGGCTATCCGCGGTCTCGTGCGCTTTTCCTTCGCCGTGACCCGGCGGCTGCAGAATGGCAGGCTGGACAGTTACATGACCATGACTTTCACAGCGATTGCGGCCGTTCTGCTCGTGCCGCCGTTCGTCTTCGGCGAATTGGCGCTGGCGCCGGTCTTCCCGTCCATTCCTCTGCACGAACTGGCGATCATGGTCATCGCGGTGATCGGCCTATTTGCCGTCGTTCTCGCCAAGGACCGGCTGACGGCAATCGTCTCGCTCGGCATTCAGGGCTTCTCGGTCGCGGTCATCTTCCTGCTCTACGGCGCGCCGGATCTGGCCTTCACCCAGTTCATGATCGAAACGCTGGCGGTGGTGATCCTTGCGCTGGTGATGACACGGTTGAGGCTGTCGCCGTCCGATCATCGTCCGTTCCGCGAGACCCTGCCGGATGCAGCGATCGCCATTGCCTGCGGGCTGGGCGCCGGGCTGCTGTTGCTCAAGGTGACACAGGTGCCGTTCGACACGGCGTTGTCTGATTTCTTCGCGCAATATTCGAAAACCATCGCCCACGGCGCCAATATCGTCAACGTCATCATCGTCGACTTCCGCGGCACCGATACGCTGGGCGAGATTGCCGTGGTGATGATCGCCGGGCTGGCCATTCTGTCGCTCGTGCGCCTGCGGGCCGGATCGATGCGCCGCATCGCCGACAATGATCCCGACGCGGAGGAGGCCGGCCGATGAAATCGCTGATCTTCCGGACCATTACGCCAGTCATCACCAGCGTCATGATGCTGTTCTCGATCTTCGTGCTGCTGCGCGGCCATAATGAGCCGGGCGGAGGCTTCATCGGCGGCCTGATCGCCGTTGCCGCCCTGTCGATCTATGGCATCGCCTTTGGCGGCGAGACGGTGCGGCGCGCCATCGTCTTTCATCCGCTGTCGATCGCCGGGGCCGGGCTGCTGCTGGCGACATTGTCCGGCCTGTTGTCGATGGTTTTCCATGTACCGTTCATGACCGGGCTGTGGGTCTATCCGGTGGTTTTCGGCGAAGAGATTCCGCTGTCGAGCGTGATGACTTTCGATATCGGCGTCTATCTGGTCGTGGTCGGCGCGGTCACCTCGATTGCCCTGTCGCTCGAGGAAAGGGGGGAAGACTGATGGAACCTGTTTTCGCCGTTCTGACCGGCATTTTCCTCGCCGTTGCCGTTTACCTGCTGTTGTCGAAGTTCATCATCCGCATCTTGCTCGGCGTTGCCATTCTCGGCAATGCGGTCAACCTTCTGCTCTTCACCAGCGGCCGTATCCTGCGCGAGGTACCGCCGGTGATTGGGGCGGGGCTGGATGTTCCCGCCGGTGTGACCGCCAATCCGCTGCCGCAGGCACTGATCCTGACGGCAATCGTCATTTCCTTTTCGTTCTTCGCTTTCCTTTTGGTGCTGTCCTGGCGCGCCTACAGCGTTCTTGGAACGGACAACACCGATATTATGCGCGTGGCCGAGCCGGACGATGTCCAGCCGCCGCCGCTCGGATACTGACAGACATGGCCGCTTCCTCTTCCCCTGCCGATCTCTCCGCAGCCCTGGTTCTTCAGCCGGTGGCAGCGCTCGACTGGCTGGTGATACTGCCGGTCGCCTGGTGCATTTCGATCGGCGCGATCCTGATGATGATCCGCCACAAGGGCGTGGCGCAGCCGCTGGTGGCGATCGCCGGGCTTGCCGTTCTTGTCCTGCTCGATGCCGCCCTTCTGTGGCATGTCGCGCAAGGCGGGCCGGTGACGATGGTTATGGGCCGCTGGCTGCCGCCGTTCGGCATCGCGTTCACGGTTGATCTGACCGGTGCGCTGTTTGCGCTGACATCGGCCGTGGTGGCGCTGGTCGGTGCGGCCGCCGCCATCGACGATGTCAATGCCAGCGGCAGGCGCTACGGTTTTTACCCTTTCCTGCTGCTGCTGATGGCGGGTGTTAGCGGCGCGTTTCTGACCGGCGACGTCTTCAACCTCTATGTCTGGTTCGAGGTGCTTTTGATCTCGTCCTTCGGGCTTCTCGTGCTGGGGGGCGAGCGCGAGCAGATCGATGGCGCGGTGAAATACGGTTTTCTCAACCTCGTTGCCACTACGTTGTTCCTGATCACCACCGGTTATCTCTACGGCATCTTCGGCACGCTCAACATGGCCGACATCGCGGCCAAGGCCCCGGGCTTGCAGGCGCAAGCGCCGCTGGTGACGCTGACGGCGCTCTATCTTCTCGCCTTCTCGATGAAGGCGGCGGCGTTCCCGGTGAATTTCTGGCTGCCGGCCTCCTATCATACGCCGCGCATTGTCGTGTCGGCGCTGTTTGCCGGCCTGCTGACCAAGGTCGGCATCTATGCCCTGATCCGTGTCGGGGTCATGCTGTTTCCGGCCGAGATTGAACAGTTGAGCCTTGCGCTGGCGATTGTCGCGGCGCTGACCATGCTCACCGGTTCGCTGGGGGCGCTGGCGCAAAACGATACCCGACGTCTGCTCGGTTATCTCGTCATCTCCGGTATCGGCGCCATGCTGGCCGGTATCGCCATCGGCGGGCCGGAGGCGATCGGTGGGGTGATTTTCTATGCGCTGCATTCCATGCTGGTGATGACGGCGCTCTATCTGGCAGCCGGTCTTGCCGCCCGGTTGAGTGGCGATTTTTCGCTCGGGCCCGCCGGTGGACTCTACCGTCACTATCTGCTGTTTACGGCGCTGTCGCTGATGCTGTTCTTCTCGGTGTCCGGCCTGCCGCCGTTTTCCGGCTTCTGGCCAAAGGTGATGCTGGTCAAGGCTGCCATCGATGGAGGTGTTTCGTGGCTGGCGGCCATCTTGCTTTTGTCCGGCTTTCTCACCACGATTGCCACGGGCCGGGTGTTCCTGCTTTCCTATTGGCGACCAGCTGATGCGCCGGCGGCGGCAGTGCCGCAGCCGCTGGCATTCACCGCCCTGTTGCCGCTCCTGGTCCTGACGGCACTGAGCATTCTTATCGGGCTCCTTCCCGAAACCCTGCTCAACCTCGTCCAGCAGGCAGCATCGACGCTCAGCGAGCCATCCGCCTATCTCAATTCGGTCTTTCCGGCGGGAGGTGCGTCATGACATTCCTCATGGTCAACGTGTTGTTGATGCTGACCTGGGCGGCCGTGTCGGGCAGTTTCACCATTCCCAACCTGCTGCTGGGTCTTGCCGTGGGCGCGCTGTCGCTGTGTCTGGTGCGCGAACAGTTTGCCGCTGCCCGTCACCGCGTCAATCCCGTCAAGCTCTTGGTCCTGACCGCTGTCTTCTTCAAGGAGTTGTCGCTCTCGGCGATCAAGGTGGCGCTTCTCGTCATTCGGCCCGATATGCAGTTGCGGCCGGGCATTTTCGCCTTTCCGTTGACGTTGACGCGCGATTTCGAAATCACGCTGCTTGCCAACCTGATCACGTTGACACCCGGCACTTTGTCGGTCGATGTCTCGGAAGACCGCAAGACGCTGTATGTCCACGCGCTTGATTGCCATGATCCGGCGGCTGAGAAGCGGGCGATTTCCACCGGCTTCGAACGCCGCATTCGGGAGGCCTTTCCGCTATGAGCGCCGCCGCCATCCTGTCTTCTTCGATCTATTTCGCGCTTGCCGCGCTGTCGCTTGGCCTATTGCTGACGGTGGTGCGGATCCTGCGCGGACCAACCTTGCCCGACCGGGTGCTCGGTCTCGACATGCTGGTGGCGATCGCCATCGGCCTGATCGCAGTCCTTGCCATCAAGAGCGGCTTCAATCTCTATGTCGATATCGCCATTGCGCTCAGCCTTGTCGGCTTCCTGGCAACGGTCGCCTTTGCGCGGTTCATCCTGGCGCGGGGGCTTTCTCCGGAAAAGCAAGGTGGGGCAGGGCGCCCGCTTCCAGCGGCGCAGAAGGCGAAGCGCGTCAAGCCGGTCCGGCGCAACAAGAAGGTGGGGCGGTAATGGCAACTGATCCCGATATGGCGATGGTGCTCGTGGTCAGCGCGCTCCTGGTGATCGGCTCGCTGTTCAGCGTTCTGGCAGCGTTGGGTGTGCTGCGTTTCCCCGATCTCTACACGCGCATGCACGCAGCCTCCAAGGCGGGGACGATCGGCTCCGGTCTGTTGCTGCTTGCCGCCGGTATCCACGCGATGGATATCGCCATCCTGCTGCGCGCGCTCGCCGGTTTCGCCTTCTTCCTGCTGACTGCGCCGCTCTCGGCCCATTTGCTTGCCAAGGCCGCCCATCAGGCCGGGTATCGTCTGACCAATCTGTCGGTGACGGACCAGATGCCGCAGCCGTCTCCGCAGAAATCGCGTAGCCTCTGATACGCCGTGCCTTTAATCGAACGCATTCTGCCGCGATGCATGCGTCCGGGCGATTCTGATCGGGTGCGTCGGCTTACTATGCCGCACACCGGGGTTTCTCCCTAGAATGTCTACCGGCCGGTTCTTGGTAATGCTGGAAACAATGTGGTTAATACCAAGTAAAATGCCAATTACTTGCCAAGCTGCACAGCCTCTGCGGCCGGATGTATCGTAATGTTTCCGCTTGCGCGGCGATATGCGCGACTCTTAAAGATCAAGAGGCTAAATCTCGCATAAATTATGGTTGGACTTTTGCCTGATCGATGCTAATCGAGTAAAGGCAAAGTGTCCATTTTCGTATTACTTCATCCTGAAATTCCAGCATGGGTTGTGACTATTGATTGTTGCTTTGAGGCGCAGGGTTGTCCCGGCGCTTTGGTAACGGATTCCAATCCCTAAGAATTAGGAGTATTATACGGTTCTCGTGGTTTTCTGTCGCTGTCAGAAGCAAAGTGCATCTGGCTCGGCGGGAAACGTGATGTTCGGGCACTTTCTCAAAATGGTTTGGTTGTGCTCGCGATAAACCCGTCGCGGGCGCGTTTGAAGTGATTCCGATAGGAGAAAGAAAAAATGACGGATCTACCGCTTGGCTCGGGCCATGATCTACTGGTTGAATTGACCGCCGAGATCGTTGCCGCCTATGTCAGCAATCATGTCGTGCCGGTCGCCGAACTGTCGACGCTGATCGGTGATGTGCATGCTGCGCTGAACAACACGAGCAGCCCGGCTCCTGTCGCTGTAGTGATCGAAAAGCCGAAGCCTGCCGTATCGGTGCGCAAGTCGGTTCAGGATGACCAGATTACCTGTTTGGAGTGCGGTGGCACGTTCAAGTCGCTGAAGCGCCACCTGATGACCCATCACACCCTGTCGCCGGAAGAATACCGCGAGAAATGGGACCTGCCGACAGACTATCCGATGGTCGCTCCGGCCTATGCCGAAGCGCGTTCGCGTCTCGCCAAGGAAATGGGCCTCGGCCAGCGCCGCAAGCGCCGCGCCAAGTAAGTTACGCGGATATCAGCGGTAAAATTTCCAAGCCGGTCTGGCTCCCACAGACCGGCTTTTTTGTCTCCAACGGTGACGCTAAAAAATGAAGGCGAGGAAAATAAACCTATTATTTTCCTCAAAAAGCTTGAAAACCATGGAAAAACAACGGATGGTTGTGGCTGCGCGCTTTCTTTCATCCCCGCAATCACACTAGGGTGTATGAATTAATTCCTATCTGAGGAGTGAGCCATGCATCTGAGTAACTTTCTTCATCGGCCCTTGTCCCTAAAACCGTCCTTGCCGGCGCCAAGAGCGCGCATGGTCACGCAGTCCATCCTGCCGCCCGGTTCAGGCACGCTCGACGATCCATGGGGCCCGGTTCTGTCTGTTGCCGCCCACCACCGGTGCCGCCTTGTGCGGCAGGTGACGGCGGAGATGGTGATGATGGTCGGCGAGCGCGTGCCGCTCCGGCGTGACCGCCGCCGCACCAGCTGCCATGTCCGGCAGATTTCCATGTATGTCTGCCATGTGGTGCTGCAGATTTCGCTGACCGATATCGGCTATTCCTTCGGCCGCGACCGTACCACCGTCAGCCATGCCTGCAATGTCGTCGAGGACCGGCGCGACGATCAGGCCTTTGATGACTTCATCGCCGCGCTGGAGCGCGTCGTCACCTGCTTCTTCGGTGCACCGGGAGGACGCGACCATGCCTGACACAAGCGGAAAGGACGCACGCGCCGCGCAAAAGGATCTTGTTCGCTTCGTTCGCACTGTCGTTACCCACGCCCCTGTCCGGCTGGAGCCCGGAGAGGGGGCCGTGACGCTCGTTCCAGACAGCAAGGGTTCGCACGGGGGCAAGTTGTCGCGCCCGGTTTCCGGAACCACGGTCGCTCAGGCCCTTTCGCTTGGACTGGTCGTCCTTGATGGTCGTTGCATGCGGGCAACGGCAGAGGCGTTGCCTTTCCTGCGCCGCGCGCTTGTGATGCCGGAAGAGGGGTTTCAGGAACAGCACCGCGAAATCGAGAGCGGGACCGTTGCACTGGACGGCGTCCGCCAGGCCGTTCGGGTCAACCAGCTGGAATCGCCGCTCGGTGCTTGCGCGCGGCTGAAAGAGAAATCCGGCCAGCCCTTCCTGCCGCCGGAGGCGATTACGGCGGGTGAGCGGCTGCATGCCGATTTTACCCGCGCGAATTTGCAGCCACGGCTGACCATGGTTTACGAACCGCGGCTCTCGACGAAGACCAGGGGCGGCGTGGGTGGTGCTGCCGATCTCAGCGATTCTGCCATGTCGGCGCGGTTTCGGGTCGGAAAGGCAATGGAGGCGATCGGTCCAGAACTCTGCGGTGTGGCGCTGGATATCTGCTGCTTCCAGAAGGGCTTGGAAATTGTCGAGCGGGAGCGGCAATGGCCTGCGCGCTCGGCCAAGCTGATGCTGCGCACCGCGCTGATGGCGCTTGCCCGCCACTATACGCCACCACGCAAGGATGCAAAACGCAGCCATGCGTGGGGTGCGGAGGGGTATCGCCCGCAGGCGAACGATATTGTGCTTTAGGCGGCCAGTTGGCGGGCGGCCTCGTCCTTGATCCGCTTGATCATCGAGCGCAGGCCATTGGCGCGTTGCGCGGTCAGGTATTCGATCAGTCCCATGCGGTTAAACAGGTCGATGGCATCGGTCTTGACGATGTCGGAGGCATGCTGCCCGGAAAAGATCGACAGGACGATGGCGACCAGGCCGCGCACGATATGCGCATCTGATTCGCCCTCGAAGGTCAGGATCGGGTCGCTTGCCGCCGGGCTGGCATGGGTGACCAGCCAGACCTGGCTGGCGCAACCCTGCACCTTGTTTTCAGACGTGCGTTTTTCGTCCGGCATCTCCGGCAGCTTGCGGCCAAGCTCGATGACATAGCTCATCCGGTCCTGCCAATCGTCCAGATAGGCGCAATTGTCGATGATTTCGGCAAGCGGGGTGATCGGCGATGTGTGCAACTGGTCCATGCCGTTGATATAGGCGATGGATTGGCAAATGAGAACTGCAAAAAGAAAAGCCGTGAGGGGTGGGCGTTCCTCACGGCGGCCGTAAAATCGGCAGTTCAGGCAGTTGTAAAATCGTGGTGGTCTGCGGGTGCGTGTCAGCGCACAACCGAAACCTTCGGCTCGATGCGTTTTTCGGGAACGGGGATTCTGTTGAAGACGGGCTCCGGCTGCGCGGCGGCCTGTTCGGCGGTGGCGAGATCGGTGGTGACGTCGATAGTAGGCTGCGGGGCGGCGGCAACGGTGCCGGTGGTCACGGCGTCGCTCGGTTCGGCAAACTGCTGATCGAGGAACTGATAGGCGATCTTGGCGCCTTCACGGGCCCGGTGGCCAAGTGCGACGAAGGTTTCGGTTCCCTTGACGCAGACATCCGGCTTTTCGACGCAGATGGCGCTGATGTAGCCGAATGCCTCAGTGGCGGCCGAGACCGTATCGCCGACATCGACCTTGGGGCCGCGCTCCAGTGTCGAAGTGCTTGCCGGATCGAGAAACGGCAGGAGCACCAGCACCAGCGAAAACCAGAATGTTCCCTTGATCAGAAACCACATTGTCTTGCCCATCCTTTGGTCAGGCGCTCAAACCTGCGTCCGGTCTCTGCCGGGTTCGCTCCCTTGGCGCCTTGTCATCACACCTTAGGCAGGGATTCGGAACATGCCTTTGCCAAAACCAGTGGCATTTGCACCGTCTTTTCATAAAATTTGAATTATCGGCATTTGAATGGCATTTATCGTGCATTTTAACAGTCGCTATTAAGGTTCAAGGCGAAGCGGTTCCGGTCAAGCCCCGAAACGCGGGGTCTCACGGCGGGCGGGGGTGCCACACAGGTTAACGCGGGAGCAAAAACCCGCTAAAATCCGGCGCTTACACCCCGTTAACCACAAAAGATAAAGCCCCGGCGATTTGTCCCGGAATGGGACTTTGAAGGCCTTTCGCGGGATTTGTCGCAGTTTCATTTATCCTTTCATTAAGCCGCCAGTGCGAAATTCGGATGTGCAAGATGATCGTTCAATGAAACCGTTTCCGGTCGTGCATGATGATTTGCTTATAAAGAATGGAGCCATGACGGGCTCCGGAAAAGAACGAGCGTACAGGGTCAGACGTTGAGAGTATTGCGTAACATTGCTGGCAGGATGGCGTCGCGTGTCGATGACGTCGCGCGCCTTTGGCTGCCCCGCCAGGTGGCGGGAGAGCCGGAGGCAAGCCGCGAATTCGCCGTTATCCGGGCGGTCGCAGCCACGGCTCTCGTTGCGTTCCCGACGGTTCCCCTCGCGCTCTCTGTTGTCTTGCCGGTTTCGCTGGCCCTGCCGGTCGGCGCGGCTTCAGTCGGTGCTGCGGCACTGATCGCAACCGTCGGCGGTATTGCCTATCAACGAGGCCGCACGCCTGCCGCCGTCGAAATCCGGGAAATGCCCATCGATAATGGCGCCCGCCATTATGATTGTTTTGCCGGTCTGGTGACGATCCACGACATCCGCGGCTCGGTCACATCCGTGCATGGCCGCGACGCCGAATCCTATCTGGCCTGGATGCGCAATCCCTGCGGCCGGGGGTTCATCGAACAGATCCACGTCTCCGATCGCATCCTGTTTCTGCAGGCCATCGATACGCTGCGCCAGGGCAATCGCCAGGCGACCATCGACATCCGGCTGGAGCATCCCAACGTCTTTGCCGGCGGCGAGCAGTTCGTCCACATGCGCTGCGAAATGACGGCGCTTGGCGAGGTCGACGGCGAATTCGCCATCCTCGTCCAGTCGCGCGACGTGTCCGAAGAGGCGCGGCTGCGTGCCGAAGCCATCTACAAGACGGGGCTTGCGGAATCCGCCAACGATGCCAAGACCCGTTTCCTGGCGGCGGTCAGCCATGAGTTGCGCACGCCGCTCAATGCCATTCTCGGCTTTTCCGACATCCTGTCGGGGGAATATTTCGGCAAGCTCGAAAACGACCGGCAGCGCGAATATGTCTCGCTGATCAACCAGTCGGGCGCCCATCTTCTATCGGTCGTTAACACCATGCTCGATATGAGCAAGATCGAGGCTGGCCGCTATGAACTGATGCCGGAACCGTTCCGGGTCGCCGATGCCGTCAGCGCCTGCGAAGCGATGCTGGGCCTGCAGGCGCGCGAAAAGGGCGTGCAGCTGACCAGCCGGATCATGCGCAATGTTGCAGAGGTTAATGCCGACCAGCGTGCGATCCAGCAGATCCTGATCAATCTGGTCGGCAATGCCATCAAGTTCACCGATCGCGGCGGTCTCGTCACCATCGACGCAGAAATTGCCGGCAGCAATCTCAACCTGATCGTCAGCGATACCGGCATTGGCATCGCCGAGAACAAGCTGTCGTCGCTCGGACAGCCGTTCGTGCAGATCCAGAACGACTATACCCGCAAATACGAGGGGACCGGCCTTGGCCTGTCGCTGGTCAAGGGACTGGTGGCGCTGCATGGCGGAGAATTCAACATCCGCAGCCGTCCGGGCGAGGGCACCGTCATCACGGTAACGATCGCGCTCGACGGTTCCGGCATTGTCGGCATCGACGAGCAGGAACCTGTGGAACAGACAATGGTGGAGTTTCCGCCGCGCCTGAAGGAGCGTACGCGGGTAAAGACGAACGGCAAGTCCTTTCCGGAAGCGAGCCGGAGGGATGCCGAGGGAATGAACGGGGGTGCTGGTCATGACGGCTCGCAAGCGAAAACAGCCTGAGAAGAAAAAGAAAGCGCAGCGCGGCGCGGGCCTTATGGCCGCGGGCCTGGCGATGCGCGGCCTGACCTTCGCCGGCCGCCTGGCGTCGCGCAATCCGCGCGTCTTCGGCGGCTCGCTGGCGTTTGCGGTTGCCTTCAGTTTCGTCGCCGCCAATGCCATGTGGTACCAGCCGGGCGCGCATCCTTCACCCTTCATGCGCACACGCCTGCCGTTTGTCGATCCGCAAACCGCAAAGGCGGCGGCCGAGGAGGATGGCCTTTCACCCCGTAAGGTGACGACCTTCGTCATCCAGCGTGAGGAAGAGGGGGAGCAGACGGCCAGCATCGACCAGCCGAAACCGGAGCCGGAAGCTGAAACCGTTTCCGGGATTATCCAGTCTGCGCCTGCAGCGACACCTGCGGCCGACGGAGCGCTTGTGGCCGGTATCCAGAAGGAACTGGCGCGCCGGGGCTTCTACGACGGTCCCGCCGACGGCAAGACCGGCCCGAAAACCTCGGCGGCGATCCTGCGCTTTGAAAAACAGGCGGGCCGTCCGGAGACGGGCTCGGCAAACGCAACGCTGCTGGCAGCCTTGCAGGCAAAAGGCGCCGCACAGGGCAATGCACAGCAGACGGGTGGCAAGACGGCTTCCGCGGCAAAACCCGCGCAGCGGCCCTATGAGAACGTCAAGGGTGGCAAGGGTGAACTCGATCCGGTCGCAGCGGCAATCCGCAATGCCGAGATCGATCCGCAATATATCCCCAAGGTCGATATTCCTGCCTCCAGCGAACTGGTGATGAATATCCAGAAGGGTCTGACCAACCTTGCCTATAGCGACGTGTCGATCGACGGTGTCGCCGGTGAGCAGACCCGCTCGGCCATCCGCCATTTCGAAAAGCACTACCGGCTGCCCGAAACCGGCCAGCCAAGCGACAAGGTGCTGAAAAAAATGAAGGAAATCGGCGCTCTCTGAATTTCCCGTGTCCGTTGCATGCCTCTAAAATTCCCGTTTTTGCTTCGTTAACCCTGTTCGCATAGGTTGTAGCGGGGTTGAGGAGAGAATTGGGATGGTGACGACGGCTTTGCGCATACCTGTGTCCGGAATTCAGCCGGGCGCGGACGATAGCGATACGGGCGCCAGTGGCCTCGGGCGCGTCATCGCCGATCTGGCGCGCGAAGCCGCCGGTCTTGGCATCGATCTTGTCGATATTGCCGGGGCGATCCAGAATGCCGCGGCGCTGTCTGCCCGCCATGTCGATATCTTTTCCAGCGTTACCGCCACCGCCCGCTCGATTGCCGCCGCCAATGGCGAGGTCGCCCGCTCGCTGCGTGAAACCGACGCTTCGGCCACCAGCGCCCGCACGGTGCTGGGCGAGCAGGGTCAGCGGCTGCAAGGCTCGCTAGCCGAAATCGACCACATGGTCGCGACGACGCGGGAAATCGGCGCGGAAATCTCGTCTTTCTCCGGCGCGTTGTCGGAAGTCGACCGCTTTGCCGGCGAGATCAGCACGATCGCCCGTCAGACCAACCTCCTGGCGCTGAACGCAGCGATCGAGGCGGCGCGGGCAGGCGACGCCGGCAAGGGTTTTGCCGTGGTCGCGGCCGAAGTGCGCGCCCTCGCGCTGCAGACATCGCAGACCACCGCCTCGATTCAGAAGACGCTTGGCGAACTGCGCAGCCGCATCGTGCGGTTGACGTCGGCAGGTGAGCAGGCCTCGGCCTCAGCCAAGGGCGTCAAGGAAAAGGCAGGCGAGATCCAAGGCTCCTTTGCCAGCATGGAACAGGTCATGTCGGCGATCCTCGACAGCGCATCCTCTGTGACCGGAACGACCGATGCCGTTGACCGGCAATATGCCGCCTTTGCCGAGCAACTGACGGATATCGCTGGCGAGATCCATACGTCGAGCGGCGCGCTGCAGACGGCGTCGGCCCGCGTCGATGCCGTCGTTTCGGTGTCTGAGAAGATCATCCAGGTAACGGCGAGCGCCGGGCTTGAAACGCCTGACAGCCCCCATATCCGCACCGCCTGCGCTGTCGCAGCGACGATTTCAGAGGTGTTCGAGCGGCATGTCGCGTCCGGCAGTATCAGCATGGATGCGCTGTTTGATCGGCAGTACCGGCAGATTGCGGGCAGCAATCCGCCTCAGATGACCACTCGCTTTACCGAGTTTACCGATCGAGTTCTGCCGGCCATCCTTGAACCGGTCGCCACGTCCGACGAGCGCATCGCCTTCTGTGCACCGATCGACGAGAATGGCTATCTTCCGACCCACAACCGCAAATTTTCCCATCCGCAGCGCGCAGGCGACACGGACTGGAACACCGCAAACTGCCGCAATCGCCGCATGTTCAACGACCGGGTCGGGCTTGCCGCGGGCCGCAGTACCGAGCCTTTTCTGGTGCAGACCTACCGGCGTGACATGGGGGCCGGGAATTTCGTGCTGATGAAGGATATCTCTGCCCCGATCTTCGTCAACGGCCGCCACTGGGGCGGGTTGCGGCTGGCGATCCGGGTCTAGGCGCGGGACGAGCGGGTAAGCGGAGCAGGGGGAGTTTGCGCCCAGGCTCCGTGGAGTGTATCAGCCGTGTATGCGCCTGAAATCAGAAATCTTTGTGTCTGCCCTTGTTCGCCGGGTCTTTGGCCTTGGCGGTTATGCCGCCGTGCTGCGCAAGGGGGCAGGCGAAGCCGGTGCGATCTTCATCCGGCAGCGGTCACGCATTGGCACTGAGACGTTCTATGCGCCAGCACCGCAGAGCTTCTTCGATGACCCGGCGCCAGGCCGGCTATTTGAGATCCGGCTAGAAGAGGCCGACGCCGATGCGGTCGATCAGGCGATTGCCCGGGAGATCCGGTTCGATCCGGATTGCTGGGTGGTGGAGATCGAAGTGGATGCGCGCGGCGATCTGTTCGATGTTGTGACCGAAAAACCGAATTGACCCTGTAAAAACTCAGCGGCCGCGGCCGAAGGTCCGCTTCTGCTGGGTATCGGCGGAAGCGCGGGCCGGGTCCTGCCGCGAAGATGTCTGGCGCGGATCGTTGCCACGATCCGGCGACAGGTAGGCCTGATGTCCGGCCGGGCCGGTGGTATCCTTTTGGTCCGACTGTAGCCAAGCCTGGACGCGGACGCGACAGGTCTCCAAGCTCAGCGAGGCAAGCAGCGCTTCGCCGCGCGTGGTGCCGCCGAGACGCTCGGTCAGGTCCGGGTAGAAGGCGCAGAGCACGAAGAGGCTGTCATCGGCGTGCATGTCCAGCGCCGTCAACGTCGTGGCGAGCTGTTGGCCGGATATATCGAGCAGAATCCGCTCACCCAATTCTGCGGTCGAGCGCAGCGCCGCCGACAGGCTGGCGGCAAAAAGATTGGCCTCGCCGGAGCGGGCGAAGCGAACGAGCAGCGCCTCATGCAGGGAATCCACCGGCTCGATGACCGGCAGGGCTGCGGTGGTTTTCTGGGGCGCCCGGGCCAGCGACTTCAGGTCGTTGCGCAGCTTTTCCTCGCGCAGCAATTTGGCCGCGGTCATGTCCTGGGCTGTCGCTTCCGGCTGGCGCTGCGATACTTCTGTAGTGCGCGGGGTGGGAGAGGCAGGCAGGACAGGAACTGCTGCCTTTGCCGGGGCAGAGGCGGTCTGGCGGCGCTCGACGAGCGCATCGACCACATGAACCGAGAGATTGTCGCGCCGCGCAATGGCGGTAGCGTGTGCTTGCCCCTGGGTGCGGATGACCTGCAGCAGTGTCGCATCATCGATCGAGGCGGAGCGGGTGAGAAAGATCGCGGCAATGGAAATCGGTGCATTGCCGATCTGCAATGCCACCGATGGCGGTACGTGCTGGCATTGGGAAAGGGCGGCGGCGGCCTGACGGCGCGCCTCGTCGCTGGAGGCGGAAAACAGCGGATCGAACAGTTCGGAGAATTGCTTGAGGTCGGTCCGGCGGGGGCGGCGCAGTCCTTCAAAACCGGTCACGGTCGCCATCAGGACCACGTCCTTCAGCCGCCCTGCCTGCGGTCTTTCCAACTCACGAAACCGGTCCGCCACGGATACACCCACTCATACGCACAACACATTGTCCCGATTTCGAACAGCCGGCATGGCCGCTTGTCCGAAAGGGTGGCGAAATTTCAGACACGGACGGAGGGGACGTTTTCGAACGCCGCTGGCGCTACCAGTATCATCGACGCTAAGGCGCTGAAAACATTGGTGCCGACGAAAGCATGCCGACCCTGCCGATCATGGCTGAATGATGATCCGAGATTAGGATGACGTGGTTAATATATCGTTTACCGGAGGAGAGAAGCACGGTTATCCCCGTACAATTGGCGTGCGTGGTTGGGCGCTCTTCAGTTCCAATGTTGCCGGGGAATACAGGAACGGGCGGCAATGCCGCCCGTTCTGTCGTCGTTTAGATTGAACTAGTTGCAGTTCACGTCGCGCGGACGGCAACCTCCGCCGCCATCGCCACGATATCTGGGCCGGTCGTTCCCGCGTTCGATCTGCTGCTGACTATTATTACGGCGTTCGATCCGCTGCTGATTGTTGTTATTTCGCTCGAACTGTTGTTGGCTATTATAGTTGCGGCGCTCAATGCGCTCGCGATCGCGTTCCCGCCGATTGTTCTGTTCATTTTCGAACTGCCGGGCGTTGTCCTCACGGCGGCGTTCGATGCGTTCCCGGTCACGGTCGCGTGTCGGACGTTCAATGACGATGCCGTCGGTATTGTTGTAACGCGGGCGCTCGTACGTGTTGTAATCACGGCGTGGCCGGCGATCCGGATTGTAGCGGTCCCTGTCGCGGTCGCGGCGGTAGTAATCCCGCTCCCTGTAGAAGTCACGGTTGCGATAGTACCGATCCCAGTAGTTTCCGATTTCGAAGGTCACCAGCGGAATGCCGAGCGTGCCGTAATAGTCCGGCTCGACGTAAACGCGGCGCTGCTGGTACTGCGCCTGAACATAACGGCCAGCGACCCAGCCGCGGCCGTTATAGAAGGAGACGTCGCACCACGGCGTGTCGGCAAGGCAGCCGTGAATTTCGACCGGAGTTCCAACCGGAATGACGGTGACAGCGGGGTAGCGGGTGCTGGGACCGGAGCGCATGTTGACATTCGCCGTCGCAAAACCTTCAGCCGCCTGAGCGGCAGCGGGCAACAGAAAAGCCGCCGCCGTGGCGGCTATCGCCATGAGTGCTGATTTCAATGAATATCGTCGCGGTAGTGTCATCGGTTTTCCATCCCTATCGATCCGGCGGACGCTGGTCAGTGCAAGCGCGCGGTTTCCTGCAAACACCGTTGTTTTTGTGTCTTTTTTGAGGTGATTGGAGCGTCCGGCTCTATGTTCCGTGCCATGGAACGCGCAAGGCTCGTGCTTCGTTCCGCGCTTGGCCGGGAAGGGCGCGCAGCACCGTGATGGCGGGCGGCGGGAGTTAGTGAATTGAAGACCGGTCGGGCGGCAGGAAGCCGTGGTTTGGTGCGATCAACAGGGGAACCAAATCCGGGCTTATGCGTTGTGGGAACATTGAAAAAGGAGCCCAGACCATGGTCGAAAAGAAATTCGCAGCTGTTTCCAACGATGCCAATGTCGCCGAGATCGAAGCCGGTACGGCAAAAGCCGATCTCGAAAACCAGCTGGCCGAGCTGCGCGCCGAGATTGCCCGCCTGACCGAATCGGTCAGCGCCATCGGCAGTAGCGCCAAGGCGGTGGCGGCTTCGGAGGTCGAGGTAATGACGGAACGCCTGCGTGACCGCATTCGCGAGGAGCCCGTGTCGACACTCCTGGCGATTGCCGGTGTTTCTTTTGTGATCGGCCTGCTGGCCCGAAGATAGAAGCGCCACGGGGTGTTCCCTTCGAAACTCCCGCGGGGTCGGGGTTCGTCCATAATGGTTCCTGCAGGCAGGAAGATTGTCCGGTGCGATGGCGCCGGACATGTCCGTTTGAGAGGAGGCCGGCACGGGCGATTTTTTCGCGTGACTTGAGATTGCGACCGTTAAGGAGCTGTTAACTATCGTGTGGCTCAATCGGACAGCGGATGGTGGATACCATCGGCATTCTCGCATGTAGACTGGCATGACATCCGGAAATCCCGGAAGAAGGAGCAACGAGAAAGGCGCAGATGCCCGAAGCTGAAAGGCTATGGGACGCGCCGGCCCGCAAAGCGGGCAGGGTGAAATCAGTACGGTAGTTCATCCGTCTCAACCATTTTTGGAGACGAGCATGGCAGAAATTATCAGACTGGAGGACCGCCTTGTGCGGGCACCGCCAAAACCATCCATGGGGCCGATTGTCCCCAGCAAGGCATTGATCCTGTTGTTTACCGGCATCCGCTACGAGCGGCTGGATGGTCACCCGGACAACACGCCGGCGAAACCAGCCCCCAGCCGGGCAAAGAAGCATTGATATTCTTTCCGGTTTGAAACCTCACGGTGAGGACTGGCGCCTGTTGGAATTATTTTTTGAAATTTCGTTGGTGAAGACCGTACGGCCGCGCCGCGCGGGGGCATTCTCCAAATATTACCGCCGGAAGGGCTCGCAGCTTGATTCGGCCAGGAAGTTGCGCACGGTTTCCTCATAGCTGCCCGTGGGCGCCAAGGCGCGCAGGACGGCATATCCCTCCTCGTCCGGCATGGCCACCATGATCGACTGGGCGAGAGCGGGTGGCGGCGTCTTTCTGAGATCGACAAGCTGGATCGGTGTTGCCATGACCAGATCAAGGTTGCCGTTGACGGCCGTATGATCGTTCATGCTGAAAATCTCGTTGGAATTGGCGTCATAGATCGCCAATGACCAGAAGGGGACGGCCCCCTTGGCGACGAACCGGGCTGGCCCGGCATCCACCGAAAATCCGCAGACGGCGACCCGCAGGAACGGATCGTCATTGGCAAGCCCCGTCGGGCCTGGCTCGCTGGTCAGCGGGAAGAAGCTATCCATCTCGTAGAGGCCGAGCACCCGGCTATAGGCGTCCTTGCCGGTAAATTGCGGCAAGGCGAGAATGATGACGATGTGCAGCAGGGCCGCGCCGACCAGGCCGACAAGGATGGCGAAAAATGCGCTACGCATTCGGGCACCCCGTCTTGATGATCTTCGGCATGGCGAGATCGATGACGCCGGAGGAACCGGCCGTCGGGGTGTCGAGCAGAGTCAGCACCAGTTTGAAGGCGCCGGTGCGGCGTATTGCCAGCCAGTTGTCGGGCTGGGCGACCGGCGAGACATGGATGACGAACGAACTGTCGGGCTGGCGCAGCACCGTCCAGGCGTTGATCGCCGACGGCAGTTCCGGGTCAGTCTTCATCGACTGGTCGTTGGCATTGGTGGCGTAGAGCGTCCAGAAACGGGCAGGCGGGGTGATGCCGGCGATATCATAGGTGCAGCCGGAGGACAGCTTCTCGCCGGTGCTGTCCATGGCAGCGGTAAACTGCAGGCCTTCGGCTCCGCCATACAGCAGCTTGCCGGCCCGCGCCCGGTGCGCCTTCGCATACGGATCGGTGTTTTCGGTCTGCGCGTCCGGAAAAGCCACCCATGGACCGAGCGCAATCGCCCCGAACCCGACCGTCGCCTTCAGCGCCGATACACTCGAAACGATGCCGGCGCCAAAGGCGACGGACAGGGCAAGGGCGACGAGGAGGGGGATGCGGAACAACGTGGACTACCGGTGATTTGATGGGGTGTCGAGGGAAAAGAATGGTTTCGGGAGTTCGGCAAGATACCCCCCTCTGTCACTCCGTGACATCTCCCCCACAAGGGGGGAGATTGGTCGCGAGTTCAGTGCTGCACCCGTCAGGTGGCCTGCGAAATCTATGGTAATCTCCCCCCTTGTGGGGGAGATGTCCCGGAGGGACAGAGGGGGGCGACTGGGCCGGAGGGCAGCCATCGCCGCCGTGATGGAAACATCACTGGCTCCCATCCCGGCCTCCTTTGACGATGGTGCCAGTCGGTTGCGGATCGAGTTCAGCGACCTTGCCGGGAGTTTCGGCCGGGACCTTCAGGTCAGGGGCCGTATCGAATTTTTCGCCCAGCGACTTCAGCATCCGGGTCACCTCCGACGAGAGCGAACGGGGGCGCACCAGCGGTGGCAGGGCATTTTCGTCGGCGGGTTTCGCGGCTGCGGTTTCCGCTTGCTTCTTCTTCGCATCCGGTCCTGGCAGCGGGTTTTTGATGCCGGGAATGGCCCGGTGCTCGATACCCTGCTCGGCATAGTCCATCAGCCGCTTGAAGGTCATGGCGGGGAGCGAGCCGCCGGTCATGTTGTTGGTCGAGGTATAGTCGTCGTTTCCGAACCAGACGGCGGTGGTGTAATCGCCGGTGAAGCCGACGAACCAGGCGTCGCGATAGGCTTGCGTCGTGCCGGTCTTGCCGCCCGTGACGATGCCGTTGTCGAGGGCTGCCTTGCGGGCCGTGCCGATGACCGGGATCTGGGTCAGCATGTAGTTCATCGAGGCGTTGGCCTGCTCGCTGACAACGCGCTGGGCGGGCGGTTCGTCGCGATTGAAATCATAGAGAATATCGCCGTCATAATTGAGGATCTGGCTGATACCGTGGCGGCGCGATTGCAGGCCGCCCGCCGGAAAGACCGCGTAGGCCGTCGCCTGATCGAGCACTGTGACTTCGGACGTGCCGAGCGGCATGGTCTTATCGGTGCGGATCGGCGTTTCGACGCCCATCTTCTTGGCGGTTTCGGCGATGATCTCGGTGCCGAGCGTATCCTTGGCAAGCCGCACCGGCACGGTGTTGATCGATTTGGCGATGGCGGTGAGCAACGTCACCTTGCCGGAATAGCTGCCCTTCGAATAGTTCTGCGGCGACCAGCCGCGCCAGGTGATCGGCGCATCGCTGATCGTTGATTCCGGCTTCAGGCCCGTCTCCATGGCGGCCGTATAGGTGTAGACCTTGAAGGACGAGCCCGGCTGACGCAGCGCCTTGGTGGCGCGGTTGAACTGGCTTTCGCCATAGTCCCTTCCGCCGACCATGGCGCGGACCGGGCCGCCATTCTCGATCATCACCATGGCGCCCTGCTTGACCTTGTAGGTCTCGCCATATTGCCGAAGGCTCGATTCGACGGATTCTTCCGCCGCCTGCTGCAGGCCCATGTCGATGGTGGTGCGCACGACCAGCGAATGCTGGGCGAAGGGGGTGGCGATGCGCTTGGTTTCGTCGAAAGCCCAGTCGAGGAAGAAATCCGGCGCGCTGACTTCGGCGCGGTCGATGACCGTTGCCGGGTTGAGGCGCGCGGCAATCACCTGGCCTTCGGTCATCAGTCCGCCCTGGACGAGATTGGTCAGGACCTCGTTGGCGCGGGCGCGGGCGGCAGGCAGGTTGACATGCGGCGCATAGCGGGCTGGCGCCTTGAACAGGCCGGCCAGCATGGCGCTTTCGGCCAGATTGATATCGGTGATGTTCTTGCCGAAATAGAACTGCGACGCCGCCGCCGCCCCGAACGTGCCGCCGCCCATATAAGCGCGGTCGAGATAGAGGCGCAGGATTTCCTTTTTCGAGAGGTTGCATTCGAGCCAGACGGCCAGGAAGGCTTCCTTGATCTTGCGCTCGATGGTGCGCTCGTTCGACAGGAACAGGTTTTTCGCCAGCTGCTGGGTGAGCGTCGAGCCGCCCTGGACAACGCCGCCGGCGCGCGCATTGATGGTCATGGCGCGGGCAAGGCCGAGGAAGTCGATGCCGTAATGATCGAAGAAGCGGCGGTCTTCGGTGGCAAGCACCGCCTTGACCAGCGTGTCCGGCAGTTCATCGATCGGCACGGAATCCTCGTGGATGATGCCGCGATGGCCGATCTCGTTGCCGTAGCGGTCGAGGAACGTAACGGCGAAATCGCCCTGCGCCCGCCAGTTGCCCTTGGTGTCTTCAAAGGCCGGAAGGGCGAGTGCCAGCATCAGCACCGAGCCAACCGTGCCCCAGGTCATGCCTTCGCCAAGCACCTCGAACACAGCCTTCTTCCAGCCGCGAACGCGAAAACGGCGGAAGAAGATGGTGATGTCCTCCCACCAGACGCCAAGCCGGAAACCGGCATTCCAGACGGTCGAATCGATCCAGGAATCGATGCGCAGCAGGATATGGCGCTTCCTCGGACGGTCATCCTGTGCGGCGCCGTTTTCCGGGTTCGGGCTGTCGTCTTGGCTTGGATCCTGCAACGCGATCGCATCCTGGTGGCTTCAAATCCCATGCGATATTTGCATGGGCCGGGTTTCTATTCTACGCCGATATCGATAATGAGCCTTAAAAAACCGGCAATGTTTTGAAAAATGGTCGCCGAAATCCAACAGATGGAAGAATGAGCGTCATGGGCGAACAGCCCTTCTGGAAGACAAAAACGCTGGCCGAGATGACGGGCGCTGAATGGGAAAGCCTGTGCGATGGCTGCGGGCTCTGTTGTCTCAACAAGCTGGAAGACTGGGATACGGGCGAGATCGCCTGGACCAATGTCGGCTGCACGCTGCTCGATGGCGAGAGCTGCCGATGCAAGGATTATCCCAACCGGCAGGCGACGGTGCCGGACTGTATCCAGCTGACGCCGGAAGAAGTGGAAACCTTGAGCTGGCTGCCGCCGACCTGCGGCTACCGGCTGGTGCGCGACGGGATCGATCTCTACTGGTGGCATCCGCTGGTATCCGGGGATCCGGAAACCGTGCATCAGGCGGGCATTTCGGTGCGCGGCCGCACGGTCAGCGAAGACGATATCGACGTCGAGGACCTCGAGGATTATCTGGTGGAATGGCCGCTGACGGTGGGCGAACACAGCGCACGCTAAGGGCTATTGCGCCGGAACCGCCGGTTTCAAAAGGCTTTTCGGCGCGACGTTGCGCCAGGCGGTATCCATTACATGGCCGATGATGTCGTCATCGGCGTCCATGAAATAGACGGATGTCCAGCCTTTCAGACCCCAGCCGCCGGGGACGGCAGCGCAAACGCCGGGCTCGGTTTCGAGGAACAGTTTCTGCTGGTCAGGGGTGAACTTGACGACCGCACGGCCGGCTTCCGGCAGGGACATGAAGATGCGGTTGCCGACGCGAAAATCGCGCTTGCCGAAATGGGCGCTCTCGACGGCTCCCGGCAGGCCCAAAGCCCGCTTTTCCAGGTCCTCGGTTCTCATCGGAAAAGTGTAACACGCCCGGGAAGATGCGCAAAACTCAAGAAAATAATCCTAATAGGAAAATAATCCTTGACGGCGTGACGGTTGTTTGATAGGGTTATGGCACAGTCGGAAAAGTGGGTGAGGCGGGATGCTTCGGCACTCTTGCAGTAGCGATGTTGGCCGGGTTTTCCGGATGATTTGAGATTGCGGCCCCCTCATCCGGCCCTGCGGGCCACCTTCTCCCCGTTGGGGAGAAGAGGGAGAGAGCGGCGGGTTCCGCGGCGTGATTTGGTTTTCAAAGTGGTCACCCCACCCCGGAGCTGCGCCCTCAAGGCGAGGGTGAGTTTCAAAGGACATTGTCATGACGTCTGATCTGGATTTCGATCCGGAGCTGTTTGGCCTGTGGCCGAAGGCGCCGGTCTATGGCGGGGTGGTGGCGCAGGATGTGGATGCGGAGCTTGAGGATATTGCCCGGCGGGTGATCCTCGAGACCAAGGCGGAGACCGTCTCGCCGCTCGATGAGCTGCAGGACATGCTGAACGGCATGACGAGGGAATTGCGCGAGCAGATGCAGCAGTTCCAGCGGTTGCGGCTTTTGGCTGACGGCAGGGCGGAGGCGGTGGGCGAGGAGATCGACCGCAAACTGATCCAGGCCGACGCCAAGGCGAGCATCGAGGCGATGTCGGTGATCGTGCGGACATTGGAAAAGATCGACAGCCTGCAAAGGACGATTGCGCATGACCGGCAGATGATGGCTGAGCGGGACTTCGATGAGGCGGGTTTTCAAAAGCTTCAGTTTGAGTTCGAAGCCCGGATTGAAAGCCGAGCACAGGATATTGCCCGTGAACGCGAACAACAACGAGCGAGAGAGACGGCAACTGGATGCGTTGAGGCAGAGCGTTCGCTTGCCGAGCGAGCCATCGGCGACGCCCGGTCCAGTGGACCGTCGTGAGCGGTGCCGGACGAAGACCTTGACTGGAAAGAAGGATGGGATCGCCGCATTTCACAGTACCGGAGTGGGCCGGACGCTCGATCTGCACGTCAATACCGAACGGTTGCTGGAACGGCTGAAGGGTAACCTGTTGCGAGATAATCGGGAGCAGGCTGCTAGTGGCGAGAAGGGGCACTATGCGGCGCCCGCTAACGTAATCGAAGAACCGTTGAGTGGCACAATGGCCAATCCCGTTGGGAACCTGCAAGGTCTGGCCCTCGGCACCGGCGACACGTTGTTAACCAGCGGAAATCCTCCCCAAGCTGTAGGTTCTCCTGCAGGACATGCGGGAGCGGCCAAGGTTTTTATGATCGCCGACGCGGCCAGAATCCATCGTCTGCTCGCGACCTGGAGCAATACCAGCCGTTCAGAACAAAGGCCGCCGGAAGGCGATTGGCGGGTCTGGCTTCTGATGGGTGGGCGCGGGTCGGGAAAGACGCGGGCGGGCGCCGAATGGATACAGGAATTGGCGGCCGGAAAGACGGCACGGCCGGGATTGCGGATCGCGCTGGTGGCCGAGACGTTGGGTGATGCCCGCGAGGTGATGATCGACGGTGTGTCCGGCATCTGCCGGATTGCCCGAAGAAACAGACCGGATTTCGAGGCGTCGCGGCGCAGGCTCATTTGGCCGAACGGCACGGTGGCGCAGATCTTTTCATCGGAAGACCCCGAAAGCCTGCGCGGGCCGCAATTCGATTACGCCTGGTGCGACGAACTGGGTAAATGGAAACACGGGCAGGAGACTTGGGATATGCTGCAGTTTGCGCTGCGGCTTGGCGATCGTCCACGCGCTTTGGTGACGACGACACCACGACCGGTGCCGGTGCTGAAGGCGCTGATCGCCGATCCCGGCACGGCGGTGTGCCGCATCCGCACTAGCGACAACGCCGTCAATCTGGCACCCGGGTTTCTTGCAGCCATGAGCGGGCGGTATGGCGGCACGCGTCTGGGACGGCAGGAACTGGACGGCGAACTGATCGAGGATCGCGAGGATGCGCTCTGGTCACGCGCCGGGATTGAGGCGCTGAAACTGCGCGATACCGGGCCGCTTGGCCGGATCGTCGTTGCGGTCGATCCGCCGGCGGGCATGGGGCAGGGCTCTTGCTGCGGTATCATCGTGGCGGGGCTTGATCGCACCGGGCGTGGTGTCGTGCTGGCCGACTGTTCTGTCGAGGGCGCAAGCCCGGCCGGATGGGCGAATGCGGTGGTGCGCGCTTTCAGGCGTTTCGATGCCGACCGGATCGTTGCCGAGGTCAATCAGGGCGGCGACATGGTCTCTGCCGTGCTGCGCGGCATCGATGCGCAGCTGCCGGTGACATCAGTGCGGGCATCGCGTGGAAAATGGCTGCGGGCGGAACCGGTGGCAGCGCTCTACGAACAGGGCCGGGTGGTGCATGCCGGGTCGTTTGCGGCATTGGAGGACCAGATGTGTGATTTCGGGCCGGATGGATTGTCGTCAGGCCGTTCACCGGACCGGCTGGATGCGCTGGTCTGGGCGCTGACGGCACTTATGCTGGACGGCGGCGGCGAGCCACGGGTCAGGGGGATTTGAGGAGTGATGCCACGATCTCCCTCTTCTCCCGGCGGGGAGAAGTGCCGAGCGGATACGAGGCGATGAGGGGGGCTTTCGGTGAGTTCAGAGCATGCCGCCCCCTCATCCGGCCCTTCGGGCCACCTTCTCCCCGCTGGGGAGAAGAGGGATTACGCCGAACGCCATATGCGATTGTCTACCCTCAAGGGAAGGAACATGGCTTCAAGGTGAGACTATTGGCGGGTTATTTGCCTGCCGTGGCAACGGGCCTTGGTGCCGCAGAGGCGGTTTCGCGAATCTCGCGCCATTCGTTTTCGAGGCGGTCGAACAGGGCCTGGGAAATTTGCTGAGCCGGCATGGGCGATCCTTTCGTTGATTTCTGCAACGGCCGATAACGCAGGCGGGACTGGAAGGTTCCGCAGCGGTTGTGTGCTGGCAGTTGAAAAATACGCAGGAGCGATCAGCGCTTGCCGTCTTCGTCCGCGGGAGACTTCGGCGCGGAGGACGCATTGGCGCGCATCTGCTGCCAGGCGTTTTCGAACCGGTCGAGGATATGCTGCGGGACCGTTGCGCGGGTGGTGTCGGCCTGTATCTTGCTTTGCGCGTTCATTCGATCCTCCTCGATCAGGGACAACATCATGTTGCTCAATTCAGATTTCATATCTTAAACGCAAAGTAAATCAGGGCATTAAACAGTTTAAACGATTTAAATTGGTTAAATCGATTTAGAGTCACGAGATTTTTTAGGGTCGTGCGACCGGAAACGGAGAAAGAATGCCGTTTGTGCGAAAAGCCTTCTTTGATGCGGTGCGTGTTTCCCTGTTCGACGCCGTGTTGAAACGGCATCAGGTGGCGGGGCTGACGGCGATTCTTGATCGCGGCGAAAGCGCCGTAGCGCTTGATGACCGTTGGCTCGCCTATATGCTGGCGACGGCGCATCACGAAACCGGGCGGACGATGCAGCCGGTGCGCGAGACGTTTGCCGCAAGTGACGCACGGGCGATCGTCCTTCTCGACCGCGCGTTTGAACAGGGCCGTCTACCTTCCGTCTCGACGCCCTATTGGCGGCGGGACGTGGAGGGAAAGACCTGGCTTGGGCGCGGGCTGGTGCAGCTGACGCACAGGGCCAATTACGAAAAGATGACGCTTGCAACCGGGGTCGACCTTATCGCCCAACCGGAGCGGGCGATGGAGATGGGTGTTGCCGTCGACATCCTGTTCATCGGCATGCAGACCGGCGCGTTTACCGGCAAGAGGCTCGGGCAGTATTTCTCACAAGACAAAGAGGATTGGACCGGCGCCCGGCGGATCATCAACAGCCGCGACAGGGCGGCGCTGGTGGCAGGCTATGGCAGGCGATACCTGGCGGCGCTCCGCGACGCCCGGGCAGCTTAGGCGCTTCCGGTTTCTTTTTCCCTTTCGATCCGCGCTCAAGCGGCCATCAAGGATCACGACCGATGAAAAATCCATTCCGTCTGCCGTGGCGCCGCCCGGTGGAGAACGCGCACGAAACCAAGGCCGCATCGGGCTTTGTTACCCTTGCACAGGAGGGGCGAGCGCACTGGACCGGGCGGTCCTATGCGGCACTTGCCCGCGAGGGGTTCATGCGCAATCCGGTGGCGCACCGGGCCGTGCGGCTGATTTCGGAGGGGGCGGCAAACGTGCCGCTGCTGGTCTACGAGGGAACGCAGGAGCGGAGCGAGCATCCGGTGCTGGCATTGCTGGCACGGCCGAATGGGCGGATGGGCGGGCATGATTTTCTGGAAGCGCTCTACGGCCATCTGCTGTTGTCCGGCAATGCCTATATTGATGCGGCCGAGATCGGTGGCACGGTGCGTGAACTGCATCTGCTGAGGCCGGACCGGGTTCGCGTCCTTGAAGGGCGGGATGGCTGGCCGGAGGGGTATGAGTACCGGGTGGGCAATCTGGCGCGGCGGATTTCGGCTGGTGACGATGGATTGCTGCATCTGAGGCTGTTTCATCCGCTTGACGATCATCTCGGCTTTCCGCCGCTGGCGGCAGCGCAGATGGCGCTCGATCTCTCCAATGCGGCGGCGACCTGGAACAAGGCGCTGCTCGACAATTCCGCCCGGCCTTCCGGCGCGCTGGTCTACCAGCCGAAGGAGGGCGGCAATCTCTCGGCCGATCAGTACGACCGGCTGAAGAGCGAGCTGGAGGACGGCTATTCCGGCCCGATCCGCGCCGGGCGGCCGCTGCTTCTAGAAGGCGGGCTGGACTGGAAGGCGATGGGGCTTTCGCCGAAGGACATGGATTTCGTTGAGGCCAAGAATGGTGCTGCGCGCGACATCGCGCTTGCCTTCGGCGTGCCGCCGATGCTGCTCGGCATTCCCGGCGACAACACCTATGCCAACTATCAGGAGGCCAACCGCGCGCTTTACCGGCTGACTATCCTGCCGATGGTTTTTCGCACCGCAGCAGCTTTGTCCGGCTGGTTTTCCGGGCGATTGGGCGAGGCGCTGAAACTGGTGCCGGATCTTGATCAGGTAACCGGATTGACTGGCGAGCGCAGCGAGATCTGGGCACGGATGAAGGATGCGGATTTTCTGACCGACGAGGAGAAGCGGCAGGCGGTGGGCTATTGAAGTGACGCGTGAGGCTGCGGATTCAGTTTCTCAATCTCGCCCTGCAACCGATTCAAAAGATTCAGAGAATGCTTCAGCTCACGCGACGTCATGCTGTGCATCACCTCGCGGCAGTTGGCTGCGGTTGGGTGAAGATGATGCAATTCCGATAATAGCATCAAGGGCTTAACAAATGGCTGATTTTGGCAATGACCCGGGCCTTTGGGCTGCCAAGGGGATCGGCGCTGCGGCCGGGGCTGCGGTGTCGCTGATATACATGCTGCCGAAGGGCCGGCGTGAGGCTGCTTCCCGCTTTTTCACCGGCCTTTCCTGTGGGCTGATTTTCGGCGGGCCGGCGGGGCTGTGGATTGTCGGCAAGCTCGATATTGCCGGCAGCCTTTCAGGTGCCGAGGTGATGCTGACGGGTTCGGCGGCGGCGAGCCTTATGGCCTGGTGGGTAATGGGAGCGGCCGTGCGCGTGGCAGAGCGGTTCGGCAGGCGGCCGGATTAGGCAGGCACAAGTGGCGCTGCCGGCTATCGCCCCGGGCGGAGCAAATGTTTCCGCCCGGGTGTGTTCCTGCCGCATCGCATCCTGCGTCAGTCCACGGCCGTCCCTCGAAGACGACCCGGGTCGAGATAGGCCGGGGTCGCGAGCGATCAACCCCGGGTTTTGAATAATTTTGGTAGCAAGGCGTTGACGCCTTCGGCTGGCCTTGCCGTCCTCTGCATTTCCAATCATCGGAGAAAGACACATGACGACCGACAGGATGCCTGTCTGGCGAACGCAGAAGTTTGCCAACCTGACGTTGTCCGGGGTGACCGGGGAGGGCCGGTTTTCCGGCTATGCCAGCGTTTTTGGCGAGGTGGATCTTGGCAAGGATGCGATAGCGCCGGGCGCTTTCCAGCAATCACTCATCCGGCGCGGGGCATCTGGTGTGCGCATGCTGTTCCAGCATGATCCCGGCGAGGCGCTTCGGTCTCCCCACGAATATCGATATCATCGGCACAATGAATACAGCCGACCGATCTATCGCGCTGTTGGACACGGCGCTCACAGCTGAACGCACGGGCGGGATTAAAGCATTTGAGTCGGTAAAGTTTCGTTAACAATGTTGCCGCCGTTTAAGGAGGATGGGCGTTTCGACGCAAAGGCGACGGGCTGTAACCAGCGACATGCATGCGCGGCTCAATGCGCTGGCGAAGTAGTTTAATTCACAGCCAACACTTAGGTGCTGTTCTACACCACCAAGCGCGTCGGCGGGGGAGTGCAAAATTTCGAGGCTATCAAGCTGATTAAATTCGCGGCATCTTGAATAAGCGTAAGGCCGCCCTTTCTCAAAGGGTGCAACCATTCGCGCCGCGGTCTTCCCTGCCGCAGTGCGCGAGGGTGGACGCAGCTCCCCTCCCGCTGCGTCCACCCATTTTCTTGCCCCATTGCCTCATCGCGACGGAGATATCCATGACCATCACCGAACTGGCGCCGCCGCTCGGCGAGCCGCTGACGCTTGCCGAGACCAAGGCACATCTGCGTGTCGAAACCAGCGCCGACGATACGCTGATCGCCGGGCTGATCCGCACCGTGCGCGAACATCTGGAGCGGCAGACAGGACTATCGCTTTTGACCCGGACCTTCCGGCTCTATCTCGACGACTGGCCGCCGGGGCGGGTGATTCAGATTGGCAGGGGGCCGGTGCAAACGATTGAAGCGGTTACGGTTTATGATGCGGCCGGCCTGCCTGTTACCATCGATGCCACCGGTTTCGTGCTGGACGGCCAAGCGCGTCCGGCGCGGCTGATCTTGCCGCGGCAACCGGAGCCGGGACGGGCGATCAACGGTATCGAGATCGATTTTTCGGCCGGTTTCGGCGCGACCGGTGCGGATGTGCCGGACATGTTGAAACGGGCGATGCTTCTACACCTGGCGCTGCTCTACGAGTTTCGCGGCGCGGTTTCGCCGGGCAGCCAACCGGCGGCGGTGCCTGCCAGCTACGACCGGCTGATCGCGCCCTTTTGCCGGCGGGGGCTTTGAGCATGGGAACCGTCATGCTCGATCCCGGGCAATTATCGGCGCGGCTGGACCTGGAGATGCGCAATGATGCCGGTGATGGCCAGGGTGGTATTGTGGCGGGTTTTGTGCCGGTGACGTCGCTCTGGGCGCGGATCGAACACGTTTGCGTCAGCGAGGAGGAGCGGGCGGATGCGGAGATGTTCACCGTGACGCACCGTATCTGGATCCGGTTTCGCGAGGATATCGCGGCGGATATGCGGTTTTGCAAGGGGGCGCGGATTTTTACGATCCGGGCCTTTCACGATCCGGACGAGACACGGCGCTATCTCGTCTGCCGTTGTGCGGAGGAGGGGCGATGAGTGCGGCGGGAGCCTTGCAGAAGGCAGTCTTTGCAAAGCTTGCCGGAGACCTGGCGCTGACGGCGTTGATCGGGCCGGACGGGGTTCACGATCATCTGCAGCCACGATCGCATAGGCCCTGCATTGTTATCGCCGCAATCGAGAGCCGGGATGCTTCGACGGCCAGTGAAGCGGGGGAAGAGCATCTGGTCACGCTGGAGGCGCGCACGGGCGAAGGTGGAAACCGGGTGGTGCAGGAGATTGCCGCACGGGTGCGGACGCTGCTGCACGATACGCCTCTCGTTCCTACCGGGTTTGCGTTGGTCAGCATCCTGCATCAACGCACGAAGACAAAGCGTGATGCCAAGGCCAAGGGGCATGTGGCGGAAATGGTGTTTCGGGCAGTAACGGAATGACGTTTCGCTTGGCGAAATAGGATTTCATCGGCGTCCCCAGCGGGCGCCTTTTTTGTTTCTGGAAGGATGAAACATGGTGGCGCAGAAGGGGAAGGATCTTCTCTTGAAGATCGACAATGGCGGTTCTTACCTGACGGTGGCGGGGCTGCGGTCGAAACGGCTGGCGTTCAATGCCGAGACGGTGGACGCGACGGATGCGGAATCCGCGGGCCGATGGCGGGAGCTTCTGGGTGGCGCGGGCGTGCAGCGCGCCTCCATATCGGGCGCCGGTATCTTCAAGGATCAGAGTTCGGATGCGCTGGTGCGGGCAGCTTTCTTTAACGGCGCCATCCTCAACTGGCAGATCGTCATTCCGGATTTCGGCACGCTGACCGGGCCGTTCCAGGTGACGGCGCTCGAATATTCCGGCCAGTACAATGGCGAAATCCTTTTTGAAACGGCGCTGGAATCGGCCGGTGCTCTGACCTTTGCGGCGCTGTGATGAGCGGGCGGAGTACGGGAACGGCAGGCCGGGCGAACCGGCATCGCGGCGAGGTGGAGGCGGTCATCGGCGGTGAGCGGCGCATCCTCTGCCTGACGCTCGGCAGTCTGGCCGAGTTGGAGATGGCGTTTGCGGCTGACAATCTGATGGATCTGGCGGCACGGTTTTCCGCCGGGCGGCTGAAGGCAGAGGACATGATCCGGATCTTGAGCGCCGGTCTGCGCGGTGGCGGCAATCTGGTGTCGGACGAGGATGTTGCTGTCATGAGCCTCGACGGCGGCATTGCCGGGCTGGCGCGGCTGACCAGCGAACTTCTGGCGGCGACTTTTGGTGGCGCGGAGGACGGCGCAAACCCTTGAGTGCCGCAGCGGGCAATGGCTTGCCGCCTCCGTTTCCGTGGGGGCCGGTGATCCATGCCGGGCTTTGCCTGCTGCGGCTTCCAGCCCCCGTCTTCTGGTCGATGACGCCGCGCGAGATGCAGGCCGCATTCGGTGGGCTGCAGCCTGCCGCTGCCGTTGCGGATCGCTCTGGCATGGAGGCGCTGATGGCGGCGTTTCCAGACTGAGATGGTGAGCCTTTTTCGAGGAGATCGTGATGGAACAGGACGAGATCGGGTTTTCGGCAGCGGCCGATGATGCGGATGCCTGGAAGGATGTGCTCGACGATCTGGAGCGGCGTTCGCGCTCGTTCGGTTCGGCGCTGACCGGGGCTTTGGCCTCGGCGACGCGGGGCGGCAAGGGGCTGGAGGATGTGCTGCGTGGCGCCGGATTGCGGCTGACGGAGATCGCGCTTTCAGCAGGGTTGAAGCCGCTCGAGGGACTGCTCGGATCGGCGATCTCGGGGCTTGCCGGGAGTTTTGGGGGCGCGACGGCTTTTGCCAATGGTGGCGTGCCGGGCAGGGTGACGCCGTTTGCTGCTGGAGGTGTCGTCTCAACGCCGACCTATTTTCCAATGGATGGACAGATGGGGCTGATGGGCGAGGCCGGATCGGAGGCGATATTGCCGTTGAAGCGCGGTTCGGATGGATCGCTGGGCGTGGCGTCCTCAGGTGGCGGTGGGCCGATGAATGTCGTCTTCAATGTGACGGCGTCTGATGTGCAGAGTTTTCGAAAGTCGGAGGGGCAGATCGCGGCGATGCTGACGCGCACGGTGGGGCGGGGACGGCGGGGGATTTGAGGAGAGGCTTCTCCGTCGCGGTGGCCATCACCCTCAGATCATGTGTTCGGGCCGACCGACCAGATCATCGCCCAGATCGAGGAGCTTTTTCCAGACTGGTTATCCCGTCGGGACCTTCCGGATTGCATCGATGTGACGTTGCATCGGCGGCAAAGTGGCATGAGGGAGGCAAGCTAGCTACTAGTCGAACAATCCCAAAAATTCGTCGGAAAGATCACGCCGGCAGATCGCTACGGTCTTCTGTGTCTTCAAGTCAATTGGGTACCACACGGTAGCTCCGGTTTCCGCGCAAACTCCCTTCGGTACAATGTAGGAGCCGTCATGAGCATACAGCTTTCCGCTGTTATCGTCTCCGTCGCCAATTGGATAAAGCATCAGCGTTGGCTTGAGCCGTTGCGCGTCCTTAATCTCCGCCTTGGCGATAGGTATACGTACCAACGCAAGACGACGGTGGAACGAGTCCAGCCTCTCGTACGGCTCCTTGCGGGTCCTCGTCTGTTCGCACGCGGCACGGATCGGCTCGTAGCTTGCGAGAAGCCAGCTATCGGAGAGGGTGCAGATAAGGTCTGTTGCAAAGCTGAATTGTTTTTCGGGGCCTATGATCTCTTCCAGATGCTCCTGTTCAAGCTGCCTCAGCATGAGGTCAAGCTTGCTGACCTCCGAGACCGAAAGACTGTGGGCACGACCAGCCACGACGCCCAGCGTGTTCATCACGTTCACCCATTTGCGCGCCTCATTAGGATAGTTAACGAGACCCATCGTGTAAATTGCCTGCAGCAGCGCCGTAGCCTTCATTCAAGCTCCTCCATTCGTCGACCGTACTCGGCAGTGCCGTACCAAGCAACTCGCGACTTCCCCGTACCCGCAGAGAGGGAGCAGGGAATCGCAGTTGCCAACGCGCCAGCGGCAGAAAAACGCTGCCGCCGTGCAGCAATCCCTGAAGACTCCCTGTCAACCGATTCAACACACAGCGGAAAACACCATGACAACAGGATTTCATGAAGTCCGGTTTCCCTTGCGCCTGGCTTTGGGAACGAGCGGCGGGCCGGTCAGGCGGACGGATATTGTCAGCCTTTCGAACGGGCGGGAAAACCGCAACCGGCGCTGGCGTGATGCGCGCAGGCACTATGATGCGGGATCGGGGATCAAGTCTGTTGGCGACCTTTATGCGGTGCTGGAGTTTTTCGAGGCGCGGGCGGGGCAGCTTTTCGGGTTCCGGTTTCGCGATCCCGTCGATTTCAAGTCCTGTGCGCCGGGTGGAACGGTGAGCGCCAATGATCAGCTTGTTGGAACGGGTGATGGCGTGACCGCCGTGTTCCAGTTGGCGAAGACCTATGGCGATGCGGGTGGTGCGAGCGTGCGCGAGATCGCCAAGCCGGTTCTGGGCAGTGTGGTCATGTCGGTTGGTGGGATTCTGGTGGTGCCTGCCGATTTTACGCTCGATGCGGCAAGCGGGCGGGTGACGTTTCTGCCATCGAAAATTCCGGCAAGCGGCGTTGCGATCAAGGCAGGGTTCGAATTCGATGTGCCGGTGCGCTTCGATACCGACCGGATCGATGTCGATCTGGGGCAGTTTCAGGCCGGGCGCATTCCGTCGATTCCTTTGGTGGAGATCAAGCCATGAGAACGCTCACCGCAGCCCTTGCCGAACACCTGGACGGCGATGCGACAACGATGTGCCATTGTTGGAGGGTGACGCGGCGCGACGGGGTGGTGCTCGGCTTTACCGAGCATGATCACGACCTCCGTTTTGATGGCACCGATTTTCTGGCCGCCAGCGGGTTTCAGGCCGCCGACAGCGAGGCGGCAAGCGGACTTTCCGTCGAGGCAGGCGAGGTTGCGGGTGGGTTTTCCAGCGCCGCGATCAGCGAGGCGGATGTGATCGCCGGACGTTATGACGGCGCCAGGGTCGACGTGTTCCAGGTGAACTGGCAGGCGCCGGATCAGCGCATTCTGCTGCGCGTGCAGGAGATCGGCGATGTCGTGCGCGCGGGCGGCGCTTTTCGTGCTGAGTTGCGGCGGCTGACGCACAAGCTGGATCAGGTGCAGGGGCGGATTTACGGGCGGCGCTGTGATGCCGTGCTTGGCGATGGGCGGTGCAGGGTAAACTTGAGCAATCCGGCCTACCGGGGCAGCGGCGCGATCATGGCTGTTCTGGGCGAGACGCGGATCCGGGTGACGGGGCTCGATGCAGCGATGGCAGGGTTTTACCGGTATGGCATGTTCCGGTTCGTTGGCGGTGCCAATGCCGGGCATGCCTGCGATATCGAGGATCACCGCAAGGATGCTGACGGGGTCACGCTTTCGCTCTGGCTGCCGCCGCCTTTGCCGCTGGTGGCGGGAGATAATTTCACCGTGACGGCGGGATGCGACAAGAGTTTTGCCACTTGTGGCGGGACGTTTGCAAATCGCCTGAACTTCCAAGGGTTTCCGCATATGCCGGGGACGGATTTTGCCTTCGGTTATGCGGATGGCGATGCGGTGCATGATGGGCGGGCGCTTTATGAGTGACGACCGCGCGGAGGATCATTTGGTTGGTTCGGAGGCTGCGGTCCCCCTCATCCGGCCCTGCGGGCCATCTTCTCCCCGATGGGGAGAAGAGGGAGATCCAGCCGTTGGCTTTGCGCGCGAAATCGTTTCGGTTGCACGGAGCTGGATCGGGACGCCGTACCGGCATCAGGCGAGCCTGAAGGGCGTTGGTTGCGATTGTCTGGGCCTGGTGCGGGGTGTGTGGCGGGAAATCTATGGTTCCGAGCCGGAATTGCCGCCGGCCTATCAGCCGGATTGGGCGGAGCGCAGCGGCGAGGATCGGTTGCGCGGGGCGGCGCGGCGGTATTTCGGGGCGGAGCTTCCGGCCGCGGAAATGCAGCCGGGCGATTTGCTGTTGTTTTGCTGGCGGCCGGACTTTCCGGCCAAGCATGCGGGAATTCTCAGTACCGAAGACAGGTTCATCCATGCCTATGAACAGGCGGCGGTGATCGAGTCGGCGCTCGTTCCGTCCTGGCGGCGGCGGATTGCCGGTGTATTCCGTTTTCCCGGAAAGGTTTGACGATCATGGCAACCATTCTTCTGCAGGCTGCCGGTGCAGCGCTTGGCAGCGTGTTCGGTCCGGTTGGCGCGGTGCTTGGCCGCGCGGTTGGTGCGCTTGCGGGCTCGGTGATCGACCGCTCGATCATCAACGGCATGACGACGGTTTCCGGCGCCCGGCTGGGCGATGCGCGCATACCCGGTGCCGAGGACGGCACGGCGATCACGCGGGCCTATGGCACGGTGCGCATCGGCGGCACACTGATCTGGGCGACACGGTTTGAAGAAGAAGTGCGGGTCGAACGGCAGGGCGGCAAGGCGAGCGGGCCGCGGGTCGAGACGTTTCGCTACTATGCCAATTTTGCCCTTGGGATCTGCGAGGGCGAGATTGCCTGCGTTCGCCGGGTCTGGGCGGACGGGCGGGAGCTGGACCTGACCGGGATCGAGATGCGCATTTATCGCGGGACAGCCGGTCAATTGCCCGATCCGTTGATCGAGGCCAAGCAGGGCGTGGGGAAAGCACCGGCCTACCGGGGGCTCGCCTATGCCGTGTTCGAGCGTTTGCCATTGGATAGTTATGGCAACCGGATTCCGGTGATCCAGTTCGAGGTCTTGCGGCCGACCGGTACGCTCGAAAAGCAGATCCGCGCCATCACGATCATTCCGGGTTCGAGCGAATACGGCTATCACCCTGGCGTCGTCAGGGAAGAGACCGGAGCCGGTGCGAGCCGGTTGATCAACCGCAACGTTTTTCATGCGAGTTCCGACTGGCGTGCGTCTATCGATGAATTGCAGGCGCTCTGCCCGAACCTTGAGCGGGTGGCGCTGGTGGTGTCCTGGTTCGGAACGGATTTGCGGGCTGGTCATTGCCGGATCGAGCCCGGCGTCGAGACGCCGGTGCGGCGGGGGGAAAGCCTGGCCTGGTCGGTGTCGGGAATTTCGCGTGGTGGTGGGAGGCTGATCAGCCGCAATGATGGCGCCCCGGCCTATGGCGGCACGCCGGGCGATGCGAGCGTGGTGGCGGCGATTGCTGACCTGAAGGCACGTGGGTTGGAAGTCTATCTCTATCCTTTCGTGATGATGGACATTGCGGCCGGGAACACGTTGCCCAACCCTTATGGCGGTACGGGGCAACCTGCCTATCCCTGGCGGGGGCGGATTACCGCGGATCCGGCGCCGGGGCTTGCGGGCGCTGCCGACAGGACGATGGCGGCGCGCACGCAGGTGGCGGCGTTTTGCGGAACGGCCACGGTGGCGGATTTTGCCGTTTCGGGCACGTCGGTGAGATCGGTTGCTGCGGACGACGGGTATCGCCGGCTGGTGCTTCACTACGCGTTGCTGAGCAAGGCGGCGGGCGGGATTTCCGGATTCATCATCGGCTCCGAATTGCGCGGGCTGACCCAATTGCGCGATGGGACGGGCGCGTTTCCTTTCGTCGAGAAGCTGGTGGATCTTGCGGCCGATGTCCGGGCCGTTCTCGGTGCGGCCACCAAGCTGACCTACGGGGCGGACTGGAGCGAGTATTTCGGCTATCACCCGGCGGATGGGTCTGGCGACGTGCTTTACAATCTCGATCCGCTCTGGGCATCGGCCAATATCGATGCCGTCGGGATCGACAATTACATGCCGCTGTCCGACTGGCGTGACGGAGACCTGTTTCAGGGAAATGCGGATGGTTTCCGGCTGGCGGAAGATGCCGACGCGATGCGCAGGATGATCACTGCCGGCGAGGGGTATGACTGGTATTACGCCAGCATGGACGATCGCCGCGGCCGTATCCGCACGCCGATTACCGACGGGCTGGCGGGAAAGCCATGGGTCTACCGCTACAAGGATATTGCCAATTGGTGGGGGCAGATGCATCGCAACCGGATAGGCGGCGTCGAGCAGGCTGTGCCGACGGCCTGGGTAGCGGCCTCCAAACCCGTCTGGTTCACCGAACTCGGTTGCCCGGCGATCGACAAGGGGGCGAACCAGCCGAACGTCTTTACTGATCCGAAATCGTCGGAAACGGCGGTTCCGTATTTTTCGAACGGCGCGCGCGGCGATGCCATGCAACGCCGGTTTCTACAGGCGCAGCACCGGTTCTGGCAAGGCTCGGGCGCACCCGCATGTGTTGATCCGGATCATATGTTCGTCTGGACCTGGGACGCGCGACCGATGCCGGCCTTTCCGGAGAATACGGCGCTCTGGTCCGACGGCGCCAATTGGCAGACCGGGCATTGGGTGAACGGCCGGTTGGGTGGGGCGACGGCGGCCGACGTGATCGCGGCGGTACTTGCCGATCACGGATTTCAGGGCGGCGATGTAAGCTGCGTCAGCGGTGATCTCAGCGGTTATGTGCAGTCGGAGCAGGTGTCGGCGCGTGATGTGCTGGAGCCGCTGATGGCAGCGCTGCAGATCGATGCTGCTGAAGACGGGGCGAAGTTGCGGTTCCGGTCGCGGATGAAACAGGCCTCGCAGCCCAGGGCCATTGCAGTGCTGGCGGATCTCGACGGACAGCCGCTGTTTGAGGAGACGCGCAGCCACGACAGCGATTTTGCCAGCGAGGCGATCCTCGACCGGTTCGATCCGGGAAATGCGTTTGAGCGAACCACCGCCCGTTCCCGCCGGGTATCGCCGGCCAATGACCGGGTGTTGCGGCTTTCACTGCCGGGGGTGATGCATGAAGGGGCGTCGGCAAGTGCTGTCGAGGACGCGCTGCGCGATCATCAGGTGTCGAGGCGCAGCGTACGCTTTTCGCTATCGCCGGCGGCACTGGCGTTCGAGCCGGGTGATGTGGTCGCCTTCGACGATGGACCGGAGGGCAGTTTTATTGTCAGCCGGATCGAGGATGGCGCGGCACGTTCGATCGAGGCGCGGGCGTTTGTGCCGTCGAGCGGCGGCCGCCCGGTTCAGCCGTCAAAACCGATCGTTCCGCCGCGCAGGCCATCCGACGGGTTCTCTCCCGTTGTGCACCTGATGGACCTGCCACAATACGTGGCAGGCAATGCCAGCAGTTTTGCCCGGGCCGCTGTCTTTGCCAGGCCATGGCGCGTGGTGACGCTTTCTTCATCGGCAACGGCGGAAGGTTATCAGGCGCGGGTGCGGCTGGGGCAACCAGCGCAGACGGGTGTCTTGGCGGCGTCGCTTGGTGCAGGTGTTACCGGCAGGTTTGATGCCATGCATACGCTGACGCTTGATTTACATTTCGGTGGATTGTCTTCGGCAGGCCGCCTTTCCGTTCTCAACGGGCGCAACCGCGTGGCGATCCTTGCTTCGAATGGTGTCTGGGAAATCATCGGTTATCAGAGCGCTGAGGAAATTTCTGCCGGGCGCTGGCGGCTGACAAAGCTTTTGCGGGGTCTGCACGGGACCACGGATGCGATGCTGGCGGGGAGTGCTTCCGGTGCTCCGGTGGTGGTGCTCAATGCGGCGGTCAGGCCGTTGGCCCTGAGCCCCGACGAGGCGGGGCGTGTGATCAACTGGATCGCCGAGGCGAGCGGGCAGGCCGCTCAGCCAAGCGGTCCCTTTGCCTTTGCCGGTGGCTTGAGGGCCGAGAGGCCGGTTGCGCCGGTGCATCTGCGGGGGCGGCGTCTTGAGGGCGGTGGTATCCGAATCACCTGGACCCGCTGCGCCCGCCGGGAGGCCGACCACTGGCTCGACGGTGATATCGCGCTGGATGAGCCCCAGGAACGATATCGTATCGACATTCTCGCCGGGACGAGCGTCAAGCGGTCCTTCGACGTGTCCGAACCGGTGTTGCACTATGCCGCGGGTCTCGAGATCGAGGATTTCGGCGCGCCACAGGCAGACTTGTCGGTTCGCGTCCGGCAGCGCGGCCAGAAGGTTGCCTTCGGCGTGCCGGCACAGGCGCTGCTCAGCCTGTAACACCCCGGCTTTCCCATTCAAGTCAAACTCAAATTCAGCAAACCGGACGAGGAGCGTCAAATGAACGATTTGAAGACCTGGTACATGTCGAAGACCGTCTGGGGTGGCGTGGTGGCAATCCTGGCATCCTGCGCCAACCTGCTGGGATTGGAGGTCGCGCCTGACGATGAAAGGGGAGTTGTGGATGGACTGACTGCGCTGGCGGCCGCAGTGGGCGGACTGATTGCCATCTGGGGCCGGATTTCAGCGCGCTCGCGTTTGCGCTAGACATTGCGCAAACCGGGTGGTGGCGGCACATTCATTTGCCATTCAGACTGTATCGTTTATTAAATCTGCAACAATGCATCCCAAGCCACCAATCTTGTTTTCAATGCGAAAGTGCGTTCATGTCCTCACCCTTGATCATAGCAACGCTTGCAGCGGGCCTGTCCGGATTCGCGCCGCCTGCGATTGATGTGCCATCGATGGTTGTCGCTGTGGACGGCGATTGTGGTCAGGCGGCGGCCGAGGTGGTTGCCAAGACCGGTGGCGAACTGCTGTCGGCGCAGCCGACGGGCGACGGCAAATGTGTCGTCACCGTGCTAATCCCCGGCAATGGCGGCCGCCCGAAAAAGGTGACGATGCGGGTGCCGATGTAGCCGCAGAATGCCTGCCTTCAAGACATTCTCGAAACGGATGAAATAAGGTAAGCAGTAAGTCTGGTGTTGCGACGCGACGGCAAATCTCCAGGAGATGCTGGCGCGCAAGGGAAGAAAGTCTGTTCATGCGCATTCTGGTGGTCGAAGACGACGTCAACCTCAACCGTCAATTGACGGACATGTTGAAGGAAGCCGGATATGTCGTCGATCAGGCTTTCGACGGCGAAGAAGGCCACTACCTCGGCGAGGGCGAGCCCTATGACGCCGTCATCCTTGATATCGGTTTGCCGGAAATGGACGGCATCACCGTGCTGGAAAAATGGCGCGGTGCCGGAAAAGCGATGCCGGTGCTGATTCTCACCGCGCGTGACCGCTGGAGCGACAAGGTCGCGGGCATCGATGCCGGCGCCGACGATTATGTCACCAAGCCATTCCATGTTGAAGAAGTGTTGGCCCGTATCCGCGCGCTGATCCGGCGTGCGGCCGGACATGCAAGCTCGGAGATCGTTTGCGGCCCGGTGCGGCTTGACACCAAGGGTTCCAAAGCGATGGTCAACGGCGTGGCGCTGAAATTGACCTCGCATGAATTCCGGCTGTTGTCTTATCTGATGCACCACATGGGGCAGGTGGTGTCGCGCACGGAACTGGTCGAGCACATGTACGACCAGGACTTTGACCGCGATTCCAACACGATCGAGGTTTTCGTCGGCCGCCTGCGCAAGAAGATCGGCAACGACTTGATCGAAACCGTGCGTGGCCTTGGTTATCGCATGCAGGCTCCCGGCATGGCCAGCAAGGAAGTGAAGTCCTGAGCGGGATCACTATGATCAACTGGAAGGACAGGGCGGTTGCGCACCAAGGCAAGGGCCTAACGCCATTGTCCCGCCAAACCATCCGGCGGCACCCATGATGCTGCGCCCGCAATCGCTGACCGCACGCGTTCTTCTGGTTTCCACGATCTGGGCGGTGGCGGCGCTGGTGGTGATCGGCGTGGTGATCTCGACACTCTATCGGCAAGGGTCTGAGCGCGGCTTTCAAGATCTCTTGCGTGCGCAGCTCTACAACGTCATCAATTCGATCGTCGTCAACGACAAGTCGGTGCTGGCCGGCAGTCCGCAACTGGGCGACCTGCGCTTTTCCCAGCCACAGACGGGCTGGTACTGGATCGTAGAACCGATTGGGGAATTCAACACCCCGCCGCTGATTTCGACCTCGCTCGGATCAGGCAAGCTGCCGATTGCCAGTGTCGATGAGGTTCCCTTCGATATTCGCTACGAGCGTTTTTACACCACTGTTGATTCCTTCAACAATGAAGTCGAAGTGGCGGAGACCGAAGTCGTTCTGGATATTCAGGGGCACACCGCCCGGTTCCGGGTTGCGGGCAACCGCGATGTCCTTGAAGCCGACATCGACGATTTCAATCGTAATCTCTATCTGGCGCTGGCGATCTTCGGCTTTGGTGGTCTTGGCATGAACGCGCTGGCCATTCTTTTCGGGCTCCGGCCGCTCGACCAGGCGCGGCGGTCGCTGGAAAAGATCCGAGGCGGGGAAAGCGAGCGGCTGGACGGCGAATTTCCACGCGAAATCCAACCTTTGGCGAGCGAAGTTAATGCCCTGATCGACAGCAACCGGCGCATCATCGAGCGCGCCAGGATGCAGGTCGGCAACCTCGCGCATTCGTTGAAGACGCCGCTTGCCGTCTTGATCAATGAGGCGCGGGTGCTGGAGCCGCCGCACGGCGATCTCGTCAAGGCGCAGGCGGATGCGATGCAGATGCAGGTGCAGTCCTATCTCAACCGGGCGCGGATCGCGGCGCAACGGGAATCGGTTCTGGCCCGCACCGAGGTGGAGCCGGTTCTCGAGCGGCTGGTTCGCGTCATGCGCCGCCTGCATCCGGAAAAGACCTTTCTGCTGACTGTCTCGCCCCCCGGCCTGATTCTGGCGATGGAACAGCAGGATGTCGAGGAAACGGTGGGGAACCTTCTCGACAACGCTGCGCGCTATGCAGCCGATCAGGTTCGCGTCGTGGCACAGATCGCGCCCGAGGGCGTGCAGGGCAAGGACCCGGGGCGGCGCACCTGGATCGCCATAGAGGTTGATGATGACGGTCCCGGCCTGGAGCCGGAGCAGATCACCGTTGCCATCAAACGCGGCAGGCGGCTGGATGAAAGCAAGCCCGGGACCGGGCTGGGTCTGTCGATCGTCAGCGAAATCGCCGGCGAATATCAGGGTACGCTTGGATTATCACGCGGTGAACGTGGCGGGCTGAAGGCACTGATCGTGCTGCCGGCTGTGTCATGATGGAACGTGTCTTGAGCCGTTGCGTGACTTTTTTGACAGAGTTGCAGGCAAAATTCCGCAATGCAGCAGCTTTGATCGCTGTGATGTTGCCTGCTCATGCGGGGAATGTAAAAAAGATAATGAGCCATGAATCGGCCTTAAGCCGAGCCATGATTTGCCGATGCACCGGAAACCGTAAGAGCTGTCCGATACGATGAAGAACCAGGCCCGTTTCCCGACCATCCTCTCCGCTTCGCCGGCTGCGTGCCTGATCGCCTCGTCGTTGCTGATCGCCGGCTGCGGTACGGCCTCGCGCGAGGGCGGTAAGCTGGGTGGCATTACCTCGAACACATCGGCTTCCTATATCGCGGCGCTTGGTGGCGGTGTGATCGGGCATCAAGCCGGACTTTCGATCAGCAAGGCAGACCGTCAGCGGGCGCTGGAGGCCGAATACCGCGCCCTGGAAGCATCCCGTGGCGGACAGCCGGTGGTCTGGCAGGGATCGGGTATCAGCGGCTCGGTCGTTGCCGCCGCACCGTATCAGGTCGGCTCGCAGAACTGCCGCCAATACAGCCATACGGTAACGGTCAAAGGGCAGGACAGTGTCGCGCGTGGTGCCGCCTGCCGCAATGCCGACGGCACGTGGACGCCGTTGGGCTGATCCAGCCCATTCGATAGTTTCCATAGTTGCGGCGAAACGCCTCAAATTTCCGTCATCTCCGGTTTTCCGATTGGAATGGCAGGCTTCGCATAGTAATTGAGCGAACATGCTGTTCTGGATCCTAGTTGCCACTTTGACGGCGGCCGTTGCCGCTGTTCTGCTGCTTCCGCTGCTGCGCGCCGCCGCCAGCGCCGAGGCCCCCCAATCCCATGATGTCGAGGTCTATCGCGATCAGCTGGACGAGCTGAAACGCGACGAGAAAAACGGTTTGATTTCCGGCGACGAAGCGAATTTCGCTCGCGCCGAGGTCGCCCGCCGTTTGTTGGCTGCAACCGATGCCGTGAAAGCCGCTGCGCCGGCTCAACCGGTAAGGCGCAGCAACCGGCTGGCGCAGCTTGCCGTTATCGTGATCCTGCCTGCCATCGGGCTCTGTCTTTACTTGCGGACCGGCAATCCGGATGTGCCGGATGCGCCGCTGGCCGCGCGTTTGGCAAATCCCGGCGACGATATGAACATCCTGATCGCGCGGGCCGAACAGCAACTGGTCAGCAATCCTGAAGATGGTGCCGGATGGGATGTTCTGGCGCCGATCTATTATCGCAGTGGCCGGCTGGAGCAGGCAGCAACGGCGTTTCGCAATGCGCTGCGAATCCTCGGGGCGACACCGGCGCGCCTGGGCGGTTACGCCGAAAGCTTGATCGCGCTTTCCGGCGGGCTGGTGACCAACGAGGCCCGCGATGCGCTGCAGAAATTGCTGGCGATCGAGCCCACGGACCCGCGAGCGCAGTTCTATCTGGCTCTTGCCTTGAAGCAGGAAGGCAAAGGGACGGAGGCGCTGGCGGCGTTCGAGCAGATCGTCCGTACCTCACCGGCCGGCGCTCCATGGTTGCCGCTGATCAACGAGCATATCGCCGATCTCAAGGTCCCGGCTGCAGGACAGCAGGCCGGCACCCCGCTGGGCAATCCCACAAGCGAGGATATCACTGCGGCCAACGATATGAGTACCGGTGATCGCACGGCGATGATCGAAGGTATGGTCGGTAGCCTTGCGGAAAAGCTGAAGACAGACCCGAAGAATTTCGAGGGCTGGATGCGGATCATCCGATCCTATGCCGTGCTTGGCCAGAAGGACAAGGCAGGCGACGCCCTGAAACAGAGCCTAGCGGTTTTTCCGGCCGACGGCGACGAGGGCAAGCAATTGCTGGTGCTGGCAGGCGAGCTTGGGCTGAAGGCAGACGGAGGCGTGGAATGACCCGCAAACAGAAGCGCCTTGTGATCATTGGCGGCGGTGTGACGTTCATCGCCGCCGCCGTTCTGCTGGTGATGGTCGCGTTCAGCCAGGCAATCGCCTATTTCTATGTTCCTGGCGATCTCGCCAAGGCCGAACTGGCCCCAGGTACGCGTATCCGGCTCGGTGGCCTGGTGGAAAATGGCTCGCTCAAGCGCGGTGAAGGCATGACCATCACGTTCAGCGTCACCGATACGCTCGACAAGGTGCCGGTGACCTATACGGGAATTCTGCCCGATCTGTTTCGCGAAGGCCAAGGCGTCGTCGCCGAGGGTAGTTTCAAGGAGGGGAGTCCGGTTTTCGTTGCAGATACCGTGCTTGCCAAGCATGATGAAACCTACATGCCCAAGGACGTGGCGGACCGGTTGAAGGCGCAGGGCGTCAATCTTGGCGGCAAGGAAAATATCCAATGATCATCGAGCTTGGTCACTATGCGCTGGTTCTGGCGCTTGCCACATCGCTCCTGCAGGCGGTATTGCCGATCATCGGCGCGCTGCGCAACGATCACGCGCTGATGGAAATCGGGACGGTGGCGGCCAAGGCGACATTCCTGCTGATGGCGCTGTCATTCGGTATTCTCACCTACGCTCATGTGACATCCGATTTCTCCGTCCAGAACGTCTGGGAGAATTCGCATTCGCAGATCCCGCTGATCTACAAATTTTCCGGTGTCTGGGGCAATCACGAAGGCTCGATGCTGTTGTGGGTGCTGATCCTCACCTTTTTCTCGGCGCTGGTCGCTGTGTTCGGCAACAATCTGCCGGAGACCCTGAAAGCCAATGTGCTGGCCGTCCAGGCCTGGATCGCGGTATCGTTCTCGCTTTTCATCCTCTTGACGTCCAATCCTTTCAACCGGTTGCTGAATGCGCCGGGTGAAGGGCAGGACCTCAATCCGGTGCTGCAGGATGTCGGCCTGGCCATCCATCCGCCGCTGCTTTATCTCGGTTATGTCGGCTTTTCCGTCTGCTTCTCCTTTGCGATCGCCGCACTGATCGAAGGTCGTATCGATGCGGCCTGGGCCCGCTGGGTGCGGCCGTGGACGCTGGCCGCCTGGACCTGTCTGACGGCTGGTATCTCGATGGGGTCTTACTGGGCCTATTACGAACTCGGCTGGGGCGGCTGGTGGTTCTGGGATCCGGTCGAGAATGCGTCCTTCATTCCGTGGCTAGCCGGGACGGCGCTGTTGCATTCGGCACTTGTGATGGAAAAGCGCGAAGCGCTGAAGATCTGGACGGTGCTTCTGGCGATCATGACCTTCTCGATGTCGCTGCTCGGCACCTTCCTCGTCCGCTCCGGTGTACTGACATCGGTTCACGCCTTTGCCACCGACCCGACGCGCGGCGTCTTCATCCTGATCATCCTCATCCTGTTCATCGGCGGCGCCCTGTCGCTGTTTGCCTTCCGCGCCGCACACCTCAAAGCGGGCGGGCTGTTTGCGCCGATTTCGCGTGAGGGCGCGCTGGTTCTCAACAATCTGATCCTGACGACGGCGGCGGCGACCGTATTGATCGGCACGCTTTATCCGCTGGCGCTGGAAGCAGTGACCGGGGCGAAGATTTCCGTTGGACCTCCCTTCTTCAACATGACCTTCGGACTGCTCATGCTGCCGCTGATGCTGGCGGTACCGTTCGGCCCGCTGTTGGCCTGGAAACGCGGCGATCTGCTCGGCGCCGGGCAGCGCCTGTTTGCCGCGGTGGCATTCGGCCTGGTTGTCGGAAGTATCATCTACTACATGCAAAATGGCGGCCCGATCATGGCGTTGTTCGGTCTCGCGCTTGGGGCCTACATGATTGCCGGTTCACTGACGGAGCTTTATCTGCGTTCCGGTCTTGGCAAGGTGACGGGATCTGTGGCGCTGCGCCGTCTGTCCGGTCTGCCGCGTTCGGTTTTCGGTACGGCGCTGGCCCATATCGGGCTTGGCGTGACATTGATCGGCATTGTCGCGGTCACGGCATTCGAGACGGAGCACATTGTCGAGATGAAGCCGGGCATGACCACGGATGCGGGCGGCTATACGCTGCGCTTTGATGGTTTGCGCAATGGCAACGGTCCAAATTATAGCGAAGAATCCGGGCATTTCACCATCAGCCAAGGCGGGATCGAGGTGGCCGAGGTCTGGTCGTCAAAGCGGTTTTATACAGCAAGGCAAATGCCAACCACAGAGGCCGGTATCCGGACGTTCGGGTTGAGCCAGCTCTACGTTTCGCTCGGAGATGACATCAAGGACGGCGGCGTCGTGATCAGGATCTGGTGGAAGCCGATGATCCTCTGCATCTGGCTGGGCACGGTGTTCATGATGGCTGGCGGTGCGGTTTCGCTCAGCGACAGGCGGCTGCGGGTGGGCGCCCCGGCTCGCGCCAAGAAGCAGAAGAAACCTGTTCTGGAGCCTGCGCGATGATCAGCCGGTTGCTCGTCATCGCTTTCCTCATGGTCTCGTCGTGGCCGGCCTTTGCCGTCAATCCCGACGAGGTGCTGTCGGATCCGGCGCTGGAAGCGCGGGCGCGTACGCTGTCGGCGCAATTGCGCTGCATGGTCTGTCAGAACCAGTCCATCGACGATTCCAATGCCGAGCTTGCCAAGGATCTGCGCCTTTTGGTGCGCGAGCGGATCACCAATGGCGACAGTGACGACGCGGTCATTGCCTATGTCGTTTCGCGTTACGGCGAATTCGTGCTGCTCAATCCGCGCTTCGAGACAAAGACGCTGATTCTCTGGGGCGCGCCGGTCATCCTGTTGCTGGCCGGTGTGGCGGCAATGCTTCTCGCCGCGCGGCGCAGGACCGGCAAGGTGACGGGAACGGCACTCTCTGCCGATGAGCAGGCGCGTCTGGATGCTGTCCTGAAGGATTGATTTCCTTTTAGGCCCATTCCCCAACATTACCAAAAGTTCATTTTCCGGACACAAGTCAGTAAGGTGCGCTCGGCTATTCCTTTTTCATCGGCTGTTCCTCCAGGCAGCCAAATGTCAATGAAAAGAAAAGGCAAACCGGATGTTTCAGACAAATGCACTGCGTCCCTCCCTCAAGACCATCTTGAAGACCTCGACCGTTGCCGGTTTGGCAGCCGTCATGCTGTCGACCGGCATCCCCGCTACCATCACCTCGTCCTTTGCCGCCGCCGTCAAGATCGAGGCGCCGCAGGTTCCAAGTTTTGCTGACGTCGTTGATGCGGTTTCTCCGGCAGTGGTGTCGGTGCGCGTCCAGTCGCGTGCCAATCCTGTTTCCGATGACGCTGGTAGCGGCAACGGCTTCAGCTTCGATTTCGGCGGCCGTGGGCTGGACGAACTCCCGGACGACCACCCGCTGAAGCGCTTCTTCAAGGAGTTCGGCGGCCCGAACGGCGACAAGCGTGCTGATCGCGACCATGGACCGCGCGACGGTAAGCCGGGCCGCTTGCGCCCGACATCGCAAGGTTCGGGCTTCTTTATTTCCGAGGACGGTTATCTCGTCACCAACAATCACGTCGTTTCCGACGGCTCGGCCTTTACAGTCATCCTGAACGACGGCACGGAACTGGATGCCAAGCTGATCGGCAAGGACAGCCGCACCGACCTCGCCGTGCTGAAGGTCGATGACAAGCGCAAGTTTGCCTATGTCGGCTTTGCCGACGACAGCAAGGTTCGGGTTGGTGACTGGGTCGTTGCTGTCGGCAACCCGTTCGGACTTGGTGGTACCGTGACCGCCGGCATCATTTCTGCACGTGGCCGTGATATCGGATCCGGCCCCTATGACGACTACCTTCAGGTCGATGCGGCAGTGAACCGCGGTAACTCCGGTGGTCCGACCTTCAATCTCAACGGCGAAGTCGTCGGGATTAACACCGCAATCTTCTCGCCATCGGGCGGCAATGTCGGTATCGCTTTCGCCATTCCGGCCTCCGTTGCCAAGGATGTCGTCAATGATCTGATGAAGGATGGCGAAGTATCGCGCGGTTGGCTCGGTGTACAGATCCAGCCAGTCGACAAGGACGTGGCTGAATCGCTCGGCCTTGCCGAGGCAAGCGGTGCGCTCGTTGTCGAGCCGCAGGCTGGTTCTCCGGGCGAAAAGGCCGGTATCAAGAAGGGTGATGTGATCACTGCGGTCAACGGCGACACCATCAAGGGGCCGCGCGAACTGGCCCGCAAGATCGCCCTGATGCGTCCCGGTACAAGCGTCGATGTTGCCCTGTGGCGTGATGGCAAGGCCGAGAGCGTCAAGCTCGAAGTCGGAACCCTGCCTGCAGATACCAAGGATGCTGCTACCAGCACCGAGCAGCAGCAGGAAGACCAGCAGCCCTCAAGCGAAAAGGCATTGGCGGATCTCGGTGTGACCGTGACGCCTTCCGAGGACGGCAAGGGCGTAACGATCTCTTCGGTTGATCCTGACTCCGACGCCAGTGATCGCGGCCTGAAGGAAGSCCAGAAGATCGTTTCGGTCAACAACCAGGAGGTCAAGTCTGCTGACGACATCCTCAAGGTGATCGAGGCCGCCAAGAAGGACGGACGCACAAAGGCGCTGTTCCAGATCGAGGCCGACAACGCAAGCCGCTTCGTGGCGCTTCCCATCAGCCAGGGCTGACGAGGGCTGACGCAGCTCCAGCTGCCGGGCGCCGCGGACCTTTACCCAGGTTTCGCGGCGTCTGGCGTTTCGGGACATGGCTGACCTGCGCAACCGGGCAGGCGGGTGTGGTTTCCCCATGGCAAACCGGTTGTGGAAGAGACGGGTCAGGTACTATGGTCACGCGTATGAAGATTCTGATTATCGAAGATGACCTCGAAGCGGCCGCCTATCTGGCCAAGGCCTTCCGCGAGGCTGGCATCGTGTCTGACCATGCCAGCGACGGCGAGAGCGGCTTGTTCATGGCGAGCGAGAACAGCTACGATGTGCTGGTCATCGACCGGATGCTGCCGCGCCGCGATGGGCTGTCGGTGATCTCGGAATTGCGCCGCAAGGGCGTCCACACTCCGGTCCTCATCCTGTCGGCGCTTGGCCAGGTCGATGACCGGGTGACGGGGTTGCGTGCCGGCGGCGACGATTATCTGCCCAAGCCTTACGCCTTCAACGAGCTTCTGGCACGGGTCGAGGTGCTCGGCCGCCGTAAAGGCGCTCCCGAACAGGATATGGTCTATCGGGTCGGCGATCTGGAGCTGGACCGGCTGTCGCATACGGTGCGCCGGCAGGGCCGGGAGCTTCTATTGCAACCACGCGAATTCCGGCTGCTGGAATATCTGATGAAGAATGCGGGGCAGGTGGTGACGCGCACCATGCTTCTGGAAAATGTCTGGGACTATCATTTTGATCCGCAGACCAATGTTATCGACGTGCATGTGTCGCGGCTGCGCGCCAAGATCGAAAAGGATTTCGATCAGCCATTGCTGCGCACCGTGCGCGGGGCAGGCTACATGATCAAGGAAGACGGACGCACGGACGCATGAACAGGCTGAACGTCCTCTTCCGCAGCACCGCCGTTCGCCTGTCAGCGCTTTATCTTCTGCTCTTTTCGCTCTGCGCCGCTTTTCTGGTCTTCTACGTCACCGCCATGTCGCAACGGCTGTTGGAACAGCAGACAAGGGATGCGGTGACGGCGGAAGTTTCGCAGATCGAGCAGATTTATAGCCGCGGCGGCGTCAACGGATTGCTGCGGACCCTGGAGCGGCGGGCGCGTCAACCTGGTGCCAATCTCTATGTCATCGCCGGGCCGACTGGCGAAATCCTCGCGGGTAATGTCGCCTCGCTGCAACCCGGCCTTCTGGACAAGGAAGGATGGACGGGCGAAGCATTCCGCTATCAGCGCTATACCGACGAAAGCCGCAAGGAAGACCATGTGGCACTGGCGCATGTGCTTGTGCTCGATAATGGCCTGCGCATTCTCGTTGGCCGCGATTTGCAGGAACCCGAAAAGTTTCGGGTGCTAGTGCGGCAGGCTCTTGTGGTGGCGCTTGGCATCATGGGCATCGGCGCGTTGATCATCTGGTTTGCGATCGGCCGCAACGCGCTGAAGCGGATCGACCGGATGTCGGACGCAAGCACGCGGATCATGGCGGGTGACCTCTCGCAACGATTGCCGATGAGCGGATCCGGCGACGAGTTCGACCGGCTGTCGGAATCGCTCAATGCCATGCTCGGGCGGATCGAAAAGCTGAACGAGGGTCTGCGGCAGGTCTCTGACAACATCGCCCATGACTTGAAAACGCCGCTGACGCGCCTGCGCAACAAGGCCGAGGCAGCATTGGCGCACAAAGCAACCAATTCCGGCTATCGGGCATCCCTGGAAGAGATCATCGGCGAATCCGATCAGCTGATCCGGACGTTCAATGCGTTGCTGATGATCTCCCGGGTCGAGGCCGGGGCCGCGGCTGCGGAGATGAGTGATGTCAATCTTTCACAAAGCGTCGCCGACTGTGTCGAGCTTTATGAACCGGTGGCGGACGAACAGGCGCTGAAGCTTGAAGCCGACGTGCCTGACGATATTCACATTTCCGGCAATCGCGAACTGATCGGCCAAGCGCTCGGCAACCTGATCGACAATGCCATCAAATATTCCGACGGCGCTGCAAATCCGCTGATCAAGGTCAGCCTCTTCAGACGGGATGGTTCGATCGTCCTATCGGTGGCGGATCACGGCCCCGGAGTACCCGCCAATAAACGGGACGACGTCGTGGAGCGTTTCGTGCGGCTCGACGAAAGCCGCAGCAAACCGGGAACGGGCCTCGGCTTGTCGCTGGTCGAGGCGGTGATGGAGATGCATCAGGGGTCTCTCGAACTGAGTGATACGGTTCCGGACGTTGAAAACAATCGTGGTTTGACTGCCAGCATGGTTTTCCCATTGCGCTCCGCCTGATACGCATAGGGCAGCCGAAATCGGGAGCGGCTGGGAGAGACCAATATGCAGACGGATATGCGGCGGCTATCGGATATCGGCACATGTGCGCTGCGGCCGATGAGCCAGACGGATGCGAAGTCCGTGCTTTCAAGCCTCAAGGATATTGCAAAGAGCCATCCGCAGATTGCCGATCTTCTGGCTGCGGAAACACCACTCAAGGATTTCATCGTCGCGGCGCTGTCGCTCTCGCCTTATCTGCGGGACACGGCTGTTTCGCATCCGCAGGTGCTTGTGCAGGCGCTTGCCGGGCCTTTGATCCCCTATCTGGAAACGTGCATCCAGACGGCGCGGGATGCCTGGAAAGGTGCCGACGCCGGAAAATCCGTGCCGGATGCCGAGATCATGACGCGTTTGCGGCAGGCCAAGCGGGATATTGCCTTTGCGATTGCCCTTGCCGACCTTTCGCGCCTTTTCGATGCCCGTGAGACCACGCGCTGGCTGAGCGATTTTGCCGGTGCTTCGGTATCGGCCACCATCGATCATCTGCTTTTGAGCGCCCATGACGCAGGCAAGCTGAATGTCGTCGATACCGCGCATCCGAGTGACCGGTCGGGTGTGGTCGTGCTTGGCATGGGAAAGCTCGGCGCTTTCGAGCTGAATTATTCGTCAGATATCGACCTCGTGGTCTTTTATGAGCCGCAGGCGCCGCTGATCACGTCCCGCGACGACGCGCCGGAGACATTCGCCCGTTTGCTGCGCCGCCTGATCCGCATCCTGCAGGAACGCACTGGCGACGGCTATGTATTCCGCACCGACCTGCGCCTGCGTCCTGATCCCGGTGCGACGCCGCTTGCTATCCCGGTCGAGGCGGCGATGCTCTATTATGAAAGCCGGGGCCAAAACTGGGAGAGGGCGGCCTTCATTAAGGCGCGGCCGGTGGCCGGCGACCTCAAGGCAGGGGATGCCTTCCTGCGGGAACTGACGCCGTTCATGTTCCGCAAATATCTCGACTATGCGGCGATTGCCGACATCCATTCGATCAAGCGGCAGATTCATGCCCATAAGGGGCATGGCGAGATCGCCGTCAAAGGCCATAATATCAAGCTTGGCCGCGGCGGCATCCGGGAAATTGAATTCTTCGTCCAGACGCAGCAATTGATCGCCGGCGGCCGCATGCAGGAACTGCGGCTGCGCGCCACCGAGCCGATGCTGCACGGCTTGGCACGGGCCAACTGGATCGATGGGGAAACCGCCGAGGAGCTGATTTCCGCCTACTGGTTCCTGCGCGATGTCGAGCACCGGGTGCAGATGGTGCGCGATGAGCAGACGCATGTTTTGCCAACCACCGATGCCGAACTGAAACGCATCGCCTACATGATGGGCTTTGCCGATGTCCCGGCGTTTTCGGCCGAACTGTCGCGAACACTCAAGACGGTGGAGCGTCGTTATGCGCAACTGTTCGAGCAGGAAGCCAAGCTCTCAACCGAAACCGGAAATCTGGTCTTTACCGGGCAGAGAGATGACCCGGATACGCTGGAGACACTGAAAAAGCTTGGTTTCGACCGGCCGCAGGACATTTCCCGCACCATCCGGACCTGGCATTACGGGCGCTATCGGGCGACGCAATCGGTGGAGGCGCGCGAGCGGCTAACCGAGCTGACGCCGGAGCTTTTGCGTGTGTTCGGGCAGAACAAGCGTGCCGATGACGCCCTGTTGCGCTTCGACCAGTTTATTGCCGGGCTGCCGGCCGGTATCCAGCTGTTTTCGCTGCTTGGCAACAATCCCGGGCTTCTGTCGCTGATTGTCAATATCATGTCCTCAGCGCCACGGCTGGCCGATATCATCGCCAGCAAGCCGCATGTGTTCGATGGCATGCTCGATCCCCGGCTTCTCGCCGAACTGCCGACGCGGGATTATCTGGCCGAGCGGATCAAGGGCTTTCTGGCAACCGCTCGGCACTATGAGGAGATCCTCGACCGTTTGCGGATCATTGCCTCCGAGCAACGGTTCCTGATCGGTATCCGGCTGCTGACCGGCGTCATCACCGGTGTCCAGGCGGGGCATGCGTTTACCGATCTGGCCGACCTGATCCTGACCGCCGCACTGGACGCCGTCTTACGTGAGGTGGAAGCGGCGCATGGCAAATTCCCCGGCGGCCGCGTCGCTGTTATCGGCATGGGCAAGCTCGGCAGCCATGAGCTGACGGCCGGGTCGGATGTCGATATCATCCTGCTTTACGATTACGATGACGCTGCGGGTGAATCCGATGGCGCCAAGCCGCTCGATTCTGTCCGCTATTTCACCCGCATCACGCAGCGACTGATCTCGGCGCTGTCCGCTCCCACCGCCGAAGGCGTGCTCTACGAGGTCGACATGCGGCTGCGCCCTTCCGGCAACAAGGGGCCTGTCGCCACCCGCATCAACGCTTTTGCAAAGTACCAGCGCGAGGAAGCCTGGACGTGGGAGCACATGGCGCTGACACGGGCGCGGGCGCTGTGTGGCGAGGAAAGCCTGATCGCCGACGTCGGCGGGATTTTCAAGGAAGTGCTCGGTCAAAGCCGGGATCTGGCAAAGGTGACTGCCGATGTCGCCGAGATGCGGGGGTTGATCGACAAGGAAAAGCCGCCAAGCGATGTCTGGGATTTCAAGCTCATTCCCGGCGGACTGGTCGATATCGAGTTCATCGCCCAATATCTTGCGCTGATCGCTCCGGCGCGTGGCGTCGCACCGCCGTCGAGCGGCACATCAACGGCCGATGTCCTGGCGCTGCTTGGCCCGGCTTTGATTGCACCTGCCGATCTCGATACCGTGCAGGAGGCGCTGGCGCTGTTCACGGATCTTTCCCAGATCGTGCGCCTGTGCATCGAAGGTGATCTGGAACTGAAGGATGCGCCGGCCGGGCTGATCGAGCTTTTATGCCGGGCAGGGGATGCGCCGGATATCAAGGTGCTGGAAGCTGATATCCGGCGCCTTTCGAAGGCGGTGCGCCGGATATTTCAAACAACCGTCAAGCCCTGAAAGGCTACGCCACGGCCAGTGTGGCCTTGGCCTCCGACACGGCGCGTGGGGCCGTGTCGGGGATGCGCAGCGAAATGATCGTGCCGACATTTTCCTGGGAGTGGATCTTCATCGCGCCGCCATGCAGGTGGGTCAATGAACGCGAGATGGCCAGACCAAGGCCGGAGCCCCCCTTGCTCTTGGCGTACTGGCTCTGCACCTGTTCGAAGGGCTGGCCGATTTTCTCCAATGCCAGGCGCGGTATGCCGATGCCGGTATCTGCGATGGTCAGCGTCACAGCACCGGCGACCTTGCGGGCGCGCAGCGAGATCTTTCCGCCCTCGTTGGTGAATTTGACGGCGTTGGACAACAGGTTGAGCAGGACCTGCTTCATGGCGCGGCGGTCGGCGGTGATCGTCAGACCGGAGGAAATCTGCTGATCGACGCAGATGTTCTTCTGCTGTGCCGGGATGGTGGTGAAACGCAGGGTTTCCTCGATCAGCGGGGCGAGATCTATCGTCTCGCGGTTGATCTTCATCTGGCCGGCCTCGATCTTCGACATGTCGAGGATGTCGTTGATGACGTTGAGCAGATGTTTGCCGCTGTCATGGATATCGTGGGAGTATTCGTCGTATTTTTCCGAACCGAGCGGGCCGAACATCTGGTTCTGCAGGATTTCCGAAAAGCCCAGAATGGCGTTCAGCGGGGTTCGCAGCTCGTGCGACATGTTGGCGAGGAATTCGGACTTGGCCCGGTTGGCTGCTTCCGCGCGTTCTTTCTCTGCCTGATAATTGGAGTTGGCGACGGAGAGTTCGGCCTTCTGGCGTTCCAGGGTGATGCGAGACGTCGACAGGTCGCCGATGGTCGCCATCAGGCGCCGCTCGGATTCGCGCAGGCGCACCTGGTGGCGTTTCAGCAGGGTAATGTCGGTGCCGACCGATACCAGGCCACCGTCACGGGTTCGCCGGTCGTTGATCTGCAGCCAGCGCTGGTCGGCGAGTTGCACTTCCGAAGTCTGTGATTGATTGGACCGGTCGGGATCGGCAATGCGCCGCTCGATGATCGGACGGGCGGATGCGGCGTTGACGACGGAACGCTCCGTGCCGGCAACCAGAACCCGGTCGGGCAGCTTGTAGGCCTGCTGATAATGGGTGTTGCACATCACCAGCCGGTCGTTCTTGTCCCAGAGCACAAAGGCCTCGGACGTGCATTCGATCGCATCGGCGAGCCGCTGGTCAGCTTCCGCATAGCGTTGAGCCAGGCGATGCTGCTCGGTAACATCCATGGCGATGCCGATCAGGTGCACGCGGCCGGAGGCGGTGCGGATGACCTGGGCGCGGGCGCGCATCCAGACATAATGGCCATCGGCATGGCGCATCCGGAAGATTTGGTCGATCTGGCGGGCATCGCCCCTGGCGATGGTGCGGGCGACCTTGTAGATGCTGCCGTCATCCGGGTGCATCAGCCGCGCCGCGTCGCCGAACGACAGGACATTGCTCTGCGGCGGCATGCCGAGCATTTCATACATCGAGCGCGACCAGAAAAGCCGGCGGTTGGGCATGTCGAAATCCCAAAGGCCGCAGCGCCCCCGCGACAAGGCGGTTTCGACGCGCAGGTTGGATTCCGCGAAAATCTGGTCGGCATCACGGGCGCGTTTGGCCTGGATATAATAGGCATAGAGAACGATCAGCAGGATTGCCGAGATTCCGGCAAAAAGGGTGACGTTGAGCGAGACTTCATCCCGCCATAGCTTTTGGATGCCTGCCAGCGGTGTGGCGACCAACAGCGTTCCCGCGCCGCCGGGCACCTGCATCATCGCGACGGTATGCTCCGTACCGCCGATGAAGGTTTTCATCACTGTCGAACGTTCACCAAAATACTGGAAAGCGGCGACTTCCGGCGCCACAGCGTTCAGCGTGCGTCCCGTGTAGGCCGCGCCCTCCGGAGAGCTGGCGAAAATTCGGCCGTCATTGCGCACGGTGAGAACAAAGGCACCATTTTCGAGCATGTCGGGCGAAAGGACCGCATTCAACCGCTGCTCGACATCCCACTTTTGCGCCTTGTCGAACAGGGCAACGCCGTTTTCCTGAAGAGCGGCACTGGCGGTGGCCGCAGCAAGGACGGTGACCTGGCGCGCGCTTGCCTCCATGCGGGCATATTCGACCATGATGCCGTTGATGCGGGAAATGGCAACGACGAGAAGAAACGCGGTGATCAGGATCGGGATCGAACGCTTGAGCAATGGCTCGGCGCCCGCAAGACGGCGCACTGCCGGCTCGGTAAAAATCCGTGCGTGCTGGATAACGTCCCGTTCCAGGCGTGAAAAACCCGGAAATCTGGGACGCAACCGCTCACCGGCTGCGCGTCCCCGCTGCGCTTCCGCCATCTTCGTCAATTCTGTAAACCCTCATGTGATTCGAAGCGCCGCTCGCTTGAACCTGACCCAATGAATCAATTGTGATTCGCCTTGTCCAGAGGAAAACGTAAAAGTTTGTTAACCATTTATCGTCATGGGAAAATTGCACTATTGGCTTTGGCGCCACGGCAGAAACGAAAAAACCCCGCGCTTACGGGGTTTTCCAATCATTTCCGGTTGCTATTTCCTATCCCTTGAGCATGCGCTCGACGATGTCGCTGACATCGGCTGACAGTTTCGCTGCAGCCGCGATTTCACGCAGCGCGTTGCGGGCGTGATCGGCGCGGCCGGATTCCAGCGAGCGCCACGACCGCATCGAGGTTAGGATGCGGGCTGCCAGTTGCGGATTGCGCGGATCGATGTCGAGAATCTGGCGCGCCAGGAACCGGTAACCTTCGCCATCAGCGCGGTTGAAGCCGGTCGGGTTCGAAAAGGCAAATGTGCCGACGAGTGCACGCACCCGGTTCGGGTTGGAGCCGTTGAACAGCGGGTCGGCCATCAAGACCTTGACGCGGGCAAGCGCGGCTTCGCCCGGAATGGTTGCCTGGATGGTGAACCACTTGTCGATCACCAGCGCATTTCCGGCGAACCGGGCCTTGAACGCAGCCAAGGCATCCGCCGTTTCGGCAGCGTCCGGGAACCGGTGTGCAAGGATTGTCAAGGCCTGGCTCAAATCCGTCATGTTGTTGGCGGACTTGAACGCGGCGACTGCCCGAGTGGGTTCGTTTTCGGCATAAACGAGGTAGGAGAGGGCGGTGTTGCGCAGTGCCCGGCGTCCGGCGCTTGCCGCATCCGGGCTGAACGGGCCGGAGACGATCATCTCGTCTGCGAGCTTTTCGAAAATGGCCTGACCGGCCGTGGCGATCGCCACCATGATCTGCTGGCGTCCGACGTGGATCGCGTCCGGGTCGTTGTTTCCGCCGATTTCGCGGGCGATATCGGCTTCGCTCGGCAGTGCCAGCGCCTGCGCTCTGAAGGCAGGTTCAAGATCACCGTCGGCGGCGGCCGCAAGCAGGGCATCGATCAGGGCGGCGTCGCATTGAACCGGTTCATCTGCCTTGGCGCTGGCTGTGGCAGCGACGAGATTGGGCAAGGCAAGATCGTTCAGGGCCTGCCAGCGGGCAAACAGATCGCTCTCATGTTTGGCGATGTGGGCGCGATCAGAGGCCGTCTGCTCGAAATGCAGGTTGATCGGCGTCGAAAACCCACGGTTCAACGACAGGACTGGGCGTGACGTGATGCCACCGAACACGACCGTCTGATTGCGCTCGATGAGATGCAGCACGTCACCGGTCATCTCGGCGCCGGTGACGGAGGTGACGTTGGCTTCTGAGCCATCCTCCAGCAGGAGCCCGATACGCAAGGGGATATACATCGGCTCCTTGGCGCTTTGGCCGGGGGTCGGCGGCACCATCTGTTCCAGCGACAGCGTCAATGTCTGCTTGGCGGCGTCATAGGCCGTCGAGGCGCTGACCAGCGGCGTGCCCGCCTGATGGTACCAGAGTGAAAACTGGGTGAGGTCGCGCTTACTCACCTCCGCAAAGCAGGCAACGAAATCCTCGATGGTCACGGCCTGTCCGTCGTGGCGGTCGAAATAGAGATCCATGCCCTGCTTGAAGAGATCAGCACCGAGCAGGGTGGCGATCATCCGGGTGACTTCGGAACCCTTTTCGTAGACGGTCGTCGTATAGAAGTTGTTGATTTCCCTGAATTTTGTCGGGCGAACCGGGTGCGCAAGCGGACCGGCATCTTCCGGAAACTGCTCGGCTTTCAGATGCCGGACTTCGGCGATGCGTTTGACGGTGCGCGAACGCTGGTCGGCCGAGAATTCGTGGTCGCGATAGACCGTCAGACCTTCCTTCAGGCAGAGCTGGAACCAGTCGCGGCAGGTAATGCGGTTGCCGGTCCAGTTGTGGAAATATTCGTGCGCGATAATCGCCTCGATATTGGCGTAGTCGGCATCGGTCGCTGTTTCCGGATCGGCAAGGACATACTTGTCGTTGAAGACGTTTAGTCCCTTGTTTTCCATGGCGCCCATGTTGAAATCAGACACGGCGACAATCATGAAGATATCGAGATCGTATTCGCGTCCGAACCGTTCCTCGTCCCACTTCATTGAGCGCTTCAGCGCATCCATTGCGTAAGATGCACGCGGCTCTTTTCCGTGTTCGACATAGATTTTCAGCGTGACTTCGCGGCCGGACATGGTTGTGAAAGTGTCTTCCACCACTCCCAGATCGCCGGCGACCAACGCGAACAGATAGCTTGGCTTCGGGTGCGGATCGAACCAGGCAGCGAAATGGCGGCCGTCGCCCATACCGGCGCCACCGAGATAGTTGCCGTTGGAGAGCAGCAGCGGCGCGGTCGCCTTGTCGGCGATGATGTTGACCGTGTAGACGGCAAGCACATCCGGGCGGTCCGGGAAATAGGTGATGCGCCGGAAGCCTTCGGCTTCGCACTGTGTGCAATAGACATTGCTTGTGCGGTAGAGACCCATCAGCGTGGTGTTGGCCTCCGGATTGATCTCGGTGGTGATCGTTACCTCGAAGGGTACCGTTGCCGGAAGGCCGCGGATCGTCAGCGTATCGTCCGCCGCATCGTAGTTCGCAGCCGGAATCTCCACCTGGTCAAGCAACAGGCCCGTCATCTTCAGTTCGTCGCCGTCGAGGATCAGCGGCGCATCGGCGCTTACCCCCTCACGACGGTGGAAGATCAGCCGGGCTTCGACCTTGGTTTCGGTAGGATCGAGTTCGAAGGTGAGGTCCACCCTCTCGAGGACAAAATCCGTCGGCCGGTAGTCTTCCAGATGAATGATCGCGCCCGTATCTGTCCGCATTGTTTGTCCCGCTTGCATCATCCGCTGCGTCCAGACGCTGGCGATGAGGCTTGTCTCGATGAAGAGGCTGCGCAGAAGATGCGAAGCTTCCGGTGTGATCGCAAGGCGGTTCTTTTCGCTGACATATGCCGTTTTCCGGCAAGTGTGATCTGTCCCATTCCTTGCTTGTTCAGAGACTTACGAAATTCGCCCTAACAATATTTAAACCAGTCGTGTATTTTTGGCACAGGTTTCGGATTTTTACAGCCCGCTACCAGTCTTCTTGGTGCAGGAGTGCAGTTTCGGCTGTCGGATTGCTTGGCGGCGTTTCTGCTTGCCCATTCCGCTCGAGACTAGGGTATCGCCATCGACGCATCAAATATTTCCGCTACCCATCACGAAAATTGATGCCTCTTTCGAATATCGCGGGTTAAGGTGACGGGGCCCAAGCGACGGATTCTCCGGTCGCATATTTTTCCCGCAGCCTGTCGTTTCCCTTGATTTCCGGCCCGCTGCCCTCAGTCCGATGAGTGCGACCCGCATGGATTCCGAATTCCCCCACCCGATGAAGGGCATTACCCTCAAGGTTCTGTCCGTGCTGGTCTTCGTCTGCATGTCGACGCTGATCAAGGCGGCGGGAACGGAGATCGCCACCGGCCAGATTACCTTCTACCGCTCGGCTTTCGCGATGGTGCCGATCCTCGGCTATCTCGCCGTCAAGGGACATCTGCGCACGGCTTTCCACACCAAGGATATTTTCGGCCATCTGGCACGCGGCTTCATCGGCATCCTGGCGATGAGCTTTGGGTTTTACGGTCTGGTGCACCTGCCACTGCCCGAAGCGATTGCGATCGGCTATGCCATGCCGCTGCTGGCCGTCGTCTTCGCAGCGGTGTTTCTCAAGGAAACCGTACGGGTCTATCGCTGGTCTGCCGTCCTGATCGGGCTGGTGGGGGTGATGATCATCACATGGCCGAGGGTAACGCTGCTGCGCGATGGCGGGTTTGGCTCGCAGGAGGCGCTCGGTGCGCTGGCCGTGCTTCTCTCGGCCGCGCTCGGCGCAATCGCCATGGTGCTGGTGCGCAAGCTGATCGCCAAGGAAAAGACCCACACGATCGTGTTGTATTTCTCCCTCTCGGCCTCCTGTTTCTCGCTGCTGACGCTTCCGTTCGGCTGGGAGCCGTTGCCGCTGAGTTCGTTTCTGCTTTTGATGGGAGCGGGTTTCTGTGGTGGCGTTGCGCAAATTCTTCTGACGCAGAGCTATCGTTATGCCGACATGTCGACGATTGCGCCGTTCGAATATACCTCGATCCTGCTCGGGCTGCTGATCGGCTATTTCCTGTTCGACGAGGTGCCGACAGGCGTCATGCTGGTCGGCACGGCGATCGTCGTCGGTGCCGGCATCTTCATCATTTTCCGTGAACACCAGCTCGGTCTCGAGCGCCGGGGCGCGCGCAAGCATATCACCCCGCAGGGGTGACACATTGCCCGAATGATCAGGGCGCGGCCGTCGGGGCGGTGTCGTCCTCGATCAGGTCGGCCGGCCGCACAGCCTGGTTCATTGCGTTGACGGCCTCAGTCCCCGGCGTCGGCACGGTATTGGCCTGGAAGTCCGTCTTGGAAACGAGCCCGTCCGTATGGCCGCGCTGGGCAATGCGCCAAGCGGCATAGGCGGCGTAGAGTGCGAAATAGACGGCCAGAACCATGAACAGCGATGGCGGGCCGAAACGGTCCATCACCGGCCCCACCATCAGCGGGCCGGAAATGGTACCGATGCCATAGGTGATCATCATGCCGGAGGAGACCTCGACATATTCGTTCGGCCGGGCAAGGTCGTTGGCATGGGCGACATTCAGCGCATAGATCGGAAACAGAACTGAACCGACAAAAGCCGCGATGACATAGAGTACCAGCGGGCTGGAACCGACGAAGGCGACCATCGCAAGGCAGGAGATAACGCCGACGATACCGCAGCCGACCATGACAATGCGCCGGTCGATCCGGTCGGACGTTCGCCCGATCGGGATTTGCGAGACGGCGCTGCCAGCAAGAAGGGCAGCCAGCAGCGTTGCGCCTTCGGCGGTGGAAAGGCCGATCTTCTGGGTAAAGACGCCGCCGAGATTGAGCCAGGCGCCGGACATGGCACCGGCAAGAAATGCGCCGACGACGGCAACCGGCGAGCGGCGATAGAGTCCCGGCACATCGAACTTGGCCTGTGACGGCGGGGCAGGCATCGCGGACGAGGACAGCGCCGTTGGCAACAGCGCCAGCGAGAACAGCACGCCACACAGAATGAACAGCGACGAATTCGTCGGATCGCCAAGCGGCACCAGATATTGCCCGCCGATGGTGCCGACCATGGTGGTGATCAGGTACAGCGAAAACAGCATGCCGCGGTTTTCATTGGTCACCCGTTCGTTCAGCCAGCTTTCGATCACCAGGTAGCTGCCTGAAATCGCAAAGCCGGAAATGGCGCGAAACAGGATCCAGGCCCGCCAGTCGACCACCAGCCCGCACATCAGAATGGCGATGCTCAGCAGCGTGATCAGCGCTGCAAATACCCGTACATGGCCGACGCGCAGAACGAATTTCGGGGTGATGATGCAGGAGATTGTAAAGCCCAGCGTATAGCCGGTTGCGATCAGCGAAATGGTCAGCGTCGACCAGCCCTCGGTCACCGACCGTACTGGCAAGACATAGCTCGCCAGCCCGAAGCCGACCATCATCAGCAGCGTCGAAAGCATCAGGCTGAACACGGATCTGAGGCTTGCCAGCATGAAGGCTCCGGGTACGGATCTGCCGGGGTGCCTGTGACGCACAAGCCTCAGGAGAAACGCTGAAAATGTTGGAGCGGATTGCGCGCTTGAAAACCGGTGCCCGACACGCCGCTGTTGGAATCAAAGAACGAGTGTCGCTCTATCCAGTTTTGCTGACGCTGTCGATTGCGACAAGGCTTGGCGCAGAAGAGGAGATGTGGCCGCAGGGCGGCCGGAAGCCAGCGATTTACTTCGGCAGGAAGGCGCTGACCGCATGACGGTCGGCATTGGCAGCCGGGGCTTCACGGCTCAAACGGCTATATTCGCCGGAGGCGCGCACGGCGGTGCCGATATCGGCGATCAGAACCCGGAGCGAGCGGATGGATGCTGTCATGATCGGATTCCTTTCATCTTTGGTCTGTTAATCCAGGCAGAGGCGAGCGCGGCTGCGCAGACCGTTAAAAATCAACGCTGGATGAATTCCGCGAAGATCTGGGCCGGGCGTGTCTTGTGGCCGTAGCCTGCAGCGGTCATCTGTTCGTTGGCTGCCGAGCCGAAGCTGTTGAACGGCGTGCGCAGCGCCGAGCCGGCATGGCGGAGCGTTTCAAAGCTCGAATGCAAAGGGCGAAAACGGGTCGTCATGGTTCAATTCCTTATTCCAGTCCTCCCGTCGTTCTATATTGCACTGCAACATCAATTCCGCAACGGACGCGTTCGCGTTGCTGGTATGCGCAATCCGCATGGCTTTTTTCATCGTTTGTTCATGTTTCGGGCAGGCGTCGGGTTCAGGCGCTCTTAACCACGAATCCGGGCGCGAAAGGCCAGCAGATCCTGCCAGGCGAGCCGCTTGCTGGCCGGGGCCGAGGTCAGGTCCTGCGGATGCAGGGTGGCCAGGGCCGGGACCGTGGCATTGCCAATTTGAATGTCGCGCCATTCGCCCCGCATGTGATGGATCATCTCGTTGCCGCCGAAGAAGAAACGGGCGGCAAAATTGCCGAGGATCAACAGGTGGCGCGGTTCGCTGAGCGCGATCTGCCGTTCGATGAAGGGGCGGCAGATATCGGTTTCGCGCGGCGAGGGCGGGCGGTTTCCCGGCGGCCGCCACGGAATGACATTGGTCAAAAGCACGGATGTCCGATCGAGCCCGATGGCGGCCAGCATGCGTTCGAGCATCTGGCCCTGCTTGCCCGAAAATGGAACGCCCTCGCGGTCGTCGTCGCCGTTTGGCACCGGGCCGATCACCAGAATGCCGGACGCGGGGTTGCCGTCGGCAAACACCATGTTGCGAGCGCTGTTGCGCAGATTGCAGCCGGAAAAGGCTTCCATGGCGCTCTTGAGTTCATCAAGGGAGCGGGCAGATTCAGCCGCAAACCGGGCTTCGGCGATGGCCTGCTCGTCGGGAATGGCCATTTGTGGCGTGGCGGTAGGAGCGGCCGGAGCCTTGCCGGTCGCGCGATTGCCGTTCTCACGGGCAACCGGTGTGGCGGGCGCATCGCTGCGCTCCAAGGTCTGCGTTCGCTGCATGGCTTGCGAGGCGCCATTGCCGCGCGCCGCCTTCGCTTCAGCAAATTCGGCGAACCGGTCGACCGGATCGTCTTCCAGCATCCATTCGACCCCGGATTCTGCATGAAAATGCAGAAGGGCGGCAAGTTCGGCCGGACTCATGGTGTCGCAGGAGATCATGGTCTGCTTGTACAGAAGGGGGGGCGGGCAGGGAAGGCCATCGCGGACGCAATATGGATTTATGCCGGCGAAAGAGCGGCAGTCTCCCACTTCTCCCCAGCGGGGAGAAGTGTCGAGCAAAGCGAGACGATGAGGGGGCGGTTCGGCCGGTTCTCGCGTGTTTGGCTCCCCCTCATCCGGCCCTGCGGGCCACCTTCTCCCCGCTGGGGAGACGATGAGGTACCAATCACGCCGCCATCGCCGTCCAGCGTTCGATATCGTCGCGCTCGCCGATCAGCGCTAGCCCGTGGGCAATGGAGAGAAGCTCGCCACCGCTTTCGATCCGGTCACTGGCAAAGCGGTCTTCAAAGATGCGCCGGATGGCCGGTACGAACGAAGTACCCCCGGTCAAAAACACCTTGTCGATGCCATCAGCCGGCGTGTTGGTGGTGACCAGCACCTCGTCCAGTGCTTCCTCGATGCGGGCAAGGTCCGGTGCGATCCAGCTTTCGAAATCGCTGCGGCGTACGGTCTGGCGGCTCTTTTCGCCGAGCGGCTTGAAGAAGAATTCGGTCTCTTCCTCATGTGACAGCCTCATTTTGGTGGCCGAAATCGCTTGGTAGAGCGGATAACCTTCGTCGTGATCGACGAGATCAACGAAGGCCTCAAGCTTTTCCGGCTCGACGGCCGAGCGTACCAGCTGCTTCAGGTCGGTAAAATCCTTCAGCGTCTTGAAGATCGACAATTGGTTCCAGCGGCCGAAATTGGCATAGTAGCTGGAAGGCACGTCGAGCAGCTTGTCGAAGCTCTTAAACTGGCTGCCCTTGCCGATCAACGGCGAAACCACCGTGTCGATGATGCGGAAGTCGAAATGATCACCGGCGACGCCGACGCCGGAATGGCCAACCGGAACCGCCGTCATTTTGCCGGCATGGCTTTCGAAACGGATGATCGAATAGTCGGTGGTGCCGCCGCCGAAATCGGCCACCAGCACGGTCGCATCCTTCTTCAGGTTCTGGGCGAAGTAAAACGCCGCCGCCACCGGCTCGTAGACATAGTGGACTTCGGGAAAATCGAACGAAGATAGCGCGCGGTCATAGCGTTCGAGCGCCAGGTTTTCGTCCGGGCTGGTTCCGGCAAAACGAACCGGCCGGCCGACGACGATGCGCTTGTACTCCTGCTGCCAGCCATCGCCGGCATAGTCGGCGATACGGGAAAGGAAGGCGCGCATCAGGTCTTCAAAGCTGTTGCGACGGGCAAAGATCAGCGTGCCTTGAAACAGCGGGCTGGCGGCAAAGGTCTTGATCGACTGCAGGAAGCGCGCCTCGCCGGGATTGTCGATGAACTGCTGGATCGCCGCCTGTCCCGCTTCGATGCTCACTGCGGCGGCCCCCATCTGTGCATGCTTCATGAACGATAGCGCGGTGCGCATCGAATCTGTGGTGCCGGCTTTGCTTGAAAAGCTGAGCGACTGCGTCGAGTCGCCCTTTGAGGCGGCAAGCACCGAATTGGTCGTGCCGAAATCGAAGCCGAGTGCCTTGGCCATGAAAGTCTCCGTCTTGGGTGTCCGCCAGCTGGCGGCAGAAGTCGTCTCGCCTACACGCACGGCCTCGGAATGCCTTACGGCAGCCGGTATGCGGTTTGTGGCGGAGGGCTTGGTTATTTGGAGGGCGCGTATTCGCATGGGTCGAAGGCCAAAGCAAGGCAAGATGAAAGGCCGGTAGTGGAAGAAGTCTTTTTGTATTTTGACGTTTACGTTCACGTCATATGTTTGTATCCTGCGGCATGACCTCATGCGCAAATGCGCTGGGCTGCCGTCGCAGACCGGCTCGACAAGTCCGGCCGTATTTGCCATGACGGAGGTCAAGAATTGGGAACAAAACCGTGCAAAATAGCCGGGTGCGACTGGAGACGAAGAGATGACCGACAAACATGAGCTGCCCGAGCGCGAAAGCATGGAATTCGACGTTGTTATCGTCGGCGCTGGGCCTGCCGGTTTGGCGGCGGCTATCCGTCTGAAGCAGGTCAATCCGGATCTGTCGGTCGTCGTTCTGGAAAAGGGCGCCGAAGTCGGCGCGCATATCCTGTCGGGTGCCGTGGTCGATCCGATCGGCATCGACCGTCTGTTGCCGGGCTGGCGCGACGAGGAGGGGCATCCCTTCAAGACCGAAGTGAAAGACGACCAGTTCCTGCTGCTTGGTCCTGCCGGCTCGATCCGCCTGCCGAATTTTTTGATGCCGCCCTTGATGAACAATCACGGCAATTACATCGTCTCGCTCGGTCTGGTCTGTCGGTGGCTGGCCGAGAAGGCCGAGGCACTGGGCGTCGAGATCTATCCGGGCTTTGCCGCAACCGAAGTGCTCTACAATGATCAGGGTGCTGTCATCGGTGTGGCCACCGGCGACATGGGCGTCGAGAAGAATGGCGAGCCGGGTCCGAACTTTGCCCGCGGCATGGAGCTGATCGGCAAATACACGCTGATCGGCGAGGGCGTGCGCGGTTCGCTCGCCAAGCAACTGATTTCGAAATTCGACCTGTCGAAGGATCGCGAGCCGCAAAAATTCGGCCTCGGCATCAAGGAGCTCTGGCAGGTCAAGCCGGAGAACCACAAGCAGGGCCTGGTGCAGCACTCGTTCGGCTGGCCGCTCGGCATGAAGACCGGCGGCGGTTCGTTCCTCTATCATCTCGAAGACAATCTGGTCGCCGTCGGCTTTGTCGTGCACCTCAACTACAAGAACCCTTACCTCTATCCATTCGAGGAATTCCAGCGCTTCAAGACGCATCCGGCCATCCGTGGCACCTTTGAGGGTGGCAAGCGGCTGACCTATGGCGCACGCGCCATCACTGAAGGCGGCTACCAGTCGGTGCCGAAGCTGACATTCCCCGGTGGCGCGCTGATCGGCTGTTCGGCCGGTTTCGTCAACGTGCCGCGCATCAAGGGCAGCCACAATGCCGTGCTGTCGGGCATGCTCGCGGCCGAAAAACTGTCGGATGCGATCGCCGCAGGCCGCGCCAATGACGAGGTGATCGAGATCGAGAACGGCTGGCGCGACAGCGCCATCGGCTCCGACCTCAAGAAAGTCCGCAACGTCAAGCCGCTGTGGTCGAAGCTCGGCACGGTAGCCGGCGTGGCGCTCGGCGGTCTCGATATGTGGACCAACACGCTGTTCGGCTTTTCCTTCTTCGGCACGCTGAAACACGGCAAGACCGATGCGCAGGCGCTCGAACCGGCGTCGATGCACAAGCCAATCGCCTATCCGCGCCCGGATGGCGTCTTGACCTTCGACCGTCTGTCCTCGGTGTTCCTGTCGAACACCAATCACGAGGAAAACGAGCCGGTGCACCTGAAGGTCAAGGACATGGCCCTGCAGAAGTCGTCCGAGCACGACATCTATGCCGGCCCATCGACTCGCTACTGTCCGGCCGGGGTCTATGAATGGGTGGAAAAGGATGGGCAAGACGTCTTCGTCATCAACGCCCAGAACTGCGTCCACTGCAAGACCTGCGACATCAAGGACCCCAACCAGAACATCAACTGGGTGCCGCCGCAGGGCGGCGAGGGACCGGTCTATCCGAATATGTGAGGTGGGTGCCTCGATGGCATGAAAAGGGCGGCAGGCGAAAACCTGCCGCCCTTTTCTATTGCGCACAATTTCAACGCGCTTAACCAGCCATTAACCATGTTTTCCCTATTTTCGGTTGCATCAACCGGATCTTAAGGAAACACACGATGTCGATCTCCCGCCGTGGCCTGCTGCTCGGCTTTTCTGCTCTCCTTGCCGGTTGCGCCACCAACGGACCGAACCATGCAGCCAACTATGCTGCAAAACCGGACGAAAAGTTTCCAATGCCGGCCATGCCGCTGGAAAAGGTCAAGCCGGAACTGCGCCGCCAGCAGGTCGCCTATTCGACGAAACATGATGCCGGCACCATTGTCGTCGATACGCCGGCGAGGCGGCTCTACTATATTCTCGGCGACGGGCAGGCGATGCGCTACGGCATCGGCGTCGGCCGCAACGGTTATGCGCTGGCAGGGTCTGCCTATATCGGCCGCAAGGCCGAATGGCCATCGTGGACGCCGACCGACAACATGATCCGCCGCGATCCGGGCAAAAATCGCAAATATGCTGGTGGTGTTCCTGGCGGCCCGAACAACCCGCTCGGCGCCCGGGCGATCTATCTGTATCAGGATGGCAACGACACGATGTTCCGCATCCACGGTACGACACAACCCTGGTCGATTGGCCAGGCGATGTCGAGCGGCTGCGTGCGCATGCTCAACCACGATGTTGTTGATCTCTACGAGCGCGCAATCGTCGGCGGCCGCGTCGTCGTCCTGCAGGCGTAAGCCAAATTCAGAGAACTGGGCGCAAGTATATTCAACTCGACAAAGGCGCCGTGAGCTCAATGCTCCGGCGCCTTTGCTGTCTCATCCAAGGGACCATTTGCGCTCGACGAAATCGGCGATCAGTGGTGCGATCTCGGGCAGCCTTTCTTCAAGGGCGAAGTGACCGGTGTCGAACAGGTGCAGCTCCGCCTCCGGTACGTCGGCCAAAAAGGCACGGGCGCCTGCCTCGGTGAAGAAGGGATCATTGCGGCCCCAGGTGATCAGCGTCGGCGGCTGGCTTTGGCGCAGCCACTGCTGCCATTCCGGATAGCGGACAAGGTTGCTCTTGTAGTCAAAGGCGAGATCGAGTTGCGGCTGGCGGCGATCGGGCCGGTCGAGGAAGTGCTGGTCCATCGTCCAGCCATCGGGAGGGACGAGTTCCGGCTGCGCCGTGCCGCCCTCATATTGCCCGCGGGTCATGTCCAGTGTCAGAAGATTGCGAACCTGCTCCACAGCGCCGTCGTTGGATGGGGCAAGGGCGATAAAGTCGCGGGCGATGTCCGAAAGTCCCTCCAGATAGGCATTGCCGTTCTGGACGATCAACCCGGCGATCAGCTCTGGCCGGCGGGTTGCCAGCCGAAACCCGACCGGTGCGCCGAAATCGAAGGCGTAGAGCATGAAACGCTTGAGTGACAGCGCATCGACAAAGGCCTCCATCACAGTCGCCAGATTGTCGAAGCTATAGGTAAATGTGCCGTTCTCGTTGGTGGAAGTGGGCGCTTCGCTGTGGCCAAAGCCCGGATAGTCGGGGGCAATCAGCCGGTAGTGGCTGCCGAGGGCGTCCATCACGCGCCGGAACTGGTGCGACGAGGCGGGAAAGCCGTGCAGCAGCAGGATGGTTGGTGCGTCCTTGCCCGTTTCCGGCAGGCTTTCTCGATAGAAAACGTGAACGCCGCCGGCCTCGATAAACCGGTGACGGATGGAGGGAATGCTGTGCAATGCCATTTTAACACCCGTATGGTTTGAATTTATGCGTTAGGTTTGCATTCGAGTAACTAATGTGTCAATCGTAAAAATATACATTATAGACGAAAGATAGACGAAAGGCTGAGCATGGATCTGATCCCTTTCACTGGCGAACCGTTGGCCCTCGATCTCGTCAATACCCGGCCCCTGACGGCTGATGGCCAAGTGGATCTGCTCGAAACGGCAGCGGGTCTGCAGCTTTGGCTGGAGGCGGAATCCGATCGTTTGCCAGAGGGCGTGGTTATGGAGTTTGACGCCTTGACGGCTGGTGACTTGGCGCCGGTGATGGCCGTGCGCGATCACACCGCTTCGGCAATCGCCCATGCCCGCGACGGTAGGCCGGTGCCGCGCGCGGAAATTGATGGCTTGAACGCCGCCATGCGTGCGTCGCCCGTCATGCGCCAGCTTGCATGGGGTGACCCGCCGGTTTTGGCCAGCGAACGGGCAGGCGCACCGGCGGTTAGGCTTGCCGGGTTTCTAGCCGAGGATGCGGCCGCACTGCTCACCTCCGGCGACGTGACGCTGATCCGCAAATGCGCGGCAGAGGATTGCGTCATGTTGTTCGTCGGCAGCAATGCCCGCCGCCGCTGGTGTTCGGCTGCCCGCTGCGGCAACCGCGTCCGCGTTTCGCGCTACTATCACCGCAGTAAGTTGACGTGATGGTTCGGGTAGCGCGCGGGCTCCCGAGGATACCGCAATGAAAACGCCTGCTGGATGCGATCCGCAGGCGTTTTCGCGACGGTGGCGAGACAACTCTATGCGTTGAGTTCAGCAAAACCAGAGCCGGGAAGGGTAGGGGCTTCGCGCACCGGCGCAGACTTCCAGGCAACGACCATCAGTGCGCCGATGACCGTGATATGTTCCATGACGACATAGAATTCGAGCGTCTTCATCGGCTCCTGCATGGTCCAGAACGTATGGGCGATCGGAATGGTCAGTGCGGTGAAGACTGCCAGCGCCCCGGCACCAAGCCAGGTCCAGGGATTGGCGATGATCAGGGCTGATCCGCCAAGCTGGGTGACAATGACGGCAATGGTGACGAGCGGCGCAGGCTCTAGGCCGAAGAACGACATTTCGGCGACGCCGGCATTGAAATCGAAGAGTTTGGCCAGCCCACTTGCCCAGAACATGGAGGTCAGGACAGTGCGCGCCAGATAGCCGAAGGTACGGGAACCGATGAGAAAATCAATAAGGGAAGGCATTTCTCTCTCCAGAAACAGGTTATGAAACGAACCCCGGAACCGGCCCGCTGGGGTGCGGAGAACAATTCCGGGTAACGCGGCATCCTCTCTTTCAGAGACTATCGGGTGTACCGCGCTACCTCCTGTTTATGGCGAGCGCGGCCAATGAAGCGTTCCCGCAGGAACTGCGGAAAAGCCGGTTTCTCGGGGTGCCGGTCGCGTCAGAATCCCGCCAGCACTAGCTTGCCCTTGGTCCGGCCGGTTTCGATCAGGGCATGCGCCTTTTTCAGGTTTTCGGCGTTGATCAGCCCCAGCGTCTCTGTCAGCGTCGAACGGATTTTGCCGGTATCGACCAGCCGGGCGATCTCGGTGAGTATCCTGTTCTGCTCCTCCATGTCCTTGGTCTTGAATAGCGACCGGGTGAACATCAGCTCCCAGTGGATGGACACGGCCTTGCGCTTGAACGGCACGACATCGAGCACTTTCGGATCATCGATCAGCCCGAAGCGGCCCTGCGGGGCGATCAGCTGGATGATCTCTTCCAGATGATCGGTGGTATTGGTCGTTGAAAAGACAAAGGCCGGCGCGCCGAGCGCCAGCTGGTCGATCTGGTGTGCCAGCGGCTTGGAATGATCGAGCACATGATGAGCACCGAGATCATAGGCCCACTTCTGGGTTTCGGGCCGCGAAGCGGTGGCGATCACGGTGAGATTGGTCAGCGCCCGGGCAAGCTGGATGGCAATCGAGCCGACGCCACCGGCACCGCCGATGATCAGGATCGCGTTGGCAGCGCCGGGAACCGGATCGTTGACCTTCAGCCGGTCGAACAGGGCCTCCCAGGCGGTCAGAGAGGTCAGTGGCAGGGCGGCCGCGGCCGGAAAATCCAGTGTTTCCGGTTTCCTGCCGACGATGCGCTCGTCAACCAGATGGAATTCGGAATTGGCTCCTGGCCGGTCGATGGCACCGGCATAGAAGACAGCATCCCCCGGCTGGAACAGTTTCACACCCGGGCCAACCGCCTTGATGATCCCTGCCGCATCCCAGCCAAGCACCTTCAGCTGATCCGGCTCCGGCTTGGCGTTGGCACGAATTTTGACATCGACCGGATTGACCGAGATCGCCTTCACCTCGACCAGAATATCTCGCCCTTCCGGCGTCGGCACAGGCAGGTCAACATCGATCAGCGAGGTCTCGGCCGAAATGGGCTGGGGAATCTTGTAGGCAATGGCGCGCATGGGTGGCTCCTTGATGTTTGAACAGAAGCTAGATGCGCATTATGATGCAGGAGCGCAAGAATGCACAATAAGTGTATATAGTACCCAAAAGGATACCGTGAATGCCGCGTGTTCGCCACAAGCTCCTGACTTGCTCTCCCGGCTGCCCGGTCGAGGGCGTACTGCATCTGATCGATGGGAAGTGGAAGGGTGTCATCCTTTATCATCTGCTGGATGGCACGATGCGCTTCAACGAAATCCGCCGCCGCCTGACAAGCGTCACCCAGCGCATGCTGACCAAGCAACTGCGTGAACTGGAAGCCGACGGCCTTGTCGAGCGCACCGTTTTTGCCGTCGTCCCGCCGAGGGTGGATTACTGTCTGACCCCGCGTGGCCGTAGCCTCGAGCCTGTCATCATGGCGATGAAGCTCTGGGGCGACGAACATATCCTGCTGCAGGCTGCCGAATAGCTGGCGCATCACGGCAAGTTTGGGGCGGGCGATATTAAAGATTCGTCATTTTGCCGACGCCGGCTGAAAAAAGGTTAGTGCCGCTCCATATGTAGCCCAACGAGCTGCAAGGAGCACGAATGAAAATCAAGGCCATCTTCAATCGCGACGGCGGAACATTCCGCACAACCGATATGGACGCCTATAGCAAAAAGGCTGCGGAAGTCTTCCGTGCAGCCGGGCATGACATCGAAATCACCGTGGCTTCCGGCGATGGCATGGCAGATATCCTCGAAAAAACGGCGCGTCGCGATGATCTGGATGCGATGCTGGCCGGTGGTGGTGATGGAACCATTTCCGCGGCGGCAGGCGTTGCGTGGAAGAACGGCATGCCGCTCGGCGTGGTACCCGCTGGAACGATGAACCTGTTTGCCCGGGCGCTGAAACTGCCGCTGGATATCTGGAAAGTGCTGGATGTGCTTGCCGAAGGCAGGATCATTGAAGCCGATATCGGCAGTGCCGATGGCCGTGCCTTCGTGCATCAGTTTTCCATGGGGCTGCATGCCCGCATGGTGCGCTACCGCGAATCCTACAGTTTTGCCTCAAGGCTCGGAAAAATCCGGGCCAGCACACGCGCAGCCCTCGGTGTGATGTTCAACCCGCCGGAATTCGAGATCGAGTTCGAGGTCGATGGGGTTCGCGAAACGCGCAAGGTTTCCGCCATCTCCGTGTCCAACAATCATTTCGGGCCGAATGCGCTGATGTATGCGGACGATCTTACAGGGGGGCATCTGGGCTTCTATACAGCGCCTCCATTGAAGCCACATGGCGTCGCAAAGCTGACTGTCGATATCCTGCGTGGGAAATTCCGTGACAGCCCGCTGATCACCGAGATGAGCGCCACCGCCGTCGACCTGCATTTTCCTCGCGAGCGCCGCAACATCAATTGCGTCATCGACGGTGAGTTGCTGCCGATCGGCCGGGATGTCGCTCTGCGCATTCATCCGGGCGAATTGAAATTGCTCGTCGGCCAGTGACCGGGACGCGCTGCGGCGCTATGGCTTTTGCTGTGCCAGCCAGAGATAGCCGAAGCCGTAGCGATCATCTCCTTTGGCGAGATGATAGAGCGGCGCACTAAAGAGCGGCACGATATCGCCGGGCGCCACGCCGCCTTCGATAAGCTTTTGCCGGAGGTTCTCGGGAAGAGCCGGTTGTGCTTCTCCCTTGCCGCGCCACATCACCAGAACCGGTCCAGCCGATCGCCACCCGGCCGCAAGAGGAACTGGCGGATTGTAGGTCGTGATGGCGGTTGACAGCGGCAACTGCAAACGCACGCTACCGGCAAGATTGGTATCGTCGGCAATGACCAGGGCAGGCTGGATGGTGTAATTTTGCGTAATCTCGCGGATGAATGCCTCATAGGGAACGTTGAGTTTGTTGTAGGAGCCCAGCATTGGCGAGGTCACGACCCGCGCCGAAACGCCGATGAGCACCGCGAAGATCATGATGAAAAGGGGAATGGCAAAACGCTTGAGTTTTCCGGTTGTTTCGATCCCGGCCGCATCAATCTTGAGGCAGAGATACAGTGGTAGAATAACCACGAACAGGGCGAGCCATTTTTCCCGGATATGGGTGGCGCCAAGGCCGAGAACGATCAGCAGGACGGCAATCAGGCAGAGGCAGATGATCCGCCCCGTTATCCGGGTCCATTGGCTTTCCGCGAGACAGATGCGTTTGATGTCGAAGGGAAAGACCGCAAGAAAGAAGGCGATCGGTAGAATGGTCGCCCCGAAGATCGCCGAGATCAGCGAAATGGTTCCCTTGAACGCTTGAGCCAGCCGCCCGCCTTCCAGTCCTTCCTTCATCTCGTTGATGGTGCCGGCCGAGGCCGATGTGAGGTTGTGAAGAATCCAGTAAGCGTGTGGCAGGACGATCGCAAAGGCGACGGCGAGGGAGGCAATCAGCCTCCAATCGAAAATGCGTTGACGCAAATCCCGCTCCGGCAGAACGGCAAGAACGGCAGCAGCCGGCACCAGCGCAAAATTGTACTTCGAAATCAGCCCGATACCGACGGCGACCCCTGTCAGGAGATAGGAAAACAGGCTTGGATTGCGTAGCGTCCTGAAAAATCCGTAGAGAAACAGCGACACCGCAAAGAGTGCGGAGACGGTGTGCGAAAGGTCCCGCTGAGCCAGCAGAAAAACCGGCGGCAGGGTCAGCACGCCCAGCATGGCCATGGCCGCCAGCGTTCGATCCTTGATGACGGTCCGGGCGGCGAGACCATAAAACAGACAACAGAGAAAAAGCAGCAGATGCTTGAGGATGGTCAGCGCCGTCAGGGAGACGCCGAATGCCTCCACCACGGCATATTGCAGCCAATTGTAGAAGGGAGGCTGCGGACCATAGCCGAGCGCCAGAAACTGCGAAACGAAGGCCTGTTCGCCTTCGTCGATTTCGAGCGCCGGAGAGATGAACACGCGCAGGGCCACACACAGCACAAAATACGCGGCGACGGCAAAAATCATTGCATCGGCGCGGCGGGAATCAGCGTGAGGCATCAGCTTTATCCTGCTCGAAAACTTTGCGCACGATATAGGGCGGCGTGTCGTTCTCGCCGGAATAGAGCCGCGCCATCATTTCGGCGAGGATGCCGGTGGTGATCAGCTGAACCGAGGACAGGAACAGCATGACGCCAACGATCAGCATCGGTCTCGTGCCGATATCGTTGCCGAGCAGGAACTTGTCGATGAACAGGTAGAACAGGATCAGGGCGCTGAGGCCGCCGGCAGCAAGTCCGATTGACCCGAAGAAATGCCCCGGCCGCGCCTTGTAGCGCATGAAGAACAACACTGACAGCAGGTCGAGGATCACCCTGAAGGTTCGGGAAATTCCGTATTTCGACGTGCCATGCTGGCGGGCGTGGTGGGTGACTGGCATCTCACCGATGCGGCTGCTCGGCACGACGCCGGCAACCCAGGCCGGAATGAACCGGTGCATCTCGCCCATCAGCCGGACCTGCTTGATGATAGACGCCTGATAGATTTTCAGGCTGCAACCGTAGTCGTGCAGTTTCACGCCGGTGATCTTGCCGATCAGGTAGTTGGCGCACCAGGACGGGATCTTGCGCAGGAAAAGGCCGTCCTGGCGGTTCTTGCGCCAGCCGACCAGAAGATCGAGTTCGCGCTCCTCGATCGCCTTGACCATCGGCGGAATATCGCGCGGATCGTTTTGCAGGTCGCCGTCGAGCGTAGCGATCAATCTGCCGGATGCGAGATCGATACCCGCTTGCATGGCGGCGGTCTGGCCGAAATTGCGCTGCAATTCGACGATTCTCAAGCGTAGGCCGCTTTCGAGCTCCTTGCGGGCGCTGACAAGCGTGCCGTCGGTGCTTCCGTCGTTGACGAGAATGAGTTCCCACGGCTTGTCGAAATTGAGCATGGCTTCCCGGATGCGGGCGACCAGCGGACCGACGCTTTCTTCTTCGTTATAGATCGGCACGACAACGGACAACTCGACCGGCGGGGCCGTTTCGCTATCTACCCTGTTTGCTTCCAAGATGGGATCCAAAATCAAAGCCTTTTAAAAACGTGCAGGTTCTCTCGCCTGGGTTATCGTGATAACCAGCCGTGCCATAGCACCGGACAGGAAAGTACCAAATATATGAATGCAGGAGAGGATGCCAGCCGGGGCTCATGGCTTGTCCGCAACCGGATGAGCGCCATCTCCCTTGTGGCTGTCGTCGCCTACGCCGCGTTCATCCAATGGATCTGGGGTTGGCCGGTTCTTTTGCGGCAATGGGCCGGGATTGGTCTCTTTCCTGTCCTGTCGGCGCTGCTGCTTCTGGTCGGAACCTATTTCATCCGCTGCTATCGGATTTACGACTATTTTCCGAACGAAACACGCGGCCGTTTCCTCACGCTTCTGCGTGTGACGCAAGTCCATAACCTTCTCAACATCATGTTGCCATTCCGGGCAGGCGAGACCAGTTTTCCGATCCTGATGCGGTCGGAATTTGCCGTCCCTTTGACGCGCAGCACCTCGGCGCTGCTGCTCATGCGCCTTCTCGATCTGCACGCCCTGTTCGCCGCCGCGGGCGTCGGCCTCGTCATTGGCCGTGATAACCAGGCGCTTGGCTGGTTGCTGTGGGGGCTTTTTCTTGTGTCACCGCTGGCGCTGTTTCTATTGAAGGGTCATGCCCTTGCCGTTCTGCAGCGTCGGCTGCCGGAAAAGTTCGGCCAGTTTCTAGTCGAGGTCGAAGCCGGGCTACCCGCCAATGCGCTGGTCTTCGTCAGGGCATGGTTGATGACCGTTCTCAACTGGTCAACGAAGGTCGCCGTGCTCGCCTGGGTTCTGGCGACCATGGGCGTTCTGCCGCTTGCCGCCTGTTTCGGCGGCGCGCTTGGCGGTGAACTGTCGTCGGTTCTGCCGGTGCATGCCCCCGCCGGTGTCGGCACCTATCCGGCCGGCATTACCGCCGGCGCTATATCCTTCGGTGCGCCAGCGAAAGGCGCCGCCTTTGACCTGCTTGCCAGCGCCAGCGTCAATGCGCATCTGCTGATCGTCGTGTCGGCGGTTGCCGGCACGCTTTTGTCGATGGTTCTATCGCCGCGCCGTTGAAACTTACTGGAACGCAGTTTCGAAGAAGCTGCGCAGCTTGCGGGAATGCAGTTTTTCCGGCGGCATGGCTGCCAGTTTTTGCAATGCAAGAATACCGATCTGCAAATGCTGGCTGACCTGTGTCTTGTAAAAGGCCGTCGCCATGCCCGGCAGTTTCAGTTCTCCATGCAACGGCTTGTCGGAGACGCAGAGCAGGGTGCCGTAGGGAACGCGGAAGCGGAAACCGTTGGCGGCAATGGTCGCCGATTCCATATCGAGTGCGATGGCGCGTGATTGCGACAGTCGCTTGACCGGACCGCGCTGGTCACGCAGTTCCCAGTTGCGGTTGTCGATGGTGGCAACGGTGCCGGTGCGCATGATCCGCTTGAGATCATAGCCCTCGTAACCGGTCACTTCCGCCACGGCATCCTGCATCGCCACCTGAACTTCGGCGAGCGCCGGGATCGGGATCCAGACCGGCAGGTCGTCGTCCAGCACATGGTCCTCGCGGACATAGGCGTGGGCAAGCACATAATCGCCAAGCGTCTGACTGTTGCGCAAGCCGGCGCAATGACCAAGCATCAGCCAGGCATGCGGCCGCAGCACGGCGATATGGTCGGTGATCGTCTTGGCGTTCGAAGGCCCGACGCCGATATTGACGACGGTAATGCCGCCATGGCCCTTCTTCTTGAGATGATAGGCCGGCATCTGTGGCAGCCGGGCAAGCGTCAGGTCCGAATCGGGCTTGTCCGATCCGGGCTGGGTGGTGATGTTGCCGGGCTCGACGAAGGCGGTGTAGCCATTGCCGCCATCGATCATCTGCTGACGTGCCCAGGCGCAGAATTCGTCGATATAGAACTGATAGTTGGTGAACAGCACGAAATTCTGGAAATGCGTCGCGCTGGTCGCCGTATAGTGGCTGAGACGAGCCAGCGAATAGTCGATGCGCTGGGCGGTGAACGGGGCAAGCGGCGAGGGCTCGCCGGGGCCGGGCTCATAGGCGCCGTTGGCGATTTCATCGTCTGTGGTGGTCAGATCCGGCGTGTCAAACAGGTCGCGCAGCGGAATGTCGATATTCTCAGCCATTGCCGCTTCGACATAGGCGCCTTCGCCGAAGGCGAAATGCAGCGGGATCGGCGTCGTCGATTCCGATACGGTAACACCGACGCCATGACTGCGGATCAACAGCCCAAGTTGTTCCTTCAGGTAATGCCGGAACAGTTTCGGCCGGGTGACCGTGGTCGTGTAGACCCCGGGCGCGCTGACATAGCCGTAAGAGAGGCGCGAATCGATATGGCTGAAGCTGCTGGTCTCGATGCTGACCTGCGGATAGCAGGCACGGTAACGCGAGACCGGCGTTCCGGTCCGGCCAAGTTCGGTGAAGGCATCGACCAGGAATTTCGTATTGCGCTCGTAAAGCGCCAGAAGCGCATCGACGGCGGCAACCGGATCGTCAAACGTCTGTGGTTCGAAAACGTCGGGCGTTGCGATGGAAAGGGCGGAGAGGGAAGAGATTCGATTGTTCATACGGCATTATAGGATGCTGTTTTTTACAAGCAAACGACAAGATTGGATTGCACAGGTCACGTTCAGGAAAAGCCGTTCAGCGCGGTCCGCCAAGGATGATAGCGGTGCCGGCAAGGGCGAGAATGACGCCGGTCGCATCCCATCGATCCGGCCGGACACCCTCGACAATCCACAACCAAGCCAGCGAAGCGGCGATGTAGATGCCGCCATAGGCCGCATAGGCACGTCCGGCCGCTGCTGTTTCGATAAGAGTGAGAAGCCAGGCGAACAGTGCAAGGCTTGCCACGCCGGGAATGAGCCACCAGATCGGTTTGTCGAGCTTCAACCAGGCCCAGAAGGCAAAGCAGCCGGCGATCTCCGCAAGAGCGGCAAGGGCATAGACGGCGAATGCGGAAATGGGCATCGGGTTCCTTCCTGTAGCTGATTATAGGAAGGCAGTCGGTTCAAATGTGCAAGCGCACCCGGAGCTTAAATCAGGCTTGCAGCTTCAGCTCATCGACTGGCGCTGCAGCGTGACGAAAAGGACAAGGCCGGCTCCTTGCTTGCCGATACCAAGGCCGGAGGCCTTGCTGTAGGCAACTGCACCCATCGGAGCCATCAAAAGGGCTGCGAGCGTCAGCATGCGCAGTGCGATGGTTGCGGAATGGGTGAGGGAGAACATCGTCTTTGATCCTTAGAGCTTGGCTTGTTCGCAGAACTTCGTGGTGTGCACGGTGCAGTCGGCAATCGAGCCGGCATAGTTGTGACGGCGGCGCTGGCTATCGGCGCTGACAGCGGCTGCGAGCGTCAATGCGAAAACGACCATAAGCATGCTGATGATGGTGAGGCGGCGGGCGAGAATGTCCATGGCTATGTCCGTTTGATCTGGTGTGTCGATCGGGGTTCAACTCGATGATGACGTTTTCGCACAAGCAAACTGAACTCTTCCTGAGACCTCGGTTCATCTCCCGTTCATCTTCGCGGCGTTCTGAACCGCTCAAGGGGTGCTTAAAGCCGTTTGGCAGCCATACTGGCGTCAAAGGAGCAGAATCGGGCGCTGATTATGAACATCGCTGTTCAGAAAAGGTCTGCTGATTTGGGAGAAGGAAGAACAAGTGCCTGCAGGCGGCCAGCCGAAACAATTCTGTTCAGCTAGGCGGCGCGCCGGACGCGGCGGCGCGCCGAAGATCAAGAGCAGAATCCAGCGTGGCCACCGGATGTCCAGCTTGATTACATCCGTGTCCAGGTCTGCGACTTGCAGAGAACCTTGAGAACGCAGCCCTGCATTTTCAGCGAGGCGCCGCTGATCGATGCATTGCCACTGTAGGTCTTGTCGTTGGCGGGATCAGTGATCTCGCCGGAATAGCTGTCGCCGCTGCCACTCATGCTGCCGATGCGCTTGCCGGCATGTTTGCCCGTCTTCAACGTGATGCAATAGCTGCCGCCGCAGGACGTGATGACGGCGGTCTCGCCGCTGGCCGTCTTCCAATTGCCGACAATCGGTTCGGCGGCGAAGCCGGACGCTGCCGTGGCCATTGTCATGGCTACCGCAAGTATCAATGTACGAATCATCATGTCCCTCCCGTAAAATTCGCCGGACACCCGATGGTTCCGGGCGAAAGGTTGTCAGAGTCGGTCTCCTCACCGCTCAATTTCCGGAAAATAACTTACGCGGACGTAAACGTAAATACGGAAGTCACTGGTTTTGCGATGAAGGGATCGAGCAAAATGCGGCTTGTTGCGCCGTCTCTTTCCGCAAGGCCCAACATGCGACCGTTTTGCGTGGTTAGCGATTGGTTGAAATCGGCGTCTGAATTTTCCGTAAAGATTGAGGCAAAAGCCAGCGTTTCCGGTCAGTCCGATGTTTAACAAAAACCCAAGTTTACCAATCGTTTGAACTTTGTTTGCCTCACATTAATCATGCATTTTAAGCGTGTATTGAAACCGCTGCTGCATATTCAGACCCATAAGACGAGCAGGGAAAAACACCCCGCCGACATCCTTCAGGGGGCCAAAGCCGCACAAGACGGCGGCCCCTTAAAGGAGCCTCAAAAAGGCAGATAAAACAGGGACTACCGACGTAACAAACCAGGTAAACAGGGACAGAGACAATGGCACGCTTTGACATTCAGAATGCTTCGGATGCCACAATGGGTGGCGAAAACCGCGCGGACGTCTTTTGTGAAATGGGCTTGATGTATGCAACCGGACGTGGTTGCGATGTCGATCTCGTCGCCGCGCACAAATGGCTGAACATCGCGGCCATCAAGGGATCGGACCGGGCAGCAGCGCTGCGTGCCGATCTGGCGATGACCATGAACAAGACCGACCTCGCCACGGCCCTGCGCGCCGCCCGCGAATGGATGACAGTGCATTGAAACAGGATTGCATCGACGACAGGCGGTAGGGACCGAGACCTCCGAAGATGGGGCGCGGTTTCTACTGCCTGCCGAGCGATTCCAGAACTTTCGGCAAAGCTTCCTCCAGAAGCGCCATGTCCGCCTCCGGCCCGGTGCTGATGCGGATACAACGGTTCAGGGGCGCAACACCCGGCATGCGGATGAAAACGCCGTGGTCGGCCATAAGCCCGTCAACGATGGCGCGGGCAAAGACGGCATCCTTGCCGCAATCAATCGTCACGAAATTCGTTGCCGAAGGCAGGGGCTTCAGTCCGTTGCTATCAGCGATTTCGGCGATCCTGCCGCGTGAGGCGGCAATTTTTTCCAGAACCTCGGCCAGATAGTCCTTGTCCGCCAGCGCTGCGATAGCCGCAGCGGTCCCGATCCTGTTCATGCCGAAATGGTTGCGGATCTTGTCGAAGGCCTGTGCGGTTCCCGGCGTACCGATGACATACCCGACACGGGCTCCCGCCAAGCCATAAGCCTTGGAGAAGGTCCGGGTACGGACGATGTTCGGCATGTCGATCAATGAGGCGATCGGGGGAATGGTGCCCGCCGGGGCGGTTTCGCCATAGGCCTCGTCGAGGATGAGAAGGCAGGTCTCGGGCAAGGCTCTTGCGAAGGCAATAACGCTGTCTGCGTCCCACCAGCTGCCCATCGGGTTGTCGGGATTGGCGAAATAGACCAACGGCGCATTTTCGCGTTTGACGGCGGCCAGCAGCCCGTCGAGATCTTCGCGGTCGTTGACATAGGGAACCGTCACCAGCCGGCCGCCATGCCCCGCGACATGGAAATTGAATGTAGGATAGCCGCCAAGCGAGGTGACAACCGGCATTCCGGGCTCGATCACCATGCGAACGATCTGCCCGAGCAGGCCGTCGATGCCTTCACCGATGGCGATGTTTTCCGCCCCGGTACCCAGATGGGCGGCAAGCGATTTCTTCAGCTCGAAATTTTCCGGGTCATTATATTGCCAGACCCCTGCGGCGGCCGCCGCCATCGCCGACAGCACCGATGGAGCCGGGCCAAAGCCGCTCTCATTGGCGCCGATTCGCGCTGCGATCGGGCGGTCACGCTGACGCTCGATCGCTTCAGGCCCGACAAAGGGAATGGTGGAGGGAAGCGAGGTGACGAGCGGGGTAAATCTGGAGAATGCGGACATTGCTGAATATCGAGCCTGACGACGAATGAAATCGTGGCGGAGATTAGCGAGGATTCGCAGTCATGGAAACCAAATCCATCGCGCGAGAGACCACATTCCTGGCAAGGCATGCTCGAATTGGCGCTGGCGCTAGTGCTAGTGCTAGTGCTTCTTCACTTCGCCGCCGGTGAAGAATTCGTAACGGACGATCTGATGCAGGAATTCCTCATCGATCGGTTTGATGAAATGCACCTGAATCCGGTTGTCGCGCCGGTAGACCTCAGCACAGCCGATTCGCTTCTTGGTTCCGACGATGGTCAGATAATAGTGCTGGGGAAGGCCGATCGTCGTATTGACGACGAAGCTGGCGCCCCCGCGAGAAATCTCTGTCATCTTGCAGGTTCGGGTCGAGACGCCGCCGAGCCCAGGCTTGACTGCCATCAACGTACCGGCCTGTCCGATCACAAAACGTTCGAAACGCTGTTCGTACAGCTTGGAACTGACCACCGAATACATCGTCGAGTTCTGCATCGTCACTCCCTCGATAGCGATCGGCCTGGATGATTGATCCACATCTGCCGCATCGTTTGCGTTCACCGCTCTTATCCTCCTCATGAGGGCAGTGTGCGATGAATGCAGGATCGGTCAGGGATATTGCAATCCTTTGAAAACATTCCCTAAAGTTTTAATGAGGGTAGAAATTGATGCATTCTGCCGGTCACTGCGTCACGAATCAGGACATCGGATCGGCAAGATAGCTGCAGGTTAGCAGGCCACAGCTTGCCGAAAACGCGGTGACAAAGGTTCCCCAGGCCATATCGACCAGACTGACAATCGGCGGCCAGCCCTTCAATGTCGCCAGATTGGTAATGTCGTAGGTGCCGTAAGCAGCAAGGCCGAGAACAGCACCATATCCGAGCGCGGTGAGGAGAGAGCTGGCCCGCACTCCTGGCAGGACGGCCAGGAGAACGATGGCCATCGCGAAAAACACATAGAAAATCGAGGCGATGGCGAAATTTGGCGATGGCAGCATGAGTTCGCCGAGCTGATCTCGATAGAATGCCCTTGCGACCAGCCCCAGCCAGATGGCGTCGGCAATCATCAGGGACACCAGCGTTCCCGCGTAGGCGATCAAAACAGTTTTCATGACGCTCGATCCTCTTTCGCCCTTACTACGGCTGGTAGCCCTGTCTGGATTGCCGGTGAGCGATAATAGGAGAAGCCTTGCGGTCAGCGGCCCGCTTTCAGATCAGGCCACTGGTAAAGTTCAGCCGAATCAGGCGGCTCAGGAATTCCGGCGCCAGCTGCATGTTGAAGCGCACGCCGAGTTCGCTCCGGTGCCGATGAACCTGCGAGCAACCGATCTCCTCCTGGAAGCCGTCGATCTGCAGGAAGAAATGTTTTGGCAAAAGTATATTGGCGTTGAAATCCACCATGGCGCCGCCGATCGAGATATGGCGCAGCAGGCATTGATATTTCGTCTTCGTCTTCAGGTGCTGCCCGACCACAAGGATGCGGCACGGACGCTCTATATAATAGTGCTTGTAGCTGGTGGTCAGTTGACCCGGTTTTGCCTCGGCGAGATGCATCACCATCGACATGGGAAACTCCGGAAATCTGCGGCTACGCGCCGTTTTGCTGGATGCTGGAACTTTGGGTCAGGTTCGCGCTGCGTTTCGCCACGCCGCATGCTGCTATGGCCGCAGTTTCCGTCGCCATCCTTGCTCTGAGCTTGCGGTCACGCAACTCCGTCTTCGTGCGTGCTTAAAAAAAGCCTGAAACCGGACATTGAAACCCACCAGCCCATACGTAATACTTTCATGCAAGGCGCGCCGGCAACGAAAATACCCGGTGAAGCAGGGATCATGTTTGCGCAGTTTCAAAGGGTGCATTACACCCCGGCAGACTGCACGAGCGCGGAGGGGAAAATCATGTTCAAGCGTTATTTCCACGGCTGGCTGCCCATCTTCGTTCTGGCGCTGTCGGTTGTCGTGTTTCAGGCCGGTTCTGCCGAAGCGGCAAAACGCGTCGCGCTTCTGATCGGAAACGAGAAATACGAGGCGACATCGCAGCTGAACAACCCGGCCAACGATGTCGAGTTGATGAAGGCTTCGTTCGAAGAGGCGGGTTTCGATATGGTGACGGCGGTGCACGATCTCGACCGCGCCTCGATGGTCCGTGCACTGCGCGACTTCGAGGACACTGCCGCCGGCGCTGATGTCGCCATCATCTATTATTCCGGCCACGGCATGGAGATGAACGGCGAGAACTTTCTGCTTCCGGTCGATGTCAGCCTGAAGACCGACAAGGATGTCGAAGACGAGGCAATCCCGCTCGACCGCGTGCAGCGCTCGCTGGAAGGCGCGACACGTCTGAAACTGGTTATTCTCGACGCCTGCCGCAACAATCCCTTCGAACAATCGATGAGCCGCTCGATCTCCACCCGCGCCGTCAGCCGTGGTCTGGCACGTGTTGAGCCTGAATCGGCCGACCTCCTGGTGGCCTTCGCCTCGAAGGCCGGTACGGTGGCGATGGACGGAGAGGGAAAGAACAGCCCGTTTGCGACAGCGTTGGCGAAATATCTGACCGAACCCGGCGTTGATGTGCGCATCGCGCTCGGCAAGGTTCGTGATGACGTGGTGACGGCGACCAACCGCGAACAGGAGCCGTTCGTCTATGGATCGCTCGGCGGCGCGCAGATCTTCCTCAATATCAAGGAAGTGAACATCAACATCACCAATAACGGCAACACGCAGGAAGTCTCGCCGAACGGCCAGTCTGCTGCGGCGGCGGACTGGCAGAATATCCGCGATCTTGCCGATAAAGACCTGATCGAGGTGTTTTTGGCCAAGCATGGCACTGATCCGGTCTACAAGATGCTGGCGGAAAAGAAGCTGAAGCTGCTGGATGAGGCAGCGCAGACCGCGGTGACGCCGGATGAAATCGCCTGGGAGGCGCTCAAGCAGTCGACCGATGGAGCAGCGCTCACCCGTTTCGTTGAACGGTATCCGGACAGCAAGCACAGAGTGGAAGCGGAGACCCAAATCGCGGCGCTCGAGCCGAAGAAGGGCTTGAATATTTCCCGGACAGGCAAGGATACGCAGGCTTCGCGTGATTGCTATCTGCTCGCCGGCGAACCGCAATCGATGCCTGGCTTCCTCGGCGTCAATTTCCTCAAGATCGATTCGGCGCGCGCGCTCACCGCCTGCGCCCAGGCGGTCAACGAAAACCCCGACGATATGATGCTCGTCAACATGCTCGGCCGTGCCCAGGACGCCGGGCGCAATTACGTCGATGCCCGCAGCAACTATCAAAAGGCAGCCGACGGCGGCAATATGTATGGACTGACGAACCTCGCCTGGTTCTCGATCTACGGCACCGATGGTCCCGTCGATGTCGACAAGGGCAAGGAAATGTTCGAGCACGCCGCCAATAACGGCAATTCCTACGCCCAGGCATCGCTCGGCTGGCTCTATCGCGATGGCTATGGCAGCGTTCCGCAGGATTACGCGGAATCGCTGAAATGGTACCAACTCTCGGCCAATCAGGGCTACGCCAATGCCATGGCGACCCTTGGCTGGTTCTATCGCGAGGGCAACGGGGTTGAAAAAGATCTCGACCAGTCGCTCTCCTGGTACCAGAAGGCGGCCGAAGGCGGCGATGCCAATGCGATGTCGTCGCTCGGTTGGGCCTATCAGAATGGTCTCGGCACGCCACAGGATTATACCCAGGCAAAGGTCTGGTACGAAAAGGCAGCCAATGTCGGCGACGCCTATTCGATGGCACTGCTCGGCTGGTTCTATGATGACGGCAAGGCCGTGCCGCAGGACTATGCGCAGGCTCGCAACTGGTATGAAATGGCGTCCAACGCCGGAAGCGCTTATGCCATGGGCAATCTGAGCCGCCTCTATGACTGGGGGTTGGGTACGAAGGCGGATCCAAAAGAGGCAGTGCGCTGGGCTGCGGCCAGCGTCGAGGGCGGCGATCCGGCCAAACTTGAAGAACTGAAGACATCCCCGGATAATTTCACGCCCGCCTTCCGCAAGGAAATCCAGGCGTTGCTCAAGGATCGCGGCTATTACAGCGGCCCACTGGATGGTGATTTCGGTGCCGCCACACAGAACGCGATCGACCGGCTGGCGAAAAAGAGCTGAGGTGCCGGCAGCGGAAATGACAGGAAACATAAAGGGCCGGACCTGTGAGACAGGTCCGGCCCTTTATGTAAGGAGTAAGCAGATCGGCTTAGCGGTTGCTTTCCAGCGCCCTGAGTGCGGCCTGTCCGGCGGCGATGGCCTCGATCTGGTTGGAGAACTGGCCGTGGGCTGGATAGACGACCGTGCCGCGCTTGAGCACGAAAGCCCACCGCCCGTTGCGCAGCTTTTCGATCGTCACCTTGGTTTCCGGTTTGCTGTCATTGCTCATGATGGATTCCGAACCTGTTGTTGCATGCCGCCCGCATGATGACGGCGGAATGGCTTTAATGATCTTTATAGAGACATGAATTAGCGCAACAGTCCCGCATCGGGCAATCGGCAATGATGTAAGCCTTCTCCCTCGGCAGTCGCATCATCCCGGCGGACGCCACTGTCCCCACCGTAGCTGTTGCTGTAGCTTGCGGGAACGGAAGTGCTGGACATTTCATATGGCCGGTGCGTTGCTCATCAAGCGAGTTTGCGGTCCATCATGTCCTGAAACGGGCATGGAAAAACAACTTTGTCGCGGGAAACCGCAAAAACTCCTTGCAATGAAAGGCTCCTGACTCTAGTCAGGCGCTAACGGAGAGGTGGCCGAGTGGTCGAAGGCGCTCCCCTGCTAAGGGAGTATACCCGGAAGGGTATCGTGGGTTCGAATCCCATCTTCTCCGCCATCAGATCTTAAGCTCGATTTTTGGCACGCACATCGGCCCGCATCAATTGCTGCGCCGGAAATCAGTTCCAAATCGCACCTTGCCGTTTTTCCGGTTCCAAAGAGCCTGGCTCCATTTCATCCTCTCGCGGGTTTAGGTGCGGCTTGCTGATCGCGACGCCGGAATGGCTCCCTCCAGTCTTCGCTGACGGGGCGAGTACGACAGGTGCTCAACTCTCCCTTTTGGTCAGCGGCAATCGATTCTGGTTACGCAGCTCTTTGATGTCTCTTGTCTGCTCCACGGCGAGGTCGATATCCGATCGGTGGTCAGGACGGCCTACGCAATAAATTGGCATGCGCAGTTTGATTGTTCGTCAGGAACATACGAATCGTGCCGGCGGGCTCCCCGCATTAATGATTCTCCGAATCGTGCCGCTGATCTCATCGAATGACACCATGATTCCGGTTCTCGACTGTCCGCGATTGGTGTAGCGGCCGTCGAAGCGCCTCGTGGACCGTGCCGCGAATCCGGCTGCGCACAGCCGTTTCGCCCCATTTTCGCCCCGTTATGATACGGATCGCACCGCGAAGGGTGCAGCTAAGTCCCGATGAATAAAGGGTTTTCTTAACGTCTTGTTAATAACTTCCGGCCGCTTGGGGCGTTTTTGTGTCGTTTCAGCAACAGCGCAGGGGGAAGGGCGGGCCAAACATGACGAACTCGCAAGTTGGTGATTGCGCCAGCGGTCCCGTCTTGTATTTTCAACTCCGGAAGCAAGGGCGGTTGATCGTCCGACTTCTTAAATGTTGGGGATGGGGCAGGGAATACTGTCCTTCAGTATAATACCCAGACCTGTTTGAAACTTTTGACTGGAGGTCAGAAATGAACATCAAGAGCCTTCTTCTCGGCTCCGCTGCAGCTCTCGCAGCAGTATCCGGCGCCCAGGCAGCTGACGCAATCGTTGCTGCTGAGCCGGAACCAATGGAATACGTTCGCGTTTGCGACGCTTTCGGCACTGGCTACTTCTACATCCCGGGCACGGAAACCTGCCTGAAGATCGGCGGTTACGTCCGTTTCCAGACCAACTTCGGTCGTGACCGTTCGGGCACGTCTGACTGGGATACGTTCACACGTGGCCAGCTGCAGTTCGACGCCAAGAACGACACTGAACTTGGCACGCTCGAAAGCACCATCGTTCTGCAGACCAATGCTGACAGCTCTGTAAACGGCGGCTCGACCTTCCTTGACACAGCTTCGATCGCGATCGCTGGCTTCAAGTTCGGCTACTACTACAGCTGGTGGGGCGACGGCATCGCCGGCGAAACCGACGCTCTTGCAACCAACACCCTGTTCAACTCGATCTCGTACACCTACGATGGCGGCGCATTCAAGGCCGGTCTCTCGGTTGACGAAATCGAAGGCATTGGCCGCGTAAAGGGCCTGCCGATGGGTCTGCCGAACGACTTCGGTCGTGAAGACAACGGCCTCGGCGTTGCTGCCATGCTGTCCGGCTCGGTTGGTGGCGTAACAGCTACCCTGCTCGGCGCTTACGACACTGAACGCGAAGAAGGCGCTATCCGCGCTATCATCTCCGCTGAACTCGGTGCTGGCACATTCAACCTGGCAGGCGTCTGGGCTTCTGACCCGAACGTATACTACAACGAATCCGAATGGACCGTTGCTGCCTCGTATGAATTCAAGGCAACTGACAAGCTGACCATCACTCCGGCTGCTCAGTACTTCGGCGACTACGCTTTCATCAACGGTGTTGACGCTTGGCGTGTAGGCCTGACGGCTGGCTACCAGATCACCGACGGTCTGAAGACCCTCGCAACGGTTCAGTACCAGGACGTAGACGACTCCCGTCGTTACGGCATTGGCGGCGACGAAGTCTCCGGCTTCCTCCGTCTGCAGCGCGACTTCTAATCTCTGATTTCATATCAGTGATGGAAAGCCCGGTCGAAAGACCGGGCTTTTTCCGTTTTACGGTTTACCTGGCCTTGGCCTTTTAACCGCCATTCGCGTAATCGGCGCCTTTACAAAATCCTGCCGATGAACGCCGTGATTTCGTCAAGCAAATCTGGGCGATGCAGAAGCGGCGCGTGTCCTTGTCCCACGGCATTGACCAGCGTCATATGTGGATGCCGTTTTGCCATCTCCGCGAAGGTTGCGCGTGACAGAATGCTGGAATTCTCACCCCGGATGGCCATCAGGGGCATTGTCTGAAAACCTTGATAAAGCGCCCAGAGATCAGGAACCGGCATATCTGCATCCAAGTTTTTCAGTGGCTCGATCAGGGCCGGGTCGAAATCGGCGACGATCATACCGTCCTTGTCACGGAAGATGGCATCCGCCATATCCCTCCAGTCTGGCTCTTCCAGGGACGGGAAGGCCGGGCCATGCACTCTTTTCAAGCTTTCGACTGCCTCGTCCCAGGAGTGCAACGTCGGTTGCGCCTCCAGATACCGTCGAATCTGTAGCAGACCGGCAATTTCGATGACTGGCCCGATGTCGTTGAGGACGATGGCTGCCAGCAGGGCCGGGCGCATCGCAGCAAGAAGATGAAGGATCAGACCGCCGCGGGACGTGCCAATGAAAATGGCGCGCGTTACATCGAAAGCGGCGCACGCACACAGAACGTCTTCGGCCTCCACCGGCAGCTGATAGCGGCTTTTATCTGTGTCCCAATCTGAAAATCCGCGGCCTCGATAGTCGAGCGCAATGACGCGGTGCGGGTTTTCGGGGTGAGTTGAGAGCCGCATTGCCAGAAGATGAAAATCGCGGCTGTTGCGGCTGAGCCCAGGCAGGCAGACGATCGGAAGCGTTCCTGCCGTTCGTGGATCGCCATTGCCATAGTCGCGGGCATAGAGCTGTAATCCGTCGCTGGTTGAAAACCGGAGTTCTTGAAAACTCGTCTTGGTGGCGCTTGTCACGATCTCTCCCGTTGCTGATTGTCGGGAGAAGCATAGCTCATCAGGGCAGTCCCGGAAGAGGGGCGGCGGGTTTATATCCGCCGGCAATCCGGGTGCTGTTTCTGGCAGGTGAACAAAAGGACTGTTGTCAGCGGCCCACGCGCAGATCCTGTACTATATCTGCTGTCTGCCCGAGCCGGGACTTGTAGACCTGATAGTTTTCCATCACCCGTTGCACATAATTTCGGGTTTCGGCAAATGGAATTCGCTCGATCCAGTCGACGACGTCGTCGATCGATTTGCCGCGCGGGTCGCCGTACCGGTTTATCCAGTCCGGTACGCGCCGGGGGCCGGCATTATAGGCGATGAAGGTGAGGATATAGGAGCCACCGAAATCATCGATCTGTTCGCCAAGATAATGCGCGCCGAGCGTGGCATTATAGGCGGTATCCGTCGTCAGCCGCTCCTGGGAATAGGCAAGGCCGTGCCGCCCGGCGACGCCCTTGGCGGTGCCGGGCAGGATCTGAAGCAATCCGCGTGCATTGGCCGGCGAGATGGCTGCCGGGTTGAAGGCGCTTTCCTGGCGGGCAATCGCATAGGCCAAAGCCTTGCCCGCGCCACTGATATTGGCATTTGCCGGAATGACGCCGATCGGGAAGGCGAGGGCTGCGACGTCGATGCCCCGGCCGAAGGCGAGTTTGCCGATCTGCAGCGACAACTGGTGCCCTCCGGCTTTTTCCGCGCGGGCTGAAAGGATGGCAAGTTCTCCCGGGCTGGTCAGCTCCTCGGCCAGCGCGCGGTAGAGATTGTCGGCCCGCCACGCATGCCCTGCCTGTTCCAGCCGCGCGATAGCCTGAACTGCCTCGCGCCCCTCGAACCGCCCGCGATCCTCGGCCGTCGGTGATGGGTAGGTAACATTCAGCCCCGTGCGGCCAAGCCGGGCTGCGGCAAGCTGCCCGTAAAATGTCCCAGAAAGCGTTGCGGCCTTGGCAAAATACTCTTTTGCATCGCCGGGGCCGCCTGCTTCAGCTGCGCGGCCCATCCAGTACCAGGCCCGCGAAACCGAAATAGGTCTATTAGATGCTTTCAGGATGCGTTGAAAGTGCTGCGTTGCGGTTGTTGCGTCCTTCAGTCCGCGCAGCGCATACCAGCCGGCATGGAATTCCGCATCGACGATATCGGCCGGGTTGGCGGCGGAATTGTTTGCGGCGATTGCATAGGCAGCCTTGAACTTACCCTGGTCGAGCAGGCCCCGGCTGATGATCCGTTGTTCAACCCACCATTCGCCCGGATTGACCAGCGCGTCCTTGTCTTTCGGCAGGCCGGCTAGAAGCTTGGCTGCCTCTTCATATTTCTCCTGCTTGCGCAGGTATTCGACCCGGATAAACAGGTAGGCCGGTTCGTTGGCCCAGGACCGGTCGACGGCTGCAATCAGTGCCGCCGCGTTATCGGCCTTCTTGGCCGTCGCGACCCAGGCGCGATACAGCGATTGCGCCTTGCCGAGGTCGCTGAAGCGGGATGCCTGGTCGAGGCGGCCGCGATAGAGCAACATTTCCATGCGCTGTTTGTGGTCAGCGGTTGTCAGGAGGCCCGGAAATTCTGCGAGAATCCGGGTCTCGTTGTCCTTGTCGAGGGCATCTTTCAGCCATAGGCCTCGTAGCAACTTCGCTGCCGCATTCATGTTGCCGGTCTGTTGCAGGGCCCGGGCAAGAATGATGGTCCCATCCGCCGTCTCCGGCCGTGTCGTGCCAAAGGCGGAGAGCACATCAGCGGCTGCCGGGTTTTCCCGATAGAGCGCACGCTCGGAATTGGCACGCAGTGCGCCAAGCCCCGGCCAGCCCTTCAATTCCTGCTGCGCAGCGGCGATTTCATAGGAAGGCACGCCTTTCTGACCCGAGGTGGCGATCGCCCAGGTGAGAATGTGGCGGTCGAGCGTGCCTTGGGTCATGGCGTTTCGCGCCACGATAGCCTTCGCCGCATCTCTGTTGGAGAGTGCGTCCAGCCCGGCTTTCAGGTTCGAGTTGACCGGTATCGAGGCGGTGGCGGAAATGATGGAGCCTGTGACTTCAGAGGAGGGCACCCGTCCGGCCTTTACCAGCGTCTCCGGCTTTGACCGGGGCAGTGGGACCGGAAGGCCTTGCGCCGAAACGGTCACCGCTGAAAAAAGCACTGCCGACGCGCCGAGCATCGCAATCATGCGGCGTAAAATCTGCCCACGCATCCAGAACCCCACGCTTGCCCCTGACATTCTCTCATTTGGCGACGCAATTGTTAACGAAAGGTTACCCGCTTCCATTCAATCCCATAAATATCGGTCGGCCTGTTCTCGCGGTTGGGCGAGCCCCGAAATGCGTAAAACCGCCGTTGATGCCAGCGTAATTGACGGGAGCCGGCAACGAATGGCGCGATAGAGTGCTTGCCGCAGGCACTGCACATGATTAAGGTGCGCCAGTTTTCTAACCATGAAATGCGGCTAAAGCGTGGGTTGGTTTCAAGCTCCCCGGCCGTCAGGAGTCGTGCATGTTCAAGGGATCCATTCCCGCACTCGTCACCCCGTTCACCGCCTCCGGCGCTGTGGACACGGATAGCTTTGCCGCGCATGTCGAATGGCAGATCAGCGAAGGCAGTCACGGTCTGGTGCCGGTCGGCACCACCGGTGAATCGCCCACCCTGTCGCATGCCGAGCATAAACGCGTGGTGGAATTGTGCATCGAAACCGCGGCCAAGCGCGTCCCGGTGATCGCAGGTGCCGGCTCCAACAACACGACAGAGGCTATCGAGTTGGCTCAGCACGCCGAAAAGGCGGGGGCAGATGCCGTTCTGGTCGTGACGCCTTATTACAACAAGCCGACCCAGAAGGGGCTTTTCGCCCATTTTGCAGCTGTTGCCGAAAGCGTGAAACTGCCGGTTGTCATTTACAACATTCCCGGCCGCTCCGTCGTGGATATGAGCGTCGAAACGATGGCTGCCTTGCACAAGGCCTATCCGTCGATCATCGGCGTCAAGGATGCGACCGGCAAGATCGAGCGCGTCTCCGAGCAGCGCCTGTCCTGCGGCGCAGGCTTCGTCCAGCTTTCCGGCGAGGACGCAACGGCCCTTGGTTTCAACGCGCATGGCGGCGTCGGCTGCATCTCGGTCACGGCCAATGTGGCGCCGCGCCTCTGTGCCGAATTCCAGGAGGCCACTCTAGCCGGTGATTACGCCAAGGCGCTCGATTATCAGGATAAGCTGATGCCGCTGCATAAGGCGATCTTCATGGAGCCGGGCCTGTGCGGTGCCAAATATGCGCTCAACTGCCTGCGCCAGATGAGCCGCACCGTGCGTTCGCCGCTTCTGTCGACGCTGGAGCCGGCAACCGAGGCTGCCATCGACGCAGCGCTGCGCCATGCGGGGCTGATGAACTGATGGCACCGAAGGGCAGCCAGCGTGTGGTCAAGAAAGTTGTCGCGGAAAACCGGAAGGCCCGCTTCAACTACGAGATCATCGATACCTACGAGGCCGGTCTGGTTCTGACCGGCACCGAGGTGAAGTCGCTGCGCGAAGGCAAGGCCAACATCGCCGAGTCCTACGCCACGGACGAGGGCGGCGAGATGTGGTTGATCAATTCGTACTTGCCGGAATATCTGCAGGCCAACCGCTTCAACCACGAGCCGCGCCGCCGGCGCAAGCTCCTGCTGTCGAAGCGTGAGGCGCACCGGCTGCAAAGCGCGATCAACCGCGACGGCATGACGCTCATCCCGCTCAAGATCTATTTCAATGATCAGGGCAGGGCTAAGCTGGAACTGGCGCTGGGCAAGGGCAAGAAGCTGCACGACAAGCGCGAAAGCGAAAAGGAACGCGACTGGAACCGGCAGAAGAGCCGGTTGCTGAAGGACCATTAGATCACAAAGCGGCGTTGGGATTGAAAAAAGGACCGGCTGCGATCAGCCGGTTCTTTTTTAGTCGTGGATTTCGTCATGGACCGGTTCGGCCGCCACCCGGACGGGGCGTTCCGAGGGGTCGCGCCCGACTTCGGCTTTCAGGCTGACAAGTTCGATGAAGTGATCTGCCTGGCGGCGTAGGTCGTCGGCGATCATTGGTGGCTGGGTCGACATGGTAGAGACGACGGAGACCTTGCGCCCCTTGCGCTGCAGTGCTTCCACCAGCGTGGTGAAATCGCCATCGCCGGAAAAGATCACCAGATGATCAACTGTTTCGGACTGTTCCATCGCATCGATGGCCAGTTCGATGTCCATGTTGCCCTTGATCTTCCGGCGGCCGAGAGAATCGGTAAACTCCTTGGCCGGCTTTGTCACAACCTTGTAACCGTTATAGTCTAGCCAATCGATCAGTGGCCGGATCGATGAGTATTCCTGATCCTCGATCAGCGCCGTGTAATAATACGCCCGAAGCAGATAGCCGCGCTTCTGGAAGGCTTTGAGAAGCTTGCGATAATCAATGTCGAAACCAAGGCTTTTCGACGCGGCGTAAAGATTGGCCCCATCGATGAAGAGCGCGATTTTTTCGCGTGGGTCGAACATCGTAATTCCTTTTTTGTTGTCTCAATGTTTTTGATTTCAACCTGAGCGAGCGATAATGTTCCCGGCCGCAGAACAACTCGAATACATTAAGATTTCATCATATTCTAGCTTTCTAAGCCAGCATTCGCTTTAGTCTAAGAAAATTCCGCTTGGAATAGCTATATCTCGCAGTTTTTTGCTAAAAATATGAGATATCCAGAAATGTTTAGATTTTTTTTCTGATGGGCGGGGCCGGGCGTCATCGGCGCAAATGTCAATTTCTCCATGGCACATCAGGGTTTAGCGATATTCAATCATCATTTAAGCAGATGTCAAAGCCAATCGATTGGGAGTGGTTACCAGATAGCATTTTTGTTCCGGCAGCTGTGGCTGGGCGGATTTTTGGATATCTTTTTTCGCATTGCAGGAAAAACTTGAATTTATGCGGTTTTGATTGTATCGGGCAGGGTAATTCCTGAAATCGGAGCCGCGCATACCGTCAAGCCGACGGCTGGACGGGTTCCGGTGTTGTTAATCGGCGCAGCAACGGGGCCTCTCACGGCATCCATGTTTTTAGCTGCGCTCCTGAGATCCAAAGGACAGGCATGGCCCGCGTCACCGTTGAAGATTGCATCGACAAAGTCGATAACCGTTTTGAGCTCGTGCTTCTGGCAAGCCACCGCGCCCGCCTGATCTCGCAGGGTGCAGCGATCACCATCGATCGCGATAACGACAAAAACCCGGTCGTGGCCCTGCGCGAAATCGCTGACGAAACGCTGTCGCCCGGCGACCTCAAGGAAGACCTGATCCATTCGCTGCAGAAGCATGTCGAAGTCGATGAGCCTGAGCCCGATCCGGCTTCGATGATCAGCGGCGATGCTGCTTCCGTGTTTGCCGACCAGTCGGCCGAAGACGATCAGCCTGAGGCCGTCACCTTCGACCGCATGTCGGAAGAGGAGCTTCTGGCTGGTATCGAAGGCCTCGTTCCGCCGGAAAAAAGTGACGATTATTGAGCCAATGGCGTGCCCGGCCTTGGGTTGGGCGCGACGCTCTGACGCAATGCCGCGTTTTCATTCGGAATTCGCGTGACACCGGTATTTGCAAAGCAGTGCGCCACTCCTATGATTGGCGCACTTTTTGTTTTCCGGATCCCTCCTGGAGTCCCTAGCGGATGATGCGCCAATACGAGCTCGTTGAGCGCGTTCAAAAATACAAGCCCGATGTAAACGAGGCACTCCTCAATAAGGCCTATGTTTACGCCATGCAGAAACATGGCCAGCAGAAGCGGGCAAGCGGCGACCCCTATATTTCCCATCCTCTCGAAGTTGCCGCGATCCTCACCGAGATGCATCTCGATGAATCGACCATCGCGGTCGCGCTTCTGCATGACACGATCGAGGATACGACCGCGACGCGGGCCGAGATCGATGATCTCTTCGGCGAAGACATCGGCGCGCTGGTTGAAGGTCTGACCAAGATCAAGAAGCTCGATCTTGTCACCAAGAAGGCCAAGCAGGCCGAGAACCTGCGCAAGCTGCTTCTCGCGATTTCCGACGACGTGCGCGTCCTTCTCGTCAAGCTCGCCGACCGGCTGCATAACATGCGCACCCTCGATCATATGTCGGCGGAAAAGCGTGCCCGGATTTCCGAGGAGACGATGGATATCTATGCGCCGCTTGCCGGCCGCATGGGCATGCAGGACATGCGCGAGGAACTGGAAAACCTCTCCTTCCGCCATATCAATCCGGAAGCCTTCGAAACGGTAACCCGCCGCCTTGAGGAACTGTCGACCCGCAATGAGGGTCTGATCAAGAAGATCGAGGCCGAGCTGGACGAACTGCTTCAGGCGAGGGGCCTGACCGGCACGATGGTCAAGGGACGGCAGAAGAAACCCTATTCCGTCTTCAAAAAGATGCAGTCGAAGTCATTGTCCTTCGAACAGCTTTCGGACGTCTGGGGTTTTCGGATCATCGTTGCCGATATACCGGACTGCTACCGGGCGCTCGGGATCGTCCACACGCGCTGGCGCGTTGTTCCGGGCCGGTTCAAGGACTATATCTCGACGCCGAAGCAGAACGATTACCAGTCGATCCACACGACCATTGTCGGCCCGTCCCGTCAGCGTATCGAGCTGCAAATCCGCACACGGCTGATGCACGAGATCGCCGAATACGGTATCGCTGCCCATACGCTCTACAAGGATAGCATCGAGCCGGTGGGCGAGGTGAAGCTTTCGCCGAAATCGAACGCCTATTCCTGGCTGCGCCGGACGATCGAGTCGTTGGCCGAAGGCGATAATCCGGAAGAGTTTCTCGAACACACCAAGCTCGAACTATTCCAGGATCAGGTCTTCTGCTTCACGCCGAAGGGCCAGCTCATCGCTCTGCCGCGCGGCGCAACACCGATCGACTTTGCCTATGCGGTTCACACCAATATCGGCGATACCTGCGTCGGCGCCAAGATCAACGGCCGGATCATGCCTCTGGTCACGCGGCTGAACAATGGTGACGAGGTGGAGATCGTCCGCTCCGGCATCCAGGTGCCGCCGCCGGCCTGGGAAGAGATCGTCGTGACCGGCAAGGCGCGTGCCGCCATCCGGCGCGCCACCCGTGCGGCCGTCAGAAAGCAATATTCCGGTCTCGGCTACCGCATCCTCGAGCGCACGTTCGAGCGGGCCGGCAAACAGTTTACCCGCGAGGGTATGAAGCCGGTCCTGCACCGGCTCGGCCACAAGGAGATCGAGGACGCCATTGCCGCCGTCGGCCGTGGCGAACTGTCGTCGCTCGATGTGCTGAGGGCCGTCTATCCCGACCATCAGGATGAGCGCGTCACGCTCAAGCCGAATGATGAGGGCTGGTTTAATATGCGCAGCGCCGCCGGCATGGTCTTCAAATTGCCGGGGCGCCCGAAGGACATGTTCGACGTCCTCGACGGCGAGGGGCCGGAGGCTCTGCCGATCCGTGGTCTTTCGGGCAATGCCGAGGTGCATTTCAGCGCGTCCGGGGCTGTCCCTGGCGATCGGATCGTCGGTATCATGGAGAAGGATAAGGGTATCACCATCTATCCGATCCAGTCGCCGAGCCTGCAGAAGTTCGACGAGGAATCGGAGCGCTGGATCGATGTGCGCTGGGATCTCGACGAGGCCAACAACACCCGCTTCATGGCGCGCATTCAGATCAATGCGCTCAACGAACCGGGCACACTGGCCGAGATCGCCCAGGCGGTTGCCACCAGCGATATCAACATTCGCACCCTGTCGATGGGGCAGGTGGCGACCGATTTCAGCGAGTTTCAGCTGGATATCGAGGTTTGGGATCTTCGCCAGCTCAACCACCTGATCACCCAGATTCGCGATCTGCCAAGCGTTTCGACGGTCAAGCGCGTCTTCGAGTAATGCCGCCCTGGCGGCATTGCTTTGTCATCCGTGCACAGGGCTGAAATGATGCTCGGCTCACAGCCGCGTCCGCATGGTTCGAGGGCGGGCGCAAGGTCATGCCGATATTTCGCCATGATCGCCAGTAGTTACGCACGGCTTGGTGGCAATTGCCGTTTGATTGTGCATTCTCTGGGGCGAAAAGGTGCAGGTCATGCGTTCTGTGCATGGCTGCCGTCTTTTTGTGGCTCTGGTGAAAAAGGGGTGGTTCCACTATCTTCAGCGTCGGGAGGTAAACGAAAGAAGGTTTACCATGTTTAAGCAACTGAAGAAGATCACCAACGCCCTGCGCGTCCCGTCCGTCGAAGACCGTGAACTGAGCTATCTCAATGGTTCGCTCGACCGGATCGACCTGGAATACCGTCAGCGTCAGATTGACCGTGGCCTGTTCCGCAACTCGTTCTAAAAAGATGCCCTTGTCCGGCTGCCTGCATCGTCAGGCTGCCGGGACCTATGCATGTAGCGTATAGCGGATTTGCTCACTGTGCACGATACACGGCCCATCGGCCATCACCGGCGCCAGCCAGTCTCAGGCTGTTAGCATTTGCGGCGCCGGAAAAGCTGATTTTGCTGCCGCTGCCATTGAACAGCCATATCCGCATCGTCTATCAGAGCATTATGTTGTTCAGACGCAAGAAGCCGGCGACCTGGTCGGGAAAGCTCCGTGAGTTTCTGTGGCCGCGAAAAGGTTTTTCGCGTGGGCTGCGTTATCTGTCGATGCGTGTGCTCAGGCTCTCGTCGTCGCCCCATTCGATCGCGCTCGGCGTCGCTGCCGGTGCGGCCTCTTCGGCAACCCCGTTTGTCGGTTTTCACATTCTCATCGCCCTGGCGTTCGCCTATCTCCTGTCCGGCAACATGATTGCGGCCGGCATTTCGACTGCGCTGGCCAATCCCCTGACCATTCCGTTCATCCTGGCGGCGACCTACGAACTTGGCCTGATCATGCTCGGGACGGAGGGCAACGGTGCGATGGCCGGCCAGGATATCCTCCACATGCTGCGGCATCTCGAACTTTCCCATTTGTGGGGGCCGGTGCTCAAGCCGATGCTGGTCGGCTCGTTGCCGCTTGCTGCCGCAAGCGCTGCCGTCTTTTACGTTGCTGCTTTTTATGCCGCCAGACTGTTCCAGTCGCGCCGGCAGGTCCGCCGTCTCAGCAAAATGCGCGCACGGGCCGTCGCCTGGGCCGACGATGTTTGATTTCTGACAAATTTTTAACTTGGCAGAGGGCTTATCGTTTGCTCTTGTCACACTCTCACTAAGGTATTTTCATTTCGATGATTATCGGCATCGGCAGTGACCTGATCGACATCCGGCGTATCGCCAGTTCGCTGGAGCGTTTTGGCGAGCGGTTCACTCATCGCTGTTTCACCGATGTCGAGATCCGCAAATCGGAAGGCCGCAAGAACCGCGCCGAATCCTATGCCAAGCGGTTTGCCGCCAAGGAAGCCTGTTCCAAGGCGCTCGGTACCGGTTTGGCGCAGGGGGTTTTCTGGAAGGACATGGGCGTTGTCAACTTGCCGGGTGGCAAGCCAACGATGCAACTCACCGGTGGTGCTGCCGAGCGGCTTGCCGCAATGCTGCCGGCCGCCCATCGCGGCGTCATTCATCTGACCATCACGGACGATTTCCCGCTGGCGCAGGCCTTCGTCATAATTGAGGCTCTGCCCGTTGCTCAAGATTGAGGAAGCGTTTAGAGCATGTCCGGATGACGTGGACCGTATGATCTGCCTCAAGTTCATTTGAAAGGACGGCGCCGCGGACCATTTGCGTCAGGCAGCCTCCAATCGAATGACCCGGCAGCATACGGACCCCATACAATATACCCGCCCGCTTTGCAGCGCGCGCGGAATCAGATCAAGGAACAAGTGGCGTGGCAGAAAATATCGACAAGAAGCAGGGCGGCGGCCTTTGGGAGAACGTCAAGGTCATCATCCAGGCGCTTCTCTTGGCCGTGGTGATCCGCACCGTCTTTTTCCAGCCGTTTACCATCCCGTCCGGCTCGATGATGCCGACGCTCCTGGTCGGGGACTATATCTTCGTCAACAAGTTCGCCTATGGCTATTCGAAATACTCCCTGCCATTTTCGCCCGACCTGTTTGAAGGCCGCATCTTCGCCAGTGAGCCGGCGCGCGGCGATGTCGTGGTGTTCCGCTTCCCGCCAAATCCGGACATCGACTACATCAAGCGCCTGATCGGTCTGCCGGGCGACAAGGTCCAGGTTCGCGACAGCATTCTCTACGTCAATGACAAGGCCGTTCAGCGCGTTCCGGACGGCATGTTCCGGGCCGACGACCAGTACGACACCGGTGCCGACGTTCCGGTCTACCGCGAAACGCTCGACAACGGCGTCAGCTTCGACACGCTCGACCAGTTTCCGGATTCGCGCGGCGACAACACCCGCGAATTCATCGTTCCCGAAGGTCATTACTTCATGATGGGCGACAACCGCGACAACTCGGCAGACAGCCGTTTCGACGTCGGCTTCGTCCCGGCGCAGAACCTGATCGGCCGCGCCTCGATGATCTTCTTCTCGCTGGGCAACGACACTTCGTTCCGCGAAATCTGGAAGTGGCCGACCAACCTGCGCTACGACCGTCTTTTCAAGGGCGTAGAATGAGCAAGGGCCGTTCTCTGAACACCGAAGACCGGCAGCGGCTTGAGACTGCGATCGGCTACAGCTTTGTCCAGAAGGAACGGCTCGACCGGGCGCTGACTCATGCCAGCGCCCGCAATGCCAAGGGCTCCAACTATGAACGGTTGGAGTTTCTCGGCGACCGCGTGCTTGGGCTCTGCGTCGCCGAACTGCTGTTCGATACTTTCAAGGATGCCGATGAGGGCGAACTTTCGGTTCGCTTGAACCAGCTCGTAAGCGCAGACAGCTGTGCGCTTGTCGCCGATACGCTGTCGCTGCACCTGTTCATCCGCACCGGTGCCGACGTGAAGAAGCTCACCGGAAAATCGATGCTCAATGTGCGCGCCGATGTGGTAGAGTCGCTGATCGCGGCGATCTATCTCGACGGCGGGCTGGAGGCTGCGCGTGGTTTCATTCAGCGCCACTGGTCGTCACGGGCAAGCCGTGTCGATGGCGCGCGGCGCGATGCCAAGACCGAATTGCAGGAATGGGCACACGCCAAATTCGGCGTGACGCCAAACTACCGTATCGACGATCGCTCCGGCCCGGATCACGACCCGCGCTTCACGGTGACGGTCGAAATACCCGGTATCGGTCCTGAAACGGGCATCGACCGGTCCAAGCGCGCCGCCGAACAGGTGGCTGCCACGAAAATTCTGGAGCGCGAAGGCGTCTGGAAGAAAGCGACGACGGCCTGATCTGTCCGGAGGTACGGTTCCTCCCGAAAGATCAGGCAATCTTTTGACAGACACTTGCGATCCTGCGCGCCTCAGCGGCGCCCGGTCGCTCAATCGGAAATTACGGACATCATGAGCGAAACAGAACCAACCGCAGTAGAAACCGAAAAAGGCCCGACCCGCTCAGGTTTCGTCGCCCTGATCGGTGCCACCAATGCCGGCAAGTCGACGCTGGTCAACAAGCTGGTCGGCGCCAAGGTGTCGATCGTCAGCCACAAGGTACAGACGACGCGCGCCATCGTGCGCGGCATCGCCATCCACAAGAACGCCCAGATCGTCTTCATGGACACGCCCGGCATCTTCAAGCCGCGCCGCCGCCTCGACCGCGCCATGGTCACGACCGCCTGGGGCGGTGCCAAGGATGCCGATGCGATCATGATGCTGATCGACAGCGAACGCGGGCTGAAGGGCGATGCCGAAACCATCCTGAACGGTCTGAAGGAAGTCGAGCAGCCGAAGATGCTGGTCCTCAACAAGATCGACCAGGTATCGCGCGAAGATCTGTTGAAGCTGGCGACCGCCGCCAACGAATATGTCGATTTCGAGCGCACCTTCATGATCTCGGCACTGAACGGCTCGGGCTGTGACGACGTGCTCGACTATCTCGCCATGAAGCTTCCGGAAGGTCCCTGGTATTATCCGGAAGACCAGATTTCCGATCTGCCGATGCGCCAGCTCGCCGCCGAAATCACCCGCGAAAAGCTGTTCCTGCGGCTGCACCAGGAACTGCCCTATTCGTCGCATGTCGAGACGGAAAAGTGGGAAGAGCGCAAGGACGGCTCGGTGCGCATCGAGCAGGTCATCTATGTCGAGCGCGACAGCCAGAAGAAGATTGCGCTCGGCAAGAACGGCGATGCGATCAAGGCCATCTCGATGGCGTCCCGCAAGGAGCTGTCGGAAATCCTCGAACAGCCAGTGCACCTGTTCCTGTTCGTCAAGGTCCGCGAAAACTGGGGCGACGATCCCGAGCGCTTCCGCGAGATGGGGCTGGAATTCCCGAAGTAAGATCAAGGTAGGACGAGGGCGCTGGAAACGGCGCCTTTTCGTATCCGGACCGGATCATCGAACAGTCTGTCGCACAACCACAGTCTTGCCCGTCGCGCGGGCGCATGAGATCTGAAGGTGAGTTTGATGTCCCGGCGTTTCCGGGCGCGTGAGGATTTGGACGATGCCGCAGCTGGTCGATGGAAAGTGGGAAACCGGCGATGTCGCCGCCAGCGAGATGAAGAACGGCGCCTTTCATCGTGAGCCGACCAGTTTCCGCAACTGGATCACGCCGGATGGCGCGCCGGGGCCTGACGGCCAGCCGGCATTGCCCGCAGAGGCAGGCCGTTATCAGCTTTTCGTCGCCTTCATCTGCCCCTGGGCCTCGCGCACGCTGATGATGCGCAGTCTCAAAGGCTTGCAGAACATCATTTCCGTGTCGATCTCGGAACCGGAGCTGGGTGAAAACGGCTGGACCTATGCCGCACCGCAGGACGCCGGCCCGCGCACTGCAAAGATCCGCTACCAGCACGAACTCTATACTGCGTCAGATCCACACTATACCGGCAAGGTCTCCGTGCCGGTGCTCTGGGATCGCAAGGAAGGCCGCATCGTCAACAACGAGTCCGCCGATATTATCCGCATTCTCAACACCGCCTTCAATCACCTGACAGGCAACACTCGGGATTTCTATCCGGAGAGCTTGCGCCCCTCGATCGACCGCTGGAATGCGCCAATCTATGAACGGGTCAACAATGGCGTCTACCGGGCAGGCTTTGCCAAGATGCAGGGTGCTTATGAAGAGGCCGTGACCAGCCTGTTCGATATGCTGGATACGCTGGAAGCGCATCTTTCTGCCAATCGCTACGTCGCCGGTGCCTTTTTCACCGAAGTCGACATCCGGCTGTTCGTCACGTTGATCCGCTTCGATGCCGCCTATTTCGGTGCCTTCAAGTGCAATCTGCGCCGCCTGGAAGACTATCCGAACCTGTCGAACTACCTGCGCGAGATCTATCAATGGCCGGGCATCCGCGAGACGGCACGGATCGATCATATCAAGCGGGGCTATTACTCCATTGTGCATATCAACCCAACGAAGATCGTGCCGCTCGGTCCGCTGCTTGATCTTGACCGGCCGCATGATCGGGCACGGTTGCCGGGGCAGGGCGTGATGTCCATATGATCCACGGGATTTGCTAAGCAAATAAATTCTTGAGGGACCAGCGCCGGCATTGCACGGCTGTAAAACAGCACTATTTAAACGGGTGTTCTGATGGATTGAGCTCCCTGGCCGGGGTGCCCAGACGATCTGTCCGGCAGCCAGACGGCGGCGACCCCGTGATGTTACCGTTCCTGTTTGCCCCCGGACGACGCCGACGGCGCGCTAGCTGTGGTTCTTCTCGTTTGCGAATGTCCGGCAAAACCAAGACCGGCGGCACGTGACCCTTCACCAGAATGTTCTGCATCTGTGGTCGAGGTCCGGAATGAATACGACATTTCTGAAGATTTTCCGCCGGCTGGTTCAAAAAGGCAATCTGACACTCATTCTGTCTTCTGGAGAGCGCGCCATTCTTGGCGATGGGTCCGGCGTTGCCGTGACCGTGCGCACATTGGATGAGGAAGCCGAAAAAGCGATCCTGCACGATCCGGGCCTCCGTTTCGGTGAAATGTATGTCGAAGGCCGCATCGTCATCGATGAGGGCAATATTTTCGACCTGTTATCGATGGTGAAGGCCAATGGCCTGGAAAAGGCCGCAACGATCAGCAACACGGCGACGGCACTGATGCACGTGGCCGAACAGCAGATCAAAAGCCGCCTGCCGGTCAATCGCAACAAGCACAATGTCGCCCATCACTACGATCTCGACGGCAAGCTGTTTGACCTGTTTCTCGATCAGGACTGGCAATATTCCTGCGGCTATTTCGATCCTCCGGGTATCCACCTTGATGAGGCGCAGACGGCGAAGAAGCGCCATATCGCTGCCAAGCTTTTGCTGGAGCCCGGGCAGTCGGTGCTGGAAGTGGGCTCCGGCTGGGGCGGCATGGGCATGTATCTGGCCGAATCCTCCGGCGTCGATGTCACGGGCATCACACTCAGTGAAGAACAGCTGAAAGTGTCGCGCGGCCGGGCGCAGAAGCGCGGGCTTGAGGATCGCGTCCGGTTCGAGCTACAGGACTACCGCACGATGGCCGAGCGCCAATTTGACCGCATCGTTTCGGTCGGTATGTTCGAGCATGTAGGCATGCCCAATTATCCCAATTTTTTCATCAAGATGGCCGGATTGTTGGCGCCGAAGGGCGTAATGGTGCTGCACGCGATCGGCCAAGCGGAAAAACCATGGGCCACCAATCCCTGGATCGAAAAGTACATCTTTCCCGGCGGTTACATGCCGGCCCTGTCCGAGGTGGTTCCGTCCATTGAAAAGGCGGGCTTGATGATCCGCGACATCGAGATATTGCCGATGCACTATGCCCACACGCTCAGGGCCTGGCGCGAACGGTTTACCGCCCGCAAGGAAGAGGCTGTCCGGCTCTACGACGAGCGTTTCTTCCGCATGTGGGAATTCTATCTGGCCTCGTCGGAAACGGCCTTCCTCTATGACAAAATGGCGATCTTCCAGATCCAGTTGTCGCACGAACTGGAATCCGTACCCTATACGCGCAATTATATTGGCGAACGGGAAGAGGCGTTGCGTCAATTCGAAAAGACCCGGCCGCCCTTGGAGCCTGTGGAGTTTTAAGCCAGCAGTCAGTGCTTTGCAGGTATCCATCTGTGGACGCGCCGGGGCGAGGGCGCGCCTTCACTTGGCCTTGATGGCATGTGCATCTATTGTCCCGCCATCTCAACTGAATCCGGAATGCCATGTCCCTGCCATCAAAGTCCATCGCCGTCCTCATCGCCCAGGAAATCAAGGCCACGCCCGCCCAGGCGATCGCAGCCATCGAGCTTTTGGACGAAGGCGCGACCGTTCCCTTCATCGCTCGCTACCGCAAGGAAGTGACCGGCGGGCTGGATGATACGCAGCTGCGAAACCTCGCCGAACGGCTGGTCTATCTGCGCGAGCTAGAGGCGCGCAGGACATCCATTCTCGATTCGATCCGCAGCCAGGACAAGCTGACGGCGGAACTGGAAGCCAAGATCGCCGGGGTCACCACCAAGGCGGAACTGGAAGACATCTATCTGCCCTACAAGCCGAAGCGCCGCACCAAGGCCGAGATCGCCCGGGAGCGCGGCCTTGGGCCGCTAGCCGACGCGATCCTTGCCGATCGTAAGATTGCCCCGGCCGACCGCGCCAGCGCCTATATCACCGCTGAAGTGCCGGATGTGAAGACGGCGCTCGATGGTGCCCGCGATATTATCGCCGAAGGCATTACCGAAAATGCCGATCTGCTCGGCCGCCTGCGCGCCCATATGCGCCAGTATGCGATGCTGCGCTCCAAGGTCGTTGATGGCAAGCAGGAGGCCGGCGCCAAGTTTTCGGATTATTTCGACCATTCCGAACGTTGGGCAACGACTGCGGGTCACCGGGCTCTGGCCATGCTGCGCGGCTGGAACGAAGAGTTTCTGTCCGTCGATATCGTCGTCGATCTCGACGATACATCGCCGGTCAAGCCAGTCGAGCGCACCATCGCCGCCGCCTACGCGGTCGGCGGCACGCTGCCGGGCGACAAGTGGCTGCTGGAGATGATCGGCTGGACCTGGCGGGTCAAGCTTTCCATGTCGTTGTCGCTTGACCTGATGCGCGAACTGCGCGAGCGGGCCGAGGAGGAAGCGATCCACGTGTTCGCCCGCAATCTCAAGGACCTGCTGCTTGCTGCTCCCGCCGGATCGCGTGCCACGATGGGCCTCGATCCGGGCATCCGTACCGGCGTCAAGGTGGCCATCGTCGATGGCACCGGCAAACTGCTCGACACGACGACGGTCTACCCGTTCCCGCCGAAGAACGACATTCGCGGCACGCAGGCGGAACTTGCCAGCCTGATCCGCAAGCACAAGATCGAACTGATCGCCATCGGCAACGGCACCGGCAGCCGCGAGACCGAACGTCTGGTCGCCGACATGCTGACGCAGCTGCCGGCAGGCCCGAAGCCGACCAAGGTCATCGTTTCTGAGGCCGGAGCATCGGTTTATTCCGCATCGCAGGCCGCAGCCGATGAATTCCCTGGCCTCGACGTTTCGCTGCGCGGCGCTGTGTCGATAGCGCGCCGCCTGCAGGATCCGCTGGCCGAACTGGTGAAAATCGAACCGAAATCGATCGGCGTTGGCCAATATCAGCACGATGTCGATCAGGGCCGTCTCAACCGCTCGCTTGAAGCTGTCGTCGAAGACGCGGTGAACGCGGTTGGCGTCGATCTGAACACCGCATCCGCTCCGCTGCTTGCCCGCGTTTCCGGACTTGGAAAGTCATCGGCCGAAGCCATCGTCGCCCATCGCGATGCGAGCGGCGCCTTTACCAGCCGCAAGGAACTCCTGAAAGTGCCGCGTCTGGGGGCCCGCACGTTCGAACAATGCGCAGGCTTCCTGCGTATCCGTGATGGCAAGGAGCCGCTGGATGCCTCGTCCGTGCACCCGGAAGCTTATGGCGTGGCGAAGAAGATCGTCGCCGCCTGCGGCCGCGACCTGCGCGCCATCATGGGCGATAGTGCTGCGCTGAAGAGCCTCGATCCAAAGACCTTCGTCGATGAGCGCTTCGGCCTGCCGACGGTCAAGGATATCTTCTCTGAGCTGGAAAAGCCCGGCCGCGACCCGCGCCCGAGCTTCAAGACGGCGACCTTCGCCGATGGTGTCGATGACATCAAGGACCTGAAGCCGGGAATGCTTCTGGAAGGCACGGTGACCAACGTCGCGGCCTTCGGCGCCTTCGTCGATATCGGCGTGCATCAGGATGGCCTGGTTCACGTCTCCCAGCTTGCCGATCGTTTCGTCAAGGACCCGCATGAAGTGGTCAAGGCCGGTGATGTCGTGCAGGTGCGCGTCACCGAGGTCGATGTTCCCCGCAAGCGCATCGGGCTCACCATGCGCAAGGATGGTGCCGCAGAGTCAGGTGGACGCAATGACATGAAGAGCGATCCGAAGGCGGCCCAGCAGGCACGCCAGACCTTGTCCCGCGTCCAGCAGCAGAAGCCGCAGGCTCCGTCGCAGGGTGCCTTTGGCGCGGCGCTCGCCGAGGCGATGAAGCGGAAGTAGAGCTTGGCTCGGGGACGTCCGGTTGCCGGGTGATCTGGCGATCGGGTGGCGTTCTGATTGTTTTCGCCTGCCGCCGGGAGTAAAACTGAAGCCATGCAGTGGAGCGATCAGGCCATCATCATCGGCGTCAAGCGGCACGGGGAAACCTCCGTGGTCGCCGAGGTGATGACGCGGGTGCGCGGCCGCCATCTCGGGCTTGTGCGCGGCGGCAGGTCGCGGACGATGCAGCCGGTGCTGCAGCCCGGCAACGAGGTCGAAGTCACCTGGCGGGCGCGGCTCGACGAGCATCTGGGTGAGTTCAAGATGGAGCCTGTGCGCCTGCGTGCGGCACGGTTGATGGAGGCGGCAACTTCCGTTTACGGCGTTCAGGCCATGGGTGCACTGCTTCGGCTCTTACCTGAGCGCGATCCGCACCCGCATCTCTATGAAGCACTCGATGTCATCCTGGAAAATCTGCACGACCCCCGCGATGCCGGTGAACTGTTCGTGCGCTTCGAGATCGCTGTATTGAATGATCTCGGCTTTGGACTTGATCTTGCGGAATGTGCAGCCACCGGAACGCGCGACGATCTCATTTATGTTTCGCCGAAATCCGGCCGGGCGGTCAGCCGGGCCGCAGGCGCGCCCTATGCCGGCAAGATGCTGGCGCTGCCGGGTTTCCTGGCGCAGGGCGGCGCCGCCGATTTTGATAGCCTGTCCGAAGCGTTCCGCATGACGGCGTTCTTTCTTCATCGCCATGTCTACGAGCCGCGCGGCATTGGCCTTTCGGCCGCCCGCGAAGGGTTTGTGCAGGCGGCACTCAAGGCCCTGAAGCCGCAGAGCGCGACAATCCTCCCATAAGGAATCCTTCACGCATGACTGTCGAACTTTATCCCGGAATGACCGTGTCCGGCGTCGGCACGGTGCCGCTTGAGGCTGTCGCGCGCGATGGCGGGCTGAAGGCGATGCTCGACCTTCTGGCCGGCGTGCATCCCGCGCCGCCGATGTCGGCAACCCTGAAATTCGGATTGAGTGAGGTCGAAGAGGGCAGGGTCGTCTTCAAGGGGCTGCCAGCCGCCGAACATCTCAATCCGCTGGGTACCGTGCATGGCGGCTGGGCGGCGACCATCATGGATTCGGCTCTTGGCTGCGCCGTCATGACGATGCTGAAACCGGGCGAGGCCTATACGACCGTCGAGTTCAAGGTCAATCTGGTCCGCCCGCTGCTGCCCGGCATGGGCGAGGTGTTCTGCGAAGGCAAGATCGTCCATCGCGGCCGCACGATTGCAACCTCGGAAGCGTGGCTCAAAGGCAAGAACGGCAAGCTTCTGGCTCACGGCACGGAAACCTGCGCGATTTTTCCGATCGAGAACCTGATGCGCTGAGTGCGCTGCAAATGGTTGTCACTCGAAAGACGGGTGCTGCGGCACAACCAGAGGGGACAACAATCCGGTGAACATATCGTCGATCTGAACCGTCTATGATTGGCGTCCGGCTGAAAAGCTGTATGGTTCGCAGGATCGCGCCGTCACTGGCGCCATGGAGAAATCAGAATGGAAGTCATTGCTTTCATTGCTTTTGGTCTAGCGCTTGCGGCGTTTTTCAACGGGCGTAAGACAGATGGACGGCTGGATGCCGAGATTGCCGCGCTGAAGGAACAGCTGGCGCAGCTTCAGGCGCGCCTACCCGTCATTCCGGCCGCTGATGCGGTGGTCGAAGCAGCCGATCAGCCCGAAATGCAGGAAAGCGCGCCGGAATCGCTGGAGGTGATACCGGCGGAAACGCCGCGCGCTGCCGAAATCCGCAAGGGTGACGCGATCTTCGGCGGCCTGCCACCCAGCCAGGATGCCGTCGAAAAAGCGTCGCGTGGCGAACCGGTGGCCGCCCGTTCGAACGCGGCGAGCACCACGATCGACGCCGTCGCCCCGCGCCAGAAGGAAAGCCTCGAGAGCCGTCTCGGCGCGCGCTGGGCGGTCTGGGTCGGCGGTATCGCGCTGGCGCTTGGCGGCGTCTTCATGGTGAAATATTCGATCGATGCAGGTCTGCTCAGCCCGGTCGTACGGTTGTCGATGGCGGCCGTCTTCGGTCTCGTCCTGATGGCCATCGGCGAGTTTGTCCGCCGCCGCGCCGTGCCTCTGGTGGCCGACGCATTCCAGAATGCGATGATCCCCGGCATCCTGACCGCGGCAGGCGCCGTCACCCTGTTCGGGGTGTGTTATGCCGCCCATGGCATCTATGGTTTCATCGGGCCGGTTACCGCCTTTGCGCTGTTGGCCTTGGTATCGCTTGCCACCGTTGGCCTGTCGCTGCTGCATGGGCAGGCTCTGGCCGGTCTCGGGCTGCTGGCCTCGCTGGTCACGCCGGCAGTGGTTTCGTCTGAAAGCCCCAGTCCCTGGAGCCTGTTCGGCTTTCTCAGCATCGCCTGGATCGCCACCCTTCTTGCCGCCCGCATCCGCCGCTGGACGGTGGTGCCATCGATGGCCAATATCGGCCTTTGCCTCTGGGCACTGGCCTATATCGCCTCGGCAACGCCATTTGAGACACGGCCCGTCACCCTGATCATGCTGGTGATGATCGCCGGTGTCGGCTTAATTTGGCCGGGCAAACTGGCGGACACCATCGATGACCAGCCGGCAGAGCCGGACCAGCCGCTTGCAGCCGTGCCGTCGTCGTGGGAGCGCACCATGACCCCGCCCTTCGTGGCGATCACGGTAACAGCGGGCATTTCCGCTCTTCTCACTGCGCTGGCGATGATCAGCCCGCTCGCCACCGCCTCCGGCTATCCGGTCATCGAGTTCAGCCTTGTCGTTGCTTCTTTGGCAGCGCTTGGTGCGACGCGCAGCTATGCCGTCTATCCTGCCATCTTCTCCGCCGTCGGCACGATATTGGGCGTCTGGAGCATGACGGCGCTGAGCGGCCTTCTGACATTCATCGATCCAACCATCCCCGGCCACATCGTCACGTTTGCTGTTTCCGGTCACACCGCGATGCTGGCCAGTATGATTTTGTCCGGCGTGTTCATCGCGCTTGGAGCCCTTGCCATCCATCTGCATGGCAAGGACCGTCCGCCGCTCGCCACCATCTGGGCCACCATCACGGCTGTTGTTCCGATCGCACTGATCGGCATGTCTCTGCTGATGACTGGCAATCTGACATTCGATCTGCCACATGGATTGTTTGCGCTGGCTGCGGGCCTCGTCCTCCTCGGCCTCACCGAGTGGTTCTCGCGCAGCAAGGGCGGCGATGACGGCCTCGATCTGCCACAGGCTTTCCTCGTCGCCGGTTCGCTTGGCTTGATCATCATTGCGCTGCATGCCCTGACTGATGGTCTCGCGACCACCATCCTGATTGCGCTTGTCGGCGCAGCCTATGTCGCGGCCACGCGTCTGCGGACCTGGCCGTCACTGCCCTGGATGATGGTCGGCGCCGCCATCGCCGTGCTTGCCCGTATCGCCTGGGAACCGACCATCGTTGGCACTCTCCATCTTGGCAAAACACCGGTCTTCAACGCGCTTCTGGCCGGTTATGGCATTCCGGCGCTGCTGCTGGTCTTCTCGGCATTCGAGTTGCGCCGCTGGCCGGATCTGCGGGTGCGCAATCTATTACAGGCGCTTGCCAGCCTGTTCGTGCTTCTGACGGTCGCCATCCTCGTGCGCCATGCCATGAACGGCGGCGTGCTCGACAGCGCCGTGCCGACACTCGGCGAACAGTCGATCTACACGCTGCTTGCCATCGGCGCCTCGGGCATCATGATGACGCTCGACCGCAAGTCACCGAGCCCGATTTTCCACTATGGCAGTATGGTGATTGGTGTCCTGTCGATCCTGTCGATCCTTTTTGCCCATCTGATCGGGCTCAATCCTTATTTCAGCGGCGAACTGCTCGGCTCGATCCCGTTCTTCGATCTCTTGCTGATCGGCTACCTGCTGCCGGGGCTCGGTTATGCCGGCCTCGCCTGGTATGCCCGAGGCAAGCGGCCGGTGCCTTACGTGACGATCCTTGCCGTCGCCGCTGCGGTACTTGCCTTTGCCTGGGCAACGCTGTCGGTGCGCCGGTTCTGGCAGGGGCAGAACATCGCTGATTGGAAAGGGTTTGTGCAGGGCGAGACCTATACCTATTCCGTCGTTTGGCTGCTGCTCGGCGTGTTGTTGCTGGTGCTCGGCTCCCGCTTCAATGCCAAGAGCATCCGCATCGCCTCGGCGGTTCTGGTCTTCGTTTCGGTGCTGAAAGTGTTCTTGATCGACATGGCCAATCTCGAAGGTTTTCTGCGCGCGCTCTCGTTTATCGGCCTCGGCGCGGTGCTGATCGGCATCGGGCTGTTCTACCAGAAGATCCTGTCCGGCAGGGCGGGTGCCGGGCCACAGCAGGAAACACCGGTGGACATCGAGGCGGAACCGGGTCAAACAGCCTGAGCTGTTTCGATTCTCCAGCAACCGTTTGGATGGACGCCGCATGAGCCACAGTGTTTCGCTCGCCGCCGCTTTTGCGCCTCACCAGGCTCTTGCGGAACAATTGCTGCCTTACGCCGTCTCCGGCAATGACGGCTCGCATGATGCCGCTCATCTGATCCGGGTGTGGAAGAATGCGCTGCGCATCCACGGCTCGGAAGGCGGAGACCTGCGCATCATCGCGGCCGCGGTTTTGCTGCACGATTGCGTTTCGGTCGAAAAGAATTCGCCCGATCGCGCCCATGCCTCGCGGCTTGCGGCCGAGAAGGCATTCGAAATACTGGATGCGCTCGGCTGGCGGACCATGGACATCACTGCGGTCGCCCACGCGATCGTCACGCACAGTTTTTCTGCCAACATTGCCCCTGAAAGCCTCGAGGCGAAAATTCTGCAGGATGCGGACCGGCTCGATGCGATCGGCATGATTGGTGCTGCCCGCTGCTTCTACATTGCCGGACGCATGGGCAGCGGCCTTTATGATCCGCTGGATCCACTCGCCGAAAATCGCCCGCTCGACGACAAGGCCTTTGCCATTGATCATTTCGAGACAAAACTGTTCAAGCTGACCGATGGTTTCCAGACGGCGGCGGGCCGGGCGCTTGCCCGCCAAGGGCAGGAGCGGCTGCGTGCTGTGCTCGGCATGCTGCTTGAGGAAATCTAGAAAAACCAAAGCCTTGCCGTGATCTGCGGAATCGATCTGCAATGCGCTTGAATCACAATCTGAACGCTCGGGAGTGACGACATGAAGGTGACTGGTCTCAACATCCACCCGCTGAAGAGCGGCCGCGCCATCCCGCAGACTTCGGTTTCGATCCAGCATGACGGCTTGGCCGGAGACCGCCGCTTCATGGTCGTCGATCCCGACGGAAAGTTCATCACCCAGCGCGAATTGCAGCTTCTGGCGCAGGTGGAAGCCACCCATGTGACCGGCGGCGTTCACCTGAAAATGGGAACCCGGTCCACCACCGTCTCCTTCGATCCCGCCCGGCGGCTGGATGTTCGCGTCTGGGACAGCAAGGTCAACGCCGCCGTGTCCGAAGACCATACCAATACCACGCTGTCCGGCTGGTTCGGCCGCCCGGTCAAGCTGGTGCATATGGATGAGCGCGCCACCCGCGCGGTCGGCGAGGAATGGGCGGGCAAGGCGGCACCCGTCGGCTTTGCCGATGGTTTTCCGGTGCTGATCACCACCACATCGTCGCTTGCCGATCTCAACGTCACGCTGATTGCAAAGGGACAGGAGCCGGTCGGTATGGACCGTTTCCGCACCAATATCCTGATCGACAATGACGATCCCTGGGAAGAGGATTTTTGGGAAAGCGTCGAGATCGGGGGCATCATCTTCGATCTCGTCAAACCCTGCGCCCGCTGCATCATGACAACGCAGGACCAGGTCACCGGCGAGCGCATCGGCGGCAACCCGATCCAGGGGCTTGCCGAAAAGCGCATGTCAGCCGACCGTCGCGTTCCGGGTGTCCTGTTCGGCTGGAATGCCGTGCCGCGCAGCGAGGGCGCGATCAATCTCGGCGACGAGATGCGTGTTGTCAGCGAACGAGCCGACCGCTGGCCGATGAAGATCAGGGCTTAACGCCGTTCGCACCGCAACGCGCCGTCAATCTCCTCCATGACCAGTGCTGGTAGTGGCCCCTTCTCCAGCGCCCCGGCATTTTCCTCGACCTGCTTCACCGTGCGAAAGCCGGGGATCGGTAGTGTGTTGGGCGAGCGTGCCCAAAGCCAGGCGAGAGCCCCTTGCGTCAATGTCCGGCCGTCCGTTTGCAGGAGGTCGCGGATCACATCGAGCCGCCGTGAAAACTCAGGAGAGACCACGCCGTCGCGGAAATATTGCAGCCAGTCGAGATCGGCGCTGCGCACATCGTTTGCGGCCAGTCGGTCGCCCGGCTTGAACTTGCCGGAGAGCAGACCCATTGCCAAAGGGCCGCGGTTGATCGAAATGAGATCGGTCTGTTCGACGAGCCTGATCATCTCGTCTGCCGGCTCCAGAACGTTCATCGTATGCTGCACCGAAACGAAGCCATCGCGCCCGGCAAAGCGCGCCGCCCGGTCCGGCCAGTCCGTGCTCCAGCCATAGGCGGCGATCTTGCCCTCGGCTCGCAGGCCGTCGAGTGTGGTAAAGACCGCATCGGCCTCATGCGGATCGAATTCATTGAGATGGAATTGCAGGAGGTCGATCCGCTGGCGCTTCAACCGCTTTAGCGAGGTTTCCACTGAGGCCCGGATGAATTCCGGCGACGCAAAGGCGCCTGTCGCCTGTTTTGTTGCCGGATCGGTGGCGAAGCCGAATTTGGTGGCGATGACAATGTCGGGATGAGAGGCGAGGGCTTGGCCCAGAACATCCTCGGAATGACCGGCGCCGTAGTTCGACGCCGTGTCGAAGAAGCGGATACCGAGATCGATGGCGCGATGGATCGCCCGGATCGATTCCGCATCATCGACATCACCCCAGCCGAGCGGCACGTCTCCGGCATAGAATGGACCACCGATGGCCCAGCAGCCCATGCCAAGACGCGGAATGCTGCGTCCGTCCCAAAGTGTGATGCCGGTTGGTTTTGTCCTGTCGAGCATGATGACCTCCGCGTGATGTTTGCGGGAAAGCTATCAGCCGCTGGCCCTTGCCCATACGGACAGTCTTGCAGGGTGTTTTTCACCGGTGAAAAACACCCTGCTTAAAAACGTTATGTCCAGCTCTTCAAGCCAAGCAGCTTTTCACCGAGGGGGCTGAGTTCAGCGGTCGCGGCATTCTGCTTTTCCCATTCGCGTGGGTCGCCGGGAAAGGCATCGCGGCGGGGATGGTCGCGTTCGCGCCAGAGCCGGATGCGTTCCTGCCGTTCGGTTTCGTTGCTCTCCTCGGCCGGGTGCATGGAGATATATTGCGCCATTCGCACCCGGTCGCCGGAATGGTTTGGCCGCACACCATGCGCCAGCAACGAGTTGAAGATCAACAGATCGCCGGGCTCCATCTCGATGTTGACGACATCAAGGCCTGCTGTGTCCGGATGCATCGGGTCGCGGTCAGTGGGCTGCGTTTTCACCCATTCTTCATGGTGCTCGAACAGCCAGGGAATGCACTGGAATCCGCCGACATCGCCGTCCTGCTTCTTCAGGCTGAGAACGCCCTGCACGCCGACAGGCAGAGGCGTGATCGAGGTATCCACATCCCAGTGGATGAAGCCGCCCGGATTGCCCTTCACCCGTTTCGGCGGATTGAGGTTTGCCCGGTCGATCGTCACCCAGAGGTCTTCGCGGTCCCAGATATCGACAAAGGCGCCGTAGACACGCGGCTCCTGGCGATTGTCCCAGAGATGCTGGTGATTGTAGATCTCCAGCATGCCAGTATTGTTGAGTTCCTTCATCTTGTGTTCGCGGCGTTGCGGCGCATACCAAGTGTCCGGATTGGCCGGGTCCTTTTCGTCGAACTGCCAGAGCAGGTTGACCAGCCGCTCGACATTCGCCATCGGTACGGCCTGGCGCACGATCACGTAACCGCGGGTGATCCAGTGTTGCCAATCGGCTTCAGACAAGACCCTGAGCGGCAGTGTCTTCTTGATGTCCTTCAGCTGCGTCTCGACCGCGCTGCTGGTCGGATGGCTGTCTTTCTTGGCGGCAGTCTGCATGGCGCTTCCTCTTCTCCATGACGTGTATCGATGAAGAGAGGATAGCCCCCTTGGAGTGTTGATGTTGTCGCCACGACGCAAGTTCTGATACTATTCTGGCGTAGTTGTTTGGGAATATGCGGGAATGAAGCCACATCTTGAGCGCTTGCGGCCTGCCGCCGATTCATCCTGGTCGATGCTCAACCGCCGGCTGGACGACGGTATCCCGTTTCAATGGCACCACCATCCCGAACTGGAGTTGACGCTGACGCTCAATTCGCGCGGCGAACGGTTCATCGGCGATCATATCGGGACGTATGACGACGGTGACCTCGTGCTGGTGGGCTCCAACCTGCCGCATACCTGGTGTTCGGCCGAAAAGATCGATACGGACCGTCCGCATGTGGCGCTGGTCCTGTGGTTCCGCCCGGAATGGGTGGAGGCCCTCGATGCGACCTTCACGGAACTGGCCGCCGCGCGCGTCATGCTGATAGGCGCAAGCGCCGGCCTGAAATTCTCGCCGCAGTTTGCAGCGCAAGCCCGGCCGCTGATCGAGGCAGCTTTCACCGAGCCGCCGGAAGACCGGTTGCTGAGCGCCATTCGAATTCTGACCTTGCTTGCCCGTGATAGGGAAGCAAAGCCCCTGTCGAGCACACTGGCTGTACCGGCGGCAGGGCAGGGCGATCGCGCCCGTCTCGATCGTGTTCTCGATCATATTCACCTCCACTACGCCGAAAGCCTGCCGGTCGATGTACTGGCGGGGATCGCCGCCCTCAGTCCGTCCGGCTTGCACCGTCTGTTCGGGCGCCATCTGCAAACGACAATATCGGACTATGTCATGCGCCTGCGGATCGGCGAAGCCTGCGCGCTGCTATCGGGAACGGACCGGCCGGTTGCCCATATCGCCGGTGAGGTCGGTTACGGCTCGCTTGCCAATTTCAATCGCCAGTTCAAGGCGTTGAAGATGCGTACGCCGCGGGATTATCGTAATAGTTTTCGCGCGCGTCGCTGATCGATAGCGGCTTATCCATCAATGTGGCTGATCCGAACGTCATTTTATTTCGCTTTTTTAGCAAGATGCTACAGCGTAAGTTGCGGCCTCAATCACACGGAGTCGCTCATGTCCGCCGTTTCCTCCCCATCCGCAACGCGGGCGCCCGCAGCCAGTCCCGGTCTGCCCTGGCTAATCATCATTGCCGGGTCCCTCATCGCCGTTCTGACCTTCGGACCGCGCTCGGCCATGGGCTTCTTCCAGCTGCCGATGCTCGCCGATACCGGCTGGGACCGCACCACGTTCGGCCTTGCCATGGCCTTCCAGAACCTTGCCTGGGGCGTCAGCCAGCCGTTCTTCGGGGCAATCGCCGATAAATACGGCTCTTGGCGAGTGCTGGCTTTTTCCGGTCTCGTCTATGCCGCTGGCCTGATCATCATGGCATTTGCCAACGCGCCGATCTGGCTGCATATCGGCGGCGGCGTCATGGTGGGGCTGGGGGTCGGTTCCGGTTCGTTCGGTATCCTGCTGTCGGCCTTCGCCCGCAACGTCACGCCGGAGCAGCGCTCGATGGCCTTCGGCATCTGCACGGCGGCCGGTTCCGCCGGGATGTTCCTGTTTGCGCCGCTGAGCCAGGGCCTGATCTCCGCCTTCGGCTGGTCGGACAGCCTGATCTACATGAGCGCGCTGATGTTGCTGGTGCCGCTATTTGCCATCCCGTTGCGTGGCAACTCCTCGTCCGGCACCCAGAAGGAAGCGCAGTACAAGCAGTCGATCGGCGAGGCGCTGAAGGAAGCACTCGGCCACAAGAGCTATCTTTTGCTTGTCACCGGCTTCTTCGTCTGTGGCTATCAGGTGGCTTTCATCACTGCGCATTTTCCGGCCTATATCGGCGATATCGGCATCGATGCGCGTTACGCGGTGATTGCGCTCGCCCTGATCGGCTTCTTCAACATCATCGGTTCGCTCGCTGCCGGTTTCATCGGCCAGCGTTATTCGAAGCCGTATTTTCTGTCGTGGATCTATATTGGCCGGTCGGTGGTGGTGTCCGCCTTCCTGCTGCTGCCGCAGTCGCCAACGTCGGTGATCATCTTTGCCGCGCTCATGGGCCTGCTCTGGCTATCGACGGTGCCGCCGACAAACGGGCTTGTCGCCATCATGTTCGGCACGCGCCATCTCGGCCTGCTTGGCGGTATTGTCTTCCTGTCGCACCAGATCGGCTCCTTCCTTGGCGTCTGGATGGGCGGCTATCTCTATGACCATTTCGGGTCCTACGATCCGGTCTGGTGGCTCGGCGTGGCGCTTGGCGTCTTTGCCGCCATCGTCCATTGGCCGATCGAGGAAAAGGCTGTGACCCGTCCAGCGGTGGCCTGACACCCGCGATTTCTTGCACTCCCGCAGAAAATAGCGGGAGTGCATTCTTGAAAACTGTCACAAAACTTTCTAAATCTCATCTCCCGGCCCTGCCGGTTTTGTTTTGATCCTATTATGCTCAGTTTGAGCAAAATAGGTCAGCCGCCGGAGGGGCGGCAAGAGGAGCAGTCGATGACCATCGCACAGAGCAAGGCAACCCTTGAAGGTTCCGGCGCGGTAAAGACCGCAGCCGAGCGTTTCGGCATAATCGAGCGGCCGGACCTGACGTTCACGCCGGAGATCGCCCGCGAAACCGAGCATCTGTATGAGCGCGTCAAGCAGTTCGTGCCCGCCTTCGAATGGCCGGTTTATGCGCCCTATGTGCATGCCATCAACCGGCTGAAGAAAGAGCGTGGCGCGGTCATCCTCGCCCATAATTACCAGACCCCGGACATCTTCCACTGCGTCGCCGATATCGTCGGCGACAGTCTGCAGCTGGCGCGTGATGCCACCGAGGTCGATGCCGAGATCATTATCCAGTGCGGCGTGCATTTCATGGCCGAGACTTCCAAGCTGCTTAATCCGGAAAAGACCGTGCTGATCCCGGACGGCAAGGCCGGTTGCTCGCTGTCGGAATCGATCACCGGCGCCGATGTCCGGCTTTTGAAACAGCGCTATCCCGGCGTGCCGGTGGTGACATACGTCAACACCTCTGCTGACGTGAAGGCCGAGACCGACATTTGCTGCACGTCGTCCAACGTGCTGGCCGTCGTTGAAAGCCTGGAGAGCGACACCGTCCTCTGCATCCCCGACGAATACCTGGCCATGAACGTCGCCAAGCAGACGAACAAGAAGATCCTCACCTGGAAGGGCCATTGCGAAGTGCACGAGCGCTTCACGGCGGCCGAGCTGCTGGCCTACAAGGAAGCCGATCCGTCGATCGAGATCATCGGTCACCCGGAATGCCATCCGGATGTCATCGCCGTCTGCGATTTCGCTGGTTCGACCGCCGGCATGATCAACTATGTCAAGGACAAGCGCCCGCCGCGCGTGCTGCTGGTCACCGAATGCTCGATGGCCTCCAACATCCAGGCCGAGATCACCGGCGTCGATTTCATCAAGCCGTGCAATCTCTGTCCGCACATGAAGCGCATCACGCTGCCGAAGATTCTCGACAGCCTGTTGTTCATGACGGAGGAAGTTCTGGTCGATCCGGCAATCGCCGATCGCGCCAGGCTTGCCGTCGAGCGGATGGTGAATTTGAAGCAATAAAGGGGAAGCCGGGCGCTGCCTCTTCCCCCCAGCGGGGAGAAGGTGACCGGAGGCCGGATGACGGGGGCGAGCAAACCGGAGTTTGCCCTACCGCCCCCACATCCCCTCGCTGCGCTCGGCACTTCTCCCGCAGGGGAGAAGAGGGAGACACTCCCGGAGGAGGAAGAGCATGCTGACCGATCATTTCCGCCCACAGTCCTTCAACGGCATCGACGATATCGTCATTGTCGGCGGTGGCCTCGCCGGGCTTTTCTGCGCGCTGAAGCTCAGCCCGCGTCCTGTAACGGTGCTCGCAGCAGCGCCCATCGGTCACGGCGCTTCGTCCGCCTGGGCGCAGGGCGGCATTGCTGCTGCCATGGGACTTGGCGATACGATCGACAAACACGTTGCCGATACGCTGGTGGCCGGGGCCGGTATCGTCGATGAAAAGATGACGCGGTTGATGGTGGCGGAAGGCCCGGCCCGCATCCACGATCTGCTCGGCTATGGCGTGCCCTTCGATCACGATCTGGAAGGCAAGCTGCTTCTGTCGCGCGAAGCCGCCCATTCCGAGCGCCGCATCGTCCGCGTCAAGGGTGATATGGCCGGCAAGGCGATCATGGAAGCGCTGATTGCCGCCGTGCGCAACACGCCGTCGATCCGCGTTCTGGAAGGGTATGTCGTCGAGGAACTGGTGCGGCAGGGCCGGTTCATCTCCGGCGTCATCGCCCGTCCGGATGCCGGACAGTCGAAGAACCGTGTGTCGTTTCCGGCCCGCGCGGTGGTGCTGTGCTCAGGCGGCGTCGGCCATCTCTTTTCCGTCACCACCAATCCGACCGAAGCGTGCGGCCAGGGTGTCGGTATGGCAGCGCGTGCCGGTGCGATCATCGCCGATCCGGAATTCATCCAGTTTCATCCGACCGCGATCAATATCGGCCGCGATCCTGCCCCTTTGGCAACCGAAGCCCTGCGCGGCGACGGCGCCCACCTGATCAATTCGGCCGGCAAACGCTTCATGCTGGATATCCATCCGGACGGCGAACTCGCACCGCGCGACATCGTTTCGCGGGGTGTGTTTGCCGAAGTGCAGGCCGGGCGCGGCGCGTTTCTCGATTGCACCAAGGCGGTCGGCGCACATTTCCCCGAAGCGTTCCCGACTGTCTATGCCTCCTGCATGTCGGCAGGCATCGATCCGGTCACACAGCCCATCCCGGTCGTTCCGGCGGTTCATTATCACATGGGTGGCGTCCTGACCGATGCGGAAGGCCGGACCTCGATCGATGGACTCTGGGCCGCGGGCGAGGTGACCTCCACCGGCGTCCACGGCGCCAACCGGCTCGCCTCCAATTCGCTGCTTGAGGCCGTGGTCTTTGCCGCCCGCATCGCCGAAAATATCAAGGGCATGTTGCCGGAGCCGAAGATCACCGACTGGGGCGCCAATGCCGGAGAAAATGACGATCCGGTAACGCTGGAAGACAGCCCGCCGCTGACGGCGCTGCGCCATATCATGAGCGATCATGTCGGCGTCATCCGCAGCCAGGACACGCTGACGCGCGCCATCCGGGCAATTGCCAATCTCGAGCGTCAGAACACCCGGTTGCGCTTCAGCAACATCGTCACCACGGCCAAACTGATCACCACCGGCGCCTATCTGCGAACGGAAAGCCGCGGCGGTCATTACCGCTCCGACTACCCGGATCCGCGCCCGGAATGGAAGCACCGCACGTTCCTCACACTCGCTGAAGCCGACCGGGTCGTCGCCGAAGTGGCGGAAACGGAGAGTGTATAGGTGGTTCTTCTCCCCACCGGGGAGAAGGTGGCCCGTAGGGGCGGATGAGGGGGCCGCAAACCCGGACTGTGCCGTGCCGCCCCCCTCATCGCCTCGCATTCGCTCGGCACTTCTCCCCCGCAGGGGAGAAGAGGAATTCTACCAGTTCGAAACCGAAAGTGCTCAATCATGACACAAACCGCCCTTCGCCCAGAACTGCCCGCCCTGATGGTCGAGGATCAGGTTCGCATGGCCCTTCTGGAAGATCTCGGCCGCGCCGGTGATATCACCACCTATGCGACGATTGCCCCGGACCGGACGGCAACAGCTGAAATGAACGCCCGTGAAACCGGTGTCGTTGCCGGCATGGAGCTTGCCCGCACCGCCTTTCGCCTGATCGATCCGACGATCCGCTTCGAGGCGCTGGTGAAGGACGGCGACCGGATTGCGCCGGGCACGGCGATGGCCCGCATCTCCGGTCCGGCGCGCGGGCTTTTGTCGGCCGAGCGCGTCGCGCTGAATTTCCTCATGCATCTCTGCGGCGTTGCCACCTACACATCGAAGTTCGCGGCCGAGATCGCCCATACCCGGGCAAAAGTCTGCTGCACGCGAAAAACCATTCCCGGCCTGCGGGCGCTGGAAAAATATGCGGTGCGCCTCGGCGGCGGATCCAATCACAGATACGGCCTGGATGATGCGATCCTGATCAAGGACAACCATATCGCCGTCTCCGGCGGCGTTGCCTCTGCTGTTCATGCGGCACGCGCCTATTGCGGTCATCTGGTCAAGATCGAGGTCGAGGTCGATGGTCTCGACCAGATGCGCGAGGCGCTGACCGCCAGCCCGGATGTGATCCTGCTCGATAATATGGGACCTGATCTGCTCAGGGAGGCCGTGGCCGTCAATGCCGCCCACTGGCAGCTGTCTACGGACGCCTATGCCGCCGACCCGCACCGGACCAAGCTCGAGGCCTCCGGCAACGTTAATTTCCAGACCATCCGCGCTATCTCCGAAACCGGCGTCGACTATATCTCGACCTCAAAAATCACCATGGCCGCGCCGACACTGGATATCGGGCTTGATATCGTCATCGGCTAAATGCGGGCGCGTCAGGCACCAGCAATTGTCCGACGCCGCTTCCATTCGTCGGCAACATCGCCCATCGTCTTCTCCGCGCCGTCCTTGATCCAGGCCATGAAAGCACGATCGAACGCAAAGTCGTCACCGCATTCTGCGGTGAGAAAACGGCGGACGTTCTGGGTGTTGCGATAGGTTCGGGTGACCACTGTGTCGCGGTTGATCGGATCGCCGTGCCAGTCGAAACCCGTCATCTCTTGCTTCCTATCGTTGCAGTACGAACGGACAGACCAGGCACGCGCCGATCGTCAGCGTCTTGCCGCAGTCGTAGCGGCAGGTTTTGAACTGTCCATTCAGGTCGTCGCTGGTCAGGTTGCATTGGGTAATCGCCGGTTGGCTGGTGGTACCGTTGTTACCGAAATAATCGGAAATGGCAGGCTTGTCCTCCGGGGCCGTCAGAACAGCACCGGCGAGGAGAAGAGCAATGACCTTCATCGGTTTCTCCTGTTTTCATCACGGCCGTTGGTCATAGGGCTTGTGAATTGCCGTCAGGGAACCTTTACCTACACGGCGTGGTTGGCGCAAATAGGCCGCGTTTCCAATCGCTGGATTTGAAGAAGGATTGTTCGTGTCGGCAGATTTCTGGATTTTCGTTGTCATCGGTTTCTTCGCACAATTGGTCGATGGCGCTCTGGGAATGGCCTTCGGCCTGCTGTCCACCACCAGCCTTCTGGCCTTCGGTGTCCCGCCGGCAACGGCAAGCGCGATGACTCATATCGCCGAAATCTTCACGACCGCTGCATCCGGTGCATCGCATACCTATCAGCGCAACATCAACTGGCGGCTTGTCGCGCGGCTGGCTCCCGCTGGCATGATCGGCGGGGCGCTCGGCGCCTACGGCGTGTCGAACATTGATGGCAAGGTGATCGAGCCGTTCGTTTCGGCCTATCTGGTGCTGGTCGGCCTCTATATCCTGTTCAAGGCGGTGCGGCCGCTCTGGGTGCGCGAGGTTAAGGATTGGGCCGTGCCGTTCATCGGTTTGGGTGGCGGCGTTCTCGATGCTGCGGGCGGCGGCGGCTGGGGGCCGATCGTGACGACATCACTGATCGGCCGCGGCCATGACCCGAAAAAGGTCATCGGTTCCACCAGCCTGACCGAGTTTCTCGTCACCCTGACGATCTCGGCGACGTTCGTATTCACGCTCGGCTGGTCCGATCTCGGCTCGGCGATCGGTCTCGTGCTGGGTGGAGTGCTGGCTGCTCCCATCGGCGCGATCGTCGTCAAGCACCTGCCGGTCAGGCCGCTTCTGATCGCCGTTTCCCTCGTCATCATCACCACGTCGGCGATCCGGATATTCTGATCCGCACATCACAGGGTTTCTCCAGCCATACCGGTTGATTGTGGAACTGCTGGCCGCATCAGGCGTTGCATCTTCAGCCAATCATCCACTGGAGGAATGTCTGATGAAATGCTTGCTCCCTACGCTCGCCCTTGTTCTCGTCACATCGACAGGCGCTTTTGCGCAATCGTCATCCCAGACTGCCATCGCCAATTTCATCGGCAAGGATGGCAAGGAGACGGGACGGGCAACCCTGACGAAGGGTAAGAATGGCGTACTGATCGAGGTGGAGGTGACGAACCTGCCGCCCGGAAAGTGGGTAGCCTTTCATGTGCACGAGACCGGCAAATGCGACGCCGCGCACAATCATGAATCGGCCGGCAAGCATTTCAACCCGGGTAATGCCGAACATGGTTTTCTCGCCGCCAACGGCCCGCATGCCGGTGATATGCCCAACCAGTATGTCGGCGCCGATGGCGTCATGCGAGCGCAGGTCTTCAACAGCATGGTGGTGCTCGACAATGCCGATAACGGCATTCGCGGCCGGGCGCTGATGGTGCATGCGAAATCCGATGACAATCGCAGCCAGCCTTCGGGTGATGCCGGTGACCGGCTCGCTTGTGCGGTTATCGAATAGCAGCTCCGGCCTTACGAGGCAGCCGGATCCTCGGCTGGCTGTTCAGGCAGATAAAAGACACGCTTGGCGGCACGCAGCATATCGCGTGTCGTCGCCCACCATTTGGCGGTGCCCACCCAGTAGCGAAGCGTCAGCGATGTCCCGTCCTTGCTCAGATCGGCAATGAAAGTCGAGGGGGCCGGGGTTTGTTCTATGGCCGGATTTCCTTTCGCAAGATCCAGCAAGGCGGCCTGAGCCGCATCGATATCCTCGTGATTGCCGATGATTACCGTCAGGTCATGGCGCCGCAGGCGCTCGCGGCTGTAGTTGGTGACCGGTACATTCCAGAGCGTCGAGTTTGGTGCGAGGCGATAGAGCCCATCCGCTGTCCTCAACTCCGTTGCGAAGAGACCGATTTCCGTGACGGTGCCGGTGACGGCAGGCGTTTCGATCGACTCTCCGACCCGGAACGGCCGCAGCACCAGGAGCATGATTCCCGCCGCTATGTTCTGCAGTGTTCCTTGTAGCGCGAGCCCGATGGCCAGACCGGCGGCGCCCAAGGTCGCGATGATCGAGGCTGTCTGCACCCCGAACTGGCCAAGAACCGTGATGAAGACCAGCAACAGGACCGCGTAGCGCACGATATTGGAGAAAAACCGGGCAAGCGTCTCGTCGATGCCGCGCACCCGTGACAGGCCGGAATAAGCCCAGTTGTGCAGAAGCCGCGAAATGATCCATCCCACAAACAAAAGGATGACGGCGCCGAGGACCGAGAAGGAATATTGCACCGCCAGCGCGCTTGCCTGACTGAGCGCCGTGCGTGTGGCGATGATGACGTCCGTTGCCTGTTGTTCCATCGGGCCTTTCCCTTGTCATGCTTGAAGGGGAGGGAGATGGAGCGCGGGGCCGGTGCGTCAACCCTGAAAAAAGGCAGTTGCTGTCAGCAGCATTTATCGACCACCAACTTTGAGGCCGGGGGCCGGACGTTCGTCGAGAATTTGGCGGCGGAAACGGAAGAGGGCGGCTGGCCGTCCACCGGTCGCGGCCGTCAGCATGCCGGTCGGCTCGACCAGTTCCGCGCCTTCGACCAGACGGCGAAAATTCTGTTTGTGCAGGTGGCGGCCTGAAATCGCTTCCACCGTCGCCTGCAGATCCGTCAGCGTGAATTCCGGCGGCATCAGTTCGAAGATCACCGGCCGGTATTTGATCTTGCCGCGCAGCCGCGCAACCGCCGTGGCAACGATGCGGCGATGATCGTGACGCATTGTCAGGCCAACCGGCGGAGTGGCGGTGGCGCTGGCGCGGCCGTCGATCACGGCTTCGCCGACCAGGCCGGCCTCATAGAGAAGTTCGTAGCGCTCCAGCACGCGCTCCTCGTCCCAGGGGAAATCATCGAGCCCGAAGGCAAGGCGTGTGCGGGTGCGCCGTTGCGGCAGGCCCATCCGTTCGTCCTGATGCCCGCCCATTTCCCACTGGCGCAAGGCGGGGAGAATGATCTGGTCGATCAGCACTGGCCGGCCCTGCCGCCAGTCTTCCCACGGCAGGTAGCTGTACCAGTCGCGCCAATGGGCGCCGGCCTCGGCGAGGCGGGCGTTGTTTTCCGCGTCCGTGCGGGTCAGCGCCAGATAGCCGACCGATACCATATGCGTACTGCTTTCGCCCGCCGAGCGGTGGCGGCCCTGGTCGCCAAATGTGTAGAGTTGCTCGATGTACCCGAGATCAAGCGCCGTCTGCTGCTCGACGCTGGCTCGAAGGCTGGTTTCGAATGTCCGGTGGCGGGCAGGGTCGAAGGGGCCGAAGGGCAGGCCGTCCCGGCTGTCACTCTGTTCGTCGCTGACAGCGAGGATACGCGGCGAGCGGCTGGTCACCGCGACGATCGCGGCGTTGAGGCCGATTTCGACGCCAACGGTCCTGTCAGCCGGCATGGGCGGCAGGCTCCGGCAGCGGGGAAAAGACGAAGGGCACGTTTCCATCGGTATCGGCACCGCGGCCGATGGCCTTGATTGCCGCCACCAGCCGGCCGTCGCGCGACAACATCCGATCGCCGATCTCGATCAGCCGGGAATTGGGCGTGACATAGGCGGAGGCGGCGCGCAGCCGCAATGCAAGCTCTGTTTCGTCCTGATCGGGCTCAACCGCCAGGGAGGCGAGAACGGCAGCGGCAGGCGAGCGCGATATGCCCATCCAGCAGTGGATCAGCAACGGAGCCGAACGATCCCATTGCCGCGCAAAGTCGATGATCTGTTGCACGTGCTCTTCGCCCGGAGCGACAAGAGCGGCATTTCCGGAAAAGGTAATATCGTTCATTCCCAGCAGTAGATGCCGGTCAGCCGTAATCACGGCCGGACGATGAAAGGCCTGCTCCTTGGCCATCAGGCTGATCATTTCGCGGGCGCGATGGCGCACAGCCATTTCGGCGATGCGCGACAGGGGCGAGACGACAATCACCGGCATCTCAGGACACCGCCCGTAAAGCCGAACGTTCCGCCTCGATCGCGGCAAACCGTTCGGCAAACAATCTTTGCGCCTCGATGGCCGGCAGCGGATCGATCAGGATCATCTCGCGGGTGATGCCGCGCGGCTGGCCAAAGAACTTGCGCGCTTCGGTCAGTGAAAATCCGGCAAGCACGGTCGCCTCGAAATAGGCAGCGATCTGATCGGCCTTCTTGATCCGGGTCTTCAGCTCCGCCGATGCCGCGGCAGGAAGGCCGAAACGCAGATGAATGGCGCTCTCCAACCTCTTCTCGACCACCTTGTAGCCGCCGCCGACCACGGCCTTGAACGGCGAGATCATGTCGCCGATCACATATTCCGGGGCATCATGCAGCAGGGCCATCTGGCATTCCTCGGCTGTGCAGCTGAACTGGCGGCGAAAGATTTCCTCGACGACAAGGCTATGCTGGGCAACGGAAAAGGCGTGATCACCGTCCGTCTGGCCGTTCCAGCGGGCAACACGGGCAAGCCCGTGGGCGATATCGGACAGCTCGACATCGAGCGGTGAGGGGTCGAGCAGATCGAGCCGCCGTCCGGAAAGCATGCGCTGCCAGGCACGGGCAGACATCAGGCGCTTTCCTCACCGGCTTCAGCCGGGAAATCCAGGCCTGTCCAGGTGGGCAGGGTGAGCGTTACCGCGGTGTCTCCGGCAAGGATCGGCTCGCCCGAAGCGATGGCTTCGCCAGCCTTGTCGATGCGCACGATCGCCAAGCCTGATGCGCCAATGACGCTGCCGAGCGTGCCGATCGAGCGTCCCTTGACCGTCAGCGCTGTTCCGGTTTCCGGCAGTGCGGTTTCTGCTGCGACAATCACCACACGCCGCCGCGCGGTGCCGCGATGCTGCATGCGCGACACGACTTCCTGGCCGACATAGCAGCCCTTCTTGAAGGACAGTGCGCCGTTCTTGTCCATCAGCACATCATGGGGAAAAGCGTCCTGCAGAGCATAATCGGAGCCCGAAACGGCAATACCGCTCTGAATGCGAAGGCGATCATAGTCGCCGGTGCCAGCCGTTTCGCCCTCTCCACCATAGGTGCGGAAAACGGCCAGTCCGGCCTTGGCAAAACGCGCATCGCGATAGGCGCCGGGCGCCTCGTCGAAACGGATGGCAACGGCGGCAGGATTGGCGAGCGACAGTGAAATCGGCGCGCGTAGCTTGTACATGGTCAATCGCTTCAACAGCGCTTCGGCCTGATCCGCGCCGGTTTCGAGATTGATCGTCGCGCCGTCGCGGCTGACCATGAAGTCAAACAGAATCTTGCCCTGTGGTGTCAAAAGCGCGCCGGGCTTTGCTTCGCCGTCTTCGAGAAGGTCGAGATCGGTGGTGATCAGCGCTTGCAGGAATTCCTGCGCGTCCTGTCCCGACACGGTAATCATGGCACGATCTGGAAGGGTGGCGGGCTGCATGGCGTTTATCCTGTTTGTCAGGTGAAACAGGTAGGATTTCGCACGCGCCGCGGCAAGCGCTTTGCGCCGCCGTTAGTCGCCAGCCACGAAAAATTTCCACTGGCCGTCAGGTGTGATCCCCACGCGGTAGAAATTGTAATTGCCGCCTTCTTCCATCTCGGCGAAATCGCCGGCGGTCACCAGACGGAACAGATCAACCTTTTCCGGCGGGGTCAGGGATGCCAGCGGCTTTTCGGTGAAGTAGGGCCAGACATAGGCTTCTTCAGGCGTACCCTTGTCGACGAGAACGAAACCGGCCGACAGCACATCGAGCAGGATCGCCAGGATTTCGATCCCTTGCGGATCGCCCGACAGGCCCTTCAGCGTCTCGATCGGATCGGCATCGGCCTCGCCGACTTGAGTCTGGGTCGGACCTTTGCCGAGCAGGGGCCGCAGCCGTTCGATGTCGCCGGAGGCGGCAGCCTCGACGATCAATTCGCGCATCCGGGCGACCGGCTTGGGAATTTTGGAAACGTCCGACAGGACCTCGACCGGAGCGGCTGGCGCCTTGTCCTCTATCGAATCATCCTTGGCGTCACGGGCAGGCTTGTTGACCAGCGGATCCGGCATCGGAATCTGCATGGGGTCGGTATCGCGTGGCTCGTCTTCTTCGGGAATGTCCTTGGCCGGCTTATCCTGGCTCGTTTCGCCAGGTATCCGCTTCAATTCGCTGAGTGCGAAGGCTGGATGGGGCAGAAGGATGGATACGGCGAGCAGGCTGGAAAGCAGCAACGCAGAAAGGCGAACCGCACGCATCCGGCATGCTGACAGCTGACGTTCCATGATAGCCTCGAAACTACTGCAGGGTGCGTTCCGGTGAGAATTCACCGGCCAGCATACGCTCGCGAAGCGAATTCAGCATGGCCTCGGCACCTTCTTCGCCATGAAGGCGGATCGTTTCGCGCATGGCAAGCGCAATGGCAGCGTCGGCAATGATTTCAGGCTCGATGCCATCGGCCATGCCATCCGCCCAGGCCTCATTCTGGTGTTCCAGGGCTGCCTGCATCTTCTCATGAACAATCATGTCGTCGATGTCATTCAGACTTGGTTCCATCATTCGTTCCATGCCGTTTCACGCTCTTTACTTGGCACCTGACTCAGGGCGATGCCACTTCTTACCACTCTCTTAACAACCTTAGCAGCCTTTTCCCAAAACGACACGGGCTCCTGAAGAAAGAGGTTAATTTATCGTTAATTTCCAAAGCGGGCGGTTATTTCTGAAGCAAGTGTTGCTCCTTCGGCACGGTATCGCTCGTCAGCGACCACGGCCGGAGCCGTGCAGGCCGTATAAACCGAGGCAAATGTCCGGTAGCCGCGGTTGAAGGCGGCGGTCATCCGCGCACGCCGGTCGGCTTCGCCCTTTGCTTCCTTGTTGAGCAGATCCTGCATCGATTGCCGCCAGGTATCTGCAGTGGAATCCTTGCAGAGGGTGCGCAAATAGTGAACGGATCCAAGGATTTCCGATAAACGCAGCAGGCGCGCATCGTAAGGTGCAGGCTTCTCGGCGACAGCAACAGGCGCGCCCGCCGGTGGAACGCCCTGCGCCAGCGCGGCAAGCGGCAGGCAGGCAAAAGCCAGGAGAAGAGACGATCGTGCGGCCAGAAAACGGATCATTTCCCTTTCAAGCCCCGAATCATGCCTGCGGGCAAGTGGATTTTGGCGGCAGGCTCATCGCTGCCGCAGCGCCTCGAGTTTTTCCACGCATTCCCACACGCTTTCTGGAATGGGAAGGCCGAAGATTTCATCGGCCGTATACCAGCCGATATCGGCTGCATCGTCAGCCGCGATGGCAACAAGATCGGGGTCGGCGTCCACCGTGAACACCGAAAGAAAGAAATGCCGGGCACTCGGCCCGTCTGATTCACGCGGTGGTAGATCGTAAGTCTCGAACAGCAGCGGATTGCGTGGCAGAATACCGGTCTCCTCATGAAACTCGCGTACCGCCGTTTGCGCCGGCGTTTCGCCTGCCTCGGCGCGGCCGCCCGGAAACGCATACATATCCGCGGATGGCGGATTGGCGCGGCGCACGAGCAGATAGCGCCCGTTGCGTTCGAGAATGGCGGAAGAGGCAAGTTGGGGGGGAACTGTCATATCGATGGAACCGGAAAAGTGCTGTAAATCTTGACCCACCTTAGGCGAAGTGCGATCTGAAAGCCATGTGCGGACGATTTTCGCTGACAGCGACACCCAAGGAACTGGCGGATATTTTCGGTCTTATGGAGACTGAGGATTTTCCGGCGCGCTTCAATATTGCCCCGACGCAACCGATTATCATCGTCATGTCCGGTGAGAGGCAGCGCCCCGGCAGCAACCTGCCGGATCGCCGGGCGCTGCTGGTGCGCTGGGGGCTGACGCCGTCCTGGGTCAAGGACCCGCGCGATTTTCCGCTGCTGATCAACGCGCGGGCTGAAACTGCCGCGGAAAAAGCCTCGTTCAAGGCAGCGATGCGCCATAGGCGCGTTCTGATCCCGGCCTCCGGTTTCTACGAATGGCACCGGCCGTCAAAGGAAAGCGGCGAGGCGGCGCAGGCATACTGGATCAAGCCGAGAGACGGCGGCATTGTTGCATTTGCGGGACTGATGGAAACTTGGTCTTCGGCGGACGGATCCGAGGTCGATACGGCCGCCATCCTGACGACCTGTGCCAACACGCGCGTCGGCGATGTTCATGACCGCATGCCGGTGGTGATCAAGCCGGAGGATTTTGCCCGCTGGCTTGATTGCAGGACACAGGAACCGCGCGATGTCGCCGATTTGCTGGCCCCGGTCGATGATGACTATTTCGACGTCATCGCCGTGTCGGACAAGGTGAACAAGGTGGCCAATACCGGCGCCGATCTTCAGACGCCGGTGCATGTATCGGCGCGGCCTTCCTCAAAGCCGAAAGAAACACCTGCAAATCCGCAGCTGTCGCTCTTTTGAGCGATCAGGCCGGCTTTTTCACCGGCTTTGGCTTGATCTGCAGGGCAGCGGCAAGCACGGCCTTCAGGCCAAGCGGACGATATTGCTCGACGAGATTGGCCGCCGCTCGCGGACTGTTCTTGTCGGTTTTTGTGCCAGGCATTTCAAATTCTCCTCAGATGCTTCCCTAAGCGGAATCGCTTCGTCCGTTGTGTTCTCCACCAGAACGGCGCTCCTTATTGTGCCCCGGGAAACAGGCTTTAATGTGCAAGTTCTCAAAGCCTTGATTCCCCAGACATCTGGCCTCTCCAGATAAGCGCAATCATGACAAAACGATGACGAATAATCCAGTATTGCAACATAAGATGCTGGAGCGCGGCTGACCTCTTGACCAGGACGGATCGAAGCGCGATAAAGCAGCCCATGAAAACGGTTATCTGCTGCATCTGCCGGATTATTATTCGCTAGCCTCAACGCTGGCCTGGCCGTTTTCGTCTCCCAAAATCCAAGATGACAACGTGAAGGTCCAGCCTGGCGGCTGCGTGTATCCGGTATCGTGCGGAATGGGAGATGGAAATGAGCGGACTGCCAGACTTGAAGTTTTACAATACGCTGACCCGGGAGAAGGCGGCCTTTGCGCCGATCGATCCCGATGACGTCCGCATGTATGTCTGCGGCCCGACGGTTTATGACTTCGCCCATATCGGCAATGCCCGCCCGGTTATCGTCTTTGACGTGCTCTACCGGCTGCTGCGCCATGTCTATGGCGAAAGCCACGTGACCTACGCCCGCAACATCACCGACCTCGACGACAAGATCAATGCGCGGGCGCTGCGGGATTTCGGCACAGAGATCGGCAATGGTACGCTGTCGCTGAACGAAGCGATCCGCCGCGTGACGGAGAAGACAGCGAACCAGTTCCATTCCGACGTGGCGATACTTGGCTGCCTTGAACCGACACACGAGCCGCGTGCCACCGAATTCGTGCAGCCGCGTGAGGACGGAAAGTCGGACATGATCACGCTGATAGGGCGGCTGATCGAACGCGGTCATGCCTATGAAACCAATGGCGAAGTCCTGTTCGATACCGTTTCGACGTCGGCTTACGGCGAGCTCTCCAAACGTAACCTTGACGAACAGCAGGCTGGCGCACGCGTCGCTGTGGACATTCACAAGAAAAACCCTGGCGACTTTGTGCTTTGGAAGCTCTCTTCGCCGGAAGAACCCGGCTGGGATTCGCCCTGGGGCCGGGGCCGTCCCGGCTGGCATATCGAGTGCTCGGCCATGGCGGCCGCCTATCTCGGCGAGGTCTTCGATATCCACGGTGGCGGGCTCGACCTGATCTTTCCGCACCACGAGAACGAGATCGCCCAGTCGCGTTGCGCCCATGGTACCAAGGTGATGGCGAATGTCTGGATGCATAACGGTTTCGTGCAGGTCGAAGGCCGCAAGATGTCGAAGTCCGAAGGCAATTTCGTCACCATCTACGAATTGCTGCACACCGAGACGTTTGGCGGCCGCAAGTGGCCGGGCGAGGTTCTGCGTCTGGCCATGCTGATGACGCATTACCGCGAGCCGATCGATTTTTCGATCAAACGGCTGGAGGAGGCGGAGCGCCTGCTGGCCAAATGGCCGGCCGGCAAGCCTGGCGATGTGGCGCCGGATGCGTCCGTGCTCAACGCATTGGCCGATGATCTGAACACGGTCGCCGCGGTGCAGGCCCTGCATGCGCTGGCATCGGCTGCGAATGCAGACCCGGCCGCATTGCCGGTCTTTGCCGCCAGTGCTGCATTGCTTGGCGTTCTGCCGAAGGAGGCGGAAGTTGACGGTGCGGTTGCATCGGCGGTCGATGCGCTTGTGGCGATGCGGCTTGAAATGCTCAAGGCCAAAAACTTTGCCGAGGCCGACAAGATCCGCGACGATCTCGCCGCCAAGGGCATCCAGCTGAAGGACGGCAAGGATGCGGCGACGGGCGAGCGGGTCACGACGTGGGAGGTCAGGCGCTGAACTTGTCTCACTGACGATACAGGCATATGCTGAGGCCTATGCCGAAGGAGGCTGTCATGAATGTCATCAAGGTTGACCAGGGACGCGAGGTAAAACTCTTTCGCAACGGCCGAAATCAGGCCGTCCGTATTCCCGTGGAGTTCGAACTCCCGGGAAACGAGGCGATCATGCGCAAGGAAGGTGACCGGTTGATCATCGAGCCGAAGAAGAAAAGCGGCTTGCTGGAGTGGCTTCGCGCGCAGGAACCGCTCGATGAAGAATTCCCGGACCTTGATGAAGACAGCCCGCTTCCGAAGGACTTCAGTCTGTGAACGGTGTGCTTTACATGCTCGATACGAATATTCTGTCTGATGCGATCCGCAACCCTTTCGGTATTGCAAGTCAGTACATGGAACGGGTCGGTGAAGATGCACTGTGCGTGAGCGCCGTCGTCGCCTCCGAGATGCGCTACGGGATCAGGAAGAAAGGATCGCCCCGGCTATCCGATCTCGTCGAGAATACCTTATCCCGCATCGCCATCCTCCCCTACGATGACGCGGCTTCCCAGAACTACAGTGTCATTCGTAATGATTTGGAGCGTCAGGGTCAGCCAATCGGTTTGGCTGACCTCTTTATCGCCGCTCATGCATGTTCGCTCAATTTAACGCTCGTAACGAACAACACCCGTGAATTTTCCCGTGTCGAGGGTTTGAAAATCGAAAACTGGTTGGCGCCGGAGGAACATCCATGACCGCTATCGTCCATACGGGCGGCTGCCAATGCGGTGCGGTTCGCTTCCGTGTCGAAGGCGCGCTTGGCGATGCGTCCGTCTGCCACTGCCGGATGTGCCAGAAGGCCGCGGGGAATTTCTACCTGCCACTGGTTTCTGTGCGTCAGGCAAAGCTTGTCTGGACACGCGGCGAACCCAAGCGCTTCCAGTCCTCCAACGCAGCGTCGCGCGGCTTTTGCGGCGATTGTGGTACGCCGCTGACCTACGAGGCACCGGATGGTGTGGCGCTGACGATCGCCGCCTTTGACCGGCCGGAAGGGATCGTCCCGACAATCCAGTGGGGCATTGAGGCCAAGCTGCCTTATGTGGATCACATCCCGCAATTGCCGGGCGACGATACGATGGCCGATCAGGACGCCGTATCCTTCCTTGCCAATCTGGTTTCCTATCAGCACCCGGATCATGATACGGCCGAATGGCCGCCGGAGGAGCGCTGATGAGCATCAGCCGCATCTATACCGGCGGCTGCCAGTGCGGCGCGGTGCGTTACCGGGCGGAAGGAACGCTTGGCGATCCGCATCTGTGCCATTGCCGCATGTGCCAGAAGGCGTCCGGAAACTATTTCATGCCGCTCGCCAATGCGCCGCGCGCCAGTTTCAGCATCACCCGCGGCGCTCCCGGTTGGTTTCGTTCCTCGCATCTGGTCCGGCGCGGCTTCTGTTTTCTTTGCGGCACGCCGCTGTTTTACGATATGCCGGAGGCTGATTTCATTAATATCGTGCTGGGGTCGCTCGATGATCCCTATGACGTGCGGCCGCTGACCCAATCCGGCGTCGAATCGCGCATGCCATGGTTTTCGCACCTGCCGGGATTGCCCGGCACGGAGACCGATGACGGCGCAGCGCCGAGCGCCGAGCGGCACATTGCCATTCTGGAATCGAACCGCCAGCATCCCGACTACGATACTGAACATTGGCCACCGGAGGACTGAGATGACCGAAACCACCCGAACCGGAGGCTGCCAGTGCGGTGCCATTCGCTTCAAGATCCATGGCGCCCTCGGCCGCCCGTCGATCTGCCATTGCCGCATGTGCCAGAAAGCCTTCGGTGGCTTCTTCGGCCCATTGGTCACCGTTGAAGGCGAGGCGGAATGGACCCGCGGCGAGCCGAGCTATTTCCAGTCATCCATCAACATTGCCCGCGGCTTCTGCGCCGCCTGTGGCACGCCGTTGACCTACAGGCATCCGGGTGGGCTCGAAATTGCCATCGGCGCCTTCGACAACCGCGACGATCTCGCGCCGCAGATCCAGGTCAATTTCGCCGCCCGCAATGCCTGGGTGACAACGATCTTCGACCAGCCGGTGCATGAAGATCCCAATTACTACATGCAGCAGGAACAGATCATCTCCTTCCAGCATCCCGACCACGACACCGAAGTCTGGCCGCAATTTCCGCACGCCTCCTGACCGGCGCTTAAGATCATCCTTGAAAGCAGACAGCATGACCGAAATTCTCCGCACGCTCTATCCTGAAATCGAGGCCTATGCGTCCGGCCATCTCGACGTTGGCGACGGCCACACGATCTATTGGGAAAAATCCGGAACGCCGGGCGCAAAGCCGGCCGTCTTCCTGCATGGCGGCCCGGGCGGCACGATCTCTGCGAACCATCGCCGGCTGTTCGATCCAAAACTCTATGACGTGACCCTGTTCGACCAGCGCGGTTGCGGCAAGTCAACGCCGCAAGCGGAACTGGAAGCCAACACCACCTGGCACCTCGTTGCCGATATCGAGCGGCTGCGTGAAATGGCCGGCGTCGAACAATGGCTGGTTTTCGGCGGCTCCTGGGGCTCGACTTTGGCGCTCGCCTATGCGGAAAAACATCCCGAACGCGTGTCCGAACTCGTCGTGCGCGGCATCTACACGCTGACCAAGGCCGAACTCGACTGGTACTATCAGTTCGGCGTCTCGGAACTGTTTCCCGACAAATGGGAGCGCTTCATCGCACCGATCCCGGAAAACGAACGCCACGAGATGATGCACGCCTATCACCGGCGGCTGACAAGCGATGACCGGGCGACCCGTGTTGCCGCCGCCAAATCCTGGAGCATCTGGGAAGGCGAAACCATTACGCTTTTGCCGGAACCGTCGACCTCGACGCCGTTCGAGCAGGAGGAATATGCCCACGCCTTTGCCCGTATCGAAAACCATTTCTTCGTCAATGCCGGCTGGCTGGATGAGGGGCAGTTGCTGCGTGACGCCCACCAGCTGCATGGCATTCCCGGCGTCATCGTCCATGGCCGCTACGACATGCCATGCCCGGCAAAATATGCCTGGGCGCTGCACAAGGCTTGGCCGGAAGCCGAGTTTCACCTGATCGAAGGGGCAGGGCATGCCTATTCCGAGCCCGGCATTCTCGACCGGCTGATCCGGGCGACGGACGGGTTTGCGGGGAAGAATTGACATGACAGCGTTTGCCGCTTGCCCCCCCCTCTGTCACTTCGTGACATCTCCCCCACAAGGGGGGAGATCATTCATTTCCCTTTCCAGCTTTCCGTTGAGGCGAGCACGGAGCATTCGGTTAATCTCCCGCCTTGTGGGGGAGATGTCGGCGTCGCCGACAGAGGGGGGTAATGTACCTCATGCTCGGAATACACGTTCGGAGGCCAGCCGATGACCCGCGAAAAAATCCACCTCTTCGACACCACGCTGCGCGACGGCCAGCAGACGCCGGGCATCGACTTTTCCGTCGAGGACAAGATCGCCATTGCCGCGCTGCTGGACGAGTTCGGCATGGATTATGTTGAAGGCGGCTATCCCGGCGCCAACCCGACCGATACCGAATTCTTCGGAAAAAAACGCACCCAGAACGCGCGCTTCGTCGCCTTCGGCATGACCAAGCGCGCCGGTGTGTCCGCCTCCAATGACCCGGGGCTGACAGCACTTTTGCAGGCCGAAAGCGATGCGATCTGTCTTGTCGCCAAGAGCTGGGACTATCATGTCCGCGTCGCCCTTGGCTGCACCAATGAAGAAAACCTCGAATCGATCCAGTCTTCGGTCGAAGCTGTTGTCGCAAGTGGCAAGGAAGCGATGATCGATTGCGAACATTTCTTCGATGGTTACAAGGCCAACCCGGCCTATGCGCTGGCCTGCGCCAAGACCGCCTATGACGCCGGTGCCCGCTGGGTCGTGCTTTGCGACACCAACGGCGGCACGCAGCCGCCCGAAATCTGCGACATCGTCGCAGCTGTGATTGCCCATGGCGTACCGGGCGCCAATCTCGGCATCCATGCGCATAACGACACCGGCCAGGCGGTTGCAAATTCGCTCGCTGCCGTCGAGGCGGGGGTGCGCCAGATCCAGGGCACGCTGAATGGCATCGGCGAGCGCTGCGGCAACGCCAATCTGGTGACGCTGATCCCGACGCTGGCACTGAAGGAAACCTATACCAGCCGCTTCGAGACGGCGATCGACGCCGACCGGCTGCAGGAACTCACCCAGCTGTCGCATTCGTTCGATGAGCTTCTCAACCGCTCGCCGGATCATCAGATGCCGTATGTTGGCGCCTCCGCCTTTGCCACCAAGGCCGGCATCCACGCCTCGGCACTCCTGAAGGACCCGCGCACCTACGAACATGTGACGCCGGAAAGCGTTGGCAACCTGCGTAAGGTGATGGTGTCGGACCAGGGCGGCAAGGCCAATTTCATCAACGCGCTGAAGCGCCGCGGTATCACCGTTTCCAAGGATGATCCCAAGCTCGATCAGCTGATTTCCATCGTCAAGGAAAACGAGGCAACCGGCTATGCCTATGAAGGTGCTGATGCCAGCTTCGCCATCCTTGCCCAGCGCATTCTCGGCTCGGTGCCGGATTTCTTCCATGTCGAAAGCTTCCGCGTCATGGTCGAGCGGCGTTTCGATGCCAACGGTCATTTGAAGACCGTCTCGGAAGCGGTGGTCAAAGTCTCGGTCGATGGCGAAGCCACCATGTCGGTCGCCGAGGGCCACGGCCCGGTCAACGCGCTCGATCTGGCCCTGCGCAAGGATCTCGGCAAATACCAGTCGGAGATCGAGGACCTGGAACTGGTGGACTATAAGGTGCGTATTCTCAATGGCGGCACCGAGGCCATCACCCGCGTCCTGATCGAATCCGTCGACGGTACCGGTGCCCGCTGGTGGACGGTCGGGGTTTCGGACAACATCATCGACGCATCATTCCAGGCGCTGATGGATTCGATCGTGTTCAAGCTGTTGAAGAACCGCGATCAGGCCGGTTTGGCTGCGGCCGAGTAGGGTATTCGCCTGCAAGCCCCATGTTGCTGTTGTGGAGGAGGCGCGCTTTCTTAACCGAGGGCGCGCGCCACCTCCTGCAATCGTCACGTCGGTGTCGGTTCGACTTTCTTGGCATTCGGCCGCCGCAGATTGAAGAGGTTACCAACCAGGATCAGTCCAGCGCCGATCGCCGTAAAACTGTCGATCGCCTCGGAATACAGGAGGAAACCCAGCACTGCCGACAAGGGCACCCGCAGATAATCCATCGGCATGACAACAGTGGCATCCGCGTGAGACAGCGCCTTCGCCATGCAGAAATGGGCAAACGAGCCAGCGAATGCGAACAGGAATATCCACGGCCATGTTGAGGCCGATGGCCAAAGCCAGACGTTGATCGCCGGAATGATCCCGATGATCGACTGGATGACGAGCATCCAGAAAAGGATTTTTGTTGCGCTGTCGGAGCGGGTCAGTGCCTTCGTGGAAATGAAGGAAATCGCAAACGCGAAGGCGGCGCCCAGTGTGATCAGATGGCCGGGATTGAGGGGCGCTGCCCCCGGACGCACGATGAGCGCCACACCTGCCAGACCGAAAAGGATCACGACACCTTTTCGCCATGTCAGCCGCTCGCCGAGGAAGATTGCGGCCAGAAACGCAGCCCAGATGGGGGCGGTGAACTCAATCGAAATGACCTGAGCCAGCGGAATGAGCGTCAGGCCCATCAACCAGGCATATTGCCCCGCATAGTGCGCAACGTTGCGGCCGATATGTTTGGGCAGGATGCCGGTTCGCATCGCTCTGATACCGCCTTCGCGATATACCAGCGGCAACAGCATGAAAAAGGCAATGACGGACCGCATCTCCATTGCCTGGAAAACGTCGAGCTCGCGGGTAATAACGCGGCCCGACACAGCCATGAGCAGGATTAGGACCACAGACGTCACCATCCATGCTGCCGCCTTTGCGATTGACGGGCTGTTATCCATGCGAGGTGTGCTTTCAAGTTCGAGTGGTGGCTCGGGATCACCTAGTATTATAGGGGGCGGGAGCTTGCCCGCCTGATTTAATCAGGCGGGCTAAGACGTCATGCCCCGGTACACTTCGGATCCTGTGCCGGTGGAGCGCGCCTATCGGAGCGCTCGAAAGTCACAACACCAGCCGGAATTTCGCAAACCCGTCCGCGCCATCGCCGGCATCCTCGATCTTCACGCTCTTGACATCAGCCATCAGCCCGCGTGCCTTCGGGCCGCTCTCGAACAGCGCCGTTGCACCTTCCACGGGCGCAAAACTCCAGTTGCCGTCGGCCGACGGGTTGATGGTGCCTTCGGCGATGATATAGCGGACGATGACGTCGCGGTTGGTGTCGGGGGCGGCGAAGACCACCTTGTCGCTGGCGATTTCCGGGAACTTGCCACCGCCACCGGCGCGATAATTGTTGGTGGCGACGACGAATTTCTGGGCCGGGTCGATCGGCTTGCCTTCGAACGACAGGTTGCGGATACGGTTGGAATCCGGGTTTACGGCCTTGCCGTCGCCGTCATATTTCGCCGGTTGCGACAGATCGATCTGGTAGGTGACACCGTCGATAATGTCGAAATTGTAGGAGGGGAAGGTGGTGTTGAGCAGAGCCACGTCCTTGGCGCCGGGCGCAACGGTATTGAACATGCCGGCCGACATTTCCAGCCAGTTCTTCACCTGCGCGCCGGTGATGACGACGGCCTGAACCGTGTTCGGATAGAGATAGAGGTCGGCGACGTTCTTGATGGCGATGTCGCCGGCCGGAACGTCGGTGTAGTAGTCCGCACCGCCGCGCCCGCCCGCCTTGAAGGGAGCAGCGGCCGAAAGAACCGGAAGGTCTTTGTATTCCGTGTCCTTCAGCATGTCCTGGATGTACCAGGTCTGCGCGTTGGAGACGATCTGCACCGAAGGATCGTCGGCCACCAGCGCAAAGTAGGAATAGAGCGGCGCCGAGGTCTTGCCGACCGGCGTGCGGACATAGGCAAGCGTCGCCTCGTGCTCGGCGCTGGCGGCGGCGAGGACATCGGCGCGGTCGGGCACATCAGCCACCACCTTCTTGTCTTCGCGGTGATAGATCGGCCGCGCCTCGGTGGTGAAATCGACGATCTTCCAGCTGTTGCCGTCCTTTTCCAAGAGAAGATCGATCAGGCCGAGATGCGAGCCCCAGAAGCCGCCCATGACGGCCGGCTTGCCAAGCAGCGTGCCCTTGACTGGATCGACGCCGTCGATGCCGTCAAAGCTCTTGGGGCCAGGGAAGACGAGATGCTGGTGGCCGGTAAACACGGCGTCGATACTCTCGACACCGGCAAGATAGAGCGAGGCATTTTCCATGCGGTCGCTCTGGCCGGAGCCATCGATGCCGGAGTGGGAGAGCGCGATGATGATATCGGCACCTTCCTCCTTCATCACAGGCACCCAAGCCTTGGCCGCCTCGACGATATCGCGCGTCTGTGCCTTCCCCTCGAGATTCTTGATGTCCCAGAGCATGATCTGCGGCGGCACGAAGCCGATGATGCCGATCTTCAGTTCGTTTGCGGCGCCGGAACCATCGGTGATGGTTTTTTCAACGATCGTGTAGGGCTTGAAGAACAGCTGGTCGTCCTTCGGATTCGCTGCGAGCTGCCCCTTGGTCAGGTTGGCGCAGACATAAGGGAAATTGGCACCACCCAGCACCTTGAACATATAGTCGAGGCCATAGTTGAATTCGTGGTTCCCCAGCGTGCCGGCCTCGTAGCCAAGCACGTTCATCGCTTTGATGACCGGGTGGACATCGCCCTCCTTCATGCCGTGCTGATAGGCCATGTAATCGCCCATCGGATTGCCCTGCAGGAAATCGCCATTGTCAACGAGGAAGGAATTACCGGCCTCGGCACGGATCTTGTCGATAATCGAGGCGGTGCGGGCAAGTCCCAGCGTGTCGTTCGGCTTGTCGCCGTAGTAGTCGTAAGGGAAGACGTGGACGTGGATGTCGGTGGTTTCCATGATGCGCAGATGCGCCTGGTTGGCGGCCGCGCGCGCGGCAAAGGGGTGCAGGAGAACCAGGGCGGAGGTGGCTGCGACACCGCTCAGGAGCGAGCGGCGGGTAATCGGGTGGAGCGCGAGGATGGATGACATCGTGAAGTCCTTATCTCTGACCGGTCATTGCCTGGTAAGGAACCTAAAGCGGCAAACGCCAGAATGCACCCCGTAAAATATCGGGTATTTTCGACAAGCTGCGGTGAAACAGCCGGGGCAGAGCATTGTGAGCATTGCTGTAGCAAGGTTCACGGAAATGAATTGGTTGATCACCCGTGTTTGGAGTAGGACGGCCGTAATGACAAAGGACTGCCATTGGCAGCCTGCAACGGGATGAAATGCCATGACTGACGCGAAACAAACACCAGCGGTGCAAAACGGCGATTCTCCTCGTGGCTTCGCCTTTGCGCTAACGGCCTATCTGCTCTGGGGTTTCCTGCCGTTCTTCATGAAGGCTGTGGCGCATATTCCGGCCTTCGAGGTTGTGGCGCACCGGATCGTCTGGTCGGTGCCGCTCGCCGGTGCCGTCTTGATCCTGCTTGGCCGCACGGAGGACGTGAAGGTGGCGTTGCGCAGCCCGCGCATGCTGAAGATGGCGATGCTGACGGCGGTGCTGATCACCATCAACTGGGGCATCTATGTCTGGGCGATCGGGGCAGGGCGGGCGCTCGAAACCGCGCTTGGCTATTATATCAATCCGCTGTTCTCGATCTTCCTCGGCGCGGTTCTTTTGAAGGAAAAGCTCAACCCGGCACAGATCGTGGCGATCGTTCTCGCCGCCATCGCCGTCGTTGTGCTTGCCTTCGATGCAGGTGGTCTGCCCTGGGTGTCTATCGGCCTGGCGCTGTCCTGGGGGCTTTATGCCTTCTTCCGCAAGACGTTGCCGGTTGGACCCAATCAGGGCTTCTTCCTCGAAGTGCTGTTGCTCAGCGTTCCCGCACTCGGCTATATCGCCTATCTGGAATTCACCGGGCAGGGCCATTTCACCGATACCGGCTGGGCCGATGTCGCGTGGCTGATGGCCTGCGGCGTGGTCACGGCGATCCCGCTGATGATCTACGCCAACGGCGCCAAGCTGTTGAAACTGTCGACGATCGGCATCATGCAGTACATCGCCCCGACGATGATCTTCATCATCGCCGTCTTCGTCTTCCACGAGCCTTTCGGCACATCGAAGCTGATAGCCTTCATCCTGATCTGGGCAGCGCTGGCGGTCTATTCGACATCGATGATCCTGGAAAGCCGCGCCCGCCGGGCAGCCGTGCCGAACGCGGCCGAATAGGCCAAAGCCACGCAAAATCCGCTTTGCGGGTTTGCGTGGCGCGATGAGCCTGGAGACATCCTGATCCCGATGGATCCGGACGTGCGTTAAGCGTCTTCCGGCCATTCACGGGCGCCATGCTGGACGAAGAGTATTTCTACCTGCGTATCTCCGACGCGGTAGGCAACAATGTAGGGCGTGCCGGGAATGACGAGTTCCCGCGTCCCGCGAATTTCGCCACGGCGTCCGATGAAAGGATTGCTGGACAGCAGCCTTTCTGTTTTTGCGTGAATGTCGTTGACGATGCGCGCAGCGGCCCGTGGGTTTCGCGTGGCAATGTAATCACCGATGCGGCTAAGCTCGAGCAGATAGCGTTTCGTCCATACGATCCGCACGGCCCTTATGCCTGGTTGTACTTGTTCAGAACCGCTGCAATGTCCTCCGAGGTGGCGAAATTGCCACGATCGGCTTCTTCGATGCCGTCCTGCACGCCTTCAACCCATTTTTCCTGCCAGGCAAGGGAGCGGCCATGCGATAGCGCATCCTCAATGATCTGCTGGCGCGTCAAAGCTGACCGGGCAGCCAGCTTATCGATGCGGCGGCTTAAATCTTCGGAAATGCTGTTTTTGTCGCTCATCAAAATATATTTCCGGCACACCTTGTTCTACCGCCAGAGTACAACTCTGCAGCCGGTCGATCAATACGGGCAGGAACCGGCCGAATGGTCTCGTCAAATACCATTGCGCCGCGACGATTACAGCTTGGCGATGATGCCGTCGTCGCCGTCGCGGTCGACCTGGCTGGCCCAATGGGCAAGCAGGGCCGGAACGACTTCGTCGGCGCTGTCGATGACCAGCGGCTGGACGAGGTGGGCGGTGTGGATGAAGCCGCTGTCGGCCATATGATGGATCAGCTTCATCAGCGGATCCCAGAAGCCGTTGATGTTGACCAGCACGATCGGTTTGCGGTGGCGGCCAAGCTGCGCCCAGGTCATGACCTCGACGATCTCCTCGAGCGTGCCAATGCCGCCGGGCAGGGTGACGAACGCATCCGAACGCTCAAACATCTTGTGTTTGCGCTCATGCATGTCCGGCGTCACGATCAGTTCGCTGAGCTGCCCCAGCGAATGGCGGGTGGCCTCCATATCCATCAGGAATTCTGGTATAATACCTGTCACGCGGCCGCCATGCGAAAGAACGCCGCTTGCGACGGCTCCCATGATGCCTTTCGTGCCGCCGCCATAGACGAGGCGAAGGTGATTTTCGGCGATGGATTTGCCGAGAATCCGGCCGGCGTCCATGAAGGACGGATCGCGTCCGGGCTGGGAGCCACAGTAGACGCAAACGGATCGAATCGGGATGTTTTTCTCGCTCATGCCCCAAAGAGACACCGTGGGCAGGATGCGTCAAGAAAAATGACGGGAAACGGGGCTTTCGGCCGGTCTGAACATGCGGCGATGCTTGTGGAAAACCTCGGGAATCGTTAGCATTTTTTAAGCTTGAGCTGACGTTATAGTGAGGTTGATTCCGTTCAACAGCAACTGACGGAAAGCTGCTGGCAGTAAGGCTTGGAAAAAGCTGCCCTTCTGCGCCCATGCCGGGCGTAGGCGGTTCCGGGCCATTTGGAGATGTGCATGATGAAGAACAAGGCCGGCTGGGTGGCTCTTATCGTCCTGGCAATTGCGACACTGCTGATGATTTTCTTTGTCATGCCCAATATCAACGGCAGTAAGGACAAGGTCACGGCGCAAGCTCCGGCGCAAACGCCAGCAGATACCGCCGATAGCAAAACGGCAGACGCCAAGCCGGCAGACGCCAAGAGTGCGCGCCCGGCCGCCGCAGGCGACACCGCGACTGCGACCGATGCCAAGCCCGCCGATGCGGCTTCGGCGTTGACCGTGCCTGCCTTCGACGTGCTGCGCGTCGAGCCCGATGGTTCGACGGTGATTGCAGGACGGGCACAGCCCAATACCAAACTGGAGATCGTCAACGGCGAAACAGTCGTTGCGACTGCAGATGTCGGTGCGACCGGCGATTTCGCTGCGATCTTCGATAATCCGCTGCCGGCAGGCGACTATCAGCTGACGCTGCGCAGCATCGGTGAAAACGGCGTGACCACGTCCTCGGATGAAGTCGCAACCGTCTCGATCCCGAAAGACAAGACAGGCGAATTGCTCGCCATGGTCTCCAAGCCCGGTGAGGCCAGCCGTATCATCACCAAGCCGGTAGCAGGCGCGGCCGCCGTTGCTTCCGGTCAAGTGGCCAAAGCCGAGCCTTCACCGGCGGTTGCACAGACCGCGACGGATGTCGCCCAGCCTGCCGGTACGGCAATTTCCGCTCAGCCTCCGGCGACAGGCGATGCGGCTGCCGCCGCAGCAACCGGCGACAAATCCGTTGTTGGCGTTTCGGCCGTCGAGATTGAAGGCAAGAAGATTTTCGTGGCCGGTAACGCCAAGGCGGGTGCGCTGGTGCGCATCTACGCCGACGACACGCTGGTCGGAGAAACCAAGACCGACGAGCAGGGCCGCTTCGTCGTCGACGGCACGATCGAGCTGCCTGTCGGCAACCACACGATCCGTGCCGACATGATGGGCGCTGATGGCAGCAAGGTCGAGTTGCGTGCCGCCGTGCCGTTCGATCGTCCGGCCGGTGATCAGGTGGCAGCCGTGGCGCAGGGTAACGCACAGGGTTCCGTCGTGCCGCTCGAAGGCGGCAGCTTCGATGGCTTGCGTCTGGAAGCGACCAAGGCTCTGAGCCTGCTGAAGGGCCTGTTTGCGGGTGGCAAGGTGCCGTCGGCAGAAGAACTGGCGGCGGCGCGTTCGGCGACAGAAATCGCTCTGAAGTCGCTCGCCGATTTCAAGGTTGCTGACAATCTGGATGCGAATGTCAAGGAAATGGCGGCCAAGACCGCCTCGGCCGCGACGGATGCGCTGACCATGCTGAAGGCGCTCCCCAAGGATGCGGCAAGTGTCTCTGCATCGCTCGGCAAGATCGAGACTGCGGTCGGTTCGGCCTTGATGCCGCGCACTGATGGTACGGGTAACGATGCCGTTGCCAGCCAAACCACGACACCGGCACCTGCTCAGGATTCTGCCGCAGCGGCAGGCACGGCACCGGTTGAAAGCAGCGATGCAGCCAAGCCTGCGACGACGGAGACGGCACAGAAGCCTGCCGCAGAGTCAGGCACTGCCGCTACGGTAACCGATGATGCCTCCGCTGCCACCGGCCAAGCATCTGCCGAACCGAAAACCGTCCAGCAGGCACCGTTACAGCAGAGCAAGACCTCGGTGATCATCCGCCGTGGCGACACGCTCTGGCAGATTTCGCGCCGCGTCTATGGCGCCGGTGTCCGCTACACGACGATCTACCTTGCCAATGAGGACCAGATCGCCGATCCGGACCGGATTCTTCCGGGCCAGATTTTCGGCGTGCCGGACAAGGCGATGTCGGAATCCGAATCGGAAGAGATGCACCGCAAGCATGTGAAGCATCTGCCCTGACCGGTTTTTAACTGCCGCTCCATTGCGGCTGCCGATGATAAGACCTATCTGAGATACAAAGCGGCGCCTTGAAAAGGGCGCCGCTTTTGATTGAAAATAGCATCTGCGCGCCACCTCCTCGATGTCCTTCATTGTCGTGACATCCAAGACGCGCAAGGACTGCCGCATGTGACGTGCGGTGGGTGAACGAAGGCGGGACAGGACGTGGCAGCGCAAAAGAAAACGGTATCGGCGGATTCGGGTAATCCGCTGCAGACGATCATCAATCTCTGGCCCTATATGTGGCCGAGTGACCGCACCGATCTGAAGATGCGGGTCGTCTGGGCGACCGTGATCCTGCTGGTCGCCAAGGTCGTGCTGCTGCTTGTTCCCTATTTTTTCAAATGGGCGACCGATGCGCTTAACGGCAAGACCGATATTGTCGGCGTCCTGCCGGCGGTCTTCACCGGTGCCGTCATGCTGGTGCTGGCTTATAATCTTGCCCGCCTGTTGCAGGCTGGTCTCAACCAGCTGCGCGATGCGCTGTTTGCCAGTGTCGGCCAGCATGCGGTGCGCCAGCTTGCCTATCGCACCTTCGTCCACATGCATCAGCTGTCGCTGCGCTTCCATCTGGAGCGGCGCACCGGCGGCCTGTCGCGCATCATCGAGCGCGGCACCAAGGGCATAGAAACGATCGTCCGCTTCACCATCCTCAACACGGTGCCGACGCTAATCGAGTTCCTGATGACGGCGGTGATCTTCTGGTGGGGGTACGGGTTCAGCTACCTGCTGGTCACGGCCGTCACCGTCGCCCTCTATATCTGGTTCACCATCAAGGCCAGCGACTGGCGTATTGCGATCCGCCGCTCGATGAACGACAGCGATACCGACGCCAACACCAAGGCGATCGATTCTCTGTTGAACTTCGAAACCGTAAAGTATTTCGGCAACGAGCAGATGGAAGCCCAGCGCTTCGATCAGTCGATGGAGCGCTACGAGCGTTCGGCGACGCAGGTCTGGACGTCGCTTGGCTGGCTGAACTTCGGCCAGGCGGTGATTTTCGGCGCAGGCACCGCGGTGATGATGGTAATGTCCGCCCTGGCGGTGCAGCGCGGCGAACAGTCGCTCGGCGATTTCGTCTTCATCAACGCCATGCTGATGCAGCTTTCCATTCCGCTCAATTTCATCGGCTTCGTCTACCGCGAAATCCGTCAGGGCCTGACGGATATCGAGCAGATGTTCGACCTGCTGGAAGTCGAGGCAGAGGTCGTCGATAGCCCGGATGCCAAGGAACTGGCGATCGACAAGGGCGCCATCGCCTTCAAGGATGTGCATTTCGCCTATGATCCGGCCCGGCCGATCCTCAAGGGCATCTCTTTCGAGGTGCCGGCCGGAAAGACGGTCGCCGTCGTCGGTCCCTCGGGTGCCGGAAAATCAACCTTGTCGCGGCTGCTCTACCGGTTCTACGACGTGCAGGACGGTTCGATCACCATCGATGGTCAGGACGTGCGCGACGTGAAGCAGAAGAGCCTGCGCGCCGTCATCGGCATGGTGCCGCAGGATACCGTGCTGTTCAATGACACCATTGCCTACAATATCCGCTACGGCCGCATCTCCGCCACACAAGCGGAGGTCGAGGCGGCAGCCGACATCGCCCAGATCGGCGGTTTCATCAAGAGCCTGCCGGAAGGCTATGGCGCCATGGTCGGTGAGCGCGGCCTGAAGCTGTCTGGCGGCGAGAAACAGCGCGTGGCGATCGCCCGCACCGTTTTGAAAAGTCCACCGATCCTGATTCTCGACGAGGCAACCTCGGCGCTCGATACCCGCACCGAGCAGGAAATCCAGACGGCCCTCGACATCGTCTCGCAGAACCGCACGACGCTGGTGATCGCTCACCGGCTGTCCACCGTCATCCATGCCGATGAGATCATCGTCCTGAAGGACGGCGGCATCGCCGAGCGAGGCACCCATGGCGAACTGATCGACCGAGACGGTCTCTACGCCTCGATGTGGAACCGTCAGCGTGAGGCAACGCAGGCGGAAGAGACACTCAAGAAGGTGCGCGAGAGCGACGATCTCGGCGTCATCGTTCGTGGCCCGGCAGCGGTCTGAGCGTCAGTCGCCCGGTCCTGCAAACAGGATCAGGTTGCCGTTCGGATCAAGCACGATGAAAGTCCGTGCGCCCCAGGGCTGTGTCTTCAATGTCTGCTGAAAGGTAATCCCGGCCGCCTGATACTCAAGGAAGAGTGCCTTGATATCAGCGGCGCTGTCGAGCGTTATCGCCGCCGACAGCAGTTCCTCACGCTGGCGGATATCGCCCACGAACACAGGCTCTGAAACAAGCCGAAGGCAAAGCCGCGCCTTGTCTCGTTTAACGATGCCGAAGAATGGCGGATCACCATAGGAGAAATCGACGGCAAAGCCGAGTTTTCCGGTGAAGAAACTGAGGGATGCGGCGAAGTCGGAGACATAGAGAACCGCCTCTGTCCCGCTGAGATAGGGACGTTCAGAGATTGTCCCGGTGGGATTGTTCATGGCGTGGGTTCCTGTCGTCAGCGCCTCCCATCGCTCAAATCCATTCTGGCGGGCAACAAGCTCCTGTGCATCGGCCAGCGAGAACGGTGCATCCAGTACGTCGCGGTCAGCGAGATGCCTGAAACGGGGCAGGGTGGCGCGAATGACCGCCGCCACGGGATGGTGCCGTTCACGATGCCAGCGCAGATATCGCTTGGCCTGCTTCTTCAGGTTTTCGATGTTTGGCATGGGCGCAACTACGGTTTCTGTCGTAGGTGGGCTTAGCCCCTTCGGCTCCTGCCGATGCGCCCTACAGCAACAAGGAGATTTTCTTTCGTCGCACGTAGATTGTCAACATGGCTGCAAAGCAACCGCCCCGCATTGCTCCCGCCATGTTTTCAGGTTAGGTCGATGGCGTTAAATTTGCAGGAGATGCCGTAAGATGAGCTTGATCAACACAGTGCGCAACACACTGGTTCCGGTGCACAAGGAAGGTTATCGCTTTATTGCCGGTTTCTTCGTTGTTTCGCTGGTTCTCGGTTTCCTCTGGGAGCCACTGATGTGGGTCGGCTTCATCCTGACAGCCTGGTGCGCGTATTTCTTCCGCGATCCCGAGCGTATGACGCCGCTCGACGACGATCTGGTGATCAGCCCGGCCGATGGCCGCGTCTCGTCGATCGCGATGATGACGCCGCCGGAAGAGCTTGGCCTTGGAACGGTGCCGATGCTGCGCATCACCGTGTTCATGAATGTCTTCAATTGCCATGTGAACCGTGCGCCGATGCGCGGCAAGATCAGCCGGATCGCCTACCGGGCCGGTAAATTCGTCAATGCCGAACTCGACAAGGCGAGCCACGAGAACGAGCGCAACGGCCTCGTCATCGAAACCACGCATGGCGACATCGGTGTCGTCCAGATTGCCGGCCTTGTTGCCCGGCGCATCATGTGCTGGTCGGCCCCGAACGACACGCTGCAGGTGGGCGAACGGTTCGGCCTCATCCGCTTTGGCTCGCGCCTCGATGTCTTCCTGCCGGAAGGTGCCGAGCCCCGCGTCAGCCTTGGCCAGACGGCCATTGCCGGTGAAACCGTTCTGGCGGAATTCGGCTCTGCCAAGGGACCGGTCATCAGCCGTCGCGGTTGATGCAAGAGGCGAAAGCGAAACAGGAGCAGATCATGGAAACGCCCTTTCCGCCCTTTGACCCGCACGGTCCGAACGACGACGAGGCCCGTGGCCCGCGCCTTCGAGAAATTCCGTTGCGGCTGCTCGTGCCCAACCTGATTACGGTGCTTGCCATCTGTGCCGGGCTTTCCGGCATTCGTCTCGCCTTCGAAGGCCGCTTCGAGCTTGCCGTTGCCATGGTGCTGGTCGCAGCCTTCCTCGATGGTATCGACGGGCGCGTCGCCCGTCTCTTGAAGGCAACGTCGAAGTTCGGCGTGCAGATGGATTCGCTCGCCGACATCGTCAATTTCGGCGTCGCGCCGGCGCTCGTCCTCTATGCCTATGTGCTTGATCAGGCACGGTCGTTTGGCTGGATCGCAGCGCTGATCTACGTCATCGCCGCCGGTCTTCGTCTGGCCCGTTTCAACGTCATGGCCGAGCGCGACATCAAGGCCAAATGGCAGTCGGAGTATTTCGTCGGCGTGCCGGCCCCGGCCGGAGCCATGCTGGTTTTGCTGCCCGTCTATCTTGGGCTGCTGGGCGTCGAGACGGACCGCGTGCTGGGCCTGATTTCGTCCGCCTACACCGCCCTCATTGCATTCCTGCTCGTCAGCCGTCTGCCGGTCTGGTCGGGCAAGTCGGAAAACCGCGTCCGTCGCGATCTGGTTCTCCCGGTCATTCTGGTTGTTGTGCTCTATGTCGCAACGCTGATGAGCTTTACGTGGGAAACGATGGCCATTACCGCCGTCGGCTATCTGCTGACGCTACCGTTCGGCGCGCGCGCCTGGCACCGCAAATATGGCAGCAAATGGCCGGGTCACCCCGATCATTCGCAGCCCGGAGAAGATGGCCTGCCGGGCGACAAGACTTAGACATGACATTGAGTTCATAGAAAATGCCGCCGGCAACGTTGTTGCGGGCGGCTTTTTTGTGCCGGCGTTCACGCAGCTGCGAAGAATCTCAATCCGGCAGGCGGTAGTCGGCGATGCGGTTTTCGCGGACGATGAAGAGCTTGCCGGTCTCCGTCTGATCCGGACCAACCAGCGGCAGCAACTTTGCGGCCACCTCGGACGGATGCGGTACAGTCGACGGGTCTTCGCCTGGAATGGCCTGTGCCCGCATGGCAGTGCGGGTGGCGCCGGGATCGACCGAGAGGATGCGCAAGGGCAGGCGCTGCGTTTCCCCGGCCCAGGTGCGGGCCAGCGCTTCGACGGCGGCCTTGGAGGCGGAGTAGGGTCCCCAGAAGGGCTTGCACTTATGGGCGGCGCTTGACGACAGGACCAGCGCGCGTCCGGCATCGGACTGCTGCAGCAGCGGATCAACGGACCGGATCAGCCGCCAGGTGGCCGTGACGTTGACGGTCATCACCTTTTCAAACACCTTGGCCTCGACATGGCCGACCGGCGAGATGACGCCAAGCACGCCTGCATTGGCGACGAGAATGTCGAGCTTGCCCCAGCGTTCGTTGATGGCGCCGCCGAGCTTGTCGATCGCTGCCATATCTGCAAGGTCGAAAGGAACCAGCGTTGCGGGCAGGCCGCCCGCGGACTTGATTGCGTCATCGAGATCTTCCAGGCCGCCGACCGTGCGGGCGCAGGCGATGACCTGTGCGCCGGCTTTCGCCAGTTCAAGTGCGGTGAAATAGCCGATACCGCGCGATGCGCCGGTGACCAAGGCAATGCGGCCTTTGAGATCGATCATGTCTGGGTGGCTCCGAATTCATTGATGCGGGCTTGCTGTGCCACACGTCCTGCTTCCCGCGCAAGCCGGGAACCGGATGTTGAGGGAACAAGCGCGATCCTCAAGCCCTTTCGGGCTCAAGGAAGGGGATCAGCCATTGCTGGCAAGCATGGAAAGCTTGGGGCTTACGGCTTCACCATTCTTGTCGAGCAACCGTGTCGGATAGTCGCCGGTGAAATAGTGATCGGTAAACTGCGGCCGGGCATTGTTGCGGTCCTCGCCGCCGACGGCGCGATACAAGCCATCGATCGTCAGGAACTCCAGCGAATCGGCGCCGATGAATTTCGCCATCGCCTTGATGTCGTTGTACTGGTTGGCGAGCAGCTTTTCGGCATTCGGCGTGTCGATGCCGTAGAAATCCGGGAAGAAAATCATCGGGCTGGCAACGCGGATGTGAACTTCGGTTGCGCCGGCATCCCGGATCATCTGGACGATCTTCAGCGAGGTTGTGCCACGCACGATCGAATCATCGACGAGCACGACACGCTTGCCTTCGATCATCGCGCGGTTGGCCGAATGCTTCAGCTTGACACCGAAGGCGCGGATTTGCTGCGTCGGCTCGATAAAGGTACGGCCGACATAGTGGTTGCGGATGATGCCGTATTCGAACGGAATGCCGCTCTGCTGGGCATAGCCGAGCGCTGCGGGCGTACCGCCATCCGGCACCGGGACGACGACATCGGCCTCGACCGGCGATTCCTTGGCAAGGTTGATGCCCATGTTCTTGCGGGCCACATAGACGCTACGGCCGCCGACCACGGAATCGGGACGGGCAAAATAAACATATTCGAACAGGCAGAGCCGCTCCGGCTGCGGATTGACGGGCTTGCGCGCATCGATCTGGATCGAGCCATCGGCCTGGATCTCGCAGATGATCACTTCGCCGTTCTCGACGTCGCGGATGTACTTCGCACCGATAATGTCGAGTGCGCAGGTTTCCGAGCAGAAGATCGGCTTGCCGTCGAGTTCGCCCATCACCAGCGGCCGGATGCCGGTGGGGTCGCGGGCCGCGATCAGCTTGGTGCGGGTCATGGCCACCATCGAATAACCGCCTTCCATCTGGCGGATGGCATCGATGAAGCGGTCGGCTGTCGAGGTGTGGCGCGAGCGGGCGATGAGATGAAGCACGACTTCGGTATCCGATGTCGACTGACAGATGGCGCCGGTGGCGATGATCTGGCGGCGCAGCGTCAGGCCGTTGGTGAAGTTGCCGTTATGGGCAATGGCGATACCACCGACTTCGAGTTCGGCAAACAGCGGCTGCACGTTGCGCAGTGCCACTTCGCCCGTGGTCGAATAGCGCGTATGGCCGATGGCAATCGAGCCGGGCAGCTTTGCGAGAACTGCGGGGTCGGTATAGTGGTCGCCGACCAAGCCCATGCGCTTTTCGGTATGGAACTGCTTGCCGTCGAAGGTGACGATACCGGCGGCTTCCTGGCCGCGATGCTGCAGGGCGTGCAGCCCGAGCGCCGTCAGCGTCGCGGCATCCGGGTGTCCCAGAATGCCGAACACGCCGCATTCTTCATGCAGCGTGTCGCCGTCGATCTCATCGTGAATTTCTGCGGCTCGCAAATGGGTCATCGCTGTTGGCCTTTGTGTTAACGGCTGGAACGCGTTTGGCATATCGTATCGGGTCTTGCGGCCTTCAAGCCGTCATGACTTGAGGGTTTCGCATATCATCATTGCAAAATGCACAGAGCCCGCCGGAGCGGGCTCTCATTTTAGCATCCGGCCTTAGCCGTTGGTAGCTGCGCCGTTGGTGGCGGGCGTTTCTTCGGCCGGGGGCTGAGTGGTCGCGCCAGCAGGGGCCTCGTTTTCGCCTTCGCCGGTCGTGTCCTTACCGCGCAGGCGGTCGAGAATGGTGGCATCGGCATTTTCAGGCAGGAGCGCGATCAGCTTGCCGCCGAGATTGTCGAGCAGCGGCTTGGATTTTGCGGTTGTGACCCAGACCGGCTGCTGCTGCGGGGCGACCAGCCAGTTGAAGAACAGCATGGCGACGACGACCAGCAGGACGCCACGCGCCGCGCCAAAGAGAAAGCCGAGTGTCCGGTCCAGCGCCCCGATGCGGCTGTCGATGATGAAATCGGCGATCCGCATGGTGATGAAGGAGACGATGATCAGCGCGACGAGAAAGACGACGCCGGCCGAGCCGATCATCGCGACTGTATCGCTGCTGGTGTAGTTCTTGGCGTAAGGCAGGAGATATGGGTAGAGAAAATAGGCGGCAGCTGCAGCGCCGACCCAGCTTGCGACCGACAGAACTTCCCGGGAAAAACCGCGAACCATCGCCAGAATGGCCGAGAAGAGCGCGACGCCGAGAACGATACCGTCGAGAATTGTAATGGGCATATTGTCCTACTCCGAAACCGCCTTGAGACGGCCCCACGCTGATTTTTCGCGAACCATATATGATGACGCGAGGGGCGTCTTTCGATGGTCCATGATTGAACACTGTTTTCACCGGAATTCGCCATTTTTAAGCGGCAATTTCCTCAATCATCATTATCCGCCTGCTTCAGGGCTCCCTTCGAGCCGGCAATGCGCGCCACCAGATCCGGCAAGCTTTCCATCTCCGCGCAACTCATGCCGTTGCCCTTGGGCAGGTCGGCGGAGGCGGAAGGCAGGACGGCCTGTGAAAAGCCGAGTTTTTCGGCTTCTTTAAGGCGCTGGGCGGTATGCGCAACCGGCCGGATGGCCCCGGACAGACTGACTTCGCCGAAATAGACGCAATCGGAGGGAAGGGCAAGACCGGCAAGCGAGGAAACCAATGCGGAAGCGACCGCAAGGTCTGCCGCGGGCTCCGAAATCCGGTATCCACCGGCAATATTGAGATAAACGTCGTGCTGACCGAGTCGTACCCCGCAATGGGCCTCGAGCACCGCAAGGATCATCGACAGCCGTGCCGAATCCCAGCCGACGACGGCGCGGCGCGGCGTTCCAAGCGATGTTGGCGCCACCAGCGCCTGGACTTCGACCAGCACGGGCCGTGTCCCCTCCATGCCGGCGAAGACCGCAGCACCCGGCGATTTCGCGTTACGCTCGCCGAGAAACAGTTCGGACGGATTGGTGACTTCGCGCAGTCCCTTGTCGGACATCTCGAACACGCCGATCTCGTCGGTCGGGCCAAAACGATTCTTGACGGTGCGCAGGATGCGGTAGTGATGGCCGCGGTCGCCTTCGAAATAGAGTACAGCATCGACCATATGTTCGACGACGCGCGGACCGGCGATCTGGCCTTCCTTGGTGACGTGGCCGACCAGAACGATGGCGGCCCCCGTCTGCTTGGCAAAACGGATCATCGCCTGAACGCCGGTGCGCACCTGCGTCACCGTGCCGGGTGCCGAATCGGCCGTGTCGCTCCAAAGCGTCTGGATCGAATCGATGATGGCGAGGTCCGGCCGCTTACCTTCGCCGAGTGTGGCAAGGATATCCTCGACGTTGGTTTCGGCAGCCAGAAGTACCTCGGTATCGGCAGCCCCCAGCCGTTGTGCCCGGAGCCGCACCTGCGCCACGGCCTCTTCGCCCGAGACATAGATGATCCTGTGACCGCGCCGCGAGAGAGCCGCGGCCGCCTGCATCAGCACCGTCGATTTGCCGATGCCGGGATCACCGCCGATCAGCACGGCCGAACCGCGCACGAACCCGCCGCCGGTTGCCCGGTCAAGCTCGGAAATCCCCGTCTGAATGCGCGGTGCATCCTCGATCTCGCCCGATAGCGTGGTGAGCGCAACGGGACGGCCCTTCTTCGGCGTCCGGCCAGGCCCGCCGCCGATTCCGCCCATCGGGTCTTCCTCGACGATCGTGTTCCACTGGTTGCAGCCTTCGCATTTCCCCACCCACCGGGCGTGAACGGTTCCGCAGTTCTGGCAGATGAATTGTGTCCGGGCTTTCGCCATCAAATTTCGCTTTCGGGGAAGTCTTCGGAGGTCATGTCCTGGCGGCCGTGAAGGATGCGGACAGGTGAGACGCGAGGATGGGGCGGCGGGAGGTCAGGTTGCAAAAATAGCGATGATCTCCTTTTGTTCCAATCTATAACATCACTTTCCCGATTCCAAGCCGCAATCTCGAAAAGCTATCAGGCCTCGATATACGCCCGCTCATACCGGCTCCCGAGGCTCGTCAGCATCTCGTAGCCGATCGTGCCACCGGCGCGGGCAACGTCATCGATGGCGACATGATTGCCGAACAGTTCGATATAGTCGCCGGGTCGAACGGCATTGTCAGCAAAATCAGTGATGTCGAACAGGCTGAGATCCATGGTGACGCGGCCGAGATGCGGCACCTTCTGTCCGTGCAGGAAGCCGTAGGCACCCGATGGTGTCGCCTGGCGCAGGGTGACGCCGCCGCCGGAGACCGAGCGGTGATAGCCGTCGGCATAGCCGATGGCGACGATCGCCACCCGGCTGTCGCGGGAAAACTGGGCCGAGCCGCCATAGCTTGCCGTGTCGCCGGTCCGTACACGGCGGATCTGCAGGATGCGCGCCTCGGCCGTCACCACCGGTTTCATCGGATTTTTCACGTCATTGACGGCTTCGCCGCCATAGGTAGCAATGCCCGGGCGGGTCATGTCGAAATGGAAATCTGGTCCCAGATGAATGCCTGCCGAATTGGCAAGGCTTGATTCGACGCCTTCGAAAGCGGCCGTAACCGCGCGGAATGATTCGAGTTGCCGGCGGTTGAGCGGATGCGCCTGATCGTCGGCGCAGGCGAGATGGCTCATGACCAGAATGGGCGAGAAGCTCGCGGGGCGAGCCGGATCACCGGCAAGTGCCAGTGCTTCGTCCAGCGTCAGCCCCAGGCGGTTCATGCCGGTATCGATGTGTAGGACGCAAGGATGATCGCCGCGCTCCGACAGCACCGACATGAAGAAGGCCAGTTGCTCCTCGGAATTGATGATTGGCACTAGACCATTGTCGAAGAATAGCTGCTCGTTGCCCGGCCACATACCGGCAAGAATATGGATGCGGCCATCCGGAACGATCGGGCGAAGCGCCACGCCTTCCTCGACACTGGCGACGAAGAAATCCCGGGCACCTGCGGCATAGAGCGTGCTTGCCGCAGGTTCGATGCCGATCCCATAGGCATTGGCTTTCAGCACCGCCGCGGCCCGCGCCTTGCCGGACAATTTGTCCATATGGCGCCAGTTGCTGGCGAGCGCACCGAGATCGATGGTCAGACGGTTGGACGCAGCCTCAAAGGCGGGATCGGCGAAGGGGGGAGTGTGCAAATTGGCCATGGCAAGAGAGATACAGCCAGATCGGGGCGGCTGCAATCGTCAGCACCATGCATCGGCCGGCACCGTGCGTTGTGTGGCCCGCGATCGCAACGGTTGCGATCACGGAAAGGGCGACGTTTCGCCCGCCGGATTACATCAGCGATGATGTGATCAGCGGTTCGACTTCCATGAAGCCTTCGTAGATCATCTTCAGCGCGACGAAGAGGATGATGGCAAGGCCAAGATAGGAAACCCAGGGGAAGCGGTGCAAAAGCTTGGCGATGTACGATGCGGCAATGCCCATCAGCGCGACGGATACCGCAAGGCCGAGGATGAGGATGTTCGGATGCTCGCGCGCGGCACCGGCCACGGCCAGCACGTTATCGAGCGACATGGAAACGTCAGCGATGACGATCTGGATTGCGGCCTGCTTCAGCGTCTTGCGCGGCGCGCCGTTGCCGACTGTGCCGCTCTTGTCCATGTCTTCGCCGGTCAGCGTCTCCAGGCCCTCGTTTTCCTCCTTCGCGGACGTCCGCAGCTCGCGCCACATCTTCCAGCAGACCCACAGAAGCAGGATGCCGCCGACGAGCAGAAGACCGAGAATCTGTAGAAGCTGGGTGGCGAGAAGGGCGAAGATGATACGCAGGACTGTGGCTGCAGCGATGCCGATTAGGATCGCCTTGCCACGCTGTTCCTTGGGAAGACCGGCTGCCGCAAGACCGATGACAATGGCATTGTCGCCTGCGAGAACGAGATCGATCGCAAGCACCTGCAGCAGCGCGATAATAGCTTCCGTCAACTGATTTCTCCAGACTGCCCTTCGCGGCCAAGGGCTGCGAAGGCTTTGCTAAATTTCTTCCCGCTTAACCGCAAGTCTGGATATTTGCAACACGGCCAGCGGCCGTTGCCGGGGGAAGGGTCATTTTTCGCGGGTCACGGTTCCTCGTATTGGGTGAAGGACGGATCTGCCAGATCGGTGAAGCGGGTGAATTCCGACTGGAAGGCGAGCTTGACCGTGCCGGTCGGCCCGTGACGCTGCTTGGCGATGATCACGTCCGCCGTGCCCTTGACCGATTCGAACTTCTGTTTCCACTCTTCGTATTTCGGGTCGAACTCGTCGCGCGGTTCAAGGTTCTTCACGTAATATTCTTCGCGGAACACGAACAGCACGACGTCGGCGTCCTGCTCGATCGAGCCGGATTCACGCAGGTCGGAGAGCTGCGGGCGCTTGTCTTCGCGGCTTTCCACCTGACGGGACAGCTGCGACAGCGCGATGATCGGCACGTTCAGTTCCTTGCCGAGCGCCTTCAGGCCCGTGGTGATCTGGGTGATTTCCTGCACGCGGTTTTCGCCGGACTTTCCCGAGCCGGTCATCAGCTGGATATAGTCCACCACCAGGCAATCGAGGCCGCGCTGGCGCTTCAGGCGGCGGGCGCGGGCCGATAGCTGGGCGATCGAGATACCACCGGTCTGGTCGATATAGAGCGGCGTTTTCTGCATCGTCTGGGAAAAGACGACCAGCTTCTCGAACTCGGCTTCGGAAATATCACCGCGCCGGATTTTTGAGGACGAAACGTCGGTCTGCTCGGAGATGATACGCGTGGCCAGCTGTTCGGAGGACATTTCGAGCGAGTAGAAACCGACAACGCCGCCATTCTTCGCCTTGAAGGAGCCGTCTGCCTGGACTTCCGGTTCATAGGCATGCGCCACGTTCCAGGCGATGTTGGTGGCAAGCGAGGTCTTGCCCATGCCCGGGCGTCCGGCCAGAACGATCAAGTCGGAGCGTTGCAACCCGCCCATGCGGGCATCGAGCGACAGGATGCCGCTGGAAATGCCGGAAAGATGGCCGTCGCGCTCGAAGGCCTGTCCGGCCATGTCGATCGCCAGGGCCACGGCATCGTTGAACGCCTGAAAGCCGCCGTCGTAGCGGCCGGTTTCGGCAAGTTCGAACAGCCGGCGTTCGGCATCTTCGATCTGGCTCTGCGGCGGCATGTCGAGCGGTGCGTCATAGGCGATATTGACCATGTCCTCGCCGATGGTGATCAGCGAGCGGCGCAGCGCCAGATCGTAGATCGCCCGGCCATAGTCCTCCGCGTTGATGATCGAGACGGCTTCCGAGGCGAGGCGGGCAAGATACTGCGCCACCGTCATGTCGCCGACCTTCTCGTCGGCCTTCAGAAAGGTCTTGATCGTCACCGGATTGGCGGTCTTGCCCATGCGGATGATGTCGCCGGCGACCTCGAAGATTTTACGGTGCAGGGGCTCGTTAAGATGGACGGGCTTCAGAAAGTCCGAGACGCGGTAGAAGGCATCGTTGTTGACCAGGATAGCGCCCAGCAACGCCTGTTCCGCCTCAAGATTGTTTGGCGCTTCGCGATAGGCTGTGTCGCCCTGATCTTTCGTCATGGGTACAATTCTCCGCGCTGCTTCATTCATGGCGTTCCGCCTTTGTCTTTCGTCATTTTTGGTGTGCCACCGGTTTGAGCGGCTTGCTGCCAAGCGTCAATGACCTGGCTGCAACAGTGGCCGCCACAGTGGCAGTAGCGGCCAGCCGTCACCGTTGTTCACAGGGGCTTATGGGCGAACTCGAAAAATCTGTCGATAGCGCTATTTCCTGTTGACCGGATTCCTTTCGAATCGGCGTCCGGCAGTAGGTTGCGGTGTCTTACCCCGATCCATTGCAGTTCACACGGTTTTTACCTGAGACGGGATCAACAGCTTGAAAGACGGACCTCGATCGATTAAGTAGGACTAAAATAAGTAGTATGCTACTAATATGAAAAAGGTACGAAATGTTGAACTCCGCCGTCAATCGCGAACTCTTCGATGCGCTGGCTTCGGTGAACCGCAAGCTGCGGGCGCTGTTTGATGCGCGGGTGAAGGAGCGGGGGCTGACGCTGTCGCGTGCCAGAGCCCTGTTTGCCCTGTCGAAGCGCGATGGCCTCAATCAGCGCGAACTGGCCGACGAGCTCGGCATCGAGACGCCGACGATCGTGCGCCTGCTCGATGGTATGGAGAAGCAGGGGTTCATCGAGCGGCGGGTCGAGGCGAGCGATAGACGTGCCAAGCAGATCCACATGACAGCCCACGGCCGCGGCATCGCCGACGAAATCGACAAGCTCGCCTGCGAAATCCGTGAACAGGTGCTGGGCGGTGTCGATGCGCGGGACAAGGCGACAGCTTTGCAGGTGGTCAGCCTGATGAATGGCAATATTCTTGCCATCGGCCGGAACTGAGCTGCACATGAGCACGGTGGACCAGCGGATCGATGATGACAATGACATCGAGCGCGAACCGCCGGTCGCCGATCCGGTCCCACTCCCCATCCAGCCGCCGCCGGAGCCGATGAGCCCGGCGAGGGCTGCCATCTACATGGTGTCCTCGCTTCTCCTGTTTCTTACACAGGGCCTGGGCATGAACCTGCTCAACGCCAATATCTACCAGCTTCAAGGATCACTCTCGGCAACGACATCGGAAATCGCCTGGCTCTCGGCCGCTTACATGGCGCCCTATGCCTCGATGTCGATCGGGCTGTTCAAGATTCGCGCCCAGTTTGGCCTGCGGCGGTTTGCCGAACTCAGCATCATCTGTTTCGTTTTTGCGTCCGTCCTCAATCTCTTCGTCTCCGACCTGCATTCGGCAACCGTCGTCCGCTTCCTCAGCGGCATGGCGGCGGCGCCTCTGTCGACACTCGGCTTCCTCTACATGCTCGAAGCCTTCCCGCCGGCGCGTAAATTGTCGGTGGGGGTGAGCCTTGCCTTGATGAACACGACGCTCGCAGCGCCGATCGCCCGCATCATCTCGCCGCCGCTGATGGATCTCGGCGGCTGGCATGCGCTTTACACCTTCGAGATGGGGCTGGCATTGATGGCGCTGCCGGTCGTCTATCTTCTGCCGTTGACGCCGCCGCCACGTGCAAACGTCATCCAGAAGATGGACATTCTCAGTTATCTGTTGCTGGCCGTTGGTTTCGGTTGTCTGGCGGTCTTCTTGACGCTCGGACGGCTCTACTGGTGGTTCGAGGCGTCGTGGCTCGGTTTGCTTTTGGCCGGATCGATCGCAGCGTTGACGCTGATGGTGGCGCTTGAGTTGCCGCGTAAATTACCTTTGATCGATCTTCGCTGGGTGTTCTCGAAAGAGAACATGCATATGGCCGGCATCCTGCTTCTGTTTCGTGTTGTCAGTTCCGAGCAGACCACGACAGCGGCCAATTTCTACATGCAGCTGGGTTTGCTCAACGAGCAGACGCAGACGATGTACGCGATCATCCTGATGGCCTCGATTGCCGGCGGGCTAGCCTGCACGGTTCTGATGCTGACGAGATATGTCGAAACGGCGCATGCGCTGGCCCTGGTGTTGATCGCCACCGGCGCCTTTCTCGACAGCCAATCGACGAGCCTCACCCGGCCGGAGCAGATGTATCTTAGCCAGGCGATGGTGGCGGCGGGCGCTGCGATGTTCCTGCCGCCGGTCATGTCCCGAGGATTTGCTGCCGCCCTGGCCAGGGGGCCAGCTTTCATCGTCAATTTCCTGCTGATCTTCCTGTTCACCCAGAGCATCGGAGCGCTTTTGGCACAGGCGGCGCTCGGTTCTTTTGTCACCCTGCGGGAAAAATTCCACTCCAACGTCCTGGTCGAGCATATCCTGCTTACAAATCCCTTTGTGGCGCAGCGCGTGTCGCAACTCTCCGCCTCTTATGGCAAGGTCATCACCGACAAGTCGCTGCTGAATGCCGAAGGCCTGCAATTGCTTGGCCAGCAGGTGACGCGCGAAGCCAATATCCTTGCCTATAACGACGCCTTTCTCGTCATTGCCGTTGCCTCCGCCATTGGTCTTGTCCTGCTGCTCGGACATCTCGCTTGGCAGCGCCTCATTCCGCACAAAACAGCCGCGAGTGCGGTTGCCACCCAGTCCTGACACGCCCAGAGTTCATCCATGCTGAAGACATTTCGTTCCCCCGCGACCATCCTGACGCTCCTGGCAGGCCTTGCCGGCGTGCTACTGGTCCTCTACGCATGGCGCCTGCCGCCGTTTGCCACCACCGTAGAGATGACCGACAACGCCTACGTTCGCGGTTTTGTGACGATCGTCAGCCCGCAGCTGTCCGGCTATGTGGCAGCAGTCCCGGTCAAGGATTATGAGGCGGTCAGGGCAGGGCAGGTTTTGGTGAAGATCGACGATCGGATTTTTGCCCAGAAGCTGGCGCAAGCCAAGGGTACGCTGGACGCGCAGAAGGCGTTGCTTGCCAACTCATACCAGCAGGAGCTCTCGGCCAGGGCAAGCATCGTCGCCAGCGAAGCCCAGCGCGACATCACTGCCGCCGCGTTGACGAGGGCCAATCAGGCCTGGGTGCGGATTCAACCGCTGGCCGAAAAGGGTATCGCCACATCGGTCGATGTCGACACCGCTCAGGCAACGCTTAATCAGGCAAAGGCCGGTGTCGATCAGGCGACGGCGGCGATCGAGGTGTCTCGCCAAAATCTTGCCACCACGATCGGCTCCAGGGCAGGGCTCGAAGCCGGTGTGCGCAGCGCGGAAGCTGCCGTCCAGCTGGCGCAGATCGATCTCGACAACACCACGATCACCGCGCCGCAGGATGGCAGGCTTGGCGAAGTCGGCGCGCGGCTCGGGCAGTATGTGACGGCAGGCACGCAATTGATGGCCGTTGTGCCGAAGGATGTCTGGATCATCGCCAATTTCAAGGAAGCCCAGCTTGATGGGATGAAGATCGGCCAGCCGGTGGTGTTTACGGTGGATGCCCTTAACAAGGCGCGGTTGAACGGCCATGTCGAGCGCTTTTCGCCGGCGGCCGGCTCCGAATTCAGCGTCATCCGTGCCGACAATGCCACCGGTAATTTCACCAAGGTGGCCCAGCGTGTCGGCGTTCGCGTTTCGATCGATCCGGACCAACCGCTGGCAGCAGCTTTGGCGCCGGGCATGTCGGTGGAGGTCAGCGTCGACAAGGCGGCGGAACCGCAACTGCTAAAGTAATTGCCAATCAACCCTTGAAACGCGAAAGGCCCGCGATTTGCATCGCGGGCCTTTCGTTTTGCCGGTCTGGCAAGATAGGTGCCGCCGGTGCACCGATCGTTTTGACGATTACTCGTCTTCGCCTTCGAATTCGGCTTCCGGGTTGAAGAAGTCTTCCGGCTTCAGGGCGTCTTCGTCAACGCCGTAGATGGCGTCGGCCGACGTCAGGCTTTCGCCCTTGAGCTGACGCTCAGCTTCTTCAGCCGAACGGGCAACGTTCATCTGAACCTTGATTTCGACTTCCGAATGCAGGTGCAGGACAACGTCGTGCAGGCCGATGGTCTTGATCGGGTTGTTCAGGTCGACCTGGTTGCGGCCGATGTTGAAGCCTTCGGCAGCCAGAACGTCGACGATGTCGCGGGCAGCAACCGAACCGTAGAGCTGACCGGTTTCGCCGGCCGAACGGACGACGATGAAGGACTTGCCGCCAAGCGTTTCGGCGACAGCCTGGGCTTCGGACTTGCGCTCGAGGTTACGGGCTTCAAGCGTTGCACGCTCGGCTTCGAAACGCTTCTTGTTGGCTTCGTTGGCGCGCAGCGCCTTGCCGAGCGGCAGCAGGTAGTTACGGGCAAAGCCGTCGCGAACCTTGACGGTTTCGCCCATCTGGCCGAGCTTGGCAACGCGTTCGAGAAGAATGACTTGCATTGGTTTAGTCCTTTCGTGTGTCTGTTCAGAGGTCTTTAGTGTCAGTCTCAGTGGTTTTCCCTGCCGGTGACAGCGCGATGGCGCGCCGCGTGTCCATCAGACCCGACAGGAGAAAGAAGAATGCCGGGATCGTGAAGAGCAAAACCGACAGATAGCCAAGCCACAACACGGGAAGCCGCCAGGACTTGCCGCGTGTGCGGAAATGGAAGACGGCAAAGCCGGCCAGCATGAATCCGGCGCCGAATGTGCCGCAGATGAGGGCGCCGACGATTGCCGGAACGCCGCCCGTGAAGGCGAGCAAAAGGCCTCCGAGGAAGGCAAAGATCGAAAAGCGGTGCATGCGCAGCGTCGAGGGCATGTCTTCGCGCGGACGAAGGCTCTTGCCGGAGGTCTGGACGATGCGGGTGGCGATGTAATAGGCCGCAAACAGCATCAGCACCCAGATGGCGCCCTGAACCATAGGCAGGGCGACGGAAAAGATCGATTTGATCTGCGCGATCGAGGCGGCATCCGGATTATAGCCGGGTTCCTGCGCCTTCAGCGCTTCCATGACGATATCGATCATCCGGTCGGACATGGCGCCGTCGTAACCGATGATGACGCCGACGATGAGCATGCCGATCGTCACGAGGATGGCGAGATTGGTCAGGATATCCGAGAGCGGATACCAGGCCATTGCCCCATCAGGGCCGCCAAGCTCGGACGCCGGACGGGCGAGGTTGGCGAGGTGGCTGAGCCATGCGGCAGGGATCAGCGTGATGACGGCGATCAGAAGCGCGAAATAGGGGGAGACAAGCACGGTGCCGGTCAGGCCGGCAACGACGACGGCGGTGATCGCGGCGGTGTTGCCCCAGCCAAGGCCGGCAATCAGGATGGGTAGCGCGGACGCAGCGTAAAGCACGATTGCAAACGACGACTGCGTGTTCGCGCCAAGCGAAAGCAAGGCAGCGGTCACGCCGGCGAAAGCGCCGGTCAACAGCGATGTTTGGTTCAATGTCTTCACGGTTCGCTGTCCTGCTATCAAGCAGTTAGAGGCGTTTCTTGATTCAGAAACAAAGCCCCAACATGGGTTTTAGCGCTGAGTGCGCCGGTGTTTCCGATCCGCGCCCAACGCGGAAGGGAGAAGGTGAGGCGATGCCATCGGCTGTTCGCCTCACCTTGAGTCAGCTTCCGTTGAGTCAATGCCTCAACGGACGGTCAAGTCTTAGGACATGACGTAAGGCAGGAGGCCGAGGAAGCGGGCGCGCTTGATGGCCTGGGCCAGTTCGCGCTGCTTCTTCTGGGAAACTGCCGTGATACGCGAAGGAACGATCTTGCCGCGCTCGGAAATGTAGCGCTGCAGCAGACGGATGTCCTTGTAATCGATCTTCGGAGCGTTGGCGCCGGAGAAGGGGCAGGTCTTGCGACGGCGATGGAACGGGCGGCGTGCCGGAGCGGACAGTGTATCAGCCATGGTCTTCTCTCCTTATGCCCGGTCTTCGCGCGGACGGCGCGGACGGTCTTCACGATCACCACGTGGCGGGCGGTCGCCGAATTCGCGGCGCGGGCCACGATCGTCGCCATCGCGGCGCGGACGGTCGTCGCGGTCGCGCTTCTGCATCATGGCGGACGGGCCGTCTTCATGCTGCTCAACAGCGATGGTCATGTAACGAAGGATGTCTTCGTTGATGCGCATCTGGCGCTCGATCTCGTGAACGGCCGGTGCCGGAGCATCGATGTCCATCAGAACGTAGTGAGCCTTGCGGTTCTTGTTGATGCGGTACGTCAGGGACTTGAGGCCCCAGTTTTCGACGCGCCCGACTTTTCCGCCGTTAGCTTCCAGTACACCCTTGTACTGTTCGACGAGAGCGTCGACCTGCTGTGCGGAAATATCCTGCCGGGCAAGGAATACATGTTCATAAAGAGCCATGAGGCTTTGCCTTTCTTGCGTTAATCGTCACCCGGAAATCGGCGGCTAAGCCTCAACGACTGTTCAAGTGGCTGCGAGCAGCCGGCAAGAAAGTGTTGTTTCGAGACGGTCGAGAGCGGAGACACGGGAGGCTGGACCCCTTTAGGTCCTGACAGGTCTCTTAAGGGAAACCGGCCCTCCGTTCAGCCACCAGCCAGAAGACCGGGTGTTGCGAACAGCGCGCTTATACGCATTTTCGGGCAGGAAGCAAGGGGTGAGGGGAATTTAGGGGGCGGGCGGCCCTTCTTTCCTTTCCCCTTGTGGGGAGGGTGGCTTAACGGGCCGGGAGGGGCTTCTTGTGCTCCGCGCCTGTGGCCTTGCTGCTCCCTAATCCTACCCACAAGTGGAGGGAGTGGTCCGGTATCTGTCGCACCCACAACATGCATCGTCGCCGCGCGAAGGATCGCCGTGGGTTACGGGGATAATTTTTATCGTGGCGGGAACCGGATCGCCTCTGCCCAAAACGGCGACTTTCCCGTGCGATTCTTGTTCCAGGGGTACATTCATGATATCTTAAATACCCTTCGGCTGTTGCCAAACCAGAGCGGGATGGGTGGGTGAGAGATGAATTTTCTTTGCACTTCCGTTGTTGGGACCATGTTTTGGGCGTCGGTTGTATTGGCTGGCCCTTTGCACGATGCGGCCAAAAATGGAGATGTTGCGGGCACGAAACACCTGCTGGATCAGGGTGCTGATGTGGCGGAACCCGATGGCGCGGGCGATCCGCCGCTTGTTCTCGCATCGCTTGCCGGACATGCGGACGTCGTTGCCGTTCTGCTGGAACGCGGCGCTGACATCGAGGTGCGCAATAAAGGCGGACTGACTGCCTTGCATGCCGCTGCCTATGGCGGAAATCTTGATGTCGTGAAGCTACTTGTCGCGAAGGGCGCGGCCGTGAACGATAACAGGAATTTCTATCATATGACGCCGCTTCACGCGGCCGCCGAAGAGGGCCGCACGGATGTGGTCGCATTTCTGTTGGAGAGCAAGGCGGACATCGAGGCAAAGGAACGAAACGGCGTGACGCCTTTGACCCAGGCCGGTTGGCGGGAGCATTGGGAGGCCGCAGGCCTGCTTTTGAAGGCAGGCGCTGTCTGCCAGCAAGCCGGTATCGTTGGCGAGTGGCTCTACACCGAATGTACGAAACGAAAGTGAGTTTTCCTTCAAACCGCACGCCGGCCGGCCAAACGGAGCATGTTATGTCTGATGCTAAGCGAAAAACCTTTGTCACGCGTGCAGCAGTGGCCGCAGGTCTTGCCGGTTTGCTGCTGTTTGCCTCTGGCGCGGCGGCCGAGGATCCCTTGGTCAACACGGGCTATTTCGGCGACGTGGCGATTCGAGGTTACGATCCGGTTGCCTATTTCACGCAGAATGAAGCCGTGGAAGGATCAGAGAAATACAGTCATCACTGGCTGGGCGCGACCTGGCATTTTGTGAGCGCCGAAAACCGGGACCTCTTCATAAAGGAACCGGCCAGATATGCGCCGCAGTATGGCGGATATTGTGCCGACGGTGTCTCGCTTGGTACGGTGACCACCAATATCGATCCGAAAGCCTGGCGGATCATCGAAGGAAAACTCTATATCAGCTATGATCCGGGTGCTGCCGACGGTTTTGAAAAGAACCCGGCCAAGGTCGGCAATTCACAAAAGCATTGGGCAGAAGTCCAGCAAACCCTTGTCACGGAAAAGCTGCACAAGGATTGGCGCAAGAGCGTCAATTGATCCGTCCGCCGCCGCCGGGTTTGTGTCTTCCGTCAGGGGGATAGCGAAAAAAACTTCAGGGCTTGCGGCGTGACATGGACATATTGCGCGGCAGGGTTCTGCTTGTCCCTGTTGCGGTAGACATATCCGCAGACCATGCGATCCAGAAAATAGCCGGCAAACGTCTCGCAGAGGCGGTCGTCCTGAATTTCGGTCACACCGGTAATGCTGGTATTGGCGCTGCGATAGGCGGTGTTTCCTGCCGTGTCGAAATACTGGATGAAATCGGTGCCGTTCTTGTGCTTGCCGGTCCATGTCTTGTTGTTCACCAGATTTCGCAGGTCTGCCCCGCTGAGCCGATCGGCCTTGGCGCCTTCAAACCCGAAAGGCCATTCGGGAATGCCGGCTGCCCGCAGGCCGGTCAGGTGATACTGCAGGTCGTCCTCGTGCCAGTAGTCATAGAGATAGCCGTAATAGGTCAGATTGCTGTCGGGAAACAGTTCAAGCAACCTTGCCTTTTCTTCAGCACCGCGCGTCCGGTCGCCCTGCGTCATGTATGCCGCCGCCAGATATTCATGCACCGGTTCGGCGTTGGGCAGCGCTATCCGCGCCGCTTCCATGAAGGGGATGGCCCGCTCGTTGTCGCGCGCCGTGTAAAAGACGATGCCGGCCAGGAGCTGAAAACTTGGCGGCGGGGAGGGGTCAAGCCGCAGAGCCTTCTCCATTTCAGCGATGGCCTGTTCATGGCTACCGGTGTGGGCGAGAATGAGTGCCAGATTTCCAAAGGCTTCCGCATCGCTTGGCTGGGCTTCCACCGCCTGGTTGGCGGACGCAATCGCCTCGGTCTCCCGCCCGTCGACCAGTTGAAGCAAGGCAAGTACAGCCAGCGCCCTGGCGTTTTTGGCATCCAGCTTCAAGGCTTGCCCCGCCGCGTCGTAGGCGATCTTGCGGGCCACGGCCGCCGACCAGAGATAGGTGTAGTCGTTGCGCCAGACATCGACGGCGACGCGGGCGATGCCGGCGTGAGCATTGGCAAAGTTTGGATCGAGATCGATTGCTTTCTGGTAAAACGACAGGGTCCTGCGATAGGTCTCGACGTCGCTATAGGTTATGCCCTCCTGTTCCGCTCTCAGATAATAATCGTAGGCCTCCAGATTGTCGGTGGGGATTCGCGCCAACTGGTCCCGCTCGCCCTCGCTGAGCTTGACGGCCAGGGCCGAGATGATCTTGCCGATGACATCGTCTTGCACGGCAAAGAGGTCGGCATACTGGCGATCGTAGCGTTCGGCCCAGAGCGACAGTCCGGTGAGCGCATCGATCAGCTTGACGTTGATCCGCAATCTTGCTCCCGCCCGCTGCAATGTGCCTTCCAGAACGTAGTGGACGCCGAGTTCCGCAGCCACGTCCTGAATCTTTCCGGATGCATCGCCGATCGCGAAAACGGAATGGCGTGCGATGACGAATAGGCCGGACACCTTCGACAGTTCGGTGATGAGATCGTCTGTCAGCCCTTCAGCAAGGTGATCATGTTCCTTGTCGCCGCTGACATTGATAAAGGGCAATACGGCGACCGAGGGCTTGTCCGGCAGCGGGTAAGCCAGACGGTTCACGGCCGCAGGCGTCTGGAGAAGTGTCCACGGTTGCCACCAGAAGGCAGCACCCGCCAACAGAAGGGCAAGTATCGCCACCATTGCGGCCGGAACCCGCCAGGAACGCCGTTTTCTGGGGGCGCCAATCGTTATGCCCGCCACTGCCGGGTTCAGCAAAATCCGGTATACCCGGATAGGCTCACTGATGCTTTTGACCTTCTGTTCGCCGAGCGAGGCATAGCCGACCGCAAGCTTCGTCTTCACCTGGTCATAGGCCGTTCCGGAAATGGCGATGCCGCCCGGTTCGGCCAGCGCCTGTATCCGGTCCGCAATGTTGACGCTGTCGCCATGGATGTCCTCCCCCTCGACGATGATGTCGCCGAGATTGACACCGATGCGGAACTCAAGCCGGAGATGGGGTGGCGTGGCGGCATTCTGCTTTGCTTTCTGCTGCTGCACGCCTATCGCACAGCGCAAGGCATCAACGACGCTATGGAATTCCACCAGCACGCCGTCTCCCATGGTCTTGACCAGCCGGCCATTGTGCTCAGCAATCGCCGGCTCGAAGATCTGTTTCATGTCGGTCTGGAAACGAACGCGCGTGCCTTCCTCGTCGATCTGGCTCAAACGACTGTAACCAACGACATCGGCGATCAGGATTGCTGCGAGATGGCGCTCCATATCCGGGCTTTCTCGGCGTGCTCTGGGCATTATCCTACAGTAGGTCTATCGCCGATGCCATCGCGGCTGTCCGAATCAAGAGCTGTCAGGACAGGCCTGCCGGCCCCATCCGCCTTTCATGACGTCGGCTGGCAGCACCTCATCCTTCGCGCCGATATCCCTCACCATTTTGCTCCCACCCGCTCATGACCTTCAAACGAGGGAAAGTGCGGCAGGACCTCCTCGGCCAGTTCCTGGATAATCTCCTTAACAGGGCGTTGAGAAAACTGGATGCCAAGGGCCGCATGATTGACACCGGCCTCCCGCCACGCATGAAGCAGCGCGATCAGGCCTTTTCTGCCGGTTCGGAGCACGAAACCGCCCTGCAGCGGGGTGGGTGGGAAGTCGGTATCATCGACCAGATCGAGCCATTCGTTGGTCATATGCGGCCTGAACCCGCCATCAGGGATAAGATTGCGCCATGCACGGATGTTGGCGGCAAGCCGTTTGGGGCCATCCGCGGTATGGGTAGCCTGCGGATATGTCAGCCAGCCATCCGCGTGCTCAGCCACCCATTCCGGCGACTGCCGGCTTGATCCTGTCACAATGAGCGGGATACGCCCTGTTACGGCCTTGGGCATGAGGGTCGCCTCCTGGATCGTGCCCAGAGTTCCGCGGATGGAAGGTTGGCCTGCGGCGACAAGCTGGCGAAACCAGGCGACGGTTTCGGCGAAACGTGCGCTTCGCGTGTCGAAATCAATGCCATAAGCCGGGAACTCGACAGGCCGGTCGCCAGACGCAATGCCCATCACCAGCCGCCCACCCGACAGATGGTCGATCGTTGTCGACATTTTCGCAAGGTCGATGGGATGGCGCAAACTAAAGATCGCGCTTCCGGTTGCCAGCGCAATGCGTTCGGTCTTCGCCGCCAGATAGGCGAGATAGGTGAACGGGTCGAAGACCTGTCCCGCGTCACCGAAGTTCGGATCGTAGAGCGGGACGTCGCGGACCCACACGGCCGCAAAACCGCGCCGATCAATATCGGCAACGTGCTCGGCCTGGCCTTCCAGCACCCGCATGTCACCCTGCCAGAAACGCAGCGGCAGGAAGATACCGATGGTCAGGTGGCCGGGTGCGAACATGCGGCGATAGCCCGGATGCGCCGCGAAGGCGTCAAAGGAAGCGCCTCCAGGCAGGCTGTCCGTCGATACAGTGTTGTTGATGATGTTCATCGTGATGGTATCCTGTGAAACGCGTGCTCAAGGGCCCGTTGCCGGAGCCGGAAGGGAAATGCCGCGCTGGACGGCGGGGCGAAGCGCAACCTGATCGTGCCATCGGGTAAGGTGCTGGTGATGAGCGAGGCCAAACCCGCAGATCGTGGCGATGTGGGTCCAGCCGAAATTGGCGATATCCGCGACGGAATAAGTGTCACCCGCCAGCCATTCATTCGCCGACAGCTGGCCGTCGAGCACGGCGAACGCATCTTCGGTCAGGCGGCGGTAGCGCTCGATTGCATCGGGTATTTTTGTGCCAGCAAACATTTCGAAGTGCACCCGCTGGCCCAAAAGGGGTCCGAGGCTCGATGAGTGGAACTGAAGCCACTTGATCGCTTCCCATCGCGCAAGGGGTGCCTGCGGAAGAAGCTGCCCGCTTTTTTCTGCGAGATAGAGCAGGATGGCGGCAGATTCGAACAGGGTGACGCCAGTCTCGTGATCGGTGATCACGGGAATCCGGCCGTGTGGATTGAGGGCCAGGAAGGCCGGTTGCCGGTGTTCGCCCTTGTCGATGGCGATATGATGCAGGCGATAGGGCAAGGCGAGCTCTTCGAGTGCAATTGTTGCCTTGAACCCGTTCGGGGAGGCGTCGGTATAAAGGTCAATCATTCAGGTTGTCCTGCTGGGGAGATAAAAATCCGGTGTGATCCGCTGACCCATTCATGACTGTGGTCGTGGAAATTCGTCCATGGACTAGGTTAGGCATCTGTTCTGTGTCTCTTTTTGATATACGCTTTTCTAAATTTGTGTGACGGCCACCTGTCTGTTAATAGATTGAATAGGTACCGATAAAAAACGATTCAATCTTCTCTTAGAGTTTAGGTAGGCTAATCTTTGAATCCTGTTCTCCCTCTTCTTGCGCTGCGGGCGTTTGCTGAAACCGGGCGCCATGGCAGCTTGAAGAAAGCCGCGGATGCGATGGGTGTCACAGCCGGGGCCATTAGCCAGCAGATCCGGCAGCTGGAGGAGCGGCTCGGCGTGATCCTGTTCACCCGCACCCGCTATGGTGTCCGTTTGACGCAAGCTGGCGAGAGAGTTCACCCGGCGCTTGTTCTGGCTTTCGACCAGATCGCTCGAAGTCTTGAAATTCTGGAAACAGCAAACGTCCCACCGGCACTGACCGTCAGCACGGAGCCATCTTTTGCCGCATCCTGGCTGGTGCCTCGCCTAGGGCGGTTTGCTGCCCGGCATCCGGATATCGAGGTCCGTGTCGAGGCGACGGCGGAACTCGCCGATCTGCAAAGGGATCGCGTCGACGTTGCGATACGGCATGGTCTTGGCCGCTATCCGGGCCTCGTTTCGGAACTGTTGATGGCGCCGGTCCTCCTGCCGGTCGCAGCGCCTGCGTTGTTGAGGGACGGACCGTCGATCAACACTCCCGCAGATTGCCTTGCCTATCCGCTTCTTCAGGATGGCGCACGGGCGGACTGGCCGATGTGGTTTCAGGCCCTCGGTGTACCCGACGATCAGCGTGCCGGGCGTGGCCCCTCATTCGACGACGATTTCCTGCTCGTCCGTGCCGCTATCGCTGGTCAGGGAATGGCCCTGGTCCGCGACCTTTATGTTACCGAGGAGATTGCCCTTGGCCGTCTTGCCCTTGTGTTGGACACACCTTGGCCAACCGATTTTGCCTATTACGCCGTCACGCATCCGCACACTGCCACTCGCAGCACGGTGCAAAACTTCATCGGCTGGCTGAAGGAAGAGGCGTCAGGGAGCCTCGTGCCCATCTGAGGGCTTTTGAAAAAATATGCATGACAGAAGGTGGCGTGTTTTCTCTTCTTAACGCCGTCAGACGCGCATCGTGATCCATCCCCGCGCGAAAATGTCGCCGTGGGTGTCAAAGAGCAACTTGGCCGGGGCGCTGAAAGCTGCCTCGTAAAGTAGTAATAGGTGACACCTCTCAGCGCCCCGTTCTATGTCTTTTGCCGCGTTTCTCAGGTTCTTCTGCGCTTTCCGCTCTGACCGGAAAGCCTCCAATGCCCCAGCCCGGCCGCTTATCCGCCAAGCCTTTCAATCCGGCGGGGTTTGGCCCTGGACCGTCCAAGAACGGTGTGACCACCCGGCACGCCCGGTTCATTTGCGAACCGGAGGNGCCGCTTATCCGCCAAGCCTTTCAATCCGGCGGGGTTTGGCCCTGGACCGTCCAAGAACGGTGTGACCACCCGGCACGCCCGGTTCATTTGCGAACCGGAGGAGAACCACCTTTCACGCAGCCCCGGGGATTTCGCGCGCGTTTCGCCAAACCATCCGGGCACCGGCCCCACCTCGCCGGCAACGCTTTCCGGTGTATCCGTGATGGGACGCAGCGAGTATGGCACTGGTTTTAAGGGCGGGGATTTGCGGGGATGATTTTTGCCCAGGATATCACCCGAGCCCTTGCCGTGCGGTGCATTGCGACCATTGTAACCGTAACGTACTTCCCCGCCCGGCCGCTAAGTGCTCCTGTGATACCCGCATCCAAAGGAGTATTGTTATGAGACGCTTGTTCCTCGTTACCGTGCTGGCCACGGCGATGATCTCGACGACCGTCGCGGCCTTCTCTCCTCAAGAATTGCGGCAACGTACGCTTGAGCGCCGCGCTGTGGAAGCCGTCATCTGGGGTATTCCGGCCGTCAACTATGATCTGATGCTGCAGGAAATGCTGGCAAAGACGAAGGGTAAGGTCAACCAGATCGTCTACTGGTCCCGGCCACTCGACTGGCACAACCAGACGCTGACGCCCAATCCGGACGCGATCTATCTGATGACCTTCACCAACACAAAGGACGTTGGGCCGATCGTCATCGAGGTACCACCTGCGCAAGGCGGCTCGATCAACGGCAACATCGTCAACGTCTGGCAGATGCCGCTTGAGGACGCGGGGCCTATGGGGGCGGATCAGGGCAAGGGCGGCAAATATCTCATCCTGCCGCCTGGTTACGCCGAAAAGATCCCAGACGGTTACATCCCGCTGAAGTCGGATACCTATGGCGGCTACGCGCTGCTCCGGTCGAATCTCCCCAGCCATAGCGAAGCCGATATCGAGAAGTCGGTTGCCTACGGAAAGAAACTGAAGGTCTATCCGTTATCGCAGGCGGCCAACCCATCGGAGACGGTTTTCAGCGACGCCAAGGACGTACTGTTCGATAGCACCATCCGCTACGATGCCAGCTTTTTCAAATCGCTCGACCGCATCATCCAAACCGAACCGTGGCTGCCACGTGACCGGGTGATGATCGACCAGTTGAGGACGCTTGGCATCCAGAAGGGCAAACCCTTCGAACCGGATGTGCAAACGAGCAAGCAGCTTGAAGTTGGTGTTCATGAGGCGCAGCAGTGGCTCGAAGCCAAATATGCCTCGGAACTGATACCCTTCTATGACAAGGGACGCTGGAATTTTCCGGCCAACCCCGAATTGGTCAAAGCCGCATCCGCCTCCTTCGACGAGCCTGACGCTTATCCCGTCGATATTCGCGGCCTGACTTACAGCTACGGCTACATTGGCATCAAACGCCTCGGAACGGGCCAGTTCTATTTAATTTCCATCAAGGACAAGGATGGCAAGACCTTTGACGGATCAAAAACATACCGTCTTAATGTGCCTGCGAACGTGCCGGTTGAGCAATATTGGTCGCTGACCGCCTATGATCGTGAGACCCATGCGCTGATCCGCAACATGCCGCGCGCCAGCCGCTCGTCGCAGATCCCGGAGTTGATCAAGAATGCCGACGGCTCGGTCGATCTGTTCCTCGGACCGAAAGCGCCTGATGGCAAAGATATGAACTGGATACCGACCGATCCAAAGCGGGACTTCGAACTGATGTTCCGGCTCTATGCACCGACAAAGGCCTTGTTCGACAAGACATGGGTGCTTTCGGACGTTGAGCAGGTCCGGAAATAGACTTGGTTCCGGCAATTGTGCCTGCCCGATGCAACGGTCCCTACTTTATGGCCATGCAGCTGCGAAGAAGGAAGCAGTGGGCGGCCGCTGGGAAAGCGCCGGTTCTCGTTCACGCCAGCTAGATAGAGGTATGAAATGATCCGTATAGTTACAGCAAGGGCCGGAATGCTTGGACTGGCATTCCTTCTGCACATCCCGGACGTTTTTGCCGCTGACGCGGTAACCGTCGATAATTTCATCCGTGCGGAAAGCGATCTCTATTTCCATAATCTCGCCGGGGAGGGCGGCTTAGGTACATTTCTTCATCGCCGCGAGCCGGCCGATGTCGATAAGCAGACCGTCATCCGCCTGAACCGGGACACTCTGTATTCGTCGGCGGTTGTGGATCTCGACGCAGGGCCAGTCAGTATCGCCCTGCCTGACGCCGGCGGGCGTTTTATGTCGCTCATGGTGATCAACCAGGATCATTACATCTCGACGGTTTCCTACACGGGGACGACCACCCTGACGAGGGAGGGGGTGGGAACCCGGTATGCCGTTGTGGGGGTTCGAACCTTCGTCGATCCGAACAGCCCGGACGACGTCAAGCAGGTGCACGCGCTTCAGGACAAGCTGAATGTTGAGCAGCCCGGAGGACCGGGAAAACTCGACCTGCCGGAATGGGACCAGGCCAGCCAGAAGAAGGTGCGCGACGCGCTGCTGATCCTGGCGACGACGATGCCGGATTTCAACAGGGCGTTCGGATCAAAGACTGACGTGGATCCAGTCCGCCATCTCGTTGCCAGTGCTGCCGGATGGGGCGGAAACCCCGACAAGGATGCGACCTACCTCAACATTACACCGGCAAACAACGATGGAACGGTCGTCTACAAGCTCGACGTCAAGGATGTTCCGGTCGATGGCTTCTGGTCGATTAGTCTCTACGATGCCGGGGGCTACTACGAAAAGAATCCCTATAATTCCTATTCGCTCAACAATGTGACGGCCAAGAAAAATCCGGACGGATCGATTTCGGTGCAGTTCGGCGGCTGCGACGGGAAAATCCCCAATTGCCTGCCGGTCATGAAGGGCTGGAACTACACGGTGAGGCTGTATCGTCCACGCGCGGACATTCTCGATGGCTCCTGGACCTTCCCCGAGCCTAAGCCTGTCCGGTAGGCCGGCTGTGCCGCACATTCATGCGGGAGCGCCTTGAATACGTCAGAGCCACACCGCCCGCGAAAGGACGGTGTGGCCTTCCGGCCGAATGTTTCAGATGGGCGCCGGATACATCTTGTGCAGTTTCGCAATGCCCTTCAGCACGTCGGCTGACAGAACCACATCCTTTGCGCCGATATTCGTCTTCAGCTGTGCCATGCTCGTCGCGCCGATAATCACCGAGGTCATGAAGGGGCGGGTGAGGCTGAAGGCGAGCTGCATCTGGGCGAGGTCTAGACCGTGTTCGCGAGCCAGCGCCGCGTAGGCCTGGACTGCGGGCTCCTGATATTCGGTGTAGCGGCCGCCGAGGTCGCCGTTGATCGACAGGCGTGAACCCTCCGGATTGGCGCCGTTCAGGTATTTGCCGGAGAGAAGACCGGCGGCGAGCGGCGAATAGGCAAGCAGGCCGACATTTTCATGATGGCTGACTTCGGCCAGATCGAGGTCGAAGGCGCGGTAGAGGAAATTGTATTCATTTTGCAGCGAGGCGATGCGGGGAGCCCCGAGTTTCTCGGCAAGCGCCAGCATCTTCATCGTACCCCAGGCGGTATCGTTGGAGAGGCCGACGGCGCGGACCTTGCCTTCCTTGACGAAGGCGCCCAGCGTTTCGAGGATGGCGTGGAGATCGTCGATCGTCGCGGACGTGTCCTGATGCGAGGGATCATAGGTCCACGACTGGCGGAAATGATAGTGGCCGCGGTTCGGCCAGTGCATCTGGTAGAGATCGACATGATCGGTCTGCAGGCGCTTCAGGCTGACTTCAAGCGCTTCGCGCATGGTCTTGGGGCTCGCAGGCGTTCCACCACGAATATAGGGACGGCCGGGACCGGCGACCTTGGTGGCGACGACGATGTCATCGCGCTTGCCGCTCTTCTTCAGCCATGTGCCGATATAGTCTTCGGTGAGGCCCATGGTTTCGGGGCCGGCCGGAGTGACGGGGTAAAGCTCAGCAGTGTCGAAAAAGTTGACGCCCTGGCCGACGGCATAATCCATCTGCTCATGCGCTTCCGCTTCGCTGTTCTGCGTGCCCCAGGTCATGGTGCCCAGGCAGATTTCCGAAACCGTGATGCCGGTGCGGCCGAGTGTGTTGTATTTCATGGTGCTTAACGTGCCTCAAACTGTGTCCGGCGGCGAATGTAGAGGCTGTTTGCTGCGGCGCAAGAGAAAAGCAGAGCCGTGCACAGGCGCCGGCTTTGGGGCTCGAAAGCTTGACTCATGCGTCAGGAATGTGAATGGAGAGGAAAAAGCTCCTGCCTGCCTTATGTTTGCCGGCAATGGGTTGGAATGAAACGGCGTAGCCAGGCTGCGCATGACGAGGAATAACCTCATGGCAATTGCATTCACATTTCCAGGACAGGGCAGCCAGGCGCTGGGCATGGGCAAGGATCTGGCCGAGGCCTTTCCGGAAGCCGCCGCCGTCTTTGCCGAAGTCGACGACGCACTCGGCGAAAAGCTCTCCGATATCATGTGGAACGGTCCCGAGGAAACGCTGACGCTGACAGCCAACGCCCAGCCGGCGCTAATGGCGGTGTCGATCGCGGCGCTGCGGGTCCTCGAAGCAAAAGGTCTCGACCTGAAATCCAAGGTTTCCTACGTCGCCGGCCACTCGCTTGGCGAATATTCCGCACTCTGTGCCGCCGGCACGTTTTCGCTCGCCGATACGGCGCGGCTCTTGCGCATTCGCGGCAACGCCATGCAGGCGGCGGTTCCGGTCGGCAAAGGCGCGATGGCAGCGATCATCGGGCTTGAGCATGCGGATGTTGATGCCGTCTGCACGGAAGCATCCGCCCTCGGTTCCTGCCAGATCGCCAATGACAATGGCGGCGGCCAGCTGGTGATTTCGGGCGAGAAGGCGGCTGTCGAAAAGGCGGCTGCCCTGGCGACGGAAAAAGGCGCCAAGCGCGCCATCCTGCTGCCGGTTTCCGCTCCCTTCCATTCGACGCTGATGGGACCGGCTGCCGACGCCATGCGCGAGGCGCTGTCCACGGTCGCAAAGAACAATCCGGCCGTGCCGCTGATCGCCAATGTGCGCGCAGCCCCGGTCACCGATGCGGACGAGATTGCCAAGCTACTGGTCGAGCAGGTCACCGGCCAGGTCCGCTGGCGCGAGACCGTCGAGTGGTTTGCCGCCCATGATGTGACGACATTGTACGAGGTTGGTTCCGGCAAGGTGTTGACCGGCCTGGCGCGCCGCATCGACAAGACTGTCACCGGCATCGCCGTCAATTCTCCCGCCGATATCGATACGGCGCTTCAAGCTCTGCTCGGCTAAGCCGAACCCAACAAGGACCCAAGACCATGTTCGATCTGTCTGGCCGCAAGGCCCTCGTTACCGGCGCATCCGGCGGCATCGGCGAAGAGATTGCCCGCATCCTGCATGCGCAGGGCGCCATCGTCGGCCTGCACGGCACCCGCGTCGAAAAGCTGGAAGAGCTTGCCAATTCGCTTGGCGAGCGTGTTCATCTCTTCCCGGCCAATCTGGCTGATCGCGATGCCGTCAAGGCGCTCGGCGAAAAGGCCGAAGCCGAACTCGGCGGCGTCGACATCCTCGTCAACAATGCCGGGATCACCAAGGACGGCCTGTTCGTGCGGATGAGCGACGAAGACTGGGATGCCGTTCTCGAAGTCAACCTGACCTCGGTCTTCCGGCTGACCCGCGAGCTGACGCATCCGATGATGCGCCGCCGCCATGGCCGCATCATCAACATCACCTCGATCGTCGGCGTGACCGGCAATCCGGGCCAGGCCAATTACTGTGCCGCCAAGGCCGGCATGATCGGCATGTCGAAGTCGCTTGCCCAGGAAATCGCCACCCGCAACGTGACGGTCAACTGCGTCGCCCCGGGCTTCATCGAAAGTGCGATGACCGGCAAGCTGAACGACAAGCAGAAGGACGCCATCATGGGCGCCATCCCGATGAAGCGGATGGGCACCGGCGGCGAAGTGGCGTCGGCGGTTGCTTATCTGGCTTCCAACGAGGCGGCCTACGTCACCGGCCAGACCATCCATGTCAACGGCGGCATGGCGATGATCTAACCCCTTGGCATAGGCCGTCAAAGGCCTGTGCCACCACGTTTCCGGCTCTATCGGAGATGTGGGGCCGAAATACCGGGAATTGCATGTTGACCAAGCCATTCCCGGCCATTTTCGGACTTTGCGGCAGACTTAAACCGTGTTAAGCGGGCCATGACTGTGCGCAGTCGATCGGAAGATATGCGGTATATGCTGGCTTTGGCAGGCGTGGTTTGCCCGCTTCCGGTTGAACGAATTGCCAGGCGGATCGTCTTGATCTGTCAGGCGTTAATAGGGTACCGATGTCAGAACGGCATCGTTGAGAAAAACAAAGGTCGAGGAATCCGACATGAGCGACGTAGCAGAACGCGTAAAGAAAATTGTTATTGATCATCTTGGCGTCGATGCCGAAAAGGTCTCGGAAGGCGCAAGCTTCATCGACGATCTGGGCGCTGACTCGCTCGACACCGTCGAACTGGTCATGGCATTCGAAGAAGAGTTCGGCGTCGAAATTCCTGACGATGCAGCGGATTCGATCCTGACGGTCGGCGACGCTGTCAAGTTCATCGAGAAGGCACAGGCCTAATATCAGGCCGTGTTCGGGCGGGGCGCTTTGCGGCCCGCCTTTCGTCCCTTCATGGGGCGCGCTCTCCGTTACGAGAGCAAAAAGCATGATCAAGGAAAGCCTCAAGGCTTCCGTACCTGAGATCACGCAGTACAGCATCACGGAATAGGATGTACGGATCCGGTTTTTTGCGCGAGGTCCGGTCCGGTTCTGGAACGAACAGGCAGGATGGATCACGGGCATGAGACGTGTCGTTATCACCGGTACCGGCATGGTATCTCCCTTGGGCTGCGGGACTGAGATATCCTGGTCGCGGCTCATCGCCGGCGAAAACGCCGCCCGTAAAGTCACAGAATTCGAAGTCGAAGACCTTCCCGCAAAAATCGCCTGCCGCCTGCCGTTCGGCGATGGCACCAATGGTACCTTCAATCCGGACAACTGGATGGAGTTGAAGGAGCAGCGCAAGGTCGACAGTTTCATCGTCTATGCAATGGCCGCCGCCGATATGGCGCTTGCCGACGCTGACTGGCATCCGAAGACCGACGAAGACCAGATCGCCACCGGCGTGATGATCGGCTCGGGCATCGGCGGCCTCGAAGGCATCGTTGAAGGCGGCATCACGCTGCGCGACCGTGGCCCGCGCCGGGTTTCTCCTTTCTTCATTCCGGGCCGCCTGATCAACCTTGCCTCCGGCCAGGTATCGATCCGCCACAAGTTGCGCGGCCCCAATCATTCCGTCGTTACCGCCTGCTCGACGGGCGCCCACGCCATTGGCGACGCCGCCCGCTTCATCGCCCTGGGCGATGCCGACGTGATGGTCGCCGGCGGGACGGAGTCACCGATTTCACGCATTGCGCTGGCCGGCTTTGCCGCCTGCAAGGCGCTTTCCACCCAGCACAATGACGACCCGACCAAGGCATCGCGCCCCTATGACAAGGACCGTGACGGTTTCGTCATGGGCGAGGGCGCCGGTATCGTCGTGCTGGAAGAACTCGAGCACGCCAAGGCGCGCGGCGCCAAAATCTATGCCGAAGTCGTTGGCTACGGTCTCTCCGGCGACGCTTTCCATATCACGGCACCGGCCGAGGACGGCGACGGCGCGTATCGCTGCATGCAGATGGCTCTGAAGCGCGCTGGCCTGTCGGCAGGCGATATCGACTATATCAATGCCCACGGCACATCGACCATGGCCGACACGATCGAACTGGGTGCTGCCGAGCGCGTTCTCGGCGAGCATGCGGGCAAGGTCTCGATGTCATCGACAAAGTCGGCGATTGGCCACCTGCTTGGTGCAGCCGGTGCTGTCGAAGCGATTTTCTGCGCGCTGGCGATCCGCGACAATGTCGCTCCCCCGACGCTCAATCTCGACAATCCGTCGGTCGAAACCAAGATCGATCTGGTGCCGCATGTGGCGCGCAAGCGCGAGATCAATGTCGCCCTGTCGAATTCCTTCGGCTTCGGCGGCACCAACGCCTCGCTGGTTCTGCGTCGTTACGCCTGATTTTGGATATAGCGGGCCTGCCGGATGGCGGCCCGTCATCAACGCCGGTATCATTCCGGCGTACCCCGCAAGCACGATAATTCTCCCACTATCGTGCTTTTGCCGCATTGCTCGGTTCAAACATGGCATACGGACGTTTGCGACTGAACCGGTATCGTCAGCCCAGTGCCTTGTGTCCATACTGACACAAGGCCAAAAGCGTACTGCGGCTACAATCGCAACAAGGTGATTCTCATTCCTGTTTCTCTTCTGGAGTTCGCATCAGGGATGAAGACGTGCATGACGCGAATTCCAGACCCAGGACACCAGTGAACGACGCAAACGAAAACAGCGCAGCGCCTTTCGGCCGCAACGAGGCGGGCAATAACGGCCCGATCATCCCGAAATCGGCGAGCGAAGCTCTTCGTCCAGAAAAAGTGCCGCAGCCGCCAAAGCGGTCGCGCAAGGCAAAAAGCCAGGTCGTTATCTTTCTGAATTTCCTGATGACCGTGATCGTCTGCCTGACGATCGCGGCAGCCGGTACGGTTTACTATGCAATGTCCGCCTATGAGGACAACGGCCCGCTGACGGCCAATACGAATTTCATCGTGCGCAATGGCGCCGGCATCCAGGAAATCGCCAGCAGCCTTGAGCGCAACAATATCGTGTCCGATGGTCGCGTCTTCCGTTTCATGTCGGAGGCCTATCTCGATGACAACGATACGCTGAAGGCCGGCGAATACGAGATCAAGGCCGGTTCCTCGATGCAGGAGATCATGCAGCTCCTGAAATCGGGCAAGTCCATCCTCTATTCGGTGTCGCTGCCGGAAGGCCTGACGGTCAAGCAGATGTTCTCCCGATTGAGCAGTGACCCCGTTCTGGAAGGCGACCTTCCCGCGGCAATGCCGGCAGAAGGCACGCTGCGTCCGGATACATACAAGTTTTCGCGTGGTACCAAGCGGGCTGAAATCGTCGCGCAGATGGCAGCGGCACAGAAGCAGCTTGTCGATCAGATCTGGGACCGGCGTGATCCGGACTTGCCGATTGCCAGCCGTGAAGAATTCGTCACCCTGGCATCGATCGTCGAGAAGGAAACCGGCATTGCGGATGAACGGTCGCGCGTTGCATCGGTCTTCATCAATCGCCTGGAAAAGGGCATGCGGCTGCAGTCCGACCCGACGATCATCTATGGGATTTTTGGCGGTGATGGCAAACCGACCGACCGGCCGATCCTGAAGTCTGACCTCGAGAAGGACACGCCTTACAACACCTACATGATCAAGGGCCTGCCGCCGACACCGATCGCCAATCCAGGCCGGGCAGCGCTCGAAGCGGTTTCCAATCCGTCGCGCACGTCCGACCTCTATTTTGTCGCCGACGGCACGGGTGGGCATGTGTTTGCCGCCACGCTCGATGAACACAACAGCAATGTCCGCCGCTGGCGCAAGATCGAGGCCGAAAAGGCCGCTGCGGCGAAAGCGGCGGAGACCGCACCAGCCCAGGAATAATCGGGCCTCCATCAGGCTTGTGGATGACACGGCTCCGGTACGCTTGACCCTTGCGGTTGACCGTGCCGGGGCCGTACACATTCATGCAACAATTCAAAGTTCCGCAGCTTCCGACACTTCGTTGAGGAGAATACTGCCGGGCCGGAGGAAAAAACGATGCCGCTGCAATCCATGACGGGATTTGCCCGCCGCGAGGGGACTTGCGGACGTTACCGCTGGGCGTGGGAACTCCGTTCGGTCAACGGCAAGGGGCTGGATCTGCGGTTGCGGCTGCCGACGGGCACGGAGCATCTGGAAACGGACGTCCGCAAGCTGGCCGGTGAGAGCTTCGCGCGCGGCAACATGCAGGTCAACCTCACCGTCAGCGCCAGCGAAACCAGCGTCGAGCCGGTGATCAACCAGGGGGCTCTTTCAGCCGTCCTGTCGTTGCGCGAGCAGTTGCGCGATGTCATCGATCCGGCGCCACTGCGCCTCGATACGCTTCTGTCCATTCGCGGCATCGTTGATTTTCGCGAACCGGAAGAACAGGAGGGCGAGCGCGCCACCCGCGATAGCGATATCCTCGCCGGATTGCGTCAGGCCCTTTCCGACATGACCTCGATGCGCGAGGGGGAAGGCGTGGCGCTCCGCCGGGTCTTGCTGGAACAGATCGACCGGATCGAGACGCTGACCAGCGAGATCGAGGCAGACCCGTCGCGCAGTGTGGCCGTCATTACCGCCCGCCTTGCCAGCCAGGTGGCCCTGGTGATGGACGGCGGCTCGAAGATCGATCCGGAACGTCTCTATGCCGAAGTGGCACTGCTGGCGGCCAAGGCCGATATCCGCGAGGAGATCGACCGCTTGCGCACCCATGTGACGGCAGCCCGGGATCTTTTGCAAAAAGGCGGCCCTGTCGGCCGCAAACTCGATTTCCTTTCTCAGGAATTTAACCGCGAATCAAATACCATCTGTTCCAAGTCGAATGCCGCTGCGGTCACTGCCGCTGGTATTGAATTGAAGGTCGTCATCGACCAGTTCCGTGAACAGGTCCAAAATCTGGAGTGAACCCCGTGAGCCAAACGTCCACCAAAGCCATTCAGCGCCGCGGTCTCATGCTGGTGATCTCGTCGCCTTCGGGCGCGGGCAAGTCGACGATTGCGCGCAACCTGCTCGAATCCGATCCGCATATGAGCATTTCGGTCAGTGTCACGACGCGCAAGCGGCGTCCGAGCGAGATCGAAGGGCGGCACTATTTCTTCAAGTCGATCCGCGAATTTGAGGGGTTGCGCCAGACCGATGCGCTGCTGGAATGGGCCGAGGTTCACGGCAATTTCTACGGCACGCCACGCGATGCCGTCGAGACGGCGATGTCGGAAGGGCAGGACATGCTGTTCGATATCGATTGGCAGGGTGCCCAGCAGTTGCAGGAAAAGATGGGCGGCGATGTCGTCTCGATCTTCATCCTGCCGCCGACCATGGCCGAACTGCAGTCCCGTCTGCATCGGCGTGCCGAGGATACCGAAGAGGTGATTGCCACGCGGCTGGCCAATTCGCGCTCGGAGATCGAGCACTGGCTGGAATATGACTATATCGTCGTCAACGAGGATCTCGACAGCGCCTTCGCCTCCGTCAAGGCCATTGTCGAGGCCGAGCGGCTTCGCCGCGACCGTCGTCCGGGACTGTTCGAATTCGTCAATGGTTTGCTGACGGAAACGCCGAAGCTCTGATGGTCTCTGGTTAGGGATCAGGTGCCAATTGCTCTCTCTTCTCCCCAGCGGGGAGAAGGTGGCCCGTAGGGCCAGATGAGGGGGCGGCAGGCTTCCGATTCGTGGAAAGCTCCCCCTCATCGCCTCGAATGCGCTCGGCACTTCTCCCCGCTGGGGAGAAGAGGACAGGCTACATACAATTCGCCAACCGGCAGAACTCTTCCACCGACAGTGTTTCCGCCCGGCGTTTCGGGTCGATCTCGGCCTTGGCCAGCAAGGCTTCTCCACCGATCGATTTGACGCTCTGGCGCAGCATTTTGCGGCGCTGGCCAAAGGCGGCCATCGTTACCTTTTCGAGGGCTTCTGCCGAGCAGGGGATCGGGTTTTCGAGCGGTTCGAGATGCACCACGGATGACGTGACCTTCGGCGGCGGTGAGAAGGCTTGTGGCGGTACGTCGAAGGCCATGCGGGCGTTCGTGCGCCAGCCGCAAAGCACGCCGAGGCGGCCGTAATGGTCGTCATCGGCTTCGGCAACGATCCTGAGGCCCACTTCGCGCTGGAACATCAGCGTCATCGACTGGTAGAACGGCGGCCAGACCTTCGGCAAAAGCCAGTTGACCAGAAGCTGCGTGCCGACATTGTAAGGCAGGTTGGCGATGATCTTGACTGGCCCCTCGGTGACAAGCTCCTCGAACCGTGTCTTCAGCGCATCGCCTTCGACCACTTCGAGACGGCCGGGATAGAAATCCGAAATTTCGGCAAGAGCGGGCAGGCAGCGGGAATCGCGCTCGATGGCAATGACCTTCTTGGCGCCCAGCGACAGGATGGCGCGGGTGAGGCCGCCCGGACCGGGGCCGACCTCGATCACCGTCACGCCCTCAAGCGGACCAGCCGTGCGGGCGATCTTCTGGGTGAGGTTGAGGTCGAGCAGAAAGTTCTGGCCGAGCGCCTTTTTAGCATCCAGGCCGTGGCGGGCGATAACGTCGCGCAGCGGCGGCAAACCGTCGATCGCTGCCATCAGTTTTCTCCTCGTGCGGTATTATCGGCCAATTGCTGTGCCATCCGCAGTGCTGCCAGCAGGCTGTCGGCGCGGGCAATGCCCTTGCCGGCAAGGCTGAACGCCGTGCCGTGATCCGGCGAGGTGCGGATGAACGGCAGCCCGAGCGTCGCGTTGACGCTGTCGTCGAAGCCGAGCGCCTTGGCAGGGATCAGCGCCTGATCGTGATACATGCAGATCGCTACATCGTATGTGGCGCGGGCGCGGTCATGGAACATGGTGTCGGCGGGCAGGGGGCCGGTGATATCGACGCCTTCGATCTTCAATCGTTCGATGACGGGGCGGATGATTGCATCGTCTTCCAGCCCAAGTGCGCCGCCTTCACCCGCATGCGGATTGAGACCGGCAACGGCGACGCGAGGGGAGGCAAGACCGAAGCGTTCCTTCAAGTCGCGCACGGTGATCGCGCAGGTGCGGTAAATCAGATCGGCACTCAACTGCTCCGGCACATCCTTCAGCGGGATATGGATCGTCACCGGAACGGCCATCAGCTTCGGCCCGGCAAGCATCATGACCGGAAGCAGCGGCTCACCTGTCAGGCGCTCGCCGAGGTCGGCGAGAAATTCCGTATGGCCTGGAAATTGAAAGCCGGCGTCATAGAGCACCGACTTGGCGATCGGATTGGTGACAATGGCGGAGGTGGAACCTTCCATCGTCAGCCGCACCGCGGTTTCGATGGCACCGGTGATGGCGGCTGCATTGGTGGAGTCCGGCATGCCGGGCGTGACAGCTGCCGCGCAGGCCACTGGCAGCACTGGCAGAGCATCGTTGAAGATGCTGATAGCGCTGGCGCAATCCGTTTCGCGGATGGCAGCGCTATGGCCGAGAACACGGGCTCTGGCCTCAAGCGCAGCGGCATCGCCGATCAGAATGAACGGCGGCGTCTGCCAGGCTTGCCTGTTGATCCAGGCGTCAAGGGTAATGTCGAGGCCAATCCCGGCGGGATCGCCCATGGTCAGGGCGAGCGGCCTGGCGCGCGTCGGGTTCATGCTGTTTTATTACTTTTCGATGATCTGTGCGCGCTTGCGCAGTTCCTCGATGTAACGCTTGCTGTTGGGATCTTCCCCACCGGTCTTCTTACCGAGATCTTCGGCACGGAAAACGATTTCGGCAGCCAGATCGTCAGAGACTTCGCGCTTCTTGCAGATGGCGAGATATTCGACACCATGTTCCGTGACGCGGGTGCCGGTCGTGCCGTTGTCGCCAGCCTTTTCGATCAGTGGCTTCCAGTCGGCCGGAAGCTCCTGCGCCATCATGCGGCCGAGATTGCGGATCGATACGTCGCGCATCGTGGCAGCAAAGACCTTTGCCTGCTCACAGCCCGGGAATTTCGAGCGCGACGCATTGGCCTCAGCCTGGCGCTTGCCGATGATGGCGTTGCGCTTGGCGGCGGGCACGACAAAGATCACCTGCTGCAGGAAGTATTCCGTGGTGACCGGCTTGTTGCCGCCGTTTTCCTGCATGCGCCGGACGAGGTCTTCGTTCGACAGGCGTCCACCGCCGCCGCCGCCGAAGCGGGCATTGACGACCCGTGGCCAGCTCATGGCAACGGCGACATAGTTCCTGAAGTGATCGATGCCGACCCCTGCCTGATCGAGAACCTGCGACAGCTGCTGAACGGAGAGCTTGTTGCCGGCGGCGAAGCGCCCAACGGCGCCTTCGACTTCCGTGGTGCTGACCGAGGCGCCGACGCGCAGAACTTCCTCGCGCTTGAGGGCTTCATCGATCATCTGCTCGCGGGCAGCGCCCGGGCCGCCGCTCTGTCGCTGCAGGCGCATGAAAGCAGCGCGCTTGGCAATGTCGCCGGATGTGATGGGCGAACCGTTGACGACAGCAACCACCTTGCTTGCGGCGTAAGTGACCGGCGCGGAGGAAAGAGCCAGGCCGCAGGCAAGAACTATTGCCGAAACCGTGCGCGTGATCGAAAGCTTCCCGCCCATTCTTTAGTCCTTTTCATTTGCCCTGGACATCCTGTGTCCGGGCCATGGTCTTCATGCCAAGCGCCATCATCCTGCGCATTTCTGCGCAACAGATGCATAATACATGCGGCCGAACAATGACAAGACCTGCCGTTCGCCGCAAAATAGCGCTTCGGCCGTCAATTCTCTGTGACAGCACGTTTAGAAAACGGCTGTTACAGCGGAGACGAGGGCGCCATCAGGGCGGCGCGCCTCAGTTCAAGCCGTCAAACTTCGTGTCACCAACGTAGATATCGCCGAGTGTACGGAAGCTGATACGCGCGCCGATCGACCAGTCATTGGCAATGGATTGATTGCTGTCGCGCTCTTCCTTGTAGACCAGCGAGAAGATCGTATCCCGGTCGTCATAGGTGATGCCGATGCCATTGCGGGTGATGACATTACTGTTCAGATCGTACGTAATCGATCCGAACACCGACCAGTAATCGGCAAACTTGTAGGCCGCAGCCGTCTGGATTTCATCCTGATCACTGGTCGAGCCATAAAGTGGCTGTGCCTGGATACTGGTATAGGTGAGGGCCGTCTGCCAGAAGATACCTTGATAACCAAGCGTCGCATCGGCACGGCGCATGTTGAAATCTTTCTCGTCGAAGCGGCCACTGAGGCTGGCTGTGATGCCGGAAGGCGCGTCGATGCCGATCATCGTTACATAATCGGAGCGGTCGGTTTCAAGGCCCGAATTCGCACCGGCCTTGACCAGGTCGTCGGTTGCAAACGAATTCACGCCGCCAAGATGGAAGGATTGGCCGGCGATGGCACGCAAGGCATAGCCGTTGCCAAGAGCACCGGTATAGCGCACGCCAAGATTGGCGCGTGTTCCACCTTCGATACGGTCATAACCCGAGAACTTGTCGCGGTCGAACAGCGATGTCGCGTCGAAGACGAAGCTCTGCGCATCTTCGTTCGGCAAACCGCCAGCATATTCCTCATTGGGCCGGGCGAAAATCTGGGCGATCGGTTCGATGATGTGGCTGCTGTAGTCGGTCGCCAAAAGGATGGGGTAACGTGCATCGATACCGGCGGTCAGCATCCGCCGCGTGGTGGCGTCGTCGCTGTTGAAGTTGCCGGTATAGTCGATGCCCGGATCGGTCATCGACGATCCGATCAGGTCGCCGCGAGCCGCCAGGATCGGCGTCAGCGACAGGCCACCGGGAACGATGAAATTGCGTTTCCACTCAAGGTCGGCCGTGAAACGCTGATACGTGCCCTCAAGGCCGCGGAAGCGATCGACAATGCCCGGTATTTCCAGCTCATCCTCGCGGTTGCGATTGATGTTTGTCAGATTGATATCGGCGGTCAACTCGCCACCGAACACCGGTGCCGGGTGGGTATAGGAATAATCGAGAACCTGAGCGACGGCCTGCTTGTTTTCCGCGATGCTGTCCGGATCGGCATCCTGGATATCGAAATAGAAGGCGCGGGCATCGAAGGAATTGCGCTTGCCGAGACCCGACAGATAGACTTGGTTTGTAAAGGTCGTGCCGTCGAAGGTCGAAAGCTCATAGGTCTTGGCGAAGTTGTTGTCGCTTTGGACGAGAACATCCCAGCCGAAGGTCCAGCGCGGGTTGATATCGAACTTGGCCTTGGAACCGATCATGCCGCGATTGGTTTCCTGGGCGTCGACGGTGTTGCCGGTAAAGCTGCTGCGGTTCAGCTGACTGATCCCAGCCATGCTGAGAATATGTTCGCCGTTTTCGAAGCGCTGGCGGAACTCGCCCTGCAGCAGGAAACCCTGGCGGCTGAGGCCGGTTGCCGTGACCGTCGCATCCATATAGGGCGAGATCGCCCAGTAATAAGGAATGCTGACACCGGCGCCGAGCTTCTGGGTATAGCCGAATTTCGGAATGAGGAAGCCGCTCTTGCGCTTGACCGTCTGGTCAGGAACCTCGAGCACCGGCAGGTACAGGATCGGCTTGCCGAACAGCTCGAACTTGGCATTCTCCATACGGATCGTATGGGTCTTGCCGTTCTGAACGATGCGCTGCGCCTTGACGTGCCAGAGCGACTTGTGGTCGGGATCGGTCGCGCAGGGGGTGCAGGCCGTGTAGACGGCGTTGTTGAGAATCATCTCCTCGCCATTGCGCCGCTCGCCGGTCACGGCGGCGAGCTTCGTCAGGTCGGTGGTTTCGACCCGCAGCCGCTCGATGAAGCCGTTGCCGAAATCGTCGGTCACGTCCATCTGGTCGGCATAGACCTTGTTGCCGCCGGGCTCGATCAGCTCGATTTCACCGGTCGCAATGATGCGCCCGGTCTTCTGGCTGTATTCGACCTGCTGGGCGACCATCTGGTAGCCGCCATAATTGATCTGGACTGCGCCGCGTACGATGACGCGCTCCGCATCCTTGTTGTAGACGAGCTCGTTGGCCGACAGAAGCATCTTGGCGTCTTCGGGGAGCTTCGGATTGAGCGAATCGATATTGGTGTCTTGTGCCCATGCGGGTGCGATCGGCGTCAGCACCTGCAGCGCAACACCGGAAAGCAGAATGGCCGCCAGCAGCCTGATATGTTTGCGGTTGCTTGCCGCCACTAGCCATCCTCCTCATGCAATAGAATCGTCGAACCCAGCGCCATCGCTACAACAACTGGCAACCAGGCTGCAACGAACGGAGGCACTATGCCGCTGCTCCCGAATGCTTTGACAAGCACGGTGACGACATAAAGCACGAAGCCCGACAGGATTCCACCGAGAATTACCGGTCTCGATTGGTTAAACCGGCTAAATTTTAACGAGACGCTTGCAGCGATCAGAGTCATTGCGACCAGAAGCAGCGGGAGCGCCAGCATGGAGTGGAATTGGGTTTCCATCGCATTGGTCGGGAAGCCGAAGGACTTCGCTACTTCGATTTTGCGCCTCAGGTCGAAAAATTGAATAGAATCAGCCTTCGTCAACGTTTCCTGGACGAATTCCGGCTTCAGATGGGTCGGCAGTTGTACCGTTGCGAGGCGGCGTGGCAGCTCACCGTTGCGGGTTTCCGTCACCCCATTAAGAAGCCAGTAACCATCTTCCAGTTTTGCCGAGGCGGCGTCCTGCCTTAAAACGATCGTGCCAAGCGGATCGAAATGGATCACCGTCACATTGATCAGCGTCTTGCCTTCGTCCTGAACGGACCGGGCGCCGATGATCGTATCGTCTTTTCCGTAGATCTGGCGCAGCCAGGGGATGGAAATTGCCGAGACGGCCGAGGATGAACTGCCCCATTCAGCCTCAAGCGCTTCTGCCTGTTTCGTGCCCCAGGATGCGATCGGATTGAGCACGATCACCGTTGCAACGCCGAACAGGAATGCGCCGATAACGAAAGGCTGCAGGAACTGCCAAACGGAGATGCCGGCGGCGCGTGTCACCACCAGTTCATAGCGGCGATTGAGTGAAATCAGGGCGGCCATGCCAGCAAACAGGGCGACGAAAGGCACTGTCTGCTGCAAAATCATCGGGATGCGGAACGTCGTCATCAACAGCGCCCCGGTAACAGAGTAGCGCGGCAGTTGCGACATCCGGTTGGCGAGTTCGCTGAAGTCGATGATGAAGATCAACGCGAAGATACCGGCGAGGAACCAGAATGTGGTGATCGCGTATCGCTTGAAAAAATAACGCCCGAGCGTCGTGAAGATCATTTCACCTGGTTCCCGTCAGATGCCGGGTTGGCCTTGGTCAGGCGCAGGCGAACCAGAATCTCGTTGACCTTCTGCTCCAGCGTGAGAGGAATTTCAAGCCGCCTGTTGCCCATCAACTGCCGTATCGCCAGATAGCCGGTGCCAAGCGGGATCAAATACATGATCGGGATGAAGAAGCGCGATTCCTCGGCGCTGTTGGCCGCATAGAAGGTTGTCCAGCGGATGAACAGACAGGTCAAAAGCGCCGTGATCATCGGATGCACGCGAGCTTCGCGGTGCGAGCGGGCATCGCTGCTGAAGACCAGCGCGATCAAGGCAAACAGTAGCGGATATGTCCATTCGGTGAGACGGCGATGCAGTTCCGCCTCGAAAGATCCCGGATTTTTCTCATAGACCGGGTCCTTCGGATCGGGATTGATCAGGAAGGGCAGGTCCCGGTCTTTGGCGCGGATCGTCGCCTGGCCGGCTGCTTTCGTCATATCGGTCAGATCGAAGGCGTAGCTGTCGAATTTGATGATCGAAACATTGCCGTCGGGCAGTTTGCGATGCACCTCGCCGTCTTTCATCACCAGTGCAGAACCGCTGTCATCAACGGCGCCTTCGCGGGCATAATAGACGAGTTCGTAGGCAGGGTCGCGCGAATCGGCGACGAAAATGCCGTGCAGGACGCCGCCGCTGCGCCGTGAGGCGACCTGGACATAGAGGCCATCGGCGATCTTGCGAAAGGTGTTTTCCTGAACGACCGACGACAGAAGGTCGGCATGCGCGGTAGCAATCATCTTGCGCACGGCCATGCGCGAATAAGGCTCGACGAAGTTATCGACGGTGAACGACACCGCGCTGAGCGCGAGGCCGAGATAGATGATCGGCCGGATGATCATCATGCGGGAGCTGCCGGCGGCATTTAGCACCGTCAACTCCGAATCGGCATTCATCGCCGTCAGCGTCTGTGCCACGCCGATGACCAGCGCGAAGGGGAGAATAAGGGGAATGATCGACGGCAGGACGAGCGTTGCAAGGCGCATGAAGGCCAGCACCGACTGGCCGCTATCGGTAACCAGATTGACGCTTGCCAGCGCCTGCGTCGTCCAGACAATCGCCATCAGCGGCAAAAGCGTGGCAAAGAACATGCCCGTTGCCCGCTTCAGGATATAGCGTTCGATCAGTTTCATGCGGGGTCCTGGCCCATCTTCCTGCCGTATGTCCGGTTTGCCATCGCCAGTCTGGGCATGGCCAAGCCAAATGTCCCTATCGCGCTGATCGAACCGGTTTGCAAGTTTTCCACGATAACCAAATTGTAAAAGAGCAGGGCTAAGGCTCGGCAAAGAATGATAGTTAACAGCATGTAAACGCAAGGCGGCGCCTTGCCAAGGTCATCGAAACCGACAACGGTGCATGAACATGTTTCCGGGCTTGCGGTTGATGGCGAATGTTTGCCACTGTAACCGCCATGTAACAGACTGGCGTCGGCCAAAGGCAATTCTGGAGTTTCTTCATGTCATTGAAATTTGAAATCGGTTTCAGCAAGTCAGCGCGCCTGTCAGGCGGCCTGGCGATCCTGCTGAAGACTCTTGACGGAAAAGAGGCGGCTGGGGCTGCGGAAGCCGATCCCGGCGCAATTATTGAAAAGGCTGCGCGAATCGCCAAGTTCAAGGCGAAATCGCTACGGACACTCGACATCGTTGCGCCGCAGGGCGCGCCCGTCGATCGCATCGTGGTGCTTGGCATCGGCGATGGTGCCGAGCTGGCGGCGCATGACTGGCTGAGGGCTGGCGGTGCTGCTGCGTCGAAAATCCGTGGTGCCGACAAGGTGGTGATTTTCCTCGATGCACCGGGCATCGAGGTGTCGGGCAAGGCGGCGGCCGATTTCGCCCTCGGCATGGAGATGAATGCCTACAGCTTCGACGCCTACAAGACGACGAAGAAGGACGATGACGACCAGAAAGGGCCGCCCAAGCCGGTCAGGGTGACGATCGTCACAGGCGCCGTCCTTGCCGCCAAGAAGGCCGCGATCAATTCGCAGGCGATTGCCGAAGGTGTCTTCATCGCCCGTGACCTCGTCAACGAGCCCGCCAATATTCTCGGACCTGTCGAATTCGCGGCCAAAGCGAAGGAGCTGGAAAAGCTCGGCGTCGAAGTCGAGCTCCTCACCGAGCGCGAAATGAAGAAGCTCGGCATGGGTGCGCTGCTCGGCGTGGCACAGGGGTCGGTGCGGCCGCCGCGTCTGGCGGTCATGCAGTGGAAGGGTGGCAAGCCGAAGGATAAGCCGGTTGCCTTCGTTGGCAAGGGCGTGGTGTTCGACAGTGGCGGCATCTCGATCAAGCCTGGTGCGGGCATGGAAGAGATGAAGGGCGATATGGGCGGCGCTGCCGCCGTGACCGGCCTGATGCACGTGCTGGCAAGCCGCAAGGCCAAGGCGAATGTCGTCGGAATCATCGGCCTTGTGGAAAACATGCCGGATGGCAACGCCCAGCGTCCGGGCGATATCGTCACCTCGATGTCCGGCCAGACCATCGAGATCATCAACACCGATGCCGAGGGCCGGCTCGTGCTGTGCGATGCGCTGTGGTATTGTAACGACCGCTTCAAGCCGCAGTTCATGATCAACCTGGCGACGCTGACTGGCGCCGTCATGGTGGCGCTCGGCAGCCATCATGCCGGCCTGTTCACCAATGACGACCGGCTGGCCGGGCAGCTGACCGCGGCCGGGCTGACCACGCAGGAACGCCTATGGCGCCTGCCGCTCGGCAAGGAATATGACAAGATGATCGACAGCAAGTTTGCCGATATGAAGAATACAGGCGGTCGCTACGCCGGGTCCATCACCGCCGCCCAGTTCCTGAAGCGCTTCGTCAAGGATACGCCTTGGGCGCATCTCGACATCGCAGGAACCGCGATGGGTTCACCGACCGACGAGATCAACCAGTCCTGGGCCTCCGGCTTCGGTGTGCGGCTGCTGGATGAACTGGTCCGCGCCAATTACGAGAACTGACCCGCGACGTGACCGAAATCCTGTTCTACCACCTGACAGAATCCAAGCTCGAAGACGCGCTGCCGCCGTTGCTCGACCGTTGTGTCGAGCGCGGCTGGCGTGTCGTCGTCCAGACGCTGAACGACGAGCGCCGCGACATGCTCGACAGTCATCTGTGGACCTATCGGGATGACAGTTTCCTGCCGCACGGCACCGATGCGACGGAGTTTTCGGGCGACCAGCCGATTCTCCTGACGGCAGGCGAGGGGAACGGCAACGCCGCCACCGTCCGCTTCATCATCGACGGCGCCATGCCGCCACCGGTCGGCGACTATGAACGGGTGGTGTTCATGTTCGATGGATACGATCAGGAACAGCTGGAAGGGGCGCGGGCGCACTGGAAGGTGCTGAAGGGCGAGGGGCACACGCTGACCTATTGGCAGCAGAATCAGGACGGGCGCTGGGTGAAGAAGGCGTGATGCTTTCGGGCATCAATCGAAGAGGCCAAGGATCGTGCCGTTAGCCTCTGGCTTGAACGTGGAAGGCGTATTGTTGCAGGAAGCGGTCATGAAAGTCGACGGCATCACGTCGGCTTTGCGCCCAATACCGGACATTGAAACTGAAGTCGACGGCTCTGTATGGTCGAGACAGCAACAATGGGACTGCATGATCTGCCTATGTCGTTGCGAACCAATGGCCGGATATCTCGGGGTATTTGAAGCTTCGATCCAACTCGACTGGGAGCAAAAAATCGGGACTGCCGTGGCGCAAGCTACAATCCACCTCGAAATCGCTGTCTGTATTCCGCCGGAGTGAGACCGACAATCCGATTGAATACTTTTCGAAACGCGCTCGGATCGATGTAATGCACTTTCCAGGCGACCGTACCGACGGGGTCTTGGGTAAACTGCAGGAGATCGCGGGCTTTATGCATGCGCAGGCGCTGCACATATTCGCCTGTGGTGTGGCCGGTAGCCTTCTGGAACCTGCGCATGAAGGTGCGCTCTTCAAGACCAGCCTGTTCGGCAAGGACACCTAGCCTGGTCTCTTTTCCTTCAATGGCCTGAAGCCAATGCTGGACCTTCAGGATGGCCGCGTCACCATGGTTCAGGCGCGGAGAAAAGGCGCTATAGTAGCTTTGCTCTCGACCGGGGGGATCGACCAAGAATGCACGAGCAGTATCCAACATCACGCTAGGACCGAGAAAGCGTTCGATCAGCTTGAGACTGAGGTCGATCCAGGCCATCACGCCGCCGGCTGTCAGAATATCACCGTCGTCGATGATGATCCTGTCCGTGTTGATCGAGACGCCGGGAAACGTTCGGACAAGTTGTTCCTCATAGGTCCAGTGGGTCGTGACCGTTCGCCCCGCAAAAAGTCCCGTCTCGCCTAGAAGGAATGCTCCCTTGCAGACCGAACCGAGAACCGAGCCCTTGGCGTGTTGCTCGCGAAGCCAATCCGCATAGACCTCTGCCTCGGCCGTCGGAGGCAGATCGCCCAATCCGGGCGGAACAATGATCACCGTTGGGTGTCCAAGTGCTCCCGGCAGGGTGTCGTAGGTTCTCTCGGGTGCACTCTGGCCTGCAGCTGTGCGCCAATGGCTAATTCTTAGTCTTAACTGGTTGCCGCCGCCTCGCTCGCGCGCACGAGCCTCGGCGGCGGCCAAGAGGTCGGTCATCCCGAGCACCGAGGCTGTCTGTGCGCCCTCGTAGTCTACAATGCCTATCTCAGGAATGAGCTCATCGTTGTCCATATCGACCCGCCATTTGTCATTACCGCCACTCACATGGTGCAAATGACGCGACTATTCTAGCTCATCACTTCAGAAAAGGAGATGCCTGATGGGCAAACGCGCAGTGGTCATCATCGACCTCCAAAAGGATTATCTGGGTTCGGGCCGGTTTCCGCTGGTGGGGATCGATGCGGCAGTATCAAAGGCGACGCAGGTTGTAGAGGCTGCCCGGAACAAGGGTGACATCGTCATCCATGTCCGGCATGAGAGCCCCGCAGAAGCACCGTTCTTCGCTATCGGAACCGAGGGCACGGAGTTTATTCCGGCGATCGCCCCGGCTGAAGGCGAGACGGTGATTACAAAAAATTACCCCAATGCGTTTCGCGAAACGAACCTTGCCGGCGTCCTCAATGCCTCGGCAGTAGAGGATGTCGTTCTGGTCGGCGCGATGAGCCATATGTGCATCGACGCAACCGCACGGGCCTCAGTCGATCTCGGCTACCGTACTACCATTGTCGAAGATGCCTGCGCCACACGCGATGTCGAGTTCAGAGGTGAAGTCGTTTCCGCCGCCAAGGTCCACGCAGCCTACATGTCGGCACTCGCGTTCGCCTATGGCCAGGTGCTGTCTGCCGCCGAACTCGCCTCGCAGAGCAAAAACTGATCGAAAGAGCCTGTCATGAATATCAAAACGAACTCCGTAACACGACGACATACGCTGATGATCGGCGGCGCGGCCCTTGCCTCGTCGTTGATATCGCCCTCTCTCTCCCTGGCCGAGACCGCGACCAAAGGCGGCAACGCGAAAATCACCCAGGTCCGCAACGCGACCCTTCTCGTCGAATACGGTGGAGCACGGTTCCTCGTCGACCCGATGTTATCCGACAAGGGCGCGTTTCCGGGTTTTCCTGGAACGGCCCATAGCCAGCTTCGCAACCCGCTCGTCGAACTGCCGATGCCCATAGACAGGATCATCGATGTCGACGCAGCCATCGTCACCCATCTACATCCCGATCACTGGGACGAAGCGGCGAAATCGAAACTGCCAAAGTCTCTGCCCATCTACGCCCAGAACGATACGGATGCCGCGCTGATCAGGAAGGATGGTTTCAGCGATGTCCGTGTGCTTTCGGGCACGTCGGAGTTCAAGGGCGTGAAACTGACAAAGACTGAAGGTCAGCACGGCTCGGATGCAACACTTGCTGTTGCAGGTGAGGTCCTCGGAAAGGTCTGCGGCGTCGTGTTCAGCCATCCAGATCAGAAGACGATCTATCTCGCAGGCGATACCGTTTGGAACAGCTTCGTCGCAAGCAGTATGGCCCAGCACAAGCCAGATGTGATCATCCTCAACACGGGCAACGCCGTCGTGCTCGGGTTGGACCCGATCATAATGGGACGCGAAGACGTCTTGGCCGTCCATAAGGCCGCCCCGGCAGCCAAGATCGTCGCGACGCACATGGAGGCGATCAACCATTGCATCCTCAGCCGTGCTGATCTGAAAGATTTTGCCGACAGACGCGGTTTCGCGGGAAGCCTGCTCATCCCAGCCGACGGGGAAACCCTAACCGTCTGAGCTATAGGCGAGGATTGCTGAACATACCATCAACAACAAGTTAGGCCGCGGGGCATTGCGGCCTAACTCTGCAATTGCGATGCCGAACTCCCCGGTGTCCGCTCAGGGCCGAAAGCGGACATCGTGCCGTTGTTGCAAAATGGGCATCCGGCGGCAGCTGAATGTTTGTGCTGCAAGCGGTTCGATCTCAAAATATGCGTTGGTTCCACATTCAGTTAGAGGCCGCGGATCGCTTCACGGCCCCTTTGATGTTGGAGGCAGACTGAAGACTCAATCGAAAAACGCGTCGACGAATTTGCGCCGTCCGAGCATGAAGGCGTCGGCGACGTGGCGGAGCGGGGAGAGATCGACGTCCGACGTCTTCGCCTTGATGATTTCGGCGAAGCGGGCGTAAAGCGCTGGGTATTCCTGCTCCGGTTCGTCATGCACCAGCTTGCCGTCGATCGACAGTTTTGCGCCGCCTTCGGAGAGAACCATCATGCCGGCATCGGTTTCGGCGACGATGTCCCAGCTCTGATGGCCGGTCTGGCGCCAGTCGAATTCTGCCGAGACCGGCAGGTTGTTGGCGTCGCTGAAGACGATCGAGGCAGCGATCGGCGCATCGCGGTTTTCCGGGAATTCCAGCGTTGCCGAGGTGATGAACAGCGGGTTCGGCAGGATATGGGTGACGATCGACAGGGCGTTGATGCCCGGGTCGAAGACGCCGAGACCGCCGGCGGCCCAGATCCAGTCCTGGTTCGGATGCCAGTGGCGCACGTCTTCCTTCCAGATCACCTTGACATCGTTGATCTTCGTTGAAGCCAGGAAGGCCTTGGCTGCCTCGACAGCGGGCGCATAACGCGAGTGCCAGCTGGCAAACAGCGACAGGCCTTTCGAATCCGCAAGCGCTTGAAGGTCGGCGACTTCGCTCAGGGTCGCACCTGGCGGCTTTTCGAGGAAGACGTGCTTTCCTGCTTCGAGTGCCGTACGGGCGGCGGCATACCGAAACTGCGGCGGCATGCAGAGCGAGACGGCATCGATGGCCGGAACCGCGTCGAGCATCGCCTCGATCGACTTGAAATTGTCGATGCCATCGACGACGCCATGGCGGCTGGCGGCGGCGATCAGCTTGTAGTCGGCATTCTTGGCGATGGAGGGAAGGTGTTGGTCGCGGACGATCTTGCCGACGCCAACGATCGAGATATGAATGGGGCTCATGATGTGTCGCTCGATTTGTATGACTTTTATGGTGGGCTTTGTAGCAGAAAGACGGTTCCGGGCAAGCGGCTGTCGCAGTCTGTAAACGATGACTTGCAGACAATCGTCTTTGCCGGTGGTGGACAATAGCCAAGCTGCGCTATTTGGGTAGTCTGCATTTTGAAACAGGAGTCGCCATGTCCCCGATCATTCGAAAAGCCAGCCGCGCCGATCTCGATATCCTGATAGACTGGGCTGCGACGGAGGGCTGGAACCCCGGTTTCGACGATGCGCCGGCGTTTTGGGCGGCGGATCCGGACGGCTACTGGATTGCCGAAGAGGATGGCACCATGGCTGCGGCACTGTCGCTGGTGCGCTACGACGAAACCTATGCCTTTCTGGGTTTTTACATGGCCCATCCCGATTATCGCGGGCAGGGGATCGGTCTGGCGCTATGGCAAAGGGCGCTTTCGGAGGCAGGCAGCCGAACGGTGGGGCTGGATGGGGTGGTGGCCCAGCAGGACAATTACCGCAAGTCCGGGTTTGCCTATGCTCATGCCAATTTCCGCTACGGCGGCGAGGTTGTCTGCACCGAGCCGCCCGGCACGGAACTGGTTTCTGTCTCGCCCGTCCTTGTGCCGATGCTGGCCGATTATGACGCGCGGTTCAATCCGGTGCGCAGAGATGCGTTCCTGCGCGAATGGCTGAAAGCCATGGATACGCGCGAAAGCTTTGCTCTCCTGCGCAATTCCGAAGTCGTTGGTTACGGGACGATTCGCGCCTGCCGCGAGGGTCACAAGATCGGTCCGCTGTTTGCCGACAGCGAAACGAACGCCGATCTGATTTTCCGCAAGCTGGTGACCAGTGTCGGCGGTGGCCAGGTTTATCTGGATATTCCCGAGCCGAACGCGGCCGCCCGCGCGCTGTGTGATCGCTACAATCTAAAGCCGGTCTTCGAAACGGCGCGGATGTATCGCGGCCCTGCGCCGGACCTGCCGCTCGGTCAGATCTACGGAATTACCACTTTCGAGTTGGGATAGGGCGCGTCAGTTCCAAAACGGCAGGTTGCGATGGCTGCCGAAGATGACGATGCTGACGAACACCGCAATCACCAGAAGCACGACGAGGGTCCAGAACAGGCGGTTTGACGCCGGTTCCTCCTCGATGAAAACCGGCTCCTTGTTGCGCAGCGCATTCATCGCGTGCCTGGGATCGCCCCATTTGACGCGCCGGAACCGGAAGGCATTTTGCGATTCGTGTTTCATGGAACGGAAAGTTAAAGCCTCCATTTGAACGGTGACTTAAAGGTTTTGGTAAAATTTTAGTGTTTGCTTGTGGATGCCGGTTCAGGCGGTGCGGCCCGCCTCCACATGCAGCCAACTTCGAAAGCTTGCGGCCAGCGGGCTCGCTTTCAGAGGCGAGAGGACGAAATAGGCAAAGCCGGGCGGTCCTGCAATCGACAAGGCGAACGGACGCACCAGCCGGCCCGCAGCAAGATCGTCCGCCACCAGCGCCTCGTCGCCAAGCGCTATGCCCCGGCCGTCGATCGCCGCCTGAAGGGCAAGATGGGTATCCTTGTAGAGCAAACCCGGTTGCGGATCGAAACCATCGACGCCTGCCGCCAGCATCCACATGCCCCAGTCTGGCCAGACGACGCCCTGTCCGCTCCAGGACTGGTGGATCAACGGATAGCGGAGAATATCCTCAGGCGTTGAGACGGCCGCGCCGCGCTGCAGCAGTGCGGGACTGCAGACCGGAAAGATGACGTGCTCGAACAGCCGGCCGGCCTGCAGGCCGGGATAGACGCCGGGTCCGAAGCGTATCGCCACATCGACCTCGTCCCGGTCGAAATCCTGCACGTCGCAGGTGACGTTGAGGCGGACTTCGGCGTTGGGTTCCTTCGCTGCGAACCGATCCAGCCGCGGCACCAGCCACTTCGCCGCAATCGAGGTCGGTGCTGTGACGTTGAGGCGGAATTTGTGCTGCTCCTGGCTTTTCCGGGCCTGGCTGGCAGCACTTCTAAGGCTTGCCAGCGCGTCGGAGGCGGCTTCGCAGAGGATTTCTCCGGCCCGGGTAAGTTCCAGCGACCGTCCCTTGCGGACGAACAGCGTCACGCCAAGCTGCGCCTCGAGTTCCTTGATTTGGTGGCTGACGGCCGCGGGCGTGAGCTTTAATTCCTCGCTGGCACGGGTGAAGTTGAGATGCCGCCCGGCCAGTTCGAGCACCTGCAGCGAGCGCGTTCCGGGAATGTGTCGAACCATGAGCGGAGCTTCAAATAAAACTAACAGTTACGGATAGAATTATGCGCTTTCACGAAGCGAAACAATGCTGAATATCCCACTGCAAGCCATCACGGCAAAATGGATTTGAAAGACAGGGCATGCAGCGCGCACCGGACGGATTTTCATTCCCCTTCATCGCCGGCTGTGTGGCCATGGTCAGCGTTACCTATGGCATGGGGCGATATGCCTATGGCCTCTTCCTGCCGTCCATTCGCACGGACTTCGATGTTGGCACTGTCGATCTTGCCCTGATCGCAAGCCTCAATACCGCCGTCTATCTTCTGGCAACCGTCATTGCTTCGGCGAGCGCCATCTATTTCCGGCCGCGGACCGTGATTGTCGCGGCGGGCCTGATCACCACCTGCGGCCTGCTGCTAACCGGTCTTGCGACACGCTTTGAAGTCGCGGCTGGTGGCATCGTCCTTGCCGGGATCGGTGGTGGCATCCTGTCGCCTGCGATGTTCGAGGCAATCGAAGCCTGGCTGTCGGCGCGATGGAAGACGCGGGCCATTGCGGCGGTCAACGCTGGCGCGGCACCCGGCCTGATTGTCACCGGATTGGCGGCCTACTGGCTGCAATCGTCCTGGCAGCAGGTCTGGATCGCCATGGGCGTCATTGGCCTCGCCGTGACGCTGTGGCAGGCTTGGCTTCTTCCCGAGGACCGGCTGCACCGAGAAGGGGGGCAGGCAAGGTTGCCTCTCCGTCCGGGGCTATTTTTGCGCGCCATATGTCTGCCGCTCTATCTGTCGCTTTTTGTCTATGGATTGCTTCTGAGCACCTATCTGACCTTCGCCGTCGACCTCATCGTCTCGACCGGCGGCATGTCCTTCCCGGCCGACCGGCTCTTCTGGGTTCTGCTCGGTGTCGCCGGACTGCCGGCGATGTTCACGGGGGAGGCGGTGCGGCGGTTTGGTGTCCGGGGCTTGCTTGCGATCAGCATGCCTGTCTGCGGCCTATCCTACTTGCTGCTTACCGTGGCGCCAGGCAATCCGGCTGCCGTGTTCACGTCAGCCATTCTGTTCGGCGTCTCGTCCATCGCCCCGGGAAACGGGTTCCTCGTCTGGGGCATATCGCTCTTCCGGGACCGGCCGTCGGTGGGAGCGGGAACGGTGTTTTTCGTTCTGTCGCTTGCAATCATCGCCGGACCGGTGCTCGCCGGACTGATGGCGGAGCATTTCGGCCCGTTGGCATTCTTCTATCTTCTGGTGCTGTTGCCGGTGCTGATTGTTCCGCTTTTTCCGCGCCAAATTTTCGGCACAGAGAAAACCGCCGCGGACGAGGAGGAGCTGCCCGCCGCACAATCGCAGGACGCCTGAGATTTGCGGGTGGCCGGTTAGCGCTGCCGCGCGATTGCCTTTCGCAGGACCTCAAAAATGCGGCCGTCCTGGCACTGGGAGACATTGAACCGCAGAAAGCTGGTGGCCGACTGCGACAGGCTGAAGACGTTGCCGGGGGCAAGGACGATGTTGCCGGCCAGCGCTTCGCGGGCGATCTCTGCCGCATCAAGGCCATCCGGCAACTGGCACCATAGAAACATCCCGGCCTGCGGCTCGATCCACGGGACGAGCCCAAGGTTCTTCAACCGGGCGCAGACGTCAGCCATGGCGCGGGAAAGGCGCAGGCGCAGCCCCTCCATGTGTTTCCGGTAGCTGCCGTCGCGCAGCACATTCAGCACCAGTTCGGCGGTCAGGGGGCCACCGCCGAATGTGGTGGCGATCTTCAGGTCGATCAGTCCTTCGATCCAGTCCGGGCGGGTGGCGATGAAGCCGCAGCGCGCCGATGCCGACAGCGTCTTGGAAAAGCTGCCGATATGGATGACGCGTTCAAGCCCGTCGAAGGCAGCCAGCCTTGGGGCGGCCACATGCTCGAAATCGGCGAAGATATCGTCCTCGATGATGGTCAACCCTGCCTGTTCGGCGAGTTTGAGCACCCGGTGCGCCGTCACCGGCGACAGCGTCGCCCCGGTCGGGTTGTGAATGGCGGAATTGGTGATGTAGAGCCGCGGCTTGTGCTCCTGCAGCACCCTCGCGAATTGCTCGATATCCGGGCCTGTGGGCGTGTAGGCAACGCTGACGATGCGGGCGCGATGGGCACGCAGCAGCGCATGAAAATTGAAATAGCAGGGATCGTCAATCAAGACGGTATCACCCGGCTCGAGCAGAAACCGGCACAGGAGATCCAGCGCCTGGGTTCCCGATTCCGTCAGCATGATCTGGCCCGGCGAGGCGTCGATGCCGTGATCGCCCATTCGGCGCGCAATCAGTTGGCGCAACGGTGGCAGGCCAAGCGGCGTGCCATAGTCGGCGAGCGAGGGGCCGTCGGCGCGCGACAGGGTTCGCAAGGCGCGGCGCATGCCGTCGTCCGGCAGCCAGGAGGGCGGCAACCAACCGCATCCCGGCTTGAGATCATCGCTGGCTGCATCGAGCGACTGGCGCGACACCCAGAAGGGATCGACCGCCCGGTCCAGCTTCGGCCCGGCTTCGGACACGGCAAACGGGGCGGCCTGGCTTGCCACATAATACCCGGAGCCGGGACGCGGCTGGATCACTCCTTCAGCAGCGAGCCGGTCATAGGCCTCGACCACGGTGGAGGTGGAGACCTGCAACGTCCGTGCAAACGCACGGATCGACGGCAGCTTGTCGCCTGATGTCAGGCTGCGGCCCGCGATACGTTGCCTGATCGTGGCGATGACCATGGCTATCCGGGTGCCGCTCTTCGTTTCGTCAGCCATCTGTATGTGATCCGATACCATAACAGTTTTGCCAAACTGTATAGGAGTGTCGCTGGCTTTGCCAGCCACCGCCGCCGATAAGGGGAAAACGAAGGAGTGTCGGATGGACCGGGTGGCGAGCGGGTGGATCAATGGATTGATCGGCGTGGTGATCTTCAGTGGCTCGCTGCCCGCGACCCGCGTGGCGGTGATGCAGTTGGATCCGGTATTCCTGACGGTGGCGCGCGCGGCGATTGCCGGTGTCCTGGCTCTCTGCCTGCTTGTCGTCTTCCGGCAGAAGCGGCCGTCGCGAAACGATATCATCTCGCTGATAGTGGTTGCCCTCGGCGTGGTCGCCGGCTTTCCGCTGCTGACGGCACTGGCGCTGCAGTATGTCACCTCGGCGCATTCCATCGTCTTCGTCGGCCTGCTGCCATTGGCGACGGCGATCTTCGGCGTTCTGCGCGGTGGCGAGCGACCGAAGCCGGCCTTCTGGATATTCTCCGTACTCGGCAGTGCAGTGGTGGCCGGTTTTGCTCTGCTGCAGGGCGGCGCGTCGTCACCCGTAGGCGATGGACTGATGCTTGCCGCCATCATCGTCTGCGGGCTCGGGTATGCCGAAGGGGCGAGACTGTCGCGGACGCTCGGCGGCTGGCAGGTGATCTCCTGGGCGCTCGTCCTGTCGCTGCCGGTGATGATCGCCCTGTCGATTGCCTTTATGCCACCGACATTCTCTGATGTCGCATTGCCCACCTGGCTCAGCCTTGCCTATGTGTCGCTGTTCAGCATGCTGATTGGTTTCATCTTCTGGTATCGTGGCCTTGTACAAGGCGGCATCGCTGCGGTCGGTCAGTTGCAATTGCTGCAGCCGTTCTTTGGTCTGGCGCTGGCGGCAACCCTTTTGCATGAGCCGGTGAGTTCCATGATGCTGGCGGTCACCGTCGCGGTCATTCTGTGCGTCGCCGGTGCGCGAAAATTCGCCCGGTAAACAAGATGGCTTTGCCTGTGGCTAATTGAGTTCCCGCAAACGAGCTTTTACACTTCGGTGTTCATCGAAGCATTCCGGCGTTACGGTCGCTATAACAGGATGGAATTTGACAATTCCTCTGAGGCGAGACGATCATGACTGCGGACACGATAAACCTGAGGAAAGAGCTGGCGCTGCTGCTGGGGCTCGCAACGCTCTGGGGTGCTTCCTACACTTTCATCAAGATCGGTGTGGAGACCATTCCCCCGATCACGCTGATTGCCACCCGCACGCTGATCGCCGGCTTGTTGCTGCTGGTGGTTCTGCATTTTCGGGGGCTCTCTCTGCCAAAGGACAGGGCGACATGGGGCCGGTTCCTGTTTCAGGCGTGCCTGAACAGCGCGATTCCCTTCACCCTGATTGCCTGGGCGGAAAAAACCGTCGATGCCGGTCTGGCGGCGATCCTCAATTCGACCACACCGATCTTCGCCTTTCTGCTGACGGCGCTGTTGACGCGTCACGAACCGGTGACGGGACGCAAGCTTTTTGGCGTTGTCGCGGGTATCGCGGGAATTACCCTGGTCGTTGGCCTCGGGGCGTTGAACGGGGCGGGTGAACAAATACCGGCCCAGCTTGCGATCGTCGCCGCGACGATCTGCTATGCCGGTGCCGCCATCTTCGGCCGCGGCTTCAAGGCTCTCGATCCGATGATGCCTGCGGCGGGATCGCTGATCTGCGGTGCTTTCATCCTGATGCCGCTCAGTTTTGTCATCGACCGGCCATGGACGCTGGCGCCTTCCGTAGCCTCCATTCTCGCGCTTCTGTGCCTCTCGGTGTTTTCGACGGCGCTGGCCTTTGTCATCTATTTCCGGCTGGTGCACACGCTTGGTTCCGTCGGCACGACCGCACAGGCCTATCTGCGCGTGCCCATCGGGGTCGCGATCGGCGTCATCTATCTGGGGGAGAGCATCAGCAGCACAGCCTTGGTGGGGCTTGCCTGCGTGATCGCCGGCGTCATGGCCATGACCATCCCGGGCAGGAAACGGCCGTTGGCAGCGTGAATGCCAAGATGCGCGCACGGGTAGGAGACGGGACTGGTTCCCCTCAGAACCTGGGCGTGGAATGCATGCAGCCGCAAAGCCGGCTGCGCAGTGAAATTGCCCGGCTGACTTTTGCGATCACCCAGCCGGAACGCGCCGCAAGCCGCCATCATCGGGCATTGCCGGGTTGATCCAGCGGACGCTAATTCGCCTTGGGCTTGCTGGCGGGCGAAAAGCTCAAGGTGAGCCAGGTATTCCAACCCTCTGGACGGTTCTTCGCCCCGAACTCGTAAAAGCCTTTCAGATTGACATAGCCTGCCGTCTCGTCGCTGACGGCGAATTTGTATCCGACCTGTGGCCCAATGCCGAACACACGCGACTTGAAGTCGCCGAGAGAAGCGCCTTCGCCGCTATCGCCACTCAATTGCTGAAAGGCATAGCCGACGACCCCCACATGGAGCTGTTCATTGAGGAAGTGCGAGGCAGCCCAGTCGATATGGCCATCGATCCCGTTTTTATAGTCCGTGTCGGGATTTTCGAAATTGTAGGTCAGGCCGCCTGTGATCGAGAATTCATTGCCGGACGCGGGATTGAAATAGGTATAGCCCACGCCTGAATCGATGGCAGCATGCCCGAACCCGGCATTGACGATGCGATCGGCATCATAGGACCCGACTGGCAGGCTCACAGTCGTGTAGACCATGTAGTTGTTGACGCCGTCGTTCCATTTCAGCGTTCCGAACGGCGCAATGTCTCCAAATGCGGTCAATGTGTCGCTGCGGCTTCCGGAAATAGTCCCGCCGAGAGGGCCGGTCAGCGTCGCATCGACTTGTGCCCGGCTGCGCAGCACGGGCAACAGCATCCCGACCGAGGCCTGCGCACCATCCAGAACAGGCTCCGCGAAGGTGTAGGTCGGAACGAAAAACACCGCATCGCTCCGTCCCTCAAGGCCGACGTCGACCTGACCTCCGCCACCGCGGGGGAAAGCCGCGTCTGCCCCGGCATCGACGCTCGTGTGGAAGTAGACGGTTGCAAGTGACCAACCCGGTTCCGTCGGCGCGGAAGCAAAGCTGCCATAGAAACCTGGCAGATAGACGCTGATGCCCCCTTCATCCGCATAAGCGGCAGAGACTTGTGTCAACAGAGCCGCCAGCCCCAGCCCGATGGCAGAGCGTGTACGAAGCCGGGAAGTTGACCGGTGGCGTCTATTTGGCGTTGTCATGTCATCTTCCCCCTAAGCACATTGCCTAGATATACCGAGTCGGGCGGATGCCCGCTAGCCAGTTCGATAAATATGAGGGGATCCGCTTGAATTGCCGCAAAGTGGTGTTTGTGGTAATTCGCGTTGAAAATACACCTTCGCGGCCTGAGGCGCGTCGCGCCTCTGTTGCAGGCAGCGCCGATCCTGATAGCAAGTCCACGCCCCGATGGGGCCGTCGATCAGCTCGCCATCGCCTCTTCATACTCGGTCGACAGTTCCATCCAGTGCTCTTCGGCCTTGGACAGTTTGCTGACGACCTCTGCGCGTTCCTTGACCTTGGCCGCTGCCTTGGCTGGAAATTTCTCGTAGAGGTCCTGGTCTTCAAGCTCCTTGTCGAGAACCTGAATCTGTTTCTCCAGCTTTGCCGTCAAGGATTCAATATCGTTGATCTTTTTCTTCAAGGGGGCAAATGCCGCCCGCTTGTCGGCTGCGGCCTTGCGTTGCTCGGCTTTGGACCGGTTGTCTTCGACGGCTGCGCCCTTGTCCTTGTTGCCCTTGCCGCGCGAACTCTGGACGATGGTTGAGCGATAGTCTTCAAGGTCGCCGTCATAGTTGGAGACGGTGCCGTCTTTCACCAGCCACAGCCGGTCGGCCGTCGCCTCGATCAGGTGCCGGTCGTGCGAGATCAGAATGACGGCGCCGGTATATTCGTTCAGCGCTTGGATCAGCGCATTGCGGCTGTCGATATCCAGATGGTTGGTCGGTTCGTCGAGGATCAAAAGGTTCGGCGCATCGAACGCGGCAAGCCCCATCAGCAGGCGGGCTTTTTCGCCACCAGAGAGATCCTTGGCAGGCGTGCTCATCTTGGCAGTGGCAAGCCCCATCTGGGCGACGCGGGCGCGCACCTTGCCCTCGGTCGCACCCGGCATGCGCTGGCGCACATGCTCGACTGCATCATGTTCGGGGATCAGGTCGTCAAGCTGATGCTGGGCGAAGAAGCCGATCTTGAGTCCCGGTGCCACCTGCACCGAGCCGCCGGTCGCGGGAAGACGGCCGGAGATCAGCTTGGCGAAGGTCGATTTACCATTGCCGTTCGAACCGAGCAGCGCGATGCGGTCGTCCGTATCGATCCGGAGCGACAGATGCTGCAGGATCGGCTTGCCCGGCGTGTAACCGACGGTGCCGTTTTCCAGCGCGATGATCGGCGAGGCCGCTTCCTTTTCCGGATCAGGGAACTTGAAGCCCTGAACATGATCTTCGATGACGGCCGAGACCGTCCCCATGCGCTCCAGCGCCTTGACGCGCGACTGCGCCTGGCGGGCCTTTGATGCTTTGGCCTTGAAGCGGTCGATGAACGACTGCAGGTGCTTTCGCGCCGCATCGTTCTTTACCTTTGCCTTGGCCTGCAACTCGTTGGCTTCGGCGCGCTGACGCTCGAACTGGTCGTAGGAGCCCCGATAGAAGGTCAGCTTCTGCTGGTCGAGATGGATGATCGCGTTGACCGCGGTGTTCAACAAATCGCGGTCATGGCTGATGATGATGACCGTGTGCGGATATTTGGCGATGTAATCCTCAAGCCACAGCGTGCCTTCAAGGTCGAGATAGTTGGTCGGCTCGTCGAGCAGAAGCAGGTCCGGCTCGGAAAACAAGACGGCCGCCAGAGCGACGCGCATGCGCCAGCCGCCGGAGAACGACGAGGCCGGCCGCAACTGCGCGGCCGCATCGAAGCCGAGACCGGCCAGGATGCTGGCGGCGCGCGATTCGGCCGAATGCGCCTGGATATCGGCAAGCCGCATATGGATTTCGGCAATGCGGTGCGGATCGGTCGCGGTCTCCGCTTCGGCCAGCAGCGCCTCGCGCTCCTTGTCGGCCTTCAGCACGATCTCGAGCAGCGGCTCCTCGGTGCCGGGGGCTTCCTGCGCCACCTGGCCGATACGGGCGTTCTTGGGGATCGAAACCGAGCCGGTTTCGGCTTCCATGTCGCCGGTGATGATTTTGAACAGGGTCGACTTGCCAGCCCCGTTCTTGCCGACGAGGCCAGCCTTGATGCCGGCCGGCAGCGCAACCGTGGCCTGGTCGATGAGAAGGCGTCCGACGATGCGGGCCGAAACGTTATTGAGCGTGATCATGGCGGCGTTTTGGCCGAACTCAGCCGAGAAGGCAAGGGTTTGCCGCGCCGCACACTGATCAGGCGACGTGTGGAGCGTAGGTTTTTTTTATCCGGCCGCCGATCGCGGCCGAGAACACCAATGTACCGGGCTTGCCGCCGCTGCGTACGGCTCTGAGCGCAAGCTCGGCCTGGGTGAACAGATCGACGCCGCCCGACGCGGTAAAGGCCATGGAAATGCCGGTGGAGAGCGACAGGGTCTGCGTCGTGAACGCCCGGTTCGGCAGGGCGACCTGCACGCCTTCGACCGAGGCGCAGATGCGCTGGGCGATGGCTTCGGCGTTATCGGCCGAAACGTCGTGGAAGACGAAGGCGAACTCGTCGGTGCCGATGCGGGCGACGAAATCGTTCTTCTTGACGGACTTGCGGAATTCCGGCGCCAACTTCTTCAGTGCCTTCTCGACGGCCGCGGCGCCATGGCGCTCGCCCATCTCGCGCAGGCCTTCAACGGTGACAAGCGCCAAAGCTGCCGGGCCAACAGCCTTGCCGTCGTCATAGAGCGCCGTCAGCTTGGCCGAGAAGGCTATGCGGTTGGGCAGGCCGGTGATGGGATCGCGGGTCGCGGCCTTGCGCATCGCTTCGATATCGCTGTCGATGCCGCCAAGCTGCGTCACCGTCTCGTTCATGGCAGCGGCAAAAGCTTTTTCCTCCCGCTCGAACACCGCAACCGCGTCGCGCAGGCGCGCGGCATCGTCGGCGAAATCGGACATGCCGGCGACGGGATCGGTTTCCAGCCGGGTGATGAAGCTACGCAGCATCGCGGCAAAGACCTCCTTCTTGGCGATGCTGTCCTTCAAGGCATGGCTGACCGCGGAGATCGAACGGGCGGTATCGGCGCGGATCGTATCGGCCTCGATCGCGGCAAACCCGGAGAGATGATATTTGACGCCGAGCTGTTCGATCTGGTTTTGCTGGGGGTGAGCGCCAAGGGCTGCAAATTCCCGGCTGAGCTGCGGATTGTGGCCCGACAGAGCCTCATAGAACAGCTCGTAATTGCGCGGAAAGGGCGCGACGCCAAGCTTTGCCATGGTCTGGGCGACCTTGAGCAGGATCGCGGCATTCTGCGCCTGATTGCCATCGAGCTGGGGCTTGTCCGTCATAGCCTATCCTTCACAAAACCGCTTGATGCGCGGTGGTTGCAAGACATTGCTGATAAACCATCGGGATTAAAAGACTGTCAAAGGCGCGAGCGTTTCACCCCAGGCACAACTGCCGGGCCGCCTTGAACTGCGCCGTTGCCTGCAGAGGGCAGCGCTCTATATGCCCCGCAGGCGGGAACATATCTTGCGCAGGATGGTCGGGTGAAAAGCAGCGGTGAAAAAATCGGCGTCAACGTCGAGCACGGAGCGTCTCATGCCGCTTAAACGTTCGAATTGGCTGCGCACCGAAGAGCCGGACCAGACCAGCGCCAGCTTTCCAGAACTGTTCTTCGATCTCGTCTTCGTCTTTGCGCTCGTGCAGCTCTCGCATACGCTCGCTTCCGATTTCGGGCCGACCGCCGCCTTTGAATCGGCGCTTCTGGTGCTGGCGATCTGGTGGGTCTGGATCAACACTACCTGGGTGACCAATTTGCTGCACACCGGCAGGGAGGCTGTCCGGCTGATGCTGTTTTGCCTGATGTTCGGCGGCGTGCTTTTAGCGCTTGCTCTGCCGGAAGCCTTTGGCGCGCACGGGGTGATGTTTGCGCTGATCTACTGCGCCATGCAGACCGGCCGTTCGCTCTTCACGCTTTACGCCTATCGCGGCGTCGATGATGCCGCATTCACCACATTCGTGCGGATCACGCTCTGGTCGCTGGCCTCGGCGGTCTTCTGGCTGGCGGGCGCGATGATGGACCTAGAAGGCCGGATCGCCTTGTGGAGCCTGGCTGTTGCCATCGACTATGCGTTGCCCGCACTTCGCTACGCCGTGCCGGGGCTTGGAAAGTCGCCACCGGAAACGCTGGATGTTTCGGGCGAGCACATGGCCGAGCGTTGCGCCCTGTTCGTGATCATCTGCCTTGGCGAGGCGATCCTGACGACCGGCAAGAACGCCGCTGAACATATGAACTCGAACACGACCTTCGCCGTGTTCTGCAGCGCGTTTCTGAGCACCGGTTTCATGTGGTGGATCTATTTCCACCACGGGCAGGCGGATGCGGCCGACAAGGCGGAGAACACTTCGCGGCCGGAGAGCGTGGCCCATAATCTGTTCACCTACGGCCACCTGCCGATCATTGCCGGTATCATCCTGACGGCAGTCGGCGAGGATTTCAGCCTGTCGCATGCGCAGGAGGATAGCTCTTTGAAAAATGCGCTGGCGATGATCGGTGGCCCGATCCTGTTTCTGGCGGGCAATATCTGGGTGAAAATGGCGGTTGCGCGGAAAATCCCGGTCTCGCATATCGCCGGGCTGGTTCTGCTGACGGCAAGCGCCGTGCTGGTGCCGTTCAGCAGCAATTACGTCATCCAGATCACCGCGACTGCGGTTCTTTTCATTGTCGCTATATGGGAATATCTGGCGTTGCGGCCCGCCAAGGGCAGGGCCGCATAACCGGGCAGGCGTCAGAGGGATGCCGAGACGATCTGCTTTGCGCTTTTGGGCAGCGTTGCAAACAGGGCGGACAAATCCTGCCAGCCATCGGGGCGGCGGCCCGACACATTTTCCGGCCAATGGCAGATGCCGTCACCGTGGATATATCCGACCCAGCGCTGTTCGCCCTGGTTTTCAAAATGCAGAACAGCCAGTTTGCCGGCCTCAAGCGCTTCGATGGGATACCAATCCATGGTGTTGTCCTGCTCCATTCTTAAAATATGAAGGGACTATGACGCGGCTGACTTGCTCAAGCCTTGTGACATTGATGTGACTGACGCGAAGAGCCGAATGATTTCCGCTGGTTGAGTCAGTCTGCGTAATGCCGGAATTCCGGCGTGCGCAGGAAATAGCTCATGTCCAATCCAAGGCTCGGTGCCCCAAGCGCCGTCAGCGTCATATGGCACTGGCCGCGATGGTGGGTGTGGTGGTTGAAGAAATGGGCAAGTGGCGGGGCGAGGCGCTGGGTGACGGGAGCGGGGGTGCTGACCGGCGTATAGGTAAAGCGGCCGGCAAGCGCGTCTTCGCTGAGACCGGCGATGAAGGCGACGATGCGATCGTCCTCGGCAGCGCGAGCAGCCGATAGCGCGGTGAAATTATCAAACAGGATGCCGTCGAGTGTTTTCGGCGCTTCGCCGCTGCCGGTAAAGCGTTTCATCCAGATCCGGTCGGCCGATAGCACATGGTTGAGCGTCGCATGCAGCGAGCCGAAGAAGGCCCCCTTGTTTTCGCGATACTGCGCGTCGTCAAGCTTGCCGGCGGCCTCATAGACCAAGCGGTTGGCCCAGCGGTTGTAGTCGGCAAACATCTTGTAGTGATCAAGCATCGCGGTTCTCCAGGATTCTCTGCAGTCTAGCGCCAATTCGCATCGCGGTGGGTGATGCGACCCATGAAATTTACTGATTTGATTGTTCGTGATTGCCGGTTTCGAATAAGGCTCGGATCACGCACCATCGATGAGGTCAGGCATGAATAGAACCCTTTACGCACTCTGCGGCGCTGACAAGAGCCGGCCGTTTTCGCCGCATGTCTGGAAGACGATGTTGTCGCTCTCCCACAAGGGGCTCGACTACTATACCAAGGCGGTCGGGTTCACGCAGATACCGACGATCGAAAACGGCGCGACGACACTGGTGCCTGTGCTGCGCGACGGTGACCAGTTGGTTCGCGACAGTTTCGACATCGCACTCTATCTGGACAATGTCTATCCGGATCGTCCATCGCTGTTTGGCGGCGAGGGCGGTCAGGCAATGGCACGGTTCGTCGAAAGCTGGTCGCAGCTGACATTGCATCCGGCCCTTGTCCGGATCATCCTGATGGATATCCACGACAGCCTTGCTCCGGCCGACCAGGCATTTTTCCGCACCTCGCGCGAACCCCGCTTCGGGATGAGCCTGGAAGCGGTCGCCGAAACCGGGATCGGTGAACTGAAAACCTTTGCCGCCAAGCTGGAGCCATTGCGCACCACACTGAAGAAACAGCCGTTCATCGGTGGCGAAACGCCGCTGTTTGCCGACTATATCGTCTTTGGTCCGCTGCAATGGTCGCGCATCGTCTCGCCGAAGACGATCCTTGAGCCGGGCGATCCGGTCCTTGACTGGTTCGAGCGCTGCCTCGATCTCCATAACGGTGCCGGGCGCTCTGTGACAGCAGCGTGAAACTTCGCCGCCCCCCTTGTTTTGCGCGGATTTGGCGGCTATTGAACCGCCAAATTCGCGGAAAAGCCGCCGATTATGGAAACCAAGGGAATTGAGACAATGGCGATTGAACGCACATTTTCGATGATCAAGCCGGACGCAACCAAGCGTAACCTGACGGGCGCCATCACCAAGATGCTCGAAGACGCAGGTCTGCGCGTCGTCGCTTCCAAGCGTGTCTGGATGAGCACCCGCGAAGCTGAAGGCTTCTACGCTGTTCACAAGGAACGTCCTTTCTTCGGCGAACTGGTTGAAGGCATGACCTCCGGCCCGACGATCGTTCAGGTTCTCGAAGGCGAAGGCGCCATCCTGAAGAACCGCGAAATCATGGGCGCGACCAACCCGGCCAACGCCGACGAAGGCACGATCCGCAAGACCCACGCCCTGTCGATCGGCGAAAATTCGGTTCACGGTTCGGACGCTCCGGAAACCGCTGCCCAGGAAATCAAGTACTGGTTCTCCGACACCGAAATCGTCGGCTGAATCAATTCCTGAGGGTTTTGGCCCGAAGGACTTGAAATGAATGAAGAAAAGCCGGTGCGGAAACGCTCCGGCTTTTTACGTTTTGGTGCTTCAAACCGGGCATTTCGCCGTCTGGAAATGTTCTGGCGCCTTGCCGTTCTTGAAGACATCCGGGTTCTTGTCATAGGCCGGGCCGACGACCAGGGCTTCGGCCGGCATGATATCCTGGTCGAGATTGGAGATGACCGAGGTCTTCAGTGTCTGCAGCACAGTGCCGTCAGGACCTTTGACCTCGATGGTCACCGCATAGGGTTTTTGCTTTTTCACGCAGGTGACATCCGGACTTTCGAGAACCACTTTGTCGAGTTTTGGAAACAACTTGCGGTCAAGCGTCAGGGGCGGGCCGCCCGATGGGTCTTCGAATGTGGCGGTAACCGTGCTGCCATCGGCGACCTGTTCGGTCTTCGTCAGCGTGATCATGTAGGTGGCATAGGCGAGGCGGTAGTTGAAGACGAACATCTTGCCGGTGAGTTCGAGTGGGTCCGGTCCGGTTTCGCGTTGACAGCCGGAAAGACCCGCAAGTGCGGCAAGAAGGACCATGGCGAAGCGTGTGCTGGTCATGTGGCAAGTTCCTTCTTCTGGCGCCGGTAGTGGCGGTTTGCCTTCACACGATTGCCGCAGACTGTCATGTCGCACCAGGTGCGGCTGCGGTTGCGGCTGCGATCCAGAAACAGCCATTGGCAATTGGGGCAGATTTTCAGCCGCTCCGGTTCGGTGAACGTGGCAAGCATGAGCGCCGAACGTGCTGTGGCGGCATCAAGCGGCGTACGTGCGGTTTTTGCCGGATGCCTGCGGATGATGATGGAGGCCGCATCCAGCAGGTCGGCAAGGTCCGCTCCGGTGGATGCGCCAAGCACATTGGCGCGAAAATGCCGGTCGGTTGTCTCGCGCAGATTGAGAAACGCATCGCGGTTTTCGACCGTCACCGGTTCCAGCGTCCCGAATAGTTCCTTCTCCACCGAAAACCGGTTTGCCGCGGCGGCAAAGTCGCGCATGGCAACGGGATCGGCATAGCGGTCGATCCGGCGCTCGGGGTCAAAGCGCAGGATCACCGAATTGGCGACATCGAGAGCGAGCGCGCCACCGGCAAAACGATGCTGGGTCCAGGAAAATGTCATGCGATATCCTAACTGGTAAAACGTATTTTACCAGTTATACTGATTTTGTCATCAGTGGATGTGTCATGGCCTATTTCCTGCAGCAGCTTGCCAGCGCCCTGCCTATCGCAGCTCTCTATGCGCTGCTCGCCTTCGGCTATTCCATTGCCTTTTCCGTAACCCGCCGGGCAGACCTCACCTATGGCGCGCTGTTCGGTTTTGCGGGTCAGATGTTTCTGCTGTTTTCGGATTTTGCCTGGAACTGTCTCTGGCTGGTTCTGCCAGCGGCCCTGGCTGTCGGCGCTGTTTCGGCGCTGGTCTATACGCTCGGGGCCGGCCTTTTGATCGGCCGTTCGGTCATGCACCGGCTGGCGACAACCTCGGCCAATACGGTGGTGGTCGTCTCGCTCGGCATTGCGCTGGTGCTGATGGAGCTGTCGCGGATCGCGGCGCAGACGCGCAGCCTGTGGCTGCCGCCTTTTCTCAATACGCCGGTGACCCTCTGGTCCGATCCGCAGTTTCCGGTGACGCTGACGGTGGTGCAGCTCTTGAACACGGTGCTGATGCTAGTGCTCGTCGGGGCAGGGCATCTGTTTCTGGCACGCTCGGCCTGGGGCCGTGCCTGGCGGGCGGTGTCGGACGATGCGGGCGCGGCTGCACTCTGCGGTATCGACGGCAGGCGCATCTTCATTGCCGCCTATGGCCTATCTTCGCTTCTGGCAGCGATCGCGGGCATTCTCGCCACGGCCTATTATGGCACGATGGATTTCGGCGCCGGTATCGTGTTCGGGGTCAAGGTGCTGTTCATTGCCGCGATCGGCGGGCAGACGGCGCCGGTGCTGGCGGCCGTTGGCGCGGCCGCCATGGGCCTGAGCGAAACGCTCTGGAGCGCCTATGGGCCAATGCTGTGGCGGGATTTTGCGATCTTTTCGTTCCTCGTCCTGCTTTTGGTGCTGACGCGCAAGGAGCAGTTTCAGCCCTGACGGCTGGACCAGTCAATCCTTCGTCCAGCGGTCCCTGGCGCTGTCATCCTCGTCCTTGGCGCTGACCCAGCCGCGCGTGGAGCCATCGGCGGCATGTTCCTTCTTCCAGAAGGGGGCTGCGGTCTTGAGGAAATCCATGATGAAATTTGCGCCGTCGAACGCGGCCTGCCGGTGCGGCGAGGCGGTGACGACGAGCACGATGTTTTCGCCGGGCGCGATCTTGCCATAACGATGGATGGCGGTTGCGGCCTGCAAGCTGAAGCGGCCAACGGCTTCTTCGCAGATGCGGCGGATTTCTGCTTCCGCCATGCCCGGATAATGCTCCAGCTCCAGCGCGCTCAGCGTTCCGGCTTCGTCGCGGCAAAGTCCGGAAAAGGTGACGACTGCACCGATATCGTGGCGGCCGGCCAAAAGTGCCTGTACTTCCGCAGCAAGTTCGAAATCGTCGCGCTGGACGCGAACCTTGACGGGAGCCACGGCCTCAGCCTCCGGTCATCGGTGGGAAAAGAGCGATCTCGCGTGCGCCGGCGATTTTTTCGTCGTGCTCGACATGTTCATGGTTGATGGCGACGCGGATGACATTTTCATGCTCAAGCGCTGCCTCGTATTCGTCGCCGAGTGTCTTCAGGTGGGCGAGCAGATCGCCCGCCGTCACCACACTGTCGGGAAGCTCCAGCGTTTCTTCGTCCCTGCCGATCCGCTCACGCACCCACGCGAAATAGACGAGGTTGACGCTGGTCATCAGTCCACCATGTGCTTCAGGCCGGCGCGGAAGTAGTCATAGCCGGTATAGAGGGTGATGCCTGCGGCAAGCCAAAGCAGGCCGATGCCCATTTCGGTCGTGTAGGGCAGGACCTTGTCGCCGGCGGGGCCTGCCAGCAGGAAGGCGATGGCCACCATCTGGATCGTCGTCTTCCACTTGGCGATGCGGGTGACCGGCACGCTGACCTTCAGCGCGGCGAGATATTCACGCAGGCCCGAAACCAGGATCTCGCGGCAGAGAATGATGATGGCAGCCCAGATCGACCAGCCGGCAATCGTGCCATCGGCGGCAACGAGCAGCAGGACGGACGCCACCAGCAGCTTGTCGGCGATCGGATCGAGCATGCGGCCGATATTCGAGGTCTGCTTCCAGATGCGCGCCAGATAGCCATCGAAGAAGTCGGTGATCGAGGCGAAGGCAAACAGCCCCAGTGCTGTCCAGCGGGCGAAGTCCGAACTCTGCAGTCTGCCTTCCACGAAGAAACACAGGACGATCAACGGCACGGCCAGAATACGGGCATATGTCAGGAGATTGGGAATGTTGTAGGCGGCAGGCGTGGTGGACATCGATTCGGGTTCTCTGCGATTTCTTTGGTGACAGATGAAGGACTTTGTGACTGCGGCGTCAACCAGTCATTAGAGATCGGCTCGAATTATGGCGGAATTCGTCTGAACGCACGGTGAACCAATCCCCCCATTTTTGGTGGGTTTGCGCATTGCGCTTGGCAAAACGGTTGGCCATGAGGCACAATCGAATAAATGCTCCAACAAAGAGCAGATAATGTCCGATGCCATGACGTTGATCGATCGAATCTACGAAGCCGCGGTCATTCCCGAGCTTTGGCCGGATGTCTGCGTCAGTCTGGCGGAAGAGGTGAGCGGTTTTTCAGCCTGCATCCTGACCGCCGACACCGGCGGGGCAATCCGGTGGGTCTGTTCCCCAAACATCGAAGAGGCAATGGAGCGCTATGCCGGGACGGATGCGAGGCCGCATAATCCGCGCCCGGAACGCTCCATGTTGTTGGCGCCGATGGCCTTTGCCCGCGACGTGGATATCATGACCGCAGACGAGATTGCAGACGATGCCATCTACAACACGTTCCTGCGGCCGATCGGGCTTGGCTGGAGCTGGGAGCAGTCTTGCCCGAACCTTCGGGCCACACGTTGATCTTTGATTTTCTTGCCCGCAGCGAAGACGGGCCGTTCTCAAGTCAGGCGCTTGATCGCATCAACAGCCTGAAAGGCGATCTCGCCCGCGCTGCGCTGATCTCGTCGCGCATGATTTTCCGCCAGGCACAGAGCATCACATCGACGCTGTCATTGATTGGCCTTCCCGCCGCCGTCCTCAGCGACGACAATCGGGTTCTGGCCATGAACGGGGATATGGAGGCGCTTGCACCGCGCATCCGCACTGGCGCCGGCAACAGGATTTCGTTGAAAAACCTTGCGGCGAATGGACTGGTTCTCACCGCGCTGGAGCAATTGAGCGTCGCGCAGGTGTCAAACGTGCAATCCATCCCGTTGGCTGCGGAGGGAAACGCGCCGGCCCTGATCCTGCACCTGATGCCTGTTCGAAGAAATGCGCGCGACATTTTTTCCCGAAGCTTTGCGGTGCTGATCGCAACGCCGGTCTGCGCGGCCGGAGCGCCGGATATGCGCGTCCTCAGCGGGCTGTTCGATCTGACCCCCGGGGAAGCGCGGGTCGCGCGTGAACTGGCCTCCGGGGCAAGCCTGGAAGCCGTGTCGATCAAGCTTGGATTAAAGCTTGAAACGGTGCGTACCTATCTGAAGCGTATTTTTCTCAAGACGGGGACACGGCGTCAGGCGGAGTTGACCCGGATGCTGTCCGGTCTGGGGCGGCTGGCGACGTGATGGCGGCGCCACAATCCGGTCATGGAAAAGGGATTTTCTGAGCATGGGGATGGGACTATAACCCATCCTTGTCAGTCATTTCCAATCCGATAACCTGGAGATTAATTTATGGCACAAGTTCCGACGATTCTTCTCGTTCACGGCTTCTGGGGCGGGGCGGCCCACTGGAGCAAAGTTATCGTGGAACTCGCCCGTCTGGGCCATCGATCAATCAAGGCTGTCGAGTTGCCGCTGACATCGCTTGCTGACGATGCCGAGCGCACCCGCAAGATGATTGCCCAGGTCGACGGGCCTGTTCTTCTTGTTGGCCATTCCTACGGCGGCGCGGTCATTACCCAGGCGGGCAATCAGCCGAATGTCACAGGGCTTGTCTATATTGCCGCGTTTGCGCCTGACGCCGGCGAGAGCCCCGGCGGCATCACCGGCAAAAATCCGCCCGCTGCCGCCGCCAACCTGGCACCCGACAGCGACGGCTATCTCTGGGTCAAGCCGGAGAAATTTCACGAGAGTTTCTGCCAGGACCTGACTGCCAACGAAGGGCTGGTCATGGGCATCACCCAGAAGGCGCCGCTTGCCAGCACATTCGGCAACGAGATCAGCAATCCGGCATGGAAGAACAAGAGCAGCTGGTACCAGATTTCCAGCGAGGATCACATGATCCATCCCGACAACCAGCGCTGGATGTCGGGCCGTTTGGGCGCAAAGAAGGTGATCACGCTGAAGGCGAGCCATGCTTCGCTGGCGTCGATGCCGGTCGAAGTCGCGGCCTTGATCGATGAGGCGGCAAAAGCCTAGCACCGGCCGGCCTCATCCCCGGACCGGACTTGCAATGGTGGCGGGCAAGCACGCCCGCCATTCTTACTTCGTGCCATCCTCATGAAAATGGTCGTAGACCAGCCGTGCCACCGCCTCCGAAATGCCCTCGACGGCGATCAGGTCGTTGATGCCGGCGCGGGATACGGCCTTGGCGGTGCCGAAATGGTGGAGCAGGGCGCGCTTGCGCGTCGGGCCGATGCCGCCGATCTCGTCGAGCGGGTTCTTGACCATCTCCTTCTTGCGCCGCGCCCGGTGCGAGCCAATAGCAAAGCGGTGCGCCTCGTCGCGCATGCGCTGAATGAAATAGAGAACGGGGTCGCGCGGCGGTAGAGTGAAGCCGTCGCGGCTGCCGCCCGGCGGGAAGAACCGCTCGCGGCCGGCCTCGCGATCGACACCCTTGGCGACGCCGATGGCAACGACGCAATCCTCGATATCCAATTCTTTCAGGATAGCGCGAACTGCTGTCATCTGCCCCTGACCACCGTCGATCAGGATGACGTCTGGCCAGGCTGGGAAGGCCGCATCTTCGGCGATCTCGATGTTGCGGTCGGGTTTTCCCTCTTCCTTGAGCAGGCGTGAAAACCGCCGCGTCATCACTTCCTTCATCATGCCGAAATCGTCGCCGGGGGTGATGTCGGTCGATTTGATGTTGAACTTGCGGTACTGGCCTTTGACGAAACCTTCCGGCCCCGCGACCACCATGCCGCCGACGGCATTCGTGCCCATGATGTGCGAGTTATCGTAGATATCGATGCGGCGCGGTATGCGCTCGAGCTTGAATGTCGTGGCAAAGCCTTCGAGCAGGCGCGATTGCGAGGCCGTTTCGGCCAGCTTGCGGCCATGCGCCTCGCGCGCATTGGCAACGGCATGCTCGACCAGATCCTTCTTCTCGCCGCGCTGCGGCACATGAATGGCGACCTTGTAACCGGATTTTTCGCTGAGCGCCTCGGCCAGCAGTTCCTGTTCCTCGACGGTCTCACAGAGCAGGATCTGCCGCGGACAGGGCTTGTCGTCATAGAACTGCGCCAGAAAGGCGCTGAGCACCTCGGCGGAACTGAGTGTCGGATCGGCCTTGGGGAAATAGGCGCGGTTGCCCCAGTTCTGGCCGGTGCGGAAGAAAAACACCTGGATGCAGGAGACGCCGCCTTCGTGATGGATGGCGAAGACATCGGCTTCCTCGACGCCGGACGGATTGATGCCCTGGTGGCTCTGGACATGCGACAACGCCGCCAGCCGGTCGCGGTAAAGCGCTGCCCGCTCGAAATCGAGGTTTTCGGATGCTTCGCTCATCGCCGCGGCGATCGTCGCCTTCACCGCCTGGCTCTTGCCCGACAGGAAGTCCTTGGCCTCGGTGACAAGCTCTGCGTAATCGGCGTCGCTGACCTCATGGGTGCAGGGGGCGGCGCAGCGCTTGATCTGGTGCAGCAAGCAGGGGCGGGTGCGGCTTTCAAAGACGCTGTCGGTGCAGGTGCGCAGCAGGAAGGCGCGCTGCAGCGAGTTGATGGTACGGCCGACGGCGCCTGCCGACGCGAAGGGACCGAAGAAATCACCCTTGCGGCTGCGGGCGCCGCGGTGCTTGTACAGCGCCGGTGCGCGGCTGTCCCCGGTGACGAGGATATAGGGAAAAGACTTGTCGTCGCGCAGAAGTACGTTGAAGCGCGGCCGCAGGCGCTTGATCAGGTTGGCTTCGAGCAGCAGCGCCTCGATCTCGGTGCGCGTCGTGACGAATTCCATATTGGCGGTTTCGCGCACCATCTTGGTCAGGCGATTGGAATGCAGGCGGCCTTGCGCATAATTGCTGACGCGCTTCTTCAGGCTTCGCGCCTTGCCGACATACAGCACATCGCCCGCCTCGTTGAACATGCGGTAGACGCCGGGACTGTTGGGCAGAAGCTTGACGAAGGCCTGGATCAGGTCGGCGCCGCGCAAGCCGTCGGGAATGGCGCTGGTCTCCGCCCAGTCGACGATAGCCGCCGGCGCAGCCGCGTCCGGCGTCTCGATCAGGTCTTCGTCGTCGCTGGCATTTTCATCATAGAGAATGCCGCCATCGCCGGACACGCGCCCGTTCATTCCACGATCTCCAAAATATCCGGCGTTTCCCAGGCAAGGTGCTGGCCGCCGTCGAGCGCAATCATCTGCCCGGTGATCGACGGCGTGTCGAACAGGAACCGGATCGTCCGGCCGAATTCGTCGAGCGCGGGACCACGCTTCAAGATGAGTGCCTCGACCTGTGTGTCGAAATCCTCCTTATCCTGCCGTTCGTTCGGCAATGTCGGACCGGGGCCGATGCCGTTGACGCGGATTGCCGGTGCTAAAGCCTGTGCCATCGTTCCCGTTGCCGTCAGAAGTGCTGATTTCGACAACATATAGGAATAAAATCTCGGATTTGGAGCCCAGACACGCTGGTCGATGATATTAATGATCAGGCCGGAATTCCCGCCGGGCAGTTGCGCGGCAAAGTCGCGGGCCAGCAGCGATGGTGCTTTGACATGCAAGGCGAAATGCCGGTCCCAGACCGCTTCGTCGAATTCGTCGAGGCTGTCCTTCTTGAACAGGGATGCATTGTTGACCAGCAGACCGATCGGCCCGAGTGCGGCAACTGCCTTGCCGACGACCGTCTGCGCTGCGGCCGTATCGGCCAGATCCGCGGCGATCGCCGCGGCTTTGCCACCTGCCGCCCGGATGTTCGCCGCCAGAGCCTCGGCCTCGGCAAGCGACGTATTGGCGTGGATGGCCACGGCAAAGCCGTGCGCGGCCAGATCTTCAACGATTGCCTTGCCGATGCGCCGGGCGCCACCCGTCACCAATGCAGTTTTCAAAGGCAGCGTCCCGCCGTGCGATTCGTGTGTGTGCATACGGCAAGGATATAGGAGGCACGCCAATATTGCGAAACCGCCCCACGCATTCGTTTCGGAAAAATTAATGCAAAAGCGCTAAATTGAATTGTTTTCAGATGTTATAGTATATTTTTTATTAATATTGTTTTTTAGTTAATATTTACCCTGTGGCGATGAAGCAACATCGAATTTTAGCCATGGTCGTGCCACTAAAATTTCACAATTTGGCTCTTGAGAATCCGCATTTGATTGTCAATTTCTCCGTCAACCGGGCGGGTTAATTGCAAATTCCCCGATGTATCAATTTAGGACCGCGAGGGTCCGGAACATCGGTTCGTAAAGGAGACTTTTATGCGTACTCTCATCACCACCCTCATGGCATCTGCCGTATCCCTCATCGCCTTCTCCGCTGTTCAGGCTGCTGATGCGATCGACGAAGTGCCGGCCGCTCCGGCTGCTGAATACAACGAACCGGCCGTCAAGAACTGGTCGGGCGCCTATGTTGGTGGTACGGCGAACTGGGCCCGCGGCGAATACGACGCGACCGGCGGACGCGGTGCTGCCGGCTTCGGCGGCGGCCTCTATGGCGGTTACAACATGCAGAGCGGTAACATCGTTTACGGTGCGGAAGCCGATATCAACTACGGCGACAACGACACCCGCAACCGCGCACGCCGCATGGAGCAGGGCGTCAACGGTTCGGTCCGCGGCCGTGTCGGTTATGACCTGAACCCGGTTCTCGTCTATGGTACGGCCGGTGTTGCTGCAAGCAGCGTCAAGGCAACGGCTAATGGCGGCGGCTCGGACAAGAACACGCTCATCGGCTGGACGGCCGGTGCCGGTGCCGAAGCGTTTGTGACCGACAACGTCACGGCACGCGTCGAGTATCGTTACTCCGACTACGGTTCGAAGGATTTCGGTATTGGCGGCGGGCGGGTTTCGTCTGGCTACGACGAACACAGTGTTCGCGTTGGTATGGGCGTCAAGTTCTGATCCATGCGATAAGACTGACAAAAAGGCCGGAGAAATCCGGCCTTTTTGTTATTTAAAATTAGTAGTTTGTAGACATGTCAGGCTTTGAACTGTCCGTAGTCCGGGAAGAACTTTTCGAATTTCTGCGGCCAGTTCTTCAGTTTCGGGCGGCCCTTCTGCCACTCGCCGGCAAACCGGACTTCAATATAGCGCAACAGGGCGGCAAGCGCGAAATGGCCCGCATGCAGCTTGGCGCCGGTCTTCGGCAGGTTGGCATTGAGATAGTCGAGGCCGCGGCCTGCCTTTTCCCACTGACGGTCGATCCAGGGCTGGTGGATTTTTTCCGGCGGGTGGACGCGCTTTTCATAGACGATCGCCAGCAGGCAGTCGCAGATGCCGTCGCAAAGCGCCTCCAGGATTTCCACGTCGGTCCGCTTTTCCGCATTGCGCGGATAAAGCTTGCCCTTCGTCTCGCGGTCGATGAAGTACATGATTGCCCGGCTGTCATAGATCGCCTTGCCATCGGGGGTGACCAATGTCGGAATCTTACCGAGCGGGTTGTTGGCGATCAGGTCCTGTGGGGTGCCGTTGGTATCGGTCAGGACGCCTTCGGCAGCGAGACCGGCGTAGCGCGCAGCCATGCGCACCTTGTTGGAATAGGGCGAGGTGGGGGAAGAGTAGATTTTCATGCGTGCTTTCTTTCGTTGAACAGTCAAATTTTTGAGTGAACTAAGGGGTAGCTGGAAGTTCCAGGTTTTTCGCCTTGCAGCCGGCCCGATCTATCTCGCCGCAGGCGCGGAAACTCAAATCCTTGTTGAAGCATATGCGGATTTCATCGACGCGGCCGGACGCGCAGGTAACAGCGAGCGCATCGTTGCGCAGGCCCGGATTGGCCGATGTCAGCGCCGTCTCGATTTGCGCGGCATTTGTTCGCTGGCTGGATCCGACCGACTGCAAACTTTGCGGTATCGCCACTCTTTCGCGGGCAGCGCGCAGGACGGTAAAATAGTCCTTCTGGCTCAGGCCCGAGCAGGAGCCGTGTTTGCGCCACTCATGACCGATCAGCCCCATTGAGGGCATGATGTCGAACAGGGGCCGTCCAAGGGCATCCGGCACACGGTCGGATTCCCTTGTGCGGCAGAATTCCGGGTATCCCCGTTCGTTCTGCGGCCAAAGCCCGTGAACGATAAAACCGTGGTTGTTGTCCGGGTCGCATTGCATCGAGCGTCCCGAGGGATCGTTGTCCAGGCACCAGCTTGGCGACCACGACAGCGACAGGACATAGAAGTCGAAACCGCTGCCTAGCGGTACGGAAGTCGTTTTCTGACGCGTACCGGTGCCCGGCGTGCCGATGATCGGCGTGTTGGCGGCAGTAGTGCCGGAAGCAGGCGCGTCTTTTTTAGGCTGCGGGGATTTCTCCTCGCCGCTACACGCGGAAAGTGCCAGTAAGCCGGCAAGCGCAATAATCACACAACGGAAACGATGCATCGCAGCCGTCACCGCAACGACGCGCATTGCGCGCCGTAAACATACCAGGGATCAAGGCCACTCAGGCAGAACTCGATATTCGAGCCGATACCGGCAAAGCCGAAGTCGCGCTCGATCAGATACCAGAGCGCCCGTTTTTCGCCGTCGCTGGTGATGGCGGTGGCGCGGCAATATTCACGCTGGACCGGTCGGGTCTTGTCGCGCAGTTCAATGCGCTTTTGCCGGGTGTCGCGGATTTCGGCGATGGCGATATCCATTTTTAAATAATCTGCAGCCCGGCTGCCGAAGCCGGATGTAATGAAGTCGAGTACTCCGGGGCTTCCGCAGGCATCCGAGACGTGGGCCATGCCATAGTTGAGATGATCGGACGCTTTTGCCGCCGTTGCACCAGATACCATTGCACCAGATGCCAGCGTGGCGAGTGAGAAAACGACGGTGCGCACAAGCATGGCTGTCATGATCCTCTCTCCCAGCGAACCGCAGATTGCGTCTCTTGCGCGCCGGCCGTCAAGCCCCGTTCAATCCCGCTCTTGTTCAATCGCGCTTGCTCAGTCTCGTTCAAGCACTTCCTCGCCGCGCAGCCAGAAGGCACGGGCCGAGGCGTGGCGATCCTGCTTCAGCCGGTCCTTGAGGAAGGGGAGCAGGATATCCAGTTCGCCCTTCAGCGTGAACGGTGGATTGACGATGATCAGACCGGATCCCGAAAGCCCGGTCGTGTCGCGGTCGCTGCGGACAGACAGTTCGGCGCAGAGCATCTTGGGGATTTCCAGTGCCTTGAGCGCGGTGTGGAATTCGGCGATCGGCGCACCTTGCTTCAGCGGATACCAAAGGCAGAACGTGCCGCCGGAAAAGCGCCGGTAAGCCTTGTGCAGGCCGTCAACCAGCCGCTCATATTCGCCTGATATCTCGAACGGCGGGTCGACCAGCACGATGCCGCGTTTTTCCTTGGGCGGCAGATGCGCGCCGAGCGCCAGCCAGCCATCCAGTTCGGTGATGCGGCTCTGGAAGTCGCCGTCGAACAGGCGGCGCAGCGTCTCGTAGTCGTCGGGATGCAGCTCCATTGCCGACAGCCGGTCCTGCGGCCGCATCAGCATGCGGGTTAGCTTCGGAGATCCGGGATAGAGCGTCAGGCCGCCATCAGGGTTGAGGTCGCGTATGGCAGTGAGATAAGGCTCGAGAATGGCCTTTGCCTTGGCCGGAATGTCCGTGTCGAGAATACGGCCAATGCCATCGACCCATTCGCCGGTCTTTTGCGCTTCCTCGCTCGACAGGTCATAGAGGCCGATACCGGCATGGGTATCGAGCACGCGAAATGCCTTGTCCTTCTGCGCCATGTAGACGATCAGCCGGGCAAGCACGGCATGCTTGAGGACATCGGCGAAGTTTCCGGCGTGATAGATGTGACGGTAATTCATTCGCGTCCCTTACGTCCCGATGAAATATTGGAATGGATGGCCAAGGGGACTGTGAGACCCTTTCGCGATGCCATATAGAAAAGCCATGAACGTTGCGACCCCTATAAAACCAGAAAAGTCCGTCGGCCACACTGTCTGTCCGCACGACTGTCCCTCCGCCTGCGCGCTGGAGGTCGATGTGTCTCCCGAAGGCCGGATCGGCCGGGTGCGCGGCGCCAGCGCCAATACCTATACGGCCGGCGTGATCTGCGCCAAGGTCGCCCGTTATTCGGAGCGCATCTATCATCCCGGCCGTCTGATGGTGCCGCAGCGCCGCAAGGGCGCTAAGGGCGACGGCCACTGGCAGCAGCTATCATGGGACGATGCGCTCGACGAGATTGCCGGTGCGTTCGTCAAGGCCGAGCAGCAATACGGCTCCGAGGCCGTCTGGCCCTATTTCTACGCCGGGACGATGGGGCAGGTACAGCGCGATTCGATTGACCGCCTGCGTCACGCCAAGAGGTATTCCGGTTTCTTCGGCTCGATCTGCACCAACCTGGCATGGACCGGGCTGGCCATGGCGATTGGTTCGTTGCGTGGCCCCGATCCGCGCGAGATGGCGAAATCCGATTGCGTCGTCATCTGGGGCACCAATGCGGTGGCGACTCAGGTCAACGTCATGACCCATGCGATCAAGGCCCGCAAGGATCGCGGCGCCAAGATCGTCGTTATCGACATCTATGACAACCCGACCGTCAAGCAGGCTGATATCGGGCTGGTGCTGAAGCCCGGCACTGACGCGGCGCTCGCCTGCGCCGTCATGCACATTGCCTTCCGCGATGGTTATGCCGACCGTGCCTACCTTACGAAATACGCCGATGATCCGGCAGGGCTTGAAAACCATCTGAAGACGCGCACGCCGCAATGGGCCTCTGACATCACCGGGCTTGCGGTGGACGAGATCGAGGCGTTCGGCAAATTGGTTGGCACGACCCCGAAAACCTATTTCAGGCTGGGATATGGGTTCACCCGTCAGCGCAATGGCGCGGTCGCCATTCATGCGGCTGCTTCTGTCCCGACCGTGCTCGGCTCTTGGCAATACGAGGGCGGTGGGGCGTTCCACACCAACAACGATATCTTCAAATTCGACAAGCGCGAACTAATGGGCTCGGCCATGCTCGACCCGGATATCCGCATGCTCGACCAGTCGCAGATCGGCCGGGTGCTGACCGGCGATGCGGAAGCGTTGCGCCATCGCGGCCCGGTCACGGCGATGCTGATCCAGAACACCAACCCGGTCAATGTCGCGCCGGAACAGCGGTTGGTGAAGCGCGGCTTTCTGCGCGATGATCTGTTCGTTGCCGTGCATGAGCAGTTTATGACCGATACCGCCAAGGTCGCCGATATCGTGCTGCCGGCTACCATGTTCCTCGAGCACGACGATCTCTATCGCGGCGGCGGTCATCAGCATATCCTGCTCGGTCCCAAGGTCGTCGAGCCGCCATCGACCGTGCGCACCAACCTGTTTGTCATCGAGGAACTGGCAAAGCGTCTGGATGTTGCGGACAAGCCCGGTTTCGGCCTTACCGAGCGTCAGCATATCGACCATATCCTCGTCAACCACGGCACCGATTTCGAAGGGCTGAAGCGCGACAAGTGGCTGGATATCCAGCCGGATTTCGAGACGGCGCATTTTGTCCAAGGGTTTGGCCATCCGGATGGAAAATTTCGTTTCAAGGCAGACTGGATCGGGACACCCGCGCCGAACCGGCCGCCCAAGGCGCTCGGCGTCTTCGGCCCGCATGCCGAGCTGCCCGAGTTTCCAGACCATGTCGACCTGATCGAGGTTGCGACACCCACCCATCCGTTCCGGCTGGCGACCTCGCCGGCCCGGTCCTTCCTCAATTCGACCTTTGCCGAAACGCCGTCCTCGCTGCAGAAGGAAGTCCGCCCGGAAGCGATGATCCATACCGATGACGCCGAGGCCCTCGGCATTGTTAACGGCGATATCGTGCGGATCGGCAACGAGCGCGGCGAAATCCGCCTGCATGCCAAGCTTGGCGGCGGCGCACGGCGTGGCGTCGTCATTGCCGAAGGGCTCTGGCCCAATGATGCGCATCTGGATGGCGAGGGCATCAACGTTCTCACCGGAGCCGATGCGGCAGCCCCTTATGGCGGTGCGGCCTTTCATGACAATCGCGTATGGATGCGCAAGGATTAGCAGGTAATGACGAAATTTAAGAATGCGAAGGTCGACGTCCTCAAGGACGAGACGCTATCGAAAAACTGGTACCACCTGCGCAAAGTGACCTTCAACTATACTGGCTCCAACGGCACCACCAAAAAGCTGGAACGGGAGGTCTATGACCGTGGCAACGGCGCCACCATCCTGCTTTACGATCCCAAGCGTGACAGCGTCGTTCTAGTGCGGCAGTTCCGCATCCCAGCATATCTCAACGCTCATTCCGGCTGGTTGCTGGAAACACCGGCGGGGCTGCTCGACGGCGACCATCCGGCCGAGGCGATCAAGCGCGAGGTGATGGAGGAGACCGGCTATCTGGTGACGGATGTGCAGCCGCTCTTTCATGCGTTCATGTCGCCCGGTGCGGTCACCGAAACCGTCCATTTCTTCGTCGCCATCATCGACGCAACGGTGCGCGCCGAAGACGGTGGGGGTGCCGCGCATGAGGACGAAGATATCGAGGTCCTGGAAATCCCGCTTGCCGATGCCATGGCGATGATCGGCAGTGGCGAGATCTGCGACGGCAAGACGATCATGCTGCTGCAGTGGGCGATGCTGAACAGAGGGAAATTGAAGTCGGCAGATCCAAGCAGTGCATGAGGGCCAGGATAAAGCCGCGGGCGGAGATAACTCAGCCCGCCGCTGATGCCGCCTTATCACCATCCATCCGCACCTTGCCTTCGCCAACCAGCCGTAGCGCTGCCGGATAGGACATGTGCTCTTCGACGAGCACTCGGGCGGCGAGGCTGTCGGCAGTATCGCCCGGCAATACCGGGACCTTGGCCTGCAGGATTACCGGCCCTTCGTCCATGCCTTCGGTGACGAAATGCACGGTGCAGCCTGCCTCGGTCATCCCGGCGTCGATGGCCCGCTGATGCGTGTGCAGGCCGGGGAAGAGTGGCAGCAGGGACGGGTGGATGTTGATGATCCGGCCCTCATAGGCATTGATGAAAGTGGCGGTGAGCAGCCGCATGTAGCCGGCCAGGCAAATGATGTCGGGCGAAAGCGTTTTCAGCGCCGACAGGATCGCTGCTTCGTGCGCGTCCTTGCTTTCATAGTCCTTCCGGACAAACGAGAAGGTCGCAATACCAAGAGCGGCGGCCTTGGCGAGCCCGCCCGCATCCGCCTTGTCGGAAATGACGGCAACGATTTCGACGGGGTAATCCGGTGCGGAGGCAGCCTTGACCAGCGCCAGCATATTGGAGCCGCCGCCGGAAATGAACACCACGGCTCGCTTGCGGGCCGCTTTCACCGTGTCGTTCATAGAGTAAGCGTGCCCTTGTAGATCGTGCCGGCGGCGCCTTCGTCGCGGGCGACCATGCGGCCGAGCGCAAAGACGGTCTCGCCTTCGGCCTTCAGCACCGACGTGACCTGATCGGCATCTTCAGCGGCCACAACGACGATCATGCCGACGCCGCAGTTGAAGGTGCGTAGCATTTCATTGGCGGCAACGCCGCCGGTCTTTGCAAGCCAGGAGAAGACGGAGGGGGCCTGGATGGCGGAAAGGTCGATCTCGGCAGCGAGATGCTTCGGCAGCACCCGCGGAATATTTTCCGGAAAACCGCCGCCGGTGATGTGGGCGAGTGCCTTCAGCTTGCCGGTCTCACGGATCGCCTTCAACAGCGGCTTCACGTAGATGCGCGTCGGCGTCATGAGAACATCAGCCAGCGTACCTTCGCCGAACGGCGCTGGCGCGTCCCAGGCAAGGCCCGAGAGCGAAACGATCTTGCGTACCAGCGAGTAGCCGTTGGAATGAACGCCGGAGGAGGCGAGGCCGAGAATGACATCACCTTCGGCGATATCACCGGCCGGCAGCAACTGGCCGCGCTCGGCAGCGCCGACCGCAAAGCCTGCGAGATCGTAGTCACCGCCAGCATACATGCCCGGCATTTCGGCGGTTTCGCCGCCGATCAGCGCGCAGCCTGCCTCTCGGCAACCGGCCGCAATGCCGCCGACGATGGCAGCACCCTGGTCGGGATCAAGCTTTCCGGTGGCGAAATAGTCGAGGAAGAAGAGGGGCTCCGCACCCTGGACGACGAGGTCGTTGACGCACATGGCGACGAGATCGATGCCGACCGTGTCATGCTTGTTGGCGTCGATGGCGATCTTCAGCTTGGTGCCGACGCCGTCATTGGCGGCAACGAGGACCGGATCCTTGAAGCCCGCGGCCTTCAGGTCGAACAGGCCGCCAAACCCGCCGATCTCGCCGTCGGCGCCGGGGCGCCGCGTCGAGCGAACATGCGGCTTGATCTTTTCCACCAAAAGGTTTCCGGCGTCGATATCCACACCCGCATCGCTGTAGGTCAGACCGTTCTTTCCTGGCTCGCTCATGGCTTGATCTCCGCCGGCTCGTCATATTTGGATTGCGATTGGCATGGTGGTGGCGCAAGTGCAAGCATATTGCCCGGTTTACTCCCGCTTTTTTGATGTTTTGCCCGCCATTGCCGGGCTTTTACGCCGCAGGCTTGACCATCGTCGGTGGCACATCCTATCTCAAACCCTAGAAGCGGCGCAGCGAGGCGCGGGCGGCAAGGCATCGGAACAGCGGTATGGTCAACAAATTGAGCGGCAGCGGGCTGCAGCGCCAGATCATCTTCTGGCTGCTTTTCCTTGCGGCCTTCATTGCTTTCCTCATGGTGTTCTCCACCATTCTCCTGCCGTTCATCGCCGGCATGGCGCTCGCCTATTTCCTTGATCCCGTCGCCGACCGGCTGGAGAGAATTGGCCTCAGCCGCCTGATGGCAACGATCGTCATCCTGATCGGCTTCATCGTCGTTTTCGCCTTGTCGCTGGTGGTGATCATCCCGATCGTGTTCACCCAGGCATCAGACTTCATCCAGAAGATGCCGGGCTATATTTCGATGCTGCAGGCTTTCCTGACCAGTCCCGACGCGGCTTGGCTGCCGGACTGGATTTCCAGCCAGATGGATACGATCAAGCAGAATTCCGCCAAGCTGCTCGAGCAGGGGGCAGGTTTCCTGGGAACACTGTTCCAGCAACTCTGGAACTCCGGCATGGCGCTGCTCGACATCATCTCGCTATTCGTCGTCACGCCCGTCGTCGCTTTTTATCTGCTGCTCGACTGGGACCGGATGGTGGAGCGGGTCGATAGCTGGATCCCGCGTGACCACGTCGCGACCGTGCGCCAGATCGCCCGTGACATGAATGCGACGATCGCCGGTTTCGTGCGCGGGCAGGGATCGCTCTGCATCATTCTCGGCCTGTTCTACGGTATCGCGCTATCCTTCGCCGGCCTTAACTTCGGCCTGTTGATCGGCCTGTTTGCCGGCATGATCAGCTTTATTCCCTATGTCGGGTCGATGGTTGGCCTTGTGCTTGCCATTGGTGTGGCTCTTGTCCAATTCTGGCCGGATTACCTGCATATCGTCATTATTGCAGCGATCTTTTTTGCCGGGCAGTTCATGGAAGGCAACATTCTACAGCCGCGGCTGGTCGGTAAGAGTGTCGGCCTGCATCCGGTCTGGCTGATGTTCGCGCTGCTGGCCTTCGGGGCGTTGTTCGGCTTTGTCGGGTTGCTGGTCGCGGTCCCTTGTGCTGCCGCCATCGGTGTGCTCGTCCGTTTTGGCATTGGCCGTTATCTCGACAGCACGCTCTACCACGGTCACCGTCATATTCTGACGATCGAGCCCGAACACAAAAGTCACAAGCTTCCAGAGTAACGCGTATGGTCCGCAAGTTCGAACAATTGCCGCTCGTTTTCGAGCACGAACCGCAGACGGGTCGTGACGATCTTCTCGTATCCGAGCGCCTGAAGGCGGCGGTGACAATCATCGACAGCTGGCCGCGCTGGCCATCGCCGGTGGTGATCCTGGCTGGCCCCGTCGGGTCGGGCAAATCGCATCTTGCGGCGATCTGGCGGGAAAACAGCGAAGCGGTTTCTATCCATCCAACCGCTGGCAGCAACGCTGCCGAGCTCGCGGCGGGCGGCCCGGTTCTGTTCGAGGATGCCGACCGCCAAGGCTTTGATGACCGCGCCCTGTTCCACGTCATCAACAGCGTCCGCGAAAACGGCACCAGTCTGTTGATTACCAGCCGGCTCTGGCCGATGTCGTGGCCGGTGGAACTGCCCGATCTGCGCTCGCGCCTGAAGGCGGCAACCGTCGTCGAGATCGGCGAGCCGGACGATGAGCTGCTGGCGCAGGTTCTGGTGAAGCTTCTGGCCGACCGGCAGCTTGCTGTTGATGACCGGCTGATCAGCTATATCGTTGCGCGCATGGAGCGTTCGCTCGCATCCGCCCAGACGATTGTCGAAAGGCTGGATCATCTGGCGCTGGCGCGGGGCAGCCGCATCAACCGGGCATTGGCTCTGGAAGTGCTCAGTACCCTTGGAAAGACACGCGAAATCGATTGACTGTCACAGTTCCGTCGTCAAACTGAGCTAGCTGCTTCGAGAAAAGCAAAAAAAGGCGGGCTGGGACATGGACACTGCGACATCTGCAACGGCTGCAAACGTGCCGGTGACCGAGGAAATCGATCTTCTGACCAGTCCCGAGCGCTTCATAAACCGCGAATTTTCCTGGCTGCAGTTCAATCGCCGCGTTCTCGAGGAAACCCTCAATACCGCCCATCCGCTGCTGGAACGCGTCCGTTTCCTGTCGATCTCGGCTGCAAACCTCGATGAGTTCTTCATGGTGCGCGTTGCCGGTCTCGAAGGGCAGGTCCGCCAGGGCGTGGCCGTACGCAGCCCGGATGGCAAGACGCCGGCCGAGCAGTTGCAGGATATTCTCAAGGAGATCGACAATCTCCAGATGGAACAGCAGGCATCGCTGGCCGTGCTGCAGCAATATCTGGCCAAGGAAGACATATTGATCGTCCGGCCGATCTCGCTGTCGGTACAGGATCGCGGATGGCTTGCCATGGAGTTCGAGCAGTCGATCTTCCCGGTCCTGACGCCGCTGTCGATCGATCCCGCCCATCCGTTTCCGTTCATTCCCAACCTCGGCTTCACGATGGGCCTGCAACTGGTGAGCACACGCGGCCGCGAACCGATGACGGCGCTGTTGCGCCTGCCTGTCGCGCTGGATCGTTTCATTCGCTTGCCCGACGTAAAGTCGGTGATCCGCTACATCACGCTGGAAGATGCCGTCAGCCTGTTCATCGAACGGTTGTTCCCGGGATACGAGGTGAAGGGCTCCGGTACGTTCCGCATCATTCGAGACAGCGATATCGAGGTCGAGGAGGAGGCCGAAGATCTCGTGCGTTTCTATGAGACGGCACTGAAGCGCCGCCGCCGCGGTTCGGTCATCCGCATCGAGATCGATTCCGAAATGCCGGCCGGGTTGCGTCAGTTCGTTGTCGGCGAACTTGGCGTGCCGGAAAATCGCGTTGCCGTGCTGCCGGGCCTTCTGGCCCTCAATACGCTTTCAGAGATCACAAAGGCGCCGCGCGAGGATTTGCGCTTCGAGCCGTACAATGCGCGATTTCCCGAGCGCGTCCGCGAACACGCCGGAGACTGCCTCGCCGCCATCCGCGAAAAGGACATGGTCGTCCACCACCCCTACGAAAGCTTCGACGTGGTGGTCCAGTTTCTGCTTCAGGCTGCGCGCGATCCTGACGTTCTGGCGATAAAGCAGACACTGTACCGCACCTCCAACGACAGCCCGATCGTGCGGGCGCTGATCGATGCGGCCGAGGCCGGCAAGTCCGTAACGGCACTGGTCGAGTTGAAGGCGCGCTTTGACGAAGAGGCCAATATCCGCTGGGCGCGCGATCTGGAACGCGCCGGCGTGCAGGTCGTGTTCGGCTTCATCGAGCTGAAGACGCATGCCAAGATGTCGATGGTGGTGCGCCGCGAAGAGGGCAAGCTTCGAACCTACTGCCATCTCGGCACCGGAAACTATCACCCGGTCACTGCGAAGATCTACACCGACCTGTCGTTCTTCACCTGCAATCCGAAGATTGCCCATGACATGGCCAATATCTTCAATTTCATCACCGGTTACGGCGAGCCGGAGGCGGGCATGAAACTGGCGATTTCGCCGCATACGCTGCGTCCGCGCATCCTGCAGCATATCGACGAGGAAATCGTTCATGCTGAGGCTGGCCGCCCGGCGTCGATCTGGATGAAGATGAATTCGCTGGTCGATCCGGAAATCATCGATGCGCTCTACCGCGCCAGCCGTGCCGGTGTCGAGATCGATCTGGTGGTGCGCGGCATCTGCTGCTTGCGGCCGCAGGTTCCCGGACTATCCGACAAGATCCGCGTCAAATCGATCGTCGGACGGTTCCTGGAGCATTCCCGCATCTTCTGTTTCGGCAACGGCCATGGGCTTCCCTCCGAGCACGCGCTCGTCTATATCGGGTCTGCGGACATGATGCCGCGTAATCTGGACCGGCGGGTGGAGACCCTTGTGCCTCTCATCAACCGGACTGTGCATGAACAGGTGCTGTCGCAGATCATGCTGGGGAATCTCATCGATAACCAGCAGAGCTACGAGATTCTTCCTGACGGAACGTCCCGGCGTATGGAAGTCGCCAAGGATTCCGAGCCGTTCAATGCGCAGGTCTATTTCATGACCAATCCCAGCCTGTCCGGGCGGGGCGAGGCCTTGAAATCCAGCACGCCGAAGGTAATTGCCGGCTGGGATAGCGGCCGCAGAAGATAAAACTGGAATTGCATGGTAGAGTCTGAAGCCCAGGGGCGTTTGCCTGGTATTGCCCCCGTCTCCGTCGTGGACATTGGGTCGAACTCGATTCGATTGGTGATCTATGAGGGGCTGAGCCGGTCTCCGGCCATTCTGTTCAACGAAAAAGTCATGTGCGGTCTCGGCAAGGGCATTGATGCGACCGGCCGGATGGACGCTGAAAGCGTCGAGCGGGCGCTGAAGGCGCTGCATCGGTTTAGGGCATTGTCGACGCAGGCGCGCGCCTCCACGGTTTTCGTGCTGGCGACGGCTGCCGCGCGCGATGCCTCGAATGGTCCTGATTTCATCCGCAGGGCCGAGATTATCCTTGGTCAGAAAGTCCGTGTGTTGACCGGCGAGGAAGAAGCCTATTTCTCCGCCCTCGGCATCATCAGTGGCTATCACGACCCGGACGGCGTTGTCGGCGACTTCGGTGGCGGTTCACTGGAGCTCGTCGATGTCTTCGGCCCCAAGGTCGGCAAGGGCATCACCCTGCCGCTTGGCGGTATCCGTCTGTCGGAGCATGCAGAGGGATCGGTGGTCAAGGCCCGCAGCCACGTGCGCCGCTACGTAAAGGGCGCCCAGGTTCTGCAGAACACCAGCGGCCGTACATTCTACGCGGTTGGCGGTACCTGGCGGGCGATCGCCAAGCTGCATATGGAACTGCGCAATTATCCGCTGCACATGATGCAGGGCTATGAAATCTCCTTTGACGAAGCCATGGCCTTTCTGCCCGAGGTGATTGAGCCGAAGGATATGAAGTCGCCGGCTTATTCGCATATTTCGAAAAGCCGCCGTGTGCTTCTGCCGTTCGGCGCTGTTGCCCTGCAGGAAGTCATCGCCCAGATGAGGCCGTCGGTGATTTCATTTTCGGCGCTTGGTGTTCGCGAAGGTTATCTCTATTCACTTTTGTCCGACACCGTGCGGGCGCACGATCCGCTGCTGGCTGCCGCGCGCGAAATTGCCATCCTGCGGGCCCGCTCGCCTGAACATGCCCGCGAGCTGGCCGACTGGAGCGGCAAGATGGTGCCGCATTTCGGGATCGCTGAGACTGAGGAAGAGGGGCGTTACCGTCAGGCTGCCTGCCTGCTTGCCGATATCAGCTGGCGCGCCCATCCGGATTATCGCGGCCTGCAGGCGATCAACATCATCGCCCACAGCACCTTTTCCGGCATCACCCATGCAGGCCGCGCCTATGTCGCCCTTGCCAATTATTATCGTTTCGAGGGCCTGAACGACGACGGCGCAACCGAGCCGTTGGCCGCGATCGCCACGCCGCGTCTGCTGGAACTCGCCAAGCTTCTCGGTGGCCTTCTGAGGGTGGTCTATCTGCTGTCGGCGTCCATGCCGGGCGTCGTGCGCAATCTCGATATCCGGCCATCCGCTTCGCCAGACCTCGATCTGGAATTCATCGTTCCATCCGCCTACTCGGAATTTGCCGGCGAACGGCTCGATGGCCGCCTGCAGCAACTTGCCAAGCTGACAGGCAAGCGGATTGCATTCCGGTTCGAGTAATATTCGCGTTGTAATTGCAAGCGCCGCCTGTATATTTTCTCCGCTGTGGAGCGGTTTTCCGTTTTTGGAAAGCGTGATGGAGGAAGTTGATGGCGACGTTTAGTTATGCGGACTTCGGCGGTAGCGTCGATATGTTGGCGACGAGTACTGCAGGTCTTTTCGACTATGATTTCTCACAGATTTCCCCCACACACATCAAAGTCTACGATAACGCTTCGTATTACACCTCCTTTATCGGTACGGGCTTCAAAGGTACGTCGAGTTTCGGACGGCTTACCGACATAACGGCTGGAACGCTGACCGGGATCAAGGTCGTGGTCGGCGGCAAGGATGCATTGACGGTCACCGGCCTCAAACTCTCAGCCGCCAAGGTGGCCGATACGATTTTTGCCGGTAATGATGCAGCATTCATCGATCTGGTTCTGTCGGGCAACGATGTGATCAATGGCACGAAATATTCGGATGGTCTCGTCGGCGGCCGCGGCAACGATACGTTGAACGGGAATGGTGGCGACGACAACCTGATGGGTGGTGCCGGTGCCGATAAACTTGTGGGTGGAACGGGCAAGGACACGGCCTATTACTTTGCAGCGGCAAGCGGCGTGACCGCCAATCTCGCGAAGAGTTCTGTCAACACGGGTGAAGCAAGAGGCGATACCTATTCGTCCATCGAGAATCTGGTCGGATCCCGTTTCGCCGACAAGCTCACTGGCGATAGTGGCATCAATGTCCTGGCGGGTGCAGGAGGAAATGATGTTCTCGATGGTGCTGCCGGCAACGACAGAATTTATGGCGATGCAGGCGCGGACAAGCTGACCGGCGGTTCGGGCAAGGACACATTTGTGTTCCGTGTAGCCTCCGACTCGACATTATCGGCCGCTGGCCGTGACACGATCCTTGATTTTTCCGGCGCAGGCGGCGACAGGATCGATCTGTCGGCGATCGACGCCAATAGCAATACTGCCAAGAATGACGCCTTCACCTATATCGGCACTCAAGAATTTCACGGCAAGGCGGGTGAATTGCGCTATGTCAAACAGGGCTCGGAGACCTTCGTCTACGGCGATATCAATGGCGACAAGACGGCAGATTTCGCCATCCGTTTTGACGACGTGCTGACGTTGTCGAAGGGCTATTTTATCCTCTGAGGCAGGTTTGCCCATCTGAGTGAGGCGCGAAAGGCCCCGCAATTGATTTTGCGGGGCCTTCGTCTGTCGCAGATGGTGATTTTACTTGGCGTTCAGGAGTTCACCCACTTCGAGCAGCACGAACTCGTTGTCGTCGGCCTTGTCGAGCAAGCGGCCGGCCGAGAACGGCAGGTTGTTGTCGTTGCCGACGATGATGTGGGTGTCATCGACGCGATCGACGTTCTCGATGGTGACGAACGGCATGTCGTAAAAACCTTCGCCGCCGCCCTGACGCTTCTTGTTGTCGGGATCGGCGATCTTCAGGAGGTCGATATAGCCGATCTTGCGCACGGCCTTGCCGGCGTTTTCGTCGGTCATCTCGATCTTGTAGATGCGCTTGACCTTGGAACCGACGGCAAAGCAATCGGCTGCCGGTGCTTTCGGATCGGCGCAGGCCTTGTCGACGGTACCTGCTCCGTTGTCACGCTCGATCACCAGCGCAGTTGTGTCGTCGAGCATGTTGAAATCGCCGATCGCCTCGCCGCCTTCAGCCAGCGGATAGAGCCAGCTGCGGCCGGTCCAGGCCTTCGACGCGACATCGAGTTCGATGATGCGCAATGCCGGGCGGCCTTCGGCCTGTTCCACGGTTTCAGCGTCGGTCCAGAGCGGACCTTCGAGCAGGCCGTATAGCTTGCTGCCGTCCTTCGACATGGCAAGGCCCTCGTAGCCGCCGGAGCGCTTGACGTTGAGTGCAGGCATCGGCTTGGACGGATCGGCCTGAACGGCGAGCGTCGGGTTGTCGGGTGACATGACGGCCTTGCCGTCAACGGTGGTGGCGATGACGTCGGTCAGCTTGCCGTCGAGGTCGAATTTCAGGATGTAAGGCCCGAATTCTTCGCCAACCCAGAAACCGTCGGCGACCGGCTGGATCGATTCGACGTCGAAATCGGCGCCGGTCAGGTAACGCTTTTCGGCGCCTTCCATGACGATCGGGAAGGGAGCCTTCTTGTCGGGATCGGAAAGAAACAGGGTCTTTACGGCTTCGACCTTGCCGGCATCCCAGTCGATCTTGATGTTGTGCAGCATCAGCATCGCGTCGGAGGAGTTCAGCTTCGAGCCGAAACCGTTGTCGGACATGCTCCAGAAGGTGCCATCAGGCATGGTCTTGATGCCGGAAAAACCCTGCATCGGCTGGCCGTCGAAGGGCAGCGACAGACCGGTGAGGCGCACACCATCCTTGCCGGGAACGGTGCCGAGCGCCTCGGTGCGCTTGCGATCTGCAGTGGTGAACTTGCCCGATGTCTTCAGGTAGTCGGCCGCATCCGCAGGCGCTGCAATGATCGTGTTGGCCGGCAGAATGGCGTGGGCGGCGAGCTTGGCCGGGAAGACGGTGTCTTCGGCAAGAGCGGCCGATGTCGTCAGAAGGTTGAAAGCCACGGAAGCGAAGAGAGCGTTTTTCATCATATCCCCATTGAGCGGTTGGTCGAGGCGTACCGCTTAGCAGGGCATTGATGTCGGCGAATTGACGGCTGGATGAAGCTTTGGTGACGGCTGAGGAACGAGCCGTTACTCCGCTGGAACGCGCAGATCGAACGCGGGCGCCATTTCAAGTTTTTCCTGTTGTCTCAAGGCCATGACGCCCAGTGTTTGACCACGGCCCTTGACGGCGTGATCACCGAGATCCTCGACTTCAATTGTCGCCGGCAGCCGGATCCGCTGGGCGAGTTCGGTTGAAATCAGCACCTGCCGGCCCAGCGACTTGCACAAGGATTCCAGCCGCGCGGTGGTATTCACCGTATCGCCGAAGAAGGTGATCTTGTGATGATCGACGCCGATTTCGGCGGTGATGATAAAGCCGCCGTGCAGGGCGGCGCGCAGCCGCGGGACCTGGCCGAAATTCTTGCGCCAGGTGGCTGCATTGGCTTCGATATCATCGAGGATATCGAAGATGCAGCGAACACAGCGCGCAAATTTGACGCCGCGTTCCAGCGGCCATGTGACGATCGCGGCATCGCCGACATAGTCATCGATCGCGCCCCGGTGACGCCGGACCGGTTCGGCAAACGTGGCAAATAGGGCCTTCAAAAACTCCTGCGCCCGCAGGTCGCCATGCTTCTCGGCAAAGGATGTGGAATCGGCAAGGTCGATGAACAGGAAGACGCGCTCCTCCTTCACCGGCCGGCGGTAGCGGCTGATCAACATGCTGGTGAAAACATCGCGCCCGAGCAGGTCACGGACACGCAGGATGAAGACGATCAGCGCGCAGACGGCCAGCGCATAGAGGAAGACGTGGAACGGCATGACAAGGACGTCTGCCAGTGATCTCGGCTCGATAAATTTCAGCGCCCACATCAACAGAGCTGCTGCAGCATAACCGGCGCTCATCAGTATTTCATAGATCACCAACGCCACGGCGATGTAGGCGATTGTGGGAAGCCGCTCGATCCGCCGGTACAGTGGGCGCAACAAGATCCGCCGCTCGAAGGCAATCATGGGCACGCCCATGAACACGGCGAAGACCGCGCCGATGATCATCGGCTCACCCGGAAAGGCGATCAGGCCGTAAATGACACCGCTCAAAGCCATGCCAAGCGTGATCAGCAACCAGTTCTCTGTCGGGGATATTTCTCTCATGAATCAGCTCCGCTCCCCCGGGCTTGCAGGCATTGTTCCATTTGAGCAGGTCGGGTCAAGCAATTTCGTGTAACGGTTTGTGGCGCTTCATGTCCGGCCGCACAGGCTCGCCCAGCGGCCGGGTGTCATTCCGTGGGTCTTCTTGAAATGCCGGGTGAAATGCGCCTGATCGGCAAAGCCGGTATCGAGCGCGATCTCGACGAGGCTTTTGCCGTTGCCGATCATTGCCCGTGCCCGCTCGAGCCTACGCATCACCAGGTACCGATGCGGGCTGGTGCCAAGGGCCGCGCGGAATTGCCGGGCAAGGGTGAACCGGTCGAGGCCGGTGATGGCCTCGAGCTCATCGGAGTTCACCTGGCGATCGGAATGCGCCTGCAGAAAGTCGCAGGCCCGGCGGATGGCAGTCTGGTCCGCCCGTTTCATCCGCGCCTTGCCGCCACCATCCGAATGCCGCAGCAGGGCGTCGGCAATGCCGGTCAGCATCTCGTCCAGCTGCAGCCCGCCGATGGCACCATCCAGATCGTGCATCACCCCCGCCAGATGGGCAGCAAAGGTGCGGTCGGCGATGACGGGTGAGGGCACGAAGGGCAGGCCGCGCGGCGTGTCGCCGAGCGCCTCTGCCAGCATTTCCGGCGGCAGGTACATCATCCGGTAGCGCAGCCCCTCGTCGGTTCCGGCCCCGCCATCATGCAGTTCGTCGGGGTGGAGCACGATGATGTTGCCAGGCTGGCTGTAGCGGACCATGCCGCGATAGCGGAAGGCCTGCACGCCTTGCAGCGTTAAGCCGAGCGCATAGGTGTCGTGGCGATGCGGTTCGAAGGCGTTGCCATGGAAATGCGCCTCGATTCGCTCGATGCCGCCGGAGACGGGAGCGACCTTTATGCTGTCGGACATCGCCGATGTGCACGAACGTTCAAGATCGCCCTTGCCGGCGCAGGCTAAGGAGGCCCCGGACGTTTCAAGCGTCCTGTTCCCAAGAGTGGAGTTGGCATTCATGTTCGATACCAAATTTGCAATCGTGCTGCGCGAGGACCTGGCCGTCTGGCAAAAGCTGAACGTCACCGCGTTCCTGACCAGTGGCATCATTGCCGAAAAGCCCGGCATTATCGGCGAAGTTTACCGCGATGCCGATGGCAACGTCTATAACCCGCTGAGTATTCAGCCGGTCATCGTGCTCTCCGCCGACGAAAAGACCATGAGCACCATTCATCGCCGGGCGCTGGAGCGCGAAGTGAAAACCTCGCTCTATGTCGAGGAAATGTTTTCGACCGGCCATGATGCGGCAAATCGTGAGGTGTTTTCCCAGTTCGGACCGGACGATGCCAAAGTTGTCGGCATTGCGCTACACGCCGACAAGAAGATCGCCGACAAGATCACCAAGGGGGCAAGGATGCACCCCTGATAAAATTGCTTAAAGCTCGACGGCTTCGATCTTGCGATCGACGAAGCGCAGGGCGACTTCGCCGTTGATCAGCTTCAGCGCGGTGTCGCCGAACAGCTCGCGCCGCCAGCCCTTCAGGGCGCCGACATCGGCCTTCGGGCCTTCCGAGGCGATCCGCTCCAGATCGTCGCTGTTGGCGATGATCTTGGCGGCAACACCTTGCTTTTCGGCGATCAGCTTCAGCAGAACCTTCAGCATTTCACCGGCGGCCTGCGCGCCTTCCGGCGCCTGGTTCTGGCGCGGCAGCTTCGGCATCTCGGCCTTCGGCAGTTCGAGGGCGGCACTGACCGCCTCAAGGATTGCGGTGCCTGCCGCCGACCGTTCCCAGCCCTTGGGGATGGTGCGCAGGCGCGAGAGTGCCTCGACGTCCTTTGGCTGCTGCTGGGCGATCTCGTAGAGGCCGTCGTCCTTGAGGATGCGGCCGCGCGGAACGTTGCGGTTGCGCGCTTCGCGCTCGCGCCAGGCGGCAACCTTCTGCAGGACAGCAAGCTCGATCGGCTTTTTCAACCGCATCTTCAGGCGCTGCCAGGCATCGTCCGGATGGATGTCGTAGGTTTCCTTGGCCTCGAGAATGGCCATTTCCTCTGTCAGCCACAGCGAGCGGCCTTCGCGCTCAAGCTCGGCCTTCAGGTGCAGGTAGACATCGCGCAGATGGGTGACGTCGGCCAGTGCATAGTCGAGCTGCTTTTCCGTCAGCGGCCGGCGGCTCCAGTCGGTAAAGCGCGATGATTTGTCGATATGGACGTTCTTGATCCGGCTGACGAGCTGGTCGTAGGAAACGCTGTCTCCGAAGCCACAGACCATCGCGGCAACCTGCGTGTCGAAGATCGGGTGCGGGATCAACTTGCCGAGATTGTAGATGATTTCGATGTCTTGGCGGGCCGCATGGAACACCTTGACGACATTCGTATTGGCCATCAGTTCGAAGAATGGCGCAAGATCGATATCCTTGGCCATCGGATCGACGATGACGGCAATGTCCGGCCCGGCCATCTGGATCAGGCACAACTGTGGCCAGAAGGTCGTTTCGCGGAGAAATTCCGTATCGATCGTCAGGTATTCCCCGCTGGCCAGCGTTTCGCAGGCGGCGGCAAGTTCGGCGGTTGTCTCGATCATCAAACTTCAATCACTGTGGCGGAAATGCGGCCGTTAAAAACTCACCCGATGTATCCCTTCGCGCCCGGTGCCACAACGAAAAAAGCTCAGACGACGCGGAAATATCCCGACATGCCGGTCTTCTGGTGCTCGATGATATGGCAATGGAGCAGCCAGTCGCCGGGATTGTCGGCGACGAGACCGAGTTCAGCCTGTTCATCCGGCAGAAGCAGGATCGTGTCCGTCGGTGGCGGCAGGATCGTACGCTTGTTGGAATTGAGAATTCGGAAGCTCAGTCCGTGCAGGTGGATCGGGTGTGCATGCGGGGTACGGTTGCGAACCTGCAGCACATAGCTTTTGCCGAGCTTCAGCTCGGAAACCGGTGCGCCCGGATCCGGCGTATCGCCCTGCCACGGCACCTTGTTGATCGCCCAGAATGTATATCCAATGGTGCCGCAAATGCTTGGAACCGGTGCATGTTCAGCCGTTGCGGTGAAATCGAGCGGGATGCGGGTCGCCGTTGACAGATCGGCTTCGGCAATCGGATTGGAGGGCAACGGTTTTACGTCGCGGATATCGCGTTTCAGCGAAGCGCCGGTCGCACGCAGCGTGGCAATCGTGAAGGGGTTGGAGCCACGGAGATTGCCGAGCCTGACCTTAGCGCCTTCGTCGTCCGGCATGCGCACGACGAGTTCAACACGCTGGCCGGGACCGAAATCGAGGAGATCGAGCGGGTAGGGCGCGTCGACCGGATTGCCGTCGAGCGCCATGACCAGGGCTGGCGCACCTTCTGCGGCAAGCGAATAGATGCGCGTTACGTCCGTGTCTGCGATCCGGATACGGACAAGGCCGCCGGCCGGCGCATCGTAGCTCGGCGCCTGCTCCCAGTTGGCGGTACGCACGGTGCCGTAGGTGCCGCCGCGTGCGGCATCGCGCGGCTTGAAGGGTGCGATGAACGCACCGCCGGTGCCGAGCCGCCAGTCGCGTAGGTTGAGCACGATCTCGGCATCGAACACCGGATCGGCCGGATCCTCGACGACGATGACGCCGGTCAGCCCGTGGCCCATCTGTGTCAGCGTGTTGCAATGCGGATGATACCAGAAGGTGCCGGCATCCGGCGGCGTGAAGGCATAGTCGAAGCCGTCGCCGGGATAGACGTAAGGCTGGGTCATCTCCGGTACGCCGTCCATGGCGTTGACGATGCGCAGGCCGTGCCAGTGGACCGTTGTCGGTTCGTCCAGCGCATTCACCAGCCGGGCGGCGAAGGGCTGGCCCTTCTTCATGCGGATCACCGGCGGCATGCCGGTGGACGGCGCTTCGCCTGTTCCGTAGGTCATGATTTTCGGCGTGATGCCGTCGCTGGCAATCTGTGCCTCGGTGAATTGCGCCTTGAGCAGCAACGGTGCCGGGGCGGCAATGCCGTTGCGCGCCGCAAGTCCGCCGCCGACGGCGAATGAGGCAGCGGCCGCAGCCGATCCTTTCAGAAGTGTACGGCGGCTGATAATCGGCATGGACAGGATTCCGGAGATTGAGATGTCCCGGTTTAAACTTGATGAAGGCATTCATCAATTGGCATTTGCGCGCATCTTGCCGCAGCCCGCAGGTTCTATTTCTTGTCGCCGGGCTTTGCCGCCAGCTTGTTGAAGAAAGAGGAGGTGCGCAAGAGATTGCGAAACCGCATGGAGCGCTCGCCGGTTGGCACGGCGCGCCGGGCGGTCATGCGCTGCAGCGTGTAGAGCATGAAGGCCGCCAGCACCGCCGCGGTATAGATGAACAGCGCCTGCGGCCCGAAAATGTCCAGCATGAAAGAGGCAAACAGTGGGCCGATGATGGCGCCGCAGGACCAGAAGAACAGCATGCCGGCCGAGACCAGCGCGTGCTGCCCCTCCGCGGCATGGTCGTTGGCATGGGCCGAACAGAGCGAGTAAAGCGGCATGGCGAAGGCGCCGAAGATGAAGATACCGATGAAGTTCAGCCATTCGTCGCTACCGGCATAAAAGGCAAGAAAAAGCCCGGCCAGCAGCGAGCCGAAGGTGGCGAACAGGATGATCAGTCGCCGGTCCAGCCGGTCGGAATAGAGGCCGAGCGGATATTGCAGCACCACGCCGCCGATGATGCCGACGCTCATGAATGTGGCAATCGCCGTGATCGACAGGCCGATGCCCTCGGCATAGATCGGTCCAAGCGAGCGGAAGGTCGAATTGGTAAGGCCAACGACGATGCAGCCGATCGTGGCAAGCGGCGAGATGTTCCAGAGCGCCTTGATATCGAACTTGATCGCTTCCGGCGCACCGGGGCTGGAGCGGTCGGCAAAGGAGATCGGCACCAGCGACAGGGTGAGCGCCATCGACACGATGGCAAACAGCTGGAAGCCCTCGATCCCGACGGTAGGGATCAGGTATTGGGCCGCTGTCACCGAGCCGAGATCGACCAGGCGGTAGATCGACAATGTGCGGGCGCGGTTGGAATTGGTCACGCGGGCATTCAGCCAGCTTTCGACGGTGGCAAAGAGGCTGGCAAAACAGATGCCGGCAATCAGCCGCATCAGGAACCAGAACCACGGATCGATCAAAAGCACCATGGCCAGTGAAGCGGCCGACGCAATTGCCGCCATGGCTGAAAATGTGCGGATATGGCCGATCGAGCGCAGGATGCGCGTCACATAGATGCAGCCGATAGCAAAACCGATATTATAGCCGGTGCCGACGAGGCCGATCAGCGAGGTCGAAAACCCCTCCTGCAGGGCGCGCAGTGAAATATAGGTCCCCTGAAGCCCGTTGCCGCCGATCAGGATGCCGGCCGTGATGAGGAGGGGGATGAGGGGACGAAGCTGCGACATCGAAGAAAAATCCGGATTTCGGCGGCGACTCGGATGCATTTTGAGCACCGAATACGCTTGTAGCTGCCTCTCTGGGGCGAAGACAGCATGGATTCACCGATTTTCCCTGCCGGATCGGAATTTTGGGAAAACAGAACGAGGCGTTCACATCAGGCAGCTGTCAACCGGTCACGCCCTGCACGTTTTGACTGGTAGAGGCCGTCGTCCGCGCGCTTGAGGAGATCGTCGCAGGTCTTGTCCGCGCGGGAAAATTCGCTGAGACCGCCGCTGATCGTGATGGACAGGTTCAGCGTCCGTGTCAGTTCGGATGAAATGCGCTGGCGCAGACGATCGGCGACCAGATGGCCGTGGTCACGCCGCATCGACGGCATCAGGATGACAAATTCATCGCCGCCGATCCTTGCCGCAAAATCGCTACCCCGCAGAACCTCCTTGCAGGCGTTGGCGATTAGCACGAGGACCTGGTCTCCGGCCGGATGACCGTAGACGTCATTGATATGCTTGAAGTTGTCGACGTCGAACATCAAGGCGGCGGTGGGATGATGGTCCTGCCGGAACAGTTCGAAGCGGCTGTCGAGAACATCCATCAGTTTGCGCCGGTTGAAAAGTCCCGTCAGGGCATCGGTTTCGCTCTGCAGGCGCAACCGGGTCTCGATGGCGTTCTTCTCGGTGATGTTGCTGGCAACCCAGACCACCGCATCCTCTCCGTCGACCGGAAAATCGAGCGCCTGAATGCGTCCTTCAAACCAGATGGGATGGCTTGGTCCGGTGTCCTGCAAGCCTTTCACATCGCTGCCCGCCAGGCTGTATTCGACGATGTGAAGAACCCTGGAATCAAGTGCATGCCGGATTTCCCCGGCGAACCATTCGGCCTTGTCTTCATTGAGAACGTCAAACACCGTCTGTCCGACAAGGGAACTGCCGTCGTGGTAATACCGGTGGTCCGATCCACCGAATAGCGCCGCATAGCGGCCGCTGCGGGTCAGGATGAAGGCGGGGTCCGGTAAGGCGGACAGGATGAACGTGAGTTGCTCGCGGGAGAAAAGCGTGCCGCTTTCCTTCTGTGTGACCAAAGAGAGAAGGCTCGGTGAGGCACTCATGAATCCTGCTTCCAACGCTCGTCGTTCATTGCATTGCCGGGCATCGTGTTTGCGATGCATCGTATCGCTTGAATGTGATGGTAGTCTGAAATTCCTTCGAAACACTCAACGCAGAGCAATTGCCGGCGAGGTTACTACCTGCCGTTCTGACGCCGTTTATGGGGCAAGCAGTTCTTTGCATAGGACAGCTGAGTTGTCCCGGCCTTGACAAATCGGCCCCACCATGCGCTTTTCCGCCCGATTTTGACGCTGCCGCAGCGCGCTTTGGCGTGGCCGCGCGGCCCCTCGGTTCCAGGATATTATCATGCATCGTTACCGCAGCCACACTTGTGCCGCTCTCCGCAAATCCGATGTCGGCCAGACCGTCCGCATCTCCGGCTGGGTCCACCGTGTCCGCGACCATGGCGGCCTGCTGTTTATCGATCTTCGCGATCATTACGGCATGACGCAGATCGTCGTCGATCCCGACTCACCGGCCTTCAAGGCGGCCGAGACGGTGCGCGGTGAGTGGGTTATCCGCATCGACGGCACCGTCAAGGCGCGCTCGGACGAGACCGTCAACAAGCAGATGGCGACCGGCGAGATCGAACTCTACGCACATGAGATCGAAGTGCTCTCCGCTGCCAAGGAATTGCCGCTGCCGGTGTTCGGCGAGCCGGACTATCCGGAAGACATCCGTCTCAAGTACCGCTTCCTCGACTTGCGTCGCGAAACGCTGCACAAGAACATCGTCAAGCGTTCGCAGATCATTTCCGACATGCGCCTGCGCATGAACTCGGCCGGTTTTGCCGAATATTCGACACCGATCCTGACGGCCTCGTCGCCGGAAGGCGCCCGCGACTTCCTGGTGCCGAGCCGTATTCATCCCGGTACGTTCTTCGCGCTGCCGCAGGCGCCGCAGCAGTACAAGCAGCTCCTGATGGTGGCCGGTTTCGACCGCTACTTCCAGATCGCACCGTGCTTCCGCGATGAAGACCCGCGCGCCGATCGCCTGCCGGGCGAATTCTACCAGCTCGACTTGGAAATGAGCTTCGTTACCCAGGAAGATGTCTGGGACACGATGGCGCCGATCATGACCGGCGTGTTCGAGCAGTTTGCCGAAGGCAAGCCGGTTACCAAGGAATGGCCGCGTATTCCGTATGATCAGGCGATCCGCAAATACGGCTCCGACAAGCCGGACCTGCGTAACCCAATCGAGATGCAGGCCGTCACGGAGCATTTCGCCGGTTCCGGCTTCAAGGTATTCGCCGGCATGATCGAACGCGATCCGAAGGTCGAGGTCTGGGCAATCCCGGCCAAGACCGGTGGTTCGCGCGCGTTCTGCGACCGCATGAATGCCTGGGCGCAGTCGACCGGCCAGCCGGGCCTCGGCTATATCTTCTGGCGCAAGGAAGAAGACGGCACGACTGCCGGCTCCGGTCCGCTTGCCAAGAACATCGGCGAGGAACGCACCGAGGCGCTGCGCACGCAGCTCGGCCTCGAAGCGGGCGATGCCTGCTTCTTCGTCGCCGGCGATCCGGCAAAATTCTACAAGTTCGCAGGCGAAGCCCGCACCAAGGCCGGCGAGGACCTGAATCTCGTCGACCGCGACCGGTTCGAACTGTGCTGGATCATCGACTTCCCGTTCTACGAATGGAGCGAGGAAGACAAGAAGGTCGACTTCGCCCACAACCCGTTCTCGATGCCGCAGGGCGGTCTGGAGGCCCTGCAGACGCAGGACCCGCTGACGATCAAGGCCTATCAGTATGACGCAGTCTGCAACGGCTTCGAAATCGCCTCGGGCTCGATCCGTAACCAGTCGCCGGAATTGATGGTCAAGGCATTCGAGCTGGTGGGCTTGAGCCAGACGGACGTTGAAGAGCGTTTCGGCGGTATGTACCGTGCGTTCCAGTATGGTGCGCCTCCGCATGGCGGCTGCGCCTTCGGTATCGACCGTGTGGTCATGCTGCTGCTCGGCGCCAAGAACCTGCGCGAGATCACGCTGTTCCCGATGAACCAGCAAGCGCAGGACCTGCTGATGAACGCACCGGCCCCGGCCATGCCGAAGCAGCTTGCGGAACTGTCGCTGCGCGTCATCCCGCCGCTCAAGAAGGACTGAGCGAAAGCATCTGTCATTATCAAACCCCGGCGGAAACGCCGGGGTTTTTTGTTGCGCTTCTTACCAGGCGTCGGGTTGGCGAACCATGTGAACGACATTGGCGGGATTCATGATCCAGCCGCCCTGGAATTCCTCGCCGAGATCCTCGATCTGATCGCAGCGAATGGCGCCGCCGTCCTCAAGCCGGGCCAGCGCACCGCGATGATCTTGCGCAAACAGTTCAAGCCAGACCTCCGCCTGGGTGAAATTCGGCGCTTCATCGATCCACAGCCGGTTCGGTCCGAGAAGAAAGCCGACTGCCGGCGCCTTTTCCTCGAAAGGTTCCAGCCCGACGACATCGCGATAGAAGGCGATGACCGCATCATATTGGTGCGAGGGAACTTTCATGGCGATGTTCAAGCCACCTTGGATTTTGACTGACATGGAGAGCCACCTTTCCTGGACATTGGGTTTGTTGCACTGCGGCGTGATCATTCGCTCGGAAGGCATGTTCTCCCAGCCGATCCTGCCGCCAAAGAAATTATGTTATAAAAATATAACATGTCAAGCAGCCAGGGCAGAACCGTAATTTTCTGGGCGTTGGCCGACGGCATGCGCCGGCGTTTGCTGGACGCCGTGAAGGGCGTGCGCAGATAAGCGGCTCGCTTTATGGGGCGGGGAGGGAGAGGCGGCGTCGTAAGACGCGCTGTAAGACGCAGGTCTGGTGATTGCCTCCGCGAGGCGCGCAAATATGCGAAGCGGCTGAGTGCGCTTTCCACTTGCCGCTCTGCTGTTTTGGAAGCGGAAGTCAGGGGAGAGCATGCGCAACGTAAGCTTGGCCAGATCCGTGGCCTTGCTCTCGCTTATCCATATTCCGGAATAGTGCGATTCATACAAAAGAGCCCCGGCCATCCCTTGAGATGGCCGGGGCTCTTTGTTGTCTAAACGTCGATCATCAATCGTTCGCGGTGACCTTGACGCCAAGCACGCTCGGGACCGTGTTCGGAGCGCCCATGGCGGCACCTATGATCATCGGGAATGGAACCGGATTGGCCGGTTCGGCCGCAATCGTCAGGCTCTTCGGCGCATCCAGATAAGCGTTGACGGCGCTCGAGACCTGGTTCTGCAGCTCCGGAACGTTGAGCTGCGCCATCATCAATGGCACCATGCCCTTCAGCGACTGCGCCAGCTGATCGCCGGACACGCCCTGCTGCGAACCGATGTAGTCGAGCACGCGCTTGGTGATCGTTGCGTCATCGAAGCGGATCGACGCGCTGTTGAATGTCAGCTGCTGGATGAGGCCCATCATCGACAGGCCCATAGCCTGGTTCGCTTCTTCCTTGTTCGGGTTGGTTTCCACGGCCTTCATGGCTTCCTGAACGGACTTCATGAAGTCCAGGGTATAGCCGGAAACATCAAAGGCGATCGCGAGGCGGCCGACATTGGCGAAGTCGAAGGCATATTCCTCAAGCGAGACATTGCCTGTAGCCACTTCCCAGCTGCCCTTGATCGTCATCTCGCCGGCAAGGGTCTTCAAGCCAAGCTTTTCGATCGCGTCCTTGGACTTGGCATCCTCGACGTCGGACAGGTCAGCCTTGATGCCGGACATCGTGGCGTCGAAATCGAAACCGGCATCGCTTTCCTGCTTCGTCAGGTTGGCTTCCGATTCTTCCATCGAAAATACCTGCTTGCCCTTGGCGGTGACCGTCACCGGACCGGTGCCTGCGGTTTCGTAGAGAACGATATCGTTGATCGTGCCGCCGGTGGGATTGCCGGGAATGCTGAGGCCACCGATGGTGATGTCCTTGGCGGAGATCGCGGTTTCGTCTTCCTTGACGTCGACATCCGGCAGCGTGACGGTTTCGGCATAATAGCCGCCACCTTCGGTTTCCTCGACACCCTCGAGTGTCACCTCGCCGATCTTGAAATCCTTGCCGGGGGCGGCCGTCGATTTGACGCTGACGCCGGTCAGCGTCACGGTCGTGCCGTCCACAGCAACGTTCTCATAAGCGACAGTCGCACCGTTGAGCGCATAGGCTGCGTTCAGCTTGGTGACGAGGTCCGCGCCGTCGAGCGCGAAGGCCGGACCGGAAAGGCCAATAAACGCGGCGCTGGCAAGCATCAGACGGAGGTTGCGGGTAGGCATCATAGAGTGGTTCCTTGTTGTAAAGGTCTAATTTCGAAGGCATTTCTAATACGGATTAAGGCCGAAATATATTCGAATTGCTTCGCTACGTCATGTTTCATGCCGTTGTCTATTTTTGGGATGAAAATAGTTCGAGGGAGCCCCGATTTCCGTAGAAAGACGCACTTTCCGGATGGGTGGGAGGCGCAGAAGGCCCCTCGATTTTGCAAAAACACTCAAAATTAAGCCTGATTGCAGAAACGTTTTGAAAGCCTGAGTCGGCGATTGTCGCGCAGGCCGCCGTCCTGATGTCATTGGAGGCGTTCGCGGTCCCGTATGTTGATGTTACACATGGTGTTGCCGTGCAGGGTTCTCCACAGCGCAATCCCCTGCAATCCTTGCCGTTCAGGGTTTGTTGCGGTAGCAAGAAACCATGGGACAGAGCCTTTTGCCGCCGTCGGGCGGAGACGATCATATTCAGCCGGTTGACCTCAAGGCAGCGCTGGAAGAGCGCTATCTTGCCTATGCGTTGTCGACCATCATGCACCGGGCGCTGCCGGACGTGCGCGACGGCCTGAAACCGGTGCACCGCCGCATCGTTCATGCGATGAGCGAAATGGGGCTGCGCTCCAACTCCTCGTTCAAGAAATGCGCCCGTATCGTCGGCGATGTCATCGGTAAATTCCACCCGCATGGCGACCAGTCGGTCTACGATGCGCTGGTGCGGCTGGCACAGGATTTCTCGCAGCGTTATCCGATCGTCGATGGCCAGGGCAACTTCGGCAACATCGATGGCGATAGCGCGGCTGCCTATCGATACACCGAAGCCCGCATGACCGATGTGGCGAGCCTTCTGCTCGAAGGCATCGACCAGGACGCGGTGGATTTCCGGCCGACCTATAACGAGGAAGATCAGGAACCGGTCGTGATGCCCGGCGCTTTCCCGAACCTTCTGGCAAACGGCGCTTCCGGCATCGCCGTCGGCATGGCGACCTCGATCCCGCCGCACAACGCCCACGAACTCTGCGATGCGGCGCTGCACCTGATCAAGAACCCGGCTGCGACGATCGAGGAGCTGATGCTCGATCCGAACAACCCGGAGCGCGGCGGCATCGAAGGCCCGGATCTTCCGACCGGCGGCATCATCATCGACAGCCGCGAAAGCATCATCGAGGCTTACAAGACTGGCCGCGGCGGTTTTCGCGTTCGCGCCAAATGGGAGGTCGAGGATACCGGCCGTGGCGGCTATCAGATCGTCGTCACCGAAATTCCTTTCCAGGTGCAGAAGTCGCGGCTGATCGAAAAGATCGCCGAACTGCTGCTTGCCCGAAAACTGCCGCTGCTCGAAGACGTGCGCGACGAATCGGCCGAGGACGTGCGCCTCGTTCTGGTGCCGAAGAGCCGCTCGGTCGATCCGACGATCCTGATGGAATCGCTGTTCAAGCTGTCGGAATTGGAAAATCGTATTCCACTCAATATGAACGTGCTCTCCATGGGCCGCGTTCCGAAGGTCATGGCGCTGAACGAGGTTCTGCTCGAATGGCTGGATCATCGCCGTGAAGTTTTGCAGCGCCGCTCGCGCTTCCGGCTGGCCGCCATCGACCGCCGCCTGGAAATCCTTGGCGGTTATCTGGTTGCCTATCTCAATCTCGACGAGGTGATCCGTATCATCCGCGAGGAGGATGAGCCCAAGCCCGCCCTGATGGAGCGCTTCACGCTCACCGATCTGCAGGCCGAATCGATCCTTAACATGCGCCTACGTTCGCTGCGCAAGCTGGAAGAGTTCGAGATCCGCACCGAATTCGATTCCCTGTCGAAGGAGAAGGCGGAAATCGAGGCGCTGCTGGCGTCGGACGAAAAGCAGTGGCAGACGGTTGCCTGGGAAATTGGCGAGGTGAAGAAGAAATTCGCCAAGGCCACCGAAATCGGCCGCCGCCGCACGCTGTTCTCGAATGCCCCGGAAGCCGATCTGGAAGCCATCCAGCAGGCGATGATCGAGAAGGAACCGATCACCGTCGTCATCTCTGAAAAGGGCTGGATCCGCGCGCTGAAGGGGCACATCTCGGATGTCTCGACGCTGCAGTTCAAGGAGGGCGATGGGCTGAAGCTGTCGTTCCCGGCCTCGACCACCGACCGCATCCTTGTCGTCACCACTGGCGGCAAGGCTTACACGCTGGGCGGCGACAAGTTGCCGGGCGGGCGCGGCCATGGCGAACCGCTGCGCATCATCGTCGACATGGAAAACGATCAGGACGTGCTGACCGCCTTCGTTCACGACCCGGCGCGAAAACTGCTGATCTCGTCTGCGGCCGGCAATGGTTTCGTGGTGCTGGAAGGCGATATGGCCGCCAACACCCGCAAGGGCAAGCAGATCATGAACGTCGCCATGCCGGACGAGGCCAAGCTGGTCATTCCGGTCAAGGGCGATCATGTCGCCATCGTCGGCGAAAACCGCAAAATGCTGGTCTTCCCCCTGGTGCAGATCCCGGAAATGGGCCGCGGCAAGGGTGTGCGCCTGCAGCGCTACAAGGATGGCGGCGTTTCCGACATTCGCAGCTTCGCCATCGCCGACGGCTTGACTTGGGCCGACAGCGCCGGCCGCAGCTTTACCAAGACCAAGGACGAACTGGCCGAATGGCTGGGCGACCGTGCCACCGCTGGCAGGGTGGTGCCGAAGGGCTTTCCGCGGAGCGGCAAGTTTACGGGGTGATGGCTTCCGGAGGCGGCAAGTTTGCTTAAAGCAATCCTGTATTTGTCTCCTCCGGCTTTGCTTCCAATTGACTTCCGATGTCAGTCCCGGCTGCCGGAAGAATAATTACGCCGTCGGTGATTGAAGAGAAAGTTTATCGCCTGCTTTCCAATCAAACTTCGCCAGCATTCTCTTAGGGAGGATACCCCCCTCTTCGGCGCCAATCTTTCGTATTTTTGACCTTCATGCCGAGGCTCAAATGTCCGTCGGCAATTATTGCACTACCATAAGTTAAGGGCAATCTTGACTTTCACCCGGTAAACGGAAACTCGTTCGACGCATCCACGGCCGATTTCTTCCGCATTTGCCAGACCGAATGCCCGACCAAGGCCAGAATCAGCACTGCGCCGCCGATCAGGGTCTGCGACGTCGGGACTTCCATGAAGACGATCCAGATCCACAGCGGCGCGAGGATGGTTTCGAGCAGGTAGAACATGCCCACTTCCGGCGCGGACAGATAGCGCGGGCCGGTGGCGAGGCAGAAGAAGGCGAGCGGGATCATGATCAGGCCGTCGAACATGATCCAGCCCGGATGGGCAATGGCAAGGCCTTCCGCTGGCGACAGAAGATAACCGATGATGGCGGGGAAGATGGCGGTTGCCAGCGGCACCAGCCCCATATCCTTACCGCTGGCGCGGCTGACGGTGATAGCGGAGGCGAGCATCAGGGCGGAACAGACCGCCATGGCGTCGCCGAAGAAATTACCGCTCTTCAAGCCATCCTGAACGATCAGCCCGACGCCACAGACCATGACGGCCATCGTCACCAGCGTCGCATTGGACGGGCGTTCTTTCAGGAAGACCCAGGAGAGGATGGCGGCAAACATCGATGTGAAGGCAACGATGAAGACGACATTGGCCGTTGCGGTATTGAAGACGGACAGAAGGAAGGTGAAGGAGCCGAGACCGTAGAACAGACCGGCGAGCAGCCCTGCCTTGCCGGGTACTAGGGCGATCTTGCGGCCGAGGAACTTGTTGAGAACCACCCACGCGACCAGCGCGACGGCGAAAGTGCAGAGGCTGCGGACCGCCAGCAGCGACCAGACTTCGCCATCGGCAGAGCGGATCAGAGGGATGTCGAAGGAGAGGGCAAGGCCGCCAATGCCGGTGATAAGAAGCCCGCGGCGGTGATGGGCGGCATCGATGGGTTCACTCAAGATTTCGTCCTGTCAGGTGGGGGCACTTTACCCTGTATAGCGCTCCCAGCCCTGGGCCATAAGGTGCTCCTGCGGCAGAAACTTTGTTTTATAGTCCATTTTGCGCGATCCCTTGACCCAATAGCCAAGATAGACGTGCGGCAAGCCCCGTTCCTTCACTTTGCGGATGTGATCGAGAATCATGAAGGTGCCGAGCGACCGGTCGGCGAGATCAGGATCGAAATAGGAATAAACCATCGACAGACCATCGCCCATCTTGTCGGTCAGTGCCGCCGAGATCAGCGGTCCCTTCGCCTTGCCGATTGTGTCGCCTTCGACCTTGAGCCGGTATTCGATGATCTTGGTGTTGACGTGGGTATCCTCGACCATCATCGCATAATCCAGCACCGACATGTCTGACATGCCGCCCTTCTGGTGGCGGTGGTCGAGATAGCGGCGAAACAGGCTGTATTGTTCGCTGGAGGGTTCCGCGGGATATTCCGTCGAAACCACGTCGCTGTTCAAAGCCAGGATACGCCGCATCGAGCGGGTGGGGGAGAATTCACCGGCGACAATGCGCACCGAAACACAGGCCCGGCAGCTTTCGCAGGCCGGCCGATAGGCGATATTCTGTGAGCGGCGGAACCCGCCCTGGGTGAGCAGATCGTTGAGTTCCGGGGCCCGTTCACCCACCATGTGGGTAAACACCTTCCGCTCCATCTCCTGCGGCAGATACGGGCAGGTTGCCGGTGCGGTCAGGTAAAATTGTGGAGACGGTGTAGTTTGCGTATTCATATGATGCGGAGATCGCTCTTCTTGGCCGCTTGGATAACATTAGCATGGCGCAAGATTAGAAAAGGTCAATCGCGACTTTTTGAACTGTCGCGTTGCGAGGCAATAAAGCGTGATCTAGCCGGGATAGGCGGGGAAGGGCTAGTTTAGCAACAGCCCTTCCTGCGCAGGAATCAAAATGTCTCGCGCCGGACAGTGACCGTACCGATAAGCAGATCATGCAACAGGCGTCCACGATCGGTGAACAGGCCAACCAGCAGCACCAGCGGCGTCAGAATCGCGTTGGCAATCCAGAAGATCACCAGATGGACGATGGCGGTGAGAAAATCCATCGGCCGCCCGTCAGTGCGGGCGATCGCCAATCCCATCATGCTCATGCCGGGCGAAGCCTGTTTCGGGCCACCCACGGTCATGCCGAAATAGAGCATGGCAAGACCGGCAAACAGGACCGGATAAAGCAGGAATCCAAGGCCGAACGTCAGGATGCCGAGAAAGAACACGACGACAGCGGCGGGAATCCAGAGAAGCCCGACGATCGCATAGTCGATGATGAACGCCATAACGCGACGGCTCAGCACGCCCTGATAGGCCCGCCAGTCGTTGGTGGGGATTCTGAGGTTTTCGTCCTGCACGCTCATGTCTGTGTCTCCAGTTCTTATCTGATATGGGAAGCGGTATCAAAAATGCAAATCCGCCGGGCGGGCAAATCTGTAATGGGGCGGCCTTCAGTCTGCGTTCATATGAGTGTGCTAACGATGATGCGCGCTGCAAATCTGGGAGGCTCATCTTCCTAAAAGACACTGGTTCCCAGCCAGTTTGTTGAATAGCAGCGATATATCCGCAGTTACCGGTTCCTCATCATGCCCCTCAGTCTCCATGCAGATACCAATACCGGCCGTTTCGGCGGTCTCCGGGCCCATCTCTGGTGCATGGCGCTGCTGGCGGTTGTCTGCACCCTGCTGCTGGCCACCTCGACGATATCGGCGTCAATTGATGCGTTCCGCAAGGCCCAGGCCGGCGCGGAAAACATGCGCCAGTTCACGGCGATCTTCGATGCGGCAAATTTCATTTCTGCGGAGAGAGGGCCGGCCAACAGCCTGATGACCGTAGCGGATACGGGCCAGACCGAGGCTCGCCGGAGATGGAGTGATTTCGTCAGGGACACCGACGCCGCGTTGCGTGAACTGGAGCGGCGCGACATACCGGATGCGATGATTGATGACGTCCATGCCCGGCTTGCCGCTGCGCGTGCTCTGATCGGAGCGATCGGGCAACAACCGCGCCATGCCCGGCGTTACGAAGAAATCCACGCGGCAATCGGCGCCATGTTCGTGGCGAGGGATTCCTACCGGAGGATCATCGAGTGGCAGAGTGGAGAAATCCTGAGACGAGATCCAGACCTCTCCGCCATCGTCGTGCAGGGCATCGCGCTCAGCGATCTGCGCGAATATGCTGGGCGTCTGGGCTCCTACCTGATTGCACCGATGGCAGCGGGAACAGGTGTCACGCCACAGGATATCGCTGCAAGCAGCGCTGCGCGCGGTAGGCTGCTTGAAGTCTGGGATCTGGTCGGCCCGCGTTCTGCGTTGCCGGTATCGGACCCGATCCGGCTGAAGCGTCAGGAGGCGGAAGATACCTTCATGCGGGACGGCCTTGCGCTGATCGACGAGCAGATGGCGATCGGCCGCAGGAGCGGTCGTTTCTCTCTTGATGGCGTGAGCCTGACGCAACGCTATGTCGCACTGATGCAGCCGCTTGGCGACATGAGAAACATCTATCTGACCGAGATCGTCAGCCAGTTCGAGGCGGGGGAGCGGGAAGCGCTGTTGACACTTTACCGCAACGGACTGACCACGGCCGTGTTGCTGATGCTTGTGCTCGGTCTCGTTGCAGCAGTTCAGATCTATATCCTGCGGCCTTTGCTTCGAGGTGCACAGGCCGTTGTCGCCCTTGCCGACGAGCGCCCGGCCGGTCTGGTTACGTCGCCGGGCGACGTACAGGAAATTAAAAGGCTCTACGGCGCCATCGGCGTTCTTGCACAGCGGCTCAATGAGCGGACGCTGCTGACGCGGCAGCTCGAAATCCTTGCCACGACCGATGGATTGACCGGTCTTCTCAACCGGCGCGCGCTGGAGGATCAAGTGGCCGCGATGGCGATGGACGGGGCGAAATACCTGATCCTGTTGGATATCGATCATTTCAAATCGATCAACGACCGCTACGGCCATCCCTTTGGCGACATCGTCTTGCGCGCCATCGCCGACCTGATGCGCCATTCTATTGGGCAATCAGGTTATCTGGCCCGCTTCGGTGGGGAAGAGTTTGCGATCCTGCTGGAGAGCGGCTCGCCGCCTGAAGCTGCTTGCAAAGCGCGAAAGCTCAGGATGGCGATCGAGAGGTGCCCGATTGAGGCTCCGGATGGTGAAGTGTTGACGGTGACGGCAAGCTTCGGCGTGGCCGGTGGAGCGCATCTGACATGGAGCGACATTCTCGCCCACGCCGATGCCGCCCTCTACCGAGCCAAGGATGCCGGCCGCAACCGGGTCAGAGCTTCGCGCGCGCCCGTCTGAGCGCGCGGTGTTTTTGGCTTCTTCGGCCGGGCCGGTATCAGCGCTTGGCCAGAATACGTGCCACATCAACCGCGAAATAGCTGAGGATGCCGTCGCAGCCGGCGCGCTTGAAGGCAAGCAGCGTTTCGAGCATGACCCGCTCGCCGTCGATCCAGCCATTGGCGGCGGCGGCCTTGATCTGCGAATATTCGCCCGACACCTGATAGGCGAACACCGGCAGGCCAAAACTTTCCTTCATCCGCCAGCAGATATCGAGATAGGGCAGGCCGGGCTTGACCATCAGCATGTCGGCACCTTCCTCGACGTCGAGGGCGGCGTCACGCATAGCCTCGGTGCCGTTGGCCGGGTCGATATAGTAGGTCTTTTTGTCACCCTTGAGCAGGCCGCTGGTGCCGATCGCTTCACGGTAGGGGCCGTAGAAGGCCGAGGCAAACTTGGTCGCATAGGCCATGATGCCGACATTCTGGTGTCCGGCCGCATCGAGAGCCCGGCGGATCGCGCCAACCCGTCCGTCCATCATGTCGGAAGGCGCGATGATATCGGCACCCGCATCGGCCTGCATCACCGCGGCCCTGGCAATCTGCGCCACCGTCTCGTCGTTGACGATCTCGCCGCCGCGCAGGATACCGTCATGGCCATGGCTGGTGAAGGGATCGAGTGCCACGTCGGTGATGACCCCGATGTTCGGCACGGCCTTCTTGATGGCGCGGGTCGTCTCGTTGATCAGGTTGTTGGCGGCAAGGCTGTTGGAGCCGGTGTCGTCGCGCAGCGAAATATCGACATTCGGAAAGGTCGCCAGCGCCGGGATGCCGAGATCGGCGGCGAGCTTTGCTGCTTCCACGGCCTTGTCGATGCTCATCCGGTTGACGCCGGGCATGGCATCGATCGGCTCGACGATGTTCGTGCCGGGAACGACGAAAATCGGCCAGATCAGATCATCCACTGTCAACCGGTTTTCCTGCACCATCCGGCGGCTCCAGTCTGCCTTGCGGTTGCGGCGCATGCGGCGGTGGCCGGTGATGAGGTCAACGGTATCGGTCTTGTCGGTCATGGCGATCGTCTTTCGTCAGCTTCGTCCTGTTCGTCGCGGTTTATCATGGGCGCTCATCAAAGGAAAATGCTTGAGGTGCGGCGTTTCATCATCCCATCTGCGGAGCTTCTGCGTTTCCCTATGTGGAAAAGGTGGGCCGTGAAGGAACTATCCCGGCCCTGTCCAGTTCTGAACTCATCCTGCGGAAAGCCTGATGAAAATCACCGATGAGCGGTGAGGGGCTTCCAAACAGAGGAGAAGACGATGAAAACTTTCATTACACTTGCCCTTGCCGCTACTCTTTCTGCGGCCTCGCTCGGTGGTTTCGCCTATGCGCAGACCACGAGTTCCACCACGTCCATGATGGCGGACGACATGCTGACCATTGTCAATGTCGGTGAGGAAACCAACGCCAGCACCGACACGTCGTCGATTCCCGCGACCTATCGCAACCCGTCGCCGGAAACGATCAGCAACGCCCAGGCGGAAATTCAAAATGATCCGGCCTTGATGGCGGCGTTGGAGGCGAAGAATGTCCAACTCGAAAATGTGATCGGCATCCAGACGGCTGCGAACGGCGGCAAGGTGGTCTATACGAAATAATCATCCGCAGTCTGAAAGGGTCCCCGTTTGCGGGGCTCCTTCTGCTGTTTAGACGGTGCCGCGTGTGCGAGGACGCGGCTTGCCGATGCTCCGTTGCGGCAACAAAAAAAACGGCCTCTCCGCGAAAGGAGAGGCCAAATGTTCAAGTTGGTGCGTATCCGGATCGACTGCCAAGTGACCGGCATTCAAATCGTTTCCTGCTAGGCCGCCGTTCGCAATTAACTTTGTTAATCCCAAAATCTTTTTCGCCGCGCCGGGTGAATGAAAATCAACTTCAGCCATAAGCGTTAGCGGGAATACATGCGGCCGAACGCCCCTTGTAGGGGAATATCTTTCCCATGGCGGGCTTTCTTCGGCGAGATTTGCCGCGCGTGCCGGTTGGAGGGCTTTTCCCCAAGGTTGCAATCCCCATATGCTTTTGAATGCAATCGGGTTAGCCTGAGAGGCGAGGAGGCAGGCAAACATGGACGACACATTGAGCGAGACGCAGCGCAAGCTGACGACCATCTTCTGCGCGGATGTACAGGATTACACGCGTCTGATGGGCGCGGACGAGGAAGGCACGCTGGCGATGCTGAAGCATTACCGCGACGCGATGTCCCGGTTGATCGACGCGCATGGCGGACGGGTGATCAATACCTGGGGGGACGGGGTGATCGCCGAGTTTCCGAGCGTCGTTGAATGTGTGCGCGCAGCGATGGATGTTCAAAATGAGCTGGCAGGCCAGAATGCCGCGCGGCCGGCAGACGGACGCATGCAGTTCCGCATCGGCATCAATCTCGGTGATGTGATCGCCGATGGCGATGATATCTATGGCGACGGTGTCAACATTGCCGCGCGCCTGCAGGCGTCGGCCACAGCGGGCGGGATCGTCATTTCCAATACGGTCTACGACCAGGTGCGCAACAAGGTGGCGGTCGGTTTTGATTTCCTCGGCCCGCTGGCGGTGAAGAACATCGCTGATGGGGTGCCGAGCTATGCCGTGCGCATCGGTGAGGGCACTGCCGGGTCATTGCCGCCTTCAGACGCGCCGCGCCACTCTGAGGCAAGGCCCGATACCGCAGCCATCCGGCAGACGCCGGATGGCGCCGGGCCGCCGAGCAACGGCTTTCCGGCGATCACCCGCCCGATATTCGGGTTGGCCGCGCTGGGCGTGGCTGTGCTGATCGTCATCAATATCCTGTCGTGGCAGGGCGTTTTCTGGGCGGCCTGGCCGGTTTTGGGAGTTGCGGTCTTGTCGGCGCTGGTCTGGATCGCCATTCAAAATCGTTTCGACCGGCTGGTTGCAGGTCTTGGTGTCATTAGCCTGGGTATTGCCGGGATCAATATTTTGACATGGCACGGGATTTTCTGGTCGGCTTGGCCGCTTCTCGGGATCGGCATTGTTGCTGCCCTTTACAAGATCCTCCGCCGGTAACAGAGCTGCGCGCTGATCATTCGTTGCATCCGGACACAAGAGGCAGCCGTTCCGGACAGGGCAGGGCAGGGCACGCATCGTGCCACAGGATAGGCGGATTATCCGTCTGGCAAAGCGCCAGCCCGCGCCCTATCTTCGCCGCCATGGCCCTTGATTCTGTGAAAATCCCCAAACTCTCGCTCACCGAAACGCTGTTCGGATTGTTCCTGCGGCTGGTGGCCGTGTCGTGTTTCTGGTTCGGCCTCAACTATTGGGCGATGCTGATCGGCTTCTCTTTCGGGGGGGGCGGACGGTTCGACCTGTTGCCTGTTCCGTGGCGGGTGGCGGCGACAGCACTGGCCGTCATCTATCCTGTCGCGGCGCTTGGATTGTGGCTGTTGGTCTCCTGGGGGCCGGTGATCTGGGTGGCAGCGGCAGGGGCGGAAATCGTCATGTTTGCGGTCTATCCGCAGATTTTCGGGGAGAAGCCGCTGCTCGTCATTCTGCACGCCGCGGTGGCCGTTACCTTCGTGCTTTTCAGGGCTGCGATCTTCTATCAGCGGGCACGACAGGCACGTGCTGCAAGAATTGATTTACCCTGAGACAAGGGCTGTGGATAGTAAGGCGCTGTTAAGGCTGGTGTTTAAGTAGAATTTTATACGTATTCGATAGTGTCTACCTCAAGGCGGGAAGAGAAACATACACCGCCAAACAAAACAGTGAGGCAGTCATCATGAACACCAAAATGAAACCGCAGGTCGTTTCCACCAAAGATCCCCACGAAGACGCGATCCGTTCGCTCTACATGGAATCCCTCCACCTGGTTGAGCGTCTTCATCGCCGTCTGCTCGATGTCGTCAAGGACGAATTCGACCGTTCGGGCCGCTCCGACGTCAACGCCGTCCAGGCACTTCTCCTCTTCAACATCGGCAATTCGGAACTGACGGCCGGTGAACTGCGCTCGCGCGGTTACTATCTCGGCTCCAACGTATCCTACAATGTTAAAAAGCTGGTTGATCTCGGCTTCATCAATCACCAGCGCTCGCGCGTCGACCGCCGCTCGGTCCGCATCAGCCTGACCGAAGAAGGCCAGGAGATCGCCGAAACGGTCGCCAAGCTCTACGAGCGCCATATCGGCTCTATCCAGAAGGTCGGCGGCATCGGCACTGACGAGTTCGGCCAGATGAACAAGCTCCTGCAGCGCCTCGACCGCTTCTGGAACGACACGATGCTCTACAAGCTCTAAGCGCGAAGACCATCGCCAAGGCTTGTGATGATTGCCGACGGGTGCGCATGGCGCACCCGTTCGCGCGTTTGGCGCCTATTCGACGATCAACGTTCCATCTGCCCAGATTTCCTTGACATAGTCTGAGGCTCCGGTTCGACGCCAGATGAAGGTACCTTTGCTGTCCTCATCGTCTTCCGTGTAGTGGGCGTCCACCCAGACCTCATCGCCCTTTTGGAGCATGTCTTCGAAAACGAGTTTGCGGATGGCCGGATCGATCTGCTGATCGACAGCATAAATCGCCGTTGCCCCCTCGTTTCTTACCAGAATTTTAAACGCCATAATGTCCTCCCGTTGCAATGAGCTGGATCATTGGGATTTTGTCGGTGAAATCGGGATCGGCGGCGAGACCGAGACGATACGCGCCTGGACCTCGACCATCTGATTGAGTCCGGCCGGCGTGACATCGAGTGCCGGTTCGCCGCCACCGGCCTTCGAAAACAGCCAGTTGAAATCAAAATGCGGTATGAAGGCCGGGCCGGGCGAATGTAGCAGCGACACATCGGCCCAGAATTCGCCCGCATCTTTGTCGCCGTTCGCCTCGATATCGAGGAAGAAGCCCGGATTGTCGTTGCCGGTGGCGAGCAGGCCCAGCATGTTGGGGATTGTCGCAAAAAGCGATGTGACCGGCACCGTTTCTCCATTGGAAAACAACAGGTTCGCCCGGTAGGCCAGTGGTTTCGCTGCCGTCGCTCTTTCGATGAACAGTTCAAGGGCGGTCACGAAAGATCCGTCGGGATGCTTTTTCAGATCGATGGCGACCTCATGCGGATCGGTACTGTTTTCCGAAAACCGCAGACGGACCGTCAGGCGGCTGAATTTTTGCAGATGCGCCGGAGGCCCTGCGAACCGGAGGAACAGCCGCGCCGAGGCCGCATCGGCGCGGGTGGCAAAGCCGGTGGAAATGAGATCGAAATAGGCTCGCCGGTAGGTTTCGGGAACGCTCGCTTCCGAACCGCACAGGATCGCAGCCGGCGTTTCAAACTCGATGATACGGACGCAGTCTTCCTCTTCACCTGCGCCGGTCAACGCCGCCGACAGTTTGCCGGCCAGCAGCGCCGAGCGGCTATATTGCTCGACCGGACGGCCGGGCTCCTTCAGGTAGCCGGTGGTCAAAACGGCGAGGTGGCGTTGCACATGCAGCGGCAAAGAGTTTGCAAAGGTCGAGGCGCAAAGCCATGTGCGTTCCGCAAAGCCGCTGCGATCAAAGCTCAGCATGGCGGTTTTCGGATCGAGCCTGGCAAGAAGCTCACGTATCGGTATCATCGGCCGCGCCGGGGGGCGCCGTGAAAATCAGGGGTGTGGACTGTGTCGAAGTTGCGGCCGGTGCGCGTCCAGGCAAGAAAGGTCGGTGCGCTGGCCATGGTGGCACGCGCCCGGGTGCCGTCGGCTTTCAGAGTAACGGATGTTGGGTTGGCCGGGGTTTCCGCCTTTGGCGGTCCCCATTCGATATTGCAGACAAGACGCGGCGCGTTGCCATGGCCAAGCGTGACATTGCCCTGGTTTTGCGCAGGCAGAACGAACACCGCTGCCGAATAGCGGCCGGGGGCGACGGGCTGGTGCAGGATGGCCAGGCGGCTGGCAAACAGCCGTTTCCAGCGGGCAATGGCGACGTTTTTCTCCATGGAACCGGCGATGCCGCCATCGACGGCTGCCTTGCTGGTCTTGATGACCAGGCCATTGCCATCCGCCTCCAACATGAGCACAGGCGTCTCATTGCCATCGGCGACGCAGTTGAGCAGGCTTGTGGGAGTAAGCGCGATGTCGCTGTCGATCCACCAGCATCGACCGGCATCCAGCCCCGATAGGTCGCCGGTGCCGTCCTCAACCGCCCAGTTCGGATCGATATAGCGCCGCATCGAGATGCCGAGGAAATGCTCTTCGAGATTCTGTTCGGTGCCGTTGAGATCGAGCGGTGACAGCGAGAACATCGAATTCGGAAAGGCGGGCGCCGGCGCATTGACCGCATCGAAGGTCAATCCCATCGGCCCTTCGGCGTTCAGCGCCAGTCCGAGGGCGGTATTTTCTTCGGTGGCATGGTAGGTCAGGCGGGGATCGGGACCGATCTCCTTGCGTGAATCAAGAATTTCGACGGGCGCATCGGCTTTGGTAAAGCCATATCCGAAGCCGGTTTTGATCTCGGCGGCTATCCGGTCGGCCAGTCCGCCGCGTGAAAAGGGCGGTTCCTGCAGGATGGCGAGTACGGGTGGCGTGCTTGGCACGTGGCTATCATCGCGCGGCGGGCTGGTCAGCGGAATGAGGGCGCGCTGCTGCGGCCGGGTCAGAAGCATTCGAGAAAGGTCTACCAGCATGGCAATGCGCAGCGTCCATGCCTCGGCCGGCTGGACGCGGAGTTTCCGGTCCGTAATCCACGCCTTGACTTCGCGGCGGGTCACTTCCTTCAGTGCACCAGCATAGCGGGAGCGAAGGGTGAAACGGTGGCGGAAATAGGTTGCTGACGGTGCTTCCCATAAATGTTGTTCCAGCACCGTTACGGCCGGCAAAGGCAAAAGACGCTGTGTCACCGTCTGGGAATCGATATTCGGCCGGTCGAAAAAGGCTTCCTGCTCGAAACGGGAGAGGGGATAGCCGAGGTCTTTGCCGTTTTCTTTAACGGGCATTTCCTTGAGCGGCATGGCGGCCGTTGCAGATTGCGGCCGGTGCGAAAGCGCGTCCTCGTCGCGGAAATGCAGTGGTGCGATGTGGTTGTAGATCGGCCTGCCGCTTGGGCGCCAGCGCTGCGTCGTCACATCGATCTCGCTGAGCAGCCGCCATTGCCGGGCGTGGTTCTTTTGGCCGGGATCAGGCAGCGCGGGACGTGTCTGCAGATCGTAGCGACGGGATCGCTCGATCGGCCGCACGGCTATCATACTGGCGGCAAGCTGGATGGCGGGCTTGTCCCGTTCCTTGCCCCTTTCTGCATCGATGGCGTGCATGCCATCCAGCATGGTTTCGATCCGGATGGCTGCCGACGGATAGGCAAAAAATGCTTCTGTCAAACCATGAGGCACAATTCGGCGCGAGGCTTGCTGTTTCAATCCCGGATGAAAAACGGCCGGGTGCTTGCCTGAGGGGGCGAAATGCCGGGCAGGGACCAAGGCATCCATCGACAAGCGGGCAACGGTGCCGGGCGGAATGCTGGCCTGCAATGTCTTGACCTGCGCGGACACATCCGGCTGCTTTAATCCTAAAGCGCCGGAAGCGATGTCGATCGAGAACTGGAAGGCGCGCTCGATCGGCTTGAACAGTTTGTCATGCAGAGCCTCCGGGCTCCATTGTCCCGTACCGTGTTCGGCAAGGTTTTGGGTGATGCCGGCCATGGTCTGCTTGAAACCGAAGGACAGGATCAGAGCCTGTGCGGTATGGATGCTGCCGTCGAGTTGATCTGACACGGTCAACTCCAGGCGCACAGCTTCGAAGGCCGGGTCGGGCAGACGATCGAGTGCTCGCGATAGGCCCTCGTCGGCATCGCGCAGGACATAGGCGGTCAGAAGTGCTCGCCGCAGGTTCGCGGCCGCCGTCTCGTCCAATACCGCGTCCCGCAGGGTGGCATTGGCGAACCATCGATCGAAATCGAGATAACCGACGCGCGGCGTGTCGACCAATACAGCAACATCGCCGCGCAATGATTCCTTCCACGGGGCCTCGCTCGGAGCGAGCAGCAGAAATGGTGCGCCAACCTCGTGTGGCTTGATGTCGTCCGCCACGGCAAAGCTCAGAGAGGCGGGCTCGTTGGATTCTAACGACAGCCGGATCCAGCCGACAGTGATAGGTCTCGTCGTGGTCAGTGCTGCATTTGCGGTGGCCTTGCCGCATTCGATGGTGAGCTGACGCTGATGTGTGGGTGTGCCCGCTCTTACTGAGTCCAGCGAGATGGTGATTGTTTCGAGGGCGCTGAAATCAAACCCTTTCGGGAAGGCAAGTGTGGCCTTGGCGACACCGTCGTCATCCGGACCTGCTGGCACGGTGTTGAAAAGCCGGGCAACCAGCCGTGCGGGCTTGCCGCTGAGGACGGTGCTGCTGATCCGATGGATTGTAGACCGGGCGATCAACTGGGGGATGGAGAGGGTGCCGCTGCCGTCGCGATCACGAAAAATATCGCAGACGGCTGGGCTACCTGTGAATGCACTCATCACCGTGCGCGGATAGTCTTCGGCCAGTGGGGCCACGCCGTCGATCGGCATGGCAATGCGGCGCGGTTTGTTGGCAGTCACCACCTCGTTGACGGCCATCTGACCGATCGCGGTGCGGCGCTGATAGCAGGTTGTGGTGACCAGCAGCGGGTCCGGCTTGCCGCCCTTGCTTGGGGGCTCGAACACCGGCTTCGGCATCCAGGGCAGGTCGGCCTGCAGAGATAGCGGCATGGAACCGGCATTGGTCGTAGCGAAGCTGAAGCTCTCGAAATTCCGGCCATAGGCAAGGCGCGGGACATGTGCAAAGCCGGATGATTCGGTATCGTGGGCGCCATGGCTGTAAAAGGATGCAAAGGCTTCCGGCGCCAAGGCGAGCGCTTCTGCCGCCGTGTTGCCAAACGTGGTCGCTGCAAAGGGCAGACCTTCATAGCGGATGAACATCGGGCCACGCCCGTCGCTTGTTGCGGGTAGCATGGGATGAAGCGCCGCCGGGACTGTCGGTTTTGGTGCCGTTTGACTGGGGTCCACGGTTAGCGGCACGGGCCAGGTCAGTTCGGCGAGGCTCGCATGCGCCCATGGATCGGTTCTGGTTTCGGTATCGATCCGGCGGATGGCGACCGCAATGCCGTTGAAATGGTCGCAAAACGCATCGATTTCTTCACCGTCGATATTGGCCGCGATCTGGATCGGCAGCGGGGCAGGGGCGTGGTCGGGGACGAAGCGGCTGGAAGTGGCCGCCAACTGCGTCATTGGGGCAAGCGATGCCCGGTAACTTGCCTGGAAAAACGGGAGAATCTGGGCGGGCGTCACCGGCGTGATGCCATCGGGCCATGTGGTGGGAAAAGGCACTTTGACGAGGCTATCGGCAATGCGGTGGAAACCGTTGGCAAACGGCTCCGGTTTTTTGGGATCCGCCGGCAGCCTGAGCAAGCGCTCGGCAAAATAGCCGGCGCCGGTGGCGACGGCAATCAACCGCTGAACTGCAGGCATTCCCGTCTGTTTGTGCTCACCGGCAAACCGGAGCAGCGCCTTGGTGAATTCGCTTGCTGAATCGCGCCTGACTGCCTCGGCACCGTTGAAGGGGCCGTCGAGTTGGATACGATAGGACCGCCAGGCTTCGGTGAAGGCGCCCGACACGGCATTCACCAGTGCAATATCCCCTGAGCGGTTCAGGGTTGCTGCAAAGGCAGCCGCAAAGAGGGCTGGCAGCCCGGTCACTGGTTCGCCACCGTTTCCAGTTTTTTCGGTCGTTTCGAACACTCGGATGATCGCCGTCTCGGCGCCGGTTTCGTCCTGTAAGCGCTGTCCGGCGTCCGCCAGCGCCCGGTGCAGGATCGCCTGCCCGTCGCCATTGATGTTTTGCCGGAGCTTTTCATCAAGGGATACGGCCGTTCCGCTGGCGAATGCGTTCAACAGAACATTGAGGAGCTGGATTTCCAGCGGCGTTTCAGCCCCGGTGGGCTGAAGGCCGTGAACCCGTTTCAGGCTCTCGCAGAATGCGCGGCGCGCGCCGGCATCAGCCATGTCGGCCGCCGTGCGCATCAGCGGATTGTTCAGCGACAGGGTGTTGCGTAGCACGCCGGTCAGCTTGGCAAGAGAGTAGCAGTCTTCCGGCAGCGCGAAAGCCCCGGCGAGGTCGTCCCGATAGCGCTCAAAAAGGTTCAGCATCAACGGCGCAAGGATATCGCCCATCGTCGCGTTACCGGATACGGGTTTCATCAGGCCGATAATGATGGGGTCGAGCGCGGCACTCAGGCTGGCTGCGGTCAGCCAAGCAGCGGCGGGTGCGGGAATGTCGAGAAGAGGAGGCTTCTTTTCGCTGCCGTAGTGCCACTGAAACAAGGCTTCGTAGGCGGCGTCTTCAGCCGATCCGGTACCTGGGCCGGCCAGCGCCGTTGCTGGCGCCATCAGAGAGGCGGCGCGAACTTCGAACCATTGGGTGAGGCGCCAGAGGTTTTCAGCCTCCGGATCAACTTTGAGATAGCCGTCGGCGCTGAGGAACCCGTTGATATCCTGCGGTACAGCCGTAAAGGCGGCAGGAACCTCAAGCGCTTGCGCGCGGCAGGTGGTCTCGCCAAAGCCGCCACCTGCGTCATAGGTAAAATCCCACAACTCTCCGTGCGGCGTCCCGGAGGGGATGGCAGAGGGAGCTGCGCCACTGAAGGAGGGCAGAACGACATAGAAGCCATCCTGCGGGATTCCCTCAAGCCGCAGGACATGGGTGAGCGAGAGCCTGTGCGCCACGGGGGCGTTCCACGCATGGGCGGCGCGCAACCGGTAGGTGGCAGGCGCGGTGGTTGCTTCGATCGGCTTGTCCATCGCAACGCCGGCATCTGGCGTCGTCCAGTAATGGTGGATATCTGTTTGCGGCGGCGCGGCCTTGCTGAGCCAGGCGATGATGTCGTCAGCGGAATTCGGTGCTCTGGCATCGGAAATCTGCCGGGTGATTTCGCCCCTGTAGCTGAGCGTGCAAGTGCCCGGAATACCCAGGTCGGCTTCATAAAGATGAAAGCGAACCTGTTGCACCGCCGTTGCGAATTGGCGGAACTGGTCCTTCGCCAGGTTTTCGTCCGCTTCAAGTTCCTGCCGTTTTTGTTTCGCACCATCATCCATTCCGATGATTGCGTTGCGAAGGACATCCGTGACGCATTCGAAGCCGAGATTGACGGCAAGCGTTTTCAGGGCTGGGTCTGCCGGATGATAGGTGTCCGGCTCGGCGTCGAGGACGCAGTGGAGGATGGAGGACTTCAGCGCCATGACTAGTTGCTCGCCTTCTGAAGTTGCTCGACGGCCTGTTTGGCCTTGTCAATTTTGTCTTGGAGTTTGGTGTCGTTGACCTCGCCGCTGACGCCGGTGCTGACCGAGGTTTCCGACTTGCCGCCGCGCAGCGTGTAATTGACGTTGGCGTGGGCGCTGATCGTGAAGAAGCGGGAGATGCGGATGCTCACCGCCAAACTGCCCTGGCCATTGACCTCGCCATTCTCGCGGTAACTCAGGCGCAGCATCAGCGTGATACCGACCGAGACCATGCCGCAGACCTCGACGTGACCGGCGATCACCACCACGACGGACAGCGCAAGCCCGCCGCCGGATTGTCCGATCATCTTGCGATAAGTCATGACGCCCGAGAGCGTGATGAATACCTGGCCGACAAACGGTCCGGCCGCGAAGGCAAGGGCTGCGGAGCCGCCGGCACCTGCCTCGACGCAGACCATCAGGCGGCCGTCGAAGGGCCTGTATTCCGCGTCGATCTGGATATAGCCGGTGCCGCCGATGACGAAGATGGAGAAGATGAAGGGCCGCTCGATGCTCGACAGGTTGAAGCGGTTGGCGAGCAGGAAGTCCGGAAAGGCGAGCAGCTGGAAGTGGTTCTCGATGCAAATGTTGGAGACGCCGCTGGTGCCGAAATTCAGCGTCATCGGCGGGATAACGAAATCATGCTCAACACCGACAGGAATATTGTCCTGCTTGATGATCTTCAGCCCACCCGCCTCGTCCGGAAACAACGTAGAGAGAAAATCCTGGATGAACTTGAACGCGGGGTTCAAACGGATGTTTTTCGGGTCGAATTCGACATTCAGACCCTTTTCCCGTGTAAAATTCAGCCCGAACTGTTCGAATTTCACCATCGACTGTCCACCGGCGATAAGATCAATCGTCGTCTCGATGCGGCTGAAGCCCGTCTGGGTCACCCTGTCCTCGTCCTTGGACGCTTCAAGCCTGACCCGGCCGGTCAGATGCATGTCGATGAAGTCGACCTGAAAGACGCCCAGTGAAAACAATGTCCGGCGCCCACGGATCCGGGCGTCGATATCGATCTGCACCCAGGCCCGGCCTTGGGCCTTGTCGAAATCATGGCTGGCGCGGACTCCCTCCTGGAGGCTGGTCCCCAGTGGCTGCCCCTTGAAAAGATGATCGAGGTTCAGCCCGGCGAAGTTGGCGAGCGTCAAGCCTTTCGGCTGAAGCCTGTCGGCAATCTTGTCGAAGGCCATGTCGAAGCCGAGCGCCTTCAACTCGTCGCCAAGCCGGTTGAACAGGGCGCTGGCCTCGGTCGTGTCGATGACGTCGCTGATATCGTCGAAGCCGGAGCGGATGCGGTCGATATCGGCTTTCAAAGCAGCGATTTCGGGCGCCGAACTGACCGCGGAATAGAGCTTGAGCAGGTTTGACGGCAGTGCCATGGCGCCGCCGCTGGTCAGGCGGCTGGCGGCATCAAACACCCGGTCGCCATACATCCGCGCCGTTTCCACCGAGCGGGACAGATTATTGTGCAGGCTGCGCAATGAACAGTCAAAAGCGTTGACGGCATCGATCAGCGGCTGCGCCGCCGTCTCCAGTTCATCGAGCGACTGGGTGATGCGCTCCACCAGCGGGGTATATTGCGCTCGCACGGCTTCGAGCTTTCCATCGACATATGGACTGAAGCCGTTGGCAATATGGGACAGGTAATCCCTGGAATCGTCGACGCCTTCAAACACTGCGGTACACGCGGCAGTTACCGCGTCGAGTGCTCCCAGCGTGTCGGCATTGATCGTCCGGATGACCGTTACCGCAGCAGGGCTCAATTCGGTCAGCCGGTCATGAATTGCCGGCAAAATGTCTGACGCCGTAAGGTTTTCGTCGATCGGGGCCAGCAGGAGTTGAAGCGCCGGCGTGATCGCCTTGTCGCAGACGACAGTTTCGAGCAGCCTTTCCGGCGCCAAAGCTTGCTGGGCCGCCTTGAACCCATTCTCGATGTCAACGATGACGGACGCGGTTCCAGCAAGGGTCTTTTGCAGATGGCCGGCGAGGGCTTCGATGGTTGTGTCCAGGTGGTCAACGGTTGCTGCCACCAGAAAATCGACCGGCATGGCGATTTTCAAAAAGCTTACCGTCGAGCCATCCTGAGAGAAGCTTCGCAGTCGCAGCGATATCTGACCATAGCTTGGACAATGCCGCTGCAATTGCTTCAAAACCGTTTTCCAGAAAAGCTGTCGCAAGGGCCACTATGCCGTCGGTTTTGTCGGAAAGCGTTTTAACGAGAGACGATGCTTGGGCTGTTAAATTGGCTATGATCGCGGCAAATTCCGCGAGCGTCTCGTCCGTCAACGTGTTTGCATTGGCCAGAAGCACGCGGGTTTCCGGGATTATCGATTTCGCCTGATCGGCGGCTTCCTGCAACGCATCCAGCGCCTGAATGGCATCGTCGCCCAGCTTTTTGTCGATGCCCGGCTCGGCCTTGATCTGGTCGCTGATCGTGGTAATGGCGGCTATGGCTGTATCGAGTTGGCCTGATCCTGCGGCCGGAGACAGGGCGTCTATCGCCAAGGTCAGCGGCGCAAGCAGCCGGGAGATACTGTCCTTGACGATCCCCGCGCCTGCAATTTTGGTGTCCGCGAGGTGGGCAAGCTGGGTCAGCGATTTTGCCAGATGGCCGCCGATCGCTTGGCCCGTTCCAGACAGTTCGGCGGCGAAACGTTGGCGGGCTTCGTCCACGGCAGCAGTGATATCGCCAGCGACATTGCTGACTGTGGCTTGCAAGCCGGAAGAGAAAGCGCGGCGCCGTTCCGCCGACCAGGGTTTTTCACGGTCATAACCGGCGGAAAACTGTTCGAGCCGCTGCCGAGCACGCGCATGGATCGCTTCGATCTCCATATCGACACCGGCAAGGATGGATTTGGCCTTTTCAACACTTTGTCCGGCATTGCCGACATCCTGAGACGCTTCGGCGAAGATTGGGCGCAGATGTTCCGTGATAAGGCCGGTCAGCGCCTCGATCAAAAGCGTCTTCGTCGTGATCGGTTTTCCATCAATGACAAGCGCCGGCAGACGGTGTTCGATATCGGCGGCCCAGTCGGACATGGCGGTGGCAAGCAGCATCTCTTTGCGCCGGATCATCCCAGCTGCCTCTGATTTCAGCCTGGCGCAGTGCGTTTGGCCATCGTCGATGGTCTTGTCGAGCAGCTTTAGCTTGACAAGCACGCTTGCGCCGTCACCGGCAGCCTGCGGGATTGCTTGCCGGAGCTGTTCGATGAGACCGCCTGAAGTCCATTTTTCCTGGAAATCCTTCAATGCGGCTTCGACGCCGGTCCTGTCTTTCGCCCTGATGCGATCGAGCAGATTGCCGATCGCCCCGGAATATTCGGCTGCCGCTGGAAGGAGAGCGCCTGTTCCATCGGCCTGCCAATAGGCGAGCGATTCTATCTTTTTCAGCTTCTCCACATCTTCGGGGTTGCGCAGGATGCCGGCGTTTCCCATCACCGCGATCAGTTCAGGCCGTAATGTCTGTTGCTCCTTGGCTGTGTGTACGGCGCGCATGAAGCTGATGCTGTCGAGGCCGACATAGACGGGCTTTCCGGCCCGGCCGGCATTGATCGTCGTTTTTTGGGCGGCAGGCGCGAGCCGCCAGGTGAAGCGGCGCACGCCGGGCAGGACACGGCTTACTGCGCGGCGGCGATGACCAGCGTTGGATGCACCGTCCGGCTTCGGGTCGGCGCAAGCGGCGATCTCCTTGGCAATGGGCATGTTGGCATAATCGATGTCGAGATACGGCCGCCAGCCATTGGTGTTGCTTGTGTCCTGTTTGAAGTCGGAGAAGAAGTACAGGTTGTCTGTATCGAGGCATTCCTGCGAGACCACGGGATTATCGCCGTCACCTTCGGCTGTGCTGACAAAGGCGATATCCGGCATGGGGTAGACCTGCGGCCGCTCGCGGGCACTCAGCATGTTCCATAGCGGGATCTTCCAGCCAAAATCACCGACCTCACTGCTCCAGGCGCTGTCGACATTGATGATTTTCGAGTTGAAACGCAGCCGCTCCAGGAAGCCGGCGCAGCGGGGGGCAGCTTCGGCGAAGTCCGGATAGCTGCGCTCGGGCTCCAGCAGTTCGATATATTCCGCCACCTTGCGCAGGATCGGCCGGCGGGAACGGGTGCGCTGCTGGTCCTCCACGAATTTCGGGGCAAACTGCGCGGAGGCGTTGACGCTGCGTTCGTAGACAACGACATGTTTTGCCCGGTGCCAGAAAGCGCCGATGCGGCCGAGCACTTCCACCTTCTGCCGCTCCACATGGCCGTTGCGGGTTTCGCTGATGATGGTAACGATACCGCCGAGAAAGGCAGCAGTCTGTGCCGCGTCGCCGCCGGTTGGCGAGAGGGCGATGGCTTCGATCGTACCGCCGCTCGACTCCGGTCTTTCCAGCAGATGGTTGAAAAGGTTGACGGACTCGACCGGCCATAGGGCGCCGCCACTCAGGCCCTGCGGATGGCTACGCGGCTTGCTGAGGTCCTGTCTGCTCGTCTCGTCCAGATACCCGTTGAGAGGTCTCGATGGGCCGGCCTTCGGCCAAAGCGCGTGGTCCTCTGGCTTTTCCAGCTTCGCCAAAGGCGGGCGGTGAAGTGCTGTACCGCGCAGGGCATAGGTGACGCCGCTGGCAAAACGGGCAGGGGTAAAATCGATGGTCGAATCTGGATCCCGTGCCCAGATTTCCAGCCGTTCCGGCCGTCGGTCGATGGCGCGGCAAAGTGCATTCCACCGTGCCTCGAGGTCATTTGCGGCATCCGCATTCCGGGTCGGGCCTGTCATCTTGCCGGTCAGGGCTTCGATCTCGGCGACCCGCGCCTGGCGCGACATCGCGTCTCCTCTCGAGACGTCGATGCCTACCGAAAGGCCGTAGAGAAATTCGCCGCGCAAGAAGGTTAGTGCGGCACCCAGGCCATGCTCGCCGCGCTGGCGAAAAATGTCATGGCTGCTGGATTCCGGCATGAAATAGCCCCGCTCGACGTCGCTCGGACTTATCCAGAATTCGGTCGAAGGGGTCAGGCGGAATTCCACCGCGCGGCGTTTCATACCGGTCTTGTCTTCGCCGGTGTCCGCTCCCACGGCATAGGGCCGCCAGGCGTCGGAGGGGTCCGTTGCATCGGTGTCCTTTAAGTCGTGGATTTCCAGGCGGCGCGGTTTGTCGGCACTCTCGGCGACTGCCTGCGCTGGCAGGATATAATGGTAGTAATCGGCAACCTTGCGATACTGCCAGATCCGGTCATCGCCGGAATAATAGGCGACCGATGCCGAGCCGGCATCACCGCGGTCGCTAAGCGGCCGGTGGCTGTAGCGGAACAGCGAAAACGGTTCCTGCGATAGCACCACATAGCTCTGTTCACCCGCGTCAGGCGCGCTTTCATAGATATCGGCTTCGATCCGCCGGTCCAGTGTCGGCGCGACGGTCTCGCGGACGCTCAGCCAATAACGGTAGCCGGAGGGGCCGCCTTGCGTGCCAGGGGCAGCTTTCTGGGGGATGAGAAGTGGCGCTGTGCGCCCCGACCGGTCCAACCGTGAAACGTCGATGCTGACCGGCTTGACATTGGTAACGGGGAGAACCAGGTGGATCGAGGCGGCGATCCGGCCGGATTTCAGGTCGAGAGGAGGAGCGCCATCGCTATTCCCTTGGCGCGTACCAGAACCACCGGCGCGCAGATAGGTCAGGGTCAAATCGTCGGGTTTGGCCGGCAGCGGTCCCTTAACCGGGCTCAGATCGAATGCCAGCGAGGAAAGGCGCCCGGACCATGCGGTGCCAGCCGGTAGGGTTTCCACAACATAAGACGCAAAGAAGGGTTCGTTGGCGATTTCGTCGCTTCCGGCCGCCGCCCACCCCCCATCGCCCGAGAGGGTCAGATTGATCTTTGCCGCAGGTTTTTGCTCATTGAAGAATGTCAGGTTACTGGCAATCAGCCTGAGCGTGTTGTCTACAAGTCCCGCCGTGTCGTCCGAACCGGGGATGAGGTCGGCCATCTGAGCCAACGACAGCCGCAGCCGTGGCCGGATAAACGGCGTTTCCGGTGCGCCTGTTCGAAGGGCGCGTCCCCAGGCAAGCAGTCCGGTATCGGGCTCCGTTTCTGTGCCATTGGTGATGAAACGCGCCTCCAGGGATGGGCCGTATAGAGAGAAGCAGACCGTCTGTTTGCCATCCGCTTGTAGGTCGGGAAGCACGGAGCGCGGCTGGGCGGCCTCGACCGGCGCCAGCGCCTCGCGGGTTTGCCTGAACGTATGCGCCGCATGGCGTAGCAGGCCAAAATCGAGATCTGCCTCCGCTGCCGGACTGCCGCCGAAATTTTCACCGGCCGGGATGTTGTTTTTCCAGTGAAAGCTGAGATCAACCTTCGGAGACCAGCGCCGGGCCTCTTTGCTCCAGATATCGCCGTCGCCTATGTCCCATGACAGTCTGCAATCGGCATATAGCGCGCTGGCGGTCTTGACCCAGCCGCCCGTCTCCTTCGAAAGCCGCAGGCTGAGGGCGTCACCGCTCCTCGTGATATCGTCGGCAGAGGTTGGATCGCCATCGCTGGCTGAAACGGCGATACGGTAGGTGAAGACGGGTTTTCTCGCGTCCGATTTGTTCTTTCCAAAGCGAAGGCTGAGATCGGCGGTTGTGCCGCCGGCCTTCAGGCGTGGCCATTTGGTCGAAGCGGGATCGATCGAAAAACCGAAACGGGCTAGAATATCCTGGGTGAATGGCCGCGAATTTTCCGGCCAGAATTTGGCGGCGTCGATCGTTGCCGATTTTTGCTTGCCATCATAGACGGCGAATTCACCCTGGCCGGGTTGCCCGCGTGCCGAAAATCCGAACGATCCAAGAGAGGCGTCTGCCGGATACTTGCCATCGCTAAACACGAAAGAGGTGCCCGATACCGGCGCGGCCGAGGTGTCGACGGAATCACCTTCGATCCAGCCGCCGACGAGGGTGGTAAAATTAAGAATCCTCTCGAATGAACTTTTTTTGCCGGGCTCATAGACTACGCAGAACGGAAACGCGCTGGGATCTGCCTGACTGCCGGACAAGAGCGTCGTGCGGCGGGCGGGCAACGGCAAGTGCAGGTTCAGGCAATAGCGTGGACCGCCTCGGCGTCCGACGTCCAATCCGGAAAAGACCGTGTGGCCTGGTGCATAGGCGCAGGACCGCACCAGCGGCCATCGCAGATCGAGCGTTGCTTCCGCTAGAGCATTGGACGCCCGGTACTGCTCGATCAGAAATGCGCCACGAAATGCCAGCCAGTCCGTATCGGTGGTTTGTTTTCCGGCGTCGATCCAGATTGCGTAATCCTGATCGTCTTTGAACCGATCAACGGCGTCTTTGACTGTGAGATCAAAGAGGTTTTCTGTGATTTCTGGAGGAGAGCCTGACTGAGAAAACTGTTCGCGAGGCGTCCATCGCAGCGCGGGCCGGAAGGTCCCGGCCGCCCCCTTTTCGAGGTAGTGGATTTCGACAACCCCGTCGCGGGTCCGGGCTGGAAGCGCGTCGATCTTCGGGTGTGGCGGCCAATGAAAATTGCCGTAGAGCCGAAAAGCCAGAACCATTTTGCATATCCCCCGGGAAGCAAAGGCATGGTGATTTAAGGCTCATTAACTCACATCTGTTTTTCAACGTAAAGTGTTTGTTGCAAATAAATTTAAACTCTAAGATTGTATTTTGGTGTGGCCGGTTGCGCCGCGTTATGCTCTGTCCGGCTCAAGGATTTCCGTGAGCTGCGGGCCGTGCACCGGTGGTGTTGCCTAAAATCAGCGCTGTTGAAGCGTGTCCTTTCCTCTGCTCGGATCCATGCAAGGCGACACGAATTGGCCATATTACTGTGACAGCGACGAGATACGAAAATGCGGCCCTTGCGTTGCTTCTGTTGCCCAACGGTGACTGGCCGCACGTTGCGTTCGCACTCTCACAAATGTGAACTGGGCGTAGGGAACGGCAAGTATAGTTTACGTTTGTTAACCGTATTCATGATAGCTCTGCGGTTTGCTTCGCAGCATTGGATGGTAGGAACTATGACGAAAAAAACCGGAATTGATGCAGTCTCTCGCCGTGGCTTCCTGGCCTCGGCCGCAGCATTTGGTGCTGCGACATTCGCCGGTGGCGCTTTTGCGCAGGACGCGCTCGACGAGATCATCAATGCACCGCGCCGCGGCGCCTGGGATGACCAGTTCGACGCCAAAGCTTCGCGCAGCGCCACGGCGGTCGTGTCGAACTCGCCGATCTTCGGTATGAACACACTTGCCAATACCCAGAACGCCGTTGGCCAGTACCAGCAGATCGTTTCGGCCGGGGGCTGGCCGCAGGTCAATTCGTCGGTTCGCCTGGAAATGGGCGTTGTCGATCCCTCCGTGCAGGCTCTGCGCCAGCGCCTGATCATTTCGGGCGATCTGCCGCAATCCGCCGGCATTTCCAATTCATTCGACAGCTATGTTGATGGCGCGGTCAAGCGTTTCCAGGCGCGCCATGGCCTGCCGGCCGACGGCGTGCTTGGCGAGTATTCCATCAAGGCGCTGAATATTGCCGCCGACGTGCGCCTCGGTCAGCTGAACACCAACATCGTCCGCCTCCAGTCGATGTCCGGCGATCTCGGCGAGCGTTACGTTCTGGTCAATATTCCGGCAGCCTACATCGAAGCCGTCGAAAATGGCCGCGTTGCGACCCGCCATACAGCCGTTGTTGGCCGCATCAGCCGCCAGACCCACATCATCAATTCGAAGATCTACGAAGTCATCATCAACCCCTATTGGACGTCTCCGCGCTCGATCGTCGAGAAGGACATCGTTCCCCTGATGCGCAAGGATCCGGAGTATCTGAAGAAGAATTCCATCCGTCTGATCGATGGCAAGGGCAACGAGGTTTCCCCGGAAACGATCGACTGGAATGCCGAGAAGGCGCCGAACCTGACGTTCCGCCAGGATCCGGGCAAGACCAACGCCATGGCGTCGACGAAGATCAACTTCCACAACCCGAACAACGAGTACATGCACGACACGCCGCAGCAGGGCCTGTTCAACAAGCTCGCCCGCTTCGAATCCTCCGGCTGCGTGCGCGTCCAGAACGTGCGTGACCTGACGACCTGGTTGCTGCGCGACACGCCCGGCTGGTCGCGCCAGCAGATCGAGGCAACGATCCGCTCGGGTCAGAACTCTCCGATCAAGCTCGCAGTCGAGGTTCCGGTCTATTTCAAGTACATCACCGCCTGGGCGGCAACCGACGGCATCGTTCAGTTCCGCGACGACATCTACGAGATGGATGGCGAGCAGGAACTGGCGCTGCAGACCACCACCGGCATCGAGCAGGCCGCCGGTTCCGTCGAGCGCGACAACCTGCCGCAATAAGCCGGTCTGCATTGAATAACACCGAGGCCGCGTCCCTTTGAAAGGGGACGCGGCCTTTTTCGTTGCCGATCCCAACCGCATTCCCGGCGCTGCAGATGGGGGAAATGGCGCAAATCGCATAGCCCATATTGCCCTTGCCATGCGAGGACGATAAACACCGTGCCACAGTCTCTCGAGGAGCTTTCACAATGAGCGTTTCAGCCGTCAATCCCGATGTTTTCTTCACCCGTACGCTTGCCGACACCGATCCGGAAATTTTCGGTGCGATCGGTAAGGAACTGGGCCGCCAGCGCCACGAGATCGAGCTGATCGCCTCTGAAAACATCGTCTCGCGCGCCGTTCTGGAAGCGCAGGGTTCGATCATGACGAACAAATATGCCGAAGGCTATCCGGGCAAGCGCTACTACGGCGGCTGCCAGTTCGTCGATATCGCCGAAGAACTCGCCATCGAGCGTGCCAAGAAGCTGTTCGGTGTCAATTTCGCCAACGTTCAGCCGAACTCCGGTTCGCAGATGAACCAGGCCGTGTTCCTGGCGCTCTTGCAGCCGGGCGACACCTTCATGGGCCTCGATCTCAACTCGGGCGGTCACCTGACGCATGGTTCGCCGGTCAACATGTCCGGCAAGTGGTTCAACGTCGTCTCCTACGGCGTACGCGAAGGCGACAACCTGCTCGACATGGACGCAGTTGCCGAAAAGGCCCGCACACATAAGCCCAAGCTGATCATCGCCGGTGGCACTGCCTATTCGCGCATTTGGGACTGGAAGCGCTTCCGCGAGATCGCTGATGAAGTCGGCGCCTACCTGATGGTCGACATGGCGCACATTGCCGGCCTCGTTGCCGGTAACCAGCACCCGTCGCCGTTCCCGCATTGCCATGTTGCCACCACCACCACGCACAAGTCGCTGCGCGGCCCGCGTGGCGGCGTCATCCTCACCAATGACGAGGATCTGGCAAAGAAGTTCAACTCGGCGGTCTTCCCGGGCCTGCAGGGCGGTCCGCTGATGCACATCATCGCTGCCAAGGCCGTTGCCTTCGGCGAAGCGCTGCAGCCGGAATTCCAGGATTATGCGGCCCAGATCGTCAAGAACGCCAAGGCTCTGTCGGAAACGCTGGTGGCCGGCGGACTCGATATCGTCTCGGGCGGCACTGATAACCACCTGATGCTGGTTGACCTTCGCAAGAAGAACGCCACCGGCAAGCGGGCGGAAGCAGCGCTTGGCCGCGGCTACATCACCTGCAACAAGAACGGCATCCCGTTCGACCCGGAAAAGCCGTTCGTTACCTCGGGTATTCGCCTCGGCACCCCGGCCGGTACGACACGCGGTTTCAAGGAAGCCGACTTCCGCGAAATCGGCAACCTGATCGTCGAAGTGCTCGATGGTCTGAAGGTCGCCAATTCCGACGAAGGCAATGCCACGGTCGAAGCCGGTGTGCGTGAAAAGGTGGTCAAGCTGACCGACCGTTTCCCGATGTATCCCTACATGTAATCTTTCAGCTCTCGTCAAGGAACCCGAATGCGCTGCCCTTATTGTGGATCGGAAGACAGCCAGGTGAAGGACAGCCGTCCTGCGGAGGACGGCGCCGCCATCCGCCGCCGGCGCATCTGCCCGGATTGCGGTGGCCGTTTCACGACCTTCGAGCGGGTGCAGCTTCGGGAACTGATGATCCTGAAGAAGACCGGCCGCAAGGCGCCGTTCGACCGCGACAAGTTGCTCAGGTCGTTCGAGATCGCGCTGCGCAAGCGGCCGATAGACCGCGACCGGATCGAGCGGGCGGTGTCGGGCATTGTCCGGCGCCTCGAAAGTTCGGGCGAAACGGAAATTCCGTCCGAGGAAATCGGCCTGCAGGTACTCGAAGCCTTGAAAGGCCTCGATGACGTGGCCTTCGTGCGCTACGCCTCTGTCTACCGCGATTTCTCCCATGCGGATGATTTCGAAAAGGTGATCGCCGAGATCAGCGCCAAGATTGCCCGGGATCCCGGCGCCTGATCGACGCCAAGACTTGGCGCCGCCCGAAAGGGCGGCGTTTGACGTTTCAGGGTTGGGGATGGGCATCGATATGGCAGACGCGGCGGAAGACAAGCGGTTCATGGCGGAGGCGCTGCGCCTCGCACACCAACATCTCGGTGCCACCGGCTCCAACCCGTCTGTCGGCTGCATCATTGTCCGCAATGACGGCGATGGCGCAAAGATCGTCGGCAGTGCCGTCACGGCGCTGAGCGGCAGGCCGCATGCGGAAACACAGGCGTTGGCCAATGCCGGGCCGCTGGCACGCGGCGCTACCGCCTACGTGACGCTCGAACCCTGTTCCCACCACGGCAAGACCCCGCCCTGCGCCGATGCGCTGATTGCTGCCGGCGTTGCCCGGGTCGTCGTCGCCGTGGTTGATCCTGACGAGCGCGTCTCGGGCCACGGCATCGATATGCTCCGCGATGCCGGTATCGAGGTTGTCACCGGTGTGCTGGAAGACGAGGGCGAGCGCGAGCTTGAGGGTTACCTCATGCGCAAGCGCAGCAACCGGCCGTATGTGACTCTGAAGCTTGCCGTTTCGGCCGATGGCATGATCGGTATAAAGGGGCAGGGGCAGGTCCCGATCACCGGCGCCCCGGCGCGGGAGATCGTCCACCGGCTGCGCGCCGAGACCGACGCCATCCTTGTCGGTATCGGCACGGCGATTGCCGACGATCCGGAATTGACCTCCCGTATCGCCGGGCTGGAGCACCGCTCGCCACTCCGCATCGTCATCGATGGCGATCTCAACCTGCCGGTCACCTCGAAGTTGGCGCAGACGGCCCGCAGCGTGCCGGTCCTGATCGTTACCGGCCAAAGCGATGGATCGGTCGCTTTTTCAGAACGTCAGCAGGCACTGGAAGCCGCCGGTGCGGAGGTCGTTGTCTGCGATCCGACGGCGCCGGCCGATCTGCTCGCCGCTCTGGCAACGCGAGGTGTGTCCTCGCTTCTGGTTGAAGGTGGCGCCAGGACGGCACAGCAATTCCTCAATGACGGGCTGGTTGACCGGATTCTGCTGTTTACCGCGCCGCTGACCCTTGGCGAGGAGGGGGTACCATCCCCACTTGACCGGAAGCTGATCCCGGTGGGCTTCGTTCACCGGCGGACAGATACCTTTGGCGACGACCTCCTCGACACCTACGAATACGAAAGAACCCTCTGATGTTTACCGGCATTATCACCGATATCGGCACCGTCGAAACCATTACGCCCCTCGACGAGGGTATCAAGCTGCGTATTGCCACGGCCTATGATCCCAAGGGCATCGATATCGGCGCCTCGATTGCCTGTTCCGGCGTCTGCCTGACAGTTACGACGCTGCCGGAAGAGGGCGCCAATGGCCGCTGGTTCGAGGTCGAGGCGTGGGAAGAGGCGCTGCGGTTGACGACGATTTCGTCCTGGACCGCGAACCAGAAGATCAATCTGGAGCGGTCGCTGAAGATCGGCGACGAACTGGGCGGTCACATGGTGTCAGGCCATGTCGATGGCAAAGCCGAAATTCTCTCCGTCGAGGCGGAAGGTGAGGCCACCCGGTTTCGCTTGCGTGCGCCGGAACATCTGGCGAAATTCGTGGCGGCGAAGGGCTCTATCGGGCTTGATGGCACATCCTTGACGGTGAATGCCGTCAACGGCACGGATTTCGACGTGCTGCTCATCCGTCATTCGCTTGATGTGACGACCTGGGGGCAGCGTAAGGCCGGTGATTTCGTCAATTTCGAAGTCGATACGATGGCCCGCTATGCCGCACGGCTGGCAGAGTTCCCGGCGCCGAAAGCCGAGTAACTGGCTGGACCGATGTCAATTCTGATCCACCCCGGATGTCCGGGAGTGGATCAGGTCATTCTGCGGCATTGGTGGCCTATTTTGCCGTTGCGGCAACGTTGCGCAGAACGTCACCGCTCCAGCAAAATCACATTTGCTCCGTGATAGGTTGTCCGTCCGGTTTCCTTGAATTGCAGTTTTGAGGCTACTCTCAGCGATGGGAGGTTGCCGATATCGATGATGCAGGTCTTCTTTAGCGATGGAAATTGCTGATCGCCCCATTTCAGGGCCGCGCTGACTGCTTCTGTTGCGAGGCCCTGGCCATGGGAGCGCGGCGACAGCGCCCAGCCCGTTTCCATCGTACCTTCGACCGAAGGGCTGATTCCACGGTGCAGATCGTGAAAACCGGCCTCGCCAATGAACTGGCCGGTTGCGCGGTCCTGCAAGACCAGAAAGCCGAAACCAAAATAGTGCCACATGCCGACCTGGCGCAGAAAGCGGGTCCAGGCCTGCTCACGTGAAAACGGGATGCCGCCGACGAAGCGGGTGACTTCAGCATCGGCAAAGAGCGCGGCGTAAGCTGGAAAGTCATCGCGGCGATAGGGGCGAAGGATCAGGCGTTCGGTTTCGATGGTGGGGACGCTGTGCATGAGGCTGTTCAGTCCGTTTGAAATGTTGATTTCGCTATTCGATCAGATTCCCGGTTCGCCGTCCCAATAATCGGTTTCGCTTTCCTTGCGTCCAACGAAACGGAAGACGGCCTTGCCGCCGGGTGTTGCGCGCGATTTGGCCAGGAACTTGCCGGAATCCGGATATTCGACGATCTCTGCCTTCGCATTGGCCGAAATGGACAAGTAGGTGAGGGGGGCGGTGCCGGTATTGATCAGGTGATGGGCGGTCTCCGGCCCGCCGGCGGGAGCGCCGAGCACGTCGCCGGGTTTGACAGGGTAGCGATCCGGCCCGAAGCGGTATTCACCTTCGCCGCTCAAGATGACGAACAACTCTTCTTCGATATGGTGATTGTGGAACGGACAACCGGATTTCCCGGGTGGAACTTCACTATAACCTATTCCGAGATCCTTGAGGCCAAGTTGGGCGCCGAAGGCGGCGTCGCGGGATTCAAAGAACGTGCCTTCCTGCCAATGCTCGAGGTCGAGTTCGGCCGGGTTGATCACGGGTTTCTGCATCTTTGTCATGTTTTTCTCCACCTCGGCAAAACTTGTATAGAGACGCCATCGGATTGAAAAGATGGCGGCAATTTCAGCTGTTGTGCATGGAACGATCATCAAACGCCTCGCCAAATCCACCCCTGCAGCGAAAAATGCTTGCCAACGGGGCTAGAGCGTGGTTTGACCGCCGCCTGCGCTGGAGATGTCCGGCCCCCAATTTCAGACAGGTGACAAATGTCCGATACCGAAAAACCACATATCCTGATTGTGGAAGCGCGTTTCTATGACGATATGGCTGATGCTTTGCTCGACGGCGCCACATCGGCGCTCAAGGATGCCGGTGCGACCTATGATGTCGTGACCGTTCCCGGCGCGCTGGAGATACCGGCCGCGATCGCCATGGCTCTTGATGGCATCGATAACGGCGGCACCGAGTATGATGGTTTCGTCGCACTCGGCATGGTCATTCGTGGCGAGACCTACCACTTCGACATCGTTTCGAACGAATCCTCGCGCGCTCTGATGGATCTTGCCGTCAGCGAAAGCCTTGCCATCGGCAACGGCATCCTGACCGTTGAAAACGACGCGCAGGCCTGGGCCCGCGCGAAGAAGAGCGAAGGCGACAAGGGGGGCTTTGCCGCCCGTGCAGCGCTGACCATGATCGACCTGAAGATCAAGCTGGGCGGCGAACAGTGAGCGACACTCCTACCAACCCGCCGGCCGACCAGCCGATCAAGCAGGCAAACCAGCGTGGAGCGGCCCGTCTTGCCGCCGTCCAGGCACTGTACCAGATGGATGTCGGCGGCACTGGCGTGCTCGAGATCGTCGCCGAATACGAAGCCCACCGGCTCGGCCAGGAAATCGACGGCGATACCTATCTGAAGGCGGATGCCTCCTGGTTTCGCTCGATCGTTGCCGGTGTCGTGCGCGACCAGCGCCTGCTCGATCCATTGATCGGCACGGCCCTGCAGGACGACTGGGCGCTGTCGCGTCTCGATTCGACTGTTCGCGCCATCCTGCGTGCCGGCACGTTCGAACTGCGCGAGCGCAAGGATGTTCCGGTCGCGGTCATCGTCACCGAATATGTCGAGATCGCCAAGGCGTTCTTCGAAGAGGATGAGCCCAAGCTCGTCAACGCCGTGCTCGACCGGATCGCTCGCACAATCAGAACTGACGTCAAGAAGTAAGGTCACGCAATGACAGTGCAGGTAGGCGAGATGCAGGGCATGGATCATGAACTGCGCGGCGCCCGCCGCAATGTCTATCTGCTGACGGCAGCCCAGGCCATTCTTGGCACCATCGGCCCGATCGTCTTTTCCGTCGGCGGCGTCGCCGGCTATCAGCTGCTCGGCGCCGACAAGTCGCTGGCAACAGCGCCGCTGACCGGTTTCAACGTCGGCGTCGCCCTCGGTGCCGTTTTCGTCGCCATCATGTCCCGATTGCTCGGCCGCACGGCAGCCTTCATGGTTGGCGCTCTTCTGGGTGCAGGCGGTGGGCTGGTCGCCGCCTATGCGCTGTTTCAAAGCGATTTCTGGCTGTTTGCACTCGGTCTGTGCATTTCCGGCATTGCTGGCGGCTTTACCCAAAAACTGCGCTTTGCCGCGGCCGACGCATCTCCACGCTTCTACAAGCCAAGGGCGATTTCCTGGATTCTGGCCGGTGGCATGGTTTCGGCCGTGCTCGGGCCGCAGCTGGTCATCCTGACCAAGGATGCGCTGGCGCCGGTATTCTTTGCCGGTGCCTTCATCGCGCTCGTTCCCACCTGCCTGGTAGCGATTGCCGTGCTTGCGTTTCTGCGCCTGCCGGATCCCCGTCCTGCCGCAGGCAGCACTGCCGCCGGTCCCGTCCGGCCATTGCGCGAGATTGTGCTCAACCAGCGTTTTCTCACCGGCATGATCTGCGGCATCTCCACCTATGCGCTGATGACCTTCATGATGACCGGCGCGCCGATCGCCATGGTCGTCGGCTGTGGTTTTTCGCAGGATCTGGCGACGCTCGGCATCCAATGGCACGTGCTGGCGATGTTTGCCCCCAGCTTCTTCACCGGCATGCTGGTCAGCCGCTACGGCGCCGAGAGGGTTGTTGCCGCCGGCCTCGTCATTCTGATGTTGTGTGCGCTGGTGGCGCATGCGGGAATTGCGCTGTGGAATTTCTGGGGTGCTCTGATCCTGCTTGGCGCCGGGTGGAACTTCGGTTTCATCGGTTCAACGGCGATTGTCGCCTCCAGCTACCGGCCGCAGGAAGCCGACAAGGTGCAGGGCTTTCACGATATCATCCTGTTTACCGCGGTGGCGCTTGCCTCTTTTGGTTCCGGCAAGGTGCTGACGGCCTATGGCTGGGACATGCTGAGCGCTGCCGTCTGGCCGGTGACGGCATTCTGCCTTTTGCTGCTCATTTCGCTGTTTGTCGCCGAAAGGCGGCGCACAATCTGAGATTTATCTCCCAAAGCCGTATTCCATACCTGTAAGCCACCGCCAACATACCGAAAAACGTGGGTTTTTCCGATTGTGGCGGCTTGACGATCCCGATTCGCCACCGCACTCTGCGGCCACGTATGCGGCCCATGCTTGAAGAGGAGGCTTGGTCTGCTGCGCTTTTTGGGGGCCTGCGGAACGGAGTGAGCCTGCAGGCTAAATGGAGGAAATCGCGAAATGACCATACTTCTGGGCGTTATCGCATGCGGGTTGCTTTCGGTGGTCTATGCCATCTGGGCGACGCAATCGGTGCTGTCTGCCGATCAGGGCAATGCCCGCATGCAAGAGATTGCAGGCTTCATACGCGAGGGGGCGCAGGCCTATCTCACACGTCAATATATGACCATTGCCATTGTCGGTGCCGTCGTCTTTGCCGGTGCCTGGATTCTTCTCTCTGCGACAGCCGCCATCGGCTTCCTGATCGGTGCAGTCCTGTCGGGGGTGGCCGGTTTCATCGGCATGCACGTTTCGGTCCGCGCCAACGTCCGCACCGCGCAGGCATCCTCCATCAGCCTTGCGGCAGGCCTTGATATCGCCTTCAAGTCCGGTGCGATCACCGGCATGCTGGTCGCAGGTCTGGCATTGCTCGGCGTCACCATCTACTACCTCATTTTGACGGCGGGCCTTGGTCATGCCGAAGGGTCGCGTGAAGTCATCGATGCGCTGGTGTCACTCGGTTTCGGCGCGTCACTGATCTCGATCTTTGCCCGTCTCGGCGGCGGCATCTTTACCAAGGGGGCCGATGTCGGCGGCGATCTCGTCGGCAAGGTGGAAGCGGGTATCCCCGAAGACGACCCACGCAATCCGGCCACCATCGCCGACAACGTTGGTGACAACGTCGGCGACTGCGCCGGCATGGCTGCCGACCTGTTCGAGACCTATGCCGTCTCGATCGTCGCCACCATGGTTCTTGCGGCGATCTTCTTTGCCGGTGGGGCCAATCTCGCGCTGGTCATGTCCTATCCGCTCGCCATCTGCGGTGCCTGCATCATCACCTCGATCATCGGTGCCTTTTTCGTCAAGCTCGGCTCTAATGGGTCGATCATGGGCGCGCTCTACAAGGGCCTGATTGTCACCGGCCTCCTGTCGATCATCGGTCTGGGTGCAGCCACCTCGCTGACTATCGGCTGGGGCTCGATCGGCACCGTTGGCGGTCAGGACATTACCGGCACCAACCTGTTCATCTGCGGTATTCTCGGCCTCGTCGTCACCGCGCTGATCGTGGTGATCACCGAATACTATACCGGCACCAACAAGCGGCCGGTCAATTCGATTGCCCAGGCCTCCGTCAGTGGCCACGGCACCAACGTTATCCAGGGTCTTGCCGTGTCGCTGGAATCGACCGCACTTCCGGCCATCGTCATCGTCGGCGGCATTGTTGCCACCTACCAGTTGGCGGGCTTGTTCGGCACCGGGATCGCCGTGACCGCCATGCTCGGTATTGCCGGGATGATTGTCGCGCTTGATGCCTTCGGTCCGGTTACCGACAATGCCGGCGGCATTGCCGAAATGGCTGGACTTCCCCCGGAGGTCCGCAAATCGACCGACGCGCTCGATGCGGTCGGCAATACCACCAAGGCGGTGACCAAGGGGTATGCGATCGGTTCGGCCGGTCTCGGCGCCCTGGTATTGTTTGCGGCCTATTCGAATGACCTAAAATACTTTGCCGCCAACGGCGACAAGTACCCCTACTTCGCCGATATCGGAACGATCTCGTTTGATCTGTCCAATCCTTACGTTGTCGCCGGCCTGATCTTCGGTGGTCTCATCCCCTACCTGTTCGGCGGTATCGCCATGACGGCAGTCGGGCGTGCGGCGGGCGCCGTGGTGGAGGAAGTCCGCCGCCAGTTCCGTGAAAAACCGGGCATCATGGAAGGCAAGGACCGGCCGGACTATGGCCGCGCTGTCGACATGCTGACCAAGGCGGCGATCCGCGAAATGATCGTGCCGTCGCTGCTGCCGGTGCTGGCGCCGGTCGTCGTCTACTTCGGTGTGCTGTTGATCTCCGGCTCCAAGGCCTCCGCCTTTGCAGCGCTCGGCGCATCGCTTCTCGGTGTCATCGTCAACGGCATCTTCGTCGCCATCTCGATGACCTCGGGCGGCGGCGCGTGGGACAATGCCAAGAAGAGCTTTGAAGACGGTTTCGTCGACAAGGACGGCACACGCCACTTGAAGGGTTCGGAAGCCCACAAGGCATCCGTGACCGGCGATACGGTTGGCGATCCCTATAAGGACACCGCAGGTCCGGCCGTCAACCCGGCGATCAAGATCACCAACATCGTCGCGTTGCTGCTTCTGGCAATTCTCGCGGGGTAGTGTGCCAGAGCAGGTCCGCAGCGCCGCCAGGGCGTTGCGGACAGGCGATTGGCAGACAAGAAAAAACCACCGGTGCGTGCAGCGCCGGCGGTTTTTTTATCAGGGCGTGATCATGGAGATCAGCGGTTGTTGCTGTTACCCAGCACCGATTTCGCCATGCTCTTGCCGATGCCATTACCGGAGAGCAGCTGACCGAGGAAGGTCATCTCCTTGCCGCCGGTCGGCGTGGTGCGGGAAATCATGTCGAAGACCTTGCCGTCCTGCAGCGTGTAATGCGCCAGCTGCGAAACGACGCCGTCCTTGTCGAAATAGACGGCGAGCACGCTCTGCTCCACCACCTTTGCCTTCATGAAGGCGACAGGGCGCTGACGCTTCTGGGAAATGTAGTAGAACACTTCATTGTCGAAGGTGGCCGTCGTCGATGGCGTTCCCAACGACAAAAGCACCTGCTCGCGGCTGGAGCCGACCGGCGCCAGCGCCAGTGTCTCCTGATCAACGACATAGCCCTGGTTGATGGTTTCGCTGGTGTTCAGCATATCGGCCGTCTTGCAGCCGGAAAGGGTGGTTACGCAAATTGCCAATGTAAAAGCGACGTTATTCAGAAATTTCATGTCTGATCTGAGATACCGTTTCGTCAACGACATCTCCCCCAAGGTAACGCTGGCAGATGCGCCATTGCATTTCGTGCCTGCTTCGGTAAACCAGCTTCCGCAATCATGCAACAGCAGGATGCGCAGGCCAGCGCATTTTGAAGCAGGCAAACTTGGGCTTTATGATGATATTTGGACTGTTCGGGAAAAAAAATGGCAATGCGGCCATTGTTAAGCGCCAATATGCGCTTCTGACCGCCGCCGCCCGGCGTCCATATCTGTATACCGACCTCGACGTGCCGGACACGGTTATGGGCCGTTTCGAGATGCTGTCGGCATCGCTGATCCTCTATTTCCGCCGCACCCGCAGTTCTAAGCGTGCCGGCCAGGAGATCGCCCAGGAAATCATCGATGCGTTCTTCGAGGACGTCGATCATTCGATCCGTGAACTCGGCGTTGGCGATGTCGGCGTGCCCAAGCGGATGAAGAAGTTCGCCTCGATGTTCTATGGCCGGCTAGAAAGTTACGCGGCAGCGCTTGAGCGCCGGGACCGTGACGAACTCGCTGCGGCATTGAAGCGCAATTTCCATCCGCAGACGGACGATCAAGCGCTGTCGATGCTCGGATTGGCCGACTATCTGTTGGCTGCAGAGGCCCAGCTTGCGCTGGAGGCCGAGGATGTCGTAGAAACCGGCCGGATCGACCTGCCGCAAGCGGCCACCTGATATCCGTCCAAGACGATGCGGGGGTAGCGCCGTATAATGGCCGGCAGCACTATCTTGGGCGGTACCGCCGCCCGAAAGGACCAGACGATGAACCACGACGAAAAACCCGCATTTTCCTATCCGGTCAAGGTCGGCAATATTTCCGCCAATGCAGTGACGGTTCGTCTCGCAGCGAGCGAAGCCGAGTGCGAGGCACTGCGCGAACTGTGGGATGTTCTGGAAGTACAGTCGCTCACAGCTGAGCTGCAGATCGCGCGCTGGAAAAAGGATGGCGTCAAGGTCAAGGGCCGTGTGGAGGCGAGGATCGTTCAGGCCTGCGTCGTGACGCTGGAGCCGGTAGAAGCATTGATCGATGAACCCATAGAAGCGATTTTCGTGCCTGAAGGGTCGCGGCTGGCGCGGATCGCCGCCAATGACAGCGGCGAGATGATTCTCGATCCGGAAGGCCCCGATCTTCCCGACATGTTTACCGGTGACACCATCGATGTCGGTCTGGCCGTTACGGAACACGCTGCACTTGCTATCGACCCCTATCCGCGCAAGCAGGGCGCGAGCTTCGGCGAGCGGATCGAAAGCAGCGAAAAAGATGATGTCCGTCCAAATCCCTTTGCGGCCCTCAAGGATTGGAAAAAGGACTGAGTGAACGGCGAGGTGTGGCACAAATCGGTTGTCACATCAGTGAAAAACGGTATTTTGGCCGAAATCCAGCCCGTTGGGCCGTTTTGCTCCGTGAGTGGGGCCGTTACGTCTCAAACGTTATGAAAACACGTGTGTCTCCATCGCCCACTGATTGCGCCGGAACGAAACATGCAGTGTGGCAGGAAAAAAGGATAGGGCACGCGTGGTCAGAATTTCTCTTGATGTGATGGGCGGCGACTTCGGTCCGCAGGTCGTCATTCCGGGCGCTGCCAAGGCGCTTGAACGGCATCCCGATATCCGTTTCGCGCTGTATGGTCTTGAAGAGCAATGTGCTCCTCTCTTGGAAAAGTATCCCAAGCTCAAGGCGAACTGCACGTTTCATGCCTCCGAACTGGCAATCGCCATGGATGAGAAGCCAAGCCAGGCGCTCAGGCGCGGGCGTGGCAAGGCAAGCATGTGGCAGGCGATCGACGCCGTCAACAAGGGCGAGGCCGATGTGGTTGTCTCCGCCGGCAATACCGGCGCGCTGATGGCGATGTCGGTATTCTGCTTGCGGATGATGCAAGGCATCCAGCGCCCGGCCATCGCAGCCATCTGGCCGACCCTGAAGGGCGAGAGCATCGTGCTGGACGTCGGTGCGACGATCGGCGCCGATGCGCAGCAGCTGATGGATTTTGCCCTGATGGGCGGCGCCATGGCGCGCGCGCTGTTTGAGGTCGAACGTCCGACGCTTGGCCTGCTCAATGTCGGCGTCGAAGAGATCAAGGGGCAGGAGCAGGTCAAGGAAGCCGGCCGATTGCTGCGCGAAGCCGGTATCGACAGCATCGATTATTTCGGCTTCGTCGAGGGTGACGATATCGGCCGTGGTACGGTCGATGTGGTGGTGACCGAAGGTTTTTCCGGCAATATCGCGCTGAAGGCTGCCGAAGGCACGGCCCGTCAGATCGCCGAATATCTGCGCGCCGCGATGTCACGCACGCTTCTGGCCAAGATCGGCTACATCCTCGCCAAGGGTGCGTTTGACCGGCTGCGCGAGAAGATGGATCCGCGAAAGGTGAACGGCGGCGTCTTCCTCGGCCTTAATGGTGTCGTGATCAAGAGTCATGGAGGAACCGACGCTGAAGGTTTCGCCGCAGCCATCGATGTCGGCTACGACATGGTCCGCAACGGGCTAAAGGCCAAGATCGAAAACGATTTGCAAAAATACCATGCCTCGCGCCCTTCCGAAGGTGCAGCGACCGGCACGGCAGACGAGGTTTGAAAAGTATGATCCGTTCTGTGGTTCGCGGTTTCGGGGCATCGCTCCCGCAGCGGGTGATGACCAATCGCGAAATCGAAGACAAGGTCGACACGTCCGACGAATGGATCGTGCAGCGCACCGGCATTCGCCAACGTTACATCGCAGGCGAGGGGGAAACCACCGCATCGCTGGGCGAGGGGGCTGCACGCGCGGCTCTCGCCAATGCCGGCCTGACGCCGGCCGATATCGATCTCATCATTGTTGCGACGTCGACGCCCGACAACACCTTTCCGGCGACCGCCGTCAATATCCAGAACCGGCTTGGCATGCACCATGGCGCAGCCTTCGACCTGCAGGCCGTCTGTTCCGGCTTCATTTTTGCCGTGACCACGGCGGACGCCTATATCCGTGGCGGGCTCGCCAAGCGGGTGCTGGTCATCGGTGCCGAGACATTCTCGCGCATTCTCGACTGGAACGACCGTACCACCTGCGTGCTGTTTGGCGACGGTGCTGGCGCGCTTGTTCTGGAAGCGCAGGAAGGCGCGGGCACGACGGCTGATCGTGGCGTCCTGACGGCGCAGCTGCGCTCGGATGGTGCCCACAAGGAAAAACTCTATGTCGACGGTGGTCCCTCGACCACCGGCACGGTCGGCCATCTGCGCATGGAGGGCCGCGAGGTCTTCAAGCATGCCGTGGGCATGATTACCGACGTGATCGAGGCTGCTTTCGAGGCGACCGGTACGACGGCCGACGATCTCGACTGGCTGGTGCCGCACCAGGCCAACCGCCGGATCATTGATGGTTCGGCCAAGAAACTTGGCATTCCGCTTGAGAAAGTGGTGGTCACGGTCGATCTCCATGGCAACACCTCGGCAGCCTCCATTCCACTGGCGCTGAGTGTCGCGGCATCGGATGGACGCATCAAAAAGGGTGATCTCGTCCTGCTCGAGGCGATGGGCGGCGGTTTCACCTGGGGGTCCGTGCTGCTGCGCTGGTAAAAAAATGTGATATGGTGCAGACGCTTGACCGGAATGGACAAGGGCAATACTCTTTCCGGGCTAATCGATAATCTAAGAAAATCGGTGGGGGAAGATGAGCGGAAAAACGGTGACACGAGCAGACCTGGCCGAATCGGTTTTTCGCAAGGTCGGTCTCTCCCGAACGGAATCGGCTGAACTGGTCGAGACGGTGATCGACGAAATCTGTAACGCCATCGTGCGGGGCGAAAGCGTCAAGCTTTCCTCCTTCGCGACGTTTCAGGTGCGTGACAAGAACGAACGCATCGGCCGCAATCCGAAAACCGGCGAAGAAGTGCCGATTTCTCCGCGCCGTGTCATGACCTTCAAGGCTTCCAACGTGCTGAAACAGCGCGTCCTCAAGGCGCATCTCCAGCGCAAGGCCAAGTTGAAACCGCAATCGCCGGCCTCCTAAATCTTACCGTCCACCATTAAAGTGGTTGAAAACACGTCCATAAGCCGTTGAATTGCGCATGATTCGTGTAATCATCAGCAATTGCTGCGATATAGGCTCGCAGCCAGAGTCGCGTGGTGCATACCGCGTATCTTCGACGCGGAGTGGGGGAAGACATGGACAAGAGCCCGGATGCGTTTCGCACCATCAGTGAAGTGGCCGACGATCTCGATTTGCCGCAGCATGTGCTGAGGTTTTGGGAAACACGGTTCCTGCAGATCAAGCCGATGAAGCGCGGCGGTGGCCGGCGCTACTACCGGCCTGAAGATGTCGATCTGCTCAAAGGCATTCGTCATCTGCTCTACGATCACGGCTATACGATCAAGGGTGTGCAGAAGCTCTTGAAGATGAACGGCAACAAGTTCGTCGCGGCGATTGCCAGCGGCGATCTGGCGACCGTCGAGGCGCTCGCAGCCGCCAATATCGAGGAGCCTGCGCAGCCCAAGCTCGGCAATCCAGATGAAGACCAGATCGTCGGCCGTGCCAAGGCGCCCGCCAGCCGCCGGTTCTTCTCGTTCGTCGGCGGTAATGACGAGGCTCCTGAAATCTCGGTGGGCAAGACATCCGTCGGCAAGGAAGACAGGGCGCTGCTGCAGGAAGCGCTCTACGACCTTTTGGAATGCAAGCGCCTGCTCGATCAGGTGCGTTGAGACTGCGGTCGGTCTTGTGTTTGCCGGCCTTTACTCTCGTGGCGCCATGCCGTTCATGGTAGGACCGCGACAGACATTCTGAGCAAGGCGAGACAATGGAAAAGCCCTGGACGAAAAGCGTGACGCTCGCCTTGGAGGGACCAGGCAAATACGTGACGATATCCAATACCACCGAAGCATCGTGGGCGATGATCGAGGACTGGCCGCTGGAAGATGCGCCGGCGCTCGACCGGGCGCTTGGTATCTGCGCCGAGGTGATCGAGGGCAAGCGCCCGGCCGAAGACGCCCGAAAAGCGTTTCTGGCCGCTGCTGCCGAAGCAGAGATTGCGGTTCAGGAGTGACCGGAGCGTAAACCTTGGCGATTGCCGGGTCTTTTGTCTGTCGTACTGGTTCGGTAAAAAGCCTCTTGGCGTCCGTTGCCTGCATCTCCATATGTCCGGGATATGATTGAGAAAAGAGCGAGATGAGCGAGACCCTTCAGGCAAAATTTCACGGCGAGATGCTGGCGCTCTACGATCATTGTGCGCGGATTGGCTTCCGGCCAGTGCTGTTTCGCCGTCTTGTCATCCTGAAAGGTGGCGTCGAGGCTGCCAGGGAGCTGGTGTTCAAGCCCGGAACGACCGGCTTGGAACGGCTGATCGAGGCCAGGAAAGCCGAATTCTCGATAGAGGCCGCGATGACACGGCCGGAATACCGCACTCTTTTTTCACCGCTCGAAATCAAGCAAGCGGCCAAGCGGCTCGAGGGCGGCGCGACGCGCGAACGTTCCAGGGGCCGCCTTACGGCCACTATCACCAACACGAAACAGGCATGATGACCATGGCGAAGAAACAGAAGCTCGAACATTCCGATTTTTCCGGCGAGTTTACCGAAGACGACATCACCGTGCTTGTCGATATCTTCCGCAAGGAGGGCAGCGCGGACGGCTGGACGATGGAAGTGATCGATCAGGACGAAGGCCTGACCGTCTGGGAAGAGCCTTTTGCCACGGACAAGGAAGCCTTCGAGGAGTTTTTGGCGACCGTCGAGCGCGATGGCATCGAGTCTTTTCTCGAAGAGCCGGAGACCGATATTTCGGTGCATTAACACCTGGCTGATGCTGTGTGCGGCGCTGGCTCGATGATGAGCGGCCAGACCGCAACACTTGGAGCGCGACCGCTTTAATTTGGTCGACTGGTCAGCGCCAAATGTATATGATGTAAATCTAATATTCATTTGGCGCTGGAGGGCGAAATGGCTGTTGTAAGCGGTGGAACCGCATTTGCGATAAAGTTCAATACGCTTCAGGTCGATAAACTCTTTGACTACGATTTTTCGACGGTATCGCCGGTGTCGGCGAAGTATTTTGATAATGCGACTAACTACACGCTGTTTAAGGGCAGCGGGTTCACGTTCGATACCACGAATGCGCCAACAGGCGGCACCGTGACATCGGTACAGTATGTCATCAACAATAGCACCGCACTGCTGATTACCGGCTTGAGCATCGCCGCGACGACGGTTCGCGACTTTGCATCGCAAAACAACACGCAAGGGCTTTTGAGCCTGGCATTGAGCGGCGCGGACACATTGAACGGCACGCGATTGGCCGACGTTCTTTCCGGCTATGCCGGTAACGATATCCTCAAGGGCGGCGGCGGCAAGGACGTGCTTGATGGCGGGACAGGCGCCGATACGGCGCTCTATACCGACAAGACTGCCGCCGTTACCGTCACCCTCAAAGGCGCCACCAACGTAAAGGTCACCGTTGGCGGCGTAGCGGAAGACAAGATCCGTAATATCGAGAATGTTACCGGCGGATCGGGCGCCGACAAATTGACCGGTGATCGCCTTGCCAATGTTTTGAATGGAGGCGCCGGTAATGATACTCTGTGGGGAGGGGGCGGTGCTGATACGCTGATCGGCGGCCGGGGTAACGATTCCCTGAATGGCAATTCCGGCTCGGATACGGTCGATTACAGCCGGGACGCCGCAAGCGGCGGGACGCGGGGCGTCATCGTCAACCTGCTCGGCACCGGGGCGCAAGGCGGGTTGTCGGCCGATACGGCAAAGGACGGGTTCGGAAACACCGACACGGTGAAAAACATACCCAACGTTATCGGAACCAAGTTCAATGACGCGATTTATGGCGGCAATCATGCCAACACGCTGTCCGGTGGTGCGGGCAACGATCTGATCAATGGTGGTCTTGGAAAGGATGTCCTGATTGGCGGCGCGGGCAACGATACATTTTTCTTCAATAGCGCGCTTGGCTCGACCAACATCGACACGATCCGCGATTTCGTCGTTGTAAACGACACCGTGCAGCTGGAGAATGCCATATTCACCGCCCTTAGCGTGACGGGCACGCTTGCCGCCACTGCCTTTCATATCGGAACCGCGGCCGCCGATGCGTCAGATCGTATCATCTACAACGCGGCGACTGGTGCACTCAGCTATGACAAGGATGGAACAGGCGTGGCGGCAGCCGTTCAGTTTGCCACCGTCGGCCATGACCTGGTGATGACCAACGCCGATTTCTTCATCGTATAGCGGGTACGCCGGCCGGCGGCGTCACAGTGTGCGCGGATTGCCCGGAAGAGCGCCGGACGGGATATCGGGTGTCCGGGATCGGTGTGGGCGCTTTGGTTCCCGAAGGGATGCCCCGCCACCTATCATTCCGTTCTTCCGGTAGCTGAAGAAATGGAAAGGCGGTGTCGACAGGGGCTTCAAGGAGAAAATGGTCGGAGCGGCGGGATTCGAACCCACGACCCCTTGACCACCAGTCTTAATGTACCGCTTTTATAGCCATTCCTAGCGTTGCATAAACGTAGCTCAAAGGCTGATAATGCAAGGGTGTGCAACCCATGTCCACTTGACTTATTCCCGTCTCTAATTTAATCGCTGGCTACAATGTGGCTATAAATTTGGAGGCGCGCCTATGATCCTGACCAAAAAACCTATGATCCTGACCAAAGACAAGGTTGAAGAAATCATGGCTTTGGACCCTCCCAACAAGACAAAATTTTACTTCGATGAGGATTTAACCGGCTTTGGCCTTTACCGCACGACCACAGGCACAGGGACGTGGTTTGCAGAATTCCGGCCTGTAGCTGGTGGCTCTAAAAAACGCATGAAGCTGGGCCGTGTCGGCATCCTCAAGCCGAACGAAGCACGCGAGGCTGCCCGCAAAGCAATTGCCCATGCTGGCCTTGGTAAGGATCTAGCCAAGGATCGCAGCGACGAGCGCGCGAGCGTCACAGTGAAGACGCTAGTGTCAAACTACATTGAGGAATTCGTCGCTGTGAACAAAAAGGCTTCGTCGGCCGAATTCTATCGCACGATAGCCAAGAAGCACATTGATCCTAGCATCGGCACCAACAAGGCTGTGACGTTGACCAGAGTCGATGTACAGCGTGCTCACTCGAAGATGAGCAGGGTAGCCAAGATTTCAGCTAATCGGGCCATGAAGTTGCTTTCGGCTGCTTACGGTTGGGGCGCAAAGAATGGCTATGTGCCAGAGGGCATGAACCCGGCCCGTGGCGTCGATCTGAATAAGGAGGAAGGCCGCGAGCGCTTTCTTTCCACAGACGAGATGCAGCGGCTTGGTGAAGCCATGATTGAGGCGGAGACCGTGGGCTTTGAAGTGAATGCGGGGGATTCCAAGCACTCGCCTAAAGGACAGCGCGTCAAAATGCATCCAAGCGTGACTGGCTCTATCCGGCTGCTGATGTTGACGGGCATGCGCCTGCGGGAAGTCTTGAACCTGCGCTGGACGGAAACCGACCTTGATCGCGGCTTTCTGTTCCTCCCAGACTCTAAAACCGGCAAAAAGACGGTTGTCCTCGCCGCGCCAGCCGTCGAGATACTAAAGGACCTACCGCGCGTCGGGATTTACGTCATTGCGGGCGAAAGCGCCGGGCTTGATGGCGAGAAGCCACGCGCGGACTTAAAACGCCCTTGGGCGCAGATTACAAAGCGGGCCGCGCTGCCCGGCTTGCGGATTCATGACCTGAGGCACAGTTTTGCCAGCGTCGGCGCATGGTCGGGGCTGGGGCTGCCCGTCATCGGCAAGCTACTTGGTCACAGCGATGCAAAGACCACACAACGCTATGCACACGTCGATGTTGATTCGTCGCGCCGGGCTGCGGATGCCATCGCTGGGCAGATTTCCGCAGCGATTGGAGGCAAATGATGGCGGTCGAAGAAGAATATGATGGTGACGCATGGATGGAGCCCCTCCATCGCGGCCCAATTGCTGTCACCGAACATACAGCGGAGGACGAACTAGCCGCCGAGATGGCAGAGCGTCTAAACGCACTTTTGCAAGATCACAATGGGCTGGAGCCCACGGCCGAGGGCTGGCGGCAATTGGCCCTAGAACTGGCACTGGAATACGTACCGGCATTCAAGATTGAGACGCCTGTTGATCGAACTGGGCCAAGTGGACTCGGCGGTCGGCCAGTCGGCATGGGTAACCATATTTTGCAATCTCGGATGAAGGCTGAGATGCGCCAAGGGAAATCCCAAGCAGAGGCAGCGCGGACAATTCACAAAGATTCTGGCGGCGCTATAGCCGTCAAGACGGCTCAAAACGCCCTATCTCGCGAGTCTCAATCACCTGACTTCATGCGGCTGAGACGATACAAACGGAAGGCCGCCAGAGCGATGAAGGCCGCCGCCGACAAACTGTCCCAACAATGACTCTATGTTCTTGGGATACCTGAACAAGCATATACCTCCATGCAAACACAAACATGGAGAACGAAAAATGAAAAATCTTAGAGCACCACAAGCTGCCGCTTACCTCGGCATTTCCAAATCCCTTCTAGACAAACTCCGATGCTATGGTGGCGGGCCGATTTACGCAAAGCTCGGCTCAAGCGTAATTTACGCAACGGCAGACTTGGATGCATGGATCGCGTCCAAGCGCGTGGCCGCCCGCCCGGCGCTCGCGGCTTGAAGCGGCACAATCCCAACAGCAAAGGAAAGGCGGTGCATTCCGTCTACATTTGGCCCCCCAAGGAGCGCTTTCGTGCGTCTGCCTTCCAGCGCACTTGCGAAAAAACTCGAGAAAATTTGATGGGAGTGATTGGTTCGCTATTTGGCGGGTATTACATTGGGAACGTCGAATATTTCTAAAACTTTTAAAAAGGATAATACAAATGAAGGAGAATACGAACAAAACCGTAACTGGTAACACCATCGGCCTAATCACAGGTGCGGCTAATATTGGCAATGAAATCGGCATGTCTGCAACGCAGGTATATTCGGCCTTCACTGCTGGACACCTTGGCCCGGTATTTAAGCTTGGCGGAAAGCTTGCAGTGCGCCGGTCTAAACTTGAGACTTGGATTTCTGCTCTTGAAGCAGCGTGATCATGTCAGACCTCGCATACACACAAGAGGAGTATGACCGGCTAGAGGCTGAGGCTGAACGCCAGTTTTATGAGAATGGCCCGTCCTATATTGATGACGAGCAGCCCGACGAACAAAGGCGGGAAGCTGCGGCAATCCAGACTGACGGCATGACGATTGCAGACTTGGCGGCTGAATACGGCATTGTCTGCCCTGCGGACTATGAGAATGAGTACGTTCCAGAACGCGAGTGGTGGATAGAGGGCTTGGTGCCCGTTGGTCAGGTCACGCTCCTGTACGGTGACGGCGGCGTTGGTAAATCGCTTCTGGCCCTACAGTGGGGCATGGCTGGCGCGGCCGGAATTGAAACGCTTGGCATGTCACCGGCAAAGGGCCCCGTATTCCTCCTCGGCGCGGAAGATGAAGAGGACGAGTTCAAGCGTCGTCAAGTCGATATCTGCCGGACGTTGGGCGTCTATTTGAACGAGGTCAATCAGTTCCACCTCTGGCCGCTGGCTGGAGAGGATGCCGTAATGGCTTTGCCCGACGCTTCAAAACGCATTGTGGCGACGGAGGTTTTTCGAAAGGTCGAGGCATTCACGCGGGTTTTGCGGCCTCGTTGCATCATCCTCGACACGGCGGCGGATTTGTTCGGGGGCTCCGAGATTGATCGTTCCCAGGTCCGGCAGTTCGTCGGCATGTTGCGGCGTCTGGCTATCGAATTGCAGTGCGCAGTGATCCTGCTGGCTCACCCATCGGTATCAGGCATGATGTCCGGCACCGGCACGTCGGGCTCGACTGGCTGGAGCAATTCGGCCCGATCCCGGCTCTATCTGACGCGGCCTGACGGAAAGGATGATGACGATACTGATGCACGGCTGCTCAAAACCATGAAAAGCAACTATGGCAAGATTGGCGGAGAGACAAAAATCCGATGGGAGCGCGGCGCTTTCGTGACGAGTGCGGGCTCTCAATCGAAGCTGATGGCTGAAGCGAAAGCGGAGCGGGTCTTTATGGAATGCTTGCATGCCGTCGATCTGAGTTTGGATCGCGTCACATTAGCAAAGACCTCGCCAGCCTATTACGCGCCGAAGGTGTTTGCGGCGATGCCTGAAGCGGATGGCGTCAACGTTAGGCAGTTTGAGAGGGCGATGAGCAGCTTGCTCCGTTCTGGTCAAATCAAGGAAATCAACCACGGCACAACCGGGCGTCCGATTAAGGGCATAGTGGATGCGTCGAAAGTGACTGAATAATACGTGCAAGCATCTGCAAGCTAGGTTCCAACATAGTTGCATGAAGCCTGTCAAACTACCCTGCAACTAGGCTGCAACTACCCTGCAACTAGGCTGGCAGACTACCCCTTACAATCCCCATGCATGCTTGCGCAAGCTTGCAGATGCTCGATGGCATCCGCAGCTGCTTGGCATGGAAACGAAAAGGAGAATGAACATGACGGACACCAACAAAACAATGAAGGAACATGCGGACACCATTCGGGAGTGGCCTACAACTGATATCTATAATCTTGGTGAGTTCGAACGGGCTGTCAAATTTGCTCATGTCGTACTGGATAATCTCAAACCTCTCCCACACACTGCTTACGTCTGGTCAGCCCTCTACGGCAAACCGGTACAGCATGCCTATTGGACGGAGGTTTTCGATACAGCGATTGAAGAGGCACGCACGGCTCGTGGGCTGGAACTGATGCGCCTTTAGCCGCACCAAGCGCATGAACAATGATGCGGCACACTAGCGTGTGCTGCTGCCCGCCATCCGCAATCTAAACGTGCTTTCCGCCCTGCGATGGGCAAGGCGATGGGCCATACTCAGGGAGGGCCTTGGAAATGTAAAAATGAAACAGAAGGAGAACATAAATGAACACTCAGATAGATAAGAAATTTTATGCACTGCGCGGGCCTGCGGATCGTTCCCTTTGCGGAACCGCAGCCATCACGCATTGGAGATACCCCAAGAAAACGCTGCCTTGGAATGCAAGCTGCGGTTGCTGGCTCGATATGCACGAGTACAACCGCAAGGAAAAGATCGGTCACCTGTACGTTATGGGCTGCACCAGCATGACTGGAGCTATTGCCCTGTTCAAGGCTATCGATCCGCAGGTTCGCGGCATCATGACCTATTCTGAGGGCAAGAGGGACACGCTCTACCGGCTCGATGATGGCAAGTGGAAAGCCTTTTGTATTCGGCAAGTTGAGCGCAAGGCAGCGTAACCAGTTTGGGCCATGCTCTGGGCCGGGTGTGACATCCTAAAGATGGGTAGGGCGGAAAGCTGGCCGGAACGGCCATGGCATCATCGTCCCATAGAATTCAGCAACATCAATAAATCCTGCACGGCTCAGCTAAAGGGCCTGCCTTGACGCGAATAATGAATGCAGCACTGGCAACGGGATTTGAACAGTAAAAGGAGACATAGATATGATGAACAAAGAGAAGATTGAAGCATTCGCAGACGATTATACAGCGGCGGTCATAGACTTCTACAAAAGCAAAAGGAACGCTGGCATTACGCCAACCAATTCCGAAATATTGGTGGCCTGCCCCATCCCGAAAGACCTTGGTAATATTGAGTCGGAGGCGTTCTTTATTATTGTCACAGTCACGAAACTCGTTGACGCCGATCTTACCGCTGCCCCGGTCGCAAAAGATGTTAGCAGCTCAAAGTCAACAGGCGATGAATGGGCCAGACGCAGGGCGAGGCTGGCTGAGATCGAAACGAAAGCAACAGATTCACGGAGGCGTGCACGCATCGCACAGCTACGCGCCGACAATGCAGCAGCGGCACGTAAGAAGGCGGCTGACCTCAAGATGGCTGAGCACTTAGAGCAAAGCAGACAGAGGCAGGCAGTGGCTGCTGAGAGGGCTAAGCTCTATGCACAATTAGCGGCACAGGAGAAAGTGAGGATGCAGTCCTTTCCGATCCCGCGAGGCTGATGCTTCTGAAATGCTAAGGGCTGCATCGAAAGGTGCGGCCTTTTTTTGTGCGCGAAAGAATGCGAACGAATGTTGCGCCATCACGCAAGAAAAGGTTACATTAGCCTCATCTAAAGGGGGGCGGGCGGTCAAAGGTTTAGACTGGCACGCTTCTTGCATACCGGCGGTTGTCCAAAAGGCACACGTCTGCATAATGAAAGGTTTTCATATAAGTTTTTGAATAGATTTCATTCTGGGATTTTCAGGGTGTCGGTTTGCCCGTTTGATCGAGCTAACGGCCTCAATAGGGGTGCCTTGACTCAGCGTTGCTATACAGCGCGTTCTGTGGTGCGATATGAGCAATGCATCATGCCAGCCGAGATGACTCTCAGTGACTCTGTGTGGCAATCTACTGATATAGGCTGCCTGTATAAGCGCCCTGCATCTGGGAACCGTAGGCTTCGCGAGACGTTAACCCGGTGCAGATACAATCAACAAGTGGTTGACTGTAGTATGCGTACCGTATATTACCGTCTGCACAGTCCCGAAAGTGGTGAGCGTCGTAAGGCGCAATAGGGACGCCAGACCAAACGCAAGTTTGGTCCCTCTGTGAGGGCGCAAGTTGGTTCTCCATTCGAGGCGAAAGTCTCAGAAATAGGTCCTGCGGGGCCTATTTTCGTTTTTAGCTCCTGTCTATCCTGACCTTAGGACCGCTTTGCACCGCTGCGCCAGTCGCCTTGGCTTCAACTAGCTTTGTGAAGGTCACAGGCTCAGCGTATTGGGCGAACTCAGGGCGTGGGTGCGCGGTCACCACTTCGATCTCAACGTCATAATTCTTTTTGGTCCTACGATTGATGTTGAAGACAACGAGGTAATTGCCCCCATTTACGCGCAAGATGAAGAAATTGCTTTTATTGGTCAGATAGACTGATTTCCCAGCAAGGCTGGACATGTAGCCGGGCAAAGCCGCCGATAGCGCGTGTCGGATTGGGCAGAATGCCCGAGTTTCCTTGTCGTAATAGTATATATGACCGGGTGTGTGGTGCTGCTTAAATTCTTCTGTGAAGCAATGGCAACTGAATGTAACGAGGGCTTTGTAGGTGTTCGGACCCTCAGTGATTTGAATGGTAAAGTCATCCAAGTGGGCCATATCGTATTCCTGGCCCTGGTAAGTCTTCTTCTTAAATTTTGCCACTTCAGCCCCTGGACGTGCGCACCCAAACCTTGAACGATGCAGTCGTCAATAGGGATTAAATTGCCTAATTGAACAGCTACCGGAATGCGAAGCTGCAATCTTATCGTGTAATTCGCGCTCACGTCCAGACACTTCCTGCGCCACGCGGGGTAGCCCAGCAATCCATCAACGCATAAGTTCCTATCTGGAGGCGGGAAGCTGACCGGCAAAAGCCGGGCATGCCTGCGAAGCGGGCCATTACAATGTCGCAGACGCCATTTCAGCCATACCGAGAAAAATCGAAAGAGGCTCACAATTCGTATTGGAGGATTTCTGAAGCTCGCTAAGCACACTCTAGCAGGCGGGAACAAAAGGTAAGCGCTGCCAACACAAAGAAGGGAATGTGAAACATGACCACCGAAAACACTGAACTTCTGGGGGCGGGCGGCAGCCAAGAGTACGATCTTCTGCAATCTATAAGAGTCGGATTCGAAAAGGTCTCAGTAATCGCAATACCTTGCAATGCGGCGGGTCATAAGGCGAATGTGTGCAATCATGATCCATGCCTCGGCTGAGGCAGTAATCGCAATACCTTGCAATGCGGCGGGTCATAAGGCGAATGTGTGCAATCATGATCCATGCCTCGGCTGAGGCGATGGACCTTTCAACGTCTTTTGCCAATCTCCGGCATCTACCCAGCCACGCGAAGGTCCGCTCGACCACCCATCGACGTGGCAGAATTTCGAAGCCTTTCGCCTTGTCGCTGCGCTTGATGATCTCGACCGTCCAGCGTCCGATCTTATCCAGCCGCCGCCTCAGCTTTTCGCCCGCATAGCCACCATCGGCAAAGACGTGCAGCAACCATGGCCACCTGTGGCGGATGGATTTCAGGAGATCAGGAGCGCCATCGCGATCCTGTATGTCGGCGCTGTGCACCATGAGACCGACCATCAACCCGAGTGTGTCGACGATGATATGGCGCTTGCGGCCTTTGGTCTTCTTGCCCGCGTCATAGCCCCGGATACCGCCGCTTTCCGTGGTTTTGACGCTCTGGCTATCGATGACACCTGCAGTAGGGCTCGCCTCTTTGCCTTCAAGTTCGCGTGCTTCCATTACCAGGTAATGGTTGATGCGTGTCCAAAGCCCCAGCGCCCTCCATTCGTAGAAATAGYGCTGGACGGTTGAACAGGGTGGGAAATCCTTCGGCAGCATTCGCCACTGGCAACCGGTCGTGGCGATGTAGAGCAGAGCGTTTACGACCTCGCGCAAATCTGTAGTCCGGGGACGACCCAGGCGGCGGGGTATCGGCAGAAAAGGTCTGACCAACTCCCATTCTCGCTCCGTCATATCGCTTGCGTAGCGTGCCGTTCGCCGGGCATATTGCCGACGGGTGATTTTGGTCCAGGCCATCGTGAACTCCATCGAATCTTTGCAAATCCGAAGGAATCATAACCTACTGAAATCACCCACCTCTTTTTGAGGCAGCCTCT